>NZ_CP114040.1:12607500-13228663 GCF_026965555.1 Nannocystis punicea | reverse complement strand
CTCCAGGGCCTCGGGGGTCCATGTCATCGGCTCCTCGGCGCGCGCCGGCGGGGCGACGAGGACGAGCGCGAGGACAAGGGCAAGGGAACTTCGAGCGGCACGCATGGCGACTCCTACGTGAATTTGAAGACATGGCGCACGGACTCGGCCTCGGGTCCGGTCGGGTACTGGCGCGAGCGGAGCACCCGCGTCACGCAGTCGATCAGCGCGCCGGTGCTCCCCTTCGGCAGGGTCACGCGCTCCGCGAGCCCCATCGCGCTGATCACCACGCGCACCGGGAGCTGGTGCTCGAGGTTCCCACCGTGCCGCCTGAAGCACACGCCCACGTCGGACGCCACCGTGCCCAGGTCGCGGACGATCGCACGCTGGCGCGGTGAGGAGACACGTCCCACCGAATTCTGCGCAGGGCCCGGAGCCGCCGTCGACACGGGTGTGGCGCCTGGCGCGGGTTCGGGCGAAGGCGTGGCGCTGAGGCTCAGGCCCCCGGAATGCGGCGGCGAAGCGGCTGCCGCGGCGATCTGCTGTTCAAGCACCTCGACCTTCCGCTCGAGGCGCTCGAACCGGGCGTCCGCCTCGGCGTCCGCCTGCTCCTTCGCCCCGGCCTCCTCCGGGCCAGCGCGTAGCACGTCGGTCACGGTTGCCCCGACAACACCGACCGCGACGCACATCATCATCGCCGTGCTGATCAGCGCCTTCGAGAGCACCCCCGTGGTCGTCGCTGCTGCGGTCGTGCCCGCGGTCATGGCCGGCGGTGCGAGCCCGTCCATTGGGACAGGAACACCGATCGCCGCTGCCACCAACACGGCCTTCGTGGGCTGCTCGCTCGCCTTGCGGTCCTTGTCGGAAACAGGTGAACCCGGCGCAACGGACGGCGCCCCCCGGAGTGGTACGTCGAGCGCCGGGAGGATCGCGTCTGCGAGTACTGATGACTCGCCCGGCTTGGTAAGGAAGCCGCGCGCGATGGCGAGCTCCTCGGCGAACTCGGCCATGCTCTGGATCCTGTCCTTCGGGTCAGGCCGGAGCGCGTTGCGAAGCACTCGCTCGAGCTCGTCATCGGCGAACCCGGGCATGAGCGAGCGGATCGGCCGGGGCTCCGAGCGGTCGCCGGGCTTGAACGGGTGTCGGCCGGCGAGCAGTTCGTACAGGATGACCCCCAGCGCGTAGACGTCCGTCTGAAAGCTCGGCCGCGTCGGCGGGTCTCGCAGCAGGAGCTCGGGCGCCAGGTACTCGGGGTTGCCGTACTGCACCCCGAGCGGCGTCTGTAGTCGCGAGCCCGGAGGAGCCTCAAACCGCTGCGGATGACGGCTATAGAAGGTGTCGAGTAGGCGACAGACCCCGAGGTCGATTGTCTTCACCCGGATCTGCGGATCCCGGAGCAGCATGATATTCGAGGGTGTGAGGTCCCGATGCACGATGCCGAGGCCGTGCGCTGCCCCGACGCCCGCGCAGACCTGCAGGCCGATCTCGACAACCTCCGCGGCGGAGAGCCGCAGGCGGCGGTCCCGGATCTTCCGCAGCGACTCGCCGTCCAGCAGCTCCATGACAATAAAGAGCTGCTTCTCGGCCGTCTCGTCGCAAGCATAGACCCGAACCATGTTCGGGTGGTTGATGGCCGCGAGCGCGACCGCCTCACGCCGGAGCCGCTCGCGGCTGTCCTCGCGGAGCTTCAGGGCCGGATCGATGAGCTTGATCGCCACGTCGAGGCCGAGCGTGAGGCTGTAACCGCGGTGGACGCGGCCCATCCCACCTTCGCCGATCAGATCGCGCACCTCGAACTTCCCCGGCAGCATACACGGCGGCGGTGACTCCTCTCGGACGAGCCCTGGCTCGTCCGGATCGTCGTCGAGTTCCCACGACGCGTCGCCGTCGTCGGCCTCTTCGTCGGCGACCGTGGGCTCGTCTGCGGCGAGTTCGTCCTCGCCGCGATCTCTGTGTAGGTGCGTGTCCATCGGCGCCTCGCAGCCGACGAGACCATACCAAACGATACCAGCCCTGTGAAGCGCCTGTCACGCCCGCGACATCGCATATCGGGGTTGATATTTTTGTAAGCCAGACCCCCATCATTTCAACGCCTATCGAAAACAGGATCCCAGGACCCCATTGCACGCGTTCGTCGTGCGCGCGGCTGCGCGCGCTGACCACCCCAAGGGACATTGAGGCCAGGGACCAGCAACGACTGAGCGGTTCCGAACTCGCCGAGTGAACGGGCGAGGCCCGTGTTGCGCGGCCCGCGGAGATCATCCCTACAAGCCGGAAAACTCGGGCCGCGAGCGACGATCAGGCGCCGGTGTCATCGGCGCCGCCGCGCCCTGGCATGTTCACCCGCCGTCGCTGCTCGCAGGTGCTGGAGCGATCGAAGTTCCGCTTCGCCTCGGCGTCGTGAGCAATCCGCATCCGGCCATTCGACGGGACCAGGTGAGGCGTGACGGCCGCCGAGCTTGTGTGCTATCCGGAGAGGCGTGAGCACGACGGTCGTCATTCCGCCCGCTTACGATCATTCAGCCCGTCTGGCCTATTTGCAAGAGATGGCCCGGATCCGCGGAGGCAAGTGCCTGGCGCGTGCCTATCGAAACACCACCGAGCGCCTCGAGTTTCAGTGCGAGAGAAGACACCGCTGGTCGATGAGTCCGCGGCAGATCTTCGCGGGCTCATGGTGTCCGACGTGTCGAAACTCAGGAGGGCAGAGGCAGTTCGTCCCGCACACCACCGTGCCATGGCCAGAGACGAGGACCCCGGCGGCGTGGCTCGGCGCCGTCCGGGCGGTCGCCAGGCAGCGAGGGGGCCGGTGCCTGAGCCGGACATGCACGGATATCGACGAGCGGATTTGTCTCGAGTGCGCCGAGGGCCATCGCTGGGATGTTCGTATGAGATCGATCCTCCGAGGCCAGTGGTGCAAGGTCTGCACGCGCCGTGGCCCGGCCAAGGAGGAGCAGATGCGGGAGATTGCCGCGGCGCATGGTGGGAGCCTCCTGTCCGTCGAGTATCACGGACACGGCTTTGCGTCGTTTCGCTGCAAGGCGGGCCATGAATGGAAGATGACGCAAGCCGCTGCACGCGCCGGGCGCTGGTGTGTGGATTGCGAATCCAGGCGCGACGTTCGAGAAGCCGTGATGAGCTGGCAACCGCCGCCGGCAGGAGCGTGGGCGGCCCGCCTCGAGTTTCTGCGGCGGGTCGCACGCGCTTACGACGGGCGCTGCCTCGCCTCGGCCTACGAGGGGGCCACGTGCGCGCTCGAGTTCGAGTGCGCGCGAGGCCATCGGTTTGCGGGATCACCCACTCGGGTCATGGGCGGCGCCTGGTGTCCGACCTGCCGCGTGCGCGGCCGCAGGAGCGGCGAGACGTTCCCCGGCAGCGCTGTCTCACGACCCCCACGCGGGGACATGGCTGGCCGCCTCGCCGCGTTGCATGCAATCGCGGCAGAGCGCGGGGGGCGCTGTCTTGCGACAAGTTTCCTTCGTGCGCACGAGGCGCTCGAGATGCGGTGCAGCGCGGGACACGCCTTCCAGATCACCGCCTATCGAGTCTTTCGCGGCAAGTGGTGTCCACAATGCGCCAGGCGCCTCGACGAGCGGCTCGAGCGGCTCCAGACCCTCGCTCGCGCGCAAGGAGGCGAGTGCCTGTCACCTGTATTCCCGAGCGACGGGCAGGTCCACCTTCGCTGCGCGAAGGGCCACGAGTGGAAGACATCGCTCGAGAGCTTTCGTGGGACCGGGTCGTGGTGTCCGCGCTGCGCCGGTCGACCCACGCTCTCGGATCTCCGCGAGCTCGCGGCCCAGGCCGGCGGTACACTCGTCTCGAAGCGGTACGTCCACTCCACGCGCCCCTTGAAGTGGCGCTGCATCGCTGGGCACGTGTTCGAGGCGCTGCCGCGCGACGTGCGGCTCGGTCGGTGGTGTAAGCGGTGCGAGTGGTTAAGCGGCCTGCTGGGCGAGGCGCTCCGCGCGGCCGAGCAGCGCGGCGGAGAGTTGCTCGACGATCCCGGCGACGACCGCGACGCCAAGCTCCGCTGGCGGTGCAGGAACCGCCACACCTGGTCGGCGCGCGTGCAGGTCATCGCCAGCGGGTTCTGGTGCGCCACCTGTGCGAGCACCCGGCTGACGATCGAGGAGATGCAGCACATCGCGCAGAAAAATCTCGGGCGCTGCCTGTCCTCCGAGTACCACAACAGCCAAACGCGGCTGCTGTGGGAGTGTCAGGAAAAGCACCAGTGGTGGGCCACGCCAAACAACATCAAGAGAGGCAAGTGGTGCCGGAAATGCTGGCTCAAGGCGCTCCGGGAACAGCGGCGCGCCGACGCGAAGGACAAGCGGTGACGACAACGCCGCCCTCCTGCTCCCAGCACACGGGGCTCGAGGCGGCAGGACGTCAGTCGGGACGCCCGCAGCGTGCCGCACTCGCCGAGCGTGGCTTCCGTATCGCTGCGGACTCCCTAGCGATTCGCTATGCCGTCGGCGAGGTCGACGGGGCGACGGCGTGCATCCCGCTCGGCCGCGGCCAATCGACGCGGAGCTTGACGATCCGGCGCTTCATCGCATGGCGTGTGATGCCGAGAAGTTGGGCAGCGCCGACGATGTTGCCGGCGATGTCGAGCGCGTCGACGCAGAGGCGCCGCTCGGCGGCTTCGAGGTTGTAGTCTTCGAGGACGATCTGAGGCATGACGCCCTTGTACTGCAGGCGCTTGTTCTCGCGCAGACCAATCGCGCTCATGCTGCGGACTTGCGGCCCAGCCGCACGGCGGATCAGACCCGCCGCGCCGCTTTCGGCCCGGCGACGAGACGAGCCCGACGTCGTCGCACGGCTGGGGACACAGCGCCACGAGCCAGGAGGACCCCGCGCGCCCAGGGAACCGAGGGCCAAGGGGCCGACCGGCGTCGCCGACGCCGTGCAGAAAGCAAGGTCGTAGGCGGACCAGTCGTGCCGACCGCGGCCGTCACCGTCACGCTCCGCACCCATCGGGATCGGAAGCCCGCCAAGGCTCATGCGAGTCAGGGGGAACCACCGCGGCCATGCGAGCCAGCCGACGACCTCGAACGGGGCGCGCAGGACCGGCGGCGACTCCGGGTGCAGTTCCTGGGTGGTGAGCCACCTGACCTGCGCCTCGTCGCGGGGGGTCGACGCACGCAACTCGACCGGCGGCATCAACCTCTCCGTCACGCACAGAGGCTGCCTCCTCCGGCGAGCTGGGCTCGGCCGCGGTACTTGCATCGTCGGCTGCGGGACCTCACTCGCGGGGTTCGGATTCGGCGGCGGTGTCTTCACCGGCGCGATCTCGACAGCGAGCCGAGCTCGCTGAGCCTCGGCGACGGCAAGCTGTGCCCGCAGTTCCTCGCGCTCGACCAGCAAGATCGCTCGGGCCATCGCTGCGACCCTGAGCTTCTCCTTCATCCCGAGGAACATCGCCACGACCGCGGCAGCCGGCGCCGACATCTCCGGCAAGTCGAACTCCGCCGGCACCGCCAGCGCGTGGAAGGCGACCTGCGCCGGAGCAGGCAGTGGCAACTCGGCAGCCGGTCCTGCGTTGACCTCGAGGTCGGCTCTCGGCTTCTGCACCGGCTCGGCTGCCGGCGACAGGTCAGCCTGCAGCGCCTCATGCACTGGCTCGACCGCGAGCTCGAGCTCGGCGTTGGCCTTTGGCGCCGGGTCGCCCGCTCGCGTCGGGTCGGCCTTCTGCGCCGGTTCGTCTGTCGGCTCCATGTCAGCCACTCGTGGTCTGGCCGCCCGCTCGGCGTCATCCTCCTGCGTTGACGGCTGAGACGATCGCGCCGACGGAACCAGCGATCCTTTCGGCATGCGTGCGGGGGCCGCCTCATCCAGGCGGCAAAGCCCCACCGTCTCCTCGCAGAAGCGCCGATGCAGAGGCGAGCGCGGGTCCGTCAGCCCGACCAGGCGGAGCCGCCAGGTTCGGGGGCTCGGCTGCTCCAAGAGGCAGGTCCCGGTGGCGTGGAGCAACCTCAAGACGTCGCCGAACACCTCGACGCTGATCCCCAAGTCGGGACAGAGCGCCTGGAGCTGTGCGAGGAGTTCGCCGGCTACGCCTTGGAAGTTGCCGCAACCCACGCGGACTGCGCCATGGATGGCCCGGACGACCGAGCTCACCATCGTCTTGCCCTTCCGCTTCCTCTTCGCGCCCAGCGTCACCGACATGGCGCGGCGTGCAAGATCCTCGAAGCCGGACCACAGCACCTCGTCCATCGTCGGTCCCTCGCCGACGTCGACGCGCAGCTTGCCGACGATGCGAGCGTGATGGACTCGGACCCAAGACGGCGGACGGATCGCGGGAGTTGCCTGCTTCGGCGCCGCTGCGCCGGTGCGGACATCGCGGCGCGTCTGCAGGAGAGCATCGACGTCGAGCTCGCGGAAGCTGAACGGACCCCCCCGGAACAGGACCGTCCTCCTCTGCCCAGCCACGTGGACGACCGCCAGCGCCTCGCCGACCGTCGCCAGGAGCACCGCTCGACGCCTCGTCTCTACGACGCCGAGCAGGTGCCGGCCATGCGCCGGCCGGAAGTGGTGGCGGGCGCCGTCGAGGACAACGACGGGCGGCGGCATGAGGCGCTGATCCCAGATCGGCGTGTCCATCCGGTCGATGCGCGTGACCTGCTCGATCACTCGTGCGAAGGAGCCGACCGCAAGGGGGAGCAGCGCCTCGTCCTCGGCGCGGACGTACGCGGCGGTCCAATTCGCCTGGTCGCTCTCCGTGCCGCAGTACTCAATCGCGCCGCCCGGGGCCTCGGTAGAGCCGATGAACAGGTCGAGCTCGCCAGCGCTACGAGCCTGGTACTCCCGCATCGCCTGGTCGATGTGCCAGTTGTCCGGTTCCGTGCTCACCACCGCCGCAAGACGACCCTAACACGGGTCTACGCGCGGCGGTGGCACACTCCCGATGCTGTTGGCTGATAGAGACGGCGCGTCGGCGATATCGTCATGTTTGGTGCTCGCCGTGCTACCCAGCCGGCCCTCGGGACGGCTGGGGGAGGCGTTCAGGACCGTCGGCGCCTGCACTTCAAGGCGATGTTGGGGTTACCGCGCCCGCTCCCTTCGCGGTGATCTTCGGCCACCGATAGGGTACCAAGTCGCGCGCGGAGTGGCGCGGCGCAGTGGCGAGCTGTCACAATCCGCCCCGCATCGGCGCGGGAAAAAAAACGTTGAACCGTCTTGCACATCAGTCCTCGCTGGGCTTGGCTGGTGCCATCGGAGGCGTGGAGCCGATGCGGTGGACGGTTGTCAGGGCAGTTCGAGGGGAATACCCAGGTCTCCCTCGTCGACATCACCGTACCGGACGTAGTCGCCGGGGAAGCCAACGACTCGGGGAGCACTGCACAGGAGTTCGGCGGCCTGCGCACGAGGTCACCCGGGCAGAACGGGGAGGAGGACAGTCATGAAAATCTTCGACGGCGTCGAACTGCAGCAGACGCCAAGTTCCAACGCGCCGAGCTGGATTTCGGTGGCGATGCTGATCGCCAACAGCTTCGTCGAGGCGGAGAAGCACCGTCAGGAGCGCGTCGCCAGGGAGGCGGGGAGCCCCGGCACCCTCGATGAGGTGATGGCGCAGGCGGGCTTGAAGATCGCCGGCCTCGAGCAGGCCCTCGCGCAGCTCCTGGGCGGCAGTGACGAGGCCAAGCAGGTCGCCTCGATGATCGTCGGCTCGCCCGAGCCGGAGAAGTTGCTTCAGCAGTGGGCCAAACAGTTCGGATTTCCGGGAAGCGCTCACTCGACCCCGACCGGGCCGCTGGTCACGCCGCCGCCCGCTCAGCCTGGGCCGTCGCCCGAGTTTCGTCCCGAGTTCACCCGCGAGGCGCGGCAGGCGGCGAGAACCGCGGCGGCTGGTGTCGGGGAGGCGGAGCAGCCGAGCTTCCGTCCCGAGTTCACCCGCGAGGCGCGGCAGGCGGCGAGAGCCGCAGCCGCTGGTGTCGGAGAGGCTGAGCAGCCGAGCTTCCGTTCCGAGTTCACCCGCGAGGCGCGGCAGCCCGCAGGGGCAGCGAACTCAGGCAACTCAGCGACGAGGCATCTGTCGGCTGATGTACCCAAGTCCCCGAATGTTGCAGCTCCAACTCTTGTCAGCCTCGTCGAGCGCCAGCTCGCGGCGCTACGCCAGCGCATGAGGGCGTATGAGGAGGTGCTCGACGTTCGCCTCGCGCGAGCCGAGGCGGAACTGGCCGCCCTGCGCCAGGAACTCGAGCAACGCGCGAAGCCGGCGCTCGTCGTCGTTGCTGCGGAGGTGGAGACGACGGCGCTCGAGGCCGACAACTCCGTGGAGGATCGACCGAGCGCGGAGAGGACGGAGGTCGCGGCAGGAACCCCGCACGTGCAAGCTGTGCCCGAGGGGTCGAGCGAGCTCGCGGAGCCGCTGCCGGTGGTGACGGAGGACGAGGTCGTTCAGGCGCTCGGGCTCATCAGCGCGTTCACCGAAGAGTACGAGGAGCACCACCAGAAGGGGCTCGCGCGGGTGAGCACCATCGAGCACGAGTTACTGATCATGCGGTCGATGGTCCAAGCCGGAGCGGCCGCGACCCATGGCTGACCACGACGGCATCAGGCTCTGAAGGCTCGTGCGGGCCGAGGCGCGAGCCGTGCTGCCTCGCGTCATAAACCAGAGCCGACTCTGGCCCGCGCCGCCGTGAGCGGCACGTTCGGGAAGTCGGGTCGAGCATTGGAGAAGTGGGTGGTTTGAATTTCGGGAGGTGGTTCGTGGAGAGCACGCATCCTTACAATATAGCGGGTCGCCGGAGACGGCATGTCTCTTCGGACAGCAGCGGGTCGATCGCCCATCCGCAGGCGCCGGACGCCGTGAGTTCGCGCGAGGACGTACCGTTGCCGCCGCCGCTCATGACGGTCGAGGAACTCGCCGTACTGCTCCGCACGAGCAAAGGAGCAGTGTATGCCCGGCACGCGCGGGGCGGGATCCCGGGAGGTCTCCGGCTCGGTCGAACCCTTCGCTTCGACCCCCGGATCATCGCACAATGGCTCTCGGCGAAAAGTGCGAGCGCGGGAGGTCACTCATGATCACGCTGCGCCCGTGGAAGGGATCGAAGAATGAATTTGAAGTTGACGTTCGCGTCGAGAACACAGTGGGGCGCAGGCTCCGCCAACGAGTCAAGGCGCCGGTCACCGGCAGGTCCGCTGCCGAGCGGTGGGCCAAGGCGCTCGAGCAGGAGCTCCTCGCTCAGCTCCTCGCGCCCGAGCCCGAGCCCGAGAAGCCGCCGCCCCCGACGTTCGAGGAGTTCTCCAGGACCTTCCTCGACCTGTGCCTGGCCGACCGGCTCGGGACCAACACTCGGATGAACTACGACGTCCATCTGCGCCTGTACCTGCTCCCGGTGCTGGCCCGGCGGCGGCTCGACGAGGTGACGCCCAAGGACATCACCGCGATCAAGAAGTCGCTGGTCAGCAAGTCGCACAACACCATGTGCGAGGTGCTCAAGACCCTCCGCCGGGTGTTCAACCGGGCCATCGCCGAGAACGAGATCAAGAGCGCGCCCGTGGACTTCGAGATTCCCCGCCGGAAGCGCAAGCCTGCGGTCGCCTACGACGACCAGGAGCAGGTAGCGCTGCTCGCCGCGGCTCAAGCGATGGGGCCGATGTTCGTCGTCGCCGTCTTGCTCGGCCTCGACGGCGGTCTCCGGCGCGGAGAGATTCTCGCGCTCAAGTGGACGGACGTCGATCTCAAGCGAGGGCTGATGACGATCCGCCACAACCTCGTCCGGGACAAGGTCGACCTCCCCAAGGGCAGGACCGAGGACGAGGTCGGCCTGACGACGCGTCTCGCCGCCACGCTGCGCGGCTTTCCGAAGTCCGGCGTGTTCGTGCTCGACAACCACGGAAGTCACTTCCAGGAGCACCACATCAAGTCCTGGATGAAGGCGCTCGTGAAGCGCGCGGGCTTGCCCTGGCGCGGCACCCACGTCCTCCGCAAGTCGTGCGGCACACGGATCGCCGAGGGCGGTGGCGGGGTGGCGGCCGTCGCCAGCCACCTCCGCCACAAGGATCTGCAGACTGCGAGCGACTACGTCGATCGTCGCCGCGGCAGCTCCAGCGCGATCCACGCCTTGGAGACGTCGGGGAGACGCACTTCCGAGCACTCGTAAGTGCTCGGAATCTTAGCATGAATTTGGCTTTCTTCTACTGCTCGAAGCAGTACAGGCGATTGCTGCCGTTGCACAGCTGCGCGAACCCGACGACCTCGCCGATGATCGTCCAGTCGCCGTTCGTCTCGGTGCTCTGGCCCTCGCGACCTTGATTGAGGACCGAGCCGGAGTCCCAGTCCGAGCAGGTCTTGTTGGCGGTGTTGCCGTTGGCCTGGGTGCCGGTCCAGACGTCGGCGTCGTTGATCTGCATGAGCTCGGTCAGGTTGATCGGCACGTCGATGGTGCCGTCGGTGAGGTCGATCCAGGTCTGGGCGATCTCGAGGAAGTCGAGGCGGTGGTAGCCGCTGGTCGACTTGGTGAAGCGCGTGTTCGGGTTCTGGTTGCCGAGGCTGAGCCAGGCCTTCCAGGTGCCGCCGAGGCCGGCCGCGTTGGCGCGCGCCTGGCACTTCTGGTCGCCGCCGTTGAGGCCGCCGAGGTTGCCGCTCCACGACTGGCTGGTGAGGAATACCCGCTTCGGGCGCTTGCAGCCCGAGTTGCAGCCGTCGTTGCTGACCACGTTGCCGTCGTCGCAGTCCTCGTTGCCGACCCACACCGAGCCGTCGCCGCACTTGGCGGTCTTGCAGGTGTTGAGGCAGGCGTCGCCGTTGCTGCCGTTGGCGTCGTCGCACTGCTCGCCGGCCTGGACGAAGCCGTCGCCGCACTTGGGCAGCAGGCAGGCCAGGGTGCACGCGCCGTTGTTGTTGTTGTTGGGGCCGAGGTCGCACTGCTCGTTTAGCTGCTTGATGCCGTCGCCGCAGGTCGCCAGCTTGCAGGCGTTGGTGCAGCTGTCCTCGTTGCTCTGGTTGCCGTCGTCGCAGGCCTCGCCGGGGCCGACGAAGCCGTCGCCGCAGACGTTCACGGTGCAGTTGGCCTTGCACGGCTTGTTGTTGCCGTTGTTGGCGCCGTCGTCGCACTGCTCGTGGCCGGCCCAGATCAGGCCGTCGCCGCACTTGGCGTCCTTGCAGGCGAGGGTGCACGCGCCGGTGTCGTTGTTCTGCGCCGCGAGGTCGCACTGCTCGCCGATGCTCGGCTGCTCGAGGCCGTCACCGCAGAACGGGACCAGGCACTGGTCGGTGCAGCCGTCGTCCTGGTCGCCGTTCTTGCCGTCGTCACACTGCTCGGCGCCCTCCTCGATGCCGTTGCCGCAGAACTCGAGCAAGCAGGTCGCGCTGCAGCCGTCGTCGCCGACGACGTTGCCGTCGTCGCACTCCTCGCCGGGGCCCTTGTCGCCGTCGCCGCACACGTTGATCTCGCACTGGCTGTTGCAGGCCTGGCCCGGCCCGTTGTTCGCGCCGAGGTCGCACTCCTCGGGCATCTGGCCGTTCTGGTTGGGCAGGCCGTCGCCGCACACGTTGACCTTGCAGCTGGCGGTGCAGTCGCTCTGGTCCGAGTTCTGCTCGCCGGCGTCGCACTCCTCGTTGTTGCTGTCCTGCGTGAAGCCGTCGCCGCAGGCCGCCTGGGTGCACGAGTTGGTGCAGGCGTCGGTGTTGACGTTGTTGCCGTCGTCGCACTGCTCCTGGGCCGCGACCTTGCCGTCGCCGCAGGTCGCGAGCGCGCAGTCGTTGCTGCACTCGTCGTTGTCGACCTGGTTGCCGTCGTCGCACGCCTCGCCGGGGCCGACCAGGCCGTCGCCGCACACGTTGGGCTCGCACATCGAGGTGCAGGTGTTGTTGTCGCCGTTGTTGGCGCCGTCGTCACAGCCCTCGTCGGGGCCGAGGATGCCGTCGCCGCACACGTTGAGGAGACACAGGCCGGTGCAGTTGCTCTGGGGCTGGCCGTTCTGGTCGCCCGAATCGCACTCCTCGCCCGGGCCCTGGTCGCCGTCGCCGCACACGTTGAGCGTACAGTCGGCCTTGCACGCCTTGCCGGAGCCGTTCTCGGCGCCGTCGTCGCAGGACTCGCCGCCCTCGAGCACCCCGTTGCCGCACACCGGGTCGACCCTGAGAGTCGTCGTGCCGGGGCCCGTGTCGGTATCGGTGGTCGTGGTCGCCGTGGTGGTCGTGTCGGTGGTGGTCTCGGTGGTGGTCTCGGTGGCCGTCCCCGGCCCGGTCTGGGTGCCGTCGGTGGTCGTGATCGGCTCGGTCGTCGACGAGGTGACTGTGCCGGCCGTCGTCGTGCTGTCGGTCATGCCCATGCCGGTGGTCGGCACATTCGTCGTCGTCGTCGGCACCGTGTCGGTCGAGGGCGCGCCGGACGAACCGTCGGTGGTGGTATCGGTGCCGCCGGACTCGGTCTCCGGCTGCGCGGAGGTCGTGGTGACGTCGTCGGCGCAGGCGGGGAGCAGCGCGATCGCCGAGATCAAGGCGTAGGTCGTACACAGAGAGGTCTGAAAACGCATTGACCGACGCTACCGGCTGGCTCGTCGGCAGGCAAGCGTGCACCGGCGTACGCGACCGTCCGCGCGGGCGGAGCCGGGCGGCTGTGGTCGCGGTGAGCCGGCGATCGACCTCGGCGATCCGCGAGGCGGTCCTGGAGGATCGGGCAGCGCTCGCTGGGGTCGAGCAGCGCGTCGGCCAGCTCGCCCAGGACCCACTCGCGAGCGGCAACCAGTTCGTCGACCCCCTGCGCGACCTCGGCGATCCGGCGCGTGTTGATATTGCATCTCGATCCGGCTGCGGGAGGCCCGCCGCCGAGAAGAGCGAGGCGGGCGGCCCCGACAGCGGTATGGCGGCAGTATCTGGTCGAGCTCTCTGTCAAATGCGACAGGAGCTGCTCCCGGATCGACGGTTCGACCCTGTGCGAAAACAACGACTCGATGACCGCGAATGCCAGCTCCTCGCGCGCGACCAGCAGCGCGCGCGCACCGATCGGGGCTGGCGGCCGTGCGCGTGCTCGGGGATGGCGGCGACCGCGAATCCGACGAGGCGGAACAGCCGGCGGCGCGAGCGGGGCAGCACGACCCGAGGTCATCGCTTTTGTCGCTCTGCGGCCGGGGGCGAAACCGCCCGGGTGAATGGTGGCAGCGGAGCGCGTCGACGGCTGCGAGCAATCACAGCAGGCCGAGGAGCGCGGCCCAGGCGACGACGAGCGCGATCCCGACCGCCAGCTTGAGCCGATCGGTGCGCGGCCGCGTGTCGATGTCGTCGGCGCCGTCGGCCTCGTCGGCGAGCGGAGCGACGCCGACGGCGGCCTCCGGATGCTGGGCGCACACGCGGGCGAACAGGGCGCGCACGCGACTGCGGACCCGGCTGGCCACCGCAACGTTGTGCTCGGCCCGGCCGAGCGCGAGGAAGTCGGTCCACACGTGATCGAAGATGTCGTCGAGGCGACCCCACTGCACCAGGGTCTCCGGGTCGGCGTCGTCATCGAGGCCCAGGCGACGAGCCGCGCGGTTCATGGCCTGCTGCGCGGTCAGCAGCTCCTCTCCGGCGTGGGCGTTGTCGCTGCGGGTCTGATCGCCGAAGATCCCGTCGGCGGTCGGCAGCCCGAGCAGATCGAAGCCCTGCTGGCGCCTCAAGAACTGCGTCGTGCCCTCCACCGAGAGCAAGATCCGGTCGGCCGTACGCAGCTCCTCCAGCGCTGCGCGAACGTCTTCCACGGCGGGCGGCGGCATCGCAAGCCGAGGGTAGCCGAACCGCCCCGGCCGCGCACATCCGGGATGCGCAGGCGCGTAAATAAAGTGACCCTTTAGACATGCTCTTTTGAACATGTTCAAAAGTATCAACCCTGTTGTATCCACGGGCGCGAGCGCTCGTCGTCGAGGAGGCGTCATGGGCGCGTCGCGGACGCGTCGCGGTCGCTTGACGCGCGCCGGGAGTTCGTGCATCTTGCGTCGCCCGCCTAGAGGTCACGCCTCATGCCCGTCTCGGCCCGTTGAGCGCCTGCGCGCTCCCCCGTCCCCGGCAGTCGCCATTCGTGGCCTGCGTCGATCGCTTCACGGCCGTGAGGGCCGCGAGGTCGTCGACGCGACAGGCGAGCGGCCCGGACGGCCCGGCGGGAGCGGCCGGCGGCGCGAAGGAGCGTCCGTCATGACACCGCCCATTCTCAAATATCCGCGCACGCAGCACCTCGAGGGCTCGCGCTTCCAGCACGGCGACCACGACCTCGACGCCGTGCCCTTCCGCGACGTCCGCGGCCGCTTCGTGGTCGTCGAGGAGAAGATGGACGGCGGCAACGCCGGCATCAGCTTCGACGGGTCAGGCCAATTGCTGCTGCAGAGCCGCGGCCACTACCTGACCGGCGGCGGCCGCGAGCGCCACTTCGACCTGCTCAAGCGCTGGGCCAACACCCACGCCGACGACCTCTACCTGGCCCTCGGCGAGCGCTACGTGATGTACGGCGAATGGCTGTACGCCAAACACACCTGCTTCTACGACGCCCTGCCCCACTACTTCATGGAGTTCGACATCCTCGACCGCGAGACCGGCGAGTTCCTGTCGACCGCGCGCCGCCGCGAGATGCTGCGCGGCCTGCCGGTGGTCTCGGTCGAGGTGCTGTGGGAGGGTCACCCCGAGCGGCCGGCCGACATCACTCGCCACGTCGGGCCGTCGCGCTTCAAGACCCCGCAGTGGCGCGAGCGCCTGGTCGCCGCCGGCGAAATGGCCGGCGTCGCGCCGACGCAGGTCGTCGCCGAGACCGACGGCTTCGACGACATGGAAGGCCTCTACATCAAGGTCGAGGAGGAGGGCCGGGTCACCGCACGCCTCAAGTGGGTCCGCGCCAGCTTCCTCAACGCGATCCTCGACAGCGGCAGCCACTGGCTCGACCGCCCGATCGTCCCCAACCAACTCGCCGACGGCGTCGATCTGTGGGCCCCCGCATGAGGCCTCGCGCGCGCCGACGGAGGATCCGCCATGCTGCTGCCCTACCCCTGTCCCGCCGATCCGGCGACCTCGACGGCTGTCCCTTGGGACAGCCTGTCGGAGCCGTGGATCGCACCGATGGCCGCCTGCCCGCAAGACCCTGAGCACCACGCCGAGGGCGACGTCTGGACCCACACCAAGATGGTGTGCGAGGCGCTGGTCGGCCTGCCCGGCTGGCAGGCGCTCGCGCCCGCCGACCGCGAGGTGGTATTCGCGTCGGCGCTGCTGCACGACATCGCCAAGCCGGTGTGCACGCGCGTCGAGGACGGGCGGATCCGCCAGCCCGGTCACTCGCCGCGCGGGGCGCTGATGGTCCGCGCGATGCTGTGGAAGCTGGGCGTCGACCCGGTCGTGCGTGAGCGGATCACGGCGCTGGTGCGCACCCACCAGATCCCGTTCTTCCTCATCGACCAGGACGACGCCCGCCGCCGCGCCGCGAAGATCAGCCAGACGGTCCGCTGCGATCACCTGGCCCTGCTCACCCGCGCCGACGCGCTCGGGCGGATCTGCCGCGACCCCCAGCGGCTGCTCGACAACATCGACCTGTTCGTCGACTTCTGCGCCGAGCACGAGTGCCTCGACCGCCCGTGGACGTTCCCGAGCGCGCACACGCGATTCGTCTACTTCCGCAGCGAAGACCGCGACCCGCGATTCGCGGTCCACGACGACACGCGCTG
Organism: Nannocystis punicea; assembly: GCF_026965555.1. Classification (GTDB taxonomy): domain Bacteria; phylum Myxococcota_A; class Polyangia; order Nannocystales; family Nannocystaceae; genus Nannocystis; species Nannocystis punicea. Next base: position 13,213,060 of record NZ_CP114040.1, on the reverse strand, counting down.
CGAGGTCGTGCTGATGTCGGGCCTGCCCGGCAGCGGCAAGGACCACTGGATCGCCCACAACCTCGACCTGCCGGTGATCTCGCTCGACGCCCTGCGCGAGGAGCTGGACGTCGATCACGGCGGGCCGCAACACGCGGTGATCCAGGCCGCGCGCGAGCAGGCCCGCGAGTACCTGCGGCGCTCCCAGCCGTTCGTGTGGAACGCGACCAACCTGAGCCGCGACCTCCGCGGCCGACTCATCGACCTGTGCGCCGACTACGGCGCGCGCGTCCGGATCGTCTTCCTCGACACGCCGTATCGCCGAATGATGCGACAGAACCGCGAACGCGAGGCCCAGGTGCCGGTGGCGGCGATCGAGCGCATGCTCGCCCGCTGGGAGCCGCCCGACCTGACCGAGGCGCATCACGTCGAGTGGGTCCTGCAAGGCGATTGACGCGGTCAGGTCGCCGGCTATCCTGGCTTCACCATGTCGACGCTCCGGACCCTGCGCGCCCATCTTCGCCCGTGAGGAGAAGACAGTGAAGGTCTCGGTCAACGCACCCAAGACACCGGTGACGAAGGGCAGCAGCGGAGTGGCCGCGGCCACCGTGCCCAACGTCTGCCCTGCCTGGCCTGTTCGTGTGGACGCCGCGGCTCTGAAACCCGCTCGCAGAAGCTGCGCTCGCTCTTGACGCCGTCAGATCGCGCCGCAACTGCGGCTATCCTGATTCATCATGCCGAGCGAAACGCCTTCCTGGTGGGCGCGCCTGCGGCAGCTCCGGGCTCTGCGCGCCGAACCGTCGCGGATCGGCGACGCCGCGGTGCTGCAGAGCGACCTCCTCGGCGCGCGCATGCGCGAGGAGGTGCGGGCCCAGGTCGCGGCTCTGTGCGCGCGCAGCGATTGCGACCGCCTGCGCCTGCGCCTCGACCACGCGGCGCTGCGTCGCTCGCCGCCCGGCACGTTCGGCCGCGCCTATGCGGATTTCTGCGCCGCCAACGCCATCGTCCCGGCCACCATCAGCGACGCGTTCGACGACGACACCCTGCGGCACAACGCCGCGATCGCTCGCTACATTTGTTTGCACGACATGTTCCACGTGTTGCTCGGCTGCGACACCTCGATCCCGGGCGAGCTGCGGATCACCGCCTTCATCCTCGAGCAACGGTACTTCCGCGCCGGCGCGGCGTTGCTCGCCCTGCTGGCGCTCGCCGGGCCGCTGCTGCGCCCGCATCAGTTCCGCGAGATTTTAAAGAACGTGCGGATCGGTCGCGACCTCGCCCGGCGCGCGCCGCTGCTGCTCGCCGAGCCGCTCGAGGACTGGCTCGCGCACGACCTCGCCGCCGTGCAGCAGCGCCTGGGCCTGCCGGCGACCGTCTGAGCGCTCAATCGCCGACGCGACGGCGGCCGCCGAGCTCGACGTGGATGCCGACGCCGGTGGCCACGGCGCGCCCGTGCAAGTAGTGCGCGACGGCGACGTCCTCGACCCCGAGGCCGAGCGATTTGAATAATGTGATGTCCTCGGCGCCGCGCCGACCCTCGCACGCGCCGCACAACAGCTCGCCGAGCTCGCCGAGGATGTGCGAATCGTCGACGGCCCCTTCGGCGCGGGCCAGCAGGAAATCGCCGGACTCGGCCAGGGCCGACTCGCAGCGGTCGACGTACAGCCGCGCGCGGGCCACCGCGCGCCCGTCGAGCTCGCGGGCCGAGGGCACGCAGGCGCCGACGGCGTTCACATGGGTCCCCGGGGACAGCCAGTCGCCCAGCAGCACCGGCTCGCGCGCCGACGTGGTGGTACAGACGAGCGACGCGCCCTCGACCGCCTCGCGCGCCGAGCCCACCGCGCGCACCTCGACCGCGAATCGCTGCTCCGCCTGGCGGGCGAACGCCGCGCGATTGGCCGGCGTGGCGCTGAACACTCGCACGCGGCGGATCGGTCGCACGCACAGCATCGCCTCGAGGTGCGTCCACGCCTGCGTGCCGGCGCCGAGGATCGCCAGCTCGTCGGCCTCGCTGCGGGCCAGCGCCCGCGTCGCCACCGCCGAGACCGCGGCGGTGCGGATCGCGGTGACCTCGGTGGCGTCGAGGATCGCCCGCGGCGCGCCGGTTTCGGCGTCGAACAGGGTCACCAGGCCCTGGTGCGAATCGAGCGGGGTGCCGTGATTGTGCGGGAACACGGCCACGATCTTGAGGCCGAGCGCCTGCCGCGAGTGCAGCGCCGCCGGCATCATGCCGAGGATCCCCCCGCCCGCGAGGCGCATGCCCCAGCGCAGCGGACTGGTCGCCTCGTCGCGCGCGAGCGCGGTCAACACCTCGGCCATCTGCTCGATGCATTCCGCCATCGGCAAGAGCTGGCGGATCTCGCGTTGCGTCAGAATCACCGCGGTCATGCTGCCCGGCGACGGTCGCACGAGGCCGCGGCGGGGACAAGCGGACGCAAGCGAGCAGGGCGCGGGCCCGCGCGAGCGGCGAGTGCGAGAACGCGCATTGCGATCATCACAGCGAGCCCGACGATTCGCAGCCCGGCATTCCTATCACGGGTCGAGGCGATACGACGGGTGCATCGCCCCGGTCGGTGGATACAACTCGTCGTGGGTGTGACGAAAGCCCAATCGCAGCAGCGCCGCGCGCGAGGCGGTGTTCTCGGGGTGATGCCCGGCGAACAGGCCGCGCGCCGCGAGCGGACCGAAGGCGAACGCGACTGCGGCGCCCGCGGCCTCGCCGGCCAGGCCGCGGCCCCAGAACGCGCTGCGCAGGTGGAAGCCGAGCTCGTACACCTGCGGCGCGTGCGGCCTGAGCCCGCAACAGCCGACGTGCGACCCATCGTCGCGGAGGAACACCGGCCAGTACTGCACCCCGTGAGTGAGGCCCTGATCGATCTCCGCAGACAGGCGGGCGGCGATCTGCGGCTCCGTGAACGGCTCACCGGCGATCCTCGCCGTCACGCGCGGGTCGCCCCACAATCCTCGAGCCAGCTCGAAGTCGTCGGCGGTCCACCAGCGAAACATCAGCCGCGCGCTCGGTCCGGGCAGTGCGTGCGTCGTCGTCGACACGCCCTCACGCTATCACGCGCCGGGCCGCGGAGGCAGGCGCGCCGGCGGGTGCGTGCTATGCAAGCGAACGATGCCGCGGATCCTCCTCACCGGCGCCACCGGCTTCGTCGGCCGCTCGGTCCGGCCGGCGCTGCTGCGGGCCGGCTGGCAGGTCCGCGGGCTCAGCCGTGACGCTCGCCGGGCTCGCGCTCGCTGGCCGGAGCTCGAATGGATAGAGGGCGACGTCGGCGATCCGGCCGTCTGTGCCCGCGCGCTGACGGGTTGCGACACGGCTCTGTACCTGGTCCACGCGATCGGCGAGGGCGCCGACTTCCGCCGGCGCGAGGTCGCGACTGCACGGACCTTCGCGGCCGCGGCCGGCGCGGTCCCGTCGATGCGACGAATCGTCTACCTCGGGGGCGTCGCGCCGATCGACGCGGGGTCCGAACATTTGCAGAGCCGGCTCGAGGTCGGCGAGGCGCTGCGCGCCGGCCTGGTCGCCACGGTCGAGCTGCGCGCCAGCATGATCGTCGGCCACGGCAGCCTGAGCTGGCTGGTGGTCCGCGACCTCGCCGCGCGCCTGCCGGTGATGGTGCTGCCGCGCTGGCTCCGCTCGCGCACCGAGCCGGTGGCGATCGACGACGTCGTGGTCGCGCTGGTGCGGGCGCTCGAGCTCGAGACGGACAGCGCGTGGTTCGACATCCCCGGCCCCGACGTCCTCACGGGCAAGCAGATCCTCGCGGAGACGGCCCGCGTGATGGGCCTCCGGCGGCCGGCCTCGCTCGACGTCCCGCTGCTCACGCCGCGCCTGTCGTCGCTATGGGTCCGCTTCGTCACCCGCGCCGACTGGTCGGTGGCCCGCAACATCGTCGTCGGCCTGACGCACGACCTGTTGGCGCAGAGCGATCGCTACTGGTCGCTCATCGATCACCCGGTCCGGCTCTCGTTCGCCGAGGCCGCGAGGCGGGCGCTCGCGGCCGAGGAGCGCGAGGGCGTGCCGGTGCGCGGCCCCTGGGGCGTGGTCGAGCGCGTGCTCGCGGCGCACGGCTCCTGATTCAATCGCCGGATCTCCGGCGACGCCGACCTCGGCGAGCGCTCATTCATGCCAGGGCTCCCACTTCGTGCGCAGGCTGACCAGCGCTCCGGTGGCCCCGACGATCTCCGCCTTGTAGGTGGTACCGCCGGTGAGCTTCAGACCCGGGTCGTTGTCGTAATGGCGGCCGACCCAGGTGCCGGGCTTGATCGTGTCGGTCGAGCCGCGCTCCCACCAGCACTCGAGGTCGCAATCGAAGAACTCGCAGGTCCGGCGGCACTTCCACCAATCCGTGGTGAATGTCGCGTCCTGGGTGCCCTCGCGGCCCTGCATCGCCACTGCCTCGTATTCGCCGGAGTTCATGTCGGACGTCGATTCGGCCCACTCCCAGCCCTGCGTGCAATGGCTGCGCTCGGGGCGGGTGCAGAACGTCGCCTTGAACCACTGCTGCTCCCAGTCGTCGCGCGTCGGCGACACTGTGGCGACCGGCAGCGTCGGCGGCGCGACCGGCTTGGGCGACGGCGACACCTCTTCGACCTCGCGCTCGGCCTGGCGGTCGAGCGCCGCCGCGAGCGCGGGCGGCAGCTCTCGTCCGGGGGCCAGCCTCGACCACACCTCGGCCGCGCCCTCACGCATCAGCTCCGGCGTCACCGCCCGCTGCGGGTCGTCGACGCGGCCGTGCTCGACCACGCTGATGAGCCCCGGCTCGAGCTCCTCGAACAGCACCACGTGCCCGCCCCCGAGGTCGAGCTCGGCGAGCACGCGGGGCTGCCCTGCCGTGACCGTGGGCGCCGGCGTGGCCGCTTTCGGGGCCGCGGCGGCGGGCGTCGGTTCGTCGGCGTCGCAGGCGGTCAGGGCGACCGAGAACAGGATGGCGGCGCGTCGATGCATGCGTCCTCGCGGGTGCGTCGCGCCCGGCGCGACGCGCTGACCTTGACACCCGCGCAGCCGCACGCAAGCGCAGATCCGCGCACACTGGCAGACTCGGCCGTGAGCGCCGTCGAGGCCGCTGGGGGTGCATCGGCCGCGAGCGCGTCGCAAGCCAGGTCTCGTGGTCCGCGTCGATCGCGGCCTCGGTCGCCGTCCGGGCCGACGATCCGTGATTCACCATTCTCCCGCCGCGAGTCGGCGTATTCCAAATCATCCTTCCCTGTGCGCCGCTCGTACGTGTGATTGGCCGATCGACCGCCCATACCGAGCGATACTGCCCACGTGGCTTTTCGGCCAGCATGGCGATCCGTCCTCGCAACAAATCACCGCGATCACCGTCGGCGGCGATCGGAGACGATGTATTTCGCCCGTCGCGAAATCATGCCTTGCGCTCCGGCCCTAGTTCGGTCACCTTCGGGGACCTCGATTCTGCTGGCGGTCTTTGCGGCCATCGCCGGCGGAGCATGATTGCGTGGGCCGCGGGCAGGAAATCATCATGGCAGCCTATTTTCGCTTCACCGACACCAACGGCCAGCCGCGCTTCGTGATCGAGCTGAACGACGACGCCAAGATCGCGCACGCGCGCAAGATCCTCAGCGGCGAAGAGAAGAACCGGATCCACATCCACGGGCGCATCATCAAGCGGGCGGTGCCCTACAACCCCGGCTGGTCGTTCCACCTCGACCCGAACTACGTCGACTTCTTCGACGTGGCGATCGAGGTCTGCGACGCCAGCATGCAATACGTCGAGGACCACCTCGACGAGGCCGGCGGCGCCTTCCTGCCCGGCGGGCACTGGTGCCCGTGGTCCTCGCGCCTGGTCGACGAGGTCCGGCCGGGCTAACTCCCGCCGCGGGGCATTTGCAGCACCCCTGGTGCGTGCATTCGCGGTCGCGCGAATGCACGCAGTCGCGCCGCTTTCTCAACCCGGGACGACCGGGCCGTCGCCCGTCTTGTCGTCCCATTCGGCCCACTCGATCTCCCGGGCCACGCCCGACTGGACGTGGATGAACACCTGGGCGCCTCCCTGCTCCATACCGGCGGGCGTGCTGGCCGTCGCCGTCGATGTGACACGGTAGTAGCCGTCGGCGATCGTCGGCAGCTCGACGACCAGCCCCTGACTCCTCGCACCTGCCGGCACCGTGACGTCCGGGCCGACGATCGGCGTCATGGCGTCGACGCCGTCGAACGTCAGCGCCTGAATGGTGGACGTGAGGGTCAACGATCGATCGGTGTTGTTCTGGATCTTCGTCGTCAGCGCCTTGCCGTCGAAGACGAGGTCCACGGCCACCCGACTCGACTCGCCCACCGCCCGCGTCGGCTGCTCGACCGGCGCGCGTCCCTGCGAGCGGGCGGCGCAGCCGAGCGGGCTCGCCAGCGCGACGGCGCAGACGACTCTTTTAAAGAGACAGCCAGACGACCGCGGTGCGCGCTCACCTCTCGTCCTGCGGTGTCCGTGAGGCATGAGCGCGTCACTCCCCGCCTTGCTTCACCGCGAAGCGCAGCCCGGCCGCCTGCAGGCGGTCGATGAGCAGCTCGCCGCAGGCGGCCGCGGTGGTCGACACGCCGCCTGTACTTTTGCACATGTCCCTTTGTAACACCAGGAGAAGGGCCGTCTCGCCGGCCATCTTGGCGGTCTCGTCGTAGCCCGGGTCGCCGCCGGAGACCTCGGCGACGACCGGCGGGTCGTCGCCGGCGCGGCCGACGAAGGTCACCTTGAACCAGCTCTTCGCCCGGACCTCGGGGCTCGGCCCGCTGCCTGGCGGGTTCATGCGCGTCAACATGCGGCGCAGCGGGCCGATCTTGGCCGCGCCGACCAGCGCCCCCGCCCCCGCGAGCGCCAGGCCGACGTGGTAGATCCGCGGCAGCGCGATGTAGTGCGCATAGCTGAAGTCGGGCCCGTAGTCGCCGCGCAGCCTGGCCGAGCGGCGGGCGATCATCGGGTCGATGGTCGGCAGCGGCAGGCCCCAGCGGCCGAGCGCGCGCTGGTAGTGGATCGCGGCGGCCCGCTTGCGCGCGCCCGTCGACCCGCCGCTCCGCGACTTGCGCGGCGGCGGCGAGGCCAGCACGCCAAGCGCGGACGCGAGCGTGCCGCCGGAGAAGCGGCCGCGGCCCTGCATGTAGCCGCAGATCGTCAGCGGCCGGTCGCGCGGGAGGGCGCGCGTGGTCCAGAGCACCCCGAGGTCGGTGGGGATGCTGTCGAAGCCGCAACACGGCACCACGAGCACGCCGCGGGCCCGGGCGGCCTCGTCGTACTCGGCGATGATGCGATCGACGAAGGCAGGCTCGCCGGTGAGGTCGAGGTAGTCGGCGCCCTGCTCGACGCACGCGCGCACCACCGGCTCGCCGTAGCGCACGTAAGGACCGACGGTGGTGAGCACCACGCGCGTGCTCGCGGCCATGCGCGCCAGCGCGGCGGGATCGCCGGTGTCGGCGACGACGACCCCGACCTCGCGCCCGAGCTCCGCCGCCACCGCCGCCAGCTTCTCGCGCGAGCGCCCGGCGACGGCGATGCGGACCTCCCGCGGTGCATGAGCCGCGAGGTAGGCGGCGCACAGCCGGCCGACGAAGCCGGTGGCCCCGAACACGGTGATGTCCCAATCTCTCGCGGAAACAGCGGGCGGCGTCACTGGTAGATCCTACCCTTCCTTCGGTCTTGCCGAGTACGGCTGTTGCCCCGGAGGAAGGGCAGGACCCCCGTTCAAACCGTGCATGCGGATTTCCCGCACACGGCTTACCGGTGGACTTTCGGGCCGTTGCATTACGCTGCCTCCGGGTACTGCACGGTCCCCCGCAGACGATGGAGGCCGTGGTTGTGGAAGAAGTCGCGTGTCCAGACCTTGGCCTCCCCCGCGTGGAGATGTCGACCTTTGCGCTTCACCATGAAGGCGCGGAGTCGACTCCATACGTAGGTGTCGATCTGGTTGAACTTCGCGGCGGCGTTCCCGGTGAGGAAGTAGTTGGCCCAGCCGCGCAGCACCGGATTGATGTCGCGGATGATCACCCGCACATCTTTGACCCCGTGGCGGTTACGACCGGTCAGCTCCTTCACACGCTGTCGCACCCGCGTCAAGCTGCGCGTCGAAGGCCAGCGCTGGAGGAAGTACGCCCTGCGGCGTTCCTTCTCCCAGATCAGACCGGACATGCGCTTACGCAGGTGACAGCCGAGGAAGTCGAAGCCTTGCCGTCCCCGGCTCAGCTCGACGCGCCTCGTCTTCTCCGGATGCAGCTCGAGTCGAAGTCGACGCAGGATCTCGCGGACCCTGACCTCGGCCTCCTCGCACGCCTTCCTGGTCCTGCACAGGATCACGAAGTCATCGCAGTAGCGCACGAGCTCGCCCAGGTGGGCGTGCCGTCGCTGCCACAACTTGTCGAGGACGCCGAGGTAGATGTTCGACAGCAGCGGTGAGATGACCCCGCCCTGGGGTGTCCCCGAGAGCATCGCCGTCACCTCGCCGTCTTCCATCACGCCGGCTTCGAGCCATTGCCGCACCAGCTTGAGGACCCTTCGATCCGAGATCCGCATCTCGACGAGCTTCATGAGTCGCTCGTGATCGATGCTGCCGAAGTAGTCGCGGATGTCGGCGTCGAGCACATGGTTTCCACCTCGCGCTCCCAACACGCGCAGTCGCTCGAGCGCCTGCGTCGCGCTGCGCTTCGGCCGGAAGCCGTACGAGCACGGAAGGAAGTCCGCCTCGAATATCGGCTCCAGCACCAGCTTCGCCGCCATCTGCACCACTCGGTCCCGGACTGTCGGGATCCCCAGCGGCCGCTTCTTCCCGTCCGCCTTCGGGATGTACCGCCGCATGACCGCGCTCGGCCGGTACGTCCCCGCCTCGAGCTCTGCACCGATCGCTTCGAGGAAGCGATCGACGCCGAGCTCTTCCACCTCGGCCAGCGTCTGGGCATCGATGCCCGCTGACCCCCTGTTCTTCTTCACCCGCCTCCATGCTTCCTTCAGGACGTCACGCCTGAAGATGCGGTCGTACAGCGCATGGAAACGTCTTCCCGGATGCCGCTTGGCTGCGGCCCACAGTCGGCGTCGAAGTTCTCGCACTTTGTCACGCGGCCTGCGCCGCGCGGGGTTGTTGGGACCTGTCCTGCAGGCCATGCCCTCGCGCTTACCTTCTTCTCCGACACGACCACCCCAGGGGCCCTTCCCTCCGGCGGCGTTGTTCTGCGCCGCCATCGCCGGTACTACGACCCCCTCGGACTCCCGCTGCACAGCGCTCGACTTCGCCTTCGGCTTATACGAGCCACCTTGCCCCGACACAGACCGTGCAGACGGGCCTCTCCTGTTCCGCATCGCTCCTTGAACGCGTGCTGCGCCCCCTACCCCGGGTGGACCCCCCGCGCTTTCTGTTCCGGTCTCGTGCGCGGTGGACGTGGCCTTCGCCGCGAAGTGATCGGCTCGGCTCCCCCATTGTTTCTCTGACGAGGCTGCAGGCTTCACTTGATGTTGCGGCCCGCGTTCTTGCTCCCTCCGTAGAGGCTCTTGACGCCCCGCTCGGGCCGCGAGGATCTCTCCTCGCGCCTGGGGCCTGCTACCGGGCGCTCCGGCGCTTACCCGGACGGGACTTTCACCCGCTGGAACGGTGCAGCATGACGCGGCCGACCCGCCCCCTCCGGGGTCCTGCTCGTCCGTGTCTTCAGGACGCACCACCGCGCGAGGATACCTGGTTTCTCGCGCGAGACCCTGGCGATACACTCGTGGGTCGTGCGCCACTACCTCGTCGTCGAACACCTGCACGACGGCGCCGTGTTCTCACTCGACCGCGCGCTCGACACCACGGACAACCGGCCGGTGGTGTTGAAGCGGCTGCCGGCGGCCCGCAGCGACCCGCACGAGCGGGCCCGCCTGCGCCGGGAGTACGAGATCTTGCGACGCCTGGACGCGCCCGGGGTGGTCCGCGCGCGGGCGCTCGAGGAGGAGGACGGCGAGCTGCGGCTGGTGCTGCTCGACTTCGGCGGGCACACGCTCGACGCCCGGCTGCGCCGCGGGTCGCTGGCGCTCCTCGAGTTCCTCGACCTCGCCGTACAGCTGGCCGACATCCTCGACGCGGTGCACCGCCGCGGCGTCCTGCACAAGGACATCAAGCCGCGCAACATCCTGGTCGACCACGCCGGCCAGGTCCAGGTCATCGACTTCGGGATCGCCTCCGAGGTGCCGCGCGAGCTCGCAGTCGCCGGCCCCCCGCGCGTGCTCGAGGGCACCCTCGCGTACATCGCCCCGGAGCAGACCGGGCGCATGAACCGGCCCGTCGACTCCCGCAGCGACCTCTACTCGCTCGGCGCGACCTTCTACGAGATGCTGACCGGCGCGCCGCCGTTCGCCGCGCACGACCCGATCGAGCTGGTCCACGGCCACATCGCCCGCGCGCCCCGACCGCCGGGCGAGCTGGCCGCCGGCGTCCCGGATGTCCTTTCGGACATTGTCCTCAAGTTACTGGCCAAACAGGCAGACGACCGCTACCAGAGCGCGAGCGGCCTGCGCCACGACCTCGAGCACTGCCGCGAGCGCGTGCGGGCCGGCGAGGCGCCGACGCGCTTCCCGCTGGCGACCCGCGACGCGCCGGCCCGCTTCGAGCTGCCGGCGCGGCTGTACGGGCGCGAGGCGGCGGCCACCGAGCTGTCGTGCGCCTACGCGCGGGTCGCCGCGGGCGCGTCCGAGCTGCTCGTCGTCGCCGGGCCGCCGGGGATCGGCAAGTCCGCGCTGGTCCACGAGCTCGACCGCGAGATCGCCGGCCGCAGCGGCCGCCTCGTCGCCGGCAAGTTCGCGCAGCTGCGCCGCGACCAACCCTACAGCGCGCTGCGAGCCGCGCTCCTGCAGCTGGTCGAGGCCATGCTCGCCGACTCCGAGGAGGGCCTGGCCCGCCGCTCGCTCGCGCTCGACCGCTCGCTCGGCCGCCTCGCCGGCCCGCTGCTCACCCTCCTGCCCGAGCTGCGCCCCGCGCTGCCCCGCGCCCTCGCGCCCGCCGGGGCCGACGGCGACTCCCGCGGCGCCGCCAAGGGCCGGCTGCACCGGGCAGTGCGCGCGCTCGTCCGCGCCTTCGCCGAACCGGCCGCGCCGCTGGTGCTGCTGCTCGACGACCTGCAGTGGGCCGACTCGGCCTCGCTCGAGCTGCTCACCGCGCTGCTGATCGACGAGGTCACGCCCGGCCTGCTGGTGATCGCCACAGTCCGCGACGAGGCCGTCTCGCCGCTGCTGCAGGCCACTCTGGCCGCGCTGGAGCCGGTGTCGCGGCGCATCGATCTGCGGCCGCTGACCTCCGACGACACCCGGGCGCTGGTCGCCGACGCCCTGCGCCGCGCCCCGGCCGAGGTCGCCTCGCTGGCGGCCCTGGTCCACGAGCGCACCGGCGGCGTGCCGCTGCTCGTCGGCGAGTACCTGCGCGACCTGGCCCACCAGAGCCAGATCGCCTTCGACCCCGAGCGCGCCCGCTTCGTCTGGGACGAGGCCGCGATCGCCGGCGCCGCGACGACCGCGGATGTCGTTACGGTCATGGTCGAAAGGACACGTTCTTTGGGACAGGCGACGCGCGAGGCGCTCGGCCGCGCCGCCTGCGTCGGCGGCGAGTTCGACGCCGCGCTGCTGGCCGACCTGGCCGGGCGCCCGGAGGCGGAGCTCGCGGCGGCTCTGGTGGAGGCCGCGCGCGCAGGCCTGATCGTCGCCTGCGGCGGACGCTGGCGGTTCTTCCACGACCGCGTGCAGCAGGCGGTCGAGTCGCTGCTCGACGTCGGCGAGCGCGCGGCGATCCACCTGGCCCTCGGCCGGCGCCTGCGCGGCAGCGACGCGGTCGACGAGCGCCACCCGCGGCTGTTCGAGATCGCCGACCACTTCAACGCCGCGGTCAGCCAGGTCGAGGACGCGGGCGAGCGGCGAGCGCTGGCGGAGATCGATCTGTCGGCAGCGCGCCAGGCCCGGGCCTCCGGCGCGTTCGCGGCCATGGCGAGCTACGCCTCCGCCGGCGTCGCGCTGCTCGCCCCGATCGCCGCCGAGGCCCCGCAGACCGCGTTCGCGCTCGAGCTGCTGCGCGCCGAGGGCCTGTTCCTCACCGGCGAGCACGCGGCCGCCGAGGCCGCCCTCTCGGCGCTGGTCGAGCGCGCCCGCGAGCCCCGCGAGCGCGCCCTCGCGTGCGAGCTGTGGGCCACGCTCGACCTCCACCTCGGCCGCCTCGAGGCCTGCGTCGACCACGGCCTCGTCGGCCTGAGCGCGATCGGCTTCGACACCCCGCGACGGACCGGCCTGCCCGGCGTGATGGTCGAGTTCATGCGCACGAGGTCGGCGATCGCCGGGCGCTCGCCGGCGACGCTCGCCGACATCCCGCCGCTGCGCGACGCGACGGTCCAGCTGGCGCTGCGGATCTACTTCATCATCATCGGCGCGGTCTTTCAGTTCGACATGATGACGATGATGGCGATGACGATGCGGGCGACCCGACTGTCGCTGCAGCACGGCACGTCGAGCCTGTCGGCCGCGCAGTACCTGAGCTACGGCATGATGCTGGCGCTCGTCCAGCGCGACACGAAGGTCGGCGACGACTACGGTCGCTTCTCCCTCGAGGTCCTGGCGCGCTACCCCGACCGCGGCGTCGAGGCGGTGGTCAAGTTCCTCTACGGCTCGATGATCCAGCCGTGGCGCCACCCGTTCGCCCGCGCGGTGCCGATCTTGCGCGAGGGCCAGCAGGCGGGGCTGGACTCGGGCCAGTTGATGTACGCCTGCCTGTGCGCCAGCACCGTGGTCAGCACGCGCATGCAGGCCGGCAGTCCCCTGGAGCAGGTGCGCCAGGACCTCGAGGCCGGGCTGGTGCAGGCGCGAGCGGCCCACGTCGGCAGCGCGGTCACCCACCTCCAGACCGCGGCCACAGCGGTCGGCGCCCTCACCGGCGCGCCCGTCGACGCCGGCGACGTCGACCCGCAGCACCACGCGGACTACATGGTCACGCTGTCGCGCGCGGTCCAGGGCGAGATGCTGCACTTCATCTTCGGCCGCATCGACGACGGCCTGGCCGACAGCGACCGCGCCGAGCCGCGAGCCGCCCGCGAGCTCGGCCAGGTCCCGCTGTACGCCGACCACGTGTTCTTCCGCGCGCTCCTGCTGGCCCGCCGCGGCCCGGCCCCCGGCCCCCTCGGCGGCCTGCGCCTGCGTCGCGCGCTGCAGTCGGCCGTCGACAAGCTGGCCGGGTGGAGCCGCGGCTGCCCGGCCAACTTCGAGGCCCGCGCGCAGCTCGTCCGCGCCGAGCAGCACCGCGTCGCCGGTGACGGGGCCGCGGCCCTGCGCGCCTACGAGGCCGCGCTCGCGGCCGCGGTCCGGCACGCGCGACCGCACGACGAGGCGGTCGCCTGCGAGGTGGCGGCCCACCACTTCGCCGCCGCCGGCCTGCGCGACGCCCAGCAGGTCTACCTCCGCCGCGCCCGCCGGGCCTACCTGCGCTGGGGCGCGCTCGCCAAGGTCCGCGCGCTCGAGCACGCCGGCCTCGACCGCCGCCACGCCGACCTCGACGGCCTCGACGCCTCGCTGCCCGGGCCCGGCAATGACCTGTCCTCGAGGACAGCCAGCTCCGAGGCCACCCTGAACCGCGCCGGCCACCACCTCGACTTCGCCACCCTGTTCAAGGCGACGCAGGTGTTCGCCGACGAGCTCGACCTCGGGCGGCTGCTCGCCGCGGTGATGCGCCTGCTCGTCGAGGACAGCGGGGCCGAGCGCGGCGTCCTGCTGCTGGCGCGCGGGCCCGGGCTGGTCGGCGCGCACGAGTACGTCGCCGAGGGCGACCGGCACGCGCCGCTCGGCGACGTCCCGCTGCCCGAGCTCGAGACAGTCCCGGCCGCGGTGGCGATCCTCGCTCACCGCAGCGGCCGCCCGCTGGTCGTCGACGACGCCGCCGAGGACGCCCGCTTCACCGACGACCCCTACGTCCGCCGCGTCCGTCCGCGCTCCTTGCTGGCCGCGCCGCTGGTCCACGGCGGCGAGCGCCTCGGCGTGCTCTACCTCGAGAACAACCTGGTCGCAGCCGCCTTCAGCCCCGATCGCAGCGAGACCCTGCGCCTGCTCGCCGTCCAGGCCGCGATCGCCATCGACCGCGCGCTGCTGTTCGGCCGCCTCGAGGACGCCCGCCGCGCCGCCGAGGCCGCCAGCGAGGCCAAGTCGCGCTTCCTCGCCAACATGAGCCACGAGCTGCGGACCCCGCTCAACGCGATCCTCGGCTACTGCGAGATGCTGTCCGAAGAGGCAGGCGAGCGCGGCGAGGACGGCATGCTGGCGGACCTCGACAAGATCCACCGGGCCGGCGACCACCTGCTGGCGATCGTGCGCGACATCCTCGACCTCACCAAGATCGAGGCCGGGCGGATCGAGCCGGCGCGCGAGCCGATCGACCTCGTCACCATGCTGAACGACGTCGTCAGCATGGCCCTGCCCGACCTGACCCGCCGCGACAACCGCCTCGTCCGCGATTTTTCCGGGGAAGATCTCGGCGTCATGCTCGGCGACCCCACCCTGGTGCGCCAGATCCTCGTCAACCTGCTCGGCAACGCCGCCAAGTTCACTGCCCGCGGCGAGGTCACCCTGCGCGCCTCCCGGGCCGGCAAGCTCGTCCGCTTCGCCGTCGCCGACACCGGCATCGGCATGACCCCCCAGGAGCTGGCGACCGCCTTCGAGCCGTTCGCCCAGGCCGACAACTCGTCAACCCGCCGCTTCGACGGCGTCGGCCTGGGCCTGACGATCTGCCGCCGCCTGGCCGAGGCGATGGGCGGCAGCCTCACGGCCACCAGCGAACCCGGCCGCGGCTCGACGTTCACGCTCGAGCTGCCGGGCGGTTGATGCTATCTGTCTTAAAAGACATCCAGGCGCGGCGACGACATGGGTCGTACCCCCAGAGAGAATCACGCCCTCGCGCGAGCGGCCGGGATCACTCCGGTGAACGCGACGGAGCGCCGCTCCCCTGCCCGCCCCAGCGCGCAAGATGCACGCTCTCCGCACGCAAGGGGCGCCTCGCCAGACACATGTCCGAAAGGACACGCAGCTACCGCGCCTGCCGGCCGCCGAGGAGACGGCTCCTACCTGTCCTTTCGGACAGTCCAGTATGGCAGGCCATCGGAGCCGCCCTGGTCGCTCGCGGCGCCCCGGCGGCCGACGAGCCGACTCACACCTGTCCCATGGGACACCATGTATGTGTGCGCGTGGCCACCCGGCCGGCCGGCCACGACATGTCGCGCCGGACAGCCCCAACCTGACGGGGCACCCACACGGCCAGCCGTCCGGTCGGCTACGACATGTCCTGTCGAACATGCCCACGCGGCGAACGTCCACGGAGCCGCCGTGGCCGCTCGCGGCGCTCGCCGTAGCGAGGAGTCGGATCACACCCGTCGTCCGTACCGCGCCCATAGGACTGGCTACGACATGTCCTATCGGACATGCCCCTGGGCGAGCGCCCTCGGAGCCTCCCTGGCCGCTCGCGGTGCTCCTCGATGACCGGCGAGCCGGAGCACAGCTGTCCCACGTTTAGCCGTCCGGCCGGCTCCGCCATGTCCGTCGGGCATCCCCAACCGGACGGGCGCCAACAGAGCCGCCCTGGCCGCTCGCAGCACTCTTCGCGGAGCGACGAGCCGGACCACGCCTGTCCGGTGAGACACTCCGTCGAGCCGGCTACGACATGTCCTATCGGACATAACCATGCAGCGGGCGCGATCGAACCTCCCCAGTCGCACGCGAGAGCCGGATCACGCCTGTCCACCGGACGCTCCGTCCGTACGCGCCCGGCCAGCCGTCCAGCCGGTTTCAACATGTCCCCTCGGACATGCAGCGGGTACCTCGGAGCCTCCCCCGGTCGCTCGCGGCGCTCCCCGAGGACCGACGAGCCCGCTCACGCCTGTCTCACGGGACACCCCCCGTACGTCCGTCGCCGGCGTCCAGGCGGCCTCGACATGCGGCGGCGCCATCGGAGCCATCCCAATCGCACGCGGCGCTCCCCGATGACGGGCGAGCCGCCCGACCGCCCATGACATGTCCGAAGGGACATGCTGAGCTCGGAGAGCGCCGCCGAGGCCGGCTCGAGCGCCACAAACGGCTGCAGAGCTCGCCAGCGGCGGCGCACGCTTGGTCGCCCGCGGCGCTCCCCGATGCTGAACGCGCGGATCACACCTGTCCGATAGGACACCTCGTCGCGCGCGGTGGCCAGGCGTCCGGCCGACGCCAACATGTCCGGAGGGACATACCGCGTTCGGCGAGCGCAGCCCGAGCCGGCTCCGAGCGGCGCGAACGTCGGCAGAGCTCGCCAGCCGCGGCGCACGCTTCTCATGCGAACCGCGAGCGACCACGCGCTCCAAAACGCGCGCAGGCGCGCGCAGAGCGTGGCCCGCTGGGCCGCGCCCTGCGCACATCAGGACAGCGTTCTACAGGGACCTTCCTTCAGGGCCATGCAGGCAGGAGCATGTCCCGAGGCACAACAGGTCAGACCGCCAGGCTGGAGTCGACGGCCAGCGGGCTGCGGAGCTTGTCGCCGAGGCGGGCGGCGATTTCCTCGTCGGGCAGATCGATCCAGTCGTGGGAGATCTCCGAGTGCACCCGCGCATACGCCCGCGGAGACAGGGCCCTGCGCAGGTCGCCCAGGGCTCGCGGCGGAGCGACCAGGATCACACGCTGGACCCGGCGGTCCCCGACGCCGCGGTCGACGAACGCCGCGACCTGTCCGCTGAACTCGAGCTCCGCCTTGTCGTGCGGGTTGCTGCGCGGCTCGAACGCGTGGCGGGCGGACGCGCCCGCGAAGCCGCGCGAGCGGCCTGGCCGGTCTTCCCCGACTTCGTGGCTGAGCTCCCGCCCGCTCGTGAATCCGTCGCCGAACGGACGGGTCAGCACGGCGCCGGGTGCTTCCTGCACCAGGATCCGGCCGCGCGAGCCGTCCATGAGCACGATCCATGTAGGAGTGTAGGGCTTCATGCTCGAACCCTGATCGCGGTATGCCCGTGCGGCCACTGGAAAAATTCCAAGGTGGGCGACCGCGCGCCAGCCCGGCGGACACCCCGACCAGCGCGGTAAGGCAGCGAACGGGACGGTGCCGACCGGGCGGGCTCTACGGGCCGCCAGGCCCCCTTGGCTGCAGGATTTCGCGGATTTCACGGACCTCGCCGGACTTCCGTGGATTGACGAAGCGTTCAGCATAATGTACGCCTGTTGAGCCGAGGAAAACGATGAGCGCCGCTCTGCCGCACGTCCCGCTGTCCGTCCTGAGCCCCTCGCCCGCCCCGGTGGCGCTGCGCCTGGACGGGGTCACCAAGCGCCACGGGGCCGGCGGCGACGCCGTCGTCGCGCTCGACACGATGTCGTTCGCGGTCAAGAAGGGCGAGTTCGTGTGCGTGGTCGGGGCCTCGGGCTGCGGCAAGTCGACCATGTTGAACCTCGTCGCCGGGCTCGACACCCCCTCAGCCGGCGAGGTGGTGGTGGCCGGCGGCCGGCCGGCGCTGATGTTCCAGGAGTCGGCGCTGTTCCCCTGGCTGAGCGTCGAGGAGAACGTGGCCTTTCCGCTGCAGATGCAAGGGCTGTCGCGGAAGGCCCGGGCCGCGCGGGTGTCCGAGCTGCTGCAGCTCGTGCACCTCGAGAAGTTCGCCCGGCGGCGCCCGCACGAGCTGTCGGGCGGCATGAAGCAGCGGGTCGCCCTGGCCCGCGCCCTGGCCCAGCAGGCCGAGCTCCTGCTCATGGACGAGCCGTTCGCCGCGCTCGACGCCATGATGCGCGACCACCTTCACAGCGAGCTCGAGGCGCTGTGGCAGAAGACCGGCCTCACCGTCGTGTTCGTCACCCACAACGTCCGCGAGGCCGTGCGCCTCGGCGACCGCGTGCTCCTCCTGTCCTCGCGGCCAGGTCGCCTCGTCGCCGAGTACCAGGTCGACCTCGACCGCCCGCGCCGCATCGAGTCGCCCGAGGTCGCCCGCCTGGCCCGCACGATCACCGACCGCCTGCTCGAGGCCGCCCGTGCCGCAGCGTGAGCTCGCCGGCGAGGCCCCGCCCGCGCGCCCGCACCTGCACGCCCTGCCCGGCGGCGAGGACGGCGGCCGCGACGACAAGAGTCGAGAAGGACATGTCCTCGTCGACATGCCCGAACGGACAGATCCAGAAGACCCGCTGCGGGCCGGTCTGCGCGCCGCCGTCGGCGACCCGACGCGGGCCGATCGCCAGCCCGGCGGCGGCAAGCCCGGCCGCGGGCGCGCGCTGTGGGCGGCCGCCTGGCCCAAGCTGGCCGCGCTGGCCCTCGCGCTGACGGTCTGGGAGCTGGTGGTGCTGAGCGGCTGGCGGCCGGAGTACGTGCTCCCGGGCCCGGGCGCCGTGCTGGCCCGGCTGTGGACCGACCTCCTGGCCGGTGACATCGGCGTGGCCGCGGCGATCACCATGAAGCGGGCGCTGCTCGGCTACGCGATCGCTCTGGTCGCCGGCGTGGGCCTCGGCCTGATGCTGGCGCGGGTGAAGGTCCTGCGCACGGCGGCCGGCTCGCTGCTGACCGGCCTGCAGACGATGCCGAGCGTGGCATGGTTCCCGCTGGCGATCTTGCTGTTCCAGCTCAGCGAGGCGGCGATCCTCGCCGTCGTGGTGCTGGGCGCGGCGCCATCGATCGCCATCGGCCTGCTGACCAGCACCGACCAGGTCCCGCCGCTCCTGGTGCGCGCCGGCAAGGTCATGGGCGCGCGCGGCCTCTCGCTCTACCGTCACATCATCATCCCCGCCGCCCTCCCCGGCTTCGTCGCCGGCCTCAAGCAGGGCTGGGCGTTCGCCTGGCGCAGCCTGATGGCCGGCGAGCTCCTCGTCATCATCGGCCACGCGCCGTCGATCGGCGTGCGCCTGCAGTTCTCGCGCGAGCTCAGCGACGCCGAGGGCCTGCTCGCCTGGATGCTCGTCGTCATGCTCCTCGGCGTCCTCGTCGACGGCCTGGTGTTCGGCGCCCTGGAGCGGAAGATCCGCGAGGGCCGGGGCCTCACCGCCGAGCACGCGTGAGCCTCCCTCAGAGCTGCGTCAGGCGCAGCGTGAAGTCGAGCGTCAAGCTGGCCACGCTGTCGACCTGCACCTCCCACGTGCAGGCAGCGAAAGGCAACTCCAGCTCGTCGCCGCCGCCCAGCGATTTATAGTCGTACGATTCAGGCGCGAACTCGCCCGTGTCGACACAGTCGACTGGAACGAGACGGAGCGAGCCCCCATTCGCCAGGAATTCGACACGCACCGTGCCCGGTTGGGCGAGCGTGAAGCAGTGACTCCGAAGAGTGACGTATGTACCATCCCGCGGACCCGTGGTGTGAGGGGCTTCGCAGTCGACGGTGTCCGTGAACTCCAGCACCGACCCCGCCCATGCCAGGGCGTAGGATGGGTCGCAGCTCTCCGACCAGGCGTACTCCTCCGGCGCCGACGCCCGCCAAGCGCTGTCGGCGTCCTCCATCGAAAGGCCGAAGTGACTGACAAATGCATCGTCATACGCCTCTCCATCGAGGTATCGCGGATCGTTGAGGAACGCCACGAGCGTTCCATCGCCATACACCATTCGCAACCATGACACGAAGTGTGCCGCGGTAGCGTAATCCCCTGGGATGAACTTGCCCTCGCCGCGGGGAAAGTCCGCCAGCACTTCGGGCCCACGCTCGATCTCACTTGGGTGCAGCCACGCAGAATACGGGTCCCACCGATAGCCGGACAGCATCTCGGCAATGCCCTCCTCGAACAACCAGGTGCCGACGGCGCCGCCATCGCCCTGGCTCTGTCGAACCGCGTGGACGAGCTCATGGAAGATAGAGCCGCTGGTTGCGAAGACACCGCTCGCCCGGGCACATCCGCCCCAGCTCCCTCCGCAACCCTCCGTGACCGCAGAGGGTCCGTAGAACACCGGGATTTGCGAGGGCGGGTCAATCCCGAGGAATGCAGCCACCCGTTCCATCTGCATATCCATGATTGCCAGCGTGCCGGCACAGAGCACCTCGCCGTCGTACAGCTCGACCTCGAGGTGCTCCGTGACGTACCGCGGCCGTTCCGCGTCGCCGCAGGCCACGCAGCCGAGGATTGCCCAGCGGCCGATCCAGCGACGTGAGCGGCTCATCGGCAGGCCCTCGTAGGCGATGGGCCCCACATCCACGTGGCCCTCAAGGCATCGGGGATGCGCCAATAATGATTCAAGGTTGTCCGTTTGGGTCGGAACTGGCCGAGCATACTCGATTCTCACAGTAGATTCGGACGCAGAGAAAATCTGCCCGATCGGAACCCTCAGCGCAAGGACCTCAAAATCTCCAATATTGTGAGACGAAGGCACAACGCGAGTTGGTGGCCCCCAGTAACAGTTGGGAGCCGCTTCATCGAAGCCCCCCGGCACGAGTTACAGCTACACCCTCGATTCGGTTCCTCTCGCTCCTCCGCGCACAGCCGCTCGCGGTTCAGGCGCGGCCGGGCCCCGGATCTCGGCTGCGCCGACCGTCACGCACCAAGAGAGCTCCCGTGGACGGGGGCCGGGGCGACCTGGCCCTGAGTTCCGCAGAACGAGGCAATTGCCGCCTCGAAACGCCCTGCCGCCTCGAATTTCGAGGACTGTCTGAAGGGACAGGTCGCCCCGGACACCGGCTCGCGACCCTCGCCGCGCCTCATCCGGGGCCCGACCGCGCCGTGCGACGTCCGCCTCGAAGCGACTGCTCCTCGCGACCTCTCCTCGCAGCAACGCCCTCGAAGCCCGCACCAGCCCCCAAAAAATGCAAAGAGCCGCGGGCGAGCGGCTCTTTTCACCCCCGCCACCGCTTCAAACCGCGATCCCGAGCACCGCCGAGTGATTCACCACAGTGCTGACCACACGAATCGCCAGCCCGGACATCATCGCCAGGTCGCCTGCCACATCGACCATGTCTTCGTCGCCTGGGTCGATGTACCAGGTCGCGCGGACCTCGGCCCCGCGGTTGGCCCACTTTTTCAGGCGGCGCAGCAGCGCCAGCAGCTGCGGTCGAGTCGCCGCGCTGAAGAACGTCAGGCGCAGCTCGAACACCACCGATGCTGGTGGGGAGGTGATCAGCATGTCGAGCCAGAGGATCAGGGGCGCATAGAACTGCGCGGCCTCTTCGGGGTGGCTTTCGCCCTCGAGGCGTAGAAGCCCCAGCTCGCCGTCGAAATCCACGCGCGGGGTGGGGAAGCTACCGGCCTGGGCTGGTAAATAAAGGCGTTCCGCGAGCAAGAGACCCCTCCTTCGCGCCACGATCACCGATCGTCTCGCTCTGGGCAAGAGCCCCCAACCGTGGGGCCCCCTAGGCTCCAGATCGGCAGAACCCCTCCTCTCCACGCGCGCATACGCGCGCAAGCCCGCGAGCCGCGGGGGATGGGGCGACGGTGTACCTTCGGCATGGCAGGAGCTACGCGATGAGCGACGAGCGGACGTATCTCGAGCTGTCCGAAGAGGGCGGCGGCTCGCACAAGTTTTACGAGGTCATCGTCAGGGGCAAGCAGGTCGACATCCGCTACGGGCGGATCGGCGACGCCGGGCAGTCCCAGAGCAAGAGCTACGCGAGCCCCGCCGAGGCCCAGAAGGAGGCGCAGAAAGCCATCCAGGGCAAGCTCAAGAAGGGCTATGCGCAGGCAGTGCAGGGCGTCCGCAAGAAGCGCTCTGTCACCGAGCGGCCGGTGGCGACCAGCCGGGCGGCCGCGGCCGGCACCACCCGCGCTCCGGTCCTGTGGCGCTACGACAGCGGCGACCGCGCCTTCGGCGTCTTCGTCGACGACGAGCTGTGCTGGGTCGGCGACGACGACGGCCAGATCTCCGCGCTCGACCACGACGGCAAGGTCGTGCGGCGCATGAAGGTCCCCGAGGGCGTCATGAGCCTCGTGCGCGACGATCAGTGGCTCTACTGCGGCTGCCAGGACGGCAAGGTCTACGACCTCTCGGGCGCCCAGCCCTTCGAGGCCTACGAGATCAGCGAAGACGTCAACATCCTCTGGCTCGACATCCACGACGGCTCGCTCGCGGTCAGCAGCAACGACGGCCAGGTCACCGTCCTCGACCACGACTGCGACAAGCTGTGGGCCAAGAAGAGCTTCAATCACGGCGGCTGGATGGTCCGCTGCGACGGCGCCGGCATCTACCACGGCCACGCCGACGGCATCACCGCCTACGACTGGAGCGGCAAGAAGCTGTGGGCCAAGAAGACCGAGGGCAGCGTCCTGTTCGGCTGGCAGGAGGACACCGAGGTCTACGCCGGCACCACCAGCGATCACGTCGAGGTCTTCACCAAGGCCGGCGTCCAGGGTCGGCGCTACAAGTGCGACGACAGCGTCTTCTCGTGCGCCGCCGCCCCCGGCGGCAAGTACGTGTTCGCCGGCGACAACGCCTCCTCGGTCTATTGCTTCGACCGCGCCGGCACCCGCCTGTGGAAGCTCGACACCACCTGCGGCTCCGCGCTGTCGATGCAGTACCACGCCGACAAGCTCTACATCGTCACCGGCGACGGCGCCTTCGCCTGCATCGACGTCAGCGAGGCAGCGATCGCCCAGGCGCGCGAGGGCAAGGTCCCCGACCTCAAGCTCGTCAAGGCCGAGCGCAGCGTCCAGGTCGCGACCGTCGGCCAGGCCCTGCCGCAGGCCGCCGCCGGGGCCACCGGCGTGCTCGTCGAGTGCATCGAGGAGGGCGGCAAGGTCCGCGTCCGCCCGCTGTCGCCGGGCTTTGATAAGGACTTCAACGTCCAGTTCCCGCGCGACATCCGCACGCCGGGCACGCGCTACCTCGTCGACGGCCTCGAGCTGTCGGGCAGCGGCGGCTTTTACCGCGTGCGCGGGCAGATCCGCCTCGCCCCCACCGCCGCGGGCGAGGCCGCCGGACCGGTCGTCGCCAAGACCGCGGCCAAGAAGGTCGCCAAGGCCGCGCCGGCCAAGAAGACCGCCAAGAAGGTCAGGGCCTGAGCCGCGAAACGCCGCGACCCCCTCGCGCGCCGGACCTCGACACCCCCGCATCTCTCCGCGCCGGCGACCTCGATCCATCACGCCTCGAGGTCGCCCCGGCCGCGCCTCTCCCACTGCCCGAGCCACCTCGGTCCATCCCTCCTCGAGGTCGCCCCGGCCGCGCCTCTCTCACCGCCCGAGCGACCTCGGTCCATCCCTCGCTAGGTCGCCCCGGCCGCGCCTCTCTCACCGCCGCAGCCACCTCGGTCCATCCCTCGCTAGGTCGCCCCGGCCGCGCCTCTCCCACCGCCCGAGCGACCTCGGTCCATCACTCCTCGAGGTCGTTCCGCGCGGTCGCCTCTCACACCGGGTGATGCGACCTGTCGCGCCTCGAAGTCACCGCGCGGCCGGTGTCCGTCGCGGACACTCGCCCGTCGCGTCGCGGCCTCCCGCGCCGTGACGCACCCGAGCGCACCGCTCACGGGACATGTCCTGAAGGACACTTCATTCTCGCCTCACGCCTCGCGGGCGCGTGCGCTCGCGCCGACCCGGCGCCTGTCGCGGCGGTTCGACGACACGGCCACCTCGGTATACTGCGCGGCGCAGTGGCGGCCGTCGGCTACATCTTGCTGTGCCTCATCTGGGGTTCGACCTGGCTGGCGATCAAGCTCGGCGTCGACGCCGGCATGCCGCCGCTGCTGGGCGCCTCGCTGCGGTTCGCCATCGCGGCCGCGCTGTTGCTCCCGGCCGCGCTCGTCATGGCCCCGGCCTCCTTCCGCGACCGCACCGCCTGGCGGCTCGCGCTCCTCGTCGGCCTGCTCAGCTTCGGCTTCGGCTACGGCTGCACCTACGTCGCGGCCCTGTGGATCCCCTCCGGCCTGGGCTCCCTGACCTTCGGCTTCTTCCCCTTCTGGGTCGCCGTCCTCGCGCACTTCATCTTGAAGGAGCGCCTCACCCTCGCCAAGCTGCTCGCCATCGTCTTCGGCTTCTCCGGCCTCGCCTTGCTGTCGTACGGCAGCCTGCGCGAGCTCGGCTCCGACACCGCGCTCGGCGTCGCCATCGTCACCGCCTCCGTGCTCGTGCAGGGCTACCCGCAGGTCATGATCAAGCGCGACGGCAAGGACGTGCCCACCGTCTTCCTCAGCGGCGCCGGCATGTTGATCGGCAGCCTCGTCCTGCTCCTGGTCGCCGGGGCCGCGGGCGAGTGGTCGCGTCCGTTCCCGTGGACGCCCACAGTCATGCTCTCGATCGCCTACCTCGCGCTGATGGGCTCGATCGTCACCTTCATGATCTACTACGGCCTCCTCAAGCGGCTGAGCGCCACCCTCATGGCCCTCGTCGCCCTCATCACCCCGCCGATCGCCGTCGTCCTCGGCGGCATCTATCGCAGCGAACAGCTGGGCGCCCTCACCCTCACCGGCGGGGCGATCGTCCTCGTCGGCGTCGGCCTGTTCCAGCTCGAGGAGCGCCGCGTCGCCCGCCTGCGACGCCGCGCCTGATCCTCGCCGCGCCTGATCTTCGCCGACCCGCGGGCGCCCACACGCCCGCCACGGAACACGATCCCGCGGCACCTCGTCGCGCCGCGCCCGCTCGCGCCGCGCTCCGCGGTAGGCTGCCGCCCAGCCATGCCGACGATCGCCGCCGACCTCGAGATCGACGCCCCGCACGCCGAGCTGTTCGAGCTGGCCCAGGACTACGACCTCCGCCTGCGCTGGGACCCATTTTTAAACAGTATGAAGTTCCTGGGCGGCGCCACCGAGGCGGCCGTCGGCGTGCGCGTGTGGGTCCGCGCGCACAACGGCCTGACGATGGAGGTCGAGTACATCACCGTCAACCCGCCCGACCAGGTCGCGATGAAGATGACCCGGGGGCCATGGCTCTTCCGACAGTTCTCCGGCGCATGGCTCTTTAAACGGCTGGCCGAGGACCGCACCCGCGTGGTCTTCCGCTACAACTTCGCCACTCGCCCGCGACTCGCCGCCCCGGTGGTCGAGCCGATCGTCGCTCGCGTCCTGACCCGCGACATGCGCCTGCGCCTGGAGGGCCTCAAGCGCAGCGCCGAGACCACCGACATCCTCGCCGAGCTGCGCGGGCGGCCCTCGCCGCGCTGATGCGCCGCCGACCTGTCCCATCGGACAGTCTTACCTGCCCGGCCGCGGCACGCCGCGTCGTTCGAGAGGACCATGACTGCCGCGCCGCCGATTATCGCTCCACATGTCTCATCGGACAGACTCTCCTCCCGACCGCAGAACGCCTGTGGCGTCGCCGACACCCCGATGGGGCCGCGTAATCAAGGCATGTCTCATGAGACAGGCGCTCGGCACCACGACCTCGCGGAGATGGAACGGAGTCTCGAGCCTGCGACGCAAATCTTGCCTGGGCGGCCTGCCCGCCGGACCGGCGCCAGGACGGAGACGCGCTACATTGCGAGGCTATGGAACCCTCGGCCTGTCGCAGGAGTACTACGCGTGCCTCACCGAGCTGCCGTGCATGGACTTCGAGATGCACGCCGGCTGCGACGCTCAGCAGACCAAGGTGACCGAGACCTGCGGCACCGGCCTGTAGCCGCAACGAACCACATGTCCCCGAGGACAGGCTTCAAGAGCGCCTCGCTCTCCGCGCGCTCCGCGAGCCGTCGCCGAGCGAACAACCGCCATCCCTCGACTCCCCTCGCGCTCGCCGTCGCCGACGCACCTCGCGGGTCGCGAGGAGCCCGCGCACTCCGCCGCACCCGGCTCCGCGGCCCTCCAGGCGACATACCTCCATGAGACACGGCATCTCCGCCACTTCCTGGCGGGGGCCATGAGGTCTGGGGCCCGCGACGCGGATTCAACCTCTCCTGAGCGGTCCCGCCCGCCCTCCAAGCGCGCATCCGGGCCGCGGACGCGATACATTGCGAGGATATGGAGTCTTCGGCCTATCGCAGCCTCGCCTTCCTGTTCTCGCTCGGCTCCTTACCGATCGCCTGCAATCCCGACGGTGACGACACCACCGACGACAGCGGCGGGACCACCGACTCGACGAACGGCACCACCGACGGCACGCAGACCACGACGACCGCGACGACCGGCGACACGGCCACCGAGCCGACCACCGGCGGCGCGAGCGAGCCGACCACCGGCGGCACGACCGAGCCCGGCACCACGACCGAGACCGGCGGCGGCGGGGAGGCCTGCGAGGCGTACGTCGCCTACCTGATCAAGTGCGAGCCCGAGGCCGAGGCGATGAAGGACATGTATCTCGCCTACTGCGCGATGATCCGCGCCCAGGTCGAGGCCATCTACGGTCCGGTCTGCCTCGCCGCGCACGACGCCGTCTACGAGTGTCTACAGGCCAGCGATTGCACCGACGAGACCGCGTGCGAGGCCGAGGTCGAGGCCTCGAACGGCTGCTTCCCCGAGGCCGGCGCCGCCTGCACTGCCTTCGGCGCCAAGGAAGCCGAGTGCTACGACGAGCCGGTGCCCGACTACGCGGCCGGCTCGTGCCAGGTCTACCTCAACTCCCAGGTCTACTACAGCAGCCCCGCGTGCGGCGAGGCGCTCGAGGAGTGGTTCGCCTGCCTCGTCGATCTGCCGTGCGTCGAGTTCGAGATGCAAGCCGGCTGCGAGGCGCAGCGGGACGAGGTCACAGGCGCCTGCGGCGGCGGCCCCTAGCCCCGGCGGCGACCTGTCCCCAGGGACAGTCGCCAGCGCTGCGGCGCCGCCCGGACGAACGACCACCATGCCCGCGTCCATCGTCAGCACCCACCTCGCCCGCGCCCTCGCGCTCCTGGCCCCGGCCCCGCCCCCGCCCGGGGTCACGCGCTACCTCGGCCTCTACGCCCCCTCGTTTCACCCCCACACGCTCGTCACGATCGACTGTCCTTCGGGACATGCCGGCGAAGTCCGCCTCGCCTCGTTCGCCACCGGCCTGCATGCGCCGTCCGAGCTGCCCGCCCACTGGGAGGACCGCGCAGTCGTCGACGAGGCCCGCATCGAAGCGCTGCGACGCCTCCTCGACCCGCTCGCCCTCGCCGACGCCGACGCCAGAGTGTGCATCGACGGCATCGCCCTGCTCGGGGCGATCACCGCCGTCGACGGCACCACCTCGAGCTTCGAGGCGAGGAGCCCGCGCCCAGGCGACCCGTCGCACACCTGGTTCGCGGCGCTCCACGCCCTCGCCCGCGAGCTCCTGAAGCAGGAGGCGACGCAGCTCCGCCTCGAGCAGCTCCACGGCTACCTCGCGCTCGGGCCGCCGCTCGCCGACCTGGGCGGCGTCCCGCGCCACCTGCGGATCTTCGGCCACCTCACCAGCGACGACGAGCCCGCCCTCCGCGACTTCTTCGCCGCCGCCCCGCCGGGCGCGCCGGTGCTCGTCGACCTGCGCAACTTCGAGGGGATGGCCGGCGCCCTCTTCCCCGTCCTCCGCAGCCTCGACCGCTCGCCTCGTCCCGTCGCATGGTTCGCCCCGGATGGAGTCCAGCAAAGGCTCCTCGCCGCCGCCGTCGACCCCTCGCACCTGTTCTCCGGCCTCGAGGCCGCGCGGCGGTACCTCGCCGGGAAGGCCGCGGGCTCCGCTCCGCCCGCGGAGTGAATCGCCGACCTCGCCTCGTGTTCTTCAAGGACATGTTCTGAAGAACATGTCCAGAAGCCCATGTCCTAGTGGGCAGGCTCTCGCACCGGCGCCGGCACCTGGGCGACGGTGCGGGGCGGCGGGTCGCGGCGCGCGATCACCACGTAGAACACGGGCACCAGCGCGATGCCGAGGAACGTGCCGGTCGTGACGCCGCCGAGCACGGCCACGCCGATGGCGTTCTGGGCGCCCGCGCCGGCGCCGGAGGACAGCGCGAGCGGCAGCACGCCGAGGCCGAACGCCAGCGACGTCATCAAGATCGGTCGCAGGCGCTCGCGGGCCGCCTCGAGCGCGGCCTCGACCCCGCTCTTGCCCTGCTCGCGCAGCTCCTTGGCGAATTCGACGATGAGGATCGCGTTCTTGGCGGACAGGCCGATCGTCGTGAGCAGGCCGACCTGGAAGTAGACGTCGTTGGCGAGGCCGAACAGCAGGGTCGACGACACCGCGCCGGCGACCCCGAGCGGGACGCCGAGGAGCACCGCGATCGGGATCGACCAGCTCTCGTACAGCGCCGCGAGGCACAGGAACACCACCAGGAGCGACAGCGCGTACAGCATCATCGCGCCCGCGCCCGACATCCGCTCCTCGTACGACAGGCCCGACCACTCGTGGCCGATGCCGGCGGGCATCTGCGTCATCAGCCGCTCGAGCGTCGCCATCGCGTCGCCCGAGCTGAAGCCCGGGGCCGCCTCGCCCTGGATGAGGATCGTCGGGTAGCCGCCGAAGCGGTCGAGCTTGGGCGAGCCGAACGTCCAGCTGCCGCTGGCGAACGCCGAGAAGGGCACCATCTCGCCGTTCTTGTTGCGCACGTACCAGCGGCTGATGTCGTCGGGCTGCATGCGGTACGGCGCGTCGCCTTGCAGGTACACCCGCTTGGTGCGCCCGAGGTCGAGGAAGTCGTTGACGTAGACCCCGCCCCAGGTCGCCGCCAGCGTCGCGTTGATGTCGGACAGGCCGACGCCGAGCGCCGCCGCCTTCTCGCGGTCGACGTCGATCTTGAACTGCGGCGTGTCGTCGAGCCCGCCCTGGCGCACCTTCGTCAGCGACGGCTCCTTCATCGCCAGCTCGAGCAGCTGGTCGCGCGCCGCGATCAGCGCCTCGTGCCCGAGCCCCGCGCGGTCCTCCAGCTGCAGCTGGAAGCCCGTCGCGTTGCCGAGCTCGCTGATCGCCGGCGGCACGAACGCGAACACCGTCGCCTCCTTGAACTTGCTGAACGCCCCCGAGGCCCGCTTGGTGATCGCGCTGGCGGACAGCTCCCGCTTCTCGCGGTCGTGCCAGTCGCGCAGGCGGACGAACGCGAGCCCGGAGTTCTGGCCGCGGCCGCTGAAGCCGAACCCGGAGATCGACAGCACCGACTCGACCGCCTCGGCCTCCTGCGTCAGGAAGTAGTCGGTGATCTTCTCCATCATCACCCGGGTGCGCTCCATCGTCGAACCCGGCGGGAGCAGCACCTGCACCGTGAGCGAGCCCTGGTCCTCCTCCGGCAAGAAGCCGGTCGGCACGCGCATGAACAGGAGCCCGACCCCCGCAGTGAGCGCGAGGAACCCGAGCATCGCCGTCTTCCGCCAGCGCAGCAGCCACGCCACGCCGCGCTGGTAGAGCCCGGCCGCGCGCTCGTACGAGCGGTTGAACAGGCCGAAGAACCCGCGCGTGGCCAGGCCCTGCCCGGGCTTCAGCAGCGTCGCGCACAGGGCCGGCGTCAGGATCAGCGCCACCGCCACCGACAGCGCCATCGAGGCCACGATCGTGATCGAGAACTGACGGTAGATCGTCCCGACCGAGCCGGCGAAGAACGCCATCGGGATGAACACGGTCGCCAGCACCAGCGCGATGCCGATCAGCGCCCCCGTGATCTGGTCCATCGACCGCCGCGTCGCGTCGCGCGGCGACAGCCCGGTGTCGTGCATGATGCGCTCGACGTTCTCGACCACCACGATCGCGTCGTCGACCAGCAGGCCGATCGCCAGCACCATGCCGAACATGGTCAAGGTGTTGATGCTGTAGCCGAACGCCGCCAGCACCCCGAACGTGCCCATCAGCACCACCGGCACCGCCAGGGTCGGGATCAGCGTGGCGCGGAAGCTCTGCAGGAACAGGTACATCACCGCGAACACCAGCACGATCGCCTCGGCCAGCGTCTTGACGACCTCGCGGATGGAGATCCGCACGAACGGGGTGGTGTCGACCGGATAGACCGTCTTGAGCCCCGGCGGGAAGAACTGCTCGAGCTCGACCAGGCGGGCCCGGATCGCGTCGGCGGTGTTGAGCGCGTTGGCCCCCGCGGCCAGGCGGATGCCCATCGCCGCCGTCGGCTTGCCGTTGTAGAAGCTCTCGACGTCGAAGCTCTCGCCCGCGAGCTCGATGCGGGCCACGTCGCGCAGCCGCACCTGCGAGCCGTCGGGGTTGACGCGCAGGTAGATCGCCCCGAACTCCTCCGCCGTCTGCAGGCGCGTCTGCGCCGTGATCGTCGCGTTGAGCTGCTGGCCCTTGACCTGCGGCAGGCCGCCGAACTGCCCGGCCGAGACCTGCGCGTTCTGGGCCTGGATCGCCGCGATCACGTCGAGCGGCGTCATCTTGTACGAGATGAGCCGGTCGGGGTTCAGCCACACCCGCATCGCGTACTGCGAGCCGAACGCCTGCACGTCGCCGACCCCGGGGACGCGGCTGACCGGGTCCTGCAGCGCCGACACCACGTAGTCGGCGATGTCGTTGCGGGTCATGCTGCCGTCCATCGACACGAAGCCGGCGATCAGCAGGAAGTTGCTGGCCGACTTGACCACGCGCACGCCCTGGCGCTGGACCTCCTGCGGCAGCTGCGGCATCGCCAGCTGCAGCTTGTTCTGCACCTGCACCTGGGCGATGTCGGGGTTGGTCCCGGGCTCGAACGTCAACGTCAGCTGCGCCGAGCCGGTGCCGTCGCTCGACGAGGAGACGAAGCGCAGCCCGTCGAGGCCGACCATCCGCTGCTCGATGACCTGCGTGACCGTGTCCTCGAGCGTCTTGGCCGAGCCGCCCGGATAGCTCGCGCTCACCGAGATCGTCGGCGGCGCGATCGCGGGGTACTGGGCGATCGGCAGCGACGTGATCGCCAGCCCGCCGATGAGCACCACGATGATCGCCAGGACAATGGCGAAGATCGGCCGATCGATGAAGAACCTCGACACGCGCGACTCCTACTGCTTCGCCTCGGCCTTGCCCTCGCCCGCTGCGGCGGCCGGAGCCTTGCCCTCGCTCGCCGCGGCCGGAGCCTCGGCCTTGCCCTCGCTCGCGGGCTCGCCCTGGGCGTCGCCCGCCTCGCCCGCCGACGCCACCGCCTCGGGCGGCGCTGCGCCGGCGGCCGGCTGCTCCTCGGGCGGCGCGGCCACCGTGGTGACCACCGCTCCCGGGCGGATCTTCTGCAACCCGTCGACGATCACCTGCTCGCCGGCGAACAGCCCCGAGGTCACCCGCCAGTTGTTGCCGACCACGCGATCGGCGACCAGCTTGCGCCGCTCGACCTTGTTCTCGGCGCCGACCACCATCGCCCACGCCTGCCCGCGAGTGTCGCGGGTCACCGCGCGCTGCGGCACCAGGATCGCCGCCGGGTCCTCGCCCTGATCGATGCGGGCGCGCACGAACATGCCCGGCAGCAGCTCGCCTCGCGGGTTGGGGAACACCGCGCGCAGCAGCACCGAGCCGGTCCCCGGCTCGACGGTGACGTCGGTGAACTCGAGCGTGCCCGTCTCGGAGTACTTGCTGCCGTCCTCGAGCAACAGAGTGACCGTGGTCGCCGCTCCGGCCGGACGCAGCTTGTCGCTCTCGAGCTCGCGGCGCAGCCGCTGCAGCTCGGCCGTCGACTGCGTCACGTCGACGAAGACCTTGTCGATCTGCTGGATGGTCGCCATCAGCGTCGCCGGCGACGCCTGCACGAATGCGCCCTCCGTCACCGCCGAGCGGCCGATCCGCCCGCTCACCGGCGCCGTCACGGTGGTGTAGCCGAGGTTGATCTTGGCCGTCTGCACGGCCGCCTTGCCGGCCGCGATGTCGGCCTCGATCGACCGCAGCGACGCCGTCGAGCGCTCGGCGGTCTCGAGGCTGACGGCCCCGGCGTTGCTGAGCAAATCCTCGTCGCGCTTGGCGATGTCCTGCGCGGAGGCCAGACCCGACTGCGCCCGCCGCAGGTTGGCCTGCGCCGAGCTGAGGCTCGCCTGGTACGGCGCCGCCTCGATGCGGTACAGCGGCTCGCCCTCCTTCACGTCGCTGCCCTCGACGAACAGCCGCTTCTCGACGACCCCGCTGACCCGGGCGCGGACCTCTGCGATCCGCAGCGCCGAAACCCGCCCCGGCAGCTCGCGGGTCAGAGTCACGGGGGTCGGCGCGAGCGTCAGCACCGCGACCTCGACCGGCCCTGGGGCCGATTTCGGAGCCGCTGCCGACCCCTGCGAGCCGCAGGCCACGAGCGCGAGCAAGACCAGGGGGAAGAGCCGAGACGCGAGCATGGAGCGAATTTGCGCGGCGGAGGCCGCGACCTCTCAAACAATGCTCTGTGGGCCCTTGACGGTCAAGACTGTACCGTTCAGTTTAATCGAGTCAGATGACTCACCCGGACAAATCGGCGCGCCCGTGCGCTCTGGAGCACTCCCCGAAGAAGCGCCAGATCTTGGCCGGGGCGCGCGAAGTGTTCGGCGAGATGGGCTTCGAGCGGACCAGCGTCGACCAGGTCGCTGCTCGCGCAGGGGTCTCGAAGGCCACGGTCTACAACCACTTCCTCGACAAGAAGACCCTGTTCGTCGCCTGTTTCTCGGAGGAGGCCGACGAGCTGCGTGACGCACTTCGCTGCAAATTGCTGCGCAGCGAACCGGCCGGGGAGATCGGCCCGGCCCTGCAGGCGGTCGGCGAGCACCTCGTGTCGCTGGTCCTCGCACCCGCGATCGTCGCCCTCTACCGCAACACCTCGGCGGAGATCGATCGCTTCCCCGAGCTCGGCGCGCTCCTGTACGAGCGCGGCCCGGCGGCGATGCACGCGGCCATGGCCGAGTACCTGCGCCGCTGGCACGACCTCGGCGCCCTGAACCTGCCCGACGTCCACGCCGCCGGCGTCCAGTTCTTCCTCCTGTGCAAGGGCGACCTCGCGGTCCGCTCGCAGTTCGGCGTCCTCCCCGACCCGCTCGAGCCCGCCATCGTCGCCACCGTCCAGCGCGCCGTCCACGTGTTCCTCGCCGCCTACGGCACCCCGAGCCCGCGGCCAGCCGCCGCGCAGGACTGAGTCCCATCCGCGAGACGGCGGGCCTGCCGCCCCTCGAGGACATGTCCCTTGAGACATGTCACTCGCGACATCTTCACGAGCTGTCCTTCAGGACATCGGACACGCCGACTCAGGGCAGCAGCACCAGCTTGCCCGTCAGGCGCCCGCCGCGGCTGCGCTCCAGCGCCTGCTCCGCCTGCGCCAGCGGCAAGGTCGCCTCGATGCGGACCTTCACCGCCCCGCTCGCCACCGCCGCGACGACCGCCTCGAGCCGCCCCCGCGTCGGCCGCCCGAGCACGCTCTTCGACGAGAACGGCGGCACCAGCACGTTCAGCGACTCGCCGGCCGACTCGTTGGCGATCATCACGTGCCTGCCGCCCCGCTCGAGCAGCGCGCGGCAGGCCGCCCCGGGGTAGCCGCCGGCGCAATCGACCACCAGGTGAAACGGCCCGTGCGCCCGCGCCTGGACCAGCGGATCGCCCTGCGTGTAGTCGATCACCGCCGCCGCCCCGAGCGAGCGGACCAGCTCGACGTTCCGCGTCGAACACACCCCGACCGCGCTGCCACCGACGTGCCGCGCGAACTGAACGGCCAGCTGCCCGACTCCGCCCGAGGCCCCGAGCACTAGCGCCCGCTGCCCGGCCTGCAGCCGCCCGACCTCGACCACGCACATGGACGCGGTCACGCCCGCGACCGGCAGCGCCCCCGCGACGACCATGTCGAAGTCCGCCGGCAAGACCGCCACCTGATCGTCGCGGACCACCACGGTGTCGGCGTAGCTGCCGCGCTGCTTGCGGGCGAAGTTGGTCCCGCCGACCACGCGATCGCCGACCTGCACCCGCGCCCCCTCGCCGACCGCAGTCACCACCCCGGCGAAGTCGACCCCGAACACCACCGGCGGCCGCGGCCCGAGCAGCCGCGCCGCCAGCCGCAGCGGCCCGCGCGTGCGCATCTTCCAGTCGACCGGATTGACCCCGATCGCCTGCACCTGCACCACCAGCTCCCCGCGCCGCGGCGCCGGCGTCGGCAGCTCCGTCAGCACCAGCGGCTCGCCCTGGGCCCAGCTCCTCTGCGCCATCGCCCGCATCACCCGACCTCCCGCGCGAACGGGTGAGCGCATGACCTGAAGGACGAGCCCGGGCGCAGCACCCGCGCATGGTAGCCGCGATCCGCCCCCGCGACCAGCCGCCTCCGGCTCGCCTCCCCGCGGCTCGGTGCCACGGCCGAAGGACATGTCCATCAGGACATGCAGCGCTCGGCGAGCCGCTCGTGCGCCGCCGCACCGCACGCTTCACGCCATGACCATAAAGACATGTCCATCAGGACATGCCCCAAAGGCCACCCGATCACGAGCCCGCGGCCGCGCGGTGCTCGGCGATCCGCTCGTGCGCCCGTCGCACCGCCGCGAGCGCCGCCTCCATGCGCACGGTGGGCGGCCGCTCGTCGCGGGTCTCGCTGAGGAGCCGCCTGAACTCGCGCGCCCCGGGCTGGCCGGTGAACAGCCCGAGCACGTGCCGCAGCACGGCCGACGCCTTGCGCCGCGGGTACGCCCGCAGGTGCGCCTCCGCGTGTTCGGCGTAGCGGCGCGCCACCTCGAAGCGGCTCGGCGGCGCCTCGGCCTCGGCGAAGAAGCGGCGGTCGACCTCGGCGAAGCAGTACGGGTCCTCGTAGGCCGCGCGGCCGATCATCACCGCGTCGACCCCCGCGCGCAGGTGCTCGTCCGCGGCGTCCAGGCTGCGCACGCCGCCGTTGATCTCCACGACCAGCTGCGGGCGCTCGGCCTTGAGCCGGTACACCTCCGGGTAGCGCAGCGGCGGCACCGTGCGGTTCTCCTTGGGCGACAGCCCGGCGAGGATGGCGATCCGCGCGTGCACGGTGAAGCGGTCGCTCCCCGCGGCGGCCACCGCGTCGACGAACTCCAGCATGTCCTCGTAGCGCTCGCGCCCGTCGATGCCGATCCGGTGCTTCACCGTCACCGGCAGCGACACCGCCGCCCGCATCGCCGCCACGCACGCGGCCACCCGGCTCGGCTGTCCCATCAGACATGCCCCGAAGTTCCCGCCCTGGACGCGGTCGCTGGGGCAGCCGACGTTGAGGTTGACCTCGTCGTAGCCCATGCCCTCGGCGATCCGCGCGCACTCGGCCAGCGCCTGCGGGTCGTCGCCGCCGAGCTGGAGCGCCAGCGGCCGCTCGGACGGGTCGAAGCCGAGCACGATCTCTCGCTCGCCGTGTAGCGCCGCGCCGGTCGTCACCATCTCGGTGTAGAGCAGCGCGCGCCGGCTGATCTGGCGCACCAGCCAGCGGAAGTGGCGGTCGGTCCACTCCATCATCGGCGCCACGCTGAGCGCGCGCACGACCCCTCGCCTGCCCGCCGTCGACACCGGGGTGGGATGACCGATCGCGCCGGCCGCGTCAACCCCTCACGGGGACGTGCAGCCCTGCAGCAGCACGTCGCGCGGCGCCGACAGCGTCACCGCGGCCTCGGCCCGCAGCTCCATGCCGCCCGCGAGCACGGTCACGAGGATCTTCGCCGGCTTGCCGTCGAGCTGCTCCGGATCGGTGACGCCCTCGGGCAGGTACACCGGCGCGACGCCGATGAGCCCCGCCCACGGATCGTCGCAACCGATGTGGTAGTCGACCTCGTCGCGGAAGAAGTGGCCCGCGCCGTCGAGGTTGAAGCCGTCGACCTCGACCGCGACCGTGAACTTCACCTCGTCGGCCTTCGGGTCCCACCCGCCGAGCGACGGGTAGATCCCGAACATCCACCGGCCCTCGTTGCACTCGATCGGCCACGCCTCGCCGTCGGTCAGCGCCTCGCCGCCGACGATGTACAGCGACAGGAACGGCGCCTCGGCCGCGGCCTGGAACCCGTGGCAGTAGCTCACCGCCAGCTCGCTGGTCGCGCCGGGCGCCGGGCCCGTCTCCGTCGCCGAGCCCGCCGTCGTCTCGTCGCTCGCCTCGGAGTCGGTCGCGCCCGCGGTCACCCCGCCGCTCTCGAAGTGGCACCCGGCCGCCGCCATGGCGACCCACGTGGTCAGGAGCATCTGCCGCATGCTCGCAAAGGTAGCTCGATCGCCAGGACCGCCACCCGACGCGTGTCACGCCGCGCGCACGCAGGCCGCGAGCCGCCCGCCGCGCCGTTTTCAACATGCTCTCAAGGACATGTCCAAAGAGAC
Organism: Nannocystis punicea; assembly: GCF_026965555.1. Taxonomy (GTDB): domain Bacteria; phylum Myxococcota_A; class Polyangia; order Nannocystales; family Nannocystaceae; genus Nannocystis; species Nannocystis punicea. The sequence continues at coordinate 13,177,202 of NZ_CP114040.1, read as the reverse complement.
ATTGAGTGAAGCGCGACCGCTCGCCCCGGAGTCGGCCCCGCGCCACCTGACCGTTACGCCAGGTCGGGGCGCCGCCCGCCTGCGCGGCCTCGCGCATCGGCTCGCGCGGCTGCGCGCGTGGCGTCGCCGGCCCGCTCGAGGCAGCATGCGGCCCTCACGGGGGAGCGGGCGCGTGGCCAAGGGCATCACGACACTGGAGGTCGAGGGCGAGAGCATCGAGGTCACGAGCCCGAACAAGCTGCTGTTTCCGGACGAGCAGATCAGCAAGGGCGAGCTCGTCACCTACTACCGCGACGTCGCCCCGTTCATGGTCCCGCACCTGGCCGGCCGGCCGCTGACCCTGCACTGCTTCCCGTCCGGCATCGCCGCCCGCGGCTACTTTCAGAAGGCCGCGCAGGAGCACTTCCCGGCCTACGTGCACCGCCTCGCGCTCGCCAGTCACAGCGGCGAGACCGTCTACGCGGTCGCCGACAACGCCGCCACGCTGGTCTTCCTCGCCAGTCAGAACTGCCTGGTGTTCCACCCCTGCCACGTCCACCGGGACAGCCTCGCCCGCCCCGACCTCGTGATCATCGACCTCGACCCGAGCGACGACGACTTTTCGAAGGTCCGCCACGGCGCGCGTCTGCTGCGCGACCTGTTCCCCGCCCTCGGCCTGGTCCCGTTCGTCAAGACCACCGGCTCGCGCGGCCTCCACGTGGTCGCGCCGATCCACCGCGAGCTCGACTGCGACGGCGTCAGCGAGTTCGCCCGCAAGGTCGCGCAGTACCTGGTCGCCTGCGACCCTGCCCGCTTCACCATGGACATCAACAAGAAGAAGCGCGGCGACCGGGTGTTCGTCGACTACCTGCGCAACGGCCAGGCCCAGACCGCCGTCGCCCCCTACAGCGCCCGCGCCCTCCCCTGCGCCCCCGTGGCCGTCCCGATCGGCTGGGACGAGCTCGACGACCCCGAGCTCGACGCCCGCCGCTGGCACGTCCGCAACGTCCGCGAGCGCCTGTGGGAGTTCGGCGACCTCTGGCGCGACCTCCACAGCCACGCCCGCTCGCTCCCCGACGCCTGCGAAGCCCTCGCGAGCCTCTGATCGCGCCTCGCTCGGTTCACATGTCCCTCGGGACAGCGAGGTCGAGACCGCCTGCAACACGGGAGGCAGCTTGTCTTTCAGGACAGCACCGCCCTCCCGATGCACGAGAGGTCGTCGATCGCGTCGGTGCTCGGCCATCTGGCCTTCGCGTCGGCCTGGGCATCGAGCTGCTCCTCGCCCTCGTCGACCGCTTCGCCCTCGAGATGGCCGAGACCCTCCCGGGGGCGAGGCTCGCGTCGCCGCTCGGAGCAGCCTGTCCCTCGGGACAGCTACTGTCACCCTCGCCGATCGCGTCGTCTTTAAAATTGCCGAGACCCCGCCCGGAGGCGAGGTCTCTCGGCGCGACCTGTCCCGCGGGACAGCTACTCCTTCTTCTTCGCGTCGGCCTCGGCCTTGAGCTGCTTGAGCAGCTTCTCGCCGTCGTCGATCGCGTCGTCTTCGGCGGTGCGCTGGTCGCCGGCGAGGACGGCCGTGTTGACCTTGATGTTCTCGAAGCGGGCGAGCATCTGGAACAGGGCCAGGCGCGACGCGGGGGCGGGGCCTTCGGTGTCGAACTCGTCGTCCTTGGAGGGGATCTTGATGTCGCCGGCGGCCCCGTCGACGATGCACTTGTGGGCGACCTTGAGGGCCGCCTCGGAGTCCTTGACCTTCGACGGCACCCCGTTCAGCAGCGGGAACTCGGAGTTGAAGCTGTACAGCATCGTCTCGAGCGCCGCCGTCCCGCCGCAGCTGGCGTACAGCGGGTCGTACTTGTCGGGGACCGTCGCGGTGCCCATGTCCATCGAGCCGTCGGGGCCGCGCTTGGCGAAGTCGGTGCCGGCGGTCGACAGCAGCTGGAAGTCGGTGAGCAGCTGGCGGAACAGGAACGAGTGGAGGAACGCCCGCTTGAGCTCGGTGCCGCCGAGCTTCTTGCTGAACACGAACACGAGGTCGTTGTAGCCGCCGCCGAGGTCCTCGCGGAAGAAGCCGTAGCCGATCTTCTTGTCGATGGCGACGCCCTGGGCCCGCTCGGGCACCAGCGGCGAGCCCTCGATCGCCCACAGGGTGTGCGCCTCGCCGAGGAAGTCGACGCGGTCGCGCAGCTCCTTGTAGTTGGTGAGCACCGTCAGCAGCTTCTCGTCCTTCTCGATCGCCTCCGCCCAGTCCTTGAACGGCGCGTCGACCGACTCCTTGAACGGCCGCGGCGGCACCTCTTCCTGGCCGAAGTCCTTGGCGATCTTCTTCAACACGCCGCGGAACGGCTCGTCCTGGCTGACGAGGCGGCGGGCGTACATCTTGACGCCCATCCACTTCTTCCAGATGTCCTGCTTGCCGTCGGTGTACTCCTTGCGCATCGCCTCGGCCGTGCTCTTGGCCTCGCCCGACAGCTCGCCGATCGCCTTGTCGGCCTCGGGCGTGCCGAAGAAGCTCAGCAGCTTGAGCTCGGGGTACGCGTCGAGCACCTTCGTCCTGGTCTCGTCGCCGTAGCTGTACTTCAGCTTCTCGACGATCAGCGCGAACTCCTTGCGGGCGTTCTTGCGGAACGTCCACGCGTCGGCGTCGGCTATTCCGAGGATGATCGCCCGCGCCTTGTCGGCCTTGCTGAGCCCCTTCTTGACCGTCACCACCGCCAGCACGCCCGGCTGCAGCACGTAGTTGCGGCCGCCCGTCGGCTCGACGTCGCCCTCGGTCACGTCCGGCAGGCGCTCGGTGTTCGAGTAGATCTGGGTCAGCAGCGGCCGCAGCGCCTCACGCATCTCGTCGGGCGGGATCTCCGGGATCGGGACGCCCTTGTCGTCCTTGCGGCCCGCCTTCTGGTACTCCATCTCGCGCTCGAGCATCTCCTGCCGGCTCTCGCCGCAGGCGGGAAGCGCGCCCGCGAACAGCGCGAGCGTGAGGAGCGTGAGGGGGGTGGCGTGGGTTCGTCGCATGCGTTCTCCGTGCTCCGGCCGACTTCGTGCGGCTGCGGCAAAACTGCCGCATCGCCACGGTAGGGGAAGGTCGCCGTCGCTGTCAAACATCGCCCTGCCGCCCATTCTCACCTGGCCACGCAGCGTGGGTGAAGGATTTCACTTTACTTGCCACGGGTGACCTCGAGCGAGCGCCGCGAGCATCCGTCGGCGCGCTGCATCGCCCGCGAACGCGAGGCGCAGCGATGACTCGCGACCATCGTCCTGAACGACCAACCTCGGCGTCGCGTGGCCTGCCGCACCCTGAGCCGCAGGGCCGCAGGCTTGACCCGCCCGGGGCAGCGCACCATTCTACCCGAACGTCAACTTTGGGAGCCCTGATGTCTGCAGCCACCGAGACCGCGCCCGCGACGCCGACCCAGCACGAAGCCCACGACCCGCAGATGACGGGCGCACTCGAGGTCACCGAGACCGCGGCCGCGAAGATCCGCGAGATCCGCGAGACCGAGGCGATCGAGAGCACCTACGCCCTGCGCGTCAAGGTCATGGGCGGCGGCTGCGCCGGCTTTCAGTACGACCTCTACTTCGACGAGCCCGTCGAGGGCGACAACCACTTCGAGAGCCAGGGCGTCAAGCTCGTCTGCGACCAGATGAGCTTCATGTACCTGATGGGCACCAGCATCGACTACGTCGAGGGCCTGCAGGGGGCGGGGTTCAAGTTCAACAACCCCAACACCACCGGCTCCTGCGGCTGCGGCAGCTCGTTCTCCGTCTAGCACCACGCGTCCATCTCTTGGGCCATGGCCGTCCTCGACCTCGCCGCCCTGCACGAGCGGATCTCCGCCGAGCTCGGGTCCGACGTCCTCGTCCGCGACCGTGAGCCCTACGCGCGCGACGACGGCGCCGAGGGCCCGTACATGCCGGGCCTGGTCGTGCGCCCGCGCGAGCGCGCCGAGGTCGCCCCGCTGGTCCGCCTGTGCCACGCGTTCGGCGTCCCGCTGAGCCCGCGCGGCGCCGGCACCGGCACCGTCGGCGGCTGCCTCGCCGACCACGGCGGCGTCGTCCTCGACCTCGGCGGCCTGCGCTCGATCGTCGACATCGACGAGCGCAGCATGCTCGCCGTCGTCGAGCCCGGGGTCCTCACCGCCGAGCTCCACCGCGCCGTCGAGGCGCGCGGCCTGTTCTATCCGCCCGATCCGGCGAGTCTGAAGATCTGCAGCGTCGGCGGCAACGTCGCCACCAACGCCGGCGGTCCGCGGGCCTGCAAGTACGGCGTCACCGGCAACTTCGTCCTCGGCCTCGACGTCGTCACCGGCACCGGCGCCAGCCACGAGGTCGGCCACCGCTCGATCAAGGGCGTCACCGGCTACAACCTCGCCGGCCTGCTCGTCGGCTCCGAGGGCACTCTCGGGGTCATCACGCGCTGCATCCTGCGGCTGGTCCCGCGCCCGCCGTTCGCGGTCACCCTGCTGGCCTCGTTCGCCGACGAGGCCGCCGCCTGCGACGCGGTCCATCGCTGCCTCACCGGCGGAGTCGCCCCGGCCGCGCTCGAGCTGGCCGATCGGACATGTACCGAACTGCTGGCGCGCAGCGGCACTCTGGCGGTGGAGCTGCCGCCCGGCGCGCGCGCCCTGCTGTGGGTCGAGCTCGACGGCGACGGCGCCGGCCTCGACCGCGCCCTGCTGCGCGCCGCCGACCTGTGCCGCGGAGCCGGGGCGCTGGCCGTCGCCGAAGCCACCGACCCGGCCACGCGCGAGGCCTTGTGGGACGTCCGCCGCGCCCTCAGCCACACCCTGCGCGCCCACTGGCCGAAGAAGATCAGCGAAGACGTGGCCGTCCCGCTGGCGCGCCTGCCCGACCTCGCCGCCGCGGCGCGCGAGATCGGCGCCCGTCACCGCGTCGACGTCGCCAGCTTCGGCCACGCCGGCGACGGCAACCTCCACGTCAATTTCCTATATGACCCAAAGGCCAGCCGTGACATCGGCGAACGCGTCGACCGCTGCGTCGCCGACCTGTTCGCCGCCACCATCGCCCTCGGCGGCACGCTCTCCGGCGAGCACGGCATCGGCCTCAGCAAGCGCCCGTACATGCCGCTCGAGCAGTCGCAGGAGCTCCGCGCCCTCCAGCTCGCCCTCAAGCGCGCCTGGGACCCGCAGAACATCCTGAACCCCGGCAAGGTGTTCCCGCCCGGCTGAGCCCGCACGGACGGCGCGCCCCCTCTGTCCTTCAGGACAGCTGTCGAACTCTCATCGAGCCACCTGTCCTCGGACTCGGTGCTCGAACCGCGCGGAGACCGAGCCGGATCGCCCGCGCACTCGCTCTTTCCTTCGAGCCACCTGTCCTCGGAACTCGTTATGCGCTCCAACCGAGCGGAGACCGAGCCGGATCGCCCGCGTACTCGTTCTGTCCTTCAGGACAGCTGTCGAACTCCCACCGGCCACCTGTCCCTCGGGACGGCGAGCGACCTGTCCTTTTTGCGCAACCGTCGGACCTTTCGCCGGTCACCTATCGTTCGGCCTGTCAGTTCGCGCGGACGAAGTTTTTTATCGAGCAACAGCCGGCACACGAGCTACGTACCGACGCAGACCTGTCTCTTGGGCCATCCGCCGCGCGACTCCTACGCGCGCTTGCCGAATATCTCCGCCCGCACCTGCTCCCAAGGGATGGACTCCGCGCGCCCTTCCTCGTGCTCCTTGGCGCGCCACAACACCTCTTCCTCCCAGGCGGCCTCGATCTCCGCGAGCTGCTCTTCGCTCGGCTCCGGCTCGTCGACGAGCTCCTCCGCGGGTTTGGTGGGCGCTCCCATCGCCCTTTGATAGCACGCAGCCGGAGCGCCCTCCAGTTTTGCGCGAAAATGCGCGCGAATGGCGCCTGCCGCTATCCTCGCCACATGTCCCTGCCGGTGCGCCTGTCGGGCTTCGCCACCGCCGATCCGTCTGCGCTGTATGCATTCCGGGACAACTTGCATCCGCACGGAACTCATCTTCGCCGCCTTCAGCTCGATCTGGCGCTCGATCGACTGTTCCGGCAGATCCAGGACTTTCCACTCGCCTATCCGCCCTGGCGCAAGAACATTCGCCGGATCGTCACCCGGCGATTCCTCCTGGCCATCTATTATGTGGTCGTGCAGGACCACATTCTCGTCCTGGGAATCGCCGACCGGCGCCAGGACCCGCGCCGCCTGCGATTCACCGCGCGCTGAGCGGCCCCGCCTCACGATCGAGACAAAGCCGCTCTCGCGTCACGCCGAGGCTCAGCTCTTGCTGCCGCGATTGGCGACGATCCAGTTGCTGGCGATGGCGGCGAGGTCGAGCACGCGGCCCGAGTAGCCCCATTCGTTGTCGTACCAGCCGACGATCTTCACCAGCGCGCCGAGGCCCATGCACGCGTCGACGTCGACGATGCTCGAGTGCGGGTCGCCGAGGATGTCGCTCGACACCAGCGCCTCCTTGCGGACATCGAGCACCCCGCGGAGGGCCTCGGTGGCGGCCGCCTCGCGCAGCGCCTCGATCACGCGGGCCAGCGACGGCTCGCCCTCGAGCTGGCAGACCACGTCGTAGAGCGACCCGTCGACCACCGGCACGCGCACGGCCGTGCCGTCGCACTTGCCCTTGAGGTTGGGCAGCACCTCGGAGATGGCCTTGGCCGCGCCGGTCGACGTCGGCACGATGTTGACCGGCGCCGCGCGGCCGCGGCGGAGGTCCTTGCCGGCGAGGCCGTCGACCAGGCCCTGGCCGGCGGTGTACGCGTGCGTCGTGCCGACCAGGCCCCAGCGCACGCCGAACACGCGGTCGAGCACCGCGAGCACCGGCGTCAGCGCGTTGGTCGTGCAGCTCGCGTTGGACACCAGGCGGTCCTTGGCCGGGTCGAACGTCTCCTCGTTGACGCCGACGACCAGCGTCTTGTCGACGTTCTTGCCGGGCGCGGCGAGGATGACGTGCGACGGCCCGTTGGCGTTGGCGCGATGGCCGGCCATCTGCTCGCCGGTGGTGAACTTGCCGGTCGCCTCGATGACGATGTCGACGCCGTGCTCGGCCCAGGGGATCTTGCTCGGATCGCGCTCCTTGAACAGGGAGATCGAGCCGTCACCGAGGTGCAGCGCGCCGCCCTCCGCGCGGGCCTTCGGCAGCTGATAGCGGTGCACCGAGTCGTGGCCGAGCAGGTAGGCCAGCTCGTCGGCGTCGGCGAGGTCGTTGGCGGCGACCACTTGCATCGCCGGCCCCTTGCGCACCGCGCCCGAGGCGGCGAAGTCGGCGCTCCGCGCGAGCGCGTGTCGAAGCACGAGCCGCCCGATGCGGCCCATTCCGTTGATTCCCAGGCGGATCGTCATGACGCGGCGGAGGATAGGGCAACCCCCCCGCCCTCGCAATGCCGCGCGCCTGTCCGCGACCGTGTCCGCTCGTCGCGGCGTCCGCTCCTCCGTGCTGCGAGAATTCTCTGCGCGGCCGCTCGCTCCGAGAATTCTCGTCCGCGAGCCTCGGCCTCGCAATGAAGCCGTGAGCCCGCGCATGCGTCCAGCGCGCCCACCTGCTACGGTACGCACGCCCGATGCCGAGACCTCGCCACGTCGCCCTCGCCGCCGCCCTCGTCACCGCCACGATCTCGGCCGCGCCCGGCTGCAAGAAGGCCCCGCAGCGCGTCCCCTCCACCTCCGCCGGCGCCACGCCGCGCGCCCGCACGCCCGCCGGTCCGGCCCTGCCGGCGCCGCACCAGCTGTCCCAAATGCCAGATGCCGGGGCCTTCATCGCCCGGCCCGCCGAGGTCCTCGCCGGCATCGACGCCTACCTGCCCGAGGTGCCCGCGCTCGGAGCCCTCGCCGGCTTCACGCTGCGCATGCAGGCTCCGGCCGAGCTCGCCGACAAGCTCGCCCCGCAGGTCGTCGGCGACCGGCCGTGGGCGGGCGTCCACGTGGCCGGCGAGGACATCGTCGTCCTGCCCGTGCGCCCCGGCTCGGCCGTCGCCGACGCGCTCAAGGGCTTCGAGTCGGTCGGCGACTTCGGAGCCGTCCAGCTGCCCGCCCCCGCCGGCGACGCCACCCCGAACGACGGCAAGCCGCCCGCTCCGAAGCTCGCCTGGCTCGACGGACAGACGAACAACCTCGTGTTCGCCGCCACCCTGCAGGGCCTGGCCACCAGCCGCCAGCTGCCCGCGACCTACGGCTCACGCCCGCTGTGGTTCACCCTCGCCGACACGCGCGCGCGCGCCGTCTCGCCCGACTTCCCCTACGCGCGGGTCGCCGCCGCCGGCCAGGGCCTGCACTCGCTCGACGTCCACGTGCTCGAGGCGCCCGGCAAGCCGCTGCCGAGCTCGCCGGACCTCGGCGAGGGCGCCCTGACCGGCATGCTCAAGGTCCCCGAGCTCGCGGCCGGCGTCAGCACGCGCTGGCCCGGCCACAAGAAGGCGGTGGCCGACGCGATCAAGCAGATGAACGCGGGCGTCGACCGGGCCGGGTTCGCCGCCAAGTTGATGCTCGACCCGCTGGTCGACCAGGCCGCCAAGGCGCTGCGGCGCTGGAACGGCCGCGTCCTGCTCGGCACCGGCCCGGCGCGTCACCTGCGGCTCGGCTTCGGCGCCGACGACCCCGCGGCCGGTTATCGCGACCTCGTCGGCTGCCTGCGCACTCTGGTCGACAACCTCAGCCTCGCGCGCATGTTCGCGGATGTCCCCGGGGCCAGCTTCAAGAAAGTCGGCGACAACCCGACCGTCTATCTGCTCACCGTCGACGGCGTCTCGCGCCACGTCCCCGCCGTCGGCAAGCCGCTGCTCGACGACAAGGGCCGCCTCCGCGTCGCCCTCGCCGCCAACGAGCGCGCGGGCGGCCTGCTCGTCGTCATCGGCCCCGAACCGATCCCCGTCGTCCAGCGCTGGGCCAAGGCCGCGGCCGAGGGCGAGCCGGCCAAGGACTCGACGAACGATCTGCTCTCCGCCGCGCTCGCCGTCGGCCCCGAACGGCTGAAGCCGCTGCTCGAGACCGCCTCGTCCCAGTCCATGCTGGTCACCGGCGCCCTCGGCCTCGAGGCCGACCGCGCCCCCACCCTCATGGTCCTGCAGCGCAAACCCGACCGCTACTTCACCACCATCCGCGGCCCCGAGCTCGAGCCCGGCCGCAAAGGCAATTGATTCGCGACGCACCGCCGCCGCGGACTCGAGCTCGGCGGAGCGACCCGCGCTACGTGCAGGACACGCGCCCGCCGGGGTCGTAGCGACCATCTCGCGGACAGCGCCGAAGCCGCCGCGAAATTCCCCGCGACCCCGCGGCCTAGTCCTCGTCCTTCGGCTTGCGCTCGAAGTCGGCGAGGCCGACGTTGGGCACGAACGCGAGCGCCTCCGACACGTAAAGGCCGGTGTGGAGGATCAGGTGCGTCACCGTCCGCACGAGCACGCCGCCGGGTACTTCGGCCGCGTAAGCGGCGCCGCGGTTGCCGTCTCCTTCGTGCCTGATCTCGACCCACTTCATGAGGACCTGGCTGGACTATAGACGAGCGGCCCGGTCGCGGCCAAGCCGCCCGCAATTCCGGAGTTCCCCGGTTCGGCGGGCGCAATCTCGATGCAGAGGTCTTCATCCCCCGGACCTTGCGCAGGCAGCGTGAGCCCGGGTTCGCGGTCGACCGCCTCGGGCCACCGCCGACGGCTGCCCCTCCATCCCGCGCGATGCGACGTCTCGTCACCGTCCGGCGCGCGCAATCATGCCAGTCGCGACCGACGCGTGACAATGACTGGACCCGACGTCGAGCGCCCGCAAGGGCGAGGGGGATCCGTCCTTGCGGGCGTGGTGTGTAGATTTCGCCGGAGCGATGAAAGCGACGGCTCGGGCGCGCGCGGGAAAAAAGCGCCGCGGGCGACCATCACGCCGATTGGCGCACGAGTTCAGCCGTCGTCGTCGAACAGGCTGCCGTCGTCGAGGAACGGCACCATGAGCATGATGCTCGCGAGCAAGATGGTGGTGTGATTGAAGAGCACTGGCCTTTGGGACCTCCTTTGTCGCCGCGCGACACGACGAATTGTGCATGGACTCGCCGACCCGGCCACGACCTGGACATGACCGGGACCACGACCGAGGCGTCGCCGCCACCCGCGGCCAGCTCCTCGTCGTGAGCCCGGTGGGCCGCGCAGAACGTCGATCCATCGCCGTTACCGGCCAGCCGCTGCGGCGCGCGGTGTGCTCTCGATTACGCCGTCGCGACTAACGCCGCGACGGCGACTGGTCGGCGAGCAGGCCCACGACCCGCTCGAGCAGCACCAGCTGCTCCGGCTGCAGCTCCGGCAATCGGGCCACCAGCGCCAGCCGCAGCTCCGCTCCTTGCGGCAGCGGCAGGCTGAGGAAGCCCCACGCCTGCGAGTCGTCGCCGCACTTCACCGCCGTCGCCGTCCCGCGCCGCAGCTCGAACCCGGGCACCCCGATGCGCGCCAGGATCGGCGCGAGCGACGGCGACAGCTCGCGCCAGCGCGCCAGCGCCGGATCTTCCATGTCCTTGAAGTCATGTCCCTTTCGCCTTGTCTCTTCGGACAGGCGATCGAGGTCGGCCAGCAGCTCGACCACCGCGCGCCGGCGGTCGCGGAGCACCAGGCGGTCGCCGGTGAACGCCGGCAGGTGGCGCAGCAGCTCGTGGTAACCGAGCAGCCCCGCGACCACCAGCAGCCCCGCCCCCGCCCCCGTCAGCGTCCACCAGCCGCCGACGCCGATCACGTTGAGCAGCGCCAGCGCGGCGAACATCCCCGTCGTCAGCCACAGCACCGCCACCCCGCGCCCGTGCGTGAAGCCGCGGGCGAGCAGGCGGTGATGGATGTGATCGCTGTCGGGCGCGAAGATCGGCTGGCCGCGGGCGGCCCGGCGCGCGATCGACAGGCCCATGTCGAGCAGCGGCAGCGCCAGCACCAGCAGCGGCAGCGACACGTCGATGATCGCCACCCGCTCCGGCACCGGCGCGATCTGCAGCAGCAGCGCCGGCAGCAGGAAGCCGAGGAAGTAGCTGCCCGCGTCGCCCATGAACACGCGCGCCGGGTGGCGGTTGTGCACGAGGAACCCGAGCACCCCGCCCAGCGCCGCCGCGCTGACCCACCCCAGCGCCAGGTCCGGCTGCGGATGCAGCAGCGTCGCCGCCAGCACCACCGCGAAGCCGATCGCAGTGTTGCCGCCGGCGAGCCCGTCGAGCCCGTCGCTGAGGTTGATCGCGTTGACCGACGCCACCAAGAAGCCGAGCGTGATCACCGGCTCGACCGCCGCCAGCGGCCCGAGCAGCTCCGCCATCGCCGGCCAGCGCAGCCCGACGGCGAACACCGCCACCCCCGCCGCGAACAGCTGCAGCGCCAGCTTGACCCGCGCCCGCGCTCCCACCAGGTCGTCGTACAGCCCGACCAGGCCGCACAGCAGCGCCCCGAGCAGCGCCCCGCTGAGCGGATTGCGCGACAACCATTCGTGCACGAGCGACAGCTCGCTGGTGCCGACCAGCCCGCGGAACGCGACCGCGCCGATGCCCACCATCATCACGAATCCGCCGACCCGCGCGATCTCGCCCTGATGGACCTTTCGCAGGCTGATCTCGCGGTCCGACCGGCCCAGCGCGCGCCAGCCACGAATGGCCCACGGCATGGCCACGGCCACCAGCACGAACGCCACGAGCGCGGCGATCCACAGCACCCACGTCGCGGCGCTCACCGGGGCCTCCCGGCGTTCCCGCGTCCACGTGCGCCGACGGTCACCCGGCGATCCTACCTCATGTCGGTCGCAGCTCGCTCGCTCCGGGCCTCTGGCCACGGCGTCACCGACGCCGCCGGCAGGCCGAGGCGCCGGCGCAACGCCGCAGCGCAGCGCGAAGCCGCGCGACCGTCCCCGTACGGGTTCTTGCGCGGACAGACAGCCGCGTAGGCGGCCGGATCGTCGAGCCAGTGCCGCGCAGTCGCGACCAGCAGGTCGGTGTCATAGCCGACCAGCACCGCGCAACCGGCCGCCACTCCCTCCATGCGCTCCGTGGCCGTGCGGGTCACCAGCACCGGCTTTCCGAACTCCGGCGCCTCCTCCTGGAGCCCGCCCGAATCGGTGATCACGAACATGCAGCGCTTGAGCAGCCACACCGCCGACATGTACTCGAGCGGCTCGAGCAGAAATACGTTGCCGAGCCCGCCGAGCAGCCCGCGCGCCGCCGATTGCACCGCCGGGTTGAGGTGGACCGGATACACGAAGTCGACCCCGGGATAGGCGCGGGCCAGCGTGGCCAGGCCGGTGCACACCGCTGCCAGGCCGCCGGCGAAGCTCTCGCGGCGGTGGCCGGTGACCAGCACGAACGGCCGGCCCTTGGCGAAGCGGACCAACTCGGGCGCCGGGGCCCCCTCGAGCGGCAGACGGCTGGAGGCCCAGCGCAGCGCGTCGACCACGGTGTTGCCGGTGACCTCGATCGCCTCCGGGGCCACGCCCTCGGCGAGCAGCGCCTCGCGGGCGGCGGGCGTGGGGGCGAGGTGAAGGGTGGCGAGGCGGGCGATGAGCTGGCGATTGGCCTCTTCGGGGAACGGCGCCGCGAGGTCGAGGGTGCGCAGGCCGGCCTCGACGTGGGCGACGGGGATCCGGCGATGAAAGGCCGCGAGGGCGCCGGCCAGCGCGGTGGTGGTGTCGCCCTGGACGACGACCCAGTCGAACCGCAGGGCGTCGAGCACCGGGTCGATCCCGTCGAGCAGGCGGGCCATCAAGCTCGACAGCGACTGCGCCGGCGTCATCGCGCTCAGCTCGACCTCGCACTGCAGCCCGAACGTGTTGAGGATCGGCGGCACCAGCTCGCGGTGTTGCCCGGTGCAGCACAGCGACACCTGCCAGTCGGTGTACGTCCGCAGCGCGCGCTCCACCGGCGCCAGTTTGATCACCTCGGGGCGAGTGCCAAGAACGATGAGGATCCGGGGCCCAGTGGACGGCATCGGCGCGACCCAGATAGCATGCCTGAAAAGCCGGTGACCATTTCACTTAACGAACCCCAATCCGACGGTGCGGCCGCGCTCGATCTCGACGTCTGCGTCGTCGGCCTCGGCTACGTCGGCCTACCTACCGCCGCAGTGCTCGCCACGCGCGGTCGTCGCGTCGCCGGCTTCGACCTCCGGCGCGACATCCTCGACACCATCAACGCCGGGCGGATCCACATCGTCGAGCCCGAGCTCGACGCCCTCGTGCGCGCCGCCGTCCTCGCCGGCACCCTGCGCGCCGTCGCCGAGCCCGTCCCCGCGCGCACCTTCCTGATCTGTGTACCCACACCGATCACTTCCGACCACCGCCCCGACCTCGCCGCGGTCGAAGCCGCCAGCCGCGCCCTCGTGCCGGTGTTGCGGCCCGGCAACCTCGTCGTCCTCGAATCGACCGTCCCGCCCGGCACTTTGCGCGACCTCGTCGCCCCGATCTTGCGCCAGAGCGGGCTTGTCGTCGGCAAGGATCTGTTCGTCGCGCACGCCCCCGAGCGCGTGCTGCCCGGCGCCGTCCTGCGCGAGGTCGTCGAGAACGAGCGCATCGTCGGCGGCCTCACCGACGCCTGCACCGACCGCTGCGCGACCTTCTACGAGGGCTTCGTGCGCGCCGAGGTCCACCGCACCAGCGCCGAGGTGGCCGAGTTCACCAAGCTGGCGGAGAACGCCTACCGCGACGTCAACGTCGCCTACGCCAACGAGCTGGCCAACGTCAGCGCCCACCTGCACCTCGACGTGTGGGAGGTGATCCGGCTGGCCAACCGCCACCCGCGGGTCCAGATCTTGCGCCCCGGGCCCGGCGTGGGCGGGCACTGCATCGCCGTCGATCCGTGGTTCATCGCCGCCAGCGCGCCCGAGCACACCCCGCTGATCCAGGCCGCGCGCCAGGTCAACGACGGCCGCCCCGAGCGAATCTTGGGCCAGGTCCGCGGCCTCGCCGGCAAGCTGCGCGCGCCGACGATCGCCCTCCTCGGCCTGTCCTACAAGCCAGACATCGACGACCTGCGCGAGAGCCCGGCGCTGCACATCGCCGAGGCCGTGCACCGCGAGGCGCTCGGCGACGTGCTGCTGGTCGAGCCGCACCTCCAGAGCTCGCCGATCGCCGGCTGCCCGCTCGTCTCGCTCGACGACGCGCTCGCGCGGGCCGACATCCTCGCCATCCTCGTCGCCCACCGCGACTTCCGCCGCCTGCGCTCCGCCGACCTCCTGCGCGTCATGGTCGTCGACGCGGTCGGCCTGCTGGCCGGCGCCGACAACAAGCGCGTATGACCACTCCCCGGCTCTTCCGTCACGGCCCCGGGACGCTTTTCCGCACGGCGTCGCACCTGCCTCCGCGGCAGATCGCCTACCAGCTGCGAAGGCGCCTCGGCGGCCCCGCGCGCCGGCCCAAGGCCACCAGCCTCGAGGGCGTCACCGGCCTGCTCGCTCGCATGCCCGCGCCCACACCCGAGGGCGAGCCGGGTCCCGATGGCGTCTGTCTCTTGAGACAGCCGCCGCACGACCCGCTGCGCGCGGGCTGGGAGCCGCCGGTCGGCCTGCTCTACCTCTACACGTTGCATTACCACGGGTGGTTGCAGCGGCTCCGGCCCGCGGTCGCGCTGGCGACGATCGAGCACTGGATCGCCAATCACACCGAGGGCGTCGGCTGGGAGCCCTACCCGACCGCGGTGCGCGCGCTGCATTGGCTCGGCTGGCTCTCGGGACATATCGACGATCTCGACGGCATGACCCGCCGACGGCTGCTCGCCTCGCTCGCCGGGCAATTGCGGCACCTCGAGCGCCACCTCGAGCACCACCTCGACGGCAACCACCTCTGGACCGACCTCGCCGCGCTGGCCGCCGGCGCCCTGGCCCTCGACGGCCCGCGAGCGCACCTGCTCGCGCCTGCGGTCGGGCGCTTCGCCGCGGTCACCTCCAAGCAGCTCGCCCTCGACGGCTTCCACCGCGAGCGCACGCCCTCCTATCATTGCCTGCTCGCCGAACAGCTCGCCGGCGTGGTCGCTCTCGGCCCCGAGCGCGCCGAGCCGCGCGCCGCCCCGCTCCTGCGCGACAACCTCGCGCGCATGCTCGCAGTCCTGCCCGCGTTCACCCACCCCGACGGCGACGTCGCCCTGTTCGGCGACAGCCAGCGCGGCCTCGTCAGCCCCGCCGCGCTCGCCGCCCGCTGCGGCTCGGTCCTGTCTCAAGGGACAGATTACAACGCCCCCGCCTCCGGCCTGTTCCGCCGCGCCTGGGGCCCGTGGACCTTGCTGTGGAACGCCGGCGGCCTCGGCATGCCGCAGCAGGTCGGCCACATCCACGGCGACTGGCTCGGCTACGAGCTCTCGCTCGGCGGCGAGCGAGTGGTCGTCGACGCCGGCGTCGGCACCTACGAGGTCGGCCCCGAGCGGACCTACGCCCGCAGCACCCGCGCCCACAACACGGTCACCGTCGGCCCCGGCGACGCCGATCAACATGAGCTGTGGGCCAGCCACCGGATCGGCGGCCGCGGCGAGCTCGTCGACCTGTCCTTCGGGACATCCGAGCTCTCCGCCGGCGTGCGCGGCTTCCGGTCGCCGGCCGTGCATCACCGGCGCCTGTCGTGGGACGGCGAGCGCCTGCGCTGCCTCGACCGCGTCGTCCCCGACCACGGCGAACCTGTCCCCGCGACCATGCGCGTCCACCTCCCGCGGGCCTGCGAGCTCGCCGTCGACGGTCCCCGGGTCCGCGTGCGCACGCCCGAGGGCCGCCGCTTCGCCGTCCGCGGCCCCGACGACCTGCGCTGGCAGACCAGCGCCGCGCCGGGCTGGACCGCCATGGCGAGCCCGGCACCGCGCCACTGCCTCGCCTTGCCCGCGGGTCCCGCCGGCCTCGAGATCGTCTTCGAGCTCGAGCCCTGAGCCCGGGCAGTCCGGGCCTGTGATAGATCGGTCGGCGCATGACCGCGACCCCTCGCTCGCCCGACGCCGACGTCCACCCCATGTTCCTCGACCGCTGGTCGCCTCGCGCCTTCCGGCCCGAGCCGCTGACCGACGCGCAGCTCGCCAGCCTGTTCGAGGCCATGCGCTGGGCCCCGTCCAGCTACAACGAGCAACCGTGGATGGTCGTGTACGGCCACGGCCCCGGCACCGAGGATCACAAGCGCGTGCTCGGCTGCCTCGTCCCGTTCAACCAGTCGTGGGCCCACAACGCCCCGCTGGTGATGATCCTGTTCGGCCGCCGCCGCTTCGCCGCCTCGGGCAAGCCCAACCGCCACGCCGGCTTCGACTGCGGCAGCGCGTGGATGTCCCTCGCCCTGCAAGCCCGCGTCCTCGGCCTCCACGCCCACGCGATGGCCGGCTTCGACGAGGCCAAGGCCTACACCGAGCTCGGCGTCCCCGAGCCCGACTTCGAGGCCATGGCCGCCATCGCCGTCGGCGTCCAGGGCGACCCCGCCGATCTGCCCGACAGCCTCCGCGCCCGCGAGGGCGCCAGCGCCCGCGTCCCCACGTCGAGCTTCCTCCACCGCGGCCGCTTCACCGCCGCCGGCTGACCTGTCCCCGCGGACATCCCGACCGCCCCGCACCCAGGACGGCTCCTTTCATCAGCGGCCGCCACCTGTCCCCGCGGACATCTCGGCCGCACGCGGGACCCTCCGCCGCGACCCGCGGGCATTCGGTCACGGTCGTCGCTCACGACCTCGATGAAGTCGCCGCCGCCACTCCGGCTTGCCGGCTGTCGCGCCACACCTGTCCTCGAGGACATTTTCGCGGGGCGAAGCCACCTCCCTCGCAGCCTTCAATTTTCAGCCTGTCCCGGAGGACATATTGCACCACCGCCGTCTCCGAGCCCCGGGCACCGCACCATCCCGCCCGCGCCTCGCCCGGGAATAACCCCTGCGAATCACCTGTCCTTCGCGCCAGGTCCGCTCGCGCACCTCGCTGCAGAAGCGCGCAGACCTCTTCGCAGCGCCATCGCCGCCGCCTGCGCCGACGAGCGTCCCCGTGCGCTTCGCCTCACTGCTGCCTGCCTGGCGCGGCCAGCGACCTTGACCCTCGCCGACGCGTGCGCATGGTGGCTTCATCATGCAATGGTCATGGTCGCTTGGCCGACTGTTCGGCATCGAGACGCGGGTCCACGCCTCCTTCGTCCTCGTGCTCCTGTGGGCGGTACTGAGCAGCTACGGCGGCGGTCCTGCCGCCATCGCCTACGGTCTCGCCTTCCTGCTGGCGGTGTTCGCCTCGGTCGTGGCCCACGAGTTCGGCCACGCCCTGACCGCGCGCAGCTTCGGGATCTCGACCCGGCAGATCTTGCTCCTCCCGATCGGCGGCGTCGCCCAGATCGACGGCGCGCACATGCCTCCGCGCGAGGAGTTCATGGTCGCTCTCGCCGGCCCGCTCGTCAGCTTCCTCCTGTCCGGCCTGTTCTTCGCCGTCGCCGCGCTCACCGGTGACTTCACGCCGCACTCCTTCCTCGGCGCGCTGGCGTGGGCCAACCTCGGCCTCGGCGTCTTCAACTTGCTGCCGGCCTTCCCGATGGACGGTGGCCGCGTCTTCCGCGCCCTGCTGTCGGCGCGCATGGGCCCCCTGCGCGCCACCGAGATCGCCGCTGCCGTCGGCAAGTTCGCCGCCCTCGGCCTCGGCGCCTACGCGATCGCCAGCGGTCGCACGATGATGACCGTCGTCGCCGTCTTCCTCTGGTTCGCCGCGAACGGTGAGGCCGGACTCGCCGCCCGCCGCTACTCACGCGGCCCCGAGGACCCCGCGCTGTGGCGCCGCACGAGCGGCTTCCCGCGCAAGGGCGGCCGGGGCTGGTGAGGCCCTGGAACGTCGTCTCCGGCCCCCACGGCGCGCGTAAAGCCCGCTGATACGATCGCGGGATGCCCCGGCCCGCGCGCCCTCTCTCCGCGCTCATTCTCCTCGCCTGCGCCTGCAGCCAGGGCCCGGCCGAGACCACCGACGGGGCCGCGAGCACCGGCGCAGGCACATCGACGTCGACCGGCGAGGAGCCCACCACCCTCGCGCCGACCTCGTCGACCACCGGCGAGGAACCTGTCTCTTCGACCAGTTCGAGCACCGGCACGACCGCCGACCCGACCACGAGCACGACCACGGGCAGCACCACCGGCGGACCGGTCGCGCCGACGGTGATCCTCCCGCGCGCGTCGATCCAGCCGGAGGAGCTGGCCGTCCTCGCCAACGACCAGGACCCGCAGTCGATGGCCGTCGCCGCCCACTACATGGCCGCCCGCGGCCTGCCGGCGGACAACCTCGTCGTCCTCAGCTTCGCCCCGCCGGGCGACGCGCTGGCGGCCGACGTCTTCGCCGGTCTCCAAGGACAGGTCGACGCCGCCCTCGGCCCCGACATCCAGGCGCTGGCGATCGCGTGGACCAAGCCGTATCGCGTCGAGTGTCAGTCGCTCGTCAGCGCCCTCGCTCTCGGCCACGACCCGGGCAAGTACTGCAGTCAGCCGTGCAGCGAGACCGACCCGAGCGGCTACTACAATTCGAGCTCCCTGCGGCCGTTCGCCGATCACGGCCTGCGACCGGCCATGCACCTCGCCGGCACCTCCGTGGAGAACGTGCAGGCGGTGATCGATCGCGGCGTCGCGGCCGACGGCAGCGCGCCGATCGGCACCGGCTACTTCGTGCGCACCACCGACGAGGCACGCAGCGTCCGCTGGCCCTCCTTCGTGGCCACCGTCGACCAGTGGAGCCCGCAGCCGATCTCGATGGAGTACATCGACAACGCCATGGGCATGGGCTCGAACACGCTCGAAGGCAAGACGGACATCCTCTTCTACTTCACGGGCCTGGCCGACGTCCCCGGGATCGCCGCCAACACCTACCTGCCCGGCGCTGTCGCCGACCACCTCACCTCCTACGGCGGGCAGATCTGCGACAGCGGGCAGATGAGCATCTGCCGCTGGCTCGAGGCCGGCGCGACCGGCAGCTACGGCACCGCGACCGAGCCGTGCAACTACCCGGCGAAGTTCCCCGAGACGCAGGTGTTCGTGCCGCACTACTGGCGCGGCGAGACGCTGATCGAGGCCTACTGGAAGTCGGTGAATTGGCCCGGCGAGGGCGTATTCGTCGGAGAGCCGCTCGCGCGCCCGTACGCCGGCGCGACCGTCGAGTTCGACCCGGACGATCTCTCGCTCCAGATCCTCACGACACAGTTCGTCCCGGGCGTCACGTACACCATCGAATCGGGGCCGAGCGAGGCGGGCCCGTGGACTGCGCTGGGCGAATTCACCCCGACCGTCGACATGGTCCACCAGGTCGACATCGCGAGCGCGACCGAACCCTTCTACCGGATCGTCGGGCCCGGCTGAACTACTGTCATTTTGCCGGTGTTTCATCGCCTCGCGCGACGCTTCCGCACGCCCGCGCGGCGATCCGCGGTCGTCGGCCGCGACGCTAATGAAACATCGTTATTGACAGGACTTTCTTATGCAACTCGAAGAGAAGTGGCTCGTCCGCACCCCGCGCGTCGAGGGCGCCCTGCGGCAGAAAGAGTGGTGGTTCTCCGACCTGCACGACCCCGGCTCGCAGGTCTACATGAGTTGGTCGTTCGCGCGCGCGTTCGCGGTCGACAAGTTTCGCCTGTGGCTGTGCGACCTCGCCGGTGACGAGAGTTGGTCGGTCGACCACAACCTCTACCTCGAGCCGGCGCAGGCCCCGGGCGTCCTCGACCTGCGGCACCGCGGCTCCGTCGACCTCGAGTACCGCGGCGACGGCGACGGCCGGGCGGTCTTCCGCGCGCGCACGCCGGACTTGCGCGTCGACCTCGAGATCTGCCGCGAGGGCCTGCCCTTCACCCGACGCGACAATTACTTCCGTTGTAGCTACTCCCTCTTGCACCAATTCTTCAACCGAGTCCGCGGCGAGGTCGAGGTCGGCGGGCGGCGGTTCGCCGTCGACACCGCGCGCTCCTACTACGATCATTGCTTCGGCGTCGTCCCGCGGCGCGCCTCCTGGCAATGGCTCGCGGTGCAGGGTGACGACATCGCGCTGGCGTCTCTGGTCAACCACGGCCCGTACGCGCAGCGTTACACCCAGGTGTACTGGCAGGGGGCCTGGCACCGGCTCGACCCCGACGTCGACTTCGACTACGACAAGCGCGACCTCGCTGCCCCCTGGCGGGTCCGCTCGCGGGAGCTCGACCTCGTCGTGCGGCCTCGGCGCGTCCATCGCGACCGTGTCACCATTCCCCCGCTCGTGCCCTTCCTCGTCGACCTTCAGCACAATGAATTGTTCGTCGAGGTCGAGGGCGAATTGCGCCTGGGAGGGGTTTCCGTGCCCCTTCGGGGCCTCACCGGGGTCGCCGAGGAGCACGACGGACGCTGGTGATAAAGAGCGCCGGCGTGTTCGGGACGCCCCTGATGATCCGCCTGCGCACTGTACATACATGTGCTCTTTATTCAGTCTTCACATGACATTCAAAATGATCAAAGGAGACATCGATCAGTCCTTGTCGGCGGCGTCGGCGCCTCGGTACTGTGACTGCGATGGAAACTCGCAATTTGTGCATCAGCTCGCTCGTCACGCTCCTCGCCATAGGCGGCACCATTGAGTCCGCACAAGCCGCGACGCCCTTCGCCGCCTTCGAGAGCGGCCAGGTGCGCCCGCTGGCGATGAACCAGGCCCGCACCCGCCTCTACGCGGTCAACACCCCGGACAACCGTCTCGAGGTCTACAAGATCAAGTCGAACGGCGGCCTCGAGCACGAGGCGTCGGTACCCGTCGGACTCGAGCCCGTCGCCGTCGCGGTGCGCAACGACGACGAGGTGTGGGTCGTCAATCACCTCTCGGACAGCGTCAGCGTCGTCGATGTCGACGACGACACCCCGTATGTCAAGCGCACCCTGCTGGTCGGCGACGAGCCGCGGGATATCGTGTTCGCCGGCCCCGGCAAGTCGCGCGCCTTCATCACCGCGGCGCACCGCGGCCAGAACGCCCCGTTCGTCCCGAAGCTGACCACCCCGGGGATCGGCCGCGCCGACGTATGGGTCTTCAACGCCAACAACCTCGGCAACAACCTCGGCGGCACCCCGCTGACGATCGTCAATCTGTTCAGCGACGTCCCGCGCGCGCTGGCCGTCTCGCCGAACGGCAGCAAGGTCTACGCCGCCTCGTTCGTGTCCGGCAACCGCACCGCGGTCGTCGCCCTCGCGCTGATCCCCGACACCGGTGAGGCCGACGGCGGCATCCCGCTGCCGAACACCAACCACGCCGGCATCCCCGAGCCCGACATGAGCCTCATCGTCAAGTACGACGGCGCGCACTGGGTCGACGAGCTCGGCCGCTGGTGGGACGACAAGATCAAGTTCAACCTGCCCGACAAGGACGTCTTCGTCATCGACGCCAACGCGGCCACCCCGGCGCTCGTGCCCGGCAACGCCGGCTTCTTCCGCAGCGTCGGCACGGTCATCTTCAACATGATCGTCAACCCGCAGAACGGGAAGGTCTACGTCTCCAACACCGAGGCGCGCAACGAGGTCCGCTTCGAGGGCCACGGCGAGTTCGCCGGCACCACCGTCCGCGGCCACGCCGTCGACAACCGCATCACCGTCCTCGGCAGCGGCAACTCGGTGCACCCGCGCGACCTCAACAAGCACATCGACCGCGACGACTGCTGCGGCGCGATCCCCAACGACACCAACGCCCTCAGCGTCTCACAGACCCTCGGCATGGCGATCACCGCCAACGGCAGGACGCTCTACACCGCCGTCCTCGGCAACGACAAGGTCGTCCTCTACGACACCCAGGACCTCGAGAGCGACGACCACTGGCCCGACGACATCGATCAGATCGAGGTCAGCGGCGGCGGCCCGACCGGCCTCGTGCTCGACGAGCACCGCGATCGCCTGTACGTCCTGACCCGCTTCGACAACGGCATCTCGATCATCGACACCGACGACCGCGAGGAGATCGGCCACGTCACCATGCACAACCCCGAGCCGGCGTCGCTGGTGGTCGGCCGCCGGTACCTCTACGACGCCGCGTTCACCTCGAGCAACGGCGACCAGGCCTGCTCGTCGTGCCACATCTTCGGCGACAAGGACGAGCTCGCGTGGGACCTCGGCGACCCCGACCACGACGTGACCGACCCGCCCGACATCCTCAAGGACGAGTTCTTCGACTTCCAGGTCCCGTTCCACCCCAACAAGGGGCCGATGACCACCCAGAGCCTGCGCGGCCTCGCCAACCACGGGCCGATGCACTGGCGCGGCGATCGCAACGGCGAGGGCCAGGGCGCCAACGTCCAGCCCGACGGCGGCGCCTTCAGCGAGGTCGCGGCCTTCAACGCCTTCAACGTCGCCTTCGAGGGCCTGGTCGGGCGCAACGGGCCGCTGACGCCGCAGCAGATGCAGGCGTTCACCGACTTCCAGCTGCAGGTGATGTACCCGCCGAACCCGATCCGCGCGCTCGACAACAGCCTCAACGCCGACCAGGCCGCCGGCCGCGACTTCTTCATGAACGTCGAGACCTTCTCGTTCGTGCCCCAGCGCAAGTTCACCTGCGAGGGCTGCCACCGCCTCGACCCGACCGCCAACCCGACCGACCCGCACCCCGGCTTCTTCGGCAGCGACGGCGAGATCGTCGGCGGCGAGTTCTCTCAGACCTTCAAGATCCCGCACCTCCGCAACATGTACACCAAGGTCGGGACCTTCGGCTTCCCCGGCGGCGACCCGGTCTTCAACACCGAGGGCGTCAGCGCCTTCTTCGACGACGCGCACAAGGGCGATCAGATCCGCAGCTTCGGCTACACCCACGACGGCTCGAAGGACACGCCGATGCGCTTCTTCAACGCCTTCGTCGCCACGCCGGTCACCCCCAACGGCTTCACAAACTTCGAGCAGATGCGCCAGGTCGCCGAGTTCACGTTCGCCTTCGACACCAACCTCAAGCCGGTCGTCGGCCAGCAGATCAGCCTCACCGCCACCAATAGCGCCGTCGTCGGCCCTCGCATCAATCTCCTGCGTCAGCGCGCCGACGCCGGCGATTGCGACCTGATCGCCAAGGCCCACGTCGGCGGCCACGAGCTCGGCCTCTACTACTCCGGCGGCGCCTACGTCACGAGCTTCTCGGCGCTCCCGCCGCTCAGCGACCTCGCCGTGCGCGTGCTGGCTCAGACCGGCAAGCCCGTCACCTACACGTGCACGCCGCCAGGCTCGGGCTTCCGCCTCGGCGTCGATCGCGACGGCGACGGTCACCGCGACGGCGACGAGCTGCTCCACCACAGCGATCCTGCCGACCCCAACGATACGCCCTGAACGCAGTCATCGCCGGCCGCGCCCGCACGAATGGCGAGCGCGGCGGTCTTCAACTGCGCCCGTTCATCGTCGATCCCGGTGTGGCATCATGATCCACGCTAGGGGTCGACGATGAAGTCTTTTAAGGGTCAGTACCTCGGGGCAGCCCTGCGTTCGTTCGTGCGCGCCCTCCACCAGAGCGAGGCGGTGCTCCGCCAGATCTTGCGCAACCACGGCCTCGAGCGGATCGACGAGGAGCAGTGGTACGACCTCAACACCGCGCGGTCGATCTACTACACCGTCGGCGCGCAGGTCGGCGAGCGCAGCCTGCACGGCGTCGGCCTGCAGATGATCGACGCCGCCCAGTTCCCGCCGGGCATCGACGACATCCGCGCCGTCCTGCAGAGCCTCGACGCCGCCTATCGCATGAACTGTCGCGGCCCCGAGATCGGCGCGATCATCTGCGAGCTCGAGGGCGACCACACCGCGAGCGTCACCTTCGCCACCCCGTTCCCGTGCGCCCTGACCCGCGGGATCCTCCAGGGCTGCGCCCGCAAGTTCGCGCCCGACGCCCTCATCGAGCACAGCCGTGAGGGCTGCGTCGACCGCAACGGCCCGAGCTGCTGCTTCCACGTCGAGTGGTGACCATGCGCGACGAGCTGTCGGCCCTCCTCGAGCAAGCCGCGCCGGCGATCGTCCGCGAGGTCGCCGGCGCGCTGAGCCAGCGCAGCGGCAGCGTCTACAGGGCCCGCGGCGTGGTCGCGACGGGCCGCGCGGTCGGCGATCTGGTCGCCGCGATGGTCGCCGACGTCGCCGCCGGCAACGGCAAGCAGCTGCGCGCCGGCCTGCGCGACATCCTGTCCCGCCTCAGCGAGGAGGCGATCAGCTTCCGCGATCTGCGGCTGGTGCAGGAGGCCCTGCGCACCGACCTGTTCACGCGCATCGAGGCCGCCGACCTGCCGCTCGCGGCGCTGCGCGCGGTCGAGGACTGGTTCCACGAGCTCACCCACCAGTGCAGCCTCTAC
This sequence comes from Nannocystis punicea, assembly GCF_026965555.1. Lineage (GTDB taxonomy): Bacteria > Myxococcota_A > Polyangia > Nannocystales > Nannocystaceae > Nannocystis > Nannocystis punicea. Next base: position 13,153,049 of record NZ_CP114040.1, on the reverse strand, counting down.
CTCCTGGCCCAGCGCGAGCACCTCATCGACCGCCAGGCCAGCGAGATCGAGGTCAAGCTGGCCGAGCAGCGCCAGCTCTCGATCCCGATCGTCCCGATCTACGAGGGCGTCCTGCTCGCCCCGCTGGTCGGCAACCTCGACGCCTACCGCGCCCAGGTGCTCACCACGCGCGTGCTCGAGGTCGTCGGCCGCAGCCACGCGCGCCTGCTCCTGCTCGACGTGAGCGGCGTGCCGAAGGTCGATCAGGAGGTCGTGGACCACCTGCTCCGCACCACCCGCGCGGTCCGCCTGCTCGGCTGCCAGACCGTGCTCATCGGCATCGCCGCCGAGCTCGCCCGCACCATGGCCGGGCTCGACCTCGACACCAGCGAGCTGGTGGTCCGTCGCAGCCTGCAGGAGGGCCTGTCTCACGCGCTGGCGACCCTCGGCCTCGCCGTCGCCAGGCGATGACATGTCCTTGGGGACATGTGGCGTGGGGCACCTCGAGCCGATTCGAACCTGTCTCGAAGGACACCCCAGCTCCACCCGAGTCGGCGCCGGCGGACCCGCATGCGCGCAGGTGTGCGCCTGTTCAGGCCCGCGCGCGCGGCGCGGGAACGCACCTTTCATCGCCTTCACCGTCGCGGGTGCTCGAGCTGATATCCTCGGAACGTGATCCTCGACCCTCAGCTCGCTCGGCTCGCTGAGTGGTTCGCGGCGCTCCAGGGGCGGGCCGGCGAGCTGCTCGACCAGCGTTTGCGCGGAGACTGCCTCGGCGGCCTGGAACAGGTGGCGCTGACGCTGGAGCAGCAGATGCAGCCGTCGGGCGCGCCGGAGGAGGCGCTCGTCACCCTGGCGGACGACGACAACCGTCACCCGCTGTCGCGGACGCGCTGGCGCACCGTGCTCGAGCACGAGATCCGCCCGTCGATCCACGGCGCGCGCGACACCCTCACCGCCACCGCCGCCGCCTTCGAGGGCGGACTGGCGGCCGCCGGCCTGCTCACCGATCTCGCGCGCACGATCGCCGAGGAGCCCGAACTGTACTTCCTCGATCGCGCCGCCGAGGACTCCGGCGTCGCCGCGCCGACCGACCCGGTGCAGATCGCAGTGCCCCTGCGCCGCTGGCTCGACGAGGTGTTCGCCGGCCCGGTCCGCGGCCTCGTCGAGGAGCTCACCCGCCGCGCCGCCGCCCTCGCGCGCGACGCCGCCGCCGAGCTCGAGCGCATCGAGACCGTCCTCGACTATCACCTCTTCATCGTCGAGGACAGCCGCGAGGCCGAGGCGCGCGACGAGTCGGCCCACACCGGCCTGAGCCACGCGATCCGCCTGGTCCGCGCGCTGTCGGAGCGCGTCGCTCGCGATGTCCGGCGCCTGTTCGCGTGGTTCATCAGCGAGAGCTCGACGCGCATGGACGACGCGCTCGCGCCCCTGCGGGCCCACCGGCCCGACGAGCTCATGCAGCAGCTCGAGGCGCGCGCGGCCCGGGCCCGGCCGTCGTGGCTCCGCGCCCAGCGCGACCGCGCCCGCCACGGCGCCTCCGCCCTCTACACCCGCGCCGCGCCGCTGGTGCGCGAGCTGGCCCAGGACGTGCGGCGCACCTTCACCGGCGAGGGCCCGCGGATCGGCTACTGGGACCTCCTGATCGCAGGCGAGAACCACTCGGGCCGCCTGCCCGCGATCTACCGCCGCCTGTTCGGCGAGGTCCCGCTCGGTCTGTCCGACCTCTACCAGCCGCGCCCGAGCCTCGAGGCCCCCTGCCGCAAGGTCTTTCAGACATGGCTCGACGGACAGCGCACCGCGCTGCTCGTCACCGGCGATCGCGGCGCCGGCAAGCGCACCCTCGTCAACCGCGTGCGCGCCGAGCTGCACGGCGAGCTGCCGGTGCACTGGATCTCCATGGGCCCGCACCTGGCCAGCGAGGCCCGCCTGTGCGCCGCCCTGTGCGAGGCCACCGGCGCCCCCTACGCCGCCAGCTTCGCCGAGTTCGGCCGCATGCTCCCGCTGGTCGGCGGGCGGCGGGTGCTGATCCTCGAGAACGCCGAGCAGCTGTTCGTGCGCACCCCCGAGGGCCTCGCGCGCATGCAGGCCTTCCTCGACATGGTCCGCGTCACCGACGGGGCCATGCTGTGGATCGTGCTGATGGCCAAGCCGGCGGCCACGCTGCTCGAGACCTGCCTGCGCCTGCCGCTCTACTTCGGCCAGGTGGTCGAGGTCCCGGCCGAGACCGGCCGCTTCATCGAGAACGTGATCCGCTCGCGTCACCGCGTCAGCGGCTTCGGCCTGCGCTTCCGCGAGCGCCGTACCCCGGCGCTGCAGCGCCTGCGGCGGCCGTTCACCCGCGCAGACATGCTGCCTGACCCCGGCGAGGAGTGGTTCATCGACCTCGAGCGAATGTGCGCCGGCAACCTGCGCCAGGCCCTCGACTACTGGCTGCTGTCGGCCCGGCTCGACCCCAAGACCGAGCACGACGTCCTCGTGCGCCCGCTGCCGCGCCGCCGCGGCACCGTCCTCAACGATTTGTCGCTGCCGCAGCGGCAGGTGCTGGTCAGCCTGGTCCAGCACGGCGCGCTGACCGAGTCGCAGCTGCAGGAGATCGTGCGCACCAGCGGCGGCGGGATCGGCCCCGAGATCGACGACCTGCGCCGCCGCCATCTGGTCGATCAGGGCGGCCCGGGCGGGTTCCTCACCCTCCGACCGACCGCCGTCGGCCCCGTCACCCACGACCTGCGCTGGCGCAGCATGATCTGACCCTTAGAACCTGTCCTTCACGCCATGGTCTTCGGCACAGTCGCCTTGATGCTCACGGAAGCCGCCGCCGAGTCCGGCGCGGCCGGTCAGACCGTCCTGAAGTCGCTCGGTCACCACGCGGTGTTCCTGCTGCTATTGCAGCTGGCGGTCCTGCTGGCGACCGCGCGGCTGCTCGGGGAGATCATGCGCAAGCTGAAGCAGCCGGCGGTGATCGGCGAGCTGGCGGCCGGGGTGCTGCTCGGCCCGTCGGTGCTGGGCGCGCTGGCGCCCGAGCTGCAGCACTACGTGTTCCCGCGCGACCAGCACCAGGCCGACCTGCTCTCGGTGGTCTCGTGGCTCGGCGTCCTGTTCCTCATCATCGTCACCGGCCTCGAGACCGACATCGGCCTGATCAAGCGCCGGGGCAAGAGCGCCCTGCTGATCTCGAGCTGCGGGATCACCATCCCGCTGATCGCCGGCGCCACCTTCGGCTGGTACCTGCCGGAGGTCTACCTGGCGGACCCGAGCAAGCGCCTGGTGTTCGCGCTGTTCATGGCGGTGTCGATGAGCATCTGCGCGGTCCCGGTGATCGCCAAGGTGCTGATGGACCTCAAGCTGATCCGGCGCGACATCGGCCAGCTGATCCTCGCCTCGGCGATGACCGACGACACCGTCGGGTGGATCCTCCTCGCGGTGGTCGCCGGCCTCGCCACCGCCGGGCAGGTCGACCCGATCTCGGTCGCCGAGGCCGTCGGCGGCGCGCTGGTGTTCCTCGGCCTGATGTTGACCGTCGGCGTGCCGATCGTCGCCCGCATCATCTCCGGCGTCGACCGGCGGATCGGCGGCGTCAACGCCCAGACCTCGCTGGTCATCGCCCTCGCGCTCGGGGCGGCGGCGCTGACCCACCAGATGGGCATCGAGGCGGTGCTGGGCGCCTTCGCCATCGGCATCCTCGCCGGCCAGGCGCCGCGGTTCCGCCGCGAGGTCGGCCACACCCTCGAGGTCGTCACCGCCAGCTTCCTCGCCCCGATCTTCTTCGCCTCCGCCGGCGTCAAGGTCGACCTCGCGCGGCTCGCCAACCAGGAGGTCGCGCTGGTCGGCCTTGCGGTGCTCGGCCTCGCGTGCGCGTGCAAGATCACCGGCGTCTACGTCGGCGCCACCTTCGCCCGCCTGTCGCACTGGGAGCGGCTGGCCATGGGCTTCGGCATGAACGCCCGCGGCGCGATGGAGATCGTCGTCGCCACCGTCGGCCTGGGCCTCGGGATCCTCACCATCGAGCTCTACTCGATCATCGTCATGGTCGCGATCGTGACCTCGATGATGGCGCCGCCGATGCTGCGGTGGGCGCTGTCGCGGGTGAAGATGGGCGAGAGCGAGGCGAGGCGGCTCGAGGCCGAGGCGATCGCCGCCAGCAGCTTCGTGCGGCAGATCCGGCGCGTCCTCCTGGTCAGCCGGCACGCGCACAGCGTCGACCTGCCGGCGCAGATCGTCGGCTACCTCAGCCACGAGCAGCCGATCGAGGCCACCGCCGTGTACGCCCGTCCGCAGGCGGTGAAGAGCCCGTGGTGGAAGTTCTGGAGCCGACGCAAGCGGCGCTACGCGGCCGTCGGCGCGCGCGCGCTCGAGCGGATCGCCCGGCCGTTGCGGCTGCTCAAGGGCTCGCGGCCCGAGCTCAAGATCATCAGCGACCCCGACCCGGCCGAGCAGGTGCTCGGCGAGGCGCACCGCGACTACGAGCTGCTCGTGCTCGGCGAGGTCCACCGCGGCACCGAGTCGCTGTTCGGGCCGATGGCCGACCGCATCATCCACAAGGCCCCGTGCCCGACCCTGATCGTGCGCGAGCCGGCGCGGGAGGTCGCCCCGGGGCAGCCGCAGCTGTACCGGCTGTGGTCGCCGCGGAAGATCCTCGTGCCCACCGTCGGCACCGAGTACAGCAAGAACGCGGTCGAGCTCGCGGCTGTCCTCGCGGCCAGCACCAAGGCCGAGGTCACGATCCTCCACATCTCGCGCACCGGCTCCAACGACGTCGACACCGCCCGGCCGCACGAGATCGGCGCGCAGATCGTCGCCCGCGAGGCCGAGCGGGCCAAGAAGTTCGGCGCCAGCGTCGAGACAGTCGTCCTCGAGGGCATCAGGCCCGAGGAGGACATCGTCCGACTCGCGGCGCAGGGGAGCTACGACCTCATCGTGCTCGGCAGCAGCCTGCGCGCCGTCTCGGCCCGCGCCTTCTTCGGCCACCGCGTCGAGAGCGTGCTGAAGAACGCCCCCTGTCCGGTCCTTCTGCTCAGCGCCGGTTGAGTTCTGCGGCGGCTCGAAATAGCGCCGCTGCGGCGCGGCTCACGAAGCGCGCTTCGTGATACACCGAAAGGGCAAGAATCGCCGTCGCGACCGGTCTCGCCGGGGACCTTCGCGCCACCGACTCCCTCCCGGACGCGTCCTGAGCGGACCCAAGGGACCTGTGACTTCGACCATGTCCTTCTGTTCCACCCTCGCGTCCTCGCTCGATCTCTCCGCTTTATTCGCGTTCCTCAGCGACGCCGCCGCGGCCGCTGCCCCGCCCGCCGTCATCAAGGGCCTCGCGCACCACGCGGTCCTGATGCTGCTGATCCAGATCGCCGTGCTGCTGGCGATGGCGCGCTTCCTCGGCGAGATCATGCGCAAGCTGAAGCAGCCGCCGGTGGTCGGCGAGCTGATGGCGGGCGTCGTCCTCGGCCCGTCGGTCTTGGGCCTCGTGTGGCCCGAGGCTCAGCACATCCTGTTCCCGAAGGACCAGCACCTGGCCGACCTGCTGGCCGCGATCTCGTGGATCGGCGTGCTCTTCCTGCTGATCTGCACCGGCCTCGAGACCGACCTCGGCCTGATCAAGCGGCGCGGCAAGACTGCGCTGATGATCTCGGCCGGCGGCATCCTCGTCCCGTTCGCCACCGGCTTCGCGCTCGGCGAGATGTTGCCGGAGGTCTACCTCGCCAACCCCGACGCGCGGCTGGTGTTCAGCCTGTTCATGGCGGTGGCGATGAGCATCTCGGCGGTGCCGGTGATCGCCAAGGTGCTGATGGACCTCAAGCTGATCCGGCGCGACATCGGCCAGCTGATTTTGGCCGCGGCGATGACCGACGACACGATTGGGTGGATCTTGCTGGCGGTGGTCGCCGGCCTGGCCAAGACCGGCGTGGTCGACGTCGTCACCGCGCTCAAGTCGGTCGGCGGCGCGGTCCTCTTCATGCTGTTCGCCTTCACTCTCGGCGCGCCGCTGATCGCGCGGGTGATGGCCACGGTCGACAAGCGGTTCGGCGGTGCCGGCTCGCAGATGTCGCTGGTGCTGGCGATCGCGTTCGCGACCGCGGCCTTGACCCACGAGATGGGCATCGAGGCGGTGCTCGGCGCCTTCACCGTCGGCATCCTCGCCGGCCAGGCGCCGCGGTTCCGCCACGAGGTCGGGCACACCCTCGAGCTCGTCACTGCCAGCTTCCTCGCGCCGATCTTCTTCGCCTCGGCCGGCGTGAAGGTCGACCTCATGCGCCTGGCCGACCCCGACGTCGCCACCGTCGGCGCGATCGTGCTCGGCATCGCCTGCTTCGGCAAGTTCGTCGGCTGCTACCTCGGCGCCTGGGTCTGCGGGATCTCCCACTGGGAGCGGCTCGCTCTCGGCTCGGGCATGAACGCCCGCGGCGCCATGGAGATCATCGTCGCCACCATCGGCCTCAGCCTCGGCGTCCTCAGCGTCGAGATGTACTCGATCGTCGTCATGGTCGCGATCGCCACCTCGCTGATGGCGCCGCCGCTCCTGCGCTGGACCCTGTCGAAGGTCAAGATGGGCGAGAGCGAGGCCAAGCGGCTCGAGATGGAGGCGCTGGCGGCGAGCAGCTTCATCCGGCAGGTCCGACGGGTCCTCATGGTCAGCCGCAACGCCAACAGCGTCGACCTGCCGGCGCAGATCCTCGGCTACCTCAGCCACGAGCAGCCGATCGAGGTCACCGCGGTGTACGCCCGGCCGCAGGCGGTGAAGACCCCGTGGTGGCGCGGCCTGGCGCGGCGGGTGCGGCGCTACCACGCCACCGGCTCGAAGGCGCTCGAGCGGATCGGCCGGCCGCTGCGGCTGCTCAAGGGCTCGCGGCCCGAGCTCAAGCTGATCACCGACGCCGACCCGGCCGAGCAGGTGCTGGCCGAGGCCGCGCGGGACTACGAGCTGCTGGTCCTCGGCGAGACGCAGCGCAGCACCGAGGCGCTGTTCGGGCCGATGGCCGACCGCATCATCCACAAGTCGCCGTGCCCGACCTTGATCGTGCGCGAGCCGGTGGTCAAGGCCGAGGGCGGCAAGCCGCCGCTCTACCGGCTGTGGTCGCCGAAGAAGATCCTCGTGCCCACGGTCGGCACCGAGTACAGCAAGAACGCGGTCGAGCTGGCCGCGGTGCTGGCCGTCAGCACCCGGGCCGAGGTCACGATCATCCACATCTCGCGCACCGGCTCGAACGACGTCGACAGCGCCCGGCCGCACGAGATCGGCGCGCAGATCGTCGCCCGTGAGGCCGAGCGGGCCAAGAAGTTCGGCGCCAGCGTCGAGACCGTGGTCATGGAGGGCGCCCGGCCCGAGGAGGACATCGTCCGCATCGCCGCGCAGGGCGGCTACGACCTGCTGGTCGTCGGCAGCAGCCTGCGCGCGGTCTCGGCCCGCGCCTTCTTCGGCCACCGCGTCGAGAGCATGCTGAAGAACGCGCCCTGCCCGGTCGTCCTGCTCAGCGCCGGCTGAGCGCGCGGCCGCCAAGACGAAAGGACATGCCCGAGAGGGCATGTCCTTTTGTTCATGCGCGAGCGGTCGCCCGCGCGCGCCCGGCTCACTGCGGGTTGATGATCTTGAGGCGCATGCCGCCCGGGTAGGCGTACGAGGTCACGCCGGTGTAGCCGACGCTGACGATGCCGAACGGCTGCTCGCTCTCGGCGAGGTGGCCGCCCTGGCCGATCTTCCAGTCGGAGACCTCGTAGTCGCCCACGGTGTAGTAGTTGCCGACGGTCGCGCCGTCGACCTTGACGTCGGCGCCGCCCTTCTGGCGGATGACCTGGACGTAGTCGGCGGTGTAGCCGGTGCCGGTGGCGAAGGCGTAGCGGTCGAGGAACTGCTCGACGGGGATCATCTGGTACATGGCGGGGTCGCCGGTGCCGGCGCCGCCGTCCTGGCTCTCGAGGTACTGGACCGGCAGGAACGGCTTGTCGCCCGAGAACATGAAGCTGGTGTTGTTGGCCACCACGATGTCCTTGTACTGGCCCTTGTTGAGGGTGAAGGGCGTGCCGGGCTGGGCGGGGTCGGTGGTGACGGTGGTCGCGTCCTCGCCGGCGAACACGCGCCAGTAGTGCTTCTCGTTGCCGCGGTCGGGCGAGTGGGCACCGACGTAGGTCTTGCCCCAATAGTCGAGCGGCAGCATCTGCTCCTCGATGTGGTCGCAGAAGGTGACCTGGTTGGTCGGCACGTTGACGCACTCGACCGCGCCGACGACCCAGATCGGCTTGTCGGCCTCGATGTAGGTGCCCGACACGTCGCTGCCCGCCTGCGGGCCGCGCACCTGCAGCGTGTCGAAGCGGTTCATCGTCACCTGCCCGGTCGCGCCGGCGCCCACCGCCGGCACCCCGGCGCCGGCCAGGGTGTTCTGCGGCGGCGTCCACTTGACGGTGGTGCCGTCCTGCAGCGCGATCACGTTGAAGTAGCTCGGGTACGCGTTGTGCGTGTCCTTCCACGAGGCCACGATGTAGTTCTGGCGCAGCGCGTACTCGGGCAGCAGCATCGACGCGTCGTTGGTCGCCTGCGAGCCGAGCGGCGAGTGCAGGTAGGCGATGATCGGGATGTTGCTGTTGACCCGGTAGATCCCGCCCTTGCGCAGCTCGGACTTCTTGTCGAGCGCCGCGTTGCTCATCTGGAACGTGTAGGTCATGCCCGGCGCGAGGTTGATCGCCGCGCCCTGTGGCTGCTCGACGTTGGTGCCGTTCGGCACGAAGTACAGCTGGACCTGGGCCGTCTTGGTCGGGTGGGTGTTGCCGACGATCAGGGAGTCCGCCTGGCCGTCGTTGAAGTTGTCCATCTTGTGGCCGAGGAACGAGCAGCCGACCGAGCTCGGGCTCGACTGCACGAGGTCACACAGCTCGGTACAGCCGCCGAAGTCGCACTGCTGGCTCGCGCTGCACTGGACCGGCGGGTCGTAGCCGTCGCCGTTGGCGTTGCAGGTCTTCTCGACGTCGAAGCCCTCGCACACCACCTGGCCCGGGTTGCACAGCTTGCTGCCGCACGCGCCGTTCTCGCAGGTCTCGCCGTTGTCGGGGCACGGCTGCGGCTCGAAGCCCTGACAGTCGTCGCTGCACACGAGGATCTGGTCGCCCTCGCAGCCGTTGAGGTCGCCCGGGTTGCACACGCACGGACCGGCGGTCGTGTCGGTCTCCCCGGTGGTGGTCGTCGTGGTCCCCGAGATCGGCCCGGTGGTGTCGGTCGAGGTCGTGCTCGAGGCGTCCGTCGTGCTCGACGTGGCGTTCGTGGTCGAGGTGTCGGTCGTGCCCTCGCTCGCGCTGGCGGAGCCAGTGCCGTCGGTGGTGCCCACCGACGTCGTCGGCGTGTCGGCCGTCGACGTCGGGGTGTCGGTCGTCCCCGGCGAGGTCGTCGCCTCCGTCGCCCCCGTCACGTTGGTCGCAGTCACGGCCGTCGTCGAGCCGTCGTCGCCGCACGCCGGCAGCACCACGGCCGCCGCCAACCCAAGCTTGAGCAAGTCTTCCCGCTTCATCATCAGCCACGTGTGCCACACACGGGCGGGCCGCTCAAACGCAAAGTGTCGGCGCGCAGCCCCCGAGCAGCCGCGCCCGGCGGTCGAGGAAGTCTGCCGGCCTGCATGTGCGGCGGTTCGGCGCGCTCGCGCCCGTGCGCTCGACTCGCAACTCCGCGTCTGCGGATCGAAGGCGACACCCGTGGCCCGCTGCGCCTGTCCTTGGGAGCACCTGGCGTTCGGGACATCCCGGCCGCCCAGGAAAGCCGCGGGACGCGCGCTGCGCGGTCCAATCTGTCTTTCGAGACATCTCGTGCGGCCGACCTGCGAACGCGAAGACGTCGCGTGGCGCGCGCCGCGAGACCAGGTCCCGCGAGGCGGCCCGCGACGTCGTCGTCGAACGGCTCACGTCTGACTTGTCGCTCGCATCCTCCACGCCTGCGCCCGTGACGGACGCGGGCGCCGTCCGGCGCGGCCGTCCCGTCGGCGGGACAGCGCGCGCCCGGAGGCGCGTCAGCCGGAGATGCTCTTGCCCGCGACGAGGCCGGCCACCAGCATCACCGCGAAGATCACGATGAAGATGAAGAACAGCACCTGCGCGATGTCGGAGGCGGCGTTGGCGACCCCGCCGAAGCCGAAGATCGCAGCGATGATGGAGATGATGAAGAACACGACGGCCCAACGAAGCATGGTAACTTTTCCTCCTACTATATTCATAGCCAGGTTCGCCACCGCGGCAAGCTCGACATTGGCGTATTTTAATCATTCGTCGGCGACCCTCAACCCATTGCCCACATTGCGACGAAGGCCCGCGGAGCGGGCCCAGCGCCGCTCCATAGGCCTTTTTAGCCCGTTTTAAAAAGGGACCGCGCCTGCCCCCCGATCGCGTGAGGGGCAGGCGCGGTGATTCAGCCGGCGGCTGCGTGTCGCCGGCGCTTCGTTGCTATGGCAGATGGAGGTCCTCGAGTTTGCGTTGAATCGCCTCCTTTCCGTCGCCGAAGCGCTCCTGAATGATGCCGTACAGCTTGTCGGCCGAGCCCTCTGCCTTGAGGAAATCGTCGTCGGTCAGTTCGCCCCAGATCCGCTTGGCCTTGCCCTTGAGCTGGTCCCACTTCCCCTGCGCCTGATCCTGATTCATCGATCGCATTTGGCTCTCTTCTCCTGCTCACAGTCTGATCGCTGTTGCCCCCAGGGCGAAGTCGACTACGCTCTCAGAACGGCGTTATTTCGGGATTTTGCGCCCGATCCTCGCCCGCGCGGCCGGCGACGCGGCGAGCGCGCCCACTGCCGGCGCAGACGCCGCTGAATCCTCGGGAATGCATCACCTGTCCTATAGGCATTCGGCGCTGCCCTCGACTCGAGGGCAGCGCCGAACTCCGGCCATTCGCGCGGCGTGTCAGCGCGTGGTCGCGGCCTTCGCCGTCTGCTTCGTCGGCGTCGGCGCCGGCTCGTGGCGGGGCTCGCTCGCCGGCTTGGGCTCGGCGCCGGTGCGGCCGAAGGTGCGGCGCCAGAACAGGTCGAGGCCGCCGACGGCGGCGTCGCCGAAGAAGGTCTCGACCGACCACTGCGGCTTGAAGCGGTACTCGAACGAGCCCTCGATGCGGTTGGTCCGCGCGGGCGCGTTGTGGTGGTACGTGGTCTCGGCGTAGATCTTCTTGGTCAGGTGCTTGCCGACGCTCAGCACCGGCTGGGTCACGTCGTCGGCGAAGCCGAACTTGATGCGGTCGATGCCGAGCTTCTGGTCGGCGAAGCGCGACAGCGTCGGGTTGCTGAAGTTGACCAGGAGGCCCGCCGCGCTGGCCTGCGTCTTCTTCGGGTCGCTCTCCTGCGTGTCGGCGGTGCCGGTCAGCAGCAGCGCGAAGATCTGCCCCTCCGTCAGCGACGGGCGCGAGCGCAGCTTGAGCTCGGGCCGGCTGAGGCGGCCGCGGATCGCCACGTTGACCTCCGCCTGCGGCGTGGTCGTGTCGGCGGTCAGGTCGAGGTACGGGTCGATCGTCGAGCCGTCCTCCGGCAGGAACACGCGGCCCTGGTCGATCGTGAAGCGGTTGCCGAGCAGCTCGAAGCGGCCGCGGTCGGCGCGGAAGCCCCCGGTCACCTCGGCCTCCTCGCCCTTGCGGTGCAGCGCCAGCGCGCCGCTCCAGTTCATGTCCATCGACGGGCCCTTGATGTGCACCGGCTGCTTGAGCCGCACCTCGAGGTCGAGGTGGCTGCCCTCGACGTCGCCCGTCGGCGGGGTCTTCGACGGCGGCATCGTCCGCTCCTCGGCGACCACCACCGGCGGCTCCTTGTCGCTCGCCGCGGCCGCCTGGCTGCCCACGGCCGCCTGCAGCTCCGGAAACGGCCCCGTGACGATCTTGACGTGTTCGTTCTCGGGCAGCGGATCGGGCGCGCGGGTCGTCAGGTCGGACACCCACACCTCCGCGCCGTCGACGTCGATCGCCACCCCGAGCCCGGCCGGGCTGCGCTTCACGCCGGCGCGCACGTGGGTGTCGACGATCATCTGCGGCAGGCCCGGGCGGACCACCGGGAACTTGCGCAGGTCGAGCTCGGCCTCGGCGTTCAGCTTGCCGCCGCTGGAGAAGGTCACCCCGCCGCTGCCCTTGAGCCGGCCCTCGCCGCTGGTCGCGGTGAGGCCCGTGAGCGTGACCTTCGGCCCGTCGGCGTCGATCTGGAAGTTCAGGTCGCGGAACCGCTGCTGCAGCGCCACCACCGTCACGCCGCCCTTCTGCAGCCGCGCCGACCCGCGCAGCTTGGGCTTGCCGATCACCCCGCCGGCGGTGACATCGCTCGAGAAGTGGCCGGTGAAGTCGTAGATCGCCTCGGGGAAGAAGCCGCTCAGGTAACGGAGGTCGGTCGCGCTCGCCTTGAGCTCGCCGCGCAGCGGCGCGTCGGTGAGCTTGGCCTGCTTGGCCCGCAGCTTCGGGATCGACGCCTTCGTGTCGACCGCGAAGGTCAGCGAGCCCTTCTCGGTGCGCCGGCCGAGGCTGCCGCGCACGCTCTGCTCGAGGTCGTCGACGTCGAGCTGGATCTTGAGCGGCAGCCCGCCGAGCACCTTGTGGCCGATCTCGCCGGTGACCTCGGTCTTGCCGCGCACGTGCTCGGCGTCGACCTCGGCCTGCGCGTGGATGTCGAGCGCCACCAGCGCCTGCTGCGGCAGCGGGCTGAACGGCTCGAGCGCGTCGTGGTCGAGGTCGTTGATGTCGAGCTTGACCTTGCCCGGCCGCTCCGTCGCCCACGCGAACTCGCCCTTCGCCAGGTCGACGTCGATCGGCACGCGCCCGGCCAGGTCGATGGTGGTCTGCTTGCCCAGCCGCCCGTGCCCGCCGACCTTCGCCAGGCCGTCGCGGAACTCGAGCTCGGCCCGCAGCGCGCCGACCGGCTGGTCCTTGAACGACAACCTGTCCGCACGGACAGCTCCGCGCAGCTTCGGGTGGCGGCCCGCGCCGTCGAAGGTCACCCCGCCGGTGATGCGCCCGCCGAGGTTGAGGCCGAGCAGCGGCTCGAGCGGCGTCAGCTCGAGCTCGCGGAGGTCGAGCATCAGCGCGTACCAGCCGTCGCGACGCCAGCGCACGCCCGAGTCGTCGAGCGCGACCGGGGCCAGGGCGCGGACCTGGAACCGTCCGACCTGGCCGCCGCCGCCCGACAGGTCGACCGCCGCCCCGCCGTCGCGCATGGTCGCCACCAGCGACAGCGAGCCGAGCGCGATCCGCCGGTGCATCAAGCCCTCGCCGTGCAGCTCCGCCTCCAGCGCCGGCCTCGTCGCAGGGCCGGTCATCTCGGCCCGCAGCGTCAGCTTGCCGCCGGCGTCGTGCCCCGGCGCGATCGCGTCGAGCTGGTCGGCGATGTCGATGTCGTCGAGCTGCAGCAGCGCCCGGTGCTCGCGCTCGCGGTGCCACGCGAAGCGCCCGTGCAGCGGGTCGAACTCGAGCGGCACCTGCACGTCGAGCTGCGCCCGCCCGCCGCTACGGTGGAGGTCGACCTTGCCCTGCAGCCACTCGCCGCGGTGGGTGACGCTGACCGCGACGTCGCCGACCGGCGCGCCGGAGATCGTCAGCCCGCGCGCCCGCCACTCGGTCACCACCCGCGGCGAGGCCAGCGGCCCCTCTTCGGTGTAGGCCTCGAACAGCACCATCCCGTCGAGCCGGCCGTCGATCTCCGGCCGCTTCAGCCACGGCCGCAGCCGCGCCAGCTGGATCTCGCGGGCCTGCAGATCGAGCTTGGTGTACGCCTGTCCAATGGACCCTGTCCGTTGCGACATGTCCACATGGACCGGCGCCTCGGCGCGCACCCGCAGCTCGCGCGCCAGCGGCCCGCGCAGGTTCACGTCGACCTGGGCGCGCCCGCTCGCCAGCCGGGCCGCGACGTCGAGGTCGCCGAAGGTGTTGCCGCGCAGGCCCGCGCGGGCGACCCTGACGTCGGCCTCGAGCGACGGCGCCTCCGGCCGCCCGTGCACCCGCACGTGCGCCGAGGCCAGGCCCGCCGGCCGCAGCCTGGGCACCAGCGGCCGCAGCCGCGCCAGCGCCAGGCCCGACAGGTCGACCTTCAGGTCGGAGGGCCCGTCGGCGTCGACGACTCCTCCGACCGCCAGCCGCCCGCCGGCGATCTGCAGCGCCAGGTCCTCGACCTGCAGCCGCGTGCCGGACAGCACCGCCCGCGCCGGCCGCTCGAGCTCGGCGTGGAAGCCGGCGTGCTCGGCGGTCAAGGTCCGCAGCTCGGCGCCCAGCTCCTGACCTGTCCGCACAGACAGATCGACCTCCGCCCGCGAGCCCGGCCCGCGCGCCCCGGCCCGCAGCCGCGCGTGCAGCGGCGGCAGCGCGGCCGGCACCGGCGGCGCCACCGGCCCCGGCGCCAGCTTCTCGACGTCGAGCCGGACCTCGCCGCGATCGATCGCCTGCCCGCCGGCCCGCAGGCCGTCGACCGCGACCGCGACTGTCCCTTCCGACATGCCCTGAAGTACATCCACGTCGACCCGCCCGCGCTCGACCGCCACGCCGGCCGCGTCGACCCGCCGCAGCTCGAGCGCGCCCGCGCAGCGCAGCTCCGGCCCGACGCAGGCGCCGCGGCCGGACAGGGTCCCGGCGAGCTCGGGCACCGCGGCGAACTGGCGCGCGACCCCGGCCGTGCGAGCCACGTCGACCACCGCCAGGCGCCAGTCGACCTGGCGCAGCGCCCCGCCGACGGCGGTCACGTCGACCAGGGCCCCGATCCCGGCCGCGTCGAGGGCTGTCGCAAGGGACAGGTTCTTTCCGGCCGGATCGACCACGCCCTCGAGGTCGAGCGACACCCCGCCGAGCCGCCCGCACTCCGGGCAGCGCAGGCCGCCGGCCACGGCGATCCGCTTGTTGCTCGGCATCTGCCGCGCGTGCAGCTCGAGCGTCGGCCGCACCCGACCGAGCCGCGCCTGCGTCCACGGCGCCAGGTCGACGTCGGCCGCCACTGTCACGTCGGCGGCCGGGACCCCGCGCCACGCGCCCGCCCCCGTGAGGCGCAGCGCCAGGTCGGGCGCCAGCGCCAGCCGGACCTCGGCGGACATGTCCTCGGGGACACCTTCGGCCGCGACCGCCAGCTCGAGCGTGCCCGCCGGCGCCATCAACTTCTCGACCGACCCCGGCGGCAGGTACTCGGCCAGCAGCCCCAGCGCCGCCCGGGCCTCGACGTCGAGCACCGTCCGCCACGAGCGGACGTCGACCTGCGCTTGCGGGATCTGGATCACCGCCGCGTCGGCCACCACCCGCAGCCCCTCGACCGCGGCCACCGGCGAGCCCCAGCGCGCGCGCAGCACCAGCTCCTCGATCTCGCGGCTGCCGAGCAGCCGCCCGTGGCCCGCCAGCACCTCCGCCTCGGCCGCGCGCCCGACCCCGCGCGCGCGCAGGTCGAGGTCGAACGCCTCGACGATCGGCGCGCCGTCGGCGAAGTAGACCGCGGCGTCGCGCAGCCGCAGGACCGCGGCGATGCCGAGCGGCAGGTCCGGGCCTGGCGGCAAGGACATGTCCTTCGGGACATCATCGCCGGGCGGCGCGATGTCGGCGAAGCTGCCGCCGGGTCCGGGCAGGTAGACGCGCGGGCGCTCGAGCACCAGGGAGTCGACGGCGAGGTCGCGACCGAGCAGCGCCAGCGGCGACCAGTCGAGGGCGATCGCGTCGGCAGTGATCAGCGCGCGCCCCTCGCGGTCGGCGAGGGTCACCCCGCGCAGGGTGAACGAGCCCAGCAGCGTGCCCTCCGCCGCCTCGATCGCCACGCTGCCGGCGATCTTGCCGTTGTAGATCGGCAGGCCGACGCGCAGCGCCAGCCGCAGCCCGGCGTTGGTGGTCAAGATCAGCACGACCGCCGCGACCACGACAAGGAGCGCTGCCGCGAGCACCTTGGCGGTCGTGCGTGCGATCTTCCCGATCCTCGTCGTCATCCGATCCCCCGCAGCTCGAAGTTAAAATGCTTCACCGAGGCCGAAGTGCACGGCCCAGATCTTCTGGCCCAGGGCGTACACGGTCTCGTTGAGGCGGAAGCCGACGTCCAGGCGGAACATGCCGATCGGCGTGTCGAGGCGGACACCGGGCCCAGCCGAGTAGTTGAATTGATTCAGCGCGAATTCGTTGACGCCGGCGCGCACGTCGCCGCCGTCGGCGAAGGCGACGAAGCTGAGCATCTTGGTGGCCCGCACCCGCGCCTCGATGTTGGCGAGGATCATGGTGTTGCCGCCGACGGGGATCCCGCGACAATCGGCGTCGCCCGGGATGCAGCCGTCGGGGAACACCTGCGGCGACAGCCGTCGCAGGCCCCAACCGCGCACGGTGTCGGCGCCGCCGAGGTAGAAGCGCATGTCGATCGGCGCGCCGCCCTTGGCGCCGTACGGCACGATCCACCCCATCTCGAAGCGACCGGCGAAGGTGATCCGCCAGTGCGGGGTCCAGTACAGGCGGACGCTCGGGCGCACGCGGTGAGCGCTGAAGTCGCCGCCCAGGCCCATGATGTCGTAGACGACCCCGAGGATCGCGCCGTTCTTCGGCCGCAGCACCGAGTCGGTGAGGTAGATGCGCAGCGACGGCTCGAGGTAGCTGAGGGTGTACGGGTCGCGGAAGTCGAGGCCGAGGATCGAGTCCTGGCCCTCGAGGGTCGGCGACACGTTGAAGAAGTCGACGAAGCGGAAGTTGTAGGCGAGCTCGGCCTCGACGAAGCGGCTGAAGAAGCGCGACAGACCGGCCCGCATCGTCGGGCTGTAGAACTGGTAGCCCTCCCAGATCCCCAGCTCGAACGCCGGCGACAGCGACGCCACGGTGCGCTTCTCGATCAGGCCCTTCTGCCGCAGCGTCGGCTCGAGCTTGACCACCGGCCCGTGCTCCTGCGGGTTGAACATGCTCGGCAGCTCGGCGTAGCCGGCGCGCGCGCGCAGGTCGAAGCGGGTCAGGTTCTTGAACAGGTTCTTGTGGGTGTAAAGGAGGGTGCCGCGCTGCTCCCAGCGCACCGGGTCGAGGCCGAAGCCGACGCCGAGCTTGATCGACTGCGGCTTGGCCGGCCGCGCCTTGACCACCAGGTCGATCGTCCCCGGCTTCGACTCCGAGGGCTTCTCTTCGATCGTGACGGTGTCGAACACCTCGAGGCCGTAGGTCGCGGCCTCGACCTTCTTCACCAGCTTGGGCGAGTAGGGCTTGCCGGGCGCGTAGTCGACCTCGTTGGCGGCGAAGCGCTCCGGCACGTCGCCGAGGCCCTCGAAGCGGACCTCGCCGATCTTGTAGTACGGGCCGGGGCGGATCTCGAAGCGCACGCGGGCGCCCACGCCCGGTGACACCTCGGCCGACTCGCGCACGTCCGCCTTGGCGTAGCCGGCGTCGCGCAGCGTCTCCAGCAATTGCTCGACCGAGCGGTTCAGCTTCGGCACTTCGAACGCGCGCCCGGTCTGCAGCGCGATCCTCGTGCGCAGCGCGTCCTCGCTGACCTTCGGGTCAGGTACCTGCCTGCCGGGGCGGCCGTCCGGGAACGCCAGCTGGATGGCCTCGACCAGCGTCGGCTCGCCCTCGCGGACGACCACCTTGATGGTCGCCTTGCCGGGCGCGCGCTCGCCCGGGGTGCGCGTGAACAGGCGCACCCGCCCGGCCTTCACGTGCGGGGTGATCGACACCACCTCGGCGTCGTAGTAGCCGTGGGCCTTGTAGACCTCGACGATGCGCTTGGCGTCGACCGGGATGTTGGCCGGCAGGAACGCGTAGCGGTCCTTCCACGGCAGGACCGACGTCTCCCCCATGTGCAGGTAGGCCAGCAGCTCGGCCTCGGTGAACCGCTCGACCCCGACGAACTGGACGTCCTTGATATAGGCGTCGGACCCACGGACGTCGTCGAGCTTGCTCGAGCAGCCGACGAGGACCGCGAGCACCAGTCCGAAGAGACATGTCCACAATTGGCGCACGACGCGCGAACTATGATCCCGACCGGCCTCAGGGGCCAAGCGCGGCTGCGCAAGATTCCTCGCCCTGGCGGTCTTCCAGCCGTTTCAGCGGCGTCGCGCAGCCGGCCCGCGCAAACTCCGCGAGCGGGCGACCTGCGCGCTGGCCAATCATGACATGACTGTAACGACATGGCCTTTCGGACATTCTCCGATCGCTGGCCGCGCCCGCCGATCCGGATCACAATCGCCGAGCAGGCCCGGAGGCGACATGCGGACGTTGCGCGAGATCTACCAGATGCTGAAGGACGCGGCGCTCGAGTTCTCGCGCGAGGACCCGTTCACGCAGGCCGGCGCGCTGTCCTATTACACGATGTTCTCGCTGGCGCCGTTCCTGCTGCTGCTGGTGGCGATCGTCGGCCTGATCTACGGCGAGGAGGCGGCGCGCGGCGAGGTCGTCGACCGGCTGCAGCACCTCATCGGTGAACAGGCCGCCGGGCTGGCGCAGGACATCCTCGCCCACGCGCACAAGGCCGGCGGCGGGTGGTTGTCGGCGATCGTCAGCGGCGTGGTGATGTTGTTCGGCGCGACCACTGCGTTCGGGCAATTGCAGGCCGCGCTCGATCACATCTGGGGCGCCGCTCCGAGCAAGGCCGGCTGGCGCAACACCGTGCGCGGGCGACTGCTCGGCCTCGTCCTGATCCTCGCCCTCGGCGCCGCAGTCGTCGCCCTCCTGGTGGCCGGCTCGATCGTCTCCGGCCTGTCGGCGCTGTCCGGCGCCGCCGACTTCGGGTGGTTCTGGCGGCTCGTCGACCTCGGCGTCTCGCTGTCGGTGATGACCGGCCTGTTCGCGCTGCTGTTCAAGCTGCTCCCCAACGCCGAGGTCCGCTGGCGCGAGGTCGTCGTCGGCGCCGCCACCACCTCGTTGCTGTTCACCATCGGTCAGTGGGGCATCGGCGTCTACATCGGCCGCGCCGCCGTCGGTTCGGCCTACGGGGCGGCCGGCTCGGTGGTCGTGCTGATGGCGTGGGTCTACTACTCGTCGCTCATCCTCCTGTTCGGCGCCGAGGTCACGCAGACGCACGCGCGGCGCTCCGGTCGCGCGATCGTCTCGTGCGCGCGGCAGGAGGGCGCCGAGGTCCCCGCGGGCGCCGTGACCTCGAGTCGTTAGTCGCGGTAGCGTCGGCGTGCGGCGGCGACTATGCTGCCGAGCCACGCCATGGCGCACGATACGCTCCTCGTCTGCGACGATCGCATGCTCGGCCACGAGCAGAGCCCCCGCCACCCCGAGAGCCCGGCGCGGCTGCGGGCGATCCGCGAGCGCCTGAGCGCCGAGCCGATCGCCGGCACGCGCTGGCTCTCGGCCCCGCCGGCCACGCGCGAGCAGGTCCTCCGCGTGCACCACCCGATCTACGTCGACGCCGTCGACGGCGCCCGCGGCGTCGCCTTCGACCTCGACCCCGACGTCCTGCTCGCGCCCGGCAGCGTCGACGCCGCCTACCTGGCCGCAGGGGCAGGTATCGCCGCCGTCGAGGCGGTGGTCGGCGGCGCCGCCCGCCGCGCCTTCGCCCTCGTGCGCCCGCCGGGGCACCACGCGGAGCACAGCATGGCCATGGGCTTCTGCGTGTTCAGCAACATCGCCGCGGCCGCCGAGCACGCCCGCGTCGCCCTCGGCCTGTCGCGCGTCCTGGTGATCGACTGGGACGTCCATCACGGCAACGGGACCCAGCACCTGTTCGAGGGCCGGCGCGACGTCATGGTGTTCAACACCCATCAATCGCCGCACTACCCGGGCACCGGCGCGGCCGGGGAGGTCGGCACCGGCGACGGTCGCGGCTTCACCGTCAACGTCCCGCTGCCCGGCGGGCTCGGCGACGGCGACTACGCGGCCGTCTACCGCGACCTGCTGACCCCGATCGCCGAGCAGTTCGCCCCCGAGCTGATCCTCGTGTCGGCCGGCTTCGACCCGCACCGCGACGACCCCCTCGGCGACATGCAGGTCACCGCCGACGGCTTCGCCCACCTCTGCGGAGTGGTCTGCGACCTCGCCGACCGCCTCGCCGACGGCCGCGTGGTCCTCCTGCTCGAGGGGGGCTACGACCTCCGCGGCCTCGCCGACAGCGTCCACGCCTGCACCGCCGTGCTCGCGGGCAGCACCCCGCCCGGCGGGGGCCCCGCGAGCGCCGGCGGCGAGGCTGCCGTCCGCCGCACCCGCGCCGCCCAGGCCCCTTACTGGCGCTTCTAGCCGGGTCGCCGGCCGCCCGTGAGCTCGCCCAGCTCGGCGCGCGCGCCGGCTTCCGTTACTCTCCGCCTCCGCCGCCGAGCCATGGACATTTTCAAGCAGTTCCGCTTCGAGGCCGCCCACCGCCTGCCGAACGTCCCCGCGAACCACAAGTGCGCGCGGCTGCACGGCCACTCGTTCATGATCGAGGTCCACGTGCAGGGCCCGGTCGGCGAGACGAGCGGCTGGGTCCTCGACTTCGCCGACATCGCCGCCGCCTGGCAGCCGCTCCACGCCGTCCTCGACCACAACTACCTCAACGAGATCGAGGGCCTGGAGAACCCGACCAGCGAGCTGCTGGCCCGGTGGATCTGGCGCCGCCTGCTGCCCGCCCTGCCGGGCCTGTCGCAGGTCGTGGTCCGCGAGACCTGCACCTCCGGCTGCATCTACCGCGGCGAAGACGAGCGCTGAAAATTTTTCGAATCCAGAAGACATGTCGCTTCGGACATGTCCGTAAGCGCAGGCCCGACGAGCGGTCACTCGTCGGGCTTCAACATGTCCTGAAGGACACGTCACGACCCGCGACGGCGCGGCCTCGGACTCAGCCGCTCGCCCAGACCGCCCGGCGTCGGAGACATGTCCAAAAGGACATGTCTCCACGCTCGATCTCCCCGCCGGCTGGTCTGCGAGCGTCGATCTGACTCCAGGTCATCTCGGCGTGACCCACCCGCGCGCGTCTCCCGCAACGCGCCCATCGGCTGCAGAAGCGCTTGACGCCTCATATGTCAGTTGCTACTTACCGTTCGTGCCGACTTACCAAGCCAATCCCTGGGACGCTCTGGGCGACCCGAGTCGGCGGGTGATCTTCGAGCATCTGGCGGATCGGCCCCACTCGGTGGGCGAGCTGGCCGACAAGCTGCCGATCAGTCGCCCGGCGGTCTCGCAGCACCTGCGCGTCCTCAAGGAGGCCGGGCTCGTGGTGTACCGCGCCGAGGGCACGCGGCGCGTCTACACGATCCACACGGCCGGCATCGCCCGGCTGCGCGCCGACCTCGACCGCTTCTGGACGCTCGCGTTGTCGGCGTTCAAGCGGGCGGCCGAGGCCGACGAGCCCGTCAACGACGACGACGACGACAAGGAAGCGCCATGAACCAGCCGATCTCCGTCCCCCCCACCGAAGGCAAGAGCCTGCTCGTCTCCAGGACCATCCACGTCGCCACCACGCCCGAGCGGGCGTTCCGCGTGTTCACCGAGCAGCTCGGCACCTGGTGGCCGCTCGTCAGCCACCACATCGGCCAGGTCGCGGCCGCCACCGCCGTCGTCGAGCCGTTCGCCGGCGGCCGCTGGTTCGAGCGCGGCGTCGACGGCAGCGAATGTCTCTGGGGACATGTGCTGGTGTGGCAGCCGCCGGGTCGGCTGGTCCTGTCGTGGGAGCTCAACTGCCAGTGGACCTACGACCCGGGCCAGCAGACCGAGGTCGAGGTCCGCTTCACCCGCGAGGGCGACGGCACCCGCGTCGAGCTCGAGCACCGCCTGCTCGAGCGCTACGGCGACAAGGCCGAGCACATGGCCGCCACTCTCGGCGGCGATGGCGGCTGGGGCAGCATCCTCGCGTCGTTC
This sequence comes from Nannocystis punicea, assembly GCF_026965555.1. Classification (GTDB taxonomy): domain Bacteria; phylum Myxococcota_A; class Polyangia; order Nannocystales; family Nannocystaceae; genus Nannocystis; species Nannocystis punicea. Next base: position 13,131,388 of record NZ_CP114040.1, on the reverse strand, counting down.
GGCCGCACCGCCGAGGCCGCGGCCTGAGCCGCGCGGGCTCACGGCCGCAGCGTGAACGAGTACCGCAGGTCGCTCGGGCTGTCGACGAGGCAGATCACCGGCTCGTCGCGGCACGCCCCGTCGAGGCACACGGACGAGCCGCACTGCAGATCGTCCTCGCACGCGTCGCCGCCCGGGCGCTGCCGCCGACACACGCCGGCGCCGCAGAACAGATCGACCGAACATTCGGCATGAGCGCCGCACGCCTCGCCCTCGCCGACCAGCGGCACGCACACCAGCGATTCGAAGCTGCACCACAGCTCCTCGGCGCACCAGCCGAGGTCGTTGTACTCCGCGTCCATGCAGGTCTCGCCGAGCTGCATGGTCGGCAAGTCGTACGTCTGGCAGGTGAGGGTCCCTTCGCCCTGACAGTACTCGTCCGCCGCGGCGCACTCGTGGACGTAGGCGGACACGTCGTTCTCCGGGCGCGTGCAGGCGCCGCCGCTCGGGATGTCGCCGCGGAAGACCTTGCAGCGCCCGCCGCACTCGAAGACCGGCCCGTAGTAATCGGACTCGAGGCCGCAGCCGCGATGAAGCACCGAACCGGTGAGGAGCTCCGTCGCGCACGCGGCATCGTATTGCAGCGAGTTGTCGCGCGCGTACTGCAGCACCGCCTCGAACCGGGGCTCGAGCGCGGCGACGCAGTCCGCACCTCCGCCACAACCGCAGGCCGCCTTCTGATCGCAGATCGCCGCGGCGAAGCGCGCGGCGAACTCGTCCTCGGCGATCGTCGCAATCGTCGGGCACATCACCGGCTCACCGGGTCCCCGGGCAGACCTGTGATCGGCCCCCGCGACCGCGTCCGCTCCGCGCTGAGCCGGCGCATCCGCAGACGCAACGCTTGCAATAGCCCACACGCAAAGGAGCGAAACTAACCGCGACATGACGTCCTCCGAATGGACTCACCATGCTTCGCCCCGGCGTCGCAAGCAACGTGCGGGCGTCGCTCCGAAGTCCGCCGCGGGCTTCGCCGACGCCCACGAGCGTCTCTCCGCCGGTCCAGTCGAGGCTGACGCCGGTGAAGGAGTCGTCGACGGGCTCGCACACGCCGCCGGCCGAGCGAGCGACGCGCCTCCGAATCGAGGTCCCTTCACCCACGACAGCGACGGCGCTCGCGCCTGGCTGCAAACACCAGGCTCGAGCGCTCCGACCCGCTGAGGTCCGCTTCACCCGCAAGGACGACGCGTCTTCATCGAACTCGAGCACCGCCGGCGCGAGCGCTCATGGTCGCCAACGCCGCAGCGACGGCAGCCCGCACCCCATCATCCAGCGCCGCCGGCCGCTTCATCCACGAAGCATGCGCCGGCGGCCGCTCGCGAGCAACGCGCCCCTTGCGAGGGCGCGTCGCGGGCACGCGCTCACTTGGTGAACGTGCGCGAGTACAGCTCGTTGCCGTTCTTGTCGTAGATCACGCCGGTGAAGCTGTTGTCGTTGAGCTCGACCCAGGTGAAGCCTTCCATCTCGGCGATCTGGAAGTGGAACGGGTTGTCGCCCTCGATCGTGTTGGCCTTGCTGCCCGCGCCGGCGACGATGAACTCGGTGCCGCAGGCCGCCTGCAGCCACTGCATCGTGTGGTCGTGGCCGCAGATGTAGACGTCGATCTTGCCGCAGACCGACTCCTCCATGAACTCCTTGACGCTCTCGCCGGCGACGAACGGCAGCGGGATGCCCTCGAGGTCCTCGTAGGCGCCGGCGTTGCCGTGGTCGCCGTTCGACAGGTAGGGGTGGTGGCCGAAGGCGATCTTCCACGTCGCGGTGCTGGCGGCGACGGTCTGGTCGAGCCAGTTCTGCTGCGGTTCAAGGCTGCCGTTGATCGGGTCGGTCATCACCTGGTTGGTGTCGAGGCCCCAGAACTCCGCGTGGGCCTGCTTCCACGAGTAGTACTTGTCCGGCATGCGCCACAGCTCGCTGTGCTGGGTGTACTCGACCTGGTAGTCGGACTTGTTGGTGTCGAAGTCGACGCCGATGCCGTTGCCGCCGTAGTCGTGGTTGCCGAGCACCGCGTAGATCGGGAACGTGATGCCCATGTACGGCAGCTCGAACTTCTCCTGCCACTGCGGGTCGTCGACGCCGTCGACGCCGCTGTCGTAGAAGTTGTCGCCGGTGAGCATCGCCCAGTCGCAGCCGCGCTGCTCGCACACGGCGATGATCGCGTCGGCGACCTGATACTGGTCCTCGTTGCCCTCGCCGACGTCGCCGAGCACCACGAAGCGGACCAGCCCGGCCGCGCCGCCGGTCGTCTCGTCGTCCGTGGTCGAGGACGCGTTGGTGGTGGTCGTCGTGTCGGGGGTGGTCGTCGCAGTCGCGGTCGTCGTCGTCGTCGACGGCGGGTTGGTCGTCGGCCCTTCGGTCGGATCGGGCTCGCTGGTCGTATTGGTCTGGCCACCCGACTGGGTGCCGCCGGTCGAGCCGGTCACGCTCGGCTCCGTGGTCGGCCCCGGGCTCTGCGTCGCGCCGGGTTCGGTCGTCTGCGCCGTGGTGTCGACGTTCTGGGTGCCCGCGCCCGTACCCCCGTCGTCGCTGCAACCACCGGCGAACATCGCCGCCAGCACCGTCCCATGCGCAATTCGGCTGACCATCTTCATGTCCATCATCCCCTCAGGCCGCGGCAATATACACGAGCGGCCCATCGCCGCGCGCCCGGAAGGACACGCGCGGGTGAACCCTTCCCGATCGTCGACGCACGTGCGCAAGCTCGCGGGTCTTCTGCCATCGTCACTGCTGGGGCCTCGACGCGACGCCGGTCGTCCGTCCGCACGCGCCGTCGAAGTCCGGTGATTCCGCGCCGATTACGACCGCGACACGCTCTCGCGCGAGCGGGCTCGCGACCACCCGCGCCGCGCGAGGAAAACATCGACCGCACCTGCACGCGCTCGCGACCTGCACGCTCGCGCCGCTGCTCTGGCGCGTCCACTCGCTCCGCCCCCGCGCGAGCCGAGGCCGCAGGCAAAGTGAGCCCCGCGCACGAGCCGAAGCACCGCGAACTCGAGTGCCTGCTCGCCCGCGCCCCACACCACTGGCGCCTGCTCGCTCCGCCCCACTCGCGCCGCGACGTGAGAGCCGAGCCGCCGCTGACTGCGTGACGGGTCTGCCCATGCGAGCGAAGCCGCAGCCCACGCGACGCGAGCGCCGTGCGAGCCGAGCCGTCGCGTGATGCCTCCGTGCTGCGCCCCATTCACTCCGTCCCCCGAGAGCCGCAGCGCACGCGACGTGAACCCCCACGCGTGCGCCGAGCCGCCGCGAACCAGCGATACCAGGCAGCACCGGCGCCGGCGTCGAACCTGCCCGCTCTCGGGCGCGCGAACCGATCCACGCCGGCGATCGCCTGCGCCTGCTGCTCCGAGGCCGCCGGCCCGAACCACGCACGCGTCTGCGTCGTGGCGCGGGCTCCGGCGCGATCGACCTGCCCCGGTTTGCCGGTCCTCCTCGCGCTGCTGCGCCCGAGGCGCGGCCGCGAACGGAGATTCGTGCTACTCGCAGGTCATGTCGTCCGCTGCCGTCTCCTCGAGCCTCCCGCGCGGCCTCCAGCTGGCCGGTCGCGGCCTTCAGCTCGCCCTCGCCAGCGCCGAGGTCCGCCGCGCCTACGCTCGCCTGGCCGTGGTCCTGGTCGTCCTCGCCGTCGCGCTGACGGTCGCGCTCGGCGGTCTCTTGTGGTGGATGGTACCTGTCGATGGGGACATGTCCTGGACGACATGGCTCGGGAGATGGGCCTTGCGCGTCGGCGGCGGCCTGCTGGCGCTGGTGGCCGCGCCGATGCTGGCCTACTTCGTCGTCAGCATCGGCTTCCCGTTCCTGGCCGACGGCGTGTTCATGGCCGGCGTGCGGGCGGTCGACCCGGCGCTGGCGACCCGGCTCGAGCGGTCGTCCGAGCTCGGGTTCGTCGCCGCGACCATCGGCAGCATTCGCCGCGCCCTCTACTTCCTCGGCGTCACCGTGGTCCTGTTCGGCCTCACCCTCGTGCCGTTCGTCGGCCCGCTGCTCGGGCCCCCGCTGCAGCTGTGGTACGCCGCCCGGACTTTCTCCTGGGAGTTGCTGGATCCGTACTTCGAGCGGATCGGCAGCGACTACACGCATCAGCAGACCGTCGTGCGGGCGCATCGCGCGACCCTCGCCGGCTTTGGTCTCCCGTGGGTCGCCGTCATGGCGCTCCCGTTCGTGGGCCCTCTGCTCTTTGGTCTCGCGCAGGCGGCGGTGGCGGCGGTCGTCGCCGACGAGCTCGAGGCGGACGCGGCGCACTGATCCTGTCCGCGGGGACAATCGGACGGCCGTCCGGGCGATCGTCCGTGAGCTGTCTGAAGGGTCAGGTCGCGCTCGGCGCCCGCCGGAGGCCCGGGGTCCGCGATCGGGACGGCGCTCGAACCGCGTTCGTCAGGCCCCTGAGGTGCGTGGACGCGCCCCCCCAAGCTGACCGCTGTCCCGGGGCCATCCAGCCCTGTGCACACGACGTGGGATAAACACCGCTATGTCGGCGCGTAAGGTGGCCTAGCGGCTCGTTCTCGGCAAATTGACGCTGCACGCGCTTGGCAAGCTTCTTGCTGTTGGAGACATGCCCCCCCTGGAGCCGCCATGTCCGCCAAGACCGAAGTTCCCTGGGTTTACCTGTGCCTCAAGGTGCAATACGCCTTTCCGCAGGTCGGTGCCCGCCTGGCTCTGGGGCTAGCCCATACCTGGCCGGCCAACGACAGCGCAGAGGTCCCGACTCCTGCAGCGCCGGGCAAGCTCGGCGCCCGTCGTGACAGCGCCTAGACCGCTGTTCTTGCGGGGGGCCGCGGGCGACTGTCGCCTGTAGACCCCCACAACCCGTCCCGTCCGCGCTTGCGGGCATCGATCCCAGGCAGTCACATCCACAGCAGAGGCTGCTGGCCGTCGCCGGCTCTCGACGAACCGTTCGTCAGACCGGAACCGGCTTTCCGTAGAGTCCTCCCGCCCGCGACCGCGCGGGGGGAGGACCCATGGAGTACCGCAATCTCGGCCGCAGCGGCCTGTCGGTGTCGACGCTGTGCCTCGGCACCATGACGTTCGGCGAGGCCGACGAGAATTCATTCATGCACCAGGTCGGGTGCGACGAGGCGACCTCGTTCCGCATCATGAACCTGGCGCTCGAGGCAGGTGTCAACTTCTGGGACACCGCCGACGTATACGGCCAGGACGGCCTCAGCGAGCGCGTGATCGGCAGGTGGTTCGCCGAGACCAAGCGCCGCGACGAGGTCGTGCTGGCGACCAAGTTCCGCTTCCGCATGAGCAAGGGCGCCAACGGCACCGGCGCCTCGCGGCGGCGGATCGTCCGCTGCGTCGACGACTCGCTGCGCCGGCTGCAGACCGACCGCATCGATCTCTACCAGATCCACATGCAGGACAGCGACACGCCGGAGGAGGAGACCCTGCGCGCGCTGGACGACCTGGTCCGCGCCGGCAAGGTGCTCTACATCGGCTGCAGCAACTACGCCGCGTACCGCCTGGTCGAGAGCATCTACACCAGCGACGCGAAGAACCTCGAGCGGTTCGTCGGCTTGCAGGCGCAGTACAGCCTGATCGTCCGCGACCTCGAGCTCGAGCTGGTGCCGGCGTGCCTGCGCCACGGCCTCGGCATCTTGCCGTGGTCGCCGCTCGGGGGCGGCTTCCTGTCCGGCAAGTTCGAGCGCGGCGCGCCGCCGCCGGCCGGCACTCGTCTCGACAAGTGGAAGGAGCGGTTCGCCTCCTTCGACACCGACCGCAACTGGCGGACCATCGCCGCCGTGCGGGCGGTCGCCGCCGAGCTCGGCGCCACGCCGTCGCAGGTCGCGCTCGCGTGGCTGCTGCACAAGCCGGGCGTCACCTCGTGCATCTTCGGCGCGCGCTCGGAGGACCAGCTGCGCGACAACCTCAAGGCCGCCGAGCTCAAGCTGTCGAGCGAGCAGCTGCGCGCCCTCGACGAGGCCTCGGCCAGCCCGCTGCCTTACCCCTACGCGATGATCCGCAACATCCAGGGCCGCTGGTAGCGGGCGCTCGCGACGGCCGCATCGCCGGCTCGCGACGCGCTCGCGAAAAGGGACAGGTCCCAGAGGACCTGTCCCTTTCAACATGTCCGAGAGGATCGACTCAGTGCAGCCACTCGTGGCGGCGGGCCCGCTCTTGCAGCGCCTGGACCGAGTCGTTGGTGTAGTCGCCGATGATCTCGCGGATCACAGACTTCTGCAGGACGCCCCTGGCGACCTCGCGCAGGCGGCCGACGAAGTCGGCGGGGGCGGCGATGACCAGGCGGCCGAACTGGCGCTGGTGCTGGGCCTGCGTCAGCCGCTCGACGATCTGGCGCACGAACTTCGAGTCTTGCTCCTCGGCCGCGCCGCGGGTCTCGCTGACCAGGTCGCGCCGGCCCGAGGCGCTGCTCTGGCCGCCGCGTCGCTCGTAGCGGGGGCGTTCGGGGCTCTCGAGCGTTTCGATCGGGGTCAGCGTGGGCTTCATGCGCGAGCCGTTGACCTCGAAGAGCAGGGCCTGACTGCGATCCGCGACGACGAACCAGGTCGATTCCATTCCGGTACCTCCTCATTTTCGATGCTGGGGCAGGCCGGGGGGCCGTACAAGCCGGAACGGGCCGCCCGGCCGCGTGAACAACCTCGGGGCCACGGCCGCCCATTCCCGCCCGGCGATCCCCCAGCGCGGCGCCCCGGACTTCGCGCCCGCGCGGCAAAAGTCCGTGACTACGCGTGAATTTCCCGCCCGCAGGCGCTGGCGCGCTTCGTGAGGCGGCGCATCTGCGACGGCGCTTTCACGGACCGCCGCTGCGGGCCCCTGCGAAGGCGCTGGAGGGCCGGGCATTGGCGGGGCGCGGGGGGCGCCGCCGGGGCCTGCGGCGGCCGGCAAAAGCGCGTAGCCGCGTCGGACCGCCCGCGCTATCCTCCCGCCCCTCACGGCGTATGGCGAGCGAGCAGAAGACGGGGATCAACATCGAAGACGAGATGCGTAGCTCCTTCTTGGACTACGCGATGAGCGTCATCATCTCGCGTGCGCTGCCGGACGTGCGCGACGGCCTCAAGCCGGTTCACCGCCGGGTGCTGTACGCGATGGACCAGCTGCGCAACACCCACGCGCAGCCTTACAAGAAGTCGGCGCGCGTCGTCGGCGACGTCATCGGCAAGTACCACCCGCACGGCGACGCCTCGGTGTACGACGCGCTGGTCCGCCTGGCCCAGGACTTCGCCATGCGGTACCCGCTGGTCGACGGCCAGGGCAACTTCGGCTCGATCGACGGCGACGCCCCGGCGGCCATGCGTTACACCGAGGTCCGCATGAAGCGGCTCACCTCGGAGCTGCTGGCCGACCTCGACAAGGAGACCGTCAGCTGGGCGCCGAACTACGACGACAAGGAGCTCGAGCCGACGGTCCTGCCGACGAAGATCCCGAACCTCCTCCTCAACGGAGCGGTCGGCATCGCCGTCGGCATGGCGACCAACATCCCGCCGCACAACTTGCGGGAGATCGTGGACGCCTGCATCGCCCTGGTCGACGACCCCAAGCTGCCCCCGCGTGAGCTGCTGCAGATCGTCACCGGCCCGGACTTCCCGACCGGCGGTCAGATCATCGGCCGCGCGGGCATCCGCCAGGCCTACGCGACCGGCCGCGGCAGCCTCACTTTGCGGGCCAAGTGCACGATCGAGGAGGACGAGAAGGGCCGCGAGGCGATCATCGTCCACGAGATCCCCTACCAGGTCAACAAGGTCCGGCTCATCAGCCACATCGCCGAGCTGGTGCGCGAGAAGAAGCTCGAGGGCATCAGCGACCTGCAGGACTACTCCGACCGCACGGGCATGCGGATCTGGATTCAGGTCAAGCGCGACGCCTCGGCCCAGGTCGTCCTCAACTCGCTCTACAAGAGCAGCGACCTGCAGGTCAGCTTCGGCGTCAACATGATCGCCATCGCCGGCGGTCGGCCGCAGGTGCTGAGCCTGCACGAGTGCCTGACGCACTTCCTCGACCACCGGCGCGAGGTGGTGACCCGCCGCTCGCGCTACGAGCTGCGCAAGGCGGCCGAGCGGCGCGAGATCGTCGAGGGCATCGGCGTCGCCATCGACGCGATCGACCGCATCATCGCCATCATCCGCGCCGCGCCCGACCCGGACGCCGCGCGCGAGGCCCTGTGCGCCGAGCCGCTGCACGGCTTCTCCGGCTTCCTGGCCCGCTGCGGCCGGCCCGAGGCCGAGGTCGAGGCCGCCAGGGGCAAGCCGTACCACCTCAAGCCCAACCAGGCCAAGGCGATCCTCGACATGCGCCTGCAGCGGCTCACCGGCCTCGAGCGCGAGAAGGTCGAGGGCGAGTACAAGGAGCTGTCCGCCACGATCGCCTACCTGCAGAGCATCCTCGCCTCCGACGCGATGCTGATGCAGGTGATCCGCGGCGAGTTGGTCGGCATCCGCGATGAGTACGGCGACGACCGCCGCACGGAGATCGTCGACGACGAGTCGGAGATCGAGCCGATCGACCTGGTCGCCGACGAGCCGATGATCGTCATGCTGACGAACAACGGCTACATCAAGCGCCTGCCCGTGGGCGAGTACCGGGTGCAGGGCCGCGGAGGCACCGGCGTCAAGGGCGGCGTCGGCCGCGACGCCGCCGACTTCGTGGTCGAGCTGTTCGAGGCCAGCACCCACGCCCACGTGTTGATGTTCACCAACACCGGCCGGGTGTTCCGCACCCGCGTGTTCGAGCTGCCGGCCGGCCGCCGCGACCACGCCGGCAAGGCGCTGGTCAACTTCCTCGACCTGCGCGACGGCGAGCGCGTGCTCGGCATGGTGCCGTACCGCGACGAGGACCTCGAGGGCGGCCACTTCTACGTGGTGATGTGCTCGCAGCAGGGCTACATCAAGCGCACCGCGCTCGACGAGTTCGCCAACATCCGCTCGACCGGCATCATCGCCGTCACCATCGAGGACGGCGACCAGCTGATCGACGCCCGCCTGACCAACGGCAAGCAGCAGATCATGCTGACCTCGGCCCAGGGCATGGCGATCCGCTTCACCGAGGACGACGTGCGCCCGATGGGCCGCACCGCCCGCGGCGTGCGCGGCCAGGACCTGCGCGAGGGCGACGCGGTCGTCAGCATGACCGTGCTCGAACCCGAGAGCGAGGGCTCGATCCTCACCATGTGCGCCAAGGGCTACGGCAAGCGCACCGCCGCCTCCGACTACAAGGTCCAGAACCGCGCCGGCCTCGGCATCATCACGATCAAGGTCACCGAGCGCAACGGCCCGGTGGTCGGCACCCTCCGCGTCGAGGCCGACGACCACGTCATGGTCGTCACCAGCCGCGGCAAGGTCATCCGCACCACCGCCGCCTCGATCAGCGAGATCGGCCGCAACACCCAGGGCGTCCGCATCATCCGCACCGGCGAGGACGAGCGCGTGGTCGCCATCGAGCGCATCCTCGACCGCGAGGAGGAGGCCGGCGAGGCCGGCGAGGCCGTCGAGCCGGTCGCCGGCGACGAGCCCGCCGGCGACGAGCCCGCCGGCGACGAGCCCACCGGCGACGAGGGCGGCGAAGAGTAATCTGCCCCTGCAGACATGTTCTCTAGCACCTGGCCCCGAGGACAGCGATGAGCACCACGCCCGAGTTCTGGACCCAGATCCCCGGCGACGGCCGGGCCGGCGCCAACAGCCGGGCCCTCTTCAACGCCGCCCAGTTCGTCATCCCCGGCGGCGTCAACAGCCCGGTGCGGGCGTTCAAGGCGGTCGGCGGCGACCCGCCGTTCATCCGCGCCGCCCGCGGGCCCTACCTGCTGACGGAGGACGGCGTCACTCTGGTCGACTACGTCGGCACCTGGGGCCCGGCGATCCTCGGCCACGCCCACCCCGAGGTGGTCGACGCGGTCTGCCGCGCCGCCCGTGACGGCCTGTCCTTCGGGGCATGTACGGCCGGCGAGGTCGAGTTCGCCGAGCTGCTGTGCCGGCTGGTCCCGGCGCTGAAGGGCGGCATGGTCCGGCTGGTCTCGTCGGGCACCGAGGCGACGATGAGCGCCCTGCGCCTGGCCCGCGGCTTCACCGGCCGCAGCAAGATCGTCAAGATCGACGGCGGCTACCACGGCCACGCCGACTTCCTGCTGGTCGCCGCCGGCTCGGGCGCCGCCACCCTCGGCATCCCCGGCTCCGAGGGGGTGCCCGCGGCCACCGTCGCCGACACCCTCACCGTCCCGTTCAACAGCGCCGACGCCGTCGAGCAGGTGCTGGAGCAGCACCGCGGCCACGTCGCCGCGGTCATCGTCGAACCTGTCCCCGGGAACATGGGCTGCGTGCCCCCGAAGCCCGGCTACCTGCAGGCGCTGCGCGACCTGTGCACCCGCGAGGGCGTGGTGCTGGTGTTCGACGAGGTCATGACCGGCTTCCGCGTCGCCCTCGGCGGCGCCCAGCAGCGCTACGGCGTCACCCCCGACCTCGTCTGCCTCGGCAAGATCGTCGGCGGCGGCATGCCGGTCGGGGCCTACGGCGGCCGCCGCGACATCATGCAGCACGTCGCCCCGCTGGGCCCGGTCTACCAGGCCGGCACCCTCAGCGGGAACCCGGTCGCAGTCGCGGCCGGGCTCGCCACCCTGCAGATCTTGGCCCGCGACGACCCGTACGCGGCGCTCGAAGCGACCTCTGCCGCCCTGGCCGCCGGCCTGTCCGCCCGGGCCGCCAAGGCCGGCGTCCCCGTGGTCATGAACCGCGTCGGGGCGATGTTCACCGGGTTCTTCCGCGCCGGGGAGGTCCACGACTACGACGACGCCAAGGCCAGCGACCTCGGCGCGTTCGGCGAGTTCCACCGCGAGATGCTGACCTGCGGCGTCTACCTGGCGCCGTCGCAATTCGAGGCCAGCTTTGTCTCGCTCGCCCACGACGCCGCGGCGATCGAGCACACCCTCGCGGCCGCCGAGGCCGCCTTCGCCGCGGTCGCCCGTCGCTTCGGTTAGCGAGCGAGGAGGTCTGTCGCCATGGTCGAACGCCGCCGCAAGAGAGAGCCCCTGCTCAAGCAGGCGCGGTGGTTCCAGCTCGCCGAGGCCGGCTCGGTCGGCATCGAGATGGCCGTGGCGATCGCCATCGGGGCGTTCGGCGGCATGTGGCTCGAGCGCCACGTCACGCACTGGGCCCCGTGGACCACGTACATCGGCCTGGGCGTCGGCATCGGCGCGGCCGGGCTCGCGGTCGTCCGCACGGCCCGCAAGTTCAGCGCCCGCATCGAGGCCGAGGAGCGGGCTGCGGGGCAAAGTCACGAGTCGACTGACGATCCCGAGGTCCGGTAGTCGTGCGCGCCGACACCTGGGATCTCGTACGCCGTCGCGTGTATTTGTGGACGCTCACGCTGACCGCGATCGCGGCCGGTTCGGCGGCCGCGCTGGCGGGCGCGGAGCAGGCGTGGAGCGTGGTCGCCGGGGCCTTGATCGGCTTCGTCAACCTCGCCTCGCTCGCGCGGGCCGTGGTGCGGCTGGTGGCCGAGGTCCGGGCCGACCCGCAGCGCCACGCCGGCGGCGGCGGCGGAGCGGTGCTTGCACTGGTGCGCTGGCCGGTCGCTGCTCTTGCGACCGTCGCCGTCCTTTGGTACATGCCCGGCCGACCTGAGGGGCTCGCAGCAGGGGTCCTGGCGGCACTGGCCGCCTTCTGCCTGGCGGCTCTCCAGAGCCGCGCCGACCTCTCCCGCGACGATCCCGAACCGGACGCCTGAACATGGGTGATCACGACAGTTGGTACACGCTCCTGATGCCCGAATTCTGGGCGCACTTGGAGTCCAGCGCCGCCGAGCATCTGGCCCGTGACAAGGCGTTCCTGATCTTCGGTGCCACGCACTTCACGCTGGTGCACGTCGCGGGGGCCGTCCTCGCCTTCGTGTTCCTGATCATCGCCGCGCTGCGCTACCGCGCCAGCCTGCAGGACAGCTCGCGCGGCGTCATTCCCCCGCGCAGCTTCGGCCTGGCGGCGATGGTCGACGGCTTCGTCGGCGCGGTCTACAACCTCTCGGCCGACGTCATGGGCGAGGAGGACGCCAAGCGGTTCCTCCCGCTCACCGGCACGCTCGCGCTGTTCATCTTCGTCTGCAACATCCAGGGCCTGATCCCGGGCATGTTGCCGCCGACCGACACGCTGAAGACCAACCTCGTCTTCGCGCTGATCGTCTTCATCGTCTACAACGTCGCCGGCGTGGTGCGGAACGGCTTCGGCTACCTCGCCCACTTCCTCGGGCCGAAGATCGGCGGCTTCCCCTGGCTGTTCTTCCTGTTCTTGCCGATCGAGATCGTCAGCCACCTGGCCCGCCCGGTCTCGCTGTCCTTGCGCCTCACCGGCAACATCGTCGCCGACCACAAGGTCGTCGGCGTGGTCGCCCTGATGGTGCCGCTGCTGGTCCCGCTGCCGTTCCTCCTGCTGGGTACGGTCGTGGCGATCGTCCAGACCCTCGTCTTCACCCTGCTGACCATCATCTTCATCGGCCTCGCCGTCGAGCACGCCGAAGAGCACTGAGCCCCTGTCCTCGCGGCCCTGGCCGTTTCGGAGCTGTCCCATGCGCAACATCACCAAGATCGCCTCTTTCCTGTTCACCTTCCTCGTCCCCGCGATCGTCCTCGCCGCTCCCGGCGCCGCCGAGACCTCCGGCTCCGAGCGCTCGATCTACGGCTTCGCCATGGCGATCGCCATCGGCCTCGCCGCCCTCGGCGGCGGCCTGGGCCAGGGCCGCGCCGTCGCGGCCGCCCTCGAGGGTATCTGCCGCAACCCGAACAGCGCCGGCAAGGTCCTCGTCCCGATGCTCCTCGGCCTCGCCTTCATCGAGTCGCTGGTCATCTTCGCCCTGATCATCGCCTTCACCCTCGGCGGCTACGTCGCCCCGACGATCGGCGGCTGAGCCCAGCCCCGAGCCGCTCCGGTTCTTCGGCGCCACGAAAGCCCCACGGACGACCCCGTCCGCGGGGCTTCGTGCTTGGGTCGCACATGGTTCTCCGGGCATGTCTCATGCGACATGACCGATACGACATAGTACCGCGCGCCTCTGCTTCACCGCGTGCCTTGATGCGGGCCAGCCATGGTCGCGAGCCCTCCGCCGACCGACCACGAGGCCGCTACCTCGGCAGCTACGTCGCCCCGACGATCGGCGAGCTGAGCCCAGCCCCGAGCCGCTCCGGCTCTTCGGCGCCACGAAAGGCCGACGGACGACCCCATCCGCGGGCTTCGTGCTTGGGTCGCACATGGTTCTCCGAGCATGTCTCATGACATGTCCTATAAGACATAGTACCGCGCGCCTATGCTTCACGCGTGCCTTGATGCGGGCCAGCCATGGTAGCGAGCTCTCCGCCGACCGACCACGACGTCGTCGCGCGAGGTCGCCACGCGGAGCCGCGTAAGGTCGTCGCAAAGCGCCGGCTCATCGCCCGCTGCACGACGTCGTCGCGGCGGAACGCAAGGTCGTCGCAACGTGCCAGCTCATCGCCCCGTTGCACGCCGTCGTCGCGGCGGAACGCAAGGTCGTCGCAACGACCCAGCTCATCGCCCCGCTGCACGACGTCGTCGCGGCGGAACGCAAAGTCGTCGCAACGTGCCAGCTCATCGCCCCGCTGCACGACGTCGTCGCGGCGGAACGCAAGGTCGTCGCAACGTGCCAGCTCATCGCCCCGCTGCACGCCGTCGTCGCGGCGAAACGCAAGGTCGTCGCAACGTGCCAGCTCATCGCCCCGCTGCACGAAGTCGTCGCGGCGAAACGCAAGGTCGTCGCAACGTGCCAGCTCATCGCCCCGGCGCACGACGTCGTCGCGGCGAAACGCAAGGTCGTCGCAACGTGCCAGCTCATCGCCCGCTGCACGAAGTCGTCGCGCGGGGTCGTCGCGGCGAAACGCAACACCGTCGGATCGCGCCAGCACGAGGCCGTCCACGAAGTTGCCACGCAGGCCACGAGGCCGTCGCGCCGCCGCATGAGTTCGTCGCACTGCAATGCCACGCCGTTATGGACGCGAGAAAGCGGCTGTTCGGCGGCCAGCCCTGGCCGTCGAACAGCCGCCGGCGATCTGCATCGACGGACATCCTCACATCGGAGCCCACGACGGCGAGGCGGCCTCTCACGGCTGCAGCCGTGCCAGGGGTCCGGGGAAGGGTCGGCGACGAATACGAGGCAGCATGGACGCGAGGAACGAGCGGCCATGCAGACGCTGAACTCGTCGCCGACCCTTCCCCGGACCCCCCGCGAGGCGCAGTCGGCAATTCGCGAAGCGCCACACTCAGCCCTCCGCGCCGAAGCCCCACCAGCCCTCCGCGCCGAAGCCCCACCCGGCCCTCCGCGCCGAAGCCCCACCAGCCCTCCGCGCCGAAGCCCCACCCGGCCCTCCGCGCCGAAGCCCCACCAGCCCTCCGCGCCGAAGCCCCACCAGCCCTCCGCGCCGAAGCCCCACCAGCCCTCCGCGCCGAAGCCCCACCCGGCCCTCCGCGCCGAAGGCCCTCCAATCGACCGACCCGGTCAGTAAGGGCTAGCCGTCTCGCTCTTCTTGTCCGCCCCCCCGACCGACCGCTCGATGTAAGCGATGATCGAGTCCGCGACATCGATCTCGGTCGTGCGCTCGATCCCCTCGAGCCCCGGCGAAGAGTTGACCTCGAGCACCACCGGCCCGCGGCGGCTGCGGAGGATGTCGACGCCCGCCACCTTGAGGCCGAGGATGGCCGCCGCGCGGACCGCCGTCGAGCGCTCTTTCGGCGTCAGCTTGATCTTGGTCGCCTTGCCGCCGCGGTGGAGGTTCGAGCGGAACTCGCCGGGCGCCCCCTGGCGCTTCATCGCCGCCACCACGCGGTTGCCGACCACGAACGCGCGGATGTCGGCGCCCTCCGCCTCCTTCACGAACTCCTGCACCAGGATGTTGACGTCGAGCCCGCGGAACGCCTCGATCACGCTGCGCGCCGCCGCCGGCGTATCGGCGAGGACCACGCCGATGCCCTGCGTCCCCTCGAGCATCTTCACCACCACCGGAGGTCCGCCGATCACCTCGAGCAGGCCCTCGATGTCCTTGATCGAGTGGCCGAACCCGGTGATCGGCAGCCCGATGCCCTTCGCGGCCAGGATCTGCATCGACCGCAGCTTGTCGCGCGAGCGCGAGATGGCCTGTGAGCGGTTCGGCGTGAACACCCCCATCATCTCGAACTGGCGGACCACTGCCGTCCCGTAGAACGTGTTCGACGCCCCGATCCTGGGGATGATCGCGTCGACGTCCATGAGGTCCGAGCCGTGGTAGACCACGTGCGGTCGGCTCGACGTGATGTTCATGTAGCAGCGCAGATAGTCGACCACCTGCACCTCGTGCCCGCGCTGCTCGGCAGCCTCGCGCAGGCGGCTGGTCGAGTACAGCGACGCGTCACGCGACAAGATCGCGATCTTCACGACACCCTCCGCAGCTTGTGACCGCAGCAGTAGCTCCGCTGGGGATCGACGAGGAAGCGCCCGCGCACCGCCTCGCGCCCGAGCAGCATGCGAAAGCCGAGCAGCGAGCGGTTCGACAGCGTCAGCTCGACGCCGAACTCGTGCGCTCCGACCTTGACGAGCGTGTGCACCACGGGCCGCAGCTCGCTGTGGCCGCCGGACGTCCGGACCACGCGCTCGTCGACCAGCGCCGCCTCCGAGACGACCTCGTCGTCGTCGTCGTTCTGGTGCGGGCGGACGCGGAAGCGGACTCTGGCGTTGGGCAGCTTTTCGACGCCGAACGCGTGCAGGGCCGAGGTACGGGCGCCGGTGTCGACCTTGACCTTGAGCGCGCCGATCCCCAGATCTGGCAACGCGATCCATTCGCGCCAACCGAGCACCACCAGGGCATCGACCCCGAGCGTCGTCATCACCACCACTCGCTTCACCTCGTCCGCGCGTGCGCCAGGGCTAACGCTTGCCGAACTCGATGATGCGGTCAAGACACGCCCCCCGGCGCGAACGTAGCGCGGTCCGGGGGGCGTGCGACCTCACGCTTTGGTGAGGTGGAGAAGGTGTCTGCTCACTCCGCGGCGAACTCGACAACTTCGCCGTGCGTGTCACACGGCGTGAGCTCGTCGGGCTCGGCCGCGAGCGCGTTCGAAGCCGGGGCGGGGACCTCGCCATCGTGCGTCGGGCGCGGCCGGATCGTCAGCCCCTCGCGGGCGCCGAGACCCTCCGTGTGAGTGAACACGAGCGGATTGCGGAGCTCCTTCAAGCCCTCCGGGCGCTTGTGCGGCCGGTGGGTCACCAGCCGCTCCTCGGCCAGGTCGAGCTCCGCGTCGAGCGCGTCCAGCTCCTCGGCGGACATCCCCTCGAGGTCGAGGGCGGTCACGCCGAGCGCCTCGTATGTCGCGGCATCGTCACAGCCGGGCGCGACGACGATCGCGGCGGTGAGGGCGGTGAAGGTGAGCGTGCGAATACGGGTGATGAACGACATGGCGATAGATCCTTTTGAGGTCCGCTGCTGGACCCGATGCCGCCACCCTGTACAAGCCCCGCGCCGTCACGCTTCTCCTTGAAATTATTCAATTATTCATCCGAACAACGATCCACGCCGCAACACCCGTCGCCAGCGATCTGCGCTGCCGCCGGCTACTCCGGTTGCCACACGCGCGCCGCTGTCTCGGCCACGTCGGCGCGCAGCTGCGGTCCGTGGGCGAGCAGCTCGAACGCCGCCGCCGCGAGGCCGAGCCCGAGCGCCACGAGCAGGCCCAGGCCGAGCGGCGCCGGCAGGCGCGAAAAGGGCGCCGTCAGCACGCGCAGCGCCGGGATCAGCACGCCCGCTGCCGCCAGATAGTTGGCGAAGCTCATGCCGAACGAAAACCCGAGGAACCACACCAACCGCTGCGTCGCTGGCCACTCCGCCGGCGCGCGCGGGTCGACCACCCCGAGCGACACGTCGAACGCCTGCAGCGCGACCAGCCCGAAGTAGGTGAGCGCCAGGGCGAACGTGTAGCGCACCGGCCGCGAGTCGATCGCCATCCACAGCGGCATCCGCCGGGTGTGCTCGCCGTACGTGATGCGCCCCTCGAGCGCGCCGGCGACCAGCAGCAGCGGGAAGCTCGCCCACAGCAGCGCCGCGTGGGCCTGCACCGGCACCTGCCCGGCGAAGCCGTCGAACCGCGACAGCACCATCGCCGCGAACACCAGAGCGAACAGCCAGAACAGCGGCGCCACCGCTGCGGCCTCGAGGTCCTGCTTGCGGGCCACCGGTCACCCCGTGCGCCGGTTCATCGTCCGCCGCGTCGGGTACGGCAACCCCGCCGCCGCGCGCAGCCCGGCGCAGATCTCGAGCGCGTCGCTCGGCCGCCACTTCATCGGGAAGCCCACGCACTGCGTCGGCTTGATCGCATGCACCTGGCACGTGTTCTCGGGCGTGAGGTACACGCACGAGCGCAGCGCGTCGCCCTGGTCGATCAGGCAGACCGCCCCGTCCTCGCGCCGCCAGGTGTAGCGGGCCACGTACGCCTCGACCTCGAGCCCCGCGTGCGCCGCCAGCCGCGCCACGTCGTCGGCCGTCAGGGCCACGTCGCCGTCGCCGCGGCAGCAGTTGCCGCAGCGATGACACTCGAACTCGGACACCGCGTAGGGCCACTCGGTTTCGGGGGGCGTCGCCATCCGGCCGCGACTATCGCCGCGCCGGTCGCCCGCGTCGAGCCCCCTCGGGCGTGGCATCATCGCCGCGTGTCGCCCCGCCCGCTCCTCGTCTGCGCCCTCTTCACCGCTTGCGCCGCGAGCCCCGCGCCGCCGACCACGCCGGCGGCCGTCTGTCCGGTCCCCGAGCGCGACGCCCCGGTCGTGCGCGCCGGTGACATGTCCCTGAAGACAGCCGACACCGAGGCCCTGCTGCTGCGCAACGCCCGGCTCATCGACGGCAGCGGCGGCGCCCCGCAGGTCGGCGTCGACGTCCTCGTCAAGGACGGGCGGATCGCCGAGATCGGCAAGGGCCTCGCCACCCCCGCCGGCGCCGCGGTCATCGACCTCGGCGGCCGCACCCTCCTGCCCGGCCTCATCGACGCCCACACCCACTTGCTGAGCGAGATGGCCCCCTCGCACGCCGAGGGCGTCATGCGCGAGGTCCAGGAGACCGACGCCGACCTCGCCCTGCGCGGCGTCGCCCACGCGCGCGCCACCTTGCTGGCCGGCTTCACCACGGTGCGCGACGTCGGCGGCACCTTCGCCATCCGTAGCCTGCGCGACGCCATCAACGCCGGCCGCGTCACCGGCCCGCGGATCGTCGCCGCCAACCACGCGATCGGCATCACCGGCGGCCACTGCGACGACACCAACGGCCTGCGCCCCGACGTCTTCGGCGACCCGCCCGACTTCCGCGCCGGCATCGCCGACGGCCCGGACGAGGCGCGCAAGGCCGTGCGCCACCAGATCAAGCTCGGCGCCGACGTGATCAAGGTCTGCGCCACCGGCGGCGTCCTCAGCTCCGGCGACGGCGCCGGCGACCCGCAGCTCACGCCCGCCGAGCTGGTCGCGATCGTCGACGAGGCCGCCCGCGCCGGGCGCAAGGTCGCCGCCCACGCGCACGGCACCGAGGGCATCAAGGACGCGGTGCGCGCCGGCGTGCACAGCATCGAGCACGGCAGCCTCCTCGACGCCGAGGCGATCGCGCTGATGAAGAAGAAGGGCACCTTCCTCGTGCCCACCGTCTACGTGGGTCGCGTCATCGAGCAGGCCGCCGAGGGCGGCAAGCTCGCGGCCGACGTCGCCGCCAAGGCCCGCTTCATCGCCCCGCGCATGCGCGACAGCTTCGCCCGCGCCGCCAAGGCCGGCGTGAAGATCGCCTTCGGCACCGACGCCGGCGTCTTCCCTCACGGCGACAACGCCCGCGAGTTCTCGGTCATGGTCGACCTCGGCATGGCCCCGAAGGACGCGATCGTCGCCGCCACCCGCAGCGGCGCCGAGCTGCTCGGCCTGCGCGACCTCGGCCAGGTCAAGGCCGGCTTCATCGCCGACCTCGTGGTCGTCGACGGCGACCCGCTGGCCGACATCCGCCTGCTCGAGCGGCCCGCGCTGGTCGTGCAGGGCGGGCGCCCGGTGCGGCCGCCGGCCTGGTGATGTGCCAAACTTCGCGCGCGTGCACTCCCTCCCGCGCGACCTCAGCCTGCGGCTCGACGCGATCGACGGCCCCCTGCCCGATCCCGCGCCGTTCCGCCACGCCGCCGTGCTCGCCCCGCTCCTCGTCGAGGCGACCCCGGGCGACGGCCCGCGCCTCCTCCTCATCGAGCGCGCCGGCAACCTGCGCCACCACCCCGGCCAGCTCGCCTTCCCCGGCGGCAAGCCCGACCCCGACGACCCCGACCTGGTGGCCACCGCCCTGCGCGAGGCCTGGGAGGAGGTCGCCCTGCCGCCGGGGCGGGTCACGATCCTGGGCCGCCTGAACCCCGTCCCGGTCCCCACTGGCTACGTCATCATCCCCTTCGTCGGCCTGGTCGACGGCCCCTTCGTGCCCACCCACGCCGAGGCCGAGGTCACCGCCGTCCTGACCCCCGCGATCCGCCGCGTCGCCGACCCCGCCGTCTACCGCTTCGCCGGCGAGCGCGAGTGGCAGGGCCAGCGCTACGAGCTGCACGAGTTCCAGATCCACACCCCCCCGCTGTGGGGCGCCACGGCCCGCATCGTCTACGATCTCCTCCAACGCCTCGACCTCGCGCCCGCCCGCCCGCCAGAGGC
The DNA here is from genome assembly GCF_026965555.1 of Nannocystis punicea. Lineage (GTDB taxonomy): Bacteria > Myxococcota_A > Polyangia > Nannocystales > Nannocystaceae > Nannocystis > Nannocystis punicea. Next base: position 13,111,738 of record NZ_CP114040.1, on the reverse strand, counting down.
GCCGTGAATCAACCTCCTCCCAAGGACGGCCCCACGCGCCCCGGCGACCCCCCGGCCGGCGAACGGCGCCCCGCGCATGTCCTGAAGGACAGCGACGGAACCGCGACCGGCGAGACGAGCGAGCCACCCGCCCCGCGGAGCCATAAATCATCTGTCCCTGAGGACAGCCAGTCTCCGCACCTCTCAACATCTGCCCCTGAGGACAGCCAGTCTCCGCACCTCTCAAATCCTGTCCCTGAGGACAGCAAGTCTCCGCACCTCTCAAATCCTGTCCCTGAGGACTGCCAGTCTCCGCACCTCGCAACACCTGTCCCTGAGGACAGTCAGTCTCCGCCCGTCGAAACACCTGTCCCTGAGGACAGCAAGTCTCCGCACCTCTCAACACCTGCCCCTGAGGACAGCCAGTCTCCGCACCTCTCAAATCCTGTCCCTGAGGACAGCCCATCGTCCTCCGTCGCAACACCTGTCCCCAGGGACATCCCATCGCCTCGTCGCGCTCCACCTGTCCATGAGGACAACCCATCGCCCCACCTCGCCACGCTCGCCCCCCAGGACAGCCCATCGTCCCGCCTCACCGCGCCTGTCCCCGAGGACATCCTGCCCGCGAGCCCGCCGAGTGAGCCGCCCGCGCCCGGTTCTCCTGCCGAGGATGTTCCTCGCAATCTGACCCCCGCGATCCTCGCCCGCCTCGCGGCCGTGGCCGAGGCCAACGGCCTCTTGCGGCTCGGCGTCGTCCGCCTCGACCACCCCGGCTTCGCCCCGGCCCGGGCCGCGCTGGACGCCTACGTCGCGGCCGGCAAGGCGGGCGACATGGACTTCATCCCGCGCACCGTCGACCTGCGCAAGGATCCTGCCGGCATGCTCCCGGGCGCGCGCACCTTGCTCGTCGCGGCCGTGCCCTACGGCGGCGAGCCGGGCCCGATCGCCCGCTACGCGCGCAGCCGCGACTACCACACGGTCGTCCACCAGCGCCTGATCGCCCTCGAGGCCGCCCTGCACGCCGAGCTGCCGGGCGTGCGCAGCCTGATCTGCGTCGACACCAAGCCCGTCCTCGAGCGCAGCGCCGCCGCCCTGGCCGGCCTCGGCTTCCTCGGCAAGCACGGCTGCCTGATCGTCCCCGGCCTCGGCAGCTACGTCCTCCTCGGCGAGCTCCTCTGCACCGCCGGCTGGCCCGAAGACCATCCCGCGCCCGCGCCCGCGAACCCGCCGTGGGACGCCTGCGGCGCCTGCACCCGCTGCCTCGACGCCTGTCCGACCGCGGCCTTCGACGCCCCCGGCCAGCTCGACCCGCGGCGCTGCCTCAGCTACCTCACCATCGAGCACCGCGGACATGTTTCAAGGGACATGTCCGAAAAGTTCGGCGAGCGCCTGGCCGGCTGCGACGTGTGCCAGGAGGTCTGCCCCTACAACGCAGGCCTCGGCCGCAACGCGCGGATCCCCAGCGTCGCCTGGCTCCCCCCTGCGCCGAGGCCCGCGCCCTCCGTCACCGCCATGGCCGCGCTCGGCGGCGCCCAGTACCGCGGCTTCGTCCGCCACACCGCCCTGAGGCGGATCCCCCACCGGCTCATGCGCCGCAACGCCCTCCTCGCGCTCGGCAACCGCACCGGCGAGCCGGACCCCGACGAGCGCCACGCCTTCGCCGCCGGCCTGCTCGAGCCCGACCCGCGCGTCCACGACGCCGCCCGCTGGGCCGCCGCCCGCCGCGGCCTCGACGAGCAAGCCCTCGCCCCCGAGCTCGAGGAGATCCACCGCCAGCGCGAGGCCGCCGCCGCTCTGGCCGCCGCCGAGGCCCGCGAAGAAGAAGCCGACGACTGACACCATCGGCCAGCACCGCCCGTCACCGCCACCGCACACAAGCATCGGATTCAGCTCGTACGATTCACGCTCCCACGCTGTGGACGCGCCCGTTGCGGTTTGCTATGCGGGGTTGCGGCCATGAGAGTCGCTGTATCGGAAGCTACTGTCGTTGTTCACCAGGGGCCCATCGTCCATCTCGATCCGGAACTGCATCCCGACTTCGAGTACTTCGGTGAGCCATTGCTGCTCGGCAGTTGGGCGCTCGGCGGCGAGGATCCCCTCACCGCGGTGGCTTACCTGGTCAAAACCAAGTCCGTTCACCCACCGAGGTTGCTGGCCGAAGTCTGGTTCTGGGAGTCGCGCCTCGGGAGGCGCCTGTACGGCGCGTTCCGGATCGACTCGGGAGGCGAGCCGTACGATGAAGCATGGAGGCACTCCCTGCGCTGTGCGCTGCATGAACGGCTATTTCCTCCTCCCGACGAGCGCGCGAGCTTCTCGGACGCCCAGTAAATGCTGTGAGGCTCGCTGCCACGCGAGCCCCATGAAGAGACCTGTCTCTCAGGACAGGAGTAGATCTCGCGCTCAGCTCCGCGCCGCCAGCCACGCCGTCATCGCCGCGTGCCCGCGGCGCAGCGCGGCCGGCCCCGCGTCGAGGCGGAACGGCGTCACGCGCGGCAGGTCGTCGACCATCAGCACCTTGCGACCTGGCCCTTCGGACAGGCCCTTCGGGACCTCCGCCGACAGCCCGCGCCACGGGCTGCGCGAGCGGAGCGCGTGGTGGAGCGCCCGTTCGCCGGGCTGGAGCGCGCACAGGCCCAGGCGGTCGGCCACGCCGCCGTCGAGCAGCAGCCGGCCCTCGTGGCGGAGCGGGCGGAACATCAGCGGCACGGTGCAGGACGCCTGGATCGCCGGCCCCAGCGCACCGCGGTCGACCGAGCGGACCCGGCGGGACGCGACGTCGTAGACCACCGCCGCGAACGGCAGCCGGCAGTCCTCCACCCGGCGGACCCCGCGGTCGTCGAGCAGCGAGCGCAGCTTGGCCGCGAACTTGCCGCCCTTGAGCAGCCCGCCGAGCGGCAGCCCCGGGTCCCAGAAGTCGACCCGGCGCAGGCGCAGCAGCTCGTCGGCCAGCTCGGTCGCCGACAGCCCCGACGCCCACAGCCCGCCGGCCAGCGCCCCTGCGCTCACCCCGACGATCCGCCGCGGCGCCAGCCCGGCCTCCTCGAGCGCCTGCAGCACCCCGGTGTGGGCGAAGAAGCCGAAGAACCCGGCCGACAGGGCCAGAGTGAACGGCTCGGCGGCGAGCCACTCGCGGTTGGAGGCGTGTTCCATGGATGACTCAAGGGACATGTGCGTACAGCAAGGCGAGGACACGATACCCGGCCACCAGCTCCTCGGGAAGCCCGGACGCCGGCACCCCGCGGGCGCGCGCCTCCGCGAACAGCTGCGCCAGCGCCAGGGCCGCGGCCGCGAACAGCGCGTCGTGCGGCGCGTCGTCGGCCAGGGCCGCCTGGACCTCCGCGTTGCGGCGTCCGAGCTCGATCGACCACGCTCGGCCCTCCACGTTGCCGAGCCGGGCCGCCTGCCACGACAGGAACGCCCCCTCGATCGCCACCGGCCGCACCAGCGCCTGCCGCAGCAGCTCCTCGAACCGGCGCGGCCCCGGGGCCAGCCGGCGCAGCGGGTGCCGCTTCAGCGACTGCGCGCACATGTCCGCGAGAGCATGTCCCTCGAGACCTGCCCGATCGCGCATGCCCTCCGCGACAGGTGACCCGGGCGCCGCGCAGCGCTCGCGGAACGCGTCGAGCCCGGCCCGCTGCGGCGATCCCGGCGCGTGCAGCAGCCGCTCGCGCAGGGCCGTGCGCACGACCTCGCGGGCCAGCCCCTTCACCTGCGCCGCCAGGCGCTCGCTGCCGGCCCGGGCGCCCTCGCGGGTCAGCGCCAGGCGCCCGCCGATCCAGTCGAGCGGCGGCGGCAGGTCGAGGTCGTTGATGTGCAGCCCCCCGCCCCACACCGCGATCTTGGCCGGCCGCGGCTCCACGCGCAGCGCCCCCAGGCACAGCGCGTCGGCCACCGGCAGCACCGCCAGCGACTGCGGAGCGCCCCCGGCCCGCCGCACCGGCGCCCGGCTCGACCGCGCGCTGGTCGTCGCGGTCGCAGTCGACCCGGCCGCCAGCGGGTGACCGGCCGCGTGCAGCAGCCGCGCCTCGCCGGGGGTCACCAGCAGCGCCGGCCCGGCCAGCGCGCGCGTGCCCGACCCGGGCGGCAGCAGCCCCAGCCCCTCGGAGCGCGCGTCGGAGCGCGACACCATGCGCACCGGCTCGAGCGTGCGCGGGTCGTAGCGCACGAACAGCGGCGCGTCGACCACCTCGGCGACCGCCAGCCCGAGCGCCTCCGCCACCAGCAGGTGGGCCCGCAGCTCGGCGCGCTCCCACGGCGGCCGCGCCGAGCCCAGCGCCTGCGCGATCGCACCTGGCCCGAGGACCAGGCGCCGCTGAGCCGCCGCCGCTCCCGGCAGCAGGTGGCCCTCCGGCGTCGTCGGCATGTCCCAGAGGACAGCCTCGCCCATCACCCGCTCGCACAGCGCCCGGCCCTCGCGGCTCAGCGCCCACGGCTCGTGGCGCGGGTCGGGCGAGCGGAAGGTCGTCCAGCGCTGCTTCGGATCCTCGACCACGATCCCGCCGACCTCGCGGCAGCGGACCAGCGCCTGCTGCAGCGTCACCGCGTGGCCGGCCATGTCGTGTCCGACCGTCAGCGCCAGCAGCGGCGACTCGTCCCACGCCAGCTCCGCCGCCTCCGCGCCGCTCGCCTCGCGCCGCGGCCGGTAGCGCACCGCCAGCGCCGCCCCCGTCAGCGCGCCCGCCTGCGCCCGCACCAGCGGCAGCTCCCACGGGCTCTCGTGGGCCAGCGCCGGCGCCAGCAGGCGGTCCATGACCCGCAGCGCCGCCGCCCGGCAGCTCTCGGCGATCGCCGTCAGCAGCCCCTTCTCGGCCCGCAGCCCGTCGATCGTCAGCGCCTCGGCCGTCTCGCCGTCGAGCCTGGCCACCAGGGTCACCCCGGCGATCGTGCGCCCCGCCTCGCGCACGTGGGCCAGCCGCCGCTCGTGGAACAGCAGCGCGATCGCCCCCTCCTCCGCCGACGGGAACCGGTGCACGAACGCCTCCAGCGTCACCTGCACCCGCCCGCCCGCGGCCGTGGTCGCGCTCGCCTCCGCGCCCATCGTCACCTGCACCAAGGGCAATGCGCTTTTGAACAGGTTCGAAAGGTCAGCTCGCTCGAACTGCGGGCTCTCGCCGAGCGCCCGCGCCGGCACCGGTCGCGCCTCGGGGATCGCCTTCTGCAGCAGCGCCAGCTCCGACGGCCACAGCGCGTACACTCGCGCGCGGATCGCCGGCGCAACCGACTCGGCCTGGTGCGGCCACGCGTAGACCAGGTCGCGGCCCTGGCGGCAGCGCTGGGCCACCTGCTCGATCGGCGCCGGCCTTCCGCTCAGCGTCGGCACGTGGCGCAGCTCGCTCGGCCACTGCACCGTGAAGCCCGCCTGACTCTTGTCCGGGAAGCTGTGCGCGCGCGCGTCGAGCAGCCACGCCGCCAGCAATTCGCAGCCGGCGTCGAGCGCCACCGAGGCCTCGTCGGCGGTCAACCGCACCCGCGGGCAATCGATCCACCCCGCGAACTCGGCGGGCGTCAGCCCCAGGCGGGTCAGCGCCTGCGCCAGCGACACCATCCGCACCCCCTCGCGCACCAGCCACGGCCCGCCCTGCTCCGGCGCCCACCCCCACGTCCCGACCGGAGCCTCGGCTGTCCCGAGAGACACCTCAAGCCCCGGCAGCGGTCGCCCCAGCTCGATCCCCTTGCCCGCAGTCTGGCTCGGCTCCGCCCCCGGCAGCGCCGCCAGCCACAGCTCCGTCAGCGCCGCCTCGGCCCCCGCCTGGCGCGCCAGCCAGCTCGTCAGCCGGCGCCCGAAGCCCGGCCGCGGCCACTGCAGCTCGACCTCGAACGACTGCGGCAGGCAGCGCCCCGCCGACCGCTGCTCGCCGTACGGGTCCTGGCCGGCCGCGTGGCTGTCCTTACGGACATATCGCACCGCCCCCGCCGCCGTCCGCACCTCGACCGCCACCGGCGCGCCGGCCAGCGCCTCGTTGACGCCCGCCCCGACCAGCCGGCGCCAGCTCGCCACCGGTCCTTCCGAACATGCCCCATCGGACATGTCCGAATCGCCCTCCGCCGCCGCCAGCACCAGCCCGCGCAGGTCGACCGCCGCGTAGTCGAAGCCGGCCGTCGAGAACGTCAACGTCAACGTCCGCAGCTCGCCGTCCTCGCGCTCGCGGGCGAAGCCCCGGGCCCCGCGGGCGACCGCGTTGGCGGCGCGCACCAGCGGCAGGGTGAAGTGCCACGCCCCCGGCCGCGGCAGCTCGCGCAGGCGCAGCACCGCCTCGGTGCGGGCGACCGTGAACGCGCGCAGCGCCCCCGCATCCCCCTCGGCCCGGCGGATCCGCGACAGCGCCGCGGCCACACTCGCGTGCACCTCGCTCATCCGCGGGCCTCCCCGCGAGCGCTCGTCCCCGTCCGCCGCGCCGCGGCCACGCTCGCGTGCACCTCGCTCATCCGCGGGCCTCCCCGCGAGCGCTCGTCCCCGTCCGCCGCGCCGCGGCCACGCTCGCGTGCACCTCGCTCATCCGCGGGCCTCCCCGCGAGCGCTCGTCCCCGTCCGCCGCGCTGCGGCCACGCTCGCGTGCACCTCGCTCATCCGCGGGCCTCCCCGCGAGCGCTCGTCCCCGTCCGCCGCGCCGCGGCCACGCTCGCGTGCACCTCGCTCATCCGCCGGCCTCCCCGCGAGCGCTCGTCCCCGTCCGCCGCACCGCGGCCACGCTCGCGTACGCCTCGCTCATCCCCGTCCACCGCGCCGCGGCCACGCTCGCGTGCACCTCGCTCATCACGGGCCTCCCCGCGAGCGCTCGTCCCGTTCGCCGCGCCGGCACGGCCGCGAGTCTACCGCAACCCCGCGCCCTCCCGCCGCAGCGTCGGGCGGTCTCTTCGTACGAGGCGGCGCGCGCCCGCACGCGATCCGCGGCGAACTCGCGTCGGTGCAACGCCTCGCGCCGCCGCGTTCGCGGAGTCGGCGCTCGACGAGCACCGGAGGCGCCTCCGCTCGCCGCCTCCGATCACTCGCAGCCGAGCGGCGCCGTCACGCATTCCAGCTGCAGCGGGTCCGTGTCGATGTACGGCCGCAGGCACTGCCACGCCGCGCTGGCCGTGTTCTTCGCCCGGCACGCCGCGAACACCTCGGGCGGCTCGAGCCACAGCACGACCTCGCGGTACAGATAATTGAAGTCATTGGCGACCTCCCGCCGCGCGATCAAGAAGTCGCCGACGATCTCGAGCGACCCGGTATCGGACCCGAGCACCGGCCATGCCAGCGTGTAGTTCACCTGCCCCGGCGTGCGGTCGCGCAGCGCTTCGAGTACGCAATGCACCCGCGCCAGGTCGTCGGTCGTGGCGGTATCGTCCCAGTCGGGCCCCTCCTCGTACGAGAACAGCGGCGCGTCCGAAGGGCACAGCACCTCGGCGTGGCCGCAAGTGAATTGCGTCACGATATCCCCATCCGTCGGGTCGTCGTCGTCGAACGACAAACATTCTCCGCCGGTCGTGGTGCTCGCGTCCGTCGTCCCCGCGCTCGCTGCGTCCGTCGTCGTATCCCCCGTCGCCGTGTCCCCCGTCGTCGGCGTCCCCGACGTCGTCGGCGCCTCGCTCGTGCCGTCCGGGCCGGTCGCCGCGCCGGTGCTCTCGGTGGTGACTTCGGTGGTCGCCTCGGTCGTCGCCGCCGACTCCGGCCCACAATCCACCGCGACCACCAAGAAAGCGCCGACGATGGCCGCACGAGTCGTCGTGTTCAAGTCCGTCTCCCGGTTCGACATGTCCGACTGTCGCACGCCCGCGCGACGCAGCACGCCCGCACGGACGCGACCTTACGCAACGCGCCAGATCGCCGACCCCCTGTCAGCGAAGGCCGCTGCCGGGCAATCATATGTCCCCGGAGCCATGTTCGCGCGCCTCCTCGCGCCGGGCCACCGACGTCCGGCCTTCAATCGTCGACTTCGTACCCGTGGAGCGAATGCCGCCCGCCGCCTCGATCTCCACGGTGTCGCCGGCCCGGAAGGCGATCCCGCACGGATACGTCTTGTGGTCGTACGAGTTCAGCTGCGCCACGTGCGTGTACGTCACCCGCGTCCCGCTGCGACGCAGCCAGGCCTCGGTCTGCGCCGTGTAGTTGGTCCAAGAGCACACGACGAAGATCTTGCCCGCCGGCACCGTGTAGACCGTGAACGGCCCGCCGAACCCGGCGTCGATCGTGAAGTCGCGCAGATCCGACGCATGCACACAACAATGATCTTTTTTCCCCATGACCCACTCCATTCCGACCAGGCCGTCGCCGCGCCGCGGTCGGCGTCCGGTCGATCTTCGCATTAGCTGGTTCATCGCGGCTTGTCGACGCGCCATTTCGCCAGCGGCCGGTCACGGCCGTGCCTCTATTCACCGGCCCGGCGCGCCCGGCGATGAACATGCCCGAGGATGTCCCAAAGGACACCTCCACTCGCGCGGTGTCACGACCGCACGGATCGCACGATCATGGCCGGCCGCGGCGGATCGCTCACTTCGCGCCCGCGAGCGCCGCGTCGATCGCCTCCGCCACCCGCTCCGGCGCCGGCGCATCGACCAGCTGCGCGCGGATGGCCAGCGCCAGCCCGCGACAGGCCGCGCGCGGCTCGGCCGCGTGGCTCTTCACCGCCGCGCGCAGCAGCGGCTCGCCGGCGTCGAGCCACAGCGGCGCCGCGCGCCAGCACGCCGCGGCCACCGGCTGACCTGTCCACAAGACCAGCACCCCGTCCGCCCCGCGGCCGAGCTCGACGCCCACCCCGCCGCGCGGCGGCTCACCCGCGTCACCATCTCCGACTCTCAGCCGCACCGGCGCCCCCGCGGCCTGCAGTCCCGCCTCGACCGTCGCTCGCAGCCTCTCGGCCTCGTCCGCGGCCTCGCGGACCAGCGCGCAGCCGCGCCCGAGCTCGGCGATCGTCAGACCTGTCCCTTCGACCAGGCTCCCCAGCCACTCGAGGTCCCCGCTGTCCGCCGCCAGCACCGGCACGTTCGCCGCCGCCGCTGCCGCCAGCAACTCCTTCGTCGCCCCCTCGCCGGCCGCGAGCGGCGCCCACAGCAGCGGCCGCGCCAGCGCTTGCAGCTGCGCCAGCGACAGCGCGCGCTCGCCGGCCAGGTCGCGCAGCACGGCGCGGCCCGCCAGCTCCGCGCCCAGGTGGCCGCGCTCGCGGGCCAGGTGCGCGTGCAGGTACGCGTAGTGGTCGTGGCGGGCGCGCGTCCACGGCCCTGGCTCCGCCGCCGCCTCGGCTGTCCTTTCGACCAGGCGCTCGCGCAGCCCCGCGATCGCCTGCGCGATCCTCCCCAGCACCGCCGCGCGGCCCGGGTCGTCGACCACCTTGTCGCGCGCCATCGTCGTGCGCAGGTTGGGCGAGTCGGCCCACACCTGCAGGTGCTCGAGCGTCGGCCCCGGCGGCGGCTGCAGGTCGGCCAGCAGATCGGCGGCTGTCCCTTGAGACAGCACCAGCCCGCGCCGCAGCATCACCGCCGCGGGCGGGACCGCGAACGCCACGTGGATCGCCCCGTCGGCCTGGGCCTCGACCACCGCCAGCGCCCCCGGCGGCGCCGGTGCGTCCTGGATCAGCTCCGGGCCCTCGCCGCCGGCCACGTCCTCGAACGACAGCTCGAGCCGGCAGAACCGGCACCAGCGCCACAGGCTGTCGCGCACCGCCTCGGCGATCTGGGCCCGCTCGGACCCGCGGCCGCGGCGGAGCAGCGTCACGGTCGTGCCCTCGAACGGCTCCGCGAGCGGCCGCTTGTCGAACCGGCGGTCGGCGTAGAACGTCAGCTCCCACGCCTCGCCGGCGCGGCCGGTCTGCACCACCACCGCGTCGGGCTGCCAGGCGAACACGCTGACGAAGCCGATGCCGAACCCGCCGGCCATCGTCCGGTCGTCGGCCTTGGTCGACGCGAACAGCCGCGTCAGCCCGCCGTCGACGACCGCCTCGTCCATCCCCGAGCCCGCGTCGGCCACCCGCAGCTCGAACACCACCTCGTCCGGGTCGCCCGACTCGCCCGGGTGGACGTCGAGCGCCACCTCGGCGCGGTCGCTGCCGGCGTCGAGGGCGTTCTGCACCAGCTCGCGCAGGAAGTCGTAGGGCCCCTCGAACTGCGCGACCAGCCGGTCGAGCAGCGCCGCGACGCCGCTCACGCCCGACCGACCTGTCGTTGTGGACCTGTCCTACAGAACATGCCCTTGAGTACTCATGTCTCTTCGGACAGGAGCGCCGCCAGCTCGGGGTCGGCGGCCAGCAGCGCGCGCACGTCGCCGGCGATGTCGAGCTCGAGCGGGCTGGAGATGGCCGGGCGCCCGCGCAGGCCCCAGATCCGCTTCGACTGGTAGCGCACCACTCCGAGCGGATCGCCGTGCAGCATGATGCAGGCGTCGAGGCCCGCGTCCGGCTCGCACGACTCGGTGCGGATCTTCACGGACTTGTCGTCCTGCAACAGGCGCATACGGGCGCGCCCGTCTTGTTCGTCGGGCTGCCACTCGAACAGCTCGAAGCTCCCGCGCAGCAGCGAGCCCTTGTACAGCGCCCCGAATTGGCGGCGGCCCTTGGCCTCGAACACCACCAGCGCGCCGACGGAGTCGTCGACCGTCTTGGGCACGTGCGTCAGCCACACGCGATTGGTCAGCGGCAGGCGGTTCTCGGCGCCGTCACCGCCCCCGCCGCACGCCGCCATGGTTGTCAGGGAGACCCCGAAAAGCGCCAGGGTCGCAGTTTGCAGAATGCGCGAAAAGGTGGTCACGGTGCGCTATGGTCGCAACAGTCATGGTTCGTCGCAAGCGTCCCCTACCAGTTCCCTGCTCTGGCCCGTTGCTCCTGCTCGGGGCCGCTCTCGCGGCAGCCGGCTGCGAGGGAGGCGCCAGCAAGTCCGCCCCGACACCTTCCGCCCAGAGCAAGACCGAGAGCAAGTCCGAGGCGCCGAAGAAAAAGGCGAGCCGACCGGTGCCCTCGGCCGCGCAGCTGCTCGAGACGGCGAAGAAGTACTTCGCGCCGCTGCCGGCCTCGGCCGAGTCCGCCGCCAACCCGATCACCCTCGAAAAGGTCGCCCTGGGCCGGATCCTCTACTACGACACGCGCCTGTCGAAGAACCACGACCTGTCGTGCAACAGCTGCCACAAGCTCGACGACTACGGCATCGACCACGAGGCCACCTCGCCCGGCCACAAGAAGCAACGCGGCGAGCGCAACACGCCGACCGTCTACAACGCCGCCTTCCACATCTCCCAGTTCTGGGACGGCCGCGCGACCGACGTCGAGGACCAGGCGCTCAAGCCGGTGACCAACCCGGTCGAGATGGCGCTGGCCGACGAGGCCGCGTGCGTCACCTCGGTCAAGTCCGTCCCCGGCTACGCCGACCTGTTCAAGGCCGCGTTCCCCGGCGACGCCGACCCCTGCAACCCGCGCAACATCTCGCTGGCGATCGGCGCCTTCGAGCGCGGCCTCGTCACCCCCGCGCCGTTCGACGACTTCTTGAACGGCAACATGACCGCGCTCAACTCCGACGCCCTCCGCGGCCTCGAGCTGTTCATCGAGCTCAACTGCGTCAGCTGCCACACCGGCCCGACGCTCGGCGGCACGATGTACCAGAAGCTCGGCGCGGTGAAGCCCTACGAGACGAAGGACGTCGGCCGCTTCAAGATCACCAACAAGCCCGAGGACAAGAACGTGTTCAAGGTCCCCGGCCTGCGCAACGTCGCCAAGACCGCGCCCTACCTGCACGACGGCTCGGCCAAGGAGCTCGGCGACGCCCTCGACGTCATGGCCGAGTACCAGCTCGCCAAGGGCAAGCTGTCCGACGAGGAGAAGACCTACCTGATCGCCTTCCTCGACAGCCTCACCGGCAAGATCGACCAGGACTACATCAAGCTGCCCGAGCTGCCCGCCAGCGGCCCCGACACCATCAAGCCCGACCCGAACTGACCTGTCCCGAAGGTCAGCACGACTCGCCGCCGCCTCGCCGCGGCGGCGGCGGCTCGCTCGACCTCGGTCGCCTCGAGATCCTGGGGACGGCGGCCAGGACGGCAAGCGAGGTCTCGTCCGTTCGACCGACCACCGAGGACGACAGCCGTGACGGCGGCCGAAATTGCGTCCGTTCGACCGGCCAACCAGAACAAGGGAGACCGCGTCCGTTCACCCGGCGACCGAGGACGATCGCGTCTGTTCGATCGGCGACCGAGACGACGGCCCGGACACAAGCGAGGTCACGTCCGTTCACTCGGCCACCGAGGACGACGCCCTCACGGCAAGCGAGGTCGCGTCCGTTCACCGGCACCGGCGATCCCGGCTCTGCTCGACATGGCCCTTTGGCCATGTTCTCTTCGATTCTGCCGCCACCGTCTCGCCTGAAGTCGGGCCGCTCCGCACCTGCGGCGACTCGAGCGCTCATACGCGAATCGGGCGACCACCGACGAGAGCGCAGCGATGCGCTGCACTCGCGCTCGACCACGCGCGCGTCCGCGGGCGAAGACCCGCGTAAACATGTCCCCGGGGACATATCACCCGCGCCCACGCTCGCCTCGCCCGCTCGCGTTGCCCCACCCCTGACAGGTCCACGAGGCCGTGGCCGGCCGCGCGCGCGACCTGCCTCTTGAGGCATGTGACAGCGGTGCCGCGCCGGCGCGCGTGACCGCGGCACCGCTGTCACACTTGACCGCCCCTGGTCGGCGGGCTACCCCCCTCGTGCATGCGTTCGTTTATTCTTGGTTCGTCCGCGCTCCTCCTGCTCGCCGCGCCGGCCTCCGCCGCCGAGCTCGTCACCACCAGCGACACCGACTTCGATCCGCCCTCGGTCGTCATCGTCTCGCCGGAAGACGGCGCAGTGTTCGACGGCACGCCCGACGCCGTCATCGCCGTCACCATCGAGCACGAGGGCTGGGCCGGCCCGCTCGACGTCTCGCTGCAAGTCGACGACGTCGAGATCGCCACCTGTCCCGCAGAGCCGCCGTGCACGATCGAGGCGACCGTCGCGCCCGGCATGCACAAGTTGGCGGCCGTCGGTGACGACGGCGTCGTGTTCTTCGACCGCCACGAGATCATGATCGAGGTCAAGGAGAGCGGCAGCGCCACCGAGGGCTCCGACACCGAGACCGGCTCCGACACCGAGACCGGCTCCCCCACCGAGGCCACGAGCTCCCCGACCAGCGGGCCCGAGCCGGCCACCGACACCGACGCCACCGCGGGCGACACCGATCCCACCGGAGGCGAGAGCGACGGCAGCAACAACAGCGGCGACAAGGAAGGCTGCGGCTGCTCGGCCAATCCGGGCGCCTCGGACCTGCTCGGCCTGGCCCTGTTCGCCCTGTTCGCCCCGTGGCGCCGCCGTCGTCACGCCTGATCGCCTGGGGAGAGGCAAGAGGCGCCATGCGACCCGCGACCGGCCTCCCCCGCGCGCTGCTCGGCGCGCTCGCGCTGAGCGCGTGCGCGCCCGAGCCCGTCGCGCCACCTGTCCCCGAGGCCATGGTCCGTCGGCTCACCGCGTTCGAGTACGCGAGCACGGTGCGCGACGTCCTGGGGGTCGAGGCGACGCTCACCCGCGAGTTCCCGGTCGACGCGCCCGCGCTCGGCTTCGACACTGTCGCGACCGGCGGGCCGCCCTCCTCCCTGCTGGTCCAGATCTTCCAACACTCGGCAGAATCGCTCGCGGACGCGGCGCTGCGCTCCGGGTCGGCCCGCGCGGCCCTGCTGGTGTGCACGCCCGACCCCGCCGATCCCGCGCCGTGTCTGCGCACGATCGTCGAGTCCCTGCTCACCCGCGCCTGGCGTCGCCCGCCGTCGAGCGCCGAGCTCGACCGCTACCTCGCGCTCGTCGACCCCGCCGAGCTCGACGCCGGCCTGCGCCTCGTCCTCGAGGCCGCCCTGCTCTCGCCGCACTTCACCTTCCGCTGGGAGCGCGACCTCGGGGCGCCGGGCGAGTCGCACTGGCTCGACGACTACGCCCTCGCCGCGCGCCTGTCCTACTTCCTGTGGAGCAGCGCGCCCGACGACGAGCTGCTCGCCCTCGCCGCCGTCGGCCGATTGCAACACGAGGCCACCCTCGCCGAGCAAGTGGCGCGCATGCTCGCCGACCCGCGCGCCGCCGGCTTCGTCGACGGCTTCGCCGGCCAGTGGCTGTACTTCCGCGGCCTCGACGACATCTTCCGCGACGCCCACCGCTACCCGCGCTACGACGACGCAGTGCGCGACTCGATGCGCGAGGCCATGCGCCGGCGTTTCCGCGAGTTCCTGGTCCCCGGCCGCGACCTCCGCGACCTCCTGCTCGACAGCCACGCCCACGTCGACGCCGAGCTCGCCGCGCTCTACTACTTGCCCGACGAGCTGGGCGTCGACGAGTTCACGCGCATCGACCTCGAGCCGCACAAACGCCGCGGCCTGCTCACCGAGCCCGGCTTGATGACCGTGCTCGCCTATCCGTTCGCCAGCTCGCCGACCCGCCGCGGCCGCTTCGTGCTCGAGCAGCTGTTGTGTTCACCCCTGCCTCCGCCCCCGCCCGAGGCCGCCGCGCAGGCCGAGAGCGAGGCCAGCACCGCCCGCGAGCGCCTCGAGCAGCACCGCGCCGATCCGGCCTGCGCCGGCTGCCACGCGATCCTCGACCCGATCGGCCTCGCCTTCGAACACTTCGACGCCATCGGCGCCTGGCGCGGCAGCGAGCACGGCGAGCTCATCGACGCCGCCGGCCAGCTGCCCACCGGCGAGCGCTTCGCCGACGTCCGCGAGCTGGCCCCGATCCTCGCCGGCGACCCCCGCTTCACCCGGTGCGTCGCCACCAAGGTGCTGACCTACGCGCTCGGCCGCCCCCTGGTGACCGAAGATCAGCCTGTCCTCGAGGACATCCACTCGCAGTTCGTCGCCGCCGGCCGCGACCTGGTCGCGCTGCTCGTCGCGGTGGTCCAGAGCGACCCATTTCGCATTCGCCGCGCCCAGGAGCCCGCATGAAGCCCGCCCCGCGTCGCGCCCTCTCGCGGCCTCCACACCGAGACCTCATCAACCTGTCCTCGAGTTCAGGTCCTTCGCCTGCCCTCGCCTCGCAGGAGCCCGACACGCGTCACGCCCTCTCGCTGTCTCCACGCCAAGGCGCCATCGACATGTCCTCGAGTTCAGGTCCTTCGCCTGCCCTCGCCTCGCAGGAGCTCACCACGCTTCCGGTCCTCGCACTGTCTCTCATCAACCTGTCCTCAAGTGCAGGTAATTCACCTGTCCTCGCGCAGGAGCCCGCATGAAGTCCGCCACGCGTCACGCCCTCTCGCGCCGGGCCTTGCTGGCCGGCGGCGCGGTCGCGGTCGGCCTGCCCTTCCTCGACGTCCTGCGTCCGTCCGCGCGCGCGGCCGGGCCGGTGCGGCCGCGGCGGCTCCTGTGTTACTTCGTGCCCAACGGCGTGCGCGGCGACGCCTGGTTCCCCGCGCCCGATCCGGATCTGCAGCTCTCGCCGTCCCTCGCCGCGCTCGCGCCCGTGAAGGATCGCGTGATCGTCTTCTCCGGCCTCGCCAACACTCCCGGCCTGCCCGAGCTGCCGGGCTCGCACGCCTCCGGCACGGCGGCGTTCCTCACCGCCCGCACGGCCCGGCGGTCCGAGGTCGACCTGCACGTCGGCGTCTCGCTCGATCAGCGCTACGCCGCCGCGAGCGCCGGCGCCACCCCGCTGGCCTCGCTGCAGCTCGGCTGCGAGGGCGGCGGCTCGTTCGGCGCCTGCGACATCGGCTTCGGCTGCGCCTATCACCGATCGGTCTCCTGGTCCTCCCCGACCACCCCGCTGCCCAAGCTCACCTCCCCGCGGCTCGCCTTCGACGTGCTCCTCGCCGGCGACGATCCCAGCGCCGGTGCTGCCGCGCGAGCCCAGCGGCGGGCCACGCGGCGCTCGGTCCTCGACGTCGTGCTCGCCGACGTCCGCGACCTCGAGAGCGACCTGGGCGCCGGCGATCGCGTGCGCCTCGACGCCTACCTCGACGGCCTGCGAGCGCTCGAGCGCCAGGTCGATGCGCCCGCGGGGCTCGGCGCGTGCACTGCCGCCAGCCCGCCCGGCGAACCGGCCGACTTCCCGGCCCACGTCGACATGATGACCGAGCTCATGGTCCTTGCCCTCGCCTGCGACCGCACGCGCGCGATCACCTTCATGCTCGGCAACGCCGCCAGCAACCGCGCCTACTCCTTCCTCGGCGTCGAGGGCGGCCATCACGACCTGTCCCATCATGCAGGTGACGCCGGCAAGATCGCCGGCCTGCGCCAGGTCGACGCCTGGCAGGCGGCCCAGTTCGCGCGGCTGTTGCAGCGGCTCGCCGACACCCCCGACGGCGACGGCGACCTCCTGCGCTCGACCGTCGTCCTGCTCGGCAGCGACGTCGGCGACGGCAACAGCCACACTCACCACGACATGCCCGTCCTCCTGGCCGGCGGCGACGACCTGTGGGGCGGCGGCCGCCACCTGGTCTACGAGACAGGTACGCCGCTGGCCCGCCTCTACGTCTCGATCCTCCAGGCCCTCGGCCTGCCCGACACCAGCTTTGGTGAGGACGGCGACGGCCCGCTTCCGGGCCTGCGCCTCGACGCGTGACCGACTCCCTCGCCGAATGACTCGGTCCATGGGACATGTTCTTTAAAACATGTCCTCATGGTCTATCGGCGTTCGGTCGACCCTCCCGGATCGGTCCTCACGGCTTCGCCGGCTTCTCGCCCTTCGCCGGCTTCTCGCCCTTCTTCGTCCCCTTCGCGCGCGCGGCCAGCAGCGAGTCCATCGCCGGGGCCGGCACCACCAGCCACCAGCGGGGCACCACCTCGTCGAGGATGATGAGGCCCAGGGCGGTGGAGTAGCCGAGGGACACCTTGAACTCGCCCTGTTCGACGACGCCCCAGCGGCCGAGCGGGACGCGGCCGCGGAACTCCCCGTCCTCCTCGCTGGCCAGGCTGGCCGCGAATTCTTCGCGGGTCACGGCCACGTCGCCCTGCCCGGCGTCGGCCAGGGTCACCAGGAACGCGCGCGAGTTCAGGCGGATGCCGGCGATCGTCGAGGCGCCTGCCACCTTGGCGAACACCTCGGCCAGGCCCTCGCGGGCTTGCATGCGGTACGCCAGGGCGCTCATGTTGTAGAAGGCGGTCACGTCCTCCTTGTCGGCCTGGGCCGCGCGCTCGAGGATCGACATCGCCGCCGGGATGTCGCCGGAGAAAGCCACCGCCATCGCCGCGTTGTTGAGCGCGAGCGCCTGGTCCTTGCCGGTCTTGCGCTCGGCCAGCGCCGCGAACGCGTCGATCGCCCGCTGCAGCGACGCCTTCTCGCCCTCGCGGCCGGCGATCGCGTCGACCGTCGCGCGGATGATCGCCGCGGTGTCGGCGTCGACCTCGGCCGGCAGGCTCATCGCCGACTTGACCGCCGTCAGCAGCAGCTCGCCGTCCTCCCACATCAGCGCGGCGTCGAGCTGCGCGCGGACCTGTTGCACCCGCAGGTCGGGGTCCTGTTGCAGCGACGCCGGCAGCGGCGCGTCGGCCAGGAGCCGCGCCTTGCGGGGGTCGGCGGCCAGCCGCGAGCTGGAGAACACCAGCCGCCAGGCGTCGCGCGACTCGGGGAACTTGCGCGTCAGCGCCATCGCCTTGTCGGGCAGCTTGCGCACCACCGCCAGCGCCGCCTCGCGCTGTTTGGCCAGGATCTTCGGCACCGCCTCGCGCGCCAGAGTGAACAGCAGCTCGAGCAACGCCGCGCGGGCCGGGTCGTGGGCACGGTAGCCGCGGGCCAGCTCGAGCACCTCGTCGAAGCGCGCGTCGAGGTCGGTCAGCTTCACGTCGGACGTCTGCGCCAGCTCGGCCATCGCCTCGGCGAGCATCATCGGCGGCACCGTGCCCAGCGCCACCTCGTAGTAGAGCCGATCGTGGTTGGCCATCTTGCGGGCCGCGCGGACGTGACGCGTCACGCCGACGAAGTCGAAGTCGCGCTGCATCGCCACCACGCCCAGCCCCGTCTGCGGCCGCGCGTCGTTCGGGTGGGCCGCGGCCAGCGCCGCGAAGATCTTCTGCGCGTCGCTCAGGCGGTCCAGGTTCGCCAGCAGGTGCCCGCGCTCGAGCTGCGCTGCGAGCTCGGTCGCCTGCTCGAGCTCCAGCGCCCGCCGCACCTTCGCCAGCGTCGCGTCGAGGTCGGCCAGGCGCTTCTTGAACGCCGCCGCCTTGTCGTCGCCCGGCTCGCCGGGCCCGCGCGCCTCGGCCTCCTTCCGCGCCGCCTCGGCGCAGGCCGGGTCGAGCGCCGAGTGGCACACCCCCATCAGCGCCGCGAAGTCGCTGCCTGTCGCGCGCTCGCCCTTGCGCTCGATCGCCAGCCGGCGCAGCGCCACCCCCTCCGCGTACTGCTGCGCCTCGACCTTCGCCTGGCTCGCGCGCACCAGCACCTCCGGCACCTCCGGGTGGTTCGGGTGCTCGCGCAGCATCCGCGCGGTCGCGTGCATGTGCAACGCCGGCGCCCGCTGGACCGCCTGGCCGAGCGCCGCCACCACCTCCTCGATCTGCCGCGCCTCGACCTGCGCCTCCTTGCGCGCCAGCTCGACCCCCAGGTGCAACATCTGCCCGAACAGCGCGCTGCGCTGGAGCATCCGCAGGCTGTGGACCACGCGGTACGCCTTCGTCAGCGCCGCCAGCAGCTCCGGGTCGTCGCTGCCGGCCGTCACCGCCCGCTCGGCGAGGATCAGCCCGCGCGCGAACACCAGCGTGGTCTGCAACATCGCCGCCGGGTCCTGGCTGTTGACCTTGTCCCACGCCGTGATCGCCTCGCGCGCCTCGGCCATCACCTTCTTCGACTTCGGGTCGCCGGTCAGCACCGCCTCGACCTTGCCCTTGAGCCAGGTCGGAAGCACCTCGTGGAGCGGCGGCTGCGGCCCGGGGTCGAGGCGATCGGCGACCGCGGCGAGCTCCTCGTCGACCGCGCGCGGAGCCGCGGCGGCGGACTTTTCGGGCGTCGTCGTCGTGGCGGGGGCGGGCTTGCACGCGGCCGCGAGGGCCACCACGAGCGCGAGTCGTCGCATTGGTAGATCCTACTTTCCTTTCCGCATGTAGCGGAGAAGTTGGGCAAGACCCCCTTTCAAACCGTGCGTGCGGATTTCCCGCACACGGCTTACGGGTGGTCTCTCGGGCCGTCGCATTACGCGGCCTCCGGGTACTGCACGGTCCCACGCAGTCGGTGGAGCCCGTGGTTGTGGAAGAAGTCGCTTGTCCAACCTTCGACGTCGTTGGCTCGCAGGTGTCGGCCTTTGCGCCGCACCATGAAGTGCGTGAGCCGGCGCCATACGTACGTGTCGATCTGGTTGAACTTCGCCGCGGCGTTCCCGGTGCGGAAGTAGTTGCCCCAGCCGCGCAGCACCGGGTTGATGTCGCGGACGATCACCCGCACATCCTTGACCCCGTTGCGGCTGCTGCCGGTCAGCTCCTTCACGCGCTGCCGCACCCGCGTCATGCTGCGCTGTGAGGGCCAGCGCTGGAGGAAGTACACCCTTCGGCCTTCCTTCTCCCAGATCGGCCCGGACATGCGCTTGCGCAGGTGGCAGCCGAGGAAGTCGAAGCCTTGCCGTCCCCGGCTCAGCTCGACCCGCCTCGTCTTCTCGGGATGCAGATCCAACTTGAGCCGTCGCAGGATCTCGCGGACCCTGGCCTCGGCCGCCTCGCACGCCTTCGCGGTCCTGCAGAGGATCACGAAGTCATCGCAGTAGCGCACGAGCTCGCCCAGGTGGGCGTGTCGTCGCTGCCACAGCTTGTCGAGGACTGCGAGGTAGATGTTGGACAGCAGCGGTGAGATCACGCCGCCCTGGGGTGTCCCCGAGAGCATCGCCGTCACCTCGCCATCTTCCATCACACCGGCTTCGAGCCACTGCCGTACCAGCTTGAGGACCCGTCTGTCCGAGATCCGCATCTCGACGAGCTTCATCAGCCGCTCGTGATCGATGCTGCCGAAGTAGTCGCGGATGTCGGCATCGAGCACGTGGTTTCCACCTCGTGCTCCCAGCACCCGCAGTCGCTCGAGCGCCTGCGTCGCGCTGCGCTTGGGCCGAAAGCCGTACGAGCA
This sequence comes from Nannocystis punicea, assembly GCF_026965555.1. GTDB lineage: Bacteria > Myxococcota_A > Polyangia > Nannocystales > Nannocystaceae > Nannocystis > Nannocystis punicea. Next base: position 13,091,758 of record NZ_CP114040.1, on the reverse strand, counting down.
CGGAAGAAAATCCGCCTCGAAGATCGGTTCCAGCACCAGCTTCGCCGCCATCTGCACCACTCGGTCCCGGACTGTCGGGATCCCCAGCGGCCGCTTCTTCCCGTCCGCCTTCGGGATGTACCGCCGCATGACCGCGCTCGGTCGGTACGTCCCCGCCTCGAGCTCTGCACCGATCTCTTCGAGAAAGCGATCGACGCCGAGCTCTTCCACCTCGGACAGCGTCTGGGCATCGACCCCCGCTGCCCCCCTGTTCTTCTTCACCCGCCTCCATGCTTCCCTCAGGACGTCACGCCTGGAGATGCGGTCGTACAGCGCATGGAAACGTCTTCCCGGATGCCGCTTGGCTGCGGCCCACAGTCGGCGTCGAAGTTCTCGCACTTTGTCACGCGGCCTACGCCGCATGGGGTTGTTGGGACCTGTCCTGCAGGCCATGCCCTCGCGCTTACCTTCTTCTCCGACACGACCACCCCAGGGGCCCTTCCCTCCGGCGGCGTTGTTCTGCGCCACCATCATCGGTACTACGACCCCCTCGGACTCCCGCTGCACAGCGCTCGACTTCGCCTTCGGCTTATACGAGTCGCTTCGCCCCGACATGGGCCGTGCAGACGGGCCTCTCCTGTTCCGCATCGCTCCTTGAACGCGTGCTGCGCCCCCTACCCCGGGAGGACCCGCCGCGCTTTCTACTCCGGATGTCTGCGCGGTGGACGTGGCCTTCGCCGTGGCATGAGCGGCTCGGCTCCCCCATTGTTTCTCTGTCGAGGCTGCAGGCTTCACTTCATGTTGCGGCCCGCGTTCTTGCTCCCTCCGTAGAGGCACTTGACGCCCCGCTCGGGCCACGACGATCTCTCGCCGTACCTGGGGCCTGCTACCGGGCGCTCCGGCGCCTACCCGGACGGGACTCTCACCCGCTGGAACGGTGCAGCATGACGCGGCCGAGCCGCCCCCTTCGGGGTCCTTCTCGTCCGCGTCTTCAGGACGCACCATGGGCGCGAGCTTACCGCGAGCCGCGCAACGCCGTCTCGACCGCGGGATCGCGCCAGGCCAGCCACAACCACAGCGCGGCCGCGAGCGCGAACGCGGCCGCGAGCGCGAAGGCCCACTGGAGCCCGAATTCCGCCGCGTGGCCGGCCGCGCCCGAGCCGACGAACCGCGCCGCGCCGTAGCACAGCGCCGCGTACAGCCCCTGCACCGAGTTGCGGAAGTCGGGCGCCGCCTTGTGATCGAGCACCATCGGCGGCAGCAGGTACAGGCTCATCACCACCGGTCCGTGCAAGATCTGGGTCGCCAGCACCGTCGTCGGCGACGCCGCGGCGAACAGCAGCGCCATGCGTCCGGCCATGCACGCCGCGCCGAACAGCATCAACGAGCGCACGCTCGTGCGGCGCAGGATCGCCGGCGCGAGGAAGATCCACGGCAGCTCGAACAGCACCCCGAGGTTCGACACCAGGCCCACCCACGCCGGATCGATCCCCACCTCGACCACCAGCCGCGGGTAGAACGCGTAGAACACGCTGATCGACGCGAACAACAACACCAGCGGCCCGACCAGCGCGAACGTCGGCGGGCGCCGCAGCTCGGCCCACGCCGCGGTCGTGGGCACCGCCGCCGAACTGCGCGGCTCCGGCAGCACGCGCGGCAGCAGCGGCGCGCACACGGCCGCCAGCGCCGCCGCGGCCGCGCCCGTCAGCATCGCCGCGCGGCCGCCGGCGGCGCCCGAGTACATCAACGCGAACAGCACGAACGCCGGCGCCATGAAGCCGAGGCTGCCCCACACCCGCAGCGCCCCGTAGTCGGGCGGCGTCGCGCCGGCGGCCCGGGTGCGGGCCATCTCGGTGAACGCGAGCGCGTCGAGCAGCGGCGTCATCGGCGTGTAGGCCAGGCCGAACGCGGCCGACAGCACGAGCGACGCCGCGAACCCGTCGGCCCACGCGAACGCCAGCAGCACCGCGCACGACAGCGAGTAGCCGATCGCCACCAGAGTGCGGCCGGGGACCTTGCGGTCGGCCAGGGCCGCCATCACCGGCGGCGCGAGCAGGACCGCGAGCCCGTAGGCGCCGGTGATCCAGCCGATCTGGCTGTCCGGTAACTTCAGGTCATGTCCCAAGAATACTGGCACATAGGGCAGGTACGCCCCGACCACCGCGTACAGCAGGAAGTAATGGAGCTTGAAGCCCGCCGTGCGCATGCGGCTCAGCGGAACACGTGCTCGCGGTAGAACCGGAGCTCGGCGATCGACTCGCGGATGTCGTCGAGCGCGCGGTGGGTCTCGCGCTTGGCGGGCGCGCTGACGGTGGGGTACCAGCGGCGGACCAGCTCCTTGATCGACGACACGTCGATGTTGCGGTAGCTGAGGTAGCCGGCGAGCGCGGGCATGTAGCGGACCAGGAAGCGGCGGTCGTGGCCGATCGAGTTGCCGCACAGCGGCGACTTGCCGGGCGGGCAGTAGGCGCGGATCAGCCCCAGCACCTGCGCCTCGGCCTCGGCGAGCTCCACGGTCGACGCCTTGACCGCCGCGGTCAGGCCGCTGTTGCCGTGCTGGCGGGTGCACCACTCGTCCATCGCCTCGAGCACCTCGTCGGGCTGGTGGATCACGAGGTCGGGGCCCTCGGCGACGATGTTGAGGTCCCCGTCGGTGATGATCGCCGCGATCTCGAGGATCTGGCAGCGGTCGGGTTCGAGGCCCGACATCTCGAGGTCGATCCACACGAGCGGCGGCGCGGCGTCCATGGCCGCGCGATCCTACTACGGCTCCTGCAGCGCCGCGAGCACCTGGCCCATCTCCACCAGCTCGGGGTCGTCGGGCAGCGCCTTCTTCGCCGCCTCGAGCCGCTCCCACGCCGTCTCGATCGCCACCGTGTCGCCGGCGTAGTACTGGATCGCCCGCAGCGCCGCCGCGTACGCCAGCACAGCCTCGCCCTTCTGCAGCCAGGTCGTCTCGCCGGACAGCAGCTCGGTCAGCTTCCACTCCGCGGTGGTCTTCTTCGGCTCGCCGGTGACCGCGTCGACCCAGTGGAGCTCGACCTGGAGCGCCCCGCTCATGTCGAGGTCGTCGGCGCACGGGCGCAGGCGGCGGTGGACGACCGAGTTGTCGGTCGGCGCCGCGGTCACGTGGTCCTGGGCGATCGTCTCGTTGTCGGCCTGCGACTCGGACACGAGCTCGAGGCCCGGAGGCAGGGTAATGCGGACGTCGACCGACGAGGCGGTCAGGCCGACCAGGCTGAGGAAGCGCTTGCCGAGCTGGGTCTCGGCCGCCGCGGCGCTGCCGACGTAGATCGACGGCCCCGCGCCGGCCACGCCGATGGCGTCGATGAGGCCGCTGCGGAACAGGCCCGGGTCGCCGACGCCGACGCCGATCGCGTGGACCCCGGTCTTGTTCGGGACGTCGCCGGCGCGCTTGGCCATCTCCTCGAGGTCGTCCTGGGTCGCGGTCGCGCCGCCGTCGCTGATGAGGACCAGGCGGTTGATGTCCTTCGGGACATACGCCTTGTCGGCCTGGGCGTAGCCGGCGCTGAGCGCCTGCGTCAGCTCGGCGGAGCCGCCGACGTCGAACTCGTCGATCGCCGCCAGCAGCTTGGAGTCGTTCGGCCCGGTCACCATCGTCACCGGCAGCAGCGGCGCGTCGGCCATGTTCCAGCTGACCACCGCCGCCGTGTCGCCCGCGCGCAGCTCCGCCGCCAGCACGTGGCTCGCGGTCTTCAGCAGCTCGAGCGCCTTGCCCTCCATCGAGCCCGAGTTGTCGAGCGCGAGCGTCAGGTGCACCGGCGGGCGGTCGGCCTTCTTGAGCTCGGGGCCGCGGATCGCCACCTGCAATTCGAAGATGTCCCCGAGGTCATCCTTGCTCGCGCGCAGCTGGGCCCCGGCGAGCAGCTGCTCCGGCGGCGCCAGCGGGTAGGCGAACGTGTAGTAGTTGAGGAACTCCCACGGGCGGATGACCACGCTCGTCAGCGACGGCCACTGCCCGAGCATCGCCTCGCGCGCGTGGGCCGGCGACGACATCGCGTCGGGCTCGCGCGCCGCCAGCCGCCACGTCGTCGGATCGGGCCCACACAGGGCCTCCTCGGGGACGTTCTGCGGGTCCTTCTCGTCGAGCGGCGCCGGCTCGTCCGACGGCGGCGCCGGCTGTTCGCCGGTCTCCGAGGTCGTGGCCGGTTCGGTCTCGCCGGCCTCGGTGGTCCCGCCCGGGCCCGACGCCCCCGTGGTGGGTTCGCCGCCGTCAGAGTCGCTCTCCGACGCGGTCAACGACCCGCCCGAGGCCAGGCCGCCGAGAGTGTCGGTGTCGGTCCCGCCGCCCTGCGAAGCGGCGAGGTCGGCGGCCGACGAACAGCCGGCGACCAGCGCCCACAGGCCCAGCGCGGCGCCGAGGCTGGGCCGCCCGGGCCGCCGCGACCCATGCTCGCGGTGAACTGCGTCCGCGAGGCGAACAGCAGCAGGGGTTGGCGAACACGCAGGGGGGGACCCGCGAAGAGAGGGCATGGCGACCTCAGACAAGGAGTAATTCAGTGGGGGGCCGAGGCCCGGGGCCCGAGGGCCCGACCGAACCCCTGGGAGCGGGATTCGGCGAAGCGTGAACTCAAGAGGCCGAACTCGGCCCGAGTTCAGTATATCGGGCCTCGCTACGACGCGCCAACCCGCAGCGGCGAGAGGACCGGCCCCGGCGAGCGCAGACCGGCGTCAGCTCGCGGGGCGCCCGAGCACGCGGCCTATGGCGGCGCGGATCCATGCGATGTGATCGTAGTCGGGGCGGCCGCTGATGGCCTGCGGCGCGACGATCCGCGCGACCACGTGTCCGGGTGGGTCATGCGGTTCGGCCGGGCGCTCCACGAGGTGGATCTCCACCTCTTCCGGACACGCGCTGCACCGCGGCAGCGCCACCTGGCCGGCGTAGGCGTCGACGCAGTCACGATAGTGCAGCCCGATCACATCAGGGGCCTCGACCGCGAAGCCCGAGCGGTCGAATTCTCCCAGCCGCACCATCACCAGCCCGAGCCCGTGCAGGAAGTAGGTCGCCTGCTGCAGCGCCGGCAGGTCGCGCTCCAGCCCGTCGAGCTCGAGGTCGACGCTGCCGAAGCGACGCATGCCGCGGGTCGTGAGGCGGACCGCATCGGGCTGTCGGGGATCGATGAACGGGACCACTGCGACCTGGTCGGCGATGTTGCCGAGGCTGGCCTGCAGCCGCCGCGCGGCGAACGCCGCCGGCCCGACCGTCTCGAGCGTGTCGGGGTCGTGCACGAGCGCGCCGGTGTCGGCCGCCACGGCCCGGACCAGCGCCTGCAGAAGCCGAAGCCCACGCACCCCGTTCTGGTTGCGATAGAGCGCGCGCAGCAGCACCAGCTGAGTGCGCTCGGGCAGGCTGGCGCGCTCCTCGGGCTCGAGCGCCCGCGTCAGCTCGGGGTCGGCGAGCAGCTTCGGCTCGACCGCCGCGGCCGGCAGCGCCTCGATCTCGAGCCCGAGCAGGTCGGTGGTCGCCCACACCCGGGCCGCCGCCTCGGGGTCGAGCGGCTCCTCGTGGCTGGCCTTCGGGACAGCCTCGTTCGGGCCCCGCAGCGCGCTCATGTCCGCGCGCGGCGGCGTGGCCACGAGGTCGAGCAGCTGCGCGACCTCCGGGTCGTCGACGCTCTCGGCGAACATCCGCCGCACGATCGCCTGCAGCTCCTCGCGCGTCGGGGCCGGGCCGGGCGGCCCGGGTAGCAGCAGCACGTACCCGAAGGTGATCCGGTCGGCGAACACCACCCTGTGGGCGGCGGCCTCGGCCCGGCGCGCCTCCTCGGCGGCCAGCTCGGCGGGCGTCGGCTCGGGTGGCGGCGCCTCCTTCACCTCGGTCGGCGCCGGCTGCTCGGGCGCGTCCGGGCGCGGCCGCGCCTGCTCGCCGGGCCGCCCGCACGCCAGCGCGCACGTCAGGACATGCCCCAAGAGACATGTCCGATTAAACATTGTCCTTCGAGTCATGTCCTTCATGACCTGTCCCGAAGTTCACGCCTGCCCCGCGTGGCGGCCGAGCAGCTCGGCGACCAGGGACGGCTCGACGTTGCCGCCCGACAGCAGGACCCCGACCCGGCGGCCGCGCAGGGCCCCGGACAGGGCCGCCGCCAGCCCGGCCGCGCCGGACGGCTCGACCAGCACCTTCGCGTGCAGCAGCAGGGCGACCAGCGCGCGGCCGAGGGCGTCGTCGTCGACCTCGAAGCTGCCGCGGACCACCCGGCTGGCGACGGCGAAGTTCTGCTCGCCGACGCGGACCGGCTTGAGGCCGTCGGCCAGGGTCGAGCCCGGCTGCACGGCCACGCGCTCGCCGGCGCGGAGGCTCCGGGCGAGCGCGTTGCAGGTGCCGGGCTCGGCGCTGTAGACGGCGATGTCGGCGGCCTCGGCCACCAGGCACGCGCCGGCGATGAGGCCGCCGCCGCCGACCGGGACGACCAGCGCGTCGAGCTTGGACCCACGGGCCAGGACCTCCTCGACCAGCTCGAGCGTCGCGGTGCCCTGGCCGGCGATGATGTCGGCGTCGTCGAACGGGTCGACGATGGCCCCGCCGGTGCGCTCACGGACCGCGAGCGCGGCCGCGCGCCGCTCCTCGGACGTCGTGCCGGCGAACACGATCTCGGCCCCGAGCGCGCGCACGCCTGCGACCTTGACCGCGGGCGCGTCGACCGGCATGGCGATCGTCGCCGGCACCCCGAACTCGCGCGCGGCCAGGGCGACCGCCTGCGCGTGGTTGCCGGAGCTGAAGGTGATCACGCCGCGGCTGCGGGTCTCGGGGCTCATGCGCCCGACCGCGTGCAGCGCCCCGCGCGCCTTGAACGCCCCGATCCGCTGCAGGCACTCCGCCTTGAGCCACAGCTCCGCCCCGGCCAGCGCGTCGAGGGCCGGCGAGCGCAGCACCGGCGTCCTCACGACTCTCCCGGCGAGGCGCTCGGCCGCGGCCCGCACGTCATCGACGGACATGGTCACGCGCGCCAGGCTACACCGGCGGCCGCGGCTTTGGTACGACTCTCCCGCTCGTGGCTCCCGGACCCGCCTTTCGCCCGCCGACCTGGGCGCTGTTCGCACTCGCCGCCCTCGCCGTCGTCGCGCTGAGCGCCTGGTCGCTCGCCGCCTGCGGACCGTGGGATCCGTGGGAGACGCATTACGGCGAGGTGGCGCGACAGATCCTGCTGCGCAACGACCCGCTCGACCTGTGGTGGAAGCCCGGAGTCGGGCCCGACGGCAACGCCGAGAACACCTTTTGGTCCAAGCCGGCCCTGCCGTTCTGGCTGATGGCGCTGAGCATGAAGCTGCTCGGCGTCGGCCTCGGCGCCGCGCCCGACGAGATGGTGCGCGCCCCCTGGCCGGAGCTGGCGATCCGCCTGCCGAGCATGCTCACGGGGCTGGCCTGCGCGGTCTTCCTCGGCTGGGCGTGCGCTCGCCTGCTCGCCGCCGCCCGTCCGGTGGACGCCGGTCAGCCGGTGCGCGCCGGGTTTTACACCGCCCTCGCCCTCGTCACCATGCCGCAGTGGGCGATCGTCAGCCGTCAGGCGCTGACCGACATGTTCTTCGTCGCCCCGGTGACGCTCGCCATGGCCGCCTGGGCGCTCGCCTGGCTGCGGCCCGACCGGCCCCTGCGCCGCCGCGCCCTCGTCACCCTCCTCCCGCGCCGCCTCCGCGCCCGATTCGTGAACCTCGGCGACGCCCCGAACGGTCATGTTTTTTCAGACATGTCCGATGAGACAGGCTCCATCGACGCGCGTCACCATCTGTCCGCGAGTACAGGTGCGGGGACCGCGGGCGCGCCGGCGAGCGACCGCGCCGACGCCTCCGGGCGCACCATCCTGTCCCGAGAGACAGCCGCATCGCCCACGCGAGCCGACACCGACCTGTCCGCGCCGACAGCCGCGCCGGCCGACGCGACCGATCTCTCGCGCCAGGGCGAGGTGTCCGATCTCCCGCGCGCCCCTGCCGCATCCGCCTCCGCAGCCCGCGCAGCCGACCTGTCCCTCGCGCCAGCCACCGACCCCGCCGCGCCCACTCACCTGTCCCTTCCGCCAGCCAGCGGCGCCGCCCCGGCGGCCGACCTGTCCCTCGCGCCAGCCACGGACCCCGTCGCCGCCACTCACCTGTCCCTTCCGCCAGCCAGCGGCGCCGCCCCGGCGGCCGACCTGTCCCTTGCGCCAGCCACGGACCCGACCACCGCGAATCACCTGTCCCTTCCGCCAGCCAGCGGCGCCGCCCCGGCGGTCGACCTGTCTCTTTCGCCAGCGCATCGGTCCCCTTCGCCGGCGGCGGCCGCGTCCGCCTCTGCGCCGCGCGCGGCCGACCTGTCCCTTTCGCCAGCCCGGCGCGCGCCGACCGGCTGGCGCGCGCGCCTGGCCGCCGTCGCCCGCTGGGAGCTGCCGTGGGACCGGGCCTACCTCGGCTTCCTCGTCCTCTTCCTGCTCGCGGTGGTCGCCCCGATCGTCGCCCTCGACCTCCACGTCAGCAGCGACCACACCGTCGCCCGCGTGTCGCGCTTCGTGAAGAAGCCCGGGGTGCCGAACTTCGCCACTCTGGTGAAGATCCACCTGGTCATGCTCGGCTACGCCGCGGTGGCCCTGCTGGTGCTGCTGCGGACGCTCCGCTGGCGCACGCGCGCGCAGGCGTGGATGGGCGTGCTCTACCTCGCGGCCGGCGTCTCGCTGGTCGGCAAGGGCATGATCGGCCCCGGCCTCGTCGGCCTGCTCGTGCTGCTGCACCTGCTCGTCAGCGGCCGCCTCACCGTCGCCAACCTGTGGCGCTGCGGCCCGCTGACCGGCGTCCTCCTGTTCGCGCTGGCCTCGCTGCCGTGGCACCACGCCATGTGGATCTACCGCGGCGACCCGTGGCTCAACGAGCTGATCATCGTCAACAACCTGGCCCGCTTCGGCAGCGGCGAGCAGGACCAGGCCGTCGGCGGCTTCGCCTACTACCTGCGCACCCTCGGCGTCGCCGCCCTCCCGTGGTCCGCCGCCCTGCCCGCCGCCCTGTGGGCCGCCGCCCGCCGCCTGCGCGCCGACGATACTTCAGGACATGCCCCGAGCGACATGGCGCAACCGACAGGTCCGCAAAGCCATGTCCTTCCGGCCAGCCGCCTCTCCGGCGAACCCCCGGCGCCGGCCTCGTCGGAGCTGTGGCGGTTCGCCCTGCTGTGGTTCTGCGCCACCCTGGCGCTGCTGACCACCAGCGTCACCAAGTACTACCACTACCTCCTCCCGGCCCTGCCGCCGCTGGCCCTGCTGCTGGGCCTGTGGCTGAGCGAGCCGGCCCCGGCCGCGCGCGACCGCAAGCTGGCGTGGGCGGCAGCCGGCCTCGGCACCGTCCTCCTGGCGCTCGTCCTGCGCGACGCCATCGTCGAGCCGGCGTGGATCACCCACCTCACGACCTACCTCTACGATCACATGTGGCGCAACGGCGCGCCCGAGACCACCGGCCTCGTCGCCTGCGCCCTGCCGTTCGCCCTCGGCCTCGCGCTGTGGGCCGCCCGCCGCCAGCGGGCCGCGCTGGTCGCCATGCTGCTGGCCGGCTTCATCACCCTGCACTACACGCTCAACAGCTACCTGCCCGCGGTGTCGGAGCACTGGTCGCAGCGCTCGGCGATCCGCCACTACTACGACCACCGCGGCCCCGACGACCCGCTGGCCAGCTGGTGGTTCTACTACCGCGGCGAGACCTTCTTTACCAAGGGCGCGGTGTGGGTGCAGAAGGAGGCCGACCGCGAGACCCTCGCGGAGCTGGTCGACGCCAACCGCGGCCACGGCCGCAACGTCTGGATCATCACCACCGGCGGCCACGGGGCCCGCGCCAAGAGCTCCCTCCCGCCCGACCTCCGCGCCGGCAGCCAGGTCGCCTACGAGAACGCCCACTACACCCTGATCAAGGTCCCTGTCCCGTAGGACCTGTCCTTCGGGTCATCCGCAAGCGGCAGCGCCTCGCCCCGCTTCCGGGACCGCCCACTCCCGGACTGCGGCCGTCACCCCCACGGACAGCCGCGAGCCGTCGTCCTCCTCGGACGCGTCCCTTCGGCCATCACACGAGGCGACCTCCGGCGAGCGACACAGCTCGCCGTCCTGCTTCCGGGACATGTCCTCCCGGACATGCCCCTTCGGCCATCAAGCCCGCAGCGCCGGCCGCTCGCGCGCGGGGGGCAGCGCCGCGATCACGTCGCTCGCGCACGCCTCGAAGCACTTTTTAAAGGCGGTCTCCTGCGTCGGCTCGAGCTGCTTGGCGGCCGCGCGGCGGGACAGGCCCTTGCGGTGGGCGTCGAGGGCGAGGGCGTAGCTGGCCTCCGGGAGCGACAGACCGGCTTTCATGTTCCGCAGGTCGATCCCGCAGCCGCCGCCGCAGCAGGCGTTCTCGAACATGTAGGCGCCGTTGGCCACCCACACGCCGAGGCCGAGGGAGATCGCCGCCAGCTCGGCCGCGGCTTCGCCGTCGATCTGCTCGAGCGCCGGCGACGGCGTCGGTTGTATCCACAAGCCGATCCGTCCCAGTTCGCGGGCCAGGTTGCCGAGCAGCAGCGCCGGCGCGCGGAACACCTGCGGCATCACCACCAGCGCGAGTTCGGACCCGCGCACGAAGGTGTGAAGCAAGTGACCGGACGGATCGCCGAGCACCTTGAAACCCGGCGGTACTGCCGCAGAGCCTGCCCCCGGCGGCGCCAGCGTGATCTCGACGTCGCCCTGGCCGATGTGCTCCTGCGCCGCGCACACCAGGTCGAACAGCGCGTCGAGGTCGCGCGGCGGCGAGGCCTTCTTCAGCGGCGACTCGGACACCCACTGCTGCTTGCGCGCGGGTGGCCCCAGGTGGGCGACCACTGCGGCGAGGCTCTGCGCCAGCCACGTGCGGGTCTCGGGGTCGGGGACGAACTCCGGGGCCTTCGCGGCCCGCTCTCCGAACTGCAGCATCTTCCGCTGCAAGATAGCAGCACGCGCGCGCCTCTGCAGGCGAAGCCGCGTGCGCGACGCCTCTCTGGCGGCCTCGCGCCGACCTTCCGGGTCTGCAAGGCAGGTATGACGTCGCTGTCTCGGTGAGGCGCCGGTCCCGAAGCCGGACAGCCGTGATCGCGTGGAGCCCCGCGTCTCCGTTCGCTGCATGCTCGCGATCACCCGCGCGATGTGCTTCGCACCCCTCGGTGCGCACCGCGCAGTTTTTTTCCGCTGCGATTCGGGTACTGTCGATCCTCGGGTGAACCTGGGCTCGCGTCTCGGTCGGTTCGTCGGTCCGCGCCTCGCAGCGTTGGCGGTCCTGTTCGTCACCGCGCTGGCGTTCACGCCGGCGCACGCGGCCGACAAGCACGTCGTCCCCGACATCCGCGGCGAGTCGCAGCCCGACCTCCGCGCCGGCGCCCGGCTCGTGCGCCTGCCGCTGACGATCCACGTCGCCACCGGCGCTGAAAAGGTCGTGTTCGACCTGCGCCGCCTCAACCGCGCCGTGTGGCGCGCCAACGAGGCCCTGCGCGCCTCCGGCATCGAGGTCTACGTCGCCCGCGTCGAGCTCCTGCCCGAGGGCTTCGCCTCGATCCGCCACCGCCGCGACCGTCGTCACCTCGCCGCCTACGCCCCGCCCGACGGCACCGTCCACGTCTTCCTCGTCGGCAACCTCGAGCTCGGCGGGGCCCTCCGCGCCGACCGCAGCGTCCGCGGCCTCCACTGGCGCTACCGCGGCCTGCTCGGCAAGATGCGCAACCGCGAGTACCTCATCGTCAGCAACGACGCCCCCGCCACCACCTTCGTCCACGAGCTCGGCCACCTGTTCGGCCTCGAGCACGACACCTCGCACCAGAACCTCATGTGCTCGTGCCGCCAGGGCCCGCGCCAGATCTTCACGGGCGATCAGGGCCGGCGCATGCGCAGCGGCGCCCTCGCGTTCGTCGCCCGCCAACCCTGAGCCCCTGTCCTCGAGGACAGGCCGGTCATCCGCCAGGCCGCACCGACGCAGGCGCGGCTCGGCCCGCCGGCGCCGAGCGCCTGTCCCCGAGGACAGGCCAGTCAGCCGCGAGCAGAGCCGACGCAGGCGTGGCTCGGCCCGCCGGCGCCGAGCGCCCGTCCCCGAGGGCCGGCCCATCAGCCGCGAGCAGAGCCGACGCAGGCAGGCTCGGTCCGCAGTTCACCGGCGCCGAGCGCCCGTCCCCGAGGACAGTTCAGTCAGCCGCGAGCAGAACCGACGCAGGCGTGGCTCGCCCGTCGCCGCTGACGGCGCCTGCCTTCGGCCCTCGAAGGTTATTAACATGACCTTTTCGACATGCCCGAAAATTCATGTATCCACGGACATGCGCATGGGTACATGTCCCAGTGAGAAGCTACTCGTCGTCGTCCTCGACGACCTCGCCCACGTCCTCGATCGCGTTGGCCGCCTCGGCCCGCACGCGCGTCGGCGGCGGGGCCACGACCGGCTGCAGGCGGGCGCGCGCGGGCGGCGGCGCGGCGATGGCCGCCCACTCGCCGCCGAGCGGCTGCAGCAGCGCGGCCAGCCCGTCGATGGCGGTGCGCACCAGCTCCGGGTCGCCGCCGGCCAGCACCGCCCGGGCGTCGCGCAGCCCGCCCTCCACGGTCGCGCGCACCTCGGGCGCCAGCTTGTCCTGCTCGCCGAGGATCCGCTCGCAGCGCTGGACCATCCCTTCGAGCCGCGTGCGCCGCTCGTGGGCCTCGCGCTCGAGCCGGGCCGCGGCCTCGCGCTCGCGCGCCGCCTCCACCATGGCCGTCAGCTGCTCCTCGGCGATCCCCCCGCGCTCGCGCACGTGCAGCCGCGCCTCCTTGCCGCGCAGCAGCTCGCGCACCGACAGCTCGAGCACCTGGTTGTCGTCGACGCGCAGCTTGACCTCGATCTCGGGCCGGCCCGTCACCACGAAGCTGGCCAAAAGGTCATCCTCCTCGGCCCCGCGGTCGCCCTGGTAGACCCGCGCCTCCGCCGACGCCCGCCCGTCGCCCGGCGTGTTCAGCACCACCGCGGTCTCGGCCGGCACCGCCGCGCGCGCCGTCAGCAGCGTCTGCACCTCGCCGCCCGACAGCCGCACCACCAGCGGCTGCACCAGCGCCTCGTGCACGCGCACCTCCGGGTGACGCGACGCCAGCAGTCCGGCGAGGACTGCCGCCCCACGCGCGACAGTGTCGACCGCGTCGAGCTTGCTCGACGGAATTTTTTTGAAGATCGCCTCGACCTTCTCGTGCAGCGCGGGGATCCGGCTGGACCCGCCGAGCAGCATGACGTCGCCGACGCGGTCATGGGCGACACCTGACTCTTCGAACACCCTGGCCACGAGGCCGGCGATCCGCTGGACCACGTCGCCCGCCAGCTTCTCGAGCCGGGCCTGCGTCAACTTGGCCGCCAGGTGCTTCGGGCCCGCCTCGTCGGCGCTGAGGAACGGCAGGTGGACCTCGACGTCCTTGCGCTCCGACAGCGCGATCTTGGCCTTCTCCGCCGCGTCGCGGACCCGCGAGCGCACCAGCTCGGCGTCGCCGCCCTCCTCGCCGCGCTCGCTCAGGAGCCACTCGGCGATCCGCCCGTCGATGTCCTCGCCGCCGAGCGCGAGCCCCCGCTGGGCCAGCACCGCCACCTCGCGCTCCTTGATCTCCACCACCGCGCAGCTCGCCCCGCCCGCGCCGGCGTCGACCACCACGATCACCTCGTCTTCGACACCTGTCCTTTCGGCCTGGTAGAGCAGCGCCGCCGCGGTCGTCGGGTGAATCAACCGCCGCACCTCAAGCCCGCCGAGCCGACACGCGTGCAGCAGCGCCCGCCGCTGCGCGTCCCCGAAGTGGACCGGCACCGTCACCACCGCGTGCGTCACCGCCTCGCCGAGCTGCTCCTCGGCGACGGCCCGCACCTCGGCGACCTGCGCGGCCACCAGCGCCTGCGGCAGCAGCGAGTGGTCGCCGTACTTGACCGACGCGTCGCCGTGCTCCGCCCGCACCAGCGCCTGCGGCTGCCACACCCCCGGCGTCACCGCCTCGAAGCGGCGCCCGAGCAGCCGATGCACGTAGAGCTGGCTGCCGTCGGGTCGCAGCAGCGCCATCCGCCGGGCCCTGTCGCCCACCACCACCGCGCCCTCGCCGTCGATCGCCACCGCCGCCGGCAGCACCATCACGCCCTTGCCCTGCAGCAGCGCCGACGCCCGACCGTGCTCGAAGATCCCCACAGTGCAGCGCGTCGTCCCCAGATCGATCCCGATGGCCGTGCTCATGGCCGGCGCACTCTTGCAACCCGCGCGATCGCTGTCAACACCCGCACAACATGCTCTCAAGGACATGTTCTGAATTCGCGACCTCGGCCAGGGAAGGGTCTCCGCCCGGTCGCAGCACTGGTCAAAGCGGACCTCGCCGCACTCGCCGCCGGCGCTCGATCGGACTCTCAGGAGGGCACGAGCGTGCCGGCGACGCTCTCCGCGGGCGGGTACGGCGCGGCGATCCAGCGCAGGCGTTCGAGCTGCCCTGCAACACGCTCCGCAACCGTCGTGACACCGATCGAATCGTGCGCGGCCAAGCGCCGCGCGCGGCATGCTCGCGCTGCGAATCGACGCTGACGGCGCCGAAGCCTGGGCCAGAAGAAGCGGAGGCCGAACCCGAGGTCCAAGACGCTCGTGCTGTCAGTGTCTACCTGCATGACCTCGAGCGGTCGCTCGGCGTCGTGGAGCATCGCTTCGAAGCTCGGGTCCAGCCGAGGCCACCGGAGCCGGGCTCGAGCTCGCTCGCGCGTCGGTCATGGACGTCGCGCGCCGGATGCCGACGCTCGAGCGGACGAGGACGGTCGAGCTCCACGAGGTGGAGTTGAACTCTTCGGGCGCGCCTCAGTCCGCGTGGCCGAGGCGGCGCGCCAGCTCGTCGATGATCGCCTCGGCCGCGCTCGTCAGCACCGTGCCCGGGCCGAACACCGCGGCCACGCCCATCGCCTCGAGCGTGGCGACGTCCTGCGGCGGGATCACGCCGCCGACGACCACCATCATGTCGTCGCGGCCGAGCCGCTGCAGCTCCGCGCGCAGCTGCGGCACCAGAGTCAGGTGGCCGGCCGCCAGCGACGACACGCCGACCACGTGGACGTCGTTCTCGACCGCCTGCATCGCCGTCTCGGCGGGCGTCTGGAACAGCGGGCCGATGTCGACATCGAAGCCCATGTCGGCGAACGCGGTGGCGATCACCTTGGCGCCGCGGTCGTGCCCGTCCTGGCCCATCTTCGCCACCAGCAGCCGCGGCCGGCGGCCCTCCGCGCGGGCGAACGCCTCGGCCCTCGCCTGCACGCGCGCGACACTACGGTCGTCGTCCACCGCCGCACTATAGACGCCGCGGATCGTCCGCGTCACCGCCTGATGGCGGCCCCACACCTGCTCGAGCGCCGCGCTGACCTCGCCGACCGTCGCCTTCGCGCGCACCGCGTCGATCGCCAGCGCCAGCAGGTTGCCCTGGCCGTCGCCGGCGCAGCGGGCCAGGGCCGCGAGCGCGGCCTGTGTCGCCGCCTCGTCGCGCCCGCGGCGGAGCTCCTCGAGGCGCGCCAGCTGGGCCGCGCGCACCGCCGAGTTGTCGACCACCAGCACCTCGAGCGGCTCCTCCCGCTCCAGCCGCTGGCGGTTGACCCCGATCACCGCCTGCGCCCCGCTGTCGATGCGCCCCTGTGTCCGCGCCGCCGCCTCCTCGATGCGCAGCTTCGGCAGGCCCTGCACGATCGCCTGGGCCATCCCGCCCAGCGACTCGACCTCCTGAATCAAGGACCATGCCCTTTCGGCCAGCTCGTGCGTCAGCGACTCGATGTAGTAGCTGCCGCCGAGCGCGTCGATCGTGCGGCACACCCCGGCCTCTTCTTGCAGGTAGATCTGGGTGTTGCGGGCGATCCGCGCCGAGAAGTCGGTCGGCAGGGCCAGCGCCTCGTCGAAGCTGTTGGTGTGCAGCGACTGCGTCCCGCCGAGCACCGCCGCCAGCGCCTCGACGCAGGTGCGGGCGACGTTGTTGTACGGGTCCTGGGCTGCCAGGCTCCACCCCGACGTCTGGCAATGGGTGCGCAGGGCCAGGCTCTTGTCGCTCTTCGCCCCGAAGCCGCGCACGATCTTGGCCCACAACAGCCGCGCCGCCCGCAGCTTCGCCACCTCCATCGCCAGGTTCATGCCGATGCCGAAGAAGAACGACAGCCGCGGCGCGAACGCGTCGACGTCGAGCCCCGCGCGCACGCCTGTGCGCACGTACTCGAGCCCGTCGGCCAGGGTGTAGGCCAGCTCGAGGTCGGCGGTCGCCCCGGCCTCCTGCATGTGGTAGCCGGAGATGCTGATGCTGTTGAAGCGCGGCATGTGCTTCGCCGTGTAGGCGAAGATGTCCGCCACGATCCGCATCGACGGCTCGGGCGGATAGATGTACGTGTTGCGGACCATGAACTCTTTTAAAATGTCGTTCTGGATGGTCCCGCTGAGCTGCGCCGGCCGCACTCCTTGCTCCTCGGCGGCGACGACGTAGAGCGCGAGGATCGGCAGCACCGCCCCGTTCATCGTCATCGACACCGACATCTGGTCGAGCGGGATGCCGGCGAACAGCACCCGCATGTCGAGGATCGAGTCGATCGCCACCCCGGCCATGCCGACGTCGCCGAGGACGCGCGGGTGGTCGGAGTCGTAGCCGCGGTGGGTCGCCAGGTCGAACGCGATCGACAGGCCCTTCTGCCCGGCCGCGAGGTTGCGGCGGTAGAAGGCGTTGCTCTCCTCCGCGGTCGAGAACCCGGCGTACTGGCGGATCGTCCACGGCCGCTGGGTGTACATCGTCGCGTACGGCCCGCGCGTGAACGGCGGCAGCCCCGGCAGCGTGCGCAGGCAGGCCGGCTCGATCGCCTGCAGCGCCTCCGGCCCGTACGCCGGCGGCACCGCGATGCCCTCCGGCGTCGACCATGCCTGTCCTTCGGGACCTGTCTGAAGAGCCACCTGAGGCAGCTCGTCGTAGCGGAGCTGCGCGAGGTCGGGGAACGGCCGTGTCGTCGTCACGCGAGCACCTCCAGGCGCTGCTGCACCGCGCCGAGCGCCGCCAGGGCGTCGGCCCCCGCGGCGATGAACACATCGACGCCCGCGGCCGCGAGCGCCTCCCACTGGTCCTTGGGCCGACCGGCCAGAACGATCACCCGCGCGCCCGCGGCCCGCAGCCCCGGGACCAGCTCCGGCACCGTGGTCGCGTAGCGGGCGTCGGTCCCGCAGATCACCGCGACCCGGGCTCCGCGGTTGGCGAACCGCGCCGCCGCCACCTGGACCTCCTCGGTCGCCTCGTCCTCGACCACCTCGAAGCCGCCGACCGGGAAGTACGCCCGCGCGTACTCGACCCGCGGCCGCACCTCGCTCGCGGTCCCGAACGGCACCAGCACCACCCTCGGCGAGCCCAGCGCCTCCCCGCGGGTCCGCAGCGCCTCGAACGGCTCCGCGAGCCGCCCGCGCGAGAGCGGCGTCACCCGCGAGCCCGGCCCCGGCCGCCTCAGCCCGACGAGCCCGCGCCCGGCGGCGATCGCTGCTTGCACTTCGGACATGCTCCAAAGCACATGTGCATCCGGCCATGTACCTTGCGACAGGATCTTATGAAGAGCCGCTGCGCGCGCCATCGAATCGCTCGCGCCGCCGACCGCTCCCGCCGAATCGCTCGCGTCGCCAGAGCCCGTCTCCGCAGAGCCGCTCGCGCCCGCCGAATCACTCGCGTCGCCAGATCCTCTCGCGCCCGCCGAGTCACTCGCACCGGCCTCGCTCGTCCCCACGTTGCCGCTCACGCCGCCCGCTTGAGCCGAATCGCTCCCGCTCGCCCCTGCTCCTGCGGAGCCGACCTGCTTCACCGCCTGCGGTCCGAGCGGCGGGCCCATCGGCCGCGCCGCGTACCGGCTCGCGCCCACGATCGGCAGCCGCAGCGTCGCCACCGCCTGCGCCTGCGCCTGCACGGCCGCGGCCACTCGCCCCTGCACCGCGCCCGCGCGCAGCGACGCCAGCAGCCCGCCCTCGCGCTCGATCGCCTGCAGCCGCGGCCACGCCGCTCGAGCCAGCGCGTCGGTCGTGCGCTCAATTGTAAAACTTCCGCCGGCGGCGTCCTGCACTGCGCCGAGGTGGGACTCGTCGCGCAGCAGCAGCTGCGTGTTGCGAGCGAGCCGGCGTCCCAGCTCCGACGGCTCGCCGAGCCCCTCGTCGAGGGCCGGCAGGGCCAGCGAGTCGGCCCCGCCGAGCGCCGCGGTGACGCCCTCCGTGGTCGCGCGGATCAGGTTGACCCACGGGTCGAGGTTGCTGAGCTCGCGCCGCGACGCCCGCGCGTGCAGCCGCATCACCTGTCCTTTGGGACCGACGCCGCAGACCGCGGCCACGCGCGCCCACAGGCTCCGCGTCGCCCGCAGCTTGGCCAGCTCGAGCGGCAGGTCGCGCCCGACCGCCAGCACGAACACCAGCGCCTCCGCGGCCGCGTCGACCTCGACGCCCGCGCGCTGGAGCCCGCGCAGGTGCTCGAGCGCGGCCGCCAGCGCCCCCGCGATCTCGTCGGCTGCGCTGGCCCCGGCCTCGTGCCACGGCGTCGCGTCGACCAGCGCAGTGCGCAGCCCCGGCGCCCGGGCCCGCGCCCAACCTGTCAATTCGGCCATGTCCTGATAGACATGCTCGATCGACCAGCCGATCTCACCGACCGCGAGCAGCAGCGCCAGCGGATCGCCGGCGACCGCCCCGCGCAGCTGCGCGAGCGCGACCCCGCGCCGCTCCGCCTCTCTCGCCAGCGCCGCCGCCACCGGCAGCGCGCGCAGCCCGGCGTCGATCACCACCTCGGCCCGGGCCAGGTCGACCCCCGCGAGCAGCGCCGCGACGTCGGCCGCCTCGCCGACGACCACCCCGGCGCGCGCCTTCGCCTCGACGCCTCGCCCGCTCCCGAAGGCCCCCGCACGCCCGCGCCCCGCCACCTCGCGCCCGCTCGCGCCCTCGCTCCTCGCGACCGCGGCCCCGCTCGCGCCCTCCGTCGTCGCACCGCGTCCGGTCCCCGCGCCCTCGCTCCCCGCGACCGCGGCCTCGCTCGCGTCCTCGTTCGTCGCACCGCGTCCGGTCCCCGCGCCCTCGCTCCCCGCGACCGCGGCCTCGCTCGCGCCCTCGTTCGTCGCACCGCCTCCGGTCCCCGCGCCCTCGCTCGCGGCCGCCGTCCCCGCGCCGTCCGCGACCTCGCGTCCGCTCGCCTCACCGACGCCGGCTGCGAGGACCTCGTCGAGCACGAACCATGCCGCATCTGTCCCGCGGGACAGGTCCTCGGCCGCCGCCGCGCCGGCCTCGCGGGCCCGCATCTGCCGGTACTCCTGGGCGATGGCCCAGCCGCGGCGGGCTCGTGCCAGCAGCGGCGCGCGCGGCACCGCCGACCCGACGTCCTCCGCAGTCACCAGCGGCGCCAGCTCGAGCCCTTCGGGCGTGCGCGTCACGAGTTTTTGGGTGGACGCGCCCCCCAGCTCGCGGGTCGCCAGCTCACGCCAGTCGGCGAGCGTCACCGGTGGGAATCCGCAGAGGCTGTCGCGCGTCGCGTCGTCGTCCGCCACCCGCGGATGATACGCCGCGCCCCTGCGACCAGCTATAGTGCGCCCCGCCCCGAGCCCGCGATGACCAAGCCGCAGCCCGTGACCTCGCCCTCGTCGCCGCCCCCGTTCCGCCCGTCGCGCAACCCCATCGTGCGCCTGGTCCTGTGGTTCACCGAACCGTCGATGATCAAGGGCATGGCCGTGGGCGTCGTGCTGGCGCTGCTCGGCGGGGTCGCGCTCAAGCTCGACGCCGCCTGGTACATCGCCAGCGGCCTGATGCTCGTGCTCGCGGCGCTGATCTTCGGCGCAGTCGTCGGCCACTACCTGTTCGAGGCGCGCCGCAAGCGCCTGCAACGACACGGCCTGGACATGCTGCGCCAGGCCGGCAGCGAGCTGCCCGGCCTCGGCGACGAGCTCGCGGTGGTGGTCCTCCAGCGCGACATGAGCCACCTCCCGAGCTTCTGGGAGCGCCTCCGTCGCTTGCGCCCCGCGGTCGAGGAGGTCGCCGGCCTCGGCCTCGCCGCCTTCTTCCGCATGGCCGCGCTGTCGGCCCTGTTCGCGGTGCTCGGCAGCGCGATCAGCTTCGCAGTGTTCCTCACCTCCTTCATGCAGGTCGAGCGGATGACCGAGCAGAACGAGCTCATCAAGGTCCAGACCAACCTCACGATCAAGCAGCTCGAGTTCGAGACGACGCGCCAGGCCGTCGAGATCGCCCTCAGCATCGCCGACCGGCGCCAGACCACCGCCCGCGAGGTGTTCGCCGCCATCGCCAACGACCCGGGCAAGGGCACGAGCGACGACGGTCGCAAGAACCTGACCCAAGGGACACGTCTCCTCATCACCGCCACGGTCTCGCAGCTGCAGCCGTACAAGGGCGTCGACCCGGTCGAGAACAAGGTGACCGAGGAGGTGAAGAGCCCCGAGCAGGAGCAGATCCTCCGCTACCTCTCGGCGGTCAACGTCGACGTCAGCGAGATCGACCTGTCGCGCGCCTTCCTCGCC
Source organism: Nannocystis punicea (assembly GCF_026965555.1). GTDB lineage: Bacteria > Myxococcota_A > Polyangia > Nannocystales > Nannocystaceae > Nannocystis > Nannocystis punicea. Next base: position 13,071,307 of record NZ_CP114040.1, on the reverse strand, counting down.
CACGTCGACCTGCACAGCACCGAGCTGCCGCAGCTGCAGCTGCCCGGCGTCAACATCCAGCAGGCCGCGCTCTACGACGCCAAGTTCCCCGGCGCCAACCTGGCGCTCGCCGACCTGTCGATCTCCCAGCTCGCGCGCACCGACCTCAGCGGCGCCAACCTCACCGACGCCAAGCTCGTCGACGCCATCCTCGTCGACGCCGTCCTCAGCGACGCCAACCTCGTGCGCGCCGACCTCACGCGCGCCAGCCTGCGCAAGACCGTGCTCAAGCAGGCCCAGCTCGGCAGCGCCAACCTGAACGGCGTCGACTTCGCCCAGTGCGACCTCGCCAGCGCCGACCTCACCGACGCCGACCTCGCCCTCGCCGACCTCAGCGGCCTCGATCGCACCCCGCTGGTCCCCAAGATCCGCGGCGCCGCCTCCTGGTGGCTCGCCGTCTACAGCGACGACTACGCCGCCAAGCTCGGCGTCAGCCCGGCCCAGAACGCCAAGAACCGCGAGGCCATGGTCCGCATGCGCGCCGCCACCACCATCGACGCCGCGCGAGCGATCGTCACCGAGGCCAAGGCCGCCGCCCCCAACGCGCCGGGCTGAGCTGCATCGGCGGCGCGGCCCCAGAGCGCCGGGGACCGCGAGCGGATGAGCGGACTCATCGAGCATGTCCGTTCAGACATGTACGCCGGCGGCACGGCCCCAGCGCGCCGACAACCGCGAGCGTCTGAGCTGACTCATCGAGCATGTCCGTTCGGACACAGGCGTGGATTCGCGGCGCCGCGGTCGCATGTCCTTCAGGACATGTCCTCGTTTCAGACCCCCGCGAAAAGTCAGCCGCAAGCAGTTCGCAGTCGGGCACGAGACGATGTAACCGGAGCCGCGATCGTCGAGCGACAGCAGCCCGCCGCGGCGCAAGCAGCCGCGGTCCGGCGCGCCGAAAGCCTCGATCTCCGCCACCGCGGCGTCCGCGTTGGCGAGGTCGGCCGCGAGCCGCGCCCGCTCGGCGTCACGCTCGCTCGCCACTGCGTGCCTTCCTCGCTCGTTTCCTCGGCGTCGGCCGCATGGCCCGAGAACTCTCCTCGAACAGCCGCTCCGAGACCGCCCGCGGGTCCCACCCGTCGCCCCCGGGCTGCCACGCGTCCACCGCCTGCAGGAACTCCTCCGGCGGTCGGTACTGATGCTCGGAGACGTAGTGAACGATCAGCGTCGGCGCGGAGTAGATGATCCCGGACGACCCGCGCAGCCAGATCTCCGCGGACGCGAGCCAGCGCTGCTCCGCGGTGCAATCCTCCTCATCCTGGCCACACAGCTCACAGGGATGAAATCCGCGGGTCTGGCAGACCCGCCAGTCGCGCTCCGCCAGCCGCAGCTTGTCGAGCACGCCCGGCGTCACCGACCCCCGCGTAAACGGCTGCCCCACAGCCAGCCAGCCGACGTGCACGACCCCCGGCAACTCGCGCACATGATCGTAGGGCGCCAGATCGGCGAAGAACACCTCGCGATGTTCGCGCAAGACCTCGCCGAGTCAAGCGCCGAGGGAGCGCGCCGCAGGTCGACCTGCTCGGGCCGTTGCCTGAGCGGGAGATCGCCGGGACGGACGGCGCTGCGGCTGCTCGACCCGAGCGCCGAGACTTCGAGCGCCGGCGACCGAGGATGTCCCAAGGGACAGACCGTGCCACGCCGATCGACCGCCTTTCGCCTCCCCGTCGGTTGCGCTCGTCCACGCCGCGCTCGGCCGGGTCGACGCCGCTCTGTGCGCCATCGCCCGCCGACGCGGCACCTCGAGAACCCGCCTTGACGCCCTCCTCCGGCCGCGCTAACCAATAGACCAGTCGGTCTAACCCATCGGTCGAACGCATGCCGTTGCCGCGCTTCACCACCCTCGCGCCCGAGCGGCGCGCAGCGATCCTCGCCGCCGCGGCCGAGGAGTTCGCGCGCGCCGGGCTCGAGGGCGCCAGCTACAACCGCATCATCGCCCGCGCCGGCGCCAGCAAGGGCGCGATGTACTACTACTTCGACAACAAGGAGGACCTGCTCCTCACAGTCGTCGCCGACCTGGCCGAAAGGTCAGCCGCGGCCATCGGCCGGCCGGGCGAGTTCGCCGACGCCGCCGGCTTCTGGCGCGAATTGCGGGCCCTGTGCGCGCGGATGGTCGCGTTCTTCCTCGCCGACCCGCACGTCGCCGGCCTGGCCAAGCGCCTGCTGGGCGCCAGCGGCGAGTCGGCGCCCGGCCGGGCAGTCGCCGCGCGCTCGCGGCAGATCGAGCACTTCACCGCCGAGCTGCTGCGCCAGGGCCAGGCCGTCGGCGCGGTGCGCACGGACCTCCCGCTCGAGCTCCTCGCTCACCTCGTCACCGGCGTCGGCGAGGCCGTCGACCGCTGGCTGCTCGCCCGCACCGACCCACTGCAGCCGGACGAGCTCGCCGCGCTGCCCGACCGCTGCGTCGACCTCGTCGCGCGCCTCGCCGCGCCCGAGCCATCGCCCCCGCGCCGCGCGACGTGACCCCTTCGTCGCCTCCATAGCGGGCGACCTCCAGCGCGCCCGCCCTCGCGATCCATGTGCATTCAAGGACATGTCTCGAAGAACACACCGTCACCGCCGGCGAGCGACCGGCCGCAACCTCGCCGCGACCGCCCGCGGCAGCTCGGAGTGACATGACCCAAAAGCCAGCCTACCTCGCAGCCGCCAGCCCGCTCACCCTCGCCGAGGGCCTCGAAGAGTTCGCCGCCGCCAACCCCGGCCTCCTGCCGCCCGGCGACGGCGAGCTGCGGGAGTTCATCCGCGCCCACGACGCCTGCCACGTCCTGTTCGGCCTCACCACCACGGTCGAGGACGAGGCCGTCGCCGACACCTGGACGATCTTCGGCTCGGACGTCCCGCTGCGGCGCTACGCCTCCTACCTCAAGAACCCGGAGATCGCCGGCCTCATCGAACAGATCGGTTGGTGGCAGATGGGCCTCGGCACCCTGCGCGCGCTCCCGCGGGTGCTCCGCGCGATCGGCCGCGCCCGTCGCATGAGCGCGCCCTGGCCCTTCTTCGACTACGCACGCGCCCTCGACGTGCCGCTCGCCGAGCTCCGGGGACGCTACAACGTGCACCCCGTCTAGCGCTCGCGGCGCCAGTAGGGGGGCATCGTCCCTGATTGACGGCCGCGGCGAGCCGGTGATAAGCGATCACTTAATCCACCGACGACCGAGGCTTCATGGCGTTTCTCCTCCATAGCCCGCTTTGCCTGCTGATCGCCCAGCTCGTCATCATCATCACCACCGCGCGCGTGCTCGGCGTGGTCGCCCGGAAGATCCACCAGCCGCTGGTGATCGCCGAGGTCGTCGCCGGCATCCTGCTCGGGCCCTCGCTGCTCGGCCTCGTCGCGCCCGACGTCAAGGCCGCGCTGTTCCCCGCGGCCTCGCTGGGGATCCTCGGCATGCTCAGCCAGGTCGGGCTGATCCTGTTCATGTTCCTGGTCGGCCTCGAGATGGACCTCGGCATGCTCCGCGGCCGCGGCCGCGCCTCGGTGCTCATCAGTCACACGAGCATCATCGTCCCGTTCTCCCTCGGGGCCGTGCTCGCGCTCTACATCTACCCGACGCTCATGCCCCAGGGCGTCGCGTTCTCGTCGTTCACCCTGTTCATGGGCGCGGCGATGAGCATCACCGCCTTCCCGGTGTTGGCGCGCATCCTCACCGAACGTCGCCTGCTGCGCACCAAGGTCGGCGCGGTCACCATCACCTGCGCCGCGGTCGACGACGTCACCGCGTGGTGCATCCTCGCCTTCGTCGTCTCGATCGTCCGCGCCACCGCGCTGACCGAGGCCGTGGTCACCACCATCCTCGCCGTCGGCTACACCCTGGCGATGCTGCTGCTCGTGCGGCCGTTCCTCGCCCGCATGGCGGCGCGCGGCACCGGCCGCGAGGGGCTGACGCAGAACGTCGTCGCGGTCACCTTCGTCCTGCTGTTCCTGTCGGCCTGGGCGACCGAGCTGATCGGCATCCACGCCCTGTTCGGCGCCTTCCTGATGGGCGCGATCATCCCGCGCGAAGGCGGCTTCGCGCGCATCCTCGCCGAGAAGCTCGAGGACATCGTCGTCATCGTCCTGCTGCCGACCTTCTTCGCGCTCAGCGGCCTGCGCACCCAGATCGGCCTCTTGAACACCCCCGAGGCGTGGATCCAGTGCCTCCTCATCGTCCTCGTCGCCTGCCTCGGCAAGTTCGGCGGCAGCTACGTCGCCGCGCGCTGGACCGGCCTCGGCTGGCGCGAGTCGGCGGCCCTGGGGATCTTGATGAACACCCGCGGCCTGATGGAGCTGATCGTCCTCAACATCGGCCTCGAGCTCGGGGTGATCTCGCCGACCCTGTTCACGATGATGGTGCTGATGGCGCTGGTCACCACCTTCATGACCACGCCGATCTTGCAGGTCGTCTACCCGCCGGAGCTGCTGGCGCGAGAGCTGGCCGAGCCGCCGCAGCCTGACACCCGCGTCACCTTGCCCGAGGGCTTCAGCGTCCTGATGTGCGTCGCGTTCGACCGCTCCGGCCCCGGCATGGCTCAGGTCGCCGGCGCGCTGATCGGCAAGCAGACCGCCTCCGATCGCCTCTACGGCCTACAGCTGCACCGGCCGGCCGAGCGCACCTCGACCCTCCTCGAGGAGGAAGACAACGCCGAGAGCCCCGGCGCCCTCGAGCCGCTGCTCGCCCGCAGCCGCGACCACGGCCTCAGCGTGCGGCCGATGTCGTTCGTCTCCGGCGAGCCCGCGCGCGACATCTGCAGCGTCGCCGAGGTCAAGGACGTCGACCTGATCCTGCTCGGCTGGCACAAGACCCTGTTCGGCCAGGCCTTCCTCGGCGGCACCGTCCACGACGTCATCAAGGACGCTCGGGCCGACGTCGCCGTCCTCGTCAGCCGCGACCTCGGGGCCGTGCGCCGCGTGCTGGTGCCGTTCTGCGGCTCGCCCCACGACGAGGTCGCGGTCCGCATCGCGCGGCGCATGGCCTTCGCCGTCGGCGCCGAGGTCACCGTCCTGCGGATCCGCTTCCGCAACGCCGACGCGCCGCACATCGACGCCTTCCTCAAGGACATGGCCGCCGACCGGGTCACCATCGTCGAGGCGATCGACGACGGCAACAAGGCCGTCGACCTGGTCGTCAAGGCGGCAGAGGGGCAAGATCTCGTCGTGCTCGGGTCTGCCCCGCTGTCGCCCGACCAGATCATGACGCTCTGCCCGAACTCCTTCCTGGTCGTGCATCACCGCGAGCGGCCCGAGCCCGCGCAACGGCGCCCGCGCCCGCTCACCGAGCCGCAAACCGACGCGGTCGCGCACGCCTAGAATTTCGCCGCATCATCCTGTCTCCTGCGTACCCCCCATGCACTTCGGCGCCACCCTCCGCCTCCTCCGCGTCGACGCCGGCGTCAGTCTCCGCGCCCTCGCGCAGAAGATCGGCGTCTCGAGCGCGTACCTCAGCCGGGTCGAGAACGGCCACGACCAGGCCCCCACGCCCGATCGCCTGATGGCCATCGCCCGCGCCCTCGACCTGCCGCCGACGCTGCTCATCGACCTGGCCCAGCGCGTCTCGCCGTTCGTCGCCCGCTACCTCGAAGATGTCCCTTCGGCCAGCTACCTGTTCCTCGAGATCGCGCGGCGCAAGCTCAACGCCGCCCAGCTGGCGCGCGTGCACGCCTTCCTCGCGGCCGAGTTCCCGGCGCGGAGCGCCTCCCGGTCCGACGCGCCGCGCCTGCACGAGCTGCTCGCGCCGGAGCGGGTGCTCCTCAAGCTGTCGTGCAGCTACCTCGGGGACGCCATCGACGTCGCCGCGGTGCGCCTGGCGAACGCCGCACCCGGCCTCAACGCCGCCGCGATCGCCGGCGAGATCCGCGAACGCGAGCGCGAGTCGCCCACCGGCATCGGTCACGGCGTCGCAGTGCCGCACGCCCTCGCCGCCCACATCCGGCCGGTCGCCGCGCTCGTCACCCTCGCCCGGCCGCTCCAGGTCGCCACGCCCGACGACCTCCCGCTGCAGATGTTGCTCGTGATCGTCGGCGGCGGGCAGGCGCCGCTCGAGCTGCTCGCCCGCGCCGCGCGGCTGGCCACGCCCGACACCGTCGCTCAGCTGTGTCAGGCCACCACGCCCGACGCCGCGCTCGCGCACGTACGCCACGTCGAGAGCGAGTTCGGCTGACATGACGCTCAACGATCCGCCGGTCGACTTCCCGCGGGTCCTCGCAGTGCTGCAGGGCGCGCCGCCGGGGCCGCGGCCGAAGGGCGTCGCCGAGATGCTGCGCGTCCTCTTCACCAGCGAGACCGACACGGAGATCTCGCCGCGCGGCTTCGTCGTGCACTTCTCGTCGGGCAGGGCCATCCCGTACCCGTCCGAGCCGATGGCGGCCGCCCTCGCCGCGCTGCTCACCCGCGCGCAGATCTGTCCGCAAGGACAGCCGATGTCGTTTCGCCTCGTGGAGGAGGACGCCTACGCCCTGTCGGGCTTCCTCGACGCCGCGCGCTGGGTGTGGATCTTCCCCGGCGACGACCTCGTGCTCGTGGCCATGCGCAAGCCGACGAGCCCCGGCCCGCCGCCGGCCGTGCCGTCGCCGCTGCCGTCGCCGGTCCGGTCGAAGAAGTTGTACGCCCACCTCGTGCAGCCGCTCGCGTGCCCGCACTGCGAGCGCCTGTCGAAGGTCTATCGCGCCACCCTGGACGCGTGGATCTGCGGCGGCCCTCACTGCGGTCAATCGTTCAGCCCGCCGCACCGCGTGCGGGCGCTCGCCGAGCTGCGCGACGACGCCGGCGAGGTCGTCCGCGAGACCACCGCGCGCGCGAAGATCTACCGCTGACGCGCGCGCAGAAAAGGCGGGTCGCGACGAGGGGGAAGTGACGTCTCACCACGCGCTCTACCAGACCGAGCCACCGCTCCGGAGAGCGGGCTGGATTCGAACCAGCGACCTCGTGGTCCCATGTAGTCACTTCGGCATTCGCGACCCTGAAGAAGGCGGCTGCGACGAGGATTCGGCGAGACGTGGATCGGGAAAAGATGTAGTCCCGCCGGGCATTCGCAGCCAAAGAAGGTGGACCTCGACGAAAGTTGCGGAGACGTTCGTGCTCTACCAGCTGAGCTACCGCCCCGTACGAGTGGAGCGGGTCGGACTCGAACCGACGACCTCGACATTAAAAATGTAGTCCCCGCTGGGCATTCGAGGCCCGAATCGGTGCATGAGAGAGGAAAGGTGGACTCCGACGAGGGTCGAAGAGACGTGCGCGCTCTACCGCTGAGCTACCGCCCCATATGAGTGGAGCGGGCTGGATTCGAACCAGCGACCTCGATCTCCTTAAGATGTAGTCTCTCCGGGCATTCGGAGTCCAAAAGTCGTGTGTGCGAAGAAGGTGGGTCCTGACGAAGGATTGAAGAGACGACTTCGGTTCGCTCTACCGCCGAGCTACCGCTCCATGGGTTCGGAGCGGGCCGGATTCGAACCGGCGACCTTCCCGTTAACAATGTAGTCCCTCCGGCATTCAGGGCCCGGAGAAGGTGGGCTTCGACGAGGAATTGAAGAGACGAACTCGGTGCGTTCTGTCCGTTGAACTACCGCCCCTCGCGGGGCGAGCCGGAGTCGAACCGGCGGCTCACCGTTGGAAATGTAGTCCCTTCGGCATTCGAGGCCCGAAGAAAGCGGCTGCGACCATGGGTGGGCGGACCCGATGCATGCTCGCCCGGCATTCGCGGCCAAGGTGTCAGGCGTTCACAGGGTGACCGCCTCGATCGCGCGGACCCAGTGCTCGCCCGCGAGGCCGCCGCGCGCGAACGCGGCGATGAGCGAGAAGACGTCGTCGGAGAAGCCGCCGACGTTGAGGATGTCCTTGCGGTCAGGTGCCTGGGTGGTCGCGCCCGGCTGGACGTCGATGCAGACCAGCTGCGCCCTGGGGTTGCGGCCCTTGAAGGTCCGCCACTCCTCCATCACCTGCGTCCCGCGGCGGTACGTGCTGCGGGTGTCGATCCACGACTCGTTGTCGGACACGAAGATCACCAGGTCACCCTTGGCCTTGCGGCGGTTGAGCTCCTGCAGCGGGGCCGCGCAGTTGGTGCCGCCGGACGGGAGCTTCGCCAGGCGCTGCGCGTTGGTGAGGACGCTGTCGTGGCCGTCGATCTTGCACGGCACGACCTTGTCGTGGAACGGGATCACCTGGGTGTCACGGTTCTTGCGCACGAACGCCGCGGCGACCAGGGCCGCCACGTCGATGCAGCGCACCGCCGTGGTCGCGCCCTTGCGGTACCCCGTGGCCGGGGAGTGCATCGATCCCGAGACGTCGAGCAGGACGTAGACCTGACCCTGGACCTCGGGCACGTTGTCGAGCGCCGCCTCCATGGCGTCGTGGAGCGCGTCGCGGATCTTCTTCGGCACCGCGGCGTCGGCCTGCTTGTAGGCCATGAGCAGCTGATACGGGAACACCCGCGCCTTCCGCACCTCGTCGGGCGCGGCCAGCTTCTTGGCGAGCGCCTTGGTGAGCGCCGCGTCGTCGAACACGCCGTGGCGCAGGAAGGTGTTGAGGTTCATGCGCAGCATCTGCCAGCCGGCGCGAGCGGCGATCGCTCGCCACGCGCTCTCGCGCAGCGGCGTCCCGGTGAGCAGCTGGAACGGCACGTCGGGCACCTCGTCGGTGCGGCCGGCCTTGAAGTCCTCGAAGGCGCGGACGCACGCCGGCAGCTTCGCCGCGTCGTGCGGGCGGCCGAGCAGGTAGCCGTAGAGCGCGCTGCGGCCGTCGTCGCCCGGCTTGGGGTGGACCATCCGCAGCACGTCGGTCAGCGACGGGTCGTTGCCGACCGAGTCCGCCAGCACCTGGGCGTCGCTGCGGCGCTCGAGCCAGCGCCGCACCAGCCGCTTCGGCCGCGTCCCGAGCGAGCGCCGCCCGGTCGCGCCCGACCGCACGACCTGCACGAAGTTGCGCAGCATCTTGCCGTTGTCGCAGACCCGCCCGAACACCTTCTCGAGCGCCTCGCCGTTGCGGCTCGCCAGCTCCGCCAGCAGCAGCGCCGGCATGTCCTTCATGTGGCTGTGCTGCCGCGTGTACACGGCCGTCTTCGCCACGAACTCGGCGTCCACCTTGGCGACGAGCGCCCGCACCGCGTCGAGCTGGCCCTGGCCGCTCGTGTAAAACGTGTTGTTCAGGCAGCCGGTGGCGGCGTACTGCGCCAGCGCGTGCTTGTCGCTCAGGGCGTACGCCCGACCCCCGGCCTCGTTCACCGCGTCGGCGACGGGAGCGGCCTTGCGGGTGGTGAAGATGGAGAGGTTGACCATGACGGGCTCCTTGTCCGACCCCTTGAGCAGGCGGCGGACCGAAGGCCACGACGAGGGATGGTTCCTCGTAATTTCCAATATTTGAGCGTCTATCTCCGGGTAAGAATGGAATTTATTTTTTATTCATTCTTATCCAATACTAGACGACGGTCGCGCGCGCGGCCGACCGCATGTCTCTTCGGCCAGCTCGATCTCCGCCAGGTCGACGTCTGCAGACGCCTGTCTCTCGAGACAGCTCACTGCGCCTCCGTTCAGAGCGCCTGTCCCTCAAGACAGCTCTCCTCGCGCTTCGTTCGCCGGTCGCGGCGCATGTCTCTTCGGACATGCTCGCGGCCGCGGACTTCACCGCTGCTCGGGCGAGTCGGGCTTGCCGTCGAGATCGGGGCGGCCGTCGAACAGGTCGCGGCTGATGGCGATCGCGCGCCGGACCATCTCGTTGAGGGAGCTCGAGCGGGCGAGGTCGGGGTCGCGGGCGCGGACGTGGTCGACCACCTGCTCGACCTTCACCTCCCCGCCCTGCTTCAGCTCTTGCAGGATCGCCAGCAGCATCCGCTCGCTGCGCTCGCGCTCGGTCTGCTCGCGGCGGCGGACCGCGATCGCGCGCGCCAGCAGGAGCCCGAGGATGACGACGATGAGCGCGAGGATCCACGCGATCGTCTCGCCGATGCGGGCGCCCTTGTTGAGGGTGCCGTCGATGCGGCCCCAGAAGCGCTCGCGGAACTCCTGGTAGTGCGGGTCGGTCTCGACCACCTCGAGGGCATCGACCGCGCCGAGCAGCGCCTCGCGGCTGACCTCGCGCGACACCCGTCCTGCGGCCGGCGCGAGCTCGTTGTTCAACGCGTCGCGCAGCGCCGGCGCGAGGTCCTTCTCGATCGTGTGGCGCAGCGCGGGCCCGACGTTGTCCTCGACCACGCGCTGGATCGCCGGGCCCACGTTGCGCTCGAGCACCGTCTGCGTCGCCGGCCCGAGCTCGTCGCGCAGGCCCTCGCTCAGCGTCGTCAACGTCCGGCGGGTCAGCGCCTCGGCCATGTTCGCCGCGCCCTGCCGGGTCGCCGGCGACAGCGCCGACTGCAGCGCCTGCTCGACCGCGCGGCGGGTGGTGTCGACCACCGCGGGGCTCACGTCCTCGCGCAGCCCCTGGCCGACGGCCTTCGACAGCGCGCCGACGTAGTCCGCGCTGAGCTGCTGGACCTTGGCCACGCGCTGCGCGTCGGTGAGGCCGTCCAACGCCCCGGCCGCGACCTGCTCGGCCAGGTCGCGCGCCGCCTGCTGGACCTCGGGCAGGTCGAGCAGGTCGTCGATGCGCTTGCGGACCTTCGGGTCCTCGAGCGTGTTCAGGGTCTCGTCGATCCCGGCCGGCACCGCGCGGCGGACCATCTTCTCGGTCCCTGTCGCACAGGACATGTCCAAAAGGACAAGCCCGAGCATCAGCGCGGCCGCGCGCGGCTCGGCCGGCCTGCGGCCACCTGCGCGCGGACGAGAGGCCATCCGCGACAGGATAGGAGAGCGGCGACCGGGCCGCCAGTTCGTCAGCGGATCGGCGCCGCGCCGCTGACGACGCGGTCGATCCCGGCCGCGTCGCGGCGGATCTCGACCGCCTGGTAGCCGCGCGCCAGCAGCAGCTCGCGGGTCGCCTCGGCCTGGCCGAGCCCGATCTCGAGGAACAGCCGCCCCTCGGGCACCAGCACGCCCGGCCCCGCGCACTCGTCGACCAAGCGGCGGACCAGGTCGAGGCCGTCGCGGCCGCCGTCGAGCGCGAGGCGGGGCTCGTAGTCGCGGACCTCGGGCTGCAGCTCGGCGATCTCGGGCGAGGCGATGTAGGGCAGGTTGGCGGCGACGGCCGCGAAGCCGCCGGCCGGGACCGTCACGCCGCGCAGGAGATCGCCGCGGACGAACGCGACCTGCAGGCCGAGCCTGGCCGCGTTTTCGCGCGCGACCGCGAGGGCGTCGGGCGAGACGTCGACCGCGGTGACGTCGACGTCGCGGCGCGCGTGCTTGACTGCCAGCGCGATCGCCCCCGAGCCGGTGCCGACGTCGAGCACGTGCAGCGGGTAGGGCGGCGGCGGCGGCGGCAGCAGCTCGAGCAACCAGTCGACCAGGTGCTCGGTCTCCGGCCGCGGGATGAGCACGCGACGGTCGACCGCGAGCTCGAGGCCGAGGCCGTGGAAGCCGCGCTTGCCGGCGATGTACGCCACCGGCTCGCGGGCGAGCCGGCGGCGGATGAGCTCGCGCAGCGCGGCCCGCTGGTCGTCGTCGACCAGCGCGTCGTAGCGGAGGAAGATCTGCATGCGCGTACAACCGAGCGCCTGCGCCACCAGGTGCTGCGCGTCCGCGCGGGCCTCGCCGAAGCCCGCGCGCTCGAACCGCTCCTCCGTCCACTTCAGCACCTCCTGGACGGTCCAGAGCTGCTGACGCGCGGGGCGAGGCGGTGACGCGGAGGACATGGGCGGGCGCGGAGTGTAGCCCGGACTTCGCGGTCTCAGGGCGCGGCGGTGTGACCGCCGGCGGGGATCCCCAGCTGCCGGCGGAGCTCGGCGATCGGGATCTTCAGCACCGCCTCGACGTCGCGTCCGTCGACGTAGAGGGTGCGCTGGCCCTTTGCAGCGCGGAACGCCCGCAGCGTCCGCAGCGGGGCGACGAACAGCCCGCCCATCACCGCGGTGAGGTTGATCATCCACAAGAAGCGCGTGTTGCAGCCGGCGCGCAGCTCCCAGGCCCCGATCTCCGACTCCCCGGCGAGGTCGGTGCCGTAGCCGGTGAGCACGTGGTGGAGGTCGTGCAGCGCCACCACGCTCTGGCGCGCCGGCGGGTTCGGCAGGCGCAGGGTGCGGCCGAACAGGTCGAACGCGAACACCGGCGACGAGTACTCGGCCATCGAGAAGCCGTTGCGCTCGAGGTACTGGTCGCGGCCCTCGCGGAGCGGCAGGTGAGACGGCACGTGCGTGACGCGCTGCGGCATGAGTCTCGTGTCGCGCACCTCGCGGGCGATTACCAGCCGTCGTCGCCCGCGTCGCGCCGCGCGCCGGCGCGCCCTCGCGCACGCGAGGACATGTCTCTCGGGACAGCTACGAGCGAAATCGCCGCGCTCAGGACGAGGCCTTGGCCGGCTCCTCGAGCGGCGCCTCGATCTGCGCGACCATGCGCCGCAGCAGGCCCTCGACCATCAGCGCGCGCTCGCCCGAGTCGTAGACGCCGTCGTGGTAGCGGGCCTGGATGTCCTCGTACTTCTCGCGGGTGTCGTTGATGAGCTGCTTGTAGGGCTTGCGGCGGGCCAGGACTTCTTTTTGGTTCTGCCAGAAGAACGAGACCATGGCGGCGACGGTGAAGCCGGTGAGGGCGACGCCGATCGGGCCGCTGACGATGTACGCCAGGCCGTAGCGGAGGGCGACGACGCCGCCGACCCCGACGGCGAGCTCGCGGATCCCGCTCTTCTTCATCTTGCCCCAGGCCATCGGCAGCAGCTCGCCGGAGGCCAGCACCAGGGCCACGAATTCCGGCCGCTTGGCCCCGCGCTCGTAGGTGTCCTTGATCACCTGCTGCATGAAGGCGTCGAAGGACTCGTACACCTCGCTCGGGTAGGCCGTGTGACTGCTGCTGCTGGCTGCCATGCGCGCCAGCATAGCAGAGCCCCCGGATTCCTTTGACACGGCCCCGCGCGGCTCGCACAATTCCCGCCCGCATGCCGCGCTCATGGTCGTCCCGTCCGCGTGCCGCGTGGCCCGTGCGCTTGCTCGCGGTCCTCGCCGCCGCCACCGCCGCGTGCCGCACGGCCCCGCCGCCCGCGGGGCCGCCCGCGAGCTCTGACCTGTCCGAACGTACAGCTCCGCCGCCGCTCGAGCTGGGCGGCCTCGAGGTCCCCGAAGAGGGCGACGAGCCGGTCGCCGAGCCGCCGGCGAAGCGGCCCGAGCCCGTCGTCGTGAACGATCTCGCCGGCGCCTTCGCGGCGCTCGAGCGGGGCAACCCCGAGGGCGCGGCGGCCTTCCTCGCCGGCGCCCTGCGCCAAAGGCCAGGTGACGAGCGCGTCCGCCTCGCGCTCGCCCACGCTCACCTGGCCACCGGCGCCACCGACCTCGCCGCCGCCGCGCTCGACCTCAAGGCCGGCCAGCCGAGCCCCGCGCGGCTGCGCCTGCTGGCGCGTCTGCTCGCCGCTCGCGGCGACCAGGCCGGCGCGCTCGCGCTGCTGCAGAAGGCCGCCGGGGACCCCGCCGAGCTGGCCGCGCGCGGCGAGCTGCTCAGCCTGCTGGTCGCCGCCGGGCAGGAGAAGGACGCCAAGGCGGTCGCCCTGCGCGAGCAGCTGTACGACGCCTACGACGCCGGCAAGGCCAAGACCGCCGAGGAGCTGGTGGCGGTGGCCCGGGCGGCGCTGGCCCGCGGGTCGACGGGCGCGTTCCACGACGCCAACATGGTCCTGGGCGAGGCGGAGAAGCTGCCTCTCGAGACAGCTTCTCTCGAGCCCGCGTTCGTCCTGCGCGACCGGGCGCTGCTGCTGCGAGGGGCGATGTTCCGCGAGAAGTACGCGGCGGCCGAGGCGATCGAGACGTACGAGCAGATCTTGCGGCGCGACGCGTGGCACGCGGAGGCGCTGGCGGGGGTCGCCGCGGCGCACCTCGAGGAGCTGCGGCTGGCGGCCGCGAGCGAGGCGGCCCAGCGGGCGCTGCAGGTCAACCCGCGCCAGGCCGAGGCGCTGGGGGTGCTGGCCAAGGTCGCGCTGGTCGAGGGCCGCCGCGACGAGGCGACCGCGCGGGCCCAGGGCGACATGCTGGCGGCCAGCCCCGGCCACCCCGACGCGCTGGCGGTGCTCGCCGGCGCCGCGCTGGCCCGCGACGACCAGGCCGCCTACGCCCGCCTGCGCGACCAGGCCGCCGCCGGCAACCCGCTGCCGTTCTACCTCGCGCTGGCCGACCTGCTGGTGTCGATGCACATGTACGAACAGACAGGTGCGGTCCTCGACGAGGCGGCCAAGCGGGCGCCCGACAACGCCTACGTGCAGTCGGCGATGGGCCTCAACCTGCTGCGCCTCGGCAAGGAGACCGAGGGCCGGGCCGCGCTCAAGGCCGCGTGGAAGCGCGACCGCTTCAACGAGCGCACCCGCAACACCCTCGACCTCTACGACCAGCGCATCGACCCGCTCTACACCGACGTCAGCGACGGCGACCTCAGCCTGCGCCTCCTCAAGGAGGACCAGGAGTATGTCTCTCCGGACATGCTGGCGATCATCGCCCGCGCCCGCCAGACCCTCGACAAGCGCTACTCGCTGCGCCCGACCCCGCTGCGCATCGAGGTGTTCGCCGACCCGAGCGACTTCTCGGTCCGCACGATCGGCGTCCCCAGCCTCGGCGCCGTCGGCGTTTGCTTCGGCCGCCTCATCACCGCCCTCGGCCCCTACGGCGGCACCCACAACTTCCACCAGGTCGTGTGGCACGAGCTCGCCCACGTCTACGCCGTCCAGCTCAGCAAGGGCCGCGTCCCGCGGTGGTTCACCGAGGGCCTGTCCGAGTGGGAGTCCGAGCTCGCCGACCCGTCGTGGGCCCGCGAGAGCGCCGAGCTCCTGGCCGTCGCCCGCCGCAAGGGCACCCTGCGCCGCCTGTCCGAGCTCGAGCTGGCGTTCCTGCGGGCCGGCAGCGCCCAGGCCATGGAGGTCGCCTACACCACCGCCGCCTACGCCGTCCGCTACCTCGGCGAGACCTACGGCCTGCCGCGCCTCATCGCCATGCTCAAGGGCTACGGCGAGGGCGGCACCACCGAGGTGCTGATGGAGCGCCACCTCGGCAAGCCGCTGGCCGTGGTCGAGAAGGACTTCGAGACCTGGCTCTTCGGCCAGCTCGACAGCAAAATCAAGGGCTGGGAGCCGGCCAAGAGCCGCGGCGACAAGCCCGACGAGCGCGACAAGCTGCTGTCCCAGGCTGTCGCCCACGCCCAGAAGAAGGACATGACCGCGGCCGCGCGCGACCTGCAGCAGCTGATCCAGGGCCGCGGCGACGGCTACGTCCCGCGCATGACCCTGGCCGAAGTGCTGATGAAGGGCCAGAGCTGGAAGCAGGCCGCCGAGCACTACGACAAGGCCCGCGGCTTCCGCCCCGAGTCGATCGAGCCGATCATCCGCCTGGCCGAGCTGGCCCGCCGCGACGGCGACGTCGCGCGCGAGAAGGCGCTGCTGCGCGAGGGCCTGGCGATCGACGGCATGAGCTACGACCCGGCCGCGCGCCTGGTGATGCTCGCGGCCGTCACCGCCGACGCGCCGAACCGCGACTACGCGCTCGACCGCGCCGCCGCGATCGCCCCCCTCCACCCGCTCACCCTCGGCGGCCAGGCCCTGCGCGCCGCCGCGGCCGGCGACAAGCCGCGCGCCCGCAGCCTCAGCGACCGCGCCCTCAAGAACATGAACGACGGCCCGCTCGCCAAGGGCCCCGTCGACACCCTCGTCGTCCTCGCCCTCGCCGCCGAGGCCGCCGGCGACTCCACCCGCGCGAAGATCCTCGCCGCCCGCGCCGGCGCCGAGCCCCAGCTGCTCGCCCCCGCCAAACAGGCGATGGAGCGCGTCCGCACCGCGAAGTGAACTCGAGGACATGCCCTCGAGGGCATGTCCTTCATGACATTTCTACAAGGACATGTTCTTTTGAACATGTCCCTGTGCGGCAGTCCTCACGCGGCTCACCCGCGCGTGAGCACCAGGCTGGCCACCGCCAGCGTCGTCACCAGCCGGCCCACCTCGAGCGGCAGCGCCCAGCGGCGGCGCTCGGCCAGGCCGGCGAGGGCGACCGCGCCGGCGATCACCGTCGCGCAGGCGAGCGCGGCCAGCCAGGTGGGCCACCCGTCGGCGGCGATCAGCACGACCATCGTCGCCGCGACGATCCCCACCGCCTGCAGCAGGATGTACGCCGCCATGACCGAAGAGACAGGCGCGTGGAAGCGCGCGGCGGCCCGCGCCGCCAGCTCCGCGCGCGTCAACGGGGCAGCAGGACCGCGCGACCTCCAGCCCGGGCGCGCCAGCAACACCCGCATCCTGTTCGAAAGACCCCGCTCCGCGGCGAGCCCCCGCGCCAGCTCGACGAAGTGCTCGAACTGCGCCCACAGCGGGTTGAGGCTGCGCAGTCGGTGGGTCGTGCCGTACACGGGCGCCTCGTCGAGCCGCGCGAACGTCCCGAACAGCCGGTCCCAGACGATCAAGATCCCGCCGTAATTCTTGTCGAGGTAGCGCGGGTTGACGGCGTGGTGGACGCGGTGGTGCTGCGGCGTGTTGAGCACCGCCTCGACCGGACCGAGCCGGCCGATCAGCTCGGTGTGGATCCAGAACTGATACAGCGAGTTGATCGCCTTGCTCATCAAGAACAGCAGCGGCGGCACCCCGAGCAGCGCCAGCGGCAGCCCGAACACGATCAGCGGCCCGGCGGTGAAGATGCCCTGGCGCAGCGCGACCGCGAGGTTGTAGTCCTCGCTGTGGTGGTGCACCACGTGCGTCGCCCACAGCAGCCCGACCTCGTGGCTGGCGCGGTGCCACCAGTAGTAGACGAGGTCGACCCCGACCATCGCCAGCAGCCAGGTCGTCGCCGCGTGCGGGTCGAGGTCGACGAGGCGCCCCTCGTAGACGAGGAAGTAGAGCCCCACGAACGCCGCCGTGGTCAGCACGCCGGACATCTGCTCGACCACGCCGCAGCCGACGTCCGAGACCGACACCGACAGGCGATAGAGATCGCGCCGGGCCCGTCGCGCGAGCCAGTACTCGAGGACGATCAAGGCGACGAAGACGGGGATCGACCAGGCGATGAGGTGCATGGCCTTGGGGCTCGAACTTCACTTGAGCACAGCGCCAGCAGCACCGCCAGCGCCCGGTCTACCAGCCCGACCGGCCACGCCCAGCGCCGGCGCGAGGCGAGCGCGCCGAGCGTGGCCACCCCGGCCCCCGCCACACCGCACGGCCGGAGCAACCCGGCCGCGCCACCGCTCCGCGCAGAGCCGCAGACCCATCGTCAACACCACCACCGCCGCCTCGAGCGACGCGCAGGTGGTCCGCCGCGGCGACAGCGGCACGTCGACCCGCGGCCGCCGCAGATCCTGCTGCGCTCGCCCGCGCCCTCCGCCCTGCTCCTCGCTCGCGCGCTCCGGTACTGCCTGCGCTCACGGTTCCCCGCTCGCTGCTGTGCTCGATCTCCCCGACGTTCTCTTGATTTTTTGAACGGGGGAAAATGGGTGTCCGGACCGGGCGGTCGTCCGCCGGCCTGAGGAGCCGCTCCGCTCGACCCCGGGGCGGGGGGCCGCGAGCTCGACCGCGATCGCGGCGCTCGGCCCGCTGCGTGTCGGGCGGGTCACGGCGGTGGCTATGACGTCGCGTTCATCTTCTGCCGGCGAGCGACCGACCTCTCGCCGGTCCGCCGCGCCCAGGGTTTGCGCTGCGGGGCCGGCCTGGTAGCGTGGGCCCCGCCATGGCCGCGCTGTTCCCGTTCACGACCGACGAGGCGAATGCCGTTCTCCGGGCTTTGAAGACCGTGGCGATGGCCGACGGCATGTTTGCGATCAAGGAGCAGGCGCTGCTCTCCGCCTCGGCCGAGCTGCTCGGCGTCGACGGCGGCCCGGACGCCGCGACGACGCTCGCGCCGGAGGAGCTGGCCGCGGCGGTCGTCGATCCGGAGCGTCGGCTCATGGCCCTGAAGGCCTGCCTGGTGATGGGCATCGTCGACGGCCAGGTCTCGCCGGAGGAGTGGCGCGTGCTGTCGGCGTTCCGCACCGCGCTCGGCATCGAGGAGAACGCGCTGCAGGTGTTCCACGGGCTCGTGCAGGGGCACCGCCAGCGCACGCAGTACGAGCTGCAGCGGCGGCTCGGCTCGCCGCAGGCCGGCACCCTGTACGCGGCCCAGGGCTGGCAGGGCGTGCTCAACTTCTTCACCGAGGATCTGCTCGCGCTGCCGAAGACCCGCGAGAACAGCGAGCTCGCCTGGCGCTATCGACGGATCGGCCTGCTGCCGGAGGGCACTCTCGGGCGCGAGCTGTGGCGGTACTACCGCGAGCGTCAGTTCGCGTTCGCCGGCGAGCTGGGCGGCGTGCCCGAGGCGCTGGTGCACCACGACATCACCCACATCCTGGCCGGCTACGACGGCGACCTCCAGGGCGAGCTCGAGACCCTGGCCTTCATCGCCGGCCTGCGCGGCGAGGACCCCGCGAGCGCGCTGTTCCTGGTGCTCTTGCAGCACGCAGTGGGCGTCCGCGTGGGCGACACCGACGGCCTCAGCTTCGTGCCCGAGCGGATCCTCGCGGCCCAGGAGCGCGGGCGTGCCACCGGCGAGGACTTCACGCGCCGCCACGACTTCTGGGACGTGATGGACCGCCCGATCTCCGAGCTCCTGCAGCGCTTCGGGGTCCCGCCGCGGTGACGGGCGCGCCGCAGGTGTTCGACCTGTCCGAGGTCGACGCCGACGCCCCCGAGGTCGTGCTCGCGTGGGTCGATCGCCTGCGAGCGGCCGCGGCCCGCGGCCCGGTGATCGTCCGCGAGTGCCCGCAGATGCTCGCGCACACCCTCTACAAGGCCGCCCTGCTCGGCGACGCGATCGTGCTCGAGTCGGTGCGCGCCGAGGAAGCTTACGGCTGAGAGCTCGCGACATGAGCGGGCTCGAGTCGGTCGCCTGAAAAAATTCACGAATGAGGGCCGCGTGCTCGCTACGAAGGAGCCGCGACGGAGCGCCGAGTCGGCCACACGAACGTCCTCGACACCGTGGCGAAGCAGCCCCGCGCTCTGCGGCGACATGAGCGTGCTGGGCGCGAAGAAGCCATGGCTGCACGCGCGTCGAGCCTCGGCGAAGAAGCTCACGGCTGCGCGCCACGTCGCGCGACCCCGGAGCCTCGCCGCGAGTTTCACTCCTCGCCGCGACAGCCGCTCCTGCCCACGCCGGGCCCTCTCGCCGCTGCTGCGGGCGCGCTGGAGCCGCCATGCTACGCTGGGCTGCGATGTCTTCCGCAGCGCGCGCCTTCGCCAGAGCCCACGACCAGGCCCGGGTCACCCGGCGGGCCCGCGGCGTCCTCGTCGCCAGCGCCGCGATCACCCTCCTTCTGTATGCCGTCCCGTTCGGCGGCCTGCTCATCTATCCGCTGCTCCTGCTGTCGACCCTGGCCCACGAGCTCGGCCACGGTCTGGCGGCGCTGGCGACCGGCGGCTCGTTCCAGGCCTTCTACTTGTGGCCCGACGGCTCCGGCATGGCCGTTCATGCAGGTCCCGAAGGACCTGCCCTTCAGGCCATCGTCGCCGCCGGCGGGCTGATTGGTCCGGCGGTGGTCGCCGGCGTCTGCTTCGCCCTCGCGCGGCGCGAGCGGGTGGCGCGCCTCGTGCTCGGCCTGCTCGGCCTCGGCTTCCTGGCGGCCGTCGCCCTCGTCGTCGAGAACGCGTTCGGCTTCTGGTACATCGGCGGCGTCGGCCTCCTGCTGCTGGGGCTCGCCCTCCGCGCCCGCGGCCAGGTCGCCCAGACCGCGCTGGTGTTCCTGGCCGTGCAGCTGGCGCTCAGCGTGTTCTCCCGCGCCGACTACCTGTTCACCGCCAGCGCCCAGACCACCGCCGGCGTCATGCCGTCGGACTCGGCCCACATCGCCGCCGCCCTCGGCGGCTCGTACATGTTGTGGGGCGCCGTCTGCGGCCTGTTCTCGGTGCTGGTGCTGGTCCTCGGCCTGTGGCTGTTCACCCGCGGCGAGAGCCGCGTCAGCATGGCCAGCCTGCGCCGCCGGTGACGCGTGCCCCCCGAGCTGCGCGCGCTGGCCTCGCGGCTCCTCGCGGATGTCCCGGAGAGCATGCTCTCCTGGACATGTCTGAAAGAGCACTCGAAGAGCGCGACGGTCTGGCGGGCGACCGGGCCCGCGGGGCAGCTCGTCTTCAAGCGGCACCGCCACCCGCGGCCGTTCCAGCAGGAGCTGCGCGCCTATCGCGACTGGCTGCCGGCCGTCGCGGCGCATCTGTCTCTCGGGACATCCAGGTCGGAGGAGCCGAAGGATCGCGAAAAGGAGCTGTCTCCCGGGCCACGTAGCCTGGCCGGCGCCGTCCGCGTCCCGGCGCTGCTCGCCTGCGACCCCGCCGCTCGCGTCCTCGCGCTGACCGCCGCGCCCGGCGAGCGCCTGTCCCTCGGGACACACGACCCCGCCCTCGCCCCCGTGGCCCACGCGGCCGCCGGCCGGTTCCTCCGCGCCCTCCACGAGCTCCCCGTCGCCGACGACGACCCGATGCCGCTCGTCGACGCCGTCGCCGCCCGCCTCGCCGAGTGGCACGCCCGCGCCCGCGGCCTCCTCTCCCCGGGCGAACGCGACGGCCTCCAGCGCCTCGCCGCCCGCCGCGACGCCTTCGCCGGCGTGCGCCGCGTCCCGTGCCACCGCGACTTCACCCCCGACAACTGGCTGCTCGCCGGCGCCGACCTCCACGTCCTCGACTTCGAGCACGCCCGCCTCGACGCCCCCGAGGCCGACCTCGTCAAGCTGCGCGCCGAGGTCTGGTTCGACCGCCCCGACCTGGCCGAGGCGTTCCTGGCAGCTCACGGTCCGCTGACGACCGACGCTGCCGCCCGCCTCGACGTCCTGCTCGCGCTCCACGCCGCGGCCACCCTGGCCTGGGCCGAGCGCCACGCCGACCCGGCCTTCCACGCCCTGGGCCGCCGCGCCCTCGCGGTCGCGCTGGCGCATGTCTCCTAAAACATGTCCTCCCGAACATGCCCTCAGAAGGCATAAGAATCTGGACGCCTCGAGTCAGCGGCACGGAAGCGAGCCGACTGCACGGCGAGGGGAGCCGCCACGCTGGCCCCCGCGCATGCCTCATAAAACATGTCCATCCGGACATGCCCTTTAAGGCATGTCCGAACAGACATCATCAGTGCAGCGCCGCCAGCTTGTCCGGATTGACGAGGAGCTGCAGCGAGTGGATCTTCTGGCCGTCGGTCTCGATCGAGATCGCCGCCAGCGCCACGCCGTCGTCCCACAGCACCGCGGCCGGCCAGCCGTTGATCTCCACCAGCGAGAGCGTGCCGTGGGCGCCGCCCTTCTTGGCGGTCCCGATCATGAAGCGAGCCACGCGGTCGGGCCCGAACACCGGGTTGCGAGCCGCCCGCGCCCGCCCGCCGCCGTCCGACCAGGCGACCACGTCGTCGGCGAGCAGCCGCTGCAGCCCGTCGAGGTCGCCCTGGGCGATCGCCCCGAGGAAGGCCCCCAGCAGCTGCTCGTGCTGCTCGCGCGAGCGGGCGAACCGCGGCCGCTTCGAGCGCACGTGCTCGCGCGCCCGGTGGGCCAGCTGCCGGCACGCCGCCTCCTCGCGGCCGACGATCGCGGCGACCTCGGCGAAGTCGTAATCAAACACCTCGCGCAGCACGAAGACGGCCCGCTCGAGCGGGCTCAGGGCCTCGAGCAGGACGAGGAAGGCGAGCGAGATCGACTCCAGATCCGGCGACTCCGCCAGGCGCTCGGTCGGCAGCGGCTCGGGCAACCATGTGCCGACGTAGGCCTCGCGCCGCGTGCGGGCCGACTTCAGCTGGTCGAGGCACAGCCGCGAGACGACCGTCGTCAGCCACCCGCCGGGCGCCTCGATCGTCTCGTGCTCGGCCGCCTGCCAGCGCACGTGCGCCTCCTGCAGCACGTCCTCGGCCTCGGCCGCGCTGCCGAGCATGCGATACGCCAGCCCGAACAGCCGCGAACGATGGGCCCCGAACAGCTCCGCCGCGTCGTCGGGGCTCATTGCACCGCCTCCACCGCCACCAGCGACCGCGACGGCCCGCGCTTCCAGCGGTACGCCAGCAGCCGCCGCTGCTCGGCCCGCAGCGCCATCACCGTGTAGCGGCACACCCGCTCCTTGAGCCACGCCCCCACTCGTCCGGTCACGATCCGCTCCCCCGGCCGCCCGGCCGCGTCCATGAGCTGCACGATGCCATCCCGCCGCCCCAGGCTCACGCAGTACCCCGGGTCGGCGAACCGGAACCCGCTGGCGGCGCCGCCGGTCAGCTCGGCCACCGCAGTGTCGGCCGCGTGCGCCGCCATCGGCATCGCGGTCTTGCAGCCGGCCGCGAGCCAGCCGCCGCCGGCCACCGCGAAGGCCGCAGCGTCGCCCGCGACCAGCAGGTCCGGCCGGGCGTGGAGCTCGCGGTCGACGATCACCCGCCCGTCGGCCGCCATCGGCAAGCCGAGCCCGGCAAGCAGCGGCACCGCCCGGAAGCCGGCCGCCCAGGCGCACAGGTCGAAGTCGATCCGCCCGGCCTCCGTGTCGAGGTGGTCGGCCGCCACCGCCGTGACCCGCACCCCCTCCCGCACCGTCACGCCCAGGCGCTTCAGGGCTGCCCGCGCGTGCTCGCGTGCCTTGGGGCCGAGCGCCGGCGCGATTTCGCTCGCCGAGACCAGCTCGACCCGCAGGCCAGGCAGCGCCTCGGCCAGCTCCGTGGCGATCTCGATGCCGGTGAGACCGCCGCCGCACACGGCAAGCCGGCCGCCGCGCTCGGCAACGCGCCGCGCCTCGCTGAACAGCCGGACGATGCGGTCGCCGTCGATGGCAAGGGCGTGCTCGCGCGCGCCAGGCACGAGCTCGAGGTCGACCGCGCCGCCGGTGCACACGATAGCGCGGTCGAATTCGAGCACACCGGTGTCGGTGACGAGCCGCCGGGGCGCGACTTCGAGCGCCCGCGCCTTCACGAAGCGCACCGCCGTGCCTGCGATCAGCTCGGCGACGGGGCGCGCGACGCTGCGGCCGGTCGCCGCCTGCTCGTGGAGGCGGACGCGCTCGACGAGCTGATCGCTGGCACCCACGAGGGTGACCGCGACGCGGCCGCGGGCGATCCGCGAAGCCCGAAGGGCGGCGAGCAGGCCAGCGTAACCGGTGCCGATGACGACGAGATGCGGGGTCATGTCGAGTTCTCCTGGTTCCCCGGCATGACGAGGCAGCCCTGGCGCGGCGTGACACGATTTTTTTCGCGCGCAGCAGGACGCCGAATCGAGCGCCGCTCCCGTCCCCGCGACGTCCTCGCCCGCAGTCGCCACCCGCTGGGCAGGCGCGACACCTCCTTTGGTGTCGCGACGTGCGATGGTCCTCGCGTGTCCGCGATCCTCCGCCTCGGCGACCCGCGCTTGCGTGCGATCGCCCGCCCCGTCGACCTCGCGGCGCCCGAGTTTCCCGAGGCCGTCGCGCGCCTCCATCGCGCGCTCGCCGACTTCCGCGCCGAGCACGGCTTCGGTCGCGCGATCGCGGCGCCGCAGCTCGGCATCGACCTGCGCCTCGTCGCCATGAACCTCGGCGACGGCCCACGCACCCTCGTGAACCCCGAGATCGTGCGGCACAGCGACGAGACCTTCACCCTCTGGGACGACTGCATGTGCTTTCCAGAGCTGCTCGTGCGGGTCCGGCGGTGGACATCGATCTCCATCAAAAGCCTCGACGAGGAGGGGCGGCTCCATCTGCGCGAGCGTCTTCCTCGCAACGAGTCGGAGCTGCTGCAGCACGAGCTCGACCACCTCGACGGCGTGCTCGCCGTCGATCGGGCCGACGGTCCCGACGCGATCGTCACGCGCGTCGACCACGACCGCGAGCCTGGGCGCTACGCGACCATGGTCGATCGTTGATTCCTCAGTAGAGGATGCAGAAGCCGAAGCTCGTCGTCCCCTGGGCCGCGACCTCGGCGTTGTAGGCCTCGCCGGTCCACACCAGGTGCGTGCCGTCCTGCATGTACTTGGCGTTCCACGCGTTCTGGATCGTGCCCTGCAGGCCGAGCACGACCTGCCAGACGATCGGCGCGTCGGTCGTGTTGATCACCGTGACCGAGTTGCACTCGCCCTGCTCCCACTTCGAGTCCTGCGTCACCTGCACGTCGATGCCCGGCGACGTCATCGGCCCCGGCTCCGGCTCGCCGGTGGTCGTGCCGCCGCTCGTCGTCGTCTCGTCGCCGGTGGTCGGATCGCCACCCGTCGTCGGATCGCCGCCCGTCGTCGGGTCGCCGTCGCCGCTCGGCGCCCCGCCGCGCTCGCGGAAGAACCGCGTGCCGACCAGCGCCAGCACCAGGCTGTCGAGCCGGCCCTCCGCCTCGACGAACGCGGCCGTCAGGTCGTCCTGCACGCACTGCAGCTCGCTGCCCGCCGCCGAGCCGACGGCGTAGCGGGCCCACTGCAGCGTGTAGCAGGCCTCGACGTCGGGGCTGCCCGCCAGCAGCTGCGCCATCTCGTCCGCGCCGTCGAAGCTGCCGTTGGTGTTGTCGGTGAGGAGGATCTCCCCGCTCGCGTCGATCGCGTGGATCCCGTCCATCGTGCGCGTGCGACCGACCGCGTCGTAGCCCTCGAAGCCGAAGCCGATCGGGTCGATGCGCGAGTGACAGCCGGCGCAGGTCGCATCGGCCGAGTGCTGGGTGTAGCGCTCGCGCGTGCTCAGGCTCGGGTCGACCGGCGGCGGCGAGGTGTCGAGCGCCGGCGGCGGCGGCGGCATGTCCTGGCACAGCAGTCGCTCGCGCACCAGCTTGCCGCGGTGGATCGGCGACGACGACGTCGGCAGCGCGTGCGTCGTCATCACCGCCCCTCGAACCAGAAGGCCCGCGGCCGAGCCGGTGTCGGCGCGCTTGAAGCCCCCCAGGTCGGGCTCGCCCGCGCCGGCCTCGACGCCGTAGTAACTCGCCAGCTCGTCGGTCATGAACGAGTAGTCGGCGGTCAGCAGCTCCGCCAGCGAACCGCCGCTGCGGTACACGTCGCCGACGAACCGGTGCGTCTCGCCCAGCATGGCCTCGCGGATCTGCGGCGTCAGCTCCGGGTACAGCATCGCGTCGCGCGGCACGGTGCGCAGGCGATCGATGTGCAGCCACTCGTCGACGAAGCGATGCAGGGTGGCGTCGGCGTCGGCGCTGGCGAGGAGGCGGGCGGCCTGCATCCGCAGCACGTCCAGATCTTTCAAGGTCCCGTCATCCGCAGCGGCCATCAGTTCGTCGTCGGGCGGGCCGCCGACGATGAGGTACGACAGCTCGCTGGCGAGCTCGTACGGCGTGAGCTGATAGATGCCCTCGCCCGCGTGCTCGCCGAGCTCGGTGCGGTAGAGGAACCCGGGCGACTGCAACATCGCCGCGATGGTCCAGCGGATCCCGCCCGCGAATTTCTCGATCGCCGCGGCCTCCTTCCACAGCAGCTCGTAGCGCGCCTGCTCGTCGGCGGTGAGCGGCCTTCGGTACACCTGCTTGCCGAAGCGGGCGATGAAGTCGTGCGCGCACGCCTCCTCGCCGTCGGCCTGCGGGTCGCAGCCGAGGCGCGCCGGCAGGTCGGCGACGATCTGGTCGGCGACCTTCTCGGCCGCGTCGCGGTACTGGTCGGCGAGCAGCCCCGAGACCACCAGCGCCCCGGCGTTGTTCGTATAACCCTGCACCACGGTGTCGGCCGCGAAGCCGAGCCCGAGGTCGGTCGGCCCGCCGAGCACCGCCACGAGGGTTCGGTTGTACTCGACGTGGCTGAGCCGTCGCACCCGCCGCACGCCCGCGCCGCCCTCGTCGCAGCCGGCCGCGCCCTCGCCGTCGGGCGCGGTGCACGAGAACGTGCCCTGGCTGCGGGCGACGAACTCCGCCAGCGCGTCGTAGGCCTCGGTGTCGGGCGTGACGACCATCCCGCCCTTGTGCATGTCGGGGTGCTGGTTGGTCGGCTTGAGCAGCAGGATCGACGTGCCGCCGTCGTCGTCGAGCGCGACCTCCTTGGCCGCCGCGAAGTTGTGCTCGAGCCAGCCCTCCTCGCCCTCGGCCTGGAGGACCATCCGCGTGTCCTTGGCCAGCCCGTCCGGGTTGTGGCAGGTGATGCACGTCTTGCTGAGGATCGGCGCCCACACGCGAGTCTCGAAGAACTGCGCGTCGCTCGGGCAGCCGCCGCCGCCGTCGGTGGGGTCGACGTCGCCGCTGCTCATGCTCGTGCCGGTGCCCGCGGTGTCGCCGTCGCCGTCGGTGACCGCGCCGCCGCCGTTGTTCTGACAGGCGGCGAGGCTCAGGAAGATCGCCAGGTCGCTCGGGTGAAGCTTGCGCATGGTCGTCCTCCTCACACCAGACCCGGAAGCGGGCCGTTGCCGACCATGGGGTTGCCGAAGGTCTCATTGGTCAGACCCAGCGCCTGACACAGCGAGACCATCAGCTTGCCGTGCGACTCGCCGTTGAACTTGAGGTAGCGCCCGGTCTGCCAGCGCCCGCCAGCGCCGCCGGCGATCACGAACGGCACGCCGGCGCAGGTGTGCAGCCGCGAGTCGCCCATCTCCTTGGCCCACAGCACCACCGAGTTGTCGAGCATCGAGCCCTGCATGTCGGCCTCGGGCGTCGCCGCCAGCTTCTCCACCAGGTACTTGAACTGCTCGGCCATCCACCGCTCGCACTGGACGAACTGCGCCACCCCGGCCTGGTTCGAGTCGTCGATGTGCGACAGCGAGTGATGCCCCTCGGCCACGCCGAGCCACGAGCACACCGTCGGGCTGACGGTGTGCGACAGCTGCAGCGACGCCACCCGCGTCATGTCGCACGCCAGCGCCGCGACCATCATGTCGATCTGCGCGGTCGTGATCGCCGGGAAGTTGGCGTTGTCCTGCGTACCCCCACCCATCGGCGCGTCGGGCAGGCCGCAGCCAACAGCGCCCATCAACCCCTTCTCGACCTTGGCCAGCGCGTCGAGGTGCGCGTCGAGCTTGGGCCGCTCCTCGCTGCCGAGCCGCCCGCGCAGCGCGCTGGCCTCGTCGACCAGCAGGTCGACCACGCGCTGACGCCGGGCCCGCAGCGCCGCCGCGGCCTCGTCCCCGCCCATGAAGTCGCCGAACAGCCGGCCGTACACGTGGGCCGGATCGTCGTCGGGCGTGACCCACTCCTTCGGGGCCGAGTACGACATGCGCGTCTGCACCCCGCCGCCCCACGCCGACGTCTGGACGCCGAACTCGAGCGAGGCGAAGCGAGTGTCCTGACCGATCTGCTGGGCCACGAATTGATCGATCGACATCCCGCCCGACTCGTCGGAGGCGGTGCCGCTGGCGGTCAACATCGCCGCCATGCCGCCCTCGTGGTTGTCGGCGCCGAAGAAGTCGAGGCCCTCGACCACGATGAGCCGGTCCTGAATGTCCGCCAGCGGCTCGAGGATCGACCCCGCCGGGAAGGCGAAGTCGGTCTCGGTCCCGCTCGGCTTCCAGTGCTGCGGGATCGTGCCGTTGGGGCTGAAGAACACGATCAGCCGCCGCGCCGTCGGCCCACCCTCGGCCCGAGTGCTCGGCGCCGACAGAAGATTTAAAAAGGGGGCGGCCACCAGACCGATCCCGAGGCCGTGCAGGACGCTTCGACGGCGTATCGACATAGACCCGTCCTGCATAGCGGAGCTCCCGCAGATCTGTCGATGCGCGTCGCTTCAGCACATGGTGGGTCCTGGTAGCGATATGCAAGCTCGCGCCCGCGCTCGCGCCCGCAACTCGCGCGTGGAGCTCCGCGCGTGCGGACGCGACGAGACGAGCGTCGAAGGTGGACATGCCCTTTGAGACAGGATGACCGCCCTCGCCCCCCGCGAATCCTGTCCGATCGATGTACCTGTCCCCCGGGACATGGGATACGGCGCCCCGGCCGAGCCCGCCGGACCTCCGGCCGCTCCGCGGACGCCTGCGCCCGGCAGAGCTCGCCAGCCCGCGGCTCGAGCGATCCAGCCCCTCGGGGCCGTCCCGAGCGCGCGACCTGTCTTCCGTGTCAGGTGGCGTCTGCGAGCGGCGCATGTCCCTCGGGACAGCTCATAAGGGCGTCCGTCGATGGCATGCCCGTGAGGACATCCGCGGTCGTGGTATCGGCGACCGCCCTGTTCCGGCATGTCCCATCAGACAGGTCACGCCTGCGCCCCGGCGCTCCCCGCCCCTCGCTCGCCGTATCGGTGGCCCGCTGTCCCGGCATGTCCTATCAGACAGGTTACGCCGGTGCCCCGGCGCTCCCCGCCCCTCGCTCGCCGTATCGGTGGCCCGCGCTGTCCCGACATGTCCCGTCATACAGGCAACGCCGGCGTCCCGGCATTCGCTCGCCTCCCATTCGTGGCACGCCCGCGAGCACATCCGTACCGGCTCGCTCTCGCCATCCGCCGCGAGCGCTGCGAGCTCGACGAAGGCGATCGCCCGCGCCCCGCCGAGACATGTCCGCGAGGCCGTCGACGCCCGCGGCGCCCGCCTGCGACCGGACGAGCGCGGGGATGCTCGTCCGCAGGGGTCACAGGGGTGTCGAAGCGGTGGCGCGCGCCCATGTCCTCGGGGACAGGTTCTAACCTGTGGCACCGATCTAACCTGTCCGCGAGGACAGATAATCCCGCGGCCGCACGCGCGTGCGATGCTCGTCGGGGCTCCATGTCCTCGGGGACAGGTTCTAAGTCGTGGCGCAGCGCCGGCGCCCGACATGTCCGCAGGGCCAGTTACGCCCGCGGCCGCACGTACATGCGGATGCTCGCCGGGGGGGGCTCCATGTCCTCGGGGACAGGCTCGAAGTCGTGGCGCAGCGCCGGCGCCCGACATGTCCGCGAGGCCCGCTACGCCCGCGGCCGCACGTGCATGCGGATGCTCCCGCGCGGGCCCACCGGGATGTTGAAGCGATGACGCGCGTCGCTGTTCCCGGGGACAGGTTCGAAGTCGTAGCGCAGCGCCAGGCGGGACAGCACGATCTTCGCCTCGAGCAGCGAGAAGTGCTGGCCGACGCAGCTGCGCGGGCCGGCGATGAAGGGCAGCCAGCGGTGGCCGACCGGCTCGTCGCCGAGGAAGCGGTCGGGCCGGAACGCCTCGGGCTCGGGCCAGTGGCGCGGGTCCTTGTGCAGCGCCTGCATGTGGATCATCACCTTGGTGCCGCGCGGGATGACGAGCGCGCCGAAGGTGTCGTCGACCACCGCCTCGCGCACGACGATCGGCACGATGTTGTAGAGCCGCAGCGCCTCCTTGAGGCACGCCCCGGCGAAGTCGAGCCGCTTGAGCTGCTCGTAGTCGGGCATGCCCTCGCCCTTCCACACGGTCGCCGCGTCGGCCCGCAGGCGCTCCAGCTCGGCCGGCTGCTGCGTCAGCGCGTGCAGCGTCCACGTCAGCATCGCGCTCGAGGTGTCGTGGCCGGCGAACAGCATGGTCTTGAGCTCGTCGCTGACGAGGCGCTCGCTGTCGTCGGTCCAGCCGCCGTCGTCGAGGCTGATGAGCATCATGTCGAGCATGTCGGCCGGACGGGCCTGAGGGTCGGCGCGCCGGGCCTGCAGGCGCGCGCGGATCTTGCCGAGCAAGAACGCGTCGAGCTGGGCCAGCGAGCGGTCGTAGCGGAACTTCGCCGGCATCGGCAGGTAGCCGCGGAAGGGCTGCCAGACCCGCTTGTTGGCCTCTTCCACCAGCGGCTCGTACAGCCGCGGCAGCACGTCGTCGCTCTGGTGCGGCGGCATCTGCAGCGTCGCCTCCGCGATCACCTGCAGCGTCAGCCGCCGCATCTGCGCGCCGATGTCGACCGGCCTGCCGCTGCGCGCGTGCGCGTCGAGCACCGCGCCGAGCCGGTCGACCGCGCGGATCGACGCCTCGGCGACGTTGCGCAGCGCCTCGATGCGGAACGCCCGCGCCAGCACCGCCCGCTGGCGCTTCCACAGCTCGCCGTCGCTGGTCAAAAGGCCATGTCCGAGGATGTCGAGGAAGGCGCCCATGGCGCGCAGATCCTTGACGTAGTTGTCGGCGGCGCCGACGATCACGTGGCGGATGAACTCGGGGTCCGAGGTCACGAGGTAGCTGGCGCCGGGGATCTGCAGCCGCACCGTCGGCCCGCGCTCTCGCAGCCAGCGCTCGGTCACGTCCCACGGCGCCCCGGCCATGAGCGCGGCCATGTGGCCGAAGACGGGCAGCTTCTGCGGCGCGTGCGGGACCTGATCGAGCATGCGGCGGAGCATCGACCCCCCGACCAGCCGCGCGCAAGACCGGCCTCCCCCGAGTGTGCGGTGAGCCCGCGCAAGATCGGGCCGAAGCTCGTGAAATTGCCCGGAGCAGGCCCCGCTGTGCTAGAAACCCGGGGCATGCGCGCCCTCGGCCTCGACGTCGGCAGCAAGACGATCGGCGTCGCCGTGTCCGACCCGAGCGGCACGATCGCCAGTCCGCGCGAGGTCCTCACTCGCCGCGGTCACGCCGAAGACGCCGCCGCAGTCGCCGCGCTCGCCCGCACCCTCGAGGCCAGCGACGTCGTCGTCGGCCTCCCGCTCGAGCTCGACGGCTCCGTCGGCCACCGCGCCCGCCAGGTCCAGCGCTTCCTCGCCGTCCTCGAGCCGCTCCTCAAGGAGCTCCCGGGCTCGCCCCGCGCGTGGACCTGGGACGAGCGCTTCAGCACCGCCGGCGCCGAGCGGGCCCTGCTGCAGGCCGACGTCTCGCGCGCGCGCCGCAAGCAGGTCATCGACGCCGCCGCGGCCCAGTTCATCCTCCAGGGCTGGCTCGAAGGCCAGCGCCGTAAGGACATGTCCGGAGAGACAGGCACATGACGCAGGCCCCCAGCGCAGCGAGCAAGCGCCAGCGCCTGCCGTGGTGGCGACCGCGGCGCTCACGATGGGCGCAGTACGTCGCCCTGGCGGTGGTGACGGTCACTCTGGTGATCGGCGGCCTGTGGCTGTCGCGCACGTACCAGCGCGTGATCGACTACCCGGAGCGGCCGGGGGTCGGCAGCGCCGAGCCGATCGCGCTCGAGGTGGCCAAGGGCGCCAGCTTCCCGCAGGTGCTGACGCAGCTGCTCGAGGCCCGCGTGATCCCGGAGGACGAGGGCCTCTACTTCAAGCTGTTCGTGCTCCACCGCGGCGCCGCCGGCAAGATCACCGCCGGCGCGCACACCTTCCGCGGCGACATGACGCCGGAGCAGGTCCTCGCCGAGCTGGTCCGGGCCCAGCGCACCGAAGAGACGCGCGTGACGATCCCCGAGGGCCGCAACATCCTCGAGGTCGCCGACATCCTCGCGGTGGCCGGCTACGGCGACGCCTCGGTGATCCTCGCCGCGATGCGCGATCCTGCCCTGCTCAAGGAGCTCGGGATCGAGGGCGAGAGCGTCGAGGGCTACCTCTACCCCGACACGTACAAGTTCCCGACCGCGGCCACGCCGGAGCAGGTCATCCGCCGCATGGTCGAGCAGCACCGCAAGGTGTACGACAACCTCAAGCGCAGCCACCGCGAGGCGCTCGAGGAGCTGCGCAAGACCCTCGGCTGGGGCGACCGCGAGATCATCATCATGGCCTCGCTGGTCGAGAAGGAGACCGCCGCCAAGCACGAGCGGCCGCTCATCGCCGGCGTGTTCCTCAACCGCCTGCGCTTCCAGTCGTTCCAGCCCAAGCGGCTCGAGACCGACCCGACGATCATCTACGGCTGCACCGCGCCGGTGAAGAAGTCCGCCGCCTGCGAGAAGTTCGAGGGACGGATCCGCCGGATCCACCTGCGCGACCCCGACAACCCGTACAACACGTACACGCACGAGGGCCTGCCGCCGGGGCCGATCACCAACGCCGGCAAGTCGGCCTTCGAGGCGGTGCTGGCGCCGAAGAAGTCGCGCTTCCTGTACTTCGTGTCGCGCAACGACAAGACCCACCAGTTCTCCAAAACGATCGCCGAGCACGAGGCCGCGGTCGAGAAGTACATGCGCCAGGGCGCCGTCGGCGACGGCTCCGCCGCGGGCGCCGCCGACCCCGACGCCGAGTAAGGCAGCCGCGAGCGGCGTACGTCCGGACCATCCCGGACCTCCTGCTGTCCTTCAGGGCATGCTTCTGCATCCGGCGTTCCGCATGTCCCTTGAGACATGTTCCGACAGTGCGAGCTGCGCGGCGCTCGACATGTCGTTCGGCCGCGGCACCGGGGCGGCGCAGGACGACCGGCCTCTCGTGACATGTCCGTTAAGACATATGACAAGAGACCGGCCATGGCCGCATGCCGGGGCGGATACGGCGAAGGTCCATGGCTTCGCCTGCGAGCAAAGAAGCTACGCCCACGCGTAACACGTCCTTCAAGACATATGAAAGAGCCCGGTCGAGACCGCGTATGAGCTCTGCCAGGTCCGACATGTTCTCTCAGACATCTTTTTTGAACAGTCCGAGCAGCCGCGGACCGGTCGGGGAGCGCCGATTCGACGGCCAGGACGAGGCGCACGGGCCCAGCGATCGCGCCGTCGACATCGCCTCGCCGCCCGAACCGGCGCGGCGCTCGCCGGCGTCAGGGCGCGGGGGTCTTCGCCTCGTTCGTCGGCGCTGCGAGCTGCAGGTCGCTGAGCGCCCAGCGCTCGCCGGTGCGGGCGAACGTCAGGCGGTGCGGTGGTTCGCGCAGCGTCACGATCACGCGGCGTTCGCCGACGGGCTCGCGCGCGGCGACCTCGAGCGTGCCGGTGAGGGCCGCGAGCAGCTCGGGCAGGCGGTTCTCGGTGAACAGCAGGTGATCGTCGAGCGCGCGGGTGAGGCCGGCCAGGGCCTCCGCGCGCTGTTCGGGGCTCGCGGCCGCGTCGCGCACCGTCGCCGCCATGCGCTGCAACTCGGCGACGATCGCCTCCGGTTCGCCGTCGAGGCCGCGCATGCGGACGAACTCGTTGCTGGGGCGGGCGATCGCCGTGCGGATCGCATCGAGCTGACCGCGAGCGTCGCGAGGCGCGTCGAGGGCGACCAGCTCGCGCGCCTCGCCGACCCGCTCGAGCCGCTCACGCGGGTTGTTCTGGCTGAATTCCCACACTTCGAGCCGAGGCGCCGCGCCCGGCCTCGCGACGGCGACGCCGATCTCCGCCCGCCCACGCCGACCGTCCGCGAGCTCGAACACCGGGCGCACGGCGAGATCCGCGGGGATGCTGTCACGCAGGGCCGGGGCGTACAGCCACGGCTCGGGCGCAGTTGCGGGGGTCTGCGCGGGCTGCGGAGGCGGCCTGTCCGCGGCGGGCTCTTGCGGACATGCGGGCGCGAACGCGAGCGACGCGACGAGCAAAGCGGTGCGGAGGGGGGTCAACGGGGCTTGCTCAGGGTGGGATGGTGGAGGGTCTCAGGTCAAGCGTGATAGCCTCGGGAGGAGATGGACCTCGCGCGACGGAGCCTTGCGGTGGCGATGGCCGCCAGTGTGTGCCTCAGCACTTCGGGGATCGGTGAGGTCGCGGCAGCGGCCCCGCGGCCCGCGCTGGCGTTCGCGGCCCCTGGCGAGGGCGCCGAGCAGCAGGGCGCCAAGCTGGCGATCTTGCCGCTGGTGGTCGAGGGTTCGCTCAGCGAGACCGACCAGAACTCGCTCACGCAGTCGCTCATCAGCGGCCTGCAGCGCGGCAACTTCACCGTGCTCACGCCCGACCAGGTCGTCGCCGCCGACAGCGGCGCCGGCACCTGCGACAACGCCGTCTGTTACAAGTCGATCGCCACCAAGACCGGCGCTGCCTACATCGTCCGCGCCGCCATCAGCGTGCGCGACCGCGACTACAACGTCCACGTCGACCTGTTCAACGGCAATGACGGCCAGCGGATCGCAGCGACCCAGGATGGTTGCGAGATCTGCGGCGTCGTCGACGCCAGCGGCCTCATCGACTCCGCCGCCGCCACCTTGCGGCTCAAGCTCGACGCCCTGGCCAAAGGGCCAGCCTCGTTCAAGCTGCAGACCGACCCGCCCGGCGCGCTCGTCACCATCGACGGAGAGATCGCCGGCACCACCCCGCTGGGCCGCCCCGTCGTCCCCGGCAAGCACGTCATCCGGATCAGCAAGGACGGCTTCATCGCCCTCGAGCGCGAGGTCACCTTCGTCGAGGGCGTCGGCGAGGAGCTGCAGTACTCCCTGGAAAAGCTGCCGAGCCGCCTGCCCGGCAAGCGCTGGGGCTACGCCTCGATCGCCGTCGGCATCCTCGGCATCGGCGGCGGCATCGCCCTCACCGCCCTCGACGGTCGCAACTACTCGTTCGACTGCGCCGGCGAGAACGTGATGAACCCCGGCATCACCGGCGAGAAAGAGTGCAAGTACCTCTTCAACACCAAGTGGTACGGCGTCGCCGCCACCCTCGCCGGCGCCGCGCTCCTCACCCTCGGCACCGTCATCCTCGTCAACTCCCGGCCCAAGACCGACGCCGGTGACAAGCGCGCCGCTCGCCGCGGGGTCCGCCAGCTCGGCATCGGCCCCGGCAGCCTGATCTTCCGCGGGCAATTCTAGCGGCCCGCGAGGAACCTGCCCTGAACGACATGTCTTGAACGACATGTCCTCGAGGACACACCAAGCTCGACCTTCCCCGGCCGAGCACCGCCGCCGAGCGGCCACGTGACCTCGCCAGGTCGCGTGTCTTCACGCCGTCGTCGTCCGAGTTCACGCGTACACGCCCGGCCACACGCGCTCGCGGCGTGAGCTTCACGTCGCAGTCATGCGCGTCCACGCGTCCGCGCTCAACCACGACGTGCTCGTCGCCGCGTGGGGCATCACGCCCAGGCACGACAGCCCGCTCGCGGCCCCGATCACGGCCGGGTTGTGGGTGCGGGCCGCGTCGGGCATCCCGTGCGTGTCGACCAGGAAGAAGCCGCGCGGCGGCAGGCCCAGCGCGCGGAGGGCGAAGATCGTCAGCAGCGCGTGGTTGACCCCGCCGAGGCCGAGGCGACCGACCACCACCGGGGCTCCGCCCAGCCCGGCGACCCACGCCGGCAGCCAGGTCCCGCCGGGCATGGGCACCCACAGGCCGCCCGCGCCCTCGATCAGCGTCACGTCGGGCCGGTGCGTCGCCTCGAGTGACTCCATGGTCTTTCGGACATGCCCGATCGACCCTGTTTCTTGCAGCATGTCTCTTCGCACATCCAGCTGCGACCCGCCGACGAAGGCGCCCGCATCCTCGACGATCCCGGGCGCCAGCGGCTCGGCGTAGCGCAGCGGGCAGATCTCGCTGGCAGTCACGCCGAGGTCGCTGGCGGCGGCCAGCCGCTCGGGGTCGCCCGCGGGGCCTGAGGGTCCACTGGCGGCCGGCTTGAACGGCAGCACGCGCAGCCCCGCGTCCGCGCCGGCGCGGAGGAGCGCGCACGCGAGGGTGGTCTTGCCGCAGTCGGTGTCGGTCCCGACCAGGAACACGCGCGGCGGGCCTGCGGCGCGCGCCGCAGGCCCCGAGGGAGCGCGGGCGCTCAGAAGGCCTCGAGCAGCTTGGCGCGCTTGGCCTTGTACTCCTCTTCGGTGAGGAGCTCGGCCTCGAACGCGGCCTTGAGCTTGCGCAGCTTGGCCTCGAGGCTGTTGTCGTCGGCGGGCGCCTGCTGCTGCTGCTGCGGCTGCTGGAACTGCTGCTGCTGCGGCTGATGGAACTGCTGCTGCGGGTTCATGGAGCCGGCCATGCCGCCCATCATCTGGGCCATCATCTGGCCCATGCCCATGCCCATGCCCATGCCCATGCCGGCCGACGACGCTCCGCCGGCGCCGGGGTTGCGGGCCGCGTCGCGCATGACATTGAGGCCCTCCCAGGCCATCGTGTTGTCGACCCCGCGAGCCGCCTGCGCCGCCGCGGCGTCGAGCGCCTTCTCGATCTCCGGCGGCAGCGAGATGTTCTCGATCACGAAGCTGGTGAGGGTGAGGCCCAGCTTGCCGAACTCCTCGGCGAGGTCGCCCTTCACCGCGTTCTCGAGCACGTTGTAGTGCGCGGCCATGTCGGCGACGCTGAGGTCGCTCTTGCCGGCGGCGACGGTGAACTTGCTGACGAGCTGGCGCTTCAGGTACTCGGCGATCGAGTCGGTGGTCGTCAGGCCCTGGGTGCCGACGATCTCCTTGAAGAACACGCCGGGGTCGGAGATCTTGAAGTTGTACGAGCCGAAGGCCCGGATCCGCACGCGACCGGGGCGGCCGCCGACCGAGAACTCGGGGTCGCGGATGAGCACGGGGTTGGCCGTGCCCCACTTCTGGTCGACGTACTGGCGCAGGTTGACGAAGTAGATCTCGACCTTGAACGGGCTGCTGAAGCCGTACTTCCAGCCCTTCAAGCGCGACAAGATCGGCAGGTTCTGCGTGCTGAGCGTGTGCGTGCCGGGGCCGAACACGTCGGCGAGCTGACCCTCATTGATGAGGATCGCGGCCTGATTCTCGCGGCAGACCAGCTTGGCGCCGTTCTTGATCTCGTGGTCGTCGTCCGGGAAGCGGTAGACCAGCGTGTAGTTGGTGTTGTCGAGCCACTCGATGATCTCGATGAACTGGCCCTTGATGAAGCTGAGGATGCCCATGGTCGCTCCGGTGCTGCTGCGGGTGATTCGAGAGGGTGACGCGGCCGGTGGTTTCAGGCCAGGCCCGCGCTGAGGGCCTCGTTTTCGAGCTCGACGAACTCGACGTTGCTCAGGCCGAACACGTCGGCGAGCTCGGCGAGCGCCAGGCGCTCGGCGACGCTGGTGTGCCCGTCGCGGTGGACCAGGGCGATCGCGGTCTTGAGGAAGATCCGGCGCAGGTAGGTCTTGTCGAACACCTGCACCGCCTCGAACTTGCTGAAGCTGGTGCCCTTCAGGTCGTCCATCGTGATGGTCGCGCCGGCCTCGCGCAGGAAGTCGGCGATCAGCTCCGCCTCCCGCGGATCGATGCCGTCGACGCTGGCGAGGTGGTGCAGACCGCGGGCGAACACGTCGATCTCCTCGGGGGTCATGCTGCCGTGCTGGCTCTCCATGGCCGGAGATGGTACGGGCACGAACCCGCCGCCGCCAGCGCCGGCCGCAAATAGAAAACGCCCGCGGTCCAGCCTGGACCGCGGGCGTCGCACGACTCGACGCCACCAAGCAAAGGACGTCTAGAGAACCTCGAATTCGCGGGTGAGCAGCAGTTGCGCGGGCTCGTCCCCCGCCAGCGTGAACACCTCGACCCTCCACCGGCCGCGCTCGTCGGGGTTCAGCGGATGGCTGGCCGCGAGCGCGAGCGTGGTGGTCGGCGCGAGGACGCCCGGGACCTCCTCGCGCGAGTCGCCGTGCGTCCACACGAAGGTCACGGGGCGCGGCTCGAGCAGGCTGTCGGCGCGGAGGTGCAGGTGCACCGAGCCGGCCTCGGGCGAGAAAGTGGCGGCGTCGACCAGCGGCCCGGCCGCCTGCGCCGCCAGCACGGCCGCGACCTGGACCGCGTGCCCGACCGGGCGAGCAGGCGTGGCCGCGAACGCGGCCTGGGACGACGACAGATCGGAGCGGAGTTGCCCGTCGGGCAGGATGTGCTCAGGAGTGATGGGCGCGTCGACGCAACCCACCACGAGCACGGCCGCAACGAGGGAGAGCAGGTTCGTGGTGCGCAAGCAGAAAACTTGACATGCCTGTCCCGTGCCAGGGGGCATGATCAGTGTTTCAAGTGACTTGGCCGGAGGCGCGGGATCCGCTCGCGACGAAAGCCATCATCGTCGCGATGATTCGTAGATTTGCGCCGGAGGCCCCCACATCAGCCATCGGCTGGGGCCGCCGAACGTTATGCTAGCGCCGATGGTCGCTCGTCGCCTCGCCGCGGGTCTCGCCTCCGTTTTGCTCTGCGCGTGCTCCGCGAAGGATCCCGGCGAGGCCGCGGCGGCCGCCCGACCGGCCGAGGACGCCGCAGCACCGGAAATCGACGTCGCAACCCGCCTGCAGCTCGACCGCCGCCGCTTCCCGCTGACCGTGTGGGCCGCCTACGTCGTGCAGCAGGAGTACTTCGACAAGGAGCGCTTCGACCCGCGCGAGCAGTTCGCCGAGGCCCTGCGCCACCTCGGCCTCAACACGCCGGAGTTCTTCGCCGCCGTCGCCGGCGACACCGCCACGGTCACGGTCGCCGACTTCCGCCGCGAGTTCTCGCTGACCGACCTGACCGACCTCCCGAGCGTCGCCGACCGCCTCGAGGAGGTGCTCGCGTTCGTGCAGGAGAGCCTGCGCCTCGACGCCGAGGCGACGCACAAGGTCGAGTACGCGGCGATCAACGGCATGCTCGCGCCGCTCGACCCGCACACGATCCTCCTCACGCCCGAGGAGCACACCGATCTCGGCGTCAAGACGCGCGGTCAGTTCGGCGGGATCGGGGCCGAGATCCGCGAGGACGAGCGGCGGATCCGGATCGTCAAGGTCCTGGCCAACAGCCCGGCCGCGGCCGCCGGGCTCAAGGACGGCGACCTGCTGCTGCAGATCGACAAGCAGAGCACCGTCAACCTGCGCTCATCCGACGCTCAGCTGATGCTGCGCGGCCCGGTCGACACCAAGGTGACCGTGAAGATCCAGCGCGGCCAGGAGACGCTGACGCTGACGATCACGCGCAAGATCATCCGCGTCGACAGCGTCACGGCCTCGTTGCTGCCGGGCAAGATCGCCTACCTCGAGATCTCCACCTTCCAGGAGAACACCGGCGAGCAGGTGCGCAAGGCGATCGCCGACCTCACGCCCAAGGGCGAGGCGCTGCGCGGGCTGGTGCTCGACCTGCGCGACAACAGCGGCGGCCTGCTCACCCAGGCGGTCGAGGTCGTCGACGCGCTGGTCGCCGAGGGCGAGCTGGTGATCGTGCGCTCGGCGATGGGCCGCGAGGCCGAGGACGCCGCGCCCGAGGTCAACCTGCCGGCCGACGCCGCCGTGGTCGCGCTGATCAACGAGGACTCGGCGTCGGCCGCCGAGATCGTCAGCGGCGGCGTCAAGGCGCTCGGCCGCGGCGTCGTCGTCGGCCGCCCCAGCTTCGGCAAGGGCACCGTCCAGCTGCTCAA
Organism: Nannocystis punicea; assembly: GCF_026965555.1. GTDB lineage: Bacteria > Myxococcota_A > Polyangia > Nannocystales > Nannocystaceae > Nannocystis > Nannocystis punicea. The sequence continues at coordinate 13,032,476 of NZ_CP114040.1, read as the reverse complement.
GCCGCAGAACCTCTACGGCCGCGAGCTCGCGCTCAAGATGACGATCGCCGAGTACCAGGTCGCCCGCGACACCAAGATCCAGACCGTCGGCGTGCGCCCCGACCTCTCGATCTACCCCGTCGAGCTCAGCGACATCGTCGCCGTCGCCAACTACTTCGACACCGAGCGGTTCGAGCGCCGCCGCGAGTCGACCCAGGTCGCGCACCTGCCCTCGGCCAAGCACGAGGCCGCGTTCGCCGGCAAGGCCGCGGGCGACGAGCCGCGCCTGCGCTACTTCGCCGGCCGCCAGGGCACGCCGCTGCCGCGCCCCGCCGAGGGCCCGGCGGCGATGGCCGACCCCGAGGTGCAGATCGCCCGCGACGTGGCCGACGCGCTGGCTGGCCTTTCGGACAGCAAGCAGCGCGCCGCCAGGCTCGCCGCGCTGACCGGCGAGATCGCCGCCCGCGAGGATCAGAAGATCGCCGCCGGCATCGCCACCACCAAGATCGACTGGACCGGCGCGCTCGGGGCCGGCAGCGACCCCACGCTCGAGCTGCGCGCGCGCGTCGTCGACGACAAGAAGATCACCGCCGGCCAGCCGTTCACCCTGCGCGTCGAGGTCACCAACACCGGCAGCGAGCCGGCCGAGCGCGTCCACGTGATCACCGACTGCCTGCGCGACGAGCTCGACGGCATCGAGCTGCTGCTCGGGCGCATCGAGCCCGGCGCGACCGTGACCCGCGACGTGCGGCTCTACGTCATGGCCTGGCACACCGACCTCGTCGACACCCTGCGCGTCGACCTCCACGCCGGCGAACCGGGCCCGGCGGCGGACGCCACCGCGACCGTGCGCTTCGACATCGCCGGCCTGCCGCGCCCGCGCTTCGCCTACGACTACTGGATCGTCGACGACCCCGAGCTCGCCGCCGCGGCGCCGCAGCGCCCGAAGTCGCCGCCGATCCCCGGCGAGCCGCCGTTCGTGGTCAAGGGCAACGGCGACGGCGTCCTCCAGCCCGGCGAGCAGGTCCTGCTCGCGCTCGAGATCCGCAACGACGGCGGCGCCGACAGCTCCGACGCGCGCGCCCTCATCCACAACCTCTCCGGCGCGCAGGTGCTGCTCGAGGAGGGCTTTCTGCAGCTGGGGAAGATCCCTGCCAAGGGAACCGTGCGCGGCGCGTTCGGCCTCAGCGTCAGCGAGCAGGCCGACCCGAACAAGCCCGTCGAGCTCGAGGTCATCGTCGCCGACGTCGTCGTTCGCGAGAGCGTGCGCCACAAGTTCGACGTCCCGCTCGGCCCACCCGCGTCCGGCTTCACCGCCGCGCCCGCGCGCGTGATCGCCGGCGAGGAGCCGGTCCGGCTCTACAACGCCGCCGACGGCCAGTCGCGGCAGCTCGCCGAGGTCGCCGGCGGCACCGCGCTCGACATCCTCGGCGCCGCCGGCGGATGGAGCGCCGTCGCGGTCGGACCGGGCCGGCGCGCCTGGCTGCCCAGCGACCTCGTGAAGGCCGGCGGCGCCCCGGGCCAGGGCGGCAAGCTGCCGCAGCGGCCCTCTCTGCTGGTGCAGCCGCCGGTGATCGAGGTCGACCCGGTCGCACCGGTGGCCACCGGCGAGACGGTGGAGATCCGCGGCACAGCGCGCCACGACGGCGGCCGAGTCCGCGACGTCGTCGTCGCAGTCAAACCACCGGGCACCGCCCAGGTCGAGCGCAAGCTCGATTACCGGGCCAATCCCGCGCATCAGGGCGACGCCGCCCGCAGCCTCGACTTCTCGGCGCGGGTGCCGCTGGCGCCCGGCAGCAACCGGATCCTCATCACCGCCCGCGACGGCGACGACATCGAGGCGACCCGCGAAGTCTGGGTATTTCGTCAGTGACGGGGGAACCTCCCCCCGCGACGACGGTCCCACAGGCCGCACGTCACGTGTGATATAGCTGCACGGGCCTCCGGCCCTGGATTTGCGAGGTTGTCGTGAGCGAAGCGACGGATCCAGCAGACGACTCTCCCCGGCCCTCCGGGTCCGATTCCATGGCCGGCGCCCCGCGTCGGCGCCGCTCTCCGATCATCGACGTCGCGGTGGTCGCGCTCGGCGGCTACCTGCTCTACTGGATGTTCGGCGACGTCCGCTACTTCCTCCAGGGCAGCGAGCCCCGCGACCTCGGCGACGCCGCCGCCTTCGTCGAGAAGGGCCTCTCCGAGGACCTCGACGACACCTACGTCGTCCTCCGCGGCACCCCCGACGTCCAGCACGCCGCCCGCCTCCGCATCGAGCCCAAGGGCGGCGGCGGCGGTCGCACGATCGGCTACCTCCGCATCATCGAGGGCGGCGGCAGCCTGTTCGCCGCCATCCCGCGGACCACCGAGGCGGCGCCGCAGCAGTTCGAGGGCGTGTTCGAGGGCCGCATCCGCCGGCTGTCCGAGTCGCCCAACTTCGCCGCCATCCAGCAGCACTTCGACGGCGAGCGCATCGTCGAGGAGCGCGACACCACCGCCGCCGCGCTGCTCGACGCCCTCGGCAAGCGCCAGGGCGACGCCCTCACCGTCGTCGACGCCGCCGGCCAGAGCATCACTCTCGGCACCAAGGCCACAGTCACTCTGGTGGTCGAGCAACCCGACGTGCAGGTCCAGCTCGGCCGCAGCAGCTTCGACTCGCAGGCGGCCGCGGAGGCCGCAGTGGCCGCTCTCGGCGTCCCGCACTACGCCCCGCCGGAGCAGAGCAACGGCCGCTTCTACAGCTTCTACGTGCGCCTGCCCGCGGGCGAGCGTGAGTCGGCGCAGGCCAAGCTGTCGGCGGCGGCGATCATCCCGGAAGGCGCCAAGCCGGCCGACCCGAGCGTGGGCGCGGCGATCTTGCCGTGGATCACCAGCTACCCCGTGCCTGCGAGCGACATCACGGTCGAGGGCGGCAAGTTCAGCCTCGTGCCCGGCGACAACGCCAAGCCGGGCTTCGACCTCCAGGACGGCAAGCTCGTCCCGCGGCCGCTGCAGGGCGGCCGGCTCTTGCTCGATCCCGGCGACATCAAGGCCGTGCGCCTCGACCGGCCCGTCGTCGTCGACCCGCAGGGTTATGTGATCGACGTCGGCGTCCGCCCGCGCGACCGCTGGCTCGAGGTGGCGATGTGGTGCCTGGTGCTGCTGGTCGTCGGCTGGAACGTCGCCGGCCTGGTCGCCGGGTGGCGCGCGCGACGGGCATGAGGCACACTGCCTCGTCCGAGATGAGTACGACGCCCACGCTGCTTCTTTACGACACCATGAGCGGGAGCAAGCGCCCGCTCGAGCCGATCGAGCCGGGACACATCGGCCTCTACCTGTGTGGCCCTACCGTCTACGATCTGAGCCACGTCGGGCACGCGCGCTCGGCCATCTGCGCCGACACTGTGGTGCGGTTCCTGCGGGAGCAGGACGTGCGCGTCACCTTCGTCCGCAACGTCACCGACATCGACGACAAGATCATCAAGCGGGCCCAGGTCGAGGGCATCAGCGCCGGCGAGGTCGCCGCCAAGTACACCGCGGCCTACCACGAGGACCTCGACGCGCTCGGCTGCCTGCGCCCCGACGTCGAGCCGCGCGTCACTGGCACGATCCCCGAGATCATCGCCCTCATCGAGGCCTTGATCGGTCGCGGCCTGGCCTATGAGTCAGGTGGCGACGTGTACTTCCGCGTCGCCGCCTACTCGGCCTACGGCGCGCTGAGCAAGCGCAGCCTCGACGACATGCAGGCCGGCGCGCGGGTCGAGGTCAGCGAGCTCAAGGAGAACCCGCTCGACTTCGCGCTGTGGAAGGCGGAGAAGCCCGGCGAGCCGGCGTGGCCGAGCCCGTGGGGCCCCGGGCGGCCGGGCTGGCACATCGAGTGCTCGGCGATGAGCAAGGTCCACCTCGGCGAGACCTTCGACCTCCACGCCGGCGGCCGCGATCTCATCTTCCCGCACCACGAGAACGAGATCGCCCAGTCGCAGGGCGCGTGCGGGGCGGGGACCTTCGCCCGCCACTGGATGCACAACGGCTTCGTCGACTTCGCCGGCGAGAAGATGTCGAAGAGCCTCGGCAACTTCTTCACCATCCGCGAGGTCACGGCGCTCTACCCGCCCGAGGCCGTGCGGTGGTTCCTGCTCGGGGTCCACTACCGCTCGGGCATCAACTTCGACGTCGAGGTCCCCTGCCCCGCGTGCGCGCGCGTGCTCGCCACGGAGGAGCAGCAGGCCAGCCAGTGCCCGGGGTGCGGCGCCGCGCTCGACCGCGAGCGCCTGCGGGCCCACATCCGCTTCCCCGGCCTGGAGGAGGCGGACGAGCGGGTCGCCTACGTCTACGACACCCTCGCGCGCGCCCGCCGCGCCCTCGCCGAGTCGGAGGACGCGCCCGAGAACGCCGTTTCTGCGGCCGTGGGCGGGATGTTGACGGCGTTCACGGCGGCCCTGCGGGACGACCTCAACACTGCCGCGGCCGTGGCCGCCCTGAGCGAGCCCTTGCGCGAGATCAACCGCCTGCTCGAGGCCAAGAAGAAGGGCGCCGCCGCGGGCCGCACGGCCACCCTGCGGCGCTTCCTCGCCGACTTCCCGGCCGTCTCGCGCATGCTGGGCCTGTTCGCCGCCGACCCGGAGGCCTGGCTGCTGGAGCGCCGGGCTCGCAAGGCCGCGCGGCTCGGCCTCGACGTGGACGATGTCGAGCGGAAGGTCGCCCTCCGCGACGAGGCGCGGGTCAAAAAAGACTGGAAAGAGGCGGACCGCCTGCGAGCTGAGTTAAGCTCGATCGGGGTCCTCGTCCGCGACGGCGTCGATCGCTCCACCTGGACCCTCTGAGCCCGTCCCCGCGGCCCCGCGGCCCGAGGGCTTGCATCGCCCCATCCGAGCGCTTCACTACAACCACAAGGTCGTGTCCGCCAGCAGTCAAACCATCACGCTGCGCCTGTTCGGGGCGGGCGGCGCGTTCTCTCGCCGCTACGGCACGACCTGCTCGATGGTCACCCTCCGCGACGGCAAGCGCTGGCTGATCGACTGCGGCCGCCAGGCGCCCGACCAGCTGCACGCGGCCGGCTACGCCTGGCACGACATCCACGGCCAGATCATCACCCACTGCCACGGCGACCACGTCTTCGGCCTCGAAGACTTCGCGTTCGTCCGCTACTTCGAGACCCACGCCGAGGTGATGGCCTCGAGCCGCGGCGGGCCGCAGCCGAAGTACATCTCGCACAGCGCCGTGCGCGACGAGGTGTGGGAGACGCTGGCGCCGTCGCTGCGCTACCTGCAGGACGGCCGCGGCAACCTCCGCAGCGGCACCCTGCAGCACTTCTTCGACGTCATCGGGCCGGCCGCCACCGAGCCGCCGCGCAAGAACCCGTGGAACCACTCCGAGACCTTCGAGGTCGACGGCCTGCGCGTGGTCACCCGCGAGAACGAGCACGTGCCCGGCAAGCCGTCCTGCGCGCTCGAGCTGCACGTCGGCGAGGACGCGGGCCCGACGAGCCCGCGGATCGCCTGGTGGTCGGGCGACGGCACCGTCGACGCCGCCTTCCTCCACAGCATCGAGCCGCGCACCAGCATCTACTTCCACGACTGCACCTTCATCGACTACCCCGGCCAGGTCCACGGCTTCTTCGACAAGCTCGAGGCCCTGCCCGAGGCGGTCCGGCGCAAGCTCGTGATCATGCACCACGAGGACAACCTCGAGCTCTACCGCCCCCGCGTCGAGGCCGCAGGCTTCCGGATCGCCCTGCCCGGCCACGTCTACGACCTCGTCGCCGGCCAGCAGCTGCTGTAGTTCTTCGGGCACATGCTCGCAGGAGCATGCCCGGACGAGCATGCGCTTTCAAGCATGTCTCGAAGAGCATGTCCACCGAGACATGCTCGTGCAGCTCACACACGACGGCTCTGGCGTCGCTCGCCGCGACTCTCCTGCGCGAGCCTGACCTCCGCCATCGGGCGCGAAGCGCCGATCATCGCCTGTCCTGCAATGACATGTCCTTTACGACATGTTATTCAAGACATCCGCTCAGCCCTCGCGCTCGTTGCGGATCCGCGGCAGCAGCTCGACGAAGTTGCAGGGCCGGTGGCGGTGGTCGAGCTGCTGCAGGAGGATCTTGTCGAAGGCGGTGCGCACCGCGCCGGTCGAGCCGGGCAGCAGGAACACGTAGGTCGTGCCGCACAGGGCCGCCTCCGCGCGGCTCTGGATCGTCGACGTGCCGATCTCCGCGAAGCTGAGCCAGCGGAACAGCTCGCCGAAGCCGGGGATCGGCTTGGTCACCAGGGGCGCGAGCGCCTCGGGGGTCACGTCGCGCGGGGTCACGCCGGTGCCGCCGGTGGTGATGACGACCTCGACCTCCGGGTCGTCGATGAACGCCTGCAGGGCGGCGCGGATGGCCTCGCGGTCGTCGCGGACGATGGCGCGGCGGATCACGCGGTGGCCGGCCTCGGTGAGGCGGTCGACGGCGAGGCGGCCGGACGTGTCGGTCTCGACGGTGCGGGTGTCGGAGACCGTCAGCACGGCGACGTGGACGGGGATGAATTCGCGGGCCGGGCTGGTCATGGCGTGTTCTTCTTAGAACCCCTGGATCTCCGGCGCCACCGTGAACTCGAGCTCGTGGATGGCCGCCGGCTCGCCGAACGTGTTGAGCTCGATGTGGACGATGCCCGGCTGGCCGGTGAGGGTCTGCGGGTCGGCGATCGCGTCGGGCACGATGATGGCGATGTACATGTGCTCGAGCGTGCCCATGCCGTCGTCCAGCGGGTAGAAGCCGACCGAGTAGTTGTTGAGGCGGGCGAAGTGGCCGCCGAAGCCGACGTTGTGGCCGTCGATGTCGACCCACATGTCGACGCGCGGCATCTTCGGGTTGTCCCAGTCGTTGGGGTCCTCGGTGATGACGAAGTTCTTGCCGCGGAGGGCGAACGGCAGCATGAGCAAGCCCTGGCCGCCGCGGACCACCGCCATCGTCCCGCCGGGCTCGAGCTTGCGGTAGACGGGATCGAGGAACGGGTCGACCGGGTCGAACACCGCCTCGCCGATCTCGAACTCGACGTCCGAGACGATGCCCTCGTCCTCACACGCGGCCACGTCGGGGAACGCCGAGGCGTAGTTGCGCAGCTGCGCGTCGCATAGCGCCAGGCAATCGGCCTGGGCGGCCTCGTCGCCCGACCAGCAGCTGCCGTTCGCGCCGTGGCTCGCCTCGGCCTCGGCCCCGGCCTCGGCGTCGATCTCCTTCAAGCAGTCGACGTAGCGCAGGCAGACCTCGGGGGCGCCGCCCTCGGTGGTCGCGCCGGTGCTGCTCGTGTCACTGGCGGAAGACGTCTCGGTCTCGTTGTGGACGCGGAGCTCGCACGCGCCCGCGAGGCAGGCGATCCCGGCGACGAGCAACGCGGGCGCGAACAAATTCCTGGCCGACAAATTCCTGACAAAGACGCGCGGCGGCCAGGCTGCTGGGCCTCGGCGCGCCGGAATAAGCGAGTTCATGGACGTGATGGTGCGACAGGCGCCGAGCGGCGGCAACACACATCGGCGGTAGCGGCCGGGCGGCGCGGATTTTCGCTATGATGGCGCCGCCTTGCTCGTCGCCCGTCGCCGCCTCATCGCCGCTCTGACGCGCGCCGCGCTGGCGTTCTCGGTCGGCCTCGCCGGCGGCTGTTACAGCAACGAGTACCTCGACGGCCTGTGCGCCAACACGGGCGTGTGTCCCGACCCGCCGCCCGAGAGCCCGGTCGCGTTCCGGATCACCTCGCTCGAGCTCGTCGACCCGCACACCTACACCTTCGACACCGTGCTCGGCGTGTGCACCGACTCGACCGCGACCCTCAACGGCTTCATCGCCCAGGGCATCGCCGACTACGACGTCAGCAACGTCCTCGTGCTGCGGCCGCTCGACCCGAAGAGCGCGGTCGTCAAGTTGCAGTACGTGTCCGCGCTGTGCATCGCCGGCGAGCCGACCAACTGCACCGACCGCATGGTCGCCGGCACGCACACCGTCGACGCCGACGCCTTCAACCGCGACGTCGGCGCCTGCGGCGGCACCGAGGCCAACTCGCTCAACCAGAGCTACGACGCGCCGCCGCAGCCGGCCGCGCCGTGCCTCGTCAGCGAGACGATCCCCGGCACCCCGGTGCGGCTGGCGGCGCAGACGGGCATGTTGCCGCTCGACCTCAACCTCGTCGAGGTCGAGATCGCGGCCGCCTACGCGGTCGACGGCGAGCCGCAGAAGCTCGTCCAGGGCGCGCTGCGCGGCTTCATGCCCGCGGCCACGGCGATGCTGGCGGCCGGGCAGGCCAACGGCATCAGCTTCGTCCCGTGGAACGTGCTCGCCGGCGGCGCCGGCTGTCAGGTCGACGCGATGAACACCTTCAGCGACATCGACAACCACGGCCTCTACGGCCAGGGCGTGTGGATGTACTTCAACTTCACGGCCGAGCGGGTGCAGTGGGCCACGGACCGCCCCGAGCCGATGCCCGAGACCGGCGGCGCGAGCGAGACCGACGGCACGAGCACCACCGCGGCCACCACCAGCGCCACCGGCGAAGCAACTGCCGCCACGGCCGGGCCGACGGTGGGGCCGACGGTTGGCACCGGCCAGTGAATCGCGCATCCTCTCGAGTCGGATGGCCGAGACGCCGCAGCAACCGAACTCCGAGCCGACCGACGCGAACGCCGTCCCGCCCGCGAGCGAAGCGGCCACGCCGACCGCCGAGCTGAGCCCCGAGCTGCAGCTCGCCGCCGCCGAGCTGGCGCAGGTCGGCGAGGACGCGGGCGTGCCGATGGATGTCCCGAAGGACATGTCCGTCGGCGACATCGCCACCGTCAAGCGCTTCGCCAAGCTCCGCGCCTTCTTCGCCAAGCACGGCCACCTGCTGTGGTGGCTGCACTCGGCCTACGCCATGACCTTCGGCGCGTTCGTCATGATGTACGCCGCCGAGGGCTACGAGCGCGCGCGCTGGATGGTCGTGCTGCTGTGCGCCGGCTGGCTGGTGATCGTGATGTTCTTCCGCCACTTCGGCCAGGGCCGCGGGCAGAAGGACAAGGTCACCGACGCCAAGTCGAAGCTGCGCTTCTACGTGATGACCACGGCGCTGAAGAACCTCTACCAGAGCATGCTGTTCTTCCTGGTGCCCTTCTACTGGAAGGCCGCCACGCTCGACGCCGACAACCGCTTCTTCCTCTACCTGCTCGGCCTGCTGGCGCTGCTGTCGACCGTCGACGTCGTGTTCGACCAGGTCCTGATGCGCTACAAGGCCCCGGCCTCGGTCGTCTACCTGTTCATCCTGTTCGCCTGCCTCAACCTGGTGCTGCCGGCGATCTTCCCCGACACGCGCACGCTCGTCACCCTGCTCGCCGCGGCGGCGCTGGCGACGGTGGTGTTCTTCACCATGCACGTGCCGGTCAAGAACCTGCTCAAGCCGGCGTGGTTCTTCGCCCTGATGGCCGCGGTCGGCGTGGCGGTGTTCGCCGCCTACGCCGGCCGGCGCGGCATCCCGCCGGTGCCGATGTACGTCTCGGTCGGCGCCGTCGGGCCGACGCTCTTGCCCGACGGTCGCCTCAGCATGCACGTCAGCGCCCTGCACGAGTCGCTCATCCAGGAGATGCACGCGCTCACCGACGTCGTCACCCCCGGCGGCCGCGGCGACAACCTGCTGCACGTGTGGCGCCACCGCGGCCTCGAGGTCCAGCGCGGCGCCAGCGAGCCGGCCGTCGACCCGCCGCCCGGCAGCGTCCGCCTGCGCTCGACCCTGCGCTCGTTCCACATCCCCTCCGACCGCACCGGCCCGTGGAGCATCGACGTCGTCACCGAGGACGACCAGCTGGTGGGTCGCGTCGAATTCGAGGTCATAAAATGACGAGCGAAGTCCGCGTCCGCCCCCCGCCCGGCCCGATCGTGGCCGCCCTCACCCCGCCCGGCTCGAAGAGCCTGACCAACCGCGCGCTTGTCCTTGCGGCCATGTCCGAAGGGACATCCGTGCTGCGCGGCTGCCTCGACTCGGAGGACACCCAGGTCATGCGCGCCGCCCTGGCCCGCTGCGGCGTCGTCTGCGAGGCCAGCGAGGACGCCAGCGAGGTCCGGGTGGTCGGCGTCGGCGGCCCGCTGCCGCGGGTCGACGACCCGGAGCGGCCGATCGACGTCGCCACCGCCGGGACCGCCGCGCGCTTCCTCGCCGCGGTGTTCGCCGCCTCGCCGATCGCCTGCGTCGTCGACGGCAGCGCGCGCATGCGCGAGCGGCCGATGGAGGGCCTCCTGCAGGCCCTGCGGGCCCAGGGCGCCGACATCCGCTGCCGCGGCGCCGACGACATGTTGCCGTGCGAGATCGTCGGCGCCCGCCTGCGCGGCGGCGAGGTCCGCCTGGCCCGCCCGCCGAGCTCGCAGTTTATCTCCGCCCTGCTGCTCGCCGCCCCGCTGGCCGAGGCCCCGCTGCGCGTCGTCCTCGAGCAGGGCACCCCCGCGCGGCCCTACGTCGACATGACGCTCGCCTGCCTGCGCGACTTCGGGGCCGACGCGCGGTGGGTCGCGCAAGATGTCCTCGAGGTCAGCCCGACCACCCTGCGCGGCCGCGACTATCACGTCGAGCCCGACGCCTCGGCCGCCACCTACCTCCTGTCGCTGGCGGCGATCTACGGCGGCGAGGTGCGCGTGCCCGGCCTCGGCCGCACCAGCCAGCAGGGCGACGCCCGCTTCTGCGACGTCCTCGGGCGCATGGGCGCGAACGTGCTGCAGGGGCCGGAGATCACCCTGGTCCGCGGGACAGGTGCGCTGCACGGCGTCGACCTCGACCTGTCGGACATGCCCGACACCACGCTGACCGCCGCGGTGCTGGCGCTGCACGCCGCGGGGCCGACGCGGATCCGCGGCGTCGACGTGCTCCGCCACCACGAGAGCGACCGGATCGCCGCCGCCGCCACCGAGCTGCGCAAGCTCGGCGCCGAGGTCGTCGAGCACGACGACGGCCTCGACATCACCCCGCCGGCGCAGATCGCCGAGGGCGCGGCGATCGACACCTACCGCGACCACCGCGTCGCCATGGCCTTCAGCCTCGCCGGCCGCGTCACGATCCGCGACCCCGGCTGCGTCGCCAAGACCTTCCCGAAGTACTTCGAGGTCCTCGCCGGCCTCGGCATGGTCGAGTGAGCGTGCGCGCCGGCGACCTCCTGACCCTCGACCTCGAGCGGCTCGCGCCCGAGGGCGACGGGCTGTCTGAAAGTGCAGGTACTTTCGTACATGTCCCCGGGGGCTACCCCGGCGAGCGCGTGGAGGCCCGCGTCGAGCACGCCTCGCGCCAGGCCCCGCGGGCCCACGCGCGGCTCGTCTCGCTGCTGCAGGCCCACCCGGCCCGCCGCGCGCCGCCGTGCCCGCACAGCGACGCCGGCGCGGCCCCGCGGGCGGGCGCGTGCTCGGGCTGCCCCCTGCAGGCGCTGGACGTCGCCGCCCAGCGCGAGCTCAAGCGCGCCGCGCTGGTCGACCGCCACGGCCTCGACCCCGGCCCCCTGGTCGCGAGCCCCGACGAATGGGGCTACCGGTGGTCGAGCAAGCGCGTCGTCACCGGAGCTTCGGGACATGTCCTCGTGGGCAGCTACCACCGCGGCTCGCACGCGCCGGCGGCGATGGACGACTGCCGCGTCGACCACCCGAGCATCGCCGCGGCCGCGCGCGAGCTGCAGGCCGCCGCCTCGGCCCTGGCGATCGAGCCCTACGACGAGGCGACCGGCGCCGGCGACCTGCGCTACGCCTGGTTCAAGACCGACGGCCGCGACGTCCTGCTGACGCTCATCACCGCCGCGCGCCCGAGCCGGGCCGCGGAGCTCCTGCCGGGCGCCTTGAAGCTCCCGGCGGGGGTCGCCTGGAGCGTGCAGGCCGGTCGCGGCAACGCGGTGCGCGGCGACCCGCCGGTGCTGTTGCGCGGACAATCTGTCCTTTCGGTCAGACTCGCCGACGTGCCCGTCGAGGTCGGCCCGCTCGGCTTCCTGCAGCCCAACCCGCGCGTCGCCGAGCTCGCCTACCGCGACCTGGTCGCCGACGAGGCCGGCGCGCCGCACCGCGGCGCCCTCGCCTTCGACCTCTACGCCGGCGCCGGGGTGACCACCGCGCTGCTGCGCCGCGAGTTCGCCGAGGTCGTCCCCTGCGAGGCCTACCCCGAGAGCGCCGCGGCCCTGGGCGTGCCGGCCGAGTCGGCCGAGGCCTTCCTCGCCCGCCAGCAGGCAGCAGGTCGCGTCCCCGAGCTGGTGGTCGCCAACCCGCCGCGCGGCGGCATGGGCCCCGCGGTGTCCGCCGCGCTGGCCCGGCTGGCGGCCCCGCGCCTGCAGATCATGAGCTGCAGCGCCGAGGCGCTGGTCCGCGACCTCGCCGTCCTCCAGGCCAGCGGCTACGTCCTCCGCCGCCTCCGCGCCTACGACACGCTGCCCCACACCCCGCACCTCGAGCTGGTCGCGTGGCTGTCCCGAGAGACAGATTGAGCGTGCAGCTCGCGCGCCGATCGCAAGCCGGTGGCCGACGCCGCCTACGACACGTTGCCCCCGCCTCGTGCCTCGTGCTGGTCGCGGCTGTCCCGAGAGACAGATTGAACGTGCAGCTCGCGCGCTGATCGCAAGCCGGTGGCCGACGCCACCTACGACACGTTGCCCCGGCCTCGCGCCTCGAGCTGGTCACGGCTGTCCCGAGAGACAGCAGCCCCATGCCAGCGAATGACGGCCCGGCTCGTCGCTCCGATGGGCAGATCCCGCGACGCCCGCGAAGGCGGACGACCGATCGCCACCGGTACTGCTGAGCTCGCTTTTCCCCGAAACCCCGCCCCGGGTCCGAGCAAACGTGCTCTTCCGGACATGCCCTTACGGGCATGTCCCATCCTTCACAGCTGGTCTTCGATCTCGCGCAGCAGCCCGGGCAGCGCGCGCAGATCGGCGGCCAGCCAGCGGGCGCCGGCCGCGCGGAGCTCCTCTTCGCTGCCCATACCGTGGAGCACGCCGATCGTCGGGATGCCGTGGGTCGCGGCGCCGCTCACATCGTGCCGGCGATCACCGACCATCACGAGCCCCTCGGCGCGGCCGGCGAACGACTGCAACGCGCGGGCGATCACGGCCGCCTTCGGTTCGGAGTCGAGGGCGAGCGAGCGGCCGCAGATCGCAACGAAGTGCTGCGCCACGCCGAGGCCGGCGAGGATCGGTCGCGCGAACACCTCGGGCTTGCTGGTCGCCACCGCCAGGGGCACGCGCGCCGCCAGCTCCGTCACCACCTCGACCAGGCCGGCGGCCGGTCGCGTCTCGTCGACGGCGGTCGCCGCGTAGCGCTCGCGATAGACGTGGATGAAGCGGGCGAGCAGCTGCGGATCGTCGCCGATCACCGACTGCGCGCTCTCTTCGAGCGGCGGGCCGATCAGCGGCCGGAGCGAGGCCGCGGGCAGCGGCGGGCGACCGAGCGCCTGCAACGCGTGGTTGAAGCAAGCGCCGATCGAAGCCAGCGAGTCGACCAGCACACCGTCGAGGTCGAAGAGAACGCCGCGGAGCACGAGGCCTGTCTAGCACTCGCAGCGGCTTGAAGTCGCGCTTGAGAGGAGATCCAGGCCCATGGGACAGATCGCCGTGCGGATGCACACGGCTATGTCGCAGCGCGAGACGGCGGCCGATGCACGCGGTGAAGTGCGTGTCATCTTCGCGACCGCGATGCTTGCGACGATCGCTGCGTCTTCGGACCTCGTGATGCGGCGCGGCGAGTCAGCACACGACTTGTCCTCGAGGACAGGTCATTCACCGCCGGTCGAGCGTCGATGGAAGTCGTAAAACGTCGCTGTAGAACACCGTTGAAGCCCGAAATTCCGCGTTCTGTGCGAGCGCACACGCGTGCGCGTCCACACGGTTCTGCGACGATCCGTGAGGACGTCGAGGTGCGCGCGACGATCGCCACGAGACTCCCCCGGCCCACCGCACGCCCCTCGCGAACCGTGCGAGAGCACACTTCGAAGTGCGGCACACGAAGCGACGAGCCCATGTAATTTTTTGTCTGCGATGGACGCTTCGCCGCAGCAACACCCCCCCGTCGAATTCGAGACCGATCCCTCGCGTTATCGGCACTGGCAGGTGCAGTACGACGGCGCGATCGCAAAGGTGCTGATGCGAGTCGACGCCGCCGCCGGTCTGCGCCCCGGCTACGAGCTCAAGCTCAACAGCTACGACCTCGGCGTCGACATCGAGCTGGCCGACGTCGTCCGGCGCATGCGCTTCGAGCACCCCGAGGTGCGCACCGTCATCGTCACCTCGGGCCACGACAACGTGTTCTGCGCCGGCGCCAACATCTTCATGCTCGGCAGCTCGACGCACGCGTGGAAGGTCAACTTCTGCAAGTTCACCAACGAGACGCGCTGCGAGATCGAGGACGCGACCGCCAACAGCGACCAGGTCTACCTCGCCGCGCTCAACGGCACCTGCGCCGGCGGCGGCTACGAGCTCGCGCTGGCGTGCGCCGAGATCTACCTGCAGGACGACGGCAACTCCGCCGTCAGCCTGCCCGAGGTGCCGCTGCTCGGCGTGCTGCCCGGCACCGGCGGCCTCACCCGCGTGGTCGACAAGCGCAAGGTCCGGCGCGACCGCGCCGACATCTTCTGCACCACCGCCGAGGGCGTGCGCGGCAAGCGTGCCCTGCAGTGGGGCCTCGTCGACGCGGTGTTCTCGCGCAGCCGGTTCGAGCAGGAGGTCGCCAAGAAGGCCAAGGCCTCGGCCGAGCGCAAGGTCGACCTGCGGCCCGGCGAGCACGTCGGCGTCAAGCTCGGCGCGATCACCCCGGACCGCGGCGAGAACCGCCGCAGCTACCGCCACGTCACCCTGAGCTGGGACCCGGCCGCGCGCACCGCCACCGTCACCGTCAAGGGCCCGAGCGCCGAGGACGTGGCGCTCGTCGAGAAGGGCGGCGCCGCCATCCACGCCGCGGGCGACCAGCTGTGGGCGCTCCGGGCCTTCCGCGAGCTCGACGACGCGCTGCTGTGGCTGCGCTTCAACCTGCTCGACACCGGCCTCGTGCTCCTGCGCACCGAGGGCGACGCGGCCCGCGTCCTCGCCCACGACCGGGCGCTGTTCGCCGCCCGCGACCACTGGTTCGCCAGCGAGGTCCTGCTGCACATGGCCCGCGTCCTGCGCCGCCTCGACCTCACCAGCCGCTCGTTCTTCGCCCTCGGCGACGCCACCGACTCGGCCTTCGCCGGCTGCCTGCTCGAGCTGGCGCTGGCCGCCGACCGCTTCTACCTGCTCGACGACGAGGACGTGCGGGTCGGCCTCGGCCCCCTGAACTTCGGGGCATTGCCGATGAGCCATGGCCCTTCGCGCCTGTCCGTAAGGCTAGCCGCCGACCCGTCCAAGGTGAACGAGCTGCGCGAGCGGCAGGAGCTGCTGGGCCCCGAGGACGCCGACGACGCCGGCCTCGTCACGGTGCGGCTCGACAAGATCGACTGGGACGACGACACCCGCGTCGCCATCGAGGAGCGCGCCAGCATGTCGCCCGACGCGCTCACCGGCATGGAGGCCAACCTGCGCTTCGTCGGCGCCGAGAACGACACCAGCAAGATCTTCGCTCGCCTCTCGGCCTGGCAGAATTGGATCTTCATCCGGCCCAACGCCACCGGACCGGAGGGCGCGCTCAGCCTGTACGGCAAGCCCCAGCGCCCGCACTTCGACCTCAACCGCGTGTAAGTACCCCCCCGATCGTTTTTGGAGCACACGGATCCCATGGTCAGCAACAACGTCGACCTCAACGCCAAGATCCCCAACAACGTCGGGCTGTCCGACGACGTGAAGCTGCAGCGCGCGCTCGAGAGGTGGCTGCCCAACTACCTCGAGTGGTGGAACGACATGGGCCCGTCGGACTTCGCCCAGAAGAACGTCTACCTCCGCACCGCCGTGTCGGTCGACAACGACGGCTGGGCCCACTACGACTACGTCAAGATGCCGGACTACCGCTGGGGCATCTTCCTCAACCCGCGCCAGGAGGAGTCGCTGATCCGCTGCGGCGACGACGCCGGCAAGGCCGCGTGGCACGAGGTCCCCGGCGAGCACCGCAACGCGCTGCGCCGCATCATCGTCACCCAGGCCGACACCGAGCCGGCCAGCGTCGAGCAGCAGCGCCTGCTCGGCCACACCGCGCCCAGCCTCTACGACATGCGCAACCTGTTCCAGGTCAACGTCGAGGAGGGCCGGCACCTGTGGGCGATGGTCTACCTGCTGCACAAGTACTTCGGCCGCGACGGGCGTGACGAGGCCGACATGCTGCTCGAGCGCCGCAGCGGCGACCCCGACAAGCCGCGGATCCTCGGCGCCTTCAACCAGCCGTGCGACCACTGGCTGAGCTTCTTCGCGTTCACCATGTTCACGGAC
Organism: Nannocystis punicea; assembly: GCF_026965555.1. Classification (GTDB taxonomy): domain Bacteria; phylum Myxococcota_A; class Polyangia; order Nannocystales; family Nannocystaceae; genus Nannocystis; species Nannocystis punicea. The sequence continues at coordinate 13,016,186 of NZ_CP114040.1, read as the reverse complement.
CGCGACGGCAAGTACCAGCTCGCGGCGCTGGCCCAGAGCGGCTTCGACCCGCTGGCCCGCACCACCGAGTTCATGCTCACCGAAGAGGCGCACCACCTGTTCGTCGGCGAGACCGGCATGGACCGCATCGTCAAGCGCTCGGCCGAGCTGCAGCGCCTCGACCCCAACGGCGACGTGCGCCACCAGGGCGGCATCGACTTCGACCTCATCCAGCGCACGATCAACTACTGGTACACCTACTCGCTCGACCTGTTCGGCGGCGAGATCTCGAGCAACGCCGCCGACTTCTTCGCCACCGGCCTCAAGGGCCGCTACCGCGAGGACAAGTACGAGGAGCACCGCGCCCTCGAGGGCACCTACCGCCTGCCCGTCGTCGAGGACGGCCGCCTCACCGAGCGCGACGTGCCGATGCGCAACGCCATGAACGAGGTCCTGCGCGACGCCTACGTCCACGACTGCGAGCGCGCGCTCCGCAAGTGGAACCGCACCCTCGAGGAGGCCGGCTCGCCCACGCGGCTGTCCCTGCCGAGCCGCCGCTTCCACCGCCACCAGGGCATCTACGCCGACCACGCCTTCGACCCGAGCGGCAACCTGATCGGCAAGGACGCCTTCGAGAAGCGCCGCCCCGAGTGGCTGCTGACCCAGAACGACAACGACTACCTGCTGTCGATCATGAAGGCCTCGCACGAGCCGGGCAAGTTCGCCAACTGGATCGCCCCGCCCACCCGCGGCATCGAGGGCCAGCCGGTCGAGTTCGAGTACGTCCAGCTGCGCGACTGAACCGCAGACAATGCGGACGAAGGCGGCCCCGGTTCGGCGAACCGGGGCCGTTTCGCGTTTCGCTCGACCAAACGACGACGGCCCCGGCGAACCGGGGCCGTCCGTGCATCGACCGACCCGCGAGCGTCACTTGGCGGCGGGCAGATCGAGGGTGGCGCCGAGGATCGCCTTGAAGCGGACCAGCAGGTCGTACTCGGGGCGCTCGACCTCGCCGTCGGCCGAGGCGACCGCGATCACGCCGGCGAGCGCGAAGTTCTTGTCCTCCTGGCTGCCGATCTTGCGGGCCAGCGCGTCGAGCTTGGCCAGATAGGTCTGGATCATCGAGCCCGGCTCCATCTTGATCGTCTCGACCGCGTCCTTGAACAGCTGCTCGCCGCGGGCGCTGCCGATCGAGTTCTTGACCACCGGGTTGGTCAGCGCGATCACCTTGGCCTTCTCGATCTCGGCCGCCTCCACTTCACCGTCGGCGAATACCATCACCGCCATGGCCGTGACGGCCCATTCGCCGGCGGCTGTCCCCACGATGACCGAATTGAGCTTGTCCTTGAGCGAGCTGAACCATCCCATTGTCGCGAACTCCTTGCAGCTGAAACGACGCCAATAGCCGCGCGAACGCTAGCAGCCGGGTTCGACGTCCGCAACGCGGGCGCCCGCTCGGAAACGATGCACGAATGACATGTCTGAAGAGACAGTGTGGGCGCACGTGCGCGCACCGATCCGCATGCATGCCCGCGAAACAATGATCTGCGACCGAGCGCCAGGCCGAGGTCGGCGCGAGCATCGACACGAGGGACGCACGCCTCATCCGCTCGAAGTGGATCGCCCTCCTGGCCGCGCTCGCCGCTTGCGCGAGCGAGCACGCGCGCGCCTGCGAGGACGGCCCCCTGCGCTCGCCGGGCTCGCGGCCTGCGAGCCACGCCCCGGCGAACGCGTGCCGCAGCTGTTGCCGGACGCGGTCGACCTCTCGGGCCTGCTCGTCGACATGGTCCCGCCACAGTGCACCACGAGGACCGCCGGCATCGTCGCCGCGGCGGTCCGCGGCGAACACATCGCCGCCCTTCGGGCACGCGAGCCACGCCGAGTACCCGCTCCGCGCCAGCATGCCTGACGCAGTGTTCAACATCGGCCGCAAGAACATGGGCGCGCTGGCGCTCTCGTTCCTGATCGAGGACGACGCAACACCTGCGACGGGCTGCGCCGTGGCCCCGAGGCCACCGACGAGGCGTGGTTCGGCGACTGCTGGCTCGCGCCGGCGAACACCGCCGGCGCGCTCTGCTGCGCCGACGAACCGGCGCGAGCGCCTGTCCTTTACGACCTGTCCTTCGCGACAGGCCTGGTCCCTCAGGACCGACCGTAGACCGGCACGATCGCGCCGCTCGTCACCCCGAGCCCCGGCGAGACCAGCGCGTGGATGGTGCGGGCGATCTCGGCCGGCTTCGTCCAGCGCGAGAAGTCGGCGTCGGGCATGTCCCTGCGGTTGACGGGCGTGTCGATGAGGCCCGGGGCGATCGCGTTGACGGTGATGCCCTCCTGGCGCAGCTCCTCGGCGAGCTGGGCGGTCAGCGCGGCCACGGCCGCCTTGGACATCGTGTAGGCGGACAGGCCGGCGGCCGGCTGGGCGACCGCGCGGGCGACCGTGTTGACGATGCGGCCGCCCTGCTTGCCGGTCGCGCGGATCTTCGCCACCGCGGCGCGGCTGCACAGGAACGCGGTCACCGCGTTGAGCGTCCACTGGCCCTGCAGCGTGGCGAGCGTGGTGTCCTCGACCTTGGCCCAGGTGAAGCCGCCGGCCACGTGGACCGAGGCCCACAGCGACGGCAGCGCGTCGTAGACGGCCGCCACGGCTGCCTCCTGGGACAGGTCGACGCGCGGCACGTAGCGCACGCCGGCGACGCGTTCGGCCGGGCCGTCGTCGATCGCCGGCACCACGACCGCGGCGCCGGCGTCGGCCAGCTCCTGTACGACTGCGCCGCCGAGCGCGCCGGCGCCTCCGGTGACGACGATGGTGAGCCCCTCGAGATCGCGCTGCATGTGCTGAGATCCTTCCTTGTCTCTTGGCTGTCCGAACGGTCAGCCGCGGTGGACGAACACCTTGATCATGTGGAACTCGATGTGGGTGACCTGCTCCGGCGTGGCCTTCATCTCGTTGTCGTCGACCATGCGGCGGATGACCTCGATGACCTCGGCCTCGCTGGTGGGCGGCGCCTTCTCGACCTCCGACAGCTCGTGGCACTGGCTGCACACGCTCTCGTAGGTCTTGCGCGCGGCCGCGGCGTCGATCGCCGGCGCCGGGGCCGGCTCGGTGGCGACCGGCGGTGCGGCCCCGGGCGGCGGCGCGGCCAGGACCGCGTCGGCCTGCTCGCGCTGCTCCTCGGCGGCGCGGCGCTCCTTGAGCGAGCGCTGCAGGTCGCGCGAGATGGCGATCAGATAGGCGGTGACCTGCCAGCCCTCGAACTCGGAGATCGGCTCGTTGAAGCTGGGCTTGATGACCATGCGGTCGACCGTGCCGACCCAGTCGAGCGGCGAGCGCGGGCGGTCGAGGATCGTCTTGAGGTCATGGCAGGCGACGCACTTCTTGAGCAGCACCTGCCGGCCGGCGCGCAGCGAGGCGGCCGAGGCGAGCTCGTCGACCGGCGCCTCGCTCGGCAGCTCGGCGGCCTGCAGCAGCTTCTTCACCCGCTCGCGGTTCTCGTCGCCGTAGACGTCGCCCATCTCGCTGGCGAGCGCCATCTCGCGGAACGCGTGCGGCATCGACAGCCCCGCGAGCATGACGGTGCACGCCAGCAGCGACGTCCCGAGCGCCGGCATCCACTCCTCGAGGTGGCGGAAGAACCGCAAGATCACCACCTTGACCAGCAGGATGAAGCCCACGCCCATGCCGAGGCACATGTGCGCGACCGTCCGCGCCGGCCACTCGACCTGGTAGTTCCACATCCGCGGCACCATCTCGAACATCAAGACGATGTAGATCGAGATGTAGAACCACCCGAGCTGCCGGTGGAGCCGCATCAACGACGGCGGCGCGGCGCTCGTGCGCGTGGCCTTGTCGAACGGAAAGCCCCAGAGGTAGTACATCAGGAACACGGCAGCCGTGCCGACGACCAAAAACAGGAGCCCGAGGGAGGCGCTGAGAATGACGTCCATGTCGTTCGCCTGGGCCCATCATAACCCCGGGCCCTGCGCCCCGGCGAGGGCGTAGAGCAGGATCGCGGTGGCGGCCGCGACCCCCAGCGAGTCGACGCCCGGGCGCATCGGGATCGCGACCTCCTCGTCGCTGACCGCGCGCAACGTCGCCGGCAGGCCCTGGCCCTCGCTGCCGACCAGGATCACGCACCGCGCCGGTCGCACGACCGCACCGAGGGGCCGCGACCGCGGACCGGGGGTCGCCGCGTACACCGTGGCGCCGGCCCGCCGCAGCCGCTCGACCGCCGCGACCAGGTCCCCCACGCCGGCGCTCGCCTGCGCGAACACGTTCCCGGCCGCGGCGCGGATCGCCCGCCGACTGAGGGGGTCGGCCCCGGCCCGGTCGAGCAGCAGCAGGTCGACGCCGAAGGCCCGGGCGGCGCGGACGATCGCGCCGACGTTGGCCGGATCGCTCAGACCCTGCGCGAGCAGGACGGTGTACGTCGGCCGCGCGCACGGCTCCGACAACATGTCCTCCGGGACATTTTTTAAAGATGTCCCTGGGGACATGTCGTTCCAGCGCAGGACCGGCGGCCGCAGACCGATGGCCGCGACGCCGCGGTGGAAGTTGAAGCCGACGGCCGCGCGCAGCACCGCCTGGTCGGCGACGTAGACCGGCACCTCGGGCCGGGTCGCCAGGGCCGGGACCAGGCGCTCGCAGTGGCTCGCGGTCGTCAGCACCGAGGCCACCGGCCAGGTGCTCCGCAGCAGGCGCTCGACCACCAGCTCGCTCTCGGCGATGAAGTGGTGCGGGTCGGGCCGGTGCCCGAGCGCCTCCAGCGCGCGGTAGTCGGCGAGGCGCGGGTCGTCGGGATCGTCGACGCGGACCGGGGTCATCCCCGGCCTTGTAACAGCCGATGCCACGTCCGGACCCACGTCGCGCGACTTGCCGTTCCCGGCATGCCGACTCCGGCAAGCAGGGCGATGCAGGCCGGGAACACCCAGGCCTCGCCGGTCTCGGCCGCGGCGATCGCCGCCCAGACGTCGGGATGCTCGCGGCCGAGGTACAGGGTCTCCGGCTCGCCGGCCACCCGCGGCGATCCGGCGCCGGCGCACAGCTCGACCCGCTCGGGCGCCCCAGCGCCGCCGCGGACGGCCGCGCGCAGGGCCGCCAGGAATTGCCGCTCGGTCGGGGACAGCGCCGACTCCGGCAAGGGCCGCCGCGCCCCGCCGAACGCCTGCCAGAAGCGCCGCCAGCCGCGAGAGAGGTTGGCCGCGACCGGTAAGTGCTCGTTTCCGCGCGGCGGGGGCGAGCGGAACCGCAGGTGCAACAGCTCGGCGAGGATCCCGCGGTCGGCGGTGCCGAGCAGCAGGACGGGCGGCCCGGGCAGGGCGAACTCCTCCGGGTTCTGCTCGGGGTCGAGGGCGAAGGCCGGCTCGGGCCGGGCGAGCGCCGGCAGGCTCTCGATCGGCAGGTACCGTCGCTCGTCGCGGCTCACCAGCGCCGGCACGATCGGCAGCGCCAGCACCTCGGCCGCGCGTCGACGGGACCGCAGCGCTTGCAGGAGCAGGTGCAGCACCCGCGCCTGGCTGGTCGCCGGCAGGCTGGCCGAGCGCGCCCCGGTGGCCAGCATCAGCTGCACGCCGGCGTCGACGATCGCCTCGAGCGCGGGCGCGATCGCCTCGCGCAGGTCGGCCGCGGTGGCGGCGGGGGTCAGCTCGCCGGCCCCGAACTTGTCGGCCAGCTCGACCACCGCCTCGAAGCACGGCGCGCGCGTGACCCCCACGTGGGTCGACACCACCCCGTGGACCAGCAGCCAGATCCGCGCCGGCTCGCCGCGGTGGGCCAGGGCCACGCTGCCGCGCAGCTTGAACTGCGGCAGCTCGAGGTCGGCGCGCGCGAGGAAGCGGCGCAGCCCGTCGCTGATCGCCGCCCCGTCGACGCGGACCGCCGCGGGCGCGAAGCGGGCGACGTCGGCCAGGTAGGTGCGCGCGCGAGCCGGATCGATCTCCGCGCCGCGGACCACGAACTCGGTCCCGCGGCCGCCGGACGGATCTGCCCCTTCGGACAGGTTCGCTCGACCCTGCCCGCCGTACTCCAGGCGCCGCGCCAGGCCGTGCGAGCGCGCGACGATCTCGACCTTCCCCGGGCGCAGCGCGGGCAGGGCCAGCAGCGCCAGCGCGCCGGCCTCCTCGAGCGCGAGCAGGGCCCGGTGCCGCCGCTCGGCCTGGACGCTGGCGTCGAGCAGGTCGGCGAGCGCCAGCAGCAGCTCGCGCCCGATCGCCGCCCCGTCGTCGCGCACCCGCACCGAGGCCCGCCCGAGCTCGACCTCGACCGTGCGCGCCCCCGCCGACAGCGACCGCCGCACCAGCTCCGCCGGCAGCTGCCACGGCCCCTGCAACTGCGCCGTCGCCAGCTTGCGCAGCTCGGCCTCGATGTCGATCGCCAGCAGCTGGCGCAGGTCGACCGTCTCGCTCACGCCGTCCCCACGAACATGTCCATATGGACAGGTTTAGCGACAAGGGGGCGAGCGCGCCGGTCTCGACGCGGAGACTTCGAGCCCAGGCCCGTGGCTCGGCGATGCGGACTCATCGACATGTCCCGTCGGACATCCAGCTCCGCCAGGCCGCCCGTGACTCGACGGGGCTGCGCCATCGACATGTCCCTTCGCACATCTCGCTTCGCCGGGCCGCCTGTGGCCTCGTGGAACTGTTTCTTCAACATGTCCTTTCGGACATCTCGCTCCTCGCGCCCGTCACGCCCGTCGAACGCACGAGGTTCATAAGACATGTCCCTGCGGACATGTCTCATGAATCCGCCCCGGCCGCCTGTCACGCCGGCCTCCCGCGGGCCGCCTCGTGCACCGCCTCGCGGGCCGCGTCGCGCAGCAGGCGGGCGGTGCGTTCCGGGCCGAGGTCGAGGCGGTCCAGCAGATAGTCGAGGCCCGCGAACACCGCCGCCGCGGGTCGGGCGGCCAGCACGCCGGCGGCGTCGTGCAGCCACGGGTTGCCCGTCCCGACCACGACCACCCGGCGCCCGCGCAGCGGCGACTTGCGCAGGCGGAGCGGCGCCAGGTCGAGGCTGCGGAGCTCTTCGCTGCCGAGCGACGGGCTGGCGAGGACCGTCCACGGCTCGCCCGACGCAGTCAGGCGCGCGCTCATGGCCTTCAGCAGATCGGTCTCGCCCGTCGTCGCCAGCACCGCGTCCCACAGGTCGAGGTCGGTCGCGCCGAGGGCGTCGGCCACCGCGCGGGCCTCCGGGCGCTCCTCGTCGAGCACGGCCGCGTCGCCGGCCAGCGCGTCGACGGCCAGCGGCGAGCGCCGGCGCGTGCGGTACAGCTGGCCGCGCGCCGCGAGCCGCTTGGCCTGCGACAGCGACAGCGCCCCGCCGGCGGCCGTCGGCACCAGCGGCCGCTCGAACACCGCCGGCACCGCCTGGAACACCTCCGGCTGCTGCAGCGCCCCCTGCAGCAGCCGCGACAGGTCGCCGCTGGCGTCGAGCGCCACGCGCCGGCGGGTCCGCTCGCGCAGCAGCCCGAACAGCGCCACCGCGAACAGCGCCACCGCGCCGACGGCCAGGCCCCACGGCACCAGCGGACGTCGGACCGACATGTCTGCCCGGACATGCTCCATCGAACCTGTCCCGACAGCCAGCTCCGGCTGCGCGTCGATCATCTCGCCCGGCCCCGGCTCGGCGTCGCTGTCGGCCGCGGTCTCGGCGGTCACGTCGATCTCGCCCGGCTCGAGGGGCCCCGCCGGCGTGCCGAGGGCGATCCCCGTGCTCGCGTCGGCCACCGCCCACTCGCCGTCCTGCCCGCGGTACTCGGCCCACGCGTGCAGCCACGGGTTCACGCGCCCGTCCTGGCCGACGAAGCCGATCGCCAGCCGCGACTCGACCCCGGCCTCCTGCAGCAGCGCGGTCAGCAGCCCGTTCTGCACGTCGCAGTCGCCCTGGCCGATCTCGAGCGCGCGGGTGATGAAGTGCTCGCCGGCCAGGGCCCGGTGCTGGGCCGCCACCTCCGGCGCGGTGCTGTAGGCCACCAGCTCGCGCGTCAACCCGGTCAGCGCCGACACCCGCGCGGCGATCGATCGCCCGCGCAGCGCTCGCGCCTCGCGGCGCACGTCGGGCGGCAGGAGCCCCGACGACACCGCCTTCGCCCGCCGGCCCGCCGGCGCCGGCGCGGTGCGGTACGTCAGCGTCCCCTCCGACGCGTCGGCCAGCAGCAGCAGCGCGTCGTCGTCGGCGCCGACCTGCAGCTCCACCGGCGCGCCCTCCGGGTGCTCCGCGTCGATCAGCGCCGCGCTGCCGGCGACCACGCGGTGGCCGGTCGGCACCGGCAGCCGCATCGCCCCGGCCGGCGCCCCCAGGCGCAGCTCGACCTCCGGGCACACCTGTCCTTCGGAGCAGGTCGTGAACGGGTACTGGCCGCGCGGCTCGGGCGCGCGGGCCTGGGCAGTGTCGCCGAGGCGGGTGAACAGCAGCGCCGCGAAGTGCAGGCGCAGGTCGGCCGGGCGGAACGTCAGCGGCGGCTCGCGGGCGCCGGCGCCGGTGAGCACGTCGACCTGCGGCCCGCGGTAGCGCGCGGCCAGGTCGGCGTAGCGGGCCGGCAGGTTGGCGCTGGCCGTTTCGCCATGTTCGATGGGACCTGTCCCATAGGCCTGGCCTGGAGTCGGCCGGAAGCGGGCCCAGATCCGGTCGCCCCACAAGGCGTAGGCGGCCCCGCCGGCGATGGCCGCGCCGAGCAGGGCGGCCAGGAACATGCGCACGGCCAGCGAGCGGCGGAGCAGGTCGCGCAGCGCCGCCCACGGGCGCTGCCACAGCGGCAGCGGGCGGGCGGCGTCGAGCTGGCGGGCGATCAGGCCCTCGAGCTCGCGCTGGGCCAGGTCGACCAGGCGGCGCAGCGCCTTGTTGTCGCGGGCGTCGGAGCGCGACAGCATCAGCTCGAGCGCGTCGCTCTCGAGCAGCGCCTGCGGGGCCAGCCGGCCGGGCAGCTCGGTGAAGTGCACGCGGCTGTTGTCGGTGCTGCGCCCGCCGGCCACCACGAAGTCGGCCAGCGACGCGGCCGAGCGGACCCGCAGCCCGCGCGAGAACAGCTCCACGCGCGCCGCCTCGCCGAGGGCCACCACCCCGCGCACGCGCCCGCGGCGGAAGCTCGCGCTCGGGGCCGGCAGGGCGAACGGCTTGTTGACCTTGCGGCCGTTGACCGTGACCACCAGCGGCCGCTCGGGGTCGTCGCGGGTCGCCAAGAAGCGCGCGTTCTGGAACGCAGCGTCGAACACCCGCCGCTCGAGCGCCTCGTCGACCGCCGCCCGCTCGAGCTCGATCTCCGTCCCGGGCAGGCTCGGCGGGGCCGTCCGCCGCGCCGTCGACAGGTCGCCGTCGAGCTCGAGCGCCCACGCGCCCGACCTGTCCTCCGGGTCAGGTGAATTCGGGTCCGGCCGCCGCGCCCGCGAGCGGATGGCGATCCGCTCCGGCTCGAAGCGGAGCACCGACCAGAAGCCGACGCCGAAGCGGCCGACCTGATCGCGGCGCGACTCCTTGCTCGAGGCGTAGAGCGCGAACAGGTAGCGGCGCGCGTGGGCGAAGGTCATGCCCTCGCCGTCGTCGCGGCAGCGCAGCACCCACCGGCCGCCGCGGGCCTCCGCAGTGAACTCGACCTTGGTCGCGCCGGCGTCGCGGGCGTTCTGCAGCAGCTCGCGCACGAACACCCACGGGTCGGGCCCGTAGCGCTCGGCCTCGGCCCGCGCGCGGGCGCGGAACTCCGACCCGGGCGGCGCGCTGGTCATCCTGCGACCTCGAGCCGGCCGTGGTGCGACGGGGACACCCGAGCAGTGTACCGGCTCGCGCGGCCGGGACGAGCGCGCGGTTTTCGGCCGGCCGCGAGGGCCCGGCCTCGGCGCGACCCTCGTCGCCCCGGCAAGCGCGTCGCGAGGGCGCGCCGGCAGTGCGTCCGGACCTGGCGCGACCGCCTTGAAAGCGCTCCTCGGGCCGCCAGCGGCCAATCCAGCCTCGGCGCGCTCCTCGGTCGCCCCGGCCAGGAAGCGCGCCCCTCGGGCCTTCAGCGCTCGTCGCCCGCTCCCAGCGGCACGACCGGCCTCGGCGCGAACGGGCGCGGAGGTGGCTCGGGGCGAGCCAGGTCCTCGTCCTGGACAGCGATGCGACGAGGCGCTCGAGCGCCTGGTGACGGCGGCGCGCAGCGGCTCGGCTCTCGAGCTTCTCGGGTCTCTCGTCGCTGTGAACCGAGCGGATGCAGATCGGGCGAGTCGGTCCTCGCCCTCGACGAGGCGACCGAGCGCGAGGCGGCGGCTCAGATCTCGAGCTTCGCCGGCCCCTCGTCGCTGTGGACCAGGAAGTGCGCGCTGGCGACGGCGATCGGGCGCGAGCGGTCGTCCTGCCAGGCCTCGACGCGGACGTTGGTGACGCGGCGGCCCTGGCGGGTCGGCATGCCGCGCGCGAACGTGTCGACCGGGCGACCGGAGCGCAGGTACTCCACGGTGAGACCGATCGTCCGCGGCGTCGCCGACAGCTCGCTCTCCCACAGCAGCTGGAAGATCGCGGTCGACTCGAGCAGCGCGCACAGGGCCCCGCCGTGCAGCGCCGGCAGCACGGGGTTGCCGATCAAGTGCTCGCCGAACCGCATCACCCCCAGCAGCTCCCCCGCGTGCGGGCCCTCGGGCGCCAGCAGCAGCGAGATCCCCATCGTCTGCGCGTACGGCACCACCGCCGCCAGGCGAGCCGGGTCGCCGGCCGCGCGGGCCTCCGCGAGCACTTGCTTCAACCACTGGTCCGTCGTGCTCACGCGGCCCCCTCCGTGCGGCTGGTCGTGCGCGTGCCGAGCATGAAGGTCCCGGCGCTGGTGGCGATCGGGTCGTCCTCGCGGTCGTGGAACGCGACCCCGCGGACGAACGCGACGTGGCGGGTGACCTTGTAGCAGTGGGCGCGGGCGGTCACGCCGAGGGCGGGGGAGGCGGGCTTGAGGTAGTCGATGCGGAGGTCGAGGGTCGCGATCGCCATCGGCTTGCGCAGCGCCTGGAACACCGCGGCGCCGCAGCAGGCGTCGATCAGCGCCGAGATCGCCCCGCCGTGCAGCACCCCGGTCTCCGGGTTGCCGACCAGGCGGACGTCGTAGGGCAGGAAGATCTCGGCCCGGCCGTCGCCGACGGCCCGGAGCTCGAGGCCGAGCGCGTTGTTGTGGGGCACGGCCCGCATGAAGCGCTGGCCGAGCTCACGCAGGCGGGCGAGGTCTTCCGCGTCGAGGTCGTCGGGCATCGATCGTGGTTATGCCACGACCTCGACCGGCACGGCGTGCTTGGGATTGAGCCCGGGGATCTCGGTCTCGGCGATGAGCACGTAGCGCAGGTTCTCCGCGGTCCCCGCCAGGTCGAGCGGCAGCGTGAGGAGTACCGGCATCTCCAGCTGCTCGTCCTTGCCGAGCATGCGTCCACCGAGCGGGATCGTCACGTTCGCGTGCTGCTGCCAGAACGCGAAGTCGCCGCGGCCCTGCGCGGTGTACACCATGCGCTCCTCGTCGAAGTGCAGGCGCACGTCCTGGACCGCGACGTCGTAGTCACCGCCGCGCAAGATCACGGTGGCGTGCAGCTCGGCGCCGGGCCGCACCGGCGTGTCGACCTTCACCAGCTCGATGGTCGCCTTGCCGATCCCCACGATGCTCTTGAGTCGATCCAGGATCTCCATGCCTCGCACTTAGCCGAACCCGGGCCGCGCGGCACGTGAAGGTCGGTTCATACGCATCGCGGTCGGACCGCCGTTCTGCCGGCCAGGCTGGTCGGTGGGTGTAAGTCGACCGAAGTCGCTCTGCCCGCGGCGGGTTGCGCTCGCCGCCCCGGCCACGCGGGCTCGACTTGCCGGACGCGACGCTGTGACTCGCCCGCGGGCGACGGAAGTCGATCGCCGACGACGCAGGTGTTCGAGCGTCGGGGTGATGAATCGAGGTCCGTCGATCATGACGACCGCGTCACGCTCTGCGGCTGCTCGCGCGGATTCATTGCCGGACGCGGCGGCCGAGTCCGGTGGCCGCGGCGGACTCGGCCGTTCTTCCTCGATTCGGCGCATTGCCGGCGGGTCCGTTTCTTGAGCGATCGGCCGGCCCGCGCTAAAAGCTGAGCTGCGCCATGCGTGCAATCACTCCTGCCCTGCTCGGCCTGTGCGTCCTCGGCATCGCGTGCACCGTCCGGCCCCGCTCGGACGCGGCAGCGTCGGCGGCGCCCGACACCGCCTCCGCGAATACCATCGCAAGCGGCCCGGGCAACGACCCGTGCGCCGTCTACATCGAGCGAGTGGCGCCGGGCGTGCGCTGCGCCGCCGTCGACGACGCGCACTGCACCTGCGAGCTGGTCGCGGCTGCGAGCGCGCCCGCGCCCGATCCGGCCGCGAATTCGAGCAGCGCATCCGGCGCACCGGCCACTCCGGCGAGCGACGCGGCGGTGGCCAACCTCGAGTTCGCCAAGGGCCCGCAGAACACGATCGTGCAGTGCGTGAGCGGTCCGTGCCCGACGCGCTCGGCCGACTTCATCACCGGCGTGTACCCGCCGATCCCGCTCCCGGCGAGCGGCGCGACCGTGCAGCTCGAGTTCCGGGCGATGCACTACAAGCCCTACGTCGGCACCTACAACCTCGTGCCCGGCCGCAACTACATCCAGTTCGCGCTCGAGCGAGAGTTCGGCGCCCCCGAGAGCGCGGTCTTCCAGTTCGAGGGCGCGCCCGCCGGCACCACGGTCGAGTGCGTCAGCGGGCCGTGCGTCAACAACAAGGCCTACACGGTCGACAAGTTCCCCGAGCTCCCGCTCAAGGACGACGGCGCGACCTTGCTGCTCCGCTTCAACGCCCCCGGCTACCGCACCGCGATGACCTCGTTCCAGGTCCGCCGCGGCCCCAACGCGGTGCCCGTGCTGATGGAAAAAGCCCCGCTCGGCAAGTGAGGCGGGCGCCCGCCGATCGTCGCCTCCGAAAAGAGGCCGGGACGTCGTGATTCTCGCCGGCCCGCCATCGCTTATGCTTCGCCGCCCATGGCGACCCGACCGACCGCTCCGGCCGACGCTGCACCCGACCGCCGCGAGCCCCCCTCGCGCGAGACGACCGACCGCCGCGAGGTCGCTCCCCCCGAGGCACCCCCGGCGCTGTCGCCCGACCGCCGCGAGCACCTCGCCCGCGCCGTCGCCGACGCCGGCTTCACGCCCGGACGCACCGACCTGCGCGACGTCGTCGAGCTCCTCGGCGACGACGAGGAGCTGGCCGTCCACGCCGAGCGGGCCCTCCTGCGCGCCGGCGCGGCCGCAGCCCCGGCCCTGCTGCGCCGCCTGCCCACGGCCGAGCCGCCGCTGCGCCCGCGCCTGGTCCGCGTGCTCGGCCGCCTGCCCGCCGACCCCGCCGTGGACATGGCCCTTCAAACATGTCTCGATGACCATGACCCGAAGACCAGGCGCAACGCGATCGGCGCGCTCGGCAAGCGCGGCGGCCCCGGCGTCGCCGCCGCCCTGCTGGCCCGCGCCCGCGCCGAGACCTCCCTGCCGCACCTGCGCAGCCTGGTCGAGGCACTCGGCAAGATCGGCGACGACCAGGCCCTCGCCTGGCTCGAAGGCCAGGCGCCCGACGACCCCGAGCTGCAGCGCCTGACCGCCCGCGCCCGCCTGATGCTGGCCCGCAGCCTCGGCCGCGGCGAGGCCGGCTCGGCGATCGACCTCGACGCGACGGCCGCCGCCCCGCGCCCGCTGGTGCTCGGCTGCCGCCCCGGCCTCGAGCCGCTGCTGGTCGACGCGCTCGGCCCCGCCTTCGCCGCCCGCGTGCTGGCCCCCGGCCGCGTCGCCGCCACCCTCCGCGGCCCGCTGCGCGAGCTGCTCGCAGTCCGCCTGTGGACCGAGGTCGGCCTGCCGCTGCCGCCCCTGTCCCGCGGGACAGATCTTTTCAAAACCATCGCCGCCCTGCTGACCGGCCCCGAGGCGCGCCTGGTCTTCGAGACATATACCAAAGGACAGCCCCGCTACCGCCTCGCCTGGGCCCGCGGCGGCCACCGCCGCGCCCTCGTCTGGCAGGTCGCCAGCGCCGCCGCCGCGCTGTGGCCCGAGTTGGTCAACGACCCGCGCGAAACGACCTGGGAGGTCGTGATCGACGACGCCGGCCCGATCGTCCGCGCCGAGCTGCGCCCGCGCCGCTGGAGCCCCGCCGAGAAGCCCGCCGACGAATCGACGCGCACGCCCGCCGAATCCGCGATCCGCGGCGACCCCGGCGACCGCGAACTCGCCTCACCTCCCGGCAAACCCACGGCTACGCGCGAGCCCGGTGACGCGCACCAACCCGAGGCCCCTCGCGAGCCCGGCGACCCGCGCCAATCCACGGCCTTTCCCGCGGCTGGCGAGGCGGGCCGATCCACGGTCCCTCGCGCGCCTGGCGATCCGGGCGCCACGCGCCGCCTCGCCGCCCCTCCCAAACCCGAGGCCCGCGCCGCCGACCACGCCCCGCGCGAGCCCGAAGTCTCCGCCGCCGACGACAAGCCCGGGCTGGAGTCCGCCGATCCGCGGTTCGCCTACCGCAGCGGCGACGTCCCCGCCGCCTCGCACCCGACGATCGCCGCCGCCCTCGCGCGGCTCGCCGAAGTCCGCCCCGACGACGTCGTCTGGGACCCCTTCGTCGGCTCCGGCCTCGAGCTGTGCGAGCGCGGTCTGCTCGGCCCGGCCGCGGCCCTCCTCGGCACCGACGTCGACCCGCGGGCCCTCGCCGTCGCCGCGGCCAACCTGCGCAACGCCGGCCTGCAGGCCAGCCTCACCCAGGCCGACGCCACCACCCACCGGCCGGCGGGGGTCACCCTGATCGTCACCAACCCGCCGATGGGCCGGCGCGTGCACCGCGGCGACGTCGCCCCGCTCCTCACCGCCTTCGTGGCGAACGCCGCGGCCGTCCTGGCGCCCGGCGGCCGCCTCGCGTGGATCTCGCCGCTCCCCCGGGTCACCGACCCCGCCGCGCAGGCGGCCGGCCTGGTCCTGCGCCGCTCGCTCACCCTCGACATGGGCGGCTTCTCCGGCCAGCTCCAGCGCTGGGACAAGCCGCTGCGCCCGCAGGGCCGTCCCAGGCGCCCCTGAACCCGCGAGCGACCAAAAGCGAAGAGGCGGGGCGCCGCGCGCTCCGCCTCTTCTGCTGCTTGTCTTGAGAGTGCCCAGGGACGGAATCGAACCGCCGACACGGGGATTTTCAGTCCCCTGCTCTACCAACTGAGCTACCTGGGCGCGGGGGCGCAGTGGTACGAGATCCGCGGCCGGGCGTCAAGCTCCTGGCGACCGGGACAGGCGATGAAAGTCGTCGGCCCGCCCCGAACCTGGAGACATTTCTCACCACTCTGGGCGAGCGGCGCCTTCGCCCCGACTCGTCGCCCCGGCAGATGTCGACACCACCGACAATTCCGAAAAGTTGGTACCGAGGACGATACCCCCAATGCGACGTCCTGCGAATCACGCCTCCGCACAATCGCAGCCACACTCGTGAATGAGCGCCCCCGCGATCGCGGCCTGAATCGTCAGAGCCGCTTGCCGGCCCCGCTCGGACGGCTCCGTGCGGACCTCGATCCACGCCGAGTCGCGACCCCGGACCGTCACCGCAAGATCGGCCACCCCAACCTCGACACCAAGAGTGCGGCGATAGACCCCGACGAGCCCCGGCCCGACGTCGATCGCGGGGTCGTCCTCCCACCCCAGCACCACGCACAGCGTCTCCGGCCCGCCGAACAGCACCATCATGTCGTCCATCGCCCGCGCGCAGGCCAGCGCCAGGTCCTCGCCGGCCTCCGCGAATTCGCGGATGAACACCCCTCCGAAGAACTGGCAGCACGTCCCCCGCGGCTCGCAGATCCAGAACACGCGGCGCGCCTGCGGCCCGTAGTCGAAGCGCCCGCGCGTCCGCGTGCGACCCGCGAGATCGCCGACGATCGGCTCGTCCTCCTCGTCGTGCACCGCCAGGGAGGAGATCGGCCAGCCCACCGCGCTCGCCCGCTCGTGCACCGAGCGCATCAGCTCGGCGAACGACGCCCGGCTGACGACCGTGCAGTGCACGTCGACGTCGCCCAGCGGGTGCGGTGATTCACTCTCCCGATCCACGCATTCCTGTCTCAGAACTTCGGGAACACCGCCATCGTCAGCAGCGCGTCGACGTCGTCGCTCTGCATCACCCGGCCGAGCGTCTCATTAAAAATGTCGGAGAACGCGAGCGAGCCGAGCGCGCGGGTGCGGATGTACTCGAGGTCGAGCTCGTTGCGGATGTCGACGCGATAGTCGCGACGGCTGGGCTTCAGCGTCGGCACCCACGAGCCGTGGATCGTGAAGGCGAAGTCGAGCTCGGGGTGGCCGAGGCGGGCGATCGGGCCCCGGGAGATGTCCGCGGCGTCGAACAGCCACAGCTCCTCGCCGGTCGACCCGTGCGTGCGCGGCACCGTCTCCGACGCGTGGGCCAGCACCGCCACGTAGCCGTCGCGGGCGTGGCGGGGCCCGCCCTTGCGCGGGATGAAGTTCGGCGACAGCAGGCTCCAGCCGTTCGGCGCCGTGTAGCTGCGCAACGCCCCGGTCGTCGTGTCGATCTCGAGCAGGCGCGGCGGCTCCCCGTCGGCCAGCGGCAGCGCCGCCAGGTCGACGCGCGGCGCGTAGGCGGTGAGCAGGCGCGCCGGCACCAGTTCCGGCGCGAACCCGCTGGTGTTGTAATAGACGACCTCGATCGGCGCCTCGCGGCCGCGGGGCGCGTATGTCCCGAGGGCCAGGCCCCACGTCTCGCGGGCCTCGACGAAGCGCGACTCGGCCTCGCCCGACGTCACGTGGACCTTATGGATCCCGAGGCGGCTGCGGGCCAGGGCGCAGGGGATCTGCATGCCCGCGACCTCGATCCCGGCCTCGCCGCCGCTCAGCAGGTCGTCGCCCTCGTGGATCCACTCCGACACGTCGAGCGTCGGCGTGTGCGGCACGATCAGCCGCACGTGCTCGCCGTCGTCCTCGAAGTCGGCGTAGAAGTGCACCGACTCGCCCTCTAGCTCGATGCGGTGGGCCAGCACCGGCGTCGGGAGGTCGGCGAACCCGCCCGAGCGCGGTCGCAGGTCGCGGCGGCGGATCGCGTGGATCACCGTCGTCGGCCGCTGCGTCCGCATCGTGCTCGCGCCGAGCAGGTCGCGCAGCGGCTCGACCGGCAGCACCTGCCCCAGCACGTCGAGCGCCAGCTGCCGCATCTCGACCACGAACGCCGAGTCCTGGATCAGCACCCAGTTGCGCGTCACCTGGATCTGGTGCACGCATTGCTGGATCTGGACCGCCTCGCCGTCGCGGTCGATCAGCTTGAAGTGCTCCAGCGCTCGACCTGTCCAGCGGACCAGGTGCGAAAAGCCAGGTCGCCCGCCGGGCGCGGCGTTGGCGAAGTTGACGGTGAACAGCTCGCCGGTGGCCTCGTCCTCGGCCGGGTGGGCGGTGCTCAGCACCAGCGGGAAGGCCCACGGCACCGGGATCGCGCCCAGCCACTCGTCGGTCTTGCCGATCGGGGTCACGAGCTCGAGCGTGACCGGGTCGAACTCCCACGGCCGGCCGGCGTCGGTCGTCACGATCATGCGGTCGCGCAGCGGGATCGGCGAGTTGCTCAGCACCGTGCGGACGCCGAGCAGCGGCGAGATCCGCGACAGGCCGATGTCGCGGAACTGCATCAATTCGCCGAAGCTGGCCGCCGCCCGGTCGGCGTAGTGACACGGCGGGCGCATGATGCTCTGGGCCAGCCGCACCTGCCCGGGGGCGAGGTCGAAGCGGTACAGGGTGCCCTCGCCGGTGAAGGCCGGGCGCCCGAGCGAGGCGATCGAGCCGGCGACGAACAGGTGCCCGTGGACGTCCGCCGGCACGGCTCCGTCCAGCACGATCAGCCCGAGCTCGCGACGGTCCCCGTCGATGTCCTCCGCGCCGCTGCTGAGCATCGACGTGGGCATGATGCGAGCCGGGCCCTGCGGGATCTCCATGGTGCTCATCGTCTAGGATCAGCGACTGAAAGCCTCCCGGTCGCCCACCGCGCGGCCGTGCGGATCCTCAAGGCCCCTCCGCGCGCGAACGCGCTGGAGGACATGTCCCGAAGTTCACGTGTCGCGTGTGTCACTTCTGCGTCAGCGTCTCGCTGTACGCGTCCTGTCCGCTGTCCGGGTCGGTGAAGCGGACCAGCACCTCGTCGGCCGCGGGGTCGAACGTGATGATGCAACCGTGCGGATTGGACGAGCCGAACGAGAATTGTGGGGCCGCGAGGAAGTCGCCCAGGATGTTCGTGTTGCCGCCGGTGACGGCGATCTCGCGCGTCCTGGCGACCACTCCGTCGCCGTCGGGCTCGACGTGGCTGACGAAGCAGGTGTGGAAGTCTCCCGACAGGAACCAGACGTTGGCGATGTCCTCGGCGGCGATGAAATCGAGCAGCTCCTGCCGCTGGACCGGGTAGCCCTCCCAGCGATCGTTGGCCGCGAAGTCCCACGGGATCGTCGGCATGTCGGTGATCGGCACCGAGTTCAGGATCACCTTGAAGTGGCACGGGCTCGACTGCAGCCGCTCCTTGAGCCAGGCCATCTGCTCCTTGCTGATGTAGATCGGGTCGGCCGAGTTGGCGGTCGACGGCTTCCGCTCGGTCCGGCAGTCGAGCACGATGAACTCCGCGGTCAGGCCCCAGCGGAAGCTCTGCCACACGCGGAACTGGTTCGGCGTGTCGGTCACCGGGATCGCCTCGAAGTACGAGGTCATCGCGTCCTGCAGCCGCTGCGGATCGATCGTCTCGGGGTTGAAGTCGTTGGTGACCTCGTGGTCGTCGAGCGTGCAGTAGAGCCCCGCCCGCGCGTAGGCCAGCGCCATCCCGCCCCCGTCGGCCACCGCCAGGTAGGCCTGCCAGTTGCCGCGGTAATCGGCCAGCGCCATCTCGCCGTCGTTGTAGGCCATGTCGCCGAGGTGGAGGAAGACGTCGTAGTACTCGTCGCTGGTCCGCTGCAGCGCCGGCCACGGGAAGTTGTCGAGCCCGTTGCAGCACGAGATCGCCACGGTCAGCGGCTCCATCGCGTCGTCGGCGATCGCGGTGCGGAACTCGCCGAGCACCCCGCGCGCGACCGGCTCGCCGCCGTCGGTGGCGAAGAAGCCGTAGCGGTACCACTGCCCCGGGCACAGGCCGTCCACCACCTGCCGCAAGTAGCCGTTCTCGTCGGGCGTCACCTCGATCTCGCGGATCACCCGCACCGTGCCCGGGGCGTCGCCGGGCTGCCACACGCGCAGCTGCACCGGGTCCGGCTGCTCGCTGCGGCCGTGGAGCAGCGCCGACTCCTGGCGCATCGCCCCGGCCATCACCGCAGTGGGGAAGCGCGCCAGATCTTCCGCCACCGCGTCGGGCGCGAACACGATCTCCCGGCCCTCGCACGCCTGCGGCTGCGCGCCCATGTCGCCCGGCTCGCCGGTGCTCGCGCTCGTGGTGCCGTCGTCGCCGGTGCTGGTCGAGTCGACGCCGGTGCCTGTCGTCGACGTGCCGTCGCTCGTGCCCGTGCTCGTGCTCGTCGTCGGCGCGCCGGTGGTCGGCACGTCGCCGCCGGTGCTCGTGCTGCCGCCGTCGCCGGTCGTGCTGCTCCCGTCCGGCCCCTCGGTGCTCGTCGACACGTCGTCGGCGCACCCCGGCACGGCCACCAGCGCCGCGCCCGCGAGTTTTTTCAAGAATTCTCGCCGCGCAATCTGTCGCTCGCCCCCGGACTCGTCATCGTGGTCGGACATCGCGGGCCCGACTTTATGGGCACCCCGCATCACATCGGCGCGAACTCGACGTGACCTTCAGCGCGCGCCCGAGCGGCCCCCCGGATGCAGAGGCGAAATGTGACCGCGAAGACACGCCACTCGCGTCGTGTGACCGGCCGGAGAAGCTCGCGGCCGCGGATCAATGCTTGTAGATGTCCCATGGGACAGATGCATGAATCTCTGGGGCCCGCGCCCTGCGGCGACCACCTCGATCCGCGCAATTCTGACGCGGGCAGGGGGCGGTGAACCGAAGGACCGAGCGGTGCACCCACCGGCGCGAGGCGATGAAGGGCTCCCTCGCGGCGCCACGACGCCGCCCGAGCAGGCGACACATGACTCTCGAGACATGTACCGGCGACGACCGCGACCTGACCTCCGTCTGCAGGTCCTCTCGCAATCACATGTCCCCAAAGCCATCTACACTGACCTGCGACGCGGATCCGTGTGCGCCTTGACGCTGCGCCCGGCGGCCGCGTGGCGCGGGCTAGCGAGCGATGGAAGAGGCGCGTCGACGGCAGGTCGAGACGCGCTCCGCGAGCGGTCCAGGGGGAGACCTCGCGGGTGTGGCGACGCCCGCGATCGAGTCGTACGGCCCGGAGATCCCCCGGCGGCCCCGGCCTCGCGTTCATCCGCGATGAGCGAGGCCGATCGTTTCAACGTACCTTCAGGAGCATGTCCCACAGGACATGCTCCCAGGGACATCAATAAACGCGGAAGCTGTAGTCGAAGAACGCGTGTTTGAAGCTGCTGCCGGCGGGCACGGGCAGCCTGGCGTCGCGGAACAGCGCGATCATGCAGACCGCCGCGGGGTCGGTGGCGGCGCGGCCGACCGGCTTGATCTGGGCGAGGCGGCCGTCCTTCGTCAGCATGAACTTGAAGGTCACCGTGGCGTCGACGGCGACCCCGTTCTGGCGGCCGCACTGGGCCGCGCCCGTGCGGTAGGGCTTGAGCAGCTCGTCGATCTGCGCCTCGCTGACGGCGGTCGCCTCGTCGGGGTCTTCGACGATGTCGTAATTGACCTGCTCCTTGGGACCTGTCTCAGAGGACCTGGTCGTTCGGGCAGCCTTGATCGCCGTCGGCTCGGGGTCGTTGGGCGGCAGCGGGTCGGGCGGCATGGACGGCAGCGCCACCGTCGGCTCCGGCTCGGGCGGCGGCGGCGGGTCTTCGGGGTCTGCGGCCTCGATCGGCGGGTCCTGCGTCGGCACCGGCGGCGTGGTCTCGAGCACGCGTGGGTCGGTGGCGGCCGGCGGCTGGGCGTCGGGCGGGAGCGCGGCCGCGGCAGGCGCTGCGACCGGCGGCGGGCCCGGCGGGGGCGCGCCGGTGAGGTATTCGAGGCCCGGGGTGCCGGCGAACACCCAGGCGATGAGGCCCGCGGCGATCAGCGCCAGGACGATGGTGACGCCGACGCTGCTCTCTTTGACCGGCGCGGAGGCACTGGAGGCGCTGCGGGACGGGCCGGACAGCGCCTTGGTGCGGATGGCGGAGGCTTCGGCGCGGCCGATGCGGGTGTCGTCGAGCAGGGCGAGGCGCAGTTCCATGATGTTTTGATAGCGCTCCTCGGGGGCCTTGCTCAGGGCCTTGAGGATCACCCGCTCGACCACGCCGGGGATGTTGGCGTCGGGCGCGACGCGCCGCGGCGGGATCGGCGTGTCGAGCAGCTGCATCGCCAGCACCGTCGTCTGCTTGCCGCTCTTGAACGGACACGAGCCGGTGAGCAGCTCGTAGAGGAGGACGCCGACGGCGTAGATGTCGACGCGCGGGTCCGGCTTGGCCCCGCGGATCAGCTCCGGCGCCATGTACTCCGGGGTCGACAGCAGCACGCCGCCGGCCAGCAGACCCTCGGGCAGATCTTCGTCGACGATCCGCGCCAGGCCGAAGTCGACCACCTTGACGTAGTCGTCGCTGGTGGCGTGACGCACCCGGTAGACGTTGCTCGGCTTGAGGTCGCGGTGGATCACTCCTTGCGCGTGGGCCGCCTCGAGCGCGTCGCAGATGTGCAGGAACATCGGCAGGACGCGCGTCCACGGCAGCGGCCCGTGGCGGCTCAAGGTCTCGCGCAGGCTCTCGCCCTCGAGGTACTCCATCACGATGTAGGCCAGCCCGCCCTCGATGCCGAAGTCGACCACGTCGCCGATGTGCGGGTGGTGCAGGCGCGAGGCCACGCGCGCCTCCTGGACGAAGCGCCGCTGCACGACATCGAGCGCCCCGCGGTTGAAGTTCGCGTTGCGCAAGATCTTGACCGCGAACCGCCGGTCGCCGCCCGCCGCCGCCCGGGCCTCGTACACCGTCGACAGGCCGCGCCCGCCGAGCGGCCGCACCAGGCGGTAGTTGCCGAGCACGCGCTCGACCAGGTCGTCGGGGTCCTCGGGCTCGACGACCTTGGCGTAGCCGGTGCCGCTGCGCGACGCCGGGTCCGCCTCCTGCGCGAGGCTGGGGATCTTGATGACTCCCGAGGATTCACCGGGGGCCGGCTCGTGCGAGTGGGGCGTCGGGTCCATAAGACGGGAGCGGCGGGAGCGACGGGACCGGCGCAAGCATAACCGAGGGCGGCGACCTGGATCGAATCCGTCGCCAATACGCGCTGCCCTGCGCGTTATCGCGCAATCACCGCGGCAAAACAAGGCAGCTTGCCGCAGGGGCGCGACTCGAAGCTGTCCTTCGGGCCAGGAACTCGGGGGCGCGCGAGTCCGGATCCGTCACGAATCGTCGACCCTCGCGAACGACGCCTGCGCACACCTACGTGCGTCGGACTCGGCTTGTAATCACCGGGCCCGTCACGCATCGTACTCTGGTCCGTGATGCTTCGTGTTCGTCGCGCCGCGTTGTCTACCGTCCGTATCGGCGCGCTGGCGCTCGCCTGGGCCTTCGCGCCGGCCATGGCGACCGCGGCCCCCGTCGGGCCGCCGCCCAAGCTGCCCGACGTGGGCCCGCCGCCGACGCTGCCCGACTTCGGCTCGCCCAACACTCCGCCCCCGAGCCCCGGCCCGTCGAGCCCGCCGACGACCGCCGCGCCCACGCCCGTCAAGCCCGCTCCCGGCCCGCCGGTGATGCGCCCGACGGTGCGCCCTGCCCCTGCGCCCACCCCGCCCGCGCCGCCGGTGGCCGCGCCCGAGCCGCCGGCCGAGTCGGTACCGCCGCCCGCCGCGCCGGCCTCACCGCCGCCGACGTCGAGCCCGGTGCCGACGCCCCCACCTGTCTCTTCGGGCAGCCCGCCCGCCGGTGCCGACCCGCTGCAACCGGAGGGCCCGCCGCAGGACACGCGAGCGCCGATGATCGAGGGCGCCGACCCGACCGGTTCGGACGGCAAGAAGGCGGACAAGCCGGCCGAGCCGAAGTCGCAGGAGGAGATCGAAGAGGAGGCGGCCCGGGCGCGGCGCAAGCAGCCGAAGAAGTGGCGCCACGCCGGCCTGATCCTCGAGCCGCGGTTCGGCACTTTGGGCTGCACGCGGCAGTACTGCGCCAGCAGCGGCGGCCACCACGAGCGGCCCGGCGCGCTGCTCGGCGGCTTCGTCGGCGGCAACCTGCTCGGCCTGATCGACCTCGGCATCGAGGCCCAGTGGGGCACGCTGCGGCCGGGCGACCTCGAGGGCAAGAACGCAGTGACGCTCTACGGCATCGACCCGGCGCGCCTCGAGCAAGCGCTGTCGGAGCGGCTCGGCACCGAGGTCGACGTCGACTTCAACCAGCTGATCGTCAACAGCGCCAAGGCCCGTGCCGTCAGCGCCGGCCCGGCCCTGCGGATCCACTTCCTCCGCAAGGGCCGCGGCCTCGCGTACATCGGCACCGGCATCCACTACCAGCTGTGGCGCAACCGCTACGAAACCGCCGGCGGCCCCACCCGCATGGACTTCCACGGCTTCGTCGCCCCGTTCCGCGTCGGCGGCGGCGCCTTCGTCCACCCCAACATCGCCATCACCGGCGAGTTCGCCTATCACTACGCGTTCTACGTCATCACCGGCGTGAGCCACCCCGAGCTGTCCGGCGTGGCGCCGCTGACGATCATCGAGGGCGCGGCCCTCGACGCCGGCACCAACCTCCGCAAGGGCCTGCCGCACTTCTGGTCGTTCTCCGTCAGCGTCCGCTTCCGCCTGGGCCTGTGAACGCGATTTCATCAGGCGACACGCCGAGGTCCCGCGGCCGTGAATTCCGTCGGTGCGAAGGGGCGGTGACGCCGATCGAGCCCGCGGGCCATGATGCCAAGGTGCCCCGCAGGGCCTCGCCGGCCCGCGAGTTTCAGACTGCGCTCTTTACGCACGTCGCCTGGATTTGACGCTCGCGGGACCCCGCTCTAAAGTCCGCGGCGATGCTCCGCGGTCTGGTTCCCCGTCTCGTCCCCCTCGGCTTCGCCTCCACGCTGGCACTGTCGGCCATCGCCGCGTGCGACGGCGGCGGGTCCTCGGCTCCGTCCGTCTCGGTCACGAGCGAGCAGCTCAAGCCGGGCGGCGTGTTCATCACCTACGTCAACGGCTGCGAGAAGGGCTGCGACCAGCTCGGGCGCGGCGACCTCGTGCTCGAGCTGAACGGCCAGCCGGTGACCTCGGCCAAGGACCTGCGCGTCAGCCAGATCGCTACCGGCCAGCCCGTCAAGCTCAAGGTCAAGAAGCCCAGCGGCCAGGACGTCGAGGTCGAGATCGTCGCCACCCCGAGCGACAAGCTGCAGCCGATCAAGGAGGCCCCGCCGTTCTGGTCGGTCGGCGCCGCCGACCTCGACAAGGCGCCCCAGTGGGCCCGCCGCAGCCTGTTCGGCCACGCCAGCCTCATGATCATGCTGATGAACATGGACGGCGGCTCCACCGACGGCCGGCAGATGGCCGGCAAGAAGCGCCTGGTCCTGTTCTGGGACTGGGCCACCCGCGACGAGCAGGCCCAGGCCGCCAACATGCTGCGCGTGCTGCAGATGGCCCGCGACGACCTGCAGAACTCCGGCGTGGACATCATGTTCACCCACGTGACCTTCCCGAGTAACTACACCGGTACGGTCAGCCAGGAGACCGGCCGCCCGCTGCCGCGCGTGGCACCGATGAACGACTCGGGCCTGCGCGACTGGGAGAAAGTCAGCGGCCTGCCCGACAAGGGCCCGCTGCCGACCTACCGCTTCCCCAACGCGACCGAGTACCAGGCCGCGCGCGAGCTCGGCCTCGAGGGCGCGACCACCTACCAGCAGTACCTGCGCCAGTCGCCCGCGATCGTCCTGCTCGACGAGGACGGCATCGTCCGCTGGCACTCCGAGGGCGTCCAGGCCCCGCCGCCCGGCGACGAGCTGGCCGGCAAGGGCAAGGACGACCAGTGGACGATCATCCAGGCGATCGAGTTCGCCAAGAAGGACCTCTGAGCCGCTAGCTGCTCCTTCAGCCATGGCCCTTCGGACCTGTCCGAAGGGCCATTCGCATGTCTGCTCCCCGCCTCTCCTGCACCCCGGAGGTCGTCTCGATGCGCGCCCGCCTCGCCGCCTGCACCCTCGCCGTCGTCGCCGCCTGCAGCCCCAAGGACCCGGGCGACGGCACCAGCGAGGGCGGGTCCACGACCACGACGACCCAGACCACGGGCGACCCGACGACCACGACCGAGACGCCGACCTCGAGCACCACGACCCAGGCCTCGACCGAGCCCGCCTCGAGCACCACGGACGCGACCTCGAGCAGCACGACCAGCACGACCGATCCGCTCTCGCCCTGCTCGTGGGACTGGCCCGAGTTCCAGGGCCTGCATTACTGCCCGGCGCCGATGGAGCTGGCCGTGCCCTTGACCGGCATGACGCCGGCCGGCCCGCGCACCTTCCGCTTCGCCATGTTCGGCCTGCAGGGCTGCTACAGCTGCTACAGCGCCGAGAGCCCGGCGATCACGTTCTACACCGAGGCGCCCGGCGACGAGCCCGAGATCCCCGCAGCCGACCACCTCCGCCTGGAATGGTTCGAGTCCACGGACCCGCAGGGCTGGGCGCGGCTGGACGGCGGCCTCCTGGGCATCGGGCCCGACATGCTCACGCTCGAGCTCACCAGCGTGCCCGGCCTGGACGAGACGTCGCCGCCGCTGGACGAGGCCGCGCCGCCGATTCTGAGCGGCTCGTTCTCGATCCAGGGCGACGGCTGGGACCTCGCCGGCAGCTTCGACGCGACGCTCTGCAGCGAGCTGCTGTGGTTCATCTCCTGCGAATGAGCTGCCCTTCGGGACTTTTTTAAAGGGACATGTCCTTCGGGACACATCGATGGCGCGGCCTTCGAGGCTCGACGATCGCGCCGGCGCTCATGGGCAGCGGCGCCGCGAATGGACCGCCTGCCTGCGCCACGCAGAACCGCCTCGATTCAGCCGCTCGGCGCGGCGAGGGGCGAGCCGCCACGATCCAAATGTTCTTGGGGTCATGCCCTTTTGAACATGTCCCCAAAGACGAGGCTACAGCGCGCCCGCCTCACCCTGCCCCGAGCAGGCGTCGGAGCTCGACCAGCTCTCGCTGCTGGCGGGCGGTCGGGGCGCGCGTCTGCAACCTCAGGAGCACGCCGCGCGGGGCGCGGAGCTGCAGGTCGAGCAGCAGGGCCGATCGCCGGCGCATCGGCCCGCTGGTCAGCGCCTCGACGACCTCGGCCCGCGCGCGCGGCTCGCCCTGTAGATAACGCTGGCCGTCCTCGAAGCGCGAGCGCTGGCGCAGCCACCACTGCATGGTCGGCAGCGGATCGGGGCGGGGCAGGTCGTGCTCGGGCGTGTGCTCGAGCGCCTCCTCCTCGACCGTCGCGGTCACGCCGGCGTCGTCGAGATCGATGCCCGTGAGCGCCTGCATCATCTCGCCGACGAGCGGGCCCGCCTCGGCGTCCTCGAGCCACTCGAGGCACGCGTCGACCAGGTCGGGCGCGCCGACGTGGCCGAGCGCGTAGATGGCGGCCGGTCGCCGCGCCGCGTCGGCCAGCGCCGCCAGGAGCGCCGCGCGGTCGCCCGCCTGATCGCGCAGCGCCAGGAGCAGCATGGCGAACGCGCCGCCGGGCTCCTCCGCCCGCGCCCGCACGCGCGTCCACGTCGGCGCCGGCGCGAGCACCAGGCCGGCCGCGATCGCGGCGTCGACCACCCCCGGATCGTCGTCGGCCAGCCCCGCCTGGATCGCCCGCACCTGCCCCGCGGCCTCGGGCTCGCCGGGCAGCGCCTGCAGGCCGAGGCAGCGGGCAGCAGGGTCGTCGCTGGCGAGCAGCACCGACAGCGCCTCGCCGAGCGGCTCGTGACGGAACACCAGCGCCTCCGCAGCGGCCGCCACCAGCGCCTCGTCGACGTCGCTCAGCGTGGCCCGCAGCCGCGGCAGCAGCCCCGCGTGGTCGGTGCACGCGAATGCACGTACCAGCGCCGGGCGCTGCTCCGGCAGGTCCTGCAGCACCGTGAACAAGGTGTCGAGCGCCGAATCGACGGGGCCGAGCAGCAGCGCCGCCGCGGCCGCGCTGACCCGCGTCGGCTCATCCGACTCGAGCGCAGGTACCAACAATCGCTCGGCGGCCGGCGCGTCGCCGATCACCAGACCGTCGAGGTGCGCGTACAACCGCGATTCGACCCCGCTCGCGACCTCCTCGAGCGTGTAATTGGGGGCGACCAGGCTCTGCTCCCAGGATTCCCACAGGAACTCGGCCTCGTCGAGGTGCTCCTCGAGCACGTCCCACAACGGCTCGTCGTCGAGCTCGTGCATGATCAGTTGATCTGCACCGAACCGCCCTTGATGCGATTCGTGCCCTTCGCCCGGGTCTCGACGTAGGCCCCGCGGATCACCAGCTTGCCGTCCTTCTTGAGCGAGATGCTGGCCTCGCCGCAGCGCAGCTCGATCTCCTCCGTGCCGGTGAGGACCACCCGCTTGCCGTCGACGCGGGCCTCGCGGGCCGCCCCGGGCGCCTGCACCAGACCGACGATCAGCGGCCGCGCCGGGTCGCCGGCCTCGAACATCAGCGCCGCCGGCTGACGCGTGTCGACCGCGGCCGCGAGCGCGCGCGCGTCGAGCTCGACGAGCAGCCGCGCCGGCACCGGCCCGGCCGCGTTGCCGGGGAAGTCCACCAGCGGCGGCTCGGCGGCGGTCAGCCACCCGAGGATCACCGCGGGCAACGCGGGCGCCGGGGTCGGCGGGACGATCGGGACGACGCGGGACGATGCGGGGCGACGCGCGGCCATGAAGTGCTCCTCGAGGTCGAACGGCTCAGGCGTGAGGACGAAGGTGGAGAGGGCGGTGCCCGAACGCGGCCGTAAAAGGCCGCGCCTGCGGGCGGAGGTCGTGACAATGCATGGGCATCAATTGAGCTTGATCTTCGAGCCCTTGACGGTGACCTCGCCGCTGGCCTTGATGCTGAGCTTCTTGGCCTGGATCGTGATGTCGCCGTTCTTCTTGAGGACCACGGTGGCGTTGCCGCACTGGATCGACAGCTGGTCGGCGGCGACGATCGCGGCCTTCTTGCCGGCCGCCACGTTGAGGTTCTCGCCGGCGGTGACGTTGACGTGCTTGCCGGCCTGGAGGGCGATGTTCTTGCCGGCGCTCTCGGTGATGTTGTCGGCCGCGCTGACGCTCTTGGCCCCGCCGACGCTCTCGGAGCTGCTGCCGCCGACGCTGAGGGCGCGGGCGAGGCCGACGGTCTCGGACTTGGCGAGGCCGACGTTCTCGGTCATCGCCCCGCCGACGGTGACGGCATAGGCGGCGCCGACGGCCAGCATACTGGCGATGCCGACGGTCTCGGCCTTGTTGGCGCCGATCGACTCGGTCTGGTCGACCGCGACGGTGAAGGTCGCGCTGGCGCCGACGGTCTCGGTGAGGTTCTGGGCGACGCCGATCGACATGTTGGCGCCGATGCGCTCGACGTGCATCTTGCCGACGGTGATCGTGCGGTCGTTGCCGACGTCGATCGTCTCGTCGTGGCCGATCGCCACGGTGCTGTCGTGGCCGACCGTGCGCGACTCGTCGTGGCCGATCTGCTGGCTCTTGTCGTTCTCGATGACGATGTTCCAGTCCTTCTGGCCGTGGAGGAAGATCTCCTCGCTGCCCTTCGCGTCCTCGAAGCGGAGCTCGTTGGAGCCGCCGCCGCCCGGGCTCGACTCCGACTTGATCGTGCTCTTCGTCTTCTGGTCGGGCAGCGGATACGGCGGCGTGTTGACGCCGGTGTAGATCCGCCCGGTGATGATCGGCCGGTCGGGGTCGCCCTCGATGAAGTCGACGATCACCTCGTGGCCGATCCGCGGCAGGAACATCGCGCCGAAGCCGTTGCCGGCCCACATCTGACTGACGCGGACCCAGCACGAGCTGCCGTCGTCGTAGGCGCCGCGGCGGTCCCAGTGGAACTGCACCTTCACGCGGCCGTGCTCGTCGACGTGGATCTCCTCGCTCCCCGGGCCGACCACCGTCGCGGTCTGCACCCCGTGCACCGTCGGCCTGGGCGTGGCCCGCGGCGCGCGGTACGGCAGATCGGCGGCCGAGCACTCGAAGCGGTTGGTGTACGAGAATTCGCCGACCGCGCCCTCGTCGAGCACCTGCGGCTGCTCGCCGCGGTGGTCGACCCGCAGCAATCGATACTCGCCCTCGAGGTGCGGGCGCGACTCGTCGGCGACGTTGAAGAAGTAGCCCGGGGCGAGGCGCGGGCTGTCGCTCTCGCCGCTCCCGGCCCGACGGGTCGCCTGGACCGCCTCGAGGCGCATGCGGGCCTGCTTGCCCGCCGTCTCCGGCCCGCCGCGGCCGCCGGTCTGGAAGCCGCCGGGGTAGTCGTAGAGCTCGCGCGCGTCGCCCTGGCCCTCCTCGGCCTCGACCTCCTCCGCCGGGGTGTGGAGGTTGCGGTCGCGCAGCGAGACGCGCTGGGGCCGGATGCTCTCGCCGAGGCTGAATCGCAGCAGTCGCTCGCGCTCGCGGGTGGCATTGAACCCGAACCGCGGGTCCTCGGCGATCGGGGTGCCGCCGTCGGACTGGTCGGTGATCACGAGGACGTGCTTGTCCTCGTGGTGCTCGAAGAAATAGTACATGCCGTCGGACTCCATCAGCCTGCTGACGAAGTCGAGGTCGGTCTCGCGGTATTGGACGCAGTAGTCGCGCGGGGCGTAGCTGCCGTGCAGCTGCGTCCGCACCCCGGCGCGCGGGATGCCGGCCGTCTCGAGCACCTTGGTGACGATCTCGGGGGTCGTCTGGGCCTGGAAGATGCGGCTGCCCGAGCGCTGCTGCAGCGTCCAGATCTCCGGCACCAGCGTGACCTCGTGCACGGTGTAGCTCGACGTCTCGCCGATGTACCGCGCGTCGCACACCAGGCCGTGGACGTGGCGCAGCCCCTCGCGGCCGTGGATCGTCAGCACCGCGCCCTGGCCGACCAGATCCGTGAGCGGGATCGTCGCGGCCGCCAGCTCGAGGCGGAACTCGAACAGCGAGGAGATGCCCTCCTGCCCGGAGAAGCGGACCACCCGCAGCTCCTCGCTGCAGCCGTCCACGCTGAATGTGAACATCGATCGATTGCCCAGCAGGGCGATGCTGCCACTGTCCGTCATGCGCTCTCGAGCGAAGTCGGAAAGCTACTACATGCGATCGGGTCCGACAAGGCGCCGCGGCCCCGCGCCGAAATCGCTCCATTACACATGCGCGACTTCGGTCATGCCATATGGGTTGATCGCCCGCGCCGATCCGTGGATGCTCGCCCCGGTCGTGACGGGCACCGGCGAGGCCAGAGCGAAGGTGGGCGACGTCCTCGGCGGCCGCTGGGAGCTGCGCGAATCGATCGGCGCCGGCGGCCTCGGCCGCGTGTTCGGGGCCTGGGATCGCGAACGCCGCCAGACCTGCGCGATCAAACTGTTCGACGCCGCCGCCGCGGTCCCGGCGGAGGCGTTCCGCCGCTACACCGAGGCCCTGCGCGGCGCCGCGGCGGTGAGTCACCCCGCGGTCGTACTGCCCCAGACGCCCGTCGTCGCCGGCGGCCCGCGCTTCGCCGTCGGCGAATGGCTCAAGGGCGTCGACCTCGACGGCCTGCGGTCCCGCGGCGGCGCGGTGCAGTGGTCGCGGGCCGCGGAGATCGTGAGCACCTGCGCGGACGCGCTCGCGGTCGTTCACGAGGCCACAGGCCTCGCGCACCGCGCGCTCAAACCCGGCAACGTGTGGATCTGCGAGAACTCGCAGGTGCGGCTCCTGGACCTCGGAATCGCCGAACTCGCGGTCTCTCCGGTCGCGCCGCGGGCCGGCGGCGTGTTCGTCGAGTACCGCGCGCCCGAGCAGCTCGAGGGCCACGGCGGCGACGCCCGCTCCGACGTGTTCACGCTCGCGGTGCTGCTATTCGAATTGACGACCGGGGTCCATCCATTCGCCGGGCAATCCGCGTTCAAGGCGGCGCACCGGGCCCTGCAATCGACGCCCGATCCGTCGACCGAAGGCCTGCCGGCGCAGGCCCAGCCGCTGCTGACGCGCGCGCTGGCGCGGCGGCCGGAGGACCGACACGCGAGCGCGCGCGAGTTCCTGCGCGCATTGACGATCGTACGCCAATCGGTCGGCGGGACGGCGCCCCGCGCGGCCGCGACCGCCCCGGCGAACGCCGCGGACGCCGACGACGGGCCCGCCCCGCCGGTCGCCGATTCGACCACGCAGCTACGAATCCCCGTGCCCCGTCAGAAGCCGCCGTCTGCCCCGGCCGAGGCCCCCGTGCGCGGCGCCGGCGAGGCACCGGCATTCGCGGCACCCGTCGCGCCCGCCACCGCCGAGCCTCCGAACACGCCGGCGACGGACGAGCCCGCGCTGCTGGGCCGGAGCGCAGCATCGCCGGGCAAGCCGCCGCGAGGCGCCGGGCTCGAGGCGAGCCGCGAGCGCGACGCCCGTCGGCCCGCGACCGCCACCCCTTCGAGCTCCGCGTCGACCAAAGTGTCCCCAAGGACAGGTCCGTCCGAGCGCGACGTCCGGCAAGCGGCCGCCAAGTCGCGGCCGGAGCCCAACTACGTGCCGGGTCCGCCGGACCTGCCTACCGACTGGATCACCACCGAGCGCGACTTCCGGCGCCCCTCCGTCCCCGAGTCGACCATGGCCCTGCCGGATCCTGGCGACCTGTCCAAAAAGCCAGGTCTCCCTGCGCAAAAGGTCGCGGCCGCCGAGCGCGACGTCCGGCGCCCCTCCGTCCCCGAGACGACCCTCGCGCTCTCCGAGCCCGCTCCGTCGCCCGAGCGTCCGAGTCTGCCCGCCCACTGGGTCACCACCGAGCGCGACCTCCGGCGCCCCGCCGCCCCCGAGGCGACCCTGGCGCTGTCCGAGCCGCCCCTACGAGCCCCGGCCATCGACGAGGACGCGGCGACCACCGCGATCCCGTCGCTGAACCCGCGCCCGGCGAAATCTGTCCCTCAGGACATGTCCGCCGATCCACAGGCGGACGAGCCGACGCGAGCGCTGCTCCGCAGCGGCCCGCGCGGGTCCGGAGGTCCGGCGAACGGGCGCGACGCGCCGGCGGGCCTCGGCCCGGGGGGGACCGTCGTCCTCGACCGAGGCGGCCCGCGGCCGGTCGAGTCGACGATCGCCCTGCCTGACCCGAAGGACATGCCCCCTCGTGCACCTCGAGACGGCGCGGACGCGCCCGAGGAGCCGACCCAGATGGTGACGAACCTCGCCGAGCAGGTCCGCGCCGCGCAGGCCCGCCGTCAAGCCGAAGTGTCCCGAGAGACAGTCCTCCCGACGCCCACCGCCAAGCCGTGGCTGTCGCCCCGCGGGCTCGTCGTCTTCAACCTCGCCCTCGGCGCGCTGATCCTCGCCGCGCTCGCCGTCCTGCTGACGCGCTGACGAGCCTCGTCGGACCCTCGACGCACTGCGCCGAGCCGCGAGGGTGGTTTGCCCGGTCCACGTACTATTTACATCTATGATAGGACAATCGACCACGATTGATGCAATCAATCGCAATATCCATGGTCGTCGCTGAGCGACCGCGACGTTTCGCTGGGCGAGACTGCACGACGTCGCCCGGCCTATCGAACGGCCGGCAGGAGCCGCTCCACGAACTACCGGCCTCTTCAGTCCTGTGCACCACAAACGTCCGCGAAGGATCGCCAAGCGAGGCGCTCGAGTCGCTCACCAAAGACCCAGCCCTCCACTAAACCCAGCCGTAGCCGGGCGACCGCCGCTGTTCGCCGCGCCAGCCGGCCACGCCGTCAAGGACGCGAGAAAGCGGCCGGCGGCCAGCCCTGGCCGTCGAACGGCCGCCGCCGATCTGCTCGGAATGACATCCGCGCATCGAAGCCGACGACGGCGGGGCGGCCTCTCACGGCTGCAGCCGTGCCAGGGGTCCGGAGAAGGGTCGGCGACGAATACGAGGCAGGATGTTCGCGAGGAACGAGCGCGCATCCAGACGCTGAACTCGTCGCCGACCCTTCCCCGGACCCCCCCGCGAGGCGCAGTCGGCAATTCGCGAACCGAGAGCCCCAAGCTCCGCCGGGCGAGTTCCGGCTCATCGAACGCCGCGAGCGAGCGCGATCACTCCGCGTCGTCGTCGGCGGCCGGCTGCGGCGGCGGAGTCTGTCCGCGGCGGAGCGGGTGCTCGAGGATCGGCAGGCGCTCGTTCTCGCTGCGCTCGACCAGCAGC
The DNA here is from genome assembly GCF_026965555.1 of Nannocystis punicea. GTDB lineage: Bacteria > Myxococcota_A > Polyangia > Nannocystales > Nannocystaceae > Nannocystis > Nannocystis punicea. Next base: position 12,982,992 of record NZ_CP114040.1, on the reverse strand, counting down.
TCGAGCCCGTCGAGCAGCAGGTCCGGCGAGCTGACGCTGACGTCGACCGTGTTGCTGAGGATCCCGTCCATCGACGTCTCCGCCGCGAAGCCGCCGGTCGCGCCCGGGGCGATCCGCAGCGGCAGCGCCGGCGCGCTGTTGCCGACCGCGCGGATCCGCCGGAGCACCCGCATCGACACCGGGGCCAGCACTGCGCCGCGCACCAGCGTCTTCTTGCCCGAAGCGTCGAGGCGGTAGATCTTCACCGGCAGCGGCAGCGACACCTTGCGGCCGGTGCTGTAGCTCGTCGCGCCCTCGCGGTTGACCGGCCCGAGGATGTTGCCGTCGCGCAGCGACTCGACGATGTACGCGAACTCGTAGCCGTCTTCGCGGGCGCGGCGGAGCAGCTCCTTCTCGAGCGCCTTGCGGGGCGAGCCGCGCCTCTTCGACTTCAGCGACAGGTTGGTGATCGCCGCGCCCCAGGCCAGGCCCGGGCTGAGGCGGGCGCGGCCGTTGCTCTCCTTGCGCTGCGTGTTCGGCGAGCGCGTCATCAGCAGCTCCTGCAGCACCCCGTTCTTGACCAGAGTGAGCGGCTTGGGCGTGAAGCCCTGGGCGTCGACGGCGACGCGGCCGAAGCCCTCGCGCGGGTCGTCTTCGAGGTCGAGGAACGCCGGGAGGACCGACTTGCCGAGGCTGTCTTGCCAGTGTGGTTCGAAGTCGCGGACGCGGCCGTTGTCGCCGAGCGGGGCCGGTGTGCCGCCCGTGTGCACCGCGATCGTCGACGCCAGCAGCTGCGCCGAGGCCGGGCCGGCGAACAGGATCGGCCCGTCGTAGTCGTCGTCGAGCATCGGCGCGTCGGCCATCAGGGTCAGCTCCTGCAGCACCCCGTCGACCAGCTCCTCGCCGCGCTTGCGCAGCTCCTCGGTCGCGCGCGGCAGCTCCTGCAGGTGGATCGCCGCCGCGTGGTCGAGGTGCATCCCGTCGAGCGCGCGCGTGTCGGCCATCACCGCCAGCACCGCGCGGTCGTGCTGCTCGTGCAGCACCACCCCCTCGCTGGTGATCGTCGTGACGTGGCTGCGCAGCACTTGCACGAACACGTCGCCGTTGTCGATCGCCGGGTGGTCGGCGAACCGCTTGCTCAGCGCGCGCACCAGCTCGCGCAGGCCCTCGCGGTCGACCGCCTCGGTCGGCGGCGGCGGCACCGGCTGGCGCACGAGCGGCTCCGGCTTGGGCCCGAGGTCGGGCGGCAGCGGCTCGCCGGCCAGCCGGGCCAGGATCGCCAGCTTCTGCGCGTACGTGCCCGTGGCCTTGCGGAACGCCTGGTCGAGCCCGAGCCACAGCTTGTGCCGGGTCAGCTCCGCGGATGGCTGAAGGGACAGGTTGAAGCGGGGCCACGCGCCGTCCTGGCCGAACACCCCCGTCTGGTCGCGCTCGGCCGAGCCGACGCGGATGTCGATGCCCGCGGCCGCCTGGTCCTCGTGGACGTCGGTGATGATGCCGCCGTAGCTGCCGTCGATGCTGAGCACCTCGGCGCGCACCACGTAGACCACCGCGTTGTAGGGCGCCGGCGAGTCCGGCAGGCGCAGCCCGCCGAGGCCGCGCGCGATCTCCTGCTCGACCGCCGCGATCTCGCTCTCGGCCGCCTCGGCGGCGGCTGCGACCGGCGCGGCCGCCGGCGGCGCGGGCGTCGGGGCCGGCGAGGCCGCGGCGGCGGGGGCGAGCGCGAGGGCCAGGACGAACGGCTTCACTGCGACCTCCGCGAGGATGGCGCTGGGGACATGTCCCCCGAGACAGAAGAAATCGAGTCAGAGCGTCCGCTGGGCTGTCGCCGAGGACATGTCCCTTGCGACAGCCGAGACGGCGCCGGCCTCCCGCGCGCCCGAGCGCCGCTCACCGCGACCTCCGCGGGGCTGGCGCGGGGGACATGTCCTTGCGACCATTCGCGTTCACCGCCTTGCGCGGCGCCGCGGGGGCCGGCGCGGGCGGCGTGCTCTTGGGGTCGGCCTTGCCGTTCGCCGGCGGCGGCGGCAGCAGCGGCGGCTTGCCGCGCTCGTGGCTGGCGCGCTCGACCTCGAGGTTGCGCAGCAGCAGCGACGGGCTGACCGCGGAGACGGGCACCTCGCCGGACTCGGCGACGCACACGCCGTTGAAGATCCCGGGGGTGTCGCCGGTGGCGGCGATCGTCTCGAACGCGGCGATCGGGGTGCCGACGATGTCGACGCCGCGGACCAGCTCGTCGGGGCGGCCGTCGGACCAGATCCGGTAGACCATCAGCGGCATGACCTTGAACGCCTGCGGGCCGGCGCGCTCGGTCGTGGTGTAGCCGCCCTGGATGTCGGAGAACCACAGCCCGTAGGGCTTGTTCTGGCGCTTGACCTCGTCGATGAGCGCGCGGCGGAGCTCCTTGTCGGGGATCGTCTTGCGGCTGGTGACGATCAGGTTGCCCTGGCGGGCCACTGCCTGGTAGCCGCGCTCGCGCCGGCCGTGACCGTTGCTCTTGGTGAACGGCAGCACCGGCGAGCGGCCGAGCAGGAACGTGCGCAGCTTGCCGCGCTCGACCAGGATCACGCGCTCGGCCGGCACGCCCTCGTCGTCGACGTGGTAGTGGCCGGACAGCGGCACCCCGCCGAGGGTCTCGGCGGTGGGGTCGTCGACCATGTCCAAAAAGACAGGTAGCACCCGCTTGCCGACCATGTTGGCGAAGGTCTGGCCCTCGAGGTCGTCCTTCTGACGGTGGCCCTCGAGGCGGTGGCCGAAGATCTCGTGGAAGAACACCCCGGCGGCGCGGCCGGCCAGCACCGCCGGGCCGGCGTAGGGCTCGGCCAGCGGCGCCACCCGCAGCGCCAGCACCTCCTCGCGCAGGCGCTTGGCGGTGGCCAGCAGCACCGACTGCGCCGGCAGCTGCTCCGGGTCCATCGCCTCGAAGCTCTCGAAGCGGTCGAGCGTCATGCCGTCGTCGGCCTGGGCCTTGGCCTGCAGCATCAGGCGCAGGCGCACCTGCGAGCCCTGGATCCGCGTGTTCTCGCTGTTGACGTAGGCGCGGTTGTCGACCCACGCCAGGAACACCACCTGGCTCTCGAGCACGTGCGGGTCGTCGGCCAGCGCCGCCGAGACGTCGCGCAACCGCGGCTCCCACTGCTTGCTCAGCGCCACCAGGTCGACCGCCACCGGCGGCTCGGCGTGGATGTTCGGCTTCTCCTCGCTGAAGTCCGGCGACGGCGGCTTGTCCTCCGTCTGGCTCTTCAGCTGCTCCGCGCTCTCGGCCGCGCTGAAGGCCGCCAGCGCGTCCTTGTACTGCATCTCGGTGTACTGCCACAGCGCCTGCGACAGCGCCAACGGCTCGTCCTGCACCGACACGAACATCCCGCTGCCGAGCCCGTTGCCCGGCCCGTAGTTGGCATCACCCGGGTGGCTGTTGTCGAGCTGACGCGTGCCGACGCGGACATCGACGTCGACGGTGCGGTCGGTGTCGAGCCGGCTGCGCACGATCTGCCCGCCCTGGGCCTCGAGCCACAGGTGATCGCGGGCGACCAGATCGTAGGCGAGGAAGTAGGCCGGCACCTCGGCGCCCTCGCCCTGCAGCTGGGCCAGGTTCTTGAGTGTCTCTTGGGCCAGGAAATCAAGGACAGGTTCGGGCAGGCCCACCGGCGCCCGCGTGCGCGTGATCGCGTGCTCACGCGCCGCGTCGCCGCCCGCCTCCCACACGTCCGGCGCCGGCGACGTGGCGGTGTTGCGCGGCCGACAACCAACCAGCGCCAGCGCGGCCACCAGGGCGACCGACCACGGCGAGATCCGCCTCGCGGCCCTGCTCGGCGCGGCGCTCGGGCTTCTGCGCGCGAAGCGTCCCGCAGTCGTGCCGATCGCCTCCTTCACACGAGCGGCCGCGGCGTCGTTCGCGGAGCGTCCCGCTGCCCCAGTGGGGCCGCCGATCGCCTCGCTCGCGACTTCGTTCGCGAAGCGTCCCGCCGCGGTGGCGGCGCGGCCGATCGCCTCGCTCGCGCAAGGGCTCGCGGCTTCGTCCGCGAAGCGTCCGGCGGCCTCAGGAGAGCTGCCGATCGCAGGACCCGCGTCTTCGTTCGCGGCCCTGCTCGCGTCCTCGTCCGGCGCGGGGCTCGCGGCGGCATCTCGGCTCGCGCGGGAGTGCGCCGGGATCGCCGCGGGTCTGGCCGACATCGGCCGCATGATAGCCGACATCGGTCAGCGCCGCGGGAGCTCGATCCGCGGGCGCTTCGGATCTTCGCGCGAGCGGCGGCGGTAGAGCACGACCACGCGGCCGATCACCTGCACGGCGGCGGAGCCGGTCTCGGCGGCGAGCTCTTCGGCGGCCTCGACCCGCTCGCCGGGGAAATTCTGGCCGAGCTTCACCTTGATGAGCTCGTGATCCTCGAGCGCGATGCTCGTGGCGCGCACGACTTCGGGGGAGATCCCCTCCGCGCCGACCTGCACCACCGGGGCCAGGGCATGGGCGAGCGACTTGAGGAAGGCGCGACTGCGGGCGCCGAGGACGGGGCTGTTCACCTGGCGAGTGTAACCGGCGTGGGCGCTCCGGGCGGCCGGCGTACGCGTGCGCGCGGTCGCGCGCGCGGCTCACGCCCCGTGACGTAGCCAGACCAGGAATTCGCGGTTGCCGTCCTGGCCCTCGATCGGCGAGTCGCACAGGCCCATCTGGCGCAGGCCCAGCGCCTCGGCCGCCGCGACGACCGCGCGGCAGGCCTCGGCGTGGTCCTCGGCGTCGCGGACGATCCCGCCCTTGCCGACGCGCCCGGGGCCGAGCTCGAACTGCGGCTTGATCAGCGCCACGATGTCCGCGCGCGCGGCCGAAGCCAGGAACGGCAGCACCGACGGCAGCACCTTCGCCAGCGAGATGAACGAGCAGTCGGCCACCGCCAGGTCGGCGGCCTCGGGGATCGCCTCGCGGGCGAGCGTGCGGATGTTGCTGCGGTCGAGCACCACGACCCGCGGGTCGCTCGCCAGCTTCCACGCCAGCTGCCCGTAGCCGACGTCGATCGCGTAGACCCTGGACGCGCCGGCCTGCAGCAGGCAGTCGGTGAAGCCGCCGGTCGACGCGCCGACGTCGAGGGCCACGCGGCCGCCGACGTCGAGCTCGGCGAAGCGGTCGAGGGCGCCGCGCAGCTTGAGCCCGCCGCGCGACACGTACGGGTGGTCGGCCACGCGCAGGCGGACCGCCGCGTCGGCGGGGACGAGCGCGCCGGGCTTGCTCTCGGTGTGGTCGCCGACGACGACCTTGCCGGCGATGATGAGAGCCTGGGCGCGCGAGCGGGAGTCACACAGGCCGCGGTCGACGACGAGCTTGTCGAGGCGGACGCGGGGAGGTTGCGGCACGGGGCCATGTCGTATATCGCAAGCTCGTGGCGCGCACGCAGAACCTCGGCGAGCTCGCGGCGCCCGCGGCCCTGGAGGGGCGGTTGAAGCAGAGCCTGCAGTGGTCGGTCTCGCCGCTGGACGGGCCCCAGATCGTGCTGGTCGTCCTCGTGGTCGTGTGTGGGTTGCTCGGGCTCGCCTGGCGCGGTCGGCACCGGCCCCCCGGCGCGTGATCTTTCCCCCATCGGCGGTGCTGCCCGCGGCCCCGTCGCCTGTCCGTGACGCTTGCTTCGCAAGGGCACTTCGGTTAGCTTCCCGGGCCTCCAAGTTCTCCGGGGCAGTAGCTCAGCTGGGAGAGCGGTGCGTTCGCAATGCACAGGTCAGGGGTTCGATCCCCCTCTGCTCCACTCGAATCCGAGCCCGAAGTCCAGCGACTTCGGGCTCGTTGCTTTTTACGCGCTCCACTTTTCGCGCGCGTCTTTCGCCCGCGCGACGGCCGCGATCATGGCTTGAACCGGCTGCGCCGAGGTGCCAGGATCGGCGGACCTCACGCTCGCGGCCCCTCGGTTCATGTACAAGCTCTTCAAGCGCACATTCTACCCGGGCCACTTCGAGGTGCAGATGGCGGGCGCCTGCGACACCGGGATGTCGCGCGAGCACAACGAAGACGCGATCTCGATCCAGGAGGATGACGGTCGCGGCTACTACCTCGCCGTCGTATGCGACGGCATGGGCGGGCACAACGCGGGCGAGCTGGCCTCCGCCCTGGCGGTCGAGAAGATCACCGCCTACATCGACGACAACTTCCGCAAGCAGGGCCCGCGCGAGCTGCTGTACCACGCCTTCCTGCTGGCCAGCACCGCCATCACCGAGTTCAGCGCCAAGAGCCCCGACACCGAGGGCATGGGCTGTACCTGCGTGATGGTGATGGGCATCCGCGACAAGATGTGGGTCGCGCACTCGGGCGACAGCCGGGCCTACCTCGTCGACAAGAAGGCCGCCACGCCGATCACCCTCGACCACACGATGGTCCAGGAGCTCGTGAGCAAGGGCGTGATCACCAAGGAGCAGGCGTCCGTCCATCCCTACCGCGGACGGATCTCCCGCTGCCTCGGCCACGGCCGCTCCAAGGGCGTGCCCGACATCAACGCCGGCATCATCGAGACCGGCGACAACATCCTGCTGTGCTCCGACGGCCTCTCCGACGTCGTCCCCAACGAGGAGCTGCACAGCATCATCACCCAGCACCACCCGCAGGAGGCCACGCGTCGGCTGGTGAACGCCGCCAACCGCCACGGCGGGCCCGACAACATCAGCGCGGTGCTGCTGCGACGCGTCTGTTGAGCGTGATCCGCGGCGCCTTGAGCGCCCCGTGAGGCCCCGCGAGCGCGGCGCCGGGGACGTACGGCGGGTCGTCGCAGCGGCCGTGCGAGATCGCGCTGGAGCACGTTTGCCGCCGTTTCCCGGGCCGAACGGGCGCCCACGCAGGTGCCCTCTCGCAAGCTCGTGAGCGGGTGCGCATGGGCTCGACTGCCAGCGGCTGATGCCGGTGGTCTGCGACGAGGTGACACATCCGAGGGGACGAACGACCGGCTCGAGGTCCTCGCCGCGACGCGCCCGCCGACGGCCGCGGCGGGCCGGACGGGCCGCTGCTCGTGAGTCTTGTGTCACAGCCCGCGATCGGGCCTTCGAGTCCGACTCGACGATCGGCCTTCCGTGGGACTTCGGCCCCATGACGAGGTTTGCAATGGCCTCGCCGCCTTGCTACCAAGCCCAGACCCATGTCTGCGGGCAATGACATTACGGTCCCGATCCCTCGCTTCGATCTGGCCGCGCGCCGGCGCACCCTGCCGCTGCTGCGGGCCATGCAAGAGCGCGTGCTCGTGTGCGACGGGGCCATGGGCACCATGATCCAGGCGCGCACGCTGACCGCCGACGACTACGGTGGTTACGACGGCTGCCCCGAGGTCCTCGTGCGCACGCGGCCGGACGTCATCCGGGACATCCACGCCGCCTACTTCGAGGCCGGGGCCGACTGCGTCGAGACCGACACCTTCGGCGGCATGCCGCACGTGCTGGCCGAGTTCGACCTCGCCGGCGAGTGTTACGAGCTGAACCGCCGCGCCGCCGAGATCGCCAAGGAGGTCGCGCGCGAGTATTCGACCCCCGAGCGCCCGCGCTTCGTGCTCGGCTCGATCGGCCCCGGCACCCGCCTGGTCTCGCTCGGGCACATGAGCTTCGACGACCTGCTGGCCAGCGTCATGCGTCAGGCCGAGGGCCTCATCGACGGCGGCGTCGACGGCCTCCTCATCGAGACCTGCCAGGACATCCTGCAGGTCAAGTGCGCGGTGCTGGCGGTCAACCGGGTCGCGCGCCAGCGCGGCGTCGAGGTCCCCGTGCTCGTGCAGGTCACCGTCGAGACCACCGGCACCTTGCTCGTCGGCACCGACACCGCGGCCGCGCTGGTCGTCCTCGAGTCGCTGCCGGTCGACGTCATCGGCCTCAATTGCGCCACCGGCCCCGACCTCATGGTCGAGCACGTGCGTCACCTCGGGCGCACCAGCACCCGCATGGTCTCGGTCCAGCCCAACGCCGGCCTGCCGCAGAACGTCGACGGGCGGGCCGTCTACCACCTCACCCCGGCCGAGCTGGCCAAGGCGCACCGCCGGTTCGCCGAGGAGTTCGGCGCCAGCCTCGTGGGCGGCTGCTGCGGCACCACCCCGGCGCACATCAAGGCGATCGCCGACGCAGTGGCCGGCATCAAGCCCGCGCCGCGCCCCGAGAAGTTCACCCCGCAGCTGGCGAGCCTCTACAGCAGCTGTCCCTTGGACCAGGACTCCGGCCCGCTGCTGATCGGCGAGCGGACCAACGCCAACGGCAGCCTCAAGTTCCGCGAGATGCTGCTGGCCGAGGACTGGGACGGCATCGCCGAGCTGGCCAAGGAGCAGCAGGCCGAGGGCGCGCACGTGCTCGACGTGTGCGTCGCCTACGTCGGCCGCGACGAGGTCCGCGACATGACCGAGTGCCTGCGGCGCATCGTGCCGGCGGTGTCGCTGCCGATCATGATCGACACCACCCAGCTCGACGTGCTCGAGGCCTCGCTCAAGCTGATCGGCGGGCGGCCGATCATCAACTCGATCAACCTCGAGGACGGCGAGGGCAAGTTCGACAAGATCGCCGTGCTCGCCCGCGAGTACGGCGCCGCCCTGGTCGCGCTCACCATCGACGAAGAGGGCATGGCCAAGGACGCCGCCGGCAAGCTGCGGATCGCCCGGCGCATGCGCGACCTCGCGGTCGAGCGCCACGGCCTCGCCGAGTCCGACCTCGTGTTCGACCCGCTGACCTTCACCATCGCCCAGGGCGAGGAGGACAGCCGCAAGCTCGGCCTCGAGACCCTCGAGGGCATCCGCCTGATCGACACCCAGCTGCCCGAGGCGCGCACGATCCTCGGCCTGTCCAACATCTCGTTCGGCCTCAAGCCCTACCCGCGGCAGATCTTGAACTCGGTCTACCTGGCCGAGGCGCGCGAGCACGGCCTCGACGCCGCGATCCTCAACGCCAAGAAGATCATCCCCACCCACAAGCTCAGCGAGGACGACCTCAAGATCACGCGCGACCTCGTCTACGACCGCCGCGCCGAGGGTTACGACCCGCTGTTCGCCTTCATCGACCGCTTCGCCGGGGCCAAGAAGATCGAGTCCGGCCCGGCCGAGGACGCGCTGCCGCTCGAGGAGCAGATCAAGAAGCGGATCGTCGACGGCAACAAGGTCGGCTTCGACGTCCTGCTCGACCGTGCGCTGGAGATCTACCCGCCGCTGCGGATCATCAACGAGATCCTGCTCGACGGCATGAAGACGGTGGGCGAGCTGTTCGGCGCCGGCAAGATGCAGCTGCCGTTCGTGCTGCAGTCGGCCGAGGCGATGAAGACCGCCGTGCGCCACCTCGAGCCGCACATGTCCAAGACCGCCGGCCCGAGCAAGGGCTGCATGGTGCTCGCCACGGTCAAGGGCGACGTCCACGACATCGGCAAGAACCTGGTCGACATCATCCTCAGCAACAACGGCTACAAGGTCGTCAACCTCGGCATCAAGCAGCCGATCGAGGCGATCCTGGCCGCCACCGCCGAGCACAAGCCCGACACGATCGGCATGAGCGGCCTGCTGGTGAAGTCGACCGTGATCATGAAGGAGAACCTCGAGCGCATGCGCGAGCTCGGGTACGTGATGCCGGTGGTCTGCGGCGGCGCGGCGCTGACCCGCGGCTACGTCGAGCACAACCTGCAGAACGCCTACAGCGGCCGCGACGAGGACCTGGCCGCCGGCGAGGCCGCGACCGACGCGTCGCCGCAGCGGCAGGCCGAGTCGCGCCCGCGCTCGCGGGTGTTCTATGCCAAGGACGCGTTCGAGGGCCTGGCCCTGATGGACGAGCTGTGCGGCCACGTGCCGCCCGACAAGATCAGCCTGACCGCGCCGAAGCGGATCAAGGCCTATCGCCAGACCACCCAGGAAGAGTGGGAGGCGCACATGCGCAAGGCGATGGAGACCTACGTGAAGAGCGAGATCCAGCCGGCCGCGCGGATCCCCACGCCGCCGTTCTGGGGCGCGCGGATCGCCGGCCCGGAGGAGGTGCAGCTCGGCGAGATCTTCCGCTACATGAACAAGAAGGCGCTCTACGTCGGCCAGTGGCAGTACCGCCGCGGCAAGATGAACGAGGCCGAGTACGAGGAGCTGCTCGAGAAGACGGTCGAGCCCAAGTTCCGCATGTGGTGCGAGCGGGCGGTGGCCGACAAGATGCTGCAGCCGCGCGTGGTCTACGGCTACTTCCCGTGCCAGAGCGACCACAACGACCTGCTCATCTACCCGGCGCCCGGCGAGCCCGACGACCGCACGCCGCGGGTCAAGATCACCTTCCCGCGCCAGCTCGACAAGGGCCGCCTCTGCATCGCCGACTTCTTCCGCAGCGTCCGCTCCGGCGAGCGCGACGTCATCGCCCTCACCTGCGTGACGATGGGCGAGGTCGCCACCCAGCACTGCCAGGAGATGTTCGCGGCCAACCGCTACGACGACTACCTGCACTTCTACGGCCTCGGCGTCGAGGGCGCCGAGGGCCTGGCCGAATTGTGGCACAAGCGGGTCCGCCGCGAGCTCGACATCGCCCAGGACGACAGCACCGACATCAAGGGCCTGTTCGGCCAGCACTACCAGGGCTCCCGCTACAGCTTCGGCTACCCGGCCTGCCCCCGCCTCGAAGACCAGGTCCACCTCTGCAAGCTGCTCCGCACCGAGAACATCGGCGTCACCCTCACCGAAGAGGGCTTCCAGCTGGTCCCCGAACAGTCCACCAGCGCGATCATCGTCCACCACCCGGACGCCAAGTATTTTAATATCTAGCGACGCGGGCGCTGCTCAATACGCCGGGTCAGCCATTCGCTGCATCCCGGCGTCCATGGCCCACTTCTCCCGGCAGCCCGACTGTCATGATTCCGCCGGCGATCGGCGCCGCCGAGCCCGGTGAGGCAGAGTTACTGCCAACGTGGACCGGGATCGAGCTGCGGGCCGACCGCGGCGAACGGACGATCGAATCACCGCATCCCCCTGGCGCGGCCCGCGGCCGCGGCGCGGAGCTTCGCCTGCGCGCCGCGTCGTTCCCCGCGCTCGCGCGACCCCGAATCTCCGTCAGCGAGCTCTGCGGGAGCTCGAGCATCGCCGTCGCTCGGACACCGCTCGCCCGGACCATGGCCGGGCGCCGTTCGAAGGCCCCCCCGATCGCCTGCAGCGCGGGCGATCGGCGTTCGCTCGCCATCCTCGGTCCGTCCTTCGCGCGGCTCGCCGTCGACGACGCCGACCAGATCCGCGCCGACGCACCGCGAGCACCGTGAGGCTCTGCCGGTCGACTGTCCCCGGAGAGCGCGAAGTTTGCGACCGTTGTCGGCGCGCCCCCCTCGTGTCACATTTCTCGAGTGCGCCGGCTCGCGCTCGGTTTGCTCGCACTGTCCGGTTGTTACGTGCCCGCGGAGGACGAGGCCGGCGTGCTCGTGCTCCCGTCCGACGTCGACCTCACGGCCGGGCGCGCCAGCCTCCCTCGGACCTACACCTCCTTCGAGCACCGGCGCAGCGGCGTCCCTCGCCCCGCGCATCCCACCTCGATGGGCGCCGGCATGCATTCTTTAAAAATTCCCGGCACCGTCCCACCGCCCTCGTTCTGGTCCGTCGATCGCTGAGCGTCCATGTCACTCCGGGCAGCCACAGAACACTGCGAGCGCGACCTGGTCTCGACCTTCGTCGCCGACCTGCGCTCTCACCTCGTCGACTATTATCAACAGTTCGGCGCCGATATCGTCGGCGCCGGCGGCAACACCCTGCAGCAGGCCCAGGACGCGGTGTCGCTCGACCTCGTCGTCGAGCTGGCCCACATCGAGGACGACCCGTACGTCCACGACCTCGACGACTTCCGCGTCCTGCGTCACCCCGACGTGGTGTTCCCCGGCTCCGACATCGCGTGGTTCGCCGCCTATCACCGCGACACCTGCGTGCTCAGCGAGATCTACGACTTTAATTGAGCAGCCGGTTTCATCCGACTCCGGGCTCGCGGACTGCCTGCCAGGGTGATCGCTCAGGCCGTATGAAAGCCCGGAGGTGGCCGCGGGTCGCGGACCCAGCCTTGACCGTCGTGCACCGTGAACGCCGGGTACTCGTCGGCGATGGGGCTCAGATGGGTGACAAGGCCGCCCGCGTCACCGAGCCACAGGTGCAGCATGCAGGCCGGCGGCTCCATCACGAACGCGAGCCGGTTCGCAGGCGGCAGGTCGAGCGCGACCTGGTGCGCAGTGGACGGGCACGTGCATGCCACCGTACCCGCGAACCGGCGCACGATCGGGCGGTGAAGATGCCCGCACAGGACGCGCTCCACCTGCGGGTGCCGCCGGAGCACCGCCGCCAGTCCGTCGCTGCCGTCGAGCCCGAACGCGTCCATCACCGGGATCCCGATCGCAAACGGCGGGTGATGCATGGCGACCACCGTCGGCCGCTCCGGCTCCTCCGCGAGGCGAGCCGCGAGCCAGGCGAGTCGCTCGCCACACAGCCGACCTCCGGGCTCGCCCGGAATGTGGGTATCGAGCGCGACGAGCCGCACCGGCCAACCGTCGACGGTGTATTGCAGAAAACCATCGCGCGGCAAGTAAGCATGATCGACGAACACGCGGCGGAGATTGCCGCGATCGTCGTGGTTGCCGGGCAGCAGGAACACGGGCATCCGGAGCGGCGCGAGCAGCTCGCGTAGTCGCTCGTACTCGCCGACCTCGCCGCGGTCGACGAGATCGCCGGTGATCACCACGAGGTCCGGTCGACCGTCGAGGCGATTCAGGTGAGCGACAGCGCGGGCCAAGTGCTCGGACGTGTGAAGAACAGCGTCGTCGGGGTCCTCCGGCGCGCTGACGTGGGTGTCGCTGATCTGAGCAATGAGCATGTCTCCTGCCTCGTCGACGCCTCGTGCTCCCGGCGCCTGTTCTCGGGCTTACAGGGTCTCGCAGCCCGGAGTCGAACGACTCGACGAGGCCGCAGTGATAGCTCCCAAGCACTACTGCCTGACGGCGAGCCGCGCTCAGCGCTGCAGCGCCATCTCCCTGCCGGACAGCTCGGTGCATTCGCGGAACCCGAACCCGCGATAAAACGCGTGCCCGTCGCGGGTGCGCAGCTCCACGCGCCGGCAGCCGCGGACCCGCGGGTGGTCGAGCAGCAGTCTTACCAATGCCTTCCCGAGCCCGCGGCCGCGCCAGGACTCGGCCACCGCGATGTCGAGAAGATAGGCCCAGCGCGCCCCGTCGCCGAGCGCCCGCCCGGTCGCGATCAACGCCCCCGCCTCGTCGTGCGCGCCGACCCACGCCGACGACGCCAATTGCCCCTGAGCGATCCTGTCCCGCGGGACATCCACGTTCCAGTACTCGCCGGCCAGCAGCTCGACCGCCGCGGACACGTCGGCCGGCCCGAGCGCGCACCGGAGCCGCGCCCCCGCCGGCGCCAGCAAGAACTCCGGCGTCGGCGCGCCCGGGTTGGCGGCGCGCACCAGATCGACCGCCCGCGGATCGCCGGGCTCGCCGCGCGCCCACAAGAATCGCAGCACCTTGCCGAGATCGTCGGCGCTGCGGTTCTGGCCCAGCTTGGCCTTGCCGTCGACCTGCGTCAGCGGCACGCCGACGACCGCGATCCCCCGCACCGCCCCGCGATAGCGCGGATCGTCGGCGGTGATCGGCACGTACCCGCCCTCCGGCTGGTGCTTCTCCATCAACGCCTGCAGCACGCGGGCCTTGAGCGCCGGGTCGTCCACGCCCACCAGAGCGCCGTGGGCCTGCGCGCTGAGGTAATACGTGGTGGCCGGGCAGGCCCGCTCCGGATCGAACACATGACTGGGGATGGTCGCGACGGTCTCGTCGGCGGCGATCACCGCCTCGCGGCCGACCGCCTCCGACTTCTCGCCCACCGGCGCCGCGTGGAAGTACAGCCATTCGCCAAGGACCACCGCGTGGAGCGTGCGCAGCACCGGCTGCCCGCGCTCGCCGACGCCGGCCAGTCGGACCACCGGCGCCGCCGCCAGCAGCGCCACCGCCTGCTCGCGCGCCATCCCGAAGAACTCCTGCTTGCGCATGCCTCGAGGATGGCCGCACACTGGTCTGTGAAAAAGGTCCAGTTCTTTTATGTCGACTAGACCAGTTCGCCCGTGGCAGCTCGCCGTCGACCTCGATCCGTCCGGCGATCTGCCGCTGTTCGTGCAGATCGCCCACGCGGTCTCGGCCGACATCCGCCGCGGCCGCCTGCGCCCCGGCGACCCGCTGCCGGGCAGCCGTCGCCTCGCCGAGGACCTCGGCGTCCACCGCAACACCGTCCTCGCCGCCTACCGCGAGCTCGAGTCCGAGGGCTGGATCGACAGCGCCCAGGCGCGCGGCACCTTCGTCTCGCGCACCCTGCCCGAGCCCACGCCGCGGCGCGCCGGCCAGGCGCTGCGCACCGGCGTCCCGGCCCGGCCCGCGTTCGACCTCGCGCCCGGGCCGGAGGGCTACTTCCCGATGCCGCGCGTCCCGGGCCTGCTCGCCCTGCCCGGCGGCGTGCCCGACCTGCACCTCGTGCCCGCCGCCAGCCTCGCCCGCGCCTATCGCCGCGCCCTCGCGCGCCCCGACCTGCTCGGCTACGGCGACCCGCGCGGCCTCGTCGACCTGCGCCGCGTCCTCGCCGACATGCTCGCCGCCACCCGCGGCCTGGCCTGCGGCGAGGACGACCTGATCGTCACCCGCGGCAGTCAGATGGCCCTCTCTCTCGTCGCTCGCGCCCTCCTGCGCCCCGGCGACGTCGTCGCCGTCGAGGACCCCGGCTATCGCCCCGCCTGGGAGGCCCTCCGCCTCACCGGCGCGCGCCTCGTGCCGATCGCCGTCGACGCCGGCGGCCTCGACGTCGACGCCCTCGCCGCCTTGCTCGCGCGCGAGCCGGTGCGCGCCGTCTACATCACCCCGCATCATCAGTACCCGACCACGGTCACCCTGGCCGCCGGTCGCAGGTTGCAATTGTTGGCACTCGCCCGCACCCATCGCGTGGCGATCCTCGAGGACGACTACGACCACGAATTCCACTACCAGGGCCGCCCCGTGCTCCCGCTCGCCAGCGGCGACGCGGCCGGCTCGGTCGTCTACATCGGCACGTTATCCAAGGTGCTCGCGCCGGGCCTGCGGATCGGCTACTGCGTCGCCCCGCAACCATTGCTCGAGCGCGTCGTCGCCGTCCGCTCCTACACCGATCTCAACGGCGATCGCGCCCTCGAGGCCGCCGCCGCCGACCTGCTCGAGAGCGGCGAGGTCGGTCGTCACATTCGCCGCGCGCGTCGCACGTACCTGGCCCGCCGCGACGCCCTCGTCGACGCGATCGCCACCCGCCTCGGCGGCGTCCTCCGCGTCACCGCGCCGAGCGGCGGCATGGCGCTGTGGACCCGCGCGCACGGCGTCGACCCCTCCGCGTGGGCCCGCGCGGCTCAGGCCCGCGGCGTCGCGTTTCAGGTCGGCCGCCAGTTCAGCTTCGAGTCGCGCCCGCTCCCGCACGTGCGCCTCGGCTTCGCCGGCCTCGACGAGCGCGGCCTCGCCGAGGCCATCCGCCGCATGGCCCTCGCCCTCGCCGACCTGCGCAAGCAGTGACGCCTTCCCCTCGCATCGCGGATTTTGTCGCCAAGTCGTTCTACGCCGCGCTCGAGCGGCTCGCCTCCGGCCCGCGACGGACATCCGACGAAGGCCCCCTCCTCCGCCCGCGCCCGCCCGGCTCCGCACGCGACTGACATCGGGTTCGCCCGCCCCCTCGCCCGCGATCGGCCCTCGGCCCGCTCGCGCCAGAGCCGGTTCGCCGAGCCGAGCCGCCTCGGCGCACGCCGACCGCGAACGCCGGTGACATCGGGTTCGCCGCCCCCTCGCCCTCGATCGACCCCTCGACCGAATCGCAACTCGACTGGAGTCCGCTCGGCCCGCGGTCTCCCCGACCTCCGCTTCGGTCGATCGCACCGGACCCGCCCCGCCGACGTCCCGGCGTCACCTCGGCGCGCTATCCTCGACGCGCCGCCATGCCCCGCCTCCTGCTCGTCAGCAACTCCACGCTCCACGGCTCCGGCTACCTCGACCACTGCGCCGAGCAGATTGGACAGTTCCTCGGCCGCGACGTCGGGCGCGTCCTGTTCATCCCGTTCGCGCTGCACGACCGCGACGCCTACGCCGCCCAGGCCCGCGCCCGCTTCGCCGCGCTCGGCTACCAGATGGACAGCCTGCACGAGGCCGAGGACCCGCGCGCCGCGGTGCAGGCCGCCGAGGCCGTGTTCACCGGCGGCGGCAACACCTTCCGCCTGCTGCGCCAGCTCTACGCGCTCGACGTGCTCGCGCCCCTGCGTGAACGTGTCCTTTCGGGCATGCCGTACATCGGCTCCTCGGCCGGCTCGAACATCGCCGGCCTGACGATCGGCACCACCAACGACATGCCGATCGTCGAGCCGCCGAGCTTCCGCGCGCTCGGCCTGGTGCCGTTCAACCTGAACCCGCACTACCTCGACCCCGACCCCGGCTCGACGCACATGGGCGAGACCCGCGAGAAGCGGATCGAGCAGTTCCACGAAGAGAACCCGCAGCCGGTGGTGGGCCTGCGCGAGGGGTCTCTGCTGCACCGCGAGGGGCCGCGGCTCAGCCTGCTCGGCGTGACCGGCGCGCGGATCTTCCGGCGCGACCAGAAGCCCGCGGAGGTCCCCCCCGGCGCCGACCTCAGCGAACTCCTCGTGTGAGCGGTGCTATTTAAAAATGGCCATGTCCGCCGTTCACTACCGGGTCGAGTTCGCCGGACCACGCTTCCTCACCGTCGAGCGAATCGGCGACGCCCCGGGCTGGTCGCTGCGCATCGACGCCACCGAGGGCCTCGACTCGCTGCTCCCGCGCGGCTGGGTCCGCGCTCTCGGCGACGACCTCGTGCTCCTCTTCACCGAGGGCGAGCACGCCCGCACCGGCGCCGCCTATCACCACAAGATCCACCGCCTCACCCGCGACGGCCGCCTGCTGTGGTCGCTGCGCGCCCGCCCGGTCGGCGACCCCGTGCTGCACGGCGGCTACCTGCTGGTCCCCGCCGCGCCCGTCGCCCCGCGCACGCCCGAGGACGACGTCCCGGCGCTGCAGCTGCAGCTGCGCGACCCCGAGACCGGCGCCCTCCTCGCCAGCTTTCCGATCCAGGCGCCCTCGATGCTCCGCGGCGCCTACCGCCACGCCGCCCGCGCCCTGGGCGCCCACCTCAGCCCCGGCCCCCACGGCGTCCACGTGGCAGTGTCCGCCTGGTTCACCGGCCCGCTCGCCCCGCCCCGCGGCGCCGGCTCGTTCGACGTCCTCCTGGCGCTCGACTAACCTGTCCCGAAGGCCAGATTGAGCAGCGATGAGCTGTCTCCGAGACCGCGGCCGCGCCCGTTCGCCGTCGGCTCACTCGTGAGCCCTCACGCGAAGCGACGGCCTCGACCTCGATCCCTCCTCGAGCGGCGTGAACTCGCAGTCACGGCGACAGCGCGAGCGCCTGACCCGAGCGGAGTCGACCCGGTGGATCCCGCTCCGGGCGCGATACCTATCCCTTGGACCATGCTTTTAAAAACATGTCCTGAGGGCCATCCCGTTCGCACCTGCCCTCTCAGTCATCCGCCGCGCTGCCGGCGAACTCGCCCCAGCGGGGCAGGTCGAGCATGAGGCCGGCCTTGCGGCAGCGGCCGCGCCACTGGCGGAGCTGCGACTCCAGCTGTTCGCGCTCGCGCTCGAGCTCCGCCAGCTTGGGCGGCACGGGCGTCTTGCGCAGCTCGGCGGCGCGGCGCTGGTGGGCCTCGCCGCGGCCGACCAGCTCGCGGTCGCGCACTGCCAGGCGTTCGCGCGCGGCGTAGAACCCGTCGGCCGCGCCGGCCTCCTCGTCGTCGCGGTAGTCGTCGTCGGGGTCGGCCTCGTCGACCTCGCGGACCAGCCGCTGCAGCTCGGACCGCAGCCGCTCGCGCTCGCGCTCGACCTGGGCCGCCTGCACGAGGAAGCTCGCCCGCGAGCCGCGGAAGTCGCGGGCGATGCTGCGTTCGACCGCCTCGCGCCGGCGCAGCAGCGCCTCGCCATCGGCCATCAGCTCGTCCTCGATCGCGGTCATCGCCGACCTCGCGCGTCACCTGTCCCTTGGACCATCTGGAGGACTTCGCCGCGGCGCGGCGTGCGGACGACAGGAGAATGCGACGGGGACATGACCCTCCTGTTGTAGCGGATCTGCGGGCGAAGAGGCGCCGCGCGCGGGGCCTTCGGCCCCCGTGGCGCCGCTCCGGTCGCTCTGGTATGGGTCCGCGCCATGACGATGCAAGGCAAGCACGTGCTGCTCACGGGCGGCAACACCGGGATCGGCAAGGCCACCGCGATCGAGCTGGCGCGCATGGGCGCCGCGGTCACCATCACCTCGCGCGACCTCGTCAAGGGCGAGGCCGCGGTCGCCGACATCAAGCGGCAGAGCGGCTCCGACGCCGTCGAGGTCCTGCGCCTCGACCTCGCCTCGCTGGCCGACGTGCGCCGGTTCGCCGCCGAGTACCTCGCCGGTCACCCGCGGCTCGACGTCCTCATCAACAACGCCGGCCTCGTCCTGTCCGACCGCAGCGAGACCGCCGACGGCTTCGAGACCACCTTCGCAGTCAACCACCTCGGCCACTTCCTGCTCACGCACCTGCTGCTCGACCGGCTGAAGCAGAGCGCGCCGTCGCGGATCGTCGTGCTCGCCTCGGACGCCCACCGCGCCGCCCGCGGGCTCGACTTCGACGACCTGCAGGCCCGCCGCAAGTACAGCGCCTTCCCCGTGTACTGCCGCAGCAAGCTGGCCAACCTCCTCTTCACGCTCGAGCTCGCCGAGCGCCTGCGCGGCACCGGCGTCACCGTCAACGCCGTCCACCCCGGCGTCGTCGCCTCCGGCTTCGGCCTCGACGGCGACACCCGCGGCATCTCCCGCTTCCTCGTCGGCATCGCCCAGCGCTTCATGATCACCCCCGAGCAGGGCGCCCGCACCTCGGTGTACGTCGCCAGCGCCCCCGAGCTCGAGCGCACCAGCGGCCAGTACTTCGCCAAGTCGAAGCCCGCCCGCCCCACGCGCTACGCCCTCGACCGCGCCGCCGCCCTCCGCCTGTGGGAGGTCTCCGAGCAGCTCACCGGCCTCGCCAAGTCCGCAGCCGCCTGACCTTCGGGACAGGCCACTGCACCTGCCCCGAAGACCCTCTCACCCGCCGAAAGCAGCGAGACCGGACGGCCCGCGCGGGCTCGTCCGGTCTCGTCGCTCGCGTCGCCTCGGCGTTACGAGCGCTCGGCGCCGACGTGCGGCGCGTGGTTGGCCTCGGGCGTCGCCCGCTGCTCGCGGCGGAGCGTCATCTTGAGGATCGCCGGCAGCAGGAACATCGTCATCAGCGTCGACGCGCCGATGCCGAACACGACCGTGGTGGCCAGCGGGCGCTGGACCTCGGAGCCGGCGCCGGTGGCCAGGGCCATCGGCAGGAAGCCGAGGGCCGCGACCGCGCCGGTGGTGAGGACCGCGCGCATCGTGTGCACGGCCCCCTTGACCAGCGCCTTGTCGAACGGGTGGCCCTCGTCGATCGCGTGGCGCACGTCGTTGGCCATGACCACGCCGTTGAGCACCGCCACGCCGGCGAGGGCGATGAAGCCGACCGCCGCCGGGATGCTGAACGCCATGTCGCGGATGATGAGGCCGACGAACCCGCCGATGAGCGCGAACGGCACGATCGCGAACACCGCCGTCGCGTAGCGGATGTCGCCGAAGTTCCAGAGCAGCATGCCGAAGATCAGCATCAGGCAGATCGGTACGACCACCGCGAGGCGCTTCGACGCGCGCTCGAAGTTCTCGAACTGCCCCGCCCACTCGACCTTGTACCCGGGCGTGACCTGGACCTTGTCGTTCACCGCCGCCTGGGCTTCGTTCACCCACGACAGCAGGTCGCGGCCGCGCAGGTTGACCTCGACGCGGACCACGCGGACCCGGTTCTTGCGGCGGATCTGCGCCGGGCCCTCCGCCTCGACGATCGTCGCCACCTCGGACAGCGGCACGCGGTGGCCGTCGACCGTCTCGACGAACAGGTCGCCGAGCGCCTCCGGCACCGGCGCGCGCGGCGGGATCAGGAGGCGCGCGTCGAACCGGCGGATGCCCTCGTAGACCAGGCCGAAGGTCTTGCCGACCCGGGCGGTCTCGATCGCCAGCAGCGCGTCTTGCATGCTGACGCCGTAGCGGGCCAGGCGGGCCCGATCGGGCCGCACCGTCAGCTCGGGCATGCCGAGCACCTGCTCGACGCGGAGGTCGCCGGTGCCCTCGATCGGCCGGACCGCGTCGGCGATCTGGTCGGCGATGTTCTTCAGCTCGAGCAGCTCGTTGCCGGCGACCACGATCTGGATGTCGGCGCGCGAACCGCTGATGATCTCGTTGTTGCGGTCCTCGATCGGCTGCGACACCGCGACGAAGGTGCCGGGCACCTGCGACTCGATGTCGTTCTTGAGGGCCACGCTGAGCTCGTCGAGGTCGTGCGCGGTGGTCCACTGCTCCTTGGGCAGCAGCGGGATCGAGATCTCCGTGCGGTCCTTGCCGACCGGCTCGATGGCCACCTCGGCGCGGCCGGTCATCGTCAGCGTCTTGAGGATCTCCGGGTACTTCAGGAGGATCTTCTGCGTCTGGTAGTCGAGGCGCTTGGCCTCCTCGAGGTTGATCGACGGCGGACGGCGGATGCTGACCACCATGTCGCCCTCGTCGATGCGCGGCACGAAGTCGGCGCCCTTCTCCTTGAAGATGTAGCCGGAGATGAGCAGCGCCGCGGCCGCGCCGAGGATCAGCGGCCAGCGCAGCCGGATCGAGTGCGGCAGCGCTGCCTTGTAGCCGCGCGCGATCGGGTTGAGCCAGCGCGCGCCCTCCTTCTTCAGCGGCGGCACGAACAGCGCCAGCAGCGCCGGCAAGAACACCACCGAGTAGATGAGCGCGCCGAGCAGCGCGAACGCCATGGTGGTGGCCATCGGCTTGAACAGCCGCCCCTCGACCCCCTCGAGGCTGAGCAGCGGGATGTACACCAGCATGATGATCGCCACCGCGAACGCGACCGGGCGCATCACCGCCCCGATGCTCGTGTTGTAGGCCTGCGCCCGCTCCTCGCGGGACATCTGCTGGCCGACGAAGGTGGCGATCAGCGCCTCGAGCACGACGATCGGACCGTCGACGAGGAAGCCGAAGTCGATCGCGCCGAGCGACATCAGGTCGCCGGCGACCCCGGCCCAGTGCATGCCGAACAGCGCCACCGACATCGACGCCGGGATGCCGAGCACGCACACCAGCGCGCCGCGGACCGTGCCGAGGAACAGCACCAGGACGAGGAACACCACCACGGCGCCCTCGGCGAGGTTCTTCAGCACCGTCGCCAGGGTGCGCTCGACGAAGTTCGCGCGGTCGTAGACCGCCTCGATGACCACGCCCGCGGGCAGGTCGGCCTGGATCTCCGCCACCCGGTCCTTGACCGCGTAGATGACGTCGCGGCTGTTCGAGCCCAGCAGCATCATGATGATGCCGGCCACCGCCTCGTCCTCGCCGTTGAAGGTGACCACGCCGTGGCGCAGGGCCGAGCCGTCGCGCACCTCGGCGACGTGGCGGACCAGCACCGGCTGGCCCTCCGAGACCTTGAGGACGACGTTGCCGATGTCCTCGATGCTGGTGAACGTGCCGACCGCGCGCAGCGTGAAGCTCTCGGCGGTGCGGTCGATGTAGCCGCCGGACACGATCGCGTTCGAGCCGGTCAGGGTCTCGGACAGCTCGCGGATCGTCAGCCCGTAGGCCGCGAGGCGGTCGGGCTGGACGATCACCTGGTACTGCTTCAGGTCACCGCCGATCGAGTTGACCTCGATGACCCCCGGCACCCCGCGCAGGCGCGGCACGATCTCCCACTCGAGCATCGTCCGCAGCTGCTTGCGCGTGTGCACCGGCGAGCGGACCACGAACTGGAAGATCTCGCCGAGACCGGTCGACAGCGGCGCCAGGATCGGCGTCTGGATCATCGCCGGCAGGTCGCCCTTGGCCTGCAGCATGCGCTCGAACACCAGCTGGCGCGCGAACCATGGGTCGGTGCCGTCGCGGAAGACGACGGTGATCGACGAGATGTCGGCGCGAGAGATCGATCGCAGCTCGTCGAGCCCGGGGACGCCGTTGAGGGCGTTCTCCATCGGGAAGGTGACGTTGCGCTCGACCTCGAGGGCCGACATGCCGGGCGCCTCGGTGATGACCGTGACCTGGATCGTCGAGATGTCGGGCAGCGCGTCGATCGGCAGGTTCTTCGCCGCGATCGCGCCGGCCACCAGCAGCGCGGCGAGCAGGCCCGCCATCAAGTAGCGCAGGCGGATGGAGATATCGATGAGTGCGCCCAGCATGGGTGTCTCCTCGGCGCCTCGATTAGCGGAACAGCTCGGACTTGAGGGCGAACACCCCCTCGGTGATGATCCGCTCGCCCGGCTCGAGGCCCTTCCTGATCTCGACGAGGTCGGGGCCCTGGGCGCCGACCTCGATCGTGCGCGGCATGACGGCCCGCTCGCCGACCTCGACGAACACCGTCGGCTTGCCGTCGACCTGCACCATCGCCTTGCGCGGGATCGCCAGCGCCTGCTTGCGCGCCGCGCCCGGCCGGATCCTCGCGTTGACCGCCTGGCCGACGCGCAGCTTGCCGGCCTCGTTCGGGACCACCACGCGCACCTCGGCGCTGCGGGTCACCGGGTCGAGCACCGTGCTGACGAACGTCACGGTGCCGGTCAGCACCTCGTCGGGCGTCACCTGCGACGAGATCTCGACCGAGTCGCCGACGCGGATGTTGACCACCTCGCCCTCGAATACGCTGAGGCGCACCCACAGCGTGCTGCGGTCGGCGATCGTGAAGGCCGTATAGCTCGGCTCGACCGCCTGGCCGCGGAACACTCGCACGCGGACCACGTCGCCCTCGATCGGCGAGGTCAGCGACATCACCCCGAGCGCCGCCTTGTCGGACGACCCGCCGCCCAGCGCCTGCACGCGCTGCTTGGCCGCCCGCAGCTCGGCGCTGGCGACCGACACCTCGGCGCTGGCGAGGTCGGCCGCGCGCTGCGAGGCGATGCCCTCCTGCAGCAGCCGCCGCTTGCGCTCCTTGTCGCGCTCGGCCAGCTCCGCCTTGGCGACCACCGCCGAGATCTCGGCCTGCGCCTTGCCCAGCTCCGCGCTGTCGAGCGTGGCCAGGATATCGCCGGTCTCGACCTTCGTGCCCTCGATGACCTTGACCTCCTTGACGCGCCCGGAGATCCGCGAGCCGACCTCGGCGATCCGCAGCTCGTCGAACTCGAGCACGCCGGTCACGTGGACCACCGGCGACACCTCGGTCATCTCGACCGTCGCGCTCTGCAGCGCCGCCTTCTCGGCGAACACCTCGGGCAGCTTGATCACGCCGTCTTCGAAGTACGGTAGCTCCGGCGGCTTGGTGGCGGCGTCGCCTTCGGCGGCCTCTCCGTGGTTGCAGCCGAGCGGCGTCGCGACCGCGAAGACGAACATGAGCACGAACCAGCGTCGCGCGTGGTCGAGGAGGATCAGCCAGCGCGAGGCTCGACCGGGGTCAGAGGAATTGCTCATCACTACACGTCCTGGGAGTCTTTTAATCCGCGCGCCAGGCCCGTGCGCGAGCGTGGCGCAGGGCCCGGCGGGACGAGAGTGCTTCTCCCCCCGAAAAAGGCCCTGGGATGGTGTTTCGAACACCATTGCTTACATTACGGGGACTTCATGTCAAGGTTTCGCCGGCCCCCAGAGCGCTGCAGCCGTGTCGAAACTCTCGAGCTGAACAAGGATCTTGGCAACCTCGGACCCCACGTGTAAGAGTCCGCGGGCTTGACAAGGCGCGACGATCTCGTCCGCACTCCGATTCGCATGCCACGCCGCACAGCCCTCACCCGCACCTCGACGATGTTCACGCTGGTCGCGGCCGTGACCGCAGCATCGCTCGCGCCCGCGGCCGGAGCCGCGCCCGCCCCCGCACGCAAGCCCGCTGACCAGCCGGCGCCGCTGCTCGCGCCGGCGCCCGAGCCGAGTCAGACGATCCCCGAACCGGTCGTCGCCGGCGCTCAGGTCCTCCCCCTCGACACAATTTTAAAACACGCCGAAGAGAACGCGATGCCGGTCCGCACCGCCCGCTCGCGCCTCGAGCTCGGCGACGCGGCGGTCACCGGCGCCAAGCCGCTGCTGATCGACAACCCGCAGCTGTACCTCGGCATGGGCGTCCGCTCGAACCAGGCCTTTCCCGGCGAGCGGCACTTCGAGCTCCAGGCCACGCTGCAGCAGCCGTTCGAGATCGGCCGCGAGCGCCACCTCCGCATCAAGGCCGGTCGCGAGTACCGCGAGTACCTCGACAAGGAGCTCGCGCAGGTCCGCTGGACCACGCACGCGCAGGTCCACTACGCGTACAACACCGCGCTGATCGCCAAGGAGCGCGCACGCACCGCCGCACGCACGCAGCAGTTCGCCGAGCGCCTCCTCGACATCGCCAGCCGCCGCCAGCAGGCCGGTGAGATCTCGCGCCTGCGCGTGCGCGTGGCCGAGGGTGAGCTCGCGCGCGCGCGCCAGGCCAAGCTGGCCGCGGACCTCAACTACCGCCTCGCGTGCATCCACCTGGCCGAGATGGCCGGCTGGCCTTCGGGACAGCTCATCGCCCCCGCCGGCGAGCTCGGCGACCCGATCAAGGTCCGCGACCCCGAGGACCTGATCGCCAACGTGCAGAAGGAGCACCCGGCGCTCAAGACCAAGGAGGCCCAGGTCGAACTCGGCGAGGCCAGGGTCAAGTCGGCCAAGCGCGACCGCCTGCCCGAGCCGTGGCTCGGCGTCTACGCGGGCCGCGAGTGGGAGCCCGGCGCGGCTTACCCGTCCCGACTCCTCCTCGGCATGATCACGATCCCGCTGCCGTTCTTCAAGCGCAACCAGCTGGCGCGGGCGCAGACCAAGGCCGAGCTGAGCGTCGCCAACACCGAGCTCGAGGTCACGCGCTACCAGCTCGCGCTCAACGCTCGCCGGGCGGTCGACGCGATCAACACCGCGGCCGAGCGCGTCCAGACCTACTCGCGCGAGGTCGTGCCGCGCTTCGAGGAGAACCTGCAGCTGCTGCAGCGGGCCTTCGAGCTCGGCGAGGTCGACATCATCGAGGTGTTCGTCGCCCGCGAGAATTTCTTGCGGATCCAGACCGAGGCGCTCGACGCCTACGGCACCTACTTCGACGCCATGTACACGCTCGAGACGATCATCGGCCAGGAGGCGAGCACCCTCGCCGCGGCCCGTCCCACGCGCTCGACCACCCCGCCGACGAACCTCCGCTGAGCCTGTCCCGCGCTCGCGACGCTCGTCGGCCAGGAGGCGAGCAGCCCCGTCCGACGCGCTCGGCTCGGCAAACCTGTCCCTCGGGGCAGCTCGCCACGGACCTCGCTCTGCGCGGTTCTCTCGTCGGCTTCCGAAGAGATCTGTCCTTCAGGGCAGGTCCGATCCTCGCTGCCTCGCGTCACGTCGGTCCGGCTCCTCGGCCCGCTCACCTGCCCCTCGGGACAGGTTTCCACATGACAACTCCGTAAAGTTCCATGCGCGTCATCCAGCCGCGCGGCTGGCGTCGAGCTCGGCGATCCGCAGGGCCAGCCTGGCGATCGTCCGCGGCGACGAGCCCTCGGCCTTGTTGTTGACGATCACGTAGACCGGCAGGTCGACGTCCGTCTCGAGGCAGACTCTGGCGACCTCCTCGCGGTTGCCCGGGTCTTCGTCGACGAGGTGGTCGAACGGGTCGTAGCGGGCCTCGGCGCGCTCGTAGTTCATGCTCGGGTGCAGCATCCAGCGGCACACCAGCGCCGGGGCCTGGTCCTGGCGCACGCGCGACCGCTGCGCCCGCGCCGGCGGCATGCTCGGGTAGACGTTGATGCAGTGGCAGGCGCCGAACTCCGCCAGCGCCGCGGCGTAGGCGCCGGTCATCAGCTCGCGGTTGCGCAGCTCGACCGCGTAGAGCGGCCCGCGGGGCAGCCCGTCGAGGAAGCGGCGCAGGCGGTCGACCAGCCAGCGGGCCCCGCCGAGCGCGCCGAAGTCCTGCGGGGCGAACTGGAACAGCAGCGGCCCCAGCGTCTCGCCGAGGCCCTCGACGGCCGGCGCGACCACGAATTCGCTGGCGTACACCGGGTCGAGGAAGCGCTCGTTGGGCTGGCCGCGGACCTTGCCGTAGCGCTGGTGCTTGGGCCACACCGCCGTCGTGCAGGCCTCGTGGGCCTTGACCAGGAAGCGGAAGTCGGCCGGCACCGCCGCGGCGTAGGCCGCGAACTCGTCGGTCCGCGGCGGCGCGTAGTACGAGCGGTCGATGCCCACCGCGCGCATCAGCGGATGACGCGCGTACGCGGCCAGACCCTCGCGCGCGAGCCGCTGCTGGCTGTGCGGCAGGTCGTAGACGATCCCCGACCAGCCCGGGTAGGCCCACGACGACGTGCCGAAGCGCAGGTTCTTCGGCAGCCGCTCGGCCAGCGCCGCCAGCTCGGCCGGCGCGGTCGCCGGCGAGATCGGGGGCGCCGTCTTCTTGGCGCCACGAGCCCCGCCGTCCGCGGCGGGGGCGGGATCTTGCGAGGGATCGGCGAACAGATCGAGCTGAGGAGCCATGCGCGACTTTGCGCAGGATACCCCCCCGAGCCCGCCTGCGCAAGCGCAGCGGACCTGCACGAAAGGGCATGTCCTTCAGGACTTGCGGAACACCAGCGAGAAGTTGTTGGCGGGCATCGCCACCAGCTCGGCTCGCTGGAGGCCGTGAGCCGCGGCCGCGGCCCGCACGTCGGCCTCGTCGCGCACGCCCCACGCCGGGTCGCGGGCCCGCAGGTCGGCGTCGAACGCCTCGTTGCTCGGGGCAGTGTGGCGGCCGTCGAACTTGATCGCGCCGTACAGGTAGAGCACCCCGCCGACGGGCAGCACGCGCCCGGCCCCGGCCATCAGCGCCTCGCAGGCGGCCCACGGGGAGATGTGGATCATGTTGATGCACACGATCGCGTCGACCTCGGTGACCGGCCACGGCCACGCGGTGACGTCGAGCCGCAGCGGCTGGAGTAAGTTGCGCGGGCCCTCGCTGTCGACGCGTGCGGCGATCGACGCCAGCGCTTCCGGTTCGACGTCGGTCGGTTGCCACGAGACCCCAGGGAACGCGGCGGCGAAGCTCACCGCGTGCTCTCCGGTCCCGCTGGCGATTTCGAGCACGCGCCCCTGCGGTGGCAGGACCCGTGCCAACACCTCTGCGATCACCCCGCGGTTGCGGAGCGCTGCAGGAGACGACCGTGCATGAGACTGCTGTTTGCTCGGCGGATCATGAGGCTCCATCGCTGCGAGCGTAACTCGAGATGACAGACTCGTGGTTCTGCGATTTGCGAGCTTCACTGGCCCACATCCGTGAACCTGAACGTGAGTCGGCGACCACCGCCACGATCGCCGCCCGTCGCGGGTCCGCGTGCTATCGTCCTCGACGATGAGGCCCGCCTCCCGGCTCATGTGGCTCCTCGCAGCGGCGCTCGGCGTCGCCGCAGGCTGCCTCATCGAGCTCGATCCGCAGGCCGACTGCGGCGACGGCTTCATCGACGCCCTCGCTCAAGAGGACTGCGAGCCGTCCCTGCCCGACAGCTACGCCGACCGCTGCGCCGAGCTCGGCCAGGTCGCCGGCCCCGCCGCGTGCGACCCCAAGTCCTGCCGCTTCACCCCCAGCGGCTGCTCGAGCTGCGGCAACGGCGTGCTCGACCCCGGCGAAGAATGTGACCCAGAGGACATGACCGCACCGACATGTCCCGGAGAAGGGGTCGCGACCTGCCGCGACAACTGCACCGTCGATCGCTCGGCCTGCTCCGCCTGCGGCAACGGCATGGTCGACCTCGACGAGGAATGCGACTTCGCCCTCGACCTCGACGACCTCGCGCTCGAGGTCCCCTGCACCGACCTCGACTCGCCGGCGGGCATCACCCGCCGCTACGGCTCGGGCTCCTCGACGAAGTGCACCAGCAAGTGCGAGTGGGACCGCTCGCAGTGCTCGTACTGCCAGAACGACAAGCTCGAGGGTGACGAGGTCGTCGACGGCCTCTACGTCGACTTCGAGCAGACCATCCAGCCGGCGCCCGAGGTGTGTGACAACCAGCAGGCCGACCCGGAGGCGCTGGTGATCCACTGCCAGGGCGCGTGCGGCAGCAACTACCGCGTCGAGTGCAAGTTCAAGTGCGCCGACGACTGCCAGGCCTTCGACAAGACCGCCAACCTCCCGACCGAGGAGCTCGGCTGCTGCACCGCCCGCGGCGAGGCCTGCCCCTACGACCCGCAGACCGGCGACCTGATGCCCGGCCGCAACGACTGCTGCCGCAAGCTCACCCACCCGGAAGAGAACCCCTGCGAGCCGGTCAACTTCCCGATCCTCATCAACGTCTGCCGCTGACGCGCCGCGCGATGCCGCGTCGATGACGGACGCGAGCGCGACCTCCTGCGCGAGCGCGGCCGGCGCGACGAACTCGCGCAGCGAACCGACTCGGCGAATGGCCGCACGCGCGAGGTCGCGACCGCCGCCGGGCCGCGGGCTCGACCTGACCGAGGCGCCGGGCGCACCCTGCCAGATCGCCCGGATTCGGCTCGCTGGCGCGTCAAAGCGTGATCCACGGCCCTCTGTGCTACCTTGACGAGCATGCGCCTCGCGCACGCGCTGCTCGTCGCCGCCGGCCTCGGTGGGACCTTGGGCTGCGTCGTCCAGCTCGACCTGCAGCCCGACTGCGGCGACGGCTACGTCGACAGGCTCGCGGGCGAGGAGTGTGAGCCGTCACAGGCCGACAGCATGGTCGGCTTCTGCGCGGCCGGCGAGGTCCCGGGCCCGGGCGCGTGCGACCGCAGCACCTGCATCTTCGACCGCGGCGCCTGCACCCGCTGCGGCAACGGCTTGCTCGACCCGGGCGAGGCGTGTGACCCGATGGACATGTCCTCGCCGCCATGTCCGATCGAGGGCTCTGCGCGCTGCCGCAGCGACTGCACGATCGACGTGTCCGGCTGCCCGCGCGCCTGCGGCGACGGCGTGGTCGACGAGAACGAGGAGTGCGACGACGGCCTGGTGACGGACGTGACGGACAAGGGCGCGCCGATCCGCATCGACTGCACCACCCTCGACGGCCCGAACTTCCGCGCCTACGGCGGCGGGGAGTCCACCAGGTGCATCGAGTGCAAGTGGGACCGCTCCAACTGCCACTACTGCGGCAACCAGCTGCTCGAGAGCGCCGACGTGCTCGACAAGGAGGACGAGCTGCGCGACGCCAAGCCCGAGGTCTGCGACGGCGAGGTGGACCCTGACCCGCAGGCGTTGAGCCTGTTCTGTCAGGCGCGTTGTAACGCCGGCGGCCTCATGGTCGCGTGCGCGTACGCGTGCAACGAGAGCTGTGACGCATTCCTCGCCCCTCCGGGGGACGTCCCCGATAACGGCTGCTGCACCCCGCGGAGCGCCAACTGCCCTTACAACGACAAGGGCGAGATCTACAAGAACCGCGAGCCGTGCTGCGGTTTCCCCCCCGGGGACCTGCCGGAAGATCCGTGCGTCGAAGCCTTGGTGGAGCTGGAAGCGGGGACCACGGTCTTGCGTCGCACCTGCCCTTGAGCCGCTGGCGCGCGCCCGCTACCATCCGCGCCTCGCATGACCGAGCCTCGCGCTTCTCTCGTCACCGGCGGCTGCGGCTTCCTCGGCCGCTTCCTCGTCGACGCCCTCGTCCGCCGCGGCGACAAAGTCACCGTCCTCGACCACAAGGTCGACCGCTGGCGCGACGACGTCCAGTTCGTCTCCGGCGACATCTGCGACCCCGACGTCGTCGCCCGCGCCTGCGCCGGCCAGAGCGTCGTGTTCCACAACGCCTCGCTGGTCCACACCAAGCACAGCCGCGTCGAGCAGGTCCGCGCCGTCAACATCGACGGCACCCGCAACGTCCTCGCCGCCTGTCGCAAAGGCCAGGTGCCGAAGCTCGTCTACGTCAGCTCGGCCAGCGTCGTCTACGAGGGGCGCGACATCGAGAACGGCGACGAGAGCCTGCCCTACGCTCGCCAGTGGCTGGCCCCCTACGCCGAGACCAAGCGGATCGCCGAGGAGGAGGTCCTGAGCGCCAGCGGCCAGGGCGGCGTCCTGACCTGCGCGATCCGCCCGCACATGATCTTCGGGCCAGGTGACACCCGCCTGCTGCCGGCGATCCTCACCCGCGCCAGGGCCGGCAACCTCAAGTTCACAGTCGGCGCCGGCGACCGCCTCAACGACTTCACCTACGTCAGCAACATCGTCGACTCGCTGCTGGCCGCCGACGAGCGCCTGCTGCCCGGCTCGCCGGTCTCGGGCCGCGCCTACTTCATCACCAACGGCGAGCCCATGAACTTCTGGGAGTTCGTGCGCCGCGTCCTCGTCGGCCTCGGCTACCCCACCCCGCGCCTGCGGATCCCCTACGCCGTCGCCTACGCCGCCGCCGCCGCCCGCGAGACCTTCGACACCCTCGTCCGCGGCGGCACCCTCCACGCCGAGGAGGGCCTGTCCCGCTTCTCGATCCGCTACATCTGCACCCACCACTACTTCAGCTACGCCCGCGCCACCGCCGACCTCGGCTACGAGCCCCAGGTCAACCTGCTCGAGGGCATCCGCCGCACCGTCGAGTACTTCCGCGCCCAGAACGCCGCCGCCGTGTAGCCGCGCGCTCCCCCGCGCCTCGCCGCCGGTCCGCGGCTGGGCGCGCGCCTCGACCTCCGCTAGCGTGAGCCTCGTGTCGATCTACGGCCCGCCCACCCCGCCGGTCCGCGACAACGCGCGTCGGGCCTCCGCTCACGGGACCCGCGTCTTCCTCGCCTTGATCGTCCTCGGCGTCCTCACCTCCGTCGGCGTGATCGGGCTGCTCGAGTGCCAGAAGCACAGCAGCGAGCGCCTCGAGGTCCAGCGCGCCGAGACGATCCGGCTCGACACGGAGGCCCTGCTCGAGGCAGAGCGCCTGCAGACCGCCGAGCTCTTGCCGGCGATCCCGAGCCCGCCGAACCTCGAGATCCCGCCGTCGGTGATCTCGCAGCCGTCGGAGCCGGCCGGCGACTTGCCCGTCGACACCGGGCGCATCCAGACCGCCGAGCCGCTGCAATTGAAGCCCGGGCGAAAATCAGCGCCGGCCGAGCCCGCCGAGCCCGAGCGCTTGCAGACCGCCGAGATCCTCCGCTGACGCGTCAGATCGACGAGCGCATCGGTCACACTCCTCGCGTGGCCGCTCCGCCCGACGAACCAGGCCTGCGCCGCTTCCTCGGCGTGTTCCGCTACGGCCGTCGCGCCATCGAGCTGGTGTGGTCGACCAGCAAGCCGCTCACCGTCGCCCTCGCCGTGCTCACCCTCGTCGTCGGCCTGCTGCCGGCGGCCGCGGCCTACGTCGGTCAGCTGATCGTCGACGCGGTCGTCCACGCCGCCCAGGTCAGCCACGATCCCGCGCCGGTGCTGCGGCTCGTCGCGGTCGAGGCGCTGCTCGTCATCCTCCTCGCCTTCGCCCAGAGATCGATCTCCGTCTGTCAGTCGCTGCTGCGCACCCAGCTCGGCCAGCGCGTCAACGTCATGATCCTCGACAAGGCGTTGACCCTCGACCTCACCCACTTCGAGGACGCCGACTTCTACGACAAGCTGACCCGCGCCCGCCGCGAGGCCTCGAGCCGCCCGCTGAGCCTGGTCGGCCGCACCTTCTCGCTGGTCCAGAACGCCATCTCGCTGACCAGCTTCGCCGCCCTGCTGTTCGGCTTCTCGCCGTGGGCCGCGCTGATCCTCGCCCTCGCCGGCCTGCCCTCGTTCCTCGCCGAGGCCAAGTTCTCGGGCGACGCCTTCCGCCTGTTCCGCTGGCGCGCCCCCGAGACGCGCATGCAATATTATTACGAGACGGCGATCAGCACCCTCGATTACGCCAAGGAGGTCAAGCTCTACGGACTCGGCCCGCTGTTCCTCCGCCGCTATCAACAGATCTTCAGCGACCTCTACGCCGAGGACCGCAAGCTGACGCTGCGCCGCGGCTTCTGGAGCGGCACCCTCGGCCTCGTCGCCACCGCCGCCTTCTACGGCGCCTATATGTGGATCGCCGTCGCCGCGGTGGCCGGCCAGATCTCCCTCGGCGAGATGACGATGTACCTGCTGCTGTTCCGCCAGGGTCAGAGCGCCGTCTCGTCGATCCTCGGGGCGATCGGCGGCATGTACGAGGACAACCTCTACCTCTCGACGCTCTACGAATATCTCTCGCAGGAGGTCGCCGCCCCCTCGGGCACCGCCACCTCCGGCCCCGACCCGAGCGACGGCATCCGCTTCGAGCACGTCGGCTTCACCTACCCCGGCGCGGCCGCGCCGACGCTGCACGACGTCAGCTTTCACGTCCGCCCCGGCCAGAGCCTCGCCCTCGTCGGCGAGAACGGCAGCGGCAAGACGACCCTCATCAAGCTGCTGACGCGCCTGTACGACCCCACGGCCGGGCAGATCTTCCTCGACGGCCGTGACCTCCGCGAGTGGGACGCGACCGCCCTGCGCCGCCGCGTCGGCGTCATCTTCCAGGACTTCGCCCGCTACCAGCTCAAGGTCGGCGAGAACATCGGCGCCGGCGACGTCAGCGCCTTCGAGGACCGCGAGCGCTGGAAGGAGTCCGCACAAAAAGGCATGTCCGAAGATTTTATCAAAGACATGCCGAAGCAGTACGAGACCCAGCTCGGGCGCCTGTTCAAAGAAGGCCGCGAGCTGTCGGGCGGTCAGTGGCAGAAGATCGCCCTCTCGCGCGCCTTCATGCGCAGCGGCGCCGACGTCCTCGTCCTCGACGAACCGACCGCCGCCATGGACGCCGAGGCCGAGGCCCAGGTGTTCGAGCACGTCCGCAACCTCTCCAAGGATCGCATGGTCATCCTGATCTCCCACCGCTTCTCGACCGTGCGCGCCGCCGACCACATCATCGTCCTGCACGGCGGCCGGATCCTCGAGGCCGGAGATCACGAGTCCCTGATGCAGCGAGGCGGCCGCTACGAGCGCCTGTTCTCGCTGCAGGCGCAAGGGTATCGCTGAGGCGTTCTTGTGCGAGTCAGATCAGTCGCACATTCATCGCTCCATTGCTTCCTCATGGAATCGTCTGTGGAAGCGCCAGGATCACCTTGAGTCGAGCCTTCAGCCGGGACGGCTGAGAGCGCACCGCGCCAGGCTCATCAAGTAGGTGCAGCACAAAAGAACAAGGTCGAGATCGATGAGATCTTCCGGAATACCTTCGGCACCCAAACACCGTTCCATGATGCGAATATTCATCAATCGGATCATGGGAAGACAATCGCGCACAGCGTCCGGCACCACCGTTCGCCATCCATAATAGAAAACGATTTCATAACGCACCCTCTCCATCGCACGCATTTTCATCCACTCCCAGGCAGCTATCCGTCAAACACAAACACCATCGCATCGAAGACCCGAAACAATCTTTCGGACCTTCGATTCGACACCAAAAGCAATGACCACTGGATCGCCAATCGTCAGCTGATTGAGCCCTTCGGCGACAAGCTGGCAATTAGCGTCACATAAATCTGGCAGCAGAAATCGCAACCGTCGCATGAACGGATGCTGTCATTCGACAATTTTCCACTACTACGAAGAGAGCCTCAATGTACGGCGCTGAAACTCTTGGTTCTTAAAAGACAAAAGCGGTGCCCCGAACACCGCCCTTTTCTTCGAAATTCTTTCCCCCCGAGATGAGCAGAAATTCCGCACCTACTCTCGGACCAGAGCTTCCCCGGTTTAATCCTCGGATCTCAGGCTAGAGCTCTCCGGGGTTTCTCCGCCGATCGTAGGCCAGAGCGCTCCCGTTTTCTCCACCGATCTCGGACCAGAGCTCGTCCTGTTTTCTTTGCCGACCCAAGCCAAGCTCTTCTGGCTCTCTCCGCCGAACTCGGACCAGAGATTGTTCACGTTTCTCCGCCGATCTCGGGCCAGAGCTCTCCTGTCGTTTTCAGATTTTTTTAATTTCCGCGGACTCTTCTTTTGTATTCGCTCCGAGCTCTCGGACCTTCTCGAAGTCTCAGGTTTTGTTTTTCGAGCGGACATGTGTCGTCCGGCTCACTTCACTCCAGTTGACCCACTTGAGGAGCCTGAAAAGCATCTAGCACATGGCATGGCACACGCCACCGCATACTCGCTCTCGTCGAGAGCGCCAGGCGGAGGAGCCAGTCGGTGTTCGGCGACATCAATACGCATCCCGCAGCTCGGCCCGCTCACGCGCCTCGCGTTCGCGGATCTCCTGCGCCTCGACCGTCAGCCTCGCGGTCGGCTGGGCCCACAGGCGCTCGAACGGGATCTCCTCCTCCGTGTCCTCGCAGATCCCGTAGGTCCCGGTCTGCATGCGGCCGAGGGCGTCTTCGACCTCGCGGAGGCGGGAGCGTTCGTGGTCGGCGATGCTGAGCTGGGCCACCTGGGCGGCCTCGTTGGCGGCGAGGTCTTGTTGGTCGCCGACGTCGGGCGAGGGCGGCGCGGTCGTCTCGGCGCGGTGCTCGACCTCGCGGCGGAGCAGGGACGAGCGCTCGTCTTCGAGGCGCTGCTTCAGGCGGGCGAGCTGGTCTTTGGTGAGGTGGTCCATCGCGGGCGAGAGCGTAGTACTGTTCGGTCGTGGACGCAGCGCTCGCCGCTCTCCTGGACGAAGTCGCCGGCGATCTCGGCCGCGGGCGCGGCAAGCTGGTGATCCTCACGGGGGCGGGATTGTCGGCGGACAGCGGTTTGCCGACGTTCCGCGGGCCCGGGGGTTACTGGACGGTTGGTTCGCAGGTGCATCACCCCGAGGAGATCGCCACGCGGGCTGCGTGGAACGCGATCCCCGACGAGGTGTGGAGATTCACCGCGCGGCTGCTGCGGGCGGTCGCGGGCGGCGCCCCCAATGCCGGTCACCGCGCGATCGCCGAGCTCGACCGGCGTTTCGGTGAGCGCTGCGTCACCGTCACGCAGAACGTCGACGGCTATCACTTGCGCGCCGGCAACCATCCGGACCGCGTGTACGCGATCCACGGCGACGGCGGGTTCGTCCGCTGCGGCGCCGACTGCTGCTTCGACCTCCTGCCGCGGCCGGCCTCGGTGCTCGCCGACGACTTCGATCCGTCGGCCGATCCGCACTTGCGCTGCCCGCGGTGCCGCGACCTCCTCCGGCCGCACGCGCTGTTCTTCGACGAGTACTACAGCGAACCGCTGTACCGCTCGGAGAGCGCGCTGGAGGCCGCGCGCGAGGCCGCGTTGCTGCTGGTGGTCGGCACCGCCGGGGCCACCACCTTGCCCAACCTCATCGCCCGGGAGGCGGTCGAGGCCGGCGCGGCGGTCATCGACGTGAACCCCGCCGACGACCCGTTCGCCGAGCTGGCGCGGGCGCTGCGGCGCGGCCACTGGGTGCGCGACACCGCCGCCGCCGCCTTGCCGGCGATCGCCGCCAGGCTCATCGCCCGCGACGCGCCGGCCGTGATACACCCGAGCACGTGAACACCGACTTCGACTACGACTTCATCGTCGTCGGCTCCGGCTTCGGCGGCAGCGTCTCCGGCCTCCGGCTGACCGAGAAGGGCTACCGGGTCCTCATGCTCGAGAAGGGCCGCGAGCTCGGGCCGGCCGACTTCCCGAAGACCAACTGGAACCTCAAGCGGTGGCTGTGGATGCCGAAGCTCGGCTGGCGCGGCCTGTTCCAGATGACCTTCTTCCGCCACGTCACGGTGCTCTCGGGCGTCGGCGTCGGCGGCGGCTCGCTGGTCTACGCCAACACCTTACCTGTCCCGAAGCACAGCTTCTTCGAGTCGCCCTCGTGGGCGCGGCTGGCCGACTGGGAGAGCGAGCTGAAGCCGCACTACGAGACCGCGCTGCGGATGTTGGGGGCGGCGCCGAACCCTGCGGTCACGCCGGTCGACCGGGTGATGCGTGGGGTCGCGGCCGACATGGGCAAGGAGATCGAGCCGACGCGGGTGTCGGTGTACTTCGGCGAGCCGGGCAAGACCGTGGCCGACCCGTACTTCGGCGGCAGCGGCCCCGAGCGGACCGGCTGCATTTACTGCGGCGGCTGCATGCTCGGCTGTCGCTTCGGCAGCAAGAACACCCTCGACAAGAATTATCTGTACTTCGCCCGCAAGCGCGGCCTGGAGCTGCTGGCCGACACCGAGGTCACCGCGGTGCGGGCCCTGCCGGGCGGTGGTTATCGCGTCGAGGCGCGCACGGGCGCCGGCGTGATCGGCCGGCAGGCGCGCAGCTTCACCGCGCGCAACGTCGTCCTCGCCGGCGGCGTGCTCGGCACCGTCGAATTGCTGCTGCGCATGAAGCAGGACCCGGAGGGCCTGCCGAAGCTGTCCGACCGGCTCGGCGAGAACGTGCGCACCAACTCCGAGTCGCTGATCGGCGTCGTCGGCGGCCAGCGCGAGCACGACCTCTCGCGCGGCGTGGCGATCGGCTCGATCATCCAGCTCGACGAGCACTCGCACGTCGAGCCGGTCCGCTACTCGGCCGGCAGCGGATTCTGGCGGCTCCTGCTCGCCCCGCACGTCCCCGGCGAAAAGGCCCTGGTGCGCCTGTCGCGGTTCGCCGGCGCCTTCCTGCGCCACCCGATCAAGTTCGCCCGCGCCTTGCTGGTCCCCGACCTCGCCAAGTACTCGATCATTCTTCTGTACATGAAGACCGCCGAGGGCACCCTGCGCCTCCGCCTCGGCGCCGCCGGCCTCGCCACCGACCTGTCCTCCGGCAAGCCGCCGACCGCCTCGATCCCCGAGGCCACCGACATCGCCCGCCGCGTCGCCGACAAGATCAAGGGTTACTCGATGTCGCTCGTCACCGAGACCCTTTTCAACATTCCGACCACCGCCCACATCCTCGGCGGCTGCACCATGGGCGACTCCGCCGAGACCGGCGTCATCGATCACCAGCACCGCGCCTTCGGCTACGACGGCCTCTACGTCATCGACGGCTCGGCCGTCTCGGCCAACCCCGGCGTCAACCCCTCGCTCACGATCACCGCCCTCGCCGAGCGGGCGATGAGCCGGATCCCCGCCAACGTCGAGGTCGCCGCCTCCGCGTGATCGCCCGCCGGCGCGAGCTCGCCGCCTGTCTCTTTGGACAGCCTCGCGCCGGCGCGTCCGCTTCGGTGAGCGGCGGCGCGAGGGCGTCGCCTGTCTTTTCAAACAGCCTCGCGCCGGCGTGTCCCCTCGGAGGTCGCGCCGGGGCGCGGCCTGTCTCTTCAGGCAGATTATCTCCGGAACAACCTGTCTCTTCGGGCAGCATCACCGGCGCCGCCTATATCGTCGGCCCGTCTCGCGTGGCCGCTCTCTTTGGACGGCCATGCACCGGTGCGCCTGTCTTTCGGAACAGCCTATCCCCCGGCGTTCTCCTCGGAGAGCCCCCGCACGGGGCACGATCGCCGACGTCTCTTCAGACGGCCTGTCTCTTCGGACAGCCCGCGGATGCGCGAGAGCGCCCTCGACCTCGCTATGCGCGAGAGCTGCAGGCATCGTCTACCTCGGCCGGTTGGAGTGAACGGCACCGGAGGAGCAGACGTGGCCGTCGCCGATGGTCGCGGCCTCGCCTGCGGAGGGTGGCCACGAAACGTCGTTCGAGGGCCAGCGAATCGCCTTACGCCCCATCACATGTCCTTTCGGACATCCTCTCACCGGGTGGCCATGCCGCCATGCTTGCCAGGATCTGCGCTTCGGTGTCTAGTCGATCTCGCCGTTCCCCCCGAGGCGCCCGCATGACCTTCTTCGACCGCGAATTCATCCTCGGCCGCACCCCGCGCGAGCTCGTCTGCATCCTCGGCGGCCTGGCGATCATCACCTTCGAGCTGGTGCGGCCTTCGCCGGTCGACGTGCCCAACCTCCTGGTCTACGTCGTCGCCACCGCGCTGTTCGCGGTCCGCTTCTACGCCGCGCGGGCGGCAGCGGTGGCCGCCTGTCTCGGCGCGGTGGTCCAGCAGTGGCCGCACCTGCGCTTCGGCGAGGTCGACTGGGAGACGCTCGGCCTGTTCCCGCTGGTCGCCTTCGTGCTGCTCGCCTCGTCCGACCTGGTCGAGCGGTTCGAGCGGGCGCCGTCGCGGGTCCGCTGGTTGCCGAACCTGTGGGCCGGCTTCACCGCGGCCCAGACCCGCACCCTCCGCTGGTCGGCCTACGCCGCCGGCGCGCTCGCCGGCCTCCTCGACCACATCACCGAGCAGGCCGTCCAGGACGCCGGCTGGGCCCGCGGCTCGATGATCGCCCTGGTCGTCAGCCTCCTGCTCCTGTGCGCCGGGCGGGCCGTCGCCCTGCTGCTGCTGTGGGCCACCAGCCTGGTCGTCGCCGTCCACGTCGTGCCGCTGGTGCTGCCCGCCGAGGCCACCCTCGCGCTGTTCGGCCTCAAAAATTTCGCGCCCGCCGGCACCTCGCTGCTGCCCGCGGAGCTCGCCGGCGCCCACCTCTACATCCTGCCCGCGGCCGTCCTCGCCGTCGTCGCCCTCGCCCTCACCACGCCCACGGTCTTCCGCCTGCTCCGCCGCACCCTCCTCGGCTGACCTTTCGGACAGCCACTCACGACCTGTCCCTTCGGGCATCTTCACCTTGCCTGCTCTCGCCCCGGTACCCCTCGGACCGCGGCATCGCCCGGCCACGACGTCGTGCCGCGACAGCAGCCGTAACCTGTCCCTTCGGCCATCTTCGCGAGCGACCCCGCGCCCTGCCGCGACCGACTCCGCCGCACCGCCGGGCGCTTCGATCGATCTGCCGGTCAGAAAGCACCGCGCAGGCCGCTTCCGGGGCTTCGCTCACTCGGGGGTGACGGCGCTCTGCGAGGCCTGCGGCCCCCGAGCGCTTGCGCGAGCGGGCGGGCATCGGTCTACTCCTGAGGCATGTTCGCCGCCGCCCCCAAGAACCTGTCCTTTTATACCTGTCTCTTGATGCTGGCCGCCTGTCCGTCGAGCGGCGGCGAGACCACGGCCTCGACCGGCGACGCGACCGCGACCGCTGCCTCGACCACCACCACGAACGGCACCACCGCGACCTCCGAAGGGACTGATACCACCGCCCCGACGACGGACGCGCCGACCACCTCGACCACGACCGGCGGCATGGTGCGCGAGCCGTTCAGCCTGCAGGTGCTCGACAACGCGTGGATCAGCGGCATGGACGGCTGGAACACCCAGCACCAGGACGTCGCCTTCGACCTCGGCGAAGGCCCCTTTTCGAAGGTCACGCTGATCGTCGACCTCGACACCGACTGTTACCCCTGGGAGAAGTGGCAGGACAGCCCGCCGCCGCAGGGTCAGTACTGGCCGGCCTCGTGCGACGCGTTCGACCGGACGATGGGCTTCATCAGCGATCCCGCAGCCGACGCCGACAGCCCGCCGGGGTTCGAGCTGCTGCGCTCGATCACCCCGTTCGGCGGCCCGGCCCACCTCGAGGCAGACATCACCGACTACGCCAACGCGCACCCGGGCGGGCACATGCTGCGCTCGTACATCAACTCGTGGCCCGACGGCGCCGGCCAGGTCAGCGGCTCGGCCGGCGGCTGGCACCTCAGCGTGCGCGTCGAGGGCGAGCCGGGCCCGGCCCCGCGCGAGGTGCTGGCGGCCGTCTCGCTGTTCAGCGGCGACGTCGGGGT
Organism: Nannocystis punicea; assembly: GCF_026965555.1. Classification (GTDB taxonomy): domain Bacteria; phylum Myxococcota_A; class Polyangia; order Nannocystales; family Nannocystaceae; genus Nannocystis; species Nannocystis punicea. The sequence goes on along the minus strand of NZ_CP114040.1, from coordinate 12,943,503 downwards.
CGACGGCGCCACCACCACGGTGCCGTTCAACCTGCCCGAGGGCGTGAAGAAGGCCGAGCTGGTCTACACGGTGAGCGGCCACGGCGGCGCGACCGACAACATCGGCGACTGCATCGGCCCGGCCGAGGAGTTCTGCAAGCGCAAGCACAACATCAGCTTCGACGGCGCCCTCGTCACCTCCTTCGACGCCTGGCGCACCGACTGCAGCGAGCTGTGCACGGTCACCACCAACGACCTCGGCGTCGGCCCGGACAAGTTCTGCGCCGAGAACCCCTGCGGCGCGATCGCCTCGGTCAACGCCGCCCGCGCCAACTGGTGCCCCGGCGCCCTCGTCGCCCCGCTGCGCGGGCCCGTCACCTCGGCCCTCGGGGCCGGTCCCGACCACGAGTTCCAGTTCGCCATCGACGGCGTGGTCGAGGGCGGCACCTGGACGGTGTCCGCCGCGCTCTACGCCTACGGCCAGTGAATGAGGCGAGTCTGTTCGGGCATGTCTGAACGAGCATGCTCGAGAGGGCATGTCACTTCGGACATGTCCCTAAGCCCATTCGGTGAATCACGAGCGCGCCGACTCCGCGCGGCGACGCAGGCGCTCGGCCTCGTCGCCGCGGCCGAGCGCCTCGAGGCCCTCGGCGAGGATCCGCGCGAACGGGCCGCGGAGGTCGCTGCGGCGGACGGGCAGGCGGTCGTACCAGCGCAGCGCCTCGGCCATGCCGTCGCTCGCCTGCCCGGGCGCGGCGCAGGCTGCCCGCAAGGACAGCTTGGCCAGGCGCGCGACACACAGCACCAGGTGGCTGGCGCTCTCGCCTCCGAGGGTCGCGTCGTCGAAGTTGTCGCCCTGCAGCAGCGGGAACACGCGCCGCACGAACGCGACGTAGCGGCCGAGGTTGCGCCCGGCGTCGGCCAGGCAGGCGACGTGAGCGGCGAACTCCTCGTCGAGCAGGACCTCGAGGCACGGGCGGTCGGGCCGGCGGCGCTTCCAGACCTCGACCGCGAGCAGGCCGAGCAGGTCCTGGTCGGCCTCGGCGAGGGTTTGAGTCATGTACACGCGCAGCGCGAGCTGCCACGCCGACGAGAACTCCGGCGCCGCGTCGAGGATCGCCAGCGCCCTGGGCAGGCGCAGCCCGCTCAGGCGATCGAGCCAGGCGAGCAGGGCGCGGTCGGGCAGCGCGGCGATCTCGCCGATGCGCAGGAAGCCGGGACAGCGCAGCTCCCACACGCCGTCGTAGCGGTACTCCTCCTCGAGCTGCGCGGCGTAAGCGGGGATCTCCTGTTCCGCGGCGATGCTGGCGATGCTGCGCTCGCGCTCGTCGAAGCTGGTGGTGCCGAACCACCGGCGCATGAGCGCCGTCTCGACCGCGACCGCGGCGCGTGCCCGGGCCCGGATCCGGCTGCGCTCCACCGCCCGCACGGGTCGCGCTCGCCCTCGCGGGACGCGCTGCGGAAACCTGGCCATGTCCCGTCTATGGGGCGGCCTTCGCGGCGCGGCAACGCGCACCGACAAGCGACGTGCGCAGTCCGACGTTCACGGGCCAAAGCGCGCCGAGAATGGCAGCAGAACGCCGCTGCGAACGACGGTCGGCCCGCACGCCGCGGAGCGACGCGGCTCGTGATGCACGAAGCATCTGTCTCACTCGTCAGGCGGCGCGGACGCCTGTCCATGCGCGTCGGCCCTTGAGCGCCGCAGCCGCTTCGCGCAAGCTCGCCGTAGGATAATGACGCCGTTCCACGCAGCGACCGCAGCCTTGATCGCGCTGGGCTCTGGGGTCCTGGCGCTGGGGGCGAAGCGGACGCTGGCGCTGCTGCGACTGCGTCAGGTCACACCTCATGCAGGCCCGTGGCGGGTCCTGCTCTCCCTGATCCTCGTCTTCATCGCCGCCTACCTCGCCACCGCGATCGTGGTGCTGCTCGGCTGGCAAGAAGCGGTCGTGGCGCTGTCCGGCTTCATCTTCCTCGGCGGTGGGATCTTCGTCTACCTGGCCGCGCACGCCAGCTACCGCACGATGCAGGCGCTGGTGAAGTCGAGCATGACGCAGCGCCAGGTCGGCGACATGCTCGAGGCCCTCAGCCACGCGGTGCTGCTGGTCGACGACCGCGGCGTCGTCCGCACCGTCAACCGCAAGCTGTGCGAGCTCACCGGCCAGCCGGCCAGCGCACTGGTCGGCAAGTCGATCATGCAGGCGGTCGGGCTCGACAACCCGTTCGCGACCTCCGCGGTCAAGAGCAGCATCGACATGCCGCACACCCACGAGCACGAGCTGCGCCGCCGCGACGGCGCGGTGGTGCCGGTCGCGGTGGCGATCGTGCCGGCCCACCGCGGATTCGTGTGCGTCCTGACGGACATCCGCGAGGATCGCATGCGCCGCCGCCAGCTCGACGACGCGGTCCGGATCGCCGAGGAGATCTTGCGCGCCCGCAACGAATTCATGGCGCTCGTCGCGGTCGAGCTGCGCGACCCGCTGGGCCAGCTGTCGCGGGCCTGCCGCGCCCTCGGCGACGCCCCGCCGGAGGCCGACGTCGCCGCCATGGCCCGCAAGCTCGGCATCGCCGGCGAACAGCTCGAGCGCGTGGTCCAGAGCCTCCTCGACATCGGCCGCCTCGGCGGCAGCGCCGAGGGGGCCAAGGTGTTCTACCCGACCGCGCTGCTGCGCGAGGCCGCCGAGGCGCTGTCGGCCCAGGCCGCGCGCGCCGGGGTGGTGGTGCGGCATTACGTCGAGCAGGGCGTGCCCACGACCTTCTACGGGCGCGAGGCGCAGATCCGGCAGATCCTCGGCCTGCTCGGCCAGAACGCGATCGCCCGCGCCCCGGGCGGCGAGATCCGGATCGCCGTCGAACCTGTCCCCGGGGACAAATCATCACACCAGCTGCTGTTCTCGGTCCGCGACACCGGCTATCCGCTGACCGACACCGCCGCCGACCTCGACTTCGACCCGCTGACCAGCGGCGCGCGCAGCCAGGGCGGCCGGCTCGACCTGGCGATCTGCCGCCTGCTGGTGCTGTCGCTGGGCGGGCGCATGTCGGCCGGCAACACCACCGGCAACACCGCGACGGTGTTCTTCACCGTGGTCGGCGGCGTCGCCCCGAGCTCGCAGCAGGCGACGCTGGCGGGCGGCCTCGGCGAGACCGCCGCCGCGTCGATGAGCGGCGGGTGGAAGAACTCGTTCGAGGCCTCGTCGCGGCTGGCTCGCCTCGCCATCCCCGACGCCAAGCCCGAGCCGGAGCGGCGCACCGGCTCGGTGCTGGTCGTCGACGACAGCCCGACCAGCCGCGAATTGCTGGCCCATCAATTGCGGCAGGCCGGCAACACCGTCGAGGTCGCAGGCACCGCCAGCGAGGCGCTCGACCTGGTGTGGCAGCAGGAGTTCGACGTCATCCTGCTCGACGTCCTCCTGCCCGACAGCGACGGCATCGCGGTGCTCGAGGAGCTGCGCGAGAAGGGCGCGCTCGAGCGCCTCAGCGTGCTGATGATCTCCGCGGTCGAGGAGACCTCGAGCGTGGCGGCCTGCATCGAGCGCGGCGCCGAGGACTTCCTGCCCAAGCCGGTGAGCCCGGCGCTGCTGCGCGCCCGCCTCGGCGCCTGCCTCGAGAAGAAGTTCCTGCGCGACAAGGCCCGGCATCACCTGGTCCAGCTGGCCGCCGAGGGCCGGCGCGCCAACGACCTGCTGCGCGTCCTGCTGCCCGACCCGATCGCCGACGAGCTGCAGTCGACCGGCACGATCGCCCCGCGCCGGCTCGACAACGTCGCCGTGGTGTTCGCGGACATCGTCGGCTTCACCGCCTACTGCGACCGCCACAGCCCCGAAGAGGTGCTGATCAGCCTGCAGGACCTGTTCACCCGCTTCGAGCAGCTCGCGCTCGAGTTCGGGGTGCAGAAGATCAAGACGATCGGCGACTCCTTCATGGGCGCCGTCGGCATGTTCGACACCGACGACGAGCGGCCGGCCCTGCGCTGCGTCCGGTTCGGGCAGGCGATCCTGGCGGCCAGCGCCGAGCTGTCGACGCACTGGAACCTGCGGATCGGCATCCACGTCGGCCCGGTGGTCGGCGGGGTGGTCGGCACGCGGCAGTACATCTTCGACATCTGGGGCGACACGGTGAACACTGCGCAGCGCATGGAGCAGAACGCCCGGGTCGGCCAGGTGTGCGTCAGCGCGGCGGCGCGGCGGCAGATCGAGCCCGACTACAGGACCGAGAGCATCGGCCGCAGCGAGATCAAGGGCAAGGGCGAGGCCGAGATCTTCGTCGTCGTCGGGGGCGGCAATTGACGGTCGCGACGGTCCTCCTGGCCGTCGTCGTCCTCGCGCTCACGACCTGCCTGGTCGCGTCGGTGGTCGTGAGCCGCCGCCGCGCGCAGGCCGACCGGGCCGAGCTGGCGCGGCTGGCGGAGGAGAACCGGGCCCTGCGCGAGCGCAGCGAGGCCGCCCACGCGACCGCGGAATTGCGCTCGCGCATGGTCGCGCACGTCAGCCACGAGCTGCGCACGCCGATGCAGGCGATCATGAGCCTGCTGGCGCTGCTCGACGATCACGGCCTGCCGCTCGAGCAGCGGCGGCAGCACCTGAGCACGCTGCGCGGCTCGAGCGAGGACCTGCTGCTGCTGATCGACGGCCTGGTCGACACGGCGCAGATCGAGGGCAAGCGGCCGTCGCTGCGGGCCGACGATTTCTCGCCGCGGGCGACGCTCGAGCAACTGGTCGACCTGCTCGGCCCGAGCGCGCACAAGCGCGGCCTCGAGTTGCGGGCCGCGCTGGCGCCGGACCTGCCGCCGCGGCTGCGCGGCGATCGCCTGCGCCTGCGCCAGATCGTCATCAACCTGCTCGGCAACTCGATCAAGTTCACGCGCCAGGGTCACATCGAGCTGCGCGCCTCGGCGCGGGTCGAGGCCGACGTCGCCCACCTCCAGGTCGAGGTCAGCGACACCGGCGTCGGCATCGGCCCGGAGGCGCTCGGCAAGCTGTTCCGCGAGTTCGCCCGCGTCGGCGATCCCAGCGTCGAGGGCACCGGCCTCGGCCTGTCGATCAGCAAGCAATTGGTGGAGGCGCTCGGCGGCCGCCTCGAGGTCGACAGCGACCCCGGCGTCGGCTCCACCTTTCGCTTCCAGGTCCGCATGCCGGTCCTCGCCGCCGCACCGGCCGAGCAGGCCGCCGAGGCCGACACTCGCCCGCGCGTGCTGGTCGCCGACGACGACCACGCCGGTCGCGAGCTCCTGGTCACCGCGCTGCGCCGCGGCGGCTACGCGGTCGACGGCGTGGAAGACGGCGCGGCCGCGGTCGCCAGCGCCCTGGCGCGGCAGTACGTCGCGGTGATCCTCGACGTCCAGCTGCCCGAGCTCGACGGTCCCGGCGCGGCGCGGCAGATCCGTGCGGCCCGCGGCGACGTCGCCCTCATCGCCCTCACCGGCCACACCGAGATCGACGTGCTCGGCCGCTGCAAGGGCGCCGGCATCGACGCGATCCTCATCAAGCCGGTCAAGCTCGAGACGCTGCGCGCCACGATCGCCCGCGTCGCCGCCGAGCGCATGCAGGCCGTCGACCTGGCGGTGATCCGCGGCTACGTCACCGCCGACGACCCGGCGTTCGTGCCGGGCCTGATCGACGTGTACCTCCGCGAGGCCGAGCGCGACCTCGAGGCGATGCAAGAGGCCGCCGCGGGCCAGGAGATCGCGCGAGTCGCTCAATTGGCGCACCGCCTCAAGGGCAGCTCGGCCGGGTTCGGGGCGCGACTGCTCGCCGAACGCTGTCAGTCGCTCTATGCCGCGGCCCGGGCGGAGCAGCCCGCGAGCGACGAACTCGCGGCAGTCGCCCGCGAATTCGCCAGGGTGAAGTCCGCGCTGTCGGTCGAGCGGACGCGGCTGATATCATCGTAGTGCGGGTCGGCGCGCGCATCGAATGTGACGGGCCCCACCGCTCGGACGATGGTCCACGCGATCGGGCGCATAGTAGCGGGCATGGATCGCTTCGTGTTCGCGTCGACGCTCGCGCTGTGCACCGCGGCGACGGCGTGTGAGAATCATGGAGGAGCGGACTCGGCCAGCGAGGCCGCCTCGGGCGAGATTGCGCTGACCAGCGACGGCTCCACCGGCGGCATCGACGTGCCCGGCGGCGGCGCGGTCGGCAAGCTCGACCTGCCCCCGTCCGACGGCGGCAGACCGGACGACCCCGCCGCGGCGGGCTGCGCCAAGGCCGACTTCCTGTTCGTCATCGACAACTCGGGCTCGATGGCCGACGAGCAGGCCAACCTGATCGCCTCGTTCCCCGGCTTCATCGCCACCATCACCGAGACGATCGCGGCCCAGGACTATCACATCATGGCGGTCCCGACCGACGACGGTCTGGCGGCCGGCCTCAGCACCAAGTGCAACGACGACACCTGTGTCTGCATGCCGGCGCCGATCTGCTGCCAGAAGACCTGCGAGCTGTTCAACAAGGACTGCAACGGCTTCGCCTGCGACGCCCTGCCGATCACCGACTGCGACCAGGTCTACGGGCGCGGCAACATCTACAACGCCGTCGGCCAGCGCTGCAGCCTCCCCGAGGGCCGCCGCTACATGAAGGCCGACCAGCCCGACCTGGCCGGCACCTTCGAGTGCGTGGCCAACATCGGCACCCACGGCAGCGGCGCCGAGAAGCCGGTGCTGGCGACGCTCGAGGCCGTCAGCGAGCCGCTCAACGGGCCCGGCGGCTGCGACGAGGGCTTCCTGCGCGACGACGCGATCCTGGTCGTCATCATCATCACCGACGAGGAGGACGACAACGCGATCGAGGGCGAGGGCACGCCCGGCCTGCCCAACGAGTGGTACGACCAGCTGATCGCGGCCAAGCACGGCGACACCGACGCGGTCGTGGTGCTCGGCCTGGTCGGCGACGGCAACCTCGGCGGCGGCCTGTGCCCGGCCGGAGGCGGACCCAACATGGACGGCACCGGCGCCGAGTCGTCGCCGCGGCTGCAGGAGTTCGTCGAGAAGTTCGAGAACGGCGTGGTCGGCAGCGTCTGCGCCACCGACTACACGCCCTTCTTCTCCGAGGCGGTCGGGGTGATCGACTTCGCCTGCGACGTGTTCGTCCCGGTCGGCTGACGCGCGGTGCTGTCATTCCCGGCGAAACGCCGGACTGCCCGCATTCACCGCGGCGGCAGCTCCGCGCCGGCGGCTCGGCCGCCGCTGCCCACATTTCCGGCGAAACGTCGTCTCGCGGCGCGGCTCGCCGCGAATATGCATAGATGTCCGCAGGGACATGCGGCGCTGCGCTCGCCGCACCGCGCAATCGAGACACAATCACCCGTGACGGCGCACACGATTCACACTCACCATTAAACCTATCGCCGCGGACATGGAGTGAGAGATGCTGGCGGCGTATGCGTCGCTCAGCACGATTCGCCGTCGAATCATTCATCGGGCTCGCCGTCGTCGCCGGTTGCGGCGACAGCGGCGGACCCAGCCCCGCCACCGCCACCGGGATCACCGGCGCCACCGGGCTCACCGGCCAGGGGACCCCGTCGACCACCGGCCCGGACTCCCCGGGCGGCGACTCGACGGGCGTCCCGACCACCTCCGGCGATTCGAGCGCCGGGACCACCGAGAGCCCGCCGCCCAGCCTGCCGAAGCTCGACCTCGGCGAGCAGCCGGAGGGGACCGGCGAGGACGACCCGCTGGCGGCCGGGTGCAAGAAGATCGACTTCCTGTTCGTCGTCGACAACTCGGGCTCGATGGCCGACGAGCAGGCCAACCTGATCGCCTCGTTCCCCGGCTTCATCGCCACCATCACCGGGACGCTGACGGCCAAGGACTACCACATCATGACGGTGTCGACCGACAACGGCATGAACACCGGCCTCAGCAGCACCTGCACCAACGGCACGTGCAACTGCACCCCCGCGCCGGTCTGCTGCGAGAACGCCTGCGGCGGCTCGGGCAAGACCTGCAACGGCTTCGACTGCAACGACCTGCCGCTGTCGCAGTGCCACTTCGAGTACGGCACCGGCAAGGAGTTCGACGCCACCGGCAAGCACTGCATGCTCGCCGACATGCGCCGCTACATGACGGAGAGCCAGCCGGAGCTGGCCCAGACGTTCGAGTGCATCGCCAACGTCGGCACCTACGGCAGCGGCGACGAGAAGCCGATGCTGGCCGCCACCTCGGCCCTCGGCGACACGCAGAACGCCGCCGGCGGGTGCGACGAGGGCTTCCTCCGCGACGACGCGCTGCTCGTGCTGGTGTTCATCACCGACGAGGAGGACAACGTCGCCGACGACGGCAAGGGCTCGCCGGGCGAGCCGGCCGACTGGTTCAAGGCCGTGGTCGCGGCCAAGGGCGGCGAGGAGAAGGCCGCGGTGGTCCTCGGCCTGATCGGCGACAGCAACCTGCCGATGGGCCAGTGCCAGCCCGGCGTCGACCCCAACATGGGCGACGGCAACGGGGCCGAGGACGCGCCGCGCCTGCAGAGCTTCGTCCAGATGTTCACCAACGGCAAGATCGGCAGCGTGTGCGCGTCGGACTACACCCCGTTCTTCAACGACGCCGTCAGCGTCATCGACACCGCCTGCGACCAGTTCGAGCCGCCGGGCTGAGGCTGCGTCGCTCCGTCGCAGGGCTCGCGCCGGCGCACGCACGCCGGCGCGGGCGCTCGCCCGAGAGGCTTCGCCCGCGAGCCGAACGCGTGGTACTCCCTGATCCGTGAGGCACCTGCGACCGATCGCCCGCGACAGCCAGGACACCAGCGGCTGGCCGGTCGTCGCCACGCGGCACGTGTGGGACGAGGCGGAGCCTCGCTGCCGCACCCCGGTGACGCACAGCTACGCGGCCCTCCTGTTCCACACCGGCGGCCGCTCGCGCGTCGAGCAGAACGGCGAGTGGAACCTCGGCGAGGGCGACGTCCTGCTGGTGCCCGCCGGCGAGCCGCACCGCATGCTCGAGATGCGGCGCGTGGAGTCGTGGGGCCTGGCCTTCTGCGTCCCGTGCTTCGCCGCCGACGGCGCCACGTCGCTGCTGGCCCCGTTCGAGCGGGTCCGCGACGGCGCCTCCGCGGTCGTCAGCATCCCCGCCGCCCGTCACGAATTTCTACAGGGGCTGTTCCGCGAGCTCGAGGAGCTCGGTCGCCGGCCGCGAGGCCCGGGCGAGCTGTTCGCCGCGGTCCAGCGCAGCCTGCTCACCCTGATCCTCGCCGAGGTCGACAGGGCCGCCGGCCCGAACGAGGCCCGTCGAGCCGGCGGCGGCGTCGTCGTCGACGCGCTCCGCTTCATCGAGCGCCACTGCCTCGGCAGCCTGACCCTCAAGGACGTCGCCGCCGCGGTCGGCCGCACGCCCACCTACGTGACCGCCGCGCTGACCCAGGCCACCGGACGCAGCGCCGGCGCGTGGATCGTCAGCGGCCGGATGGCCGAGGCGCGCCGGCTGCTGCTGCACTCGGACGAGCGGGTCGAGATCGTCGCCGAGCGCGTCGGCTACGCGGACGCGACCCACTTCATCCGCATGTTCCGCCGCGAACACGGCGCGACCCCGGCCGCCTGGCGAGCCGCCAGAGCGAAGTGACCGGCGCTAGCCGCATGACCGCGAGGACAGGAGAGATGCTCACGGGACCGCAGTGATCGCTGTCCTCCAGGACAGGCAAGGCCTGAACCCCGGAGCCCCTGTCCCCACGGACATATCATTCAATGCGACCTCACGAAGCCGCGCCGCACCTGTCCTCGCGGACATGTACAAGGGCGCGACCTCGCGAAGCCGCGACGTCTCACCCCAACGCGCCGCTGGTCGCGAGCTCCATCGTCAGCTCGACGTTGATCATCGCCGCCGCGACCGTGCCGGTGGACGCCGCCAGGATCGCGCCCTGCATCCGCGTCGTCAGGTCGCCCGCCGCGTAGATGCCCGGCACGGACGTCTCGCGCCGCATCGGGTCGACGCGGACGTAGCCGTCGTCGTCGAGCTCGAGGCCCAGGGCGCGGACCAGCTCGACCTGGCGCTGGGGCGGATGGACGAACAGCACCTCGCACGGCACCCTGCTGCCGTCCGCGAGCTCGATCGACTCGAGCCGCTCGTCCCGCGCGACCAGCCGCGCCACCGGGGCGGTCACCAGCCGGATGCCCGCGGCGTCGAGCTTCGCGCGGGCCTCCTGCGGGACCTCGAAGGCGCCGCCGGTGAACACCACGACCTCGCGCGACCAGCCGCGCGCCTGCAGGGCGAACGGCAACATGTGGTTCGAGTCGGCCGCGCCCGCCAGGTAGCCCCAGCGCCGGTCCTGCACCTCCCAGCCGTGGCAGTACGGGCACTGAAACACCGAGCGGCCCCACAGCTCGCGGAAGCCGGCGATCGGCAGCATCTCGTCGACCATCCCGGTGCACAGCAGCACGCGCCGGGCCGCCACGACCTCGCCCGACAGCTCGACCCGGAACTCGCCGCGCGCGCCCGTGATCGACGCGACGCGGACGTCCCGCGCCTCCACGTTGGCATACGCGGCCAGCTGCGCGCGACCGATCTGCCGGAACTCCGCGGGCGGCGTCCCGTCGCGCGTGACGAAGTTGTGGATGTGCTCCGCCGCCGCGTTGCGTCGCGGCCCGGAGTCGCACAGCAGCACCCGCTTGCGCGCGCGACCCAGCGCGAGCGCAGCCGAGAGGCCGCCCGGGCCGCCTCCCACGATGACGACGTCGTAGAGCATGGTAGGTCCTTTCGCAGAGGCCGCAGTGTGCCGCGACCCGCCGCGCACCGACGCGCAGCCGGGCCCGATCACCGCGGCGCCGAGAGCGACGCCCGTCTGCAACCACTCGCGTCGCGTGAGGCGCGGGGCGTCCGTCTCGTCGGCCATGCCCCTGTCCTAGCGCCGCCCGCCCTGCCCTCGTAGAGCGCGGCTTTCGCTCGAATCGGCGAGGTTTTCGATCGCGGGCGCCCGGCTCCACGTCGACCCGCTCGGGACGCGAACCGGACCGCCGTTGCCGAGAGACTTTGAGCGGCTCTTCCGCCCTGGCGCTACACCCGCTGCGGCGAGAGCAGTCGTTCAGCCACGAAGGCCTGGTGAGGTCCTCGGAGGCTCCGGCCTCGAGGTGCTTGTCGCGGTCGCCTGGTGAGAGCGCGGAGCGGCGAGGCGAGCCGCGGGTCTCCCCTCACCGGCGCCCTCGCTGCCGCGGTCACGCGCGAGCGCCACGGCTCCCGGAACCGCAGGACCGGTGAGCGCCTCGCCCCCGGGCCCCCGAGCGCGTCACGACTCGCCGGCCATCCCTCACGACATCCACGCCTTTCGAACATATCCTTTTCGACATGCTCGAAAGAGAATGTCTTTAAGAACATGCCCGATCAGTCATGGAACGCGCGCGAGCACTGGTCGAGCAGCCACGGCAGCTCGGCGTTGCGATCGGCCAGCAGCACCGTCACGCACGCGGCTGCGCGGGGGCTGGTCTCGCGCTCGCACGCGCTCTGGTCGGCCGCGCGGCTGGCCTGCAGCAGCTGCAGGGCCGACCCGGCGGGGTCGATGTCGCGGTACAGCGCGTCGGCGGCGGCGAACATCGCGGCGCAGGCCTGCTTGCGGTCGGTCGGCGGCGGGTCGGGCAGGCGGGGCGTCACCTGGGCCTTGAGGGCCGCGGCCTCCGCGTCGTAGTCGGGCTGGTTGGCGAACCCGCGCGCGTCGTTGTTGGCGGTGCGGCCCGCGGGGGGGCTCGCCTGGGTCGGCGGCGGCGAGGCGTTCGGGGCGGTCGGCGAGGCCGGGCGCACGTCGGGGGCCGGACAGGCGGCGATCAGCACCGCCGCGAAGAGAGCGTCGCGCGCGCGAGGCATGCCGCGGGAGCATAGCCGGCCCTGCCCCGGACGTCTCGCGCACGCCGACCCGCGGGTGCGGGGCCTCGCCCGCGTCGTCGTCGGGACCGCCATGACGACGTGTCGCCGCGCCCGCGACGGCCCGTGGCCGCAGTTGCGCGCCCATCCGCACGAACGTGCGCATGCGCCGGCCCGGCTCGCCGCGATAGGATGCCCGCCATGACGGCCTTCTCTCGCGGTGCGTGGCTCACGGCTTCTCTCGCCCTCGCGACCTCGATCTCCGGCCGTGCGAGCGCCGCGACCGAGCCGGGCAGCTTGCAGAACCCGCTCGAGAAGGCGGAAGACTGCCGCGAGTGCCACGCCTTCGCCAACCCGCCCGACCACGCCGGCGAGCCCAACGTCTCGCCGATCGCCTGGGCCGGCGGCATGATGGCCAACGCCGCCCGCGATCCGGTCTTCTGGGCCGGCGTGGCGATCGCCGCCCAGGACATGCCGGGCGAGACCGACAGCTGCGTCCGCTGCCACGCCCCGCGGGCCTTCGTCGCCGGCCGCGACGGCGCCACCGCGATCGACGACCTCGAGCCCGACGACCTCTCGGGCGTCGACTGCGACACCTGTCACCGCATGATCGACGACGGCATGACGCCGCCGGGCGACGCCCACTACACCATCGACGACATGGTCGGCGACGCCGGCGACGTGCCGAAGCAGGGCCCGTGGTCGTACGACGGCGGCGACAAGCCGATGCACAGCTGGGTCGTCGGCGACCTGCTCGGTCGGTCCGAGCACTGCGGCACCTGCCACGACGTCACCACCGGGCGCGACCGCCTCGACGCCCGGGGCCAGCCGGTCGGCGCCAAGTTCAACGAGCAGCGGACCTATAGCGAGTGGCTCGCCAGCGCCTACGCGGCCCAGGGCCTCGACTTCAAGTCGTGTCAGGACTGCCACATGCCGGCGGTCGACAACGTCGCCGGCTGCGCCGAGTTCAACGGCCAGGGCACCTTCCACCCCACCGGCGGTCGCCGACACGACCTCGCGGGTGCCAACCGGCGCATGGTCGAGATCTTGAAGTCGCTCTACGGCAGCGAGGGCAGCGGCGACATCGAGGACGCTTACTTCGACCTCGCGCTCGCGGGCATCGACCTCTCGCTCGGCGCCGCGGCCACGCTCGAGGTCACCGCGCCGGCGGAGATCGACCTGCAGGCGGGCATCGACGCCTGGGGCGTCAAGGTCACCAACAACACCGGCCACAAGCTGCCGACCGGTTATTCCGAGGGCCGCGTCATGTGGCTCGAGGTCACCGCCACGTACATGAGCGAGGTCGTCTACGCCTCGGGCCGGTGGATCGCCGGCGAGGGCCTCGAGGGCGACGCGCAGCAGCGCACCTACGAGGCGATCGCGGTCCACCAGCAGACGGGCGCCACCAACCACCTCCTGCTCAACGACTACTGGCAGGTGGACAGCCGGATCCCCCCGAAAGGCCTCCAGGCCGGCCTCGAGACCGATCCCGTCGGCGACCGCTACGCCTTGCTCCCCGACGAGACCTGGCCGAACTGGGACGAGGTCGTCTACACCTTCGGCCCGCAGGGCGTCCTCGACGTCACGCCCGGCGAGCCCGACGTCCTCGACCTCCGCGTCCGCCTCCTCTACGTCATCAACACCCCGACGTACCTCGAGTTCCTCGCCAGCGAGAACCACACCAACAGCGCCGGGGCCGACGCCCAGGCGCTGTTCCCCGTCGACCCTGACCCATTGGTCCTGGCCGAATGGACAGCCTCGGTCCCGGCCACCGGCCTGGTCCAGGAGGCCGAGACCAGCGACTCGAGCGACGGCACCAGCGACGGCACCGGCGACGCGCCGACCACCAGCGCCACTGCAGGCAGCAGCAGCGGGACCGAGAGCACCGGCGCCACTCCCACCAGCACCACCGCCGACGCGACCGACAGCGCGACCACCAGCGGCCAGACCGGCGGCGACGACGGCTGCGGTTGCCGGCAGCAGAGCGGCCCCGCCGGCGGCCTGGCGCTGCTCCTGCTCGCGCTCGGCCGCCGCCGCCGGACCCGGCGCTGAACGCGAGCCCTGCTCGCCCGTGTCGGGGACAGCGCTCGTCGCCTCGCCTCCGCGGATCGTTCATGTCGCAGCTCTCGCTCCGGAAGCAATGGGACGTCGCCGAGGATGGTCCGCGGACCGAAGACGGCATTCGCCGCCTGCACCTCCCCGCGAATCGCCATCGCATCAGCCGCCACGACTACCTGCCAGGAGAGCGGATCCACGGATTCAGCAGGAGCTGCCGGGCCTACGTCCTGTCGGGCGGATGCACCCTCACGATCGCCGGCGAGCAGGCTCTGCTCTCTGCGGGCGACGTGGCCGACCTCCCCGAGGGCGAGTATCTCATGGAGGTCCCACGAGAGGACGCGGAGGCCCTGGCCATCGTCTACGCGTGGGAGCTGCCGTGGGAGATCGAGGCGTAGGCTCGCCGAGCTCCGGCCGAGCCCTGCTGTCATTCCATTTCCTGTCCAAGTCTAAGTAGCTCGAGAGGTCGCCCGGCGCCGGACGCCCTCTTGTCTTCGTCCTGTCCATGCGACCCAAGATGTCCGCGGCACGCAGCCGCCTCGTGTTCGCCCTTTGGCCAGTCTCCCCATTCGCCGCGTCCGGCTTCGAATCACAGATCTGTCTGCTCTCCGACTCCCATGATTCCCGGCGCCGCGTCCGTTCCGCGGAGCGAACAACCCGAACGTCACCACCGCATCGGCTCGCTCCCTCGCTCCAGGCCATCCTCGATCGGCGACCTGGCGGCCCGACCGCAGCATCGGCCGCTGGCCGGCACCGGCGGTCTCCCTCCGCCGACCGCGCACATGACCGACGGTCATGGAGATCTCCCAGGCGCGCTCTCGCACCTCCAGGTCGCCTCCCGCGCCCCTCGCGCGCCAAGTATGAACAGCGTCCGAGCCGCCCGGACCCCGGCTCTCCTTAAGCCAGCATCATTCAAGATTGTGTTTTCCAGACAATATTTTCCCCAATAGTTCAGCCCGTTTCCCGCGCCAGGCCGCGTCTGGGCGCTCCTGCTCGCGCTCGGCTCGGCCTAGGCCGTGAAGCCGCCGCCATCCGCGCCGCGACCGGCCCCGAGGGGCGCCGCGCTGTCACATTCACCGGCGCGACGAAATGACATGTCCCTTCGGACATATTCCAGCCCACCACGACGATGAGCGCGAGTTCATCTGGCGCCGCCGCTCATTCGCCGCGAACCGGTGAACCGCACTTAACTCGACCCTACCCGCCCCCGCTCCTACCTTGATTGCGTCGAGTCCATCGGTCGAGGCGTCGGGTCGCGCGGCGCCGTGGAGGGCTCATTGTCGACACTCCTATCACCAATCACCGCCGCTCCGGTGGCGGGCGCGCCGTGGGGCGTCGCAATGTTGCAGGTGGCCGGGGTCCTGCTGTTGCCGCTCGTCTACCTCGGCGTGGCGGCCCAGGTCGAGGCCGCGCTGAGCGGGCGCGCGGGCGTCCGCCTGCTGCAGCCCGCGCGCGACCTCCTGCGGGCGCTTCGCAAGGGCGCGGCGCGCTCGGCGACGCGGCCGCGCGGGCTCCTGGCGGTCCTCGCCGCGCTCGGCCTCGGCGCCCTCGCGCCGGTCATCGGCCCGTGGTCGCCGTTCGCGTTCCACGGCGACCTCGCGGTGTTCGCCGGCCTCCTCGCCCTCTACCACCATTCGCTGCGCAGCCCCGACGCGCCGCGCAGCTCGCCGCTGCAGCTCCTCACCGTCGTCGCCGCGGTGCTCGCCGGCTCGCAGGTCGGCCTCGCCGAGCTCGTCGCCAGCCCGCGCTGTTTCATCGGCCTCGTCTGCGCCGCCGCGGCGCTCCTGGCCCTGCGGCCCGTCGTCGTCGCCGAGCGCCGCACCGACGCGCTCGACCGCGGCCTCGTGCGCTGGCTCGACGGCGTCGTCGCCGTCGCCCTGTCCGGCCTGTTCGTCGCCCTCGTCCAGCCGCTCGCGCGCGGCGGGCCTTCGGCCGCCATTCACCTCGTCGCCGTGCTCGCGCTCGCCGCTGCGGTCGGTGGAGTCGCGGCCCGGGTCGCCCGCCCGCGCCCCGCCGCCCACGCGCTCTACTTCGGCGGCGCCGCCCTGTGCGAGGGCCTCGGCGTCGTCCTGCACCTCCGGGGGGCCGAATGACCGTACCGCGATTCGCCGCCCCGCCGGAGCCGGAGGACCCCGGCGGTCGCTCGTTCTTGCGGCTGGTGTCGTCGCGCTCGGTCCCCGCCGCGCCCGGCGACGACGACGGCGGGCCGGGGCCGCTCCTCGTCGCCGCCCTCGACGACCTGCCCGAGCTGCCCGGCGAGACCTTCGTCGCCGCCCTCGCGCGCGAGACCGCCGCGGGCGCGCGCGTCCTGGTCTATCACGGCCGCCGCGACGACCACCGCGGCGTCGTCCTCACCGCCGCCCTGGTGCGCCCGCGCGGCCTCGCGGTGATGCGCGGGCGCGCCGGCCACCAGCGGCCGTTGCCCGCCCTGCGCGGCCCGCTCGGCGCCCACGAGAACCTGCTCGAAAGGACATACGGCCTCCAGCTCGCCGCCTCCTCGCCGCGGCGCGCCGAGGACCAGCTCGATCCGCGCGACATGTGGTTCTGGCCCGCCGGCAAGGACCAGAGCCCGAGCGACCGCGACGTCGGCTTCGGCGGCCTCGTCGATCACGGCCCGCTGCGCCTGCACTGCCGCGGCGACCAGATCCGCGCCGTCGAGGTGCGCGCGCTCGCGGGCCGCGACGTCGAGGCGGTGCTGTGCACGCGACCGCTCGTGCAGCTGCCCGCGCTGGTCGAGACCTTGCGCGGCGAGGGCAGCATCGCCCGCGCCTGGGCCCACGCGATGGCGGTCGAGGGCCTCGCCGGCGTCACGCTCGACCTCGCCTGCAGCGTGCACCGCGGCGTCGGCCTCGAGCTCGAGCGGATCGCCGGCCACCTCGTCGGCCTCGCCGCCGTCGCCCGCGCGATCGGCTTCGGCGCCGGCGCGGCCGAGCTCGACCGCCTGCAGGCGACCATCCGCGACCTCCTCATGCGCCTGTGCGGCAGCCGCCACGGCCACGCGCACGTGCGCCCCGGCGGCGTGCGCGAGCCTTTCGGCGCCGCCCGGCTCGCCGACGTGCGCGCCACCCTGAACGGCTTCCGCGACGCCTTCGCCCGCGCCAGCGCGATGATGATGGGCGCCCGCTCGGTCCAGGCCCGGCTCGACGGCGTCGGCTTCCTCGGCGGTCGCGACGCCGCCCAGCTCGGCCTCGTCGGCCCGGCCGCGCGCGCCAGCGGCCTGCCGCACGACCTCCGCCGCGACCTCCCCGGCCGCCTCTACCGCCGCCACGCGGTCGACGTGTTCGTCGAGTACGACGGCGACTGCCTCGCCCGCGCCTCCCTGCGGGTGCGCGAGACCGAGGCCGCGGTCGCGTGGATCCTCGGCTGCGTCGCCGAGGCCGCCGGCGCGCCCCCGATCCTGGTCCCCTCGCTCGCGCCGCGTCACCTGGCGATCGCCGCCGTCGAGGGCGCGCGCGGGCCGATCGTCCACCTGCTCGAGACCGACGCCGCCGGCCGCCTGCTCGACTACCGCGCCCAGGACCCCGCGATGTTCGCCTGGGAGGCCCTGGCCGCCGCAGTGCGCGGCGGCTCGCTCGCGGACGTGCCGCTGTGCGGCCACAGCCTCGACCTCTCGCTCCTCCACGGAGGCGCCGCGTGCTGAGCCCGCCGCGCGGCCACGAGCGCAGGCCGCTCGCCCGCCGCGCAACCACCTCGCTCGCGACCCAGCCTCTGCTCGAGCCCTCTCGGCCGCCTGACGACATGGTTTATAGGACATGCCTCGAAGGACATTCCCCTTCACACATGTTTTATAAAACATGTCCTCGAAGCGCGGTCACCGGATCATCGCGGGCGATCCGTAGGTCGAAGCAGCAGGCCGTCTCCTCGCGCGCCCCCCTCGCTGGCCCCCGTGGGCCGCGCGTCCGGAGCGTGCTCGCTCGCCGTGAAATCACCCTCGCTCGCCCACGGAGGCCGCGCGTGCTGACCCCTTCCCGCGGCCTCCCGCGCACGTCCAGAGCGTGCTCGCCCGCCGTGAAATCACCCTCGCTCGCCCACCGAGGCCGCGCGTGCTGACCCCTTCCCGCGGCTTCAGACGCACGTCCGGAGCCTGCTCGCCCGCCGTGAAATCACCCTCGCTCGCCCACGGAGGCCGCGCGTGCTGACCCCTTCCCGCGGCTTCAGACGCACGTCCGGAGCCTGCTCGCCCGCCGTGAAATCACCACCCTCGCTCGCCCACGGAGGCCGCGTGCTGATCCCTTTCCGCGATCTCCCGCGCACGCGCGGAGCGTGCTCGCCCGCCGTGACATCACCGCCCTCGCGCGCCCACGGAGGCCGCGCGTGCTGACCACCCTCCGCAACCTCCGCCCGCTCTCGCGGCGCGCCCTGCCCGACCTGCGCGCCGCCGAGGCCGCCGGCTTCTGCGGTCTACCTGTCCTTCAGGACAGAGAGTGCCCGCCCGGCTGCGGCGCCTGCCTCCCGGTCTGTCCCGGCGGAGCCCTGGCGCGGACCGGCGCAGCGATCGCGCTCGACCTCGGGCGCTGCGTGTTCTGCCGCGAGTGCGTGGCCGCCTGTCCCGAAGGCAAGGTTCGCTTCAGCTCCGAGCACCGCCTGGCCAGCGGCACGCGCAGCGGCCTCGTGATCGGGCCCGAGCGCCGCGCGCCGACCCCTACTGCCGCCTCGGCCGCGTTTCGCCGCCTCTACGGCCGCTCGCTCAAGCTCCACCGCCTCGTCCTCGGCGGCTGCGACGGCTGCGACCGCGAGCTGCGGGCCTGCGCCGACGGTCACTTCGACATGGGCCGCTGGGGCATCGACTGGGTCGACGAGGCGCGCGACGCCGACGGCCTGGTCGTCTCCGGCCCGCTCGTCGACGACGACGACGACGCCCGCCTGCGCCGCACCTGGGCCGCGATCGCCGGCCCCAAGGTGCTGGTCGCCGTCGGCGCGTGTGCGATCGGCGGCGGCCCGCACCACGACCTCGCCGACGCGCGCGGCTTCTTCCGCGAGCACGCGCCCGACCTGTTCCTGCCCGGTTGTCCGCCGCACCCGCTGGCCTTCATCCACGGCGTGCTCGACTCGCTCGGCGTCGCCTGAGCGCGCGCCACTCTCGCTCCTCCACCCATTCACCGCACGGGCCACGCACATGCCGGCACACTCGCCATCCCCTTCGGCCAAGATCCTCGTCGTCGAGGACAACCGCAAGCTCGCCAGCTTCCTCTCCCGCGCGCTCTCGGAGGAGGGCTACGTCGTCGACCTCGTCGACGACGGCGCGGTCGCGGTCTCGCAGGCGCGCAACATCGAGTACAACCTCGTGATCCTCGACTGGATGCTGCCCTCGCTCGACGGCCTGCACGTGTGCCGCGCCCTGCGGACCGCCGGCAAGTCCGTGCCGATCCTGATGCTCACCGCCCGCAGCGAGTTTTGCGACCGCGTCTCCGGCCTCGACGCCGGCGCCGACGATTTCTTGCCGAAGCCGTTCGACCTCAGCGAGCTGCTGGCCCGCGTGCGCGCCCTCGGCCGCCGCGGCCAGCGCGACCGCTTCCTCGAGGTCGGCCAGCTGCGCATCGATCGCCAGGACCGCACCGTCACCTTCGCCGGCATCGACCTCGACCTCACCCACCGCGAGTTCATGCTGCTCGGCTACCTCGCGCGCGAGGCCGGCCGCGTGGTGTCCCGCCTCGAGCTGCTGCAGAACGTGTGGGAGACCGCGTACGACCCCGGCACCAACATGATCGACGTCCACATCAAGAACCTGCGGACCAAGCTCGGCGAGCACGCGACCATGATCGAGACCGTCCGCGGCGTCGGCTACCGCTGGCACGCCGAGCCCGGCCACCGCGTCGCCTGAGGCTGTCCCTTCGGACATGCCAACGCCGCGGGGCGGCCCTCACCGGGGCCGCTTCACGGCCGCCGCGAGCCTCGCCTCGATCCCTGTCTTTTTGCACATGTCACCGCCGCCGCGAGCGGGCCTGTCACGACCGCTTCACCGCTGCGGCGAGCATCGTCTCGATCCCTGTCTCTTCGTCCATGTCCCTAAGGCCGCGCACGGAGCCCCTCCGAGGCCCTTCACGGCCGTCGCAAGCCTCGCCTCGCGACCTGTCTCTTCATACATATTACTACGGCCCGCGGGTAGGCCCACCGCGGCTTCACCCGGCGGCTGCCGACCGCGAGCCTCATTCTTCCACCGCGGTCGCCGAGCCCTGGCGTTCAGGCACATGTCCTCTCGGACATATCGATCCGCCGCGCCTCACCGCCCCCGTCCTCTCGCGCCTGCTCGCTTGCGCCGTCCCGGGTCGAACCACACCGAGATCTCCAGCCCGAGGTTCAGCTCGAGCCCGCCCACGGCTGCGAGCGGCGATTCACCGGGGCGGGCCAGCAGCGGCTTGCGCGGGCCGTCCGGGCCGGGTTCGCCCGAGGCCCACAGCTCCGCGCGCGCCCCGGCGCGCACCGCCACCGCGGGCAGACGCAGCCAGAAGCCGGGCGACAGCCGCAGCCCCCCGCCGATCAGCGGCCGCGCCCCGGCGCGGGCGACTGTCGCGTCGCTGCCGGGCAGGCCCCACCACTCGAGCCCGACGAGGCCGACGATCGGCAGCTCGAACGCCCGCACCCGCACGCCGAAGCCGGCCCCTGCCGCCACGCGCACGCGCGCGAGCGTGTGGCGGTCGACCGGGGCCACCGTCGCGCGCAGCTCGACCGCCGCGATCGCCCCCCGACGCCAGCGCAGGTCGAGGCCGAGCCCGAACATCGCCCCGCGCACGCCGGCCAGCGGCCGGTCGAGCCCGAACGAGGCCCCGTCGTAGCGCACCAGGCCGAGCTCGAACGCGGGCGGAGGCGGCGGCGCGGGCGCCGACGGCCGCGGACACGGCTGCACCTCCGGACATGTCCTTTCGACCGTGTTCTCCGGGACAGGCGCCTGAACCGGCGGCGGCGGCGGCACCGCGATCGCCGGCGGCACCGGCACGTCGCGTTGGTCGGGGGCGACCGAATCGTCCTCGATGGCCGCGATCAGCAGCGCCAGCGCGGCCGCGACCGGGCGCGCCGGCGGCTCGTCCTCGGTGTCGACGACGCGGAAGTAGGCCCGCCCGTCGGACAGGATCAGCGCCACCTGGACCTGCGTCGGCGTGGTCCGGCGCAGGTCGACGAACGCGCGCAGACCGTCCCCCGGCGGCAGCTCCTCGCCCTGTCGGGCCAGCGCCAGCGACGGCAAGCGCACCCGCAACGCGCGCTCGAGGTCGGTGAATTCGACCCCCTCGACGCGCACCATCGCCCCGCGGATGGTGGGCGCCGGCGCAGGGCTCGAGCTCGCGTCCGTCGAGCTCGATCCGGCCGCCGACGAGTCCGGCGAAGTCATGCTCGGCGACGGCGGGACGCTCGCGCTCCTGTTCACGTCCGCCGGCGATGTCCTGCTCTTGTTCGCGTCGGGCGCTCCGCCCTTGCTCGCGTCGTCCGGCGATGTCCCGCTCTTGTTCGCGTCGGGTGCTCCGCCCTTGCTCGCGTCGTCCGGCGATGCCCCGCTCGCGCCCTTGTTCGCATCGGGTGCTCCGCCCTTGCTCGCGCTCGGCGATGCCCCGCTCGCGTTGCCCTGCGCGTCAGGCATCCCGCCCTTGCTCGCGTCTGCCGACCTGCCGACGTCGCGCTCCGCCGCACCGGTCGGCGCGGCGGCTGGGCTCGTCAGCGCGAGCGCGAGCAGGGGGGTGAAGAGCACGGCGAGCCGCTATATAGCCCGCCGAGGCCGAACCGGCGAGGGCTCAGGGCTGGCCGAGGCAGGCGGCGAGCTTCTCGTCGCACAGCGCGGGCTCGTACCCCTGCTCGAGGCACGACATGTGGACGGCGAAGCACTCGTCGGGCGCGGGCGGATTCGGCTGGCCGATGCACTCGGCCCACTTCGTCTTGCACACCTCGGGCTCGACGCCTTGCTGCAGGCACAGCTCGAGCTCGAGGTCGCAGTCGCTCGGCGGCGGCGGCGGGCCGAGGCACTCGTGCAGCTGCGCCTCGCACTCGGCCGGGTCCCCGCCCTGCTCGAGGCACGCCTCGAACTGCTGCTTGCAGTCGTCCGGCGGCGGCGGCGGCGGCTGGTTCAGGCACTCCTGCAGCGCCCCCTCGCACTCGGCCGGGTCCACGCCCTGCTCGAGGCACTGCTGGAATTGCCACTTGCAGTCGTCGACCGGCGCCGGCGGGTCCCAGCACTGCTGCAATTGCGCCTCGCACTCCGCGGGGTCGATGCCCTTCTCGAGGCACGCCTGGAATTGCCACTCGCAGTCGGGCGCCGGCGGCGGCTCGCCGATGCACTCCTGCAGCGCCCCCTCGCACTCGGCCGGGTCCACGCCCTGCTCGAGGCACTGCTGGAATTGCCACTTGCAGTCGTCGACCGGCGCCGGCGGGTTCCAGCACTCCTGCAGCTGCGCCTCGCACTCGTCCGGGTCGATGCCCTGCTCGAGGCACTGCTGGAATTGCCACTTGCAGTCGTCGGGCGGCTGCGGCTCGCACAGCTGCTTGCACACCTCGGGCGGCTGGCCCTGCTGCTCGCACTGCAGCCAGCAGTCCTCGGGCGGCGGCGGCTGGCCGATGCACACCTGCAGCTCGACCTCGCACTTCGCCGGATCGATCCCCTGCTCGAGGCAGATCTCGAACTGCAGCTTGCACTCGTCGACCGGCGCCGGCGGCTGGCCGATGCACTGCTGCAGCTCCTCCTCGCACTTCGCCGGATCGATCCCCTGCTCGAGGCAGATCTCGAACTGATGCTTGCAGTCGTCCGGAGGCGGCGGCGGGCACGGGTGCGGCGGGCACAGCTGCTCGCACACCTCCGGCGGCTGGCCCTGCTTCAGGCACTCCGCCACCTCGATCTGGCAATCGACCGGCGGCGGTGGTTGCGTCGGCAGGCACTGCTCGAACTCGAGCTTGCACTTCTCCGGATCGATGCCCGCCTCGAGGCACACGTGCAGCTGCGCCTCGCAGTCGTTCGGCACGGGCGCCGGCTCGCAGCCCTCGAGCAGCGGCGCGCACTCGTCGGCGGTGTGACCCTGGTCGAGGCACACGATGTACTGCTCCTTGCAGTCGCCGGGCGCCGGCTCGTCGTCCTCGCCGCCGCCCTCCTCCACGTCGACCTTCACGTCGCAGCCGGTGGGGACCAGCACGGCGAAGGTCGAGCACGAGAACAGGAAGCCGAGTCGGCGCAGCAAGGGGAATGTCTTCATTTCAACGTCCTTCTTTTGCGATGCGTTCGGCGGGTGAGTGGCGCGAGCGGTGCCGCGATTACAGCCCCCTCTTACTATTTTGTGATCACGGCGGCTGACACTCCGGCGGCCCGATGTACACGTCGTCCACGCTCCAGCCCGCTGCCGGCGGCAGCCCGGGCTCGGGGTGGTGATGACAGAACCTGACCCTCAGCTCCGGATTGAGGAGAGGCGTGATGTCGATCATGTGCGGCGCCCACTCGGGCTCCTCGAACGGCTCGTTGAGGGTCTCGAACACGACGGTCCAGGCCTTGCCGCTCCACACCTCGACGCGCGCGCTCGACGGCTGCTGGAGCGGCAGCTTCACCGCCGACAGCCGGCTCCAGTACATCAGGATCGACGGCTGGACCTCCGGCGGCAGGCCTAACTCCGGGCTGGTCAAGCACGCGTCCGCCGGCAGCGGATCGCCCGGCAAGCAGCCGCCGATCGCCGCGCCCGCGAGCATGTTCTCGCCGTCGGGCGAGTGATCCTCGGGCGGGTCCTCGAAGCCGTTGGCGTCGCAGGCCGAGGGGAGCGCCGGGCCG
Organism: Nannocystis punicea; assembly: GCF_026965555.1. Taxonomy (GTDB): domain Bacteria; phylum Myxococcota_A; class Polyangia; order Nannocystales; family Nannocystaceae; genus Nannocystis; species Nannocystis punicea. Next base: position 12,919,969 of record NZ_CP114040.1, on the reverse strand, counting down.
ATCATCCACGGCGGGTCGAACTGCCACAGCCCCGGATCGTTGAAGTCGAACAGGATCACCGGCCCCTGCTTGCCGAGGCACTGCCCCTGGGCGCAGAAGTCCCCGAGGGTGCACGAGAGCCCGTCGTCGCACGGCTCGCCGTCGAGGAACTCGACCGCGCACTTGCCGGAGGCCGGGTTGCAGAACCCCTGCTGACATACGCCGCCGTACCCGCTGCAGTCCCGCAGCGCCCCCGTACATTGACCTTCGAGGCAGAGGTCGCCGTCGGTGCACGGATCGCCGTCGTCGCACTTGTCGCCGTTCAGCTCGGCGTAGACGCACTGCTCCTTCTCGCACAGCGGCTGGCGGCAAACCTCCGCCGGGCAGTCTTCCGCGACCCGACACTGCTGCGGCACGCCGCACAGGTTGTCGATGCACAGGTTCGTGACGCAGTCCCACGGCCCCGCGCACTTCTGCCACGGCTCGCACGCCGGACACGCCGGACCTCCGCAGTCGACGTCGGTCTCGGTCCCGCTGACCACGCCGTCGAAGCACGTCTCCGTCGGGCTCGGCGGCGGCGCGTCGGTCACTGTACTGTCTGTCTCCGAGGACATGGTCGTCGGGACAGTATCGGTGGCCGGGTCGGGCACGCCCGCGCTGTCGTAGAAATCGTAGAGCACGGGCCGACACGCCACGAGCGCCAACCATCCGAGCACCACCCCGCCCGGCGCCGCTCCTGTCGCGCTGCGCCTCACGGTTCACCCTCGAGCACGCGCGCTGCCTGGTGCCGGTGCACTCCGTTGGGGAAGTCGGCCACGTAGTCGCGCCAGCAGGCCGCGCGCAGGGCCTCGTCGGCGCGACGACACAGGCCTGCGCGCGCGTCGTCGGCGTAGCGCCCGCGCGGGAACGCCTGCAGGTACTCGCGCCACAGCGCGACCTCCTGGTCGCCGCCGTGGCGCTGGCGGGCCAGCGAGAACAGGTCGCCGTACGCCAGGTCGGCCGCGCGCGAGCCCGGCGCCAGCCCGGCGATCTGCCGGTACAGCGCCTCGGCCCCGGCCAGGTCGCCCGCCTCCCACTTCGCCTCGGCCTCGCCGTCGAGCCGCCGCAGCCGCTCCACCAGCGACTCGCCCCGCGGCCGCGCCGGGCTCTTCTCGAGCTGTCCTTTCAAACCTGCCTTTTCAGGCATGCCCTTCGGGACATCCTCGGAAAATGCTTCGGGCGCGGGCGCGACCTCGGGTGCGATCACCGGCGCGACCTCGGCCTCGCGCGCGACCGGCCGCGCCCGCTCGACCCGCGTCGGCGCGGGCGCCGGGGCGACCTCGTGCCGCGGCGCGTCCGCCTGGTCGTGAAACGGCGCCTGGTTGGCCGTGTCGGGCCCCATCGATCCGCGCGTCAGCAGCGGGCGAGCGCCGAACGCCAGCGCGCCGATCGCCGCCGCCGCCGCCAGCCACATCCACGGCCGCGTCGCCGATCGCCTGGCCCCGGGGACAGGTACCGGCGGCGGCCCGGCGGCCCGGACCCTCGCGCAGTCGTGATCGATCTCCGCGCGCGCCGCTGCCAGCAGCGCCGCGAATTCGGCCTGCTCGCGCGGCGGCACCCGCCCGCTCGCGTCGCCGCGCAGCTGGGCCACCGGGGCCAGCCCGCGCACCTCGACCAGCGCGGCAGCCGGCACGCGCTTCGGGTCGCGCGCGTGCGCCTCGGCGACCACCGCGGCGAAGTCGGGCGCCAGCAGGTCGCGGCGCATCGCCTCGGCCAGGTCGGTCGCGGCGGCGTCGACGAGGGCGTCGAGGTCCTTCACGACGTCTCCTCCTCCTGCGGCGGCAGCACGCCCCACTCCGCCAGTTGTTTGCGGATCCGCTGGCGCGCCCGGCTGGCCCGCACGGCCAGGTTGCCGCTCGAGATCCCGAGCTGCTCGGCGGCGTCCTCGGGGCTGAGGCCCTCGAGGTCGCGCAGGACGAAGGCGACGCGCAGGTGGTCGGGCAGCAGCTCGAGCGCGGCATACAGCGCCCGCACGCGCTGGCGCTGGTGCAGCGCCCCGTCGGGTGGTTGCGTGCCGGCGTCGAGCGACTTCATCACCTCGAGCCGCGCGTGCGCCTTGGCGGTGCTGCGCTGCGATCGCCAGTGATTGCGCACGACGTTGATCGCCACCCCGTGCAGCCAGGTCGACAGCTGCGAGCGGCCGTCGAAGCCGCCGATCTTCAGCAGCGCCTGGACGAACGTCTCCTGGACCAGCTCCTCGCTGAGGCCGGCGTCGCCGGTGAGCGCGCGGACGTGGCGATAGACCCGCTCGTAGTGGTCCTGGTAGAGCCGCGACCACGCGCTCATCTCTCCGGCCTTGGCCCGCTGGACCAGCTGTTCGGTGCTCGCCCGCTGCGGCGGAGCGGCGGGAGAGGTCGGGCCCGGGAGGGAGGGCACCGGCCGGAGGTGACTGCCGGGGGTCATGCGCTCGGACCGGTGAGCCGCGCGAACGGCCTCGAGATTACAGCCGATCGTACGACGCCGATGCGGACGCCCGCCGGCCGCTCACGAGCGCGCGGCGCTCAGGGCGCGTTGACGCCGCGCAGGGCCGCCGCGTGGGTGGCCACGCCGAACACCGCCGGCGCGCCCCACAGGATGTTGCCGCGGAAGCCGATGTAGAACATGCCGGCCGCCGGCGTGCGCGCCCTCTCGGGCACGTCCTCGCGCGCGAGCGGGCTGTCGAACTGGCCGCCGAGCACGATCGCCCCGAAGCCGCCGAGGCCGATGCCGACGTCGGCGACGAAGCCGATCGGGCTGCGCACGTTGTCGAACCGCCCGTCGGGCTTCTGGATGCCCGCGACCTTGAACGCCAGGCCGCTCGAAAACTCGATCGTCGGCGACCAGCGGGTCCGCTTGAACCAGTAGCGGCCGGCGAAGCCGACGTTGCCCCAGACGTCCTTGCTGTCGCTGGCGATGATGCCGCCCTTGGGGCCGAGCGACACGCGCGTGTACTTGAACGACCCGCGCGACTCGACCAGCGTCGGGATGCTGACCCACACGTCGTACTGCACGCGGGCCGAGCTCCAGCGGTAGAGGTCGCCGGGCGAGGTCACGTCGCCCTGGCGCACGCGGTACGCGTAGCCGGACGTCGCCTGGACCTCGACCACGAGGCCGCAGGTCGGGTCGGCGATCAGGCAGCGCCAGCGCGACTTGCGTTCGCTGGTCGGCGCAGTCGCCTCGAGCCCGTGCCGCGTGCGCAGCTGCTGCATGTCGGACTCGGTGTAGAAGGGCGGCCCTGCCTTCTCTACCGGCGACGACGCGGCGTCGGCGGGCGGTGCGGCGGGGGTCTCGGCCACGGGCACCGGCACCGGCGGCTCGACGGGCGCCGCGGGGACGGCCCCGGTCGCGCTCGGGTCCCACGCCGGCAAGTTGCCCGACTTCGGCGACTGCACCGACGGCGCCGACGAGTCCGCGGCCGTCGTCCCCGACGGCGCGGTCGACGTCGTCGTCGTGGTCGTCGTCCCGGCGGGCGACGTCGAGGTCGACGTCGCCGTCGTCTTCGTCGAGGACGGCGTCTGCACCGGCGGCGGCGCGCTCGTCGGCGTCTGCACCGACGGCTGCGCGAGCGCGAGGGACATGGACAGGAGGAGCGCGCTCATTGCATCGCTCCTCCGGCCAGCAGGCCGAGCAAGACGAGGCCGATCGCCGGCAGCGCGGGGATGGCGTGGGCGCGGAAGCCCGTGACCACCCGCGAGTCGCCGTCGAGGAAGTCACCGCTGACGAAGAACCCGCCCCAGCCGCCCCATCCGGCCGCGACCTCGATGTGCGTGCCGTTGTACCAGCCGACGTAGGTGAGCACCGACGAGCGGACCAGGCCGACGGTGAGGTCGACGTGGAACGCGTTGCGCTTCTGGCTCAGCCACAGCTGGTTGACCAGGCCGAAGCGATACGAGGAGGTGTGCGGGGTCGTCTGCACCACTTCGTCGGGCGCGTCGACCACCGAGCCGGTGTTGGCCATCACGCCGGTGCCGCGCGACCAGCTGGCGATCACGCCGACCGACCACGGGTTCCAGCGCTTGCGGGCCAGCTGCAGCGGGCGGACCGTGAAGCCGCCGCGGAAGTTGTAGTGGGCGTACGGCAGGTCGACGCCGCGGTCGCCGGCGATCCCGTTGATGCCGATGCCGACGTCGACGCTCGCGATCAGGGCCGAGCTGCACTTCGCGTCCTCGACGAAGCAGAACGCCCCCTTGCCGACCGAGAAGCGCGGCGGCGCGGTCGGTGGCGGACCGCTCGCGAAGTGCGACTCAGTCGCCGCCTCCGGCGCGAAAAATGGCCCGTGCTCGGGGGTCGGACCCGATGGCGCGGGGGCGGGCGCCTGAACCAGAGCGAGCAGGAGGACAGCCGTAGTCACCGAAAGGACCCTCAGGATGCAGAACTCGCGCGAGACTTACAACCCACCCGCGATCGGACCTGCAGGGAACGGTCGGAGCGGGTTCTGGACACCCCACCGGCAATTCGCGCATGCTGCGCGGTCACAGGCGAACGACCGCGAGCCCACTGAACGGCGGTCGACCGCCCGTCACTCGCCGCCGAGGCGGTTGGCCCCGCGGGCGATGGCCTTGCCGATCGAGACCCCGAGCAATTCTTCGGCGTCGCGCTGGGCTGCCTCCCACGCCGGCGCGACGTCGGCGATGAGCTTCATCCCCTTCTCGGTGATCTGGATCTCGTGCGAGCGCGCGTCGTCGATGTCGGCCAGCTTGAGCCAGCCGCTGTTGCACATGCGCTCGACGTTGCGACTGACGGTCGACGCGTCCATGTGCATGCGCTGCGACAGCTCGTTCGGCGTCAGCCCCTGCGTCTGCATCACCACGACCAGCGTGTTGAGCTGAGCGATCCGCAGCTCGAACGGGCGCAGCGCGTCGTCGTAGAGCTTGCTGATGGCGCGGTTCAGGATGCGCAAGCGATACGCCGTGCACTCGTCCATGATGCGCGCCGCAATATCACTCACCTGCTTCGTCGCCCGCCGGCCACCCATCGCCGCGACATTGTATAGGAGAGGAATCGCCGGTCAACCGGCGCATATCGAGCGCGAACGGTCGTTCGCGAGCCCAGGCGCGACATCGCTACATGTCTCTTGGGGCATATCGAGAGCGCGGGCTCGCGCCTTCTGCCGTGGACAGGCGGCGCCGGCGGCTCTTACCGTCGCAGCATGAGCGACCTCCGCTGGTCCGACGAGCAGCTCGACCACTTGCGCACGTGCGGTGACTCCGAGGCCGACGACGTGATCCTCGACCTGTTCGCGCGCGGCGACGACGTCGTGCGCGCGATCAACATGCTGATGCGCGACCTCGTCGAGAACAACGACGTGCCGGCGACCTCGCTGCCGGCCGGCGCGCGCGCGTACTTCCTCGCCACCGGCCTGCCGAGCTGGGCCGACGGCGCGCGCATCGAGCTCGGCCAGCGCGTGTTCCACCGCTACGGCCCGCTGATCATCCTCCTGCTCAACACCTACTCGCTGCCGATCTGCTACGCCGCCGCCAAGGGCGCGCAGGTGCTGGTCCGCACCGGCCGGCTGCAGTCGAACCCGCACCGACGGATCGTCGAGACCGCCCAGCTTGTGGTCGACGTCATGGCGCCCGGCGGCCTCGACCCGAGCAGCGACCGCGGCGCCGGCCTGCGCTCGGCGCAGAAGGTACGGCTGATGCACGCGACGATCCGCCACCTGATCCGCCGCGACTCCGGCTGGGACCCGGCGTTCGGCCTGCCGATCAATCAAGAGGACATGCTCGGCACGCTGATGAGCTTCTCGGTCGCCACCCTCGACGGCCTGCAGCGCCTCGGCGTCGAGCTCGCCGACGCCGAGGTCGACGCCTACATGCACACGTGGAACGTGGTCGGCGCGGTCATGGGCCTGCAGCAGGAGCTGCTCCCGCGCGACTACGCCGAGGGCCGCGCCGTCGCCGACCGCATCGGCGAGCGCCACTTCGCCGCCTGTCCCGAAGGCCAGGCGCTCACCCGCTCGCTGCTCGAGATGATGGAGTACCTGGCCCCGGGCACCGCCTTCGACGGGGTGCCGGCCGAGTGCGTGCGCTGGTTCGTCGGCGACCGCGTCGCCGACCTCCTCGCCGTCCCCGCCACCCGCGAGCGCTCGCCGCTCATCGACCTCTGGCGGCTGTTCGGCCGCTTCGGCGACCGCCTCGGCGACCGCTCCGAGACCATGCAGCACGCCGCCGCCCTGCTCAGCCGCGCCTTCGTCCAGGCCCTCCTGCTGGCCAACCGCGGCGGCCAGCGCCTGCCGTTCCACATCCCGACCGAGCTGCGCCAGGTCTGGGGCATCAACTGGCCGTAGCCGCGATCGGCAAGGGAGGCGCCAGGCTCGACGCTCGGAGCGCCGGCTGCCGGGTGCCCGCCGAGCGGCCTGGCCGCCAAGGCCCGGGGAGGCTGCTCGCCGAGACTGCTCGCCGAGCCTGGTCGCCGAGCCTGCTCGCCGAGCTTGCTCGCTGAGCCTGGTCGCCGAGCCTGCTCGCTGAGCCTGCTCGCCAAGGCTCGGGGAGGCTGGTCGCCGAGCCTGATCGCCGAGTCTGGCCGCTCTCGGCAAAAGCACAGGTCGACGGTTGCCGACCATTGCCGTTCTCGGCAACCGCGCTGCTCGACGTCTGCCCGCAGCTCGCCGTTCTCGGCACGCTCTCTCCGGCCCCCACGCCCCACGCTGTGCTGGTCTCGCGACCCGGCGGCCCGGGCGCCGGAGGAGCCTCGCCCGCTCGGCACGAATCACTCCATCCCCTCGGCCTGGCCGGGCGCCCGCCTCGCCGCTGCTTGGAAAACTTGGCCGCGCGCGCGCCTCCCGGTATGACCGGGCGAGCCGCTTGAGCACCGCCGCTGCACCGCCCGACCCGTCCTCGGGGCCCTCCGGGCCGGAGCAGCCGCCGGGGCGTCGCGCCGGCACCGTCGCCTGGACCGCCTCGACCTACTTCGGCGAGGGCATGCCGTGGTCGATCCTCCACCAGGTCGCCGCCGAGTTCTTCACCGCCGCCGGCCTGCCCGCGCGAGAGGTCGGCTTCACCTCGGCCCTGCACTTCACCTCGAGCCTCAAGTTCGTGTGGAGCCCGATCGTCGACCTGATCGGGACCCTGCGTCAGTGGATCGTCGCCACCCAGTTCGGCCTCGGCGTGCTGATGGCGGTGCTCGCGGTGCTTGCCCACAACATGGCCTCGGAGCCAGGTTCTGGCACGGCCGTGATCTGGCTGGTGCTGATCGCCATCGGCCTGTTCAGCGCCACCCACGACATCGCCTGCGACGGCTACTACATGACCGCGCTCGGCCGCGCCGACCAGGCCCGCTACACCGGCATCCGCGTGGCAGCCTTCCGCGTGGCGATGCTGGTCGGCTCGTCCGGCCTGGTGTTCCTCGGCGGCCGCGTCCACTGGCTGGCCGGCTTCGGCCTCGGCGCGCTGCTCATGGTCGTCCTCGCGGTCGCCCACCGCGTGTGGCTCCCGCGGGTCCACGCCGCCCGTCCGGTGCGGCCGACCGGCGACGCAGCGGCCGACTGGCGGGCCCGCGTCGACCACATCCGCGGCGCTTACTTCAGCTTCCTGCTGCAGCCGCGGGCCCTCGTCGTCCTGCTGTTCCTCCTCAGCTTCAAGCTGGGCGACGCGCTGATGTTCGGCATGTCGAAGGTGCTGTTCCGCGAGCTCGGCATCGCCACCCCCGACCGCGGCGTGCTCAACGGCTTCGGCACCGCCGCCAGCATCGCCGGCGCCATGCTCGGCGGCCTGTGGGTCGCGCGCGTCGGCCTGCAGCGCGCGCTGCTGCCGATCGCCCTCATCATGGCGGGCACCCTGCCGCTCTATCTCTGGCTCGCCGCCCCTCGCCTGCCCGCCGACGTCATGCTCGGCCTCGGCGCCCCGCTGAGCCTCGCGCACACGCTCTCGCCGCCGCTGTGGCACGTCGGCACCATCCTCGTCATCGAGCAGCTGTGCGGCGGCCTCGCCACCGCGGCCCAGACGATCTTCATCATGAGCCGCTGCCACCCCGACCACAAGGCGGCCCACTTCGCGTTCGCGACCGCCATCTATTCGCTCGCGCAGACCATCTCGGGCACCTACAGCGGCTTTCTGTACGAGGCCCACGGACCGCTGGTGTACTTCTCGATCGCCGCGGTCGCCTGCATCCCCTGTCTGGTGCTGATCCCGTACCTCCGCCAAAATAGTTGAAGCCGCATGGACCGGGTTGCCCGCAGCACCTTCGACGTCGCCCGCCAGCGGGTCGGCCGCGTGCTCGCGCCGCTGGTCTTCTTCGCCCTGCTGCTCACCCCGACCGGCCTGCCCGCGCCAGCCCACCGCCTGGCGGCGATCTTCGCCGCCACAGTGGTGTTGTGGGTGAGCGAGGCCGTGCCGCTCGGGGCCGCGGCGCTCGTCGCCCCGGCGCTGGCGGTGGCGATGGACGTCACGCCCGCGGCGAAGGCGTTCGCCCCGTTCGCCAGCCCGCTGATCTTCCTGTTCCTCGGCGGCTTCATGCTCGCGCTCGGCCTCAGCGAGCAGGGGCTCGACCGGCGCGCCGCGCTGTGGCTGCTCGCGCGCGACTGGGTCCGCGGCTCGCCGGCTCGCGCGCGCACGGCCATCGGCATCGGCGCGTTCGCCTGCTCGATGTGGATCTCCAACACCGCCACCACGGCGATGTTGATCCCTGTCGCGCTCGGATTGTGCTCGGCGATCCGCGGCGTCGCCCCGCCCGAAGACCAGCCCAAGTTCGACCGCTACGCCGAGGGCACCCTGCTGACCCTCACCTACGCCTGCTCGATCGGCGGCATCGCCACCCCGATCGGCACCGCCCCCAACGTCATCGCCCTCGACTTCCTCGAGCGGCAGGCCGGCATCCAGCTCGACTTCTTCCAGTGGATGAGCTTCGGCTTGCCGACCGGCCTCGCCACCCTGGCGATCGCCCTCGTCTACGCCCACCGTCGCTTCCCTGCGCCGGTCGAGCGGCTCGACCGCCTCACCGTCGAGGTCCGCGACCAGCTGAACAAGCTCGGGCCGATGTCGACGGGCGAGCGGCGGGCCGCCGGCGTGTTCCTGCTCGCGGTCCTCGGCTGGCTCTTGCCCTCGATCCTCAAGGTCATCCTCGGCGCCGCTCATCCGACCGCGCAGTGGGCCGACCGCGGCCTGCAGGAGGGCGTCGTCGCCACCCTCGCCGGCGTCCTCCTGTGCGTGATCCCGGCCGGCAAGCAGCCGGGCGTCGCGGTGCTGCCGTGGGACAAGGCCATGAAGCTCGACTGGTCGACGCTCTACCTGCTGGGCGGCGGCTTCTCGCTCGGCGCCATGATGTTCGACACCGGCCTCGCCGAGGCCATCGCGCGCGGCTTCCTCGGCGTCGCCGGGCCGCTCGCCAGCTCGCCGTTCGGCCTGCTCGCCACCAGCACCTTCCTCGTGCTGTGGCTGACCGAGGTCACCAGCAACGTCGCGACCACCAGCATGATGGTCCCGGTGCTGATCGCCATCGCCCAGGCGGCCGGCATCGACCCGCTGGCGACCACCCTGTGCGTCACCATGGCCGCCAGCTTCGCCTTCACCCTGCCGGTCTCGACCCCGCCGAACGCGATCGCCTACGGCACGGGTCTCATCCGGATCCAGTCGATGGTCCGCTTCGGCGTCGTCCTCGACCTGCTGGGTTACTTCGTGCTCATCGCGTGCGGCGCGCTCTTGCTGCCGGCTCTCGGCCTCGGGCCCTGATTGCGGCCGAGCGGCACCTTCACGGTGAAGCGGGTGCCCATCTCGTGCTCGCTCTCGACGCGGATCGTCCCGCCCATCGCCTCGACGAACCCGCGCGCCAGCGCCAGGCCCAGGCCCGAGCCGCCGAAGCGCTTCCGCAGCGAGCTGTCGGCCTGGTAGAACGCCTCGAACACGCGGCTCTGCTGCTCGGCGCGGATGCCGATGCCGGTGTCGTGGACCACGAACTCGACCTCGCCGTCGTCCTTGAGGTGCACCGCCAGCCCGACCTCGCCGAGCTCGGTGAACTTGCAGGCGTTGCCGAGCAGGTTGAGCAGCACCTGGCGCACCCGCTCCTGGTCGCCGAACAGCGCTGCGTCCTGGTCTTCGGGCCAGACGAGCGCCACGCCGCGGCGCAGCTGCGACAGCACCGTGCCCCGCACCGTGCGCAGCAGGGTCGCCAGCGAGAACACGTCCTCGCGCAGCTCGACCCGCTGGGCCTCGATGCGCGACAGGTCGAGCACGTCGGCGACCAGCCGCAGCAGCTGCTGCCCGGCCAGCTGGATCCGCTGCAGGTCGTCGCGCATCTCCTCCGGCGTCGCCTCGCCGAGCTCGTCGAGCATCAGCTCGCTGTAGCCGAAGATCGCGTTGAGCGGCGTGCGCAGCTCGAGGCTCAGGTTGGCGATGAACGAGCTCTTGGCCGCGGTCAGGTGCTCCGCCAGCTGCTCCGCCGCCTGCAGCTGCTGCGCCTGCCGCCGCAGCTTGTCGGCCAGGATGTTGGCGTCCTGGATCGCCGTCTGCATCGACCTCATCACCACCAGCATCTCGGTGGTCGGGTCGTGCAGCGCGAAGTCCTTCAGCGTCAGGCCCGCGGCGGCGACCTGGCTCATCTCGGTCAGCCACGGCGTGCCGACGAACAGCGCCCCGCCGTCGACCTCGACGATCTCGCCGCGCAGGCGCAGGTCGAGGTCGCGGACCTGCAGCAGCACCACCGAGTCCTTGCGGGCCAGCAGCGCCTTCAGCGACAGCTCCTCCAGCACCGGCCGGTCGATCACGAACCACTCGTCGAACGGCCGGCCCGACACGTCCGCCGCCATCAGCCGGCGCAGCGACCGCCCGAGCTCGAGGATCTGCATCTCCTCGTCGAGGTGGATCGAGAACGGGAACAGCCGCTCACATTGATCGCGAAAAAGCAGCAGCATGGTCACGCCGCCGCCGGTTGGAGTTCGAGGCGAAACAGGTCGAACCCGCCGCGCTCGCGGCCGTGCACGTGCTCGACCGCGATGTCCTCGGCGAAGGTCCGCGCCAGGCCCTTGAGCAGGCCGACCACCATCGGCGCCAGCCCCTCGCGGCTCGAGTGATACTCGAGCTCGAGCGCCTGCGGCCCGGCCTCGCGGACCACGAAGCTCGGCGGCCGCAGCTTGGCGAAGCTGAGGCCGACGCGCGCGTGCATGTTGTCGAGGTTGGCCACGAACTCGCGCAGCGTCGCGCCGAACATCGGCAGCAGCTCACCGTAGCCGTGGCGCGCGGTGAACAGGATCCAGTGCTCGCCGACCGCCTCGAGCACCACGTCGATCGGCGCTCCGAGCACCTCGCTGGCGGCGTCGACGAGCTTGTAGGTCAGCTCGTCGGGGTAGGTCTCCATCGACACGAAGCCCGGCGCCTGCACCCCGGCGCGCGCCTGGATCTGCGCCCACGTGTGCTCGCCGTAGTGGGAGCACACCAGATCTTCGACCGCCTTGTTGACGAGACCGTACATCCTGTCGCCTCCGCGGACGCGCCGGCGCCCTGCTCGAGTGTCGGTCAAACAGCGGGCCCGGGGCAACGCGGGGACGGGCGGGGTGACACGGAGCGAATGTCGCGCCGAGACTCACACCGCGATCGCACGCACCTTCACCAGCGGACCCTCGGGGAAGCCGTCACCGCGCAGGTCGACCTCGCCCTCGATGTGCCACAGGTTGTCCTCCTCGGGGTCGACGAGCACCTGCGTGACCCGCCAGACCTGGTCGGCGACCGGCTCGATGCGCGTGTACTTGGGGAACCGCGCCCCGTGGTCGAAGCGCAGCGTCGGGTACTCGGCGTAGTACTCGGCCATCGCCTGGGCGAACCGCTCGGGGGTCCACGGGTCCTCAAGGTCTGCGCGCGTGCCGACCGCCGCGTCCTCCCAGTCGCGCTCGGCGAGCGCGCGCACCAGCGCGTGCATCTCCGCGCGCACGCGCGCCGCGAACGCCTTGGGATCGGCCGACAGATCGCGCGGCCCGACGGGCGCGGCTTCGCCCTCCGACACCGGCGGGTGCAGCATGCGCTCCCACTCCTGCAGGAGGCTGGTGTCGACGTGCTCGAACATCGCCCGCAGGAAGCCGATCACGTCGTGCACCTCGTCGGTCTTGGCCGCGTCGGGCACCGTCTGCACGAGGAGCTTGTAGGCCTGCATCAAGTAGCGCAGCAGCACGCCCTCGCTGCGCTGCAGCCCGTACTCCTTGACGTAGTCGTTGAACGCGACGTAGCGCTCGACCATGTCGCGGACCACCGACTTCGGGCGGATGTTCTCCTGCCCGACCCACGGGTGCACCGCCGAGAACTCGTTGAACGTGTCGTAGATGAAGTCGGCCAGCGGCTTGGGGTACGAGACCTTCTCGAGCTCCGCCATCCGCTCCTCGTACTCGACGCCGGCCGCCTTGAGCTCGCCGATCTTCTCCGAGCGGGCGCGGTGCTCCTGCGCCTGCAGCACCACCTGCGGGTTCTCGAGCAGCGACTCGACCAGCGACACCACGTCGAGCGCGTAGGTCGGCGAGTCCTGCGGCACGCGGCCGAGCGTGTCGAGCAGGTACAGCGACAGCGTGTGGTGGAGCGAGAAGTCCTTCTGCAGGTGCTCGTCGAGCCGGACCGCGCGGCCGCCCCCGCCGTCCTTGCGCGCGTCGAGCGGCACCAGCTTGACGATCCCCGCCTTGCGCAGCGCCCGGAACAGCGTCGCCGCCTCGCGCCGGTGACGGGTCTTGGCCCGCGCCTCGTCGTGCGCCGCCGCGATCAGCTCGACCAGCCGGCGGTAGCCGCCGCCCCACGCGTTGGTGTTGGCCGGCGACTGGATCAGGCTCAAGATCATCCCGAACGACACCACGAACCGCGACTGCAGCGGCTCCGGGTCGCGGCCTAACAGCTTCTCGAACGTCGACCTGTCCCAGGGGACATACCCCTTCTCGGGCGGCTGCCGGCGCACGAACTTCTTCTTCTTCGGGTCGGCCGCCGCCTTGGCCTCGAGCCGCTTGTTCTCGATCACGTGCTCCGGCGCCTGGCACACCACGTAGCCGTGATCGTCGAAGCCCTTGCGCCCGGCCCGCCCGGCGATCTGCTTGAAGTCGCGGGCCCCGAGGATCCGCGTCTGCTCGCCGTCGTACTTGCACAGCTTGGTGAACAGCACCGTGCGGATCGGGATGTTGACCCCGACCCCGAGCGTGTCGGTGCCGCAGATCACCCGCAGCTTGCCCTGCTGCGCCAGCTTTTCGACCAGCAGGCGGTACTTCGGCAACAGCCCCGCGTGGTGCACCCCCACCCCGTGCTTGAGGTAGCCCTGGATCTCCTTGCCGTACGGCGTGTCGAAGCGGAACCCCGCCATCGCCTCGGCGATCGCCGCCTTCTCCTCGCGCGAGCACAGGTTCGTGCTCATCAGGTTCTGCGCCTCCTCGGCGGCCTCGCGCTGGGTGAAGCTGACGATGTAGATCGGCGCGCGCCCGCGGTCGAGCAGGTAGCCGATCGTCTCGTGCAGCGGCGACTCGCGGTACTCGAAGTCGAGCGGCACCGGCCGGGTCGCCGAGCGCACCACCGCGACCTCCTGCTTGGTCAGCCGCTTGAGCCCGTCCTCGACCTTGGTCGTGTCGCCGAGCGTCGCCGACATCAACAAAAACGTCGTGTACGGCAGCGCCAGCAGCGGGATCTGCCAGGCCATCCCGCGATCGCGGTCCCCGTAATAATGGAACTCGTCGAGCACCGCGTCGTCGACCGGCGCCATCCGCCCGTCGCGCAGCGCCATGTTGGCGAGGATCTCCGCCGTGCAGCAGAGGATCGGCGCGTCGCGGTTGACGCTCGCGTCGCCGGTCATCATGCCGACGCGGTCCGGCCCGAACTCGCGGCACAGCGCGAAGAACTTCTCGCTGACCAGCGCCTTGATCGGGCTCGTGTACACGCTGCGGCGCCGGCGGGCCACCGCCGCCAGGTGCATCGCGGTCGCCACCAGCGACTTGCCCGAGCCGGTCGGCGTGTTGAGCACCACGTGCTTGCCGGCCAGGAGCTCGAGGATCGCCTCCTCCTGCGCCGGGTACAGCTCGAGCCCGGTCTCGGTGACCCAATCCAAAAAACACTCGAGGATCGCGTCCGACGAGGTGCTCTTGTCGGGCTGCTCGATCAGCTTGGCCGCGAACTCCCGCAGGCTGCGCGGGCCGGCGACGATGTTGTCGGCGGCGGTCACTGCGGCAGGATCTCGCCGGCGAGCGGGTAAGAGGGGCGGATGTCGACCGGGATGGTCCCCAGGCGATCGAGCGCGGCCTGCAGCAGCGGCGTGATCTTGCCGTGCTCGTCGAGCAGCTTGTCGGCCGCGGCCTTGTCGCCGCTGTGCTGGACCAGGCAGATGTCGCGCACCAGGTCGCCGATCGCCGCCTCGAGCTTGGCGAGGTCGACCTTGAACTTGCCGCTCGCGCTCTCGGGCGTCACCGCGCCGGCGGCGAGGAAGCGGTTCAGCTGCAGCGCCGCCCCGCGCCCGTGCGCCTCGGCCACGCCGAAGCGGGCGCTGCGGAACAGCCCCGCGAAGTACGACAGCAGCACCTTGTCCTTCAGCTCGGCCGCGAGCTCGCCCTTCTCGATCATGTAGAGCACGTTGTACGCGCCCATCACGTCGGCCTTGGCCTCCTCGAGCGGCGAGTAGCTGGCCCCGAGCGCGACCCGGACGTCGACCTTGTCTGCCTTCCCGTCCTTCGCCTCGCCGCCGACGAACGCCGGGCCGAGGCTGTGCGACAGCTCGTGGAACAGCACCTGCAGGAAGAACGCCTCGCCGGACAGCGACGCGACGTGATCGGCGTGCAGCACCTCGTTGCCGATCGGGCGCATGATGGCCTCGAATTTGGTCTCGATGAGGTTGCGCAGCAGCACCTTCTTGGCGCCCTTCTCGGCGCGGACCCGCTCGTCGTTGGGCAAGTTGAACGCGATCGTCTGCACCGACTTGCGCGCGTCGCCGGCGGAGAACACCAGGTCGACCACGCGGATCGGGCTCTCGCTGCCGCGCCGGGTCTTGACCTCGTCGGGGATCGGCAGGTGCTGCTCCATCTCCGGCAGGTACTTCTTGTACTTGGCCAGCGCCGCCGAGGCCTTGGGGTCGCTGACGGTGACGAACGCCTCGAAGCTGGCCTTGAGGCCGAGCAGCTCGTCCTCATAGGTCTCGTAGGGCCCGATGGTGATCTCGACGACGCTGTCGAGGTCCATCCAATCCTTGTCCGACTGATAATAGTCGTCGGTGCGGAACGCCTGCGCGCGCGAGCGCAGGAACTTCGTCAGCGACCTGTTCTTCGTCAGCTTGGCCGCGTCCTCGAGCGCCTTCGCGGCGGGGCCCAGCCACTCGCCGTACTCGGCGCTGTAGGGCCGCGCCTCGAGCTTGTCACCGACGCGAGCGATCACCGTCGTCAGGCTCTCGAACGCCGCCTTGTCCTCCGGATGATCCGCGACCCACTTCTTGAAGGCGTCGGCGCCGAGGTCCTCCGGATAAAAGCCCGCGCCGGGCGGGTGCGCCAGAGTGGTCGCGAACGGCGCGTAGTGCTCCTGCCGGTCCCACGGCCCGCGCATCACGGTGAAGTAGTCGAGCTTGATGACGCCGAGCTCGCTGGTGTCCTTCTCGAGCTCCGCCCGCAGCGCCGGGTTGCCGGCCCACGTCTGGCGGTCGAAGATCGGGTCCATCAGCCGCGCCGCCTCGATCAGCTTGTCGAGCGCCGCCTTCTCCGCCGGCGGCAGCGCCGACACGTCGGTCTTCAGCGGCGACGTCACGAACTGATCGATCTTCGCGCGCAGCAGCTCGGCCTGGGTCGGCACCTTGACCTCCGGCTTCTTCGGCGCCGCCTTCGCCGCCTCCGCCTCGTCCTCCGCGTCCTTTGCCGGCGCCTTCGCCACCGGCCTGTCGCTCTTGCTCACGTCGGGGTTCTGGCACGCGGCGAGCGCGAGCGCCACGAAGATGGTCGAGCGGACAGGCGGCATGGGCCCGCAGGATACTACCCGGGGCCGGCCCCGTCGAGCGCGCGCCACAGGTAGGGCAGCGACACGTCGAGGCGGTAGCTGGTGTTCGAGTGGTCGTCGGGGAACTCCTCGTACACGTGCGGGATGCCGTGCGCCGACAGCCGCCGCACCAGCGCGCGCGCGCCGAAGTGCGCGAGGAACTGGTCGCGCGAGCCCGCGTCGATGAACAGACCGTGGAGCCGGCGCAGGTTGGCCTGCACCTCCGGCGCCTCGACCATGCGCAGCGGGTCCCAGCGCAACCACCGGGCCCACGCCTCGGCGTCGAGCTCGCACGTGTGCAGGTCGACCGGCAGCCGCACGCCCATGAACGCCGTCGGGTCGGGGTCGTACGTGGCCGCCATCGCCAGCAGCATCAGCGGCAGGTGGTCGCCGCCGCCCCACTTCGGCGAGGCCGCGAACGTCTTTAAAAAACCTTCGACCCCGCCGTGGCGCGCCAGCGCGGACACCAGCTTGGGAAAATCTGGCCGATAGACCAGGTCGAAGTTGCAGTCGCCGGCGTGACAGCCGACCGCCCCCCACGCGTCGGCGCGGCGCATGCCGTGGACCAGCGCCCCGTAGCCGCCGCTCGAGTGGCCGAACAGCGCCCGCCCCGCGCGCCCCGGCTTGACGCGAAACTCGCGCTCCAGCCGCGCCGGCAGCTCGTCGGCGAGGAAGTCCTCCCACCGGCCGAGCGCGCTCGAGTTGATGTACTGATTGCCGCCCAGCGCCGTGAAGCAGTCGGGGAACACGCCGATCACCGGCCCCATCGCCCCGCTGGCGATCAGCCGGTCGAGCCGCTGCGGCATCGACTCGCCGAACCCGGTCCACCCGAGCCGCTTGAGCCCCGAGCTGCTGTAGCCCGCGAGGTCGACGAAGATCGGATAGCGCTCGTTGCCGCGGTCGTAGCCGGCGGGCAGATACACCGCCACGGCCCGCGACGACGGGTCGCCGACCACGTTGGCCGCCAGCGCTGGCGAATCGATCTCGACGGTGACTGTGGTGCCGCGCGGCTGGGCGTAGTTGTGGATCGGCATGTCGGCGCCGCGAGAATACACCGCGCAGGCCCGCCCGTCGACCAGGCGGGACCGCCCAGGCCCGCCGCCGCGGCTTCACGGCCAACGCGATCATCTGTCTAAAAAAACATGTCCTTATAGACATCTCGAAGATCAAGCCATTATGGCCGCCACCCGCCGTCGAGCAGCGATTCATCCCATCACCGCGCATTGCTCGGAGTGCACGGAGCTCGCGGAGAGCATCCTCCACGATCCCCGCGATCCACTCGCCCGTTGTAGAAATCTTCCCCGCGAGGCGGCGCGAGCGGCCGGCCTGAGCCGCGAGCGGGCGGCCGGCGCGGCGTCGAGGTCGTCGGTCCTCGGCGAGCACCGCGTCCGCTCGGGCGTCGGCCGCGACAGCTCCCGCCCGCGACCCGCGGTCGTGCGTCGCGAATTCCTCGCAAGCCCGGCCGCAAATGGCCGCTCGGTCGCCGTTCCAGTCGTTTTTCCCTTTTCTAAAGAAATTCTGCCGTCGCGCTCGCACGCGACCCGACTCACGTCCCGGGCGGTCCCGCTCGTGGGCCGGGCGGTTTACCCTCGCGCCGCTCGTCATGGCGCGCACTCCCCGGCTCACCCGTTCGCCTGCTCGAGAGCTACGGCTCGGCGTCAAGTTGCGGGTCATCTACGCCGACACCGACCAGATGGGAGTCGTGTACCACGGCACCTACGCCCGCTATCTCGAGGCGGCGCGGGTCGAGTTCATGCGCGACGCCGGGCAGACCTACGCCGACGTCGAGGCGGCGGGTTACGCCTTGCCGCTGACCGACTTGCAGATCAGCTACCTCTCGCCGGCGCGGTACGACGACATCCTGTCGGTCATGGTCGGCGTGGTCGAGATCGGCTACGCGCGGCTCATCCTCGGCTACCAGGTCCTCGTCGCGCCGGGCGATCGCAGGGGCCTCGAACAGCCGCTGACCATCGCCTTCGCCGAGACCTGCCACTGCTGTATCGCCCGCGCCGATGGGCGGCCGGCGCGTTTTCCTGGCCCCTTGCGGGCCGCCCTCGCCAATCTGACCCCCGAGCCCGAAGGAGACGACTGACATGGACCGCACCCTCGTCCTCGAGTACACCCGCGTCACCGAGGCGGCAGCGATCGCCGCCTCGACCATGATCGGCCGCGGCGACCGCAACGGCGCCGACGCGGCCGCGGTCAAGGCCATGCGCGAGGCGTTCGAGCGCGTCGCGGCGCGCGGCACCATCGTCATCGGCGAGGGCGAGCGCGACGAGGCGCCGATGCTCTACATCGGCGAAAAGGTCGGCCCCTCCGACCCGACGCTGCCCGAGGTCGACATCGCCGTCGACCCGCTCGAGGGCACCAACCTGTGCGCCAACGGCTTGCCCGGCGCGATCACCGTCCTCGCGGTGACCGACCGCGGCCTCCTGCTCAACGCGCCCGACTGTTACATGATGAAGATCGCCTGCGGCCCCGAGGGTCGCGGCAAGATCTCGCTGTCGAAGTCGCCGCGCGACAACCTCTACACCCTCGCCGCCGCCAAGGGTCGGCGGCCCGACGAGCTCACCGTCGTCGTGCTCGACCGGCCGCGCCACGAGAACCTGGTCACCGAGCTGCGTGAGGCCGGCGCGCGGATCCACCTGATCACCGACGGCGACGTCGCGCCGGTGGTCGCCACGTGCATCCCCAAGAGCGGCATCGACATGGTCTACGGCATCGGCGGCGCGCCCGAGGGCGTGCTCGGGGCCGCGGCGATCCACTGCATGGGCGGCGAGTTCGTCGGCAAGCTGGTGTTCCGCTCCGACGACGAACGCAAGCGGGCCATCGCCATGGGGCACAAAGACCCCGATCGGGTGTTCGGCGTCGAGGATTTGGTCCGCGGCGACGTCATCTTCGTCGCCACCGGAGTCACCGGGGGCCCCCTGCTGAAAGGTGTGCGGCGGATCGGCGATCGCATGCACCTCCAGAGCCTGGCCATCCGCAGCAAGACTGGCACAATCCGCTGGGTCGACACCTCGGTCGACGCGCACCGCTTCCTGAACGAGCACTGAGCCACATGTCCTCCAAGACCTGTCTCTTCGTCACCACCCTGGTCTTGCCCGGGCTCCTCCTCGGCTGCGTCGACCCGGCCGTCCAGGGGAACACCGACACCGAGGACCCGACCGACACCAGCTCGAGCGGCGAGCCCGACACCGCCACCGGCGTCACCGAGCCGACCACGACGAATTCGGTGATGACCTCGGACACGCTGTCGACCAGCACCACCGACGCTCCGGAGGGCTGCGCCGACGGCGAGAAGAACAACGAAGAGACCGACGTCGACTGCGGCGGCGGCACCTGCGGCCCGTGCGACAGCGACGCCGCCTGCGTCGACAACAGCGACTGCAAGTCGGGCAATTGCGACGCCGGCACCTGCGCCCCGCTGCTCGCCAGCTGCCTCGCCCTGCACGAGGCCAAGCCCGACCTGCCGAGCGGCACCTACCCGCTCGACCCCGACGGCGACGGCCAGGCCGCCGACTTCGTCTGCGACATGGAGCCCGACAGCCCGGGGTGGACGCAGGTCCTCGCCGACTCGCGCGGCACCTGGGACCCGGTGGTCGAGGGCGAGTGCGGCGAATTCGGCGCCATGATGGGCCCGTTCGGCACCGGCGACGTGCTCGCGCTCGCGGCCACCGCCGCGTCCGTCCCGCACACCGAGCTGCGCGTGAACGCCGAGGCGGTGATCATGGACTCGTGGGACGCCTTCACCGGCGAGCAGCTGATCATCAAGCTGGGCGACACGGAGATCTTCACGCAGCTGTGCGACGCGGCCTCGTCGTTCAGCTGCAACCAGGAGAGCGACGTCTGCGGCGACGGCGAGTCCCCCGACGGCCTGCTCCCGGTGAGCACCAACGCGGCCGCCCACGACGGCGACGCGATCGCCCTGAGCTTCACCAGCAACCTCGACGAGCCGATCGAGGACGAGTCGTGGGGCCTCCGCGCCGTCACCGTGTTCGTCAAGTAGCGCCCGCGTGACCCACTTCCTCTTCTGCGTGTGCCAGCTCGGCGCCGAGCCGGCAGTCAAGGCCGAGCTCGCGACCCTGCGCCCCGAGCTCCGCTTCGCCTACAGCCGGCCCGGCCTCGTCACCTTCAAGTCGCCCTCGCCGGTCGCCCCCGACGCCCCGCTGCCGGCGGTGTTCGTCCGCGCCTTCGGCGCCTCGCTCGGCCCCGCGGAGGGCCCGGCGCAGGTCTTCACAATGCTCTCCGGGACATGTCCCGAAGGCCAGCCCGTGCGCCTGCACGTGTGGGAGCGCGACGTGACCCGCCCCGGCGAGGAGCCGCACGGCTTCCGCTACGGCCCGCGCGCCGCCGAGGTGCGCGCGGCCTTGCTCGCCGCCTGGCCCGAAGGACAGCACCCGCTGCTCCCGGGCGAGGTCGCGGCCGTCGGCGACCGCGTGCTCGACGTCATCGTCGCCGAGGACGAGCCGTGGTGGGTCGGCCACCACGTCCACGGCCCCGGCCACTCGCCGTTCCCGGGCGGGCGGATCGCCGTCGACATGCCGCCCGAGGCCCCCTCGCGGGCCTATCGCAAGCTCGAGGAGGCCCTGATCTGGTCCGGCGCTCCGGTGCGCGCCGGCGACGTCGCCGTCGAGATCGGCAGCGCCCCCGGCGGTGCCAGCTACGCCCTGCTGCGCCGCGGCGTCACCGTCTACGGCATCGACCCCGCGCTCATGGACCCGGTCGTCCTCGACTACCGGGGCCCCGCCGACAATCGCTTCATCCACCTGCACCGCCCGATGAGCATGGTCCAGCGCGCCGACCTGCCGACCGCGCTGCACTGGGTGCTGATGGACGTGAACCTCGCCCCGCAGGTCGCCCTCATCACCGCCCGCCGCCTCGCCGCCCGCCCCCGCCACGCGCTTCACGGTGTTCTCCTCACCCTCAAGCTCGACGACTGGCGCGCCGTCCGACACATCCCCCGCCTGCTCGCCTCGATCGGCGCCATGGGCATGGAAGAGGTCAAGGCCACGCAGCTGCCCAGCAATCGTATGGAGCTGTTCGTCTGCGGCCTCACCCGCGCCGGTCGCCAGCGCCTCACCGGCCCTTGAGTTCGTCGCTCGCCGGCGCGGCGGTGGTGTATTTTCCGCGCATGCGCAGACCTCCTCGTCCCCTCGTCGTCGTCCTCGCGCTCGCGGGCCTCGCCGGTTGCAAGGCCTCGGCCTCGCTGAGCGTGTCCACGCCGCCGCTGGACGGCTCGGCCGACAAGCCGATCGTCCGCGCCTCGGCGGTGACGATCGTGCGCCAGGGCGACAAGCTCGCCTACGAGAACGGCGAGATCGAGTTCGAGACCGGCTCGGCCGCGCTGAAAGGCGGCGGCTCCGACGACATCCTCGACCGCTACACCGCGATCCTCAAGCAGTACCCGGACGTGAAGGTCCGCATCGAGGGCCACACCGACAGCCGCGGCAGCACCAAGTCCAATCAAGAGCTGTCCGACCTGCGCGCCAAGTCGCTCCGCGCCGCGCTGGTCCGCCGCGGCGTCGCGGCCGAGCGCCTCGAGGCCCGCGGCTTCGGCGAGAGCCAGCCCGAGCGCGTCGAACCGACCGCCTGCCGCAACCGCTCCGAGGACACCGTCGCCGACAACAAGCTCGCCGAGTGCCAGGAGATCTGGACCACCAACCGCCGCGCCGGCTTCATCATCACCGAGGGCGCGGACAGCCTGCCCGCCGAAGGCGCCGTCGCCTCCGCGCCCGAGCCCACACCTGTCCCCGAGGCCAGGTCCGCCAAGCGCCCGCCCGACTGGGCCCTGCGCCTGTTCGGCGGCTATTCTCTGATGTACCCGGGCGACGACTTCCACGGCGGCCACTTCGGCATCGGCGTCCACGCCTCCCAGCGCTTCGGCGCCCGCGACCGCGGCTACATCGGCGGCGGCCCGCGCCTGCACTACCGCGGCGTCCGCGGCCGCCAGGAAGGCCTCGTCCACTACGACTTCGCCACCCACTACATCGGCCCCGAGGGCAACCTCCTGATCGGCGGCGGCAACGAGCGCATCGTCGGCCTGTTCTCGCTGCGCCTCGGCCTCGGCGTCGGCATCACCCACGGCACCTTCCGCGACGTGAACTTCGCCGGCTGGCTGCTCGGCGGCCCCATGGTGCTCGGCAAGATCAACGAGCGCTGGAGCCTCGGCGGCCACGCAGAGTTCGGCATCATCGGCAGCCCGGGCAGCCCCGCCTTCGCCACCGAGATCGGCCTCAACGCCGCCTGGCACTTCGGCCGCGGCCGCCGCAAGGGCATCTGAAGCGGGCCGCAGCGCCGCCCGGGCGTGCTACCTCTGCGAAGAGGTCCCATGCCCGTCTTCTCCACGCTCCGCATCGATCCCGACCCCGTCAACCCTCGCGTCGCGCGGCTGCTGCTCGACCGCCCCGACCGCCTCAACGCGATCGGCGAGGAGACGCCGCGCGAGCTGCGAGCCGCGGTCGAGTGGGCCAACGCCGAGCCCGAGATCCACGTGATCGTGGTGGAGGGCGCCGGCAAGGGCTTCTGCGGCGGCTACGACCTGGCGTTCTACGGCCAGGGGCAGATCGATCACCCCTGCCAGCAAGAGCGCGACCCGTGGGACCCGCTCGAGGACTACGCGTTCATGCGCCGCAACACCGACGACTTCATGTCGCTGTGGCGCAGCCCCAAGCCCACGATCGCCAAGGTCCACGGCGCCGCGGTGGCGGGCGGCAGCGACATCGCCCTGTGCTGCGACCTGCTGCTCATGGCCGAGGACGCGCGCATCGGCTACATGCCCACGCGCGTGTGGGGCTGCCCGACCACCGCGATGTGGACCTTCCGTCTCGGGCCCACGCGGGCCAAACAGCTGATGTTCACCGGCGACACGATCGACGGCCTCACCGCGAAGGAGTGGGGCCTCGCCAACGACGCAGTCCCGCTCGATCGACTCGAGGCCCGCACGCGCCAGCTCGCCGACCGCATCGCCGCGGTGCCACGCAATCACCTCGCCATGCACAAGATGGTGGTCAACCAGGTCATGCTGACCATGGGCCTCGAGCAGACCCAGAACCTGGCCACGCTCTTCGACGGCATCACCCGTCACAACCCGGAGGGCCTGTGGTTCCGCCGCTACGCCCAGGCGGAGGGCTTCAAGGCCGCCATCGCCTGGCGCGACGGCGGCCAACCGATCCCCGAGGGCGACGAGG
Organism: Nannocystis punicea; assembly: GCF_026965555.1. Classification (GTDB taxonomy): domain Bacteria; phylum Myxococcota_A; class Polyangia; order Nannocystales; family Nannocystaceae; genus Nannocystis; species Nannocystis punicea. The sequence goes on along the minus strand of NZ_CP114040.1, from coordinate 12,896,889 downwards.
CACGCGCCCTCGCGCGCGAGCTCGAGGCGCGCCGCAAGGGCTGAGGCCCCAGGAAGGAGAGGCCCATGAGCAAGTGCAGGCGCGGACATGAGGTCCGCATGTTCTTCCATGTCTGACTTCATCTGGCGGAGGCCTCGGCCGAGGATCGCCCTCTTGGTGTCGTCCATATCCCGATCGCCGGGTTGGGCAACCTCCCGCTTTGTTCGGAGTGCGAGCTGGCGCTGCTTCGACTGTCTGATGATAACGCTCGGCACGACTGTATTACCGACACGCTGCTTCGGCTCGATTGCTTCGTGTGTTATCGAGAATGGGCCGCTCGCCATGCTATTGTCGCGCAGCTCTCGGATGCTGTGGGCTATGTAGATTTCAAGCCGAAATCGTAGTCGGATGATTCACGGGCGACCGGCCCGTGGGAACAAAAGAAGGGCCGCGAGAGCTCGATCCGCGCGCGGGTTCATCTCGACGCGATACCGCGAGCCACCCCGCCCTCCGAGTGCGCAGACCCGCGGCGCGAGGCTACCCGTCATGAGGGTCGCCGTTCGCCGCTCAGCCGCCGTTCTCGCCCTCCTTCTCCTTGAGGATCTCGATCGTCGCGGCCACCTCGTCGGCGACCGATCCGAATTCGGGCGTGCTCGCATGGTCCTCGAGCATCGGCAGCAGCTTCGGGATCAGCGAAGCGTTGCCGATCTGACCGAGCGCGAACACGACCCAGTATCGGAGCTCCGGGGAGGGATCGCCCAGCACCTTGACCAGCTCGCCGACGCCCCGCCGGTCGCCGATGTAGGCGAGTGCTTCCGCCGCCATCCCGCGGACCCGCGGGTCCTCCTCCGATCGACGCAAGACGGTCCGGAGCGCCACGAAGGCCCGCTTGTCGCCGATCTCGCCGAGGCCGTGCGCCGCGAACCAGCGCACGTCGGCGTCCGGGTCGGCCTCGAGGCACTGGATGAGCCGCTCCATGGCCTGCTCGCCGCCCAGTTCGCCGAGGCTGAGCGCTGCCCCGCAACGGACGCGCTCTTCCTCCGCCTCGAGACAGCGGGCGAACGCCGTGAACGCGCGCTCGCCTCCCAGCCGCGCCAGGTACCAGCACGCGCTCCGTCGCAGGTCCACGTCGTGCTCGCCCTCCGCGAGCGCGAGCAGGTCCTCGTAGGTCTCGATGCCGTATTGCCACAGGCGCGAGCAGTCTTGCGGCGTGCCGATCTCCTCCATGGTCGCGCGAAAGTCCTTCATCCTTCACCCTCCCACGCCCGCCTCTTATGCATCATCGTCCGCCGCCGTCAACGCCCGCGCCAGGTACAGCCCCGTCTCGCCATCATCGTAATACTCCTCGATCGCCCGCACCAGCACCATCCCCGCCCGGCGATTGAGCTCCTGCGCCGCAGTGTTCGACAGCCGCACGTGCGTCGTCTGCGTGCGGTAGCCCAGCCGGTGCGCGATCCCTGCCATCTTCGCGCGCAGCCACGACGCGTGGCCGCGGCCCTGTTCGCCGGCGCGCGTGCACGTCTCCACCACGTAGACCCGCCGCTGCCCGCGGTTCAGCTCGACCAGGGTGTAGCTGACGATCGCGTCCTCGCGGCGCAGCCCGATCGCCAGCGCGTGCGCTCGTTCGCAGTAGAACCGCAGCTTCGCCGGCGACAGCGCCTCCTCGCCGAACGCCGTCGCGCTCATCTCCGCGACCTCCGGGATGTCCTCCGCCGCCATCACGAACGCCCGCAGGCCCGCGCCCGCCCGGCGCTGTTGCAGCTCCGCGGCCAGGCGGCGCACGATCGCCGGCGTCAGCCGCGGCGGTGTCCTGTTATTATTAGCAGAACCACCGCGACTCACAGCCGCCTCCCGACGATCCCCGCCGTCCCGGCCACCCACCCCTGTCCCGGCGCGAAATAAGGGCACCCGGCCGCGCACTCCGGCGTCGGCGCCCCGATCAGCAGCGCCGGCTTGTACGCGTTCTCGTTGACGACCTTGCGCTTGGCCACGCCGATCGACGGCGGATCGTCGAGCCCGGTGCGGCACGTCGGGTCGAGCCGGCGGACCGCCGGGAACGCGTCGATGAGCCGGGCGATCGCCAGCAGATCGATGACCACCCCGAGGCCGTCGTGGTGCAGGTCGAGGTTGCGGCTGGTCGACTGCGAGGTGATCACCGCGCCGCGCACCAGGTAGCCGTTGAAGTACGCCAGCTGGTCGCCCGCGTACACGCGCATGAACAGCGCCTGACCGGGCCGCACCTCGGCGACCGCCACTGGCCACAGATGCTGCGCCAGCGCGTATGCGGCGTCCTCGCCCCACTGTCGCGTCAGCTGCTCTGCGACCCACGTCAGCTCCGCCTCGCTCGGCGCCTCCGGCGTGAGGACGAAGCGGAACCCCGCCGATTCGTCGAATCGCGCCAGCAGCTCGCGCGCAGCCCGGCGGCGGTCGGCCGACAGCGACGCCAGGTACTCGGAGAACGTCCCGTCGAAGCGGGCGCGCGGGCTCGACAACCACGCGAAGCATTCACCGTTCGGCGCCGTCGGCTCGCTCAGCCCCTCCGCCTCGAACGTGTCGGTCATGACCTGCGAATCGCCGCAGTCGTCCGCCAGCGCGATCGCTACCGCCTCCGCCGCCGCCGCGATCTCCGGCGCCGCCAGCGGCACCACCGGATGCGACAGCGCCCCCACCAGCGCCCACGCGAACGCTCCGCCGCCCGCCAGCGGATCGCGGTAGAACCCGAGCCCGCCCGGAACCACCACCACCGGCGCCTCGAGCGGGCCGCCGAGCCAGCGCGCGTGCAGTTGCAAGTAGCGCGTACACACCCGCGGGTCGTGCTCCGGCGCCGCCGCCGACTCGCCGAACCGGCCGAGCCGCGTCATCCAGTCGACGTACTCCTGCACCGACATCAACATGGCGCGGCACGTCCGGGCAGGGGCGAGCGACGGGGCGGAGAGTCGAGCACGCGCGCACGCTTCTACCACCACCCGGCCGCCCGCGGCCCCTCCCGATCGCCGGCGCGAAATCGCACACCCCGCTCCAGCCCGCGTGGACCGCCCTTCCACGGCCTTCTGTGCGCCAGCGGCCCGCGCGCAGGTCGGCGCGTGAGACCTCGCGCCGACCTCCCCGCCGGCGCGGCGATCCCTCGACCTGTCCTTTGCAGCAGGTCCAACCTCTCGCATCGCCCGCGCTCACCTGCCCGAAAGGCCATCCTCGACGCTCACCTGTCCCGAGCGACAGCCTGCCGGCCGCTCGCTCCGACGCGCCGCCGGCTCGAGCCCACAATTGCCACGACATCGCGCGGGGACGACAGCCTGTCGACCCCGCGCGACCCTCTCCTCTGTTGCGTCAGAGCTCGTGGGTCTTTTAAAGGCCGTCGACGGGGACGAAGCCGTACACGGCGCACTCGTCGTCGCACTGCACGGTGCAGGTCTGGTTCTCGCCGCCCAGCAGGGTGAGGATATCGGTGATATTCTCATCGGTCACGTTGCAGCGGGTGGCGCAGACCTCGCGCGGCTGGTTATCATTGGCGCAATTGAGCACGCAGAGACAATCGGTGTCGTTCTGGCACGACGAGTACTCACCGCAGCAGCCCGTCTTGATGCACACGTCGCAGTCCGTGTCGTCCGCGTCCACCTCGCAGACGGCCTCGGCAACGCCGTCGTCGTCGTCCGACATCGCGCAGCCGAGCACCAGCCCCGCCGTCATCAGGCACGCGTAGAACCGTCGCTTGGATTGGATGAACATCGCTCGCACTCCTTGTCTGCTGCGGCGAGGGACGCGTCGCGCGCGGCGTTCGCGGCTCCCTCGGGGAATGTCGTGAGTCTGAGGGCGACTCCGATCGAGCGCCGCCTCGCCACAATGGCCGCCGACCCGCTCAGGCCGCCGCGAATCCGTCGCGCTCAGGCTCCTGCGGCGGCGCGGCCCCGATTGTGCTCATCATCACAGTGTAGACATTCGACGCCGACCACCCCGCCGAGCCCGTCGCGCACCGCCGCGATCGCGTCCCCCGCCTGGCCCGCACGCCGGCTCCGGCCCGCACGGGCCGCTGCAGCCTCGTCGAGGCCGCGGCGTCCCGTCGATACCCACGATTCCTCGCGATTCACCACATCGTCATCCATTGCCGCGAGCGAGCGACCGTGGCCGCCGAGCCGCGGGCGACCGGCAATCGCAGCACTCGCGAGCACGGCCGAACGGGCGCCCGCGGGCCGCTGGAGCGGGCGGGCGGCCCCTCTGCACATTCAGCGCGCCGTCCGTGTCCTTCAGGACGGAGCCACCAAACTCTTGCGCATCGGCACGAACGTGATCGTCACTCCGCCCGTCAGCGGGATCTCCAGCGGCGCCGCGGCCTGATAGCCGAGCGCGGAGTACAGCCGCACTCCCGGGAGGGTCGCCATCAGCTCGGCCGCGTGAAAGCCGGCCGCGCGGGCCTCGGCCTCGCAGCGGTCCAGGATCGCCCGACCGAGGCCGCGGCGGGCCCACGCTGGGTGGACGAAGAACGCGCGGATGCGGGCCGCCTCGCGCTCCGGGTCGAGGCGCTCCGCCTGGCGACCCGGCTGGTCGTCGCCGCCGAACAGGGTGCGGCGGAAGCTCCAGCCGCCGCACGCCACCGGCCCTTCCGCCGCCTCGGCGACGAAGTACGTCGCGTCCGCGATCAGCTGGGTGTCGACCCCGAACGCCGAGCGCAGCGCCGCTTCGATCTGCGCCGCGGTGTAGTCCTGCTGTTGCAGCCCGCGCGCCGACGCGGCGATCAGCTCGCGCAGCGCGGGCGCGTCGGCGGGGGTGGCGAGGCGGAGGCTCGGGCTCATCGGCCCGATCTTGCACCCACGCGCGGCCGTCTGCACGCTGAAATCAGGCGCCGTGCCGCTTGAGCTCACCGTACCGGCCGACGCGCAGCAGCACCCCGTGCTGCGCCAGCATGTCGACGAACTTCGGCCCGTCGACCAGCTTGAGGTTCGGCTCGCCGTGCGCCGCCCCGGTCGCCTGCGGCGAGAACTCCGACGTCGTCACCAGCAGCGCCTCCGCGAATTGCTGGCGGCGATAGGCCCCGAGCAGCTCGTCGACGTAGCGGCGCCCGACCGGGCCGGCGTAGCGCTTGGCCTGCACAGCGATCCGCGCACGATGGCCCCACGCGTCCATGCGCGTCGCCACCACGTCGACCCCGCCGTCGAGCGGCCCGCCGCGCTCCTCGACGTCGACGTAGCCCATCGCCTTGAGCAGCTCGGCCACGATCGCCTCGAACTTGCGCGGCTCGACGCTCATCAGCCACAGCAGCGTCTGCTGCTTCACCAGCGCGTTGTGCCGCGCCACCAGGGCTTCGATCTGCGGCGCCGGGTCGCCGAGCTCCAGCCCGCCGGGCGCCGCGTCCGGGCCCTGAAGATAGCGACGCCACTTGATCAGCGTCTGCGCCCGTCGCTCCGCGGTCGTCCGCGACAGCCCCGTCAGCACCTCGAGTCGGCGCGTCAGCGTCGCCAGGTCGAGCGGCTCGCCGGCGAAGAACGATGCGAACGGCCGCAGCGCCCGCGCCAGCCCCACCGCCTCGGCGAACACCTGCCGCTCCTCGCGCGTGCCCTCGCTCGTGGCCAGGAGCCGCTGCCCCAGCGACGTCACCAGCACGTCCCCGCGCGCGTTGAACTCGACCAGCCCGAGGATCACCGCCGCCTGGCGGTAGTAGAGGAAGTGCCGCCGATCGACGTCGAGCAGCTGGAGCAGCATCCCCGCGTGTTCGATGCCGTCGCGCACCGCCGCCACCAATTGGCGGATGTTGCTCAGCCGATCGGCCTGCGGCACGTCGAGGGTGCGGTGCAGGCGATCGACGCCGGCCGCCTCCTGCTTGTGGAACTTCACCACGCCCCGACCCTGCCACGCCGCCAGCCCCTTGGGTACTGCTTTTTCGGCCAGATCGCCCGCGGCCCGGGGCTGTGCGGGCACTCGGCGGTACCTGCGGGGAATGACTGCACTCGTAGGACATCGCAATGAGCGGAACCGCCCCGAAGTCTCGCATGGCCCCGTCCGCCGCCGCCGGGCCCGTTCGAGCACCGACTCCATGCAATCTGCGAGGGCGCAACAACGCCCGCTCTCGTTCCCGCCGCCGCAGGGCCGCGACCTCGCGCCGACGAGCTCCACGAACGCGTTGTCACCCGCGACATCGCTCGCGGGCCGCACTCGCTCGCCGTCACGACGAGCCCGTCAGCGATCGCGAGCGTCACGGTCACACCGCGAGCCCGCGTCGTCGATCGCGCCAGTCATCACCCTCGGCGCACCACTGTGACAGTCGCACCGCGAGCCCGCGACGTCGCTCGCGGGCTCGCGCGCCATTCGAGCGATTTTTCTCATTGAACCGCAGCGCCCTGCTTGCGCCGGCGGAAGCCCACCAGCACCAGCAGCATCGGCCACGCCGCGGTCGCGTTCACGTCGCTCGAGCAGGCGCAACCACTCGCGTCGGGATCGCTGTCGCCCGCGGTCGCCGAATCGGCGTCGGTCGAGCCGCCCTCGGTCCCGACGCCCGCGGTCGCCGTGCTCGTCGGACCCTCGCCGCCGGTGTTCCCGCCCGTGTTCCCGCCCGTGTTCCCGCCCGTGTTCCCCTCGCTGTCGCCGCCAGTGTCGTCCCCCCCGCTGGTCGGCCCGCTGGTGGGCCCGCTCGTCGGCCCGTTCGTCTCGCCGTCGCTCGTCGGGTCGCCGGTCGGATCGCCGGAGGACGACGTCGACGAATCACCCGTCGTGCCGGTGTCCGTCACCTCGAACGCCCCGACATCGGGCGCCCCGTCGTCGCGCGGCACCCCGTCGTGGTCGTCGACGATCTCGATCTCCGGCACCGGCAAGCCGACGTTGCGCAGCGGCGAGTCGTCCGTCAGGTGGAAGTCGCGCGCCGCCGCGTCGACGAACCCGAAGCCGTCCGGGTCGTCGGCCGTCTGGTTGCCCTCGTCGATGAACTCGGGCACCTCGCCGCCGATCCCGATCTCCGACATCCCGGCCCCGGCCACCGCGTTGTTGCGCAGGAAGCCCGGCCCGAGCGCCGCGCCGAACACCGCGATCCCCCAGCCGCCCGACGAGATCACGGTGTTGTGGGCGACCTGGATCATCGACCCCATGTTGAGGTTCTGGTCGTTGATGTAGATGCCGCTCTCGGAGAAGTTGGCGACCACGTTGTTGTAGAGCTGGGTGTGGCCGGCGCCGAAGATGAAGAAGCCGTTGGTGGGGCCGTCGAGCAGGGTGTTCCCCCAGATCTTGCAACTCGAGGCGCCGCCGATCTGGAGCCCCTGCTGCTGGTACAGCTCGCCCGCGGTGCCGACGTTCTTGATCGTGTTGCGGTAGAAGTGACAGTCCTTCGGCGTCACCCCGATCTGCGCCCCGTCCCAGCCGGTGTTCTCGATGAGGTTGTCGTGGATCCACGCCCCGTGGTGCTCGTGCGGGTAGAGCGTCACTTCCTTGCCGTCGCACGTGAACACGCGCCCGCCGTAGCCGGTGCTGCCGAAGTAGATGCCCTCGCCGTTCACGTCGTGGATCCACATGTGATGCAGCCGCGAGTTGTACATCACGAAGTTGCCGAGGTTGGCCGAGCCGTCGCAGCGCGACTCCGTCTTCATCACCACCCCGGCGAAGCCCGCCTCGTAGACCTCCATGTGGTCGATCTCGACGTCGCTGCTGAGGTCGCCCACGGCCACGCCGAACGCCGAGTAGTCGGGCCCCTTCCGCGACGCCCGCACCTTGAAGCCGTACTCGAAGTCCGGGTCGCCCGCGCCGGTCACCCGCACGTAGTGCGAGCCGTCGACCGTGAGGCCGTAGCCCTTGTCGGCGTTGTCGATGTTGACCTGCCCCTCGCAGTTACGGATCTCGATCGGCGCATTCTCCTCGCCGATGAATTGTTGCAGGCGCAAGAACGGCCGGTCGCCGCCGCGCACGCACACGCTGTCGCCCGGCTGCACCCCCATGTCGGTGCCGTTCACGACCTCCCCGGACAGCTCGATCACGTGGTCGCAGTCGCACGGCGCCGCTTCGGCGGCCTCCGGCATGGTCATGACGAGCGCGACGAATGGTGCCAGGACGATAAAGCGATGCTTCATGCCGCGAACGTCGGGCACGGCCCGCCGGCCGTCAACCAGGACCTCACCGAGCCACCGCCGCCGCTATCCCTGCACATCGCCGCCTTCGTACACCCACCGCCCGTCCTCGCGGGCGAACCGGCTGCGCTCGCGCTGCACGAACCGGCGCCCCTCCGACTTGAGCGCCGCCTCGAACACGACCACGCCGGTGTCGTCCGCAGGCCCGCCCGCGGCCGTCTCGACGATCGTCAGCGACATCCCTCGCAGCCCCCGACAATACGCGGTCAGCTGCTGGCGATCGATCGTCCCGCGCGTCGCCGCGCTTGTGGTCTCGAGGAGATAGTCCACCGCCCCTTCTACATACGCCGTGTAGCGGCTGCGCATCAGATCTTCCGCGGTCTCGGCCCGCCGCGCACCGGCGAGGAGCGGGCCGCAGCAGCTCTCGTAGGTGCGACGACCGCACGGGCAACGCCTGGACATGCGCCGCATGGTGCCACAATTCCTCCGGCGCGACGACGCGTCGCACGGGCGCGTCGCTCGCTGCGCCGCGCTTGTCTTCTCGCCGCGGGCAGGTAGAACTCAGGCGCCGCGCCGACCTGCCCTTCCGGACAGCCTGACCCGGGCGCGACCACCCACTCATGGACGACACGACGACCGACTGGAAGCTCCCCTGGACCGGCGGATGCCGCTGCGACCGCGTGCGGTTCCGCGTCACCACTCCGCCGCTCATCACCATGGCCTGCCACTGCCGCGGCTGCCAGCGCATGTCTGCCAGCGCCTTCTCGCTGAGCCTGCTGATGCTCTCCGCGGGCTTCGAGCTCACCGCCGGCGAGCCGGTGATCGGCGGCCTCCACGGCCCGAACCGCCACTTCCACTGCCCTCACTGCAAGTCGTGGATGTTCGGCCGCCCCGACGGCATGGACCACCTCGTCGTCATCCGCCCCACCATGCTCGACGACCACGCGTGGTTCGCCCCCTTCATCGAGACCGCGACCGCCGAGAAGCTGCCGTGGGTCACCACGCCGGCGAAGCACTCGTTCCCCGACCTGCCGCCGCCCGAGCAGTACGGCCCCCTCATGGCGGACTTCGCCGCTCGCGGCCCGCGCCCGGCCTGATCGCGCCCGCAGCCCGCGCACTCCGTGCGCCCCCGCGGCGGAACAGCGCTCCGTCCGACCTCCGCGCTGACGCTTTCCTGATGCGCGGCGCGCTCCTCGCTCTCATGTCGGCGACAAGCCCCACGCAGGCGCTCCGACGCAGGAGTATCTTGGCCCGCGGAGGAGCACCGACGACATGCGATATGCCAGGCCCAACACTCCCGGCGCGAAGATCAGCTACGAGTCGCGCTACGACAACTTCATCGGCGGCGAGTTCGTCGCCCCGGTCAAGGGGCGCTACTTCGAGAACCCGAGCCCGGTGACCGGGCAGACCTTCTGCGAGGTCGCGCGCTCCGACGAAGCCGACATCGAGCTGGCGCTGAACGCCGCACATGGCGCGAAGGACAGGTGGGGCAAGACCCCCGCGGCCGAGCGCGCGCGCCTGCTCAACAAGGTCGCCGACGTCATGGAGGCCCACCTCGAGGAGCTCGCGGTCTCGGAGACGTGGGACAACGGCAAGCCGATCCGCGAGACCCTGGCCGCCGACCTGCCGCTGGCGATCGACCACTTCCGCTACTTCGCCGGCTGCATCCGCGCCGAGGAGGGCACCCTCGCCGAGCTCGACGAGCACACCGTCTCGTATCACCTGAAGGAGCCGCTCGGCGTGGTCGGCCAGATCATCCCGTGGAACTTCCCGCTGCTGATGGCCGCGTGGAAGCTCGCCCCCGCGCTGGCCGCCGGCAACTGCGTCGTCCTCAAGCCGGCAGAGCAGACCCCCGCGACGATCCTGCTGTGGGCCAAGCTGATCGGCTCGATCCTCCCGCCCGGCGTCGTCAACATCGTCAACGGCTTCGGCTTCGAGGCCGGCAAGCCGCTGGCCCAGAGCCCGCGCGTGGCCAAGGTCGCGTTCACCGGCGAGACCACCACCGGCCGCCTCATCATGCAGTACGCCTCCGAGAACATCATCCCGGTGACGCTCGAGCTCGGCGGCAAGTCGCCCAACCTGTTCTTCGCCGACATCCTCGACCACGACGACGACTTCCGCCAGAAGGCGCTCGAGGGCTTCGCCATGTTCGCCCTCAACCAGGGCGAGGTCTGCACCTGCCCATCGCGCGCGCTCGTCGACAAGAAGATCTACGGCAGCTTCCTCGAGCTGGCGACCGAGCGCACCCGGCGGATCGTCCAGGGCGACCCGCTCGACACCGGCACGATGATCGGCGCCCAGGCCAGCAACGACCAGCTGGAGAAGATCCTCTCCTACATCGACATCGGCAAGAAGGAGGGCGCCCGCGTGCGCACCGGCGGCGAGCGCGTGCGCCTCGGCGACGGCCTGGAGAACGGCTACTACGTCGCGCCGACGATCTTCGAGGGCCACAACAAGATGCGGATCTTCCAGGAGGAGATCTTCGGCCCGGTAGTCTCGGTGGCCAGCTTCGACGGCTTCGACGACGCGATCGCCCAGGCCAACGACACGCTCTACGGCCTCGGCGCCGGCGTGTGGACCCGCGACGTCCACACCGCCTTCCGGGCCGGCCGCAACATCGCCGCCGGCCGGGTGTGGACCAACTGCTACCACCTGTACCCGGCCCACGCGGCGTTCGGCGGCTACAAGCAGTCGGGCATCGGCCGCGAGACCCACCGCATGATGCTGAACCACTATCAGCAGACCAAGAACCTGCTCGTCAGCTACGACCCCAAGCCGATGGGGTTCTTCTGATGACCGAGTCGCCGCCCGCGATCAGCGCCACCCCGGCCGCCCTGGCGCTGATCGCCGCGCTCGAGCAGCAGCACGGCCCGCTGATGTTCCATCAGTCGGGCGGCTGCTGTGACGGCAGCGCGCCGATGTGCTACCCCGCCGGCGAGTTTAAAATAGGGGCCCGCGACGTCCTGCTCGGCCAGGTCGGCGGCGCCCCGTTCTACATCGGCGGCGACCAGTACGAGCGCTGGCGTCACACCCGCCTCACCCTCGACGTCGTCCGCGGCCGCGGCTCCGGCTTCTCCCTCGAGGCCCCGGAGGGCGTGCGCTTCCTGATCCGCTCCGACGTCTGCGCCGTGTGATCGTCACTTGTCCATCGAGACATGTTTTTAAAAACATGTCTCGATGGACATCCACTCAGCACAGCTTCTCGAGCAGCCCGCGCAGCTGCGCCTGCTCGCTCCCGCTCAGCCGCCCCAGCCGCTCCGCGAACGCGTCGGCGAGCAGCGTCAGGCCGCGCTGCATCGCCTTCCGCCCGGCGGGCGTCATCAGCAAGCGGTGCTTGCGCAGGTCGGCGGCGTCGATCTCCCGCCGGAGGAAGCCCGCGGCCTCGAGCCGCTTCACGTACACCGTCATCGACGGCTTCGGCATCACCAGCGCCGCCGCGAGCTCGGCCGGGTAGGGGTGCTCGTCGACCTCGGACAGCACGAACAGCTCCTTCACCTCGAGCCCCAGCGCGCCCACATCCTCCGCCACCGTGGCGATCACGGACATCAGCAAACGGTGATTGAGCGACCAGAGCCTCGCGGCGTCGATTTTCGTCATGTCCCCTCTTGCGCTCCAGGTAGTTCAAGACTAAACCAGTTCAAGGTTGAACAAGTTCGAGGCTGAACCAACTCGAACATACCAGGAGTCACGATGCCTCTCGACCATTATGTGACGCTCGGCCGCTCGGGCCTGCGCGTGAGCCCGTTTTGCCTCGGTGCGATGACCTTCGGCGAGGACCTCGGTTGGGGTTCGAGCGTCGAGGAGTCGCAGCAGATCATCGACCGCTACATCGAGCTGGGCGGCAACTTCATCGACACCGCGAACTTCTACACGAAGAGCCACTCGGAGAAGATCCTCGGCGACCACATCGGCCGCCACCCCGCGCGCCGCGACCGCCTGGTGCTCGCCACCAAGTTCAGCGGCAACCTCTATCCGGGCGACCCCAACGGCGGCGGCTCGGGCCGCAAGTCGATCGTCTCGGCGTGCGACAACTCGCTGCGCCGCCTGCAGACCGACTACATCGACCTCTACTGGCTGCACAACTGGGACGTGCACACGCCGATCGAGGAGACCATGGCGGCCCTCGAGGACCTCGTGCGCGCCGGCAAGGTCCGCTACATCGGCGTGTCGGACACGCCGGCGTGGAAGGTCGCGCAGGCCAACGTCACCGCGCAGTTCCGCGGCTGGTCGGCCTTCATCGGCCTGCAGGTCGAGTACTCGCTGCTCGAGCGCACGATCGAGCAAGAGCTGGTGCCGATGGCGCTCGAGCTCGGGATCGGCATCACCCCGTGGTCGCCGCTGAAGAGCGGCGCGCTCAGCGGCAAGTACACGCGGAGCAGCACCGAGAAGCCGGGCCGCGGCGTGTTCCTCGAGCCGTACCTCAACGAGAAGACCTTCGCCCTGGTCGACGAGCTGGAGAAGATCGCCAGGGCGCACGAGACCACCGTCGCCCGCGTCGCCCTCGCGTGGGTGCAGGGCCGCCCGGGCGTGACCTCGACGATCATCGGCGTCCGCCGCCTGGCCCAGCTCGAGGACAACGTGAAGGCGCTCGAGGTCAAGCTCAACGCCGACGACCTCGCCCGCCTCGAGGAGCTCACGAAGCCGACCCTCGGCTTCCCGCAGAACATGCAGCCGATCTTCCCCGCCATCCACAACGGCGGCACCCGCGTCAACGGCGTGCAGATGCCGCCGAGCCCGTTCGTCATCGGCGCGGGCGAGAAGCCGTACTGATCCGCGAGCGCCGCGACCCGTCGCGGCCGCCGCGAGCGGCCGCGCACGGATCATTCGACTCAGTTCACCTGCCGCGTGCGCCCCTCCCAGTAGGGCGCGCGTAGCTTGAATTTCTGCAGCTTGCCGGTCGACGTGCGCGCCAGCTCGGTGCGCAGCTCGACCGAGGTCGGGCACTTGTAGTGGGCCAGGCGCTGGCGGCAATGGGCGATGAGCTCCGCCTCGGTGGCCGACTTGCCGGGCGCGAGCACCACCAGCGCCTTGACCGTCTCGCCCCACCGCTCGTCGGGCACCCCGATCACGGCCGCCTCCGCGACCGCGGGGTGCGAGCACAACGCGTCCTCGACCTCGATCGACGACACGTTCTCGCCGCCCGTGATGATCACGTCCTTCTTGCGGTCGGAGATCGCCAGATGGCCCTCGGGGTCGACCGTGCCGCCGTCGCCGGTGTGGAACCAGCCGTCGCCCATCGCCGTCGCGGTCGCCTCCTGATCGCGCCAGTAGCCCTCGAGCACGGTGTTGCCGCGGGCCAGCACCTCGCCGTGCGCGTCGACCTCGATCTCCGTGCCCAGCGCCGGCGCGCCCGCCCGACCGAGCCGCTCGGCGCGCTCGTGATCGGACAGCCCGTCCCACTCCTCGCGCGTGCGGTTGATCGTCAGCAGCGGCGACGTCTCCGTCAGCCCGTAGATCTGCATGAACTCCCACCCGAGCTCGGTCTCGACGCGCTCGATCGTCCGCGTCGGCGGCGGCGCCCCGGCACACACCACGCGCACCTTGCCGCGCCCCGGGATCGGCCCCTGCCACTGCTGCCCCGCCGCCAGGATCGCGTTGAGCACCGCCGGCGCCCCGCACATCAGCGTGATCCCGTGCGCCTCCACCCGGCGCAAGATCTCCGCCCCGTCGATCTTGCGCAGCACGTGCTGCCGCGCCCCCAGCCCGGCCAGCGCGAACGGCATGCCCCAGCCATTGCAGTGGAACATCGGCAGCGTGTGCAGGTACACGTCGCGGTCGGTCACCCCCGTGTGCAGCGCGAACGTCGTCGCGTTGATCCACAGGTTGCGGTGCGTCAGCTGCACCCCCTTCGGCCGCGCAGTCGTGCCGCTCGTGTAGTTGATCGTCGCGGTCGCCTGCTCGTCGGCCTGCCAGCGCGCGGGCGCCACGTCGTGGCGGAACAGCAGCGCGTCGCTCTCGGCCCCGAGCACGAACCGCTGCGCGCACTGCACCTCCGCCAGCGCCGCGTCGAGCTCCGGGTCGACGAGCAGCATCGACGCCCCCGAGTGTTCGACGATGTACGCGATCTCGGCCGGGCTGAGGCGGAAGTTGATCGGCACCAGCACGCGCCCGTGGGCCGCCACGCCGAAGAACGACACCAGCATGCGCGCCGCGTTGTGCGACACGATCGCCACGCGCTCGCCGAACCCGACCCCGAGCGCGTCGAGCCCGGCCGCCTGCGCGCGCGCCAGCGCGGCCACGCGGGCGTAGGTCAGCGCGCCGAGCGAAGCGGCCGGCTGCTGCGGTTCGTCGAACACGGCGACGCGCTCGCCGTAGACCTGTTCGGCGCGGCGCATGAAGTCGAGGATCGTGAGCGGGACCAGCAAGACGAGCTCCTGCGGCGAGAGAGAGGCCGGCAGGATCGCACGAAATCAGCGGCGCGGCGATCGCCTCAGAGGGGCTCCCACGCGTCGGCGTCGAGGTCGGGGAAGAAGACCTGGCAGGTGCCTTCGGGGATCCGGCTGAGCCGCGCGACCCCGAGAGAGTCGGTGTAGCCGCGCCACTCGACGCCGTCGGGCGCGACGATCCGGTAACGCTGACCTGGGATCCCCTCGCCGTCCTCGCCGACCAGCTGGATCTCCACCCAGTGCGTCGGCGGGCCCGCCTCCAGCGCCGCGAACGCGTCCTCGCCCGCCTGCTCGCCCTCCGCCGCCTCGCCCGCCTGCTCGCCCTTCGCCGCCTCGCCCGCCGGCCCGACCCGCGGAGCCGCGGGCGCTCCCCCGCGCGTGAACACCAGCCGACCCGCGACCAGCGCCCCCGCCAGTCGGCTCACCACGTCCTCACCGCCGCGGTACTCGAGCTCGCCGGCGAGCCGCTGCAGCACGTGAGCGTCGCGCGGGTCGCCGAGCAGCTGCGACACGAACGCCGACGCCGTCCGCACGTCCGCGAACTCGAGCCGCTCCCCCGCTCCTGACGCCTCGCCGAACAGACGGACCTCGAGGTCGGCGACGCGGAGCGAGCGAAAGTCCACGGTGCCGCCACGCTATCGCAGCCGCCCTGGCCCAGCAAGGCGCGCCCCCGCGCGCGTCCGCCTCGCGCCGCGAGAATCACATGTCCCTCGAGACAGCCCGCCTGCGTCGCGCTCCCCGTCCCTCTCGCCCATCGAACAACTCCGCCTCGATCGCCGCATGCGCAATCCCGCGACCCTCTCGCACGCACCCCGAGCCCCATCTCTTCGGGCGCGCTCGATCGCCTGCCGACAGCGCACCACCCCTGCGAGCGCGTCATTCCTTCATCCGTCCATCGTGCGCCGCTGCCTCCCCGTCCCTCGCGCCCTCGCGTACGATGCAACAATGCGCCGCCGCAGCTTCCTCGCCGCGACCGCCGCGCTCGCGTGCGGTCGGCCGGGCAAGACCACGCCCGCATTCGGCGAGACGCGCGACACCGTCGCCGCGCTGATCGACGCCTGGCGCGAGAAGATGCCGGTGGTCGGCCTCAGCATCGCGCTCGTCGACCGCGGCGAGCTCGCCTGGGCGACCGGCTTCGGCATGGCCGACCGCGAGGCCGGTCGTCCCGCCGCCGCCGACACGGTCTACGCGCTCGGCTCTCTGACCAAGATCTACACCGCCCTCGCCGCCGTGCGCGCCTGGCAGGCCGCCGAGCTCGACCTCGACGCGCCGCTGCGACGTCACCTCCCGCAGCTGCGCGCCCCCGGCAGCGACGCCATCCGCCTGCGCCACCTCCTGTGCCACCGCTCGGGCCTCGTCTCCGACTGGCACCGCGGCAGCCTCGGCGCCCGCCCCCCGGACTGGACTCGGGTCGCCGACGAGATCGCCGACGAGCCGCTGATCGCCGCGCCGGACAGCTGGTACGCCTACTCCAACGTCGGCTACACGCTCTTGGGACATGTCCTTTCAAACATATCCCCAAAGCCCTACGACGAGCACGTCCTCGACGTCGCCCGCCTCGCGCTCGGCGGCTCCGGTCTGCGCTTCGACCCGCCGCCGCAGATGGCCGCCGGCTACTGCGCAGGCCGGCGCGAGGACGAGCCGCGCCTGCGCCTGCAACCGGCGGCCGGCATGCTCGGCAGCGTCGTCGACCTCGTCCCGCTGATCCGCTGGTTGCTCGCGGGCGAGGGCGCCGCCGCGGCCATGCTCACCCCGCAGGCGGCCGGCCCGCTCGATTTCGACGAGCGCTGGGGCCTCGGCCTCGCCCTGCGGCACGTCGGCCTCGCCCACGCCGGCCGCGTCGCCTGGCACACCGGCCGCACCTTGTGTCACCGCGCCGTCCTGTTCGCCCTGCCCGACCGCGGCCTCGGCGTCGCAGTCCTCGCCAACTTCCGCGAAGCCGGCGGCGTCGAGGACCTCGCCGCCTTCGCCTTGCAGACCGCCCTGCTCGAGCGCGACGGCCTCGACCTCCCCGCCAGCGCCAGCGACGCCGAGGAGCGCCCGCGCGCCGCCTTCGACCGCGAAGCCCTGCAGCGCCACGTCGGCCGCTACGCCAACGAGTTCGACGTCGTCCGCCTCGACATCGAGCGCGGCGGCCTCGTCTCGCGCGCAGAGATCGGCAAGACCGCCCTGATCCCCGCCCCCGGCGGCGGCTTCCACAGCGCCGACAACCCCGACGCCCACGTCGACATCGCCGACCACGCCGGCCATCACGTCCTCACCAGCACCGTCCGCGGCGTCACCACCCGCGTCGGTGTTCGCTGTCCCGAAGGACCTGTCCCCGAGGACTGGCTGCGTCGCGCCGGCCGCTACCGCGTCGACGCCGACCCCGGCGAGATCGTCGCCTTCAAGGCCGCGCACCTCGAGCACGTCGTCGGCGGCCTCGAGCTCCGCCTCGAGCTGCCGCAAGCGTTCGCCACCAGCTCGACGCTCGCCCGCTTCGCGCTCGAGGTCCTCGGCCCGAACGAGGCGCGGATCTTCGGCATCGGCCGCGGCAAGGGCCAGCGCGTCGCCGCCGAGGACGGCCCCGACGGCCCGGTCCTGACGTGGGCCGGCTACCGCCTCACCCGCAGCGACGTCTGACTCCCGCGAGCGCCGACGAAAACCCACCACGCCGTCGTCGCCGCAGACCCATCAGCCCGAGCAACGAAAGCCCCGCCGCGCCCCACGACGGACCGCCGCTCGCACACGCGCACCCGTGGGCCACGAGTCCGTCCCCCGGGCTCGTCGTCCCCGCGGAGCTCTCGCCGCCCGACCCCGACGTCGACGCCCCCGTGTCCTCCTGGCTGTTCGGCCATGCGATGCATCGATCGGGGTCCCACGCCATGTGCGCCTCGTCGACCTCGCACACATACGGCGCGCCCACGCAGGCCGCGAGCGCCGGCGAATCAGGGGCCAGCTTCTGATGCCCGAGCTGACTCGCCAGCGCGTCGGCGTGACACTGCTGCGGCCCGGTCACCGTCTGGCTGGTGACGAGGTTGCGCAGGACGATCTCGCTGCAGAACGGCTCGGTCCCCCAGGTCTGCAGCGCGAACCCGTCGTCCAGCGCGAACGCTTGCTTCCGCAGCTCCCCGGCGACGAACAACTCGGCGCTGATCATCGACGCCGTGCCCGACGCCACCACCGGCTTGCCGACCGCCTCGATGTTCATCATCCCGTACCAGTCGAGCGGCGCGCAGTGGCCCACTTCGGGGGCCACCACCCTGAAGCCGTCGCAAGTGACCCATTCTCCCTGCGGGTAGGCGCCGTCACAACAGACGAGCTGATCGAGGTAGTCGAGGTACAGCGGTTGCAGCGCCTCGCTCACAGTCACCGCCGGGAACTCGAGCGGCGGCATCGGCCCGCCCGCGATCTCGACCTCGAACTCGAACGGCTCGCTCGGCGACCCGCAGACCGCGGGGTCCGGCCCGGCCTCGACGTTGATGATCCGCCCGCTCACGACCACCGTGCTGCCGGCCACGAACGGCGCCTCCGGCCGCCACGCCACGACCTCTTCGATCCCGACCTCCTCGAGCGCTCCGGGCAGCACGAGCCCGTCGAGCGTCACCTCGATCTCGATGAAATCCAGCACCGGCGGCGCCCCCGAGGGCCCGGAGATCCGCATGAAGATCATCCCGTCGGTCGGGATCGCCGCAGTGAACACCTCCTCGACCGTGGTCCACGTGTCCACGAAGTCACAGGGCCCCGGGAAGTCGCCGCAAGCCGCCGCCTCGCGCGCGACGAGCCCGACCGCGAATCCGAGGCAGGACGCCAGGCGCCACGAGATCGAGCGATCCATCGCTCCTTGTTACCACAACCCCGCGCCTGTTCGCGCCGCGAGTCGACGCGACGCCGGCGGCGCGAGATCGACGCGACGATCCAGGCGTTCGCCGACCCGTGCACCGCAGCCAGGTCCCGATCCCCGAACCGTGTCACGAGAATTGGGAATCGATGGAGGTGGCCGGACCGCGGCGATTCTGTCACGCCTGCCGCGAGCACGTGCACGACCTCTCCGCCATGTCGCAGCAGGACGCCGCGGCGCTGCTGCGGAGCGGCCGATCGCTGTGCGTCCGCTACGTCGTCGATCGCCAGCAAAACCTCCGCTTCGACGTCCCGCGCGCCGGCCTCACCCGCAACCTCGTGCGCACCGCCCTCGCGGCCTCGGCCCTGGTCGCCTGCACTCCTCACGGTGAGGACACCGTCGTCCCCGGCCTCGACGACGACGTCCGGCCCGCGCTGAGCACCGACCGCATCACGCGGCCCGACCGCATCGAGGAAGCTTGCGAATCGCGGCCCGTCCCGCGCCAGAGCACCGAAGAACCAGAGGACCGCGAGCTCATGGGTAAGGTGGTGCCGGAGCTCCTGGGAGAAGTCGAGGCGAGAGAGCGTGACCGCCTGCTCGAGCTCGAGCGCCTGGCCACCGAAGCGAGCGAGGCGTCCGGTCCACATTCGCCGCCCCGCGGCGACGATTCTCGGCAAGAGTTCATCGGCTTCGTGCGGATCTCCGCCGCCCTGGAGAAAGCCCTCGAACCGAGTCCTGCCGAGCGAGAACAGCAATCGCGCGAGCGGGAGCGCCTGCTCGCGCTCGAGCGCGCCTACACCGAAGCAAACGTCCCCTGACGTCCCCGGCCCGGGCGCCGCCGGTTTCCGCTACGATCGGCCGCATGCAAGCTCGCCCTTCGGAGAGACGCGCGCGGATCGAAGACCTCGTTCGCTACCTCTGTTCGCCGGAGTGCGCCGGCCGGGCGCCCGGCACGCCCGGAGGTTTGGCGGCGCGCAGGCGGATCGTCGACGAGTTTCGCGCCATCGGAGCGAGGCCGGGCGGCACGGACGGGTACTTGCAGCCCGTGCCTGACTGCGGCGCCAACGTCCTGGCCGAGATGCCGGGGAGCGGGCCGCTCGGCGAGCGAACGATCGTCGTCGCCGCGCACTACGATCATTTGGGTTCGCTCTCCGACGACACGGTCTTTTGGGGCGCCGACGACAACGCCGCCGCGGTGGCGATCCTCGTCGAGGTCGGGCGCGAGCTCCTCGCGCGCGGGCGGTCCGGGCGGCGCGTCGTCCTCGCCGCCTACGACGGCGAGGAGCCGCCGCACTTCCTCCACGGCACCATGGGTTCGATGTATCACGTCGCCCATCCGACCGCGCCGCTCGCCGGCATCGACATGATGGTGTGCATGGACCTGTGCGGCCACGCGCTCGGGCCCGTCGGGTGTCCGAGCGAGGTCCGCGACTCCGTGTTCGTCCTCGGCGCCGAGCTCAGCCCCGGCACCGGCGACCTCGTCCAGGACGCCGCGATCGCCGGCGGCATCTACCCGCGCCGCGCCGACCTCGACGTCATCCCGCCGCTCAGCGACTACCAACCTTTCCGCGCGGCCGGCGTCCCGGTGCTCTTCCTCAGCTGCGGCCGCTGGGAGCACTATCACCAGCCGACCGACACCCCCGATCGGCTCGACTTCGACAAGATCGTCTCCACCGTCGACTACCTGGCCCGCCTCGTCCAGCTGCTGCGCGAGCGGCCCGAGGCCCCTGCCCCGTTCGACACCCACGCGCGCGACGACATCGCCACCATCGCCTCGCTGCGGAGCCTCGCCCGCCACCTCGCCCCGCACGTCCCCGCCGTCTCGCTCGCCATCGCCGAGCTCGACGCCCTCGCCGCCCTCGCCGCCCGCGGCCCCCTGAGTCACGAGCAGCGCCAGCAGCTGTCGTGGATGGTCGCCGGCCTCGAGGACGCCCTGTCCTGATCGACATGTCTCTTTAGACACGCCCTATTGACCATACTCGCGGCACCCGTCTGCCGATCGGGACCGGCCCGAGACCGGAGTCGATCGCTGCGCGCGCAGCCCGTCTCCCGCCCCGCCGGGGCCCGTCCGTCAGGAATGTGGACGCGGCCCCGATCGAAGTGACCACTGCGATCACTACGCGATCGAGATGGTCAACGCGACCCTGACAACGACCGCAGCCGACCGCGAAGTCGCCGCCGTCCGCAACCTCCTCGACCGCGCAGTCGCCTCCGCCTTCGCGGTCGCGCGGCCCGAGGTCGTCCCGCCGCTCACCGCCACGCGCTGGGCCTGGCGCCTCGCCGGCCTGTATCACCTCACGCACTCCACCCCGACGCTGCTCGGCCTCGCCGCCGAGCGCTTCGCGGCCGCGGGTCGCAGCGTCCTCGCGGGGTGGGCCCGCCAGCGCGCGCGCGAGGAGAGCAACCACGACCGGCTCGCGCTGAAGGACCTGCGCGACCTCGGCTACGACCCCGTGGCAGTCATCGCGCGCGTGCGTCCGGCCACCGCGATCCGCATGGTCGACTACTTCGAGCGCAGCGTCCTCGCCTTCGACCCGATCCGCTGCGTCGGCTACGCCTACACCGTCGAGCGTCTGGCGATGACCGTGCGCGAGCCCGACATCCGCGCGGTCGAGGCCGTCCTCCCGCCGGGCACGCGGGCCACGCGGTGCTTACGGGTCCACAGCGCCGCCGGCAGCGACGCCGATCACGTCGCCGACACCGTCCTCGCCGTCGCTCGCCTCACCGTCGGCGAGCGCGCGCGGATCGCCGAGGCCGCGCGCGACACCGCCGTCCTCTGCTTCACCCCCGACCCCGCCGGCCCGCCGAGCGACGCCGACATCGCCGCGATGCTCGCCCCCTGCCGCGTCCACTGAGCTCCTCGAATCGTATCACCGGTAAAAAATCACAATAACACCGCTGGAGAGACTGCCATGAACAAGCAAGAGACCACCCAGACCACCGAGACCACCACCCAGGACGCCGCCTTCGAGGTCCGCGAGGGCCGAGCCGACGAGCTTCAGGTCGTCGAATTCGACAGCGTCCCCCTCACCGACATCAACTTCGGCTTCTGAGCCGCCCGGCCGCCGCGGAGCCGACCCGGCTCCGCGGCGCCTCTTTTGCCCGTTCTTCGTCGCTCCCCCGACACCGAGGATTCGTCATGACCGTCGAGCACGCAGACTGTGTGGTCCTGGGCGGCGGCCCCGCCGGCAGCACCTTCGCCGCGATCGCCAAGAAGTACGCCCCCGGGGCCAAGATCGTCCTGTTGGAGAAATGCCGGTTCCCGCGCTGGCACATCGGCGAATCGACGATCCCCGCCGCCAACGGCGTGCTCGAGGACCTCGGCGTCTACCAGACGATGCTCGCCTCCGACTTCGTCAAGAAGATGGGCGTCACCTTCATCTGGGGTCGAGATCGCAAGCCCTGGACCGCCGATTACCTGACGCTCAAGACGATCTCCCGCGCCGGCGGTGACGCCTCGGTCATCGAGGTCACCGGCCAGGACTTCGAAAAGCTGCTCGGCCCCGGCCAGACCCAGCGCACCCCCTATTCGGCCTTCAACGTCGAGCGCTCGCGCTTCGACAAGCTGCTGCTCGACAACGCCCGCCGCCTCGGCGCCGACGTCCGCGAGGGCACCAGGGCCCTCGGCGCCGCCCGGGTCGGCGAATCGTCGCGGCACACGATCGACTGGGAGGACGACGCCGGCCACGGCGGCACGATCACCGCCGACTTCGTGCTCGACGCCACCGGCCTGTCGCACCTGCTCACCAGGGGCGAGCGCGTCTACGACGAGAACCTCAACAACTTCGCCGTCTACGGCTACCTCCAGGGGGCCGAGTGGAAGGTCACCTTCAGCGGCTCCGAAGATCGTTCGACCGTCTTCATCGCCGCCATCGAGCACGGGTGGATCTGGTACTTCCCGCTCGCCCGCGACCTGATGACCGTGGGCGTCGTCACCAACCGGCATCACTTCGCCGACAAGCTGGCGGGCGTCGACCTCGAGACCTTCTTCTGGAAGTCGCTGCGCTCGTGCCCCGAGGTCGCCGGTCTCATTCAGAACGCCACCCTGCGCGACGACATTCTCCCCAAGAACGCGCGCGTCGGCGCCTGCCAGGACTGGTCGTCGTGGGCCAGGGAGACCGTCGGCGACGGCTGGGCGGCCGCGGGCGACGCGGCGATGTTCGTCGACCCGATCCTCTCCACCGGCGTCACCCTGGCCCTTCAGACAGGTCACCGCGCGGCCTACACCTGGCTGACCCAGCGCGCGCGGCCCGACCTGCCGGCCGCCAGCCTGTGGCGCGCCTACTCCGATTACCTGCGCGGCGAGTACGGCGCCTTCCTGACCCTCGCCCGCTACTTTTACGGCAACAACAAGGCGGCACCCTCGTGGTGGTGGACCGCGCAGCAGCTGGTCAACGCCTCCGGTCGCCTGCGGCTCGAGGACCGGCAGGCCTTCACGATGGCGACCGCCGGCTTCTTCCCGGTCCCGCGGGCGCTCGGCGCCGGCGCCGAGGTGGTGGTCCCGCTGATCCAGGGCATCACCGGCGCGGCCGACGGCCTCGAGGCGATCTACCGCGACGCCGGCGTACCTGCCCCGGAGGACCTGTCTCACGAGACATACTCGCTCGTGGCCCCGTTCCGCCTCGACCTGCGCACCGAGCCGGGCCTCGAGCGCGGCCTCAGCGGGCGCCTCGAGGTGTACCACGACCTCGTGACCGAGACCCCGCAGATGAGCCACCGACTGGCCGCCACGCCTGCGCGCATCGATCCGGCCCTGGCCCCCGTGGTCGCGGCCATGCACGAGTGCAGCGACGTCGCCGACCTGCTCGCGCGCGCCCGGGCGCTGTTCCCCGCCCGCGACCCCGCGGTCCTGCGCGCGGCCGTGCTCGCCATCGTCCGCGTCGCCGCGATGAAGGGATTTATTGGACTCGAAGGTCCGCGCGCGGCCGCGGCGGTGTCCCCCGCGCTCGAGGCCGTCGCGTGCGCCTGAGCCTGCAGCTGGCCCCTGCGGCCGATCTGCGCGACCTCGCCGACGCGGTGTCCTCGCCCGGCGATCCGCAATTCGGCCGCCACCTCGATCGCTCCGCCCTCGCCGCGCGCATCGCCCGGCCGCCCGAGCTTCACACCCAGATCGGGCAATGGTTCGCCGCCGCGAACATCCCCGCCGTCGCGACCGGCCTCGCCGACCTCACCTGGATCGCCGAGCTCGACCGCGCTCGACTGACATGTCTCCTGGGACATGATGCCGAGCAGCTGCTCGCGCGCCGGCGCCTCGTCGACGACGCCGCGCGTGCGCTCGTCCCCCCGTCATTCGCCGCGAGCATCGCCGCGCTCGAGCTCGGCCCGTGGCGGCCGCCGGAGCCGCCGCGCGTGCTCGCCGATCCGGGCGCCGCGCCTCCGCCCGTGCCTGCGACCGGGCTGCGCCCTGCCGAGCTCGCGCGCGGCTACGACTTCGACGACGACACCGACGGCGGGGGCGAGACGATCGCAGTCATGGCCCTCGGAGGTGTGCCCGACGCGGCCGACGTCCACGGCTTCGCCCGCGCCTTCGGCCTGCCCGCGCCGCAGATCGAGCTGGTCCAGCTCACCCCGCTGGGCGCCTGCGCCACCGACCCGCGGTTCCGCTTCGAGACCACCATGGGCCTGCAGTGGCTGGCCGCCGTCGCCCCACGCGCCCGGATCGTCGTCTACCTCCTCGACCCGACCGTCGCCGCCGACCCCTGGAGCACCTTCTTAAAAAATGTCCTCTCGGACATGTCCCGAGAGACTACCATTGCAGTGACCAGCTGGAGCGCCCCCGCGCGGCAGTACTACGCGGTCCACGGCCGCCGACGCTTCGCCGACTTGCTCGATCTCGCGGCCGTCCTCGGCGTCACCGTCGTGGCCGCCAGCGGCGACTGGGGCGCCTATGATGGCTTCCCCAGCAGCGGCCCGGCGCGCGACGCCTGCGACGCCCTCGTCCCGCGCGACACCTTCCCCGGCTGCGAGGCCCGCGTCCTCAGCGTCGGCGGCACGCACGTGGTCGCGCGCGAGCCCTGGCGCGAGCTCGCCTGGAGCGCCCCCGTCTCGCCTGCTTTGCGCGCCGCCATCGGTCTGCCCGCGCTGGCCGGCAGCGGCGGCGTCAGCGTGCACGTGCCCGTGCCCGACTATCAACGCGACCTCCTGCCCCGCGAATTCTCGCGCGGCCCGGCCGACGCCCCCGTGCCCGCGAGCGGCCGCGTGCAGCCCGACGTCGCCCTGATGGCCTGGGGCCCGGACGTCGGCGAACGGCCGACCGCCTACGCCTGCCTGTTCGACGGCGAGTTCCGCGACGACGTCGGCGGCACCAGCGTGGCTGCGCCGATCTGGGCCGGCATCGTCGCCCGCCTCAACCAACGCCGGCGCCGCCACGGCCTCACCCGCGTAGGTCAGCTCCAGCCGCGCCTCTACCCCGCCGGCGTTCGTCACCCCGAGCTGCTGCGCGACATCGTCGAGGGCCACACCGACCTCGAGCTGCCGCTGCTCACCACCGACGACACCCGCCGCTGGCAGGTCCTCCCCGGCTTCCGCGCCGGCCCCGGCTTCGACCCCGCCACCGGCCTCGGCGTCCCGCAAGTCGCCCGCCTCGCCGCGCGCCTCGGCACCTCCGACGAGCCGTGATCGCCGCCTCTCTCATGATGTCTTCACGGACATGCGTGGAAGAGTGCACATGTCCCTTGGGACATGTAGATGTTTCAAGAATTTTTGCGAGCGACGCGAGCGGCAGCCGCCGCCTTGCGGATCGTCTCGGCCTCGGCGCGCCGCAGGCCGTAGGCCGCGAACGTCGCGCGATCGATGGCGGCAGGGTCGTCGGGCGCGGCCGCGATCAAGGCCGCCCGCGCCTGCGCAGGTACGTCGGCCCAGCGCGGCACGCGGATCCGCCGCAGGTACTGCGCCTGGAACCGCAAGAAACCGCCGGCCATCTTGACCCCGTAGCTGGCCACGAACAGCACCGCCAGCGACGAGCGGAGGATCGTCGCCAGCGCCCGCAGGTCCCACGTCGTCGACGTCACGTGGTAGAGGTTGTGGTGCGGATAATAGAGACCCTCGTCGTAGGCCACGGTCGCCTCGCCCTTGATGTCGGGGATCAGCAGCTTGGGCGTGCGCGTCAGCGCCGGGTCGATGCGGTCGATGGTGCGGTACCACCCCTCGGGGTTGCGGCGCGCCACGTAGCGCCGCTGCAGCGCCCCCTGGTGCTCGCGCAAGTACGCCGCGAACTTCGGATAGCTCCGGGCCTCCGCCAGCGCCCCGTCGACCTCGAACGGATTGACGATCCCCCGCCCTCGCCACGCGATCGTCCCGTCGCGCAGATCGGCCGCCATCACCAGCGGCAGCTTGCGCGCCGGCTCCACCGGCAGCCCCGCGAAGTCGGCGATGAACACTCGATCGGCCCCGGTCGCCACCCCGATCCCCACCCGGCACCCGGCCTCCTCGAGCGTCGCGAACTCGCCCTCGAGGCGGCGGAGCACGCGGAGCTGCTCGCAGCCCTCGAGCAGCCACGGGTCCTCGCCGCAGACCGCCTGCGCCACCTCCTCGACGCGCGGATCGCCGACCGGCCCCGCCCGCGTCATCGCCTGCACCACCGCAGGCAGCTCGCCGGCGATCTGCGGCCGCCGGGCGATCCGCGTCAGTTCGCCCGCGCCGCGGCGGATCACTGTGATCGCCGGATACGCGAACACCTCCGACTGGAACGCGTCCGTGCCCTCCATGTCGATGTAGTGCGACAGGTGATAGTCGCGGGCCACGAGCCCGCGCAGCGGCCCCCCGTAGCGGTTCTTCAGCCAGCGGTTGGCGCAGATGAACGCCAGCCGACCGTCGTCGCCGAGCAGCTGCAAGCCGCGCTCGAAGAACGGCACGTAGAGGTCGGCGCGGTCGTAGATGGTACGATAGCGCCGGCGATATTCTGCGAGCAGGGGCTCGGGGATCCGCTCTTGCCGCACGTACGGCGGGTTACCGACCACCACGTCGAACGGGCCCGCCAGCGGCGCGAGCAGGAAGTCGCCCTCGATCAGCCACGCCTCGCACAGCCAGGCCGCGTCGCCGCTGCTCGCGCCCCACTCACGCAGCCGGGCCTGCACGCGCTCGCGCGTCCGCGCGAACGACTCGCAGTGCACCTCGACCCCGCGGATCGCCGCGCCGAGGCCTCGCGCGTCCGCGGGCCCGAGCCCCGCGGCCTCACATGCGGCCAGCAACCGCTCGACGATCGCCAGCAAAAAATCACCCGCGCCGAACGACGGCTCGAGCACCGACCAGCGCTGCAGCGGTCGATCGGCCGTGTAACCCGCGAGGTCGAGCAGCGCCTCGACCACCTCGGGCCGCGTGAACACTGCGCCGCGCTCGCTCGCGTCTGCCCCGGCGAGGCGGGACCGGGGCGCGCGCGGCTCGAGCGACGACTGCACGGGGCTTGCGAGATCTTAGCGCGTTCCCTGCCCGCGTGCGCTGCGCTCGCCGCGTCCACTCGTCGGTCTCGCCTTCGCTGACCGCGCCGTCGCTCGCCGCCCTACACTGGCCCGCGATGCCGCGGCTGCTCGACTACCCCAGCCAGTGCGCCGAGCTCGAGAAGATGGCGCGGCTCGAGCCTCGCCCGCCCGCGACCGCCGAACCAGCGGGCCTCGCCCCGGCCTCGCCCACCGCGACCTGCCTCGTGTGTGGCATCAGCCCCGCCCGCGTCTGCCTCGGCTGCGACGGCGTCGCTTACTGCGGCGACGACCACCGCCGCCTCGACCTCCGCTGGCACGCCCCGGTCTGCCCCGCCCTGCGAGCGATCGCCGACGACCTCGCCCACCTCCGCGAGCGCCCGCGCGAGCGCCTCGAGGCCGCGCTCCTCGCCCGCGCGCGGCGCAGCCCGGCCGTCCCTGCCGGGTGGGACGACTGGCTCGGCCCCGACCTCTCGCCGGCAGAGCGCAGGTGCCTGAGCGACCTCGCCACGCGGCCGCTGACTCTGGCCCACCTCCTCACCTTGCTCTCCGACCATGTCCTGAAGGACACCTCGCGACCGACCGCGATCCACGTGATCGCCGCGGCCCAGCGCGAGCGCGACGTCTCGCCGGGCCTGTGGCTCGAGCTGGAGCGGCTGTTTCCCGGGCGGCGCTTCGCCTTCACGCTCATCGGCCCCGAGCTCGCGGCCGACGACCTCGGGCCGGCGGTGCGCGTGGTGCCGGGGCTGTACCGGCGCGCCCAGTGGTCCGAGCTCGGGCGCCCCGACCTCGTCATCGGCTACGACTGCGGCCTCCTCCTCTATCCCTCGTGGAAGCCGACCATGCACGACCTGCGCGGCTCCGGCGTCCCGTTTGCGATCACCAGCTACCGCGGGTGGGAGGCCGCCGGCGAGGCGCGGGTGTTGCGGGCGATCGGCGCCGAGCCGCTGCTGCCGCCGTGCCCCAACCCGTTCGCCTCGCTCTCGGCCCGGCGCTCGACCACCGTCGCCAACGACTTCGCCCGCGACAACGCCTTCGTCAGCGCCTGGCGCTGATCGCCTGTCGCGATTGCGGGCCGCTATTTGTGAATGATGTCGAATTCGTCGACGATGTCGCCCTTCACGTTTTTGAAGTAGCCGTGGGCCGCGTTGGGGTCGCCGTCGACGTAGAAGCGGAGGAACAGGACCCCGTGTTCGGCCTCGAAGTTGTTCTCCTCCACCCCGTTCTTGAGCCAGTAGTTGTCGGTGTAGACCGAAGCCCACCAGCTCTGGCCGTCGTGGAGGCCGGAGTCCCAGTCGCGGATGCTCCTGCCCCCGAGGCCCGACACCACCGAGAACGTGCGGCCCGGGCCCACCTCCAACAACTCGGCCATCCCAGTGGCACCATGGGATGCACCCTTGTTACCCACGTCGGTGAGCGTGCGCGTGCGCGCGTACGAGTGCTCGTGGCCCATGGCGATGATCGACCCGTCGTCCTGGCACGACTGCAGCGCCTCCCACGTCAGGTCATCGGGCTTGTCGCCGGCCTGCAGGTCGCGCTGGTTCTTGTGGAACGTACAGAGGCTCCACAGGTGGTCGTCGGCGGCCAGCACCTGGGCGAGGTGCTTCTCGTGGTCGCTGTCGGAGCCCTTGGTGCCGAGGCCCGAGAGCACGAAGTGGAGCCCGCGATAGGTGCAGTTCGACTTCACGCCGAGGTCGCCCTCGCAGCTCGCGCCGGGGATCTTCGCCAGGCGGGTCTTCAGCTTGTCCTGGTAGCCCGACCACGCGTCGGCGTCGTGGTTGCCGATCACCGCGAACACCGGGAAGCTGTCGCCGAGCACGCTCTCCATCTCGCTCGCCCACCCGTCGGGGTCGTCGCCGTAGTCGAAGTCGCCGAGGATGATGACGAAGTCGGCCTTCTCCGCCAGCACCAGGTCGTATACAGCCTTGGTGTTGTTGCCGGTGCCCTGGTCGCCGAACAGCGCCACCAGCAGGTTCTCGTCGGTCGCGTTGGCGGGCGGCGGATTGCCCTGTCCGCCCGTCGTGCCGTCCCCCGTCGTGCCGCTCGTGCCGCTCGTGCCGCTCGTGCTGCTCGTGCCGGTGGTCGCGTCGGGCCCGGAGTCGGTCGTCGCTGGCCCGTCGTTCGTGGTCGTCGGCACGCCGCTCGTGCTCATGTCCAGCGTCTCGAACGCCCCGCTCAGGTTGCCGGTCGTCGTCGAGCTGCCGCCCGTGGTCGGCGCCGGCTCCGCGGCGGTCCCGCCGTCGGTGCCTACATGGGTCCCCCCGCTGCTCGACCCGCTGCTGCCCGTGTCGGCCTCGGTGAGTCCCATCGTCGCCGACGACGTATAGCCGCCGGTACTGAAGGTCACGGTGCTGAATCCGGATTGTTCGGTCCCCGCGCCGCTCGAACAGGCGATGCCCAGACACGCAGGGAGGCCCAGGAGGAAATGACGGGAGTGCATAAGAAAGCAAGCTACTCCAGTTCATCGATGCGGTGTACACATTCAAATCGGCGCCGATACCGCCATTCGGCCCCCTGGAGCCAGCAGTCTCGGCCGCAGAACGCTGCTCCGCCCCAGATCTGACCGCTTCCTGCACCGGTGCGCAGGGTTCAACATCGCAGCAATTTCTGCACAAATTGTGGCACCCCGCGCCTAGAACGGCTCACGGACGCGCCGCCGTCGCGTCCGGAGCGGCACTCTCACCCACTCACACAGACAGCTCGGATGAGTCGAGACCGATCGGCGGTGACAACGCGAATGTCTGAAGGCCGCGCCCGCGATGACACGATCGTGACATGATTAACGTTGACCGCGATCGCTCATCGTGCGCACGCGCCAAATTGCGCGCACCCATCATTGGTGCGGACCTCGGTCATTCGTCGACACTCACCTCGCCGCCGACGTGGAAGCGCAAGAACAACTTCTCTAATCGAAGGAGAGCCCTGAACCTGCTCCCGTCGCGGGGCTGATCGTGGCCGGCGTGGATCCTCGACCACCCGGTGTCGTCGTCGCGGGGGTCGGTGTCGTAATCGCGGATGCTGGCGCCGCCGAGGCCCGAGCAGGCGGTGAAGATGCACCCGACGTCGAGCGCCGCAGCTCCGGCAGCCCGATCGCGTCGAGCATCGTCGTCGGTCCCTCTCTTCGTCGCCGTCGTCGTCGCCCGTCGCCGCGGTCGCGCCCGGCACCCTGCCGCCGACCTCGCTCGCGCTGGCGGACCGAGAGACGGGCCGAGGCGAAGGCGCGACGATGCATGGGGGCGCACCTTACGGCCCTCGCGGCGTGCGTCACGAATTCGCCCGCGCTCGTGGCCTCACCCGTCGCCTGCGAGCCCCACGGCGCACCTGCGACACCCGGCCGCAGGCTGGCCCTCGCGCCCTCTCGGCTACAGTGACCCGCCGGTCCGCTCGCCCTGGGCCTGCGTACCGCGACCACGCGCTCTTGCCATGAAGACGATCTTCGCGCCCCTCCTCCTCGGTTTGGCCGCCTGCGGCACCACCCATTCCGGCACTGACCACGATTCGCACGACACCTCGACCGGCCACGCGCACGACACCTCGACCGGCACCGACTCGACCGCCACCGGACACGAGCAAACCACCGACCACGACACCGACCACGAGCACACCACCGAGCACGAGCCGACCTCGACCGGCGCCACCACCGAGGGGAGCTCGCCGGCCGCCGACTATTGTGAGTGCATGCTCGTCAATTGCCACGACCAGTATCACGGCACCTGGGGCGAGGAGCACCCGATGTCGGAGATCAACTGCAAAGCCGCTGCTGACATGCTGCCGACCGTCGGCATGCCGGCGATGTCCGGCAATTCGCTGGAGTGCCGGCTCTACCACTGCGAGCAGGCGGCCGGCGACGAGTCGCTGTGCGAGGCCGCCATCGGCGGCGCCCCCTGTGCCTGAGCCACACGGCCGCTCTGCGGCCGGAACGGCGGAAACCATCGGTCCGCCGACGGACGTCGGCCTCCGCCACCCGCTCCGTCTTCGGCCGCCCCGGCTAGACTGACGCGATGCGCGTCTGCCTCCTGTCCCTCGCCCTCCTCGCGGCCTGTACCGGCCGCGACACCGACGACGGCACCATCGAGCTGTTCTTCCGCCCCACCGTCGGCAGCTCCTATTTCAGCTGCAACGAGGTCTACCCGGAGGCGACCGCCAACGTCGAACCGCAGGACTTCCGCCTGTTCATCCACGCGGTCCGCCTCGTCACCGCCGACGGCGAGGAGCACCCCCTCGAGCTGCTCGACGACGGCCAGTTCCAGGCCCGCGGCGTCGCCCTCCTCGACTTCGAGGACGCCAGCGGCGAGTGCCGCCGCGGCACCCCTGCCCTCAACAAGACCGTCCGCGGCGTCCTCTCCGAGGCCGACCGCAGCAAACACGCCGACTACGTCGGTCTCCGCTTCCGCGTCGGCGTCCCTCCCGAGCTCGACCTCGCCGACCCCGCCAGCTTGCCTCCACCCCTCGACGAACCCACCCTGCGCTCCGCCATCACCGGCGCCCACCTCTTCTTCACCGCCTGGGCCAAGCAGGAGCCCTTCTCCGCCGCCGACCCCGTGTTCACCGGCGTCGGCATCGACCTCGGCGCCGACGGTTGCATCGGCAACTGCCAGCGCCCCAACCAGTTCGACGTCGCCCTCGACGGCTTCGACCCCGACTCGAGCACCATCGTCGCCGACTGGCGCAGCCTCTACGACGGCCTCGACCTGCGCTTCTGCAGCCAGGCCTCCGGCGCCGCCTGCGGCTGCTGGTCGCGCCAGATCGACGCCCTCTGCCCGCAGCTCTTCCCCCGCCTCGGCCTCGACCTCGCCACCGGCGCCGCCGCCGGCACCCAGGTCGTGTTCCACGTCGATTGAGGATGTCTATTATGATATGTCTTTAAAGACATATCCTGAGGGTCATCCCGCGCGTCGGAGATGTCCTTGCTTGCCTTACGGCCCGCCGGTCAGATCGGGCCGGAGTCGTAACAGGAACATGTGGTATTCGCTCGTCCCGCCGGACGCCACGGCTCCGAGCGGATCGACCGCGAGGGCCTTGGGATAGACCGAATCGTTCCCCGGCGGCGCGTACGTCGCAGTCACCCCCACGTCCTCGAGCCACGTCGCCACGAAGAACCTCTGGCCCGCCTTCGGTCCGATCTGGTGCGGCGGAGCGAACAGGGCGCCTCCTTGATCCCTCCCCTGCCACGCGAACCCCGAGCCGGGCAGCGGTACCGGGTATTCGCCGACGCTGTCCGCCGCGGAGCCGTAGCAGAGCGTCCGAGTCCGCGCGTAGCCGTCGCCGTCGGGCTCGAAGGTCACGAAGAGCGCGTCGTAGCCGCCCTTCGGCAGCCCGTCCGCGTTCTCGCACTCGGCCCACCCCGTCGCCGCGCCGACGAGCGCGATCGTCCCGTCGTGCCCGCGCGCGGTCCCCCGCGCGCGGTCCAGCCCGGGGCCTCCGAGCTGCTCGGCGAAGTCCCAGGGCGGCGGCGCGTTCGCCTCCCACTCGACCGGATCGAAGCGAGCGATGAACAGGTCCCGATCGGCCGCGACCATCTGCGTCTGCCCGAGGCTCAAGGAACCAAGGAAATCGCCGGACACGACCACTCGCCCCGCGTCGACCGTCGCCCCGAACAGCGCCGCCTCGTCACCGTTGCCGGTGCACGCATGGACGATCTCGCCGTCGCCGTCGGCCGGCACCCTGGCGACTAGCATCTCGTGGTGACCGAGATCGTCCCCGCACGCACCGACGACGACCGCCGACTCGTCGACGAGCACCATCTCGTACGCAGCGACCACCTGGTTGGGCGTTTCGAGCGTCTTGCACCACTGCGCGACCCCGTCGGCGGAGAGCTGGAGCATGAAGAGCGTCGGCTGGTCGACCTCGCATGCGACCCCGTCGATCACGAAATCATGATAGGTCGTCCCCGCGACGAACACGCTCCCGTCCGGGCCGAGTCGCAGCGTCGACAGCGTCGCCTCCGTCGCCGCGTTGCTTTCGTCGACCGCGCCGAAAGAGCGCGACCACTTCAATTTTCCCGCGCGATCCATCCGCACCACGTATGCATCGTTCAGCCCGTTCGCCTCGGGCAAGCCCAGCTTCGGCTCGGGGCCCCGATGCCGCCCCGCCAGGATGATGTCCCCGCACTCGTCGAGGGCCACGCGCAGCGCAGCCGCGTACTTCTGGTCGCTGAGCATCAGCCCCGAGCACGCGTCCTCGTCGCACAGCGTCTCGTCGCCGCACAGCACGGGCAGATCGTCGCCGCCCGTCGTCGCGCCGGTGCTCGCGTCCGACGTGCTCCCCGTCGACTCGAGGCCGGTGCTCTCCGTCGACGTGCTCGCGGTGCTCCCGCTCGACGAGCCGCCCGTGCTCTCCGTCCCCGCGCCTTCTCCGGTCGACGTGCTCTCCGTCGGACTCGCCGAGTCGCCCTGTCCATCCGTCGTCGAACCGGTCGATGCGTCCGTCCCCGTGCCCGGTTCCCCCGTCGACCCCGTCGTCGCGCTCGCGCCGGACCCCTCCGACCCGCACGCCGCAAGCATCAACCCGAGCAAACACGCCTGTTTGATCATTTCATCCCCCAGCTCGATCTACCCGCGTAGTCTAGCAGGTCGCTGCAACGATCAAGCAACGACCCGGCAGGAACCGCGCTGAGGGGCTCCCCGGGTAGCGCCTCGGTCGCCGTGAGCGGCCGGCGGAACCCTGGCCGCAAGTCATTCCTGAGTCGCAGCGAGCGCCCGCACCGAAGTCGGATTTGCCGTACGTGTCGGCACGAAGCGCCTGCGCGTCCCGAGCCGGCGATCGCCGGTGACGAGATCCTCGGACCCGGCGTTCGGCGAGCAGATCGCCTCGACCCGTTCGACGAAGCCCGCCCTCGCCGACACGAAGCTCGCCGCGCGAGGAGGACCCGCCGGAAAGGACGCGAGAAAGCGTCTGTTCGGCGGCCAGCCCTGGCCGTCGAACAGACTCCGACGACCTGCCCCGAAGGACATCCGTCATCGAAGCCCGCGACGGCGGGTCGGCCTCTCACGGCTGCGGCCGTGCCAGGGGGTCCGGGGAAGGGTCGACCGTGAATTCGAGACGGGATGGGTGCGAGGCACGAGCGCCCATCCGGGCGCTGAACTCACGGGCGACTCTTCCCCGGACCCCCCGCGAGGCGCAGTCGGCAATTCGCGAACCACAGCCTCACGATCCCCGCGCAAGCAAGCCCCGCTCACCCCTGACTCGAGAGCCCAGGCACCGAAGTCGGATTCCCGTGCGCATCGAGGGCGACCAGCACGAAGCGCCCACGAGTCCCGAGCTGCCGATCGCCGGTCAACAGATCCTCGGCGAACACCTCGACCTCGACCGTGATCGACGTCCGCCCCGTCGCCACCACACGAGCGATAAGCTCCACCAGCTGCCCCTGGCGGATCGGCACATGAAAGTCGACGCGCTCGCTGCTGGCAGTCACCACCGTGCGCCGCGCGTAACGCGAGGCCGCCACGAACGCCGCCTTGTCCATCAGCGCCAGCGCTTGCCCGCCGAACAGAGTCCCGTAGTGGTTCGTCTGCTCCGGGAACACCATCTCGACGAGCCGGGCCTCGCGCACCCGGCCCGCCTCGATCCGCTCGTTGTCTGCCTCAGAACGCTGCATCGAGCACCACCTGTCCGGTCACCCCGACCTGGTACGCCGACACCCGGCGCTCGAAGAAGTTTGCCACCTCCTGCACGTCCTGCAATTCCATGAACGACAGCGGGTTGCTCACGCCGTAGCGGCGGGACATGCCCAGGGTCACCAGCCGCTGGTCGGCGCAGTACTCGAGGTACTGTCGGATGTCGCGCACCGACAGCCCGGCCACGCCGCCGCCGACCAGGTCCTCGGCGAATTGAGTCTCGCAGTCGATCGCCTCGGCGATCATCGCCTGCACCTCCGCCTCGAGCGACGCGTCGAACAGCCCCGGCTCCTCCCGGCGGATCGTGCTCACCACCTCGAAGGCGAACTTCATGTGCGCGCTCTCGTCGCGGAACACCCAGTTGGTCCCGGCCGCCAGCCCGTGCAGCAGCCCGCGCGAGCGCAGGAAGTACACGTAGGCGAACGCGCCGAAGAAGAACAGCCCCTCGACGCACGCGGCGAAGCAGATCAGGTTGAGCACGAACCTGCGCCGCTGCTCGCGGTCGCCCAGCCGCTCCGTGCCCTGGACCGAGTCGAGCCAGCGCATGCAGAACTCGGCCTTGCGGCGGATCGAAGGGATCGTCTCGATCGCCGCGAAGGCCCGGTGGCGCTCGTCGGGGTCCGGCACGTAGGTGTCGAGCAGCGTCAGGTAGAACTGCACGTGCAGCGCCTCCTCGTACAGCTGCCGCGACAGGTACATCCGCGCCTCGGGGGCGTTGATGTGGCGGTACAGGCTCAGCACCACGTTGTTGGCGACGATCGCGTCGCCGGTGGCGAAGAACGCGACCAGCCGCTGCACGAGGTGGCGCTCGGCCTCGGACATGCGGCCGCGAAGGTCGGCGACGTCGGTCGAGAAGTCGACCTCCTCGACGGTCCAGGTGTTCTTGATCGCCGCGCGGTACATCTCGAAGAACACCGGGTAGTGCATCGGCCGCAGCGACAGGCACAGGCCGGGCTCGAGCAGGCGGGTGGGGCGGTGGACGTGACTCATTGGCAGGCCTCGCAGGACTCGGGGTTCTCGAGCGAGCACGCGACCGCCGCGCGCGGGGCCGGCGGCTCCGCGCTCGCCGCCGCGTCGACCGTGGCCTTGGCGATCCGCGTCGCCGGGCGCGAGCGCAGGTAGTAGGTCGTCTTGAGCCCGCGCTTCCACGCGTAGAAGTACATGCTCGACAGCTGGCCGATGCTCGGGCTCTCGATGAACAGGTTCAGCGACTGACTCTGATCGATGAACGCCCCGCGCTCCGCCGCCATGTCGATGAGCGAGCGCATCGGCAGCTCCCACGCGGTGCGGTACACCAGCTTCAGCGCCTCCGGCAGCCCCTCCAGCTGCTGCACCGAGCCCTCGGCCAGCTTGAGGTGGTTGCGCGTCGCCTCGGTCCACAGCCCCAGCTGCTTCAGCGTCGCCACCAGGTAGCGGTTGACCTGCAGGAAGTCGCCCGACAGCGTCTCGCGCTTGAACAGGTTCGACACCTGCGGCTCGATGCACTCGTAGCAGCCGGCGATCGCCGCGATCGTCGCCGTCGGCGCAATCGCCACCAGCAGCGAGTTGCGCAGGCCGTGCGCCCGGATGTCCGTGCGCAGCCTGTCCCAACGTTCAGGTTCGCCCGGAGCCACGTGCCAGGCGTCGAACTGCAGCTCGCCGCGCGCCACCCGGGTCTCGCCGAAGGTCGGGTGCGGCCCGCGCTCGCGCGCCAGGGCGCACGAGGCCGCCAGCGCGTGGAAGTACACCTCCTCGGAGATCTGCCGCGACAGCGCCCGCGCGGCCGCGCAGTCGAAGGCCAGGCCGAGCTGGAAGAACACGTCCTGCAGGCCCATCAGCCCGAGCCCGACCGGCCGCCACTGGGTGTTCGAGTCGCGCGCCCCCGGCAGCGAGTAGTAGTTGAGGTCGATCACCCGGTCGAGCTGCCGCACCGCCAGCCCGACCGTCCGCGCCAATTGATCGAAGTCGAACTCGACCTGTCCATCCGGACATGTACGAACGTGCCGCGCCAGGTTGATCGACCCGAGGTTGCACACCGCCACCTCGTCGCCGGCGGTGACCTCGACGATCTCCGTGCACAGGTTCGACAGGTGCACCACCCGCCCCGGCGCCCCCGTCTGGTTGCAGGTGATGTTGCAGCGATCTTTGAAGGTCATCCAGCCGTTGCCGGTCTGCGCCAGCGTCCGCATCATCCGCGCGTACAGGTCGCGCGCCGAGACTGTCCTTACGGCCAGGCCGGTCCTCTCGTACTCGAGGTAGCGGGCCTCGAACGCCTCGCCGTACAGGTCGGGCAGGTCCTTCACGGTCTTGGGGTCGAACAGGCTCCACGCCGCGTCGGCCTCGACCCGGCGCATGAACAGGTCGGGCACCCAGTTGGCGAGGTTGAGGTTGTGCGTGCGGCTGGCCTCGTCGCCGGTGTTGTCGCGCAGCTCGAGGAACGCCTCGATGTCGGCGTGCCACGACTCGAGGTACACGCAGCAGGCGCCCTTGCGCTTGCCGCCCTGGTTGACCGCCGCCACCGACGCGTCGAGCGTCTTCAGCCACGGCACGATGCCGCAGGAGATCCCATTGGTCACGGTGATCAGCGAGCCGCGCGAGCGCACCCGGTGGTAGGCCAGGCCGATGCCGCCGGAGAACTTCGACAGCATCGCCACGTCGTGGTAGCGCTGGTAGATGTGCGACAGCTGGTCGCGCGGCGAGTCGAGCAGGAAGCAGCTGGCCAATTGTTCATGTCGTGTCCCGGCGTTGAACAGCGTCGGCGAGCTCGGCAGGTACTCCAGCGCCGACAGCAGCGCGTACAGCTCGCGCGCCTCCGCCACCGACTCGGCCAGCGCGCAGGCGATCCGCATGAAGAACTGCTGCGGCGTCTCGATCACCTGCCGCGTCTGCGGGTGGCGCAGCAGGTAGCGGTCGTAGACCGTGCGCAGGCCGAAGTACTCGAACTCGCGGTCGCGCGCCGGCTCCACCATCGCGTCGAGCTCGGCCGCCGCCGCGCTGACGAACGCCTGCAGCCGCTCGTGGATCAGGTTCAGCCGGCGACCGAGCGCGATCGACTCCGAGAACGTGCGGACCCCGGCGAGCCCGACCTCCGCCTCGATGGTGCTCGACAGCAGCCGCGCCGCCAGCCGCGAGTACTGCGGCTCCTCGGCGATCAGCCCCGCTGCGGTCTGGATCGACAGCAGGTCGAGCTCCTGCGTGGTCGCGCCGTCGTACAGGCCGCTGATCGTCCGCGTCGCCACCCGCACCGCGTCGACCGCGTCGAGGCCCGCGCAGCAGCGGTCGACCGCCTGCACGATCTTGTGGATGTCGACCGGCTCGAGCGCCCCGCTGCGCTTCTTCACCCGCATGCTGGTCTGAAAGCCAGATCGGGTCGGCTCGCCCTCCAGCGAGGCCCCGCTCGTCGTGCTGTCCCTGTCCATCTCGCCCTCCTCGGTTCACGTGAACCGCGAGGAAGAGCCGGGGCAGAGGGTCAGCGCGAGCGAACGCCCTGCACCGACCTCTCGCCCCCGCGGGCGACCGGAAGTCGGCGCGGGACAGGGGCAGAGGCGAGTCGCGGGGTCTCCGCTTCGCTTGCACCGCGCCTCCCGCGAGGCTTCCAGGTCGTTCCGGCGGCGGATGTCTCCCGTCGCCGGGCGCAGGCAGGTCTTCGGGCTCACGAGCTCCTCGACGTCGCCGCCGAGTCCCTACTACCCACACTTCCCGGCCGCGCGGCCAGTGCTCCGTGGGGTTCGTTCTCGCTTACCGCTGCGGGGCAGCCCCGGATTCTCACCGGGTTCCCTATTAAACCCGCAGCGTCTTCGCAAACGCAGAGGGTACCAGCGCCAACCGCAATATATGGGGGTGCCCGGAGGGCGTCAACACAAAATGTAGGAGACCTGCGCATCCGCACAGCGTCTTCTACAGCGTCCTCGCCGCACGCACTGGCTGTCCCGAGAGACAGGCCCTACGGCGAGCACTCGACCTCGCGGGAGATCCACGCCAGGAAGTCGACGTACGCCTCGTCGCTCTTGTCGGCGAACTTGTCGTGCCCGCCGTGCATCACCCCGCCGGCGCTCTCGGCCAGCGGCTTCAGCAGCAGCAGGCTCTGCTCCGGCTCGTCGTAGTCCACCAGCCCGCGCTCCAGCACGTTGCGCATCGTCATCAGCGAGCCGAGCTCGCACGAGCCGGTGGCGATCCACTTCGGCGCGTCGAAGTCGGTGCTGTCGAAGTGGCACGGGAAGCAGCGGTCGCGCCACACGTACACCTTGTGGCGGAACAGCGACTCACGGGTCAGCGGCGAGCAGTCGCCGGGGTCGACCCACTCCGGCGCCGCCTCGTCCTCGTCGCACTTCTCGCCGCTCGGCTCGCCGCACGGCGTATCCCCCGACCAGCACAGGCCGCACTCCGCGGTCGCCTCGATCCACGCCAGGAACGCCTGGTACTCCTCGTCGATCACCGACTGATCGATCAGCGGACTCTGCGGGTCTGCGCGGGAGATCCACCCGAGCACCACGCTCGCCTCGGGCTCCTTCAGGTCGACCAGCCCCTTCGACTCGAGGCACGCCATCGTCTGGCACGGCGTGTCCTGCACGAACATCTCCATGTCGACGCCCGACAGGTGACAGGTGTTGCACGTCTTCGGCCGGTCCGTCGCCAGCAGCGGCTCGATTCTTTTAATAAACAGCGCATCGGGCTCGACTGCGCAGTCGATCGCGGCGCCACTCGAACTCGCAGCCGTCGTGTCCATGGTCGTGCTCGCGGGCCCGCTGGGGGACCCGCTGCAGGCAGCGACGAGCGCTGCGGCGACGACTGCGACGCGCACGCCCCACGGTACCGGAGTTCGCGGCCCCGCGCACGCGACCGCCGGTCGCAGGCGCGCGGATGCCCGCGTCACTCGCTGCGCGCGGCCTGCTCGAGCTCGGCGACCGCGATCTCGCGCATGCGATACTTCTGGATCTTCCCGGTCACGGTCATCGGGAAGCCGTCGACGAATTTCCAGTACACGGGCGCCTTGAAGCGCGCCAGCCGGGCCAGGCAGTACTGCCGCAGCTCGTCGGCGGTGACGCTGGCCCCGGCCCGCAGCTTGACCCACGCCATCACCTCCTCGCCGTAGCGCTGGCTCGGCACCCCGATCACCTGCGCCTCGCTGACGTGCGGGTGCGTGTGCAGCAGCTCCTCGACCTCGCGCGGGTAGACGTTCTCGCCGCCGCGGATGATGAGGTCCTTGATCCGCCCGACGATGCTCACGTAGCCGGCGTCGTCGATCACCGCCAGGTCGCCCGTGTGCATCCAGCGGCCCGCGTCGATCGCCGCGCGCGTGGCCGCGTCGTCGTTCCAGTAGCCGAGCATCACGCTGTAGCCGCGCGTGCACAGCTCGCCGCGGACCCCCCGCGGCACGATCGCCCCCGTCTCGGGGTCGACGATCTTCACCTCGAGGTGCGGGTGCACCCGCCCGACCGTCGTCACCCGCTGCTCGAACGGATCGTCGCACGCGCTCTGCGTCGACACCGGCGACGTCTCGGTCATGCCGTAGCAGATCGTCACCTCGCGCATGTGCATGCGCGACTGCACCTGCTTCATCGTCTCGATCGGGCACGGCGAGCCGGCCATCACCCCGGTGCGCAGCGTGCTCAGGTCGAACTCGGCGAACCGCGGGTGCTCGAGCTCGGCGATGAACATCGTCGGCACGCCGTAGAGCGAGGTGCAGCCCTCGTCTTGCACCGCCTGCAGCGCGCTCACCGGGTCGAACACCTCGCCGGGGATCACCATGCACGACCCGTGGCTCGTGCACGCCAGGTTGCCGATCACCATGCCGAAGCAGTGGTAGAACGGCACCGGGATGCAGACCCGGTCGCGCTCGCCGTAGCGCAGCGTCTCGCCGATGTAAAACCCGTTGTTGAGGATGTTGTGGTGCGACAGCGTCGCCCCCTTGGGCGCGCCGGTGGTGCCGCTGGTGTATTGAATGTTGACCGGGTCGTCGAACTGCAGCGTCGCCTCGCGCGCCGCCAGCTCGTCCTCCGAGATCGCCGACCCGCCGGCGAGCATGGCGTCCCACCCGTCCTCGAACACGATCGTCAGGCGCAGCGCCGGGCAGCCGGGCATCACCTCGGCGACCATCGCCGCGTAGTCCGAGCCGCGGTGCTGCCGCGCCAGCAACAGCACCGACACGCCCGACTGACGCAGCGCGTACTGCAGCTCGTCGACGCGATACGCCGGGTTGATGTTGACGAGGATCGCCCCGATCCGCGCCGCAGCGTACTGCGCGATCACCCACTCGGCCCGGTTGGGCGACCAGATCCCGACCCGGTCGCCGCGCTGCACCCCGAGCGCCATCAGCCCGCGCGCGGCCTGGCCCGTCCACGCCCACAGCTGCGAGTACGTGGCCCGGAAGCCCTGCGAGCGGACCACCAGCGCGTCGGCGTCGGGCACCCGCAGCACCGTGCGCCGCAGGTTCTCGCCGATCGTCTCGCCCAGCAGCGGCGTCGCGCTGGTGCCGTGCACGTACGACAGCTTCGGCGTCGTCATCGCCGCGTCAGGCCGCCGGGGTGAACTGGATCGCGCCCTGCGGCAGCAGGTAGAGCACGAACGCCCGCCCGCCCGCGACCGTCGGCGTGTGCGCGCTGCCCGGCGGATACACGCACCACCCCGCGCCGTGGCCGTCGAACTTCGCCTCGCCCTCGAGCGGCATCACCATGTCGATCTCGCCGTTCGGGTGCACGTGGTGCCCGCCGGCGATCTCGTTCATGTCGACCACGTCGACCGAGAAGCCGTGCGTCGCCGGCCCGGCCTTGATCACCCGCCCGTACTTGATGCCCGCGTGCTCGCGGCTGCACATCCAGCCGGCCGCCACCGCCTCGCGGCAGGCCTGCGCGATCGCGGCGAACTGGGGCCCGTCGGCCGGGACCTCGCGGTTGAGCCACTCGGCCAGATCGGCGTCGAGCGGGCGTCCTGCGACCTTCGCGGTCAGATCGACCATCAGGGCTTCGAAGCGCGGCAGATCCATGATCGTCGGCCGACGCTAGGCCGTTTCCCGCGCCCGTGCAACCCCTCACTTCTCCGTCCACGG
Organism: Nannocystis punicea; assembly: GCF_026965555.1. GTDB lineage: Bacteria > Myxococcota_A > Polyangia > Nannocystales > Nannocystaceae > Nannocystis > Nannocystis punicea. The sequence goes on along the minus strand of NZ_CP114040.1, from coordinate 12,855,611 downwards.
CGGCAGCGCCGCGAGCGGGATCCGCCGCATCACGCTGGCCTTCGCGCTCATCTCTCCGGGGCCGATCCGCACCGCCACCTCGTCGCTCGTGATCCACAGCAGCCGCTCGATCGTCAGACCGGCCGGCGCCCTCAAGACCCGCTGCTCGAGCGGATCGAGCCGCACGATCCTCAGCCCGTCCGCGCGCTCCGGCATGCGAATCGCGACCACCCCGCCGCCGACGTGCGCCATCGGCATCGTCTTCAGCGGCAAGGCCAGCACGTGCCGCGCGTTCGCCAGCGCCGGCCCCTCGACCACGTCCGCGGTCCACAGGTCGATCTTCTTATAGATATTGTTGTTGTCGCGCCCGGAGCCCTCGAGCCACGCCGCGCGCGCTCCGTCGATCATCACCGGGCTCATGCCGGCGACCGGCCCGCGCCGCAGCGGGTGCGCCCGCTCGCCGAGCCGCGCCGCCATCGGCCGCTCGGGGATGGCCGCGTACGAGAACACCACCGCGTCGCCGTGGCCGCTCGCGCAGCACTCCCAGCCGTCGTGCGAACCCGGCACCTCCACCCATCGCCTGTCCTTCGGGTCATACCAGCGCAGCGGCCCGCCGTTCTGCTCGACCATCACGCGCCCGCCGACCGACAGCACCGACTCGCCGATGAACTGCGGGAACTGCCGCCGCGGCAGCACCGCCGCCACCTCGCGCCAGCTCGCGTCCTCGGCCAGCGGCCCGCGCAGGTACGCCCGCGAGGCGTAGCCGTCGTCGTGATCGAACAGCACCTCGATCACCGCGCCGTCGTCCGAAATACCGACATGTCCCAAAGAACATCCAACCTCCCGCGCCCCCTCGACCGCGAAGAACGGCAGGCCGTCGCGTGGCGCCAGCACGTAGCGCGAGCGAGGCCCCGACAGCGACAGCAACGCCGCGATCGTCACCTGCCCGCCGTGCGACAGCCCGACGACGTCGACGTCGGGCGCCAGGGCCCCCGCCGTCTGGGTCGACGCCTCGAGGCATCCGTCCGGCCCGTCCTTGCACTGCGTCCACGCCAGCGGCGGGCCCAGGCTCGCCGGCGTGTCGGCGATCTGCAGCTCGCAGCCGGGCACGACCGTCAACGTCGTCCACGTCGTGCTCGCCGGCGGCTGTTTCGGCGGCAGCGGCTCACGCGGCGCCGGCGGCTCCGGCGACTCGGGCGGCGCCTCCGCGGGCGTCGCAGCGACCGCGACCTTCGGCTCGGGCGGCGACGTGTGCGGGCTGCAGCCGAGGGTCGTCATCACCAGAGTGAGCGCGGTGCGTCGCATCGCTGGACCATAACACGCGAGCTTTGCAGCTCGTGTCCGCTCGAACTCGCACGATTTGCGATCGGTCCGCGCTCGGTGCGCTGGCCCGTTTCGGGGAACCCCGTGCTAACCGAGGATCATGCGCTCCATCCATTCGCCCGGTGTCCTCGTGGTCCTGTTCGGCGGCCTCGTCCTCGGAGGTTGTCAGCCCGGCGGCGGCGGGACCGGGGGCGGGCCCGGCACGACCGGCGGGCCCGACACGGCCACCGGGACCGGGGGCGAGGGCCCGACCACCGGCACCCCCTTGCCGGCCGACGAGATCGGCCCGCGCGAGGGCCCGTGGGAGGTCGTCGTCGACGCCGTCCAGTTTCCGGTCGCCACCATTCGCAAGCTCACCGTCGGCCGCGAGGAGTACGACGGCAACTTCGCCAACCGCGGCCAGGTCGAGGTCCTCTTCGATCACGACGAGGAGACCATCACCATCGAGACCCGCAAGTACGTGTTCGGCGACGCCGCCGAGACCGAAGCCTTCGAGCGCCTGTCGCTGTGGGCATACGCCGCCACCGGCAACCCCGTCCCGCGGCCCGATCCGTCGACCGATTGCACCAAGGACACGTGGAAGGACAATTGTGCGATCTACGCCTATTACGACGGCCAGACGCAGCCGATCCGCACCGGCATGGACCTCCGCGTCCACCTGCCCCGGGGCTACCGCGGCGAGCTGTTCGTCGCCACCGAGGACAACACCTCCGAGGACATCTGGCCGCGGCGCAGCGACGTCACCGTCCTCGACCTGTGCAGCAGCGGCGAGATCGGCCTCGAGTCCGGGCGCGCCAAGGTCCGCATGTGCCGCGACCTCTCGCCTGCCCCGAAATGTGCGCCCGCCGACGTCGAGGCCTGCGAGAAGTTCCCCGACGGCAGCGGCCTCGAGGCCTGGTCCCCCAGCTGCCCGTGCGGCGTCGACAACTTCGGCCAGCTCGTGGTCCGCGCCCCCGAGCCGTGGGCCGCCGACATCACCGTCGACGTGCCCGGCGACGTGTGGCTGAACGCCACCCTGGAGAACGCCGCCGCCATGAAGCAGCCGCAGTGCCTGCCGGAGCTGTCCGGCTGCGAGGCGCCGCGGTGCGTCCTCGACGCCACCGACCCGTTCGCGCCGACCGCCGAGTTCAACTATCCGAGCGACGCCGCCCCGCACGGCGCCGGCTTCAACGTCTACGCCCTCAGCAGCGGCTGCACCGAGATCCCGTACGCCGAGCCGGGCGAGCCCTGGACCCCCGACCAGCCGCCCAAGGAGGAGCTGCGCGGCAAGGTGAAGCTGTGCGTCGGATGTCTCTGATCGCTGCTTTCTGCTGGCCCGTCGCCTGCGAATCATGATACTCGTGGATGCATGATTCGCAGTGATATTGTCCGTATCGTCATCGGCGGCCTCGTGCTCGCCGCCTGTCCCGGTCGTCCCGGCGAGGGCGGGACCGACAGCACGATCTCCGGCGACCCCGGCTCCTCGTCGACGACCGGCCCGTTAACCACCACCACGAACGAGCTCCCCACCGGCACGACCGACCCGTCGACCACCGACACGAGCGAACCGACGACGACCACCGGCGTCATCCCCGGCGACGAGGTCGGCCCGCGCGAGGGCCCCTGGGAGGTCGTCGTCGACGCCGTGCCGTTCCCGCTCGCCGATATCCACACGCTCACCGTTGGCCGCAGGGAGTACGAGGAGAACTTCGCCAACCGCGGCGTCGTCGAGGTCCTCTTCGATCACGAAGCAGAGACGATCACCGTCGAGCTCCGCAAGTACGTGTTCGGCGACGCCATCGACGCCCAGGAGCTCGATCGCCTGTCCCTGTGGGCCTACGCCGCCCCCGGCAACCCGGTCCCCCACCCGGACCCGGCGACCGATTGCACGCAGGGCGCCTGGAAGGACGGCTGCTCGATCTACGCGTATTACGACGGCAAGTCGCAGCCGGCGCGCATGGGCATGGATTTCCGCGTCCACTTGCCGACCGGGTACCGCGGCCGGCTGCTCGTCACCACCGAGGACAACATCACCGAGGAGTCCTGGCCGCGTCGCGGCGACGTCACGGTGGTCGACCTGTGCAGCAGCGGCGAGATCTTCCTCGAGGCCGGGCGGGCGAACATTCGCATGTGCCGCGATCTCTCGCCGGCCCCCGAGTGCCCGCCGGAGGACGTTCAGGCCTGCGATGATTTTCCGTTCGACGGCAGCGAGGCGTGGTCCGCGGATTGCCCGTGCGACCAGTCGCTCTTCGGTCAGTTGCTCGTCCGCGCCGCGCAGCCGTGGGCCGCCAACATCATCCTCGACGTCCCCGGCGACGTGTGGCTGAACGCCGCCCTGCAGAACATCGAGCTCATGAAGCCGCACGACTGCAAGCCGAAGATGACCGACTGCGGGCCCAATTGCCAGCTCGTCGACGACGACGAGTACTCGATCACCGCCGAGTTCAATTATCCGAGCGCGGCCGCCCCCTCGGGCGCCGGCTTCAACTTCTTCGCCGCGAGCGGGGCTTGCACCAAGGTCGCGTTCGCCGCTCCCGGGGAGCCGTGGACCCCCGGCCAGACCCCCTCGGAGGAGCTGCGCGGCCTCGTGAAGCTGTGCACCGACTGCCTGTGATCCCACGGGCCGACCGGCCGCTTCTCAAAAGACATGTCCTGAAATACATGCTCATCAGGACATGTCCATGCGAACCTTCTCGCAAGAGGCTACCGGTGGGACAGCGCCGCCAGCAGCGTCTGCCCGCGCGGCGACAGGCGGTACCCAATAATTAAACTTTCGGTGAGGCCGAGCTCTTTGAGGCGGCGGACCCGGGCCTTGAAGTTCGGCGTCGGCAGCCCGGCCGCGGCGGCGAGGTCGGGCGCGCGCACCCCCGCCTGGGCGGCGATCGTGCGCAGCAGCTCGACGGCCCACGGCAGCCGCTCGAGCTTCGCCTGCAGCTCGGCCACCTGCGCCGCGTCGGGCAGCGCCTCGCGCAGGGCCACCCGGGGGTCGGCGCCGGCCAGCGACACCTCGATGCGGTACACCGTCCCCGCGTGCCCGGCGAGCTCGGCCCGCAGCGCCGCCAGCGACGGGCTCCCCGCGCGTCGGGCCTCGGCCGCGTTGATTTGTGTCAGCGCTATCGGCTCGACCGCGCCGATCGCCAGCACCCCGAGGGATGTCCGCAGCGTCCCGCCCGGCTTCACCGTGGGCCGCTGCCAGCGGCGGAACTGCAGCGTCACGCTACCCTCGGCGACCTTTTTTAAAATTTCACGCCGGATCAGCACGACTCACCCCTCACGGCGCCACCGTCGCCAGCAGGGCCGGATCGTCGGTCATGATCCCGTCCACCCCGCGGCCGATGAGGTCGACCATTCGACTCTCCTCGTTGACCGTCCACGGGTGCACCTTCATCCCCCGCTCGTGCGCGAACGTCACCAGCTCGGCGCTCGACAGATCCCACGGCGAATGCACGAACAGCGCCGGCGCCACGTAGTCCGGGCTGCCGACTTTCAAATAGAGGTCGAGCATCTCCGGCGTGCTCAGCGACGTGAACACCGTCGGCGACGCCGCGCGCACCGCCTCGATCGTCTCGAGGTCGCCCGACGCGATCACCACCCGCTCGAGCGCCCCGTGCTCCTCCAGCGCCGCCAGCAACCCGTCGACGATCGGCGGGTCCGTCTGCTTGATCTCGATCAAGTAGTACGAATCGGGGAATTTTTTGAAGATCTCCTCCAGCGTAGGGATCGCAATCCCCGTCGCGCGGTACGGGAACGTCTGCCCGCCGTCGGGCGTGAAGCGATAGCCCGCGTCGAGCGCTCGCAGCTCGTCCAGCGTCATCGCCTTGATCGCCCCCGTGCCGTCGGTCGTGCGGTCGACCGTGCCGTCGTGCATCGCCACGATGACCCCGTCGCTGCTCGCGTGCACGTCGAACTCGAGCACGTCGGCCCCGACCGCCAGCGCGTGCTCGAACGCCGGCAACGTCTCCTCCGGCCGCAGCGCCGCCCCTCCGCGGTGAGCGATGTTCAAAAAATTGTCCGACAGGAACAGATTACCCGCCGGCTCGCCCGTCTCGCTGTCCGCCTCGGTCGTGCCGCTCGTCGACGTCGTCGGCGCCGCGGTCGTGTCACCCGTCGTCGTCGTGCTCGTGCTCGCCTCACTGCTGCCGCTCGAGCTCTCCGTCTCTGCGGACATCCCGGGCGAACCGCAGCCGATCACTGCAGCTACAAATGCAGCGCTGAACGCTCGCAGCATGCCTCACGCTACCACACCAGGAGCCGCCGCCAGCGCGGCGCCTTCGATTGCGAATCATCACGCATCGTGTCGGGCGGGCGGCCGGGCAGCCTCCTTCCACGCTCGCGTCGTCTCGCTGGCGAATCATCGCACCGCGACGCGTCACCCCCCGCGCAGCGCCGCCGAGCGCTCGGCGAACGCGCGCACATGCTGGAGGATCGAGCGCAGCTTGGGCAGCCCCGCCTGCGCGGCCGGGAACACCACGTGGAGGGCTCGTTGACGGCCGATCAGCTCCGGCAGCACCGGCACCAGCAGCCCGTCGGGCACCCCGGGGTCGGGCAGCATCGCGTCGGGCAGGAAGCCGATCCCGAGGCCTGTGATCACCATCTGCCGCAGGCAATGCACGTCGGCCGTCACCAGCGCCGGCTCGACCTCGAACGACTCGCCGGACGGCGTCGGCAGCACGCGCGCGTCCTCGCCGGGGGGCGCCCACGCCAGCACCTCGTGATGTGCCAGGTCCTCGAGCGACTTCGGCGTCCCGCGGCGCTCGAGGTAATCGCTCGACGCCAGCAGCCATTCGCGCAGGCGCCACACCTCGTGCGACAGCCACGGCCCCTCCGGGCCTTCCGGGCCGAAGTGCACCAGCACGTCGACGTCTTCGAGCGCGCTCGCCACCGGGTCTTCGCTGAAGCGGAGCTGCAGCGACAGCCGCGGGAACGCCTGACGCAGCGCCGCGAACAGCGGCGTGAGCGCGTGCGGCGGCAGCCCCATCGGCATCAGCACCCGCAGCACCCCCACCGGCTCGCGCCCGATCTCCCGCACCGAGGCCACCAGCGCGCTCGCCTCTTGCAGCACGTGACGGCCTCTGGCCGCGAGGACAGCTCCCGCCTCCGTCACCACCACCCCGCGGGCGCTCCGCTCGAGCAGCGGCACCCCGGCGCGGGCCTCGAGCGCCTCGACGCGGCGCCGCAGCGTCGCGCGGGCCATGTTGAGCTGGGTCGCCGCGGCCAGGAACGAGCCGGTCTCGACCACCCCGAGGAAGGCCCTGAACTCTTCGAGATCCATCCGACCGCGGAGGGTAGCTCAGCCGGCGTACGCGGCGATAGCGGGCCCCGCCGGCCGCCATCGGGCGACTGCGCGGAATCGCCCCGGGCAGAACGACGTACCGCTCGCAGCTCGCGCGCTACCTGACCCTTGGGACATGTACCCCTCGTCGCGCTCGACCTCGCTCGCCGGGCGATCGCACGCAGTGGCACGCGCCTGGACGGCGGCATACCCTCAGCGTCCTCATGGATCTCGAGCACCTCGAAGCCCTCGCGCTCTCCGACGACCGCGCCGCCGCCCTCGCCGGCCTGTTGCCCGGCACGCCGGAGCACGACTACTGGCGCGGCGTGCATCTGCAGCACCAGGGTCGGCTCGACCAGGTCGACGCGATCCTCGCCGGGTGGAAGAAGCGGCACGGTCGCATCGACGAGCAGCACGCCCGGCTGTCGCGCCGTCAGCTGCTCCTTCGGGCAGGTCAGGACCTCGGCGCGCACGCCGACGCGCTCCGCTTCGAGGCCCGCGTCCGGCTCGACGACGAGGCCGAGGCAGTCACCGCCGCGCACCGCTACCCCACGCGCCTCGACCCCGCGCTCATCGACCAGGCCGCGCTCGTGCGCGACGCTCGTGGTCGCGGCCACGAGCTCACCTACCTCACCGACTGGGCCCTGCCCGACCTCGTCGGCGAGAGCCTCGACCCGACCGAGCGCCGCAACCTGCTGCAGCGACTGCAGCGCGCCGACTTCCCCGGGCTCGTCGCCCACGTCGCCGCCGACCTCGGCGAGAAGTCGTCGCGCGGCTTCGGCTCGCTGCCCGTCCACGCTCGCCTCACTCGCGCCCAGCTCGACGAGCTGGCCGCCCTGAGGCCCGAGCTGCGCAAGCACCCGCAGTTCGTCGCCGCCGTGCTCGTCCGCCTGCGCCCGCCGACGCACGTCGACTGGCGCACCGACCTCGCCGCGCGCGCCGTCTACCTCGCCGAGCTGTGGGCCCACGTCGCCGCGCTCCCGCCCGCCTTCAACGCCCTCAAGGCCCAGGTCCTCTACCACCAGCTCGACCTCGACCGCCGCCGCGGCGTCCTCGACCGCGAGCGCTTCCTGCGGTACCTCGAGCTCCCGCGCAAGGTCCACTACGCCGCCGCCGAGCGCCTGCGCCACGTCCCCACCGACCAGCAGGTCGTGCTCGGCACCGACGCCGCCCAGTCCGCCGGCCTCGAGCCCGTCGCCGACGACGAGCCGCTGGTGCGCGAGTACCTCGAGCAGTTGCTCGTGCAAGAAGACGGCGACGCCTTCGCCGAGCACCTGCGGGCCGACTGGCTCGAAGAGCAGCTGGCCACCGCGCGCCTGCTCGCCGGCGCCCCCGAGCCCGAGCGCTGGGCCGCCCTGCTCGGCCCGGCCCGCCTCGCCGCCCTGCGCGACCGCGTCGACCTCGAGCTCACCGTCCGCAACCCCGCGCGCTTCGCCGCCGACGCTCCGGTCACGCTGGAGCTCGACGTCAAGAACGTCCCGCGCCTGGTCGTCAAGACCTACCGCATCGACGCGGTCGCCCACTTCCTCGCCCGCCGCGCCGAGGTCGACACCACCATCGACCTCGACGGCCTGGTCGCCAGCGACGAGCAGGTGATCCTGAGCGACGCCCCGGCGATCCAGCGCGTGCGCCGGCACATCGACCTGCCCGGCTGCAGCCGCCCTGGCACCTACGTGATCGAGCTGATCGGCGGCGGCAAGTCGAGCCGCGCGCTGGTCCGCAAGGGCGGCCTGCGCCACACCGTCCGCGTCGGCCTCGCCGGCCCGACGATCCGCGTCCTCGACGACCTCGGCCGCCCGCTGGAGGACGCGCGGATCTGGCTTGCCGGCCGCGAGTACACCCCCCGCGACGACGGCGCCATCACGATCCCGTTCTCGACCGCCCCGTCGCGCGCCACCATGCTGCTCGTCCACGGCGACGTCGCCCAGGCCGAGCCCCTGCAGCACCCGGCCGAGCAGTATCAGTTCCACGCCGGCATCCACCTCGAGCGCGAATCACTGGTGCCCGGCAAGCAGGCCCGCGTCCTGCTGCGGCCGATGCTCACGGTCGCCGGCTGGCCCGCCACGGTCGCGTTGATCGACGCGCCGGTGGTCGAGATCGCCGTCACCGACGGCGCCGGCACCACCTCGACCAAGACGCAGCCGGTGGTCCTCCACGACGACGCCGAGACCGTGGTCGAGCTCGTCGTCCCCGAGGACGCCGCCCACCTCTCGGTCACTGCGCGCGGGCAGGTCCGCGCCGCCTCGACGCAGAAGACCGGCGACCTCGTCGACTCCGCCAGCGCCGACGTCGGGCGGATCCACCGCAGCGAATTCACCGAGGCGCTGCACCTCTCGGCCGGCGCCGAGGGCCACGCGCTTCACCTGCTCGGAAAGACAGGTGAACCGCGAGCCGGCCGCGCGGTCGCCCTGAGCTTCAAGCACGTCGCGGTGACCTTCGAGCTGTCGACCACGCTCGAGACCGACGCCCGCGGGCGCATCGAGCTCGGCGCCCTGCCCGGCATCGAGCGCGTCACCGCCACGCTGCCGACCAGCGAGAATCACAGGTTCGACCTGTGGCCCGAGCTCGACGCCGCCCGCACGATCCACGCGATCGCCGGTCAGCGCGTCCTCCTGCCGCGACCGCCGGCGATCGGCGCCGGCGACGTCTCTCTGGTCGAGCTGCGCGGCGGCGCCCCGGCGCGCGCCGTCTCGCCGCGCGTCTCGCTCGAAGAGCGCGTCCTGGTCGTCGCCGGCGACCTCGACGCCGGCGAGTACCTGCTGCAGTGCCGCGGCGTCGCCGACGTGCGGCTCGTCGTCGTGCCCGCCGACACCCCGGTGAGCGACGGCTGGGCCGCCGCCGGGCCGACCTCGATCGAACTGTCGCCGCCGCTGCCGCTGCTCCGGACCCTGCGCGCCGAGGCCGATCACCTCCTGCTCGAGATCGACGGCACCGGCCCTGCTACCCGCGTGCACGTCCTGGCGACCCGCTACCGCCCCGACCGCGCGCTGCCTCGCAGCCTGCGTCGCGCCCCGCGGCCGCCGCTCGCCGGCGCGGTCGCGCCGGTGCTGTCGCACTACGTCTCGGGCCGCGACATCGGCGACGAGTACCGCTATGTCCTCGACCGCCGCAACCACCCGCGGCGCCCGGGCATGCTGCTCGAAAAGCCAGGTCTGCTCCTCAACCCGTGGGCCGTGCGGACCACCAGCACCGCGGTGCAGCACGCCATGGGCGGCGGAGGTTACGCCGCGAACGCCCTGCGCGCCCCGGCGCCGCCGGCGACCGCCGCCCCGCGTCCCCAGGCCGCGCACGCCGGCGAGCAGGGCGGCTTCGTCTCGCTCGACTTCCTGCCGGCGCCGGCGGTCGTGCTCGCCAACCTGCGCCCCGACGCCGACGGCCGGCTGCGCGTCGCCCGGGCCGACCTCGGTGACGCCCAGAGCGTGCGCGTCGTCGTCGTCGACCCCGCGCTGACCAGCGTCGCCGACCTCGGCCTGCCCGCCACCGAGCTGCGCCCGCGCGACCTCCGGCTGCGCTTCGCCCTCGCGCACGACCGGCACTTCACCGAGCTCCGCGGCGTCGACGGTGCGCCCGCCGGCGCCACCCTGGTCGTCGAGGACCTGCGCTCGGGCAAGCTCGAGCTGGTCGACACCGTCGCCCGCGCCCACCAGGTCCTGCTCTCGCTCGGCGCCCCCGACAGCCTGCGCGAGTTCGCCTTCGTCACCCAGTGGCACGCCCTCGACGACGCCACCCGCCGCGCCCGCTACAGCAAGTACGCCTGCCACGAGCTGCACCTGTTCCTCCACTTCCGCGACCCCGAGTTCTTCGCCCGCGTGGTCCGGCCGTACCTCGAGCACAAGAAGCGCAAGACCTTCGTCGACCACTGGCTGCTCGGCGCCGACCTCTCCGCCTATTGCGAGCCGTGGGCGTTCGGCCGCCTCAACGCGCTCGAGCGGGCGCTCCTGGCCCGCCGCCTGCCCGAGGTGCGCGAATCGATCCTCCGCCTCCTCGGCGACGCGGTCGACCTCGTCCCCCCCGACCCCGAGCGCGACGATCGCCTCGTCGACACCCTGCTCGGCGCCTCCTCGCTCGAGGGCGGCGCAGTGGCCACCGCGACGATGGACTTCATGGAGCGGGAGATCGCCGCCGAGGAGGCCAGCGAACCCGCGCCCAAGGAGAAGTCCAAGAAGCGCAGCATGACCCGCCGCGCCCGCAGCGAGATGGACTACGCGGCCAGCGACGACGACGAGGGCGACGCGTTCTCGTCCGCCGCCGCCGAGATCGGCGGCCCGCCGCCCGCCCCGGCCGCGGCGATGCCCATGCGCGCCGCCAGCCGCGGCGGCGACCTCGACGGCACCGTCGTCGCCGCCGACCTGCGCGAGCGCAGCCGCTCCGCCCCGCTCTACCGCGGCGCCGACAAGACCCAGGAATGGGCGGAGTCGGATTGGTGGCACATCCGGGCCGCCGCCGCCGACAATGCGTTGATCGCAATCAATCGCTATTGGCGGGACTTCGCCCGCCACGACCCCGCGACGGGTCCGTTCCTGTCGCCGTACCTCGGCGAGTGCGCCGGCGACTTCGCCTCGGCGCTGTGCGCATTGGCGGCGCTCGACCTGCCGTTCGTCGCCGGCGCGCACGCGATCGTCGTCGAGGACACGCGCCTCAGCCTCACCTGCGCCTCGCCGGCCCTGGCCGCGCGCACCCGGATCGCCGCCGTCGAGGCGGCCGAGGACACCCGTGCCGCCCTGCTCGTCGGCCAGAGCTACGTCCGCAGCGACGACCGCTGGGAGTGGGACGGCGCCGAACAGCGCGAGAAGGTGGTCGAGGGCGAGCTGCTGGTGGGCGTCGTGTATCGCTGCCAGGTCGTCGTCACCAACCCGACCAGCCAGTCCCGCCGGGTCGCCGCGCTGCTGCAGATCCCCCGCGGCGCGCTGCCGGTCGCCAGCGGCTTCTACACCCGCACCTTCAACCTCCACGTCGACCCCTACGGCACGGAGCTGCTCGAGTACGCGTTCTACTTTCCCGCGCCCGGGCAGTTCACCCACTTCCCGGCCCACGTCAGCCGCCACCACGGCGAGCGCGTCGAGCTGATCGGCGCCGCCCCGCCGACGGTGCTCGACGTCGTCGTCACCCCGACCCGCGTCGACGCCACCTCGTGGGCCCACGTCTCGCAGCACGGCACCACCGACGAGGTCCTCGCCTTCCTCGCCGGCGCCAACCTCGGCCGCGTCGAGCTCGAGAAGATCGCCTGGCGCATGAAGGACAGGGACGCCTTCACCCGCGTCCTCGCCCTGCTCACCTCTCGCCGCACCTACAACGATCGCCTGTGGGCCTACGCGCTGCTCCACGCCGACCGCCCGCGCGTCGCCGAGTGGCTCCGCCACCAGGACGCGTTCGTGCGCAAGGCCGGCCCCGCGCTCGCCGGCGGCGTCGTCGACGTCGACGCGGTCGAGCGCAATTGGTACGAGCACCTCGAGTACGCCCCGCTCGTCGGCGCCCGCGCGCACCGCCTCGGCAGCAAGCGCCAGGTCCTCAACGACGCCCTCGCCGCGCAGTACAACCAGTTCCTCGACCTCGTCGCCCACCGCCCGGCCGCCGGCCCCGACGACCTGCTGGCCGCGACGCACTACCTGTTCAGCCTCGACCGCATCGACGACGCCCTCGCCGCCCTGGCCCGGGTCGACTCCACGCAGCTGGCGACCCGCCTGCAATACGACTACCTCGCGGCCTACGCCGCCTGCTGCAGCGGCGACCTCGCGGCCGCGCGCGCCCTCGCCGAGCCGTGGCGCGCCCACCCGGTCGACCGCTGGCGCAGCCGCTTCGCCGCCTTGCTGGCGATGCTCGACGAGGCCGAGGGCCGCGGCCCCGCGGCCGCAATCGACGCCGACAGCCGCGAGCAACGCATGGACGAGCTGGCCGCCCGCCAGCCGGCCCTCGCCCTCACCGCGGAGCAGGGCCGGGTGATCCTCCAGCACCACAACGTGGCGAGCTGCCAGCTCCGCTTCTACCGCATGGACATCGAGCTGCTGTTCTCGCGCCAGCCGTTCGTGCAGGGCGACGTGGAGCGCTTCTCGTGGATCGAGCCGGGCGCGACGCTCGAGGTGGCGCTGTCGGGCGAGGGCCTCACGGTCGTGGAGATCCCCCAGGGCATGCGCGGCGCGAACCTGGTGATCGACGCGGTCGCGGCCGGCCTGCGCCGATCGATCACCCATTATTCGCACGACCTGGCGACCCAGCTGGCGCATCAATACGGCCAGCTCCGGGTCCTCCGCGCCTCGACCCAGGCCGCCCTGCCCGCCACCTACGTCAAGGTCTACGCCCGCCAGGCCGGCGGCGCGATCGCCTTCTACAAGGACGGCTACACCGACATGCGCGGCCGCTTCGACTACGTGACCCTGTCGACCGACGACCTCGACCGCGTCGAGCGATTCGCCATCCTCGTGGTATCCGACGAGGCCGGCGCGACCGTCCTCGAGGCCCCACCCCCGCCGCGCTGAGCGAGCGCCCAGGCACCGCGCCCGCGAGAGGGGGTGCGGTCGCTCCCGTTGACCGCCTGCGCGCGCGCGTGCATCGTCGAGCGGAGATGTGGCACGAGGAACCTCGGTGACGGCGCAGCGTTCCAAAGAACCCAATGAGCAGGTCCCGGCGAGCCCGGACCTGCGGCTCGCGGCGTCGGCCCGCACTGCCCGCCCCGGGGAGCTCGTCGCCGTCGATTCGCGCGGCCGGGAGGTCTCGCGGTTCAGCCTGCATCTCCGCCCGGTCTGGCTCGGCGCGATCCTCGGCATCCTCTCGGCGCCGTTCATGCTGCTCGACCTGGCCGAACTCGGGTTCGGCATGACCGCCGCCGGGGTGGTCGGTCTTGTCCTCGCCCATCGCGCGCAGCGGCCGTACTTGCAGGCCCAGTCGCGGCTCGTCGCGGGCGACCTCGCGGGCGCCGAAGCGATCCTCGCACGCCTCGCCACCCCGGCCCGCGGCCCACGAGCACGCCACCGACTGTACATCGAAGGCTACCTCGCGTACGCCCGCGGGCACGATCGCGAGGCGATCCAGATCTTCGAGCGCGGCCTGCCGCAGTTCAAGCGGAGAGATTTCCGTCGCACCTCGATCGAGGCCGCGCTCGTCGAGCTGTACGTACGGACAGGCGAGATCGCGGAGGCACGCAGGTTGCGGGACCGCATCACCCCGCCGGGCCCCGGCGCCGACATGATCGCGCTGTCTCTCGCCGGCGCCGACCTCGTCCTGGCCAGCGCCGAGGGCCGCGAGCGCGAGCTGCCCGAGGACGACCTCCAGCGCTGGACCCGGCTCGCGCTCGAGCTCAACCACTCGAGCCTGACCCTGGCCGCGCTGGCGCGCGTGTTCGCGGCACGCGGGGACGACGAGCTCGCGGACCACCTCGCCCGCGAGGCGCGCGACCGATTCTCCTGGTGCCCGCTCGAGTGCACGCCGGCCCTCGCGCGGTGGATCGACGAGCGCATCGCCCGGGCCCCGGCCGCGCACGACTGACGCGAACACGAGACGCGATCCTGCCAGCGGCCCGTCCCGAATGTTCGCGCATCATCGAGTGTTAAACACCATTCGCGCGACATGTCTTCAAAGACATATAGACATTTGATTCCGGCGAACTCGCCGGGACCTCGAGCCGGCTCATCCCGCCACCCCGCCGGTCGCCCGGGCCGAGCCCTGGCCAACGGTCTCGCCGAGCGAGGGCCCGCCGCTCGCCGCCGCTGACTACGTCAGCGTGGAGATGGCGAAGCGGCCCGGCATGGCCCACAGCGCTCGTGGACCGCCGCGGACGGTGTCCGAACCGTCGCACCCGCCCGCTCGCCGCTTCGACCTCGGCGACGCGGCCGCAGCCCGGCGTCATTCACGGTGAAGACCATCCGATTGCGCGGCCGAGGCGTCTCGCGGCGCGCCCATGGGACATTCGCCCGCGCGTCGTCATGAACGGGACATGCGCTTCAGCTACGACAACCCCCTGCGAATTCATGCGGGCGCCGGGTGCGCGGCGCGGCTCGTCGACGAGGCGGGTGGTTGGCGGCGGATCTTCCTCGTCACCACCCGCTCGGTGGAGGCCGCTCTCGGTCCCACGGTCGAGCGCCTCCTCGGCGGTCGTCTGGTCGGACGCTTCGCCCGCATCCGCCAGCACACCCCGATCGAAGACGTGCGCGCCGCGGCGGAGGCCGCCCGCGCGCTCCAGCCCGACTGCCTGCTGTCGCTCGGCGGAGGCAGCGCCGTCGATGCCACCAAGAGCATCGCCTTCATCCTCGCCACCGGCCTGTCGCTCGACGACCGCGATCGGGCCCGTGCCCTGGAGCCCGAAACACTGCCCCACCTGGCCGTCCCCACCACGCTCTCGGCCGCCGAGATGGACGGCGCAGCCGGCTTCACCGACTCCAGGGAGAAGGTCGGCATCCGGGCCCGCACTCTGGTGCCCACCGCGGTCTTCTACGACGCCGACCTCACGCTGCCCACGCCGCTGCCGTTGTGGCTGTCGACCGGCATTCGCGCGGTCGACCACGCGATCGAGGGCCTGCTGGCGCCCGACGCCAACCCGCTCTCGGAGGCGGCAGCGCTCGCGGCGTTGCAGCGGCTGCGGCCGGCCCTGGAGCGCACGCACGCCGATCCCGGCGACCTCCAGGCGCGCACCGAGGCGCAGCTCGGCGCCTGGCTGTCGATGCTGCTGCCGCAGTCGTCCTCGCGCGGGCTCAGCCACGTGCTCGGCAAGAGCATCGGCGCGCGCTACGGGATCCCCCACGGCGTCACCTCGTGCCTGCTGTTGCCGCACGTGCTCCGCCACCTCGGGCCCGCGCATCGAGCGACGCTCGAGCGCGTGGCCCTGGCGCTCGGGGCCGAGACCGACGCCGCCGACGCAGTGGCGTCGCTCGTCGGCGCGCTGGGGCTGCCGCAGCACCTCGGCGCCTACGGCCTGAGCGACGCCGATCTGCAGGCCGCGGCGGAGCCGCTGGCGCGACACATTCCCGTCGCCGAGGCGATGGCGATCTTCCGCGCCGCGTGGTGACCGAGGACGAACCTCCGCGCGCGACCCGGGTCGCGTCGCTCAGAACCGGGCGTGTAGCGACAGCCCGAGCAGACCCGGTCCGGGGTGGATCGTGATGGCCCGTCGCTTCCAGCGCTCCGCGGTGACGAACAGGGCGATCGCGGTACCCGCGAGCGCGACGCCGACGACGCCGGTGGCGATCGCCGCCGCATCGGCCCGCGCCCCGCGTCGCTGCAGCGCCTCGAGCTCTGCAGGAGCGGCGCCCTCGTCGAGCGCCTCCCGGCGCTCACGATCGATCCCCCGGCCGTACCCGATCGCCGCGCCCATGCCGACCAGAGTCACCGCACCGAACGCCAGCAGCACGGCGCCGGTGAGCTGCATCCTGTAGGCCGACCGCTGCGGCATCACCGGCGGGGACACGGGCGCCGGCGGTGCGGCGGGGCCAGCGGGGTCCGGAACTCCGGCAGAGAGCGCGCAGACCAGGGGCGTCGAGAGCATACGTCCCCGAGACTATCAGCCCCGGCCTCGCTCGTCTCGAGATCGACGGACGTTCCCTGGAGCCGAGCGGTGCGCGAACGTCGGCTTCGCGGTCCGCCCAGCAGCTGCGGAGGGGCCTCGCGCGCCCATGCAACGGGCGTCCGAGAACGCATCGAGGCAGCCGTGGACGAGCGCCGACACGGCACAGCCTCCTCGACCTCGAGGGTGAGGCCCGCTGGTCAGAAGAGTCCCGGTCGGCGTGCGACTCGCCGATATCGGCGAGAGCGCGGCCGCACGCCGAGCTCGCGTGAACTGCCGACTGCGCCTCGCGCTCGCTCAGGGCGAGACGCAGCGCCGCGCGAAGACATCGACGCTGCCGAGCGAGTCGCCGCTGGCGACTGCGGCGAACGGATGCCAATCGGGCGGAAGCGTGGAGACCGAGCCCGGGCTGTACGTCGTCCACGCCGAGAACTCCCATTGTCCACAGTCTCCCTCCTCGGCCCACGCGACCGAGGGGCCCCTGTCCTCCAGCGGACAGCCGACGACGAACGCGAGGCCGGCCGCGAAGCCGAGCCCCAGCGTCAACCACGAACGCATGTCGAATCTCATGGATGACCTCCGAATCGGCGAGCACGCCGTATCACCATTCAAGCGATCTCGGCGCGGATTATTCCCGCAGCCGGGGTTCGTCTCCGGGATCCGGCCTGTGCGGCCCGCCGGCCTCGCCCGGCGGAATATCTTGCGGGTCGGCCGAGTAGCGCGCCGAAACGCCCGCCCGTGAGCCTCGCCGGAGGTGAATGCGCGACCGAGGGCGACGAGACCGGCAGAATCTGGCATCTTCGTGAGGCCATGAACCGCGCCGTCCTGGCTGGTTGTCTCTCGCTCGCCGCATGCGTCGCGCCGGGCGTCGCCGACGTCCGCCTCGTCGACTCCGTCACGATCGATCTCGGCGAAGCTCAACCTGGCCGCCTGAAATGGCTCAGCGCCAACGCCCGCTTCGTCGCCCTCTATCTGGGCGTGGACGCGAGAGCGAGCGACCGTGCCTGCGCCGATCCCCGGCTGGTCCTGTTCGACACGGTCCGCGGCACGCGCGAGAACCTGGAATCAATCGTCGCAGTCGATCCGCGCGGTCGTTACGCCGTGGCCCTCCTCGGCAGCCAGCTGTGGCTCATCGACAGCGAGACCGGCCTGCGCGAAGATCTCGCGCGGCGCGGGGCCGACCTCACCCGGGACGATGGTGCATGCTGGGGCGGGCGCCAGGCGGTGTTCGATCCGTGGGGGCAAGAGCTCCTGTATCTTCGGACAGATCCCACCCGAGCCGTCGTCCGCCGGCTCGCCACGGGTGAGGAGTACGAGGTCGCGGCCCCGGAGCGGCCGGTGATCCGCGCCACCCCGCTCGGCCATCCGGGCTGGGTGCGCTTCGACATGCGCCGGCCTTCGAGCTGGAGGCATGCGGCCGAACCTCCCGATCCCTGCTGCCGACCGCCGGTCGATCCGCTCTGGGAGGACGAGGATTCGTGGCCCTGGTACAGCCTCCGCCATCGCGACGGCCGCACCATGGACGAGGACTTCGCGGACGATGCCGCCTTGCTCTGGCCGTCGCAGCCGCACATCTCCACCGAGTCCTTCAGCACGTCGGAGTGTCGGGCAAACGAGAGAGTCAGCCCCGAGGCCGTGCATCTGTCCTGCACCTCGGACGAGCGGCTGTTGTGGCCGACGACCGGGCGCACCGTCGTACTCGAGAATTTCCGCGGCTGGATCGGCGAGCCCGTGCTCGCGAGCGACGGCCGCTTGTGGCGCGCGGCCACCGTGTCGCAGGGCCACGGCGTCCGATTCGCGCGGGTCGACCTGACCGACGGCCGCATCGAGCTCGGGCCCGAGGCGCTCAGCTTCAACTGGGAGCGCGGGAGCCGGCAAGATCGGCGCGGATGGCTTTTGGTCAAAAACTACCGCAGCGACCCGCTCGCGTTCGCGTACGACCCGGTGACCGGTCGGACGCGGGAGATCACGGGCGCGGACGTGCTTGCGCCGGGGCTCGTCGTCGTCGACGGCCAGCACTTCGCGGTCGACGTCTCCGGGGCCCGACGGATCCGCCTCGACTCGCAGCCCGCGGCGGTGAGCGAGAACGGCTGCGCCCTCATGAGCCCGACGCGGCCGGAGACCGGCGCTCTCGCGACCTGGTCGCTGCAGTGCCCGACGGAGCGGACGCTGCGATTTTAGGCGCTCCATCGTCCTGGCCGGCGCACCCTATGCACCGACGAGGATGTCTTTCAGGACATTATTAAAAAAACATGTTCTCATGAACATGTCGTGATGGACATTCACTGTCAGGGCGAGGCCACCGCCGCGTGGATCGCATAGGCCAGCGCGGCCAGCGGGAGGAAGTAGATCGTCGCCCAGAGCGCTCCCCAGGCCAGCGCGCGTGCCGGGGCGCCGCGGCAGTCGTGGCGGTCGCGGGCGACGCGGGTGAGGGCGCGGGTGACGAGCAGGTAGACGAGCAGGAACAGCAGCGGGGCGGCGATCTCGACCAGCAGCCAGGCGGCGCCGAACAGCAGGGCGGCGCCGAGGACGAACAGGAGGCCGATGAGGCAGCCCTCCGGATCGTCGGGCGTGTAGCCGGAGCAGCCTTCGACGCCGACGCGCGCCGCCTCGCCCGCGTTCGATGGGCGGTTCCACGGCGCGAAGTAGACGTAGTCGTCGACCAGGCGGAAGCCGTGGTGGAGCAGGGCCGCGAAGCCGAGCGCCGACAGCAGCCACCAGGCGGCCAGGACGACCTCGATCTCGAGCCAGCGCGGCAAGCTCAGCGCCACCGGCAGCAGCACCGCGGTGAGGACGAAGCTGAGACCGGCGACCAGCGCGGCGGTCTTGCCCGACAGCTTCGGCGACAGCGCCGCGACGACTCGCCGACCGCGGGCGCGGTACGGGTGCTCGGCGCGGTACGGGTGCTCGGCGCGGTCGAGGGCCTGGGCGTCGGCCTCGTCGTCGGCGCGCTCCTCCACGATGAGCGGGGGCTTGTGGGCGGTGACGAGCAGGCCGGCGAACAGCGCCAGGGCGAGGACCACGAACGCGACCAGCAGGGCGCAGTAGTCCGCCCACAGGCGCCAGCGCAGCGCGGCGAGCACGACGGCGCCGAGAGTCAGCGCGAGAAACGCAAAGGCGAGGGCGGTGCGGCGTGTGCGGTGGCTGCTCGCAGCGTGGGCGCACCCGACACACGCCGGAAGATAGGCCCGCCCGACCTCGTAGGCGCTGACGCGGAAGCGCCAGCACTCGTCGCACATCGGCGCGCCGCACTGGCTGCACCGCACGACGCCGCGCCGATCGGGGTGATTGGCGCAGGACGACGGCTCCGGGGCCACGCCGCGAGGATAGTGCGAGCGCGATCGACAGTCACGCGACCCGGGCCCCCGCGCCGCTCTGCTCGCAAATTCGCGGCCGTCGACGCGGCGCCGCCAACCGCCGCCGATCTCGGCCGTCGACTCCTCGGACCGGCGCACTCTCTTTTCGGTCGCCCGGTGCCTGCCACCGCGCCGTCAATTCCCCGCGCGCGGCGTGTTACCGTGCTCGCGTCATGAGAGCCTCGCACGACACGTTGACCTCCGAGCGCCTGGTGCTGCGCCGGTTCACCGCCGACGACCTCGAATTGCTGGTGCGCCTGCACGCCGACCCGCAGGTGATGCGCTTCGCCGGCGGCGTGTACGACAGGGCCAAGACCGAGGCGATGCTGAACGAGCGGATCCTCGCCTACTACGATCAGCACCCCGGCCTCGGCATCTGGCTCACCAGCGAGCGGGCCACGGGCGCGCCGGTGGGCACGCACCTGCTCAACCATGTCCGCAACGACACGGTCATCCAGGTCGGCTACCTGCTCTACCCCGAGTACTGGGGCCGCGGCTACGCCACCGAGATGGCGGCCAGGCTCCTGCGATACGGCTTCGAGGAGCTCGGCCTGCCGCAGATCTCCGCGATCACCGACCTGCCCCACGTCGACTCGCAGCACGTCCTGCTGAAGATCGGCCTCCACCGCGACGGCGAGCGCCACTTCCCCGCCTACGGCGACGACCCGCTGGCCTTCTTCACCCGCGACGCCCGCAGCTGGCTCGCCGAGCACCCGGCCTGAGCCCGATCGGGGCCTTCACACGGCATGTCCTCTCGAACATGTCTTGAAGGTCCTATCATTATTGTCCACACGCCAGGCGTCTCGGACGCCGGCACGTCGACGAATCACCGCACCCGGCGGTCCGCGCCCGAGCGGCCGCGCCTCAGGACTTGGGCCCGAACACCTTGAGGTATTCGTCGCGGTGCTTGCCGTCGAGCAGGGCCAGCGAGCTGTCGGCGTCGTCCTGGTGGTGGACCGCGTAGCCGGCGTCCTTGAGCGCGCGCAGGTGGCGGCGGACCGCCTCTGCGTCGATCTGGAACACCTTGCCGATCTCCTCCGCGTCGCAGATCACCCGCGGCGCCTTGGCTGGGCCCTTGCGGTTGCGGTAGGTCGCGGCCAGGTTCGCGTCGACGAACGTCCAGAGGTAAGCGAGCACGACCTTGGCGCCCGGCGACAGCGGGTCACCCTCGGCGGAGGTCGCGGCGAACAGCTCTCGGGGCATCTCGGCCATGCTGTTTTTGCGGGCTAACGCGATCGGCGCCCAGCGTCAAGTGCGAAGTCGAACGTCGTCCCGCTACTTCTGGAGTTAACTCCGCTCGCGCGGAATCGCGCCGGGCTGGCGGCCGCGATCGTTCCGCGCGCGAATCGTGGCACCCTGCCCCGGTGTTGATCGCGCTCTCCGGGCTCCCAGGCGTCGGCAAGACCACCCTCGCGCGGGCTCTGGCCGCGCGGACCGGCGGCGTCCACCTGCGCATCGACACCATCGAGCAGGCGCTGGTGCGGGACGGCCTGCCCGCTGCAGACCTCCACGGCCGTGGTTACGCCGTCGCCCGCGCCCTCGCCGGCGATCTGCTCGCCGCCGGCTTCACCGTCGTCGCCGACGCGGTCAACCCGATCGCCGCCACCCGCACCGCCTGGCACGACCTCGCCCGCGCCGCCGACGTCGCCTGCCGCGACGTCGAGATCGTCTGCACCGACCTGCACGAGCACCGGCGCCGCTTCGAGGCGCGCGTCGCCGACATCCCCGGCCACCGCCTGCCCACCTGGGCCGACGTCCAGGCGCGGGTCTACGAGCCGTGGCTGACCGCGCCGCGGGTCGTCGTCGACACCGCGCAGGTCCGCGACGACCCGGTCGAGCAGGTCGTCGCCGCCCTCGGACTCGACGCATATGCGCTGACCTGATCGACCGCCCGGAATCCGCGGACCGGCGGCGCACTATCGACATTGCCCGGTCCAAGCATTCACGCCACCGGCGTTCGGTTTCGCGCATCGCGTTTCGCCGGGTCCTTTCGCGCCCTGGGCTCGACAGAACCTCGCGCAGGCAGCCAGGGCGGGGGCAGCCTCGGGCCGGGCCCGAGAGCGGGGAGTTCGCCGGCGGGATTGTGCTTGACTGCGTCGACGGGCGGGGTAGCCTCACGAGTCATGCCACTTAACTTCTCCTTACTGACAATTCGTATGGCGGACTCCCGGGCGCGGAAGCGGTCGCGACGCTGAGCGCTCCGCAGGCCCGCGACGCGCCGACGCGGGCCGAAGCGCGCCCGATCTCCTGCCTACGAATCGACGCACTTGACTTGACTTTGCCTGCTGGCTCACGCCGCGGACTCGCTGACCGATATGCCCGCTATTTTCGCCGAGACGACCTCGAAGTACCGATCGTCGGCATCGCTCGCCACCGCGGTGGCGCTCGCGTGCCTCGTCGCCCCTGACGCCCTGAGCTCGCCCCGCCTCGGGCTGTTCCTGTTCGGCGGCGCCGCCTTCCTCGTCGTGGGATTTTCGGCCCTCGACCTCGTCGGCGCCGTGCTGCCGGGCGGCAGGCTGTCCGTCCGCGGCCTGCGGCGGGTCGCGGCGCTGATCATGAGCGCCCCGCTGCTGCTGCTGGCCGCGCTGATCTTCGGCTTCCAGTCGCCGGCGGCGCTGCCCCTGGTGCTGCCGGCCGGGCTCGTGTTCGCCGTCGCCGTGGTGATCGCGATCGACCGGCTGGCCCCGCGGCTCGGGGCGCCCGACGACCCGCGCTTCTGGCTGGGCACCGCCGTCGCCGCCGCCCAGCTGGTCGCCCTGTTCGTCTACGTACATGTCTCCGAGGACACCTTCGCCGTGGTCCGCCCCGGCACCGAGCGCCTGCACGCGGTGCTCTACTTCGGCACCTGGGCCGCCTCGCTCGCGCTGCTGCTGCCGTGGGGCGCGCGCGTTGCGAGCCGGGTCGGCGCCGCCGCGCCCTCGCGCTGGTGGGCCGTGTGGAGCGGCCTCGCGGCGGTCGTCGCCCTGGCCTTCATGTTCGCCGACCGCCGCTTCATGGTCGGCCTCTACCCCGGCGTGCACGTCTGGCTGCAGATCGTCGCCGTGCTCAGCCTCGACGCCGCCCTCGGCCGCGGCCTCGCCCTGGCCCAGCTGGAGCGCTGGCGCGTCGCCCCCGGGCTCGTCCGCGGGCTGCAGCGCGCCGGCGCGGTCGCCCTCGCCATGGTCGTGCTCGCGGCTGTCGGCTTCGCCGTGGTCGCCTTCGGCGGCTACGCCAGCGACCGGGGCTTCCGCGCCCAGGTCGGCGAATCGACGGTCGGCACCTCGATCATTCGCTTCCTCGCGCGCGGCGAGGGCCGGGTGCGCGGCAACCTCAAGGAGCTCGACCACCCGCTCTACCACGACGTCGCCCCGCCGAAGAACGACTGGAACATCCTCCTGATCAGCGTCGACGCCCTCCGCGCCGACGCCCTGCCCGACCCCGAGAACCCCGACAAGAGCGCCGCCCCGCGGCTGTCCGCGCTCGCGGCCGGCTGCGCCGACTTCCGCCGCACCTACGCGCCCGGCTCGCGCACCGCGATCGGCATGGGCGCGCTGATGCTCGGCCGCTACAGCGCCCACATTCAATGGGACCTGTGGATGTGGGACGGCAAATTGATCAATCCCCGCACCGCCACCGCCCGCGACATCCGCGGCCTCACCGGCGGCGTGCAATACACCACGATCCCGCAGATCCCGCCCGAGGGCAACCTGGCCCAGCGCATGAAGGCCGCCGGCCTGCGCACTCTGGCGACCCCGTGGGACGGCTATAGCCGGTTCTTCCGCAAGGACGCCGGCTTCGACCCCGGCTTCGACGAATACACCGACTTCAATTCCTCGAGCTTACGCGAGCCGGCCAGCCCCAAGGTCCTGCCGATCGCGCTGCAGCAGCTCGACAAGGCCAAGGGCAAGCGATTCTTCCAGTGGGTCCACCTGTTCGACCCGCACGAGTCGGGCGGCGATCGCGAGCGCTACGCCGAGCTGGTGCAGGAGATGGACGCCGCGATCGGCGACTTCCTCGACGGCCTCGAGCAACGCGGCCTGCGCGACAAGACCGCGATCTTCCTGGTCGCCGACCACGGTGAGGCGCTCGGCGACCACCGCAACAACACCCACGGCACCTCGCTGTACGAGGAGCAGGTCCGCGTGCCGATGCTGATGTGCCTGCCCGGGCGGGCCGGCCAGGTGTTCCGCCAGCCGGTCTCGACCCTCGACGCCACCGCGACCATGCTCGCGCTCGCCGGCGGCGACCTCACCGGCATCGACGGCGTCAACCTCGTGCCGCTGATCGACAGCGGCACCTACCCCGCCGAGCGGCCGGTGTTCACCGAGCTGCACCGCTACATGTCGAGCCAGGCCCAGCGCACCACCGACCTGCAGGCCGTCGTCCACGGCCGCTGGAAGCTGATCCGCGACCTCAAGAACGACACCGCCCAGCTGTTCGACCTCGAGAACGACCCCAAGGAGGAGGCCAGCGCGCTGTCCAGCCGCCCCGACGTCGCCGACGACCTCGAGGACCTGCTCGACGCGCTCAACGCCGCCCGCGCCAAGCCCAAGCCGCCGCAGCCGCTGTTCGCCGCCAAGCCGGCCGCCTTCGACGTCACCCACGACTCGGTGCTGCTGTGGGCCCGCGCCACCCTGCCGGCGCAGATCCACTTCGAGCTGGCGAAGAACGCCAAGTTCGTCGACGCGCTGCAGACCACCGCCAAGGAGGTCACCGCCGACGGCGACCAGGTCCGCGTCGTCGACGTCACCGGCCTGTCCCCGGGGACACGTTACTGGTACCGCGCCGTCCTCACCCACGAGGGCGAGCGCCTGGTCAGCGACACCGCCAGCTTCAGCACCGCCGCCGACAAGCCCCGCGCGGTCAAGATCGCCTGGAGCGCCGACCTGCTGGCCGACAACGCGCCGTTCCAGATCTTCGGCCCGCTCAAGCGCGAGAAGCCCGACGTGTTCCTGATGCTCGGCGACACCATGTACGCCGACATCCCCAAGAAGAACAAGGGCAAGGACCTCAAGACCTACCGCGCCCGCCACAAGCTGGTCCGCCGCGACGAGACCCTGCAGTCGTTCCTCGCCTCGACCGCGACCGCCGCGGTGTGGGACGACCACGAGATCAGCAACAACGCCCACCGCGACACCGCCAACCTCGCGGTCGCGCGCCAGGTGTTCAAGGAGCAGTGGCCGATGCGCAGCGCCGACCCCGACGACGTCGGCCTCTACCGCTCGTTCCGCCCGGCCCCGCAGGTCGAGGTGTTCATGCTCGACGCGCGGAGCTTCCGCGACCCGCCGGCGGCGCGCGCCAGCATGCTCGGCGAGGCGCAGAAGGAGTGGCTCATCACCTCGCTGAAGTCGTCGACCGCGCGGACCAAGATCGTCGTCAGCAGCGTGCCGATGTTCGTCCCGTTCGGCCACGACAGCTGGCACGCCTTCCCCGAAGAGCGCGCCGAGCTGGCCACCGTGCTCTCCAGCGAGCCGCCCGGCAGCGTCATCGTCCTGTCCGGCGACTACCACCTCGCGTGGCACCTCGTCGACCGCGAGACCGGGATCAACGAGCTCATCGCCGGCCCGCTCGACGCCTGGTCGTTCGAGGACATGCTGCCGCAGCACCTGGCCGACGTGACCAAGTACGGCGGCTTCGCCATCACCGATGGCCCCAACTACGGGGTGCTGGAGATCAAGCCCGACGGCTCGGTGATCGCGCGCTACCACGACGTCAAGGGCAAGCAGAAGTACCGCGTGGTCGTGAGCGGCCCCGCGGAGGCGCCCTCGCCCGTCGCGGCGGAGCAGCCCTCCGCCGCGCCGAAGCAGCCCTCCTCCACCGCGCCGACGCGGCCCTCCACCGCGCCGAAGCAGCCCTCCTCCACGCCGACGCAGCCGGTCAGCGCGCCTTCTTCAACTTCGGCAAGCACTGTCCGGCCACAGTGACCAGGCCCTCGCCGCAGCGCGAGGCCTTGGCCGCGACCGCCGACTTGGGGGTGATCAGCTTGCGCAGCGCGTTGCTGCGCTGCATCGTCGGCTTGATGCTCGGCGTCAGCTTCTTGACGTCGATCTTCTTGGGCGCGACCCAGCCGTCGGCGACCACGTCCTGACGGTTGACGAGGTCGAGCTGGACCGAGCGCAGGTCGATCGACTGGCAGCCGATCATCGGCGTGTCGTTGCCGGCGTTCGAGTCGACCGTGCACTTCATCGACGTCAGCACCCCGCGCGAGTTCTTGTTGAACGTCTCCGTGCGCGGGTCCTCGCCCGTCTTGCCGCTGAGCATCCCGTGGTACTTGACGTCCTTGAACCCCTCCAGGCACTTCTCGTAGGCGCTCTTGTTGATCGCCTTCATCGGCCCGCACACGGCCTCGGCGTCGATCGTGACGTACTCGGCCTTCACGCCCGAGCCCCTGTACGAGCACTGCGCCAGCGTCTCGCCCGGCGACGGCGCCGCCAGGTCGAACACCGGCGTCTTCAGCGTGGTCTCGAAGGTCGTGTGGTCGGCCTTCGACTCCTCCATCCGGATCTTCAGCGTCGACAGCAGCTTGCGCGTGTCGAGCGGGTCGCCGCCGGTGAAGTCGGACTTGAACGTCACGTTGGCGCTGAAGCTGACCGGCCCGCCGCCCATCTCGCGGTCGCCCTTGGTGTTGCTGAACTGCCCCTGCGTCGTCAGCAGCGCCGTCTTGAGCTTGCTCTGGATGCTCTCGCCGGCGTCGCGCCCCGCGTAGCACTCCGACACGTAGCGGATCGGGAACTGGTCGTACTCGGCGACCACGAAGTCCTCGAAGTCCTTCCACGTGTTGTACAGCGACTCGCAGGCCGGCTTGCCCGCCCAGTCGACGTCGCAGTCGCGCGCCCGGTTGCGCATGTCGTCGAGCTGGCCCTGGTACCACGCGCGCCGCGACTTGATGTACGCCACGCGGGCGTCGCGCCTGGCCGGCGTGGTCCCCAGCGCGAACAGCTTCGCGTTCTGGATCATGAAGTCCGAGTCGCCGATCAGCGCGGTCAGCCCCCACGCCGCCTCGGCCAGCTTCGTCAGCTTCTGCTCCGAGGTCAGCGGCGCCAGCGGGTTGTTCACCGGCCAGTTGGCGACGATGTCCTCGTACGGCACCGCCATCAGCTTGAACGTCTGCTTGGCCCCGTTCTGGCCGGGGAACGCCTGCACCTGCTGCAGGAACTGCTCGACCGACAGGCTGGCGCTGCTCGTCCCGCTCGAGGTCACGTGGATCTCGAGGTCCTGGGTGTTGCTGGCCTGCTTGAGCTTGTTGATCGTGCTGATCCCGACCTCGGCGTTCATGGTCGCGTACTCGACCCCGATCACCCCGCTGGCCGCCAGCTTGCTCTCGGTCACCGTGTCGCGGACCGACAGCTGCACCGTGCCGAAGAACCACCGGCCCTTCTGCTCGCCGATGACGATGTAGTCGCCGCACTGCTGGCGGAACGCCGGCGTGCCGACCATCGCCAGGTACTCGGGCTTGAGGTTGATGTCGCCGGCGACGAACTTCATCGGCTCGACGTTGTGGTACTTGGCGAGGATCGTGTGGGTATTGAAGTTGGTCTGGGTCGACTGGAAGAAGTCGACCTTCGAGCTGGCGTTGGCGCTGACGAGGCCCATCGACGCCGAGAACTTGGTATTGACCGCGAGGTCCATCTCGTCGGCCAGCTGCGAGTTGGAGACGATCGAGCTGAACTTGAACTCGTCGCCGCTCGCGCCCGAGCCGTCGAGCAGGCCGGCGCCGAATTGCACGCACTGGCGCAGCACGTACTCGCGGCTGATGCTGTTGTAGCCGTATCCGCGGCCGGTGAGCGTCTTCGGCGGCTCGAGCTCGAGGTACTGATCGCTCGCGAGGGCCGTCTGCGCCACGCTCAGGGTCAAGAGACCGCACGTCACCCCCGCCAGTCGCTGCCTGGTTCCACTCCGCATCTTCGACTCCTTGTGGTGCGCTCCGGCAAGCGACCGCGCCCGAGGTTCTCTGCCCCCGACGACCGCACTCGACTTGGGAAACGCGTCGACCCAAAGTGATGGTCGAGGTGAAAACAATTGCGACGATCTGCACGAGCGAGCTCGCCCGCGTCGGCGTGTTACGCTCGGCGCGTGCAGACACCGAGCGCGCAATGGAAGTGGTTCGTCGCCGTCGCGCTCACCAGCGCTTGCGGCGGCGGCGGCGGCAACAGCAGCAGCGACAGCGACGACCCGCCCGGCACCGGCGCGGACCCGACCGGCGGAACAATGTCATCACCGACGTCGACGCCTGGCCCGACGAGCGACAGCGACCCACCGACCACCACCGAGGGCCCGACCGGCACCAGCACCGGCACCACAGAAGCGCCCGCGACCTCGACCGGCGAGGACATCACCAGCGGGACGACCACCGGCGCGCAGCCGACCGAGTGCGCCGACGACAACTGTCATTACGTCAGGGCCGGCGCGTCGGGCAGCGGCGCCGACTGGGACGACGCCTCGCCCGAGCTGCCGGCCGAGCTCCAGCGCGGCCACGTCTACTTCGTCGCCGCCGGCAGCTACCCCGCGTACCAGTTCGACGACGCCGAAGCCGGTGACCAGGACATCCGCGTGCTGCGGGCCAGCGCCGCCGACCACGGCACGGACGTCGGCTGGGACCCCGGCTTCGCCGCCGGCGAGGCGGTGTTCGGCGAGCTGCGGTTCACCAGCGGGCGCTACGAGTTCGACGGCCGCGACGCCACCCGCGTCGTCGGCGGCTTCGAGAGCACCGTCGTCGACATCGCCGCGCCGGCGATCCGCTTCCTCCGCAGCGACGTCGACGGCGCCTTCGCCGAGCGCGGCGGCAAGCACACGGGCGGCGCCTGCACCGCCATGAACATCAGCGGCGACGACGTGGTGGTCGCCGGCAACCGGATCCACGACGCCGCCGACGACGGCGTCTCGATCGCCGGCCTCGTCAACCTCTCGTTCACCGGCAACGTCGTCCACGCCCTCCACGGCTGCGGCACCGACGGCGACTGCGGCCCCTGCTACAACGGCCACAGCGACGGCCTCGAGCTCTACGACGTCGCCGACAGCGAGATCGTCGGCAACATGATCTACGACGTCGCCAGCACCGCCGCGGTCTTCTTCGGCAACTGGGCCGACGAGCTCGGCATGGGCGAGAGCGAGTACTGCGAGAACGTCCTGCTCGCCAACAACATCCTCTACAGCCCCGAGACCGGGTTCGTCGCCTACATCGAGGACGCCCGCGGGATCGAGGTCCTGAACAACGTGATCTGGGGCCTGCACCAGGGCGCTTACGGCGGCCTGTCGATCGGCGTCAACGTCAGCGACCTCGACCTTTACAACAACGTCATCCTCAGTATCAATTACACGCACATCGGCGGCGAGTACGACCCGGCCGAGCACCGCGGCGACTACAACCTGTTCGCTTATTCGCTCGGTCAGTGGCAGGACGGGCCCCACGACATCGTCGCCGAGGACCCCCAATTCTCCGCGATCCCCGGCGGCGAGGGGCCTGCGATCGTCGATCCGGCGGCCGACGCGTTCGCGCCGGCCGCCGGCAGTCCTCTGATCGACGCCGGCTGGCCCGGCGACGCCGACATCGTCATCCCCGAGTTCGACTTCTTCGGCCAGCCGCGCGGCGACGCGCCCGACATCGGCGCGATCGAGTGACGGTCGCGCCGGCAAAACGTCATGCACGCGTGGTAGCGTCGCGTCATGGTCGACACGCATCGAATCACCTTCGAGTCCCACGGCGCGCCGATCGTCGGCGACCTGTTCGTCCCCGCGCGTGAGGGTCGCCTGGCAGCGGTCGTCGTCGACGGCCCGCTGACCTCGGTGAAGGAGCAGGCCCAGGGCAACCACGCCCGCGCGCTCGCCGAGCGGGGCTTCGTCGCCCTCGTCTTCGACCACCGCTTCTTCGGCGAGAGCGGCGGCCAGCCGCGCCAGTACGAGTCGCCGCCGAAGAAGGTCGAGGACCTGCGCGCCGCGGTCGACTTCCTGGTCGCGCACGAGCGCGTCGACAGCAAGCGGATCGGCGCCGTCGGCGTGTGTGCGGGCGCGGGCTACGTCGCCGCCGCGGTCGCCGAGGATCCGCGGATCCGCGCCTTCGCGGCCGTCGCCGGGTTCTTCCACGACGTGGCGATGCAGCTCAAGTGGATGGGCGAGGCCGGCTTCGAGGCCGCCATCGCCGCCGGGCGGGCCGCGCGGGAGCGCTGGGAGGCCACCGGCCAGGCCGACACGATCCCCGCGGTCGGCGACGGCGAGGTCGCCATGCCGCTCGCCGAGGCCTTTAATTATTATGGCACCCCGCGCGGAGCGGTCGCCAATTACGTCAACGCCTTCGCGGTCATGTCGCGCGAGCACACCGTCCCCTTCGACGCCCAGTCCGCCGCGCCGAACATCCGCGTGCCCACTGCGCTGGTCCACTCGGAGAAGGCCCTCGCGCCCGCGCTCGCGCGCAGCTTCCACGCCGCGCTCCGCGGGCCCAAGGCGATCCACTGGCTCACCTCGCAGGGCCAGGTCGACTTCTACGACGACCCCAAGCTCATCGCCGCCGCCGCCGACCTCGTCGCCGTCCACCTGCGCGCCGCGCTCGGCTGACCACCTGTCCCGAAGTTCATCTCACGGCTCCAGGAGCCACGGCGACAGCTGCGCCGCGAACCGCTATGCTGCGCCCGTGCGCCGCGTCTCGCCGTGCCTCGCCGCCGCCCTGCTCGCCTCCGCCTGTAACAACGACGTCGTGGTGGACTGCGACAACTTCTACGGCCTCGCCCACCGCCTGCCCGAGCCCGGCGCGATCGAGGTGCCGACCAACACCCGCCTGTGGATCAACCTTCCCCTCTCCGATTTCAATTATCTCGACACCATCGAGCTCGTCGGCCCCGACGGCCCCGTCGCGCTGACGCACTCGATCGTCGACACCAACTGGATCTGGGGCGATCCCAAGGAGCACCCCGGACTCGACCTGTGGATCTTCACGCCCGTCGAGCCGCTGGTCCCGGGCCTGCACGAGGTCTTCCTCGCTGGCTTCAGCGACTGGAGCTTCACCGTCGGCGACGCCTTCGACACCAAGCCGCCGCCGATCCCGGTCGTCGAGGACATCGCATACGGCAGCGACCGCGAAGAAGGTCACGCCTACATCGCCCTCAAGCAGCCGATGTCGCTCGTCGTGCTCGAGCAAGAGGGCCAGGCCGAGCTCGATCCGCAGACGCTGTCCGGCGAGATCACCGAGGTCTATACCGGCGACGAGTTGTTTCTCGGCCGCGGCCTGTGCCTCGACAACTGGCCCGGCGAGCCCGGAGCGCGCACGCGGATCCGCCTCAGCGCCTTCGACCTCGCCGGCAATCACTCCGGTTACGGCGAGTGGATCGACATCGAGATCCCGGGCGGCTGCTCCCTGGCCGCGTCGCGCACGCCCCCTCCGCTCCTGCTGCTGCTCGCGCTGCTCGGCCGCCGCCGCCGTGCGCCGCGACCCGCGAGCGACGAATGCCATGACTCATAAAAACATGTCCTTGGCGTGCCCGCGCCGGCGCCGAGCACCCCGCCGGCCGGCCGAGCACCGCCGCGCCTACGTGACTCCCGTGGCGCGACTGCACGAGCCCGCCAGAGTCGCATCGATGGTAGCCTGCGCCGCGTGCCCGGCCTCCTGACCGCGCTCGCGCTGCTCACCGTCCTCGCGGTCGCGGCGCTCCTGCGCGATCGCCTCGGCGCCGTCGTGGCCCTCTGCGTCGCCCTCGCCGGCACCTTCCTCGCCGCCAGCGCAGTCGGCCTGATCTTGCTCGACCTCGGCCGACTGCAGCCTTGGCCCCTGCGCCTCGGTCTGTTCGCCGCATTCGCAATCATCATACTCCTCGCATTCGTCGCCCGCCGTCGACTGCCCGCAATCACTCCTGCCATTGTCCTCCACGCTCGCCCGCTCGCGCTCGGCCTCGGCGTCCTGATCGTCGCCGGCGTCGGCCTGCGCCTGCACCCGTCCCCCTACCTGCAGGGCGGCCAGGATCAGGGCATCTACGTCAACGTCGGTCACCACATCGCCCGCACCGGTCGCCTGCGGCCGGTCGATCGCTTGCTGCGAGGAGCGGTGCGCGGCGTCCCGCAGGCCGACGTCCTGGCCGCCTACCGCGTCAAGCCGCAACCCGCCGATTCGCCGCTCGCGGGCGTCCGCGAGGGTCGCTGGACCGCGGGGATCCACATCGAGGACGCCCGCGCGGGCCGCCTGGTCCCCGCGTTTTTTCAGCTGATGCCGGTGTGGTTCGCCATGTGCGAGCTCGACTGGGGCTTCGCCCGCTCGACCTGGCCGCTCGTGCCGTTCTGGGCCCTCTCGGCCCTGGCCCTGTTCGGCCTCGCGCGGCGCCTCGCCCTGGACAGCGCCGATCCGCTGGTCCGCCGCCGCGCCGGCACCATCGGCCTCGTCGCGCTCGCCGGCCTCGCGCTGCACCCGCTCGACCTGTGGATCTCCACCTTCACAGTCACCGAGAACCTCGCCCGCGCCTGCCTGTTGATGGCCGCCTGCCTGTCCCTCGAGGCAGGTGCCGCCGAGCGCGACGATCGCCCCGGCGCGCGCCTGCTCGCCGTCCTCGGCGGCCTCTGCTTCGCCGCCGGCGCCTTCACCCGCGGCAGCTTCGTCGCCCACGCGATCGTCCTCGCCCTCGCGCTCCTGCTCGCCCGCGACGGCGCCCCGCGCACTCGCCGGGCCCTGTTCGCGGCGCTCGTCGTCGGCACCACCCTCGCGGTCGTGCAGGCCGTCCTGCACTCGTGGCCTTACTTCTTCTCCGCCGCCGCCAACCACTTCCACGTCCCGCGGCTCACCCCGCGCCCCGCCGTCGCAGTCGCCTGGACCCTCGCCGCCGGGGCCGCCCTGCTCCTCCTCGACCTCGGCCTGGGCCGCCTCTCCCCGCCCCTCCGCGGCCTCGCGCGCCGGGTGCTGCGAGTCCTCGCCGGCCTCGGCCTCGCCCTCGCCGCGATCGTCCTGGTGCGGAGAGCGTGGCTCGGGAGCGACGAAGCGAGCCCCGAGCAGCAGGTGCTCGCGGTGCTGCTGCGCCACGGCGGGCCGCTGCCGCTGCTGTTCGGCCTCGTCGGTCTGGCCCTCGCGGTTCGCCGCGCCGACGAGCGGCACCTGCCGTGGGTCGCCCTGGCCGCCGCGGTCGTCCTGACCGCCGCGCTCAAGTCGGGCGTGCGCTACGAGTTCTACTACGCCCGCTACTTCGTCGCCGACGTCGTCCCGGTGCTCGCGGTCGCCACCGCCTGTCTCTTGGGACACCTCGTCGCCCGCCTCGAGCGCCGCCGCGGCCCGCGCCCGGCCGCCCTCGCCTGCGGCGCCGTGCTGCTGGCGTGGTTGCTGCCGCCGCTGCGCCTGGTCCCGCGCGAGGTCTACTGGACCCGCGACCTCGCCGACGACCCCGCCCAGCTCGCCGGTCTCTTCGAACATGTCCCCGAGGACTCGTTGCTGCTGTTCGACGACCGCGCCCCCGGCCGCTGGCGCGGCCTCCTGGCCGCCCCGGCCCTGCTCTCGTTCGGCCGCGACGCCCTCGCAGCGGCGCCCGGCGGGCACATCGTCGAGGGCGCGCTCAAGGCCGGCACCCCGGTGTTCCTGCTGTCCGGCGGCTGGGAGCCCGCCGATCGCCAGCGCTGGCCCTCGGCCGCGCACGGCCCCTGGCGCACCCGCGTCGTCGCCCGCGGCGTTTATCACGCCCCGCGCGCCGAGACCGTCGAGGGCGGCGCCCCGGCCCGGCTCGTCGACGGCGGCGGCCCGTGGGAGCTGCAGCAGCTCGACAGATCGATCTGGCGCAGCTCCGGCGCCTTCAGCCTCTACCCCGACAGCATGTTCGTCGCGGCCACTCACACCGGCTTCGTCACCGAGCCGCTGCCGCTGCCGCTGGGCGCCCGCGTCGAGCTGTGGCTGCCAGCCGGCGCCCCCGCCTGCGAGGTCACCGCCGCCCTGCACACCGACGCCGGCCCGCTCGTCCTCGCGTCGCTGCCGCGCGAGCCCGACGGCCCGCTGCTGTGGGCCTTGCCCGCCCGGGTGCCCTCCTCCGCCGCGCTGGCGCTCGCCGCGAAGTGCGACGCGTTCACGTGGCGCTGGCTCAGCGTGCGCGCCGGGCCTTGAGATGTCCGAAAAGACATCGAGCACGCTCCGGTCACGACAACATGACATGTCTCCTGGGACATGCCCGTAAAGACATCGACACCTCGGCGCCCGCGGTCGCCTCAGCGCTGCCATCGAGTCGTCTCATCCTCCGCGCCCGCCGACGCCGATCTGTCCCTGAGGACACCCGCCCGAACGATCCGGCCGACGACGCGCACGTCGACCTCGCCGCCGCCGGCGGCAGCGGCTTCC
This sequence comes from Nannocystis punicea, assembly GCF_026965555.1. Taxonomy (GTDB): domain Bacteria; phylum Myxococcota_A; class Polyangia; order Nannocystales; family Nannocystaceae; genus Nannocystis; species Nannocystis punicea. The sequence goes on along the minus strand of NZ_CP114040.1, from coordinate 12,821,949 downwards.
GGGCCGTCGACGTCGCCGCTCGGCCGATCCGCCGCGAGCCCCCGCGCTCCGCCTGAGCGATGCGCGGCCAGAAGCGCGCCGCCGGCACACATCGAGAGACATGTCCAGAAGGACATGTCTCTCGACGCATCTCATGCCGCGTCGGACGACCGCGTCACTGGTGCGTGAAGGCGCGCCAGGTGCTCGTCCCGCCGGACGCCATCGAGCCCAGGCTGATCGGCCAGTGGTTCGACGGGAAGGTGCGCTCGTTGGCCACCGTGCCGGTCAACAGGTTGCTGGCGTTGCGGGTCATCGTGAAGATCTTCGCGTAGTTGGAGGTGCCGGGGGTCGTCCCGCTGAACCCGGAGACGTAGCTGAACATCACCAGGCCGTTCGCCGTCCCGCCCGCCATCGCCGAGTCCAGCATCCCGTAGGACGGCTTGCTCGTGGTCAAGGGGATCACCAGCGGATCGTCCTGCCCGTCGCGGACGAAGCAGATCGAGCCGTTGAAGGTCGTGATGGCGCCCTCCATCATCCGCACGACCGGTCCGGACTGTTCGGTGGTGGACAGCGGCACGACGCAGCGCGTCGCGCTCGGGTTGCGGTGGTCGCACGACACGCTGCCGACCTCGAGCACGTGCCCGACGGTGGTCATGGCCTGAGTGCAGCCGCCGCCGCCCGAGACCGCGTTGATCGTGCGCACGAACACGCGCTGATCGCCCACGATGTCGTATGTCTGGCCGTCGCCGTCGTCGGGCCACACGTCGAGGTAGGCGAGGACGAACACGTCCTCGTGCGGATCGTAACTCGCCCCCATCGACTTGTACTGGGTAAGCGGGCTGCTCTGCGGCGCCCTCCACGTCCCGTCCGCGAACGTGCGCCACCAGATGCGCGTGTCGACGCTCCCCGTGCTCTCGCCCGAGGTGCTGCTGGAGGGGCTGCCGAACCACGACACGAACTGGCGCTTGGTGCTGTCCGACTCGTTGTAGCCCAGCGCGACCTCGGTGCGGTCGAAGGTCTTCAGGGAGGCCCCGGCGCCGTTGTCCATGAGGATGCCGCCGCTGAAGGCGTTGGTGTCCCAGCCGATCGTGGTGCCGGAGAACACCCGGACGAGGTCGTTGGTGTCGGTGAAGCCGACCAGGATCTGGTCGAGGTTCGGGCCCACCGCGTCGCTGGCGGACACGACCGTGTTGGTCACCAGGTCGGGATCGATCGCCGCAGGCGCGTTCCAGCTGATCGAGGTAGGACCGCCGGACGCGACGTGAATCGCGCGTTCGGGCTCGCCGTAGATGGCCCGAAGCCCCTCGACGTCGTCGCGCCGCAGCTGGCGGCGGAAGTCCTTCCGCGACGTCCACATCGCCCCGTACGTCCACGACACGGCGCCGTTGGTACAGGCGCTGGCGCTGGGCGCGTCGGTGTGATTGAGCCGCAGGGAGTGGAGGAGCTCGTGCACCATCACGCCGACGAGGTCGTGATTGAAGGACACGCTGCCGTCGTCGTGGTCGGGATCGACCCACCACCTGTTGTTCTTCAGGTGCTCATCGTCGCTCGCGGCGTTGCATGCCCAGACCCCGCCGCGCGCGAAGAAACTGACGGCCTTGTTGCGGCCGAGATCGGTGTTGGTCGAGGCGAACTCCCCCGGCATGCTTTCGAAGTTCTGCGTACTGCAGGACTCGTACCCCTCGATGGTGATTCCGTTCTCCACGGTGGCCCAGTCGATCTCGGGGCTTTGAGTCACGCCTCCCGGCTCAGGGCCGGCGAAGTACAGCTTCGGCCCGTCGTGCGAGGCGCGATTGATGATGTCGATGGCAACCTTGATCCACTTTTCCAGCTCGGCGCTGGAGAGGCCGGTCGTCCACAGGTTGCCGCCCAGGTAGACGGGGACCAACTCGCCCGACACCAGCTCCAGGTAAGCCGAACCGTTGGTGATGCAGTAAGCGTGCGCGACCCTGTCGAGGGGGGCGAGGCTCAGCGCCAGGCCGGCGGCGCATGCGGCGTACTTGCGGAGATTGTTGTGCGTCGAATGTTTCAGCATGACGTCCTCCTCGCTTCAATCGCTGTGACTCGCGGCGTACGCGCGCACGAACTCCTGATAGGTGACACCGGAGGCGCCGCCGAGGCGGTCGTCGGCCGCGATCGGCCACGCCCGCTGGCCTTCGATGTACCACCCCTCGCCGGCCCGGCTCGGGAAGACGAGGTATTCGGCCCCGACCGTGAATTGCGGCTGGCCGCAGTCGCTCACGATCCGGTGCTCGTTGGCGCCGCCCCGGTGCTCGACCTGGAACTCGTCCGGCAGGTCGCCGGCGACCCGTTCGACGATGCGCAGCGTCGTCCGAACTCCGGGCATGCGCCGCCCTCCGGGCAGCGTGATCTTCTCGGACGCCACCGCCCGCACCCGCGCGACGGCCTGGCCGACGAGCGCGCCGTGAGCGATGACCTGGGTCTCCATGATGGACGGCGTGGAGAGCTCCCCGGCCCGCTCTGCGCGCTCCAGCATGCCCTTCGCCAATCGACGCACCGGCTCCTTCAGCTCGGCCGGCAGCCGGATCTGCAGGCGATCCGCGCGCGCGGCGTCGCGCTCCGCCAGCTCCTCCGGGGTGATGAAGCGGCTCTCCAGCGGTCTCGCCGGCGGGGCCTCCGGACGGCTCGCCTCGACCGTCCGGACCTCCTCGGTCACCGGCTGTTCAGCCTCCTCGTCGAACTCCCCCTCCATTTGACAGGCGAGGAGCAACGGCAATTGTGCCAACCACAATTCATGGCGCCCGAACCAGGTCCGTTTCACATCAATCATCGTGATCTCAATAGCAAGGCGAATTTGCGAAGGCAAGATCCAGCCGCGCCACCGCTCCGCCATTGCAGTGAGGACGTTCACGGAAATATTCATATGTCATTCACAGGTGTATATTGTACGAGTACTCATGACAGCACGCCGGTGTTGTCCCTGTGACAGAGTTGTCAACACGGCGAGGCGAAACTGTTTGCTCGCCCGGCGCGGCCGGATACCCGTCCAGGGCTGTCCCCACGCGAACCACGATTCGCGGCGCCCGACCTGCGTGGGCGCCGAGTTCGCGGTTCGATTCGGGCCAGCCGGAGCGCGTCGCTATCCACGCAATCGAGGTCGTCCAGGTCCTGCCTCTCGCGGCATGCCCTCGACGCTCCGCGGTCTCCCGCGCGTCGTCACAATGCCCCGATCGACACCTCGATCTCGGGCATCTCGGGGAACGCCAGCGGCAGGCTGACCGTCAGCGGCTCCGACAGCACGATGCCTCCCTCCAGAGTGCAGTGCCCGCCGGGGTTGGGCGGGTCGCAGTCGCAGCTGCCGACGCACGTTTGAAACGCGGTCACCGCGACGTCGTAGGTGCCGGCCGGCCGCTCGCGGGCGACCGCACACGGGCCCGCGCAGCCGACCTCCGGCGCGCACTCGGCAGTCATCTCCATGAACTCGACGTCGGCCGCGGCCCACAGCACGGAGAAGCTCGCGCCGGGCTCGAGCTTCAGGCCGGGCGGGACGCCGCAGTCGTCGCAGCCGAGGAGGCATTCTCCCTGCATCAGGGATTCACACGGCGGAGGGGAGCAGGGGCCACCGGCGAAGAAGTGGTTGTCTCCCTCCGCGTCGGTGATGACCAGCTTCGGCAGGCCGATGCAGCTGGCGGCCTCGATCCAGAGCGGCACGGCGCCGGCGTTGGTGATCGTGATCGTGGTCTGGTCGCCGAGGATCTCGTCGGGCAAGAACGCGTCGCAGGCCTGCGGCTCGCCCGTCGACGTCTCCGTCGGGCTCGTCCCGGTCGGCGCCGTCGTCGACGTGGTCGTGACTCCGTCCGTCGGCGACGTGCTCGTCGGCTCGAGCGTGGTCGTCGGCTCGGATTCGGTGGTCGTGTTCTTGCCCGGCCCGCAGGCGATGCAGGCCGACGTGACGATCGTGGCGACGGCGAGTCTCGAGCGCATCTCTGGGCGCCGACGGTAGCGTGGTCCGGGACGACGCGTCCAGCGAGACCTCGCCGGGCGCCGCGCCGTCGGCTGCATTCGTCGCTCCCGCGCTCGCCGCGGACGCTGCGCCGTGCGCATCTCGGCGCGCGTGCTAGGCTGCCCGGGTGCGCCTGATCCTCAACGTGCTGTGGTTTCTCGTCGCCGGGCTGCCGCTCTTCCTCGGCTACTTCGCGGCCGGCGTGGTCCTGTGCCTGACGATCGTCGGCCTGCCGTTCGGGGTGCAGGCGTTCAAGCTCGCGCTGTTCGCCGCCTGGCCTTTCGGGCGGGTCGTCGTCACCGTCCCCGGCGACGGCGGCGCGCTGTCGGCCATCGGCAACGTCCTGTGGCTGGTGTTCGCCGGCATCTGGCTCGCCATCGGTCACCTCCTCGCCGGCCTCATCCTCTGCCTGACGATCATCGGCATCCCGTTCGGCATCGCATGCATGAAGCTCGCCGGGCTCGCGTTGACGCCGTTCGGCAAGACCATCCTCAGCATCGAGGAGGAGCGCAGGATGCACCAGCCGCATCAGGTCGTCGTGTCGGGCATGTCGCTTCCTCGCACTTGACGGCTCCGGCGAGCTCGGCAAGTCTCCCGCCATGTCGAACACCTCGCGCACGTTCTACTACGGGTCCGGCTCGCCCTACGCATGGAAGGTCTGGCTCGCGCTCGAGTTCAAACAACTGCCGTACGAGTTCAAGCTGCTGTCGTTCGACAAGGGCGACACGCGCTCCCCCGAGTTCCTGGCCCTCAACCCGCGCGGCAAGGTGCCGGTGCTGGTCGACGACGGCAACGCCCTGTGGGAGTCGGGGGCCATCGTCGAGTACCTCGAGGACAGGTACCCCGAGCGGCCGCTGCTCGCCAGGGACGCGGCCGCCCGCGCCCTGGCCCGGCGGATCGCCCTCGAGGCCGACGGCTACTTCGCCACCGCCACCCGGCCCGCCGCCATGATGCTCTTCGGCCGCGAGCAGGCCACCCCCGAGTCGCTGGCGGCCGCGCGCGAGGGCATCCTCGCCGAGCTGGAGCGCTTCTCCGGCTACCTCGGCGACCGCGAGTACTTCGCCGGCGACCTCGGCCTGGCCGACTTCGCCTTCTACCCGCACTACCGGCTGGTGCAGCGGTTCGACCAGCGCCTCGCCGGCCTCGGCCTCGCCGACGCCCTCCCGGCCAACCTGCGCGCCTGGCAGGATCGCCTGGCCGCGCTGCCGTACCACGACCGCACGATCCCGCCGCACTGGAAGGCGTGACCGTTACTCGATCTTCTCGCCGGACGTCGGCACCATCCGCAGCTCCAGCGGCGCCGGCGACTTCAGGTCGACCGGCACCGCGGTGTCGGTCTTGAACCGCACCTTGTCGTCGACGTCGCGCAAGCTGGCGCGCACCCCGTATTGAACGTTCGGCTCGATCTTCTTGCCCTCGATCTCGAGCCGAAACGGAATGGGCACACTCGACGCGTTGAAGCTGTCCTCGGCGAGGACCGCGAGCGCCGCGTCGGGGTGCCGCGTGTCGACCACCTGCACGCGGAGCATCGACCCCGGCGTCGGCATGACCTTCTCGAGATAGGACGCATTGCCCTGCAGCGTCACCGTCCGCGCCGGCGAGCTCGGGTTGTCGGCCCTGTCTGCCCCCTGGCACGCGGCCAGCGGCATGGTCAGGGCGGCGCACACGGTCAGGCACATTCGACGCATCGAGCTCTCCTCGGGCATGTGGGGGAATCGCGCGACAGCATGGTCGACGCGCCCCGGCGAACGCGCTGCCTCGCGCACACGGGCGGCCGCGGCCGTGCAGCCCGGCGAATCACCACACCACGCGCTGGCGACGCGCCAGGGCGCGCGCTATTGCGCAGGAGGCGCTTGACGAACCCCGCGAGCGGGCGGCCGCTTTGTCTTGTACCCGGCGCGGCGATCGCCCATCTTCGCCGAGAATGATGCGCCCCTTCGCTTACGCCTCGCTCGCCCTGCTGCTGGCCGCCTGCGGCTCCGGCAAGGAGGAGCCCACCACCACCGACGACACCCCGACCACCGACGCGACCTCGTCCACCACCGCCGGCGAGAGCGAGCCGACCACGACGGACAGCGCCGGCGAGCCGTTCGGCTTCGTGTGCATGGACATCCTGAAGGCCGAGAACGTCGAGGACGACCCATTCGCCGGCACTGCGAAGATCCGCATCACCCTCAAGTACGATCAGTGCCTGATCGATTACTACACCAAGCGTCACCCCGAGCACGCATTCGACGCGCCCGAGGGCGCGGCGATCGTCGACGATTGGCGCGCTCGCCTGTGCGACGAATTGCCCGACGCCCTCGTGCCGTGCGAGGTGGAGAGCCTGGCGCAGACCCTCGACGAGGGCGCCTCGAAGTTCGAGCTGGCCGTGACCTACCAGATCGGCGACCCCGCGCAGATCGACGGCCGTCGCCTGCTGTGGGGCCCCGGCCCCGTCGACGCCGTCGCCGAATGCGAGGGCCAGCTGCCCTCGGTGCGCATGACCTTGCCGACCGACCTCGTCGGCCTCGACGCCGAGGGCACCGAGCTGTGGAGCGCCCAGAGCTGGTCGAACCCGGTGAGCGTGTTCAAAAACGACGCGGCCGGCTGCATCGAGGTCAGCGCCGCACCCTTTACGTGACGAACACGCGGCGCGAGGACAGCCTTCGCCGACGCGACGCGCACGAGCTCACCGCCGCGACGACAACCTCGCCCCGTCGGCCGACGCGAACAGGTCCGGCCGGCTGTGCCACTCGTGGTCGATGTCTCGCATCAGCAGCGCGCAGTCGACCTCGGCCGCCCCGCGCAGGAACTGCCCGGCGTCCTCATAAAACCGCGACCGCACCTCCTCGACCTGCAGCGGCTCGATCGTCCAGCGCAGGCACCTCAGCTCCATCCCGTCATAGCGCCCGGGCGCGCGCGTCGCCGAGTAACCGGTCGCCCCGAGCGAGAAGAACTCCGCGGCCGCGGTCAGCGTCGGGAACACGCTCGACGCCGGCAAGCCGCTCGCCGGCCGACCGGCGAAGGCCAGCTGCTCGCGCCCGTCCGCCTCGACGATCCGCACGCGCACCGACTCGGCGTCCTCGTGGGTCTCGAAGCGGCTGCGAGTGAAGATGCCCGGAAAGACACGTCCGCCGAACGACGCATTGAACCACGAATTCGTGTTCCGCTGCGGGATGTAGACCCCCTCGCGCAGCGCGCCGTCCTGCTCCCACTCGACGGCGATCCGGTGCGCCGCGTTCTCGGAGCTGAGGCCGAGCCAGGCCGGGGTCATTCGCGGTCGCAGCTGGCGAAAGCGGATCATGCAGACCCCGCCGATGCCCGCGCCGCGGTAGAGCTTCGGCCGGAACGGAGCCGGCAAGATCTGGCGCAGCGCCGCCGGGTCGAGGCGATAGTTGAGCAAGACGCGGCGGGCGATGACGCCGTGGATGGAGTCGAGCAGGCTCATGGCGCGTGTTTGCCCACAAGCTACCACGCCGAAGGGTTCGCGCCCGTGACGCTCCGTGCGTCGTCGCTCGAGGATGCATCGACGCAGACGCCTCGTGCCCGCGATGTCACGCGAGCGACGCTGCCGGCCTCGCGTCCGCGCGAGCGAACTCGATCGCTGCGGCAAGCTCGCCGTATCCCTCGCGCTCGCCGATCGATCCCGCGGCCCTGCGATCCGATACCCTCGGGCGATGCACCGCTCCTTACACGTATTCGGCGACGCGCGCCTCGTCGTCGCGCTCGCGTCGTTCGGCCTGGCCGCCTGCGGCGACGACGGCACCGGCACCGACTCCGCAGCGAACTCGAGCAACACCAGCACCGCCACCGACGGCACCGCCACCACCACGCCGGACGTGCCCACCGGCACGAGTTCGACCGCGACCGAGGGCTCGGGCTCGATGAGCGAGACAGTGAGCCCGACCGAGGGGCCCACCAGCACCACCGCCACGACCACCACCGCGACCGAGACTGCCACCGACACCAGCGGGCCGGTCAGCGCGACCGAGACCACCACCGAGACCACCGGCCCGAGCTGTCACGGAGCCGAGTGCTGCGAGATGGGCGAGCTCTTCTGCGGCGAGGTGTGCTGCAGCGTCGGCGAGGTCTGCAACTTCACGAAGTGTGAGCTGCCCGGCGCCGATTGCAAGGAGAAGGCCGACTGCGGCGCCGACGAGTATTGTGATTACTCGCTGGGCGAGCCTGACGTGAAGCCGCCCGACCCGATGTGCATGGGCGGCGTCGCCGAGCCGACCGGCAAGTGTCTGACCAAGCCGCCGCTGTGCGGCCCCAACGACCCGCCGCAGGACCCCAACGACCCCGAGTGCCTGCAGAGCTGCGAGTACGCCACCGGCGGCGAGTTCAACCCGACGGTCAAGTTCTCGTGGGGCGGCATGGTCAATTCGCCGTTCAGCAGCGACATCATGATGACCCCGATCGTCGTCCAGCTCGACGACGACGACTGCGACGGCAAGATCACCGAGCGCGACATCCCCGAGATCGTGTTCTCCACCTTCACCAACGGGCAGTACGGGACCAACGGCTCCCTGCACGCGATCTCGATCGAGGACGGCGCGGTCGTCGACAAGTGGAACGTCCTCGCCGGTCAGGTCAACCCGACCAAGCAGCTCGCCGGCGGCGACTTCGACGGTCAGCCCGGCAACGAGGTCGTCGCCTGCGGCGTGAACGGCCAGGTGTTCGCGCTCAAGGGCGAGGACGGCTCGGTGCTGTGGACCGCCAATCAGACCTGCTTCATGCCGGCGATCGCCGACCTCGAGGGCGACGGCAACGCCGAGGTCATCGTCGAGGGCGCGATCCTCGACGGCGCCACCGGGGCGGTCAAGGCCACTTTCAGCCCGACCCTCAACACCTCGTTCGTCGTCAGCGACCTCGACGACGACGGCGTCCTCGACATCATCACCTCGAGCCGCGGCTACCACGGCGGCAGCGTGTTCGTCGACACCGGGCTGGCCGCGACCAGCCAGTTCTACGCCACCCAGGACTGGAAGAGCCCGTGGCCGGCCGTCGCCGACTTCGACCTCGACGGCATCCCCGAGGTCGTCGTCATCGACAACATCAACCACGCCCTGTCGATCTGGCGCCACGACCCGAACGCCCCCAACGGCTTCGTCGTCGTCCGCGGCCCGGTCGACATCAACGGCAGCCTCGACCCCGCCTCGTGCGCTCCGGGCTCGTGGGGCAGCACCCACGGCGGCGGCCCCCCGACGGTCGCCGACTTCGACGGCGACGGCGTCCCCGACGTCGGCACCGCCGGCGGCATCGGCTACGCCGTCTTCAGCGGCGCCGCCCTCGTCGACCCCGGCGTGGCCGGCCCCGACACGTTCTTGTGGATCAAGAAGACCGTCGACTGCTCGTCGGCCTCGACCGGCAGCTCGGTGTTCGACTTCGACGGCGACGGCAAGGCCGAGGTCGTCTACTCCGACCAGAACCGCCTGCGCATCTACGAGGGCCCGACCGGCGACGTCCTGCTCGAGCGCTGCAACACCACCGCGACCCTCATCGAGTACCCGGTGATCGCCGACATCGACAACGACGGCCAGGCCGACATCGTCGTCGTCTCCAACGCCTACGGCAAGGCGGATCCAAATATCACTTGCGTCGAGGACGGCGTGAACGGCCAGTCCGGCGTGCGCGTGTTCGGCACCGCCGGCGGCAAGTGGGTCCGCACCCGCCGCGTCTGGAACCAGCACACCTATCATATCACCAACATCAACGAGGACGGCTCGCTCCCCCTCGGCGAGGAGCCCAACTGGACCGCCGCGGGCCTCAACAACTTCCGCCAGAACAAGCAGCCCGACAGCGAGCGCGGCGCCCCGGACGCGATCGTCGCCATCGCCCCGCTGTGCGAGGACAGCGGCTACTCCCTGGTCGCCACCGTCCGCAACGTCGGCGAGGCCGCCCTGCCCGCCGGCGTCGTCGTCGGCTTCTACACCGGCGAGCCGAACACCGGCACCAAGGTCGGCGAGCTCACCACCACCAAGGCCCTCTACCCGCTCGAGTCCGAGGCCCTCGAGCTCCCCTTCAACGACGCCCCCGACGACGTCAAGAACGGCATCGTCAATGTCTACGCGATCGTCGACGACACCATGGTCCCGCACCCCGAATGGCAGGAGTGCCGCGTCGACAACAATACCGGCACCAGCACCGGCAAGTGCCTCATCGCCGGCTGACGGATTGCCTGTGAATTCTGCGGCCGCCTCTTGACGACTGCCGCCGCCCATCGCTTCGATCAAGATGAGCTCGAGGTCGAGCCTGCGGCGGTGGCTGTCACTCGCCCCCCGGGGCAATGGTCCGCGGCAACCTGCACGGCGCCCCGAAGATCTAACGCGGTACACCATGGACCGCGCGTCCCTCCGCGCATCGTGCCGTGATACATTGCCTCCCCTCGCGAGTCACCGCGCGGAGGAAGGAAGGGTATCGTGGGAACGCAGGAAATCCGGTAAGTTATGCTCGTAGGCCGAGTTCTGAGCAAGACCGCGGAGGAGATCGAGATCGAGATCGAAGTCACCGCCGGCCTGGTAGCCGTGCTCAACGCCAAGGCCACGCTGGCGGGCGCTGGTGCCTGCACTCGAGATCCCAACCAGCGAGCAGGCGCGGATCGATCGCTTCCTGGCGTCGTCGGGCGATGCGTCGGCCCGCGCCGAGCGTCGGGGCTCTCGCTCGATCGAGCTGTTCGAGCAGCTCACCGACGGGTTCGATGGCGAGTTCTACGTCGGACCGCTCCACGCGTCCCCCCGCTATCACAGGGCAGCCCAGGCTTCCTCATATGAGGAAGTTGTTGCGCGAGAATCCATGAGTTAGCAGCCTCAACAAGGCAAGACATGGATAAGCGCTACCAGATCTTCGTGAGTTCCACTTACACGGACCTAAAGGACGAACGGGCCAAAGTCATTCAGACTCTGATGGAGATGGATTGTATTCCGGCAGGCATGGAACTTTTTCCGGCTGCAGACGAAGAGCAATGGCAATTTATTAAAAAAGTCATTGATGACTGCGACTATTACCTTCTGATCATTGGGGGGCGTTACGGCTCCACGACTCCCGAAGGGATAAGCTATACGGAGAAAGAATATGATTATGCCGTTGACAAAGGCTTGAAGGTCATCGCTCTGATCCATGGAGATCCCGATTCTCTTCCACTGTCCAAATCAGAAACTGTCCCCGCTCAAGCTGAGAAACTTGCGGCCTTCCGCGCCAAAGTGAAGACGGGACGGCTGGTTAGGTTCTGGCAGGATACCACTGAACTTCCCGGTCTGGTAGCTCTAAGTCTGTCCAAGACGATTAAGACATACCCAGCGATCGGCTGGGTGAGGGCGAATACCGTTGCAAACGTCGACCTTCTTACGGACAACAACCTTCTCCGCAAGAAGATCGCTGGCTTAGAAGCCCAGCTTCACAAGCTGCAGGAGGAACATCGCCCCGCAGTTGACGACTTGGCGGGGCTTGACGAGCACTTTACTGTCCGTGGCAACACGACGCATTTCAATAGTAGCGATAAGTGGCATTGGGAGGGCACGATTTCTTGGAGAGAGGCATTCGGTCTACTCGCACCACATCTACTACAGCGCAAAGCTGATGATGACGTCCGACACATCTGGGAGGAGGCAGTAGCTCGAGCGCTCGAGAAGAAAGGAAGATTTCCGCGGGTTGAGGATCAAACGTTCCAGACATTCAAGGTGCAGATGTTGGCACAAAAGCTGATCTCTGTGGAATCGCGCCCAACGACCACAGGCGCACTTGCTCTATTTTGGTTTCTTACTGAGAAAGGCAAGGCTTTCATGCTCGATATCCGTACGATCAAAAAGATGCCCCCAGTCGAGCAATCCTAGCAAGCCGCCGAAAAGCCGGCGCACTCCACCACGCAGACCGTTGCTAAACGTGCGCGATTTTGGGCGGCTTGTGTGCACGAAGCCAATTACCGCAAATACTTGCATCGGCACCGGTGTAGGAGGCCCTCTACCCGTTCGAGCCCGAGACCCTGAAGCTCCCCTTCAACGACGCCCCCCGACGACCCATCGTCGACATCTACGCGATCGTCGACGACGCCATGGCGAAGAGGACCGATGATTCGCGTCCTCGTCGCCGCGCCGCCGGCGCTAGACAACTCCGGTGCGACGTGGCAAGATCGCGCACGTGCCCAGCAGACCCGCCGCAGCGCCGAATCTGCAGGAGCTGGTGAAGCTGCGCCGCGTCCGCGACCGGATGGACCGGGAGTACCAGAAGCCGCTGGACGTCGAGGCGCTGGCCCGCGGCGTGAACATGTCTGCCGGGCACCTCAGCCGCCAGTTCCGGCTCGCCTACGGCGAGTCGCCGTACTCCTATCTGATGACGCGGCGCATCGAGCGCGCGATGGCCCTCTTGCGTCGCGGCGACCTCAGCGTCACCGAAGTCTGCTTCGAGGTCGGCTGCTCCTCTCTCGGCACCTTCAGCACGCGCTTCACCGAGCTCGTCGGTATGCCGCCCAGCGTCTACCGGCGGCAGGCCGCCCAGGCGACGGAGGGGATACCGTCCTGCCTCGCCAAGCAAGTGACGCGACCGGTCAGGAATCGAGAAGCGCCGGCCGACGGCCTCCCCTAGCATCACGGCCATGGACATCAGCATTCACGCGAGCTTCCTCCCGCACAACGACCCGGCCGCCTCCCTGGCCTTCTACCGCGACCTCCTCGGCTTCGAGGTCCGCAAAGACGTCGGCTACAACGGGATGCGCTGGATCACCGTCGGCCCTGTCGGTCAACCCGCCACCTCGATCGTCCTCTACCCGCCGGGCACCGATCCCGGCATCACCGACGACGAGCGCCGCACCATCGGCGAGATGATGGCCAAGGGCACCTACGCCAGCCTCCTGCTGGCCACCCCAGACCTCGACGGCGTCTTCACGCGGCTGCAGGCCAGCGACGCCGAGGTCGTCCAGGAGCCCACCGACCAGCCCTACGGCGTCCGCGACTGCGCCGTCCGCGACCCTGCGGGCAACATGATCCGCATCCAGGAGCAGCGCCCCGCCGCCCGGCGATCGCAGGCCTGACCTGCGCCGCTTCACCAATTCAATAGACAACGGGTCGCTGCCGCGGCCGCGCTGACGAACGACAATCCTACGCACGGCCCTGGCGAGTCAGCCCGGGCCGGGGGTCGCCGACGCCCGAGAGATTGGAGACACCATGAGCAAGGCCACCAGGACGGACACCCAGTCGCCCGCGCAGCACGTCGCCGACAGGCACGATCGGATCCGCGTACAGGGCGCCCGCGTCAACAACCTCAAGGACATCAGCGTCGAGCTCCCGAAGCGCCGGCTGACCGTGTTCACCGGCGTCTCCGGCTCGGGCAAGAGCTCGCTGGTGTTCGGCACGATCGCCGCAGAGTCGCAGCGGATGATCAACGAGACCTACAGCGCCTTCGTGCAGGGCTTCATGCCGACGATGGCGCGGCCCGAGGTCGACGTGCTCGACGGCCTCACCACCGCGATCATCGTCGACCAGGAGCGGATGGGCTCCGACCCCCGGTCCACCGTCGGCACCGCCACCGACGCCAACGCGATGCTGCGGATCCTCTTCAGCCGGCTAGGCAAGCCGCACATCGGCTCGGCGCAGGCGTTCTCGTTCAACGTCGCCTCCATCTCGGGCGCGGGGGCGGTCACCGTCGAGCGCGGCGGGACCTCCACGAAGGAGAAGCGCAGCTTCAGCATCACCGGCGGCATGTGCCCGCGCTGCGAGGGCCGCGGCAACGTCACCGACTTCGACCTGTCCGCGCTGTACGACGACAGCAAGTCGCTCAACGAGGGCGCGCTCACGATCCCCGGCTACAGCATGGAGGGCTGGTACGGCCGGATCTTCCGCGGCTGCGGCTTCTTCGACCCGGACAAGCCGATCCGCAAGTTCAACAAGAAGGAGCTCCACGACCTGCTCCACAAGGAGCCGACCAAGATCAAGGTCGACGGCATCAACCTGACGTACGCCGGCCTGATCCCGACGATCCAGAAGTCGTTCCTGGCCAAGGACGTCGACGCGATGCAGCCGCACATCCGCGCCTTCGTCGAGCGGGTGGTCACCTTCAGCGTCTGCCCCGATTGCAAGGGCACCCGGCTCAACGAGGGGGCGCGGTCGTCGAAGATCAAGGGCATCAACATCGCCGACGCCTGCGCGATGCAGATCAGCGACCTCGCCAAGTGGGTGCGCCGCCTGGACGAGCCGTCGGTCGCGCCGCTGCTCGGGAAGCTGCAGCACAGCCTCGACTCGTTCGTGGAGATCGGCCTCGGTTACCTCAGCCTCGATCGCCCGGCGGGCACCCTGTCGGGCGGCGAGGCGCAGCGCACCAAGATGATCCGCCACCTCGGCTCGTCCCTCACCGACGTCACCTACGTCTTCGACGAGCCGACGATCGGCCTGCACCCGCACGACATCCAGCGGATGAACAACCTGCTGCTGCAGCTGCGCGACAAGGGCAACACCGTGCTCGTCGTGGAGCACAAGCCGGAGGCGATCGCGATCGCCGACCACATCGTCGACCTCGGCCCCGGCGCCGGCTCTGCGGGCGGCACCGTCTGCTTCGAGGGCACCCTCGACGGCCTGCGGAAGAGCGGCAGCCTCACCGGCCGCCACCTCGACGACCGGGCCGCCCTCAAGAAGAAGGTGCGGAAGCCGACCGGCAAGCTGAAGATCCGCGGCGCCAAGGCCCACAACCTGCGCGACGTCGACGTCGACATCCCGCTCGGCGTCCTCGTCGTCGTCACCGGCGTCGCCGGCTCCGGCAAGAGCTCGCTCGTGCACGGATCGATCCCCGCCGGCGCGGGCGTGGTCGCCGTCGATCAGGGCGCGATCCGCGGCTCGCGGCGCAGCAACCCGGCCACGTACACCGACCTGCTCGAGCCGATCCGCAAGGCCTTCGCCAAGGCCAACGGCGTCAAGCCTGCCCTGTTCAGCGCCAACTCCGAGGGCGCTTGCCCCACCTGCAACGGCGCCGGCGTCATCTACACCGACCTGGCGATGATGGCCGGCGTCGCCACCACCTGCGAGGAGTGCGAGGGCAAGCGGTTCCAGGCCTCGGTGCTGGAGTACCGCCTCGGCGACCGCGACATCAGCCAGGTGCTGGCGATGTCGGTGAACGAGGCCAAGGCGTTCTTCGGCGCCGGCAAGGCGCGCACGCCGGCCGCCCACGCCATCCTCGAGCGGCTCGCCGACGTCGGCCTCGGCTACCTCAGCCTCGGCCAGCCGCTCACGACGCTGTCCGGCGGCGAGCGGCAGCGACTCAAGCTGGCCACCCACATGGCCGAGGAGGGCGGCGTCTACGTCCTCGACGAGCCGACCACCGGCCTCCACCTCGCCGACGTCGAGCAGCTGCTCGGCCTGCTCGACCGGCTCGTCGACTCCGGCAAGTCGGTCATCGTCATCGAGCACCACCAGGCAGTCATGGCCCACGCCGACTGGATCATCGACCTCGGCCCCGGCGCCGGCCACGAGGGCGGCCGGGTCGTCTTCGAGGGCACGCCCGCCGACCTCGTCACCGCCCGCTCCACCCTCACCGGCAAGCACCTCGCGGCTTACGTCGGCGCCTGAATCTTCGTCATGCCCGCTCCTGCCGCTGGATGCCGCGGGTCAGGCCGCCGCCGCGTCGCCGCCGCCGCGCGAACCACTGCAGCGCGAGGATCGCCAGCCACACGGACCCGCCACCTGACCCGAGAGTCATGTTGCAGTTGGCGACGGCGTTGCGGATCTCCACGCGCGTCCCCGGCCCGACGTTGCCGGCGCGGTCGACCGGGCGGACCTCGAGCGTCGCCGTGAACACCCTGTAATCATGCTCCGAGAACAGGAGGATGAACGTCCCCTCGATCGGCCCCTCGGGCATGGAGAACGGGAACTCGCCGTCGACGACCTCGAGCTCGTAGCCGATATCGCCCGAGGGAGTGCTATCGTCGGCCCCCGGGGTGACGGAGAGCGACACGTGCATGCTGTCGCCGCCGCAGTCCGAACAGCCGGCGCCGCCGCCCTCCCCCACCTCGCCGACCTTGACTGCCGCGATCATCCCCGGCGGCGTGTCGTCGACCGCTGCCTCGGCGGGATCGATGTCATATGGAAAGTTGTCGATCATCGAGCACGCGTGCGCGTCGAAGTCGCCGAGCACGAACAAGCTGCCAGCCAACAGGGTCGTAAGTCTTATATAAAAACTGGCCATGATGGTCGCAGCATAGCGCGCCCCTCACGCGGGCGCTCCTGCGCCGACAGGTCAGGGCACACATTTTCGCCCTCGTTTCCGCCACACCTCGTCTTCGCCCTTCACCGGCCACTGCGGCCGCGCGGGCCTCGTGTAGACCATCACCGAGCCACGCGTACTCCCCCCGTCGCCAGCCAAAGAGGTCCGCGCCGCGTCCGATCACCTCCTCGGCCGCCGAGACGACGACGATCACGCGAAGGCAAGGCGATCGCGAAGCCGGCAGGTCTGTCGCCCTGTTCGCGCGGCACGAGAGCTCGCCGAGGAGCGCCGAGTCGCAAGGACCACGGACGAGGCATTGCACCGCAGAGCGATCACACGCTCGCATCGGTGATCGTGACAGCGCTGCGGACCCGGCGAACCTCGGCGTGCTCGTCCCGGGCGGTCGCGTTACCATCCTCGCCCATGGCCCGCCGCGAGCTCCCGCTGTGCCCCGTCTGCGGCGCCTGGTCGCCGGGCCCGACGCCGCGCTGCGGTCACGCCCGCGACCCGCGCTTCACGTGGCAGCCGCGCCCGTGGTGGGACGGCCTCGGCGAATTCCTCGGCGCCGCGCTCTTCATGCTCGCCGCCGCCGTCGCGCTCATCGGCGTGGGCCCGCTGCTCTGGTCGATCTTCTCCGACTGGCCGCCGCGGACCCTCGCCGAGTACTTCGGCGTCCTCGGCATGCTCCTCGTCACCGGGCCGACGGCGATGGTCGGCCTCGGCCTCTTGATCATGCTCCCCGAGCGCTACAGGGGCCGCGCCTGGCTGCTGGTCGACCTCGACCCCGTCCCCGGCGACACCGTCCTCGGCGAGGTATGGGTCCGCCGCCGGGCGCCCGTCCACGGCGGCGTCACCCGCACCATCCGCACCGTCATCACATCACATGACTGTTCCGACATGTCCTCAAAAACAGCCGCATGGAGCACCGGCGAGCCGCGCGTGGTCGTCGCCGCCACGCTCGCCGGCCTGGCCGCCCGCGGCCAGATCGAGCTGAGCCTCCACGACACCACCGGCTGGACCGCGCGCCCGCGCGACCCGCCGTCGCCGCTCCGACGCTCCGTCGTGCACGTCCGTCGCCTGCCCGAAAAGACAGCCGGTCTCCCGCGGTTCGAGGTCCGGCTGCTCGCGGGCTTCGCCGGCGGCGACGACCGCGAGCTGGCCCGCGAGCTGCACCTGCCCCTCGACTCCGTCTCGGCCGAGATCGGCTACAGCAGAAACGAACTCCCGCGGTCGTCCTGGCGCGGCACAGGCACCCCCACCGCCGCGCTGCGCGAGGCCCTGCTCACCGCTCCTCCCGAGTTCGACGACCCCGCCCTGCTCGCCTATCACGCCGCGCTCGCCGACCCCGCCGTGCTCGCCGACCCCGCGTCCGAGCCTGCACCGCTCGCCCCTCCCCCGGCGCTCGACGACCCCGCCCCGATCGTCGCCGTCCTCGCCGCCTGGCAGGCCCGCGATCCCGAGCGCGTCGGCGCTGTCCTCGACGTCGTTCACAAAGTCGTCGACGAGCTCATCCCCGCCTCCGTCCCCACACGCTGAGCGAATCACGCCCGCCACCTTTGCATCGGCCTGCCCGCGGCGGCAGTGATTCCTGCTGCTGTCCGCTCCGACAGCGCCCCCGCGGGCCATCACCGACATGAACTTTCGTACA
Source organism: Nannocystis punicea (assembly GCF_026965555.1). Classification (GTDB taxonomy): domain Bacteria; phylum Myxococcota_A; class Polyangia; order Nannocystales; family Nannocystaceae; genus Nannocystis; species Nannocystis punicea. Next base: position 12,804,193 of record NZ_CP114040.1, on the reverse strand, counting down.
TGTCCAAAAGCGCCTACCAGCATGGCCACTCGCGTCCGCGCCGACGCTCGCTCCGGCCCCAGCCCGCGCGTCCGAGTCCGCCTGAGCAGCGCCGGGGCTCGCCCGTCATGCCGCGCGGCCGCCCCCATCGAATTCCGTCGCGTCGAGCCCCGAGACCTGCCTCACCCGCGCGAGCAGGCGACGGGCCGCGCTTGCGACCCGCTCCAGCGACAATGACCGCGCGAGGAAGAGGACGTCGAGATGCTGCAGATCGCCGCGCTAGCCATCGTCACCAACCTGGTGGAGCCGCCGACGTGGATCTTTTTTGAAGACAAGCAGGTCGCGGCGGCCGACCTCGAGGCGGCCCTCGTGCGGCAGGAGCAGGAGCTCGCGCCGCGAGCCCTGCGCCGGCGCGCACGGGTCCGCGGCGATCGGGGCGTCGATGTCCGCGACCTCCCGCCCGCGTCCGCCTATGTACAATCGGTCGCGGCCACCGGCGCCCGGATTCGTGCCACCTCGCGCTGGCTCAATGCAGTGAGCGTCGACGCCGACGCCGCCCAGCGGGCCGCGATCGCTCGCCTCCCCTTCGTCACTCGCACGCGGCCGGTGGCGCGGACGCGGCGCCATGAGCACCCCTTGCCCGTCACCGACGAATCGCCGACCTCGCAGGCCAAGGGCCTGTCCTGGCCGCATCTCTCGGCGCTGCACGTCCCGGAGCTGCACGAATGCGGCCTGACCGGCGCCGGCGTGGTCGTCGGCGTGCAGGACACCGGCTTCTTGCTCGAACACCAGGCCTTCTCCAAGGTGCAGGTGCTCGCGGCCCGCGACTTCGTGCAGGGCGACGACGTCGTCGCCGACCAGGAGGGCGACACCCCCGGGCAGCACCACCACGGCACCGGCGTCCTCTCGCTGATCGTCGCCGACGACGGCGATGTCTTCTCCGGCGTCGCCCCCGGCGTCGCGGTGATTCTGGCCAAGACCGAGCGCATCGACGTCGAGGAGCCCTTCGAGGAGGACTACTACGTCGCCGGCCTCGAGTGGATCGAGGGCATGGGCGCCGACATCTTCACCGCCTCGCTCGGTTACTCCGACTGGTACGAGCCCCAGCAGCTCGACGGCAAGACCGCCGTCGCCTCGCAGGCCGCAAACGTGGCGGTCGCCAACGGCCTCATCATGTTCGCCGCCATGGGCAACCAGGGGCCGCAGCCGAAGACCCTGGACGCGCCGGCGGACGTCGACGGCGTCATCGCCATCGGCGCCACCGACTTCGACGGCGTCGTCACTCCCTTCTCCTCGCGCGGCCCGACCGCCGACGACCGGATCAAGCCCGACCTGGTGGCGCCGGGCCAGGACGTGTGGATGGCCCGCTCCGACAGCCTCGTCGCCTACGAGATGTCGCAGGGCACCAGCCTCTCGACCCCGCTCGCCGCCGGCATCGCCGCCCTGCTGCTCGAGGCCTACCCCGACCTCGATCCGGCCGGCATGCGTGCGCTGCTGCGCGCCACCGCGACGCAACCCGACGCCCCCGACAACGACGCTGGGTGGGGCCTCATCGATGGCCTCGCCGCCGCGGGGCTCCACTGCACCTGCGTCGACGCCGACGCCGACGGGCACTACGCGGTCGCCTGCGGCGGCGACGATTGCGACGACGACGACCCTGCCAGCCACCCCGGCGCGACCGAGATCTGCGACGGCCGCGACAACGACTGCGACGAGACCATCCCCGCCGACGAGGTCGACGCCGACGCCGACGGCGTCCTCCTGTGCGCCGGCGATTGCGACGACGCCGACCCCGCCCGCTGGCCCGGCGCGGACGAAGATCCCGACGATTGCATCGACAACGACTGCGACGGCGACGGCGACCCCGCGTGCGCCCCGACCACCGGCGAGGACAGCGGCACCGGTGACACCGGCGCGTCACCGACGACCGGCTCGAGCACGAGCGACGGCGTCACCTCCACCTCCACCTCCGCCCCGAGCACGAGCGACGGCGCGACCGACAGCGGCGCCCCCGCGACCGGTGACGACGGCTGCGGCTGCGCGACCGACGGCGACGGCCGATCCGCGTGGCTGCTGCTGATGCTCGCAGCCCTTCCCCGCCGCCGCTCCCGCCAGCTGTCGCCTCGCACGCAACCGCAATGACCGAAGAGATCTCGAAACTCCCTCCGAACCGCGACCAAGCCGGTCGCTTCACCCTCCACGGTCGTTCGCTCCGGGTGCTCGCATTCGTCGCCGCGTGCCAGCCCACGGGCCCGGCGAGCACCGACGCGACCACCGGCACCAGCACCGGCGCGCCCACGACCACGAGCCTCGACACCGGCGCACCGACGACCACCGACGGGACGCCGACGACGGAGACGCCCGTGGAATGCATGGACCTCAGCTCACCCTTCCTCGCGGCGGACTGCCTGGTGGCGCTGAGGAACCGCTGCCTGGCGGCCACGGACGAGGCGACGTGCACTGCGCGTGAACCGTTGCTGTTCGGGGACGGCGGATACATCATCCGCTGCGGCTGGGCCAAGGTCGTCACCTTCGCCGACCCGGCCACCTGCGCCGTCGAGTCGGTGGTCGGTCGTTGCGAGGCAGGCCTCGAGGACACCCTGCTGGGTTGCGGCAATCACTGCAACGACGAAAATTCGTTGCAGTTCAGCCTGCGTGCGGACGTGGACGCCGCAGAGCTTCTCGAGATGGGCTGTGCGAGCAACGGCAATTACCTCGACGGCCCCCTCGGCGCACGATCGGCAGTCGGCGCCGAGCCGCAGGAATTCGGCACTGTGTGCATCGACGGCGTGAAGCCGCCGGCGCCGCCGCTGTGCGACTGTGCATCCGCGGCCTGCGCGACCGAGTGGGGCGAATAGACGGTGTGCGCGACGAGGCGTCGCTACGCCTTCGCCTCGGCCTCGCGCGCGGGGAACCGCTCGGCCATCCACGCCGACCAGCGCCGCTGGGCCTCGGCCGCCGTCGCCTCCGCCTGCTCCCCGTACAAATAAATGCTCACCCCGACGCGAGCGCTGCCCGCGTGGCGATACGTCCCGATCGCCGCCACCCCCGGCCCGGGCCGCTCGAGGCGCAGCATCTGCTCGAAGACCTCGCCGCCTTGCTGCACGCGCTCGACCGTGCCGGCGAGGCTCGGCGCCTCGCTCGGGGCCTCGCGCTGCTCACCGACGTCGGCCCCTGCCAGACCGAGCCCCGCGCTCAGGCTCTTCCACGCCTCGGCCGGCGTCCCCGCGTGCGAGCTCGTCACGCGGAGCGAGCTCGCCTTCTGACCGGCGAATTGGCGCATGTACACGCGCAGCACCTCGAAGAAGCCGGGCCAGCCGGACTCGAAGCCCTCGAGCTCGTCGTCCCACGAGTCCTCGCTGGTGAACAGGCTGTGGACCATTCGGACCACGCACTGCTCGCCCGCGCGGGTGCGGATCGTGATCTCCGTGGCCACCGGCGGCGCCTCGCCGTTCCAGCCGCGCTCCTCGTAGCAGAAGCGGAACGGCGGCTCCCAGCGCGTCACCACCCCCTTCGACACCGCGCCGCCGCCGAAGTCGAATTCGATCGCTCCGCCGACCCGCTCGTCGACCGTCGTCGTCGTGAACCACGCGCCGATCCCCGGCCCCGTGGCCATCGCGCGCCAGAGCTGCTCCGGCGTCCCCGGCACCACGAATTCGAGCTCGACCCATCTCTTCTCGGCGTCATTCTTGACTGGCATGTCGATCCTTTCGTGCATCTTCCGCGGGCCGGGGGTGAGCCATGACGATCAATCGATAGTCACGCCCGCCCGGCGCCGAAGTATCGTGATAGCGGGCGGCCAGCGTCGTGATCGCCCGCGTGAGCTCCTCGGTGAAGGCCGCGCGCTCGCGCGGCGAGGCGAAGCGGATCTCGGCGTCCATGGAGAGCGTCGCCAGCCGCTTGTCGGCGCGGACCGCCTGTCGCCACAAGGCTCCCACCTCGCGCACGACCCGAGCCGCGAGGGCGACGAGATAGCCGGCCGAGAGCCGATCCGTCGCGCGCGCCGGATCGGCCGCGAGAGGCCCCAGCGCCCCCGGTGAGACGACGTACGAGCTCGCAGTCGCCACGAACAGCCGCTCGGTGAGCCCGCCCCAGCGCCGCTGCTCCGCCTCTCGCACCAGCGCGTGGGCCTCGAGGGCGCGCAGGTGGTAGTTGACCTTCTGCCGGGGGATCCCCAGCCGCGCGGCCAGGTTGGCCGCCGAAGCGGGCTCGGCGAGCTCGGCCAGCAGTCGGCCGCGGACGGGGTCGAGGGCCACCGTCGCGGCCGCCGGATCGTCGATGACGGCGACGTCGAGCACGCCCGTACCGTAGCTTGAACAAAAAATTTGTCAAAGTAATTTCGGCCCGCAGCGCCATTCTATGAGACTTCAGCGCGTTTCACGCAACCAAGTTCCGCGACGACGATCGCATGCTTGAAGAGACATGTCCTGATCGTCACGTCTCTTTAAAATGCTCACCGCTCCGGCGACGGCCGGGTCACTGTCAGAACGCACATGTCTCTACAAACATGCTCCAAAGAGCATGTCCCTAACACCACCTCGATTCGCCCGCGGCCCGCTCACCACTTCGGCGACGACAGGGCCACCGGCAGCACGGCCACGCGGCGCAGCTGGTCGCCCACCTCCCACACGCGCGCGATGGCCTTCGCGTTCACGTCCTCGACGGTGACCCAGTGCAGCTTCTGCCCGTGCATGAACGCGAGCGCCGGCAGCGGCGGCGAGAACGGCAGGCCGCACTGGTGGTCGCGCAGCAGGAACGAGTCGGGCCACGAGCGATCGGCCTTGGCCACCAGCTCGCTCGCCGAGCCGTCGGCCTTCTCCCGCAGCACCGACCACTGCGCCACCTTCGCCTTGCGCTGATGCTCGGCCGCGTGCAGCACGTGCAGCGGCTCGTTCGACCCCTCGAGCTCGACCCGCACCGCCCGCCAGCTCCGCTTGTCGAGCCCCGCGATCTCTTTCTCAAAAAATTTGTCGATCGGCGAGGGCCCGTCCCTCACCGGGATCATCGCGCCCGGCTCGTCGAAATCCTTCGCGGGATCCTGGCACACCGCGTGGACCCGCATCGCGAAGTTCATCCGCACCGGCGTCGGCGGGCGGTGGCGGCGATGAAACGCGAACACGTAGTCGAGCTGCGGCCCCGGCTCGCTCGTGAACGGCCTCGCCGCCCCGTTGCCGGGCGACTCGTCGCAGCGCAGCGGCCCCTCGGTCACGACCGCCACCGCCTTGACGCAGGTCTCCTCGGACGAGCCCGTCGCGGTCGGCTGCGTGAGCCCCGGGCCGCAGTACTCGAACTGCTTCCCCGCGGCCCCCCGCACCGCACCGCCGGCGTTCGTCATCACCCACAACGGCTCGCCCTCGCGCCAGCTCTCGGCGTCGCGGCCGACGACGAACGGCCCCCCGTCCGCCTCGTCGCTGCGGCAGCGGCCGAAGGCGAGCGCGGACGGCTCGAAGTCGACCTGCTCGGACGGATCTGCCGGGATGACGGAGGCCGCCGGCGCGTCCGGCGTCGGCTCGACCGCCACGGGCGCGGCGGACTGCGGCTCGGACGGCACCGGCGTCGTCGCCTCCGACGCGGCCCGCGAGGCGCAGGCCGACAGCGCGACGCCAATCAGGACACCGGCCGCCCACCTCCCCCCGACGGTTCGCCGCATCGACGACGCGCAGGGATCGAAGATCGCACTCACGAGAATTCCTGATCGCCGCCCCATCGCTCGTCGCAGCAGGCTTATCAACTCTCCACCGCCCTGTCCACGCGCGCCCGACGTCTGCTCGCGCGGCCTCGGACTTCGACGGCGATCGCCTCGATCCATCCTCCTTCGACGCGCAGAGTTTCCCGCGCTCGCGCGCGCGCAAGGGCCGCTTATTTACGCCGCCCGCGACCGGACCGCGTCGGCTCCGACTTCGCCGCCGGCCCCGAGTAACCGGCCACGCGCAGCCCGAGGTGCATCGCCAGCAGCACCGCCGACTCCACCGGCACGATCGCCTCGCGGGCCTCGTTGGCGGAGGGATCGACGAACGCCCCGGTCGCCGCGGAGAAGTCGGTCTTGCGCAGCTTGCAGCCGCGGAACACGCTGCCGGCGAGCGAGCACCCGCGGAAGTTCGCCTCGGCGAGATCGACCTCGAAGAAGTTCGCCTCGCTGATCGTGCAATCGACGAACTCCGCGCGGCACAGGCTCAGCCGCAGGAACGACGCGAACTGCAGCGTGCACTCGACGAAGCTCAGGCTGGCGAAGCGGCCGAGCTCCGTCCATTCGACGCCCATCAGCTTGCAGCTGCGGAACTGCAGCTTGCCCGCGATCATCCCTGCGGGCCGCGCCTGCGTCAGGTCGCAGCGCTCGAACACGCAATCCTCGAGCCGGGCCCCGCGCCAGCGGCTCTCCTGCGCCTTGCAGCCGACGAACGTGCAGCCCGCGAACTCCTTGCCCGCGAGGTCGGCCTCCTGCATCTCCAGCCCGTTGAAGGTCTGGTCCTCGAAGCTGCTGTCGCGGAGGAGGCTGTCGAGGTCGACCAGGTCCGGCATGGGCCGGCAAGCTCGCACCCTTCGTCGGCCGCGGTCAAGCCGCTACGCGTAGCCCTGCGCCTGCTTGCGGAACATCGCCGCGTAATGGCCCCCCTCCGCCATCAGCGCCGCGTGCGTCCCGCTCTCGATCACCCCGCGCGGCCCGAGCACCACGATCCAGTCGGCCAGGCGCACGTTGGCCAGGCGATGCGAGATCAGCAGCAGCGTCCGCCCCGCGGTCGACGCCCGCACCCGCTCGAACAGCTCCGCCTCCGCGTCGACGTCGAGCGCCGCAGTCGGCTCGTCGAGCACCACCACGTCGGCCTCGCTGCGCATGAAGGCGCGCGCCAGCGCCACTCGCTGCCACTGACCGCCCGACAGCTCGACCCCGCCGGGGAACCACCGCCCGAGCTGCGTCTCCAGCCCCATCGGCAGCCCCTCGATCACCGCCCGCGCCCCGCCGTCCTCGACCGCGCGGGCGATCGCCGCAGCGTCCGCGACCGCCTCCGGCCGCCCGTAACCGACGTTCTCGCCGGCCGTGAATTGGTATTGATTATAGTCCTGAAACACCACCGAGAGCCGTCGCCGCAAGTCTGCGCGATCGATCTGCCGCAAGTCGACCCCATCGAGCAGCACCCGCCCCTCGGTCGGCTCGTACAACCCCGTCAACAATTTGATGAACGTCGACTTGCCCGCGCCGTTGTGGCCGACAAGGGCGATGCTCGTGCCGGCGGCCATCTCCAGGTCCACGTGGCGCAGCGCGAAGCCTTCCTGGCCCGGGTAGCGGAACCCGACGTCTTCGAAGCGAATGCCGCGCACCCCATTCGTCACAATCATCGGCAAGGCCGGCCGCACCGGCTTCCCCTCGCGGTGCAGGAACTCGAGCAGGTTCGCCATGTACAGCTCGTGCTCGTAGAGCGAGCCCACGCCGAGCAGGATCGCCTGAAACAGTTGCTGCCCCTGGCGGAACGCCAGCACGTAGAGCGTCATGTCGCCGAGGCCGAGCTCCCCCTTCGCGGTGCGCCACACGATCAGCGCATAGCAGCCGTAGAACGCCAGCGACCCCAGCTGCGCCAGCAGCGTCACCCACAGCGTGCGGCGCACCGACAGGCCGCGCTCTTCTCGCCAGAGCCGCTCGCCCACCGCCTCGTAACGGGCCAGCAGCGCCGGGCCGAGGCCGAGCATCATCACCTCCTTGGCGTGCTCGTCGCTGGCCAGCACGTATTCGAGGTACCCGAGCCGGCGCGCCTCCGTGGTCCGGCGATGGCGCAGGTCGAACGCCTCGCGCGAGAAGCGGAGCTCCGCCAGGGTCGCCGGGAACCCGGCCGCGATCAGCACCAGCACCGCCAGCGGGCTGAAGCTGAGCAGCAGCGCGACGAAGCCGAGCAGCGTCACCAGCGACCCGCCGACGCCCAGCAATTCGCCCGCCAGCGCCAGCGGCCGCGACGACGCCTCGCGGCGCGCCCGCGTCAATCGATCGTAAAACTCTGGATCCTGGAATTGCAGCAGCTCGAGCGTCAGCGCCTTGCGCAAGATCTTCAGGTTCACGTGCAGGCCGAGGCGGACGCCGAGCAGCCCGCGCAGCACCCCCGACCCGCGCCCGGCCGCGCCGACGAGCATCATCAGCAGCAGCTCGACCGCCACCCACGTCAGCGCCGGTCCGGGCGCGCGCTCGACCACCGCGTCGACGATCGCCTTGCCGACGTACGCGATCGCCAGCGGCAGGATCGCCGCGAATCCCATCACCGCGATCCACAGCCCCGCGATGACGGGCGAGCTGTCCCACGCCATGCGCAGCGCCTCCGCCCACTGGCGCCGGCGAGCTCTCCGCGGGCCCCGCGCCATGAATCACCCCACCCGCCGGCTAGCCCGTCGCGCCCCCGGCTCGTCCACCAATACATCGACCAGCGCCTGCGCCAGCGGGAAGTGCGGGCTGTTGTATTGCAGCCAGTAGCACTCGCCCGCGGGGTTGGCCTCGAGGAACACGTGGCGCCCGTCCGGCTCGACCACCATGTCGATCGCGCTGTACTGCATCCCGATGCGTTCCATATATTCGCTCAATCGCCGCTCGGTCTCGGCCGGCAGGTCGTACGGCACCCACGAGCGCAGCAGCGACACCCCGCGCTCGCGCCAGTCGACCTCCGCGCCCGGCTGCCGCTGCGAGTCGACCGCGGCCGCGAAGATCCGTCTGCCCACCACGGTCACGCGCAGCTCGAGCGCCTTCTGCAGCCGCTCCTGGAAAACCATCGGCGCGTAGCGCAGGCCCTCGAGCTTGCCCAGGTGGTCCTCTGCGAGCGCCGTCGTGAACACCACCTGCTCCTCGCCCTGCTCGTCGTACACCGGGAACGCCGACAGCATCTTCGCCACCGCCCCGTGCGGGCACGCGCGGATGAACGCGTGCGCCGCCGCCGGGTCATTGGTCGCCAGAGTGCGCGGCGTGGCGAGCCCGAGCCGGCGGGCCAGGCTCAGCTGATACGGCTTGTGGCCGTTTTCCCGCACCGCCTCCGGCGGGTCCATCACGAAGCAGGGCGCCGCTGCCATCACCCCGCGCAGGAACGCCTCCGACTCGACCGTGCAGCCGTGGCGCAGCTGTCTATCCATCGTCGCCGGCAGCTTCCCGGCCCAGCGCGCGCGGCGGTACCAGATCGCGTCGTCCGGCGCCAGCGTCCGCCAGACCTCGCCGTCGCGCACCTGCAGCGCCTCGGTCGCGCCGTCATGAACGAATCGCACCTGCTGCTCGGTCGGGAACGCGTCGGTGTCGAACCGCAGCGCCCGGACCCCGCGGGCCTCCAGCAGCTCCTGCATCGCCGGGACGATCCCGCTGACATCGCCCGACCAGGTCACCAGCATCACCATTCGATTCATACGATCGCCCTCCTTAGAAAATCACTCATTCACTCGCCAGCAACGCGTCCGCCAGCGCCGCCGCGATCGGCAGCCCCAGGTCGCGCTCCAGCATGCCCCACTCGCCGTGGGGGTTGACCTCGAGGAATACGTGCGCTCCGTCGGGCGTGACGATCATGTCGATCGCCCCCTGCCGCAGCCCGAGCGCTGCCATCAATCGCGCCAGCTTCGCGTGCACCTCCGCCGGCAATTCATACGACTGCCACCCGGCCGTCGACTCGTGGCGCCAGTCGACCCCGCACTGCGCTCCGTCGAGCGCGCCGACGAACGCCCGCTTGTCGACCCACGCGATCCGCAGCTCCAGCGCCTTCGGCACCCAGCGCTGGAACACCATCGGGCAGTGGCGCAGCCCCGCCAGCGCCGGCAGGTCCTCGGGTCGCAACCGCCGCGTCGGCAGCCCCCCGCCGCCGCGCATCGAGAGGTCGAGCGCCGTCTGCAGCTTGGCGATCACCTGCCCGTCGTGCGCCGCGAAGAACGCCGCCGCCGCCGCCGGGTCGGCCGTGATCAGCGTCGGCGGGATCGCCAGCTCCAGCGCCCGCGCCAGCCGCAGCTGCCGCGGCTTGTTCTCGGCCGCGCGGACCACCTCGATCGGGTCGATCCACCGCGCCGCCGGCAGCAGGTCGAGCAGCCCGCGCAGGCAGGTCGCCGCCTCGCGTTGCGCCGCCTGGCGCCGCCCTGATTCCACCCGCGCGTCGATCCTCGGCGGCCACAGGCGCCACAGCCACACCGCGTCGACTTGCAACGCCTCCCCGTCCAGCAGCAGCCGCGCTCCGCGCTCGTCGAGCGCCGCGCTCAACTGCAGCACCTCCGGAAAATCATCGGTGTCGAGCCGCAGCGCCCGCGCGCCGCGGCTCTCGAGCGCGCCCGCGACGCGAGCGGTGCAGAACGGCTCCTGCCGATGCGACAGCAGCAACACTTGAGCTCCTCGTTTCATCGCCAGTCCTCGCCCCTCACGCCCGCTCGCGGGTCGTCACTTCGATCGCGGTCCGTCTCTAGCCGTCGCTGTCACTGAACCAGGTCGTCGACTCGTCGTCGTCGCTCGGGTACTTCTTCGTGCAAGGCGAATCGAGGCAATGATAGGTGGGCGCCGGCTTCGTGCCGCCGCCGTCGGCCGCGGGGTCGCTCTGCGAGCTCAGGAGATGCGCGAAGAACGGCAAGGCCTCCGCCTGCAGCGCCTCGCCGGGCTGTTTGTTCGCCATGGCTTTCCTTTCGATGGACAGGGTCCTGGAGACGAGCATCCCGTCGTGGAGACACACCATCGTGCTCCCCGCGAGCATGTCGTCCCTCCCCTCGCGTGTGACTCGCGGACGCCCGCCCACGCCCGCGGGCGTCCGGCGGCGCATCGGACCGGGCCCGTCGCGCCGCCCGGTCACCTAAGCAGCGGGCCCTCGACCTCTCACGCGCCACCGACGAAAAAAATTTCGCCGCTCGCCCGCGCGCCCCGGCGGGCCTCCACCCGCAGGCGCCCGGCGCCGGCCTCCGCCGACCTGTCCCCGAGGACATATTCCCCAAAGGACAGGTTCTCACCGCCGAGCCCGCCTGCCGCCCGCCCCGCGCCGCGCACGCCTCGCTGGCGTCGCCCGCGGGCCTGCGATAGCCTCCCGCTCGTGCCGCATCACCCCGCGCTGTTCGCCTTCGAGGGCGACTTCCAGACCGACCTCCGCTGCATTCCCATGGCCGTGCGGCACCAGCTCGACCTGTGCGGGATCAAGCTCTCGCTCAAGGAGTGGGTCAAGCTCGGCCCCGAGCAGCGCAGCGCCGTCGTCGCCCTCCTCGATGACTCCGTCCACGCCGACCCCGTCGGCCGCTTCGACGCCGCGGTCGTCGCCATGGTCGAGCAGCGCATGGGCGAGCCGCCCGCGCGGATCGCCGTCGACCCCGCCCCGCCGTGGGCCGACACCGCCCGCGTCCCCGACGACGTCGCCACCAAGGCCGCCGCCGAGGGCGTCGCGCTGTCGCCGGCCCAGTGGGCCGCGCTGGCCCCGCTGCAGCGCTTCGCGCTCTACAAGCTGAGCCGCTCGAGCCACAAGAACGAGAACTTCGTGCCCGCCTGCCGCGAGTTCGGCATCCTTCCGCAGTGACCACGCCCGACCCGCGCACGCGCTCCGTGGCCGCGGTGCTGCACCGCGGCGACGACGTCAGCGCGCGCCGCGACCTGCTCGCGGTCGAGGATCCGCTGGAGATCCGCGTCGTCACCGACGACGACCCCGAGCCGCGCCGGCTGTCGATGACGATGCGCACGCCCGGCGACGACGCCGACCTCGCCGCCGGCTTCCTCTTCACCGAGGGCGTCGTCCGCGGCCGCGAGCAGATCGCCGGCATCACCTGCTCCGAAGACCATGTGCGCGTCGACCTCGCCGCCGGCGTGCGCCTGCCCGAAGCTGTCCCGAAGCGCAGCTTCGTCATGACCTCCGCCTGCGGCGTGTGCGGCCGCGCCTCGCTCGACGGCCTGCGCGCGCGCCCCCCGGGCCCGCTGACCCCGGGCCACCCCCAGCTGGCCGCCGCGGTGGTCCCCGGCCTGCCGGGGGCGCTCCTGCGAGCGCAGGCGACCTTCGCCGCGACCGGAGGGATCCACGCGGCCGGCCTGTTCGACCTCCGTGGTGAGCTTCGTCTCCTGCGTGAGGATGTCGGCCGTCACAACGCCCTCGACAAGCTGGTCGGCGCCCTCCTGCTCGCCGGCCAGCTGCCCGCGACCGACGCCGTCCTGCTGGTCAGCGCCCGCGCCAGCTTCGAGCTGGTCCAGAAGGCCCTCATGGCCCAGATCCCCATCTTCGCCGCCGTCGGCGCGCCGTCGAGCCTCGCCGTCGAGCTCGCCCTCGAGGCCGAAATGACCCTGCTCGGCTTCGTGCGCGAAGGTCGCTTCACCGTGTACAGCGGTGGCATCCGGATCACTCGCTGACGCGGCGGCGATCACTCCGCGTTTGGGGCTCGGCCCGGAAGTCGCTAGATTCGCGAGCATGAGCTCCGACGCGATCGACCAGGCGCTGGCCCAGAGCGGGCACCTGCCTGGCGGTTTGTTGCAGGTCCTGCACGGCATCGCCGACCGCCTCGGCCACATCCCGCCCGAGGCCATCGGCCGCGTCGCCGCCGCCCTCAACCTCTCGCGCGCCGAGGTCCACGGCGTCGTCACCTTCTATCACGACTTCCGCAGCCAGCCGCCGGGGCGCCACGTCCTCAAGCTGTGCCGCGCCGAGGCGTGCCAGGCCATGGGCAGCGAGGCCCTCGCGGGCGCGCTCGAGCGGCGCCTCGGGTGCAAGTTCGGCGAGACCTCGCGTGACGGCGCCGTCACCCTCGAGCCGGTCTACTGCCTCGGCAACTGCGCCGCCGCGCCGTCGCTCCTGCTCGACGGTCAGCTGCGCGGCCGCCTCACCGGCGAGCGCCTCGACCGCCTGGTCGACGCCCTCGTCGCCCCCACGGAGGAGCGCACGTGACTCACATCGTCTACGTCCCGATCGACGCCACCGCGCGGTCCGTCGGCGCCGACGACGTCGCCGCCGCGATCGCCCGCGAGGCCGCCGCCCGCGGCGAGCCGGTGCAGATCGTCCGCAACGGCACGCGCGGCCTGTGCTGGCTCGAGCCGCTCGTCGAGGTCGTCACCCCCGCCGGCCGCGTCGCCTACGGGCCGGTCGACGTCGCCGACGTCGCCTCGCTGTTCGCCGCCGACTTCCTGCGCGGCGGCGCTCACCCGCTCGCGCACGGCCGCACCGACGACCTCGACTGGCTCAAGAGCCAGGAGCGCCTCACCTTCGCCCGCGTCGGCGTCACCGACCCGCTGAGCCTCGCCGACTACAAGGAGCACGGCGGCCTCCGCGGGCTGCGGGCCGCTCTGTCCGCGGGGACAGGCGCCGAAGTGGTCGAGGAGGTCGTGCGCAGCGGCCTGCGGGGTCGCGGCGGCGCCGCCTTCCCGGCCGGCATCAAGTGGCGCACCGTCGCCGGCACCGCGGGCGAGCAGAAGTACGTCTGCTGCAACGCCGACGAGGGCGACAGCGGCACCTTCAGCGACCGCATGTTGATGGAGGGCGACCCGTACCTCCTGCTCGAGGGCATGACGATCGCCGGTCTCGCCGTCGGCGCCGACCACGGCTACATCTACCTCCGCTCCGAATACCCCGACGCCGAGCGCACCTTGCTGGCGGCGATCGACGCCGCGCGCGCGGCCGGCTGGCTCGGGCGCGACGTCCTCGGCAGCGGCCGCCGCTTCGACATCGAGCTGCGCCGCGGCGCCGGCGCGTACATCTGCGGCGAGGAAACCGCCATGCTCGAGAGCCTCGAGGGCAAGCGCGGCATGGTGCGCCCGAAGCCGCCGCTGCCGGCGATCTCCGGCCTGTTCGGCAAGCCCACCGTCATCAACAACGTCATCACCCTCGCCAGCGTCCCGATCATCCTCGACCGCGGCGCGCAGTACTACGCCGACTACGGCATGGGTCGCTCGCGCGGCACCTTGCCGTTCCAGCTGGCCGGCAACATCAAGCGCGGCGGCCTGGTCGAGAAGGCCTTCGGCCTCACCCTGCGCGAGCTCATCTACGACTACGGCGGCGGCACCGCCAGCGGTCGGCCCGTGCGCGCGGTCCAGGTCGGCGGCCCGCTCGGCCCTTACTTGCCCGAATCGAAGTTCGACGTCCCGCTCGACTACGAGGCCTTCGCCGCCGCCGGCGGCATGATCGGCCACGGCGGCCTCGTCGTCTTCGACGACACCGTCGACATGGCCCTCATGGCCCGCTACGCCATGGAGTTCTGCGCCATCGAGTCGTGCGGCAAGTGCACCCCGTGCCGGATCGGCAGCACCCGCGGCGTCGAGGTCATCGACCGCATTCGCACGGGCGAGCGCCGCGGCCCCAACCTCGCCCTCTTGCGCGACCTCTGCGACACCATGACCCACGGCTCGCTGTGCGCCATGGGCGGCCTCACCCCCGCCCCCGTGCTCAGCGCGCTCGAGCACTTCCCCGAGGACTTCCAGCGCTGACGCGCCGCAGGAGGAATCAGCCATGTACTCCGTCAAAGAGCCCGACGCGGGCACCCCCGAGCGGAACAGCAGCGAGCAGGTCACCCTCGAGATCGACGGCCGCGCCGTCACCGTCCCGGCCGGCACCTCGGTGATGCGAGCGGCCGCCGACGCCGGCGTGCGCGTGCCCAAGCTGTGCGCCACCGAGTCGCTCGAGGCGTTCGGCTCGTGTCGCCTGTGCCTGGTCCAGATCGAAGGTCGCCGCGGCTATCCGGCCTCGTGCACCACCGTCGTCGAGCCCGGCATGAAGGTGCGGACCCAGTCCGACCCGCTGGCCAAGCTGCGGCGCGGCGTCATGGAGATGTACATCTCCGACCACCCGCTCGACTGCCTCACCTGCCCGACCAACGGCAACTGCGAACTGCAGGAGCAGGCCGGCGTCGTCGGCCTGCGCGAGGTCCGTTACGGCTTCGACGGCGCCAACCATTTCAAGCAGGCCGAGAAGGACACCTCGAACCCCTACTTCGACTTCGACCCGGCCAAGTGCATCGCCTGCTCGCGCTGCGTCCGCGCCTGCGAGGAGGTCCAGGGCACCTTCGCGCTCACCCTGCAGGGTCGCGGCTTCGAGTCGAAGATCGCCAGCGGCGACACCGACTTCAAGAGCAGCGAGTGCGTCTCGTGCGGCGCCTGCGTCCAGGCCTGCCCGACCGCCACCCTCGTCGAGAAGTCGATCGTCGAGCGCGGCCAGCCCGACCACAGCGTCGTCACCACCTGCGCCTACTGCGGCGTCGGTTGCTCCTTCCGCGCCGAGGTCAAGGGCAGCGAGGTCGTGCGCATGGTCCCCAACAAGGACGGCCACGCCAACCACGGCCACTCGTGCGTCAAGGGTCGGTTCGCCTGGGGCTACGCCACCCACAAGGACCGCATCACCAAGCCCATGATCCGCAGCTCGATCCGCGACCCGTGGCGCGAGGTCTCGTGGGACGAGGCGATCGCCTACGCCGCCAGCGAGTTCAAGCGGATCCAGGCCAAGTACGGCCGCGGCGCCGTCGGCGGCATCACCTCCTCGCGCTGCACCAACGAGGAGACCTACCTCGTGCAGAAGCTCGTGCGCGCCGCCTTCGGCAACAACAACGTCGACACCTGCGCCCGCGTCTGCCACTCGCCCACCGGCTACGGCCTCAAGACCACTCTCGGCGAGTCGGCCGGCACCCAGGACTTCGACTCCGTCGAGCACGCCGACGTCATCGTCGTCATCGGCGCCAACCCCACCGACGCGCACCCCGTGTTCGCCTCGCAGATGAAGCGACGCCTGCGCGCCGGCGCCAGGCTCATCGTCATCGACCCGCGCGGCATCGACCTCGTGCGCTCGGCCCACGTCGAGGCCGCGCATCACCTGCAGCTGCGGCCCGGCACCAACGTCGCCGTCATCAACGCCCTCGCCCACGTCGTCGTCACCGAGGGTCTTCACAATGAGCACTTCGTGCGCACGCGCTGCGAGCAGCCGGCCTACGACAAGTGGAAGGCCTTCATCAGCGACCCGCGCAACGCGCCCGAGGCCACCGAGGAGGTCACCGGCGTGCCGGCGGCGGAGATCCGCGCCGCCGCGCGGCTCTACGCCACCGGCGGCAACGCGGCCATCTACTACGGCCTCGGCGTCACCGAGCACAGCCAGGGTTCGACCATGGTCATGGGCATCGCCAACCTCGCCATGGTCACCGGCAACATCGGCCGGCCGGGCGTCGGCGTGAACCCGCTGCGCGGCCAGAACAACGTGCAGGGCAGCTGCGACATGGGCAGCTTCCCGCACGAGCTGCCCGGCTACCGCCACGTCAGCGACCCCGCGGTGCGGGCCCTGTTCGCCGCCGCCTGGGGCGTCGACATCGACGCCGAGCCGGGCCTGCGGATCCCCAACATGTTCGACGCCGCCATCGACGGCTCGTTCAGGGGCCTCTACGTCCAGGGCGAGGACATCGCCCAGTCCGACCCCAACACCCAGCACGTCACCGCCGCGCTCGAGTCGCTCGAGTGCCTGGTCGTGCAGGACCT
Source organism: Nannocystis punicea (assembly GCF_026965555.1). Classification (GTDB taxonomy): domain Bacteria; phylum Myxococcota_A; class Polyangia; order Nannocystales; family Nannocystaceae; genus Nannocystis; species Nannocystis punicea. The sequence continues at coordinate 12,787,821 of NZ_CP114040.1, read as the reverse complement.
CTTCATCAACGAGACCGCCAAGTTCGCCCACGTGTTCTTGCCCGGCTCGTCGTTCCTCGAGAAGGACGGCACCTTCACCAACGCCGAGCGGCGGATCTCCCGCGTCCGCAAGGTGACGCCGCCGCTGGCCGGCAAGGCCGACTGGGAGGCCACGCTCGCGCTGGCCGAGGCCCTCGGCTACCCGATGCAGTACACCCACCCGTCGCAGATCATGGACGAGATCGCCAGGCTCACGCCGACCTTCACCGGCGTCAGCTACGCCAAGCTCGACCAGCTCGGCAGCATCCAGTGGCCGTGCAACGACCGGGCGCCCGAGGGCACCCCGGTCATGCACATCGACGAGTTCGTGCGCGGCAAGGGCAAGTTCGTCATCACCGAGTACGTCGCCACCCAGGAGCGCGTCACCCGGCGCTTCCCGCTGATCCTCACGACCGGGCGGATCCTCAGCCAGTACAACGTCGGCGCCCAGACGCGGCGCACCGCCAACAACACCTGGCACCACGAGGACCGCCTCGAGCTCCACCCGCACGACGCCGAGCACCGCGGGATCAAGGAAGGCGATTGGTGCAAGATCGTCAGCCGCGCCGGCGAGACCATCTTGCGCGCGACGATCAGCGAGCGCATGCAGCCCGGCGTCGTCTACACCACCTTCCACTTCCCCGGCTCGGGCGCCAACGTCATCACCACCGAGAACTCCGACTGGGCCACCAACTGCCCCGAGTACAAGGTCACCGCGGTGCAGGTCAGCCCGACCGGCGAGCCGGCCTCGACCTGGCAGCGCCGCTTCGGCGAATTCAGCGAGGAGCAGGACGCCCTCCTGCCCCGGACCGACTCGCACTGACGGAGGCGATCATGGACGCGCACAAGCTGGTCAGGATGGCCAACGAAATCGCCACCTTCTTCGAGTCCGACCCCGACCCCGCCGCCGTCAGCGACGGCATCGCCGGCCACATCCGCCGCTTCTGGGACCCCCGCATGCGCCGCGCGCTGCTGCTGCACATCGACGAGCACGCCGGCGAGGGCTGCCGCCCGGCCGTGCTCGCCGCGATCGCGGCCAACCGCAAGAGCCTCACGCCGCCCGCGGCGTAAGTCTCTTCGGACATGTCCGCTCGGACATCCGCTGATTGTCCGGCGCCCGTCGCGCCAGCGCAGCTCCGGTGGTCCAGCCTCACCTGCTCTCGCCGAACGCCTGCAGCGCGTGCGCCCGCGGGCGCAACGTCTGCCACACCTTCCACATCCCCGCCGGGAACAGCGCCTCCGCGCCCGCGAAGGCCTCCTGCGCCCAATCGACCCAGAAGTAGCAAGACTCCCCTTTCGGCAGCCGCCCTGCGCGACACGCCGCGGCCAGCTCTGCGCAGCGCCCCGCGATGTGGCGACAAGCCAGCTCCGCGGCGTTGTCCTCCGCTGCGAACGCTTCGGGCGGTCGCGCCGCCACTGCGTCGAGCTGCGCCAGCAGCACCTGTCGCTCCGCCTCCGGGCTCGCGCAAACCAGGTAGTACGGCAACCAGCACGGCGTGTTCCAGCGGTGGTCGTCGAACGCCTCCTCGTAGGTCGCCGCCAGCGGCGGGAACGGGTCCCAGAAGCGATACGCCAGCGCCCCGACCAGCAGCTCGGCGATCGGCGCCGCGACCTCGGGCAACCCCGCCGCGATCTGCCGCTGCAGCGCCGCCGGCGACTCACCGAGGACATGTCCCCGAGAACATGCTCCAACAGACATCCTCTCGTTCGCCAGCTCCCCCGGCATGGGTGTCGCCGCCCGCAGCTCCGGCAGCTGCAGCCGCTCGACCAGCCCGCGCGCCGCGCTCTCGTGCAGCAGGACGTCGCCGAGCGCCGTCCAGCCGTCCCCGATCGCCCTCAGCTGCGGCGCACCTTCAAGCCCCAGCCTGCACGCGATCGTGCGGTGCTTCTCGCGATAGACGATCACCACCGCCTCGCCCCACCAGCGCAGGTAGCCGACGTCGCAGCCGAAGTACGGGTTGTACGTGTCGACCACCCACTCACGGACCAAAACCTCACCGACGCGCATGCGCAGGGAGTAGTCGACGTCGACCCAGCCCCCGTCGTCCTTCGTCCGCCGCTCGACCCACGCCACCCGCTCACCGTCGATCGCCCCGCCGACGATCTCGTGGATGTAGTCGTCCTCCGCCAGCCATTCGCGCTCCATCCCGAGCCGCGCGGCGACCGCCGCAATCGCCGCCGCCTGCACCTCGTCGATCTCGTCCCGCTCGGGAAACAGCTCGCGCACGTCCATCGCTCGCCGATGTTACGCGAGCGACGCCCCGGCGCCTCGAGTTCTCACATTCCGCCTGCCTCCTCGGCCCGCCCCTCCGCGGGCTCGCGGCCACGAGGGTGCGTCCGGCCGACGCACCCGGCGGTTGACGAACTCTCGCCTCACCCCAGATCCTGGGCCCCGCGAACTTCGCTACCCTTCGGTCCATGCGCCCCGACACCGACCTCGCGCGGCGGCTCGCGCTCGCCGAGCACATCCAGCGCCAGTGGTACCCGACGTGGACCAGCGCGTGGCTCAAGGCGGTCCCCGCGAGCGCGGTGCTCGAGCCGATCCACCGCGAAGCGCTCGCCGAGGCCGGCGCCGATCCGCTCGCGCTCGTCGCGGCCAAGCGCACCATCGTCCAGACCTTCCTCGAGGACCATTTCAATCGATGGACCCCCGAGGACGCCCCCTACTGCACCTTCGTCGACGGCATCTGGCGCGCGATCGACCGCGCCGAGATGCAGGCGTGCGTCGACGGCCTCCTCGCCACCGCGCGCGCCCGGATCTCCGAGGTCGAGGCCGAGGAGGCCGCCGAGCGCGCCGAGGCCGAGCAGGGCGGCTGGCTCCACGCCGTCCGCCCCTCCGCCCTCGCCGACCTGATGATCGACCTCGACGCCCTCCGCCGGTGGTTCACCGCCGAGCTGTGGGCCGGCGCCGAGCCGACCTGGTTCACCAACACCGGCCCGGGCATCACCGACGAGTCCGCCGTGATCGGCCTCGACGACGACATCGTCACGATCCTCTGGCTGCCCTGAGTTTTTCCCCCTCCGAAGATTGGCCACCGTCGCCACGAAGCTCGCCGACGGAGCCGTCCCTGCGGGCCGAGCTCGCCCCCGGGCATCACCGACGAGCCCGCCGTGATCGGCCTCGACGACGACATCGTCACGATCCTCTGGCTACCTGAGTTTTTCCATCCGAGGATCGGCCCTCGCCGCCACGAAGCTCGCCGACGGAGCCGTCCCTGCGGGCCGAGCTCGCCCCCGGGCATCACCGACGAGCCCGCCGTGATCGGCCTCGACGACGACATCGTCACGATCCTCTGGCTACCTGAGTTTTTCCATCCGAGGATCGGCCCTCGCCGCCACGAAGCTCGCCGACGGAGCCGTCCCTGCGGGCCGAGCTCGCCCCCGGGCATCACCGACGAGCCCGCCGTGATCGGCCTCGACGTCGACATCGTCACGATCCTCTGGCTACCTGAGTTTTTCCATCGAGGATCGGCCCTCGCCGCCACGAAGCTCGCCGACGGAGCCGTCCCTGCGGGCCGAGCTCGGAATGTCCCTTCGGACAGGCGCAGGACGCGATCGGCGATTCGCCGCCGCGGCAGCTCGCCGGCAAGCCGACGGAGCTGTCTCTGCTGGACGAGGCCCGCATGTCCCTTCGGACAGAACACCGGCGAATCCGGCCATGTTCGCCGCCCTTCGAGGGCAGTCGCGCCCTTGAACCTCGCGCGATCTGCTACCGGCTGCCCGTCGCTCCGTCGTCCAGCAACACCTGCGTCCGCGCGAGGTGCGGGGCCGCCCGCAACTTCGCCGCGGCGGCTTGCGAGATCGGCGAGCGAGAACCTCGCAAGTCGAGCGTCGCCAGACCTCCGAGCGCCTCGCATGCGGCCAGCCGGAGCACCTCCGCATCACCGACATACCCGTCGACGACGCCCAGCGATCGCAATCGCAGCAGCACCGGCGCGCGCGCCAGCAACACTTCCAGATGCTCCGCGCCCGCGAATCCTGCCAGCACCAGCTCGCGCAGCGAGCGACCCGGCGTACCGTCGAGCCAGCGGGCCAGTCGCGCCGGCGGCAGCGACAGGTTCGACAGCGTCGAGTGTGTCAGCCCGGCGAGGTTCGGCGTCGTCACCAGCGCCGCGAATTCCTCCTCGGTGATCGCAGTGTCGTGCAAGATCAGGCGCCGCAGCCCGCGGACCTGCGTCGATCCTGCGATCGCCCGCAGATCGACCTCGCTGCGGCGGATCTCGAGCCCCGTCAATCCGGCCGCGTAGGGCGACTGCAGCAGCGCCGGCAGCATCCACGCGTTCTGCTCGACCCGCGCCACCACCACCCGGCGCAGCAGCCTGGCCCACGGTCGCACTCGCATGTCGCCGAAGAACGCCTCGCCGAGCGCCCCCTCGCGCTCCGCCTCGCCCCAGCCGGCCATCACCTGCTCGGCCTCGTCGATCGCCTCGAGCTGCTCGTCCTCGTCGCGCCACTGCAGATCGGCGGCGGGCCGCTCGCGCAGCTGCCCAAGCACTTGCGCGAACGTGATTCGCACGGGCGGCGCCGCCAGCAATCGCCGCAGCAGCAACCGCCGCGTCGACACTCGCCTCTCCTCCGGGTCTCGCACCGCCCGCGCCGCCTCCGGGTCGTCGCGCCAGTGCAGCGGGAACCGCTTCAGCGGCCCGTGCCACTTCGATCGCGGGATCCACGGCGGATTGTTGCGCACCTTTATCAAAAATGGCCGCTCCTCGCCCTGCAGCTCCGGAGGCTCGCGGATGAACCGCGGCGACACCTCGGCCTCGATCTGCGTGCGCCCGTCCGCGACCGCCACCACCACCAGGTCGACCCACAGCGGCACCAGGCCGTCGCGCCACAGCAACTCGACGGCCTCCTCCGCATTGCAACGACGCCGCTCGCGGAACCTCTCCCCGTCCGCGGCGAACAACACCTCCCCGGGCCCGAGCGGCACGTGCTCGACCCACGGCTGCATCGCCAGCGAGTACGTCACCGCCTCGGGCAGACTGTCGATCACGTACGTCCGCGTCAGCGCCAGCAACCGGCGCGTCGCCTCCGCCAGCCGACGCGCGAACTCCTCCCGCTCCATCCTCGCCTCTTCACGCCGCAGGCAGCGGCCCCACGTACGCGACCGCGTCGGCGCGCCCGCGATCTTCCGGCCGCAGCGCCTCCGCCACCTCTGCCACCACCGACAGGCGCCACACCTTCGCCGCGGGATTTTTGGCGAGTACGCGCTGATACAGCCCGCCCGCGCCGTCCACGTGAAAACTGCCGACCACCTGCACCACCGGTCGTGACCCGGCCGCCAGCGCGCGGCCGATCGATCCGGCCATCGTCGCGTCCCACACGTTCTGCGCCCGGTAGAACCCCTCGAGCGTGGCCGCGTCGACGCCCGCGTGCTGGCCCATCAATGCGACGAACTGCTCGCGATATGTCCCTTCGGTCAGCTCGTCCGGCACCTCGACCAGCGCCTGCTCCTCGGGCCCCAGCGCTCGCAGCGGCTCCAGCCCCTCGAGCCGCGCCCGCTTGACCAGCGCCCGCGCCGCGTTGGCCGCGATCACCGGCCGTCCCTTCGCCTGCGCCGCCAACACCATGCGACGATGCCCCGCGGGGAACTTGCGCTCGCCCTCGAGGTCGGCCGCCTTGCGGAACGCCGCCTCGTCGAGCTCCGCACGCAGGAACGCGTCGAGCTCCTGCTGCCGGTCGCGCCCCACGCTCTCGAGGGCCAGCGCCGCGTTTGCCCCGGTCGCCAGCAGCTGCTCGAACAAGTCCGCCGCCAGCGCGAGCCCGAGCGGGTGCGAGTGCTGTTCGCCGATCAGCACCACGTCGCTCGCCGCCATCGCCGCCACCATCTGCGCCTCGGAGCTCGGCGCACCATCGACCGCCGAGAACAGCCGCGCCTCCGTCATCTCCGGCGCGCGCGTGTCCTGCTTGCGGCAGCCGGGCAAGCTCATCGCGCCCATCGCCACTTGCATCCACCGCCGCCGTGACTGCCCGCGCACGCACCGAGGCTCGCACAGCCCCTCCCGCGCGACAAGCCAGCGGACTCGCCCGCCGAGCTTCTCATCTCCGCGCGGCAAATCCGTGGTCCCGCCCCGCCGAACTTCTATCGCTGTGAAGCTTGCACAGGCCCTCCCGCGCGACAGTTAGCAGGCCGGCCGAGCTTCTCCGTGAGGCTCGGGCAGCCCCTCCCGCGCGACAACTCGGTGGACCGGCGGGCCGAGCCTCTCATCGCCGTGAGGCTCGCCCGCTCTCCCGCGCGACAACTCAGTGCACTCGCCCGGCCGAGCCGAGCTTCCAGCGCACCCGCGCCAGAGTCAGCGGCACGATCGCCGCCTTCAGCTTCGCGTCCTTTCGCAGCACTCGCGCCGCCTCCTTGAGCGTCGCGCCCGAGCCGACGAAGTCGTCGAGCAGCAGCACCTCGCCGCGGACGTTGCCGCCGCCGAGCTTCATCGTGTTCTCGACGTTCTCGCGCCGTTGGTCGTTGTTGCGCAGCTCGCTCTGCCGCGCGCGCGGCTCCTCGCGCCACACCACCAGCTCCGGCAGCGCAGGCACCCCGAGCGTCTCGGCCGCGATCTGCAGCGCCTCCTCGCGCTGTCGCCAGTCGCGGCTCGGCGCCGCCGTCACCGCCGCGAACGAGAACTGCTCCCCGAGCGCGCGCACGTGGTTCCGCAGCAGCTCGGTCAGCGCCGGCGGCAGCGACTCCGCCGTCTCGCGCCCGTGGAAGAACGAGCGGAACAGCGGCCCCGCGATCTCCCCGTCGAGCAGCGCCAGCCCCTCCGCCATCTCGGGCCGCGCGCTGGCGGCGATCGGCGACGGCCGCGACTCGAGCCAGCGCTGCGCCTCCGCGGCCGCCGACTCGACGTCGACGCTCGACTGCTGCCCGCGGCACAGCGAGCAGCGCCCGCACGCGGCGGCCTCGCGGTCGCCGAGCGCCCGCCGCAGCGTCGCCATCAGGCAGTCGGCCTCGCCGCGCCCGTACGCCAGCATCGCCCCCAGCTCGCGCGTTCGCACCGCCTGCTGCGTGCGGTAGCGGTCGAGGTCCGGCGCGCCTGTCTTTTGAGTCAGGCTGTAAACCTGCTTGCCGCCGGCGCTGAGCTTGCGGACAAAGCCCTGTTCGACCAGCTCGGCGACCACCACCGTCACGCGCGTGGGGTGGAGGCCGGTGCGGACCTTGATCGCGGTCAGGCCGAGCGGCTCGTGCTCGATGGCCTCGACCACCGCCGTGAAGTCCTCCGGCTGCGGCTGCGCCGAGTCGATGAAGTGCTCCTGGATCCGCCTGTCCTCCGGGTCATACAGCAAGATCCCGCGGGCAGGCCGACCGTCGCGCCCGGCGCGGCCGACCTCCTGATAGTAGGCGGTCACCGAGCCCGGCACGTCGACGTGGATGACGTAGCGCAGGTCCGACTTGTCGATGCCCATCCCCAGCGCATTGGTCGCCGCGATCACCGGGCAATCGCCGTGGAGGAACTCCGCCTGCAGCTCGCGCTTGCGCTCCGGCTCGAGCCCCGCGTGGTACGCCGCCGCCTCGAGCCCGCGCGACTGCAAGTAACCCGCGACCAGCTCCGTGCGCTCGCGCGTCGCGCAGTACACGATCCCCGGCGACGGCAGCCGCGGCACGATCTGCGCCAGGTAGGCCAGCTTGGTCGCCATCCCAGTCAGGCCGACCACCGCCAGCGACAGGTTGGGCCGGTCCATGCTGCTGCGGTGCACCACCAGCGGCGCCGCGCCCGGGCGCTGCAGCTGCGCGCGGATGTCCTCCTCCACCCGCTCGTCGGCCGTCGCGGTCAAGCCGAGCACGCGCAGCGACGGGTGGCGCGCTTGCAGGGCGCGCAGCAGGTGCACGATCTGCCGGTACGCCGGGCGGAAGTCGTGGCCCCACGTCGAGATGCAGTGCGCCTCGTCGACCACCAGCAGGCGGATCGGCAGCGCCGCCAGGGCCTCGAAGCGATCGACGTGGTCGAGGTGCTCCGGCGACACGAACAGCAGCCGCACCCGCCCCTGGGCCGCGGCCGCCCGCGCCGCGTCGTTCTCCTCCTCGCTCTGGTCGCTGTTGATGCTGCCCGCCGGCAGCCCGAAGCGGTCGTTGAGGTGCTGCAGCTGGTCGCGCATCAGCGCCAGCAGCGGCGACACCACCAGGGTGATCCCGTCGAGCAGCGCCGCCGGCAGCTGGTACAGCAGGCTCTTGCCGTAGCCGGTCGGCTGGATGCAGAGCAGGGACCCGCTCCCGAGCAGCAGCTCCTCGACGCTGCGCCGCTGCCCGGGTCGGAACTCGGAGAAGCCGAACCGCTCGGCGAGCACGCGGTCGAGATCGGCCTGTTCGATCATCGCGCTTGTCTAGCATCATTCCCGGCCGGCGGCCGCAACGGCGTGCAATTTCGCACCAGGGGCCCGTGCTAGGCTGCAGAATCGTGTCTGCGCCCCGGCTGCTCGTCGACCACGTGGTCGCCACCGACGCCGCCCTGGTCGACGTCCAGATCGAGATGCTCGAGCACGGCGCCGTCTCGGTGCGCGGCGTGACTGCCGTCGAGCTGACGCAGGAGACCTTCCAGTGCTTCGTGCGTTGCCTCGGCGATGCTGTCCCACCGGACATGTCCGATCGGCTATGCGCCGAGCTGGCCGGCGACGGCCCGCTCCCGCTCGCGCCCGACCTCCTGGCAGCCGCCGGCGCCCCGCTGCCCGCGGGCGTCTACGACGTCGTCCACGCCGAGGTCGGCCTCACCGCGGTCCGTCACACCGGCCTCTGCATCAACTTCCCCGCCGACTATACGGGGGGTTCCCGCGAGCCGCCGGACGACTGGGGCGTCGAGGTCCGCGAGGCCGGCTCCCCCCGATTCCTCGGCTACGGTCGCGATGTCCCTCAACCGGCGCCGACGGTGATGTACCGCGGCACGATCGGCGACCTCTCCATCCTCCTGCTGCCGCTCACCGCCGCCGCCGACCTCGCGCGCATCGACCACTACGCCCGCCGCCTCACCGCCGGCGCCCGCCCGACCGCCCTCGCCTTCGGCTGCTACGCCAACCAGCGCTGCGCCTTCGCCGTCGTCCTCGACGGCCACCACAAGCTCGCTGCGGCCGCCGCCACCGGCGCGCCCGTCGGCCTGCTCGTGTTCCTCTCGCCGCGACTGTTCGTCGGCTACGCCGACTGTCCCCTCTTCCACGACCGCCCCGAGGTCACCCTCGAAGCGGCCCGCCGCAGCATCGTCGGCCCCGCGCACGGTCGACACGCGTGGGCCGACGAGCTCGAGGTCCAGGGCTCACACCGACCGCCACGCCGCGCCTGAAGCTCCCCGCCAGGCCTCCCGCGCCGTCGGGGCGCGCAGCGTCGTCGGCCCGGCGCAGGCTCGCCATGCGGGACGACGAGCTCACGGCCGCGACCCGAGACTCCGGCCATGTCGCCCGCCATGGCCGCGGGCGAGCGATCAACACATGTCCCTTTGAACATGTCCTGAGCTCACCCGCGCACTCGCTCGCTCGGACCCGCCGCGCATGTCCCCAAGGACATGCCAGCGCCACTCACCCCGCGCGCGCCGCCAGCTCGCGCTGGCCGATCGCGTTGATGTCGCGCGTCTCGAGGATGTACTTGGCAGTCCCGTCGCGGGCCACCGCGATCATCGCTCTCGCCAGCTGCTCGGTGTTCGTCACCAGCCCCGGGAACAGCGCCTTCCACAGCGGGTACAGGGGCGACAGCACCGCGTAGAGCGCGTTGTACAGCCGGGTGCGCGAGCGGATCCCGTGCATCGGTTGGATAAAACCCGGGCGGACCACGAAGCTCGCGCGGAACGGCAGCGCGCGCAGGGCGTTCTCGGTCTTGCCCTTCACGCGGGCCCACATCACGCGCCCGCGCTCGCTGCTGTCGGCCCCGTTGCCCGACACGTAGATGAACGTCATGTTCGGGCCCAGCTCGGCCAGCGGGCGCGCCACCTTCAGCGTCAGGTCGTACGTCACCCGCGAGTAGTCCGCCTCGGACATCCCGGCCGACGACACCCCGAGGCAGAAGAAGCACGCGTCGTGGCCTGCCAGCTGCGCCGCGATCGGCGACAGGTCGTCCAGGTCCGCGTGCACCAGCTCGCGCAGCTTCGCGTGGCGCTGACCCGTCGGGTTGCGGCCGACCACCGTCACTTGATCGATCTGCGGGTCGAGCAGCGACTCGCGCAGCACTCCCTGACCGATCATCCCGGTCGCGCCGAAGATCAGCACCTTCATCGCCTCACTCCTTCGCGCCTGTCCCCGGGGGCAGGTCGAAGCGCACCCCCGTCAGCTCCTCGGAGCGCTGCCACAGCCGCGCGGCCGTCTGCTCGTTGCGGGCCTGCGGGGGGATCGTCGCACGGATCGGCGCGCCGCGCATGAGCAGGAGCCACGGCCCGTAGTACTCGCCGCCCTGCACGTCGGGGGCCGTCGCCGCGCGCAGCGACGGCAGCGCACCGTCCTGCGCCGGCTGACCGAACCACTTGATGCTGGTCGCGAACGCGTGCTTCTGCAGCCCCGTCGACGCGCCGCCCGGGTGGGCCGCCACGCTGCGCAGCCCCGCCCCGCCGGCGCGCCGCTGCAGCTCGAGCATGAACAGCAGGTTGGCCAGCTTCGACCGCCCGTACGTGCCCATCGGCGTGTAGCGCCGCTCGCTCTGCAGGTCGTCGAGGTCGAGGCGCGCGGGCCAGGCCACCGCGCTGCTGACCGTCACCACCCGCGGCGCCGCGCTGGCCCGCAGCGCCGGCAGCAGCAGCCCCGTCAGCGCGAAGTGCCCGAGGTGGTTGGTGCCGAACTGCTTCTCGAACCCGTCGACCGTGGTCTCGCGCCGCGGCAGCGCCATGATCCCCGCGTTGTTGACCAGCAGGTCGAGGCGCGGGTGCCTCCGCCGCACCTCGTCCGCGAACGCCCGCACCGACGCCAGCGACGACAGGTCGAGCGGCACCAGCTCGACCTGCCCCCCCGACTGCTGCCGCAGACCCTTCAGCGCCTCCTCGCCGCGGCCCGGGTCGCGGCAGCCGATCACCACCTGCGCCCCCGCGCGCGCCAGCTCCAGCGCCGTGTAATAGCCGATCCCGCTGTTCGCGCCCGTGACCACCGCGGTCTTGCCGTCCAGTCGTGGGATGTCCTTCGTGCCCCAGCCGCTCATCGCGTCGTTCTCCTCGGTTCCGGGTAAACGCCCGTTTACTTGCGGGCAAGCTTGGACCGGCCGTGCTAGAAGTCAACAGCCGTTTACAAAAAACACCGATGGCCCAGCGCAAGAGCCCGACCCGCCCCCGTTCCGCCGCCCCGCCGCGCCCCCGCGACGCCGAGCAGACCCGGTCGGAGATCCTCCAAGCCGCGCGCGTTTTGTTCGCGACCCGCGGGTACGCCAACGCGGGCATGCGAGAGATCGCCGCCGCGGCCGGCATCACCCCCGCGCTCGTCGTCCGCTACTTCGGCTCGAAGCGCGACCTGTTCGTCGCCGCGATCGAGTCCGACATCGGCCTCGGCCCCTTCCTCGGCCCCGACCGCGCCACGGTCGGACGTCACATCGCCCGCTACTTCTTCAGCAAGCCGGTGCGCGAGGCCGACGTCCTGTCGATCCTCCTCCACGCCGCCGGCCAGCCGGACGTGTGCGACCTCGCGACCGAGCTGCTGACCACGCGCGTGATCCAGCCGCTCGCGCGCTGGCTCGGCCCGCCGCGCGCCGAGGCCCGCGCCGCCCTGCTCCTGGCCATCATCTCGGGCACCTGGCTGTTCCGCCAGGCGCTGCCGATGCGCGCCTTCGCGGGCGGCCCCGACACCGCGCTGGCGTCGTGCATGGCCGCGCAGATCCAGCACGTCGTCGACGGCCCGCCGGAGGCTTGATCGCAGGCACGCTCGTCGCACCGATGTTCTCGCGCTTCGATGCTCGTCGCGTCACCGGAGCGATCGATCCACCGTGAGCCACACGCACTCACGAACCGCACCGCCGCAGTTCACGGCCCTGTGAGGGCACGGTCGTCGCACCGATGTTCTCGCGCTTCGATGCCCGCCGCGTCACCGGAGCGATCGATCCGCCGTGAGCCACACGCACTCACGAACAGCACCGCCGCAGTTCGCGACCCGCGAACACGACGGTGCAGACCGTTGACCGCCGCGACCTCGGACCCACGCTGATCGCGTATGAAGCACATGTCCGGCGCGATCATGACACTGATCTTCCTCGGCGTGCCCTTCTTGCTGTTGATGTCGTTGCTGCTCCGCGGCGCCCTGCGGAGCATCCAGCAGCGACGCTTCGCTCGCGCGATGTGGGCCGACATCGATCGTCCCGGCCCGCCCCGCGCGCAGCCCTGAATCCGCGCTCAAGCGGCCGCCGGCAGGAACACGCGGAAGCACGAGCCGCGCCCGGACTCGCTCTCCACCGTGATCTCGCCGCCGAGCAGCTGACACAGCCGGCGCGTCAGCGCGAGGCCGAGGCCGGTGCCGCCGTGGCGGCGCGCCAGCACCTCGTCGACCTGCACGTACGGCGTGAACAGCCGCCCCAATTGTTCCGGAGTCATCCCGGCGCCGGTGTCTTCGACCTCGAACACCACCCCGCGCCGGCCCGAGCGAGTCGCCGCGCGGGCGCGGACCGTCACGGTGCCCTCGCGGGTGAACTTCGCCGCGTTGCTGAGCAGGTTATAGAGCACCTGGCGCAGCCGCAGCTCGTCGGTCCGCAGCCGGCGGGCGCCGGGCTCGACCGTCACGCGCAGCGCGTTGGACCCGTCCTGCAGCTTCGCGCCGAGCGCATCGGTGACCTCGGCGACCACCCCCGCGACATCGACGTCGGAGAACGTCAGCACCAGCTTGCCCGCCTCGACCTTCTGCAGGTCGAGCAGGTCGTTGACGAGCGCGTGCAGGTGCCGGGCCGCCTGCACGATCTTGTCGGCCTCGCTCACCAGCTCGCCGCTGCCGTCGACCTCCGTCAGCTCCTCGCCGAGCAGCTCGCCGTAGCCGATGATCGCGTTCAGCGGCGTGCGCAGCTCGTGGCTGACCGCGCTGAGGAACAGCGACTTGGCCTCGTTGGCCGCCACCGCCTCCTCGGCGATCCGCTTCAGCTCCGCGGTGCGCTCGGCCACCTGCTCCTGCAGCGTCGCCGCCAGCTGCTGCAGCGCCTGATTGGTCTCGTACAGCTCGCGGGTCTTCGTCTCGGCGAAGACCTCGGCCTCCTTGCGAGCCCGACGCTCGCGGTCGTAGCGGCGGCGGAAGATCTCGAGCTCGTCCACGGCCCTCTCGCTCACTCCCCCGGTTGTAGCTTGCGCAGCCGGAAACGCACGTGCGTCCGCGCGCCCCCGGACAGATCCTCGACCTCGACCGCGATCTCCTCGCCGTAGTGCTCCGCGGTCGCCACGATCAGCCCGTGCGCCAGGTCGGCGAACCCCCGAGATGACCGATAGACCATGTCCATCCGGTCATCCGACTCGCGTTTGCACTCGAACGTCGGCAGCTCGGCGTCCTCGTACAACTTGCGCACCTCGGTGTGCACGTAGCCCTCTACCCGACCCAGGAACCCGAAGGTGTCGCGCGCCGCCGTGAAGAAGACCGGGAAGCCGGCGGTGAAGCGGCGCAGCAGGTGGCGCCCGAACTCGTGGACCAGCGCGCCCGCGGGAGCACCTGTCCTTTCGGACAGCGCGCCGACGAGCGCGATCAGCTCGCGGTGGTCATAGGTACCGATCGACGTGTAGGCCCCGCCCGAGGCCAGATCGCAGCTGCCGAGCAGCTCCTCGACCATCTCGCCCGAGAACCGGGACTCCACCATCTCGAGGAACTCGGTAAAGACGACGCCCTTCATCTGCGACCACGCTATCGCACCGCCCCGAGGCGTGTCATCCGGCGTCCCGCGCGCTCATGAATTCCCGGACACGTGTCCTATTAAGAAAGACACCACTTCGCCGTTTGATTACCATCGCTCGGCGGGATCTCTCGGGTGACTTCTCCTCGCCTCGCAACGCGCGTGCTCGCGGCCGTCCTGGTGCCAGCCGGCTGCGCCGCGCCGCTCCCCTGCGACGACCCGGCCTCGCTCTGCCTCTCGATCGCCGACGTCTCGCGCGTGCGGGTCGGCGTCGCCCCCGACGCGCTCACGCTCGCCGACATCGACGGCGACGGCACCCGCGACCTCGTCGGCGCCAGCGGCCCCGCGGGCACCATCACCGTCGCGTGGGGCGGAGACGGCGGCTTCACTGGCACTGCAACGACCTGGTCGATCGACCAGGAAGTCGCCGGCATCGTCGTCGCCGATCTCGACGACGACGGCCACCTCGACCTCGCCACCGCCCTCCCGCACGCCGATGCGATCGCGGTCGTCCGCGGCCGCGGCGGCCGCTCGTTCGCCGAGCCCGAGCGCTTCCCCGCCGGCGCGGTCCCGCGCGCCCTGATCGCCGCCGACCTCGACGGCGCGCGCCCGCCCGAGCTCGTCACCGCCGATCTCGCAGGCGGCACGATCACCGTCCTGCACCGGTTCGTCGCCGCTCCGCCGCTGGTGGTGGGCCCGGGCCCGCGCGCCCTCGCTACCGGAGATCTCGACGGCGACGACCACGACGACGTCGCAGTCGCCCTGGCCGACGCCGACGCGGTGCAATGGCTCCGCGGCGACGGCCGCGGCGCGCTGTGGCCCGCCGCGCGGCTCGCCGTCGGCGCCGCCCCCTACAGCCTCGTCGCCGCCGACTTCGACGGCGACGCGAACCTCGACCTCGCCACCGCCGACAGCCTCGACGACACCGTCAGCGTCCTGCTCTCCGCCGGCGGCGGCGAATTTAATAATCGCAAGGCCTGGCCCACGGTCTCGCTGCCTGGCGACCTCGCGGTCGTCCAGCCGCCCGACGCACTACCTGTCCTCGGGGTCCTGTCCAAAACGACAGACACCGTCGAGCGCCTCGACCCACGCACCGGCGAGTCCGTCGTCGGCGTCCTCGCCACCCGTCCCTCGTCGCTCGCCGCCGCCGGCGACGCGCTCGTGTCCGCCGGCGCGGCGATCTCCGACCTGTCCCCCGGGACAGGCATCATCATGACCTCGGTGCTCGAGGTCCGGTCCGTCCTGCGGGAGGTGTGGCCGGTCGACGTCGACGGCGACGGCCGCGACGAGCTGCTGCTGGCCAACGGCTTCACCGGCCTGCTGACCCTGCGCCGCGGCGACGACTCGCTCGACATCGACTTCGGAGCGGGCCTGCCGAACATGGTCCTCGCCGCCGACCTCACCGGCGACGGCCGGCCCGACCTCGTGGCGCGCAGGGGCACCGAGCTCGTCGTCGCCGTGCAACAGTCGGACGGCGCGTGGCAGCTCGGCCCGCCGCTGCCGCTCACGTCGGCCGACGACCTCGCCGTCGCCGACATCGACGCCGACGGAGCCGCCGAGCTGCTGGTGCTGACGCCCGACACCGCCGAGAGTCGACTGGGGATCTACCGCAGCGACGAGGCCGGCGACTCGGCCCTCGCCGAGACCCTCACGATCAGCGCCGAATACCCGCCCGAGCGGCTGCGCGTGCTCGACGGCGACGGCGACGACCGGCCCGACCTGCTGCTGTGGAACTACCGCGGGGAATATTTCCACCTCGAGGACGCTGAAGCCCCCGCCGACTACCTCGGTTGGTTCAGCTCCTTCGGCGTCTCCGACCTCGTCCCCGCCGACCTCGATGGTGACGGCCGACTCGACGCGGTCTTCTGCAACAACGGGGACGTCTTCGTCTACCCGGACTTCCTCGGTCAGATCACGGACACAGAGCAGCTGTTCACCGCGGCGTGTGACGTCCTCAGCGTCCTCGACCTCGACCGCGACGGCGACCTCGACATCCTCGTCCGCGAGGCTTTCTTCGAGCCGGAGCGCGCGACCCGGTTCACTCCGTGGCTTCATGACGGCGACACCTGGAGCTCGGCCGGCGCGCGGACCGTGCCGCAGTCGCTGGTCAAGACCCAGCTCGCCGAGCTCGACGGCGACGGCACGCCCGAGCTCTTGCTCCCCTCGGAGCTCGACCTCAAGGCCTTGCACCTCGACATCGGACCCTCGCTGGTCGAGGTCGAACAGCGGCGGCTCTCCGCGGAGCCGCGGCTGCGCTTCGGCGACCTCGACGGCGACGGCGCCGCCGATCTGCTCGCCTTCGGCGAGACTCTGGCGGTCGCGCGGGCCGACGGACGCGGCGGCTTCGGGCCGCTGACGCAGCTGTGGGCCGAGCCGGACGACCGCTCGCGCATCATCGACGGCCTGCTCCTCGCCGGCGACGACGGCGCGCGCTTCGTGTGGACCACGCGGCGCGACCGCACGTCACCCGACTACGTCCAGGTCGCCGACCTCTCGCTCGCCGGGCTCGCGCAGGCGTCCCAGATCGACGACTTCCTCGGCAGGGCTGCTTTCAGCTTCGCGGTCGACCTCGACGGCGACGGCCACCGCGACCTCGTCGTGTTCGACGTCACCTATGGAGTGCAGGGCTCCTGGTCGCGCGGCCGCGCCGACGGCGGCTTCGAGGACTTCGCCGCGTTCGAGCTCGACGACGACCATTCCGTCGATCGGATCGGCATCCACGACATGGACCGCGACGGCCACCTCGACATCGCAGTCACCTACAACGATTATCCCGGCGGCGGCGGGGTGCGCGTGTTCCCCGGCGCCGGCGACGGAGCCTTCGGGCCCGCGTTCGACTGGAGCGGATGGCGACCGTCGCTCTGGCACTACGCGCCGCTCGTCCTCGGCGACTTCGACCGCGACGGCCGCGTCGATCTCGTCACTCACGACGTGTTCGGCAGACTGACGTGGACCCGCGGCGACGATGCCCGCAGCGCCCGCGAGCTGCTGACGGGCGTCCTCGCCTACACGGCCGCCGACCTCGACCGCGACGGCTACCCCGAGCTGCTCGCCGCCGGCACCACGTCGGGCGGCGTCACTTTGAGAGTCGGCCGCAGCCGCAGCGACGGCAGCTTCGGCTTCACCGAGCACTTCATCGCGGGCGTCGGCGCGCGCGAGCTCGCGGTCGCCGACGTCGACGGCGACGGCGAGCTCGACGTCATCCTCGTCGACGAATTCGGCGCGGCGATCGTGAGGCGCCTACCATGAGGTCCGCTCCGCTCGTCGTGGTCGCGGCGCTGTCCGCCTGCGGCGACCTGCCGGAGCCGCAGGTGTTCGGCGCGCACGTCGTGCTCGCCGCCGATCCGGGGCTCGAGGCGTGCGGCGGCACCCTCGTCCACCTCGACGAGTTCGTGGCTCGCCTCGCCGACGCGATGGGCGTCGACCCCCCGACCGGCGACGATCGCTTCCTCGTCTACTGGCTCGCGCGCGAGGACTTCCACGCCCGCTCGGGCTGCCCCGACGACGTCCTGGCGTGCGCCGGCGACAGCCACCACAGCACCCCGGTCCTCCCGCTCAATCACGAGCTCGTCCACAACCTCGCCGCGACGATGGGCTCCACGCTGCCGCTGTTCGCCGAGGGCTTCGCCACCGCCTTCGAGGGCCTCGGCGACAGCGTGGCCGACGACATGTGGCCGTACGGAGACGTCCACGACGTGCTCGGCCTCCTCACCGGCGTCCAGCTGGGCCGTGCGCGCGCCTACCCGCTCGCCGGCGCGTTCACGACCTTCCTCGTCCAGCGCCACGGGCTCGACGCGTACTTGCGCATGTACGCCGCCGTGGGGCCCCTCGAGACCGCGCGCGGCGTCGACACGATCTTCCGCGAGGAGTTCGGCGCCTCGTTCGACGACAACGTCGCCGAGTTCGCCGCGCTCGACGTCCCCGACTGCGGCTCGCCCGAGCGCGACGCCAAGATCGTCGAGTGCGCCGCGCCCGAGCTCGAGTGGAGCGGCGATCGCTTCGTCCATCACCGCTCGATCGCCTGCGAGCAGGGCGACGTCGTCGGCCCTTACGCAGGCGACGCCGCCCTCGTCTTCCACACCATCACCGTCCCCGCCGACGGCGACTACCTCGTCACCGTCCTCGGAGACGATCCGAACAACCGCGTCAGCTTGCAGCCGTGCACGATCTGCGGCGGCCCGGGCGTCACCATCCCCCCCGGCCAGACACCGTTCACCGTCGCGCTCGCGGCCGGGCGCCACTCGTTGCGTCTGCACGGCCCGGCGAGAGCTCGCACCAGCATCGGCGTCCGCATCGAGCCCGCACCCGCGAGCGCTCCATGATCGCGCGGCCGCCCCGGCGCTCGCACAGCGCTCGACGTCCGCCGCGAACCCGCTTTGTGAGCGCGGCCGTACCGGTGCTCGCACTCGCCTCGGCCACCGCGAGCCTGCGGACTTCTCGTGATTGCTCCGCGAGCCCGCCGCCACGCTGGCGCTCGCACTCGTCTCGGCCACCGCTAGCCCGCGGACTTCTCGTGATTGCTCCGTGAGCGCGCCGCCACGCTGGCGCTCGCACTCGCCTCGGCCACCGCGAGCCCGCGGACTTCTCGTGATTGCTCCCCGAGCGCGCCGCCACACTGGCGCTCGCACTCGCCTCGACCACCGCGAGCCCGCGGACTTCTCGTGATTGCTCCCCGAGCGCGCCGCCACGCTGGCGCTCGCACTCGCCTCGGCCATCGCTAGCCCGCGGACTTCTCGTGATTGCTCCCCGAGCGCGCCGCCACGCTGGCGCTCGCACTCGCCTCGGCCGCCGCGAGCCCGGGGACTTCTCGTGATTGCTCCCCGAGCGCGCGGCCACGCTGGCGCTCGCACTCGCCTCGGCCACCGCGAGCTCGCGGACTTCTCGTGATTGCTCCCCGAGCGCGCCGCCACACTGGCGCTCGCACTCGCCTCGACCACCGCGAGCCCGCGGACTTCTCGTGATTGCTCCGTGAGCGCGCGGCCACGCTGGCGCTCGCACTCGCCTCGGCCACCGCGAGCTCGCGGACTTCTCGTGATTGCTCCGCGAATGCGCGGCCACTCTGGCGCTCGCACCAACCTCGCCCTCCACATCGAGCCCGCATCCGCGAGCCCTCGTGCTCGCGCGGCCGCGCGCGCGTGCGGCCTGCTTTACCCCTCGCAGCGATTGCGGTACCCACGGTGCGTGCCGATCGCCTTCTCGCGCTCGTTGCGGGCTCTGGGGGCCGAGAGCGCTCGCGGCACCGTCCTCGGCGTCGCCCTCGCCGTCGGCTTCCTCGCCGCCTGGGCCGCGTGGTTGGTGCTGGCGAAGGTCAGCCTGATCGCCACCAGCGACGAGGCGCGCCTCGAGGTCGCGCGGGCCGCCGTCCCGCTCGCGCCGGTGATCGAGGGACGTGTCCTTTCGGCCAGCCTCGCTCTCGGCCGGCGCGTCGCCGCCGGCGAGCTGTTGCTCGAGCTCGACAGCCGCGGCCTCCAGCTCGCGCGGGCCGAGGTCGACGCCGAGCGCCAGGGCCTGCTCACCGAGCTCGGCGCCCTGGCCGGCGAGCACGCCGCCCTCGCGGCCGCGATCGAGGCCTTCGAGGCGGGCGGGCGCACCCGCCAGAGCGAGGCCAGCGCCAGCGCGCAGGAGGCCCAGATCGCCGCCGCCTTCGCGCGCACCATGTCCGAGCGCAGCGAGAGCCTGCGCGGCCTCGGCGTCGAGTCGAGCGAGGCCGCCGAGCTGCTGCAGGCGCGCGAGCGGGGCAGCGCCGCGGTGGCGACGATCCGCCGCCTGCAGGTCGCGCGCACCAGGGCCGAGCTCGGCGAGCGGCTGGCGACCATGCGCATCGACCTCGCGCGGACCAGCCGCGAGGAGGCCGAGCTGCAGCGGGTGCTGGCGGCGAAGATCGCCGCGCTGGCGACGCTCGACCACCAGATCGATCAACACTCGCTGCGCGCGCCGATCGCGGGGCGGCTCGGCGGGGTGGTCCCGCTGCAGGCCGGCGCAGTGCTCGCGCGCGGGGTCGTGGTCGCGGTCGTGATCCCCGACGACCCGCTGCGGATCGTCGGCCGCTTCAGCCCCGCGAGCGTCGGCCGGATCCGCCCCGGCCAGCCCGCGCGCATGCGCCTCGACGGCTTCCCCTGGACCGAGTTCGGCAGCCTCCACGGCCGCGTCGCCGCGGTCGCCAGCGAGGCCGAGGACGGCCTTGTCCGCGTCGAGTGCGACATGTCCGAACAGACAGATAAAATGTCCGTCGGGACAGGCGGAAAGATCCCGGCCGAGCACGGCCTCACTGGCGTCCTCGAGGTCGAGGTCGAGTCCGTCTCGCCCGCCGCCCTGCTGCTGCGTACGATCGGCCAGGCCATCGCCCCATGACCTCGCCGCCGCGTCGCCGTCACCGTCGCCGTCGCCTGGTCGCCGAGGTCATCCAGAGCTCGGCCATGGACTGCGGCCCGGCCACGCTCAAGTGCTTGCTCGAGAGCCATGGTCTTTCGGTCAGCTACGGCCGCCTGCGCGAGGCCTGCCAGACCGACGTCGACGGCACCTCGATCGACACTATCGAGGACGTCGCGGTCCAGCTCGGCCTCGAGGCCGAGCAGGTCATGGTCCCGCCCGATCACATCCTCACCGCCGAGGCCGCGGCCTTGCCGGCGATCGCGGTCGTGCTGTCGCCCGGCGGCCTGACCCACTTCGTGGTCGTGTGGTCGTGCGTCGCCGGCCTGGTCCAGATCATGGACCCGGCAGTGGGCCGTCGCTTCGTCCCGCGCGAGCAGCTGCAGCGCGAGCTGTTCGTCCACCGCATGCCGGTCCCGGCCGAGGACCTGCGCGAGTGGCTCGGCGGCGACGAGTTCACCGGCCCCCTGCGGGTCCGCGCCCGCGCGCTGAAGCTCGCCCGCGCCCGCGTCGACGCGTGGCTCGCCGCCGGCCTCGCCGACCCCGGCATCCTCGGCCTCGCCCGCGTCGACGCTGCCGTCCGCCTCGCCGAGTCGCTCGCCCGCGCCGGCGCCCTCGCGCGCGGCGGCGAGGCCGAGCGCTTCGTCGCCGGCCTGCTCGCGGCCAGCGAGGGCCTCGGCGGCGACGCCCTGTTCGCGGTCCTGCCCGAGCAGTTCTTCACCGCCGCGCCCGGGCCCGACGACGACACCGCTCTGCTGCGCGGCGCGGTGCTGGTGCGGGTCGCCGGCGTGCGGCCCGACGCGCCCGCGCTCCACCTCGCCGACCTGTCCCAAAGTACACTCTCTCCCGACCTCGTCGCCGCCCTGACGGAGCCGCAGATCTCCCCGCTGCGCCAGCTGTTCGCGCTCGTCCGCGCCGACGGCCTCGCGCTCCCGGCCGTCCTCGGCCTCGGCCTCGTCGCCGCCGCCGCCGTGGTCGTCGCCGAGGCGCTGGTGCTGCGCGCGCTGCTCGACGTCGGCGAGCGGATCGGCGTCGGCGAGCAGCGCCTCGGCGCCGCCGCGGCGATCCTCGCCTTCTTCGTCGCCGTCCTCGCGCTCGAGCTCCCGCTCGCCGCCGGCGTGCGCCGGGTCGGTCGCCGCCTGAGCGCCCGCCTGCGCGTCGCCTTCCTGACCCAGATCCCGCGCCTCGGCGACCGCTATCTCGCCAGCCGGCCGATCTCCGACATGGCCGAGAGATGTCACCGAGGACATGTCCTTCGCCACCTGCCCGATGTCGCAGCTCGACTGGTGCGCGGCGGCTTCGAGCTGCTCTTCACCGCCCTCGCGCTGATCTGGCTCGACCCGGGCGGCGCGCCGTGGATCGTCCTGACCGCCGTCCTCGTGCTCGCGCTGCCGCTCGCGCTGCAGCCGGTGATGACCGAGCGCGACCTCAAGGCGCGCAGCCACGGCGGCGCCCTCGGCCGCTTCTACCTCGACGCCCTGCTCGGCCTCACCGCGATCCGCACCCACGCCGCCGAGCGCTCGCTGCTGCGCGAGCACGAGGCCCTGCTGGTCGAGTGGTCGCGCGCCCAGCGGTCGCTGTTCCGCGTGCAGGTGGTCGCGGTCGGCCTCAGCGCCGCGCTGGGGATGATCCTCGCGGCTGTCCTCTGGAACACCTACGTCACCCGCCACCCCGAGCCGGCCGGCGCGCTGCTGCTGCTCTACTGGGCGCTGTCGCTGCCAGCGATCGGCGACCACGTGGCCGCCGCGGCGTTCGAGATCCCCGCGCTGCGGGCGGCGGCGCTGCGCCTGCTCGAGCCGCTGCACACGACCGCCGACGCCCCCGAGCCGGTCGTGCACGCCGAGCCGTGGCCGGGCAGCGGCGGCGTCGCCCTGTCGTTCGCGCAGGTCAGCGCCGTGGCCGGCGGCCACCCGATCTTGCAGGAGCTGGACCTGCAGATCGCGCCCGGCGAGCACGTCGCGGTGGTGGGCGCCTCGGGGGCCGGCAAGTCGAGCCTGCTCGGCCTCCTGCTCGGCTGGCACCGACCCGCGGGCGGCCGCCTCGAGGTCGACGGCAAGCGCCTCGACGAGCCCGCCCTCGCCGCGCTGCGCCGCGTCACCGCGTGGGTCGACCCGGCCGTGCAGCTGTGGAATCAGTCCCTGCTGCGCAACCTCCGCTACGGCAGCGACGCCGAGCACCACCGCCTGCCGCAGGCGCTCGAGCTCGCCGACCTCGGCCCCGTGCTCGAGCGCTTGCCCGACGGCCTGCAGTCGATCCTCGGCGAGGGCGGCGGCCTCGTGTCCGGCGGCGAGGGCCAGCGCGTCCGCCTCGGCCGCGCCCTCCTGCGCGAGGAGCCGCGCCTCGTCCTCCTCGACGAGCCGTTCCGCGGCCTCGACCGCCACGCCCGCGCGGCCCTGCTGACCCGCGCCCGCGAGCACTGGCGCACGAGCACCCTCCTGTGCGTCACCCACGACATCGACGCCGCCCTCGGCTTCGACCGCGTGCTGGTGATCGACGGCGGCCGCCTGGTCGAGGACGGCGCCCCCAAGGACCTGTCCGAACAGCCAGATTCACGCTTCGCCGCCCTGCTGCGCGCCGAGACCGAGCTGCGCGCCGAGGGCTGGAGCGACCCGCGCTGGCGAAGGCTCCGCATGGACGGCGGGCACCTGCGCGCGGAGGAGGCGGCCACATGACCCGGCCGTCCGTGGCGAGGCACGAGCGCGGTGCGGGTGTTCGGCCATGTCGTGGCGCTCGCAACGTGTCTCAAGGGACATTCTTACCCGTGGCCTCGCGCGCACCCCGGGTCACTCACGACATGTCCCCGAGGACATCAGGGTCCCCGGCCTCCCCCGCCACTCTTCGCGTCACTTCCGGGATGTCCCCGGGGACATCCCGCCCTGTGACCGCCGCTCCCCGCGTCACTTGCAACATGTCCTCAGAGACATCCCGTCGCATGACCGCCCCCGCCGCTCCCCGCGTCACTTGCGACATGTCCTCAGAGACATCCCGTCGCACGACCGCCCCCGCCGCTCCCCGCGTCACTTGCGACATGTCCCCGAGGACATCCTGCCCCGTGACCTCCTCCGCCGCCCCTCGCCTCGCCGACGACACGTCCCCGGGCACCCGCCGGCGAGGCACCGCGCCCAGTCCCGCCGCCTCGGCCATCGCTCTCCGCCGTGTCCGCGATGAGCCTCGGGCGGCGATTCCAGGGCCTGCACCCCGCACTCTCGCCATGTCTCCATGGACATGTCCTTTCCAACATATCCCGGAGGCCGCGTGGTAGACCTGCTCGCGCTCGGCTGGCCGCTCGCGCGCGCGGGCGAGGCGCTGACCGTCCTCGCCGCGCAGGCCGGCCTGCAGCCGCGCCTGCGCGAGCTCGCGGCCCCGGGCGCGGCGGTGCTCGCCGACCCTGCCGACGCGTCGGTCGAGCGCTGGCTGGCGGGCGCGGCCGCGAATCTGGGGCTCGAGGCCGAGGCCGTCGACACCGACATCGCCGGCGTCGACGACCTGCTGCGCGCCGCGGCCCCCGCGGTCCTGCGCGTCGGCCCGGGCGGGGGCACTTTGCTGCTCCTGCTCCGCGGCGGCCGGCGCGACCTCGTCCTCGTCGCGCCCGACCTCCGCCCGCGCCGCGTCCCCGCCGCCGAGGTCCGCCGCCTCGTCTGCGAGCCCGTCCTCGCGCCCCTGCGCGGCCGCGCCGAGGCCCTGGTCGATCGCACAGGTCTCAAAGGACAGCGACGGGAGCGCGCCGTCGAGCTGCTGCTGCGCGAGCGCCTCGGCGTCCTGCGGGTCGGCCGCGCCTTCGTGCTCCGCCCCTCCCCGGCCGCGCCGCTGCTCCGCCTCCTGCGCGCCGAGGGCCTCCTCGCCCGCGCCACCGCCCTCGCCGGCCTGCACGCCGCCGAGCTCGCGCTGATGATCGCCGCCTGGGCGCTGATCGGCGACCTCGTGTTCGCCGGCCGCACCGACGCCGGCTGGTCGCAGGCGTGGCTGCTCCTGCTCCTGACCATCGTGCCATGTCGCATGGGACAGGCGGCGATCGCCGGCGACATCCTGCAGCGGGCCGGCGCCCTGCTCAAGCGGCGGCTGCTCGTCGGCGCCCTCGCGCTGCCCGACGACCTCACGCGGCGCGAGGGCGCGGGCCTGCTGCTCGGGCGCGTGCTCGAGACCGCCGCGGTCGAGTCGCTCGGCCTGCGCGGCGGCCTGGTCTCGCTGGTCGCCGCGCTCGAGTTCGCCGCCGCAGTGCCGATCCTCGCCCTCGGCCCCGCGCCGGCGCTGCACCTGGCGCTGCTCGCCGCCTGGGCCGCGCTCGGCGTGGTCCTCGTGCGCCGCACCGGCCGGCATCTCGCGGCCTGGACCGACACCCGCGGCGAGCTCACCCACCACCTCGTCGAGGCGATGGTCGGCCACCGCACGCGCCTGGCCCAGGAGGCGCCCGAGCGCTGGCACGACGACGACGACGCCCGCCTCGTCCGCGTCCTCGCCCGCGAGGCCCGACTCAACCACAGCGAGTCGCTGCTGGTCGCCCTGCTCCCGCGCGGCTGGCTGGTGCTCGGCCTGGCCGCCCTGCTGCCCGCGTTCGTCACCGGCTCGGCCCCGCCCGCCACGGTCGCCGCCGCGATCGGCGGGGTCCTGCTGGCCCAGCGCGGCCTCGCCACCTTCGTCGTCGGCGCCACCGCCCTGCTCGGCTGCGGCGTGGCGGTCCGCCAGGCGCTGCCGATGCTCCGCGCCGCCGAGTCCGCCGACGCCGGCGCGCACGGCCTCATGCTGTCCTTTCCGCCAGTACCCGAAGGACAGCCGATCGTCGTCGCCCGCGGCCTCGGCTTCCGCTACCCCGGGCGCGAGCGGCCGGTCCTGCGCGACGTCGACCTCGAGGTCGCCGCCGGCGACCGCCTCCTGCTCGAGGGCGGTTCGGGCGGCGGCAAGTCGACCCTCGGCGCGCTGATGGCCGGCCTGCGCGAACCCACCAGCGGCCTGGTCCTGCTCGCCGGCCTCGACCGCCCCACCCTCGGCCTGGTCGGCTGGCGCCGCCGCGTCGCCGCCGCCCCGCAGTTCCACGAGAACCACGTCGTCACCGCGCCGCTCGCCTTCAACCTGCTGATGGGCCGCGGCTGGCCGCCCACCCAGGCCCAGCTGGCCGAGGCCGACGCCGTCTGCCGCGAGCTCGGCCTCGGCGAGCTGCTGGAGCGCATGCCCAGCGGCCTGCAGCAGATGGTCGGAGAGACAGGCTGGCAGCTGTCCCACGGCGAGCGCAGCCGCCTGTTCATCGCCCGCGCCCTGCTGCAGGACGTCGACCTCGTGGTCCTCGACGAGAGCTTCGCCGCCCTCGACCCCGCGACCCTGCAGCAGGCCCTGCGCTGCGTCCTCACCCGCGCCCGCGCGGTCCTGGTGATCGCCCACCCGTGAGCGAGAGATGTCCAAACGGACATGTGATTCACCGCCTCGCCACAGGTCGCGGCGAGCGCTTTCACATGTCCGATGGGACATCTCTCTCCACCGCCCCGGACCTCGCCACATGTCTCATCGAGCACGTGACGAGCGCCCGCGCGATCGACTCGCCGCGTCGCTCGAGAATCGACGAGGAGGCCGCGCTCGCGGACCGCTGGCGCGCGCGCCGAGGCGATCGCCGTGAAGACGACGAACGAGGATGCCCGCGACGCGGTCATCCTCGTGCAAGGACCGGCTCAGGCGCGCTCTTCGTCGCGGTGCGGCAGCCACGACGGCCGGACCTGGGCCCACATCACCTGCGCCACCAGCCCGAGCTTGTTGCTCGCCAGCATCGCCGCGCCGGTGACCTGGCGCAGGCGGTCGCGGGCCGGCAGCGCGCGGGCGTGGCGGGGCACCAGGCTCGTCTCGAGCGCGTGGCGGGCCGTCTTGAGGTACTCGGTGAGGAACACCGACGGGCGGCCCTCCGCGCACGACAGCAGCGCCATCGAGCGCACGCGCGACTCGTGGCTCGCCTCCCAGTAGTCGAAAAGCGCCCGCTGGAGCGCCCGCGCCCCCTCGTTGCCGCCGCGGAACACCTCGTAAATCGCGTCGGCCAGCGCCTGCCGCGTCGGCACGTAGCGGTCGTGGATCGCCCGGTAGCGGCGCACCGACGCGTCGTCGAGCCACGCCTCGTGCAGCGACGCCCCGGCCCGCAGCCGCGCCTGCTCGCCGAGCACCTCCGCGTCGCGCAGGCCCATCGTCATCCCGCTGGCCGTGATCGGGTGCGAGCAGCCGGCCGCGTCGCCGACCAGCGCCAGCCCCGGCGAGCTCGCGCGCGGGGCCGGCAGGTTGACCGTCGGCGCCATCTCGAACGGCCCCTTGTGCGTCGCGATCGCGTGGGCCAGTTGCTCGCCGAGCGCGCTCGGCAGGTACGGGATGAACGTCTCGAGCAGGAACTCGGCCAGCTTGGCGCCCTTGGCCGGCAGCTGGGCCGGCAGGTCCAGCGTCACCCGGTACGTCAGGCCCTCCGCGTCGCGGTGGATCGGGTAGATCAGCACCGGGCCCCACGCGCCGAGCACGATGTTGCCCCACGTGGCCGCCGACACCGCCGCGTTGCGCAGCTCGAGCCCGGCAGTGAAGCCGATCGTCTGGCGGTCGTCGGGCAGGCCGGCGAGGCGGCGGACCTGACTCGCCTTGCCGTCGGCCCCGACCACCAGGTCGGCGCGGACCTCGACGTCCTCGCCGTCGGGCCCGCTGAGCACCGCCCCGAGCACGCGCTCGCCGAACCCGCGCACCAGCGACTTGATCGTCCAGCCCTCGCACAGGTCGACCTGCGGCCGGCGGGTGATCACCTGCCGCATCACCTTGACCAGCGTCTTGTGGTGGACCGCGATCCCCTGCGGCCGCTGCCCGGCCACGTCGGCGTACGGCAGCTCGACGTAGCGGCCCTCGGCCCGCTCGCGCACCGTGAAGCCGTCGACGTCGACCGCGCCGGCCGCCTTGAGCGGGCCGTAGAAGCCGAGGTCCTCGAGCACCTGGGCCCCGCGCGGGTGGATGAACTCGCCGGCGAACCGCGGCGCCGAGCCCTTGTGGCGGTCGATCACGAGGATCTTGCGCCGCCGGCCCTTGTCGGCCAGCGCCAGCGCCTGGGCCACCGCGCAGCCGGCCATGCCCGCGCCGATGATCACGACGTCGTAGCGCGCCCC
This sequence comes from Nannocystis punicea, assembly GCF_026965555.1. GTDB lineage: Bacteria > Myxococcota_A > Polyangia > Nannocystales > Nannocystaceae > Nannocystis > Nannocystis punicea. The sequence goes on along the minus strand of NZ_CP114040.1, from coordinate 12,760,590 downwards.
CGGCCTCGCCACCCCTTCGCTCTTGTCTGGCTGCATGGTCATGTCCTTTCGCGCATGTCTTGAGAGTCAGCTCAAAAGTTGCCGCCGAGCGCGACGAACTGGTCGAGCGCCAGGGCCGCCTCGCGCACCGCCGCGGTCGGGTCGTGGCACACCGGCGACAGGCCGAAGCCGTCCGACCACGCCCCGCCGAGGTCCTCCGTGTCGACCTCGATCGCCTGCACCAGCTCGCGCACGGCCCGCTGCGTCTGCACGCAGGCCGCCCCCTCGAGCGCCATCAGGGCCTGGGCCGCCAGCGCCGTCAGCACCGGCGGGCCGAAGCTGCCGTCCTCGCGCTGGCGCCCGCGGAGCTGGCGCTCGACCGTCTGCCGCAGCGGGTGGGTCGGCGGGCACAGGGCCGCCGCGCACGCGCCGACCTCGGCGAGCGTCGCCACGTCGATGTAATCGGATGTCCGCGAGGACAGGTCGGATGTCCGCGAGGACAGGTCGTCCGTCACCCGCCGCCACAGGAACTCGAGCCCGCGCGCGACCCGGTCGTCGTCGCCCTGGAACCCGAGGCGAGCCAGCTGGCGCAGCGCCGCCGCGGTCACGCGCACGCGCGCGGGCCCGTGCGGGTCGCCGGCCGTGAGCAGCGCGACGTCGCGGATCGGGAAGCGGGTCATGAACACGTCGGCCTCGCCGCGCTCGTAGCGGCAGAACCCGCCGTCGTGCTCCTGCATCGCCAGCAGCACCTCGACCGCGCGCCGGGCGGCGGCGCGGATCCGCGTCTGCAGCGGCGACGTCTTCGGCGCCGCCGCCAGCGCGTCGAGCACCGCGCAGGTCGACAGAGTGTCGACGTAGCGGTCGGCCCCGGGCTCGTACGGCCAGCCGCCCGCGGGCGCGTTGACCCGCAGCTGCCACTCGCCGGGCGCCGTGATCTCCTGGTCCAGGAGCCAGGTCAGCATCGCCTCCGCGTCGGCGTCGCCGGCCGCCAGGGCCACGCGCACCAGCCGGGCGGTGGTCGCCAGCGGCTCGCACACCTGCCCCTGGGCCAGGTGCACCTGCTGGCCGTTGGCCCCGCCGGCGAAGCGGGTGCGCCCGCGCGCGCGCCGGAGGTAGTCGAGGCCCTCGCGGATCCGCGGGTCGTCGAAGCTGGCCCCGAGCACGCGCAGCGCCATCAGGCTCATGAGCGTCGGCTGGGCCGAGAACCACCCGCCGTGGCGCTGCTGCGCGTCGACCAGCCAGCGCTGCACGCGGGCGAGCGCGGCCGTCAGCACCGGCCCGCGCGGCAGCTTGCGGATCACCTTGACCGCCTGGTCGAAGCTCTGCAGCAGATCTCCCGCCAGCCCCGGCTGCGTCAGGCGCGGCAAGATCGGCTCGCCGTCGGGCCGCGTGAGCAGCAGCGCCCGCGGGTCCGACAGGTGGACCCGCGCCGGCGCGCGCGACAGCAGCAGGTACGGCGTCATCACCCCGCGGCCCCACGGCGCCACGCGGCTCGGCGACAGGATCGCCCACGCCGGCAGCAGCCACAATTCGGCCGGGAAGGTCGGCACCCAGCTCCACGGGATCGCGTCGGCCATCGCCAGCCACATGCGCACGGCCGCGTTGGCGCGCTGGGCCCCGCCGAGCTCGTGGACCACGCGGCGCGCCCGCACCAGGTGCTCGGCCGACGGGTCGTCGCCGGCCTCCACCAGGGCCCACCAGCCGAACACGGTGAGCGACAGGTCAGGCCCGCCGCCGGGCAGGTGCCACGCGCCCGAGGGCTGCTGGTCGGCGCGGATCCACCGGGCCAGGCCGGCGGCTTCTTCGGGGGTGAGGTCGTGGAACAGGCGATCGGCCAGCAGCACCTCGCACGCGAGGCTGATGTCCGGCACACCCAGGGACCAGCGCGGCTCGCCGCCGGCGCGCCCGCTCACCGCCGCCCGCTGCCGCCAGGTGGCTGCGCGTGCGAACATCCGGGCCTGCGCTGCTGCCAGCCGCTCGTGAAGCGTCGATTTCGCCGCTGGAGCCGTCATGAGGCGCTGGCGACGCTAGCACGCGAGCCCCACCGGCCTGGTGATGCCCGTCACAGCCAAACGGCCGTGCGGACGCCGTCCAGGCTCATGCGCAGCCGGCGCCCCACGACCTCGAGCCCGTCTGCGCGGCCTGCGGCGAACCTGCTTGCGACCTGGCGCTCGGGTTTGCAACACTGGCGGCGATGTCCCGCCTCTCGCTCATCGCCGCTCTCGGCTTCTGCACCACCAGCGCCCTCTTCCTGTCCGCCTGCAAGGAGGAAGAAGAGGAGGAGTTCGGCTTCACGTGCGTGGAGTTGATCCAGGCCGAGAACCAGGAGGCGGATCCGTTCGTCGGCACCGCGAAGATCAAGGTCACCCTCAAGTACGAGCCGTGCCTGATCGACTACTACACCAAGACCAACGTCGACCAGGCGATGAACGGCAAGGAGGGCGAGGCCGTGTTCGCCGAGTGGGCCGAGCGCCTGTGCAGCGAGAGCGTCTCCGATCCGCTGGTCGCCTGTGAGGTCGAGAGCTTCGCGCAGACGCTGCAGCCGTCCGACAACAACCCGATCTACCAGATGTCGATCACCTACCGGATCACCGACCCGGCCAAGGTCAACGGCCGCACGCTGCTGTGGGGCCCGGGCCCGGTCGAGGCCTACGCCGGGTGCACCAGCAACCAGCGTCCGTTCGTCAAGTTGACCTTGCCGTCCGACGTCATCGGCATCAACAAGGACGGCAGCACGCTCTGGAACGCCCAGTCGTGGAACAACGCGCGCGGCATCATGCAGCGCAACACCGCCGGCTGCATCAAGGCCTCGATCGCCAAGCAGGCGCCATGAGCCGCCGACATGACGCTCCGGCGCGTGGCCCTCGCGGCCGCCCTGGCGTGTAACCCTCCGGCGAGCAGCGAGCCGGCCCCCGTCGCGCCGGTCGAGGCCGCCCCGCCGGAACCGACCTGCGAGGAGCCCCCGCCCGGCACCCTCGCCTGGCTGCCCGAGCTGCCCGACCCCGCCGCCGCGCCCGGCCGCACGGGCGCGGGCGGGCCGTCGCGTCCGACCACCGCGACCGCATCGCCGACCGAACTTCCCGCGCGCCCTGACGCGCCGCGCCGCGCCGACCCGTCCGCGCGCCCCGCGGCTGCCCGCGAGGACATGCCCGATCAGACATGTCCCTGGGTACTTTTCTCAAAAAAACACGGCGAGCTCGCGGTCCGCCCCCTCGGCCGCGGCGAGGCGGCGCCGGCCCACGTGCGCGCTCCGGTGCCGGTGGTCCCGCCTCCGGGGTGCGACCCGTGCCGCTGGTCGGGCGTGGTCACCCCGGTGGGACCGATCTTGCTCGCAGTGCGGCCCTCGGCCGACAGCGAGCTGGCCGCGGCGGCGTGGATCGGCGCCGGCATGCCGCCGTCTCCGCGGGTCGACGTCGAGCCCGCGCCGCTGGTGTTCGCCCCGCTGTGGTTCGGCCAATCTGTCTTCGGGGACAGCACCCTCCAGGGCCCCCCGTGGGCCCTCGCCCCGCGCCTGTGCGGCCGCTCGCTGGTCCTCCTCCCGACCCCCCGCCTACCCGGCGCCGGCGCCGAGGAGCCCCCGTCCGCCCTCGTCCGCGCCGCCGGCGTCTACGCCGCGGCCGGCGGCGAGCTCCTGCGCCAGGACATGCCTGTCCCCGCAGACATGTCCAATTGCACAGCCATCCCGCTCGAGCTGCCGTGACGCGAGCCCCCGCTCGTCCGCCGGCATCCGGTCGTCGAGGTGGCAATGAGGCGGCCGGAGCGAGCCGCCCAGGGCGAGCCCCGCCGCGGCGAGTCGGGACGCCCGCGCCCTGTCCTGAGCCCGGCGATGCCCGGCGAATCGAGGCGACCGTCGTGGCCCTGCGTCAAGCGTCGCGCGAAGGCGGATCGTCGAGGCTGAGGAGCTCGCTCATGTCCGGCCCATCGTCCTTCCACTCGACCCGACCCGCGCAGGCGCGGACACCCGTGAGCTTCGGCCACTGCGCGCGGAGCTCCTCGACGATCATCCGCTCGACGAGCTCGAGGTCGGACGTCGTGTCCGCCCCGAACCAGTCGATGCGCCCGAGCGGGTAGTCGTCGCGCGGGTCGAGGAGCGTCCGGCCGGCGAGCAACCGTCGGCCGTCGAGCGAGCACTCGTAATCTGTCCCGTGCGCATCAAAGGTGAAAACCTCGACCGGGAAGCTGCTGAAGGCATACTCGGCCTGCACGTCGAACACGACGAGCGCGACTTCCGGGAGGGCGCGGAGCGCCGTGGCGATGGCGTGGAGCTCCGCCTGCAGCGCGGGTGACACGGCAGCGAGCGCTGCGCGAACCGAGCTTTCGTCGACGAACCGCATCGTTCGAGGATAGCCGGCTCTCAGCCCTCCGGCGGCGGATTCAGGATGGTCAGCGGCAGCTCGATCGGCTCGAACTCGCAGGAGCTGTCGCCCACGCGCAGCACCACGAAGCGCGAGATCCCCACCAGGTACTCGCCCGGCACGATCTCGTCGTCCGGCACGATCGTCGCGAGGGCGAAGTAGGAGATCCGATCGGTCAGCGTCTCGCCCGCCCGCGTGAAGCTCTTCTTCTGCGGCTGGGGAAACCCGGTGTGGTGAGCGTCGATCTGCGGCGAGGTCACGTCGAGCAGCGAACCGCCCGCGAGCTTGCGCTTCACCGAGAAGAAGAACTGGAGCGGCTGAGGGCTCTGATAGTCGAACGTCGCGCCCTCGGGCAGGCCGCGATGGATCAGGCGGATCTCGAAACGGTCGCGGAACGGGTGCCCGTCGGCGCGGCCCGAGGCGTGGGCGGGGTCGGTGACCGGGGTGTAGTAGAGCTCCACGCGCACCGGGCCGCAGTCGGTGCCGCGGACGAACTGGAGGGGGGCAGGGAGAGTTTTCATGGCGAAGCGTCCGTGGGGCGAGGAGGGCGGCGGACAGCGCGGCCGCGTCGGTGCGGTGCGGTGCGGTCACAGGATCACGCAGTCGGTCACGGTGTGGCCGTTGGCCTCGAGCAAGGCGATCGCAGCGTACGCGATCGTCACGCAGTAGCGGGTCGGCTGCGGCGTCTTGTTGCTCATGCTGCCCATCAGCTCGCCGTTCACGGCCACAGTCTCCGTCGTCTTGTCGGGGAACTCGTACTTCACGCCGCCGCGGTCGTGCGGGATGTCCAGGTACTCGTCCTTGAGGCCGATCATGTGCCCGAACTCGTGCGGCTCGAGGCACTCGTCGCCGTCGTCGGAGGCGGAGCGCGAGTCGCCGAGGTTGAACTTGCCCCGGTCGGGCGGAAGGATGTAGGAGCGCCCGCTCGTCACGCCGGCCACGTCGTTGGACGTGCCCATGCCGGCCACGTTGACGAAGTTGATCGTGTAGTGCGGGCGGCTGTCGACCATCCTCACCACGAATTTCACCTCGAACAGCCGCTCGCCGCACTTGTTGTCGGTGATCTTGAGCTTGTAAGCCCTGGAGTTCCAGGCCCGCTCGATCGCGGGGGGGATCTTCGCGACCTTCGTCGTCAGATCCGCGTCGGTCACCGCGACGGTGTCGGGGTAGCTCGTCGTGTCCGACGTCTTGTTCACGGCCTTGACGTTGTGGGACACGGTGACCGTGCCCTTGTCGCAGTCGGAGGCGATGACGACCTCGCCCGTCCACGGGCTGTCGTTCTGGCCGTTGGGCGTGGCGCCGTCGGCTTTGAGCTGCTGGATCTTGCCGGTGGAGCCGAACCTGCCCGACTTTCTGTAGGTGTACGTGCAGCAGCCGGTCGTGGCGTTGGTCGTGAGGTTGCGGACCCGGGTGATGTCCTCGGGGCCGGCGGAATAATTGCTGGTCGACGTCTTGCACATAGGGTTTCCCTCTCAACCCCTCATCACGGCGGACATACGACGCAGCGCGTAGTCGCGGAGCGCCCGGGTGCGGGCCCCGGCGTCGCTCTCGCGCCCGGTGACGTCGCGGACCCAGGGAAAGAGCGGGTCCTCCTCGAAGCGAAAGCCGAGCCACCAGCGCAGGGCGAGGGCGACCGCGTCCCCCTCGTCCTGGTCGAGGCCGAGGGCATACGCCGAGGCCTGCGCCTCGGCCAGGATCATCCACTTCTGCGGCTCGGTGAGGCGGACCTCCATGCCCCCGTGGCAGCGAGGCAAGGCCTCGAGCATCTCTTCCGTGTCGAGCCTGGTCGTCTTGGCGAACCAGGCCGAGAAGCGGCCGAGGTCGGCGAGGTAGATCGCCGCCTTCTCCCCGATCATTCGCTCGCCGAGGGCGATGAATGCATCGCGCGCGCGACGGATGCGGGTGTCGAAGCCCGGCGCCTCTTCCGGGTCCGGCTCCTGCAGGATGCGGGCGAGATCCGCGTAACGGAAGTCCCCCAAGAAGTGCGACCCGAGGAAGGTCATCAGGAAGAGGACGTAACCCGCATCGTTGAGGTAGAGCAGCCCGAGGCCCTGCGCCGTCTCCCACCCGTGGCGGACGAACACCTCCGTCCTCGCGGGGCCGAGGCCGCGGAAGCGGTGCGGGTCGAGTCTGTTCATGGCCGCGACCAGCACGGGCTGGTGGGTCTGATAGCGGATGTTCTCGATCTGCTCGCGCGCGATCCTGAGGCTCACGATGACCCTGCCTGGGTTCGAAGAGGCGCCTGATCCTGCGCAGGGTAGCCAACGGGCTCGACGCCGATCAACACGCGACCGGAATGTCGGTCGCCGCGAACGACGATGCTCGAGCCGCCGAGCGCCCCCAGATGGGGCTGATGCTCCGCCGCGACGCTCGCCCTCGAACAGCGCGGCAGCGCGAGGCCGACACGTCGATCGACTTTGTGACACCCGGGGCGCGACAGCCGAGCGAAGTTGCTCTCCTCGTCGTCACGAAGACGCGCCGCTCGTGGCGCGCCGGGCGAGGAACGACAGGGCTGGCCCTGCGAACGGACCCGACCCCGACGCCGTGCTGCCGCTCGAACCGAGCGCTCTTCTCGCGATGCCTCGCGGCGCGTCGCTCACCCGATGGAACTCCTGACCAATAGGACATGTTCCATCGGGCAGCCATCGCGATCGAGCCGCCGTGACACGAGCCGCCAGGGCACCGGTATGTCCTGTCCCATAAGCCACGTCCGATCGCACGGCCCCGCGCTCGAGCTCCCGGCGTCTCGTCGGCCCCTGCTCTTTCATCGTGGTCCCCGGGCCCCTACGAATCGCGCCTGCCGCTATGGGCAATGCGTCGCCTCGTCGATCCGCACTCTCATGAGGCCTCGACAGTCCTTCGCGCGCGAGCCACCACGCATCGTGCTGGTGCGCCGAATCATCCCAGGCTCTGCGCCCGCCCTTCGACGCAATCTTCGGTGCGTGAACCAGCGCCCACCCTCTCGCGGCGCCGGGCCGCACCGACCGCGTCCTGTCATCGCCTGCTCCAGGCGCCCTGGGGTCCGTCGACCCGCGCGGAGCCGCTCATGTCCCAAAGGACATCTAGCAACGTTCACCCCGCGCCGCATCCGTCCCCCGCGTATACTCGCGGCGTGAAGCTTCGCTTGCGCTTGTGGTCCGCCCTGTTCGTCGTCGTCGCCTGCAGCCCCAAGGCCGACGGCGAGTCCGCCTCCGACACTCAAACCAGCACCGAGACCGCGGGCAGCACCTCCGGCGCGAGCGACGGCTCCGTCAGCGTGGGGCACAGCCAGACCTCGGCCAATCCGAGCGAGCCCGTCACCACCACCGCGGGTCAGACCGTCACCACCGCCTCGCCCACCACTTTCGTCACCGAGGGCTCCGCCACCGACGGCGACCCCAGCGACACCCTCCCGGGCACCGTCTCGACCGTCACCACCGAGGTCATCTCCACCTCGATCGGCCCCGACAGCTTCAGCACCGGCTTCACCACCGGCGGCTTCTGCAACGACGTCCCCGGCCAGCCGCAGAACGCCCCCTGCACCGACGCCAGCGGCTGCGGCTGCGAGTCGGGCAAGTGCTTCGTCGTCCCCGCGATCGGCGGCTTCTGCGGCGAGTGCCTCGGCGACGGCGACTGCCCCGACGGCGGCTGCACCGCGCCCAACCCGGTCGCCGGCGTCGGCGCGGTGTGCAACCTCGGCAAGGCCGGCGACGGCTGCGAGAGCGACGCCGCGTGCAACGACCCGACCTCGCAGGACTGCAGCCCCGTGCTCGAGGTCCCGGGCATCATCACCGTCGCCACCTGCGGCGAGTGCAAGACCGACGCCGACTGTCCGGCCCAGGCGCCCCACTGCACCCCCGACTACGACATCGGCGATTTCACCGGCCAGATGAAGTGCAAGGCGCCGGACTCGGTGCCGAACAACGGCGGCTGCGACTTCGACGGCACCGGCGACCAGGCGTGCGCCTCCGGCTTCTGCGGCGAGGCCTCGGTGATGAACCTGCTGAAGCTGGGCATCTGCGGCCAATGCAACAGCGACGCCGACTGCCCGGTGGGCCAGCAGTGCACCGACCCGGCCGTCGACCTCGACCTGGGCGCACTGATCGGCTCGGTGTGCATGTGAGCGCCGCGCGAGCGCGCCCCTCGCCGACCCGCGCTATCCTCCGGGCATGACCCGCGACGACCTCGAGACGCCGTCCTCCGACGTACCCAGCGAGTGGCGCCCGGTCGAGGCCCCGCCCACCAGCGTCCGCGACGACGAGCTCATGCGTGACCCGCCGGCCGGGGAGCACCACCTCGGCCGCTTCGCCGGCTACACCGCAGCTCGGCGTGTCCGCCGCGTCCTGCTCGCCTGTCTCGCCTGCCTCGCCGTCGGCACCGTGTTCGCCTGGTACCAGTGGGCCCGCCGCGGCCAGCAGCCCGCGACCCTGCGTCAGTTCGAGCTCCCCGCCGGCACCGACGCCTCCGAGCGGCCGCGCGTGTTCACCTGGTCCGAAGGCAAGGCGCGCCTCGGCCTCAGCCGCGAGCCGCCCGGCGTCGACACCGTCGAGCTGCCCGACCGCACCCTCAAGCTCAAGGACGGCTCCGACATGGCCCAGTTCAAGGTCGTGGTCGAGAACGGCAAGACCACCGCGATCGAGCCGGTCTCCGGCGAGATCGTCGAGGTCCTGCACCCCGGCGCCGCCGCGCTCCTGAAGCCCTGAGCGCCATCTGTCCTTCGAGACATCCGCGGCCGGGCCTGCCGCCCAGCCCGTTGCGCAGGACATGTCCTTCGAGACATCGGCGATTTCACGTGTCCATAGGGACACGTGACACCAACTCGAGCGCCCGTCTTCGCCCCGACTGCTCGGAGAGCATGCGCTCGAAGGCCTCGAGCCGCCGACTCGCTTCCCCTCCTCTCACCCTCGATGCCCGGCGCGCCTCATCCTCGCCGCCGAGCTCGCTTCGCCCTTCCTCGCCCCCTCACCCTCGATGCGCGGCGCGCCTCATCCTCGCCGCCGAGCTCGCTCTGCTCTGCCTCGCGCCGGCTTCACGGCGCGAGGATCGCAGCGAGCTCGGCCGGCCACGGCGCCGTGAACTGCACCTCGGCCCCGGTGATCGGGTGAGGCAGCGCCAGCGCGGCCGCGTGCAGGGCGTGGCGTTGCAGCCCGAGCTGGGCCCCGAGCTCGTGCAGCTTCCGACCGCCCTCCACCACTTTTAAAAATTCTTCTTCGGGCAGGCCGTACAGCTTGTCGCCGACCACCGCGTGGCCGATCTCCGCCAGGTGCACGCGGATCTGGTGCTGCCGGCCCGTCTCGGGCAGCGCCTCGACCAGCGTCACCGGCCCCTTATTACTATTATTAGGCGAAAATTCGCCGTGACGCAGCGGGCGGACCGTGGTCACGGCCGGCAGGCCGCCGGCCTCGACGGGCACCGGGCCGATCTTGATCCGGATCTTCGAGCCGATCGCGAACCCGAGGGACATGTCGATACGGACATGCTCTTCGAGACAGCCGTGGACCAGCGCCAGGTACGTCTTGCGCACCGCGCGGCCGAGGAACGACTTCTTGAGGGCGGTCGCCGAGCCCGCGCGGCGGCCGAACACCATCACCCCGGACGTCTCGCGGTCGAGGCGGTGGGCCATGTCCCAGCCGTGGCCGGGGCCGAGGCGGTCGCGCAGCACCTGCGTCAGCGTGTGGCGGTGGTAGCTCGCCGACGGGTGCACCGGCAGACCGGCCGGCTTGTCGAGCACCAGCAGCGCCTCGTCCCTGTAGATCTCCCGGTAATCGAGCACCACCTCGGGCTCACGCGGAGCCGGGCGGCGGATCACCAGGGCCTCGCCCGCGCGCACGCGCTGCGACGCGCGCAGCAGCACCTCGCCGGTGTCGGCGCGGCGGACCTGGCCGTTGTCGAGGATCGCTTGCACGCGGGTGCGCGACAGCCGGGCGATCCGGCTCGAGAGGAAACGATCGAGGCGAAAGCCGTGGCGGGCCGGGTCGACGACCAGCGGGATCTCGATGAACTCCTCCGGGGGCTCGCTCACCGCGGACATGCTATTCTCGCCCGCGTATGTCCGAACCTGGTCCCAAGCCGGCAACCGCGAACCAGCCCGAGCCTGCCCAGGGCGGCGCGCTGTGGGCGCTGATCGTGGGCGGCGCGATCCTCGTGGTCGCCGCGCTCCTCATCTTCTGGCCCGGCGGCGACGCGGCCTCGGGCACCGCCGGGGCCGGCAAGGGCAAGGTCAGCGGCGGCCAGCAGGCCAGCCTCGCCCAGGGCGGCGGCGAGCCGACGGCCCAGGCGCTCGGCGTCGGCGCCCGCGAGTACGACCCCAACCGCGCCGGCGGCAAGGCCCGCGTCAACCCGGCCCTGCTCCCGGTCGGCCCCAAGTCCGACTCGCTGGCCCCGCCGAAGAAGCCCAAGCCCGAGCCGACCAGCTTCCCCAGCGCCAGCGCGGAGATCGCCTACTGGGAGAAGAAACTCGACATCGCCCGCAAGGAGCTGGCCCAGCGCACGGTCTTCCTCGAGCGCATGAAGAAGGTCAAGGAGAACGCCCGCACCTCCGACCAGATCGAGCTGGCCGAGCGCCGCGGCGTCATCGTCGAGAAGAACTACACCGACCAGAAGAAGCTCGTCGAGGACCTCGAGCAGAAGGTCGCCGGCCTCAAGGAGAAGCAGCGCCAGTCCGGTCTGTGACCGGCCGACACTGCCTGTAGATCGGGCCAGGTCCGAAGGGGCATGCTCTGAAGAGCATGCCCCTTTGTGCGTGTCCGAACAGCCAGCCATCGTCACTCGGGCAGGAGCAGCCCCAGCGCGGCCGCCCGCCGGGTCCGCAGGTCGGCGTAGGGTCGGTCCCAGCGCGGCGAAGCGGCCGGGTCCCAGGCCTCGACCGGCAGCAGCCTCGCGGCGGCCAGGTCGGACAGCAGCAGCGCCTCGGCCTCGGGCTCGCGCGAGAACGGGAACGGGTTGCGGACCTGTCCTTCGGGCAAGCTGGGATAGACCACGTCGTCGGCGGCGATCAGCTGCTCGAGCTCGCGGGCGCGGCGCTCCTGATGGTCGATGAAGGCCGGCGCGAACGGCCCGACCCGCGCGCGCTCGTCGGGCTCGCGCTGGACCCACTTGGCCCAGTCGTAGCCGTAGAGGAAGTCGTGCACATAGCGGAAGCGGATCGCCGTGGTGTGGCCGTAGAGCGCCTGCAAGCCGGCGATCCGGCGGCCCTGGGCCGCGATCTCGCCCGGCCCCGCGCGCAGCAGCTCGGCCGCCAGCAGCTCGGTGTCCCAGAAGATGTTGCCGGGGAACGCGCCCGCGGCCGCCGCCTCGATCTCGCGCAGCGTCGCGGCCAGCTCCGCCGCCGCCCGCGCGCCCGCGGCCACGCGCGCCGCCACTTCTTCGGCGCTGCGGCTGTTCGCCCGCCCGGGCGCCAGCGACCGCCCCGGCCAGCTCATAGCCACCCTGCCAGGCGCATCACCGCCAGCCCCAGCGCCAGAGTCACCGACGAGCCCCAGATCATCCGGTGCAGCGCGGTCTTGTAGCGGCTCTGGGCCTTGAAGCAGTTCGTCAGCGCATGCGGGCTCTCGCGGGTGAGCGCTCGCCACGGCAGCGCCGCCGCGAGCACTGCGATCTGCACCGGGATCAGCGGGAACTCGCCCCCGCTGGCCCGCACCGCGAACATCCAGGCGATGAGCCCGGCGAACGCCGAGTACTCGGCGGCCATGCGCGCGACCCGGTTGCCGTACATCGTCGTCAGCGTCGCCTTGCCGCCGCGGCGGTCGCTCTCCTCGTCGGACAGCCCGCTCGCGGCCGCCGACGCGAACGCCAGCAGCGCCAGCCCCGGCAGCGCCCACACGTACCACGGCGACATCGGCTGCCCGCTCTGGGCGTACGCGCTCCACCACGGCACCAGCACCCCGACCCCGAGCGCCTCGACGAACTCGCCCGCGCCGCGGTCGTTGAGCCGCAGCGGCGGCGCCGAGTAGACCAGCAGCAGCCCGAGGCCGATCACCGCGCCGAGCATCAGCCCCGGCCGCCCGGGCAGGAACAGCTCGCCGCACAGCGCCACCGCCAGCGCCATGATCCCGAAGCCCGCGCCGGCCAGCAGCACGCTCTCGGCCGGCAGGATGGCGTCGGGGATCGTCTTCGGCGAGCCCGCCTCGGGGAACATGCGCCGCTTCAGCGCGTCGACGTCGGCGTCGAACCAGTCGTTGAGCAGCACCACGTAGATCGTGGCGAACACCGCGAACGCCAGGCCGACGACCGCGGCGCCGAAATCAAATGTCCCCGAGGACATGGTCCCGAGGACCTGTCCCAGAAGCGCGGGCGCGAGCACCTTCGGCCAGCTGGCCGGCTTGACCGCGTGGAGCCACCGGCGCAGCGGCGAGGCGAAGGCCGGGTGCATGGGCTCAGCCCTTCGCGCGGGCCAGCTCGGCGTCGATCGCCTCGGACAGGCCGGCCACCGAGGGGTTGCCGTCGAAGTTCTGACCGTTGATGTAGAAGCTCGGCGTGCCGCCGACGCCCGCCTCGCCGGCGGCCTTCATGTCGGCCTCGACGAGCGCGCCGACGCGGGTGAGGCACTCGTCGAGCTTGGCGGTGTCGAGCCCGACCTTGGTCGCCAGCTCCTTGAGCTTGTCGGTCGACAGCTCGCGCTGGGCGGCGAAGATCTCGTCGTGCAGCGGCCAGAACTTCTCCTGCTCGTGCGCGCACTGGGCGTACTCGGCGGCCGGGCGGGCGTTCGGGTGGAAGCTCAGCGGGAAGTGGCGGAACACGAACTGGACCGGCTTGTCCGCGTACTTCTCCTTCAGCTGCTTGAGCGTGTCGGCCGCGCGGGAGCAGTACGGGCACTCGAAGTCGGAGAACTCGACCACCTGCACCTTCGCGTCGGCGCTGCCGAGCCACGGCGAGTGGGTCGCCGCCAGCTCGAGCGCCGGCGGGCGCACGTCGGGCAGCCGGTTGTCGATCGCCGACGTCGCGCGCAGCTCGGCCAGCATCCCCATGAAGGCCTCTTCCGACTTCTCGGCCTTGATCGCCTGCACCACCTGGTCGCGGACCTGGTCGAGCGGCGGCGCGTCGGGCGACTTGCGCGAGCTGTAGAACGCCTCGATCTCCGCGTCGCTCGGGGCCGGCACCGCCGCCTCCATGCGCCCCTGCACGTAGTCGTTGATCGGCTTGCCGGCCTTCTCGGCCGCGGCGGTCAGCACCTTCTGCTGCACGATGTTCTCGAGCGCGGCCTCGCGCACCCGCGCCACCTCGCCGCAGTACTGCCGCAGCGCCTTGTTCTCGGCCTGGACCAGCTGATCGCCGAGGTCCTCGAGCTTGATGTCGACGCCGTCGATCTGCGCGACCACCGAGCCGGGCGCCAGCTTGAGCGAGGCCTGCTCGCACAGCGACGAGCCGGGGTTGGCCGGCGCACGCATCGCCGGCGGGCCCGACGGCGCCGGCGCCTTCGTCGTGGTGGCCGGGGCGCCCGCCGCAGCGACCTGCTTGTTGGCGGGCGGCTTGCCGCGCTCGGACAGACAACCAGCCGCGAACACGAGCGCCGCGGCACCGATCAGGGTGCGAACATGCATGAGCGGCGCGAAGGATATCCGCGGCCGGCTCGCGCCGCCACCGCCGCGGACCGGGCTCAAACACACGTCCCGGCCGCCGCCGGGCGATTGCCCGGTCTGCTGCGTCCGGCGTAGGTTCGGCGCGTGAGCTCGCGTCGCCCTCGCTCGCCCGTAATTTCGGGCCTCGTCCTGTTCCTCGCGTGCAACCGCGGGACTCCGCCGCAGCCGCCGAGCGACGACGCGGCGCCCGCATCCGACGTCGCCGGTCGCACCGCGGCGCCCGCGGTGGTCAGCGACGGCCCGCCGCGCCTCTTCCGCAACGCGAAGGTCATGACCGCCGCCGGCGACATCTTCGAGCGCGCCGACGTCCTGGTCGTCGGCGGCCGGATCTCCGCCGTCGGCCCCGGCCTCGCCGCCCCCGACGGCGCGGTCGTCGTCGACGCCGCCGGCAAGACGATCACGCCCGGCATCATCGACACTCACTCGCACATCGGCGTCTACGCGGCCCCGGGCCTGAACGGTCACAGCGACGGCAACGAGGCCAGCGCGCCCAACACCGCCTACGCGCGAGCGGAGGACGCCTACTGGCCGCAGGACCCGCAGATCGATCGGGCCCGCGCGGGCGGGGTGACGACTGCGCAGATCCTGCCCGGCTCGGCCAACTTGATCGGCGGGCGCAGCGTGACCGTGCGGTTCTTGCCCGACGCGCGCAGCGTGGCCGACGTCAAGTTCCCCGGCGCGCCCTACGGCCTCAAGATGGCCTGCGGCGAGAACCCCAAGCGCGTCTACGGCGACAAGTCCGGGCCCAAGACGCGCATGGGCAACGCCGCCGGCTACCGCGACGCCTTCCAGAAGGCCAAAGAGTACGAACGGACATGGTCCAAGTACCAGAAGGACCACGCCGACTGGGACAAGAACAAGGGCAAGCCGCCGCCTGCGGGTAAGGACGGCCAGCCGGGCAAGCCGCCCGACGAGCCGCAGCCGCCGGCCCGCGACTTCGGCCTCGAGACGCTGAGCCTCGTGCTGAAGGGCGAGATCCTGGTCCACAACCACTGCTACCGCGCCGACGAGATGTCGCAGATGCTCGACCTCGCGAAGGCCTACGGCTTCAAGATCCGCAGCTTCCACCACGCGGTCGAGGCCTACAAGATCGCCGACCGCCTGGCCGCCGCCGACACCGCCGCCTCGATCTGGGCCGACTGGTGGGGCTTCAAGGCCGAGGCCTTCGACGGCATCCTCGAGAACGCCGCGCTCCTCCACGCCGCCGGCGGCCGCTCGATCATCCACTCCGACAGCGCCACCGGCATCCAGCGCCTCAACCACGAGGCCGCCAAGGCCATGCACGCCGGCCGCCGGATCGGCATCGACATCAGCGAGAACGACGCCCTGCGCTGGCTCACCGCCAACCCCGCCTGGGCCCTCGGCATCGACCACGAGGTCGGCACCCTCACCCCCGGCAAGCGCGCCGACCTCGTCGTCTGGTCCGGCGACCCCTTCAGCGTCTACACCCGCGCCGAGCAGGTCTACATCGACGGCGAGCCGGTGTTCGTCCGCGGCACCTACGAGCCCGGCACCGACTTCGAGCTCGGCTACAACCCCGGCGCCGCCCCGCCGGCCGCCGTGCAACCTGTCCCTTCCAACATGTCCGCTGCGCACTGACCGCGAGGACCTGTCCCATGAGCCACATCCTCCTCGCCGCCCTCACCCTGCTCGCCCCGGCCCCGCCGGCTCGCCCCGCCGCGCCGGTCGCGGTCGTCACCGGCGGCGACCTCCACGTCGGCGACGGCACCGTCGTCAAGAACGCCACGGTGCTGATGCGCGACGGCAAGTTCGCGGCCGTCGGCGGCCCCGAGCTGGCCGCGAGCGCCCCGGCCGACGCGACGCGCGTCGACGCCACGGGCAAGGTCGTCACGCCGGGCCTGATCGCCGCCGACAACCAGCTCGGCCTGGTGGAGATCGATCTCGAGGGCAGCACCCACGACGACGCCCGCTCCGGCGACCACCCGATCCGCGCCGCCTACGACGCCAGCCGGGCCTTCCACGCCGAGTCGAGCCTGATCCAGGTCCAGGCGATCGGCGGCGTCACCACGGCCGCGGTGGCCCCCGCGGGCGGCTTGCTCTCGGGACAGGTCGCCTGGGTCGACCTCGTCCACGGCGACCACCGCGGCGCGCTGAGCAAGGCCGGCGTGGCGATCGACGGCAACCTCGGCCACAGCTACGACAACTCTCGCGCGGCCGCGCTGGCCAAGCTGCACGAGGTCCTCACCGACGCGCAGGTGTTCCGCGGCCGCAAGGACGCCTACGAGCGGGCGCAGACCCGGCCGTTCGCGGCTCACGCGCTCGACCTGCAGGCGCTGCAGCCGGCGCTGGCCGGGCAGATCCCGCTGACGCTGTCGGCCGACCGCGCGAGCGACATCCTCGCGGCGATCGACCTGGCCAAGGAGTACAAGCTGCGCCTCGTCGTCGTCGGCGGCTCCGAGGCGTGGAAGGTCGCGCCCGAGCTGGCCGCCGCCAAGGTGCCGGTGGTGGTGCAGCCGTCGCGCAACCTGCCGAGCAGCTTCGACACCCTCGGGGCGCGCCTCGACAACGCCGCGCTGCTGGCCGCCGCCGGCGTGCCCGTCGTCATCGCCTGGCTCGACGACTCGCACAACCTCCGCAACATGACGCAGGAGGCCGGCATCGCCGTCGCCAACGGCCTGCCGTGGGCCGCGGCGCTGCGCGCGATCACCCTCGAGCCGGCCGTCGCCTACGGCCAGAGCGCGACGCACGGCAGCGTCGCCGTCGGCAAGGTCGCCAACCTCGTCGTCTGGAGCGGCGACCCGCTCGAGCTCAGCAGCCGACCCACCCACGTGTTCGTCCGCGGCCGCGCGATCCCGATGGTCTCGCGCCAGACGCTGCTGCGCGACCGCTATCGCAGCCTCGACAAGTTCGGCAGCGCCGAGTCGACGAAGTCGACCGACGCGCGTCCTCGCCCCGACACCGGCGCCGCCGCGACTACCGCGACCACCGCGGCACCCCCGCAAAAGTGACGCCCCCGCCCGCGTCGCGGTATAGATCTCTGGCCTCATGACGAGTCATCACCGAAGCCCCCACCAGCTCGAGCACGGCCCGATCTTCTCGTGGCACCGCGACCACAACGGCTTCATCTTCACCTCCGGTCACGCCGCCGTCGACGTCGAGACGCTCGGCATCACTCTCGGGGACCTCGTCGCCGAGACCCACGCGACGCTCACCAACCTCCGGCGCACGCTCGAGAAGGCCGGCTCCAGCCTCGAGAAGGTGCTGAAGATCACCGCCTTCATCACCGACATGGGCCAGTTCGCCGCCTTCAACAAGGTCTACGGGACGTTCTTCCCCGGCCCGAAGATCCCCGCCCGCACCTGCATCGAGGTGTCGCGCCTGCCCTTCAACTTCAAGGTCGAGATCGAAGCCATCGCCCACGTGTGAGCGGGCCGCCTGCGGGCGCTCGCCTGCGCTAGACTGGCCGGGTGGACGACCTCGGGTCCGCGCTGGAGAAGCTCGACGGGCTGCTCGAGAAGAAGGGCAGCCTCGCTACCGCCGCCGCGGGGGTCGCAGCCGTCGCCCTATGCTGGCTATTGCATCCGCTCGTCCCTCGCCCCGGTGAGCCAGGCTTCGAGGACGGCGTGGAGCTGCTCGCGGTCCTCGCGGCGGTGGCCCTCGCCGGCCCGATGTTGCTGCTCGAGGGCCTGACGGCGCTCGTCAGCCCGCCGCCCGCGCCGCCCGTCCCGCGCGCCCCGGCCCGCTTCGCCTCGTTCGACGAGGACCTGCAGCGGAGCCGGGTGTGGCGGCGCCGGATCGCCTTCGCCCTGGTGGCCAGCGCGCACGCGGCCGTCTACTTCGCCACGATCTGAACCGGGCGCTCGAAGAGACATGAACCGAGAGACATGTCTCAGGCGACATGTCCCTCGGTTCTCTCACGGATGAGCGAACTTCGGCTCGTCGGTGAGCGGGATGCGCTCGTGCTCGTCGCCGGGGACCAGCGGGAAGCGCTGCTCCTTCCACTCGTGGGCCGCCTGGATGATGCGGTCCTGCGAGCTCGAGACGAAGTTCCACCAGATGTAGCGCGGCTCGCCCAGCGGCTCGCCGCCGACCAGCACCATCCGCGTCGGCATGGTCGCCGTCAGCGGCTCGACGTCGCCGCTGCGCAGCACCGCCAGGGTGCGCGGGGGCACCGTCTTGCCGCCGCTGCGCAGCTCGCCCTCGATCACGTACACGGCCCGCTCGCTCGCCGGCGGCAGCTCGAACCTCGCGCCCGCCTTGAGGTGGGCCTCGACGTAGACCAGCGGCGACGCGATCGGCGTCGGCGCCGTCACCCCGTAGGCCGAGCCGGCGAGCACGCGCACGCGCACGCCCCGGCTCGACAGCTCGGGGATCGTCTCGGTCGGGTGGTGCGAGAAGGCCGGCTCGGACTCCTCGGCCGAGCGCGGCAGCGCGACCCACAGCTGCAGCCCGTGCAGCTTCGGCCCCTGCGCGCGCGCCTCCGCGGGCGAGCGCTCGGAGTGGACGATCCCGCGGCCGGCCGACATCCAGTTGATCGCGCCGGGGCGGATCGCCTGCAGCGAACCCAGGCTGTCGCGGTGGAGGATCTCGCCCTCGAACAGGTACGTCACCGTCGCCAGGCCGATGTGCGGGTGCGGCCGCACGTCCATCCCCAGCCCCGGCCCGAGGTGCGCCGGGCCCATGTGGTCGAAGAACGCGAACGGGCCGACCATGCGCCGGGTCGGCGCCGGCAGCACCCGGCCGACCTCGAACGCGTCGAGCCGGCGCGCGCGCGCCGGGATCTCGAGCTCGATCGCAGTCTCCGCTGGTTCGTCTGCTTGCATGGCTGTGCTCCCTGGCCGTCGAATTATACTGGATGTCCGAAGGGTCAGGCGAGCGACTGACGGATGTCCACCGTCGAGGTCGTCATCAGTTTGTGGATCGGGCAGCGCAGGACCGTCTCGTGCAACTTGTGCTTGTCGGCGTCGGAGAGCGCGCCCTCGAAGGCGAGCTTGACGCTCAGCACATAGGTGCCCTGGCGCTCCTGCGTGTCGTCGCGCTCGACCTCTACCGTCACGCGCTCGAGGGCGATGCCCCGCGACTTGGCGTACACGCAGGCGGTCAGCGCCTTGCAGGTCGCCAGCGAGGCGTCGAAGAGGTCGTGCGGGCCGGGCGCCGAGTCCGCGCCGCCGAGCGCGCTGCTCACGTCGGCGTGGAGCGTGTGCGCGTCGACCGACACGACCTGGCGGAACTGCGGGGGGCTCTCGTTCGTCGAGCGGATCGTCATGGGTCTCACTTCTGTTTTACCAGAGAGACCTCGATGTTGATCGTCACCTCGTCGCCGACCATCGCCCCGCCGAGCTCGAGCAACGCGTTCCAGGTGATCCCGAACTCCGAGCGGCGGATCTTCGTCTTCGCCGACGCACCGATGCGGGTGTTGCCCCATGGATCGGCCGTCTCGCCGGTGACGTCCTCGACCTTGAGCACGACCTCGCGCGTCTGGTCGCGGATCGTCAGGTCGCCGACCACGTCGTAGCCGTCGCCCGTGCGGGCCACGCGCTTCGACGTGAAGGTCATCGTCGGGTACTTCTCGGCGTCGAAGAAGTCCGCGCTGCGCAGGTGCGCGTCGCGCTGCTCCTCGCGGGTGTGGATCGACCCGATCTCCACCGTCGCGTTCACGCTCGGGTCCTGCGGGTCGAGCACCACCTCGCCGGCGAACTTCTTGAACTCGCCGCGGACGTTGGTAATCATCATGTGGCGCACGCTGAAGCCGACGCTCGAGTGAGAGGTGTCGATGGTCCAGCGGGTCGGGGCATTCGTCGCAGTCGTCATGGAGCAGAACGATGACCCCCGACTGCACCGGCCACTAGCCCTCCGCCGGCGAACCGATTGTTGCTGTGAGACGAACAATCCGCGGCCGCTGTCACGCGCGCTCGCCGAGGCGTGACGCCGCCGTCACGAGCTACAGCGTCAGCAGGGGCTGGACCTCGAGCGGCCCCCAGGGCGTCGAGAGGCAGAGCCGCTCGTCGGCCGACCCGACCACTCGAGCGAGCCACAGCGAGTGCGCGCTGGTGGCGAACACGACCTGCGAGCCCGCGTGTCGCAGCCACACGCCCGCGGGCAGGAGCACCGTGCCCGCCTTCGGGTCGCACGTCGGCGGGGAGGTCAGCCCGCCCCAGACGTCGTTGCCCTCGCCCTCTCTCGCCACGTCGGCGAGCCTGGCCCACCCGCGCACCGTGCAGAACCAGCTCTGGTGCTCGACCTTCTGGAAGCCGCGGAGAGGTCGGCCGAGCCGCCGCACATCGTGCTCGAATTCTCGCGTCTCGTAGAGCTCCGAGTAGAAGCGAGCCAGGCGCGCCCCGCCCGGCGCCACGAACAGTTCGCCGTCGGAGGCGAGGAAGGCATCGGACTCCGCCCCGCGCTCCTCCTGGCCGTCGAACACCCGGCCGAGCGCGTCGCCCGGCATCCAGCCCTCGTATTCGAACCCCTCGCAGCTGCCCGACACTCTCACCATCGAGTTGCGACGCTCGAGCACCTCGGGGCGCGCGCCGATGTGCAGAGTGACGCCCACATCGTCGGCGGCGGGCGCCCGATCGAACTCGGCGGCCAGCTTGACCTCGCGGGTCACCACGTCCGCCAGGTCGGCCGGGTCCACGTAGATCAGCTGCTGAAACCCGCTCTCCTCGAGCACCGCGCCGACCCGCGCCCCTTCCTCCACCACCACCAGCTCGATCTCCTCCGTCGTCGCCCCGGGTCCGCTCGCGACCACGGGCCCGTCTGGCGACAGTCGCAGCTCCCCGAGCTTCGCCACCCACGCCCGGCGCCTGAATCGCTGGGCAGCGTCGGGCACCAGATACGCCGCGAGGCGCCCCGGCTGCCTCGCGTCGATCACGGCTGCTGCCGGTACGGCCGGCGCCGGCGTCTGTTTTGGGGTCGCGGCCGCGGGCGGTGCCGCCGTCTCCGCCTCCGGCTTTCCCCGCGCGCAGGCCGAAGCCACGAACCCCGCAGCGATCGCGCTCGCCCATCTCACGGCCGCCGTCCGGCTCACGTCACGCAGGGTACTCCCGATCCGGCACGACCGCGAGTCGGCGCGCCGCGATCGCTGTACCAGCGACATGCTGGCCGGGATCGGTCTCGGCACCCGCGCCTCGAGCTCGACAGGTGCTCACTTCGGCGGTCGACGAGAGCCGGGCTTCACCTCTCCGCAGCTCGCCTCGAGCATCCCGCCGTCGACGATGTCGAGCACCTCGCACGCCGACGACGGCGGCCGATCTTTCCACGCGCAGTGCACCCACTGACCGGGCCGGGCGCTGTCCTTCTGCGTCGGCGTGATGTACACGATCGTCCGTTCGTCCTCCTGCCGCGACGCGATCGCGCCCTCGCAGTCGATCGGCAGCGAGTCGTACTCGTCGCGCCCCGTCCCCGGCGCCGCCGGACCAGGCGTCGCGCCCTCGGCCTCCGGCCCGTCATCCTCGCCGGCCCTCGCATCCCGCTCGACCCGCGCCGCAGGCCCCACAACCTCACCTGCGACCTGCGGCGCGCTCGCGGACGCCGGCGAAGCGCGCTCGACATCCTCCGCACCGCACCCGATCACCAGTCCGGCGAGCATCGCCGCGCCCCTGCCTCGCACCCGTCGCCGTCGTCCGTCGTGATGATTCATCGCCCCTCGCGCCGCGCCCCGGACGGTAGCATCGGAGCTCCCCCTCGCGCTCGACGCCCCACGCCTCCTCGTTCATCCCGCCCGTCGCCCCTAGCATCGCCTCGTCGCGGCCGATGGTGGAACTCGCGGACGACTCCCGGTACGTTGTCCCCGGGTTCGAGTGACGAACGCCCCCCGACGCTCTCGTGGACCCGAGCCCCGCCGCCTCGTCGGGCTCGCGCTGGTCATCGTCGCCGCCTGCACTCCACCTGTGCCCGCGCCGGTGCCCCCGCTCCCGCAGAGCCAGAGCTGCCCGCGCTACACCCAGCTCCGCCGATTCGAAGCCGACACGCCGCTCGTCGGTCCCATCGAAGGCGAGGGCCTGCCTTCGGACCTCGCGGGCACGGGACGGTGGAAGGCGAGCCGGCGCACCGACACCGGAACGATCGCGCTGTATGTCGCGGAGGCCCTCGACGGCCTGCGCCTGTCCCTCGTCCGCTTCGACGCGCAGCTCCGGCAGGTCGGCCCGGCGGTGCTCGTCGCCCGCTACCCCGATCCGAACACGTGGACGATCTGGCACGCGCACCTCGCCTGGTGGCCCGGAGGAGTGGCCGTGAGCTGGGCCCTGTCCCCGATCGCGCGCCACGGCGCGACGCGTCATCCCCACGGCTTCGTCGCGTTGCTCACCGAATCCGCGCAGGTCCTCGGCGCCGCGGCCATCGGCCCTGTCCACGTCGCGCCGGTGCTCACCGTGACCTCGCAGGGCATCGAAGTGCTCCACGACGACGCCCGCCGCAACAAGCGAAGGACCGCCGCGCGCCTGACGTGCGACCGCCTCATGTTCCCAACGCCGCCGCAATAGCCCGCTCGCGCTCGACCTGCTCGACGAAGATCCCACTCCACTAAGACCTGGGACATCCCACGTACGACCGCCTCCTGCTGCCCGGACCGCCGCAGTTGCGCTCGAGCTCGACCTTCGTCGCCCGGCGACAAGCGGGGCCCACCACGCTCTCTGCAGGCGGACGGGAGGCGGCGCAGTGGGACGCAGCCGGGGCCCCATGCCTCGCGCGGAGACGCCGAGCCGATCGACGAACAAGCCCAGAAATTCATCGGCGTCGAGCACGTGGCATGGCAGGTCCGGCGTCGCGACAACGACCCGCTGCGCCGCCTCCCGTCCGCCCCACGACGATCGCCGCGGCCCCGCCCCGCGAAGACGGGACGATCGCCGCGAAGCCGATCGCCGCAGCCCGCGAAGACACGACGATCGCCGCGGAAGACGATCGCCGTGTCTCGATGCAGCCTCGCCCGCGAATCAGCGCGACAGATACGGATAGCTCTGCAGCACCCCGAGCAGCCAGGACTCGCCGAGCGTCGTCTCGACCGCCAGGTGGCGGTCGCGGAGCCAGCGGGTCATGCGCTCGACGTCGAAGTCCATCGCCGACAGCACGTCTTCGCAGGTCGCGCCCATCTTGATCTCGAACGTCAAGTTCTCGCCGAGCTCGACGCGCTCGCTGCCCGGCAGGACCATGTCGTCGTCGGGGTTGCGGAGGATGACCTCGTGGCAGCGGGCGAACAGGTTGTGCACGTTGGCCAGGCTGTCCTGGTACGCGCCGGTCATGAAGAACCCCAGGTAGTACTTCTCGTCCGAGCCGCGGCGCTCGTGGAGCGGCAGGTACGGCATGTTCTCGTCGGGGTGGGCGAACGTCTCGACGCAGCCGTCGGAGTCGCAGGTGATGTCGACGATCTGCGCGTTGATGGTCGGCTTCTCGCCGTGGCGGGACAGCGGCGCTGTGGGGAACACCTGGTCGATGCTCCACGCGTCGGGGATGCTCTGGAAGATCGAGAAGTTCACCAGGTACTTCTGGTGCGCCTTGCCGAGGAAGTCGACGATCTCCTCGGGCGGGTGCGGCATCGGCTCGACGATCTGCTTGACCTTGTTGCGGATCCGTCCGAACAGGCCCTCCGCGCTGGCGCGGTCCTGCAGGCTCAGGTAGCCGCGCGAGAACAGCTGCAGGCACTCGTCGCGGTAGTCGATCGCGTCGTGGAAGTACTCCTCGACGTTCTTGATGTTGAGGCTCTCGAGCGTGCTGCGCAGCTCGTGGACCAGGCGGTGCTCGTCTTCGCCGGGTTCGGGCACCGGCAGCAGCTCGCCCTGGACCTCGCGCAGGTCGGCGATCGTCACCGCGTGGTTGGCCACCACCACGCGGCCCGACTCGGTGAGCAGCGTCGGCTGGCGGGCCCCGACCTCGCGGCAGGCCTCGATCACCTCGAACACCACCTGCGACGCGTACTCCTCGAGCGAGTAGTTGGCCGACGACGGGTACGACGTGCGCGAGCCGTCGTAGTCGACGCCGATGCCGCCGCCGAGGTCGAGGTAGCGCAGCTGCGGCGCCAGCTGCTGCAGCTCGGCGTAGATGCGGGCGCCCTCGCGGACGGCCGTCTTGATCCGCTTGATCTGGGTGATCTGCGAGCCGATGTGGAAGTGCAGCAGCGACAGCTGCTCGACCATCCCCGCGGCCGTCAGCTCGCGCACCACCGCCAGCAGCTCGTTGGTCGTCAGGCCGAACTTGCTGCTCTCGCCGCCGGAGCTCTGCCAGCGGCCGCTGCCGCGGCTGTACAGCTTGGCGCGCATGCCGACCTCGGGCTTCGCCGTCCAGTCCTGCTCCTGGTAGACGTCGAGGTAGCGGCGGACCTCGCGGGTGCTCTCGAGCACGATGATCGTGTGGTGCCCGAGCTCGGCCGCGTGGAAGGCCATGCGCATGAACTCGCGGTCCTTGTAGCCGTTGCAGACCAGGAGCGAGCCCTTGAGCGGCGGCTGGGCCATCGCCAGCAGCAGCTCCGGCTTCGAGCCGGCCTCGAGCCCGTAGTTGAACTTCTCGCGCGCCTTGACCACCGTGTCGACCACGCTGCGGCGCTGGTTGACCTTCAGCGGGTACACGCCGATGTGCTTGCCCTCGTAGCTGTTGTCGGCGATCGCCTTGGCGAAGCCGTCCTTCAGCGTGCCCATCTGGTTCTCGATCATCGTCGGGAAGCGGACCACGTAGGGCGTGCGGATGCCGCGGCGGGCCAGCTCTTGCGACAGCGCGAACAGGTCGACCGCCGGCGAGTTCGGCGCCGCGAACACCAGGTGGCCCTCGTTGCTGGCGCGGATGAACGCGCTGCCCCAGCGGTTGATGCCGTAGCGTTTGAACGACGTCTCGACCGCGAGCGCCTGCGCCTGCGCCGAGCGCTTGCTCGCGTCGGGCTCGACGCCCACCGGCACCTCGACCGCCACCGGCGCCGCCGGCTTGACCACATCTGCTTCCGTCGTCTGGCTCATCTCGCGGGGGATGATGGGTGCGCATCGGCCCCGGCCGCAAGCCCTTCCGGCGATCTCCCGCCCGGCGCGCCGCCGGTTCGCCGCGCAGCCCGGGAAAATGCGGACGAGCACGCCTGCGGGCCCCGGGGGCCGCCCGGACCGAGGCCGGCCCGCGCTCGCGCCGGTCGCGGCCGGCGGGGCTCGCAACTGCCGCCGCTCGCGGCCGCGGTTGCTCGCCCGCGCCTCTGCTATCCTCCCGCCCCGCGCCCGCAGGGCGCTCCAGGAGTCGTCACGGCATGGCCTCGTATCAGTACATCTACACCATGAAGGACCTGCGCAAGGTCTACCCCGGCGGCAAGGAGGTGTTGAAGGGCATCTGGCTCAGCTTCCTCCCCGGCGCGAAGATCGGCGTGCTCGGCCTCAACGGCTCCGGCAAGTCGACCCTCCTCAAGATCATGGCCGGCGTCGACAAGGAGTTCATCGGCGAGGCCTGGAGCGCCGAGGGCGTCTCGGTCGGCTATCTGCCGCAGGAGCCCGCGCTCGACCCCAAGAAGGACGTCAAGGGCAACATCGAGGAGGCCGTCATCGGCATGAAGACGACGCTGGCCCGCTTCGAGGAGGTCAGCACCAAGCTCGGCGAGCCGATGAGCGACGACGAGATGAACCGGCTGCTGGCCGAGCAGGCCGAGCTGCAGGACAAGATCGACGCCGGCAACGGCTGGGAGCTCGACCGCACGCTGGAGATCGCCATGGACGCGCTGCGCTGCCCGCCCGGCGACTCCGACGTCACCAAGCTGTCGGGCGGCGAGAAGCGCCGGGTCGCCCTGTGCCGCCTGTTGCTGCAGCGCCCCGACCTCCTGCTGCTCGACGAGCCCACCAACCATCTCGACGCCGAGAGCGTCGCCTGGCTCGAGCGGCACCTGCAGGACTACCCCGGCACCGTCGTCGCCGTCACCCACGACCGCTACTTCCTCGACAACGTCGCCGGGTGGATCTTGGAGCTCGACCGCGGCTCCGGCATCCCGTGGAAGGGCAACTACTCGTCCTGGCTCGACCAGAAGAAGAAGCGCCTGGCCCAGGAAGAAAAGGCCGAGTCCAACCGCCAGCGCACCCTCCAGCGCGAGCTCGAGTGGGTGCAGATGAGCCCGCGCGCCCGCCAGGCCAAGAGCAAGGCCCGCGTCAAGGCGTACGAGGAGCTGCTGGCCCAGGCCAGCGACAAGAAGGTCGACACCACCGACCTCGTCATCCCCTTCACCAAGCGCCTCGGCACCACCGTGGTCGAGTGCAAGGGCATCAGCAAGGCCTACGGCGACCACCTGCTGTTCGAGGACCTGACCTTCACCCTCCCGCGCGGCGGCATCGTCGGCGTCATCGGCCCCAACGGCGCCGGCAAGACCACCCTGTTCCGCATGATCACCGGCCAGGAGAAGCCGGACGGCGGCGCGATCAAGGTCGGCGAGACCGTCGACATCGCCTACGTCGACCAGTCCCGCGACGCCCTCGACCCCAACAAGACCGTGTGGCAGGAGATCTCCGGCGGCCAGGAGGTCCTCAGCATCGCCGGCCGCGACGTCAACTCGCGCGCCTACGTCAGCAAGTTCAACTTCAACGGCGCCGACCAGCAGAAGAAGGTCGGCGTGCTGTCCGGCGGCGAGCGCAACCGCGTCCACCTGGCCAAGCTGCTCAAGCGCGGCGGCAACCTCCTGCTGCTCGACGAGCCCACCAACGACCTCGACGTCGACACCCTCCGCCACCTCGAGGAGGCCCTCCTGGCCTTCCCCGGCTGCGCCGTCGTCATCAGCCACGACCGCTGGTTCCTCGACCGGATCGCCACCAACATCCTCACCTTCGAGGGCGACTCCAAGGTCACCTGGTTCGAGGGCAACTTCGCCGACTACGAGGCCGACAAGAAGAAGCGCCTCGGCGACGACGCCCTCCAGCCGCACCGGATCCGCTACAAGAAGCTCACCCACTGAGCTTTCTTCCTTGAAGAACATGCCCCCGAGGACATGACCTCAGGGGCATGTCTTTTTAAAATGGTCGCAGCCGAACCGTTTCCCGGGCCGATCCGGCGGTGAAGCGCCCGCGGAGGATGCCGCGACATGATTTCACTGAACTCGCCGTCCGTAGCCCATACCGTCCGCGACTGCCGTCGCGACGCGACCGGTACCTCGGCGGTGAATCCAGTGACCTGCCATGTCTGCCGCGATCAGCCGCTGGCTCGCGCCCGACGCGTCAGCGCGACGACAGCGACCAGCCCCAGGACTCCCGCGATCGCAGCTCCCAGCGGCCAAAGTGCCCCCCATCTCGTGCCATGTCTGCCGCGATCAGCCGCCGGCTCGCGCCCGACGCGTCAGCGCGCCAACGGCGACCAGCCCCAGGACTCCCGCGATCGCGGCGCCCAACGACCAAAGTCCCCCCATCTCGTGCCATGTCTGCCGCGATCAGCCGCCGTCTCGCGGCCGACGCGTCAGCGCGACGACGGCGACCAGCCCCAGGACTCCCGCGATCGCAGCTCCCAGCGGCCAAAGTGCCCCCATCTCGTGCCATGTCTGCCGCGATCAGCCGCCGGCTCGTGCCCGACGCGTCAGCGCGACGACGACGACGAGCGCCAGACCTCCCGCGATCGCGGCGCCCAGCGGCCAGGCGGGATCCGAGGTCGGAGCTGCCTCTTCATCCATGTCCTCGGGGACATCCTCACCAGGCGCCGCGAATTCGGGCTCCAGCGGCGAAGCGGGCGCGGGAGCGACGGGAGCGGGTGCAGGGGCCGGCGCCGAGGCGACGAGGTCGACCGCGGGCGCCTCGGCGGGCGGCGGAACGACTGGAGCGTCCGCTCCGGCGGTCGCGTCGGCGGCTGGTTCGGCAACCGGTTCGGCGGCGAGGTCTTCGCTCGCGGGGAGCTGCGGTGCAGGAGGCGGCTCGAGTGGTTGGCGGGCCTCCCACTTGGCGTACTTGTCGGCGTACTTGGCGATCTTCTCCGGCTTGAGCGGCTTGAACGGGAGCGCGGGGCGCTCCGTGTGGGCGAGCTTGAGCGTCTGTTCGGTGCCGTCTTCGAAGCGATACGTGGCGGCGTCGAGGACGGCGTCGAGCTCGGTCGGCCCGACGCGAACGATCCGGACCGCCTCGTGGACCGCGCGCAGCCGCGAGTATTTCGGCGCGTACAGAGGAGAACCCTGAAACTCGAAGTCGCTGCGGAACACCCGCGGGTCCTCGGTGAAGAAGCGGTGCATCTCCGCGAGCGGCATGGCCGCGAGATCGACGCCGGCCGCGACCTCGCGCGCCACGGAATAGAGGGTCGAGGAGATGCAGGGAGTGTCCCCGCTGGTCCACCGGGGCAGCTGCCCGTCGCTCAGGACCAGGTAATTGGGCCGGCCGTCGTTCTTGTCGTCGTAGTAGAACCGCGGATCGATCTCTGGATCCTCGTCGCCGGACTCGAGCGACCCCGTGAACTTCGCCAGCGCCTCCGTGCAGTACGCCGGGAACACGTAGAAGACATGCTCGGGGAAGCGCGACAGGCCGGAGAGCTCGGTGACCGCGCCGATCTCCTGACCGTCGTATTCGGCCTCGGGCATGACGTCGGCGCGCGCGGTCGTCAGGCAGGTCGCCAGGCACATACCGACCAGGAGCGTCCGGGCGTGCGGGCAGGAGCGCATCGACGGATGATAGCGGCGGCCGGCGGCGAGCGCGGCTGCCAATGCAGGCGCGAAGCCGGCCATACCGGCGCCCGAAGCTCGCTCTCGAACTGCGCCCGGCCGTGAGCGCCGATCACCCGTGACGCTCCCGGCGCGGCGCTGCTGCGAGACGCCGCGCGAGGTGCTCCGAGTCGCCCTCGCACGGGCATCCGAGCTCGTCGCGACGACCTCGCCTCACGCCGATCGTCGCGGCCCGCGCTTCGTGACGCCGCTTCGCCGGCCGCGAACGACCTACAACATGTCCCTCAAGACATGCCCTTCAGACCAGGCGAGGCATCCGCTCCTGCGCCGCCTGTCGCTCGAGCAGCACCGCCGTCAGCACCGCCCGCACCGCCGGCGCCTCGAGCCCGCGCAGGTGGCCGAGCAGCGCGTCCATGTGGATCTGGAAGCCGCACCGCGTCACCTCGACCGGCGTCAGCGGGCACTGCAGCTCTCCGCGGTGGAGCAGCGCCAGCAGCCGCTTGAGGTCCTCGGTGGGGACACGGACGAGTGCGTTCTGCAGCATCGCCGGGGGGCATAGCCCCTCGTCCGCCCGCGAGCAAGCACATGCCCCTCGCCCCCCGCCACGACTCACGCCTCACCCACCCGCTCGCGGGTGTCCCGCTCCTCGCAACGCCCTGCGCCGCGTCTCACTCCTCACGCCGCGCTTCGACCTCGTCCCCTCGCTCCGACTCCTCGCGCCGACCTCGCCGTAGCGCCCGTCACTCCTCGGGCGGTGGGTCGGGCAGGCGGAACGACCGGATGAAATCCTCGCCGGCGCTGTGACAGCCGACGCACACGTCGGGGCGGCCGGAGAAGCGCGGCTCGTCGCTGGAGCCGTCGTACTGCTCCCACGCCCACACCCCGCCGCGCTTCTGCATCACCGCGACCTGCACCAGGGACCCGCCTTCCATCGCGTCGTGGCCGGCGAGCACCACCATCGCCTCGTCGGACCACGCGGGCAGCCCCTCGGGCAGGACCATCGCCTGGTCGGCGACCACCACGTCGTTGATGTAGATGTCGACGAACCCGCCGTGGGGCGCGACTACCGGCTGGCGTTCCGCCCGGTTCTTCGGCCGCGCCCACTGCGTGTAATCGCCGGCCTCGGCCAGCAGCGTGGGCGCCTCGGACACCGGCTGCAGCGGCTCCTCACAGCCCGCGGGGGCGGCCCCGAGGA
The DNA here is from genome assembly GCF_026965555.1 of Nannocystis punicea. Lineage (GTDB taxonomy): Bacteria > Myxococcota_A > Polyangia > Nannocystales > Nannocystaceae > Nannocystis > Nannocystis punicea. The sequence goes on along the minus strand of NZ_CP114040.1, from coordinate 12,730,974 downwards.
GGACGGCGGCGATCGCGGCGCTGCGGCGCGTCGACATCGTCGACACCATAACACCCTTTGCGGCTACGATCCGCGCCCCCGTGCCGAGAAACCCCATCACCGCCCGTGCGCTCGCCGTCCAGACGCTCCGGCAGATCGATCAACGCCGCGGCTTCAGCAACCGGATCCTGGCCGAGCAATTCGAGCGCCACCCGGATCTCGAGCGGCGCGAGCGCGGCCTCACCACGACCCTCGTGTACGGCGTGCTGCGCCACCGCGGCCGCCTCGACGCGTTGATCGACGCCGCCGCCGCCCGCCCCAAGGCCCTCAGCGCCCGGGCGCGGGAGATCGCCCGCGTCGCGGTGTTCGAGCTGCGCGAGCTGCAGCACCCGCCGCACGCCGCGATCCCCCAGGCCCTCGGCCTCGCCACCGCCCTCGACCCGAGCGGCGGCCTGGCCCGCCCGCTGCACGCGATCCTCTCCGCCATCGACCGCGAGGGCGCCGCCCTCGACGCCCGCCTCGCCGCCGGCAAACCGCTCGACGTCCTCGCCAATCGCTGGTCGATCCCCCGCTGGCTGGCCGGCCGCTGGCTCGCCACCCTCGGCCCCGACCTCGCCCTCGCCCGCGCCCGCGCCCTCGCCGAGCCGCCCGCCGTCGAGCTCCGCGTCGACCTGTCCCGAACGACAGCCGAAGAGGTCGCCGCGGCCCTGCGCGAGGCCGATTCCAAGGCCATGGTCGAGCTGCTCCCCGACCAGCCGCAGACTCTGCGCGTGCGCGGCGGCGGCGAGCTGGTCCGCCACCCGCTGCACGAGCGCGGCCTGTTCTCGATCCAGGCCCTCGGCGCGCAGCGGGCTGCTCTGGCTCTCGCGCCATGTCCTGAAGAACATGTCCTCGACGCCTGCGCCGGCATGGGCACCAAGTCGCTGCAGCTGGCCGAGCTGATGCGCCGCCGCGGCCGCCTGGTCGCCGCCGACGCCAGCGAGCAGCGCCTCGGCGAGCACGCCGCCCTGCGCCGCCGCGGCGAGCTCGACGCGCCCGACTTCAGCTTCACCACGGTGGTCGCCGACCTCGCCGCCCCCGAACCACAGCTCGGCGTCGACGACTCGACCTACGACGCAGTCCTGCTCGACGCCCCCTGCACCGGCCTCGGCAACCTGGCCCGCCACCCCGAGCTGCGCGCCACGGTGCAGTTCGACGACATCGCCGCCTGCGCCGACCTCCAGCGCCGCCTCCTCGACCGCTGCCGCGCCCGCGTGCGCCCCGGCGGCCGCCTGGTCTACGCCGTCTGCAGCCTCGAGCCCGAGGAGGGCCCGCGCCTGGTCCGCGCCGCCTGCGAGGCCGGCGCCTTCACGCTCGAGCACGAGGAGACCTGGACGCCCGAGGCCCACCACACCGACGGCTTCTACCTCGCCCGCCTCCGCCCGACCTGACCGGCGTCCGCATGTCCCTCCGGACAGCTCGGCCGCCGCGACGGCGACGGGCACGACTCCGCGTCGACGCGCTCGCGCTCCAGCTCGACGCCGGGACGGACCGCGTCGTCCGGCTCGTGATTCGTGGCCCGTCTGCGGATGCGCCGAGCTCGCGCTTCAACCCGCCCCACGCGCCATGTCTAAAAGTACATGTCCTTCACGACATGTTCATTTCAACATGTCCCCGGGTAAACTCGCCGCTCAGCGTTGGCCGGGCGAGGCCGGGGCCGGGGCCACGCCGCCCATCATCTGCTGCAGCTTGGCGGCGAAGGGGTCGTCGCCGGGGACCGCATCGATGAACTTGCGGGCGTGGTGTTGCGCCTCGTCCTTGACCCCGGCCTCCCAGGTGAGCACCGCCAGGTTGAAGCGCGCCGGGTTGTAGTTGGGGTCGGCCTTGAGGGCGGCCAGGTAGTTGCTGCGGGCGTTGTTGTACTTGCCGCGCTTCTGCGCCACGAGGCCGAGGTTGTAGAGGACCAGCGCGTCGCCGCCGTCGCTGGCGAGCGGCTCCAGCAGCCGGGTCGCCTCGTCCAGGTCGTCGCGGAGGATCGCCAGCTTGGCCGCGAGCAGCTTGGCGTCCCGCCCTGACCCGCCGGCGATCGCCTTCTCCACGGCGAGCCGGGCCTCCTCGTGGCGCCCGGCCGCCTCGAGCTCGAGCGCCTCCTGGTACTGCTTCTCGGCCTCGGGCGAGGCCGCCGGGGTCTCGGCGCTCGGCCGGTCGGGCGGGGCCGCCGGCGCCGAGCCGTCGCAGGCCACGGGCAACGCGAGCAGGAGCGGGAGCACGACACGGCGCAGGCACGGCAACATCAGAGACCTCGGGCCCCGCTGTCATATCATTTTCCGGCGCCCCGACGTCGGCGTTCGCCGTCGTCGCCGCCGCGCGCGGGCGCGCCCTCCGCCGTATCCCACCCGCCGACCTGCGCGGCCCCGCCCCGTCACATGTCCCAATGGACATCTCGCATGAGACGTCCGCGTCCCGCTCGCGCATGTCCCTCGGGACATTCGACGCATCCTCGCCCGAGGCCTCACCCCCACGCATCGCGCCGTGCAGCCGCCGACGCACCGGCCCTCTCGCGCGAAAGTGTGGTCTTGTCGCTCCGCTGTCAATCATGATAGCGTGGACCGAGATCGTCGCGTCGTGGGGCGCGAGTCGATCGCCGCGTCTCTCGTTGTAGACGTCGCTCTTCGGACTGGGGGTGAGCATGCGCCGAACCGCGCTTGGGCGCAGGTGTGGGGCTGTATTGGGGCTGGTATGCGCCGCGTCGAACGCGGCCGGATGCGCCGACGACACGACCGCCGGCACGCTCTCTATTAGTGGCACCGAGGGTCCGACGGCGACGACGACCGACGCGCCGACGTCCACCGATTCGCCGACCGCCTCACCGACCACGGACACGCCGACCACCACCAATCCGGTGACCTCCACCGATTCGACGACCACCGAGGCGCCGACCACCACGGTCGCCCCGACCACCACCGATTCGACGACGTCCACCACCGGTGACACCGACACCACGACGTCGACCACGACCACCTCGGCGACCGACACGGACACGGGCACGACCACCGGCGATCCGGTCGCCGGCCGCTCGGTCACCCAGACCGTCAACAGCGGCACCGTCGCCGCCAGCCCCAGTTTTCGCATGGTCTTCACCCTGGGCCAACCGACCCAGAATCAGGGCATCTACATCTCCGACAACTTTCGCCTGCAGGGCGGCCTGATCGGCGCCAACGGGAACCCGCCATGAAATCGACGCAACGCAACCGGACGAGGACGATGATGAAGAGGTGGTGGCTCGGGGCCGTGCTCGCGTCCGCGTGGCTGCTCCCGACCGACGCCAGCGCCCTCGCCGTGCCCGCCCTCGTCACCCACCAGGGCCGCCTCTTCGACGCGAACGGCGTCCCCGTCGACGGCACCCAGGACCTCACCTTCGCCATCTACGACGCCGAGGTCGCCGGCAACGAGATCTGGGCCGAGACCATCAGCGTCACCTTCGACGAGGGCTTCTTCTCGGTCCGCCTCGGCGAACAGCTCGTCCTCGACGAGATCGTCTTCGACGGCAGCACCCGCTGGCTCGGCATCACCGTCGGCGCCGACCCGGAGATGACCCCGCGCGCGGCGATCGTCAGCGTCCCGTATGCGATGTTCGCCGGCGACGTCCGCGGCGAGATCAACCCGACCAGTGTCAACATTCAGGGCTTCGGCCAGGTCATCAACGAGAGCGGCCAGTGGGTCGGCGATCCGTCCGGATTGATCGGTCCCGCCGGCCCGCCCGGACCCGCCGGTCCCGCCGGCGCCGAGGGCCCTGCCGGTCCCGCCGGCGCCGAGGGCCCCGCCGGCCCCGCCGGTCCCGCCGGCCCCGCCGGTCCCGAGGGCCCTGCCGGCCCCGCCGGCGCCGATGGCCCCGCCGGTCCCGCCGGACCTGCCGGCCCCGCCGGTCCCGACGGCCCTGCCGGCCCCGCCGGCGCCGATGGCCCGCCCGGTCCTGCCGGCCCCGTCGGTCCCGCCGGCTCCCAGGGCCCGCAAGGAGATCCCGGCCCCACCGGGCCCCAGGGCGTCCAGGGCGAGCCCGGCCCCGCCGGTCCCCAGGGCCCGCAAGGCGATCCCGGCCCCACCGGGCCCCAGGGCGTCCAGGGCGAGCCCGGCCCCGCCGGTCCCCAGGGCCCGCAAGGCGATCCCGGCCCCGCGGGCCCCCAGGGCGTCCAGGGCGACCCGGGCCCCGCCGGTCCCGCCGGCCCGCAAGGCGATCCGGGCCCTGCAGGCCCTCAAGGCGTCCAGGGCGACCCGGGTCCCGCCGGTCCGGCCGGCCCGCAAGGCGATGCGGGCCCGGCTGGCCCTGCCGGCCCGCAGGGCGATGCGGGCCCGGCCGGCCCTGCCGGCCCGCAGGGCGATCCGGGCCCGCAAGGCCTCCAGGGCAACACGGGCCCCGCCGGTCCTGCCGGTCCCGCCGGCCCTCAGGGCCCTGCAGGCGCTCCGGGCCCGCAAGGCGCGGTCGGTCCGATGGGCCCCGCCGGTCCTGTCGGTCCGGTCGGCCCCGCCGGCCCCGCCGGTCCCGCCGGCCCTTCAGGTCCGGCCGGCCCCGCAGGCGCCACCGGCCCGCAAGGACCCCAGGGACCCCAGGGCCCCCAGGGTCCGCAAGGCGCCCCCGGGCCGACCAGCGTGCCCGCGTGCCCCGCTGTCAACTTCGCCGACCAGCTGGCATCGGTGAACACGGCCCGCTCGCTGCTCTGCGTGTACCACGAGAACTTCGGCACCAACTGGAACCTGTCCACGAACGACTGTTACAACTTCTACGGCGGGGCGCACCTGTGCCGCCACGAGGAGATCCGTCGCGCCTGCATCGCCGGCGGCTTCACGCCGATCATCAACTCGTGGCTCGCCGACCGCGTCGACGACGACGACGCGATGTACGTCAACATCGCCGACTGCAACAACTTCGACGGCCAGGACCCGGTGGGCAACACCAAGAGCGGCAAGTACTGCTGCTCCGAATGGCCCAAGTACTGACCCTCGCGCCCGTCCCGGCCGCACGGCCGGGGCGGCCCAATGATCGTACATGACCCGAAGTTCAGACATCTTCGCGCGCAGCGGTCGGCGGATCGCCGCGGCCCTCGCCGGCAGCGCCGTGCTCCTGCTCGGCAGCTGGTACCTCCTGTCCGGCGGTGAAGCGCCCGAGCCCGCCGCGCCGGCGGCCGGGCCCGAGCCGGCCGTCTCGCTCGGCGTGCAGGCGGCCGACGCCGACCCGGCGCGGCGGCAATTCGACGACTTCGACCCGCGCCCCGACCACGTCGCCGCCGCTCCCCCGCGGATCGAACCTGTCCCCGAGGACAAGTTGACCTCCGACCGCAAGGCCTGGCTCGCCGACCCGGGGCCGCAGATCGAGGTCGACACGAGCGCGCAGGTGCGGCTCGAGGCCGCCCGCGCCGCCGCCACCTCCGAGCTGCAGAAGGCCCTCGACGACCGCCGCGGCTCGCTCCTGCGCGCCTGCGGCGGCAAGGACGCCAGCAACATCTTCGTCCAGGCCACCTTCGGCCCCGACGGCAAGCTGCTGGGGCGCCAGTTCGCCGACCACGGCAACGCGACCGACGTCCTCGAGTGCCTCCAGTCGCAGCCGTTCGCCATGTCGATCCCGCCCCCCGGCGTCGAGCTCAGCGTCCGCGGCGTGCTCGCCCCGTGATCGCGTACATGTCCCAAAGGACATCCTCGATCGCTCCGGGAGCGAGTACGGCGGCAAGCCCCGCCCGCGGTCGTCCTCGCCCTCGCCCTCATGGCCTGCAACGAGCCGTCAGGACACGACACGAGGGGAATGCGCCGCCCCGTCCCGGGGACCGACAAGTTCGTCGTCCAGGCGAACACTGCCGAGTGGTGGAAGAAGACTGTCGAGCAGCGCCGATATCACCCCCGTCGAGTCCTCCCGCGGCCTCGACACCCTCGCAGCGGCGCGTCAGCGGCGGACCCCCGCGGAACGAGCGCGCTCGTTCATGACGGGACGCCCCGCACCGCCAGCGGACCGACGATTTCGTCGTCCAGACGACACTGCCAGGCAGGTGGAGGAAGACGAAGGTCGCGGCGAGGGAGGACTGCCGCACTGCGCCGAGATCGCCTTCGTCGAGTCCGTCCCATGAGTTCTCCGGCGGCCTCGCCGGCTGCGTAAGCGATCTACCAGGCAGCACGCGTGCACGCGGCCTGGAGAACGCGACCAGCGTTCGCTACCCATGGACGCGCGTCCTCGCCCGAGGCCGCGCTTGACCGGCTCTGGAGAGTCTGCGACCACCAGTCGTGCTCCGTCGCCCGCGCCGTCTCCTCCAGCTCGCGCCCACCTGCGCCGCGGCGCTCGTGCTCCTGGCGGCGGCTTGCACTGCGAGCTCGCCGGGCCCCGCCGCGCAACCTGCTCCCAAGGACAGCACTCACTCCACACCTGCCTCTGAGGACAGCTCGCCCTCCGCACCCCCTCCCAGGGACAGCCCGTCCGCCACATCTGCCCCCAAGGACAGCCCACCCCTCGCCAACCCTCCCGCCGCCGAGCAGGTCCGCTGGTGGTGCACCTGTTACTCGCGGGTCGGCCCGACCCCGACGACCGCCTGCCGGCAGGCCGAGGCCGACTGCGAGGGTCTCGAGCGCAAGGCTCGCGGAGGCGGCAGCAGATCGATCGTCGCCCGCTCGCTGACGCACGCCTGCCGCGAAATCGGCGCCGAGCACCCGGGCGACGTCCTCGGCACCCGCGAGCAATGGAGGCCGAGCGAGCGACCTGGCGCTTGGGTCAGCTTCGGCGCCTGCCTCTTGCCCGGCCCGCCCGACGCCGGCGCCGACGACGGCGGCGAGCCCGAGGAGCCGCCGTCGATCCTCACGCGCGAGCGGCTCGGCGAGCTCGAGATCGGCCTCGCCGCCGACGAGGTCACCCGGCTCCTCGGCGCCCCCGTGCGCCGCGGCCGGGCCGAGATGTCCGAAGCGACAGGCAGCTACGTCCAGCAGTGGAGCTGGCCGGACAGGGGCCTCGAGCTCACCCTCGACGCCGCCGACAAGCGCGGCCCTTACGCGCTCGCCGCCATCCGCGCCGTCGCCCCCTGCGCCTTGCGCACTGCTCGCGGGATCGGCATCGGGGACCTTTATAAAACCGTGGAGGCCGCCTACCTCGCCGACCGCGACCCCGAGGAGGAGCAGGACGCGCTGTCCTTCGTCGCCGGTTCGGTTTATAGCGGCGTCATCTTCACCTTCGACGCCCAGCGCGAAAAAGTCACCGAGATCTTCTTCGGCGCCGCCGCCGAGTGATTGCGTGCCGTCATGAACGAACTGCTCCCCTGCGTCGAGGTCGACGCCCAGGTCCCCGCCACTGCCAGCGTCATCTTCCTCCACGGCCTCGGCGCCGACGGCCACGACTTCGAGCCGGCCGTCCCGCTGTTCGGCCTGCCGTGGGCGCGCTTCATCCTCCCGCACGCGCCCTCGCTGCCGGTCACGATCAACGGCGGCTTCGTCATGCCCGCCTGGTACGACATCCGCAGCCTCGGCTTCGAGCCGCACGCCGGCCCGCGCGAGGACGAGGCCCACATCCGGGCCAGCGCCGCCGCCATCACCCGCCTCATCGCCCGCGAGAACGCCCGCGGGATCGCCAGCCACCGCATCGTCCTCGGCGGCTTCAGCCAGGGCGGCGCCATGGCCCTCTTCACCGGCTCGCGTCACCCCGAGACCCTCGCCGGCCTGCTCGTCCTCAGCGCCTACGAGCTCCTGGCCGACAAGCGCGACGAGCAGACCCGCGCCAACTTCGACACCCCGGCCCTGTTCTGCCACGGCCGCCACGACCCCCTCGTGCCGATGTTCGCCGGCCGCGCCGCCCACGACGCCGCCCTCCGCCCCGGCCGCGACGTCCGCTGGCACGACTACCCCATCCAGCACGAGGTCTCGACCGCCGAGCTCCAGCTCGTGTCCGGCTGGCTGCACGAGCGGCTGCCGCGATGACATGACCGAGAGGACATGTTTTAAACATTCAGACATGTCCTCTCGGACAGCTAATTATCCTCGCCTCGGCCTCGCAGGCCGCTGAAATCTCGCAGCGGAGCCCCGCGAGGCCGCCCGATCCATCATCGAGGAGCGCCGTGCGCCGGTCCGCGGCCTCGACTGCCACCTCTGGCGCACGAGCACCTCGACCACCGGCGCACCGACCCGCGCGCGCGCATCTGTCCGAAGGGGCAGGCCGATTCTGCCGGCCGGGACTTTTCAGCGACCCGCTGGGCCTCATCCCTGGCCTGCGCGGGCGAGCCCATTCGTCTGCCGCGTGGCGTCGGACTCGGCGTGGCGTTCGCCTTCCGACATCCTTCGCTCCGCGGCCTCGACTGCCACCTCTGGCGCACGAGCACCTCGACCACCGGCGCAGCGACCCGCGCGTGCGCATCTGTCCCTTCGGACATGCGCGACACCGAGGCTCGCTTCCCGGCCCGGCCGCACACCTGTCCCTTCGACCACCCCGCTGGCCGTCTAGCTATTTTTAAAACCGCAGCTGCAGCATGGCCCCGCCGATGGTCGGCGCCACAGTCGCGCGGCCTTCTTGCCAGCGGAGGAACGCCTTGCGACGCAGCACCCCGTGGGTGAAAAGGCCCCAGCCGATGGCAGCCACGACCAGGCCGCCGCCGATCAGCGGCACGCCGGCGCGCCGGTCCTCGCCGAACACGTCGGTCGTGCGGGCCGCGATCCCGAGGCCGAACACGACCAGACCGATCGTGCCCATCGCCGCGCCGATGATCATCCGCGGGGTCCCGTTCGGCGGCGTCCTGTTCGGATCGATCGGCGCCTCGGACACCTCCACCACCGCCGGCATCTGCCCGTTCGGCGGCCCCCAGCTGTGCTCCGCGCCGGGCAGCGGGCGCTGATAGATCTGCCACGTCCGCGGCCGCGACCGCCCCGGCTCCGCGGGCGCCTCCACAGCCACCGACCCCCCAGGAGCCGTCGTCGGCCGCGCCGTCTCGGCGCTCGACCCGGGGCTCGTCACCCCGCCCGCCGCCGAAGTGGCCGCGTCCGGAGCCGTCGTCGCGCTGTTGCTCGTTGTCGTCGGCCCCGAAGTCACCCCCGTCGACGCGGGTGGAGTCGTCGACGTCCCCGTCGACGCGGGTGGAGTCGTCGACGTCCCCGTCGACGCGGGTGGAGTCGTCGTTGTTGACGTCCCCGTCGACGCGGGTGGCGCTGTCGACGTCCCCGTCGACGCGGGTGGCGCTGTCGACGTCCCCGTCGACGCGGGTGGAGTCGTCGTTGTCGACGTCACCGTCGACGTGGTTGGGATCGTCGTTGTCCCCGTCGACGCGGGTGGAGTCGTCGTTGTCGTTGTCCCCGTCGACGCGGGTGGAGTCGTCGTTGTCGACGTCACCGTCGACGCGGGAGCGATCGTCGACATCCTCGTTCCCGTGGGGGAGGTCGTTCCCGTCGGTGAGCTCGATGGCGTCGCCGTCGGTGAGCTCGACGCTGTCGTCGCCTCCCTCCCCGGGGGGGAGGCCTTCGCTGTCGGCCCCGCGGTTGTTGCAGGACCACCGTTCACTGGTGCCGCGCGCACCAACGAAGGGGCCAGCGTCAGCGACACCGTCACGCAGATCGCCCGCGAGCGCACGAACCTCATGGCGAGCGCATCCTCGCACATTCGCGCCGCGAAGTCGCGCGCGTGCGAGGCCCGCGCCGACTCGCTATGCTCCAGGCGCATGGCGCTGCGCATCAACGGAACCCTCGACCCGCCCGGCTCCCCCTGGTACGAGCGTCTGTTCGCCGACCAGCTCTGCACCGTCATGATCGCCTGCGGCTTCGACGAATACGGCTCGAACCGCTCGCAGGACGAGCTCCTCGAGTCGGGCCTGGCCGCGCGCGGCTTCTCGCGCGACGACGCCGGCGCCGCCGCGCGGATCGCCGCCGGCAAGCGCCTCGCCCCGCAGCGGCCGGCCGAGCACTGGATCGCCCGCGGCGCCGCCACCGACGCCGGCGGCCGGCCGATCGACGTCGTCGTCACCCTCGTGCGCGCGGGCGACGGCAGCGCCGGCGGCGACGCGGCCTCCGCCTTCCTCGAGGGCCTCGGTCGCTGCGACGTCGCCATGTACGGCGGCCACGGCCGCTACGGAACCGGCCCCGACTTCGACTACAACTTCACCGCCGACCTCGTCGACGACAAGGGCGCGATCGAGGCCAGCTTCAGCGAGTACAAGGACCTCGAGGAGTACCTGGCCGAGCGCGGGCGGGCGAGCAAGCGTTCGCCGCTGGCCGAGTACCGCGCTCTCGTCGCCAAGGGCCGCCTGCAGATCCGCCGCCTCAACTCCGGCAACCTCGTCATCAACCTGCGCAACTACCACAGCGCCGAGTTCGGCGCGCACGTGATGGTCGACCAGCTCAAGACCGACCCCAACATCCGCCGCATGTCGAAGCAGGCGTTCGACAAGCGCTACCGGCTGTGGCTGTTCAACGGCTGCCGCACCAACGACTATTTTTACAACCTGCGCAAGCTCAACCCCAAGGCCAACGCCGGCGGCCTCGACCTGCTCGGCACCCGCCGCGTCACGTATTGGAGCATGATCGGCGACACCCTGCTGAAGCTGCTCGACGAGCTGCTGCAGCGGCGCAGTTTCTCGCAGATCTTGCAAGCACTGCACGCGGTCAACCCCGACAACCCGGGCGACGGCGCCAGGGGCCCGAGCCACGTCGCCGACCTCGGCCGCCGCGCCTGACACCACGGAGCCGACCATGTCCACCCCCGACTTCGCCAGCCGAGTCCAGGCGTTCGCCGACAACCCCTCGCCCGCCGCTGCCAGGGCCCTCGCGGCCGAGCACGACGATCGCGCCTTCGCGGCCCTCGTCGACGCCATGAACGACTTCATGGAGGGCCCCGACGCCCTCGCCTACCGCGAGGCCGTCCGCACCGTCGCCACCCCCGTCGTCCTCGCCAAGTGGATGGCCGGCGACCTCGACGCCCGCCGCACCGCCGCTCACGCCCTCAGCGCCCGCTTCCCCGAGCACGTCCCGTTCATCGCCCAGGGCCTGCGCGACCCCGACGACCAGGTCCGCGCGATCTGCCGCCGGTCCCTTCGGTCATGGTCTTCGAGCCCTGGCCTTCACGACCTGTTCTTGGAGGCAGTTCGCCACGCCGACCCCCGTGTGCGCCTGCTCGCCGCCGAGGGCCTCGGCAAACTCGGCAGGCCGGCCGACCTGCCGGCCCTGCAGTCGGCCCTCGAGGCCGAGCAGGACGACCGAACGCGCGACCGGCTGGCCTGGGCAGTCGAGCGCATCGAGGACCAGAGCGCCGACGAGCAGGGCTGAGCCTGCGGACCGTCGACGGCCCGAGTCGAGACCCCGGCCGTCCGCGATGCGCAAGCAACGACCCAGGACCACCGACCCGACGCACGAGCGCGGACCCGACGCTCCACCACGGTCTCACGCACCACCACGTTCCCAACGCACGCCCACGGAGCGCGCGACCCCAGGCGCCACGAACAGTTCGCACAAAGTGGACCCGACGCGCCACGAGCGAACCGTCCGCACGAAGCGGGCCCGACGTATGACCACGGAGCATCCGCAGAAAGCGGACCCGACGCACCAGCGCGGCCCGACACAGAAAGCGGACCTCCGACGTCAACCAGACGCGGGGCCCACCCATCGTCCACGCCGAGCGGCCCCGACGCACGACGGCTGAACCGTCCGCACGAAGCGGGCCCGACGCACTGCACGAGGCGGACACGACGCGCGACGACCGGCCCGTCCGCTCGAAGCGGACATGACACACGACTGCCCGTCCGCACGAAAGCGGGCACGACGCGTGAAGCGACTCGCAGCACGGCGGGCCGGCACAGCCCGGCGGCGGCGTAGCGGTGGGGCCCGCGGGTGTGCTAGCTTCCCGCGCTCCTTCACAAGCCTCATGGCCAGCCGCTCTACCGCCCGCAAGCATACCCTCGCCGAACAGGCCGACCGCTTCGCCCTCTATCAAGAGGCAGTCAACGCCCCCGCCGACAACATCGAATTCGTCGAGCGCGTCTACACCGAGATGCGCGGCGTCAAGCCGAAGGTGCTCAAGGAGGACTTCTGCGGCACCGCGCTGCTGGCCACCGAGTGGGCCAAGCGCGGCCCCCAGCGCCGGTCGATCGGCGTCGACCTCGACGCCGAGGCGCTCGCCTGGGCCCGCCGCCACAACCTCGGCCCCGCCGGCTCCACCATCGCCAATCGCATCGAGCTGGTCCACGCCGACGTCCTCGCCCCCAACGACCACCGCGCCGACGTCGTCTGCGCCCTCAACTTCAGCTACTTCCTGCTGCCCACGCGCCAGCAGCTGCTCGCCTACTTCCGCAACGTCCGCCGCTCGCTGCGCCCGCGCGGCCTGTTCGTGCTCGACTGCATCGGCGGCACCGAGGCAGTGGCCGACTACCACGAGCGCCGCGAATACGACGGCTTCTCGTACCTGTGGGACCACAGCCAGTTCAACCCGCTCGACCACACCGCGCGCTGCTCGATCAGCTTCGCCTTCCCCGACGGCTCGCGCATCGAGCCGGCATTCGCCTACCGCTGGCGAGTCTGGACCCTGCCCGAGCTGCGCGACCTCCTCGACGAGGCCGGCTTCGCCGCGCCGCGGGTGTTCTGGGAGTACACCGACGAGGAGGACGGTACCACCGAGTACCGCGAGATCGCCCACGAGCAGAACCAGGAGATCTGGCTGACCTACCTGGTCGCTTCGACATGACCTCGAGGACAGCATGCCGATCCTCGTCAGCGACGCCAGCACATGCCTCGAGGCACGCGGCGTCGCTGGGTCGGCCCAGCGCGAGGCGCCCGCTCTACCTGGCCGCCTCGACATGACCCGAGGGACAGCATGACGAACCTCCGCTCCGCCCCTGACGTCGCCACGCGCCCGCCGTCTCGGTCGCCGCGGCCCAGCGCGAGGCGCCCGCTCCACCTGGCCGCCTCGACATGGCCCGAGAGACAGCACGACGAACCTCCGCTCCGCACCCTACGTCGTCACGCGCCCTCTCGCGCCCACCGTCTCGGTCGCCGCGGCCCAGCGCGAGGCGCCCGCTCTACCTGGCTGCCTCTACATGACCCGAGAGACAGCATGACGAACCTCCGCTCCGCGCCCGCCGTCTCGGTCGCCGCGGCCCAGCGCGAGGCGCCCGCTCTACCTGGCTGCCTCTACATGACCCGAAGGACAGCATGACGAACTTTCGCTCCGACAACAACGCGGGCCTCGTCCCCGAGGCGCTGGCGGCGTTGGTCGAGGCCGCGCAGGGCGAGGCGCTGGCCTACGGCGGCGACGACGTCACGCTGAAGGCGGCGGCCCGGGTGTCCGCCCTGTTCGGCGCCGAGGCCGACGCCGCGGTCTTCTTCGTCGCCACCGGCACGGCCGCCAACACGCTCGCCATCGCGGCGCTGACCGAGCCGTGGCAGCGCGTGCTGTGCCACCGCTACAGCCACTACAACGAGGACGAGTCGACCGCACCGGAGCGGATCACCCTGTGCCGCACCGCCCCCGTCGAGCCCGGCGCCGACCCGACCCGCCTCGCCCCGAAAGACCTGCTGCCGCACCTCGTCGGCCGCCGCGGCGACGTCCACGAGCCCGCCGCCGGCGTGCTCACCCTGTCGAACCCGACCGAGCTCGGCACCGTCTACGCACCCACCGAGCTGGCCGCGTTGTGCCGCCTGGCCCACGAGCACGGCTACCGCGTCCACGTCGATGGCGCCCGCTTCAGCCAGGCGGTGGCCTACGTCATGCGCAGCCAAGACCTGTCCGAAGAGGCAGCCTGCCGCGCGCTGACCGTCGACGCCGGCGTCGACGCCCTGTCGTTCGGCGGCACCAAGGGTGGCCTCGCGCTCGGCGAAGCCATCGTGCTGTTCACCGGCCGCTCACCCGCAGCGGCGCGGGCCGCCGAACGCCTGCCGTTCTTGCGCAAGTCGACCGGCCACCTGCTGAGCAAGCACCGCTACGTCTCCGGCCAGTTCAACCGCGTGCTCGCCCACGGCGCGTGGGTGCGCCACGCGGCAGCCGCCGCCGCGATGGCCGAACGCTTGGCCGCGGGCCTGCGGATCCGCGGCCTCGCGCCCGCCTTCCCGCGCGAGTCCAACGTCGTGTTCGCCGACCTGCCCCCCGCCGTCGATCGGCGCCTGCGCAACCGCGGCCACACGTACTACCCGTTCGCCACCCCGATCGGCCCACGCGCCCGCCTGATGTGCAGCTTCTCCACCACCCCGGCCGACATCGACGCCTTCCTCGCCGACATCCCCCCGCCCTGAGCCCGATCGGGCCTGGACTCGCGCACCTCGAGCACCGCTGGCAAGTCGACGCGTCGTTGCCTTCGAATCCGCGAGCACTCCGGCACACGACACGACGCTCCAACCTCCGCTCGAGCGCTCCGACATCGACGCCTTCTTCGCCGACGTCCCGCCGCCCTGATCCATCAATCGCTCGCAGCCTGGACTCGCGCAGCCTCGCGGCATCGCTGGCAAGTCGACGCGTCGTCGCCTTCGAATCCGCGAGCACTCCGGCACACGACGCGACGCTCCAACCTCCGCTCGAGCGCTCCGACATCGCCGCCTTCCTCGCCGACGTCTCGTCGCCCTGATCCAACAACCGCTCGCAGCCTGGACTCGCGCAGCCTCGCGGCATCGCTGGCAAATCGACGCATACTCGCGCCGTCGAACCCGCGAGCCCTCCCCTCTCGCTACACGACGCGCCATCCTCTGCTCGAGCGCTCCGACATCGCCGTCTTCCTCGCCGACGTCCCGCCGCCCTGATCCAACGATCGCTCGCAGCCTGAACTCGCGCAGCCTCGCGGCATCGCCGGCAAATCGACGCATACTCGCGCCGTCGAACCCGTGAGCACTCCGCTCTCGCCACAAGACGCTCGATACTCTGCTCGCGCTCTCATTTCTCGCATGACGAGCGCCGCTCGCCACTCGATGCCGCGCTCTTACTTCCCGCGTTTGAGCCCCTTCTCGCGTCGCCAACCGCTCGAAGGTCTCACTGTCCGCCGCGCGCGTGGCGTCCTGCCCGCACACTCGAAGTCGTCTGACTCTCCGCCACCCGTTCTCTCCTCACGTATGACGTCCTGCGCGAGCGCCCGCGCTCTGGGCACTGGCTCACCGCGAGCACGCTTCTGCCCTGCGCGCTCCCTTCGAGCCGCTACCCGAGCACCCGCAACCGACATCACCGTCTGCTGCCCTCTCACTCTTCGGGCTGCTTGAGCACCGCAAGCTTCTCCATCTCCGACGCTTCTTCGGCTCGCCGATCCATCTCGTTGTCACTGCGACTCGCCACAGCTCGTCGCGCGGCGCGTCGAGGAGCCCGGCCGCGACGCCCACGCCGCTCCTTCGATCTCCTCGCGCACTGGTCTCGAGTGGGAGCTCCTCGCCTCAAGGTCGGCTGGATGATCCACTCCGGCGAACACCTCATGAGCAAGCCTCATCGCACCTCGCCCCCGGACACTTGACCGGGCCCGCCGCAGGACATGCCTGCTTAAACAGGCCCCAAAAGACAGCTCAAAAGCGCCCCGATGCGGCTTTTCGCCCTCGCCCGACTCCTGGATACAAGCGCGCCTGGGGTTTTGACGGCTAGAGCCGGATTTATCGCAGAGCCTCGATCCAGGGCGGAAAGACCGCGTCGAAGCCGCGCGCTTGCACGCCTGGGCACGCTTCTTCACGCTGGGGGGCGATGGCCATCATCGTCGCCTTCACCGTCGCCGCCCTCGCGCTCGCAGCGCCCGTCGCGCCCGCACCCACGCGCGCCGCGACGACGACCGCGCCCGCCTCGCCGGGTGCGCCGCCGGCTGCAAAGAACCTGTCCTCGGGGACAGCCCCGGCAACCACTCCCGGAACGCCCGCCAAGGTGCAGGTCGACTGGCGCGACCGCGTCGCAATCGGCGTCGCCGCCATGCAGACCGCCGACTCGGCGCGGCTCACTCGCCTCGAGCAGCTGCAGCCCGACCGCAAGGTCGAGGACGCCGTGTTCTTCTCGCCCGGCGAGCTGCAGGATCCCAAGGTCGCGCCTGTCCTTTTGCGCAGGTTGCTTCAGAGCACCGACCCCGTCAAGGTCCGCTGCGCCCTCGTCGAGGCGCTGCCGCTGACCGGCGGCGACTGGCAGGAGGGCGCGGCCGCGTTGGTCGGCCTCGACGCCTCGCCGCAGGTGCGCAAGCAGCTGGTCCAGGTCATGCGCTACGCCGGCGCGCCCTACAACGTCGACGGCCTGCGGCGCGGCTTCAAGGACGAGGACTCCGAGGTCAACATCGCCGCCGCCCGCACCGCCGGGTTCGCGCGCAACGGCGAGGAGCTGTTCCCCGAGCTCTACTCGAGCACCTTCGACGCCGACTGGGACCTGCGCGCCGCCGCGGTCCAGGCGCTCGGCATGTTGCGCCTGCCGAAGTCGCGTGACGTCCTGATCAAGGCGCTCAGCGACGACGAGCGCGAGGTCAGGTTGCAAGCCTTCCTCGCGCTCGAGCAGCTCGACCCCGAGGGCATCATCTGGCTGCCCGAGCTCGAGGCCCTGGCGAAGGATCGCAAGAGCCACCGGATCGCGCGCAAGGCCGAGCTCATGCTGCGCAAGCGGAAGGCCGCCGAGAAGGCCGCCAAGAAGGCCGGGCGCCCGATCACCAGCGCGAGGCCCACCGCGCCCGAGCCGAGCCCGCCGGCCAAGCCCACGAGCGGCGGCAGCGCGGCGAGCGGCGCGATCAAGCTCGACCCATCGGCGACGCGGCCATGAGAGCGATCGGTCAAGCCATCTACGGCGGCCCCGAGGTCCTTCAGGTCTTCATCGACGTCCCCGAGCCGGAGCCGGGCCCGCGCGACCTCGTCGTGCGCGTCCACGCCACCGCCACCAACCCGGTCGACACCAAGGTCCGGCGCGGCGGTGCGGCGGGCAGCCCCGTGCCCGCGCCGCCGCTCATCCTCGGCTGGGACGCCAGCGGCGTCGTCGCCGCGACCGGCAGCGACGTCGAGCACTTTCGCGTCGGCGACGAGGTCTACTTCGCCGGCGACGTCGCGCGCCCGGGCTCGTACGCCGAGTACGTCGCCGTCGACGAGCGGATCGTCGCGCACCGCCCCAGAACCCTCTCGCACCTGGACGCCGCCGCGATCCCGCTGACCGCCCTCACCGCCTGGGAGGCGCTGGTCGAGAACATGGGGGTGATCCCCACCGACCGCAGCAGCGAGGCCGCGCGCACCTTGCTGGTCGTCGGTGGCGCCGGAGGCGTCGGCTCGATGGCGATCCAGATCGCGCGGCAGGTGTGCGGCCTCCGCGTGATCGCCACCGCCTCGCGGCCGGAGAGCGCCGCGTGGTGCACCAGGCTCGGCGCCGACGCGGTGATCGACCACACGAAGTCGCTCCTCGACCAGCTGCGGCAGCTGGGCGACGGCGGCGTCGACCTCGTGCTCAACACCGTCCAGCCGACGCAGAACCTGCCGCAGGTGCTCGAGGTCGTGCGGCCGTTCGGCCACGTCTGCGGGATCGTCGCCCCGAGCGGCCCGCTCGACCTCGGTCCGCTGTTCCGCAAGCGCGGTCACCTCTCCTTCGAGTACATGTTCACCCGCCCCCTCTTCGACGCCGCCCCGTCGCGCCAGGGGGCGATCCTCGCGCGGGTCGCCGATCTCCTCGACCGGGGGGTCCTGCTCGCCACGCGGACCACCACGATGCCCTGGGACCAGGTTCAGGCCGCGCACCGCCTGCTCGAGTCGGGGCGCTCGGTCGGCAAGACCGTGCTGGAAGTCGTCCCGTAGCCCCGCGCGAGTGCGCCGCGCGCCGGCGGGCTTGGTCTGAGCCAGATCAGAAGCCCACCTCCCGCCGCCGGAAGTTCCGGGTATAACCCCACGCGTCGCCATGCTCAGTCCACGCATGCCCATCCCGACGGTGGAACAGCTCGGTCCGCGCTTCGCCGAGTTCCTCCGCGGACTCAAGCGGCCGCTCATCTTCTTCGACACCGAGACCACGGGCACCGACCCGGCGCTCGATCGAGTCGTCGAGATCTCGATGATCCGCCTCAGCGCCGAGCGCGGGGTCGAGCCGCCGCGCACCTGGCGGATCAACCCCGGCGTGCGGATCCCGATCGAGGCCAGCGAGATCCACGGGATCACCAACGACGACGTCGCCGACGAGCCGACCTTCGGCCAGATCGCCGAGGAGCTGCTCAGCTACCTCCGCGGCTGCGACCTCGCCGGCTTCAACATCGGCCGCTTCGACGTCCGCGTGATGCAGACCGAGTTCGCCCGCGTCGGCAAGGCCTTCGACCTGTCCGGCGTGCGCGTCATCGACGCTCAGGTCATCTACCACCAGAAGGAGCCGCGCAACCTCACCGCCGCGATGCGCTTCTACTGCGAGAAGGAGTTCGTCGACGCCCACGGCGCCGAGGCCGACACGATCGCCACGCTCGAGGTGTTCGCCGGCCAGCTCGGCCGCTACGGCGAGCTCGGCCTCGAGATCGAGGCGCTGCACGAGGTCTCCAACATCACCAGCGCCGGCTACGTCGACGGCGCGCGCCGCTTCATCTGGCGCGACAACGAGCCGGTGTTCAACTTCGGCCGCCTCAAGGGCAAGTCGCTGCGCTGGGCCGCCAGCGAGCCGACCGAGCGCGCCTACATGCGCTCGATCGTCACCGGCAACTTCGACGAGGACACCAAGGGCATCGTCCGCGACGCCCTGACCGGCCGGATCCGCCTGCGCCCCGCGTGAGATCGAGGGCTAGCCGGAGCGACATGTCGCGAGGGACATGCCGCTCCGGACATGTCCCTCATGACAGCCACGCCGGGCTCACGGCGCGAGGCCGAGCTGGCGGAGCATGCTGAGCTGGTCGAAGAACCCCTCGTTGGCGACGATCTTGCCGTCGGGGCCGAAGCGGTAGAGCTCGCAGTACTTGATCGAGTAGCGCTTGCCTGTGGCGGGTCGGTCGCCGATAGGTCCGGTGTTGGTGCCTTCGCCATAGAACACGCCGACGACCGTATCGCCGACCTCGAGCAGCTCGACGATGCGAGCGGTCGCGGCGGAGAAGCTCGCGTGCCAGCGGTCGAAGTGGGCGCGGATCGCCGGGCGGCCGCGGCGGACCTCGGTGATCGTGTTGTTGGTCATGGTCGCGTCCTCGGCGAAATAGTCGGCCGCGACGTCGAGGTCGTTGCGACAGAACGCGTCCAGCACCGCTCTTACCGTCTCTTTATTGCCAGTTTGCATCGACGACCAGCGTAGGTTCGCCGGTCGGGCCCGGTCAACGCGCGTGCCCGCGGCTGCCGCTGGTTCACGGCGTTCCGGACTTATCGCCGTTCTTCTCGAGCCCGTTCTTCTCGAGCCCGTTCTTCTCGAGCCCGTTCTTCTCGCCGTTGAGGGCGAAGAAGCGGAGCGTGGGGGTATCGAGGACCACCGTGGTGCCCGGGGGGACGCTGCGGGTGAGCCACACGTTGCCGCCGATCGTGGAGCCGCGACCGATCACGGTGTCGCCGCCGAGGATGGTGGCGCCGGCGTACACGGTGACATCGTCTTCGATGGTCGGGTGGCGCTGGACCTTGCGGCCGACCTCGCGCGACTTGACCGAGAGCGCGCCGAGGGTGACGCCCTGATAGAGCTTGACGCGGTTGCCGATCACCGACGTCTCGCCGATCACCACGCCGGTGCCGTGGTCGATGAAGAAGCTGCGGCCGATGGTCGCCCCCGGGTGGATGTCGATGCCCGTCCGGCTGTGCAAGATCTCCGCGATCATGCGTGGGAGCAGGGGCACGCGCCGGCGGTAGAGGTGGTGGGCGATCCGGTGACCTGCGATCGCGGTCACGCCCGGGTAGCTCATGATGATCTCGGCGTCGCTGCAGGCGGCCGGGTCGCCGGCGAGGGCGGCCTGGACGTCGGCGGCCAGGGCGGCGCGGATCGACGGGATCGCCTGCAGCAGGTCGAGCGCGTGCTCGTGGGCGGCCAGGGCGATCTCCTCGGCGGGCCGGCGACCGGTGCAATCGACGGCGAGCGAGCGAGTGACGACCTGCTCGAGGCGGCGCAAGATCCGGGCGCAGCGGGCACCCACGAAGTAGCGGACCGTGAGGTCGTCGAGCGGCTCGTAGTTGAAGTAGCCCGGGAACACGATCGACAGCACGTCGTCGAGCAGCTCCGAGACCTCGCTGCGGGCGGGCAGGTTGTTGCCGTCGATGTGGTTGATGTTCCCGTGGTCGCGGTACGACTCGAGGACCCCCTCGACGACGCTCGCGAGCCGGCGTTCATGGTCGTTCACGGCGAGAAAGATAGTCCAAGCGGGGGCCGTCTCCACGGGGCATGTGGTTTTTTGGCGTCGCAAGCGGACCGGGTTTAAGCTGGTGCAGGTTTGCCCGCGTTACCGCTCCACATGCTCGTCCAACAGTTGCTCCTCGGTCGCACGGAGGGGCTGAGCGGGCCGCAGCTCGCGGCTTTCTTGTCCGGCTGGACGAGTGTCCTCGAGTTGTTGCGACGTCCTGAGCTCTGCGTGCCCGACGCCGCGCCGGAGGTGCAGGAGGCGTTGCGGTCGCTCGCCGAGCAGATCGAGCGCGCACAAGCGGAGATCTTGAGCGACGACGACGACCCGGACCTCTGAGTCCGCCGGCGAGGTTGTGAATCAGCCAGCGCGTGTATGAGCGCGGGTTGGGGGTTGTCGGGCGGCGGGATGCGCGAATCGCCACTTCGCGACGCCGACTTCTGCCGCATCGACAGCGAGCCGAACTGTTGTTCAAGCTCACTCAAATTGCAGTGAAGTAAAACTATCTTTTCCGGGCCGGCAGAGCTGCTATCGCGCGTCTTCGCGCGGTCACCAAGGCCGAACAAACCTGCCAAATGGTCTTCGGCCTCGGGTCTTCTTCGCTCATTCTGACGAACATGGCTCTCCCGCCGCCTGCTCGCCGGGGTCGTCAAAATAGCGAAACGACACCTGCACTGCAGGTCGGGGAAAAACTTGGAGAGATCCCTGTGAGATCTCCAGCCGGCCCCGAAGGCCCTCCTGACGGCCTCTTGACTGCCGATCGCGCCACGCCGCAGACGTGCGCGGGACGCGGTATTTGGGGCGTTTGGCGCCGAACAGCCCGCTTAAACGGCAACAGCGCGTGACCGGGGGGTCACGCGCTGGTCAGGGGCATCGGAGGTGAGGAGGCTCCGAGGCCCGGAGGTTCAGCTCGCCGAAGCGCTCACCGAGGCAGAATCGCTCGCTACGGTGCTGTTCGGGCGGGGCCACTCGATGCGGTGCTTGATAATGCGACGCTTGAGGGCGTGGCGAGTGATTCCAAGCAGCTGAGCGGCTTCGACGATGCTGCCGGCGGCGTTGAGCGCTTCCACGCAAAGCATACGTTCGGCGGCATTGAGGTTCAGATCTTCGAGGATGAGGCGCATGGCGGCAGGATAGGCCAAGGCTTGGGGACAGGGAAGGACGATTTTGTAAGCCCGCATCCAAAAAGAACAGTCACCGAACCCGAACACCGTTTTGTATTATGCAGCAGATAACATCGTTTGCGCGCGATCACGCCCTGCCAGACAGCGGACGACAGCCCACATGGTGGGGCGCTTCACAGCCATTGCCGTCGGGGCGAGCTACACTCGCTGGCCTCGCCGAACGGCCCTGAAAAGTTCAAAACCGATCAAGATGGCCGGAACGAGGCCGAGAGAACATGGTGGATTCACCATGGCCCGAGCGCACAGGGCCCGAGGCCGGTCCTAGGTTGCATAAGAGCCCTGTCGCAAGGGCGCGCAGAGTAAGATAGGGAGCCGCGTGCCGCAGAACGCCAAGCCGAAGTCGTCCGCCGTGATCCACACCCTCGTCGTGGTCGACGACATGCTCTTGCAGGCGGCGATCGAGCGCCGTCTCAAGCACGAGGGACACATCGCGGCGTCGGCCAACGGCTCGCGCGAGGCGATCGAGCGCCTGCGTCGCGAGCTGTTCGACGTCGTGCTGTGCGACCTGCACACGACCTCGGGCGACGGCGCCGAGCTGCTGCAGTGGCTCGGCAGCTACTTCCCGTCGATCCCGGTGGTGCTGATCGTCGAGGCGCTGAGCCCCGAATTCCGCGGACAGTACGAGGGCGGCGGCTCGGTGCGGATCGTCGAGAAGCCGATCGACCTCGACAAGCTGGTCAAGGCGATCGAGGCGTGCGGCGTCCGCAAGGGCTTCTACGGCAACCAGATCGAGGTCGAGTTCTTCGACTACGTGCAGATGGTCGCCGGCTCGGGCCGCGACAAGGCGGTGGTGCTGACGACGCACGCGGGCACCGGCTACCTGTGGATCGAGCACGGCGACATCGTCCACGCGCAGTGGGGCGAGATCCGCGGCGAGCAGGCGTTCTACAAGATGCTGTCGGTCGGCCGCGGCAGCTTCCGCGAGAACCTGTTCCGCTCGCCGCCCGCTCGCACGATCGTCCGCTCGAGCATGCACCTGCTCATGGAGGCGGCGCGCCAGGCCGACGAGGGCATCCTCGGCCAGACCGACGAGACGGTCGAGGAGCGCGAGGAGGAGAAGCCGCGCCACGTTCCCGAGCCCGAGCCCGAGCCGACGCCGCCGCCGCGCCCGGTGGCCGAGACGCGGCCGACGCGGGCGCCGATGCCGAAGCCGGCGACGTCGCCAGCGCGCTCGGCCCCGCCGTCGCAGCCGGCACCGCCGTCGCACGGCGGCAGCGGCCTGCGCCGGGCCTCCGACGTGCGGCCCGACGACATCGACATGGCGAGCGTGGCCGACTCGGCGATCGCTCGCATCGACGACCTGGCGCTGCCGCAGGACGACGAGGAGCTGGAGGCGCGCAGCCACCACAGGCCGCAGCAGCACCGCGCCCCGGAGCGGTCGTCCTCGGAGCGTTCGGGCGAGCGGTCGCCCTCGGAGCGCTCGGGGGAACGCTCGCCGTCCGAGCGCTCCGGCGAACGCTCGCCCGAACCATCGAACGACGGCGTGCCGGTGCTGCGCCGCCGCGTGCAGACGCTCGAGCGCCGCGTGGCGCAACCGGCGATGCCGACGCCCGCCCGCGGCACGCCGACGTCGGTGCCGGCCCTGCGCGCCACCCCGGCCTCGGTGCCCGCGCGCCACACTCCGGCGTCGATCCCCGCGGTGCCGGCGCGCGCGACCCCGACGTCGATCCCGGCGATCCGCACCAACACGATCCCGCCGGGCCAGAGCTCGGTCGCGGCTCGCGGCGCCCCGGCTCAGCCGGCGCGCAACGACGCCCGGCCGATCAAGAAGGCCAACACCGTCGACCTGCTCGAAGACCCGGAGACGCGCGAGCTGATGCTCGGCCAGTTCTGGCAGTTCGAGGGCGTCAACGGCGTGGCGATCATCTCGAGCACCGGCAAGGTGATCGCCGAGGACATGCGCAACAACAGCACCGTGGTCACGCTCGCCGGCTTCTACATGCGCGGCGCGGCCCGCATCGCCCGCACCCTCGGCTATCACGTGTTCGACGGGGTGATCGCCCGCTCGGCCAGCGGCCAACAGATGATCATGGTCGGCATGGGGGCCACGTCGGCGGTGCTGTCGATCGCGCCGGGACATGACCCGGAGGCCATCCGCGACGCGATTATGGGAGTCGATACCAAACGATGAGCGCCGAGCCGAATCGCCAGCTAGTCAGCCTCCTCGAGGAACTCGACCGGCTCCCCGGCGTCCGCGGCTCGCTGGTAGCGACCGTCGACGGCGGCTACACCGCCAGCGAGAGCAACTTCGACTCCGCCACCGCGACCGACATCGCCAAGACGGTCCGTCGCATGGTCGTCGCCTCGGCTACCGTCGGCTCGCCCATCGAGGAGCTGCTGATCACGTTCCACACCGCCCGCATGATGATCGTCCCCGTCCGCGAGGAGGCGACCCTCACCATCATGCTCGAGCGCGACTCGGCCCAGCCGTCGGTGCGAGCTGTCCTGAAGACCAGGCTCGCCGGGCTCCGCTCGTCGATCGGCAGCTCGTCCGCCGAGAGCAGCATGTCGGCCGGCTCGGCCCCGGTGCCGGAGCCCGAGGACGAGGTCGACCGCCTGATGCTCGGCGAGCTCGGCCCGGTCCTCCGCGAGGTCCAGAGCGTGTTCACGTCGTACCTCATCCGCGCGGGCAAGACCGCCGGCGAGGCCGGGGTGATGATGCGCGAGCAGATCCGCGAGTGGCTGCTGATGGTCAACCCGTCGCCCTACACGTTCCCGGTCCTGGTCGACGCGCTGGTCCAGCTGACGAGCCGCGACGAGCGCGAGACTTTTAAAATCGACGTGCAGCAGGCGATGCGAAACTCGCGGCTGTGGCCGAAGAAGAACGTCCGCTGACCGGCAGGCGTGCCGCGTCGGCTTGGCGTCGCGCAGGTGCGCGTCGGCCTGGCGTTGCGCGCGGGCGCGGGGCCCGGAGGTTGTGGAGCGGTGACGGGGGCGCGCCGCCCCGCGCTTCGCAAGCGCGGAAGCCTCCCATGTTCGATGCCTGCGCGGCCCGTCCTGCATGGCCATCGCCAGGCCCCGTGCTCTGCGAGCGCGGGGTCTTTGCACGATGAAACATGTCTCGAAGAACAGGTCTTAATGGCCATGCTCTTGCGGACATGCCCCTCGAAGAAGAATTCAGACCGGCACGTCGAAGTCGCGCAGGGCCTGATTCAAACTGGTGCGCTCGTCGGTGCTCTCTTTGCGGCGGCCGATGATGAGGGCGCAGGCGATCTGGAACTCGCCGGCGGGGAAGCGCTTGGGGCGGGTGCCGGGGACCACCACGGAGCGGGCGGGGACGCGGCCCTTGTGGGTGACGGGCTCGGGGCCGGTGACGTCGAGGATCGGCGTCGACGCGGTGAGGGTGACGTTGGCGCCGAGGACGACCTCGCGCTCGAGGTGGACGCCCTCGACGACGATCGCGCGCGAGCCGAGGAAGCAGCCGTCCTCGACGATCACCGGCGTGGCGCCCGGCGGCTCGAGCACCCCGCCGATGCCGACCCCGCCCGACAGGTGGACGTTGCGACCGATCTGCGCGCAGCTGCCGACGGTCGCCCAGGTGTCGACCATCGTCCCCGAGCCGACGTAAGCGCCGATGTTGACGTAGCTCGGCATCAGCACCGCGCCGGCCTCGATGAAGCTGCCGTGGCGAGCGGTCGCCGGCGGGACCACGCGCACGCCGGCGCGGGCCCAGTCGCGCTTGAGCGGCATCTTGTCGAAATACTCGTAGGGCCCGAGCTCGATCGTCTTCATCTCGCAGACCCCGAAGTAGAGGAGGATCGCCTGCTTGACCCAGGCGTGGACCGTCCACGCCTCTCCGGGCTCTCCCGGGGTGGCGACCCGCAGCTCGCCGCGGTCGAGCGCGGCGATCGTCTCCACCACGGCGTCGCGGTACACCTGGTCTTTGAGCAAGGTTCGATCGGCGAACGCCTCGCCGATCCGGGCCTGGAGGTCCGCGTGGTCGTGGGACGATTTCTGCATGCCCGGGGCATCGCACAGCCCGCTGCCGGGGCGCAAGCGCTCTCGCGGCCGCCCGCCGGGCCGGGGCCGTGGTACCCTCGGCCCCGAGGTGTCCATGATGTCCTGCCTCCGCCGCGTCCCCCTCGCGCTCGTGCTGTCCCTCGCGCTCGCCCCGCTCGCCCGCGCGGGTGAGCCGCAGACCGTCTCCCCGGCCGAAGAAGAGGCGCTCTACAAGAACGAGCGCGCCACCGCGTTGCCGGCCAAGGAGAAGCCCGCCGGCGTCAAGTTCGCCCGCGAGGGGTGCTTCAACGACCCCGCGAAGTGCAAGTGTCAGAGCAACGACGCCACGCAGAGCCAGTTCTGCGGCACGATGCTCGGCCACTTCTGCCCCGACAGCACCCTGCGTTACCTCGCCGCCGCCTGCATGGACCTGTTCGGCGGCGCGACCCTCTGTCAGTGCGCGGCCAAGCAGCAGATCGAGGCCCACATCAAGGCCGAAGACGCCGCCCAGGCCAAGGCCGACAAAGAAGCGGCGAAGAAGGCCGCCAAGCAGAAGAAGAAGGCCAAGTAGCAGGAGCTGTCCTTCGAGACAGTCCGCGCGCCGGCGCGAAGCGAGTGGCCGTCTTGCTGGCCGTCCGTGGCGGACCGAGGCGGCGCGCTGCCATGAAGGGCAGCGCTCGCCGAAGGCATCTGTCCCAAAGGACATCCCCCCGCCGAGCACGTGAAGTGGGAGGGAGCCCGCCGTCGCGGGGGACCCGCTGCGGCGCGCCCCCGTCACCGCTCCACAATCTCCGGGCCCCGCGCCCCTGCGCAACGCCAGGCCGACGCTCTTCTCAGGATCTGTCCCGAGGGACAGGCCGCTCAGCGATCGAACAGCGCCATCAGCTCCGCGTGGCGGCTGGCGGCGTCCTGGTAGCCGAGGTCGATGAGCTGGCGGCAGTAGTCGGGGTCGAACAGCAGGTACGACGCGAGGTCGCTCTCCTGGCGGGCGTCGTCGGCCGCGACCGCCCAGCGGATGAGGCGGGCGACGATCCCCGAGTAGCGGCTGAGACCGGTGCGACGCACCGTCTCGAACGCGATCCGGCCGATGTCCTGGCTCGGGCGGATGAGCAGCGTGTCGATCGTGTCGTACGCCGTGCTCTTCTCCTTCTGCATCCCGTTCGCCAGTCGCTGGGCGAAGTCGGACCCGAACTCGCGCGCGCCGGCGGCGAGGATCTGGTTCATCCGCGACACTCGATCGATGTCGGCCTCGACCTTCTCGAGCAGCAGCACGTTGAGCACCTTGCCGAGCATGAACATCGCGCTCGGGAAGGTGCCCTCGGCCTCTTGACGGATCTGCCGCACCTCCTCGTCGCCGGGGGTGTGGCGCAGGCTGACCACCAGCATCCGCGTGGCGCCGAGGCGCATCGCCGGTCGCAGCGGCGTCTGCTGCCGGAGGCCGCCGTCGGCGTACAGCAGATCGCCGACCCGCACGGCCGGGAACAGCACCGGGATCGCCCCCGAAGCCAGCGCGTGCGAGGCAGTGATCGGCGTGAGCACCACGTTCTGCCGCTGACTCTCGGGCCAGCGCTGCGGCAGCTTGCCGTCGGCCGTCTGCACGAAGGTGGTGACGGTCCCGGTCGCGACCTCGGTCGCGGTGCAGGCGACCGCGGAGAGGTGACCGTGATGCAGGTTCTCGGTGATCCCGCGCCAGGGCAGGCGCGCGCGCACGAAGTTCTGGATCGCGCGCGGATCGATGAGCCCGCCGATCTGCTGCCCGTGCCCGACCTTGTCGCCGGTGCGACCGAACAGCACCTGCGGCAGGCTGCGCATCTGCGTCCAGCCGAACCGACACACCTCGTCGAGATCGAGCTCGGTCCACACGCGCGCGAGCAGACGCCCCTGCGCGCGCGGACGGTCGGCGGTGGCCGCGACGTAGGCGCCGTTGATCGCGCCGATGCTGCTGCCGGTGATGATGTCGAAGCGCGACTCGCCGCGGAGCCGCTCGCGGATGTAACGCAGGACACCGACCTCGTAGGCGCCGCGAGCTCCGCCGCCGGACAACACGAGGCCGACCTTCGGGCGCTCGCGGCTCATGCGATCGCTCCGCGCGTGCGACGAACGCCGCCGACCTCTTCGCGCCGCGACGGCACCCTCGCCGCAACAGGGGCGCTTCGACCCGCTCTCGCTCGATCTCCGTCTCGCCCGATTCGCGCCCTCCTCGCGCCTGCCGGATCGCGGCGCGAGGAACCGTCGAGATGCCGCGCTCGCACCACTAGAAGCCGATCTCCTTGCAGGTGCACTTCGCCGCGTCCTTGCAGTCGGGCGGCGCCGGCGGATTGTTGGTGTTCATCGACAGCTGGAACACGCGGCCAGAGTCCTGCGGATACTTGTAGATCACCTCCCACACCGCGTCGAAGTTATTGGTCGCGCCGATCTCCTTGGCGTCTTCGTTGGTGAGGAAGGGCAGCTCGAGGGTGCCCGTGCCGGTGATCGCGCCGGTGCTCTGGGTCGACAGCGGACCGGCCGAGGCCTCGATCGTGACGTACTTGCAGTTGGCCTTGGGGAACTCGCCGAACGCGTTCGCCGGGCAGTTCGCGCCGACGGCGTCGGGCAGGTACACCACCAGCGCCGCCTCGCAGACCGAACCGTTGCACTTGTACTGACTCTTGAACTTGTGACCCTTCGAGGTAACGCAGGGATCGACGCACATCTCGATCTTCACCGGGATCTTGTCGCCGGGCTGGATGTTCGTCGCCGCGCAGACGGTGCCGCGGAAGAACGGCAACGTGTCGGTGAAGGCCGCCGGCGCGGGATCGGGCCCGGTGCCGTCGACGTCGAGCATCTGCAGCTCGCACGTCTTGGTCGTGTCGTCGCACGCCTCGCCGCGGCGAGGACACGGCGCGCCCGCGCTGCACTCGCCGCTGTCTTCGCTGAAGCAGCCGAACAAGAACCCTGCGACCGCGAAGCTGGTGATACCGAACACTCTTCGTAGGCGAATCATGATCGTCTCGTTCCTTTTTGCTCTCAGCCCCGATCGTAGCCGATGTTTCGCTGACCACGCACCTCCGCGATCGCCTGGGTGAGACCTCGCGCCGACCGCTGTTTCATGGCCGCCGAGCGGGCAGATCCACGAAGACTACATTTCAACCTGGGTATCTAGCGCTTGACACCGGGATCGCGGGAGCCGGTACACATCGTCGCTCGCGCGAACCCCTTCCAGGAGTTCGGTTTCATGCGCTCTAACGCCCTTCTCTCTCTTTCCATGGTGCTCGCTTTCGCCGCGTGCAACGAAAAGGAGCCCGCGACCTCGGCGACCGAAGGCACCACCAACGGCACCACGACGGAGCCGGCAACGACGACGGAGACGCCCGCGACGAGCACGACGACCACCACCGGGGAGACCACGACGACCACCACCGGGACGGCCACGGAGGCGATTCCCACCACCGGTCCGACGCCGACCACCAGCACGACCGCCGAAGAGACCACGGCGACGACCACGACGGAGACGGCGACGACGACCACCACCACCACCACCGGCGAGACCGAGACCGAGGGCACCACGACGATGATGGTGATCCCCTCGACCGGCCCCTACGAGAGCTGCAGCGTGGCCAACAACGTCGAGTGCGACGGCAACGCGGCGTGTGTCGACGAGACCAGCACCAGCGGCAAGGTCAAGGGCTCGTTCTGCGCGCCGAAGTGCATGGGCCAGGGCATGTGCCCCGAGCCCGAAGGCCTCGGCCCCGGAGTCCAGTCGGTCTGCGCCTTCGACACCGACATGGACCAGCAGGCCGACATCTGCGCCCTGCTGTGCGTGATCGCCAACGACAACTGCCCCGAGGGGTCGATGTGTGAAGACATCGGCATCCCCGAGATGCAGATGATGAAGTTCGGCGTGTGCACCTATCCGCCGGGCTGATCGGCGGGACGCGCGGCGCGCGGGCTCAGGCCGCCGCGGTGGCGGCCTTGAGCTTGCCCTCGAGCTCGCCGTTGGCGTCCATCTCGCGGACGATGTCGCAACCGCCGATGAACTCGCCGTTGACGTAGAGCTGAGGGATCGTCGGCCAGCTGGCGAACTGCTTGACGCCCTCGCGCACAGCCGGGTCGGACAGCACGTTGAAGGTCTCGAACGGCACCGCGTGCTTCTTGAGGATCTCGACGACCACCGCCGAGAAGCCGCACTGCGGGAAGCTCTTGTTGCCCTTCATGAAGAGCATGACCTTGTTGTTGGCGACGAGGTGGGCGATGAACTTTTGGACGTCCTCGTGGGCTTGCATCGGCGGTCTCACAATCAGTGGTCCGAAGGACCGTGAAGTCGGTGCGTGAAGTCGGCGGCCCGGAGGCCGTGAGAGTCGGTGACCGGTGAGTCGGTGGCGGCCAGGAAAATGAGCGGCCAGGAAAATGAACGGCCAGGAAAATGAACGGCCAGGAAAATGAGCGGCCAGGAGCGGCCAGGGAATGAGCGGCCAGGAAAGTGAGTGGCCAGGCGGGCCGCGGACCGTGCGGGGACGGTCCCGCGGGCCGGCGGTCGCGCGCATTCGATCGCGGGGCCGGCTCTCGCGGCGTTAGATACACGCTGGCCCGCAGCCCAGCAAGGCGCCGTGAACGCCCTTCTTGCGGAAGGTCGCCCGCTCGGGTCATAACCACTTCCGCTCGCATGGCGCCGCGGACCCTGCCCTCGCCCCAGTGCTCACGTCGGACCTGGTTGCACGGCCTCGCCGCCGCCGCCGGAGCCGCGCTCCTGCCCCGCCCGTCGCGCGCGGCCGAGTCCGCCGCCGAGCCGGCGAAAAAGCGCATCCTCATCGTCGGCGACAGCATGATCGCCGGCGGCGTCGGCCTGTTCCTCGAGAACGGCCTGCGCAAGGAGCACGGCTACGTGGTCCGGCGCAAGGGCAAGAGCAGCACCGGCCTGGCCCGCCCCGACTTCTTCGCCTGGCCGAAAGAGGCGCAGAAGCAGGTCGACGAATTCACGCCCGACGCCGCGGTCGTGATGTTCGGCGGCAACGATGTGCAGGGCCTGCGCATGCCGGACAAGGGCTGGATCACCTGGCCCGAGCCGGAGTGGCCCGAGGAGTACGCGCGGCGCGTCAACGACTTCGCCGACATCGTCGCCGCCGGCGGCAAGCCGCTGTTCTGGATCGGCATGCCGGTGATGCGGCCGGAGAAGTTTCACGTGCGGGTCCAGCGGGTCAACACGATCTACCGGGCCGAGATGGCGATCCGCCCCAACGCGCACTTCATCGACATCTGGCGGCTGCTGGCCGACGACAGGGGCGGGTACACCGACCGGCTCGACGCCGACGGCGAGCCCGGGGGCAAGACGGTCCGGGTCCGCGCGGGCGACGGGATCCACCTGAGCGTGGCGGGCGCCCAGCGGGTCGAGGCGCATGTGCGGGCCTTCATCCACGCGATCCTGTCCGGGGCGCAGCCGGACACGCCGACCGATCTCGCGGTGGCAGGGGCGCCGGCGGACGCGCCCACCCCCGCCGGCTGAGGACCCCTTTCGCGGCCGACAGCTGTCCTCGGGGCCCGGTCGGCCGAGGCCGCGGGCCGGCGTGGCAAAATTCGACGGGCAAACTCACCCGCACTGCGCGCGACGGTGCACATGCACCTCGCGCTCGGCCGGCCGCTTGGGGCAAGATGGCCCCGCCCGTGTCCGAGGCCTCGCACAAGCGCCTGCGTGAACGGTGGATCGCATGGGTCCTCGCGCAGCACCGCCTGGTGCTCGCGCTGGCGCTGGTCCTCACCGTCGTCTCCGTCTACCTCTCGTCGCTGCTGCGCGTCGACAGCGACCTGCGCTCGCTGCTGCCCGAGGACCACCCCGTCCTCGCCAGCATCGATCGCATCGAGACCTCGTTCGGCGCGCTCGGCAGCGTCAACGTCGTGATCAAGGAGGGCTCGCCGGAGCAGCGCCACGCCCTCGCCGACGCGATCGCCGAGCGGGCCGCCGAGAGCCCGCTGGTGCGCGACGTCGAGTACCGGCTGCGCAGCGACTTCTTCGCCGAGCACGCGCTCTACTACCTCGGCGACGCCGAGATGGAGGCGCTCGACGAGCACTTCCAGGCGTGGACGCACTACGAGCTGTGCCGCGCCGAGCCGGACGTGTGCCTCGAAGCGCCCGACCCGGAGGCGCCGAAGGCCCTGCGCACCTTCATCCGCAGCAAGCAGGACGCAGCGCTGGCCCGCACCAGCTTCAAGGACTACTTCGAGCGCGACGAGATCTCCGCGCTGGTGCTGCTGATCCACCCGACGCAGCCGTCGAGCGACCTCGACTTCGCCGAAGCGGTGTCGAACCAGATCCGCGCCGACGTGGCCGCGGTGGTGAACGAGCCGAACACGCCGTGGGCCGGCTCGGGCATCCACTACAGCGTCGTCGGCCCGTACACGATCAAGGCCGAGGAGCGCGAGACGATCCGCGGCGACATGCTGCGCAGCGGCGCGTTCGGGGTGATCGGCGTCCTCGTCATCCTCTACCTGCTGTTCCGCTCCGGCCGCGCGGTGCTGACGTTGCTGGTGCCGCTGGTGTGCGGCGTGACCTGGTCGATGGCGGTGACGCAGATCGTCCTCGGCCGGCTCAACGCGATCACCAGCCTGATCTCGACGGTCGTGGTCGGCATGGGCATCGACGCCGGCATCCACTTCCTCGTGCGCGTGCGCGAGGAGCAGGGCCGCGGCGGCGACCGCGAAGCGATCGCCCGCGCCTTCGCCAACCTGATCGGCCCGCTGCTGATCGCCTCGGCGACCACGCTCGGCGCGTTCGCGGTGATGGCGAGCTCGGCGTTCCCGGCGTTCCAGGAGTTCGGCCTGATCGCCGGCTTCGGCGTCGCGCTGTGCCTGCTGGCGATGCTCACGGTGTACCCGGCGATCCTCTGCCTCGTCGGCGTCAAGCGGGTCGGCGAGCCGCAGGCTGCTCGCCCGCAGCCGGGGGTGTTGACGCGGGTGGTGCTGGCGCGCCCGGGGTTGATGCTGGGCCTGGTGGCGGCGCTGACCGTCGGCGCGGCCGTGATGGCGCCCAGGGCCGAGTTCGAGAACTCGACGCGCGAGCTGCAGTCGGCCCGCACCCGCGCGCTGTACAAGCCCGAGGTGTTCCTCATCAGCAAGATCTTCGGCAAGGACATCCACGCCGGGGTGCTGGTGGTGTCGACGCTCGACCAGGCGCGGGCGGTGCTGACGCAGGCCCGCGGGGTGCAGGAGAAGCGGCTGGCCGATGGGACAGGTACCGTAGTAGCAGAGCTGCTCGGCGCGCCCGACCTGCTGCCCGACCCGGCGATCGATCCGGCCAGGCGCAAGGAGACGATCGCGGCGATGACGTCCGACATCCCCGAGCGCACGTGGAAGCGGCTCGAGGAGCGCGCGGCCGGCCAGGGCGACGACGCCGACGAGGGGCTGACGCCGGAGGACGCGCGGCGGCTGCAGAACATGCTCAAGGCGGAGCCGGTGACGGTGGAGCGCCTGCCGCCGGCGATCCGCGACAAGGTGTACAGCCCGGACGGCCGCTTCGCGGTCTACGCCTACCCGAACTTCGACGCGGCCGACATCTCCATGGGCCTCAAGTTCATGGAGGAGACGGCGAAGTACACCGAGGGCGTCGAGGGCCTGCAGTCGGACGACGCGCTGTTCGTCGGCGAGACCACGGTCTACGCGCTGATGTACCAGCTGATGCAGTCGGAGGCGCCGACGGTGCTGGCGATGGCGCTGGTGCTGATCGCGGTGATCGTGGTGGCGCAGATCCGTTCGCTGTCGCGCACGCTGTGGACGCTGGCGCCGCTGCTGCTCGGGATGCTGTGGCTGGTCGGCCTGATGGCGGCCGCGGGCGTCCGCTTCACCCTGTTCAACATCCCGATCTTGCCGGCCATCCTCGGCATCGGCGTCGACAACGGGGTGTACTTGACCGACCGGATCCGCCACCTGCGCGACGAGGCCGGCGGGATCGCCCACGCGCTCGGCGAGACCGGCGCCGCCATCGGTGCGGCCACCGCGACCACCGCGATGGGCTTCGGCGCGTTCTGCATCGCCGACTCCGGCGGCCTGCGCGGGATCGGGGTGCTCGCGGTGTTCGGCATCGGCATCGCGGCGATCACCGCGATCCTGGTGCTGCCGAGCGTGGCCGCCATCGCCGCGCGCCGCAAGCGGTAGCGGGGCTCTGGAGCGAGAGGTCGGAGCATGTTCTTTGGAACATGCTCCGACGGACATATACGTACCACCGACCGCACGTGGCGCGAGGTCGCACGAGCTGGTAGCGTGCGGGCGTGACTGCGAGCGGCGAGCGAGGGTCCGGGCTGCGCGGCGCGGCGGTCTTCGTCGCCGCGGCGGCGCTGCTGGCCGGGGGGCTCGCGCTGGTGCAGGCGCGGCTGGAGCCGCCGCCGGCGCGCGGAGAAGATGCCCCGGAGGACATGTTCTCTGCGACACGTGCGCTCGCGCGGCTGGAGCGGCTGATCGGCGACGACGTGCCCCACCCGGTCGGATCGGCCGCGGCGGCGGGCGTGCGCGAGCGGATGCTGGCCGAGTTCGCGGCGCTCGGGATCGAGGCCGAGGTCCAGGAGGCCTTCGCCTGCGGGCCGCGCAGCGCCGGCTGCGGGCGGGTGTGGAACGTGGTCGCGGCGCTGCCGGGGCGCGAGGAGGGGCCGGCGCTGCTGGTCTCGGCGCACCACGACTCGGTCGCCGCCGGGCCGGGCGCCGGCGACGACGGCTCGGGCGTGGCGGCCTCGTTCGAGGTGGCGCGGGCGCTGCTCGCGGGGCCGCGGCCGCGCAACCCGGTGGTGTTCGTGCTGGTCGACGGCGAGGAGTCGGGCCTGCTCGGCGCGCAGGCGTTCGTCGACGCTCACCCGCGCGCGGCCTCGATCGGCGCGGTCATCAACCTCGACGCCGGGGGCACGCGCGGCGTCACCTCGCTGACGCGCACCACCGCGAACAACGACGGCCTGATCGCGGCGATCGCCGAGGCGGTGCCGCGGCCGTACGGCGCGAGCGTGATCGGGGCGGTCTACGGACTCACGCCCTACGACACCGACTTCACCGTCTACAAGAACGCCGGCTGGCCGGCCCTCGACTTCGGCTTCGGCGAGGACAAGGCCCACTACCACACGCCGCTCGATCGCCTGGCCAACCTCGACGCCCCGAGCGTGCAGCACCTCGGTGACACCGCGCTCGCGGCCGTGCGGGCGCTGGCGGAGGCCGACCTCGGCGCGCTGCCCGAGCGCTCGCGGGTGTACGTCGACGCGCTCGGGGCGAGCCTGCTGCACCTGCGGACGATGTGGATCCCCGGGCTCGCCGCGCTCGCGCTGGTGCTGCTGGTGCCGCCGGCGCGTCGGCTCGCGCGCGAGGCCGGCGGCGATCGGCGGGCGTGGGTCGCGCGCGGGCTCGGCTTCGCGGCGCTCGTCGGGGTGCCGGCGGCGATCGGCGCCGGCTTGATGGCGGCGATCGCCTGGCTCACCGCGGCCGAGGTCGCCGGGCACGCCGCCCCGCTGCCGGCCCGGGTGGCGCTGTGGACGGCCGTCCTGGCGGCCGGCGGCGCGGTGGTCGGGCCGCTCGCGCGCGCCGACGCGGCCGCTCGCGCGTGGTTGTGGCTCGGGCCGTGGCTGTGGCTGGCGGCGATCGCCGCGCTCACCGCCGTCGCGCTCCCGGGCGCGAGCGTCGGCGTGCTGCCGCCGGTGCTGGTCGCCGCCGTGCTGGCGTTTTGGGCATGTCGTCGAGGACAGGCTCGTTCAGACATGTCGTGGAGGACATGGCCCTCGGGACTCATCGTCCTCCTCGCCCTGGCGTTGCCGGCGCTGATGTGGCTGCAGGCGGCGGTGCGGGTCGAGGCGGTGTTCGGCCTGGGGCCGGCGGCGGCCGGGGTGCTGGCGCTGCTGGCCTCGCTCCTGGCGCCGCTGTGGCACGGGCTGGGCCGCTCGCGCGGGCCGCTCGTGGTGGCGCTGGCGCTCGCCAGCGGGGTGGCGACCGCGATCGCCGTCACCTCGCCGGCGTACAGCGAGGCGCGACCGCGACGCCTGAGCCTGCTGTACCACCTCGACACCGACAGCGGCGCGGGGCGGTGGGTCGTCGGCGCGGACGCGCCGCTGCCGGCCACGCTGCAAGCGGCCGCGGCCTTCGGTCCGGCCGGGCCCGCGTTCGCGTGGGACACCGACGAGTCGCCGAGCTTCGTCGCCCCGGCCGGGTCGACGCCGCCCGAGCTGGCGCCGCCCATGGCCGAGCTCGAGGTCGACCCGGAGCCGCCGCCGGACACGGGGCGGCGAGTGGTCGTGCGCGTGCGGTCGGCCCGCGGCGCGCGGGTGATGGCGATGTTCGTGCCCGAGGCCGCGATGCTGCGGAGCGTGACGATGAACGGGACCGTCCTGCCGCCGTATCCGGAGCACCGGCGCAAGTACGTCGCCGGCGGCGAGGTCTACGGGATCGTCGCGCCGCCGCCGGAGGGCGTGGTGGTGACGCTCGAGCTGGGGAGCGAGGCCGCGGTCGAGGCTGTCGTTTGGGACCTGTCGGAAGGCATCCCCGCGGCGGGCGACGCGCTGAAGGCGGCGCGCCCGACCTGGTCAGTTCCCTCGCACGGCGGCGACCGGACCATGGTGTCGCGCCAGATCTCGCTGTGACGACCCGCGCGCAGTTCCGTCCACATCGCCGCAGATGTCCCGCTCGGGCAGGGTCTCGCGCGCGAGCTCCCGCGGTGGCAAAAGCGGCGGTCGTCGACGGGCGGGTCGCGCGGGCCCGAGGCCGCCCGGGCGGGCTCGAACGGCGCTCCCCCTGCGCGTCCGCCGGGCCGCGTCGGCGAGCTCACCCGCGGCGCGAAGCTGCCCGAAATTGTCGTCCTCCGCACGTCCGGCGGCGACGCTCCGCGACATTTGCTATGGTGATCCGGAAGGCGGCTGGCCGCGCGAGCGACGGGCCGTGACAACTCTTCACGACGGACTACTCTGGCTCTCTCATGAATCGTCTCCGGCCCACGAAGGGGCGTCGACCCCTCGGCACCGCGCGTCGCCTGCGCCCCGACCTCACGCGTGACGGCGTGCTCGAGGCCGATCGTGAGGCCCCGGAGTCGCAAGCGCTGGTGCGGCGCGGGGTGGGCTGGGACCAGTCGGCGGCGCTCGAGCCGGCGCCGTACCGCGAGACCGACCCGCTCGATTCGCCGCTGTCGGCGCGGATCTTGAGCCTGCTGTCGGACCCGCGGATCGACTTCCTCACTGTGGCCTCGGCCGCCGACGCGCTCGGCTCGCCCCGCCAGGACGTGGAGAACGCGCTCGAGGCGATGCGCCAGGCCGGCATGCTGGTGGCGATCGGCGGCGGCTCGGTGGTCCGCTACGGCGTGACGCCCGAGACCAAGGGCGAGCTCGAGGCCGAGTTCCGCGCCGCGGCCCAGGAGCTCGGCGAGCACGCGCTGCTGGCCCGCCTGTCCGCAGAGACAGCCCTCGTGCCGTTCGAGGACGAGGAGCCGCGCCTGCCCGCGACCGCCGGCCTGCTCAGCCTGTTCCTGCCCGGCACCGGCCAGCTGCTCAACGGCGACATCGGCCGCGCCTCGCTGGTGTTCGCGGTGTGGAGCCTCGCGTGGATCACCCACCTCTCGCCGGTGTGGACCTTCGTCTGCCTGTACGCCGGCGCCGAGGCGTTCTTGACCGCGAAGATCCGCAGCATGGAGCGCAAGCTGGCCGAGGACAACCACGCCCTCCCGCCGGGCGCCGCCGGGCCGAAGAAGCTGCCCTCGCCGCGGCCGACCTGAGCTGCCCGTTCGGGCATGCTCTTGAATCCTTGCCCCCAAGGACATGGGCGTTTGGACATGTCCTTTCGGGCATTTTGAACGCCGGCGGTCGACGTCGGGCCGGCCAGGCCACCTGACCGATGGAGCTGCTCCGCGGCGGCTGGCTCTGCACGCCGCGTTCGCGCGTGGACCTCGGCACGTCGCGCTCGCGGGTGAAGTTCATACCGTGCGCGGGTGCGCCGTTCGTGGCGCGCTCGCCGATACGGGCTGGCGGGCCACAGGGGGAGCACGAGCGAGCAGCCATGGCATGCCCGTTGGGGCATGTGCCGAGCGACATGCCCCAAAGGGCTGCTCAGCCGTGATCGATCGGCCCCGGCTGGACCCCGCGGGCGCGGCTCGGCAGGGTCAGCGGCACGTAGGGCAGGCGCTGGGCGGCGGTGAGGTCGGCGGGGGCGTGCAGCCAGCGGTAGCTGAGCCAGCGCTCGAGCACCGACTGGGTGTAGGCGCGGGTCTCGTCGTAGGGGATGGCCTCGATGAAGAGGTCGAAGTCCCAGTCCTTGCGCTTCTCGAGCCACTTGTCGACCGCACCGGCGCCGGCGTTGTAGCTGGGGATCGCCAGCGGCACGGCGGCCTCGTCGCCGCCGTAGCGACGCACGAGGTTGCCGAGGTAGAGCGTGCCGAGGTCGAGGTTGAGCGACGGGTCGAAGAGGCGAGCGTCGTTGAAGCCGTCGACGCCGGCCTGGCGGGCGAGGTCCTTGGCGGTGGCCGGCATCAGCTGGACGAGGCCGCGGGCGCCGGCCCACGACGTCACGCCGGGCTCGAAGCGGCTCTCGGTCTGCATGATGGCGAAGGTGAGGAACCACGGGACCTGATGCGCGCCCTCGCCGGCGCGCACGAGGTCGGAGAACGCGAGCGGGTGGGCGATCGTCCACAGCTCGCGGTTGGTGGCGACCGGCGGGCTCTGCCGCCAGCTGCTGCCGAGCGCGCCGAGCAGCCGCTGCGACTCGCCGTAGAGGCCGGCCTGGGCCAGCACCGCGGCCGCGGGCCAGCCGTCGATCTTGGCCTCGCTGAGCTCCTCGCGGGCCTCGTCGCCGAGACCGAGGCGGGCCAGCAGGAGCGCGCGCTCGGCCGCGGGCGTGGTCGGCAGGTCGAGCCGCGGGGCCGCCTGGTCGGCCGACTTCGACAGCGCCGCGATTCCGCGCGCGAGTGGCTCCTCGCCGGCCTCGCGCAGGCGTGACATGGCCTGAAGGCCAGGATAGCTGAGCGGCGCTGCAGCGAGGACGTCGAGCCAGGCGGACACGGCCTCGTCGGCGCGGCCGAGGCGGTGCAGGCCGCGGCCGCGGAAGTAGTGCAGCTTGGCGCGGTCGCGCAGGTCGAGGCCCTTCTGCGTCAGGCCGTCGTCGGCCAGCTTGAGCGCGTCGGCCGGGCGGTCCTGCGTCAGCGCCAGCACCAGCAGCCGGCGCCGGGCCTCGAACGCCATGTCGCCGCCGGAGAAGTCGGCCAGCATGCGCTCGTAGGCCTGGCGCTCGCGCGGCTTGTCGCCCTTCTCGGCCCACGACTCGCCGGCCAGCAGCAGCGAGTCGTCGGCGTAGCTGTGGTCGGGAAACTCGTCGGCGACCGCCGAGAACTGCTTGGCCGCGCGCTCGTACTCGCCCTCGGCGTAGCGGCCGCGGCCGGCCTGGTAGAGGGCCTTGACGAGGGTGTCCTTTCGGCCAGGTCCGGCCTTGCGGCAGGCCGTCGCCGCCAGCTCGAACACCGGGCGCGACTTGGCCCGCTTGCGCTGCTTGAAGATCGCGGTGCCCTTGAGGAACAGCGCCTCGCAGCGGTCGGCGTCGGGCGGCTGCAGCGCGAGGAAGTCGTCGACGTCGCGGATGACCCCGGCGTAGCGGCTGCGCGCCAGCTGGTCGCGGATCTTCGCCAGCGTCCGCTGGCGCACGGCGTCGCGGTCCTCGCTGAAGCTGCGCCGCAGCCCGACCTGCTGCGCCAGCGCCGGCAGCCGCTCCTCGGCCTCGGCGCCGTAGTCCGACAGCGGCACGTCGAGCAGCAGCTTCTCGTACAGCTCGATCGCCTCGCGCAGCTCCTCCGGCGCCTCGCTCTCGGCCAGCAGTCGGGCCCGCTTGGCCCGCACCTCGTGCCGTCGCGGTGACTCGGGGAACTTGGCGAGGAAGGCGGCGTACTGCGCGAGCGCGCCGGCGCGGTCGTTCGTGCGCGCCCTGGCGTCGGCGCCGGTGATCGTCGCGGCCGGCTCGATCGCGGTGCCGGCCGCGGCCTCGACCAGCCCGGCGAGCGGCGTCTTGGCCTTGTCCGGCATACCGGCGTCGAGCCACGCCTGGGCCTCGAGCAGGCGCAGGCGCGGGGCGACGGCCGCCAGCCCGGGCGCGGTGCGGGCCTCGGCCAGGCGCCCGGCCCCGTCGGCGAACTTCTGCGCCCGCAGGTCCTCGAGCGCGCGCAGCCACAGCGCGGCCCCGCGGTCGTCGGCGGCGAGCGAGCCGTCCTGCAGCACCTCGTCGAGCAGCTTGATCGCGGCCGGGAAGTTCTGCCGCTCGCGCGCGAGGATGGCGTCGCGGCCGGGCCCGCTGGAGAACCACAGCTTGCGCTCGGGCTCGGCGACCGGCGGCGGCTCCTTCTTCTTGTCGTCGGGCTCGCTCTCGGGCCGGAGGTCGCCGGTGAACAGCGGCGGCGTCGACTCGCCACGACATGCCCCGAAGGACAGGCTCAACAGGGCGAGCAGGGCGACCGGGCCGCGAATCGATGGGCGTTGCATCACCTGCTCCTTAGACCAGCCGCGTCGGCTCGTTCTCGGGGTCGTAGATCTCGACGCGATCGCCCCCCGCGCGGCGGGCGATCGTCAGCGCCGACTCGGCGGCCTTGATCAGCGCCTCGGCCGTCGGCTCGTGCAGCAGCGCGAGGTCGGCGACCCCGAGCGAGAGGGTCAGGCGCGTCGGCTCGGCGCCGGCGAACTCGCGCGCGGCGATGGTCTCGCGCAGGCGCCGGGCCGCCCGCGAGGCGCGCATGGCGTCGACGTCGCGGCACAAGAACGCGAAGTCCTCGTCGCCGAGGCGGGCCAGCAAGTCGTCGCTGCGCGTGCTCTCGGTGATCGCGATGCACATGGTCCGGAGGACATGGTCGGCGGCGGCGTCGCCGGCGACCGCGCGCACGTCGGCGAAGCGGTCGACCTCGAAGCGGACCAGCGCCAGCGGCTTGCCGTGGCGCAGCGCGACGGCGACGTCGCTCTCGAGCCGGTTGAGGAAGTACCCGCGGGCGAACATGCCGGTGAGGCGGTCGCGCAGCGTCGACTCGTACAGCTCGCGCTGCTGGTCGTCGTCGGTGTCCTCGTGGAAGGTGAAGCGGAGCACGCTGGCGGCCCCGAGCTGGATCTTGTCGCCCTCGCGCAGCGGGTGGCGGTCGACGCGGTCGCCGTTGGCGAACGTCCCGTTGGTCGAGCCCGCATCGGAGAGGTAGTACACGCCCTTGTCGACGGATACGGCCGCGTGGGTGCGGGAGATTCCCTCGTCGTTGATCCGCACGGTCGCCGTCAGGCCGCGGCCGATGGTGGTGTACGCGGGGTCGAGCTCGAACATCTCGCCCATGCGGTCGCCCGCGAGCACGACGACGAACGCCTTCCGCGGGCCCTCCTTGTCGGAGGGGCGGTCGGGAGCCTGAAAACGTCCGGGCGCGGCGGCCACTGCCCGGCATCGTAGGGCCGGCCTCCCCCGCGGGGCAACATTTGGGCCTTCCGCGGCCGGGGCGCCCGCGGCGCGCGCCCGCGGCCTTGCGCGAGCCCGTCGGCCGACTCATACTCGTGATTCGCCGCGGCGCCCGTCGCTTCGGCGAATTCCTTCCAACCACTCACGGGGGTGTCAGGTTTCGACGGGGGTACTGAACGTGACGGATCGCGTGCCGGGGCTGCCTACTCAGCCACGTAAAAATGAGTGGGAATCATAGCTGCCAACGACAACAGCTACGGCCAGATGGCCCTCGCGGCGTAAGAACCCGCGACATCCCCGCCTGAGAGGCTCCGATAGGGACGGGGGTGTGATTACCGGAGATGGCGTGCGCGCCTCGCCCCGAGCGCACACGTGAGATGAGGGGATCGCACCGGAGAGGGCCTGCCGTGGGCATGCTCCGGGGCTAAATCAAATACAGCGGCTACGCACGTAGTGGTCCCACCGGATGGCTCGCGGACCCGGGTTCAATTCCCGGCGCCTCCACTCCGCCGGACTCGGCAACCGAGTCCGGCAACCCTCTCCGCAAGGTGACGAGCACGGTCTCGTCCACCATGCCGCCTCGCTGGCAGGCCAGCCGTCCCAACGGCTGCCTGGAGCGGGGCGAACTTTTTTGGTCGACGGCTCGCCGAGTCCGGCACCCCTCTCCGCACGGTGCCGAGCATGCTCTCGCCCACCATGCCGCCTCGCTTGCAGTCAGCTGCCCCGACGGTTGCCTGAGAGGGGCGAACTTTTGGGTCACGCTCGACGCTCGCTCGCGCCGACAGGCCGAGTCCGGCAACCCTCTCCGCACG
This sequence comes from Nannocystis punicea, assembly GCF_026965555.1. GTDB lineage: Bacteria > Myxococcota_A > Polyangia > Nannocystales > Nannocystaceae > Nannocystis > Nannocystis punicea. Next base: position 12,689,532 of record NZ_CP114040.1, on the reverse strand, counting down.
GTGCCGAGCATGCTCTCGCCCACCATGCCGCCTCGTTTGCAGGCAGCTGCCTGAGCGAGCCGAACTTTTTGATCCCCGCTCGACGCTCGCTCGCACCGACAACTCGAGCCCGCCAACCCTCTTCGCACGGTGAAGAGCGCGGTCTCGTCACCATGCGACCGCCCCAGAGATCACCGAGCACGGCCGACTTCCGCATCGGCGACGCGCTCATGTGTCCTCGCTCGCGAACTCGTGGCGAGCCGGCGACGTGCTCGGCATCGCTCCACATCACGCTCGCGCCCCGCGCACTCAATTTTTAATAGATGCCGTCGATGCAGTCGGCGACGGCGAACAGCGCCTGGTCGCCGGCGTCGTCCGGGTCGAAGCTGGACTCGTCCACACTCTGGACGGCCGCCGGCAGGGCGGTGATCCGGCGGAAGCCCTGGCCGGGCCGCAGCCGCGGCGAGCGGAGCAAGTAGACCCGTCCGCGCGAGACGTAGAAGACGCGCCGATCGTCGGCATAAAAACCGTCGCGCACGCGCACCAGCGCGAAGTCCTCGCCGTACACGTGCATCTCGAGCGTCGCGCCTGGCGCCTGACGTGCGGGTGTCCGGCTCTCCGGGGTCATGAATGTCGCGAAGTCCAGCTGCTCCCAGGCCTCGTAAGCACGCATCGATCCCCTCCCGACTCCAGAGGGTATTTAACAGCGCCCGCCGCCGGGCCCGTCAAGCGCCATCCGCCACCAGCCCGCGAGCCGGGGCGCTCCCGAGCGCCGATCGGGCCTGTGGATAAGTCCGAGAACCGCCGCCGAACGGAGCAGCGACGGTCCTTCGACCGACTCGACCACCGCGCTGTCGGAGCCTCGCGCGTTTGCGCATGAGGCCGCTGCGCCGCCTCGAGCCCGCGAGGAGCGCACCGCCCCCTTGCTCACGGTGCGCGGAGGCGCGCAGGTCGTATGTCCCTTCGAGCATGCTCTGATCGACATGCTCCTTCGAGCATGTTTTTAAGAGCATACCCGAACGCTCAGCCGAGCTCGACGCGCACGGTCGAGATCATCCGTCGCAGCGCGCGGGCGACCACGTCGGTGTCGGGGTGGCGGAGGATCGCGTAGCCCTCGCCCTCGTACGACTCGGCGCGCGGCTGACCGATCTGCGGCAGCTTGACGTCGACGACGAGGTCGCCGAGCTCGCGCTGGGCCTCGGCCACGCCGTGCAGGGCGACGACGCGGGCGCCGGGGCGGGGTTTGCCCTGGCCGCGGAAGAACGCCACGCCGGCCGCGTACTTGCGCGGCGGCGCGTCCCACTGCTCGAACACCACCAGCCGGGCCCAGCGCTCGTAGAAGTCGACGCCGTGGGCGTACGAGTTGAGGCTGACGATCTGCGCCCCCGGCGGGCGCGCGCCGACCTCGGAGATCGCCACCGGCGGACCGCCTGGACGGTCGCGGCGGAACCACTCCATGTGCGACAGGCCGGTGCCCATGCCCAGCGCCTGCAGGGCCGCCAGCGCGTGCGGGCGCGCGAGCCGGGTGTCCTCCGTCTCCTCCTCGCGCGGCATCAGCACGGTCCACTGGATCCACGGGTTCTCGAGCACGTGCAGCGGCGGCGGGTCGTACAGCGTCGACGAGAACCACACCGGCTTGCCCTTGATCGTCACCGTCTCGAACGAGCGCTCGCGGCCGGTGACGAACTCCTCGGCCACCGCCGGGCGCTCGGGCGACGGGCGCAGGGCCGACAGGGCGTGGTGCAGGGTCTCGGCGTCGGTGACGCGGAAGGTGCCCTTGGCGGCGGCCGCGTCCGGCGGCTTCAAGATCAGCGGATAGCCGACATCGAGCGCGAAGGTCCAGCCCTCGCCCGCGGAGGTGATCCTGCGGTGGCGCGCGCACGGGACTCCGGCGCGGTGCAGCACGTCCTTCATGCGCGCCTTGTCGCGGAAGTTGCGCGACGCCTCCTCGCCCATGCCCTCGATGCCGAGGCGGTCGCGCAGCTGGCCGAGCTGGACCTGCAGCTGCTCGAGCGTGCCGATCAGGCGGTCGACGCCGCCGAGGCGGTGCGCCACCGCCTTGACCGCGCCCTCGAGGTGACCGACGTCGAGCGCGTCGCCGACCCGCTCGTACGCCGCCAGCCGGCGCCGCAGGTCGGGCGCGAGCTTCTCGATCGGCTCCTGCGAGATCAGCCCCAGGCGCACGTTCGGCAGCGCCGCGACGGCGTAGACGAAGCGCATCGTCACCGGGAGGTGGAAGGGCGCGATGAAGATGACGGCGGGCATGATTCGAGTGTCTCTTCGCGCAGGTCCCTTCGGACAGGAACCTTCGGACAGGCGTCAGGAGTGCTCGGCGAGGTACTTGGGCAGCATCTCGCGCCAGGTCGGCCAGTCGTGGTCGTGGTCCTCGCCCCACAGGTCGACGCGGTTGGGCACGCCGCGGCGACCGAGCACGCTGGCGATCTCCCACGAGTTGCCGGGCCGGTCCCAGCGGCCCTCGCCGACGGCGAGGATCGCCAGGCGCGTGCGCAGGCGGGCCAGCTGCGGGCCCTCGGGCAGCGTCGGGAGGAAGTGGATCGGCGAGAAGTAGTGGAGGTCGAGCGTGTGCGCGCCGTCCATCCAGCCGGTGAGGTTGTAGGTGCCGCTCATGCCGATCGCCAGGGCGAACGCGTCGGGGTGGCGGACCAGCGAGGCGACCGCGTTGAGCGCCCCGATCGACGCCCCGGCGGTGACGATCTCGATGTCCGGGGTGCGGCAGTCGGTGCGGATCGCCGGCACCAGCTCCTCGGCGACGAACGCGTCGTACTGGTTCTGCAGCCACGCCTTCTGCTGCGGCGAGCGGTCGTCGCGGATCCAGTTCTTCCCCGCCGTGCTGTCCGGCGAGTAGACCTTGATCCGCCCGGCGTCGATGAGCGGCGAGAGGGCGCGGATCATCAGCATCCGCTCGCACTCCTCACAGTCGCCCCCGGCCGTCGGGAACAGCAGCACCGGGCGGCCGTAGCTGCCCCAGCGGGCGAACGAGACCTCCTGGCGGAGGCGCGACGAGTACCAGGTCGAGCGCGTCTTATCCATGGCCATGGCAGAGGAGGCACCGCGTGGCGGGCCGGACGGCCGGCGCCGACCCCTTCGCGCGGGGCCGGACGAACCGGTTCTTGAGGACATGTCCTTCGGCACAGACTAGTTCTTGACCTTCTTGCCCTTGCCGCCCTTCGGCGGGGTGGGCTTGACCGGCGCGAACGCGGCCGGCTCGGGCTCGGGCGCGGCGACCGGCTCCGGCGCGGCGACAGCCGGCTCGGCAGCGGCAGCGGGCTCGGCAGCGGCAGCGGGCTCGGCGGCCTCGGGCGCGGACACCGGCAGATCGACCGGCAGAGTGCTCTGCTCGACCGGCTCGGCCGGCTGGGTCGCGACCTCGGTCGCCGCAGCGGCAGCGGCGGCCTGCTCCTTGACCCCGTTCATGCGGTCGGCCTCGCACTTGCGCCAGAACTGGATCAGGCCGAAGAAGTGCTCGGTGAACGCGTGGACCTCGTGGGCGGGGAACAGCGCGGCGACCTTCTGGCGCACGTAGCCCTTGGCCACGTCGGTGCCGAAGAACTCCCACGCGACCTCGTCGAGGTGCGACAGGTGCTTGGCGACGAACTCCTGGAAGCGGTCGTGCTCCATCCGCTCGCGGGCGATCTTGGCGTAGCCGGCCAGGCGCTCGCGGTACGGCAGGTCTTTCTTGGCGATCTCGAAGAACGGCGCCCAGTCGAGGTTGAGCGCCTTCTTGCGCCCGGTGGCCGCGCAGAACAGCGACCAGCGGACCATGTTCTTGACCAGCTCGGGGAAGTGGAAGTGCAGCGACGTGACCTGGAAGTCGGGGCACGCGTTGGCGAAGTCGATCGGGTAGAACACGCCCTCTTTGCGCAGCGACTCGCAGGAGTTGAACTCCCAGCCGAAGAACGCGTTGATGGTGAGGCACGTGTCCTGGAGGACGCTCCACTCCTCGCCGTTGACGAAGAAGAAGTCGACCTTGTAGCGGTCGTGCAGCGGGGCGTCGGGGTCGTAGCGGACGATGTGGACCTGCGGGCCGATGCCGATCGCGCGCACGAACAGGTCGAACGGGTCGACCGCGCGCTGCAGGTGCATCACTCGCCGGCCGCTCTGCTCGTAGGCCTTGAGCAGCTGCTGGGTGTTGTTGATCTTGGTAACCCCGACCCACGCGCCGCCGTCGTAGGGCTTCATGAACAGCGGGTAGCCGAGCTTCTCGCCGATCTCGGCCAGCTCGAACTTCCGCCCGTAGCGCTCGAGCGTCGGATAGACGTCGGGGTTGTCGGGCGAGAGCTCGCGCGGCGGCACCATCCACGTGTCGGGGATCGGCATGCCGAGCGCCATCATCGCCGAGTAGGTCGTGTGCTTCTCCATCGACTGGAGCGACCAGGGATTGTTGAGCACGTAGAGGCCGTCCATCACGACGGCCTTCTTGATCCACTCGCGGCTGGTGTGGAACCAGTGCGTCAGGCGATCGAGCACCACGTCGTAGCGGACGGGCTGACGTAGGTTGAACGGCTCGACGCTGACGCGCTCGACGTGGAACTTGATCACGTCCTCGCCGGAGGGGATGTTGAGATCGAGACGCTTGACGATCTCTTCGTAGCAAGCGGGCCAGCACAGGTCGGCCCCGAGGGACAATCCGATGTTCTTGGTGACGTTGGCCATTTCGGCTCCTCCTACGGCAGCCGCGACTTTTGCCAAATTCGCCCCAGTTTGCAAGGGCCGGCGCCAGCGCCGGCCGCTACTCGTAGACCATCCAGAGCGGCCCCGGGAACAGCCACGAGAGCCCGCTCCGCAGGCGGTCGCGCCAGTTCTCCCAGTTGTGACCGTCGCGCGCCTCCTCGTACTTGACCTCCATACCGGTCGACTGGAGGAGCGGCACCAGCGACCGATTCTCGTAAATCAAGCTCTCGTAGGTGCCACAGCTGAGATAAACCTTGTCGCTCGGCTTGCCCGGGCTCTCGCGGAAGGCGTTGACGAACTCGACGACCCGGGCGAACACCGGTCCGCGCTTGCTCTCGCCGATGTCGGTGAACGCGAAACTGCCCGATTGCAGGAGCAGCCGCCCGAACGTGCCCGGGTAGCGCCACGCGGTCGACAGGGAGGCGACCCCGCCGAAGCTCGCGCCCATCAGGCAGCGCGCCGCGGGCGCCGCGTACAGCGGGTAACGGCTCTCCATGAAAGGGAGCAGGTGCTCGGCGATGAAGGCGGCGTGGCTGGGATTGTTGGGGTACTCGCCGATCCGGTCGCCGGGGTGGGTGATCGCGGCCACCAGCGGCGCGACCTCGAGGCGGTGGATCAGGTTGTCCAGCACCGTCTTCAGCGCCGCGTAACGCATGTAGTCGCCGCCATCGTGGACGATGAGCAGCGGGTAGCGCCGGCTCTCGCGGAAGCGGGCCGGCAAGTAGATGCTGACCCGCTGGGTCCCGAGCGGCGTGCCCTCGAGCTGGGTCTCGACGATCGTCCCCGGCCTGGCCTCCGGGTCATGTTCCGTCCAGGCCGGGGTCTTGTACCCCTGCCCGTGCGCCACCGAATTGGCGCCGAACGGGTCGTGCGCGAGGTTGGGGTTCAGCGGGTCGCGGATCCACGTGCCCACGCCGCCGAGGATCACCTCGAGCTTGTACTCGACGCGCGACTGCGGCGGCAGCTCGAGCGTGTGGAACCAAAAGTCGCTGTTGCCGACCCGCGTGAACGGCTGCGACGAGCCGAGCCCGAACACCCAGTGACGCAGGTTCACCTGGTCGCCCGGGCCGCGGTACACGAACGTCGCGTTGCGGCCCTCGATCAGCGGGAACGAGTGCGTGCGCAGGAACCTGTCGATCGCCGCCGCGTCGACCGGGCCGTGCGCGAGGAGGCTCTGGATCGCCAGCTTCGTGGGCGGGTTCAGACGGGTGTTCATGGCCGGCATCAGTGCAGCGCCACCAGGTGGCCGTCGGTGCGGAGCTGGAACGTGTTGGCCCCGGCGCTCCAGCGCGGGCCGTCGAAGTGGATGAAGCAGCGCTCGTCGAGCGCGACGCAGGTGGCCGGCGCGAACCGGCGGGCGAACACTGTGATGCGCCCCGGATCTTGCAAATTCAACCGCCGGCGCGCGTGCGGCAGCGGGACCACGCCCGGGAACAGCCCGAGCCCGCCCTCGAGGACCTCGGCGTTGCCGCGGCCCTGCGGCGGGCTGTCGTGGAACAGCACGATCCGGCTGGCGACCACCATCGCCCCGGCCGACCAGGCGATGATCGGCAGGTCGGCCAGCCGCGGACCGAGGTCGAACAGCCGCAGGCGGTTATAGAGGACTGCGACGTGCCCGCCGGCGATCGCCACGCCCGCGCAGTCGGCCAGGATCGCCTCGATCTCCTTCAGCTGCTTCACCACCGCGGGCCGTTCGAGCGGCTTCACTTTGCGGTCGAAGTCCCGCTGAATGTGCTGGGTCTTGACCACGTGGTGGGCGTCGAGCAGGCGAATCGCCTGGACCGCCTCCTCCAACTCGGACTCGATCAGGTCGCGCGGCGCCTGGGCCTGCTGGACCCGCCGCGCCGCCTTGAGGTGGCTGGCCAGGCGCAGGCGGTAGAGGTCCTGCAGCTGGCGCAGGCGGTCCTGCTTGGCCCGGTGGGCCGCGAACAGCTCGGGATCTTCGCGGAAGGCCGTCTCGGCCCGCGCGTGCAGCATCAAGTTGACGGCCCGATTGCCGAGCGCGGCGCACAGCTCCTGGTCCTCGGCCTCACGCTCCTGCCATCCGGCGGTCACTGCGGCGATCCGGCCGTCGATGCCGAGCATGTCGGCCGCCTTGTCGACGATGGGGTGGAGGCGCTGGGGGCCGAGGAGCACGCCACGCGTCATGGAGTTGTTCTCCTGCGCAAGGCCGTGGTAAGGCGCGTGAGGGACCCCTGCGCGTCGACCCATCCGACGCAATCGGCGGCCCGGAGGGGTACAATCTCGTCATGCATGTCCTGTTCGTCGCCCCGCACTTTCCCTCTTACCAGAGGCATTTTGTCCGCGCCATGCATTCGGTCGGCGCCCGCGTGACCGGGATCGGCGAAGCGCATCCTTCGCAGCTCGATGACGAACTCAAGAGCTGGCTGCACGGCTACGAGCAGGTGCCCTCGGTGGTCGACGAGGGTGCGCTCTACGACGCGGTGCGGCGCTGCCAGAAGCGCGAGTGGGTCGACCGACTCGAGTGCACCATCGAGGCCCACATCATCACCACCGCCAAGGTCCGCGAAGCGACGCAGATCCCCGGGCCCTCGCTGCAGTCGGCGATGCTGTGCCGCGACAAGCCGATGATGAAGGAGTTCCTGCGCAAGCACGACATCCCGTGCGCGCAGTCGACCGGCGTCGACTCGCTCGAGGAGGGCCTCGCGTTCGCCCGCCGGGTCGGGTTCCCGCTGATCGTCAAGCCGCGGGCCGGCGCCGGCGCTTCGGGCACCACCCGCGTCGACGAGGAGCAGCACCTCGTGCAGACCCTCCGCGAGATGAACGTCGGCCGCGGCGCCTCGGTCGCGCTCGAGGAGTTCATCGAGGGCCACGAGGGCTTCTACGACACGCTCTCGATCGACGGCCGCCCGGTGTTCGAGTTCGTCTCGCACTACTACCCCAACGTCCTCGACGCGATGCGCAACCGGTGGATCACGCCCTACATCGTGTCCACCAACCGCATCGACCTCTCCGGCTACGACGAGCTCAAGGCGATGGGTCGCAAGGTGATCGAGGTGATGGAGCTCGGCACCACCGCGACCCACATGGAGTGGTTCTACGGGCCCAAGGGGCTCAAGTTCTCGGAGATCGGCTCACGCCCGCCGGGCGTCGGTCAGTGGGACGTCTACGCCGACGGCAACGACATCGACATCTACCGCGAGTGGGCCAACGCGGTGGTGCACGGCCGCGTCGAGCGGCGGCCGTCGCGGCGGTTCGCCAGCGGCATCATCGCCCTGCGGCCCGACCGTGACGGGCGGATCCGCGGCTACGAGGGCATCGACGAGATCCAGCGCCGCTTCGGCCAGTACATCTGCCGCGCCCACCTGCCGCCCGCCGGCTGGCCGACCCAGCCGATCGAGGCCGGCTACATGGCCAACGCGTGGATTCAGATGCGTCACCCCGACTACGACTCGATGCGCGAGATCTTCGAGATCATCGGCCGCACTGTGAAGGTCCGCGCCGGCTGAGGAGCCACAGTTCATGAAGGTTCTCTTCATCTCCCCCCACTACCCCGAAGAGATGCTGGACTTCACCCGCGGCCTCGCCGAGGTCGGGGCGCAGGTCTACGGCGTCGGCGAGCTGCCGAAGGGCGCGCTGCCGGCGAAGGTCCAGCGGCACCTCCGCGACTACTTGCAGATCCCCAGCCTGTTCGACGAGGACTCCGCGGTGCGTCACATCGTCCAGGCGGCCCGGCGGATCCGCCCCGACCGCGTCGAGTGCCTGTGGGAGCCCTGCGTCGTGCTCGCCGCGCGCGTGCGCCAGGAGCTCGGCATGCCGGGCATGAGCCCCGACGTGGCGATCGGCTTCCGCGACAAGCCGATCATGAAGCAGCGGCTGTTCGACGCCGACCTCCGCGTGCCGCGGTTCGCCCGCGTCCGCACCGCCCGCGAGGCCTTCGAGGCCGCCTACGCGATCGGCTACCCGGTGTGCGTCAAGCCGGTCGCCGGCGCCGGCTCGGCCGACACCTACCGCGTCGGCGACGACGCCGAGCTGCGCGCGGTCCTCGGCGCCGTCGAGCGCCACCCCGAGATCAACCTCGAGGAGTTCATCGAGGGCGAGGAGTTCACCTACGACACCGTCTGCATCGACGGCGAGCCGGTGTTCGAGAGCGTCGCCCAGTACTTCCCGAAGCCGATGGAGGGCCGCAACAACGAGTGGATCACGCCGGCGCAGGTGGTCTTCCGCGACCCCTACCAGCCGGCGCTGATGCCCGGCATCGAGCTCGGGCGCAAGGTGCTCAAGGCGCTCGGCATGACCACCGGCTTCACCCACATGGAGTGGTACAAGAAGCCGAACGGCGAGGCGGTGTTCGGCGAGATCGCGGCCCGCTCGCCCGGCGGCAAGCTCGTCGACCAGATGAACTTCGCCAACGACTTCGACGTGTACCGCGAGACCGCCCGCGCGATCTGCTGGAAGAGCTTCGAGGCCAAGCCGCAGCGCCGCTACCACGTCGCCGCGCTGTTCAAGCGGGCCATGGGCCAGGGCAAGATCCGCCGCATCGAGGGCCTCGAGGAGATCAAGCAGCGCCTCGGCCCCAGCCTGGTCGTCACCGACCTGCTGCCGGTCGGCAGCGCCCGCCGCGACTGGAAGCAGACCCTGCTGTCCGACGGCTACATGATCCTGCGCCACCCGGACTTCCGCACCTGCATGGACATGATGCGCTTCGCCATCGCCACCCTGCGGATCCACGCCGGCTGACGAGCCGCGGCAGCCCGAAGGGACATGCCCCCAGGGGCATGTCCCTTTTCACATGCACGAGAGGGCATGCTCCGAAGAGCATGCCCCTCCGTCCACGCCCTTCAGTCGGCCTTGACGCCGGCCGCGGCCGCGTGGGCGCGGTCGCGGACCCACTTCGAGATCGCCCGCAGCGGCTCGGCCTTGTCGCCGAGCGGGGCCGCGATCGCGTCGCACTCGCCGACCAGCTGGTCGACGCGGGCCAGCGCCTGGGCGCGCAGGGCCTTCTGGTCGTCGTCGAGGACGTCGTCGGCGTGCTGGAACGCGATGCCGAACTTGAGGCCCCACGTCTCCAGCGAGCGCACCGTGTCGGAGTCGGCGCCGGCGTAGAGGGCCCCCAGCGCGCCGGCGGCGGCGTACAGCGCCCCGGTCTTGAGCGCGTGGACCTGCTCGAGGGCGACGAGGTCGTGGGCGTCTTGCCCGAGGGCCAGGTCGAGCGCCTGCCCGCCGACCATGCCGTCGACGCCGGAGTGGTGGGCGAGCACGCGGACCGCGGCGACCAGGTTGGCCGGCGGCACCTGGTCGGCGCCCCGCATCAGCGCAGTGAACGCCTGGCTGAGCAGCGCGTCGCCGACGAGGATCCCGCCGGCGTGGCCGAACGCGACGTGCACCGTCGGCTGGCCGCGGCGCTCGAGGTCGTTGTCCATCGCCGGCAGGTCGTCATGCACGAGCGAGTAGGCGTGGACCATCTCGAGCGCGCAGCAGGCCGGCAGCGCGGCCTCGGCGGTGCCGCCGACGGCCTCGCAGGCGGCGATGATCACCAGCGGTCGCATGCGCTTGCCGCCCTGCAGCACCGCGTAGCGCATGCCCTCCTTGAGGCGGCCTGGGTCGCTGGCGCCGACTTCGGGCAGCGCGCGCACGATGGCCTCGTCGACCAGCTTGCGGCGCTCGCCGAGGTAGGCGTTGAGCTCAAAAGTTTTCGTCATCGTCGTCACTCTCTTCCGCTTCGCCGGCCCCCGGGAACGGCACCGCCTCGTCGCGGCCCTCGAGCAGGACCTCGACCCGCTGTTCGACCGCGTCGAGCAGGGACGTGCCGCGCCGCGCGAGTCGCACGCCGTCTTCGAAGCGCTGCAGGGCCGTCTCGAGCGGGAGGTCCCCGGCCTCGAGCTCGGCGACCACACGCTCGAGGCTGGCGAGCACCTGATCGATGGCCGGGCCCTCGCGCGCCGGCTCCGCCGTGGGGTCGGCGGGTTTCCCGGACGCGGGGCGTTTGGATGGGTTCGGTTTGCCCGGGGACGCCATGCGGCCGCGGAGTATACGGGCCGGAGATCCGCCCTCGCAACGCTTGCCGCGGCGGCTTTGCCGCGATAGGTTTCCTGCCGATGCACGACCGTCGGCAATCTGCGGTGCCCGACATCGAGAGCTTGATGGGGCAGTTCCACGCCTACCTCAGCAAGAAGCAGCTCAAGTCGACCCGCCAGCGCGACCTCATCGCGCAGAAGTTCTTCGCGGCGCACGGCCACATCAGCATCGAGGAGCTGCTCAACCTCAGCCGCGCCGAGAACCCGCGCATCGGCTACGCCACGGTCTACCGCACCTTGAAGCTGCTCGCCGAGTGCGGCCTCGCGGCCCAGCGGCGCTTCGGCGACGGCCAGACGATGTACGAGACGGCCGGCGACACCGAGCACCACGACCACCTGATCTGCATCGAGTGCCAGCACGTGCTCGAGTTCCAGAACGACGACATCGAACACGAGCAGGAGCGAGTCGCCCGCAGCTTCGGGTTCAGCCTGGTCCGCCATCGGCTCGAACTCTACGGCCTTTGCCCCAGAGCTCGTGGGATCAAGGGCGGGTGGTGCCCGAACGAAGAGCAGCGCAAGCTGAGCGACTGACGTACGCTTTTTGTGCTGCGCGTCACCATGCCCGAAGCCGATCTCCAGGTCCTGCTGCAACAACTCGCCGCGCTCGCCGCCGTCGCCCTGGCGGCGGGCTGGCTCACCGCGCGCTGGCTGATCCGCCGGCGGGCCGACTGCGGCGGCTCGTGTGCCCGCTGCGAGGGCGCAGCCGCGTGCGAGAAGGCGTCGACCGGGGCGGTCTCGCCCGGCGCGAGCTCCAGTTCGCCGCGTGGCGTGCGTTCACCCGCCCTCCGCGTCATGCAGTCGGGGCCCGGGTCGGCCGCTCACCCTGGAAATCTGCCCGGCCCCCCCGCCGTCTGACGCGGCGACTCGCACCATCGGAGCCTCTCACTCATGCGCAAAGCTTCGCGTTCTCTCCTCCTGTTCTCCCTCGCCCTGGCCCTGGGCGCCTGCGCCGGCGGTTACTCCGGCAAGTTCAAGGGCAACGGCACCGGCGCGCGCGTGCCGGCCTCGCAGGTCAAGACCGTCGCCAACAAGGACGCCCTCGGCGACACCGCCTACACCACGCTCGGCACCGCCATCGGCAAGGCCCCCACCGCGCAGGAGGCCGTCGACATGGCCAAGCAGCACTGCGGCATGAACGGCGGCAACCTGCTGATCCTCAACACCGAGCCCTACCAGTCCGGCAGCCGCTACATCGCCGACGCCGCCTGCGCCACCGACGGTTCGGCCCCCAAGGCCGCCAACACCGCCGGCAAGGGCAAGCCCGCCCGCTGAGCCGCGCCGCCTCCAGACAGAGCGCCCCCGAGCCCGGCTCGGCGGGCGCTCTTGCTTTCGGGGCATGTCCTCCGCGACATGCCCACATGGACATGTCCCCGAGGACCTGCCCCCGAGGACCTTTTTAAAGGTCCTGGTCGAACGACCCCGACTGGCCGGGCCGCTCGTTCGCCAGCCGCTCGAGCCGGGCGCTCTCGTTGGCCTCGTCCTCGCGGCGCGCGTGCTCCATCAGCAGCCAGGTCACCGACAGCGGCTCGAGCGAGAGCTCGCCGAGCTCCCTCGGCTCGAGCGTGAAGAACTCGAACTGCCCGGCCTCCCAGGCCAGCAGGTCGAACACGCGGTCGATCGCCGAGGCGGCGTAGCCGAGGTTCTTCACGTCGCGCAGGACGCCCTGCACCAGCCGCAGCACCGCGCTGTCCTGCCCGCTCTCGAGCCGCAGGTCGCCGGTCTTCTTCTCGGCCTCGAGGAACGACAGCACGCTGCCGAGGCGCACGTGCTGCAGGTCGCCGCGCAGGCCGCGGTTCTCGACCGCGCCGAGGCCGGCCCGGCGGGCGACCACGCCTTGCAAGCGGGCGACGATCTCGTCGGGCGACAGGTTCTTCGGCAGGTAGTCGTCGACGCCCATGCGGTAGCCCTGAAGCCGCGACATGTCGTCGGACAGCGCGGTCAGGAACACGATCGGCACGTGGGCCAGCTTCTTGCGGCCGCGGGCCATCCGCAGCAGCGTCCAGCCGTCCATCTCGGGCATCTCGACGTCGGTGAGCAGCAGGTCGGGTTCGTTCTTGAGCGCGGCGGAGATCGCCATCAGCCCGTTGTCGGCGGTGGTCACGTTCAGCCCGCGTTCGCGCAGCGCCGCGGCCATCTCGGTGCGCACGCTGGCCGAGTCGTCGACCAGCAGCACGTTGAGCGGGCGCGACGGCGGCGGCTCCGCCTTGGGGCTCGTCGACGCGTCGAGCACCGAGTTCACGCACAGGCCGAAGATGCGCTCCTGCTCGGCCGTGAACGCGGCCAGCTGGATCAGCGTGCCCTTGCCGCCGTCGGCCCCGAGATCGACCGCGGTCCCGCTGAGGTACAAAATGGCGCGGTTCGGCAGGCTCAACTTGACCCGCACCGGCTGGTTCACCTCGAGGCTGCGCACGCCCGGGAGCGTCAGAAACCCGCGTCGCAGGTTGTCTGTGTACTCCACGAGGAAGTCGTCGTAGGATTCGAAGCGCACGCCGAACGTGGCGATCTTCGCAGGCTTCGGCGCGTCAGCCATTCCCGTCGCCACATCCTACGGGTTTTCCCCGCGAGGATCCAACGACAGTCTTCACTGGCCCCCACGGCTCTGACTCGAGATAGTATCTGCAAGTGAACATTTCGCGCAGCGCACCGAGGCACGCCAGGCCGGCCATGAGCGCGTCCGCGGCGCTGAGCTCGCTCGGCGCCTTTGCGCTCGTGCTCGCGTCGATGTTCGTGGTGCCGTTCGCGCTGTGGTGCAACTTTTCGCTCGCGCGCACCGCTCAGCTCGACGCCCGCGTCGGCGCCCCGTGGCTGTGGCTCCTCGCGTTCGTCGTCACTCTGGGCCTGCCCGTCGCCCTCGCCGTGTGGAAGTACGGCACCGACGGCCGCCGCCTGTCCGCGGCGATGATGTGGCTGCCGCTGCTGTGGAATTTGGGCGCGATCCTCCTCTGCACTCAGGTGATCCCGGGCCTCCTCGTCCAGTCGCTGCGAGCGCAGGGCGACCTCGCCGGCAAGCGCTTCGGCGACTCTCACAAGGTCGCGCGGATCCTCAGTGCGGTGGGCAACGGCCTCGCAGATCGCCTCGCCCCGCCCGTCCCCGCCGCACCCCGCGCCGGCGCGCGCGAGTCCGCGCCCACGCCCGTCACCGCCATCGCGGGCGCGGCGCCCAACTCCGCGATCGCCGTGCCTTTTTCGGCCGCCGGCAACGCGATCCTCATGAGCGTCGAGCTCGAGGGCCCCGCGGGTCGACTCAGCCTGCCGTACCTGTTCGACACCGGCGCGTCGTTCACCACGGTGCACACCGAGACCGCCGCGAAGCTCGGCCTCACCGTCCCGCCCGACGCGCCCACGCTGCAGTTCAACACCGCCAGCGGCCCGCGCGAGAGCCGGATGGTCTACTTGCCGAAGCTGCGCCTCGGCGGCATCGAGCTCAAGGGCCTGCTCGTCTCGGTGTGTGACGGCTGCGCCAACGACCGCTCGCAGGGCCTGCTGGGGCTCAACGTCATGCGCGAGTTCCTGGTCGAGATGGACTACCAGGCCGAGCGCATGAAGCTGCTGCCGCGCCCGCACGAGGGCCAGCCCAACCGCGCCTACGACATCTACCCGGCGGTGCAGATCGAGGTCGAGGGCTCGCCGGAGATCTGGCTCGGACGGATCCGCTGGGTCTTGCTGGTGAAGAACCGCAGCACCGTGGCGATCGAGAACGTGGTCCCCGAGGTGCACTTCTCCGACGGCCAGCGCATGGCCGGCGCGCCGATCGCCCGCATCGAGCCCGGCGGCTCCGGTCGCTCGCTGGTCGAGGGCAAGACGATCGCCGAGGACCACGAGAAGCTCGGCTTCACCCTCGCGCTCGCCGAGGCTTACTGGTGATCGCCATGCCGGTCGAAGCAGCCCCGACCTTCGAGTGGTCCTACGTCGTCCTCGCCGTCCTGATCCCGGTGGCAATCCTCGTGTACATGCTCGGCAACTTCCGGACGAAGCGCCTCGGCAGCGCCCGCAACCTCGAGCCGCAGGGTCGCCGCATGCCCAAGGGCGCGCTCAAGACCGACCCGCAGTTCTCCGGCTTCGTCGGCCGCGCCCTCGAGCGCGGCCTCGTCACGCCGATCGCCGACGCCGACGCCCAGCCGATCATGATCCGCGGCGTCATCACTTCCTCGGACGGCAACCTCGGCGGCGCCCCGGGGCGCGAGTGCGTGTGGCGCAACCGCAGCGGCGCCCCGCGTGACGCCGCCGTCGCCGCCGAGCTCGTCGTCGTCGCCGACAGCACCGGCCGCGTCACCCTCGAGAACCTCGACCACGCCGAAGTCATCGCCCCCGAGGAGAAGGTCGGCCCGCGCGTCGCCAGCACGGGGCTCTACCTCGGCGACGAAGTCGAGGTCATCGGTCGGTTCAAACCCGAGCGCTTCGGCAGCGACCCCGATCCCACCCGCCTCGTCTACGGCTCGATGGGCGGCGACGGCAATCTCTACGTGCGCGTCCACAGCCGGCCGAATTCGCCCGCCGCGTCAGAAACTGCCGTCCGCGCCGCCGCCGAGGCGGTATCCTCCCCACCCTCCCCCGCACAGGCCCCGCAGGAGACCACCGAATGAAGCGCATCCTCGTCTGCCTCGCCGCGTTCAGCCTGACCGCCGCCTGCAAGAAGTCCGCGGACACCACCCCGCCGCCGTCCGACGGCACGACCACCACCGACGCCGGCGACAAGCCGACGCCCGTCGCCGCCGAGCCCGACCCGCCGGCCATCGCCGAGGCCCGGCAGAAGTACATCGCCGGCCAGTACAGCCAGGTCATCGAGAGCTTGAAGCCGCTGGTCGACGACCTCAAGTCCAAGCAGAAGGCCCGCGCCTCGGGCCTCGGCGCCGCGTGGCTGTCGCTCGCGCTCGCCGAAGACGTCGTCGAGAACGCCAAGGAGCCGGCCGACCACGCCCAGGCGATGGCCGAGCAGACCGGCGACCCCGAGGTGAAGATCGCCGCCAAGCTGGCCCAGGGCACCTTCAAGCTCAAGACCGAGGACTTCGCGGGCGCGGCCGCCGACTTCGAGGAGGCCTACAACCTCCAGAAGGACGGCCCCAACGCCGGCCTCGCCCTCGTCATGTACGGCAACACCAAGATCAACCTCGCCTTCGGCGGCGAGGACAACGTGATCGTCAACCCCGGCGAGCTCGACTCCGCCGCCTCGACCTTCGTCAAGGCCCAGCGCCTGGTCGAGAAGCAGCCCGGCAACGAGCTCATCGGCGCCCGCGCGCTCGAGGGCCAGGCCGCCGTGGTCCGCTACAAGGACAAGAAGAACACGCCCGAGGCGTGCCGCCTGATCGGCGAGGCCGCCAAGATCTACACCAGCAAGGGCGCCGGCCAGCCCTTGATCGACGCGGCCAACGCGCTCCAGGACGAGGCCAGCTGCGGCCCCGCGCCGGCCGCCGCGAACTGAGTTCTCGAAGGCTCTGGTGCAGCGCGAGCGCCTCGCGCTGAACCAGAGCCTCCGGCCGCCGCGCCGCGAGCACGCAGCACGACAGGCGCCGGCCGCCGCGCTCCGCACCAGCGTCCTCGCGCCGCGCCGCCGCAAAGTCACCAGCGGTCGTGACCGCGGGGCTTCTCGCCGCGCCGCGCTTCTGCGACAACCTTTCCCGCCATGGATCCCGCAGCGGGTCACGATTCGTACCTCAACCACTGGGCCGACGCGGCCGCCGCCAAGACCCTCGCCGCGCACCCGGACGTCGCCGTCGTCACCGTCGCCGCCGGCATCACTCCGTCGGGCGTCGTGCACGTCGGCAACTTCCGCGAGGTCATCACCGTCGACCTCGTCGCCCGCGCCCTGCGCGACCGCGGCGCGAACGTCCGCTTCATCTACTCGTGGGACGACTTCGACGTCCTGCGCAAGGTCCCGGCCGACATGCCGAAGCGCGACATGCTGACCGAGAACCTGCGCCGCAGCATCAGCGCCGTGCCCGACCCGTACGGCGAGCACGACAGCTACGCCGGCCACAACATCGCCGCCTTCGAGAAGAGCCTCGCGCCGCTGGGCATCCGCCCCGAGTTCATCCGCCAGTCGCAGCGCTACCGCGCCGGCGCCTACGCCGACGGCATCCGCCTCGCCCTCAAGCACGCCGCCGACATCCGCGCCGTCCTCAACGACGTCCGCGACAAGACCACCGCCAACACCCGCCTCGAGGACGGCTGGCTGCCGCTGTCGGGCTTCTGCGACAACTGCGGCCGCGACACCCTCGCCTTCGCCGTCGTCGACGAGTGGACGGTCCACTACGACTGCAGCGCGTGCAAGCACGCCGCCGACGTCGACCTGCGCAAGGGCGGCAACCTCAAGCTCCCGTGGCGCATCGACTGGCCGATGCGCTGGGCCCACGAGCGCGTCTGCTTCGAGCCCGGCGGCAAGGACCACAGCACCGCCGGCGGCAGCTTCGACACCGCCAAGGACATCGTCCGCGTCGTCTACGGCTGGCAGGCCCCCGAGTACGTCGGCTACGACTTCGTGCGGATCAAGGGCCGCGCCGGCAAGATCTCGAGCTCCAAGGGCGACGTCGTCACGGTCTCCGACTGCCTCGAGATCTACGAGCCCGAGGTGCTGCGCTGGCTGTTCGTCTCGTTCCGCCCCAACACCGAGTTCCAGATCAGCTTCGACCTCGACGTCATCACCCTCTACGAGAACTTCGACCGCACGCGGCGGATCGCCTACGGCGTCGAGCCGGCCAAGGACGCCCAGGCGCGCCTGGTCGCCCAGCGCACCATGCAGCTGGCCAGCGTCGACCACCGGCGGATCGCCGAGGGCGACGTCATGCCGTTCGTGCCCGGCTTCCGCCACCTCAGCATGACGCTGCAGATCTTCGAGGGCGACCTCGACAAGACGGTCGCCTACTACGAGGAGGCGGGCCAGGTCGTCGGCGACGAGTCGCGCCGCCTGACCCGCCAGCGCGCCCGCTGCGTGTGGAACTGGATCTCCGAGTGGGGCCCCGACGAGTTCCGCTACAAGCTCCGCCGCGAGCCCAAGCACCGCGAGCTGACCGCCGACGAGGCCACCTGCCTCGCCCGCCTCGTCGCGCCCCTCCGCGGCCGCGAGGAGGTCCGCGAGGACGACCTCGTCCCGACCATGAAGTCGCTGTGCGAGGGCACCAGCCTCGACAACAAGACCTTCCTCCCGGTCGTCTACGACCTCCTCATCGGCCGCGACAAGGGCCCCAAGCTCACCACGCTGATCACCGCCATCGGCCCCGCCCGCGCGCTGTCGCTGCTGGCCCCGAGCCTGCCCGCAGGGACATGAGCGAACGGGCATGGTCCTCCGGACATGCTCCGAAGGACCTGCCCTCTTTCACCGCCGAGCGTCGCCCGCCGAGGCGCGCTCCCGATGGTCGTGAGCCACCAGCCGCATCCAGGCCCGCCGACTGCTCGTCACCGCCGAGCGTCGCCCGCCAGCCGCGTCCAGGCCGCCAGCGCCTTCACGCCGGCGAAGCCCACGCAGCCCAGCCGCACCGCGTTGAGCGCCAGCCACTGGATCGCCAGGGCTCGCACGAGCTCGTCCGCCAGCGGCGCCGGGTCGAACAGCCGCAGGTTGATCCCCGGCACGATGGCCGCCGAGACCGCCCAGCCGCCCGCGAGCCCCAGCACCGCGGCCCGCAGGTCCCCCGCGACCTCCGGCGCCTCCGCCCGCGCCCGCCGCCACGCGAACACCAGCGCCAGCGTCGCCAGCGGCCCCAGCGGCAAGTAGTACTGCACCGGCGTCATCTCCGTGAAGAACCCGAGCCAGTGCCCGCGCTTGACCGGCGCCTCGACGAGGAAGTTCGGCATCATCACGACCTCCTCGTAGAGGTTGCCGAAGAACCACCACGCCGCCCCGAACAGCCCGAACCCCACCAGGACCCGCAGCCCACGACTCGGTCGCTCGTGCATACCCGAGCATACGGCCGACACGGCCTCGGCGCCTTCGGACATGTCCCAAAGTTAACCTCGCGGCTCGACCCTGCGCGACGTCCTCCTCGCAGCACTGACGCGTGGCCCTGTCGTCGGCGATGAGCCCCGCCCCGGCGAACATCACGGCCTCGACCCCGCGCGACCACTCCGCCACGCGGCGCGACACGTCCTCCGCCAGCCCACGGACGTGCTGCGGCCCTCGCAGCGCGGGCGCTCACGCCTGCTTCGAGCTGCCGGCGACCCTCCACGCAGCGCGACAAGGCCTCCCCCAGCCCACGGACGCGCTGCGGCCCGCGCAGCGCCGACGCTCGGTCCAGCCGCGAGCTACGCGTCCGCCCCGGCGATCACGCCCGCCTCGACCGCGCGCAACCAGTCCACGCAGCGCGACACGTCCTTCTCCGCCAACCCGCGGACCCACTCCACGTGATCGACGTACGGCTCGTCCGCCGCGATCGCCAGCGGGCACGCCAGCTCCGGCGCAGTGAGCGTCGGCGCCCCCCTCCCGCGCTCCTTCAAAAATGCCGCCAGCCGCTTCTCACGCTCGGCGATGCACAGCGTGAGCGTCTCGCTCGCCGCCGACAGCACCTCGCGGACATCGGCGCGCGAGCCCGGCACCCGCGCCAGCCGCACCTGGCGGTACCAGGCCAGCAGCGCGCGCAGCTGGCCGATGTAGCGGACCTGCCGGCGCGCCCGCGGCTCGGCGGCGTCGAGGAAGTCGGGCGCGAACGCCTGGTCGACCGCGCGCGGCGGCTGCACCACCAACCTGTCCTCGGGGACATCTTTGCGCAGCACCTGGCCCGCGCCGACGATCGCGCCGAAGCCGACCTCGCGCGGCCCGACCATCCCGCCCGCGCCGCCGAGGAAGATCCGCCGCTCGCGCAGGAGCACCCCGCGGGGCACGTCGCCGACCAGCGACGCGGTCGCCTTGTCGCCGCGCACGCCCCACGGCGTGAAGTTGAAGTGAATGAACCCGCTGCCGACCTCGGAGTGATCCTCGCGCGAGGTCCCGCCGGCGAGCAGCGCGTCGCAGAAGTTGATCAGCGATCCCAGAGTCCCGAAGCTCAGCACGATCGTGTGCTTGAGCCCGACCGCGTGGGCAGTGCTGGCCTCCTCCTCGAGCAGCGTCCCCTCGCGCAGGTGCGCCGCCGACCCGGCCGAGGCCCCGCGCAGCAGCACCGCGCCGGCCGCGTAGCCGCCGTCGATGCGCGCGCGTTC
This sequence comes from Nannocystis punicea, assembly GCF_026965555.1. Lineage (GTDB taxonomy): Bacteria > Myxococcota_A > Polyangia > Nannocystales > Nannocystaceae > Nannocystis > Nannocystis punicea. The sequence continues at coordinate 12,669,700 of NZ_CP114040.1, read as the reverse complement.
GCCGAGCACGCAGTCGACCGCGACCACCGGCCCCTCACGCCCGAGCTCGGCGCCGGGGCCGAGAAAAGTGCGCGCGCCCTGCAGCCGCGTCCCCGGGTGGAGCACGACCCCTGCGTGGATCCGCTCGACGCGCACTTCGGGCGCCACGTAGGTCTGGCGCGGGTCGATGATCTGGACCCCACGCCCTGCGAGCGCTGAAAGCCGCGCCTCGATCGCTGCGACGTCCGTCATGGCCGCGCCTTCTACCACGCGCCGCGAGCGCAGAGATCGGGTACGCTTCGAGGGCGATGAACGCGGGACCTGGCCTTTCGGAACAGGAGCTGCGCGAGGCGGCAGCGGAGGCGGGGATCTCGCCGGAGGAGCTCCGCCGGGCGCTGGTCGAGCGCAACGGCCCACAGCCCACCGGCAAGGCCCTGGTGCGGCGCAGCGAGGGCGCCGAGGCGGCCCAGTACAGCGCGGAGACGCGGCTCGAGGTGCCGCCCGAACAGGCGCTCGACGTCGTGCGGCGCGCCTTCGCCAAGCAGGTCGGTCACACCGGCCACCGCCAGGGCCCGAGCCGCGCCGACATCGTCGATGAAGGCGCGGGCGTGGTCTACAAGATCCACGCCGAGAACGACGGCCAGGGCGGCGCCCTCGTCAAGGTCGACGTCGACGCCGGCGCCGGCCGCAGCAACCTCGCCCTCGGCGGCTTCATCCTCGGCGGCTTCTCGCTCGGCATCACGGCCTTCGGCGCGCTGCTCGCCCCGCTCATCATGTGGGCCGGCATCACTCTCGGGGTGGTCGGCGCCGCCGCCCTCTTCCTCGCCGCCGCCCGCCTCGGCCAGGGCCGCAAGCGGGCCGAGCTGATCGTCGCCCAGGCCCTCGTCGAGGCCGAGGAGGCGCCCGCGCTTTCGGGCCCGCCGCGGGCCCTCCGCCCGGGTTGAGGAATCGGGGTTGACCTCGGGCCGCTCGCGCGGCCATCGTCAGGCCCATGGCGAATGACGCGCCCGAGGGCGAGCGCCCCAAAGCGCCGCATTACATCACCGCTGACGGAATGAAGAAGCTGCGCGACGAGCTCGACCACCTGTGGAAGGTCGAGCGGCCGCGGGTCACCAGCGAGGTCTCGGCCGCGGCTGCTCTTGGGGACAGGTCGGAGAACGCCGAGTACATCTACGGCAAGCGCCGCCTGCGGGAGATCGATCGCCGCCTCGAGTTCCTGGCCAAGCGGATCGAGTCGCTGACCGTGTTTCATGTGCCGGCGCGCGCCCCCGAGAAGGTCACCTTCGGCGTGTGGGTCACGCTCGAGGACGAGGACGGCAACGTCGTCCACTACCAGCTGGTGGGCCCCGACGAGTTCGACGTCGAGGCCGGCAAGATCAGCGTCGCCTCCCCGGTCGCGCGGGCCCTCCTGGGCAAGGAGGTCGACGACGAGGCCACCGTCGAGCGCCCGCGCGGCAGCCTCACTTTCACGATCACCGCCATCTCTTACCAGCCGCCCCGCACCTGACTCTTCCCGCGAGAAATCATGAGCACCCTGCAAGGCAAGACCCTCTTCATCACCGGTGCCAGCCGCGGCATCGGCCTCGCCATCGGCGTCCGCGCCGCCCGTGACGGCGCCAACGTCGTCATCGCCGCCAAGACGGCCGACCCGCACCCCAAGCTGGAAGGCACGATCTACACCGCCGCCGCCGCCGTCGAGGCCGCCGGCGGCAAGGCCTTGCCGCTCGTGTGCGACATCCGCAGCGACGAGCAGGTGTACGGGGCCGTCGAGCGCGCGGTCAAGCAGTTCGGCGGCGTCGACATCCTCATCAACAACGCCAGCGCGATCAGCCTCACCGGCACCCTCGACACGCCGATGAAGCGCTACGACCTGATGCACCAGATCAACACGCGCGGCACCTTCCTGTGCTCGCAGGCCTGCATCCCGCACCTCAAGCAGGCCTCGAACCCGCACATCCTCAACCTCGCCCCGCCGCTGTCGATGAAGGCGCAGTGGTTCAAGCCGCACGTCGCCTACACCATGGCCAAGTACGGCATGAGCATGTGCGTCCTCGGCATGGCCGCCGAGTTCGCCGAGGACGGCATCGCCGTCAACGCCCTGTGGCCGCGCACCACCATCGCCACCGCCGCCGTCAACATGCTCGGCGGCGAGATGATGATGTCGGTCAGCCGCAAGCCCGACATCATGTCCGACGCCGCCTATCACATCTTGACCCGGCCGAGCCGCGCCTGCACCGGCAACTTCTTCATCGACGAGGATCTTCTGCGCAGCGCCGGCGTCACCGACCTCGAGCACTACTCCGTGACCCCCGGCGCCGAGCTGGCCCCCGACTTCTTCGTCGACTGAGCCCCGCCACGCGTTGCTGATCGCCGGCGTCATCGCCTACGTCCTCGCCCAGCTCGCGCTCGGCCTGTGGATGGCCCGGCGCGTGCGCAGCCAGGACGACTTTCTGCTGGCCGGGCGCGACGTCGGCTACGTCCTCGCCACCTTCACGATCTTCGCCACCTGGTTCGGCGCCGAGACCTGCATCGGCGCCGCCGGCCAGATCGCCGAGCACGGCCTCGGCGGCGGCTCGGCCGACCCGTTCGGCTACGCCCTGTGCCTGCTGCTCATGGGCACCCTGTTCGCGGCCGCCCTGTGGCGCCGCGGGATCGCCACGATCGCCGACCTCATGCGCCAGCGCTACTCGCCCGCGGTCGAGCGGGTCACCGCGCTGCTCGTCGCGCCCACCTCGTTCCTGTGGGCCGGGGCCCAGATCCGCGCTTTCGGACAGGTCCTTTCAGCCAGCACGGGCATGAACATCGAGGTCGCCATCGCCCTGGCCGCCGGCACCGTCGTCGCCTACGCCTCGGCCGGCGGCCTCATGGCCGGCGTCGTCACCGACCTCGTCCAGGGCATCGCCCTCGTCATCGGCCTCGGCCTGCTCGGCTGGGCCGTCGTCGACGCCGCCGGCGGCCTCGGCCCCGCGCTCGCGAGCGTCGATCCGTCGCGCCTGTCCTTCGGGTCATCTTCCACCTCGCTGATCGAGACCCTCGACGCCTGGGCGATCCCGATCTTCGGCTCGCTCGCAGCGCAGGAGCTGATCGTCCGCGTGCTCGCCTGTCGCACGCCGGCGATCGCCCGGCGCAGCACCTTGCTCGGCGGCAGCCTCTACCTGCTCGTCGGCCTGATCCCCGTGCTCGTCGGCCTCGTCGGCGTCGGCTTCGTCGGCCCGCTCGAGCATTCCGAGCAGATCCTCCCCGCCGTCGCCGCGCAGCTGCTCGGCCCCGCCGCCTACGTCCTGTTCATCGGCGCCCTGATCTCCGCGATCCTCTCCACCGTCGACGGCGCCCTCCTGGCGGTCTCCTCGGTGGTCGCGCGCAACCTGGTCGAGCCGATGCGCCCCGGCATGACCGACCGCCAGCGCCTGCAGGTCTCGCGCCTGTGCACCCTCGTGTTCGGCGTCCTCGCCTACCTCGTCGGCCGCGCCGCCGACGGCGTGCACGACCTCGTCGAGGACGCCTCCGGCTTCACCGGCGGCGGCCTCGTCGTCGTCTTCACCTTCGCCCTGTGGAGCCGCTTCGGCGGCCCGAACAGCGCCCTCGCCGCCATCTTCGTCGGCCTCGTCCTGTGGCTGCTCGGCCGCTACCTGGGCCTCACCCCCGCCCCGTTCCTCGCCTCGATGCTGGCGGCCCTGGTCGTCTACGTCGCCGTCGCCCTGCTCGAGCGCGCAGGAACTTCAGGACATGTCCGAACGGACATTTCCTGAAGGCCATGTCGAAAACACCACCCACTTCCCGGGCGCCCCGTCCCTCGTCTCGGTGCTGACGGCTCTGCGCGTATACATCGCCGTCGCCCTGCCGAACGCGCCCGTGCCGCTTCAAGACATGTCCAAAGAGACATGCCCTGAAGGACACGACCCACTTCACCATCCGCATCGCGACCGCTCCCTCTTTGCCTCGATGCCGGCCGCTGATCGGCCGCGTCGTCGAGCGCGCCAGCCATCCTTCAGCGCATGCTCAACGGGCACGCCCAGAAGGGCACGCCTCACTCCACCATCCGCGTCGCAACCGCGCCCTCTTTGCCGCGATGCCGGCCGCCTGGTCGTCCACGTCGTCGCTCTCGTCGAGCGCGCCAGCCATCCTTCAGCACATGCTCAACTCACTCCACCACCACCCGCATCTCGAACCGCTGCGGCCCGTCGCACGGCCCCCGGCAGCAGTACGACTCGGTCGTGCCCGCTCCGCGCGCCGTCAACCGCTCGCGGGCCACCCCCAGGCGCACCAGCTCGTCCACCACCGCCTCGGCCCGCCGCTGCGTCAGCTCCAGCTCGACCTCCCGGCTGCGCATCGTCCTGCTGTGCGCCGAGACCTCGATCTCGACGTCCGGATACTTCCCGAGGATCTCCGCGTAGCCCTCGAGCCAGCGCAGCGCCTTGCGACTCAGCCTCGCGGTGTTGCCTGCGAAGCTCGGCTCGGCCTGCATCTCGCCGACATGGACCAACTCCATGGGCATGACGTCCTCGCAGCCGTCGCGATCCTGGAAGCCGTTGCGATTCTCGGCCTGCGTGGGGCAGCGGTCGTCGCCGTCGGCGATCCCGTCGCCGTCAGCGTCGACGGGAGCTCGCGGCCCAACCCCGAGCTCTTCCGGACAGCCCTCGTCTCCGTCCATCGACCCGCCCCGCAGGATCAACTTCGCTGGCGCCTCGCGAGCCACGACCCCCGCCTCTTCGACCGCCACCTCCTCGACTCGCCCGCAGCCCACGACGGCGACGAACAGCAATCCGACAGCGCGACCGACCATCCCTCGCAGTCTCGCAGATCCCGCAACAGCCGTCCCAGCAGCGCGAAATCGCCCACCATCGACCTCTGCGCTTTTTCGCTCATCCCTGGAGACCCCCCCTTAAAATTCGCTTGAACCCGCGTGCATGGAACTCGAAATCATGCATCATTATGCAAGATGTCAGATGCCAAAGAGCCCGCGATTTCGCCCTCGCTCGTGCGGGCCACCATCGAGGCCGCCGAGCAACGCGGCGAAGCGATCGCCGACGTCCCGCTGACGGCGATCGCCGCCGCCGCCGGCATCTCGCGCAGCACCTTGTTGCGGCGGATCGGCGGCTCCCGGCGCTTGCTCGACGAGGCAGTGCAGGCCGCGGGCATCGACCTCGGTGGTCGCCAGCCCGTGCGCGCGCGAGCGGTCGTCGCCGGCGCGCAGAAGATCAGCGAGGCCGGCATCGCCGCGCTCACCCTCGAGTCCGTCGCCGACGCCGCCGGCTGCTCGGTGCACAGTCTCTACGTCACCTTCGGCGGCCGCGACGGCCTGCTCGCCGCCATCTTCGAGCGCTACAGCCCGCTCCTCGACCTCGAGGATCTCACCGCCGACGCCCCCGGCGACCTGCGGGCCACGGTGCGCGCGATCTACCGCGCCCTGGTCGCCAACCTCGAGCGCGAGCCGCGAGTGACCCCCGCGCTGCTGGCCGACCTCTTCAGCCGCCCCGACGGCCCCGCCAGCCAGATCTTCCAGCGCTTCTTCCCGCGCCTGCTGGCCAGCCTCGGAGCCTGGCTTTTAAAACATGTCCAAGCAGGCAGGCTCCGCCCGCTACCGCTGCCGCTGCTCCTGCAACAGCTCTTCGGCCCGCTCGCCGTCCACATGCTCGTCCGTCCCGCGTGGGGTCGGGCCCTCGGCGACCAGCTCCCCGACGTGGACACCGCCTGCGAGCTCTTCACCGACACCTTCCTCCGCGCGGTCGCCGTCCCCAACCCCGAGAGTGAGGCATGATCATGCGTAGATCCGTCGCCGCAGTCGGCAGCACCGTGTTCTTCTTCGTCGGCCCCGGCACGGTCGCCGGCCTCGTGCCCTGGCTGCTCACCCGCTGGCACATGCGCGAGCTGCCGCTGTGGGCGCCCATGCGCTTGCTCGGCGCCGCCATGATCGCGGCCGCCCTGGTCGTCATCCTCCAGGCGTTCGTGCGCTTCGTCGTCGAGGGCTTCGGCACCCCGGTTCCCGTCGCCGCCCCCGATCGCCTGGTCGTCGGCGGCATCTACCGCCACGTCCGCAACCCGATGTACGTCGCCCTGCTCACCGCGATCCTCGGCCAGGCGCTGCTGCTCGCCCAGCCCGTGCTGCTGCTGTGGGCCCTCGCCGTCTGGCTGGCGTTCTCGACCTTCGTCCGCCTCTACGAGGAACCTGTCCTCGCGCGCAGGTTCGGCGAGTCCTACGCGACCTACCGCCGCAACGTCCCCGCCTGGTGGCCCCGCCTGTCGCCCTGGCGCGGCTGACCAAGCCACTGCTTACAACATGCTCTTTACGACATGTCCCCATGGACACTTCGTGAGACGCACCTTCACGCGCCCGGGAAGCCCGGATCGCACAGGCACGCGCACTCCGGCGGCCCCTCCAGCAGCTGCTGTTCGAAGTCGAATACGCACGCCTGGCCCGGGTCCGGCGGCCCCAGGCACCACCGGGCGAAGCCGACGCTGACGACCTCGTTCTCGCCGACGATGAACCCGCCGCCGAAGCCCTCCGGCCCGCACGGCGACAGCTCCGCGCAGCCCTCCTCCTGGCAGGGGACGAACGCGCACTGGCCCCGTGGGTCGCCGAACTCACATGTCCCATCGACCAGGCGCGTCGGGAACCACGCGACCCACACGCAGCTGCCGCCGTCGAGCTGCAGCCCGTTGCAGCTCGCGCGGTCGGCCTGGCTCGCGCACTGCTGCTCCGCGTCCGCCGGCGGCCCGTCGCCGCAGACCCCGCCCGCGCCGGTCGTACCGCCGGAGCTCTCGCTCTCGCCGCCAGTCCCCGTGCCGCCGGTCGGCACCGTACCGGTCGGCTCGGCGACCGTCGTCGACGACGTGCCCGCCGTCGAGCCCGTCGAGCTCTCGGTGCTATCGTTCTTCTCCGGCCCGCACGCGCTCAGCATCACCACCAGCGCCCCCGCCCACCGTCGCCTCGTCCGCCACGACTTCATTCCGCCATCTTATCCCCGACCACCGGCCGTCCCGCACGCCCCCACCCGCGAACGCCGTCATCCCCGGCCTGGGGCCGCCCGCCCGCAGCGCGTCGCCAACCGCGGTCCGCATCGATTACCCTGCGCGCATGCTCGCCGGCTTCACCCGCGACGAAGTCCTGCACGAGGCGCTCGTCTCGCTCCGCCAGGCCCGGGTCGGCTGCGCCGACACCCAGGTCTACGCGCGCCCCGACTGGTATCAAATTCTCACCCCCTCGTTCCGCGAGGGCGGCTTCAACGAAGTCTCGTTCGCCCGCCTCGGCGACCACGAGGTCGAGTCGGTCATCGACGCCACCTTCGCCCAGTACGCCGCGCAGGGCCTCCGCTTCCGCTGGACCGTCACCCCCGACTGTCGCCCGCTCGACCTCGCCGAGCGGCTCGCGCGTCGCGGCCTCCGCAGCGAGCGCGTCGTCGTCATGGCCGCCGCGATCGACGCCTTGCAGGTCCCCGAGGTCGAGGGCGTCGTCGTCGAGCCCGTCGGCCCGCACAACGTCGAAGTCCACGCCGAGGTCACCGGTCGCGGCTGGAACGTCGACCCCGCCCCGCTCCTCGCCTATCAGCACTCCGTCCTCGCCGACCCGACCGACGACCGCAACCACTTCTTCCTCGCCCGCCGCCACGGCGAGCCGATCGGCATCGGCAACTACACCGCCCTGCCGCGCTCGGCCTTCCTCATCGGCGCCGTCGTCCTCCCCGAGCACCGCTCGCACGGCGTCTACCGCTCGCTCCTGGCCGCCCGGGCCCGTCACGCCGCCGCCCGCGGCCTGAAGCTCGTCACCACCCACGCCCGCACCACCACCTCCGCCCCGATCCTCGCCCGCCTCGGCTTCGTCCCCGTCGTCGAGCTGCCGGTCTTCTTCAACCGGTGATCATTACTGGCCGATGCGACATGTTCGTCTGAACATGTTCAAATCACAGTGTCATCGAAGACATGTTCCATCGGACATATATGTATTGACCGCGCCATCTTCGCTTGCGTCAGCAGCGCGAGGGCAACGCCTTACGGTTCCGACGATGATCCTCGCTCGCCGCGGAGCCGCCGCCCAGACCTCGAGATCGTCGCCGCTCGCCACCGCCTCGTCCGCGGCCCGCCTGTGAGGACGCGTCTCGGCCCGCCGCCTCAACCGCCGAGCCGCCGCCGCAGGAACAGCGCCGCGCCGAGCGCAGCGCCGCCGACGACCCCGGCGATCGTCCGCCGCTGTCGCCGGCGCTCGTCGCTGCGGAACGACTCGCGGGCCTCTTCCAGCTGGCGGCGCGTGTCCGCGTGCGCGGCTGTCTCTTCGGCCAGGGCCCGCTTCGCCGCCGCCGCGCGCTCGCCGAGCAGCGCCAGCTCCTTCGCCTGCGCCTCGCAGCGTTGCTGCGCCTCGAGCAGCACGGTCTGGTCGGCCGTCAGCTTCAGACGCAGCTCGCTCGCCTCGGCCACCGCGCGCTCGGCCTGGGCCTGCAGGTTCGCCAGCTCTTGCCCCGCCTTCGCGCGCCCGCTCTCGAGCATCTCGGTCCGCTCGCGCGTCGCCCGGTGATTCGTGCGCTCGGCCTCCAGCTCGCGGCGGGTGTCCTCCAGCTCGCGCGTCGCCTTGTCGGCGCGCTCGCGCTGGCGCCCCGTCTCGCGGCGCGCGTCGGCCAGCTCCGTCTGCAGCGTCGCCGCCCGGCTCTCGATCATGTCGTGCGACCCGCGGGTCTGCGCGTGCGCCTGCGCCTCCGCGTCGAGCCGTCGCCGCGCCTCGGCCAGATCGCCGCGCAGACCGCCGCGCTCGTGGTCCCACGCCTCGCGCTGCGAGCGTTCGCGCTCGAGCGACTCGCGGGTCGCGAACAGCTCGGCGTTCAGCTCCGCCAGCCGTCGCTCGGCGTCGGCGAGGGCCGCCTCCGCGGCGTGGACCTGGGCATCGCTCGGGGCGGACTCGGACGTCGGCATGGCCTCCGCATTATGCACCGTTCGCCGCCTCGCTCCGCCCATCTCCTCGTCCGGCCGCGCGCGCGCCGACGCGCCCCTCCCGCGAGCGCGGACCTCCCCGCCTCGCAGCGCGCGCCTGCGGTCGCTCGCCCGCGGCCTGCAGCGAGCTCGACCTTTCCCAAAGGACAGCCGCGGCGAGCCGCGTTCGCCGGCCGATCTCTTACGATGGACCCATGCGCATCCTCTACCTTTCGCTCCTCCTCGGTGCGGCGGCGTGCCAGATCATCGGCGACCCCAAGGACCCCGGCGACGACAGCGACAGCGACGCCTCGACCGCGACACCCGACGACACCACCACCACCACCGCGGCCACGGACACCACGAGCGAGGGCAGCACCACGGAGGCGCTCCCGACCACCGGCGACGCCACCAGCGGCCTCGACTGCGAGGGCCTCGACGAGCTCACCTGCGGCTCCACCTCCGGCTGTCGCGCCATCCTCGGCACCCCGTTCGAGTTCCCCGGCTGCACTCCCTTGCCCGCGTACCTCGGGTGCATCGTCCAGACCGACTGCGGCGCGATGCCCACCACCGCCTGTCGCCCCGACAGCCTCGAGGTCTACCTCCTCGCGGACACTTGCATCCCGCCCGACCTCGAGCCTTTCACCACCATGCTCACCCTGTGCGGCGAGGCCTGCCTCGGCTTCGACGAGGCCACGTGTGTCACCGACCCCAACTGCAGCCCGCACTTCGGCGCCCCGCACGTCGAGCAGGACCAGATGGTCTGCGCCGACTTCGGCGACCCGCAGTTCCTCACCTGCGACAAGCAGCACGACCCCTGTCCGCCGACCGTCGTCACCGTCTGTCCGATCGGCCAGCCGGACCTCGCCTTCGACGTCGCCTCGGGCTGCGTGCCCCCGGGCTTCGAGACCTGCATGGACGGCCCCGCCCCCGAGTGCCCGTGACCGCGCCGCGAACTCGCGCGCGCCGACCTCCGATAAACCCATCCAACCTCGTCGAGGCTGCGCAGCTCTCGCCTCTCCCGCTCTGTAGCCCGAGCGGACGATGCGGCTCGATCAAACATGTCCTCGGAGACATCTTATGTGCTGGATCGACATGTCCTCGAGGACACATCGGCCACCCGGCCCGAAGCGGCTCACGCTCGGAAGGCAGCTCGCTCGCCTGAACGACGCGCCTGGCCTGCGGGCCGTCGGCACGCGGCAGCGGCCCGGTGCCCGCGCTCGAGCGCGTCTTCGGCCTCGAGGCGCCATGCAGGTCCCCGCCGACATCCTCGTCGAGGCGCGGCCGATCGCCAACATCTGCTCGGCCCGCGCCGGCGACTCCTTGGAGGCGACGGAGCTGCGTCGCTCTCCCGCTCGCCACGGCCACGCCCGAGCGCGCGCTTGAAGCCCTCGATCACCCTGGGCGCGTTGCCGAGGCGCTGATCGTACAGGTTGGCCAGGCGCATCAGCAGGGTGCGCTGCAGTTCGCCCGGTGCGCGCTCGCTCGATCGGGCGTGTGTTCCGCTCGCCCCGGTCACGCGCGGCCAGCTCGATCGCCGCGTGCTCGGTTTGCTCCGGGCGCCGACTCCTTGAGCGTGCTCAGCCGGGCGGCCTCTTTCGACGAGGACGCGCTGGTCGAACAGCTGCAGCGCGGCGTGCTGCGGCGTGCGTCGCTCGACGTCACGGAGCCCGAGCCATCGCCCGCGGACTCCGCGCTGTGGTCCGCAGCGAACTCGCTGCTCACGCCGTAGCTGGCTTCGCAGTGGCACCGCGCGTCTCGTCGGGTCGATCCGCGCGTCACGACCGCGGCCAGCCGTCGCTCGACGTCGTCGATCGCGCGTGGGGCTACTCGTCGGCCATGAACTCGCCTATGCTGGCCGCGTGCAGCTCTGTCCCGCGTGTTCCCGTCACATCCTGGGCGACGTCGCCACCTGCTGCTTCTGCGCCGCGCCGCTGCGTTCGGCGCCGATGATCCCCGCGCTGGTGCTCGGCGCGATGCTCGGCATCGGCCTCACTGCCTGCTCCGAGCGGCCCGTCGAGGAGACCCTCGCCACCGCCAGCGACAGCGACGGCAGCGACACCGGCACCTCGCAGTCGACGACGCAGACCACCCAGGAGCCGATCACCACCAGCGGCACCGGCAGCATCAGCGACACCGCCGATCCGACCGCCACCGCGACGGGCACGTCGACCTCGACCAGCACCGGCAACCCGACCGCGAGCGACACCGCCACCGACGGCCCGGAGACCACCACGGGCGACACCGAGGGCACCACCACGGGCGACACCGAGGGCACCACCACCCTCGACACCACGACCAGCGAGAGCACCACCACCCTCGACACCGAGGGCACCACCACCCTCGACACCGAGGGCACCACCACCACGAGCACCGGCACGGACACCGACTCGAGCACCGGTGACACCTGGGACACCTTCCCGCTGCCCTACGGCGCCCCGCCGGCCCAGAACGACGACCTTATTTAAATCGGCTCTCGAGGACATGTCCCTTTGAACATGTCCTCGAGTTCCCATCAAAACTGGATCTGCAACCCCGCCAGCGAGGGCCGGGCCTGATAGCGCCGCAGCGGCCGGCGATGGACGCGGCGGGCGATGGCGACGCCGGAGAAGCTGGCGAGGCCGACGAACGCGAGCGGGGCTCAAGACATGCCCGAAAAACCAGCAATCACTCGAGCGGCGACCCGGGCCCCTGCGGCTCGTCCACACGCGAGCGCCGCGGCTCGTCGACGTGGATCGGCCCGTGGAGCGCGCGCAGCTCGGGGTCCTTGTGCTCGCGGATCAGCCGGAACAGCCCGTGGTCGAACGGCTGGCCTGGCGCCGCGCGGACCGGCTCGATGCGTTCGCGCAGCCCCTGGCGGTCGAGCTCGAGCGCGCGGTGGTGGCACATCGGGTTGTTGCCGGGGCGGCCGAGCAGCGGCTCGCTCATCGACGTGCAGCCGCCCATGCACACCGACGCGTAATAACAGCTCGCGCACAGGCCCCACAGCTCCGCGCGGGTCCGCTGGCGCATGTACACGATCTCCGGCGCGCGCTCCCACAGCGCCGCGAACCCGTGCTCGCGCCACGAGCCGCCCACGCCCTCCTCGCCGAGGCTCGGGCAGCTCTTGACCTCGCCGTGGCTCGACACCGCCGCGCCGGAGATCCCCGCCTGGCAGCCGAAGTAGTGCCCGCGCTGGGTCGAGTTGCGGCGCAGGCGGTGCTCGAGCGGCCCGAAGTAGCCGAGGCTGTTGCCCGGGTAGAGGCGGATCCCCAGCGCCTCGCAGCGGACCAGCAGCCGCTCGACCACCTCGTAAGCCGGGATCATCTGGTACGGCTGCAGCAAGATCTCCGGGTGGTCCGCGGCCGCCCCGTGGGCCATCGTCACCTGCACCTGCCAGCTGTGGATCCCCTCCGCCGCCAGCAGCTCGAGCAGCCCCTCGAGGTCCGGCATCGTCTTCGCGTTGAGCTGCGTGTTCGCCGAGATCTGCGAGCCCGCCGCCTTCAGGTGGCGGAGCGCCGCGAACGCCCGCGCGAAGCTCTCGGGCCGGCCGCGCAGCGCGTCGTGGCACGCGGCGAGCCCGTCGATCGACACCGACACGCTCTGCACGCCGGCCTCGACCAGCGCCTCGGCGATCTCGCGGGTCAGGCTGTAGCCGCCGGTGGTCATCGTGCAGCTCATCCCGCGCTCACGGATCGCTCGCACGATCCGGAGCACGTCCGGTCGCAGGTACGCCTCGCCGCCGATCAGCGTCACTTCACCGACGCCGGCCGCGGCCAGCTCGTCGACCAGGCGCAGCGCCTCCTCGGTGGTCAGCTCGTCGGGCCGCCGCTTGCCCGAGCGCGGCCCGCAGTGGGCGCAGTGTTGGTCGCACGCGCTGGTGAACTCCCACACCACGAGCCGCGGCACCGGGGCCTGTCCGGCCGCGATCGGCAGCGCCTTGCGCGAGCGCGTCGGCGGGGCCAACGCCACGATCGGCAAGCGGCGACGCTCCTCGCGGATCCCCACCGCCGCAGGTTACCACGAACCTCAGGCCAGCCGCTCGACGTGGGCCGCGTACGCCAGCTCGAACCCGGCCGTGCGCTCGAGCGCATGCACCGCCTCGGTCAGCATCGCCTCCGGCAGCGGCACTCGCGTGCAGCGATAGGTGTTGCCCGGCAGCATCGCCTCGACGAACGGCAGGCCCGGCACGTAGATCAGGCGCCCGCCCGGCTTCAGCGAGCGCAGCATCGCCATGTACACCCGCGCATACGCGTAGGCCTCCGGGCCCTGGGCCAGGTGTTGATGGACGAAGTGGAGCGAGAACGCCTGGTGCGAGACGATCGTGCCCCAGCGATCCTGTCCGAAGGGGAAGGTCAGCCAGTCGCCGACCAGGGCCACGTCGTCGGGCGCCTCGCGGTCGAGCCCGGTGGCTGCCACGCCCTCGGCCCGCAGCGCGCGCACGAACCCGGCCGAGCGCCCGCAGCCGACGTCGAGCACCGGCGGGGTCAGCGGCGCGTCGCCCAGGCCGAGCGCGTCGCGCTGCAGGGTCACCGCGTACTCGCTGCAGACCACGTCGGTCTTGCCGCCGCCGGCGCGGACCAGCGCCGCCACCCGGGCCTGCAGCTCCTGTCCCGTACGTACTAGCCGTTCGGACATGTCCTTCGCGCCAGCATCGCCCGCGAGCCCTGCCGCCAGCTCTCCGGCCGCCCGGGCGCAGGCCGCCGTCAACGCCGCGCGGTCGAGGCGCACGTACTGGTTGCGGCTCCACAACCACCGGGCCAGGCGCACGCACAGCGCCTCGGCGCAAGCCGGCGTGCGCAGCCACGGCGCCAGCGTCGCGCGGTGCGCCCGCAGGTGTTCGACCAGCCCCGCGCTCGGCTCCGGCAACGCGCGCCCTGCCACCAGCTCCGCCAGCGGCACCTCGGCCAGCGCCTGCAGCACCTCTTCGAGCAACGCGGCGAGCCGCTGGACCTCGGTCAGCACGCGCGCCAGCATAGCACCTCGTCTCTCGCGGGCCTGCCCGCGGACTCGCACCTGCGACCGCCCCACCCGGTCCGCTTCATCACACTTCATCGGCCCGCGCTCGACCGGCCACCCACGTCGACGACCCCGACCCCACCGGGGACCGCCTGTGCTCGCCCGCCCGGCGAGGCCACGCCTCCTCGCCCGCGGTCTCCCGCATCGCGTCACATGTCCGGAAGGACCTGTCCTTGTAGACACATACTCATCCTCGCGCCCGGGTGCCCGCTGGCGGCGGCGCGGCCGGCGGACCTATCCTCACCGCGGAGGCAGACATGCGCTGGTACCACTACGTCGCGTACTTCTTCGGCGGGGCGTTCCTCGCCAACTTCGTCCCGCACTTCGTCCAGGGCGTGTCGGGGGCCCCGTTCCAGAGCCCGTTCGCCGACCCTCCCGGCGAGGGCCTGTCGTCCGCGACCGTCAACGTCGCCTGGGGCCTCTTCAACCTGCTCGTCGCCTACCTGCTGCTCCTGCGCGTCGGCGACCTCGACCTCCGCCGCTGGTCGCACTTCACGGCGACCGCGGCCGGCTTCGTCGCCATGTCGCTGATGCTCGCCCGCGCCTTCGGCCGCCTCCACGGCGGGAACCTCTAGCGGGCCCCAAGAGACATGTCCCGAAGGACATGTCTCTCGTGGATCCTCACAGGTCGACGAGGATCGTCGCCTTCACGCTCGTCTCGCCGCTGGGCGCCACGTTCACCGCCTGGTTCGGCACCGACACCCCGTCGCCCGCGTCGGGGAACAGAGTCTCGGCCATGTTGCCGTTGCGGTCGAGCACCACCGTCAGCTTGTAGTCCCCCGGGTGGATCTGGTCGATCAGCAGCGACGCCGAGGTCGACCCCGCCGCGGCCGGGCCCAGCAGCGAGCGGCTGTGCTTGCAGGTGAACTGCAGGTCGCACGGCTCGGTCGTCAGGATCGCCCACACCCCGCCTTCTTCCTCCAGCGGCGCGGCCCAGCCGACGTCGATCTTCAGGCTCGGCATCGCCGGGAACGGCGCGTCGGGGGCGAGCGGCGTCGTGTCGGCGGGGAACGGCTCCGGCAGCGCGCGCGTCTCCTCGCGGAACGCGTCCCAGTACACGTGCTGCACGCCCTTCACCTTGACGTCGAGGATCACGTGGTCGTCGCCGTCGAACGAGAAGGTGGCGTCGATGTAGTCGCAACCCTTCGTCACCGAGCAGAACCGCCAGCTCGAGTCGGTGTGCTCCGTCAGCACCGCCCGCGAGTCGCGGAGCAGGCCGAGGAAGTAGCCGCCGTTGCGGTACACCAGCACCGGCCCCGAGCCGTGGTCCTCGACCTCGAACGCGAACCGCAGGCTGTTGTTCGCGTCGAGGTCCACCCGGCTGAACAGCACCTGGCCGGACGCCGCGCGCACGTCCATGTTCATCAGCGGGAACGTCCCGAGCGGCGTCATCGAGGCCTGCCCGCTCCACAGCCCCGCCAGGCGCTGCATCAGCTCGAGGCCCGCCACCCCTTCCTCGCCGGTCGTGCTCGTCGGTTCCCCCGTGGTCGTCGTCGGCGCGTCGCCGCTGCCCGTCGTGCTCGAGGTCGGCGTCGCCCCCGTGCTCGTGCCGGTGGTCGGCTCACTCGTGTTCATCGGCTCGGCAGTCGAGCTGGCCGAAGAGACAGTCGTCGCCTCGTCGCCCGGGCAGGCGGCGAGCAAGATCAAGCATGAAGCCATCAAGTTACGCATGGCCGCTCCTTCTATCACCCCGCGGGCCAGCCCGAACATCGCGGAATCACTGGCCATCCATGTCCCATCGAACATGTCCCTCGGAACATACGTGGTGAAACGCCGCGAGCGAGCTGTTGCAGAACGCCGCGAGCGAGCGGGAGCACAGGTTTGTGCCGCGGGGCCCGCCGCGCCGTCCCGCGCAAAAGGCGCAGCCGTGTACATCGCTCCTGCCGCGTCGAGCGGAGGGCGCCCGGAGCGCTCGGGGCAGGCCTGCGCAAGTGCGATCAGACTCGGCGCATGACGACCCGTTCCACGAAGACGTTTACCGAGGCGGAGGCGCGCCAGGTCGCCGAGGAGTCCCGCGAAACCGAGTGGAGCGCGCCCTCCTTCCTCCGGGAGCTGTTCCTCGGCAACTTCCGCCTCGACCTCGTGCATCCCTTCCCGGACGCGCCGCCGGAGCGCCCGGCGTTCCGGGCCTTCTACGAGCGGATGCGGCGCTTCCTCGCCAACGAGGTCGACTCCGACGCCATCGATCGCGACGGCCAGATCCCCAAGACCATCATCGAACAGCTCGCAGCCATGGGCGCCTTCGGCATGAAGATCCCCGTCGAGTACGGCGGCCTCGGCTTCACCCAGCGCGAGTACTGCGAGGTCATCAAGCTCATCACCAGCCAGGACGGCAACCTCGTCGCCCTGCTGTCCGCGCATCAATCGATCGGCGTGCCGCAGCCGGTCAAGCTGTTCGGCACCGACGCCCAGAAGGCCAAGTACCTGCCCCGCTGCGCGCGCGGAGCCGTGTCCGCGTTCGCCCTCACCGAGCGCGACGTCGGCTCCGACCCCGGCAACCTCACCACCACCGCCGAGCGCACCGAGAACGGCGACTACATCCTCAACGGCGAGAAGCTCTGGTGCACCAACGGCACCATCGCCGAGCTCTACGTCGTCATGGCCCGCCACCCCGACACCGGCAAGATCTCCGCCTTCATCGTCGAGCGCGACTGGCCCGGCGTCGAGGTCGTCCACCGCTGCCGCTTCATGGGCCTGCGCGCCATCGAGAACGGCGTCATCCGCTTCAACGGCGTCCACGTGCCCAGGGAGAACCTGCTGTGGGCCGAGGGCCGCGGCCTCAAGCTCGCGCTCGTCACCCTCAACACCGGCCGCCTCACCCTGCCCGCCTCGTGCGCGGCCGCCAGCAAGCGCGCGCTCGAGATCTGTCGCCAGTGGGCCAACCGCCGCGTGCAGTGGGGCCAGGCGATCGGCAAGCACGACGCGATCGCCCAGCTGCTCACCGACATCGCCGCGACCACCTTCGCCATGGAGGCGCTGTCCGACCTCGCCTCGTCGATGGCCGACCTCGGCGACCGCGACATCCGCCTCGAGGCGGCCGTCGCCAAGATGTGGAACAGCGAGGAGGGCTGGAAGATCGTCGACCGCACCCTGCAGATCCGCGGCGGCCGCGGCTACGAGACCGCCGAGTCGCTCGAGGCCCGCGGCGAGCCGCCGATCCCGGTCGAACGCATGCTGCGCGACTTCCGGATCAACCTGATCTTCGAGGGCTCGTCGGAGATCTTGCGCCTCTTCATCGCCCGCGAGGCGCTGGACCGTCACCTCGCGGTGGCCGGCGACCTCGTCGACCCGAAGGTGCCGCTGAAGAAGAAGCTGGCCAAGCTGCCGCGGGTCGGGGCGTTCTACGCCGTCTGGTACCCCACGCGCTGGCTCGGCTGGGGCCGCTGGCCGCGCTACGCCGAGTTCGGCTCGCTCGCGCGGCACGTCCGCTGGCTCGATCGGACCACGCGTCGCCTGTCGCGGGCGATCTTCCACCTCATGGTCGGCAAGGGCGCGAGCCTCGAGAAGCGCCAGGCGCTGCTGTTCCGCTGCGTCGACATCGGCGCCGACCTGTTCGCCGCCACCGCCGCGGTCACCCGCGCCTCCGCCCTGCAGCGCACCGGCCTGCCCGAAGGGACAGCCGCGGTCGAGCTCGCCGACGCCTTCGCCCGTCAGACCCGCCGCCGCGTCGAGGACCGCTTCCGGGCGATCCGCTCCAACGACGACCGCGCCCGCTACGCCACCGCCCGCCGCCTGCTCGACGGCGAGTTCAGCGAGCTGCTCGAGAGCGGCCTGGCCGAGAGCCCGGCGATCCGCGAGCTGTCCGACGAGACGATCCGCCTCCACCGCGACGACAGCCGAATCGCCGCCGAGTGATTTTTTACTCGGCCGGCGCGACGCTCATCCAGTCGAGCAGCGTGTCTCGTCTGCCCGGTCCGGCGCTCGCTCGTCGCCACGCGCAGACGCCCCTGCCTGCGCGTGCGCCAGCACCGTGAACGCGCTTGCGCGATCTCGCTCGCCGGCCAAACCCGCGCCGCGGCCTCGCTTCATCGATCAGGCACCTTCCCCAAAGGACATGTCGCCTCGGCCCTACCGCGTAACTCACGGCTCGCCGCGCAGAGGCTGGCCGGCGGGCCCCATACCATGCGCTCATGGTCCGATCTCTCTCGTGTGTGCCCCTCGCCCTCGCCCTCGCGGCCTGCGGTGACAGCAGCGGTCAGGCGACCACTGTCGCGCAGCCCACCAGCGTGACCACGCCCGAAACGAGCAGCACGTCCGGGGACGTCTCGACCAGCGAGACCACCGGCGACACGCCGACCACCGGCCCGGCGACCACCACCACGAGCGACGCGACCACGAGCGAGCCGACCACCGCGCCGCCCGGGCCGTGTCCGCTGGGAGAGATCGTGTGCGACGGCGACGTCGCGCAGGTGTGCGACGGCATGGGTGGCTTCAGCGACGAGACCGAGTGCGCCGGCGCCTGCGCCCCCGGGATCGGCTGCGCCGACTGTGTGCCGGGCACCAAGCAGTGCGACGGCCAGAACGTCCTCACGTGCAACGCCGAGGGCACCGGCTACGAGGACGGCGGCTACTGCGACCCGCTGCTCGGCCTGGGCTGCGACGCGCAGTGGGGCGGCTGCGTCGGCGATTGCGCCCAGCTCGGCAGCCTCAGCTACATCGGCTGCGAGTACTACCCGACGGTCACCCAGCAGTACGACATCTTCGACCTCAACAACCCGTTCGCGGTCGCCGTCTCGAACGCCGCCGACGCCACCGCGATGGTGACGGTCACCCGCGGCGACGAGCTCATCGCCCAGGTCACCGTGCCCGCCGAGGACGTCAAGGTCATCACCTTGCCGTTCGTCCCCGAGCTGATCCAGGGCTCAGGTCCGACCAAGCACGCCAAGAAGGGCGCCTACCGCCTGCGCTCGACCAAGCCCGTCACCGTCTACCAGTTCATGCCGCTCAACGCGGCCCAGTCGAACGACGCCTCCCTGCTCTTGCCGGTCAACACCTGGACCGGCAACTACCTGGTCGCCTCGTGGCAGTACTGGGACGACTACCTGCTGCCCGGCTTTTATTCGGTGGTCGCCAGCCAGGACAACACGATCGTCAAGCTGCAGGGCCCGCCGGGCGGCACCAACACGCAGGCCGGCGGCGGCGTCGACAGCAAGGGCAGCGGCATGGCGCTGCTCAACACCGGCGACGTCCTGACGGTCTTCAGCGCCTCGGGCGGCGACCTCACCGGCTCGTTCGTGCGCGCCGACAAGCCGGTGCAGGTGATCGGCGGCCACGAGTGCACGCAGGTCCCGATCGGCGTGGTCGCCTGCGACCACCTCGAGGAGTCGCTGTTCCCGCTCGAGACCCTGTCCGGCGAGTACTTCGTCGGCCCGCCGGTCCAGACCCCCAACAACGCGCTCGAGAAGGCGATGTTCGTCCGCATCATCGCCGCCGACGACGACACCAACCTCGTCTACACGCCCGACCAGGCCGCGGCCAAGACCATCGCCAAGGCCGGCGAGTTCATCGAGATCCCCACCACCGTCAACCGCTTCAAGGTCGACGCCGACAAGCGCGTCCTCGTCGTCCAGTACATGGTCAGCCAGGAGGCCGGCTACGGCACCAGCGACCCCGCGATGGTCCAGGCGGTCCCCATCCTGCAGTACCGCGACAACTACATCGTCTACGCCAACAAGTTCTGGGTCCAGAACTTCGCCGACATCATCGCCCCCGACGGCGCGAACGTGACGGTCGACGGGGCGATGGTGACCGGCTTCAAGCCCATCGGCGCCGGCTTCTCGCTGGCCCACCTCGAGCTCGCCGACACCGCGACCGGCGGCCACCACATGAGCTCCAACGTCAAGTTCGGCGTCAGCACCTACGGCGTGATGGACTACGGCAGCTACTGGTACCCCGGCGGCCTCGACCTCGCGCTGCTCCCGCCCGAGTGATACATGTCCTCGAGAGCATGTCCTTATAGACATGCTTAAAGGACACCCAGCGACGGTTCGCAGGCGCGGAGGATCACGGGCGCTTCAAGGCCCGTCCGGCCGCCCCCGCGCGCCCGAAAAGCCTCCTGCTGCTGGCTTGCCCGGCACGTCCCGAGCGAAGCGATCTGCCCGGCACCCCACCGTCCGCCGCGCCCACATGGCCGGGCCCCCGTGCCGGCGCCGCTCGATGCGACACTCGATCCTCTCTCCGAACGTCGCGTCGCTCGAGCGGCTCCCTTCGCCAACAGGCCCATGCGAATCTCGAGGCCGGACAGGAGGAGGACTGGTCGTCGTGGTGACCGCGTCACAGTCCGGCGAGCGCCGGCGGGTTGCACGCGGACGCGACCGCGGCAATGCTCCACGTATGGACGAGGACCTGCGCGCCGAGCTGATTAATTGGATCGCGGAGGACGACGAGACGCGCGAGCGACTGGCGCGCGACGGCAGTCTGTTCGCCGGCTACCACCCGGAGATGGAGGCGGTGCACCGACGCAACGCGGCGCGCCTGCGCGAGGTGCTGGCGCGGGTCGGCTGGCCGGGGCGAGCGCTGGTCGGTGAGGACGGGGCGAGCGCGGCGTGGCGGATCGTGCAACACGCGATCGGCGAGCCGGCGCTGCTGCGCGGCTGCCTGCCGCTGCTGCAGCAAGCCGCGGCCGAGGGCGAGGCAAGTCCGGCGGAGGTGGCGATGCTCGAGGACCGGATCCGCGTGTCCGAGGGCCGACCGCAGCGCTACGGCACGCAGTACGACTGGAGCGACGACGGCACGGCGATGGTGCCGATGGTCGGGGTCGAGGCGCCCGAGTCGCTGGCAGAGCGGCGCGCGGCCGTCGGCCTGCCGCCGATGGTGTGGCGCCGCCCACCGCCGCCCGGCGAGCCGCCGCCGGACCTCGCGGCGCGCAAGGCCGAGATGGAGGCGTGGGCGCGTCGCGTCGGCTGGCGCTGAGGACATGTCTCTAACGACCTTCCCTCAAGGTCATTCAGATGTTCGTCGTGGCGTCCGTGGGTCGAAGCAAACACGGACGCCGCGCCCGTGCGCGGTGGAGTAGGCTCCGTCCCACCTGCTTCCCAACGCGCCGCGTCGTGCCCACCTGCGACGACCGCCGCCGGCTCCGCCACATGGCTTCCATAACGAAACGCATCAGAGCGGGCCGGGACGAGCATCGCGCCCCGGTCACCGCGTGCGCCTATTTTTTTAAAAAGAAAGATCACTCGGCCGCGTCGGCGGCTCGCGTCACCGCGGCCGCGCGCTGACGGACGACCGCGCGGAGGATCGCCTCGGGCGTGCACGGGATCGCCAGCTCGACCTCGCCGGGGCCGAACGCGGCGACCGCCTGGCGCAGCGCCGAGATCACGCCGAGGCCGAGCATCAGCGGCGGTTCGCCGACGGCCTTGCTGCCGTGGATCGTGCTGTCCTGTTCGGCGCGCTCGAGCAGGGCGACGTTGAAGATCGCCGGGCAGTCGCCGATCGCGGGGATCTTGTACGTCGACGGCCCGTGGGTCAGGAGCTTGCCCTTCGCGTCCCACACCAGCTCCTCGCCGGTGACCCAGCCGACGCCCTGAATGAAGCCGCCTTCGATCTGGCCGATGTCGATCGTCGGCACCAGCGAGCTGCCGACGTCGTGAAGGATGTCGACGCGCAGGAGCCGGTGCTCGCCGGTGAGGCCGCTGACCTCGACCTCGACGGCCGCGGCGCCGTAGGCGAAGTAGTGGAACGGCTTGCCGCGCCCGGTCGTGCGGTCGTACGCGATGTTGGGCGTGGCGTAGTAGCCGGCCGCGCTGAGGGAGACCCGGCGCATCCACGCGGTCCTGGCCAGCTCGCTCCACGGCACGCGGCGGCCGTCCGGACCGACCGCCGCCCCGCCGACGAATTGCACGGCCTCGGGCGCCGCGCCGAGCAGCTCGGCCGCCACCGGCCGCACGCGCTCGCGGATCTCCGCGCACGCGCGCTGGACCGCCATGCCGTTGAGGTCGGACCCGCTCGAGGCCGCCGTCGCCGAGGTGTTGGGCACCTTGTCGGTCGCCGTCGTCATGCAGCGGATCTGCGCCGTCGGGACCCCGAGCTCGTGGGCGCACACGGCCAGCATCTTGGTGTGCAGGCCCTGGCCCATCTCCGTCCCGCCGTGGTTGAGCTGCACGCTGCCGTCGGCGTAGACCAGCACCAGCGCGCCGGCCTGGTTGAGCATGGTGTTGGTGAAGGAGATCCCGAACTTCACCGGCATGAAGCCGAGCCCGCGCTTTTGCCACGGCGAGCGGGCGTTCCACGCCGCGACCTCGGCGCGGCGCGCGTCCCAGTCGCAGCGCGCCAGCAGCTCGGCGTGGATCCGCGGCAGCCGGCAGTGCGGGACCTCCTGGTAGTACGGCGTCAGGCAGCGCGCGCGCACCAGGCTGATCACGCTGGCGCCCATGCTGGTCTGCTCGTCCTCCGGAACTGGCACTTCGACCATGTTCCCCGGAGCATGTTCGTCGGGACAGTCGCCGTAGTAGTTGCGGCGGCGGATCTCCGCCGGGTCGAGGCCGAGCCGCTCGGCCGCGCGCGACAGCACCTCCTCGATCACCGCCATGCCCTGCGGCCCGCCGAACCCGCGGAAGGCCGTGTTGGAGGCCTTGTTGGTGCGGACGGCCTTGCCGACGAAGTGCAGGTTCGGCACGAAGTAGCCGTTGTCGAGGTGGAACATCCCGCGGTCGAGGATCGCGGGGCTGAGGTCGACGCTCCAGCCGCCGTCGGCGACGATCTCCACCTCGAGCGCGAGCAGGCGGCCGCGGTCGTCCAGGCCGGCGCGGTAGCGCGACCAGAACGGGTGCCGCTTGCCGGTCATCGTCATGTCGAGGTCGCGGCTGAGCCAGACCTTGACCGGGCGCCCGGTGCGGCGGGCGGCCAGCGCCGCGAGGGCCGCGAACTGCGACGCCTGCGACTCCTTGCCGCCGAAGCCCCCGCCCATGCGCGGCACGGCCACGACGATCTGGTTGCGCGGGCACCCGAGCACCTCGCTGCACGCGATCTGGACCTCGGTCGGGTGCTGCGTCGAGCTCTCGAGGTGGATCGTGTCGTCCTCGCCGGGGATCGCCAGCGACGCCTGGGTCTCGAGATAAAAATGGTCCTGACCGCCGGTGTGGAGCTCGCCCGCGACGACCACGGTGGCGCGGGCCATGGCGGCCGCGACGTCGCCGCGGCACATCTCGTGCGGCGGGCACAGCAGCGCCCCCGCCCGCAGCGCCTCCTCGACGGTGAGGATCGCCGGCAGCTCCTCGAACTCGAGCTCGAGCGCCCGCGCGCCCGCGCGGCAGGCCGCGACCGAGTCGCCGAGCACCAGGGCCACGGTCTGCCCCTCGGCGAACACCTCGTCCTCGGCCAGCAGCGGCTCGTCGTGGACGATCGGGCCGATGCGATTGTGACCCGGGACGTCGGCCGCGAACAGCACCGCGTGCACCCCCGGCAGCGCCAGCGCCCGCTCGGCTCGTCGCGCCACCAACCGCCCGCGCGCCACCGGCGAGCCCACCGGCAGCCCGTGCAGCATGCCTGCCGGCTCGGGCAGGTCGTCGACGTAGCGCGCCGAACCGGTCACGTGGCCGTGCGCGCTCTCGTGCACGGCCGGCCGATGCAGCGGCGATTGCGAGACGTCCGTCATGGCATCACCTCCGGGCGCGGCCCCGCGGCCGCCGCGTGAAAGTCTCCAATGGTATCAGAGGACATGTCCTCTACGACATGCCTCTGAAGCCATGTCCATCGACCCGGCCCACTCACTGCACCACCTCCAGGCGCACCGTGGCGGCCGGCCGCGGCGGCAAGTCGGGGCGCGGCGTCGCGGCGGTCTCGAGATAGAACCCGCGGACCAGGTTCTCCGCCACCTGGCCTCTGAACCAGGCCGACCCGCGGTGGTCCGACATCGGCTTGAAGTCGGCGGCCAGCGCCGGCAGGGCCGCCTCGACGTTCGCCTCCGTCCACGGCCGCCCGCGCAGCGCCGCCTCGAGCCCGCGGGCCCGCGCGGGCGTGGCCGCCATCCCGCCGAAGGCCGCGCGCACCTCGGTGACTAGTCCTTCAGGACATGTCTCGACATACAGCCCCGCCGCCACCGCGCTGATGTCGAGCTCGCGCCGCTTCGACACCTTGTAGGCCCCCATGCGCGCCCCCGTCGACGGCTCCGGCACGCGCACCGCCGCCAGCACCTCGCCGGGCTGCAGCGCCGTCTTGCGGTAGGCCAGGAAGAACTGGTCGAGCGGCAGCGTGCGCGCGCCCGCGGCCGAGCGCAGCACCACCTGCGCCCCGAGGGCGATCAGCGCCGGCGCCAGGTCGCCGATCGGCGACGCGTTGCAGAGGTTGCCGCCCACGGTCGCCCGGTGCTTGATCTGGCGCGACGCGAAGTAGCGCAAGATCCGCAGCAACGGCGTCAGCGGGCGCAGCGGGCCCATGCAGGCCGCCTCGAGGTCCGTCAGCGTCGTCGTCGCGCCGATCTCGAACCAGCCGTCGGCGCCGCGGCCGACCCCGCGTAGCTCCGGCACCCCCTCGAGCGCGATCAGCTCCGGCAGGTCCTGGTAGCGCTGCGTCACCAGCAGCGCCAGGTCCGTCCCCCCGCACACCAGCCGCGCCCGCGGCCGCTCGGCGATCGCCGCCCACAGCGCCTCGAGGTCGGTCGGCTGCAGGTAGCAGCGGCCCTCGCTCGCGCGCACGAACTCGAGCGCCGCCGGCCTGGCCTCCGCGCGCTGTCTGTTAAAGATGTCTTCGGGACATGTCCCTGCGACCAGATGCACCGCGTCGCGGATCGGCCGGTAGCCGGTGCAGCGGCACAGGTTGCCGCACATCTGGTCGTCGAGCTGCCACGGCTCGCGCAGGTCCTCGCGGTAGCAGGCCTCGAAGGCCGACATCACCACGCCCGGCGTGCAGTAGCCGCACTGCGAGCCGAGCCGCTCGACCATCGCCGCCTGCACCGGGTGCAGCGCCCCGTTTTGGCGCAGGCCCTCGACCGTGTACACGCGCCGGCCCTGGACCATCGGCACGAACATCAGGCAGGCGTTCACGGCGCGGAAGCGGGGCGCCGCGGGATCGGTCTCGGCGTCGAGCACGACCACGGTGCAGGCCCCGCAATCGCCCTCGGCGCAGCCTTCCTTGGTCCCGGTGAGGTGCGCGCGCTGGCGCAGGTAGTTGAGGAGCGTCGTGGTCGGCGGGACCTCCGCGTCCTCGATCGGGCGGTCGTTGAGGTGAAAGCGGAGGATCGACATCGGCGCCGAGACGGCCAGCGTAACACGCGAGTCACGGCCCGTCGAAGCGCCGGCGTCGAGGGTGCACGCCGGCGAACTGCGGATCGGCCTGCTTCTGCGCGCACCGCCCCCGACGCACCTCGCCGTCGACGGCCCAGAGCCGCCCCGCCGCGTCGACGAGGCTGGTCGGAACCGGGCAGCACCGCCGTGGTCGTCCGCACTTCGGCGCGCGTCGTCGCTGCCGGCGAAGCGCTGCCGTGGGCCGGCCCTCGTACGCGACATGGAGGCGCCTCGCCCACGAACGCCAACCCGTCGGGAGGCCGCGATCCACCCCGAGCGCCTCGCCCGTGAATCGCACCGCCGCGACCTCCGCCGCCCCTGCGATTGCGACGCGAAACAGCGTCGGCGGCGCCCATTGGGCCCCCAGCTGGCTCTCTTCATTCGGGCGTCGGGTCGAGGCCGGTCCGCCCGAGCGCGCCGGCACGGGCCGGCGATCTTCCACGAACAAGGTCCCCCGCGCGGTCGATCCGGGCGCTCCGCGGACGCAGGCAGTGGGCCCGCGTCCACCGTCCCCTCGACGTCGACGACCCCATCGTTGCAGCACGAGCCGAGCTCGACCGAGCGAGCGACCCGTCGCCAGCGCGTCCTGCTCGCGCCGCGGCGGCAACGACCCGGGGAGATCGGGATGGACCCAGTCCGTGGAGCGTGATCTGGACCATCCGACCGTGATCGGACCTGCGCGGTCCCGGCGTCCTGGGTGCGCCCGCCGACGAATCGCACCGGCGGCTCGTACCGGCCGGGCGGCGCCCTCGGCCACCTACGGCCGGAGATCGCCGCTCGCTGCGCCCTGTCCTTCGGGACACATGCGCCCCTGGTCAGCCTCGCCTGTGTCCGGCACCATCGACGCATGCTCGGCTGGATCTTCGCGCTCGCCGCGGCCGCGGGCGCCGTCACCCCGGAGGCGCCTCCGCCCCCGCCGCGCCTCGTGATCGCCGGCGGCTTCATGATCGGCCCGCACGCTCCGGGCGAGGCCGCCTGCCAGACGCACGACAGCGTCCAGCGCTGCGAGCACACCGGCAACTTCTTCGGCGCCGGCGCCAACCTCGAGCTGCGCGCCCGCGCCGTCGGCCCGCTGTACTTCCACGGCCGCGGCGCAGTGATCGGCAACGTCCGCCAGCGCCCGTACGGCGTGCACAAGGGCCTGGTCGACGTCGGCATCGGCCTCGGCGTCTACTCGCGCCTGGCGTTCATCCGCATCGAGTACATGTTCGTGCCGACCTTCGGCCCCAACACCTATCTGCCGCCGTTCTACGACAAGCAGGCCGGCCGCGACGTGTGGGGCAAGTCGGCCGGCATGATCAGCGGCGGGGTCCGCAAGTACTTGACGCCGCGGCTCGCCGGCGAGCTGTGGGGCGGCCTCGTGATCGGTCCGCACTCGAAGCGCACCACCCTGCAGGAGGACGCCGGCGCCGACCGCATCCTCGTCACCTTCCTCGCCAGCATCGGCATCTCGTTCGACCTCATCCCCGGCCGCGCTCCGCCGCCGCCCAAGCCCGCGCCGAAGCCCGCGCCAGCGCCAGCGCCCGCCCTCCCCACGCTGCCCACGCCCGTCCTCACGCCCGAGTCCGCGCCCGTCGCCACGCCGCCCGCGCCCGCCTCGACGCCCGAGTCCGCGCCCCCGACCACGTCTCCGCCGCCCGCCTCGCCCGAGGCGCCGCCGCCCGCCGAGAACGCGATCGGCCCCTGGCGACCCGCGCCGCAGTGAGCGCGTGCGTCCCTTGGCACAGCTCGCGCTCAGGACCTGTCCCTTCGGCCAGCCTTGAAGGCTGACGATGACATGTCCCTCCGGACATATCACCCAACCGCACCTGTCCCCGAAGACACCCCACCCACTCCTTCGGAGCGCCGCACCGGACATGTCCCTCCGGCCATCCTCGAGCGCTCGACCGACATGCCCTTTCGGACATCTTGTTCAGCCCCGAAGGAAATGTCCTCTCAGCCATCCGAGGCCCGGCGAGCGGGGCCAAACCCGCCCCCAGGTGAACCGGCCCCTCAGCGCCCGCGCCCCTGCACCCAGCGTCGGAACGCCGCCGGCGTCTCGGCGCGCAGGGCCGGGTTGGTAGCGAACTCGTACGCGAGCGTGCTCGTGGGCGTCTTGCCGTAGTCGTGGCCGGGGAACACGCGGGTCTCCTCGGGCAGCGCGCCGAGCTTGCGCTGCAGCGTGTCGACCATCGCCTCGACGTCGCCGGCGCTGCCGCACGAGCCGACGAACAGCACGTCACCGGTGACGATCGCGGCCGGCTCGGCGACGAACCAGCACACGCAGCCGGGCGTGTGTCCGGGGGCGAAGATCGCTCGCACGCGCCCGCGGCCGAGCGGCACCTCCTCGCCGTCGGCCACGGCCTCCACCCGGGGCGCCAGCCGCCTCGCCGCCGCCACCTCGAGCGGGTGACAGCGCACCACCGCCCCGGTCAGCGCCGCCGCCTCGTCGAGGCCGGCCACGTGGTCGTCGTGCGTGTGCGTGAGGAAGATCGTCGTCACTCGCCAGCCGCGCCGGCGCGCCTCCGCCAGCAGGCGGTCGACCTCGAAGGCCGGGTCGACCAGCGCCGCCTCGCCCGTGCGCGGGCAGCCGATCACCTCACAGAAGTTGTGCAGCAGCCCCACCTCCAGCTGCACGATCTCGAGCGCGTCTCCCGCTCGCGACGACGCCTCCGTCACCCCCGCAGGGGAGCACATCCGCGGCCTCCGACTCAAGCCCTTGCGGCCCGCCACCGATGCGCCGTATGTCTGCGCCGCCTCGACGCATGGCCCTCGATCTCAGCGGACTCAACCCCGATCAGCGCGCCGCCGTGTGCGCCACCGAAGGTCCCCTCCTCGTGCTCGCCGGCGCGGGCTCCGGCAAGACGCGGGTGATCACCCACCGCGTGGTCTACCTGCTCGAGCGCGGGGTGGCGCCCGGCAACATCGTCGCCCTCAGCTTCACCAACAAGGCCGCCGACGAGATGCGCGAGCGGCTGATGAAGATGACGACCAAGGCGGTCGCCGACGGGCTGGTGCTGGGCACCTTCCACAGCGTCGGCGCGGCGATGATGCGCGAGCAGCCGGACCACTTCGGCGTGCCGAAGAAGTTCGGGATCCTCGACCAGGGCGACGTCTACGGCCTGGTGCGGGCGGTCCTGCGCGACCTCGGCATCCACGGGCAGGGCGCGGAGCGTCGCTTCGACCTCGGGGCGATCGTGCAGCGGATCTCGCTGTGGAAGAACGACTTCGTGTCGCCGACCGACGCCCAGGGCCTGTACTTCGAGACCGAGTACGACGAGGCCGCCGCGGCCGTCTACGGCCCCTACGAGGAGCGCCTGCGGGCGCTCGGCGCGGTCGACTTCGACGACCTGATCTGCCGCATCGCCACCACCCTCGAGGAGAACGCCGAGGCGCGCGCCTACTGGCAGGGCAAGTTCCGCTACTTGATGGTCGACGAGTACCAGGACACCAACCGCGCCCAGCTCGAGGTCGTGCGCCGCCTCGCGGGCGAGCGCGAGAACGTGTGCGTCGTCGGCGACGACGACCAGGCCATCTACGGCTGGCGCGGGGCCAAGGTCGCCAACATCCTCGGCTTCGACATGTACTTCAAGCGCGCGCAGACCATCAAGCTCGAGCAGAACTACCGCTCGTACGCCCCGATCTGCCGCTGCGCCAACGCCGTCATCCAGCGCAACACCTCGCGCCACGAGAAGGAGCTCGTGCCGCAGCGGCGCGGCGGCGACAAGGTCACCCTCGTCGTCGCCCCCGACGGCGACCAGGAGTCGCGGTTCATCGGCCGCACCATCTACCGCGAGATCAAGGAGCGCGGCACCAAGCCCGAGGACATCGCCGTGCTCTACCGCAGCGCCAAGCAGTGCGACGCCATCGAGGCGCTGCTGCAGGAGCACGGCCTCGCCTACCGGATCCTCGGCGGCCAGGCCTTCTACGACAAGAAGCAGGTCAAGGACGCCCTCGCCTACCTCAAGGTGATGATCGCCCCGCAGGACGACCTCGCGACCCGTCGCGCGCTCGACGTCCCCTCGCGCGGCGTCGGCCTCAAGACGATCGAGCACCTCAGCGAGTTCGCGCGCCACCGCAACCTCTCGCTGGCCGAGGCGATCCACCGCTGCGACGAGATCGCCGACATCCCGAGCCGCGCGGCCGCCGGCCTGCGCAGCTTCTCCGCCGCGATCAAGCGCGCCCAGGCCCACTTCTACGCCAGCGGCTCCGCGGTCGCCCCGCTGCAGGGCCTGCTCGAGGGCGTCGGCCTGCGCGAGTACGTGCTCAAGGAGGCCGGCTCCGAGGCGGCCGGGACCGCGCGCTGGGACGGCGTCGTCTGGCTGCTCGAGGCGCTCGGCCGGTTCGAGCAGCGCGCCCGCGCCAAGGGCCACGTCCGCTACAACGACTTCTTCCAGGTCATGAACGCGAGCAAGGACAAGGACAAGGACAAGGACGAGGGCGACGACGAGGCCGCGCGCGGTCAGATCACCCTGTCCACCCTCCACAGCGCCAAGGGCCTCGAGTGGCCGCTCGTCCTGCTGATCGGCTGCGAGGAGGGCATCATGCCGCACAAGCGCGTCAGCGCCCCGCGGATCAGCGACGCCATCGCCGGCGACATCGAGGAGGAGCGCCGGCTGTTCTACGTCGGCATCACCCGCGCGCGCGACCGCCTCTACATCACCCGCGCCGCCACCCGCCTCGAGCGCGGCGCCGAGGTCCCGCGCAAGCCCAGCCGCTTCCTCGACGACCTGCCCGAGGCCGAGATCCAGGTCCACGACATCGCCCGCGACGAGCGCCTCGGCCACGACAACATCGCCTCGATGGCCGAGGCCTTCCTCGCCAACCTCGCCAAGGGCCTCTGACCGTCGGGACATGCCCGCGGGGACATGCCCCGACGGGCATGCTCAATCGAACAGGTCGAGCGGGACCTCGTAGATCATGAACGGCAGGTGCGGCGCCTGCTTCATGTGCACCATCCGCACGACCTCGCTCTTGATCACGTAGAGCCGGCCCTCGGCCACGGTCGCGGTCGACAGCCCCGACTCGCGGACCAGGCGGTTCTTGACCGTCCCGGCGACGTAGCCCGGTGCGGTGAAGGTGACCTGCTGGACGCCGCCGTGGTGGACCACGTAGAGCTTGTCGTCGATGAAGACGATGCCGTCGGCGCCGAGGAAATGCGGGTCGCCTTCGGGGGCGAAGGGGTCCCCCTCCAGGGAGATCTCGCGGACCTCGCCGCCCGCACGCGGCACGACGAACAATTTCGAGGGCGAGGTGAACCCGCCGATCACGTGCGCGCCATCGGGGCTCACAGCCACGCCGTTGAGCCCGAACTGGCCCATCGGCGCCGACATCCGGACGTCACGCACGAACTCGTCGGCGGCCCCGGCCTGTAGGTCGACCCGGTAGATCACCGGCTGGAAGGAGTCGGTCACATACGCGACCCCATCCGTCGCCAGCGCGACGTCGTTGCAGATGCCGCCGCGCGCCAGCTCGAAGCTCGCCAGCCGCGCACCCGTGTCGACGTCGAACACGTGCACCCCGCCGAGCATGTTTTGGATCTCGGAGTAACAGACCCACAGGCGGCGACGAACCTCGTCGACCTTGGCCCCCGTGAGCTGCTGCGGCTGCCCCGCGGGCGCGAAGAACGGCTGCTCCGCGCCGGTGCCCGCGTCGATCTGCGTGATTGTGCCGCTCAGTAACCCGGTCGCGAAGAAGCGCCCCGTCCTCGCATCGAAGGCCACGCCTTCCGGCACCGAATCCTTCGCCTGCAAGGTGTACTCGTCGCGAAAACTCTTCATATCCTCCGCGTGCCGGCGCTCTCGCGCCCGGCCGCAACATCTTCGAGGCTGGCGACTTTGGCGGTCAAGCGCCAACGCGGCGGGGCGATGTCCCAAAGGACCGGTGATGGAGGCGGCGATTTCGCCGGAGCTCGCCGCCCGACCTCGCGCGCTCCCGCGCCGCGACGTCGTCAGGTCATCGATCTCCGCCGATCCGCGCGGTGGCCGTCCCGCTCGGAGGACGTCGGCTCGCGGACAGTCGTACACTGTGAGCCTGATGGGGAACGGCCTGGCGGTTGCCACGCACCGGCGATCTCGCAAACAGGACGCAGAGGTCCACCAGGCGCGAGCATGGACTGGAGGGAGCGTTCCCGCACGGCGCGTGGGTGTTTTGACCGACACCGAGGGTTGTCCTTCGCCCCCGAGGCGGCGAGAGTGGTGCTCGCGCGACCTCGATTTGAGGGGTGATCGCACTCACGGTGTTCGCGCTAGGATCGAAGCCTCCAGCTTTTTCCAGCCCGCGCGGCTTCACTAGACTCTCCCTCTCCGCGTCCGCGACTGCTGCCTGAATGCGAGAAAAGGATCCAAATAGCCGCGGCAACAAGGGCTCCAAAGACCAGGCGGGTGAGCCTTCGACGGCCGGCCAGGATCCGCGGATCGGGATCCCCGACGACGACGACGATCCGTTCAAGGGCAGCATCATCGAGGAGGCCGAAGATCCGAGCCACGCGGTCGAGGCCGCTGCGGACGACTCGGAGCTCGACTTCACCGGCATCGCCACCGAGGACCCGCCGTCGGATGTCACGATCGACGTCGACGATGAGCAGACGGGCTCGCAGTTCCCCAACTTCCTGATCAACGGCGAGAACTCGATCGTCGCGCCGATCCCGCGCGGCGTCTCGCAACCGATGGCGAAGGCCGCGGCCCGGCCGGAGCCGGACGCGCCGCGGGCCCCGACCTCGTCGACCAAGCGCTCCTCGACGGCGCAGCTGCGCCACGACCTGCGCACGCCCTTCAACCAGATCTTCGGCTACAGCGAGATGCTGCTGGAGGACGCCGAGGAGAAGCGCGACGAGTTCGTCGGCGCCCACGTCCGTCAGCTGCTCAGCGACGGCCGGCAGCTGCTCGCCGTCATCGACGAGCTGCTCGACCCCAAGGCGCAGCGGCCGAGCCAGGAGCGGCTGAACCGCGACCTGCTGTTCCCGCTGGCGCACCTGCGGACGCACGTCGAGCGGCTGGTCCAGATCTTCAAGCAGAACGACCGCGACGAGGTCAGCGCCGACGTCGAGCTGATCTTCGACGCGGTGCAGCGGCTCGACGAGATCGTCAGCGGCGGCGCGGTCAACAAGCTCCTGCACCGGGTGGGGCCGGTGCCCGAGCCGAGCCAGGCCAACCTCCCGCCGGTCCCCTCGCGGCCGACCAGCATCGCCCGCAGCTCCGACACCGGGCGGATCCTCGTCGTCGACGACAACGAGTCGAACCGCAGCATGCTCGCGCGCCGGCTCGAGCGCGAGGGCCACACCGTGCAGCTGGCCGACAACGGCCGCCGCGCGCTGAACATGCTGCGCGCCCAGGACTTCGACCTCGTCCTGCTCGACGTCATGATGCCGGAGATGGACGGCTACCAGGTGCTCGAGCAGCTGCACGCCGACGACAAGTTCCGCGGCCTGCCGGTCATCATGATCTCCGCGCTCGACGAGATCGACACCGTCGTCCGGTCGATCGAGCTCGGCGCCGAAGACTACCTGTCGAAGCCGTTCAACCCGGTCATCCTGCGCGCCCGCATCGGCGCCTGCCTCGAGAAGAAGCGCCTCCGCGACCGCGAGCGCGCCTACGTCCGCAAGCTCCGCAGCGAGCAGGAGCGCAGCGAGCAGCTGCTCCTCAACATCCTCCCGCGGCCGATCGCAGAGCGCCTCAAGGAGGGCCAGCGAACCATCGCCGACGTCTTCCCCGACGTCACGGTGCTGTTCGCCGACCTCGTCGGCTTCACCCGCATGAGCGAGCAGCTGCCGCCGGCCGAGCTGGTGGCGATGCTCAACCGCATCTTCTCGATGTTCGACCAGCTGGCCGAGAAGCACGGCCTCGAGAAGATCAAGACCATCGGCGACGAGTACATGGCCGCCAGCGGCCTGCCGATGCCGCGGCCCGACCACGCCGAGGCGATGGCCGAGATGGCGCTCGACATGCTCGCGATCATCGAGCGCTTCAACGCCAAGCGCAACCGCGGCGTACGCATCCGCATCGGCCTCAACTGCGGCCCGGTCACCGCCGGCATCATCGGCACCAAGAAGTTCGCGTACGACCTGTGGGGCGACACCGTCAACATCGCCAGCCGCATGGAGTCGCACGGCATCGCCAACGCGGTGCAGGTCACCGAGGCCACCTACAAGCGCCTGCGCCACAAGTACGCCTTCCAGCGCCGCGGCATCATCCACGTCAAGGGCAAGGGCGCCCTCTGCACCTACTTCCTGGTCGGCCGCCGGCCGCAGAAGTCCGCCAGCAGCGAGCAGTCCGACGTCAAGCCCGCCGTGATCGTCACGCGCCACTCCAACTCCGTCGACCTCGGCAAGCCGCTGACGATGGACGTGCCGGCGCGCGTGCCGATCATCGACGACGATTGAGCCATGACCTTCAGGGCATGCTCTCGAAGACATGCCCCGAAGCACATGCGCTGAAGCACATGCGCTTCGGGCCAGGCTCGTGCCTCCCGCGCCTCGTCCGCGCGCCCCGTCAGTCGCGCGACTGAGGAGGCCGAGCTCGCCTGATTTCGCCCCTTCGGCCGGCGCCCTCGCGGCGCGGGCGGGCGCTTCCGCGCGGAAGCCGCGGGATTTTGTGCCTGCGGTCGCGCGTTTTGCCGGCCGAACAGCGTGCATCTGCGCCCGCCCGGCCTTTCGGACGGCCCCGCCTCGCATGCACCATTGTCGCCGCGGCCCCCGCCGTGTCCTCCGCCATGCAGCACCCACGCGGTCCCCGTCTCCGTCTGCTCCCCCTCTCGCCGGCGCTGCTCGCCCTCGCCGCCTGCCAGCCCGTCCACAAGCCCGCGGCCGAGACCGGCGCGAGCGACGAGCAGCAGCAGCCCGCGGGCGACTCGCTCGCGCGCACGATCCCGGACAAGGCCGGCGTGCCGCTGGTGTTCCCGCCGCCGCCCACCGATCGCAAGCCGCGGCCGGAGCTCGACATCGCCGGCGAGGATGTCGGCAGCGATCAGCTGCTGACGGTCAACTGGCCGCCGCTCGAGGACGGCAAGTTCGAGGTCGAGGGGCAGGTCGTGCGCCTGCGCTTCAACCGGGCGGTCAAGCTGCCGGGCAAGATCGTCAAGGACAAGCCGATCGCCGCGACCGCCGGCACCCTCACGATCGACCCGCCGGTCGCCGGCAAGGTCGTGTGGACGCACAACCGCTCGCTCGAGTTCCGGGCCGCCAAGCCGCTCGACCCCGCGACCATCTACACGATCGCGGTCCAGGGCGTCACCACCGAGGACGGCGGCGCCATGGAGCCGTGGAAGGCCAGCTTCACCGCCGAGCCGCGCATCGAGGTCGCCGGCAAGACGATCACCTACTTGCCCACGCCTGGCGAGTACGGCCTCGTCAACGTCTACCCGCAGTGGGGCGGCCGCGTCCCGACCGACGCCAGCTTCTTCCTCGTCTTCGATCAGCCCGTCAACCTCAAGAAGGTCGAGGAGCTCGTCGACCTCGCCTACGACACCGGCGGCAAGATCCCCTTCACCCTCGCCCACCTCAAGGGCAGCCGCTTCGAGGGCTACACCGTCAACCCGCGCCAGATCGTCGAGGTCAAGCCGACCGCGCCGATGACCGAGGAGGCGGCGATCGCCTTCAAGGCCCGCGGCCACAAGGGCGACGACTTCGCGAAGAACTACGAGGTCGCCGGCCCGCTCGAGCTGGTCAGGGCCAGCTGCGGCTACGCCTGGGACCGCAGCGTGTGCGACTGGGACAACCCGCGCCTGCGCACCGACGGCCGCGAGGTCGCGCTCGAGTTCACCAACCGCCTCGACATCGACCAGGACACCCTGCGAAACCAGGTCCGCATCACCCCCGGGGTCGACACCTACAGCGTGTGGGTCAACGACACCTGGGAGAGCAACGGCCGCGTCGTCGTGTCCGGCAACTTCTTGCCGTCGCAGACCTACCGCATCGCCCTACCTGCCCTCAAGGACATCTACGGCAACAGCGTCCCGCCGACCGCGATCACCGTCGAGACCACCCCGCTCGCGGCCAGCGTCTCGATGCCCGAGGGCGTCCTGATCCTCGACGGCGCCGCCAGCCGCGGCTTCACCGTCACCTCGCGCAACGTCGCCCGCGGCGAGGTCACCGCCTGGGAGATCGCCGACGACGCCGGCGCGCTGGTCCGCGCCCGCGAGCAGCTCGATCGCCGCACCCCGCCCGAGGGCGCGCCCACCACCACGATCGCCTTCCAGCCCGCCGCCAAGGCCGACGAGTTCGTCACCACCGAGGTCGACCTCCTCTCCAGGCTGAAGCCCGGCAAGAACTACCTCCTCAGCGTCAACCTCCTCGACCCCGTCGCCGGCGCCCACCCGGTCCAGTACCCGGCGTGGATGAGCGCCTCGCGTCAGCCGCTCGCCCTCGTCACCCCCGGCGACGACCAGGCCCTCGCGGTCCACACCCACGTCCTGCCCGAGGTCACCCTCGTCCACGTCGCGCGCCTGGCCACCGGCCAACCTGTCTCCGGGGCCAGCTTCGCGCTCAACGGCGAGGCCGTCGCCGGGCGCACCACCGACGCCAACGGCTTCGCCGTCCTCCCGATCGGCCTCGACCGCGCCGGCAGCACGGCAGTGCGCGTCGAGGACGGCGCCGCCGCGCTGACGGTCCAGCTCAAGAACCCCTCGCGCGAGAATCGGCTGTTCCCCCACTTCTCGGCCGAATCGGCGCCGCAGCTCGGCGACCGCCGCGGCATGGTGATCACCGACCGCGGCATCTACCGGCCCGGCGCGGTGGTCCACATCAAGGCCAGCGTGCGCCAGCGGATCGGCGACGACATCGCCCCGCTCGCCGGCAAGCCCGTCGTCGTCAAGGTCATCGGCCCGACCGAGGAGGAGCTCGCCACCTTCCCGCTCATCACCGACGACATGGGCAGCGTCGCCGCCGACTACAGCGTCCCCGCCGAGGCCCGCCTCGGCCGCCACCTCATCGTCGTCACCGAGGCCAGCAGCGACAAGCGGCTCGACGAGGCCGTCGTCCAGGTCGCCGAGTTCGAGCCGCCGCGCTTCACCGTCGACGTCGACGCCCGCGAGGCCAAGGGCGTGCTCTCGGCCACCGTCCTCGGCAAGTACCTGTTCGGCGCCGCCATGGACAAGGCCCAGGTCGAGTGGACCGTCACGCGCGAGCCCGCGGCCTTGCCCTCCGGCACCCTCGTCGACGCCGGCCTCGTCTTCACCGAGCAGGGGGACGAGTGGTGGGAGGAGGAGGACGGCGACGACGACTGGTCGCGCGCCGGCAGCGGTCAGCTCGGCGCCGACGGCACCCTCAAGGTCACGCAGAAGCTCGACCTCTCGGGCACCATCGGCCCGCAGGCCTTCACCCTCGAGGCTGACGTCGCCGACACCTCGTACCGCCACATCGCCGGCCGTGGCACCGTCGTCGTCCACCCTGCGGACCGCTACGCCGGCCTGAAGATCGACAAGCCGTGGAGCGACGTCGGCGCCCCGGTCCAGGTCCAGCTCGGCGTCGTCGACCGCGAGGGCAAGTCGGTCGTCGGCGTCCCCGTCACCGCGCGCATGTTCGAGGTCGACTGGACTTACAGCAAGAAGCCGATGAAGGGCGGCGGCTACGACTACCAGTGGCAGCGCACCACCAAGGAGGTCGGTCGCTGCACCGCCACCAGCACCAGCGTCCCGGCCAGCTGCGACCTCGTCCCGCCCGACTCCGGCTCCTACGAGGTGCGCGCCGAGGTCGACGGTCGCGCCGGCGGCATGACCGATCTATGGGCCTGGGGCCGCGGCGGCGACCAGCCCGTCGTCCCGAGCAAGGGCCGCACCATCGAGCTCACCCCCGACAAGGCCCGCTACGCCCCCGGTGAGACCGCCAAGCTGCTCGTGCGCAGCCCCTTCCCCTCGGCCACCGCGATCTTCACCGTCGAGCAGGGCGGCCTCCTCAAGCAGGAGGTGCGCCGCCTCGACGAGGCCGCCGCCCTGTTCGAGGTCCCGATCACCGCCAGCCACGCCCCCTACATCCACGCCACGGTCACCTTGCTGCCGATCGGCAGCGGCGACGAGCGCACCGACTGGAAGATCGGCGTCTTGCGGATCCCCGTCACCTTCGACGACGTCCGCCTCAAGGCCAGCGTCACCAGCGACAAGGAGACCTACGAGCCGCGCGAGGAGGTCGCGATCACCGTCGCCGTCGACCACCAGGGCAAGCCCGTCGCCGGGGCCGAGGTCGCGCTCGCAGTCGTCGACGAGGGCGTCCTGCGCATGACCAACTTCCACGCCGAGGATCCCGCAGCCGCCCTGCGCCCCGGCCAGCCGCTCACGTTCGAGGTCAGCGACTCGCGCGACCTCCTCGCCGCCCTCCTCAAGCACAGCCACGCCGCCGGCGACGGCGACGCCGGCGCCTCCGTCACCAACACCCGCAAGAACTTCGTCCAGACCGCCTTCTGGAAGCCCGACCTGCGCACCGACGCCGCCGGCAAGGCCACCGTCAAGTTCACCTTGCCCGACAACTTGACCCGCTTCCGCATGATGGCCGTCGTCATCGACAAGCAGGGCAAGGGCGCCGCCGTCGAGGACGACTTCACGGTGCGTCGGCCGGTCATGATGATCCCCGTCGTCCCGCGCTTCGCCGCCACCGGCGACAGCTTCGAGGCCGCGGCGATGGTCCACAACAACACCGACCTCCCGCTCGCCGCCACGGTGGCGATGAACGACGCCACCCAGGCCGTCACCGTCCCGCCGCAGGGCCACCAGCGCGTCGGCTTCCCGCTCACCGCCGCCGTCGCCGGCGAGCTCAAGCTCAACTTCAACGTCCGCGACGGCAGCAACGCGGTGCGCGACGCCGTCGAGTCGACGATCCCCGTCGACGTCCCCGGCCTCGCCGAGCGGCCGCACCTCGACGGCGCCTTCGTCGGCGCCCAGGAGATCGCCCTCGAGATCCCCGCCGGCATCCTCATCGGCCGCGGCGACAAGGACTACATCAAGGTCCTCGCCGGCCAGCACCTGTGGCCCGAACTCGGCGCGCGCCTGCAGTACCTGCTCGACTATCCCCACGGCTGCGTCGAGCAGACCACCTCGAGCACCCTCCCGCTCCTGGCCGCGCGCGACATCCTGCCGCGGATCGGCGTCGGCGGCATGTCGCGCGAGGAGCTCGACAAGCGGATCCAGGTCGGCCTCAAGCGCCTCGCCAGCATGCGCACCGCCTCCGGCGGCCTCGGCTACTGGCCCGGCGACAGCGTCCCCAACGTCTACGGCACCGCCTACGGCGTGCGGGCCCTCGTCGCCGCCAAGCAGGCCGGCCTCTCCTTGCCCGACGGCCTGCTCGAGGGCGTCACCGAGTACCTCGAGCAGATGCTCCTGTCCGACGGCACCGAGGCCGAGGTTCAGGCCGCGATCGCCCACACCTTGAGCGAGGTCGGCGCCCTGCCCGAGAGCGCCGCCGACCCGTTGTTCGACCGCAAGCAGCACATGGGCGTGTTCGGCCTCGCCAGCCTGGCGATCGCCCTGAACAGCCTCAAGGGCCAGGAGGACCGCGTCAAGCAGCTCCTCGACGAGGTCGAGGCCAGCTACGAGCACGACGGAAAGCTGTCCAAAGAGCCAGGTTACCGCGACTTCTACTACTTCGGCTCGTCGACCCGCACCATGGCCCAGACGGTCATCGCGCTCGGCCGCCTGCGCCCGAGCAGCGTGCTCAAGGCCAAGCTCACCCAGCGCCTCGCCGAATCGACCGACCGTTACACCACCCAGGCCACCGCCTACTCGCTGATGGCGATCGCCGAGCAGCTCAAGAACCAGCCGGCCGACGGCGCCGGCGTCACCGCCAGCGTCGACGGCATCGCCCTCGCCGCGGCCGCCGAGCTCGGCGGCGGCGCCCTCGAGTTCCGGGTCCCCGTCGCCGACCTGCGCGGCAAGAAGGCGATCCTCAAGCTCGCCAGCGACAGCACCGCCGCCATCGCCTTCATGGTCGAGGGCGCGTGGAAGCGGCCGCTCGACGACGCTCGCGGCCTCGTCGCCACCAGCGCGAAGGAGGGCCCCGACATCTACCGCGCCATCACCGACGCCCGCGGCGGCCCGATCGACCTCACCACCGTCAAGCCCGGCCAGGTCCTGCGCGTCGCCCTGCTCGCCGACCTGCCCGTCGGCGAGCTCGACGGCAACCAGATGAACTACCTCGCCGTCACCGACCGCCTGCCCGCCGGCTTCGAGGCGATCCAGCCCGACCTCTGGACCGTCGCCCGCGCCCCCGAGCTCACCGACGAGCACCCCTTCTACGAGCAGCTGCGCTGGGGCGGCAGCGACGCCAGCTACGTCGAGCTCCGCGACGACCGCGTCCTCGTCTACTTCGACCGCGTCTGGGGCGAGCGCGTCGTCGCCACCTACCTCGTCCGCGCCTCGACCCCCGGCACCTTCGTCCTCCCGCCCGCCTCCGCCGAGTTCATGTACGTCGGCGGCAGCCACGGCTACAGCACCGCCGGCAAGGTCGAGATCAAGCCCTGATCGCAATCCATGAGAGGCGCGCGATCCCTTCGCGCGCCTCTCACTGTCGCGCATCCGACGGCTCCTCTCGCGCCCCGTCGCTCCGCATCCCGCCGCCCTCCTCGCGCACCTCGCCGCCTCTCATTCCGTCCCTCTCATCCCCCCGGCCGTCCTCGCGCACCTCGCCGCCTCTCATTCCGTCCCTCTCATCCCCCCGCTCTTCTCGAGCACCCCGCCGCCTCTCACCCCGTCCCTCCTCGCTGTCTCACTCCTCGCGCCTCGGCGCGAGAATGCCGCCCCCACCCTCCCGCGTTCTGCTTGCGATGCGACCTCGCCTCCGCCGCTGGCTCTTCGGCCTGTCTCTCGGGACACTTGCGATCGGCGCCCTCACCTGCGGCACCTGGTCGATGATCCGCGCCCGCGCCGGCGAGCCCTCGGCGGCGCTGGACGACACCTGGCACGAGGGTCACCGCGTCCTCGACCGCCGCGGCCGGCTCTTGCGCGAGCTGACCAGCGACCTCGGCCTGCGCGGCCAGCCGCGCGACCTCGACGACATCGGCCCGCGCCTGCTCGCTGCCACCCTCGTCAGCGAGGACAAGGCCTTCTTCGAGCACGACGGCCTCGACCCGCAGGCGATCGCCCGCGCCCTTCTTCAGAGCGTCCGTCACGGCCGCCTCGTCAGCGGCGCCAGCACCATCACCCAGCAGCTCGTCAAGATGCTCGACGCCGGCGGCCAGGCGCGCGCGCGCGGCCTCATGGACAAGCTCTTCGAGGTCGCGCGCGCCCAGAACCTCGAGGAGCTCGTCGGCAAGGACGAGATCCTCCTCGCCTACCTCAACCGTCTGCCGTACGGCCACGGCCTCACCGGCCCCGAGACGGCGGCGCGCAACTACTTCGGCGTCGCCCCGCGCGACCTCAGCTGGGCCCAGGCCGCCTTCCTCGCCGTCCTCCCGCGCGCCCCCAGCTACCTCGATCCGTACGCCTGGCCCGAGCGCGTCCTCCTGCGCCAGCGCGCCCTCCTCGGCGCCTTGCGCGACGCCGGCGAGCTCACCGACCTCGAGCACGACCGCGCGGTCACCGAGCCGATCGAGCTCCGCTCGCTCACCCGGCCCTTCTTCGCCCCGCACCTCGTCGACGCCCTCCGCCTCGAGGGCCGCCTGTCCCCGGGGACAGCCACCACCACGACCCTCGACCTCGACCTCCAGCGCGACATCGAGGGCGCAGTGCGCGTCCACCTGGCCGCCATCGCCGATCGCGGGGCCAGCGACGCCGCCGTCCTCGTCGTCGACAACGACACCGGCGACGTCCTCGCCTACGTCGGCAGCGCCGACTTTCACAGCGACGAGATCAGCGGCCAGGTCGACATGGTCCGCGCCCGGCGGCAGCCCGGCTCCACCCTCAAGCCCTTCGTCTACGGCCTCGCCTTCGCCGCCGGCCACCACGGCCCCGAGCTCACCGCCGACGTCCCCACCACCTTCCAGGAGGCCGGCGGAGGCAGCTACACCCCCGAGAACTTCGACCGCGGCTTCGAGGGGCCGATCCCTCTGCGCGAGGCCCTGGCCGGCTCGCTCAACGTCCCGGCCGTCCGCCTCGCCGCCGAGCTCGGGCCGTCCGCCGTCCTCCGCACCCTGCGCGACCTCGGCCTGCGCAGCCTCGACCGCGACGCCGACCACTACGGCCTCGCCCTCGCTCTCGGCAGCGGCGAGGTCGAGCTGCGCGAGCTCGCCGCTGCTTACGTCGCCCTCGCCCGCGGCGGCGAATCGATCGCCCTCCGCTTCACCACCACCGATCCCGCCGCCGCGCCCGCGCAAGTATTCGCCCCCGACGTCGCCGCCCTCGTCACCGAGGCCCTCGCCGACCCGCTCGCCCGCGTGCGCGGCCTCCACGGCCGCGGCCCGTTCGCCCTCGCCTATCCCGTCGCCGTCAAGACCGGCACCTCCTCCGGTTATCGCGACACCTGGACCGTCGGCTACACCCGCGAGCGCACCGTCGCGGTCTGGCTCGGCAACGCCGACGGCTCACCCACCGCGCGGCTCACCGGCGCCTCCGGAGCCGGCCCTCTGTTCGCCGACGTCATGCGCCGCGCCATGGCCGACGTCCCCCAGCGCCGCCCGCTGTGGGAGCCCGAGCTGCTCGTCGACCTCGAGGTCTGCCCGCTGTCCGGCGCCCCGGTCGGCCCCGCCTGCGACGAGCGGGCCCATCGCAAGTTCTCCAAGGAACATGTCCCCGAGGACACCTGCCGGTACCACGTCCACGTGCGCCCCGACCGCGACGCCCCCGCCGGACTGCGCTGCGACGCCAGGGGCACCGCCACCGCCGTCGTGTTCCCGCCCGAGTACGACGAGTGGCTGGCCCTGAAGACAGCCGGCGGCGACACTCCCGATCTGTACGACCACCCGTGGCTCGCCCGCGCCCGCGTCCCCGGCTGCGACGACCAGCCGACCCGCCTGCCGCTGCTGCGCGTCGTCGCCCCCGCGCCCGGCACAGTGTTCGCGCTCGATCAGCGCCGCGACGCCCAGACCATCGAGGTCCGCGCCGAGCTCGACGGCAACGGCGTCGACCTCGGCCCGCTCGCCTTCCTCGTCGACGGCCGCGAAGTCGGCCGCAGCGACTGGCCCTACAAGTTGAAGATCGCCGCCGAACCCGGCGA
The DNA here is from genome assembly GCF_026965555.1 of Nannocystis punicea. GTDB lineage: Bacteria > Myxococcota_A > Polyangia > Nannocystales > Nannocystaceae > Nannocystis > Nannocystis punicea. Next base: position 12,627,556 of record NZ_CP114040.1, on the reverse strand, counting down.
CCACGAGGTCCTCGCCCGCCCCGCCGACCCCCGCCTGCCCGTCCGCCTTGAGTCGACCCGCTTCAGCGTCCGCTGAGCCCGGTGATTCATGTCTTTTTGAGCATGTCCTTTAAAACATGCCCTGAAGAACATTCGTCGATCGACGCGCATCGGGCTCCAGAACCATCCGGCTCCATCCGCTCGCCGGCGACCCGCAGACCGGCCCACGGGCACCAGCGAGCGGCCAGCCAAAGCCTCGTCCTCGCCGTGAGGACTTCCCGCACTCGTCCTCGCCTGAAAGCCCCGCCCATCGGGCCTCGTTCGGCCCCTGCATGCGAAGCGAAAGCCTCCGGATCGTCGAACCCTGCAGCGCTGATTGGGAGCGGATGGACGGTGACGGCAACGTGCGTTTCTGCCGCCTGTGCAAGAAGAACGTCACCGACCTCTCGCGCATGAGCGAGGAAGAGGCGGAGGCCTTCCTCGCCGCCGGCGACCAGCCCTGCATCCGCTACGTCCACGATGCCCGCGGCGACCTCGTCTTCAGGGACTGCCGCGCCTCGCCGCCGCCGCCTCGCTCGCGTTCGGCGCCCTCGCCGGCGGCGGCTGCCTCATGGGCAAACCCGCACCGCCGCCGCGGAGCACGTCCGCTCCCGCGAGTCAGGCCCCGGCCCCGCAGAACCTGGCCCCGCCCGCGGGCCCGAAAGCCCACGTCTGAGCTCGAACCTTCGCCGCGCTCGATCTTCGCGGGCGCACAGTCCTGCGCGCGAAGGAAGTTCATGGCTCGGCGACGCTCGTCATCGCCACGAAAACGCCGAGTACATGCAGAGAGAGAACCGCCGAAGCTCATGGCTCGGCGACGCAGCGTCACGCTCTTCATCCCCCGCGACTTCGCTGGGGCTCGCGGCGAGCGAGCGTCCCATCCTCGGTCGCCGAGTGATGCTCAAGCCTGCGGCAGCGTCACGCCGCGCTGGCCCTGGTACTTCCCGCCGCGGTCCGCGTAGGACGTCTGGCACGCCTCGTCGGACTGGAAGAACAGCATCTGCGCCACGCCTTCGTTCGCGTAGATCTTGGCCGGGAGCGGCGTCGTGTTGGAGAACTCGAGCGTCACGTGGCCCTCCCACTCGGGCTCGAGCGGCGTCACGTTGACGATGATCCCGCAGCGCGCGTAGGTCGACTTGCCGAGGCAGATCACGAGCACGTCACGGGGGATCCGGAAGTACTCGACCGTGCGGGCGAGGGCGAACGAGTTGGGCGGGATGATGCACGTCGCACCGGTGAAGTCGACGAAGCTAGTGCGCTGGAAGTCTTTCGGGTCGACCACCGCCGAGTTGATGTTTGTGAAGATCTTGAACTCGGGCGCGCAGCGGACATCGTAGCCGTAGCTCGACGTCCCGAACGACACCACGCGCTGGCCGTCGGTCTCGCGCACCTGGTACGGCTCGAACGGCTCGATCATCCGGTGCTCTTGCGACATCTGGCGGATCCAGCGGTCAGACTTGATCGTCATGGCGGGCCCCGCATACCACAGCTGCGGCCGCTGCTGCGCCCCGCCCGCGTGAGCCCGCCCCTGGCCTGCTGCTGCGGCTGGGCCGCCGGTGCTATTCTCTTGCAGCATGCCGCGCCCCAAAGCCCGCGCCTCGCTCGATCTCCTGCGCGACGCCATCCGCGAGGCCGGCCTCCGCGTCACCGGCCCCCGGATCGCCGTCCTCGAGCACCTCCACGGCACCGGCACCCCCTCCAGCCACGGCGAGCTCGTCGAGGCCCTCGCCCACCACGGCTTCGACGCCGCCACCCTCTACCGCAACCTCATCGACCTCACGCGCGCCGGCCTGCTGAACCGCATCAACCTCGGCGACAACGTCTGGCGCTTCGAGCTGCGCGCCCGCGAGGCCCATCACCCCGAGCACCCGCACTTCGTCTGCACCCAGTGCGGCGAGGTCACCTGCCTCTCGACCGTCCGCGTCAAGCTCACCCCGGCCCCCGGCTCGAACAAGTCCGTCGTCGGCAACATCTCCGAGATCCTCATCAAGGGCCAGTGTGCCCGCTGCGCCTGAGCCCGCCGCTTCCACGCGCCGCGCCAGCTCGCACGCTTTCCCTCTTCAAGCTCCCGTCGCCCCGGCCCGGCAATCGTCCGCTGAACTCATCCCCGCTCGCCTGCTTCCACGAGCGCCGCGCCCTCACCACCTGCCCGTTGCGCTGGCCGGCCGCGCCATCTTCTTCTGCGCGACCCCACTGCCCGCGGCATCAACCACCAGCACGAGCGTCCGTCCTCAGCACCACCTGCCCGCTGTACCGACGGGCCGCTCGACGTCTCGCGGCCCTGCGTCGCGGCTTGCACGCTTCGCCCGCGCGCAACCTCTTCGCCACATCGTTCTCCGCGCCCATGGCCTCGCCGTGTCCGCGCATTTTTTCGCCGCGCTATTCACGGCGACCTTATCTGATTCGGATCAGCACCCGCCCCTTCGCGTAGATCGCCCGAATTCACCGCTTTAGGGCCTCGGAGGCTTGATCCGCAGCGGATCAAAATCATCGCCTACGGTCCTCCTCGACTCGAGGAGCGCATGGATTCGACTCGCATCTCGTTGACCGACTTCGTCGACTTCGTCGGCCGGCCCAGCATGACCGGCAAGCTGGCCAAGGTGCGCGAGATCAAGCACCGCGGCCCGTATACCGCCACTTCCGACCTCTACCGGCCCGTGCGCGAGGCCATCATCCGCACCCACGCGGCCGCCGGGGACAAGTGGGAGATCCGCGTCCACCTCGCGCGGGCCAACGCTGGCGGCCGCTTCGACAACATCGCCGACGCGTACCTCGGCTGGTGGGGTCAGCGGCGGATCGAGTGGTTCGAGCCCGGCTGGCAGATCGGCTACCTGCAGGGCCTCCCGATCAGCGTGAACCCCGAGCTCGGCCTCGAGATCGACGGGCGCCCGCACGTCATCAAGCTCTACTTTAAAGAGGACCCGCTGCCGCACACGCTCTCGGACATCGCCGCGCGCCTCATGGCCCGCGTCCTCCGCGAGCAGACCCCGCGCGAAGCTGCGATCGCCGTCCTCGACGTCCGCCGCAAGCGCCTCCTGTGCATGAACGACCGCCCCGACCTCGACATCCTCCTCGACGCCGAAGTGGCCGCCTTCACCGCTCTGTGGGCCCAGGCCTGAAGCCGAAATCACATGTCCACAGGGACATGACCGCCCCACACGCCGCACCGGCGCCTCTCGGCCGCCCGTTAAACATGTCCAAAAAGACAGACCGCAATATCGTCGCCGCGCCGGCGCCTCGGACCCTCGAACGCGTCCTGAAATCTGTTCGAAAAGACACTCTGTCTTCATCGTCGCCGCGCCGGCGCCTTCGGTCCGTACGCACATCCTGACGGGCAGCTCGTAGCGAGGCCCCCACAGGCGCCCCTCGGTCTTCCGTTAAAACATGTCCGAAAAGACAGTTCGCCTCATCGTCACCGCGCCGGCACCTTTGGGCCCGTACGCGCATGGCCGAGGAGACGGACCGTCTTCACCGCCGCGCCGGCGCCTTCGCGGGCCCTCGCGAGAACATGCCCGAAAAGACAGACCATCGCCGCGCCGCGTCGACGGTCTTCGTACGTATCTGCCCGAAAGGGCAGGCTCCTACTTCGCGGGCGTGGCCGTGATCGCGTCGGCGAAGGTCGTGAACGTCGGCTTCCACACCGCCAGCGTCGTCTCCGGCCCGACCGCCTTGAAGAAGTACGGGTCGCCTGCGCCCTCGACGATCGCCGCCAGCATGCGGTAGTTCGGGTCGTTGTAGCGCTCCGACGCCCCGGGCGTCACCTGGGCCACGTACGTGCCCGTCAGGTCGACCAGCGTCACCTTCAGCGGCGGCTTGGACACCTCCTGCACCTCGCCGTCGCTGTCGCCGAGCGGCGTCCCGTCGGCCTTCGCGAATTGAGTGCGCCAGCGGTGCACGTTCGAGTTCGCGTCGCCACCCCCGCCCGCGAAGCGGTACACCGCCAGCTCCGCGTCGCCGCCCGGCCCGGGCAGCGTGAACTCGGCCAGCCGCATCGCCGAAGAGCCCGGCTTGCGCGTCCACTCCTCCGGCACGTTGTAGTTGAGGCCTGGCACCACCTCCTCGCGCGTCTTCCCGCTGGGCGTCACGGGATGCGGATTGACGGCCTCTCGCGCCGGCCGCGACGTCTCCGCTGCCGGCTCCGCCGCGCCGTGAGGCCCGGCCCCGTGGGGATTCGCCGCGTGGGGATTCGCCGCGTGCGGGTCGCTCTTCGCCGGCGGCTCGGTCGCCTTGACCTCCGGCCCCGACTTGGCCGCCGGTGGCCCTGCGGGATTCTGACAGGCGAACACGAGGAGCGAGAGGAAGAGCGGAGCGCGGTGAGTCATGGTCGCGCGAAGAGTAGCAAGTCCCGCCCACGCGCGCGCCCCTCCGCGAGCGGGCGAGCGAGCCTCACTCGTGAGCGCCCGCGCTGCGACCCTGCGTCGCGGTGCCTGACGCCCTCGAGCCTCTGTTGCACTGCTGCTCGCCACCGACGCTCGCGGCGGAGGGCGCGTGATAGCATGGCCGAATGTCTCGCGACCTCGGCCTCGCGCTGTTGCTCGCCGGCAGCGCCGGCTGTTCGCCATCCCGCAGCGACAGCGCGACCGCCGGCACCGGCACGACGACCACCACCACCGCCGAGACCACCACCGGCGCGACCAGCACGGGCAGCACGACCACCGCAGCCGCGAGCGACCCCTGCTCGTGCTACCCGGCCTACCTGACCTGCAGCGATCCTCCGCTGCGCGTGTGCGATGCCCCCGAACCTTGCGGCGAGCTGAGCGAGGACGCCGAAGAGGCCACCATCTGCATCCTCGGGCTACTCCGTGACCGCGAGCCGAGCCGCTTCCACTACGACTGGAAGGGCGGCGACGGCGGCTACTTCGGCGAGTTCCACGTGCTCGCCGGAGGCGGCGGCATCGACCTCGAATGCCACACCTTCGGCCTGACCTTCGACTTCGCCGCCAACCGCCACACCCTCGAGCCTGCGGACTACTTCGCGACCTGCCTGACCCTCGCCGAGCACAAGCAGCGCCTCGATTGCCTCCTCGCCGGCTTGCACCTCGCCGACTCGTTCCCCGAGTGCCCCGACGAAACGGGCTGAACGCGCCGCTGCACGCTCGGAACGCCTCGCTACTCGACGGTCGGTCGCCGAGCACGAGCAGCGCCTCGACCGCCCGATCGCCAGCGCCGACTCGTTCGCCGAGCTCTCCGCCGAAACGAACTGAACGCGCGGCCGCACGCTCGCGGCCGCGCCTTCGCTACACGCTCAGAACGCCCCTTCGGGCACCTCGAGCAGCTCGAGCGTCCCCTGCTCGATCAGCTTGCGCGTCAGCGTCACGCCCGGCAGCACGTTGCGGGCGTAGAAGCGGATCGCCGCCAGCTTGCCCTGATAGAAATCGCGGTCCTTGTCGGTCGCCGTCTCGCGGGCCGCCGCCGCAGCGATCCCCTGGCGCAGCAGCAGCCAGCCGATCACCACCTCCGCGGTCGCGAACAGGATCCGGTTACCCTGGAAGCCGACGTGGTAGAGCGACTCTTGCAGCTTCTGCGGCATCGTCATGTAGATGCCCTGCAGGTCGGCGAGCGCCCGCGACAGCGCCGCGTGCTCGACCGCCAGCGGCCCCTTCGCGTCGACCTCGCCGAGCGTCGCCTCGACGCGGCCGAGCAGGCTGCGCACCGTCGACCCCCCGTCGCGCACGATCTTGCGGAAGAACAGGTCGAGCGCCTGGATGTGCGTCGTCCCCTCGTACAGCGAGTCGATCTTCTGATCGCGGATGTACTGCTCGATCGGGTAGTCCTGGCAGTAGCCCGAGCCGCCGTACGTCTGCAGCGACACCGCCAGCAGCTCGTACACCTTCTCCGAGCAGTAGCCCTTCACCAGCGGCAGCAGCAGGTCGTTCAGCTTGTCGACGTCGTCGCTGTCGGCGCTGCCGTGGCCGCCCTTGAGCTCGACCGCGTCCTGCACCGACGCCGTGAACAGCGTCAGCGCGCGCATGCCCTCGGCGAAGGACTTCTGCAGCATCAGCATCCGGCGCACGTCGGGGTGCTCGATGATGCGGACGCGCGGCGCCGTCTTGTCGGTCGCGCGCAGCAGGTCCGGGCCCTGCACGCGGATCTTCGCGAACTCGAGCGCATTGAGGTACGCCGTCGACAGCGTCGCCATCGACTTCGCGCCGACGGCCATGCGCGCGTGCTCGATGACGTGGAACATCTGGCGGATGCCGTCGTGCACCTCGCCGACCAGGAAGCCGCGGGCCGGGTGACGCTCGCCGAACGTCAGCTCGCAGGTCGCCGAGGCCTTGATCCCCATCTTGTGCTCGATGTTGGTGCAGTAGACCCCGTTGCGCTCGCCGAGGCTGCCGTCCTCGTTCACCCAGAACTTGGGCACGATGAACATCGACAGCCCCTTCGTCCCCGGCCCGGCCCCCTCGGGTCGCGCCAGCACCAGGTGCACGATGTTGTCGACCGCGTCGAAGTCGCCGTTGGTGATGAAGCGCTTGACGCCTTCGATCTCCCACACCCCGCCCTCGACCGGCCGCGCCTTCGTGCGGCCCGCGCCGACGTCCGAGCCCGCGTCCGGCTCCGTCAACACCATCGAGCCGCCCCAGTGGTGCTCGATCATCGGCTTGGCGAAGCGCTTGCGCTGCTCCTCGGTGCCGAGGCGGTCGATGATGTGGGCGATGAGCGGCCCGAACAGGTAGAACGCCACCGCCGCGTTGGCGCCCGCGGTCAGCTCGAACGCGCTCCACGCCACCGACGGCGGCGCGCCGCTGCCGCCGAGGTGCTCGGGCAGGTTGAGCAGCGGCCAGCCTTGCTCGAGGCTCGCGCGGATCGATCGCGCCACCGCGGGCGGCAGCTTGACTGTGCCGCTCTCCTTGTCGAGCTCGAGCGGGACGCGATCCGACAGCGCCCACGACGGCGCCAGCTCCTTCTGGCAGAATTCCTCGTAGCCCTCGAGCGTCGAGCGGACTGTCTCTTCGTCCATGTGCGAATAGACGCCCTTGCCGAGCGTGCCGTCCTGGATCTTCAGGACCTCGAACAGATTGAAGAAGATGTCGCGCAGGTTGCTCTTGTAGTGATTCTGGGCAGTGATCACGTCGGCCTCGATCGCCGGACACGTGCCGGCATGAAGCCCGTCGTAGTCCGATCCCGATCAGCTTGTCAACGCCGTTCCCCGCCGCTTCCGCTGGCCGCTGGAGCGGACCTCGTCGGCCGCGCGTCGCCGACTCGCGCTCGTGCGCGCACGGCAACATTGCCGAATGCGGCAGTCCTGCGGGCCGGCGGCGGCTGCGGCGCTCCCTGAGCGTTCCGGCGTGGTATTCTGAGGCCGTCTTCCATGTGTCGAATCTTCGGCTTTCGCTCCGTCATGCAGAGTGGTGTCCACCGGAGCCTCGTCAGTGCCGACAACGCCTTGATGCAGCAGAGCTGCCGACACCCTGACGGTTGGGGCGTCGCGTATTACGTCGCCAACGCCCCGCACGTCATCAAGAGCGCCTCCGCGGCCGTCAGCGACCACCTGTTCCGCCACGTCTCCGGCATCGTCACCTCGGAGACGGTGCTCGCCCACATTCGCAAGGCCACCCAGGGCGAGCTGTCGACCATCAACACCCACCCGTTTCAGTTCGGCGCCTGGGTGTTCGCCCACAACGGCAACATCGCCGGCTTCGACGGCATCCGCGACCAGCTCGTCGCTCGCGTCCCGCCGATCTTGCGCCGCTTCATCCTCGGCAAGACCGACAGCGAAGTCCTGTTCTATTCGATCCTCGGCAAGATGCAGCAGCGCCACGAACTGCACCGGCCGGGCTTCCCGCTCGCCGAGGTCGCCAGCGCCGTGCGCGAGGCCCTCGTCGAGATCGAGTCCCTGGCCGGCCCCTGCCACACCGACAACGACGGCCCGCCGCACGAGACCTACCTGACCTTCGTCCTCACCAACGGTCACGTCATGCTCGGCCACCAGGGCGGCAAGCAGCTGTTCTTCAGCGCCCACAAGCAGCGCTGCCCCGAGCGCGAGACCTGCGCCTTCTACAGCGGCGAGTGCGAGCGCCCCCCGCCGCCCGAACGCGGCTTCGTCAGTCACTTGATCTTCTCGAGCGAGCCGCTCCACGGCGACAACGTGTGGATCCCGCTCTGCCCCGGCGACATGGTCGGCGCCGACGGCCGCATGCAGATGCAGCGCTTCCGCGCCGGCGAACCCGTCGACCGCCGCGCCCACTGACCCTCGCGGAGCTCGCCTTCATCAGCGCCTACACCCTCCGCGTCGACGAGAACGATGAGCTCGGGCCAGAGAGGCGCTCCATGATCAAGCACATGACGCGCGGACACATCGAGTTCGAGTTCGACGGTAAACCAGTCACGATCCCGGGCGAAGCCCTGCTGCCGGGCCACGGCTCACCGGACTTCGTGATCTTCTCGGCCATGCTGAAGACATGGGGCCCTCCGAATACAGGCGAACCGCTCGACGACGCGACCAAGAAGCGACTGCTCGCGGCTGCTGTCGCGGAGATGAAGGAGATCGGTATGACGGTCGAGATCGACTGATACCCCGATCGTTCGCGCTCGTCGCCTCCGCGTACGCCGGCCGATGCACGCGCGTGGTTCCCCTGCACCACCATCCTCCCGGATGTACGCCTCTCACGTCTTCGCCGCCATGCTCTCGGCCCTGTGATTCGGCAGCTGAACCGTCCCGATGTACGCCGCCTACGTCTTCGTCTTCGCCGCCTACGCCGCCATGCTCCTGGCCCCGGCCGTGTGGTTCGGCGGCTGGACCTGGCTCCTCGCCTGGCCCGCCCTCTCGTTCGCCCTCGTCGCCGCAGCCTACGCCGGCCTCGGCGCGCGCATGTTCGGCAAGCGCAGCGACGGCACCATCGCCCCGCTCCATCGCCTCGCGCTGCTGCCGTTCCATGGGCTCGTCGCCGCCGTCTGGCACGGCCTGCGCCTCTCCAGGCGCGAGCCCGCGTGGTGCGAGCTGGTCCCCGGCGTGCTGATCGGCCGCCGCCTGCTCCCCCGCGAGCTTCCGGCGAACGTCGAGCTCATCATCGACCTGACCGCCGAGTTCCCCGAACCACCGGGCGTGCGCTCGGCCGCCGCCTACCGCTCGCTGCCCACCCTCGACGCCGGCCGAGCCGCTCCCGCCGAGTTCCGCGCCCTGGTCGAAGAAGTCGCCGCCTCCTCGCAGACCGTCTTCATCCACTGCGCCCAGGGCCACGGCCGCACCGGCACCTTCGCCGCCGCGGTGCTCATCGTCCGCGGCCTGGCCACCGACCCCGCCGAAGCCCTCGCCATGCTGCAACGCGTGCGCCCCGGCATCCGCCTCAAACCGGCCCAGCTCCGCGCCCTCGCGGCCTTCGAACCCCGCCCTCCGCGCTGATTCTGAATCTGGCCCAAAAGCCAGCTTCATCCGCGGCCCGACTCCGCGCCCTCACAGGCCCCGAATCGCGCCCCGACCGCTGATTCTTCGAGCTGCCCCAAAAGCCAGCTTCATTCGCAGCTCAGCTCCGCTCCCTCGCGCCTCGAGGCAGCGCGCGCCCCGACCGCCCTCGCCCGAGCGATCCTCGCGGCTCATCTCGAATGCCAGGTTCAAACCGCACGAGACGGGCCGCGGCCCTCTCGCCGAGGCACCGTGTGCGAGTCCCTTGAACCGCACCCGGAACGCGCCCTGTCTCAAACGCCAGGTTACTTCGCGATCCGACCGCGGAGCGCACACCGAACGAGGCCTTCATGCCGAAGCATCGCCCGCGATGCTCCACTCTCGACCTGTCTCGAGCGCCAGGTCCCAGAGAAAGCCCGAGGGTGTTCGAACCGACGCCGAACACCCTCTCACCGCCGCCCGGGACAGCCTCCGGGCGGCCGGCTCAGTGCGCCTTCTTGCGCGGGTTGGCGATGTGGATCGCCTCGCCGAGCGCGTGCTTGGCCGCCTCCATCAGCGCCTCGCTCAGCGTCGGGTGCGGGTGGACCGTCAGCGCGACGTCCTCCGCGAACGCCCCCATCTCGATCGCCAGGCCCGCCTCGCTGATGAGGTCGCTCGCCTCCGGACCGACGATGTGGACCCCGAGGATGCGGTCGTCGGCGGCGTCGGTGATCACCTTCACGAAGCCCGCGGTCTCGCCGATCGCCATCGCCCGGCCGAGCACCGAGAACGGGAACTTGCCGACGTTGACGGTGCGTCCCTGGGCCTCGGCCTCTTCCTTCGTCAGCCCGGACGAGGCGATCTCCGGCTCGGTGAACACGACGTTGGGGATCTGCCGCGCATCATTGATCGTCTTCTTGCCGGCGATGACCTCGGCCAGCACCTCGCCCTCGTGCGACGCCTTGTGCGCCAGCATCGGCTGCCCGCACACGTCACCCACGGCGTAGATGCCCGGCACGTTGGTCTGCTGGCGCTGGTCGACCGGGATGAACCCGCGCTCGCTGACCTTCACGCCGGTCTTCTCGAGCCCGAAGCCCTTCGTCACCGGCCGGCGGCCCACCGCCACCAGGATCACGTCGGTCACGAACTCTTGCACCTTGCCGTCGATCTCGGCCTTCACCACCGCCTCGCCGTTGCGCTCTTCCCAGCCGACGGCCTTCGCGTTGGTGAAGATCTGCCCGCCGTCCTTCTTGATCTGCCGCGCCACCACGTCGGCGCACTCGCCGTCGACGCCGTTCAAGATCCGCGACAGGCCCTCGAGCACCACCAGCTGCGTGCCCACGCGCTGGAACGTCTGCCCCAGCTCGAGGCCGATGATCCCGCCACCGATGCACACCATCCGCTTCGGCGCCGCCGCCAGGTCGAGCGCCGACGTGCTGTCGAGCACCCGCTTGTTGTCGACCTTGAACCCGGGGATCTCGATCGGCAGCGAGCCGGTCGCGATCACCACGTGCTCGGCCTCGACGATGTCGTCCGGCTTGCCGTCGGCGTAGCGCAGGCGGACCTGCTTCGGCCCGAGGAACTCCGCCGTCGCCGTGACGAACTGCGTCCCTGCCCCCTTGACCAGGGTGGCGACGCCGCCGGTCAGCTTCTTGACGATGCCGGCCTTCCAGGCCTGCATCTTGACCATGTCGACCGTCGGCGACGAGAACGACAGCCCCATCTCGGTCGCGTGCTGCGCCTTGTGGAACAGCTTCGTCGCCGAGATCAGCGCCTTCGACGGGATGCAGCCGACGTTGAGGCACACGCCGCCCGGCTTGTCCTTCTCGACGAGCATCGCGTCGACGCCGAGCTGGCCGAGCCGGATCGCGCACGGGTAGCCGCCCGTGCCCGCGCCGATGATGAGCGCCTTCTTCTTGATCGTGGCCACGACTGTCTCCTGTGCGAGAGGTCAGATCCCTGCGAGCAGCAACAAGTTGGGGTCTTCGAGGAAGCGCCGCACCTCCTGCAGGAAGTTGGCGCCCTCGAAGCCGTCGACCACGCGGTGGTCGAGCGAGACCGAGAGGTTCATCAGGTGGCCGACGACGATGTTGTTGTGGTCGTCGACGATCGGCACCTTGCGGATGGCGTGCACGCCGAGGATCCCAACCTCGGGGAAGTTGATGATCGGCGTCGCCAGCACCCCGCCGATGTTGCCGAGGCTCGAGATGGTGAACGTGCCGCCCGTCAGGTCCTCGCGCTTGGCCGTGCCCGCCTTGGCCGCCTCGCCGAGGCGCGCGATCTCTCGCCCGATCTCGAGGATGCTGAGCCGGTCGGCGCCGTGCACCACCGGCACCATCAGGCCCTGGTCGGTCGCCGCCGCCACGCCGATGTTGTAGCGCTTCTTCAGCAAGATCCGACCGCCGGCTTCGTCGAGCTCCGCGTTGACGATCGGGTACTTCTTCAGCGCGTGCACCACCGCCTTGACGATGAACGGCAAGAACGTGAGGCTCACCCCCTGCTCCGCCGCCGCCGCCTTGGCCTCCTGGCGCAGCCGCACCAGCTTGGTGACGTTCACCTGCTCGACGTACGTGTAGTGCACCGCGCTCGTGTACGAGCGCGTCATGGCCTCGGCGATCCGCCGCCGCATGCCGCGGAACGGCACCACCTCGTCGTCCGCCGCGGCCTCGGCCGCGTGCGGCTGGCGCACGGGCGCCGCCACCGGCTGTGGAGCCGGCGAAGCAGCAGCCGGCGGCATTGCCGCCTTGCTCGGCCCGGCAGGCGCCCCGGCCGGCGCGGCGACAGGTTTGCCGGCCGCGGCCGCCGCGGGCGGCAGGGTCGCTGGAACAACGATCGGCGGCGGTACGGGCACGCTGGGCGCCTTCGCCGCCTCGGCCGCCTTCAGCACGTCCTGCTTGGTGATCCGGCCGCGGTCGTCGGTCGGCAAGCCGCGCAGGTCGATGCCTTCTTCGCGGGCCAGGGCGCGGGCCGCCGGCGTCGCCAGGACTGTCCCCGAGGACATGCCCGAAGGGGCAGCCGCCGCGGGCGTCGCAGCGGCGGTCGGCGCGGCGGCCGGACTCGCCGCCGGCCGGGCGCCGTCGACATCGAGGATCGCGATCACCTGCTCGACCGCGCAGATGTCACCGACCTGCGCCTTGAGCTCGCGGACCACCGCTGGGACCGGCGACGGCACCTCGATGGTCGCCTTGTCGGTCATCACCTCGACGAGCGCCTCGTTGGCCTGCACCGCCTCGCCGGGCTGCTTGTGCCAGCGAACGATCTCGCCCTCCACCACGCCTTCGCCGATCTCCGGCAGCTTGAACTCGAGCATGAAGAATCCGGCTCCTGATCAGTAGGTCACGACCTGGTGGATGGCGTCGACGAGCGCCGCGACGCTCGGCAAGCCCGACATCTCGTCCGCGCGCGCGAGCGGGCCCTCGCGCCCGGCCACGCGCACGATCGGCGCGTCGAGGTGGAGGATCGCCCGGTCGGCGAGGATCGCCGCCAGCTCGGCACCTGGCCCGGAGGACAGCCCGCCTGCGTGCGCGATCACCAGCTTCCCGGTCTTCGCCGCCGCCGCGACCACCTCTTCGACGTCGAGCGGCGCCAGACCGCCGAGCTCGTAGACCGCCGCGTCGTGGCCCGACTGCTCGGCCGCCGCGCACGCGACGTCCACCGCCGCACCCCACGCGAACACGGTCGCAGCCGCGCCATCGCGGACGCAGCGGGCCGCGTGCAGCGGCCGCCCGAGCGTCTCGACGACCTCGCCGTCCTCGACCTCGCGCAGCAACAGCGCGCGCGGCAGCAGCAGCACCGTCGGGTCCTCGCCCGCCTCGAAGTTGGCGGCGGCCCGCAGCATCGCGCCGGCCTCGCGGGCGTCGCCGAGGATCGCCACGCGCAGCCCCGGCACGCCTGCGATCGCCGCGTCGGGTGAAGCGGCGCTGTCGCCTCCGAGGCCGAACCCCGGCCCGGTCGGTGCCACGATCAGCACCGGCGCGCTCCGCTCTCCGGCCGAGGTCGACGCGATCCGTCCGAGCTCGCGCAGCGCCGCATAGCCCTCGAGCAGCGAGGTGGCCGAAGCCAGCGCCACGATCGGCCGCTTGCCGGCCAGCGCCAGACCTGTCGCATGGGCCAGGCTCGCGGCCGGCGTCAGCGGCGTCGACAGCACACGCAGGCCGAGGCTCGAGTCGCGCATGGCCACTCGAGACAGCCCGAGCATCCCGCCCTGGCGAACATCCTCACCGAGCAGCACCCGGCGGGCATCGTCGCGCAGCAGCTCGGCGACGATCGTGGACAGGCGCTCGAGCGTGCTCATCGCCCCATCTCCTTCGCTTGCGCGTGGGTGAAGGCCCGCTCCAGCTGCCCTCGCACCTCCGCCTCGATCACGTCCTGAAACGTCGGCGTCCACTGACCCTCGCGGTCGAGGTGCCGACGCAACCGCTCGATCGGGTCGCGGTGCGCCGGAATATCCGCATCCGTCGTCCCCGCGTGCAGCTGCGTCACCACCACCTCGACCAGCCCCGGCCCCCGAGCGTCCCGGGCCCGCCGCAGCGCCTGGTCGAGCGCAGCGTGGACCGCGACCACGTCCGCGCCATCGACCCGCCGCGACCACATCCCGCACGCCTTCACGCGCTCGGCCACGCTGTCACCCAGCAGGCCGGCCTCGGCCGGCGCGCCCTCGGGCCACAGCTGACTCTTGCACACCAGCACCAGCGGCAAGTCGCAGGCCGAAGCCAGCGCCACCGTCTCGTGGAAGAACGCCGTCGTCGTCAGTCCCTCGCCGAAGATGGCAATCGTCGCCCGGCCGTTGCCGGCGAGCTTCTGCGCGTGGGCCTGGCCGGCCGCGAGCGGCAGATGCAGCCCCAGCGGCTCCGGCGCGTAGGCGATGCCGAGATCGGCCGCCGCGACCGCGCCCGGCCGGCCGTTGTAGGGGCGCTCGCCATCGGCGGCGACGCCGAGGATCTGGCGCGCGAAGTCATCGAGGTCGAGGCCGCGGATCGGCGCCAACGCGAAGTCGCGGACGCCGGGATAAATCCAGTCCTCTTGCCCGGCCAGCATCGCAGTGAGCACCGCGACGGCCTCTTCGCCCGCGCACGAGACCCACATCGGCAAGCCGAGCCGCTCCACCCGCAGGTCGAGGCAGCGCGCGGCCACGAGGCGCTTGTACAGCGCCCGCAGATCGACCCCTTGCGCCGCCCGCCTGTCGACGAGTTGCCCCTCCGGATCGAGGCAGACCTCCACTCCTTCGGGATCCCAGGGACAGTCTTCCATGCGCGCCGGGGGGTTTTAGCTGCGCGCCAAACCCAACGTCAAGGCCAGCAGCCGCCCAGGAGGCCCGTCCCGGCCCCCCGCGAGCCGCGACCTCCGTGATCTTGCGCGCCGACCCGACCGTGCGAAACGAGACGCACAGCGCGATCACGACACCCCGGAAGTCCCCGCGTAACCGACTTGCCGCATTCGGCAAGCACCCGCCGGCTCCTCGCGCTCGCCGCGCACCACTCTCGGCCGTCACATGTCTCGAAGTACGTGCGCCGAAGGACATGTCTTTACAAACACATGACTCATCAAGCCTTGCGAGACCCTCGCGTCACCGGCCGTTATCCCGCCCCGGCTTAAACCTCCCACCGAAACCCGACTCGCATCAAAGCCTTGCGAGACGCTCGTGCCACCGGCCGTTATCCCGCTCGGCTTCACCCTCCCGCACCGCGGAAGCACCAGCTCACCCGAAACCCGACTCGGCAGCCCCTCTAGGCGGACGCCTCCGTCCCCTTCGACCTCGAGCCCGGGCTTGCTCGACGTCGCCGGCGGCTCCCTCCGTTCGACCTGCCGCGCTCGCGATCTCCGTTCCTTGAGCAACCTCGCCGCTCTGCGTCGGGCCCCGGCACGACACGCGCATCGACCAGGCGCGCGCACATCGAGCCGTCGGCGCGAGCCTCTCGCGGCGCCATCTCCGCTGCCCCGCGTGAAACTTGGGGCGAGGGACGCCGAGGGTGTAAACCTCGAGCCGTGAGCTCGCCCGCCCCGGTCGTCATGAAGTTCGGCGGCAGCAGCGTCGCGGACCTCGAGCGGATCCGTCATTGCGCTCGCCGGGTCGTCGATCGTGCTGCCGTGCAGCCCGTGGTCGTCGTCGTCTCGGCCATGGGCCAGACCACCAACCAACTTCTGGCCATGGCGCGCGCGCTCGTCGACCCGCCGCCTGCGCGAGAGCTCGACATGTTGCTCAGCACCGGCGAGCGCGGCTCGATGACCCTGCTCGCGCTGGCCATCACCGCGCTCGGCCGGCAAGCGATCAGCCTCACCGGCTCCCAGTGCGGCATCATCACCGACCACCAGCACGGTCGCGCGCGCATCGTCGAGGTCCGCCCGTTCCGCGTCCTCGACGAGCTCGTCGCCGGCAACATCGTCATCATCGGCGGCTTCCAGGGCGTCAGCTACAAGCGCGACGTCACCACGCTCGGCCGCGGCGGCTCCGACACCACCGCCGTCGCGCTCGCCGCGGCGATCGACGCCGACTGCGAGATCTACAGCGACGTCGACGGCGTCTACAGCGCCGACCCGCGCGAGGTCGATGCCGCCGAGCGCCTCGACAGCCTCTCGTACGGCGAGATGCAAGCCCTCGCCCGCGCCGGCGCCAAGGTCCTCCACTCCCAGGCCGTCCAGCTCGCCGAGGAGCGCGGGATCGCCATCTACGCGCGCCACAGTCGTCCGGACGTCACCGGCGAGACCATCATCCGCAAGAACCCCCCGACACGCCCCGGCGTGCGCGCCGTCGCCTCCGACGCCTCCATCGTGGCGATCAACATGTCTCTCCGCACAGGATCTTCGAGACATGTCCAGGAGGTCATTCGCCAGCTCGCGCCGCTCGGTCTGCGGTACCTGCGGATCGGCGAGCAGGGCGCAACCGGCTTCCTGTCGCAAGCCCAACGCACCGACAGCAGCGAGGCGCTCACGCGACTCGGCGCGATCGCGCGATCTCTCGGCCGCGCTCTCGGCGGCCTCGAGTGCGTCGAGGGGTTCGCGCTGGTGAGCTGCGTCGGCTCCGGCCTCGAGGAGAACCCGGAGGTGATGGCCCGCGCGTACGAGAGCCTGCGCTCGCTCGAGATCCGCGTCCGCGAGGTCCACACCGACACGCACAGCCTCGCCTTCCTCGTCGCGTGCGAGCAACGAGCCCAGGCCGTGCGAGCGCTCCACGCCGCCTTCATCGGTCACCGGCTCGAAGCCCGCTGAACCGCGCCGACAGAGCGCCCGGTCCTCCAGCCTTCACACAGCAGGCTCGACGGAGTGTAACCACCGCCACTGCGCTCGCCTACGTCGAGGAATCCGCGACGGCGCAGGTCTCATGGCGCATAACCTCATACACACCGGAGAGAACCATGCTCAAGCATCTTGCGCTCCTCGTCGTCACCGCCCTCGCCGTCAACACCGGCTGCGTGCTCGACACGAACACGACCGACACCGATTCGGAGGCCAGTAGCTCGGCCACCGAAGCCACCACGACCGACACCACCACGACCGACGGCACCACGACGAGCGGCACCTCGACCACCGAAACGACCAGTCCGACCACGACAGCGCCCACCACCACCGAGACGTCGACCTCGAGCACGACCGACACCTCGAGCACCGACGACACGACCGCCGGCACCACCGCGGGCACCACCGGCAGCGGCTTCGGAAAATGCGGCTGGGACCCCAACAACAAGTATTACGCGTGCGACCTGGTCGGCGAGGATCCCAGCGGCACGAACCCGATCGAGTGCCCCGACACACTCCCGGCCGAAGGCGACGCCTGCGACGGTAACTCCCCGATCACCGGCGTCGGCTGCTGCCTCCCCGACGGCAGCAACTACTACTGCACGGATCAGGGCAAGATCGCCATCGACACCTGCGGCTCGTGACCGAACGCGCCGCAGCCCCGGGCGCTCGACCTCGACATCGCAAGAACACCGCCAGCCGTCGACGCCGAACTCGAGCATTGCCCATCGACCGGGGCCGACGTCGATGCTGGCATGACCCGTGGCCGCGGTCCTCCGGTGTTCGTCACTCACCGCGGCCCCGGGGTCACGAGAACGCCGCCCCCTCTACTGCGCCGACCAGGGCAACTTCACCTTCGACGCTTGCAGCTCGTGAGCGACACGCCGCAGCTCTCGGTGCTCGCCGTCACCTCGCCCGCACGAGGCCGCTGCTAGCAGGACCAGCTCGGCGAGTACCACCTCAATCACGCACAACGACGAAGCTGCGACACCAGAACGCGCCGAAGAGCGCGTAGCTGCCGAGAAGAACGAGGCCGCTGCCAGACGGACGAGTCGAACTCGAGCATCGCCTCAGCGAGCGCCGGCTTCAATCGCGCACGACCACGGTGCTACCCGGACTCTCGTCGGTCGCGTTCACTCCGTGCCAACCTTCCGGCAGCAGCGGCGTGGTCCAGTGGAACAACCACCGCGCGTCGCTCGGGCCGAGGTTCACGCAGCCGTGGCTACGCACCGCACCGAAGCTGCGATGCCAGAACGCGCCGTGGAGCGCGTAGCTGCCGGAGAAGAACATGGTCCAGGGGACATCCTGGATCGAGTAGTTGCCGTCGGTGGCCGAGCTGCCGTCCATCGTGGTCGACACATGCTTGCTGTAGATCCGCCAGCGACCGCGCGGGGTCTCGTACGGATCTTCCTTGGTCCCTTGCGCCCGCTCGACACGAGCGTCACGTACACCGGCCGCGTGCCCTCGTACGCCACGAGCATCTGCTGCGAGATGCTGACGTCGATCCACCGCTCCCACGGGTCGAGCCCCTTCGGCAACGCCTGCAGCTCCGGGATGAGCAGATGATCCTTGCGCACCAGCAGGCCATCGGCCGTGATCATGTAGGCCCGCCCGGCGATCTCTGTCTCTTCGGTCAGGTCGAGGAACGTCCGCCGCTCCACCGACTTCGTCGCCCTGAGCTTGTCGTCCGCCGTCAGCTGGAGGAGCTTCGTGTCCTTTTTGACATAGCCGAAGGGATAGGTGATCCCCTGCTCGTCGAGCGCCACGCCGACGTAGTCTTTCGCGTCGTAGCGCGAGATGTCGGCGGCCGAGACGTACGCCCCGCGGGCCGTGCGGTAGAACGTCAGCCCGCGCTCCACCACCTTCTCGCCCAGCGACAGGAAGAACCCGCGCTCGAGCCACGGCGTGTTCGGGCTCAGGGGCAATTTGATGTCGACCAGCACCGGATCGGGCTTAGGCACCTCGGCTGGCGGGGCCGAGCCCTCGGTCGGTTCCGCGGGAATCGGCGCATCGGTCGGCGGCTCCTTGGCGGCGAGCCGCTCCGTCTCGCGCGCGACCCGCTGGACCTCCATCGCGGAGATCTCCTGATCGCTGGGGATCCGCCACCACATCGGGCTGTTCCAGCGACGAACGAAGCCGTACTCGTAGGGATGCCCCTGATCGAACTTCGGCACCGGCGGCGGGTACTTCATGGGCGGCGGCTTGTCGGTCTCGACGAGCAGGCCCTTGCTGGCACACGCGTAGCCGCCGGCCGGCAAACCGTAGAAACCGGACTTGCAGCTCTCGTGCTCGACCTTTTCGGTCGCCATCATGCGGGTGCCGATCCGCAGATAACCGAGCTTCTCCGAGGTCATGTCGGGCCGCGAGTAGACCGTGACCACCTCGTAGCCAGCCAGGGCGTGCAGCTTCAACAACTCGGGCACCGGCACCCCGAGCGGCGGACGGATCAGCCCGTAGCCCTCGGGCGTACGGATCTCGTCCTCGGCTGCAGGCTCGGGCGGGGCTGCGACCTCTGCCACGGTCGTCCCTGCCGTATCGGGCAGAGAGCCGTCGTCCCCGCCGGCGTCGCCAGGGGCCTCGGCCGAGTCCTCCGGCTCGGGCTCCGGGAGCCGGGTCTCCGGACGCCGCTCGGCCACTACGGGAGTCGGCAGCTCGGCCTGCGATTCGGTCTGCGGAGCCGAATCGCAGGCAGCGAGACCGAGTGCCAAGAGCCAGTTCCTGGGCGATCCGGGCATGCGGAGTGCATAGCCTACGCCGGGCACGAGGGGAAGATTTCCGCCCATGCCCTGATAGGACCCAAATAAAAAAGCCCCCTTCTTTCGAAGGGGGCATAGCGCTGGCGGCGTCCTACTCTCCCACAGGGTCTCCCCTGCAGTACCATCGGCGCTGGAAGTCTTAACGACCGAGTTCGGGATGGGATCGGGTGTGGCCCTTCCGCAATAGCCACCAGCAAAACTTGTCGACGAGCTGCGAGACTGACCGCGCGAGGCGGTTCGGACTCGCAAAGAGATTGTGCGCTGTGCACGGGGCTCCATTTCGGAGCGGGTCCTTCTGACCCTCGTGCGTGTATCGCTCGGAACCTCGGACCTCAAACGCGCCACACGGGAGCGGCGCCCAAGGTCAAGCCGAACGGTCGATTAGTACCGGTTAGCTCCGCGCGTCACCGCGCTTCCACACCCGGCCTATTAACGTCGTCGTCTACGACGGACCTTCAGGGAATCCTCATCTTGTGGTTGGCTTCCCGCTTAGATGCTTTCAGCGGTTATCCGTTCCAGACATGGCTACCCGGCGATGCTCTTGGCAAAACAACCGGAACACCAGGGGTCTGTCCATCCCGGTCCTCTCGTACTAGGGACAGCTCCACTTCAAGATTCCTGCGCCCACGGCAGATAGGGACCAAACTGTCTCACGACGTTTTGAACCCAGCTCGCGTACCGCTTTAATTGGCGAACAGCCAAACCCTTGGGACCTACTACAGCCCCA
>NZ_CP114040.1:10990000-12602500 GCF_026965555.1 Nannocystis punicea | reverse complement strand
CTGCGACGCCTGTAGGAAGAGATCTCCCCTCGCGAAACGCGCGGCGAGCGACCAACTCGCGACATGCCTGCGTCGCCCGTCACGATGGTAGATCGGCCCGGCTTCCTTGGCCGCCCCCGTCGCTCAACTCCGCCGCGGTCTCGTGTGGATGCTCGGCGCCATGAGCGCCCTCGTCGCCATGAACGCCTGCGCCAAGGTCCTGCGAGAGGACGGGCTCAGCACTGCGGAGCTCATCTTCTACAGGACCACGCCCGGGCTCCTGTGGATCTGGCTCGAGCTCCGTCGCCAACAGTTGAGCCTCCGACCCGTGCGGGGAGATCTCGTCGCGCTGCGCTCGCTGTTCGGGATCGCCGCCATGGCCACCACCTTCTATGCCGTGCGGGCGCTGACTCTCGTCCAGCACCAGACCCTGCATCTACTTCAGCCGGTGTTCGTGGCCCTGTTCGCGCCGCTCGTCCTCCGCGAGCGCATGCACCGACTCGTCTTGCTCGCCCTCGTGTTCGCCGTGGGCGGCGCCTTCTTCGTGCTCGCACCGCTGGGAGATCTCTCCGCCCTCCCGCTGGTGCCCGCGCTCGCCGGAGTCGCCGCCGCGGTCTTCTCGGCGCTGGCACATGTGACGATCCGCAAGACCTCCGAGACCGAGGCGCCCGAGCTGGTGGTCTTTCACTTCGCCTTCCTCGCCGCGATCGCCGGCCTCGTGTGGGGCCTCGCGCACGGTGACTTCCAGCTCGGACACCTGTCACGCAGGAACCTCGCGGTCATCGGCGGCACCGCGCTGTTCGGCACGCTCGGTCAGCTGTGGATGACCCGCGCTTACGGCCTCGCGCCCGCCTCGAGCATCGCCATGGTCGCGTACGCCGCGATCCCGCTGGGCCTCGGCGTCGACGTCCTCTTCTGGGACGCGCATGCCCCGGCCGGCGCGCTCATCGGCGCGGCGCTCCTCGTCGTTGCCGGCTACTTACTCACCCGCAAGCCGAGCGACGCGGCTCAGCCCGGCCAGCCGTAGAAGATCCCGACCATCTCGCGCCGCACGTCGTCGAGGCGGGCGAGGCTCTCCGGCGCTGCGGGGTCGACGTCGGGCGGGAAGTACGCCGACGGGTCCAGCCGCGTGCGCATCATCTTGGTCTGCCAGATGTTCTCGTTCTGCAGGACCAGGTCCTCGCAGTGGTAGTCGGCGAGGATCTTCGGGTCGATGAAGTCCTGGATCGACTTCAGCGTGTGGTCCATGTACACGCGCCGGCCCTCGGCGTCGCGGGTGAAGCCGCGGACGACGTAGTCGATGATGACGACGTCGTTCTCGAAGCTCTCGAACATGAAGTTCAGCGCTCGCAGCGGCACGATCGTCCCGCAGGTGGCGATGTCGATGTCGACCCGGAAGCTGCAGATCCCCTTCGGATCGTACCAATCCGGGTATGTATGAGCGCAGAGATGGCTCTTGGTGAGGTGCGCGCCGACGGTCGTGTGGCCCATCACTTCGTCGGCCACCTTCTTTTGTCCGAGATCGCTCATGAGCACCAGCGAGCTCGCACCCTGCGGCTCGTAGTCCTGGGCAGAGACCGACAGGACCTCGGCATCGATGATGTGCGCGATTTCGCGCAGCATGTCGGTGATGCGCTCGGCGCTGAATTTCTCGTCGATATAGCGGACGTAGCCGTGCCGCTCCTCGTCGGTGCGGGCGACGAAGAAGTCGTAGAGGTTGAAGCTGACCACCTTCGTGAGGTTGTTGAAACCCTGTAGGCGGACGCGTTCGCGCGGGACGAACATCGGCGGGGACGATGGCCGGGGATGCCGGTCGAGTCAAGCCTCGGCGGCGAGTGCGACGGCCAACACCCGCGGAAGCACTGGCCTTTTTTGCGCTTGCGCCCGCCTAGTGCCGTCCCGGACACTCCCTGCCTATGCTTGGGTTCTCCTCGGCCGCAGCATTTGCGTTCGCGCTCGCAGACCCCGACCGGATCCCCAACGACACGGCGATCGCCATGTCGCCGACGGTGGGGTGGGTCATGTTGGCTTGCGCCGTTTTTGCATGCCTGATCTTCCTGCTCCAAAGCGAGCGCTGGCGGCGCTGGTGGCTGACGAACGAGGACCCGCGGCCGGTAGCGGCGTTCCGCATCGTCTTCGCCTTCCTCTGCATCTGCAACATCAACGACCTGTGGGAGTACTTCACCTTCCTCTTCTCGGACGAAGGCATCTTCCTCAGTGATGCGGCCCGCCAGCTGGTGGCGCCGGCGCAGTTCAAGGGCTTCGGCGACGGCATCGGCGACGACCCCTACGGCTTCTTCGATGTCCCGGCGGCCCTCGAGTTCTTCAAGGGCCACAAGTACTCGCTGCTGTACTTCTGGGACACGCCCACGGCCATGTGGGTGCAGCTCATCGGCTTCTACACGGTCACCACCCTGTTCATGCTCGGGTGGAAGACGCGGGTGATGGGCGTCCTGAGCTTCTTGCTGATGAACAGCTTCTTCCTCCGGAACCACCTGTTCTGGGAGGGCACGGAGCTGGTCTACCGCGTGTTCTTCTTCTACCTGCTGCTGGCCAAGAGCGGGCACGCGTACAGCATCGACAACTGGCTCCGGACCCGGAAGCTGCGCAAGCAGGGCCTCCTGTCCGAGCGCCACGGCCCCGGCGGCGGCGCCGGTGTGGCTCCCAGCCCCGAGCACCCGCAGGGCTTGCAGGCGGTCTACCGGCTGATCCCCGCGTGGCCGCGCAACCTGATGATGCTCAACCTCGGGGTGCTGTACTGCTTCACGGGCGTGGTCAAGAACGGCCACGTGTGGGCCAAGGGCGACGCCCTCTACTACGCCCTCAACATGGACCACTTCTATCGGTTCTACCCGCAAGAAGTGTCGTCGATCCTGGGCCTCAACATGTTCCGCCTCGCCACGTGGATCACCCACTGGTTCGAGGCCATGTTCCCCCTCATGGTGCTCGGCACCATCATCCGCTGGGGCATCCGCGAGCAGCTGCCGCGGCTGGAAGGCTGGCGGCTGTGGGCCGTCCGCGCCTGCTGGGTGGCGTTCGGCCTCGGCTGCCTGGCGGTCGTGCTCATCACCCTGCCGGTGCACCACGTCGAGCTGCCGAAGAGCTGGTGGACCACGCAGCGCGTGCAGATTGTCACCGCGGTCGGCTGGGTCGCGCTGATGGCGGCCATCGGCGGGGGGTTCTGGTGGCTGGGCCGGCGCCCGCCGACGGTGAAGATCCGCGGCAAGCGCTACCTGCTCGACCTCGACTGGTTCTGCCGGTGGTTCCTCGGCCGGCGGGTGTGGCTCACCTGCGGCCTGGTGTTCCACGGCAACCTCCAGTTGCTCATGAACATCGGCATGTTCCCGCCGATCATGATGTCGACCTACCTGTTCTTCCTGCAGGGTGACGAGCCGGGGCGGATTCTCCGCTTCTTCGGCCGCGGGCTGGCGCGGGCGTTCCCGTGGCTGCCGCTCCCGGCCGACGTGCGCCGCGGCGAGCCGCCGCTGCCGGGCGAGGATCGCACGCTGCCGCATCACCGCCGCGACGGCCGCCGGCTGCCGCCCACGTTGCTCTACGGCATGCTCGTGGTCGCGGTGCTCGGCGTGATCCTGCACGCGAGCCCGCTGGTGCCCTGGTTCAAGGTGAGCGTGCTCGGCCGCGAAGAGACGGCGCCGGGGGCGAACCTCGGGATCCACTTCGCGTGGACCCTGATCGCCATGATGGCCTTCTTGACGCTCTACACCTACGTGCAGGGCCATCGCGGGACCCGGAACTTCGTCGCCAAGCTGGTCGGCCTGGCGATCGGGATCTTCGCCTACCTGTGGCTGATGAGCCTGACCGGCGAGACCACGCAGGACAAGGACCAGCTGCTCTACTACAAGCTGGCGGCGACCGGCACGCTCTTGCTCGTGGTCTGCCTCAACCAGATCCCGGCGGTGCACCGGCATCTGGCGAAGATCGGCCTGACCTTCTCGCCGCCCGACCGGCCCAAGCGCGAGCCGACATGCCGGCGATCGACCCGCAGACCGGGCACACCATCGCGCCGTGGGCCTACGGGCCGGGCGGCCGCCTGTTCATCGGCGCGCTGGTCCTCTATCACATCGTCGCCATCGCCGTGTGGGAGCTGCCCGAGAAGGACTGCGTCTCGACCTTCCGGATCAAGGCGCGCGAGCCGTTCTCGACCTGGGTGCTGGCGACGCAGACCGACCAGCAGTGGGGCATGTTCGCGCCCAACCCGCCGCGTCACAACGTGCTCATGCGCACCGTCGTGACCGACGAGACCGGCGAGCGCTGGGACCTGCGGACCGACACCTACGCGCTCGAGCGCAAGCCGATCCCGTGGGTCTGGAACGACCGCATGCGCAAGATGAACCGGCGCATCATCGGCGGCGAGTCGGGCAAGGGCGACTGGTACCAGCAGTGGTACTCGCGCTTCATCTGCCGCCAGTGGGCGATGAGCCACCGCGGGGTGATGCCGCAGAAGGTCGAGCTCTACAAGGTCTCGTACCGCATGCCGGCGCCGGAGATCGTGGCCAAGCAGGGCTATTACTCGCCGGAGAAGCTGCTCTACGACACGGGCCGCGAGGAGCGGCAGCACACGACCAAGTGCGCGTCGTCGGACCACGGGCAGCTGCCCAACTTCATCCGCGAGCGCCACGGCCTGCCGCTGCTCGAGGAGGGCGTGTTCAAGCCGTGGATCCACAACAAGAAGAAGGCCTGGGACAAGCGCTACGACCCGCCGAAGACCACCGACGGGAGCAAACCGGGCACGACCGGGACGACCTCCGGCAAGCGCACCCCCGCGACGGTCAAGCCGTCGCTGGCCAAGGGTGAGGGCGAGGCCGCCGCGCCGGAGCCGGCGCCGCCCGAGACCAAGCCACTGACGAAGCCGGTCGACTGACACGGCTTCTCACAGCAGAAGGCCCGGCATCACGCCGGGCCTTTTGTTTTAATCCGAGCACATGCTGCTGGGCCTCCTCGCGGACGAACGGATCCCCAACGCCGAAGCGCTCGCGCTCTCGCCGACCGTCGGTTGGTGGATGCTGCTCGGCTTCGTCTTCTTCGTGAGCGCCTGCATCTTCCACCGCGAGGCGTTCCGCCGGCTGTTCCTGCGCGCCGAGGACCCGCGGACGATGGGCCTTTTTCGCATCGTCTTCGGCCTCGTCACCCTGTTCAACATCAACGGCCTGTCCGACCTCTTCATCTACCTCTTCACCGACGAGGGGCTGTTCCTCACCGACGTCGCGCGCGAGGTGTTCGCCAAGGAGCAGTTCGCCGGCTTCGGCGACGGCATCGACCCCGAGCCCCACGGCTTCTTCGACTGGGGCGGCGTCGTCGAGTGGCTCAAGGGCCCGAAGTACTCGCCGCTGTTCTTCTGGGACTCGCCGACCGCCTTCTGGCTGGTCCTCGGCGCGTTCGAGGTCGCCTGCGTGTGCATGATCGTCGGCTTCAAGACGAACATCACCAAGTGGCTGACGCTGATCCTCTTCCACAGCATCATCCTGCGCAACCAGGTGTTCTGGGAGGGCACCGAGAACGTCTACCGCTGCTTCCTCCTCTACCTGTGCATGTCGCGGTGCGGCGCCGCATACAGCGTCGACAACTGGCTGCGTTGCCGTCGCCTGCGCAAGCAGGGCCGGCTCAGCGAGCGTGACGGCCCGGGCGCCGGCGCCGGCGTCGCTCCCGGCGCCGAGCACCCGCAGGGCCTCGAGGCCGTGTACCGGCTGATCCCCGCGTGGCCGCGGATGATCATGATCTTGCAGCTCGCGGCGCTCTACTGCTCGACCGGCACCGTCAAGAACGGCGACATCTGGGCCAAGGGCGACGCCTTCTACTACGCGCTCAACCTCGACCACTTCTACCGCTTCGAGCCGCAGCAGCTGTCGGCCGTCTTCGGCACCAACCTCTTCCGCATCAACACGATCGTCACCCACTACTGGGAGGCCTTCTTCCCGCTGGTCGTGATCGGCCTGGTGGTCCGCTTCGTCCGCCGCGAGCAGCTGCCGCCGCTGCCGGAGTGGCAGCGCTGGGCCGTGCGCGCCTGCTGGCTCGGCCTCGGCCTCGTCGGCCTGGTCGTCGTCTACATCACCTTGCCGTTCCACATCCCGGTCGCCCCGCGCGCGGGCATGGCCGACCTGGCCAGCTGGCAGCGGTGGTTCCCGGTCGCCTGGCTGGCCGGCATGGCCGTCATCGGCGGCCTCTTCTACGGGCTCGGCCGCCGGCCCACCGTCACGATCCGCGGCCGCCGCCTCACCCTCGACCTCGACTGGTTCTGCACCTGGTTCCTCGGCCGCCGGCTGTGGCTCGGCCTCGGGCTCGTCTTCCACGCCCACCTGATCGTGATGATGAACATCGGCTGGTTCACGCCGGCGACGATGGCCACCTACATCGCGTTCCTCAACGGCAGCGAGGTCGCCTTCCTGCTGCGGGCGATCGGCGAGCGGCTCGGGCGCATCGGCCTACCTGTCCCGAAGGACATCACCCGCGGCGACGCCCCGCTGCCGGCCGAGGACCCGACCCTGCCGCACCTCCACCGCGACGCCGCCGCCTTGCCTGCGTGGGCCCTGTGGGGCGCGCTGGGTGTCGCCGTCGGCGGCGTCTACGTCGCCGCCGAGACGAAGCTCGGCGTCCCCTGGGCGGCCACGGGCGCGGTGATCTTCGCCGGCCTCGCGGTGTTGGGCTTCAGCGTCGCCCAGCGACGCGGCGCCGAGCAGCTGTCGCGGATGGACCCGTACACCGGGCGGCCGCGACGGCCGTGGGCCTACGGCTCGATGGGTCGCTTCCTCGTCGGCGTGTTCGTCGTCTATCACTGCACGGGCGTGGCGATCTGGCTGCTGCCCGAGAAGGACAGCCTCGGCGGCGAGGGCAAGGACGGCTGGCGGGTGCGCGCGCAGGACCCGTTCAAGTGGTGGATCCGCACCAGCCAGACCGCGCAGGGTTGGAAGATGTTCGCGCCCAACCCGCCGCGCAGCAACGTCTTCATGCAGGTCCTGGTCACCGACCACGACGGCAACGCGTACGACCTCAACACCGACGTCTACCACCCCGACAACAAGCCGATCCCGTGGATCGGCTACACCCGCCAGCGCAAGATCAACCGCCGGATCATCGGCGGCGAGGGCGGCAAGGGCGACTGGTATCAGAAGTGGCACGCGCGGTGGATCTGCCGCGACTGGGCGCTCAAGCACGGCGGCCAGGCGCCCAAGAAGGTCGAGCTCTACAAGCTCTCCTACGTCATCCCCACGCCGGAAGAGGTCGCCAAGAACGGCCCCTACAAGCCCGAGGAGCGGCTCGCCGCCAACCGCTTCCGCAAGCTCGTCTACACCGGCGAGTGCACCGACATCAACGCCCAGCTGCCCAACACCATCCGCGCCCGCCACGGCCTCCCGCTGCTCGCCCCCGGCGAGTTCCGCCCGTGGGTGAAGAACCACCTCACCGCGTGGAACAAGAAGAAGCCCAAGTCGCCGCAGATCCCGTGGATCGTGCTCGCCAGCGTCCTCGTGGTCGGCGCCGCCGGGCTCCGCTGGCGCCGCCTCGACCTCGACAACAAGAAGCGCGCCCTGGCCGAAAAGACATAGCGCCCAGGACATGTCCTCTCGGGCATGCTCTCATGAGCATGCCCGAAGATGCAGCCGCGCCGGCGGCCTCGCCCTCGGAGGCTCTTACTCTTTCTTCGCCTCGCGCGCCCGCGCCCGGCGCCAGCGCCACAGCTTCACCACCGAGGCGGTGGTCGTGTCGCGCAACGCCGAGGTGAGGCTCTTGCGCGTCCGACCCTGTTCGTCGCGGGTGCTCTCCGCGAGCTTGGCGCCGAACCACAGCCCCGCGATGACCGCCGCGATGAGGGCGAGGATGGTGAAGATCAGGTTGATCAGCTCGGTCATGGCGTGAGGCTCACAGGTGAGGCGCCCCGAGCAGCACCCGGAGCCAGTGCGGGTACAAAAGTAGCAGAGTCGTCATCGGCAGCCGCGGCGGCTGCGACGCAGGGGCCTCTGCGGGGCTCTCCGCGGCCGCGGGCGTGTTCGGGCAGGTGCAGCCCCAGCTGGCCGGCAGGCGCGGACAGGCCGTCTCGGCGATCAGCCGGTGGCCCTCGGCGTTGGGGTGGATATGGTCGAAGCTCCGCAGCTCGGTGCGCAAGAACCAGCGCGGCACCTCGGCGGCCTCGGCCGCATCGGCCTCGAGCGCCGCAGCGCGCGCCGCCTCGTCGAGGTCCGCGTGCTGTCGCTTCCACAGCGCGTCCTTCGTCAGCGCGACGCGCATCGCCTCGAGGTCGCGCAGCGGCGCCGACGTGGCGCGCAGCGACGAGCGGTACAGGTCGACCGCGACCTCGGGCAGCTCGTCGGGTCGCCACGGCGCCTCCGCGCCGCCGATCCGTTTGCGGGCGTAGTCGCCGAGCGCCTGCTGGGGCGCGAGCACCCCGAGCACGAAATCGACCACCGTCCGCGTCGCTCGCAGGTAGCGCAGCCCGGCCGCGCCGGCCCAGCGCTTGGGGTCGGAGTCGTCGCCCCACGGCGTGAGGCTGAACGCGACCACCTTGATCCCCCGCGCGTGCGCCAGCGTGAACAGCTCGCGGATGTCGTGGTTGGTCCGCTCGGGCGTGCCGACGCTGTTGAGCCCGCCCTGGAACACCAGCCAGTACTCGAGCTCCGGGTCGCGCAGGCTGACGTACGGGTTCTCCAGGAACTGCTGCTTGAACCGCTGCTTGAGCTGCAGCGCGCCGAAGCCGACCTTCGACAGGTTGCGGACCTCGACGTTGCTGCACATCGCCGCCAGCCGCTCGGCGTAGGGCTGCTTCGGCCAGGCGCCGATCGACCCGGCCAGGACCACCACCTTGACGGGGCGCTCCTTCTGCTTGAAGCGCCACGTCGGCGGCGGCTCGACCTCGGGCGCCTCCGCGACCGGCTCGGGCTCTTGCGCGCGCGCTCCGGTCACCCACAACCAACTCGCCAACAGCCCGACGACCACGCCACGCATGACTCACTCCACAACGGCGAACGCCGCCGCCGCCAGCTCGATGCCGTCGACGGAGACCACCCGCGCCTTCCAGCTGCCGATGTACTCGCGCCGCAGCACCAGATAGGCCCGCGTGCGGTACGCGTGCAGCTCGGGGATCTGCACCGCCCGGCGGCGAAACAGCTCGCCGTCCTTCTCCCACAACACGTCGACGGTCTCCTCGACGCGGCTGTGGACCACGCGGAAGCACACGTTCACGGCCCCGTGCTTGGCCAGAGAGAACTTCTCCGACTCGCCGGTGCAGCCCTCGCGCTCGTAGGCCTGCCCGACCCAGATCTTGTCCACGTGGATCCCCGAGGTCCCGATCGCGCCCACCGGTGGTTCGTCGTGGATCCCCACCGGCAGGCGCTCGAACACGCGGGCGATCGCGGGCGGCGTCCCCGGCGGCACAGTGCGCGGCCCGGCCGCGCGCGAGTCGTCGGGCCCGAGCTCGGGCTCTTCGTCCGCCGTCGGCACGTGCGCCGCCGGCAGACGGATCTCCCGCGCCGAGGCCGGCGTGGGCGTCGCTTCGGGCCGCTCCACGCGCTCGACTCCGTCGTCCTCCACCGCCCTGCGCTCGACGCGAGGCGCCTCGAGGTTGCAAGCCAGGCACGCCAGCGCCGCCGCAGCGCCCTGCAGCCCGCAGCGACTCGCGCCCCTCGGGACGCCTTTGCCTGTTCGTCGCACGCTCGCGGCCTTCACGCGGCGGGGGGGTCACCGCGCAGCGCATCCTAACCGGTGCGTTCGCGGCCTCACAACCGCTCGTCCACAAACGCGACATCGACCGGCCTCAGGAGCGTCCTGTGCGCTTGCTCATCGGCACGCGGCGGTCTAAAGAGTGCGGCATGCTTCGTGCTCCTTTGAATTGCCTCGGTACCGTCGTCCTGGCCGGCCTCGTGGTCGCCTGCACCACGCCGCACCACGTCGGCAAAGTGCCGAAGGAGAGCCCGCCCGCTCAGGCGCCCGCCGCCGCCAGGCCGTTGCCGGCCGGCAGCGCCGAAGGGGTGCCCGAGAGCCTGCTCCACGAGTACGCGGACCGCGAGGTCGCCTCCGCCGCCGAGATCGCGACCTGGCAATTGCCCTTCCAGGCCAAGCGGATCGCCGTCGCGCTCCTGACCCTCGCCGCCAAGGACGACCTCGCCGGCCTGCCCGCCGTCTTCACCGAGCACGCGCGCTGGGGCATCCCCGACCGCCGCGAGTACGACGCCCGCCCGATCTTCGCCGACGGCGGCCGCGAGTTCTTCGACATCTTCCGCGACGCCGCCAGCCGCTTCGCCCGCAAAGAGGCCTTCTTCTGCCCGCCGGTGGTCCCGCCCGCGGCCCAGGTCTACGTCCGCAACGGCGCCGAGCCGATGTGGTGCGCCTACCTCAGCAAGGATGGCCTCGACGTCCTCGCGTTCAAGTTCGTCTACGAGAACGGCAGCGCGAAGATCGACTACATCGGCCTGCTGCCGACGCGCGCGACCGGAGGCATCTCCGCCCATCGGGGCAAGAACCCGCCGCAGCCGCCGCCGATGACGCCGCAGGTCAAGCGCGGCACCGCCCCGGTGGGCCCGTTCATGAGCTCCGGCAGCGAGTCGATCCCGCTGCAGATCGAGCGCCGCGACCCGCCCCCCGGCATCCGCCCGCCCAGCCCGGCGGGCGCCCTCGCCCCCGCCGGCGCGCCCGCCCCGGCTCCGGCGCCCACCAGCGGCCCCGCCCCGGCGACCCCCGCCCCCACCAGCGCCCCCGCAACACCGGCGCCGGCTCCCGGCCACTGACCTTGAAGGCATGTCCGAACGGACATGCCTTGCGGCGCCGGCTCCCGGTCACTGATCTTGAAGGCATGTCCGAATGGACATGCCTCTTTTGCCATGTTCTCTCGGACATGTACGAACAAGCATCTAGCCCTGGCAGTCCGCCTCGCCACTCGCCCGCGCGTTCGAGCCACGCCCATCCGGCGAGCGGCGCCCCTTTTTATTAAAGCGAATCTTCGGACATGTCCGAAGCACCAGCCAGCCAGGCGGCGATGCTGCGGTTGTCCTGGCGGCCGAGCTCGAGCTCCTCGCGCAGCGCGATCCAGTCGGCGGCCCAGCCCGCTTGTGGTTCCACGATCAGGTCGGCGTCGAGATCGGCGACTCCGCGGAAGTTGAGGCGACAGGTCTTGAGCTCGTGGGGCCGCTCGGGGTGCCACAGCGGGATCCCGTACTTGCGGCAGATCCGCGGCCGGTGGGCGTAAAGCAGGCAGGTCTCGCCGCTCCCGAGCGCAGGACACGGCTCGCCGGCCGCGTGCTCGCGGGCCCGCGCCACGATCTCCGCCCGGGTCATCGGGTCTGCCGCCGCCAGCCCCTCGCGCAGCAGCTCGCCCTCGAGCTCCGACACCGTGAAGCTCTGGCGGCAACACTCGCCGCAGCCCGGCCGGCACTGGATGTGCTCGCGGTAGCGGGCCACCACCGGCGCGACGTCGCCGTCGACGATCCGCAGGTGCACGCGCAGGCGCTGGAGCCTCGGCGTCACGGCGACGAGCCGCCGTCCTTCTGCTCGACCACCGAGCGATACGGCGACCACACGTGCCGCTCGAGGAAGCGCCGCGGCGACAGCTCGCCGCGTTCGACCGCCGCCGCGTCCTCGGCCTGGCGCTTCAGCGACGCCTCGAGCGCCCGCGTCCGCATCCCTGCCGCCGCCTCGGCCTCGGGGTGCAGCGCGGCGAACAGCGCCGGCGAGCCGCGGCCGCGACCGACCCACGTCGCATGCCAGTCGGCCAGCTGCGCCCGCAGTTGTGTCAGGTCGACGCGCCCGGCCCAGCCGTCGCGCCCCACCAAGAGCGTCGCGTAGGGGCTCAGGCCACCGCGACCGCGCGCGCGGAGCAGCGCATCCACCTCGGCGAACGACACCTCGACTCGGCCGTCCTCGTCGGAGCGGACAGTCATCACCGGCAGGACCGTCCCCTCGGTGGAGGCCACGGAGATCGTCAGGGGTCCGGCGTAACGCCGCACGACGCAGCCGGCGTACCGGGCCGCGCCGACGTCGAGCGACGTCTGCCCGGGCGCGCGCAACGGCCTGCGCCGGCACAGATACGCCTTCGACAGCACCAGGCCCATGCTCGCCAGGTGCACCGTCGTGCGATCGACGATCCCGAACGACCGCTGGCGCCCGGCCGCGAGGGCTTCGTCGGCAGCGCGGCTCAGCGGCTCCGCGCACGGGGTCGTGAGTTGTTCGCCGGCGGTCAACGCCGCCGCCACTTCGGCGCGACAGGACTCCGGCACGCGGGCGGCCACGGCGGCCGTCACTTGCGGATCGACCTCGCTGCGCCCCGGTTCGCGGCTGCGGCCGCCGAGCCCCGCGCAGCCGGCGACCAGCAGCAACGACGCCGCAGCGCGCCGCGCCGGAGCTCGGATCCCTGTGCCGCGCACCACCGCGGGCAGCTTACCACGGCCGGCGCGTCCGCCGACTTGAGCCGGGGGGCGCGCTCGGGCACTCTCCCGGGCCATGTCCCGTGCACCCCGCCGTCTCCGCCTGAGCGCCAGTCTCGCCCTCGCGCTCGCCGCCGCTGCCGTCCCCGGCTGTCTCAAAGTACCGGTCGGCGACCTCGACGCGCCCGGCGGCAAGGAAGGCAACCCGGCCGAGGCCAAGGCCGTCGTCGACCGCTACGTCGCCGCGCTCGGCGGCGAGGAGGCCCTGCGCAAGATCGCCCAGCGCACCGTCGAGGCGCGCATGACCTTCTTGCCGGAGACCGGCTGCACCGAGAAGGACGAGAACTGCCGCACCACCGAGACCGTCGGCACCTTCACCTTGCAGTCGACCGCCGACCAGCGGCTCTACCGGCGGACCGTCATCGACAAGCAGATCGAGGAGGAGGGCTTCGACGGCAAGACCGGCTGGCAGTTCCGCCGCGGCTTCCTCGTGCTCGAGGACGAGGACGAGTCGGTCATCACCCGCGAGGACGCCGCGCTGCACTGGTACTTCGACTTCGACAAGCGGGGCATCGAGCTCTCGCTCGAGAAGCCGCGCGACAAGGACTTCGACGGCAAGGCGCGGGTGCTCGACGGCGTGCGTTGGTCGACCAAGGGCGACCTCATCCCGTCGAAGACGCAGTGGTACGACCGCGCCACCGGCCTGCTCGCCGAGGAGGTGCTCGAGGACGACAAGGCCGAGCCGCCGATCAGCCAGCACATCCTCTACGACGACTACCGCCCGATCGACGGCGTCCTCGTCGCGCACAAGATCCGCCTGATGAACAAGTTCGGCGATCGCATGCAGGAGGTCCTGTTCCTGACCCAGCGCATCGACCACGCCCCGATCAAGCCCGAGGTGTTCCAGGTCCCCAAGGTCCCGCCGCCGGAGAAGGCCAAGGACGAGAAGCTCGAGGCGCTCGCCAAGGCCCGCGAGGCCGCGCGCGCCGAGCCCAAGAACCTCGACGCCCAGGTCACCCTCGCCCGCGCGCTGTGGGCCGCCTCGCACTTCGACGAGGCCGCCGACGCCGCCCAGGTCGCCCTCAAGCTCCAGCCCAAGGAGGCCGAGGCGCTGTGGATCCTCGCCCGCGCGCGCGTGCTGCAGGGCCGCTTCAAGGAGGCGCTGCCGGTCCTCGACCGCGCCGCCAAGGCGGGCGTGCGGGACGTCCTCGTCCACTCCCAGCGGGCCTGGATCGCCAGCCACCAGCGCGACTTCCCGGCCGTCGCCGAGGCCCTCGACCACCTCGGCGAGGCCAACGCCCAGCTCGCCGGTCGCTACCGCAACTTCGCCGGCAAGCCGCTGCAGGTCAGCTTCAAGGGTAACGGTTGCACCGCCGAGCTGCCGATCGCCACCGAGGGCACCGTCACCTTCGTCGACATCCAGATCGGCGAGGAGAAGGTGCGCGCGCTGGTCGACACCGGCGCGGCGGACGTCATCCTCGACGGCGAGGTCGCGGCCAAGCTGAAGATCCCGATCCGCTCGAAGTCGCGGCTCGGCGGCGAGGGCGGGGCCGAGATCGGCCACGGCCAGATCGACGCGCTGACCGCCGGCAACGCCACGATCTCGGGGATCCCCGTCGACGTGTTCCCGCACCAGGTCCTCGAGCAGATGACCGGGGGCGCCGGCGCGGCCCCGCAGGCGGTCCTCGGCGCCCGCGTGCTCGAGCTGTTCCAGGTCAACTTCGACCTGCCCGCGAACAAGCTCGTGCTCGTCAACCCGATCGCCAAGTGCAAGACCGCCCTCGCCTCGTACCGCACCGGCAGCGGCGCCCCGTTCTACCTCCACGAGACCCACTTCCTCTACGTGCTGGCCGCGATGAACGGCGCCGAGGGCCTGTTCCTCGTCAACACCGGCATGCAAGGCGTCGCCGTCACCGCCACCACCAAGGCGTTCGCCCGCGCCGGCATCGGCGCCCCGCCGCTGCGCCGCAACGAGGCCGCTCTCGTCGACGTCGCCGAGTTCACCGTCGGCAACGCCTTCAAGGCCCTCGGCCTCCGCGGCGCCTACGGCTACTTCGAGCAGAACGAGAGCAGCGACCAGTTCCGCATCGACGGCATGCTCGGCCTCGACTTCGTCGGCCGCGGCCGCCTCACCATCGACTACCCCGAGCGCAAGCTCTACTTCGCCGCCCCGCCCGCCGAGCCCGCCGCCGCCCCCGCGGCCCCGGCGAAGGGCAAGTAAGCCGACGCACACACCTGCTCTAACGGACATGTCCCCGAAAACAGCCTCACCAAGCTTCGAGGACATGTCCCAAGAGCCACCCAACCGCCGCGTTGCCGACCTCATCGAGCGGCCAGAACCGCTCCTGACCGCCAACCAACAGCGCCTTGCCCTGCTGGTCGAACGAGATGTTGCCGGTCCAGTTGGTCGACTCCAGCCAGCCGACGAACATGTCGTTATACGGCTGGTTCTTCCACGTCGGGTACTCCTTGGTGAAGAACGCCAGGTCGAAGCTGAACCTCTGACCTCATCGAGCCGTCAGAACCTGTCCCAGAGCTACCGCCGACCGGACACAGCTGTCCCAAGAGCCACCCACCGCTTCGCCGCCCTCCCTGGCCCAGCCAGCCTGTCGCAGCCTGTCCCAAGAGCCACCCTCGCTTCACCGGTAACCGCCGCTTCGTTCGGCGGCCCTGGTCTCACTGACCTTCAGAACATGTCCCAAGAGCCACCCATCGCCCACACGCGCGGGGCCGGCTCGCCACAGCCTCACTGCTCTCTGTCTTTCTTTTCAAAAAATGTCCCAAGAACTACATGACGATCGCGTCGGCTACCTCGCCGCCTGGGGTCTCCTCGGCGACGCCTGGGTCGAGCGGCCCTACGTCGAGGTCGACGGGCGGGGCGTCATCGTCCGCACTGCTGCCGGTCGGCCTGCGGACGCGCCGACGGTGGTCCACGACCTCGGCCGCCGGCTCCTCTATCCCGGCCTCGTCAACGCCCACAGCCACGCCTTCCAGCGGGCGATCCGGGGCGGCACGCACCGGCGCGGCCACGGCGATCCGTCCAGCTTCTGGAGCTGGCGCGAGGCCATGTACCGCGTCGCCAGCAGCCTCGGGCCCGAAGAGGTCTACGCGGTCACGCGCCGCTGCTACGCCGAGATGCTGCGCGCCGGGATCACCTGCGTCGGCGAGTTCCACTACCTGCATCACGCGCCGGACGGCACGCCGTACGCCGACGCCAACGAGCTGTCGCGCCAGATCTTGCGCGCCGGCGCGGAGGTCGGGATCCGGGTCGTCCTGCTCGAGGTCTACTATGAACGCGCCGGCGCCGACCGCCCGCCGCTGCCCGAACAGCGCCGCTTCTGTGACGGCACCGTCGACCGCTACCTCGTCCGCATCGACGCCTTGAGATCCGAGGGCCACGCGATCGGCCTCGCCCCGCACAGCGTCCGCGCCGTTCCGCTCGCCGCCTTGCGCGAGCTCGCCGACTACGCCCGCACGCACGACCTGGTGCTCCACGCTCACGTCTCGGAGCAGGGCCGCGAGAACGAGGAGTGCCGCGCCGAGCACGGCCTCACCCCGACCGAGGTGTTCGCCGAGGCCGGGTGCCTCGCCCGCCCCGGCAGCTTCACCGCCGTGCACGCGATCCACCTCGAGGACCGCGACCACGCCCTGCTCGCCGGGCACAACGTCTGCGCCTGCCCGACCACCGAGGCCGACCTCGGCGACGGCATCATCCCCGCCCCGCGGCACCGCCAGCACGGCACCGGCCTGGCCCTCGGCAGCGACAGCAACGCAGTGATCGATCTCGTCCAGGAGGCTCGCCTGCTCGAGATGCACGAGCGTCTGCGCGCGCAGGCGCGCCTGTGCCTCGCCGGGCCCGAGCCGGTCGCTCGCACGCTCCTCGACATCGCCACTCTCGGAGGTGCTCGCGCCCTCGGGCGCCCCGAGCTCGGCCGCCTCGCGCCGGGGAACCCCTTCGACGCCTGCGCCGCCGACCTCGACCACCCCCACCTCGCCGACCTGCCGGACGACCAGGCCCACGACGCTCTGTGGCTGTCGGGCACCGCCGCCGCCATCGATCGCGTGTTCGTGGGCGGAGTACGACGGCGCTAGACCCCCACTGCCGCCGGTGCTACGTCCGCACCGTGCGTCCCCTCCTCGCCCTCGTCCTCGCGTGCAGCGCGTGCACGGGCGCGACCGAGAAGTCGCGCGCGGCGTGGGACAAGGCCGTCAGCGGCCGCGACGGCGCGAGCAAGGGCTCGGGCGGGGCCGGCGGGGGCCGCGGCACCACCCGCGGCAACGGGCTGCGCGACAACTGGCAGGCGCTCGCCCAGTTCACCACCGACGCCAGCGAGATGCTGTCCGGCGGCTCGACCACCGTCTCGGTCCCGCGGCTGGCCAAGCAGCTGTGCAGCGAGGTCCCGGAGGCCCTCGAGCAGGACCCTCCGCCCGAGGCCGTCCTCTGCGCGCCCAAATCCCCGTTCGCCGCGCTCGGCCACGAGTTCGAGCTCGAGCTCGGCCGTGACAGCACGATCGGCCTGGTCGCCCGTGAGCTCTCCGATCAGGACAGCGGCGAACTGGTCCGTCAGGTCATGCAACGGCTGCGTGGCATCTGTCGCGAGCCGTGGGTCTCCGCGGCCCGCGCAGACAACGCTCTCGCGGACTTCCATCGCTGCCCGACCGCCACCGGCGCAGAGGTCGTGGTCGGCCGCTTCCCGATCAACCTGGCCGCGGGCCAGTGGCACTTCTCGCTGGCTGTACTCGGCCCGGGCTAATATCCTCCCGCCACCCGTATGGACACCCTCTCCACCGCGCCCACGAGCCACGGCGGGCTGATCTTCCCGCTCGACATGTTCCGACCGACGGTGTTGGCGGCCGTGATCGCCGAGCTGTTGCTCGGCAAGGTCCGCAACATCCTCGACGCGACGCTCGAGATCTCCCGGCACCCGACGTCGCCGCTGGCGCTGGCGCGGATCCACGGGAACGTCGTCGGCGACGACCCCGCCGAGTTCTGGCGCACCAACCCGGACATCGCGCTCGCCGCCAGCCAGGCGGTGCCGCGGCAGTGCTTCGTCTACTACGTGCGCACCGGCCCCAACCGCCGCGAGGGCTTCCTGGTCGCGCAGCGCGGCCAGGCGCTGGCCGCCGACGACAGCGACCGCGACGCCGGCGGCCAGCACTGGCCGGTCACGCGCCTCGTCGACCAGCTGCGAATCACCGTCGGTGACCTCGCCAACGGCTTCCCCGGCGGCCCCCGCATCGAGCTGTCGCTGATGGAGCCGACCGGCAACGACCAGAACCTGCTCATGACTCTGGTCGGCCAGCCCCCGGGCGACGCCGGTGACGAAGAGCTCGACGACATGGGCGAGGAGCCGCCGCCGCCGCCCCCCGCGCGAGGTGGAGGCGGTGGGCTGACGCAGGGCTTCTCGGCCCCGCCGCCGCCGAACTCCGCGAGCGCCCACGCGGCGCCGAGCCAGCAGCAGGCCAAGGCTCCCGCCAAGGCGCCGCAGATCAGCGCGGCGGACGACGCCAAGCGCCGCGCCACCGAGCGAGCGGCCGAGCTGCAGGAGCTTCAGACCCGCAGCGAGAACGCCGCCAAGTCGCTGCGCTACGTCGAGGACGAGCAGGGCCTGGTGGTCCTCGTCCCGGTCGAGCTGTCCGAGACCTCCGTGCTCAGCAACTACGCGGTGTCGGCGGTCGAGAGCTCGCTGCCCGACGGCTTGCCGGGCTCGCTCCTCAAGACCCTCACCGGTCGCTCGATCGACTTCGCCGTCAAGGTCGAGTTCTTCAGCGAAGTGTTCGTCGACGCCCAGCCGCTCAACCGCCCCAAGTTCGAGGAACGCGCCCGCGAGCTCGACCTCGGCGGCACGAAGGTCAAGGCCCTCGAGGTCCTGGCGCCGCGCCTCGGCATCGGCACGCTGCTCCGGCTCGGCAGCACCAACGTGTTCGTGTCCCGCCGCCCCGACGCGCCCCTGCCGGCCGAGCTGCTGCTGTCGCTGCTGAAGAGCTGAGCCGCCGCGAGTCCGTGCGATTCACGAGCAGCCGACGGCGAGCCCTCGCAGGCCGCCCTCGGCTGCTCTCGCATCCGAACCACTACTCGCGCACGAGCCCCTCGCAACACGGTACACGCGAGAGCTCCACGCCTCGTCGACGCCCGAACGAACGGGCGATGCGTTCTTCGGCTCGAAGCGTGCACCTGTCGAAGTACACGTAGCTCATCGCGGGGTCGCCTCCACCTCGCCGACGACCACGCGGTCGATTGCCTCGCGCTTCGTCGCCTCGCACTCGTGATCTCCGCCTCGCCGAAGCGAATGCAGCGCATCGCTTCCCCAGCGCGGCTCCTCGTCGCGTGGCTTCGCGCTCAGCGCCCCAAATTCGTCGCAAAGCGGCGCATCTTCTTCGCGGAGATCGCCTCTTCGGCGCGCCTCTGCGAGCATGCTCGCGCGCCGCGGCGCGTGCTTCGTGCGGGGTCGCGCGCGAAGCCTTGCTTGTCTCCACGCCGAGCGCCTCGACTTCACTGCGAGAGCTCTTCCTCGCCATCTCCGCCGACCGGCGAGGCATCGAGGCGGATGGGAGATCGTCTCGCACGCGATCTCCGATCGCGACAACGGCACCGATCCCGGGGAGGAGAGCGGGCCGTTTTCGCTGGATGGGCCGAGGAAGAACTTTCCGCTGGCCGGCGAGAGGCATCGAAGCGGATGGGAGATCGTCTCGCACGCGATCTCCGATCGCGACAACGGCACCGATCCCGGGGAGGAGAGCGGTGCCGTCTTCGCTGGATGGGCCGAGGAAGAACACTTACCGGCGACAAACGGCATCGCCTCCCGGAGGGAGGAGCGATGCCTTGTCGGCGCGGATGTTCACGCGGAGAGGTGGTTCTTGAGGCTCGACAGGATCGCCTCTTCGCGGGCGGCGATCGTGGTGTCGGCCGGGTCGCTGAGCTTGTCGCGGATCAGCGCCTCGAGGATCACCATGCGCTCGGGGTGCGGCGGCAGGTGCTGGGCGAGGCCCAGCTTGCGGCTGGCGAGCACCTTGAGGAAAGGCTCGATCTTGCGGATCTCTTGAGCGATCCGCATCGTCGCTTCTTTGCCTTCGCCTCGGCGGATCTGGAACTTCGGGGCGCAGCGCTCGACCGCTGCGACCAGGTCGC
Organism: Nannocystis punicea; assembly: GCF_026965555.1. Lineage (GTDB taxonomy): Bacteria > Myxococcota_A > Polyangia > Nannocystales > Nannocystaceae > Nannocystis > Nannocystis punicea. The sequence goes on along the minus strand of NZ_CP114040.1, from coordinate 12,583,030 downwards.
GGGCCAGGTCGACATCCACCTGGTCTTCGACACCGAAACTCGCCACGACGATGGGTCGGCTCTGCGCCTTCTTGTTCCCCTCGCCGGACCACCAGACGTTGTGCGCGATGGACAGGTAGGTCCTGCGCGACTCACCACATCGGACTTTGTTTCTCCGCAGATACATAGGGATAATCCTTCCTCAGGCAATCCAAGGTTGCGCGTGTGACCCCGGCATCAGGCCGGCACCATTTTGGACGCAGGTGCCGGGCAAAACTTCAACCTTGTCCCCGTGGTCTGTGCCCCTGTTTGCCTGCATCCCAAGGCTCCCTGTGCCCACGAACACAAGGCTAGCGTTTGCGCCAGAGGGTCGCCAGAGATTTCCGACTGCTGCAGCCAAATTGCTCAATTTCTTTGGGTTTTTTCACGCGTTTCGGGGCCGTGCGCGACTCACGCGGCGCGTGATACCTGGGCCCACACGCCTGATGGCTCTAGAAATCGCAGTTCCGCGGCGTCCGCGGGAAGGGGATGACGTCGCGGATGTTCTCCATGCCCGTCACGTACATGACGAGGCGCTCGAAGCCGAGGCCGAAGCCTGCGTGGGGTGCAGTGCCGAAGCGACGGGTGTCGAGGTACCAGCCGTAGTGCTCGGGGTTCAGGCCTGACGAGCGGATCGCGTTCACCAGCACGTCGAGTCGCTCCTCGCGCTGTGAGCCGCCGATCAGCTCACCGATCTTCGGCACCAGCAGGTCCATCGCCGCGACGGTCTTTCCGTCGTCGTTGCGGCGCATGTAGAACGCCTTGATCTCGGTCGGGTAGTCGGTGACGCAGACCGGTCGACCGACCACCGTCTCGGTCAGGTAGCGCTCGTGCTCGGCCTGCAGGTTGGCGCCCCAGTGGACCGGGAACTCGAACTTCTGGCCCGACGCTTCGAGGCGGCGGACCGCCTCCGTGTAGGTCATGCGCTCGAAGCCCGACTCGAGCACGTGCTGCAGGCGGGCGACGAGGCCCGGGTCGATCTGCTTGTTGAAGAACGCGATGTCCTCCGCGCAGCGCTCGAGCGCCGTATGCATGAGGTGCTTGACGAACGCCTCCGCCAGCGCCGCGTCGTCGTCGAGGTCGCACCACGCCATCTCCGGCTCGATCATCCAGAACTCGGCGGCGTGGCGGGTCGTGTTCGAGTTCTCGGCGCGGAACGTCGGGCCGAACGTGTAGATGTCGGACAGGCCGAGCGCGAAGGCCTCGCCGTTGAGCTGGCCGGACACGGTGAGGTACGACGAGTGGGCGAAGAAATCCTCGTGCCAGTCGACCGCGCCCTCCGGCGTGCGCGGCGGGCTGTTCACGTCGAGCGTGGTGACGCGGAACATCTCGCCGGCGCCCTCGGCGTCGGAGCCGGTGATGATCGGCGTGTGTACGTACACGAAGCCGCGGGCCTGGAAGAACTCGTGCACCGCCTGGGCGAGGGCGCTGCGGACGCGGAAGACGGCGCCGAAGGTGTTGGTGCGCGCGCGCAGGTGGGCGATCTCGCGCAAGAATTCGAAGCCGTGGCGCTTCTTCTGCAGCGGGAAGGTCGAGTCGGCGAGGCCGATGATCGTCACCTCGACGGCCTTGAGCTCGACGCGCTGGCCGGCCGCGGGGGAGGCGATGACCTCGCCGACGACCTCGACCGCGCTGCCGGTCGTCAGCTTGCGCAGCTGCTCGTAGTTGGCGACCTCGGGATTGACCACGACCTGGAGGCTGGCGAAGCACGAGCCGTCGTTGAGCTCGATGAACACGACTTGCTTGCTGTCCCGGACGGTGCGGGCCCAGCCCTTGACGCGCACGCCGGCGCGTGGGGGCTCGAGCTGGAGCACGTCCACGATCTTGGTCCGCGGGGTCTGCATGGCGGACCGAAGCGTAGAACCCCTGGCCTGCGGTTCGCAAGTGCGGTACAGCGACGCCGCGCGCATGACCGCCTTCCTCGACCCGCCCGGCAGCGCCCCGAACCCGGCCGCGCCGTCGCTCTCGACCTCACCGCCGACGTGGCTGCCGATCCAGGAGCGCTTCGTCTCGCTGCAGGGTGAGGGCACGCTCGTCGGCGTCCCGAGCTCGTTCGTCCGCGTGTCCGGCTGCAACCTGCGCTGCGCGTGGTGCGACTCGCCGGCGACCTCCTGGGCCCCCTCGGGCCGTCGCACCGACCTCGCCGAGCTGGTCGCCTTCTGCGCCGCCGGGCCGCGCCACGTCGTCCTCACCGGCGGCGAGCCGCTCCTGTTCGCCGGCGTCGCCGCGCTCAGCCGCCGCCTGCGCGAGGCCGGGCACCACATCACCGTCGAGACCGCCGGCACAGTGTGGCTCGACGGGCTCGCCTGCGACCTCGTGTCGCTGAGCCCCAAGCTGCGCCACAGCACCCCGTGGGCCCGCGACCCGGCGCAGGCCGAGCGGCACGAGCGCGCGCGCCTCAACCTCCCCGTGCTCGCGCGGCTGATGGCGAGCTACCCGTGGCAGCTCAAGTTCGTCGTCCGCGCCGACGCCAGCGCCGCCGACGTCGCCGAGGTCGAGGCGCTGCTGCGCGAGCTCTCGCTGCCCGACGAGCAGCGCGGCCGCGTGCTCCTGATGCCCGAGTGCACCGACAGCGAGGCCCTGCGCGAGGCCTACCGGGCGCTGCTGCCGATCTGCATCGAGCGCGGGTTTCGCCTCGGCGAGCGGCTCCACATCCACATGTTCGGTCACACGCCCGGCACCTGACCTCGCGGCGCGGGGAAGGGGTAAAAAGAAGCCGTGCTCTACTCCTGGCTCAAGGCGTTCCACATCATCGGCTTCGTCGCGTGGTTCGCCGGGCTCTTCTACATCTTCCGGCTGTACGTCTATCACGTCGAGAACCGCGACAAGCCGGAGATCACCCAGCTGCTCGCGACCATGGAGCGGCGGCTGTACCGCGGGATCTGCTGGCCGGCGATGATCTTCACCGCCACCTTCGGCGTCGCCCTGTTCGTGCAGATGCCGGGCTTCTACATGGCGCAGGGGTGGTTCCACGCCAAGCTGCTCGGCCTGTTGCTGCTGATCGGTTACCACCTGTACTGCGGCAAGGTCCGCAAGGACCTCGCGGCCGGGCGCTACAACCTGACCTCGCGGCAATGTCGGCTGCTCAACGAGGCGCCGCTCGTCCCGCTCTTTCTCATCGTCATCATGGTCGTCGTCAAGCCGCACTTCGGCGGCTGATCCGCTCCGCGCGGCCCGGCCGGCCGTTTGCGCCCGCGACGCGGCCCGTGCAACGCGACCCCGGTTTTTTGCTATCCTGCCGAAGATGGTCGCCCTGCCCCGCTGCGCGTCGTCCTGTCGCCTCCTGGCGCTGGCGGCGTGCGCGTGGCTGCCCGCCTGTGACGACGCCGACGCGTCGTGCGCCGCGCTCGCCGACGAGGGCCTGCTCATCACCGCGTACATCGACCACGACGGCAAGCAGGCGCGCACCGAGATCGAAGTGAAGCGCGTCGACGACGACGCCGGGCTGTCGCTCGCGCTGTGCAAGCGCAGCTCGATCAGCGTCGACGGCACCGCGGCCACGCGCGTGCGCCGGCCCAGCGGCTCCTACGTCTACAAGGTCGACGGCGTCGACAAGGCCAAGGAGGGCGGGGCGGTGAAGCACGAGCTGCGGCTCGTCGACGACGACTACGCGGCCACTTACCTCGTGTCGGTCGAGGCCCCGGCGTTCGAGATCACCGCGCCCAAGGCGGGCGCCAAGCTGCCGCGCACGCAGGCGTTCGATGTCGCGTGGACGCCGGCGCGGCCCGAGGCGACGATCCTCGCCCGCATCGACGACGCCATCGACGGCGTCGCCTGCCTGGCCGAGCCGTTCGAGCTCGAGCTGCCCGACGAGGGCGCGGCGCAGGTGGCCCAGGGCCAGCTCAAGACCGGCCTGACCCGGCCCGAGCCGTGCAGCGCGACCCTCCGCCTGTCGCGCGTCGCCACCGGGGCGCTCGAGCCCGCCAGCGGCGCCTCTCGACTCCACGCCGACAGCCGCGCCTCGGTCGCGACCTGGCGGTCGCTCAAGTTCACGTCTGACCCTTGAGACATCCTCCATGAAACTGCCATCCAAAGGCGTCCTGATCCGGATCTGCATCTACGGCCCGCTGCTCGCCTTCTTCGGCTACCAGGCGTGCCAGAAGTACAAGGCCGAGCAGGAGCAGGAGCAGGCCGCGCCGGTGCTCGACGGGCGCAAGCACACCTTCACCCTGCCCGACGGCAAGTCGGTCGAGGTCGTCGAGATCACCGAGGACCAGGCGCGGCAGATGGGCTTCGACCCCAGCAAGAGCGGGCCGCCCGGCACGGCCGAAGCGCCCGCGAAGGCGGCCGACGCGGAGGACTCCAAGTCGCCCCCGGCGGCCCCGACACCGGCGAATTGACCGCCTCTGCACGATCGCGTAACCCTCACGGGCCATGGAGCAGAAGGACTTCTTCAAGCGGTCGGCCAAGGCGCTCGAGCACATCGACGCCGGCCTCGGCTCCCTCGAGCTCGAGGAGCTCGACGTCCAGCTCGCCGGCGACGTGCTCACGCTGGCGTTCAAGGACGGCGCGCGCTTCGTCATCAACGCCCACAGCGCGGCCGGGCAGATCTGGATGGCCGCCGGCACCACCGCGTGGCACTTCGACTTCGTGCCCGAGCAGGGCAAGTGGGTCGCCCGCAAGACCGACGATGAATTGATGGCGACCGTCGCGCGGGTCGTCGGCGCCAAGCTCGGGACCGAGGTGTCCCTTTGACCAGGTGATCGCGTGCGCGAGGTCCGACCTTCCTCGACGGCTCTGGGCCTCGTCGCGGCGCTCGCCGCGGCTTGCTCGCAGATCACCTCGGAGACGGTGATCCGCACGACCGTCCGCCCCGACGCGCGACCGCTGGTGAACGAGGTCAAGGTCGTCGCGGTGGCGGTCGAGGCCCGCTGGGCGCAGCGCGGCGGCAACCTCGAGGTCGAGCTCCGCGAGCTGCGGTCGTGCCAGACGGTGGCGCACCTGGCCGCGCGACAGGAAGAGCGGATCGTCCGCAAGCCGGACGCGATGATCTACTTCGAGTACGGGCTGGCCGCGGTCGCCCTCGGAGTGTCGGCGCTGGCGTTCGCGCGGCCGGAGCTGTTCGCGGCCGAGGCGAGCTACGACGAAGACCGCATGCAGTACGTCCGCGACCTCAAGACGGGCCGCCGCGTCGGCGGGGTGTTCACGGCGGTGGGCCTCGGGCTGTTGACCGCGGGCATCGTCGACAGCGTGCGCGCGCGCGACCGGGTGCACGTCAGCGACACGGTGGCGCTGCGCGAGGGGCCGGTGCAGCCGTGCTCGCCGCCCGACGGGCCGGCGAGCGGCCGCGCGGTCGAGCTGGTGATCGGCGAGCGCGTCCTCGCCAGCACCGCCGACGCCGAGGGGCGCGTCCGCTTCTCGTTGCCGGCCGAACCCGAGATGTCCTCGGAGACAGATTCTCCTCCTCGGGCGCTGGCGGCGACGCTGCGGATCGGCTTCGCGGGGGCGCTGCCGATCTCGCTGGTGACCCCGTACGCACACACGGCGGACGCGCCGCACACGGGCACGACCCGGTCGGGGCCGCAATGATCGTCCTCGATGCTCGCCCCGCGCCGGCGCGCGCGCGATGGAGGTCACGATGACTGCGCTGGCCTACGTCGGCCTCGGCAGCAACCTCGGCGACCGGGCGGCGACGCTGCGGGCGGCGGCCGAGGAGCTGCGTGCGGGGGTGATTGCGGGGACCGAGCTGCTGCGCTGCTCGCCGGTGTTCGAGACCCGACCGCTGGGGCCGTCGCTGCACCCGTTTCTCAACGCGGTGGTCGAGCTGCGGACGGGGCTGGCGCCGGAGCCCCTGCTGACGGAGCTCCTCGCGCTCGAGGCCCGGCACGGCCGGACCCGGCGCGAGCGCTGGGAGGCGCGCACGCTCGACCTCGACCTCCTGGTCATGACCGAGGCCGGCCGCTCGCTGCAGGTCCACACGGAGCGGCTCGCGCTGCCCCACCCCGAGCTGGCCCGTCGCGACTTCGTGCTGGCCCCGCTCGCGGCGCTGCGCCCGGACCTGCGCCCAGGCGGCGGCGCCACGGCGGCCGAGCTGCTCGCGGCCCTTTCCCCCGAGGATCGCACGATCCTCGCGCACGACAGCGCCCCGCTGTGCTAGCTTCCCGGCGCCCAGGCGGATAGCTCAGCGGTAGAGCGGCGCCCTTACAAGGCGCGGGTCGCAGGTTCGAACCCTGTTCCGCCTATCCCAGCACGAAGGGGCCGAGCGCTTCGCCGGCCCCTTCGTGCTGTCTCATGAGACATGACTAAAAAGTCATGCTCTTCGGGACATCTTCCCGCAGGCGCGCCTTTGGCTCTCGCGTGATGCGGGTGATCGAGGCGATCGCGGCTGTCCATTAGGACATGTCCCATGGACAATGTCCTGAAATTACAAGAGGCCGAGCGCGCGGCGCTCGGCCCCATGCTGACCTTCAGGTCATGTCCTTACGGGCAGGGGAAGATCTCGTCGAGGGCGGCGATGCCCTTGGCGACTTCCTCGGGGCCGGGGGCCTCGGCGGCCCACAGACCGGCGAGGTCGGCGGCGGCGGAGGCGGCGCGCTCCTCGGCCTCGCGGCCCAGCACGGGGCCGGCGACCTGCAGGAAGGCCCACAGGACGTTGGTCTCGGCGCTGCTGCACGCGGCGTCGACGTACTGCTGCATGTAGTCGCGGACGATCACGGCGTAGCCGCGGTGGAGGCCCTGGTCGAGCTGCTCCCAGCCCTGCGCGAACAGGTCCTGCTGGTCGGTGGGCAGCTCGTCGAGCAGCGGGTACTCGCCCATGTCCTGGGCGATGTCACGCCAGCAGCGCGTGGCCATGATGCCGTCGTGGATGCGCTCGTGGGCGTTGGCGCTGAGCGCCTGGACCTCGGCGGCGATGCCGATCGGGGCGTCGATCGCCTCGCCGCCGGTGTAGTAGGCCCACGCCGAGTCGCAGTCCTTCGGCGCGACCGTGGCGCAGGTGTTGGCCTCCTTGTAGACCGACAGGTAGAGGAACCAGAGCAGGCCGCCGTGGATCCGCGCAGCGTGGATGTTGGCGTCGCCCTCGCCGGCCTGACCGGCGGCGAACGCCTCGTCGACGATCGGCTGGATGTGCGCCGGACCGACGCAGCGCTCGGGGTACTTGGTCACCAGCGCCTCGACGGTGCACTGCTTGTCGGGGTCGACCTGCGGGTCCCACTCGGCCTCGGGGATCGGCGGGTAGTGCATGTCCTCGCGGCGGACGAGGCGCGACTCGAGGCCCTCGGGGAGCACGTACTCGTTGCGCGCCGCGGTGAAGTCGTCGCCGGTCGGGTCGGCCTTGCGCCACAGCAAGTCGGCGATGTTCTCGTAGGCGACGATGCGGGCGATCGTGCTCGGCGGGCTGTCGACGAGGGTGTACGGGCCGTCGTCGGACACACAAGCCGGCCACTCGTCGTCGGCCGAGTTGTTCTCGCGGGGCTGGTAGTCGCTGGCCAGCGGCTCGCAGGCGGACTCGTCGATGCCCGGGATGTCGATGCCGTCGCAGGCACCTTCGGTGGTGGTCCCCGGGTCCGTGGTCCCGGTCGGCTCCTCGGTCGTCCCGGTCGGTTCTTCCGTGGTCCCGGTCGGTGCGTCCGTCGCGGTGCCGTCGGTGCCGTCGGTGCCGTCGGTGGTCGTGTTGTCGGTGGTCTGGTCCGTGGTAGGCGAATCAGTGGTGCTCGGGTCCTCGGCCGGACAGGCGGTGAGCGCCACCAGGGCAGTGCAAAGGGCTAAATTTCTCATGGGGAAACTCGCTGTGGGTTCCCCGCGACGGTATCGACGCCTTTACCCCCGGCCTACGGCACTTCCCCGCGACCGACTTTAAGGGGATCCACCTGGCGCGAAAAGCGTCACGGACGGCCCCCACGGGGCTCCCAGCACCTGCCCGAATTTTTCACGCGTCCGGCGAGACGAGGCCGATGCGGATCGCGTGGCGGACGAGGCCGGCGACGTGGTGCACGTCGAGTTTGGCCATGATCCGGCCGCGATGGCCCTCGACCGTCTTCACGCTGAGACTGAGCTGGCGCGCGATTTCCGGGCTCGAGCGGCCCTCGGCGACGAGCTGGAGGATCTCGCGTTCGCGGTTCGTGAGGGCGTCTCCCGGCTGCGGCTCGCGACCGCCGGGTCGCGCGTCGCGCCGCGAGTCGTGGAGGACGATCTTGGCGATCGACGGGCTGAAGAAGGCGTCGCCGTGCGAGACGGCCTGGATCGCGGCGACCAGGTCGGACAGGCCCGAGCCCTTGAGCAGGTAGCCGCTGGCGCCGGCGCGGATGGCCGGGCGGACGTACTCCTCACCCGAGTGCATCGACAGGATAAGCACCTGCGTGGCGGGGAAGTCCTTGCGGATCGCTCGCGTGGCATCGACGCCGTTCAGTTCGGGCATGCCGAGGTCCATGATCGCTACGTCCGGCTTGTGGGCGGCGACGGCCTCGACCGCGGCGCGTCCGTCGGCCACCTCGGCGACGACCTCGATGTCGTCGCGCACGTCGAGCAGCGCGCGCAGGCCCTCGCGGACGATCGTGTGGTCTTCGGCGAGGACGACCCGGATGGTCTTCTTGGTGCTCACGCGCGGACTGTATCACGCGACGACGACGGCCGAGTCGTCGCCATCGTCGCTCAGCGCCCGCCGCGGCAACTCGACGCGGATGGCAGTGCCGGCCCCGGGCGCGGTGTCGATGCGGAGGTTGCCGCCGAGCAGCTCGACGCGCTCACGCATGCCGACGAGGCCGCGGCCGCCGCGTCCCTCGCCGCGCTCGCCGGGGACAAACCCCCGACCGTTGTCGCGGACCTCCAGCACGATGTGCGCGGGCTCGACCTTCAGGACCACACGTAGCTCGCTGGCGCCGGCGTGGCGAGCGGCGTTCGTCAAGGCTTCCTGGGTCACCCGGTAACACACGCTCTCGAGCGCGGCGGACAGCCCGCTCTCGGGGACCTCGAGCTCCCGCGAGATCTCGAGGTCCTCGCGCTCGAAGTCGTCGCACAGCCGCTCGATCGCGGCGACCAGGCCGACGTCGTCGAGGATCGCCGGGCCCAGCATGCTGACTGCGCGGCGGATCTCCTCGAGCGTGGCGTCGACGATCGTCAGCGTGCGCGCGGCCATCTTCGCCACCTTGCTGTCGGGCTCGGCGAGCTGGACCATGAGCTGGAGGTTGATGCGGATCGCCGTGAGCGCCTGGCCGGCGGAGTCGTGCAGCTCGCGGGCGATGACGCGCCGCTCGGCCTCCTGGAGCAGCACGGCGCGGGCCGACAGCTCGCGCAGGCGGCCCTCTTTTTGTCGCAGCTGCTCGTAGGCCTGGCCGAGCTGGGAGGAGCGCTCGGCGACCTGCTGCTCGAGCGTCTGGTTGAAGCGGGCGAGGGCGGCCTGGCTCTGCTCGATGCGGCGCTCGGCGCGGGTGATGGCGCCGAGCGGGATGAAGTAGAGGAGGCCGGCGAGGCCGACGCCGAGCAGGCCGAACGGGCCCAGCAGCAGGAGGGCGGCGTAGCGGGCCTCGGCGAGGCTGACTGCGACCCACGCGTGGCCGACGACCTCTTCGTTGAGGACGATCGGCGCGGCCTCCCACGCGAGCGGTCCGGCGGCCGCCGCCGGGCCGGTGATCGACCCGGTGTCCAGCGGGATCCGCACGCCCGAGCGGTCGGCGATCTCGATGCGCGCCGCGCCGGTGTTGTCGGCGTAGGCGCGCAGGTGGGCGAGCAGCTTGCCGGCGTCGTAGCGCCACAGCACCGGCCGCTCCTGCACCTCGCGCGCGATCGCGTCGGCCGCCTGCACCGCCGTCGCCCGCGCCTGCGAGCGGAGGCCGCGGGCCTGCAGGGTGGCGTAGGCCAGCGGCGCGGAGGCCGACACCAGCACCAGCAGGAGCACCACCAGCGGCAGCATGCGCGCCGACAGGTAGCGACGCAGGCCGACCTTGCCCGAAAGAGCATGCCCTTCGGGCAATGTCTTTTCAGACATGCTCACCTCGACGCGAAGGGCGAGCCCTGGCCGGGAGGGCGGAGCGCGGGCCGGGGCGCCGCGCGCTTGGCATGTCCCCTGCGACATGCGGCGCTCCCGGCCGCCGAGCGCCGGCGAGAGCGGGGCCGGGGCGCTGCCGAGCGCATGTCGAACCGAACATGTCCCATGCGACACGTTTCGACCTCGGCCGCCTCGCGCCGGCGAGAGCGGGGCCGGGACCGCGCTGCCGAGCGCATGTCGAACCGGACATGTCCCATGCGACACGGTTCGACCTCGGCCACCTCGCGCCGGCGAGAGCAGGGCCGGGGCCGCGCTGCCGAGCGCATGTCGAACCGGACAGGTCCCATGCGACACGGTTCGACCTCGGCCACCTCACGCCCGCGAGGGAAGAGCCGGGATCGCGCTGCCGAGCGCATGTCGAACCGGACATGTCCCATGCGACACGGTTCGACCTCGGCCACCTCACGCCCGCGCGCGCGGCTCGAGCGTCGGGGCCCGTGCGACCGCGCGACCGTCGGCCTGTTCTGAACATGACCCGAAGGACATGCCCATTCGCACCTGCGCGAAAGTTCATTGGACCTCCGGCAGCGGGATGTAGCCGTGGGCCTTCATCAGCACGCGGCCCTCGTCGGAGTGGGCGAAGCGGATGAACTCGGCGGCGAGGCCGGTGGGGCTCTCGAGGGCGGCGAAGGCGAGGTCTTTTGAGAAGGGGTAGCGGCGCGACTGGACGCTGGCCTCGCTGGGGGCGTAGCCGTCGAGCTCGAGGGCGCGGAGGGGCAGGCGCTGGAGGCTGATGGCGCCGACGTCGAGGAGGCCGACGGCGCCGGGGGTGATCGCCAGGGCCTCCTGCATGGCGCGGTCGTGGAGGATGACGCGCCAGCGGTGCTCGCGGTAGGCGGCCTCGTCGGCGGCGGCGAAGGCGGGCAGGGCCTGGGCGACCGCGGCGTGGCCGGAGTCGCCGCGCTCGCGCTGCAGCACGGTGATCGGCGCGCCGTCGGACCAGCGGGTCTTGCGGCCGGCGAAGATGTCGGCCAGCTCGGCGGTGGAGATCGCGGTGTCGGGGACGGAGAGGTTGACCGCGACGACCACGGGCACGCGCGCGTAGGGGATGTCGTCGACCCCCAGGTGCATCTCGCGCTCGTTCAGCGGGCGGGAGATCAGGCCGAGGTCGACGACGTCGTCGTAGACCGCCATCACCCCGCCCGACGAGCCGATGCTCTCGAACACGACGATGTGCGCGTCGGGGTTCTTCGCCACGAAGGCGTCGGCCAGCGCGCGCGTCAGCGGGATGTTGCTGCCGGAGCCGGCCAGGTGCAGCACGCCGTGCGGCCGCGGGGTCGAGCGCTGGTAGAGCTGCGAGTTCTTCGGGACCTGTCCCTCGAGGAAGGGCGGCTCGCGCGAGCCGGCCAGCAGCGGGCCGACGAACACCGCGGCGAGGATCGCCACGCCGGCGACGCCGAGCAGCACCGCGGCCCACAGGGCGGCGAGCGACGCGGAGGCGCGCGGGTCGTCGGCGGTCTCGGCCATGGCGACGGTGTACTCCAATTAGAAGCCGACCTCGATCAGCACGTTGAGCCCGCGCCCGGGGCCGTTGATGCTCGAGCCGTGGTAGCGGTAGGCGGCGTTGGTGACGTTCTCGAGCACGAGGACGACGAGCGCGTGCGGCTGGAGGCGGTAGCCGGCGCGCAGGTCGAGGACCGCGAAGCCGGGGGTGCCGCCGAGCGGGATCCGCTGGTCGTTCTTGTCGGTCTCGGTGAGGCGCGTCTGCGGCCGGGCCCAGCGCAGGGCGGTGCTGGCGAACAGGCCGAGGCGGTGGCGCCAGTTGATCTCGACGGTGCCGTTGAGCGGGGGGATCCGCGACAGCGGCACGCGCACGGGATCGAGGCCCGCCACCGGGTTGGGGCCGTCGCCCCAGGTGTAGGCCGCGGTCGCGCGCATGCCGAAGCCCTTCGGCAGGAACAGCCGCACCGCGCCGTCGACCCCGCGGATGTGGCTGGTGCCGGCGATGTTGGCCAGGGTGACGTTGTAGATCGCCGCGCCGCAGATGTTGTCGTCCGGCGGGCACTGGTCGCGGTCGAAGCGGACCCGCGTGATCAGGCGATCGATCCACGACTGGAACGCGAACAGCTGCAGCTCGATGCGCGGGCGCTCGATCTTGAAACCTGTCTCCAAAGACAGGGCCCGCTCCGGCCGCAGGTTGGGGTTCTCGTACTGCTGACCGGCGCCGGTGGCCTGGCGGCTGGTGAGGTCGTCGAGGTTGGGCGCGCGGAAGCCCTGGTCGAGGTTGGTGATCCAGCGGACGCCGTCGAGGAGGCGCACCGCGACGCCGCCGCCGGCGACGCCGCCGCCCCAGGTCTGGTCGATCGGTCGCCGGCCGACCATCGGGTCGAGGTTGCCGGGCGCCTTGGCGACGACGAGCGAGCCGCGGCCGCCGGCGCGCAGCTCGACGCGGTCGAACAGCCGCAGCGTCGCCTCGGTCCACACGCCCGAGGTCAGGTAGCGGCTGCCGCTGGCGTACTGCGAGGTGGTCGGCGTGGTGATGCCGACGTCGAGGAAGGTGTTCCAGGCCTGGCTGCGCAGGGTGTCGAAGTAGGCGTCGAGGCCGTAGTTGACCTTGAGGTCGACTCCGCGGGCGAGCCGGAAATTCTTGGTGCCGATGTTGAGGCCGGTGCCGAGCGAGTAGACCTCGTCGCGGCCGATGATGCGGTACGTGGAGTCGGCGCCGCGGTCGAACCGGCGCCGCTCGTGCTGGTGCTGGTAGCTGACGGTCCAGCGCACCGTCTCGGCCGCGGCCGGGCCGTCCTGGACGTCGTACGCGCCGTAGACGAGGGTGCGGAACTGTTCGTCGTAGGTCAGGCACTCGCTCTGCGGCGCGGTGACCGGCGGGCAGCGATCGGTGCGTGGGGCGTCGAACTGGCGGTAGTCGTAGTAGCCGAGAGTGAGGCGGTGCTTGTCGTTCACCTGGTAGACGAGGCGCGCGTCGGCGGTAAACTCGCGGAAGCCGGTGCCGCGCTGGGTGACGCCGTCGGCGGCGAACAGCGGCGACTTGACGGGCTGACCTGTACTCGGGGACAGGAGCTTGCCGCCGGCGCGGAGGAGCCCGACGTCGCGGTAGCCGACGCCGCCGAACAGGCCGACCTTGCCCTTGTAGCCGACGTCGAGCTGGGCCCTCCCGCCGATCTCGCCGTCGGCGGTGCCGGTGCGCATCATCGCCTTCGAGTGGCCGTACCAGCCGCGCGGACCGCCGGCCTCCAGCGCCGGGTCGATCGGCGTCGCCAGCAGCGCGCCGCCCATGGCGTCCGAGCCGTAGCGCGTCGACGAGGCGCCGCGCAACACCTCGAGCTTCTGCAGGGTGCGCGAGTCGATGGTGAAGAAGTACTGGTTGGGCCCGTAGCGGAAGGTGCTGTTGTTGAGGCGGATGCCGTCGAACATCATCACCGTCTGCTGGCCGGTCAGGCCGCGCACGTACGGCGAGCCCTGGCCGTGCGCGGTCTGCTGCACGTACACGCCCGGCTCGAAGCGCAGCGCGTCCGGGGCCGAACGCGGCAGCCGCTCCTCGAGGTCGCGCCGGGTGACGACGCTGGCCGCCCGCGTGTCGTGGCTGCTGTCCGCCCGCGCGCCGCGGACCGTGGTCCGCCCGACGGTGCGCGCCTGCTCGGCGGCCTCTCGAGTCAGCTTGGTCGGCGCGGACGGAGTCGTCGCAGCCGGAGCGCTCGGGCCCTCGGGGACAGGTCCTTTCGGACTTGTCTCTTGGGGCATGCTCTTACGGACAGGCGCAGGCGCGGCCGCGGCCGAGCGCGCCAGCACCCCGACGGCGACGACGACCAGCCACGACGAACGGAGGGGAAAGACCACCGGGCCGCGGATTGTCGCGCCGAGGTCCGGCCAGGGCAAACCCCGGAATCGGAGCAGGTGGATCCACCTGGACGCCGATGCCGGAGCGCGCGAACGGGCTCATCGAGCCGCGAAATCGTGGACGCGTGCGCGGCGCCGGAGACGAATCCGCCGCGCCGGCGCACGAGAGCGGGGAGATCGCCGGGTGCAGGGCGCCGCCGATGCCGCTCGCTAAAATTTCAAGGACTCGGCTCGTCGCCGGGGAACGGCTTGCGCAGCTCGGCGAGCAACGCGGCCTCGGGGGTCCCGGGCGCGGGCTCCTCGGCGTAGCCCCACTGCACGTGCGGCGGCAGCGACATGAGGATCGACTCGGTGCGCCCGCCGGTCTTGAGGCCGAACACGGTGCCGCGGTCGTAGAGGAGGTTGAACTCGACGTAGCGGCCGCGGCGAAGCTCCTGCCAGCGGCGCTCGTCCGGGCCGTAGGTACTCGGCAAGCGCCGGCGCGCGATCGGCAGCCAGGCGTCGAGGAAGCGCATGCCGCCGTCGCGGATGAAATTCAAGAGCGCTTCGTCGTGGCCCGGTCGCGTCGCGTCGACGAACAGGTGATCGAAGAAGATCCCGCCGACGCCGCGCGACTCGCCGCGGTGTTTTAAATAGAAGTAGCGATCGCACCAGTCGGAGAAGCGCGGGTAGTCGCCGATGCCGGGGTGCGCGTCGCAGAAGTGGCGCCAGACGTCGTGGAAGTGGGCCTTGTCCTCGGGGAAGTAGTAGTAAGGGGTGAGGTCGGCGCCGCCGCCGAACCATCGCCGGTCGCCCTGCTCGATGTAGCGGAAGTTGGCGTGCACCGTCGGCACGAACGGGTTCTTCGGGTGCAGCACCAGCGAGACGCCGGCCGCGAAGAAGTTGGCGCCGGTGCCGGCGAGCTGGCTGGCGAACTGCGGGTTCAACTCGCCGAACACCGCCGAGGTGTTGACGCCGCCCTTCTCGATCACGTCGCCGCGGAGGACCCGCGTCAGGCCGCCGCCGCCGCCGGACCGCTCCCAGGCGTCGCTGGCGAACTCACCGCTGCCGCCGTGCTCGCGCTCCAGCGCCTCGACGGCGGCGCAGATCGTCGACTGCACGGCGATGACGGCGTCGTGCGCGCGGCGCTGAAACTCGGTCTGATAGCTGGACCCCACGGCGCGAGTGTATGCCGCGCAGCCGCACACGCGCGCGCGCACGTTCTGCGGTAGGCTCACGCCCGTGGCGCCGTCCGACCTCGCCGCCGAGATCCCGCTGTCGACCGAACGCCTCCGCCTGGCAGTGACCGGCCTCGGCGGGATCGCGGGCGCGCTGGTGCTGCCGATGCTGTCGTCGTGGCTCGGGTTGCTCATGCAACTGCTCGAGGGCGACCGCGGCGGCCTCGGCCCGCGCCCGCGCCTGTCGGGCCTGTCCGCGCTCAAGGCGCTGGCGCTCACGGTGCTGCTGGCGTTCATCGCCGTGAATTGGCAGAAGGCCGCCGGCGAGCTGCGACAGATGCAGGCCGAGGCGCCGATCCTCGGCTCCACGCTCGCGGGCTTCGGCGTCGGCCTGGTGTTCTGGGCGATCTACGCGCTGGGGATCTCGTCGCTGCGCGCCGACTTCGAGCGCGCGCGCCTCAGTCGCCGGATCGGCGGCCTGCTGCGCTGAGGCGCGCCTCCGTCCGCCCCCCACGTGGGCGAGAGTTTGCCAAACTGCCAGGCGTGAACGCGCCGCAGCCCCCGGCCCGCGACGATGCAGCCACGCTGATCGCGCGCACGCTCGCCGACGCGGCCACCCTCGCGGCCGGCGGGCCCCCGCCCGGCGTCCGCGAGCCGCCGAGCCGGATCGGGCGCTTCACGATCCTCCGCGAGCTCGGCTCGGGCGGGATGGGGGTGGTCTACGCCGCCTACGACGAGCAGCTCGACCGCAAGCTGGCGATCAAGCTGCTGCACGGCGAGGCCGACCACGAGACCACTCAAGGCCACGCGCGCCTGCTCCGCGAGGCCCAGGCGCTGGCCCGGCTGTCGCACCCGCACGTGGTCGCGGTGTACGAGGTCGGTAGCTTCTTGGACCATGTCTTTTTGGCCATGGAGTACGTCCAGGGCGAGAGCGTGCGCGCGTGGCTCGAGGCGACGCCGCGGCCGTGGCGCGAGGTGCTGCGGGTGTTCACGCAGGCCGGTCGCGGGCTGGCGGCCGCCCACGCGGCGGGGCTGGTGCACCGCGACTTCAAGCCCGACAACGCGATGGTCGGCGACGACGGCCGCGTGCGCGTGCTCGACTTCGGCCTGGCCCGCGCGCCGGAGCCGGACGCGCCGACGACGGTCGCGGAGCAACACACGACGGGCTCGTCGCGCAACACCCTGGGCTCACAGCTGACTGTGGCCGGCGCGGTGGTCGGGACGCCGGCGTACATCGCCCCGGAGCTGTACATGCGCCTGCCGGCCGACGCGCGCTCCGACCAGTTCGCGTTCTGCGTCGCGCTGTGGGAGGGGCTCTACGGCCAGCGCCCGTTCCAGGGCGACACCCTGCAAGCGCTGGCGCTGGCGATCTGCGAGGGCCGGACGACCCCGCCGCCGCCGGGCCGCCGCGCGCCCGCGTGGCTGCACGCGGCGCTGGTCCGCGGCCTCGACCCCGAGCCGGCGCGCCGGTTCCCGAGCATGGACGCGCTGCTGGCGGCGACCGGCCGCGACCCCGAGCGCGCCCGCGTCCGCATGCTCGGCGCCGCGGTGCTGCTGTGCGTGGCGGCGCTGATCGGCCTCGGCGTCCGCAACCTCGTCGTCGGTCGCGCCGAGCTGTGCACCGACGGAGCGGCGAGAATAACAAGTACGTGGGGACAGGAACAAAAGGACAGGCTCTCTGCGGCCATCACCGCGACCGGCCTGCCGTACGCCCGCGACGTCGGCGCGCGCGTGAACCTCCGGCTCGACGCCTACGCCGCCGCGTGGGCAGCGGCCCACCGCGACGCGTGCGAGGACACCGCGGTGCGCAAGGAGCAGTCGCCGGAGCTGCTCGAGCTGCGCATGGCCTGCCTCGAGGGCCGCCGCCACGCGCTGGCCGAGACGGTCGCGCTGCTGGGCGAGGCCGAGGCGCCGACGCTCGAGCGCGCGGTCGAGGCGGTCGAGGCCCTGCCGGCGCTCGAGCCGTGCAGCAACACCAGCTACGTGCGCGCCGAGCACCCGCTGCCGGCGACCGCGGCCGAGGCCATCGCGGAGGCGGCGGCGCGCAAGCGCTTCGAGCGGATCGAGGCGCTGATCCTCGCCGACCGCGGGCGCGAGGCGGAGCTCGAGCTGCAGCAAGTCGAGCCGGAGGCGCTGCCGCAGCACCTCATGCCGGAGCTCGCGCTGGTGCGCGCGCGCGTCGACCTCAACAACGCTCGCCTCGCGGTCGGCCGCGATGGCCTGGAGCTGGCCTACCTGGCGGCCCGCCGCGCCGGCGACGACGCGACCGCCCGTCGCGCAGTGCTCGCCCTGCTGAAGCGCCTCGACAGCGACCTGCGCCTGCGACCCGTGTGGGATCTGTGGTCGCGGCTGGCGGAGGTCGAAGTGGCCCGCTCGGGCTCGCTGCGCGAGCGGCTGTCGCTGCAGCTGATGCGCGCCGAATACCTGCGCATCGCGACGACCGAGTTCTCGCGCGCGTACGAGCTCCTGGTCCCGGCGCTCGCGGAGTGCGAGGCCGATCTCGAGTGCCGCAACTCGACCATGAGCCCCTTTTTGATGGCCGAACTCGGCCGCATCTACACCGAGCTCGGCGACGGCGAGGCGTCGCTGGAGATCCAGCGCCGCGCCCTGGCCCGCTGGACGGAGATGTTCGGGCCGCGTCACCCCGTCGTCGCCAGGGCGCTCGACGACATCGGCGGCGCGCTCGAGCTGCTCGGCCGCTACGAGGAGGCGGCCCGCACCGGAGAAGAGGCGCTGGCGCTGCGACTGGCGGCGTTCGGGCGCGACAGCGTGGGCGTGGCGCAGTCGTACAACAACCTCGGGAGCGTGCTGATGCAGCTCGACCAGGTGCCGCGCGCAGCAGGGTACCTGCGCGAGACGGCGCGGATCGAGGAGAAGCTGCTGGGACCCGAGTCGCCGGAGCTGGCGCTGACGCTGACGAACCTCGGCAGCGCGATGCACCTGCTCGGCAACCACGAGGAGGCGCTGCGGCTGCTGCGGCGCTGCGAGCAGATCCAGCGCACCACTCTGGTGCCCTACCACGCGGAGACGATGTACACGCAGGCGCTGCTGGCCGGGGTGCAGCACAGCCTCGGCGACTACGCGGCGTCCGAGCGCCACTACCTCGCGGCCTTGAAGGTGATCGAGCTGCGCCACGCTCCCGACCACCTCGGCGCAGCGATGGTGCAGCAGAATTACGCGGTGCTGCTGCGCCGGCTCGGCCGCGTCCCGGAGGCGCTGGCCCTGGTGTCGCGCGTGCGCGAGCGGCTGTCCGCGAGCCTCGGCGAGTCGCACATCTACCTGTCCGACCTCGACACGACGATCGCCGGGCTCGAGACCAACCTCGGCGAGTTCGCGGCGGCGGAGCGACACGCGCGCCAGGCGATCGCGCTGCAGGACGCGTCGCTGAGCCCGGACGACCCGCGCCGGTTCGAGGCCCTGCTGGCCCTGGCGTACGCGCTCCGCGAGCGCAAACCGGCCGAGGCGGTGGCGCTGGCGGAACGGGCGCTGCCGCTGGTGCCGGACGCCCGGCCCAGCCCTGAGCTCGTGGCCGAGCTGCACGAGACGCTGGCGATCGCGCTGGTCCGTAGCGGCGGCGACCGCAGCCGCGCCCGCGAGGCCGCCTGCCTCTCCGACCGGCTCAGCAGAAGCGCCGGCGACACGTCACCCGCCAGCCGCCAGCCGCTGCAGGCGCTGAAGCTGCTGACGCCGCCGTGCCCGTGAGCGGATGTACCGAAGCTGTCTCTTCAGACATGCGTGTGGCAGGACGACGGGCCGATCCCGACCATGGTGCTTAGAACATGTCGCATAAGACATGTTCTATAAACCACCTACCCCTGTTGGGGTCCAGGGCTGACGATCATGGGCATGTCTCCAAGGACATGTCCTGACGCGCTAGCCGGGAAGGAGACGTGACGGCCGACACGGCCTCTCGCTCACGGCCGCAAGAAGCCGACCACCACCAGCGCGAGGCTCCACAGCACGCACTGCAGGTGGCCGGCGCCGGCGACGAGGAGGATGAAGCGGCGGCACTCGTCGCGCTGCTCGGCGTCGGCGCTGCCGAGCAAGGGGACGCTGCGGGCCACCAGGACCAGGGCCGGCGCGGCCAGCAGGGCCACGCCCGCGGCGCCGAGGCCGGGCACGACCAGGCCGCCCATCAGCGCCGCCATCACCAGCAGCTCGAGGCTGTGGCGGCGCGCCGCCCACTGGCCGCGGCGGACCGCGTAGCTGCGCTTGCCCGAGCTCCTGTCCGAAGGGACATCCGGCAGTGAGGTGAGAAAATTGCCGACCACGCCGAGCAGGAACAGCGGCGCGAGCGCGAGCCACGGGAACGCCGCGAGCGAGCCGGCCTGCACGTAGAAGCCGAACAGCGGCAGCAACACCCCGGTGCCCAGGCCTTGCACGATCTCCCCGCCGCCGCGGTACGACAGGCGCAGCGGCGGGAAGTTGTAGATCCACACCAGCAGCGCCGCGCCGGCCACGAACGCGGGGGCCCACGGACGACCTGCCCCGAGAGCCAGCCAGAGCGACAGCGCGGCCAGCCCGATCAGCGCCAGCCAGGCCGCGTCGCGCAGCTCGCCCGGGCGCAGCCGACCCTCCGGCAGCACGCGCGAGCCGCCGGAGAACTCGTTGTAGGTGGTGTTGGCGGCGTCGGTGTCGCGGTCGGCGTAGTCGTTGCTGAACACGATCACCAGCAGCAGCAGCGCGACGAACATCTGCGACGCGTACAGCGTCGGCAGCCTGAACGCGCCGGTGTGGGCGAACGCCAGCGCCTGGCCGAGCCACAGCGGGACGACGAGGTTGACCTGGGCCAGCGGCCGGGACGCTTGCAGCCACGCGGCGGGGTCGAACATGCGCCGCTACGGTACCACCGCTACTCGAAGACGAGCACGTGCAGGGCCCACTCGGCGCCCGGGCCCTGCTGGACCCGCTCGTCGCGCACCGCCACCGCCGGCGAGGCGCCCTGGCGGATCCGCGCCCGCACCGCGGCGAAGAACGGGCCGGCCTCGCGGTCCTGCACGGGCGCCGGCGAGGCGATCACGACCCGCGCGCCGGCCTCGAGGAACGCGACCGGCAGGCTCCACGCCTCGTGCAGGTACGGCGCGACCTGCCCGGCGTGGCAGGCCCCGAGGATCACGATCGGCCGCGCCTGCAGCGAGGCGCCGCGGAGCTGCCCGGCCGTCAGCGCGTGGCGGCCGTCGGCGTCGGGCGTCAGCGCCAGGAACGACGCGTCCGACACCGCGAGGTCGACCAGGCCGTGGACGTGGAACTCGATCTCCCCCGCGTCGGGCAGCGCCTGCAGCACCCGCGACGGGGTCGCCTCGGCGCCGGTCAGCACCCGCGTCGCGGCGTCCTTCTCACCTGTCCACGGGGACAGGCGCGGCAGATTGAGCGCGGCCGGCGCGGCCGCGTCGGCGACCACCACATGAATGTCCGATGGGACATGTTTTTTAGAACCTGTCTGCAAGGACCTGTGACCGACGTGGTACGACCAGGCGATCTCGGGCGGCAACAGGCCGGGGCGGCCGGCCAGGGGCGGCCGGGCGAACACCGCGACCTCGGGGCAGGTGCGCAGCGCCGCGATCGCGTCGGCCGGCACCAGCGCCTCGTCGGCGCCGACCGGGGCGGTGCGGGTGACGAGGCGGCCGATCGCGGCGCCCGACGCATCGATCGCCACGCTGTAGCCGCGCTCGTGATCGACGGCGAGGCCGAGGGCGCAGCTGCGCGGCGCGGCGGCGCCGACCTCCTCGGCGAGCAGGTCGAGAGCGGCGGCGTGATCGCCCTGCGCGGCGGCGTCGAACACCAGAGAGGCGTAGCTGAACGACACCGCCTTGAGCGCGTGCGGGTCGCTGCGCGGCAGCTCGCGGCCGGCGGCGATCGCCCGGCGTAGGAGCGAGCGGGCGCCCTCGGGCTGGACGGCGAGCCGCGCGCGACCCTCGATGTGATCGGCGAGCGCCGCCTCGCCGCCGCGCAGGCCGCCGGCTCGCAGCGCCTGCAGCCCGGCGAGCACGACGTCGAGGTCGCGCAGGTCGCCGCTCATCCGCGCCAGGTCGGCCTGCACGAACAGGCGGGTGAGCGACGGCGGCTGCTCGCAGTCGGCCGCGGCCTGCAGCTCGCGCCGCGCCCCGGCGACGTCGAGCGCGACGATCGCCAGCCCCGCGAGCACGTCGTGCGCGTGGCGCTCGGCCCGGCAGCGAGCCGCGGGCGCGCCCGGCAGGCGCAGCAAGGTCTCGCCGGTGATCGCCCGCGCCAGGCCGAAGCCGCCGCGCAGGCGGGCCACCTCGGCGCGCAGCTGCAAGGAGGTCGTCTCGGCGCCCCAGTGCACGTCCTGCGTCACCCGCCGCGCCCCGGCTGCGAGCGGCGCCGCGGCCTCGGTCAGGCGGTGCATCAGCGCCAGCAGCTCCGCGTGGGCCAGCTCGAGCCGCGCGCAGCGATAGCCGAGCCCCGGCCCGCACAGCGCTCGCCCCGCCTCCAGGGTCGCCTCGGCGGCCGCGTAGTCGCCGGCGTCGACCTGCGCGCCCGCCCGCTCCTGGGCGACGAGCATGCGCAGCCACGGGTCACCTGTACTTTCGGCCAGCTCGATGAAGACGTCGAGGTCGGCGCGCACCAGCCCGGCGTGGATCATCGCGCCGAGGGCGATGTCGACCTGCCTGGCGGCGCGCGCCCGGGCGGCCAGCTCGGCCCCGTCGCCGCCGCGGCCGAGCGCGAGCCCGGCGAACTCCTCGGCGAGCGGGCCGCGGCGGGCGAAGTTTTCCTTGGATGTCTTTTGAAGCATGTCCTGTAGGACATGTCCTCCGGCGACGCGGTCGAGCCGCTCGGCCAGCGGCGCCAGCGACTCGAGCCGCGCCCGCGACGGGGCCGCGCGCACCGCGTCGTAGAAGTAGAGGCGCACCAGCGACGGCGCCCCCGCGATCGCCTCCTCGGAGATCGGCTCGCCGCGCTCGATCAGCGCCGCGCCGGCCCGCTGCACGTCGACGAACAGCTGCTCGCGCGCGCCCGGCTCGTACCGCAGCATCACTGCCTGGCGCACCGCCTCCGCGCCCCACGCCGGGGTGTCGACCTCCGCGAGCGCGTCGAGCTCGTCCGCGGCCAGGCGCAGGAGGCCCAGCTCGCGCAGCGCCAGCGCCCGGTTCCAGCGCGCCTGCAGGTGCTCCGGCGCGCCCGCCAGCGCCGCGTCGGCGAGCGCGAGCGCCTCCTCCGCCCGACCCTCCATCAGCGCCAGCGCAGCGAGGTCGCTGTTGCGATCCGGCGAGGGCCCGAGCCGCAGCAGCACCGCCCGGGCCTGGGCCAGCTCGCCGCGCAGCGCGTGCGCGGCCGCCAGCCCGCGCAGCTCACCGGCCTGCTCGAGCCGCGACAGCTCGCTCAGCGGGATCGGCTCGCCCGTCACCGGGCCGCCGGCGCGCAGCACCGCGTACTCGCGGTGGACGTCGGCCGGACCGAAGCTGAGCCGCGCCTCGACGCCGCGGGTCGGCGCCAGAGTCAGCGCCGGAGCGCCTGTCTCTTGCGACATGCCCTCGGAGACATGCCCGAGCTCGGGCTCATCGCCCGGCCCACGCAGGTACAGCGCGATCGCGGCCGCCGCGGCGAGCAGCGGCGCCGCGGCCCACCACGCCCGCCGCCTGCGCGAGGCCAGCGAGATCGGCGGAGCCGCCGGCGCCGCCTCGGGCCCGGTCGCCGCTTGCAGCTGCATCGACACGTGGAGCGCCTGCTGACAGGTCGCGCAGTCGACGAGGTGCGCCTCGAACGTCGCCCGCGCGTCGCCCTCGAGCTCGCCGTCGAAGTAGCGGTCGATGTCGTCGCAGCGGCGGGTCATGGGTGGCTCTCGTCGGCGGCGCGGGCCGGCATCAGCAGGTCACGGAGCTTGCGGCGGGCCCGCGCGAGGCGAGTGCCGACGGTGGCCTTGGGGATCCCCAGGCGCGCGGCGATCTCTTGATACGGCACGCCCTCGAGGCTGTGAAGCTGGTACACGCGGCGAAAGTCGGGCTCCAGGCGCTCGACCGCGGCGACGACGTCGTCGCGGGTCAGCGCCGCCCAGGCCGGCTCGGTCGCGGGCTCCGGCGCCGGCAACGCGACCTCGTCGAGCGAGGCGTGCGTCGGCCCGCGGACGCGCGCGCGGCAGCGGTCGAGGAAGAGGTGGTGCAGCATCGTGCACAGCCACGCGCGCAGGTTGGTCCCGGGCTGGTACTGCGCGCGCCGCTGCAGCGCTCGCTCGAAGGTGTCCTGCAACAGGTCGCCGGCGTCGGCGGGGTTGCGACACAGCCGCGAGGCGAGGTCCCGCAGCGCTTGCTCGTGCTCACGCAGGCTGCGGTGGAAGTCCGCCGCGGCGTCGATCGGCGGATCGATGACTGGCGGCGGGCCCATGGATGGCGACGGCGGACGATGCCACGCGCGAGATCGACGGTCAACCGCGGGCGAGCTTGCCGTGCATCAGGAGGCCCGCCTGCGCGGCGATGTTGCCGGTGTCGAGGATCCTGCGCACGAGATCGTCGGGGAATCCGGGCGGGCCGGGCGGCACGGGCGGACGCAAAATGATCACCGCGCCGCTGCCCGCGAGGCCCATGAAGTTCTGCGGCGCGCCCTCCTGGTACTTGCCGTCGCCGGGCAAGCCCTGGCCGATCGTGCCGAAGTGCTTGACGAGGTCGCCGTCGCGGATCGCCGCGACCCGCTGCTCCTTGAGGTCGACGAGGAAGGCCAGGAACCGCTGCGAGTCCTGCGAGTTGTCGGTGACGACGACCACCGCGCTCTCGAGCTGCGGCCAGTTCGGTCCGCCCTGCCAGTGCTCGAACTTCTCCAGCTGCAACACCTCGGGCAGCTTGAGCGACTCGGCGGAGTAGTTGCCCGCACGGAACGAGAACTTCGGCGCCTGCGTGACCCTGGGCAGCTTGCTCGTGTCGATCTGCTCGGGCGGCGGCGGGACCTTCGGGTTCAGCGGTCCGACCTCGGTCGACGGCGACTCGGGCTTCATCGGCCCTGGCACCGGCGACGGCACCTTGGGGCTCACCGGCACGATCGGCGAGACGAAGGCCGACCACCAGGCGGCGAGGATCACGAGTGACACGTTCATTGCTCCGCTCCTCCTCCTGCGCGACCAGGCGCGCTCGGCCGCCCGCGCGGCGGCCCACTCTACCAACCACGGGTTCGTTCACGGGCCTCGGGCCGCCCGCGCGCGGCCTGGCGGGCGACCCATCGACGGCGAGGCTCTCGCCCCCCGACAACGCCGCGCGGTCGCTATCTTCCCGGCGCCCGAACAATTTTCTCGCGACCTTCGCTGCGCGCCCGCGCGCCGGGTCGGCAGATGACGGGGCTGCCCGGCTCGGCGAGCGTGAGCGGCGTCATCTGTCGAGTCGACGACAATGGGATGTTTTTTAGGACATGTCTTTTTGGACATCACACTGCGAAGCTGCGCGAGGGCGCACCTCGGCGCGGGTGGAAGCGGCGGTTTGCTTGCTTCAGACTGATCGCCTCCCCACGGAGCCCGTTCATGTCCTCACGTCATCTCGTCGATCCGCAGCTGCTGCCCCTGGTCAGCGCGTTGCCCACGTTCGAGCTGAGCCCGCAGGCGCTCACGCAGATCCGCGCGCTCATGCCTCCTCCGAGTCCGGCGTCCTCGGACGTCCTCGCCTCCGACCGGACGATCCCCGGGCCCGAGGGGGCGCCCGAGGTGCGCGTGGTCGTCTACGAGCCGCGGCGGCGGCAAGGCCTCGCGCCCGCGTACGTGCACATGCACGGCGGCGGCTACGTGATGGGTTCGCCGCACCTCGCCGCCGCGCGCAATCAGGCGCTGGCGTCGGCGCTCGGCTGCGTCGTGGTCTCCGTCGACTACCGCCTCGCGCCCGAGACGCCCTTCC
This sequence comes from Nannocystis punicea, assembly GCF_026965555.1. Taxonomy (GTDB): domain Bacteria; phylum Myxococcota_A; class Polyangia; order Nannocystales; family Nannocystaceae; genus Nannocystis; species Nannocystis punicea. The sequence goes on along the minus strand of NZ_CP114040.1, from coordinate 12,558,251 downwards.
CCGGGCCGGTCGAGGACTGCTACGCGGCGCTGAAGTGGTTGTTCGAGCAGGCCGAGGAGCTGGGCGTCGATCGCGGGCGGATCGCCATCGGGGGCGAGAGCGCCGGCGGCGGGCTGGCGGCCGCTCTCGGGCTCCTGGCGCGCGACCGCGGCGAGGTGCCGGTGGTGTTCCAGCTGCTCGTGTATCCGATGCTCGACGACCGCACCGCAGTCGCCGAGCCGGACCCGCACGTCGGCGAGTTCTTCTGGACGCCGGAGAACAACCGCTTCGCCTGGACGGCCCTGCTCGGCGGCCAGCCGGGCGCCGAGGACGTCTCGCCCTACGCGGCGGCGGCCCGCGCGAGCGACCTCTCGGGCTCGCCGCCGACCTACATCGCCGTCGGCGCGCTCGACCTGTTCCTCGCCGAGGACGTCGCGTACGCGCAGCGGCTGCTGCGGGCGGGCGTGCCGACCGAGCTGCACGTGTACCCGGGCGCCTTCCACGGGTTCGACATGGTCGCGCACGCCGAGGTGGCGCAGCGGTTCGAACGCGAGCTGCGCGACGCCCTGCGCCGCGGGCTGCGACCGCGCTGATTCACGGCGGGTTCACACGGTCGAGCCACGCTCGACCTCGTGGGCGCGTCTGCCGGCAGCCGGGAGCCGCACGTCGACACGTTCGGCGCCGACGACCTGGAGGCCCCGGCCGCGGCCTCCGGCTCCATCGAAGGACATGTCCCGAAGACCAGGTATCGGCCGCGCTCAGGCGGGCTGCTCGTCGGGCGTGAGCAGGCGTGAGAGGCGGCTGCCGACGAGGCCGTCACGCATCTCGGCGAGCAGCTTCTGTACGGCGGGGTCGCGCTGGGCGCGGGCGTAGTAGGCGGCGACCCGCGGGTGCTCCGCCAGCAGGTCGCCGCGGCCGTAGTAGCGGGCGAGCCGGTTCTGGAAGGTGAGGAAGGGGACCAGCGCGCAGTCGGCGGTGGTGATCGAGTCGCTGACGGCGAACGGGGCGTCGATCATGAAGTGCGCCAGGTGCCGCATGCCCTCGTGGATCTTGGCGAGCGCGGCGTCGAGAGCGGCGTCGTCGCGCGACGGCGCAAACAGCTGGCCGAACAGGCCGCCCCAGCCCGGGGCCATCACGTAGTGCTCGAAGATCCGCGCGAGCAGCCGGCCGCGGGCGATGTCCTGCGGGCGCGACGGTCGCAGGCCGGCCTGCGGGAAGGTGTCGGCGAGGTACTCGACGATCGTGTCGGACTCGGGCAGCACGTCGCCGTCGTCGAGGATCAGGGCCGGGACCTTGCCGATCGGGTTGATCGCCAGGTAGTCCGGCGACTTCTGGCCGTCGGGCAACCACATGGCGGCCGGGGCGATCTCGACCGGCAGCGACTTGGCGTGAATGGCGAGCCGCACGCGGGCAGCGAAGGGCGAGAGGGCGGAATTGAGGAGCTTCATGGCGGCGCGACGGTAGCCCCGCGCCGCCGAGGATCGCAAGCGAGCATCCGTGAATGCGCCCGCTGACGAGGCCTTCGCGGCCGTGGATGCGCTCGCTGGCGCGGAGATCAAGTGGTTGCGGACCACTGCGGTCGGCGGGGGCGGCGTACCGAGCCGTCGTCGATCGAGTGCGGCGGAAGATCGTCGAGGTCCGGCGAGTGCTGCGGACTCCGTGCACTCACGACGCAGCGACCTGCAGTCAGTGGGCCGCCTCGCGCTCGGGCAGCAGGAAGCGGTAGCCGACGCCGCGGAGCGTCTCGATGTACTGGCCGGCGGCGCCGAGCTTCTTGCGCAGGCGCTGCACGTGGGTGTCGACGGTGCGGGTGGTGACGTCGACCTGCACGCCCCACACGTCGTTGAGCAGGGTGTCGCGGGTCTGCACGCGGCCGCGGCGGGCCAGCAGCGTCGCCAGCAGGCGGAACTCGAGCGCCGTCAGGGTCACGCGGCTGTTCTGGACCCACACCTGGTGGCCGTCGTGGTCGACGCGCAGCAGCTCGTAGTGCTGCTCCTCGGTCGTGTGGTCGTCGGCCGTGCGGCGGCGGAGGATCGCCTTCACGCGCAGCAACAGCTCGCGCACGCTGAACGGCTTGGTCACGTAGTCGTCGGCCCCGAGCTCGAAGCCGACCACCCGATCGATCTCCTCGCTGCGCGCGGTGATCATGATGACCGGCGTGCCGCGTGTCCTTTCGGTCATCCGGATGTTGCGGCAGACCTCGGTGCCGGCCATGTCGGGCAGCATCCAGTCGAGCAGGACGAGGTCCGGCGGCGGGCTCTGGCCCATGAGCGACAGCGCGGAGGTGCCGTTCTGGGCGGTGAGGGCGCAGAAGCCCTCGCGCTCGAGGCTGAAGCGCAGCGAGTCGAGCAGGTCGCGCTCATCGTCGACGATGAGGATCGTGGCGGGCATGATTTGTTCCTAACAGGTGCGCTACGGGCCGGCCCCACAGGCTCGCGACAACGTGGTGACTCAGTCGTGATCGCGGAAGCCGAGGAGCTTGAAGGTCTGCGTGGATTCGTGCTCGACGAGCGAGGCGAGGATCTGCAGCTCGCGCTCGGTGCCGTCCGCGCCGCGGACGACGAGGTGCGGGCGCTCGTGGAACACCACGCCGGCCCGGCGGACGGTCCGGCGTGGTTCGAAGCGGATGAACTCGAGGTCGGAGCGGCCGTGATGCGTGAGCGCGCGCTGGAGGTCGTCGGCGCTCTGACGGACGTGCATGTCCCACAAGAGCTCACGGCCCATCGCCTCGGCGGCCGGGTGGTTGGCGACCGCGGGGAACAGGCGGCCGGTGTACTCGGCCTGGTCGATCGCCAGGGCGGTGAGGGCGGCGGCGTCGCCGTCGTTGAGGCCGGCGACGACCGCCTCGCCGAGCGCCTCGAGGCTCGGCAGGCCACCGGCCAGCGGCTCGTCGCCGACGTGCGGCTCGGCGGGCGCGGCCGGCTTCGCGTCGCCGGCCGACGGCGCGTCACATGCCCCGAAGGACAGGCAGAGCGCGAGCGTGGCGGCGGCGCGGAGCACGGCGGGTCCTGACTAGTTGGCGGCGTAGGAGGTCCAGCCGAGGGTCCAGTCGCCGGCGGCGTTGGCCACGGCGCCGATGTAGTCGGCGGCGTCGAAGCCGGCGGGGGCCGCACCGGCGCCGCGGACCGGCGAGCCGTCGGCCGGGGCGAAGTTCGGCGCGGTGAAGTCGAGGCTGCCGAGCTGCGGATCGGCGTCGATGAGGTTCTTGTTGGCGGGGTCCTCGATGAGGCCCTTGAGGTCGAAGGTCGAGCCCTCGCCGACGACGTACGGGGTCGCGCCGTCGTCGACCGCCGAGTTGCCGAAGAACAGGTCGTTCATGAACTTGATCCCGCCGGCCGCGGCGACGGCCTCGGTCGCGCCCTCGGTGAGCTCGACCGCGGGCCCGTGGAAGCCGTAGAAGATCGCGTTGTAGAACTCGGCCGAGACGCCCTCCTTGAGGCGGACGCCGGCGCTCTGGGTCTCGATGTCGCCGCCCGCGGCGGTGCCGATGGCGGTGACGTTGACGAACTTCGGCGCGGTGCGCGGCTCGGCGTCGAGGTTGTCGGCCTGGTTCGACAGCTCGAACGCGTAGTTGCCGGCGGCCGGGTCCTGGATGAGCGCGACGTGCTGCAGCGAGCCGGTGTAGCCCTGGTCGCAGTCGACCGAGTCGTCCTGGGCGCCGGTGACGACGATGTGCTTGCCGCTCCAGGTGCCGCCGAACATCTCGATGCCGTCGTCCTTGCCCATGTGGACCTGCAGGTAGTCCACGGTGGTGCCGGAGCCGCACGAGTAGAAGGTGACGCCGTTGAGCTCGTTGTCCTTGGTCAGCTCGAAGCCGACGTACTCGACGCGGACCCACTTGAGCGAGCCGCACGAGTAGGCGTCGTCGCCGCCGCCGTACGCGTAGTCGGGGTTGCCGGCGTCGAGGCCCTCGGCGATGCCGGAGCCGGTCTGCAGGTTGTTCTTGGCGTCGCCGAGGAGGACGATGCCGCCCCAGTCGCCGCGCGCCCGGCTGCCCTCGGCCAGCGCCGACGTGAAGACGATCGGCTGCTCCTTGGTGCCCTCGGCGATCAGCTGCGAGCCCTTGGCGACGACCAGCGCCGAGCCGTTGAGGCCCTTGATCGTGACGCCCGGCATGACCGTGAGCTTGGCGTTGTTCTTGACGGTGACGATGTCCTTCAGCGTGTGGCTGCAGGTCCACGTCGTGTCGGACTCGATCGTGCCCTCGATCTCGCTGTCGCACTCCTCCTCGCCGGAGGCCGTGTCGCTGTCGGCGGTGTCGGCGGTGTCGGAGGTCTGCATGCCATCGTCGCCACAGCCCTGGGCGAACACCAGCGGCAGCGCCAAGGCGGCCGCGAACATCGGGAGAGTCTTCTTGGTCGTCATCACGGGAGAGCCTTCGTCGGAGAGGTCGGAGAGGTCGCGGCGGTATCCTTAAAAGAAGCCCGTGACGCCGCTCCCACGGGTCGGTGACGCCAACGCGACATTATCGCGCCCTTTCACCGTCACATGCTGTAGCTGAGGCCGAGGATGAAGGAGACGCCCTTGCGGGTCTGATAGAACACGCTGTCGAGCGGACCCTGCACGTAGGTCTGGCGCCAGTTGAGCATGTTCAGCGCCATGAAGCTGATGTTCAGGCCCTTGTAGACCCGCTGCGACATGGCGAAGTCGAGGGTGTGAATCGGCTTCTCGTAGACGTCGGGCAGGCGGTTGGCGCCGACGAACACGATCCGGCGGCCGAAGGTGTTGTAGAGCAGGCGCAGGTTGGTGCCCGACTTGTCGTTGTCGTAGGCGAAGTAGGCGTTGACCACGAACGGCGACTGGCCCTCGAGCGGACGGTTGGTCGAGGTGAGGGCGTTGAGCGGGTCGCCGGGCACGGGCGCGGGGATCTCGACGCGCGAGTGGACGTAGGCGAAGTTGGCCCCGATCGAGAAGTCGCGGGCGTCGCGGTGGATGAAGCTCAGGTTCTTGCGCAGCTCGAGCTCGACACCGACGTTCTGCGCCAGGGTCGCGTTGCGGTAGGTCTGCACGCGCGGGAAGGTGGCGATGACCCGCTCGATCGGGCTGTCGAAGTACTTGTAGAAGACGCTGGCGGCGATGACCTCGTTGGCGCTCGGGAACCACTCCCAGCGCAGGTCGGCGTTCCAGATCTTGGTGCTCTTGAGGTCGGGGTTGCCCTGCACGCCGAAGCCGCCGGCGAAGTCGACGAACAGGAACTTCGACAGCTCGCGCATCTCCGGGCGGGCGACCGTCTCGGCGCCGGCGAGGCGGATGTTCATGTCGCTGCGCGGCGAGAAGATCAGGCTGCCCGACGGCAGCACCTGGCGGTCGCGCAGGGTGGCGCGGTAGGCCGGGTCGGCGTTGGGGCTGTACGGGCTGTACGGCGAGACGTCGATGTTGCTGGCCTCGAAGCGGGCGCCGCCGACGAGCCGGAACCACCGCGTGAACGGCAGGTCGAGCATGGCGTAGCCGGCGTAGATCTGCTGCGAGCCCTTGTAGCCGTCCTGGCCGCCGGGGCGGGTGATCTCGTTGATCACGAACGGCTCGGTGCCGCCCTGGTTCATCGGCACGCCGCCGCCGATGGTGTCCTTGGTGAAGAGGTTGCCGGAGCCCGAGGGCAGCGCGCCGGTCCAGCCGCGCGGCTCGAGGTCGATGGTGCGGGCGTCGAACTGCCGCTGCCGCGCCTCGACCCACCCGCCGGCCTTGACGCGGGCGTCGAGGCCGCGCCACTGCTTGAACGGCATCGTCAGGTTGAGCGCGCCGGTGCCGGTGTTGTCGACCAGCTTGAAGAACTGGAACTTGCCGGCCTCGTTCGGCGCGACCTGGTAGTCGCCGCCGATGTTGTTGAAGAACATCTCGCGCAGCAGCGGGTCGTCCTGGCGCGCCTGGGCGTAGCTGCCGAACCAGTCGAGCGTCAGGCCCTTGGCGCCGGCGAAGGTGTGGCGGCCGCCCAGGCGGGTGAACACCACCGAGCGCATGATGTAGCGCAGGCGGGTGTTGAGGCTGGTGGTGTTCTCGGTCGCGCTGGTGTTACGCGCGTTGCCGGTGAGCGCGCGCGACTCGTTGTCGGCGTCGCGGGTGTAGACGGCGGTGAGCTCGAGCCGGTGGTCCTTGTTGAAGTTCCACTTGATGAGCGCGAGCGCCGAGCCCTGGACGTTCTGCGTGGTCTTGACGCCCTCCCAGCGGACCGTCGGCTGGTCGGTGTCGAGGGTGTAGCCGCTGTTCTGGTCGCCGGTGACGCTGTAGATCCGGTGGGTCTCGCGCAGCGTCTGGTGGACGTTCGAGTACTGCAGCGCGGTGAGGAAGCCGAGCCGCGTGCCCCACGGCTTGAAGGTGTTGCCGAGCTGCAGGCCGGCGCCGAAGTTCGGCATCGCCGTCTTGCTGCCGATCGTGGTGTGCGTCGACGGCAGGCCCTCGCCGAAGCGCTCGAGCTGCTCCGGCGAGTAGACCGGCTTGCCGCCCTCGAGCTCGGTCGGACGGATCGGCCGCGCCGTGTCGAAGTTGCTCGGCAGGTCGCGCCCGAGGTTGCCGAAGGTCGCGTTGTCGCCGGCGAAGTGGTTGCCGGTGTTGGCCTCGCGGAAGGTCGTCGCAGTGTTGGCGCCGACGCGCGCGTCGACCGAGAAGTACAGCTTGTCCGGGGTCTCGCGCGTCTCGAGCTGGACCGAGGCGCCGGCGAAGTCGGCCGGGACGTCGGGCGTGGCCGTCTTCTGCACGTTGATCGCCGACAGCGCGCCCGAGGGGATGATGTCGAGCGGGACGGTGCGCAGGTTGGGGTCGGGGCTCGGCAGGCGCGCGCCGTCGAGGAGGGTGTTGCCGTAGCGGTGGCCGAGGCCGCGGACGAAGATGAAGCGGTCGCCGACGACGGTGGTGCCGACGATGCGCCGCGCCACCGCCGAGGCCGAGCCGCCGCCCGACTTGCGGATGTCGTCGCGGCTCATGACGTCGCGCGCGCTGGCGGCCTTCTTGCGCTCGACCAGCTTGCCGGCCGCGCTCTCCTTGTTGATCTCGGCCTTGACCACGACCGTCTGGGTCATGCCGGCGATCGGCTTGAGCTCGCGGTTGATCGACTGCGACTGGTCCTTGGCGACGGCGACGCCGGAGATCGTCATGCCCTCGTAGGCGTCGTAGGAGATCCGCACCTGGTAGGTACCTGGCGGGACGGGCAGCTCGTACTCGCCGTTGATGTCGGTCTTGGTCTTGTAGTCGGTGCCGACCACGGCGACGCCGACGCCGATGAGCGGCGAGCCGCTGGTCGCGTCGAGGACGCGGCCCTTGATCGTGCCGGCGTCGCCCGCGACCTTGACCTGCTTCTTCGGCGCCATCTCCTTCTTGAGCGCCTCGGCGTCGTTCGTCAGGTCCTCGACGCAGAAGCCGTCGTCCTCGGCGCAGCCGCCCTCCTCTTCCTCGGCGGGCGGCGCCTTGGCGGGCTGCTCCGCCGGCTGCTCGGCGGGCTGCTCCGCCGGCTGCTCGACGGGCTGCTCGGCGGGTTGCTCCGCCGGTTGCTCGGCGTCCGCGGGCGGCTGCTGGCCCGGGGCCGGTTGCTCGATCACCGTGCCATCCTTGTCGAAGCCGGTCGGGCCCTCGTAATCACGGGGACCCTCGGCACGGACAGTACGCGCACAGACTCCAGCACCGACCGCTGCCAGTAACGTCAGCAGGGCCGGGCTCTTGCAGGTTCGCAAGAACATGGCGATCCAGATCTCGATTGTTGATGCGGCTCGGACAGCCGCGCGGGGGTTGTACTGGAAACGAAAGAGCCGCCCAAGGGGGGCGGCTCTCGTGTCACCAAGAAGTCACGGCGGCTTCACTCGGGCTTCGTGGTGAGGATGACGATCGGGAAAGCCTGGGCGCCGCGGGCGAGGTCGACGGCGCCGAGCACCATGCCGTACTCGCTGTCGTCGGCGGCGTCGAGGTACAGGGAGTTGTCGGGCCGCGCGTTGAACATGCGCGTCAGCTTCTCGGTCAGCTCGGCGCGGTCGACCTCGATCTTGTTGATCGCGGTCTTGCCGTCGGCGGCGACGCTGAGCACGAGCGGCTTGTCGGGGTCGTTGGCCTGGTCCAGCTGCTCTTCCTTGTCGTCCTTCGGCGGCAGGCGGACCCAGAAGCTCTTGGCCATCACGGGCGCGAGGACCATGAAGATGATGAGCAGCACGAGGACGACGTCGACCAGCGGGGTCACGTTCATCTCGGGCTGGACCTTGGCCTTCTTGAAGCCGGTGTTGAGGCTGGCGCCCATGGCTAGTCGACCTCCCCGCCGCCGTCCCACTTGCGCTGGGAGCCGACGGCCAGCGAGACGCCGCCGAAGCCGATGTCCTGCACGTCCTTGAAGAAGGTGCGGACGGCCTTGTAGGGGACCTTGGCGTCGCCGCGCAGGAGCACCTTGCGCTTGGGGCTCTTGGCGTACACGTCCTTCAGCAGGGCGATCGCCTGCTCGCGGGCCATGTCCTGCTCCTCGAGCGTGTAGACCTCGTTGCGATCGATCGTGACGACGAGCGGCTCGTCCTTGCTGTCGGCGTCCTTGTCCGGGAACATGACGCTTATCAGCTCGATCGGCTTGTCATCCTGCATGTTCGGGATGATGAGCATGAAGATGATCAGCAGCACGAGGACGACGTCGACCAGCGGGGTGACGTTGATGCTGGGCTTCGGCCCTTTACCGGGTTTACCGGTCTCGACCGCCATGCCCATGGGCGCCCTCCAAGTAGTCGATGAGCTCGCCGGCGGCGTGCTGCATCTGCATGTCGAGGCGGTCGAAGCGGCCCGACAGGTAGTTGAAGAACAGCACCGAGGTGATGGCGACGATGAGGCCGACCGCGGTGACGATCAGCGCCTCGGCGATACCGGCCGAGACGGCGGCGATGCCACCACCGCCGGCGGAGGCGATGCCCTGGAAGGCGACGATGATGCCGATGACGGTGCCGAACAGGCCGATGAACGGCGCGGTCGAGCCGATCGAGGCGAGCATGCCCATGCCGCGGCGACCCTCGGCGCTGTAGAGCTCGAGCTTGCGGGCGAGCTCGCGGCGGGTCAGCTCGGCGGCCGCGGCCGGGCCGCCGTCCTTGCGCTCGTTGGCCTGGAAGGTCTGCACGCCGATCGCGGTGAGGCGGGCGAGCGGGTTGCGGGTGAAGCGGCGGGCCAGCTCGATCACCCCGGCGATGTCGCCGTCGGCGAACTGCGAGCGCGACTTGCTGGCGAACTCCATCGACTCACGGTCGGTGCGGCGCAAGACCCAGGTGCGCTCGATGATGACCGCGAAGCTGGCCACACCCATGCCCAGCAGCGAGATCGCCACCAGGCGGGAGAGGAGGCTCATGCTTTCCCAGATCTCGAACAGTGACAGCTCCATGACTCAAGTCCTCTCAGTGTTGCTGCTCGCGCGCGTCATCCGCCGCCGGTGAGCTTGAAGGGGAAGTTGACGATGATCCAGACCGAGATCGGCTCGCCGTCGAGCTTGGACGGGGTGTACTTCCATCCCTTGACGACGCCGATGACGGCGGCCTTGAACAGCTTCTCGGCGTTGGTCTTCTCTTCGTCGCCGGAGGCCGTGTTGGTGGCCCGCAAGATCTTGGCGCCCTTGACCGTGCCGTCGCGGTGGACGTGCAGCTTGAGCACGACCTCGCCCTCGATGCCGGCGTCGCGCAGCTCGCCCGGGTAGTCGGGCATCTTGTTGCCCGGGTCCGGCGTCGGCACGCTCGCCCGCTCCGGCCGGTCGACCGGCTTGGTCGGGTCGATCGGCTCCTCGACCTTCTTCGGTGGGTCGGGCTTCTTCGGCGGCGGGTCGGGCTTCTTCGGCGGCGGCGGCTTGTCGGCCTTCTTCGGCTGGCCGTTGCCCTGTCCGGGCTCACCTGCCCCGAAGTTCTTGTCGCTGCTGGGCGCGGCCTGCTCGGGCGGCGGACCCTCGGGGATGACCTTCGGCGGCTCGAGCTTCGGCTTGGGCTTCGGCTTGGCCTGCGGCTGGGGCTTCGGCACGTCGGGCGGCGGAGGCGGGGGTGGCTCTTCTTCCACCTCCGGCTCGGGCTGCTCGTCGACGGCGAAATCCTTGATCTCGGGCTCGAGGACGACGGCGACCTCGGGCTCGCGCAGGCGGTCGCGCCAGGCCCAGGTGCCGATCACCAACATATGGCCGAACAGGGCCAGGACGATCGCCCGCTTGTTCCGGCGTACGAACACCTGATCGCGGGTCGCGGGGTCGAAGCCGTTGAACATCGGGACGCGACGGTTTATGACGAACAGGCTTTGCAGCCCGATGTCGCGAATGTTCCATCTCTGTGACATCGCCCAGGGGCGTGACTTGTATTCTCACAAGTTTCTTGGCTGTCACATCCGACAGGCGGCCGCCTGCGCGTTACGCTCGGCGTGATGCGGGTCGACGACCTCGGCTGCACGATCGACGGACGAACGCTGCTCGAGGCGGTGTCCTTCTCGATCTGCGGCGGTGAGTCGCTGGCCGTCCTCGGCCCGTCGGGGGCCGGCAAGAGCGTGCTGCTCCGCTGTCTCCTGGGACTCGCTCCGGCGCAGGCGAGGGTCACCGGGACGTTGTTCTGGGACGATCGCAGGGTGCCGCTCGCCGACCGTCCCGCGCTCGCGAGGCTCCGCGGCCGTGGCCTCGCGCTCGTGCCTCAGGCCGCCGCCGCGAGCCTCGACCCGATGCGCACCGTCGGCGAACAGTTGCGCGAGGTCTGTGTGCTCCACGACACGGACAGCCGTCCGCGTGAACGACTCGCCGAGGTCGGCCTGTCACAGGAGTTTGTCGGTCGCTTCGCGCACGAGCTGAGCGGCGGCCAGGCCCAGCGCGTCGCCCTCGCCCTCGCCCTCGCCTGTCGCCCCGCGGTGCTGCTGGCCGACGAGCCGATGGCCTCGCTCGACTGCGTGAGTCAGGTCGAGCTCGTCGAGCTGCTGGTCCGCCGCTGCGCAGCTGAACAGGTCGCGCTGGTGCTGGTGTCGCACGACCTGGCCCGCGTGGCCGGCTGCTGCGCGCGAGCGCTCGTGCTGGACCGCGGGCGGATGGTCGCCCACGGCTCGCTGGCCGAGTTGCTGGCCGCTCCCCCCGAGCCGACCACCGCGGCGATGGTGGCGGCGGCCCGCAGGAGTTGAACGAATGAACATGTCTCGTTCAACAGGTCCTTTGGAGCATGTCTCGAGGGACATCCTCATCGGGCGCGGGTTGACGGTCGGGAGGCGGGTGCGCGGGGTCGACCTCGAGCTCGGGCCGGGCTCGGGGCTGGCGGTGATCGGCCGCTCGGGCTCGGGCAAGTCGACTCTGGCGCGCGCGCTGGTCGGGCTCGAGCCGGAGCTCGCGGGGTCGCTGACGCTGTCGGGGCGCGAGCTGGTCGGGGCGTCGCGCGCGGCGTGGGCGGGGCTGCGGTCGCAGGTGCAGCTGGTGTGGCAAGACCCGGTGACTGCGCTCGACCCGAATCTCTCGGTTCGTCGCAGCCTTGAGGAGTCGCGGCTGCTGGCCGGGCGCGACCGGTTCACCCGCGACGACCCGCGGCTGCGCGCGCTGATGGAGCGCGTGGCCCTGGCGCCCGAGCTGCTGGACCGTGTGCCCGGGGCGCTGAGCGGCGGGCAGCGGCAGCGGGCCGCGATCGCGCGGGCGCTGGCCGCGGCGCCGTCGCTGCTGATCGTCGACGAGATCACGAGCGCGCTCGACCGGCCGGTCGCCTGGACGATCGTCGACCTGCTGCGCTCGCTGCGGGCCGAGGCGATCGGGCTGCTGATGATCAGCCACGATCTGTCCTTTCTGCCAGGCACGGTGGAGCAGGTGCTGGTGCTCGCGGACGGCCGCCCGGTCGAGGCCGGGCCGGTGGCGACGGTGCTTGCCGCCCCGCAGGCCGAGGCCACCCGCGCGCTCGTCGACGCGGCGCCGCGGCTCTGATAGAGGATCGCGGGATGGGGACCGAGCCGGTCGTCTACGTCTTTCACCACGCGGCGCCGATCGCCGTCGGCCACCGCGTGGAGCTGCAGTTCTTCGAGCGCGACACGGGCTTCTTCAGCGTGGAGTACAGCGAGCAGCTCGACATGCCGCTGATCCGCGACCTCGACACGGGAATCGAGTACGCGCCGGAGTGGTTGTTCAAGCGCGAAGCTCGCGATCACCTCGGGCCGAGCTCGCCGCGCGTGCTCGAGATGTCCCCGTCGGTCCGGCCGACCCGCGCGCTGACCGGGACGGTGGTGGCCTGCCGCGTGGTCACGGGGCTGGTGGCGGCCGACTGGACGGTGTTCACGTACCTGACGCTGCACGAGGAAGAGACGCGCATCTATCGCTGATCCCGGGCTGCGAGAAAGTCGGATGTGCACTGCCCGGCGGGGCGTTCTATAGTGAGAGGATGAAGCGCAGTGGAGCGGCGATTGGTTGCATCGGCGCGGTGATGACTTGCTCGGCCTGCGGGCCCGAGCCGATCGCGCAGGAGGAGCTCGAAGAGGTGTGCGGCCAGGATGGGCCGTTCCGGATCCTCCCGCTGGAGCCCGACCGTCAGCTCCTCTTCGGCTGGACCGAGCGGGTCGGTGAGCGGCTGTTGTTCGTCACCCATCGGATCGCACCGGGCGAAGAAGCGGGGGACTTACCGCGGTGGAGCGAGCCGGAGGTGTGGTCGACGGGCCTGTGCGGCGAGTCGCCGGCGCTGGTCGCCAGCGGCGTCGACAACATCTTCACCCTCGAGCGCTGGCCAGGAGTGGTGCTGGGCTGCGACGAGGCGACCGCGGAGATCGTGAGCCTCGATCCGCTCGGAGAGCGCGAGCCGCACGTGGTGTTCGCCGGCGACCCGGAGGCCCTCGGCTGCGCGCTGCGCTGGACGGACCACGGGCTGCTGACCGTCGTCCCGCACGACGACGACGTCGGTGCGCTGGTGCTCAGCCCTTACCCCGACGACCCGCTCACCCAGACGTCGGAGCCCGAGGTGCTGCTCGACGACGTGCGTATCACCCCTTCGGGCGAGAGCGGCACGGGCATCGTCGCCGACTCGATCCGCACCTTCCCCGACTTCGTGCTGGCGCTCGACGGCGCGGGGACGCTGTTCCGCGCCGATCTCGCCGACCGCTCGGTGACGCCGCTGCTGGACGAGGTGCGCTCGCTGGAGGCGTCCCACGACGGGCGCTGGCTGCTCTGGCAAGACTCGACCCTCACGCGCGACGATCCCGAGTACCCCGAGGGCGACATCATCCTGCGCGACCTGTCGACCGGGACCGACGCGCTCTTGGCCCAGACGTCGCTGCAGTACAGCGCGTTCCCGCTCATGATGGCCACCAACGGGATCGTCCAGCTCGGCCTCGGCTACGTCGACGGTGAGCCGAAGAGCCGGATCTTTTTCCTGCCCGGGCTCGACTCCGTCGACGTGCGGCCGGACCTGTCCCTCAACGCGAAGATCGACGACGAGCGCTGGGTCGGGAGCCTCCTCTTCAGCAGCTACTACGACCTGTTCGACCTGCGCGCGGGTACGTCGCGGCGGCTGTTCGAGCGCCCGGGGCGGATCCGGTGGTTCGAGGAGGACGGCCTGGTGCTGTTCGAGGCCAAGCAGTGCTGTATCGACGGCACCTGGAGCGACGAGGGGCCGATGTGGCGGGTGCCCTACGATGGCATGCCGCAGCAGATCGCCAAGCGCGTCACGGGCTACACGCGCCGGCTGCCCGACGAGCGCCTCCTCGGCCCGGTCGGCATCGACGACGAGTGGAGCGCCGATCTCATCGTGACCGACCCCGAGACGCTCGCGGAGCGACTCGTCGACCACCACGTGTTCGCCACCTCGCTCGACGTGTGGTGGGGCGAAGAAGACGGGCTCTTCAGCTACTCGGTCCGCGACGGCGAACGCTCGGGGGTGTACGTCGCTCGCTTGCCGCCGCACGCGCGCAGCGGGCTGCGCAAGGCGACGCGCGAGCACGAGGCGGTCGACTGGGTCCGCGGCGCCGATGGGCGGCCGATGCCGGTGCCTCGGCTGCGCTCCGGGACGCCGGACTGGGCGGCGCTGGCGGCGGTGCAGTCGAGCGCCGCGAAGTGAGACGGCCGAGGTCGGACTCGCTCGACCAGGCGGTGGCCGCCGGCTCGCCACATCATGGCGGCCGCGAGGTCGACCTGCTCAGGCGGCGATTCCGGTTCGCGACCTCATCACGGGCCGCCAGATCGGGCCTGCTCCACCAGACCTCGACGCGGGCACCTTCGAACTCATCGCGGGTTGCGAGGTCGGCCTGCGTGCCTTCGACCGCGAGGACACGCGACGCCTGCACGACGACGGCGGGCGATCAATCCTCGTCGTCTTCGTCCTGGCCGGGCGGGAGGGAGCCGCGCTGGGCGTGCATGCGGGCGGTCAGCTCGAGGAAGAAGCGCTCCATCGGCCGGGCGACGTCGGGGCCGTGGAGGACCTCGACGAGGCGGGTGGCGGCCTCGAAGGTGCAGACGGCCTCGGGGCGGGGGGCGTGGCGGATGCCCCAGCGCGAGGGACCACCTGGCGGAAGGGACACCTTTGAAAAGTCGGCGACGTGGGCGGCGCGCCGGGCCATGCGCGAGCACTGGTGCCAGGTGCCGTCGAGGATGACGACGCAGCGCCGGCGACCGGGGGCTGTCTGCAGCAGCTCGGGGCCGGCGACCTGCGCGTCCTCGGCGGGGAACAGGACCACGTAGTCGAGGTCGGGCTCGGTGAGCGGGCCGGTCTCCATGGCCTCGTTCTGCGCGCCGTAGAAGACGATCGGGGCGCGCAGCGCGGCCGCGGCCGCCCGGCCGGTGCTGGTCGGCTTGTGGCGCTCGCGGTTGTGCTGGACGAGGACGAAGCGGGTCGGCAAATCGAGGACCGGCAGCTCGGCGCACAGGCACCGCTCGAGGTGGAGGCCGCAGACGGGGCAGCGCGGGCGTGAGCTCTTGCGCGAGGACATGTTCTGAAGGACAGGGCGAATGGGACAGGGTGAATCGGACAGGGCCGTTCGAGCAGGCCCTTCAGGTCATGTCCGAGAGGGCAGCCGAGACGCGAGCGCGCAAGGCGGGCGGGAAGACGGCGCGGTGGTGGACGAAGCGCTCGCGGGCGAGGCCGCGGAGCAGCGGGGAGGCGTCGAGGAGGCGCTGGACGCGGCCGCCGCTGCGCAGGACCATGAGCGCCTCGTCGTCGGTATACGCGTCGATCTCGACCCGGTCGATGGCGCCGAGGTAGGCGGGCGCGACGCCCTCGCCGGCGAGCACCTCGGCGAGCCTGACCTCGGCGGCGGCGGAGTCGACCTGCGGGCCCAGCCGCAAGGTCTTGAACAGGCGCCGGCCGACGAGGCCGTCGGCGAGCTCGCGCAGGACGGGGTCGGCGCTGCGAGTGTAGGCGGCGAGCGCCTCGGCGAGCGCGTGGTCGTCGAGGCGCAGGTAGCGGTGGACGTCGACGTCGCGGCCGCGCAACAGGTCCTCGAGGACAGGCGGCGTGCCAGGCTCGGGGCCGAGCTCGCACAGGCGGCGGAACAGCGCGCGGATCATCATCTCGGCGGCGCGCGCGGCCTTGTGCAGGTAGACCTGGCGGTACATGTAGAGGCGGGCGAGGAAGAAGCCCTCGACCGCGGTGAGGCCCTTCTCGCCGTCGACGGCCAGCCGCGCGGAGGTCGAACCCTCGGGGACGTAGAGCCGCAGCGAGGCGAGCAACCAGTCGACGTCGAGCAGGCCGTAGCGCACGCCGGTCATGTAGCTGTCGCGCATCAGGTAGTCGCAGCGATCGACGTCGAAGGTGCCGGAGACCGCGCGCGCGAGGTGGCCGATCGGGCCCTGGCCGTGGATCAGCCGCTCGACCAGCGCCGGCGCGGTCGGGTCGAGCTCGGCGAGCACGCGGTGAACCTGCGTGTCGGGGTCGAGCAAGATCCGCGAGGTCCACACCTCGTGCCGCGGCGCGCCCGGGAGCACCGCCTCGAAGGTGTGACTCAGCGGGCCGTGACCGAGGTCGTGCAGCAGCGCGGCCGCGAGGGCGACGTGGGCCCAGTGATCGTCGATGCGATCGTGCGGCGGGAGCTCCTGCGCGAGGGTGCGGACGCGATCGAGGTAGCGCTGCATGACGTGCGCGGCGCCGACGGCGTGGGCGAAGCGTGAGTGCTCGCCGCCGGGGAAGGCGAGCGCGGCGAGGCCGAGGGCGCGGATCCGTCGCAGGCGCTGGACCTCGGCGCAGTCGAGCAGCCGCGTGACGAGGCGGGCGGTGGCGCCGCTGAAGGAGATCAGGCCGTGCACGGGATCGCGCAGGAGCATCGCGCGGAGCCTACTGCAGGCGCGGGCGGCTGGCGATCCGGCGATCTTGGCGGTCGATCGCGGGCTCGCAGGGCGGGCGGGCGAGGTGAGGCAGACGGCCGGCGAGCGCTCATTCGGCCGCGCGGGGCTGCTGGCGCGGCGGTCGGCGATCCAGCGGGCCCGGCCGAGGCTGCGAGGCGGAGGCGAGCGCGAGCGTCGTGAAGCAAGTCTCACGCGCTGTCTGGCGCCTCCGCGACGCCGGGGGCGGCCCGCGGCGGATGCTCCGCGCGAAGGCTCCGCTCGTGTCGTGAATCGAGCCCGCGCCCGAGCGAGCGTCGACCTCCGCGTCCCGGGCGGCGGCTCACGGGGCAGCGACGGGCCGGGCGACCTCGTCGCTCGCGGCTCCGGGCCCGCGGCGATCGAGCGCGTGCGGCGTGTTATCCTGCGCCCCTTCGTTCATGGCCGATACGCCCGCCACGCCGCCGAACCCGCCCGCGTGCCGCAAGTGCGCGTTCGTGTTCGAGGCGGGCATGACGTTCGAGCGCTGCCCCAATTGCGGGACGCCGACGCAGGCGCCGCCCGAAGAGAGAGGCCGGGTGATCCTGCCGCGGCTGACGTCGCTGCCGCTGCCCGGCACGCCGATCGGGAGCATCCGCAAGACGCCGGCCAACGCGACGCTCGAGGGGTTCTTCGTGCCGCCGACGCTGGTCGGAGACCGCCCGGCGAGCGAGCGCACCGACGCCCCGAGATCGCCGACGTCGCGGCCGCCGTCGCAGCCGGCGCCCGAGGCCGGCAGCGGCGAGGACGACCTGCCGGCGCCGGTGTCGACGACGCGGCCGTTCACGCTGCCGAAGATCGCGACCGCGACGCGGATCGCAGTGCCCGCGGTGCTCGACAGCCGCGACCTCGAGAACAGCGCCGAGCTCGACCTGCCGCACCTCAGCGAGATGTCGATGGTCACCGCGCGCGCGGTGTCGCGGTCCGACGACGTCGACGTCGACCTCGCGGACATCAAGGCCGAGACGCGCGAGCTGCCGACGCAACCCGACGCGCCGCTGCCCCCGCCGCGGCCGCAGCTGCAGTCGCGGCGCCCGACCGTGGTGCTGACGCCGACGACGCCGGAGCCGGGCGCGCTGGCCTACGCGGGCCTGGTCGGGCTGTTCGCCGCGCTGGTGGCCAGCTTCTGGTTCCACTACGCCCGCGGGGAGGAGGCCTCGCTGGTGGCCGGCTCGTACGCGGCCAAGGTGCTGTCCGATCCGGCGGCGATCCGCGAGCGCGACGAACGGCTGGCGGCGCTGTTCGACGACGACACGATGGACGGCTACCTCGCGGCGATGGCCGTCGCGGAGCAGACCGAGGACCCGCTCGGGCGCGCCGAGGCGGCGCTGCGGATCCACCTGCGCTACGGGCCCGATCCGGTGCGCGAGTCGCAGGCGAAGACGTGGCTGGCGGCGACTGTCCAGCGCGAGAACTTCCGTGCCGAGCGGATCCGCGGCCTCGCGGCGATCGCCGACGGCGAACCGGCGACGGCCCAGGGGCTGCTGGCGGTGGGCGCGGAGCCGGGCGTGACGCTCTACCGCGGGCTGCTCGCGCTGGCCGCCGGCAACCACGCGGCCGCGGCGGACTATGCCTCGGAGGCCATGTCCTTACGGCCAGGCGATCAGGCGGCCCGATGGCTGGCGTTCGCGGCCGAGCTGGCGAAAGATCGGCGGGCGACGCTCGACCCGCTGCGCGACGCGGCCGACCGGCAGCCGCAGCGGCCGACGCTGCAGCTGTTGCTGGTCGACGCGCTGATCTCCCGCGGGCGGCTGGCGGAGGCGCGCGATCGGCTCGAGGCGCTGGTGCGCGAGCCGGGGGTGAGCGACATGCATCAGGCGCGCGTGCTGGTGCGCCACGCCCGGGTCGCGGCGGCGTCGGTCGAGGTGTCGCGCAGCGTGTACTGGGCCGACGAGGCGATCAAGCTGGCGCCGCGCGATCCGGAGGTGGTGCACGCGTCGCTGCGGGTGCTGATCGAGGCGGACGAGCTGGCGCGCGCGCAGCAAGGTCTGACTGCGCGGCTGCGCGACGCGCCGGACGACCTCGAGGCGCAGGTCCTCCAGGCCGAGCTGGCGCTGCGGGCGAGCAACGAGAGCGCGGCGTTGCGGGCGATCGAGAAGCTGGCGGCGGAGACACCGACGCTGATCGAGTCGATGTTCCTGCGCGGTCGCCTGGCCCTGCTCACGGGCGAGCTCGGCGACGCGGCGGGGCACTTCCACGACGCCGCCAATGCCGAGCCGCCGCACGTGCGGGCCGCCGTCGAGTACGCGCGCCTGCGGCCGCGCGACGAGGACACGCTGGCGCTGCTCGACCGCCTGTACGCCAAGCGCAGCCGCGATCCGACCGAGAGCGCGCGGGCGGACCTGCGGGCGCTGGCGCTGGCGCGCGCCAACGTGCTGGTCGAGCTCAACCGACGCGAGGCGGCGGTGGCGACGCTCGACAGCGCGCTCGCGCAGGACCCCGACGACAACGCGGCCCAGATGCGGCGCGGGGGGCTGGTGCTCGACACGCCGCGGTCGGACGCCGGGCGCGTCGACCTGCTGGCGGTGTACGAGCGCACGGGCGGGTTCGCCGGGCTGATCGGGCCGCTGAGCCGCCTGTACATTCGGTCAGGTGAGTTGCGGGCGCTCGAGGCGATGGTGCAGCCGCACCTGAGCGACGTGCGGGCGCCGGACGAGGTGGTGCTGGCGATCGCGCGCCTGCGCCTGGCTCAGGACGCGGTCGAGGCGGCGGAGTCGCTGACCGACCAGATCTTGCTGCGCTCGCCGGACTCGTGGGAGGGCCACCTGCTGAAGGCGAAGGTGCTGCTGGCGCGCGGCGAGCCGGCGCTGGCGCAGGCCGAGCTGCGGCTCAGCCGGCCCAGCCAGGCCAACCCCGACGTCGAGCTCGCGGCCGGCAAGATCGCCGAGCGCAGCGGTCGCCTCCAGGACGCCCTCGCCAACTATCGCCGCGCGCACCTGCTCGCGCCGACGCTCCACGAGGCCGGCTACCTGTACGGCCACGCGCTGCTGCAGCTCGGTCGCGCCCAGGAGGCCGTGACCGAGCTCAGCGCGGTAACGCGGGCGACGGAGGCGTTTCCGGCCGCGTTCGTGGCCCTCGGCCAGGCGCAGTACGAGCGCGGCAACTTCGAGGAGGCCCGCCGCCAGCTCCAGCGCGCCGTGGCGCTCGCGCCCGGCCTCACCGAGGCGCACTACTGGCTCGGTCGCTGCGAACACGACCTGCAGCTCGACGCCGAGGCCGCCATCAGCCTCGGCCGGGCGGTCCGCGGCGCCGCACCCGGGACCGCCTGGCTGCCCGACGCGCACCTGTGGCTTGCGCGCGCCGCCGAGGCCCATGGCGACGTCGCCACCAGCCGCACCGCGTACGAGGAATTCCTGCGCCTGGCGCCCGCGAGCGCGCCCAGCCGGCGCGAGGCGGAGCGCGCGCTGGCCCGCCTGACCCGGCCGCCGTGAGCCCCTTTACGCGCGGGCCCGGCTTGTCGATACTCGCGGCCCCGCCGGAGGAGTGGCCGAGCGGTCTAAGGCAGCGGACTTGAAATCCGCCGTGTCCGCAAGGGCACCGAGGGTTCGAATCCCTCCTCCTCCGCCAACTTCGCTCTCCGTCCCCCGGGACATGTACCCGAGAGCATGCTCCAAGGGGCATGCTCGAACGGCCATGTCCCTGGGGATTGAGGAGCGGCCGAGGCAAGGGCCTCGATCCGCCTCGCCCGCAAGGGCACCGAGGGTTCGAATCCCTCCTCCTCCGCCAACTTCGCTCTCCGTCCCCCGGGACATGTACCCGAGAGCATGCTCCAAGAGGCATGCTCGAACGGCCATGTCCCTGGGGACCGAGGAGCGGCCGAGGCAAGGGCCTCGAATCCGCCTCGCCCGCAAGGGCACCGAGGGCTCGAATCGTTCTTCGCTCCCTCTCTCGGGTCATGTCCCCGAAAACATGCTCCGAGGGGCATGCTCGAGCGACCATGTCCCCGGGGACCTGCCCCGAAAGTCAGTAGCGCGTGGGCGGCTTGCCCTCTTTGCTGCGCGGCACCCGGCGCTCGAGCCGCTGCTCCCACTCGACGCCGGCGATCGGCACCACGTAGACGGTGGGGCAGACCAGGCGGCGATCGGTCGAGCCGAGCCGGCGGGCCCAGTACTCGACGTCGACGACCTGGTACGGCACGTCGTCGATGACGACGACCTCGTGGATCCGCGGGACGAACTGCACGTCCTCGGTGGTCTCGGTGCGGAACAGCAGGCGGCCTTCGCAGGCGTACTCGACGTAGGGCATAGGTCGCGCAGCCCGAGTCTACCGCGAAGCCTCGCCGAGCAGCGCCGCCCGCAGCGCGTCGGGGGCGTGGATCGGGGCGCTGCAGACCTGGGCCCGGCAGACCAGCGCCGCCGGCGGGCCCTCGGCGGCCTCGAAGCTGACGGCCAGGCGCGCGCGCATGCCCGGCCGCGCGGCGGCGACGGTGCGCGCGAGCTCGCCGACGGCCTCGGGCGAGGCGCCGCGCAGGGTGACGTGGACCGCCTCGGAGGCCGCGAACTGCGCGGCGGCGATCAGGCTGGCGAACGCGAAGGGCTGGCGGATCGCCGCACCCTGCCGTTGCAGGCACGCCTCCGCGGCCGCGCGCGCCCCCGCCGGGGCCACGCCCGCGAGGTCGAGGCGCAGCAGCACCTCGACCATCGGCCCGAGGCCGCTCGGGATCGCCGAGTCGTGCTGCGACTCGGTGCGCTCGATCAGCCGCTCGGCGTCGTCGGCGGTGACGTAGAAGCCGATGCCCCCGGACACCGCGTGGTGCGCCAGCGCGTAGCGAGCGAGCTTCGCCGCGGCCTCCTGCCAGGCGAGGTCGAGCGTGGCCTCGTGGAGGTCGAGGCAGGCGCGGGCCAGGAACGAGAGGTCCTCGAGGTAGCCGCGCGTGTGCACCACGCCGTCGAAGTCGACGCGCATGACCTCGCCGTGGGCGTTGACGTGGGCGTCGAGCAGCCGGCGCGCGGCCGCGGTGGCCAGGTCGAGGCAACGCGCGCGCAGCTTCGGCTCGCCCCACTGTTCGGCCGCCGCCGCCGCGCGCACGAGGCCGGAGACGAGGAGGCCGTTCAGGCGGTGAGGATCTTGTCGTCGCGCAGCGGCGGGACCCGCTGGTAGCGGGCGGCGAGCAGCTTCGCCCGCAGCGGCGCGAGGCGGGCCTCGAGCGCGGCCGCGGTCATACCGAGCGCGTCGGCGATCTGCGCGAGCGGCTGGGCGAGGTGGAGGATCGACATGCCGTGCTCGAAGTTGCCGCGCGGGTCGACGCCGTAGACCGCGGCGAAGAAGGCGGCGTCGTCGCGGCTGCCGAGCACCTCCTCGAGCTGGGCCGGGGTCCAGCAGAAGTACTTGCCCTCGACCCCCTCGCTGTCGGCGTCGGTGGCGGCGTAGAAGGTGCCGGCCGGCCCGCGCATGTCGGCCTCGAGGTAGGTGACCGTCTCGCGCACGACCCGGCGCAGGAACTCACGCTCGGGCCAGCGCAGGCTGGCGTCGGCGTACAGCCCGAGCAAGAGCGCGTTGTCGTAGAGCATCTTCTCGAAGTGCGGCACCAGCCACACGCGGTCGACGGCGTAGCGGGCGAAGCCGCCGCGGAGGTGGTCGTAGATCCCGCCGCGCCACATCTTCTCGAGCGTCAGCAGCAGCTCGTCCGAACCTGTCCCATCGAACCTGTTCTGAAGCATGAGAACTTCGAGACATGTCGCGTTGGGGAACTTGGGCTGGCGGCCGAACCCGCCCCACTCGGGGTCGATGCGGGCGACCAGCTCGTGGGCGGCCGCGGCCAGCGGCTCAGGCCCGACCAGCGCGCCCTCGCCGTCCTGTCCGCCTGCGGAGAGCTCGCGGATGCCCTCGAGCAGCTGTTCGGCCTGGCCCTCGACGTCGGCGCGGCGGGTCTTCCACAGGTCGACGAGCGCGAGCAGCAGCTGGCGGAAGCTCGGGCGGCCGTAGCTGGGGACCGGCGGGAAGTAGGTCCCGCCGTAGAACGGGCGGTGGTCCGGGGTCAGGAACACGGTCAGCGGCCAGCCCCCGCCCTGGCCCATCAGCAGCACCACCTTCTGGTAGATCTCGTCGATGTCGGGCCGCTCCTCGCGGTCGACCTTGATGTTGATGAAGTGCGCGTTCATCAGCGCGGCGGTCTCGGCGTCCTCGAAGGACTCGTGGGCCATGACGTGGCACCAGTGGCAGGCGCTGTAGCCGACCGACAGCAAGATCGGCCGGTCCTCGCGGCGGGCGCGCTCCAGGGCCTCGTCGCCCCACGGGTACCAGTCGACCGGGTTTTCCGCGTGCTGGCGGAGATAAGGGCTCTTGGATTGCGCGAGGCGGTTCATGGCCGGTCTGGAGTGTGCGTGCTCCTCGCCCGGGCGCCGCCCCCCCAATGTGCGCCGTTCCTCACGCCCCGCGTCGCCCACGGCCCTCTCCAGCCGCCCGCCAGACGCTCCGAGGGCTGGACCCTTTTAAAATTTCTGGTAATGTCCGCGCCCCGCCACCTGGAGAGGTGTCCGAGTGGTCGAAGGTGCCAGACTCGAAATCTGGTGTGGCGAAAGTCACCGTGGGTTCGAATCCCACCCTCTCCGCAAGTTTATCCCCGAGAACACGCCCCACAGCACAGCAAACCAGAACACCCGGAGAGGTGTCCGAGTGGTCTAAGGTGCAAGATTGGAAATCTTGTGTGGGGCAACCCACCGTGGGTTCGAATCCCACCCTCTCCGCACCGGCCTCAACAACCGGCACTTATGCCCCGAGCGACGGCTCTCTCGTAAACCCCGCCAGGACCGGAAGGTAGCAACGGTAGCGAGAGAACGGGTGTTCGGGGCGCTTTTATTGGTTCTGCACGCTGCGATCGCGTGAGCCCGCGGCCTGCTCGGTGCGTGCGCTCCAGGTCGAGCGCCCACCTGCGAACCTCCGCGGTTCCAAGCGCCGAGCGCCACGACGAGCTCGCTGCCCGCGACGAGCCTTCTTGGCGATCAGCCCGTGTCGATCCGGAGACCCGGGCAGCGAAGTCCGCTGGCCGGCTCGGCCTTCTGCCGAGCGCCCCGATGAGCTCGCTGCCCGACCTCCGAACCCGCTCGCGCGGAAGCACCGCGAAGACCGGCTCGAGCCCCGGCCGTCACGAGGAGTGATGCACCGCGATGAGCTCGCTGCTCGACCTCCCGAACCCGCTCGAGCGGCAGCACTGTGCTGGCCGGCTCGAGCCTCGGCCGTCACGAGGAGCGATGCACCGCGATGAGCTCGCTGCTCGACCTCCGAACCCACTCGAACGGACGCACTGTGAAGGGCCGGCTCGAGGAGCGATGCGCCGCGATGAGCTCGCTGCTCGACGTCTCTGCCTTTCGCAGGAGCCGAGCCCGCGAGGAGTGCAGGCAGTCTCAGCCGCGGAACTCGTCCTTCGCACGCCGTCGCGCCGCCAGCTCCTCGACCGTGCTCGCGCGGACGAACGGGTTGGTGGCCCGCTCGTCCGCGACCGTGGTCGGCGTGGTGCAGCTCGGCAACGCCGCGGCTCGCTCGGCGATCGCAGAGTTGTCGGGCTCGACCGCGGCCGCGAAGCGCAGGTTGGCCGCGGTGTACTCGTGCCCGAACCACAGCCGCGTCGACGCCGTCAGCGCGGTGAGCTGCTGCAGGCTCGCGTGCATCTGCGCAGGTGTCCCTTCGAACAGGCGACCACAGCCGGCCGCGAACAGGGTGTCCCCGGTAAAGACGTCGTCGGGCTCGCCCTCGGCGCCGACCAGCCGCCAGGCGATCGCGCCGCGCGTGTGCCCCGGGATGTGCAGCCCGAGCAAGCGACGCCCGGCGAGCACGAGGCCGGTGTCTTGCCACGCGTCGGTGCTCGCGTCGACGAACACGCTCTGCTTGGGGATCCGTCCCCGATCGCTGGCATGCCCGGCGACCCACACGTCCTGGTCCCCCACCAGTTCGTCGATGCCGCCGACGTGATCGTGGTGGTGATGGGTGGCGAGGATCCCCCGCAGCCGCCCGCCCGCCGCGGCGATCGCCTGCGCGGGCGGCCCCGGCTCCGACGGATCGACGAGCCAGACGTCCCCCGCGGCATCGCGCAAGAGGTACGCGTAGTTGTCGCGCAGGCATGGAACGGGCTCGATGGTCAGCACGCGGACGTCTTAGCGGAGCTCTCCCGCGAGCTCAAGCCAGCCTGTCTTTTGGGACATTTCTATCGAGCCGAGCGTGGGGGCCGGGAACACCCGAGGCCGCAGCCCCCGACGCTCGACGGGACTCTCGAGAGCCCGACGCGACCGAGCGTACGGGAGTTCGCGAGGAGGCGGTGGCTCATCGCCGACGACCTCTCACTTCGACCGTCGAAGCCGGTGCTCCCGCTCGGCGAGACCCTGCACGCAGTGTGCCGAGACACACCGAGGTGAGATGACCGCTTGAGTTCGCTGGTCCCGCTCACTTCGACATCTCATGTCCTTTCGGGCCGACGACCTCTCAGTTCGACCGTCGAAGCCGGTGCTTCTGCCTGGTCGCGACCTGCCCACCGCGCGCAGCGGGTTTGACCGCTTGAGTCCGCTGGCCCGGCCCTCTCGATATCTCCTGTCCTTCGGGACATGTCACACGCGCGAACGACGAGACGTGTCCCGCGAGCGAGCAACCGGCTCAGCCACAGCAGCGAGGGCGCGAACGACGAGTGTCGTGCGCGCCCTCGTGAAGCTCGAAGCTCGTGGTTCAGCGGCCGCGACCGCCGCCGCCGCCGAAGCCTCCGCCGCCACCGCGACCACCTCCGCCGCCGCCGCCGCCGCCTCCGCCGCTGAAGCCCCCGCCTCCGCCGCCGAAGCCTCCACCGCCTCCGCCGCCGCCGAAGCCTCCGCCGCCTCCGCTGCTGAAGCCGCCCCGACTACCGCCGAAGCCGCCCCCGCCGCTGAAGCCTCCGCTCGAGCCGCCGCTGAAGCCGCCCCGACTGCCACCGCCGCTGAAGCCCCCGCCGCTGAAGGTCGGGCCCGAGCCGCGCGAGCCGCCCCAACCACCGCCGTCGCCGAACGAGCTGGTCGCGCTGCGCGGCCCGCCGCGCGAGCCCGAGGTCGCGGGCACGTAGGTCGCCTGCGACGACGCGAAACCCCCCGCGCTGCTCGGGCGCGCGGCCCCGGCCGCCATCGTCCCGCGCTCACCGCCACCGCTCGTGCCCGGAGGCGCGTAGGTCGGCCGATACGTCGCGCTCATGCCGCCCGCGCTCTTCGAGCCGCCGGCCGACAGACCACCTGCCCCCGGGGCCATGTAACCGCGCCCCCCGCCGCTCTCGCCGCCCGGCCGCGCGCCGCCCGACACCGGCATGCTCGGGTAGCTCGCGCTCGCACCGGTGACCGTGCGCGTGCCGCCGGCCGTCCACGAACCTGGCCCTTGGGGCAGCTGGCTCGGCCGCGTGCTCGGGGCCGCCAGGTTGGACGGGCCGCCCGCCTGACCGCCCGGGCCGAGGCCGCCGCGACCGCCCTCGGGCGCCGCCGCCAACCCGCGCGGCCCGCTGGCGCCCGCGCTCATGCCCCCGCCGTGCGGACCCGCGGCCAGGTCGGTCGGTCGACCTGTCCCCGGAGACATGCCGCCGTTGTTGGCGTTGGGCCGGCTGAGCTTGTCGCCGAAGCCCTGGTTCCCCGTGGGCCCGCCCGTCGACGCGTTCATCGTGTGCCGCGTGCTGCCCGTCGGCCCGCCGGTGCTCGGGGTCGTGTGCCGCACCGAGCCCGGATCTTGCGGGTAATAGTTGTAGTAGTACGACGGCGGCATGCCCCACGCGTGGTAGCCCCAGTAGCCCACGCCGCCCCAGTACCAGCCGTTGCCGTAGAAGCCCCAGCCGTAGGAGTACGGGACCCACGGGTAGTAGTAGTTCCACGCGTACACCAGCGGCGACGGCGGGCCCCAGTAGTACACCCAGTTGTTGTAGTAGGGGCTGTAGTAGACGAAGTTGCCGTTGATGTTGTAGTACCAACGATCGGACCACCACACCCGCGGATAGGTCTCGATCGCCTCGGGGTACGTGTGCACGTACGTCACGACCTTGACCTGCTGCCCGTCGCTCAACGTCTCGGTGCCCACCAGGCCCGGCGGATTCTCGATGTTGGCCTCGGTCTGCGCCGTCGGATCGGCCGGGGCCTCGCCCGGAATCGCGTAACCGTTGGCCTGCGGCGCCCCGGTCGGCGTGGCGTACGACTCGCTCTGCACGTACACCGTCTCGTAGGCGGCCGGCGCTGCGGCCACGGTCCGCGGGATCTCGTCCGGGTGAACCGCCCCGGCCCCGACGTTCCGCGTGCAACCACCAGCGAACGAAAGCACGAGCGCCAGTGCGCTCACGGGGCCGATCCAGGGACGCTTGTTCATGACCGTGACTCCACCTCGGCGAAGATGCTGAGGTTGATGCTGAGGTTGACGCCAAAGCGTAGCGTTTATTGGCAGGCCGGGCCACGAAGGGGCGCCATCTCCGCCCCCAGCGCGCGTTACGACCGCGTGGCACGATCGCGCGAACGGCCATCCGTGTGCGCCGTCACGGGTCCCGCGCCCCCGACCTCGCGTCCTGCTTCCCCTCATCCGCCACCGCACAGCGTTGACGTAGGTGTGGCTCCAAACCTATGCTCGAGGTGCGCTCATGAGTGCGGAAATTCACGTCCTCAAGTTCCTGACGGGCAAGTACAAGGGCGAAGAGTTTCCCCTCGACCCCGACAAGGACCACTACGTCGTCGGCCGCAGCAGCGATTCGGACCTCGTGCTCGCCGATGACGCAGTGAGCCGCAAGCACGCCCGCTTCTTCGCCGAACGGCAGCGCGTGTGGGTCCGCGATCTCGGCTCGCGCAACGGGGTCCACGTCAACGGCAGCCTCGTCCAGCGCCACTGCCTCCGCGCCGGCGACCGCATCTCGATCGGCGGCAGCCTCATGAGCGTGGTGGTCGCCAAGCCGAGCCAGGTCGGCGCCGCCCCGCGCGCCGGCGAGAAGAAGCGCCGCACGCCGACGACGGTCGACTTCTCCAACCGCTCGATGACGGGCAGCATCGAGGAGATCCCGCTGGTCGACGTGCTGCAGTGGCTGGCCGCGAGCCGCAAGACCGGCACGCTCAACGTCCGCAACCTCGACACCGTGCAGACCGGCCGCGTGTACCTCCGCGACGGCTACGCGTTCTCGGCGACGATCGACAAGAGCGCCGCGGCGCTGCTGCCCGAGAAGGCGCTGATGCGCATGCTGGCGTGGAAGCGCGGCACCTTCGCGCTCGAGAACGCCGCGCCCGAGCAAGCGCCGGCCCAGGAGATCAGGAGCGCGATCGAACACATCCTGATGGAGTCGGCCCGCCAGCAGGACGAGATCCTCCACCTGGCCGAAAAGACACCCGTGCCGACCTACGGCGCCGAGGTGTCGCTGGTCCAGCCGTCGCCGATCCGCTGGCACACCCTCCCGCCCGAACAGCTCGACGTCGTGCAAGACCTCGCCGAGGGCAGGACCTGGTCCTTCATCCTCGACTCGTCCCCGCAGGACGACCTCGCCCTCACCAAGCTGATCGTCGAGCTGCGCAAGAAGCGAGTCGTCGAGTACTCCTGACGACCGCCGCGGCCGAGCGCCGCGAAGTGCAACAAGTCGTCGAGGGTGACGCTCGCCGCGAACGGAGAGCAGCGAATCGGCGAGCTCTCGGGATGCTCACCGGCCACGCGGCGTCGCGCCGGGGGACGGCCGACGCCGGATTTTCGTCGTCGGCCTGCCGATCGAGCGGCTCACCGGCCCCGGGGAGACGACGCCGGACTCCGCGTCGTGCTCGCGCGCAGAGCCAGGCCTGCGGCGAGGTCACGCTGCCCCTCGAAGACTGCTACCGTTCGGTCCGCATGAGCCCCGTGCAGCTCGCCGAGGCCCTCGCGGCGGCGAACGCCCTGCTCCGCACCCACCCGCTGGCGACCCCACGCGTGGCCGCGGTCGACTGCGACTCGCTCGTGTTCGAGGTCTATCACTGCGAGTGGCCGCCGCCCGCCCTGCCGGCCTTCGGTCGCCTGGTCTTCGACGCGCCGACGTACGTGCAGATGCCGGTGCGCTTCGAGTGGGGCATGGCGCTGCACCTGTTCGCGGGCGACACCGCCAGGCACCTGCCGTCGCTCACGCGCGAGGCGCTCGTCGGCGCGCACGTGTTCATGTGGCACGCCCGGGAGGGCGACGGCAGCCCCCCGGCCTTCGTCGTCGCGGCCGGCCTCCGCGTCGAGATGAACTCTTAGCGCCGCGGCCTTCGAGCAGGTCTCGCACCTTCCTCGCGCCTCGTACTCGGCGCGAGATCGCGACGCTAGCGCTTGCGCTGCTCGAGGCTCGTGCGGAGGTCTTGCTCGATCCGCCCGATGCACTCCGGCTTGTAGCTGCGGTACGAGCCGCGGATCGTCCCCTTGTCGTCGACCACGAACGAGAACGGGAAGTTGGGGCTGTCGTACTGCTTGGCCAGGTCCTCGCCGCCGAGCACCAGCTTGGCGGAGATCTTCCGCTCCTTGGCGAAGTCGAGCACCTTCTGCGGCTCGGTGTCGGTGGCGATTGCGACGAGCACCGCGCCGTGCTTCTTGTAGTGGCGGATCAGGCGGTCGAACTCCGGCAGCTCCTTGAGGCAGGGCTTACACCACGTGCCCCAGAAGTTGAGCAGCACGACCTTGCCGCGCAGGCTCGCCATGCTGATGTCCTTGCCCTCGGCGGTCTTCAGCGCGAACGGCAGCGCGTTGGTGCCGACGCCGGCGTCGCGCCCGCACGAGTCGTCGACCTTGGCGTGCAGCGGCGCGGGCAGGGCGCTCGCCGTCGCGGGCTTGACCTCCCCGCCCGGCCCGACCGGCTCGCTCGCTGGCGCCGGCTCGTTCGCGGCCACGGCCTCGCCCGGCGGCTTGTCGGCCGGCGCCGCGGGCGTGTCGCTCGCGGGCGCCTCGACCGCCTCGCCCGCCGACGCCTCGACCGGCTCCGCAGTCGGTGCCTCGGGCTCCGGCGCCGCCGTCGACTCGGGCGCCTCGCTCGCCTCGCGCTTGCACCCGGTGGTCGGCGCGAGCAGCAAGATGGCCATCAGGACATGTAGTTTAGGACATTGCTTGAGGGTCATGTTGTTTCGGACTCCAGCGAGCGGCTGATCGCGCGCCATACCTCGCGCAGCTCATCGGCGCCGGCGCGGTAGGGCAGCAGCAGGCGGATCGTGTGGCCGCTGCAGACGGTGACGAGGATGCCGTGGTCGCGCATCAAGCGGTCGCCGACGGCGGCGCCGATCTGCTCGCCGGGCTTGCCGACCTGCACGCCGATGAGCGCCCCGTGGCCGCGGATCTCGTGGACCCGCGCGCACGGCTCCTCGCGCGCGATCGCCTGCAGCGTCGGCAGCTGCGCGCCCGCGGCGGCGAGCAGGCCGTCGCGCTCGAGGATGTCGATGCTGGCGAGGCCGGCGGCGCAGGCGAGCGGGTTGCCGCCGAAGGTCGTGCCGTGCGTGCCCTTGCCCATCGCCTGCGCCAGGTCGCCGCGGGCCAGGCACACGCCGATCGGGAACCCGCCGCCGAGCGCCTTGGCGATCCACATCAGGTCGGGCGCCAGCGCCGGATCGTCGCCGACGATGTGCGACCACGCCGACCACGAGCCGGTGCGCCCGAAGCCGCACTGGACCTCGTCGGCGCCGACCAGCGCGCCGTGCTCGCGGCACAGGCGGTGCAGCCCGACCAGGAGCTCGCGCGTGGCCGGGTAGACGCCGGCCTCGCCCTGGATCGGCTCGATGAACACCCCGGCGATCGCGGCGCCGTGCTCGGCGAAGGCCTTGCCCAGCGCGTCGAGGTCGCCGAACGGCAGCCGCAGCACCCGCGCGGTGGCGAACGGCTCCGCGGGCTCGCTCTCGCCCAGGCAGCGCACGTAGGGGTGGCGATAGGCGGTGTTGGCGGTGCACGCGAGCGCCCCGAGCGAGCGGCCGTGGAAGGCCCGCTCGAACGCGACGATCGTGTTGCGCCCGGTCGCCCGCAGCGCGAGCTTCAGCGCCGCCTCGGTGGTCTCGGTGCCGGTGGTGGCGATGAACGCCCGCGCGTCGACCACCGGCATGCGCGCGGCGATCGCGGCCGCGAAGCGCTGCTGCGGCTCGGTGCTGAACGAGTTGGCGGCGGCGCTCAGGCGCTGCATCTGCGCGGTCAAGGCCTCGACCCAGCGCGGGTGCGCGTGCCCGAGCGGCGCACAGCCGACGCCGTTCACCGCGTCGAGGTAGACCCGGCCCGCGCTGTCGCGCACGCGCAGCGAGCCGCGTTCGTCGGGCACCGCCGCGTCGAGGACGAGGTCACGGAGGGCATAGGTCGGCCACCGGAGCTCTTGCATGGGGTGAGTCATGGCAGCCCGGACGCGCCGGTGCAAGCGCCTCAGAACGTGAGCTCGACGGCGGAGCCGAGCCAGCGCAGGCCGGCGCGCGTCGACACCGGCCGGCGCGCCCGCTCGCGGCGCAGGACGATGCCCAGGGCCAGCGCCGCCACCCCGACCGCTGCCGACACCGCGATCGCCACGTTGGTCGCGTCCTGGAGCGTATGGAACGTGCGCCGGAGCCCCTGCTTCTCGCCCTCCTCGCACAGCCCGTCGCACCCGGCGTCGGCGCGCTCCTTGGCCACGAGCACGCGCGCGCCGAGGATCGCCACCGTCACCCCACCCGCGAGCGCCAGCGACGTCGTGGTCCAGAACCCCGCCCGCAGCGCCTTCACGCGCCGCGACTCCTCGGCGGGGACGAACCCGCCAGGCGGCTTGGGCGGCTCCACCGGCCGCACCTCGGGCCGCACGAACCCCGGGAACACGATCGTCACCGTCCCGCCGGCGCGCACGTCGGAGCGGATGTGCTTGCGCTGCCCGGGCGCCTCGCCGACGAACTCGACGTCGAGCGGCCCCGGGAGCGTGAGCCACGGGAAGGCCTCCTTGTCGACCGCGGCGCCGTTGATCCGGATCTCACGGATCGCCTGGGGGCTGTCGATCTGCAGCAGCACCTCGCCGAGGCGCTGTCGCAGCTGCTCGCTGCGCTCGACCGCGGTGAGCCGGTGCTGGTCCTGGGTCTCGGCGTGCTCGAGGTAATCGCGGTAGGCCCTCAGCGCGCCCACCAGATCGCTGGCGCGATCGAGCGACAGCGCCTTGTTGTACGCGGCGTTGATCGACCACGCCGCCTCGAGCGAGCGCGAGAACGCCTCCGCCGCCTCGGCGTAGCGGCGCTCGCTGTAGTGCTGCTTGCCCTCGCGGAAGTACGCCAGCGCGGCCGCCTGGTCGGGGGCCGACGCCGGTGCCTCGATCGACCCCGACGCATCGGGCGACGTCGGCGCTTCGGGCGGCGCCTCGATCGCGCTCTCCTGCGGCTGCGAGGACGCGGGCGCGACTGGCTCCTGCGCGCGGGTGACGACCGGGGAGACGCTCAACTCCGCGGCGCAGAGCACGGCCACCGCCCCGCGCCATCGCGCACCGCCTCGCCTCATCCGCCACCCTTGGCGGGGCTGAAGATCGGCTCGTCCTTGAGCTCGCTCTCCTCGCCCTTCTCACTCTTGCTCGCCGGCGCAGTCGTCGGCTCGCTCGCGCCGGCCGCCGGGGTCTTCGCGCTCGGAGGTTTCTTCTTCGGGTTCGGGCTCGCCAGAGTGTTCGTCACCGGCGCGAGCGTCGGCGTCGGCGCCGGTGCGTCGGGCTGCAGCTCGACGATCAAGTTCTCGTTGTTCATCGGGATCAGGCTGCGCTTGGACGGCTTGTAGCCCGGGTGCGTCATCGTCACCTGGACCTGCGCCTGATCGTCGAAGGGCACCACCAGCCGCAGCGGCGTCACCCGGCCCTCGAGCTGGGGCGCGAGCGCGGCGAGTACCGACTCCGGCCCCTTGTCGAGCGTGACGGTCGCCCCGACGGGGTCGGTCGCGACGAACCACACCACCGTCTCCGGACGCTGCGGCTGCGGCTGCGTCGGCGCCGCCGTCGACGCGGGGACGTCCGGCGACTCGGTCTGCTGCGAGCCGACGCGCGGCAGCACGACCAGCAGCAGCACCGCCGCCACGGCCGCGCCCACCAGCGGCAGCGACAGCCACAGCGCCCACGGCCGCCGCGTCGGCACGACCGTCAGCCGATCTGTCGGAGAGGACATGTCGTCCGGGACAGGCACCGCCGCGCGCGCGGATCGGCCAGCACGCGGGTCTGGGTCTGCTCGTCGGCGACGGCCTGCGGCGGCGGCTCGGCGGCGGCCGGCAGCGGCGCCGAGCCGATGTGCGTCGGTCGGCCTCGCAGCTCGCCGCGCGACGCGCCGCGGATCGCGGCCATGCGGTACTTCGCCTGCTCGGAGAAGTGGTGCCGCATGATCGCACCCAGCGCGCGCCGCGGCTCGCTGGTGTCGCCGCACTCGCGCAGCAGCGCGCGGGTGTCGGCCAGCATCGCCTCCGCGCTCGGGTAGCGCTCCTCGGGCGTCGGCGCGAGCGCGCGGCGGAGCAGCGCCTCGACCCCGGGCGGCAGGTCCGGCCGGAGCTCGCGCAGCGGCGGCACCTCGCAGCGCATCACGTTCTCGAGCGTCTCGGCGTCGCCTTCGCCGGCGAACAGCCGCCGACCCGTCAGCATCTCCCAGAAGATCACGCCGAGCGCGAACAGGTCGGTCGCGGCCGACAGCGGCTTGCCGCGGGCCTGCTCCGGCGCCATGTACGCCAGCTTGCCGCGCAGATGGCCGGTGTGGTTGCTGTTGCGCAGGCCGGTCGCCTTGACGAGGCCGAAGTCGACGATCTTGGCCCAGCCGTCGAAGTTGACCATCAGGTTCTGCGGCGACATGTCGCGGTGGACGAGCCCGTAGGGCCGGCCGTCGGGGTCGCGCAGGCCGTGGACCGCGACCAGGCCTTCGCACGCGTCGGCGAGGATCTGCAGGGCCACCGCCAGCGGCAGCCGCTCGTCGGCGGGACGCAGCTGGCGCAGCAGCGCCGACAGCGTCTCGCCGTCGATGTACTCGAGGACCATGAAGTAAAAGCCGGAGTCCTCGCCGAGGTCGAGGATGCCGGCGACGTGCGGGCTGTGGATCCGCGCCGCGATCTTGGCCTCGTCGAGGAACATCCCGACGAACTCGGGCTCGGCGGCGAGGTGCTGGTGAATCACCTTGATGGCGACCACTCGCTCGAAACCTGCGGACCCTGTGGCGCGTCCGAGGTACACCGTCGCCATGCCGCCGTGCCCCAGCCGCTGCACGACCTCGTAGCGGCCGATCCGCTGCAGCGCGTGCAGCGAACCGCTCGCCTCGCCGGGTGGCGGCGGCGCGACGTCGGCGTTGCCGCGCGGCAACACTTTCGTCTCGGGCTCGAGCTCCATGGTGCGGACCGACGAGGGCACGGTGCGAACACCCCCGAACAGGGCGATGGTGGCACGATACGTCAATCCCCGGGTGTGATCACGTCCGCGGTCCAAAGCCCTCGCTCACCGCCGGCGCAGTGAACGGTGAGCCCGACGAAGCGTGCATTCCACGCAACCCACCGGCACCTCGACGATCGCCGACGACATCGTTCCCGAGACCGCGTACGTGCCCGTCGGCGTGATGTCCTCGGAAGTCGCCGTCGATGCACGAACCTCCGCAGCTGCGGAAGGTCAGAATTCGCACCTATTCATGGCGGCGTTTTTTCTGTATTCCACTTCACTGTGCCGGGGCTCTGGCGGTAGACGCGACCCGAACTTGCCCCTTGCCCCCGGGTATACAGCTAGGTTAAAATAGCTGAGGAGATCTCCGAGATCTCTCCAGTGTCAGAAAATATCTGTGATCCACCATGCTCGACCTCGACTGATCCACCAATGAGCTCGGGCCTCACGGAGACACAGTTTTGCTAGCAATATCCTATACTTGAATAGAGTGACAGCGGTCTCGGCCGGGGTGCGCCTCTCGCGCATACTAGGGCAGTGTGGAATGGGCCTTGCGTGCGGAGAGCGCTTGACGTAGAGGCTGGAGAGCAGGAGCCACCAGGCGAAGGGAGGACAGCATGGCCAAGCGACAGACCCGCAGGAGCATCTCAGTCAAGGGCATCACCTATCAGCGGCTCAAGGACTATTGCGAGTCCACCGGTCTCAGCGTCAGCGGGTATCTCGAAGAGATTATTGCGGAAAAGTTGGATGCGGCCGGCGTGCCCGTGCCGACCGTCGTCAAGCCCCGGCCCACGGCCAAGCTGATCGAGAACGAGGACATCGTCTCGCAGCACTTCACCTTCTAGCTCTGCGGCGTCGTCGCCGACCCTTCGCCCCTGCTCGAGCCCGCGCGACGACTCCCTTCGCGCGGCGGCGCTCTCGCCTCCCGACGACACGCGGTCGCGACATCTTCGCGCAGCTTCTGCGAGCGGCCCCAGCGGGCCTGTCGGTCGGCGGATCGAGGCGGTAGTCTCGCCGGCGAATGACGAAGAAGCACCTGCGGGCGGCCCGGACGCGGTTCTCCCGGCGACGCGCGCTGCAGACGATCGGCGCGCTCGTCGGCACCACCGCGCTCGGTTGCGGTGACGACGGCAGCGAGCCCAGCGGCACCACCGACGGCGGTTCGAGCGATCCGACGACCGGCACCTCGACGACCGGCGGCGACGGTTCGAGCACCACCGACGCGCCGACCACGTCGAGCGGCAGCGACAGCGCGACCGGCAGCACCAGCTCGAGCACCACCGGCGACGACACCACGACGACCACCGGCGACAGCACCGGCGAGTCGACCACGGAGTCGCCGGTCAGCGAGTGCGCCAGCAGCGATCTCACGCCCGAAGAGCTGCTCGCCGGCATCGAGCACGTCGTCGTGCTGGTGATGGAGAACCGCTCCTTCGACCACTACTTCGGCGCGCTCAAGTTCCTCGAGGGCCGCGTGGTCGACGGCCTGAACGGCGACGAGTGGAACCCGAGCAACGACCTCGGCGACGTCACGGTGTTCAAGCTCGACGACTTCCAGCCCAAGGATCCGCCGCACGAGTGGGAGGAGGCCCACCTGCAGTTCAACCTCGGCCAGTGCAACGGGTTCGTGTTCGCGAACGAGCAGAAGAACAAGGACTTCGCCGAGCAGGTCATGGGTTACCACGTGCGCGAGCAGATCCCCGTGCTCTGGGCGCTCGCCGACAACTTCGCCCTGTGTGACCGGTGGTTCTCCTCGGTGATGGGCCCGACCTGGCCGAACCGCTACTACGTGCACGCCTGCAGCTCCGACGGCGGCAAGAGCAACTTCCCCTCGCCGTTCTTGCAGACGCTGTGGCACGCCTGCGACGACGCCGGCGTGACCAGCAGGATCTACTTCACCGACGTCCCGTGGGTGGCAGGCGCCTTCCCGCTGGTGCCGACGGTGTGGGGCAAGCTGGCCGACGGCATCGACGGCTTCAGCCTCGACGCGCTGACGAACCCCAACAACCTGGATCGCTTCTTCGCCGACGCGGCCGCCGGCGCGCTGCCCAACTTCACCGTCATCGACCCCGGCTTCACCTCCAACGACGACCACCCCGACCACGACATCCAGCTCGGCCAGATCTTGATCGGCGCGATCTACAAGGCCCTCGCCGACGGCCCCGGCTGGGAGAAGACCCTGTTCATCATCACCTACGACGAGCACGGCGGCTTCTACGATCACGTCCCCCCACCGACCACCGTCGACGACGAGCCCGAGTTCACGCAGATGGGCTTCCGCGTGCCCTCGCTGGTCATCGGCCCGCGCGTGCGCAAGGGCTGCGTGGTCAGCACCCAGCTCGAGCACTGCTCGATCGGCGCCACCCTCATGCGCCGCTTCGGCGTCGCCGCCCTCAACGATCGCATGGCCACCGCCAACGACGTCTCGTCGTGCATCAACCCCGAGTATCTGCGCGACCCGCAGCCGGGCCCGCCGATCCCGCTGGTCGACGTCTCGATCGATCAGATCACCGCCCGCGTCGGCCGCACGACCAGCCAGCACGAGCTGTTCGACCGCCTCGGCGTCACCCTCGACGAGAACTTCCGCGCCCGAGCCGTGGCCGCCACCCTCCGCCTGCTCGAGCACGCCGAACGCCTCGGCGTCGCCCGCCTCCGCGCCTGACTCGAGCGCGGCCGAGCGACCTGTCTCTCGAGACACCTCGCTCTCGGTTTCACCTGTCCCTCAGGACAGCTCAAAGCTCGCGCCAGCCGCCGCGCCGGCGCATCTCGAACGCCCCGAAGCGGACGTCGAGCACCAGCTCGGCGGCCAGGTAGGGGTACCAGCCCTGCATCGTCACGCCCACGCGGCGGGTGCCGAAGCGGAGGTGGAGGCCGCCGCCGAGGCGGTCGCGGACGACGAAGGCCTTGCCGGCCTCGAGGTCGTCCGGGGTGAGCAGCGCCAGCGCCTCGCGACCGCGGGCCCAGCCGATGTCGAAGCCGCCGGTGAACCACGCCTGCGACAGGCTCACGCTGGCCATCAGGTAGTGCGCGCGGCGAGGGAACTCGATCGTCTTCGGGTCGCCGTCGTCGCGCGTCGGCGGGTACAGCACCTGCTGATAGAACGCCCCGACCTCGAGCAGGCGCCCGCGGTAGAACGCCACCGCCGCCTTCGGCGACCAGTTCGGTCGCACCTGTCCCGGAAGCCAGTGTGCAGTCGCCCCGAGCGTCACGTGGTCGAGCAGCCCGACCTGCAGCTCGAGGCGATAGATCTCCGGCAATCCCAGGGCTACGCCGACCTCGATCACGCCGTGGTCGAGGTAGCGGACCGAGCGCGCCACCGGACGAGTGAGGTACCGCCGCAGCGCCTCGCGTGGTGAACGGCGCGGCGTGGTCTCGCTCGCGGGAGTTTGCGGAACCTCAAGTCGCTGCAGCGTCGTCTGCGGCGGGGCGACGGACACGGTGCCGAGCGCGGGCGCCGGCGCCGGTTGGGACTGCGGCGCGGGCGAGGCGACGAGCATCGAGGCCGCGATGACGATCGAGAGCAGCAACCTCCGTGATTGAAGCGCAAACCGTGAGGATGCTCAACCTTTCGCGGTCTGCACCCCTCCCGCATACTTCGAGCAACGAGCCCACGTATGACCAAGAAGCCACTCTCTCGCGCCATTCACATCGTCGCGGCCAAGCGCACGCCCTTCGGCACCTTCGGCGGCGCGCTGAAGGACTTCACCGCGACCGACCTCGCCGTGGTCGCCGCCAAGGCCGCGCTCCAGGCCGGCGGCGTCAGCCCCGAGGTCGTCGACACCGTGGTGTTCGGCAACGTCGCCCAGACCTCGGCCGACGCGATCTACCTCGCGCGCCACGTCGGTCTCAAGAGCGGCGTCCCGGTCCCCGTCCCGGCGCTCACCGTCAACCGTCTGTGCGGCTCGGGCTTCCAGGCGGTCGTCAGCGGCGTGCACGACATCCTCGCCGGCGACGCCGAGATCGCGCTCGTCGGCGGCTCCGAGAGCATGAGCCAGGCCCCGCACGTGGGCCGCGGCCTGCGCTGGGGCGCCCGGCTCGGCGTCGACCTCAAGCTCGAGGACAGCCTGTGGACCTCGCTGACCGACCCGTACGCCGGCTGCTCGATGGCGATGACCGCCGAGAACCTGGCCGAGAAGTACGGCATCAGCCGCGCCGAGTGCGACGCCTACGGCCTGCGCTCGCAGCAGACCTGGGCCGCCGCGCAGGACGCCGGTCGCTTCACCGCCGAGCTCGCGCCGGTCGAGATCAAGTCGAAGAAGGGTCCGACCCAGTTCGCCGTCGACGAGCACCCGCGCCGCGACGCCAACCTCGACACCATGGCCAAGCTGCCGGCCTCCTTCAAGAAGGACGGCGTCGTCACCGCCGGCAACGCCTCGGGCATCTGCGACGGCGGCGCCGCGCTCGTGCTCGCCAGCGAGGAGGCGGTCAAGCGCCACAACCTCACCTCGCTCGCTCGCATCGTCCAGTGGCACGTCGCCGGCGTCGAGCCGACGATCATGGGCATCGGCCCCGTCCCCGCCATCCGCGGCGCCCTCGCCCGCGCCGGCCTCGCCCAGGGCGACATCGACCTGTTCGAGATCAACGAGGCCTTCGCCGCCCAGTACCTCGCCTGCGAGAAGGAGCTCGGCCTCGACCGCGACAGGACCAACGTCGACGGCGGCGCCATCGCTCTCGGCCACCCGCTCGGCGCCTCCGGCGCTCGCATCACCGCCCACCTCGTCCACGAGCTCCGCCGCCGCTCCGGCCGCTACGCCGTCGGCGCCGCCTGCATCGGCGGCGGCCAGGGCATCGCCCTCGTGCTCGAGAACAGCTGAGCCTATATGTCGCGAGGGCCATGTCCCTTGCGACATGCCCTCCTGGGCATGCACCAAAGGCCCTGTCCGTGAGGACAGGGCCTTTCGTTCATCCGAGCTCCTGACCACGAACCCCGCTTCGCGCCCATGTAGGAGACCCGGCGACGACCGCACCAGCGAACCGAGCCGTCGGCCGCGCGACCGCCTGTCGGCGAACATCCGCCACGCGACGCCGGCAGCGCGGAGGCGCTCGACGGGCGCGAAACGCCGCTAGACGGCCAGATAGACCTGCACGCCCACCAGGACCCCGAGGCCGAGCAGGATCAGCAGCGGCAGGCGCGTCTCGAGCCCCGAGCGGTCGTCGACCTCGCCGAGCGGCCGCGTGTGCAGCGGGCCGGTGCGGACATGGCGACGCGCGACGAACACGTCGACCACTTCGCGGCCGGGATCCGCGGACGTCGCCATGCGACGCACCGCCCTACCCGCCGTATCGCCCGCCAGCTGCACCCTTCTGTGATGCCCCCGATCCGCCGGCGCCGCAAGTTCGCGGCGTAACCGCCGGCTTGTGCGTCAGCGATCGGGCGGCCTGCTCGCCTACCGGCTCGGCGGCTGACCCAGCGCGTCAATCGCGTGCCTCAGCGCCGTCGCCAGGGTCGTCGCCCGCGCGCGGACCTCCGCCTCGGTCGCGCCCACCAGCGCGCCGATCATCGCCGCGCCGGCCGCTCCCGCCCGTGCGCACCGCAGCGCCTCCTCGGCCCCGAGGCCGCCGATCGCGACCACCGGGTGCGGCGAGACGGTGCAGACCGTCTCCAGCTCCTCGAAGCCCACAGCGGGCTCCTGCGCGAGTTTGGAGCGGGTCCGCAGGATCGGTCCGAAGCCGATGTAGTCGACGTCGAGCCCGGCCGCGTGCTCGACCTGTGCGCGCGTGTGGGTCGACAGCCCGATCAAGAAGCCCGGCGGCGCGGCGCGTCGCAGCTCCGCGAGCCACTCGGTCCACGGCCGGTCACCTGTCCGCTCCGCCATGTCCTCTTGGCCCAGGTGAACACCGTCAGCGGCTGCCATCGCCGCCTCGACGTCGTCGTCGACGATCAGCAGAGCTCCCGCCGCGCGCACCATGGGCGCCAGCTCACGCGCGAGCCGCCCGCGCTCCGCCGCGTCGGCGTGCTTGGCCCGCAGCTGCACGATCGTGGGAGCTTTCTCCGGACCGATCTCCATGACCCCGAGCAGCCCGGCCAGCGCCGCCGCCGGCTCGAGCCCCCCCGCATGCGGCAGGTCGAGGATCGCGTACAGCCCTCGCCACGCCGGAACTCGCGCCCGCATCACATCGGCTTAGCACCTCGCCGGTCCACCGCACAAGGCCGCGACGTCCTGCCTCGCCCGTCCTCCGCCTCGCCGTACTCTTGAGGTGAGGCACCATGACCGACCTCCTCGCCGCACGCGCCCAGATGGCGATGTCGCTGGCCTTTCACATCCTGTTCGCGATCGTCGGCATGGCGATGCCGCTCTTGATGGTGATCGCCGAGCGACGGCATCGACGGACCGGCGACCCGATCTACCGCGAGCTGTCCGAGCGGTGGGCGAAGGGCACCGCGATCATGTTCGCCGTCGGCGCCGTCTCGGGCACCGTGCTGTCGTTCGAGCTCGGCCTGCTGTGGCCGCAGTTCATGGCCTTCGCCGGCCCGATCATCGGCATGCCGTTCTCGCTCGAGGGCTTCGCCTTCTTCCTCGAGGCGATCTTCCTCGGCATCTTCCTCTACGGTCGCGACCGCGTCTCGCCGCGCGTGCACTTGTTCTCCGGCGTCATGGTCCTGCTCGCCGGCACCGCCAGCGCCGCCTTCGTCCTGTGCGCCAACGCCTGGATGAACACCCCGGCCGGCTTCACCGGCGACCCCGCCACCGGCGCCACCAGCGTCGAACCGTTCGCCGCCATGTGGAACCCGGCCGCCTTCAGCGAGGTGCTGCACATGACCTGCGCCGCCTTCGCCAGCGTCGGCTTCGCGGTCGCGGGCATCCACGCCGCCATGCTGCTGCGCGGCGTGAGGCGCGAACTCCACCGCCCGGCCCTGAAGATCGCCCTCACCGTCGGCGCAGTGTTCGCCCTGCTCCAGCCGATCACCGGCGACGTCGCCGCCAAGCACGTCGCCGAGCACCAGCCGATCAAGCTCGCGGCGATGGAGGGCCACTGGGACACCGAGCGCGGCGCGCCCTTCCGGATCTTCGGCTGGCCCGACGAGCAGGCCGAGGAGACCCGCTGGGCGCTCGAGATCCCCTACCTGCTCAGCTTCCTCGCTCACGGCGATCCGCACGCCGAGGTCGTCGGTCTCAAGGACTTTCCCCGCGATGAACGTCCCCCGGTCGCCGTCGTCCACGTCGCCTTCCAGATCATGGTCGGCTGCGGCCTCGCCATGATCGCCGTCGCCGGGCTCGGCGCGACGTTCGCCGCCCGCCGCCGCGAGCTGCCCGACTGGTACCTGCGCCTCCTCGTCGTCAGCGCCCCGCTCGGCGTCATCGCCATCGAGGCCGGCTGGACCGTCACCGAGGTCGGACGCCAGCCGTGGATCGTCCAGGGCATCCTCCGCACCGCCGACGCGGTCACGCCGACTCCGCACCTCGTCATCCCGTTCCTCACCTTCACCGGCCTCTACGTCCTCCTCGGCGTCACGGTGATCGTCCTGCTCCGCCGCGTCGTGTTCGCCGCCGACCGCGACAAGAAACATGGCCCATCGAACATGCTCTCCGGGACATCCGCCACGGAGGCGCCATGACCCCGCCCCTCCCGCTCCTCGAGGACATCCCGATCGGGCATGCCCGCGGGGGTATCCGCGACGGAGGCTCCCACCGCCTCGGTCTCGCCGCCTCCGCTCCCCTGTATCACCCTGCCCTCGAGGACATCGGGACACCCACAACGGAGGCGCCATGACCCCCGCGCGACCTCCCGCCTCCGCTTCGCACGCCCCCATGAACATGTCCCT
Organism: Nannocystis punicea; assembly: GCF_026965555.1. Taxonomy (GTDB): domain Bacteria; phylum Myxococcota_A; class Polyangia; order Nannocystales; family Nannocystaceae; genus Nannocystis; species Nannocystis punicea. Next base: position 12,517,049 of record NZ_CP114040.1, on the reverse strand, counting down.
GAGGACATCTTCGGAGAGACCATGACATCCGAGCTGATGATCGCCGGCGTCATGCTGGTCGCCCTCGTGCTCTACACCCTCACGGGCGGCGCCGACTTCGGCGGCGGCGTCTGGCAGCTCCTGGCCTGGGGCCCGCGCAAGGGCGCCCAGCGCAGGCTCGTCGATGACTCTATCAAACCGATCTGGGAGGCCAATCATGTGTGGTTGATCCTCCTGATCGTCCTCCTCTTCGTCTGCTTCCCGACGGCCTTCGCGGCGGTTTGCATCGCCCTGCACCTCCCGCTCGCGCTCATGCTGGTCGGCATCGTCCTGCGCGGCTCGGCCTTCGTGTTCAGCCACTACGATCCGCTCCGCGGCCGCGGCGCGCTGCGCTGGGGCGGCGTCTTCGCGGTCTCCAGCCTGCTCACGCCGATCACTCTCGGCGTCGTCCTCGGCGCGCTCGGCAGCGGCTTCGACGTCGACCCTGCGACCGGCCTCGTCGACACCGACTTCGTCTCCGAGTGGCTGGCCCCCTACCCGCTCGCCGTCGGCCTGTTCACTCTGGCGTTGTTCGCCTTCCTCGCCGCCGTCTACCTCGTGAACGAGACCGACGACCCCGAGCTGCGCGCCGACTTCCGCGCCCGCGCGCTCGGCTCGGCCGTCGCCGTCGCCGCGACCGCGTCGCTGGCCTACCTCGTCGCGCCGCCCGTGATCCGACATGACCTTTCGGCCAGCCCGTGGGCGACCCCGCTGCACCTCGCCACCGGCCTCGTCGCCGTCGCCGCGCTCGTCGCCCTGTGGACCCGCCGCGACGGCCTCGCGCGCGCGAGCGCGATGGCGCAGGTGACGCTGATCGTGGTCGGCTGGGCCGTCGCCCAGTACCCCTACCTCGCCTATCCCGGCTACACGATCGCCGGCACGGCCGCGCCGGCCTCGGTGTTGACGCCGATCCTCGTCGCCCTCGCCGTCGGCGGCGTGGTGCTGTTTCCGTCGCTGGCGTACCTGTTCGTCGTGTTCAAGCGCCGCCCGGGCGCGTGAGCTTCGTTCGCCACGCGCGGACTCGCGCCGGCTGGCGCGGCTGCTAATCTTCGCAACCCATGGCCCGCAGCCGCGCCCGCAGTCAACAAGCCCCCGTCAACGAGCCCGGCATCGAGTGGGACCTGGCCAGCGCGGTCAAGCCGACGATCACCGCCGACCGGCCGTTCCGCCTCGTCACCCAGTTCGAACCCGCGGGTGGCCAGCCCGCCGCGATCAAGCAGCTCGTCGAGGGCGTCGAGCGCGGCGACAAGTACCAGCACCTGCTCGGCATCACCGGCTCCGGCAAGACCTTCACGATCGCCAACGTCATCGCCCAGGTCCAGCGGCCGACTCTGATCCTCGCCCACAACAAGACCCTCGCGGCCCAGCTCTACGGCGAGTTCAAGGCGCTGTTCCCCGACAACGCCGTCGAGTACTTCGTCTCCTACTACGACTACTACCAGCCCGAGGCCTACCTGCCGTCGACCGACACGTTCATCGAGAAGGACTCGATGATCAACGAGCAGATCGATCGCCTGCGCCACGCGGCCACCTACTCGCTGCTCAGCCGGCGCGACGTCATCATCATCGCCAGCGTCTCCTGCATCTACGGCATCGGCGCGGCCGAGGCCTACTACGGCATGGTCGCCACCGTCGCCGTCGGCGAGAGCCTCGACCGCGACCAGCTGCTGCGGCGCCTGGTCGAGATGCAGTACGAGCGCAACGACATCGACTTCCACCGCGGCACCTTCCGCGTGCGCGGCGACGTCGTCGAGGTGTTCCCGGCCTACGAGGACGAGAAGGCGATCCGCATCGAGTTCTTCGGCGACGAGGTCGAGGCGATCCGCGAGGTCGACGCCCTGCGCGGGGCCGTGCGCGGGACCATGCAGCGGGTCACGATCTTCCCCGCCAGCCACTACGTGACCCCGGCCTCGCAGCTGCGCAAGGCGATCAACGGCATCAAGCTCGAGCTGCACGACCGCCTGGTCGAGCTCAAGGAGAAGATCCGCCTGGTCGAGGCTCAGCGGCTCGAGCAGCGCACCATGTTCGACCTCGAGATGCTCGAGGAGATGGGCTTCTGCTCCGGCATCGAGAACTACTCGCGCCACCTCACCATGCGCAAGCCGGGCGAGCCGCCGCCGACGCTCATCGACTACTTCGCGCCCGACTTCCTCATGGTCATCGACGAGTCGCACCAGACCATCCCGCAGGTCGGGGCGATGTACAACGGCGACCGCAGCCGCAAGACGACTCTCGTCGAGCACGGCTTCCGCCTGCCTTCGGCGCTCGACAACCGCCCGCTCAAGTTCGACGAGTGGGAGAGCCGGGTGCATCAGGCCATCTTCATGAGCGCGACGCCGGCGGAGTACGAGCTGCGCAAGACCGAGGGCGTGGTGGTCGAGCAGATCATCCGCCCGACCGGCCTGCTCGACCCGGAGATCCAGGTGCGCCCGATCGCCGGCCAGGTCGACGACCTGCTGGCGGAGATCCGCGCGCGGATCGCCAAGAACGAGCGCGTCCTCGTCACCACGCTGACCAAGCGCATGGCCGAGGACCTCACCGAGTACTACGGCGACCTCGGCCTGCGCGTCCGCTACCTCCACTCCGACGTCGAGACGCTCGAGCGCGTGGAGATCCTCCGCGGCCTGCGGCGCGGCGAGTTCGACGTGCTGGTCGGCATCAACCTCCTGCGCGAGGGCCTCGACCTGCCCGAGGTCAGCCTGGTGGCCATCCTCGACGCCGACAAGGAGGGCTTCCTCCGCGAGTACAAGAGCCTGATCCAGACCTGCGGCCGCGCGGCCCGCAACCTCCACGGCACCGTGATCATGTTCGCCGACCGCATGACCGACAGCATGCGCGCGTGCCTCGAGGAGACCAGCCGCCGCCGCGAGGTCCAGGCCGCCTACAACAAGGAGCACGGGATCGTCCCGCGCAGCACCCACGCGGCCATCAACCCGCTCGAGGCCGAGGCCAAGCCCGATGCGGCGCCCGCCCGCGGCAAGCAGGCCAAGGCCCCCGTCAACGAGCTGCCGGTGGGCCTCGGCCCGCTGACCGACGGCGAGCTGCTGCCGAGCGAGCTCGACTCGCGGATCGGCGAGCTCAAGACGCAGATGGTCGAGCTCGCCAAGGCGCTCCGCTACGAGGAGGCCGCCCGCGTCCGCGACCGGATCCGCGTGCTCGAGGCGCGCCGCCTCGAGTTCGTCGACGCCTGACCATCACTTTCTTGCTTGCTTTAAGAACATGTCCGAAGAGACTTATGACCTCGCGCGCGAGCAGTACGAGCGCCGCTACATGGCGGCGCTCGCCCAGCGGATCCGCTCGATCCGCGAGGAGCGCGGGCTGACTCAGCAATCGGTCGCCCGCGCCGCCGGCATCGCCTCCGACATGGTCTCGCGGCTCGAGAACGGCCACTACACCAGCCCCGGGCTGCGCACGCTGCTGCGGATCGCCGACGGCATGGGCGTGCCGCTGGCGCTGCTCCTGCCCGAGCTGCCCGGCCCGGCCGCCTCTCCCGAGAGCACCCTGCTGGCCCTGCTCAACTCGATCGCCCAGCGCGCCCAGCCGCACGAGCTCGAGCTGCTGCTCGACCTCGCCAAGGTCGTCATCGGCCGCGACCGCCCGTGATGCTCGCCGCTTCCGCCTGCTCCTTCGGACATGCCGTACCTCCGGGGCCTTCGTCTCTAGCGGCATGTCCTAAAAAACATGTCGACGACAACTTTAGGGAAGGTCGTCATCGCCGTGATGCCCGTCGCTTCCGCCTGCCCCTTCGGACATGCCGTATCTCCCAGGCCTTCGTCTCTTGCGACATGTCCAAAAAGCTATGTCGACGACAAGTCAGGGGAAGGCCGCTATCGGCCGCCCGTGATGCCCGCCGCTTCCGCCTGGCCCTTCGGACATGCCGTACCTCCCAGACCTATGGCTCTTGGGACATGTCCAAAGGACATATCGCCGACGACCTGAGGGATGGGCGACTGACTGCGGCGCCCCGAGGCCGCGCTCGTGCGCGTCCTCGAACTCGCGCCGCATTCCGGGCCCGCAAACGCGACGAGGACGCGCGCAGCGGTGCTGCGGCGTCCTCGAGGCAGCGCCCGCGGGGCTCAGAACTTGAAGCCGACGCCGTTGGCCGTGAAGGTCGGGCGGAAGGCGGTCTTGGCGCGAGTCGGGTCCCAGTTCTCCCAGCGCTTGTAGCGGGCGCGGTAGGTCAGGCCGACGATGAGGAGGACCGCGCCGAGCAGGGCTGCCGCGCCGGTGGCGGGGACCGCGAACGTCTTGTGCTGGCGGTTCCTACAGGCGAACGAGTCGCTGACCTCGCCCTCGGGACAGTTCGTGAGGAAGAAGGACGTGATCACGCCGACGAGGCCGGCGCCGAGCAGGACGCCGCCGGAGATCATCAGGCCGGTGCCCTTGGCCTTGAACTTGCCGTTGCCGAGGGTGGGCTCGGGCGGGCGCTCGGGGCCCTCGGGGACGACCGTCTCCGGCGTCTCGGTCTTGGGCTCCTCGGTCTTCGGCTCCTCCTCGGGCTTGGGCTCCTCGACCGGCACCTCGTCGGGCGGCGCGTCGCTCGTCGGCACCTCGGTCGGCGGCGCATCGGCCGGTTCGCCCGGGTTAGCGGGCTGAGACGCGGTCGGGTCGGCGGCGGGCGCGGCCGGAGCTGCAGGGGCGGCGGGGGCCGCGAGGCCGGGCACAGGCACCATGGCCACGGCGAGGACGGTTGCGACGAACGATCGGGAGCGGAGCATGGCCGTCATTGGGAAAGGGCCGGACAGGCTAGCACCGGCGCTGTGCCTGAGTATTGTACGGTTCGTCCGCGCTTCACAAGCCCCAAGCGCCTGCGGGATCGGACCCTTGTGGGACCTCCACAGCCGCCGCAGCGCAAAATCCGCCACGCTCCCGGGGGATCTTATGCCGATGCTCGCCGATCTCGATGACCCACCACGTTCACGCACGCGGGACCTGCTGCTCGGCGTCCTCGTCGGGTTGCCCGTCGTCGCCCTGCTCGCGTGGTTCCTGCTGCCCGGCCTCGCCGGGATGATCCAGGGCAACGCAGTCAGCTACGACCAGCGCCTGCGAGCCGAGGACGCATACATGCAAACCCTCTGCACGCAGGCGATGGTCCTGCCCCGTGACGAGGAGTTGTGCGAGTGCGTGCTCGCCATCGAGGTCCCCTCGCTCGACTGCCGCGACCCGTTCCTCGCCTGGAGCCTCGCGCGTCACCACACGACCTGCACCGACGTCGCCACCCGCCGCGCCTCGCTGACCTTCTGCTCGTGCGTCGACGCCGTCCAGGAGCGCGTCGACAAGGCCGCCGACCCGCAGGCCGCCCGCGTCGAGGCCCAGCGGGTCGGCAAGTGCCTCGAGCTGCCCGACGCCTTCCCGCTGCCGCAGATCGAGACCCTCATGCCTGGCGCTTGAGACAGGTTCCCCGGCGCCGACACCCCGAGCCCCGCATGAAGACCCTGGGGCCCTCATGCCTGGCGTTCGAGACAGGTTCCCCGGCGCCGCCACCCGAGCTCGCCGCCCGGGCCCCCGCGTGAAGACCCTGGGGCCGCCATCGAGCCCCTCATGCTGGCGCTCGAGACAGGTTCCCCGGCGCCGTCACCCGAGCTCGCCGCCCGGGCCCCGCGTGAAGACCCTGGGGCCGCCATCGAGCCCCTCATGCTGGCGCTCGAGACAGGTTCCCCGGCGCCGTCACCCGAGCTCGCCGCCCGGGCCCCGCATGAAGACGGTTCTCGAGGTAGAGCGCGCCCAGCCGCTGGCCGTGGAGCGCGAACGGCAGGCACAGCAGCGAGCGCGGGCGCAGCCTGGCGATCACCGGGTCGGACGCGAGCGCAGCCGCGGCGTCGAGGGTGACGAGCTGGCCTGTCCGGAAGGCCAGGCGGATCGGGACCGCGGGGACGTGCGGGCAGTGGGGCCGCCATCGAGCCCCTCATGCTGGCGCTCGAGACAGGTTCCCCGGCGCCGTCACCCGAGCTCGCCGCCCGGGCCCCGCGTGAAGACCCTGGGGCCGCCATCGAGCCCCTCATGCTGGCGCTCGAGACAGGTTCCCGGGAGCACTCGCCGCTCGTCGCGTCGAGCCCAGCAGATCCGCGGGCCCGCGAGTTGCCGTCACCCTCCCGCGGCCCCGGCTCGAGGCCTCGTGCCTGGCGCTTCAGACAGCTCCCGGGCGCCGACACCCGAACCCGCCGCTCGGGCCCCGCTTGGAGACCGGGGGCATCGAGCCGCCCGACGCCTTCGCGGCCCCCATGCCTCGCGCTTCTGACAGGCCCCGGCGACACCCGGCGTCCCCGTTCCCGTCGAGGCTCAGCAGGTCCGCGAGCCGAGAGTCGCCCGACACCTTCCCGCTGCAGGCCCTCATGTCTGGCGCTCGAGACAGGTCTCCGGTGGCACCCGAACTCGCCACCTGACCCGCACGGAGACCCTGGAGCCGCGAGCTGCCGACGGCCGGTCCGGCCCATCTCCGAAAGGACAGGTTCTTTCCGCCCTGTCGAAATGGCCCTGTCTTTAAATACCTGGTGCCAGCGCCATGTCGCTTCGGACATATCGCATCCGCCACACCCGCTGCTGGCGGCGCAGCGTAGTCTGCTCGCGGCGGCTCGACTCGGCGAACGGGTTGTCGCGCCAGAAGCCCCAGGGGCCGGCCAGGTTGGCGAGGCCGAGGTGCGCGAGGGCGGGGTCCTCGACGGTCGACATGATCTCGAGCGCCACGTCGAACACGTCGCTGGCGACGTGCAGCTCGCCGCCGGGGCGCAGCTGCGTCGTCAGCGAGGCGACCAGCGCCGGCTCGATGACGCGGCGCTTGTGGTGGCTCTTCTTGACCCAGGGGTCGGGGAACAGCAGGTGGAAGCGGTCGACGCTGGCCGGCGCGAACACCCGGTCGATGTCGACGTTGAGGTTGACGTAGCCGAACAGCAGGTTGAGCAGGCCCTCGTCGGCGGCGCGCACGCGGTTGCGGGCCAGGCAGGGCTCGCGGATGTCGAGCCCGACCATCAGCATGTCGGCGCGGGCGGCGGCGCGGGCGAAGCTGAACTCGGCGTCGGCGCAGCCGAGCTCGACCTCGACCGCGCAGTCGAGCGCGAGGCCGGGCGGGCGCGCGACCGGCTGGGCGCGCTCTCGCATGAAGTGCGCGCTCAGCGGGTTGACGTGCTGGCGGATCTTCCGCATGTCCTTGCGGACAGGTGCGCTCAGCTCTTCTTGGCCGCCGGGATCTTGGCGGCGTCGGCGAGGAAGCGAGCGAGGCCGACGTCGGTCAGCGGGTGCTTGACGAGCTGGTGGATGACCTTGAACGGCAAGGTCGCCACGTGCGCGCCGATCCGGATCGTCTCGAGCACGTGGAGCGGCGAGCGCACCGACGCGACCAGGACCTCGGTCTTGTAGCCGTAGTTGGCGTACGCCTCGACGATCTGGGCCACGACTTCCATGCCCTCGTGGCCGACGTCGTCGAGCCGGCCGACGAACGGCGAGATGTACGTCGCGCCGGCCTTGGCCGCCAGCACCGCCTGGATCGGCGAGAAGCACAGCGTCACGTTGGTCTTGATGCCCTCGCCGGTGAGCGTCTTGACCGCGCGCAGGCCGTCCTCGATGAGCGGCACCTTGACGACGATGTTGGGCGCGATCGCGGCGAGGTCGTGCGCCTCGTCGAGGATCTCCTTGTACGTCGTCGCCAGCACCTCGCCGCTGACCGGGCCGTCGACGATGCTGCAGATCTCCTGCAACACCGACCGCATGTCGCGCCCAGTCGCCGCCACGAGGGACGGGTTGGTGGTCACGCCGTCGAGGAGGCCCATCGCCGCCGCCTCGCGGATCTCCTTCACGTCCGCCGTATCGATGAAGAGCTTCACGGGCGCCCCCATAGCACACAGCAGGCCGCGCTTGTATATGCCCCGCGTCCGCACTAGCCTCCGGCCGCCATGCCCCGCCTCGGTGTGATCCTTCAGGACGAGCACGCTCTCCGCGCCGCGCGTCCCGCCCGGCCCGACCCCTCCGATGAGGCCGGCGACGAGGCCGGTGATCCGGTCCAGCTCGTCGCGCTGCGCTCGACGCTGCTGAACCCTCCGCGCGCCGCGGCTGCGCGCTCGCTCGCCGACCACGTCCGCAGCGTCCATCCGAACGCCGTGCTGGTGCCGTACGTGTGGCACCTCGTCAGCCACGGCGAGAGCGACGGGCTGCGCGAGGCCGGCACGCGCACGCTACCGGGCGAGGCGCGGCGGTTCGGGCACCTGCAGGACACGCCCGAGGTCCACAGCGCGTGGGACGTGAGCCTGCGCTGTGCGAAGGAGATGGGCTCGGATACGGTCATCCTGCGCACGCCGCCGAGCTTCACGCCCGGGACGGTGAATCAGGCGCGCCTGGCCGCGTTCGCCGAGGCGCGCGCCGCCGAGGGTCTGCACGTGGTGTGGGAGCTCGACGGCCTGTGGGAGCCGGCGACGACGCTCGCACTGGCGCGCAAGCTCTCGCTCGACACTCTGGTGCCCGCCTTCGAGGGCACCGGCCGGCCGGTCCCGCAGACCTACGAGCACCGGTGGCTGCGCGTCGACGCCGCGGGCGCGACCGAGCGGCTGCGCGGCGCGCTCGCCGAGAGCCTGGTGTTCGCGCTGGCCAACGCCGACGCGCTCGAGGACGCGACCATCCTCTTCAGCGGGGCGCGCGCCCATGCCAACCTGCGTGCCTTCGCGCGCGCGCTGGACGCCGCCGAGCTTTAGCCTCGCGCACTCGCCCGAAATCGACCGCCGTCGGCGTTTGCTGCGCAGTGCGGCGCGGAGATGCGCGCACCGGCAAGTTTTGCTGCGATTGGCGCTGAACCAATGAAAATCGCCGCGACCTGGGCAGGTTCGCGGCGATTTTCGTGCGAATCGGGGTCGGTCAACCCCGAGAAGCAGCTTACGCAGCAGCAGCGCGCTTGCTGGCCTTCTTGCCCGCCTTCTTCGCGGTCTTCTTCGCACCGGCCTTGGCGGCCTTCTTACCGGCCTTCTTGGCGGCCTTCTTCGCACCGGTCTTCTTGGCGGCCTTCTTGCCCGCCTTCTTGGCGGCCTTCTTGCCCGCCTTCTTGGCAGCCTTCTTGCCGGTCTTCTTGGCGGCGCCGGCCTTGGCGGCCTTCTTCGCGCCCGCCTTCTTGGCGGCCTTCTTGCCCGCCTTCTTCTTGGCGGTCTTGCGCTTCGAGGCCTTCTTGCCCTCCTCGGGCGCAGCGTTCGTGTTGGTATCGTCGGTGAGCATCGTGTGGTCCCTCCTTCAGGGGCTACGTGCTCAAAACGCTACATATAAAGAGCATGTAGTGTCAACGCCAATTAACATCTTTTTTACTCAATTATAGGAAGGTGAACGATCTTTGTAACACCTTAGGGGTCCAGGTGTTTGTTTCGCTAGAAATTTTGTGTGCATTCGCGCGTGTGGCGTGGTTTTTGCGACTTGCTCCGTGAGTCCCCTCCGTTTCCCTCCGCGCCCCCGATCGGCTTGCGGCGGGCGCGGCGGTGGGGGACAACAGCCGACATGCTCAGCATCGAGTGGACTTCTCAGGAGGCGGTGGGCGCGGGCCATCACCTGCTCGCGGTGGCTGTCGCCAGCAGCGACACGGGTCCGGCAATCGAACGCCGTTTCGGCGCTCCGCTGGCGCGGGCGGCCCAGGCGGCGCGGTTCCGCGGTGAACCGGGGGAGAAGTTCTCGTTCCTGCGCGAGCACCAGGGCGAACCACAGCAGGTGCTGCTGCTCGGGACCGGCGCGAGCGCGCCCGCGGCCGGGGCGTTGCGCACGCTCGCCTTCGACGCCGTGCGCGCGGGCTCGGCCGCCGGCGTCGCCGAGGTCGTCCTCGATCTGCGCGCCCTCGGGACCTCGCGCGAGCCGGTGCACTTCGGCGAGCTCGTGGCGCAGGGCCTCCAGATCGGCGCCTATCGCTACGACCGCTACCTCAGCGAGGCCAAGCGCAAGCCCTCGACGGTGAAGCGCGTGCGCGTGCTCGGCGAGGCCGCGGCCGGCGAGGGCACCTCGCGCGGGCAGATCGTGGCGGCCAGCGTCGCGCGGGCGCGTGACCTGGTCAATGGGCCAGCCAACCTCGTGACCCCGAGCTACCTCGCCGACGTGGCCCGCGAGATCGCCGACACCCTCGCCGATCGCGGCGTGCGGATCACCGTGCTCGAGCGCGAGGACTGCGAGAAGCTCGGCATGGGCTGCTACCTCGCGGTCGCCCGCGGCAGCGCCCAGCGGCCCAAGTTCATCCACCTGCAGTACACGCCCAAGGGCACCGCCAAGGGCCGCGTGTGCCTGGTCGGCAAGGGCGTCACCTTCGACTCGGGCGGCCTGTCGCTCAAGCCGAGCGACGCGATGATGGGGATGAAGATGGACATGGGCGGCGCCGCGGCGGTGCTCAGCGCGCTCGAGGGCGCGGCCAAGCTCGGCGTGCCGTGGGAGGTCCACGCGATCGTGCCGGCGACCGAGAACATGATCGGCGGCGACGCCTATCGCCTCGGCGACGTGCTCACGGCCAGCAACGGCAAGACGGTCGAGATCGACAACACCGACGCGGAGGGCCGGCTGACTCTGGCCGACGCGCTGGTCTACGCCGGCAAGCTGCAGCCGACCTACACCTTCGACTTCGCCACGCTGACCGGCGCCTGCATCGTCGCCCTCGGGCCGCGCTGCGCCGGCGTGATGTCCCGCGACGACGAGCTGGTGAGCCTGTGGACCGGCGCGAGCGAGCGCGTGGGCGAGGAGATGTGGCGGCTGCCGCTGCCCGAGGGGCTCAAGGAGCAGCTCAAGAGCTCGATCGCCGACATGGTCAACACGGGCGACCGCTACGGCGGCGCCATCACTGCCGGCCTGTTCCTGTCGGAGTTCACCGCCGGCCAGCGGTGGGTCCACGTCGACATCGCCGGCCCGGCGATGGTCCGCAAGCCGTTCGGCGTCTGCGACGAGGGCGGCTCCGGCTTCCCGGTGGCGACGATCCTCGAGTTCCTCGCGCGCGCGTGAGCCGGCTGTCCTCCGGGACAGCAGCGCGAACGACATGGCCTTCGGGACAGCCGCGGCTGCTCCGAAGGCCATGCGCTCAGTTGAGGTACTTGACCTCGGTGATGAGGCCGTTCTCGACGGCGACCTCGACCTCGCTGGAGGTGCCGTCGCAGGCGAGGTTGCTGGCGACCCAGCGACCGACGCGCGGGCCGCTGGTGCAGCGGATGAAGGTGTGGAAGCGGACGCTGCGCTCGGGCGTCTTGCTCTCCTGCGTGTCGGCCGGGGCGCCCCAGGCCATCAGCGCGGTGAACTCCTTGTAGCCGGCCTTGACCTCGCCGCGCTTGGCCGCCTCGCGCTCCTCGGGCGGCAGCTCCATCCACTTGGCCCACAGGCCCTTCTGCTCGAGGAACGGCTGGCGCTCAGTCTCCTTGAGCTTGAGGAACTTGGCCTTGTCCTCGGCGGAGGGCAGCGTGTGATAAAATTGGCGGTCTGGCGGGGGCAATCGATCGGGGGTCATCGCGCACGCCAGCGGGCCGAGGAACGCGAGGCCGAGGAGGAGCCGGGCCACGGCCCGCTGAAAGCGCGGGCGCAGAGAGCGGCGCGAGGAGGTGCGCGGCGACATGGGGCGCATCATAGGAGAGCGGCGTTCGAGTTCAAGAATGCAGCGATGGATGGGACAAGAAGTCCAGGCCTGTGGATTTCCTCACGCGTCCAGCGAGGTCATCCGGCAGAGACCCTCGCCGAGGACGGCGATGACCCCGCCACATGCGTCCTCGGGTTCGTGGACCCACTCGAAGGTTGACAAAACTGCGCTTTTTTGCCATCGTTTCGCGTCTTTTGGGCTGGGAAGGGCCGTCTTTGAAGGCGCTCCATGAGCGAGTTCAACATCGGTGACAAGGTCGTCTACCCCGCCCACGGCGTCGCGGAGGTCACTGGCGTCGATCGGCGAGAAATCGCCGGCTCCGTCATGGAATTCTACGTCCTCCGGGTGCTGGAGAACGACATGAAGGTCATGGTCCCGAAGAAGAACGCCGGCTCGGTCGGCCTTCGGCCCATCGTCGACGACGTGCAGGTCCAGGAGGTCTACGAGGTCCTGACCCGCCGCGGCGAGAAGATCTCGACCGCGACCTGGAACCGCCGCTATCGCGAATACATGGAGAAGATCAAGACCGGGTCGCTCCTCGAGATCGCCAGCGTCCTGCGCGACCTCTGCATCCTCCGCGGCGACAAGGACCTGTCGTTCGGCGAGAAGAAGATGCTCGATACGGCCCGGACGTTGCTCGTACAAGAGCTCGCGCTCGCCAAGGGCGTCCAGGGCGCCGACGTGGTCCGCGAGCTCGACGAGATGTTCCCCGCTCACGCCTGAGCTGGGGAGCTCGCGGATCGAAGAAGCAGGCGCTCGCCGGTCGAGCTGCCTCGAAGGACATGGCCCGGCCACCGAGCTCGGCCGGCGCTGCGAGCAAGCTCATGCTCGGTTCGCCGAGGCCGGCCGCGGCCTCAGAGGTCGGCCGTGCGCATGAACATCGGCTGGGCCAGCAGCCACAGGCTGAGCAGACTCATGAGGATCATGCCGACCATCATCACCAGGTGGACGCGCAGCGCGGCCTTGCGGTCGTCGGCGTAGAGGCGGTTCGACTCGCGCTGGGCGACGTAGATGCCGTAGATGTGGCCGATGACGATGAGCGCGACCTGGACGTACCAGATCGTCTCCGGCGACCACAACGCGGTCAGCGGCGCGCGGGCGGTGCCGAAGTAGTCGTGACCCCAGCCGAGCGGGTCGCTGATCAGGCGCCGGACCTTCGACCACTCCCAGAACACGTGCACGGCGTTGTGCGCGAGGTGATAGAAGAGCGCGATCGGCAGCAGCGTGTAGCTGAACTTGACGAACAGCTTGCGCGTGGTGATGTCGCGCCGGCCGCTGGCGAGCCGCATCAGCCAGCACAGCGCGGCGTAGATGATCGCGGGGCCGACGATGCAGGCGAGCATCATCACCGTGAACGTCATCGTGCCGCCGTGGCTGCCGGCGAAGCCGAGCACGTCGGCGCCGAACACGGCCGTCTGGCCGTCGATGATCGCGGTCCGCAGCGCGTTCTCCCACTCCATCCACAGCGGGATCATGGCCGCGCCGTGGAAGGCGCTGACGATGAAGATCAGCAGCGCCATGTAGGCCTCGTCCGAGCGCGAGCGGTGGGCGTGCAGCACGTCCTCGCCGCTCGGCCGCAGGTTCAGGGCGATGTTGTCGTGCGGGCAGCTCTTCACGCACTCCGTGCACAGAGTGCAGTACTGATTCTCGTTCATCGCCCCCATGAACTCGTGCGTGGGGCAGGGGTAACCGCGCGGGCTGCCGCGGTAGCAGTCCTTGGTGGCGCAGTGGCGGCAGACGTCGTTGTCGCGCCGGCGCAGCTCGATCATCCCCATCATCGCGTACTGGCCCGAGACGCGGCCGACGTAGCAGACGTAGCGGCACATCGCCTTGCGCTCGTACACCACCAGCAGCACCCAGCTCAGCAGGATCATGAAGATCCCCAGCACCGACGTCAGCCACGGTCGGTTGGCCGCGTCGAACACGATCTCGAGCCAGGTGATGAAGCCGAACAGCACGATCGCCGGCCACATCCACAGCTTGAACCGCGGGTACTTCCTCGCCAGCGAGGCGATCGGGCGCACCTTGGTGAAGCTGCGGCGCATGATCCAGTCGGGGATCGCCGTCCACGGGCACATGAAGCACCACAGGTTGCCGAACAGCAGCACCATGAAGATGAGGCCGATCCACCAGATGTTCCACGTGAGCACCGGCGCGAGGTTGCGGCCCGGCTCCTGCGAGCCGATGAGACCGACGACGATCACGCCGAGGAACGCGAGGACGACCGGGAGCTGCACGGCCGGCTGAAACCACCGGCTCTTGATCGCGCGCTTCAGCCACGAGAATTTGGTGAGCTCGAGGTGCCAGTAGCTGCGCGCCCGCTTGTCGCGGCTGCCGTGGCGCTCGAACAGGCTGAACGACAGCAGCAAGATGAGGACGACGCCGGCGAAGAACGCCTCGTTGGGGATCCCCGGCATCAGGTGCACGTAGGCCTTCTTCTTGACGGTCTTGACGTCGTCGAAGGCCGTCGGGTCGAAGAAGCCGCCGCTGGCGATCTCCTTCCGCTGCTGCGAGGGCAAGCCGAGTGATTCGTCGGGCTCGCCCTCTTCGAGCACCAGAGCGCCCGTACCGGTGCGCTTGCGCCCGAACTCGTCGGTGGTCTCGCCAGACTTGCGCGCGGGCGTGATGTCCTCCACCGGCGGAGGCGGGGGCGTGCGCGCGGGCGTGATGTCCTCCACCGGCGGAGGCGGGGGCGTGCGCGCGGGCGTGATGTCCTCCACCGGCGGTCGCGGCGGCGTGATGTCCTCGATCGGCGGCTGCGGCGGGGCCTGCAGGGCGGTGTGGACGAGGACCACGGCGTTGGCGGTGTCACGGGCCTCGACGCGATCGCTGACGATCCAGAACAGGCCGACGACCGCGAGCGAGGAGGCGAACCAGCGGGCGAAGCGGCCGCCGCGGAGCAGCGCCAGCGGATCTTCGTCCCCGCCCTCGCGCGGCGGTTGCAAGACCGGGAGACGCCGGCGCACCATCACGAGCCTCCGAGCTCGGCGATGAGCAACATGTTGGGCGCTCGCACCCACGTGCGCGGGTCGGTCGCCACGAATGTCCCTTCGGTCAGGTCGACGACCTCGGTGGCCGCGACCGCGCAACTGTCGAGCTCGGCGAGATCCAGCGTGGCCCACAAGACCTGGCCGCGACCCTCGGCGAACGGCGGGTTGCTGACCGGGCCGGCGCCGATCGCCAGGTGCGTGCGCGTGGCGTCGAGCGTGAGCGCGAACGGGGCGTTCTCGCCGCCGTCGATGGCGTCGAGGCCGGTGACCTGACCGCAGACCGTCGGCGACGCTCCGCCGCGCACGATCAGCACGCCCGGCTCCGGCGTCTCGCTGGCGAGCAGCCACATCGGCGGCTGCCCGCCGCCGGCCGGACGCAGCAGCACCGGCTCGCGGACGACGCGAACGGCCTCGAGCTCGGGCGGGAGCTCGTCACCGGGCGCGCCGCCGATCCCACAGTTGCCGTTGATGCTCCACAGCTTGGGCGGCTCGAGGATCTGCGACTGCACCGCGAGCAGGCCGCCGGCGCCGTCAGGCGCGACGAACTGGGTGCTGATCGTGCCGCTCGCCAGCGGCGTGCTGCAGGCGCTCATGCCGGCGGCGGCGTCGGCGGGCGCGAGGTCGGCGAAGTCGCCGGGCAAGCTGACGACTGCGACCGCGTCGTTGCCGTCGCAGGCGACCGCGACGCGCGAGACGTCGTCATCGAGGGCGGCGATCTTCCACCCGCCGTTGCACGGGGTGCCGTCGAGGTCGAGGCTGAAGGCGCCGATGGCCTCGGGCCTGAAGTCGTTCGGGTCGACGACGAGGAGCTCGCTCGGCTCGGGCCAGCTGGCGGCGCGCAGGTCGTTGGCGAACACGCCGACGAGGATCCGCCCGCTCGGGTGCCGCAGCAGGAAGATGGCCTCCTGGCGTCCGAAGGGCAGGTCGAGCACGCCGGCGGAGAACGCATTTGCGGCGAAGTACTTGTCCTCGGCGAACACCTCGCCCTGGACAACGTCGGCGAAGGAGGCGTGCGGGAAGGCGAGCAGCGAGCCGCGAGCGGTGTCGGGGTAGTGACCGATCGCCGCCCACAGGAAGTTGTCGTCGAGCAGGAGACCGTAGGGCTCGTCGAGCAGGTTGCCCATGGTCTGCTCGCCCGAGGCGTCGAACTTGAGGTCGGTCCCGATCCGCCCGCGCAGGAACGGCGCGGCGGTGACGTCGTAGACGTCGATGCGGTCGTCGAGGGTCTGGCTGACGACGAGGACGGTGCAGGGCGGGCTCGCGCAGGCCAAGAGGCCGTCTTCACCCGCGGTCTCGCCGGTGTCGCTGGTGCCGGCGGTCGGGTCCTCCGTGCCCATCGTCTCGGTCGGCTGGATGGGGTTCTCCTCGAGGCAGCCGTACGTCAGCGCGGAGCTCGTCGAGCAGAGCACGAGGCCGAAGCTGCGGGTACGGAGCGCGCGGGACGGTGCCATCGCCCGAGACGCTAGCACAGTCGAGCGCAGCGGTTCAGCCGTCGCGGCGCCCCAACGCAACCTTCATGAGGAGCAGCGCCTCGCGGGCGGCGTTGCCGACCAGCTGGCTCTCTTCCGGCTCGCCCGCGACAGCGACGAGGCCGCCGGTTCCCATCTTGAAATTCGAGTCGAGCTCGCGGCCGCGGAGCTGGTTGAGGAAGGCGTCCTGAGCGAGGGCGACGTTGCCGCGGTAGTCGTAGACCTTGATGCGGTTGATCTTGCCCTCGGCGTTGACACCGATCCCGACTTCGAGAGTCAAAATGCCGCCATCGAGGATCTTCGGTTTGGTCCGCGGGTCGATGAAGATGGCGACACCGAGGAAGTTGCCCTGCGCGTCCGAGGCGATGAAGAACTCGGGCAGCTTGTCCTCGGGGTAGAGCTCGAAGCCGAGCTCGGCCTCGAGCAGCTTCACTTCGCTGTCCGAGTACTGGTAGCGCTTGATCCGCCAGCCGTTGGGGTCCGCTTCCGGAAACAACTTCATCAGGTTCCGGTGGGTGATTTCCCAACTACCCCACTTCGCCAGGTGCGCCTCGGACTGCTGTGGCGCGAGCGCGAGGCAAAAGAGCAGTCCCAGACAAACCTTGGCGGCGAAGCGGGTCAGGCGGTTCATGGGCTTCCTGCGGGCCTTCAGGGTGAAGCATCCCCGCGTGATGGCCGGGACGTCAAGGCACCCAAGAAGCTTCAGCGAGCCGAACCGCTGCGCCACTGCCCCTGTGCGCGCTCGCACGGGCGCACCGGGCGCTAGAAGTCGGCCACGGCTTGCAAGCTGAAGGCGTCGTTGAACACGCGGTTGCTGCGCCCGCCCTCCTCGAGCACGAACATGTATTCGCCCTTGAGGTTGAAGCGCGGCAGCACCGGGAACCGCAGGCCCACGACGTGCGCTTGCAACGCCTCGTCGTAGAGATAGCGATCGGCGAAGTCGGACAGGACGTAGCCGTTCTTGGTGCGGCCGGGGACGGCGCGGTCGGGGTCGGCGAAGTCGAAGCGGTATTGCACGATGAGGCCGGGAAGCCTCGTCTTCTTGCGCCGCCACAGCGGCTGGGCGATCTGCGCGTAACCGCCGAGCATGTGGCGATCGGCGAGCGCCTGGTCGCCGAGCATCATCATCGTCTTGCCGACGCTGTCGACGCCGTAGACGAACTCGGCGCGCAGGTGCGGCAAGGGATAACGGCTGGCGACGACCTCGTCGAGGTTGAGATCGAAGTGAGCACCGACGCGCCAGGTCGGGGCCTGCACCGTGTCGGGGTAGCCCTTGCCCATGTACTGCGGCGACGGGAACTGACTCTGCGGGTGCGTGCCCCAGATGTACGAGCCACCGATGTTGAGCGCGGGCACCGGACGGATCTGCAAGCGAGCGAGCAGCGACTTGTTGCCGTTGTTGTCGGGCGTGATGCCGAGGACGAAGCCGTCGCCGCGCGGCACCTCGACCTCGCGGAGCTGCCGCTCGCACGGCGGCACCGCCTGGCCGACCGGTTGATAGCGGTACAGCGCGTCCATCGTGCGGGTCTGCGTGCACGCGTCGCCGTTGATGACGCCGAGGTCGATCTCGAGCGGGCGGATCGGGCGGGCGCCGCCGAAGGTCGGCTTCCACTTGATGGTGACGCCCATGTCGATCCACGAGCCGGGATAGACGCGACCGATGCTCATCGCCAGCGGCCGCGTGACCCACCAGCGCACGGGCGCGTCGTGCTCCTCGTCCTCGAGGCCGAACGGGACGATGAAGACGCCGCCCGAAATTTTGAAACCCTCGGCGAACCACCGCGGCCCCTTCTTGGCCCACGCGAACGGGTTCACCTCGAGCGCGGCGGCCTCCATGAGGACGATCGGGGTGTAGTTCGGAGTGACGTCGGGCGCGACGGGGCTGGCGCGCGGGATAGAAATGAACTCGAAGGCGATCCGCGCGTAGACGACGTCGCTGTAGATCGGGGCGCCGACGTAGAGGTTGGCCGCGCCGCCGCCGAAGTACGGCAGGGTCTTGAGCTGCGGGAAGGTGCCGGTCTCGGGGTCGCGCGCGCTGAGGTCGGTGCGCTGGGCGACGGTGAAGTTGAAGCCGAGGTAGCCGCGGACCTGGATGCCGCCGCTGCCGCCCGGGCCGGTGTCGTCGAGCTTGCCGGGGTCGAAGAAGCCGACGCCGCCGCCGCTGACCGGCTTGCGATCCTTGGGACCGAACAGGGCCGAAAGACCAGGTTTCTTGGCAGGCGCGGGCGAGCGCGACGGGAGGTCCTCGATCTCCGGCATCGGCGGGGCCTTGCTCGGACCCTCGGTGGCGGGGGGTGCAGGCGCGGCAGGAACGACGTCGCCGCCGAAGAAACTACCGCCGCCGGAGGTCGCGGGCTTCGCAGGTTCGGCGGGGACTACGTCGCCGCCGCTCGTGGGCGGCTGCTCGGCAGCTGTCGCGGAGCCAGCGCCGGACGGTTCGCTGGCGAGCGGGACATCGTCCGGCAAGCGGGCGCTGGAAGCCGTCTCCGGAGGCGCCGGCGCGAGCCAGAGAGCGAGGACGGGCGCGAGCATGAGCCGGCCGGACTCTACCGCAAGGTCCACGCATGTGGTACGTCGGTAACGTGCCGAGGCTCATCCTGCTCCTGTCCCTCGTCGCCGTGGCCTGCAGCAGCGAGGCCGGCAAGTCCGCACCGCCGACGCCCGGCTCGATCGTGCAGCCGTACGTGACGATCCAGGAGACGCTGGCGGCCGACCGCCTCGACAAGCTGTCCGAGCTCTCGGCCCAGGTAGTGGTAGCGGCCGAGCCGCTGCAAAAAGAAGCGGGCGTCGCCGAGGTCGTGGCCGGCGCGGGCCGCGTCGCAGCCCAGGACATCGACACCGCCCGCGCGGGCTTCGAGAAGATGAGCATGGGCCTCATCTCGTATCTCAAGAGCCACAGCGACCAGCGCGCCGGCTACGAGGTGGTCTTCTGCCCGATGGCCTTTAATAATAAGGGCGCCTACTGGGTGCAGAAGACGGGCGAAATCGTCAACCCGTACCACGGGATGATGATGCTCCACTGCGGCGACAAGGTCGCGTGGGACAAGGCGCCGGGCTGAGCCGCCTGTCCCTTCAGACATGCCGGTGCCGACGTGAAAAGTCGGTCCTGAGCGGCGCGTCGGGCTGGCCGGCTGCGAGAGCTCGCGGCGTCACGTCGATGCTGACATCGCGGTCGAGTGAAGTGCCTGCTGCGGCGCAGCGCGAGTAAGCCTGCCGATGCTCGCGCGACGCCGGCGCGTTTCGAGGCGCCAGAAAACGAAAGGACATGCCCTCTCGGGCATGTCCCTTCGTTCATCTCTGACTGAACCCGGCGCCGAAGGACATGTCCCGAAGGACACTCCCCTTTTCAAAAGACCTCAGATGTCGAGGTTGCGCGCGTTGAGGGCGTTCTGCGTAATAAACTCGCGGCGGGGTTCGACGTTGTCGCCCATGAGCACGGCGAACACGTTGTCGGCCTCGAGGTTGTTGCCGACGCTGACCTTGAGGAGGGCGCGACGGCTCTTGTCCATCGTCGTCTCCCACAGCTGCTCGGGGTTCATCTCGCCGAGGCCCTTGTAGCGCTGGATCTGCAGGCCGCTGCGGCCGAGCTCGCCGATGTGGTGGACGACGTCGAGCAGGCGCTTGGGGCTGGCGACCACCTCGCCCTTGCGCCGCAGGGCCAGATCGCCGGTGCCGTAGTCGACCAGCTGACGGCGGATCTTGAGCAGCTCGGTGAGCTGGTAGCCGCCGAGCAGCTCGACGTTGACGAGCTCGTCGTGGCGCACTCCGTCGACCAGGATCTGCACGCGCAGCTGCTTGCGTGCGGGGTCGGTCGGGTCGGCCTCGACGGAGACCTCGATGGTCGGGTTGTTCTCGATGCGCGGGGTGACCTCGGCCTTGAGCGCGGCGCCGAGGGCGGCCACCGCCGCCTCGTCGGTGAAGCTGACGGCCAGGTTGGCGTCGGCCTCGAGCTTGTCGACCAGGAACTCGACGACCTGCGACCGGTGCTCGCGCGCGAGCGACTCGACCAGCTGCTTGTAGCGCGCGCCCTGGCGGGCGATCGCGGCGAACACCTCGCCCGAGACGGCGTGGCTGCCGATGACGAGCTCGAGGTCGCCGACGGCGTTATTGATGATGAACTCGTCGAGCGCGGCCTCGTTCTTCAGGTAGGTCTCGACCTTGCCGGCCTTGACCTTGTAGAGCGGCGGCTGGGCGATGTAGAGGTGCTCGCGCTCGATGATCTCGGGGAAGTGGCGGTAGAAGAACGTCAGCAGCAGCGTGCGGATGTGCGAGCCGTCGACGTCGGCGTCCGTCATGATGACGATGGTGTGGTACCGCAGCTTGTTGATGTCGTAGCTGTCGGGGCCGATGCCGGTGCCGAGCGCGGTGATGAGGGTGATGATCTCCTGGCTGGAGAGCATCTTGTCGACGCGCGCCTTCTCGACGTTGAGGATCTTGCCGCGCAGCGGGAGGATCGCCTGCGTCCGGCGATCGCGGCCCTGCTTGGCGGAGCCACCGGCGCTGTCACCCTCGACGATGAAGATTTCGGCGTGTTCGGGCGCCTTCTCCTGGCAGTCGGCGAGCTTGCCCGGCAGTGACAGGCCGTCGAGGATGCCCTTGCGGGTGATGGTCTCACGGGCCTTGCGGGCGGCCGCGCGCGCGCGGGCGGCGAGGATCGCCCGCTCCACCACGAGCTTGGCCGAGCGCGGGTTCTCCTCGAGGTACTTGCCGAGCTCCTCGTTGACGACGGTGGACACCAGGCTGGTGACCTCGCCGGAGACCAGCTTGTCCTTGATCTGCGAGCTGAACTTCGGGTCAGGGTGGCGGATCGAGACGATGGCGACGAGGCCCTCGCGCACCTCTTCGCCGGCGAGGTTGGTCTTGTGGGCCTTCAGCTGGCCGGTGCTGTCGGCGTAGCTGTTGACGACCTTCGTCAGCGCGGTGCGGAAGCCGGTGAGGTGGGTGCCGCCGTCGCGGTTGGCGATGTTGTTGGTGAAGCAGAGGATCGTCTCCTGGTAGGCGTCGGTCCACTGCATGGCGACCTGGACGCCGAGCGTCTTCTGCTCGCCCTCGTACTCGAACTCGATGTCGCGGCTGAAGGCGATGAGGTCGCCGACGACTTCCTTGTGCTGCGCGAGCAGCTTGACGAAGCTCGGGATCCCGCCCTCGCCGTCGAACACCTTCTCGCGGCCGCTCCGGAGGTCGCGCAGGTGCATCCGCACGCCCTGGTTGAGGAAGCTGAGCTCGCGGAAGCGGTTGGCGAGGACCTCGAAGTCGATCTCCGTGGTGCTGAAGATCAACGGGTCAGGGTGGAAGTGAACCCGCGTGCCGCGACGCTCGGTGCGGCCCCCCGCCTCGACCGGCGTGACCGCGTCGCCGCGCTCGAAGCGGACGTTGTGGACCTTGTTGTCGCGCCAGATCTCGAGCTTCAGCCAGTCGGACAGGGCGTTGACGACCGAGACGCCGACGCCGTGGAGGCCGCCCGAGACCTTGTAGTTGTTGTTGTTGAACTTGCCGCCGGCGTGCAGGACCGTGAGGATGACGATCGCGGCGTCCATCACCTTGCCGCCGACCTCCATCGCGCCGACGGGGATCCCGCGGCCGTCGTCGTCGACCGAGACGGAGTTGTCGGGGTGGATCGTGACCTCGATGTTGCGGCACCAACCGGCGAGGGCCTCGTCGATCGAGTTGTCGACGACCTCGAAGACCATCTTGTGGAGGCCGGAGCCGTCGCTGGTGTCGCCGATGTACATGCCGGGCCGCTTGCGCACGGCCTCCAGACCCTCGAGCACGGAGATCGAGTCGGCGTTGTAATCGTCGGCGGGAGCTTGCGTCTTGTCGACTTCTGACATGGGAATTCCCAGGGCGCGGGCGACGGCCCTGCGGCTGAAAACAGCGTCCGGATCCTACCACCCGAAGGTCGCGCGTGCCACGCCCAAACGGGCGTTTTTCCGGGTTTTAGGCCGGTTACGGGCCGCTGTCGCCGCCGAGTTTGATGTGACCCTTGTCGACTTCGATGTAGCGGCAATCGCCGCCCGCCGGCAGGCCGATGAAGTGCGGGGCGGTGGTCGTGAGGACACACTGGCCAGCCTCGCGCAAAAGGGCCTCGAACAGCTGCGCAGAGCGCTGTGGGTCGAGTTCGCTCGAGACGTCGTCGAGCAACAGCACCGGGGCTTCACCGGCCCGGGCCCGGGCGTCCTGCAGCTCGGCGATCTTGAAGGCGAGGATGAGCGCGCGCGCTTGACCCTGCGAGGCGAATGCGCCCGCGTCCTGGCCGTCGAGCCGCACGTCGAAGTCGTCGCGGTGCGGACCGACGGTGGTGGTGCCGCGCACGAGGTCGTGCCGCCGCGCGCCGCGCAAGGCGTCAGCGAGGCGAGCCTGCGGATCGGCAGTTTCGGCCCCGGGCTCACCGGCGAGCTTGCTGACGTACCCGAGGGTGACGCCGAGGTGCCGGCCGTGAATCTGGGCGAAGGCCTCGGCAAAGGCGCCCCGCAGGTCGGCGAGGAGCCGCTCGCGGCGGGTCCAGATCCGGGCGCCCGCTGCCGCCAGGCCGGCGTCGTAGGCGTCGAGGAGGCTGTCCTGCTGGCCGCGCGCGATGCCGGCGTCCTCGCCGCGGAGGACGCGGTTCCGGGAGCGCAGGAGCTTGTCGTAGTCGGCGATGTCGGCGATGTGCGCGCGATCGCGCGCGAACAGCGCTCGATCGAGGAACTGGCGCCGACCGGTCGGTGAACCGCGCAGGACGCCGAGGTCCTCGGGCGTGAAGAGAATGGCGCGCAGCCGGCCGTAGAAGTCGGGCCCGGAGCGGACGGTCTTGCCGTCGGCGATGGCGAGGCGGCGGGTCTGTCGAGCGGTGCGCGTGAGGTGAACGGCGAGCTTGGTGCCGAGCCCGAGCTGGCGGTCGTGGCCGCTGACCTCGACCCGCGCCTCGTCGGCGCCGTGACGCACGAGCGGGCCGAGGTCGGCGGAACGGAACGAGCGCAGGGTGGCGACGAGGTAGAGCGCCTCGAGGATGTTGGTCTTGCCGACGCCGTTGGGGCCGTGCAAGACCGTGAAGCGCTCGCCGAAGTCGAGGTCGCCGGCGGCGAAGTTGCGGAACTCGCGGAGACTGAGGTGTCGCAGCAGCACGCGCGGGTACCGAGAGAGACCTGACCCGAAGGTCAGATCCGCATGGGCATGACGACGCCCAGGAGGTCGACGTCGTCGACCGGCCGGACGACGCAGGGGTCGAGCTCGCCCTGGAAGTCGAGCCAGACCTGCTTGGCGTCGATGGCCTCGAGGACCTCGATCAGGTAGCGGGCGTTGAAGCCGGCGACCAGCGGCTCGCCCTCGAAGTCGATCTCGAGCTCCTGGTGGGCGACGCCGAGGTCGGGGTTGTCGGCGGTGAGGTGGAGGGTGCCCTTGTCGAGCTGGACGCGCACGGTGGCGGTCTTCTCGGGCGCCATGACCTCGGCGCGCTTGAGGGCGTCGACGAGCTCGTCGCGGGCCGCGGTGACGCGCCGCTTGTGGTCGCCGGGGATGACCTTCTCGTAGGGCGGGAAGACGACGTTGTTGAGCTTGACCGAGAGGGTGAGCTCGGCGGCCTGGACGAAGATGTGCTGGCCGTCGACGGCGAGACCGACCTCGCCCTGGACACGGTCGAGCACGCGCTTGATCTCCAGCATGCCCTTGCGCGGGATGATGATGCCGCGCTCGAGCTTGGGGCCGACGAGCGGCAGGCTGTACTTGGTGAGGCGGTGGCCGTCGGTCGACACCATGGTGCCGGTCGCGCCGTCGCACTCGAACAGGACGCCGTTGAGGTTGACCCGCGCCTCGTCGGTCGAGACGCTGAACTGGGTCCGCTGGATCAGGTCCGAGAAGGCGTGGCCGGGGATGGTGATGAACTTCTGGCCCTTGGTGTCGGGCAGCTCGGGGAAGTCGGTGTGGACCTGCCCCATGAGCTTGAAGGAGCTGCGCGCGACCGACAGCTCGGCCCAGTGGTTCTCGGCCGACTTCACCCGGATCGGCTTGCTCGGCAGGGTGCGCACGACGTTGTGGAGCGAGCGGACGCCGAGGGTGAGCGCTCCCGGGGTCTTCACCTCGACGGGGATGGTCTCGGTGATCGAGATCATCATGTCGGTCGCGCTGCAGACGAGGCGGTTGTCCTTGGTGGTGCGCAGCAGGACGTTCGCCAAGATCGGCATGTTGTTGCTGCGCTTGTCGGCGACGGTCTGCGCGAGCGCGAGAGCGGAGAGGAACCTGGCTTGATCGATCTCGAATTCCATCGAGGCCTCGGGAGGATGTGTGCGGGAGATTTATTAAGGGTTTAAGGGAAATTTTTAAAGCTCGTCCTCGTGATCGTCGCTGTGAGTCGGGGGAAGAGGCGGCGATCGATCCGAGATGATTGGTGGATCGGCGGATCGGTGGGGGGTGAAAGATCGGGGAGAGAAGCCAGAGTTACCCCCGGCGGAGCGGCGGGGCAAGGGTCCCCAGGTTGTTCGCAGGCTGTTCCACAGATCGCTGTGGACAGCCTGCCCGCGGCCGAGAAAGCACAAAAAGCCGGGCCGCTCGGGGCGGCTCGGCTGAGGGTGAGACTGAAGTCGGGGGCGGCGGGGCCGGCGGTCGAAAGACTTGGTGACCCGTGCCGAGGCATCGCGGATCGAGGTCGAGGCGGATGGCCGCCACCTCGAGCGGAGAGGTTGGTGCTGGCTGGCGAGCGGGACGTATCCCACGCCAAATCGGCGCCGACGCCTCGCGGGCGGGCGATGGCGTCGACGCGACGGGGAGGCCGACGAGCTGGGAGCGACGGCGCCGCCGATCAGGACGGCAGCTGGGCGGCGTGGGCAGGCTCGTGGGCGAGGAGCTGCCGCAGCGCGGCGACGGTCTCGCGGAGCTCGCTGTCCTCGCTCTGGATGCTCTCGATGCGCTTGCAGGCGTTGATGACGGTCGAGTGGTCCTTGCCGCCGAAGCGCAGCCCGATCTCGGGGAAGCTGGCGCCGGTGAGCTGACGGCTGAGGTACATGGCGATCATCCGCGGGCGCGAGATGCCCTGGTGCCGGCGCGGGCCCTTGAGGTCGGCGATCCGGACGGAGAAGTGGCTGGCGACGACCTTCTGGACGCTCTCGATGCTGATGGGCGCCGGCTGCGCAGGGGCGCTCGAGACGCCGAGGGCCTCGCTGACGAACTCGCGGCTCAGGGGCTGGTTCTTGAGGGCGGCGAAGGTGGAGACGCGGACGAGCGAGCCCTCGAGCTCGCGCACGTTGCTGCGGACGTGGGTGGCGAGGTGGAGGGCGACGTCGTCGGAGAGGTCGATGCGATCGACGTCAGCCTTCTGCTTGAGGATGGCGACGCGGGTCTCGAGGTCGGGGGCCTTGACGTCGGCGACGAGGCCCCAGTTGAGGCGGGAGATCAGGCGGTCTTCCATGCCCTGCATCTCGCCGGGCATGCGGTCGGCGGTGACGACGATCTGCTTCTCGGCCTCGTAGAGGGCGTTGAAGACGTGGAAGAACTCGTCCATCGTGCGGTCGCGGCCGGCGATGAATTGGATGTCGTCGATGAGCAGGACGTCGCACTGCTCGCGGTAGCGGGCCCGGAACTGGTCGAACTGGTTGAAGCGGACGGCCGAGATGAACTCGTTCATGAACCGCTCGGCGCTCTGGTAGACGATGCGCAGGTGCGGCCGGTGGACGTGGATGTGGTGGCCGATCGCGTGCAGCAGGTGGGTCTTGCCGAGGCCGACGCCGCCGTAGATGAAGAAGGGGTTGAAGCGGGCGCCCGGGTCCTGTGCGACCGACCAGGCGGCCGAGGCGGCGAGCTCGTTGGAGCTGCCCTTGATGAAGTTCGAGAACCGGTAGCGGCTCGACAGGCCGATCGGCGGCAGCGCCGGTAACGGGGGCAGCGGCGGAGGCGGCTCGGCGACTTCCTGCTCGGCGGCGGAGGCCGCGGCGTTCGGAGAGGCCTCGGCGGCGGCGGAAATGTCGATCTCGATGTGGTAATCCTGCGCTGTACGCGCGCGGAGCTCGTCCAGGACGACATCTCGGTAGTGGTTCTCGAACCACTCCTTCATGAACCTGTTGGGAGCCGTGAGTAGAAGGCGCTGGCCTTGAACCTGGCGCAATTCGAGCGGCCGGATCCAGAGGTCGTAGGTCTGTGCGCCGAGCCTCGGCTGCAGTCCTTGAATCGCCTCGCTCCAGATATTGGTCATGAAGCCTCCGTCCACAGGTTCCGAAGGCCTGTGGATTGCGTGAATTGCCCAATAGTCTCGGATAGATCGCCGAATCGGTTCGGCGACTCTCCACATCTGTGAATTCAGGGCCGTGCGGGCCGGGGAGAAAATTCAGGGCCCGGGAAGGCCGTGGTGAATTTCGGCCTGCCGGGCCGGAGACAACTAGGGCTAACTGTCCGGTCTGGGGGGTGACCGTGGAGCAACTGTCCGGTCTTGCTGTCCAGTCGCTCCGGTCGCTGAGGTTTCCAGCCGCGCCGCGCCCTGGGAGGGGGCGGCGACGCGGGAGGGCTCTTTTACTCGGGCGGTGGGAGAGGGGGCAAGGGAGGAAGGGCCGGAAAGTGTAAGTGGCCAGGATTGTTCGGGAATGAGGGCGCGGGGCGCGCGGGATCTGCGCGGTATCGATCTGCCGCGGGAGCCAGGTCGAGCCTGGCACCTACCCTGGGCCGAGCGTAATCCCGTGCTGTGGGGGAGGGTGGTAAAGCGGCTCTCCAGGCAAGCGACTTTGCGTGGGTCGGAGCGCGGAAGTTGGCTTGTGGAGCCGACCAGAGGGCCGCACTGAAAGTCGGGTCTCGCCCTCGGACCCGGTCGCGGAGCCGGCGCAAGCTCTGCTGGGGACTGAACAAATGAGGCGGGGGCCGTTGTTCCGCGCCACTTTGGTGAAGTGAACTACTGTGGAGGCAATGCTCGCGCGGAGCCACGATGGTGATGACGACATTGAGAGGAACATGAGAGGGATCGCAGGACCGCGGACGGGCCGCCGCGCGGCCTGGCGTTTGACAGGAGGGAGGTCCGCTGGTATCGATCCGTCCCCTTGTTCACAGGCGCTCGTCCGGGGCAATTCCCGCTTCCGCGACGACGCAGCCGCCGAGTCACCCAGGGAACGTCCCGATGAAGCGCACCTACCAGCCCCACAACGTCAGCCGCGCCCGCACGCACGGCTTCCGCGCCCGTATGTCCACCCGCGGCGGTCGCCAGGTCATCGCGGCTCGTCGCCGTCGCGGCCGCAAGCGCCTCGCGGTCCAGCTCAGCGGCAAGTGAGTCGCGGCGGCTCCGGACTGTCGGGATGAAGCCAGAAGGGTTCCCTGCGATCTTCCGGTTGCGGAAGCGCAGGGACTTCTTGCGGGTCCAGAACGGCGGACAGAAGCACCACACGCGGCACTTCCTCGTGTTCGTGGCGCCGGCCGGTCAGACGCCGGCGAGCGAGCGTCAGAATGGTGCCGAAGAGCTCGCTGCGATGGTTCGCCTCGGCATCACGGTGACGCGAAAGGTCGGCTCGGCCGTCGTGCGAAATCGCATAAAGCGCCTCGTACGCGAGGCTTTCCGGCGCAAACGCAGCCAGTTCGCATTGGCGTGCGATATGGTCTGGGTCGCCAAACAGAGCGCGTCGACCGTGCGCTATGCTGAAGTCGTGGCGGCGATGGACGCCATGTCTCGACGAATCTCTCCACGGCCCACCGGGCCTGGAACTCCTCCACGGCCCACCGGGCCTGGACCTCTGCCAGGGTCGTCTGCGTGCTAGGGCGCATCATCATCGCGTTGATTCGCGGCTACCAGGTGGCGATCTCGCCGCTCCTCGGGCCGTGCTGTCGATTCACGCCGAGCTGTTCGCGCTACGCCTGCGCGTGCATCGCCGACCACGGAGTGCTACGCGGCGGTTGGTTGACCGCCCGGCGGCTGCTCCGCTGTCACCCGTGGCACCCCGGGGGCGTCGACCTGCCGCCGCCGGCTTTACCACCCGAAAGCTGCTGAGCCGTGGATTTACAGCGTCGTACCCTGTTGGCGATCGTCTCGTGCGTCCTGATCTGGCTGGTCTACGAGCGCTTCTTCGCGCCGCCGCTGCCCGAACCCCAGGCGCAGCAACAAGTCGAGGCCACGAAGAAGGAAGCCGACGTCAAGGCCGCGGAAGAGCGGGCTGAGGAGCGCAAGGCCGCGGCCGCGGCGCCCAAGGTCCCCGTCGCCGAGCACCGCCTCAAGACCGAGCTGCTGGCGCTCGACGTGACCAACCACCGCGGCCTCGTCAGCGGGACGGAGCTGCTCAGCAAGCACTTCATCAACGCCGACGGCCGCGGCGAAGACTTCCTGAGGCTCGACGGCAACCGCAGCCTGGTGATCGGCTTCGACGGGTCGGAGACCGACTTCAAGTTCCCGCGCGACCCGGCGTGGGAGCCGACCGGCAAGAGCGACACGCAGTGGGCCGTCGCGTTCAAGAACGGCGACGTCGAGGTCAAGGGCACGCTCGACCTGACGACCGGCTACGAAGGTACGCTGACGATCGACGTCGCCAACCGCTCGACGGAGACGCAGCAGCACCGCCTGACGCTGCTCAGCGCGTTCGGCATCGGCGCCGAGAACAGCTACGACGTCCATCGTGGCGTGTGCGCCACCGCCGACGACTGGGAGGCCTACACGCCCAGCGACGTGAAGGACAGCTCCGGCGAGGTCCGCGGCCGCATCCGCTGGGCGGCGCTCGACAGCAAGTACTTCGCGTCCGCCGTGGTGCCGACCCCCGAGGTCGCGGTCCAGGCCTGCCGCGTCGGCACGACCACCGACGGCAAGGCGCTGACGACCACCCTGGCGGTCGAGCCGGTGACGCTCGCGGCCGGTGAGTCGCATCAGTACGTGTTCGGCGTCTACTTCGGGACGAAGGAGCTCGAGCGGCTCGAGAAATTCCAGGCCGTCCCGGGCGTCCACCTCGAGGACCTCATCGACTGGGGCTGGTTCGGCGGCCTCAATCGCCTCCTCGGCGAGTGGATGATCTGGCTGCTTCGCGCCTTCTACAACCTCACCGGCGTGTGGGGCGTGGCGATCATCCTGCTGACGATCGTGGTCAAGGTTCTGACCTTGCCGCTGACGTTCAAGCAGATGCGCTCGATGAAGAAGATGCGCGAGATCCAGCCGGAGCTGGAGGAGCTCAAGAAGAAGTACGGCGAGGACCGCGTCCGCCAGGCGCAAGAGATGCAGGCGCTGTTCCAGCGCGCCGGCGTCAACCCGCTGGCCGGCTGCCTGCCGATGCTCATCCAGCTGCCAGTCTGGATCGCGCTCTACGCGACCCTCAACACGGCCGTCGAGCTCTACCGCGTGCCGTTCCTGTGGCTGCCCGACCTGACCCAGCAGGACCCGTACTACATCCTGCCGCTGGCGATGGGCGCCCTCATGTACATCCAGATGAAGGCCACCCCGTCGGGCGTGGACAACGAGCAGGCGCGGATGATGGCGTGGATGATGCCCGTCATCTTCACCGTGATGATGCTCTTCCTCCCGTCCGGCCTCGGGGTTTATATCTTCGCCAACGTGTTGCTGTCGCTCATCCAGACCCTCATCCAGGTCGGATCGAACAAGACCGTGGCCGTGAAGAAGTCCTAGGAGGCGATCCCCAGCATGCCCGAAGCCAACGTTAACGACGCGCAGCTCAGCGCCGATGAACGCTACGCCAAAGCGGTCCCCGTCGTCCGCTCCTTCCTCGAGTCGGTGCTCGGCCTGCTCGGCGTCGAAGTCGAGGTCGACATCGATGTCGAAGAAGACGGTCTCCACTGCGACCTCAACACGTCGGAAGAGGACGGCGGCCTGCTCATCGGCCGCCACGGCGCAACCCTCGACGCGCTGCAGTACCTGACCCTCCGCGTCCTCCAAGCCGAAGGCTTCGAGCGCATGCGGATCACCCTCGACGTCGGCGGCTACCGCATGCGCCGCGAGAAGAGCCTCCGCGAGCTCGCTCAGGGCATCGGCCAGAAGGTCCTCAGCACCGGCAAGCCGTACCACTTCGACCCGATGAGCGCGATGGAACGCCGTGTCGTCCACCTCGCCCTCGTCGACGTCAACGGCCTCCGCACCGAGTCCGAAGGCGAAGGCCGCTTCCGCCACGTGGTCGTGTTCCCCGCTCGCGACGGCGACCCGCCGCGCCGCGGCGGCAACGACTTCGACGACGCCCGCGCTTGACCCGGCCGCGCGCCTCGCAGAGCCCCGATTCGACGATCGTCGGCGTCGCCACCGGAACCCCCGACGGCGGCGTGGCGATCGTTCGCGTCAGCGGGCCGGAAGCGCGTGCGCTCGTCGAACCACTCGTCGAGACCCTCCCGTCCCCACGCACGCTCGCCCGCCGCCTCCTGCGTGACGGCGAAGGCGCGGGGGACGAGGCGCTCGTGGCCTGGATGCCAGGACCGAGGTCGTTCACGGGCGAGGACGTGATCGAGCTGCACGTCCACGCCGGCGCTCGCAACGTCGGGCGGATCGTGTCTACGCTGCAGCAGCGCGGGGCGCGAGCCGCCGGACCCGGCGAGTTCACGCGACGAGCCTTCGAGCACGGGCGATTGAGCCTCGAGCAGGCGGAGGGGATCGCAGCGCTGATCGCCGCAAGGACGTCGGCGGCGATCGACCAGGCGCGGCGGCTCGTCGCCGGCGAACTCGGACGCGAGGTCGAAGCGCTGCGTACGGTGGTGGGAGATCTCCGCGCGGAGATCGAAGCCAACCTCGACTTCCCGGAGGACGTCGCGGCGGGCGACGTGCGGCGCTGGCGAGAGGAATTGATGCAACACGAGGCGACGGCCCGGGCCTGGCTGCGCAGCTTCGCGGCCGGACAACGCGCCCGCGAGAGAGCCCGCGTGGTGATCGCGGGGCCGCCCAACGCCGGCAAGAGCGCGCTGTTCAACGCGCTGCTCGGCCGCTCGCGCGCGATCGTCTCGCCGACGCCAGGAACGACTCGCGATTACGTCGAGGCGGAGCTGCAGCTCGACAGCCTCGAGGTGGTGGTGGTCGACACGGCGGGGCTGCGCCACGCGACCGACGACTCGATCGAGCACGAGGGTATCGGCCGCAGTCGCGAGCAGATCGCCGGCGCAGAGCTGGTGCTGTGGCTCGAGCCCGCCGACGTGGATCCGCTCGATGCAGCGGTGTCCGAGGCGTTGCGAGTGGAGAGCAAGCGCGACCTTGGGACGCGGCGCCCCGACTGGCTCGGGGTGAGCGTTCAAACCGGCGAAGGCCTGGAGGGCTTGCGTGTCGAGATCGCGAGGAAGCTGCGTGGCGACGAGAGCGCCCCGTGGATCGGGCTGGCCCGTCACCGCGATCGCGCGTCCGAGGCAGCGTCGGCGATGGCCTCGGCGCTCGCGCAGCTCGAGCGCGCCGCGCCGCTCGAGCTGGTGGCGTTCGAGCTCGGCGTCGCGGAGCGCCAGCTGGCGGAGATCACCGGGCGCGACGCCCTCGGGCCGGTGGGCGAAGAGGTGCTCGGGCGGATCTTCAGCCAGTTCTGTATCGGCAAGTGAGCCCGGCACGCGCGCGGCGTGCTGAGGAAGTTGGGGAACGAGTCTGTCGCACTGAGCGTCGCCGGATAGAAGGCGCCACGCGTTGGACGACAACAGTGGGCGGCCTCGTCGCGCGCTGGAGCTCGTTTCGAAGTGAACGGATGCGGCCGTGAGTTGCGCGAGGACTGCAGGTGTCACGCGTTGGACAGCGAGGGGTGAGGCCAGCCTCGTCGCGCGCTGGAGCTCGTTTCGAAGTGAACGGATGCGGCGGTGAGATGCGCGAGGACTGCAGGTGTCACGCGTTGGACGGCGAGCGGAGGACAGCTTCGTCGCTCGCTGGAGCTTGTTCCGAGGCGAAGGAATGGAGCGACGAGAGGCGCGAGGCTGCAGGTGTCACGCGTTGGACCTTGAGCAGGGCGGCCTGGTCTCGTCGCGACCAGATCTAGTCCGAGGCGAAGGAATGGAGCGACGAGAGGCGCGAGGCTGCAGGTGTCACGCGTTGAACGTCAAGCCGAGGGCCGGACTCCGCGCTAGCAGCTTTCGAAGTTCCGAGGCGAGCGAATGGAGCGACGAGAGGCGCGAGGGCTGCAGGTGTCACGCGTTGGACGTCGAACAGGGCGGCCGCTCTGGCGGCGAGCAGATCTCTCGTTCCGAGGTGAACGAATGCAGCGATGAGAGGCGCCAGGCTGCAAGTGTCACGCGTTGGACGTCGAGCAGGACGGCCGGGTCTGGTTGCGAGCAACTCTCGTTCCGAGGCGAACGAATGCAGCGACGAGAGGCGCGAGGCTGCAGGTGTCACGCGTTGGACGTCGAGCAGGGCGGCCGGGTCTGTGGTGAGCACCTCTCGTTCAGAGGCGAACGAATGCAGCGATGAGCGGTGCGAGAGCTTATATGTCTTTGGGGACATGTGGCGCATGAAGAGATGACACGCGAGTCTCCATGCGAGTCGGCCGGCTCCAGGGTATATGTCTCAATAGACAGGTGCCAAAAGACAGGGCCAAAACGCCAGGTTCAGTGCGGATGGATGGGCGGCAGAGAGTCGGCGAGGGAGAGGCCGAACTGCTGCATCAGAGTGCGGAGAGCGGACACGAGGCCGTGGACCTGCGCTTCTTCGTGATCGGCGGTGACGGTGAGTCGGAGGCGGGCGGAGCCGGCGGGGACCGTCGGGGGGCGGATCGCCTGGACATGCCAGCCGCGCTCGAGCAAGGCGCGGCTGACGGTCACGGCGAGTTGGTTGGCGCCGATCAACACCGGGAAGATCGGGGACACCGGCGGGGGGCGTTCGAGCGCGGCGGCCAGGAGGCGCGCGTTGGACCACATGCGGGCGCGGCGTTCTTCGCCGTCCGGGCCGGCGAGCAGCTCCGCGGCGAGGCGGGCCTGCTCGGCCAGGGCGGGGGCGTTGCCGGTGCTGAACACGAAGCTGCGGGCGCGAGTGCGGATCCACGTGCAGACCTCGTGGCTGCCGGCGGCGAAAGCACCGGCCAGGCCGAACGCCTTGCCCAGGCCGCCCATGAGCACGGTCGGACGGATCGCGTGGTGACGGGCGAAGCCTGCGCCGCCAGGGAAGAGGCCGAGGCTGTGCGCCTCGTCGAGGTAGAGCATGCCGCCACGCTCGCTGAACTCGCGCAGCTGGGCAGGCTCGGCAGTGTCGCCGTCCATCGAGAAGATGGACTCGGTGACCCACCAGGTCGGGCCGTCGCTCTCGCCCGGCGGGCTGCGGTGAGGGAGGATCGTCGGACGCGAGCGAGCCAGACGCAGGCCGTCGATGAGGCTGGCGTGGTTGAGCGCGTCGCTGAAGACCGCGTCGTCCGGCTCGATCAGCGCCGGCAAGACGCCGACGTTGAGCTGAAAGCCGCTCGGGAACAGGACTGCGTCGTCCGAACCGACCAGCGCGGCGAGCGATCGCTCGGCAGCACGGTGAGCGGGAAGGTCGCCCGCGACGAGGCGGGAGGCCGTCGCACCCGCACTGTTTTCCTCGAGCGAGGCGAAGTTCGAGGGACGCAGGCGCGGATGGTTGGCGAAACCGAGGTAGTCGTTGCTGCAGAAGCCCGTGACCCACTTGCCGTCGAGCTCGTAGCGAACCCCGTCTCGACGACCGATCCGCGGCAACTCGCGGGCAAGGCCCTCGTCCTGCAGGGCAGCCAGGCGGCGACGAAGTCGCTGGTTCAACAGCTCGGACATGCTTGACAGAAACGAGGGCTCTTCTTACTCCGCGAGCGTGCAGGGGAGCAACGTCGATGTTGGCCACCAGCTCGCGGCGGCGGCGACGCGCTTCGGGTTCGAGATTGATGCAGCCGCAGTGGAGCGGGTGCGCCTGTTGCTGGGGCTGTGGCACCGCTTCGGCCGCGCGTTCAACCTGAGCGGGGCGACCGATGAGGCAGGTCTGTTGGGACATGTCCTTGAGGGGTTGCAAGTGGTCGGCCTGGCCCACGCGATCGGCTGGCATGCGGGACAGAGCTGGATCGACGTCGGCTCGGGCGCAGGCTTCCCGGGGCTGGTCGTTGCAGCCTGTCTCGAGGTACAGGTGACGCTGGTCGAGCCGCGAGAGCGACGGGCGTCCTTCCTCGACCTGGCGATCAACCAGATCGGGCGACGAGACTGCCGGGTGGTCCGCGGGCACATCGAGGGGTCGTCCTGGCGACCGATCAAGGCCGGCGAGATTGTGGCCGCCAGCAGTTTCGACTGGGCAAGCGCGAGGGCAGTGTTCGCTCCCGAGGTCTGGGTCGAGCTGGGCAAGCGGTGGGTCAAGTCGGGAGGCGTGGTGGTCGCGCACGTGAGGGCGGAGACCGACCCGTTTACAGGCGAGGTGGGGAGAGTGGATGACGCGCGGTGGTCGATCCGCGGGGTGCGGGGCGGGTAAGCGTTTCACGTGGAACGCTGGAACGGGGGGCGTTCCTGAGCCGTGGCCGCTCTGACGGCGCCTGTTCGGGGCGGCTCTGCTTGACTCAAAGGGCCTGGGCGCTCAGTCGCTTCAGGGGCCCCACCGGAATAGCGGTTCGGACCGGCCAGTGGCAGCCGAGAGGTACTGGCGGGTGCTTGCGAAGTGGGTCCCGCGTGTGGCTGATGGGTCGTCAGAGCGAAGTGGCCTCAGGGTCAGAGCGAGAATGGGCCGCTAGATTCTCGGTAGCGGGAGGCGACGCTGAAGCGAATCGATTCAAGAGTTCGGGGCGAGGTGGACGGCGCGCGAACGTGGCGGGTCGGATCCTGCCGACCGGGGAGGAGCAGGCGCTTCGGGGCAGCTTGGCGCGGTGCCACGCGGCTCGAGGCTGGCGCTCGAGGGGACTCATAGGGGCAGATCCGCGTCCCTCAGAAGCGATCGAACTGGGAAGCGCTTCTTACGGCCAGGGAGGGCAACGGAGGCCGATGGCCGCAGCGGTGTTCCACGTGGAACAGAACGCCGGCCGCTCACCAGCCCTCCAAGTCGCGGGTACACCTGCTCTGCCAGAAGCCGGTTTGGCGTCGGGTCGGATTACCGCCAGGACGGGAACGGTCGCCTCGATCTCGACGAGCACGGCCACCTGCTCACCGCGCACGACCAGAACGGCTCCGACCGCTTCGGCCCCTCCGCCGCCGCCCGCGACGACGCCGACTGGGCTGTCCTCGAGGTCTACTGAGCCACCCTCGGTCACGCCCTGCACGACCCCTCCCCGGATCCGACGTTTTGGGCGCGACGGTCGCTATGGACATCTTTGCGCCGCTCGGACTCTGGCCAGCGCCCGAGAGGGGTTGGCGGCTTGACCCGTTTGCGGCGATGACGTAGGCGCTCTCGCCCCACCCTGGCGGCAGGGCGTCGCGATGCGAGAGACGCTGGGCAGGCGCGCTCATCACGCCCTTAGGGGCGGGACGGTGGGGGACAGTCTTGGCGGGTGGTGCCCGTGCGGTGGCTGAGGGCTCGATGAGGCCGCGACGCGGCTTGCGCTCAGCGAGAACGAGCCCAACAAAAGCGCCGCGATCCGCCTGGGCAGGGGCACTGATGCTCACACCCTCGGACACCGACACGATCAGGCCCGCCGAAGCCGACTACGACGAGACCGGCGTCCGCGTCGCCGAACAGGCTGGCCGACGTTGGGCCGCAATTCTGCCCCGCCCAGCCCGTTCGGGTCGACGCGCGCTGTGGGGCAGATAGTGCGGGGAGCTCGGAGTGTTTCACGTGAAACACTGCTGGGGTCGGGTTGGCGGGACCCCGGACCGGTAACTCCGCACAGGAACTTGGGCAGGAAGGCCACCGGTTACTTGATACAGGCACTTTCATGGCTGGAGCCGCAGGCCTCGGGGACGATGTGGGGCGCGGCAGCCCGAGGCGCTGCTGGATGGGACCGGAGCAGTGCGATTTTTGAAATATTGAGCCTAGGAGCATGATGAGTCGGCCTGTCCTTGAGCTATCGGACACAGGTCCCAACCAGCCGGTAGGCAGCTAGCAAGATCGTTGATGGTCACGGCTTCGCAGCAACGGCCAGGCAAGTGGTGCTGGGTCGGCGAGCCGCGGACCGGCGCTCGTCCGGCGCGAGGTGGACGGCGATTCGTGCCCGCAGGCGGGCTGGTGGTGGAAGGCAGCCGAGTGCGCCCTCCGGAGTTTCGACGGCCGTCCCCGTTCGAGTGCTCGGCTTGGAAGCTCGACCGGCGAGTGTTCCACGTGAAACGTTGCCGCCGGGTCGGGTGCGGCAGGTGGACGTCGGCAGCAATCTGACGAACCTCGGGCGGGCGGCCTGGTCACGCCGTAGATGCCGCAGTCTCTCAGCCTGATTGTACGGCCGACGCGGTCGATGTCGTTGAAGATCGCCGCAGCATGGCGCGATGGCGACCATGCCGCTGGGATGCCGTATCGGTAAACACCGCCCTCGTTGCGGGCAGGCGGTCTCGCCCTTCTGAGTCTCGAGGACCGGTCCTCGCTCTCTGGGTCACGACCAGCGAGTGTTCCACGTGAAACGTCACCGGCGGGCGGGCACGGCAGGTGCCGTCGTCAGCAACCAGGGGCCTGCAGAGATTGAGCCGCGCGGCACGCCATATGCTGCTCAGCTCGATGCTGCGACTGGCGCTGGAGACCGCCTCCACGAGGGGCGCAATGCAGAGCATGTCGCTGGACTGGTGGGGTCAGGTCTGTTATCCGACCTGGTTGGGGAGCCGGCGGACTCGTGAGTTTCAAAGGATGGTCCTCGTTCGAGTAGCTCGCCGAGTCTCGACCAGTGAGGGTGCCACGTGGAATGCTGCAACTACGGCGGGCGGGGCAGGTGGACGGCGGCAGCACATCCGCGAACCCAGCGCAGGCGATCTGGTCGCGCAGCACGCCACAATCTGCTCAGCTCGAGGTGCGGCTGACGCCGCCGAACTTTTTGCAGTGGTGCTCGCGTGCGCGGGCCTTCGCTGAAGCTCCGTCCGTTGCTTCGTACCAGCTCGACCGTCGCCCGCGCGAAGTCAACTGCAGGGGCTTTGCCTTCTTCAAGCCTGAGCTCGCCAGCTAGACCCGACTCAAAAGTGTTTCACGTGGAACACTCGGCGTTGCGGCCGTGGCGCAGCCGGCGAGGTGTTCGTTGAGCTCTGGAAAACGCTCGCTAGCGATCCACCGCGACGGCGTGCAGGACTCGCGTTCCGAAATTCGCGCGGCCCTGGGGGGCACCAGATTTACCCGATTTTGTCGAGGAAGCTGGCGTTGAGTGGTCGGGCTCAGGGTGTTTCACGTGGAACACTCGGCGCTGCGGCCGTGGCGCAGCCGGGGAGGTGTTCGTCGAGTTCTGGAAAACGCTCGCTCGCAATCCACGCGGCCGCGTGCAAGACTCGCGTTCCGGAATCGGCGCGGCCCTGGCGACACCAGATCCACCCGAGCGTGTCGAGGTAGCTGGCGTTGAGATGGTCGGGCTTGAGCGCCGCCAGGGCGAGCGACTCGGCGCGGTCGAGCTCGACGCCGTCGAGGGCCAACTGATAGGCGACGGCGTTGCGGAAGTTGGCGTTTTCGGGGTCGCGTTCGAGCCCTCTATTAAAGAGGATGAGGGCGTCGGCGGGGTGGTCGTCGGCGAGCATGCGGAAGCCGAGGATCGCGTAGTAGTTGGTGCGGTGGGTCGGATGCGCGCCGAGCCACGCGAGGCCGCCGAGCAGGAGGGCGAGGGCGAGCGAGAGGGTGCCCTTCACCCAGGGCCTGCCGGCGACCCAAGCGCCTCCGAGCAGGAGGCCGGCTGCCAGGCCGCCGAGGTGCCCGGCCTGGGCGATCCCGGGGACCAGCAGGCCGAGGCCGAGGCAGATCAGGATCAGGATCGCCAGGCTGGTCGCGGAGATCGGGGCGAGTTTTTCCTGGATCGACTCGGGGCCCCAGCGACGCGCCAGCCAGAGCGCGCCGGCCTGACCGAGAATCCCCGCGGAGGCGCCGAGGACGATCGGCGACTCGCACCAGGCCAGAGAGGCGAGGGCGCCGCCGAGGCTCGCCAGCGTGAACAGCGCGAAGGTGCGAAAATGGCCCCACGCCTGCTCGACCCATTCACCGACCGAGAGCAGGGCGATGCCGTTGAGCACGAGGTGGAGCAGGCTGCCGTGCAGCAGGCCGGTGGAGGCGACGCGCCACCACTCGCCGTCCAGCCACACGCGCGAGAGCTCGAGGGCGCCGAGCTGGCGGAAGATCTCCGTGCTGTCCGTGAGGCTCAGGCTCCACACGCTGCGCAGCGCGGTGTCCAGTGGATCGGGCGACTGGGCGAGCGTGGCGACAAAGGTGATCGCGTAGAGAACGATGCACACGCCGAGCAATGTGGCGGTGACTGGAGCCTGGCGGAGGCGGACGCTCAGCGGCTCGGGTGGGAGAGGGAGCGCGGCGGGCGGGGGTTTTGCGCGCGCCCGCCGGGGGTCTCGCGGCGACGTGTCCTCCTCGACATGTGACGGCTCCCCGGCCACGGCGACAAGCTAGCAGAGAAACTCCGCGCACGGAAAACACGAGAGGCGCACTAACGTCCATGGCCTTTGGGACATATTGCCCCGGCAGCGCGCGGCGCGGCCGCTTGCCGCCCGGTTCGCGGGGTTGCTATCGTCTCAAAAGCCGTGGAGACGTCGGGGGCAGCGGGTGCGTCGAGGAGCCGGGGGGCCCTAAATTCCCGTGCAGGTGAAGGCACATGGCCCGGCAGAACCTGCTGATCGTCGACGCCGACTCACGGACGCGGCGGGTGCTCGAGGTCAGCCTCCGCAAGGCCGGCTACAGCATCACCGCGGCCGAGAACATGCTGCAGGCGCTGCAGTTCCTCGACCTGACGGACCCCGAGCTGATCGTGTCGGATACGCGGCTACCCGACGGTAGCGGCTTCGAGTTCTGCCGGATCGTCAAGAGCCACGCGAAGTGGGGCCAGATCCCCTTCATCTTCCTCACCAGCGCCACCGAGCTGGAAGACAAGGTGCACGGGCTCGAGCTGGGCGTCGACGACTACCTGACCCGGCCGATCTACGTCAAAGAGATCATGGTCCGCGTGAAGATGCTGCTGCAAAGAAAGCAGCAGGAGCGGATCGGCAAGAAGGACGCGCGCACCAAGTTCAGCGGGCAGCTCGCCGATATGGCGATCGTCGACCTGATGCAGACGATCGAGATCTCCCGCAAGAGCGGGGCGATCGAGTTCGAGACGGACCTCGGGCCGGCGACGGTGTGGTTCCGCGACGGGCGGTTGATCGATGCGCAGATGGGGCGCCTGCAGGCCGACGCGGCGGTGTTCCGCCTGCTCGGGCTGAGCGATGGGCGCTTCGAGGTCGAGTTCAAGTCGATCAGCCGGGTGCCGACGATCGAGGAGTCGACGCAGAGCCTGCTGATGGAGGGGATGCGCCGCGTCGACGAGTGGGGCCGGTTGCTCGAGGGCCTGCCGCCGCTCGACCACGTACTGATCGTCGACACCAACCTGGCGACGAAGTCGGACGCGGAGCTGACGCCGAAGGAGCAGACGATCCTCCGCCGCTTCAACGCCAAGCGGACGATCATCCAGGCGATCGACGATTCCGGGCTCGACGACCTCGAGGCGCTCGAGATCGTCAGCGAGCTCTACTTCAAGGGGCTGCTGCTCGAGCCGCACGAATCGTCGCTCGAGGAGCGGTCGCAGGAGACGCCCGTCGACGGCAACCTCGAGCTGTGGGATTTACACAGGGCGACGTCGATGGCGATCCAGATCCCGTCCGAGCAGGTCACGCCTCCGCCGGTGGCGGTCGCCGACTTGCCGCCGCTGCCGGCGTATCCGCAGCCGTTCCCCGGAGCCAGCGGATCGGAGCACGACGACGTGCTGGTCGGCGGCATTCCTGATGAGTCTCACGGGCCAGGTGACTCGCCAGACGAGGGGGGCGTGGGTCATCCTGACCGCGTGACCGACCGTCTGGGCCCGTTCACGATCGCGTCGCCGATGGGTGCGCCGAGCGCCGAGGCCGTCGGCGAGCTGGTGATGCCGCGCGACGTGCCGGCGCCGCGGGCTCGGCCGTCGTCGTCGGTGATCGTGCGCAAGCGCGAGCACAGCGGGGCGATCCCGACGATCAGTTCGTTCGAGCCGTCGCACAGCGGCAATCAACCGCTGCTGTCCGACAGCGCGGCCGACCTGGGTCGGCTCAACGATCTGGTGGCGCAGACGCTGGCGATGAACTCGGGGGTGAACCCGGCGCCGGCGCCGTCGCAGCTGTCGGCGGCCAACTTCGCGGTGGCGGCGGAAGAGGTGCCGCGGCGGCGCTCGCTGTGGCCGTGGGGGTTGATGGCGGTCGGGACGGCGGCAGCGGTGGCGGCGCTGCAGTGGCGGCCGAGTTCTGCAGATGTCCCAAGGGACAGGCCAGCACCGGCGGTGGTGAGTACGCAGGCGCCGGAGCCGGTGGCGGCGCCGGTGAAAGCGGAGCCCGCGAAGGCGGAGCCGGTGACACAGGAGACGAAGCCGGCGCCCGAGCCGCCGACGAAGGTGGAGCCGGTCAAGGCGGAGACGCCGCCGGAGACGACCGAGCCGAAGGCCGCGTCGGTGATCTCGCCGGAGCAGCAGGCGAAGCTCGAGGCGGCGCAGAAGCAGTATAAGAACGGCAAGGCGAAGGATGCCGAGGCGACTCTGGTGGAGCTGGTGACGGAGGCGCCGCGCTATGCGGAGGCGCAGACGCTGCTGGCCAACGCGCGCCTCGATCAGGGGAAGTTCGCGGAGGCCTTGCCGGCGGCCAAGGCCGCGGTCGAGGCCGATGCCGACCTGGCCGACGCGCAGCTGGCTCTCGGGGTGATCGCAGAGGAGCTCGGTGAGGTCGCTACCGCGGTCCACGCATACGAGCGCTACCTTGAACTCGACCCCAAGGCGCGCTACGCCACCACGGTCCGCACGCAGTTGCGCTCGCTCCAGCGCAAGCTCCCTGCGCCGTGACCCCGTGGTCGATGGCCGCTCCCCGCATCCTCGCGCTCGAGTCGTCCTGTGACGAGACGGC
The DNA here is from genome assembly GCF_026965555.1 of Nannocystis punicea. Lineage (GTDB taxonomy): Bacteria > Myxococcota_A > Polyangia > Nannocystales > Nannocystaceae > Nannocystis > Nannocystis punicea. The sequence goes on along the minus strand of NZ_CP114040.1, from coordinate 12,476,214 downwards.
CTGCGCCGTGGTCGAGGGGCTGTTCGTGCGCGCGAGCGTGGTGGCCTCGCAGGTCGAGCTGCACGCGCAGTTCGGCGGGGTGGTGCCGGAGTTGGCGAGCCGGCATCACCTGACTGCGGCGGTGCCGGTGGTCCGCGAAGCGCTGGCGCGCGCGGGCGTCGGCTTCGAGTGGTTCGATGCGATCGGCGTGACCGAGGGGCCAGGGCTGGTCGGGGCGCTGCTGGTCGCGGTGCAGCTGGCGCGTGGCCTGTCCCTTGCGACAGGTCTGCCGCTGGTCGGCGTGCACCACATGGAAGGTCACCTGGTGTCGCCGTTCCTCGGCGACGCGGACGCGCCGCCCGCCGAGTTCGCGCCGCACCTGGCGCTGTCGGTGTCGGGCGGGCACAGCGAGCTGGTGCACGTGCAGGCGCTCGGCCGCTACGAGGTGCTGGGCAGCACGCGCGACGACGCGGCCGGCGAGGCGTTCGACAAGGCGGCGAAGCTGCTCGGACTCGGGTACCCCGGCGGTCCGGTGATCGATCGGCTGGCAGCCGAGGGCGACCCGACCGCAGTGCCGTTCCCGCGGGCGATGCTCGGATCGCGCGACAACCTCGAGTTCTCGTTCTCGGGCCTCAAGACGGCGGTGGCGGTGTACGTCGATCAACACGGGCAGCCGTCGTCGCGGCAGGCGCTGGCGGACGTGTGCGCGTCGTTCCAGGCTGCGGTGGTGTCGGTGCTGGTGGCGAAGCTCCGCGTGGCGCGTCGGCGCGTGGGGACGTCGCTGGTGACGATCGTCGGCGGGGTGTCGGCGAACCGCGGGCTGCGAGCGGCGCTGGCCGAGGCGGCGAGCCGCGACGGCTTCGTGCTGCGCGCGCCGCCGCTGCGCTACTGCGGCGACAACGCGGCGATGATCGGCGGGGCCGCGGCCCTCCGCTGGGCGGCAGGGCTGCGCCGTGAGCCGCCGGTCGAGGTCTATGCGAGCCTGGCGCTCGACGAAGGAAGGGCGCGCGATGGCTGAGCTGGCCCCGAGGACAGGTTTTAAGAGATGTCCGCAGGGACAGGTTGGCGCGCAAGCTGCGAGGGCGAGGCGGGCACCGCACGGCTGGGGCGGGCGCGGCGCGATGGCTGAGCTGGTCCTGAGGACCGGTGCTGCGAGGAATCTGCAGGGGCAGGTCGAAGCCCGGGGCGCGAAGAACGACCTGGTTCCGAGGACAGGTACCGCGAAGTACAGGCGGGAACAGGTCGAGTCGCGGAGCGGGCGCATGATGGAGCTGGTCCTGAGGACAGAATTTAAGAGGTGTCCGCAGGGACAGGTCGAGGTGCGGGGATGACGATCGATTCGCCGGGAGCGCTGCTCCGCCGCTACGGCCTGCACGCGCGCCACAGCTGGGGGCAGAACTTTCTCATCGCGGCCGAGGTGCACGCTGCGATCGCGGTGGCGAGCGGGGCGCGGCCGGGGCGACGGGTCATCGAGATCGGGGCGGGCCTCGGGACTCTGACGGACCGTCTGCTGGCGACGGGCGCGGAGGTGTGGGCGATCGAGCGCGACCGCGATCTGTGCGCGGTGCTGCGGGCGGAGCTCGGTGACCGGCCCAACTTCGTGCTGCACGAGGCCGACGCGGTGCGCTTCGATTACGCGGCGGCGATCGCCGGGCAGCCGGAGCCGGTGGCGATCGTCGGCAACCTGCCGTACCAGCTGACGGGCCCGCTGCTGTTCGCGCTGCTCGAGCAGGCGCCGGCGGCGGGGCCGTGGGTGGTGATGGTGCAGAAGGAGGTCGCCGACCGACTGTGCGCGCGCCCCGGCGACGACGACTACGGCGGAGTGACTGCGGTGCTGTCGCGGGTGCGGACGATCGCGCGGGTGCGCAACGTGCCGCGAGGTTGCTTCCTGCCGGCGCCGCGCGTCGACTCGGCGGTGATCCGCCTCGACGCCCGGCCGGAGCCGCTGGGCGCGGTGGCCGACGAGGCGGGGCTGCGACAGCTGGTGCGCGCGGCGTTTCAGCAGCGGCGCAAGGTGCTGGTCAACTCGCTGTCGGCGCTCGGCAGCCGGGCGGAGGCGCAGGCGTGGTGCGCGGCGGCGGGGATCGATCCGGGAGTGCGGCCGGAGACGCTGGGGCCGGAACAATTCGCGGCGCTGCAGCGCGCGAGGGAGGCGGCCGGTGCCGGAGCTGCCTGAGGTCGAGTCGGTCCGCCGCGGGCTCCAAGCGGCGAACCTGCGCGCGCCGGTGGTCGAGGTGTGGCGCAGCTCGTACAAGCTGCGGGTCGGCAAGAGCTGGGCGGAGGAGAATCTCGACTGTCTCAAGGGTAATGTCCCGAAGGACATCCGCCGGCGCGGCAAGTACATCGTGTGGGAGTTCGCGGGGCCGGGCGCCGAGGCGAACGGGCTGGTGATCCACCTCGGGATGAGCGGGCGCTGCGGGGTGACGACGGCGGCGCAGCCAAAGGTGGTGCACACTCACTTCGCGCTGCGCATGGCCGACGACCGCGAGGTCCGGCTGGTCGACCCGCGGCGCTTCGGCGGGCTGCGGGCCGGGCCGCTCGCCGAGTTGATGGCCAGCGAACCGCTCGGGGCGCTCGGCCCCGAGCCGCTCGATCGCGGCTTCGGCGGGGCGATGCTGGCCGAACGGCTGGGAGCGTCGCGCCGACCGATCCGCGACGCGCTGCTCGACCAGGAGGCGGTGGCCGGGCTCGGCAATATCTATGCGGTCGAGGCGCTGTTCGCGGCGGGGATCTTCCCCATGGTCGAGGCGCAGCGGCTGCACGCGAGCGCGTGGGAGCGACTCGCGGGGACGATCGTGACGGTGCTGCAGCGAGGGATCGACAACGGCGGGACGACGCTCAAAGATTTCCGCAACGTCGAGGGCGAAGTGGGTCGCAACCAGGACGACCTCCGGGTCTACGGCCGCGCCGACGAACCCTGCCCGCGTTGCGGCGCGGCCCTGGTCGGCTTCGTGTCCGGCGGTCGCAGCGGGGCGTATTGCCCGCGCTGCCAGCCGCGACCTCGCACGCGCCTGGTCCGCTGAGTCGCCCCCGGCCGTTCTGGCCTGAGTCTTGCCATAGTGCTGGCGGTGGGCGCACACTGAGGGCCGCCCTCCAAAGGCATGGACGACCCGCACCGCAACGGCCGCCCGCCCGAGCCGCGCAGCGACGAGGCGCTGATGCTGAGCTTCCGCGACGGCGACGCGCGGGCGTTCGAAGAGCTGGTCGCGCGCCACCGACGCGGGCTGTTCAACTTCCTGCTGCGCAGCGTGCAGAACCGCAGCCGCGCCGAAGAGCTGCTGCAGGAGGTGTTCCTCCGCGTGGTCCGCTCAAAGGACCGCTACGAGCGCACGGCCAAGCTGACGACCTGGCTCTACACGATCGCTCGCAACCTGTGCGTGGACGAGAGCCGCCGCGCCAAATTCCGTCGCACGACTTCGCTCGACACGCCGCGCCGCGGGATGGACGACGAGGGCCCGGCGATGGTCGAGACGGTCGCGGCCGACGACGTGCCCACCGACGAACGCGCGGCGGCCCCGCAGATCCGCCAGCGGATCGCCCGCGCGATCGACCTGCTGCCCGAAGACCAGCGCGAGGTGTTCCTGATGCGCCAGATCAACGGGCTCTCTTTCAAAGAGATCGGCGAGATCGTCGGGGCGCCCGAGAACACGGTCAAGAGCCGCATGCGCTACGCGCTCGAGAAGCTGCGACAGGACCTGGCCGACTTCAACCTGTGATGGCTGGCTCTTCGGGCATGTCCGAGAGCGCATGCTCGTCAGAACATGCTTTTACGGGAATGTCTTTATGGGCATGTCCTTATGAACATGCCCATAAAGACAGTCAAGGCAGTCAAGGCTTCAGTCGGCCATGAGGGAGAGCTGATCGCCGGCGTCGACCTTCTCGGCGCCCCAGCTCTTGCGGGCCTCGGGCGGGAGGCGGGCGTGGACCTTGTTGTAGGCGTCGAGGAAGCGGCGGGTGGCGGCGTTGAGGTAGCCGCCGCCGGCGATCGGGCCGAACTCGGCGGCGTAGCGGGCGGCGATGGCGGCGAAGGCCTCGTCGCGCGCGTGCTTGGCGACGATCGAGGCCGCGGCGACCGAGACGTGGGCCGACTCGCCCTTGTCGACCGCGCACAGGCGCGGATAGCTGCGCTGCAGGGGCGTGAAGATCCGGCAGCCGTCGGCGATGATGTGGGCGTCCTCGGGGGCGCCGGCGTCGGCCAGGAGCTTGAGCGCGGTGCGCTGCTCGAGCACGTTGAGCTGGCCGCGGAAAGTGTGCTCGTCGATGATGTCGACGTGGATCTCGACGCACACGCAGACCCGCGCGAGGCGGCGGATCTCGACGGCGAGGCTGGCCCGAAGTTCCTGTGCTTTGGGACCTGCTCCGAAGCGCTTGCTGTCCTGGACGCCGAGGCTCCGCAGCTCGGTGGCCGCGGCAGCGTCGAGGGCGACCAGCGCCAGAGTCATCGGTCCGAGGATCGGGCCGCGACCGGCCTCGTCGAGGCCCCAGGCGGGCCAGGTGTGTTCAAGGCTCATGCGCGGCGACCTGCTCGAGGCCGGACAATAGCGCATCGCCGCCGGCGCGGAATAGAGCCCCGTCGCTGACGGGCAGCGCGGTGGCAGGTGCCTCGCGGAGCAGCGAGGCTGTAGTAGCGCCGGGCTGGACGGCACAGGGCGAGTTTCGAGGGAGGTCGCGGGCGGCGCGCGGTGCTCGTGAGCTCGACTCGTTGTCGCCGGCGCGGCGGCGACTCCGGCCATCGGGGACCGCCAGCTCCGCAGCAGGCAGGTGGCGCCGGGGGTGTCCGGCTCGCCGCGAGCACGCGACGAGCGGATGCTCGACATCCTCGCAGGGCAACATCTCGTCGTCTCGCGAGCCCGGCCGTACTGCCGCTCGCAACGAGCGGGATGCACGACCGCATTTTCGCAGGGCAATATCTCGTCGTTTCGCGAGCCCGGCCGTACTGCCGTTCGCAACGAACGGGATGCACGACCGCATTTTCGCAGGGCAACATCTCGTCGTCCCGCGAGTCCGACCGTGCTGCCGCTAGCGACGATGCACGACTACATCCTCGCGGGGCAACATCTCGTCGTCTAGCGAGCCCGGCCGCGCTGCCGCTGGCGACGATGCACGACTGCATCCTCGCGGGGCAACATCTCGTCGTCGCGCGAGTCCGGCCGTGCTGCCGTTAGCGACGAGCGGGATGCTCGACATCCTCGCGGGGCAACATCTCGTCGTCCTGCGAGCCCGGCCGTGCTGCTGCTCTCCTGGCTCCCGCAGCACTCGCTCGCGGTCGCCAGGATGTGGGGCGTCAGAGTGCGAGGCCCCAGCTCACGGGGCGACTTGCTCGAGGCCGGAGAGGAGCGCGTCGACGCCGGCGAGGGTGGTGGCGCGCAGGCGCAGGGCCTCGGCGCTGGGGGCGGAGGCGGTGCGGTGCTGCATCTGCGCGATGCTCTGGCGGATCGACCGGACCTGGCCGCGGATGAACTTGCGCCAGCTGGCGGCGACCGGGGCGAGGGCGCTGCGGTAGCGCTCGCGCAGGGCCGCCTCGCCCTTGGCGACGCCGTGGCCGTGCTCGTGGATCAGCGAGGCGATGAAGCCGGACGACTCGAGGCTGTCGAGATAACCCTGGGCCCACGGGACCAGGCGCGCGGCGAGGATGTCGGAGAAGGCGTCGGAGCCTGGCTCTTGGGACAGCTCGCCGAGGTCGGCCTGGAGGGCGCGCAGGATGCTGTCCCGAAGGACAGCCGTCAGGTAGGTGACGTCCTGCTCGGTGACGAGGATCTTGCCGCCGGCGCCGGCCCGGAGCACGCCGAGGGCCAGGCACTCGCGGGTGAGCAGGTCGTCGAGGGCGAGCAGTTGGCCGTAGACCTTGTCGCCGAGGGCGACGAGGCGGGCCTCGAGGTGAGCCGGGTCGGAGCCGACCGGGCCGCTCTGGCTGGCCTTGGTCTCGAGGCCGGCGATCGCGTGGCGGACTGCGGCGGCGGTGCGGGTGAGCGCGTCGCCGAGGCGGCGGGCGGCCAGCGAACGCTTGAGCTCGCGCGCGTGGGCGAGGAAGTGTTTCTCCAGCGCGTCCTCGACGGCGCGGAACGGATCGTCGTGGCGCGCCTCCGGGTCGGCCGAGCCGGTGCGCAGCTCGAGCGCCTCGCTCGCGCACACGGGGATGATGTCGAGCAGGACGTCGCCGAACTGCTGCTTGAGGTAGTCGGTGAGCTCGGTGCGCTCCTCGGGGTCGAGGGTGTCGACCTTGTTGAGGACGCCGAGGACCTGGCGGCCGTCGGCGCGCATGCTCTTGAGGACACCCGCCTCGGAGGCCGCGCCGCCGCGGGTGGCCGAGAAGATCCAGATGATCGCGTCGGCCTCGTCGACGAACTCGCGGGCGACCCGCTCGTGGAAGCCGTCGAGCGCGTTGAGGCCCGGCGTGTCGACCACCGCCGCCTCGCCCATGCGCGCCGAGGTGCGCTCGATCTCCATGTGCCGCACCCGGCTCGCCGCCACGTCGTCGAGGCCGCGCAGGAAGGTGTGCACCTCGCCGCGCGCGACCGTGCTGATGCTGCCGTCGCGGTAGTGCACGCGCGCGCCGCCCGTGGGACCGCGGCGGAAGAAGTTGATGGTGGTGGTGGTCGGCAGCACGCCCATCGGCGCGACGACCTCGCCGAGCAGCGCGTTGACGAAGGTGCTCTTGCCCGACGAGAACTCGCCCATGACGGCGATGGTGAGCGGACGGGCCAGGCGCTCGCGCGCCGCGATCACGCCGGAGAGGGCGTCGGCGACGCCGGTGATCGGGACGCCGAGGACGCGGCTCGGGATCGCCGCCAGCAGGGCGGTGGCGGCGGCCAGCAGATCTTCGAGCCGGTTGCTCTGAAGTGGTTGCGCGAGCTGGGCGAGGAGGGCCCGGGCTCGCTCGTGTTCGGGGGCCTCGGTGAGGACCTCGACCAGGTACTCCTGCGCGGCCTCGTGGAGGTTGACGGGCTGGCTGTCCCCCGAGACATGGCTCTTGAGGCAGAACTCGGCGGAGGCCAGGGCCCGCTGGCCGCGCAGGACGCCGAGGCGCTGGCTGGCGTCGCGCAGGGGGGAGATCTCGTCGGGGCCGAAGGGGCCGCCGAGGTCGGGTTGGCTGCGGAAGCGCGGCGGCGGACCGGGGAGGAAGTCGTCGGCGGCGCGCTCGTCGTTGTCCTGCATGCGCCGGCGGGCGTTGACGAGCCGCAGCTCCTCGGCGGCGGAGGCGGCCCCGTCCTGCAGGCGCCGGCGGATCAGCGCGACTGTCCCATCGGACAGGAGGTCGGCGCGCAGGGCGACGTGGGCGAGCTCGTGGAGGTGACGCTCCTGCCGCTCGCCGGCGGCCGAGGAGGCGGCGTCGACGAGGGCGTCGAGCACGGTCGAGCGGATCGACGGGGTGGCGTCGCAACCACCGACCGGCCAGGCCGCGACCTCGGACAGGGCCCACAGCCGCTTGCGCCGCGGGCTCTGCGGGTCCTGCTGGAGGTGCCGGAGGGCGAGGGTGCGCGCCTCGGCACCTGTCCCGAGGCACAGGTGGATCCGGACGAGGTGCTCCTCCCACTCGGGCCGGGCTGAGAGCTTCGCGCGCACGGCCTCGGCGCCGACGCGATCGCCCTTGGCGGCCAGGGCGACGGCGAGGTAGGCGCGCGCGGCCGCGGTGCCGAGGTCGACCTCGGCGGCGGTGTTGCCGAGGTCGGCCTCGCCCGTGAGCCAGGCGATCGCCTCGTCGAGGTGATCTTCGGCGAGCAGCAGCTGCGCGCCCTCGCGGACCAGCAACGCGCGCAGCGGACCACGTGTCCCTTCGGGCAGGCGCGCGCGAGCCCGCTGGAACTCGAGCAGCGCGCGCTCGAAGCGGCCGCGGCGGATCTGCAGGAGCGTGGTGAGGAGGTTGAGGAGGAAGCGGGCGTCGTGGATCGCCGGCTCGGCGGCGTCCTCGACCAGCTTGCGGCCGCGGCGGAGTTGGTCGAGCGCGGGGTCGAACTCGTCGCGCAACACCAGGCGCGCGGCCTCGGCGAGCGTCTCGGGGAGGGCTCGCTCGCCGCGCTTGCTCTGCGGCTCGGAGAGCTCGAGCAGGACGCTGAGGTGCGCGTTGCCGGTGAGGACCTGCGAGACGCGGGTGATCGCCAGGGCGAGCTTGAGGTGAGGATCATTCGGCCGCTGCACCAGCGGCTCGCGCAGGCGCTGCGCGGCGCCGGCGTAGTCGCCGACGAGGCCGAGCTCGCGGGCCTGGGCGAGCGCCCGCGCGACCTCTTCGGGCGGGCCTTGCTGGGCGACCTCGCTGAGGATCGTGCCCATGCGCTTGGCCCAGCCGCCGAGGGCGGAGCCCATCGAGCGCAGCGGGTTCTTGTCTTCGTCCTTGGGCTTGCGGGTGTCGTCGCTGCTCATCGCGCGTGCTCGGGGGCGATCGGGACCGCGGCGATCTGCGCGCGGAGGTCGGCCAGGCGGGGCTCGAGCGCGCGGAGCTCGGCGGCTGCGGTCTTGCGCGCCTCGCTGGCTGAAGAGACAGGTTGTGTGGCGGGCTCGCTCGCGGGCGCCTGCGGCGGATCGGCGGGCGGCAGGGCGGCGTGCTCGTCGAGGTCGATCACGCGCTGCAGCAGGGACTGCAGCTGGTCGCCGAGCTGACCGTGCGCGAGGACGAGGATCTCCTCGAGCGTGGCGACGTGGTCGTCGACGGCGCGGACCAGCGCCGACTCGAGGTCGCCGAAGGCGGTGGCCAGCGCCGGCGGGACGCTGGCGCGCGCGGCGGTGCGGACCTCGCGGACCGAACGCTCGCGCAGGACCATGGTGGCCAGCGGGGCGGCGACGGTCATCACCAGGCCGGTGACGATGTTGCCGAAGTACATGACGGCGGTGCCGGCGACGCCGACCGCGAGGGTGCCGGCCTCCACGAACACCGAGGGCGGGCGGATGTGGATGACGGGGCCGCGCAGACCGAGGCTGAGCATGGCGGTGGCGAGGCGGCGCTGGGCCTGCTCGCCGCAGGTCTGCATGACCTCGCGCGTGAGGCCCTCGAGCGCGAGGCGCAGGCGCTCGGCCTCGCTGTAGACGAAGTGCATGAGCGCGTCCTGCGAGGCGGTCGGCAGCAGCTCGGCGGTGATGCGCAGGTCGGGGCGCTCGAGCTGCTTGAGGATCGCCTCCTCGAGCTCGCCGCGGAAGTTGGCGAGGTGCTCGCGCGTGCGCTCGACGATCTCGCCGCGGCGAGTGGCGATCGTGGCGCGCTGCTGCTCGACGTCGAGCTGCTGCTCGATGAAGGCCTTGCGCACTGCGGCCAGCTCGTCGCGGACTGCCGCGTGCTCGAGCCGCAGGGCGCGAGCCAACGTGGCGGCGTGGTGGGCGAGGAGGTCGGCGTTGCGCAGCAGGTAGGTGCGGGCGCGCGGCGGCGACAGGTCGCGGGTCTGGCCGGCGAGCTGTTTGAGGCGCTCGCGCAGGCGCAGCACCTCGCGCACGCCGAGGCTGTCCTTCGCCGGATCTTTGACCGCAGTGCGCGCGTCGGTCTGGAAGATCTCGAGCGGGCCGGGGATCATGCTCGCGAGCTGGGCCTGGATGTGCGAAAGGACAGCCGGGCGCTCGGCCTCGGGGATCAGGTCGACGCGGTTGAGCGCGAGCAACAACGTGGCCCCGCTGTCCCCGAGCCCGCCGACGGCGATCAGGGCGTCGCGCAGGAAGGCGAGCTCGGTGCGCTTGAGCACCTGTGTGGCGTCGAGGACGAGCAGCAGCGCGTCGCCGCGGGGCAGCTCACCGCGGCTGATGAGGGTGCGCAGGCGGAGGATGTCGTTGATGCCGGGGGTGTCGATCAGCTCGAGCTCCGGCGGGAGCTGCTCGCTGGTGGTGGTGACGACCAGTGAGCCCTCGATCGGCGACTTGCCGCGCGCGAGCTCGGCGAACCGCTCGGGCGCGAGGACCTCGGCGCCGGCGGGGCCGTGGAGCCGGCGCTCGGTGGTGTCGCCGCGGACCAGCTGGACGACCGCGCCGGTGGTCGGCGTGACGCCGGTGGGCAGCAAGGCCTCGCCGAGGATGGCGTTGATCAGGGTGCTCTTGCCCTGCTTGATCTCGCCGAGCACGAGGACCCGCAGGCGCGACTCGGTCAGCCGGCGGGTGGTCTCCTCGACGACCTGGGCGCCGAGGCGCGGCAGCCCGAGCTGGTCGGCCGCTCGGCGCAGGCCGTCGGCGAGGTGGAGGAGGGCGGAGGAAACGGGAGCCGAAGGGGAGCTCGTCATCACAGGAGCCTCAGTCGCGTGGTGAGGCGCTGATCACAGCGCGCGAGCGGCCAGGCGTCGGCCGGGACCTCGGCGGCGGGTGCGTCCGCCGGCTGCGCAGCGGCGCCGGTCGCCTCGCTGGCTTCGAGGGCCGCGACGATCTCCTCGGGCGAGGTTTGTTCGCGGCGGAGGTGTTGCTGCGAGCGAATGCGCGCGACGACGCGGCTGCGTTCGAACTCCCGCAGGGCGCGCTCGCGCTCGGGTCGCGGCGAGAAAGCGGGGAGCCAGTCGGGCTGCGGCCGGCCGCGCGGATCGAGCGCTTGCAAGGCGGGTTCGAGCTCGCCCGCGGCGAGCAGGCCGGCGCGGTCGGCCGAGAAGACGGCGACCTGACTCCACGAGCGGAGCAAGGCGCGGACGAGGCCGTGGGTGACGCGGTCGCGCGCACTCATGAGGTGTGCCATGAACAGGCCGCCGTGGCCGCATTGCAGGTGAGCGAGGCCCTGCGCGAGCAAGAAGGCGCGGACGCCCGGGGGCTCGGCTTGTAGGCGGTCGCGGTCGAGGACGAGCCACGCGTCGCCGCCGCGAGAGTTGGCGAGCGGCGCCACGAGCGGCCACATACCGGACGCGCGGCCCTTCGCAGAGACGAAGCGGATGCCGGGTAAGCCGGCGTGCAAGAGCTCGGCGATCTGGATGAGCTCTTGCAGAATCGGGAGACTGTCGGCACCTTCGGGGTACTGTAGGTCCCCCGAGGTCATCAGCGACGTCGCATGTTCACTCCACCGCAACTCGAGCGCGCGCATGGCGGTTTGGGCCGCCAACGAGTGGCTGAGCCACTGAAAGCGGCGGAGATCGACGCCGTAGGCGTAGCTGGCGCGGGCGAGGTCCTGCTCGTAGCCGCGGAGCTGACGGCGCTGGACGAAGCGGCCGAGGTCGAGTGGGGAGCTCACCGGAGCGATTCTAGCAGGCGTGCCACGCGATCTGTCGCCGGTCCGGCCGAAAAGCCGGAGAGGGCGCAAACTAGCTTGCAGGGCTGCGCCGATCTAGGTATGCCCGGCTGCGGATAACTCATGGCAGGTCCCAAACACAGCGAGCTCCCGGCCGTCGTGGTCCCGCAGCACCTCTGGCTGCGGAGCGCCCGCCCCGTCCAGGGGAAGGTCGTGCAATGGGCCGTGCCGGGGGTGCTGATCCTGGTCGGGCTGCTGATGTCGTCGACCGCGCTGCGCGTCAGCTTCGTGCTCGCCGGCTTCGGCGTGTTCCTGCTGCTGCCGGGCCTGGTGACGAGCCGGCTCGAGCAGCTCGGCCGCGAGGTCCTGGCCGCCGATCGCTCTCGCGCCGGCGAGCTGCTCACGGAGCTGCCGCAGCGGCCGATCGTCCGCCTGTTCGCGCCGGCCGGCTGGCGCACGCTGCAGCTCGCGCTGCTCAACCTCAAGCTCGGCGACGGACATGCGGCCGCGGCCGGCTTCGCCGAGACGGCCGAGCTGTGCGGGCAGCCCGAGGCGGTGATGCTGATCAGCGCGCAGGCCCACGCGCACGTGGTCGCCGGCGAGCGCACCAAGGCCCGCGAGCTGCTGCAGAAGCTGACGCAGGCCAACCTGCTCGGCCCGCGCGACCAGCTCGACCTCGGCATCGTCCTGCTGATCGAGAGCAAGAAGTTCAAGCAGGCGCTGAGCTACATCGAGGCCGCGCGCAAGACCATCGGCGACCACCCGCGGATCGTCGCCGCGCAGGCGCTCGCGCTGCAGAAGCTCGAGCGCATCGACGAGGCGTCGGTGGTGCTCGAGCAGGTGCAGATCGCGATCAAGGACGTGGCGCCCGACTCGGTGACGGACGACCTGATCAAGCGCGCTCGCAAGGGTCTGCAGGACTACCTCGAGGCGCAGCTCCGCCGCGAGCGTCGCGCGCGTTCGCGGCGCACGACGATCGTGGTCTCGAGCGAGGCGGCCGCCAGCGAGATCGTGTCGGGCGAGATCGGCGGCGGCGGCGAGCCGACCGCGAGCGAGGCTGGGATGAACGAGTCGCGCTCCGAGACCGCCGAGCCGACGCGGAGGTTCGCGCCCGCCGAGGCGGCGACGCATGCGTCGGTGCCGGTGCCCGTAGCCGAGCCGGTGAGGCCCGCGGCGCCGATCGAGCGCGACCCCGACGCGCCGCGTCCGGGTCTCGAGATCGATCTGTTCTCGACGCCGCACATCTCGGCGACGCCGCTGTCGGAGCTGTTCAAGGACAAGAACAGCGACGACTCGAAGTCTCGCATCGATTCGGTGGCTGCGGCGCTGTCGACCGAGGTGCCCGCCGTTCCGGCCGCGCCGCCGAGCCTCATCGTGCCCGACATCGGCAACACGCCGCTGCCGGTCGCGCCGCCGATCATCGGGGCACCGCGCGTCGGCGGGACGATGCCGTTCACGCCCGGTCCTGCGCCGGATCTGAAGCCCGCGCCTGCTGCTGCTCCGCCGCCTGCTCCGGCTCCCCGCGCGACGTCGCTGTTCATGCCGGGGCCGGTGACGCCGCCGGTCGCTGCGCCCGAGGCCAAGGCCGACAACGACGCGCCGGTGATGCGCCGGCGTCAGACGCTGCTCGGCGTGCTGCCGACCAACGAGCCGAGCAAGCCGCCGGCTCCGAACTTGCCCTCGCTCAACAACGTCGCTGCGCCGCCCGCAGGCGCTCCGTTCGCGCCGGCGATGCCACGCACCGGTCTGCCCACGCGCGGTACGACGCGGCTCGACCTGCCCGCGATCGGTTCGACGCCGCCGCCGAACCCCGCCGGGCCCGCGCCGGTCTTCCGCGCGCCGCCGACTCCGAAGACCGACGAGAAGAAGTAGAGACGTCGGGCTCGTCGCTCGACGCGGGCGGACGAAGGCACGCGCGTCTCGTGCTCACACGCAGCCGCCGAACCCCGCCGGCCCTGCGCTGGTCTTCCGCGCGCCGCCGACTCCGAAGACCGACGAGAAGAAGTAGAGACGTCGTGCTCGTCGCTCGACGCGGGCGGACGAAGGCACGCGCGTCTCGTGCTCACACGCAGCCGCCGAACCCCGCCGGCCCTGCGCCGGTCTTCCGCGCGCCGCCGACTCCGAAGACCGACGAGAAGAAGCAGAGACGTCGTGCTCGTCGCTCGACGCGGGCGGACGAAGGCACGCGCGTCTCGTGCTCACACGCGGCCGCCGAACCCCGCCGGCCCTGCGCCGGTCTTCCGCGCGCCGCCGACTCCGAAGACCGACGAGAAGAAGCAGAGACGTCGTGCTCGTCGCTCGACGCGGGCGGACGAAGGCACGCGCGTCTCGTGCTCGCGGGCCGAGGTGGGGCGCTGCCGGGACTCCTCGAGCGATCGGAACTTCCTTCCTCGCAGCGTCGCAAGCTCGAGGAGCATCCATCGCCGTCGCCGCTACCGACGTCCGTCCGCGGAACCACGAGCGACCCTCCGCGTTGAGTACTGGAGTGCCTCGAGCACTCGCGCTTCTCGCGAAGCGGCCGTGTCCCGAGTGGCGCGATGCGGAGAGCGAGCAGCCGGTGGGCAGTGCTGGTCGTGTCGCTCCGGATATCCACGGACAGTTTGCGCGCCCGCGGTGATTCTGCGCGGCGGCGACGGCTCGAACTCCAGATGCACGAAGGGCCATGTCGGAAGCGACATGGCCCTTGAGGCAGTGGCGGCGGCGAGCCGCGCGAGGATCAGCGGATGCCGGCCAGCGGGTCGTCGGTCGACTCGATCTTGGTGGCCTTGTCTTCCTTCTTCTTCTTCGGCTCGGTCGAGGAGGGCGGGCTGCTGCTGCTGGCACCACCGCCACCGCCGCCGCCAGTGCGACGATCGGTCTCCTTGATGTGCGCGCCGTGGGTCGCGTCGATGTCGCCGCCCTTGGCGGTGCGGGGGCCCTGCGTGTCGGGCGGGACCTCGCCGCTCTTGATCACCTTGAGCTCCGTGGGAGCGGCGGGCGGCGGGGTCTCCTCTACGGGCTTGCGACCGAAGGCGAAGTAGGCACCGACGCCGCCGAGGACGAGGACGAGGCCGATGATGAGACCCATCTTGCTGCCCGAGCCGCCGCCTTCGTGGTCGTCGCCGGCGTCGAACGACGCGGCGGGCGACGAGGTGAACGCGGGAGTGTCGGAAGGAGGCGAGCTGAACGGGGCCGAGGTGGGCGCGTCGCCGAAGGGCGAGACGGGGGCCGAGCTGAACGGCGCGGCAGCGGGTGCCGAGCTGAACGGCGCGGCCGCGGGCGAGGAGAAGGGCGCAGCCGCGGGAGCGGCGGGGCGGGCGGGCGCGGCACGAACCGGCTCGGGCTCGGAGGGGGACGCGTCGTCGAGGTCCTCGTCCGCCGTGCTGTCGTCATCGGCCTCGGCCTCGTCACCGCCGTCTTGCGCGGCGACGGCCTCGAGCTCGGCGTACAGCGCCCGGATCTTCACTTCGAGCCGCTCGACGGCCTGCGTGTGCATGCGGAGCGTGGCGGGGTCGCTGGCGGTTTCCAGCGCGTCCTCGTGCTTCTTTCGCTCCTCTTCGAGGCTCTCGAGCCGCGCGAGGGACTCCTGAATCCATTCTTCCGTGGCCATGATTGGGCTTCCGCTTCGGTCAGGCGGCTCGCGCGGGGCTGGGCGCGGACCACACGAGGGGATAATACACAGCGTTAGAGGCGCTCCAACTGGTTAATTCTGGCCTCTCGCGGCCGTAAGGGCGGGGAACGCGTCGTCCGAGCGCTCGGTGTCTCGCGGCGGGAGAGTCATCTCCTGCAGTCGCGGCCCCATGGCTGTGACTTTAATCTCCATGTGGACGCTCCACGCGACGGGCGCCGACGAACGGCACGTGGCTGTCGCAAGAGACCTGTCCGATTCAACATGTCCTGAAATACAGACGGCGAGCGGCGCTCGCACGGGGTCAAGTGCCCTTGCGCAGCTCGGCGAGCACTTGCTTTGCGAGCGCCTTGAGCGTGTCGAACACGCCTTGGCCGTTCGGCGCGATCGCCTCGAACTCGGGGACGCGGGTCGGGTTGAGCGCCGCGGACAGCTCCTCGATCGACATCGCGTTCGGGAGGTCGCGCTTGTTGTACTGCATCACGTACGGCAGCTTGTCGAGGTCGTAGCCCTGCTCCTGGAGGTTGATGCGCAGGTTCTCGAGGCTCTCGATGTTGGCGTCGTAGCGGGCGTCTTGCGAGTCGGCGACGAAGCACACGCCGTCGACGCCCTTGAGGATCAGCTTGCGGCTCGCGTCGTAGAACACCTGACCCGGGACGGTGTACAGGTGGAAGCGCGTCTTGAAGCCGCGGATCTCGCCGAGGCTGAGGGGCAGGAAGTCGAAGAACAAGGTCCGCTCGGTCTCGGTGGCGAGCGAGATCATCTTGCCCTTCGCCTCCGGACGCGTCTTGTTGTAGATGTACTGCAGGTTCGTCGTCTTGCCGCAGAGTCCAGGCCCGTAATAGACGAGCTTGCAGTTGATCTCGCGCGAACTGTAGTTGATGAACGACATCGGTTCTCGCTAGTCGTTGAACAGGTTGTCGATGTCCTGATCGGTGATCTCCGCGAAGGGCGCCGACTGCGTGGTCACCTTCTTGGCCAGCGCCTCGAAGATCGGCACGAGTTCGTCTTGGGCCCTCTTGACGCGGAGACGGACCAGTCCCTGCGTCGTGTTCTTGTCGAACAGGACGACCAGGATGATCCGCCGGCCCACCAGGGACATGTGGATCGACATGCCCTTGCCCTCGTGGAACTGGGCGGTGAACTCGTCCTCGCGCAACAGCTGAGCGATGCCACCGGTCGCCGCGACGTTGCCGGCCACCAGAGAGCTCAACGAGGTCGTGTCGAGGGCGGCGCTGTCGCCCGCGGCTGCGACGAGCTGTCCGTTCTTGTCGATGAGGAGAATCGTTCTCGCTCGCGAGTCCTGATGGAGCCGCTCAGCGATCGCTTGGATCTGCTTCTGCTCCTCTTCATACATCACGAGCTGGGGATTCAGCGGGTTCAAGGGTGAGACTCCTGAGGCTCGACGTGGGGACCCGGACCTATGTCCATGGGCGCCAAAACCGTAACAAAGTCATTCGGGCAAGTCCATCACGGATGGCAGCCTCGAGCGAAAGCCGGCGCAAAGCCTCTCCATGACCGTGGCCCGACGTTCAGGGTCGTCGCATGCTCACGCGAGCGCGCGGCGCTCTGACCGCGTGACGCGGCCATGGCGCGCGTGGGCATCGGGAACCCCGACCGACCCGCGTCTCGAGGCGAGTCGTTCCGCGCGTCCTCGGGCCCTACAGCGCGCGCCGATCCGCGAGCGCCCGATTCAAGGTGTTCATGTCGGCGTACTCGAGCTCTCCGCCGACGGCGACCCCGCTGGCGATCCTTGATACCTGTACGCCCAGCGGACGCAGCAACTTCGCCAGGTAGACCGCGGTGGCGTCGCCCTCGACGTTGGGGCTCGTGGCGACGATGACCTCGCGGACGCTGTCACCCTGCAGCCGCCGCAGCAGCTCCTTGACCCGCAGCTCGTCGGGTCCGACTCCGCCGAGCGGGTCGAGTACCCCATGCAACACGTGGTAAAGCCCGTGGTACGCGCCGGTCCGCTCGATGGCCATCCGGTCCTGCGGCTGCGCGACGACGCAGATGGTGCCAGTGTCGCGGCGCGAGTCCCGGCAGCGCTCGCACGTCCCGCCGGTGCACAGGTCGAAGCAGACCTCGCACAGCCCGAGCTGCCGATGGACCCCGGCGATCGCCTCGGCCAGCGCGGCCACGTAGTCGCCGTTGGCCTTGACCAGCGACAGCGCCAGGCGCATCGCCGTCTTCTCGCCGATGCCCGGCAACCGGGTCAGCAGCGCCGCCAGGCGCTGCAGGGGGTTCTGCGCGTCGTCGCCGCTCACAGCCCAGGGAAGCCGCCGGGGCCCATCATGCCGGGGGGGATCAGGTTGCCGACCCGTTGCTGCTGCAGCGACTTGGCCTTATCGAGCGCGTTGTTGACCGCCGCGACGATCAGGTCCTGCACCATCTCGCGGTCCTCGGTCATCGCCGCCGGGGCGAGCTCGATGCTGATGAGCCGCTGCGTCCCCGATGCCTTGGCCTTGACCAGGCCGCTCCCCGCGCTGCCCTCGACCACCTCGTGGTCGAGGTTCTGCTGCATGCTCTCAAGCTGCTGGCGCAAAACCTGCGCCTGCCGCATCATCGCTCCGAGGTCAAACTCGCTCATGATGGGTTCATCCTACTCCGGAAAGCTCCGGGGCACAGGTCCAAAGGCCTGTCGGCTTGCCGTGAGCGCCAATTCCCGGGCCGGATTGCTCACTTGGCCTGCGGCGCGACCAGCGGCCGGACCTGCTTGAGCTGACCCTCGAATTGGGCCAGGAGCGCCTGAATCTGCGGGTGCGCCTTGGCTTCCTGCAGCACCTCGGCCTGCAGTGCCTCCTGACGCTGGCGCTCGATCTGCCGCAGGCTCGGCGTCTCCGGGGGCGTCGCTTCGCCCTCGATCAGCTCGAGGCGGAACGGCATCCCCATATGCAGATGCAGCGCCTCGTCGATCTGCCCGCGGTGCTTCTGGAGCATGTCACGGTAATAGTTGCTGCCGACCAGGCGAACGATCCCCTGGTCGACGCTCAGGAGCCCGAATTCGGCCAGGATGGCGAAGATCGCCATCTCCTCGCGCCGCATCCGGTTCAAGAACTCCTCCCAGGCGGTGAACGGCGGCAGGCTGGCCCAGGGGATCGCCGCACCGTTGGCCTCGCGCGGGCTGCCGGGGCAGACGGCGCACGCCTCGGCCGTCGGGGTTGCCGATTGCGGCGGGACGGAGGGAGCCGGCGCCGAAGGGGTTGGCGCGGGCGGAGCGAAGGCCGCCGGCGTGGGTGGAGCGAAGGTCGCCGGCGCTGGTTCCGGGCGCCGCTGGGGGACCGGCGAGGCAGCCGGAGCCGGACGGGCGGCTTCCCGCGGCATGTCGGGCGGGCGCTGCGGCGGGCTTGCCGGTTGCGGCGGACCCGCCGATTGCGGCGGCGGTGCCGCGGGCTGCGACGGCCCCGCTGCGCCAGGCGGCTTCAGCTGCGCCAGAAAGCTGTCGATGTCGGGTGCGGCGGCGCGCTGGGGCGGGCGCGCGGGAAAATCTGGGGTCGAGCGTTGAGGTCGCGGCGCCTCACCACCACCGCGCGCCGCCGGACCTCCGGGTGCGAACCCGCCGCCCCCACCGCCGTGACCTGGGGCAGAGATCTGCTCCAGGCGATCGATGAGATCGCCGAGCGGCATGAGCGGCTCGGTGTGGACCAGGTCGAGCAGCCCCATCTCGAGCACGAGCCGCGGCACGCGCGTGCGCGGGAGGGCGTCGACGACCCGGGTGAAGCGGTCGAACAGCTGCGACAGCGCGGTCGCGTCGACATCCGCGGCCTGGCGGGTGAGGTGCTCGAACTCCTGGTCGGAGGCGTCGAGCAGGACATCGCGACTGCCGGTCAGCTTGACCACGGTGAGGTCGCGCAGGTGCTTGAGCAGCTCCAGCGCGAGGGCCAGGAGATCTTGCCCGGAGGTGAAGATCTCGTCGAAGCGCCGCAGGGTCAGCGTGGCGTCGCGGGCCAGCACGGCCTCGACCAGGCCGGCGACCGCGAGCGTGCTCGGGACCCCGAGGACCACCCGGACCTCCTCGGCGCTGATCTTTCCGGTGTCGCTGGCGAAGGCGATCACCTTGTCGAGGAGCGTGAGCGAGTCGCGGACCGAGCCGTCGCCGGCGCGCGCGACCGTGTAGAGGCCGGCCTCCTCGACGCTGACGCCCTCGCGGGCGAGGATCGACTTGAGGTGGCCGACCAGCTGCGCGCTCGACAGGCGGCGGAAGTCGAAGCGCGACACTCGCGAGAGGATCGTCGCCGGCAGCTCGTGGACCTCGGTGGTGGCGAAGATGAAGGTGACGTGCGGGGGCGGCTCCTCGAGCGTCTTCAACAGCGCGTTGAAGGCCGAGCCGGTCAGCATGTGCACCTCGTCGATGATGTAGATCTTCCGCCGGGCGGTCTGCGGCAGGTAGCGGACCTGCTCGCGGATGTTGCGAACATCCTCGACGCGGTTGTTGCTGGCGCCGTCGATCTCGATGACGTCGACCGAGCGGCCCTCGGTGACCGCGACGCACTCGCTGCACTCGTTGCAGGGGTCGATCGTCGGCCCCTTGACGCACACCAGGCACTTGGCCAAAAGCCGGGCGGCGGTGGTCTTGCCGAGGCCGCGCGCGCCGCAGAACAGGTAGGCGTGGTGGACCCGGTCGTGGGCGATCGCGTTCGCCAGCGTGCGCGTCACGTGCTCCTGGCCGACGAGGTCGGCGAAGCGCTGCGGGCGGTACTTGCGGGCGAGGACGACGTAAGCCACGGGCGCCCGAACCCTAGCACGCCGGGGGCACCGGCGGGCTGGCGAGCCTCCGCCGCCCGTGTTAATCAGGAGGGCGTGAACTCGGCGGTCCGCCTGTGCCCGGCCTGCGACGGCCCTCACGCCGACTTCGCGTTCCGCGTCCGCGACTTCGACCACGCCCGCTGCCGCCGCTGCGCCACCGTGTTCGTCACGCCGCTGCCCGACCCGCAGGCGCTCGAGACCCTCTACCTCGCGCCCGACTATCACCCCAGCGCCGAGGGCCAGGAGCAGCGCATGCGGCCGAGGGCGACGCGCGCGCCGCCATCTTGCGCCGCTTCGGCGTGCGTTCGGTGCTCGAGGTCGGCTGCGGCCCCGGGCATTTTCTAGATGCTTGCCGCGACCTCGGCCTGCAGGTCGAGGGCGTCGACCGCGCCCGCACTGCCGAGGGCCCGCGCCGCCGCGGCCACACGGTCCACGACGTGTGGTTCTCCGACCTGGGCCCGCCGGCGCCGCGCTTCGACGCCGTCGCCATGTGGGAGGTGGTCGAGCACGTGGCTGTCCCGAAGGACATCTTGCTGCAGGCCCGCAAGTGGCTGCGCCCCGGCGGCTTCCTCGCCCTGTCGACCCCGTCGAGCTCGGGCCTGCCGGCGCGGGCGCTGGGGCCCCGCTTCCCGATGGTCATCCCGCCCGACCACCTGTCGCTGTTCAGCCGCCGCGGCCTGCAGACCCTGCTCGGCGCCGTCGACTTCGACCCGGTCCGCTGGACCAGCTTCTCCGGCCTCGACCGCGCCGCCCTGAGCCGCGGCTTCCAGCGCTTCATGCTCGGCAGCTCGCTGCCCGCCCGCGCCGTGTCCGCCGGCCTCGCCCTGGCCGCCGAGCCCGTCGCCCGCCTGGTCGACCGCGCCGGCCTCGGCACCGGCTTCGAGGTCTACGCGGTCGCCCGCTGAGCAGCGGCGCCCTGAGCCGGACCTCTCCGGCGACAAGTCGGTGCGAGTCTTCGACGCTGCCGCGTGCGATGCTCCGCGTGTGGAGCCGACGCTCTCGACGCTGCTGGCCGCGCTCGGAGGCCTCGAAGCCGAGCGCACCATCGCTGCTTATTGCGCGCGAGGGCCCGCGGGCGTCGGCGAATTCCTCGCGGCGCTCCTGGCCTCGAACCGCCTCACCACGGCCAGGGGCCGGAGCCGCCGCGCGATCGAGAACGACGCATGCGCCTGCCTGAAGCAGCTCGCAGCGGCATATCCACAGGTTTTCCTGGACGAGGTCCGCGCGCACCCGGCGACGATCGATCGGCCCGAAATCGTCAGCGCGGTCGCCACTGTCCCCGGCCCGGGCGCGGCCGAGCTCCTGTTCGTCGGGCTGCGCCATCGCAAGGGCACGGTCCGCTGGCATGCCCTCTACGCGCTGCTCTCGCGCGGCCAGGTCGAGGTCGCGCCGCACCTGGCGAAGTTGTTGCTCGACCGCGACGGCGCGGTGCGTGCGACCGCGGTCGAGGGCCTGCGCCGCTGGGGCACCGCGAGCGATCTGCCTGCGCTCGCCGCCTACACCGCTCGCGTCGCCGCTCATGACCTCGACGCTCCGCTCGACGCGATCGAGACGATCTGCGCCCGTGTGGGCCGACCCTTGCCGGCGCCTCACCCGGGCGCGCGGCTCGAGGTCGTGACGGTCCGCGGCCGGGTCACTCTCGACGTCCCCCTGAGCGCGCTCGTCGCCGTCGGCGATCCGCTGGGCGCCGTCGACGGCGCGCCGCTGCTCGCGCCGTGCGACGGCGTCGTCACGGCCGTCGATCTCGAGCCCGAACAGACCCGCGTGACGATGCGGCGCCTCGCGCCCTGATCCGCGCGACCGAGCCCCACAGTCGCGCCGTTGCCGAACGTGTCGTCACCGGGCGAGGCGAAGAAGTGGCCGCTCTCGGCGAGCCCTCGCGACCATCATTCACCCTTGCGTCGCGGCCCGCGCCACCACGCGCCCAACTGCACGAGCTCGGCGAAGGCCAGCCCGATCGGCGACGCGATCAGCCCGACGAGCCCCGCCCCGAACCCCAAGATCAGCGCCCGCCCGGCGATGCCGCCGAGGTCCCACGCCAGCAGCCCGCGCGGGTCGGCGGCCACCTGCGACTGGCGGCCGATCGTGTTGGCCAGGCGCAACCCGGCGAACGGCGCGCTCCAGAGGATCAGCACGCCTGTCTGTTCGGACACGTCCCAGCCGATCGCTCGATCGATCGTCGCCGCGGCCGGCGCCCACCCGAACAGGAGCCCGACCGCCGCCACCGCGCCCGCGCCGGCCACTCCGCCGAGCACCGCCCAGCGGCGCAGCCCCGAGTGCGCCCGCGCGGGGTCGCCGGCCGAGGCCCGCAGCGCCACCACCGTCGCGGCCGCCGACGGCACCATGATCGCGGCGTTGACGAACAGGTAGGCGTAGTTCAGCCGCGCGAACCCGCCGACCGGGAACAGGTGCGACAGGGCCGCGTCGAGCAGCCCGAGGTTGGCGTACACCAGCGCGTCGACGAGCAGCGCGGCTGTCCTCCCAGGTGTCTCATGGGGCATGTTCTTTGTTTCATGTCCCCCAGGACAGCGAGCCGTCGGCCACACTCCGGCCACTCCGACCGCCAGCCCGGCCACCAGCCCGAGCGACGGCCCGAGCGCGCCGCCTGGCAGCAGCGTGGCCCCCGCGATGGTCCCGAGCGGGATGCCCCACTCGAGCGCGAAGCCGCGGCGCTCTCGCCCGGCCCGCTCGGCCAGGGCGCGGAGCGCCGAGCCGTGGACCGCGAGCGTCACGCCGAGCGCGAACACCCACACGGTCGGGTCGCCCCACGCGCGCGGGCCGACGATCGCCAGCAGCGCGATCACCCCGGCCGCGGCCATCGCCAGGCTGACCCATCGTTCCTGTCGCAAGAGCACTGTCCCTGAAACCTCGCGCGACGTCGGGAACCACCGCGAGCGGTACAGCGACAGGCCGACCATCCGCGCCGCCGACACCGCGACCAGGCCGCGGAAGAACAGGTCGGCCGCGCCGCTGGCCCGCAGCTCGCGGGCGATCAGGAACTCGCGCGTGGCCCCGAGCAGCAGCGTCACGACCGACAGCCCGGCCATCCACACGAACGCCGAGGCGTGCCCGCGCGGGCCCTGCTGTCGCTCCTCACTCACCGCGCGTCACTCGCCTCGTGCGCCCTGCGATCGCAGCCCGCGCGCCCGCCCTGCCTCCGCGCGCTCACAGCGAGGCCGCCCACTGCCGACTCGCGGGGGCTGCGACCGGCCTCGGCTGCGCGCTTCGTCCCGAGGCTCAGGGTGCCCGCGTGCGCTCTCGGAGCGGCTCGAAGGCCACGCGCCGCCGTAGGGAGCTCCGCCACGCAGCTCGAGGTTGCCTCGCCCGATCTACCCCGCATCCGCACTACCGCACCCGCTCGAAGGCCACGCGCGCGAGGATCCGGTCGCAGCCGGCCAGGCGGAACTCCCACTCGGGGTGGGTCGCCCAGAACTCGTCGAACGCGCGCAGCTCGTGGTTGCGGTCGGCGAACTCATCAAAGAGCAGATAGGTCCCGACGGACATGTGGGGCTCCAGCGCTCGCAGGGCCGTGCGCGTCGAGCTGTAGAGGTCGGCGTCGAAGTGCAGCACCAGCCGCTCGTGCGCCGGCACCACGAACTCCGGCAGCGTCGCGTCGAACCAGCCCTTGACGAACGACACCCGCGGGTCGCTCGTCAAGGGCGTCACGCCGCCGGTCGAGAACGTGCCCTTGCGATCGATCGCCGTCCAGTCCTCGGGCAGGCCCTCGAAGCTGTCGAAGCCGACGAAGCGGCGACCTGTCCCCGGGAGCAGCTCGGCCCAGCGCGCGATCGACTCGCCGCGGTGGACGCCGAACTCGAGGTACAGCACCTGCGCGTCGCCGAGAGCGCGGGCGATGTTCTCGTAGATCTCGAACCGATGGGCCGCGCGGCTCGAGGTGTCGAACCCGCGGGCGGCCATCCAGCGCCCGACCTCGACGTAGTTGATCGTCGCGTTGAGGTTGTGAACTGTCCGCGAGGACAGGCGGGCCCCGACCCGCGTCAGCAGCTCTTTGAACAGGCGCGCCGCCACTACGCGTCCTCCCCGCCCCAGCGCGGCGCGAACTCCTCGTCGAGCTTGCCGGCCCGGCGCAGCAGCTCCTCGTGGATCAGCAGGTCGATGAGCATCGGGTACCACAGCGCGTGCATGCCGGCGTGGAGGACGCCGGGGATCCCGTCGCGCCAGGCGCCGAGGCCCATCGCCCGCGAGAAGTTGATGAACGGCCGCACGAACAGCGGCAGCTTGTTGTAGATCCGCCGCAGCACCGCCACCCGGCCGGCCTTGGTGCGCAGGTGCAGCTCGGCGAGGCGTTGCTGCTGGCTGAGGCCGTCGACGTAGACCTTGGCCTCGCGCGCGGCGTAGCCGACGTGCTTGCGGAACAGCTCGGACATCGGCTTGGCGTCGCGGTGGATCATGCGCGCCTTGAGCAAGGTGATCCGCAGGTCCTTGTCGTCGACGCGCTCGTTGATCCCGCGGCTGAAGCGGGCGACCTTCGGCCGCATCAGCCGCAGCATCATCGCGTGGGTGAATTCGCCGTGCTTGAGCTTGCGCCCGAGGATCCGCACGTCCCAGCGGACGTAGGCGCCGTCGAGGTCGTCGCGCTTGATGGTCGCCTGGACCTCGTCCCACAGCGCCGGCGTGAACTCCTCGTCGGCGTCGAGGAAGTAGATCCACTCGAAGCGGTCCTGGACCTGCTCGAGCGCCCAGTTGCGCTGCTTCGAGTAGTCCTCGAACTTGTGGACCACGAACTCGGCCCCGTACTCGGCCGCGATCGCCTCGGTGCGGTCGACCGAGTTCGAGTCGACGATCACCACCGGGCAACGGCCGGCGATCGAGGCCAGGGCCTTCGGCAGGTTGAGCTCCTCGTCACGCGTGAGGATGACGACGGCGAACGGTGTCATGAGCTGGCCCTCGAGACATGTTGTTGCAGCGCCGGCGAGCCGC
This sequence comes from Nannocystis punicea, assembly GCF_026965555.1. GTDB lineage: Bacteria > Myxococcota_A > Polyangia > Nannocystales > Nannocystaceae > Nannocystis > Nannocystis punicea. The sequence goes on along the minus strand of NZ_CP114040.1, from coordinate 12,451,828 downwards.
CCTGGCGGGCCCGCGCCGGCAGCGAGACCTGCAGCGCCGCGCCGACCACGATGCCGACCATCGGCACCAGGATGTAGCTCTTGTACGACGCGGCGGTGACCACGTACAGCATCACGGCCACCGCCCCGGAGAAGATCGGCGCGCGCAGGTGCAGCGGCGTCCGCATCGCCTGGCGCGCCAGCGAGAAGACCGGCAGGGCGAACAGCGCCGAGCCGACCAGGCCGAACTTCCACAGGTGGTACGCGACCATGTTGTGCACGTAACTGGCATGATGGCCGTCGACCTCGAGTTCCGCCCCGAGGCCCGCGCCGAAGATCGGGTTCTCGGCGAAGATGTGCAGGCACTCCTCGATCTCCCGCACCCGCGCGTCCACCGTGCCCTGCTGTCCCAGGCGCAGGTACGTCACCGCGAAGTCCGACAGCACCGTCGCGAACACCACCGCCGCCAGCACCCCGAGCCCGACCACCAGCGCGCCCTTCCGCGGCGAGCGGACCGACAGGCTCGTCAGCCAGCCGAGCGTCATGCCCAGCACCATCCCGCGGCTCACCGTGGCGATCACCACCACCACCAGCACCGCGCGCGAGAGCGAGCAGACCCGCCGCAGCGACCGGTTGTGCACGAAGTGCAGCAGGAAGGTGGCGCAGAACAGGCCGACCAGCGGGTGGCCGATCGCCATCTTAAAGTAGTTGTAGACCGACCGGTAACGGCTGAGGTCCCACGTCGGCATCAGGTACAGCGAGGCCAGGCCGTCGACCACCGCGACCAGCAGGACCGCCGCGAACAGCCAGCGCGGGCGGCTCGCGGCTCGCCCGGCGCACAGGCCGAGGGCGAACAGCAGGTACGAGAGGGCGTCCTCCAGCGACTGCCCTAGCGAGTTGCCGCCGATGGTGCCGACGGCCAGGCCGATGATCAGCGCCAGGACCCACGGCAACAGCAGGGTGACCTGCGCTCTGGCCGCGGACGAGCGCAGGAAGCCGCCGAAACCCGCCAGCGTCACCAGCAGCAGGTACATCGTGATCAGGATGGTCAGGCCCTGCGGGAAGGGCGGCAGGGCGAGGGTCAGGACCATCGCGGCCGCGGCGAAGACCGTCGTGAACACCCGGTCGTCACGCTACCACGCCGACCCCGCCGGACGCCGACCTCTGCGGCGCGTGAGGGGCCGGGTACGGCGCCACGGCCGAGCCTGTCAAATTTTCGACAAATCCGGCGAGGCCACGAAAAGCCGCGAATCTCCGGCGATCGGCCGCAATACCGCCGCCGTCTCGGACCTCACGCCCGCGGCGGTCACCTGCCCGATGGATCTAGCAGCCCCCAGGGCCCTCTCGAGCGATCTCCGGCGCTCCGCGGGCCTTGCGTGGCCCCTTTTCGTTTCGTAGGTTGCCTGTCCGGCGAGAGGCCCATGCAGCGTCAATGGTTGGACTGGCAAGGGCCGCTGCTCCCGGCGGCGGCCGCCTGGCTCATCGAGCGCCACGCCGAGGGTCGCCGCTGCGACCTTCGGGCGGTCCGCTGCGTGCTGCCTGGAGCCCGCGCCGGCCGCGTCCTGCTGCACCTGCTCCTCCGGCAATGCGCCGAGCGCGGCCTCCGCCTGGTCCCGCCGCAGGTCCTGACCCCCGGGGCCCTCGCCGAGCTGCTGGTCCCCGGCGACGCCCGGACCGCCTCGACCCTCGAGTGCACCCTCGCGTGGATGCACGTCCTGCGTGAGGCCCGCCCCGAGCACATCACGCCGCTCCTGCCGAGCCGCCCTGACTTCTACGACTGGCCGGCCTGGCACGAGCTCGCGGGCACCGTCGTCGGCGTCGTCGACGAGCTGTCGGCCGAGTTGCTGTCGCTCCGCGACGTCGCCAAGGTCGCGGCGCGCATGAACATGGACCGCGAGGCCGAGCGCTGGGCCGTGCTCGAGCGCCTCGAGTCGCGCTACCGCGAGCGCCTGGCCCGCGAGGACCGCGTCTGCCCGCACGAGCGCCGCCGCGAAGTCATCGCCGCCCTCGTCGACGGCGCCACCCCGGTCGACCCCGATCACCAGCTCGTGCTCGTCGGCGTCGTCGACCTCGCCCGCGTCCACCGCGCCATCGTCCGCGCCTACGGCGACCGGGCCACGGCCCTGATCCACGCCCCCGAGCACCTCTACGCCGGCTTCGACGCCGACGGCTGCGTCGAGCGCAACTTCTGGTCCGGCCGCCCGATCGAGATCCCCGACGAGCAGCTCATCATCGCCGACCGCCCCGCCGATCAGGCCCAGGCCGTCATCCGCTGCCTCGCCGACCTCGGCGGCGCCTACCGCCCCGAAGAGGTCACGATCGGCCTCGGCGACGAGAAGCTCGCCCCCACCATGACCCAGGCCGGGCAGTGGGCCGACATCGCCGTCCACGACCCGCGCGGCCTCCTGGCCCTCCACGGCCGCCCGTTCCGCCTGCTTCAGGCCGGCCTCGAGTGGGTCCGCGACCCGCGCTTCTTCGCCTTCGCCTCCCTCGTCCGCCACCCCGACGTCGAGGGCTTCGTCCGCCGCCTGCTCGGCAAGGCCAAGCCGGTCGCCGGCCCCGCGCCCGAGTGGGCCGAGGGCAAGCCGGTCGAGCAGGTCCCCGAGGACGTGCCCTTCAGCGCAGGTCTCGAAGGACAGGGCCCAAAGGACAGCAAGGAAGACGTCGCCGCCGACGACCACACGATCGTCGAGTGGTTGACGGTGCTCGACCGCTATCACACCGAGCACCTGCAGGACAACCTCGGCACCGCCTGGCTCGGCGACGAGAAGGCCGCGCGGCGGATGCAGATCCTCCACGACATCGTCGCCAAGCTGTACTCGCCGCTGGTCGGCGACCGCCGGCCGCTGACGCAGTGGTTCGAGCCGATCCTCGAGGTCCTGCGCAACGCCTACGGCCACCTCGACGTCCACGCCAAGGCGATCAGCGACCAGCGCGTCGCCAACACCTGCATCGAGATCGCCAAGAACCTCGGCAACCTCACCGGCGCCGCGCCCGGCCTCCAGCCCGACGTCGACGGCCCGACCGCCCTGCGGCTCGTGCTGGCCCAGCTGGCCGGCCTGCGCGTCCCCGAAGATCCGCGCTCGGGACAGATCGAGATGCTCGGCTGGCTCGAGCTGCACCACGACCCGGCGCCGGTGCTGGTGCTCGCGGGGTGCAACGACGGCGCGGTGCCGCAGGCGGTCACCGCCGACGCGTTCCTCCCGGACGGCTTGCGCGAGCACCTCGGCGTGCTCAGCAACGGCCGCCGCTACGCCCGCGACGCCTACCTGATCGAGGCGATCCGCCGCAGCCGGGTCAAGTGCACCTTCATCGCCGGGCGTCAGGCCGCCGACGGTGAGCCGCTCACGCCCTCGCGCCTCCTCCTCGCCGGCGACCTCGAGCGCCTGCCCGCGCGGATCCTCCGCCTCTGCGATCCGAACCACGCCCGCCGCTGGGCCCTGCCGTACGGCGCCCCGCCCTCGGGCGCGACTTCCGGCTTCCGGATCCCCGAACCCGGCGCGTTCGTCGAACCGCAGGCGATGACGGTCACCGAGTTCGGCTGGTACCTGCGCTGCCCGTTCCGCTACTACCTCAAGTACGTCCGCCGCCTGCGCCTCGTCGACGACAGCGCCGTCGAGCTCGACGCGCTGCAGTTCGGCAACCTGACCCACGACGTCCTGCAGCGCTTCGGCGAGGACCCGGCGATCGCCGACAGCGTCGACCCCGAGGCGATCGCGCGCTACCTCGACGGGGTGCTCGACGACCGCGCGCGAGCGACCTTCGGCGCGCGCCCGCTGCCGGCGATCCGGATCCAGATCTCCCGTCTGCGCCAGCGCCTCGTCGCGTTCGCGCCGCACCAGGCCCGCCGCCGCGCCGACGGGTGGAAGATCCGCCGCTGCGAGTTCGAGCTGCCCGAAGAGACATTTCTTCAAATTCCCGATCAGGCGCCGATGCGGATCAAGGGGAAGATCGATCGCATCGATCAGAACATCCGCGACGGCTCGTGGATGATCATCGACTACAAGACCAGCGAGTCGGGCCACAGCCCCGACAAGACGCACCGGGCCGCGCGCGGCTCGGCGAGCCAGTGGAGCGACCTGCAGCTGCCGCTCTACCATCACCTCGCGGCGCAGCACGGCTACACCGGCCCGGTCCAGCTGGCCTACATGAACCTGCCGAAGAAGCCGGAGCAGGAGGCGCTGCACGTCGCTCGCTGGACCCCGGCCGACCTCGACGACGCCGTCGGCACCGCGCGTGACATCGTCCGCAGCATCCGCGCCTGCCGCTTCGACATCATGGGCGACTTCGCCGCCCGCTACCAGGACGACTTCGCCAACATCTGCCAGACCCGCGTGTTCGGCGGCGCCGACGACCTGGAGGCCGAGGCGTGAGCGACCCGGAGAAGCCGCCGCGCCCCGAGTCGCTGTGGCTGTTCGGCGAGCCCGAGGCGGCCGCGGCCCAGCCTCCACCTGTCCGCAAAGCCAGGCGCAACCGACCCGCGCCGCGGCAGGTCGCCCGCCCCGCGCGCGACCTCTTCAACGCAGTCGCCGGCGCCTTCGCCCGCAGCGCCGAGGCGGCCGCCCGCCCGGCCCCGCAGCCGCCGGAGCCCGCCCCCGAGCCGCGCAAGCGCGGCCGCAAGGGCGACGGCGAGCGACCTGGCCCTGCGGACAGGCAGGCGCGCGGCAGCACCGACGCCCAGGCCGGCGGGGAGCGTTCGGCCGTCGCGAACGTGCGGGCGCGCAGCTCCGGCGCGACGCAGGTCGAACCCGAGCGACCTGTCCCTGCGGACAGGCAAGGGCGCGGCACGATTTCGGCCGGAGTGAAGCGACCTGGCCGCGAGGACAGGCAGCCGCGCGATGAGACGGGCGACGGCGATCTGCCTGCCTCTGCCACCAGGCACGCGCGCAGCGGGAAGAGCACCTCGACCGACGCGGAGCCACCTGCCTCCGGGGCAGCGCGTCGCGCCGCTATCGACATTGAGCGACCCGCCTTCGCGGACGCGTACGGCGCGACGGGTCCCGCCAGCGACCAGGAGCCGCCCGCCTCCGCGTACGCGCGCAGCGGGAAGGGTACCTCGCTCCGAGATGAGCCGCCCGTTTTCGCGGACGCGCGCGGCACCTCGAACGACGCGGAGCCGCTCGCCCCCGTGGACGCGGACGGTGCGACGGACGCCGCGAGTGACGCGAAACCACCTGTTTTTTCAGACACGCGAACGCGCCGTCCGAGAGCCACGAAGAGTCGGCAGCCCGCGGACGACGCGCCCGGCGCCACCGACGAGGGACCGCTCTCCGAGGACTCTCCCGTGAGTCGCTCGGTGCGGCTCGCTGAAGCTGCCGAACGAGTCGAGCCTGTCCTCGCGGACATCCACGTCGAGGACGCCGGAGGCCTCGTCCCCGCGGAGGACGGCGGCAGCGGAGCGTACGTCGCCGCCGAATCCTTCGACGAGTCGCAGCACCGCTCGAAAGACTCGTCCGACCTCTCGCCTGTCCCCGGGGACATGCGAGAGGACTCGGTCTTTCACCCGGACGTCTCCGACCTCCCGGCGCCCGCCGACAGCCTCGGCGACGCCCTCGCGCTGGCCGAGGCCGTCCCGCGCGAGCCGCCGCGCCCGCGCAAGCGACCTGTCCCGGCGGACACCTCGCATGTCTTTTCGGACAGCCCGCCGGCGCCGCGGCAGGACGTCCTGGCGGTGATCGCCGAGGCCGAGCGGGTCGCCGAGGCCGCTCTGGATCTGCCGCCGGAGACGCGGCTGGCGGGCGGGCACCGGCTCGAGCACATGCGGATCTTGGCCTCGGCCGGCTCGGGCAAGACCTACCAGCTGACCAACCGCTACTTGCAGGTCCTGAGCCGGGGCGCCTTCCCGTACTCGATCCTGGCCAGCACCTTCACCCGCGCCGCGGCCGGCGAGATCCGCGATCGAATCCTGCGCACCCTCGCCGAGGCCGCCGACGACGCCGCCAAGCGCGACGAGCTCGGCCACCGGCTCCACCGGGAGCTCGCGCGCACGCGCGTGCTCGACCTCCTGGCCAGCCTGGCGAACAACCTCCACCGCCTGCAGATCCGCACGCTCGACAGCTTCTTCGGCACGATCGTGCGCTGCTTCTCGCTCGAGCTCGGCCTGCCGACCGACGCGCGGATCGTCGACGAGGACGAGGCCTTCCGCCTGCGCCGCGAGGCGATCGGCCTCATGCTCGAGGAGGGCGACACCGAGGCGATCATCGAGCTGCTGGCGTCGCTGACCGAGGGCAGCTCGGAGCGGGCCGTCACCGACACGATCGACAACACGGTCAGCTCGCTCTACGACCTCTACCGCGAGTGTCACGACACCTCGGCGTGGGAGGCGATCGCGCCCGAGCCGACGCTGTCGGAGCAGGAGCTCGACGACGCGATCTTGGGCCTGCGCTTCGCGGTGCCGACCGACCTCGGCAAGCGCGGCATCGAGGCGCACACCAAGGACTGCCAGCGCGCCGAGCAGTGCCGCACCGGCAGCTCCGACGACTGGATGGAGTTCTTCACCACCGGCCTGGCCAAGAAGGTCGCGGAGAACGAGCTCGTCTACTACAACAAGCCGATCGCCCCGGGGACCGTGTTCGCCTACCGGCGCCTCCTGGGCCACGCGCGCGGGGTGTTCCGCCGCCGCGTCATCGAGCAGACGCGGGCCACCTGCACCTTGCTGCAGCTGTTCGACCGCTGCTATCGCCGGGTCAAGCGCGAGCACAAGGTCCTGACCTTCGCCGACCTCACCGTCGCGCTGGCGCAGGCCGACCTCTCCGGCCACCTCGACGAGATCTGCTTCCGCATCGACGCCCGCCTGCGCCACGTCCTGCTCGACGAGATGCAGGACACCAGCATCCAGCAGTGGAACGCCCTGCGGCCGATCGTCGACGAGACCGTCTCGTACGCGACGGACGAGCGCAGCTTCTTCTGCGTCGGCGACGTCAAGCAGTCGATCTACGGCTGGCGCAACGCCTGCCCGGAGATCCTCTCGCGCCTCGACGACCTGCTCCATCGGCCAGGTGGTCAGGTGCTGCACAAGGAGACCCTGGCGACCAGCTTCCGCTCGTCGCCGGCGGTGATCGAGGTCGTCAACAAGATCTTCACCAACCTCAAGGACAACCCGTCGCTGCTGCGCTACCCGTACGCGGCGCGGCGCTGGGACTCCGAGTTCGAGCAGCACACCACCACGCGCAAGATCGCCGGCTACGTCCAGGTGCGCGCGGTCGGCCGCTGCGAGGACCAGGGCAAGCGGCAGGCGCTGCGCCTGCAGGAGGCCGCGGCGCTGGTCGCCGAGCTGTACCACCGCCACCCGGGCAAGACGATCGGCGTCCTCCTGCGCACCAACGGCGCGGTCGGCCGCGTGCTCTACGAGCTCGGGCCCACGCGCCTGAAGATCCCCGCGACCGGCCGCGGCGGCGGTCCGCTCACCGACGCGCCGGCGGTCAACGCGATCCTCGACCTCCTGCGCCTGGCCGACCACCCCGATCATTCGATCGCCGGCTTCAACGTGTTCGCCAGTCCCTTGGGACAGGTGGTCGGCTTCGACAAGGACGACCGCAACCTGCAGCGCCGCGTGGCCGCGCGGGTGCGCCGGCAGATCGCCAGCGACGGCCTGGCGCCGACGCTGCAGCAGTGGGTGCGCGCGATCGCCTCGAAGGTCGACGAGCGGCAGTACCGGCGCTGTATGCAGCTCATCCAGCTGGCCCAGGTGTGGGACGAGCGCCGGACCCTCCGCTGCGACCAGTTCGTCGCCATGGTCGAGACCCGCCCGGTCGCCGACCCCGCCGCCTCCGCGGTCCAGGTGATGACGGTCCACCAGTCGAAGGGCCTCGAGTTCGACATCGTCATCCTGCCCGAGCTCGAGACCGAGCTGGCCTCGACGCGCACGCTCAAGGTCGTCTACGAGCGCGACGGCGACGCCGGCCCGGTGGTGCGGATCGCCCGGCATGTCTCGAAGGACATGTGGCAGCAGTTCGACGACCTGCGCCCGATCTTCGAGCAGCACATCGACCGCCTGGCGCACGAGAGCCTGTGCCTCCTCTACGTCGCGGTCACGCGCGCGCGCGAGGGTCTGTTCATGCTCGTCGACCCGCCCGGCGAGGGCAGCCGCGGGGCGCCGGCGCGGGCCTCGGCGATGCTGATCCACGCGCTCCACGAGGGGCCGGTCGAGCCCGACAGCGTCCTGTTCGAGCACGGCGACCGCAGCTGGCTGGCGCCGCACGCCTATGTAACGCCCGACGTCAGCGACCCGTCCGACCCGCACCTCGAGTCGTCGGGCCCGCGGACCGGCGAGCGCCCGGCCCGCGAGGCGCTCGCGGGCGAGCCGGCGGGCCTCAGCTTCTTGCCCTCGCAGGGCCCGCTGGTGCGCGCCGCAGTGCTGGCGCAGGACCCGGGCCGCACCGTCGCCGACCACATGCATCTGGCCGACACGCCGCTGTCCCACTGGGGCGCGGCGATGCGGGCGCTGTTCGCCGAGATCGGCTGGTTCGAGGAGTTCAACCCGAGCACCCCGCAGCTCGAGGCGATCGTCCGCGCCGCCGCGCCGAGCCGCGACGAGACGTGGGTACGCGCGCGCGTGCAGGAGTTCCTGCGCGTGCTCGAGGGCCCCAACCTGCGCGCCGCGCTGAGCCGCGGCGACCGCGACCCCGCGGGCCTGCGGGTCGAGCGGCAGGTCCCGTTCGCCCGCCTCGACGGAGGTGCCCTCCAGACCGGCGAGATCGCCCGCCTCGTGCTCGAGCTCGATCCCAACCTCGAGCTCGCCATCGAGGAGGCCGATCCTGCCGGTCCCGAGGGACATGTGCAAAAGGCCACGGTCTACGGCCTCTGCCTCGACAACATCGAAAAGTTGTCCGAGGCCGAGGAGCGGGCCCGCATGTACCGCGACGCCGTGTCCGCCTGGCGCGCCGCCGCGGCCGAGCAGGCAGGCCTCGAGAAGAAGCAGGTCGAGGCGGTCCTGCTGTTCCCGGCCGCCGACGTCGTCCTCGCGGTCTGACAGGTCGCGACCTGTCGGGGCGCTGCCTCGACCGATGCGAGGAGCAGTCCGAGGCGGAGGAGTGGGCGCGCGTCCCTCGGAACGCCATGGCCGTCTGGCGCGGCGGAGCAGGCGGACCTCGATCGCAAGCAGGTCGAGGCGGTCGTGTTATTCGCGGCCGCCGCCGTCGTGCTCGCGGCCTGAGCGGTCGCCGACTCGACGCGAAGGCGCTACCGCTTCGACCCATTCGAGGAGCCGTCCGAGGCCATCGGGACGACGCGGTATCCGCCCGGCGCGCCGCCGCGTCCGAGCAGGCGCACCGTGAACGCGGTCGGCGCTGTCCGACCCATTCGAGGGACCGTCCGAGGCCGAAGAGCGGGCCCTCTGTACCGCGACGCAGTGTCTGCCTGACGCCGCAGCGAGTAGGCGGCCGCGCGTGCGCAAGCAGAGCGCGTCCTCGTGCTCGCGGTCCGAGTCGTCGTCAAAATATCTGCACTTAAAGACATGTTCAATGAAGAATGTCCAAATCGCCATGTCACCGCCTCCGAAGAACTCGCATGCCCGAAGAGACAGGTCTTCCCGACGGCCAGAGCGACGCTCCGGCCCGGCGGATCGCGCGAAGGAACATGTCCGAAGAGACCTGCGAACGCCGAGGCTCGGCGCGCGTCAGTCTCGCCGCGAGTCGTCGGCATCGCCGGCGCGAGCGACGAGGAGATCTCCCCCGCCACTTCGTTCGAGCGGGTTCAGGGCGATCGCGCTCAGGCCGCGAGCCTTGCGCTCGACCGCGCCGGCGGCGACGGCCGCGGCCAGCATCGAAGTGCGGTCCTGATTGCGGCCGTGGGTGCGGTCCCCGAGTCGGCGCTGGAAGTCGGGGAGCGCCTGGACCTGGTAGTTCCAGCGCGCGTCGCCCTCGCCGGCGCTCTCCCATCCGCTGAAGCGGTCGTGGATCGTCCGCAGCAGCACGCTGCGCGCCTCGCCCGGCAGCGCGGCGACGTTGGCGGCGAAGCGGTCGGTGTAGAACAGATAGTCCTCGGCGTTGCTGAGGTAGAGGACGGTGACCGGCAGCGCGAGGGCGCGGGCGGCCGCGGCGATGTCGACCATCGTCGTCCTGCCGGTGAGGTTGCCCTGGTGCACGCGGATCCGTCCGGCCGCGAACATCTCGCGGACATAGGTGTATGCAGCAGGGTCGGCCAACCACGAGCCCGTCTGCTCCTCGCGCACCCGTTGCAGGTACACCGCCAGCGACTCGCGCTGCGCCTCGAACAGCGCCTGAGCGCGGCTCCGCTGGTCGCGGGTGTCGCTCGCCAGCCCCGCGGCGATCGCCTCGTGCGCCGCTCTGCGGTCCCGCGGCTCGAACAGCGCCAGGAACGCCGCGGGGTCGGGCGCCGCGGCGATCAGGGCCGCGTAGATCCGGTGCAGGTCGACGACCTCGCGGTCGATGTCGACGAGGAACGCGAGCTCGCTGCGCGCCGCCGCCAGCAGGGTGTAGTTCTGGTCCGAGGCGACGCCGACGTAGACGCCGCCGAGCTCGCGCACGAACGGGAACCACAGCTCGTGGCGGTATTCGTTGCTGACCGTGAAGTGTTCGAGCGGGGTCATGAAGATCCGCTCGGACCGCACCTGCTGCAGCGTCGCCAGCTGCGACGGCGACAGCGGTGCCGGGCCGTCGATGCGCGCCGCGGGTCCGCCCCGATCGCTGTCTGCGGACGCGCCGCCGGCTCGGTCCGGTGTAGCTGCAACCGGCAGCGGCGCCGCCGGGGGCAGCTCCGCCAGGGCCGCGGCCGGCCGCTCGCCCGCGCGCGGTCCAGGGTCTGCAGGAGCGTCGCAAGCGGCGTTCACGAGCCATCCGCTCGCGACCAGGGTCAACAGCATCCGCACCTCGAGCGGCGAGGATAACTCAGGGCCGACCGGCCGGACGCCGCGCTTTCTCGCCCCTCGCGGCGGCGGTAGCATGCCGCGACCGTATGAACCGCAAGCTGTTGCGCGGCGAGCACCTGATCTCCACCTGGCGGGACATCACGCTGACATCCCATCGGGTCTGGCAGGTCGCGCGCGAGGGCTCGTCGGCGGCGCTGACGTCGATGCCGGTCGACGCGGTGCAGTGGGTCCGATTGGGACGTCATCATCTGCCGTGGCTGCTGTGGCTCGCGGCAGTGACGGCGGTGCTCGGGATCGCCGCTCTCGAGTACGACCGTACGATCACCTACGGCCTGTTCGGCGTGGCGCTGCTGCTGATGCTGCTGTACGGCACCTCGCGTCGGCTGGTGCTCGAGATCGGCTCGGGGACTGGCACGATCGTCGTGCAGGTCGTCGGCGAGGGCGCGAGCTTCGACGCCGCGCTCGAGTTCCTGTATCAGGTCGAGGGTCGACGGCTGGCGCACGGGTCCGGTGCCGACGCCCGCAGCGGTGCATCCGCGAGCGGCGCATGGCCGGGAGCCGGCGGCGCCGGTGGTTGATCGCCGCCTCATGGCGCCCCGGAGCGCAGGCTCCGCCGTATATACTTGCGGTCATCGACGAAACGATGAAAGGAGGGGTCGACGCGCATTCGATGTCGGCCGACGGCGAATGGTCCCTCCCGCAACAGTTCGACGAGTACCGCCTCGTCCGCGTGCTCGGCAGCGGGAGCATGGGGGTCGTGTTCCTCGGCCACGACACGATCCTCGACCGGCCTGTAGCGATCAAGTTCATCAACGCGCGCGAGTCGAACCCGCGCACGCGTGAGCGGTTCGTCACCGAGGCGCGCGCGGCGGCCCGGATCGCCCACCCCAACGTGATGTCGATCCACCGGATCGGCGAGCTCGAGGGTCGGCTCTACATCATCTCCGAGTACGTCCGCGGCCAGCCGCTGTCGGACATCAAGGGCGCTCTGCCGTGGCAGGAGGCGCTGACGATCGCCGTCGGCCTCGCTCGCGGCCTGGCCGCCGCGCACCGCCAGGGCGTGCTGCACCGCGACATCAAGCTCGCCAACGTCATCCGCAACGAGCTCGGCGAGATCAAGCTCCTCGACTTCGGCCTCGCCAAGCTGGTGCCGCAGGGGTCCGGCGGCCGCTTGCCCGACCTCAAGACGCCCCTGCCCGCAGCGCTCGGCGACGGCCGCCTCGGCGACACCGCCGAGTTCGGCAGCCCGAGGATCGACGTCGTCGCGCTGCCGGGCAGCAGCATGGCCGAGCGCATGGCCGGCGTCCCCGAGGACGAGAGCTGCGAGGTCCTCGTCGGCACGCCTTATTACATGGCCCCCGAGCTGTGGCGCGCCGAGTCGGCCACCCGCAGCTCCGACATCTACGCCCTCGGCGCGCTGCTCTACATCCTGTGCGCCGGCCATCCGCCGCTCGAGGCGAGCAGCACGCTCGAGCTCGCGCGCCTGTCCCAAGAGACATCTCCGAGGCCGCTGCAGGACGTCGCGCCCGGGGTCGACGCCCGCTTCGCGGCGCTGATCGACCGCTGCCTGCAGCGCTCGTCGGCGGCCCGCTTCGCCTCGGCCGACGAGCTGTGCACCGCGCTCGAGCTGCTGCTCACCACGGGGCCGATCGCCGAGGCGATCCACGGCAACCCGTACCGCGGCCTGCAGGCGTTCGAGGCCCGCCACCGCGCGGTCTTCTTCGGCCGGGTCCAGGAGATCCGCGCGGTCGTCGATCGCCTGCGCGTGCAGTCGTTCGTGCTCGTGGCCGGCGACTCGGGCGTCGGCAAGTCGTCGCTGTGCCGCGCCGGCGTGTTGCCGCAAGCCAGCGAGCCGCCGGGCGTCGGCGGGCGCACGTGGAGCAGCCTGGCGATGATCCCCGGTCGGCGTCCGCTGCAGACTCTGGTGTCCGCGCTCGCCTCGCACTTCACCCTCAAGGAGGAGGCCCTGCGCACGCTGCTCATGGGCGAGCCCGAGGGCCTGGTGCGCCTGCTCGCCCGCCGTCAGGGCAAGGACCGCGGCTTCGTCCTCTTCATCGACCAGCTCGAGGAGCTCGTCACCCTCAGCGAGGCGCCGCAGGTCGAGCCGTTCGGCCGCTTCCTCACCGCCTTCGCCGCCGGCGTGCCGAGCCTGCGCCTGCTCGCCAGCGTGCGCGGCGACTTCCTCACCCGCGCGGCCGCGCTGCCGCAGCTGGGCCCGTTCATCAACCCCGCGGTCTACCTGCTCACGCCGCTCACGCGCGAAGGCATGCGCGAGGCGATCGTCGGCCCGGCGGCGCTGCAGGGCGTGCACTTCGCCTCGGAGGGCCTCGTCGACGAGCTGATCCAGGCGGGCGTCGAGGGCAGCCTGCCGCTCCTGCAGTTCGCGCTGGCCGAGCTGTGGGAGGCGCGCGAGGCCGGCAGCAAGATCATCACCGCCGCCGACCTCGAGCGGATCGGTCGCGTCACCGGAGCTCTGGCGCGCCACGCCGACAACGTCGTCGCCGGCCTGCCGCCGTCGCAGCGGATCGCAGTGCGTCGTCTGTTGATGCGCCTCGTCACGATCGAGGACACGCGCGCCAGCCTGCCGGTCGAGGACCTGGTCAGCGCCGACCCGGCCAGCGAGGCCGCGCTCGAGGCCCTGGTCCGCGGCCGCCTCGTGGTCGCGCGCGAGGCCCAGGACGGGACTGTCCACGAGATCGCCCACGAGGCGCTGATCCGCAACTGGAGCACCCTGCAGCGCTGGATCAACGAGGAGCGCGAGTCGCGGGAGATCCGTCATCGCCTCGAGCAGGCCGCGGTCGAGTGGCAGCGCCTCGGCCAGGGCCGCGTGGGCCTGTGGACGGCCGAGCAGCTGGACGAGGCCGACAAGCTCGAGGCCGCGAGCCTGCGGGCGCGCGAGCGCGAGTTCCTCACCGCCAGCGCGGCCGAGCTGCGCCGCCGTCGCTGGCTGCGGGCCGCCGCGGTCGCGACCTTGCCGCTCGTCGCCGGGCTCGCGTTCGCCGGGGTGAAGGTCCAGGATGCGCGCGCGCTCGCCGGCCGGGTCGACGACCAGCTCGCGCGCGCGCGGCAGGCGTTCGCGGCCGCCCACGTGCACGACCAGGCGGCGGAGACGAGCCGCGTGGAAGCGCTGCGGAAGTTCGACGCGCGCGACGTCCCGGGCGGCGAGGTGGAGTGGGCGCGCACGCTGCAGCGCTTCGACGAGGCCGACCGCACGTACAAGGAGGCGATCTCGGCCGCCGAGTTGGCCCTCGGCTTCGACCCCGCGCACCCGGAGGCGAGGCGGCTGATCGCCGACGCGCTCTACGAGCGAGCGGTGCTGGCGGAGGAGCGCTACAAGCCCGAGCTGGCCGAGGAGCTGATCGCCCGCGTGAAGCTCTACGACGACGGCACGCGGCTGGCCCGCTGGACCGCGCCGGCCTCGCTGTCGGTGACGGTCGCGCCCGAGTCTGCCAGCGTGAAGATCGCCCGCTATCAGCGCGACGACGCCCACCGCTACGTGCTGATCGAGCCGAGGGAGCTGGGCGAGGCCCCGGTCGCGCCGCTCGAGCTGGCGCCGGGCTCGTACTTGCTCGAGCTCGAGCTCGCCGGGCGCGAGCCGATCTTCTACCCCGTGCTGCTGAAGCGCGCCGAGGCGCGGCGGGTCGCCCTCGACATCCCGCCGGCCGCGGCGATCCCGGCCGGCTTCGCGTTCGTGGCCGCCGGGCCGTCGTTGTTCGGCAGCGCCGACGAGGACACGATCCGCCGCAAGTTCTTCTTCGCCGCGCCGCAGCACGAGGTCGTCACCGACAGCTACGTGATCGCCCGGCGCGAGACCAGCTGGCGCGAGTGGATCGCCTTCCTCGACGACCTGCCCGCGGCCGAGCGGGCGCTGCGGACCCCGGGCGTCGAGGCCGACAAGTTCCACGTCGGCGTCCGCCTCGAGCCGCACGAGCGCGGCTGGCGGTTGGTGACGAAGGCCGGCGAGGCGACGTACACCGCGCGCGCCGGCGAGGCGCTCAAGTACGCCGGGCGCGAGGCGCTGGCGGAGCAGGACTGGCTCGACATGCCGGTCTCGGCGATCTCGTGGGACGACGCGAACGCGTACCTCGCCTGGCTCGATCGCACCGGGCGGGTGCCGGGCGCCCGGCTTTGCTCGGAGTGGGAGTGGGAGCGCGCGGCCCGGGGCGCCGACGCCCGCAACTTCCCGCACGCCGACACGATCACGCGCGCCGACGCCAACTACGACGAGACCTACGCCCGCGTCGCCGAGCACGGCGGGCCCGATGTCGGGGGCGCCCATCCCGCTTCGCGCAGCCCCTTCGGCGTCGACGATCTGGTCGGCAACGTGTGGGAGTGGACGACCTCGTCCCTGGCCGCGAACGAGGGCATCATCCGCGGCGGGGCTTATTATTACGACGAGGTGACCTGTCGCTCCGTCAACCGCTATCCGTGGGCTCCGGACACCCGCGATTCGACGCTGGGGCTGCGTGTTTGCGCCTCGATCGCGACTGCACGGCCGACCGGCGGATCGTGAAGAGGTCATCCGCCCTGCGCGATGATTCGCGGGCCCTCGGAGGCCGGCGGGCAATCGTCGAAGACGCCGCCGGCGAGCGCCGGACGGGCGCCCGCACGCGGTGCGAAGATTTCGCGGCGCCGCCTCGCTCGTAAATTCGCGGCGCCCGCGTTATGAACGGATGGTGGGGCCGGGATGTCCGGCTCGTGGGAGGGGACAGCATGTTTTCGCGTAATGAGAACATTTTGGTGGTCGCCGGGTTGTGCATCGGGTTGGTCGGGTGTGACGAGGCAGTCGAGCAGACGCACCTCGGCACCCCGGTCGACGACGACGTCACTTTTCGCAAGGTGGTCGACAACGGCGTCGAGATCAACGGGCCGCTCATGAACGGCATGCGGATGAACGGCATGCGGATGAACGGCATGCGGATGAACGGCATGCGGATGAATGGCATGCGCATGAACACATCCGAGCTCGAGAGCTTCGCCGTCACCGCCGGCAGCCTCATCACCGCGCTGCTCGACTCGATCCAGCGGTCCGGGGCCGACCTCGTCGACGCCGAGTACGACTTCGACTACGAGATCACGCCCGGCAGCTACGAGCACAAGAAGCTGCGGATCGCCGGCGTCGTGCAGAGCAGCACCGACCCCGACATCTACTTCAACGACGTGCGCTATCAGGTCGACGAGGTCACCTGGGATTATCTGTGCCGCGACGGCGCGAGCAACCCGACCGAGGCGATCGCCCTCAACTTCGCGTGGGACGAGAGCACCGGCAGCCGGCTCGAGTACCCCGACGCGTTCACCTGGGCCTGCCGCGGCGCCGCGCTGGCCAAGGCGGTCGAGTGGGGCTACGCGCCGTGGCGGTCCGCCGGCGCGACCTCGCTGAAGGACGCCCACCAGGCGGCGGTGCGGATGATCCGCGCCGACTACTGCGGCACCGGCGTGACCCACACGGTCAACGGCAACCCGATCGACGTGAGCGACAAGTGGAGCATCCAGGTGCCCGGCACCGCCTGGCCGGTCGAGGCCAAGTGGGGCCCCGACGGCGCGGTCTGCCTCAACACGCCGCGGCGGCAGTCGTGGAGCCGGGCCACGGTCATCGCCGAGTGCGTGGCCGCCGGCAAGGGCGTGCTCCCCACCTGCACCAACAGCAGCCCGACCGAGTTCGGCGGCCTCCTGATGACCCAGGCCAACGCGCTCTGACCCGCGCGCCGCTGCCCGCGCCCCCCTTGCTTCGGGCGCGGGCGGGCTGCTAGCAGGGTAGGGCCATGCGGATCCCCCTCGTCGCGTCGCTCACCCTGTTGGCCGCCTGCGCCCCGCCGCGAGCGGCGAAGCCGTATCCGAACGCCGAGCCGCCGGCGGGCGAGGCGAACGGCGAGGCCGGGGCCGAGGTCGGCGTGGTCCGCTATTTCGACCGCACCGTCGACCTCGCGCCGTTCCTCACCGGCTTCCCCTATGTGCAATGGATGCCGAGCCTGCGCACCGACAAGCTGTTCGTGTTGAAGACCGGCGAGCGCTACGAGCTGCAGATGCTCGACCTCGCCGGCGACGCGGCGAAGAGCCTGACGCAGGCGGTCACCGTCTCGGACGTCGACTGGTCGCAGCGCAGCCTGTGGCGCCTGCACCACCACGCCGCCAGCGACACCGTGTGGCTGCACGCCGATGCTCGCAATGACGAGCACATGAATCTGTGGACCCTGAATCTGAAGACAGGGTCTTTGGAGCAGGTCACCGATCACGATTACGTCTACGGATTCGGCCTCGACGATGCCGAATCGCAGATCGCCTACCTCCCGCGCGCCGGTGCGGCGCCGCCGTACCGCACCTGCCTGCGGGTCATGGACGTCGCCAGCAAGGCGGCGCGTGAGGTCGTCTGCGATACGCCTGCACTGTCGTTCACATGGTCGGTGCCGCGGTTCTCGCCCGACGGCCGCGAGGTGTACTTCGCCGCCCAGGTCGACGGCGACCGCAACCGGACCCAGCTGGTCGCGGTCGACTTGACCGCGGCGCGCCCGGCGGTGCGGGTCGTCACCGACCCCAAGGTCACGCGCACCGACGCCGAGCTGCTCGAGGGCTGGCTCGACGCCGACACCGGGCTGCTGCTCGCCAACGACGACGGCTACCGCAACCTCTACAGCATGTCCCGAAAGACAGGCGCGGTGAAGCAGCTGACCCGCTTCACCGAGGACCTGACCTCGGCGTCGATCACCGACATCGGCGTGGTCGGCGTGCACCGCAGCCCGCTCGGCTCGTCGCTGGCGGTGATCGACCCGCGCGGCGGCAAGGTCCTGGCGGCGCGTCCGCTGCCCGGCTCGGCCGACGTGCTCGAGGGCCGCGACGGCCGCGTGATCTGGACCCACGAGGCGCCCGACCAGTACTTCGAGCTCAACGTCCAGCAGGTCCTCGCCGACGCCCAGGGCCCGGCGTTCAGCCGCGGCTGGAGCGTCGGCCTCACCGACGCGGTGCGCGACGCGGTCGTCCAGTGCAAGGCCGAGCGCGTGAAGATCCCGACCTTCGACCGCGACAAGGCCACCGGCAAGCCGCGGGAGCTGCACGCCTTCGTCCTCACCCCGCTGCGCCCGCCCGCCGACCCGGGCCGGCGGCTCGCCCTCATCGAGGCGTTCTACGGCGGCGAGAACCGCTACAGCACCTTCGACCACGTCATGTGCGCGGCCGGCCTGACGGTCGTCTCGCCGACGGTGCGCGGCGGCGACGGCTTCGGCAAGGCGTTCGCGGCCCTCAACGACCGCGACCTCGGCGGCGACGAGATCGTCGACCTGTTCCACGTCGCTCGCTGGGCCGAGCGCACTCTCGGCCTGGGACCGGCGCAGATCGGCGTGTTCGGCGGCAGCCACGGCGGCTACGCGACCATGCGGGCCCTGACCTTTCCGCCAGGTACCAAGGGACATAACGACCGCTACGAGTTCGGCTTCGGCCTGGCGCACGCCGGCTTCTCCGACATCAAGAGCTTCCACGACCAGTGCAACATCCCCGACTGGGTGGTGCTCGAGAGCGGCGACCCGAGCCGGCCCGAGGACCTGGCGCGCATGAAGGATCGCAGCCCGCTGAGCCACGTCGACCTGCTCGCGGCCCCGCTGCTCCTCACTCACGGCAGCAACGACTGGCGCGTCCCGGTCGGTGAGTCGCGCGCCTTTTACGAGAAGGCCCGCGCGCTCGGCAAGCCGGTGACGCTCGTCGAATTCGCCGGCCAGGGCCATCACATCGAGGGCCTGGGGCGGATCGCCGAGCTCTATCAAGCCCGCTTCGACATGTTGCAGAAGGTCGCCGCGCCGCCGGCCGGGGCCGCGTCCGCAAGCGCAGCAGGCCTCTGAGCGGACGAGTCTGCTACGTCGTTGTGGAGCGCGTCACTTGACGCGTGGCGATGAGCTTTTTCGCTCCTTTCTGGCCCACCTGCTCGGGTGCCATGTTAGGGTGCGGCGGAAAGGGCGCCTGGCGCCCATCAGAAAGGCACTGACCTATGATTCGCAACTTCTTCTTCTCGATGACGGCGTTCAGCCTGCTCGCTCTCGGCGCCTGCGGTGACGACGGCAAGACCTCCGACACCAACGTGCAGGAGACGCTGGGCACCACCGACTCGACGACGAACGGCACGACCGAGCCGGGCACGACCGAGCCGGGCACGACCGACGCCACCGCCACCGAGGGCACCGGCACCTCGATCACGGGCGACGACCCGACGACGACCTCCCCGGCGACGACGGTCGAGCCGACGACGGTCGAGCCCGAGACGACGACCGAGCCCAGCACGACGACGGAAGAGCCCGGCACGACGACGGAGGAGCCCGGCACCACGACCGAGAGCACCACCACCACCACGACCGACGGCACCACCACCGACGACGAGCTGATGCAGTGCCTCGAGAACGTGAACCCGGGCGATCCGTGTGGCGAGTGCGCCTGCACCGAGTGCCTCGAGGAGCTGCAGGCCTGCGAGGCGGACGCCGGCTGCACGGCGATCCGCGAGTGCGCCCAGGAGGCCGGCTGCGGCGGCATCGACTGCCTCGGGCCGTGCGGCGACATCATCCAGATGAACGGCGGACCGTTCGGCCCGTCGGGCATGCTGGCCCAGCAGATCGGCACCTGCGTCGACCAGCAGTGCCAGGGTCAGTGCTGAGCCCCGGCTCGCACCCCTCGCACCGGGCCTGAACCCTCCGGTGCTCCACACCGGCGCAGCCCCTGCGCCGGTGTTTGTTTTCGCCCCCGGGCGAGGTCACATTCGCGCCTCCCGCGCGATTTTGACCGGCGCGGATGCGAGCGGATATCGTCGAGCCCACATGGTCCGGCTCCCCCTCGCCGCCCCCGTCCTCGCCGCGTTCCTCGCTGTTCTGGCCGCCTGCCGCCAGGACGGCGGCGGCTCCACCATGGTCACCGGAGTCACGACCGCGGTCACCAGCGTCTCGACCGGCACCGCCGAGAGCTCGACTTCGAGCAGCGCGAGCAGCGGCAGCGAGGGGGCGAGCGGCAGCGCGAGCGAGGGCGAGAGCGGCAGCAGCACGACCTCGACCACGAGCACCGGCGAGGCCGCGAGCAGCAGCACGAGCACGACGAGCACGACCGCGACCACCGGCGACGAGACCACCACCGGCGAGACCGGCAGCACGACCATGCCCGACCCGGTCGAGGCCTGCCTCGCCGAGGTCGACCCCGGCGACGAGTGCAGCGAATGCATCTGCACCGCCTGCCTGATGCTGTGGGATGCCTGCCACGCCGACCCCGGCTGCACCGCGATCCAGCAGTGCGCTCAGATCAACGGCTGCTACGACCTCGAGTGCCAGGAGCCGTGCGAGACGACGGTCAACCTGTGGGGGGGCACCGAGGGCCCGTCGTATGGCCTGTGGAAGCCGCTGACCGGCTGCCTCAAAGCGACCTGCCGCCCGAAGTGCCCGTGGTGACTTCGGGACAGGCCGATCTTCGGCTGGCGCAAGATGTCCTTCAGGCCACATGGCTCGACGGCCTCGAGAGCGGGCCTTGCTTGAGAGAGGCGCGCCCGAAGACGCGGGCCCAGAGACGCGGGCCCGAAGACGCGGGCCTGAAGACGCGGGCCCGAAGACGCGGGGCCGTGGAGGCCTGGGTGACGGCGGGCACGGAGCGGCGGAGCGGGTCCCTCGCCACGGCGGGGCCCTCCCAGGCAACGTGCTCGGCGCCCTTCGGCTTCGAACGTGATCTGACCTTGAGGACATGTTCGTATGCGTTTCGCGGACGATGGCGCCTGCGCGCGGTTGCCTGCGGCCCCTCCCGCCTGCGTCCCACTCCGCCGCTCCGTGCCCGCCTGGGGAGAGCGTCGCCGGCCCCGCTTGTCGTCGTGCGGGGAGGGTCGACGCCTGGCGGCGAGTGCGGCGCGACCAACAGTGGACAGCAGCTCGCGCAGGTCGTGAGCCGTGCATGCCTCGCATGAGGAAGCGGCGGGGCCGACTCGGGCGCAGACCGCCTGTCCTGTAAGACATGCGGCCGACCAGGCCTCACGCAGACCGGCGTTCACGCGCGTGAGCGCGAGGCCTGGTTGCCTGTCCTTCGGGACAAGGTCGTGAGCCCTGCATGCCGCGGATGAGGAAGCTGGCGGGGCCATATCGCGACGCAGGTCGCATGTCCTTTGGGACATGCGTCTGAGCCAGGCCTCACGCAAATCGGCGTTCACGCGTGTGAGCGCGAGGCCTGGTTGCCTGTCCTTCAGGACAAGGTCGTGAGCCCTGCCTGCCGCGCATGATGAAGCGGGCGGGACTGGCTCCGGCGCGAGAGCAGGCCGCATGTCCTTTGGGACATTCGGCCGACCAGGCCTCACGCAGTCTGGCGTTCACGCGTGTGAGCGCGGTGCCATGTCGCCTGTCCTTCGGGACATGCAGCCAGACGTGACCCTCACGGGTCGTAGGCGCAGCGGAAGCCGAGGTCGGGGCGGCGGTCTTTCACGTCGCGCAGGCGGCGGGCGGTGGTGCGCACGTCGGCGTCGTCGGTCGACAGGAAGCCGCCGCCGCGGGTGGCCCGGCGGCCGGTGTCGGGCCCGCCCCAGCCGATCTGCTGCTCCTCGCCGGTCTGGTAGGAGATCTCCGCGCTCGCGGTCCACTCCCACACGTTGCCGGCCAGGTCCGCCAGCTGGCCGCGGCCGCGGCCGGCGCCGTAGCTGCCGACCCGCGCGGTGCCGACCTCGCCGTCGCTCTTGTTGTGTAACTTGAGCCATGTCTCCGGGGGCATGTCCTTCAGGCCATGCTTGAGCTCGGGCTGCAGCCGCGTCCGCGCCCGCGCGCACTCCTCCCCGCAGGCGTTGACCAGCCGCGGCCCCGGCTCCTGCTCGCCCCAGGCGTAGGTGCGCTCCTGCTCGCCGCCGCGGGCGGCCCACTCCCACTCGACCTCGGTCGGCAGGCGGCCGCCGACCCACTGGCAGTAGGCGGCGGCCTGGTTCCAGCTGATGCAGTTGACGGGGTGGCGCCGCCTGCCGCCGCGGTCGCCGTTGCACTGCGAGCTGGCCCACTCGAGCTCGGCGCTCGAGCTCTTGTAGCGGGCGCTGGTGGCGGCCTCGGAGCAGGGGCCCTTGGCGGCGCAGGCGGCGTAGTCGGCCACGCGCACCTCCTCGCGGTCGAGGCAGAAGTCGGCGACCTCGACCTGGCCGCCGACGCTGGCGCGGAAGCGGCCGCCCTCGACCAGCGCCGCGTCGCCCGGGCACACCTGACGGGCCCGCGCCGCCGCGACCTCGGCGGGCTCGCGGATCGCCTCGACCTCGACCCGCAGCAGCGCCCGGCAGCGGCTCGGCGGGCCGTCCTCGCGGTCGTCGCCGCAGGACCCGAGGTCGCCGTCGCTGCGCACCAGGCCGCGCGCCGCCGACGAGCCGGCCCCGCCGCCCATGTTCATCCACTTGGCCTCGCCGCGGATCTCCGCACCTGCCTCGGAGGACAGGCGAAACGCCCCGACCGAGAGCCCGGAGATCACGTGCGTCGCCCGCTCGCAGTCGCCGCGCAGGTCGACCCGCGCCGGCCGCCCGTGCCCGCCCTGCCAGCGGCCCACCACGGTCATGCCGAGAGTCAGCGCCCCGTGGCGCTCGAGCTCCGCCTCGAGGTTGGCCGCGCCGAGCGGGATCTTGGCGTACAGGTCGTCGGCCCGCTTGAACAGGTAGTCCTCGCGCTTCGGCTGCACGCCCTGGTAGCGGTAGCTGCCCGGCGCAGTGCAGCCGCGCAGCAGCTCCATCTCGCAGCCCGCGTAGCGGACCGCGACCATCCGCTCACCCTCGGCCACCAGGGTCTCGAGCTCGCTGCGGTCGTGCGCGGGCCACTCGATGATCAGCGGCCGCGCGTGGCTGCGCGCGACCCCGCAGCGGGTCTGATCCTCCGGCTCGTAGCTCGGCGTCTGCGCCATGGCGCTGGCGAGGTTGGCGTTGCGACAACCTGGCCCTACGGACAGGAGAGCGGCGAACCCGAACGCGAGCGCGGCCGGACGGGGGGCGGACACCCTGCCAGCGTACCTCAATCGCGCGCGCGGCGGACCGCCAGGACGGCCCGGTCCATCGCCCCGACGCCGTCGCCGGGGAAGGAGCGCCAGCGGACCCGCCCGCCGCGGTCGAGGACCAGGGTGGAGGGGATCTTGTCGACCCGGAAGCGGGCGGTGAGCACGAGACCGCTGTCGTGGACGACCGGGAAGTCGACCCCGAGCGCGCGCACCATCGCCTGGGTGTCGCCGGCGAACTCGTCGGCGCCGATCCCGATCACCGCGACGTCGCGCTGCCGCGCGGCCCAGCGCCGGACCTTGGGCAGGTGCTTCCAGCACGGCTCGCAGTAGCGGGCGAAGAACTCGACCACCACCACCCGGTCGCGCAGCGCCGCCAGGTCGACCACCCGCCCGTCGAGGCCCCGCCGCGAGAACTGCGGCGCCAGCTCCCCGAGCAGGCTGGTCGGCGCCGACGGCGGCATCTCCGACGGCCGACAACCCGCCGCCGCCGCCACGAGCCCCAACACCCGCCGCCTGCTCCAAGGCATCACTCTCCTGTACCGCGAACCAGGCCGCCCGCGAAAGCCTCTGCGTGACGGATCCGCCCGACCAAGATGTCCCTTCGGACAGCTCACGAGCGGCGCGCGCCCGACCCTGACCCTCCGGCAGAATCACCGGTCCAGGCCGCGCCAGTAGCCTCTATTGTGCCCATCGCGCAAATTTTGCGGATACGGATCAGGCTCTGGCGAGGGCCCCCGGCGTGCTAGTGTCGGCGGCCTCACCCGATGTTGGCACCCGAGGCGCTCGACTTCAGCCGCGTCCCCCCCGAGCTCGGCAGCCACGTCGGCTGGCTGTGTCTGGCGGTGGTGGTGGCGACCCTGGCGTGGGCGGCGACGCGGATGGAGTGGATCCGGCGCAGCCTGCTCGCGCTCGAGGACCCGCGCATGTTCGCGACCTTGAGGATCGGCACCGCGCTGATGACGATCCAGTGCTTCTGGAACCTGAAGCCGTACTGGCGCATGTTGTGGAGCGACGAGGGCCTCTACGACCTCGACGAGATCCGCTCGCGGTTCGGCAGCTCGGCGCTGCTCGGCTGGACCCCGGAGGACGGCTTCCTCGACAACTGGGCTGTCCTCAAGTACCTGTGGGGCAAGCACTCGCTGTTCTACTTCTGGTCGTCGCCCGACGGCGTCGATTGGGTGATGTACGCGATCTTCGGGGTCCTGCTGCTGTACGCGGCCGGCGTCCTCTCGCGCCTCACCGGCGTCCTCTCGTGGCTGCTGGTGTGCAGCATCTACAACCACAACGGCCTCTACCTCGAGGGCACCGACACCGTGTACCGCACCCTGTGGTGGGTGCTGATCTTCGCCCGCACCGGCGACGCGTGGAGCGTCGACAACTGGGTCCGCTGCAAGCTGCTGCGGCGCGCGGGCAAGCTGCAGGAGGTCGGTGAGCCGGCGCAGCCGGGCAAGCAGCCGGTCTACCGCCTGGTCCCGAGCTGGCCGCGCTACCTCATCATGGCCCAGCTGGTGGCGATCTACACCGCCACCGGCATCGTCAAGACCGGCAACGTGTGGGTCCAGGGCGACGCGCTCTACTACGCGCTCAACATGGACCACTTCTACCGCTTCGAGGACTGGACGCAGCAGGTCTCGGCGGTGTTCGGGACCAACCTGTTCCGGCTGATGACGTGGGTGACGCGCTGGTGGGAGGAGCACTTCGCGATCGCCATGCTCGGCGCGATCCTCGGGTTCCAGCTGCGCCACCGCGACCAGCCGTGGTTTGTCGCCCAGGACCGGCCGTGGCGCCGCTGGCTCGGCCGCCTCGCGCTGGTGCTCGGCTACCTCGCGCTCTACCGCATCAGCGTGCTCGCCTACCCGTACGTGGGCGAGCTGCCGAAGAACCAGCCGGAGCAGGCGGCCGCGATCGTCAGCGCCGGGGTGTTCCGGGTGCACATCGCCATGGGCGTGGTCGTGCCGCTGCTGATCGCGGCCTGGTTCGCGCTCGGGCGCTGGCCGCTGCGCGTGCGTCGGTGGACGATCGATCAGGCGTTCGTGCAGCGGTGGCTGCTCGGGCGCCGGCTGTGGCTCGGCCTCGGCGTCGTCTTCCACGGCTTCCTGATCCTGTTCATGAACATCGGCATGTTCCCGTTCATCATGCTGATGGTCTACGTCGCGTGGCTGCGCGGCGAGGAGATCGCCGCGGCGTTGCACTGGCTGTGGCGGCAGGCCCGGCGCACCGGCCTGCGGCGGATCCTCCCGGCGAGCGGCGAGCAGTGGTTCGGCCCGGCCCAGCGGCCCGAGGACCTGCCCGCGCGCGGCCGCACGATCCCCGACGCGATCGTCGTGGTCCTCGGCCTGCTCCTGCTGGCGATCGTCTACAAGCGGATCGGCGGCGATCGTGACGTCGGCACCCTCGTCTACGCCTGGCTCGGCCTGGTCGCCGCCGTCGCCGTGGTGTTCCGCCTGTTCGCCAGGCCTTTGCGACATGTCTTCAAGGGCATGTCCGAAGTGCCACGCAGCGCGGCGCCGGGCGGTGCGCCGGGGCTGGCCGGCGGCGCGCTCTACCGGGCGGTCGCGCTCGGCTGCGTGACCTGGCACTTCAGCGCCGTCGCGCTGAGCCTGTTCCCGAGCAGCAACGTGTTCAGCTCGTGGCGGTCGGGGGCGCGGGCGGTGTACGGCAGCTACCTCAGCGTCACCGGCACCTCGCAGAGCTGGAACATGTTCGCGCCCAACCCGCCGCGGGCCAACACGTTCATGAAGACGGTGGTGGTCCTGCCCGACGGGACCCGCTGGGACATCGGCTACAACAGCTACAGCTACCGCCCGTTCCCGTGGATCTGGAACGACCGCATGCGCAAGATGCATCGGCGCATGATCGGCAAGGGCAAGTCGTACCTGCGGCCGTGGTCGTTCTTCGTCTGCCGCAACTGGTTCATCGACTACGGCACCCCCGCGGCCAGGGTCGAGACCTGGCGGATCACCACGAAGATCCCCACCCCCGAGCAGGTCGCCGCCAAGGGCTGGTATCGGCCCAAGGACCTCAAGGCCAGCTACGAGCTGCTCGAGACCCACACCTGCCTCAAGAACGGCCAGCTGCCCGCGGTCCTGAAGCAGCGCTACGGCGTCGAGCTCGACGAGGCCGACCTCCGCGAGCTCGAGGCCGCCCAGGAGAAGCAGGCCCGCCAGGCCGAGCAGCGCCGCCGCAGCTGGGCCTCCCGCCGCGACTGGGGCGGCAGCCCCCAGCCCCGCACCACCAGCGTCGCCACGCCTGCCACGCCCGCCGCGCCTGCCGCGGCCGAGACGCCGGAGCCCGCCCGCGGCGCCGAGGACGAGGGAGGTGGCGATGGCGAGTAGAATCTTCGCGAACGCGGCGGCACCCCGCCGCGGCGCCGGGCCGCCGACGCGCGGGGGGCCCGTCGCAATGGACGGCGAGCGCGACTTTATTAAACTTGGACTTTCGTGATGGTGTACGGGACATGTCTTGAGGGACAGTTCGTTTCGAGCGGCGGCCGAGCAGGACCTCGTGGGGCCGCGAGCGAGGCTCGACGAGCGACGAGGACGCACGGGGCACGTCGTCGCGCGCCGGTGGTGGGCAGAGCATGCCCCAAGGAGCATGTCCCATGAGTCATCCGGCAGAGCAGCCCGCGCCGCGGCTGGCCGACGCGCTGCTGCGGGCGCCGCCTGCCCGGGACCCGTCGGACGAGCCGTGGGCCTATCGCGGCTGGGCGGCCGTGTTCGTCAGCCTGTTCATCCTCTATCACACGGTCGCGCTGCTGCAGCACACCACCCCGTCGGCCGGGCTGGCGGAGCGGTTCAATCGCAAGCTGGCGGGTCTGCTGCACGCGGGCGCGTACATGCGGGCCACCTCGAGCGTGCAGAGCTGGGCGATGTTCGCCCCGAACCCGCACCGGACCAATCAGTTCTTGCAGGTGCGGGTGGTGACGAAGGACGGCGGCGAGCTCGACCTTTTGCACGACATCTACGGCCGGCGCGACTACCCGTACTTCTTCTACGACCGCATGGGGAAGATCAACCGGCGGCTGCTCGAGCAGGAGCGCTACCAGTCGCCGTACGCCGCGTGGGTCTGCCGCGAGTGGGCGCGCACCCACGGCGGCGAGGCGCCGGTGCGGGTCAACTTCACCAAGATGTGGACGAAGGTCCCGCACCCGTCGAAGGCGATCGCCACCATGGGCTTCGACCCGTTCGAGCTCAAGCTGTACAAGGAGGCCCTCAAGGGCTTCGACTGCGCCACCACCCCGCACGCGCAGCTGCCCAACGACATCCGCGCCCGCTACGGCTTCCCGCTGCTGCCGGAGGACGCCTTCGTCGCGATCGACGAGAACACCTGGCGCGACCGCGCCGACGCCAAGGCGCGGATCCTCGAGCGGCGACGAGCGACCGACGCCACGCGCGCCCAGGTCCGCGCCGAGGGTGGCGGAGCCGAGGGCGCGCCGGTCGAGGAGCCGCCGCCGAGCGAGGGCGGCGGCAACGAGGGCGGCGGGGCCGAGGGCGCGCCGGTCGAGGAGCCGCCGCCGCCGAACGAGGTCGGCGGAGCCGACGGGGGAGGTGACTGATGCTGGCCGCGCTGCTCGCCCCGGCCAAGGCGCCCGCGGTCGACCTCTCCGCGCACATGTCCCTTGCGACAGGTGCGCTGTGGCTCGGCCTCGGCTGCGCGCTCGCGTTCTTCCTCGTGCGGCCCGAGCTGTGGCGGCGGCTGTGGCTCGAGCGGGTCGACCCGCGGCCGGCGGGGCTGTTCCGCATCGCCTTCGGCGTCGTCGTCCTGTGGACGCTGCTCGACCTGATCCCGCTGATGCGGTTCTTGTTCACCGACG
Source organism: Nannocystis punicea (assembly GCF_026965555.1). Taxonomy (GTDB): domain Bacteria; phylum Myxococcota_A; class Polyangia; order Nannocystales; family Nannocystaceae; genus Nannocystis; species Nannocystis punicea. The sequence continues at coordinate 12,424,263 of NZ_CP114040.1, read as the reverse complement.
AGGGCTTGTGGCTGCCGGCGATGGCGCGCAAGAACTACGGCGGCGAGCTGCGCAAGCTGTGGGACCCGGAGCACGGCTTCGAGCACTGGTGGAGCGTCGTCCCGGCGCTGTGGGCCAAGTTCTCGCTGTTCCACCTGCGCGCCGACCCGGCCTTCGTGTGGGCCGTGTTCGCGCTGACCTGCGCCAGCGTCACCGCCATGATCCTCGGCGTCAAGACGCGCCTCAGCACGCTGCTCAGCTGGTTCCTCGTCAACACCTTCTACAGCTACAGCCCGGTCTTCTACAGCGGCGGCGACACCGTCCTGCGGGTGTTCCTGTTCCTCGGCCTGCTCACCCGCTGGGGCGAGGCCTACTCGCTCGACACCTGGTGGCGACGCAAGCGCGAGCTGCTGGCCGGCAGCGTCGTCGTCCCCGCGCTGCGGCAGATCCCCGCGTGGCCGCTGCGGCTCATGATGCTGCAGCTCGCCATCATCTACTGCGCCACCGGCTCGCTCAAGAGCGGCCTCACCTGGTTCGACGGCACCGCGCTTTATTACGCGCTCAGCCTCGACCACTTCTACCGCCACCCGGCGCAGATCCAGATCGCCACCTTCCTGCACATGATCGGCTTCCTGCCGCTCTCGACCTGGATCACCAAGGCGTGGGAGACCCTGTTCCCGCTGGCGCTGGTCGGGGTGGCGCTGCGCCGGTACGAGCGCGATGTGTCCGCAGGGACATGGCCCAAGGTGCAGGCGTGGCGCCGACTGCTGTCGTACGCGCTGATCGCCGCGGTCATCGGCGTGCTCGCCTACGTCGGCGGCCTGACCGCCTGGTACTACTACAGCCCGGGCGAGGCCCCGGTGCCGATCACCCGCGAGCAGGCGCAGGCGCTGGTGGTCGCCGGCGTGCTCGCGTTCCCGGCCCTGCTCGTCGGCAGCTACGTGTGGCTGCGAGCCCGCCGGCCGGGCACGCACGCGTGGGTGCTGCGGTGGCTGTGCGGCAAGCGCTTGTGGCTGGGCGTCGGCGTGATCATGCACCTCGTGATCGACGTCGTCATGAACGTCGGCACCTTCGTGCAGGTGATGCTGGCGGTCTACATCCCGTGGCTGTCGGGGGCCGAGGTCGACGCGGTGTGGCGGACGCTGATGTCGCGCCCGCTGGCCGAGGGCGAGGGCGATCGGCCGAAGCGCAAGCCGGGGCTCCAGGCCTCGCTCCTGCGCCCGCTCGATCGCCTGCGCCACCGCGGCCCGCGCGAGCCGTACGTCGTCCACCACGCGGCCGACGAGGCGTCGATCCGCCGCGTCGCTCTGCTGCGCATGTGGGACCTCGGCGCGCGCTTGCACTTCGAGACAGATTCGGCGGTGCCCGCGGGGGCGCTCGTCGTCACCGCGCCGGGCGACAAGACGCGCCAGGCCGGGGCCGAGGCCGGTCGCGCGCTCGTGGCGATCCTCCCCGGCTTCTGGTGGCTGTACCCGTGGTGCCTCGCGCCCGGCCTGCGCGCCCTGGCCGGGCGGGCGGTGCTGCGGACCTTCGACTTGCGCTGAGCCGCGCGCGCGGGCAGCCTGAGAGGGCCACGCCCGCTGCCGGGAGTCCCGCGCGCGCCTGGCTGTCTCGATGAGTGAAAACAAGAAGTGCAAGCACCTGCTCACCCTCGGGGTGATCATCGAATACGACGAGCCCGACGACGACGATCGCCAGTACCGCGAGATCACGAGTCGCATCGAGCGGGCGATCGACGACGCCCTCGGCAAGGGCGAGGACGACTTCGACGACCAGATCGGATGGGTCTCCACCCGTTCGGGGCTGCTGGAGGAGGACCCCGACCGGAACTGCGGCCGCTGCTGCGAGTGCGGCGGCTGGGTCACCGATCGTGAGCGCTCCGGGGCGTTCGCGGCGCTGGCCCACGGGATCTTCGAGCACGGCCGGTGGATCTGCCGCGACCACCTGCCGAACCATCACCCGCGCGGCTGGCACTTCCTCGAGTACGACTTCGCCTCGGTGGCCGGTCGCAGCCTCGAGGCCAGGGTCGTGGAGCTCCTGCGCAGCTCACCCGACCTGACCCTGCGAGAGCTCGCGCCGATGCTGCTGCGGGTCCCCGGCCTGCGCGAGCTGACCCTCGAGCAGATCTTCGAGCCCGACCACAGGTTCGGCACGGACGACGCGGTGGCGATGCTGCCGAGGGGCGCGGAGGCGGCGGTGGCTCGCTACCTGTGCGAGGCGGTGGAGGCCGCCCACGGCATCGACAGCGGGGAGGTCGGCCTTATCCTCACTTGCCAGAAGATCGCCGACAACGCCGACATCTCGAGCAAGGCCGCGGTGCTCGGGCTCAACGAACTGAGCGGGCGTGGCCTCGTCGAGTTCTACCTCGGGCGGATCGTCGTGCCGGACGTGGCCCGGCTACGCGCCCGGCGCGACGAACTCGCTAGGCGCTAGCACTACGACCTGTCGATCCTCCCTCGTCGCTCGTGACGGAGCGCGAGCGAGGATCGCAGCCTCGATCACTGCGGGATCGTGCAGAAGTTCTGGGGCGACAGCCACGCGAGGATGTTGACCCAGAACTGCTTGATCTGCGGGATCTGCTGCCACTCCGAGTCGAACTCGATCCACTCGTCGCCGAAGATGAACAGCTTGCCGTCGTTGCGGACCTGTGCCACCGCGACCGGGCCCTGCGGCAACGTGCCGATCACCTCGTTGGTGGCCACGCCGTCGTCGGTGATGTCGACGTAGAGGCCGCCGTAGAACGACACCGAGGAGATGCCCTCGGTGATCGGGTGCTGGGCCCACTGCGTCACCGGGCCGCTGAAGAAGCCCTGGCTGTTGTTGTAGGCCAGGCCCATCGGCGCGATGATCGAGTTCGGGCGATCGACCACGGTCTGGTTGTTGGTGTGGCCGGTCATCGACATCAGGCCGCCGCCGCCGTCGACCCAGGTCTTCATGATGGCGGCCTCGTCGGCACTGTAGTTGCGGACCAGCCAGTCGAGGATGACGATGTCGTACTTCTCGAGGGTGACCGCGTCGATCGGGGTGTCGTCGAGGGAGATCCGGTCGACCTGGGTGCCCTGGTCTTCGAGCCAGGTCTGGAACTCCGACGAGGGGTTGGCGCCCTCGTTGCCGAAGATGGCGATGTTGAGGCAGTCGCAGATGCCGTCGCCGCCGACGTCGACGTCGTCGACGATGCCGTTACAGTCGTCGTCGAGGTCGTTGCAGGTCTCGTCGCCCGTGGGGATGCATTCGGGGCCGGTGGTGCTGCTGTCGCCGGTGCTCGAGGTGCCCGGCTCGGTGGTGCCGAGGGTGGTGTCGGGGCCGTCGGTGGTGTCGACCGGGTTCGTGGTCGAGGTGGTGTCCGGTTCGGTGGTCGTCGACGTCTGCGAGGTCCCGGTGGTCGAGGTCGGGTCGCCCGTGGTCGGCAGCGAGGTCATGCTGGCCGAGCCGGTGCCGTCGGTCTCGCCGCTGTCGCTGTCGCTGCCGCTCGCGGTGATCGTGCCGTCGGTGGCGGTGGAGGTCGGGCCGAGGGTCGCGTCGGAGTCGCTGCCGCCGTTGGAGGCGGTGACGTTATTGTTGGTGTCGCCGCAGCCCGGGGCGGCGAGGACGATCGCGGCGCCGAGCAGCGCAGAAAGAGGACCAAACCAGGTTGTCATGCGCATCGATGGTAGCGAGTGTGCCGCCGCGTTGCGACGCACTCGCTCGCGCGTCGCCGCGCGCACGCACGCGACGTCCTGCGCGCGGGGGGGGCGGCCCGGGAGGACGCTCTGCCTGCGGAATCGTGCAGAAGTTTTCGGGTGACGACCTGCCGTTTATCCAGGGTTGCGGATCGGCGTCGCTGCGGACGGTGTCGACCTCGAGTCGCACGCGAACAGCTCGCGTGAAGGGGGTCTGCGCGGCGACGACCGGGCCTGCGAGGTCGCGACGATGCGTTCCTGTTGTTGCCGTCCGCGAGGATGTCGACGCAGAGATGCCGGGCTGAACGGCGCGATGTCCTCGTCGATCGAGTTCGCGCGGACAGGTCGGCGACTGCGTGACGCGGCCCGCGAGCACCTCGTCCCTCGTTGCCGAACAGGGCGAGGCCGAGGTGTCGCGGATGCGGTCGCCACCGCCTCGCTTTCGTGACGGCATCGTCGAGTTCGTCGCAGGTCGCCTGCGCCGGCCGTTCGCGTCGACGCTCAGCCGAGGTCGCGCAGGACGATCTGGGCCGCGTTGTAGCCGCACATGCCGTGCACGCCCGCGCCCGGGTGTGCGTAGCTCGAGCACAGGTAAAGACCCTCGACCGGCATGCGGTGGCGGAAGTACGGGAAGAGCGGGCGGAAGACGAGCTGGCGGTGCCACGCGTTCGAGCCGCCGCCGAGGTCGCCGCCGACGAGGTTGGCGTCCATGGCCTCGAGGTCAGGTGGGGCGACGATCCGCCGCGCGAGGACGGTGCTGCGGAAGCCCGGCGCGAGGCCCTCGATGCGCGCGTCGAGGCGGTCGGCGAACGCGTCGGCGTGGGCCTGCCAGCCGCCCGGGGGATGGCTCGGCACGCGCGAGTACGCCCACAGAGTGTGCTTGCCGGCCGGGGCGCGCGTCGGGTCGAAGAGGCTCTGTTGACCGATGACCAGGTAGGGGTTGTCGGGGAGTTCACCGCGACGGACCTGGGCGGTGAACCGCTCGAGGTCGTCGAGGCTGTCGCCGGCGTGGACGACCGCGGCGCGCCTGGCCTCGGGGACAGACCACGGGACCGGCGAGGACAGCGCCCAGTCGACCTTGAAGGTGCCCCAGCCCTGGGGGAAGCGCTCCATGAAGCGGACGACCCGCGCGGGGACGAGGTCGCGCGCGACGAGGTCGAGCAGCAAGGAGGCGGCTGCAGTGTCGGCGAGGACGGCGCGACGAGCCGCGCGCAGCTCGGTGCCGTCGGCGAGGCGGACGCCGACGGCCCGGCGACCTTCCGTGAGGATCCGTTCGACCCGACTGGCGAGGCGGATCTCGCCGCCGTGTCGCCGCAGGTCGGCGACCATGGCGTCGGCCAGCGCCTGCGCCCCGCCGCGCGGGATCGAGTAGCCGCCGGTGGTCGCGGTCATGCCGAGCATGAAGCCGAGAGCGGCGCCGAGCGGGTCGCGGGGGCCGACGTCGACGTGCAGGGCGAGGCCCGGCATGACCCGCCGCGCCGCCTCGCCGCGGAACAGCCGTCGCGCCAGACCTGCCCCCGAGGACAGCAAGATCCGCGCGAGCTTGAAGATCCCGAACGGCAGTAACTTCAGGACAGGTGAGAGCGTCGGCAGCGTGTTGAGGAGGATCCCCAGCACCGCCGGCTCGACGCCGCGGTACCAGCGGGCCAGCGCGGCGAAGGTCTCGCCGTCGCGCGGGTCGCCGAAGTGGCGGGCGGCGAGGTCGAGGTCGCGGCTGATGCACGCGACCGAGCCGTCGGGCGCGGGGTGACAGCTGTCGAACTCGGCGAAGCACAGCTCCACGCCCTGCTTCTCGAGGTCGAGCGCGCGGAAGGCCGGGCTGATGCGCGGGAACGGGAAGAAGGCGGCGCCGACGTCGTGGACGAAGCCGGGCAGGGTGCCCTCCTCCGAGCCGAGCGCGCCGCCCCAGCGCCGCGGGTTGGCCTCGCACACGAGCACGCGCAGGCCCGCGCGCGCGAGCATGCATGCGGCGACCAGGCCGTTGGGGCCGGAGCCGATGACGATCGCGTCGGGGTCGCCGGCCATGGTGCCCTCACTGGTCCCAGGTGGCGCCGGCGCTCGGGGTCTCGAGCAGCGCCTCGACGTCTTCCATGGTGAGCTTCTTGCCGGCCGACACGTCGCGGCCGAGCGCGCTCTCGGCGACCTCGCGCTTGCGGGCGCCGAGCTCGACCATCTTCTGCTCGACCGAGTCCTCGCAGACGAGGCGGTAGACCATGACGGGCTTGTCCTGGCCGATGCGGTGGGCGCGGTCGGTGGCCTGGTCCTCGACGGCGGGGTTCCACCACGGGTCGAAGTGGACGACGGTGTCCGCTTCGGTGAGGGTGAGGCCGGAGCCGCCGGCCTTGAGGGAGATGAGGAACACGGGCGGACCGGACTTGGTCTGGAACTGTTGGACCAGCTCCTCGCGGTTCTTGGTGCCGCCGTGCAGCCAGAGGTAGGGGATCTTCAGCTCGTTGAGGGCGTCGCCGAGCAGCTTCTGCATCTCGACGAACTGCGAGAACACCAGGACCTTGCGGCCGGAGCCGACGCAGTCGGCCATGAGCTCCTTGAAGGCGTCGAGCTTGGCCGAGGGCGGCAGGGTCGAGGCGTCGGGCAGGCCGAGCAGGCGGGGGTCGCAGCAGACCTGGCGCAGGCGCGTGAGCGCGGCGAGGATCGTCATCTGCGACTTCTCGAGGCCGACCTCCTCGATGCGGCCCTTGATCTCGTCCTTCGCGGTCTTGAGGATCCGGTTGTAGAGGCCGAGCTGGCTGCGGCCGAACTGCACGAACAGCGTCTGCTCGGTCTTCGGCGGCAGCTCCTGGGCCACGTCCTCTTTCTTGCGGCGCATGACGAACGGCCGGATGCGCGCGCGCAGGGCCTCGAGCGTCTTGGTGTCGCCGTCCTCGATCGGGCGCACGTAGTTCTTCTGGAAGTCGGACAGCTTGCCGAGGAAGTTGGGCGCGAGGAAGTCGAAGATGGCCCAGAGGTCAGCCAGGTGGTTCTCGACCGGGGTGCCGGTGAGCGCGAGGCGGTGCTCGGCGGTCAGCTGCTTGGCGCTCTTGGCGGTGGTGGTGGCCCAGTTCTTGATGTACTGCGCCTCGTCGAGGAGGGCGTAGCGCCAGCGGATCTTGCTCAGCTCCTCGATGTCGCGGCGCAAGATGGCGTAGGTCGTGACGACGATGTCGGACTTCTTGAGCAGGCGCCGGTTCTCGGCCCGCTCGGCGCCGTGCCAGGCCATGAGCGAGAGGCTCGGGGCCCACTTCTTGACCTCCTGCTTCCACACGCTCAGCACCGAGGTCGGGCAGACGATCAGCGTCGGCGCGTCGCCCTCCTCCTCCTTGGCCTTGGTCAGCAGCGCCAGCGCCTGGACCGTCTTGCCGAGGCCCATGTCGTCGGCCAGGATGCCGGTCATCTGGTTCTCGTGGAGCTGCCACAACCACGCGAAGCCGGAGCGCTGGTACTCGCGCAGCTTGGCGGTGAGCGTCTTGGCCCGCTTGGGCGCCTTGGCCGAGCGCTCGCCGGTCATGTTCTCCATCAACCGCTTGACCTCCTTGGCGACGTCGGCCGAGGGCACGGCGCCGAGCAGGCGGGTCAAGGTGCCGAGCTCGAGCGTGCTGATCTCGGCGTGGCCCTGCTTGTCGAACTCGATCGCCCCGGCGGCCTCGGCGATGGGCTGGAGGATCTGCGGGTCGAGCTTGGCGACCGAGCCGTCGGCCAGGGTGATCCACCGCCGGCCCTCGTGCAGCCAGCGCAGGAGGTCGCGGAAGGAGATCAGGTCCTCCTCGCCCTCGACGTCGACCACCGCGTCGAGGTCGAGCACGCTGCCCTCCTTGCTGCGCACGGCCAGCCGCGGGGTCGGCGACTTGCTGCGCACGCGCGGCAGCTGCGGGACGCGCTTCTCCCAGGTCTCGGGCAGCAGCGGGATGCCGACGATCGTAAACTCGACGGCGGCGTCGCCGGTGGCGATGAAGCCGTCGGCGTCGGGGTTGTACTTGAGGCCGAGGTCGGTCAGCGTCTTGCGCGCGACGGCCTCGCCCTCGACGTCGCGGTAGAAGCTGAGCGGCTGGTCGCCGAGGTTGATGGTGTAGCGCGCCGACTCGGGCTCGCTGCCGGTGATGCCGAGAGTGACGTTGCCGTAGCGGGCCGCCAGGGCGACCTTGATCTGCGAGGCGTCGCCCTCGACGGTGGCGATGATGGCGTCGATCTTGCGCGAGTCGGAGGCGAGCGCGAACAGGTCCTGGTGCGGGACGCCGACGGTCTTGAGCGACTCGCTGAGGGCGTCCATCGCCTGGGCGCTGACGCGGGCGTCCATGACGATCCGCGGCTGCTTGGCGACCGCCTCGAGCACCCACGGCGGGGTGTCGGGGACGAGGAAGACCTCGGCGGTCTCGGGCACGAGGAACCACGTCGGCGCGCCGACGATGATGCGACCCGCGGGGACCTCGAGGTCGCGGCCGGTGCTGCGCTGCTCGAGGAAGGCGTGCAGGACGACGCTGTTGTCGCTGGGGCGCGGCTCGGCGCGCACGCGCAGGGTCAGCGGCTCGGCGGCGAACTGCAGCTTGCCGACGCCCTTGAGGCTGACGGTGCTGCCGGCGCGGGCGAAGTAGAGGAGGCCCGAGAGCGCCATGTCGTCGATGACGTGGCCGCCGTCGTCGGCGTCGTCGACCTCCTGCGAGAGGTAATGGTGGATGACGCGGTCGGCCGGGCTCATGCCCTCGTAGCGGCGCCGGCTGACGACCGGCGTGCCGCCGCCGCGGAAGGCCATGACGTGCCAGTTGCCGCGCCGCGCCTCGATCGTGTAGCGCTGGGCGTTGGCGCCGGTGCCCGTGACCTCGGCGGTCCACGGGTTCTGCGTCATCGTGATCTCGCCGCCGGCCTGGTACTGCTTGCGCAGCGCGAGCGCCAGCGCCACCGCGTGGTGGCAGAACTTCTCCCAGCCGTCGGTGAAGGTCGGGCAGTCGCACGTCGCCTCGACCGCGCCCGACTCGAGAAATTTGATGGTGGTCGCGTGCGGCTGCGGATGCGTCCCCTTGACCTTGCCTTTGAGACAGTTGCCGGCGAAGACGATGTCGTTGACGGCCTTGGCCTCGAACAGCTCGACGCCGGCGGCGTACGCCTTCTTGCTGGCGATCTTCGCCAGCGACTCCGGCTCGAACAGGGGGAGGAACGCTTCGAGTGTGGACACGCAGATCCTGGGACGATGACGGGCCTGACACGGTCGGCCACGCCTCGGCAGCCGGACCCGCGCGGCGAGCGAAGTCGCCGAGAGCTCCAACAAGCACGGGCCCGACGGCGACCGCGGCGAATACACGCCAGGTCGGCGGAGGGTCCGCAGGTGCTTTAACACGGGCCGTTTCGCGGGTCCACCCCCAATCTCGCAATCGGCCGCATTTGCCTGGCAGCCGGCGCCGATCGCCGCTACGTCGGCCGCTCGCAGCGCGTTCAGGGGCCGCTCCAGGGGTGTTTCGCGGGGGTCGAGTCCGTGTGTGCGCTGACGCGGGCGATGGCGTCGACTGCGGGCGTCGTATGCGGCGAATTGCGCGCCAGGCGCCCCGCTGTTATCCCTCCGCGCAGTGCAGGGCGAGAACCTCTTTAATCCCTCCGACCCGGGCGTGCGCCTGCTCGCCCACGCGGTCCAGGACCTGCCGCCGGAGGCGCTTGCGCTGGTATTCGGCGGACCGTTGCCCGGTCTGCGGCCGGAGGCCACGCGCTGGGCCATCGATGTCCGCGAGCAGTCCGCGGAAGAACCCGCGGCGCTGGTCGCTCCGTGGGCGGTCGACACCACCCCGCGCTTCCGCGCCGCCGCAGTGTGGCCCCGCGCGCACCTCGGCAAGGACTTCTCGGAGGCCTGCCTGGCCCTCGCCGCATCGGTCCTGCTGCCCGGCGGCAAGCTCCTGTGCGCCGTCCGCAAGGACAAGGGCGCGGCCTCGCTGGCCCGCACGATCGCCGCGCTGCTCGGCTCGTGCGAGACCGCGGAGCGCGACCGCGGCTACCACCTGCTGGCGGCCGAGAAGTCGGACCGCTTCGACGCCAAGGCGGCCGCCGAGCTGCTCTCGGTGCGCTACGAGATCGCCGAACCACTGCTCGGCGAGGTGCCGCTGCTGTCGGCTCCCGGGGTGTTCTGCCGCAAACACCTCGACGACGGCACGCGCGCGCTGCTGACGACGCTGGCCGCGGCCGAGCTGCCGACGCCGCGGCGAGTCGTCGACCTCGGCGCGGGCATCGGACCGCTGGCGCTGTGGGCGGCCCGAAGATGGCCGAAAGGACATGTCCTCGCGGTCGAGAGCAACGTGATCGCCGCCGGCCTGGTGCGCGAGAACGCGGCCCGCCTCGGCTGCGAGCGCGTCGAGGCGCTGCTGTCCGACGGCCTGCCCGCGGCCCACCCGTGGCGCGGGACGGTCGAGCTGGCGCTGGTCAACCCGCCCACCCACGCGCCCCCGGAGGCGTTCGCGGCGCTGGTCGAGCCCCTGCCCCGCTGGCTGCGCGAGGGCGGCGAGGCGTGGTTCGTGGTCAACCGCTCGGGCCGCCTGGTGCAGGTGCTGAAGGACACGCGCGCGCAGATCGAGACGCACGAGGTGCCGGGGTTCTGGGTCGTGCGCGCGCGCTGGCAGTGAGGGGCAGGGTGTCCTTCGGGACAGGTCGCGACGGTGGTCGCTGCAGAAGAAATGCGAGCTGCGCGGTGCTGTGGCCGAAGCGGGCGGCGCCGCCACGGCCTGGCCTCCGGGACAGGTGGCGACGGTGGTCGCTGCAGGAGATGGGTGATGCGTCTGGCCTGGTCTTGAAGACAGGTGAGCGAGCTGCGCAGGCCGCGGCTTCGAGCAGGAGGTGCGCGGTCGTCGTCGAAGAGCGAAGGCGCTGCCGTGGAACGGGTGACGGCGAGGTCAGTCGTCGCCGAAGAGGGAGCGCTGCTGCGGAATGGGTGGCGGGTCAGTCGTCGCCGAAGAGGGAGCGCTGCTGCGGCCTGGCCTTGGGGGCAGGTTCGGCGCGCATGGTGGCCTGGGCAGGGAGCCGCGGGGGATCGGTGTTGAAGCCGAGGCGGCGGGCGTGCACCGCGAACAGCTGCTCGATGGCCTGCCAGCGCGGGCCCTCGCCGTCCATGCGCCGCCCGAACTGGGCGTTGTTGAGGGCGCCGCGGCGGACGTCGCGGATGGCCGAGAGGACATGCGCGTGGCGCAGCGGCTCGGCCTCCTTGAGGCGGCCGTCGAACACCGGCAAGACCTCGGCCGGGAGGCGCAGCAGGGTGAGGAAAGCGTTCTGCGCCCCGCTCTCGCGGGCGCGCGCGAGGATCTGGGGGATCTGGCTGTCGTTGAGGCCGGGGATGATCGGGGCGATGGCGACGCCGGTGCGGATCCCCGCGGCGCTCAGAGTGGCGAGCGCCTGGAACCGCTTCGACGGCCGCGCCACCGAGGGCTCGATCCGCCGCGCCATCGCCTCGTCGACGAAGGGGATGCTGATCGTGACCGAGACGCTGGCGCGGCGGTTCAGCTCGGCCAGAACATCGACGTCGCGGGCGACCAGCGGCCCCTTGGTGATGATGCCGACCGGGTTGGCGAATTCGATGCACGCCTCGAGGCAGCGGCGCGTCAGCTCGTAGTAGGCCTCGAGCGGCTGGTAGCAGTCGGTCACGCCGCTGAAGGCGAGCAGCTCGCGGTTCCACTTGGGGTGGGCCAGGAACTGCCGCAGCAGTGCCGGCGCGTTGACCTTGACGACGATCTTGCGCTCGAAGTCGGTGCCCGCGCCCCAGCCGAGATACTGGTGCGTGGGCCGGGCGTAACAGTAGGCGCAGCCGTGATAGCAGCCGCGGTACGGGTTGACGCTGTAGCGGAACGGGATGTCGGGGCTGTCGTTGGTGGCGACGACGCTGCGCGCCTCTTCCTCGAAGACTTCGAGGCCGGCCGGCGGCGGCTCGCCGAAGTACTCGACGTGCGTCGACAGCCACGGGTTCGGCGGGTTGTCGACGGGACGCGGCACGGGCGGGGAGCCTAGCAGGCGGACGTCGAGGCGGAAGCGGCGAGACGAGGATGCCCTCGTGGGGGCGTGTGGCGTGTGGCGCGGCTGCCGCCGAAGATTGACGCCCGGCGGAGTCGAACCGGTGCGTCCCGGGCGAGTCGGCGACGGACGGCGAGCGGCGGAGATGCAGGGAGTTTCGACGGTGCCTGAGCGGAAGGATATGTCCATCTGCCCGCGGTCGCGCGATGGTGTCGCGAGGACAGGCTCTTTGGAAGATTTCGTGGCGGAGTTTGACTCATCTGGCCCCGGGGACACGTTGCTGGCATCGGCGCGCGGGCTCACGCTGTGGCGAGAGTCTGTCTGCCCGCGGTGATGGTGTCGCGGTTGCGAAGACATGTCCTTTAAGACATTCATTGCGTGAGTCGTGATGTGCCTGGCCCCGGGGACAGGTTTATGTCAGCGAGGGCATCATCACGCGGGCTACGCCGTGGCGAGGGGTCTGTCTCCCCGCGGTGACGAGACGGCGGCGAGCATGAGCTGCTCCGACGCCTGCACGGCCACGTCCTTCGAGACATTCTTTGCCTGGCGTCACGGCGGACATGGCCCATGGGACATGTCGCCAGTGGCGAGCGCATCAGCCTGCGAGCTCACGCCGTGGCGAGGACCAGCCGCGCCAACTCCCGCGGCAAGTGGGAGAGGCCGAGGTCGCCGAGGACGCTCAACTTGCCTTGATGGTGCCAGTAGAGCAGCGGCGAGACGGGGCCGGGGAGCGTGCGGTAGGCGTCGCGGGCCCAGCCGGCCATGAAGCGGAGCGTGTCGCCCAGGCATTGCGGCGCGGCCTCGGGTTCGGCGCACCAGAACTGCCGCAGGCCCCAGGCGACCAGAGAGCGGCGGAGACGACGCGCGCCGGGGGCGATGAACAGGGCGGTGCCGCGGGCCGGGAACGCGACGACCGTGCCGACCGGGCCCGGCGGTTGACCGAGCAGCGCCTCGAGCTCGAGCACCGCGGCCGCGGTGTCGGGCCGACCTGGCCCTCCGAGCATGTACGCATGGACACCTTCGGAGGGAGCAGCCAGCGCGAACTCGAGGCGCTCGTTGCAGGTGCCGAGGCGCGCGCGATGGAACAGGCCGGCAGGGCCGAGCCCCGTGGCCGCGAGCTCGCGGCGATCGGGGATCTCGATCTGCCCACCCGACACTGCGGAGGCGACGAGCTCGCACAAGCCGGGGGCGAGCTCGCGGACGAGCGCCCCGGGGTGACGCGCGCACTCGGACGGATCGACCAACAGGGCTCGCAGGGCCGGCAAGGCACAGTCGCGGGCCGCCGCGCGGGGCCTCGCCGCAGGCGAGGCGAGCGGACGCGCCGCGGCGCCGGAGCGGATCGCGGGGGCCGGGGCACGGGCGGGCGGCCGGGCGTCTGCTGCGGGTCTGGCCGGCGGGCTCGAGCCGTCGGCGAGCACGGGAGCGATGCGCGAGGCAGGGCGTGATGTCGTGGCGGCCGCGAGGGCTCGAGCCCGGGCAGGCGCAGCCGGCGACGGGCTTGCTTCGCCGGTACGCGCTCGCACAGGAGCGGCTGCGGGCAAGGAGCGCGTCCTCTTTGCTGAAGGCAGCCCCGCGAGCCGAGCCTCCTCGGGTGAATCGTGTGAGCGGCCGGGCGAGGATGAGTCGGCGACCTGACCCAGGGCGGGCGCAGGTCGCGAGGGCGCGGCCGAGGCCCGGGCGAGCGCATCGCGGGAGGATGAGTCGGCGAACCGAGCCGGCTCGGGCGCGGGTCGTGAGGGCGCGGCCGAGGCCCGGACGAGCGCATCGCGGGAGGATGAGTCGGCGACCTGACCCGGCGCGGGCGCAGGTCGTGAGGGCGCGGCCGAAGCCCGGGCGAGCGCATCGCGAGAGGATGAGTCGGCGAACCGAGCCGGCGTGGGCGCAGGTCGTGAGGGCGCGGCCGAGGCCCGGGCGAGCGCACCGCGAGAGGATGAGTCGGCGAACCGAGCCGGGGCGGGCGCAGGTCGTGAGGGCGCGGCCGAGGCCCGGGCGAGCGCATCGCGGGAGGATGAGTCGACGAACCGAGCCGGCTCGGGCGCGGGTCGTGAGGGCGGGGCCGAGGCCCGGGCGAGCGCATCGCGGGAGTGGATGGACCGCACGAGGGTCCGGGCTCGCGCGGCAGGCAGGGGTATCCGCGAGCGCTCATCGGCGAGTGCGGGGGAAGCAGCCGGCGTGGCCCGGCTCCCTGCCAGCCGGCGCGTGAGCATCGGGGCGGGCGCGAGGGAGGTCGAACTCGCTGCGGGCGGTCGGGCGCTGGCGGGCGGCCCGGCCGGTACGACCGATCTCCGCGAGCAGGCGGCCGGGGCTCGCGCCTTCACCGATGCGGACAGAGGGACGACCGCGAGCATCGGCAGGGTGGCGGCAGGTGCGGGCGAGCGAGCCGAGAGCTCCGCCGACCGGCGAGGTCGTGAGGCAAATTCAGGCGGGACGTGCGACATGGTCCCCCTGAGGTCGATGCGAGCCGGCCTTCTTTTGCACGACGGGGCAAAAAAAATCGCTCGCTCACGCCAGGCGGTCGCGTCGCGCTATGGTGAAGAGGTGCGCGACGCGTGGACCCTCCTGCCGACCCTCGTGCTGCTGCCCGGCTGCTCCGGCGAGGTCACGGCGATCGCGGCCCTCGTGTTCAGCATGTCGTTCGGCGCGTGGCTCGTGGGGCGCGACCGGCGTCGGCGAGCGATGCTCGAGGCGGAGGTGCTGCGGCGCGCGATCGCGACCGGACGGCACCGAGAGATCGAGCAACACCTGCGGCGCGAGCTCGCGCTGGCCGCTGCGGGCGAGGCGGTGAGCGTCGAACGCCAGTGGTTGGCGCGCGCGCAGCTCGGCGGGCTGCTGGTCGCCGAGTGGCGGCTCGAGGAAGCCGGCGCGCTCTACGACGACCAGTCGACCAAGCTGTCGCCGCACCTGCACGCGCTCGCGGCCTTCGGCCGGCATGAGATCGCTTGCGTCGCCGAGACGGCGACGGCCGAACGACTGGCGAAGATCCGCGGCGACCGCGACGCCTGCCTCCGCTTCGTCCCGCCGGCCTACCAGCCGACCGTGGCGCAGGCCTGGAACGCGCTCGAGGGCCTGTGCCTGGCGCGCATGGGTCGCGCACGCGAGGCCGCCGCGTTGCTCGAGCACGGGCTCGAGTCGCTCGGCTACAACCCCGCGCGCGTGGTCTACCTGTTCCACCTCGGGCAGGCGTACGAGCAGATCGGCGAGCGCAGGCAGGCCGTCGCGCGCTACGAGCAGGCGATGCAGTCGTTCCCCGGCACGCGCCTGGCCAGCGAGGCGCGCGCCCGCTGCCTGGCGCTCGGGACCGGCGGCCGCGACGAGCTGTTCCGCGGCATGTTGCCGGAGTCGCCGACGCCGGCGCTGGCCCTGTCACGCTCCGAACGGACGCGCTGATCCCGGGGAAGTCCGGACACGTGTACGAGCCTCCGCGCGCAGCGCCGAGTCTTGCGACCCGGCCCCCTCGTGCTGCTAAGGTAGGAAGCAGTGGCGAAGCGACAGCGAGGGATGATCCAGCACGCGACGGAGACGATCAGCCACGGCTTCGGCTACGCGCGCCACCTCCTGCGCGGCAATCGTGTCGCCGGAGACATGTCCTGGGTCGAGCCCGGCAGCCGGCCGGTGGTGCTGGTGCACGGCTTCCTCGGCACTCGCGGGACGATGTTGCCGCTGACCCGGCGGCTGCAGTCGGACGGCAAGGTGGTGTTCAGCTACCACCACGGGATGCTCCAGCTGGGCTCGCTCAGCCGTTCGGCCGAGGAGCTGGCGGTCAAGCTGCGCGGGCTGACGGAGAGCCTCGAGATCGATCGCGTCGACGTCGTCGGCTTCAGCATGGGCGGCCTCGTGGCCCTGCACGCGGTGAAGTTCCTGCAAGCCCATCGGCACGTGCGCCGGCTGGCGTTGATGGGCACGCCGCTCGGCGGGACGTGGATGTCGCTCGCCGGCATGGCGACCGTCGGGCTGGTCAGCGCCTCGGTGTGGCAGGTGCGTCCCGGCAGCCGGTTCCTCAAGGAACTGCGGGCCGCCCCGCTGCCGGCGGGCGTGCGGCTGCGGCAGATCCACGCCGACGCCGACGCGCTCTGCCCTGACCCGGGGCCCATCGAGGGCGTCGATCGGGAGCACGACTACGTCGTGTTACCGGGCGGTCACTCTTCGTTGGTCATCGCCCAGCCGTTCTATGCCGCGGTCCGCGAGTTCCTCGACGAACCGGACGAGCCGGCGCGCGCGGTCCTGTCGCGCTGAAGCCTCGCTGGCCCGTGAGCCGCCGGGCGCAAAGACCATGTCGCCGAGGTCAGGCCGGATCGTGAACTGCGATTTGCCGGTTTGCCGACGAGCGTGAAGTGCGCGCTGGAGAGTGTGCGAAATCGCGCTTGGGCTGGGGCCTGAAGACGGCAGCAGTTTTGCCGCGCGCGACGCGATCTGCGTATAGTAGACGCCATGCGTCGCTCTGCTCTTGCTGTCGCTTGTGTTTTCGCGTTGACGCCTCAGCTCGCCCTCGCGAACCCGTACGCGCGCGCGAGCTCGTTGTGGGCGCAGGCCGCAGCGACGCAGCCGACGACGACGACGACCACGACCACCACCACGACCACGCAGGAGACGACGACCCAGCCTGCGGGTGATCAGTGGCAGCCGACGAGCTCGAAGGCGCCGAAGAGCACGGAGCTCGAGGAGCCTCCGAAGCCGGAGCCGGCGCCCGAGGTGAAGCCGGAGCCGACGCCGGAGCCGGAGCCGCCGCCGCCGGAGCCGGAGAAGCCGAAGTGGACGCGTCACGGCTTCGGTATCCGCGGCGGCATCTCGATCATCCCGACCTGGGCGGTCCGCGGCTACGTGCAGAGCCTGACGAACGCGCTGTGCCGCGGCGACTCGATCCCGGGCGGCAAGTTCGGCGCCGGGCTCACCCGCGTCGACGGCTGCAACTTCTACATCGGCGGCGAGTACATCTACCGCTTCTCCAAGAACTTCGACATCGTCCCGGCCGTCGCCTACCACCGCCTCAAGGCGCCCGACGGCCTGTGGCTCGACGACAGCGAGAGGGACGCGAACGGCAACCCGAACCTCGGGGCCGCCGATTACACGCAGGTCAACTTCAGCTTCGTCGCCCTGCAGGTCGACTTCATCGGCCGCGGGACGATCGTCGAGACCCCGGACTTCGCGTTCCAGCTCGGCGGCGGCGGCGGCCTCGGCATCGGCATCATCACCGGCAAGGGCCTGTGGCAGACGCCGCTCGGCAATCCGGCCGCCGGCTCGACCGATGGCAACCCGCAGGCCACCTGCAACTCGATCTCCGACTACTCCGACTTCACCAAGTGCACGCCGCACTGGTCGCCCGACCCGGACAACCCGGGCGCCCCGCCTCCGCCGGCGGGCAGCCTCCAGCTCGACAACGATCCCAGCAAGAACCCCGGCCGCTTCGCCAAGTGCACCAAGGACGGCTGCAACGAGGCCGACCTCAACGCGCTCGGCCGCGAGAAGGGCATCAACCTGCCGGTCATCCCGATCGTCAACCTGCTGGTCACGGCCCGCTTCCTCATCAAGGACACGTTCGGCATCAACCTCACCGGCGGCTGGAACACGGGCTTCTACTTCGGCGGCAGCCTGCAGTACTTCTTCGGCTCGAAGTAGTGGTCCTGTCCTGAAGGACAGGCTGGAGGGGCGTGCCCGCAGTGCATGCTCCTTCGCGTGTCGTCGGCAGGTGCTTCGGGTAGCGCCTGGAAGGCTGTCCGGATGCAGCGGGGTCTGCGGGGCGCAGGAAGGCCTCGGGCTCGCCGGTGCTGCAGGTAGCGCCTGGAAGGCTGAGGGATGCAGCGTGGCGCGGGAAGGCCTCGGGCTCGCCGGTGCTGCAGGTAGCGCCTGGAAGGCTGCCCGAGTCGGATGTTGCGGCCTGCGGGGCGAGAAGGTCTCGGGGTCGCCGGTGCGGCAGGCGAGGCCCCATCGGCGTGCAGCTCGTCGCGCTGATGCGAGGGCGGTCGAGCGCGACTGCGGACTCGGTGGGCGAGGGAGCGCTGGGAGGTGACTCAGCGGCAGAGCTCGCCGCGGGGTGCCAGGCCGGCGCCGTCCAGGGTGAACTGCGGGGGGATGGTCGTCTCGGCGGGTGCGGGCGTCGCCGCGGCCGGTGTGTCCCCGGGGACAGGTGCCTCGCTGCCGTCACCCTCGCCCTCGGGCGGGCTGGCGGTGTCCTCGTCTTCCCAGCCGGCGTCATCGTCGCTGATGGCCGCAGAGCTGCCCCCGAGGTCGGGATCGACGGTCTGGGCGCCGTAGGTGATGATGACGAGGTCTTGCCGGCGCGTGCTGGGACCGGCGAGGCGAGTGCGACGCGGCAACACCGTGCCGTCGACCGGGTGCAGCTCCTCGTGCAGGAGGGACCACATGCGCGCGAGCTCGCCGTCGCCGCGGCGCTGCCAGAGGGTGCTGCCGGCGGGCCACCACACGCCGTCGACAAAGGCGAAGCGCAGCTCTTGCTCGTAGCCGGGGGCACGCAGGCGCAGGACCTCGTGGCCATGGCGAGGATCCCAGGACTGCGCGACGACCTCGTACGGCGGCGCGAGCATGGGGGCTCCGCCGAGCACCAGCGACACCAGCTCGGAGGCGGCGAAGGGCACCCCGAGCAGCCGCTGGATCGCGCAGTCCGCCGGGGGCCCGGCGAAGAAGCCGGCCGGCAGATTGTCGGCGGCGACGTTGCGCAGGGTGTAGCCGCGCTCGTTGAAGGCGAGGGACACGAATTCGTGGCCGGCGATCTGGATCTGCCCGGAGAATCGACCTGGCTTTTGGGCCAGGAACATGAGGTTGCCGCTGGGGGCGCGACCGATCCGGATCTTGGCGACCGGGACCTGAAGGGCGGAGATCTTCGGCGCCGCCGCGCCGAGCAGCACGTCTGGCTTGGGCGCCTGACCCGTCTCATAGGGCGGGAGGATCTCGGGCGGACGGCATCCGGCCGCGGCAGCGGCGAGGAGCGCGGCGAAGACGGGGACGAGGAGACGCGAACGCACGCCCCGGAACCTTAACCCGTCCTGGCGCGAGGTGCACGCGCCGAGGGGCGCCGAAGACCAGCGCCCGGTGCGAGTCAGGTGGCGGCGAGAAGGGTGGCCGAGCTCGAAGAGGCTAGCGGGGACGAGCATCGTGGGGCTGGGTAGCGAGGGCACGGGGGCAGTGAGGCACGATCAATGGCCGTGGCCAAACGAGAACGGCCTTCGAGAGGCGCAGAATCGAGTCCGCGTGTGGTCGGGTCGAAGAGCTCGGAGGACCGCGAGCCGGCGCGTTCGCATCGTCGGTACGAGGTGAAGGAGGGACGCTCGCCGATCGCTGGGCGCCGGTCGCGGTCTCCGAGGTGGAGGAGATTGGTTCACCGAAGTGAGATGTACTTCAGGACATGTCCAGAAGCGCTGGAGCCGGCGAACCGGGGCACGAGCACGGACGCGACGAGCGTCATCGTCGTGGAGGAGTGCAGACCGTCGCGATGAGCGGGGCCACGGAGTATCCCTCGCCCGTCGCGCCCGTGCCCGTGCCCCGATTCACCGGAGCACGCGGGCTCAGGGCTTGGTGGCCAGCTCGTCCTTCGGGACCTCGCGCAGGGTCGTCTCGCCCTTGAGCACGAGGTACTGCTTGAGCTTGGCGAAGGTCTTGGGCCCGATGCCCTTGATCCGGACGATCTGGTTGGTCTCCTGGAACGGCTTGTTGGCGCGGTAGTCGACGATCTTCTTGGCCATCGCCGGGCCGATGCCCGGCAACAGCTCGAGCTGCTCGACGGTCGCGGTGTTGAGGTTGACCTGACCCTCGAGCGTGGGCGCCGCGAAGGCCGGCGTGGCCGCCAACAGCGTGGCGGCGAGCGTGGTCAGGGACAGGAAGTTGCGGATCTGCTTGAACATGGGTGTCTCCGTTCGGCGTTGCGCCGATGCAGCACCTTGAGCAAGTCGAGCGCCGCGCGGCCGTTCGAAGCATTTCAAGTACTTGGGGACATGGCCCCGACACCGGGTGGCCAGCCGGCGGGACGCCCGGCCCGCCGGCGGGACAGCCCGGGGTTCGCATCTCAGGGAAGAACTTTCAGACATGACTCAAGGGCCATGTGTCCCGTCGGCTGGACACCGGCCAGCCGGCGGGACAGCGGCGCGCTCGCGTGGACCGCGAAATGCGTGACGAGGCCGCGATCGTGAGCCCACCGAGCGACTGCGGGCCGCTGGCCGAGGTCGCAAGCAGCAGGACAGATAACCTGCCCTGAAAGACATGTAGTAAGCGGCGCGGACCGACCGTCGGGAGCGATCGGTCCGTGGCGCCGTCCTGAGTCACTCGTCGGGCTCGAACGGCGGAGCGTCGGCCGAAGCGCGATGGCGCGACGCGCGGCCGGACCTGCGAAGGGCCGAGAAGATTACTCGCCGGCCTTGAGCTCGATCGGCATGCAGATCTTCTCGATCGGCAGCGAGTCGGGGTTGGTCGGCGAGAAGGCGACGTAGACGCCGTTGCTGCCGGTCTCGCGGCACTCGTAGCCGTCGCGGCAGCCGCGGTCGCTGTTGCACTCCTTGCGGCAGGAGATCCGCGCGCTCAGGAGGTCGGCGCACAGACCCTCGGGCAAGCACAGCTCCTGGTCGGTGCAGCGGTTGTAGATCGTCGGGTCGTCGAGCTCGCGGCACTTGTACTGCGGGTCGTCGGGCGAGAGGTTGTCGCCCGCGCCGACCGGGCGGCGATCTTCGCAGTCGGGATCGCACGCCACGCTCAGGAACTCGGTGTTGAAGACCTGAATGCAGGCGCCCTCTTTTGGGCACGAGCCGGGTGTGCAGCCCTCGATCGTGCACTCGCCCTTGCCGTTGGGGTCGGGGTTGCCGTTGCTGTCGGTGAGGTACGAGAGGTCGCAGATTCGCTCGCCGCGGAAGCTGCAATCGGTGCTCACACGGCACGCGCTGCCGATCTTTCGCTGACAGGCGCCGAGCGCGAGGGCTTGCGCGAGCAGCGCAACGACGATCAGGAGGCGGCTGGGGGCCATGGACGCGCGCGGAGCATACACGGCCCTCTACTTTGGGTCACGCCGCGATCCGTGGCACCCTCGTAGGCCGTGCATCCGACCCTCGACGAACTGCTGGCCCAGTTCCGTGGGCTCCTCGACGCCCACCGCGCCGGGATCGCACCGAGCCGCGCCGGCGAAGGCAACCTCCGTTGCGACGGCTGCCTCGATTGCAACCGCTGCCGCTTCTGCGTCCAGTGCGTCCGCTGCAACGACTGCAGCAACTGCGAGCTGTGCCACGACTGCCGCGCTTGCACCCGCTCGCGCATGAGCCGCTCGTGCGTCCGTTCGGGCCACCTCGAATTCTGCGAAGGTTGTGAGGATTCGCAGTACCTCGTCCTGTGCGTCGACTGCACCGGCTGCACCCAGTGCTTCGCCTGCGTGGGCCTGAAGAACGAGGAATTCTGTGTGCTCAACCAGCGCTACTCGCGCAAAGACTACTTCCCGGCGGTGCAGGCGCTCAAGCGGCGGCTCGAGGAGGCGATCGCCGGCGGCAGCCTGTTGACGGAGATCGCCGCGATCGGGCGCGGGGTCTGGCCGCCTCGCGGGTTCGACATCCCGAAGGAGATGCCGGCGGCGATCTCCGCGCCCTTCGAGGCGGCCTTCTCGTTCGAGCCTGCTGCGGTCGAGGTCGAGGACGACGTCGATCCGTGGGTCGAAGACGCCGAACCGAGCCGCGAGCCGGGCGAGCCCGTCGAACGCGACCTGGTCGCAGTGTCGTGGGTGTACCAGCCCGCCCGCCCGTTTTGAGGCGCGGGCCCGCGGCCTGTGGTAAGCGCCCGCGCATGCTGCTGGCAGGGCGTACTCTGGCGATCATCGGTTGCGGGACCATGGGCGAGGCGATCGTCGCCGGCCTGCTGCGCGCGGGGCTGCTGGCGCCGACGCAGATCGTGGCGACCACCCGCCGGCACGAGGCCGCCGAGGCCGTCCGCCAGCGCCACGGTGTCCGGATCTCCACCGACAACCTCCACGCCATCGGCGAGGCCGACGCCGTGCTGATCGCGGTCAAGCCCCAGCGCGTCAGCAAGGTGCTCCACGAAGAGGGGGTCCGCGCCGCGCTCGCCGACAAGCCGGTCATCAGCATCGCCGCCGGCGTCACCCTCGCCCAGCTGCAGGCCTGGTTGCCCGAGAGCCCTGTCATTCGGGCCATGCCCAATACGCCATGTCTCATCGGACAGGGCATGACCGTGCTCGCGCGCGGCCAGCGAGCCGGCGACGTCGAGGTCGCGCTGGCCAAGAAGTTGTTCGACACCGTGGGCCTGTGCCTCGAGGTCGAGGACAAGTTGATGGACGCGGTGACCAGCCTCGGCGCCAGCGGCCCGGCCTTCGTCTACGTGATGATCGAGGCGATGGCCGACGGCGGGGTGATGATGGGCCTGCCGCGCCAGGTGGCGCTGCAGATGGCCGCGCAGGTGTTCCAGGGCGCGGCGCGCATGGTGCTGTCGACCGGCTTCCACCCGGCCGCCCTCAAGGACCAGGTCACCACTCCCGCCGGCTGCACGATCGCCGGCATCTTGACCATGGAGGACGGCAGGATCCGCTCCGTCCTCGCGCGGACGATCCAGGAGGCCGCCAAGGTCGCCAGCGAGCTCGGACGCGACAGCTCGGCCGAGAAGTGACGGCGCGGCTCGGGTCCGCCTGTCGTCGCCGGTCGAAAATTTGCCTCGCGCCTCCGCGGGCTCGAAGATCGCGCGCGCGCGCCTCGGGCGGACCGCGCGCCCGGCCTCATGCGCACCCTGCTCAGCCTCGTGTTCCTGGTGGCGATCCTGTGGGCGAGCTGCACCGTCAAGCTCGGCGCCTACACGCTGTCGGAGCACGTCGACCGGATCGGCGAGACCCCGCAGGCGAAGGAACTGCTCGACGGGACGCGCGGGCGGATCTCGCCGATGCTCGAGGACATGAAGCAGCGGATCTTCGGCGAGTACGTCGAGGCGCCGACGCGCGCGACGAGTACGAAAGAGTCGCCGGCCGAGCGTCGCCGATCGCTGCCCCGGCCGTCGCAGGCCGCCGTCCGCTCCGCTCCGCCGGTCGAAGCGCCCGCGCGTCGGGAGCCGGCGTCGACAGGCCGAGGGCCGTCGAGCGCCGAGGATGCTCGCCTGCCGGGCGCTCGGCGGGCCTCGTCGCGTCGCGACGGAGCGTGAGCTGCGATCGCGTGGTGCTCGCGGGTAGCCGAGCCGAAGGCAACGGCGAGCTCGCGCGCATTCGCGACCTCCGCGCGGCGGACTTCGATATCCTGCTCGCGTGGTGCTCGCCCTCCTCCTCGCGCTCGCGCTGACGTCGGCGCCGGCGAGCGCGTCGAGCGAGGCGCCGGCGAGCGGCGCCGCGGCGAGACAGACAGACACGCCCGCGGCGACGTCCCCTCCGGCGAGTCCGCTCGGGCGAGCGCGGCTGCGCGGGCGGGTGATGGTCTACGGCAGCCGCGACCCGGTGGCCGGCGCGCGTCTGCTCGGCGACGAGAACTCGGCCGAGACCGACAAGACCGGCGACTTCGAGCTGTGGTTGCCGCCTGGCGAGCACAAGCTGTTGATCCGCGCGGCTGGCTTTCAGGACCTGTCCGTAAGTATTAAGCTCGAAGATCGCCAGGATCTCGTCTACGAGTACCGCCTCGCGCCGGACGTCGCCGGCAACAAGTACCGCACGGTGGTCCGGCAGCAGCGCGAGGTGGCGGTGTCGAGCACGACGCTGCGCGACGAGGAGCTCCGCGCGGTGCCCGGGACCTTCGGCGATCCGTTCCGCGTGGTCGGCAGCCTGCCCGGCGTGTCGCAGCTGGCGGGCTTCTTGCCGTACGTGGTGGTCCGCGGCGCGGCGCCCGGCAACACCGGCTACTACCTCGACGGCGTGCGCGTGCCGATCCTGTTCCACGTCGCGCTCGGGCCGTCCGTCATCCACCCGTACTTCATCGATCAGGTCGACTTCTACGCCAGCGGCGCGCCGGTGCGGCTCGGGCGCTACGCCAGCGGCATCATCGAGGGCCGCACGCGCGCGGCCCGACGCGACCGCGCCTACGGCGAGTTCGACGTCCGCCTCACCGACGCCGGCGGCCTGGTCGAGATCCCGCTCAACTACGAGTACGATCGGGCATGTCTCCGAGAACAGCGCGCGAAGGCCAGGTCCAAGAAGACAGGTCGAGCCAAGCGCGAGGCGTGCCGGCGCGGGCCGGCGCGCGGGTCGCTGACGTTCGCGGGCCGCTACAGCTACACCGCGGGGGTGCTGACGCTGGTGCAGGCCAACCTCAAGCTGCGCTTCTGGGACTACCAGGCCCGCTTCGATCACGCGCTCGGCAAGCGCGCGACCTACACCGCGTTCGCGCTCGGCAGCTTCGACGAGCTGGGCGAGAAGTCCAACCCGACCCCGTT
Source organism: Nannocystis punicea (assembly GCF_026965555.1). GTDB lineage: Bacteria > Myxococcota_A > Polyangia > Nannocystales > Nannocystaceae > Nannocystis > Nannocystis punicea. Next base: position 12,400,321 of record NZ_CP114040.1, on the reverse strand, counting down.
CGTGCGCTTCGAGTTCTATCGGTTGGTGCAGAAGATCCGCCACGAGCTGCCGCGCGGCGGCGTCGCGACCTACAGCCTCGGCCTCGGCCTCGACCGCACCGGCCTGTCGCGCACGCGCAGCAACGAGTGGCTCATCGCGCCGCGCGTCGACGTGCGCGTGCCGATCGGCGAGAGCGGCAACGCGGAGTTCGGGGCGGGCATCGACCAGGAGGTGCAGATCTTCCGCGGCGCGACGCAGGCGATGGCGGGCGACGGGTGGAAGCTCGAGAGCCTGACGCAGCTGTTCAGCGACCGCGTGGTCTCGGCCACCGGCGTGTACGCCGAGCTGCTGTGGCGCAAGGGCGGGTTCGACATCCGGCCCGGCGTGCGCGGCGATCTCTACGCGCAGGTCGGCCACTCGCCGGTGCTGCCGCAGGCGCGGACCGTGACGCACGCGTTCGGCATCGACCCGCGGATCCTCGTGCGCGAGAAGGTCGGCGAGCGCTGGACGCTGCGCCAGAACGTCGGCGTCTACCACCAGCCGCCGAGCTTCCCGGTCCCGCTGCCGGGGCTCGAGAGCTTCGGCTTCGAGCGCGGCCTGCAGCGCAACATCCAGGGCAGCGTCGGCTACGAGCTGGTGCTCGGCAACAAGCTGGCGATCACGCAGGACGTCTACCTCGGTCGGCTGTCGAACCTGCAGGACTACGACCTCGCGTCGCTGTCGTCGGGCAAGCTGCAGGAGATCGACGACCTCGTGATCTCGGCCAAGGGGTGGTCGTACGGGCTCGAGACGATGGTGCGCCTCATGCCCGGTCAACGCGCGTACGGGTGGGCCGCGTACACGCTGTCGCGCTCGACCCGCGAGTACGAGTACGGCGGCCGCGCCCCCTCGAACTGGGATCAGCGTCACATCGTCAACGTCGTGCTCGGCTATCGCATCAGCGATCGCTGGAGCTTCGGCGGTCGCCTGCACTTTCATTCAGGTCGTCCGTACACCGTCCAGATCGGCGATCAGACGGCTTCTGAGGCGCTCCTGTACAACCGCAACAACCGTCGTTTGCCCGCTTACTTCCAGCTCGACCTGCGCGCCGAACGAACCTGGCGCTTCCGCGCGTGGAGCCTGCACTTCGTCGCAGACGTGCTCAACTCGACGTATTCGAGCGAAGTGATCGCGTGCGTGTTGAACGGAGATTCGGACGCAGCGTCGTCCGGCGCAGGCTCGATCGTCAGCGACACGGCTTGCGGCTCGCGTGGCTTAAGATACATTTTGCCCTCCCTGGGCCTTCGTGGGGTGTTCTAGGCGGGGGCCAACAAGCCCCGAAGGACAAGTCCCATGAGACATGCCCGTGTGAGCATCCGCAACGGAGGACTGTTCGAAGCGCCAGGTAACTTGTGTCATGATGGGGCTCGGGACATCCGACCGAGGAGCTCAAGATGAACGAAGTTGCACAGGAAATCGGACGACGGATCAGGCTGTGGCGCACCGCGACTCCGCCGCCCAAGACCCGCCGCAAGCGCGAGGGTGAGACCGGTTGGCGGCCGCACCTCACGATCGAAGAGCTGGCCAAACAGACAGGTCTGACGGTCACCACGGTCAACAAGCTCGAGCTCGGCTACAAGGCTCCGCGCATCGAGTCGCTGCTGCTCCTCGCTCAGGCGTTCGGCTGCGAGCCGACCGACCTGCTGCCCAAGACCAAGGCGAAGAGCGGTCCCAAGGGCGAGCTGCTCGACGAGCTCCACGCGGTCGCCGCCCAGTTGTCGCCCAAGCAGATCCGCGACCTCGTCAAGGTCGCTCGTACGCTCGAAGGCGGTTGAGTCCCACCCCGGCTCGTTCGGCCGGTCGGTCCAGGCCGCGGGCCGAGTCGCAAGTTGGCAACGGCCCCCAAGCGCCGTTGCCATTTTTTCTTGGGTCGCTCCCCCTCGCTCCCCGTCGCGTCCCCGTAGCTCCTCGACATCGCGCTGGCCCGCGACGTGCAAGACGTTCGGGACCATGCGCCTCCGCTCTCGCCCAGCCCTTTTCAACCGCGTATTCGTCGATGCCGCCACAACCCGCCCGCTCCTCCGCGAGTTACTGGAGCAGCGTCGCGCGGTCGAACCTCTGACCCACCAGCCCGTCGCGCCAGCCTCTCCGGCGGCCCTCCCGCACGCCGCATGACGCGGGCAGCCGCGCGCGGGGCCGAAGCCGAAGCGAGGTCGGGAACCAACCTGGACCCTCGCGCGTCTTTCGGCCACGATGAACCTCGTGTCTCGCTGGCGCTCGTTCCTGGCCTTCTCGCTCGGCGCCGCGACGATGTGGTGCGTCCAGTCGGGACTCCCCGACGCGCAGGCCGGTAACAGCCTCGGCACCGACGCCTACGGCAAGGCGCTCCGCACCGTCCTCGACCGTTATGTCGACCCGGTCGAGCCCGGCCGCGTACTGGCAGAGTCGCTGAAGCGGATCGTCAGCGGCCTCGATCGTCACAGTCACTATCTCACCGCCGACGAGCGCGCGCTGCTCAAGCAGCGCAGCCGCGGCGGCACCACCGGGATGATCGTCGAGTTCCAGCGCGCCGAGCCCGGCTCGCGCAAACCGGCGCGACTCGAGGTGTCGGCGGTGTTGCCCGGCTCACCGGCAGAGAAGATCGGCCTGCAGCCCGGCGACTCCATTTTAAAAATTCGCGATCAGGACATCGGCTTCATGCTGTCGCGCGCCGAGGTCGACGTCCTGCTGCTCGGCGGCGAAGGTGAGACGATCGACCTCACCGTGCAGCGGCGCAGCGACGCGGGCCCGACCTCGCAACGACTGGTGCTCTCGGGGCAGTCGCTGCCGGTCGTCAGCGGGGCGCTCGTCGAGCACGGCGGCCGCAAGTTCGCCCACGTGCGGATCCGTGCCTTCCGCTCCGGCGTCGCCGACAGCGTGCGCAACAGCCTGAAGGAGCTGCGTCGATCGGCCGGCGCCGCGGGCATCGGCGGCGTGGTGCTCGACGTGCGCGGCAACCCGGGCGGCGACGTCGGCGAGGCGGTGCTGATCGCCGACACCTTCGTCGGCGAGGGCGTGCTCGTGCGGACGCGCGGTCGCGGCGGGCAGATCCTCCGCGAAGAGCGAGCGACGCAGGCGGCCACCGACGACGCGACGAAGGTCGTGGTGCTGCAAGATCACCGTTCGGCCTCGGCCTCGGAGCTGCTGGCGATCGCCCTGCAGGACCACGGACGCGCCAAGGTGATCGGCGAGCGCAGCTACGGCAAGGGCACAGTGCAGGACGTCATCGGCCTCGACGACGGGTCGGTGCTGACGCTGACGATCGCCCGCTACTTCTCGCCGAAAGATCGGCTGATCGACGGGGTCGGCGTCGAGCCGGACGTCCCGGTCGCCGACATGACGACGCAGCCGGAGGCCGCGCTGCGCGCGGCGCTTTCGGCCCTGTAAGCGAAGTGGAGTAGTCCAAGAGGACAGGGCCTTTCAGCCCTGTCGCTTAAAACATGTATTTAAGGACAGTCGTTCCGCGGTTCACCCCTCGCGCCGACCGACGTTTCCCGGGGCGCGAGCGACGCGGCGCGAGCGAGGGGGTGGAGACCACCCGGTCGTCGCGCTAGCTGAGGAGGATCCGCTTGGCGGCGCTGGCGCTGGTGGCCAGCTCGCGCTCGCGGGCGCCGAACTTGCCGCCGAGGCAGGCGATGTAGAGGGTCTCGCCGAGGACCTGGATCGTCTTGACGCTGAGGCCGCGCTCCTGGCCGTCGCGCTTGACGGTGGCGCGCGCGCGGCCACGGCCGATGAGCGGGGTGACTGCGGCGAGCATGGTCAGGTCGAGATCCGTCGAGCTCTGGGAGACGACGAAGCCGCTCTCGTCGGCGACGATCACGAGGTCGAGCTCGCCGCGGTTGACTGCACCGTCGAACGCCGCAGTCAGCGCGGACTTGGTGTCCTGGAAGCGGTTGCGGCGCCGCTCATAGAGAGGCTTGCCGGGCCGCGGGAGGGGGGGCAGGCGCAGGGGGCGCTTCTCGATCTGCTGGGTTTCCATGGGTGGCTCCGTTCTCTGGCGCGGGGTGGGTAAGTTGGCGCGAGTGTATGTCCTACATGTGGGCCATCCAAAAAGTCGGCGAACTCGGCGGTCCTGGAGCTTATGCGGCAGCCGCGCAAAACCGCTGACGGCCCCGGATGAACTCACTTCGGACCAAATGAGAGACTCATCATGAGCGCAAAACGGCTACACTTGCGCCATGCCGATCGAGGGCGCGGAAGTCGAACAAGTCCGCCAGGCGCTGCTGCGCTACGCCGGTTGGGACCAGGTCCCAGAAGAGACCATGACCGAGCTATGTCTCGGCGCGAACCTCGTCGAGGTGAAGCGCAAACGCTCAGTTTTCCGCCGAGGTGAGCCAGGTCCCGGCCTGTTCGTGGTGAAGTCGGGCGAATTCAAGCTGAGTCTCATCTCCTCGGAAGGGCGCGAGCAGATCCTCTACCTCGCGGAGCCCGGGAAGCTGATCGGCGAGGGCTTCCTGCCGCGTGACGTCCAGTGCGCGGCCTCGGCCTTCGCCATGCTCGACTCGGAGGCGTGGCAGTTCGAGACGGACCCTGTGATCTCGCTTATAGGGCGTTCGCAGCCGCTGGCGTTCGCGCTGATGCGGCACATGGCGTTCCGCGCCAACCGCCTGATCGACCTGGTGCTCGACCTGTCCCTTCGGTCAGTCGAGCGCCGCCTCGCGTCCTTCCTGCTGTCCCTGGCGATGCGCGCCGGGGCCGAGCCCGGCAAGCCGTGCGTGATCCCGCGGCAGCTCGACATGAACACCGTTGCGGCCCGTCTGGGCACCGTTCGAGAGGAGATCTCGCGGGCCCTCAATCGCATGCAGCGCGAGGGGATCCTGAGCCTCAGCCGCCAGGAGATCGTGGTCCTCGATCTCAACGCCCTCGAGCGCGTGACCTACGAGTGAGCCGATGCGCTTCCCCAGGTCGGTGAGCGCCGCAGCCGTGGCGCTCGTCTGCGCGTGCGGCCAACAAACGACGTCCGGGAAGGCGGCGCCGACTTCCCAGGACGCGCCTGCGGTCGCCACACCGCCCGCCAAGGCCAGCGAGGCGACGGCCCCGCCCGCAGGCGAGACCTGCCGCAGCTGGGCAGGGCTCGACCCGGCGACGCTGCCGCCGTTGCCCGAGACGCCGTACACACCGACGTTCGAGCGGGTGTGGCGGACGGTGCTCGAGAAGCACTTCGACCCGACTCTGGCCTGCAAGGACTGGCCGGCGCTGCGCGCGGAGTACGGCGCCAAGCTCACGACGGTGGCCGACGCGCCGGCAGCCTACAAGGTGATGAACGACCTGCTCGAGACGCTCGGGCAGAGTCACTTCAAGGTGGTGCCTCCGTTCGGCGGCGGGGAGCCCGAGGACAGGGCCGGCGGCCCGGCGCGTGTGCCGGTGAACGTGCGCATGATCGGCGAGCAGCTCGTGGTCGTCGACCCGAAGGTCGGCGGCGTCGCCAGCGGCGTGCCCGCCGGCGCGGCATTGGTGAAGATCGGCGACAGGACCGCCGAGTCGCTGATCGAGCGGGCGCGCAGCGAGGCGATGCGACCCGGCGAGGTCGCTTACCACGCGGCGTTCGAGGCGGGCCGGGCGCTGTCCTGCCAACCTGGCCAAAAGCGCAGCCTGACGTATCTTGACCCCCGCGCCCAGGACGCCGAGGTGACGAAGGAGGTCGCCTGTGTCACGCCGTCCGGCGAGCTGGTGTCGCTCGGCAACCTGCGCGACCTGCCGACCACCGTCGAACACCGCATGCTCCCCAGCGAGGGCAGCAAGAAGAAGGTCGGCTACATCGCGTTCAACTACTGGATGTTGCCGATGGTCGAGCGCGTGAAGGCAGCGATGACGGACCTGCGCGGGCAGGGCATGGAGGCGCTGGTGCTCGACCTGCGGGGCAACCCCGGCGGCGTCGGGGCGATGTCGATCCCGGTCGCGCGCCTCCTGCTCCAAGAGTCAGGTAGCCTCGGCAAGCTGCAGTTCCGCGAGTTCGCCCAGGAGTTCAACGTGGCCGGCGATCCGGGCGCGTTCGCGGGGCCGGTGATCGTGCTGGTCGACGAGGGCACGGCGAGCACGTCGGAGATCTTCGCCGCCGGGCTGCGCGACCTCGGCCGCGTGCGCGTGGCCGGTGCGCGCGCCTCGGCCGGCGCGGCGCTGCCGTCGCTGATCGAGCGGCTCGACAACGGCGCGCTGCTGCAATACGTCGTCGGCGACTACCACTCGGCCAAGGGCACGGTCGCCGAGGGCGACGGCGTCCGCCCCGACATCACCGCCGTCGAGACCCGCGCCGACTTCGTGGCCGGCCGCGATCCGGTGCTGGCCGCCGCGGTGGCGGCCTTCGACGCCACCAGTCCCTGAGAACATGTCCCAAGGAGCTATCCGCATGCGACGGCTGCAAGTCCTGTGTCTGACCGCCCTGATGGCTCTCGGCGGGTGCGACGGCGGCGAGGCGAAGAAGGCCGAGGCGACCAAGGCGACGCCGGCGACCGAGACGAAGTCGGCCGAGGTAGTGCCCCCGGCCAATAATCTGCCCGACGCGGCGGAGCTGCTGGCCAAGGTGGTCGAGGCGAGCGGAGGCGCGGCCAAGCTCGACGCGATCAAGAGCTTTTATCAGGAGATGCAGGTCGAGATCCTGGGGGCGGGGATCTCCGGCGCCGGCAAGACGTGGTCGAAGGGCGACGATTTCTATATGGAGGTCACGCTGCCGGGCGTGGGCGTGACTACCGGCGGCGGCAAGGCCGGCAAGCTGTGGACGCTCGACCCGATCCAGGGCCTGCGCGAGCTGACGGGCAAAGAGGCGGCGATGAACGAGATGGGCGCCTCGCTGAACATCGCCCACGACTGGAAGCGCTTCTTCGACAAGGCCGAGACGACCAAAATCGAGGAGGTCGGCGGCAAGAAGTTCGCCGAGGTGACGCTGACCGCCAGCAAGTCGGGCAACACGGTGACCCTGCGCATCGACCTCGGCGACAACCGCGTGGTCTCGCAGCGCCTCAAGCAGTTCAGCTCGATGGGCGAGATCCCCGTCGAGGTGACGCTGTCCGACTACCGCGAGCAAGACGGCGTGTGGTTCGCGTTCGAGCAAGTCGCCGACATGAAGCTGCAGAAGCTCAAGACGGTTACCACCAAGCTCGAGCTCAACGTGCCGGTCGACGAGACGAAGTTCCCCCTGCCGGGCTCCGAGCCGCCGGCGGACGCGAAGGCGCCCGACGCGAAGGCGGATGCCAAGGGGTCCGACACGAAGGCGGACGCCAAGGGGCCCGCCGAAGCGAAGAAGTGAGGCTGTCCCGCGCAAGGCGGGCGAGCATGGGGGCCCGAGCTGGGCTCCTGAGCCAGGAGTCCAGCAAGCTCCCCTTGGGCACATGTCCTCGCCAACGGAGAGCGGCATCGGCTGCCTCGAAGGACAGGCGGTGTTCTTGAGCATCCAGGCGCTCGCCGGCGGGGCGAACGGTCGACATCGCCTGTCCCGAAGGACAGCCAATGGCGTTTGCTACACAGGTCTCTCGCGGCGCTCGCCTGCGGAGCTGTCGACGCAGCCCACGGCAGAGTGAGAGCAGGAGCCTTGCCGGCTGGTCGGCGGTGCGAGCCGCAGAGAGGCCCGCAACAGAGGTCTCGATGGCGAGAACGTGGCTGTCCCTCAGGACAGCCGATCGGCGATCCGGGCCGCCCGCAACAGGGGCTCGATAGCGAGACCGTGGCTGTCCCTCAGGACGGCCGGCCGGCCGGAGATGCGAGCCCAGCCGGTCGGCTGGCGGTGCGAGCCGCAGAGAGGCCCGCAACAGGGGGCTCGATAGCGAGACCGTGGCTGTCCCTCAGGACAGCCGGTCAGCCGGCGGTGCGAGCCGCAGAGAGGCCGCAAAGGGGTCTCGATGGCGAGATCATAGCTGTCCCTCAGGACAGCCGGCCGGCTGGCGGTGCGAGCCGCAGAGAGGCCGCAAAGGAAGCTCGATGGCGAGATAATAGCTGTCCCTCAGAACAGCCGGTCGACCGGCGGTGCGAGCCGCAGAGAGGCCCGCAACAGGGGCTCGATGGCGAGGCCGTGGCTGTCCCTCAGGACGGCCGGTCGGCCGGCGGTGCGAGCCGCAGAGAGGCCCGCAAGGGGTCTCATTGGCAAGACTGTGGCTGTCCCTCAGGACAGCCGGTTGGTCGGCGCTGCGGGCCGCAGAGAGACCCGTTTCGGAGGTGAGTTCTCGGCTGACCTTCAGGACAGCCGAGAAGTGCCCCCGAAGTCAGGCGCGGCGGTCACAGCTGCTGGGCGCAGTACATCGGCTCGCCCAGCGCCTGGATCAGGCCGAGCTGGGTCTCGAGCCAGTCGACGTGCTCCTCCTCGGAGATCAGCATGCGCTCGAGCAGCTCGCGGGTGGCGTTGTCGCCGAGGTCGCGGCAGAGGGCGATGCAGGTGTTGAAGCGCTGGACGGCGTCGTATTCGAGCTTGAGGTCGAGCTCGAACTGCTCCTTCACCGACTCGCCCACGGTGACCTTGTTGTAGCGCTGAACGTTCGGGATCCCATCGAGGAAGAGGATTCGCTCGATGAGGTCGTCGGCGTGCTTCATCTCGTCGATCGACTCGGCGCGGACCTTGTGGGCGATCTTGTTGTAGCCCCAGTTTTTGCACATCTTCGCGTGGATGAAGTACTGATTGATCGCCGTCAGCTCGGCTGTCAGCACGTCATTGAGCGCGTGGAGGATCTTGTCGTTGCCCTTCATCGTGGGCGCACGCTAGCACGGGCTCACGCAGCCCGCCGGCAGTAGCGCCGCGGTGAAAAAGACGTTCAACTTCGGCGGCGGCGCGGCCCTTCAGGTCGCTTCGCTGCCGTCGACGTCGTCGCCGTGAAAAAGACCTTCAACTTCGGCGCGATGCCTCAGGTCGCTTCGCCGCCGCCGACGCTGCCGCTGTGATGCTCGTGCCGGGCCGGCGCGGCGCTCTCGAGCAGCTGCCGGATCTGCTGGACGCACGCACCGCATCCCGTACCCGCCTGGCAGGTCTGCCGGATCTGCTTCAGCGTGCAGGCCCCTCGGCGAGCCTCGGCGAGGATCGTGCGACACGAGACACCCTTGCACAGACAGACGATCATGATGGCGTACGCGTCCTGGTCCTGACGATGGCGTTGAAATTCATTGTCAGAAAGACACTCTCAGGGTGCCTACCTCCGGGTCGGATCGCAAGGAGTTTGAAAGTGATTTTCAGGATTGATTCCGCTCGCGCGGCCTGCGCGCCGATCATCTACGAAGTGCGGGGGATGCGCTTTGAGGAATTGAGCCCGCTGGCGGGCCGACAAGGGACCGGCCGAGTCCGCTCGCGAGACCGTGATCCTGGCTCACACCACGCGTGAGGAGGCCGATCGACGCGCCAGGGAAGTGCGGATGCGAGCGATTCGAAGTGGGAGCGGGAGCCGCCGAGGGGCTGTATCGCGGAGCTCGCCCAACCTTCGCAGCTCGTCCGCTGCGATCCGCTGCGGCTCAGCGTCAGGCGGAGTGCGTCACTCGAACCGACTACGGGAGCACGAGTTGAAGTTGTCAGCGGGCTTGTCGGCGGCAACACGTGGGAGCGCGAGTCGATCTGCTACGGCACCCAAGTCGCGCCGCGGAGTCGTCCGCGCCAGGAAGCGTGATGCGTCACTCGTCTGATCGGGAAGAGGTTTTAGCGACGGAGCTGCGCCTCGTTGCAGCGTGACGAGGCGATGCGAGTGCAGATCGCTGCGGCGCGGCCGGGAGTGCCTCAAGCGGAGTGTCTGCGACGCAGGAGGGACGCCCGCAGGTTCCGGGAGACGGAGCGGAGCACGTCATGCAGACGCTCGGGCATCGCGGCGCGTCGTCTGCAGCATGTCGAGAAGCACGTCCCTGGACGTGCTTCGCGATGGGGACCTGGTCGCGGTTGCGACGTGCGAAGCCCGCGCCGGCGCGAGGGCAGGCGCGGGCTTCGAGGGCGCGCGGCGGATCACATCCGCGAGACGCGGCGGGCGAGGGCGAGGGCCACGAGGGCGTGCGCGGCGAGCCACAGGCGGTCGATGGTCGGGCCGCCGGGCAGGCCGTTCAGCAGCGTCGGCAGGACGATCGCGCCGTGGAGGAGCAGGGCGGCGTAGCCGAGGTTGAGGCCGACGAGGACGCCGCGGAGCGGACGGACGCCGACGAGCAGCAGGGTGGCCAGCACGGGCAGCAGGGCCGACAGGAAGATCGGCGAGCCGATGGCGGTGGCGCCGGCGAGATCGGCCGCGGCGTAGGCGATCGGCGCCAGGCCGAACGCGCCCGCGGCGAGACCTGCCCCGAGGAACATGCTCGCAAAGGCAGCCACGCGCGCGCGTCGGCCAGCGAGGCCGGCGAGGCCGAGACCGGCGAGGCCGCCGAGCCCGAGCAGGCCGAGCAGGCCGCCGCGCTCGACCTGGTAGCTCTCGATCGCCGCGTCGACGGCGGCCACGGCGTCGATGATGCCGGCGCCGTACTCCTTGTCCCACTCGATGTTGTTGGGGTGCTTCGCGGTCTTCTTCAAGATCCGCTCGACCTCGGGCGGGTTGTTGACGCCGCGCGAGACGACCAGCGCGGCGACGCCGGCGGCGTGCGGCGAGGCCATCGAGGTGCCCTGCAGCCACATGTAGTCGTTCTTCTGCGGGTCCTGCAGGAGGATCGTGTTCTGCAGGACGCCGTCGGGGTAGCCGTCGCCGTTCTTGTCGACGCGCGTGTCGCCGCCGGGCGCCGAGACGTCGAGGTCCTTGCCCCAATTCGAGTACCAGGTGCGCACGCCCATCGCGTCGACCGCGGCGACGGCGACCGAGCCGTTGTTGGAGGCCGGCCAGCCGACGCGGCCGCGGCTCTCGTTGCCGGCGGCGCAGACGACCGTGACGCCCTTGCTGTTGGCGTAGTCGATCGCCTTGGCCAGCACGCTCGAGGGCATCGGCCCGCCGAGGCTCATGTTGATGACCTGGGCGCCGTGGTCGGCCGCGTAGCGGATGGCGTTGGCGATCCAGGGGATCTGGCCGCGGCCGTCGCCGGACAGCACCTTGAGCGGCATGATCGTGCTCTTGAACGCGACGCCGGTCACGCCGAGCGCGTTGTGGGTGGTCTGGGCGATCGTGCCGGCGACGTGGGTGCCGTGGAGGTGATCGTCGAGGCCGTCGGGGAGCGAGTTGGGGACGAAGCTGACGCCCTGCGTGAAGGCGGTGCCTGCCAGGTCGGGGACCTGCTTGGCGACGCCGGGCAGGTCCTTCCAGGCGACGCCGGTGTCGATGACGGCGACGATGACGCCCTCGCCCTTGGTGACGCCCCACGCCTCGGGCGTGTGGATCATCTGCATGTGCCACTGACGGCTGTACATCGGGTCGTCGGGCTCGAAGCGCGGGCGGCGTTCCTTGGTCGGCTCGAGCTCGTCGGCGGGCTCACTCGAGGGCGGGGAAGCGGCGACTTCGCCGACAAGCTGATAGACGAGCTCGGGCTCGACGACCTCGACCAGCGGGTTGCTCGCGAGAGTGGTTTGCAGCGCGGCCAGCTCGTCGGTCTCGCCGACGACGCGGAAGAGGTGCTCGCCCTCGCTGTAGAAGCCGGCCGGCTCCCAGGCGAGATCGAGGCTGTCGAGCAGGGCGCGCAGCTCGGCCTCGCTGCCGCCCTCGCCGTCCTCGGGCTCGACGAGGTCGAGGAGCAGGGCGCCGGTGGTCTCACTGACGTCGAGGTCGGTGACAGCGACGGGCGTGATGTCCGCGGCCCGCACGCCATCGTCGCTGGGACGGTGCTCGACGGCCAACCAGACGCTGGCGGCGGCGAGGCCTGAGGCCGAAAGGAGGGTGCGGTGACGCGAGAGGGCCGAGACGAGACGCATGGGTGCTCCTGGGAGGGGCCTGAGGCCGGCGGTCAGTAGGTCCATCAGTATAAAAGGGCGGCATGGCCCATGCACGGCGCGCCGCGCGTGCGCTTTTCGCCCGGCGCGAGTTCGGGTATCCTGGCTCCGCCGCGTTCGTAGCTCAGCTGGATAGAGCATCGGGCTTCGAACCCGAGGGCCGCAGGTTCGAATCCTGCCGAGCGCATCGACTGCCGGGCCGCCCCGGCCCAGCGACCCTCCGGGTCGTCCGCACGATTTTTCCGAGAGCCGAGCGAAGGAAGGAAGAGGGCCGGGCGAGACGTCCGCGGATCACGCGCCGATCCGGGGCGTCGAGCTGCAGGGAGCGGGCCGCCTGCCCGCCCGGTGGGGCAGGTCTCGGTCGAGCTCGGTCGCCTGCGGCTCGCTCCGGCGCACGCGACGAACCTCGCCGTGGATGAGGGCCTGGTCTGAAAAACAGGTGCGACGGCGGTGCCGGCCAGCGGGATCGCCGACGAGGGGCGTGGCCGGGGCTACGTGGCCGGCTGAGCGAGCACTCACCGAGAACGTGTCTGTCTCGTGGGACATGTGCGAAAGAGCTTGTTCCACGTCGGCGGCCTCGGCAGTCGGTCGATGGGACATGCCTCGAAGGACCTGCGTGGTTCAGCGCCGGGGTCCGCAGCGGTGGGCCAGCGTGCGTACCCACGGCGCATGACTGTTGGGACATGTCCTTCGGGACTCATGCTCTCCAGCGCCCGGGATCGCCGACGGGTGGCCGAGGCCGCCGAGCGTGTTCGCCCAGTCGCGGATGTCCTCGGCTGGCCGATGGGACATGTCTCCTTCGGCAGCCTGAATCGGCTGGCCGATGAGACATGCCCGTGAGGACAGGCGCGGCTCAGCGGCGCCGGCGGGGGCGCAGGAGGGCGAGCAGGGCGAGGGCGAGCAGGCCGCCGGGGCCGGGCGACTGCTGACGGCAGCCGCAGCCGCCGTCGTCGTCGGTGCCGGCGGTGTCACCGGTGCCGGCGGTGTCGTCGCTGGTCGTCGCGTCGTCGGTGGTGCCGCCGGGGTCGGTGGTCGTCGCGGGCTCGGTGGTGGTGGTCGGGTCGACGCCGGTGGTGGGGGCGTCGCTCGTGCTGGTCGTGGGGTCCGGGCCGTCGGTGGTGCTCGTGGTACCGTCGGTGTCGGTCTCGCCCGGGTCCTCGCCGAACATCTGGCAGGTCTCGTTGCCGGCGGCATCGACGGCGCACAGCTGGCCGAACGCCTCGCTCGGGGTGCCGCGCCACAGCGCCTCGCCGTACCACTGCATCGGCACCTCGGTGCCGCCGGCGACCAGCACGACCGACTGGAAGTCGTGCGGCATGACGGGAGACTTGTTGTCGTGGATCCGCGCGAACACGGTGCCGTCGGTCACGGTGACGAGGGAGATCTTCGGGCCCGCGGTGTCGGCCGCGATGTCGGCGCCGAGGAACACGCGGTCGGCGTCCTGCTGGGCCTCGCCCTCGGAGAGGACGACGTCGAGCTTCTTGTCGCCGTTGAGGTCGGCGACGGCGATCCCGAGGGTGCCCTGCGAGTTGGCGGGCATGAAGGCGTCGACGACCTCGAGGTGTCCGTCGCCGCTGTTGAGCATCAGCCGGTCGTCGTTGCCGAACAGGCCGGCGATCACGAAGTCGGCGTCGCCGTCGGACTCGTAGTCGAGGTAGGCGACCATGTTGTCGTCGCCGGGGATGTTGTCGGCCTCGGGCCAAAGATCGGCGGTGGCGTCGGTGAAGCCGCCCGCGCCGTCGTTGACGAAGATGTGCTCGGTGTTCCCGGGCCCGTCGTTGATCGTGATCAGGTCGATGTAGCCGTCGCCGGTCAGGTCGATCGGCTCGAACTCGTAGTTGTTGCCGTACTGCGGCAGCTTGTCCGAGGCGTCGGTGAAGACGCCGGCGCCGTCGTTGACGAACATGTACGAGCCGGTGCACGACTTGCACGAGACGAGCACGTCGAGGTCGAGGTCGTTGTCGACGTCGGCGAACTCGAGCTCCCACGACCACGCGACCAGGGCGTCGGGCATGTTCGTCTCGGTGACGTCGGTGAAGACGCCGCCGTCGTTGAGCCACAAGCGCGTGACGGCGGAGCTCTGGTTGGCGGCGCCGGGGCCCCAGTCGGCGAGGACCGCGTCGAGGTCGCCGTCGCCGTCGACGTCGCCGAGCTCGACGTCGCCGAAGCTGCGCGGCTCCTGCGGGAGGTTGTCGCTGGCCTCGGTGAAGCCGCCCTGGCCGTCGCCGAGGTAGAGCCGGCTCTGGGTCTCGAAGGTGTTGGCGACGATGAGGTCGACGTTGCCGTCGCCGTCGAGGTCGCGCACCTTGATCGCCCGCGTGAAGTCGGACTCGGGGCCGAACACCTCGTCGCTGACCTCCGTGAACGGCATGCCCGGGCCCTGGTTGAGGAAGGCCCGGTTCGGCTCGGGCGCCTCGGGCGAGGCGTAGCCGGCCCCGTTGGCGAACAGGATGTCGACCAGCCCGTCGCCGTTGATGTCGGCGAGCTCGACCTTGTTCGACCACTCTGAAGTGGTGCCGATCGTCATCGCCGTCGCGTCCTCCCACGGGGCGGCCCACGCAGGCGAGGCGCCGAGGAGGGCGCCGGCGACGGTCAGGAGTTGCAACATGCTCTTCGGGACATGTCCCGAAGAACCCCAGCTCATTCGAGCACAATCCCGCGTTCGGCGCATACCGAGACCATCTGCTTCTGTCGGTTCGGGTCGGTCAACTTCTTGAAGGCCGACTTGGCCTTCGCTTGATCGCCCATCTTGCACGCCGAGGCGCCCATCAACGCCAGGGCATTCGAGGTCTTCTCGATCTCGTAACTCTTCTTGGCCAGGTCGTAGGCCTGCGTGGCGTTGCCGGCGAGGTTGGCCTTGCGCGCGTCCTCGAGGAGCTGCACCGGATCGCCCTTGGGCACCGGCGGCTTGTCGGTCTTGGTCGGCGGCGGCGTCGGCTTGATGACCTTCTCGCCCTTCGGCGTCACCGGCTTGTCGGTCTTGGTCGGCGGCGTCTGCTCGGGCGGCGGCTCGCTCGGCCCGGCGGTCGTGAGCCCGGGCACCGGATCGTTGGGCAGCGGCGGCTGCTCGGGCGGCGGCTGCTCGGGCGGCTTCGGATCGGCCTTCGGCTCGGGCGGTGGCGGCTCCTCGATCTTCGCCGGCGGATCGACCTTCGGAGTCTTCGGCGTTTCGGTGCCGCCACCACCACTACCGCCTGCGAACTGATACGCGACGAACCCACCGCCGATCAGGAACACCGCGAGCAAGGCGAACAGCAGGCCGCGACCCTTGCCCTCAGCGGGCTGTTCGGTGTGTCGCTCTTCGTCGCGATCGCGCGTGCTGTCGGGCAGCGGCGGCGGCGGTGCGATCATCGCCGCAGCCTCGGTGGCCGGGATCCGCGGCAGATCCATGCTGGGGGCGGCACGCATCGGATCGGTCCCCGGCACGCCCCCCTGACGCTCGATGTTGAGGGTCGTCTGTTCGGCGTTGTTGGTGATGGCGAGGTGGTAATCGCCGATCTGCACCACGTCGCCCTCGTTGAGGTTGACCGTGCCCTCGATGAGGACTCCGTTCACCCGGACCCCGTTGTAACTGTCGAGGTCCTCGATCACCCACCCTTCCGAACCTGGGGTGAGACGCGCGTGTTGCCGGGAGACGTTCTGCTCGGTGAGCTGGATGGTGTTCCCTGGCTCCCGACCGATCGTGATCTCCTCTTCGCCGAGCGGCACGATCGTGGTCGCGCCCTCTTCGTCCTCGATGATCAGTCGCAGGGCCATCCGTGTGAGCTTCAGGGTAGGAAGTTCAGCGAATTACTGTCAAGCGAGGCCGCGGCGCCGCGGCTCCGCATCCGCACGCTCGGAGCCAGCCAACCCAGCCGTTGCTGCCGCTTCGGCAATAACTACGTTCACTCCCGCACTTTCTCGAGGCCGCGGCGTGCGAGGATCTCGCGCAGCGGAAAGACGCCGATCCCGTCCCGGTACAGCCGCGGAAGCTCGGCCCGCAGGGCCTCCACGACCTCCTGCGATGGATGGGCAATGACGACGGTGGGGGCCTCGCGGGCGCGCGCGGCTGCCTGCTGGAGCTGGGCCAAAATCGCGTTCGGCCGCGGATCGTGGTCCAAAAACACGTCGCGCCCGAGCGCCGGGACCCCTGCGGCGTCCGCGGCCGCGAGGCCCTGGCTGTGCACGGTCGTCCGCGAGTCGAGGAAGAACAGGCCGCGCGCCCGCAATTCGGGCATCAGCGCGTCCATGGCGGCCCTGTCGGCGGTGAGCCGTGAGCCCATGTGATTGTTGACGCCGACGGCCACCGGCACGCGGTCGAGCGCCGCCCGCAGCGCCGCCCGCAGCTGGTCGGCCGTGGCGTCGACGCGGAGGAATTGCTCCCGCGCCTCGGGACCCCCGGTCATCTTGGCGGCGTCGAGCGGCTCGGACGGGAGGTGCAGGAGGATCTCCCGCGGCCGGCGACGGTCGCTGCGCAGGCGGAGCTGCGCGCCCACGGCGTAGACGCCGCCCGGCACGACGCTGAAGGTCAACGGGAAGCGCAGCGCGAGCAGCTGATCGAAGTAGTGCAGCTCGCGACCGATGTCGTCGATGACGATCGCAAGGTGCCCGCGCGCCTGGTCCCACGGGATCGTCAGGTCGCCGCGCGAGTCCTGCCAACGACGCGTGCGCGCCACCGTCTCGTCGAGCTGGCGCTGGAAGATCGCCTCGTCCTCGGCGGCCGCCAACGGAGCGAGCGGCGGCGCGGGCGCGAGCCAGAACAACGCCGCCGCGAGCATCCACCACGCGATCAGCGAGGCGCGAGCCCAGGGCGGCGCCGCGACGGATCGAAGGAACGGAGCGCCGTGCGAGTCCAGCGCTACCTCCGCCGGCCGCCGCGCGCCGGCACCCGCACGAGCCCGCGCAGGTGCTGCACCGCGACGCGCAGCTGGGCGTCCTCGCCGGCGGCGCGCACTGCCTCGCTGTCGTCTTGCAGCGGGACCGCGGGGTAGCCGAAGTCCTCGGGCTTGAGGTGCCGCGGCTGGGCACGCTCGGGCTCGAGCTCGGGCATGCTGTCCTTGTAGGGGCGGAAGTCGGCGCCGACGACGACGTCGGGCTGGATCCCGCTGGCCTGGATGAGGCGATCGTTGGGAGTGTAGTAGAGGGCGATGGTCAGCTTGAGCAGCGAGCCGTCGCCGAGCTCGAAGGGGGCCTGGACGGAGCCCTTGCCGTAGGTGCGCTCGCCGACGATGAGGCCGCGCCGGTGATCTTGCAGCGCGCCGGCGACGATCTCGGAGGCCGAGGCGGACGACTTGTTGACGAGCACGACGAGCGGCAGCTTGGACCAGGCCTGACCGGGGACGGCGCGGGCCTCGTCGAGGAGCTCGCCGCGGCGGCCGCGGGTGCGCACGATGGGACCCTCGTTGACGAAGAGGTCGACGATGGCGATCGCCTGGTCGAGCAGGCCGCCGCCGTTGTCGCGCAGGTCGAGGACGACGCCGGCGAGGCCGTCGCGCGACTGGTCGCGCAAGCTGGCGAGCGCGTCGGACAGCTCGCGCCCGCTGGTCTCGGAGAAGTCGCGCAGGCGCACGTGGCCGAGGCCCTCGGCGAGCATGCGGCTGGTGACGGCGGGGCTGTCGATGTACTCGCGGGTGACGACGACGTTGCGCACGCTCGGCTTGCCGGGCTTGCCGTCGACCTTGGGCGCGGGCCGCTCGAGGGTGAAGCTGACCTTCGTGCCAGGTGCGCCGCGCATCGCCATGATGGCCCGCCGCAGGTCGAAGAAGTGGCTGATCGGCTTGCCCTCGATCGAGGGGATGAGGTCGCCGACGGCGACGCCGGCCCGCTCGGCCGGGCCCTTGGCGACGACCTCGCGGACCTCGAGGACGTAGCGCGCCTGCGGCTCGGTCTCCTGGCGCAGGACGACGACCATGCCGACGCCGCCGAAGCTGCCTTCGATGTCCTCGCGCAACATCCGGGCCTCGCGCGGCGGGAGGAACTCGCTGTGCGGGTCGAGCTCGGCGACGAGCCCGGAGATGGCGCCGTAGATCAGCTTCTCGCTGTCGACCGGGCGGACATAGTGGTTCTCGAGGATGGTCAGCGCCCGCGCGAACATGTCGAGCTTGCGGTAGCGCGAGTAGTCGGCCGGCGCCGGCTGGGCCACCTGCGCGGTGACGGGCTGGGCGATGGCCGATTGGACATATCCCGAAAGACCTGCCCCGAAGAGCATGCCCATTCCGACCAACGCGACGGCGCGGAGCTTGGCTGTCATGGTGTGTCCCTACGCGGCGACCTGGCCGTCATCATCGGTCAAGAGTACCGCCGGGCACCCCGCGGGCAACAGTGGTGCAGCGAGGCGAGGCGCGGATCCCGCTGGATGCAGGATCCGCGCGCAAGGGTCGTTCACGAGCAGCCGCTGGTGGCGCCGCAGCTGACGCACTTCAGGCAGGAGCCGTTGCGGACCATGGTGAAGCTGCCGCACGAGCCGCAGGCGTCGCCTTCGTAGCCGGACATGCGGGCGACGCGGACTTGCTCGCTGACGCTGGGGGCGGCGGCGGCGGCCGGGCGCGGCTTGGCGGCGGCGCGGGCGGGCTCGGCGGCGGCGGTGCGGTCCTCGACCTCGATCGCGTGGCGCTTCTTGCCGGGGACGGGGCCGCGCGGGAGGTTGGCGCTGAGTTTGAGCGGGCCGGGGGTGACGATGCGCTCCGAGACGACCTCTTCGTCCTGGAACTCGACGCCCTCGTTCTGGCTCTGGTCGCCGAGCGCGTCGGGCTCGAGGTCCTCGGGGTTGACGTGGGCCAGCTCGTTGCGGTCGAGGTAGGTGACGGCGAGCTCGCGGAAGATGTAGTCGATGATCGAGGTCGACATCTTGATCCGCGAGTTGCCGACCACCGGACCGGCGGGCTCGAAGCGGCTGAAGACGAAGGCGTCGACGTACTCCTCGAGCGGGACGCCGTACTGCAGGCCGAGGCTGATGGCGATGGCGAAGCAGTTCATCAGGCTGCGGAAGGCGGCGCCCTCCTTGTGCATGCCGATGAAGATCTCGCCGAGGGTGCCGTCGCCGTACTCGCCGGTGTGGATGTAGACCTTGTGGCCGCCGATGGTCGCCTTCTGCGTGTAGCCGCTGCGGCGGTCGGGCATGCGCCGGCGCTTGGCGAGGTAGCGGTGGACGATCTTCTCGGTGACCTTCTCGATCACCTGCGGCTGGGTGGTCGCCAGCGCGTCGGCGACGTCGTCCTCGGCCTCGACCGCGAGCGCGGACGAGAGCGGCTGGCTGAGCTTGCTGCCGTCGCGGTAGAGGGCGTTGGCCTTGAGCGCGTACTTCCACGAGGCGAGGTAGACGCTCTCGACCTCGCGCACGCTGGCGTCGCTCGGCATGTTGATGGTCTTGCTGATCGCGCCGGACAGGAACGGCTGGGCGGCGGCCATCATGCGCACGTGCGCCATCGGGGCGATGAAGCGGGTGCCGTAGCGGCCGCACTTGTTGGCGCAGTCGAACACCGGCAGGTGCTGGGCGCGCAGGTGCGGGGCGCCCTCGACCGTCATGGTGCCGCACACGAAGTCGTTGGCACGCTGGATGTCCTCGGCCGAGAAGCCGAGCCCCTCGAGGATGTTGAAGCCCGGGTCGTTGAGCTGGGCGTCGGTGAACTTGAGGACGTCGCGGCAGAAGTCGTCGCCGAGGACGTAGCGGTTGAAGACGAAGCCGATCTCGAAGGCGCCGGCCAGCTCCGACTCGATGCGCGCGAGCACCTCGTCGGTGAAGCCCTTGCGCTTGAGGTCGGTGTGGGAGATCCGCGGGCTGCCGACCAGAGTGCCGGCGCCCTTGCAGTAGCGGACGATGTCGGCGATCTGCGTCTCGGTGTAGCCGAGGGTGGCGAGCGCGGCGGGCACCGACTGGTTGATGATCTTGAAGTAGCCGCCGCCGGCGAGCTTCTTGAACTTCACCAGGGCGAAGTCGGGCTCGATGCCGGTGGTGTCGCAGTCCATCAGCAGGCCGATGGTGCCGGTCGGGGCGATGACGGTGACCTGGGCGTTGCGGTAGCCGTGCTGCTCGCCGAGGCGCAGGGCGGCGTCCCACTCGGCCTGGGCGGCCTTGAGCAGGTAGCTCGGGCAGACGTGCTGGGCGATGCCCATCGGCGCGATCGACAGACCCTCGTACTCGGCGCGCGGGGCGTTGTAGGCGGCGCGGCGGTGGTTGCGGATGACCCGCAGCATCGGCTCGCGGTTGGCGGTGTAGCCGGGGAAGGCGCCGTGCTCGCGCGCCAGCTCGGCGCTGGTGCTGTAGCAGGCCGCGGTCATCAGGGCCGTGACGCCGCCGCAGATCGCCACCGCCAGCTCGCTGTCGTAGGCGATCCCGCGCAGCATGAAGTAGGTGCCGAGGTTGGCGTAGCCGAGGCCGAGGGTGCGGTACTTGTAGCTGCGGATAGCGATCGCCTCGCTCGGGAACTGGGCCATGAGCACCGAGATCTCGAGCACGATCGTCCACAGGCGGCAGGCGTGGCGCACGGCGTCGACGTCGAGGTCGAGGTCATTGGCGCCGCTGGTGCGGGCGAGGAACTTGGTCAGGTTCAGCGACGCCAGGTTGCAGGCCGTGTCGTCGAGGAACATGTACTCGGAGCACGGGTTCGAGGCGTTGATCCGGCCGTCGTTCGGGCAGGTGTGCCACTCGTTGATGGTGGTGTCGAACTGCAGGCCGGGGTCGGCGCAGGCCCAGGCGGAGAAGGTGATCTTGTCCCACAGCTCGCGCGCCCGCACGGTGCGGTGGACCTTGCGGTCGCTGCGGCGGATGAGGTCCCAGGCGTTGTCCTCCTCGACCGCGCGCAGGAACTCGTCGGTGACGCGCACCGAGTTGTTCGAGTTCTGGCCGGAGACGGTGGCGTAGGCCTCGCTGTCCCAGTTGGTGTCGTACTCGTTGAACTCGATCTCGCGCGCGCCCTGCCTGGCCAAGGCGATCGCCCGCTGCACGTAGCTCTCGGGGATCTCGGCGGCGCGGGCGTTGTGGATCGCCTTGCTCAGGCCCTTGTTCTTGCGCGGGTCGAAGCGGTCCTCGCCGGTGAGGGCGACGTCGTGACATGCCCCCAGGACCAGGTTGAGGTGACGGCTGCACAGCCGGCTGCCGGCCACCAGCGCGGCGACCTTCTGCTCCTCGATGACCTTCCAGTCGATGAACTTCTCGACGTCGGGGTGGTCGACGTCGACGATGACCATCTTGGCGGCGCGACGGGTGGTGCCGCCGCTCTTGATCGCGCCGGCGGCCCGGTCGCCGATCTTCAGGAAGCTCATCAGGCCGCTGCTGCGACCGCCGCCCGACAGCGGCTCGCCCTCGCCCCTCAAGGTCGAGAAATTCGTGCCGGTGCCCGAGCCGTACTTGAACAGCCGGGCCTCGCGGACCCACAGGTCCATGATGCCGCCCTGGCCGACGAGGTCGTCGCTGACCGAGGAGATGAAGCAGGCGTGCGGCTGCGGGCGCTCGTAGGCGTTGTTCGACAGGCTGAGCTCACCGGTGACCGGGTCGCAGTAGCTGTGGCCCTGGGCCGGGCCGGTGATGCCGTAGGCCCAGTGCAGGCCGGTGTTGAACCACTGCGGGCTGTTCGGCGCGACCGCCTGGTCGGCGAGCATGGTGGTCAGCTCGTCGTAGAAGACGCGGGCCGAGTCCTCGTCGCTGAAGTAGCCGTGCTTGAAGCCCCAGTAGGTCCAGCAGCCGGCCAGGCGGTGGAACAGCTGGCGGCTGTCGGTCTCGCCGACCATGCGCTGCTCGGGCGGCAGGGCGGCCAGCGCCTCGGCGTCGGCCTCGCTGCGCCACAACCACTCGGGTACGCCCTCCTCCGCGACCTTGCGCAGGCGGGCGGGCACGCCGGCCTTGCGGAAGTACTTCTGGGCCATGATGTCGACTGCGACCTGCGACCAACCCTGGGGGACCTGGATGTCGCTCGCCTCGAACACCACCGTCCCGTCCGGGTTGGTGATCCGCGAGCTACGGCGCTCGAACTCGACGCCGGAGAAAGGTCGGGGTTGATCCTTGGTGAACAGCCGGGACAGCTTCATGACGGGGCGGACTCCGGGGGCAGAGTTGTCGGGGGGGGGGCGTGAAATGCGCGACCGGCCTTGCGAAAGCAAGACCTGGCCAGCCGCGACCAGGCTTCGCGTACACCCAGGACGGGGCGAGCGAAGTCGAGCAGCAGGGGCGAAATTGTGTAGTCGGGCAGAGATGGACCGAGGAGCACCCGGATGCAAGCCGGACGAAAGCGCTCCTCGCCCCCCACATCTTGTGGGTGACGGGGCTTGTACCACGACATATTGGGGCTGAAAACTTACGCGCTCCGCGCTTTTCGCCCCTTCGCAGGCTCTAGGGCGGGGGCTTGCGCCCCTTCCGCATCCACAGGAATTCCGTTGTCGAGCCTGCCTGTCCTGCGCGGATCTGGAATGGTGTTTAGTCGAGCGTCGAGGTGCCTCAGCGGCTTCGCGCGGTCCGCACAAGGCGGCGGGATCGGCGAACGGCGGAAACCGCGCGGAAGCAGTCCACAAGGGCTCTGGGGTTGCCAGGACTCGTACCTGTAGGGGCATTTACGTACATTCCTGAGCGCGCGTTCACGCATCTGTGCGGAGGCGGCGAAGAGATCTCTTCGCGCGCAGGTGAATCCCGGAGGCGGTTGGGACAATGATTCCCCGGTGGCCGGCGGATCGCGGCTTGCGCGGGCCGATCGGATGAGCAATACCGGCCGAAGCGCGCAGCGGCGTCAGGAACGGCCGCTGTGCCCGATCTGGAACATTTTCATGACACGTGAAGCCAGTGCCATTTTCCGCGCCGAGAGCGGCGCGCTCGAGCGGCTCAGCGCGCTCGAGACGCTCAAGGGCCTCAAGAACCGCGACACGGTGTCGCTCGGGGACCTGGTCCACTTCCTCGAGGCGCGCGGGCTGTGGGCGCAGTTCGGGAAGATCACCCTCGGGGACCTGCGCGACGGCTTCGGTCCGGCGCCGGAGCCTGTCGCCGCCGAGCCCGAGCCGACCGGTCGCAAGAAGAAGCGGCGGATCCTCGAGGAGGAGCTGGCCGAGGTCGAGGCCGAGGCGAAGGCCCTGAAGAAGGAGAAGGAAGAGGCGCCCGAGGACGGCGGCCTGTCCACCGACGAGGTCGCGCGCCAGGTGCTGCCCTTCATCGAGGGCAACGGCGACGTCACGATCGAGGACATCGCCGAGTACTCGCGCATCGATCGCAAGGTGCTCCGCCACCACCTCGGGGTGCTGGTCAAGCAAGGTCGGCTCGAGCGCATCGGCGTCGGCCGGCACGCGGTCTTCTCGACGCTGTGAGGCGCGGCCGCGTCGGCGCGGCCTTCGACCGGCGACTTCTTCTCGGGCTCCGCGGCGCAGGTCGCTGCGCGGCGGGCTCGTCGCGCGACCAAAACACGAAGCCCCGAAACCGGGTGGTTTCGGGGCTTCGCTTCAGTTTCTCTGGCGGGGCGGACGGGGCTCGAACCCGCGACCTCCGACGTGACAGGCCGGCGTTATGACCAACTTAACTACCACCCCTCAGGCCCTTGCAACCGTTCGAAGCAAGGGGCCAGGAAGATGCTCTGGTTCAGAGCGGAAGTCAAGCACGATCCGAGGGTCCCAGCACCCGAAGTTGGGGCGGCAAAGCCCGGGCCGGCGTGGGACTTCAGGTCGGGACTTCAGCTGGATTGGGCCCTGGCGACGGTGACGAGGTTGGCACCCCAGCCGCAGTGGGCTCCGAACATGCCTTCGAGCCAGGGGCCGAGGGCGCTGTCGAGGTTGTCGAGGCCGCGGACGACCAGGGGTCCGGCGAGGCGCTGCCACCGCCGGCCCTGTTTTGCGGACTGGAGGCGGTTGCCGGCGACGCCGGCGACGGTGGGCGAGCCGCGACGGAGGCGGCGGCGGAGGTCGAGGGCGAGGTCGGCGGCAGTGAGCAAACTCGGCGCGAGCGAGGTGCCGATCTGCGGGGCGCTCCACAAGATCTCCGGCTCCAGGCCGGCGCGGGTGAGGGCGGCGGCGAGGGTGGAGCGCTCGAAGAAGCTGACGTGGTCGCCGAGTTCGAGCGGGCGGAAGCGGCGGCCCCACAGCGGTCGCAGGAGATCGCCCCAGTTCGGGACCTCGATCACTGCCAGGCCGCCGGGGGCCAAGTGGCGGCGGATCCACGTCAGGCCGCGCACCGGCTCGCGCAGGTGCTCGAGCACGTGGGTCATGGTGATGAGGTCGAAGCGGCCGAGGCCCAGGTCGGTCACCTCGATGTCGAGGGCGTGGACCTCGTGGCCGGCGGTCTGGGCCTGCGCGCCGGCGGGGGAGCGTTCGATGCCCTCGGTGCGGTAGCCGAGCTCGCGCAGGACGTCGAGGAGGAGGCCGGTGTCGCAGCCGATGTCGAGGGCGCGGGCGCCCGCGCGGGGGCGACCGAGGCGGCCGCCGCTGAGGCGGTCGTAGAGCTCGACGTTGCGGCGCTTGCGGTCGATGTCTCGCGCCGAGGGGCGCGTGGGCGACTGGCGCTGCTTGGCGCGCGCGGCGTAGTAGGACTCGCTGAGGTAGGTGGCGGCGTAGTGGCCGGTGGCGTGGACGAGGTCGCAGCCCTGGCAGCGGACCACGCCGATGCGGTGGACCTCGGGGAGGAGGGGGTGGCGGTCGCGGGCGCCGCAGACCGGACAGGCTTCGACGGGTTCGACGGTGGGGGCGTCGGTGGGGGCGTCGGTCGCGGCGGTCATGATGAGAGCGGCTTCAGGCGGGCCGGGCCATAGTATGACAAGCTCGTCCCCGATGCCGCCCTGGCGACCCGAATCTGGCCGAGGCTCGCGCCTTGCGGGGGTCGAGGCCTGATGTGCGGGCTCGCCGGCATGGTCGGGGCCTGCGACGCCGCTCTGGTGGCGAGCATGACCGCGGCGCTGCGACACCGCGGGCCCGACGGTGACGGGGTGCATCTCGAGCCGGACGTCGGGCTCGGTCATCGCCGGCTGGCGATCCTCGACCTCGCCGGCGGGGCCCAGCCGATGGTCGACGCGAGCGGCGACCTCGTCATCGTCTACAACGGCGAGATCTACAACTTCGCGGCGCTGCGCGCCGAGCTGCTCGCGGCCGGGGTGCCGCTGCGCACGCGCGGCGACACCGAGGTGCTGCTCGAGCTGTGGCGGCGCGAGGGGCCGGCGGCGCTGCAGCGGCTGCGGGGGATGTTCGCGTTCGCGTTGTGGGACCGGCGGACCCGCGAGCTCCACCTCGTGCGCGACCGGCTGGGGCAGAAGCCGCTTTATTATTCGCAAGTGGCGGGCGGCGTGCTGCTGTTCGCGTCGGAGCCGAAGGCGCTGCTGAAGAGCCCGGCGGTCGACCGCTCGCTCGACCTCGCGGCGCTCGACGGGTATCTCGAGCTCTACTATGTCCCGCCGCCGCGCTCGATCTTCGCTGGCGTGAAGCAGCTGCCGCCGGGGCATCGACTGACCTGGCGCGAGGGACAGGTGACCATCTCGCGCTGGTGGGACTGCGAGCCGCGGCCGCCGGACCCGCGGCTTTCGAGCGTGGAGGCGTGGGCGGAGGCGGTGGCACCGACGTTGGCCGAGGCGATCGAGCTGCACACGGTGTCGGACGTGCCGGTGGGGGCGTTCCTGTCGGGCGGGCTCGACTCGTCGACGATCGTCGCGGCGCTGGCGAACCGCGGGACGGCGCTGCAGACGTTCTGCGTCGGCTACGGGCCGGAGGGCGCGAGCTACGAGGAGCGGCACCACGCGCGGGAGGTGGCGCGGCACTTCGGGCTGTCGCACCACGAGCTCGAGCTGAAGATCGACATCCTCGACGACCTGGCGGCGATGGTCGCGGGCTTCGACGAGCCGTTCGGGTCGTGGACGGCGCTGCTGGCGTACCACCTGTCCCGCTTCGCGCGGCAGCGGGTGACCGTGGCGCTGGCGGGCGACGGCGGCGACGAGGTGTTCGGCGGCTATCCGCGCTACCGGGGGCTGCGGATCTCCGAGCACCTGGGGCGCGTGCCGCCGTCGGCGATCGCGCTGGCCGGGCGGGCGCTGCGGGTGCTCGGCGAGCCGACGACGGCGCTCAGCCTGCGCCGCTGGGGCCGGCAATTCCTCGACAGCCTGGCGCTGCCGCCGGGCGAGCGCTACGCGGCGTGGGTCGGCAAGGGCTCCGAGTCGGCGCGCGACCGGCCCTACGCGCGCGAGACGGCGCGGCGGATCGCCGAGGTGCGCGCGCCGAACTTCATCGCCGAGGCCTTCGACCGACCTGTCCTCGGGGACCTGGTCGCAAGGGCATGGTACGCCGACATCCACGGCTTCTTGCCCGAGAACGTGCTGCGCTGCACCGACCGCATGAGCATGGCCCACGGGCTCGAGGTGCGGGTGCCGTTCTGCGACCACGTGCTGCTCGAGCAGATGGCGGCGGCGCCGTCGTCGATGCGGGTGACCGCGCTGGCGTCGAAGCGGGTGCTGCGGGAGATCGCCGGCGAGTGGCTGCCGCCAACGGTGCTGAAGCGCAAGAAGCTCGGGTTCTCGGCGCCGTTCGGGGCCTGGCTCAAGGCCGCCGAGGCGCGCATCGTCTCCGACTGGCTGCACCCCGACGTCATCAAGCGGCGCGGCCTGTTCGACGTCAACGGGGTGGCCCGGATCGTCGGCGAGCACCGCCGCGGGACCCGCGATCACGCGCTGCGGATCTGGTCGCTCATCGTGCTCGAGCAGTGGCAGCGCATGTACTCCGACTAGTTCCAAAATAGGACATGCCCGGGCGGGCATGTCCGTTGAGGCATGCTCGAAAGAGCATGTCCGATGGTTCAGGCTTCGGCGGCGCGCGGGATGGTGGCCGCGGGCGGGCCGGGGAGCTCGACGATCTGCAGGTCGGCGCCGGTGTCGGTGGTCTGGCGGGCCAGGTGCATCAGGTGGCGGTGGCAGGTGAGGAAGAGGATCTGGGTGGTGCGGGCGACGTCGCGGAGGGCCTGCAGGGTGGTGGCGGCGCGGTCCTCGTCGAAGTTGACGAGGACGTCGTCCATCACCAGCGGGAGCGGCTCGTTGCGGTCGCAGTAGTCGAGGACGTAGGCGAGGCGGAGGGCGAGGAACAGCTGCTCGCGTGTCCCGAGGGACAGCTCGCTCGGGAGCCGGAGCCGGCCGCCGCGGCCGACTGCGGCGAGGGTGCCGGCCTCGGGCTGGGGGACGACGCGGAGGTGGCGGCCGCCGGTGATCGTGGCCAGGAGGTCGGAGGTGTAGTGGAGGATCGCCGGCTGGTTCTCGCGGGCGTAGCGGTCGGTGACGCGGGCGAGCACCTGCTGGGCCAGCTGGACGAGGACGTAGCGGTCGACGTGCTGGGTGAGGTCGGCGTGGAGGGCCTCGCACTCGGCGTTGAGGCGGGCCGCGCGGTCGCCCCCGAGGTGCTGCAGCTGGTTGTCGAGCTTGCCCTTCTGCTCGAGCGCGCCGGTGCGGCGGCGGTCGAGGTCGGCGAGGCGGCGGGCGAGGTCGTCGCGCTCGGCCATCAGCGCCTCGCGGCGGGCGCCCTGCAGCTCGGCGTCGTAGCTGTCGCGGGCCGGGCCGTCGCCGAGCGCGCGGGCCAGTCGCAGGGCCAGCTCGCCCTGGCGCCGCTGCAGGCGGGCGCGCTGGAGTGCCCGTTCGGACATGTCCAAAAGTTCAGGCGTTCCGCGGGCCCCGGCACGGGCGGCCAGGGCCTCGAGCTCGGCGGACGCGGCGGCGCGGGTCTCGGCCAGGGCGTCGCGCTCGCGCTGCTTGACCTCGGCCTGCTCGCGGGCCTGCTCGGCGGCGGCGGCGGCCGTGCGGGCCTCGGCGAGGCGGCGGCTGAGGCGGTCGACGGTGTGCTCGGGGGCGAGGTCGCCGGCGGGGCGGCCGAGGCGGGCGAGGAGCGCGGTGAACTCGGCGTCGAAGCCGGCGAGGAGCGCCTCGCCGCGGGCCAGGGCCTCGCGGCGGGCCTCGAGCGCGGCTAGCTTTTGGGACATGTCCTCGAGGGCATCGATGCGGGCGAGCGCGGCGTCGGGCTCGAGGTCGGCGGGCAGGCCGAGGGTGACGAGGAGGGAGGAGAGGGCGGCGCGGATGTCGGCGAGCTCGCGCGAGAGGGCGGCGTGGGCGGCGTGGCCGCGAGCGACGGCGCTGTCGAGGCCGGCGAGGCGGGCGGAGGCGGCCTCGTGGCGGGCGCGCGCGGCCAGGGCGGTGCGCTCGCGGTCGCGGAGGCCCTGGGCGAGCGCGGGCAGGCTGGCGCCGGGCCACGAGAGGCGGCGCTGCAGGCGGGCGGTGAACTCGTCGAGCGCCGGGCGCAGGCGGCGGACGACCTCCTCGCGGCGCATCAGCTCGGCCGCGAGCTCGCGCAGGCTGGCGGCGTCGCGGCACCACGGGATCATCGCCGCGGGCGGACCGGGCACGATCCTGGTCGGCCGCCACAGCGCGGCCCAGTCGGCGGCCCAGCGCGCCTCGGCGCGGGTGGCCGCGGCGACCCGCTCCTGCGCGCGGGCGACGTCCTGCTCGGCGCGATCGATCTGCTGCTGCAGGCCCGTCTTCTTGGCCAGCAGATCGGCGGCGTCGCGCAGGCGGTCGGCGAGGTCGTCGGCGTCGGCCACCGCGCGCTCGTAGCGGCGCGTCAGCTGCTTGCGGGCGGCGGAGGTGTCGGGGCCCGAGTCGGCCGCGTCGGCGCCGACGAACAGGGCGCCGAAGCCCTCCTGGGTGTGGAGGCGGCGGCGGACCTCCTGCCAGACGTCGTCGCGGCGGGCGCGGGCGACCGCGAGGGCCGACGGATCGGGCAGGTCGCCGGCGGCGAGGGCTTCGAGCTCGGCGCGGGCGCGGGTGAGGTCGTCTTGCTCTCGGGACAGGTCTGAAAGGGCAGCCCGGCGCTCGCGCTCGAGGTCGAGGTGGCGGGCGTGGTGATCGTCGAGCTCGGCGGGGCGCGGCAGGGGGGCGGCGGCGAGCTCGGCGGCGGGCAGCGGCGGGTGCAGGCGCAGGAGGCCGAGGTCGAGGTCGGCGCGCAGGCGGGCGATCGCCAGCTCCTCGCGGTCGAGCTCGGCGCGGCGGGCCAGGGCGTCCTCGAGCTCGGCGAGCAGGGCGCTGTCCTCGAGGTCGGGCGCGGCGGCGGCCAGGTCGGCGAGGCTGGCACGCAGCGCCGACAGCTCGGCCTCGTCGTCGGCGAGGCCGCGGGCCGACAGCATCAGCTCCTGGCGGGCGCGCTGCCAGCGGGTGGCGAGGGCCCGCAGGCGGTCGAGCTCGTGCGGCTGGATGACCCATCGGACATGGTCTTCAGGACGTGTCCCCGGGGACATGGTGGCGAGGACAGACTGCAGGGCGTCGGTCTCGCGGGCCAGGCGCTCGCGCTCGCGCGGGATGACGAGGCGCTGCTCGGCGACGGCCTCGACGCGGCGGACGAGCCGCTCGACGGCGCCGGCCTCGGCGAGCAGGGCAGGGTCGGCGGCGGGCTGGTCGGCGCGGGCGAGGAGGCGCGCGAGCTCGGCGTCGAGGGCGCGCAGCTGGCCGTCGGCGGTCACGAACTCGGCGTGGCGCAGGCGGGCCCGCTCGGCGGCGGGCTCGTCGAGGTCGAGGTGCAGGGCGGGGTCGGCGAGGGCGCGCACGAGGCCGAGGTGCTCGTGGAAGTCCTCGAAGACGCCGAGCAGGGTGCGCAGCCGGGCCTCGCGCTCGCGCAGGCGGGCGAGCTCTCGCTCGGCGAGGTCGGCCTCGTCGCGCGCGCCGGCGAGGTTGGTGGTGAGCGCGGCGTACTGCGGCTGGGCGAACATGGCGTCGCGCAGGGCGTGCTTGGCGTCGCGCAGCTGGGTGAGGCCGCGGTTGATGGCGGGGTTCTTGCCCTTGGCCTTGAAGAGGCCCTCGCTCTCGCCCTGGAGGCCGGCGAGGGCGCCGCGGATCTTCTCGGCGCTGCCGCCGAGAGCGCCGCCGCCCAGGAGCTCGGCGAGGCCCGCGACCTGCAAGACGTCGGAGCCCTGCTGCAGGTCGGCGTGCGAGAAGCCGAAGATCGCCCGGTAGAGCTCCTCGGTGATGGCGCCGAAGTAGCGGGCGAAGCGAGCGGCGTCGAGGGGGACCTCGCCGGCGTCGCTGTGAAGGCTGCCGGCGAGCGAGTCCTTGCGCTTCTTGAGGCGAGTGATGTGGAGGCGCTGGCCGGCGCTGTCCCGCAGGACAGCTCGCAGGGCGATGGCGCGGTAGTCGTACTCGAAGGCGTACGGGGTGCGCTCGTCGACGCCGAAGAGGAGGCCGTGCAGGGCCCGCAGGAGCGTGGTCTTGCCGGCCTCGTTGGGGCCGTAGAGGACGACGAGACCTGGCCCTCCGGGCAGGTCGATGTCGAGCGACTCGAAGTGGCCGAAGCGCTCGACGGTCAGGCGTTCAAAGCGCATGGGGTCTCTTCTGCCATCGTGACTTCGGAGAGCGCGCGAGGAGGCGAAGGCCGTGCCCGATCCGGAAGCGCGGGGCCGTGGAGACCTGGGAGGGGGCGGGCCGGGCGCGGCGAGAACGGGGCCCTCGCGACGCGAGACCTGCCATGCCAGATGCTCGCCGCCGATGGGATTCATGAGACCTGTCCGACGATCGGCTCGGCGGCTCTGCGTCAGGCATGGGGCCTCTCGCTGCGTCCCAATTGCGCCGCGCCCGGCCCGCCCCTCGGCGAGGATCGCCGGCCCCGCTCAGCGGTGTGAGCGGACTTGGGTGCCGACGCGTCAAGACTGATGCGGATGGCACATGGGACATGTCCGAAGGTCCGCCCGGTGGCCCTTCATCCTTCTCTGCGTCCCAATTGCGCCGCGCCCGGCCCGCCCCTCGGTGAGCGTCGAAGGCCTCGGCCATGGATGCGAGCGGAGTGGAATGCCGACTTGATGCGGATGGCTTGTAGGACATGTCTGAAGAGACATGTGGGTGAGCGGCGCGTGTGGATGGCACCGTGGACGAGCGAGCGCCGGGGCTCGCCCGTCGTGCGGGCGAGCGGAGGCCTGGGCCGCGCCGGGTCATTGGACCTCGGGGTGTTCGCTGGCGCGGAGGGGGGCCGGGTCTTGCGGGGGGACGTGCGCGGCGGGGCGCGAGGGCGGGAGGTCGGGGGCGAGGAGGCCGAGGAGGAGGGCTTCGACCTCGGGGAGGCGGGCGGCGAGGTGTTCGGGGTCGTCGGGGCGGACGCCGAGGTAGGGGGCGACGAGGGCGCCGAGCGGGGCGAGGGCGGGGCCGTATTCGGCGAGGCGCTGCGGGTCGGCGGCGAGGGCCAGGAGCTCGTCGCGCAGGGCTTGATGCAGGGCGAGCAGCTCGCCGTGCTCGGTCTCGGCGGGCGGGCGGGTGCGGAAGCGGACTTGCTCGATCCACACGTCGCCGAGGTCGGCGGCGATCGCCCGCGCCTGGGCGGCGAACGGCTCGGGGTGCGCGGCGAGGCGGGCGTGCAAGTGAGTGGCGCCGTCGACGAGGACGCGCGCGAGGACGGGGCGACCGCCGGCCTCGAACACGATCTGCTGCAGGCGCATGCGCAGGGTGCCGAGGAGGTCGTCGGTGTCGGCGGCGGCGGCGGCGGCGAGCGAGATCTCGGCCCAGCGGAGGACGTCGAGGTCGCGGTGGGCGACGCTGCGGATCTTCAGGTTGTCGATGTCGAGGACGGTGCAGCCGCGCGCGCCGGCCTCGTTGGCGTGGCGGCCCTGCAGGTTGCCGGGGTAGACGACCCACGGGTCGGTGTGCAGGATGCTGCGCTTGTGGACATGTCCCAAAGCCCAGTAGTCGTAGCCGCGGCGCACGAGCTGCTGGACGGTGCAGGGGGCGTAGTTGCTGTGCTCGGCGGCGCCGATGGCGTTGGTGTGGAGGACGCCGATGTTGAGGAGGTCGCGCCGACGGTCGGGGTAGTACTCGGCGAGGTTGTCCTCGACGCTGCGGTTGCCGTAGCTCTGGCCGTGGACGGCGAGGCCGAGGGCGGGCAGCTCGAGGGTGCCGGCGGCCTCGGCGGGGAAGGTGTGGACGTGCTCGGGCAGGGGGATGTGGCGGGCGAGCACGGACTCGGCGTCGTGGTTGCCGCGGACCATGACGACGCGGGTGCCGACGTCGCGCAGGCGGGCGAGCTCGCGGACGAAGAAGAGGCCGGTGTTGAAGTCGCGCCACTCGCCGTCGAACACGTCGCCGGCGAGGATCAGGAGGGCGGCCTGGTCTTCGAGACAGGTGTCGACGAGGCGGCTGAAGGCGCGTCGGGTGGCCAGACGGATGTCGTCGACGGGCGCGCCCTCGATGCGACCGAGCCCGCGGAGCGGGCTGTCGATGTGCAGGTCGGCGGCGTGGATGACCCTCATCCCCGGTGACGGTGGCACCTTTGATCGCCCGGTGCCAGCACGGCCGGGCCAGGGCGGCGCCGCCGCGGTCATGGATCGAAGTCGACGGAACTGGGGGCCAGAGCTCCCTGGGGGCCGATCTCGCAGCGCACGCAGATCGCCGGCGAGATCTTTCTTCGCATCGCAGCGACGGAATTCCCCAGCGTCCACGGCGCGGCGCGGACGCCGTGCTCAGGCTCGGGCCGAGCCGCAGGAAGCCGCCGCGACGAGGCGATAGCATCCGACCGGAAGTGAGATCGTGGACCCCCGCTCCTGCGTATGTCACCCGGAACATCCGCGGGCCTTCGTGCGTAGCGGAAAAATCACATGTCCCGAATGACACGTCGCCGAGACGAGAGACGCGCGTGCCCACGGCCCTGAATTCACGAGTGCGACAGTTCGAGGCAACGGCCGCCCGGCATGGCGGCGCGGGCGATCGAGCGGGCTTTCCGGGGACACGGCGAGACGGACGGGGACGGGCGCAGATGGGCGCGTCCGCGCGACCTCGGCCCAGGTCTCGAGCGAGAGGCGAGCTCGGCTGCGACGTGGGGTCGGAGACGGCGACGGTGAGCGTGCCGGGGATCTGCGATTGCGAGGTCCGCGTGGTGATCGACATCGCGCTCTCGGCCGGAGGATCGCTCGGAGGGACGTCGATGAGTGGGCGGCGTGGGCTCGCGACCACCGATGCCGAGCGGAGTTTTTCGCCGCCGATGCGAGCGGTGGCGACGGGGGCGCACGGATGACATGTGTCTCGAGACATGCAGATATGGGCATGTCTGAAAGGCCAGGTATTGCGTGAGACAGGAAGAGAAAGCGCGAGGGACAGGGCCGGTATTGCTGGTGGTCGCGGGTCTGGCCGGGGCCGCGTTATGGTGGTGGCAGAGCGGAGCCGGGGGCGCGGCGGTGCCGGCGGCGGAGGAGCGTGGCGAGGGGCCGGCGCAGGCGATCGCGGCCAGCTTGCCGGAGGTGCGGCCGGAGCTGGTGCTGAACCCGCGCTTCGCCGACCGGGCGGCGATCGCGGGGACGGTGCGAGATCCTCAAGGTCAGCCGGTGGCCGGAGCGCAGGTGTGCGCGACCACCCACGCGAACGAGCTGGCGACGAAGGACAAGGAGCGACCGAGCTGCGCGAAGACCGAGCGCGACGGGCACTACCGGATCGAGGGGCTGTTCCCGGTGCGCTACGCGGTGCTGGCGAGCGCGGCAGGCTTCGCGCCGGGGAAGTACTTCCATGGCGAGGGGGCGAGCCGGCGCGACTGGATCGACCTGCGGCCGAAGATGGAGGCGCAGGGCATCGACATCGCGCTTCAGGACGGTGGCGTGGAGATCCACGGGTTCGTCAAGGACCTGAGCGGCGGACCGGTCGAGGGCGCTCAGGTCGCGGCCGACGCGACCTTCACGTGGACCGCGGCCGACGGGTCGTTCTCGGCGTGGGTGAAGGAGGGGTCCGTCTGGGTCTCGGCGAGCGCCGAAGGTTATGCGATGGGCAACGAGGAGGGCGGGGCGCCGGGCCACGAGTTCGAGCTGTTCCTGACGCCCGAGGCGGTGCTGATCGGCAAGGTCGTGCGCGCGGGCGAGGGCGGCGAGCCGGTCGAGGGCGCGCAGGTGACGGCGGTGGCGGGCAACTGGGGCTTCATGCCGAAGTCGGCGTACACCGACGCGAACGGCGAGTTCCGCATCGAGGGGCTCGAGCCCGGCGCCTACAAGCCGCGGGCCGAGGCCGATGACGCGCTCGGGCTGGCGAAGGAGCAGGTGATCCTCGGGCTCGGCGAGACGTCGGCTTCGATCGTGATCGAGGCGCACCCGGCCTTCACCGTCGAGGGCAAGATCGTGACCGAGGGCGGCGGGAGCTGCGACGACGGCACGGTGGTCATCCGAGACTCGGCGCAGGGGCGCGAGGCGTGGATGTCGGTCCAGAGCGACGGGGTGGTGCGCAAGCGCGGGGTGTTACCCGGTGATTATCAGGTCGAGGCGCGCTGCCGCGGGTTCGTGTCGGCCGAGCGCTACGAGCGAGTGAAGGTCGTCGACAAGAGCGTGACGGGCCTCCGCTGGGACGTGTCGAAGGGGCAGTCGATCCGCGGAGTGGTGGTCCTCGCGAGCGGCAAGCCGGCGCCCAAGATGCACCTCGAGGCGTCGCTCAAGCCGGACCCGAGCCAGCCGCGCGCGCACCAGACGGCGAACGTGTGGGGCCCCGAGACCGACGCGCAGGGCCGCTTCGAGCTGGCAGGGCTGTTGCCGGGGACGTACGAGCTGTCGGTCGACTCGTGGGGACGGCAAGCGACGCCGGCCAAGCCGACGATCGTGGAGGTGCCGAAGGGCAAGGACGCGACGGGGGTGCGGATCGAGCTGCCGGCGACCGGCGAGGTGCGCGGGTCGGTGCGCGATCCGAAGGGGAACCCGATCTCGGCCGCGAAGATCGCCGCCAGCGACGGGGTGCACTGGCAGTTCGAGAACTCGAAGGACGACGGGACCTTTCACTTCCCCAGCCTGGCCGGCGGGGACTACCGCATCACCGCGCGGCTCGGCTGGTGGGGTGAGACGATGCGCGCGCCGGGGACCAGCGACGACGACGTGCAGGGCGAACGGGCCGAGGTGCGCGAGGGCAAGGTAGCGACGGTGAAGCTGGTGGTCGAGAGCGCGTCGGGGCGGATCAGCGGGGTGGTGCGCGACGAGGACGGTGGGCCGGTGGCGGACGCGTTCATCGAGGCGACGCGCGAGTCGGACAGCGCGGCGAAGTCGGCGGGGTCGGGGATCCGTCAAGGCCGCTGGGGTGACTTCCTCGAGAAGCCGAACCTGACCGACCAGGACGGGAAGTTCACGCTCGAGCGGTTGCCGACGGGGAAGCACACGCTCCGCGCGCACCGCAAGGGCGGCGGTGAGGGGATCGTCGAGCACGTGGAGCTCGGCAGCGACGTGGTGGTGACGATCGCGTCGGCGGGGCGGATGTCCGGCACGGTGAACGTGCGCGGCGGGGCGGTGCCCGACGAGTTCACGATCGTGGCGACCGACGAGACGACGGGCTTTCATCGCAGCGACCAGTTCTACCGCACGGGGGGAGCGTGGAGCCTGCCGGAGCTGCCGCCCGGGCAGTACAAGGTGAGCGTGTCGGCGGGCCCGGGCACGGCGGAGGTGCAGGCGTCGATGAGCGCGGGCAAGGACACCACCGGGGTCCGCATCGAGCTGGCGCCGAAGGTGACCGTGCGTGGGACGGTGGTGGACACCGAGGGCAAGCCGATCGCGGGGCTGAACGTCTACGTCGCGGCGCCGGGCACGTGGTCGGGCAGCGGCGGCGACGAGGACAAGCGCTACGTGACCGACGAACAAGGTCGCTTCGAATTGTTGAACTCGCCGACCGGCAAGGTCGAGGTGAACGTGACCCCGCGCTCGTGGGCCAGCGACGAGTTCTCGTGGACGACGGTGCCGGTGACGCTGTCGGCCGACGCGGCGGTGACGGAGCTGGCGCCGATCAAGGTGGCGCGCAAGCGGGTGAAAGGAGGAGAGGCCACCGGTTACCTGGGGATCAAGCTCAAGGAGCCGGAGCCGGGGGCCGATCCGTTGACGCGGCAGCTGATCGTGGCGCACGTGCGCCCCGGCAGCCCGGCGGCGACGGCCGGGGTGCAGCTCGGCGACCAGATCACCAGCGTCGACGGCCAGGACGTGACGGGGGCGAACTTCTATCTGTACGAGACGCTGACGGAGGTGCTCGAGGGCACGACGCTGACGCTCGGGCTGGCGAACGGGAAGAGCGCGTCGGTGACGGCCGGCAAGGCGCCGTGAATCATATGTCCCCCGGGACATGTGTCGGCAAGGGCGCGGGCGGGCCGGGAATAGGGGGTTCGCGGGGCGAGTCTCGCCCCGCGGTCGAGGATGAAGATGTCCCGAAGACCAGGTCGAAGGAGTGACGAGATGCGGGGGAGAGTCGTCGGTGCGGCGCTGGTGGTGGTGATCGGAGGGGTGCTGTGGTGGTTGCGCGAAGGGGACGATGGGGCTCTGTCCGCGGCGAACGAGGTCGTCGACGCGCCGGTGCAGGCGACGGCGGGGGGCGGACGGGCGGAGGTGCCGGCGCTGGTGCTCGAGCCGCGGCTGGGCGCGCGGGCGTCGGTCTCGGGGTTCGTGAAGGACGCGAAAGGGCGGCCGGTCGCGGGGGCGCAGGTGTGCGCGGTGACGACTTCCGAGCGGCTGACCGCGGAAGAGCGGCGACGGCCGGCCTGCGTGACGAGTGAACGCGACGGGCACTACCGGATCGCGGGGCTGTTCGGGGTGCGTCACGAGGTGATCGGCTCGGCGCCGGGCTTCATGCCGACGCTGCACACGCGCGGAGAGGGACCGGGCCGGCGCGAGTGGATCGATCTGCGGGCGGGGATGGAGCTGCTCGGCGTCGACATCGAGCTCGCGGACGGCGGCGTCGAGGTCCGGGGCGTGGTGAAAGATCTGAGCGGCGGGCCCATCGAGGGCGCCCGGCTCATGGGGCATCGTCAATCGGCCGGCGTCACCGGGCCCGAGGGCGAGTTCTCGATGTGGGTGAGGCCGGGGGAGGTCGGGCTGCAGGCCGTGGCCGAGGGCTATGCGCCGGCTCGCGACAACGGGGTGGCGCCGGGGCACTTCTACGAGATCTTCATGACGCCCGAGGCGGTGCTGGTCGGCAAGGTGGTGCGCGCGGGCAGCAACGAGCCGCTCGCGGACGTGCGCGTCTCGAGCGGCGGAGCGAGCTGGGCGTCGACGATGACCGACGCCCAGGGGGTGTTCCGGCTCGATGCGCTGCAGCCGGGGGCGTACAAGCCGAGCGCGGCGTCCGACGAGGTGTTCGGGCAGGCGGACGAGCTGGTGATGCTGGGGCTGGGGGAGACCTCGGAGCCGCTGGTGATCCCGGCGCACCCGGCGTTCTTCGTCGAGGGTCGGGTGGTGATCGAGGGCGGCGGTGATTGCGACTTCGGGTCGGTGATGTTGCGCGACGGGGCGAGCGGTCGCTCGACGTACGCGGGGCTCGAGGGGGACGGAGTGGTGCGCCTGAAAGGGCTACGACCAGGCGAGTACAAGGTCGACGTGAGGTGCGAAGGACATGTCCCGGAGGACATGTACGAAGCCGTGAAGGTCGTGGACCGCAGCCTGTCCGGGGTCCAGTGGAAGGTGACGCGCGGGCGGTCGATCCGGGGCGTGGTGGTCGACGCGCGGGGGCGGCCGGTGGAAAAAATGACCGTGAACGCGGGCTCGAAGCCGGACCCCGGCCGACCGCACGCGCAGCGGATCGTGTCGTTCGGCGGAAGCACCGATGCGAGCGGGCGCTTCGAGGTGGCGGGGCTGCTGCCGGGCCTGTACGAGGTGGTGGTCTCGGCGTGGGAGCCCCCGCGCGCGGCGCCGAGGCCGCTGGAGGTGGCCTTGCCCAAGGGACAGGACGTCGAGGGGGTGCGGATCGAGCTGCCGGCGGTCGGCGAGGTGCGGGGGACGGTGCGCGACGCGAACGGCAAGCCGGTGCGCGGGGCGTCGGTGTCGCTGAGCGGCGGGGCGAACCGGTTCTCGAGGACGGTGGCGGACGACGGGGCGTTTCGCATCGAGCACGTGGGCGCGGGCGAGTACCGGGCCGAGGTGCAGAAGGGCTGGGAGAAGCTGCGGGCGCCGGGGACGAGCGACGACGACGTCCAGGGCGAGAAGATCGAGGTGCGCGCGGACGCGGTGACGACGGTGAACCTGGTGGTGGCGAGCGCGTCCGGGAAGATCTCGGGGGTGGTGCGCGATGAACACGGCGCGCCGGTGGCGGACGCGTTCGTCGACGTGGGGCGCGAGTCGGACAGCGCGGGGGCGGCGAAGGGCAGCGGCTCGCGCGAGGCGCGGTGGACCTTCGGCAAGCGGCCCAACCTCACCGACGCCGAGGGGCGGTTCACCCTGACCGACCTGAGCGACGGGAAGCACACGCTGCGGGCGCACCGTCGCTACGGCGCCGAGGCGATCCTCGAGCACGTGGCGATCGGGAGCGAGGTGACTCTGACGCTGCCGCCCGCGGCTCGGCTGGCGGGCATGGTGGCGCTACCGGGCGGCGGGGCGCCGGAGGAGTTTCAGGTGGTGATCCACGATGCGGCGAGCGGGTACCGCCGCAACGATCAGTTCTACCGCACGAACGGGGCGTGGAGCTTCCCCGAGGTGCCGGCGGGCGAGTTCAAGGTGCAGGTCAGCTCGGGGGCCGGCAACGCGGAGACGATGGTGAAGGTGACGGCCGGGGAGGAGCTGTCGGGGGTTCGCATCGAGCTGGCGCCGAGAGTGACGGTGCGTGGGACTGTGGTCGACCTCGAGGGCAAGCCGGTGCCGGGGCTGACTGTCATGGTGTCGGGCGGCGGCTCGGGGTCGAGCCCGCAGGACGGCAAGCACAACCTGACCGATGAGTCAGGTCGCTTCGAGTTCCGCAACGCACCGACCGGCCTGGTACAGGTGAGCGTGTCACCCCAGAGCGCGACCGGAGAGTTCGGCTGGTCGTCGATGCCGACCATGCTGTCGGCCGAGGCGTCGACGGTCGAGCTGCCGCCGATCCGCCTGGCGCGCAAGCGGATCGCCACCGGCGAGCCGCCGGGCGACCTCGGCCTCACGACCCGCGAGCCGGCTTCCGGCGAAGATCCGACGAAGCGGCGGTGGATCGTGGCCCACGTGCGGCCCAGAGGGCCGGCAGCGCTGGCGGGCGTGGCGGTCGGCGACGAGATCGTCAGCGTCGACGGGCAGGACGTGCAGGGTCCGAACAGCTACTTGTTCCCGGCGCTGACGCACGCGCCGGCGAAGACGACGGTGACGCTCGGGCTGGCGCGCGGCGCCCACGTGCAGGTGACGATCGGGGCGCGGCCCTGAGGTTCTTGGAGCGGCGAGCAGGCCCGAGGCAGTGGCCGAGCGGCCTGGC
The DNA here is from genome assembly GCF_026965555.1 of Nannocystis punicea. Classification (GTDB taxonomy): domain Bacteria; phylum Myxococcota_A; class Polyangia; order Nannocystales; family Nannocystaceae; genus Nannocystis; species Nannocystis punicea. The sequence goes on along the minus strand of NZ_CP114040.1, from coordinate 12,361,464 downwards.
CCTCGGGGCAGGTTCCGAGGTCGCCCGAGAGGCGGCGAAGTAGCCTGGCTCTCGGGGCAGGTGCTCAGGCCTGGTCGGGGAGCGCGGCGTCGAGGGCGTCGCGGAGGTCGGTGGTCGCGTCCGCGGCGGCAGGGGCCGGGGGGCCCTTGCGGCGGCCCTCGGCGAGGATAGTCTCGGGGACAGGTCGCAGGTCCCACACGAGGCCGACCCAGCTCATGGCCTTGAGGATGTAGTAGGTGATGTCGATCTCCCACCAGTAGAAGCCCTGGCGGGTCGAGCCCATGTAGTGGTGGTGGTTGTTGTGCCAGCCCTCGCCGAGGGTGACGAGCGCCAGCAGCCAGTTGTTACGGCTGGTGTCGCCGGTCTCGAAGCGGCGCTTGCCGAACACGTGGGAGAGCGAGTTGATGGTGAAGGTGCCGTGCCACAGCAGGGTGGTGCTGAGCGCGAAGGCGATGAGCAGGCCCGACAAGCCCATGGTGAAGAAGATGAGGACGCCGAGGGCGGTCGGGGGGACGTACCAGTACTTGTCGAGCCAGCGGAGCTCGGGGTACTTGGCGAGGTCGCGGATCTTGTTGTAGTCGGTGTCGCCGGCGTTCTTCTCGTAGATCCAGCCGATGTGCGAGTACCAGAAGCCGCGCTGGATCGGCGAGTGGGTGTCCCACGGCAGATCGCTGAACTTGTGGTGATGCCGGTGATGCGCGGCCCACCACAGCACGCCGCGCTGCGAGGCGGTCTGGGTCAGGAAGGCGGCGATGAACTGGACGATCCGGCTGGTCTTGAAGGTGCGGTGCGAGAAGTAGCGGTGGTACCAGCCGGTGACGAAGAACATGCGCCCGAAGTAGAGGGCGAAGCACACGGCCCAGTCCTGCCAGCGGGTGCCGGTCCACAGGGCGCCGAGCGGGGCCAGATGGACGATCGCCGTCGGCACGATGCCGGCCCAGTCGTATCCGGGGCGCTCCTTCGGCGGGAGGTCGCGGTACTTCTCGGGGATCGGGATCGGCGAGTCGATCTGCATGCGCACCGGTCAAGTTGCCGGAGATGGCCGAACGGCGCCTGTCCTCGAGTGGTCACTTCGTGTCACGGTTTGGTCACCGGACTCGGGACGACGAATTTGTAGCCCGTTCCCCGTACGGAGACGAAATATACGGGGTTCACCGGGTCGGGTTCGAAGTGGCGCCGGAGGCGCATGATGAAGTTGTCGACCATCCGCGTGTTGGGGTAGTTCGCCAGCTTCCACACCTGCTCCTGCAGCTCCTGTCGCGAGAGCACCCGCCCGGGGTTGGCCGCGAAGTAACGCACGAGGTCGAACTCGAGGCGGGTGAGCTTGACCTCCTGGTCGCCCTTACGCGCCTCGCCGCGCTCGACGTCGATGACCGCGTCGCCGAAGCGAATCGGCGCGACGGAGGTCGTGTCCTGCGCAGGTCGCTCCTGCGGCGGGCGTTGCTCGCGCTCCCACGAGCGCCTGCGCAACAGCGAGCGCACCCGCGCGAGCAGCTCGCTGAGCTCGAACGGCTTGACGAGGTAGTCGTCGGCGCCGACCTCGAGGCCGCGCACGCGGTCGTCGGTGGCGTCCCGCGCGGTGAGCATGAGGACAGGGCTGAAGTTGCCGCCCTCGCGCAACTTCTTGCACAGCTCGAAGCCGTCGGTGTCGGGGAGCATGACGTCGAGGACGATGACGTCGTAGCGCGCGCCGAGCAGCAGCTCCGCGGCCCGTCGCGCGGTGCTGGCGAGGTCGACCGCGTAACCCTCGAGCTCGAAGTTCAACTTGAGCCCGGCGGCCAGGTGTTGCTCGTCCTCGACGAGGAGGAGGCGGGGAGAAGCGGTCAAGCCGCTTGCTCCGCCAGGAAGAGTTCGTGCCCGCGGTCGATGCTGCGAAGATCTTCAGGGTCGTGGGAAGACATGCTGTTCACGCCGAGCGGAGACGCATGGGGAGGGTGACGCGGAGGGTGGTGCCCTGGCCGGGGCCGGGAGAGAGGGCCTCGGCGCGGCCGCCGAGAGAGCGGACGAGGGCGGAGACGACGTAGAGGCCGAGGCCGGTGCCGCGGCGCTCGCGGACGGCCTCGTCGGGGACGCGGTAGAAGCGCTCGAAGACGCGGCGCAGGTGGGTGCGCGGGATGCCGATCCCGCGGTCGCGGACCTCGAGCGCGACCTGGCCGCGCGCCTCGACGGGGCTGGCGCTGACGATGACCTCGACGTCGTCGCCGCTGTACTTGATCGCGTTGTCGATGAGGTTCTCGAGCACCGCGGCCAGCGCGACCTCGTCGGTGACGATCCGCAGCTCGGGGGCGATGTCGACGCGCACGACGTCGTCGGCCAGGTGGGCCCGACGAGTGACTCCGCCGGCGCAGCGACGCGCCAGCTCGGCCAGCGAGATGTCGGTGAGGTGCTGCGCCGGCCGGACCTCGCCGGCCAGGCGCGTGGCCGTGAGCACGCGGTCGATGAAGGCGGTCAGCCGCTCGACGTCGTCGTGCATCATCCGCCGCAGCCGCTCGTGCTGAGGGCCCGGCAGGTCGGGCCGCGCCAGCGTCTCCAGGCACAGCTTGAGCGCGGCGAGCGGGCTCTTGAGCTCGTGCGTGACCGAGTCGATGAAGCTGGTCTGCCGCCGCACCTCGCGGATCTCCCGCACCAGGAAGACCGTGAAGAGGACGATCACGAACATGATGACGACCAGCGAGCCGATGCCCGCGGCCAGCAGCCAGCGGTTGCCGCGGAGGTCGGCCACCAGCTCGGGGTTCTGCAGCACGAGGTAGCTCCAGCCGGCCAGCAGCGCCAGGCACAGCGCGACGGCCCCGGAGGCGAGGATGATCGGCACGCTGATCGACCGCGTCATGCGGGCGATCGCCATGGTGCGTGTCCTTCGGGTCATGGCGAAAAGCTCATGTTCCCGAAGACATGTGCGAAAGTTGCAACGAGCCGGCGGCGCTGGGGCTGCCGCCGCGGCCGCGCGCGGCCCCGATGTCGAGCTCGACCCGCTCGATCGCGGCGCCGACAGGGGTGCAGTAGTCGAGGACGCTGTCGTCCTCGGGGTCGCAGGCCGCCGCGGGCTCGGCCAGCCGCTGCTCCGCAGTGCAGGTGACGTCGGCCACCGCGAGCGGCGGGAGGGCGCGGCCGTCGGCGAGCAAGAGGCGGACGCCGGCCGCCCCCGCGGCCACCGGGGCGCTCCACCACACGCGCACGGCGGCGGGCGCCTCGACGCCGGAGGTGGCGGGGCAATCTGTCCCGCGGGACACGAGCTCGGCGGCGACGGGGAAGGGCGGGGCGTCGGCGGGGACGACGTCGGCGGACTGACCGTCGATGTCGCGGCCGTCGGCGTCGAACAGCTGGCCGGCGACGGTGACGCTGACGAGCTCGCGCTGCGGGGCGGGGATGACGAGCTCGAGGGCGCGGAGCTCGTCGCGCTCGCTGGCCGGGGCGAGGCTGGCGGCGATCGGGACGCGCCGGGTGCCGTCGCGCCCGAGGACGACGAAGCGGCTGGGGATCAGGGCGGCGGGGTCGAGCGGGCGGGTGAAGACGAGGTAGACGAGGGTGCCGACCGGGACGCCGAAGTACTCGCGCTCGTCGCCGGTGGGCGGCGGCTGGGCGTGGGCGGAGAGGATCCGCGTGGGCGTGCCGAGCAGGCGCGGGGCCGCGGGCGCGCCGCCAGGCGGCTGCGGCGGCGGATTGGTGGGGGCGACGGCGCAGGCGGCGAACGCGAGGGCGGCCGCGACGCGGAACAGGGCAGGCACGCGAGCGCCAGGGTACACTGCCGCCGCCGATGCTGCACCTGGCCGCGCCGACCGATGAGCGCTGGGCCGCGCGAGCGCGCGAGCACCTGCCGGAGATCCTCCTCGACCACGCCCACTGCGAGAAGAAGGCGGCGTCGACGGCGTTGTCGCTGATCTTCCGCTACCCGGAGCGGCCGGCGATGGTGGTGCCGCTGTCGCGGCTGGCGCGCGAGGAGCTGGCCCACTTCGAGGAGGTGGTGGCGGTGATGCGCGCGCGCGGGCTCGAGTTCCGCCGCCAGACGCCCAGCCCCTACGCGGCGCAGCTGATGGCCGCAGCCCGCACGCACGAGCCGATGCGGCTGCTCGACACGCTGCTGTGCTGCGCGCTGATCGAGGCCCGCAGCTGCGAACGGATGCGCCTGCTGGCGGAGACGCTCGAGGACCCGGGGCTGGTGAAGCTGTACCGCGGTCTCCTGGCGTGTGAGGCCCGCCACTTCCACAGCTACTTCGAGCTGGCGCGAGAGCTGGAGCTGGTCCCGGAGGCGGAGCTGTCGGCGCGGCTCGATGTGCTGGCCGTTCATGAGGCGCAGGTGCTGCGCGGCGATCCGGGCGAGCCGCGGCTGCACAGCGCGGTCGCGCCTGCGCTACATTGAGGCCCGCCATGACCAGCGAACACCGCCCGTTCCGCGTCCTCGGGATCCAGCAGATCGCAGTCGGCGGCCGCGACAAGGCGGCGCTGCGCCGCTTGTGGTCCGACCTGCTCGGCCTGCCGATCGTCGGCAGCTTCCGCAGCGAGCGCGAGAACGTCGACGAGGACATCGCCGTCGCCGGCTCGGGGCCGTGGCAGGTCGAGGTCGACCTGATGCAGCCCATCGACCCGGACAAGCGGCCGCGCGTGCACGAGCCGGCGCTCAATCACGTCGGCCTGTGGGTCGACGACCTCGACGCGGCAGTTACCTGGCTCTCGGGACAGGGGGTCCGCTTCGCCCCCGGGGGGATCCGCCGCGGCGCGTCCGGCCACGACGTGTGCTTCATCCACCCCCGCGGCGACGAGGCCAGCGCGCCGCTCGGCGGCGAGGGGGTGCTCATCGAATTGGTGCAGGCGCCGCCGGAGCTGATCGCGGCCGGGCGCTGAGCAACCTCAGCCCGTCGACGAGCCGTCGGTCGCGGTGGTGCCCGCGGACGAGCTCGAGTCGTCGGTGGTGGTGCCGGTCGTCGTGGTGCTGTCCTCGGGGACAGGTGAGGTCGAGCCGGCCGACGACGAGTCCTGGGTGGTGGTGCCGGTCGACTCGCCGGTGGTGGGCGTGTAGTACGGATCGGACGGCGGACCGGCGTAGGTGACGCCGTCGGGGTACGGCATGCTGGCGGACGCGGTCGCCTTGTCGTTCTTGTCGTCACAGGCGACGAGGCCCATCCCCAGAGTCAGCGCGAAGGTCCACGCCCACCAGGGCGACGCCGCGGTGCTGCGCAGGTTGGCCCGACAAAACGGACAGACGGGCTCGCCCGGACGGACCAGGCACTCGCAGCGCGGGCAGTCGACGAGGTCCTGCATCCGACCACGATATCAGAGACCCGGCAGCCGCGCTCGCGAGGGCGCGAGGCCTCAGGGCTTGCAGTCGCGCGAGATCATCGACTCGGCGACGCCGCTCGAGACCGGGCGCGAGAAGTAGTAGCCCTGGCCGAACTCGCAGCCCATCTCGGCCAGCAGGTCGAGCTGGGCCCGGGTCTCGACGCCCTCCGCGATCACGCTCATCCCGAGGTTGTGCGCCAGAGTGACGATGGTGCGCACGATCTCCGCGTTCTCGCCGTCGGGGCCGATGTTGCTGATGAACGAGCGGTCGATCTTCAGCGCCGACATCGGGAAGCGGTGCAGGTAGCTGAGCGAGGAGTAGCCGGTGCCGAAGTCGTCGACGTAGGAGTGGACCTGCTCGAGCCGGAGCTGCTCGATCAGCTCGGAGGCCGTCTTCGGATCTTCCATGATCACGCTCTCGGTGATCTCGAGCTTGAGGCTCGACGGGACGAGCATGCTCTCGTGCAGGGCCTTGGCGATCAGCGCCGGCTGGGCGAACTGCTTGCCCGAGAGGTTGACGCTGATCGACAGCGCCTCGCGGTGCGGGTACTTGGCGTGCCAGCGCTGCATCTGGCCGCAGGCCTCGCGCAGGACCCACTCGCCGATCGGGATGATGAGGCCGGTCTCCTCGGCGCAGCCGATGAACTCGCCCGGCAGGACCAGGCCGCGGGTCGGGTGGTTCCAGCGCAGGAGCGCCTCGAAGCCGCTGATCTGGCCGCTGACGAGGTCGATGACGGGCTGGTAGTAGACCTCGAACTCGCCGCGCTCGATGGCCCGCCGCAGGTCGCTCTCGAGCGTGAGCTGGGCGACCGCCTCGGCGTGCATGTCGGCGTCGAACAGCTCGTAGCGGCTCTTGCCGCGCCGCTTGGCCCGGTGCATCGCGGTATCGGCGTCGCGCAGGATGTCCTCGGTGCGCTCGTAGCCGAGGGCGCTCCAGGTGATGCCGACGCTGATCGAGGTGTAGACCTCCTGGTCGCGCAACGACAGCGGCTGCTTGAGCTGACCGAGGATCCGGTCGGCGACGCGGATGGCGTCGCTGGCGTCCTGGACGTTGGGCAAGAGGACCCCGAACTCGTCACCCGACAGGCGCGCGAGCAGGTCGTCGGGGCCGACGCAGTCCTGCAGCAGGCGAGCGAACGAGATCAGCAGGCGGTCGCCGATCGAGTGGCCGAGGCTGTCGTTGATGTTCTTGAAGCGGTCGAGGTCGAGGCACAGCACCGCGAACGCGGCCCGGCCCTGACGCACGCCCTGCAGCGCCGCCTCGAGCTTCTCCATGAAGGCCTGGCGGTTGGGCAGGCGCGTCAGCGGGTCGTGCAGCGAGTCGTGGCGCGAGCGCTCCTCGCGGGCGCGCAGGGCGATCTCGGCGCGGCGGCGGCGAGTGATGTCGCGGGCGACGACCTGGACGCCGGTGACCGCGCCGTCGAAGTCGCGCAGCGGCACGACGGTCGACGCGAACCACCCGTTCTTGCCGCGGACCTCGATCATCTCCTCGACCGAGACGCCGATCCCGCTCTCCATGACCTGGGCGAAGCGGGCCAGGTAGGCCTCGGCCAGCTCGGGCATGTCGGGCGCGAGGTCGCCGAGGCTCTTGCCGATCAGGCTGTCGACGGTCGACGAGAAGAGGTCGGCGATCAGCTCGTTGGCGTGGAAGATGACGCCGTCGCGGTCGAAGCAGAGCAGGAAGACGTCGCTGGCCTCGACCAGCAGCTGGTACTTGATCTCGCTCTCCTGCAGGGCGCGCTCGATCTTGCGGCGCTCGCTGATGTCGACCAGCGTGACCATGACCGCGCCCTGGCCGTCGTCCTCGAGCGGGACGGCGGTGAGGTTGGTCCACAGCAGCTCGCCCTTGGCGGTGCGCAGGCCGACGGTGATCGGCGGCTGCGGCTTGCCCTGCTCGAGGCAGCGCCGCAGCGGCGAGCCGGGGGCGAGCGGGTGACCGTCGTCGCGCAGGGCGCCGCGCTCGAGGTCTTCGATCGTGAGCGCGGCGAGGGCCTCGGCGCCGTGCCCGAGCAGCCGCTGCGCGGTGGTGTTGGACATGACGATCGCGCCGCGAGCGTCGAACTGGAGGATGCCGGTCGGGACGGCGTCGATGAGCCGCAGCAGCGCCGGGGCGACCAGCGGGCGCGCGCCGACGGCCGGGTCGCCGAAGTGACGCGCGAGCCCCGGGGCCTCGCGCAGCAGCCACGCGTGCGTCTCGATCAGCGGCGGGTCGACCCGCTGCGCCAGGTCGGGGTGGAGCTCGAACCACGCGGCTCGACTGCGGGCGTAGGCCACCAGCGCGGTCCAGCGGGTGTACAGCGCCGGCGTCAGCGCCACCGCCAGCGCCGCGCGACCGTCGGCGCCGTCGCGCGGGTCGGCGGCGAAGGCCAGGCCGCAGCGCATGAGCATGTCGTGAAGGACAGGGTCTTCAGGCCATGTCTCGAGGTGCAGGTTCTGCTCGCGCAGGGCGTCGCGGGCGGCCGGCAGCTGGTTGATGAAGGCGCGCGGGTCGTCGAGGGCGGCCAGCACGGCCGCGGGCGCGAGGCCCAGGCGGGTGAGCGCGAGCGCGTGCTCGACGAGGCCGGCGCCGGCGCGGCGGAGCGTGAGAAGGAGGGTGAGCTCCTTGAAGACCGCGGGCAGCGGGCAATCGAGGTAGGCGTGTCTGGCGGCGTGCCACAGGTCGGCGAGGGTGTCCGGACAGGCGAAGGCCGGCTCGAAGAAGGCCGGCAAGTAGCCGAAACGCTGCTCGATCTGCGCGCGCAGGACGGCCAGGCGGCCGACAGCCCCGGCCTCTCCCTGGGGTTCGAGCCCGCTCTCGGCGGGCGAGCCGGCATGTGGGTGCGCGTCCGTGATCGCAGTTCTCCCCGGGAAAACCGTGCCAAAAGAGCGTTACAGGGGGCCGCGAGGGGTGTCAATCGCAGGACGCGTGAGGAGGCGGTCAGGACGTGGTTCTGCGGCGTTTTTACAGAGCCGCCCGGCGCGATTTCCGGGGAGATCGGCGCGCGGACGAACGCGCGGGCCTGCGGACGGGTGACCGCAGGCCGCCTGATGACATGGCGGAAAGGACAGACGCGAACGCGCCGTCGGGTCGGGCCTGCGAGCCGGCCTCACGAAGAGCCGGCGAGACGGCGACGCGACGACGCTGCTGCGCCCGCGGAGTCGGTGATCAGCCGGCCCGGCTGTCGCCGGGATCGCCGGCGCCGCCCTCGGGGTCGGGCACGAAGCGGTTGATCTTCGAGAGCAGTCGACGCAGGTCGATCGGCTTGGTGTCGTAGTCGTCGCAGCCGGCCTCGAGCGCCTTCTCGCGGTCGCCGGACATGGCGTGCGCGGTGAGGGCGATGACCGGGATATTCGCGGTCGCCTCGTGCTCCTTCAACACCCGCGTGGCGTACCAGCCGTCCATGTCGGGGAGGCTCAAGTCCATCAGCACGATGTCGGGCTTCTCCTTCTTCACCATGGCGACACCCTCGCCGCCGTCGACGGCGACGAGCACCTCGTAGCCTTTGCGACGGAGTCGCCTGGAGAGCATGTCCCGGCTGAGTTCGTTGTCCTCGACGATCAAGACCTTGGGCATAACCGGGTCCATCCTAACACCAGCGGCCGGCGAAGGGCGACCGCGCGACGCGCCGGGCGACTGCGCGCTGCCAAGCTCGCGTCTGGTAAGCGCGTGTACGGCGGCGCGCCCGTTCAGGTCAGGACGAACTGACCGTCGGGCTCGCGGCGGACCCGGCCCTCGGCCTCGAGCTTGCGCAGGTGGGCGTCCAGGGACCGCTCGGCGAGCCACCAGATCTCCCGCGGGGTGTCGCTGTAGGCGCCGGCGAGGAGCTCGGGCATCCTCGTGGCGCCGGCGTGCAGGGCGGCGAGCACCCGGCCCTCGCGCTGTCTGCGATGGGTGATGTAGCGCTCGAGGCATTCCTGCGGCGCAGTAATCACTGGGCCGTGGGAGGGGACGAGGGCCGTCGGTCGCGCGGCGCCCAGGCGGGCGAGCGAATCGAGGTACGCCGACATGTCTCCCCCGTCGGCAGGGTCGATGAGGATCGTCCCGATGCCGGCGACGAGGTCGCCGGCGTAGGCGATCCCCGTGCGCTCCTCGCAGTAGACGAGGTGGCCCGGCGCGTGGCCCGGCGTGAACAGGGCCCGAAGGACATATCCGTCGTCCAGCTCGAGCCGGTCGCCGTCGGCCAGAGTCACGTCGACGGGGAAATCGAGCCGGGCCGCCGTGAGCGAATGGGCGTAGATCGGCGCGCGCAGTCGCTGCGCGAGCTCGAACGCGTAGCCGATGTGATCGCCGTGGTGGTGTGTGACGAGCACGGCGACGATCTCCGCGCCGGCCGCGGCTCGCTCCGTGAGCAACGCATCGAGCGCGGCCCGCTCAGTCGCATACGGCGTGGCCGGCTCGATGACCGCGACGCGGCGCGTGCCGACGATCAAAGTGTTGGTCGCCGTCGCCGGCGGCAGCGTCGGCGTCTCGTAGGGGACCCGCCAGACGCCGGGGTCCAGGACTTCAGGCTCGGCCATGCGCCGCGAGTGTAGTGCCCAGTCGGCCCAGTACAACACGATGGCGCGCCTCGCGGCGGCGAGGACCCGTATACTGACCGATGATGCGTTGGCGCCCTCGCTTGCTCGCGGCCGACCCGCCCGAGCTGCTCGTGTACGACGAGGCGACCGTCTGCCCCTATCTCCAGGGGCGCGACGCTCGAATGCCGCTCCGCGTACCCACCCGCATGCTCACCGCGCAAGAGTTCGCCGAGCGCCTGCGGGTCGGCGACCGCCGCCAGGGCGTGCTGCTCTACCGCACCTCGTGCCCGAGCTGCCAGGCCTGCGAGCCCATCCGCATCGACGTCGACCGCTTCGTGGCCGACAAGACCCAGCGCCGCGTCTACCGGCGCGGCCTGGACCGCATCGACGTCGAGATCGGTCCGCCCGAGCTCACCCCCGAGAAGGTCGCCCTCTACAACCGCCACAAGGCCGAGCGCGACCTCAACGCCGACGGCCACGACATCGACGAGGTCGGCTACCGCGCCTTCCTCGTCGACACCTGCTGCGAGTCGTTCGAGCTCCGCTACCGCGTCGACGGCCGCCTGATCGGCGTCGCCGTCGTCGACCGCGCCGAAGACGCCCTGTCCGCCGTCTACTTCTACTTCGACCCCGACTTCGAGCCGCTGTCCCCCGGCGTGTTCTCCATCATGAAACAGCTCGAGCTGTGCCGCGCCTGGGGCCTCCGCTACCTCTACCTCGGCCTGTACATCCGCGAGTGCCCCTCGATGGCCTACAAGGCCCGCTACCTGCCCCACGAGCGCCGCATCGCCGGCCGCTGGCGCCGCTTCGAGCGCGCCGGCGCGACCGTCGATCCCATGTCCGAAGAGACATGACGCATGGGACAGGCGAGGCGCCGCGCTCGCCTCGCTTCCGCGACCACTGAACGCCGCACCTCTTTGGAGGAGACGAGCGCCGTTCGTCGCGGCTCGGACAGGCCAGCGAGCCGCGAGGGCGCTTTGCCGAGCGCGGCCGGCTCGCTCGGCCGCTTCCGGCCGTCCGGCGGCATCGGCGCGAAGGATGCGCAGAATTAAACTGGTATGACCAGTTGACCATCAAATCTCGGCATGACATGCTGAGCGCATCAGGCTCGACCATGCGCCTCAAGCCAGTCGCCCGAAAGTCCCTGTCCGATGCTGTCTTCGAGCAGCTATCCCAGGAGATCGTGCACGGCCGGATGCGCCCCGGCGCGCCCTTGCCGAGCGAGCGCGCCCTTTGCGACGTGCTGCGGGTCAACCGCGGCGCGGTGCGCGAGGCCCTCAAGCGCTTGTCCCAGGCCGGGCTGATCTCGATTCAGCACGGCGGTGGCACGCGGGTGCTCGATTTCAAGCAGACCGCGAGCCTCGACCTCCTCAATCGCCTCCTCTTTCATCACGACGGTACGGTCGACCTCCGCGTCGCTCGCAGCGTGATGGAGATGCGGGCCGCGATGGCCCCCGACATCGCCCGGCTCGCGGCCATGCGCCGCAGCCCCGGCCAGGTGTTGCAGCTCGACGAGATGGTCGCGGCGATGGCCGCCCAGGAGCACGACCTCCTGGCCCTGCAGGTCCTGGCGCTGCAGTTCTGGGACCTGCTGACGGTGTGCAGCGAGAACATCGCCTACCAGCTCGCCTTCAACGGCCTGCGTCACAGCTACGAAGGCATGCGAGAGGCGCTGGTCGAAGTGATGGGCGAGGAGCTGCGCGACCTCGTGGCCTATCGCCGGATCGCCGACGCGGTGCGCCGCCGCGACGGCGAGGGGGCCGGGCAGAGCGCCCAGGCGCTCATGCAGCACGGCTCGCGCGGGATCTTGCAGCTACTCGCGGCGCTCGAGAGCTCGAACGAAGACGGACAGGCAGAGCAGGCAGAGAGAGAGGAGGACGACGATGACGAGCAATGAGCACGAACCCCTGGGCGGCCGCGACGGCAAGAACCCCACGCTGGGCCAGGCCGCGCGCGCCTTCTTCACCTTTCACAGCCCGCGGATCTTCGGCGTCATGTGGCCGCTCCTGGTCGCCACCCGCCTCGCGATCGGCGACTTCGGCTGGGCCGACTTATTGGTCGTCCCGATTCTCCTGGCGATGCAGCCGTTCGTGGAGTGGCTGATCCACGTCTACATCCTCCACTTCAAGCCGACCACGGTGTTCGGCCGCAAGTTCGACCTGCAGATCGCCAAGTTCCACCGCGCCCATCACCGCGACCCGTGGCGGCTCGAGCTGGTGTTCATCCCTCGGCGCGCCGGCTGGATCGGCCTGGCGATGTTCTCCGCGTTGTGGTTCCTGCTCGCGCCCACGCCGCAGATGGCCCTCACCGGCGTGGTCGGCAGCGTGACCATGGCCTTCCTCTACGAGTGGACGCACTACCTCACGCACACCGGTTACAAGCCCCAGGGCGAGTTCTATCGCCGGATCTGGCGCTACCACCGCCTGCATCACTTCAAGAACGAGCACTACTGGCAGGGCGTCACCACCCACCTCGGCGACCGGATCCTCGGCACCATGCCCGACCACACGGCGGTGCCCAACTCGCCCACGTGCCGCACCCTCGGTGTCGAGGCGCCGATCGACCTGCCCGGCCCGCCGTGATCGGTCTGTCCTTCGGGACATCTTCATCCTCTTGCCCCCGGGCGCGCCTGTGAGGCACCCTCCGGGGGTGTCGCGTCTGTCGCCCGGGGTCCACTGGTTCTCGCCCACGCTGCCGATCCACGTCTTCGACGCCGAGGAATCGGGCCCGGTCGCGCTGATCCAGGCCGGGATCCACGGCGACGAGGTCGCCGGCGTGCACGCGCTGCAAGAGCTGTTGGAGGAGGAGATCCGGCCCCGGCGTGGGCGCCTGATCGTCGTGCCGGTGATGAACCCGCCCGCCTATCGCGCCCGCCAGCGCTGCGCCCCCGGCGGCCTCGACCTCAACCGCTGCTTCCCCGGCGACGCCGACGCGCCCGAGCGCGAGCGCCGGCTCGCACGCCGATTCATGGACCTCGTGCTCGCCGAGCGGCCGGCGCTGATGGCCACCTTGCACGAGAGCCACAAGCGCTACCACCCCGACGTGAAGCCGTCGTTCGGTCAGACTCTGGTCTACGGCGTGGAGCCGATGCCGGCGATCCTCGGCCGCACGATCGACCGCCTCAACGCGCGCCTCGCCGGCGAAGCGGAGCGCTGGGCGCCGCAGTATTATCCTGTCGCAACGTCATCCACCGAGGTCATCGTCGAGGCGACCGGCTGCGTGGGGATCTGCGTCGAGACGTGGATGGGCCTGCCGGAGGCGCGGCGGATCGAGATGCAGCGCCTCGTCGTCGAGCTGTTGCTCGACGACCTCGGTGTGCGTCCGATGGCCTGAAGCGACCGCTCCGCGCGCGTTCTGCCGCAGGCGTGCGCCCCGCTGCCACGGGCCTTGCGCGGGGGTGCCTCACGCCGGTTTTGTCGTGCCCCGCGCGGGTCTGCGGTAGATTTTGGCCAGTGCTCGAGTCCGCCACCGAGACCTTCACCGCCCCGGCCGCCCCCTCGTTGCCGACGAGCCCGCTCGCCGCCCACGCGGACGAGGTCTTCGAGGCGACGAGCCCCTACGACGGCGACGGCTTCCGCAACCACTGTCGCCGGCTGTTCCTGTTCACCGAGATGCTGCTGGCGCAGGGCGGCACCCCGCTCGCGCGCGACCTCGCGTACGCGATCGCCATGTGCCACGACCTCGGGATCGTCAGCCGCGGCGACACCGGCCGCACCTACCTCGAGCGCAGCCGCAGCCTGTTCGCCCGCGAGATGGCCGGCTTCGAGCTCAAGGCCGCGCAGGACGTGGTCGACGAGTGCCTCGTCTACAACCACCGCCTGCTGCCGGTGCCGAACCTGTCGCCGCAGGCCGACGCGTTCCGCCGCGCGGTCCAGATCGAGCACACCCACGGGCTGCTCCGCTTCGGCCTGCCGAAGGCCCCGGTCGCGGCCGTGTTCGCCGCCTACCCGCGCGACAACTTCGACCGCGTGCTGCTCGACTTCACCTGGCGGACCCTGCGCCACGAGCCGCTGACCCTCGTCAACGGCATCTTCTTCTGAGCCCTCCCGAACGCCTGGCCGTTGCGCCATGTTTCGGGCGACATGGCCTGCGGGACATGCACGAAGTACCCTGTGCGAGAGGACATGTCATGACGAGCGAGCGCTTGACCCCGGAGCAGACCGAGCAACTCGAGGCGGCCGCGTTCCGCAGCCTGGTGGCGCACCTGCGCGAGCGGACGGACGTGCAGAACATCGACCTGATGAACCTGGCGGGCTTCTGCCGCAACTGCCTGTCGCGCTGGTACCAGGAGGCCGCGACGGCGCGGGACATCCCGCTGACCCAGGACGAGGCGCGAGAGCTCGTCTACGGCATGCCGTACAGCGAGTGGAAGGCGAAGCACCAGAAATGACCCTGTCGCTCGAATCACGCGAGCTCGAGGTCGCCACGCGCGGCCGCGGCCTCGTCGACGTCACCTCCGAGGTGCAAGCGTTCGTGCGCGACACCAAGCTGCGCCACGGCCTCTGCACCGTCTTCATCCACCACACCAGCGCCTCGCTGCTGATCACCGAGAACGCCGACCCCGAGGTCCACCGCGACCTCGAGCGCCTGTTCCACCGAATCGCGCCCGACGGCGACCCGCTGTTCCGCCACGACGCCGAGGGCCCCGACGACATGCCCGCCCACGTCCGCAGCGCCCTCACCCAGACGTCGCTGTCGATCCCCGTGCAGGCCGGTCGCTGCGCCCTCGGCACCTGGCAGGGCGTCTACTTGTGGGAGCACCGCCACGCCGCCCACCGCCGCCGCCTCACCCTCACCCTCATCGGCTCGTGACCGACTCGATCGACCCCACCGCCGCCGCCCCGCGCGCGCCCGAATCCCATGAACCACCGCCGAGCGGCCGGTCCGCGCAGCGGCGCCTGCTCGCGCGCGCGATGGTCAAGACGATCGCCGCGTACGACCTGGTCGGCGCCGGCGATCGCGTGATGGTGGCCGTCTCCGGCGGCAAGGACAGCTACACGCTGCTCGACCTGCTGTGGGAGGCGAAGGCGCGCGCGCCGTTCCGCTTCGAGCTGGTGGCGGTGCACCTCGACCAGGTCCAGCCCGGCTACGACGGGGCGCCGCTGCGCCGCTGGCTCGAGCGCTTCGGGGCGCCGTTCGAGATCTTGCGCGAGGACACGTACACGCCGGTGGTGGCCCACACGCCCGCGGGCAAGGCGTACTGCTCGATGTGCTCGCGGCTGCGGCGGGGGATCCTCTACACCGCGGCGGAGCGGCTCGGCTGCAACAAGATCGCCCTCGGCCACCACCGCGACGACAGCCTCGAGACGCTGCTGCTCAACCTGTTCTACGCCGGCCGCCTGCAGGCGATGCCCGCCGGTTACACCACCGACGACGGCCGCTTCCGCGTGATCCGCCCGCTCATCGAGTGCGCCGAGGCCGACATCGCCGCCCACGCCGCCGAGGCTCGCTACCCGATCCTCCCGTGCAACCTGTGCGGTTCGCAGGACAACCTCCGCCGCGACAAGATGTCCGCCCTCATCGCCCAGCTCGAGCAGGACAACCCCGACGTCCGCTCCGTGATGCTCAGCGCGCTCAAGAACGTCGCGCCCTCGCACCTGCTCGACCCCCGCCTGCTCGCGCGCGCCGAGGCCGACGAGGTCGCAGTGCCCGACCTGCCCCAGCCCGCGAAGCCAGGCCCGCGCCGCCTCACCGTGCTGCCCTGAGCCGACCCGAGTGATGTCTCCCCCGACCTGATCTTCGCGCGAGCCTGGGCGCGGAGGCGCGCGGATAGGGCGTCCCTCCGGGCACGCGGTCACGAGACGCGCGGAACCGCGCTGGTCTCACTTCGAGATGTCCCTCGGGACAGGTCGCGGAGTGCCCGCTACCCGCGGCTGCATGAGAGCCCCGCGAGGCATCCGCGGGGACCTCGAGCTGGAGCTCCGATCGACCGCGCCAGCCGCCTCGCGGGAGCCGTGCCCGTCGGGCACCAGCGGTCTTTGTAGACATGTCCTCGGAGACCTGGCACCCGAGACATGCCCCTCGCGCCAGGCCCCGCGGCCAGATCCTCATTCTGGGCCCGGCAGGCCCGCCGCGGCTCAGAACGGGATGTCGTCGTCGCCCGGGTCGGACGGCATGTAGTTGTTGTCGTACGGCTCGTTGCCCGGTCCGGCGCCGCCGCCGTCGTCCTCGAAGCCGCCGCCGCCACCACCACCGAAGCCGCCGCCGCCACCACCGCCGCCGCCGCCGCGGTTGTACCCACCACCGCCGCCGCCGCGGTTGCCACCACCGCCGCCGCCGCGGTTGCCGTAGTTCCCGCCGCCGCCGCCGCCGCGGCTACCACCGCCACCGCCGCCGCCGCCGAAACCACCACCACCGCCGCCGCCACCCTCGCCACCACCGCCGCCGCCTTCACCGCGGCCGCCGAGGAACTGCACCGTGTCGGCCACGATCTCGGTCGTGTAGTGCTTCTGGCCCTCTTTCTCGTACGAAGAGGTGCGCAGGCGGCCCTCGACGTAGACCTCGCGGCCCTTGGTGAGGAAGTTGTTGCAGTGCTCGGCCTGCTTGCCCCACACCGTGATCCGGTGCCACTCGGTCTCCTCGACCATCTCGTTGTTCTTGTTCTGGTACTTGCGCGAGGTCGCGACGTTGAGCTTGCAGACCGGCTGCCCGTTCTGCATGTACCGAAGCTCCGGGTCGCGGCCGAGGCGGCCGAGGACGATGGCTTTGTTGACGCCAGCCATGAGATTGCTCTGGTTCTTCCTGTGGTCGCGCGGGGCCCCTGAGGGGCAATCACGAGCGGCGCGCGGATGATACGCGAAACTGCCCCTGCGGGGAGGTCGCTCCGTGCGGCTGTCTGTTTGCAGGCCCGACGAAAAAAGTCGAGCCCGCCGTGCCCGTCAGGCGCGGCCGCCGGGCGAGGGACCCGGGTCCTTGCGTTTGCGCACTGCCCAGTGCGTCGCTCGAGGCTGCCGAGATCGTCGCGACCAGGACGTGACCGAGGTCCGAGATGGGCCGCACGCTGCAAGTGAAGACCCAGGTGTTGCCTGATTCATCCGCGTCTACCTGGCCGCCAATCGGTGATTTGTTGACGATGAGCGGCGTTCGGAACTATTACCGGGCATAGTGAGGGAGTACTCCCCCACGCACGCCGCCATGCAATTGTCGCTCAGCGTCATCCTCTTGCTGCGGAATCGTGAACCGGCCGTGACCCGGATGGTGCGGCGGGCCGTCGACGTGGTGCGGAGCGTCGGGGCCAAGGGGCGGCCGTTCGAGCTGCTGGCCGTCGACCAGACCTCGGTCGACAACACGCTCAGCTTGCTGAGCGTCCTGCACGCGCGGCTCCCCGAGCTGCGGATCCTGCAAGACGTGCGTCAAGGCATGGCGGTCATCGAGGCGGCGCGGGCGGCCCGCGGCGAACGCTGGTTGCTGGTCGACCGCCTCGTCGACCCCCAGCTCATGACCTGGGGTTTGAATCAGCTCGAGAACGGCAAGCGAGCCGCGATCGTGCCGGGGGAGATCCTCGCGGTCGAGGCCAAGCTCGGCGCGCAGGTGCTCGGCAACCTCACCGGCGGGCTCGTTTCAGCCCAGCAGGCCGTCGAACACGAGCTCGCCGCGCGGGGCCAGAGGCCGGCGTGGAGCCCCGCGCCCGACCGCGGCGTCGCCGAACGCGCCGCGCTGTTCCTCCGCCAGCGCCTGGGTTGGGTCGGTTTGAGTCAGCTCGACCGCCCGCTCGGGACCTGAGCTCGCTCGCTGCTATAGTCCCGCGGTGGCCACTCTCCTCGCCATCGTCGCGCTCTCGCTTTTAATCATCGTTCACGAGTTCGGGCACTACATCTGCGCGGTCGCCACCGGCATGAAGGTCGACCGCTTCAGCGTGTTCGGCATCGGTCCGGTGATCGCGCGGCTGGGGGTGTGGCGCGGCACCGAGTTCGTCATCAGCGCCATCCCCTTCGGCGCCTACGTCCACATCGTCGGCATGGAGGCCGACGACGCGCCCTCGCTCGCGGTGGCCGAGGGCGGGCGGCCCGGCGAGGTCCCCCAGCACGACCCCAACGACCCCACTCTCTATCGCAACCGCCCGATCTGGGCCCGCATGCTGGCCATCCTCGGCGGTCCGCTGGCCAACTACCTCACCGCGATGGTGCTCGGCTTCGTCGCCCTCACTATTGTCGGTAACGAGGTCCCGCTGTCGATGCGCGTCGACAACGTGATCGAGCCGGCGGCCCAGACCGCGGGTCTTCTGCCCGGCGACGAGCTGGTGAAGATCGCCGGCGACGACGTCACCGGCCGCGGCACGCAGGACAAGATCCTCGCCACCACCGGCGCCCACAAGGGCGAGACCGTGGCGATGGTGGTCCGCCGCGAGGGCCAGGAGGTCGAGCTCCAGCTGCCGCTGACCGCCGAGGGCAAGATCGGCATCCAGATGTCGCCCGGCGACGTCACGCGCGAGACCCATCCGGTCGGCATCGCCGCCAAGACCGCCGTCCTGTTCCCGATCAAGTTCAGCGCCTTCCAGCTCGACGCGCTCGGCAAGTGGGTCACCGGCCGCATCGAGGGCAAGATGAGCGGCCCCGTCGGCATCGTCCGCGAGATCGCCAAGTCGGCCGAGCGCGGCGTCGAGGCCTTCCTGGAGATCGCCATCAAGATGAGCACCCTGCTCGGCCTGTTCAACCTGCTCCCGCTGCCCGCCCTCGACGGCGGCCGCTTCGTCTTCCTCCTGTGGGAGGCAGTCACCCGCCGGCGCGTGACCCCCCGCATCGAGGAGACCGTCCACGGCATCGGCATGCTGGCCCTGCTCGGCCTCATCCTCTGGGTCACCATCCGCAACGACCTGTTCTCGCACCTCTTCGGCTGAGATGGCCCATGGCCGCGCGTCAAGGACGACCCCCGCACAACCCCGCCTCACCCCCCGCCGACGAACCGACGCCCGCTGCTCCTCCGGTGACCGGTCCTTCAGGACAGGGCCCTTCGGGCATGGCCCAAAAGCCATACCCTGACGACGCCCCGAAGCCGCCGTCCTCGGAGGCGTTCACGCCGGAGACCGAGGACGTGCTCGAGAGCTTCGAGGTCGCCGACGGCGGCGCGGGCGACCTCGACGCGCCGGGGCGGTTCGGCGGCTCGGCGCGGACGGAGGCGCTGGCGGCGATCCAGGCCGACGCGGAGTGGCAGCCGCGCGCGAGCACGGCCGAGGAGCTGGCGGAGATCGTCGAGCGCCTGCCCGACCTGCCCGGCGTCTACATCATGCGCGACCGCAAGGGCGACGTCGTCTACGTCGGCAAGGCCAAGCGGCTGCGCGCGCGCGTGCGGCAGTACTTCAACGGCACCGACCCGCGGTTGTTCGTGCCCTACCTGGCACACACGCTCGGCGACATCGAGACGGTGGTCACCTCCAACGACAAGGAGGCGCTGCTGCTCGAGAACAACCTGATCAAGAAGTACAAGCCGCGCTTCAACGTCAAGCTGCGCGATGACAAGCAGTTCCTGGTCCTCCGCCTCGACCCCAAGGCCAAGTGGCCGCGGCTCGAGCTGGTCCGGCGCATGCGCCAGGACGGCGCCCGCTACTTCGGCCCGTACCACTCGGCCCAGAGCGCGCGCCACACCCTTCGCGTCGTCAACCGCTACTTCAAGCTGCGCACCTGCACCGACTACACCCTGACGCACCGCAAGCGCCCGTGCCTGCAGCACCAGATCGGCCGTTGCCCGGCGCCCTGCGTCTACCCGGTGAACACCGAGGCGTACGCCCAGCAGGTCAAGGGCGTCGGCCTGTTCCTCGAGGGCCGGCACAAGGAGCTGGTCGCCGGCCTCACCACGCAGATGGAGGACGCCGCCGGCGCGCTCGAGTTCGAGACGGCCGCGCGCCTGCGCGACCAACTCTCGGCGATCAGCACCAGCCTCGAGCGCCAGCAGGTGGTCGGCTCGGCCACGCTCGACCAGGACGTCGTCGGCATGTACCGCGAGGGCGGCCAGGTCGAGTTCGTGGTCATGCACGTGCGCCAGGGCAAGCTGCTCGGCACGCGCACCTTTTCGGCCCGCGGCATGGAGCTGCCCGACCCCGACGTGCTCGGCAGCTTCCTCGTCGCCTACTACGACGACGCGCCGACGATCCCCGACGAGGTCCTCCTGCCCTCCGAGCTGCTCGACGACGACGAAGCGCCGCTCAAGGCGTGGCTGCGCGAGCACAGCGGCCGCAAGGTCGCGCTCCTGGTGCCCGAGCGCGGCGACCGCAAGAAGCTGCTGCTCCTGGCCCAGCGCAACGCCGCGTCCAACTTCACCTCGCGCCGCAACCGCGCCGAGGACAGCGAGCAGGCGCTGCGCACCCTGCAGCAGCGCCTGGGCCTCACCCGCCTGCCGCGGGTGATCGAGTGCTACGACATCAGCCACATCCAGGGCCAGGACACGGTCGCCTCGATGGTCGTGTTCGTCGACGGCGCCCCGGCCAAGAAGCGCTACCGCAGCTTCAAGATCAAGGGCCTCGGCGGCCTGGCCCAGGGCGACCGCCAGAACGACGACTTCCGCAGCATGTACGAGGTGCTCGGCCGCCGGCTCAAGCGCGCGAACGTCGGCGAGGACGTGTCCGAAGAGACAGATGAGTCCGCCGAGGCCGAGGCCGAGGTCGAGGCGACGCTCGACGCCGTCGACGAGGTGCTCGAGAACACCTGGGCGCTGCCCGACCTGATGGTCATCGACGGCGGCAAGGGCCAGCTCGGGCGGGTGATCGCCGCGCTGCGCGACCTCGGGGTGCCGATCGGCGAGGGCGGGGTCGACGTCGTCTCGCTGGCCAAGGAGCGGCGCCAGGGCCTCGGCCGCGGCAAGGCGGCGCTGCAGCGGCTGCGCACCTTCAAGACCTACGCCGACGCCGCGGAGGCGCTCGAGGCCGCCAGCTCGCTCAAGGCGGAGGACGCGCCCGCGCCCGTCGAGCCCGACCCCGACGCGCCGCAGCGCCCGGGCCAGAGCTACCAGGACTACGTCGTGCGCACGCCCGACGACGGCCCGGAGGAGTGGGAGGTCAAGCCCGAACGCGTGTTCGTGCCCGGCGCCAAGGATGCGATCCGCCTGCGACCCGGCAGCTCCGAGCTGTACCTGATGACGCAGATCCGCGACGAGGCGCACCGCTTCGCCATCACCCACCACCGCAAGCGCCGCGGCAAGCGGGCCCTCCACAGCGCCCTCGACGACATCCCCGGCGTCGGCCCGGCGCTGAAGAAGGCGCTGATCCACCACTTCGGCACGGTCGCGGAGATCCGCAACGCGGAACCGGCGCGGCTGACAGAGGTGAAAGGCGTGGGCGCAGCGCTGGCGCAGCGGATCCACGAGGCCCTGCGCGAGGGCGGGGCCGACGCGAGTGCGCCCCCGCGCGGCGAGTCGTAGTACCGTCGTCGCCGCGATGGCCGTCATCAGCTTCGACTGCCCCAACTGCGGCGCCAAGCTCCAGCCCGACGACAGCAAGCGACGCGCGCGCTGTCAGTACTGCGGCGCCAACTTCGACCTGCCGCGCACCACCGCGGTGCAGCCGCAGCACGTCCCCGGCACGAGCGCGGCTCCCAAGGCCCTCTTCATCGTGCTCGGCGGCGTGGTGGCGATGGGCGTGATCGGGGCCTTGACCGCGTTCCTCGCGATGTCGCCGGCCACCTCGACCTCGATCCCGCCGGCGCTGGTGCCGACGACCCCGGGTGCTCCCGCGCAGGCGTCGACGATCGGCGGCCCGCCGGTCAAGGCCGACCCGATGCGCAACGAGGCCAACTTCATGTGGGACGAGGTCGGCGGCCCGCCGCTCATCGTCACCATCGACGGCAAGGAGCACGTGCTCGGCCGCCTGCGCGTGCGCCCGGACGACCAGCTCCACGTCGCAGTGTTCGCGGCCGACGACGGCGCCGAGCGCTACCGCGTCGGCCCGTTCGGCAGCTACGGCGAGGCCTACCGCTCGACGTACTTCAGCGTGGTCGGCGAGCGCCTGTTCGTGACCGACTTCCGCGGCAAGCTCAAGGTGTTCGGGCTGGCCGACGGCAAGCCGGTGCAGGACATCGCCCTCACCGATCGCGCCGAGCGCTTCTGCCTGCTCGATGGGACAGGTGACAACCCGCGCCTGTACCTCGCGCTGGTCGACCGGCGGCAGTTCCTGGTCGACGCCGCCGGCCCGGCGCTCAAGGAAGAGAAGCTGCCGCGCGCCTGCGAGGCGCAGAACGTGTGGAGCCCGCGCGGCGGCGACCCGGCGCTGTCGACGAGCGAGCGGCTGCGTCGCGCGCCGAAGGTCGAGGGCATCGAGGTCTCGGGGGTCCACCTCGACGGCGACCTGGCGGTGGCGCGCGGCGTGAAGGCGCCGGGCACCGCGTACCCGATGGCCTTCGGCTTCGACCCCGCGTCGCGCGAGGTCCGCTGGAAGAGCCCGGTGCCCGCGGTCGACCTCGCCTCCGTGCGCGAGCGCGACAACGAACAGGACATTCTGGCCGGCGGTCGCTACTTCGCCACCTACGGCGAGGGCTCGGAACACTGGCACCTCGTGGCCCTCGACGCGAAGACCGGCGATCGCCTGTGGGACGACAAGCTGCGCAGCATTTTCGCGGTCGACTGGTTGCGCGGCATCGAGGCCACCGCGAACCATGTCTTCCTGGTGCGCATGAGCTCCGTCGAGGTGTACGACGCCGCAACCGGTGCGCTCAAGGCCACCATCGGCGACGAGAGCTACGATGGTTGACGCAGGTGGGACGCCTGTCGCAAAGGACACGTGAGGCCCGCGCGCACCTTGTCGCTGCCGCGCGCGGTTGCTAGCCTCGAGGTCGCGCAGCAGAGCGCAAAGTAGATAGCTGAGGGACGGACACTGCGAGGGCCCGCGCGGGCGCCGGACGAAAGTCAGTCGGTCGCGCCCGGCCTGCGGCCCACAAGGACATAAGGACATGTCCTTGTGGGCAGCGAAGCTTGGGTCCCGCCGTGGCGCGGCGCTCGCTAGGGCTGGCCCTCGACGAACTTCTTGATGTCTTTTTCGGCCGTGCGCACCGCGATGAAGCAGCAGGTCGCCGCGAGGATCAGCGTCGACGACGTCACGAGGAACGTCTGCTGCGAGCCGTAGACCTCGGCGACCTGACCGAACAGCGGCGGGGCGGCCATGTCGCCGAGGAAGTGGAGGATGAACACCGCGAGCGCGTAGGCCATCGCTCGCTGGGCGCCGGGCACGACGTTGGCGATCTGGGTGTTGACCGCCGGCATGCACAGGAACAGGCAGGTCGCGCCGACGCCGAGCGCGGGCAGGAAGATCGCCCGGCTCTCGGCCGAGAAGCCGATGAAGAAGGCCGGCAGCGCCAGCGCGTAGGCGATGCCCGCCAGCAGCGCGTAGGCGCCGCGGGTGCGGCGGGCCAGGCGGTCGCCCAGCAGGCCGGCCAGGCCCGAGCCGATGAGGCCGCCGACCAGGCCGATGACCCCGAGCGCCAGCGACGCCTCGACCTTGGTCATGCCGCGCTCCTTCTGGAAGAACTCGATGCTGTAGTGGAGGATCGGCACCAGGATCATCACCGCGAACGCCTGCGCGAGGATGATCAGCATCAGCGTCTTGTTGCGCAGCAGCTCGAGGTACGACCTGACCCCATGGACATGTTCGTGAGAACCTGTCCCCGAGGACCCGGCGCGCGCCGGCTCGGCCAGCATGGCGATCAGGACCGCGATCAGGAGGCCGGGCGCGCCGGCGACGTAGAACGCGTTCTGCCAGCTGCCGGAGTAGTGGGTGACGAGGCCGCCGATCAGGTAGCCGGCGGTGCCGCCGAGCGGCATGCCGAGGAAGAACAGCGCCAGCGCGCGGCCGCGGACCCGGTCGGAGAAGTAGTCGGCCACCAGCGTCGGGCCGATGACCAGGCAGCCGGCCTCGCCGACGCCGATCAGGAAGCGCGACATGAACAGCCCGGTCTTGCCGGTCGCCAGGCCGGAGCCGATCGTCGCCAGCGACCAGATGAACACGCAGACGGCGAAGATCATGGTGCGCCGGTAGCGGCCGGCCCAGTAGCCGATCAGCGGCGCGAACACCATGTAGCCGAGCGTGAACGCCGACCACAGCATGCCGAACTCCGCCTTGTTCATGGCGAAGGCGCCCTTGATCTCGACCTCGAGCGCGCTCACCACCTGCCGGTCGGCGTAGTTGAGGAAGTTGGCGAAGAACACGACCGCGAGCGCGTACGCGAGATACCGGGAGGAAAAGCGGGGGCGCTCGGCCATAAGCGGCCGGAGCATAGCGCTGGTCGGCAGCGTCACCGACGCCGACTCGCCGTTCGCACGTGCAAGGGCTCACGCGCGGGCGTGCGCGCTGCTGGACTATCCTGCGCCGCGCCCATGGACCTGAAAGGGAGATCGATCCGCACCCTCGCCTGGCTCGGCGACGCCGAGTTCGAGCGCGAGGTCCGGCTTCGGCTCGCGCGGCGGGGCGACTACCCGACCGACCGGCTTCACGGCATGAAGGCCCGGATCGTCTGCGCCGAGGCGCAGGCCGAGCTGCTCGCCGCCATCGAGCCCGAGCTCGACGAGGACGAGGCCGGGGTCGTGCGGCGCGGCCGCAACGTCAATCTCAAGGCCTCGGGTCGCGGCGTACGGGACGTGCGGGCTTACCGCGCGGCGACTGGCCTCGAGGCGCTGGTGGCTTATTGGTGCTTCGGCGACCCGGCGGCCCGGTCCCGCTTCGAGGCGCTGGTGGTCCCGCGCCTGGAGGCAGCGATCGACGCGGTCCTGGCGGCCACGCAGGCGCCGGCTCGCAGGTCGTCGTAGCGAGCGGGGGGGTGGGATGATAACTTGATTCGGGACGGTTCTTCGTCCCGGAGGCATGTACATGCACGCGCTGGCGCGCACCGCCGCGGCGAGCCTCGTCGCGGTGAGCCTGTCCTGTCGGACATCCGAGAACCCGGCCGCGACCGAGACCACTGGCGCGGCCGAGAGCACCGGCCAGCCCGACGACGGCTCGCGGGCGACGCTGGTCCACACCTACGGCCTCACCACGCTCGCGGCCTTCGAGGAGACCGAGCCGTGCGTGCAGTGGACGCTGCACAACGAGGAGCCGCTGTACGTCAACGCGGTCACTCTGGTCAACGACGGCGGCTTCCATCACAGCAATTGGCTGACTGTCCCGGAGGACAAGTTCACCGGCGAGGACGGCTTCTTCCGCTGCTCCGACCGCGGCTACAGCGAGCTCGACGCCGCGCTCTCGGGCACCGTGGTGTTCGCCCAGTCGACCCAGTCGCGCAGCGAGGTCCAGCAGCTCCCCCCGGGCGTGGTCATCAAGATCCCCCCGCGGCACAAGATCATCGCCGGCGTCCACCTGCTCAACCTCGCCAGCGTCGCCATCGAGACCGAGCTGCGGATGGCGCTCGACATCATCCACCCGCGCGACGTCGAGGTCCTGGTCGCCCCGTTCCGCCTGACCTACTACGACCTCGACATCCCGCCCGAGCGGCGCAGCCGCTTCACCGGCACCTGCAAGATCCGCGGGCCCTACGTCGGCGCCGTCGGCGGCGAGTTCGACCTCAAGCTCTACCACGTCCTCCCGCACACGCACTACCTCGGCGACTTCTTCCGCCTCGAGACGCTCGACGCCGAGGGCAACAGCGAGGTCGTGTTCGAGAAGACCGGCTTCAACGCCGACGCCGGCGGCAGGGCCTTCGACCCGCCGCTCGACCTGAGGGGCCGCGAGGGCCTGCGCTTCTCGTGCGGCTTCGACAACTGGCGCGACGTGTCGATCGGCTGGGGCATCGGCGACCAGGAGATGTGCGTCATGCTCGGCCTCGCCGACAGCCGCGCGATCATGGACGTCAGCGTCCTCGTCAACTCCAAGCCGACCGGCGTCGAGGGCGACGTGCTGCTCAACGAGGGCCCGTGCCAGGTGCTCGCCTTCCCCGAGAACGGCTCCCAGACCGAGCCGACCGAGGAGGAGAAGGCCGCGCCGCTGTACGTCCCGCCCGGCGACCCCGGCGACGTCGACCTCGAGCCGCTGAAGCAGTGCGTCGACGCCGACGCGACGGTGCCGTCCAAGGGCGCGCCGAGCCTGCAGGGGATCTACGGCGCCATCTTCGCACCGGGCTGCGTGTTCTCGTCGTGCCACGACGCCAAGCAGCCGGCCGCCGGCCTCGACTTGCAGTCGCCGGGCCTTCACGAGCGCCTGCTGGCCCACAAGGTCGCAGCCCGGGTCGACGTCCCGCTGGTCGCTCCCGGCGACGCCGAGGGCAGCTGGCTGTACCGGATCGTCTCGCGCTGTGACCCGACCGACAGCGAGGGCCAGGTCGTCCGGCACATGCCCTACAACGCGCCCACCCTCCTCACCGACGGCGCCGTCGCGCTGATCCGCGCGTGGATCAACGCCGGCGCCGAGAATAATTGAGTATCGCCATGACCCGCCGCCCGCTCGCCGTCGTCCTCGTCCTCGCGTGCGCCTGTCCGCCCGCACCTGGCTCTTCGGACAGCGAGGGCGCCGGCAGCGGAACCACCGCCGAGCCCACGACCGGCACGACCGGCGGCCCGACGACGACCGCCCCGCCGACCACCGGCGAGCCCAGCGAGCCCGAGACTGCCACTGTGGTGCACAGCTTCGGCAACTACTTGATGACGCCGTACCTCGAGATCGAGCCGTGCGTGCAGTGGACGCTGCACAACGAGGAGGCGATCTACGTCAACGCGGTGACGCTGGTCAACGACGGCGGGTTTCACCACAGCAACTGGTTCGCGGTGCCCGAGGAGGTGTTCGCGGGCGAGGACGGCTTCTGGGACTGCGCCTCGCGCGAGTACAACGAGATCACCGCCGCGGTCGAGGGCACGGTGCTGTTCGCCCAGTCGACCCAGTCGCGCCAGGAGGTCATGCAGCTGCCCGCGGGCGCGGTCATCAAGATCCCCCCGCGGCACAAGATCATCGCCGGCGTCCACCTGCTCAACCTCGGCAGCACCGACCTCGACTCCGAGCTGCGGATGGCGCTCGACATCCTCCATCCGCGCGACATCGGCGCGGTGCTGGCGGCGATGCACCTCGACTACCGCGACCTGGCGATCCCCGCGAACAAGCACAGCCGCTTCACCGGCAACTGCTCGTTCAAGTCGACCTTCGAGGAGTCGACCGGTCACCCGTTCGACATGAAGCTCTACTACGTGCTCCCGCACTACCACTACCTCGGGGAGTACTTCGGCCTGGAGATCCTCGGGGGTCCGCGCGACGGCGAGCAGCTGTTCAAGCTCGACGGCTTCAACGGCGGCGCCAACGGGGCCGCGTTCGACCCGCCGGTCGACCTGTCCGACGCCGACGGCCTGCGCTTCGCCTGCGGTTTCAATAATTGGCTCAACAAGGACATCGGCTACGGCATCGGCGACCAGGAGATGTGCATGATGCTGGGCCTCGTCGACGCGCGGGTGATGATCGAGTCGCGCGTCAGCCAGGGCTCGCAGCTGGTCGGCGTCGACGGCGAGGTAGTGCTGCTCGAGGGCGAGTGCGCCAACTATGCCGTGTTCAAGAACCCGGCCCAGGGCCCGCCGACGCCCGAGGAGCTCGGTCGGCCGCTCTACGTGCCGCCGGCCGACCCGGGCGACGTCGACCTCGAGCCGACCAAGAGCTGTGTCGACAGCGCTGCGACGGCCGCGCCCGACACGCCGACCACCCTCACCAGCGTGCGCGACTCGATCTTCACCCCGAGCTGCACCTTCTCGTCGTGCCACGACTCCTCGGCCCCCGCGGCCGGCCTCGACCTGCAGACCGCCGCCGGCCTCGGCGCGCGCCTGCTCGACCACGAGGTCGTCGCCGATACGCCCGACCCGCTCGTCACCCCCGGCGACCCGCAGGCCAGCTGGCTGTACCGGCTGGTGGCCGAGTGCGAGCCGCAGAACGGCAACGGCGCGGTCGTCCGCCACATGCCCTTCAACGCCCCGACCCTGCTGCCCGACCCGCTGGTCGCCAAGCTGCGCGCGTGGATCGAGGCCGGCGCGCTCGACGACTGAGTTTCTCGAGATGGACATGCCCGAGAGGCCATGTCCTTTCGAGCATGTCTCAAGCGACCTGTACGAGCGGACAGAGGGCCGCCCGGCTCGCGCGCACGTAGTCGTCGGGGTGCAGGACGATCTGCAGCCCGCGCGTGCCCGCCGACACCGCGATCTGCTCATAGAGGATCGCGGTCTCGTCGAGGTACACGGGATAATCCTTCTTGCCGGCCAGGGCCGTGACGCCGCCGCGGACGTAGCCGGTCAGCGGCGTCACCTCGCGCAGGGCGACCAGCTCGACGCGGCGGTCGCCGCTGGCGCGCGCGAGGGCCTTGAGGTCGAGGTGGCCGTCGCCCGGGACGACGGCGAGGCACACCCCGTTGCGGTCGCCGCGGGCGATGAGCGTTTTAAACACCTGCTCGGGCGGCAGGCCGACCAGGGCTGCGACCTCCGCCGCCTTGAGGTGCTCGGCGTCGACGGGGTAGGGCCGCAGCTCGTAGTCGATGCCGAGGTTGTCGAGGATCCTGGCGGCGTTGGTCTTCACGTTCGCGTCACTGCGGGACGACCCGCAGGATCTTGCCGTCGACGGGGGCGTTGAAGGCGTCGAGCTGGACGACGGTGAACAGGACGTCGCCGAAGCCGTTGCTGCCGGAGCCCATGATGCGGTCCTCCTGGGTGGCGACGGTGCCGAGCAGCTCGACGGCGCTGCCGTCCCAGCTGAGGGCGAAGACGCCGCCGGAGCAGTAGTCGCCGTAGAAGTAGGTGCCGTTCCACTCGGGCACCTCGCAGCTGCGATAGACGGTGCCGCCGGTGATCGAGCAGCCCTCACCGTGGTCGTACTCGGCGATCGGGGTGGTGATGCCCTGGTCGTTGACCTCGTTGACGCCTTTGGTGTCGTCGCAGCCGCCGTTGAAGCAGTGGTTGCCCTCCATCAGGCTCCAGCCGTAGTCGGCGCCGCCCACGACCACGCTGACCTCCTCCCACTGGTTCTGGCCGACGTCGGCGGCGTACAGCGTGCCGTCCTGGTCGAAGGTGAAGCGCCACGGGTTGCGGAAGCCCCACGCGTAGATCTCCGGCGCGAACTCGGGGTCGTCTACGAACGGGTTGTCGGCCGGGACCGTGTAGTCGAAGCCGTCCAGCAGCTCGCACTGATTGCACGGCTCGTTCATGTCGGGCGTGCCGTCGGGCTCGACGTCGATGCGAAGGATCTTGGCGTGCAGCGACTGCTTGTCGCGGCCGGTGTCGAACTGGTCGTCGGCGCCGCCGCCGTCGCCCATGCCGATGTAAAGCATGCCGTCGGGCCCGAACTCGATCATGCCGCCGTTGTGGTTGCTGGCCGGCTGCGAGATGGCGATGACGAGCCGCTCGGACGTCGGGTCGACCTTGTTGGGGTCGTTGGGGTCGAGCTTGAACTCGGCCACGTAGGTCGGCCCGGGGCCCTGCCACATGCCCGGGTTGTAGTTGACGAAGATCCGCGGGTCGTCGGGGAAGTTGGGGTGGAAGTCGAAGCCGAGCAGACCCTGCTCGGGGCCGATCTGCATCGGCACCTTGTTCTTGACGTCGATGTCGAGGAAGTTCTCGTCCGGCGCGGTGTTCTGGCCGGGCTCGAGGATCTTGATCCGCCCGCCCTGCTCGACGACGAAGAGGCGCTCGGGGTCGCTGGGATCGGCGCGCACCAGGACCGGGCGGTCGAAGCCGGTGGCGAGGACCTCGAGGGCGAAGCCGGGGCTGCCGGGCACCGGGGTGTAGGGGCACGCGGGCTCGCCGGTGGTGGTCGAGGTGCCGTCGGTGGTCGGGTCGACGGTGGTGGTACCCGTGGGCGGCGTCTCGGTGGTGGGCCCGGCGGTGGTCGGGTCGACGGTGGTGGTCGAGGTGCCGTCGGTGCTGGTCCCCGTGGGCGGCGGGTTGTCGGTGGTCCCCATCGTGCTGTCGGTGGTGGGACCGCCGGTCGAGGTGTTGGCGTCGGTGGCGTTGCCGTCGTCACCGCACGCGAGCAGCGTGACGCAAGGGAGAAGGGTGAGGCGGGCGAAGTTCTGCCAAGACATGGCGGGCAGCCTAACACACGCCTACGCGCGCCTGCGCGCCGCTCTCACTTCAGCGCGACGCAGGTGACGTCGATCTTCGGCGTGTTGGGAGCGACCTCCTCGACTGCGCCGGTGTTGGTGTCGACGACCTTGACTCGACCCGCGCTCATCTCGCTGGTCCACACCTTGCGATTGGCGAGCTTGGGGTTCTTGCGGAACTTCAGCACCTCGCCGCTCTTGGGCAGACGCCAGGTCTTGAGGCCGGCCTCGGTCGAGCTGTCGCAGTGCTCCTTGGCCTTCTCCCACAGCATCTTGCCGGGCAGACGCAGGCCGGGGATGTCGGCGTCGCTGATCAGCTCCTTCGGCTTGGGCGTCGGCTTCTTGGTGTCCTCTTTCTTGTCTTCCTTGTCTTCTTTCGTGTCGGGCGGCGTGTCGACCTTGGTGTCGGGCGGCGTGTCGACCTTGGTATCGGGCGGTGTATCGACCTTGGTATCGGGCGGCGCGTCGACCTTGGTGTCGGGCTGCGGCGGCGTGTCGACCTTGGTGTCGGGCGGCGGCGTGGTCTTGGTCTCGGAGCCGGCCGTGGCGGCGCTGACGACCTCGGGCGGAGGCGGCGGGGTGACGCTCTCCTTCGGCTTCATCATGAAGTACGCCCCGACCCCGGCGCCGCCGAGGACGAGCAACACGACGAGGATGAGGACGCCCTTGCCACCGCCGCTGTTGGTCGGCATCGGCGGCTGGGTGCTGGTCGCCTCGGCGCGGCCGAGCGACCACGACTCCTCGGCGGGATGCGACTTGCCGAGCTCGCCGCTCCACGTCGGTTTGTTGCTCGTGGGCTGGGGGAACGGCGGCTGGGAGATCGGCGGGCCGCCGGTAATGACAGTCGCTACCGGCGGGAAGCCGGGGTTCGACGTCGGCGGCGGGCCGCCGGTGATCACGGTCGAGACCTGCGGCGGCGGCACGGACGACGGCGCGCCCGTCATCGGCGCGGAGGTCATCGGCGGCGCGTGGGTGTGCGAGGCCATCACCGGCAGCGGCGCGCCGAGCTGCTCGAACGGCGCGAGCGCGGCCGACAGCTCGGAGCACGAGGCGAAGCGGTCGCCCGCGTCCTTGGCGAGGCAGCGCTCGACCACGGCGATGAGGCCGGGCGGCACGTGCGGCGCGAGCTGGGCGATCGGCGCCGGCTGCTTGGTCGAGACCGCGACGAGGATCGCCGCCATCGTCGCGCCGCCGAAGGCGTCGGCGCCGGTCAGCGCCTTGTACAGGATGGCGCCCATCGCCCAGATGTCGGTGCGGTGGTCGACCCCGGCCGCGCCCTCGGTCTGCTCGGGCGACATGTACTCGGGCGTGCCCATGAGCACCCCGGCGCTGGTGCGCCCGCCGCCCTCGGTCCCGCCCTGCGAGAACTTCGAGATGCCGAAGTCCATGAGCTTGACCAGCAGGTGCCCGGGCGAGGGCTCGTGGAGGAAGATGTTCTCGGGCTTGAGGTCGCGGTGGACGATGCCGACCGCGTGCGCGGCGTCGAGGCCGATGAGCGCCTGGCGGAGGATGAGCACCGCGAGGCCGGGGTCGACTTGACCTGTCTGTTGGACCAGCTCACCGAGCGAGCGCCCGTTGAGCATCTCGAGCACGATGTAGGGCCCGAGGACGCTCTGGCCGAAGTCATAGATGTCGCAGATGTGCGGGTTGCCGATCTGCCCGGCCGCGGTGGCCTCGTTCTTGAAGCGGTCGAGGATGCCCGGGTTGCCGGCGAACTCGGGGTGCATCAGCTTGATGGCGACCGCCTTGCGCACGCGGATGTTCTGCGCCCGCCACACGGCCCCCATGCCGCCGGCCCCCAGCAGCTTGGTGAACCTGAATTTGCCGTCCAAAAGCCTCCCCTCGAGCGGCAGGACCTTCCCGGCGGTCGGGCACACGAACACGTCTTCCGGGTGCGACTGCTGGCAGAAGGGGCATGGGGCTGGCGCGGCGGCACCGTTCATGGTCGGCAAGGTATATCACGGAGCGGGCGAAACCCCGCCTGCGCGGCTTCGGCCTGCACATAAATGCAGCCTCGCGGCCGTCAGCCGGTGCAGCGGGCCCTTGCGGACGGCGGACGGGCGCCTAAAACAGAGCCCATCCATGGCCGCCTCACGCCGTACTTTGCTGTCGTCGTCCCTGGTCCTCCTCGCCTGCCTCACGGTGTTGCCCGGCATGACCGAATGCCAGGCCGCAGCGCCGTCGTCGCCCCGGGTCCAGACCGAGACCGTGACCGCCACCGCGCCGCGAGAGATCGCCCCGGACGTGGGCGCGCACGCCACGCTGACGGGGCTCGCGGCCGCACCGGCGCAGCCGCACGCGACGCCGGAGGTCAAGGCCCCGTCGCCGGCCGCGCGCCTCGAAGCTGAACAAAACGTCATCGACGTGTTCCGCGCCGCCGCGCCCGCCACCGTGTTCGTCACGCAGAAGCGGGTGGTCCGCGACTACTCGATGCGCGCGCTCGAGGTCCCCGCCGGTTCGGGCACCGGCTTCGTCTGGGACACGCAGGGCCACATCGTCACCAACTACCACGTCGTCGACGCCGGCCGCTCGCGCGGCACGTACAGCGTCACGCTCTACAGCCAGAAGACCTACGACGCGCAGCTGCTCGGCGGCGACCCCAACAAGGACATCGCCGTGCTCAAGCTGATCGACTGCGACGAGCCGCTGACGCCGATCCGCGTGCTCCCGCAGGGCGGCCCGCTCGAGGTCGGTCAGACCGCGATCGCCATCGGCAACCCGTTCGGCCTCGACCACACGCTCACCACCGGCGTGGTGTCGGCGATCGGCCGCGAGGTCCAGGGCTACGGCGGCGTGACGATCCGCGACATGATCCAGACCGACGCCTCGATCAACCCCGGCAACTCCGGCGGTCCGCTGCTCGACAGCGGCGCCCACCTCATCGGCATGAACACGATGATCTTCAGCAAGACCGGCAGCAGCGCCGGCATCGGCTTCGCGGTGCCGGTGGCCACGGTGCGGCGCGTGGTCCCGCAGATCATCGACAAGGGCCGCGTCGAGCACCCCGGCCTCGGCATCGAGCCGCTGCCCGACGCCTACGCCGCGCGCGTCGGCGTCAAGGGCGTCGTCATCACCCGCACGGTCGCCGGCGGCCCCGCCGCCAAGGCGGGCATCCGCGGGCTGTCGCAGGACCGCACCGGCGAGATCTTGCTCGGCGACATCATCGTCGGCATCAACGAGCACAAGGTCCGCAACTACGACGACCTGTACAACGCCCTCGACCGCTACAAGGTCGGCGACGAGGTCGAGGTCAAGCTGCTCCGCGAGGGCGCGGCCGCCAGCGTGCGCCTCAACTTGATCGACCTGCCCTGAGCGGCGCGCTACCCTCTCGCCGTGGACGTGCTCCTCCGCGCGATCGCCGCTGCGCCCGACTCCGCCTCGCCCGAGCTTCCGGCGATGCGCGCGCTCGCGGCAGTCACCACCGCTCTGGTCCAGGAGTCGTGCCGACGCCACCGCCTGCACGGGCTCGAGGCGATCGCGCTCGGCCGGGCGCTGACGGCCGGCTGCCTGCTGACCACGTTGACGAAGTCGCCGGCCGAGCGCCTGCGGGTCGACGCGCGCAGCTTCTCCGACCTGCCCGGTGTCGCCGGCGCCGACGGCGAGCCCGGCGGCTTCCTGCTCGACGCTCACGGCGACGGCACCGTGCGCGGCTGCCTCCGCCGCGGCTTCGGCGACTCGCCGCTGCGAGCCACGCTCGAGCACGCGTCGGGCCGCCTGCCGCTGTCGCCGTTCCTCGGCCGGCGCGGCGCGCTCACGGTCACTCGCGACTTCGACCTGTCCTCGGGGACAGACTCGCGCTATCAGGGCACGGTCGAGCTGGTCGCCGGCGAGGTCGACCTCGACCTCGAGCACTACCTCAACGCCAGCGAGCAGGTGCCGTCGCTCTTGCGCTGCGAGGTGCTGCTCGACGCCGGCGGCGGGGTGCTGCGAGCGGCGGGCCTCCTGTGCCAGACGCTGCCGGGTGGCGAGGGCGAGCTGCTGGCGCCGCTGCGCGAGCGGCTGGCCGGCGAGGCGCTGGCCTCGCTGCTGCTGCTCCCGCGCGAGCCGGCCGACCTGCTCCGCTTCGCCCTCGGCGGCGGCCCGTTCGAGGCCGTGGGCGAGACCCCGCTGGCGTTCCGCTGCAACTGCGGCCCCTCAGTGGCCCGCGACATCGTCGCCATGCTCGGTGCCGACGACGTCGACGCCCTCGCCGGCGAGCGC
This sequence comes from Nannocystis punicea, assembly GCF_026965555.1. Lineage (GTDB taxonomy): Bacteria > Myxococcota_A > Polyangia > Nannocystales > Nannocystaceae > Nannocystis > Nannocystis punicea. The sequence goes on along the minus strand of NZ_CP114040.1, from coordinate 12,327,529 downwards.
GACGTCACCGAGGTCCGCTGCTCGTACTGCGGCGAGGGCTACCCGCTCACCGCGGCCGACCTGCGCGAGCTGGCCGCCGAGCTGCGCCTCCGCCGATCCTAGGTCGGCCATGTCCCACGAGTCATGTCTTTTACGCCAGGTCCATACGCTCATGTCCGGATGAGCATGCCTTGACGAGCAGGTCCACATGAACAGGTCCGACGAACCGACGCAACCAGGCCCGGCCGTGCACGCGGCGGGGCGGGTGCGGGTGCGGGTGATCTCGATGGAGGACGGCATGACCCTGCGCCAGCTGCTGGGCCGCCGCCTCGGGATGGCGGTCGGGCCGGCGTCCGACCTGATCCGCGCCGGCGGCGTGTACATCGGCAGCGTCCGCACCTGCATCCCGACCCTGCGCGTGCGCGAGGGCGAGCGGGTCACCATCTACTGCAGCGCCGCCAGCGTCCCGCCCATCGACCCGGGCAGCCTGGTCGTCGTCCACCGCGACGCCCACTGCGTCGTCGTCGACAAGCCGCACGGGGTCCCGGCGGCGGCCACCCGCGAGGGCAGCCGCGGGGCCGTCAGCCACGCGCTGGTCCAGATGCTAGCGCGCGAGGGCGTCCTGCGGCCCTACGTCGGCCTCGTCCACGCGCTCGACCCGGCGGCCGCCGGCCTGGCGCTGTTCACCATCCGCGGCCAGGACACCTCGAGCTTCCTGGCCAGGTTCAGCGAGCTCGACATCCTCCGCGTCTACCGGGCCAGGCTCTCGGGACATGTCGATTTGGACATGTCCTGCGAGACACCCCTGGTCAAGACCCCCGCAGGGGTCCGTCTGGCGCGCCCCGGCGAGAGCGAGGTCGTGGCGGCGCGCACCGAGTTCCGGCCGCTGGCGGTGGGCGACGGCGGGTCGTTGGTCGAGGTCGAGCTGCGCCGGGGGCCGACCGAGCAGATCTCGCTGCACGCGGAGGCGCTGCAGCGGCCCATCTGCGGCCGCACCGGCGCGGGCGAACTGCTCGAGCTGGCCTGCGTGCGCCTCGCCTTCACCCACCCGATCACCGGCGCGGCCGTCGACGTGCGCGCCGCACTGCCCGAGTGGGCCGAGCCGGGCGCGAATTGATCCCGCGAGCGCGCGCTCGGCGTCGCCACCCGGCGCCGTCGCCTTCGCGCGGGCGCGCTGGTACTCTCGGGCGCAAGGACGAAAAGACTGATGGATCTCAAGACGATCACCGCCACCCTCGCTCTTCTCGGACTCGGCGCGGGCGCGTGCGGCGGCGAGGCCAAGAAGGACGCCAAGGAAGCCGCCCCCGCCAAGGCCGCCGACGCGAAGCCGGCCGACGCGAAGCCGGCCGACGCGAAGCCCGCTGATGCCAAGCCGGTCGACGCCAAGCCCGCGGACGCCAAGTCCGGCGAGATGAAGTGCGGTGAGGGCAAGTGCGGCGAGGGCAGCTGCGGCGGCGCCAAGCACGGCGGCGACAAGGCGGCCGACGGCAAGGCGATCCCGGTCGACGGCGCGCCTGCGGCAGGCGGCACCGCCCCGGCCGACGCGAAGCCGGCCGACGGCAAGAAGACCTGAGGTCGTCGCGGAGAGCTGTCCTTCGGGACAGCTCTGTTCAATGCGAGCAGGCCGCGCGGTGCTTCGACTTGCGAGCTGTCCTTCAGGACAGCCTCTGGCGATCATGCTGCGGTGGGCCTCGCTTGCGATCTGTCTTTCAGGACAGCTCGCTTCAAGTGCCGGGTACTCCGTCGCGGTCGGTGTGACGGACCGCGGGCACGGGGACTCGCGCAGGAGGACGCGAGCACGAAGACCTGAGCGGTCGCGGAGAGAGGTGTCCTTCGGGGCAGCTCATTTCGAGCGTCGGCCATCCCGTCGAGGTCGGTGTGCGAGGGATCGCGAATCCTGTCGCGTTCGGGTGCGCGAAGGACCGCGGGCACGATGGCTCCCGCGAGGCGGACGCGGCCTGGCCGGGCGCGGCAGCGGAGCGCGAATCGAGGGAGGGCCTTCGGGCGGCGCGATCGGTCCGAGCGAGGGCAGGTCGCGCGACCGGAAGCGCAGCTTCGGCAACCGAGCGCGCCCGCCATCAGCAGGTCGAGTGCCGCCAGCGGGAGCCACTCGACGAGGTCGGCCCCGCGCAGGCGGCTCGGGTAGGCTCAAGCGCCAGGCTCGCTGGCGGCCCGAATTTCGCGGCTGTCTCGAAGGACAGCCGGATATGTTGCCTGTCCCGAAAGCCAGCTCATGCCGCGGGCCCGGCGAGCTCGTTCAAGATCCCGCGCTCGCGCACGACCTCGACGTAGTACTCCGCCGGCTGTCCGGCCTCGATCTCGCCGGCCTCGCACATGGCGGTCAGGCGGTTGCGGAGGAGGCCGATGATCTTGCCGGGGGCCAGGCCGAGCTCGCGGATCAGCACGTCGCCGATGCCCGAGGGCAGCGGCGGCACGCGGGCGTCGAGCGTCGCGATCTCGCGGATCCGCCGGCCCAGCTCGCTGATCATGAACAGGCAGCGCTGGCGCTTGCCCGGCCGCTTGCTGGTGACGTCGGCGCGCGAGAGGTCGAGCAGGTCGGTGAGCAGCGGGCCCATCTCGTGGGCGAAGCGCCGCACTGCAGAGTCGGTCCAGGTGCCGTCGTACTGCCCCGGCCGCAGGTGATGGAGGATGAGCAGCTCGACCTGCTCGCGCAGCTCGAGCGGGAAGCCGATCCGGCGGGCCGGGCCGCGCCGGTACATGCGAACGCCCTCCTCCGCGTGGCCGTGGAAAGTCACCTTGCCCGGGCCGACGAAGCGGCGCGTCGTGACCTTGCCGATGTCGTGCAGCACCGCCGCCCAGCGGACGGCCGGGCGGGGGACCGACTGGCGCACCACCGCCTTCGTGTGCTCCCAGACGTCCTTGTGCCGCCGCCCGCCCTCCTGCGAGAACGCCACGGTCGCGTCGAGCTCGGGCAAGAGGTGGACCAGCAGGCCGGCGTCGCGGAGCCACTGCATCGCGACCTCCGGGTGACGGCCGCAGAACGCCTCGCTGAGCCGTTCGAAGGCCTCGCGTGGGTCGATGGCCGCCACCCTTTCGGCGCACGCAGCGACCTGCGCGGTGAGCGCGGAATCGGGGATCTCCCCCGTTTGACCGGCCTGGACGGCCGGTGCGAGCAAATCGGCGGGGGAGGGGGTGAGCTGGACGACGGCTGCGGACACGGGACTTCGCGGCCCGACGATGTCGGGTGCCGCAGCATAGCAGGAGCCCTCGCCGCCGTAGTTGCGAGACATTTATGCGAACAGACCGCCTGCGAAGTACAGTTGGGCTTGCGGTGCGCGTAAAACGCCGGCAACCTAGACAGGCACGCTCCCGCGAGCAGCACCATGGCGGCCAACCAGTCCCCCCAGCTCGGCTACAACCACAACATCCCGCACCGGGGGCGGCTCTATCACGTGCAAACCGAGGATTCGGGCATCCAGAAGGCCCACATCTTCACGCACGTGTTTTACGACGGTACGATCATCTCCACCAACAAGGTCGACTATCGCGACCGGTTGGAGAGCGAGAACCTCGACGCGGTGATCGTCGCGGCGATGCAGGACTCGCACAAGTCGATGATCCGCCAGCTGCGCAGCGGGTCGTTCGACGAGCGGATCGTCAAATACATCGGCGCCCACCCCGAGGCCTCGAACAAGCCCGAGGTCCCCGCGCCGGTGGTGCAGGAGAAGGCGCCGGCGAAGCGGCCCGATCGGCGGCCGCCGCCCGAGCCGCGCGAGGTCGTCCCGCAGGGTCCGCCGCTGGCCGCGGGTGAGCCCGGCCCGACCCTCGATCCCACGCTCGGTCACGTCGTGTTCACCGCCCCCGAGGCGCAGGCGCAGGTGGCCGCCTCGGCCGCGGGTCAGGGCCCGCCGCGTCCGAGCCGCGGGCCGAGCCGCGTCGGTCGGCGCCCGATCGGCGGCATCGGCGGGCAGGGCGTCACCGCCGGCACTCCCATCGCCCAGCGCCGCGACGTCATCGTCGGCAAGTTTGCCAGCGAGCACCAGCACAAGCTCGACGACGAGATCCTCGCCCTGCTCGCCGAGGACTGATTCTCTGCTACACCTCGGCGGAGCAGCCATGGGTGTCGCCGGGGCCATCACTGAATTCAAGACGCCGGACCAGGTCGGCGCCGACGTCGTCTTGTACGTGACCGATACGTGCGGGTACTGCCGCATGGCCGAGTCGCTGCTGCGGCGGCGCGAAATCGCGTTCGTCGCCGTCGACGTGACGGACTTGCCCGAGGCGCGCAGCTGGCTGATCGAGAGCACCGGCCGCCGCACGGTGCCGCAGATCTTCGTCAAGAATCAGAGCATCGGCGGCTTCACGGAGCTGGCGGCGATGGACCGCAACGGAGCGCTCGCCGCAGCCCTCGCGGGCTGAGCCCGCGCGGTTTGCACGTGCCTTCGCTCCGCTGCGCGGTGCAGCGACAGGTTTCCTGGGGTTCACAGTCCCCGGCGCGGGCTGTGCTACCCTCCGGCCCGACCGCCATGACTATCACACCGCGCAACAACCTCCTTCGACGCTTGACGCTCTCCTCGGCGTTCGCGCTGGCCGCGCTCAGCAGCGCCGCGGCTTACGCGGGCGAGGTGAAGGTCGGCGCCACTCCGATCGAGATCGACGACGCCGGCAAGATCACCGCCAAGGGTAAGTCGGCCGTCGTCGACACGCTCGACGAAGTGCCCGGCGAAGACCGCTGGATCGCCTACGTCCACGCCAAGCTCGAGAACCCGGCGCCCGGCCCGCTCTACATCGAGTTCTTCCAGGAGCTCGACGGCAACAAGTCGTCGGTCTGGCGCCACGACGAAAACGACTTCGCCGGTGACAAGTGGTTCTACGGCGAGCTCGAGCTCGACGGTCGCAAGGGCTTCAACAAGAACCGCACCTACGACATCAAGGTCACGCAGGTCAACGCCAAGGGCAAGGAGCTCACCCTCGCCAGCGGCAAGATCAAGCTGATCAAGAGCGGCAAGAAGCCCGAGGCGCCGAAGGAAGAGGAGTCGGACACTGAGGACAAGGCCGCGGCCGAGCAGGACGCGCACGACTCCCTCGGCGGCGGTGACGGCAACGACGGCGGCGGCGACAGCGGCGCGGCCAACCCCGACGCCGGCAAGGAGGGCCCGCCCCCGGTCGAGAAGAAGAAGGGCTGCTCCGTCGACGCCGACGGCCAGGCCTGGAACGGCGCGATGGTCCTCCTCGCCCTCGGCGCCGGCTTCATCCTCCGCCGCCGCCGCTGAGCAGCGCGACCGCAGGCCGGTCCGAGGGCACCCTGGCCCTCGGGACAGGTCGCGGCTCCACGCCGGCGCGATGTGAAGAGTGAACCTGGCCTCCGGGCCAGGTTCGAGGCGGCACTCTGGTCATCGGGGCCAGGGCCATCGCTCGTGCTTCAGGACATGTACGTTGCGCCATGTCCTGAAGTGCAGGATGACATGGCTCGGAGGACAGGTGCGGGCCTCACGGCCCCGATTCGCCGGCGCGCCGGAACGCGCCGGGGCCGACGCCGACGTGGCGCTTGAAGGCCTTGCTGAAGGCGGCCTCCGAGGTGTAGCCGACCTGCTCGGCGATCTGCGCCAGCGACAGCTCCGCGCCGTGGAGCAGCGTCATCGCCCGGGCGACGCGGCGGCGGGTCAGGTAGCGCGCGGGTGACTCGCCGACCAGCACGCCGAAGCGCTCGGTGAACGCGGTGCGCGACAGGCCGACGCGGGCGGCGACGCTCGTCACGGTCCACGGAGCCGCGAAGTCGCGGTGGAGGAGCGCGACCGCGGCGCCGATCTGCGGGTCGCGGAGGGCGTCGAGCCAGCCGGGCGGGGCGTTCGTCGGCACCTCGAAGTGGGCGCGGACCGCCTGCACGAACAGGATGTCGAGCAGGCGATCGAGCAGCAGCTTGCGACCGGGGCCCGTGGTGCGGACCTCGTGGTCGAGCAGCGCCAGCGTCGAGCGCAGCCAGGCCGCGTGGGTGTCGGCGAGCTCTGCGTCGTCGGCCCGCACCAGCAGCACCGGCGGCAGCGCGTCGAGGAGGGCCCGCGCGCTCTCGTCGTCGAAGAAGAACGCCCCGCACAGGAGCGTCGTGACCGGCCCGTCGCCGCCGTGCGACAGCCGACCCTCGGCGTCCACCGGCGACACCGCGAGCAGCTCCTCGAGCGTCGGCGTCGGCGAGTCCGGGGCGTCGCGCACGGAGTAGACGTTGCCGCCGGGGACGATCGCCAGATCGCCGGGGCCCAGCGCCAGCGGGGCCGCGAGGCCCTTCACCTCGAGCAGCAGGCTGCCGTCGATCACGAGATTGAAGCTCGCAGGGCTGCGACCCTCGACGCGGAAGCCCCACGGCGCGCGCATCGTCGACTGACAGAAGACGCGGCTGCGCAGGCGCACTGTCTTCAAGACGTCGCTGAGGGGATCGTTCGTCATGAGCGCTCGCGCTGCGATCTTGCCCGAGACGGGCGACAAACGGACAGGGATCGCGGACGTTCGGGCATGGCCCGGGGACGGCGGCGGCGGCACTCTTTCGCCCGGTCGAAGACGACCAGGAGGAACCGATGGACGCTCGAGAGATCGTGATCGAATTCGAGGCCGCGTGGCAGCGCGGTGACTACGCGACGGTGCGGCGATGGCTGGCCGACGACGTGATCTTCACCGGCCCGTTCGAGACGCTCCGCACCGCCGACGCCTACGTCGCCTCGCTGGCGCGGGCCGGAGAGCGGCTGGAGCGGATGGAGATCAGAAAGATCTTCGCCGACGGCGACGACGTGGCCGTCTTCTGCGACCTGGCGATGAAGGCGCCGCTGCCGACCTCCTTCGTCGCCCGCTGGTACACCGTCGAGGGCGGGAAGATCCGCCAGGCCAGGGTCGTGTTCGACGCGCGGCCCTTCGCGGCCATCGCCGCACCGTCGCCCGGCGTTCGCTCGTGAAGCCTAGGTCGCGCTGTTCGGCCGCGTGTCGGCCAGCCAGTGCGCGAGGGTCGGCTGGATCTTCGCCGCCTCGAGGCGCTCGATCGCCTGCTTCATCTCTTCGCGGACCTTGCCGTCGGCGTCGAGCAACATCAGCAGCGGGTACGAGCCGGTCTGGCCGACCCAGCGCTGGCGCAGCTCGTTGAACTCGTCCATGCGGGCGGCGGCGCTCCAGTCCTCTTCCTTGAGCTCGAGGAACCGGACGTCGCCGATCTCCGCCGCCGGGTGGCGGTTGCCGAGCTCCTCTTCGAGCTCGCGGCAGGGCTCGCACCAGTCGGCGCTGAACAGCACCGCCACGCGCTTGCCGTCGGCCAGGGCCTGCGCCCGCAGCCGGTCGAACATCGCGGCCAGGGTCTCCTCGTCGCGCGGCCGCAGGCGCCGCAGGTCGTAGCCGACCAGCGCCTCGCCGGCGGGCTTGGCGGCGGGCTTGGGCGGGGCGGCGGCGGGAGCCGGGGCGGGCGGGGGCGAGCTGCACCCGGAGACATGTGCACAAAGACATGCACCAAAAGACAGGCTCACGAGGAGGTCACGCATCGTCGCACCTCAGGAGACGGTGGCGCTCGCGGGGTCCGGCGTCAGCTCGCCGGCGAGGTCCTGCTGCATGCGCGAGCGGACCTCGGCCGGCGACAGGCCGGAGGCGAGCAGGCAGTAGAGCTTGGTGAGGGCGGCCTCGGGGGTCATGTCGAAGCCGGACAGGACGCCGGCGCGGGCGAGCGCGGCGCCGGTGCTGTAGGTGGTCTGGCGGACCGAACCGCCGTGGCACTGCGAGCAGTTGACGATCACGACCTCACGCGGGGGCGCGGCGCTGCGGGCGATCGCCGACAGCAGCGCCTGGTCGCGGCTGGGCGCGTTGCCGACGCCGTAGGTCTCGAGCACGAGGGCCTCGAGCGGCGGCTCGAGCAGCTTCGACATCATCGCCGCGCCGATGCCGGGGAACAGGCGGACCGAGGCGACCTCGGGCCGGCGCACCAGCGGGATCATGGTGAGGCCGGCTCGCCCGGCCTGACCTGGCTTTCGGACCAGGTGGCGCGCGACCTCGATGCCGACCCCGACGTGGGCGAGCGGCGGGAGGTTGCCGCTGTCGAAGGCGACGAAGTCGAGGTTGTGGACCTTCTGGGCCCGGTTGCCGCGCAGGAGGCGAGAGGCGAAGTAGATGCAGACTTCGGGGATCTCGCAGGTCCCGGCGAGCAGCAAGGCGGTGATGATGTGCTCGCGGCCGTCGCTGCGGACGTGGGTGAGGCTGAGCTGCGAGCCGGTGAGGATGACGGGCTTGGCCAGGCCGGGCAGCAGGAAGCTCAGGGCCGAGGCGGTGTAGGCCATCGTGTCGGTGCCGTGGACGACGACGAAGCCGGTGTAGTCGGCGTAGCGGGCGGCGATGGCCTCGGCGATCCGCACCCAGTCCTCGGGCGCCATGTCGGCCGAGTCGAGCAGCGGCTCGAGCGAGACGACGTCGAAGGCCGGCAGCTCGGAGCGGCGCAGCTCGGGCATGGCGGCCATGTACTCGCCGAGGAATCCCGGCTGCGGCGCGTAGCCCGTCTCGGTGCGGACCATGCCGATGGTGCCGCCGACGTGAAGGACGCAGACTCGCGGGCGCGTGCTCACGCGCGGATGATAGCAAAAGGAGGCGGGAGCCCACGCTACGACCTGCGTCGCGTGGGTCCCCCGCCGGGGCCTGAGGTCACCACGACTCCAAGCCCGAAAGGCCACCATGGGCCCCGGGGCGATGGAGTCACCCGCCCTAAGTCAATCCCCCGTCGACCTCGAACGGGAGCTTGCCACGGGCGCTTGATCCGCGGGAGACAACGCGGCGCTCACGCCTGCGCGGCGTGGCGATCGAGGCGGTCGAGGAAGGCGCGCGCGTCGCTGACGACCTCCTCGCGCAGCTCGGTCGGCTCGATCGACTCGAGGCCGTCGACGATCGTGAACAGCCGCCGCGCGAACTCGCGACACGAGTGGTACGGCACCTTGCGCTCGAGCAGCTCGCCCGGCTCGATCCACCTGTCCTCCTGGCCGGGGTCCCACACGAGGTTGGCGATCCACCGGGCCACGCCGCCGCGCACGCGCAGGGTGGCGACGCCGGGGCGGTCGCTGTCGATGCCGTAGCCCGGCTCCGAACCGCCCCACAGGTTGTTCTTGGTCGGCACGGCCTCGCGCGGGGTCTGGCCCGGCAGCACGCGCGCGTGGACGATCTGCGCGACCCGGAAGCTGCGCGCGTCGCCGGTCGTCCGCGAGAACGCGCGCATGTACATCACGCCGTCGTGCAGCCGCAGCTGCCACGGCTCGACGTCGTGGGTCTTGCGCGAGCCCGACCACGGGCTGTCGTACTCGATGCGCACCACGCCCGAGCCGACCGCCTGCAACAGCTTCGACACCAGCCGCGAGTCGACCCGCGTGCCGGTGGTCAGCGTCGCGGTCACGCTCTTCGGCCGCACCTTGGCCGCGTTCTTCTGCGTCTCCTCGACGGCGGCGTCCATCTGCTCGACCAACCGCTTGACGCGGGCGTTGAGCTCGGCGTCGGCGACCGGCTGCAGCAGCGCCGACGCGAACACCACCGCCGCGAGGTCCTCCGGGTCCGGGTCGGTCAGCGGCAGCGTGAACTTGTCGTCGAGCAGCTTCCACACCTTGCTCGCGTGCACGAACTCGAGCGGCGCGTCCCACTCCTCGCGCATGTACTTGAGCGCCCGCTGCACCGTCACGCCGGCGACGCCGGCCTTGGTGGAGAGCGTCTCCTTGGTCGCGCCGTCGGCGTTCTCTCGCAAGTAGCGGAGGATGAAGCGCGCGGTCTCCTGGACGGTCCTCGACGAGTCTGGCTTCGCTTCGCGGGTCACGGTCGGCTCCGTGGCTCATCCTACAGGCTCGCGGGGCCGGCGGCGCGGGCTCCTCGCCCGGCGGGTCCGGCGGGGCACAGCCCCCGCGAGCGCCCGCTCCCCGGCCCCGGCGGCCGTTCCGCCCGGCTCCGGCGCAGGCGGTCGATCTGCGGCGTTGCGGGCGCCGGCGAGGGGGCGCCCGCGGGACCCCGCCCGCGAGCCAGCGCACACCGGGACGGAGGTAATCACTCCCCTCGACCGCGGCGGCGGGGACGGGCCGAAGTTGCCCGTTGGAACATGTCCGTGAGGACATTTATTCCGCGGCGGAGGAACTGTCCCGAAGGACAGCTTGCGGAGGATCCGCCGACGTCGGTCGGGTCACGTTCCGGCGACGGCCCGGCCCGCGAGCGCGGGCCTGCGACGCGCGAGCGCGCGGGCTTGCGCGGGCCGTTGCGGGCGGGCAGAGTAAGAGCCGGGGCGAGCGGCGATGAACGAGGGCCCGGTCACGAAGGGGAGGCGCTTCTTCAAGCTCGCCGGCATGACCGCGCAGGTCGCGGGCAGCTACGCGAAGACGCGGATCAAGGGGCTGTTCCAGTCGGAGGAGGACGCCGAGCGCGAGCGCAACGCGGCCCACGAGCTCAACGGCGGGCGCATCGCGCGGACGCTCGGCGAGCTCAAGGGCGCGGTGATGAAGGTCGGGCAGATGGCGTCGATCGCCAGCGACCTGCTGCCGAAGGAGCTGTCGGAGGCGCTGCGCTCGCTGCAGCGGCAGGCGCCGCCGGTCGACTTCGCGGTGATCGCCCGCCAGCTCGAGGCCGAGCTCGGCGCCCCGCCGGAGGTGCTGTTCAAACGCTTCGAGGTCGAGCCGTTCGCGGCGGCGTCGATCGGCCAGGTCCACCGCGCGACCACCGACGACGGCCGCGAGGTCGTGGTCAAGGTGCAGTACCCGGGCGTCGACGGCGCCGTCGACTCCGACCTGGCGCAGCTGAAGTTCGCCCTCAAGGCCGGCGGCTTCGTCAAGCGCGCGACGGGCCTGGTCGACGTCAAGCAGCAGAGCCTCGACGAGGTGTTCGCGGAGATCCGCGCCCGCCTGGTCGAGGAGCTCGACTACTGCAACGAGGCCGACAACGTCCGCCGCTTCCGCGAGATCCACCGCGGCGACGACCACGTCATCGTCCCCGAGGTCGTCGGCGAGCGCTCGTCGCAGCGCGTGCTCACCCTGACTTATGAGCCAGGTGACCGCATCGACGAGCTCGACGCCCGCGGCTACTCGCAGCAGCTGCGCGACCGGATCGGCGACAACCTGTTCCGCGCGCTGTCGGCCCAGCTGTTCCAGCACCGGCTTCTGCACGCCGACCCGAACCCCGGCAACCTGGCGTTCCGCCCGAACGGCGACGTCGTCCTGTACGACTTCGGCTGCGTGAAGCAGGTGCCGCCGGAGATCGCGGCGGCCTACGCGAAGACGATCCGCTGCGGGATCGCCGAGGACTGGGGCGGCGTCGACGAGGGCCTGCGCGGGCTCGGCGTGCGCAACCCCGACGGGCCGCCGGTCGAGCCGGCCTTTTACAAGCAGTGGCGCGACGTGCTGGCGCTGCCGTTCCTCACCGGCGAGCCGTTCGACTACGCGAGCGCGACCCTGCACGACGACGTGATCCGGCTGCTCCCCGCGGCCATCAAGCGCCTGGCCTCGTTCCAGCCGTCGCAGCAGATCATCTTCATCGACCGCGCGATCGCCGGCCACTTCGGCAACCTGCGCCGCGTCCGCGCCCGCGGGCGCGTGCTCGACATGGTCCAGCCCTTCCTCGACATCGCCCTGGCCAACGCGTCGGGATGAGCCTGTTCTGAGGGTCATGTCTGTTGGGACATGCCCTTTAGAACACAGCGAGCTAGCTCCAGGCGGGTTGCTCGCCGCCGTTGCGGTTGAGCAGGGCGGGGGGCCGCAGGGCGCTGAGGCCGACCACGGCGCCGTGGACCGCGAGCCAGCGGGAGATCAGCCTGGGCGTGTTCAGGCCCTGGGCGCGGCGCTCGGCGGCGGTGCTGCGGCAGTGCTCGCGCGCGGCCTCGAAGGCGGCGTAGTAGCGGGCGATGCTGCGCCCCGGGTCGGCGCGGTCGCGGGCGTGGCGAGATGCCTCTTCGGACATGTTCTCGAGAGCAGCCTCGTCGCCGAGCAGCTCGACCACACGGGCGCCGAACTCGGCGTCGGCGGCGTCGTGGTCGGGGCCAGGGTCGACGAGGAAGCCGTCGCGGCCGTCGCGGATCTGCTGCGACACGCCCATGCCGTCGGCGAAGGCGACGGCCGCGAGGCCGCACCACATCGCCTCGCTGACGACCTGGCCGTAGGTCTCGGACAGGGAGGTGTAGACGAACAGGTCGGCGTGCCGGTAGTAGTTGGGCACCTCGGTGACGGGCACCTCGCCGACGAAGTGGACCCGCTCCTGCAAGCCGAGGCGGTCGGCGAGCGCGCGGAAGTGGTCGTGGTCGGGGCCGTCGCCGACGAGGGTGAGCGACGCCTGCGGGCGCGCGGGCGCGATGTGGCGGGCGAACAGCCGCAAGAGCCGCTCGATGCCCTTCTCGCGCGAGTGACGGCAGACGACGAGCAGGCGCTGGCCCGCGACGGCGCCGGCCGGGAAGGGATCGGGGCCGGCGGGGGCGTCGAAGATGTGCGGGGCGACGGCCCGCGGGATCACGTGGATCGGCACGGTCACGCCGCGCTCGCGCCAGTAGTCGACGAGGCCCTCGGCGAGGACGATGAGGCCGTCGCCGAGGTTGTAGACCTCGGCGCAGTGGTGCTCGAGCCAGGGCATCAGCCGGTCCTCGAACAGGCCGTTGATGGTCCGGTTCTTGCGCATGCGGTCGCTCAGGACCACGCCGTAGACGCTCGGCAGGTGCAGCGTGTTGACGCACAGCAGCGGTACGTCGTGCTTGAAGCGCAGCCACACGCCGAGGTCGCACAGGTCGTGGTTGCTCTGGCTGAGCACGAAGTCGAACTTCTGCGCCGCCGCCTCGCGAAAGCTGCGCGCCGAGGGGAACGGCATGTACACCCCCGGGTGATTGCGCAGCGGCAACGAGGGCAGCAAGATCCGCCGCGGCGGCAACTGGTCGGGCCGCGCGTGCGGGTCGTTGGGGCCGATGACCGTGACCTCCTGCCCGCGCGCGGCGAATTCCCGCCGCAACATCTGCGAGGCGAACGAGGAGCCGTTGGCGTAGGGGACCCGCGCGTAGTCGTTGAGAATGGCGACGCGCCGCAGCCACTGCGGCGGCGTGGCGCGAGTGCTTGCCTCGGTGCTCGTCACGTGCGCCGAGTATAACGAAGCGCCGCGGCGGGCCCAGGCGCGCCGGTGTGCGAGGCCTCGCGCGGGGCGGCAAAGGCCGGGGACCGCGCGCGTGGGCCGGCGACTGCTTCGACGAAGCTGCGAGCCGAGAGCACCCGGGTGACCGGTGCCGAGGTCGAAGCTCGCAGCGACGGCGACGACGAGCGACCTGATGCATCGGCCCGAGGTCGGGCGCGCGGCGGACGTGGAGCTTCGCCGGTGGCCCTCGCGGGCCGGTTGTCTCGAGACATCCATCGGCCCGAGGTCGGGCGTGCGGCAGACGAAGATCTTCGCGGCGGAGCTCGAGGAGCTTGGCGAGAGCCTCGCGGGCCGGCTGTCTCGAGAGACATCTGACGTCAATGTTCCACGAATGCACCGGTCCCGCAGGACGTCTCGCGCGAGAGCCAACCGAATTTTCGTGCCCGCCGAGTCGCCTGTCCCGCGGGGCATCTCGCTCGAGAGACATCTGATTTCCGCGCTCGCCGAGTCGCCTGTCCCGTGGGACATCTCGCTCGAGAACATCTGATTTCCGCGCCCGCCAAGTCGCCTGTCCCTCGAGACATCTCGCACGTTCCGCGCCCGCCGAATGCGCCTGTCCCGCGGGACATCTCGCTCGTGAGACGATGCCGTCCTCCGCGACGGCTCGGCCCGGTGCGCAGTCAGCTGTCTCTCGGGACAGCTGCGCTCACGTCTCGTCGGGCTTGGGGCGCGGGCGGACTGCCGCGTGCCTGGCGGCGGCCTCGGCGGCGGCGCGGACCTCCTGGGCGCGCTCGAGCGGGCAGACGAGGATCCGGCCGCCCGACGAGATGACGGCGATGCCGTCGAGGCCGACGATCGCGACGTCGGCGCCGTCGGTCCAGACCAGGCCGTCGTGGCCGTCGACGACGTGGACAGCGGCGCCGTTCTCGGCGTGGACGGCGAAGCCGTCGGCGTCGCGCGGGAGGGCCTCGCGGATGGCCGCCCACGAGCCGAGGTCGGTCCAGGCGACGTCGCTGGCGGCGACCCGCAGGTCGGCGAGCTGCTCGAGGATCGCCACGTCGATCGAGGCCGGCTGGATCGACGCGTAGGCGGCGGCAGTGCGCGCGCGGGCCAGCTCGGCCTCGCCCTCGCGCAGGGCCGAGATCACCGGCGCGAACGCCTGCCACAGCGCCGGCGCGTGGCGCTGGTACTCCGCCAGCAGGCGACCGATCGGCGTGATGCACACGCCGGCGTTCCACAGGAACCGACCGCTGGCCAGGAACTCGCGCGCGCGGGCGAGGTTCGGCTTCTCGACGAAGCGCACCGCCGAGTAGAGGCTCAGCGAGGCGCACGCGGTGTCGCACTGCGACGACTGCGGCACGCCGTCGCGCTCGATGTAGCCGTAGCCGGTCTCGGGCCGCGTGGGCGTGACGCCGAGGACGACGACGTCGCGGGTCTCCGCGGCGCAGTCGCAGGCGCGCGCGAGCAGGTCGGCGAAGCGGGCCTCGTCGCCGATGTGATGGTCGGACGGCAGGACCATCAGCGCGGTCTCGTCGATCTGTCTCTCGGACCAGCCGCGCGCGCGCAGGCGCTCGACGATGTGGACCAGCGAGAGGGCCACGCACGGCGCGGTGCTGCGCGGGCACGGCTCCTCGATCACTTGCTCGGGCGCGAGCTGCGGCGCGGCTGCGCGGACGGCGGCGGCCAGCCCGGCGGTGGTGACGAGGAAGGTGCAGTCGGCGCCGGCGACCGCGGCCGCGCGGTCGACCGCGGCCGCGAGGAGGCTCTGCCGCCGGTCGTCCCGCAGGGCCATGAATTGCTTGGGCCGCTCGGGGGTCGACGCAGGCCAGAGGCGAGAGCCGCCGCCGCCGGCCATCACGAGGGCGATGCGCATCTTGCCCTCACTGTAGCGGCTTTGCCCCACACCAGGCCAGTCTGCGCGCTTGCGCGCCCGGGCAAACCGTGCACGGGTGCGCACGGGCGCACGGCCGGGCGCACGGCGACCGGCAGGACGGCGGCGAGCGGCGCCGGGGTGTCATCTGGCGTTCGGAACATGTCGAAAAGGACCTCTCACTCGCCGCGCCGGACCCGCAACCACTCGCCGAGGCGCAGGCAAGCGGGCACGAGCGTGAGCGAGGCGACCAGGCAGAAGGTCATGCCGACGACGGCGGTCCAGCCGAGCGAGCGCAGGCCGATGTGGTCGACGAACAGCATGCTCGAGAAGCCGATGACCGTGGTGACCGTGGTGAGGACGACGGCGCCGCCGGTCTCGCGCATGGTGTGCGCCAGCCGACCTGTGCCCTCCTCGCGGTAACGGTGGATGATGTGCAGCGAGTCGTCCTGACCCATGCCGACGAGCAGCGGCAGCGCGACCAGGTTGAACAGGTTGAGGGTCCAGCCCATCGCCACGAACACCGCGGCCAGCCAGCCGAGCGCCGAGCCGACGGTCGCCAGGACGATCGCCGCGTGGGCGACGCTGCGGAACATCACCAGCGCGGTGACGATGAGCACGCCGAACACGGCGCACATCACCAGCGGGCCGTCGCCGCGGATGGTGTCGACGACCTCGGGCACGACGAAGTGCGAGCCGACCGCCGGGGCCGCGCCGAGCGGCGTGTCGATGGTGTCGAAGGCGTCGTGGATCCGCTTGGCGTGGGCGTACTCCGACTTGGGCCCGCGCTGCCAGCAGGCGACGAAGCGGCCGAGCTCGCCGTGCATGTCGGTGAACTGGACCTTGACCCACAGCGGCAGGTCGTCCGGCCCGACCGGCCGCTCGACCTGCAGGTAGCGCTCCCACGACTTCAACTTCTCGAGGTCGGCGTCGGAGAACGAGCCGCGCTTCCTGTCGATGCGGGCCTTGATGTCGCGGACGACCTCGAGCTTCTCCGCCTGCAGCTCGGGCACGAAGCTGTAGATCGACAGGACGCTGCTGAGCAGGTCGTCCATCTCGCGCAGCCGCTCGGGCGGGTACTGCTTCAGCTGCTCGAGCACCGCGGGGTCGACCGGGCCGCGCGTGCGCGCGAGCTCGGCGAGGCGGACGAACTTCGGATCGTCGGGCTCGACGTCCTCGTCCTCTTCCTCCTCGTCGTCCGCGGGCTTCCTGGGCGCGGGTTCGGGCTTGGGCTCGGGCTTCTTGCGCGGCGTGTCGGGGAAGGGCGGCAGGCCGGTGATCTCGGCGATCTGCTCCGGCTCGAGGTCGAGGATCGCCTGCAGCTGGCGGTTCACTGCCTCGGTCTGCGGCAGGCTGTCGGTCAGCACGATGGTCGGGTCGGTCGACTGCGTGCGGCCGACGGCGTCGCGGTACTGGTTGGCCCGCTGCTGCTCCTCGGGGCTGGTGCGGTCGGGCGGGCCCAGCTTGCTGAGGTTGTACTCGAAGCCGACGCGCGGCAGCTGGGCGGCGCCGAGGACCCCGCCGACGAGGCAGACCGTGGCTGTCCCGAAGGCCAGCCAGGGGAACTTGCGCGAGACGACCCGCGCGCCCGCGGCCTCGCGCGCCGGCGGCGGGGGCACGCGCCAGGGGACGACGCGGTCGAGCACCAGCGCCAGCGCGGGCAGGACCACCAGCGCGGCGACGAAGGCGATCATGATGCCGAGGCTGCCGATCACCCCGAACTGAGAGAAGCCGCGGAACTCGGCCAGGACCAGGAACAGGAACGCGAACGCGGTGCTCAGCGCGCCGCCGGCCGTCGACACGCCGGTGGTGGCGATGGTGGTGGCGATCGCCTCGAACTGCGCGAGGCCGCGGCGCCGCTCGTCGCGGTAGCGCGAGAGGATGTGGGTGCCGAAGTCGATGCCGAGGCCGAGAGTGACGGCGAAGATGAAGGCGCTGACGAGGTTGAGCTCGCGGTAGACGAGCCAGCCGATCGCCAGGGTGGTGACCACCGCGATCAGCAGCGGCACGAGCACCAGCGGCACCGCCCGCAGGCCGCGGAAGTAGATCGCCACCACCAGGAGCAGCAGGCCGAAGGCGAACGCGGTGCCGGAGATGATGTCGCGCTCGAGGCTGCTGGCCTGGGCGGTGTGCTCGGCGTAGCTGCCGTCGATCGTGACCTCGATCTCCGGGTGGAAGCGCTTCGGCTCCAGGCCGTCGATCGCCGCCCGCAGGTTGCGCGACAGGCCGCGCGCGAACGAGATGTCGGTGTTGGGCCGGGTCGGCCGCGCGCGCACGACCACGAGCCGGCCCTCGTCGCGCTCGAAGTACTCCGAGGGCTCACGATCGAGGCCGTAGCGCTCGCGCAGCGCTTTTTCGTCGAGGCCGAGGTCGTCGCCCTCGCCGCCCGCGGCCTGGTCCTCGGGGAACATGCTGAGCTCGCGCCGGACGCGGGCCTGGATGGCCTCGATGACGCGCTGGCGCAGGTCGAGCAGGTCCTGCAGCTCGGCGTAGAGCAGGAGGTTGTCGCGGAAGAACTCGGGGTCGCGGCGGAACAGGACGTAGTGGATGTCGTCGCGCTGCTCGAGGTTGTCGGCGATCGCGGCGCCGAGGGCGAGGTTGGCCTCGCGCGAGGGGCCGCGGATCGTGACGTAGAGGTCGGACTGGTTGCCGAGGCGCTCGGTGACGGCGTCGAGGCGAGTGACGCTGGGCGCGTCGTCGGGGAGGAGGGCGCGCAGCTCCTGGTCGATGCCGAGCCGGCGCGTGCCGAAGTAACCGAGCACGCCGAGCACCAGAGCGAGGACGACGATCGCCAGCGGACGGCGCACGACGAGGGCGGCGAGGCCGGTTGCGCGGGACGACTCGGACATGCGGGCGTGGGCCTTATACCAGGAGCGCCGCGACGGCGTTGACGACGACCTCGGACACCGGCGGCATGGCGGTCACGAGGTCGGGCGCGGCGAACTCACCGCCGCGCACGCGGGCCAGGAAGTCGGCGATGTCGCCGGGGCGCAGGTCCTCGAAGCCGCGCGCGAGCGCGACGCCGGCGTGCTCGGCCAGCTGCGCGTTCAGGGCCTGCTCGGCGTCGCCGCGGCGGTACAGCGCGAGCGCCGGCTTGCGCAGCATGACGCACTCGGCCAGCACGTTGCTGCCCGCGGAGGCGATGACGCCGTCGCAGCGGCGCAGGTGGTCGGCGAAGCCGGCGCGGTCGGAGCGATGAAACCGCAGGCCGGGCAGCTGCGGGTCGCGCTCGCCGAAGCAGACGACCTCGGCGCCGGCGGCGAGGGCGAGCGCGAGGGCGTCGCGGCCGTTGTCGTCGCGGAAGTAGGCCAGCAAGAAGCCGTCGCGGGTGACCGGGCCGCGCAGGTCGTCGCGCAGGTCGGGGCGAGCGACCGCGACGCGCTCGTCGGTGGCCGCGAACGGCAGGAAGTGGACGGCGACGAGGCGGTCGGCGAGCACCAGCGGGGCGTTGTTGAGCCGCTCGTACAGCCGCATCAGCGCGGGCGGGCGGATCGGCAGGCGGCTGTGGGTGAGCGCGAGGCCGTGATCGATGGCGACGCTGCCGACCTTGCGCCGGCGCGCGACCACGAGGCTCGGCTGGTCGCCGTCGCTGACGACGCACTCCGGCGCGGCGGCGGCGAACCGCGAGGCGTCGCTCGACAGCCGCCGCAACCAACCACCGGGAGCGCCGAGGCCCGGGCGGACGATCGGGATGGCTGTCACTTCGGACATGTTCTTGAGGACACGCTCCGAATCGCCGCCGGCGAACACGTGCAGGGCGTGGCCGGCCTGGCGCAGGGCGCGGGCGCAGGCGACTGCCCGACTGGCGTGACCGCGACCGCGACCGTGGACGACGAGGCTGACGCGGGCCATGGCTCAGGCCTCGACGAGGGCGCGCGCGGGCACGACCGCGTCGCGCACGGCCCAGCGGAGGAGGCCGTGGATCTCCTTGCGCAGCACCGCGTGGCGCATGTCGGCCGGGTGGATCGCCACGCGCGCGGGCAAGAGGCGCCGGGCCGGGCGGGCGAGCCGGCAATAAAGGAGGCTCGACCACAGCCGCGCCGGCGTGCGGCTGGCGTAGTTGAGGACGACGCTGGCCCGCCGGGCGCCGGCGGCCGGGTCGTACACGTGCAGGTGGTCCTCGGTGTAGCGGTAGCCGCGTTCGCGCAGGACGGCGAACATCCACGGCGGCATCGACCACGCGGGGGCGATGAAGCCGTCGAGCTGCTCGAGGCCGGCGCGGCGCAGGACGGCCTCGCCGTCGTCGAGGCGGCGCCGGGCCTCGGCCTCGTCGACGTCGCTGAACTCGGCCTCGCCGCCGGACACGACCTTCTGCGCCCACAAGCGCCGGAGCCCGCGCGGGGCCGCGTTGCCGGCCGCTGCGGACGCGCGCCGGCCCGCGCCCGCGAGGTGGTAGTAGCCGTGGAGGAAGATCTCGTGACCCGCGGCCTGCCAGTCGCGCAGGCGCTCGGCGTAGGCGGGGTGCTCGTCGAGCGGCCAGGCGCCGTGGTAGTTCGGGATGACCAAAAGGCCAGGTTTGATGCCGACCTCGGCGCACGCCTGCAAGGCGGCGTCGACCTCCGCGGCCCAGGCGGGGCTGACGTCGTGGATCGATACGTGGACCGGCACGCGCGGATGCTGGCACGCCGGGCAGGCGCTCGCAACGTCGCGGCGGCAGACGCGGGCCCGGCGGGCCGTGGCGCAGTGACGCGGAGCGCATTTCTTCGGGTGAGGCCGACTCCTCGAGTCAGAAGTCACGGCCGCTGGCGGGCGCGTCGACGCGGCGCGCAGCGGGTGCGACGAGGACCTCTCGAGTCCGAGAGTCACAGCCGCTGGCGGGCGCGTCGACGCCGCGGGTCCGGTCGAGGCGCATGTCTCGAGTCCGAGAGTCCCAGCCGCTGGCGGGCGCGTCGACGCGGCGCGCATCGGGTCCGGCGAGGCCAGCTTCTCGCATCCGAGTCCAGCTGCTGGCGGGCGCGTCGACGGTGCGCGGCAGGTCCGGCGAGGCGGACATCTCGAGTCCAAGAGTCACGGCCGCTAGCGAGCGCAGTGACGCGGGGCAGCAGGTCCGGCGAGGCGGACTTCTCGGTGCGAAGTCACGGCCGCTGGCGGGCGCGTCGGACTTCTCGGGTCCGAGAGTCACGGCAGCTGGCGGGCGCGTCGATGCAGCGGGCCGCGGGTCCGGCGAGGAACGTCTCGTGTCCGAATGTCACCGCTGCTCGCAGGCGCGTTGACGCCGTGTCTGCGACCCTGTTGGGTCAGCAGCGCCTCAGCGGGCCAGCAGCTCGCGGTAGCGGCCGAACAGGGCGTCGAAGTGGTCGACGACGCTGGGCACGCGGCGGGCGGCGACGGCGGCGCAGGCCCGCAGCTCGGACGGATCGACGGCGAGCAGCGCCTCCGCGGCGGCCACGCAGGCGGCCACGTCGCCCGCGGGGTACTGCACCGCGCTCTCGGGCGGCGCCTGCTCGGCCGCGCCGCCGGCGTCCGGCACCACCACCGGCAGGCCGCTGGCGATCGCCTCGGCGATCCCGAGGCCGAAGGTCTCGTACGGGCAGCCGTGCAGCAGCAGGTCGCCGCTGGCGAGCGTCACTGCCAGCAGGTCGCGGTCGCGCTCGAAGCCGAGGACGCGGACGTCGTCGCGCGCGCCGAGCCTGTCCTTGAAGACATGTCTCTCGGGACCGTCGCCGAACACCGCCAGCACCGCCCCCGGCCGGCGCTCGGCCAGCCGCGCGTAGGCGTCGACGACCACGTCCCAGCGCTTCTCGACGGCGAAGCGGCCGATGGCGAGCACCAGCGGGCCGGTGCGGCCGGCCAGCAGCTCCTGGCGGCGGGCCTCGCTGCGCCGCTCGGGGGCGAAGCGGCCGGGCTCGATGCCGAAGGGGATGTGCTCGACGCGGGCGACGCCGTGCTGCTCGAGCTTGTACTTCTGCCAGCGCGAGCCGACCACGGTCATGGCGCAGGCCGCCGCGATCCGGCGCACGTGGGCCCACAGCGGCTCGACCAGGCGATCGGCGGCCCGCGGGGCGCGGCCGCGGAACAGGACGGCGAGGCGCCGCTCGAGGCCGCCGCGCAGGTAGGTGTCGATGAAGTCGGCGTGCCAGACGAAGGTGCGCACCCCGAACTCGCCCGGCTTCAGGCCGAGCGCCGCGATCGCGGCGATGTAGGGCGAGTGGATCTCGAGCACGTCGGGCCGCTCGGCCCGCAGCTGCCGACGCGCCGCGCCGACGCGCCACAGCAGGTGATAGGTCGGGTCGTACGGCAGCGAGGGCCCGGGGATGTAGCGCACGCCCGGGTCCGAGGCGTGGCGCGGACCTGGCGCGAAGACCAGGTGCTCGTGACCCCGACGCGCCGCAGCGGCGGCCTTCTCCGTCAGGTGCGTGCGCACCCCGCCGCCGCGCTGGGAGTAGAACTCGGTCACGTCGACGAGCTTCATGGGCGCGAGCGCCGGGTTTTACGCGCGCGCGGACGAGGGCGTCAAGCAGCCCCCGAGGACATGTCCGAAGAGTCATGTGGGTGCCAGGGGCCGCGCCGTCGGCCGGCAGCGCGGCCCCCGCGGTGAGGGCGGCTGCCGCGCGCGGGTCGCGGGCGCGCCGGTGAACCGGTCGTAATCTGTCTGTAAGGACAGGCCATGCCCGCGGTCACGGGGGGTCGGGCGGAGCGCGGCCGCGTGCGCGCCTGCGCAGGGGGGTTCGCAGCCGGGCTGTGATCCCCAGCACGGTCTGAGCCTGCCGCTTTGTGGACATTTCCTGGGGCTCTGAAGTCTCCTAATCACATGCTGACCCTGCCCGAGAGACTCGCGCGTCGTGTCCTCAACGCCTCCGGCCTGAAGAGCCGCCACGTGGCCACCCGCGTCGGCGACATCCATGTGCTGGACGGCGTCGGCGGCGGCGGTCTGCCGCCGATCGTGGTGCTGCACGGGCTCGCCGCCCACGCCACCTGTTACGGCGGGCTGCTGAAGCGCTTCCAGCCGCACGTCCGCCGGGTCATCGCCCCCGACATGCCGGGCCACGGCTTCTCGTCGCTGCTGCGGCCGGGTGACCAGCCCACGGTGCTGCTCGACGCCCTGGTCGAGACCCTGGACCGGGTGCTCGACCAGCCGGCGCTCATCCTCGGCAACTCGATGGGCGGCCTGGTGGCGATCCGCTACGCCCTGGCGCGCCCGCACATGGTCCGCGGCCTGGCGCTGGTCTCGCCCGGCGGGGCCCCGCTGCCGCCGGCCCAGCACGCGGCCTTCCTCGACCGGTTCCGCATCGACACCTACGGCCAGGCGCTCGAATTCGTCGACGACGTGTTCGCCAAGGTGCCGCCCCTCATGCGTCACCCGATCGCGCACAACCTCCGCAAGCGCTTCAACCACCCGCAGCTGCGCCAGCTGCTCGGAGAGATCTCTCCCTCCGTGCTCCTCACGCCGGCCGAGCTCGGGAGCCTCCACATGCCCGTGCTCTTCGTGTGGGGGCGCGAGGAGCGGATCTTGCCGCGCGCGCATTATCGCTTCTTCGCGCAAAATCTGCCTGCGCACGCCGAGATCGAGGAATTCACCGATTTCGGTCACATCGGCTTCATGGAGCAACCCGCTGCGCTGACCCGGCGCGTGCTCGATTTCGCGCGGCGCTTGCCTGCGCAGGATGCTTCACAGCACTGCTCGACGTGTGCCCCGGGTCATGACACTTTTCGAGCATCCGCCTAGCACGACCATACCCCCTCGAGGGCTTCGCGCCGCAGGCTGAGGGAACGCCCCCCCGACCGTTGCGTGCCGCCCCTGACGTGACGTCAGCCGCTCCCTCCGGCGCTCTCGGAGGGGGGGTGTGCCGCTCGGCACTGCGTTCGGCGGTGGCCGGCTTCGACTTGTTGTCTCGCTACCACCGCTGCGAGGTCCGCGGGGTGGAGAACGTGCCGGACGGTCCGGCGCTGATCGTCGCCAACCACAACGGCGGCCTCAACCCGGTCGACGGCCTGTTCCTGGTCGAGTACTACCGCCAGCGCGGCTACGACAAGCCGATCTTCGTCCTCGCCCACGACATCCTGTTCCGCATCAAGCGGGTGGCACGTCTGCTCGAGTCGGTCGGCATCATCCGCGCCCGCAAGGGCCAGGCCCGCTCGCTGCTCGAGGCGGGGCACAAGGTCCTGGTGTTCCCCGGCGGCGACGTCGAGTCGATGCGTCCGTTCCGCGACCGCCGGCGGATCGTCCTGGCCCAGCGCCAGGGCTTCGCGCGCCTGGCTCTCCGGGCAGGTGTGCCGATCGTCCCGGTGGTCAGCGCCGGCAGCCACGAGACGATGATCGTGCTGACCCGCGGGCACCGGCTGGCGCGGCTGATGCAGACCCAGAAGTGGGCCCGGATCAGCTCCCTGCCGATCATCCTCGCCGCGCCCTGGGGCCTCCTGTTCGGGCCGACCTGCGCGCTGCCCTATCTGCCGCTGCCGTCGAAGATCACCTTCCAGGTCGGCGAACCGCTCCAGCTGCACGACCGCACCTGCTGCGAAGTCGAGGCAGCCGAGCGCGCGCCCGTCGTCTACGACAAGGTCGAGCAGACGATGCAGTCGATGCTCGACTCGCTCTACGAGGAGCGGATCTTGCCCATCTTCGGCTGATGCCGACCGAGGCGGATCCCCGCCCGTACCACCGCCGTCGGATAGAAGGTGCCGCGCCAGACGACGCCTCCGCGGCGCCACGCGAGCACGGCCGAGCGGATCAGCACCCAGCCGAGCGGGATGATCGACGCCCCGGGCAGCACCGCGGGCCAGCGCGGCATGGAGAGCCAGCGGCCCACCGCGACCTGGGTGCTCGCGGCGACGACGAAGGTGGCGAGCGCCAGCCAGCTCGCGGGCCCCGGGTGCGCGAAGCCGACGAGCCACCCGAGCTCGAGCGCGGCCAGCACGGCGATCGCGGCGATGACGATCAGGACCGGCTCGTTGGCGCCGGTCCGCTCGAGCGAGCGCTGGAGGACGGCGAATGACGGGTAGAACTCGAGGCGGACGAACTCGCCGCCGACGATCATCGCCTGTCGCGCGCCCGATCGCTTGAGCATGACGCCGAGCGCGAAGTCGTCGGCGATCTCCATCTTCAGCCACTCGAGCCCGGGGCTGCGGTCGAGCGCGCTGCGGCGCACGAGGTTGAAGGCGCCCGAACCAGCCGCGGTCTTGCTTGCCGGATCGGCGACTGCGGTCAGCGGCAGGAGCGTGGTCAACATGCGGAAGAAGCCGGCCAGGGTCGGCTCGAGCGTGCGTGTGGCGGTCATCGACGGCAGCGCGGCGACGTGGTC
Source organism: Nannocystis punicea (assembly GCF_026965555.1). Lineage (GTDB taxonomy): Bacteria > Myxococcota_A > Polyangia > Nannocystales > Nannocystaceae > Nannocystis > Nannocystis punicea. The sequence continues at coordinate 12,303,403 of NZ_CP114040.1, read as the reverse complement.
GACGCCCTCGCGCTCGGCCCACGCGACCACCCGCTCGAGGGTGCCGGGCGCGAGGTGGATGTCGGCGTCGCTGAACAGGATCCACTCGCCGGTGGCGCGATCGAGGCCGCGCTGCATCGCGTGGACCTTGCCGAGCCAGCCCTCCGGCAGGGCGTCGACGTGCTCGACGGTGATCCTGCTGTCCCCGGCCGCGAGCCGATCGGCGATCGCGCCAGTGTCGTCGTCGCTGCGGTCGTCGACGATCACGACCTCGAGCTCGGGATAGCCCTCGGCGAGCCGGCTCTGCACGGCCCTGGCGAGGTGCTCCGACTCGTTGCGCGCAGGGACGACGAGGGACAGCCGATGCCACGCGGGCCTGGTCTCGCGCGGCATGTCGGCGACCCGCGGGAGCCTGGCGATCGCGCGCGTCAGCCTGAAGGACTGAAACAGCCACCACGAAGCGCTCGGCGCGACGAACAGGAAGGTCCACGATCGCATGGGCGCGCCGCCTTGTGCAAGCGCCGGACCGGGAGCGGCGCGGTGAAAAGACCAGGCGATCGCGGGCGGACGGCGACGCGTCGCCAACCGCGGCGGCTCGCGGCTGACAAGTTGTCCCGAGGTGCGGCGAATCAAGTGTCCCGAGGGACAGGTCGATGCCGCAGTGGATGCGCGCGGCCGAGAGGTCCTGGTCTGGCGCGAGCGAGCGGGCGAGGGCGTCCAGATCGACCTCGCGCGACCGCGCTGAGCCGGAGCACGGTCGACATGTCCGCAGGGACATGTGATGGATCAGACTCGGGCCCGAGGGTGGGGAGCACCGAGTCAAGATGTCCCAAGGACATGACGCGCCCGGGCCCGTGAGGCGCCTCGCGTCAACATGTCCCAAGGGACATGGCTGCTTTAAAAATGATGCAGTCAGCGCTCGTCGACCTTGCGGTAGGGCGAGGGGATGTACTCGACGGCGGGGCGCTGGCGGGTCGGCTGGGGGTAGAGGCCCATGAGGCGCATGAACTCCGGGGGCATGTCCTCGGAGACAGGTAGGCCGAGGTCGCGGGCGGCGCCGGCGGTGATCGGGTAGTCGTGGGTGAAGTGGCCCTCGGACAGCAGCTCGACCAGGCGGCGGCCGGTCTCGGTGTCGCGGTCGGCGGCGGTGAGCTCGCGGACGAGCTCGCGGATCTGCTCGAGCGCCTTGCGGGCCTGGTCGGCCCAGATCAGCGTCTGGTCGTCGACATCCTTGATCGGCTTGTCGCGCACGACGGTGAGGATCGACGCGGCGGAGTTGGCCCCGATCTGGGGGTCGACCGGGCCGAGGACCGCGTGCGGGCTCATGACGATGGCGTCGGCGGCGAGGGCGATCAGCGTGCCGCCGGACATCGCGTAGTGGGGCACGAACACGGTCACCTTGCCGGGCCGGCGGTGGATGGCCCGCGCGATCTGGGAGGCCGCGAGCGCCAGGCCGCCGGGCGTGTGCAGCACGAGGTCGATCGGCATGCTCGGATCGGTGAGGTCGAGCGCGCGCAGCACGGCCTCGCTGTCCTGGATGTCGATGAAGCGCATGAGCGGGAAGCCGAGCAGGCTCATGGTCTCCTGCCGGTGGACCAGCAAGATCACCCGCGAGCCGCGCTGCCGCTCGATGGTGCCGATCATGCGCGCGCGAGAGGCGTCGAGCAGGCGCTGCTTGAGCGCCGGCTGCAGGGTGACGAGGATGAAGAACAGCCAGAAGATCTCAGAGACGGACACGGCGACCTCCGCGTTGCGGGCGCTCCCAGGCGCGGGCGAGCGGGCCCTCGTCGTCGCACGGGGCGCGCCCGCCGGGCGGGATGAACAGGCGGTGGAGGAAGAAGCCGGCGGCGAAGCCCCCGATGTGGGCCCAGTAGGCCACGCCGCCCAGCGTCGGCTCGAGGCTGCTGCTCATCACCTGGACGAGGAACCAGTAGAAGAGAAAGAACAGCGCCGACACCTGGACGAACAGCGGCCAGAACAACAGCGGGACGAGCAGGACGATCCGCGCGTGGTGGTACATCGCCAGGTAGGCGCCCATGACCCCGGCGATCGCCCCCGAGGCGCCGATGACCGGGACGGTCGAGGTCGGGTGGGCGACGAGCTCGGCGAGCGAGGCACACACGCCGCACGCGAGGTAGAAGGCGACGAACCGCGCCGGGCCCATGCGGTCCTCGACGTTGTCGCCGAAGATCCACAGGATCCACATGTTGGCGATGAGGTGCAGCCAGCCGCCGTGCAAGAACACGGCGGTGAGGGGCGACCAGTAGGGCGCCGGAGGGCCAGCGGTGAGCTCGGCCGGGACCATGCCGAACACGAACAGCACGCGCAGCAGCGCCGGCTCCGACAGGCCCAGCTCCAACATGAACACAAGGACATGTGCGGCGATCAGCAACCAATTGGCGACCGCGGGGTGGCGACTGGGGATCGTGTCGTACAGCGGGATCACTGCGCCGCTGCTTTTGCGGCGTCGCCCGCGGTTCGGCAAGCGCCGGGCTTGCGGGCCGCGGCGGCGCGTCCGGTCGCCGGAGACCCGTGGCTGCCGCCGCGGGGCCGAAGCGAGGGCCTCCGCAGTCGCGAGGCGCACCGCGCCACACCCTGCGTGACCGCCGCTGACCGGGGCGGCGCGGTCGCCTCCGCGGCCGAGCGGGTGCGCTTCACCTCGGGCTGACCCCGGCTTCGGTCCGGCGGCGAACTTGCGGCGCGAGCGGCCGTTGGCCTACGATGGCACCAGCATGTCCTCGGAGACAGCCTTCACCGCGGCGCTCGCCCAGCACCGCGCGGTCGCCATCATGCGCGCGACCAGCCGCGACCACGCGGCGGCGGCGATGTGGGCCGCGGTCGAGGCCGGGTTCCGCGTCCTCGAATTCACGATGACGACGCCCGGGGCTGCGAGCCTCATCGAGGAGTTCGCCCGCGACGCGCGCCTGACCGTCGGCGCCGGCACTGTGATGGACCCGGAGAGCGCCGACGAGGCGGTCCGCGCCGGGGCGCGCTTCCTGGTCTCGCCGGTGATCGACGAACGCGTGGTCGCCCGTGCGCGCGCGCTCGGAGCCGCGGCGGTGCCCGGCTGCTTCAGCCCGACCGAGCTGTGGCGCGCGCACGCGGCCGGCGCAGCGGCGCAGAAGCTGTTCCCGTCGCCCGGCGACATCGCGGCGTTCGTTCGCTCGGTGCTCGGGCCGATGCCGTTCCTGAACATCGTGCCGACCAACGGGGTCGACGCCGCGAACGCCGCCGCGGTGTTGCAGGCCGGCGCGGTCGGCGTAGGCTTCACGACGCCGCTGTTCTCCCCGGCGCTCGTGCAGGCCGGAGATCTCACAGCGATCGGCGAGCGCGCGGCGACGCTGCTGGCAGCCGTCCGGAGCGCCGCCGCATGAACCGTGAAATCGCTACGACACGTCGGGAAGTGAAGGCAATGCGCCGCCCTTGTCGACTTCGCGCGCCTTGCGCTATCGTCGAAGCGTTGCGAGCCGAGCACACGCGCCGCGTTGCCTGAGGAGCCGTCGATGCCAGCGCGCCGTTTGCCGAAGACTCTGGCTCCGTGGCGTGAAGTGCTCGCGTCCGCCGAGCGCGAGTCGTGGTTCCCGTTGATCTTCGATCGCTCCGTGCCCGCCGAGGCCGAGGCGATGGACGAGCTGATGAACGACGGCGAGGTCGTGTACATCCACGACATGCTCGAGGCCCAGCTCAAGGACCTCGTGCGCTCGCGGACGCCGAGCAAGAACTACACCGACGACGAGGTCGCGCAAGAGATCGTGCGCCTCCTCGCCGGGCAGACGCCGCAGGACTACGGGCGCTGGGCCTTCTACCCGTGGTCGCGCCGCATGGTCCACCTGCTGCCGCCCGACCCGTTCATCGAGCTGCGCAGCGATCGCAACCGCAACAAGATCACCTCCGAGGAGCAGGCTCGGCTGCGCAAGATCAAGATCGCCCTGGCCGGCCTCAGCGTCGGCAACGCGGTCGCGGTCACCCTCGCGCTCGAGGGCGTGTTCGGCGAGCTCCGCCTCGCCGACTTCGACACTCTCGACCTGTCGAACATGAACCGCATCCGCTGCGCGGTGCACCACCTCGGGCTCAACAAGGCGATCATCGCGGCGCGCCAGATCTACGAGCAGAACCCGTACGCCAACCTGGTGCTGTTCACCGACGGCGTGACCCCCGACAACATCGGCGAGTTCATCGACGGCACCGGCCCGGGCGACCGCGCCGACATCGTCATCGACGAGTGCGACAGCATCCAGATCAAGCTCAAGCTCCGCGAAGAGGCGCGGGCCCGCCGGCTGCCGGTGCTGATGGAGACCAGCGACCGCGGCATGCTCGACATCGAGCGCTTCGACCTCGAGCCCGACCGGCCGATCCTCCACGGCCTCGTCGGCAGCGTGACCTCCGACCAGGTCAACACGCTGCCGCCGCCGGCGCGCCTCGGTCTCATTCTGCAGATCGCCGGCCTCCACACCATCTCGCCGCGGCTGGCCGCGTCGCTGCTCGAGCTCAACCTCACGCTCAAGGGCTTCTCGCAGCTCGGCTCCGACGTGACGCTCGGCGGCGCGACCACGACGACCGCGGTCCGCCGCCTCGCCCTCGGCATGCCGCTCGCCTCGGGCCGCGTCTACATCGATGTCAGTTCGCAGCTGGCCGAGGTCACCTCGCCGCCGCTGCCCGACGCGTCCCACCCGCGCCGGCTCCGCGACATCGCGGAGGTGCGTGAATTGGTGCAGTACGCGATCATGGCGCCGTCGCACGGCAACGACCAGCCGTGGCGATTCGAGTACGGCGACGGCGTGCTGCGCGTGTTCCACGACGCCGAGCGCGGCGGCGGGCGCGAAGAGATCGGCCGCCATTGGGCGCTGGTGGCCATCGGCGGGGCGCTGGCCAATTTGCAGATCGCCGCCGGGGTCAAAGGTCGCGAGGCCAACATTCAGCTGTTCCCGGGCAAGCAGGACCCGTCCCTGGTCGCGGAGGTGCGATTGGGATTGCGCGCCGGCGGACCGGCCGACGACCCCCTATTCGAGGAAATCCCCCGGCGAAACACCAACCGTGGCCTGGGGACCCGTGCGCACCTGTCGCCGGTGCATGTGCAAGCGTTGACGGCGGCCGCCCGTGACAGCGGGGCGAAGCTGCAACTTTGTACAGACCGCGCGCTGCTCGGCGAGCTCGGCCAACTGATCGGTGAGGCCGAGAGACTGCGGCTGCTCACCCCGACGCTGCACGGCCCCACGATGCGGCAGATCCGCTGGTCGGAGGCCGAGGCCCACGACACCCAGGACGGCATTCGCGTCGAGGCACTGGCAGTGACACCGATGGACTTCGCGGCGTTTCAACTACTCCGCTCCACCGATGTCGCCAAGGTGCTACGAGACACGAATGGTGGGCGCTTGCTGATGATGTCCTCGGTTCAGGCCCTAGCCTCATCCGCAGCGGTCGGCCTGCTCACGATTCCCGGCCAATCGCCGACGGCGCTGGTCCGCGGGGGCCAGGCGATGCAGCAGCTGTGGCTCACCGCCAGCGCGCTCGGCGTCGCCGTCCATCCGCTCAACACGCTGATTGATATGTTCGCCCGCGTCGAGCGCTTCCACGGCGGCGGCTTCGACAAACGCGAGATTCAGCGCTTCCTCGAGATGCGCGAGCGCTTCACTCGCGCTTTCACCGTCGCGCTCGCCGATGTCGAGATCCTGCTGTTTCGCCTCTCCTACGCAGACCCCGCGCCGTTGCGGACCTTACGCAGACCGGTCGATGCCGTGTTCTCTGCGCCGCTTCCCGAGAAGAAATCGCCGTGATGCGCTCCGACCAACCGCGACGTGAACACGGTGTCCTTCTCGAAGAAGGGGCCAAAAGACCGCAAACTCTTTGCAATTTGTGTATCGCAGCACACATTTGCTGCATGTGCAAGAAAGCAGCGCGTCTTGACACTGCCAGGTGATTCCCGTACTCTCGACCGAACATGCGGTGGCGGGAGGCAAACAGGGTTTTGCGTGCTTGTGAGGGTTGCCGCGCCCTTTCCACACATGGACGGTGGTTCCACACATGCTGTCGCTCTCCCTGGTGAACCCGCATCTTGAGCCGTCCGTGGTAGACGAGTTCTCGCAGGCCCAGCGGGCTTGCTACGAGGAGTTCTCGGCGGAAGCGGCGGTCAGCGAGGTCGCCCAGGAAGACCTGTTGAGCGGTCGCGTGGTGTATTTCGTGGCCCGCGACGAGACGGGGGCGATGGTCGGGGGGTTGCGACTGCACCTCAGCTTTCCCGGCACCAAGTTGCCGGTCGAGCACACGCTCTCGCAACTGTCACAGCTCGCACGATTGTTGGAGAGCCGGCGACAGCACGGTGTCGCCGAGGTGTGTGGCCTGTGGGCCTATTCGCGGTATCGCGGCACCAAACTGAGCAATGCGCTGGTACGCACGGCCGTGGCCGCCGCGCCGCTGTGCGAGACCAACCTGCTGATCGCGCTTTCGCACCACTATGTGGTGAACCACTGGGCCCCGATCGGATTCACCGCGGAGCCGCGCCTCGGCGTGCATTCGTACCCCGACGCCCGCTACTTCTCGAAGGTCATCCTCCTCGACCCCGTCCGCCTCGCCACCGCCGAGCCCGAGCACAAGTGGCGGATCCTCGGCCTCCGCCAGGCGCTGCGCATGCACTGCCCGATCTTCTGGTCGCCCGAGACCGAAGAGCACGTGCCCGTCCAGCCCAGCGAGCACGTCCCCGTCTCGTCGTCTTCGGCGAACGAGCACCTCGGCGGCGTGCAGGCCGAGCACCCGGCGTGACGACCTCGTGACGCGCCGGCTCGCTCGTGCGCAGTGATTCGCGATCGTCGAACTCGGGCGCGAGTCCGTCGCGACCCGGCGCTTCGCTGTGATTCGCGTGGCGATGTGGTTCGCAGGACCGCTCGCGCTCGCCGTGCCCGCGAGGCGGCCAGCCGCTGCGCCGTCGGGCTGCTAGGTCATCGCGCTCGAGATGCCGACCTTGTCGCGCAGCCGCTTGATCTCCGCCATCAGGCGGTCGTGGTGGTCCCTCGGGATCTCGAGGTACTCGATGGCCGCGGGGATCTGCACGGTCGTGAACGCCTTGACGTTGGGATTGAACCAGCTGAGCGCGGTGACGATGCCGCGGACGAGGCGGTTCAGCGTGACGACCGAGACCTTGCCCTTGAAGTTGTTAGCCTCGAGCAGGTCGTTCATGGCCCCGCGCTGGGTCGCGTTCGGGCCCCCGCCCTCCGAAATGACCAGCGAGCTGGTGTATTTGCCCATCTGCTTGCGCCCGAAGTCGACGTACCCGCTCCACTCCTCGTCGGTCGGGTTGTCCTTGGTGTGCACGGCCACCAGCACCGTATGGTAGAGCGAGTAGGCCATCGAAGGGGGGGACATGGGCGCGCTTCTCTGGGCGACGCGGGGCGGTGCGGACCCCGCGGAGCCAGCGAGAGTATAGACCAAGCAGGCCGGGCCGGCGCTGCCGATGGTGCGCGGTTTCGCGCCTCTGGAAACGCTGCGGGATTTGCGCACTTCGCGCCCGAAGCGACCTCGAGACTGTTTTTTAGAACATGTACTTTACGACATGCCGGAAAGGGCATGTCATGAGGACCCTGCGGATCGGCGCTGCGGAGCGTTACCGCCCGCAAGCGGGCTGCGGCTCCAGGTACGCGCTCGCAGCGCCCTCAAGAGCGCGATCGAGCGCACGGGCTGCGGTGGATCGACGCGACGAGCCCAGCCTATCATGGCGGGGAGAACGGGCCGCACGGGCGCGACAGCAGCGGCGGGAGAGCACGTGGACACAGGGGACCGACTGGGCAAGAGGCTGCTGGAGGCGCGATACGAGTGCGAGGCGTGGCGACCTCAGCTCTTTCGCCTGAGCGTGAGCGAGGACCGGCGTTCACTGTCGAAGCTGCTCGACGAGATGCCGGGCATGCAGGTCTACGACGCCCTCGAGGAGCAGCTCATCGATCTGATCCGCACTCGCAACCCGAGCGAGCGCATCAGCGATCTGGCGGCGCGAGAGCGGGTGCGTCTGTACCTCGGCGAGACGGCGCCGGACGAGTACGGCGTATGGGTCTACTACCCGTGGGCGGTCCGGCTGGTGCACTTGCTCGACGAGGCCGAGTTCATCGAGCTGCGGACCAATCGCAACAAGTACAAGCTGACGCCCGAGGAGCAGGCGCGACTGGCAAGGAAGCGGGTCGGCGTGGTCGGCCTGTCGGTGGGTCAGACAGTGGCGACGACGATGGCGCTCGAGCGCAGCGTCGGCGAGATCCGCCTCGCCGACTTCGACCGCCTCGACCTGTCCAACCTCAACCGGATCCGCAGCTCCGTCCACAACCTCGGCGTCTCCAAGGTCCTGATCACCGCCCGCGACATCGCCGAGATCGACCCCTTCCTCAAGGTCGTGCTCTACCCCGTCGGCGTCCACGACGACAACCTCAGCGCGTTCCTCCTCCGCGGCGGCAAGCTCGACGTGCTGATCGACGAGTGCGACAGCATCGACATCAAGCTCAAGCTGCGGGTCACCGCCAGGCTGCACAAGATCCCGGTGCTGATGGAGACCAGCGACCGCTCGCTCATCGACGTCGAGCGCTTCGACCTCGAGCCGACCCGGCCGATCTTCCACGGCCTCGTCGGCAACATCGAGCCCGAGCGGATCGCCAACCTCTCGACCGAGGAGAAGATCCCCTACGTGCTCAAGATCATCGGCGAGGGCACCATGTCGAGCCGCATGGTCACGTCGATGATCGAGATCGAGTCGACCATCAAGACCTGGCCGCAGCTCGGCTCGTGCGTCGTCTACGGCGGCGGTGCGGCCGCCGACATCGTCCGGCGCATGAACCTCGGGCAGATGAACTACTCGGGGCGCTTCATCGCCGACATCGAGAACATCGTCCCCAACGATCCGCCGAGCGGCGCCGACATGCCGCTCGACGTCCACGTGCCCGAGTGGACCGCCGAGGGCATGGAGCGCGCCGCCGATCGCTGGTCGCACGGTCGTCCGGCCGCGCTCGCGTGGGCGCCCGAGCTGGCGCGCGAGCTCGTCGAGGTCGCGGCGCGGGCTCCCTCCGGCGGCAACACCCAGCCGTGGCGCTGGCTGCTGCGCGGCGGTCGGCTGTTCCTGTTCCACGAGCGCGCCCGCTCCGAGAGCCTCGCCGACTTCCGCGCCCTCGGCGGCGTCGCGGCCCTCGGCGCCGCCGCCGAGAGCCTGCGGCTGGCCGCGCACGCCCGCGGGCTCGAGCTGTCGCAGCTCGCGTTCCCCAGCGCCGACGAGCCGGACCTCGCGGCGGTGTTCGAGCGCCTCCCGGCCGCCGGCCCCGGCGCCGTGTCGCACTGGCACGACGAGCTCGCCGCAGCGCTCGGCGTGCGCCACACCAACCGCAAGACCTCCGCCCGCGTGCCGTTCGACCCGGCCCACCAGGACGCGCTGCGCACGGCCGCGGGCTCGGTCGCCGGGGCGCAGCTGCTGTTCGTCAGCGGCGAGGCCGAGCTGGCCGAGATCGCCGAGCTCGTCGGCATCGGCGACCAGCAGCGCATCATCGACGACCGACTCAACCGCGAGATGTTCCGCGAGGTCCGCTGGACCCCCGAAGAGGCCGAGGTCACCCGCGACGGCATCTACATCGATTCACTCGAGCTCAGCGCGGCCGACCGCGCCGGCCTGTCGATGTGCCGCCGACGCGACGCGCTGGTGCTGCTGCGGACCCTCGGCGGCGGACGAGGCCTGCGCAAGTCGGCCGCCAAGGCGATCGCCTCGGCGTCGGCGGTCGGCCTGTTGACGATGCCGCGCGTCAGCGCCGACGACTTCTTCCGCGGCGGCCAGGCGCTGCAGCGCATGTGGCTGGTGGCGCATGGCCTCGGGCTGGCCATCTACCCGATGACGACGCTCGCGTACATGTTCCTGCGCGCCCGCCACGGCGGCGAGGGCCTCAGCGAGGCGGCCGTCGCCGCGCTCGCGGAGGCCCGCCCGCGCTTCACCCGGCTGTTCCCGGTCCAGCCCGAGCAGGCCGAGGTGCTGCTGTTCCGCGTCTCGCAGGCCGAGGCGCCGACACTGCAGTCGCTGCGCCGCACGGTCGAGCAGATCTTGCACGTCAGCGGGTGACGCCGCGCTGTTGTGATATGTCCCTCGGGACATGTCACAACAATTGCGATCGTTATAGCTCGTGATTCACGGCGAGCAGCGCTGGCAGGCCTCGGCAGCCTGGCGGCAGTCGTCGTCGGCGCGCCGGCACAGGTCGCCGTAGCGCGGATCTTCGGAGTGTCGGGCGGCGAGGTCGCAGATCTTGCCCTCGAGCTCGCATGTCGCAGCGGACAGGTCGCAGATGTTCTGGCAGCGGTTCGTCGGCGCCTCGTCGTTGGCGGCGACGAAGCCCTCGGCGTCGCCCCGGGCCGGCTTGGCCTCGTACTGGACGTTCTTGTCGCGCGTGGCCGGGGTGCTCGAGGTCGTCGCGGCCTTCGGCGCCATCGGGGCGGGCGCCGGGGCCTCGCCGGCCCTCGCCGCGTCCGCAGCCCGTCCGCTGTCCTTGCGCGGGCGCTTGGCCTTCGCCGCTGCCCCCCCGCCCGCGCGCTCTTCTTCGGTCACCGTCCCGCCGCGCGGCCCGGGCGCGGGCGGAGGCGGCGGCTGGGCGAACCGGGCGTCGCCCTTCATCTCGGCCCCGAGCGCCGGCTCGCGCGCCGTCAGCAACACCCCGGCCGCCTGCAGGCGCGTCTCCTTGTCGGCGAGCAGGCGCTCGTACTCCGCGAAGCCGAGCTCGTCGTTGGTGTTGTCACGCTCGGCCTCCTCCTGCAGCTCCGCGGGCAGCGGGGCAGGGGCGTCGAGCGGGGCCGGGGTCGCGACGCGCTCGGCGTCCTGCGACGCACAGGCGGCGACCAGCGCCATCAGTGAGGCGCCTGCGAGCTCACGCGCACGCATGGCAAGCCTCCGTGGCGAACTCGCAGTCGGTGCTCGCGCGCTCGCACGCCTGCTGGTAGCGCGGCTCGTCGGCGTGACGCGGCGCGAGGTCGCAGATGTGGTCGCGCAGCTGGCAGATCGACGTCGTGATGTCGCAGACCGACTCGCAGCGGCCTGCCACGGGCGACGGGCCGGCGCGCTCGGTCGCCGGGGCCGGGGCCGCCGAGGGCTGCGGCGCCTCGGCAGCGACCTGCTGCTCCGCCGACTTCTTCTTCGTCGTCACGTCGCCGGCCGACTGCGCGTCGGCGTCGAGCTCCTCGCGCTTGGCCAGCGCCGACTCGCCGCCGCCCGCCATCGGGGGCGGGCCCGCCCCGAGCGCGCGCAGCTGGTCCTCGCGCGCGGCCAGCTGGGCCTCGAGCGCGTCGATGTCCTCCGGCGCGGCCGCCACGTCGGCCGCGGTCTCCGGGGGCGTCAGCTCGGCCGCCTTCTTGGCGCACGCGGTCAGGGCCAGCCCGGCGAGCGCGAGCGAGAGTGTTCGCAGGGACATGTTCATTGCGACAGGGCTGAAACGCAAGGTCTGAAGGAACAGGTCTGAACGGACAGGCCTGGTCATCATGGCGCGGCTCCGGCGAGCGCCTGCTGGAGCAGCGCGCGGTTCATGTCGAGGGCCTCCTCGTAGGCGAGCAGGGCGTCGCCGTCGCGGCCCTGCTTCTCGGCGATCTCGCCGCGCAGGCCGACCAGGCGGGCGGTGAACGCGTTGGTGGCGATCGACTTGTAGTCGGCGCCGAGGCCCTCGCCGACCAGCTCGGCCAGCGCGTCGGGGACCTTCGGGTCGACGTCGGGGTGGTCGAGGCGGAGCCGGAGCAGGCGGCCGTAGACGTCGTGGCGCAGCACCGCCGCGGCGTCACCGGCGACCGCGGCCTCGGGCCAGGCGATCGTGCGCATCTGCTCGAGCGCCGCGATCGCGCCGGCGAAGTCGCGCTGCTTGAGCAGCAGGTCGACCCGCCGGTGCTCGGCGTCGACGGTCTGGGCGAGGGTGACGAGGACCTCGGGCCGCGGCGCCGGCGCCAGCCGCCCGGCCTGGGCCAGGCCGGCCAGCATCACGCCTGCGCCGACGACGGCGCCGAGGAGCGTGGCGATCCACGTGGGGCGCGTCATGGCTTGTCTCCGAGTGACATGGCCAAAAGGTCATGTCGAAGGACGCCGCGGTCGTCGTCGACGCGGGCGTCGAGGTCGCGGCGCGCGTCGTGCTCGAGCTGGGCGAACTGTTGCGCGAGCAGCTGCGAGGTGCTCGGCCCGGGGGCCGCGGTGGCGGTCGCGGACTCGGCGGTCGCCACCTTCGACGCCGGCGCGGGCATGGATTCGGGCCCGCGGATCACCACCAGCACGACCGCGGCGGTGGCGACCGCGGGCACTGCGCCCCACAGCCAGCGGCGACGCCACCACGGCGTCGGCGTGAGCGCCGGGGCGAGTTCGCCCGACCACAACTTGTCGAGCTCGCCGGCCGTGAGCGCCTCGGGCGCCCTGGCGTGGCGCAGCAGGTGGACGATCGCCAGCTCGTCCTCGATCGAGCCGGCCTCACCCTCGGCCTCCTGGCCGCGCCGCAGCTCGTCCTCCCACGCCGGGTCGAGGACGCCGCGCGCGGCGGCGCGGTCGATATCGGGCTTGGGGGAAGTGGCGGACGGATCAGACCCGGTCATGCGTGCCTCCTGAAGGCGCGGTCTGTGGCTGAACGAGGGCTGCCGGACAAAGCTTACGCGAGGCCATGACAGTCATAACTCGGCGGTGACGGGCAGGCCGCGTTTTTCGCACGCGGCGCGGAAGGCTTTGCACGCGCGGAAGAGGAGCACGTCGAGCGTGCCGATCTTCACATCCAGAGTCGCGGCGCACTCCTCGCGCGGGCGATCCTCGAGCAGGCGCAGGCGCAGCACCAGGGCGTAGCGCGGGTTCAGCTCCGCCAGCACGGCCTCGATGCGGACCCGCAGGGCGTCGCGCTGCAGCTCCTCCTCGGCCGGGTTCTTCGGCTCGGCGGCCCCGGCGTTGCCGAGGTGCTCCTCGAACGCGCCGCGCAGCCGCTGCCGCCGACCCGAGGCCCGCAGCAGGTCGCGCGCCTTGTTCTTCGCCATCGTCTTCAGCCACGGGTAGACCCCCGACTCCTGCCACACGAAGTTGGGCAAGTGGCGGTACGCCGAGAGGAAGGTCTCGCGCAAGCAGTCGTTGGCGTCGTCGCGGTCGCCGAGCATCGGCACCAGCACGTACGAGAACAGGGTCGGCGCGTAGGCGCGGTAGATCCGCTCGAAGGCGCGGCGGTCCCCGGCGGCGGCCTTCTCGACCACGCTGCGTTCGTCGGGGAGCGGCTCGGGGCGACCCACGCGCCGCGAGACTATCGCGCTTTTCGTCGGTGTGGCGAGCGCGGCGAGGTAGGCTTCGGGGGTGCCGCGGCTCGACCTCCTCATCTCCCACAACCTCGGCCTGTCGCGCGGGCAGGTGACCCGGGCCGTCCGCGCCGGCCGCGTGCGGACGCCGGAGGGCGAGCCGCTGCGCGACCCGGGGCTGAAGATCGCGCCCAGCGCCCTGCCGCGGACGGTGATTTTCGACGAGGAGCCGCTGGCGCTGCGGGTCCGCTATCACCTGCTTCAGCACAAGCCCGTCGGCGTGGTCACGGCGCTGCGCGACGATCGCCACCGCACCGCCTACGAGCTCGTCCGCGAGGCGCCGCTCGGGCGCGATCTCCGGGCCGTCGGTCGCCTCGACCTCGACACCTCCGGCCTCCTGCTGTGGACCACCGAGGGCGCCCTGCTGCACCGGCTGACCCACCCGCGCTACGCCGTGCGCCGCACCTACCAGGCCGCCCTGACCGGCCCGTGGCGCGCGCCGCCGCTCGACCTCGAGCTCGACGACGGCCACCGCCCCGAGATCCTCGACCTCCGCCCGCTCGCCGAAGGCGAGGTCCACCCCGGCCTCCACGTGCCCCAAGGGACAGGTGCGCTGGCGAGCATCACGATCGCCTCCGGCAAGTTCCACGAGGTGAGGCGGATCTTCGCCGCCCTCGGCGCCGAGGTCCTCGGCCTGTGCCGCGTCTCGTTCGGCCCGCTCGAGCTCCCGCGCGACCTGCCTTCCGGCGAGCACCGCGAGATCGACCTGCACGCCCTGTTCGCCGGCACCCTGCACCCGGCGCCGCTCGCCCCGGGCGAGCCCGATGAAGCGGCACCTCTCGAGCCGCTCCTCGAGGACGAGTGAGATGACCGAAGGTGGATCCGGGGCGCGGAGTGACATGTCCGGAGGGACAGGCACGAGCGCCCTCCCGAGCCGCTCCTCGAGGACGAGTGAGATGACCGAAGGCGCATCCGGGGCGCGGAGCGACATGTCCGGAGGGACAGGCACGAGCGTCCCTTCCGCGGAGCTCCGGCTCCGCGTCGCCGCCCGGGTCGCGTGCACCGAGGCCGAGGGCCCGGGGCGGCGGTTCGCGGTGTGGGTGCAGGGCTGCGGCCTGCGCTGCCCGGGCTGTTGCAACCCCGAGTTCTTCGCCCGCGAGGGCGGCGAGTCGATCACAGTGGCGACGCTGGCGGACGAGCTCCGCCTCGCGCGCGACCTCCACGCCCTCGACGGCCTCACCGTGCTGGGCGGCGAACCGAGCGAGCAGCCCGCCGCCGTCGCCGCCCTGTGTCGGGCAGCGCGCGCGCTCTGCCTCGGCACCATCGTGTTCACCGGTCGCACCCACGCCGAGCTGCAGGCCCTGCCCGAGGCGCGCGCGCTGCTCGAGGCCGCCGACACCCTCGTCGACGGCCGCTTCGACGCCCGGCTCCGCGAGCCCGCCGACGGCCGCCGGTGGATCGGCTCGAGCAACCAGCAGATCGTCCACCTCACCTCGCGCCACGCCGACCCGGCGCTGTGGCGCGGCCGCGATCACGTCGAGCTGCAGATCGACGGCGCCGGCCGCCTCACCGCCCACGGCGCGCCCGACCTGCTGCGGCGCGTCCTCAAGAGCATGTCCTGAGGGTCATGTCACAGCTCCTGGAGCCGGACGGGTCGTGTCGGCGGCGCCCCGATGGCTCGCGTCGCCGGTCGGCTTCGCATAGGATAAAACCATGCGTTTGTTGGTTTGTTGGATCCTCGCCATGGGTGCCGCGGGCTGTGCTGGTGATGACGACGCGCTGCCGCCCGTCCTGGCGAGCAGCAAGTACATCGACTACCACATCGACACCGACGCGACGGTGAGCTTGCAGTGCCCCGAGAGTCTGCTGGCGCGCGAGGACCGGTTCATCGAGCGGACGGCGGCGACGCTCGGGGTGGAGGTCCCCGAGGGGCGGATCCACTTCATCTGGAGGCCGGGCGCCAGCAAGTCCTGCGACTCGTCCCTCGCTTGCTACCGTTACCGAGAGAGCGAGGGGGACGGGTTGATCTTGTCGAGCCTCCGCCGTGAGCGCCACGAGCTCGTGCACGCCATCGAGAGCCCGGCGCTCGGCGCCGATGGTTCGCGGACCCTGAGCGAGGGCATCGCGGATTACCTCGGCTCTTACAGGTGGACCGAGGCGGGGCAGACGGACTTCCCCGCAGCCTTCAAGGCGGCGCTCTCCGACGGCGACGAAGTCGACTATGAGCGAGCGATGCACTTCGTGGGCTCGATCTTCACCAGGTACGGCGCCGAGAAGTACCGGGAGCTGCGAGCGACGGTGCCGGGCGACGCCGGGCCGGAGGAGTTCGCCGCCGCGTTCGAGTCGATCTACGGCCTCCCTCTGGACGACGCTCTCGCGGAGATGACGGAAGGGGTGCAGGCCGTCGAACAACCGGACGGGTGCGCCGAGGGCGAGGCCTCCGAACTGCTCTGGGATCGAGACGGGCTCATCGACACGACCCTCGAGCTGACCTGCGGGGACCCGTCGCTCTACTTCTTTGGCACCTACGACGACACGCGCCCGGACGGGCATCAGATGCACGCCCGGTTCGTCGTCCAGATCGCCGAACCGGGTTACTACGACCTCACTGTGCGCGGTACGGCCGATCAGCCGGGGTCAGTCCACGGGTCGCTCCGACGCTGCGCTCCCGGCCTCTCTACCGGTGGAGTCGGCTCGCTCGACGGACGCATCGGCCACGGCTTGCTGAATGCGGGCAAGTACGCGCTGCAGCTCAGCTTCCCGGGCGCGCCCGAGGCCCGAGCGGCGGCGATGGTCCGCGTCGAGTACATGGGTCCTCCGCCGCCCTGAGGATCACCGCGCAGTCACAGCGACATCGACGCAGTGCCCCAGCCCCACAGCTTCTTGATCTTCGGGCACCGCCGGCGGAGCTCCTGCATCGCCGCCTCGTTGCCGCCGTAGTTCGGAAAGATGTCGACCAGGCCTACGTCGGCCGCCAGCGTCGGCAGGACCTCGAACGCGTCGCCCACGATCACAGTCAGGCGCTTCTTCACGTGCGGGCGGATCTTCGGCAGATAGAAGTCGACCAGCTCCTGGCTGAGCTCGACCAGCACCACTTCCTTGACCTGCAGCCGGCGCGACACCTCGATCAATTGATGCCCGAGCCCCAGCCCCGCGATCACCACCCGGCCCTTGGCGAGGCGCGTGCCCTCGCGCAGCGTCATCAGCTCGGCTGGCGTCAGCGACATCCACGGCGACTCGTTCCACACCCCGGGTTCGCCGTCGCGGCACTGGAAGATCGCCGGGATCGGCACATCGCTGTCGAAGATCACCGAGCCCGTCTGCGGGCCCCACCACGTCAGCAGCCGGCGGCCGGCGCGGTGCAGTCGGATGCAGTAGCGGAACAGCTTGTTCGGCGAGTCGGCGTGCTCGGCCGGGCTCAGCTCGGACACCGGCGCGTCGCTCGGCGCCAGCTCGGGGAAGGCGATGAACGGCCGGTACGACGCGCCGACGATGTTGAGCTCGGGCGCCCACTTCATCGCCGAGTCCCACGGCACGCAGCTGCGCATGCGTCGCTGGTACTCCTCGAAGATCTCCAGCTTCTGGGCCGGCGTCAGCTCGATCTTGGTCATGCCGCGCCCATGGTATCAGCGCGCAGCCAGCGGCACGCCGCCGCCGCGGCCGGGACGTAGAGGAGCACGAGGAGCTCGCCGTAGACGCGCGGCTCGTAGATGTTGGCGACCAGCATGAGGCCGGCGAACCAGGCCAGGGCGACCAGGGCGAGGCGCCGGTGGTCCGCCGAGATCTTCTTC
Organism: Nannocystis punicea; assembly: GCF_026965555.1. Lineage (GTDB taxonomy): Bacteria > Myxococcota_A > Polyangia > Nannocystales > Nannocystaceae > Nannocystis > Nannocystis punicea. Next base: position 12,286,403 of record NZ_CP114040.1, on the reverse strand, counting down.
CAGAGCAGCAGCCACGCCAGCGGCAGCAGCGCGAAGTACATCGGCAGCCACAACCAGTGCACCGGTTCCGCCAGCCACTCGAGGTTGTGCAACCAGCGCGGCGCGTTCTTTCCGATGGCGAAGTGCAGCGCCGGCCCCGGGTTGTCCGGCAGCGCGAGCGCGACCGCCAGGCGCGCCGCGACGAACGCCGCGGTCATCGCCAGCGCCGGCCGGATCATCTCGCGGATGTCCCGCAGGACATGTCCTGAGGACCCGACGTGCAGCGCCAGCGCGGCCGCCGGGATCAGCGCCGCGCTCTCGCGGTTGGTCGCCGCGACGAAGCACAGCGCAGTCGCGGCCGCGAACCTGCGGCCCGCGACCAGCGCCAGGCCGGCGGCCGTGAACGCCATCGCCGGCGTGTCCCACGGGTAGAACACCGCCCACTTGTGCTTGAGCAGGAACGGGAACGCCAGCAGCGCGAAGAAACATGTCGCGAAGAACATGTCCCAACGAGCACCCACGAGCGGGCGCAGCGCCGCGCGCAGCGCGAGCCACAGCCCGATCGCGGCGGCGGCCTCGAGCGCGCCCCACACCAGCGCGAGCGGCCAGTCGGTGGCGGCGCGCAGCGGCCAGGCGACGAGCGACATCAGCGGGCGGTGGCCGAACGGCAGCGGCGCGGTGAAGTCGGCGATCTGGGCCCACGTGGCGCCCTTGTACTCGCCGTTCATCTGCAGGCGGAGGGCGGCCCAGCCGGCCGCCAGGAGGACCAGGGCCCCGCCGCGACATGCCCTTCCGAGCATGTCCCCGGAGACAGCTACTTCCCGGTCGTCGCGCGCTTCCACAGCGCCTTGCCCATGTCGACGAGCCCGCGCGCGCGGCCGGCCAGGCTCGTGCTGTAGAGGATGTGGAGGATCGCCTTGCCCTGCTCGTAGTTGCCGGGGCGGACCGGGTACATCTCGACCGCGGCGTGGATCGGCAGGCGGTCGGTGATCACCGCCTTGACGTTGGACAGCCCGCGCAGGCCCTCGGGGCCGTTGAGGCGGCCGAAGCCGGAGCCGCGCACGCCGCCGAACGGCAGCTCGTGGGCCATGTAGTGCATGGCGAAGTCGTTGATCACCGTCGAGCCGGCGACGATCCGGCGGGCGATCCGCTCGGCGCGGGCGCGGTCGCGCGAGAACACCGACGACGACAGCCCGTAGGCCGAGTCGTTGGCCAGGCGGATCGCCTCCTCCTCCGAGCGCACGCGCATGATCGCGATCACCGGGCCGAAGGTCTCATCGCGCATGATCTTCATGTCGTGGTCGACGTCGACCAGCACCGTCGGCTCGAAGTACTGCCCGCCGGCGCCGCGCTTGCCGCCGGCGAGGATCCGCGCGCCGCGGTGGACCGCGTCGGCGACCAGGCGCTCGACGATGTCGACCTGCCCCGGCATCGTCATCGCCCCGACGTCGACCGTGCCGCCGCCGAGCGGCGGGCCCTGGCGCAGGTTGGCGACGATGCGGGCGATCGCGGCGACGAACTCGTCGTAGACCGCGTCGAACACGTAGATCCGCTCGGCCGCCATGCACAGCTGGCCGGCCGATGTCAGCGTGCCGATCAGCGCGTTGTGGACCGCCTGGTGCACGTCGGCGTCATCGCACACGATCATCGGGTCCTTGCCGCCGAGCTCGAGGATCACCGGCGTCAGCGTCTCGGCCGCGGTCTGCAGCACGCGCTTGCCGTTGGCCATCGAGCCGGTGAAGATCACCTTGTCGACGCCCGCGCCGACCAGCGCCGCGCCGGTCTCGGCGTAGCCGGTGATCAGCTGCACGAGGTCGGTCGAGTGGCCCTCCGCGCGCAGCGCCTCGTCGAAGATCTGCTGGATCCGCGGCGCCGACCAGGAGGTCCATTCGGACACCTTGATCATCGCCGCGTTGCCGGCCATCAGCGCCGGGATCGCCGGCGCGAGCACGTTCTGCAGCGGGAAGTTCCACGGGCAGATCGCCGCGATCACCCCCAGCGGGTGGTATTCGATGCGGGCCGACTTGTGCATGAGCACGCCGGACGAGACCTTCTGCGGCCGCAGCGCCTGCTCGGCGTGGGCCAGGTTCCAGCGCAGCATCTCGCAGATCGGCCACATCTCGACGGTGGCGTTCTCGAGCGTCTTGCCGCTGTCGCGGCTGATGAGGCGGCACAGCTCGTCGGTGTGGTCGAGCAGGTGCTGGAGGATCCGGCGCACCACGCGGCGGCGCTGGGCGAAGCTCGTCTTCGCCCACGCGACCTGCGCAGCCCGGGCGCGCTCGAGGCGGGCGTGGACCTCGGCGCGATCCATGACCGGCACTTCGCCGAGCGACTCCCCGGTGGCCGGGTCGGAGCAGGGGATCGTCGGGCGAGCGGCTGCGAGGCTCTTCGGCGAGGCGGCGTGGTCCATAGGCGCGGGGACCCTACCGCAAACCGCCGCCCGCCCGCGCGTGATCCGCCCCACTCTGGCCGGTCGTGGTCCGCCCCATGCTGGCCCGCCGGCCGGCATGACACTTTGGCAGCCGGTAGCACTTGAGCGCGTCATCGTGTCCGACTAGCTTCAAGGTATGCGGGTCGCGTCCACGCTCCTCGGCCTCTCGTTGCTCGCCGCGTGTACCAGCGAGTTCACTTTCTCGGATTCGGTCAACAGCCGGCTGTACGAGTTCAAGCCGCGGGCCGAGTACGGCGACGAGCTCAGCACTCCGTACGTGCTCGGCGCCCAGTTCGAGGTGTTCGTCGAGGACAACGACCAGGAGACCGACTTCGTCGGCTGGAAGGTCGAGAGCATGGACCCCAAGGTCCTGCACCTGCGCGCCGAGCCGTACAAGATGAGCCCGCACATCCTCGTCGTCGAGGTCGACGCCATCGGCGAGGGCGTCACTGAGCTGCTGCTCAAGGACACCTCGGGCGCGATCCGTGGCAGCGCCGCCGTCGAGGTCAAGCGGCCCACTCGCGCCAAGTTGTTCGCCGCGCCGATCTACGCCCTCGACAACCCCGACTTCCGCGGCGAGACCCCGCACCCGCGGATCCTCGTCGGCGGCACCGCGACCTTCGCCGTGGAGTACTTGCACGAAGACATCCGCCTGCAGGGCTCGACCGACATCCAGGTGTCCAGCAGCGCGGCGATCGACGCCACGATCCGTCACTCCGAGCTGGTCGACAACCGCAACTGGTTGCAGGTGAGCGTCGCCGGCCAGGGCCGGCACAGCGCCGAGCTGTGGCTCGGCGACAACCTCGTCGAGGAGGTCGACATCTACGGCGTGCCGAGCAGCATGATCGCCGGCGTCGAGCTCATCGACGGCGACGCCACCACTCCCGACGAGCTCGCCGGCGAGTGGCTCCTCGTCGCGCAGGCGGTCGCCGAGGACAAGCAGCCGATCTACGGCGTCGACTTCGAGTGGGCGCTGCCCGACCGCGGCTTCACCGAGCCGGGCGACGTGTTCATCTACGAGCACGACCCCGACCAGGAATTCCGCAAGGTCAGCGCGCGCGCCTACGGCGTCGAGTCGGCGATCTCCGTGCGCGTCGCGGCCGGTGAGCCGGCCTCGTCGAACGACACCTCGCTCACCTGCAGCGTCACCGGCGGCCCGCCGCCCTGGGCTCTCGGTCTCTTGCTGCTCGGCCTGCGTCGCCGCCGTCGCGGCTGAGCGAGTTTTCGCGCTCGGCGAGCTCCGGATCACCCCCTCCGGACCAAGAGGGGATCTCCGCTTCCGCTGACGAGAATTCCCCCTGCTGTGCTAGCGTGCGGCATCGGGGAGTTCTCATGAGAAACGAGCTTAAGTCCTTAATCGCCGCATCGGTGGTGTTCGCCTGCGGGGACAACGGCGGGCGCGACGACGGCGGTGCGACGGCCACATTGACGCCGCCGACCTCGAGCCCGACGTCGACGATCACCGCGACCGAGCCAGGGACCGCGTCGGAGACGGCCAGCGAGACGCCCACCATGGGCACCGGCAGTGACAGCAACGCCACGACCCAGAGTCCCACCGATCCGACCGAGGGTATCACCGGAACCTCGGTCAGCAGCGACAGCGGACCGAAGTTCGACCTCGGCATCACCCCCGACGGCGGCATGGCCTGCAGCGGCGGCGGCGGCGGCGGGGAACCGGACTTCTCCTACATCTGGATCGCCAACAGCGGCGAAGGCTCGATGAGCAAGATCAACACGGTGAACCTGGTCGAGGAGGGGCGCTACATCGTGCGTCCGGACTCGGCGGGCAACCCGTCGCGCACCTCGGTCAACCTCTCGGGCGACGTCGTGATCGCCAACCGCAACGGCGGCCTGACGAAGGTGTACGCGCAGGCCGACCGCTGCGCCGACACCAACGGGATGCCGGGGATCCAGACGGCCGTCAACGGCACGTCGTTGCCGTGGGGCGTCGAGGAGTGCGTCGCCTGGTACACGCCGATGAGCTACATCAGCCAGCGCCCGGTCGCGTGGACGCAGGGCAACTTCAACAAGGCGACGTGCCAGTGGGAGAACCAGAAGATCTGGACCTCCGGCAACAACGACGACTTCGTCAACGCCGACAACCAGCTCGACGTCCTGCTCGTCAACGGTGACACCGGCGCGATCGAGGCGACCGTCAACGTGGTCGGCGTGAACCCCGACTACTACGGGATCTACGGCGCCGCGGTCGACGGCAACGGCAACTTCTGGGGCTCGCAGCTCGGCATCGGCCAGCTGGTCTTCATCGACCGGCTGAGCCTGCAGTACAAGATGTGGCCGATGGCCATGTCCGGCTACGGCATGACCGTCGACTCCAAGGGCTACGTGTGGACCTGCAGCGGCAGCGGCGCGGCCCGCTTCGACCCGATGACCGAGACCTGGCAGACAGTGCAGGTCTCCGGCGGCGGCGGCTGCATGGAGGACGGCGCCGGCACCCTCTACATGTCGGGCAACCCCAACGTCATCATCGCCGTCGACACCGAGACGATGGTCCAGAAGGACGTCCTGAACGTCCCCAGCTACGTCCACGGCATCAGCATCGACTTCTACGGCTACGTCTGGGGCGTGACGCTGTCGGAGCCGTACGCCTACCGCGTCCACCCGATCATGAAGACGGTCGACACCTTCACCGGCTTGACCGCCCCCTACACCTACAGCGACATGACCGGCTTCGCCCTCAGCAACGCCGGCACCCCGTCGGGCTAGCGACGAAGGGCCATGTCCTTTCGGACATGGCCCTTCAGTCATGAGCGCTGCGACATGTCCTGAAGACCAGGACGCCGCCGGCTCAGCTGTTCTGGATCTTCACGCCCGAGGCGGTGAGCACGTACTCGGTGCGCTCGCCGGAGGCGGAGGCCGGGTCCTTGCCGGCGTCCTTTTCGAGGTGCTTGACCTGGGCCTCGGTGAAGGTGCGGGCCTCGAGGGTGCCCTCGACGACCACGGGCTTGCCCTTGGTGTCCATCGGCACGGTGAAGCCGTGGTCCTTCATGAGGATCCGGGCCTCCTGGTCGCCGTCCTTCACGACCATCCAGCAGCCCTTCTTCTGGCACACGCTGTCGACGGTGCCGCTGACCTGGACGGCGTCCTTGGGCAGGGCGTCCTTGCCGGCGGCGAGGAGCGGGCCGAGCGGCTTGGTATCCTTGAGGGCGAAGGCGGCGCCGAAGTGGCCGGGCTCGCCGGAGTTCGGGGTGCCCTCGGCGCCGCCGTGCGGGCAATCGGCCTCGTCGCCTTCCTTCTTGTGCGCGTCGGCGTAGATGCAGCCCTCTTCGCCCTCGTGCTTCTCGGCAGCGGCGACCTTCTCTTCGGGCTTCGCGGGCTCGGCGGCCTTCGCAGGCTCGGCGACCTTGGCCGGCTCGGCGGCGGGCTGGGCGGCGGGGGCAGCAGCGCCGCCCTGGCAGGCGACGACGGAGCATCCGAGGAGCGAGGCGAGGATCGCGTGGCGCACGTGCATGGCGCGGAGTGTGAAAGGGCTGCCTGGGGCTGTCAATCGGTGCCTGCCTCACACCTGGACCGTGGCCGCGAACGGGCGTAGATCTGCCGCCGCATGCCCGCAGCGAAACTCCCGGCGCTCTCGTGGACCCTCGCCCTCGGCCTGCTCGCGGCGTGCACGCGCGAGTCCGGCGGCCAGTCGACGGTCTACACGCCCGAGGTCCCCGAGGCCGCGACGCGGCCTCGCCTGGTGGTCCTGCTGGTCGTCGACCAGATGCGCGCCGATTACCTGTCGCGCTACGCCGACCTCTATACCGGCGGCCTGGCCCGCTTGCGCCAGCAGGGCGCGCTGTTCGAAGAGGCCCACATCCAGCACGCGCTGACCTTCACCGCCCCCGGCCACGCCAGCGCGGCGACCGCGAGCCACCCAAGCCACCACGGCATCATCGAGAACGAGTGGTACGACCGCGCCGCGCGCAGGAAGGCCTACGCGGCCGACGACAAGGAGGCGCGCATCGTCACTTCGGGCCAGCGCGCGGGCTCGCCCGACGGCCGCTCACCCGAGCAGCTGATGCGCCCGGCGATCGGCGACTGGCTCAAGGAACAGGTCCCAAAGGCCAGGGTGTTCTCGGTCGCCTTCAAGGACCGCGCGAGCGTGATGATGGGCGGCCAGCACCCCGACCGCGCCTACTGGTTCGACGCCGCCGCGGCCGGCTACGTGTCGTCGAGCTGGTACGGCGAGTCGCTGCCGGCGTGGGTGGCCGACTTCAACAGCGAGACCAACGTGTTCCGCCGCTTCGCCGAGGGCTGGCAGCGCCTGCGCGACGCCGACGTGTACGCGCGCTCGGGCGCCGACAAGGCCGAGTTCGAGTCCGACCGCGAGCACACCGAGCTGCCGCACGGGTTCGACGACGGCACCCCGCAGGCGCGCGACAACTTCCTCAAGGAGCTGCAGTGGACCCCGTTCGGCGACGAGCTGACGCTGGCGTTCGCCCAGCGCATGCTGAAAGAGGAGCAGCTCGGCGCCGACGCCGACCCCGACATCCTGCTCGTCAGCTGCTCGAGCGCCGACTACGTCGGCCATCGCTACGGGCCGATGAGCCACGAGGCCCAGGACTACTACATGCGCCTCGACGGCTACCTCGACGTGTTCCTGCGCGAGCTCGACGCCCAGGTCGGCGCCGGCAACTACGTCCTCGCCCTCACCGCCGACCACGGCGCGATCCCGATCCCCGAGTGGCTCGTGCAGTCGGGCCAGCAGAAGGACGCGCGCCGCGTGGTCATGGCCGACTACAAGGTGCAGGTCACGCGCCAGGTCGGCGTGGCGACGAAGGCGCTGAACCTGCCGCCGGAGATCTTGCTCGACATCGGCGAGACCGGGGTGTGGCTCGACGTCGCCGCCGCGGAGGCCAAGGGCGTCAAGGCCGATCAGCTGCGCGCGGCCGTCGGCAAGGAGCTGGCGAAGCTCGACTTCGTCGCCGAGGTGTTCACCGCCGACGTGCTGTCGGGCACCGCCCCCGACACCGGCGCGTCCGAGTTCCTCGAACGCTACCGCCGCAGCTTCTTCCCCGCGCGCAGCCCCGACGTGATCATGCGCTTCAAGGAGTGGACGCTGGCCGCGACCTTCCCGACGGGCACCAGCCACGGCTCGCCGTACCGCTACGACACGCACGTGCCGGTGCTGTTCTTCGGCGCGCAGGTGGCGGCGAAGACGCTCGCAGAGCCGGTCGGGACCGTCGACGTCGCGCCGACTCTGGCCGAGTTCGTCGGCATCAAGCCGCCGGCGCAGGTCGACGGCCGCAGCCTGGCGAGCCTGGTCACGACGCGATAGCGTGCGGCCCATGGCCTCGCGCGCACCTACCCTTGCGACCTTCCTGACCTTCGCGTCGCTCGTCCCCGCCTGCGGGGACGACGGCGGCCAGACCACGGCCGACACGTCCTCGACGTCGGACGCGACCACCACGGACGCGACGTCGACGACCGACACGACCTCGACGTCCGGGCCGACCACCAGCACCTCGGAGACCACCACCGGCGACCCGCCGACGACGTCGCTCACCACCACCGAGGTGGACACTTCGACGTCGACCACCGACCCGGAGACCTCGACGACGACGACCGGCACCACCGGCGACGACCTCGACTGCGTGACGATCGAGCCCGGGCCGTTCACGCCCGAGCTGGTCGGCGAGGGCTACGACGGCAGCGAGGACCTCGGCTTCGACGGCATGGGCGGGCTCGCGCTCAAGCGCGACGAAACCGTGGTGATCGTCACCGCCGAGATGCTGGAGACGGACCTCGCCGGCGGCTTCCCGCAGGTCTACGGCACCCGCTTCGCGACCAGCGGCGACTTGCTGATCGCGCTGCCGCAGTCGGGAGATCTGCAGGCCATCACCACGGACGGCACGGTCAGCGATCTCGCCGGCAACCTCGTCAGCCCGAACGGCCTCTACGTCGACCCTGCCGGCCGCGTGTGGCTCACCGAGTTCGGCGGTAGCCGGGTGGTCCGCTTCGACGCCCAGTTTAATAAAGTCACCGTCTACGAGGGCCCGATGGCCTCGAGCGCCAACGGCGTGGTGCTCGACGACGCGCGCAACCTGCTGTTCTTCACCAACTACGGGGCCGGCAGGGTGCTCAAGCTGGCGGTCGACGACCTCGGCGAGGCGATCGGCGAGCCTTCCGAGGTCCTCTCGGTCGGTGGCGCCGCGCTCGACGGCCTGGTGCTCGACCAGTGCGGCAACATCTACGCCGTCGACCAGGGCAACAGCCGGCTCTACCGCGGGATCCTCGACGGCGAGGCCGAGCTCGTCGGCCAGCCCGAGCTGCTCGCCGAGTTCGACAGCAACGTCGCCAACGCGCAGTTCGGCCGGGGCGTCGGCTGGGACCCCGAGAGCCTGTACCTCTCCGGCAACCCCGGCGACCTCTACCGCCTCCCGGTCGGGATCGCCGGCGCCCCGATCGGCCTGCCCTGAAGGGCATGGTTTAAAGGGCATGCCCTACGGGGCATGTTCTTTAAAACAGCTATTTAAAGGTGATGCGGAAGACCTGCGAGGTGCAGGTCCTGACCGCCTTGCCCTCGACCATGAAGGGGCGGAACCGCCAGGTCTTGATGGTCGAGCGGATCACCTCGTCGACGGCCGGGTCGCCGGGGAACGCCTTCACCGTGCGCACCTCGGTGGTGCGGCCGGTGGCGTCGACGCAGAAGGCGGTCTCGTTCTCGCCCGGGCGCTTGTCGAACATGCCGGCGCGGGTGGCCGCGAGCCGCTGCTGGTCGGGGTTCGGGGCGTAGACCGCCTGCGCGTGCACGACCGAGAGCGGCACCGGGGCCCGCTGCTCGCTCTTCGGCTGGCGCGGGGCGGCGAGCGTGTGGCTGTTGAACCCGGGCGGCAGGCGATTGACGCCGGGGATCCCGTTGGCCACGCCGGGCACGCCGATCGGTGCGGTGCCGGTGGCCGTCGGCGCGCCGTTGCCCACCGGACCCGGGCGCGGCTTGGGCGGCGGCAACAGCTCGGTGAAGTCCTCGGGCGGCTCGTCGTCCTGCTTCGGCTCCTCCGGGATCTGCTTGTCCTCCGGCTCGGTGCGCGCGGGCGCGGGCGGCAGCGGAGGCGGCGGCAGCGGGGTGTCGAGCGACATCTGTACCAGCACGAAGTTGGCGTTCGGCGGCGAGACCTGAGCGATCTGCAGCTTGCCCATGAGCCAGGTGAAGCCGAGCGCCCCGACGGTGGACAGCGCCGCGAGATGGGCCGCTACCACCAAGCGCAGACGACGACGGTGGTCCGGGACGTGCTGGTGCAGATAGTGCTCGAACATAATCTCACGTTAACGGCACCTGACCTCCCGCGGACCGGACCGACTTCGGAACAGGAGCTGATCGGCTCGATCGCCACCGAACGCATCGAACACGCCGCGCTGAGTCGCGCTCGCGAGCACGGGCTCGACGTGATGGGGAGGTGCCGCAGGTTTTGAATGGCTCGCGCGGACGTGCGAGCGGGCGGATCGCCGAATACCCTCTCGTTGCGACGCGCAGCAGCAGGACGCCGAGCAACTGGAGGCGGCGGTTCAGGCCGGCGAGGCCTCGGTCGACGCTATGACGCGAGAACCAATCGACCGCGACCTCGTCGAGCGCTGTGCCGAGCGATCGCAGCGTCCACTTCCGCGTGTGACCGAGGGTCTGCCGCACTGGCTGCGCGAGCACATTCTCGGAGCGTCGGATCAATGCGCGCCCCTGTCCGCGCCGAGGAGAGGATCTTCTACGCCTGCCGGGAGCGCGAGCTGCCGGGGCTGTTCGATCGTGTCGTCGCGGCGCCTGACGTCGCGCTGCTCGTTGTGGCATCCTGCGAGTCGTGAGCGTGGGCAGCATCCTCGTGCGAGTGGCTCGGGGCATCTACTTCGGGTTCTCGTACCTGACGCTCGCGTTCATCGGCGTGGTCCTGCTCGTCGCGCCGTGGTGGGCGCTGCGGGGGATCCCCGCGATGGCGGTGTTGTTCGCGGCGCTCGGGCTGTGGTTCGACACCGGGGCGTTGGTCGAGATGCTGGCGCGAGCGCCGGCCGCGGTGCGCCGGGTGCTCGTGGGACTGGCGGTCGCCTCGCACCTCGTCGTCGGTGGTTGGGCGGTCGTCGAGTGGTGGCGGCCGATCGATCCGGCGTGGACGCTGCTGGCGGGCAGCGAGGAGTGGAACGATCCCCTGGTCGTCTTCTCGGCGGTCGACGGCTTCGTCGTGCACAGCGGCGGCGGTCGCGTGTGGGCTCGCACCGGGGATGATTGGCGTGACCTCGGCGAGCCGCCCGGCGGGCGCGCCTGGCAATTTCACACCGCGCCCGACGGGGCGCTGTGGACGGCGCCTGCGGGCACGGCGCGGCTCGACCGGCGCGACCCGATCACCGGGCAGTGGCGCTCGGTCGGCCGGCCGGCCGGTGAGTTGAACGCGCTGGCCGTCGGCGCCGACGAGGTCCTGGCGACCGTGGGCGGCGCGCTGCACCGTCTCGACATGTCGAAAAAGACATGGTCGAAAGTGCAGCTCGAAGGGCGGGTCGACGAGGCGGCTGTCGGCGGGGCGACCGCAGTGGTGCTCGGGCGCTCGTGGTGGTCACGCGAGGGCTCGGGGGAGTGGATCCAGCGCACGCCGTCGGCGCTGGACGGGTGGTACTACCCGGCCGTCGGCGGCGGCGGGTGGCGCTACGCGTGGCACAGCGGCATGTGGTCGAGCGATCTCCGGGTCGCACCGCCCGGACGTTCGTTCGAGTCGAGGACGCCGCCGGCGCCGGACTTGCGGGTGGTGCTACCCGATCCGGACGACGGGGCGCGGGTGATCGCCGGGTCCTGGGGACAGGGCGTTTGGGGCAGCGAGGACGGCGGCGCGACGTGGTCGGCGCTGGGGCTGGAGCGGGTCCAGGTGCGTAGTCTGGCCGTCGATTGGCGCCGTGGTGTCGTCTGCGCCGCCTCTGCGAACACGATCTGGGACCGCGGAGTGTTCTGCCGCGAACTCCCACACGGACAACCGTCCGGCGGTTCGGAGCCGCAGGCGCCGACGGGAAGTCCCTGACGGTCCGGGCGCCGAGCCCGACTTTTGCGATCTGGGATACAGAGATTTCCCATCCTCGACTTGCATCGATGGATGGATCGCGCCTTCCGGCCCATAGTACTCTGACGTCCCCCCTGGCGGAACACCTGGAGTTCGGTGTCGTGATCGCTAACAGTCCTCGACGGTACACGCATCTGGTCAACCTCATCGCGCAGCGCAGCAGTGCTTTGTTGACGCGCGACGCGAACGGCTCGAACGATTACATGACGTGGGTGCGCTCGCTCGAGCAGACCTTCGGCGTCAGCATCGAGGTGCAGACGGTGATGGACCCCGAGGGTCGACCGTCGGCGATCGGCGGGACGATCTGCGAGAACGAGCGCCCTGACTGTCGCCTCATCTTCAAGGTCGACGGCGAAGAGACCCGCTGCGCGCTCCGCTACACGTAGCGTTCGGCCGAGGTCGTTTTTCGCATGGCGCATGGGCCATGTGACGCCGTGACGTTGGGTTGGATCGGCGTGAACGTGCATGGCGAGCACGAGCCGCAGAGCTCGCACGGGGGCGGATCTGCGCGATCGCGGGGCTGGCCCGGCGGGCCCGACCGGGCGCTCCTGTCGAACAGTTGATACGCCCGCGCCGATGGTCTAGGCTGCCATTCTAGCTACAGGACGCGCTCCGAGCCGCGAGGCGCGTCGTCTTCCTAGCCCTTCGAGTCATGATCCGGAAGTCGCCCACGCCGCTCGCGTTGCCCGAGATCGTCCGGATCGTCGGTGCCGACGCGGCCTACCTGTACTTCTACTCGGAGAGCACCGAGCGGCTGCACCTCAAGTCGGCGCGTGACGCCGAGGGCAAGGAGGCCGACCTGGCGCTGGCGAGCGCGGCCGTGCTCGAGCGGGTGCGGCTCAGCCGCGAGCCGTTTGCAGTGTCGGGCGACGCCGCGGGCGCCCAGCAGCTCGACGGCAGCCCGCTGCCGCCGCGGCACATGCTGGCCGCGCCGCTGCTCCTCGGTCACCGCTTCTTCGGCGTCATCTACCTCGACCGGCCGCTCACCCGCGGGCCGTTCACGCAGGACGACGTCGACATCCTGCTGGCGATCGCCGACCACCTGGCGCTCGCGCTCGAGACGGCCCACACCGAGCGGCTCGAGCTCGAGCGCAACACGCTCGAGCGCCGCGCCCGTCGCCTGGCCCGCTCGAACGAGGAGGCGCTCGACGCCTCGCGGGCCAAGAGCGCCTTCATCGCCCACATGAGCCACGAGCTGCGCACCCCGCTGACGGCCATCATCGGCTACAGCGAGCTGCTCGAGGACGAATTCAACGATGTCATCCAGGCGGGGAGCTTCATCCCCGACATGCAGAAGATCCAGGCGGCCGCCAAACACCTGCTGTCGCTGATCAACAACATGCTCGATCTGTCGAAGATCGAGGCCGGCAAGATGGAGCTCTTCCTCGAGGAGTTCGAGCTCGGCGAGGTCATCGACGAGGTGTCGATGACCGCCCGGCCGCTCATCGAGAAGAACCGCAACACCTTCGCGTCCCGCTGCGAGGACGCCCTCGGCCCGGTCCGCCTCGACCGCGTCAAGGTCCGCCAGGTCCTGCTCAACCTGCTCAGCAACGCCGCCAAGTTCACCAGCAGCGGCGAGGTCGCCCTGGCCGCCCAACGCACCGCCGATCAGCTCGTCTTTACCGTGTCGGACTCCGGCATCGGCATGTCGCCGAGCCAGATCAAGCGCATCTTCCAGGAGTTCGCCCAGGGCAGCGCCGCGACCACCCGCCGCTACGGCGGCACCGGCCTCGGCCTCGCCATCAGCCGCAACTTCTGCCACCTGATGCGCGGCGACATCGAGGTCGAGAGCGCGCTCGGCCGCGGCACGACCTTCACCGTGCGTCTCCCGATCCGCCTCGACGAGGCAGACCTCGAGCCGCCCGGCGAGGTCGAGGCCGCCACCAGCATGGACGGCGAAGAGGAGTCCATCGAGGAGAGCTCCGCCCGTTCGGGGGTCTACCCCTGGACGGTGTGAACGCCTCGCCGCCCGCGGACGCCGCCTCGTCTTTGTGCGCCACGGCGGACGGTCGCGGCCGGCGTCCGTAGCCGAAGATGACGGCGAAGGGGTCGGTGGCTGGGCCAGGCGGCCGGCGCTGACGTTCGCAGCTCGGCGGAGAAGGGGCAGCCAGACGATGGCTTACGCAGCGCCGGGCGAAATCGTCGTAGCCAGCGCGATGGCGTTCGCGGCCGGGCGGGCTGGCCATCTGTTCGCAGCGCGAGGCGAAAGGGTCGGGCGGTACAGCCAGGCAATGACGTTCGCAGCCGAGTAGCGGAGCAGGGTGGGGTGGCGATGGCGCTCTCAGCTCGGCAGTGAAGGAGCGCAGACATGCCGGGCGGCGGGGCCAGGCGACGGCGTTCGTGGCCAGGGTGGCGGGTGGCGATGACGCTCCAGCCCGGAAGCGAAGGAGCGCAGGCAGGCCGCGCGGAGCAGGCTGACGATGACGCTCTCAGCCCGGCAGCGAAGGAGCGCGGGCAGGCGGGCGGTGCAATGGCGTTCGCAGCCGGCGGCGAACACTCGCAGCTGCCTGGCTCGGCTGCGTGAGGCCGCGTTCACGTCGGTGCCGGCGCAGGACCGCGATCGCATCCGCCGTCTCGGCGGCGAATGGTTGTCTCGGCGGCGCAGTCCTGGCCGCGTTCGAAGCACGCATCCGTGGCTCCCGACGCGGCGAGGCCCACGCTCGCGAGCGTCAGCGACGTCCGATCGACGAGCGACGCATCGCGAGAGCGAGGGCGCGCGTGTCGTTCGTCGCTGCGTGTTCTGGTCCAGATCGACAAGGTCGTCGCGCTCCGTGGCAAAATGCTTTGGTCACAGTGGGTCACTTCGCAAGCGAGTGGGCCCTGGGGAGGAGGAGCGATGGCTACGTCATATCGGAAGAAGGCAACGAAGAAGACCGCGAGCAAGAAGACGGCGAAGAAGGCCGCGCCCAAGAAGGCGACGAAGAAGGCGGCGAAGAAGGCGACCGCGAAGACGCCGGCCGCGAAGAAGACGACGGCGAAGAAGACGACCGCGAAGAAGACGGCCGCGAAGAAGACGACGGCGAAGAAGACGGCCGCGAAGAAGACCGCGGCGAAGAAGACCGCGAGCAAGCGGCCGCCGCAGGAGGCGGCGCCGGTGGCCGCCGTGACCACGAGCGGCGAGGCCGACGGTGGCGGCGGGGCGAAGGCCGAGGCCTCGTCCGGCAGCTCCGACTCGGAGGAGGAATCAGGCGGCGACACCGAGGATGACTTAGCGGACATGTCCGAAGAGACCGGTCCATCGGAGCTGGAAGTCAGCCGGCGCCTCAGCGCCGACCTCGATGCGACCGACGACGCCGACGACGACGACGACGGCAGCCCCGCCGAGCTCATGACCGCGCCCGGCTCGGGAGCCCCGCTGGACGACGACGTGCTGTCCCGGCTCGGCGACGACGACGACGACCTCGATGATTGAGGGCGCCGGGCGTCCCAGCGCCAGGCTCGGGACCTCGTCGGACGACGACGCGCTACCCGGCTCGGCGACGACGACCTCGATGCTCGAGCGTGCCGAGCGTCCCAGCATCGGGCCCGGAGCCCCGCCGGACCGCGACGCGCAGTCCCGGCTCGGCGCCGACGAACTCGATGATCGAGCGCGCCGAGCGTCCCGGGCCGGGCTCGGGAGACCGCCGGGCCGGGAGGCGCAGTCCTGGCTCGGCGACGACGACCTCGGTGCTCGAGCGCGCCGAGCGTCCCCCAGCGCCGAGCTCGGGAGCCCGCCAGACGTCGACGTGTAGCCCGGCTCGACGACGACCTCGGAGCTCGAGCGCGCCGAGCGTCCCCCAGCACCGGGCTCGGGACTCCGCCAGACGTCGACGTGTAGCCCGGCTCGACGACGACCTCGGAGCTCGAGCGCCGAGCGTCCCCCCAGCGCCGGGCTCGGGAGCCCGCCAGACGTCGACGTGTAGCCCGGGTCGGCGACGACCTCGGTGCTCGAGCGCGCCGAGCGTCCCAGCACCAGGCTCCCGTCCGGAGGACGACACGCAGCCCCGCTCGACGATGAGCTCGATGCTCGAGCGTCCAGCGCCGGGCCGGGTACCCCGCCGGCTACGACGACAGCCCGGCTCGACGACGCTGAGCTCGAGCGCCGCGGAGCGACCTCGATGCTCGAGCGCGCCGAGCGTCCCAGCGCCGGACCGCTCGCTGCGCTCGTTGCTGCTACAAGAGTCGGAGCAGTTCCGCGCGATGTGCGCGTTAACAGATCTTGCGACGCCCCTTCGTTCTGTTACAACTGAGAGTCATGGACGTTACGCGTACTCGAGATTTCCCGATGCTGTTCGAAGAAATCTCCCCCCAGGGCCCGCTCGCCCTGGCGCGGTTGCGCAGGCTCAGAAGTGACCTCTGCTGCCTATTCGCGGCAGGTGGCGTGATCAGCGCGGTCGTCCGCCTGGTCCTGATGGGCTGACCGAAGGTGACAGACTCGCGACGTGCACGTCACGTCGCCACAGCGCGGTTCCGCGCGCCGGGACTTGCAAAAATCCGTGATCCGTTCGGGACCGAGACGACGCTCATTCATCGAGTCATCGGTCTGTGTCCTCGACCGGTCACGGCGCACCTGGGCCTTGGTGTCCAGGGTTCGGGTCCAAGTGCGCCGTGGCCGGTCGCAATCTTTTTAACTGCGGAAAAAAGAACAGGCCGAGGACGGCGCCGGCGCCGGCTTCACGCGTCGCGCTCGGGCGGTGAGAGCACGGGCGGGAGCACCGGCGGCGGCGGCACGTCCGGCGGCGGAATGGTCTGCCGCCCGCCCTTGAGCGACGTGTCGGGGTGGAGGAAGGCGTCGAACAGCGCCAGCGCGATGGCGAGGATCACAGGCCCGAGGAACAGGCCGACGATCCCGAACAGCTGCAGCCCGCCGAGCACGGCGAAGAAGATGAACAGCTCGTGCAGCTTGGCCTTCTCGCCGACCAGCTTCGGCCGCATGAAGTTGTCGACCAGGCCGATCACCACCGTGCCCCACAGCGACAGGCCGATCGCCGCACCCCACGAGCCGGTGACCGCGAGGTAGATCGCCGCCGGCACCCAGACCACGAACGCGCCCGCCAGCGGGATCAGCGACATGAAGGTCATCACCAGGCCCCACACCACCGCGGAAGGCAGGCCGATGAACCAGAACGCGAGCCCGCCGAGCGTGCCCTGCAGCACCGCGATCACGAACACGCCGTAGACGCTGGCGCTGATGACCTCGCGGACGCGCACGATCATCTCGTTCATGGTCCGCCCGCGCAGCGGCAGGGCGTTCGCGAGGGCCCCCCACAGCTTCGACCCGTCGCGGAACAGGTAGAACATGGTGAAGAAGACGAAGAAGACCTCGATGACGACGCCGGCGATGCCGCCGAGGATCCCGCGCACGTAGCCGATCGAGTTCGAGGTCACCTCGCCCATCGCCGCCTGCGCCTGCTCGATCGCCTGCCGCTTCACCGCCTCGATGTCGACGCCGCGCTCGGACAGCCACTGCGTCACCTTGCCGATCACCGGCGAGTTCGGGTCGAGCAGGCTCGAGATCATCGCCTGCAGGGTCTCGAACGCCGGCGCGAGCTCGCGGACGAGGGCGAGGCCGATGAGCGCCGTCGGCACGCCGATGGTCAACATGACGGCGAAGCAAGACACCAGGGCGGCGAGGTCCTGGTTCTTGATGCGCCGGCGGATCTTGCTGTGGATCGGGTCGAAGGCCGAGGTGAGGACGAGCCCCCACAGCAGCACCTTGACGAAGGGCTGCAGCATCAACCAGCACAGGTAGAAGGCGAGCGCGACTCCGCTCAGGAGGATGAGCCAGCGGACCTTCTCGCGCTTGTCTTCGGCTCGTTCGTCCACGGATTTCCCCTTCAATGGCCGTCAGAAAAAAATCGCATCGACCTGTCATCCAAATCGGTCGGACAGGCACTTCATGATCACGCGGGTTCGCTGGTCCGCAGTCAGCGGAGCCGCCGTCAACTGAGGCCGTCCCCCCTCAACGCTATCTAAGTCGACCCCCACCTGCTATCGCTATGCCGGGTGGGGTTTCGTATTTTGGTCGACTGCAGCGTCGGCCGGCTCGACCTCGAGGAGCGGGTCGCCCTGAGCGACGTCGGATTCGTCGGCCTGGCAGACCCGCACGACCCGGGCGCGTGACGGCAAGGTGTCCCCGCCGTACAGCACGCGGCTGAAGGTCTTCATGACCTCGATGAGGCCGACGGTCTGGCCCGCCTCGAGTACGTCGCCGGCCTTGACGAAGGCCGGCTTGCCGGGGCCGGAGCGGACGTAGAAGCGACCGCTGGTCGGGGCCCGCAGGACGGCGGCACCGCTGGCGCCGGCGCCCGCGACGGGGCCGGTCGCATTGGCGGCGGATTCGCTGCGCGTGGCGCTCGGGTCGAGGGTGAGCAGGAGATCGTCGAAGCCGACCGGCCGACGCGCGGGCGCAGGACCCCGGGGCGCCTCCTCGGGGGCGACGACGAGGCCGCCGGCGCCGGCGGGGGCGAGGACGTGATGGACGACGCCGAGGATCTCGAGCGCGCCGATCGGTTGCTCCGGCCCGACCAGCATGCCGGGGTCAGGGGCGCCGCGGAACATGCCGACACCTGGCGCGAGCAAGCGCTGACGACCATCGGGCCCCGCGGCCAGACGGGCGCGCAGCACCGGCGGAGTGAGGCGAGCGTCGAGGACGAAGTTCTTCACGGGCATGGTCAGCGGATCCCTCCGGTGAGCACCGCGAGGTCGTGCATGGTCCAGATCCGCGGGTTTTTCACCCGACGGTAACCAGAGTACTGGTAGCTCATCTCGACGAGCGCGCAAAGGTAACTGCGGAGCTCGCTGACGCCGACGATCTCGTCGGTGTCCATCTGCCGGGCCGCGACGTACGGGTCCATGTCGGCCTCGATGCGCTGCTCGACCGACCGCATGCCGGTCTCGATGGCGCGCCGCTCGTCCGGATCCTTGGCGAGGATCTCGAAGTTGTCGTCGAGCTTGGTGTTGTAGGTGGCGATCGCCAGCGTGCGACCCTCCATCACCGACAGGCGCGTGAGGCAGGTCGAGAGCTGCACGACCGGGTCGTAGGGCAGGCCGGCCATCGCGTAATAGCCGGCGCCGGAGGCCTTGCGCAGCAGCACCGTGAACATCGGCGTGGTGTTGGTGCTGTTGGTGTAGATGAGGTTCGAGCCATACGCGAGCAGGCCCTGCCGTTCGGCCTCGACGCCGATGTCGAAGCCGGAGATGTCCTGCAACCAGATGATCGGCAGGCCGTCGCTGTCGCACGCGCGCGAGAAGGCGGAGATCTTGGCGATCCCCGCGCGGTAGAGGGTGCCGCCGGGCCTGCGCGCGCCGGGGTGTTCGGGGTCGCCGACGAGGCCCTGGCGGTTGATGATGAAGCCGGCGTAGAGGCCGCCGACCCGGCCGACGCCGCAGATCATCTCCTCGCCGGCGTCGGGCATGAGCTCCCAGAACAGGCTCTGGTCGCACAGGCGCGCGAGCACTTGATACGAGTCGTAGCTCTCGCGGTGGTCGACGGGCATGAGGCCGCACAGCTCGTGCGCGGGGAACAGCGGGTCGATCGCGCCGGCGTCGCCGCGGTAGAAGTCGGCGCCGGAGCTCGGCAGCTTGCGGACCTCGCGGCGCAGGCAGTCGATCAGCACCTCGTCGTTGGGCACGCGCCGGTCGGCGCAGCCGCTGAGGTGCACGTGCACCTCGGGGCCGCCGATGTCGAGGCTGGTCAGCTTCTGACTCTTGGCGCCCTTGATCAGCGCGGCGCCGGCGATGACCATGTACGCCTGCTCGGTCATGTAGACGCGGTCGCTGATGATCGGCATGTAGCCGCCGCCGGCGATGCAGTCGCCGAACACGCCGGCCAGCTGTGGCACACCGTTCGCCGACAGCAGGCTGTTCATCTTGAAGATGTGCCCCGCCCCGGTCGCGCCGGGGAAGCTCTTCGACTGCTCGGGGAGGAACAGACCGGAGCAGTCGACGAGGTAGATCGTCGGCAGCCGCAGCCGCAGCGCCATCGTCTGCGCCCGCTCGATCTTCTCCGGCGTGCGCGGCCACCACGAACCCGAGGCGACGGTGTTGTCGTTGGCGATGACCATGCACCACCGACCCTCGACCCGGCAGAACGCGGTGACCACTCCGGCCGCCGGCGAGGTCAGCTTGTCGCCGAACACCAGGCCGTCGTTGACGAAGGTGCCGACCTCGAACGGCCGGGTGCCGGGGTCGATGAGCAGGGCGACGCGCTCGCGCGCGGTCAACTTGCCCTTGGCGTGGACGCGGGCGACGTAGGTGTCACCCCAGCCGGCGTGGACGGCGGCGCGACGCGAGGCGAGCGCGGCCTCGAGGTCGCCGAGCGCCTGGCGCTGCTCGTCGAAGGTGCGGGGGTCGGCGGCCTGCTCGCGCGGGGTGCCGATCGGGACCAAAGGGACATGTGCCATCGGTCAGGTTCCTGGGGGCGCGCGGTCGAGTGCGGGGTGGGTGGCGCGGCGAGCGTCAGAGGCCCGGGATCGCGCGGGTGTCGTAGTGATTGGTGCGGAAGGCGGAGGAGCGGAGGATCTTCAGGTGCAGCGGGACGGTGGTCGGCACGCCCTCGCACACGAGCTCGCCGAGGGCGACGATCATGCGCTCGGCGGCCTCGTCACGGGTGGCGCCGGCGGTGATGACCTTGCACAGCAGGCTGTCGTAGTGCGGGGGCACCTCGTAGCCGCTGTCGACGTGGGTGTCGACGCGCACGCCGTCGCCGGTGGGGCTGTGCCAGCGGACGATCTTGCCGGGCGCGGGCTTGAAGTTGTTGGCCGGGTCCTCGGCGTTGATCCGGCACTCGATCGCGTGGCCGGTGAGGACGACGTCGGCTTGCCCGAAGGACAGGGGGTGCCCGGCGGCGACGCGGATCTGCTCGACCACGAGGTCGCGGCCGCTGCGGACCTCGCTGACGCTGTGCTCGACCTGCAGGCGCGTGTTCATCTCCATGAAGCGGAGGGTGCCCTGATCGAGCAGGAACTCCATGGTGCCGGCGCCGACGTAGCCGATGCTGGCGGCGGCCCGCACTGCGGCGGTGAGGGTCTTCTCGCGCTCCTCGGCCGACAGCGACGGCGAGGGCGACTCTTCGAGCAGCTTCTGGTGATTGCGCTGGACGGTGCAGTCGCGCTCGCCGAGGTGGACGACGTGGCCGTAGCGATCGGCCATGATCTGGATCTCGACGTGGCGGCCGCCCTCGATCAGCCGCTCGAGGTAGAGGCGGCCGTCGCCGAAGGCGGCGATCGCCTCGGCCTGCGCGTCCGCGTAGGCGCCGGCGACCTCGTCCGGGCCGCGAGCGATCCGCATGCCGCGGCCGCCGCCGCCGCTCTCGGCCTTGAGGAGGACGGGGTAGCCGACGCGGTCGGCGACCTCGCGCGCCTGCTCGGCGCTGTCGAGGATGCCGTCGCTGCCGGGGATCAGCGCCAGACCGGCCGCCCGCATGGCTGCCTTCGCGGGCGTCTTCTTGCCCATCAGGTGCATGGCGCGGGCGGGCGGGCCGATGAAGGTGACGCCGTGGGTCTCGCACAGGGCCGCGAACACGGGGTTCTCCGAGAGAAATCCCCAGCCCGGGTGCAGCGCGGTGCACTCGCTCTGCCGCGCGGCCTGGACGATCGCCTGCATATTCAAGTAACTCTGCGGCGAGCGTGCGGCGCCGATGCACACGGTTTCGCGCCCGCGCAGATAGCCGGCGTCGCGGTCCGCGGTCGAGGTGGCGAACACCGGCGTGATGCCGAGGAGGTCGCAGGCCCTGGCGATCCGGACCGCGACTTCGCCCCGGTTGGCGACCATCAGCCGGCGAAACATCGGTACAGCGGGTGTGCCGCGGGTCTTGGCGCTCATGGAGGCGCCGAGGCTACCACCTTTTGCGCGGTACTGCCCCGCCGCTCGTCGCGCGCACTCGAGGTCGCTGCGCGCCGACGATCTCGGCGCGCGCTTTCCATTTATAATCGCCGACGAGGTTCACCTTTTTTATGGCGGACGAGGGTGCAGACAAGGGACGCGGTCAGGGCGACGACAAGGGGCGCACGGTCTTCGGCATCGGCTTGCCGGCGTCGGTCCAGGCTGCGACTGCGACCCGCCCGGCCCCGCCGGCCCCGACTCCGGCCCCGCCGGCCCCGCCGCCGGGGAGGCCCGCCCCGCCGGTGAAAACCCCTGCGAAGCCGGAGGACGAGGACACCATGCGCGACGTCCGGGACCTCACCCGTCCGGACGACAAGCGGGTCGCCGACGACAAGCGCACGATCGTCGCCAGGCCCGGGCAATTCATCGCCGCAGCGGCGGCCCAGGCCTCCACGGAGCGGGCGCCGGTGTCCGACCACACGGTGCCGGACCTCCGCGCCGTCACCGGGCAAAAGCGCGACACCGGCGAGTTCACGCCGCCCTCGATCGCGAACGCCGATACGCACCTCGAGCTGCGCACGCCGGTGAAACTCACGGCGGGCAAGCCGATCCCGGGCACCCGCTACAAGCTGCTCCGCTGGCTCGGCGAGGGCGGCATGGGCGTGGTTTATGAAGCCGAGCACATCGACATCGAGCGGCGAGTGGCGCTGAAGATCCTCCGCGCCGAGCTCAGCCTGCGCAGCGACACGGCCCAGGTGTTCCGCGACGAGGCGCGCGCGGCGACCCGCGCCGGCTCGAAGAACATCGTCGAGATCTTCGACTTCGGCGAGCTGCCCGACGGGCGCCTGTTCTTCTGCATGGAGCTGCTGAACGGGATCGATCTCGCCAGCCTGGTCGAGACCGAGCTCGAGTTCGGCCGCCTCATCGCCGTGCTGCGTCAGGTGTGCAGGGGCCTCGGCATGGCCCACAAGGCCGGCATCGTCCACCGCGACATCAAGCCCGAGAACATCATCCTCGTGACGCACGATGGCCGCCGCGACATGGCGAAGATCGTCGACTTCGGCGTGTCGGCGATGCTGTCGGCCGACCGCGGCGCCGGCCCGATCGCCGGCACGCCGGCCTACATGCCGCCGGAGCAGATCAACAACACCGAGTTCGACGGTCGCCTCGACATGTACGCGATCGGCTGCGTGATGTACGAGCTGCTGGTCGGTCACCCGCCGTTCGTCGACGACAACCTCGCCGAGGTGCTGCTGGCGCACATCAAGGTCACGCCGCCGCTGCCGAGCCAGATCAAGCCGGAGCGCAACATCCCGAAGCCGCTCGAGGATGTGGTGATGCGCTGCCTGGCCAAAGCGCCGGCGGACCGCTACGCCAACATGGCCGAGCTCGAGGCGGCGCTGTGTGAGGCCCAGATCGCGGCCAGGATCACCACCGAGTGGGACGACCTGCCGCTGCCGGACATCGACCCCGAGCGGCGCGCGGCCCTGCTGGCGCGTATGCCGGGCTCGCAGTCGGAGCAGGTGGAGAAGCGGAAGTGGCTGCTGCCGGTGGCGGCGGCCGTGGGCGCGGCGGTGGTCACCGCGGTGGTGCTGATGCTGACCGGCGCGCCGGAGGTGACGCCGGAGGAGCAGGAGCAGATCGAGAACATCAGCCGCACGGCGCGGCAGGCGGCCAGCATCGGCCACTACGTCAACCTGCCGGAGGACGGCGGGCCGACGGCGCTGCTCAAGGTCAAGGAGCTCGAGGCGGTCGAGGGCAGCGGTGAGCGCATGGCCGACGAGCGCGGCGAGGAGCTGCGCAAGGAGTTCTCGAACCAGCTGCTGACGATCGGCGACAAGTTCTGGGACACCGACGGCACGCGCGCGCTGTCTCGCGACTACTACGCGTGGGCGCTGGCGTTCGACCCCAAGAGCGAGCGCGCGTTGACCCGCGCGGCCCGCTCGCAGGCGGAGATCGACGACTACGTCAAGCGCGCCGAGGCCGGCACCCTCAGCCCCGGCGAGAAGGCGAGCGGCGAGATCGCGGTGGCGATGATCCAGCCCGACGAGAAGAAGCGCGAGGCGAGCTTCAAGAAGGCGATCGCCAAGGCGCGCACGGAGGCGCCGCTGTCGGCCCAGACGGCGATCCTCGACGTCGCTCGCGGCGCGGGCGTCGCCGTCGAGCCCGAGCCGCCGCCGCCGCAGGACAGGGAGCCGGAGGCCGTGCAGCCGAAGGATCCCGATCCGCCGCCGGAGATCGTCGAACCCGACCCGGTCGAGCCGCCGACGCCGGAGCCGAGCGGCAAGCCGGCGTCGAAGAGGGGCAGCAGCAAGAAGAAGGGCGAGCAGGACGACCCCGGCGAGGACGAGCTGCCCGACGCGCCGGTCAAGCGCGACCCGGCCAAGGCGACCGAGATCGCCGGCCAGGGCAAGGCTGCGCTGTCCTCCGGCCGCCGCGACGAGGCCGAGTCGCTGTTCAACCAGGCGATCAGCTACGACCGCCGCAACGCCGAGGCGCTGATCGGCCTGTCGGACATCTACTTCGACCGCGGCTCGGCCGACAAGGCCCAGCGCTTCGCCGAGAAGGCGGTCGCGGTGGCCCCCAACAACGGCCTCTACCGGCTCAAGCTCGGCGACGCCTACTACAACGCGCTGCGCTACCGCGACGCGCTGCTGCAGTACGAGAAGGCCCAGGAGCTCGGCGAGGCCAAGGCCGTCCAGCGCATCTCCAAGGTCAAGAGCAAGCTCGGCGAGTAAGTCTTTCTAAAAGGGCATGTCCTTCGGAACAGGGTCCGAAGGACACGGCCTCTACGACATGTCCACGCGGACAGGCCGTCAGGAAGAAATCTCGAGGCGCTTCGGCACCGGGATGACGTCGCAGTCGCGGGCGGCGACGACGTCGGGGTGGATCGCCCGGGCCTCGGCGACGAACGCTTCCATGTCGGTGTAGCGCTGGGAGAAGTGGGTGAGGACCAGGCGGCGGACGCCGGCGTCGCGGGCGATCGTGGCGGCCTCGACGGCGGTCATGTGGCCGTGGTCGTGGGCGAGGTCGGCGTCGCAGTGGAGGTAGGTCGACTCGCAGACGAGCATGTCGGCGCCGCGGGCCAATGCGAACGCGTTCTTGCAGATCCGCGTGTCCATGACGAACGCGAACACCTGGCCGGGCTTCGGCAGGCTGACGTCGTCGAGGTGGACGGTGCGGCCGTCGACCTCGAGCGAGCCCTCGGTCATCAGCCGGCGGACCATCGGCCCGCGCACGCCGGCGGCGGCGAGGCGGTCGGGCAGCATGGTCCGCTTGGCCTTCTCCTCGAGGCGGTAGCCGAAGGCCTCGACGCCGTGGTCGAGCGGCAGGGTCGACAGGGTCAGGTCGGCGTCCTCGAAGATTGTGCCGGCGCCGCGGATCGGCCGGGCGGTGATGCGGGCGACGTCGTGGAAGATCGAGGCGTGGCGCAAGCGGTCGAAGTACACCTGGCCCGACGCCGGGTAGTGCACGGCGATCTCGTGCTGCACCCGGTCGAGCGAGATGCGCTGGGAGATCCCCGCCAGCCCGAGGCAGTGGTCGCCGTGGAAGTGGGTCACGCAGATCCGCGTGATCGCGGCCGTCGTCACCCCGGCGTAGATCATCTGCCGCTGCGTGCCCTCGCCGGGGTCGAACAGCAGGCCGTGGTCGTCCCAGCGCAGGAGGTAGCCATTATGGTTGCGGTAGCGCGTGGGGACCTGGCTGGCGGTGCCGAGGGCGATGAGTTCTCGGGCGGACATAAGGGCGCGGAGCATAGATCAGGCGGCCCGGCCGCGGGGCGAGCGGACGGCTCCGAAGGCGTTCGCTCCAGAAGCTACAGGTCCTTTAGGACAGGTCCGAACGGGCAGGCGGCCCCGAAGGGGACTGATACGATGTTCAGAGGTGCGCGCGCGAGTGCGCCGCTTGTGGTAGAATCCGCGCCGTGCATTCTCGCCTCCTGAGGCTGGTCGGCGGCTCCACGGTGTGGATGCTCGGCGCGTGCGGTGCCAAGCCGACCGAGGTCGAGCTGCAGCTGTTCCCGTGCGACCTGGTCAGCGGCGCGCCGATGAGCGTGGCGCTGAAGATCCAGAGCTACGGCGCCGACGGAGCGATCGGCGAGCCCCTGAGCAAGACGTTTCCCATCGCCGATCAGCGGGTATTCGAGGACGGCTTCGCCACGGTGGGCTTCACGCCGCCGGCAGGCACGCTCACCGCCGACATCACGGTGACGTGGATCTCCGACAGCGAGATGGTCCAGGCGGTCTACAACGAGCCGGTGCCGCCGCTCGGCGAGGCGATGCCGCTGGGCAAGGACGAGTGCGAGGGCACGCCCGGGACGACGACGATGCCGACGACGGTCGAGCCGACGACGGCGGGGCCGGGCTCGGGCGAGACGGCCACGAGCACCGAGACGGGCACGGACACCGAGTCGAGCACGACGACGAGCACGACGACGAGCACGAGCACGACGACGAGCACGACGACGAGCACGACCGACGAGACGACGACGACGACCACGTCGACCACGGACACGACCGACACGACGATGGGGACGACCGGCGGGCCGATGGAGGGCGGCGATTGTCCGCTGGACAACTCGGCGGTGTGCGACGGCGGGCCGGGCGTCCTCGGCAAGCTGCTCCATTGTCAAGCGGGCAAGTGGGTGGTCAACAACTCCCTGTGCGACCCCTCCATGTGCGGCGACACCGGCTTCAGCGACCCGCAAGCGGCGGGCTGTGCGGGCACGCTGATGGCATGGTCGTGCGTATGCGCGGACACGCCGAAGAGCGAGTGCACGATGGGCATGCAGAGCCAGTGCGGCGAGGCCACCGGCGACGGCGTGAAGGTCGAGTTGTGCGTCGAAGACGAGGGCAAGACCTATTACTACGTGGGCGTGTGCCCGAACTGCGACGAAGTGGACGGCGAGCCGCTGTGCTTGCTCCGCTGAGGTGCCGATGGTCCCGGTCGACATCGCCCATCATGTGAAGGAAGCTGTCCTCGAGGTCACGTGGGAGGACAGCTCGGTGTCCCGCCTGCCGGCGGCGCTGCTGCGCGGCTGGTGCCCGTGCGCGACCTGCCAGGGCCACGCGCCGGGGCTGCGCTTCCACGAGCCTCCCGCGGGGGTGACGATCGCCGAGCTGCACGAGGTCGGCGCCTACGCGCTGGGCATCCGCTTCTCCGACGGCCACGACAACGGCATCTACACCTGGCCGCACCTGCGCTGGATCGCCGCGTACGGGCAGGGCTGAGCTGGATGGCTTTCGCGACATGTCCATGAGGGCATGTCCTGAAAGTCACTGTCGACGCGAACGAATGTGTCCACGCGCGCACCGCCGCGCGAGCGCGGAGGTGCGCGAAGCTCCCGGAGGGCCGGGTGTCAGCGGACGAAGCTCTCGGTCCACGACGGCCGGGGCGGCGGGTCGCCGGAGAGCTGCTCGGCCCAGGCGGAGTCGGTCTGGCGGTCGTAGTTCTCGGTGAGGACGCTGTGGAAGCTCGAGACCGGGCCGACGTAGGCGCGGGTGCCGGAGCAGTCTTCGAGGGTGAAGACCATGAGCATCGGCCGGCTGGTGGCGGCGTGGAGGACCCAGCCCTTGGGGTTGCCGGCGGCGTCGGTGGGGGCGGTGTGGACGTCGGCGATGGTCGGCTCGAACTCGGCGATCTTCGACTGGTCGAAGAACAGCTTGCCGTACCAGCCGTCGTACTGGACCTCGCCGCAGCCGACGAGCTCCATCTCGATGGTGCCGCGGAGGAAGTCGTACTCGGCGGTGGTGAGCGCCTGACCGTCGAGCTCCTTCTGGGCGATGCTCTCGAGCGTGGTCGAGACGTCCTTCAGGTGGTTGAAGAACGACTGGGCGCTCCCGACCTCGAAGCCCTCGCCGGCGAGCTCGCCGGTGAGCTTGAGGCCGAGGTCGCCGAGGTGGGCCAGGCGGTTGTAGAGCGCGGGCACCGGCTCGACGTACGCGTCGATGTACTCGCACCCGTTGCCGCCGGAGTACGACTGCTTGACGTACAGCAGGGTGTCGTGGCGCAGCTCGGCCCACGAGGCCGCCTGGGTGTTGAGGCCCTTGTCGGCCCACGCGGCGGTGCGCATCGACTCGGGCAGGTTGTCGAACTCGCTGTGGTCGCCGAGCGCCCGGATGGCGGCCAGCCAGCCGTTGTAGAAGTTGCCGTCCCAGAACTCCTGCGGGTGGCTGTCGACCAGGAAGCGCATCTCGTGCAGGGTGCCCTGGTAGCCGTACTCGTCGAGCTCGGGCTTGAGGTGGTGGCCGGCGGCGTTGTTGCCGAGCACGAACTGCACGTCGAGCTCGCTCGGCAGCATGCGCGTGACCTTGGTGCCGGTCCGCAGGTCCTGCACCCGGTCGTAGGTGACGTTGTTGAACACGTACGAGTCGATCGTGAAGCGCTGACCCATCAGGTGGAACACGCGCGGCAGCATCAGCTGCGGCGCGTTCGGGTCGGTGAACATGATCTGCGACATGATGCGCTGGATGCCGTAGTCGCCGTCGATGAGGGCCTTGTAGACGGCCTCGTCGGACAGCTTGACCAGCTCCTCGGGGCTGTGGGCCTTGACCGCGTCCATGTAGGCGGTCATGTCGGCCGGGCTCATGCTGTCGCGCTCGCCGATCAGCAGCGAG
This sequence comes from Nannocystis punicea, assembly GCF_026965555.1. GTDB lineage: Bacteria > Myxococcota_A > Polyangia > Nannocystales > Nannocystaceae > Nannocystis > Nannocystis punicea. The sequence goes on along the minus strand of NZ_CP114040.1, from coordinate 12,258,546 downwards.
ATGGTCTTGTCGATGCGCTTCCAGTTGGCCTCGGCGCCGCTGTCCTGAAGGACATGGTGTAAGAGGAAGGCGGCATCGAGGCCGCGGCGGTTGAACTGCGGCTTTTGATTCTCGTCGTAGACGACCATCGGCAGGTCGGTCCGGCCGAGCCAGATCATCGCCTGGAAGTAGGTCTGGAGGTCGGTCTCGTCCTCATAGTGGCCGCGCGGCTCGAGCTGCGAGAAGTCGTAGGTGCTGCTGACGCCGAACAGGTCGAGGTCGGCCGGCTGCAGCGAGGTCGCGGCGGCGAGGATCCGGTCGACCTTCTCCTGCACCGCGGGGTCGTCGCTGTAGGGCTGGGCGAAGCCGTTGAGGAGCGAGCGGGCGACGGTGAGGTAGACGTCGAGGTCGACGGCGGCGGCGGCCAGCTCGGGCGGCAACGTGGCGAGGCGCTCGGCGAGGGCCTTGTGGCTGGTGTCGAGCATCGCCGCCATCTCCTGGCGGAGGACGGTGCGCTCGAAGTACATCAGCATCGAGTCGAACGACTTGTGCAGCGCGTAGAGCATGCTGTCGGCGGTGACGAGCACCGGCAGGTCGTTGTCGTAGATGTCGAGGTAGGTGGTGGCGAAGGTGCTGGTCTCGGCGGCGTCGACGGCGACGAAGCCGTTGCTGGCGAGCAGCTTGTCGTGCGCCTCGGTGAGGCCGGCGTAGGGGCGGATGAGCTCGAGGCCGGCGGCCTTGAGCGCGTCGTACGAGACGGAGGCGACGTAGGCGGGCTGCGGGTACAGCTCGAGGAACTTGTCGACGCTGAGCTTCTTGGCCTCCTCTTGCACCGGCGCGTAGTTCTCGGCGATCCACGGGTCGGGCGCGGGCTGCTCGACTTCGGGAGCCGGGTTCGGGCCGCCGTCGCCGGGGCCGCCTTGTTGACACGCGGTGACGGCGAGCGCGAGGGCGATGAAGGAGGAGGTCAGGCGAAGCAATGTCATGCCTCCGAGGGTAGATGGACTTGCGGGCCCGTCAACCAATTCTCGGGCGCGGGGGCGATGTGCGGGACGCCATGACGTCGATGTCACGGCGCGCCGATCATGCTGGGGGTACCAGACGACGCGCGAGATAGATGTCGTGCTGGCCGAAGCCGTTGGCGTCCGGCATGACGCCGATCACCGAATAGCCGAGCCGCTGATAGAAGCCGATGGGGTGCCCGCGCAGGTTCTGCAGGCGCGCGAGGTGGCCGATCACGTCGGGGTAGAGGTCGACGCCGGCGAGCGAGGTCAGCCCGAGCTCGTCGTCGGAGCCGACGAACATCGTATGGATGCCGAGGGCGCGCACGCGATCCTCCAGGTCGCGCACGAGCGAACGGCCGACGCCGCTCCGTTCGCGGTCGACCCGGACCACGAGCGGGTGGATCTCCCACACGTGATCGGTGTAGCGCTCGTTCGCCGCGGCCCACCCCAGCAATGTGCCACCGGCCACGACGGCCCGGGCGATCCGGGCCGGGTCCAGCGCCGCTTCGACCTCCTCGCGCGCGGCGGCCACGTCGGGCCAGCCCTCGGGCATCCGCGCGTGCAACAGCTCGGCTGCCTGTTCGAGCAGGTCCGGACGGTCGTAGGTGAGGTCGACGAGGTGCACGCGCGCAGGCTAGCGAGCCTCGTCCAGGGCGACAAGCGCCGCCCGACTCAGGCGTCCTCGACGACGTTGATGGTGGCGCCGTTGAACGGCTTGTTGTTCATCGTCGCGATGGCGCTGGCGCCCGACTGCGTGGTCGTGTACTCGACGTGGGCGATGCCGGTCGAGGCGCCCTCGCTGTCGACGTCGAGCTGGCAACGGACGATCGATCCGAAGCCGTCGAAGCCGGCCAACACCTGCGCCGGCGTGGTGGTCATGGTCATATTTTCAACGCGGATGCGCTTCGGCATCGTTGACTCCTTTTCGATAAACTGAAGGTCGTCCCAGCGGCTCTGGAGCCGCACGACGCGGTGTAGCACGGCAGGGCCGAGAGCGCCGGTCAGCCGCCTGCGTGGCGCGATCGTCAGGGTCGGGTCGCGTCGCGTCCGTTCCTGGCAAACACTGTTGACGAGCTCGTAGGCGGCACGGCCAGCGCCGCGTCGAACGTGCTCCGTCAGGGTGCGCTCGTGCGAGACAGCACGGCCGCGGCCAGCGCTCACTGTTCCAACATGACCTCTCGGACAGGTTCGAGAGCGCGCGGTCGACGGGCGGCGACGCGTGAGGCGGGCGTCCGCGGCCGCGAGGAATTCGTCACGCAGGTGGATCTCCCGGCGTCCGCGCGCGACCTCGAGTCGCCACCTGCTTCACGTCGAAATAGCTGCGGCTCTCGGCTCGCGGGCCGCGAAGCCGACGGGTTGCGCAGGTCGAGGCCGGCGAGGTCGAGGGCCTCGGCATCGCAGCGCTGGACGAACATCTTCAGGTCGGACGAGGCGTCGAGCAGGTCGTCGTTCGCGTCGGCGCCGGCGTCGTCGTCGCGCTCGGGGCGAGGGCACCGGGCGCGACTGCATCGCGGCCGAGGGCGCTACAGCTCGGAGACGAGCTGGGGGAAGCGCTGGAGGATCTTGCCGGCGTACTTGCCGTCGGGGTGACGCCGCAGGTAATCGCGGCCGTGCTCGATGGCCTCGTGGATGTCGCCGTTCTCGGTGCTGGCGAGCCACAGCCGGTAGCGCGCGAGCTCGACGTCGGCGTGGTCGGGGGCGCGGGCCAGGAACTTCTCGAACGCCTGCTTGGCGGCAGGGTAGTCGTTGGCGAAGTCCATGCGCAGGATGCCGATCAGGAGGTGGCCCTCGGCGATGTCCTCGTCGCCGTGCTCGCTCATGAATTGAGTGAGGCAGCGGGCCGAGAGGTAGCGGGTCTCGGCCGACTCGTAGAGGCCCTGGCAGTGGGCGAGCGAGGCCATCAGCTGCTCGCGGCGCGAGGCCCGGGTCTCGCGCACGAGCTTGTCGATGAGCGCCTGGCCGTCGTCGCCGCGGACCTGGCGGCCGCGCTTTTGTGTGGGGGCGTGCGCCCGATCGAAACGCGACCGGTCGTCGGCGATGGGGGTGCGGTCGACGATGTGCTCGAGGCGGCGCAGGCCGGGGACGGCGGGCAGGCCGGGGACGATCCAGCTGGGCGGGATGGTGCCGTCGGCGAAGGTGAACTGACCGTCGCCGTCGCCGTCGCTGAGCGGCATGGCGAGGCCGACTTCGGGCCGGCCGACGTCGGCGTAGGTCGAGCGGGCGACGTCGAAGCGATAGCCGGCGCTGACCTCGGCCAGCAGCTCCTCGGTGTTGGGGTCGAGGACCTCGACCTCGCCGCGCAGCACTGCGACGGCGGTGTCGCCGTGATCGTCGACCTCGACGGTGAAGACGGTCCCGACGACGCGGACGATCGCGGAGGGCGTGCGGATCTTGAGGATCGGGTCGGCGGGCAGGCGCTCGTAGCGGACGGCGATCATGCCGCGGCGCAGGTCGAGCTCGACGACGCCCGGATCGGCGCGCGTCCAGTGGACCTCGGAGCCGCTGCCGAAGTTGGCGAGGATCTTCCCGACCAGGCCGATCTGCATGCTGCTGCCCGGGAACACCTCGAAGCGGGTGCCGACCGGGAAGGTGTCGGTGGCGACGGGACGCTCGCCCTCGGCGACGAAGCTGTTGCCGGCGACGACGCGGCCGTAGTCGGCCTGCGCGTGGTGATCGAGGCCGGAGGCGCGCTCGGGCTCGGCTCGCGCGGGCGGATCGACGGGCCGGCTGGCGAGCAGGTGGGGTGCGTCGCTGCGGGACGAGGCTTGCGAGGCGGGGCCACCCGGCGGGCTGACGACGAGCCAGGCGACCACCGCGGCGAGCGCGGCGACGCCGGCGAGGCTGACGTTCTGCCTGTACCAAGGGACAGGTGCGGCGGCGCGGACCTTGCGGAGGATGGCGGTGAACTCGCGATCGCGGGCGACGATGCCGTGACCGGAGCTGGCGGGGTCGGGGCCGCGGTAGACGGCGGCGAGCAGCTGATGGGCGCGGCGGCAGGCGTCGCAGCCGCGGAGGTGGGCGTGGTAGCGGGCGAGCCCTTCGGAGTGCAGGCGATCGCACACGACGAGCTCGGCGTCCTCGCGGCACTCGAGGCAGCCGTAGCGCGGAGCAGAGTCGTCGTGGTGCGCGGGGTTCATGCGTCGCCGTGGACGAGGTCGTGGAGGCGCTTGCGAGCGCGCGTGAGCCGGTCGCCGACAGTGGACACCGGCTTGTCGAGGATCTGGGAGATCTCCTGCAGGGTCAGGCCCTCGTAGTGATAGAAGACGAAGACCTCGCGCAGGTCGGGCGCGAGCCGCTGCAGCAGCCGCTCGGCCTCGCCGCGGACGTCGACCCGACCGGTTTGCAGGTGGGCGTCACGCCCATCGGTCCACCACTGAAAGGCCGACTTGACGCGGTTGCGACGGAAGCGCTGGCGCAGCAAGTTGTGCGTGGTGTTGGTGGTGATCCGGTACAGCCAGGTGCTGAGCGCCGAGTTGCCCTTGAAGGTGCCGAGCGCCGCGAACGCCCGCGCGAACACGGTCTGGACGATGTCGTCGATCTCCGAGTCGGGCCCGAGCAGGCGATAGAGGTGGCCGCGGACCTGGGACTGATGCGCCTCGTAGAACTGGCGGAGGGCCCGCGGATTGCCGGCGCGCGCGCCGGCCAGGACGAGCTGCTCCTCGGTGGTGAGGTACTCGGGGGCGCGCGCCTCGGAAGAAGCGGCGGCTTCGGCGGTCGCGTCGGCGGCGAACAGATCGGCGATCGGCAGGGCCTGATCCATGGGGCGGGCGTTGCGTGTCACCGATCCGACAACCTTTCCGCGGGAAATTTCCGGGCGCTCGGCCTCACCATAGCAGGGTTACACTGGTGATGTGATCGATCCGGCGACGAGCGCGCTCGCGTCCTGGCGGGCCCGCTACTGGGACCGGCCCGTGGACCGGGCGACGTGTACGGCCATGGCGGCCAAGTACGCGGCCCTGGCCGCCCTCGAGGCGCTCCCCGGCGGTCCGGCCCAGGACGCGGCGATCCGCGCGGCGGCCGAGAGCTGGCCGGGTTGCCTCCGCGAGTCGCAGCTGGCCGGCCCCGCTCGCTGCCAGATCCGCCGGGAACAGGCGTCCGCGGGCCAAATCGCGGCCGAACGCCCGCGCGCGGGCTGGCGCGAGGCCGGGGCGGCGCCGGTGGTGCTGTGGGCCGACCTGCACCCGCTGCTGGGCGATCTGCTGGCCTGGCGGCGAGCGACCGCCGGCAAGGGCGGACCAGCAGGGCTGCTGGCGTTCGTCAAGGGCACGCCCGCGGCCGAACGCTGGCCGGCGGAGGCCGCGCTGCTGATCCGGATCGGCGGTCCGCAGGCCCGGGTGCGCATGGCGTACGCGTGGCTGGCCGCGCAGGCCGGTCTGGGTCTGCCGGCGCTGAACCTGGAGTTGTTCGGACGTGAGGGTCCGTGGGACGCCAGGGCAGGCGATCCGCCGCCGGTGCCCTAGCGGCCTCAGGGGGCGTCTTACTGCTTGAGATCTCTCGTTTTTTCCGCCTAACATCATCGCCCCCGGCGGTCTGGGAGATCTGCGACGTGACCAAATCCGAACTCATCGAGCGCGTGTCCGAAGCTGCGAAGCTGACCAAGGGCAAGGCCGAGCTGGTCGTCGGGACGATCTTCGGGGCCATGACGGAAGCGATGGTCCGCGGCGAAGGCATCGAGATCCGCGGCTTCGGCAGCTTCACCGTCCGGCAGTACAAGTCCTACGAGGGCCGGAACCCGCGCACCGGCGGCTCCGTGCACGTGAAGCCGAAGCGCCTGCCGTTCTTCAAGGTCGGCAAGGAGCTGCGCGCCCGCGTCAACCTGTCGACCGCGCCGCTCGTCGAGGACAACGACGACGCAGAGGTGCAGGAGCGCAAGACCGCCGCGCCCAAGCCGGTCGCCGCCGCACCCGCGGCCGCCAAGCCGCGCCCGGCGCCGAAGCTCCGCGAGGAGCACCTCTCGGAAGACGAGATCTAGGCGGCGGCCGCGGCGAACAGGCGGACCTCGCCGCTCGCCGCGAGTCCGAGTCGGTGACCAGCTCCGCCGAATGGGTCACGGTCGGCGAGTTCAGCGAGGCCTCCAGCCTCAGGGGCGCCCTGCCGGCCGGCTCGCTGTGAGCCTGTCCGAAGGGACAGTCCCGGCCGAGCGGTCGCTTCGGGAGCGGCCCGTCGAGCAGAACTGACAGCGGGTTCAAAGAGCCTTTCAAGTCTCGGAGGGCTGCCGGGTCGAGCCGGGTGTCCTGTCCGAAGGGACAGGCCTTCCCGGGCGAGCGGACGCTCCGGGAGCCTGGGTGACCCGGTCCGTGGACCCGGCAGCGAGTTCAGCGGGCCTTCCAGCCTCCGGGGCGCCTGCCGGCTGAGCCGCTGTGCTCCTGTCTGAAGGGACAGCTCATTGCCGCCGGCCGGACGCTGCGGGATTCGCCGGCCAGGTCGAAAACGACCTGTCTTTCAGGACAGTCCCTGCGCGAGCAGGCGCAGGCGGCCGGCGCGGGTGTCGAGCTCGACCTCGATGCCGTCGGGGAGCTCGCTGCAGCCGGCGCAACCGATCAGCGCCGACAGGCCGAGCTCGCGGGCCATCAACGCGGCGTGGCTCAGGGCGCCGCCGTAGTCGCAGCAGACTGCGCGCACGCCGAGCGCTCGCAGGGCGACTGCCGCCTGGGCGGTGAGCGCCGGCAAGACGACCACTGCGTCGGGTTCCGGCGGGCGCGCGAGCAAGTCGGCGAGGTCGACCCGGCGGGCGACCACGCCGCGAACCGACGCGCCGACGGCGATCCCGCACAGTCGCCGCCGCGGTGAGACGGGCAATGGGCGGCCATCGAAGAGCGCCGGCGGCGGCCGCAGCGAGGCGCGGTGCTGCTGCTCGCGCCGCCGCGCGGCGAGGTCGGGGAGGTCCCGGCCGGCGAGCGCGAGGCCCAGCTCGTCGGGCGCGAGCAGGAAGACGTCGTCGCCGAGCCCGAGGCGCTCGCCCGCGGTGAGGTAGATCCGCCGCAGCGGCGCCAGCCCCAGCGCGAACAGATGATCGTCGAGCTCGCGCACCAGGACTGCGGCGCGCTGCGGATCGCGGGGATCGATCACGCCCTCGGTCGCCCGGCCGGTGTCGGACCCGCCCTCGCGGCCCGCCGGCTTGCGATCGAGACATGTCGGATCGACCAGGTCGGCGAGCGCCGGGCTGGCGATGTCCCAGGCTGCCGGCAGGACGTCGAGGTAGTCGCCGCGGTCGTGCAACGACAGCAGCACCTGCGGATCGGGCGCCGGCAGCTCGGGCGGGAGATCGACGCGGACCTCGGCGTGCACGGCGAGCGTGGCGCGGACGTGCTCGAGAGCGCGCGCGAGGAGCGGGCGGAGATCTCCGGCGAGGCTCTTTTCAATGAACTCCTCGAGGACCCGCCGCGCGGCCGGGAGGTGGCGTCCACGCAAGTCGGCGAGCGCCTGGTGCGGGTCGACGGTGGAGCTGCGGCCGGAGGACGAGGCGCGCTCGTACAGCCAGCCGCCGAGGAGGCGCAGGCCGGCTCCCTGGCCGATGAGCCAGGTGACGAGGCCGGCGTGAGCAGGCGAGAGCACGGCCGGGTTGTGTTCGCCGTCCAGCCTCCACAGACCGGGCAGGTCGGGGACATGGTCCTCGGCGGGCGCGACGGCGGCGCAGAACTCCGGCCAGCCGGGCACGAGCGGCCGCGCGAGGGGGCGAGCCTGGACCAGCCAGGTCGCGCCGGCCAGATCGATCACCAGCTCGAGGTCGAGGGATGGCACTTCGGACATGGTCGATGCGACATGGTCGAAGATGCTGGTGATCGCGGCCGCCACGGCGGGCTCGGCGAGCGCGAGCGGGCCCGACCAGGTCGGGGTGGCGCCGGCCGCGAGGGCGTCGGGGCGGGTGATGTCGTGGAGCTCCAGCAGGCGTGCGCCGCCCCGATCGGCGGCAGCGACTGCGAGCCAGCGGCGCTCGACCTGGCGCTGTACGAGCAGCTGATAGGCGGGCGCGCGGCCGCTGTACCGCAGCAGCCATGGGTCCTGCGCGGCCTCGGCGATGGCGCCGGCGGCCCGGTCGACGTCGGCGAGGTCACGGCAATCGGGGACGGAGAGGCCGAGGCCGGCAGCGGCGGCGTCGGTGGTGTCCTCGTTGGCGAGCGCGGCGCGGACGATCGCCGGGCCGCCTGCCAGCAGGTCGGCGATGCGACGACGCACCTCGGGCTCGGCGAGCTGCTCCGGAGAGACGGCGAGGCCGGGCGGGACAGGCAGGCCGGCGCGATGGAGACGCGAGAGGACGGCCGACTTGGGCGCGGCGTCCGGGCCAGGCAGGTCGCCGAGGACGAGCACGGCGAGACTGTAGCGGATGCGCCGCGGTCGAGCACTCCGCGTCGCGTGACGGCAGAGGCGCTTGCAACTCGACACGGGCCGGGACCGTGGCGCAGGCGAGCTCGTGCCGGTCGGACGCTCGGCGCTGCTCCGAAGGCAGAGTGGTTCGAGCGCGCGGCTCCGGCGACGGTTCGCGGTCCAAGCTTGCGGCGGTGGAATACTCGCGGCGCGGCGAGGCAGGAAGTTCTCTCGGCGCCTCTCGGGCTGGCGATCGCAGTGGCAGCACGGCGGAGGAACACTCCGCGTCCTCGGCCGTGGCGAGTGTCGCTCGATTACGGCGCGCATCGCCGCCCGCGGGTAGTGCGCTCCTGCAGACGTGGATGCGCGCCAGCGGCCTCCGCCGAGGTTCACACGCGGGCGCGGTGCCGAGGTCGCGACGGGTTCGGCGGGCGTGGTACACCGCGCGGGTCATGGACCTGCTGCTGCCCGGGCCGGGGCTCGCCGAGTGGTTGCTCGCCGCGCTGGGCGGCAAGAAGGTGGCCTTGTGGACAGGTGCGGATGCGGGCCGCGGGCGCGGCGGTCGAGCGGCGCGGGCGACCACTGCGGCGCTGCGCGAGCGGCTGGGATGGGTCGAGCTCGCCGGCGCGAGCGGGCTCGACGGTCTGGTCGTGGTGCTGGCGCTCGGGGGCGCGGAGCCGCCGGCGGGCGCGCTGCAGGCGGTGCAGGGGGGCGGTACGCTGGTCGAGCTGGCGCATCCGCCGGTGGTGCCGTGGTGGCGGCCGTCGCGATGGGCGGCGCGGGCCGAGCTGGTGCGGCGGGCCTCGGAGACGCGGGCGGGGGTGTGGCTCGGGCGCGGGTGCTTCGCGGTCGAGCAGTGGGCGCCGATCGACGCCCCGCGGCTGCTGGTGACGTGCGGGCGGGTCCGTGCGATACCGGGCTCATGAGCTCCGACTTCTTGACCGTGGAGGTCGACGATCCGACGTTCACCGAGCCGGTGCAGCTGACCTTCCGCCGGTCGGGGCCGCTGCAGCGCGTGCACACGGTCGACCTCGACGGCGCCGGGCCCAGGCGCGCGCGGGGGCTGCAGCGGCGAGCGGACGGCAGCCTCGACGCCGACGCGCCGGCCTGGGCCTGCCCGGTCGAGGACAGCGGCGCAGGCGTGTCCTGGCTGGTCTACGGCGGCAACGCCGGGCTGTGGCTGGCGCCGGCGGCGGCGAGTGAACCTGACCTCGAGGACAGCCGCCAGGTGGTCGAGACCTACGCGCTGGTCGACCGCGACGACATCGTCCTGGCGGAGTGAGCGAGCAGATCGAGGATGACCGAGAGGGCATGTCGGAAAAGACATGCCCCCGAGGACATGCTCATTCGAGCATGTCCTGGCGGACCAGCAGGTCCTCGAGGATCTGGCGCTGGGCCTGGGCCGCGCCCTGGTTGGCGGAGAGCAGGCGGAGCAGGGTCTCCTGGGCCGGGCGGGGCTCCTCGGGGGGCGTGGGGACGCAGCGGACGTAGGTGCCGTCGGTCTGCAGATCCCAGGCCTGGGTGTTGTCGGCGAGGTAGGTGGTGAGGCCCTCGGTGACGACGCGGGCGCGCAGGGCCGGGTCCTCGATCGGGAACGCGGTCTCGACGCGGCGCAGCAGGTTGCGCGACATCCAGTCGGCGCTGGCGCCGTAGGTCAGCTCCTCGCCGGCGTTGTGGAAGTGGTAGATGCGGTGGTGCTCGAGGAAGCGGCCGACGATCGAGCGCACGCGGATGTTGTCGGACACGCCGGGCACGCCGGGGCGCAGGCAGCAGACGCCGCGGACGATCAGGTCGATGGTCACGCCGGCCTGCGAGGCGCGGTAGAGGGCCTCGATGACCTTGACCTCGGTGAGCGCGTTGAGCTTGGCGACGATCCGCGCCGGCTTGCCCAGGCGGGCGTGGTCGGCCTCGCGGTCGATGAGGGCGATCAGCCGGTCCATCAGGGTGAAGGGCGAGACCAGCAGCTTGTTCATGCGCGGCACGCTGCCGAGGCCGGTCAGCTGCATGAACACGTTGTGCACGTCCTCGCCGATCGCGTCGTCGCAGGTGAGGAAGCTGAAGTCCGTGTAAAACTGGGCGGTGACGCTGTGGTAGTTGCCGGTGCCGAGGTGGACGTAGCGGCGGTAGCGGCCGTCCTCGCGGCGGACGATGAACAGCGCCTTGGCGTGGGTCTTGTAGCCGACGATGCCGTAGACCACGGTGACGCCGGCCTGCTGCAGGCGGGTCGCGAGGTCGATGTTGGCGGCCTCGTCGAAGCGGGCCCGCAGCTCGACCACCGCGGTGACCTCCTTGCCGGCGCGCGCCGCCTCGAGCAGCGCCTCGGCCATCGGCGAGTCGGCGCCGGTGCGGTAGAGGGTCTGCTTGATCGCCAGCACCTTGGGGTCGCGCGCGGCCTGGCGCACCAGCTCGAGCACCAGCGAGAAGCTCTCGTACGGGTGGTGCAGCAGGATGTTGCCGCGCCGCAGCTCGGCGAACAGGTCGATCTCGGCGCCGGGCGTGCGCCGCGGCCCGGGGATGAACGGCGGGTACTTCAGCTCGGGGCGCTTGATGACGTCGTAGATCGCGGCCAGGCGGTGGAGGTTGACCGGGCCGTCGACGCGGTAGAGGTCGTCGGGCTGGAGGTCGAACTTGCTGAGCAGCAGCTCGGCCATCTCCGGCGGGCAGGTGTCGCTGACCTCGAGCCGGACCGCGTCGCCGAAGTTGCGGGTGCGGAGCTCGCCCTTGAGCGCGTTGAGCAGGTCCTCGACGTCTTCTTCCTGCACCCACAGTTCGCTGTCGCGGGTGACGCGGAACTGGTAGCAGCCGCGGACCTGCATGCCGGGGAACAGCTTGTGGACGAAGGTGGTGACGATCGAGCCGAGCAGGGCGTAGCCGTGCGGGCAGTCGGCGACTGCCGGCGGCAGGAACACCAGGCGCGGCAGGCTGCGGGGGATCTGCACCACCGCGGTGCCGCTGTCGCGGCCGAACGCGTCGCTGCCGGCGAGCGCGACGATCAGGTTGAGGTTCTTGTTCTGGATGTTCGGGAACGGGTGCGACGGGTCGAGGCCGATCGGCGTGAGCACCGGCAGGACCTCGCGGTCGAAGTAGTCCTCGAGCCAGGCGCTCTGCTCCGGGGTCCAGGTGTAGAGCTTGAGCAGGCGGATGCCCTCGGCCGCCAGCGCGGGGAGCAGCAGCTGCTGCAAGAACACGTACTGCTCGCGCACCAGCTTCTGCGCCGCCTCCTTGAGCGCGCGCAGGGCGTCCTGCGGGGTGCGGCCGTCGGGGCCGACCTGCGGCAGGCCGAAGCCGACCTGCTCCTTGATGCTGGCGACGCGGATCTCGAAGAACTCGTCGAGGTTGGTGCTGACGATCGTGGTGAAGCGCAGGCGCTCGAGCAGCGGCACGCGCGGGTCCATCGCTTGCTCGAGGACGCGGCGGTTGAACTCGAGCTGGCTCAGCTCGCGGTTGATGTAGAGACTCGGATGGGTGAGCTCGACGGGCGCCATGATCGCAGCGGGCGCAGGGTATCAGGCGCCGAGCTTTCGCAGCATTTTCGGCTGAATCAGCGCCTGCAGCTCCATCGACCCCGGACGCAGCGGTCCGGAGAGGACGGCGAAGCCGCCCTTCTTGAGCGGAAACCGCTCGCCGCGAGCGATCTCACCGGCGGTCAGCCAGGCGAGCAGCGCGCTGAGGTGCGGCTCGTGGCCGACCAGCGCAACGCGCTCGCCCTCGATGTGCGCGAGCATCTCGACGTCGGGCGGCCGCGCGAGGTCCGGCAAGCTCTGGCTCGGGCCCTCCAGAAGGGGCTGCAGCAGCTCCGCGGTCTGGACCGCGCGCAGGAGCGGGCTGTGGTAGAGGCGGTCGAAGCGCCAGCCGAGCCGCCGCGCACCCTTCACCCCGGCGGCGAACTTGCGCTCGCCCGCGGGGGTGAGCGGGCGGGACGCGTCGGGGCGGTCGGGCGTCGCTTCGGCGGCGATGGCGTGACGGACGAGAAACAGCAGCACGACGGCGACGAGTGTGCCGCAAAAGTGCGCGGCTTGCTGGGCTGATGGGGCCGCTGTTACACTCCCGCGTCTTTTAAAAGGGCCCGAGAACGCGGTCTTTCGCCCGCGTCGCGCCAGGCGAGACAAGGCTTATGACGACGACACAGGAGACCGAACCGCCGAAGGGACGCCTGCTGCGGGCCATCGACGCGACGGTCGCGCAGCTGTGGAGCTGGGGTCCGCTGTACCTGCTCATCGCCATCTCGCCGGGGTTGGCGCTGTGGCCCCTGCTGCGCGCGCCGGCCCTCCGCTTCGTCTTCAAGAACGACCTGTCGATCGGCCAGCGGTACGAGGTCCTGGCGGCGCTCGCGGTCTCGTTCGTGGCGACCACCGCGGCCTACGTGGCAGCGTGGCGGCGCCGCCGGCGGACCGAGCCGGAGCTCGGCCTCGGCGCGTCGTTCGCCGCGACCAACCGCTGGGCCTTCGTGGCGCTCGCGGGCCCGCTGCTGATCGGCCTCAGCGCGGTGCGGATCGAGGTCAAGCACCCGATCTTCACCTCGTTCTTGATGGCGGCAGTCACCGCGCTGGCGATGGTGTTCTTCTACCGCGTGCTCGGGCTCAAGCGGTTCGCGCCGCCGGAGGACCCGTTCGTGCCGGCCCGCGACGCGCGGCTGGCGCGAGGCGTGTTCGCGGCGGGGCTCCTCGGCTACTGCGCGCTGCTCTGCTGGTTCACGCTGCTCGACCACCGCAACATCGCGACGACGGTCTACGACCTCGGGATCTACGACAACCTGGTGTGGCAGACGTCGCACGGCCACTTCCTCGATTGCTCGCTGATCCGCGGCGGCAATCACATGTCGGCGCACTTCGACCCGATCCTGCTGCTGATCGCGCCGCTGTACCTGCTCTACCCGCACGCGGAGACGCTGCTGGTGGTGCAGACGCTGTGGCTCGCCAGCGGGGCGCTGCCGCTGTGGTTCCTGGCGCGGCGCCGGCTGAAGAACGAGTGGATGGCGACGATCTTGACGATCGTCTACTTCCTGTACCCCGCGCTGCACGGGGTCAACATGTTCGACTTCCACTCGGTGGCGCTGATGGTGCCGCTGGCGATGTGGGCGGTCTACCTGCTCGACGCCGGCGCGCTGCGCCGCTACTGGCTGGTGTTCGCGCTGCTGCTGGCGACCCGCGAGGACATCAGCCTGCTCAACTGCTTCATCGGCGCCTACGCGATCCTCATCGGTCGCACGCGCACCGGCCTGGTGACGATCGCCTTCAGCCTGATGTACCTCGCGTTCGTCAAGGCGTTCGTGATGGCCGACTCCAGCCTGCTGATGTCGGCCGACAAGGCGTACTCGTACATCTACTTCTACGAGGAGATGATCCCGCACGAGAAGGAGGGCGCGCGCGGGCTGTTCACCACGCTGCTGGTCAACCCGCTGTTCGCCCTGCAGGTGCTGTTCAAGGAGGAGAAGCTGCTGTTCTTCTTCCACCTGCTGCTGCCGCTGCTGGCGCTGCCGTTCGCCGCCGGCCGCAAGGTGGTGCTGATGCTCCACGGCCTGCTCTTCCTCGGCCTGGCCAGCCGCAAGCACCTGTTCTCGCTCCACTACCAATACTCGGCGCTGCTGTTCCCGATGCTGTTCGCGGCGCTGCCCGAGGGCTTCGCGCGCGCGGTCGACAACGAGCGCCTGCGCGCGCTCGGGCTGGCGCGCGCGCGTGTGGCCTGGACCCTGCTGCTCGGCATGCTCACGAGCTCGCTGCTGGTGTCGTGGAAGCGCGGGGTGATCTTCGAGAACTCCTCGTTCGTGGCCGGCTGGACCCGCTTCGAGCGCAGGCCGACGGCGGAGATGAAGGAGCGCTACGCGAAGGTCCAGGAGATCGTGGCGCGCGTCGGCCCCGAGGCGAAGGTGTCGGTCAGCCACGAGATCGGGCCGCACTTCTCGAACCGCCGCCACGCGTACCACTGGCCGATGATCGCCGACGCGCAATACGTAATCTTGTTTACGGACGTCTACAGCTTCAGCAAGGAAGACGAGCGCCGCTACAAGCGGCTGGTCGAGCGCGGTAAATTTCGGGTGCTCGAGGACACGCTCGGGCTCGTCTTGCTCGAGCGCGTCGACGGCACGGAGCTGCCCGAGGAGCTCCGCGGCGAGCCCGGCGAGCGGCCGAGCGAAGACGCGGCGATCGAGGCCGCGTCGGGGCAGCCGACCAAGAAGGCCCCGGGGCGCGCCCCGGGCTCCGCGAGCCCCGCCGCGAGCGCGAACGACGACGGCAACAAGGCCGAGGCCGCGACCGCGAGCCCGTGAGCACACGCGCGGGCCCACCGCCCTGATCCTTGACGGGGGGGGACCTGGGCATTAGTTTTTGCGATGCGGCGCGGAAAAGCCGCGCTGCGAAAGACACCCATGAAAAGTCCACTGTCAAGGGTTGCGGTCCGTCCTCTCGTCGTCGCGCTGTCGGCGGCGGTCGCGCTGGGCGGAGTCACCGGTTGCGAGTCGGGGCGCTCGAACGAGCGCTGGGTCGTCACCGAGGACACGCGCGTCGAGATCGACTGGGACGCGGTCAACCAGGCCTACCGCGACGCGGAGGGGCCGGAGGACTTCGAGAAGCGCGTCAACGAGATCTACACCGGCGACGAGGTCATCAGCATCTCGGTGCGCGACCAGGACGACAAGAGCCAGGTCGTCACCGGCTTCTTCGACAAGGACGGCGACGGCGCCGCGGGCGAGTCCGAGAAGGTCTTCACGATCAAGCGCGACGTCGTCGGCGAGGGCGCCGCGCAGTACCAGATCGCCGGCGCCGGCGCCTACTCGCACTACCACTCGCCCATGTGGGACATCGCGGCCGGCATGATGCTCGGCTCGTTCCTCAGCAACATGTTCATGCCGGGCTACCGCCCGATGTACATGGTGCCCTACAGCACCAGCCCGGCCCGCGCCGGGGCGCTCGCGGCCCATCGCGACAGCTACCGCGCGGCCAACCCGAGCAAGTTCCCGGCCAAGTCGGGCGCCAGCAGCGGCCGCTCGTACGGCAGCCGCGGCGGCGCGTGGGGCTCCGGCGGCTCGGGTCGCTCGGGCGGCGGCGGCGGCCGGCGCGGCGGCGGGTTCGGTATCCACTCCAAGGGTGGGACCAAGCGAGCGCGCGTGATGCTGCGCGCCTGACATGACCTCGCTGCGCGACCTGCCGTTCGAGCAGACGCCGCCGCTGGCGCTGTTCGGGCTCGACCGGGACGGCGACGTCCCGGTCGACCACGAGCACACGCGCTACGGCTGGTGCGTGCTGCCCGGGGTCGAGCTGGTCGGCGAGGACCAGGCGCTGTGGGTCGAGTCGCCGCTGGTGCTCGCGCTCCACAGCCCCGACGAGGACGAGATCGCGGTGCCCCGCCGCGGCGGGGTGCCGAGCGACATCAACCTCGAGTTCACGCTTTCTCCCGAGGACTCCGCGATCGCGCTGCTGTCGGAGTTCCTCGGCACGCGCGTGCCGGCGATCGTCGGCGACGCGCGGACGATCGTGCTCGCGCTGTGCAACCCGCGGCGCGCGCGGATCTCCAAGCCCCCGGCGCTGGCCGGGCGGCGCCTGTACTATGGGACAGGCGATGTCGTCGCCTGGCTGCGCCGCCGGCCGCACGCGACCGACTGGTCGCTCGCCGGCGACGCGTTCGTCCAGCTCGAGAGCGCACGCTGGCACAGCTGCTGACAGGAGCACCATGACCGTCTCGCCCGCCAAGAAGCTCGTCTACGCCGGGATCTACGTCCTCAAGAAGCTCGACCTCAAGGGCGGCGAGGGGGGGATCCGTCTGCCCGTGCTGCTCGAGCCGCAGCACGCGCCGCTCGAGCCTGTGCTCGAGAGCCTGGTGATGGACGGCTACATCGAGATCGATCGCAAGGCCCAGCTCTACAAGCTGACCAAGCGGGGCGTGAACTACCTCGGCAAGCTGATCGACGAGGCCGAGAGCTACATCGACGAGTTCGACGAGGTCGAGATCGTCGACATCCTCGACGAGCTGCACGCGCGCAACATCGACCCGCTCCGCGTGCGCTTCATGTGGGGCTGGTACCAGGGCGAATTCGACGACGTGGCGATGTTCCAGGAGCGCCGCGGCTTCGTCGAGATCGAGCCCGACTGGCCGCTGTTCATCGTCTCCGACGATTTTTACGAGAACCTCGAGCTCGACGTCGAGGGCGACGAGCCCGAGGCGCTGCCGGGGTGATCTGTCTTTAGGGACATGCTGATTGGGGCATGTCCTTGAGACCATGCGCCGAGACCCGAGACAGGCTCGGGCCGGCGCCGATGCGGGGCGAGGTGGGTCGCATGCGCGCGCGTCGGCGTGAACCGGCGGCGACGCGAGTCCGCGATCGAAAGCCGAGGGCGTGACACTGATGAGGAGGGAGGCATCGCCTTCCCCGGCGCGCTCATGAGCGCCGGATTCACTTTGTCACGGGCCGAACGGCTCGACGAGGACGTATGCGCAGAGATCGAAGCTCGAACAATCGATGGCTGAGCGGGGCCGGGGTGCTGGTGCTGGCGCTGGTAGGTTGCGACTACTTCTATGACACGACGGTGCCGGTCAGCGACAGCACACCGCCGGTCGCGTGGGCGGCGGTGTATCACGGGGGAGAGCACGTGGCGATCAGCAGCAGCAACGCCGGCTCCCCGCTGTTCTTCCCGATCGACGACCCGGACGAGTACTACCTGCTCATCGGCGCCGGCACCGACGACGGCGGCACCAAGAAGGTCACCTTCAGCCACGAGTTCGCCCGCACCTGTATTCAGGGCAACCTGGGGCAGAGCCAGACTGGGTCGTTCTTGCCGATGGTGGAGACGCAGACGGGGACGGTGGGCGCGACCGTCTCGAACGGCGTGTGGACCGGGCCGACTGTCCGACTCCGCGACTACGCGACCTGTAGCTCGGGCTGGACGCTGGCCTCCGTGTCCTATAAGTGGCACGTGACCGCCGAGGACTTCCACGGGAACACGCAGTCGCACGGCTGGGCCGAGATGCGCTGGGTGCCCTGACGCTCGAGCCGGACGAGGAGCGCTTCGCCCGGCGAGCATTCGCTAGTGATCGTCGTCGACCGGCGGGCACTGCTGCATCAGCAGCTTGGCGACCAGGGCGGTCCAGCCGGTCTGGTGGCTGGCGCCCAGGCCCTGGCCGGTGTCGCCGTGGAAGTATTCGTGGAACAGCAGGTGGTCGCGCCAGTGCGGGTCGTGCTGGCGCGGGTCGTCGCCGGCGTAGGGACGACGGCCGCGAGCGTCGGGCAGGAAGATGCGGGTGAGGCGACGCGACAGCTCGTCGGCGATCTCCCGGATCGACATGTACTGGCCGGAGCCGGTCGGGCACTCGACGCGGAAGTCGTCGGAGTAATAGTGGTGGAACTTCTGCAGCGCCTCGATCAGGAGGTAGTTGATCGGGAACCACACCGGGCCGCGCCAGTTGCTGTTGCCGCCGAACAGGCCGGTGCGCGACTCGCCGGGCTCGTAGCCGATCGAGAGGGTGCTGTTGTCGATGTGCAGGCGGTACGGCTCGGTCGCGTGGATCTTGCTCAGCGAGCGCACGCCGTAGTCGGACAAAAACTCGTTCGGGTCGAGCATGCGCCGGAGCAGCCGCTTCATGCGGCTGCCGCGGACCAGGGCGAGCAGGCGGCGCTCGCCGGCGCCCGGCTCGTACCAGCGCGAGACCAGGCGCGCGAGGTCGGGGCGGTGGGCCAGGAACCACTCGAGGCGGTGGCGGAAGCCGGGCATCTGCTCGAGCAGCAGCGGCTCGACGGTCTCGACCGCGAGCAGCGGGATCAGGCCGACCAGCGAGCGCGCGCGCAGGCGGAGGGCGCGGCCGTCGGGCAGGTGCAGGACGTCGTAGAAGAACTCGTCCTGGTCGTCCCACAGGCCGATGCCCTCGCCGCCGAGGTTGTTCATGGCGTCGGCGATCGACAGGAAGTGCTCGAAGAACTTGCTGGCGATCTTCTCGTAGACCGGGTTCTCGCGCGCCAGCTCGAGCGCGATCGTCATCATGTTGAGCGAGAACATGCCCATCCACGCGGTGGCGTCGCTCTGCTCGAGCACGCCGCCGCGCGGGAGGCCGGCGCTGCGGTCGAACACGCCGATGTTGTCGAGCCCGAGGAAGCCGCCCTGGAAGATGTTCTTGCCGGCCGAGTCCTTGCGGTTCACCCACCACGTGAAGTGCAGCAGCAGCTTGTGGAACATCGCCTCGAGGAAGGTCCGGTCGCCCCGGCCCTCGTGGCGCTGCTCGATCTTGTAGACCCGCCAGGTCGCCCACGCGAACACCGGCGGGTTCACGTCGCTGAAGTTCCACTCGTACGCCGGCATCGCCCCGTTCGGGTGGAGAAACCACTCGCGCGTCAGCAGGTCGAGCTGCGACTTGGCGAACTCCGGGTCGACCAGCGCCAGCGGGAGGCAGTGGAACGCCAGGTCCCACGCCGCGTACCACGGGTACTCCCACGTGTCCGGCATCGACATGACGTGGTGGTTGTAGAGGTGCCGCCAGTCGGTGTTGCGCCCGCTCAGCCGCTCGCGCGGCGGCGGCGGCTGGGCCGGGTCGCCGGCGAGCCAGTCGCGGACGATGTAGTGGTAGAACTGCTTCGACCACAGCAGGCCCGCCATCGCCTGGCGGAACACCTGCCGCTCGTCGTCGGTCATGTGGGCGCGGATGCCGTCGTAGAAGGCGTCGGCCTCGGACCGGCGGGCCTGCATCACCGCGTCGAAGTCGGCGAACGGGGCCGTGAACTCGCCGTCCGTCACCGCTTCGGCCGGGCACTGGGGTGATGCTGTCTTTTGAGACAGGCGGAGGCGCACCGTCCAGCTGCCGCCGGGGGCGACCACTGCGCGCCAGTGGACCGCCGACTTGGTGCCGCCCTGGGCGAGGACGCCGGGTTCGCGGCCGACGAGGTGGCGGTGGAAGGCGTCCTTGACGTGCGGAGTGCGGCTCTCGGCGCCCCACAGGCGCTCGGAGTTGGTCTCGTTGTTGGTGAAGAGGAGCTCACCGGGGGCGTCGGCGACCAGCCAGAGCTCGCCGAGCTCGCGGTGCTCGGCGATCAGCGCGGGCAGGCCGTCGGGGCGGCCCACGGGGGTGAGCGAGGGGATCCGCGGGTCGTCGGTCCAGGCCCAGGTGTTGCGGAACCACAGGGTCGGCAGCAGGTGCAGCGGGGCCGGCTCGGGGCCGCGGTTGTGCGCGGTGATCCGGACGAGGATGTCGGTCGGGCCGGCCTTGGCGTACTCGACGAACACGTCGAAGTAGCGGCCCTCGTCGAACACACCGGCGTCGACCAGCTCGAACTCGGGCTCCGAGCGCGAGCGGCGGGCGCTCTCGGCGACCAGGCGCTCGTACGGGTAGGCCGCCTGCGGGTACTTGTAGAGCGCCCGCATGTAGCTGTGGGTCGGCGTGTTGTCGAGGTAGAAGTAGACCTCCTTGACGTCCTCGCCGTGGTTGCCCTGCGGCCCGGTGACCCCGAACAGCCGCTCCTTCAAGATCGGGTCGCGCTCGTTCCACAGCGCCAGCGCGAAGCACAGCCGCTGGTGCTCGTCGCTGATGCCGAGGAGGCCGTCCTCGTTCCACCGGTAGGCCCGCGAGCGCGCGTGGTCGTGCGGGAAGTAGCGCCAGACGTCGCCGTTCTCGCTGTAGTCCTCCCGCACGGTGGCCCACGCGCGTTCTGCGAGGTAGGGCCCGAACAGGTCCCAGCGCCGCTCTCGGCGGCGCTGCTCGGCGTGGCGCTGGCGCTCGGGATCCATGGCCGCGCGCAATGTACCACGCGCTCCCGCGTCCGCCCGCCCGGCTTGGGGGCTGCCGCGCGGGGCGATGCGGGCTACCATTGCCGCGCCTCATGCCCTCCTCCACTCCGGCGCACGTCGTGATCTTCGGCGCGAGCGGCGACCTCACGCTGCGCAAGCTGATGCCCGCCCTCACCAGCCTGGCCGCCCGCGGCCGCCCGAACGGCGGCTTCCACGTGCTCGGGGTCGCCCGCCGCCCGCTCGACGACGACACCTACCGCCAGCAGATCCGCGAGGCCATGCCCGAGGAGCTGCGGGCCGACTTCGACGCCCTCGCGCCGCGCGTGCACTACCTCCCCGGCGACGTCGGCGCGCCGGAGGACCTCGACCGCCTGTCGCAGCGGCTCGACGAGCTGCCCGGCGGGCGCGAGGCCGGGCGGCTGTTCTACCTGTCCTTGAAGCCAGAATTGTTCGCGCCCACGGTCGCGCTGCTGTCGGTCGGCGGGCTGCTGCACGTGCGCGCCGACGACACCTGCGCCTGGCGGCGGGTGGTGGTGGAGAAGCCGTTCGGCCACGACCTGGCGTCGGCGGCGGCGCTCAACCGCCAGCTGCACGAGTCGCTGCGCGAGGACCAGATCTACCGCATCGACCACTACCTCGGGAAAGAGACGGTGCAGAACCTGCTCGGGTTCCGCTTCCACAACGCGATCTTCGAGCCGCTGTGGAACCGCCACCACGTCGAGCACGTGCAGGTCACGGTCGCCGAAGACCTGGGGATGGAGCGCGGCAGGGCGGCCTACTACGACTCGACCGGCGCGCTGCGCGACATGCTGCAGAACCACATGTTGCAGGTGCTGGCGCTGGCGATGATGGAGCCGCCGAGCTCGCTCGAGGCGTCGGCGATCCGCGGGCAGAAGGTCCAGTTCCTGCGCAGCCTGCACGTGCCCGGGCCGGAGCACGCGCTGCGCTACTCGGTCCGCGGGCAGTACTCGGCCGGCAAGATCGACGGCAAGAAGGTGCCGGGCTACCTCGAGGAGAGCGGCGTGCCGCACGGCTCGCGCACCGAGACGTACGTGGCGATCCGCGCCGAGTGCGACTCGTGGCGCTGGAGCGGCGTGCCGATCCTGCTGCGCCACGGCAAGCGCCTGCCGAAGAAATTCACGGAGGTGCGGATCCAGTTCCGCGTGCCGCCGGTGCAGCTGTTCAACCGCCCCGAGGGCCTCTCCGACGACGAGTTCCGCGACCGCCTGCGCCAGGGCGACCTGTGCCAGATCCGCCCCAACGCCCTGACCATCTCGATCCAGCCGCGCGAGGCGATCCGCCTGTCGTTCGGGGTCAAGCGGCCGGGCGCCGCCATGGTGATGGCCCCCGCCGAGCTCGACTTCGACTACCGCGAGCGCTTCGGCGACCGCACCGCGCCGGCCTACGAGCGGCTGCTGGCCGACGCGCTGTCCGGCGACCAGACGCTGTTCCTCCACGCCGAGGAGATCGAGGCCAGCTGGCGGTTCGCCGACGCGTTCCGCGCCGCGTGGGACCGGCCCGACGCGCCGCCGGCGGCCCAGTACCCGGCCGGCTCGTGGGGACCGCCCGAGGCCGACGAGCTGTTCACCGGCTGCGAGGGCGGGTGGTCGGAGGGATGACGTCGACGCTCGAGATCTTGCGGTCGACGCGGCCGATCGAGGCGGCGGCGAGCCGGCTGGCCCTGGCGATCGCCCGCGTCGACGCCCAGCGCGGCGCGTGCCGGCTGGCGATCCCCGGCGGCTCGGCGCTGGCGGTGCTCCCACATGTCCTCAAGGACCTGCCGCAAGGGACATGGTCCAGAGTACACCTTACTTGGGTCGACGAGCGCTGCGTGGCGGCGAGCGACCCCGACAGCAACCGCGGGGCGTGGCAGCGGCTCGGTCTGCCGCCGCCGGCCGCGGCGCTGCCACTGTGGGCCGACGGCGACGTCGGGCCGGAGGCGGCGGTCGAGCGGTTCGGCCGCGAGTTCGCGCGCGGCTTCGCGGGCGGGCTCGACGCGGCGCTGCTCGGGCTCGGCGAGGACGGGCACGTCGCCTCGCTGTTCCCGGGGCACGCGGCGCTGGGGGTCGCGGGGGCGGCGGTGTTCGTGGCGGACAGCCCGAAGCCGCCGCCGCGGCGGATGAGTCTGACGCTGCCGGTGCTGCGGGCGACGCCGCTGGCGGTGATGATGGCTGCGGGGGCGGGCAAGCGGGCCGCGCTGCGGCGAGTGATCCGGCGCGAGGCGGGGCTGCCGACGACGGCGCTGCCGCACCTCGTGATCGCGACCGACATCGATTTGGAGGATGAGAGCGATGAGTGAGACAGGGCTGTGCGATCTGGCCGTGGTCGGCCTCGGCGTCATGGGCGGCAACCTCGCCCGCAACTTCGCCAGCCGCGGGCTGCGCGTGGCGGGCTATCAACGCACCGTCGAGCACGCGCACGCCCTGGCGGCGGCGCATCCGGAGGCGCACCTGCGCGTCGCCGCGACCCTCGAAGAGCTGGTGAAGATGCTCGAGCGGCCGCGGCGGCTCGTGCTGATGGTCAACGCCGGGCCGGCGGTCGACTCGGTGCTCGACCAGCTCGACCCGCTGCTCGAGGACGGCGACATCGTCGTCGACGGCGGCAACAGCCTCTACACCGACACCGACCGCCGGGTCGCGCGCGCGGAGGGGCGGCCGTGGCGGTTCGTCGGCATGGGCGTGTCGGGCGGCTCCGAGGGCGCGCTGCTCGGGCCGTCGATCATGCCGGGCGGCGACCGCTACGCGTGGGAGCGCCTGCGCCCGCCGCTCGAGGCGATCGCGGCCCGCAGCGCCTCGGGCGTGTGCGTCACCTACTGCGGGCGCGGCTCGGCAGGGCACTTCGTGAAGATGGTGCACAACGGCATCGAGTACGGCGACATGCAGCTGATCGCCGAGGTCGCCGCGTTGATGCGCGAGGGCATGGGCTGGCCCTGGGGACAGGTCGCCGACACCTTCGCCGAGTGGAACCGCAGCGAGCTCGAGAGCTACCTGATCGAGATCACCGCCGACATCCTGCGCGTGGCCGACCCGCAGAACCCGGGCTCGCTGCTCATCGACGCGATCCTCGACCGCGCCGGGCAGAAGGGCACGGGCAAGTGGACGGTGATGGCGGCGGCCGAGCACGGCGTGCCGATCCCGACCATCGCCGCGGCCGTCGACGCGCGCCTGCTGTCGGCCGCCAAGGACCTGCGGACCCGCGCCGAGGCGGCGCTGCGGCCGACTCGCGGGGTGATCCAGGGCGTGTCGACCAGCGACCTCCGCGACGCGCTGTACGCCAGCAAGATCGCCAGCTACACCCAGGGCTTCGCGCTGCTGCAGGCGGCCAGCGAGGCCCGTGACTACGGCACCAACCTGGCGGAGGTCGCCCGGATCTGGACCGGCGGCTGCATCATCCGCGCGGTGTTCCTCGAGCGGATCCGGGCAGCATTTGCGCAGGCTTCACGGCCCTCCGGGCCTGAGGGTTCGGAAAAACCCGAGCTGCTGGTGCTCGCGCCCGACTTCGCCGCCGACGTGGCGCGCCGCCTGCCCGGCTGGCGCCGCGTGGTCGCGGCGGCGGCTGCGGCCGGTCACCCGATCCCCGGGCTGTCCGCCTCGCTGGCGTGGTTCGACACACTCACCCAGTCGCGCGGCAGCGCGTCGCTCATCCAGGCCCAGCGCGACTACTTCGGCAGTCACACCTACGAACGCGTCGACGCCCCCGGAGTGTTCGTCCACACCGACTGGCCCAAGTCCGCACAGTAGCCGCCCCGGCGACATTCGCCATGGTTGGGCCATGGCGACGTTCATCGCATGGCTCTCCGAGCTGTCGTCCGCCGACGTCCCGAGCGTCGGCGGCAAGGGCGCTAACCTCGGCGAGATGACCCGCGCCGGCCTGCCCGTGCCCGGCGGCTTCGTCGTCACCACTGCGGCGTTCCTCGCCGCGGTCGAGGCGGCCGACGTGAGGTCTGAACTTTACGACATGTTCAAAAAGGCAGACGCCGAATCGCCGCAGGGGTTGGCGGAGGCGTCGGCGCGGATGCGGGCGCTGGTCCAGCGGGCGGGGGTGCCGGCGGACGTGCGGGCGGCGATCACTGCGGCCTACGCCGAGCTGGGGGCCGAGGTGCCGGTGGCGGTGCGGTCGTCGGCGACCAGCGAGGACGCCGGCTCGACGTCGTTCGCGGGGATGCACGAGACGTACACCAACGTGGTCGGCGCGAGCGCGCTGTGCGAGCGGATCGTCGCCTGCTGGGCCTCGGCGTACGGGCAGCGGGCGCTGTCGTACCGCAAGGCCGAGGGCATCGACGAGGAGCCGACGATCGCGGTGGTGGTGCAGGCGATGGTCGACGCGGCCCGCTCGGGGGTGATGTTCACCGCGGACCCGGCCAGCGGCGACCGCGAGACGATCGTCATCGAGGCGGCGTTCGGCCTCGGCGAGGTGGTGGTCGGCGGCCAGGTCGAGGTCGACACCTACGTGCTCGCCAAGGCCGGGCCGGCGGTCCGCTCGGCGCGCGTCGGGTCCAAGCAATTCAAGATCGTCCGCGACGCGCGGGGGCACGAGAGCAAGGTGTCCCTCGGGACAGACGAGGCCAACCGCAGGGTCCTGGCCGACGAGGAGCTGCTGCAGCTCGCGCGCCTCGGCGCGCAGGTCGAGGCCCACTACCGCGCGCCGCAGGACGTCGAGTGGGCCGAGGCCGGCGGGCAGTTCTTCCTCGTGCAGACGCGGCCGATCACGACGCTCCCCGGGAGCCCGCGCGAGGCCCCGGAGGCGGCGCGCGGGCGGGTGCTGCTGCACGGTCTCGGCGCCTCGCCCGGGACGGCCAGCGGCAAGGTGCGGGTGCTGCGGTCGCCCGACGAGGGCAGCAAGCTCGAGGCCGGGGAGATCCTCGTCGCCGCCATGACCTCGCCCGACTGGGTGCCGACGATGCGCCGCGCCGCCGCGGTGGTGACGGACTCCGGCGGCATGACGTGTCACGCGGCGATCGTCAGCCGCGAGCTGAAGATCCCCGCGGTCGTCGGCGCGCGCGAGGCGACCCGCGTGCTGCGCGACGGCGAATTGGTGACAGTGGACGGCCGCCGCGGGCAGGTGCTCGCCGGCGGCAAGCCGGAGCGCGTCGAGGTGGCCGCGCCGAGCGTCGGCGAACCGGCGAGCCCCGGCGAGGCGCTGGCGACCCGGCTGTACGTCAACCTCGCGCTGGCGGAGCGCGCGGCCGAGGCGGCGGCGCTGCCGGTCGACGGGGTGGGCCTCTTGCGGGCGGAGTTCATGATCCTCGACGCATTGGCGGGGCAGCACCCGCGCGACCTGGTGGCCCGCGGCGGCGGCCGCGAGTTCGTGGCGGCGATGACGGAGCGGCTGCGACAGATCGCGCGGGCGTTCGCGCCGCGGCCGGTGATCTACCGGACCTACGACTTCCGCAGCAACGAGTTCCGCGGGCTCAGCGGCGGCGAGCGCCACGAGCCGCGCGAGGACAACCCGATGATCGGGTACCGCGGCTGCTTCCGCTACATCAAGGACCCGGCGCTGTTCGACCTCGAGCTCGAGGCGCTGGCGCAGGTCCGCGAGGAGACGCAAAACCTCCACGTGATGATCCCGTTCGTGCGCACCCGCTGGGAGCTCGAGCGCTGCCTCGAGCGCATCGACCGGAGCCGGCTCGGGGGCGACCGCGGGCTGCTCCGCTGGGTGATGGCCGAGGTGCCCTCGGTGGCGTTTTGGATCCCCGAGTACGCCCGCCTCGGGATCCACGGGGTCTCGATCGGCTCCAACGACCTCACTCAATTGATGCTCGGGGTCGACCGCGACTCCGAGCTGTGCGCCGAGCTGTTCGACGAGTCCGACGGGGCGGTGGTCGACGCGCTCGCCCGCATCATCGCCGCCGCCCGCGCGCACGGCCTCACGTCGTCGCTGTGCGGCCAGGCCCCCTCCAACCGGCCCGAATTCGCCGAGACGCTGGTCCGCCTCGGCATCACGTCGATCTCCGTCAACGTCGACGCGGTCCACCAGGCCCGCGCGACCGTGGCCGCCGCCGAGAAGCGGCTGCTGCTCGCGGCTGCTCGGGCGGGCATGTCTGAAGGGACAGTTTCTATGAATGCGGCGCCTCGCTGAGCGGCCGGCTTCGCGAAATCATGGGCTGCTCGTTCGGGGATGTCCGGAGGGACATTCACGGCAGTGAATATCAAGACATATTCACATCACCGCGCCAGGCGACAGACGCCGAGATGCTCGCATTGCGGCGCCTCGTCGGGCGCGTAGAACGGCTGACAGCTCTGGCCTGCTCCCGGGCAGCTCAGGGGTTGGCCGAGGTCGCACCACGGGACGCAGCAGCCGGCGGCGTCGGGGTCACACTCGAGGGCAGCGCCGGGCTCGGCGCAGAAGAGGCCGGGGTCGCATTCACTGCCGTCGTTACAGCCGTCGCCGAACGCTCCCGCGTCGCCGGATTGGTCCGGCAGGCACTCGAAGATGGTCCCGCGGCCGAGCGCGAGCGGGGCGCACACCTGCGAGCCGGAGCAGGGGTCGCGGATCGGGTCGCAGCCCGGCAGGCACACCGACAGGCCCGAGCCGAAGATCGAGCACCAGTGGGCGGTGCTGCACGCGGGCAGGCCCTGCGGCGGACAGCTCGGGTCGTCGGGGCTGCCGGTGCAGAACGAGACGCACACGCGGTCGGCCGGATCGGCGGATTGCTCGTAGCAGATCGAGCCGGCCGCGCACGAGTCGAAGCCGTCGAACGGCCGGGCGCCGGTCGAGCACGTCTCCCCGGGAGCGTCGGGATCGCGGGCCACCGGGACGCAGCGGAAGGTGTCCAGGCCGCCGTCGCCGTCGCCGCTCAGCGCGGTGCACTTCTGTCCTTCGGGACAGTCCTGTAAAAAGAGGTCGCACTCCTCGATCGCGGCGGCGTCGGGGCGGGCGATGAACGAGCCGACGGTCGGGTCGTCGTCGGTCGTCGAGATCGCGCCGGTCGTGATCGTCGTGGGCGCGCCGGTCGAGGTCGAGCCGTGGATCGAGGTGGCAGCGCCCGCACCGTCGCTGGCCTGGTTGGTCGGACCCGCTCCGCACGCGAACAGGCCGACCGACGCGAGCGCGATGCCAGGGGACGAGCACGACCTCCACATCGCGCCAAGAGTAGCAGCGAGGCGGCAGCCCCGGCGGCCGGCTTCCTAGTGCCGCCGGTGGCGATGCGGCGGGCCTGGAGGCAGAGAGTGATGACGGCGACGCAATGAAGTTCGCCGGGTCGCGCCCGATCACGGGACGAGCACGGCGGCGCCCGTGAACGCGCCGCTGCGCAGGTCGGCCAGCGCGGCGTTGGCCTGGTCGAGGGGATAGGTGTGGGTCGCGAGCACGAGCGGAGTGCGAGCCGCGGCGGTGAAGAAGGCGTGGCCGTCGGCGCGGGTGAGGTTGGCGACCGAACGCACCACGCGCTCGCCCCACAACAGGCGATACGGAAAGCTCGGGATGTCGCTCATGTGAATGCCGCCGCAGACGACCACACCGCCGGGGCGCACGACCTGCAACGCGAGAGGCACCAGTTCGCCGACGGGGGCGAACAAGATCGCGGCGTCGAGCGGTTCGCGCGGGACCTCGTCGGAGCCCCCGGCCCACACCGCGCCGAGGCTGCGCGCGAAGGCCTGGGCCGCGAGGTCGCCCGGGCGCGTGAAGGCGTAGACGCGCCGGCCCTCGTGCGCCGCCAGCTGGCAGAGGATGTGCGCGGCGGCGCCGAAGCCGTAGAGGCCGAGGGCGGCGGGGTTGCCGGCCAGGCGATAGCTGCGATAGCCGATGAGGCCGGCGCACAGCAGCGGGGCGGCCTCGACGTCGCGGTAGCGCGCGGGCAGCTCGAAGCAGAAGCGCGCGTCGGCGAGCGCGTACTCGGCGTAACCGCCGTCGAGGGTGTAGCCGGTGAAGCGCGCGTTGGGGCACAGGTTCTCCTGTCCCCGGAGACAGGCGTTGCAACGTCCGCAGGCGCCGCCGAGCCAGGGGACGCCGACACGTGTCCCGAGAGGCAGGTCGATGGCGTCCGCGCCGCGAGCGACGATCCGGCCGACGACCTCGTGACCGCAGACGAGCGGGAGCTTCGGATCGGGCAGCTCGCCGTCGACGACGTGAAGGTCGGTGCGACACACGCCGCAGGCGGCGACCTGGATCACCACCTGGTGCCGGTCCGGCTCGGGGACCGGTCGCTCGACGAGCCGCAACGGGTCGCCGACGCTCTCCAGGACCATCGCGCGCATGTTCGTCAGGAGGTCGGCGCGTCGACGGCGACCGCCGCCCGGCGGATCGCCCCGAGCCACGGCGTGGCCTTGCGGATCAGGCCGTGGACGTGGATCGGTCGCCCGAGGACGAGGTCGTCGCGGCGCAGGACGTCGAGGGTGAAGCTGACCTCGCACGGGCCGCCGCGATCGGCAGTGACGAGTCGCAGCTGATCGCCGCCGTCGATGATCAGCTCCCCCGCGAGCGCGCCGTAACCCACGGTGCCCTCGCCGCCGACGCCCGCCACCGCGGCCAGCTGCGCGGCGTCGAGGCGCCGGAGGTGCAGCTCGCGGACGACCTGGGCCCGCTTGGCGACGAACACCAGCTCGCCGTCGGCGTCGCGCTCGAGCACTCCCGTGAGCAGGACGTCGTGGCCGAAGAAGTCCCGCAGGCCGCGTGGATGCCGGCCGCCGGGCCCGGCCAGGCGAGGGGAAAAGTCGTCCATCGGCAGCCACGGGGTGACTCGCAGGCGCCGGCCCTGGGTGTCCTCGAGGACAGGCCACATGCCGGCGACGCCGTCCCCGCCGCCCCGTCGCAGGTGCCCGCGGCCGGTGACGATCCGCCGCAAGAGCTGGTCGGACTGCTCGAGCAGCGTGCTTAAATCGATGGCACGCGAGGCGTCATACATGGCCGGGAACCATGGCCGGCGGCGCCGCCGCGGCAACCGTGAGAGCCAACAAGTCGAACAAGGCCGAGCTCACGACGCGGGCACGCGGCGACGAGGCCGCCGGCGCGGCGGGCTCCGCGGGGCGGGCGATGTGCCTCATTGAACATGGTCGTACGGACTCGACCGCGAAGACATCCATGCCCGGATTCGGCTGCCGGCACGAGCAGACGAAGGACGGTAGGATCGCCGTCCGCGCGCTGTAGCTGACGTTCACCGCCCGAGGCCCTGCTCCAGGGCTGGATACCGGCGTGGGCGATCAACTGCACTTCTGAGCCGCAGTCTGGATCTCGTCCCCGCAGACGGGCGCGCAGGGGAGGAGAGCCATGCCCCACCCAGCGCCCCAAACACAATTCTCACAATCGGAGGACACCGGACCTATGGCATCGTTTACACAATCCACGATCTTGGCCCTGCAAGTTACCGTTTCGGCTATGCAGGAAGGGTCATCATAAGTTGCGTCGCACATCTTGCCAGGATCGTCCGGGGTCGGACACGGGTACTCGATAAAATCGCTGCAATCTTCGTTCGGGTCGCAATCGTCATTTGCCCGGGCTTCGGAGAGACACAGCGAGGACACGGTGAACAGGATTTCCTTCAGCATCAGGTACTCTCGAATCATTCATACCGCGATCGGCGGCCCAGCAAAGCGAACTGAAGTACGATCGCGAGAGGCCGGATTACGTGGCGAACCGCCGGCCATACGAGCCGATGACCTCTCACCCGCTCGATCGCCGAGGTCGCAGCTCGCTGGGGATGCCACGAGCCGTCGCTCGAACCGCCCGTTGATGGAAGAGAGCGACGGACTCATCTTCGGACGCGCTCCACCTCGGGCTCCAGCTCGCCGACGCCGAGCCATGAGCGGCTTCTCGTCCGCGCGCGACGTGCTGCCGCCGATCGTGAAGGTCGCCGACGCGCTCGACACCGAGTCCTCGATCCGCGAGCAATTCATCGCCCAGGTCGACGCACTCGCGTAGACCGGCGGCGAGGGGACGCGCTCACGGCGAACGCAGAGGCAGCAGGTCCGCGAGCTCGAGCGCGAGCTCGCAGTAGGCGTCGATGTCTTCTGGCGTCTCCGGGTCGCGCGGCGGTCGCGGGACCCTCGCGGAGGTGACCGCCGCCGGGCTGCGCGGGAACAGCAGCTCCCAGGTTTCGGGATCTTCGCAGTCGAGGAAGGCGGCGCGGGCCTGAGCGGCCGCGGCGAGCGAGGCCATGACCTTGCGAACGCTGCCGGGCCCGGCGAACAGCCGGCTCATGCCGCTGCTCGCGGCGGTCAGGCTCAGGAGCAGGTACCGCTGGCCGGCGTAGACCGACATGTACACGAGGCCGATGCCGGCCTTGCCGTCTCGCATGTGGCGCGCGATCGGCTCGCTGTAGCCGTCGAAGTAGCGCCGGACCTCGGCGTCGACGGGGACCAGGATCACGAGGTCGTAATGGTTGGTGATGTCGAACGCGAACGGCAACCCGCGCACGCCGGCGTTCGCCCGCTGCGGCGTGTTCGGCGACCACGGCACGCAGGCGCGCAGGCGGCGGGCGTAGCCGTCCTCCACGCGATCGGCGAGCGCCCGCAGCAGGGCGTCGGCGCCGCTGCGCGGGGCGATGAACTCGAAGCCGTAACTAAGACCCATGGGATTGCCCCGAGAAGGTGGACACTCGGCGATGCCGCTCGAGTCTATACCTGTTCGGCGTAGAAGCTCTCTTTTGGGCGACCGACGCCGGCGATGATAGAACGAGTCACGGGCACAGGCGGACTTCGGCGCGCTCCTGAACGGCCATGCGTCTCCCTCTATTCCGGGGTGTGCTTTGGCGCCAGGACGCAAACACGAGCCGGATACGGCGATCCCGTACGTCAAGGCCTGTGCCGACCCCGGGGCGGCCTCGGGCTCTTACCGTGCTACTGTCGAATGGGCCGGGTTTATCGGCGAAGTCTCGCGATTTCAGGTGTTTGGGCGGGCGTTCTTTTCTGGAAGCAGAGAACGGCGGTCGAGCGGGGCGATGAGGCGCGTGCGGTGTGCGGGTTCCCGGTGGCGCGGCTCGGCGAGCGAACACAATCCTTGACATGTTGGCGCCTCTGCGATTTTCTAGTGATGGAGGATGGATGAAATGCGCTGGGTATTGAACACTGCTGCCATGACTCTCGCTGTGATGAATTTCGCCTGCGACGAGGGATTGTACGACGAGCGCACCGAGGTCAGCGCGGAGGTCGATTCAGAGGACGACCTCGCGCTCGCGGACGCCGATGAAATGCAGGAAGAGGCCGTGATCGCGGAGTTCCGCGCCGGGACGTCCACGGGTGTGCGATTTGTCGACGAGCGGGTGTCGTTCCCCGAGGGCGGCGTCGGGATGCTCGTCTACGGGACCCCGCAGCTATTGATCGAGTCGGAGCAACACGGCCTGACGCCGCTCGAGGTCTATATGGCCCTGTCCGGTGATAGCCACGAGAGCGCGCCCGAGCGGCTGCTCGAAGATCACCTCGAACGAGTGCGGCTGCAGGACCGCGCGACGGCGATCCCACGGCGCCTCGGCATGCAGGGGGGCGCGCTGGTGCCGGTCGCCTCCGACTTGAGCGCGGGGCCGGTGAAGCCCGTGCTCC
This sequence comes from Nannocystis punicea, assembly GCF_026965555.1. Lineage (GTDB taxonomy): Bacteria > Myxococcota_A > Polyangia > Nannocystales > Nannocystaceae > Nannocystis > Nannocystis punicea. The sequence goes on along the minus strand of NZ_CP114040.1, from coordinate 12,227,085 downwards.
TGCAGGAGACCGATACGTACGACTGCACCGCCGGAACCGCCTGGCTGCTGATCCCCTGGTACGACTGGATGTGGGACAAGGGTAGTCCGACCGACATCGACTTCCTCACCGAGACGACCGGCAATCAGGACGTGGTGACTGCCGGGTCTGCCGAGCGCTGGCTGGGCATCTGCGTCGAGACCGGGACCGTCAGTTGGTTGGTGCAGGTGCAGATCTCCGCCGGGCTCTGGGGCGACGTGGCTGGCACCTCGACCTCGGTCTCCGCCGACAACTGGGTCCACTACTACAGCACCTCGATCGGGGTCCAGGTCTATCGCGCGCACATCACCAACGCGGCAGGTGATCAGTACGCCTGGGTCAGGGCAGTCTGATAATCACCCGTGCTCGAGCCGCCGCCGCCGGAGCGGCGGCGACGTGCCACCATTGGCGTCAGAACGGCTGCTGCTGGCTGAGGCAGTGCAGCGAGCCGAGGCCCACGACCAAATACCGCGCGCCCACGGGCACGACCACGCGGTCGGGGAACAGCTGCTCGAAAATTTTGAGCGCCTGTTCGTCGGTGGGTTGGTCGAAGGTCGGGACCAGCACGGCGCGGTTGGCGAACAGGAAGTTCGCGTAGCTCGCGGGCACCTGGCGGATGCCGCCGGGCCAGTCGTCCTCCGGGGGGAAGTCCCAGAAGATCGGCGCGGGCACCGGGAGCTCGACCAGCTGCAGCTTCTGGCCGTTCTGGTCGCGCGCCTGCGTCAGCGCCTCCCAGTTGCGCTCGAGCACCTCGTGGTCCGGGTGGCCCTGGCGCGCACGCACTGCGGCGATCGTGTCGGCGTTGACGAACCGGGCCAGGTCGTCGATGTGGCCGTCGGTGTCGTCGCCGGCGATGCCTGCGGGCAGCCAGATCGCGTGGGTCGTGCCGAGCGCGGCGTGCAGCTCGCGCTCGATGTCGGCGCGCTCGAGGTCGGCGTTGCGGCCCGGGTGGAACAGGCACGACTCCGAGGTCATGACGGTGCCGACGCCGTTGACCTCGATGCTGCCGCCCTCGAGCACGAAGTCGTGGATCCACAGCGGCATGCTCAGCAGCAGCGCGACCTTCTGCGGCACGACGTCGTCGTTCGCACAATCGCCGTACTTGCCGCCCCAATTATTGAAGTGGAAGTCGTGGAGGGCCAGCGCGCCGTCGGACTTGCGCTTGACGAAGATCGGCCCGTAGTCGCGGATCCACGCGTCGTCGGTGGCGATCGAGATCGACTCGCCGAGCATGCGCACCGGCACGAAGCGGCGCACCGCGGCGGCGAAGTCGGCGTGCTGCGCCTGCGCCTCCGCCAGGCAGCCGGGCCAGGTCGTCGGGTTGTGCGGGCGCGCCAGCCAGATCGACGACAGCGGCTCCCACTCGGCCGGCATGCGGTAGCCGAGCTCGGCCGCCGACTGGGTCAGCTCGTTCAGGGGATGGTGGATGCGCGGGTGCTTCACGACATCACCATCCCAGCACGTAGGCGAACACGAGCGGCGCGACGATCGTCGCGTCGGACTCGATGATGAAGTTGGGGGTGTTCACGCCGAGCTTGCCCCACGTGATCTTCTCGTTGGGCACGGCGCCGGAGTACGAGCCGTAGCTGGTGGTGCTGTCGCTGATCTGGCAGAAGTAGCCCCACAGCGGCACGTCGGTGCGGCGCAGGTCCTGGTGCAGCATCGGCACCACGCAGATCGGGAAGTCGCCGGCGATGCCGCCGCCGATCTGGAAGAACCCGATCGAGCTCTTGTCGGAGGTGCCCGTGTACCACTTCGACAGCTCGACCATGTACTCGATGCCCGTGCGCACCGTGTGCACGTTCTTGACGTGGCCCTCGATCACGTGGCCGGCGTACATGTTGCCGAGCGTCGAGTCCTCCCACCCGGGCACGAACATCGGCAGGTCGCGCTCGGCCGCCGCCATCAGCCAGCTGTCCTTCGGGTCGATCTGGAAGCTGTCCTTCAGGACACCCGACCGCAAGATCTTGTACATGAACTGGTGCGGGAAGAAGCGCTCTCCGGCGCGGTCGGCGCGCTCCCACTCGGCCAGCACCGCGGTCTCGATCCGCCGCATCGCCTCCATCTCCGGGATGCAGGTGTCGGTCACCCGGTTCAGGTGGCGCTCCAGCAGCGCCTGCTCGTCCTGCGCCGTCAGCGAGCGGTAGTGCGGGACGCGCACGTAGTGGTCGTGGGCGACCAGGTTGAACACGTCCTCTTCCAGGTTGGCGCCGGTACAGCTGATCGCGCTGACCTTGCCCTGGCGGATCATCTCGGCCAGGCTGAGCCCGAGCTCCGCGGTGCTCATGGCGCCGGCGAGGGTCACCAGCATGCTGCCGCCGCGGTCCAGATGGGCCCGGTACGCCGTCGCGGCGTCGACGAGCGCCGCCGCGTTGAAGTGGCGGTAATGGCGGCGAATGAACTCGGAGATCGGTCGGTCCTGCATGCGGCGGGCAGAGAATACGCGATCGCTGGGCCCAGCGGCAGCGTGCGAACGGCGTCTCGCGGACAATGCGCACGAGGGCCTGGTCGCCGGGTCGGAAGGACAGTAGGTTTGCCCCGCATGCGGAGCCTCGCGCGCCTGGCCCAGCGGACCTACGACCTCGTGATCCTCGGCGGCGGGATCACCGGCGCCTGTGTGGCCCGCGACGCGGCGCTGCGCGGCCTGCGGGTCGCGCTGGTCGAGAAGCGCGACTTCTGCAGCGCCACCTCGGCCGCGTCCTCCAAGCTCATCCACGGCGGCCTGCGCTACCTCAAGAACTTCGAGTTCGGCCTGGTGCGCGAGTCGTTGCGCGAGCGCCGGCTGTGGGAGCTGCACGCGCCCCACCTGGTCTACCCGCTGCCGATGCTGCTGCCGATCTACGCCGGCGCGGCCAACTCGCTCGCCGAGATGCGGGTCGGCCTGACCCTCTACGACCTGCTGGCCTGGGACCGCAACCGCCTGCCCGACCCCGCCCAGCGCCTGCCCGCCCACCGCGGGCTGCGGCCGGCCGAGGTCCTGGCCACCGAGCCCAGCCTGCCCGCCGAGGGCCTGAAGGGCGGGGCGCTGCTCTACGACTGCCAGATGTTCTCGCCCGAGCGGCTCGAGCTCGAGGTCCTGCTCAGCGCCGCGGCGGCCGGCGCCGAGGTCGTGAACTACGCCGAGGCGGTCGGCTTCGTGCGCGAAGGCGCGCGGGTGGTCGGGGCCAAGGTCGAGGGCCGCCTGCCCGGCGACGGCTTCGTCGAGCTGCGCGCGCCGGTGGTCGTCAACGCCACCGGGCCGTGGGCCGACCTGATGCTCGAGACCCTGGGCCAGCAGCAGCACGCCCACCTGGTCCGCTCGAAGGGGATCCACATCATCACCCGCAAGCTGACCCGCGAGGTCGCATTGATGATGGCCGCCGGGACAGGTCACTTCTTCGTCCTGCCGTGGCGCGACCACGCGCTCATCGGCACCACCGACGAGGTCTACGCCGGCCACCCCGACGCCTTCCGCGTCACCGAGGCCGACATCACCGGCCTCGTCGCCACGGTCAACAAGTACTACCCGGCGGCCGAGCTGCGCCGCGAGGACGTGCTCCACAGCTACGGCGGCATGCGCCCGCTGGTCGACGACGACGGCCCGAAGTCGGGTTCGTATCAGAAGAGCCGCCGCGCCGAGGTCTGCGACCACGGCAAGACCGACGGCGTGCCCGGCCTGATCTCGGCGATCGGCGGCAAGTGGACCACCTCGCGCGCGCTCGCCGAGAAGGTCGTCGACCTGGCCCTGCGCCTGCTCGGCCGCCCGCGCACCCCCGGCAGCACCCACTGCACCCCGCTGCCCGGCGGCGCGATCGGCAACTTCCGCGCCCACGTGGAGGGCCTGCAGGCGCGCCACCCGACCCTGCCGCCGTCGCTGCTGCAGCACCTCGGGCGCAACTACGGGGCCCGCGCAGGCGAGGTGCTGGCGCTGATCCACGCCGACCCGACGCTGGGCGCGCCGCTGCGACCGGGATTGCCGGAGGTGGGGGCGGAGATCGTGCACGGGGCGCGGGCGGAGTGGGCGGTCGAGCTCGGTGACGCGGTGCTGCGCCGGACGGGCCTCGGGCAGCTCGGCGACCCCGGCCTGCGCGCGCTGGAATCCGCCGCGCGCCTGATGGGCGGCCCCCGCGGCTGGGACCGCGCCGAGCAGGTGCGCCAGGTCGACCGCGTGCTCGACCGCTACGCCTCGCCGGCATGACACGGCGGGCCGAGGCGACATAAGCTTGCTCCCGGGCCGGAGGCCGCGAAGGTTCCTCGTATGCGCGCGCGAGCGATCGTCAACCCGAACTCCTCCCGCGGCCGCCTCGCGCGCGCCTGGCCGGACGTCCACGCCAGGTTGCAGGCGGCGCTCGGCCCGGTCGAGGTCGCCTTCACCGACGCGCCGATGGCCGCGGCCCGGCTCACCCGCGAGGCCCTGCGCGACGGCGTCGAGCTGGTGATCGCCTGCGGCGGCGACGGCACCAACAACGAGGTCGTCAACGGCTTCTTCGAGCCGCCCCGCCCCGGCGCCCCCGACGTCCGCGTCGGCGAGGGCGCTGCCCTCTCGATCCTGATGCTCGGGACCGGCGGCGACTTCCGCAAGAGCTTCGGCGCCGCCGGCGACGTCGACGCCCAGGTGCGCCGGATCGCCGAGGGCAAGCCCAGGCCGCTCGACGTCGGCCGCCTCGACTACGTCGCCGACGACGGCTCGCCGGCCGCCCGCTACTTCATCAACATCGCCAGCTTCGGCGTGTCCGGCGTGGTCGACCGCGAGGTCAACAAAGCCCGCCTCACCAAGCTGTTCGGCGGCAAGTTCACCTACTTCGCGGCGACCGTGCGCGGCCTCTTGCGCTACCGCCCGACCGAGGTCGTGATGCGGGTCGACGACGGCCCCGAGCTGAAGCTGGTCGTCAACACCGCCGCGGTGTGCAACGGCCGCTACTTCGGCGGCGGGATGCACGTGGCGCCGATGGCCGACCCGAGCGACGGCCGGCTCGAGGTGATCGTGATGCACGACATGGGCCTCCTCGACTTCATCAAGGACCCGAACGCGATCTACCGCGGCGAGCACCTCAAGAACCCCAAGGTGCGCCACCTCTCGGGGGCGCGGGTCGAGGCGCGGGCGCCCGCGGGCGCCGAGGTGCTGCTCGACGTCGACGGCGAGGCCCCTGGCCGGCTGCCGGCGACCTTCACCGTGTTGCCCGGGGCGCTGACCCTGCGCTATTGAGTCGAAACCACATGTACGAAGGGACAGACCGATGATCGACCGCCGCGCGCTGCGCTGGAACGGCTGGGGCTTCGTCCACGCCGGCTTCGAACTGGGTGGCCGCGAGCCGGAGGTGTGGCGCTGGGTGGCCGAGCAGCTCGGCCGCAAGCAGCTGCCGCACCGCCCGGCCGCGCCGCTCGACCGCCTCGAGCTGGCCGCGCCGGCGCTGTCGGAGGACGACCTCGGGGCCCTGCGCGCGATCGTCGGCGCCGCCAACGTCAAGACCGACCGCTACGAGCGCGCCTTCCACTCGCGCGGCAAGAGCTACCTCGACCTCCTGGCCCTTCGGTCAGGTGACCTGCGGCACGCCCCTGACGCGGTGGTCTACCCCGGCAGCGGGGAAGAGGTGCAGGCAGTGGTGACGCACTGCGACCGCGAGGGCCTCGCCCTGGTCCCGTTCGGCGGCGGCTCGTCGGTGGTCGGCGGGGTGTCGGCGCTCCGCGGCGACGACCAGCGCGCGGTGGTCACCCTCGACACCACGCGGCTCGGCCGGGTGCTGGCGATCGACAGCGAGTCACTGACCGCGCGCGTGCAGGCCGGCATCTACGGCCCGGAGCTCGAGCGCACCCTGCAGCGCGAGGGCTTCACTCTCGGCCACTACCCGCAGTCGTTCGAGTTCTCGACCCTCGGCGGGTGGATCGCCGCGCGCGGGGCCGGGCAGCAGTCGTACCGCTACGGCAAGGCCGAGAAGTGGCTGGTCTCGGCCGAGCTGGCGACGCCGAAGGGGCCGTGGCGCACCGAGGCCTTCCCGGCCTCGGCGGCGGGGCCCAACCTCAACCAGTTCGTCGCCGGCAGCGAGGGCATCCTCGGCGTCATCACCGAGGCGACCGTGAAGATCCACCGCGTCCCGGCCGAGAAGGACTACCGCGGCTTCTTCTTCAAGGACTTCACGGCCGGCGCGAAGGCGGTGCGGACGATCCTGCAGGAGGAGCTGCCGGTGGCGATGCTCCGCCTGTCCGACGCGCCCGAGACCCACTTCCTGCAGAGCTTCTCGGCCGCCCAGCACCCGCCGGGGGCGATCGAGCGCGCGGCCATGCAGGCGCTGGCGTGGCGCGGCTACGGCGAGGGCCGCTGCCTGCTGATCGTCGGCCTCGAGGGCGACCGCGAGACGGTGCTCGAGTCGCAGGTCCGCACCCGCGCGGTCATCGAGCGCCTCGGCGGCGTCCACCTCGGCACCCGCGTCGGCGAGCGCTGGTACTCGAAGCGGTTCGCCATGCCGTACATGCGCGACCCCATGCTCGACCGCGGCGTCGCCGTCGAGACGCTCGAGACCTCGGTCCGCTGGTCGGACCTGCACCACCTCTACCGCGGCGTCCACCTGGCCATCCACGACGCCCTGCGCGACAACGCCGCCGACCCCGAGGCGCGCGCGATCGTCATGTGCCACCTGTCCCATGGTTACATCGACGGCGCGAGCCTCTACTTCACGATGATCTTCCCGCAGAAGCAGGGCGCCGAGGTCGAGCAGTGGCTGGCGATCAAGCGCGCCGCCTCCGACGCGATCGTCGCCGGCGGCGGCACCATCAGCCACCACCACGGGGTCGGCACCGACCACGCGCCGTGGCTGCTGCGCGAGAAGGGCGAGGTCGGGGTCGCGCTCCTGGCTGGCCTCAAGGACAGCCTCGACCCCAACCACACCTGCAACCCGGGCAAGGTGCTGCCCGGGTGAGCGCGCCCGCCCCCGCGCCCCCGCGCCCGCTGCGACGCGACATCGCCGCGGCGCTGCTGGTGCTCGTGGTCTGGGTGGTGCCGATCAGCCAGGGCGCGATCCAGGCGGCGCCGGCGACGTGGTGGCCCACGATCGTCCGCGACCTCGGATCGATCTCCTGCCTGTTCCGCCACCGGCCCGAGATCGTCTCCTATTATTTTATACAAGTACTGCGCGACGGCCGGCGCGAGTGGGAGCCGGTCGACGAGCGGGCGATGTTCCCGATGGAGCCGTTCGGCTACCGCAGCCGCTTCGACCGCTTCATGGAGCGCTTCGGCGCCAGGCAGGAGGCGTCGCGCCTCGACCTCGCCCGCTGGATCGCCGCCCGCGACCGTGAGCTCGATTCCGGCCGCAGCCCGGTGGTCGCGGTCCGCTTCCTCGCCGGCGCGCAGAAGATCGACCCGGCCCGGCCCCCCGCCGGCCACTGGCAGAAGCCGGCGCCGACGCCCCAGACGGTCCGCGTGCTGTCCACGCACGACCTGCGCGGCGGGGTGGCGCAAGGGACAGGTGCGAAGTGACGGCCGAGATGGACATGTCTGAAGAGACATGTCGTGGGGCGTCGGGGCGGCCTGTGCGAAGGGGCATGTCGCTCGTGAGCCGGCCGGCGGGGCGGGATGGGCGCATCGGCGGTCGGGCGCGCTGCGAGGCACGACCTGTGCGAAGGGAGATGTCGTTCGTGAGCCGGTCGGCGAGGCGGCGTGAACGCTCCGGCGGTCGGAGGCGGGGCGAGGCCCGACCTGTGCGAAGGGACATGTCGTCCGTGAGCCGGTCGGCGGGGCGGGGAGAAGGATCGGGCGGTGAGGCGCGGGGCGAGGCCCGCCCTGTGCGAACGGACCGGCTCATCGCGGCGTCGCGAATGCGGCCAGGAGGGCGGGTCGCGTGACGCCGCTGCAGCGGGCCGTCGCGTTCGTGTTCGGGCCGGTCGCCGCCGGGCGGCTGGTGGTGTTTCGCGCCCTGTTCGCGGCGACGCTGCTCTACTACGTCGCGTTCCGCTGGCGCTTCGCGGCCGAGTGGCTCACGCCGGTCGGCTACCACCCGAGCGGGGGCGCGAGCGGCGGGTACCAGCAGGCGGTGCCGCTGCTGTCGGAGGCGGCGCTGCCGTGGTTCGGCGCGGCCTACTTCGCCGCGATCGTCGCGCTGATCGTCGGCTTCAAGCCGCGCCTGGCGATCTGGCCGGTCCTGCTCGGCACGGCCTACGTCACCGGCGCCGACCGCCTGGCTGCCTTCACGATCAACAAGATCTTCCTCGGCGGCCTGCTCGTCCTCGCCCTCGCGCCGCCGATCGCCGCCGACAGCGAGGGCCGCGCGACGCTCCGCTCGGCCTGGCCGCTGCGGGTGCTGCAGTTCACCCTGATCGTGCAGCTGTTCGGCGCGGGTGTCTGCAAGGTCAGGTACGGCGATTGGCTGGGGCACAGCGACACGTTGTGGCATCAGGTCCAGCTCAACTTCATGACCGACACTGCGGCGTGGATGGTCCGCAACCTGTCGCTGCCGGTGTGGGCCGGGCTGCAGCACCTCGCCCTGGCGTTCGAGCTGGCGTCGCCGCTCCTGTTCACCGTCCGCCGCCTGCGCCCGCTCGGCTACGCGATGGGCTTCGGCATGTTCCTCACCATCGCCGTGACCATGCGCGAGCTGGTGTTCTTCGCCCTGCAGATGTGCGCGTTCTTCGTGCTGTTCGTCGACGAGGAGCGGCTGCACCGCCTCCGCCGGACGTTCAGCCGGAGCTGAGGCAGCGCCCTCGGGAGAGCGTCACGCGCCCGCGAAGCGCAGGAAGATCTCCAGGATCTCCAGCAAATTGGCGACTCCGCCGGTGGCCTGAAAGCTCCCGTCCTCGACCCGGCAGCGGACCCAGTCGCTGTCGCTGCGATCGATGATCACCGGCTGAAAACTCTCTGCAGGCAGGACGGCGCCGCCGAGCTCGATTCGCACCAGCCACCCGGGATTGTCGAGGGTGTCGATGCGAACCCCGTGGGCGTGCTCCCAGGAATCATTGCACATGCTCGCGTACCATGATTGCAGCCGGGTGAGCACAGGGTCGGCAGAGGGAGCGGGTGGGTGTGATGGATGGGTCATCGTGCTCTGTTCGTCCGGCGGCGCATTGGCCAGCTTACTCCAACGTCGCGCACTTCACCGCGTCGATGCGCCGGAGCAGCTCCGGGACGTCGAGCCGGACGAACGCGTCGCCGTCGATCGCCTCGAGCGGCGTGAACGGGCGGGGACGGGCGCGCAGCCAGGTGGCGAGCTCGTCGGCGATCGCTTCGGGGACGGGGTCGCCGGCGCGGGCGCGGATCAGCCACAGGCCGCGCTGTAGGGCCGGAGACAGCTCGAGCGCCCGCGCGTTCACGTGGGCGCGGTCGTCGAGGTACGCGCTCCACAGCAACCTCTCGGTGGCCGCGTCGCAGCCGGGCAGGGCCTCGGCGAATTCATCGTAGCCGCGACCGCGGTACAGTTCGGCGAGGGAGGCGATCCGGCTCGCCAGGTCCATCACTGTGATCGCGTCGCCCTCGAGCGCGGCGTCGGCGAGCAGCATCCACAGCTCGACGTCTCGGTGCGGCTGCACGCGGCCGGCCCGCACCAGCGACCACATCAGAAGATCCCAGTCGTCGCCCGCCGCCCACTGCAGCTTGTCCAGCATGGCGAACTTGCGCCGGTGGGCCCGCAGGTTGCGTGCGACTTCGCTGGCGACCTCGGGCTCGATGCCGGGGAGGACCTTGAATCGACGGTCGGCGGCGACCGGGAACTCGGCGTCGTCGGCCAGCAGCCGGGCGCCCTTGGCTCGCAGGACCGCGACCTGACGGTCGAGGTGTGCGGCTGCTGTCGCCGGCACGAGCGTGGTTTGGGTGCGAATCGCGAACTTGCGCTCGGGCCGGCCGACGGTCGTCGTTACCGTTCCGCCGCGGAGGCGCAGCTCGTAGGTCCGCAGGGCGCCCGAGCGCTCCGCATGCAGCAATCGCCGGACCACGTCGCCCTCGGCGGGCGGCTGGCCGATCCGCGGATGATCGGGGAGGGACATCGAACGATCACCAAATTTGACCCAGCTTGCGCCAAACGTCAAGCCGGCCGCGGCAATGGTGCGAGTCGCTCCCGCGGGAGGCCGGCCAATGAGTTGGCTGGCCTTCAGGACAGATTTTTGAGAGTCACAACGCGGGCCCCGAGAACTCCGGACACCGTGCGCCGAGCGCCCGTGCCTCAGCGGATGTTGCCGATGGCGTTCTTGGCCGTGTCGTGGCCGGCGCGGACGGCGGTCTTGATCTTCAAGGGAGTGACTGGTTTCTTGGTCTTCATCTCGAGCCTCCTGTGGCAGGAGACGGTAGCACGCCCGCGCGAGCGCATGAGCGCGGGAGGCGGCGCGGTATTGGGCGGCGCGAGGAGACGCCGCGTCCGAGTGCGGGGGGAGGTGTCCCCGGTCGACGCCTCGCCGAGCGAGATCGCCATCGTCCTTCAGGAAGTCGACCTGTTCGACCTCGCCACCGAGGAACCGGCTCGCGTGTCCCGACGGCCATCGGAGCATGACGAGAGTCACCTCGATGAATGACCTATAAAAAACATGTCCTATCGGGCAGGTTGTTCAGAGCCCGGGAAAATCGGGTGGTTCGACGGGTGACGGCGTCAGGGCGTCGATCGGTCGCGCCACGGGATGCAGCCCCTCGAACAATGGCGACAGTCGATGAAATCCAATCAATAGAGTGTCTGTCTTTTCGGTCAGATTGCTCCCGATCCGCGACCCGAGGCCTGGGAACCAATGGCCTGCGAACGAGGACATTTTTGAGGACTTGCCCCCGATCATGGCGAGAGAATACCCTTGTTTCATGGTCCGCTGCACCGATCCGTCCGTGGTCTTCGCCTCCACCCTGGCGCTCGCGCTCGTCGGCTGCGGCGACGACAAAGCGGCCACCACGGCCGGGGACACGAGCACCACCACGATCACGACCACTGCGCCGGTGACGACGACGGACACGCCGACGACGGGCAGCGGCGGGCAGACGACGACCACCACCAGCACCGGCGGCGCGACCGACTCCGACAGCGGCAGCACGACGGCGGAGCCGACCGCCAGCACTTCGACCACCAACGGCCTCAAGCTCGACGTCGCGGCGCCGGACCAGGGGGGCTCGTGCGCGACCAAGTGCGGCAACACCGACTGGAGCTACGTGTGGATCGCCAACAGCGGCGAGCACACGATCAGCAAGATCGACACGCGGACCATGGAGGAGGAGGGGCGCTACATCACCCGCGCCGACCAGGCCGGCAACCCGTCGCGGACCTCGGTCAGCATCGACGGCAAGGCCGTCGCAGTCGCCAACCGGGCCGGCGGGATCACCAAGATCTGGGCGCGCGAGGAGTACTGCAGCGACAAGAACGGCAACGGCGTCATCGAGACGTCGCAGGGCAAGGACAACGTGCTGCCGTTCGATCAGGAGGAGTGCATCGCGTGGTTCACGGCCTTCCCCGACGCCACCACGCAGCGGCCGATCGCCTGGACCTCGGGCACCTACAACCCGGCCACCTGCGAGCACGAGAACCAGAAGATCTGGGTCGCCGCCGCCAACGGCACCAAGGGCGCGGTGTGGCCGTGCGACGGCTCCCCGGGCATCTTCGTCTACCGCCTGAACGGCGACACCGGCGAGGTCGAGGACACGATCCACATGCCGGAGATCACCTGCGGCGGGACGTTCGGACCGTACGGCGGGGCGGTCGACAGCGACAACAATTTTTGGATGTACATCTGGTCGGCGGGCACGATCGTGCACGTCGACTACGAGACGCTCGAGTACTACACCATCAACGGCGGCTCGTACGGGATCACGGTCGACGCCAAGGGCCGGGTGTGGATCGACAGCGGCCAGCGCTACGACCCGGCGACGATGCAGTGGGCCTCGCAGATCGGCAATCAGCCGGGCAACGGCGGCAGCGGCGTCGCGGTCGACCTCAAGGGCCGCGTGTGGAAGGCGACCGCCGGCGGGGTCGGGTGGGTCGACTCCGAGACGATGATGGTCGGCGACACGGTGCTGCTGCCCAATCCCGGGCTCGCGCGCGGGGTGGGGATCGACGTCGACGGCTACATCTGGGCGGTGATCCTCGGCGGCACCCAGGCCTTCCGCATCCACCCCGATACCTACGAGATCGCCACCTACGACGGGCTCAACGCGCCCTATACGTACAGCGACATGGCGGGCGGGCAGATCAACAACGTGACCTGCAATCCGCAGGGCTGAGCTTCGCGCGCGGCCGGCCCGACGCGCCTGCCGGCGGAAGCGCAGGAGCGGGCGACGCGGAGGCCGAGCGGCCCGCGAACGGTCGACGCCTCGCGGACAATGCGAGGAGCAAGGACTCCGGCGCGGGAGCTGTTCTCGCGCCTGGTAGCCCGCGGCCTGGGCGCTGCGGCCCGCCCCTCCATGTGGCCACGGGGGTGCCGCCAATTGCGAGCGCCGTCTCGGCGGGGCACGGGGCGACTGACCGTCGGACATTCCAATCGCAAGACGATCGGTCGGCGCGAATGCGTGGAGCGCCGCACAGTCACCTGGACCGGCGGACATGGTCGTGCCTGTGGTGTCGCTTCATGCAGCTCCAGCGGCGACGGCGATCCGACGGGACCGCACAATCCCCGCGAAATCGGGGAAACTCTTGCTCGACAGGCTCGGGCCTCGGAACCATGTTTTCGACGCCATCTCGCCCTGTGCGCGGGATGGAGGAGACAACGATGCTGTTCAACGACAGGAGCCTCGTCATGCTGCCGAATTCGCTCTTTGTGGTGTTCGTCGCGCTCGCCGGCCCGGAACTCGCGGGTCAGCGCCAGCCCATCGACTTCGGCCTCGCCCCCGAACCGGGCGTCCTGGATCAGGGGTCCGACGAGTTGGCGCCCTCCGAGGACGCCGACCTGAAGGGGTTCGATTCGTCCGACGGCGACGACCTCGTTCAGCGCGACAACCCGCACCATCCCGCGCCGAGCTCGAACCCCTGCAAGAAGAAGGAGAACGAGCCGAAGGGCTGCCCGGGGGACAAGTAGGCGTCGACCCCGGTCGGCGCGTGGACGTCGTCCATCGCGCCCGCCGGCCCTCGCGGTTCGTGCTGTTCTTAGAGACATGTCTGAAAAACAAGGCGGGTCGCCCGTCGGGAGCGAGATGTCGCGGTGGTCACTCGCAACCCCAGGGCTGTGGCGAGCGCACCGCCGCGGCATCGCGCGCAGGCTGGTGGAGCGCGCCGGCGCCCCCGTCCTGGCGGGAACGGAGAGCCGGCGTTTTATTGATAAAGTGCCGCGCGCGCGAGTTTCGTCCGCGCAGGAGCACGATGTCGATGTCGAGCAAGCAGTGGTTGCGGTCGCTGGCGCTGGTGGCGTGTGTCTCGGGGGTCGCGCTGGCCCCGTTCGCGGAGGCGGAGGCGGCGCTCAACGCTTATCTCCGGATCAAGGGGCAGAAGGTCGGGGACATCAAGGGCAGCGTGACCAGGAAGGGCCGCGAGAACTCGATCGCGCTCGTCTCGCTGAACCACGAGATCGTCTCGCCGCGCGACGCGGCCTCGGGCCTGCCGACCGGCAAGCGGCAGCACAAGCCGCTCGTGCTCACCATGGAGCTCGGCAAGGCGACCCCGGCGCTGCACCAGGCGTTCCTCGACAACGAGGTGCTGACCTCCGTCGAGCTCAACGTGTTCTCGGCGGACGCCAAGGGGACGGAGACGGTGACGTACACGGTCAAGCTGACGAACGCCAGCATCGCCGCGATCCGGCTGCTGCCGGGCCCCGGCGACCAGGTGGTGCAGGAGGTCAGCCTGACCTACCAGAAGATCGAGTGGATCTGGCGCGACGGCAACATCACGGCGATGGACGACTGGGAGAAGCACAACACCAAGAAGTGAGGCGCTCCTCGTGGCATGTCCTTCAGGACATGCCCTTCAGGCCATGCCGAGGACGCGCGCCAGGTAGTGGCCGGTGGCGCTGTCCTTGACCCTGGCGACCTGCTGCGGCGAGCCGGCGGCCAGCAGCTTGCCGCCGCGCTCGCCGCCCTCGGGGCCGATGTCGACGACCCAGTCGGCGCACTTGATGACGTCGAGGTTGTGCTCGATGACGACGACGGTGTTGCCCTCGTCGACCAGGCGGTCGAGGACCCTGAGCAGCTGCTTGATGTCGCCGAAGTGCAGGCCGGTGGTCGGCTCGTCGAGGATGAAGAGGGTCTTGCCGGTGCTCTTGCGCGCCAGCTCCTTGGCCAGCTTGATGCGCTGGGCCTCGCCGCCGGACAGGGTGAGCGCGGACTGGCCGAGGGTGACATAGCCGAGGCCGACGTCGCGCAGGGTCTCGAGGCCGCGGCGCAGGTTGGGGTAGTTGGCGAAGAACTCGCAGGCGTCGGCGACCGACATCTCGAGCACGTCGGCGATGCTCTTGCCGCGGTAGGTGATCGCCAGGGTCTCGCGGTTGTAGCGGCGCCCGTCGCAGCTGCGGCAGGTGACGTACACGTCGGGCAGGAAGTGCATCTCGATGCGGCGCACGCCGTCGCCCTGGCACGACTCGCAGCGGCCGCCCTTGACGTTGAACGAGAAGCGCGACGGCGTGTAGCCGCGGATCTTCGACTCGCTGAGGTTGGAGTACAGGGTGCGCAGCTCGGAGAACAGGCCGGTGTAGGTGGCGGGGTTCGAGCGCGGCGAGCGGCCGATCGGCGACTGGTCGACGTGGATGACCTTGTCGAGGTGCTCGAGGCCGGTGATCGAGTGGTGCGCGAGGCCGAAGCTCGAGGCGCCGTTGAGCCGCCGCGCCGCCTCGGGCAGCAGCGTGTCGATCACCAGGCTCGACTTGCCGGAGCCGCTGACGCCGGTGACGCAGGTCAGCGCGCCGAGCGGGATCTTGACGGTGATGTCCTTGAGGTTGTGGCCGGTCGCGCGCGAGATGCAGAGCGCCGGGCCGACGCTGCTGCGCCGCTTCTCCGGCACCGGGATCGTCATGCGCCCGGTCAGGAACGCGGCGGTCAGCGAGCGCTTGTTCTGCAGCACCTCCTGCAGCGGGCCGGCGGCGACCACCCGCCCGCCCTGGGTGCCGGCGCCGGGGCCCATGTCGACCAGGAAGTCGGCGGCGCGGATGGTGTCCTCGTCGTGCTCGACGACGATGACGCTGTTGCCGAGGTCGCGCAGGCGCACGAGCGAGGCGATCAGGCGGTCGTTGTCGCGCTGGTGGAGGCCGATGCTCGGCTCGTCGAGGATGTAGGTGACGCCGACCAGCGCCGCGCCGATCTGCGTGGCCAGGCGGATCCGCTGGGCCTCGCCGCCCGACAGCGTCATCGTCGTGCGGTCGAGGGTGAGGTAGCCGAGGCCGACCTCGAGCATGAAGCGCAGCCGCTGCTTGGCCTGGCCCAGGATCGCCTCGGCCACCTCGCCCGTCTCGGGCCCGAGGTCGAGCGCGTCGAGGAACGGCACCAGCTGCTCGATCGGCAAGGTCGCCAGCTCGGCGATGTTGCGCCCGCCGATCTTGACCATGCGCGCCTCCTGGCGCAGCCGCTGCCCCTGGCACACGGGACATGTCACTTCGGCCATGAGCTCGGCGATCTCGTCGAGCGTGCCGCCGCCGTCCTCGGGGTCGACCTCGTCGACGCGGTCCTCGGCCTCGCGGAGGCGCCGCTGCAGGCCGGGGACCACGCCCTCGAACGGGGCGGCCTTCTTGCCGGCGAGGCCGGGGATGGCCTCGCCGCCGGTGCCCTGCAGGACGGCGATCTTCACCTCCTCGGGCAGATCGAGCCACGGGGCGAACAGGTCGAAGCCGTAGTGCTCGGAGAGCGCCTGCAGCTGGGCGCTGGCGGTCTTGCCGGCGCGGCGCGTCCACGCCGACAGCGCGCCCTCCTTGATGCTGAGGTGCTCGTTGGGGACGATCCGCCGCGGGTCGAAGATCCGCTTGCCGCCGAGGCCGTCGCACTCGGGGCAGGCGCCCTCGGGGCTGTTGAACGAGAACAGGCCCGGCGTGAGCTCGGGGTAGGCGAGGCCGTGGTCGAGGTCGGCGAAGCGCTCGGAGAACTGCAGCTCCTCGCCGTCGAGGGTGACGACCTTGAGCTGGCCGCTCGACAGCCGCAGCGCCGTCTCGACCGAGTCGGCGAGGCGGCCGCGGACGTTGTCCTTGAGCACGAGGCGGTCGACGTAGACCTCGATGGTGTGGCGGACCTTGGGGTCGAGCTTGACCTCCTCGCTGCTGAGGTCGCGCACCGTGTCGTCGACGGCCAGGCGCGCGAAGCCCTGGCGGCGCAGGTCCTCGAGCAGCTCGTGGTGGTCGCCGGCGGCGTCGCGCACGACCGGCGCGAGCACGCTGAAGCGGGTGCCCGCGGGCAGGGCGAGGACCGCCGTCAGCATGTCCTCCACGCTGTGGCGCTTCATCGGCTTGCCGGTGCGGTAGCTGAAGACCTCGCCGCAGCGGGCGAACAACAGGCGCAGGAAGTCGTAGACCTCGGTCGAGGTGCCGACGGTCGAGCGCGGGTTCTTGCCCGGCGACGACTGCTCGATGGCGATCGACGGCGACAGGCCCTCGATGAGGTCGACGTCGGGCTTGGGCAGCTGGGCGAGGAACTGGCGCGCGCTGGCCGAGAGGCTCTCGACGTAGCGGCGCTGGCCCTCGGCGAAGATGGTGTGGAAGGCCAGGCTCGACTTGCCGGAGCCCGACGGGCCGGTGAGGACCACCAGCTTGCCGCGCGGCAGGTCGAGGTCGACGCCCTGCAGGTTGTGCGTGCGGGCGCCGCGGATCTTGATGCTGTTCGGAGGGACAGGTATGGCCGGGGTCGCGACGAGGGCCGGAGGAGGTGCGGCCTCGGAGGTCGTCGTGATCGGTGGAACCACGGCCTCGGAGGCATCGGCCGTCGCGGTCGAAGCAGTGGTTTTGGCGGCCTTCGCGGCCGGAGCAGCGATGGCCGTCGCGTCCGCGGGCGCAGCAGCTCTGGACGCGGACCTGGAGGTCTTCGCTATCGGAGGAGGAACGACCTCGGAGGTCGTCGCGTCCGCGGGCGCAGCAGCTCTGGACGCGGCCCTGGAGGTCTTCGCTATCGGAGGAGGAACGACCTCGGAGGTCGTCGCGTCCGCGGTCGAAGCAGCTCTGGACGCGGTCGAAGCCGCGGCCCTGGAGGCCTTCGCCGGAGGAGCGGCGTCGGAGGCCGTCGCGTCCGCCGGAGCAGCCCTGGACGCCGCGGCCCTGGATGCCTTGGGAGCCGCCGGGGCGGCCGCAGGCGCGGCCTGGGCCGGCGTGGCGCCGGCGGACTTGCGGGTCTTGGATGCCTGGCTCATGGTACATGTCCCCGAGCGAGGGCGACGGCCGCCAGCATGCTGCTGGGATCGGCGACCCCGCGGCCCGCGATGTCACGCGCGGTGCCGTGGTCGGGCGAGGTGCGGGTGAACGGGAGCCCGAGGGTCATGTTGACGCCGTCGCGCATGTGCAGCAGCTTGAAGGGCCCCAGGCCCTGGTCGTGGTACATGGCGAGCAGGCCGTCGAGGCCGCCCTCGAGGTGGGTGACGAACGCGGAGTCGGCCGCGAGCGGGCCGACGAAGTTGCACTGCAACGCCTCGGCGGCGGCCCACGCCGTCAGCTCGGCGATCGCGGGGCCGATGACGCGCTGCTCCTCGTCGCCGAGCAGGCCGCGCTCGCCGGCGTGCGGGTTGAGGCCGAGCACGCCGATCCGCGGCGCCGGGAGGCCGAGGTGATGCAGCAGCGTGTGCGCCAGCAGCTTGCCGCAGCGGACGATCGCGGCCGGCGTGAGCAGCTCGGGCACGGCCCGCAGCGGCACGTGGATCGTGACCGGCACGACGCGCAACTTCGGGCCGATCATCAGCATGGCGAACTCGTCGACGCCGGCGCGGTGGGCCAGGTACTCGGTGTGGCCGGGGAAGGCGAAGCCCTCGGCCTTGCAGGCCGCCTTGTCGATCGGCGCGGTCACCAGCGCGGCGCCGGGCTGCGCGAGCACGAGGTCGACGCCGCGGACCAGCGCCGCGACCTGGCCGCCGCGCACGTCGTCGACCAGCGGCGCGACCGCCTCGTGGCCACGGGCGGCCCACGGGGTGCCGAGGGCGCGCGCGAGCCCGGCGAGGCGCTCCCCGTCGGCGACGACGCGATCTCCTGTGCGGAGCGCGCCGGCGTCACCCAGCCGGAGCAAGAGCTCGGGACCGATCCCCTCGGGGTCGCCTTGCGTCACCACGAGATGCGGCAGAGCTGGCAGTACGGTACTCAAGCGCTCCTTGAAGTTGGCGGAAAAGGGCCGGCACTCTACCATCTTTGCCTCGCGTCATGACGAAGCGCCCTCCCTCCTCGCGGCCTACACGCGCGACCTTGAGCGCGGCCCTCGCGGCCCTCGCTACATCGGTGCTGTGCGTCACCGCGGCGGTGACGACCTGGAGCATGGCGCGTGAGGCCGACGCACGAACGTCTGTCCGCGACGAAGCTCCGGCGAACGACACGCCGACGACGACGGCACCGACGACGAGCACGAGCCCAGCGACGGCGACGCCCGCAACTCCGGACAAGTCGGACAAGGCGATTCGCATCACCCCGTCGAAGCAGCCGCGGGTCGAGCCGCCGCCGGAGCCGCCGCCGCGGCCCGAGGGTCGACTGGCGGCGCCGGAGATCGACCTCGGCTTCTTTGCCACAGACGGTTCACGTCTGCCGCGGGTCGAGCCGCCGAACGCGCTGGTGCAGGGGCGCGACGAGCCGGGGCTGTCGCCGCTGGTCGGTCGCAGCGGCGAGCTGGCGAGGCCGCCGCTGGTCGACCGCTCGCGGCGCCTGCGACCGTCGCCGCGGCCGCCGGACTTCGGCTTCACGCTGCAGCCGGGCGAGCGCTTCAAGTACGACATCATCTTTGGCGGCAACCCGACCGGCATCGCCGAGGCCGGGGTGGTGGCGCGCGAGGCGGGGCCGAACGGCTCGCCCGACCGCCTGCGCCTCGAGGGCTCGGCGCGCACCAGCGGCGTCGTCGCCCTGCTCACGACCCTCGTCTACGACATGGCGGCCTACGTCGACGCGACCACCGGCGCGCCGCTCGAGACCGGCTCGATCACCCGCCGCGAGGGCCTGCCCGGCTCGTACAAGCGGCGCGAGACGAACACCACGTTCTTCGGCCGCGGCTTCGTCGAGATCCAGGACAAGCGCGACGAGCGGTCGTCGACGCAGCGGCGCCGCCTGCCGATCGACACCTTCGACCCGCTGTCGATCATGGCGTGGGTCCGCTCGCTCGACCTCAAGCCCGGCGAGAAGGTCAAGGCGTACGGCCTCGACGGCACGGTGCTGCTGCGGGTCGACATCACCGGCAAGGGGCCGGTGAGGTTCGAGGGGATGCCGCCGATCGGCACGGCCCTGGGGATCGCTCCCGACCAGGTGCAACAATTCGAGGGAGTGATCACCCGCGTCGACCGCTACGGTGCTGCAATCCCCGGAAAAAAGTCGTATAAAATGCGGGTCTGGGTGAGCACCGACGGGCGGCGGATCCCGCTGGCCGTGGAGAGCGACATCTGGTTCGGTGTAGTCCGCCTGGTGCTCACGCAGTACGATCCACCGCGTCCGCAGACAAGTTCGACAACGCCCGCCGGCCCGCCTGCCCGGCCCCCGGCGGCGGCTCCGGCCGCCGGGCCCGTGTCCGGATGATGCGCGCCCTGGAGCCGAAACCTTTGTTACACTGCCTCGCGTTTTCGCGGTTTGCCACCGCGATTTGCACGCCCCGCGAGATTGAATATTTCCCCGCCCACCTGGCCCGCGCCGAAGACCCCGTCTCGTCATGACCTCGCAACGCTACCGACCCCTCTTCAAGCTCGACGCCGGCGGCATGGCCGAGGTGTACGTCGCCGAGGCCGAGTCGATGGCGGGCTTCAAGAAGAAGGTCGCCATCAAGCGCATCCTTCCCGGCCTCATCAAGGATCAGCGGTTCGTCCGCATGTTCCTCGACGAGGCGCGGCTGAGCCTGCGACTGGCCCACGCGAACATCGTCTCCGTCTTCGACATCGGTGAGAGCGACAGCACCTACTTCATCGTCATGGACTTCGTCCATGGCATCAACATGAAGACGCTGCTCGAGCACCAGGTGAAGCGCGGCGGGCCGATGCCGGTGGCGCTGACCGTCTTCATCCTCAACGAGGTGCTGAAGGGCCTGTCGTACGCCCACCGCCTCACCGACAGCGAGACCGGGCGGCCGCTCGGCATCATCCACCGCGACATCTCGCCGCCGAACATCCTCATCTCGTGGAACGGCGAGATCAAGCTGACCGACTTCGGCCTGGCCAAGGCGACCACGCAGCTCGAGTCGACCGACCCGGGCGTGGTCAAGGGCAAGTACAGCTACCTGTCCCCGGAGGCAGCTCGCGCCGAGGAGATCGACGCGCGCGCCGACCTCTACGCGGCCGGCATCCTCGGCTTCGAGATGCTGACCGGCCGGCGGCTGTTCCGCGGCAAGAACGACTACGAGACGATCGCCCTCGTCCGCGCGGGCGAGGTCCCGAGCATCCGCCAGTACAACCCGAACGTGCCCGAGGACCTCGAGCACGTGCTGTTCAAGGCGCTGCACAAGGACATCTCGCAGCGCTACCAGAACGCCGACGACTTCGCCGAGGCGCTGCTCGGGTTCCTGTTCACGCACCGGCTCAAGGTCTCGGCGCGCGACCTGATCGACTTCTGTCGCCCGGTCCGCGAGGAGCAGGAGGCCGAGCGCCGCCAGGCCGAGACGAAGGCGCAGCAGGAGCGCTCGCCGGGCGGCAACAACCTCATCATCAACCTCATCAACGAGGAGATGCTGCACTTCCGCTCGCTCGGCCAGGAGGAGAAGAAAGAGGCCTCCGCGGGCGCGCAGCCGGTGGTGGCGATCGGCGAGCCGAAGGCGATCGACCCGAGCCAGCCGCTCGACGTCGACGTGTTCACGCCGGCGCCCGGCGGGGTCACGCCGAACCGCCTGGCGCTGTCGCCGACCCCGACCGAGCCGCTGCCCGACAAGAACGAGCCGCCGCTGGTCGACCAACTCGGGCTCAGCAAGGACGACCGGCCGAAGACGTCGCCGAGCGCCGCCAACAAGCTGCCCAAGCGCCCGCCGCCCGGCAACCGCACCATCCCGCCCGACCCGCGCACGGCCCGGCCCCCCGAGCCCACCAACAAGGGCGAGGGCGGCTCCGCGTGGATCATCGTCCTCGTCCTGCTGCTCGTCGGCGGCGGCGTGGTCGCCTTCCTGGTCTTCGCCTGACCTTTCGGCCAGGCTCGCACTGCGGCCCGCATGCTCGAGAAGCTCCGCGGCATCCTGCCCCAGGTCGCCCCGACCGCGTTCGTGCACCCGGCGGCGACGCTGATCGGCGACGTCGTCGTCGGCCCGCGCGCGTCGATCTGGCCGGCCGCGGTGCTGCGCGGCGACGACGGGGCGATCGTCATCGGCTCCGACACCTCGATCCAGGACGGCACCGTCATCCACGCGACCGAGGGCATCTCGCACACGCGGGTCGGCGCGCGCGTCACCGTCGGCCACAAGGTCATCCTGCACGGCTGCACGATCGGCGACGACTGCCTGATCGGCATGGGCTCGATCGTCCTCGACAACGCGGTCGTCGAGCCGTGGTCGTTCGTCGGCGCCGGCACCCTGATCCCGCCGGGCAAGGTGGTGCGCTCGGGCGAGATGGTGATGGGCAACCCGTTCCGGGTGGTCCGCCAGCTCACCGCCAAGGACCGCGAGTGGATCGAGTACGCCTGGACGGTCTACGTCAAGCGCGCCGCCGAGTACCTGGCCGAACGGACAGATTGATCTCTTCGCCGCGTCAGGCGAACAGCGCGCAGTCGACGACGAGCGCCAGCGGCTCGTCCGCGGCGTCAAGCGCCCACCACGCCGAATAAAAGGTGGCGCCGTCGAGCGCGGGTCGGAACACCGCGACGTTCCACGGCTTGCTCAGACCCGGCACGGCGATCAGCGCCCCCGGCTGGTCGTCCGGCAGCACCAGCAGCGCCTCCACCCGCTTGCGCTCGGGCTCGTACAGGTTGCCGGCCGTGGAGTAGTCGAAGATCGCCGCGACCGTGCCCTTGAGCCACAGCCGGTCGTCCTCGGCGTAGGGGAACGTGCCCTGCGCCCGCTCCACCCTGGCGACCTCGCCCTCGCCGAAGCGAATGACGACCGCGCCGACCTCGGCCGGATCGTCGCCGCACAGCAGGGTTACCGGGTGCTGGCGGCGAGGTACGCGGCGCTGCAGCGGCTGCTTGTGCAAGTGATCGGTGTCGGCGATCGACACCTCTCCCCGGGGGAGCTTCAGCTTGCCCAGCTCGTGCACGCGACGCACGTCCGGGTGCCCCTGCAGCAGCAGCCGGATGGTCCGCTGCATGTCACGCGGATCGGTCATCTCGCCGGTGTCGGGGTCCGCGGCCAGGATGGTCATGGCCGACACGCTATCCTCCCTCGCCGCGCCGCGCCACCGTCCGGCGAGTTATGATGGCGCCGCGTGATCGACGTCCGTGAAGTCGCAAGGTACGTGGTGGCGCTGGCGGCCCGGCAGCAGCTGCGGGCGACGTGGTCGATCGAGACGTTCTCGCCGACCCACGACGACCACCGCCGCGTCCACTTCCGCTGCAATTACGTCGGCGACGAGGCCGAGCCGTCGCGGCGCGTCGCGGCGACCCGGGCCGCCCTCGCGGCCGTCGAATCGACGCTCGCGCCGCTCAAGGACTGCGTGTCCGTGGAGCCGTCCAGGAGCCCGACGCACCGCGAGGGAGGCGAGCCGCGGCCGGACATCCGCGCGTGGTTCGTGCTCCTGGTGTGGGTCGGCGGAGCGCCCGGACAAAGAGCTCGCGCGGCGTGGGACCGGCGCCCGCCGCTCGGTTAGCCGGGGATGACGAAGCACTGGATGCTGGTGTCGATGCGGAAGTTCGACTCGTTGGTGTGGCGCTCGGCGTGGAAGATGTCCATCGAGTAGTTCTGGCCGATCGTGATCCCGAGGTAGCCGGCGTTGGTGTCGAGGTCGATGGTGTCGGTCAGCTGCGGGTGGAGGCCGCCGAGGTCGATCGCCAGCTTGCCGTTGATGAACAGCCACAGGTCGTCGTCGCCGGTGAACGTGAACACCTCGCCGCCCTGGTAGGTGAACTCGGTGTGGATCTCGGTGGTGAAGTGGAAGTTGTGCGGGTTGCCCTCGTTGCCCCAGCCCTGGTCGTCGATGGGGAAGAAGGCGTTGTTCTGGTAGGTGAACTGGCCCGGCGACACCTCGGTCAGCGGGATGTCGATCTCGAACGCCATGTTGACGTCCGGCGTGTCGTTGTACCACTGCGCGAACTCGGCCGGCCCGGTGGTCTGCGGCGTGCCGCCGGGGTGGGCGTAGACCGGCTTCTTGTCGGGCCCGAGGTCCTGCTGGACCAGGCCCTCGTAGGCCGAGTCGCCGCCGAAGGTCTCGAAGTCGGGGTGGCTCGAGCGGAAGTCGCGGATCGTCGCCTTCATCACCGGGTCGCACTCCGGCGGGTCGAAGCCGGTGGTGTCCGGCAGCGAGGTGCTGGTCATCGGGAAGGTCGTCGACGTGCTGGTGCTCGTGGTGGTCTCGTCCGGGCCCGTGGTCGCGGTGGTGGTCGGCGGCTCGCTCGTGGTCACGGTCACCGCCGTCGCGGAGCCCTCGCTGCCGCCCTCGGTGGCGGTGCCGGCCTCGCTGGCGCCGCCGCTCGCGGTCGAGTCGGTCGAGGTCTCGCTGCCGACGCTGCTCAGCGTGTCGAGGCCGGTCGGCCCGCCGGTGTCGGTCGGGTCTTTGCCCTGCACCGAGTCGCCGCAGGCGGGCAGGAGCGGGGCGATCGCAAGGATGGTTTTAAGGACATGTCGCATGGTTCACTCGCTTCCACGGGGTGATGCAGCCGCCGAGGGTAAGATCGGGCCCGCGGGCCCGAGCCTGACACCGCCGCGCGGCGACGCCGGCCGTCGCGCGGGGGCAGGGCGCTGCGGCGCGAGCCGTCGCCCCGTCGCCCGTCCGGGTCGCCGGCGGCGAAGGACGCGCGGGCGCGGGGCAGCATCTTCGGACATGACCGAAGAGCCATGTCGCCGATGAAACCGCGCGAGCGCAGCAGCCACGCCGACGAGGATAGCCCGCGGCGACCTCGCGATCGCGGGGGGATGCACCCACGGGCGTCATGAGCGGCCTCTGCGCACTTGACGCGACGTGCGGCGGGCGGTAGCCCCGCGGCTGTACGAGCCGCTGCGTGCGGCTTTGAGGCCTCGCCATGTCGTTCGAGCTCATCGAAGTCCCTCTCGGCGACCGCAAGCTGGTCGAGCGGTTCATCCGGGTGCCCTGGTACATCCACCGGGAGCACCACCCGAGCCCGCGCTGGGTGCCGCCGCTGTTGATGGACCGGCGGGACTATCTGAACCCGGACAAGAACCCATTCTTCAAGCACGCGCAGGCGGCGTTCTGGATCGCGCGCAAGGACGGGCGCGACGTCGCCCGGGTCGCGGCCGTACGCGACGAAGACTTCGTGAAATTCCACGGCCAGCAGACTGGCTACCTCGGCATGTTCGAGTGCCCCGACGACCCGGCGCTCGCGCAGGCGCTGGTCGACACCGCCAGGGCGTGGCTCAAGGCCCGCGGCTGCTCGGCGATGATCGGCCCGTTCGAGCTGTCGATGAACTACATCGCGGGCGTGCTGGTCGAGGGCTTCGACCGCGACCCCGGCATCAACATGCCGTACAACCCGCCGTACTACGACCGCCTGCTCCAAGGGACAGGTCTGCAGAAGGCCAAGGACCTGCTGCACTGGGGCATCGACCCGCAGCGGCCGATCCCCGAGCGCGTGACGCGGATCGCCGACAAGGTCGCCAAGCGGCGCGGGATCACCGTCCGCGACATGCGCTTCGACGACTGGGACGCCGAGGTCCTGCGCTCGCTCGAGATCATGAACGACGCGTGGGAGAAGAACTGGGGCTTCGTCCCGGTCGGGCGCGAGGAGTACCTGCACATCGCCAAGGACCTCAAGATGGTGCTGGAGCCCGGGCTGCCGATCATCGCCGAGGTGAAGGGCGAGCCGGTCGCGTTCGTGATCACGATGCTCGACGTGAACCCGGTGCTGAAGAAGCTCGACGGCCGGCTGTTCCCGTTCGGGATCGTGCGCCTCCTGTGGGACTTGAAGGTGCGCAAGGTCGTCAAGGGGGGGCGGCTGATCCTGCTCGGGATCAAGGCCGCCTACCGCGGCCAGGGCATCGACACGCTGCTGTTCCTCGCCACCCACAGGGCCGCGCAGCGGCTCGGCTGGACCGAGGGGCAGATCGGCTGGACCCTCGAGGACAACGATCGGGTCAACGCCGCGGTGAAGAACATGGGCGGCTACCCGATCGCCACCTATCGCGTGTACGAGACCACGCTGTGACCCCGCTAACGGAGGCCGGCGCGCGCGCGGCTTCCGGTCGCGCTCCAGTTGCGATATAGCCGCCGGTACTCCGGGGAGCGCCGTGACCGAAGCCGCAAATCCCACCTACGAAGCCGTGCTCGCCAAGATGTTCGCCTACTTCGACGAGAACCTGGCCGAAAAGCCAGCCTCTCCGGTGAGCGAGCGGTCGCACCTGATCCAGGACCTGCGGCTCGACTCGATGCAGAGCTTCGAGATGGTGTCCGACCTCGAGGACCACTTCGGCATCACCATGCCGATGGAGCTGTTCCAGCACGTGGTCACCGTCGGCGACGTGGCGCGCGAGGTCGTCAAGGTCATCGCGCAGGATCGCGGCGAGGCCTGAGGGCGATGACGCGGCCCGAGACGCTCACCCAGGCCCTCGACGCGGCGACCGCCCGCGCCGACGGTGGTTACTCGCACCTCGTCCAGGAGAAGGACCCGGTCAAGTTCTTCTCGTACGCCGAGACGGCGCGCCGGGCCCGGCGCTTCGGCGCGGCGCTGCAGGCCGCGGGGGTCCGCCAGGGCGAGCGCGTCGGCCTCATCCTCCCCGACTCGTCGGAGTTCGTCGAGGCGATCTACGGGGCGATGTACGCCGGCGCGATCCCGGTGCCGGTGTACCCGCCGATGAACCTCGGCCAGTTCGAGGGCTACCTCGCCAACACCACCCACATCCTGCGGCAGGCCGGCTGCGCGCTGGTGGTCACCGACGGCAAGGTGCGGCCGATCCTCGGCAAGCTGATGAGCAACGTGCCGAGCGTGCGCGCGGTCGAGGTCTACTCGTCGTTCGTCAAGCAGGTCGACGAGCGCGCGGCGCCGATCGGCGTCGACGTGAAGCCCGACGACGTCGCGTTCCTGCAGTTCACCTCGGGCAGCACCTCGCAGCCCAAGGGCGTGACGCTGACGCACGCCAACCTGATCGCCAACGTCCACGCGCTCGGCGCCGGGCTCAACGCCGGCGAAGACACTTTCGGCCTCAGCTGGCTGCCGCTCTACCACGACATGGGCCTCATCGGCTTCGTGTTCGCGCCGGCGGTGCTCAAGGTGCGCGGGGTCCAGTTCATGTCGCCGCTGCTGTTCCTCAAGCGGCCGGCGATGTGGCTGCGCCAGCTGTCGGAGCGCAAGGCGAACATCAGCTTCGCGCCCAACTTCGCCTACGGCCTGTGCACCGCGCGGATCAAGGACCACGAGCTGCAGGGCGTCGACCTCTCGCACCTGCGCGTGGCCGGCTGCGGCGCCGAGCCGATCCAGTACGACACGCTCAACGCGTTCGCCGAGCGCTTCGCCGCCTGGGGCTTCCCTCGCACCGCGTTCCTGCCGTGCTACGGCATGGCCGAGCACAGCCTCGCGGTCACCTTCGTCGGCCTGGAGGAGGACCTGCGCGCCGACAGGGTCGACCCCGACGCCCTGGTCCACGGCGAGGCCAAGCCGAGCGACTCCGCGGACGCGCTCAAGGTGGTCTGCTGCGGGCGCGCATTCCCCGATCACGACCTGCGGATCGTCGACGCCGAGGGCAACCCGCTGCCGGACCGCCGGGTCGGGCAGATCGAGCTGCGCGGACCGAGCGTGATGCGCGGCTACTGGGGCGACGCCGAGCGCACGCTGCAGGCGCTCAAGGACGGCTGGCTGGCCACGGGCGACCTCGGCTACCTGGTCGACGGCGAGCTCTACGTGTGCGGCCGGATCAAGGACCTCATCATCATCCACGGCCGCAACTACTACCCGCAGGACCTCGAGTGGCAGGCCTCGCAGGTCGAGGGCGTGCGCCGCGGCAACGTGGTCGCGTTCGGCATCGAGGACGCCTCGCTCGGGCGCGAGCGGGTGATCGTCGCCGCCGAGGTCCGGACGCCGCACGCCGACGACCTGCGCGACAAGATCGCCGCCAAGACCCTCGAGACCCTCGGCCTCCGGCCCGACGAGGTCGTGCTGCTCGCCCCCGGCAGCCTGCCGAAGACCTCGAGCGGCAAGCTGCAGCGCAACAAGACCTCGGAGCTCTACCGCGACGGTCAGCTCGGCAAAGGCGCCAACAAGGCCGGCACCATCGACGTCATCAAGCACCTGGCGACGTCGCGTTGGAGCTACATCCGCGCGGCCTTCGGCAGCCGCGACGCCGAGGACTGAGCGCCGCCGCCCGGCGCGGCCACGCGCCCGACTCGCCGCGATCTCGACGGAGCGACGCTCGAGGTCGCTTTGGCGTATCGTCGGCGGCGGAGGTGCGGCGATGAGGGCGAGGACGACGTGGAGGATCTTGGGCGCAGGCTTGCCGGTGATGGCGATCGCCTGCAGCACCGCGGCCGGGGCCAACGACAGCGACGGCGGGCCCACCGGTAGCGCCACCGATCCGCCCACCTCGATCTCTTCCACCGAGGGTCCCGTCGGCCCGACCACCACGACGGTCGGCGACAGCGTGGCCAGCACCGACGCGCCGGGGTCGACGACCGGCTTCGACCCGACCGGCGAACCGGGGGGCACCACCGAGGGCAACACCGGCGAGCCGCCCGCGCCCAGCTGCGACGGCGGCGGCGGCCCGGCGGTCGCCGCCGAACCTGTCCTTTCGATCACTTTGAAAGATCGCTGGGAAGAGGCCTGGCTCGGCTCGCCCGCGGTCGCCGATCTCGACGGCGACGGCGACAACGAGGTGATCGTCCCGCGCGGGCAGGCGCTCCTGGCCTGGGCAGCCGACGGCGAGGTTCTATTTAAATTCGAGGCCGAGGGCGGGCGGATCTGGTCGAGCCCGGTGGTGGCGGACTTCATCGGCGGGCCCGAGCTCGAGATCGCGTTCGCCGCCCGCGATCAAGTCTACCTGCTCGATAGTACAGGTGCGATCGCACCTGGCTTTCCGGTCACCTGGGAGGACGAGCTGCGCAGCATCGCCGCCGGCGACCTCGACGGCGACGGCGGGCTCGACATCGCCGTCAGCGTCGGCCACGGCGGCCCGACCGACGTCGTCCACGCCTGGCGCAGCGACGGCAGCCCGCTGCCGGGCTTCCCGCCCAACCAGAGCGGCAGCTCCGGCTGCGACGACAAGTGCTACCTGGCCGGCTGCTACGACCAGAACCTGGCCGTCGGCGACCTCGACGGCGACGGCAAGGCCGACCTGGTCGCGCCGCACGACAACGCCTACGCCAGCATCCACAAGGGCAGCGGCGAGGCGTTCGACGCCGCCGACATCTTCCCCGTCACCAAGACCCCCGGCGTCCGCTACCTGCACCTCCTCGCCGAGGCGGTGCAGGGCTACGCCGAGGACGAGGAGACCGCGCTGCAGGCCCACTTCACCAACACCGCGCCGGCGATCGCCGACCTCGACGGCGACGGCCAGCGCGAGGTCATCATGCTCGGCAGCGTGCAGAACGCGGCCCAGAGCGAGCGCGAGAAGGGCGTCGCGGTGTGGGTCGTCGGCGCGGATGCCAGCCGGCGCCCCGGCTTCGACCCGCCGGTGCACCTGCCCGACTACCTCTCGGGCCTGTGGGACTACGGCGACACCAACATCGTCGGCATCACCAACCAGGTCGCGGTCGCCGACCTGCGGGCCGACCACGCGGGCCTGGAGATCGTGTTCGTCGGCTTCGACGGGCGCGTGCACGCAGTGAGCGCCGCCGGTCAGGTGCTGTGGAGCACCGAGTACACCACCGACCCCGAGGTCGCCGCCGGCGGCGTGGCGATCGGCGACCTCTCGGGCGACGGCGCGCCCGAGGTCGTGTTCAACAGCTACAGCACCGGCGACGACAAGGGCGCCCTGTTCGTGCTCGGCAACGACGGCGCCGTCCAGCACCAGCTGCCCCTGCCGCGCCGCGGAGCGATGCCGGTGCCCACCCTCGCGGACGTCGACGGCGACGGCCAGGCCGATATCGTCGTCTCGCTCAAGGACGCCGAGGACATGGTCGAGAGCGTGCGTGTCTACACCGTGCCCGGCTCGACCGCCTCGTGCCTGCTGTGGCCGACCGGCCGCGGCAACAACCTGCGCAACGGCCTGGTGCCGTGAGGGCATGGCTGTCCGAAGGGACAGCCATGCCGCCCGATTTCATCTGCGTCTGCGGCTTCACGGCGTTCGCCAGCGCGACGAATGCTGGTCACGGGCGCCGTGTTAGAGTGGCCGGTCAGGACGACCCTCATGAGCGACCCGAAGAAAGTCGTGACGATCACTCCGAGCAATCCCGGCGTGGCCTCGAAGACCGACGCTCCCAAGAAGGACGAGGCCAAGGCGCCCGTCCCCGACGCGCAGGAGGTCCCCAAGCCTCCGCCCAGCAGCTTCAGGAAGGCCCAGGAGGGCAAGTGCGGCGAGGGCAAGTGCGGCGGCTAGCCCGTCGACGACGCGGCGACGGCCTCGTGAAGGACATGTCCTTGAGGACATGTGGAAACGTGAAGCCGTGGTCGAGTCGTCGGCCGTCGGAGCCTCGGCGATCGACACGCAGGAATAACCTGCCCGATAGACCATGTGCGTCGGGACCTGCGAAGTCCGCTTCGAGCCGCGCGGACTCGGCGCCGCGTCTGCGTAAGCGCCTGCGCGCCCCGCAGCGCGCGTGTGCCAGCGCCTCGCGGCGAGCACGGGCCTTCTTCCGGTCGGTTTGCTAGCGTGTTCACCATGCCCGACTCTGCCCGCAGTCACCGCGATCTCGTCATGGGAGCGCTCGCCGGCCAGGCCGCGCTCGCTGCCCGCACGGCCGCCCGCACGCTGTACGACGCCGGCGGACGCGAAGTCCTCCCGACGGTGGCCCAGGCGGGGCTGCAGACAGTGCTGACGCGGACCGCGAGCGGGGCCGTGGCGGCGGCGGCGCCCTCGCTGCTGGTCGACGCGGCGGTGCAGGCCGGCGCGGCCGAGGTCGCCAGCCTGGCGGTGGTCACCACGGCCCGCGCCGCGGGGGCCCAGATCGTGCGCACGGCCGCGCGAGCGGGTGTGGTGGGCTTCGTCGTCGACGCCGCTTTCGGCGCGGCCGAGGGCGTGATGGCCTACCGCCGCGGCACAATGACCCGCAAGCAGGCCTGTGTGCACGCCTCCGTCGAGGCCGGCACCGGCGCCGCCTCCACCTCGGTCGGCGTGCTCGTGGCCGCCGGCGCGGTCGCGCTGACCGGCGGCATGGCTGCCCCTGCGGTCATGGCCATTGGGACAGGTACGGCGCTGGCCACCAAGCTCGGCCTGAGCCGCCTGTTCGCCCGCAACCGCGCGAGCAAGCCGGTCGCCCCGCTGCCGGCCGCGGTCTGAGCCGGCGTCGAGCTCTCGCAGAAAACCCGCGGTGGGGCTCGTACCTGCGCAGGCACGCGAGGGCGCCATGCCGGTCGCTGCGTGACGAGTCGGTGTCCGGCTCCCGCAACGTCTGCGTCGGCGCTCGTCCGTCGAGGCGGGCCGGTCGCTGTCGAGTCCGCCGAGGCTCCGCGGCTCCCATCGTCGTGTGACGACGCGGCCTGAGTCGGCGTCGAGCACAGGAAGGCCGCGTCGGTCTGCCGCGCGAGGGCCGAGCCGACGTCGAGCACCGGCCACGGCTCCGCGGACGGTCTTTTCGTCGCCCCGCTGTTGCCGAGCACTCGCTTGTGGCCCGGGTTCGTCTGCGAGCAGTCCTTCGCGACGCCCCGACTCCCCGCGTGCCGCCGGCGATCGAAGTTAGCGACCTCGAGGCCACGAGTCCGCCGCGTGATCGGCGGCGGCAGTGGCAAGGACCGCTGTTCTTCCGTCCGAGCCTGCTGCCTACTCGCCGACGCCCCCTCTCGCGCGCTCGAACCCGCGCGCCTGTCCTCACCAGGCGCGAGCAGATCGGCCGCTTGTGCGCCTGTGCGGCTTCTGGCACGCATATGGGGTCTCGTGGCGACAATGCGTGGAAATTCGCCCCCAGTGGGGTGAGCCGTCGGCGGGGCGTGGAGGGTGAACATGCGGATTATGGAGCTTGGACTGCGGCGATCTGTCCTTTCGACCACCTTGTTGCTGGCGGCGTGCGGCGAGACCGACACGGCCGGCACGGTCAGCGCGAGCGAGACCTCGAGCGGCACGAGCGACGTGCAGACCAGCACGGGAGCGCCGACGACCACGGCGACCGTCGGTGTCACCGACACGCCGACGACGACGCAGGGCATGAGCGGGGGCGAGACGACCACCGGCGAGCCGACGACCGCCGGCGAGACCACCACGGGCGGCACCACGGACACCACGACCGGCGGGCCCGATCCGGTGTGCGGCGACGGCCACGTCGATCCGGGCGAGGCCTGCGACGACGGCCCCGACAACGGCGCGGGCAAGCCGTGCAACATGCAGTGTCAGGCCAACACCTGCGGCGACGGCGACCAGGGCCCCGGCGAGGAGTGTGACGACGGCGCCGACAACATGGACACCAACAGTTGCAAGGCCGACTGCAGCAACAACGTGTGCGGCGACGGGGCCGTCGGTCCGGGCGAGGGCTGCGACGACGGCAACGACGATGACGCCGACGACTGCACCAATGCCTGCGCTCTGGCCAGCTGCGGCGACGGCATCGTCGCCCCGACCGAGCAGTGTGACGACGGCAACGACGACGACACCGACGACTGCACCGACACCTGCACCGACGCCACCTGCAGCGACGGTCACGTCCAGGAGAGCGTCGGCGAGGAGTGCGACGACGGCAACGACAACGCCGACAACGCCGCCTGCACCACCGCCTGCAAGCTCAACGTCTGCGGCGACGGGGCCCTCTACAACACCGGCGACGGCCTCGAGGAGTGCGACGACGGCGTCGACAACGGCCCCGGCAAGGCTTGCAACAACCAGTGCCAGTTCAACACCTGCGGCGACGGCGACCAGGGCCCCGGCGAGGCCTGCGACGACGGCAACCTCGACCCCGGCGACGGTTGCTCCGCCACCTGCAAGCTCGAGGAGTGCGGCAACGGCACCCTCGACCCCGGCGAGGACTGCGACGACGCGCAGAACGGCGACGACGACGACGGCTGCACCGACAGCTGCGAGCTCCCGGCCTGCGGCGACGGCATCCACCAGCCCAACGAGGGCGAGCAGTGCGACCTCGGCGGCAACAACAGCGACAGCGGCGCCTGCACCGTCGCCTGCGAGCTCGCGGTCTGCGGCGACGGCCTGATCCAGGCCAACGTCGAGCAGTGCGACGACGGCCCCGGCAACAACGGCCCCGGCAAGGCGTGCAACGCCACGTGCAAGCTCAACGTCTGCGGCGACGGCGACAAGAGCCCGAGCGAGGCCTGCGACGACGGCAACCAGAGCAACGACGACGCCTGCACCAACGTCTGCAAGCTCGCCACCTGCGGCGACGGCTTCAAGCAGCCCGGCGAGGAGTGCGACGCCGGCGCGAGCAACAGCAACACCGGCGCCTGCACCCTCGCCTGCAAGAACCCGATCTGCGGCGACACCTTCGTCCAGCCCGGCAAGGGCGAGCAGTGCGACGACGGCAACCTCTCCAACGGCGACGCCTGCCTCAACACCTGCAAGTCGGCCAGCTGCGGCGACGGTGTCGTCTACCAGGGCGTCGAGCAGTGCGACGACGGCAACCAGGTCGGCAACGACTTCTGCAGCAACCAGTGCGTCCTGCCGACCTGCGTCGACGGGGTCAAGAACGGCAGCGAGACCGACGTCGACTGCGGCGGCTCGTGCGGCAAGTGCGGCCTCGACCTGCAGTGCACGGGCGGCCTCGACTGCACCAGCGGCTACTGCAACGCCGGCAAGTGCGGGATCGCCACCAGCTGCAAGGCGATCAAGCAGGCCACACCCGGCGCCGGCAACGGCGTCTACCCGATCGATCCGGACGGCGCCGGGGTTCAGCAGCCGTTCAACGTCTTCTGCGAGATGACGATCGACGGCGGCGGCTGGACCCTCGCGCTCAAGGCCAACGGCACCCAGGGCACCTTCACCTACGCCGCCGCGCTGTGGACCAACACCGCGACGTACCAGCCGCAGTTCCCCGACCTCGACCACAACGAGGCCAAGCTGCAGAGCTTCAACACGGTGCCGTTCAACGACGTCCTCGTCGGCATGGAGTACCCGATCGGCAACGGCCCGCTGGTGCTCAAGACGATCAAGCTCGCGGGCCTCAACCGGCCCTCGCTGCAGAACCTGATGAACGCCGGCTACGTCGCGACCGCGGTCGGCCGCAACGCGTGGAAGAGCCTGATCGACAACAGCTCGCTGCAGCCGAACTGCAACCGCGAGGGTTTCAATAGTGTGCCGTGGAACGTGGCGGGCTGGCCGCGGACGCGGATCGGCGTCGTCTCCAACCAGGAGAACGACTGCAACTCGCCCGACTCGTACATCGGCATCGGCGGCGACGGGGGCCAGTGCAGCGTCATCGGCTACTCCGTCGGTGACCTCGCCAGCTGCGGCGGCGACAACGGCGAGAAGAACCTGGCGACGTTCGGCGCGGTGTTCGTCCGCTGAGCTCGCCGGCCTCGCGGCGCCGGCGGTCGTGCCGGCGCCGCGTCCTGGGGCTCTGCGTGTTGCATGACTGCGGGCGGGCGTCCATCCTGTCCGCATGCCTCGTGAGCCGCAGGAGCGCGCGCCCGACGACGTGCGGCAGATCGCCACCTGGCTCGACAATGCGGTGCGGATCCCCGGCACCGAATGGCGCGTCGGCCTCGACCCGCTCCTCGGCCTCGCGCCCGGCCTCGGCGACACCGTCTCGTCCGCGCTGTCGGGCTGGATCGTCGTCCGCGCGGCGGCCCTCGGCGCGTCGCCGGCCACGCTGGCGCGCATGACCGGCAATGTCCTCGTCGACGCCGTGGTCGGCACCGTGCCTGTCCTCGGGGACATCTTCGACTTCGGCTTCAAGGCCAACCAGCGCAACCTCGCCTTGCTCGAGGGTCACCTCGCCGACCCCGCGCGGCGCCGCACCCTCGATCGCCGGCTCGTGGTCGCCGCGGCAGTGGCCGCGGTGCTCATCCCGGTCGGCATCGCCGCGCTGATCGGGTGGCTGGTGTTCGCGGCCGTGCGCGCGCTGGGCTGGTGAGCGCGCGCCGGTCGAACCGCGGGTAGCTGGTGTTCGCGGCCGTGCGCGCGCTGGGCTGGTGAGCGCGCGCTTGCTCGTGCCGGTCGATCGCCGCCACCTGTCGTGCGCGCACTGCCCGTGCCGGTGGAGCGCCGCAACCTCTCGCGCGCGGACGCCTGCAGCGCTCGTGCAGTGAGGCGTGAGGCGTGACGACCTGCGCTCGCGCTCGGGCGCGCGTGACTCACGAGCGTGGTGCACGCCTTCGGGCTCGCAGGGCGGCGAGCGAGCCTCACGTACCTCCCGGGCGCGCCCGCGATCCTCGCGCGATCGGCCCGCTCGGGTTGCCGGCGCCGGCACAACTGCGCTATGAGCCATCGTCGCACCTCCTCGCCACGAACGGCCGCGCGATGCATCGACGCTTCACGACCTTCACTTCCGCCGTCCTCGGCGGCGTCCTCGTCGCCGCGTGCGGCGGCGCTCCCGAGACCCCGGCCAAGCCGGCCCCGGCCGCGCCCGCGGCCCCTGCCGAGCCCCCGACCCCGGCGCCGGCCCCGGCCGAGCCTGCGGTCCCCGCCGGGCCCCCGTTGACCGACGCCGAGCGAGCCTCCGCGCCCGGGCGGATCTTCCACCTCGCCGAGCGCGAGGACGGCGCGACCATCGACGTCGTCTTGCCTTCAGGACAGGGCGCAAAGACCATGCTTCGAGGGACAGCCAGCGCCGGCCCGCCGTCGGTGCTGCCCGGTCCGGTCGCGCCCGGCGGCGAGCTGATGGCGGTCATCACCGTCGACGAGCACGAGGGCGCCCACTTCGAGCGCATCGAGGTCCGGCCCCTGACGGAGGCGGGTGAGCTCGGCGAGCCGCTGTGGCGCAGCGACGCCGCGCCGCAGGTGCGCAGCCCGGCGTGGTCGCCGGACGGCCGCACCCTGGCGTTCGAGGCCGCCTTCTCGAGCTTCCGCGACATTTATGGCCTCGACTTGTCCGAGCGGGCGAAGCCGAAGCTGAACCGCCTGACCGATCACCCGGCCGGCAACTACGAGCCGGCCTGGTCGCCCGACGGGCGGCAGATCGCCTTCGTCTCGAGCCGCGACGGCAACGCCGAGATCTACGTCATGCGCGCCGACGGCAGCGAGGTGAAGCGCATCACCCACTTCCAGCTCGACGACTGGGGCCCGGTGTGGTCGAAGGACGGCGGCTTGCTGGCGTTCCTGAGCAACCGCGAGAGCGCCGAGCGGATCTTCCTGTGCAAGGCCGACGGGACCGAGCTGCGGCGGCTGACGCCCGACGCGCCCGCGCCGGACCAGAAGTTCGAGCCGGCCGAGGCCGAGCCGACCTTCACGCCCGACGGCCAGGCGCTCGTCTTCAGCACCCGCACCGGCCCGCAGCAGGGCGCGCTGCGCCGCGCCGACCTCAAGACCGGCGCGATCACCCCGCTCACCGCCGGCACCAGCTCCGACCGCGAGCCGACCTTCTCGCCCGACGGCAAGCTGCTGGTGTTCGCCTCCGACCGCGACGGCGACCCCGAGCTCTACCTCATGCGCCCCGACGGCACCGGCGTCACCCGCCTCACCGAGCGCAAGGGCGCCGACTGGCTGCCGCGCTGGAGCCCGCGCTGACGAGATTTTAAAAGAAAGAGACATGCTCTGAAGCGCATGCCCGATCGGGCATGTGCTGAGGGACATGTCCTCTCGCGCCAAAAAACAAACCGGGCGGCGCCGGTACCCCGGGCCGCCCTGCCGGGCGCGGTCACACGGCCGCTCAGGTCGACGCGGCGGCGGCCTTGGCGTCGGCCGCGGCGCGCTCCTGGGCGATGCGCTCGCTGTCCTTGGCGTAGGCGAAGTCTTCGGGCTTCGCCTTGCGGATGAACAGCAGGTACACGCCGATGGCGAGGATGATCATCGTCGCGTAGTGGGCGGTGGTGAGGCCGAAGTAGAGCTTGTCCTTCTCGCGCATGAAGTCGAGGGAGAAGCGGAACGGCGCGTAGAGCAGGCACGTGAGGCCGGCGATCCGGCCCGGGGCGGACTTGGCCCAGTTGAACACGAAGTGCAC
Organism: Nannocystis punicea; assembly: GCF_026965555.1. Classification (GTDB taxonomy): domain Bacteria; phylum Myxococcota_A; class Polyangia; order Nannocystales; family Nannocystaceae; genus Nannocystis; species Nannocystis punicea. The sequence goes on along the minus strand of NZ_CP114040.1, from coordinate 12,190,876 downwards.
GAACAGGACGATCGGCACCAGGTACATGAACTCGAGCAGGCCGTTGTCGAAGCGGTACTCGCCGCCCGGCCACGGGCCGACGGCGAGCGGGTGCGACGGGTCGACGATGGCGCCGGGGTGGTCGTGGACGAGGGCGCAGCCGAGGCGGCCGAAGGTGAAGCCGACGAGCAGGCCGAACACCAGCATGTCGGCCCAGATCAGGTACGGCTGCTTCATCTTGCGCAGGTACCAGAAGAACCCGACCAGCGCGCCGAAGAACCCGCCGACGCTCGACAGGCCGTTCCAGATCATCAGCAGCACCGCGGGGTTCCGGGCCACGTCCTCGGGGAAGTAGAACAGCACCGAGACCCAGTGCGAGATGACGAAGCCCGTGATCAGGATGTAGAACATCAGGTCGCGCGCGACGAACTCGTCCATGTCGCGCTTCTTCGCGAACGCCAGGCAGCGGTGGTACCCGAGGATGACGCCCAGCGCGACCAGCGGCCCGAACACCTGCAGCTTGAGCGGCCCGATGACGGGAAGATCGGCGATCAGCTTCTCGGGCGGCTTGATGTACGGGATCAGTGCTTCGAGCATCGGAGCCGCAAGGTAGCTTATGCCCCCCGGCCCTGCAAAACCCCCGGCCTCAGCGCGCCCCGGGGCCGGAGCCGGGCTCGCCGTAGCCTCCGCCGCCGGGCGTCTCGATCGTGAGCCGCTGACCGGCCTGCACCGTGGTCCGCGCGCGCCCAGGCAGCTCCGCGCCGTCCAGCGAATTGCGCCCGCAAGCCCCCGGAGCCCCGCCTGCGAGCCCGAACGGCGCTCTGCTGCGCCGCTCCGCCACGATCGAGACTTCGATCCCGCCGCGCAGGAATTCGAGTTCGCGCACGAGCCCGTCGCCCCCGCGCCAGCGCCCGATCCCCCCCGAACCGCGGCGCAGCGCGAACCGATGCACGCGCACCGGAAATCGCGCCTCGAGCACCTCGGGGTCGGTGATCCGCGTGTTCGTCATGTGCGTGTGCACCCCGGACGCGCCGGCCTCTCCGGCGATTGCGCCGCTGCCGCCGCCGATCGTCTCATAGTAACCAAAGCCCGCGTCGCCGAAGCTCAGGTTGTTCATCGTGCCCTGGCTGGCGGCCGCGGCCCCCAGCGCGCCGAGCAGGACGTCGACCACGCGCTGCGCCGTCTCGACGTTGCCGGAGGCCACCGCCGCACCTGGCCCCGGGGACAGGATCGTGCCCTCCGGCAGCACCAGGTCGACCGCCCGCAGGCACCCCGAGGCCAGCGGGATCGGCCGCCCCGCCAGCACGCGCAGCACGTACAGCAGCGCCGACACGGTGACCGCGCGCGGCGCATTGGCGTTGCTCGGCGACTGCGGCCCGGTGCCGGTGAAGTCGACCGTGAGCCGCTCGCCGTGGGTCGACAGCGTCACCGCGATCGCGGTGCCGTCGTCGAGCGCGTCGACGAAGCGGCGCGCGCCGGCCGGCATGCGCGCGACGAGCTCGGCGACGCAGGCCGCGGCGTCGTCCTGGATCGCCCGCAGATAGCTCGCCAGCGCCGCGCTGCCGCAGCTCGCCGCCAGCTCTCGCAGCAGCCGCGCCCCGGCCTGGTTGGCCGCGATCTGCGCCTCGAGGTCGGCGAGGTTCTCCTCCGGGCGCCGCGCCGGCCATGTCCCTTGGGTCAGGATCTCCAGCACCCCGGCGCGGTCGAGCCGGCCGCCGCGGACCGCCGGGAACGCGCGGAACACCACGCCCTCCTCGGCCAGGCTGCGCGCGTCCGGCGGCATCGAGCCGGGCGTGATGCCGCCGACGTCGGCGTGGTGGCCGCGGTTGGCGACGAACCCGCACAGCGCGCCCGCGGCGTCGTGCACCGGCGCGATCACTGTGATGTCGGGCAGGTGCGAACCACCGGCGGCGGGGTCGTTGGTGACGAACACGTCGCCCGGCCGCGGCGAAGGGTGCGCCGCCAGCACGCCGCGGATCGACTCGCTCATCGCCCCGAGGTGGACCGGGATATGCGGCGCGTTGGCCACCAGGCCGCCCTCGGCGTCGAACACCGCGCACGAGAAGTCGAGCCGCTCGCGGATGTTGGTCGACAGCGCCGTCCGCTGCAGCACCACGCCCATGTGCCGGGCGATGCCGGAGATCCGCGCGCTCATGATCTCGAGGCTGACGGGGTCGACCTCGCCGGCGCGCACCGGCTCGGCGCCCGCGACGTCGCGCGCGACCAGGCAGCCGTCGGCCGCCAGCTCGGCGACAAAGCCCGGTTCGAGCACGATCGTCGCCGTCGCGTCGAGGATCAGCGCCGGCCCCTCGACCACCTGCCCGGCGACGATCGCCTCGCGCCGCAGCGTCGGCACCAGCCGCCACTGGCCCGCGATCCACATGTCCGAACGGTCAGGAATATCCGGGCAGGCGGTCTCTTCGGGCAGCTGACCGCCGACCGCCTCGTCGCTGACCACCAGCTCGACCCGCGCGCTGACGACCTCGATCGGGTGGTCCGGGCGGGCGTAGCCGAACTCGCGCGCGTGGGCCTGCTCGAACGCCGCCCGCAGCCCGGGGCCCCACGGGATCGTCAGCGCCACGTGGGTGCCGCGGTAGCGCAGGTCGACCCGCTGGACCGCCGACACCTCCAGCGCGCCCTCGGCCGCCAGCGCCGCCTGTCCCTCGCGCTCTAGCCTCTGGAACATGTCCGAAAGGTCCAGTGATTCTTCCAGCGGGACGCCGCCGACGTCGGCCTGACCGTGCCAGCCCGGGCGCGCGGCGCCGATGCCGACGGCCGACAGCACCCCGGCGAGCGGGTGGAACACGAGCGTGCGGATCTGCAGCGCCCGCGCCACCGCGCACGCGTGCTGCCCCCCGGCCCCGCCGAACACGACCAGCGCGTGCTCGCGGACGTCGTGGCCGCGCCGGACCGTGACGTCGCGGATCGCCGCCGCCATCCGCTCGTCGGCGATCTGCCGCAGCCCCTCGGCGACCTGCAGCGGCGACATCGCGGCCCCGCCGGCATGGACCTCCTCGGTCAGCGCCTCGAGCCCGGCGAACGAGCGCTCGCGGTCGAGCGCGAACGGGAAGCGGGCCGGGTGCAGGCGGCCGAGCACGAGGTCGACGTCGGTCAGGGTCAACGCCTGCGCGCTCGCTCGCCCGTAGCACAGCGGCCCCGGATCGGCGCCGGCGCTGTCTGGCCCGACGGACAGCTTGCGATCGCGGTACCTGCAGATCGATCCGCCGCCGGCCGCGATCGTGTGGACCGCCAGCATCGGCGTGCGCAGGCGGACGCCGGCCACCCGCGTCTCGTAGCTGCGCTCGAGCTCGCCGCCCCAGCGGACCACGTCGGTCGAGGTCCCGCCCATGTCGAAGCCGATCACCTGCGACAGGCCGAGCCGCGCCGCGATCGTCGCGCACGCGACCGCTCCGCCGGCCGGCCCCGACAGCACCGCGTCGCGCCCGCGGAACCGCTCCGCCGCGCACAGGTCGCCGCTCGACTGCATCAGCTGCAGCTCCGCCGAGCCCAGGCGCTCTCGCAGCCCGCGCACGTAGGCGCGCAGCAGCGGCGTCAAGTAGGCGTCGACCACCGCCGTCTCCGCCCGCGCCAGCAGCCCCTGCGCCGGCGCGACCTCGTGCGACAGCACCACCTCCTCGAACCCGGCCGCCCGCGCGGCCGCCCCGACCTCGCGCTCGAGCCCGCCGTCACGGTGGTCGTGGATCACCGCGACCGCGGCGCTGCGCAGGCCGCGAGAATGAATGTCCCGGAGCACATGTTCCAAAGAACCTGTCTCCGGAGACACAAGAACTTCGCCGTCGGCCGCCCTGCGGGCGTCGACCTCGACCACCGCGGCGGGCAGCGGCGGCGGCTTGTGGATCGCCAGGGCGAACAGCTCGGGTCGGGCCTGGTCGCCGATCTCGAGCAGGTCGGCGAAGCCGCGGGTGATGAGCAGGGCCGTGGGCGCGCCCTTGCGCTCGAGGAGGGCGTTGGTGGCGACTGTGGTGCCGAGGCGGATCCGGCAGCGAGGAATGGGCTGGTGTTCGGCGAGCCCGAGCAGCCCGCGGATCGCCCGCAGCGGCGCGTCGTCGGTCGACAGCACCTTGATCGCGCGCAGCCGGCCGGTGCCCGGCGCACGACCGACGCAGTCGGTGAACGTCCCGCCGCGGTCGATCCAGAACTCCCACAGCTCCTCGCGCATCGCGGTCTCCTTACCACGTCGCCGCGGCGCTGCTCACGTGGCCGGCTCGGCCAGGCTGAGCGTGTCCCACAGCGCCTCCCAGACCTCCTCCGCGCGGGCCGACTCCTTGCGCCCGGGGTCGGTGGCGATCGGCGCCCCGACGTCCCAGTGGACGACCTCGCCGCGCCGGCCGTCCCGCCGCTCGACGATCATCAGCTGGCCGTCGACCTGGCCCGGGGGCGCAAATTTCGCCTGGTCCGGCAGCTTCCACGCCGGCTGCAGCCGGGTCGCGACCATCTCCCAGTCGACCGGCTGCCGCGGTCGCGGCCGACACATCCCGAGGCCGTGGCCGCTGCGCCGGTCGTCGCAGTCGATCCAGTCGCGGTACTCGGCGAACATGCCGTCGTCCTCTTCCTGCGTGGGTGCCGACCAGAACACCCACATCTCGCCGGTGACGCCGTCGGCGCCGCTGCGCACCTCGACCAGAGCGCGCCGAGCAGGCGTCCGGACCCACACGCGCAGCTCGGTGTCGAGGGCCCCCAGCCGCGCCTGGGCCAGCGGCGGCGCCCCGCGCAACAGGTCGACGCGGGCCAGCTCGTCGACGCGGGCGGCGAGCCAGTCGACGTTCGGCAGCTCGCGGACGATGGTCGCGTCGCGCGGCGCAGCACAACCTGTCCCGGAAGTCGAGTGGAGGCCGACGAGGAGCACCGCGGCGAGCCGACGAGACGAGGCGTGCATCGTGACGCTGATCGTAGCGGGACGAGCCAGCGTTGCCAAACCGCGGGGGACGTGCCATCCATGCGCTCGGGCGATGACGACCGGCGAGAAGATCTTTCGTCAATTGCGGCGCCGCGCCAATCAGATGTTCGCGCGCCTGCGGCCGCCGCCCGCGGCCTTCGTCTACGGCCCGCACTACGAGTGTTCGTGGCCGGGCTCCGCGGTCGACGAGGTGCGCGGCGAACGGATCCTCACCGCCCTCGCGGCCGAGGGCCTCGTCACCTTCGAGCAGGTGCGGCGGCCCCCGCTGGCCACGTACCACGCGATCCGGCGGGTCCACGACGACGCCTACCTCGACGCCTGTCAGCGCCCCGAGGTCATGATCGACATCCTCGGCGGCCTCGAGGTCAGCGAGGTCGACACTGCGCGGATCCTCGACCTCCAGCGGGCCATGACCGGCGGCACCATGGCCGCCACCGACATCGCCCTCGGCACCGGCAAGATCGCCATCAACCTCGGCGGCGGGTTCCACCACGCCCACCGCCGGATCGGCCGCGGCTTCTGCGTGTTCAACGACGTCGCGGTGGCGATCGCCGAGCAGCGCGCGCTCGGCTTCCACGAGCGCGTCCTCGTCGTCGACCTCGACCAGCACGACGGCGACGGCACGCGGGCGCTGTTCGCCGACGACCCCAGCGTGTTCACGCTGTCGATCCACAACCACCACTGGGGCGACACCGAGGCGGTCGCGTCGACCAGCGTGGCGCTCGGCGACGTCGTCGGCGACACGCTCTACCTCGAGACGGTGCAGCTGCACCTCACCGAGGCGCTGCGCCAGCACCGGCCGCGGCTGATCTACTTTCTCGCCGGCACCGACCCGGCCCAGGGCGACAAGATCGGGGTGTGGCAGATCAGCGGCGAGGGCATGCTGGAGCGCGACATCGCGGTGTTCGAGGCGATCCGCGAGCTCGCGCCCGACGCCGCGGTGGTGGTCTGCCTCGCCGGCGGCTACGGGCCCGTCACCTGGCAGCACAGCGCGCGCAGCTTCGCGTGGCTGCAGAGCGGCCACCGCGGGTTCGAGCCGCCCGACAACGACGAGCTGACGCTGATGCGCGCGCGTCACTACGCGGCGCTGCTCAAGCCGGCCGAGCTCACCGGCGAGGGCGACGACCTCGGCCTCACGCTCGAGGACCTGGTGCCGAGCCTGGCCGCGACCGCCCGCGAGCCGCGGTTCCTGGGCTACTACTCCAAGCAGGGTCTCGAGCTGGCGCTCGAGCGGCACGGCTTCCTCGGCCGCCTGCGCGGCAAGGGCTTTCAGCCGTCGCTCGAGTTCAACCTCGTCGACCCGCAGCGGCACATCCTCAAGATCTTCGGCGACGCGGAGCACAAGGAGCTGCTGTTCGAGCTGGTGGTGCGCCGCGACCGGCGGACGATCCCCGGCTTCGAGCTGCTGGCGATCGACTGGCTGCTGCTGCAGAACCCGCGCGAGCAGTTCTCTCCCGACAAGCCCGCGCTGCCCGGCCAGCGCCACCCCGGCCTCGGCCTCTTTGAAGAGGTCGTCGCCCTGCTGATCATCGCCTGCGAGCGCGTCGGTCTGGCCGGCCTGGTCGTCACGCCGTCGCAGTACCACCTCGCGGTGCAGTGGCAGAAGCGGCTGCGCTTCGTCGACCCCCGCGCCGCCGCGCGCATGCGGGCCATCCGCGAGGCCCTGCCCGGCGCCAGCCTGGCCGAGGCAGCGCACGCGCTGCACGAGGGCCGTGTGGTCGACCAGTCCGGAAGGACATGTTCGTACGAACCTGCCCCGATGATCTTCCCGCTGTCCGACGAGCTCAAGGCCGAGCTCGACCCGGAGAACTACCTGCGCGCGATCGACGAGGCCGCCGACGAGTTCCGCTTCCAGCTGTCGTCTCCGCGGTGAATGCATGGAGCCCGGGCGCCGGGCCGCGAGAGCACGACGGCGGCCGGGGGGTCCGAGTGAGGCGAGCCTGTCCCGAGCTGCGCGAGCGCGCTCGTTCGCTCGCCCGCGCCGGTTCGGGTACGCTGCTCGGGCATGTCGCCTTTGCGCGGGGAGAGATTGTCGATCGGGGCCCTCGCGGTGCTGTCCTGGGCCCTGCTCGCGTGCACCGGCCATGACTCGGCCTCGCGGGCGCGAGCGAAGCCCGCCGTGCCCGCGCCCGAAGCCGAGCCCCCGACGCCCGCCGCGGAGGTCGAGCCGGCGGGCTTCGGCCCGCCGGGTCGTTACGCGGTCGACATCCGCAGGACGCTGTCGGGCAAGCAGCACCGCAACGTGGCCCACGAGGACACCCGGGCCTCCTTCGTGCTGAACCTGAACGCCGACGGCCAGGCCAACGCGTGCCGGGGCATCCGCACACGCAGCAGCTACAACGGCCCCGATGTGCGCCACAATGCGTATGCTGCCGAGCAGCAGGGCTACCGCGGCCGCTGGGAGCTCGCGGGCGAATGGCTGCACATCGAGCTGAACACCGACGATACCCGCTGTGCCCGCGAGCTGCTGCTCGAGAATGGGGCGCCGCAGCGGTGGCTGCTGCGCTGCCGCAAGCTCGAGACCAGCGAGCATTCACGGTACGCCGAGCCGCTCCTGGCCTGCGCCCTCGACAACTCGGAGGAGCACAAGTACCGCGAGTCCCGCGGCTTCTTCGTGCCCGAGGTGATCGCCGGCGACTGGCTGCTCCTCGCCCCCGGCGACGGCCTGCGCGTCGACTGGCACGACAAGTTGGCGGGGGTCGTCACGAAGGCGTCGAAGCTGACGCTGAAAGCGGCGGAGAGCCGGGTGGAAGACGACACCTGGACGAAGCCAGAATGAAGGCGATTTATTGATATGTTCGATCGGTCATGTCTGCATGACATCGACGTGCCCGCAGGCGAGCCTGATGCAGGCTGAAGGCGACGAATGAGGGAGAGAGGGCGCATCTGGACATGGCGGCGCACACCGACCGGCGGACGATGGCTCGGCTGGTCGCCCGCGGGGGTGGTCTTGCTGGTGGTTCTCCTCGGCCTCGTCCCCATCGTGTGGTGGCTCGGGCCACTCGCGCTGCTCGGGTCGATCGCGCTCGTCTCCTGGGAACGGGTCGGCGTCGATGCCGCAGGGGTGACGTGGATCCGCGGCCTCGGGCCGATCCCCTGGGCCTGGCGCAGATTCCCGGCGGGAGGAACGTTCATCGTCTACGAACTGCTCGACGAGGGCCGCGAGCCGCGAGAGGTCGCGTACCGCATCGACGTCGAGGAGCACGTGCTGTTGACCTGCTCCGAGCCGGAGCGCGTCCGGTCGCTGCTCGAGGAGGCGGCCGGTGGTGGTGCGAATCGTCCGACTTGAGCGAGGGACTAGCGAATAGCGATAGCGCGCTGCATGGCCCGTGCTCGTCGACGCTGATCGGCGCCTCGAGCGAGCCGCTGAAAAATTGTTCGACGGTCTTGGCGACGATGACGCCGTCGGTGCGGACGTAGCGACCGCGCCCGGGTAGAGGCGATCGCGGACGTCGTGGTCGGCGTCGGAGAGCCAGGCGATGAAGGTCTTCCAGGTGTCGTCGGCGAGCCCGCTCTGCAGGGCGTATTGACGGCACCCGCCGTCGCCCTCGAGGCCGCCGAGGTCACCGTCGTTGTGGAGCGCGGCAGAGGCGAAGATTCACCGGTTCTTGGTGCAGTCGTGGCAGCGGTCACCCACGATGTCGTTGGCGCCGTCGCACTCCTCGTCGCCCTCGACGACGCCGTCACCGCACACTGGGTCCGTGGCTCCGGTGGTGGTGCCGGTCGTGGTGGTGTCGATGCCGCCGGAGGTCGAGCCGGTGCTCTCGGTCATCGCCGTGGTGCCCGAGTCCGAGGCATCGCCGGCGCTCTCGCCGTCGCTCTCGCTCGCGGCTTCGGTGGTCGTCATGATCGTGGTCGAGGCGTCGTCCCCGGTGCTCGAGTCTCCGGTCGTGGTCGTCGTCATCGGCAGCGACTGGATGTACTTCAGGCCAGGTGCCACACAGCCGGCCAGGAGCAGCGTGGAGGGCAGAAGCAGGCCGATGCGCGAGATCGCGCGACGATGTCATGAGCGTCGGAGGCCTGTCAACCGTCGCTATCGTGGGGGCAATCTCGCAGCGAGGGCGACGGGCTCCCACGATGCGCCGTGTCTCGTCCACGCTCATGCTCGCGAGCATCAGCAAGCCAGTAGAGGCTCCGGCAGCTGCGCAGGCGCGAAGACGCTGGCCGTTTGAACCCGCGACCAGCGAGCGTGCAAGGACGTAGGGGCGCCGGGAGCCAATGGCGCAAGGGAGTAGAGCGCGAGGAAGCAGGACGCCGAGACAGCTCAGTGCGCGCAAGGGAACGAAGAAAGGCAAGCGTGCGCTGCGGAGCTCGCGGAGAGCAAGGCCGTAGGAGATTGCGTGTCTGCGCGAGGACGTGGCTCGGGCGAGCAAGGCCGTAGATGTTGCGAGTGCGAGCCAAGGGGGGCTCCCTGGGGCCTGCCGGGACGAGAGCAAGAGCGTAGAGGGCTGGCGTGCGAGGTGAGAGCAAGGGCGTAGGTGTCGATTGCGAAGCGTAGGGTGAGTGCCAACCAAGGGCGTAGGCTAATCGCCTGCGCAAGGAAGTAGGCCTCAGAGTGAGAGAGCGAGGGCGTAGGCCGGCGAACTTGAAGCAAGAACGTAGGTCGATTCGATCGGCTCGATGCAGTAGGCCGCGGGCGAGAGGGCGTAGGTCTGCGAATTTGAAGCAAGGACGTAGGTCGATTCGATCGGCTCGATGCAGTAGGGCCGCGGGCGAGAGCAAGGGCGTAGAGGCATTGCGGCGCGAGGCGAGGGCGAGAGAACAACGACGTAGAAACATTCGGCAGGCCGGCGTGCGCACCGCCAAGGCAGTAGCGTGGCTGCGGGCGAGGCAGCATCCTTGGAAGCAAGGATGTAGATGGGCTCCGAGCAAGGGAGGCGCAAGGCTACGGACACTCGCAATCGCGCGAGGCCGCGGGGATGCATCTCGATGTGGAGGGTTCGCCGGCTGCCGAGGGTCAGCGATGCTGCCGGTCGATTCAAACCCGCATTTCGTGCGGCGCGCTCGCTCGTGAATTGCGAACGGGGCTCGTGGGCTGCAAGCAGTCCACGAGCGCTGCCTCGCTTCTGTTCTCAGGTCAGGCGGTCGAGCTCGCCGGTCGTGGGCAGCTGCGTGTCGCCCTTGAGGGTCACGCTGGTCTCGCCGACCTGGTCGACGTCGGCGCCCATGGCTTTGGCGATCGACACCAGCAGGCGGTTGTGCGGCGGCCCCTGCGGCTCGTCGCCCCACGTCCCTTTAATAATATTCTTCTGGGCCCAGCGGACGTAGCGCCCCGTTTTAAAATGGCTGGTGGCCCCGGCCATCACGATCGGCCACTGGTTCATGCTGTGTTCGCCGGTGCACAGCTCGTTGCCCCAAATCACCAGAGTGTCGTCGAGCAGCGTGCCGCTCTCGCTCGGCACGGCGTCCAGCGCCGCCAGAATATTCTTGAAATCTTCGGCGTGGATCTTGTGGTAGTTCGTCATCACCTGCATCGCCGTCGGGTCGGTCGAGGCCTGGTGCGCGTAATCGTTGTGGAGGTCGCCGGGCGGGGCGCTGACGTGTTCGTTGCGCAGGCCGCTGAAGGCCAGCATTGCGACGCGGGTCAGGTCGCACGAGAGCGCCAGGGTGGTCAGGGTCGTGAACACCTGCGCGCGGTGGAAGTAGAACTGCGGGTCCTCCCACGGCGGGCCGCCGTCGGGCTCGGCCGGGGCCTCGCAGACGATGTTGGCCAGGTTCTCGAGCTGCTGGCCGAGCGAGTGCAGCAGGTCGCGGTGCTGCTCGACCTTGAGCTTGTCCTCGCCCGACATCTTCGGCGCGAGCGCGTTGTACTGCTCGCGCACGAGGGAGACCACGCTGCTCTGGCGGTCGCGGATCGTCTTGAGGTCGTCGGGCGGCTCGTTGGGGTCGACCGGGCCGTTCGGGAACAGCTTGCTGTAGAGCTGCCACGGGTCGGTGATCCACGGCAGCGCCTTGCCGCTCGGATCGTAGCTGTAGGCCCAGCTGCCGTGCGACACCTGCAGCGAGGCGATCTGGCCGGGCTCGGCGATCGCGCCGGCGACGATCTGGTCGATCGAGGGGCCGGCCGCGAGCGCGACGCCGCCGTCGACCGGCTGCGCCAGAGTGCCGGTGAGACAGGTGGCGTGGCCCTCCTCGTGCTCGTTGATCCCCGTCATGTGCCCGGTCGCCATGCCGACGCCGTCGAGCACCAGCAGGCGGTCGCGGTAGCCGTGGAGCGGCCGCAAGATCTCGCTGAAGTCGGCCTCACCGAGCGCGCCGAGCGGCGCCTCCCAATCTGTATCTTCGGGCAGGTTGCCCGGGCGCATGCGCCAGTTCTGATAGACGGTGCCGTGCTCCGTCATCAACATCAGCAGCCGCTTGACCGGGCCCGGCGGCTCGGCGCGGGCGCCTCGCGGCAGCAGCGAGGGCAAGCAGAGCGCGCCGAGGCCGAGGCCGAGGCCGCCGAGGAAGCTGCGCCGCCGCAGGCGCGGCGCGCGGAGGTGCGAGGCGGTCATGGGGCCTCCTTTCGGGTGCGGAACGCGTCGCTGGTGACGACGGCGAGGAGGAGCGCACGGACATCGCCGCTGGCGGCGGCGAACTGGGCCCGCAGGTCGCCGAGGCTGCACAGGTCGTCCGCGGTGGTGCCGCGGCCGAGGGCGTAGCGGTAGACCTGCGAGACCACGCAGTTGTGGGCCTGGGTGCTGGTGGCCAGCTTCTCCGACAGCTCGAGCGCGCCGTCGAAGGCGCCGTCGACGTCGGTGCCGATCAGCTCGCCGCTGGCGTCGACCGGCTCGCCGTTGTCGAGGTCGCGCCAGCGGCCGAGCGCGTCGTAGTGCTCGAAGCCGAAGCCGACGCCGTCGATCGTGGTGTGACACGAGGCGCAGTCGGCCTGCGCGGTGTGCTTGGCGTAGCGTTCGCGGTTGGTCTTCGGCTGGCCGGGCTGGCCCTCGTCGGGCGGGTTGGTGTTGACGTTGGCGGGCGGCGGCGCGGGCGGGACGCACAGCAGCCGCGCGAGCACGAACACGCCGCGCTTGACCGGCGAGGGGTGGACCGCGTGGGCGGTGCGGGCGAGGAAGCCGGCGCGCGTGAGGATCCCGCTGCGCTGGGAGGAGTCGAGGAGGACGGGCGCCCACTCGCCGGGCGGCGGCGGGTCGACGCCGTACAGGGCGGCGAGGGTGGCGTCGACGTCGGTCTCGGTGCTGGTGAGCAGCGAGGCGAATGTACCTGGCCCTTCGAACAGGGTCGACTCGACGAAGCGGTCGAGCTCGGCCCGCATGGCGGCGCGCAGGTCGGGGGTGTAGTTCGGGTAGGTCGCGGGGTCGGGGTTGATGAGCGCGACGCCGTCGAAGTCGAACCACTGGCGGTGGAAGTTGACGAGCGCGCTGCGGGCCCTGGCGTCTTCGAGCATGCGCATCGCCTCGGCGGCGAGGCCCTCGGCGGTGTCGAGGTCGCCGGCTGCGGCGGCCGCGAACAGCTGGGCGTCGGGCATGCTGTCCCACAGGAAGTAGCTGAGGCGCGTGGCCAGCTCGTGGCCGGTCAGCGCGACGGCCTCGCCGCCGATGGCCGGCTCGCCGCCGAACTCGAGGAAGTAGAGGAACGCCGGCGACTGCAGCAGCGCCTGGGTGGTCAGCTGCAGCGCGACGGAGAAGTTGGTCTCGGCCAGCTGCTGGTCGAAGAAGCCGAGGAAGGCGGCCTCCTCGTCGGCGGTGAGCGGGCGCCGGAACGCGCGCGCGCCGAAGTCGAGGATGAAGCCGTGACCGCACTGCTGCGGCTCGCCGCCGCCGTCGATCGCGCACGGCAGGAACGCCTCGGGGGTGGCCCACGCGGCCTCGGTGACGGCCAGCGCGGCGCGCTGGTACTGCTCGATGAGCAGGGCCGAGGGGGTCTGCACGTCGGCGTTGTTCTCGAAGCCGTTGACCTTCGGGTCGACCGCGATCGTCTGCGGCGGCAGAGTCACGCCGGGGAAGAGGTCGCGGACGGTGTTGTTGTACTGAGTGTGGGTGAGCCGCCGCAGCGGCGCGGGGCCGGGGTCGAGCGGGCCCTCGCACTCGGCGGGCTCGCCCTCGGTCGGGTCGACGCCGGTGCCCTCGCTCGTGGTCGGCGTCGACGTCGTCGCCGCGTCGGTGGCGGTGCCGGGGCCGTCGGTCACGGCCGCGGTCGCCGAGTCGTCGTCGTTGCCGCCGCCTCCGCTGCATCCCAGGGCCACCATGCCACCGAGCATCCATGCTCGTGCCTGTCGCCTGTCGATCATCACCAGTCCTCCCGCCCTCGCCTCACTGCGCGGCGATCACAGCTACAGGAGGCCGCGGGGTGCTGTCAAACGCGCGCGCACGCGCGAGGCGAGGGCGCGCGCATGCGATGGGGTCTCATGACACCTTGCGAGGCCCGTAGCGACCTCGCTACCGTGGCTCGGTGCGGCAGATGTGGATCGGGGCGGCGCTGGTCGTCGCATGTCAGGGCGGTAGCAAGGGTTCGGCGGGGATCGACAGCACCAGCGAGGCGACATCGACGACGTCGACGTCGGGCGCGTCGGAGGACGTGACGTCTTCACCGACGACGTCGGCGACCACGTCGAGCGAGACGACCACTGCGAGCACGTCGACGAGCACGACCGAGGCGGTGACGACGACCGAGGGGCCGATCACCACCGAGGCGACGTCGACGACGACGGGGCCGCCGCCGGTGACTTCGGTGCCCGTGTTCATCGCCCAGGGCCACTACGGGCGCACGACGATCTCGTGCGACGACGGCCACACGTGGATTCAGAACACCTCGCAGGACGACAGCGTGCGCTGCTTCGAGGACGGCCTCGACTGCGATCACAACGCCTTCGCCGGCCGCGGGATCGCCCACGGCGAGCAGACCTTCGTGCTGACGTGGGGCTGGGGCGCGCCCGGCTCGGTGGTCCGCAGCGAGGACGCGGCGATGTTCGAGACGGTGCTCGGCGACACCCCCACGTTCGCCGACATCGCGTTCGGCAACGGCCGCTTCGTCGCCAACAACTCGACGACGCAGATCTCCGACGACCTCGGCAAGACGTGGGTCGAGGGCGGCCCGCTCGACATCGGCATCAACACCCGCGCGATCGAGTTCTTCCCGCACGAGGCCGGGGGGTTCGTGGTGTCCGGCGAGAGCGGCGAGCAGCGGGCCATCGTCCGCAGCCCCGACGGGGTGACGTGGACGCCGGCGACGACGCGACCGCCGCAGTGCGGGGGCTACGTGATCGGCATGGCCTATGGGGCAGGTGTGGGCATCATGGCCAGCGGCAACGGCCACGTCTGCCGCACGACCGACGGCGGCGACACGTGGGAGTACGTGCCGGTGGCGGCGGGTCTGTCGTCGCCGCCGATCTGGACCGGCTCGGAGTTCTTTGTCTACGAGGGCTCGACGCTGCACCGCAGCGCCGACGCGACGAGCTGGCAGAGCGAGCCGATCTCGCCCGCGGACCTCTCGATCGGGCAGATCGCCCGCAGCCCCGCGGGCACGTTCGTGGCCGCGAACGCCGGCTGGATGGTCTGGTACGAGCAGCAGAGGTTCTTCCGCAGCGAGGACGGGGTGAACTGGGAGGTGCTGGCCCCCGAGGCGTTCACGGGCAGCCACCCGATCTACTTCATGGCCCACGGGGAGGTCGCGCCCGGGGCCGGGTGCCCGGCCGAGTAGACGGAGCGGACCGCGAGCGAGAGGACATGTCCATCCGGACATGTCCCCTCGGACATCGCCGCTCAGCGGACGCCGAGGCCGAGCAGGGCCGTCTGGGCGTAGACGACCTCGCCGGCGCCGAACGCCTCGCGCAGGCGGGCGAGCGCCTCTCGCTCGAAGGCCTGCCAGCGCTCCGGCGGCAGCCGCTGGTGCAGCAGGGCGATCGGGGCGTTGCCGCGGACCTGGAAGGTCCACAGGGCGTCGACGTCGGCGAAGCGGAACTCGTGGGTGACAGGCAGGACGCGGACGTCGACGAAGCCGGCGGCGCTCAGGGCGGCAGCGAGCTCGTCGGGCTGGCCGAGCGGGGGTCCGCCGCCGGCGGGCAGGGACTCGGGCATCACCGCGCGCATGGCCGCGAACAGGGCGGTGAGCGGGTTCGACGCGTCGAAGGGCATCCACGAGCCGATCACTGCGCGGCCGCCGGGTCGCAGCACGCGATGCAGCTCGCGCAGGCCGCGGCCCAGGTCGGGGAAGAAGATCAGGCCGAACATCGAGAAGGCGGCGTCGAAGCTCGCGTCGGGCCACGGCAGGTCCTGGCCGTCGCCGACGCGGGCGTCGACCTCGAGGCCGGCCCGGGTCGCCCGCTCGCGCAGGCGGTCGATCATCGCCGCGGCGAAGTCGAGGGCGGCGACGTGGGCGACCGCGGGGGCGACCTGCAGCGCGAGGGTGCCGGGCCCGCAGGCGACGTCGAGCACGCGCGCGTCGGCGGTCGGGGCGGCCAGGGCGATGGCGTCGCGGGCGTAGGGGATCACGAAGTGCACGCCGCGTTCGGCGTACCACTCGTCGACGAGGTTCCACGACGCCGGATCGGCGAGAGGCGAATGTTGGGTCATGCCACACGGTGACCGCCGCCCGGGCCCCCGACAAGCCGCGCCGGCGTGCGCAAGGTCAATTTTTGCAAACGCATTGCAAGAGTAGATCGAGTGCGAGTACGGACGGGCGCGCCGCGGCCGTGGCGGCGCGGACGGGCGGCGGGCCGCGGGCCGGTAGATGCAAGCGAAGGTCTTTTGCAATTTGACTTGCAAGAACGCGCGGCGTACCGTCGCGCCGTGACCGCCGCCCTGCATCGCCTGTCCGGCGCGATCGGGGCCGGCCGCGAGGGTGCGGGCCCCGCGGCGCAGGGCTTCGGCGGCCACGGGCTGAAGGCGCGGCCGCACGGTCGCGGCGCGCCCGTCCGAGAATTTGCAATCACCCCGCGACATCGCGCAAGGAGAGTCGTCATGCCACGTCCGAAGATCCTCGTCCTCGTCACTGCCATCGCCCTCGTCGCCGGCTGCAACGGCGGAGGCGGCGCGACCGGAAGGGTGCAGGTGTTCGTCGAGGCCGAGGACACCATCCCGGAGGGGCTGCAGGCCGGCGACGGCGAGGAGAACATCGTCGACGGCTGGGCCGCGAACTACACCAAGTTCCTGGTGGTGGTCGGCAACTTCCGCGCCGGTCGCAGCGCCGACGCGTCGGCCTCGCTGGCCGACCCCGCGGTCTACGTGGTCGACCTGCTCAACCTGCCGGCGGGCGGCTTCGTGCTGACCGAGTTCGACGACGTCGAGGCGGTCCGCTGGGACCGCGTCGGCTACGACATCCCCAACGCCTCGGCCGCGGCCGAGGCGGCCGAGGGGACCTCCGCGGCCGACCACGACTTCATGGTCGAGAGCGGCTTCTCGATCTACGTCGAGGGCGCGATCACCAAGGCCGACGGCCAGTCGTGCCTGCCGGGCACGGATGATTGTGTGGCGGTGGCCGAGGTGAAGTTCGCGTGGGGGCTCGCGGCCGGGACGTCGTTCGACGACTGCGCGCCCGAGGAGGGCGACGCCGGCTTCGCGGTGCCGTCGGGCGGGACGGCGCAGATCAAGCCGACCATCCACGGCGACCACTGGTTCTTCACCAACATCACTCAGGGCGCCGAGATCACCGAGCGGCGCGCGCAGTGGATCGCCGACAGCGACCTCGACCGCGACGGCTCTGTCACGCTCGACGAGCTGCGCATGGTCAAGGCCGCCGACGTGTTCAAGCCGGAGCTCGGCTACTCGGTGACGGGCGCGCAGATCCCCGTGACCACCGCGTACGACTACCTCGAGGCCCAGGCGCGCACGCTCGGCGACTTCCAGGGCGAGGGCGAGTGCCCGACGCGGGCGCCGCTGTGAGTCGATCGCGCAGGAGCGCGATCGCAGACGCTGCCCCGCGGAGCAATGAGGAACCTCTCGCGTCCGCGGGCGCGTGCGCGCGCGGGGGCGGCTCGGGGGCGAGTTCATCGCTGGGCCGGCGCTGTTAGGCTCGGATGGGATGCCGAACAAGTTCGCGGGGTGGGGCCTGATGTTCGCGCTGCTGATGGCGTGCGCCGAGGGGACCATCAGCGACACAGGGTCGATCCCGCTGCCCACCACCAACAACCCGACCATCACCACGGCCCACCCGAACTCGTCGGCCGGCGACAGCGACAGCAGCAGCAGCGGCGGCGGCGGCAGCGAGGACGGGACCAGCGAGCCGCCGACGTCGAGCTCGCCGGGTTCGAGCGACCCGCTCACGACGACGACCGTGCCTCCGGGGGTGTGCGGCGACGGCAACGTCGACGCGAACGAGGCCTGCGACGGCGAGTCGCTGGTCGGCAGCACGTGCACGACCGAGGGCTTCGGCGCCGGCACCCTGCTGTGCGGACCCGACTGCCAGCTGTTCACCGACGGCTGTTACACCTGCGGCGACGGCCTGGTCCACATGGCCGAGGCGTGCGACGGCGCCAACTTCAACGGCAAGAGCTGCGTCGGCCTCGGCTACGGCGGCGGCAACCTGGTGTGCGCGCCGAATTGCAAGAGCATCGACACGGCCGGCTGCACGCCGCTGGCGAGCTGCGGCAACGGGGTGAAGGAGGGCGCGGAGCAGTGCGACGGGCCCCAGCTCGGCGGCCAGAGCTGCGTCGGCCTCGGCTACGACCAGGGCCTCCTGTCGTGCACCGCGTCGTGCACGATCGACACGTCCGGCTGCGAGACGCTGACGTGCGCAGGTCAGGGCGAGTTCTGCATCTTCGACGAGAACAACCCGCAGTCGAATTGCTGCCCGGCGGGGGTGAAGGACAACATCCTCGGCATCTGCGACATCTTCATCTGCTTCTGAACCGCGCGGCGGCGCCCGCGGGCCCTCGCTGCCGCGTCGAGGCGGTCGTGGCCCAGGTGGCGACGCGGGCGCTCGGGGGACGCGAGTGATGGACGACGACGACGACGATGGAATGACGCGTGACGGACTCGACGCGGCGCTCGAGTGGTTGGCGACGCGAGCGCGGCTGCAGCGGGCCCCGCGAGGGGCGCTGCCGGGCTCGATCGTGGCGCTGCGCCACCGCCTCGGGCGCGCGCTGCCGGCGAGCCTGGTCGAATTCCTGGAAAAATATCACTGGATCGCCACCAACTCGATCACCACTCTGGCGGTCGAGAGCGCGGAGCGGCGGACGATCGAGGCGGCGCGGCGGGTGGTCGCGGAGTACGTCGAGACGACGTGGCGCTCGCTGCCGGAGGTCGACGAGACGGCGCGCGCCAGCGGCGAGGCGCTGCGGGCGTGGATCCCGGTGGTCGAGATCGGCAACCCGCTGCCCTTCGGCAGCGCGCTGTTCCTCGACGAGCTGGGGGCGTTCCGCCACGCGTCGGTGCGCGAGTTCCCGTTCACGCGAGTGTCCGCTGAATCGACGGCCGAGTTCGCGACGGCGCTGCTGACCACGCTCGCGGATTGGCACGACGGTTGACGCCGCGGCGCGCAGCGGGCTCGAGCGGCGCTCGACCCGACGCGATCGCCGCGAGTTGCCGCGAGTTCCGATCACCCTCAGTCTTGCGATTATGCACCGCCGCCGATTGTTGTCACCCCTGAGCCTGCTGTTCTGGATCGGCGTGGCCTACATGCCCGCGCTGTCCGGATACTTCTTCGGGCCCGACCGTTGGTACCACCGCTTGCACAAGCCGGACTGGACGCCGCCCGACTCCGTGTTCGGCCCGGTGTGGATGGCGCTGTACGCGATGATGGGCCTCAGCGTCTACCTGGTGGCGCGGAAGGACAAGCACCCGCTGCTGCCGTGGGCGATCGGGCTGTTCTTCCTCACCCTGATGCTCAACGCCGCCTGGTCCCCGCTGTTCTTCGGCCTCCACCGCCCCGACCTGTCGCTGGTGTGCGTGGGCGTGCAGTGGTTCGCGCTGGTGTCGATGACCCGCGCGTTCTTCAAGATCCGCCCGGCGGCCGGCTTCCTGCAGATCCCGCACCTCCTGTGGGTGACGTTCGCGTTCGCCCTGAACGCGTCGATCTGGAACCTCAACCGTTGAGCCCGGCGGGCGCCGTGGGCTGTCCCCGGGGACAGCCCACGGTCGGTCTGCCTCTTGTCCTCCGGGACATGTGTTGAAAGGCATGTCCCGGGGGACATTTTATCTTTCAATCGGCGGTCGCGGGGGCGAGGAGGTCGAGCGGCGCGGCGGGCTCCGGGTCGCGGGTGAGGCGATCGTCGGGCTCGCAGCGGAGGCGGGAGATCTGGCCGCCCCCGGCGATCTGCAGGCCGTATTCGCCGGTCCACACGCCCAGCTCGGGGCGGAGGTCGAGGTCGGCGCCAGGGGCCTGCGGGTCGAGGCGGAGGGAGCCGCCCTGCCAGGCGAGGTCGAGGACCGGCCGGCCTCCGCTGCAGCGCGGTGAGCGGGCGGTGAGCGGGGGGCCGAGTGGCTCCTTGCGCGGGGTGAGGAGGCGATCGGCGAGGGTGACACGGTGGACGCGGGCGCACGCGGCCGTCGCGTCGTCGTCGCTCAGGCGGCACAGCTCGTCGATGCCGGCGTCGTCGCCGGCGCACCACGAGACCAGCGCCTCGCCGTCGAAGCCGCGGCGGATCGGCGGGCGACAGGGGACGCGGCGAAACTTCGGAGTCGAGGTGGCGGCGGCTCCGCGCGGGAGATAGAGGTCCGCGTGGCTGGGGCCGCCGTGCCAGGCCCAGACGTCGACGAGGATCCCCGCGCCGAGGTCGACGAGGGCGCCCATGCTCGACTGACCGCCGTCGACGCCGACCTGGCCGACGCGCTCGAAGCCGTCGCTGCGGATCGCAAACAAATGATAGCCGGGGCACGGGCGCGTGCCGCCGACGACGCGATCGCGGCAGGGGACGGGCGCACCGAGCGAGGCGACCACGGCGGTGTCGGGGCCGAGGGCGAGGGCTCGCACGCGCGAGCTGTCCCAGGCGAGGAGCGCCTCGGCGGTGAAGCGATCGAGGACGCGCGCGCTCGTCACGGAGAGGTCGTCGGTGAGGGCGACGACGCCGAGCTGGCCGCTCGGAGGTTCGGAGCCGAGCGCGGCGACGTGGGCGATCCACGTGCCGCCGTTCGCGGTGCCGAGGGCGAGGTCGACGATCTCGCCCTCGGTGCGGAGGACGAGCCGGGGGGCGCCGAGTGGTCGGCCGCGAGGGTCGAGCCGCTGCGCGACGATCTCGCTCGCCTCGCCGTCGTGGCGCGACCACACGACGAGGACGCCGGTGGCGCTGGCGGCGTAGTCGAGCGGACCGGAAGTGAAGTTCGGCGCGGGTTCGGCGGCGGGCCGAGGCGCGGCGAGGTCGGGGCGCGCCTCGGGTTCGACGGGCGCCTCCGCCGGGGCGGAGACAGGCGGTGATTCGCCGGCGGGCGCGTTGGCCTTGCAGCAGGCGAGCGCGAGCGCAGCGGCGAGGGAGCGCGGAGGAGCGGCGCGGCTCGACATGCCGCGAGGGTAACAAGAAATCACCGCGGGTCGCGAGGGCGGTACAATCGGGAGATGGCGAGCGCGCGAGACGGGCGACCGCTGCGAGAGCTGCTGAGGAGCCGCGGCGTCGACGATGCTTGCCGGTCGATCGACCCGAACGACCCGCAGCTCGAGGGGCTGCTCTACGAGGGCCGGCGCGCGATCGTAGGGGACGCGCGGGCGGCCGAGCACGAGGCCCGCGCGCTGAAGCTCGGGCCGGCCGAATACGCGGCGTTGCGGGCCCAGCAGCGGCGACCCCTCAATCACATGATCTCGGGCGCGCCGCTGTCCAGCGACTCGCCCGCGCCGTTCGTGCTCGACGGCCTCGCGTGCCGCAGCGTGTGGTGTTTCTATCAATGCTTGAAGGTGCCGGAGGGCGAGCCGTTGCGCGCGGCGGTGGCGGCGGGCACCTCCGGGCGGCGGCGGGTCGGCACGGGCGGGCGGCGGACGTTTCGCTGGCGCGGCGAG
Source organism: Nannocystis punicea (assembly GCF_026965555.1). GTDB lineage: Bacteria > Myxococcota_A > Polyangia > Nannocystales > Nannocystaceae > Nannocystis > Nannocystis punicea. The sequence continues at coordinate 12,170,118 of NZ_CP114040.1, read as the reverse complement.
GAGATCGCGGTCGACTCGCCGGCGCACGCGGGCCTGATCGCGCGGGCGACCGAGGCCAAAGTGTCGGCCCACCCGCTCGTGCGCCAGGCGCTGCTGGCGACCGGGATGTCCCTGCTGTACATGGGACAGCGGGACGCGCAGGCGCTGGCGCGCACTATGCCGTTCGCGCTGATGGTGGTACGATTCAGGCTGCGATGAGAGTGATGTGAGGTGTCTTTGAGAGCATGCTCGAGAGGGCATGCTCCAAGGGTCAGGCGAATCGGCGCTCGAACGGGCCGATGGTGCGGCGCTCGGGGCTGGTGTCGAGGACGGCGAACACGACGCGGGCGAAGGCGCCGCGGAAGGGGCCCGCGAGGGCGGCGTGGAACTGGGCGGCGACGAGCTCGGGGTCGCAGCCGAAGGCGCCGCAGCCCCAGGCGCCGAGGACGACGCCGTCGTGGCCGGCGCGGGCGGCGACCGCGAGGACGCGGGCGATCCGGCCGGCGAACACCTGCGGCAGCTCGGCGTCGCGCTCGGGCGCGTGACGCCGCAGGGCGTTGCGGTTGGGCGCGGCGGCGGTGATGAAGCCGCAGGACCACGGCTGCTCGAGCAGCGGGCCGTCGTCGCCGCGGAACACCGGGACCCCCGGCGAGTGCACGATCCAGTCGCCGTGCATCGCGTCGTGCCACCCGCCGCGCTCGCCGTACATCGCCTGTCCTTCGAGACATACGTACAGCGCGGAGGCGCGGCACAGGGACTCCTCCTGGGCGCGGGCGCCGGTCAAGAAGCCGCCCCCCGGCTTGCGCGCGGAGGCGAAGTTGAGGGCGACGACGTCGCGGCCGTCGTCGTGGAGCCGACGCGCGGCGGACAGGGTGCTGACATTGACGACCTCGATGCGAGTGGCACGACTGCCGCCCGGGGCGGTGTCGAGGGCGAGCGAGGGCGGGAAGTCGACGGTGCCGGCGACCGCGCGGGCGATCGCGTCCCGCAGCTCGACGACGCGGCCCGACGGGGCGGTATATCGCCCGGCGTGACAGACCTTCAGGGCCTCGGCCCCCATGGCCGCGGCGTCGGACCGGGAAATCTCGCGCGGATCCTGCATGGGCAGAGCTTCGCCGATCGGGCGGGCCCGCGTCGACGGATCGAGAGCGCGCCCGGCCATTCGCCCGCCCGCGGCGGATTTGGTAGCGTGCGGCATGATTCGCAGACTGCGCATTTTCGCGTGTACGGCCTGGCTCGCGGCGGGTTGTTCGGGCGGCGGCGACGGCAGCACCGACGCGACGACCACGACGACCACGACGGGGACGACGGACGCGCCGGGGACGACGACCGCCGCGGCGAGCGATGCGACCACCACCGGCGAGACGACTGCGTCGACGAGCACGAGCACGAGCACGGACACGACGGCGGCGCCGACGACCGGCGAGCCGGCGACGACCGGCGAGCCGGCGACGACCGGCGAGCCGGCGACGACCGACGCGAGCACGACTGCGAGCACCACCGGAGCGGTCGGCAGCGCGGGTTGTGGGGTGATGAATCCTGCGAGCGGGGCCCTGACGATCGAGGTGCAGGATCAATCAGGGCAGTACATCGTGTCGCTGCCGCCGAACTACGACCCGGATACGCCGTACCCGCTGGGATTCGCGTTCCACGGCCGCAATCGCACGGGGCCCAATTGTCAGGACGGCGACTGCGCCGGGTTCCAGGCGGCGATGGAGGACCACGCGATCCTGGTGTACATGACGTCGCTCGGCGGCACCGGCTGGGAGGGCGACGGGGAGCGCGAGATCAACGCCGAGTTCTTCAACAAGGTGCTCGATCGGCTGGCGAACGATTACTGCGTCGATGAGGCGCGGGTGTTCGCTGCCGGCACCAGCTCGGGCGCTCACTTCGTCAACATCCTCGGCTGCCGCTTCGGCGACCGCCTGCTGGCGATCGCGCCGGTGGCCGGGTACCTGCCGGAGAAGGAGGATTGCGTCGACCGCGTGGCGGCGCTGGTGATCCACGGGTCGCCGACATCCACGTGCCGTTCGCCGACGGCGAGGAGGCGCGCGACTTCTGGCGCGCGCGCAACGGCTGCGACGAACAGACCGCGCCGCCGATCGCCGAGGTGCACGCCGCGGTCGAGGCCGAGCCGGAGAGCCACGCCTGCGCCGCGTATCAGGGCTGCGACGCTGGCCTGCCGGTCGTGTGGTGCGAGCACAGCGAGGGCGGCTACGACGACAGCACGCACGGGTGGCCGCTGTTCGGCGGGCAGCAGATCTGGGAGTTCGTGCAGGCGCTGTGAGCGGGACACGAAAGGGGCCGCGACCGGCGATGCGCCGGTCGCGGCCGTGCGCTGGGCGCTGCGCGGATCAGATGTCGTCTTCGTCGACCTTGAGGTCGAGGCAGACCTGCACGTCGATGAAGATCAGGCCGTCTTCCTCGTGGATGTCGACGTCGGCGTCGATGTTGTCGTCCTTGTCGTCGTCGTGGTCCTTCTTGTCGTCGTCGTGATCGTCGTGGTCGTCCTTGCCGCGGGCTTTGAGCTCGTCGTCGGGCCGGCAGAAGGCGGCGCCGCCGGACTCACACTGGCTGCGGCAGGCGGCCAGGCGCTCCTCCTGGCAGGAGGCGAAGTCGCCACCGCGGGCGCGGTTGGCGATCTCCGTCTGGCACAGCGGCGCGACCGCCTCGGCGGTGCAGTTCGACAGGCACTGCGGGCCTTCGACCATGTCGCACGAGTAGGACCGGAACTGGTCCTCGGCGAGCACGAGCTGCGCCTTGAAGCAGACCTTCAGGGCGATGAATTTGTCGTCGTCGTCGTGGTCGTCGTCGTCGTCGTCGTCGTCGTCGCCGTCACGGGCGTCCCACTGAGTCTCGGGGGCCTGGGAGGCGAGTGGACGCGCCATCGTCGGCTGGGAGGTGACGAACGGCAGTGCGAACGCGAGCGCAGGGGCCAACATGAGAATGTTGCGAGACATGGTGAGCATCCTTTCTTCCGGATGACGGCGAGTCGATCTCGCCGCCGGTCCCGACTCGAAGGATGATTGCGTCGCGCGGCCGAGCAATCGCGAATTGTGGCCAGGAACGGCCGCGCGGGCCCGTCGCCGCCGCTCCGTGCCGCGAATAGACCGGTGAAATCGCGGGTGCCGACCGTCGCCGGACGAGCCCGCGCAGCGGTGAATTGCGGTCGCCGGTCCGAAGGGATGTAACGCGCTACACAATATACATAATCAATCGTGTGAATCGCCCGCCGCGCCGCCGCGTTCGGAGAGCGCGCCGCGGCCCGCGTCCGGGCCGCCGGCGGCCGTTCAGGAGGAACTGGCCGGATTCATTGGACAAGCGGCGCGCCCGCGGCGGCTCCGGAGCCCGCCGCGCACGCCAGGGCCGATCGCCACGTTCGCGGCCATTCGCCGGTCTACACGGCTCGGCCGTCGCCCACACGAGGCGGCGGCGGGCCGCGAGTGCCCGCGTATGCGACATTCATCGCACCTCAGCGCGGCGACCGGCGCGCCGTGAATGGTATGTATATATGTCTGAAGGGGCAGGTCTGGCGGTTATTCGCCGAGCAGCAGGAGCAGGCCTCGCAGCCGCGGTCCAGGGCCGGCCGGCGGTCGACGAGAAATTGTACGGACCGTACCCAGGCATCCAGGGCAGGGACGTCGCAGCAGGAGCAGGGTATCGTCGTGGTCGCAGACGTCCTCGTCGAAGCCGCACGGCTCGGAGAATTTTTGCCCGGGCGTGAACCGGAGCCCCCCCGCCCGCGACTGTACGAACAACACCCCATGAGCCGAGAGACCGATCGTACCCGCCACGAGCTGCTGGCGCTCCGCTGCCGGCGGGGCGAACCGGCCGCGCTGACCGAGCTGGTCCGTACGTGGGAGCCGCGGCTGTTCTTCTACGTCCGGCGGATGCTCGTCGACGAGGAGGAGGCGTGGCAGGTGCTGCAGGAGGTGTGGCTGGCGGTGCTGTCGCGGATCGACGGGCTGCGAGAGCCGCGGTGCCTCCCGCAATGGCTGTACACGATCGCCCGCAATACGCTGATGAGCCACCTGCGCGGGCGCTACGCCGAACGCGAGCGCGCGGCGGCCGAGGCGCCGGAGCCGATCGACGAGGACGACCCGCTGGCCCGCTGGACCGACGCGGAGCAGGTCTACGCCGGGCTGGCTCGCCTGCCGCCGGTCGATCGCGAGGTGCTCACGCTGTGTTTCCTCGATGACCTGTCGATCGCCGAGATCGCCGAGGTCCTGGCGATCCCGCCGGGGACGGTGAAGTCCCGGCTGTTCAAGGCGCGACGGGCCCTGCGGGCCGTGCTGGAAGGAGCGGAGTGATGGCTGACCATTCGGACAGGTTGCGACAACCTGCCGATCGCGGGGGCCCTGGCGATACGCCGGGCGCTGTGAAGTCTCGATCGTTCGACGCGCGACGGGCCTGCGGGCCGTGCTGGAAGGAGCGGAGTGATGGCTGACCATTCGGACAGGTTCTCGGACAGGCTGATCGCGCTCGAGCAGACGCGCGTGAGCGCGGCGCTGCGCGAGCGGCATCGCCAGGAGGTGGAGGCGATGCTGGTGCGGCCGCTCTCGCCGCTGCAGCGGCTGCTGCACGCGGGGGTGGCGGCGACGGGGCTGATCGGCGCGGGGGTGTGCGCGGCGCTGGTGATGACGGAGCCGGACACTCTGGCGCCGCTGGCCCGGGCCATGCTGACGCTGTGCGCGGGGTTCGGGGCCAGCTGGTCGCTGTGGGCCGCGGGGGTGCTGCGGCGGGGGGCGGTGCACCACCGGCGCGATCGCGGGGCGGCGGCGCGGATGGCCTTCGGCTTCACTTTGGTGATGGTGCTGATGGTGGGGGCGCTGGCCGCCGCCGCGCCCGGTCTGAATTCGCTGGCGATGCTGGGGGTGTCGCTGGCGCTGCTGGTGGCGGCGGCGGTAGTGATGCTGATGCACGCGATCGAGCAGGCCGAGCTGCGCGGCCGCGAGCACCGGCTCGCGCTCGAATTGCGGCTGACGGAGCTGGTGGCGGGCTGCCGCGGCCGGGACGGCGATTGTACATAGTCCAAAAGGAGGGGGTCTTGCGAATCGCCCGATCCTCTGGCAAGTTGCGCGGCCTTATGTCCGATATCGACGCTGTCCGCGCGCTCCGCAGCGAGGGGCTCGACGGGCTGGTGCGGCGCCTCGCGCTGCAGACCCGCCGCCACCGCGAGCACCCTCACCTGGTCCTCCTCAAGTACGACATGATCGAGACGCCGATGGGCGACCCGGTGGCCCGGCAGTGTCGCGGCCTGGTGGTCGACGAGGCCGACGATTTTCGCCCGGTGGCGTACCCGTACGACAAGTTCTTCAACGCCCACGAGGGCCACGCGGCGCCGATCGACTGGGGCACTGCGCGGGTGTTCGAGAAGATCGACGGGACGCTGTGCACGCTGTACGCCTATCGCGGGGCGTGGCACGTGGCGAGCGCGTCGCTGCCCGACGCGGCGGGGCAGCTGCGCGGAGCCGGGTGCAGCGTGGCGGAGGCGTTCTGGAAGGTGTTCCACGAGGGTGGTTATGCGCTGCCCGATCGCGCCGACCACTGCTTCATGTTCGAGATGTGCCTGCCGAGCGACCCGGTGCTGATCCGCCACGCGACCCCGCGCCTGCTGCTGCACGGGGCCCGCGACCTGACGACGATGCAGGAGGTCGAGCCCGACCCGTTCGCGCGGGCGTACGGGTGGTCGCTGGTGCCGACGCACGCGGTGAGCGACCTGGCGCAGGCGCTGCAGCTCGCCCGCGAGCTCGACCCGGCCCGCCACGAGGGACTGGTGGCCCGCGACGCCCGCTTCCACAGGGTGAAGATCAAGTCGCCGGCGTTCGTGGCGCTGCACCACATGCGCGGGGCGACCAACCTCCGCCACCTGCTCGAGGTGGTGCGCACCAACGAGAGCGACGAATTCCTGGCCTACTTCCCGGAGGCCCGTCCGGCCTGGGAGGCGGTGCGCCAGCGCTTCTTCGCCCTCCGCGCGGAGGCCGAGGCGGCGCTGGAGCGCGGCAAGGAGATCGCCGACGACCGCACGTTCGGCCAGTCGGTCCGCGACCTGCCCTACAACTCGATCCTGTTCGCGGTCCGCAAGGGCAAGGCGAAGTCGATCGCGGCGGTGTTCGCCGAGATGTCGCTGCAGAACCTGGAAAAACTGCTCCGACTCGGGGAGCTCAGCCGCGAGCTCGGGGTGCCGGTCGAGCCGCGCGCTCGCGGGCCGGTCGACGACGCCTGAAAGCGTGAGGCCGGAGTGCGGGCGACGTCGCCGGGATGGCGAGGACGAACTGCTCCGGCTCGGGGAGCTCAGCCGCGGGCTCGAGGGGTCGCTGGAGCCGCGCTCGCGGGGGGCGAGGACGGCTGAGCGGGAGGTGAGGCCGTCGTCTCGCCTCGCTGGCTTCTGTCCCTTGCGAAATGTCTTCAAAGATATGGCTTAGAGGTCATGACCTCGAGGACATGCCCTATAAGACATGGACTACAGGCCGATCGCTTGCAGGCAGGCGAGGACGAGCGGGAGGGTGGCGAGCGACAGGAGGGTGGTGACGACGGAGGCGGCGGCGGCGAGCTGGCCGTCGCAGCCGGCGTCGGTGGCGATGATCGTCGAGACGACGGCGGTCGGCATGGCGGCCTGCAGGACGGCGGTGCGGGCGACGTCGCCGCGGACGTCGAGGGCGAGCAGGACGAGGCAGGCGATCGCGGGGGCGACGAGCAGCTTGATGGCGGCGATGCCGGCGAGGGGGACGGTCTGGCCGCGTAGCGAGCGGAGGTCGAGGCCGAGGCCGATGGTGAGGAAGGCGAGGACGGGGGTGGTCTGACCGACCTGCGTGAGCGGGCGGGCGAGCGCGGCGGGCAAGGCGAGGCCGCTGACGGCGAGCGCGAGGCCGACGAGCACGGCGACGATCATCGGCTGGCGCAGCAAGGAGCCGGCGGCGCGGAAGAGCCGCGCGCGGAGCGGGCTCTGGACCGGAACCCGCGGCCGCGCCATGGCGCCGGCGAAGGCGACGCCGAAGGTGAGCAGCAGGACGGTGGTGTCGACGGTGTCGATGATCACCGCGGCGGTGGCGGCCCCGTGCGAGCCGGGGAACACGGCCAGGACGAAGGGGACGCCGAGGAAGGCGGTGTTGGCGAAGGCCGCGGTGACGCCGGCGGAGCCCTGGGCGGGCCGCGAGGCGCCGCGCGCCCGCATGAGCAGGACGCCCAGGGCGCAGGCGCTGAACAGGGCGACGGTGCAGGCGAGCACCGCCGGCGCGAGCGCCGGCTCGAGACGCGCGTCGGCGAGGATGACGACGATCAGCGCCGGCATGGTGACCCGCAAGATGACGCGCGCGAGGATGTCCGGGGCGGTGGTCGGCAAGGCCGCCGTGAGCCGGAGCAGCTGGCCGACGGCGACGAGCCCGAACAGGGTGCTCAGGAGGGGAAGGACGTCGCCGGTCGGCACGGGCGAGCTGTTTTACTCGCGATCGCGCTCACTGTCCGCAGGTCGGAGGGCGAGCTGGCGAAAGGGACAGGTGGCGCGAGACCGGGGCCGCGCAGGGCTCGCGCACGGGGAGGACACCGCCGGGCTGGCGCGTCGCGGTGCGGCCGGCGGTCTCGTCGCCGCGGCCCATCGCGCCGAGCGTGACCTTGGCCAGCCGAGGCTGGCGGGATCGAGGGCGAGGTGGGTCGATGAACGCGCGAGGCTGGCGGGATCGAGGGTTGCGAGGGGCGTCGCACAACCCATCGGGCCGAGATGAGCGGTGACATGCCCGATCGGACATGTCATGGCGCGACGATGAGAGGCGCGGTAGGCGAGGCTCGTCGCCTCGCGGGCGGGAGCTCGAGACCGTCGTGATTCGAGGCCGACGAGGCACCGAGTCCAATCCTCATCAGCTCGAGGCCTTCGTGTTGCGAGGGCGGCGAGGCGCCCTCGGCGACTCACTCGGCCGCTGGTGCTTTCTTGGCGGCCTTCTTGGCCGGGGCCTTCTTGGCGGTCTTCTTGGTCGCCGTCTTCTTGGCGGTCTTCTTGGCCGGGGCTTTCTTGGCGGCCTTCTTGGCCGGGGCTTTCTTGGGGACCTTCTTGGTCGGGGCCTTCTTGGTAGCCTTCTTGGTTGGGGCCTTCTTGGTAGCCTTCTTGGCCGGGGCTTTCTTGGCGGCCTTCTTGCTCGCCGTCTTCTTGGCGGCCTTCTTGGCCGGGGCCTTCTTGGCGGCCTTCTTGGCGGCCTTCTTGCTCGCGGCCTTCTTGCTCGCGGCCTTCTTGCTCGCGGCCTTCTTCTCGCTCGCGGCTTTCTTGCTCGGCGGGAACCAGCGCGAGGCTCGGGCTTCGACGGCGGCCATCTCGGCGCGGCTGGGGCGGGCGGGGTCGTCCCACCAGGCGTCGAAGGCGGTGGTGCCGAAGCTGGAGCCGGGGGTCAGGCCTTCGAGGTAGCGCGGGTCGGTGACGCGGGCGCGGAGGACGAACTGGTGGGAGGGGAATTTTTTATAGGAGTCGGGCTCGTCGCGGAAGCGGCCCTCTTGCCAGGCGCGCTCGTCGGTGACGATGCCGATCCGCTCGACCAGCTCGGTCGAGGCGATGAACTTGTCGACGTGCTCGCGGTGGAAGCTCTCCTGCCACACCGGCGGGGTCGGGCCGCCGACCTCCTGCATCGCCTTCTGCAGCGGCGTCGGGTTGTCGCCCGCGTACGGCATGCCGTCCGCCAGCGCCATCAGCACGAACGATCGCGTGAGCGCGTAGTCGTTGACGCCGCCGGCGGTGCTGGTCGTGCACACGAGCTCCACGGTGTCGTCCTGGAGCGGCCGGATCTCGATGTAGAAGGTGTCGCTGGACATCGGACGCGACGGTACCACGGCGCCGCCCCAGCGAGCACATGACCGATCGAACATGTCGCGACCGGCTGCCGCTTTCGACTTGCCAGCGGCCGGCTCGCGCGCGCACGATCGAGCGCCACATGACCACGTTCATCGCGCTCCTCCGCAGCATCAACGTCGGCAGCACCCGCAAGCTCCCGATGGCCGACTTGCGGGGGCTGTGCGGCGAGCTCGGCTTCGCCGCGGTGCAGACGTACATCCAGAGCGGCAACGTCGTGTTCAACGCGGAGGGCTCGACGGACACCCACGAGGCGGCGCTCGAGCAGGGCATCACGCGGGCGTTCGGGATGCACGTCGACGTCATGGTGCGCACGGCCGCCCAGTGGCGGCAGATCGTGGCGGGCAGCCCGCTGCGGTCGGAGGCGGAGGCGGAGGCCAATCGCGTGCTGCTCGGGGTGTCGAAGCGGCCGCCCCGGACCGACGCGGTGACGAAGCTGAACGAGCGGGCGACTCTCGGCGAGCGCGTGGTGGCGGCGGGGGAGGTGCTGTGGTTCCACTACCCGGGCGGGGTCGGGCGCTCGAAGTGGACGCCGGCGTTGATCGATCGGGTCGTCGGGTCGCCGCTGACCGCCCGCAACTGGCGGACGGTGCAGCAGGTCGCAGAGATGGCCGGCGGTTGAGTCGCGCCCGTCGTCCCCGAGCGAGGACGCCGAGCTCGAGGTGGCGTCACCTGGGCCGCAGCGGCCAGTCCCAGGCGAGGCCGAGGACGCCGCGCAACAGCGGCTGGCCGACGCGGAAGGCCTCGACGCCGCCGCTGCGGATGCTGAGCGGGGGCAGCAGGACGTCGACCGCGAGGCCGCCGTGCGCGGACAGCCGCGGGCCGAGGCGCACGGCCAGGGCGAGGGTCGCCGAGAGCATGCCGACCGGCTGGACATCGCTGACGCCCCGGTACGGGCTGTTGGCGCGGCCGACCGCCCAGCCCAGACCGACGCCGCCGCCCAGGCCGATGCGCAGCGTCGTGCGCGGGCCCAGCTGCCAGCGTGGTCCGAGCTGCGCGCGGCCGGCGACCACGCCGAGCAAGATCGATCCGCGGACATCCTCGCGCCAGCCGGACGTCACCAGAGTGGTGACGCCGCCGCTGAACTCGAGGCGACGGCCGAGCTCGCGCCGGCCGGCGAGGTCGAGGCCCGCGAGCAGGCCGGCGCCGCCCGGGCCGCCGCCGATCGTCGCAGCGACGAGCAGGCCGTGACGGCGGACCGGAGGCGCAGGCGCGGCAGGAAGCGCAGGCGGGAGGTCGTCCGTGAACTCCGGGAGCGAGGGGCCCGTGGGTGGTGGCGGGCCGGAGAACGGCGCGGGCGGGGGAGCGGCGGGCAGAGGGACGAGCGTCGAGGCGGCGGGCGGGTTGGTGGTCGTGGTCGGAGCGGTCGAGGTTGGTTCGATCGGCGTGGAGGATTGCGCGGGGGACGTCGAGGCGGGCGCGAGCGGGACGAGCGAGGCGGCGGGGGGCGTCGAGGCGAGGGCGGCAGGCTCGGGCGCGGGGCGGGCCCGGGTCTCGGTGCGGACCCTTTCGGCGGCGCGGAGGGCGACGAGACCGGGCTGAAGGCTGTCCTCGACCGCGAACTCGAGGCGGCGCGGGGCCGAGGTGTCGGCGTCGACGAACCACAGAGTGACATCGGCGCGCTCGCCGGTGCGGGAGATCTGCACGGCGGCGACGGCTGCCTGTTCGGCGATCAGCGTCGCCATCGCGCCGTCGTCGCGGCCGCGTGGGCCGGCGTCGGTGACGGTCATGCCGAGCGAGCGGAGCTCGTCGCGGACGCGCAGCTCGGCGAGCCGCCAGCGCGCGTCGGGGGCGTGGACCAGGACGACCGTGGCGGCGCGGGCAGGGCCCACGCCGGTGAGCCAGACCGTGGCGGCGAGCAGACATGCGGCGCGGCGAGCCATCGCCGGTGAAGGATGCCCGATGCCTCGACGTTCGGCGACTGTTGCCTGCGGAGCTTCATCGGACCCCTCGCCGCGCGCCTTCGCGACGAACCGGCGGCGCACACGAGTGTGGCCGAACGGACATGTTTATAGGAACATGTTTAAAAAGTCATACGGAGGTCCTCGGCGCGGCGTGAGGGGAGGGAGCAGAGCCCGAGGTGCTCGAGGCCGGCCGGCGGCTTGCCCTGGTGGAAGGGCTGGCACACCTGGCCCACGCCGGGGCAGGTGTCGGGGAAGTCGAGGTCGCAAAACGGGAGGCAGCAACCGACCCCCTCGAGGTCGCACTCGCCGGCGCCCGCGGGGTCGACGCAGATCAGGCCGTCCTCGCACTGGTCGAGGTATTCGCACGCCTCGAACAGGCCATTCTTCGGCTGATTGCCCGCGGGGAAGCAGCCGAACTGGGGATCGATCCAGATGCAAGTGTCGTCGCCCGCGCAGTCGTGGACCAGCGGGTCGCAGGCGGCGAAGCACATCGGCAGGGCGGTGTTGAGACAGACCTGTCCGGAGGGACAGGCCGGGTCGTCGGAGTGGCCGGTGCAGAGCGGGCGGCAGGTGCCCTGTTGGGTGGCCGGATCGACGCTGTGGCAATAGAGGCCGAGGTCACAGGTGTCGGGCCCGAGGTGGCCCTCGACGAGCACCTGGCAGGGCTCGCCGAGCTGGTCGGGGCCGGGGACGATCGCGGCGCAGGCGATGCTGCCGGTGGTCAGCGGCGGCGGCCCGGCGGCGGCGCACTTCTCGCCGGCGGGGCAATCCTGCGCCCAGACGTCGCACTGCGCGGGCGGGTCGGCCGGCATGATGAAGACGCTGTCGTCACCCGTGGTGGTGGGGGGGCAGACGAAGGTGCAGTCGTCGTAGGACGTGACCGTCGAGGCGGAGGTGATGAACGAGGTGCCGTCGGTCGCGGGGCCGGAGGTCGAGGAGATCGACGCCGAGGCCTCCGCCGGAGGGCCGGTCTCGAGCGCGGTGGTGTCGCCCGGGCCGGACGAAGCGGAGCCGGCCGTGAGGATCGGGTCGAGAATACCCGGGCCGCAACCGGCGAAGGCGAGGGCGAGGACGAGGGGTCGTCGCATGGGCAAGAGGTCGCGCGAGCCGGGGCCGATGGCTCAGCAAATTTTGCCCGCCCGCGGCCCCGCGAGCAGGCGCGGGCGAATCGGCGGGGTCACGGCAGGAAGCAGGCGCCGAGGTGCTCGTATCCGGGCGGGGCGTCGCCGGGCGAGAAGAAGGGCAGGCACTGCTGGCCGACGCCCGGGCAGGTGTTGGGGGCGTTCACATCGCAGTAGGCGAGGCAGCAGCCAGCGCTGTCGAGGTCGCACTCGCTGGCGCCCTCGGAGTTGCCGCAGAACAGGCCATTGTCGCACGTGTCGAGGTATTCGCACCCCTCGAACAAGCCGTGCTGAGGCTGACTGTCGTCGGGCCAGCAGCCGAACCCGGTCGAGAGCATGAGGCAAAGGTCGTCGCCGGCGCAGCCTCCGAGCAGCGGATCGCAGGCGGTGAGACACATCGGGAGGTTGGTGTTCAGGCACACCTGCCCGGCGCCGCAGCTGGGGTTGTCGGGGCTCCCGGTGCAGAGCGAGGCGCAGGTGCCCTGCTGGGTGACCGGATCGACGTCGTAGCAATAGAGGCCGATGTCACAGGTGTCGGGCCCGAGGTGTCCCTCGACGAGCAGCTGGCACGGCTCGCCGAGCTGATCGGGGTCGGGGGCGATCGGGGTGCAGGTGATGCTGCCGGAGTTGAGCGGCTTCGGCCCCTCGGCGGCGCACTTCTCTCCGGCGGGGCAGTCCTGCGCCCACACGTCGCACTGCGCGGGCGGATCGGCCGGGAAGATGAACGCGTTGGTGGGGTCAGCCGTGGTGACGGTGGTGGTGGACGCGCCGTCGGAGGTGGTGTCAGAGGTGGTGTCGGAGGCGCTGCCGGCCGACGGGTCGTCGGTGGTGACGGTCGAGGTCTCCCAGGGGCCTGTCTCGGAGGTGAAGCCGGTGGTGATGATCGGGTCGAGGACATCGCAGCCGGCCAGAGCCAGGACGAGCGCGATCGGCAGGGAAGAGCGAAGGGATGTCTGCATGCCCTGGAGTCGCGTGAGGTCGAGACGACGGCTCATTTTTTAAATGGGGAGACGGCGGCGAGGCGAGCGGTCCGATCGACAATGGCGCGAGTCGCGAACGCGACGGGCTCGTCGCGCGAATGAGCGGAGTCGGCGCATTGTCGCGCGGCTGTTAGTGCAGCGCGTCGAGCTCGTCGAGCCGGCGGCGGGCGTCGGCGGCCAATGCACCGTCTGGCGCTTCGGACAGGTACTTTTTAAACCAGTCGGCGGCGCGGGCGGGGTCGCGGTCGAGGTCGAGGGCGACGCGGCCGAGCAGGAAGGCGGCCGTGTGGGCGCGGGGATCGGCGGGGAAGCGCCGGCGCAAAGCGAGCAGGGCGTCGCGTGCTCGCGGGGCGTCGCCGGCGACGCGGGCGCAGTGGGCGAGCAGGTCGAGGTCGGCGGCGGCGAGCGTGGCGTGCAGCTGCGAGAGGCCGTGGCGCTCGGCGGCAGCGAGGGCGGCCGCGCAATCACCGGCTTCGGCGAGGGCGATCCACGCGGTCTCGGCGGGCGAGCCGGCCGACGAGGATGAGGAGTTCGCAGCGGGCGAGCGGGCGGCGGAGCGGGACGAGCTCGCGGCCGGGGGGCTCGCGCGAGGGCCGGAGGGGCGATCGATGGCCTGCGCTTCGAGGAGCGGGGCATCGGCCGACGGAGCGGCTGCCGGGGTGGGGCCGGAGGATGCTTCGAGGAGCGCGGCCTCGGCTGAAAGATCGCCCGCTGGCGCGGGCGAAGCGTTCGCGTGGGGAGTGATGGGGACGTCGCTGCGCGCGAGGAGGCCGGGCTCGGCCGACCGGTCGCGCAGCTCGAGGCGCTGGCCGGCGCGCAGGTGCGTCGCGCCGTCGGGGCCGGCGACGTCGACGCTGCCGCGGTGGACCTCGACGATCAATGTGGCGGTCGCGGAGATCCACGTGGCGCTGGCGTCGGCGTCGGTGAGCGCGACGGTGAACGGGCCGGCGCTGACGGACCACGCGCGGTCGGGGACGGCCACGACGTGGAGGGTGACGGTGCCGCGCTCGAGCGCGAGCTCGACGTGCGCGGGCTCGGCCCGGGTGAGGCGGGCGGCGGCGCGAGCGGCCAGCTCGGCGCGGCTGTCGTCGGAGAAGTCGAGGACGAGGGCCTCGCGCTCGGGGGCGGCGAGCCAGGCGCCGACCATGACCGCCTGCTGGGCGACCGTCACCGTCAGCGGCGCGCTCAGGGTCGCGGGGCGGGCGAGGAACATGGCCAAAAGGACAGCTGCCGCCAGGGGCAGGAGCCACCAGGCGTTGGGCTCGCGGCGAGGGCGGGGCGCGGCGGTGAGGCGGGCGACGGCCGCCCGCTGACGCTCGCGGCGGACCGGTCCGGGGCCGTCGCCGAGGTTGCGGGCGACCTCGCGGGCGAGGCGCTGCAGCGGGTCCGTCATCGCTTCACCTCGAGTTCGCGCAGGTGTTCGGCGAGCATGGGGTCGCGCTCGGCGAGCCGGCGGAAGCGCGCCTGGGCCGCGGACAGCCGGCGCTTGACGGTGGCGAGCGAGCAGTCGCAGGCGGCGGCGACGTCGCCGAGTGGTTGCTCGTCGATGAAGCGGAGGGCGAAGGCGATCCGCTCGTCGGCGGGGAGGCGGGCGAGCACGCCGTAGGTGCGCTCGAGCAGCTCGCGCGCCTCGTGCGAGGCGGCGGGGGTGTGGACCTGCTCGGCCGCCGCGGCCTGCATGCCGAACAATCGTCGCACGCGGCGGCGGCGAATCTCGCTGCGCACGGTGTTGACGGTGACTGCGGCGACCCAGCCGCGCAGGGCCTCGGGCTCGCGGACGCGCTTCAGGCCGGCGAGCAGGGCGACGAAGACCTGCTGGACGAGGTCGTCGTGGTCCTCGTCGGCCCCGAGCACGCGCCACACGAGCCGGTTGACCTGGGCCCCGACGAGGTCGAAGAGCGCCGCGCCGGTGCGCGGGTCGCCGGTGTGCACCAGCTCGAGCAGCGACGTCGCGGCGTCGGCCGGTCCCGGCCGAGCAGGCTCGTGGTCGCTGTGCACGACTCGCAGAGGCATCCCCGGCTCAGAGGTCGCACGAGCCACCGCCGATGGCTCAGAATAATTTCGGACTTGCGTGGATGGCGCGGATGGCGGCTTTTGCCGCAAACGGCCGCGTCGGCTCTCAGGCCGAGAGCCGCCAGCTCGCCGGGTGTTTCAGCTTGGTTGCCGCAAGCGGCCGCCTCGCTCTCGAGCCAAGAGGAGCCTCGCCGCCCGGGTGCCGTGAGCGGCCGGGGCGGCCGAACGCTGCGTTGCCGCCCGCGGCCGGGAGGGCGATGACGGCGGCAAGGTTGCCAGGTGCCCGGGACGACCCCACCTGCGAGGTCCCAGCCGACGAGCCTCGGCGAGTCGGCAGGCGAGTCGGCCGGTCCAGGGCGCTCGACCTGCGAGGTCGCCATGGCTGGTGGCGACCTGCGAGGTCGCGGCCGACGCGGCTTCGCCGAGTCCGCCGAGTCGTCGCGACTGCGAGGCCGCGGCGAGGTAGCAATCGGCGCGCGACCTGGACTGCCTCGGCGCGCCCGGCGATCCTCGCGGCGCCGTGTCGTTCAAACAACTGAAACAGCTGTCCGTCACTCGACCGAGGCCGAGCTCGATCGCCTGCGCGCTGGTGCTGTTTGCCGGCTGCGGCGACGACGGCGGTGCCGGCACCACGGCCGACGCGAGCGGCACGAGCACGATGACCGACGCCGGCACGACCACCGGCACGACCACCGGCACGACGAGCAGCACCGGCGAGGCGCCGACGACCACCGAGGAGACGAGCACGGGCACCACGGGCGCTGTGGTGCCGCCGCTCGGGCCGTGGACGGTGATGACCTTCAACGTGATGTGCGCCGGTTGCACGCCCGAGGGCTTCGAGGACTGGGACGCGCGCGTGCCGTACACGGGGGACACGATCCGCCGCCACGACCCGGACCTGATCGGGATGCAGGAGCTGTTCCTCGGCGAGGAGGTGGCGCAGATCGAGGCCGAGCTGCCGGGCTACACCAGCATCTGGTTCGCCAAGCCCGACAGCATGAGCCTCGATTACGCCGACGCGGCGATCTTCTACCGCAGCGACATGTTCACCGAGGTCGAGCACGGCTTCTACTGGCTGTCGCCGACGCCCGACGTTCCGTACTCCACCGGGTTTTCGATCCCTCAATTCGCGCGGATGGTCACATGGGCCCGCCTGCGCGCGATCGCCGACGATCATGAATTTTTCTTTGCCACCACTCACTTCGACAACAACTCGCCGTCGCAGGAGCTGAGCGCGCCGGTGGTGCTCGAGCGGACCGCGGCGCTCGCGTCGGAGCTGCCGGTGATCCTGGTCGGCGACTTCAACTCGCGGACAGATGACCTGGCGTACGTCCTGCTCACCGAGGGCGAGGCCGGCGCCGGGCCGCGGTTCGACGACGCGTTCGTGCTCGCGGGCGCGTGGAGCAGCGACAGCAACCTCGAGCCGGTGCCCGTGTACGATCCTTCACAGCGCATCGATCACGTGTTCGTCGCCGGTGCGCCGTGGCAGGCCAGCGATTGGGTCGTCGATTTGTGGGGCTACGGGCCGATGCAGCACGAGACGTCCGATCACTTTGCGATCGTCGTCGAGCTCGCTGTGCCATGATTGCAGCCCTCGCAGACCGCGCCGCGTAGACTCACGGTTCGGGTGATAGCAAGCGCGATTCGCTTGGGCTAAGCCCCGCCGCGAAGGCAAGAGCTCGGCGTGAGCTGGCTCTTGCATCATGACCCACGAGACATCTTTGCCATGCCCGAACACGTGATCTTCGGCCTCGATCCCCTCTGGCTGTCCACCGCGCTGCTCGTCCTCACCTACGCCGCGATCATGTCGGAGAAGATCAATCGCGCCGTGGTCGCGCTGCTCGGCGCCGGTCTGATGATCTGTCTCGGCGTGCTCAATCAAGAGCAGGCCATCCACGGCGTCGACTTCAACACCATCGCGCTTTTGACGGGGATGATGATCCTCGTCAACATCACGCGGAAGAGCGGCATCTTCCAGTTCATCGCGTTCTGGTCGGCGCGCAAGGCCGGCGGCGTGCCGTGGAAGCTGCTCATCATGCTCACGCTGGTGACGGCGGTGCTGTCGGCGCTGCTCGACAACGTGACCACGGTCCTCCTGATCACGCCGGTCACCCTGCTGGTGGCGCGCGAGCTCGACGTGCCGGCCTACCCGTTCCTGTTCGCGGAGATCTTCGCGTCCAACATCGGTGGCACGGCGACGCTCATCGGCGACCCGCCGAACATCCTCATCGGCTCGGCGGTGGCGCTGTCGTTCAACGACTTCGTGCGCAACCTGGCGCCGGTGGTCGGCGTGCTGATCGCGCTGCAGGTGCTGGCGCTGCACGGGATTTGGGGCAAGAAGCTGCGCGCCAACCCGGAGGCGCAGCGCAAGATCATGGCGCTGAACCCGGCCGAGGCGATCAAGGATCCTGGCCTCCTGGTCAGCTCGCTCGGGGTGCTCTCGGCGGTGCTGGCGGGCTTCGTCACCGCGCGGCAGACGGGCATCGAGCCCGGCACCGTGGCGATGTTCGGCGCGGCGGTGCTGATGTTCCTCTACGTCCGCAAGCACCCGGGCCACGACCAGTCGCACCGCGTGCAGGACATCTTCGGCGAGGTCGAGTGGGTCACGATCTTCTTCTTCGTCGGCCTGTTCATGGTCGTCGCCGGCGTCGAGCACGCCGGGCTGCTCGACCACCTCGCCCACGGCCTCATGGACGTCACCGGCGGCGACCGCAACGTCACCGCGATCGTGATCCTCTGGGCCTCGGCGGTGCTGTCGGCCATCATCGACAACATCCCGTTCGTCGCCACCATGATCCCGCTGATCAAGAGTATGACCCCGGCGATGGGCGGAGCCGAGGGCGCGATGCCGTTGTGGTGGGCCCTGTCCCTCGGCGCCTGCCTCGGCGGCAACGGCACCCTCGTCGGCGCCAGCGCCAACCTGACGGTCGCCGGCCTGGCCGAGCGCGAGGGCGTCCAGTTCAAGTTCCTCACGTACACCAAGCTGGCGTTCCCGCTGATGCTCGGCAGCATCGCGGTCGCCCACGCGTACCTGTACTTCTGGTTCCTGCGCTGAGCCCCGCTGCGAAGGGCTGCGAGGCGGCCGTGCCGGTCTCCGGCGCGGCCGCGGTCGCGATCACGGCGCGAGCAGCGGAGCCGGGACGTGAGCGACGACCTCGTAGGGCTTGGCGGCGTCGAGCGGCTGGCCGAACAGCTCGACCGGACCGGCGAAGCCGGCGATGAATGCCACATGTCCTTCGGGATAGGTGGCGAGGCGATGGACCTGGCCGCCCGAGGCGGCGCACAGCGGCATCGACCAGCGGTGACCGCCGTCGCCGTCGAGGCCGGCCAGGAAGGCGCACGGGGCGGTCTCCGTGGTCAGCGGCCCGCCGCCGAGGTCGATCTGCTGGTTGAAGGTGCCGCCGAGGACCCAGCCGCCGTCCGGCCCGGCCCCGAGAGCGCAGCCGGAGTCGACGTTGGGACCGCCGTGCGCGCCGCCCCACGCGAGCTCGCCGTCGGGGCCGAAGCGGGCGGCGAAGTGATCGGCGTGCTCGTCGTTGGCGGCGATCGGGCCGGAGCCGAAGTCGATGGCGTTCTGGAACCACCCGGTCACCGCGAGGCCGCCGTCGGCGGCGAAGCGGGCGCCGCAGCCGCCCGAGTTGCCGCTGCCGAGCTGCTGCGACCAGCGATGGACGCCGGTGTCGCCGTCCACCACCACGACGTAGGCGCCGCCGTCCTCGAAGACGCCGCCGCCGAAGTCGATCGCGTTGGCGAACCAGCCGGTGACTGCGACGTCGCCGTCCTCGCCGAGAGCCAGGTCGTGGGCGGAGATGTCGGCGGAGTTGGCGAAGACCTGCGACCACAGGTGCCCGCCCTCGAAGTCGAGCTTGGCGAGCAGGAGATCGTGCGCGTCGGTGGCGGCGAGCGGCCCGCCGCCGACGTCGATGAAGCCCTCGAAGCTGGCGGCGAGGAAGATGCTGCCGTCGGCGTCGACGACCGCGCGCGGCTCGAGCTCCTGGCCCTCGCCGCCGAAGCCGCGGATCGAGGAGGGGGTGCCGTCGCCGTGCAGCTGCAGCAGGAAGATGTCGGTCATGCCCTGGCTGACGAGCGGCGACAGGCCGGGGACCTCGAGGGTGTCGGAGAACTCGGCGGCGAGCAGGAGGTCGCCGCCTTCGCCGACGGTGATCGAGGCCTCGTGCTCGCCGCCGGGGCCGCCGAAGCGACTGGCCCACAGGAGCTCGCCCGCGGCGGTCCAGCGGGCGACGAACAGGTCGAGGGCGCCGGCGCTGGTGAGGCTGACGTCGCCGATCTCGAGGGTACCGGCGAAGGCGCCGGCGACGACGACGTCGCCCTGCTCGGTGATGACGATGCTGTGCGCGCTCGCGCTCGCGTCGCTGACGAGCTGGACCAGCCACAGGCCGGCCTCCTCGGGGCCGCTGGTGGTGGTCGTGTCGTCGGTGGTGCCGGTGGTCGTCGGCGTGCTCGTGCCCTGGGAGGTCGGCTCGGCGCTCGTCGAGGGCGGCTCGGCGGTGGTCGCGGTCGAATCACTGTTCGTGCCGGTCGAGTCCGCCGGCATCGTCGTGCCGGTCGAGCTCGAGGTGTCGGTGTCGCTGGTGGTCGCGGGATCGCCCGGGCACGCGCCCACGAACGCGAGCGCGAGGGCGAGACGGCAAGGGGGTGTAAGCGAGTTCATGTGTGCATGGTAGCAGCCGGGCGGGCGCCGCTGTTCGGGGGCTGACGGGCCGGCGAAGTCGTGCAACCATGGCGCGTGCGCTCGTGGTCCCTCAGGCGGCCCGACGGCGTCGCGCTGGTCGGCGAATCGCGCGGGCAGGGCGAGCCGGTGGTGCTCGTGCACGCGACCGGGATGACGCGGCGAGCGTTCGCGGCCGCGGCCGATCAGCTGGCCCGGCACCTCCGCGTGGTCACCTACGACCGCCGCGGCTGGGGCGACAGCCGCGGGAAGATCGAGCCGCAGCGGTGGTGGGCGACCCACGGGGACGATCTGATCGCGGTGATCGAGAGCATGGGCGAGGCGGCCGAGGTGGTGGCGTGGGCCGGTGGCAGCGCGGCGGCGATCCACGCGGCGCTGCGGCGGCCCGAGCTGGTGCGCCGGCTGGTCCTGTTCGAGCCGACGATCGGCGCCGGTCCGCCGCGGTCGCGCCGGCTGCGACACCTGCGACGCTCGCTGGCGTGGGCGGCCGTCGGCGAGCACCGCCGCAGCCGCGCGGTGTTCTGGCGGGCGACGACCCGGCGCGGGACGTGGTCGCCGGCGACCGGGCACCGCGGAATCACATGTGCTTTCGACCATGTCCGTTCGGACATCCGAGAGATGCTCCTGAACGCGCCGGGTCCGCTGGCCGACGAGCTGCGTGCGGGCACCGAGGACGCGCTGCTCGAGCGGCTGGCGGAGCTGCGGCCGGAGGTGCACATCCTGCTGGCGGGGATGAGCGTGCGCGAGGTGTACCGGATCGCCGACCGCTGGGTCGAGCGCTGCCAGACGGCCGGCTTCCGCGGCGAGGACGACTGCGACGCGCTGCTGCCGCTCGACCGCCCGCGGGTGTTCGCGGCCTGCGTGCTCGAGATGCTCGGCTACGCCGACTGGCGTGCGATCGCGGCGGCCCGCCTGGCGGAGCTGCGCGAGGTGCTGCGCCTGCCGGCGCTCGAGCGCGCGCGGGTGAAGTGCGTCCGCAACAGCGAGGTGTTCGTGCCCGACGCGGTGACGGGCGCGCTGCGCTGGGACGCGGAGGCCGAGAGCGCGAGCGCGAGCCTGGTGGTCGGCTCGACCTACGAGGTGACCGGCGTCAGCGCGCACGAGCTCGGGGTGATCGACGAGTGCGGCGAGGACTGCGGCTATCCGCCGGGGTGGTTCGAGCCGGTGGCGATCGACTGGTAGGAGCCGATGGACGAGGCGAGCGAATTCACGGAGACGCGCTGGCACGTGCGCAAGCGGCCGGGCATGTACGTGGGCGACTTGCGAGACGGTCGCGGGATCTTGCACATGGCGCTCGAGCTGGTCGCCAACGCCGTCGACCAGGCGCTCGTCGGGCGCTGCTCTCGTCTCGACGTCGGGGTCGAGGACGACGAGACCGTCGTCGTCGCCGACGACGGGCCGGGGATCGCCGTCCAGGGCGGGGAAGGGCGGCCGCCGTTGCGCGAGATCCTCGAGCAGCGCTTCGATCTGCCGACGGTCGATGGGCATCGTCCACACGTCCACCTCGGGTTCGGCGGCGCCGGTCTCGTGGTCGTCAATGCGCTCAGCGAGCTGTTCGAGGTGGTCACGGTGCATTCGGGTCGGCAGGCGACGGCGCGTTACAGCCGCGGCGTGCCGCTGGAGCCGATGCGCGTCGAGGCGACCGGCTTGCCCTCGGGTACACGCATTCGCTTCCGCGCCGATCCGCAGATCTTCAGCGCCGTCGGCGTGCGGCGCGAGGACCTGCGTCATCGATTGATGGACCTGTCGTTCTTGCTACCCTCGCTGCGGATCACCTGGATGGGCGACCGGGAGTACCACGGGCGCGGTCTACCGGAATTGGTGCGACTGGTCGCGCCCGAGACGATCGGCGGGGTGGCGCACCACCGCGCCGTGGTGAACGGACCCGAGGAGCCGATCGACGTCGAGGTCGCGCTGGCGTGGGGCGAGGGCTCGACGCGCGATGCGCTGGTCCAGAGCTTCGTCAACCTCGGCCGCACCCGTGAGGGGGCCCATCGCGACGGGGTGCTCGACGGACTGCGCAGCTTCTTTCCGCGGCGTGGGGCGGCGGCGCGGCGCGGCGGTTTGTCGGCCGCGGTGGCGGTCGTGCTCGCGGATGTCCAGTGGGGCAGCCCCACCCGGGACAAGCTCGTCACGCCGGCGGCGCGGTCGGCGGTCAAGCGAGTGACGATGGAGGCGCTGCGAATGTGGGCCGAGCGCTACCCCGAGGCCGCGGCGCAGATCGGGGCGCGCGGGCTGGTGGAGTGAGCGGTGGCGCCGACGGTGTCAGAAGCGGGACACCCGTGATTGTGATGACAGCGAGGAGGGTCGTCCGGCAGCGACGCATACGTGTTCGAGCTGCAGGGCGAGTCTGTCGATTCAAGCCGGCCACGTCGCGGATCTGCAGATCCATACCCACGATTCCCCGGGCGCGGAGCTGATCGAAGCGTAGACCGGTCGACCACAGCGCGCCACGGTTGCGTCGCGTGTATGTCGAGTGCGTCACGCAGGGGGCGCCCGATGGCGGTGGCGCGCGTCACTGGAGTGCGGCGGTGAAAGCCGGCGAGGCGACCGATATAGCGGAGCTCCGCGGCGATTTCGACGATGGAGTGATCGCCGGGGCCGAGGCGCGGGGATGCGCCGCGAATGCGACGCTCGCCACGTTCGCGTACGGTCCTGCGAGGCGAAGACGGGGCGGGCGCTGCGCGGGCGAAGAATGCGGCTTCGGACGATGCCTTCGAGGGGGGCGCCGGCCCCGTGTGCGGCCTGTCCGGGCCCGACAATGCTCGAGCTCACGGTCTCGGGGCGCGAGCGGTCCTAGGATGGACGGATGTGAATTGGCGGGCGTCGGGGGCCCGAACGATCGCTACGGCGATTCATCACAACCAGCGCGCCGTGGGGGCGCGGCGACGACGGAGGGCGATGTGTCATGTCCGTGGTAACTGCGAACGTGATCGAGAGGCGTGAGTACAAATACTTGATAGACGACACCACCGCGGCGCGTCTGCGCGCGGCGATCCGGCCGTTCTGTGAGATCGACCCGTACGCCGCTCGCAGCCCGGGCGGGCGCTACACGATCGAGAGCCTGTACCTCGACTCGCCGCTCCTGGGCCTCTACTGGGCCAACGAGCACGAGCAGGTCGACCGGATCAAGATGCGCGTGCGCGGCTACGCCGAGGCGCCGGGCAGCCCGGTGTTCCTGGAGGTCAAGCGGCGCATCAACGACGTCATCACCAAGACCCGCGGCCGGGTCTCGCGCGCGTGCTGGTCGGAGCTGCTGTCCGACCCGGCCGCGCCGATCCCCGCCGAGGTCGCCGGCAAGGACCGCGCGGCCGTCGAGCGCTTCCTGGCGCTGCAGCGGACGCTGCACCTGCGGCCGTTCACGCTGGTCCGCTACGACCGCGAGCCGTACTTCAGCCGCATCGACGACTACGTGCGGGTGACGATGGATACGCGGATCCGCGCGCAGGCGATGGACAAGTGGACGTTCACCGCGCCGTCCCGCAACTGGCGGGCGCTCGACGACGGGGTCATGCAGAAGTCGCCGGAGTCGCTGACCGTGCTCGAGCTCAAGTTCACGACTCAGGTCCCGCTCTGGCTGCACAACATCGTCGAGCGGCTCGACCTGACCCGGCGCTCGTTCTCGAAGTACGGCAACTCGATCAAGGCCTTCTACGGGGCGATGGACGCGCGGACCTACCGGTTCGCGGGAGGTTGGCGATGAACCCGGTCGACGTGTTCCTGGCCGGCGACGCCGAGCCGTTCGCGCTCAAGAGCGCGGCCCTGGCGCTGCTGCTGGCCTTCGGCCTGACGCAGGTGCTCGGCGCGGTCTATGTGTGGACATTCCGCGGGATGTCCTATTCGCAGGGGCTCGTCCACGCGATCGTGATGGGCAGCATCATCGCCTGTATGTTGATGCTGGCGATCGGCAACAGCATCGCGGCCGGCCTCGGCATCGCCGGCGGCCTGGCGATCGTCCGCTTCCGCACCGCGCTGCGCGACCCTCGCGACATGATCTTCGTGTTCGCGGGGCTCGGCACCGGCATCGCCGCCGGGCTCGGGGCCCACGCCGCGGCCTTCTGCGGCACGGCGCTGTTCTGCCTGGCGGTGTGGCTGCTGACGCTGACGGAGTTCGGCAGCCAGCGTCGCTTCGACGGGCTCCTGCGCTTCCAGCTGCCGATCGGCGCCGACGAGGCGCCGGTGATGGCGCTGCTGCGCAAGCACAGCCGCTTCCTCGCGCTGGTGACGCTGCGCGAGGTGGCCCAGGGCGAGGCGATGGAGCACGCCTATCAGGTCCGGCTCGGCGACCCGGGGCACCGCGCGGCGCTGGTGCGCGCGCTCGAGGCGCTGCCGGGGGTCCAGGACGTTTCGTTGCTGCTGCAAGAGCCGACGGTGGAGATCTGAGCCATGACCGGGTATATCAGGACTCGCATTCTCCCCTGGGTGGTATGGGTCGGGACGATGGCCGGCGCCGGCTGGCTGTGGCTCGACGTGCGCGCCGAGGGCAACGCAGTCGGGTTCGCGCTCGGCGTCGAGACCACGGTGAGGCCGGCGGCGGCGGGCCGGGTGCAGACGATCGAGGTGGCGCCGGGCCAGCAGGTCCACGCCGGCCAGGTCGTGGCGGTGCTCGACGCGGCCGAGCTCGACGCCGAGCAGGCGATCCTGGCCGCCGAGCGCGCGCGGCTGGAGGCGTCGCTCGGGGCGGTCCGCTCCGAGACGACGATGCAGATCGACGACAAGGCGCGCGAGGCCGACGAGTCGATCGCGGCGGCCGAGATGGCCGTTCGCTCCGCTCGCAGCAATCGCGAGGTGCGCGCCGCCGAGCTGCGGGCGATCAGCGCCCAGTTCGACACGCTCGCCGGGCTGGTCAAGGAGCGCATGGCCGACCGCCGCGACCTCGACGCGCTCGGGGTCAAGCGCGCGGCGCTGCGCAAGGAGGTCGAGGCGGCCGACACTCTGGTGCCCGATTTGGTGCGCCAGGCGGCGGCGGCCCGCGATCGCCGGGCGGCGCTGCCGACCGACGCGACGGAATTGGCGCTGCAGCCGGTCCGCGCCGAATTGGCGGTGGTCGCCGGTCGCGAGCGATTGTTGGCAGTGCGGCGCGAACAGACGGTGCTGCGCGCGCCCGCCGACGGCCAGGTGGCGGCGATCCACGTGCGCGCCGGCCAGGTCGCGGGCCCCAATGCGCCGGTGCTGACGATCGTCAGCCGCGGGCCGAGCGACGACGACGAGGTGCTGGTGTGCCTGCGCGAGGGCCAGGCCGGGCAGGTCCGCGTCGGCGAGGCGGTGCTGCTGCGATCGCGCAGCGCCGGCGGTCGCTCGGTGACCGCCCACGTGACCCGGCTCGGGCCGCAGATCGCCGAATTGCCGGAGCGCTGCCGCCGGAACCCCGACCTTCCGGAGTGGGGCCGCGAGGTCGCGGTCGCCCTCGACGAGCACGCGCCGCTGCTGCCGGGGCAGGCGTTCGCGGTCAGCTTCCTCGGCTACCCGTCGCCGTGCGCGGCGGGGACGAGCGACCCGCCGGCGTCGCCGACGAACGAGCAGGTGCTCGCGGCGCCGATGATCGATTCGCTGCACCCGCCGATCCGCGCCGGCGCGCCGGAGGTGCCATGAATCGCGGGTGGACGGCGATCGCGGCGATGTGGGCGGTCGGCTGCGCGAGCGCGCCGGCGGTCTCGCCCGAGCGGGCGATCGCGACCTGGCGCGAGATGCAGGCCGGCGACCCGCGCGGGGCCGTGCCGGAGGCGACCGCGGCGGCGCTCGAGGCCGGCGACGCGCTGACGGTCGAGCAGGCCTACGCGCTGGCGCTGGCCAACAACCCCGAGCTCGCGGTGGTCGAGGCGCGCGCGGAGGTGGCGACGGCGGAGATCGGCGCGGCGCGGCAGATCCAGAACCCGAGCGTCCGCGTGTCGAACGTCGGCGTCGACGACTCTGCGCCCGGGCGGCTCGGCTTCAACATGGGCCTGCGCGCGCCGATCCCCCGCCCCGGCAGCGTGCGCGCCCGCGTCGACGGGGCCCGCCACGCGGCCGCCGGCGCGCAGGGCGAGGCCGAGGCGGCGCGACGGCAATTGCGGGCCAGAGTCTATCGATTGTTCGCCCGCCTGGCCTGGCTCACCGCCGACCTCGAGGAGGTCTCGCGCGCGGTGTCGCTGTGCGAGGAGCGACAGCGGCAGCTCCGCGCCCGAGTGGCGCGCGCGGTGGCGACGGACGTCGCGCTGGCGATGGCCGAGGTGGCCCGCGCCGAGGCGGTCGACGAGGCCCGCAAGCTGCGCGGCGAGCTGGCCCGCACGGAGGCCGAATTGGCCCGCGTGGTCGGGCCGGGGCCGACGTTCAGCGTGCGCGTCGACCGGGCCCAGCTCGACATCGACGACCTGGTGCTCGACCACGCGGCGCTGACGGAGCAGGCGCTGCGCTCGCGCCCGGAGCAGCGCGCGGTGCAGACGAAGGTCGGTCAGGCGCGCTCGGCGATCACTCTGGCGAAGGTCGAGGCGGCGCCGTGGATCAGCTGGGCTCAGGTCAATTATTTCTTCGGCCCGGGCCCGGCGACGCCGTCGTCGTTCGGCGTCGGCTTCGCCGTCGATGTGCCGCTGTTCAGCCTCAACCGCGGCAAGATCAAGGCGGCGAAGGCGATGGTCCGCCAGCGCCAGGTCGAGGAGCGGGCCGAGGTCGCGGCGATCGCCGGCGAGGTCGGCGAGGCGATCGCGCGGGCCCAGCGGGCCGACGCGCGGGTCCAGGAGATCGAGCACGACCTGCTGCCGCAGGTCGATGCTGCGGCGCGTCAGGCGGACGCGGCGCTGGTGGCGGGGACGCTCGACGTGGTCGAGGTCCTCGATATCGAGGCCCGTCGGGTCGCCGCGCGTCGGCTGCACCTGGCGGCCCGCTTCGAGCGCCGGGACGCGCTCATCGAGCTCGAGGCCGCGGTCGGGGCGCCGCTGCCGCGCTGAGAGAGCTCGTCTTTCACGCCCCCATTGCCATCATCGAGAGTGTGTCATGTTCGAGCGTCGAATCGTAGGAGTGTCTCTTTCACTATTTTCCATCTTTGCACCGGCGGCCCTCGGCTGCAATCAGGGCGGCGGTATGAATAATGCCACCACCGACGACGCGCCGATGGAAGCCACGAGCGAGGCGGGCACCGAGCCGGACGACGGCACCACGACGACCGGAGGGGACGAGCCGCAGGTGACGTCGGAGGGGCCCGGGGCCGCGTCGGTGTGCGGCGACGGGGTGGTCGAGGGCGACGAGCTGTGCGACGGCGCCGAGGTCGGCGGGATGTCGTGCGCCGACGTCGACCCGGGCTTCGTCGGGCCGCTGAACTGCGCGTCGGACTGCCTGTCGTTCGACGTGTCCGAGTGCGAGGGCTCGCCGATCGAGTGGGTGGTCACGCTCAACGAGCTGACGTCGAAGGGCGCCGAGTCGGGGCCGTACGCCGGCAGGGGCGACGCGATCGAGCTGCTCAACGCCGGCGGCGCGCCGGCGGACCTGTCCGGCTGGCAGCTGTCCGACGAGCCGATGCTGCCGGACGACAAGACCTACGTGTTCCCGGCCGGGACCACGCTGATGCCCGGTGAGCGGCTGGTGCTGGTCGAGCTCGACCCGATGACCGGCGAGGGCGAGCTGCCGTTCGGCCTCAGCTCGAACACCGAGGAGACCCTGACTCTGGTCGACGGCGACGACGCGGTGATCGACGCCCTGACGTTCGAGGGCGTGGCGGCGATGGTGTCGTGGTGCCGCCTGCCCGATGGGATCGGTTCGTGGGGCCACTGCGAGCAGACCCTCGGCGCGGCCAACACCGAGGCGCTGACGATCTGCGGCAACGGCGTGCGCGAGGGCAGCGAGGCCTGCGACGGCCTCGACGTCGGCGCGGCCAAGTGCGCCGACCGGGGGTTCACCGCCGGGGCGATGACCTGCACCCCGCAGTGCTTGCTCGACACGTCGATGTGCATGTCCGACGTGATGGCGAC
Organism: Nannocystis punicea; assembly: GCF_026965555.1. GTDB lineage: Bacteria > Myxococcota_A > Polyangia > Nannocystales > Nannocystaceae > Nannocystis > Nannocystis punicea. The sequence continues at coordinate 12,142,661 of NZ_CP114040.1, read as the reverse complement.
GATCAACGAGCTCGAGTCGACCAATGACGACATCGAGCTGTTCAACGCCGGCGCCGTCCCCGTCGACATGAGCGGGTGGATCCTCACCGACAAGGCGCTCGACGGCAGCTACGACCTGGTCGCGGACGTCGAGAAGCTGGTGTTCGCCGCCGGCACCAAGCTCGCGCCCGGGCAGTTCATGGTGGTCAAGAAGGGCAAGAATCCCGGGCTGCACGAGTTCGGCCTCAGCTCGGACGGCGACACCGTGACCCTGCTGAAGCCCGACCTCACGCCCGTCTCGCAGGTGACCTACGGCTTCGAGCAGGCCACCCTGTCGTTCTGCCGGATCGCCGACGGGCCCGAGGGCAGCTGGTCGCCCGGCTGCAAGCCGACCCTCGGCGCCGCCAACTCGAAGTGAGCCGCGCGGAGCGGTAGTCGTGAAGGACATGTTCGAATGAGCATGTCCTTTCGGCCATGGATAGAGGGCCGCTCGGCTCCGCCCGCGGGCGCGGTCGCTCGCCCGTCCGCCGCGCCGGCGCGGGCGACGGCCGCCGGCGCCCGTGGTATACGTCGCGGCCGACGATGTCCGCGAAGGTCCGCAAGCTGCCGCTCGTCCTCGGTCTGCTCGCCCTGGTGGCGACGCCGCTCGCCACCCGCCTGCTGGTCCACGGCGACATGCCCGACACGTGGGGCACGTTCCCGCCGCCGAAGAGCCCCGACGTGCCGGGCTTCAGCTGGCTGGTGTTCGGCCTCGGCGTGGCGCTGGCGCTCGGCATCCTCGAGTTCCTGCGCGCGCCGCAGCGGTTCGGCTTCGCGCCGGTCGAGGCGGCTCCCGAGGCGCGCGCGCGGGCGGGCCGGTTCCCGCCGTGGTGCGTGCCGGGGGTGCTGCTGGCGATGGCCTCGTGGGCGCTGATGTGGGGCGAGCTGCCGGAGGCGTTCGCGCCGCTGGTGCCGTTCAGCTTCGTGCCGCTGTGGTGGGGCTTCATCCTCGCGCTCGACGGGGTGGTCTACAGCCGCACCGGCGGGGTCTCGCTGGTGTCGCGGCGGCCGTGGGCGACGCTGGCGATCGCGGCGACCTCGTGCGTGTGCTGGTACTTCTTCGAGTACCTCAATTACTTCACGCGCTCGAACTGGTACTACCCCAACGACGCGATCTTCTCGCAGTGCGGCTACCTGGTGTGGTTCGGCCTGGCGTTCACCACGGTGCTGCCGTCGATCTTCGTGGTCTATCAATTGCTGACGACGATCGCGCCGCTGCGGGCCCGCTTCGAGCGCGGGCCGCAGATCGAGCTGTCGCGCGCGGCGGTGCGGCGGCTGCTGTGGCTCGGCGTGGCGTCGCTGGCGGCGCTGGTGCTGTGGCCGGCGCCGCTGTTCCCGCTGCTGTGGCTGAGCCCGCTCCTGGTATTGACCGCGGCGGTGTCGCTGGCGGGCGCGTGGACCCCGTTCTCGGCGATCCGCCGCGGCAACTGGGCGCCGGTGATCCTGATCGGCCTGGCCACCGCGCTCAACTACCTGGTCGGCGAGATGTGGAATTTTTACTCGACGCCGCAGAACCCCAACTTCTGGAAGTACGACGTGCCGTACGTCAGCGTGCTGCACGTGTACGAGATGCCGCTGCTCGGGTACTTCGGCTATCTGCCGTTCGGCATGCTGTGCTGGGTGTGGTGGATCCACCACGCCAACCTGTTCGGCCTCGACCCGGCGATCGACGTCGTCGCCGGCGCCGGGCCGACGCTCACGCGGCGCGAGGACGCATAGAGGCACACGCTGGGCGGCGACGGCTCGAGTGCCGGTCTGACGTGGGGGGCCGGGACACCCCTTTCTTCAGGGTTTCGTTTCGCTTCTCAAATACGGCGAAGCGTGCGATGATGAAAAAACATGCCGAGCAGAGCGTCGCGCGTCGATCCGCGCATTCGTCGTGCGCGCGTCGAGGTCTTCGGCGCAGAGCTCGATCTCTTGACCAGGGCCGTCACGATCTCCTGGCATCGCCCCAGCAAGCCGCCGCTCGTCGTCGGCGAGGGCACGTGGATCCCTCTGCCCGAGCCGATGGGAGATCTTCGCGGCAGGCTCGCGGTCGAGGGGGTCCATCGTCGCACGTGCGCGTTGCTGGAATATCAGCTCGCGCGCGGCAATCGCAACTGGACGTACGAGAGCGGGCCGTGGATCCTCGCCGAGGCGGCGGCACGGGACGCCGGGCTCGATGGTCTTGCAGCGGGCGCCCTGCGCAAGGTCCTGTGGCTGTTCTATCGCAATTGCTGGCCGCTTCAATTCGCCGACGGGTGCGGCTGGGGCAGCGGCGGCTACGCGCCCCTGATCGCCGCTGCGCTGGCGGACCCGGCCCACATGCGCGCCCGCTGGGAATTGCTCATCCTCACCGGTGCGCTGCGACGGCCGGCCGCCGAAGGAGACCTCGAGCGAGTCGCCGGCGACCCGCTCGGCGAAGAGTTCTACGCTGCGCCGTGACGCGCAGCGTAGAACTCGCAGGACCTGCTCAGTAGCGGTCGCCCCCGCGGCTGGGCTTGCGACCGTAGCCGCCGCCATTGCCGCCATTGCCGCCGAACGACGGGCCCGAGGAGCGCCGCTCCTCCGCCTCGGAGACCCGCAGCGGGCGGCCGTCGAGCGACGCGCCGTGCAGCGCCTCGATCGCGCGCTGGGCGTCGGTGGCGCTCATCATCTCGATGAACGCGAAGCCGCGCGAGCGACCGGTCTCGCGGTCGGTCATCAGCTTGACCTCTTTGACCGTACCGTACGGCTGGAAGGCCTGCTGAAGGTCGCTGTCGGTGATCTGGAAGGAGAGGTTGCCTACGAAGAGTCGGTTACCCATTGTCTTGATTCGTCTCTGGATCGGGCTCTCGGCGCAGCGCGCCGGTGTGTGCGGGGGAATTCTCGGTCGAAGAGCCGGCGCTCGAACGAAGATCGCAGCAAGGCAGGTGCTGCACCATCAACGTCGCCGGAAATGAACCCCGTGACGTTCAGGCGACGCGGAGTCGACCAAAGCCCGAGCGTGCAAGTGCGCCAGAAACGAATGACATCGAGACCCTAGCACCACGCCGCCGCGACGGCAATGCGGCCGGGTCGGGGCCTCGTGTGCGTGAGGCGGGATTCGTCGAGCGCAAGGCGGCTGCGGATGAGCCGCCGCGCTAGCGCACGCGACGAGCGGGAGCGCACGAGTCGAGGCCAGCGGGCAGTCCGTCGAGTTGCAGGCGAGCGAGCAATTGTTCGATGTCGCCGGCGACGGTGATCCACTGGTCGCCGCCCGAGTGGAGGTACAGGACGGAGGGCCGATCGTCGGAGGTGCGATAATCGAGGGCGAAGGGCATGTGGGGGCCGAGGAGCCCGAGGAGCAACGAGCGCGCCGGGTCGATGTTGCCCGGCGGCTTCTTGGCGTCCGAGCGGCCGAAGTATGCGGGATCCTTCTCTTCCAACCACCGGTGATTGGCCGCGCGCATCTCATCCAGGTCGTAGAGCTGCACCTTGATCGGGCTCTCGCGGAAGACACGGCGGAGGACTTCGACAGCGGGCCGGCGCCACCGTCGCTCGCCGATCGCCCGCATCAATGCGGTCGGGAGGTGAAGTCCATTGATCTGCATCGGCTCAGGCTCGCTCGCGTGGACCGTCGCCCGCGCAGTGCTCCGTCCGGCGCTCCAGGCGAGCCGGCGCGTGGCCGTGGAAGTTGGGCGTGTAAAAATTTGGCATGCAAAATTGTTGGGCACGCGACGATTCGAGGCTTCGTCGTCGCAGCCCGACGTTCTTCGTGAGCAAGACGGACCACCGTAGCACGCGAACCACCGCGTGTCTCGCGCTCCGCTGATTCAGCGCCCGTTTGCGGCACAGGTGAGGACCGTGGCCGGTGCTACGCCGGCTGATACGGCCTCGCATCGAGGGGCAGGACCATGGTGAACGTCGTCCCGTCGCTCTCGTCGCTGGTGACCGATACGCTGCCGCCGTGAGCCTCGGCGCAGGCCCGCACCACGGCGAGGCCGAGGCCCCAGCTCTCGCCGACCCGCGGCGGAGTGCGGCCGTGCGCGAACGGGTCGAAGATGTGTTCACGATTCGCCCCTGAGATCGCAGGGCCGAAATTGTGGACCCCGATTTCGGCCTCATGGGCTCGTCGCTCGACTCGAAGCGTGATCGGGCTGTCGGGGGTGCCGTATTTGATGCCGTTCTCGGCCAGGTTCCACAGCGCCCGCTTGAGCTCGTCACGGCTCCACATGCCGCGGACATCGTGAGCGCCCGCGACTTCGAAGCAGCAGCCGTGCACCAGCCGCAGGTCTTCGACGACCTCTTCGGCGAGGGTGCGCAGGTCGCACCAGTCGATGCGCAGGGGCAACCGCTGACCGGCGCGCAGCCGGCCGACGTCGAGGAGGTCGTGGATCATTCGGTCGATGACGTCGAGGTTGCTGTGGATGCGATCGATGAGCTCGGGCCGTTGCGCGCCGTTGCCGATCTTCTTGAGCAGCAGCGCGCTCATCTTGGCGGTCGACAGCGGACCGCGGAGGTCGTGGGCGAGGACGGCGGTGAAGCGCTCGCGCAGCTTGCGTTCGGTTTCGACCTCGGCGAGGCGTTCGCGGAGCTCGGCGTGGAGCTTCGCGTTGTCGAGGTGGAGCGTGAGTCCCTCGCCCAGCGCCTCCAGCCGGCGGATCTCACGGCTGCTGAAGGTCCGCGCCTCGCGGAGGCCGATGTACATGATGCCGAGGAATCGGCGGTGGCGCGGGAGGCGGACGCCGAGCAGCGAGTGGATCCCGCTGAAGCGGAGGGCGTCGCTGACCTCGAGCTCGGTGGTGACGACGTCGTCCACGACGGTTGCTTCGGCGTGCGCCGCGACTTGCCCCGTGAACGAGTCGAGGTCGACGGAGGCGGCGAACTCTCGCAATTGAGCCGCGGCGTCGCCAGCGACCGCCCTGGTGACCAGGTTGCGGCTCTCGGGCTCGTACAACAGGAGCGCGGCGGCGTCGGCCCCGGTGGCCTCGCGGACGATCTGCATCGCCTCTTGCAGCCGGTCGGTCAGCGAGCCCGGCTGCTCCTGTGGCGCCCTGAGGGCCTGGTCGGCCAGGGTCCGCAGCAGGCCGAGGTAGCGCTTCTCATGTTGTTCGTCGAGCCGCATGTGCTCCTGGAAGACGTCGGCGGTCCGCACCATGACGCTCTGCAGGGTCACGAAGATCCGCGCGAGCTCTTCCTCGCTGGGCCGCTCGGAGGAGGGCGAGCCCCGCGCGCAATCGGTGATACAGCGCTGGAGGATGGCGAACTCTTCCACGATCTCGCCCATCTCGAAGCCGCGGCGGATGCGGTCGCCGAGGTGGCTCTCGATGTGTCGCCCGAGCGCCTTCTCCCGGTCGGCGCCGCCGGCCAGCGCAGTGAGCAGGAACGGCATCATGTTCTTCAGCTCGAGGTCCGACAGCCCGCGGGCGGACGCGGCCTTGCCGGCCTCGGTCGCCCACTCGAGCAGGATCTGCTGCCGGTGTTGCTGAACGAAATTCATCCCGACCCCGATCGAGCCTAGCATCGGCCGCGAAGCGAACCACCGGCGCTGCGCCGGTCTCCCCGCGGATGAGCGGCGCGCCCGGCGGTCGGCCCCGCCGGGCGCCTGCGCCACGGTCTCGATTCTCGCAATATGTCCCGAAGGACAGAGACGCCGGCGGGCCGCCCGGCGTCCGCCGGGGCGCGCTACGCAGGCCAGGGGCATCGTCAGCAGGTCCATCCGCAGCTTGCCGACCGCGAGGATGTTGCCGACCTCGCTCGAGTCCATGAAGTCCCCGAGCATCGGCGGCCGATCGTGCCGCGGTGTCGGTCTTGCGCGCCTGCGCTTCGGGGTCGCGGTCGAGGACGATGATGTCCTGCTCGTGCGCCTCGAGCGGCTGGAGGATCCGCCGAAGGTGTAGGCGTCGGCGCCGCCGTTCGGCCGCCAATCGTTCATGATCGTGCCGTTTCGGGGTCAGAACACGACGAGCCGCTTGAGCGCGCCCTGACCGCGGAACTGCTGCGGGAGCGCGGGCGGGTTCGGGGCCGGGTCGTCGGTCGCGGTCCCGGGGCGCGTGGACGGGGACGGGCGCAGCGGACCCGCGACGAGCGCACAGGCACCTCTGCTCGGCACCTCGTGAATCGTCTGTCCCGCTCGAGGATCGCGCTCGTGTTCCGCGGCGGTGCAACGTCGGGCCGGCGTCGCCTCCGCAGCGCGAGCGGAGGCTCGAGTGGGTGTTCACGAGGCGGCCGCGGCTGTGATCGGGATCTCCGAGCGCCCCGTGATTCTGTCGTGGCACCGCGCGACGCCGGCGATCGAGCGCACCAGAGAGTCGAGGCCGGGCTCGAAGGCGCGCCGCGGATCTGGCTCGACGGTGATCGATCGGGGGTCGGCTCCGGCGAGAGGCGAATGCTCACTCGTCGTTCGGGTGCGTGGAACGTGCCTCCGCGGCGGCACGTCGTCGGCCTCGCGACATTGATCGTTGTGGCGGATGTTCGAGGGCCGTCTCGCCGAGCGTGATGACGGCGGGCCAGGGACTCTCTGAGCGACGATTTCGAGCGCGGTCGCGTGTGGACGGCGTCATTGCGCGCCACTCGGATCCAGCCCAAGGAATTACCAGCCGACGCTGTCGACGCAGCGCCAGCCCTACGACCGGACGATGAACGGTTCGATGATATCGCGACAGGGCTGCGGGCCGCGGGCGACTAAAACACTGACACGTGTAGCAAGACGCAGGGGCGCGAATCATCGGTATCGGTCGCGCGATTCCGTCCGGCTCATGTGCACCTGACGACACACCGGATTTTGCATGGACCACTGTATGGATCACTGCACCCACCACTGGCTGGCGGCGCTCGGGCTCGCCATGACGGTTTCAGGTTGCCACGAATCGCCTCAGACGCCGCCGGCCACGGATCGGTGCGCGGAGCTCGATGTCCCGCGGCTGTTCGTCGAGAAGTGCTCGACGGCGGCGTGCCACGAGGGCGCGGATCCGGCTGCGGGGCTCGATCTGGTGGGAGCGGACCTGGAGCGGCGAATCGTGCTCCAGCCGGCCACGCAGTGCGGGGGCCCGATCGCCGATCCGTCCGACCCCGAGAGCAGCGTATTGATCGAGAAGCTGAGGCCCGACCCCGGCTGCGGCGTCGCGATGCCGCTCGGGAGCGAGCCGCTCCCCGAGCAGGATGTCCAGTGCATCGTCGAGTGGATCTCCGGCCTGGAGTACACCCCGACCGAGGACAATGGCAGCACCAGCAGCGGGGGCGAGCCCGAGACCGACACCGACACCGACGCCGTCCCGCCGCCGCCGACCACGTGCGCGCCTGGTGAGACGCGCGAGTGCTACTCCGGCCTCCCGGAGACCCAGGGTCTGGGCAATTGTAAGGCCGGGGTGCAGAGCTGCCTCGACGATTCGTCGTGGGGGCCCTGCGAGGGCGAGGTGGCGCCGCTGGGCGAGAACTGCCTCACGCCCGAGGACGAGAACTGCGACGGCGCGACGCCGGCGTGCGCGGAGACCTGGGCGATCGGCTACCAGAACGTGGGCAACCAACAGGCCCGCGCGGTCGCCGTCGATCGCACCAACGACGACGTGATCGTCGCCGGTGACTTCGAGGGCACGGTCGGCCTCGGCGACGGGGTCCACGCCTCCGTCAACGGCAAGCACGACATCTTCCTCGCCCGCTACGACAAATTCGGCAACTCGCTCTGGACCCACGTCTTCGGCGACAGCAGCAACCAGTACGTGGGCGACGTCGTCGTCGACGCGGCGGGCAACATCGTGCTCGTCGGCCGGGCGTTCGGCATCGTCGACTTCGGCGGCGGCCCGCTCGACGCCCGCGGCACCGACGACATCTTCGTCGCCCGCTTCGACGGCGGCGGCAACCACCTGTGGAGCACGATGGTCGGCGGCATCGATCCCGAGCGCAGCGAGCGCGTCGCGGTCGACCCCGCGGGCAACGTGTACGTGACCGGCACGCTCACGAGCGACGCCATCTTCGGCGAGACCGAGTTCATGAGCCGGGGGCTGCGCGATCTGTTCGTCATGAAGCTCGCCGGGGCCGGCGGGGACATCGAGTGGGTCGAGCGGATCGGCGGCCCGGGTGACGACTACGGCTGGGGCGTCGCGGCCGACGACAGCGGGGTCTACTTCACGGGGTACTTCTCCGAGACGGTCGACTTCGGCGGGGCCGATCTGCAAGCGGTCGGCGAGACCGACGTGATCGTCGGCAAGTACGGGCCCGACGGCGCTCCGCTGTGGGCGCACTCGGCCGGCGGCGCGGGCAGCGATCGCGGCTACGACATCGCGCTCGCGGGCAACGGGGAGGTCGTGATCACCGGGGCGTTCTCCGGCGCGCTCGACTTCGGCGGCAAGACGGACCAGCTCGCCTCCGCCGGCGCGCGCGACATCTTCCTGGCCCGCTTCACGCCGGAAGGCGCCGCGGTGTGGGCCTTCGGTTACGGTGACGAGCTCGACCAATTCGAGAACGTCTACGAGACCAACACCTGGCCGGGCCTGGCGATCGGCGTCGACGGTACGATCTTCCTCGCGGGCTCGCTCGCCGGGGCGGCGCGGTTCGGCGACGCGGGCGACACGGTCAGCGCGGGCAAGAGCGACGTCTACCTGGCCCGCTTCGACGCGTCGGGCAACAACCTGTCGGCGCGGCGCTGGGGCGGGAGCGGCACCGAGATCGCGCTCGGGGTCGACGCCGATTCGGCCGGCCACCCCCTGGTGGTGGGGCGTTACTTCGCGTCGAAGCTCGACCTCGACCCGGCCGGCGAGCTCCGCGGTTACGGCAACAGCGACGGCTACATCGCCAAATTCCCGGCCCTCTGAGGTCGGAAAGAGAGTGGACCCAATGACGAAGTCACTCAGCATCACGCTCCTGTCGCTGCTCGTCGCGAGCTCGGCCTGCGACGGCGACGACAAGCCGACTCTCAGCAGCGGCGATCCCGGGCCCTCGCCGCTGCGCCGGCTCACCCGGGTCGAGTACAACAACGCGATCTTCCAGCTCTTCGGCGACACGACTCGGCCCGCGGACGCGTTCGTCCCGGAGGAGACCGCGCTGGGGTACGACAATCAGGCGGCGGCGTTGGTCGTCAGCCCGCTCCTGGCCGAGCAGTTCCTCGACGCCGCCGAGAAGATCGCGGGTCGGCACGGGCCGGCCGTCCTCGAGGGGCTGGGCGAATGCAAGGACGCCGCCAGCATCACGGGCGAGTGCGGCGCGGCGGCGAAGGAGTGGGTGCGCAGCTTCGGCAGGGACGTCTTTCGCCGCCCGCTCAGCGACGAGGAGGTCGACGAGTGGTTCATGGTCTTCAGCGACGGGACCGCCATGGACGACGGGTTCTCCGCGCTCGGCGGGGTCACGCTGGCGATCTCGGGGATGCTGCAGTCGCCGCACTTCCTCTACCGCGTCGAGTTCGGGCGTGGGAGCCCCGACGCCGACGGCATCGACGAGCTCTCGCCCTACGAGATGGCGAGCCGGCTGTCCTTCCTGTTCTGGAACAGCCCGCCCGATCGGATCCTCATGGACGCGGCCGACGCCGACCAACTGCGGACGCCCGAGCAGCTCGCGGCGCAGGCTCGCCGCCTGCTGCGGGCCCCGCGGGCGCGCGAGGTGGTGCGGAACTTCCACCGCCAGTGGCTGGGCCTGCAGAAGATCACCACCGTGCTCGCGGGCATCGGCAAGGACGTCGACCTCTACCCCGACTACCAGCCGTCGCTCTTGCCGCTGTGGCAGAAGGAGGCCGAGGTCTTCTTCGAGTCCGCGATCTTCGACGCCGACGCCTCGCTCGACACTCTGTTCACGGCGCCGTTCACCATGGTCAACAAGCAGCTCGCCGAGTTCTACGGGCTCCCCGCGCCCTCGGCGGACGCCGACGAGTTCGTGAAGGTCGAGCTCGATCCGAAGCGCTACTCCGGGTTCCTCACCCAGGCCGGGTTGCTCGCCCTCTACGCCAAGCCGAACCGCTCCTCGCCGGTCCACCGCGGCAAATTCGTGCGCGAGCGGCTGTTGTGCCAGGTGCCGCCGCCTCCGCCCGACGTGGTCCCCGAGCCGCCCGAGGTCGACATCACCAAGACCACGCGCGAGCAGCTCGAGCAGCACAAGGTCGACCCGCAGTGCTCCGGCTGCCACCAATTGCTCGACCCGGTCGGCCTCGGCTTCGAGCACTTCGACGCGCTCGGTCGCTGGCGCGACCGGGAGAACGGGCTGGAGATCGACGCGAGCGGCGAGGTCCTCGGGGTCGCGGACATCGTCGGGCCCTTCGAGGGGGCGAGCGAGCTCGGGGCGCTGCTCGCAGACAGCCAGCAGGTCCGCGACTGCGTCACCACCCAGTGGTTCCGCTTCGCGCACGGGCGCGCCGAGACCGACGCCGACGACGAGAGCCTGGCCCAGGTCCGCGAGGCCTTCGCGTCCTCCGGATATCGCATCCAGGAGCTGCTGACGGCGCTCACGCAGACCGCCGCGTTCCGCTACCGCCGGGCGCCCGGCGTCTGGAAGGGAGAAGAGCAATGAATCGGATTCGTCACACCCGCCGCGATCTGCTGCGATACCTCGGGGCCTCGGCGCTCGCGCTGCCCCTCCTGTCGCGCGGCCGGCCCACCTTCGCCAACCCCGAGGCGCCGCCCAAGCGCATCATCTTCTTCTACACCCCCAACGGCACCGTGCCCGTGAACTTCTGGCCGAAGGGCGGCGAGCTGGACTTCGAGCTGAGCCAGATCCTCACCCCGCTCGCGGAGCACCGCGACGACCTGCTCGTCCTCGGCAACGTCGACATGGAGTCGGCGTTCAACGGCCCCGGCGACGCCCACCAGAAGGGCACCGGCCAGAGCTTGACGGCGACCGAATTGCTCGAGGGCACCTTCGCCGGGGACGCCGGCGAGTCGGCGGGCTGGGCCGGGGGGGTCTCGATCGACCAGAAGATCGCGCAGGCGATCGGGCAGGAGACCCCGTTCCCGTCGGTCGAGCTCGGGATGCTGGTGGGCAAGTCCGACGTCGGCGGGCGGATCAGCTACCGCGGCCCCGGCGACCCGATCCCGCCGGAGAACGACCCTGCCGCCGCCTACGCGCGGCTGTTCGGCGACCCCCAGGCGTCGCTGGGCGACCTCGAGCGGCAGCGTCGCACTCGCCAGCGGCTGCTCGACCAGGTGTCGCTGGATTACCGGCGCCTCGCCGATCGGATGGAGGACCAGGACCGCGAGAAGCTCGAGATCCACGTCTCCTCGCTGGCGTCGATCCAGGACCGATTGCAGGGCGCGGGCGTGCAGTTCGGCGGCGAGTGCAAGGTGCTCGACCTGGGCGCGCCGCTCGACCCCTCGCGGGTCGAGCAGCTGCCGGCGATCGGGAAGCTGCAGATGGACCTCCTGGCGATGGCGATGGCCTGCGACCTGACGCGCGTGGGCACGCTGATGTGGACGCACTCGGCCGCCGACTACGTCTATTCGTTCATGGGCGAGGAGCTGCGGGAGGGCCATCACTCGCTGGCCCACAAGGGCGACGAAGACACGAAGATGGTCGAGCACAACACGCGCATCAACACCTGGTACGCCGAGCAGCTGGCGTACCTGATCTCCAGCCTCAAGGCCATCCCCGAGGGCGGCGGCACCCTGTTCGACAGCTGCGTCCTGGTGTGGGTGAACGAGCAGGCGAAGGGGAACAACCACGACCGGCGCCAGATGCCCTACGTGTTGGCCGGCAGCGCCGGCGGCTACTTCAATACGGGGCGGTACGTGGTCCAGCCGAAGACGGCCACGCACAACCAGCTGTTCGTGTCGCTGCAGAACGCGATGGGGATCGACGACGACCAGTTCGGCAACCCCGTCTACAACAGCGGGGAGCTGCCGGGCCTGCGCGCTTGAGCGGCGGCGCAGGCCCGAGGATCGCAGGGCATCGAGGGGAGTCAGGAGAAATGATCTCAGTTTGTAAACATACAGGATGGTTTTGGGTGGCCGCGTGCTGCAGCGCCCTGGCGTGCACCGAGGACCCCCCGGCGACGGAGGAGACCGAGACGCCGGGGTCGTCGGAGCCGGGGTCGACGGCGCCGGGGACGTCGGGCGGGAGCGTCGAGCCGACGAACACGTCGAGCGCCACCGAGACCGAGGTGACGGAGGGAACGGGCGGGCCGGGCGCCACGAGCGAGACGGACTCCACCGCGGCGACGCCGGACATGCCCGGGCTCGAGCACGACCCCAACGAAGACATCCCGCCGGTCGACGCGGAGGGGTGCCACGCGATCTATGCCCAGGACCTGCTGCCGACCTTCGAGGTGACCGTCGAGCCCGACGTCTGGGCGCAGCTGATGGACGAGTGGAACAACGGCCAGGCCAACGAGGACGCGGGCGTCAACACCAACCCCTATCACCCGCTGGCCGAGTTCAAGTACGGCGACATCCGCATCCACAACGCCTCGATCCGCCTGCGCGGCAACCCGACCTGGTGGAACCCGGTCCCCGGCGGCGACAAGATGCAGTTCCAGATCGGGTTCGACGCCCAGACCAAGAAGGGCCACTTCCTGGGGCTCAAGCGCGTGGCCCTGGACGCGGCCACCTACAACCGGCACATGCTGCGCGATCGCCTGTCGCTGCGATTCATGCGCTCCGTGGGCATCGCGGCGCCCTGCGCCAACAACGCCCGCCTGGTCGTCAACGGCGAGTACTACGGCATCTTCAGCAACCTCGAGAAGCTCGACGAAAAGTTCCTCGAGCGCGTCATGGACGACCCGAGCGGCGGGCTGTGGGAGCGGAACAACTGGCAGCTCCAGGCCAACAAAGACAACGCGGACGAGTCCCGCCTCGAGCAGCTGCAGGACGCGAACACCCTCGAGGAGGTCGAGGAGATCCTCGACATCGAGCAGGCGCTCCTCACGTACGCGGCCGAGGCGGTGCTCCCCGACTCCGACGGCGCGTGGGCGGGCGGGAAAAACTTCTACGTCTACGACGACCCGTCGCGGGGCAAGTTCATGCTCTTGCCGTGGGATCTCGACAACACGCTGGAGCGGTTCGAAGACCCGCCCGAGGGCCCCTACCCGGTGAACCCGGACCCCTTCGTGTGGGAGAAGCTCACCTCGCACGGGCGGACCTGGTACGACATCAGCCTGAAGGACCCCGCGTACTTCGATCTCTACATCGACATCATCGACCAGATCCTCCACGAGGGCTACCAGCCGGCGAAGATGCTCGGATGGGTCGACGAGATGTCGGCGCAGATCGAGGAGGCGGTGCTCACGGACACCAACAAGCCCTACACCAACACGACCTACCACAACAAGGTGAAGGCCCTGCGTGAATACATCCAGGTCCGCTACGACTTCGTCGACGATTGGCTGGTCTGTTGGCAGTCCGGCGGGAAGGACGACGGCCTGGGTTACTGCGTGGAGCAGTAGCGAGTTCGCCGCGTCGGGCCGGCGCGGCCGCGCCGCTCCACGGGGCGCTCCTCGCATTGTCATGACCGCGGCGGTGCGGCGTCCGCCCGCCGCGGTCGCGGGCGAGGCGCTTGCGCGTGCGAGCGCGGGCGGGTAGCGTTCCCCGCGGTCGCAGCGATGCCGAAGAAGCCAGAGAAGATCACCCTGAACCACGACTTCGCGTTCACCAGCGACGCCCAGCTGAACGAGCAGATCTCGGCGTTCCGCGCGGCGCACGAGGCCGAGCACCAGCAGATCCTGGCGATGGACGCGCGCCGCTCGCTCGGCCCCGGCAAGGTGCGGGTGACCTTCCGGGTGATCGAGAAGAAGACCCGTCGCTGAGATTTTATGTGTCTTCGAGGACATGTCCTCGAAGACACTCGTTTGATTGGCGCCGAGGCCGCGAATGCCCCTAGTCGGCGGGCTGCTCGGCGAGCCGCCACGGCGGGGCGAAGCGGTTGTCGCCGGCCCAGAACAGGCAGAGGACGTTGCCGTCGGGATCGCGCAGGTAGGCCTCGCGCCACAGCCAGGGCTGGTCGACGGGGTCGCTGTCGAACACGAGGCCGCGCTGCTTGAGCGCGGCGACCCGGGCGTCGAGGTCGGGACACTCGAAGTAGACGACGACGCCGGTGGCGCCGACGAGGGCGTCGGCGTGATGGAGCGAGAGGGTGCTGCCGCCGTCCGGACACTCGAAGCGGGCGTACTTCGGCAGGCTGGCGACGATCTGCCGCAGGCCGAGCCGGCGATAAAAGGCAGCACCGCGGGCGACGTCGGCCGAGGGCAGGGTGACCTGATTGAGGTTCATGCCACGAAGGTAGCGCGGAATGGAGCGCTACCGCCGAGCCCGGTGCGCGCGAGGCGGCGCGCTCGCCCGCGGGGGGGCGTGGTAGGCTGCCCCGGAGAGGCGGGAGCGGGATGAGGAAGCGATTCGCGCTGGAGCTCGACGAGACGCTGCACGCCGGCTGGGTGCGCGCGCCGGGCGACGGTTACTTCGACGTGAACCCGTGGCTCCGCGACCGGCAAGGCGCGCTGCTGGTCGAGCCGGAGCCGCTGTTCTGGGAGTGGGTCGAGGGCAGCCTTTACGACGAGCGGCGCGACGCGGCGATCGTGGCGTTCGACGAGGAGGGGCGCGAGGTCGAGCGGCTGGCCCTCGGCGGCGCGCGGGTGGTCGAGCTCGGCCTGCCCTCGGTCGACCCCGACGGGGTGGGCGCGCTGTGGCTGCAGGTCGAGGCGAAGACGGCGGAGATGCAGGGCGGGGCGGCGACCGCGGAGGCGCGCGGCGAGCCGCCGACGATCATCGGCTGCCGCGTGCACCTGCACGGGCCGGCGCCGCAGCCGGTGCACGAGATCGATGCGCTGACGATCACTCTCGGCCGCCGCGGGCTGCAGCGCGTGAAGCTGGCGGTCGAGGGCGACGCCGACTGGGAGGCGGCCGAGTCGCTGGTCGACCGCGAGGGCGCGCTCGAGTACCTGGCCGCCGAGACCGGGCCGGTGCTGGCGCGGGTGGAGTTCAAGATCGCCGGAATCGACGTCGAACGCGTGGAGGCGAGCGCCGAGGGCTCTCAGCGGGCCAAGCTGGTGCTGGCGTGCCGTGGCCTGCGGCTCGGCCCGACCGGCAGCGGCGAATCGTCGTAGGCGCTCGCGGCGAATCGCGGGCGCGCTTCAATCCTCGCAGACCTGAGCGTAGAGGAGCCCGTGGTTGCGACTGACAGCCGGCGTCCCGTCGGCGCGGTCGAGGTGGACGGTGAGGCTGGCGCGACGACAGCCGACGGAGGCAGGCCTGAGCCGCAGCTCGTAGCGGTACGGCACGACGGGGAACTCGAGGATCTCGTGGTCGCCGTCGCGCCGACGCACGAGCTCCTTCGGGTCGACCGAGTCGACCTGGAGCTCCTTGTCTCCGCTGCAGCCGCCCCAGTCGACGCGGACGGTCATTCGCCCCGGCTCGTCGACGATCACGAGCGCGCGATCGGGCTCGGGATCGGTGGGGTTGCGCCAGGCGAGGAGGACGTGCGGCCGATCGAACGCGACGACCTGCACCGGCTCGAACCAGCACCACAGGCCGCGCTGATACGAGCGCGTGCGGCCGCCGACGCAGCGGCCCTGGCGGCAGCGCGGCCTGCCCAGCGGCGATCGCTCGCAGCCGGTCGTGGCCACGCGGCAGCGCGCGGCGAGGTCCCGCTCGACGGACACGAGCGAGCGCTCCGCCGTGGCGATGTTGGCGTAATAGCTGGACAGGCACGGCTCCGGGACGATCTCCACGCATTCGTCGTCGTGATCGCAGAAGTTCAGGGCCATGCTCGCCGACAGGTAATCGACGGCGGCCTGCG
Organism: Nannocystis punicea; assembly: GCF_026965555.1. GTDB lineage: Bacteria > Myxococcota_A > Polyangia > Nannocystales > Nannocystaceae > Nannocystis > Nannocystis punicea. Next base: position 12,127,001 of record NZ_CP114040.1, on the reverse strand, counting down.
TGCAAGCATCTCCGCCGCGCTCCTGCGAGGAGGGCAGGAACGGCGCCTCGGCGCGGGCGCACGCGCCGACGAACACGAGCGCGGCGAGCCGCCGCTTCAGCGATCGGTCGGTTCGGGGCGGCATCGCGGAGCGGGTCGAGCGTACCTGAACGTGCAGGCGGCCCGATACCGATCCAGGGAGTTCGTGCGGAGCGACCGTGACCGAGGGCGGCTCAGTAGACCGCGAGGACGGCCCAGTCGGCGTCGTCGCGGGCGGTGCGGCGGCGGACGAGGTCGAAGCGGTTGCGGCCGTCCTGGTCGTACGCGGTGAGCAGGTGGCCGTGCTCGTCGAGCTCGAGGCGGCGCCAGGCGCCCCCGCGATCGAAGGTGAACTCGCAGCCGCGGTCGCTGTCGCGCGGGTTCCAGATCAGGTCGTCTATCGGAGGGCGGGGAAATTTCAAGACCTGTCCGCAGAGACAGCCGTCGTGCAGCGAGGCGAGGACGCCGCGCGGGTGCCAGGCGACGTCGTCGGGGATGAAGGTGGCGTCGTGGGCGCGGTAGTCGTACTCGATGGCGACGGTCTGCCAGTGCGACGGGTCGGCGCTGGCGGCGAGGACCTGGACGCCGCCGTAGCGGTCGCCGTAGGAGCCGTGCTCGCTCCACGGCTGGCCGGACTCGAAGGCGAGCATCAGCTGTCCTCCGGGACAGAAGCGGGCGAAGGTCCAGCGGTCGAAGAAGTCGATCGTCGGCGGATCGACGACCCGCTACCCGGCGCGCAGGCGGCCGGCCTCGAAGCGCCAGACGCCGTCCGGAGACTCGGCGGTGAGTACGAGGTCCTGCATCGGCAGAGGCAGGATCGGCGAAGACGGCCGGAGGTGTCGAGCGGGGAATAAGGGCCGTAGAGGCGCGGTTGGGGCGGCAGATGCACCGCGTCGAGGGCAAAAAAGAACACTGGGTCGACCGCTGATGACTGGCCGAGCTGGCGGCTCGTCACCGCGCGGTGCACCTGGACTTCGGGACAGGTGACGGAGCGTTCGCGCTCCGCCGCGCGCGCAGCGAGCCGTCGACTCTGGTGATCGGGGTCGACGCGAGCGCCGAGGGCCTGCGCGAGCCGTCGCGCAAGGCCGCCGGCAAGCCCGCGCGCGGCGGCCTGGCCAACGTGCTGTTCGGCTTGCTGCCGCTGGAGCGGGCGCCGGGCGAGCTGGTCGGCCTGGTCGACGCGCTGACCGTGCTGCTGCCGTGGGGCTCGCTGCTGCGCGCGGTGGCGCTGCCGGAGGCCGAAGGCCTCGCGCGGCTGCGCGGGCTGTGCAAGCCGGGGGCGTCGCTGCAGGTGGTGTTCGGCTACGGACCCGGCGATCCGCTGGCAGTGCAGGCGCTGCCGGGGCTGCAGGGAGAGGTCCGCGCGGCCGGGCTGGTGCAGGCGTACGCGGCCGCGGGCTTCGAGGTGACGGCCCGCAGCGTCGGCCGCGAGGAGGTCGGCGAGCTGCCGACGACGTGGGCGAAGAAGCTGGCGTACTCGAACAACGAGCGCGAGTTCGTGGCGCTGACCGGCGTGACGCGGTGAGGCCTCGATGGTCGAGCTCGCTGGAACCTGAAACACGGAAGGCCCGCCGAGCTCGCCGTCGCGGCTCCTGCGAGTCGCGCACAGGAGCGCGACGGGCGAGGTCGCATCCGCGAGTCAGCGCGCTTGTTTTCGGCTTCTCGCGGGCCCGCGAGGAGCATCGTCGAACGGGCGAGGTCGTATCCGCGAACCAGCGCGCTTGTTTCGGCTTCTCGCGGGCCCGCGAGGAGCATCGTCGAACAGGCGAGGTCGTATCCGCGAGTCAGTGCGCTCGTTTCGGCTTCTCGCGCGCCCGCGAGGAGCGTCTTCGAGGCGGTCGCTGAACGCAGAGCGACCCGAGGTCGTCGCCTTATGTCCGAAAGGACAGGCTCATACGGATGAGCCCGGTGCAGTGATTGGCTCGATCACCGACTCGAGCCACGAGCTGCCGATCCGTGATTCATCCCATTGGGTTGCTTCTCAAAAAATCGCGTCGGCTCCTCGAGCGCGGCGATCGATCACACGCCGTTGCCCACGGCTCGCGGGTCGCGGACGGCGCGGTAGGGAAAGCCGGGCCGGCGCAGCGGCTCGAAGGCGGACACGAGGGCGGCGAACACTTCGGCCTGCTCGGCCTCGCCGGCGGACGATTCGGCGGCGACCCGCAAGAGCACCGCGGAGGGCAGGGCGAGCAGCAAGGAGAGGAAGCCGAGGCTGTGCCAGGTGGCGGCGACCAGGCCGACGACGAAGATGGCGGTGACGACGCTGGCGGCGTCGCCGAGGTCGCGGAACTCGAGCTGCGAGCCGCCAGGAGCCGGCGAGACGAACACGCGGTAGGAGCGCGGCGCGGCGCCGGCGTGGACTTCGATGTAGAAGCAATCGGGCTGGTCGTCGGCGGCGCGAAAACGGAGGCGAGCGGTTGGCACGGCAGGAAACCGGGCGGCTGCGTGGGCGACGGCGGTCGCGGGCGGGACGACGAGCAAGAGCTTCGGCGCAGGCATAAGCGGGACCTGTTAGCGACACGAACCGGCCGACAGATCGAGGCTGCGACCGTGAACTCGAGTTCACACGTGGCGCGGTGAGGATGTACGAATTCGATGCGCGATAACGCGCCGCCGCGCAGGAGGGCGTTGCGGGGCGCCAGGGCGGTCTCCGTGAAGGACAGTGTATCGCCGATTGGCCGCTGGATGGGTCTCGCGGAAGATCTGGGACGGATCGAGGAGATCTCGCACGCGCACGCTCGGGCCGGCGAGGCGCTGGAGTACAGCGAGCGCGACGATGAAACTGCCACCTGCGCCGCCATGAACCGTGACGGCGCGATCCCGCCGACATGGCGGATCGACGCTGTGCAGTGAGTACATCGATCACCGCACGCGAGCGTGGCGCGGGCGATCTGCGGAGGATGCAGCGGCGAGCAGGAGCGCGCCGTGAGGGTCGTCCGGTCGGGCCTCCTGGGGCAGAGCGCCGCCGAGACAAGGTGGCGCTCGACGCGGGGGCGCTCGGAGCCTGCGCTCGAGGCGTGGCAGAGCCGGCGATGATGCGCGCGCGAAGCGAGCACAGGGTGTTCGGAGCAGGTCGTCGGGGCTGTGCTCGCGGCGTGAGGGCAGAGCCGGCGATCGAAGATGGCGCTCGGCGCGGGACTTCGAGGATGCGCCCTGGAGCGAGCAAGGCGCTCAGCGCAGGTCGTCGGTGATGCGCTCCAGGCGGGAGCGCAGCTCGGGGGCAGCGTCGGCGGTGGTGACGAGGCGCAGGCGGGTGCCGTTGTCGGTCTCCTCGAAGAAAAGGCGGCCGAGGCCGAGGATGCGCTCCAGGGCGGAGGTGTCGCGGACGCGGAACGGCGAGCCGGGGCGGTATCGCTGGCCGGTCGGCAGGGCCTCGGCGAGGCTGAGGCGGGCGAGCACGGCCGGCAGCTGGCCCTCGGCGGCGACGAGGCCGGCGACGTGATCCCAGGCGCCGAACAGGACCGCGTGGGCCGCGAGGTCGTCGGCGGTGACCTCGAGGATCGCAAAGGCGCCGTTCAACTCGAAGTCGCCAGCGAGCACGCGGCCGACGAAGATCTCGTTCGCCTCCGAAAAGTCGGGCGGGAGGGGGCCGGCCACGAACAGGTACCAGGATTCGCCGGGCTCGAGCAGCGCGGCGAGCAGGGCGACGAGGCGGGCGCGCCAGGTCACGAGGGCGTCGGCGGGGAGGACGTCGACGAGGGCGCGGTAGCGCCGGAGCTGGGGATCGTCGCCCGACGGGCCGGAGTAATCGGTGATGTAGTCGATGTCCTCGAGGACAGGTCCCACGACGAGCCCCAGCTCGAGCGCGACGAGCCCGGGCGGCAACGGGAGGTGCGGATCCCAGTCGCCGTGAGCGGGGTTGCGGGCGGGCTCGCGGGTGAAGCGGGGCGTGTTCATGCGGCGCGGCAGGACCTGTCTACCGCGACGGCCGGGCCGAGGTCACGGGCTCGCGGGGGGCCGGGCGCACGGGGGCGAAGCGGGCGTCGAAGGCGGCCTGGACGCGGGGCAGAGCCGTCACGTCGCCGGCGCCGAAGATCTGGCGGTCGGGGCGGACGAGGACGAAGTCGAGCCGGCGCGCGCGGAGGAAGGCGAGCAGGTCGGCGGCGTGGGCCTCGAAGTCGACGCCGGGGCGGGCGAGGGCGATGTCGTGGCCGGCGGCCCACTCGCGCAGGCGCGGCGTGACGCACTCGGCGCGGACGACGAGGGCGAAGCGATAACCGAGCAGGTCGTCGAGCGAGAGGTCGAGGTCGCCGCGGCGCACCTGGACCTGCGGCAGCGGGTGGCCGTGCCAGCGCGAGGCGGGGTCGAAGCAGCCGTGACGCAGCCGCGGGTGACGCATGCCGAGGCGGCGGGTGAGGGCCAGCAGCGGCGGGACGCGCCCGACGAGGCGCAGGACGAGGCGCCGGCGCCAGCGCTGAAGGGCGTCGTCGGCCTGCAGGCGAGCGCCGATGAACAGGGTGCCGCGCAGGACCTGCTCGACGTGGGGCCGGCGCTCGTGTTCGTAGCTGTCCAAAAGGACATGTGATGCGCGGCCGGTGATCACGCGGTGGAGCTTCCACGCGAGGTTGACCGCGTCGCGGACGCCGGCGCACATGCCCTGGCCGGCGGAGGGCGGCATCATGTGGGCGGCGTCGCCGGCGAGGAGGACCCGGCCGGAGCGCCAGATCGTGGCCAGGAGGGCGTTGTGGGCGTACTTGGCGATCCGCGTGATCTCGAGGCGGTCGGGGTCGAGGTCGCGGGCGAGCCAGCGCCGCACGGTGGCCTCGTCGGGCGCGTCCTCGTGCTCGCCGAGCTGGAACTCCCAGCGGCGGTTGCGGCCGATGCCGTGGGCGAAGATGCTGAGGCGCTCGCGGCCGAGGCGATAGCGGAAGCGGCCGGGCAGGGCGGCGTCGTCGGCGAGGTCGCGCAGCAAGGTGTCGACGATGAGCCAGTGGCGCCGCGGGGCCAGCGAGGTCATCGTCGCTCCGATCACGCCGCGGGTGAGGCTGCGGCCGCCGTCGCAGCCGACCAGCCAGTCGGCGCGCACGACCAGCGATTCGCCGTCGGCGCGCCGGGCGGTGAGGACGACGTAGTCGGCGTGGACGTCGATGCCGAGGACGTCGACGCCGAGCTCGAGGTGGACCTGCGGATAACGACGCAGGCCGTCGCGGAGGACCCGCTCGAAGGCCGGCTGATCGAAGAAGCGCGAACCGTCGTAGCCGTGGGGGTTGTCGCGCTCGCCGATCCGGTCGACCATCAACGGCGCGCCGTCCTCGTCGACGATCTCGGCCTCGCCGAACTCGCAGGTGTGCGGCCACAGCTCGCTCATGAGGCCGGTCGCCTGGAAATTGCGCAGGGTCTCCTCGTCGAGGTGGGTGGCGCGCGGGATCGGGTGGACCTCGGGCTCGCGCTCGAGCACGAGGATCCGCAGGCCGAGCCTGCCCAGGAGGTTGGCGAGGACGGCCCCGGTCGGGCCGCAGCCGAGGATCGCGACGGCGAACGACGGTGTGGACATTCCCGGAAAATAGGCGCACTCGGGCCGTCCGGGAATGTTCATAGGAAGACACCCGGTGGCACCGAATCGGCCAACCGGGTGTCTGTGCAGATCCGCGCCGGCGCCCGCGACGGGCCCGAGCTCAGCGCGGGACGAGGGTGTTGCGGCCGACGAACAGATCCTTGACGTAGCTCGGCGAGGCGTGCTCGTCGCGGATCACGGGCCAGCCGCAGAACTCGCCGACGCGCGGGTCGACGGCGTAGCCCTCGCGCAGCTTCTCGCGCAGCTCGTCGTCGGCGACGGTGCGCAGCTTGGTCTTGGGGACGGCGGCGCCGAACAGGTTGCCGCGCGGGTGACGATGAGGGCCGACGACCCGATAGGCGCCGAGCGAGCGGCCGCCGCCTTCACCGTCGACGAAGTAGAGGTGGACGACGTCGCCGAAGTCCACCTTGGCGACGTTGGCGATCATCTGCGCGTGGGCGACGTCGGCGAAGGCGCTGCGGCAGATGAAGCCGAAGTCGTCGACGAGGGTCTGCGTGTTGTCGGCGTTGGCCTTGGCATTGCTCGCGCGGTAGAGCCACTCTTGCATGGCGAGGATGCTCGCACGTCCGCCCGGCGCGGTCGCGGGGCATGTTTGCCCGGAGCGCCGGCGCGCTAGACCGGCGGCGGGTTGCGCTCCTCGAAGCCGCGCTGGTGCCAGTACGGGTAGGGCAGTGTCTGCTCGCTGGCGGCGTCGAGCCGCGCGACCTGCTCCGGCGAGAGGTTCCAGCCGATCGAACCGAGGTTCTGCTGCAGCTGCTCCTCGTTGCGCGCGCCGAGCACGACCGTGGCGACCGTCGGCCTCTGCAGCAACCAGTTGATAGCCACCTGCGGCACCGTCTTACCCGTCTCGCGGGCGATCTCCTCGACGGCGTCGAGCACGCGGAAGAGCTGCTCGTCGCTGACCGGGGGTCCGAACTCGGCCGAGTCGTGCAGGCGGCTGTCCTTCGGCAGCGGCTTGCCGCGGTGGATCTTGCCGGTGAGCCGACCCCAGCCGAGCGGGCTCCACACGACCGCGCCGACGCCCTGATCGAGGCCGAGCGGCATGAGCTCCTGCTCGTAGTCGCGGCCGATGAGCGAATAATAGGCCTGGTGGGCCACGTAGCGCGGATAGCCGTAGCGATCGGCGACCGCCAGCGACTTCATCAGGTGCCAGCCGGAGAAGTTGCTGCAACCGACGTAGCGGATCTTGCCGGCGCGCACGAGGTCGTCGAGGGTGGAGAGGACCTCCTCGACGGGGGTGAGGGCGTCGAAGCCGTGGAGCTGGAACAGGTCGATGCGATCGGTGCCGAGGCGCCCGAGCGCGGCCTCGACGGCGCGGGTCAGGTGGAAGCGCGAGCTGCCGACGTCGTTGGGCCCCTCGCCGGCGCGGAAGGTGGCCTTGGTCGAGATGAGCAGGCGCTCGCGCCGGCCCTTGATCGCCTCGCCGAGGATCGATTCGGCCGAGCCGGCGGAATAGACGTCGGCGCTGTCGAACAGGTTGACGCCGGCGTCGAGGCAGATGTCGACGAGCCGCCGCGCGGCGGCGACGTCGGTGTCACCCCAGGCGCCGAACAGCTTGCCCACGCCGCCGAACGTGCCGGTGCCGAAGCTCAACACGGGGACCTTGAGACCTGATGCTCCGAGTCGTCGGTATTCCATGATGAGCGATCCATAACACCGGCACGCACGGGTCTGACCGGGCTCTGGCGAGAGACGCTCGCGCGCGGGCCGACCGCGGCCCGAGAGGTGGCGTGAAGGTCTGCGCGAAGCTCGCTCTCGCTCGAGCTTTCACCCATGAATCGCACGTGCGAGCGAGATGCGCGGGGGGCTCGCAAGAGCGGTCGAGGTCGTATGCTCGGGCCGGACCGGAGGAGCGGATGGGCTTCGATCAAAAGGCATATCTCGACCGGGCGATCGCGGAGGCCAGCGACGCTCACGGCGACGTCGCGCCGCCGTGGGCGAAGTACCCGGAGATCCCGGCGCGCAGCATCGGCTGGCGCATGGGCTACGGCGAGAGCTGGGCCGAGGTGTGGCACGAGTGGCTGTCGCGGGCGCCGACCGATCGCGCGTGGCGGCTGGCCTATTTAAAAAGGCACGCGCCGGCGCCTCGCACGTGGGCGAGCGCGGCGATCTCGACTCTGGCGCCGGAGGTTCGGCGGCGCGGGGAGCTAGAGGATGAATTGCAGACGGAGCTCGAGGCGGCCGGGGTGATCGGCGACGACGTCGGGCTGGTGGCGTGGGAGCGGATCCACGGAATGACGCCGCCGGCTCCGTGGGGGCGGCGCAAGGAGACGCCGGCGCACGCGGTCCGCTACGGGACGCGGGAGTTCGACTTCTGGGCCCGCTGGTGCGCGAAGCGTCGCGCGGACGGCTCGCTGTCGGCGTGGCTGGCAGCAGTGCCGCCGGCGCCGGAGGCCTGGATCGCGGTGCGCGAGGCGGCCGCTCGCGGGGCGCCCGGAGAGCCGGTGAGCGCCAGCCCGTACGAGCGCGCCGCTGTGCTGCTGGCCGCCCACGGCTCGCTGCCGGCCCCGTGGGCGCTCGGCGAGGACCCGGCGTCGCTGCGCGAGAAGTACGACGAACACGACAGCTACGCGGACGCGTGGAGCCTGTGGGTGAGCTACCGCTTCGACGACGCGAAGACCTGGCGCGCGTACCTGCAGGCGCAGCCGCGCCACCCGGAGGCGTGGGCCAAGACGGTGAGGCGCATCGCCGTGCGATGAGATCGAAGGACATGATTTCAAGGGCATGTCCTTTGTGAAATGTCATCAAGGACATGCTTTGAAGAGCATGTCCTTCGGATAAGACGATCAGGCGCGGCCGATCGCCAGCAAGGTCGCGGTCGGCTCCTGCAGGACGCGCGGGGTGGGGTCGCCGCCGAGGCGGGAGACCAGCGGGACGAGCAGGCGGTCGCGCAGCCAGCGGGCGACGGGGTTGGTGAGCTCGGAGAGCGCGCCGAGGCTGCCGGCGATGCGGGCCACGTGCTGCACTGCGGGCTTTCGGCGGCGCTGGTAGGCGTCGAGGCCGGCGGCGAGGTCGTCGGCGCGGCGGAGCTCGTCGAGCAGGACTGCGGCGTCGACGAGGGCGCTGTTGGCCCCCTGGCCGAGGTTGGGCGCCATGGCGTGGGCGGCGTCGCCGAGCAGGACGAGGCGGCCGTCGACCCACGTGCTGCACTCGACGCGAGTCACGCGATTGAGGATCAGGTCGTCGAATCGTCGCACCGCGCCGAGCAGGGGGACCGACGGCGGATAGGCGCGAGCCCATACTGCGCGCAGGGCCTCGAGGTCGCGGGTCTCGATCGCGCGGCGGCACGCGCGGGCGCCTGCGGAGGCGAAGAAGTAAGTGCCGCCGCCGACGGCGAAGCTGCCGAAGATGCCGGCGCCGGTCCAGGCCTCGACGCCCTGCGCGGCCTCGACGTCGACGAGGGCCCGCAGATAGGCGATGCCCGGCGGACGCACGCGGACGCCGAATCGACCGACGGTGCGGATCTGCGAATGCACGCCGTCGGCGCCGACGACCAGATCTGCGCGGTGCTCGACGGTCTTGCCGTCGACGCGGGCGATCACGCGGCCGTCCCGCTCGGCGCCGATGACATCGGCGCCGAAGTGCCGCTCGATGCGAGGCTCGGCGGCGAGAGCGTCGAGCAGCAGACCCTGCAGCTCGCTGCGACGGATCATCCGCAGGCGCGGGGTCGGGCGCGGCGGGGCGAGCAGGAGCCGGCCGCGGGCGTCGACGGTGGCGGGCGTCTCGATCGCGCGGCCCTGCGCGGCGATCGCTGGACCGAGGCCGATCGACTCGAGCACCGCGAGGCCGTTCTCGGCCAGGCCGATGCCGGCCCCGACGGCGCGCGGCTGGGCGACCTTCTCGAGCAGGGTGACGCGGGCTCCGGCGCGCGCGAGGAGGAGGGCCGTGGCGGCGCCGCCGGTGGCACCGCCGACGACGAGGACGTGCAGCTGCGAGAGGTTCATCGCCCGGAAGATGGCTCGCGGCGCGGCTGGCCGCCTTGACCGCGGTCGCCAAGCTTGTGGCTTTGCCGGCCATCGCCGACAATCGGCGCGCCAATGTCGAGCCCCTCGGTCCTGGCGGCGATGACGACGCAGGTGCTGGTGGCCGCGGAGAGCCTCGGGGCCGACGTGGCGGCGATCGTGCGCGAGGCGGGCATCGAGCCGGAGCTGCTCCCCGACCCGGACGCTCGCGTGCCGCTCGGCCAGCACCTGAAGATGTGGGAGATCCTGTCGCGCCGCGGCGACGGCCTGCGCATCGGCGCGCGGATCGGGCTCGCCAGCCTCGGCGTGATCGGCTACGCGATGCAGCACGAGGCGACGGTCGGCGAGGCGCTCGCGTGGCAGCAGCGCGTGGGCGCGGTGCTGTACCCGGGGCTGGTGCCGCAGCTCGAGCGCCGGCGCGACGCGGCGGGTGATTATGTGGTGTTCGTGCGCGCGATGGTGCCTGCGTTCGCGCGGCTGATCGAGCCGATCTACGCCCAGGCGGCGGCGATCGTGGCGATGATGCGCGCGGTCGCGGGCGCGGGGGCGCGGGCGGCGTTCGTGACGCTGCCGCTGCCGCGACCCGGCGATCCGCGGGAGGTCGAGGCGTACTTCGCCTGTCCGGTGGCCTGGGACGCGCCGCTCATGCAGCTCGGGTTCGACGCGGCGCTGCTGGCGGTGCCGCTGCCGCGCGCAGATCCGCAGCTGTTCGGCTACCTGGCGCGGCGGGCCGAGGCGATGCTGGCACATTCGCCCGGCGACGCGAGCTGGGCCGATCGCGTGCGGCGAGAGGTCGGCGCGGCGCTGGCCGAGGGCGAGCCGCGGCTGCAGGCGGTGGCCAAACGCCTGGGGGTGTCGGAGCGGACGCTGCACCGGCGGCTCCTCGACGAGGAGACCAACTTCGCAGGAGTGGTCGAGGCGGTCCGCCACGCGCGCGCGCTGCAGCTGCTCGCGGACCGCTCGCTCAGCGCGTCCGAGGTGGCGGTGCTGCTCGGCTACGCCGAGCCGGCGGCGTTCTTCCGCGCGTTCAGGCGCTGGACCGGCGAGACGCCGCAGGGCTTTCGCCGGCGCGGCGGCGCGGGGTGATTTTTTAGAGAGAATCCGAGAATCATCGCAGTCGGCGCGGCCGATCGCGGCAGTGAGAGGCCGGCGGGCGTGCGCGACGAATTCTTGCTGCCATCAATCGCAGTCGGATTGACGGCAGTGGGCGAAAGTGATCAATGATGGGAGCGCGGCTGCGCGCGGCGGTGCGGTCGGTGGTTCGCGGGTCAGGGGGCCGGGTGCCAGATCCGCAGGCGGAATTTTTCACCGAGCTGGACCGGGCGGTAGCTCTCCTTGGCGCGCACCAACGAGGGCGAGCCGGCGCCGTCGCCGGTGTTGATCAGGGCGTCGTCGTCGAGGAGGCGGCAGAACTCGCGGAAGATGAATTGCGAGGCGCCCGGGACGTCGAGGTCGGTCTTCTCGAACAGCACGTTGACGACGCCGGTCGGCAGGCGCTCGCCGAGGGTGATGCCGGCCAGGGTGTCGCCGATCATCAGGCGGACGCCGAACAGGTTCAGCGCGTCGAAGTGCTGCATGGCGGCGGCGAGGGCGAAGGCCTCCTCGTCGTGGGCGTGGTCGTGGTCGCCGTCGCGCTGGCTCAGCCACAGGCGGGCGAGCAGGGCCACGGCGTCGGCGTCGCACTGGCGCAGCGGCTCGGCGCGGGCGCTGGGGTAGGTGCGCAGCAGCTGGTTGATATCGTTGCGCTTCGACTTGTAGCGGGCGCCGCGGAGCTCGACCATCTCGCTGCGGCGGTAGAAGAAGTCGGGGCTCTCGGGCACGACCTCGAGGGTGTGGCCGCGCAGCCAGCCGTCGCCGTGCTCGCGCAGGCGGGTGACGAGCTCGGGGGCGACGAAGCGCAGCTCGCCGACGACCGCGCCGGTGTTGGCCCGCTCGAGCAGGGCGACGCACGCCTCGAGCGCGGCGGCCTGCTGCCACGGGGCGCCGAGCGGGGGCAGCTGCATCGACAGGACGCCGTCGCGTTCGCCGAACAGGCCCAGAGTGTCGGCGAGCGAGGCGATGAAGAGGCGCTGGCCGAGCTGCCAACAGAAGTTGTTGGCGAAGCTGTAGTCCGACAGCGAGACGCCGGCGGCGGCCAGAGCCCGGTCGAAGGCGGGCTTGTGGTCGAGCGCCAGCGGCGTGATGGTCCAGGGGGCGGGTTGTACGGTCGTGTCGAGGGGACGACTGGGGTCAGGCATGCAGGTGCCGACGAAGCTAGGCGGCTGGAACGCGACCCTAGCACCGTGCCTTCCGGCTGTCACGGGGAGGGTGAGACCGGTCGGCTGCGGCGCGGGGCGCGGTCGGAGGACCGGGGTGCAGACCTGCCCTCGGGTCATTGGCCGGCGCGAGGCTGCCCCCGGCCAGGGCGATTGGCGGGAGGCGAGCGGAGATTGCGGGTGTCAATATGAATTGTGATTCATCGCAGTCGCCGCCGGATTCAGGCGTGTATGGTCTTGCGATCGACGAGGACGCGGGTCGAATCGACGGGGTCGAGTGGCAGCACGACCCCGCAGGTCGGCGCTCGCTGTCGAGGGTCGGCTCGGCGACCGTGCATCGCCTCCGCGCGCGCCGGGATCTTCGGCAGGGCCGCGCGCAGGGGGTCCTGCGTGCGCTTCTGCGAGACCTGCGGGTTCCGGACGGTCGTGCGCGGGAGAAGGGCGAAGGCGATCGAGATGGCGAGGCTGATGCCGCTCTCGACTGTGAGGTGCTCGCCATGCGCGAGCGGCAGCACGACGCCGGCCGGGTGACCACACACATGTGTGCGAGGCGGGGATGGAATGTGGTGTCGCGAATGTGAGATGTGGAACCGGGGGATTCGTATTGCGCGTTGAACTTGATTCAACGAGAGAGGATTGGGACTGCGCGAGAGCGGAGGGGAGAGTGTCATTATTGAGAGAGTGCTCTCGGAGCCGCGACGAATCGTCGGAGGTCGAGGCCGGTCGATGCGAGGAGTCCCGTGAGCGGGGATCCGTCGCTCGTCGGAGGAATCGAGGAGGACGGGCCGAGCGCCGTCAGGCGCGCAGAGCTGCGTCGAGATGGCGGATGAACTCTCCCACGCGACCGCCCCCGGGAGGTGCGGCGGGTAGACGGCCGAGCACCGCGGCGACCGCCGGCGGGGCCAGACGACGCGCCCATTCGAGGGTGTCCGCGGCGACCCGCGGGTCTCCTCCGGCTGCCAGCTCTTCGGCGCGTGCGGCATGCGCTGCCGCGCCGAGGATGTGCTTCACCTGATGAGCGCTCGCCCTGGGATGAAGGTACGCGGCCCCGGCGGCGTGGCTCGCCGCTCGCGCCGCGTCGGCCGCAGCGGGTGAAGCGGCTTCTCCAGCCGCCTTGAACGCCGCCCAGCCGCCTTGCCGCAGGGCGGCAGTGCGCCGGCCGCCCGCAGAGAATGTGCGGGCCGCATCGATGGCGTCGCGCGGGCGCGTGTCCGCAGGGAGGCTCTGCTCGAAGATCGACAGCACCCTGCGCGCACACTCGGCCGCATAGCCCGCGATCTCACGGAGCTCGTGTTCGCTCAGCTCGATCTCGGCGGGCTCGGTCGGCACCGCGCGATGTTGCCACGGGTGTGTCGGGCCGCGCCATGCCCAGTGAATGGCGCGGCGGCGATCGACCTCAGCCCGGCGGGATGCAGACCTTGTCCATCGGCGAGCTGTTGTTGTCCTCGACGCACTCGTTGAGGATGCCGTTGCCCATGCCGTCGTCGTCGGCGACGGCCCAGACGGTGACGCTGTCGAAGATGCCGGGGTACTCGAGCGTGACCTGCTCGGCGGCGCCGGCGACCAGCGGGCCCTTGGTCGGGACGACGCCCAGGAGGCCGAGGTTCTCCTCGTAGAAGGCGACGTTGACGCCGGGGCCGACGCCGAGGCAGCCCTGGTTGGCGACCCACACCGAGAGCTTGAGGCCGGTGGCGCACACCTGGGCGTCGAAGGTCAAATCGTAGGGGACGAGGTCGGGGGCGCAGAAGTCGGCGGCGCCCTGGACGTTGTTGCGGTAGCTGTTGAAGCTGGCCCAGTTGGGGTCCTCGACGACGGGGATCTCCCCGACCAGGCCGACGTTGGTGATATGATAGGAGTGCTGGTTCCACACCGGCCGCGTGGACACCCAGTTGTCGAGCGAATCTTTGAAGACTTCGATGCCGGCGTCGGTGACGAGCGAGGCGTTCGAGTCGTTGTTGGTGGCGAACACGATGTCGGCCTTGAAGTCACCGTTGACGTCGGCGATCACCGGGTACTCGGTGCGCGTGCGCGAGGAGTTGCGGTCGCGGAACAGGACCTCGGCGTCGGTCATGTTCTTGTTGCAGCCGGGGCCGGGCGGGTTCATCGCGCAGTCGGGCTCGACGCCGGGGTAGATGCGGATGTACGCCTCGTCGTTGTAGACGACCTCGGCCCGGCCGTCGCCGTCGAAGTCGAACACGGAGGAGCCGGTGACCTGCGAGCTGTCGTCCTCGGTGGCGGCGGTCCACAGCTGCGAGAGGGCCATGCCGTTGAACTGGAACACGGTGTAGCGGGCGGAGCCGGCGACGCCGATGTCGCGCACGCCGTCGCCGTCGAAGTCGGCGATGTTCGGCGGGCCGCCGGTGCCCTGCTGCGGAATGTTGGCAGTGGCGATCTGCACGCCCGTCTGGCCGTTGAGGATGCGCAGGGTGCCCATCGTGACGAGCGCGACCTCGGGCTTGCCGTCGCCGTCGAAGTCGGCGACGCCGCAGAAGCCGTCGGTGGCGACGTTGGAGGTCCACAGCACGCTGCCGGCGAAGTCGTTGCCGGCGACGGTGCCGGTGGTCTTGTAGGCGGTGCGGCCGCCGATGAGCTCGGGCCGCGTGTCGCCGTCGAGGTCGGCGACGCAGGAGATCGGGCCCTGGCCGTTCAGGCCCTGGCCCTGGGCGTTCGGGCCCTCGTAGAGTAGCTTGCCGGTGTTGCTGAAGATCGCCCGGCCGAACAGGATCTCGGGGGCGCCGTCGTTGTCCATGTTGGCGATCGCCACCGAGCCGCTCGAGTTGGTGCCGGCGAAGTCCTCCGACCGCCACAGCGGGGTGCCGTCGCTGTCGATGGCGATCAGGTACTTACCGGCGCCGCTGGCGACGATCTCGGCCCGGCCGTCCATGTCGATGTCACCGGCGGCGATGTTCGAGGTGCTGTTGGTGCGGTACATCGGGTCGGTGACGGTCCACACCTTGGCGCCGTCGTCGCCCCGGATCGCCCGCAGGATGCCGTCGGCGGTGATGTTGGTGCCGGTATAGGTGTTGAAGATGACCTCGGGCACGCAGTCGTCGTTGAGGTCGACGACGATCGGGATCGACGAGCTCTGGTAATGCTCCGGCATGTCGTCCGCCTGCGGGATCAGGTGGTTCCAGGTCGGCGTACACACCTTGTCGGTACAGACCTCGGCGACCTGACAGTCGGTGTCGGCGTTGCAGGCGATCACCTTGCGCCTCCCCCACGTGAACAGCGGGGTCGGCTTGAACACGTTGGCCGGCGGGATGTACTGACACGTCGGGTCGGCCTGGCTCGGCAAGCACAGGCCCAGGTTCGGGTCGCAGATGAAGCCGTCGTCGCAGGTGTCCTGGGTCGGCTTGGTGGCGCACGCCTGGTCGCTGCAGGCCGGGCCCGGGGTGACGCAGGCGCCCAGGTAACACAGCTGGCCGTCGCCGCAGCACTCCTTGGCCTCGCCGCACGGCGGCGGCCCGCCGCAGTCGGCCACGCACTGGCCGTTGTCGCACAGCTCGCCGTCGCCGCAGCAGACGCCGCTGCACAGCTGGTCTTCGGAACATGTCCCGGAGGTCGTGTTGCCGGTCTCGCTGACGGTGCCGGCGGTGTCGGGGCCGGTCGGGGCGGCGGTGTCGGTGCCGGTCGGGGTGCCGGTGGCGCTGGCGGTGCCGGTGCCCTCGGTGGGCCCGTCGGTGGCGGAGGCGGTGCCGTCGGTGCCGACGGTGGACTCGGTGGGGCCGACGGTGATGGGCAGGGTGCCCTGAGTGCCGGACACGCCGCTTTCGCTGTCGACGCGCGAATCGTCGCCGCAAGCGGCCGCGAGCAGGACGGACGAGGAGAGGATCGAGACGCAAGTTCGCGAGGCGCGGGCCATGAGACCACCTATCGAGGCAGGAGAGAGGGCCGCGATGATAGCCCAGGGCCGACGTCGACCGGGCGAGCGTGATGCGGCGATCGGACGACGTCTGCGCGACAGGTGCGCAATGATTCGCGCGAGGTCGCGTGCTCGCGGCGTCGAGAGGCGGCCGCGGATTCGCCACAGGCAGGTCGCAAGACGGCGATGGGGCGGTCACCGATTGCGCGCTGTCGAGGCCGTAGGGAGCGTCGCATTCGCGTGCCCGCGCGATGAAATCGCGCGAGGCGAATCGGGCGGCGCGCGGCTCAGAGCGTCCAGGCGCGCGCGAGCTCGCGGTGCTGCTCGGCGCGCGCGTCGTCCCCGGCCGCGGCGGCGAGATCGGGCCAGACGAGCGGATCGGCGAGCCCGGCGACGACCGCGGCGAGGGCGTCGGAGGCGGCCCGGAGGTCGGCGTCGGAGGGGAATGCGGCGAATGCGTAGAGGCCGGGCCGCTCCTCGCCGGCGGGCGAGGTCACGCGATAGCGATCGCCGCTCTGGACCTGAAAGCTGCCGCGGTGGGCCTGCGCGACCCGCCTGAGGTCGGTGAGCGCGGCGTCGCCGGGGTGCGCGCCGTCGACGGTGAAGGCGCGGTACTCGGCCCGGTGCAGCGGATCGATCTCGGCGTAGAGGTAGACCGGCTGGCCGTCGTCGTCCTCGTGGCTGCCCAGCGGGTTCGGGTCGAAGACCACCCGATCGAACAGCCGCTGCGGCTGGTCGATGCGCGAGATCTGGAGGAGCCGCGCGGTCACCGGGCCCGTGCGCGTGGCGTAGAGGTCCTGCCGCTTGCCGCTCGGGTGCTCGACGCGGATCCGGCACAGCTCCCAGCGCAGGTCGATCGGGCCGTCGCCCTCGATCAGCATGCGCAGGCGCGCGGCGCTGTGGCGCACGCGGTCCCAGGCGCCGAGGAAGGTGGCGGCGACCATGCGGTTCCAGTCGGGCGTGCCCATGCCGAGGTCGGGCTGCAGCTGCAGGGCCTCGTCGACGAGGCGCAGGACGGTCGGCCAGTCGCGCTGATGTCGCGCGTTGTTGGCGTGGATCAGGCGCGCGTGGACGGCGTCGGCGGGATCTTCGGCGAGGCGCGCGAGGAGGCGATTGGCGGCGTCCCACTCGCGCGCGCGCGTGAGCCGGCGGGCGGACACCCACCGGCCGCGGCGCTGTCGGGCAGGGTCGTCGCTGGCGAGCAGACGCTCGCCGAGGGCGCGATGACGGTCGTCGTCCTCGGCGTTGCGATAGGCGGCCTCGAGCAGGTCGACCGCGGCGTCGTCGTCGGGGTGGGCGTCGACGTGGCGCTCGAGCAGGTCGGCGGCCTCGCGCGCGAAGTCGAGGTCGAGCAGGGCGGCGGCGTGACTGCGCGCGAGGGCAGGGTCGTCGGGCTCGGCGGCGCTCGCGTCGGCGCAGGCGCGCAGGCGCTCCTCGGGGTCGCCGGGGCGGTCCTGCGGGGGCTGCTTGAGAGCTGTCTCGAGGGACAGGCGCAGGGCGGCCAGCCGCTCGGAGGCGCCGGCGGGGCGGTGCAGGCGGGCGGCCAGCCGCTCCATGGCGGCGAGGTGGAGGGCGGCCACGGCCGGGCTGCCGCGCCCGAGCGCGAGGTCGGCGGCGGCGGCGGCGATGTCGAACGGCAGGCGGTGCGAGCCGTTGAGCCGCAGGCGGGCGATGAAGCGCTGCAAGAGCCGCCCGAGCGCGACGTCGTTGGGCCACGCGCCGATCCGGACCAACTGCACGAGGGCGTCGGTGTACGACTCGTAGTGGCTGGGGGTGGGGAGGATGTCCTCGGGGACAGGTAGATGGCGGCAGGCGTCGAAGCCCCGGCCCAGGCGGGCGTAGATCCGCACGAGGTCGATCTGCCGGGCCCGCCGCTGGCTCTCCTCGCGCCGGCCGTTGGCGATCGCGTCCTCGCAGGCGGCCAGGGCGTCGTCGATGCGGCCGAGGTCGATGAGGCAGGCGATCCGCTCCGACAACAGCGAGGTCCGCTCGCGCCCCAGACCGGCGGCGACGAGCTGCTTCTGCTGAGCGTCGAGGAATTCGAGCGCGGCCTGCGGATCGCCCTGCTCGCGCAAGGCGCCGGAGTACTCGCAGCTGATGCAGGTGAAGCACGGCCAGGTCGGGTCGATGCGCGCGAGCGTCTCGCGCGAGACGTCGGCCCGCTCGCGCGCCCACCCGGGCCCGTCGACCCGCGAGTAACAGGCGGCCAGGTCCTGCACCGTGCACACGGCCTGCGGACAGCCGCGCGCGGCCTCGCCGTGGGCGTAGTCGACCAGCGCGACGGCCTCGCCCAGCGCCATCTCACCCTGACAGCGGTGCAGGACGCGGCTCTGCAAGTGCCAGTGACGCACGAACACCTCGACCCACGGCAAGCCGGAGGCCTTGGCCAGGGCGAGGGCCTCGGGGGCGAGGGCGTCGACGCGGTCGTGGTGATCGTCGACGGTGGCGGAGGGGATCCGCCGGATCAGGTCGGCGAGCCGCTGCTGGCCGCCGCGCCGCAGCTCGGGATCGATGTCTTGGACCCACTGCCAGATGTCCATGAGGGCATGTCCTTTAGCGCAGGAAGCGAAAATGAGGGCGAGGGCCGACGTTGCGATGAACGAGGCCGACGCGATCGAGGACGCCGCGCTGGCCGAGCAGGATAGGGGCGACGAGCCGGCTCGAAGTGACGTAGACGAGAGCCTGATCGAGGATGAACGAACGGTCGTCGGGTGCGCGCCCCAGCTTCAGGTCGAGGGCGAGGAGGCGACAGGTCTCGCGGCCATGGACTGCAGTCTGCCACGGTAACTCGGGGCCGAGCAGCGACGGATCAAAGCCGGGGACAGCGACGAGGAAGTCGTTGCTGACGAGCGTGATGGTCGCGCCGGTGTCGACGAGCGCTTCGATTGGCCCCGACCAGCGGTGTGACGCGTCGCGACGCAGGCGAACCGGCACCAGAGGTTGAGCGATGCGGCCGAAGCCACCGCACGAACGGGTCGTGAACGGATGCGCGGTGCCGTGATGAGGATCCATGGAGCGTAGATGGAGCTAGAACGGCATGGCCGGGACGGTTGCGAGGCACACGTCGTCGAGCGAGAGGCCCTGCGCCTGGACCGACGCGATCACGTCGTCGACCGAGTCGCCATGAGCGACGACGCCGCGAGTGGCGTGGAGCGCGACGTGCTGACCGACGTACTGCTCGATCGAGGGATCTCCCAACCAGCGGAAGTACGGGTCCTCTTCGACTTCCTCGAGCTCGTCGGCGCTCGACTCGATCTGGGCATGAGCCGCGGAGAGGCCGGCGACGAGGTTCGACAGCTCGGTGAGCTTCTGCTCGAGGCCGGCGAACTTGCGCTGGCTGTCGGCGAGTTCGCGACGCAATGCGGCGATCGACGGGAGCTCGGCGAGCTCGCCGCCGCTCAATCGATGGTCAGAGGCGAGCTCGGCGATGACCTGGCGAGCGATGTCCTTATCCTCGAGACGCGCGACGAGCTCGGCGACCCGAGCCGAGAGCGCCGCGCTCTTGAGGGGCTTCTTCTTGGTCGAAGCTTTCGCCTTCTTCGCGGTCGCCTTCTTCGCGGTCGTCTTCTTCGCGGTCGTCTTCTTCGCGGTCGCCTTCTTCGCCGGCTTCTTCTTCGCCTTGGCTCGCTTCTTCGGCTTGTCGTCGGCCGAGGCCCAGGCGTCCGGGTCGCGCAGCGAGTGTTGCGGGTGCGGCTGCATCGTCCGCCGCGCAGGTTAGCGCGCGGGGCGGGGGGTGTCGAGGAGCTCGCAGACGGCGCGGCCGTACTCGGCGAGGGCGGTGTGGAGGCCCTCGGCCTCGTTGGCGGCGGCTTCGCTGGCGCCGGCGACGAAGGCGACGAGGGCCCGCAGCAGCTTGACGCCGGGGTGCGTGGCGTCGATGCCGGCGCGCTGCTCGAGCAGGCGGGCGATCGCGGGGTTGTCGAGGTTGACGTAGAGGTCGGCGTCGACGGTGGCGTCGATCTTGGCGGTGAACATGCGCATGAGGCCGAGCGCGCCGCTGGCGATCCGGCCGGCGGCCTCGTCGCTCTCGACCCGCCGCTTGAGCTCGGCCTCGCGGTCGGGCACCAGCACGAGCGGCAGCTCGGCGGGGGCGAAGCGGGCGGCGATCAGGCGTTGACCTGGCCTTGTGAGCATGTTCGAAAGGAAAGCTTGCTGGTCGGCCGGGAGGTCGGCCGGGGGGAACACGCGCTTGTTGCCGGCGGCGGTGCCGAGCTCGATGACCGTGCCGCCGCGGCGGTCGGCGTGGCGGCGGACGAACGGGAGGGCGCCGTAGCGGGTGCCGACGACGACGGGGACGCGGAGGGCGCGGAACAGGACCTCCTCGAAGCCGCCGCGCGGGCTGAGGCTGGCGTACAGCTTGCCCTGGCCGCGCCGCTGGACGACCGCGACGGGCAGGTCGCCCTCGCTGGTGGGGACGGTGAGCTCGTCGGCGAGCAGCTCGAACAGGCGGTCGTCGCACAGCGCGGCGCCGAGGAGGGCCTCGTTGTGGCGGAGCAGGACGCGGCGCCACGCCTCGGGCTCGCGCTCGGCGACCTGCTTCATGCCGTCGACGAGGGCCTCGGCGATCGCGGCGGCGACTGCCCGGTAGGCGGGGTCGCGCTGGAGGTCCTCGCGCGAGGCGGTCGGGGTGAGCTTGGCCGACTCGATCGCGCCGCTGACGAAGCCGGCCCACGCGGGCAACAGCTCGCGCGCGTCGTCGTCGAGCAGCATGCCGCGGACGTAGACGTGGAGGTTGCGGTTGTCGGAGGTGCCGTAGGTGGCGGCGTCGTGGATCCACAACAGGCCGCGGACGTCGGTGCCCTCGCGCGGGCCGATGTCGAGGGTGCACAGCGGCTCGAAGCGGCGCTCGAGCCGGCGGGCGAAGTCGAGGCGGAGGGCGCGGGCGCGGGCCGGGTGGGCGTCGCCGACGCGCCACGGGGCGGGCTGGGCGTTGACCGCGACGGGGTCGTCGCCGACGTACACCGGCAGCGGCAAGAGGGCGCAGTAGTGCAGGAGGCGCGCGCGCAGGGCCGACTCGTCGCTGAGCTCGCGGAAGTTGTCCTTGAGGTGGAGAGTGACCGTGGTGCCGACGGGGCGCGCGGCCGCGGGCTCGATGCTGAAGCGCTCGCCGCTGCGCGATTGATAGAGGAGGGTGGTGTCCGGCGATTGATAGGAGGAGGTGGTGACCGCGACGCGAGTGGCGATGACGAAGGCCGACAGGAAGCCGAGGCCGAACAGGCCGATGAGGTCGTCGGTGCCGTGCTGCTCGCGCAGCTTGCGGGTGTAGCCGGCGCCGATGGTGGCGAGGTAGCGGACGATCTCGTCGCGCGTGAGGCCGGCGCCGGTGTCGCTGACCGCGAGGGTGCCGGCGGCCGGATCGCAGACGACGCGGATCTCCGGGGTGAAGCCGGCCGGGTCCTCGAGGCGGCGGCGCACGCACGAGTCGTGGGCGTTCTGGACCAGCTCGCGCAGGGCGACGAAGGGGGTCGAGTAGAGGTGCTCGCCGAGCACCGTCATGAGGCCGAAGAGGTCGACCTGGGTGGCGAGGATCTCGGGCGTGGTCATGGTCCGATCAGCTTCTTGACCTTGTCGATGCGGCCCTGGGCGCCGTCGTCGCCGAGGTCGCGCGCCTTCTCGTAGTGGGTCAGGGCGTCGCGATAGCGCAGCACGACGAAGTAGGCGTCGCCGAGCTTGAGGTGGTACGTCTTCGACTGCGGCGCGGCCTCGACCGCGAGCTCGGCGAACTGCACCGCCTTCTGCTTGGCGCCGGTGTCGAAGTAGATGTCCGACAGGCCCATGAGCGCGCGGGCGTTGCGGTTGTCGTAGGCGATCGCCTGGTGGAACAGGCTCTCGGCGTCGTTGCGCCGGCCGGCCTTGAGCGCGGCGACGCCGTCGTCGGCCAGCTGCTTGGCCTTGGCCGGGTCGCGGCTCGACTTGAGGGTGGCCTTCTTCGGCCGCTCGACGTCGGGCGGCGGCGCGGCGACGTCGGCGGCGAGATCGATGCTGTCCTCGGGGACAGGTACGGCCTCGGGCTGCGGCGGCTCGGGCTGCGGCGGGGGCTCGGGCTCGGGTCGCCTGGCGGCTGGCTTTTGGGGCAGCTGAATGCCGGCGCCGCGGAGGCCGGCGTCGAGGTCGAGGTGCTGGGAGATCGACAGCTGAGAGGCGCCCTGGTGGGCGGCGAGGGTGCGCTCCTGGCGGCGCTCGGCGTCGTCGTCGGCGAGGGCGCTGACGAGGCCGAGGGCCTGCAGCTCGCCGAGCGACCAGCTGCCGCTGCGGGCCTTCTCCTGGAAGAGGGTGAAGGCGCCGGCGGTCATGCCGCTGCGCTCGACTGCCCGCGGGTGGTCGGGCTCGAAGGCGCGGGCCCAGATGTAGTACTCGACGGCGAACGGGCGCGCGCCGACGACGTCCCAGTACTTGTCGCCGAGGTTGACGAGGCCGGCGGCGAACTGGCCGCGCAGCCCGGCGGCGCGAGAGTCGGCGAGGCCGGCGGCGGGGCCGGTGATCGCCTCGAGCTCGAGGACCTTGGTGTAGGCGGTCGGGACCTCGGGCCGGTCGGCCGGCGGGGCGACGTAGAAGGTGTGGCTGGCGGCGACCAGCGCCTCCTCGGCGAGGGCGTCGATGCGCGAGCGCTCGGTCGCGGGCGGGTCGGGGGTGCGGAGGGCGAAGGCGACTGCGACGCCGGCGGCGACCAGCGAGACGCCGGCGACGACGGGCCACAGCCACCGGCGCGGGACCGGCTGCGGGCTCGGCATGCGCGCGCGCAGGCGCTCGAGCCGGTCGGGGGCGCACTCGGGCAGGGGCAGGTCGTCCCAGGCGGTCCGCATGCCGCAGGCGATCTGCGCCTCGCACAGCGCGGCCTCGAGGTCGTGCATGTCGGCGTAGCGGTCGCCTGGCTGTTTGGACAGGCAGCGCAGGATGACCTGCTCGAGCTGGGCCGGCAGCTGGAGATCGGGACGGACCTGGCGCAGCGTCGGCGGCGGCTGATGCACGTGCGCGTTCAGGACCTCCTCGAGCGCCTCGCTGGGGAACGGCGGGTTGCCGGTGAGCAGCTCGAAGGCGACGCAGCCGGCCGCGTACATGTCGAGGCGACCGTCGAACGGCTGGCCGCGGATCTGCTCGGGCGCCATGTAGTGCGGGGTGCCGGCGATCTTGCCCCGCCGCTCCTGACCGAGCACCGCGCTGATGCCGAAGTCGACGACCTTGACCACGCCGTCGCGCCCGCCCTTGCGCACGAGGATGATGTTCTCCGGCTTGATGTCGCGGTGGACGATGCCGGCCTTGTGCGCGGCGTTCAGCGCCTTGCACAGCTGGCGGAAGATGGCGAGGACCTCGGCCGGCGACTTCACCTCGGCCTCGCTGGCGGGCACGAGGTCCTTGCCGTCGAGCAGCTCCATGCAGATGAAGAGGCGGCCGTCCGGCAGCTCGCCGAAGTCGTAGATCTCGACGATGTTGGGGTGACCCGTGCGGCTGGCCGCCCGCGCCTCGGCCCGGAACACCGCCGCCATCTCGGCCCGCCGGCTGAGGTCGTAGCGCAGGACCTTGAGCGCCACCTTGCGCTCGATGTCGACGTGCTCGGCCTCGTAGACGACGCCCATGCCGCCCTCGCCGAGCCAGCGCACCAGGCGATAGCGCGTGCCGGGGACGACCCGCCCGCTCACCAGGCGCACGCGCGTCCGCTCGCCGCTCGCGGTCGAGTGCTCCGGCTCGACGCCGCTGTCGACCGTGGCGTCGATCGAGCTGGCCGCCGGGACAGGTTCGGTGATCTCGGGGTTGCTGGCCGGAAGGACAGGTTCGGTGGGGACGGACATCGAGCTGGCCGATGAGACAGGTCCGCCGGCGACGTCCGGACGCACGACGGCCGGGGGGGCGTGGACCCCAGCGGGCTCGCCGTCACGGCCGGGCTCGGTCATTTCGCGACGAGTCTAGGCCAGTTTACCGGCGCCGACCGACGGCCTGTCGAGGGAAGGATGCGTGCGCCGTGCGATTACGCGCGGCTCCGGCCCGAAGCCGCGCGAGCGGTCCGAGATCGCAGAGTCGGGGCCGGGCCTCGCCGACCCGGCGCTTCATTCGCGCGGGTCGGCTCGCGGCGCTCGCTGCGGGAACGCGGATCGCTCGGCCGAGAACATCGATGCGCGCGGCTCGACGACGGCGAGACAGGCGGACCTCGAGCCGCTCGCCTTCAGGTGTTCGCCGGTGAGGAGCGCGAGGCGATCGATCGGGGGCCGCGCGTCCTCGTGTTCCTCACGAGTCGGGGCGATCCATCGCTCGAGTCGATCGAGCTGAGACCGGTACCTCGGGGGGATCCTTCGACAGGCCGTGATCGGTGCGTCGATCGCCGCGCGGATCGATCTCTCGAGCGATCACGGAGCCGGGGGCGACGGGGCCGGCGGCTTGTCTTGCGGGTAGACGAGGATCTTCGCCAGCTCGGGGGTGACGCGCAGCTCGCCGGTGCGGGTGATGAGCGCGGCGTCGAGGCCGGGGTGCGCCTGGATGAACTCGAGGCCGGCGTCGACGCCCATGACCGCGACGGCGGTGGCGTAGGCGTCGGCGTCGGTGGCGTTGGGCGCGAGGATGGTGATGCTCTGCAGGCTGCGTTCCTCGGGCACGGGGAAGCCGGTGCGCGGGTCGAGGATGTGCGAGTAACGGACGCCCTCGAATTCGATGAAGCGCTGGTAGTCGCCCGAGGTGACGACGGCCCGGTCGCGCGCGGGGATGGCGGCGACCGAGCCCGGGCCCTCGGGGCGCTGGATGCCGACCATCCAGGTCTTGCCGCCCTTGGTGCCGGACACGAAGGTGTCGCCGCCGCCCTCGACGATGTGGTCGGGGAAGCCGCGCTCGCGCAGGACGGTCGAGGCGCGGTCGACTCCGTAGCCCTTGGCGATCGCGCCGAGGCCGATCTTCATGCCCGGCTTGGCGAGCCGGCCGCTGCGCGTGACCGGGTCGAGCTCGATCGAGCGCCAGTCGACCAGCGGCAGCTTCTCGAGGATCGCCTCGCGCGTCGGCGGGCGGCTGCCGGGGTCGTACTTCCACAGCTGGCCGACGCCGTAGAAGGTCGGGTCGAAGGCGCCGCCCGTGGCCTGGGCGATCTCCTTGCTGCGCTGCAGGATGTCGAACAGGTCGAGGCTGAGCGGGCGCATCGGCCCGCCGGCGGCCTCGTTGAGCTGCGACAGCTCGCTGCTCGGGCGCCACTCGCTCATGATCTGCTCGACGCGCTCGATCTCGCCGAACGCGGCCTCGATCGCGGCCCCCGCCTCGGCCGGCGATCGCTCGCCGACGTGGACGTTGATCGAGACGCGGGTGCCCATCTGCTGGGTCTCGGCGTAGATCGTGCCGTCCTTGCGCACCGGCGGCCCCTCGGCGGCCTTCTCGGGGGCCGGCTCCGGGGCTGTCTTTTCGGGCATGTCACTCGGGACAGGTTTGTTCGGACCTGTCCCTTGGGGCTGGCCGCAGGCGAGCAGGAGGACGGCGAGGGCCGCGAGCGCGGGGCGAGTCACTTCTTCTTGTCCGGGCTGAGGCTCGGCGGGCGCGGCGGTGGAGCCTTGGGCGGCGGAGGGCGCGGGGCCGTGACCACCGGGGCGGGCTCGTCGTCGGGCTCGAGCTCGTCGACCGGCTCGAGCTCGTCGATCTCCTCCGGCTCCTCCTCGTCGTCGGGCTCGGGGCTGGGCGGCGGGCGGAAGGCGTTCTTCACCGGCGGCAAGCTGTCCTCGCCGGGCGGCTTGAAGGACGGGGGCCGGAACGTGCTGCCGCTCGTGCTGGCGCTGGCCTTGGGCTCGGGCAGGCGGAACGACGGCAGGGAGGGCTTGGGGGCCTCTGGCGGGGCGGCCGGCCTGGCTGCCGGGCGCGGCGAGCTCGGTTCGGCGGCCGGGTCGGACGGCGAGCGGCGGAGCTCCGGGGCTGCTGCCGCCGACGGCGCGGAAGGCGTGCGCTCGGCGGACTCGAGCGGGCCCGACGGCTTGCGCAGCTCCGGAAGCGGGCGCTTGCCGGAGGCGGAGTCGGACAGGGCGCGGCTGCCGGAGGCGGCGGCACCCGGCAGAGAGCGGGCGCCGGAGGTCTCGGCGTCGGCGAGCGGGCGCTTGCCGGAAGCGGCAGCATCGGCGATGGCGCGCCGATCGGTGGCACCGGAGGTCTCGGCGTCGGCGAGCGGGCGCCTGCCGGAAGCGGCGGCGTCGGCGATGGCACGCCGATCGGTGGCACCCGAGGTCTCGGCGTCGGCGAACGGGCGCTTGCCGGAAACGGCGGCGTCGGCGGCTGGCCGGCGATCGGAGGTCTCGGCGTCGGCCGGGCGCCGGCCGGAGGACTCGGCGTCGGCGAGCGGACGCCTGCCGGAAGCAGCGGCGTCGGTTTCGGCGCGGCGGGCCTCGGGGGTGGGGCTGGAGAGCGGGCGGCGGGCCTGGCCGGAGGACGGCTCGAGGCGGCGGGCCTGGGGGATCGGGCCGCTCGGGCGGCGGCCGGCGGTGGCGGAATCACCTGGCCGAAGGGCCAGCTCGGCGAGGGCCCGGTGGGCGCTGCTCTCGCCGTCGCCCCGGAGCTCGGCGGGGACCGGGCGGGCGGCGGACGACTCGGAGGGCGAGCGGCGCAGGCCGCCGGAGTGCTGCCGACGCGGCAGCAGCGGGATGTCGTTGAGCGCGGAGAAGTCGTCCTCCGACTCGGCGAGGCGCGAGATGTCCTCGTCATGCTCGCTGGTCGGCGCGGGCTCGGCCGCTCTGCCCGCCCGGACGGTCCTGTGCGAGCGCGTGTCGGGGTTGTTGAGCTCGGAGAAGTCGTCCTCGTCGACCGGCACCGGGGCGGGGCGGAACGTGCTCGCCGGGCGGACCGTCGAGATCTCCGAGTCGCGCAGCTGCGACAGGGCGCGCAGGCCCGAGGCCTCGGAGCCCGGGATGCGCGCGCGCAGGCCGGAGGACTCGGCGTCGAGCGAGCGGACCTCGGAGCTCTCGCGGAAGCGCAGGCCGAAGTCCTCGGGCGACGGGGTCTCGACTGCCGGCTGGCGGCCGGTCTGCCGCAGCGCTCGCATGGCGCCGGTGCGCCGCCGCGGGTCGGACTCGTCGACGTCGATGTCGAGGTCGAAGTCGCTGACGTCGGACTCGCTGAACGGGAGGATCGGGTCGGAGACGCGGGCGTAGCCGACGGCGAGGCCGCCCCACAGCTTGTCGAGCTCGGGGTAGTGCCGCCAGAACCTCGCGGCCAGCCGCGGACCGGGCCGCGCGGTGCCCTTGGCGACCTCGACGTGGATCAGCCCGGCGTGCACCGTGACCGCCAGGACGTGGCCGGAGTAGTAGGTGTCGATCGCCTCCTTGAGCCGCCAGAACAGCTCCTGCGGGGCGCCGTCCTTGCCGATCACGGCTTTCCACATCTGCAGCGGGCCGTGCTCGATGACCGGGGCGAACAGGAACTCGCGGCCGCTGGGGAACAGCAGCTGGAAGCGCTCGTGCTCGATGACGTAGTCGTCCTCGACCGCGCCGAGGTTGCGCAGCATCTTGCCGAGCTGCGGGCCGGTGGGGCGGATCGCCCGCAGCGCCTCGAGCCGACGCAGCGCCGCCGTCATGCCGGCGTCGCGCAAGATCTCCGCGAAGATGTCCTCGACCTCTTCCCAGGTCCCGTGCAGCGGCACTGTGGCGAGGATCCGGCCGCCGATCTTGCCCACGCGGATCATCTCGCCCAGCGCCGGCTCGAGGTCGACCGACTCGCCGAGCACGAGGTTGGCGACGACGAGGTTGTAGCTGTCGTCGGCCATCGCCGTGACGTCGTCGAAGTGGCCGGGTTTGAAGTAGACCCGGTTCTTCCACTCGGCGCGGATCCGCGTCTTGGCCAGCTCGAGCGCGCCCTCGTCGGGGTCGATCGCCAGGATCTTCGCGCCCGCGCCCAGCCGGTGCAGCAGCTCGCCCGTGCCGCGCCCGGTCCCGCAGTGGATGTCGAGCGCGAGCACCTCGGGGAGGTTGGGCAGGTTGCGGACGATGAGCCGCGCGAAACGATCGTGCCAGACCGGAGAGATCTCGCGGTCGAGCACCCGGGCGACCCTTCGGTCGCGGAGCCCCGAAGCTCCGCCGCCGCGACTGTCTTGTGTGCTCAAGGGATGGATGGCGTCGGCCCCGTGGGGCTCAGTTCTTGGGCAGGATGATCAGCCCGAACTCGTAGTTGCTGCCGTCGCCGTTGGCCCGGATCAACGCCGCCTTGGCGGCCGGGTCGGCCTCGTTGTTGCCGCAGTCCTGGTCGTTCTGCGCCATGCAGTAGTCGAAGCTGATGTTGGTGACGAAGGCCCGTTCGCCGTAGTTGCGCAGGAAGGTCTCGTCGCCCTCGGTGACGCGGATGGCGTGGGTGAAGCCGTCGAAGCCCATCGCCGGGAACTTCGCCGACGGGCTGGCGCTGACCGAGGCGGCCGCCGACAGCGCGTTGTACGAGAAGATGTAGGCGTAGAAGCAGCTCCCCGCGCAGTTCTCGGTGTACTCGACCGTGACCTTCGGGTCAGGCGCGTCGGTGCCGAAGGTGAAGGTCGGCGGGTTGGCGGCCTCGACGTCGAACACGAGGTGGCCCGGCGACAGGGTCTTGGCGGTGCCGCCGTCCTCGCGCAGCACGGGGTAGGCGGTGCCGGCCTGGACGTCCTGCGGGGCGCAGTACGGCAGGAAGGCCTTGGTGCCCGACTGCTCGATGGTGGCGATCCACGCGTAGATGCCGAAGCGGAGCTTGGGGTCGATGGTGCCCGAGAGCTCGCAGGTGTCGCTGCTGACGGCGATGCCCGGCGGGAAGCTGTCGGGCGTGTTCATGTCGCCGTCGAAGTTGCGGCTGCCGTTGCCGCGCCCCGGCACCAGCGAGCAGGTCGGCGCGGTGGTCGCGTCCTTGACCGGGATGACGATGCCCTTGGCGATCAGGCCGGCGAGGTCCTCGCCGTAGGTGATGCAGCCGTCGGGATAGGCGGCCAGCAGCGAGTCCGTGTCGACCTGGATCGGGTCGCGGATCTCGAGGACGCCGCACTCGCTCGTGAGCACCTGACCGTCGTTGTCGGTGACCGTCAGCGTGACGTTGGAGACGCCGGCGGCCTCCGGCGTGCCCGAGATGAGGCCGGTGGCAGGATCGATGGTGAGGCCCGCGGGCAGGGTGCCGTTGTCGGTCCAGCCGGTGTACGGCGGGCGGCCTCCGAGCGCGGTCGGCTGGTAGTTGTAGACCAGGCCGACGAAGCCGTCGGGGATGTCGCCGGGAGGCATGGTCTCGTCGCGGCAGACGATGCCGGCGCCCGGGTCGATGATGATGTCGCCGCAGGTGATGGTCCGCTCCGCGTCGCGCCCGTCGACGACGACGACCTTGAGCGGATACATGCCCTCGGCCGTGGGGGTGCCGGAGATCGTGCCGGTGTTCTCGTCGATCGAGAGGCCGTCGGGCAGCGGGGTGGTCGGGTCGACCGAGAACTTGAAGGGCGCCACGCCGTCCACCGTGGGCGTGTACGAGTAGGGCACGCCGACCTGCCCGCGCGCCGGGTTGGCACACTCGAGCGTGACGTCCTCGGCGAAGCCCCACGGGGCGAACTCGTCGCGCGAACAACCGACGAGGGCGCTGGTGACGAAGGCGGTGGTAAGGACGAGGGGGCGGAGGTGCATCGTCGACTCCTAGGGGCGCCTGCGAGGGGCGCCGGGGCAAAGTAACACGAGGAGTTAGCGCTGACTACGCGCCAGGGCAAACAAACCGCGCATCCGCCGGCCGGACGCGGCCGCAGGGGGGCGGACCGGCCGGGAGCGGAAGCGGGCGGGCGCGCGCGGCGGGCTGATTCGGGCCTGTACGGCCGAACAGGGGCCCAGGCGGCGGTTCAGTTCGCGTCCCGCGGGGCGCCGACCAGGGCCGCGACCGCGTCGGCGTCGCGGGGGATGGCGGCCGTGAGGACGTCCGGGGCGCCGTCGGTGCACAGGACGTCGTCCTCGATCCGGATCCCGCGGACGTCGGCGTAGGCGGCCAGGCGCTCGCGGTCCAGGTCGGCCTCGAACGGGCCGCAGAGGGCCCTGTCGCCGAGGATCGCCGGGACCAGGTAGAGCCCGGGCTCGATGGTGACGAGCATGCCCGGCGCGAGGTCGCGGTCGAGGCGGAGGTAGCAGGTGCCGAACTGGCTGCTCCGGGACCGACCCGGGGCGTAGCCGGCGCGGTCGCCGAGATCTTCCATGTCGTGGACGTCGAGCCCGAGGAGATGCCCGACGCCGTGCGGGAAGAACAGGGCGTGCGCACCCCGCTCGACCAGGCCCTCCGGATCGCCGCGGAAGATCCCCAGGTCGACCAGGCCGCGGGCCAGAGTGAGGCTGGCTCGGAGGTGGATGTCGCGGTACCGGGCCCCCGGACGCACCATCGCCGTCGCGTCCTGGTTGGCCTGCAGCACCAGGTCGTAGAGCGCCCGCTGGGTCGGACTCCACGCGCCCGAGACCGGCCAGGTGCGCGTGACGTCGCTGGCCCAGCCGTGGCAGTCGGCGCCGCAGTCGGCCAGCAGGAGGTCGCCGGCCCGCAGCGGGTGATGACTGTGCTCGTTGTGCAGCACCTCGCCGTGCACCGTGACGATGCTGCCGTAGGCCGGGCTCATGCCGCGCGCGGCGAACTCGGCCTCGATCGCCGCCCGCACGTCGGACTCGCGCCGGCCGGGCCGCGTGGCCGCCATGCCGGCGAGGTGACCGGCCCGGGCGGCCTCCGCGGACTGGCGCAGCAGCTCGAGCGCCGGCGCATCCTGTTGCAGGCGCAACGAGATCACCGCGTCGGCGAGCTCGGCGTCCTTGCCCGTGAGCCCGACGGCCCCCGCCTCGGACTCGTCGTGCGCGCCCCACGGCCGCCCCAGCAGAGAGGCCTGCCGCGCCCGCGTGCGCGGGTGGATCGCCGGCAGCGTGGCGACGCCGCGCAAGGAGTCGAGCGCGGTCCGCAGCTCGGACAGCGGGCGGATCTTCCGCACCCCGGTGGCCGCCTGCAGCTCGTCCCAGGTCGCGCTCGGACCGATCCACAAAGGATCGTCCGGCGCCGGCGGCGCGGCGAAGATCTCCCACCCGTCGCCGCTGCCCAGCAACACCGCCCCCGGCCAGTGCACGCCGGTGAAGTAGAGGAAGTGGCTGTGCGCGCGGTACGGGTAGATGTTGGCCGCGTAGTTGCGCGGCACGAGGTCGCCGGCGAAGAAGATCGCGGGCTCGCCGGCGAGGGCGCGAGAGAGTCGCGAACGGCGCTGGACGTAGACCGCGGCCGGCTGCGGCGGGACGAGGACGGACATGCGGGGAGCTTACCGCGGATCTCGCGGCGGCGCGATCGGTCGCCGTCGGGTCGGCTCACGCGAGGCCGGTGCGCGGACCGATCGCCGCGGACGGTGACCGGGGGCCGTCGAGGCGCGGGCGCAATGATGATACTCGCGCGTCGACCGACGAAGGGGAAGTCGATGCATCACGATCGGCCGGTGCCGCGAATCGTCGAGGCGCCGCGGTGATGTGATTCGGCGAATGACGCGACCATGCTATGTTCATAGTCGTGAGTCGATGGATCGGCGAAATGGCGGCAGGAGGCACCGCGATCCCGGTGTCATGAGATAACTCTCGCCGTCTTCGCGCATAACCGGGCCCCTTCCCGTCGGCCGCGTGGGCCAGTACCCTCGCGCGCGTGGGCCAACCCGCGGAACGGCGTCTGTTGTGGATCTTGATCGGCCTGGCGCTGCTGTCGCGCCTGGTCTGGGTGCTGTGGGTGCATCCGCCGGGGAACTATCTGTACAGCGACATGCGGCTGTACATGGAGCGGGCGGTGGCGCTGGCGGACAAGGGCATTCCGGCGCCGACGCGCACTCTGGCGTGGCAGGCGTACGGGACGCACACGCTGCTGGCGGCGCCGCTGCGGCTGTTCGGTACGGCGCCGCCGATGGTCGCGGGGGCGCTGCTGTGGGGGCTGCTCGGGGCCGCCGCGGTGCCGCTGGCGTACCTGCTGGCGTGCCGGGTGCTGCGCGAGCGCTGGCAGGCGCGCACGGCCGGGATCGCGGCGCTGCTGTGGTTCCCGAACCTGTCGACGACCGGCTTCTTCCTCTCGGAGACGCCGTTCCTGTTCGCGCAGCTGCTGTCGCTGTACTGGCTGGTGGTGTGCTTCCAGGAGGGCAAGCGGGCCTGGCCGGCGGGGGTGGCCTCGGCGATCGCGTTCATGCTGCGGCCGCAGGCGGCGGTGTTCTACGTGTTCGTGCTGCTGGTTTGGCTCGTCAACGTGCGCCGGCTGCAGCACATCAAGTGGCACCACATCGTCGGCGTCGGCGCCCCGCTGGTGCTCGCGCTCGGCTTCAGCCTGTGGCGCTTCCACTACCACACCGGCTATTGGGGCGGGATCGCCGAGAACGCCAACATGAACCTCACCGCCGGGCGGTGCCACAACATCAACACCCAGGCGTACCGCACCGAGTTCGAGCGGGCCAAGGCCGAGCGCAAGGACGACCAGACCAACGGCCGCCGCGTGACCCTGCCGGGCTTCCGCACGCTCAAGAACTGGGCCCCGGAGTGGTCGCCGCTGGCGCTGCGCCCGGCCCTCGGCGGCGACAGCATCCGCTTCGTCGGCTACATCGGCGACCCGTTCGTCCACAAGGACATCCGCGCCAAGTGCTACGCGGCCACCGGTCTCTTGGAGCAGGTGCGCTACAGCTTCGTCAACATGATGCTGCAGTGGTTCATCGCCGGGCAGTGGCCCGAGACCAGCAAGGGCCACGCGCGCACTCTGGTGGTCTCGGAGATCTACCGCTACTTCTTCAACACCGTGGTGCTGCTGCCGTCGCTGGTGGGGATCGGCCTGGCGCTGCGCGGGGTCCGGCGCGACCCGGCGATGGCCGTGCTGGCGGTCTGCCTGGTGGGGGCCATGATCATCGCCGCGATCTTCTTCGGCGACCCGCGCCTGCGCACGCCGTACGACCCGGTGTCGATCATCCTCGCGCTCTACGCGGTCGCCGTGGCGCTGCCGGCGTGGCGGGCGTGGCGTGCCCGACGTTCCGGCCGGACCCCCGCGCAGGCGGTGTGAAGGGCCGCTCACGGGCGCGGGCGAGCGGCAGCGGCGGTTTTGGCGGTGCCGCCGCGCGAGAGGTGTGTTACCCCTTGGCCGCGCCAAGCCAGGAGGAACCATGCCCGTCGCCGACTACGCCACCTACTGCCGCATGCTCGCGAACGCCAAGGCGAACAAGTTCGCCTACCCGGCCATCAACATCACCTCCTCGAGCACGGTGAACGCCGCGCTGGCGGCGTTCAGCGAGGCCAAGAGCGACGGCATCCTGCAGGTCAGCACCGGCGGCGGCGAGTTCGCTTCGGGACAGGGCGTGAAGGACATGGCCTTCGGGGCCATCGCGCTGGCAGAGTTCATCCACCGGGTCGCCGAGCGTCACCCGCACTACGTGGCGATCCACACCGACCATTGCCCGGCCGACAAGCTCGACAAGTTCATGCGCCCGCTGCTGGCCGAGACCCGCCGCCGGCGCGTGGCCGGGCTGCCCAACCTGTTCTCGTCGCACATGTTCGACGGCTCCGAGCTGCCGCTCGCCGAGAACATGAAGATCGCCCGTGAGCTGCTCCAGGAGTGCGCCGAGCTCGAGATCATCCTCGAGGTCGAGGCCGGTGTGGTCGGCGGCGAGGAGGACGGGGTCAACAACGAAAACGCCCCGGCGGCGAAGCTCTACACCACCCCCGAAGACATGGTCGCGGTGGCGCGGGCGCTGCGCGAGGTCAAGGGCGGGCGCTACATGTTCGCCGCCACGTTCGGCAACGTGCACGGCGTGTACAAGCCGGGCAACGTCAAGCTCAAGCCGACTATCCTTCGCGACGGTCAGGAGGCGGTCGCGCGCGAATTCGGCGAGGCCGCGCGCTTCGACCTCGTGTTCCACGGCGGCTCCGGCAGCGAGTTGAGCGAGATCCACGAGACCCTCGAGTACGGCGTCGTCAAGATGAACATCGACACCGACACCCAGTACGCCTATACCCGGCCCATCGCCGACCACATGTTCAAGAACTACGACGGCGTGCTCAAGATCGACGGCGAGGTCGGCAACAAGAAGCACTACGACCCGCGCTCGTACCTCAAGGCGGCCGAGAAGGGCATGCAGGCCCGCGTCAAGCAGGCCTGCGCCGACCTCCGCTCGAGCGGCACCACGCTGTTCAAGCGCTGAACGTCGTCACTCGACCACTCCACGGAGCTGCACGAGCCATGCGGGTACACGTCGACGCCGAGCGCCCGAACCCGCGCAAGCTGCAGCCCGCGGTCGAGGCCTTGAAGAAGGGGCAGGTGATCGTCTACCCGACCGACACGGGGTACGCGTTCGGCTGCGCCATGTCGAGCGTGAAGGGCATCGCGGCGATCCGCCGGCTCAAGGGGCTCGACGAGCGCTCGCACAAGCCGCTGACGATGATCGTCTCGGGGCTGACCGACGTCGGCCGCTTCGGCGTGCTCGGCAACTCGCACTTCCGCCTGGTCCGCCGCCTGCTGCCGGGGCCGTACACCCTGGTGCTGGCGGCGACCTCCGAGGTGCCGAAGAGCATGCACAACCGCCACCACGAGGTCGGCCTGCGCGTGCCCGACCACCTGGTCTGCCGCATGCTGATCGGCGAGCTCGGCGAGCCGCTGCTCAACGGCTCGGTGACGCCGGGCGAGGAGACGACCCCCGAGCTCGAGGACGCCGAGGAGCTCGAGAACCGCTACACCCGCGAGGTCGCGGTGACGATCGACGTCGGCCCGCAGTGGCCCGACCCGTCGACGGTGCTGCGGATGATCGGCGACGACATCGAGGTGTTGCGCGAGGGCAAGGGGGACTTCCGTCCGTGAGCGAGGATGCGGCGCCGCCGCGAGCGCGGGCGCGGATCGTGCTCGCAGACAACATGGACGTGCTGCCCGGCCTGCCGGCCGGCGGGTTCTCGCTGATCTACATCGACCCGCCGTTCAACACCGGGCAGACCCAGCGCCGCGCGCAGCTGCGGACCGTGCGTGACGCGGACGGCGACCGCACCGGCTTCAAGGGCCAGCGCTACCGCACGATCAAGCTCGGCGAGCGCCGCTACGCCGACGTGTTCGACGACTACCTCGAGTTCCTGTGGCCGCGCCTCGAGCAGGCCCACCGGTTGCTGACGGCCGACGGCAGCTTCTTCCTCCACCTCGACTACCGCGAGGTGCACTACGCGAAGATCGCCTGCGACCAGATCTTCGGCCGCGAGTGCTTCATGAACGAGATCGTGTGGTCGTACGACTACGGCGGCCGCTCGAAGTCCCGCTGGTCGGCCAAGCACGACAACATCCTGTGGTACGCCCGCGACCCCGCGCGCTACACCTTCGAGTACGAGGCGATCGATCGGATCCCCTACATGGCCCCGGGCCTCGTCGGCCCGGAGAAGGCCGCCCGCGGCAAGACCCCGACCGACGTGTGGTGGCAGACGATCGTCAGCCCGCAGGGGCGCGAGAAGACCGGCTACCCGACGCAGAAGCCGCTCAAGATCCTCGAGCGGATCGTGGTCGTGCACTCGCGCCCCGGCGACCTGCTGCTCGACTTCTTCGCCGGCAGCGGCAGCTTCGGCGAGGCGGCGCTGCGCCATGGTCGCGACGTCGTGCTCGTCGACCAGAACCCCGAGGCGATCGAGGTGATGCGCCGGCGGCTCGAGTTCGCGGCGCCGGCGATCGAGGTGTTCGGCGCCGCGCCGATCGAGGCGGCGGACCCGGTGGTGCGCGAGGGCGAGGCGTCGGCGACGGCGACGCCGGACGGTGCGACGGACAGCACGATCGCGGCGGCGTCGCTGACGGCCGACGAGGAGTCGCTCGCCACGGCGCCGCCGGAGATGCCGACGCGCGAGGCGTCGCTCGCCGCCGCTGCGGCGCCCACGATCGCAGGCGAAGGCCCGGTGGCTGCCGACGAGGTCGGTTGAGACACGTCCCTTTTATCCATGCGGAAGCACGACGGTGAGCGGTCGTATGTCCGAACGGACAGGTGGGCGTAATTGCGCGGACTGTGGATAACCGCCATTGGCGGCGGTCCAGCGCGTCGGCGTCTGGTGTGATTGACCAGAGGTGCGAGCGACGGCGGTCGGTCACGACATCCGTGTCGTGCCGTGTATCGCATGAGCCCGGTGGCGTGACCGGCAGGGCTTGGCTAGGTTTCCCGCATGCGCACCTATCTGGACGTTACCCGCGGCTTCTACGTCGAGCTGATGGCGAGCCTGGGTCTCATCGCGGCGTGCGGCGGCACGAGCGGCGAGACCACCATGGCGAGCGAGCCCGCCTCGACGTCGTCGACCGGCGCGGAGACGTCGGGGCTCACCACCGGCGCGACCGACGACTCCGGCGAGGTGACGAGCACCACGGAGGGCGCGACGAGCACGACGACGACCACGGGCGACGCCACGACCGCCGCGCCGGGCACGAGCACGACGACCGCGAGCTCGATCACCGGCGAAGAGAGCACGAGCACCGGTGACACGACCGGCGAGGCCAGCGGCACCACGACCACGAGCACGAGCACGACGACGACCACGGGTGAGCCGGGGACCACCGGCGACACCAGCGAGTTCACGTGCGAGCCGCCGCCGCCGGGGATGATGCAGAAGTACGTGTGCTTCCCGGTGCCCGACGGCCTGGACGACTGCGCCGCCTGCGACGCGGCGTGCAGCCAGAGCTGGGCCAACGCGGCGGCCACGGGCGACCCGTTCTGCAGCTACACCGACCTGATCGTGCAGTGCGGCCCGGACCCGATGCCGGCAGCGCCGGAGCAGTGCTGCTACTTCATCGCCCACGGCGACGGCATGGTGTGCGAGGGCCGGCCGTTCGTGGTCGAGGGCGCGGGGCGAGTCGCGCCGACCCTGCGCCGCAGCGACTGGCAAGGCCAGACCCTGCCGTCGCTCGCGGGCCTGGACGATCCGACCCGCGCGGCGCTGGCCGACCTGTGGGGCGCCTCCGCGGCCGACGAGCACGCGTCGGTGGCCTCGTTCGCCCGCTTCGCCCTGCAGCTGCTGGCCGTCGGCGCGCCGGCCTCGCTGGTCGACGGCGCGCAGCGAGCCATGGCCGACGAGATCGCCCACGCGCGCGCCTGCTACACGCTCGCGGGCGCGTACGCGGGCTGCCCGATGGGACCTGGTCGATTGGACATGTCCTCAGCGCTAGGCGACACCGACCTGCCGGCGCTGGCCGCCGCGGCGGTGCGCGAGGGCTGCGTCGGCGAGACGCTGGCCGCGCTGGTGGCCCAGGTCGCCGCGTTCCAGACCGCCGACTACGCGGTCCGCGGCGTGCTCAAGCAGATCGCCGTCGACGAGGGCCGCCACGCGCAGCTGGCCTGGCGGTTCGTGCAGTGGGCCCTGGGCCGCTCGCCCGCCGTGCACGAGGCCGTGCGCGAGGCGTTCGCCGCGGCCCTGCGCGAGCCGCTCGGCGCCCGCGCGTGGGCCGCGGACGCCGACCCGGAGCAGCTGCGCGCGCACGGGCGGCTGTTGCCCGACGAGCAGGTGGCGCTGTGCCGCGACGCGCTGGTCGGGGTGATCGGCCCGGCCGCCGACGCGCTGCTCGGCCGCGCCCAACAGGCCGCGGCGGCCTGAAGCTCGCGACCGAGAGATGAGCGCGGCGGGCCCCGCCGCGCTCGCGGTCGCTACGGGCAGCGCGGGGCGATGAACTTGCCGTCGAGCTCGAAGGAATTGTCGAGGCCGCTCCACTTCACATGGCACAGGCGACCGACGACCTTGTCGGCGTCGAGGGCGATGACCTCGAGCGTGCCCGTGGCCACGCTGCCGCCGCCGTCGCATTCGCCCCAGCCGTGGTCGGCGCCGTTCTCCAGGCCGAAGCCGTGCACGCCGGGCCACGAGAGCGAGTAGAGGCCGGGGGCCTGGAAGGCGGCGGGGATCCGCAGCGACAGCTCCCATTGGCCACACGAGATGGGATCGTGCGGGTCGGCGCAGGTGAAGGTCTCGCTCGAGAAGCGGACGTACAGCCGGTTCGGGTCGTCGTCATCGCCGGTGGTGCCGCCCTCGGGATCCACGGGGATCTGCGACTCGAGGTACGCCAGCACCTCTACGTCGAGCGGCTCGGCCTCGCCGTCGCACGGCACCGGCTCCTCCGACCCCGTGGTGTAAAACGTGGTCGAGGTCGAGGTCTCGGGGAACTCCCCCGTGGTGCAGCCATCCGCGCAGCCGGTGGTGCTGGTGGCCTCGGTGGCGGTCCCCGAGATGCTGGCGCCTTCACCCTCGGTGGCGGTCCCGGAGATGCCGGTGGTGGAGGTTTCGGGCGGGCCCTCGGTGTCGGAGGTCCAGCCGGGCGGATGGGTGGTGGTGGTCGCCGGACCCGGCCCGCTGGTCTCGAGCGTGGTGCCCGCCCACGAGTCCGCGGTGCTATGCCCCGATTCGGAGGCCTCTACGCCGGTGTCCGTGGTCGGGCTGTCCCCTTCGTAGAGCTTGGCCTCGAAGGTGCAAGCCAGCAGCGTCGAGGCGATGAAGCAGAGGTGGATACGAGTTGTCATGTGCATGCATGATTCAATAGCACGCACTTTGATGATTCGATCGGACCTATTTCTGCCCATCGGACCGCGATCGGACGTCGGCGCTGGATCGGCCCAAATCCGGAGAATAGGGCCGTTCTGCGCGATCTTTGGCGGTGGCGCAGAGCGGGCTGTGCACATTCCGGACGACGCGCTGCCCACTATCGGGACGCTCGCCCGAACGCCTCGATCTGCGCAATCGCCTCGCCGGCCTTGCGGCGGGTGTGCGGATCGGGGTCGGCGCTCATGGCGGCCAATGATGGCACTGCGCATTGAGCGGCAGCGCCGCAGTTGCCGAGCGCGCGGGCGGCCTGGCGACGAATCGCGGGATCGGCATCGGTCAAGAGTCGCGCGAGGTCGGGGATCGCAGGGCTCGCCGCGGGGCCGAGATCGACCAGCGCCGCCATCGCCTCCGCGCGCTGATCGTCGGGCTCGCCCGGGGTGACGAGGCGCAGCAGCGTCGGCAAGGCCCCGGCGGCCGCGTCTCCCCAGGCCAGGCGGCGAAACGCGGCGAGGGCGGCCCGGCGCACGGCGGGGTCGCCATCCTCCATGACGACGGTCAGGGCCGGCAACAGGGCTGGCAAGCCCGCCGGGTCCGCTGCGAGCAGATCGATCGCCGCCGCACGCACGCCGGGGCTGCGATCGGCGACGAGCGCGAGCACCGGACAGGCGATCGGCGCCGGCTCGGCGCCGACCCGGATCAGCGCGCGTACAGCCCCCGCGCGCACGCTGTCGTCGTCGTGATTGAACAGCGCCAGCAGCTCGGGCGCGGCGGGCCGCGCCTTTTCGCCGTAGCTGGCGAGCGCCTGCAGGATGTCGAGGATGATCGCGGCGACGACCTCGTCGTGGAGGTCGCGCGCGAGGTCGTCGATCAGGGCCGCGCCCGGGGCCCCGAGCGCGAGGATCGCCCGCGCGGCCCGGCCCCGGACCCTGGCGTCGCGGCTCTGCAGCTCGGCCCGGTGATGCGCGAGGCGATCGTCGAGGGCCTCGAATTGAGCGAGGGCCAGCGCGGCGAGCGGGTCGTGGAGGTCGTGCGAGACGCCGAGGAGGCGCCCGTCGGCGGCGATGAAGGCGACTGCGGGATAGGCGAGCGCGCCGAAGCCGGACCATTGCTCGTCGGTCTCGGCGTGGATGAAGCGCAGCGGGCCGCCGGTGCGCCGGGCGAGGGCCGCGAACTCGGGGCGATACGGCTCGCAGGCGGCGCACCAGGTGGTCGAGAGGTTGACGACGGCGATCTGCCCGGGCGACAGGGCGGCGACCGCGGCGTCGAGCTCGGGGCGGCCGTGGACCGCGAGCGGCTCGGCCCCGCGGGCGCGGGCCTGGCGGCGCGCGAACGAGAGGGTGCCGAGCGGATCGACGAAGCGCGCGGCAGGGTCCTGCCGACGCGCGTGCTCGGCCCGCTCGCGCACCGAGAGCACGCCGTCGCCGTCGCGGTCGGCGATGCGCGACCAGAAGGCGCGCTCGGCCTTCTCGCCGACCTGTCCTGAAGGGAAGGTCATGACGACGGTGGCGGCGTCGGTCAGGGCGGCGAAGGCCAGCCGCGGGCGTGCCTGCGCGAGCACGACGACGCGGGCGCCGGTGCGGAGCTCGGCGAGCTCGTCGCGCAGGCGGGCCAGCGGCAAGCAGGCGTCCTGCAGCGGGATGCAGCCCCACGGATCGTCCGGCGCCTCGGCGACCTCGGCGGCGAGGATCACCAGCATCACGCCGGGCTCGAGCTCGCGGCGCAGCGTGGCGATGAGGGTGGTGACGCCGGCGAGGCTCGGCGGGGCGTGATGGGCGGTGCCCGGCGGCGCGGCGACGCCGGCGACGAGCAGGCGGTAGTCGGCCTCGGCGCGCAGGCCGGCCAGGGCGTGATCGAGGCGCGGGCCGTCACGACCGTCGAACACGAGGGCGAAGCGCGGCCGCTGGACGTCGAGCGGCGCCGGCTCGCGCCGCGGCAGGCTCGGCGCCGCCATGAAGGTGGTGCGCCCGTGCACCCACCCGGCAGCCCCGGGCCGCGGGTCGCAGACGAACGGGCTGGCGAGGTTGGCGTCGCGGGCGGTGGGGCCGTCGACGAGCGAGCGCGCGTCACAGGTCGCGGGCTCGGACACGGCCGTCGGCGCAGGCTCGGGCGGCGCGGGCCGGCACCCGCTCACGAGCAAGAGAGACGCGACGAGACTCGCAGGCCGCACGCAAAGATCGAGGATAGCACGCGGCCGTCGCGTGCAATCGCCGGCGCCACGTCAGCCCTCGAAGGCGCGCAGCTCGACGCCGGAGACGGAGAACCGCCGCTCGCGGAAGTCGGCCGCGTCGACGCAGGCCCGCACGCGATCGCTGAGGTAGAGCTTGCCCCACTCGCCGCAGTCCTGGGCCATCTTCGAGGCGATGTTGACCGGCATGCCGGCGATGTCCTTGCCGCCGCCGGCGAGGTCGAACACCAGCACAGGCCCGAGGTCGACGCCGATCCGGCACTCGATGCCGCCGGCCGCGAGCTCGCGGCGGAACGCCCGGGCGAACTCGAGCGCCCGCGCCGGCTCGTCGAAGGTGTAGATGCCGATCGGCCCGCTGACCTTGACCTCGTCCCCGTGCGCGTCGCCCAGGTGCCGCAGGCCGGCGTCCTTCAGCATCGCCGACAGCGAGAGGTTGTCGAACAGCGCGATCGCCCGGCTGTCGGCGTCATGACCGTGACGCTCGATCAGGACGACCACCTTGTGCCGGGTGTACTTGTCGGTCATCTCGCGCGCCAGCTCGCGGTCGCCCAGGCGGCCCTCGAAGCGCGCGAGGTCGGCGTAGAAGGCGTCGGAGTAGGGGATCGGGTAGCGCTTCGACTTGGCTGTCCCGAGGGACAGGCGCGGCCCGTCGACCACTCGCCACAGCGCGCCGAGCTCGGCCTGCTCGCCGATCGCCGCGAGGTCGAAGCCGTGCGCGGGCGGCAGGCGGTCGACCACGGCCTGGCTGACGACGATCTCGTCGCCGGCCACGTGGTTCTCGCCGAGCTCCTCGACCGCGTCGGAGGCGTCGCCGTAGAGGCCGCCGCTGGCGCTGTAGAAGTCGCCGAAGTGGGCGGCGAGGCCGATCTTGATCGCGCAGCGGCGGCCGACCTCGTCCTGCACCGCGAGCAGCGCGGCGAGCAGGCGCTCGGCCGCGACCGCGGCGGGGTAGAACATCTGCGTGTTGTCGGCGGCCCAGATCCCCACGCTCTCGCCGCCGATCGCCAGGCCGAAGTCGTGGACGATCGACTTCGGCTGATCGATGATCGCGAGGATCTCCATCAGCCCTCGCTCCGCGGTCAGGCGCGTGAGCCCGGCCGAGTCGGAGACGACGTTGAAACCGGTGACGCGGCAGGCCGCGAGCAGGCGCAGGGCGTCGGCCTCGGTCTGGTCGCTCTCCAGCCAGCGCCCCAGCAGGCGCAGCGGGAGGCCGCCGACGATGTCCTGGGCGAGGTCGAACAGCGCGGGCGAGTACTGCGTGCGGGCGATCTTGCTGACCAAGGCGAGCCGGGCACGTGGGTAGCAAGGTCGCGCGAGGTTGACAAGCGCGACGCGGGCGCCGGCGACGTCGGCGAGGACGTCGTCGGCGAGGCGACGTCGAATACGCGTAACACTCGCCCCGGGGCCGCGTTGGCGCGCTGCGACCAGGAGGTCGCGCGGACAATCACGACAGCGAGGACTCCATGAAGATCTGGACATGTCTCGTCGCGCTCGCGCTGCTCGCGGGCTGCGGCGACGATGGCAGCAGCACGACCGACACCCCGGAAGACGCGAGCCAGGTGCCGCCGACCAGCGGCAAGGTGGCGATGCGCGAATGGCTGGCCGCGGGCCACTACAAGCAATGGACCTGCGAGGCGAGCGCCCACGACGCGACGATCGGCGTGTCG
Organism: Nannocystis punicea; assembly: GCF_026965555.1. Lineage (GTDB taxonomy): Bacteria > Myxococcota_A > Polyangia > Nannocystales > Nannocystaceae > Nannocystis > Nannocystis punicea. The sequence continues at coordinate 12,085,110 of NZ_CP114040.1, read as the reverse complement.
CCGCACGGGAAGCAGCGGATCTGCAGCAACGACGCGCTGGCGGGCCACGGCGACGGCGAGTACCCGGTCGGCGCGGCGGCGGTGAAGGAGCTGTACGACGCCGACGGGGCGACCATCTTCGGCTACGCGGTCTACCGCCACGTGAAACCAGGGACCGGCGGCGACAGCTGGTACTGGTACGAGGAGGTGCCGGCCGATCACCCGGCGCCGCACGACAAAGACGGGATCGTGGCCGACGGCCTCGGCGACGCCGGCCCGGCGATGAGCATCTGCGTCACCTGCCATCAGGCGGCCGGCAGCGACGCCGACCACCCCGGGCACGACTTCGTGTACGTGCAGGTGCAGTGATTCGCGCCACGATGCCGCTCGCATGGGCGAGGCGGCCTCGACGAGGCGGCGCGGTCACGGGGGGATGACGCAGAAGCAGGTCCCCGGCGCGCCGCCGTTGTTGCACAGGGACCAGGCCGGGTCGGACATGGTCTCCGTCACGTAGTCCTCGAGCATGGGAGTCGGCAGCATGGGGTTGTTGAACGCAGTCAGGAACTCGAGGCCGATGCCCTTCGGGAGCGCCGTGATCGACTGCAGGGCGTCGTTTTGATAGAGGCTCAGGGCGCCGAGCGTGCCGAGGTTCTCGAGGCCGTGGAGGTCGATCAGGGCGTCGTTGCCCTGCGCGTCGCAGGAGCCGATCTCCAGGTGCCAGCTGACGCTCGTCAGGCTCGCGAGCGCCGCGAGGCTCGCCAGCTTCGGGTTGTTCTCGAGCCTCAGGTGGGTGGCCTGCGTGAGCGCCTGGAGCCCGTCGAGGGACGACAGCTGTGGGTGGTTCTCGATCCACAGGTTGCCGACCTGCGTGAGCGCCTGGAGCCCGTCGAGGCTGGCGAGTTTGGCGTTGTCGACCAGCCACGCCTGGTCGCTCACGGACTTCACGCCGTCCAGGCCCGAGAGGTCGACGAGGCCGGCGTTGTCGCGGATCTCGAGCGAGCCGAGCGCCTCGACCGATTCGAGGCCCTGTAGATCGGAGAGCAGCGGCAGGCCGCTGATGGAGAGCTCTCCCATGCTCGGCGCGAGCATGTCGGCGAGCGGGGCGAGGTCGGCGAGCTCCGGGCTGTAGCCGATGGACAGGCTGCCGCTGAAGCCGGTGATGCCGGCGAGGCTGGCGAGCGAGCTCAGGCCGGCGTTGTGGGAGAGGTGGAGGCTCCAGCCGGGCTCGACGATCCCGGTGAGGCCGGTGAGGTCGGTGAGCGCGTCGCAATCGGCGATGCTCACCAGGTTGACGTGCTGCAGCGCCTGCAGGGCGCTGATGTCGGTGAGCGCGGGGTTGTTGAAGATGTAGATGTTCGCGGTGGTGTTTTTGCCCTCGACGACCTGCAGGCCCGCGAGGCCGTCGAGGGACGCGAGCTTCGAGTTGTTCTCGATTCGCACCTTGCCGCCGACCCGCTGCAGATTCGCCAGCGACCCGAAGGAGACCAGCGACACGTTGTTCTGGACCAGCAGGTCGCCGGTGACCTCGACGATGCATTCCAGGCTGGCCGGATCGGTGTCGTCGAAGATCTCGAGCGGGCCCTCGAAGACGATCGTCTCGTCGCAACCGCCCGGCCTGCCGGTGCTGCTGCTGGTGTCCTCGCCGGTGCCGGTGCTCGTGGTCGAGGGCTCGATCGTGGTGCCCGGCGGCTCCGTGGTCGGTGGTTCGGTGGTCGGTGGCTCGCTGCTGGTCGGCGCGTCGGTCTCCGACGCGGGCGCGCTGGTCTGCGAGGCCGACTCCGAGCCGGGGCCGGCCGTGCTCGTCGTGGTGGTCGCGTCCGTCTCGCCGGTCCCTGTGTCGTCCATGCCGATCGGGTCCTGGCAGCCGAACAAGAGGGTCCCCAAGCCAATCCATAAGCGCTGCGTAGCCATCCTCCGAGGATGCCTGCATCGGCGTCGACTGGCCAGAGCCACGCCACGGGAGGGGACGCGCCGGCCCGGCGGCCGCCGCCGAGATCGGAGCGCGGGCGGAGCGCGGGGCGAGAGCGCCGGAGGATCAGCCGGAGCCGCGCAGGACGCCGAGCCAGCCGTCGTGTTGCACCACGACCACCTCCGGCGCGGACATGCCGATGAACAGGACGTCGGCGCCCGCCACCCGGAGGTCGGCGGCGGCGAGGACCGCGTCGACGGTGGTGCGCAGGCAATCCTCGCAGTGCGGCACGACGAGCAACTCGCGGCCCGTCAGCGCGCGCAGGCTCGGCGCGACGTCGGCGAAGTCGAGCGAGTCGTGGACGAAGCGCCACTCCACCAGCGCGCCGATCTCACCCGCGTACTCGACCAGCGGATCGAGGTCGAACACCACGGGCCGCTCGGGGGCGGCTCGCAGCCGCCGGCGCTCGGGTCGGACGTTGGCCCAGAACGCGGCGACGCGGGCCGCTGCCTCCACGCGGCGCTGGGCGACGAAGGCGGTGAGCCCGGGGAACAGCGCCTCGAGCCGCCGGTTGGCCGCGTCCACGAGCTCCGCCTCGCTCATGCGCGCATCATTCCACGCCCGGGCGCGGCCTGCCAGGGGCCGTGCGCCGACATGTCCCCGGGGACATGTCGACGCAGCTCAGCTCGCGCTGCCGAAGTTGGCGGCCGCGAACTCGTCGAGCTCGGTCGCGGTGGCGCGCATGAAGCGGCGCTTCTCGTGGTACGGCAAGAAGGCGCTCTTGAAGCCGTTGAGGATGACCTGGCGCAGGGCGGCGAAGTCGAAGTCGAGCTCGGTGTGGAGCAGGTGGAGCTCGCGCGACACCGTGGTGTTCGTGATCAGGCGGTTGTCGGTGTTGACGGTGATCCGCGCGCCGAGGTCGAAGTAGAGCCGCAGGGGGTGCTCGGCGATGCTGCTGACGGCGCCCGTCTGCACGTTGGACGACGGGCAGCACTCGAGCGGGATCCGGTGGTCGACCACGTAGCGGAGCAGGTCGCCGTCCTCGCGCAGGCGGCAGCCGTGGCCGATCCGGTGGGCGCCGCACACGTGCAGCGCCTGCGCGATCGAGGCCGGGCCGTAGGCCTCGCCGGCGTGGATCGTGACGTTGATGTTGTTCTGGCGCACGAGGTTGAAGGCCTCGTGGTGGTCCTTGGGCGGGTAGTCGTACTCGGCGCCGGCGAGGTCGAAGCCGACCACGCCGCGGTTCTTGTAGGCGACCACGAGCTCGGCCATCCGCAGCGACGACTCGGGCGAGATGTTGCGGATCCCGCACAAGATCAAGTTGCTCTCGATGTTGTGGGCCTGCTGGGCGTCGTGCAGGCCGCGCAGGACGGTCTCGACCACGCGGGTGAGGCCGAGCTTGCGCCGGGTGTGCAGCATCGGCGAGTAGCGGACCTCCATGTAGCGCACGTTCTCGGCGGCGGCGTCGGCGGCCAGCTCGAAGGCGGCGCGGTAGAGGGCCTCCTCGTCCTGCAGCACCTGCAGGGTGACGTCGAACGCCTTGAGGTAGGCCACCAGGCTGCCGGCGTTCTGGCCGAGGTTCATGGCGGCGCCGAGCCCCTCCGGCGTGTCCGCCGGCAGCGTGACGCCGCGCTCGCGCGCGAGCTCGAGGATCGTGCCGAGCCGCATCGAGCCGTCGAGGTGGACGTGCAGGTCGGCCTTCGGCAGCTGCTGGATCTGCGCGAGCGTCAGGGTCGGCGCAGTGGTCATGCTGTCTCTCGGGTCATGTAGTGAGGGTCAGGTGGTGTAGATCGCCGGCTTGAGCACGCCGATGTACGGGAGGTTGCGGTAGTGGCCGCGGTAGTCGAGGCCGTAGCCGACCACGAACTCGTTGGGGCACGGGAAGCCGACGTGGCGCACCTGCAGCGGCCGCTTGCGCGCCTCGTGCTTGTCGAGCAGGGCGCAGATCTCGAGCGAGGCCGGGTGACGCGTGCGCAGGATGTCGCACAGATAATCGAGGGTCAGGCCGCTGTCGACGATGTCCTCGACCAGGACGATGTGCCGGCCCGTGGCGGCGCTGCCGAGGTCCTTCAAAATTCGCACCTCACCCGACGAGGTGGTGCGGTCGCCGTACGACGAGACGGCCATGAAGTCGATCGACAGCGGGATGTTCATGTGCCGCACGAGGTCGGCCATGAACAGGAGGCTGCCGCTCAGGATCCCGACCATCAGGGGGTCCTTGTCGGCGTACTCGCTCGCCAGAGTGTGCCCGAGCTGCGCGACGCGTTCGTGGATCTGCTTCTCGCTCAAGAGGATCTTCGAGAGGTCCGCGGTGAGGCCGCCCTGCCAGGTGTCCGTGGTCGTGTGTGTCATGCGCGCTGGTGCGCGCGAGGATACACGAGCGCCCGGCGCGCGTCAGCCGGCGAGGTGGCCGTAATTCGCCGCTGGAGCGGCGAATCCCTCGCAGGCGGACCGGTCGCCGGCGAAGAGGTGTGCGCCGCGGCGTCCTCGACCTCGTCGCGAGCGAATGAAGATACGACGGTGACGATCCGGCGATGCCTCGCGCGGGCCGTGACGATCGCGTGTCTCGGTGGATGCGTCCCCCGAGGTCGCGAAGAGCGAGGCGGCGCTCAGGGGCCGGGCGGGGCGAGCAGCGGGCGCGGGGCGCCGAGGGCGAGAGCGGGGCGCGGCTCGGGGGCCGCGGGCAGGGCGACCGGCTCGGGCTGGGCCTTGATGTAGACGTCGTGCTTCGAGTACGGGATCTCGATGCCGGCGGCCGTCAGCGCCTTGTAGACGCGGCAATTGAGGTTGTCGAGCACGTCCTCCAACAGGCCCGGCTGGAGGATCCATACCAGCAGCGAGAACTCGAGGCCCGAGGCGCCGAACTTGGTGAACAGCACCGTCGGGGCCGGGTCCTCGCAGATGTGAGGCTGTCCCCTGGGACATTCGAGCAGCACGGCGCGGACGAGGTCGATGTCGGAGCCGTAGGCGACGGAGACCTTGATCGGCACGCGCTCTTTCTCGGCCGGGCCGGCGCTCTCGTTGACGACCTTGGAGTTGCCGATGATCGAGTTGGGGACGGTGATCTCGATGTTGTCGCGGGTGAGGATCCGGGTCGAGCGCAGGCCGATGTCGGTGACGCGCCCGCGCAGGCCGTCGTCGAACTTGATCATGTCGCCGATCTTGTACGGCGCGTCGGCGAGGATGAAGATGCCGGCGAACAGGTTGGCCAGCGAGTCCTTGGCGGCGAAGCCGACGGCGATGCCGACGATGCCCGCCGAGGCGAGCCAGCCGGTGACGTCGACCTTCCACGCCAGCAGGGCGAAGTAGGTGGCGCCGCCGAACAGCACCAGCTTGGCGAAGATGTCGAACAGCGGCAGGGAGCGCGGCTGCAGGAGCGAGCCCTCGCCGGCGCGCTGGCTGAAGTGATGCATCACCAGCCTGGCGATCTTGATGGTCGCCCGCGTCCACACGATCACCGCCACGGTCTCGAGCAGCGGGTCGCCGATGTGCTTGAACCGCGCGGCGCTGTCGACGATGCTCGCCGACCACCGCATCCCGACCAGCAGCACTGTGATGAAGATCGGGCGCCGCAAGATCGCCACGATCTTGTCGTCGAGGTCGGTCTTGGTCTTCCGCACCAGCATCAGCACGACGCCGCGGAAGAACAGCTCGATCAGGAAGGCGGCGAGGAAGGAGCCGAGGAGGACGGCGGCCGCGCGGATCGTGTGGACTTCGAGCAGCTCCAGCAGCGCTTCGGGCATCGCGTGACATCCGAGGATGCCGCGCCCTCGGTCCGCGGTTCAAGTCATGAGTTTGAATGCGCGGCTTGAAGTGTGGCCTTCGGGCCTCAGGGGCCCAGCGCAGCGCGGACTGCGTCGCCCAGGGCGCGCGAGGCCTCGGGCGCGGGGCCGCTCGCGACGTGGACGATCCGTCCGTCGCGGCCGAGGACGAGCGCAGTGGGCACCGCGGCCAGCTGCAAGCGGGCCGCGAGGGCGCCCTGCGGATCCCAGCCGAGCTCGAAGCCGTGGAGGCGGAGGTCGGGTTCGGGGCTGAGGGCGCTGCGGTCGTGGTCGAGGGCGACGACGACGACCGCGAGGCGAGCGGAGCCGTACTCGCGCAGGAGGTCGTTGTAGAGGGCGAAGCTCGCGGGCCACGAGGGCAGCGCGGCCGAGGTGAGCTCGAGGACGACGACGCGGCCGCGCAGGTTGGGCAGCGGCAGGGCGGCGCCGGCGAGCAGGGGGACGGTGAGGTCGAGGACCTCGCCGGCGGCGTGGCGGATCGGCTGCGCCGGCAGGACGGGCGCGTCCGGGGGCGGCGGTTCGGGCGGCGGGGCGGTCTGCGGGCGCGTGCACGCGGCGGTCAGCGCCGCGAGGGCGGCGACCAGGAGCACGCGTGACGGGGGGCTCATGCGTCGTGGACCGTGTCGACGAGGAGGCGCGCGATCGCGGGGTCGGTGTGGCGGGAGATGCCGTGGCCGAGGTTGAAGATGTGGGCCCTGGCCCGGCGTCCGGCGGCGACCACCGCCCGCGCCTTGCGCTCGACCAGCGCCGGCGGGCCGAGCAGCGCGAACGGGTCGAGGTTGCCCTGCACGACCCGCTCGGGGCCGACGACGTCGATCGCCCGCGCCAGGTCGATCGACCAGTCGACGCCGACGACGTCGGCCGGCATCTCGGCCGAGTACGCCAGCAGGTTGGCGTTGCCGCGGGTGAACAGGATCAGCGGCACGCCGAACTCGCGCACTGCGGCGCACAGCCGGGCGGTGTGCGGCTGGACGTGCTCGCGGTAGTCGTCCGGCGCGAGCGCGCCGGCCCAGCTGTCGAACACCTGCAGCGCGTCGACGCCGGCCTCGACCTGGCCGCGCAGGTAGTCGATCAGCAGGTCGGTCAGCCGCGACATCATGTGTCCGAAGAGACCTGGCTCGCAGAACATGAGCGATTTGACATGTTCGAACTCGCGGCTGGTCTTGCCCTCGACCAGGTAGCTGAGGGTGGTGAAGGGGGCGCCGCAGAAGCCGATCAACGGCACGCGGTCGGCGAGGGCGGCCTTGCAGGCGCGGACGGCCGCGTAGACGTAGTGACAGGCCTCGCGCGGGTCGATCCACTGCAGGCGGTCGACGTCGGCGCGCGTGCGCACCGGCGTCGCGATCACCGGCGAGGGCTCGAAGCGGACGTCGACGCCGAGGGCGTCGAACACGACGAGGATGTCGGAGAACAGGATCGCGGCGTCGACGCCGAGGCGGTCGATGGGCTGCAGCGTGACCTCGGCGCACAGGTCGGGCCGGCGGCACAGCTCCTCGAAGCTGACCTTGGCCCGGACCGCGCGGTACTCGGGGAGGTAACGCCCCGCCTGTCTCATGAGCCAGATCGGTGTCCGCTCGGGCCGTTCGCCCCGGCAGGCGCGGAGGAAGCTGTCGTTCTGCATGGCCCGGGCACGATAGCGCACCCCGGGGGGCGCGGGGCCCCGCGTTCGGGGCGCGGACGCACACGCGCCGCCGAGTCCGGTCCGCCGGGGCCTGGCGCGCTCGTGGGCTGTTTGCCATCCTTCGGCCCATGCGACTTAGATCTCTCTTGTTGATCTCCAGCATCGGCCTCGGCGCCTGTTCGACGGCCGCCCCCCAGAGCGAGACCCTCGGCAACAGCACCGCGAGCGCGTCGAACACCGACGGCACCAGCGACACCGGCGGGCAGGCGTCGGCGGGCTCCACCGAGTCGCCGGGCACGACCCTCGATCCGACGGCCGCCAGCGGGACGACCTCGGCCACGACCGCGCCCACTGCGACGGGTGCGACCGCGGAGGGCGAGACCTCTCCGACCAGCACTGCGGCGCCGACGACCGACACGACGTCCGCGACGACCGACACGACGTCCGCGACGACCGACACGACGTTCGAACCCGGCGACACCGACACCGACACGACCGGCTGGACCGACACCGACACGACCGGCGGTCCGGGCGGCGGGGCCTGCGAGGTCGACGCCGACTGCAAGCTGCACGACGACTGCTGCTCGTGCTACGGCATCCCGAACGAGCAGACCGACCCGATCTGCAAGGCCGAGTGCGAGCAGACGCAGTGCGAGCAGATCGGCATCGACGAGGCGAAGTGCGTGCTCGGTGAGTGCACGACCGAGAAGGTCGACTGCAGCAGCGAGGTGGCGTGCGACTCGCTGCCGCCGGACTGCCCGCCCGGGACGCTGCCCGGGATCGCGGGCGCGTGCTGGAGCGGCGCGTGCGTGCCCGCGGTCTCGTGCGACAAGGTGCCCGACTGCAAGTCGTGCCCCGACTCGCTGATGTGCGTGCAGTTCCAGGCCTTCATCAACGAGCACACGTGCCTGCCGCTGCCCACCGAGTGCAACGGGAAGGCCAGCTGCGAGTGCGCCGCCGAGGCCTGCGTCGAGCCGTTCGGCTTCTGCGGCGAAGGGGCCGGCGACGTCGACCTGGCGTGCGCGTGCCCGGCCTGCTGAAGCGCTCGCGCCGGGCCCCGCGGCCGGAAGGCGGACGCACGCGCGCCGCCGACGTTGGTTCGTCGGGGCCCCTGGCGCATTCGCGGGGCCTTTGTCATCCTTCGGCCCATGCGACTTAGATCTCTCTTGTTGAGCTCCAGCATCGGCCTCGGCGCGTGTTCGACGGCCGCTCCCCAGAGCAGCGAGACCCTCGGCAACAGCACCGCGAGCGCGTCGAACACCGACGGCCCCAGCGACACCGCGGGGCAATCGACGGCGGGCTCCACCGAGTCGACGCTCGAGCCGACCGGTGACCCCGGGACGACCGCGGCCGCCACGACCGCGCTCACTGCGACGGGTACGACCGGGGACGGCGAGACCTCCCCGACCAGCACGGCGGCGCCGAGCACCACCGACGTGGCGACGACGGGCGAGACGACGTCGGCGACGACCGGCGACACGACCGAGGCCGACACGACCGCCGGGACCGACACCGACACGACGACCGGCGGCATGGGCGGTGGGCCCTGCGAGGTCGACGCCGACTGCAAGCTGCACGACGACTGCTGCTCGTGCTACGGCATCCCGAACGATCAGACCGATCCGATCTGCAAGGCCGAGTGCGAGCAGACGCAGTGCGAGCAGATCGGCATCGACGAGGCGAAGTGCGTGCTCGGCCAGTGCACGACCGAGAAGGTCGACTGCAGCAGCGAGGTGGCGTGCGACTCGCTGCCGCCGGACTGCCCGCCCGGGACGCTGCCCGGGATCGCGGACGCGTGCTGGAGCGGCGCGTGCGTGCCCGCGGTCTCGTGCGACAAGGTGCCCGACTGCGAGTCGTGCCCCGATTCGTACATGTGCGTGGCGTACCTGAATGTCCTGAAGAACGACCTGATCTGCCTGCCGCTGCCCGTTGCGTGCGACGGCCAGGCCAGCTGCGACTGCGCCGGAGAGGCCTGCACCGGCTCGTTCGACCTGTGCACCGGCTCGGGCGACGCCGACCTGGCTTGTGATTGTCCGAACTGCTGAAGCCGCGAGGTGATGCCGGCCGCGACCGCGAGGTCGCGGCTACGGCTGGCAGCGCTCTGGCGACCACAAGTGCGCGGCGCGACCCTCGAGGAAGCGCACGCACAGGTCGGGGTAGAGGATGTCGAAGGCGCCGAAGGGCCCGAGCTCGACGCGCCGATCGGGCTTGCCGCGCACTGCCTCGACCTCGGCGAGCGACATGCCGGCGTGGACCTTGCCGACGCCCCGCTCGTACTCGGCGATCTCGTCGGCGACGCCGAGCTCCTGCTCGCCTCGCCGGGTGCGCGGGACGGTGTAGCGCGCGAGCGCTTCATAGGTGCCGCCGAGCTGACCGGCGTGCCAGCGGGCGAGGATGAAGACCAGGTCCTCCTCGTCGAAGGCGTGGAAGAACCACGCGACGTGGCCCTCCTCCCGCGCGGTCCGCTTCAGCTCCTCGCGGGCCCGCTCCTGCAAGCGGAGCGCTTCGCGCCACGAGAGGTCCTCCCGCGGGGCCTGGTCGATGCCGGTGAAGACGACGTGGACGAGGCCCTTGGGGATCTCGCGCAGACGGCCACCATCCTGATTGGTGGCGCAGGCGGCAGCGAGGAGGGTGAGCGCGAGCGCGCAGCGCTTCAACATCGCGGCGGATCGTAGCCGCTGAACACGGCGCCCACCAGCCGAGCCTCGTGCGCGAGCAACCACCGCTTGCGCTCGAGACCGCCCCCGTAGCCGGTGAGGCTGCGATCGCTGCCGACGACGCGGTGACACGGGACGATGATGGGGATCGGGTTCTTGTTGTTGGCGCCGCCGACGGCCCGCGTGGCAGTGGGCCGCCCCATCGCCCGCGCGATGTCGGCGTAGCTGCAAATCGCCCCGAACTCGACGGCCATCAGCGCGGCCCACACGGCCCGCTGAAACTCGCTGCCCTCGGCCCCCAGCGGGACGTCGAAGCGCCGCCGCTCGCCGGCGAAGTACTCCTCCAGCTCGCGCCGCGCCTGCTGCAGCACTGGTTCGTCGTCCCGCTCGCCTCCGTAAGCGACAGGGGTCGGCTCGTGACGCTGCTCGGTCAGGTGGACGCGGCGCAGGACACCGTCGCCGCCGACAAGCCGCAGGTCGCCGATCGGGCTGGACATCCATGTCCAACAGGTCATTGTCATGACATGCTCCTCGGGACAGGTTGAGAAGACAGCGGGCGAGTGAGCGGCGTCGGGGATCGGGTCGAGGACGATGCGCGGCTCACCAGGCCGGTGTACCGCGGTGTGCCGGCGCGCGCAGGCGAATTCGCGCGTCGGGATGGAAACGGTGTTCTGCTGGGTGATTTTCGGTCGCGCAGGAAGGCTCGGGTCGAGTGGGCGCGGGTTGCGAGGGGCTCGCGCCGTTCGCGACATGGTCGGCCTCGCAAGGTGCGTCGGTCCCGAAGATCTCGCGGTCGGGGCTGGCGCCGTTTTCGCGATGGAGGCCTCGCCGAGGATGGACCCGTGGGCCTGGAATTTTCGCGCGACGGTCTGGTGTCGTTCGCGACAAGAGTCGCCTCGCGGAGGACGTACCGTCGCCTCGGAATTCCGCGGTCGGGGCTCGCGCTGTGCGCGAGAGGTCGCGTCGCGCGAGGGATTTGAAGATTTCGCGCGACGCTTCGACAGTCGCGACAATCTCGCAACTGCGCGCGGTGAGCGACGAGCTCGCTGGACCGCTCGCGGATGCGATCGCGGGCGCGTACGGCCGCGCTCGCTCGCGGTCGCACGAGCGCGCAGTGGAGCGCGCGGCGATGCTGGATTCAATCGGCGCCGCGATCGCGGTAAAACCGACCGATGCTGCACGTCGCCGCGGCCCCCGAGCTGTACGACCACACCCTCTGGTCCAGCGCGACCGACGAGCGCCGCGAGGAGCTGGCGCAGCTGGTCGCGGCGGAGCTCGGGCCGGAATTTTTCAAATATGAGGGCCTGCGCCGCTACGGTCAGGCGAGCGCTCCGGTGGCGGTGTTTGCCCACGCGCTCGTCGGCGAGATGAGCCTCGTGCCGGGCGGAGGTTTCGACATGGGCCTGTCGCCGGAGGAAGAGGCGGCGATCCGCACCGCCCGCGAGCAGGCCGCGGCGGCCGACGATGACTTCGATCAGGAGTTCGATCTGCTGCTCAGCGAGCTCGGACAGATGCGACCGCTGCACCGCGTGGTGGTGCCGCCGTTCCTGATCGCGCAGCGGGTGCTGAGCATCGGCCGGGCGCTGCGCTGGCTGCCCAACCTGCGCGACCCGCTCTACGGCCACGTGCCCGGGGCGGCGGCGCACCTGAACCCGGAGCAGATCACTGCGGTGCTGGTGGGTACGCGCCTGCGCCTGCCGGCGGAGGCCGAGCTCGAGTACGCGGCCCGCGGCGGCCTCCACCGCCGCCTGCTGCCGTGGGGCGACGTGCTGCCCGACGACGCGACGATCGAGGCGATGCTGGCCGACGAGGACGGCGCCACGCACAACGCGTTCGGCCTCCACGGCTACGGGCTCTACCCGGAGCTGTGCGCCGACCACTGGCACGAACACTACCGCGGCGCCCCCGACGACGGCGCGCCATGGCTCGGCTCCGGCATGCACGTGGTCCGCGGCGGTGCCGCCGATTGCTACCCGTGGCAAGGCTGCGGCGAGTGGAACCTGATGCTCTGCGCGATGCGCATGAACGATCGAGCGGCGGAATTCGGCGCGTCGGTGCGGCTGGTCCACGGTCTCGGCGAGCACGAGAGCGAGGACGTAGAGATGGCTGAAGAGACAGGTGCGAGGCGGGGGGGCGAGAAGGCGGGCGGGAAGAAGGCGAGCAAGGCGGCGGCGGGGAAGTCGAGTGCGAAGAAGGCGAGCGAGTCGTCGGCGGCGGGGAAGAAGTCGGGCGGGGAGAAGGCGAGCAAAGCGGCGGCGGGGAAGAAGTCGGGCGGGAAGAAGGCGAGCAAGGCGGCGGCGGCGGGGAAGAAGTCGGGCGGGGAGAAGGCGAGCAAGACGGCGGCGGCGAAGACGAGTGGGAAGAAGGCGAGCAAGTCAGCGGTGAAGGAGTCGGGCGGGAAGAAGGCGAGCGAGTCGTCGGCGGCGGGGGAGAAGTCGGGCGGGAAGAAGGCGAGCGAGTCGTCGGCGGCGACGAAGAAGGCGAGCGGGAAGAAGGCGAGCGAGTGGGCGGCGACGAAGAAGTCGGGCGGGAAGAAGGCGAGCAAGACGGCGGCGGGGAAGAAGTCGGGCGGGGAGAAGGCGAGCAAGTCGGCGGCGGGGAAGAAGTCGGGCGGGGAGAAGGCGAGCAAGTCGTCGGCGGCGAAGAAGGCGAGCAAGTCCGTAGCGAGATTGAAGAAGCCTGCGGTGTAATGCGATCGCCGGCCGTTGCGCGGAATTGCAGTTGGCGCCGCCGATGCCCGGGAATGTGCGCCGTAACTGTGCGGCCGGTCCTACGCGTGAGCTCGGTATGGCTGTGCGGAACCGGTTAGCGAGTACGAGGCGGTGAGCCCGAGCTCGACCCGAGCATTCGCGACCGTCTCGAGGATCGGCTGGTGGCCGCATTCGACATGAGCGGGCTGCGAAGCCTCCTGGCGCGATGGAACGATGGCGCCGATTCTCGAGCTCGAGGGCGTGGGTCTGCGGCGGTTCGTCACCGACACGGTGGGCCTTCGATAGGCCCCAGTCCCGCCGCTAATGGGGCAGGACCGCCTGATCGTGGGGCGCGAGCCGCGAGCGCTCGCAGAGCTGGGTTGTTCGAGTCATGAACAAGAGCAGAGCCCTTTCCGCGCCGACGGCTTCGACTTGTCGAACTGGGGATACGATCGCCACGAGCATTTCGGCGGGCTGCCGCTCCGCTGGATCCGCGCGATCGCCAGCGTGCTGTGTTCGCTGCTGGCGTCGTGGTGGTTGATGGAACAGCGGCGGGCCCGGCGGATCGCCGGGCTGAGCGTCGAGCACGTCGGGCTCAGAACGGGTGAGCCGACTGCGGGTCGGTCTCGGGGGCGTGCTTGATCTTGGCCTTGCGGCCGATCCGGATGTTGATCATCTCGATCCCCACGGAGTAGGCCATGGCGAAGTAGATGTAGCCCTTGGGCACGTGGATCTCGAACGCCTCGGCGGTCAGCAGCAGGCCGATGGTGAGCAGGAAGCTGAGGGCGAGGACCTTGATGGTCGGGTGGCGGTCGACGAACACGGCGATCGACTTGCTCGCCATGAGCATGACGCCGAGGGCGAGGACGTTGGCCGCGACCATGATCCACAGGTCCTGGGCCATGCCGACGGCGGTGATGACGGAGTCGATCGAGAACACCAGGTCGAGCAGGAGGATCTGGAAGATCACACCGCTGACGGTGGCGCCGCCCTTGGCCGCCACGTGGCCCTCGGGGTCGCCCTCGATCTTGTCGTGCAGCTCTTTCGTGGACTTGTAGATCAGGAACAGGCCGCCGAGCAGCAGCACGACCTCTTTGCCGGTGAACGGGTGGCCGAGCAGCTCGAAGAACGGCTTGTCGAGGTGCATGATCCAGCTGAGCGTGGCCAGCAGGCCCAGCCGGGTGACGAAGGCGCCCATGAGGCCGATCCGGCGCGCGCGGTCGCGGTTGGCCTCGGGTAGCTTGCCGACGAGGATCGAGATGAAGATGATGTTGTCGAGCCCGAGAACGATCTCGAGGGCCGAGAGCGTGAGCAGGCTGATCCAGACCTCGGGGGTGGCGAGCGCGGCAGGGTCGAACACGGCGGTAGCCTAACCCGGTTTCGTCGACGCGGGCCGGCGGCCGGATCGGGCAGCGGGCGGCGAGGTCAGCCGACCGCTCGGTACGGGTGCTCCGGGGCGCTCGCCAGCAGGGCGCGCTCGCAGCCCTCGAGGTCGTCGATCAGGGCCAGGAGGAGCCGCTGCACGGCCACGACGTCGGCCACCGGGAACGGCTCGAGCGCGGGCGCGCGGACGCAGCGACGCACCGCACCGCCGAGCACCGCGCGCCGCTCGCCGAACTGCTGCGCCGTGTAGCCGTACGCCTCGAGCCGCCGCTGCTCGTGCTCCGGCAGGTCGTCGTAGGCCCGCAACCACGCGTTCGCGGCCGACCAGGCGTCGGCCAGCGCGAGCCGGAATCGAAAGTCCCGAACGCATCCGAAGGCCACGTCCGGGTCGATGATGAGCACCATGGCGACCTGTCGCGCGCTCGCCACGAGCCGCACGCGACCCGAGTGGCTGCGCCCGAGCAGCTGCTCGAGCGCACCGCCGAGGTGCGCCGGGGCCTCGCGCCTCGCCCCGACCCGCGGCAAGTCACCGCGCATGCGATGGAACCGCCACTGCCCCCGCGCCCAAAAGGCCGACCGCACGGCCCCGTAGACGATCATGACGGCGAGGAGGACGAGCGACACTCGAGCTCCACCATAGCGCAGGTTCGATCGCTCGCGCACTCATGCGCTCACCGCGCTCCGAGCCAGGCCACACTCCGCGCGGAGCCGCCCCGGGCGACATCCACGCTCCGCTGCGGGCCGCGGCTGCGAGGTCGCAACTCCGGCACGGCGCGGCGCCGGCGAGAGGGGCCGCCGGGCGAGGGATCTCGACGGCCTTGCGGGCGCAGTCTGGAGGGTGTGCGGGGGCGGGTTCGTAACGGGTCGCCCGCCACATGTCCCGAAGGACATCCTGGCGGGCGTATCGGAGGATCGACGTCGCACGGCGCGCCGCGCACGGCCTCGAGCTTGGCACCACGACGAGCGCCGAGCCCCGGGGTCGCAACGCATCCGGGATTCGCCAGGAGGATGGTTGATCTCGGAGGCGAGCACGCGCGAATGCCTGGTGTGACATGTCGATTCGGAGGCCGGTCGTCATGCCGCCCGGGTCGATGCAGCTCCAATGATATGTCTCAAGAAACATGCCGACTGTGACGACTGTCGATTGCTTCGCGATCTGGGCAGCAGAGTCCGTCGCGGGCGAAGCCCCGGCGTTCAGGCGCGTCCGGGACCCGGATCTCGGCGGAGCCGACTGTTTTTCTTCCCAAGAAGCCTGACGAGGACGGGGGCCGAGGCGCCCTGGCCCTGAGTTCCGCAGGACGAGGCAATTGCTGTCGTGAAGCACGCCGGCCGGCACGAAGTCCGAGGACCTGCCTGAAGGGACAGGGCGCCCCGGACACCGGCCCCGCGAGATTCGCCGCCCATCCATCCGGGGCCCGGACGCGGCGTGCGACGATCGCCGTGATGCGGAGCTCGCGGTCTTGAGGCCAATGGTCGAGAAAGCGAACGCGGCGGACATCGAGGATGCCCGCCGCGGTCTCGCGCACGCGCGCGACTGTCAGTTCTCGACGAAGGCCTTGAGGCGCTTGCTGCGGGACGGGTGGCGCAGCTTGCGGAGGGCCTTGGCTTCGATCTGGCGGATGCGTTCGCGGGTGACGGAGAAGTCCTGGCCGACCTCTTCGAGGGTGTGGTCGGACGACTCGCCGATGCCGAAGCGCATGCGGAGGACCTTCTCTTCGCGCGGCGTGAGGGTGGCGAGGACGCGGCGGGTCTGGTCGGCGAGGTTCATGTTGATGACCGCGTCCGTCGGCGAGATCATGTTCTTGTCCTCGATGAAGTCGCCCAGATGCGAGTCCTCTTCCTCGCCGATGGGGGTCTCGAGGGAGATGGGCTCCTTGGCGATCTTCAGGACCTTGCGGACCTTGTCGAGCGGCAGCTCCATCTTCTCGGCGATCTCTTCCGGCGTGGGCTCGCGGCCGAGCTCCTGGACGAGAGACCGGCTGGTGCGGATCAGCTTGTTGATCGTCTCGATCATGTGGACCGGGATGCGGATCGTTCGGGCCTGGTCCGCGATCGCGCGGGTGATGGCCTGCCGGATCCACCACGTCGCGTAGGTGCTGAACTTGTAGCCGCGCTTGTACTCGAACTTGTCGACGGCCTTCATCAGGCCGATGTTGCCCTCCTGAATCAGGTCGAGGAACTGCAGGCCGCGGTTGGTGTATTTCTTGGCGATCGACACCACCAGGCGGAGGTTCGCCTCGACCAGCTCGGCCTTGGCCTTCTCGGCCTGGCGACGGGCGGTCATCAGCTGCTCATGCAGCTCGCGCAGCTGGGGCGCGCGCATGTTGGTCTCTTGCTCGACCGCGCGGATGCGCTTGATGGCCAGCTTCATGCGGGCCTCGATCTCGTGCAGCTCCGAGGGGTGGAGGCCGAGGCGGCGGCACAGCTTGAACTCTTCCTCTTCGGACAGGCGGACGTCCTTGAAGAGCTTGCGCAGCTCCTTGAGGTCCATGCCGGCCCGGCGCTCGCACTGGATGAGGTCCTTCTCGGCCCGGGCGACGCGCTCGACGAGGAGGGTGAGCTCGCCGACGATGCCGTCGATGGGGCGGCGGCCGAGCTTCATGTCCTGGATGGCCTCGAGGATCTGGCGCTTGTGCTCCTCGCCGGCCTTGGCATGGGCCTCGCGGGCCTTGTCGTCGAGCGGCGGGGTGGGCGGCTCGTTGACGGCGACGACGACGGCCTTCTTGGTGTCGACGGCGAGGATGAGCTTGACGCGGTCGAGCTCTTTTTGGTGCCGGCGGATGCGCTCGACCTGCTTGCCGAGGTTCTCCATCGCCGCCTCTTGATTGAGGGCGGTCGGGTCGTTGCTCATCGGCAGCGCGCCGGGGCCGGCCTCGGCCGGGTTGGAGATGTTGAGCACGTCCTTGGCCCGGATCTGGCCGCGCTTGATGCGGTCGAACATCTCGAGGATGTAGGGGACCGAGACCGGCGAGGCGAGCGCGATCTCGAGGACCCGCATCTCACCCTGCTCGATGCGCTTGGCGATCTCGACCTCGCCCTCGCGGGTGAGCAGCGAGACGCTGCCCATCTTGCGCAGGTACATGCGGACGGGGTCGTTGGTGCGCGAGGGCTCGTCCTCCGGGTCCTCGTCGCGCTTCGGCATGACCTTGCGCGTCGCCAGCTTGGGCTTGGCCGCCTCCTTGGCCGCGGCCTCGCCGGCGATGACCTGGACGCCCTCGTCCTGCAGCGTGCGCTCCCACTCGCTCAGCTCCTCGGGGTCGATCAGGTCGGGCGGCAGGAGTTCGTGGAGCTCGTCGTAGGTGACGTGGCCCTTCTTCTTGCCGAAGGCGATGAGCTGCTTCTTGAGCTTCTCACGGTCCACGGTGCGCGTCTTGCTGGGGGTCATAGGTTGCTCTGGCCTCGGAGTGACTGCGTATGCGACAAAGGCGAGAAGGAAGCTCCGCGCCCCGGAGGACTACGGACGATCAGGCCCGCAGGCCCGATGGTGGTTGCGGCGAAGGAATCAGGGCGTGCTCGTCGAGGTTGGCGAGCTGACGGTTGTGCTCGATCTTCTTCAGCGACAGCTCGCGCGCGCGGTCGAGATCGCCCCGCTCCTTCGCCTCGCGCAGCTGGACGTCGAGCCGCCGCGACTCGGCCTTGAGCTGCTCGCGTCGGCAATCGAGGAGGCACTCCTTCAGCAGCATCACAGGGTCGTCCTGGGTGTCGCGGAAGGTGCCGACGAACACCGCGTCGTGGACCTGGCGGCGCGTCTCGGGCGGGATGAGCTCGAGCAGCTCGCCCTCGGTCGGGTTCTCGCCGACGAGGGCCTGCCGCACCACCATTTCGGCGATGGGCGCGAGTCTGCGATCTGTCACGTAGTGCTGCACACCCGCCTGCTCGGCCTTGTCGGCCAGGTGTGGGTTGTCCACCAGCAGGGCGAGCAGCGCAACTTGATGGCGCGGAAGCTCGGGCAAGGGCCGTGCAGGCGCGGGCGGCGAGGCGGCGTTGCGGGTCGGCGGGCTGGGCGCGGCACGGTTTCCTTGCGGGCCTGGCGGTCCGTGAGGACTCTGGCGCGACGATATGCGCCCCACCGGCAGCCTGAGCAACTTTGCTGCGCGCTCGGCATAGCGCTCGCGGGCGGCGTCGCTCTTGACCCTGGCGAGGAGCGGCTGCAGAGCGGCGATCGCGCGCTCCTGCGCATCGATCGAGTCGAGCGCGCCCTGGGCGACCCATTGCTTGACCAACCACTCCAGCGCCGAACCTGGCTCTTCGAGCAGGGCCGTCAAACGCTTGGGGTCGGTGCTGTCAGGGTCGGCGCCGGGGTCGAGCGCGACCACCCGGGCGTCGAGGCCCTCCTCGAGCAAGATCGGGATCGCCGCCCGGATCGCCTTGCGGCCGGCGTTGTCGCCGTCGAAACACAGCACCACGGTGTCGGTGAACTGCTTGATCTTGGCCGCCTGTTGAGGCGTGAGCGCCGTGCCCAGCGGCGCCACCGTCTCGGGGTAGCCGCGCTGGTGCATGCTGACGACGTCGACGTTGCCCTCGACGAGGATCGCCCGCCGCGCCCGCGTCATCGATTGGCCCGCGACGTGCAACCCGAACAAGGTCTTGCTCTTGCTGTAGAGCAGCGACTCCGGGCTGTTCAAGTACTTGGGCGCCTCGCGCCCGTCGGCGTCCTTGGCGTACTCCGGCAAGATCCGGCCGGAGAAGGCGATCGGCTTGCGGTTCGACTGCAGGACCGGGAACATCAGCCGCCCGCGGAAGCGGTCGTAGACCGAGCCCTTGTCGCTGCGCACCAGCAGGCCCAGCTTCTCGGCCAGCGCGAGGTCGCAGCCCTTCGATTGCAGGTGGCGCATCAGGCGGTCCCAGCTGCCCGACTCGGCCGGCGCCGGCGCGTAGCCCAGCATGAAGGTGGTGGCGAGCTCGGGGCTGATCGCGCGCTGTTGCTGATACAAGCGCCCGAGCTTGCCCTCGGGCCGGCTCTCGAGCATCTCGCGGTAGAAGTCGGCGGCGACCTGGGTGATGACGTGGGCCTGGTCGCGCTCGCGCTGCTGCTCGCTCGACTGCCGGTCGACCAGCCCCTCGGGCAAGGTGACGCCGAACATCCCCGCCAGGTGCCGCGCCGCCTCGAGGAAGCCGAGGCCGTCCATCTTCATCACGAACTCGAGGCCGTCGCCCCACACGCCGCAGCCGAAACACTTGAAGCTGCGCCGCTCGGGGTTGACGAAGAAGCTCGGCGTCCGCTCCTGGTGGAAGGGACAGCACGCGGTGAAGTTCTTGCCCGCCCGCTTGAGCCCGACGTAGCGGCCGATCAAATCGACGATGTCGATCCGATCCCGCAGCTCCTGCAGTTTCTCATCGGGGATCATCACAGAGGTTCTGGCCGAGCGCGCCTGGTTTCCGCTTCCGCTGATTCTGCTGTGAAGGCCACCCGGGCCCGTGAACTTCGGGCGCAGAGGCTTTGACCGCCCGCTGCGCCCTACCGGCCGCTTCGAGCGGCACAGATTAGGACAACTCCCCCGGCCAGGCCCTGCGCGCGCTCGTTAGGATCTTCACGCAGGGCCCGGCAGACCGGCGAAGACGTGAACATCTGCGCCGATACGCCGGCGTGCCTGGCGTCGGATCGGCCGTGGAGGACCATGCACGAGGATTTAGCCGAAAACTTGCCGCCTGCCGCGAAGGCTGCCATGCCACCGCCATGGCCGAGTCGCTGGCTCCCCCCCTGCCCCTGGATGGTCCAGAAATTGCTGAGGCTCGCGAGCTCGACGGCCGGGAACGCCGCCGCAGCGGCAACCGCACCCGGGCCCGCGACCGCATGATGGACCGCGCCTCGCGCGACTACCCGGAGAGCGACGCCCTCCGCGGCGTGCGTGGCGTCGAGAACCTGGTGCTCTTCATCGACGACGACCTCCGCGAGACGGGGATGGCGCTCGGCCACGTCGAGGCCTATCTGGTCGAGATCTTGCGGATGCTCGAGAGCCCCCGCCTCAAGCGTGAGGATGTCCACGCGCTGGCCAGCGATGTCCGCGTGCTCGACCATGTGGACATGCTGGTGGAGAACCTCGAGACGCTGCGCCGCCGCCTGACGAAGCTGGCGACCAGCCTGCGTTGAGGCCGGTAAGGTAAGCTCGCGCGCCGTGACGTCCCCCGAGGCCAGCCGGCGCGCCCGCACCGCGGTGCTCGCGACCTGCGGCCTGTACGCCGCATACGGCCTGATGGGCCTCGTCCCCGGGTTGTCGTGGATCCGCGGGGCGGCCCTGGTGGCCGCGTTCTACTTCCTGCCCGGCTGGCTGCTGCGCGACGAGCCGGAGGTCCAGGCCCGCTACCAGGTCGGCCCCGAAGGCCCGATCCCGCCGTGGAGCTGGCGCGGCCTCCGCTGGGCCGCCGGCGCCTGCCTGCTGGTGTTCCCGCCGTTCGTGCTCGGCTTCTGGTGGTTCTACGACGAGGTCTGCGCCGGCGACCTGCGCGTGCTGACGCCGGCGCTGTGGCTCGAGCAGCTGACGCCGTGGGCCGGCGGACTCGAGCTCTACCTGGAGCGGCTGTGCCGCGGCCACAGCGGCGGTTTCTGGCCCGAATCACTGCGCCTGCCGGCGACCTGGACGGCCTACGGCGGCCTCGGCTTCGTGTTCCAGGTGGTCGAGGGCCTGTTCGCGGTGGCCCTGGCCGAAGAGGTGTTCCACCGCGGCTACCTCATGAGCGCGCTCGAGGAGCGCTTCCCGCCGCGCCGCCGGATCTTCGGCGCCCAGATCGGCCTGGCCGCGGTGCTGTCGAGCCTCCTCTTCGCCGTCGGTCACCTGGTCGGCATGGCCCAGGCGGCGCGCCTTGCGACCTTCTTCCCGGCGCTGGTGTTCGCCTGGCTCTGGCGCCGCAGCGGCAACCTGTGGGCCCCCGCCCTGTTCCACATGAGCGCCAACCTGTTGATGGAGCTGCTGCTGGCGAGTACCTTCCGCGCGTGACGACGACCCGCCCCGAACCGACGACCGTGGGGGCCTTCTTCGACGTCGATCACACCCTGCTCGCCGTCAACTCCGCGGTGCTCTGGGTGCGCCACCAGCGACGCTCCGGCAAGATGTCGGCGGCCAAGGCGCTGCGCTCGCTGACGTGGGTGGTCCGCTACCGCCTCGCGCTGCTCGACCTCGAGGCAGTCACCGCCAAGGCCGTCCGCGACTACGCCGGGGTGGCGGTGGCCGAGGTCGAGGCCGAGACGCGGGCGTGGTTCGAGGCGGAGATCGTGCGCTGGATCTGCCCCGAAGGACAGGCCCGCGTGGCCCGCCACCGCCGCGACGGCCACGTGGTCGCCCTGCTGTCGTCCGGCACCCGCTTCTCCGTCGAGCCGCTGGCCGAGCGCCTCGGCGTCGAACACGTGCTCTGCACCCGCCTCGAGGAGCAGGGCGGGATCCTCACCGGCAAGCACCTGGCCCCCGCCTGCGCCGGCCCCGGCAAGGTCGTGCTGGCCGAGAAGTTCGCGGCGGAGCACGACATCGACCTGTCCCGAAGTTACTTTTATACGGACAGCTTCTCCGACCTGCCGATGCTCGAGCGCGTCGGCAGGCCGCAAGTGGTGAGCCCCGACCCACGCCTGCTCCGACGCGCCCGCGCCCTCGGCTGGCCGATCGAGCGCTGGCAAGCCGCCTGAGCGCGGCGGTTGCCGAAGAGCAAGAGCCGCGGTCGGCGAGCGAGCGACCCGCGCGTCGTCGCAGGCGCCCGCGAGCCCGCGTGGCGAGGCACGCGGTGGCGGGGCGCGTGGGCGTGTGGCACCCTCGCGGCCATGCGTGACCCCTGGAGCGAGATCGGTCCCGTCGCGGAGATTATCGATACGGCCCTGGCCGAGGACCTGGCCAGCGGCGACGTGACCGGCCGCGCGACGGTGAGCCCCGAGGTGCGCGCCCGCGCGCACATGGTGGCCAAGGCCAACCTGGTGGTGGCGGGCCTGCCGGTGGCCGAGGCGGTGTTCCGCCGGGTCGAGCCGGGGGTCGGCTTCGCCGCCTACGTGCGCGACGGCGCGCGCGTGGCCGTGGGGACCGAGATCGCGTGCATCGAGGGGCCGGCCCAGGCGCTGCTGGCCGGCGAACGCACGGCCCTCAACCTTCTGCAGCGGATGTCCGGCGTCGCCACGCTGACCCGCGCCTACGTCGACGCGGCCGGCGAGCGCTGCCGGATCACCGACACCCGCAAGACGATGCCCGGCCTGCGCGCGCTCGACCGCTACGCGGTCCGCTGCGGCGGCGGCCACAACCACCGCAACGACCTCGGGGCGGCGGTGCTGATCAAGGAGAACCACGTGCGCGCGGCCGGCGGGATCACGCCGGCGATCGAGCGCGCCCGCAGGCTGGCGCCGCACACGATGAAGATCGAGTGCGAGGTCACCAGCCACGACGAGCTGCGCGAGGCGCTGGCCGCCGGCGCGGACATCATCATGCTCGACAACATGGACGACGCGGCCGTCCGCGAGGCGGTGGCGATCACCGCCGGCAAGGCGATTCTGGAGGTCTCCGGCGGGGTGGGGCTCGAGCGGATCGCCGCGGTGGCGCAGCTCGGGATCGACGTGATCAGCGTCGGCCGCCTGACCCACAGCGTGCCGGCCGCCGACATCTCGCTGCTGTTCGAGCGCGCCGACGGGACGTGGGCGTGAGCGCGGTGGGACATGGCGGAAGAGACATGTCCTGGAGGCGTTGTACGCCGTATGTCCCGCGAGACATGTGCACATGGGTGACGGGAGGCGCGCGTGAGCACCTTTGAAAACCTGTCCTTCGAGACACGTTGGCTCGGGCGCCCGCGCGAGCACTGGGCCGAGCTCGGCTCGACCAATGACCGCGCACTGGCGTGGGCCCGGGCCGGGGCGCCGCACGGGGCGCTGGTCACCGCCGACGCGCAGACGACGGGCCGCGGGCGCCTCGGGCGGGCGTGGGCGTCGGAGTCGGGCGAGGACCTGTACGTCAGCGCGATCCTGCGGCCCCACGCGGGCAAGCCGATCGGGGCGCTCGGCCTGGCCGTCGGAGTGGGGCTGCGCGAGGGGCTGGCGAGCTGGTTGCCGGCGGCGCAGCTGAAGTGGCCCAACGACGTGCTGGTGGGCGGCCGCAAATTGGGGGGGATCCTCTGCGAGGCGCGGTGGGTCGGGTCGTCGCCGGAGGTGGTCGTGGGCTTCGGCGTCAACGTCGGCCGGTCGCTGTTCCCGGGCCCGCTGGCGGACTCGGCGACGAGCCTGCGCCGCGAGCTCGAGACGGCGGCGCCGAGCCGCGACGAGGTGCTCGCGCGGATCTTGCCGGCCCTGGAGCGGGCGCTCGAGGCGTTCTTCGCCGGCGGCTTCGCGGCGATCCGCGGCCGCTACGAGCCGCACTGCGCGCTGGTCGGGAGAACTGTCCTTGTGGACATGGCGAATGGAACAGGTGCGAAAGTGCAGGCGACCGCGCTCGGCCTGGCCGACGACGGGGCGCTGCTGGTGAGAGAAGAAGAGGGGCCGCCGCGCAGGGTCGAGTCCGGCGACGTGTGGCTGGCGCCGTGACTGTGCGCGGGACGCGTGCCGACTGGGACGCGCGGGAATTGCAAGACATGCGCGCTCGCCGTGATGCGATGGTCCGCGGTGCCCGGATTCGCCGATGAGGGATGTGCAGCGGCCGGCGCCGCTCTCGTCGCAGGTGTGAAGCGCCTGTGCAGTGATTCCGAGCCCTGGCGCGGTGCTCGGATTCTTCGAGGAGGCATGTGCAGCGGCTGACGCCGCGGAGAAGGCGACCTTCAGGCGGCGCCGGTTCGCCGTCAACCTGAGAGTGCTGCGGACGCTCGCCGCAATTCGAGCCCTGGCGCGGCGCTCGGACCCTGCGAATGGGCAGAGTAGCGAATCGGTGCACTCGAGGCGGGGGCCGCTGCGATTCGAGCGTCCAAGTCGTGACTGGCTTCGCCGGCAGCTTCAGCGGCTGGCGCCGCGGAGCAGGGCGGCGCAGGCTTCGTCGCACAGCGGGCGCCAGGCGCCGCGCTCGGGGTGGGGTTGGTTCATCGCGTAGCTGAGCAGGCCGTGGCTCGTCAGCCAGGCGACCTGCGCCAGGCGGGCCGGGTTGGCGTCGGGGTGGAGCAGGCCGGCCTTGCGGTCGCGCTGGAGCTTGGCCTCGAGGGACTGGCTCACGACTGCCGTGAGCGGCAAGATCTCGGCGAGGACCAGGCGCTGGGTTGCGCCGAGGGTCGGCGCCCAGGTGTAGAGGATCCGGAAGGCGTCGGGGTCGGCGAGGTAGTGTTCGACGCGGCCGCGGATCAGCGCGGCCAGGCCGTCGATGCCGCGCTCGGCGGCGATCACGGCCGCGCTGACGGCCTCGACCTCGCGCCGCAGGGCCTCGATCGCCAGGGCGGCGACGACCTCCTCCTTGGCCTGGAAGTAGTAGTAGAGCGCGGCCTTGCTGGCGTCCGCGGCCCGCGCCACCTGCTCCATCGTGAACGCCTCGGGGCCGCTGGCCAGCAGTACCTCGCGGGCGGCGCGGAGGATCTGCTGGCGGCGGTTGTCCTGGCGCCGCGACTTGCGGGCCAGCCGCCGCGCCTCGGGGCTCGGCTCGGATTCGGCGAAGGTTCGAGGCTGTCCCATGGGACCTGTCTTGAAGAACCTGGCGCTACAACCAGGCAGTGGCGGCCCGCAGGGCCTCCTTGCCGCCGGTCGGGAGGATGTCGCGGTGGCTCATGACGACGCGGTCGAAGTCCCAGGCCAGCAGGCGCTCGCGGGCGGCGCGGGCGGCGGCGCGGTCCTTGACGAGCTTCTTCAGGACGGGGGTCTGGACCGGCTTGCCGAGCGCGCCCGCGAGCCGCAGGTACAGGCCGGTGAGCCAGTTGGGGGACCGCTCGAAGTAGAACATCCAGTCGGTGAGGATGAGGGTGCGAGAGGCGCGGTGGAAGAACGCGACCTCGCCGAGGCCCGGGGCGCCCTCGAGCTCGAAGTGGTCGAGGTCGCCGGCCCAGAGCAGGTCGGGGTTCTTGGGGATGTTCTCGAGCTGCAGCTCGGGGTGCTTGGCGATCGCGCCGGCGGCCGCGTAGCCGCGCGCCTGCGGGTAGGCGGCCAGGAACGGGCCGAGGTACAGGTGGTGCATCGAATTGGGGGCCACGACCGCCTGCACCGAGCCGAGCGTGTCGATCGCCGCCCGCAGCTCCGGGGTCGGCTGGATCGGGGCGTGGACGAGCAACCCGCCCGAGCCGAGGCGCACGACCGTCGTGCGTGCGCCGATCTGCAGGCCCAGCATGCGAAACGGCTGGGTCGCGGTCCACAAGTTGGTGTCGATCGACTGCAGCAAGCGGGCCTCCTTCAGGGGTGTCGAGAATCTGACCGAGGGTTGAAAAATGTGCAAGCGGGGGGCTGCGAGTGGCCAAAATGGCGATCTGGGCCTACACTGCCGGCATGTCGGAGCGACGGATCGAGCTGGTTCGCGGGGACATCACCCGCCTCGCGGTGGACGCGATCGTCAACGCGGCGAACACCTCGCTGCTGGGCGGCGGCGGGGTCGACGGGGCGATCCATCGCGCCGCCGGGCCGGAGCTGGTCGAGGAGTGCCGGACGCTCCACGGCTGTCGCACGGGCCAGGCGAAGATCACCCGCGGCTACCGGCTGCCCGCCAGGCACGTGATCCACACGGTCGGGCCGGTGTGGAACGGCGGCCACCGCGGCGAGGAGGCGCTGCTCGCGTCCTGCTATCGCAGCAGCCTCGAGCTGGCGCGGGCCCACGGGCTGCGCACGATCGCCTTTCCGGCGATCTCGTGCGGCATCTACGGCTACCCGATCCAGGACGCCTGCGCCGTCGCGGTGCGCACGATCTCGGCGTTCTTGGCCGAGGACTCCGCGATCGAGCGGGTCGTGCTGGTGTGCTTCGACGAGGCCGTGCATGACGCGTATGCGGCGATTCTGGCCGACCCTGGGCCTCCGGCAAGCGCCGACGCGCATTCACGCATGCTCGGGTGCCTGCTCGGGGCCGTGGTCGGCGATGCGCTCGGTGTCCCCGTCGAATTCCGCAGCCGCGAGCAACTGTCCGCCGACCCGGTCACGGGGGTGCGAGGCCACGGGACTTATCATCAGCCGCCGGGCACCTGGTCCGACGACAGCTCGCTGCTGCTGGCCACCGCAGACAGTCTGATCCACAACGGCTACGACCCGCCGGACATGATGGCGCGGTTCTTGACCTGGCTCAAGGGACAGGCCTACACACCGCACGGCGAGGTGTTCGACGTCGGCATCGCCACCCGCAGCGCGATCGCCCGCTACGCCAACGGCGCCCCGCCGAGCGAGTGGGGCGGCCGCAGCGAGCGCGACAACGGCAACGGCTCGCTGATGCGTATCGCGCCGCTGGCGCTGTTCACCCGCGCGCTGTCGCCGGCAGAGATCGTCCGCTGCAGCATGGAGGTCAGCGGCCTGACCCACGCCCACCCGCGCTCGCAGCTGTGCTGCGCGTACTTCTCGCTGCTGCTGCCGCTGCTGGTGCTGGGCTGGCCGCTGGCGCGGGCGATGTCGCAGGCGTCGCGGCACCTGGCGCCGTTCGTGCCGGAGGAGGAGCGCGAGGTGCTCGAGGAGATCCTCGACGGATCGATCGTCGAAGCGCCGGCGTCGGCGATCCGCGGCAGCGGCTACGTGGTGCATTGCCTCGAGGCGAGCCTGTGGTGCGCGGCCCGTCACCCGAGCTACGAGCAGGCGGTGCTGGCGGCGATCAACCTCGGCGAGGACACGGACACGACGGCCTCGGTCACGGGAGCGCTGGCCGGGGCGATGTACGGCCGGGCGGCGATCCCCGAGGCGTGGCTGCGGGCGCTGGCCTCGCGCGAGTACGTCGAGACGCTCTGCGAGCGGCTGGTCGAGCGGGTCTATGAGGAGAGCCCGCGGCGCTGAGCTCGGGACGACGAGCGCTCAAGGTGCCGGGGTTGGCGCTTCGCGTGTGGCCGACGGAGTTCGTCGACACGGGCGGTCGTCCGAGCCCTTCCTCGCACGCGCCCATGCGTGCACGCGTCACCATGCGCCGCGTTGCCGTGTCTCGGGCCGCATGCAGGGCGATGACGATGGCGCGGGCGAGTGCTAAGCTCGCCGTCAGCGAGTGACCCGATCATGAAGCCGGCCGCCTTTTTGAGCTACGTCCACGCTGACGATGAGAACGAAGAGGGCGCGATCACCAAGCTCCGCGAGAAGCTCGAGGGAGAGGTCCGGATGCAGACCGGCGACCGCGAGTTCAAGATCTTCCAGGACCGCAACAACATCGGCTGGGGCCAGGCGTGGCGCGAGCGTATCGTCGACGCGCTCGGCGAGGCGAGCTTCCTGATCGTCGTGTTGACGCCGAGCTGGTTCACCAGCGCGGCCTGTCGCGAGGAGCTGACGCTGTTCCTCGAGATCGAGCAGCAGCGCAAGCGTAACGACCTCGTGCTGCCGATCCTGTACATGGACTGCCCCGTTCTCAAGGACGCGGCGCGGCGTGAGCGCGACGAACTGGCGACGAAGCTCGCCGAGCGCCAGTACTTCGATTGGCGCTCGCTGCGTTTCCAGCCGTGGTCCACCCCGGAGCTCCGGCGCCAGCTCGCGGTCATGGGCGAGGCGCTGCGCGAGGCGATGGAACGCGCCCCACGGCGCGAACTCTCGCCGGCCCCCCCCGTCGCATTGAACACGGGGGCAGAGCAGCAGTCGTCGACGTCGCCGGTCCCGTCCGCCCGCGCCCAGGACGCGCTGACGCGCCTGCTGCTGGCGATGTTCTCGGCCGACGAGCTCCGCCGCCTGATCACGTTCCTGCCCAATGGGGACACGCTGAGCAAGCTCCTCCCTGGGGTGACCGTGTCCCCGACCCAGCTGGCCCACGAGGCCGTGATCGTGCTGACCCGGCACGGCGTCATCGATCCGGAGTTCTTCAAGCGCTTGGCCGACGAACGCCCGCGTCGTGTCGCGGAGATCCGCCAGGTCGCCCTGCTTTGGGGCCTGCCCTGAGACAGGCGCGGAGATCGGATGCAACCCGCCGCCGCCCCTCCGATCCTCTTCTGCTACCGGAAGACCGACGCGCTCGACGAGCGCCAGGATTACGAGAAGATCCACGAGCTGCTCGAGCGCGCCGTCCGGAGCAGCACCGGCGACCGCAATCTGCATATCTTCGCTCCTCACCGCGATGTCCGCGCCGGCCAGACTCGGCGGCAGACCTTGCTCGACGCAATCGACGCGGCGAAGGTCCTGATCGTCGTCGTCGAGCCGCTGCTACTGAGCGACGACGAGACCTGCGAGCTGATGACTCGGTTCCTTCAGCCGGAGCGGACCGAGCGACGGCTGGTCCCGATCTACTGGATGAAGTGCCCGGAGATCGACGACGAGCAGCGCCGCGAACGCGATGTCTGGGGGCAAAAGCTGTGGGAGTTGCAACCGGTCGACTGGCGGATGCTGCGCTTTCAGCCGCCCGAATCGACCGAGTTCCGCAGCGCAGTCGCGGCCCTCGCCGAGGAGATCGACGACGCGCTGGCGGTGATCGTGCCGACCCAACCAACTTCGCTCGCGCCCACCGCGATGACGAGCGTGCCGACGGAGCCCCGTGGTTCCTCGGAAATGATAGCGATCGCGGCCGCGATCCGCGATCAGGCGGCACGGCTCGCTTGCCTCGCCGGCGGCCCTTCGCCCGCGCTTGCGAACGAGCCGGCAACTGCTCCTGTGGCTTCGCAGGCCACAATGGACCCCGTGCAGGTGAGAGGGATCCGCAATGCCCTCTGGGATTTCTTTGCAGAAAGATTCTCCGCCGGCGAGCTCCGCGAGTTTCTGTTCCGTGACCCTACCACCCGAGGGCTGTGCGCGGAGCTGCCCGAGCCGATTTCGCACGCTGAGCTCTGCTCCGGCGTAATTGAGCTGTTGCAGACAAGGCTGCTCACCGCGACGTTCTTCGCCCGGCTGGCGAACGCGAGATCGTTCTTCGCCGAGCAAATAAGTGCGATCGCAGGGGGTTGGGAGCAGGTCGCGGCCCAGTTCACCCCCGAGAGCGATGGTTTAGAGGACGAGAGCCCGCACGAGCTCCTCCTCGATCTGCTCGTGGAGGTATTCCGCGACGACACACACCGCCGTTCGAACTGGTTGAGTCGCGGCGGCGAGCTGATCGCAAAGATGCGGCGCGGAAACAGTAGCCCGCGTGCTTACAGCCTATACGCGGTGCAGGAGCTGGCCGCACGCGAGCTCGTCACGATCGACCTGTTCGACGATTTGTGGGCCAGGCTTCCGCACCTCGGGCGACAGCTCAGGCGGCTCGAGGAGCTGTGGCCGGTTCCGGAGCGCCGCCGGGCGACGGTCGAGCTGCTGCTCGAGCTGTTTACGAGCGAGTTCGACCTCGTCACCTTCGTCCGCCTCGATCCGTTCGGGTTGCAGCTCGCGGCTTCCCTCCCCGGGCCGTCCGGGCTGCGCAACCAGGCGAGGCGGTTCGTCGAGTTGCTCGAGGCCTTTGAGCCGAGGATGTCGACGCTGTTCCGGCGCTTGATGATCCACTTCCCGGAGCGATGCGTCGCAATCGACAGCGTCGCTGTCTTGTGGGGCCTCAGGGTGGACGATAGCCGGCGGGAGGCGGAGCTCGTGCTTTGGCGTGACCACCTGGTGAGGGTGATCCTCGATCGGGGGGACCCCAGCGAGCTCTGGAGGCATTTTGCTTTGGACTCGGAGGAGGCGTTGTTCGTCCCGGAGGGTGCGTCCGACTTCGCGTCGAGTTGCGCGCTGCTCGAGGAGCTCGAGGCGCTCGGCGCGACGCACGGGACGGTGTGGAGCTGGTTGCATGCGCAGTCGCCCGGCGCGGCCGCCCAGATCGGGGGGCTCGACCGCATCTCTGCGACGTTACAGTGGGTGCGGCAGCCGTCCGTCGGGGGGACGGAGGGTGCGGGTGACACGGAGCACCTGCGGCCGTTCGAGGAG
Source organism: Nannocystis punicea (assembly GCF_026965555.1). Taxonomy (GTDB): domain Bacteria; phylum Myxococcota_A; class Polyangia; order Nannocystales; family Nannocystaceae; genus Nannocystis; species Nannocystis punicea. Next base: position 12,055,248 of record NZ_CP114040.1, on the reverse strand, counting down.
GCGCTGGCCCGGGTGCTCGCCATTCTCTATCGCTCACGTGGCGAGCTGAGGTGGGATCTCGGAGAAGTGCGAATGTGGAGCGAGGAACTCGCCCGCGAATTGCCCGGCGAGGGGGCCGTCTTCTTGCGACACACCCGCGCGGTCGTCGCGGGCCTGTCCCGCTCCAAACTGCTGGACAGGCGGTTGCTCCTGCACCTCGGTTCGCGGTTTCGTGGCCGGCAGGCGCTGGTGCGCGCCGTCAGAGAGCTTTGGGTCGAGGGACCTTCGGCGCAAAGCGAGGGTCGTTTCGATCGCACGCTTCAGCTCGCGCAGTTGTTCGCCTCGCTGTTTCTTCGCGAAGAACTCAGAATGTTTTTGAGATTCGATCCAGTTTTGGAGGTGCTTATACCAGTGCTGCCAGAGCCTCCGGTGCGCATGCGAGAGCTCGCACTCGCGGTCGTGCAGGGGCTCGTGGAGCGAGGTCTGGTCGGCGCGGCGCTCCATGCGATCGCCGCCGAGTTTCCCGGTCTTGTCGACGACGCACGCCGCATGGCTCGGACCTGGGAGGTCGAGTTCGGTCCGGCGTAGCTTGGCTGCGCCGCAGCCGTGTGATGCTGCCGCTCTTCAGTGCGAGCGGATGGCTGTCGCCACTCCTGGGAGATCCGCAAGGATCTGAAGGCGGTTTCCCTTCGGCCGCCGCAAACCAGTCATGCGCCGCCCACGAGGCGCGCGAAAAACACTCCTGGGGAGGTCGTGGTCGCTGGGCTACGATGCCCGTGAGGCACACGCATGCAGATCTCGCGCAGCGACCAGGGCGACCAGACCACTCTTCACATCACCGGCAAGCTCGATGTCGCGACGGCCTCGGGTTGCGATGCGCTGTTCGGCGCGGTCGTGGCCGAGGGGCGAAAGCGAGTCACGCTCGATCTGTCGGGGTTGGAGGAGATCGACAGCTCGGGCGTCGCCAAGGTCGTTTCGCTGTACAAGCGACTCAAGCAGCTGGGCGGGGAGTTTCACCTCGCCGGGGTCGGCGATCAGCCGCTGGCGATCTTTCGCCTGCTGCGCTTCGATGCGCTGTTCCCCGAGCTGAAGTAAGCTGTCCCTTCGGACAGTCGCCGTCATTCGCCGAGCAGGCGCAGGCGGGTGACGGGCAGGGCGGCCTCGACGAGGGCGGCGGCGAGCGGGCCGTCGGCGACGGGCTCGGTCAACATCACCATCGCCGCCGAGCCGTCGTCGGAGGGGGTCTCCTGGCTCATGCGGCGGATGCTGACGCCGTGGCGGCCGAGGCAGGCGGCGACGCGGCCGAGCACGCCGGGGACGTGCGGGGCGCGGAAGCGCAGATAGTGGGCGCAGACGACGTCGGCCAGCGGGCGCAGGATCGTCGGGGCGGACGGGAACGAGGAGACATGTCCGGAGGAGCCTGTCCCGGAGTACAGGCCGGCGAGGAGGTCGCGGGCGACCTCGAGGATGTCGGACACGACTGCGACGGCGGTCGGCATCATGCCGGCGCCGCGGCCGTAGTAGAGGCTGGGGCCGAGGGCGTCGGACTGGACGAGGACGGCGTTGAAGGCCCCCTGCACGCCGGCGAGGACGTGGCTGCGGGGGACGAGCGTGGGGTGGACGCGGAGGCCGACGCCGTGCTCGTCGCGCTGGCCGATGGCGAGGCTCTTGATGACGAACCCGAGCTCGGCGGCGGCGCGGATGTCGAACGCGGTGATGTGGGAGATCCCCTCGGTCGGGATCGTCGCCGGGTCGACCTGCACGCCGAAGGCCACGAGAGCGAGGAGCGCGAGCTTGTGGGCCGCGTCGCCACCGCCGACGTCGAGGGTGGGGTCGGCCTCGGCGTATCCGGCGGCCTGGGCCCCCGCGAGGGCCTCGGCGAAGCCTGTGCCGCTGCGCGTCATGGCGTCGAGGATGTAGTTGGAGGTGCCGTTGACGATGCCGCACAGGCCGGTGATCCGGTCGCTGGCGAGGCCCTCTCGCAGGCTGCGGAGCAGGGGGATCCCGCCGGCCACGCTGCCCTCGAAGACGACGGCCCGGCCGACGCGCGCGGCCTCGGCGAAGATCTCGGCGCCGCGCTCGGCGAGCACCGCCTTGTTGGCGGTGACGACGTGCTTGCCGGCCCGCAGCGCGGCCAGGATGTGGCTGCGCGCCGGTTCGATGCCCCCCATGAGCTCGACGACGATCGCGACCTCGGGGTCGCCGAGGACGGTCTCGATGTCGGTGGTCAGCAGCTCCGGCGCGACCGCGACGGCCCGCTCGCGCGCAGGGTCGCGCACGAGAATGCGACGGATGGTAAGGGACGCCCCGAGGCGGGCTTCGATGCGCGCGCGGTGTTCATCGAGCAGTCGCACCGTGCCCGCGCCGACGTTGCCGAGGCCGAGGATGCCGACGCCGAGGGCTCGCACGCGGCGACAGTACCAGACGGGCGGCGATTGTGCGACGCTGGCGGCTGCGATGAACGCGCCCGTCGATGTCGTTGGAACACCGTTCAGGACCATGCCGCGGGCGCCCGGCCTGCCGTGGCTGGGGAGCATGGTCGACATCGCCAGGAAGACCAACTACGTCGGGATGACCGAGCTGGTGCGTTGCTACGGGGCGCCGCTGGCGGTGCACTTCGGGAAGATCGTGGTGGTGCCGACGGTCCGGCCGGAGCACGCGCAGCACATTTTGGTGGAGAGCCGCGGGGCGTATCAAAAGCTGAACGAGATCGACGGGCTGCGGCTGCTCGTCGGGCAGGGGCTGTTCTCCTCCGAGGGCGAGACGTGGACCAGCCAGCGGCGGCTGATGCAGCCGCACTTCACGCCGAAGGCGGTGCAGCGCTACGTCGAAGACATGCGCGGCGCGGTCGAGCAGATGCTGCAGCGCTGGTCGGGGCAGACCGAGGTCGAGGCGCTGTTCGAGTCGATGCGGATGGCGATGGACGTGATCGGCCGGACCATGTTCGGGGTGCCGGAGATCGGCGACGCCGGGCCGATCGGCCGCGCGATCGGGACTGCGCTCGAGCTGGCCAGCCGGCGCCTGTTCGAGCTGTTCACGCCGCCGCTGTGGATCCCCACGCCGCAGAACCGCCGGTTCACCGCGGCCAAGAAGGAGGTCGACGCGTTCATCTACGACCTCATCGGCAAGCGCCGCGACGGCGCGTCGGGCTCGGAGCAGCGCGACCTGCTCGACGTGCTGATCGCCGCCAGCGACGACGAGTCGGGCCGGCGCATGAGCGACGAGCAGCTGCGCGACGAGGTGATGACCGTGTTCATCGCCGGCCACGAGACGACCGCGGTGTCGCTGACGTGGGCGCTGGCGCTGCTGGCTCGCCACCCGCAGGTGATGGCGCGCCTGCAGGCCGAGGTCGACGCGCTCGACCACGACTTGCCTGGCCTCGAGGACATCCCGAAGCTGCCCTACACGCGGCAGGTGATCGACGAGACGCTGCGGCTGTACCCGGCGGTGTGGGCGATCCCCCGCACCGCGGCGCGCGACGACGTGCTCGGCGGCTACCCGATCGCCAAGGGCTCGATCATCACCGTGATGGTCCACGAGCTGCACCGCCAGCCCGACGTGTGGCCCGACCCAAACCGCTTCGACCCCGACCGCTTCGCCCCCGGCGCGGCGCAGGCCCGGCAGAAGACGGCCTACATGCCCTTTGGGGCAGGTCATCGCATTTGTATCGGCATCCACTTCGCCCTGCTCGAGCTGGTGGTGGCACTGGCGGCGGTGGTCCGGCGCTACAGCTGGCGGCTGCTGACGCCGGAGGTGCCGAGCGTGGGGGTCAGCACGCTACGTCCGGCGCGGCCGGTTCGTATCGCCCTGGAGCCTCGGCGGGCAGCCGCACGGTGAAGACGCTGCCGTGGCCGAACTGGCTGCGGACGCCGATGGTGCCGCCCATCATCTCGACCAGGTTCTTGCACAGGGCGAGGCCGAGGCCGGTGCCCTCGTAGCGGCGCCGCGGCGACGAGTCGACCTGGGTGAACGGCTCGAAGATCCGCCGGTGGTCGCCGTCGCGGATGCCGATGCCGGTGTCCTCGACCGCGAACACGACGAAGTGGGCGAGGTCGACGGTCTCGCCGCGCACGTGGACGGTGACGCGGCCGCGGGCGGTGAACTTGAGGGCGTTGCCGACCAGGTTGATGAGGATCTGCCGCAGCCGGCCGCGGTCGAGGCAGGCGACGATCGAGGCCGGCGGGGCGCGGACCTCGAGCTGGTTGCCGCGGGTGCGCGCGAGCGGCTGCAGCGCCTCGGTGACCTCGCGCGCGAGCTCCTCGGCGGCGAAGCGGTCGCGCCGGAGGTCGAGCTTGGCGGCCTCGACGCGCGAGAGGTCGAGGACGTCGTCGATGAGGCCGAGCAGGTGCTGGCTGGCGCCGACGATCTTGACGAGGTCGTCGCGCATGTCGTGGAGGCCCTCGGCCTCGGCGTCCTCGACCAACATCTCGGCGTAGCCGATGACCGCGTTGAGCGGGGTGCGCAGCTCGTGGCTCATGGTGGCCATGAAGGCCGACTTGGCGCTGCTGGCCGCGACCGCCTGCTGGGCGAGGATCCGCGCGCGCTCGATCTCGAGGTCGGCGTGCTCGAGCTGGACCGACGCCGCCTCGGCGCGGGCGATCGCCTCGTCCTTGGCGAGGTCGGCCAGGTGGCTGAGGCCGTGCACGGCGAGGATCGTCATGGCGCCGTAGATCGCGGTGGTGGTGGCGTAGTTGGCGGGGTCGTGGAACTGCGGCAGGACGTCAGTGAAGTGATCGGCCGCGAACAGCGAGCCGATGCCGAGCAGGCAGATCGCGCTCCACAGGTGACCGGCGCTGCGGCCCGCCATCTGCGCGGCGAGGAAGGGCACGACGGCGAGCAAGATCCAGTAGGGCGAGGCGAAGGCGCCGGTGGTCGAGACGGCGTAGACGACGCCGGCGAACACGCAGCCGGTGATCCAGTGACCCGCCGCCGCGGAGGTGCCGCGGCGGCGCAGCAGCCAGGGACCCACGAGGGTGAGGGCGAGGGTGCCGAGGTCGGCGGCCAGCGAGGTGACGCGGCCGAGGCCCTGCGTGGTGGCGGCGATGACCGGCACGGTGAGCGCGCAGGCGAGGACGACCAGCCAGGCGGTGCCCTCGATCAGGAGGGCCCGGCGGCGCATCTCGTGGTCCTCGAGCAGCGAAGGCGGCAAACCGCGCTCGAGCAGGGCGATGAGCCGGCTCGCCCATGGTGGCTGGCGCTCTGCCATCAGGGGTCGTGAGCATAACGCAGCGGGTGTCGGGGTGCGACGTGGGCCACGTCGCGAGGCCGGTGCGCTTTACAGGGCGCGGTCGCCGTGGTCTCGTTGCGCGCCATGACGACGCCTCAGAGCAGTGTTCCGTCGCCTCCCAACGGCAAGACGCTGGTGACCGGCGCGAGCGGTCACGTCGGTGCGAGCCTTGTGCGACATCTGCTGGCCGCGGGCGAGGATGTGCGCGTGCTGGTGCATCCTCGGCACAACAACCGCGGTGTGGAGAATCTCCAGGTCGAGCGGGTCGAGGGCGACCTGCTCGACGCCGACGCGGTGGCCCGCGCGGTGAAGGGCTGCACGCGCGTGTATCACACCGCGGCCAAGGTCTCGGTGCTGAGCCCGACCGAGCCGCAAATGCGGGAGCTGTGGCAGATCAACGTGCTCGGCACGCGCAACGTCCTGCGCGCGGCCCAGCGGGCCGGGGTGGCGCGGGTGGTCCACACGAGCTCGTTCTCGACGATCGGCTTCGACCCCGACGACCCGCAGAAGGCGTGCAACGAGGACATGCCCTTCTATCCGTTCGTCGAGTGGATGCCGTACTCGCGCACGAAGGTGCTGGCCGAGCACGAGGCGCTGCAGGCCTGCGCCGACGGGCTCGACGTGGTGATCGCGGTGTCGACGGGGGTGATCGGGCCGTACGACTACCTGCCGTCGCGCACGGGCAAGGCGATGATCGACTTCTCGCGCGGCAAGCTGCGGGCGATCATCCCCGGCGGCTACGAGGCGGTGACGACCGAGGACCTGGCGCGCGGGCACGTGCTGGCGATGGAGCGCGGGCGCACCGGCCAGCGCTACATCTTCAGCACCCGCTACGTGACGATGGACGAGATGGTGTCGCTGTTCGCCGAGCTGATCGGGACCGATCGCCGGCCGATGGCACTGTCGCCGCGGTTGATGTCGGCGGTGGCGCGGACGATCTCCAAGCCGATGGCCAAGCTGTTCCCCAACGTGCCGCAGCACCTGACGCCGGGCGCGGTGTTCGTGCTGACGATGCAGCGCCGCGCCGACACCACCCGCGCGCAGCGAGAGCTGGGCTTCGTGCCGGGCGACCTGCCGGCGGCCGTGCGCGCGTGGTACGAGTTCTTCGTCGCCGAGGGGATGATCGCCCGCTGACGCTCAGTGGGTGTGCGACTCGAACTGCAGCTCGAACACGGCCTTGGTCTCCTTGGGCATGATGGGCGTGAAACGCCAGCCGACCGAGGCCTTGGCCAGGCAGTCCTCGATCTTGCCGATCGAGAGGGTCGACCAGTTGACGCGGGCGAGGGTGGCCTTGCCGGTCTCGTCGAAGTGGACCTGGAACTGCATGATGCCCGCGAGCTCGGGGTCCTTGGCCAGGGCCTTCTCGTAGCAGGCGCGCCACGGGCCGGACCGCTTGCGGGCGTACTTCTTCAGCTCGATCTTGTCGAGGCCGGCGTCGCCGGTGATCGTCGGGCCGTCGATGTGGAGCCGGGCGATGAGTCGGCTCTCGGCCAGCTCTTGCTTGGTCGGCGGCGGCAGGCCGCGCGAGGCGGTCAAGGTGACCTGAGAGACAGGTCCCTTCTTGGGCTCGGGCTTGTCGGGGTGCAGGCCGCCGCCGCGCTCGGTCTCGGCGAGTTCGAGGCCGCCGAAGTGCTTGCCCATGCGCGGCGGGCCGCCGGTCGCCTGGGCCCACCACGCGTCGTCCTCGGCGCCGCCCTTGTAGGCGCGCTGGCCGTTCTTCATGTTGACGGTGTAGTCCTCGACGGCGTTGATGAAGGCCGGATCGCCGAGAGCGCCGGCGACGCGGTCGTAGTCGAAGCGGCGGTCGAAGCGAGAGCCGACCTTGGTGGGGCGCCGGGCGAACGCGGCCGGTGAGCTCGGGACGACCAGGCCGCTGGCCTCGTCGACGGCGAAGCTGGGCGCCGGCGCCTCGGGCTCCGGCTCGGGCGGAGGCGCGGGCTTGTTGGCCGGTCGCGGGACTGAAGCGCGCGGGGTGGTGACCGGCGGCGGAGGTTGCGGGGCCTGTTCGTCTCTCGGCGGCGCAGGGGTGATGTAGCGGGCGGCCAGCTCGATCTGCGCCTCGTGGTCCAGCTCGAGCGTGGCCGGCGGCGAGCGGTCGAGCCACACCACCCAGCCGCCGACCAGGAGCGCCGCGCCGAGGTGACTGAGCCAGGTGAGGCGGTCGAACTCGATCGGGTTGCGCGGCGCATCGGCGGGCGGGACCTGGGAGATCTCGAAGGTCAGCTCGCCGAGCTCGAGGCGGGCCGTGGCGCCGGCCGGCAGGGCGATCGAGCGCCGGCCCTGGGCGACGGCCTCGGCGAGGTCGAGCGGGCTGTCGCCGTCGACGGTGCCGCGCACGCCGGGCGGCAGGCCGAGGACGAAGCCCTGCTCGAGGGCGATGATCAGCGGGACGCCCTCGGCGGGGGCCCCGGGCACTGCGACGGTGAAGTCGGCCCCGTGGGCCTCGCCGACGGTGTAGCGGGCGCGGGCGCGGTCGCGCCAGCGGACCAGGCCGACGACCAGCGGGAGCAGGCCGGCGGCGATGAAGAAGGCGCCGAGGCCGGCGCCGAGGCCCGGCGCGGGGCAGGGCGGGAGCTCGCACCGGGCCGCGGCCTCGACCTGGGCCAGGCCGCGCAGGGCCAGGGCGAAGCCGAGCAACAGGAGGACCGCGCCGCCGCCGAGATACGCTGTCGGGGTGACTGGCGGTGGCTCGCGCCAGCGGACGTGCTGGACGTCGACGACGCGGCCGCGATAACGGGCGACGACCTCGGCGACGGCAGGGACGACGGGGGTCACGCTGGGGGCGCTCACGCAGGAGGGTGTCACGTCCGGGCATGGGGAAAGTTCCCGAACCAGTGAGGATCACGACACTTCGCGCGCGCGTGAAACCGGCCGCTGTTCACCGGGGTCGTCCGCCCGCGGCCTCGCGCACGGAGGGAGATGTCCTTAGGAGCATGTCCGATCGGGCATCCGCGGAAGCGGAGGTCGTGAGACAGCGGCGATCGCCGGTCGTACTGCTGAGCCCGCTGCTCGGGCAAGCTGGCGATCATGCGCAGGTTCGTGGGTGCGTCGCTGGTGTGGATCGTGGCGTGTGGCGGCGGAGACGGCAGCACGGGCGCGTCGACGTCGACCGGCGAGGGGACGGGCACGAGCACGAGCGTCGAGGCGACGAGCAGCACGACCGGCGCGACGAGCGAGGCGCCGACGAGCACGGGCGAGGCGACGGGCACGACTGCGTCGCCGACGTCGACGACCGCGGACTCGAGCGAGGCGACGAGCACCACGGGGGAGCCGGTGGGGTGGCGCAGCGAGCTCTATCCGGAGGACTGGACGCCGGAGTTCACGGGGCCGGACGGGCGCTTCCTCCACGACTTTTCGTACGCGGGCTATCGCCTGGCCGCGGAGGCGCCGGGCAGCGTGTTGCCGGCGACCACGATCGACGCGGTGCGCGACCACGGGGCCGACGCGTCGGGCACGAGCGACGCGACGGCGGCGCTGCAGGCGGCGCTCGACGCCGCGGCCGAGGCCGGCGGGGCGGTCGTGCGGCTGCCGGCGGGGCTCTACCGGGTCGACGGGCGGCTGACCGTGAAGAGCTCGAACACCGTGATCGCCGGCGCCGGGGCCGAGCAGAGCCGGCTGTGGTTCACGAAATTTTCGGACATGTCCTTCGAGGCACATCTGACGTTCGAGGGCGCGCCGCAGCTGGGGGCCGACGTGACGCTGGTCGAGGACGGCCAGACGCGCGCGCGGACGATCACCTTGGCCGACGCGAGCGGCCTGAAGGTCGGCGACGAGATCGCCATCGGCTGGCAGATCTCCCCGGCCTTCGTCACCGAGCACGAGATGGCCGGCACCTGGATGGTCTTCAACGACACCTGGCAGCCGTTCTTCTGGCGCACGGTCACCGCGATCGATCCCGACAGCGGCGTGGTGGAGATCGACGTGCCGCTGCGCTACCCGGCGCTGGTGCGCGACCAGGCGAGCGTGCGGCCGGTGACGGGGCTGCTCCGCGAGGTGGCGCTGATGGACGTCGGGGTCGCCAACGCGGTCGGCTGGGAGGACGCGTGGTCGCAGGACCAGGTGTTCGCGGTGGCGATGGTGGGAGTGCGCGACGCGTGGGTGACGGGCGTGAAGTCGTTCGTGTCACCGGGCGCGCCGGGCGAGGGCAAGGGCGCCGGGCGGCACCTGCAATCCGGCGGCCTGACGGTCCAGCGCAGCGCGCGGGTGACGGTCGCCGACAGCACTCTCGAGCTGGCGCAGCACCGCGGCGACGGCGGCAACGGCTACCTGTTCGAGGTGATGCAGAGCGGCGAGGTGCTGGTGCGCGACTGCGTGGCGCGGGCGGGGCGGCACAACTTCGTGCAGAACTGGGGCTTCGGCGCGACGGGCATCGTCTGGCTGCGCGTGCACAGCTCGGAGGGCAAGGCGGTCGCGCTGATGGGCAGCGAGTTCGGGACCGTGGGGCTGTCGGAGTTCCACCACTCGCTGGCGACCGCCAACTTGCTCGACGAGAGCGTGGTCGACGACGGCTGGGGCGCCGTCAACCGCCTGGCCTGGTCGAGCGGGGCCGGGCACAGCGCGACGCAGTCGGCCGTGTGGAACGCGAGCGGCAAGGGGGTCGTGCGCTCGCGCCAGTTCGGCCACGGCTACGTGATCGGCGTCGGCCCGCAGCTCACGGTCGAGACCAGCCTCGAGGCGCCCGACGCCGCCGGCACTGCCCCCGAGGACTGGGTCGAGGGGCCAGGCCAGGTCGGGCCGCTGCAGCCGACGTCGCTGTACGAGGACCAACTGGCGCGCCGGCTCGGGGGCTGAGAGGGAGAAATTTTTAAAACGGGCATGGGGCAGGCTGCGACGCGGCGGCCTGCCGCGAGGCTCGGTCGGGCGAGCGGGGGCCTCGCGGATGGTCGCGCGGCGCGGTGACCCGACGAGAGCGAGGTTTTGGTCGCGTGAACGGACGCCTCGTGGATGGGTCACGCGGCGCAGCGATCTGCCGGGAGCGGGGCTCCTTCCGGGGCGCGCGTACGAGGCGGTCATGCGGGCAGGTCCTGCTGCATGTTCGCACATGTGCGAACGGGCATGTCCACAAGGACATGCCCGTTCGCGGAGACTCGCCGGAGGTCGGCGCGCCGCGGCGGCTCAGTTGGCGGAGGCGGAGGCGGAGGCCGAGGCCTTGACCTTGACCTTGCCGCCGCTGCCGCTGTCGCCCTGGATCTTGCCGGTGTCGACGAGCTCGCCGGTCTTGAGCGGGAACACGGGCGGGGTGTTGGGGTCGCAGTCGGGCGGGGGGCCGAAGCCGTCGGCGTTGAAGTCCCACTCGAGGTCGCCGGAGCCCTTGGGGTCCCTGCTGTTGGCGACGATGCGGACGGTGTGGGTGCCCTTGCGCGCCGGGGTGCAGTAGGACAGCAGGTAGAAGCGCTTGGTGTGCTTCTCGATGCGGTCGGCGACCTTCTCGAAGGCTTGCTTGACGCCGGCCTGCTCGGTCGCCAGCTCGGTGCCGTCGCGGCCGATGTCGCCGAGGCCGGCCTTCTTGATCTCCGCGCCGACGCCGATCGCGTAGACCTCGTAGTCCTTGTACTGCTCCTTCATCATCTCCTGCTTCATGTCCTCGCGGCTGAAGCGGGCGGCGCGGTCGGTGCCGTCGGTGAACACGACGAGGGTGCCGAACTTGAGCGGCTTCTTCTCCTTGTCGAGCGACTTCTTGAGCTCCTTGAGGCCCTCCATGACCGCGCCGTGCAGGTTGGTCGAGGGGTCCTTCGGCTTGTAGGTGCGCAGACCGTCGAGGCCGCCGGAGACGGCGCCCTCCGACTCGGTGAAGGGCGTCACCGAGTGGAGCTCCTTCTCACCGTCGAACGCGTAGACGCCGACCTTCTGGGTCTTGCCCACGCGGTCGGTGAACAGCTGGGCTGCGTCGACCAGCTGGTCGGCCGAGCCCGACTCCGACACCGAGCCCGACACGTCGAGCAGCAGCATCGTGTACATGACCGCCGCGACCTCGGGGTTCTGGATGACCTGCTTGCTCTCGTAGGTCGAGACCAGGTCACCGTCCTCGTAGATCTGGAAGTCCTCGGCCTGGAGGCCGGCGACCGGCTCCTCGTTCTGCTCGACGGTGAAGAACACCCACACGTTGTTGGGCTTCTTCTGCGCCGAGTTGAGGCGAGTCAGGGTCAGGGATGTGCAGGCGATCAGGGGCACGGACAGCGCAGCGCCGAGGGCGATGCTGCGGCCGATCCGCCGCGAATCGAACAGTCGAGAGAACGCGCGGCGAATGCGCACTTTGAGGGGCGTGACAGTCGGCACGGCCCCAATTCGTCCGACCGCCCGTCGCTTGTCAATCGGCCCGGCGCCTTCCACGGCGACTTTTACGCCTTTCGGTGCAATTTCGCGCGATCGCCGGTAGCGCCTTGGAATTCACCCCCTGGGCTCGCGAGACGAGCCTGTCCCAGGGGACCTGTCCCGAGGAGCAGTTACGACCAGAAGCACGGGTGTTCTTCGTACTCCTCCAAGTTGTCGCCACCCCACGGAGAGAAGCTGGGCGCGACCGTAAACGGGGCGTCGTCCGCGGCGGTCATCGCCAGCGGGATGTTCGGGTGCTCCCGATGCTCGGGGGACTGATGGGTCTCGTTGTGATCACGCATGGTTTCCTCTGTGGGAACGAGTGAGGCACCGTGATCCCCTGCATGGTATGCCCACGGCGAGAAGCAATCGCGCTGCGTGCGCCGCGCATAATTCTGCAAGGGGTCCCGCAAACAGGTCGTAGCCAGGTTGGCGGCGGCTGCGGTGGCTGCGCAAATAGCGCCGTCTGCTGACTGCGCAAGACGCGGCGCCCGGAGTGAGCGGTTGCGCGCGCGGCGAACGCGGCGCCGAGCATGGCGTCGATGCAGCTTGGGCAGTCGTGGCGAAGGGGGCCGGAGAGCGAGAGGTAAGGCTGCGTGGACGAGGTGCAGTGGAGGGCGAGAGGTGGACGCTCTCGTGCCGACGAAGCCCTGGTGGCTGCAGGCACCACTGGACCTCGAGCTGGCACAGGTGGGCTTCGGCCGCGAGGCGGACCGCGAGGCGATCGAGCAAGGTGTCTCTTGGGCCAGGTCGGGCGACGGTCCAAGGTGTCTTCGGGCCAGGTCGGACGACGGTCCAAAGGTGTTCTTCGGGCCAGGTCGGGCGACGGTCCAAAGGTGTCGTCGGGCCTGGACGGGCGGCGTGGCGACGCTCGCGGAAACGTCGAGGGCGACGGCGGCGAGCGCGAGGTGGACGCGCAGGCTCGACATCAGCGGACGACGGTATACGAATGGCGGTACTCGGGCTTCATGTCGAAGGCGCCGGAGAAGCTCTTGACGAGCGCCTTGGCGCGGCTCTTGACGCATTCGGGCTGGCGCAGCGGCGGCACGTCGCCGGCGGCCGAGACGCCTTCGATGTCGCCGGTGATCGGGTGAATTTCAAAAGTTACCGTGTATTGCGCCTCCTTCAGCGGCGAGAAGGGGGTGATCAGACAGGCCTCCTTGATCACCAGCGCGGCGCGACGTGCCATCGTCGCCATCGTCGGCCGGCGAGCGACCGGGGCCTCGCCGCCTTCGGCTCTCGTCGGCTTCGCGGACTTGCCGGAGGACGATGCCTGCGCGGCGGGACGCTCGGGCCGGGCCCGTTCCTCGGTGCCCCCGGCCTCGGGCGGTGCGGACGGCTCCGGTGGCGCGAGGAGCAGGTGGTCGAACGGCGAGCCCAAATCGCGGCTCGCCGACGCGAGCGCGGGCGGGGGCGGAGGCCGGGGCGCGGGTGCCGACGGGGGCGGGAGCAGGGGCTCGGGCTCGTCGTCGAGCATGTCCGGATCGAGGTGCACGACCGGGTGCGGTCGCTGGAAGCGGTCGAGCACGTCGGGCTGCAGGGTGACTGTGGCCAGGGTGCTGGTGGCGCAGGTCGCGACCAGCGAACCGACGGTGAGGTACGCGAGGAAGAACCGGCTGCGCCAGCGCAGCGGCAGCGCGTCGACGGGCGGAGCCGCGGGAGCCGGCAGCAGCGTCCGCGTCGGGGCGGTCGCGGGCGTGAGGTGCGTCGGCACGGTCTCCGGTGCGGCGGCCGGAGAGGGCATCGGCGCGGCAATGGCAACAGCTGGCCCTCGAGACAGGTGAGGGGTCGGCCTGCGCTCGGCCCGGATACCCGGCGATTCGCCGGACTGCTTGAGCGGCCCGGACGACGACACCAGCGGCTCGTAGGCGACGGCCGGCTGGCTGAGGCGGACCGCGCGGAGGGCGTCGCGCAGGTCGATGGCCGTCTGGAATCGGCGTGCTGGATCTTTGGCGAGCGCGCGCAGCAGGACCGCCTCGAGCGCGGGTGGGAACTCGACCCCCGGCGCGCGCCGGGCCAGCGGCGGCGGCGGCTGCTCGACGTGCAGCAGCATCGTCTCCCACGCCGACTCGCCGCGGAACGGGACGGCGCCGGTGACGAGCTCGTAGAGCACCACGCCGAGCGCGTAGAGGTCGACCCGGGAGTCGCAGTGCTTGGTGCCCTTGGCCTGCTCCGGGGCCATGTAGGCCGGCGAGCCGATGAAGTCGCCCGTGGTCGAGAGGTTGCCGATCAGGCCGTCCCACTCGTGCAGCACCTTGGCGATGCCCAGGTCGAGCAGCTTGACGTTCTCGGCGCCGCGGCGAAACTCGACGAAGATGTTCTCGGGCTTGATGTCGCGGTGGATGATGGTGCGCTCGTGGGCCAGCTCGAGCGCGCAGCAGACCTGCTCGCAGATGTCGCACGCGCGCTGCCAGTGCAGCCGCTCGTGCATGCCGAGGACGCTGCGCAAGGTGTGCCCGCGCAGCAGCTCCATCACGTAATAGAAGATCGTGCCCTCTTCACCGTAATCGGTGATCTTGATGACGTGCTCGTCGTCGATGGAGGCCGCAATCGCAGCCTCGTTGCGGAACCGGGCGATGTCGCGCAGGTTCTGCACCTTGGCCCGGTCGAGCACCTTGATGGCGACCTGCTTGTGGATCCGCGTGTCTAGCGAGCGATACACCACCGCGAAACCGCCGGCGCCGATCTTCTCCTCGAGCACGTAACGGTCGCCCAAACGGGCGCCGACGAGGTTCGTGACGAGCTTGGCAGTGCCGGACATGGCCTCATCGACGATCTAGCATCGTTGTCGGTAGGGGGATATGGCGGGCAACTTGTGCTTTCTCGCCAACTGCAGTTGGGGGGCGGGCGGAGACACTCGGTTCCCGCTCCGCGGCGGGCACGCGACGGCGCGAGCCCGCGAGTGCAGCCACGGCGATCGACAGGCGATGCGCCGTCCATCATGTGAAAGGCTTTGCTTCTATGTCAGTCGGTCACCCGATGTCTGCCTAGGGCTCGAGCTTGCGGAAGCAAAACAGACGATTGGTTGCAATGCACTGCACCTGAGTGAAAGGGTCCGGGCCCGAATCATTGGTCCAGGTAGATGTTGAACTGTTGCTGTTTCCGATGGTGGCAATCGTCATATTGCTCATCGTCCAACCAGTGCAGTCACTGCCGGATGCCTGGCCAGTAAAACTGGTCCCGGTCCAGGCGTAGCCTTCGACGGGGCTGCCGTCCTCGGCGAGGTTGATGGGGTTCATCAGCGTCGTGGCGCCGCCTTTGTGGAGATCGGACGCGGTCGTGACGATGGGTAGGCCGTCCAGGCGGAACAGGGGCTCGCCCGCGGGGAGATCGGCGGAAGCGTCGGCGCCTTCGATGCTGATCCACGCGACGTAGGTGCCGGGGAGGTTGGCGGCGGTGGCGGCGGATTGGCAGTTCTGGTCGGCGCCGGCGACTCCGCCGAGGTTGGCGGAGAAGACCTCCTTGGTGGCGAACATCAGGTACTCGTGCTCGCAGGTGGGGGTGCAGCCGTCGCCGAGGGCGTCGTTCATGTCGTCGCACTCCTCGCTGGTGCTGACGGTGCCGTCGCCGCAGGCGGGGCGGCAGTCGGTGGTGCAGTCGGTGGGCTGGGCGGTCTCCTTGGGGAGGTTGGCGGGGCCGTCGTCGCAGAGCTCGGTGCCGGTGAGGATGCCGTCGCCGCAGACAGGAGCCTTGCAATCGCTGGTGCAGTCGTCAGTGTCGACGTCGTTGCCGTCGTCGCACTCCTCGACGCCCTCGTGCTCGAATCCGTCGCCGCAGTAGGGCTTCTTGCAGGCAGCGGTGCAGTCGTTGGTGTCGAGCTGGTCGCCGTCGTCGCACTCCTCGACGCCGGCCTGGACGAAGTCGTCGCCGCAGAAGGCATCGATGCAGTTGATGAGGCAGGCGTCGGTGTTGTCGTCGTTGCCGTCGTCGCACTCCTCGCCGCCCTCGACCTCTCCGTTGCCGCACATGGCCGGAACACCGGTGGTCTCGGTCGAGGTGGTGACGGTCGAATCCGTGGTGTCGATGTCGCCCGTGGTCGTCGTGGTGCCGGTGCTGGTGTCCGTCGTGGTGCCGGCGTCGCTCGCGGCCTCCTTGGCCTGGGGGACGCAGACGAAGGGCTTCGAGAGGAGGACGAGGGCGAACAGGGTGCGGGTCAGCATGGGACGTCCTGAGAGGCGGTGGACGAAGGGCCGGGCGCGCGGAACCGGAGGCCTCGGCGGCGGGGTCTTCGAGGCGACGAGCGGCTCGACCGGAATTGAGGGCGTTCGGGCGCGATTCGCATGAGAGCGGTGCGGGGAACGGCAGCGTTCCGGAATTGAGGGCGTTCGGGCGCGATTCGCATGAGAGCGGTGCGGGGAACGGCAGCGTTCCGGAATTGAGGGCGTTCGAGCGCGATTCGCATGAGAGCGGTGCGGGGAACGGCGGCGCTAGAAGCGGCCGGTGACCAGGAGGCCGGTGCCGGTGGGGACGAGGGTGGTCTTGCGCGGGGCGGGTTTGCGGACGAGGCCGAGGACGCTGGCGAGGCCGAGGCCGGCGCCGAAGCCGAGGAGGGCGGCGCTGAGGCCGATGTGGTGATTCTTGCCGGCGTAGGCGTCGGTGACGCTGGCGTCGAGGGCGGCGAAGCGGTCGGCGTGGGCCCATTGCGTGGCCTGCAGGCCGAGGCCGGCGCGGCCGACGAGGAGGCCGCCGGCGATGGCGAGCGCGGCCCCGATGCCGGCACCTGCGGCCCACAGGTGCCGCGGGTTCTTCATGCGCGGGGCGAAGTGCATGCCGACGGCCCCGAGGCCGAGGCCGACGCCGCTGCCGAGGAGGCCGGCGCCGGCGCCGTAGAGGGTCCACGACCTGAAGAGGTTGCTGCTGGCGGTGTGCCAATTGATGGCGTCGTCGCCGGCGTATTGACCGTAGCGATCGAGGGTGGTCGACCACCCCGAGCCGCCGACGCCGAGCAAGACTGCGCCGACGACGACGCTCGTGCCGGCACCTGCGCCCAGGCCGACGACCCATGCGCTCGGCGGCGGTCGCCGAGCGGGCGGGACTGGTGTTGTGGCGGCCTCGGGCCGGAGGACGAGGTCGAGGGTGAGCGGCTGCGCGTCGACGGTGAAGGTGCGGTCGAGCGGGGCGTACCCTGCGGCGCGGAGGCTGAGACGGTACGTGCCGGGGGCGAGCATCCAGGCGCCGGTGGGGCGCGTGACGGACTCGTGGGTCGGCTGGCCGCCGTCGCGGGTGAGGGTGAGCTCGACGGGGCCGGCGAGGTCGGCCGGGCCGAGGGTGAAGGCGACCGGGGTCTCCGGCGGGGCGCTGGCCGCGAGGGTGAGCGCGACCTGGGCCTGATTGCCGGCGACAGCCAGCTCCTGCCGCGCGGGCTCGTGGCCGTCGGCCCGGGCGGCGACGATCCACGGACCTTGCTCGAGGAACATGTCGTATGAGCCAGGTGCATCGGCGACCGCGAGGAGGACCAGGAGGTCGCCGGCGAGGACGAGGGGGGCGCGACCGACGTCGTTGGCGCCGCTCGACGGGCCGCGCTCGACGGTGAGCTGGAGGCCGCGGGCGGACAGGTCGGCGGGCTGGAGATCGATCCGCACGGCGGCGGTGCGCCGCTGCAGGGCCGCGAGCCGATCCTCGGCGCGCTCGAGCTCGGCGGACTGCAGCCCGGGCAGCGCGAGGTAGCGGCGCAGCAGCAGATAGGCGTGACCCTCGTGGCCGGCGAGCTCGCGCGCCATGGCGGCGTTGAACAGGTGCTTCGGGGCGGGCGAGGCGGCGAACAATTGCTCGAAGGCGACGGCGGCCTCGGGATACTTGCGGGCCCCGAACAGTTGCTTGGCCTCGGCGTCCTCCTCGGCGACCGAGGCGGCCGCAGGCGCGCTCGCGGCCGGCGCTCCGGCTTGCATCGCGCTCGCCGGCAGCGAGGCGAGGAGGACGCTGACGCCGAGGAGCGCGCTGAGGAATTGCGAGGAGCGCATGACGGTGCTCACTGTAACTCATCCATGCATACGTGACCAAGCTTGTCCCGGGCGCCGGCTTGCGTCGCGCACAGCTGGCCGGGCTTGCAGCCGCAATCTGCCGGGCACGACAGGCAGTCCTCGCCGGCGCCGAGCGGCTCGCACTTGCCGTCGCCGCAGTGGGCGATCGCTTGCGGGCCGGCCGGCGCGGCGACAGGTCGACAGGCGGCAGTGTCGAGCTCGCGCCGCAATTCGCCGATGAGCCGCTCGAATTCCTGCATGTCGGTGATCTCCTGCGCGGACAGGAATCGCAGCTGGTGGCGACAGTCGAGCACGAGGGTGATCGGGATCGGTGCGTTCGTCGGGAGGAGGCCGAGCTCGGCGAGGGTGCTCTGGACCGCGCCCCCGGGCACGAAGTCGAGGAGGTGATGCGCCGCGATCGGCATGATGTCGGCGAGCGGGCCCGGCTCGCCCTCGCCGAGCTGGATCGGCATGAAGCGCACGTCGGACCCCCAACCCGCCTGCAAGGCGCGGAAGGCCGGGAACTCGCGCTTGCACGGCTCGCAGTACGGGGCCCACACGTTGAGCACGGTGACGGCCCGCTCGGGCCCCAGCGCGCTGCGCAGGTGGGCGAAGGCAGGGGCGCCGTCGTGACGCGTGAACTGAAACCGTTGCGCGAGCAATTTGTTGAGCTCGCGCGCCGGCTTGATCACGACCGGGTTCGCGCTCGCCGGCGCGACGGGATGGGGCTCGGGCTGTTGTTCGACGACCTCGGACGGCTGCTCGGGGACGGGGGGAGGCGGCTCGGGCGCGTCGGACAACGGGGCGCGGGTCTCGGGTGGCGACGTCTCGGGCGCGTCGAACGGTGGATCTTGCAACGCCCACAGGCCGAGGCCGAGAAACAGCGCGAGCAGGGCTCCGCCGCCGAAGGCGACGACGCGCGGCGAAATCTTTGTGAAAGCGAGATGTCCCGAAGCGCCTGTCGGATCGGTCATGAGGCCCCCTGCGGCGCGAGGATGCGCCTGCGTACGTGGACGCGGAGCGGACTGGTCGTGGGGGGAGGCGCCCAGGAGGCTGTCCGAACGGTCAGGCTGGATCCGGAGCGGATTCGGGTGTCTGTTCGGGCATGTCCTCGAGAGCATGTTCTTGCCGTCGCAAGGCTCCGGAGCGCCCGCGGATCGCGGCGAGGCGATCGCCAGGGGCGGGGAGGGATCGCGCGCTGCGAGCGGACTCGGGTGTCCGTCCGGGCGTGTCCTCGACGCATTCGGACGCGACGGCGAACATGGGCATAGAACAGCCGATCGCTCCGCGACGGGCTTGCGACCGTGAGTGCGTGCCGGGAGCGGGCTCGGGTGTCCGCTCGGGGATGTCCTTGGGAGCATGTTCTCAGGGTCATGGTGCTCCGGGGTGTCTGCCAGCCGCGGCGACGCATTCGGGCGGGATGGCGAACACTGCGACCGAGCGGTTGATCAGGTCCTCGACGGCCTTGCGGTCGGTCTTGCCGGGCGGGACGTTGTTGCGGGCGCTCTCGAGGACGCGCGACAGCTGGCGCCGGGAGTCGGCGTTCCACGAGACGACCGGCAGCTGGTTGAGGAGGAAGAACTCGAGGGTCAGCGGCCGCTCGGCGCCGAGAGCGAACTCGATCAGCTTCTTCGACAGCTCGCCCCGCTCGACGGGGGTGCGCGTGAGGGCGTCGAGGACGGCGTTGCGGGCGAAGCGGACCCGGGCCTGGGCGTAGGCGAAGCTGGTGGCGGTGTTGCCCTTGCTGGCGCGGCCGACGATGACGACGTGCTGGGCGGCGAGCAAGGACCTGGCCTTGTCGGCGATGGCGGCGCTGTAGAACCTCCGCGTGGCCTCGTCGGGCCAGTTCTGCTGCGCCTCGGACTCGAGGCCGGCGACGACCGGCTGGCCGTTGGGGAACAGGAACACGAGGCCGTTCGGGAACTCCTGCAGGAGGGCGTCGAACTTCTCGTGCGAGAGCAGGAAGTCCTTGACGTTGGTGGTCGGACAGCTCGACAGCTCCTGGCCGCCGGCGTTGGCGACACACTGGACCTGATAGGCCAGCATCTCCTCGACGAACTCGGCGGCCCGCGGCGAACAGGTGCGCGGCGGCGGCGGCCGGCTGCGGCAGACCTGCTCGTCGCCGCAGGTCATGGGGTAGATGCAGGTGCAGGCGCCGCACGGGGCACCCTCGGGGCAGTCGATCGCCCGCGGGTCGGGGACGCAGACGCTGTCCTCGCACACCTCGCCCTCGGCGCACTGGTCGGCGAGGTCGTCGCGGCAGCCCCGGGTCGGCCCGCCGGGCGCCTGGACGCGCGGGGCGAGGAAGTTGGCGCCGATGTAGAGGCTGAGGGCGATGAAGGCGCTCATGGCGAAGAAGAGGCCGTAGACCAGCGCGGTGGCGGTGCGGTCGGCCTCGGTCACGCGGACCGGCGGGGTGCTGTCAGTCATCGCTGCGGCTCCTGACTCGGGCCTCCGCGACCGCGTTGTCGACGAACTCGAGCGACTTGCCGCCGCCGCGGAAGGCGACCGGACGGCCGTGCGGGCGGCCGTCGGCGAAGGGGACGAGCAAGGTGGAGGGCGGGGCGTCCAGGCCGGCCTGCACGCCGAAGGCGATGTGCCGACGCACGCGCTGGAGCGGGGCGGCGGTGTCCATGCACGCGAGCAGGCCGGGGACCTCGGCCTCGAGCCCGGCGAGGCGGCCGAGGGCGAAGAACGGCTCGGGGCCGTCCTGGAGGGCGAACAGGCGCTCGGCGTGGCGCAGCGGATCTTCGGGGTCGGGGGCGAGGGTGTGCATGCACTCGAGGGCGATCGCGGCGTTGCACGACTGGTTGCGCTGGAGCGCGGGGCTGTCGAGCGAGCCGCAGGCGGGGTCGGCGGAGAAGTGGAAGAACTCGACCCGCAGGCCAGGACGCGGCCGCGACTTGCGATCGCGGGGCCGCGCGGGCTGGGGATCGAGGCCGCGCTGGTAGTCGCGCCAGAAGCCGAGCTCCTTGCGACAGTGGGCGCAGGCGAGGTCGATGAAGACGGCGGCGACGACCTCGGTGTCGCCGGCGGCGGGCAAGGCGAGGCGGGTCGGCGGGAGGGCGCGGATCTGCTCTTCGGAGCAGGTGAGGCTGGTGAACTGGGCCCGGTCGCGGGCGGCGGCGGCGGCGGCTTCGTTGTAGATCCGCCGCTGGACCAGGACGAGCGAGAGGAAGGCGGCGACGGTGACCGTGATGATCGTGAGGCCGACCAGCTCGATGCGTCGCCAGCCGCGGAGGAGGGTGGGCACGAGGCCCTCGGGCGCGAGCAACCAGGCGGCGAGGAAGACGCCGAGGTTGGCGAGGTAGAGCAGGGTGCACAGCTCGCACCAGCTGCCGAGGCCGAACGAGAGGTAGAGGCCGAGCACGAGCGAGACGCCGAGGCCGCCGAGGCCGAGTAATAATAATGGCAGTCGCGCGGGGGCGACGAAGGTGGTCGGCCACAGACCGACGAATGCGGCGAGCAGCACGAGGACCGCGTAATAGGCGGTGGCGTAGGCCGAGAGCGGGACGCCGAAGACGAGCGACCAGGGGTCGGAGAGGGCGATGCCGCAGCCGGTGCTGCAAGCGTTGGCCATGAAGCCGTCGCAGCGGTGCTCGGTGCGCAGCTTGAGGGCGGTCAGGAAGATGCCGAAGACCAGGGCCGGGGCGCTGAAGAGCAAGAGGGCGATCGCGCCGAGGCTCTCGCGGGCGAGGGGGCGGGCCGTTCGTTGCAGTTCCGAAGCCATGAAGCGCCAGCGCCCGTTGGGGCGGCGCCGTCCGAGCAAGGAGCGGGCCAGGGCCGGAATGCCGAGGAGGCGAGAGGTTGCAAGCGCGCGAGGGAGGGGGCACCAACTGCGGTTGGGTGGGGGAGCCAAGCGTGGTTGGTGGGTTCGGGGCGGAGGTTTTCTCGGGGGGATGGGTGAGATCGCGGGGCTCAGGTGGGCGATGGCGACAGTGGAGGAGGAACGGAGGCCATGGTCGACCTCGAACTTGCGAGGTCGCGATGGTGCGGGGCGAGGATGCGCGGCGGGATGGAGTGGAGGGGCTCGTGGTCTGAGGCGGATGAGGGACCGGGGCGAGGAGGATGCGCGGCGGGATGGAGTGGAGGGGCTCGTGGTTTGTGGCGGATGAGGGAGGGGACCGGGACGAGGAGTGATGCGCGGCGGGATGAAGTCGAGGGCGCTCGTGGTTGAGGACGGCGAGGACGGACCGGGCGAGGAGTGATTCGGGGTGGGATGGAGTCGAGGGCGCTCGTGGTTGAGGGCGAGGAATGACGGGGGGCGAGCGGGTTCCGCGGGAAGGACGCCGGGAGGCGGGGGCGGGCAAGGCGTTGACAGGCGGCGCGGGTCCTGCGATGGCAAGGCGCGTGGCGGTCGTGCGTGCCCTCGCCGAGTTGCCGGCCGCGTGGGCCCTGGCGCGAGCGCTGGCGCTGACGGCCGGCGCGGCGGCGCTGCGGCGGGGATTGCCGGTGTACGTGGGGCTGCTGGCGGCGGGCGGGCTGCTGTTCGGCGGCAACGGGCTGACGACGGCGACCGTGGTGGAGGGGGCCGAGGCGTCGCCGCTGGCGCGGACGCTGCTGTGGGGCGCGTGGCTGATCGCGTTGACGCCGACGATGGCGGCGCTGTGGCAGGACAGGTCGAGCTGGTGGTTGCGCTCGTTGCCGGCGCCGCGCTCGTGGCATTGGACGATCCTGGTGGGGCTGTCGCTGGCGGCCGAGTCGCTGTGGGCGCTGATGTGGGGGCTCGGCGGCGGGCCGCTGGCGGGCGCAGGGGCGCTCGGCGGGGCGCTGGCGGGGCACGGGGTGCTGCTGGCGCGGCCCGAGGCGATTCGGGGGTGGTGGATCGTGGTGGCGGCAGTGACTGCCCTGCTGGTGCTGGCGCCGCCGCTGATGCTGGCCGTGGCGACCTGGCCGATCGCCCTGCTGACGTTGCGCGCGGCCTGGCTGGCCGCGCCGACGCGATCGGAAGGGGGGCGCGCGCTGGCGAAGAGGGTGTTGCCGGCGCCGTGGATGCTGGCTCTGGCGCTGATGATCGGCGTGGCCCGCGGACAGGCGGCTGTGCTGGCTCGCGGGGCGCTGGTGATGGCCCTCGCGACTGCGGCGGCGTGGCTGGCGTCGCGCACCAATCAGGTGGAAGATCCCTCAGGGCTGCAGATCTATCTGTGCGGATTCATGGTGCCGGCGGGATTGATCGCAGGCTCGGCGGCGAGCGGGCCGCTGCTGCGAATCGAGCAAGCCGCGCTGTGGCTGCTGCGAATGGCGGGGGCGTCGGTGCGGATCCGCCGGGGAGCGATGGCGCTGGCGCTGGCGGGGCTGGGCGCCGGGCTCGGGGCGGCATGCGGGGCCGCGCTGGCGCTGGCGACGGAGATGGCGGGGACGCCGCGATTGATGCTGGCGGGCGGGCTGGCGGGCGCGAGCCTGCTGGTATTCGCGGGGCTGTCGGCGCGCTGGGCCGAGCAGTTCGGCAGCCGCAGCGCGGGCCGCCAGGTGCTGGCGGTGCTGCTGGCGGCGACGCTGGCGCTGGCAGGTCTGGCGTGGTTGCCGACGACCGCGGTGCTGGGATGGGGGCTGGCGGTATCGCTGGTGTGGCTTATCGGACATGTGCGATCGGGCAGGCAGGAGCGATCGCCGGCGACTGGAGGTGAGGCAGTGGTGCTCGAGATGAGCGGGGTGCGCAAGCGGCTGGGGACGCGGATCGTGCTCGAGGCGGTCGATCTGCGCTGCGCGGCGGGCGAGGTGGCGCTGCTCCTCGGCGAGAACGGAGCGGGCAAGTCGACGCTGCTGCGGATCGCGGCGGGGCTGGTCGAGCCGGATCGCGGATCGGTGACCGTCGCCGGCGCGGGGCTGAGCGAGGGCGCGGCCGGCAGGCGGGCGCTGAGCTACGCGCCCGACACTGCCGACGCGTTCCCCGACCTGGGGGTGCGCGAGCTGCTGGCGCTGGTGGCGGCGATCAAGCGGGCGCCTCCGCCGAGCCCGGAGCTGTGCGCGCGCCTGGGCCTGGCGCCGGTGATGGATCAGCGGATGCGCACCTTGTCTTTCGGACAGGTGAAGCGGACGTACCTGGCGGCGGCGAGCATCGGCGCGCCGAAGCTGTGGATCCTCGACGAGCCGAGCAACGGGCTCGACCCCGAGGGCGGAGCGCTGGTGGCGACGCTGTTGCGCGAGCACGCGGCTGGCGGCGGGGCGGCGCTGGTGGCGACGAACGACGCCCGCTTCGTGGCGCTGTGCCCGGGCCGGACGGTACGACTGGTGAACGGGCGCCTGCGCGAGGAGGCGCGCGCGGAGGAGTGAGGCCGGGGGCTTTCGTCCTTCTCTTATTCCATAGAGGGCGAGGAGGAGCGACGGAGAGAGCGGCTGTGCGGACGTGCGCGCGAGGAGGTCGACGTCTGCTGGCCGGGGTGGGAGGGGCGAGAATCAACGACGCGGGGCAGGGCCACATGACCCAAAGCGCAGGTGCTGTCGAGGCCGTGGCGGCTCGTGCGAGGAGGCCGAGGTCTGCTGGCCGGGTCCAGGGCGGAGAGAATGACCGGCGCGGGCTGTGGAGAGCATGACCCGAAGAACAGGTTTTTTCGGCGCGGTGGCAGCTCGCACGAGGAGGCCGAGAGGAGTGAGGAGGTCGACGTCTGCTGGCCGGGTCTCCATGGGTGAAGGCGGAGAGCATCAACGTCGCGGGGGTCCAACGAGCAGGTTCGATCGATGTCGCGGCGGCCCGTGCGAGGAGGCCCGGAAATCACTCGATGAAGGCGGGCGGGCGGTACCAGGCGAGCGCGTTGTCCCACAGGGCGCGACGGGCGAGCTCCGGGCCGAGCGCGTCTTGTAATAAAAGAATGTCGGCGGGGGTGAAGGGGCGGGGGGCGCGGGTCGAGGGGAGGTCGGTGCCGAACATCAGGGCGCCGGGGTCGACTGCGGCGATCCGGCGCAGGACGTCGGCGACGTCGAAGTCGACCCGGCCGAAGCCGGTGGCCTTGACGCGGACGCCTCGCTCGACCAGCGCGAGCAAGGTCGGCAGGCCGGCGGCGGACAGGCCGAGGTGGTCGATGCTGACCCGCGGCAATGCACGCAGGCGCGCGGCGAGGTCGGGCAGGTCGGCGGAATCGACGTAGAGCTCGACGTGCCAGCCGGCGAGGTCGTGGACGCGGCGCGCCAGCGGCTCGAGGTCGGCGAGGTCGGCGGAGCCGCCGCGCCGGAGGTTGAAGCGCACGGCCCGGACGCCGCGCGCGGTCAGGCGCAGGACCTCGGCGTCGGCGACGTCGGCGGGCAGCTGGGTGACGCCGACGTAAGTCGGGCCGAGGCGCGCGAGGGCGTCCTCGAGGTACGTCTGGTCGAAGACCTGGAACGAGCCCGAGACGACGGCGCCGCCGCGAATGTCGAGAGCTGTCGCATGGGACATGTACTCCGGGACATCGAAGGGCGCCGGCAGCCAGCCGTGGTTGGGGACGAGCGGGAAGCGGGGATCGATGACGTGGAGGTGGGCGTCGAAGATCATGAGAGGGTCGCCCGGTGGCGCCGGCACTCGTCCCGTAGCACGGCCAGGGCGAGGTCGTGCGGGGTCTCGCCGAGCAGCCCGGCGAGCACCTGCTCGGCCTCGGCCATGCGCCGCTCGTCCATGGCCCGCACGGCCGTGACGACGGCGGCTCGCGTGGCCCGCTTGCTGTCCCGCTGCGCGGGCGGGTCGGCGGCGAAGAGCTCGAAGATCGCCGGCGGGCGCTGCTTGCCGCCGAGCCGGCCGGTGCCGAGGGGGCGGCTGTCGGCGGCGAGGTCGGGCGGGAGTCGGGCGTGCGCTGCCCCGGTGAGCAGGAGGTCGACGTCGAAGCGCCGCGTGAGCCGCTCGATCGCGGCGGCGAGGTCGACCGTGTCGGCGACGACCGTGCCCTGCATGCGGTCGTCGGCGCCGACGAGGCCGAGAGTGACGGGGCCGAGGTGGGCGCCGATGCCGACGCGGACGCCGAGGTCGCGCGCGCGCGCGAGGACGGCCAGGGCGGCGCGCACTGCTGCGACCGGCGGGTCGGGGAACACCGCCACGAGGCCGGCGCCGAGGTAGCGGGCGACGAGGCCGCCGTGGTCGTGGATCGGCGGGACGAGGGCGGCGAACAGGCCGTTGAGCGCGGCGACGGTGGCCGGGGCGGGGCGGTCGTCGAGGTCGCGCAGGTCGACGCAGAGGACGGTCATCTCGCGCTCGACCTGGTCGCCGAGGACGGCGTCGGCGACGTCGTCGCGGCCGAGCAGGTTCAAGAGGCGCGCGGGGACGAAGCGGGCGCAGGCGTTGCTCAGGGCGCGCTCGCGGCGGTGCAGCTCGGCGAGCGCGAGGAGGTCGCGGTACGAGCGGAGGGCGCCGAGGACCGTGGTGGCGAGCCGCCGCGCGGTCAGCTCGGTCTTGTCGCGGTAGTCGTGGATGTCGTAGTCGGACATGACCTTGTGTTCAGGTGCGTGCCCGGGCTGACCGGTGCGCAGGACGATGCGGACGTGCCGATCGCCGAGGTCGTCGCGGATCCACCGCGCCAGCTCGAGGCCGGCGTGCTCCGACTCCATGACGACGTCGAGCATGACCACGCCGATGTCGCGCTCGGCCGCGAGGGTGTCGCGCGCCGCGGCGGCGCTGTGCAGCGAGCACAGGGCGACCGGCCGGCCGTCGACGGCGAGGCCGGCGAGCGCGAGCCGGGTGACGTCATGGACCTCCTGGTCGTCGTCGACGACGAGGATCTTCCACGGCGGACCCTGCGGGGGCGAAGCGGCGGGTTCGTCGTCGGCGGAGAAGCGGACCAGGTCGTCGTCGTGCTGGGCGGTCATGGGTCTCCGGGGCGCGCGGGGAAGCGGACGATGACGGTGGTGCCGCGCTCGGGCGCGGCGCGGGCGGCGATGGTGCCGCGCAGCAGGTCGGTGACGAGGTTGTGGACGATGTAGAGGCCGAGGCCGCTGCCGTGGTCGCGCGCGGTGGTGAAGAAGGGCTCGTAGATGCGCGGCAAGACGGCGGGGGTCATGCCGATGCCGTCGTCGCGGCAGCCGAGCTCGATCAGGTCGCCGGCGACCTGGTCGACCCACACCACGATGCGGCCGGGCCGGCCCGCAGGGAAGGCGTGGGTCAGGGCGTTGTGCACGAGGCTGGTGACGATCTGCCCGAGCGCGGCCGGGAAGCCCGAGACGACCGGGTCGGCGCGGACGTCGACGCAGACCCGGTGCGGGGTGCAGGCGGTCAGCGGGCTCAGGCTGGCGACGACGGCGCCGACGAATGTCCCTACGGACATGTCCTGTCGGACCTGTTCCGAACTGTCGACGGCGATCTGCTTGACGCCGGCGACGAGGGTGGCGGCGCGGCGCAGGTTGGCGAGCGCCATCTCGGCGGCGGTGAGCGCCTGCTGCAGGTGGTGCCGCATGTCGCGCTGGCGCAGGATGCCGGCCTCGAACGAGGCCTGGAGCTCGCGCAGCTGGTCCTGGGCGAGGCTGGCGGCGGTGACCGCGACGCCGAGCGGGTTGCCGATCTCGTGGGCGATGCCGTCGACGAGGCCGCCGAGCGCGGCCAGCTTCTCCTTGCGCAGGAGCTCCTCGCGCGCGGCGTCGAGGGCGGCCCGCAGGCGCTCGGCCCGGCGCCGCTCGGTGATGTCGCGCAGCGACAGCCACACGCCGGCGAACCGCTGGCGCGGCAGGGCCAGCGGGCGGGCGGCGAACTCGAGCCAGCGGCCGCGGTGCTGCAGCTCCCGGCCGAGCCCCGGGCGGCCGGCGAGGCGGTCGCGCAAGGGGGCGAGCGAGTCGTCGATCAGGAGGTCGACCAGGGCCGCGCCGCGCACTGCCTCCTCGCTCAGGGCGATGTTGCGGGTCGAGCGGAGGTCGAGCAGGCGAAAGAAGGCGGGGTTGTACTCGAGCAGCTTGCCGTCGCCGCCGAGCACCGCGACGCCCTCCGCCGATTGATGCACGACCTCGCGCCACAGCTCGCGGCTCTGGGCCAGCTCGTGGACGAGGTTGCCGGCGCCGCCGAGGTCCTCGATGAAGGCGAGCCAGCCGACCTCGGTGCGCGAGAGCAGGAGGCGGGCGAGGACGTCGCGGCCGCCGAGGCGGAGGTCGATGTGGAGGTCGATGTGGTCGGCGTTACTGTGGCTGATGAGCTCGTCGAAGCGGAGGATCCCGCGGCGGTCGCGGACGCTGAAGAGGGCGTCGAGCGGGCGCCCGAGGACCTCGTCGGCGCGCTCGCCCGCGATCGCGGCGAAGCCGGCGTCGAAGCTGCGGACGACGAGCCGCGGGTCGAGCTCGAGCCGCCCGAGGTGCGGGATGACCGGCGCGGGGGCGACCCGCGGCGAGAAGCGAGGGGTGTCGGGTGGGGTCATGCTCCGGCGTCGGCGGGGAAGCGGACCGTGAAGCGAGCGCCGCGTCCGGGCTCGGACTCGGCGCGGATCGTTCCGCACAGCAGGTCGGTGACGAGGTTGTGGACGATGTGGAGCCCGAGCCCGCTGCCGCCGCTGCCGCGCGCGGTGGTGAAGAAGGGCTCGAAGATCCGCCGCAGCAGCTCGGGCCGGATGCCGACGCCGTCGTCGGCGCAGCCGAGCTCGACCTGCCCGTCGTCGGCCCGATCGATCCACAAGCGGACCGTCCCGACATTCGTCGGCGGGAATGCGTGCACGAGGGCGTTGTGCAGCAGGTTGGTGACGATCTGCGCGAGCGCCCCGGGGTAGGTGGTGGCGACTACGTCGGCCCGCACGTCGACGTCGACCCGGTGCGGACCGCGGCGGTACAGCGGCGCCAGGCTGGCCAGGAGCTCGTGCAGGTGGGCGCCGAGCGCGAGGGTGCGGCGCGACTCGCTGCTCTGGTCGACTGCCAGCTGCTTGAAGCCGGTGACGAGGCCTGCCGCCCGCTGCAGGTTGCCGAGGGCCATGCCGGCGGCCTCGCGGGCGCGCCCGAGGCCGTCGCGGAGGTCCCGCTGGCGCAGGGCGCCGGCCTCGAAGGCGTCGCTCAGCTCCTGCAAGCAATCCTGCGCGAGCGAGACGGCGGTGATGGCGACGCCGAGCGGGGTGTTGATCTCGTGGGCGACGCCGGCGACGAGGCCGCCGAGCGCGGCCAGCTTCTCGCGTCGGACCAGCTCGCGCTGGGCGTCGTCGACGACGTCGTGGAGCTTGCGCGCGTAGGTGTCGGCGGTCAGCGAGGCGGCCTCGAAGCAGGCGGCGTCGACGCGGCGGAGGATGTCGAAGGCGAGGTGGTCCGGGACGCTGTGGCGGGCGAGGATCGGCTCCAACGCGCGGTGGAACGAGAAGAAGCCGCGCAGGAGCGTGGAGATCCGGAACCGCAGCGAGGAGCGCAGGGTGGTGACCCGCTCGATGAAGGCGTCGCGCGGCCGCGGGTCGCCGGCCAGCAGCAGCGCGGCGTAGGCCCGCACGCTCTCGGCCACCAGCGCCCGCGTCTCGCTCACCGGCCGCTCCGCCAGATCGACCGCCGCCGTCTCGCGCACCCACGCGGTGCCGGCCTCGATGATGGCCTCGTCGTGGACCGTGAGCAGCCGGCGCAGCGTCATCATCGACTCGTCCATGCCGATCGCGGGCGAGGATAGGCCCCCGCTCCGGGGCGGACAAGTGGTCGCGCCGGCCTGAATCGCGTCATCGTCAATGGGCGATCGCGAGGAACGGTGATTTCGAACCTTGGACGTCATGGACAGAGATTGGCTGGGGCCTGCGAGCGACGGTGCGGGGGGCGATCGCGGACGCGGCAAATGTGCTGAGGACAAACTCTGTCGATTGCGGCCTCCGCGGTCGGAGACGCATGATTCACCGCGACGCGGCAATGGGCTGTGTAACCAGGGGTGTGACTTGACAATGGTCGAAGGGACAGGTCGAGCCGCGTCGCCGCAATGCGTGCGCGAGCGACCGGCCTCAGCCGCGTGGCGGGGGCTCGCGGGCGCACGCGGAGGCGGCGCGACATCCGGCCTGACCGCGGGCAAGAGTCTGCCGGCGGGGGCGCGGCGATCTCCCGGGTGCGGGCCGCGCCGGCGGGCGGCCGGCGGACGGCGGGGGCGCGGCGCAGGTGACGGCGCGGTCACGACCCGCGGAGCCGCCCCGAGGTCGCCCGGCCGGGCGCGTGCTCGCGGCGAAAGGGGGCCCGGCGGTCGCGTTCGGGGGTGAATCCAGGCGTGAGCGGACGCGCGATGGCGCCGCGGGCCCGAATTCTCTTATGCTGCCGGCCATGAGCCTGGCCGAGCAGGACCGCACCGTATTGCCGCGACGGTGCCCGACGTGCGGGGAGCACTTTCCGCTCGATTACAAGGTCTGCCCGCGCCACGCGGTCCCGCTGGTGGGGGTCGATTCGCAGACCGACGACCCGTACATCGGCTCGGTGTTGGCCGAGACCTACAGCATCGAGGCGGTGATCGGCGACGGCGGGATGGGGCGGGTCTACGAGGCCAAGCACGCCCGGCTGCCCGGCCGCACTGTGGCGGTGAAGATCCTCCACCGCGTGCTGGCGAGCGACGCCGAGGTGGTGTCCCGCTTCCGCCGCGAGGCCGAGATCGCGGGGACCATCGAGCACCCCAACGTGGTGCAGATCCACGACGTCGATCAGACGATCGACGGGACCCCCTTCATCGTGTGCGAGCGGCTGGTCGGCGAGGACCTCGGGCAGCACCTCGACCGCGTCGGCCGGATCGGCGTGCGCGAGACGGTCCACATCCTCCGCCAGGCCGCGGCGGTGCTGACCGTGGCCCACTCGCGCGGGGTCATCCACCGCGACCTCAAGCCGACCAACCTGTTCCTCGTCGGCGACCCGGCGAACCCGACGGTCAAGCTGATCGACTTCGGCATCGCCAAGCTACATGACCCAAAGGCCAGCCAGACCCAGACCGGCATGATCATGGGCACGCCGGCCTACATGGCGCCGGAGCAGGCCCGCGGGTCGAAGGTCGACGGGCGCGCCGACCTCTACGCCCTGGGGGCGATCGCCTACCGCTGCGTGACCGGGCGGGCGCCGTTCGACAACGACGACGCGGCGGCGGCGCTGCACGCGGTGCTGACGTCGGAGCCGCCGCGGCCGCGCGCGGTCTTCCGTGAGCTGCCGGAGGCGTTCGAGCTGGTGCTGCAGCGGGCGATGGCGCGCGAGCCGTCGCAGCGCTACGCCAACCTCGAGGAGCTCGACGCGGCGCTGGCCGCCTTCGTCGCGCCGACCGAGGCGATCGCGGTGCGGGCCTCGACGTCGCTGGCGGCCCGCACGGCCACCGACCTCGACGAGCTGTCGGCGGTGGCCCGGCGCGCGCGGCCGGAGATCGCGGCGTACTCGGGGATCGGCGCGGCGATCCTGATCGGCGGCCTGGCCGACGTCCTGGCGCTGATCTTCTCGGCCTCGTCGCTGGCCGGCGGCCTCGCGGTGGCGGCGGCGTTCGGCGTGGTGGCCACGCCGGGCTACCTCTACGTCCGCTACCTGCAGCGCCAGGTGTGGAGCAACAGCCCGCGCGCGGTCCAGTGGGCGCGCTCGCTGGCGGCGATGGTGAGCGCGGCCGGGATGGTCTACACGGCCTCGTTCCTGTGCCTGCGCCTGCTCGACCTGTCCCTGGGGTCAGGTGACGGTCCGGGCGGCTGGGGGCGGATCCCGCCGTGGGTGCTGGCGCTGGGCGCGGCGGGGGCGGTGTGGCACCTGCGCCAGCAGGCCCGCTCGCCGCGCGAAGAGGCGGCCCTGTCGATCTCGGTGTTCTGAGGCCCGCTGGGACGCGACGCCGGCTGCGCCGCGAGCCCTGCGGGATCTCCGCCGATCGGGCCGCCGGCCACGAAAATTGACGCGAAGCACACTTTGCGGCGGCGCCGCGGACGCCCCTTCGACGCCTCGCGCAGCGGTGCTCAGACTCCAGAACCCATGACGGAGGCGCGCTTGACCGACTTCGTGGACCCGCAGGCCCGGACGTTCTACGTCCGCACGATGACCGCGCTGACGGCGGCGCAGGTGCCCTTCATGGTCGGCGGGGCCTATGCCTTCGCCCGCTACACGGGCATCGAGCGCCACACCAAGGACCTCGACATCTTCGTGCTGCCCGAGGACGCGGAGCGCACGCTCGAGGTGCTGGAGGCCGAGGGCTACAACTGCGACCTGACGTTCCCGCACTGGCTCGGCAAGGCCCACTGCGGCGAGGACTTCGTCGACGTCATCTTCAGCTCCGGCAACGCGGTCGCCCGCGTCGACAGGGGGTGGTTCGACCACGCCCGCCGCGACGTGGTGCTCGAGCAGGACGTGCTGCTGGTGCCGCCCGAGGAGATGGTGTGGAGCAAGGCGTTCATCATGGAGCGCGAGCGCTTCGACGGCGCCGACGTGGCCCACGTCCTGCGCGCCTGCGCCGACGTGCTCGACTGGCCGCGCCTGGTCGATCGCTTCGGCGACCACTTCCGCGTGCTGCTGTCGCACCTGATCCTGTTCGGCTTCATCTACCCCGGCGAGCAGGGCAAGATCCCCAGGCGGGTGATGGCCCACCTGCTCGGCCGCCTGCGCCACGACAATGATGTTCAAAAGAGCATGTGCAAAGGGACATTGCTCTCGAGACAGCAATACCTCACCGACATCGACCGCTGGGAGCTGGCCGATGCGCGGCTCGAAGAGCACTGGATGTCCCGCGAAGACATCGCCCACTGGACGGCCGCGATCGACAAGCACGGCAGGTGACGGATGACCGACGGAGCGACGGGTACGACCATCCGAATCGCAGCGGTGAGCGATCTCCACTGCACCAAGCACTCGCACGGGACGCTGGCGCCGCTGCTGCAGCAGGCCGCCCAGGCCGCCGACGTGCTGGTGATGTGCGGCGACCTGACCGACTACGGGCTGCCCGAGGAGGCCCACGTGCTGGCGCGCGAGCTCCACGGGCTGCGGGCGTCGATCGTGGCGGTGCTCGGCAACCACGACTACGAGTCCGGCCACGAGACGGAGGTGAAGGAGATCTTGACCGCCGCGGGAGTGACGGTGCTCGACGGGGAGTCGATCGAGGTCCGCGGGGTCGGGATCGCCGGGATCAAGGGCTTCTGCGGCGGCTTCGGCCGCTACTCGCTCGGCCCCTGGGGCGAGGCCGGGACCAAGGCGTTCGTCCGCGAGACCCTCGACGAGGCGCTCAAGCTCGAGTCGGCGCTGGCCCGCCTGCGCACGTCGCAGCGGCTGGCGTTGCTGCACTACTCGCCGATCCGCGCGACCGTGGAGGGCGAGCCGCTCGAGATCTTCCCGTTCCTCGGCTCGAGCCGGCTCGAGGAGCCGCTGATGCGCTACCCGGTGTCGGCGGTGATCCACGGCCACGCGCACAAGGGCTGTCCCGAAGGACATATGAGCAACGGGGTGCCGGTCTACAACGTGGCCCTGCCGCTGATGCGCCGGCTGCACCCGGAAGGGCCGCACTTCCGGCTGATCGAGCTGCCGGCCGACGCGGCGTGAGCCGTGCCGCTGGGCGAGCGGCAGGCCGGATGAGCGCAATGGGGTGACATGCCTCTCGCAGCGGGTCGACTCGCGGATCGCAGTCGCGCGCGGGTGCGCGAGGCGTGACGGCGAGGAGGCGTCAGCGGGCTGCGGCGGCGTTGAGGGCGAGGAGGCGGTCGAACAGCTCGGCGGCGACGGGCTCGCCCGCCAGCGGCTGCGGCCATGGGGGCAGTCGCAGGTCGCTCCACGGGTAGGCGCCCAGCACCGCGCGGTCGAGGTCGTCGTGGGCGGCCCGCAGCGCGTCGAGGTGCGGCTCGCGGCGCGGGCCCTGGAGGTCGTTGTAGAGGCTCGTGAGGGTGCGGGGGGCGCTCGCGAGGGCGGCTGCACGCGCGCCGAGCAGCCGCAGGGCCAGCGAGGCGAGCGCGGGGGTGTCGAGGCGGGGGCCGGGCGAGGGGAACGGGAAGGTGTGGAAGCAATCGGCGATCGAGTAGCGCAGGTCGGTCTTCATCGACGAGGCGAGGCGGCGGGCCCAGACCTCGTGCACCCGCGATTGCAGCACGGCGAACAGGCTGAGCGGGGCAGGGCTGGCGTAGACGTACGTGGTATGGCTATAGACATAGTCGGTGGTCGCGAGGTCGAAGACGAGGTGTTTGCCGACCTGCGAATTGACGACACACCGATCGAGGCCGCGGAGCGCCGAATAGAGGCCGGGCGCGGGCTCGCCGAAGCGCCACCAGTGCCGGCGGCGAAACTCGCGGGGGTTGCGGTCGCGCTCCGGCTTGACGCGCTCGCGCACGAGGGCCAAAAGCTCCGGGTACGCCTCGGCCTCGGCGAGGCTGCAGGCGCCGAAGTTGATGACGAAGCGCCGCGGACCGCCTCCGCGATTGATGTCGTCACCCCCGAGGTACGGGAAGATCCGCGAGGCGTTGCGCGGGTCGCGAGTCACCAGGGCGGAACGCTCCCCGGCGGTGAGGAGAAAGCCCTGGCCGTAGACCTTGCTGCCGGCGAAGCCGATCCGGCTGTTCGCCGCCAGCGGGCGCGGATCGGGCAGCTCGTGGCCGGTATGGAGGCGCGAGGAGAGGGCGGGGACGAGCCGGGTCACGTGGGTGCGCGGGGGCCAGTCGAGTGTCTCGTCCGGGGGGATCGAGGGGGAGGGTTCTCGGGAGCGGTGTGGCGAGAGAGCGGGGAGGTCGGAGGAGCTCGAGAGATTAGATGTCCCGCGGGACAGGTCGTGAGTGGCGGCTGGGTCGGAGAGATTTGAGGTGTTGCGAGAGACGGCGAGGGGGTTGGATGGGCCTGAGAGACGAGATGGCTCTCGGGACAGGTCGAGAGAGTCGGAGGGGTCCGAGAGAGGAGATGGCTCGCGGGACAGGTTGGGCGAGGCTGAGGGGTCCGAGAGAGGAGCGGCGGGGGGGTCGGAGAGATCCGAGAGAGGAGATGGCTCTCGGGACATATCGAGAGAGTCGGCGGGGTCCGAGAGAGGAGATGGCTCTCGGGACAGGTGAAGAGAGTCGGAGGGGTCCGAGAGAGGAGATGGTCCTCGGGACAGGTTGGGCTCTGCGGCGGGCAGGTCGGCCGTGGGTCCGGAGGCGGGAGCAGGCTCGCGCAGCTGGTATGGCCGGGCTGCGGCTGCCGCGTCGCCGCGGGCGAGGTGCACGAGCGCCACGGTGACGACGGCGGCCTCCGGCCAGGGCAGGTCGCGGGTGACGTCGTAGAGGACGTGGCCGCGGGCGAGCAGGGGCTGCAGGCCGGTGGTCCTCGTGTCGCCCTGGCCGATGGTGTTGGTGGCGATGAAGCCGATCGTGCCGCTGGCGGCGAGGAGGCCGTCGACGCGGCGGAGGAAGTGGGCGCACAGGTCGGCGTTGCCGTGGGAGCCGGCGTGGAGGGCGAGCAGCCAGGCGAGGTAGGGTTCGCCGAAGGCGCCGGAGATCTGGCTGCCGCCGAGGAACGGGGGGTTGCCGACGAAGGCCGAAAAGAGGTGCGGGAAGGCGAGCGGCCAGTGCAGCGGCGGGGCGAGCGGGGCGGGGACCGGGAAGGTGGGTAGATCCTCGCTGCGCGCGAGCGCGGCCTCGACGGCGAGGAGCCGGCGGCGGCGCTCGCGTTCGCGGTCCCGATCTGTCCGCTGGGACAGGAAGGCGCCGACGACGAGGTCGCCGAGCCGGGCCGCGAGGCCAGGGGCGCGGGCGACTGCAGCGGCGATCGCAGGCCGGGGCGGACCAGGCTTCCAGTGGAAGGCGCGCAGGCGGTCGAGGTCGAGACCGACGAGAGCGTCGCCGTGGCGGAGACTTTTGTCGAGGAACTCCGGCGGCGGGTCACCTGTCCCGAAGAGCAGCCAGAGCGAGCGTCGGGCGAGGGCGACGGCGAAGGGGTCGGCGTCGACGCCGAAGACGCAATGCTCGACGACGAGCCGGCGGGCGCGGCGGTGCCGATCGGGCAAGACGAGGCCAGCGCGGGCCCAGGCGTCGACGAGGTGGGCGGCGAGCCGGCGGACGACGGCGAGGAGGAACACGCCGCAGCCCATGGCAGGGTCGCAGAGCTTCAGCCGGAGCAGGTCGTCGGGAGTCGGCGCGGGGCCCAGCGCGGCGAGCAAGGGCCGCAGGGTGGCGCGGACGACCGCGTCCGCGAGGAGGCGCGGGGTGTAGTAGGCGCCGGCCCGGCGGCGATCGGGACATGGCTGAAAGACCAGGTCACCCGGGCGGCCGGGAGGGTCGCCGCGCGCGCGCGCGAGGACGCTGCGCGCGACGGCCTCGTCGGTGACGTCGGCGAGCTCGCGGGTGCACCGCCGCGCTGCTTCGCGGGAGAAGCCGAGGCTGCGCAGGTGGTGCGCCCGCGAGGCCGCAGGGACGGCGAGGAGCTCGGGCAAGGCGATCCAGGTGGTGCGGCCGTGGAGGTCGCGCAGCGGGAAGGCTCCCGGGTCGATGCGGGCGATCCGGCGGCCCACGAGGGCGGCGTAGACCTCGCCGAGCGCCTCGATGGGGAGCAGCTCCGGGGCCGCAGGCGGGAGATCGGAGGTGTGAGAGGACAGGTCCCGAGGGACAGGTGGCGCGACGCGGGGGGCGGGGGCCGGGGGCTCGAGACGAGCGGGCGGGTCGGGGCCCGAGGAGGCGAATGGTGGAGATGGCCGAAGGGACAGGTCGCGAGGGACGGGCGTCAACGCGGGAGGGTCCGGACCTGGGGCTGCAAGAGGCGGAGATGGCCGAAAGGACGGGTCGCGCGGAGCGGGCGGGTCACGCGCCGAATCGGGCGGGTCGGGGCCCGAGGGCCCGAGGAGCGAGGATGTCCGAGGGGACGGGTCATGCGCGGCGGGCGGAGCGTGCGCCGGCGGGTCGGGTTCCGAAGGGGCGAGAGATGGCTGAAGAGACAGGTCGTGCGGCGCGGGCGGGTCGGGGCCCGAGGGCGCGAGGAGCGAGGATGTCCGAGGGGACAGGTCGAATGGGACGTGCGCGGGCGCGGGCGGGTCGGGGCCGGAGGGCGCGAGGGGCGGAGATGGCAGAAGGGACAGGTCGTGCGGAGCGGGCGCCGGCTCAGGAGGGTCCGGGCCGGAGGCGGTGAGGTGCGAGGATGGCCGAAGGGACAGGTCGCGTGAGGCGCCGGGCGGTCGCTCGACGGGCGCCGAGGTCGGCTCCGCGGCCGACGGAAAGGACAGGTCGGAAGGGACAGCTTCGGAGAAGTGCTCGGCCGGGAGAGACAGCAGGGCGCGGGCGAGGAGCTCGGCGTGGGCGGCGGCGCCGTCCTGCTCGGCGGCGCGGACCAGCTCGGGGCTCGGCGCGAGGAGGACCGCGTCGAGGGCGGCGGCGATCTGCTCGACCAGGGCGCGCGGCGGCGACATGAGGATCAGCGCGCGGCGGCCCGCTCCTCTTCGCGGAGGCGACGCTCGAGCACGAAGGCGCCGAAGGGGACGACGCTGGCGATGAAGGCGCCGGCGATCTTCGACAGCGGCCAGCGGGCTGCCGTCGACGCCGACAGCAGGGCGAGGATGAAGAGCACGAACAGGAGGCCGTGAGCCCAGCCGACGTAACGCACGGCTTCGGGGATGCCGGCGGCGTACTTGAGCGGCATGGCGATCCCGAGCAGCACGAGGAACGAGACGCCTTCGAGGAGGCTGACCAGGCGGAACCGACCGATCTCGGTGTTGAGCATCGAGCGTGAAGCTAGCGCGTCCGGACCAGCATGACCACCGCGCGGCGGGCTGCGACGATCCGCCGCGGGCTCACCTGGAGCGGGTTATTTGCGATCTCGCCGTCGCATGAGACGAAAGTCGTGCGGATGCCGGTGCTCGGGAACTACCTCGGCTCGTCGGTGCCGCTCGTCGGGGCTCACGCCGCGTGAGCTCGAAGTCGTGGTGGCGCGTGGGGCCGCGAGATGCGGTCTCGGTGGGCAGGTGCGGTGGAGGGTCCCCTCGGTGACTTCCGGGGCCGGGTCGTCGACGGCGTGGGCGTCGCGGCCGGCGAAGCGCGACGGATCGCCTGGCCCGGCGCGCTGGTCCTCGAGGTCGAGAGGTCGCCGAGGAGTCGCGTGCGGCAGAGGGTGAGGATGCACTCCTGCGCGTCAAGAGCGGCTCGGGTGGTCGGCGCGCCGGTGGTGGAGGTCGTGCCCGGCCCGGTGCCGGTGGTGGTGTCGTGCCTGGCGACGAGTGGCTCGATGATCGCGGTGGTGGTCGCGTCGGTTGCGATCGCGGTCGTCGACGAAGGCGGTGGTGACCTCGGTCGTGTCGATGTGCTGCAACGCAGGCGAGGGCCGGAGAGGCCGTCGCGTGGCCAAGGATGAGCGCGCGAAGTCGCGTGCGAACGGCGGTAGCAGGGCGATGCGGCCGGTCTGGCGAGGCGACAGAGCTCGGCAGGTGCGCTAGGCTCGGGTATGACCGAAGAGCTACAGATCGAGGACATCGTCGTCGGCACCGGCGCGACCGCCGAGGCGGGCAAGCAGGTCAGCGTGCACTACACCGGCTGGCTGGTCGAGGGCGGCACGAAGTTCGACAGCTCGCTCGATCGCGGGCGCCCGTTCAACTTCCAGCTCGGGGCCGGCGATGTCATCAAGGGCTGGGACCAGGGCGTGGTCGGCATGAAGGTCGGCGGCAAGCGTCGCCTGACGATCCCGCAGCACCTCGGCTACGGCCGCCGCGGCTTCTCCGACGTCATCCCCCCGCGGGCGGCGCTGCTGTTCGAGGTCGAGCTGCTGGCGGTGAAGTGAACGGCCGGTGCGCGCACGAGCTCGAGGCAGCGACCCGCGGAACTGCAGCGATCGCGCGGCCGGTTGCGAAGAGCCGCGCGGTCGGGGGGTTCGTGGCGGACTGCGAGCCGCAGCGGGCGGCGATGAAGCGCTGAAAAATCACTCGGCCAGCGCGAGCACGAACTTGAGGTAGCGGCCCTCGGGGAAGTGCAGCGGGGTCGGGTGGTCGGGCGGTTCGCCTCGCACCTCGAGCAGGCGCAGCGGGCGGCGGGCCTGGCGGGCCGACTCGCCGAGAATTTTTAAAAACATGTCCATCGGGACATGGCTCGAACAACTGGCGGCGGCCAGCAGGCCGCCGGGACGGACCTGGCGCAGGGCGCTGGCGTTGAGGCGGGCGTAGGCGGCCTCGGCGGCGCGCACGGACCGGGCGTTGGGCGCGAACGAGGGCGGGTCGACGACGACGAGGTCGTAGGCGGCGCCGGCGGTGTCCTCGAGGAAGGCGAAGGCGTCGGCGGCGACGAAGGCGTGGGCGGCGGGGTCGAGGTCGTTGGCGACGAAGTTGTCGCGGGCGGCGTCGACTGCGTTGCGCGCGAGGTCGACGCTGGTGACGCGCGGGGCCCCGCCGAGGGCGGCGGCGAGGGAGAAGCCGCCGGTGTACGAGAACAGGTTGAGGGTCTCGCGGCCACGCGCGACCTGACGGACGAGGCGCCGGTTCTCGCGCTGGTCGAGGAACATGCCGGTCTTCTGGCCGCGCCGGACGTCGACGTACATGCGCATGCCGTGCTCGTGGATCTCCGCGCGCTGCGGCGGCTCCTCGCCCGCGAGCACGCGCGGGCGCTGCTGCGCGGGCACGTCGTCGCCGCCGCGCTGGCCGCTCAGACCCTTGAACCACAGCGAGCGCGGGCGGACGACGTCGACGATCGCCTCGGTGAGGTCGCCCAGGTGCGGCAGCCAGGCGGGGGTGTCGAGCTTGAGCACGGCGCAGCCGGCGTAGAGGTCGACGACGACGCCGGGCAGGCGATCGCCCTCGCCGTGCAGGACGCGGTAGGCGTCGGTGGCCGAGAGGTCGAGGGTGGTCTGACGCAGGCGCCAGGCGGCCTCGATGCGCCGCCGCCACAACGCAGGGCCGGGGTGCTCGTCCTTGCGCGTGGCGACCACGCGGAGGGCGATCGGCGAGTCGGCGTCGAACAGGGCGTGACCGATCGGCCGCCGACCCTGGCCGAGCAGGGTGACGAGGTCGCCGGTGCGGGCGCCGACGACCTCGGGGACGGCGTCGACGTACAGCCACGGATGACCGGCTGCGACGTGGCGGGTGAGGCGATCGGGGACGAGGACGGCGGGCACGCGAGACGGAGGTTACGCGATCTCGCGCGCCTGCACCCGGGTCGGGGTGCGCGTGAGACAGCGACGTGAGCCGACGTGGCCTCGAGGGCAGGCGGGCAGCGCGGCGCGAAGCGCTCGCAGGGCGACGGTCCTTTTTGAGGGGCGTGGGCCGGCGGCGGCGAGGGGCGGGCGGGGCAGTGAGTCGCTGGAGAGGCGACGAGCGGCGCGAGAGGGGACGAGCGGCTCGAGAGGCGACGAGTCGAGAGGCGACGAGTCGAGAGGCGACGAGCGGCCCGCGGAGACGAGGGGCGGGAGTTGCTCGTGCGGCCGCGAGTCGCACGCGGGCGAGACGACGGTGCATATTCGAGATATAAACAAAAGAGCATGCTCTTTCGAGCATGCCCTTTGACACATGCCCGAGCGGGCATGCCCGATCAGGCAGCCGGCGCGTCGGTGCGGCAGACCTCGTCGGTGTCGAACTCGGCGGTGTAGTCGACGCCGTCGATGCAGAAGCCGCGGGTGCGGGCGTACTCGTCCATGAAGCGCTGGTAGAGCTCGGGGTCGAACGGGTCGCCGGGCTTGCCGGCGAAGAAGCGGCGGGAGAGCTCGGCCTGCACGGCCTCGTCGAGCTCGACGTCGTCGAGGCGGACCAGGCCCTCGGCGTCGACCACGGGCTCGCCGCCGGCGGGGAGCTTGTCGCGGAACAGGCGGAGCATGGAGGCGAGCGGGTCCTCGAAGCGGTCGCCGAGGACGTCGCGGACGAGGGCCATGTAATAGGGGACGCCGGGGATCCCGCCCGAGGCCTCGGTGACGACGGCGGGGCCCTCGACGGCGACCGCCCGGCCGCCGACGCGCGCGCGCAGGACCGCGTCGATGGCTCGGGTGTAGAACTCGAGGTCGGCCTTGGCGAGGCCGATCAGGCCGTTGCGGTAGACGGCGGCGTTGAGCGGGTTGCCGCGGTACGAGATGGTCGCCAGGGTGAAGCCGGGCGCCAGCAGGTCGTGCTGCAGCAGGGCGTCGATCCACTGCTCGACGATCCGCCCGCCCATGACGAACTGGGTCGCCACCGCCTCCTCGGGGCTGCCCGGCGGCAGCTCGAGCTCGACCAGCTTCGGCCCGTCCTCGGGGGTCTCGCCGCGGCCGCTGAAGGTGCGCACGGTGGCCGGCTTGCCGAGCGGCTTGAGCGCGCTCTGGACCGGCTTGCCGGTGCGCGGGTCGGTCGCCCGCGGGGCCGCGAGCGCCCACACGAGGCCGTTCAGCTTGCCGCCGAAGTGCTGGCGGACCTCCGCGATCGCGGCCGCGAGCACGGCCGGGTCGAAGGCGTCGCCGAGCACCGTGCGGGCGACCGTACCGCGCTCCCGCAGGCGCCGCTCGATCGCCAGAGTGCGGTGGAACCCGGGCGAGCCGATCTTGCGCAGCTTGTTGGAGCTCTCGGGCTGCGGCGCCGGATCGTAGGAGACGTTCAGCGTATGTGCTCCGAGACATGTCCCCAAGACCACACGCGCCGCGCTGCCGAAGCCGCCCGAGCCGCCGACCACGAGCCAGGCGCCGGGCTCGCCGCCGGGGCCAGCGAGCCCGCTGGCGGCCGCGCGGTCGACCAGCGCTTCGGCCGAGCGCTGGACGCCGACCGGGTGGAAGTTGCCGGGGTGGATGACGTGGCCGAGCGAGGGCACGAAGCGGAACTGGAACTTCGGGACAGCGAGGCGCATGGCGGCGCCGCCTTCTACCACGCCCGCGTGGCCGCCGGGGAGCGCGGAGCGGGGGCGCGCGTCCGCAGGCGCGACCGGGCCTGCGCGCGCGCGCCGACGTTCGCAGGCGCGTGCGGACGGCAGGGCCGCGGGCGCGGAGGGCGCGGAGGCGCGGCGCGGCGCAGTTCGTGAGAGGGCGTGGAGCAGTGTGCGACGCGTCGGAGTGGGCCCGGGCCTGTCGGTGGTCGAGTGCACGTCTCGAGTCATGCTGCAGGTCATGGCCAACATCAGCATTCGTCGCCCGAACGCCCTGGGGAAGGCGATGGCGCGGCAGAAGACGGAGTCCCTGGCGCTCAGCATGGAGGCGAAGCTGGGGATCCGCTGGCACTGGAAGGGCGACCAGTTGAACTTCGATACGCCGCGCGGGGCGGCCCGTGGGACCTCGGGGACGGTCAGCGTCGACGACACCAGCGTGCGCGTGGAGATCGACCTGCCGCTGGTGCTGCGCGGGTTCCGGGGCGCGGTCGAGGGCAAGATCCACGACGAGCTCGATCGCCTGCTGCGCTAGCGCCCGCGATCGCCCGCCGCGCGGACGGGAATAGACAATGTTCTTTTGGTCATGTCCTGAAGATCATGTCTTTCCGGACACCTCGCGTAGGCGGGCGGCGGTCAGCGACTGGCGGACGCGCGTCAGCTCGCGCCACGGGTCGCCGCGCAGCTTGGCGAGGCGGGCGACGGTGCTGTCGAGGTCGTAGGCCCGCGGATCGGTCAGGCCGGCCAGCTCGGTCCAGCGCAGCGGGACGGACACCGTGGCCCCGGGGCGGGCCCGCGGCGAGTAGGCGGCCACGCTGGTGGCGCCGCG
Source organism: Nannocystis punicea (assembly GCF_026965555.1). Taxonomy (GTDB): domain Bacteria; phylum Myxococcota_A; class Polyangia; order Nannocystales; family Nannocystaceae; genus Nannocystis; species Nannocystis punicea. Next base: position 12,013,395 of record NZ_CP114040.1, on the reverse strand, counting down.
GTCGTTGCGGAGGTAGTCGACGTAGATCTTGCCGCGGCGCTTGTGCTTGGCGGCGACGTCGACGAAGTGCTCGGGGTCGGCGAGGGCGAACTCGCGGGCGATCCCGCGGGCGAACGCCTTGACGTCGGCCCAGGTCTGGCGACCGGCGGTCAGCGGCACGACGACGTGCAGGCCCTTGCCGCCGGTCGTCTTCAAAAAGCTGTCGAGGTCGAGCTGGGCCAGGCGCTCGCGCATGGCCCTGGCTGCGCCTTTGACCATGTCCCATGGGACATCCTCGGCGGGGTCGAGGTCGAGGACCATGCGGTCGGGGCCGTCGGGGTCGGCGACGGTGGCGCCCCAGGCGTGCAGCTCGAGCGCGCCGATCTGCGCCAGGCCGATCAGGCCGCGCTCGTCGCGGACGTAGACGTAGCCCGGCTCGTCGTCGCCCTCGATCTCGAGCGTCGAGATGCCCTCCGGCAGGTCGTGCCGCAAATGACGCTGGAAGAAGCACGGCTTGCCGAGCCCGTCGGGGCAGCGGACCAGGCTGAGCGGGCGGTCGACGACGTGCGGGAGGATCCAGTCGACGATCTCGGCGTAGTACTCGGCGAGGTCGCGCTTGGTGATCTTGTCGTCGGGCCACAGCACGCGGCCCGGGTTCGACAGCGGGACGCCGAGCACCTGGGCCGCGCCCGCGGCCGGGGTCGCGGCCGGGACCTCGCGGTGGACCTGCCTGGGCCGCTTGTCCTCGCGCAGGCCCTCGTAGACCGGGTGCCGCATGCGACCGTCGCTGGTCCACTCGCCGAAGCGGACCTCCGCCACGAGGTCGGGGCGGACGAAGTGAGTGTCGCCGAGGCCGGTCGGCAGGCGCTTCGCGAACGGGGAGCGCGAGGCCTCGCGCTCGCTCAGCAGCTTCTTGAGGCGGGCGGCCTCGGCGAAGTCGAAGCCGGTGCCGACCTTGCCGGCGTACTGCAGGGCGCCGTCGTCGTCGAACACGCCGACCAGCAGGGCGCCGAGCGCCCGCGGGCCGCTGCGCGCGGTCGCGTAGCCGCCGATGACGACCTCCTGCCGGCGGCCGCACTTGATCTTCAGCCAGTCGCGGGTGCGGCCGCTGCGATAGGGGGCGTCGGCGCGCTTGGAGAGGATGCCCTCGAGGCCGAGCGAGCAGGCGCGCGCGAGCAGCTCCTCGCCGCCGCCGACGATGTGCTCCGACAGGCGCACGCGGCCGGGGGCGTCCTCGGGCGGGAGCAGCTCGGCCAGCAGCTCCTTGCGCTCGAGCAGCGGCAAGGGCCGCAGGTCGTGGCCGTCGAGGTTCAGCAGGTCGAACGCGTAGAACACGAGCTCGCCGGTGCGATCCTCGGCCAAGGCGGCCTGCAGCGGACCGAAGTGGGTGAGGCCGTCCTCGTCGACGTGCACGAGCTCGCCGTCGACGAGGAGGCGGCGCTCGCCGAGCCGCTGCTGCAGTGATTTGGCCAGCGGCGCGAGCCGCTCGGTCCAGTCCTGCTCGCCGCGGGTGATCAGGCGAATGTCGTCACCGTCGAGGCGGACGAGCAGGCGATAACCGTCGAACTTGATCTCGTGGCACCAATCGTCGCCGGGCGGGACTTTTTCCACCAGGGTGGCCAGCTCCGGCGCGACCCGGGCCGGGAGCGGGCGCTCGGGCGTCGATTTCTTGGCAGCGGTCGCGCGCTTGCTGGATTTCTTCCTGGCGGCGCGCGGGCGCCTGGTGGTCTTCTTGGCGGCGGCTTTCTTGCTCGTCGCCTTCTTGGCGGCCTTCTTGGGCGCGGCTTTCTTGGGCGCGGCCTTCTTGGTCGCGGCCTTCTTGGGCGCGGCCTTCTTGGTCGCGGCCTTCTTGGTCGCGGCCTTCTTGGTCGCGGCTTTCTTGTTCTTCTTGCCGGCGGTCCTGGCGGTCGACTTGACGGCCGCGTTGGCGGCGTCGTTGCGGGCCGGCTTGTTGGCCGCGGAGCGGCGGGCCTTGCTGTTGCTCGGCTTGTCGGCGGCCTGCTTGTTGGTGGTCTTGCGGGCGGCCTTCTTCTTCCTGGCCGGCACGCCGGCGGCGATCTCCTCGACGGTGCGGCCGCTGACGATGCTCTCGGGCTGGTCGCGCACGAGGGCCTCGCCGTCGTCGCTGGCCTCCTCGTCGTCTTCCTTGATCAGCAGCCAATTGTCGTGATCGTCGTCGCGCCGGCCGTGCATGCGCACGAGGGTGTAGGCGCCGTGGAGCTTGTGGCCGTCGAGGCGGAACTTGAGCTTGCCGGCGCGGTAGTCGGCGCGGGCGTCGCCCTCGGGGTACCAGTGGCCGCGGTCCCACAGGACCACGGAGCCGCCGCCGTACTCGCCCTGCGGGATGGTGCCCTCGAACTTGCCGTACTCGAGCGGGTGGTCCTCGACGTGGACCGCGAGCCGCTTGTCGTGTGGGTCGAGGCTCGGGCCCTTGGGCACCGCCCAGCTCTTGAGCACGCCGTCGAGCTCGAGCCGCAGGTCGTAGTGCAGCCGCCGCGCGGCGTGCTTGTGAATGATGAATTCGCCCTGGGAGCGGCTCCTGGGCGACTTTCCGCGCGGCTCCGGGGTGCGGGCGAAGTCCCGCTTCTGGTGGTAGCGCGCGAGCGACATCAGGCCGCCTTTCGCCGGGTCGTCTTGGCGCGCTTGGCCGGCTTCTTGCGGTTGGTGGTCGCGGCCTTCTTGGCCCGCGCCGGGCGCGGGTTACGGGCCGCGGTGCGCTTGGGCTTGTTCTTCTGCTTGTCGGCGTCGGCGGCCGCGCCCCCCTTGCCGTGCGTGAGGCTCTTCTTCAGCAGCGCCATCATGTCGACCACGTTGGTGGCCGGCGCCTCGGCCTCGACGTCGACCTCCTCGACCTCCTCGCCCTTCCACTTGCGCTTGATGAAGTCCAGGAGGTCGTCGCGGTAAGTGTCCTTGAACTCCTCGGGCTCGAACTTCGCGGTCATCTCGTCGATGAGCCGCTCGGCCATCTTGAGCTCGGGCGCGGACACCTTGGGCGCGTCCTTGCCGCGCGGCAGGTCGAAGTCCTCGACCGCGTGGAGCTCGTGGGCGAAGCGCAGCAGCTCGAGCACGAGGGCGTCGCCCTTGACCATCACCGCCGCCAGGCTCTCGCGCGTGCGGATGACGACGCGGGCGATGCCCACCTTGTTCGCCTTGCGCAGCGCCTCGCGCAGCAGCACGTACGGCTTGGCGCCGCGCTTGCCCGGGACCAGGTAGTACGGCTTCTCGAAGTAGGTCGGGTCGATCTCGTCGGCGTCGGCGAACTGGACGATGTCCACGGTCTGGGTCGCCTTGACGCTGGCCCGCTTGAAGTCCTCGGGCTCGACGATCACGTACTCGCCCTTCTTGACCGCGTAGCCCTTGACGATGTCGTCCCAATCGACGGGCTCGCCGGTCTCGCGGTTGTACCGCTGGTACCCGACGGGCGACATGTCGCGTCGATCGAGCATGTCGAAATTGAGCTCGTCCCTCGATTCGGCCGAATAAAGCCCGACGGGGATCTGCACGAGGCCGAAGCCGATGGTTCCTTCCCAGATTGCCCTGGCCGCCATGCCGGACTCCTAGCGCGCGAGGCCGCGCTGTCAAGCCGCGGGGCCTCTTGCGCCCCGACCCGGGCGCCGATGTCCGACGATCGCTCGCGCTCGCAGGTGAAGGAGGAGCGCGGCGCAGAGCAGGCTCAGCGTGGTCGCAGGCCGATCGGACGCAGGGCGGCGATCACGCCCGCGAGGCCGCTGCCGCGCAAAGCTCGCGGGACGCGGACACGGGCTCGCGACGCTCCTGCTTCTAAAGAATACAAAAGATGTCCCCGGGGACAGGTCGGCTTGACAGCGGCCGGCGAGACGCTGTCAGCTCGCGACATGCTCCGCGCCGCGTCGTCGCTGCTCCTCGTCCTGTCGGCCTGCGGCGGCGCTCCGGCGGCCACGGCCGGCGGGAGCTCGAGCACCGGTGAGACGTCGAGCCCTGGCACGACGACGGGAGAGAGCTCGACGAGCGGCGAGGCGCCGACGACCTCGACATCGACATCGACCTCGACCTCGACCTCGACCTCGACCTCGACAACCTCGACAACCTCGACCCCGACATCGACCTCGACGACCTCGGAGTCGACGACCGCGGAATCGACGACGGACGCGACCACCGGTTCGGAGGCGAGCGGGCCGCGCTACCACGAGGTGCGGCAGAAATCGGCGCACAACGCGTTTCAGCGGCACGAGGCGCTCTTCGATCAATTCGTGTACCACCGGATCCGCTCGCTCGAGTTCGACATCCACACCGGCAAGGCGTTCGAGTCGGAGCTCGCGGGCGACTGGTTCGTCTATCACACCGACGTGATCGACGACGAGACGCACTGCCGCAGCCTGTCGCAGTGCCTCGGCCAGGTGGCGACGTTCGCCCGCGCGGTGCCCGAGCACGAGGTCGTCACGCTGTGGATCGACTTGAAAGATGGGTTCGGCGGCGGGCATCAGCCCGACGACCTCGACGCGCTCTTGAACGATGCCTTCGGCGAGGCGCTGGTGCGGCCGGCCGAGCTGCTCGCGGCCTGCCCGGGCGCAGTGACCCTGCAGGACGCGGTGACGACGCGCGGGTGCACGTGGCCGCGGCTCGAGACCTGGCGGGGGCGGGTGATCGCAATGTTGACCGGCGGCGACCTCGAGGATCCGTCGGGCCCGCTGGCGACCTACGTCGGCGCCGACGCCGGGGCGCGGGCCGCCTTCGTCGCGCCCGGCCTGAGCGACGCGCAGAAACTTGCAGAGCATTCGCAGGCGATCGTGCACAACCTCGAGATCGGCGACGTTTCGGTGGCCGAGGCGGTGCGCGCGGCGGGGATGGTCAGTCGCGTGTGGGTGGCCGACGACGAGGGCACGTGGGTCGCGGCGGAGCAGGCGGGGGTGCATCACATCGCCACCAACCAGATCAACCGGAACGAAGATCCGTGGGCGAACACGGCGGGGCCGCAGGGGTGGCCGTTCACGTGCCTCGACGCGTGCGAGGCGCCGGCGAGCGAGTCGGCGGCGATCGTGACAGTGACGGTCGACTCGGGTGACCTGTGGGACAGCAGCGACGAGGGGCTGTTCGCCGGGGTCGAGGCCGGAGCGGAGGCGGTCGCGTGGACGGCGGCGATCGCCGCGCCCAACAGCCACGTCGAGCCGTGGGCCAAGGCGTGTCTGGCGGCCCGCGCGGGGCTCGAAGCCGACGCTGCGTACCTGGCGGTGTGCCGGCCGGCCGACGAGCACCCGCTGCGCGTGCAGCTGCGCGAGATGGCCGGCGCGGGCACCGAGGCGTTCGAGTTCGCGGGCGTGGCGGGGCTGACGGCCGAGTCGCCGGCGTTCGTGCGGCTCGAGCGGATGGACGCGAGCTGCGTGCGCGGGCTGGGCTCGAGCGACGGGGTCGCGTGGACGGCGATCGCCGAGCACTGCTTCGGCGAGCCGCTGACACATGTGGGACTGGCGGCGGCGTCGCACGGGGCGGGGCCCTTGCCGCTGCTGTTCGTGGCGCCGACGGCGACGCCGGGCGGGCCAGTGGCGGCGGCCGACCTGACCGTGACCCCGCTCGGCGCCGGCGCCGGCGAGGCCCAGGACGGCTGGTGAGGTCGTCATGGTAAATGTCCCGAGGGACAGGTTCGCATCCGAGCGAGGTCGCCAGGCCACGCGACGGAGGCGCGCGGCTCCGGTAAGCTCGGCCTCGCATGACCCACTCCGACGAGCGCGACCCCGGGCGACTCTGGCAGCGTGTGCGTGATCGACTGGCGACGGCCGTGCGCGGGCGTCTGCCCGAGCCGCCGACCGACCTGCAGCTGTTGCGGGTCAGCTGCGAGGTGGCGCCGGCGGCCCTGCGGCCCCTGCTCGAGGCGCGCCGGCTGACCGAGGCGATCCTCGGCGAGGCGCGGCCGAAGCCGCCGGACCGGTCCAAGTCGCTGCGCCGGCGCACTCTGTTCGGCGAGGCGCCCGAGCGGGCCACCGAGGCGGTGCTGGTCGAGCTGTGGAATCACCTGTCCCAACAGACAGGTTCGAAGTGGGTCGTGGTGTTCGACGCGGTCGAGCAGGCCGACGAGGCGACGCTGGCGGCGCTGACCCAGATCGTGCGGCGCCAGGGGTGGCTGCAGTTGCCGCTGGTGCTGGTGTTCCACGGCGAGCCGAAGGAGGCGGCGGCCGAGCTGCTGCTGGCGGTGCGGACGCGCGATCCGGCCGGGGTCGTGCGCGGGGAGGAGCCGCCGAGCGGCGAGGCGCAGGCGATCCAGTGGCGCACGCTGCCGCCGGAGGTGCTGCGGGTGCTGCGGGCCGGGGCGCTGATCGGGCCGGGCTTCGAGACGCGGATCGTGGCCGACCTGCTGTCGCTCGAGCCGCTGGTGGTGCTCGAGCTGATGCAGCAGGCGACGGACCTCGGGATCCCGGTCGAGGACCGCGGCGAGGGCCGGTTCTCGCTGCCGACCTCGGCGCTGACGGCCCTCTCGACGTCGCTGATGCCGTCGCTCGCCCAGGCGTGGCACCGCAAGCTCGGCCGGCTGCTCGGCGCGCGTGCCGGGGAAGAAGCGGCGGGCGCCAAGCCGCCGCGGCCGCCGGCGCCGAAGGGCAAGGCGCGCGCGAAGATGCCCAGCGCCGCCCAGGTCGCGGAGATCATCGACCTCTCGGCCGAGGTGGTCGACCTGGTCGACGAGACCGGGCTGGCGGCGCAGGTCGCCAGCGAGATGGCCGCCGAGACAGGTTTTAATAATCAACATCCTCGGGACGAGGCGACGCTGGCCGACGGGGCAGGTGAGATCGGGGCGGCGAGTGATATGTCCGGAGGGACAGGCGAGTCGCCGGCCGCCGATTCTGCACAGGTGTCCGAAGGGCCAGGTGATGGGGTGCCCAGGGCCGGCGGGCCGGCGTGGACTGTGCCGGCGAAGGGGGAGCGGTCGGGGCCGATCGAGCGGTCGCTGGGGGCGAGCTCGCTGGCGGGGTTGCGGGCGGCAGACGCGAGCGTGTCTGAAGAGACAGGTCCTAACGAGCAGGCGGAGGCGAAGCCGGCGAGCTGGTCGCCGGCGCGGCGCAAGACGATCTTCGCGGCGCCCGCCGCCGAGGCGCGGGCGGAGGAGGCCGACCCTGCCGGCTGGGGCGCCCCGTCGCGGGTGGTGCCGACGCGGCTGGAGGACCCGCTGGTCGACGAGGCGCGGGCGGCCGAGCACATGCGGCTGGCGGGCGAGTTCGACGAGGCGGCGCAGCACCTGTGCGAGGCGGCGCGCAAGGCGGCGGAGATGGGGGCGCCGCAGGCGGCGGCGCAGCACGCCCAGAACGCGCTGTCGCTGCTGGCGACGCTGCCGTCGAGCGCGACGCGGCGGCTGTTGCGGGTGCAAGCGTTGATCGAGCTGGGACGGCTGCAGTGGCAGTCGGCGGGCTACGAGTTCGGGTTCACGCTGACGCAGGCGCAGGCGACCCTCGACACCGCGCGCGCCGAGCTGGGGGCCGACGAGCCGGTGGAGCTCGCGGCCGATCTGGCGCAGGCGATCGCCGGCGTGTGCTTCGACCTGGGCGACGCGCGCTCGCTCGAGCGCGCCCACGCGGAGCTGGTCGCGGCCGGCAGCATGCTGCAAGCGGCCGGCGACGCGACCGGGGCGGCGTGCCTGCTCAACGACCAGGCGGCGGTGCTCGTGCGCATGGGCGACCCGGGCCGCGCGCTGCAGCTGCTCCGGCAGTCGCGCAAGGTGTTCGACCCGCACGTGAACAGCGACCCGGTGGCGCTGCGCGAGCTGGCGGAGACGGAGCACCTGTTCGCCCGCCTGCCGCTGCAGGCCCAGCTGCGGGCCGGCCGCGAGCTCGAGGGCTTCGAGATGGGCCTCGAGCACGCGCGGGCGGCCGAGCGCGCCTATCGCGACCTCGGCGAGGTCCGCGAGCTCGGGCGCGTGTGGGAGACGATGGGTCGCCTCGAGCTGCGCGCGGGCCGGACCGAGGTCGCCAAGCAGCGGTTCGACGCGGCCGCCGAGGTGCAGACGCAGCTCGGCGACCTGACCGGCCTGGCGCAGACGACGGAGGCGCTGTCGCAGGTGCTGGCGCAGCTCGGGCGCGACGCGGAGGCGGTGACGCTGCTGCGCGACTCGGTGGTGTTCAACCGCGACAAGGGCTCGCCGCGCGGCCTGCAGCAGAACCGCCGGGTGTTCACCGAGCTGTCGGAGCGGCTGGCGCAGCGGTCGGAGCACGCGGCGGGCCTGCAAGAGGTGGCGATCCTGCTGTCGGCGGGGGAGCGCGAGCTCGGGGCGTTGTTGCAGCCGCCGGTATGATTCGCCGGAGCGCGGGACGGATCGGTCACCCGCCGTCGCGGCACCGCCGCGATGGCCCGAGCTCCGCTGGCGCGGTCGGCGATCGCCATGATTCTCGCGCGGAAGCCTCGCCTCGCAGCGAGGGCGACCTCCGCCGCGATCGAACGGCTCGCCGCCGCAGCGCCGGTTCCGCGACGCGCCCACGCTGTCGCAGCCGGCGGGCTCCCGGCGGGGAGCGAGCGGGGGCGCAGCCAGGGCTGCGCACGGCCCTGCCCGCGTGCTACTTGTCGGCGCCGTGACCGACGCGCTCGAGCTTGTCCGCCCCGACGACTGGCACCTCCACCTGCGCGACGGCGTCGTCCTCGCCGACGCGGTGGCCCACACCGCGCGGCAGTTCGCGCGGGCGATCGTCATGCCCAACCTGCGCCCGCCGGTCACGCGGGTCGCGGACGCGGCGGCCTACCGCGAGCGGATCGTCGCGGCGGTGCCGACGGCGCTGGCCGGGCGGTTCACGCCGCTGATGACGCTCTACCTGACCGACGCGACGCCGCCGGAGGAGGTCGCCCGCGCCCGCAGCAGCGGGTTCGTGCACGGGGTCAAGCTGTACCCGGCCGGCGCGACCACCAATTCGCAGTCGGGGGTGACCGACCTGGCGCGCGTGTTCCCTGTCCTCGAGGCCATGCAGCAGCTCGGCCTGCCGCTGCTCGTGCACGGCGAGGTCACCGACCCGAGCGTCGACGTGTTCGACCGCGAGGCGGTGTTCCTGCAGCGTCAGCTCGCGCCGCTGCTCGACCGCCTGCCCGACCTGCGCGTGGTCGTCGAGCACATCACTACCCGCGACGCGGTCGCCTTCGTGCGCGCCGCCGGCCCGCGCGTGGCCGCCACGATCACCGCGCACCACCTGCTCTACAGCCGCAACGCCATGTTCACCGGCGGCATCTGCCCGCACTACTACTGCCTGCCGGTGCTCAAGCGCGAGCTCCACCGCGAGGCCCTGGTCGAGGCCGCGACCAGCGGCGAGCCGAAGTTCTTCCTCGGCACCGACAGCGCCCCGCACCCGCGCCGGGCCAAGGAGAGCGCCTGCGGCTGCGCCGGGATGTTCACCGCCCACGCGGCGATCGAGCTGTACGCCGAGGCGTTCGAGCGCGCCGGGGCGCTGGAGCGGCTGAACGCGTTCGCCGGCGAGTTCGGCCCGCGCTTCTACGACCTGCCGGTCAACCGCGAGAAGGTCCGGCTCGAGCGGGTCGCCTGGGAGGTGCCGGCCAGCTATCCCTTCGGCCAGGACGACCTCGTCCCGCTGCGCGCCGGCGAGCAGGTCGCCTGGCGCCTGGTCGATTGAGCATGCCTTAAAAGGCATGTCTTTCACGACATTTCCGAAGGAACATGTCGTGAAGGACAGAGCGATCTAGCCGCGAGCGGCCAGTCGGGTCGGGCCACGGACGGCCTCGGGGGCGCGGAGGGGCGGCAGCTGGCCGGTGGCGATCCAGTAGCGGAGGTACTTCGTGAGCAGCGCCCGGTCGACGGCGACGAAGCGGATGTCGCTGCCGGCGAGGGCCTCCTGGGTGTTGCTGATGTCGTACTCGGGCATGTCCTCGTAGAGCTCCCAGCGGGTCAGCTCGTCGCGGTAGACCCGCTCGAACAGCATCGGCAGCAGCGGGCACAGCGGGTTGTCGCGCTCGCGGGCGTCCTGGATGGTGCGGTCGACCCATTGCGCGTAGCTCAGCTGCGCCAGCGGGTAGCCGAACTCTTTGATCATGACGAAGAACTGGTTGAGCTCGGGCGACTGGCCCTGCTCGGGCGGGACCAGGTGATAGGCGCGCCCGTGGCTGCCTGGCGTGCCGGCGATGTGGAGGATCGCGCGGCTGACGAAGTCGACCGGCACGAACTCCTTGCGCTGCCGCGGCAGGTCGGGGTACCCGCCGACCTGGATCGCCCCGCGCACCGAGCGGCCGACGAAGTCGTCGGCGTTGCCGGCCCCGCTGCGGCTGTCGCCCATGATGAACCCCGGGCGGTAGACCGTGACCGGCAGACCGAGCTCGCCCGCCGACCAGACTGATTTCTCCGCGACCCACTTGCTGGCGGAGTAGCCGATGTCGAGCGCCAGGTACTCGAGGTGGTCGTCGAGCGCGTCGTCCTCACGCACCACCCGCTTGCCGCCGAAGAAGCCGCTCGGGCCGAACACCCCGATCGACGACACGTGGTGCAGGGGCTTGAGCCGACCGGTCGCGGCGAGCCGCAGGACCTCGTGGGTGCCGCTCACGTTGGTGGCGCGGTGGGCCGCGTAGGGCTGGACGTAGTTGACCTGCGCGCCGGCGTGGAGGACCGCGTCGACGGCCCCCGCGAGCGCGGCGAAGCTCGCCTCGTCGAGGCCGAAGCGCGGCTCGGCGAGGTCGCCGGGGACGACGCGGATCCGCGCCGTGAACGAGGGCTGCCACAGGCCGTACTTCACCAGCGCCTGGCGCACCCGGGCCATGCCCGCCGCAGGGTCCGCCGCGCGCACCAGGCAGTGCACCCGGGCGGTCGTGTGCAGCAGGACGTCGCGCAGCAGGAACGCGCCGAGGAAGCCGGTCACGCCGGTCAGGAACAGCTCGCCCGTGCGCCACGCGTCGGCCGCCGGGCGCGGCAGCTCGGCCGCGCGGACGATCTGCGCGTGGACGTCCTCGGGGAGGCGGGCGTCGGCTCGCCAGGTCTCCGGGCCCGCCGCGGTCGCGCAGCGGATGGCCTCGCCGCGCAGCGCTCGCCGCAGCTGCGCCGCGAAGTCGCGCAGGGTGCCGGCCTCGTACAGCGCGTAGACCGGGAAGCGGACCCGGTACGCGTCGCGGACGCGCAGCACCAGGCGGGCGGCCAGCAGCGAATTGCCGCCGAGGCGGAAGAAGTCGTCCTCGGGCAGGACCACCGGGACGCCGAGGAGGTCTGCCCACAATGCCGCGAGTTCGCCGGTCAGCGGATCGTGCGTGACCGCGATCATCGCATTGAGGCTGAACACCCCCGAGTGCGCCTGACCCTGGGCGAGCGCCTTGCGGTCGACCTTGCCGTTAGCATTGAGCGGCAGGGCGTCCAGCTCGACGAATCGCGACGGTATCATGAATCGCGGTAGTTTGGCCTGGAGGTGCTCCTGAAGCATGGATGCGCGGAAGCCGGCGCGGTCCTTCGGGACCACGTGGGCGACCATCGATTTGTCGCCGCTCGGGCTCTCCTGCACCGTGATGGCCGCGGCGGCGACCATCCCGCTCTCGACCAGGGCCGCCTCGATCTCCTCGAGCTCGATGCGATGACCGCGGATCTTGACCTGAAAATCGGTGCGGCCGACGAATTCGATGAGGCCGTCGCGGCGCCAGCGGACCTGGTCACCGGTGCGGTACAGGCGGATGGGGGCTCCCCCGGTCAATCCTGCCAGAGTGACGAAGCGCTCGGCGGTGAGCTCGGGGCGATGGAGGTAGCCGCGGGCGAGGCCGTCGCCGCCGATGTAGAGCTCGCCGACCTCGCCGACTCCGACCGGCCGCTGCGCTTCGTCGAGGATGAACGCCAGAGTGTTGCGGATCGGGCGCCCGATCGGCACGTTGCTGCCGGCGGTGCGCTCGCGGTCCAGCTCGCAGGCGACCGCGAAGGTGGTGCTCTCGGTCGGCCCGTAGATGTGGCAGAGGTGGCGCGGCGGCCGGGCCTGGAGGACGGCGCGGAACGCCTCGGCGTTGGCCTTCTCGCCGCCGACCAGCAGGTAGCGCAGCGTCGCGAACGCGTCGGGGCAGACGCCGGCGACCAGGTTGAACAGCGCGGTGGTCAGGAACATCACGGTGACGCCGCGACCGGTCAGCTCGGCGCTGAACTCGTTCGGGTCGAGGACGCGGCGGCGAGGAATGAGGACAATCGCGGCGCCGTTCAGCAGCGCGCCCCAGACCTCGAAGATGGCGGCGTCGAACGAGAAGTTGGCGATCTGCGCCAGGCGGTCGTCCGGCTCGATCTGCACGTAATCGGTGGCGAGCACGAGCCGGCTGATCGCGCGGGCGACGATCTCGATGCCTTTCGGTTTGCCGGTCGATCCGGAGGTGTAGAGGATGTGGGTGCGCCGCTCGGCTCCGCCTTGGACCGCCGGGAAAGCCGTCGGGTTGCGCTCGAATCGCGTGCGTTCGCGATCGACGCACAGCTCGCGCCGGCCGCCCAGCTCCAGCCCGAAGTGGCGGCGGTCGGTGAGGACCAATTCCACGCCCGCGTCGGCGATCATGAACTCCAGCCGCTCCCGCGGGTATTCGGGGTCGAGCGGGACGTAGGTGCCTCCGACCATGCAGATCGCGACCTGGGCGACGATCTGTTCGATGCGTGGACTCATGAAAACCCCGACTGGAGTCTCCACGCCGACGCCCGCCGCCTTCAGGGCGTGCGCCATCTGACTCGCGCGGCGGTCGAGCTCCGCGTAGGAGAGCCGCTCCTCACCGGCGTCGACGGCCAGCGCGTCCGGGCGGCTCCGGACTTGCCGGGCGAACAGCTCCGCGAGCCCCTCGGTGCTCGGGTAGGGGGAAAAGCCGCCGGTCCACGCTGCGTCGACGGGTGTGGCGTCAGGCTTCGTCATTGTCGTTCCTCCGGCCAATCGAGGTCACGACGGCGCGCGCAAGGTTGCGGCCGTCTACATCTTCTGGATCGTGTTCTTGTTTATATATACTGCTATCATTAAAATATACACAATTTTAATCCGCACGCAAACCGATGTCCGCCGCGTGTTACCGACGTGTGGGTGTGCACTTTTGCCAGCCTGTCTCTATTGCCCGGAGACTCATTCCACTCGTTCATCCGCGCCAATCACCACACCAGCGGCGAACGCCACACATCGGTCGCCGGCCGCGCACGCGCCGAGAGGCCCAGGGCCCCCTGCAGCGGCTCGCCGCGGAATGCATGCAGGACGTCATGGGTCGATTCGACCCCGCGACGTGCCGGGGGCGATCGTCGCCCGATTTATACCGACGGGGGCGTCAGCCTTGCTGCATGGCGAACGCGATGCCGCTCTGCAGGGTCGCGCGAGTGACGATGCCCTCGAGGTTGGTCCCGAGGTTGACCAAGGTCTGCGCGACGTCCGGGCGAATCCCCGTGAGGATGACCTCGGCCCCGAGCAGCCGCACCGAACGAGCGGCTCGCAGCAGCGCGTCGGCCACCTGAGTGTCGACCACGGCCACGCCGGTGATGTCGAGGATCGCCGTGCTGGCCCGGGCTTCGCTGATACCCGAAAGCAGGGTGTCGATGATCCGCTGGGCCCGCGCCGCGTCGATCGAGCCGATCAGCGGCATCGCCACGATCTTGCCGCTGATCGGGATCAGCGGCGTAGACAGCTCGGCGAGCGTCGCGGCCTGCACCGCGATGATCTCCTCCTGCAGCCGCCGGCGCTCGTTCTCCTCCCGCTTGCGCTCGGTGATGTCGACCCCGAACGACACCACCTCTTGCAGCGTGCCGTCGACGCCGAAGCGGTGATACGAGTTCCACGCCAGCGTCCGGCGCTCCCCGGTGTGCGACTGAATCGTCAGCTCGTAGTCGCTGACGTCGCCGCCCTCGGCCGCGATCTTGAGGTACTCCTCGACGGCCGGGTACAGGTCGGCGGGGTAGAGGATGGGCAGGAGGTTGAGGCCCGCGATCTGCTTGTTGGTCTTGCCGACCAGCCGCTCGCAGGTGGCGTTGGCGTAGATCGTCCGCCCGTCGGGCGTGAGGCGCGAGATGAAGGCGGGCGCGTGGTGCACGACGTGCTTGAACACGTCACGCTCCTGCTCCAGCGCCGCGACGGTCTGTTCCAGCTCGGCGACACGACGCCGCAGGGCCTGGATCTCGCTGTCGGACTCCGGGGGGGTGGAGGCGCTGGTGTCGTTCATGGGAGCCGCTTTCGACCCGTCGGGCGGGCCACAAACCAGGGTACTTACCCCGCTACGTGCTGACCAGCCCCCCGCGATTGGTGAACAGCGCTCCCTGCGATCGCGCAAGCGCCTACGCGGTCGCTTCCGCGCCGAGTCGGTGTGTTGCGCGTATCATCGTACATACCGTGTTATCATCAGCACAATTGTTGGGCGTAGTCGACTACATGTCTAACGGAACATGTGTGAACAGACATTGAACGTGGTCCGGCCGACGAACGCGGATGTCCGTGCGACGACGTCGGCGCTCGACGAAAGCGCGTCATGCAGCACGAGACGGTCGCTCTGCCGCGAGATCGAGGTCTTGTGCGTCGGCGGGGAGCACGCGCGGCTGCAGAGGTCGCGGCGCCCTCGCGCCGCTTCCTTGTGCGAACGCTGTCTCATACCCTGGTCGCACACCCGCCAAACCAGTGAAGTCGCGCGGGCCTCTCGTGTGGCGGCGGACGCCGAGCGCACCCAGGTTCTGCGCCGGGAAAATGAGGACTGGTCAAAACCCCGGATGATCATCAGGATGTCCGGAGGTCGTGGGCGCGCGTTTGCCAGCGAGCTCAGCCGTGTCGGCGACGCAGTGTACCTCTCGCACGCGAAGGAGCCAGGAACATCCTCGTGACCGCGAGCGGCCCCGCCGGATCTCGACGCGAGCGCGGCGAAGCTCCACCGCGAGCGCCACGCCGGCGGGCCGGCGGGGCCCTCGCGCCGCGCCTGGCGGCCCGCTACCATCGCCGCCATGCCCGAGCCTCGCTTGCGCGATTTCAAACGGATCGTGTTCTTCACCGGCGCGGGGATGTCGGCCGAGAGCGGCGTGCCCACCTACCGCGGCGCAGGCGGGATCTGGAAGGAGTACGACTATCGCCGCTACGCCTGCCAGGACGCGTTCAACCGCGATCCCGAGGCAGTGTGGGAGTTCCACAACTACCGCCGCGGCCTCGTCGCCGCCTGCTCGCCGAACCGCGGCCACCACATCGTCGCCCGCGCCGGCCAGGGCTCCGCGCGCGTCACCGTCGTCACCCAGAACATCGACGGTCTGCACGCGCTCGCCGGCAGCCGCGAGATCCTCGAGCTCCACGGCAACCTGTGGCGGGTCCGCTGCGACACCTGCAACATCAAGCAGCAGGACGCCCACGTGGTCCGCGAGGAGCTGCAGTGCGACCGCTGCGGCGGCTGGTGGCGGCCCGACATCGTGTGGTTCGGCGACTACCTCCACGAGCCGATCCTCGACGCCGCGCAGGCCGCGATCCTCGGCTGCGACCTGTTCGTCTCGATCGGCACCTCGGCCGTCGTCTACCCGGCCGCCTACCTGCCGGAGTACGCGCGCAAGGCCGGGGCCGTGCGCGTCGAGATCAACCCCGACGAGACGCCGGCCTCGGACCTCTACGACGTGCACCTGCGCGGGCCGGCGACCGAGATGCTGGCGCGGCTCGCGGGCGACGACCCCGAACTGCTGGCGTGACCGTGCCGCGCGCGCCCGAGACGCTGACCACCGCGCGCCTGCGCGGCGCTCGCATCGCCGAGGGCGACCGGCCGTTCTACCGCGCGGTGTGGCAGGACCCGGACGTCGCGCGCACTCTCGGCGGTCCGCGGACGCTGGCGCAGATCGACGCGAAGATCGATCGCCTGGTGGCGATGTGGTCGCACGACGGCTTCGGCGTCTACACCCTGCGCGAAGGAGACGTCGCCTGCGGCTACGCCGGCCTGGCGCCGACCGACGCCGGCGGATACGAGAGCGTCGAGGTCCTCTATGGATTCGTCCCGACCGCGTGGCGCCGCGGCCTGGCCGCCGAGGTCGCCTGCGCTCTGGTGAATCTCGCCCTCGGCGAGCTGGCGCTGCCGGAGGTGTGTGGATTCACCTGGGCCGAGAACCTCGGCTCGCGCCGGGTGCTCGAGCGCGCGGGGCTCATCCACCGCTTCGACTTCGTCCGCGCCGACCTGCCGCACCGCTATTACAGCCTGTCCGGGTCCGAATAATATCTGCACATGAAGTGTGGTGATTCGCTCGCCGCGGCCGCGCGGCTCAGCCCGCTCGCCGGCGGCCGCTCGGCGCGCAATGAGCTGTAATTGAAGACATGTCGTCGAGGTCATGTCCTTTTAAACAGCATCATTCCGGGACGAACACGGCGAACAGGGCCGCGTCGCCGCAGCAGCCGCCGGTGCGGACGGCGCTGTCGAACACGTTGGCGCCGACCGCGAGGTCGATCGCGTGCGGGCCGGCGCCGGGCAGCAGCGCCTCGTTGGCGAGCACCAGGTGGCCCTGGCCGCCGGAGGCCGGCAGCAGGTTCTCGGCCTGATGGAGCACCGCTCCGCCGTCGCGCAGCTGGCTGACGAGGGTCTGGGTCTCGGCCCCGCAGGCCGCGTTCGGGTTCTTGTCGGGGCTGCCCTCGACCACCGACATCAGCAGCGCCTGCGTCCCCGGCGGCGTGTCGATCGGCAGCGCGAGGATCGGGCTCATCATCGTCTGCCACACGTAGGTCGCCTCGTAGCCCTGCGTCGCGTACCAGCTGGTGTAGGCCACGCGCTCGCAGCCGGGCGCCGGGTCGGCGTACCACAGGGTCAGCGTCGAGCCGGCGCGGACCGCCAGCGCGCCGTCGGTGCAGGGCGCCGAGCCCTGGTACATCGGCACCTTCACGCGGTCGCTCGCGTCGGTGAGCACGCCGTAGCCGAGGTTCTGCTTGGTCACCGGCTGATAGCCGCTGCAGAGGTCGTCGCCGATCCCGAACCCGTACTGCGACTCGCCGACCAGCACCGTCGCGTTCCAGAAGTGGATATCGGGCACCGACTGCGTGTGCTCGATCGTCAGCGTCGCGCGGGCGACCGCCGGCCCGCGGTGGCTCAGCGGCACGTCGAACACGTCGACCGCCGCCATCGCCCCGCACGCGAGCAGCACGTCGCTCGCGAGCGTGAAGCTCTCGCTGGTGACCGGCGCGCATTCGCCCGGGCCGGTGGTGATCGCCGTGGTCTCGGCCTGCGTGGTCGAGGTCGCGTCGCTCGTGCTCGCGTCACTCGCGGTCGTCGAGGTCGTCGAGGTCGAACTCGACGTCGTCGGTGTGACGCTCGTGGTCGCGCTCGTGGTGGTCGCGTCGGTGGTCGCGGCCGTGGTCGTCGATGTCGTCGAGGACCACGAATTCGCGGCCGTGTCGCCCGTCGGGCTGCCCGCGGCGCAGGCGGAGGCGATCAGGAGAAGCCCGCACGAGCGATGGGGAGGGGACCGGTCGGCGGGGGCCATGCCCCCGTCATCGTACGCGAGCGTGGTCGCGGAGACCTCGTGTGAGAACTCGCGGCCGCACCTCGCCCGCGCGGGTGGGTGCGGGTCCTATCGTGGGGCTCTGCTCGAGGTCTCTCGCATGCACAACGTTTCTCCGCGGTTCGCTCCCCTCGGCTCGCTCCTGCTCCTGCTCTCTGCCTGTAGCGACGACGGCCGGAGCGAGACCTCCCTCCCGGTCACGGGGGTGTCGTCGATCGCCAGCCTCGGCCCGACCGGCAGCCCCACCACCGAGGAGCCCGGCACCGAGTCTGCGTCCGGGCCCGCCACCACCGGCGGCAGCACCACCACGCCGGCCGGTCCCACCGAGGCGACCACCGCGAGCAGCGACTCGACCCCGAAGTTCGACGCCGGCAACGAGATGATCCCCGACTTCGGCGGACCGGACGAGGGGCCGATCATCCCCGAGACGTGCGACCAGGCGCTGGCCGGCAAGAGCACCGTGGGCTGCCGCTTCTACGCCGTCGACATGGACTCGCACGACTCGGTCGAGACGTCGCAGTACGCGATCGCGGTCGCCAACGTGCAGCTGGCGGCCACCGCCAACGTCGTCGTCGAGGTCAAGAGCGGCGGGGTGTGGAGCGCCGTCGGCGGGCCGCAGGCGGTCGGTCCGCTGTCGCTCTTCACCTTCAACTTGCCCGACCGTCACATCGACGACTCCGGCGTCAACCCCGGCGGGTCCTACCGCGTCACCTCCGACGTCCCGGTCGTCGCCTATCAGTTCAACCCGGTCGACGGCGCCTCGTCCTTCCTCTCCGACGCGGCGATGCTGTACCCCGCGGCCGCGCTCGACACGATCAACCGCGTGACCGCGTGGAAGTCGATGTACGACAACACCAACGGCTTCCAGCACAGCTACGTCACGGTCATCGCCACGGTCGACGGCACGATGGTGCAGGTCGAGCCGAGCGTGGTGACCGCGGCGGGCCCGAGCGTGCCGCAGGGCGCCCCGGGGGCCCCGTTCACCGTCCCGCTCAACGAGGGCGACGTGCTCTCGGTCGCGGTGCAGTCGATCCCCGACAGCATGACGGGCACCAAGATCAACAGCAACGAGAACCACCCCGTCGCCGTGTTCGCCGGGCAGGAGTGCGCGCTCATCCCCGAGTCGACCTGCTGCTGCGACCACATGGAGGAGCAGCTGGCCGGCGTGCGCCAGTGGGGCAAGCACTTCATCGCCTCGCGCATGCCGATCCGCAACGGCGGCGCGCCCGAGAACACCCTGTGGCAGATCTACGCCTCCGAGAGCGGCACCAACGTCACCATCGTCGCCGACCCCGGGGTCACCGGCATCCCCGCCACCAACTTCGTGCTCAACGCCAACCAGATGAGCGAGTTCTACGCCACCGGCCCGGCGACCGAGCCCGGTGACTTCGAGGTCATCGCCGACAAGCCGATCGCCGTCTACGGCTACATGGTCGGCGCCGAGGCGTTCGGCAGCTCGATCGGCGACCCGGCGATGGTGCAGATGGCCCCCGTCGAGCAGTACCTGCCGCGCTACGTCGTCCTCGTGCCCGGCACCTGGATCACCGACGTCGCCGTCGTCACTCGCCCCGTCGGCGCGGTCATCACCATGGATGGCGTCCCGATCTCCGACGCCGAGTTCAACCCTGTCGGCGCCAGCGGCTACGAGGTCGCGCGGATCGCCTGCGCCGACGGCGTGCACGTGTTCGACGGCGGCGACTCGCCGTTCCAGGTCATCATCGTCGGCTACGACCAGCACGACTCGTACGCCTATTTGGGCGGCACCGGCACCGGCAAGATCAACCCCAACCCCCCCGGCTGAGCCCGTGGACCTGCGCGCGCTGGTCGAGGCCCGGCTCGCCGCCCATCCGGGCGACGCGCTGTGGTTCGCGCAGCACTACCCGCTGCGCGAGGGCCAGCTGTCCTATGAGACATATCGGCAGCGCGTCGCCGCCGAGGCCGCGCGCAAGCTGGCCCGCAGCCGGCCCGAGGTCCCGCTCGAGCCCGCCGCGATCGCAGCCTGGGACCGCCCCTACGCCGGCGACCACGAGTCCTTGCGCGACTGGGCCGGCGCCATCTACGTCCGCCTGCAGATGCACGGCGGCGAGGCCCCGTCGTGCCTGACGTCGGCCCGCTGGCGCGAGTACCTCGGCGCCCTCGATGCGCCGGAGCGCTGGCTCGCGGCCGGCCGCGCGCGCGAGGCCGAGGGCTGGACGATCGAGGCCAACGCCTGCTTCGCCGCCGCTCGCTGGCTCGCGCCGGACTGCGCGCCGGAGGTCGCGGCGATCGTCGCGGCCCGTGAGGCCGGCGTGCCGGCGCTGGTGGTGAGCCAGCCGGCGCCCGAGTTCCCCGCGTCCTCGTTTCGCGGCCGTCACTCGCACGCGTGGAGCATGAAGACCGCGGGCTACCTGTACATCCCGTCATTGCTGCGCTGGGAGTGCGACCCCAACTTCTCGGTCCGCGCCCGCATCTACCGCTCGCTCGGCCAGCGCCCGCACCCGGCCGCGATCGCGGCGCTGCACGAGGGCACCGACGACCCGCACCCGTTCGCCCGCGCGCAGGCGGTGCGCTCGCTCGGCTGGTGCGCCGACCCGACCTTCGTCGCCCGTCTCCGCGATCTGGCGACCGGGGACCCACATCGCGACGTCCGCCGCACTGCTGCCAGGGCGGTCCAGCGGATCGTCGGTTACTGGAGCTACTACGGCGAATGGCTGGCGATCGCCGCCAGCGAATCACGCACCGTCGCCGTCGTTCGCGAACTGGTGGCCGCCGGACTGCCTGCATTCGCCTACGAGGTGGCGATCCGGTCCGGCAGGGCCGATGACGACACCGAGCTCGGTGCCCTCACCGACGCGCTCGAGCCCGAAGCCCTCCTCAAGGACCTCGCCGACCGCACCGGCGAGTACTCCCACTGGTTCGCGGAGGCGGAGGCCGTCGAGGCCGACGTCGCCCCGTCGCTCACCGACGCCGCCGCCCTCACTGCCTGTCTCGAGCCCGGTGCAGCAGGCTTCGAGGCCCGCCGGGTGCTCCGCCGGCGCGAACTCGGTTCTCCTGTACAGCGCCGACGTCACCTGTCCAATTGGACATAGCCCTCGCCGACCTCGTTGTCACGAATCGGTCACGCCGCCGCGCTCCCCGGGGGGCATAAAGCCGCGGGTCAACGTTGGACGATCAGTTGCAGCAAATCACCGACCTCGCGGTGGCGGGCGATGCCCCGCCGCAAGGGCTGGCGCGCGTGCACCAAATAACGGTTTCGCCGGCCGTTGCGCTCGCGTGTGATGTAACCCGAGGTCGCCAACTCCTTCACAATTCGCTGGACGCCCCGCTCGGTCAATCCGACCTCGGCGGCGACGTCGCATAGACGAATCTCGGGGTCTTGTGCGAGACACAGCAAGACATGCGCGTGGTTGGTCAGGAAGGTCCAGCCGTCTGGGTTCTCAGGCATGAGTTCGCTCATCATTGGTCGAAAGCGTCCGAGGGGGTCTTCGATGTTGCGGCAAGGCCCTGGAAGCGTCAACGGCGAGGCTCCCGCCTGCGATCGAGCCTGCGCACCCTCTATTGGCAGGCCCGCGCGACGGTGGGGCGAGACAGCGAGTTCATCGGAATGGATGAACTCGAGTGCGCCGATCAGAGGGGCGCAAGTCGCTCGAGTGACAGCGCATCGGGGCCTCGCCGGGCCGGTCAAGGGCCAGAGTCGATCGTGGTCGGCCTGGAGCCGCGCAGAACGGAAGTGCGGCGCCCGGTTCGTGATTGCGGAGCACCGCGCGCGCTGCGACGAGGCGCTCGCCGGGCCGGCGGCCGCGGCCGTGATCGATCTGTCTCGCCCGCGCAAGCGAGATTTTGCAGCGCCCGTTCGTGCGCCGTCCTGGAGCGTGAGGAACATGTGGTAAGGGCCGGCACCTGCACGCACCTGCGCGCGCCGCGTTGAGCCGACGCACGGCCGATCGACCCCACGGTGCCGTCGGCGCCCGGCGCCTTTCACCGCCGCAAGCTTTACGCGTGCTCCTGCCGGCGCTCGAGCCATCTCGGAGCATGGCGCGTGCGGCCGCGAAGTCACATGTCCTTACGGACAGCTCCGATCGGGCCGCCAACCTGCGCGTCGCCGCGGTGTTCGCCGAGATCGCCGATCTGCTCGAGGTGGAGGGCGAGAATCCGTTCCGGATCCGCGCTTACCGCAACGCGGCGCACGAGCTCGGCGCTCTCGGCCGCGACCTCGCGGCGATGCTCGCGGCCGGCGACGACCTCACCGAGCTGCCGGGCGTCGGCGACGACCTCGCCGGCAAGATCGGCGAGATCGTCGACACCGGCAGCTGCGCCATGCTCGACGACCTGCACCGCGTGTGGCCGGCGACGATCCACGACGTCATGGGCGTGCCCGGCGTCGGCCCCAAGCGCGCCCGCACCCTGTTCGAGCAGCTCGGCGTGCGCACCCTCGCCGGCCTGCAGGCCGCCGCGCAGCAGCAGAAGATCCGCGAGCTGACCGGGTTCGGCGCGACCAGCGAGCGCAACATCCTCGACGCGCTCGCCGGCCTGCTCGGCACCGGTCGCCGCCTGCCGCTGGCTGAAGCGCGCGTGCACGGCGAGCGCCTGCTCACCCGCCTGCGCGCCGCGCCGGGGGTGATCGAGGCCGTGATCGCCGGCAGCTATCGCCGCGCCCTGGCCACCGTCGGCGACCTCGACTTCCTGGTCACCGCGCGCAGCCACAACGGCGCGATCGCGGCGCTGGTGGGCGCACCCGACGTCGCGCACGTGCTCGCCGAAGGTCCGACCCGCGCGACCGTGGTCTTGCGCTCGGGCCTGCAGGTCGACCTGCGGGTGGTCGGCCGCGACAGCTTCGGCGCCGCGCTGCACTACTTCACCGGCAGCAAGGCCCACAACATCGCCGTCCGCCGCCTCGGCGTCGCGCGCGGGCTGAAGATCAACGAGTACGGGGTGTTCCGCGACGAACGTCGCGTCGCCGGGCGGACCGAGGCGTCGGTGTTCGCGGCTGTCGGCCTGCAGTTCATCCCGCCCGAGCTGCGGGAGAATCGCGGCGAGATCGCGGCCGCGGCCGCCGGCGAGCTGCCGCAGCCGATCGAGGCCCGGCAGCTGCGCGGCGACCTCGTGCTGGTCGCTGCCGGCGACGAACCGGGCGCAGTGGTCGCGGCCGCGGCCGCCGCGGCGCGGGCGCGAGGGCTCGAGTACCTGCTGATCGTCCACGCGGTGCCGGGCCGCTCGCGCGCGGCGATCGACTGGGACGCGCGCACCCGGGCCGCCGCCGACGCCTGCGCCGAGCACGAGCTGGCGCCGCTGCAGGGGCTCGAGCTCGACATTGCTCAAAAGACATGTCCCGAAGTGCACGTCGATTTCGTGGCCGCGAGGCTGTCGCACGCCCCGCGCGCCGCCTCGCACCCGGCGTTGCTGCGGATCGTCGCCGGCGCGCGCGAGGCCGACGCCGCCCGCGATCCGACCCCGCTGGTGCAGGCGGCCGTCGGCGGGGCGCTCGCGGTGATCGGCGACCCCGCGCACCTGCCGGAGCTCGAGCCGCAGCTGCGGGCCGCTCGCGTCGCCGGGGTGCCGGTCGTGCTCGGCTCGGGCGGCGAGCCCGGCGGCGGGCAGGCGTCGCGCCTCGACCTCGCGGTCAGCCAGGCGCGTCGGGCCTGGCTCGAGGCGGAGGCGGTGCTCAATTCCCGGCCACTCGCCGAGGTCCGCGAGCACCTGGCGCCGCGGCGCCAGGCCCGGCGGCGCTCGTGATACCCTGCCCGGGTCCCGTGACGCACCAGCTCTTCGAGCCATGTTCGATCGGACCTGTCCGATTGCGCAACCGCAGCGTCCGCGCCGCCGCCTTCGAGGGCATGTGCCCCGGTCACCTGCCGTCGCCCGAGCTGCTGGCTTATCACCGCGAGGTCGCCGAGGGCGGCGTGGGCATGACCACCGTCGCCTACGCCGCCGTCGAGCAGAGCGGCCTGTCGTTCCCGCACCAGCTGTGGCTCCGGCCCGAGGCGGTGCCCGGGCTGCGCGCCCTCACCGACGTCGTCCACGCCGCCGGGGCGCGCGCGTCGATCCAGATCGGTCACTGCGGCAACATGGCCAGGGCCGCGGTCGCCGGCGGCCGCGCGATCGCCCCCTCGGCCCGCTTCAACCTCTACGGGCCGGTCTGGCCGCGCGCCATGGACCAGGCCGACATCGACCGCGTGGCCGCCAGCTTCGGCCGCGCCGTCGAGCTCGCGCGCGAGGCCGGCTTCGACGCCGTCGAGGTCCACGCCGGTCACGGCTACCTCATCAGCCAGTTCCTGTCGCCCGCCACCAACCACCGCCGCGACGGCTACGGCGGCCCGCTGGCGCGGCGCATGCGATTCATGCGCGAGGTGATGGCGCGCGTGGTGGCGGCCGCGCGCGGCGAGGTCGCGGTGCTGGTCAAGGTCAACATGCGCGACGGCTTCCGCGGCGGCGTCGAGCTCGACGAGGCGATCGAGGTCGCGCGCACGCTCGAGCAGGACGGCGCCGACGCGCTGGTGCTCTCGGGCGGGTTCGTCAGCCGGGCGCCGATGTACATCATGCGCGGAGCGATGCCGACGCGGGTGATGGGCCGCCTCATGACCGACTGGACGCTGCGCCTCGGCCTCGCGCTGTTCGGCCAGACGCTGATCGCCCCGTTCCCCTACACCGACAATTACTTTCTGAAGGACGCTCTCGTGATTCGCGAGGCGGTGCGCCTGCCGCTGGTGTACGTCGGCGGCGCCGCCTCGCGCGCGGCGATCGACGAGGTCCTCGGCCACGGCTTCGTCGCGGTGGCGATGGCCCGCGCGCTGATCCGCGACCCTGCCTTCATTCGCAACCTCGCCGAGGCCGAGGGCCGCGCGGCCGCCTGCGATCATTGCAACTACTGCGCGGCCCGGATCTACACCACCCACATGGCCTGCCATCACCGCGAGCCGCCGCCGGCGAGGCTGCGCCCATGAATGTCCACAGCGAGACGGCGCTGGTCACGGGCGCCTGCTCGGGGATCGGTCTGGCGATCGCGCACCGCCTGGCCGCCCGCGGCTTCGCTCTGGTGCTGGTCAGCAACCGCGAGGAGCCGCTCGCGCGCGCGGCCGCGGAGATCGCCGCCGCCCATTCGGCGCAGGTGCACACGATCGTCCAGGACCTCGCCGCGCCCGAGGCCGCCGAGGCGCTGGTCGCCGCGGTCGACGCCCGCGGCCTGCAGATCGACGTCCTCGTCAACAACGCCGGCGTGTTCTTCTTCGGCGAGGCCGTCGACGCCGACCCGGCCCGCGCGCGGGCGATGCTGCAATTGCACGTCACCACCCCGTCGCTGCTGTGCACCCTGCTCGGCGCCCGCATGCGCGCCCGTCGGCGCGGGCGGATCCTTCTCGTCTCGAGCATCTCCGCCTGGCGGCCGTTCCCCGGCATCGGCTACTACGCCAGCAGCAAGGCCTATCTGCGCAGCTTCGCCGCCGCCCTGCGCTCCGAGCTCGCGGTCTACGGCGTCAGCGTCACCTGCCTCGCCCCCGGCGCGACCGCCACCGCGCTCTACGATCCAAACGTCGTACCTGTCGCAAGGGCCAGGCGCCTCGGGGTCATGATGGACGCCGAGGTCGTCGCCGAGGCCGGCGTGCAGGCGCTGCTGCGCGGCGACGCCCTGTGCGTGCCGGGCCTCGTGACGCGGGCGATGACCACCGCCGCCGTGCTCACGCCGCAGCCGCTGATCGACTGGCTGCGCCGCCGCGCCCCGTGGCTGCGGTCGCCGAAGCAGTGAATCACTCGGCCGCGATCGGTAGCGTCAGCACCGGCGCGGCGGACTTGATCTCGCCCGACTGCATCTCGAGCACCTGGGTGATGAACGAGAACGTCGACTTGGACTCGAGGTCGTTGTCGGCGATCCAGAACCACAGGCCGCGGTAGAACACCGACACGTACGCGCCGCTCGGCTCGCGCCGGCTGTGGCGGATCCGCATCAGGGTGCCGGTGAGCCGCGCCCAGTCGAACAGGTCGCCGTCGCCGTCGCGGGTGGTCGGTACCCGGCCGACCGCGTAATCCTCGGGCGGGACCTCGACCCCGTGCGATACGTAGTACATGCCGCCGAGCAGCGATCGCGTCACCATCTGCACCGCCCCGACCTCGTCCGGGCGCGGCGACTCGGTCAAGGTGATCCTCTGAATCGGCCCCGGCAGGCCGAGCAGCGCGCACAGGTGGGCGATCCGCGGCTCGTCGGCGGTGCGCGAGGTCAGCGTGAGGGTGAGGCTGTCGCCGGCGACGCTCGACTGGTAGTTCACGTCGACCATGCCGTCGAGCCACAGGGATCGCATCAGATCGGTCGCGGTGAAGAACGACTCGAACTCGGGGGCATTGGGGGGAGTCGGCCCGGACGCCCGCGGCGCGTTCTGCAGCGGCCCCAGCTTCTGCACGAAGACGCGGAAGATGCGATCGATCGCCCAGCCGGCGTGGTAGAGGAGCAGGATGTCGCTCAGCTCGACCGGGCTGAGGAATTGCTTGCCGAAGCGCGAGCCCTGCAGCGGGGCGTAGGAGATCGTCGGGCGGTCGATGAAGGTCACCGCCGAGCCGGGGGCGACCGAGTTGTTGTTGCTGCCGACGGAACCGCCGAGGCCGGCGCCGAGCTCGAGCGAGAGGCTGCTGGAGATGCTCGTGACCTCGAGGAACAGCGGCGCGTCGCGGTAGCGCAGGCGCACCAGGTTCAGCAGCAATTGTTCGCTGTTGGTCTGCTGAATCGCGGTGTTGTAGGTCCCGCGGCTGAAGCGGAGCGCGCGCGGGCCCACGGTGGTGCACGCGGTCGCGGCGACGAGGACGAGGAGTGCGGCGGCGCGCCTCATTCGAGGCGCGAGGATACTCGAGAACGCGGCCGTCGGCGCCGCACACCGGCGAGGGCGAGCATCAGCCACAGCGACGTCGCGGGGCCGCCGGACGAGCAGCCGCAGCCCTGGTCTCCGGTCGCCGAGCCGCCGCTGTCGCCCGCGCCGCCGCTCGTGCTCGTGGCGTCCGGGCCCGTGGCGGCGGACGTCGGGTCTGCGGTCGACGCGTCGTCCTCGCCGGTGCCGCTACCTCCGCCGGACGTCTGGACGCCCGTCGTCGGCGCGCACGCCGGGTCGCCCTCGCCGTCGCAGTCGTTGTCGACGCAATCGTCGGGGTCCTCGACCGCGCCGGGCCTCCGCGCGGGGTCGGCGTCGTCGCAATCGCCGGCGCACAGGAGCACGCCGTCGCCGTCGCCGTCGACCTCGTCCGCCGGCACGACCTCGTCGCAATCGTCGTCGCGGCCGTCACACACTTCGGTCGCGCCGGGGTGGGCCGCCGGGTCGGCGTCGTCGCAGTCGTCGCCGCCGCAGGCGACCGCGAAGTGACCGTCGCGGTCGGCGTCGGTGCACGTGCAATACAGGCCCGCGGCCCCGTAGCCGTCGATCATGCCCCAGCCGCCGTCGTTGTCGGGCGCGTCGGGCTGCGACGCGGTGGCGCGCAGCAGCGCCAGCATCTCGCCGGGCGTCAGCTCGGGGTAGGCCTCGAGCAGCAGCGCCCCGACGCCGGCGGCCAGCGGCGTGGCGAAGCTGGTGCCGTTGCCCTGCAAATATTCATTGTCGGTACCCGGCCGGACCACCCACACGTCCTTGCCGGGCGCCAGCAGGTCGGGCTTGACCCGCCCGTCGCTGGTCGGCCCGCGCGACGAGAAGTCGGCGATCACCCCGTCGAGGTTGGTCGCGCCGAGGGCGATGATGCCGTCGACGTCCGCCGGCGCGATCAGGCTCCCGGGCTCGGGCCCCTCGTTGCCGTTGGCGGTGAACATGACGAGGCCGTTGGCGATCGCCACGGTCGCCGCCTGCGACACCACCGCGGTCTTGCCGTCGAATTGCGGGTGCTCGTACCAATAGAAGTAGCCGAGCGAGGCGGTGAACAGGTCGGCGCCCATGCCCTCGATCCACTCGAGCCCCTCGACGTACAGATCTTCCTCGTACGGCTCCTCCTCGTCGATGCGCTCGGTCTTGGCCAGGATCACCGACACGCCGGGCGCGACCCCGGAGTACTCGTCGCCGTCCTCGCCGGCGAGCAGCGACAGCACCATCGTGCCGTGGCGGTCCTGGCCCTCGCCGTCGCCCGGCCCGTCGGCGACGTCGTCGTCGCCCTGCACGAAGTCGCGGGCCGCCAGCACCTGCAGCCCCGCGAACGCCTCGTGCTGCAGCGAGAAGCCGCTGTCCTGCACGCCGATCACCACGCCCGCGCCGGTGAGGCCGCACTCGCGCAGCGCCGGGACATTGAGCAGCGCGAGCTGGGTCTCGGCGACGCCGAAGGCCGCGGAGGTCGTCGACTCGGCGGTCCACACCGGGCCCCGATCGGCCCGCTGCGTGCGCCCGACCGGCCGCATGCCGGCGACGAACGGCAGCCCGGCGATCGCCTCCCGCTGCGCCGCGTCGGCCGCGACGCTCACTGCATTGAGCCAGCGCGACGTGGCCCGCACCCGCGCCCCGGTCGCCGCGATCGCCTGGACGTAGGTCGACGCGGGCGGGAGATCGCCGACGTCGACGCCCCGATCGCCGCGGACCCGCATTCGCCGGCGCAGCGACCGCGGCGCCAATTCGTCCGCCCGTCGCTCCAGCATTGCCTCCAGTTCACCCGGCGGCACCGCCTTGTCGGCGAAGAACACCCACGTCGGCGGCTCGCTCGCCGGTGTCGGCGCCAGCAAGATCGTGGCGGTTGCGAGGGCGGCGATTGGCGGCACTGGAGCGTCCTTTCTCGCGACCGGCGCGCCGGCACACGACGGCGCATTATCGCCGCGCGGCCGCGAGGAATCGAAGGGCCGCGGTCGAGAGGGCGTGAGACTTGTCTCGGCCATCGGCCCCCGGACCGCGATTGTTGGTACCCCGGGGCGGAGCGACGAATCGAAGTTTCACGCGCGGCCGTGCACTTCGTCCCGTCGGCGGGGGTCGGGCGACCACGAATCAGGGCCTGGGCGCGGCCATCGCCTTGATAGACTGCGCGCCCGTGACGGAACGACAGGACGAGATCGAGGCGCTGCGCGCCGCCCTGCGCGCGGCGGAGGCCCGGGTCGCCGAGCTTCAGCGCGACAACCACGAGCTGGCGCTGCGCGAGCGACTGCTGCGCGGGCGGCTCGACGGTCTGGTCACCCACATCCCCGGCATCCTGTGGGAGAGCTACTTCGAACAATCGCACGAGAAGATGACCGTCGATTACGTCAGCGACCGCATCGAGCCGATGTCCGGTTACACGGTCGACGAATGGAAGCAGCCCAACTTCTGGATCGAGCTGATCCACCCCGACGATCGCGCGGGGGCGATGGCCGACGCGCAAAAGGTGTTTCAGGCCGGGCGCGGTGAATCGTCGTATCGCTGGATCACCCGCGACGGCCGCACCCTGTGGGTCACGAGTCGCATGTCGCTGATCTACGGCGACGACGGGGCCCCGATCGGCCTGCGCGGCGCGACGATGGACGAGACCGGCATCAAGCAGGCCGCGGCCCAGCGCGTCGAGATGCGCCTGCGCGAGGAGGTCATCCGCGCCCAGGACGAGGCCCTGCTGGCGCTGTCGACCCCGCTGATCCCGATCGACGACGAGACGGTGGTGATGCCGCTGATCGGCACGCTCGACCCTCGTCGCGTCGAGCGGGTGCTGCAGACCCTCCTCGACGGGGTGGCCACCTCGCGCGCGCGGACGGTGATCCTCGACATCACCGGGGTGCCGGAGATCGACGCGCAAACCGCCGATGCGCTGCTCCGGGCCGCCCGTAGCGCGGCGCTGCTGGGCGCCGAATCGGTGATCACCGGGATCCGCCCCGGGCTCGCCGCGACGCTGGTGTCCCTCGGCGCCGACCTCGGCTCGATCGTCACTCTCGGCACGCTCAAGGCGGGTATCGCCTATGCGATGAGTCGGCGCCGCCGCTAGCGCCGCGCGAGTCGACGGGCAGGCTCCCCCCTCGCGCCTTGCCGGCCCGTAATACCCGCGGCGGCAACGCAATGGTAAAATGGGCGAAAACGCGCGGAATGTGAGGACTCCCGAGGGCCTCCGCAGACGCGACCCGCGAAGCGCGGCCGCGCGTGTGGTATGAGCCGACGATGCGACGCCCCGCCCCGCTCCTCTGCGCCCTCGCCCTCGCCTGCGGCACCGACGACGCCGCCACCGAACAGGCCGCGACCGACACCGCGGACACGACCACCGACGGCACTGCGAGCACCGCCGAGACGAGCACGACCACCGGCGAGTCGGCCGGCACCGACAATGGCACCCTCGCCACGACCACCGAATCGACGCCGACCACCACGGCGCCGACGACGACCACCACCGAGGGCCTGACCGAAGGGACATCCACGACCGACACGTCGACCTGTCAGCCGGGCGAGGAGAACCCCTGCTACACCGGCGACCCGGCCCACGCCGACGTCGGCAACTGCAAGTCGGGCGTCGCGCCCTGCGAAGACGGCGAGTGGGGCATGTGCGTCGGCGACGTGATGCCGGCGCCGGAGACCTGCGAGTCGCCCGGCGACGACGACTGCGACGGCGTCGATCCGTGCGCCGGCGACGGCGCGGTCCAGTGGCACAAGGAGTGGGGCGACGTCGGCGATCAGCGGGCGGTCGCGGTGGCGTTCGACCCGGACGGCGCGGTCCTCGTATTGACGCAAGGCGCCGGCACCTCGGACTTCGGCGGCGGCCCGCTGGCCAGCGTCGGCAGCTACGACGTCTACCTGGCCAAGTTCGCGGCCGACGGTACGCACGAGTGGAGCAAGAGCTTCGGCGATCCGGCGACCCAGCTGAGCGACGGCTGGGGCCTGGACGTCGACGCCAACGGCGACATCGTGATCGCCGGCGACTTCACCGGCACCGTCGATTTCGGCGGGGACCAACTCGTCGCCAAGGGCGACCGCGACGTCTTCCTCGCCAAGCTGTCGCCCGCCGGCGAGCACGTGTGGAGCGCGTCGCACCCGTCGACGGGCACGGCGGTCCCGCGCGACCTGGCGATCGACGCGTCGGGCGCGATCGCGGTGGTTGGTTACTTCACGAAGTCGCTCGACCTCGGCGGCGGCGCGCTGTCGGGGCAGAGCGACTCGCTCGACGCGTTCGTCGCCAAGTTCACGCCGGCCGGCGAGCACGCGTGGAGCTTCCAGTTCGGCGACGACACCGAGCAGGACGCGCGCGCGGTCGCCGTCGACGACGACGGCAACGTCTACGTCGGCGGCTCCTTCCAGGGCTCGATCGACCCCGGCATCGGCCCGCTGGTCAGCGCCGGCAGCAGCGACGTGTTCCTCGCCAAGCTCGACCCCGACGGCGTCGCGCTGTGGGCCGCGAGCTGGGGCGACGCCAAGGAGCAGAAGCTGTCGGCGATCGGCGTCGACCCGCAGGGCCGCGTGACCGCCTCGGGCCACTTCGTCGGCGCGCTCGACTTCGGCGGCGGCCCGCTCGAGGCGCCGATGTACCGCGGCTTCGTGGCCCAGTTCGCCGCCGAGGACGGCGCCCACGCGTGGTCGAAGCTGCTCGGCGAGGGCATCGTCTGGCCGGCTCACCTCGCAGTCGACGACTCCGGCACTCTGGTGATCGCCGGCCACTACTACAGCGACAACGACTTCGGCGGCGGCGTCCTGCCGTGGGCCGGCATGCGCGACGCGTTCGCGGTCAAGTTCACCTCGGCCGGCAGCCACGTGTGGAGCAAGCACTTCGGCGACGCGACGGAGCAGGAGGCCGACGGCGTCGCGGTCCGCCCCGACGGCACCACCGCGCTCTCGGGCGGCTTCTACGGCGCGGTCGACTTCGACGGCACCCCGGTGACGAGCAAGGGCCTGTTCGACGGCTTCGTCGCAGTGTTCGCGCCGTGATCCGCGGCCGCCGCGGCAATCACCACAGTCGCGCGCCGGCGCGCGCCCTCGCGGATTCGCACGACTGCGCGAGGTCGCCGGCCCTCTGGTGATCGTTCGCCGCGCGGGCGACAATCCCCGCGACGATGTCTCCGCCCGCAGCGCCCGCGCCCGCCGGCACCTTCGTGCGCGTGCTGCTGACCGGCAGCTTTCTCGCCGTCGCGCTCGGGTTCCCGGCCTTCGGCGTGGCCTCGGCGCTGAGCAGCGGGCCGCTCGGCGCGGGCGCCCTGTTCAAGGCGATCGCGACGGCGCTGGTCGGCGCCGCGATCACGACGTGGACCGTGCGCGGTTTGGCGGGACCGCTGTGGATCGCGTGGGTCGGCCTGCTCGCCGGAGTGGTGCCCGCCGCGCTCGCGGCCCCGCGCTCGCGCTGGATCGGCCTCGCCCTCGCGCACCTGGCCGCGGGCGGCCTGCTCGTGCTCGCCGGCCTGCGCCTGGTCGCCCTCGGCGCCGGGGCGGCCTCCGACACCTGGGTGTTCTTCGGCCTCGTCACCGCGCTGGTCGGCCTCGGCCTCGGCCTCGGCGGGGCGGTGCCGCGGTTGTGGTGGGCCTGGCGCGGCGGTGACGTCGAGCCGGCCGACGACGGCGTCGCTCGCGAGCTGCCATGGTTCGTGTGCCTGGCCCTGGCCGGGCTGTCGCTGGCGAGCGGCCTGGCGGAGACGTTGCCGACCGCGCTCGGCTTTCACACGACGACCCCGCTGCGACGCGGCCACTGGGAGCACGGCTGCGCGTCGACGCTGCCGGCGACCCAGGACATCTGCCCGCAGCAGCGCCGCTATTCGCTGCGGAGCCGCCGCGGCGAATCGATGCAGATCGAGTGGGACTTCGCCCGCAATTGCGCCGTGACGATCGCGGCCGACGGGGCCGCGCAGACCTTCGCCGAGCGATCGTGGTACCGCGTCGAGGTCGCGCCGGAGCGCGAGGTGGTGGTGACGATCGACGGCCTCTCGCACGAGGGCTGCTGGTACCGGCTGCGCGCGCGGCCCGATCGCGGAGGCGCGCAGTGAGCCTCGAGACCCTGCGCTGTCCGGGCTGCGGAGCAGCGACGCCGCTGCGCGCGGCCGCCTCGATCGACTGCCATCATTGCGGTCGGAGCATCGAGATCCCCGAGGCCTGGCGGGTGGCCGCCGAGGCCCACGCCGCGGTCGCCCGGCTCCGCCGCGAGGTCGAGCCGCGCTGGCAGCAATTGACGGTCGGCGTCGGCAAGCCGGTCGTGGCGGTGGCGCTGGCGCTGGCGTCGGTGCTCCCGCCGCTGTGCACCTGGCTGGTCCAGTCGCGCCTGTCGCCGCCGCCGACGCCGGTCGAGAACCTCGGCTTCGTCGCCGTCCCGGCCCTGCTGCCCGGCGCGTTGCTGTGGCTGTGGGCGACCGCCGTCGACGCCGCGGTGCTGCGCGTCCGCCGGGACGTCAGCGCCTGCAAGAGCGGCCCCGCCGGCGCGCTGGCCTGCCGCGGCTGCGGGGCCCCGCTCGCCCCCGAGGCCGACGCGCTGGCCACCACCTGCCTCTACTGCGGGACAGACAGCGTGGTCCGCGACCTGCCCGAGACCACCCGCGCCCGCGACCACGCGGTGCGCACCCTCGCCGAGGCCGCCCGGGTGCTGCAGCGCCGCCGCCTCAACCTCGGCCTCGGCGTCGCGCTGCTCGGCCTCGGCGTGGCGGCGATCGTCGCCGCCACCGCGATGGCGCTGTCGCTGGCCTTCGGCGTATGAAATGCCTTAAAAGACATGTCCTGATGGACATGCCATGAATCACCGACATCAGAACGCCGACACCAGGACCGGGGCCTCGCGCGGGTCGCGGGCGGTCGCGGGCACCTGGACGCGGAACACCGAGCCCTTGCCGAGCTCGCTCTCGGCGTTGATCTCCCCGCCGAGCAGCATGCAGTAATGGCGGCACAGCGCCAGGCCGACGCCGAGGCCGCCGAAGCGGCGGGTCGGCGAATCGTCGGCCTGCGAGAACGGGGTGAACAGGCGCGGCAGGTAGGCCGGGTCGATGCCGATGCCGTTGTCGCGGACGCTGAGCAGGTACACGGCGCCGGTCGGGGTGGCCATCGGCTCGACGCGCAGCTCGACGAGGCCACCGTGGGTGAACTTGCAGGCGTTGCCGAGCAGCTGCATGAGCACCTGCCGCAGCCGCGTGCGGTCGCTGCGGATCGTGCCGAGCTCGCGCGACAGCTTGAGCTTGAGCTGGTTGCGCCCGCGCTCGGCCAGCGGCGTCACCGCGGCCACGCACTCGTGGACGAGATCGTGGAGCGCGAACTCCTCGATGTGCAGCTCGAACTTGCCGGCCTCCAGCCGCGCCAGATCGAGGACGCTGTCGATCAGCGCCAGCAGCTCGTGCGCGGCCCCGAGGATCCGCGTCAGGTCGGCCTGCAGCTCGTCCGGCTCGGCCTCCTCCGGGTGCTCGAGCAGCAGCTCGGTGTAGCCGACGATCGCGTTGAGCGGCGTGCGCAGCTCGTGGCTGATCTTGAGGAGGAAGGACGTCTTGGTCCGACTGGCGTCGAGCGCCTCCTCGAGGACCCGTCGCCCGCGCTCGACCTCCGACTGCAGAGCCTGGTTGGCGCGGGTGAGGGCGACGAGGCGGCCCTCGGCCCCGGCGACGTGCTGGCTCCGGAGATCTCGCAGCTCGGCCCGCACGCCGGCGAGCTCGTTCTCCCGCCGACGGAGGGCGTCGTCACGCTCTTCGCCGCGCCGCTGCGAGGCCGCCGCGAGCAGACCGACCCCGGCGATCGCCGCGGCCGCCAACCACGCGATCGATCCTGCTCCCGCGATGAAGAGGCCCACACCCGCGGCCACCCCGATCGCGGTGGCGGTGATCCCCGTAGCCGCGCTGGTCGCGTGCACGGAGACCGCCGTCACCGGCAACAACAAACACCAGATCGGCGTCGCCGCACCCGCCGCCATCGGCGCCGCGATCGCCATCACCGCGACGATCACTGACCAGAGGAGCGCACCGATGCGAACCCTCTTGCCCTCCACAGGCCCCAGGAACACCGTCGCCGCGATGTGTCCTCCGAGGAGGATCGCGCCGCTGACAATCGCAGTCGAACGGTGTTCGTCCGTCGCGGTCGCAGCGACACCGACGAGCAGAGCGAGGCCCACGATCACCAACACCACGCGTGTGTCGTTGTCTCGCGACGACACCGCACTTGTGGATCGTACTTCCCGTCGCACCTGGTCTTCGCCGGACGTCATCGAGGCAGAGGTCACCCCCATGATAGAAGGTGCGACCCGGTACGCGCCACGTCTCGGCGTGAGCAGCCGCCATACGCCTCTTACGGCCGTGAAACACGCGCGCGCGTTCTCGCCCGGCACCCCACTTCACGCCGCCGGGAGCCGCGGATAGGATCGAAGATCAGCGGGTTTTAATTTTCGCGGAGGAGGGAACGATGGTGGCGTTCAGGACCGGCGTGATGGTTGGTGCGGTGGTGGTCGCGCTCGGATGTATCGGCTGCGACGAGGCGGAAGAGGAGTTCATCGGCGACGATGGCATCTTGCACGCGCGCGACGCCCAGTGGAACGACTTCAAGCTCAACGACTTCAAGCTCAACGACTTCAAGCTCAACGGCGCGCGCCTCAACGACTTCAAGCTCAACGGCGACGCCGGCTCGACCGACTACATCCAACTGTTCGACATCGAGAAGCCAGACGGCGGTTACACCCTCAGCAGCAGCGTCGTCGGCGGTATGCTGAAGATCGGCAGCATGACCCAACAGGACGTGCTGTGGTCGATCTACAACTTCCAGGTCAAGGACAACGGGACCACCCAGTGGCGGCACCTGTATATCCGCGACGTCGATCAGATCCCCAACACCGACGTCTGGGAGTACGACCTCGACTTCGCCACCAGCTACGGCTACTGGTCCGAGTTCTGCACCGACGAACAGGGCAACCCGGTCAAGGCGCTGGCGCTGCCCGACGTGTGGGACCCGGCCACCGGCAACAGGATCGAACCCAGGCCGACCGGCGCGGTCACGTTCGCCTGCAAGAACGCCGCGCTGGCCAAGTGCGTCCTGTTCGGCTACCGCCCGTGGTCGACCAAGAACGGGGTCTCGCTCGCCAACTACCACCAGGCCTGCACCCGCATGGTCCGCGCCGACTACTGCGGCAACGGCGTGCCGCACACCGTGACCGGCACGCCGATCCACGTGCTCGATCAGCTCGGCATCCAGAACGTCGACCCCAACACGCCCTACGCCGTCGAGGCCGAGTGGGGACCGAACGGCGCGGTCTGTCTGAATCCGAGCAACACCCGCCTGCCCAACCAGACGATCGGCTGCAACATCCCGACCTGCGGCGCCTCGTTCGCCTCGGGCGGTTTGATTCAGAGCGGCAAGATCGTACCCTGAAGGGGTGTCCGAAGGCGCAGAGCCCGCCGCGATCGGCCCGTTCGTCGTCCTCCGCAAGCTGGGCGAGGGCGGCATGGGCGTGGTCTACGCGGGCTACGACGTCGCGCTCGACCGCAAGGTCGCGCTCAAGCTGATCCGCCGCTCGCTCATCGACCGCAGCGAGGTGCGGGCCCGCATGGTCCGCGAGGCGCAGGCGATGGCCCGCCTGTCGCACCCCAACGTGGTGCAGGTCTACCAGGTCGGCGAACACGGCGACGGCATCTACCTCGCCATGGAGTACGTCGAGGGCCAGACGCTGACCGCGTGGCTGCGCGCCGAGAAGCGCCCGTGGCAGCAGGTGCTGCGCACGGTGATCGCGGCCGGACGCGGCCTCGCGGCGGCCCACGCGGCCGGGCTGGTGCACCGCGACTTCAAGCCCGACAACGTCCTCGTCAGCAAGGAGGGCCGCCCCTGCGTCCTCGACTTCGGCCTGGTGCACGCCGAGAGCAGCCCGGCGCTGCCGCTCGGCGGCGTCGACGTGCGCACCTCGGTCACCGGTCTGCCGACGATCTCGCGCATGTCGACGCAGCCGTCGGGCCCGCCGCTCGGCGCCAGCGGCAGCGGCCAGACCGATCGCGGCGACGTGATGGACATCCGCCTCACCCGCGCCGGCAAGGCCCTCGGCACGCCGGCATACATGTCGCCCGAGCAGCACTTCGGCGACGAGGCGGTCGGCCCGGCGTCGGACCAGTTCAGCTTCGGCACCACGCTGTACGAGGCGCTGTACGGGTTACGGCCGTTCCCGGGGGCGACGTGGGAGGAGATCAAGCGCGAGGTCCGACGCGGGATCGTGCCGCCGCCGCCGCGCGACTCGGCGGTGCCGGGGCGGATCTTCCGCATCCTCGTCCGCAGCCTCGCGCCGACGCCCGACATGCGCTGGCCGAGCCTCGAGCACATGCTCGTGGCGCTCGAGCGCGACCCACGAAAGACGGTGATGCGGTTCGCCGGCATCGTCGCGGTGGCCGGCGCGGCCGCGGCCGGCAGCTACGCGGTCGCGCTGTCCCAGCGCGAGGCGGCGACCCAGTGCAAGGGCGCGGCCGCCGAGCTCGCGGGCGTGTGGGACGACACCCGCGCGTCCGCGGCGGAGCGGGCGTTCGTCGCCACCGGCTCGCCGTTCGCGGCCGACACCTGGCGCCGCGTCGACACCCGCCTCGACGCCTACGCGCTCGCGTGGACGGACGGCCGCACGCAGGCGTGCGAGGCCCACGCGAGCGGCTCGCAGTCGACCTCGCTGTTCGACCGCCGCACCGCCTGCCTCGCCCGCCGTCGCGCCTATCTGTCGGCGCTGGTCGACGTGTTCATCGCCGCCGACCGCTCGGTGATCGAGAACGCGGTGCAAGCGACTGCAGCGTTGCCGAGCCTGGAGTCCTGCGCCGACGCCGACGCGCTGCTGGCCGCCGTCGCGCCACCCGGCGACCCGCACGCGGCGGCGCAGGTCGAGTCGCGGCGCAGCCAGCTCGCGCGAGCGGCCGCCCTCGAGGGCACCGGCCAGTACGCCGAAGGGCTGCAGCTCGCGCGAGAGATCCGCGCCGCGGCCGAGGAGCTGCATTACCCGCCGCTCACCGCCGAGGCCGCGCTCGGCGAGGGCCGCTTGCTCATGGCCGTCGCCCGCGCGGAGGAGGCCGAGGCTGCCTTGACCGCGGCGCTCAAGCTGGCGCTCGTCCACGGCCTCGACGCAGTGGCCGCCGAGGCCGCGGCGCGCCGGGTCTTCGTGCTGGGGGACGGCCTTGGCCAGCGAGTCGCCGCGCTCGCGGGCGAGGCGGTCGCGGAGGCGCTGGCCGAGCGCACGCGTGACGACGGACGCATCGCGGCGCTGCTCCACAACAACCTGGGCGCGGTCTACGAGCTCGACGGCGCGGCCGCGCGCGCGCGCGAGCATTACCTGCGGACGATCGATCTGCTCGGTCGTCGCGCCGGCGCCGGCGATCCGCTCCTCGCGGCGGTGCACCACAACCTGGCCGGCTTGCTGCGGGGCGAGGGTCGACTCGACGACGCCCGTGACCACTACTCGCAGGCAGTCGTGCTGTTCTCCGAGATGCTCGGCGAGCAGCACCCGATGGTCGCCCACCCGATCGGCGGCGTCGCCGACATCGACGTGTTACAGGGCCGCAGCGACGTCGCCGCCGCTGGCTACCGCCGCGCGCTTCTCCTGATGGAAGCGACGTACGGCCAGCAACACCTCTACCTGCTGCACCCGCTGGTCGGCCTCGGCAAGGTCAGCCAGGCCGCGGGGGCGCTCGACATCGCGGCCGCCGAGTTCCGCCGCGCCGTCGCCATCGGCGAGCAGCTCGGCACCACGCATTCGATGTACGCCGAGGCGTTGATCGGCCTCGCCGAGTGCGTCACCAGCACCGACCTGGCCTCGGCTCGGACCCTGCTGGCCCGCGCCATGACCGTCTACGAGGCCGACGGCGGGCCCAAGAACCCCGCGATCGCGCCGGTGGCGGTGCGCGCCGGTCAGCTCGCGGCCGCCGCGAACGACCTGCCGGCGGCGCGCCAGTGGTTCGAGCGCGTGCTGGCCGATGCGACAGGTTCCAAAGAACAGCTCGAGTCGCGCTCGCTGGCTGCTCTGGGTCTCGCCCGCATCTTCCTCGACGCCGGCGAGCGTCAGCGCGCTTGCTCTCTGTTGCTCGACGCCCGCGTCGGTCTCACGGGCGACGCGCACAGGGCCGACGTCGACGCGCTCGCCGCCGCCTGCTCGCGCTGAGCGGCGCTCGCGGCTACGCTCTCGACCTCGAACGCCGGGATACTTCGTGATCGAGGGTGAAGACTCCGCCAAGATCGGCCCCTTCGTCGTCCTGCGCAAGCTCGGCGAGGGCAGCATGGGCATCGTCTACGCCGCCCACGACGCCGCGCTGGCGCGAGAGGTCGCGCTCAAGGTCCTGTCGCGGCGGCACTTCGACAGCCGCCAGGTCCGCGCTCGCATGCTCCGCGAGGCGCAAGCGCTCGCGCGCCTGTCCCACCCCAACGTCGTGCAGGTCTATCAGGTCGGCGTGCACGACGACGAGATCTACGTCGCCATGGAGTACGTCCACGGCCAGACGCTGCGGTCGTGGTTGCGGGCGGAGAAGCGCCCGTGGCGACTCGTGCTGCGCACGGTGATCGCGGCCGGACGGGGCCTCGCTGCGGCTCACGCCGCCGGTCTGGTTCACCGCGACTTCAAGCCGGACAACGTGCTCGTCGGCGAAGACGGTCGCGCGCGCGTGGTCGACTTCGGACTGGTCCACACCGGCGATCCCGCCGTGGCCACCAGATCGGTCGAGCCCTCCTCGGAGGAAGCCGCGTCGATGTCGCTGTCGCAGGCGTCGACCCAGCTGCAGCCCGTCGATGAGCCCGAAGAGGAGCCGCTCGGCGATCGATTGACCCGCACCGGCATGCTCGTCGGGACGCCCACGTACATGTCGCCCGAGCAACACATGGGCGGCGCGATCGAGCCGGCGTCGGATCAGTTCAGCTTCGGCGTCACCCTCTACGAGGCGCTCTACGGCGTGCGGCCCTTCCTCGCCGCGAGCTGGGAAGAGCTGAAGCAGAAGGTGCGAAGCGGGGTGGTGCCGCCGCCGCGCGACTCGACGGTGCCCGGGCGGATCTTCCGCATCATCGCCCGCAGCCTCGCGCCGACGCCCGAGCTGCGCTGGCCGAGCCTCGAGCACATGCTCGGCGCGCTCGAGCGCGACCCACGGAGGACGGTGCTGCGAGTCGCCGGGATCGTCGCGGTCGCCGGTGCAGCCGCGGCCGGCAGCTACGTGCTCGCGCTGTCGCAGCAAGAGGCCTCGACGCAATGCACGGGCGCCGCTGCCGAGCTCGCGGGCGTGTGGGACGACGAGCGCGCCGCCGCCGCGGAGCAGGCCTTCGTCGCCACGGCCTCGCCGCTCGCCGCCGACGCGTGGCGCCGGGTCGACGCCCGCCTCGACGCCTACGCGCTCGCGTGGACGGAGGGCCGCACGCAGGCCTGCGAGGCCCACGCGAGTGGTTCTCAGTCGACCTCGCTGTTCGACCGCCGCACCGCCTGTCTGGCCCGCCGTCGCGCCGAGCTGTCGGCGCTGGTCGACGTGCTCCTCGCCGCCGACCGCTCCGTCGTCGAGAATGCCGTGCAGGCCGTCGCGGCGCTGGCAAGCCTCGCCTCGTGCGCCGACGCCGACGCCCTGCTGGCCGCCGTCGCCCCGCCCGACGATCCGGACGTCGCCGCCGAGGTCGAGGCCCGCCGCGCTCAGCTCGCCCGCGCCACCGCCCTCGAGAACACCGGCCAATTCACCGCGGCCCTGAGCCTCGCCCGTGAGGTCGGAGCGGCGGCCGAGGGGCTGCATTTCCCGCCGCTCACCGCCGAGGTCGCGCTGCGCGAGGGCAGCCTGTTGATGGAGCTGGCGCGCGACGCCGAGGCCGAGGCCGCGCTGACCCGGGCGATGCGCGAGGGGCTGGTGCACGGCCTCGACGCGGTCGCAGCGGAGGCCGTGGCCAAGCGGATCTTCGTCGTCGGTGAGCGGCAGGGACGTCGCGAGGTCGCGCTGGACGCCGAGGCGCTCGCCGAGGCGCTCATGGAGCGCGCCGGCGACGACGGCCGGATCGGCGGCCTCCTGCACAACAACCTCGGCGTGGTCTACGCGCGCGACGTCACCGACGACCGCGCGCGCCTCCACTACCTGCGCTCGATGGAGCTGTTCGGCGGCCGCAGCGACGGCCCCGATCCGCTGATCGTGATGGCGCATCACAACCTCGGCGGCCTGTACCGCAGCCAGGGCCGGCTCGACGACGCGCGCAAGCACTACGCGCAGGCCGTCGCAGTGGTCACCGAACTGCTCGGCGAGAAGCACCCGTATGTCGTGCACCCGCTCGGCGGCGTCGCCGACGTCGACCTGTTGCAGGGCCGCCGCGACGAGGCGGCCGCCGGCTATCGCCGCCAGCTGGCGCTGATGGAGGCGACGTACGGAGAGCACCACTTCTACCTGCTGCACCCATTGGTCGGCCTCGGCAACGTGGCGCTCGGCCGCGGCTCGCTCGACACCGCCAGGGCCGAGTTCCGCCGCGCAGTCGCCATCGGCGAGCGGCTCGGCTCCACTCATTCGATGTACGCCGAAGCACTGGTCGGCCTCGCCGAGGCCGTCACCGGCGTCGACCGGGCCGAGGCCCGCGCCCTGCTGGCCCGCGCAGTCACCGTCTACGAGGCCGACGGCGGGCCGAAGAACCCCGCGATCGTCCCCGTGGCCGCGCGCGCCGGTCAGCTCGCGGCCGCCGCGAACGACCTGCCGGCGGCGCGTCGATGGTTCGAGCGCGTCCTGTCCGATGCGACAGGTCCGAAAGACCAGCTCGAATCGCGCTCGCTGGCCGCGCTGGGCCTCGCCCGCATCCTCCTCGACGCCGGCGAGCGCCAGCGCGCCTGCGCCTTGTCGCTCGCAGCCCGCGCTGCACCGGGCGACGCGAACACCGAGCTGGACGCGCTCGCGGCCGCCTGCGGCCATTGAGCCCCGGCGTTCACGCGCGGGCGATCGGGTATGCTCTCGGCCTTCGGATATGACCGAGGGGGCGACACCTGCCGAGATCGGCCCGTTCGTCGTGCTGCGCAAACTCGGCGAGGGCAGCATGGGCATCGTCTACGCCGCCCACGACGCCGCGCTCGCGCGAGAGGTCGCGCTCAAGGTCCTGTCGCGGCGACACTTCGACAGCCGCGAGGTCCGGACCCGCATGCTCCGCGAGGCCCAGGCCCTCGCCCGCCTGTCCCATCCCAACGTCGTGCAGGTCTACCAGGCCGGCGAACACTGCGACGAGATCTACGTCGCCATGGAGTACGTCCAGGGCCAGACGCTGAGGACGTGGCAGCGCCTCGAGCGGCGCCCGTGGCCGCTGGTGCTGCGCACCGTGATCGCGGCCGGGCGCGGCCTCGCGGCGGCCCACGCGGCCGGCCTGGTCCACCGCGACTTCAAGCCCGACAACGTCCTCGTCAGCGCCGACGGCCGCCCGCGCGTCCTCGACTTCGGCCTGGTCCACGCCGAGGTCGAGCCCGGCCTGTCGCGGATGTCGACGCAACCGTCGAACCGCCCCGACCAGACCGGCCGCGGCGACATCCTCGATGTCCGCCTCACCCGCGCGGGCAAGGCCCTCGGCACGCCGGCGTACATGTCGCCCGAGCAGCACTTCGGCGAGGAGGTCGTCGGCCCGGCCTCCGATCAGTTCAGCTTCGGCATCACCCTCTACGAGGCGCTGTACGGCTCGCGCCCGTTCCGCGGGTCGACGTGGGAGGAGATCAAGCGCGAGGTCCGGCGCGGGGTCGTGCCGCCGCCGCCGCGCGACTCGAGGGTGCCGAAGCGGATCTTCCGCATCATCGTCCGCAGCCTGGCGCCGACGGCGAGGATGCGCTGGCCCGACCTCGCGCACATGCTCGACGTCCTCGAGCGCGACCCGCGAAAGACGATGCTCCGCGTCGCCGGCATCGCCGCGGTGGCCGGCGCGGCCGCGGCCGGCAGCTACGCGCTCGCGCTGTCGCAGCGCGACGACGCGGCGACGCAGTGCGAGGGCGCCGCGGTCGAGCTCGCGGGCGTGTGGGACGAGGCCCGCGCGGCCGCGGCGGAGCAGGCCTTCGTCGCCACCGGCTCGCCGTTCGCGGCCGACACCTGGCGCCGCGCCCACGACCGCCTCGACGCCTACGCGCTCGCGTGGACCGAGGGCCGTACGCAGGCGTGCGAGGCCCACGCCGGCGGCTCGCAGTCGACCTCGCTGTTCGACCGCCGCACCGCCTGCCTGGCCCGCAGTCGCGACTACCTGGCCGCGCTGGTCGACGTGTTCATCGCCGCCGACCGCTCGATCCTCGAGAAGGCGGTGCAGGCCACCGCCGCGCTGCCGAGCCTCGAGTCGTGCGCCGACGCCGACGCGCTGCTGGCCGCAGTCGCCCCGCCCGCCGATCCGCATACCGCTGCCCGGGTCGAGACGCGGCGCGCTCAACTCGCGCGGGCGGCCGCCCTCGAGACCACCGGCCAGTACACCGAGGGGCTGCAGCTCGCACGGGAGGTCCGCGCGGTCGCGGACGAGCTGCACTACCCGCCGCTCATCGCCGAGGCCGCCTTGCGCGAGGGCAGCCTGCTCATGGGCCTCGCGCGCGCCTACGAGGCCGAGGCCGCCCTGACTCTGGCGATGCGCACCGCCATCGTCCACGGCCTCGACGTCGTGGCCGCCGAGGCCGCGGCCAAGCGGATCTTCGTCGTCGGCGAGATCCAGGGCCGGCTCGCGTTCGCCCTCGACGACCAGCCGGTGGCCGAAGCGCTGGTGGAGCGCGCCGGCGACGTGCAGGTCGCGGCGCTCCTGCACAACAACCTCGGCGTCGTCCATGGTCGCGCCGACGGCGACGCGCCGGCCCGCGAGCACTACACGCGCACCCTCGAGCTGCTCGGACGGATCCCCGGCCCGCCGGATCCGCTGCTCGCGGTCGTCCACCACAACCTGGGGATCTTGCACGAGCGGTTCGGCCGCCTCGAGGAGGCGCGCGAGCAGTTCGTCCGCGCCCTCGCGCTGTTCTCCGAGCTGCTCGGCGAGAACCACCTGCTGGTCGCGCACCCGCTGGCGAGCCTCGCGGAGATCGAGCACCGCGCGGGCGAGCTCGACGCGGCCGCCGAGCACTACGCCCGCGCCCTCGCGCTGATGGAGGAGCTGTACGGGCCCGATCACTCGCACCTCCTGCAGCCGCTGACCGGGCTGGCCAAGCTCCACGCGGCGCGCGGCCAGTCGGCGGCGGCGCTGGCCGAGTTCACCCGCGCGGTCGCCCTCGGCAGCAGCGCCACCACCACGCACGCCTATTACTTCAGCGAGGCGCTGGTGGGCCTGGCCGCGCTCGTACCTGCCGCCGAGGCCCGCACGTTGCTCGCCCGCGCGGTCACTGTCTACGAGGCCAACGGCGGGCCCAGGAACTCCGCGATCGCCCCGATCGCCGTGCGCGCCGGCCAGCTCGCGGCCGCGGCGAACGACCTCCCCGCCGCGCGCCTGTGGTTCGAGCGCGTGCTGGCCGATACGACAGGTGTGAAAGGTCAGGTCGAGTCGCGCTCGCTGGCCGCCCTGGAGCTGGCCCGCCTGCTCCTCGCCGCCGGTGAGCACGAGCGTGCCTGCTCGCTGCAGCTCGACGCCCGCGCCGGCGCGAAGGACGACGCGCGCAAGGCCGACCTCGCCGCCCTCACCGCCGCCTGCGCGCGCGAAGCCGAGGAGGAGCGCCCGCGAGGCCGTCGCTGAGGACCGCAGTCGGAGGAGCCCGCGCGCGTTCCCACGCCTCACACCGCCGGCAGCGCGGCGGCGGCAGCGCGGCGGCGGCGCCAGTGGGCGCGCCAGAGGCTCACGAGCAGCA
The DNA here is from genome assembly GCF_026965555.1 of Nannocystis punicea. Taxonomy (GTDB): domain Bacteria; phylum Myxococcota_A; class Polyangia; order Nannocystales; family Nannocystaceae; genus Nannocystis; species Nannocystis punicea. The sequence continues at coordinate 11,969,537 of NZ_CP114040.1, read as the reverse complement.
GGGTCAGCATGGCGTGGGGGCGGGGGAACGCACGTTTTCAGAATAGCGGAAATTTCTCTCGTGCCATGGAGCCTGTTGAGCTCGCTCGAAATTTCCGCGATCGCTGTTACGGGCGCCGAATTGGCCCCATACGGCCGCGCCGGCCGCCTGGGCGCCGCCTTCGCCCCGACGATCGGCGGAGTTCAGCAGCTTGAAAATTCCATTTTAATGAAATACTGTTGTGCCATGCGCGTGGGCATCGTCGGCGGTCTCGACCGGAGCGAACAGAGCTACCAGCGGGCGGTACGCGCGATGGGCCACGAGCTGGAGCACCACACCGGCTACATGCGGGGTCACGCCTCGCTCGAGCTCGAGCGGCTCGTCGACCGCAGCGACCTCGTCGTCATCGTCACCGACGTGAACAGCCACGGCGCGGTCCAGACCACCCGCCGCCTGCTGCGCTCGCGCTCGCGGCCGGCCGTGCTGGTGCGCAAGCTCGGCCTGTCGCGCCTGGTCGCGCTGGTCGAGGACCACGCCTCCGCGATGGCCGCCGCACCTGCCCGTTAGGCCAGGTCGCTAAGTCTCCGATCACCTGTCCTTCAAGACATCCTCGGCTCACCCGTTCAGGCAATACTGCTTGGCGTGGAACGACGCCCCGGCCTTGAACGCGGTGCAGGCGACCCCGCACAGCTCGATCTGCTGGTTCATCGTGTCGGGCACGAACGTCCAGCCGTCGCCCTGGCCGCAGTCGGGCACGAAGGTGTACTCGACGCCGTCGACGCTGACCTTGAACAGCGTCGGGTCGGGCGGCGCCTCCTCGAGGTCGAGCGTGCAGGTGATGACGTCGATCACCACCTGCTCGAACGCCGCCTGGAGGCTGGCCTGGTCGTCGCCGGGGTAGTAGTCGTGGTCCGCCGCCGGATCGGGGCGGCCGCCGGCGAGGCCCATCTCGTTCAGGTGGGCGATGAAGCTGCTGCCCTGGGCGGCCAGGCCGATCACATAGGTCGGGATGTTGCGCTGCGTGTAGATCTCCCCGATCACCTCGTCCACGCCCTCGTCGGTCAGCTCCTCCCACTGGTCGGGGCCGCACAGCGCGTCGCCGTCGGTGACGAGGAAGATGGCGCGAGGGATCGCCGGGTCGAGGGTCTCGAGGTGGGCCGCGGCCACCAGCACGCCCGCGCGGGTCGGCGTGTTGCCCGGCGGATCGTGGTCGGGGCCGGGCAGCACCGCCAGGATGTCGGCCCCGTTCATCGGCGCCACCGGCACCTCGAAGTCCTCGGTGACGCACGAGTTGGTCGCGTTCATCGAGATGTCGAGGTCGGGGAACAGCATCATCCCCAGGTTCAGCTGCGCGTCCCAGCCGTCGATCAGGAAGTCGACCGCCTCCCACAGCACCGCCCAGCGCGTCTTGTCGCCGAGGGACTGCTGCATCGAGCTCGAGTAGTCGAGCACCAGCGCCACGTTCGGCCGCTGCGGCATCGGCGTGACGTCGAACTCCTCGCACGGCCCGGCCGCGTCGGCCCGCGCGCCGACGTCGAACTTGGCCCCGCCGCCGGTCGTCGTGCTCGTCGGCGGCGGCTCGCTCGACACCGCCGACGTGTCCTCGCCCGCGGTCGCGGTGCCATCGCCGGTCGTCGGCTCACCCGTGCTCGTGCCCGTCCCCGTGCTCGCGCCGGGAAGCGTCATCACGCCGGTCCCCGGCGTCGCCGGTTCGCCGTCGGTGCCGCGATCTTCCGCGGGTCCGCAGGCAGACAGGCAAAGCAGGGCAGAGAACGAGGACCGACGGAGCGCCGAAGAAGTAGACATGTCAAACCACGCCGGAGCAGCATCTCCAGGCGCAATCCGGCTGTCAAGCACGCGAATCTTCGATCTCGGGTGGCGGCCCGGGCGAGGCGGCGACACCCGCCGCGTCAGCGCAGCTCGACCTCCGCCCCGACCTCGGCGAGGACGGCCTGCAGCTGCCTCGCGGTCGCCAGCTCGACCTTCTGCTTGATCAGCGTCGGCGCGGCCTCGACCAGGTCCTTGGCGTCCTTGAGCCCGAGGCCGGTCAGCGCCCGCACCTCCTTGATCACGGAGATCTTGTTGGGCCCGTGGCTCTGCAGGAACACGTCGACCTCGGCCGGCTCGGCGCGGCGCCACATCTCGCGCAGCTCGACCGCGGCCCCGAGCGCGGTCAGCTTGCGCGCCAGCTCCTCGGCCTCGGCGCGGCGGAGGCCCTCGCGCAGCACCGCACCTGGCGTTTCGGACAGGTCCTTGGCTTCTTTGAGCCCGCAGCCGAGCTCCTCGCGGATCACCTTGATCACCGCGATCTTCTGCGGCCCGCAGGCGCCGAGGATCACGTCGAGCGGCGCAGTGGAGTAGGGGCCGTCGTCCGCGTCTGCCTCCGAGTCGTCCGTCCACGCCGGGCTGCGGACCTCGACCCGCGCGCCGATGGCCGTCAGCGACTGCGCGAGCGCCTGCGCCTCGCTCCCGCTCAGACCGTCCTTGATCATCACGTCGGTCGACTCCGCCAGGTCCTTGGCCTCCTTGAGCCCGAGGTTCGTGGCCTCGCGGATGATCTTGATGACGCTGATCTTGTTGCTGCCGTGGGACCGCAGCACCACCCCGTACCCCACGCTCGGCTCGGGAAGGTTCGACCGCTCCGGCTCCGGCGCGGGCGCGCCGCGGACCGACACGCGCGCGCCGACGACCGCGAGCGCCCGCGCGAGCTTCTGCGCCTCGTCCTCGCGCATGCCGCTCTTGATCACCACGTCGGTCGACTCGGACAGGTCCTTGGCCTCCTTGAGCCCGAGCGCGGTCGCCTCGCGGATGAGCTTGATGACGTCGATCTTGCGCGTCCCGAAGTGGTGCAGGACGACCTCGGAGCCGTCACCGCCCGATCCGCCTACCGGCGACGGGGTCGTCGCCGCGGCGCCGCGGACCGACACGCTCGCGTCGACGCCCGAGAGCGCCTGCGCGAACGACCGCGCCTCCGGCTCGCTCATGCCCTGCTTGAGCACCACCTCGGTCGACTCGGCCAGGTCCTTGGCGTCCTTGAGGCCGAGCCCGGTGAAGTCGCGGATCGCCTTGACCACGTCGAGCTTGCGCGTGCCGAAGTGATGCAGCACCACCGCGAAGCCCGTGATCGGCTCGCTCGCTCGCTTCGCCGTCGGCTCGCTGGTCGTCGCGCCCCACGTCACCGCCGCCTCGCCGCTGGCCGTGCGCTCCGGGGGCGCGCTGCTCTCGTGCGCGCGGACCTCGACGATCGCGCCGGCCTCGACCAACTCGTGGCGCAGCGCCTCGGCCTCGTCTTGCGGGACGCGGCGGCGCACCAGGCACGGCGCGTCGTCGACCAGCTCGACCGCCTCGCGCAGGCCGAGCCCCGTCATCATCTTCAGCGCCCGCACCACGCCTATCTTGCTGTCGCCCTTGTCCTGCAGATACACGTCGAAAAACTCGGGCGCCGGCGCTGCGCCGTGCGGCCGGAGCTCGACAGTCGCGCCGGCGGCGACGAGCTTGACGCGCAGGGCCTCGGCCAGGGCAGGGGCGATCCGGGTCCGGATCGCGCTCGGCGTGCGGGCCACCAGCTCGGCGGCGGCCGGGGCCTCTAGGCCCGTCATCGCTCGCACCGCCTCGGCGACCGCCGCCGGGTTCGCCCCGGCGTCGCGCAGGATCAGGTCCTGCGGGATCACTTCGCCACTCTGGCCTCCGACCGTCATCGCTCGACCTCCGGGGCCGACGATACCCGAATCGCCGCGCTGCGGCGTCGGCCCGATCGACAGGGTCGTTCGGACGAGCACCTGTCCCGAAGACCCGAAAGTCTCGCGCGCGGGCCCGGCAGCGCCCATTTCGTCGGCCGCGGTCTCGCGCGCGAGGACTGCGAGGGCGCGAGCGCGACCGCACCGCTCAGCTCGTCGGTGGTTCGGGCGCGCACACCGGGTCGTCGGGCGCGATCTCCCGGCAGCGCCTGCCGGCCCGCTCCGCCGCAGTGGCGTCGCCGCGGTCGCGCTCGAGCTCGGCGAGCAGCGCCCACGCGCGCGCGGTCGGCAGGACGTCGCCGTCCCCGAGCTCTTTGAGCAGCGCGTACGCCCCGGCCCGCTCGGCCGGCAGGGCCGCCAGCGCCTCGGCCAGCTCGGCCCGGACCACCACGTCGTCGCTGCGCGCGTGGTGCAGGCGCAGCAGCATCGCCGACCACGCCAGGGCCGCGGTCCGGTGTGAAGCTGTCTTTCCGGACATGTGACTCGCCAGCCGCACGCCGCCGCCGCTGCGCACCGCCGCGAGGGCGAGGACCCGCTGCGCGCGGGCGAACAGCCCGGGCCGGCGCGCGCGGTGAGTCAGCTGCACGGCCTCGGGGAAGGTCGCGAGGACCTCCTTGACCGCCGCGGCGTGGGCCCCGTCGGCCAGCAATTGCTCGGCCCGACGGACGCTCCGATTGGTGACGTCGACGACCCGCTCGACGCTGTTGTGGCAAGCGTCGGCGGGCGCGGCCGGCACGACGACGGCCGCGAACGCGGCGAGGACGAGGAAATTGCGCACGACGAAGGACCTCCGTCGCCACACGACGCGCGACCCGGGCCCGCTTGTTCCGTCAGCGAGCGGCGCGCGAGCCGAGAGCGACAGGAACATTCGCCGCCGCCTCGTGCGTCCGGCGGCAGCGAGAGGAGACCCAATGGTGCGCGTCAGTCCGATCTTCGTCTTCGCCGCCCTCCTCGCCTGCGAGCGGGCGGCGACCCCTGTTCCCGACCCGGTGAGCGAGTCGCCGGCAGCCCCCGCAGAGGTGGCCTCCGGCGCCCCCACGCCCGCGGCGACCCCGGCCGTGGCAGCGGACGACGGACCGATCGGCGTCGACGCCTGCGACCGCTACGTCGACAGCTACCGCCGCTGCATCGCCGAGGTCGTGCCCGCCGAGGAGCGAGCGATCCACGGCGAAGTCCTCGACGGCCAGCGCCTGGCCTGGTCGCGCGCCCGCGCCGACGAGAAGCTGGCCGCCGGCCTCGCCGACGCCTGCGCCGCCGCGACGACCGCGGCCCGCCTGGCGGTGCCGCGCTGCAAACACTGGTGAGCACGGCCCGAATCACATGTCTCTTAAAAACATCTGACAGGATGCCCGGCGCGGACGTCGGTACGAGCACGGATGAACGTGCCCGAAGGTCGCCCGACCGATCGGTCTCGTCGAGAGTCACGTGAGTGTTGGGACAGGTCGTGCGAGCGGCGCGGAGCGTCGGGCTCGCTGGTGTGCGCACTCTCGTCGCGAGATCGACGTGTCCGGCGGGGCATGTGCGGGCGTCGGAAGTGCTGGTGTCTCGTCGCTACCGTTCGATCACCGCATGTCCTCGAGGACATGCGGTCGATCTTCGCGGCCTTCACGCCTCGCCGGCCGGCACGAACGACTCGCGGTCGATGCCGAGTTTGCGCATCTTGCTCTGCAGCGTCCCGGGCTTGAGGCCGAGGGCCTGGGCGGCGCCGCCGGGGCCGTAGATCCGGCCGTCGCAGGCGCGCAGGGCGGCGATGATGCAGCGGCGGATCGCGTCGTCGAGGCGCTCCACCGGCGCAGGTGCGTGCGCGGGCGCGGGGTCGACGGCGAGGGCGGCGTCGAGGGCGAGGGACTGGCCGCGGCCGAGGATGATCGCGGCCTCGAGCACGTTGGCGAGCTCGCGCACGTTGCCGGGCCAGGCGTGGCGGGCCAGGCGGACCAGGGCCGCGGGCGGCACCGCCGGCGCGGGCAGCCTGAGCCGGGCGGCGATGTCGGCGACCAGCGCCGCGGTGAGGCCCGGCAGCTCGCCCTGGCGCTCGCGCAGCGGGGGCACGCGGATCGGGAACACACATAGCCGAAAGAACAGGTCGCGGCGGAAGGTGCCGGCGGCGATCATCGGCTCGAGCTCGCGGTGGGTCGCGGCGATCACCCGCACGTCGACGCGCACGCGCTCCTCGCCGCCGACCCGCTCGAACTCCTGCGACTGCAGCGCGCGCAGCAGCTTGACCTGCACCTCGAGCGGCAGCTCGCCGACCTCGTCGAGGAACAGGGTGCCGCGGTCGGCCCGCTCGAACACCCCGAGGTGGCGCCGCGTCGCCCCGGTGAAGGCCCCCGCCTCGTGGCCGAACAGCGCGCTCTCGACCAGGTTCGCCGGCAGCGCCCCGCAGTTGATCGCCACCATCGGCCGGTGCCCGCGCGCCGACAGGCGGTGCAGCCGCTGCGCCAGCAGCTCCTTGCCCGTGCCCGACTCGCCGGCGAGCAGCACCGTGGTGTCGAACGGCGCCACCGCGTCGATGCGCCGCAGCACCTCCTGCATCGCCGCGCTCTGGGCCACGAGCGGCCGCTCGCGCTCGCCGTGACGGGCCTGCTCGCGCAGCTCGCGGTTCTCGACGTGGGCCCGCCGCGACAGCTCGGCGACCCGCTGGGTGACGTCCTGGCCGCGCAGCAGATGCAGCAGCACGTCGCCGAGAGTCGCCGCGAAGCCCGGGTCGAGGCGCGCGCCGGGGCCGAGCGAGAGCGCCACGAACATCGCCGCCCCGGCGCCGCCGAGCGGCACCACCACCAGCGAGCGCACGCTCGTGCCGCGCCGCGCCGACTCGTCGACCCGGCCCGAGCGCAGCGCGGCGATCTCCCGCTCGTGCAGCCGGCGGCGGGTCACGGCGACCGCCCCGCCGTTGGGGACGCTGCTCACGACCTCGGCTTCGTCCGTGTCGCCCGCCCGCTCGCCGAGCTCGAGCCGCACCAGAGGCAGCGTCCGCGCCAGCGCCTCTGCCACCCGGCGCACCCACGTCCGCCGCGTGTGCGCCTCGCTGGCCGCCGCCACCAGCGCCGCCAACACCTCGACCGGCTCGAAACCCGCCTCCGTCATTCGCCGAACCGAGCATAGCGCGATGCACTGAAATATCAGTGCATCGTCACTGGGATTTCAGTGTAGCGCCGTCGATGAGCCGGCGCACGGCCCCAAGTGCCCGTCTCACCAGGCATTTTTCCTCGCCCCACGGCGGCCCGCCGCGTGCTGAGGGCGACCTCAGGAGGCCCATTTTAAAAGATGCCACATGTCATCACCCGTCACTGCGCCGGCACCTGCGACACGGTCTGCGCCCAGGTCTGCCCGATCGAGTGCATCCACGGGCCGATCGCCCACGCCACCCTGCGCTCGGTCCCCGCGGCCGAACGCGGCGTGCGGTTCCCCGGGGTTCAGCTCTACATCGATCCGGACGAATGCATCGACTGCGGCTGCTGCGTGGATGTATGCCCGGCGTCGGCGATCCACATGGACTGCGACGTGCCGCTCGAGCTGAGGGCCGACATCGAGGCCAACGCGCGCTTCTTCGGCCGCCGCGTGCGATGACCCGCGCCGTCGCCGCGGCCGCGGACCGAGAGATCGGCGGGTGACGGCGCCGCACGGGGCCCCTACACTCTCGGCGTGCTCCGCCGCGTCGTCGCCGCTCGTTATGTCGTTCCGCTGCGCGAGGGCGGCTCGTTGCCCGCGGTCGTCGAGGCCGAGGACGGCCGCACCTACGTCGTGAAGTTCCGCGCCGCCGGTCAAGGCGCGCGCGCCCTGGTCGCCGAGATCGTGGTCGGCGAGCTGGCCCGCTCGCTCGGCCTGCCGGTGCCGGAGCTGGTGATCGTCGAGCTCGACGAGGCCGTCGGCCGCAACGAGGGCGACCCGGAGATCCGCGACCTCGTGGTCGCCAGCGCCGGCGACAACGTCGGCATGACGTTCCTCGCCAGCGCGATCGGCTTCGACCCCGCGGCCAGGCCGAAGCTCGACCCGTCGCTCGCGGCCCGGATCGTCGCCTTCGACGCGTTCGCGCAGAACGTCGACCGCACGGCCAAGAACACCAACCTGCTGTGGTGCACCGGGCAGCTCTGGCTCATCGACCACGGCGCGGCGCTCTACTGGCAGCACGACTGGGACGGCGGCCTCGACGGCGTGGACTCGAAGTTCCCGATGATCGCCCGCCACGTGCTCCTGCCGTGGTCCGGCCCGATCGCGGCCGAGGCGGACTGGCTGCGGTCGGGCCTGTCCGACGGGGCGATCGAAGCGGCGATCGCCGCGGTCCCGGACGCGTGGTGGACCGCCCCGCCCGCGCTGCCGCCGGACGAATACCGGGCCGCCTTCGCGGCTCGCCTGCGGGCCCGTCGCGACGCGGCGTCCGCTTACCTCGAGGAGGCCGACCGTGCGCGCGCCGTTTGATTACGCGATCGTCCGAGTGGTCCCGAGAGTGGAGCGGGAGGAGTTCGTCAACGCCGGGGTGATCGTGCACTCGCCGACCCGCGGCTTCCTCGGCTGCGCGCTGGCCCTCGACCGCAGCCGGGTGACGGCGCTGGCGGACGACGTCGACCTCGAGGCGCTGACGCGCCACCTCGACGCCTTCCGCGCGGTCTGCTACGGCGACGCGGGCGCGGGCTCGATCGCCGCGCTGCCGATCTCCGAGCGCTTCCACTGGCTGGTCGCGCCGCGCAGCACGATCATCCAGACGTCGCCGGTGCACGGCGGCGTGTGCAGCGACCCGACCTTCGCCCTGCGCGATCTGTTCAAGAAGCGCGTGGCTTGAGACGCGAGGCCGCGGCGGTCGGTCGAGGATCCGACTCGGCGTGCTGGAGGCGGCGCCGCATCGTGGATGTGTATGTCGTTCTGGCCATGTCCAGAACGACAGGTTCTTTGAAAGAGCGGGTCTGGCCCTGCGCAGGCGAGCCGCGGCTCCCGGGACGAGGGTCGATCCTTTGCATGTCCTTGTGGACATGCTCTTTCGAGCATGCCTCATGAGCAATGTCCTCGAGGGCATGCTCTCGAGGACATCACTCCGGCGCTAGCGGACCGTCGCTCGCCGGTTGCCCTGGGCCCCGCGGGCGGGGGCGCCGGCGGGGCGCTGCTGCTGGCGCGGCTGCTGCTGCGGCCGTTGCTGCCGGGGCTGCTGCGCGCGCTGCTGTTGCTGGCGCGGCTGCTGCGGGCGCGCCTGTTGCGGCTGGGCGCGGGCGGGCTGGCTGTCGTCGACGGTGCCCGCGAACGGGTGGTTGTGCACGATCGGGACGCGGCGACGGATCAGACGCTCGATGCCCTTGAGGCGGACCTGCTCCTCGCCGCTGCAGAACGACAGGGCGACGCCCTGCGAGCCGGCGCGGGCGGTGCGGCCGATCCGGTGGACGTAGGCCTCGGGGTCCATCGGCAGGTCGTAGTTGATGACGTGGGAGATCCCGCTGACGTCGATGCCGCGGGCGGCGAGGTCGGTGGCGACGAGGACGCGGACCTGGCCGTCGCGGAAGCGGGACAGGGCGCGCAGGCGGGTGCTCTGGGCCTTGTCGCCGTGGATCGCCTCGGCGTGGATCTGGCCCTGCGCGAGCTGGCGAGCCACCCGGTCGGCGCCGTGCTTGGTGCGGGTGAAGACGATCGCCCGCGTGACGGCGCCGTCGCCGAGGACGTGGCGCAGCAGGTCGCGCTTGTGCTCCTGGGCGACGAAGTAGACCGACTGCTCGATCGCCTCGGGCGCGGACGCGACCGGCGTGGCCTCGATGTGCAGCGGGTCGCGCAGCACCTGGGCGGCCAGTGGGGCGATCTCCGGCGGCATGGTCGCGGAGAACAGCAGGGTCTGGCGCTGCTTCGGCAGCACGCCGACGACGCGGCGGATCGACGGCAGGAAGCCCTCGTCGAGCATGCGGTCGGCCTCGTCGAGGACGAAGAACTCGACCCGCTGCAGGCGGACCAGGCCCTGGGCCATGAGGTCGACCAGGCGACCGGGTGTGGCGACCAGCAGGTCGAGGCCGGCGCGCAGCGCCTGGACCTGGTTCTGCATGCCGACGCCGCCGTAGATGACCGCGTGGCGCAGCCCGGTGAAGCGCGCGTACACGCCGATCCGCTCGCCGATCTGGGCCGCCAGCTCGCGCGTCGGCGTCAGGATCAGCGCGCGGACCCCCGCCTCGCGCGCGGCCGGGCGCTGCAGCATCTGGTGGACGATCGGCAGCACGAACGCGGCCGTCTTGCCGGTGCCCGTCTGGGCGCAGCCGAACAGGTCGCGGCCGAGGAGGGCAGGGGGGATGGCCGCCGCCTGGATCGGCGTCGGCGTGGTGTGACCCTCCTGGCGCAGCGCGCGGAGCAGGGTCTCGGACAGGCCCAGCGCGGCGAAGTCCGACGCCTGGGCAGGAGAAACGACAGGAAGGTTGTCTTGCACGGAAAAGTTCTCGAGCGGCCCGCGAGGGCCATGTCTTCGCCTGCGCGGCGCAGCCGGTCGCGGCCGCGAATGCGGGCCGGGCCGACGGCGGGGCGGCTTGCCTGCAGCTCGGGGCCGGAGGCGGCCCCAACTGCAGGTCGGATCGAGCCGCCCGCAGGCGTTCTCACGCCGCGGGGCGAAGGACGCGCGGACGGGTACCACGCCTCGGCGGCGGAAGCAACGACGCGGCGCGGACGGCCGCGCCGGGCTCAACGGCGCTCGGTGGCGACGTTGACGACGATCGACGAGCCCTTGAGGTCGGCGCCGTTGAGCCCCTCGATGACCCGCGGGGCGTCCTTGCGATTGGCCATGGTGACGAAGCCGAACCCGCGCGAGGCACCGGTCTCGCGCTCGGTCATGACGACCGCGTCGGCGACCGGGCCGAAGGCGCTGAAGGCGTTGCGGAGGTCGCTGGCGGTGGTGCTGCTGCTCAGGCTGCCGACGAACAGGCGCACGGGGATGGTCGCCGCCGAGCGTTCCTGGCCGGGGTTCTCGATCGCCCGCATCGCGTCCTCGATCGAGGGGAGGTTGCCCGTGAGGTCCTCGGCGGTGGCGACGGGGATCTCTCGCGGCCCGCGCTCGCGGCGAGCCTCGCGGGCCTGGGCTTTCTCTTGCTTCTTCTTGGCTTGATTGGCCTCGCGGGACCGCTTCCCGGAAGAGTAGTAGTTGCTCACGTCTGGTCTCCTCGGTGAAGGTTGCACGCGTGGCGGCGGATCGAAGGTCGATAAATGTTCAAATGCGTCTCGGAGGTTGGCGGCGAACGGTTCGCCAGGTCCGTTCAGCTTACGGCAAAATCCGCCGCGGCGCCGCCCCCATCTCGCCGCCGTCGGCGCCGGTCCGCACGGGTACGGCCCCCGCGCCCCTGCGACGAGCGTTTGCGCCGCCCGCGTTCGCTTGCGCACACGCCGGCGACGCCGGTCACGCGGGTCCGCGCTCCAGCGGGAACACGGCGACCGTACACAGTCGGTTGCCCAGACGGTCGCCGATCGCCAGGGACCGCTGTTCACGGGGCATGAGCCGCAGCCCGCGCACGCTGGCCGCCGACGACCACACGCCGAGGTCGTGCTCCGCCACCTCGGCGCCCGCCGTGAACAGCACCAGCACCGCGGCGCCGTGCAGGATGTGCGGGTCGGCGGCCAGCTTGTCGATGTCCCTCCAGACAGGTCGCTGCAGCGCGCTGGCGTAGGCGCGGTTGGGCCCGCGCTCGTTGTGCTGGGCCACGACCTTGACCTCGAGCCAGGCGGCGTCCCCCAGCGCGACCGCGTCCCCCGGCGCGAACAGCCCGATCTGGTCCGCAGAGTCGGCCAGCGGCCGACCACCTGGCGTGACGACCATGTCGCAACGGACACCTTCCGAACGCCGCCGCAACACCCGGTCGCGCGGGAACCGGACCTCGGCCGCGACCCCGTAGCCGGCCCTCAGCAGGCCGTCCCGCAGCACCGGGTGCAGCTCGAGCTCGCTGCGCGCGTCGAGGCCCCTGACCGCCTGCTCGAGCTCGACGTCCGCCGCCGCGGCCCGCAGCCCCGCCGCCAGCGCCTCGGCGAGGTCGTCCCAGCGCCAGTCGATCGCAGTCGTCGTCACGGCGGGCGAGCTTAGCGCTCGAACCCCGTCGCGCTCGCATCGCCCTCCAGCGCCGCGACGAACGGCGAAGACGTCGCCGTCGCCCCGTCGCCGAGGTCTGACTCACACGCGGCCCGGCGCTCGCGTCGCAATCGCGACGCCGCGGCGACCCTGTGATCCTGCGCGCATGCAGGTCGCGACGCAGCCCTTGCGATCTCTCGCCACGAGTCCCAGGGCGCGAGGCGCAGGCGCTCTCTCGCGGCGTCGCAGGCAGCGACGCAGCCGGTCTTGCGATCCCTCGCGCTCGCCGGCAGCGACCGGCCGGGCGCTCTCTCGCGGCGTCGCAGGCAGCGACGCCGCCGGTCTTGCGATCCCTCGCGCTCGCAGGCAGCGACCGGCCGACGAGTCGCGGGGCCGCGACCTTGCGATCCTTGCGCCCGGCGCCTCGAGCGGTCCGACCCACCGACGCGCTCACCGCCGGCTCGAGCCTCCGGCCACGACCTGTCTCTTCGGACATCTCACCACGCCCGCGGCGGGCCCGCCCGGCGCGGCTGTGCGGAGCGCGCGCTTGCGACGCGCGACGGGCGTCGGCTATGCCTCCCGCTTCCCGACAGGAAGGTCCCCCCATGTCCCTGCTCACTCCGGGCGCGGTGCTCCGCTACGAGATGGCCGACTTCGACGCCGCCGACAATTACGAATTCCAGATCCTCGAGACCGACGATCAGCTCGTCCTGTCGAGCGCCTTCGAGGACGGCGAGCCGGAGGCCGTGGTCGCGTTCTCGAACGAGAGCCTGGCCGAGAGCCGCACGATCGCCCTGCTGTCGCAGGGCGGGTGGCTGTCGGCCGCGCTCGAGCAGCCGACCCGCGACGACGAGTGCGAGCGGCTCGACGCCGACCTGCCGCCGTTCTTGCTCGGCCGGGCGCTGCTGATGGAGCTGCGGGCCGGGGCGACGCGGCTGCGTCCGGAGTGGGGGTCGCCGGGCAGCGATCCGGAGCCGCTGACGCTGAAGGAGCGGATCTTCGTCGAGGTCGAGGTCGACGGCGAGCCGCAGGAGTTCGCGGCGCTGGTCGCGAGCGGCGACGGCGTCGAGCTGACGGTGATCGACGACGAGACGTGGCCCCTGGTGGTCGAGCGGGTCGAGGGCGACAACTACTGGCGCCTCTTGGCCCTCGAGCACGGCGAGCTCGGCGACGGCGAGAACGACGAGGACGACGAGGACCTGCCGCCGCCCGAGCCCGCCGGTCCGCTGGCCGCCACCGGCCAGATCGACACCGACGCGTTCGTCACCCTGTGCCAGCGCCTCGGCGTCTCCGGCATGGACATGGACTACCAGGGCTCGCGCTTCTCGCTGCTCGACGCGGAGCGCAAGATCGTCATCTCCGCGGAGTACAAGATCGTCCTCGTCGCCATGCCCGGCGGGGTGCTCCGCCGCGCCCACGTGTTCGATCGCTACATCCCCGACCAGGTGCTCGGCCAGCTCGAGGGCGACGACCCGGTCGACCAACCCGGCACTCTCAAGGACGGCCTGGCCGTCGCCGAGAAGCTGGCCGAACGCGCCGGCGCCGACGTGCTCTACCCCGACCCCCTGGGGCCGATGTACATCGCCCTGTTCAACGTCCGCGCCCTCGCGGACTGATGGGCTCGCGAGCGCTGCATGGCGGCGCTCGTCGGGCGAGTCGATCGCGTCCTCGCGGCGCACAGTTCGGAGCCTGTGAGCGCGGCGTTGCCGCTCGACGAGCTTCGCACCGCGACGAGCGTCGCACGGCGCGCCCGGGCCCCGGATGGATCGGCGGCGATTCTCGCGGGGCCGGTGTCCGGGGCGCCCTGTCCCTTCAGACAGGTCCTCGGACTTCGTGATGGCTGGCGTGCTTCGCGGCGGCAATTGCCTCGTCCTGCGGAACTCAGGGCCAGAGCGCCCCGGCCCCCGTCCTCGGGAGGCTTCTTGGGAAGAAAACAGTCGGCTCCGCCGAGATCCGGGGCCCGGACGCGCCTGAACGCGAGGCCCTCGCCCGCGACGAGGAGTCCCGGCTCGCAGTCGAGGCGAACGCGGCGCCGCGATGCCGGCGGGAACCCGCGCAGGAGCGGCGATCCTGGGCATGCATCGTGGAACCACTCGCTGCTCGACTCGCATCGTACGGTGAACCCGACGAGTCCCGGCTCGCACGCAGGTCGATGTCGGCGCCGCGATGCATGCGCAAGATCGCGGATGGGTTCTCGCGGCCTCCCGTTCGCGGCTCACCAGCAGGCCCGTACGCTGCTCGCTAGCTACCGGCGCGAGCGGCCGCGTGTATAGTCGCCCGCCTCGTGGCCGTCGCGCGACCTCTGAGCCCCGCCGCGGCGATCGTCCTCGCCTGGGCCGGCCTCGCGCTCGTCAACGCCGGCTGCATCGCCGCGCGCGGCCTGCCCAACGCGGGCCTGCGCGTGCGCGCCTTGACCCACCTGTTCGACGCCGGCCAGCTGCTGTTCCTCGGCCTCGTCTGCGCCCTCGCGGTGTCGGCGTGGCAGCGGTTCGCGCCGCCGCGCCGGCTCGCACCGCTGGCGCTTGGCCTCGTCGCGATCGTCCTGGCCGTGGCGTTCCTCGCGGCCGACCTCGACAACTTCGCCCTGCGCCTCGTCGGTAGCGAGCGCGCCGCGATCGTCAGCGTCCTCCTGGCCGTCGCGCTGGCCCAGGCCGTCGCGCTGGCGTACCTCGTCGGCCGGCGAATGGCCCGACCGCGCATTCGCTGGCTGGCGGTGACGACCGCCGTGATCGCGGCCATTGTCAACACCCGGATCTTGCCGCTCGACTACCCGGGGGTGCACGCATTCCTCGCCTGGGCCGCGGCCACCCTCGCCGCGGCCGCCCTCGCCGGCGCGCCCACGCCGTGGCGACTGCAGGCCGCGTCGCGCCGCGTCGCAGTCGCTGTCCTCGCGATCCTCTCCGTCACGACGATCGCCGTCGACCCGGGCAACGCGGTGCGCGTCGAACTGACGCGCCTCGATTCGGCGCTCCTCGCCGCCCACGTCCCCCCGTGGCGGGCCGAGGTCGACAATTCGCAATACGGCCACATCCCGATCCCCGACGAGCTCGCCCCGTGGTTCGCCTGGAGCGCCGACGCTCCGCCGGTCGCCGCCACCGAGCCGCCGCTCCTGCCGCCCGACGCGATCGTCCTGTTCTTCACCCTCGACTCGATGCGCAGCGAGGTGCTGCAGAACCCGGCCAACCGCGAGCTGCTGCCGACGCTGCACCGCTGGCGCGACGCCGGCTTCTACGTCCCGCGCGCGATCAGCCCCTCGACCGTCACCCGCTTCACCCTCGCCAGCCTGTTCACCGGCCTCGAGGTGCCGCAGCTGCGGTGGGCCCGCGACAGCGCGACCCAGGGCTCGCTCGTGAAGGAGGAGCGGCCGCGCGTCGCCGATCTGCTGACCGCGCGCGGCGTCACCACCGTCCACGTCATCAGTCAGTTCGAGCTCGTCAATCACGTCAACAAGATCGGCCGCGGCTTCTCCGAGGAGATCGAGGTGCCGATCCGCCCCGGCGACCGCCTGGCCTACGCGCCCGCGGTGATGGACGCGATCCTCACCCGCCTGCAGCAGCACGGCGACGGCCCGCTGTTCCTCTTCACCCACTTCATGGACGCCCACCACCCGTTCGACTCGGGCGACCGCAGGGGCCGCGTCTACGCGCGCCACGTGTCCGAGCTGGCCAACATCGACCGCGAGCTCGCCCGCCTCGACGCCTGGCTCGGCGAGGCCGGCCTGTGGTCGCGCACGCTCGTCGTCGTCAGCGCCGACCACGGCCAGG
Source organism: Nannocystis punicea (assembly GCF_026965555.1). GTDB lineage: Bacteria > Myxococcota_A > Polyangia > Nannocystales > Nannocystaceae > Nannocystis > Nannocystis punicea. The sequence goes on along the minus strand of NZ_CP114040.1, from coordinate 11,954,049 downwards.
CGTTCGGCCTGCACGGGGTGCAGCACCACGGCGGCCCGCCCTACGAGGAGCAGTGCCGCGTCCCCCTCATCGCGGTGAGCCCCGCCGTGCCCGCGCGCGCGAGCCCGTGCGACCTCCCGCTGCTCGACCTCTCACCCACCTTCCTCGACCTGTTCGGCGTCGAGGCCCCGGGCTGGTTCGTCGGCCGCTCGCTGGTGCCCGCGCTCCGCGGCGAGCCGCCGGTGTGCGGCCGCCCCGTGCTCAGCACCACCTGGGACGTGTTCGCCCTGCTCCTGCCCGACGGCCTCAAGATCCTCGACAACCGCCGCAAGCGGACCCTCGAGGTCTACGACCTGCACGCCGACCCCCGCGAGACGCAGAACCTGTGCGACGACGACCCCGCCGGCTGCGACGCCCGCGTCGGCCTGCTGCGCCGCTACCTCGAGCTGCACGCCGCGCTCCCGGCCCCGCGCTGACCCATGGGACATGTCATGAAAGACACGTTCCATGGGTCACGGTCCCCGGCACGTGAATCGGCGCCGCCTCACTCGAGCGAGTACTTGCGCAGCCACATCTCGTAGTAGCCGTCCACCTGCGTGTCGCCGACGACGACCATGAAGCCGGGCCCGAACGCGCCGCCGTTGGCGCTCTCGTTCTGGTACTCCTCGTCGCTGAATTCGAACGGGACCTGCAACAGGCCGCTGCCGTCGCCCGCCATGCAGCGGACCGACGGGATCGTCTTGTCGAGGTAGTCGGTGGAGGTCGTGCCGACGAGGAGGATCCGCTCGGCGGCGTCGACCTTGACGTCGTAGACGGCCTCGATGCGCGAACTGTCGGCGAACAGGGTGCTCCAGGCCTCCGCCCCGTCGATCCCGTTGCGCCTGAGCGCGGCGGCCTCTGCCCCCTCGCCCTCCGTCAAATGCTCGCCGGCGAGGATCCACTCGCCGGCGGCGCCGATCGGCTCGACGTCGAGCCAGAAACCTGCGATCGCGTCCTCGACGGTGAACGACTCGACCGCCCCGTCGCCGTCGAGCTGGAGGACGAACGGACGGGCGGTGGCCTCGGGACCGAGGGCCGCGCGCCCGACCGCGAGGACCTTGTCGCCGGCCACGGCGACCTCGGGCGAGTCGATCTGGGTGATCGTCCCGACGTGCTCGGTCTTCCACACTGCCTCGCCCGTCGCGAGGTCGTGGCGGCGGACCACCAGGGTGTCGACGCCGGCGACGCCGGCCGAGAACAGCGAGCCCTTGCCGAGCCCCAGGCCGCCGATGCTGGCGGCGTACGTCGGGGCCATCCCCTCCTCGCTGAAGCTCCACAGCTCCTCGCCGTCGGGCGAGAGGGCGCGGACCATCGCGCCGCCGGGGGTCTCGCGGCCGCCGATGAAGATCCGCCCGGTCTCGTCGACGACGAGGTCGGCGGGGGTGACCAGCTCGCCGGAGAGAGCGGTGCGCCACACCTCGGTGCCCTCGGGATCGGTCACGATGACGGTCGGCTGGTCGTCCACGTCGGCGAGGACGACGATGCGCCCCGCCCCGTCGACCGCGACGCCGAGCGCCCTGGTGCCCAGGGGGCCGTCCTGGTGCCATTCGAGCACGCCGTCACCGCAGGCCGAGGGGCCCGGCTCCCCCGTCGTCGGGCCGGTGGTCGGCTCCTCCGAGGTGGTGCCGGCCGTGGTCGTCGAGGTGTCGGTGTCCGTGGCCCACGTGTCGGTGACGAAGAGCGGGCTCTCGATGCCACAGGCGAGGAGGGCCGACGAGAACAGGAGAGCGGAGCAGAGAGAGCGGTGATGAGCCATGGCTGCGTTCCTCGGCGACGGAGTAACCGGAGGCCGCGGAAAAATTGCGGGCGAAGCAGCGATCCCATTCATGGGCCCCGGCCCCCTGCCGATCGCACTCAGGCGCGGAGGTTCCGCAGCGCGAACAGCCGCTCCAGCACCACCGCGCGCTCGCCCGCGGGGATGCGCGCGAGCAGGCTCTCGTCGACGATCTCCCCGTACTTCGAGCCGGCCACGAAGGCCGCCACGGAGCGCAGCTCTTCGAGGCCGGCGCGCGACAGGACCGGCGCCAACGCGTCGACCGTGGCCAGGAACGCGCGGGGGTAGGCGACGAAGTTGCTCGCGGTGTCGGGCAGGCGGAGGTCGAGGTCGGGCCCGTCGAGCAGGGCCGAATCGGCGATCGTGCAGCCGCGCAGGTCGACGCGGGCGGCGGTGCAGCCGGTGAAATTCACGGTCCGCAGCGCGCCGGTGAAGCTCGAGTCGACGAGGGTGCACCGCTGAAAATTGGTGCGGACGATCTCGCAGCGAGTGAACGTCGCGCCGTGGAGCGAGCACTCCGAGAGCTCCGCGCTGGCGAGGGTGCAATCGACGAACGCGCAGTCGCGAAACGTGCAGCGCGAGAAGGCGTTGAACAGCCGCCGGCTGCACGAGGTCCGCTCGAAGGTGCAATCGACGAAGCTCGAGCGCGCGGCGTTGATGCCGTCGAGGTCGCAGTCGACGAACACGCAGCTGCGGAACACCGGCCGGGTCCAGAACGAGCCGAGCAGCGGCGCCGCGAAGTCCACCCGCTCGAACCTCAGGCGGTGATTGTCGCGGAGCGGCCAGACCGAGCGCGAGTCGAGCACCACCTGCTCGACGCGGGCGAAGCCGTCGCGGTCACGAGGAGCGGCCTCGATCCGCCGCGCGAGCTCCTTCGGGTGCATGGGATCCGCCCGGGCCGAAGGTCGCAGCTCGCGACGCGCCGCGTCAAGCTCGCCCGCGAGGCGTCCCGGCCCCCGACGGCGCTCCGTCGGCGGACTCGAACGGTTCGCGAAAATTCGCCCGACCCTCCCGTAGAGCGCTTGACAGCCGCCGATACGGCCAGTAGTTAACCGACAAGTTTCTTAACCGGACGGTTCACAAAGCGATGCGAGCCAGCGACCTCGACGCCACCTTCGCCGCCCTCGCCGACCCGACGCGCCGGGCGATCCTCGCCCGCCTCGCGCACGGGGAGGCCTCCGTGTCGGAGCTGGCCGCTCCGTTCGCCATGAGCTTGCCGGCCATCTCGAAGCACCTGCGGGTGCTGCAGCGGGCCGGCCTCATCAGCCGCGGGCGCAACGCCCAGCAGCGGCCGTGTCGGCTCGAGGCCGCGCCGCTGCGGGCCGTGGCCGAGTTCACCGAGCACTACCGCCGGTTCTGGGACGAGAGCTTCGACCGCCTCGACGACTACCTGCGCGAGCTGCAGGCCGACGAGAAGAAGCCGCGGCGCAAGCACTGACGCCGCTCGCATCGACGAATGTACATACCGGGCCCTTCGGCCCGGCCCCCCGAATATTGTCCACACGCCGCACGGATCGCAACGACGACAAGGAGAACGTATGTCCGCGGATTTGCCACGACCCCCCGAGCCTGCCAGCGATCGCGAGCTGGTGATCAACCGTCTGTTCGCCGCCCCGCGCGAGCTGGTGTTCAAGACCTGGACCGAGCCGCACCACGTCGTGCGCTGGTGGGGCCCGCGCGGCTTCACCACCACCATCCGCGAGATGGACGTGCGCCCCGGCGGCGTGTGGCGCTACGTCATGCACGGGCCCGACGGCGTCGATTACGCCAACCGGATCCGCTACCGCGAGGTCGTCGCGCCCGAGCGCCTCGTCTACGACCACGACGGCGACAGCGACGACGACCCGCGCGGCTTCCACGTCACAGTCGACTTCCACGCCCGCGGCGAGCAGACCGAGGTCGTCATGCGCATGCGGTTCGCCTCCGCCGCGGCGCGCGACCAGGCGGTCGAGCACGCCGGCGCCGGCGCCACCTCGACCTTCGATCGCCTGCGCGAGCTGCTGGACGACATGGCGGTCGAGTTCGTCATCACGCGGCAGTTCGACGCCCCGCGTGAGCTCGTCTATCGCGCCCTCACCGAGGCCGAGCGGCTGGCGCAGTGGTGGGGCCCGAGAGGCTTCGAGATGCGGTCCAAGCGGCTCGACCTGCGCCCCGGCGGTCACTACCACTATTGCATGCGGGCGGCCGACGGCCACGAGATGTGGGGCAAGTTCACCTACGTGGAGATCGATCCGCCGGCCCGCCTGGTGTTCCTCAATTCGTTCGCCGACGCCGAGGGCAACATCGTGCGCCCGCCCTTCGACGACGACTGGCCCCTCGAGATCCTGCACACGCTGACGCTCACCGAGCAGGGCGGCAAGACGACCGTAAACTTGCGCGGCGTCCCGCACAACGCGACCCCCGCCCAGCGCGCGACCTTCCTCGCCGGCCACAAGTCGCTGGACGGCGGCTACTCCAGCAGCCTCGATCAGCTCGCGCTCCACCTGGCGAACGGGTGAATTTTTAGAAAACATGTCCCTCGGGACAGGCCATGGAAGGCATGTTCCGGGAGATAGTCCCCGCGCGACCGACCCGGCCCCGATCGGGCGAGTCGCGCGCGCGGGGAGCGGCTCGCCGACATGGCCTATCCTAGCGGCCTCGACCCGCTCGCGCTCCACCTGGCGAACGGGTGAATTTTTTAAAAAAGAAAGAATGTCTCTCGGGACATGCCATGGAAGGCATGTTCCGGGAGACAGTCCCCGCGCGACCGACCCGGCCCCGATCGGGCGAGTCGCGCGCGCGGGGAGCGGCTCGCCGACATGGCCTATCCTAGCGGCCTCGACCCGCTCGCGCTCCACCTGGCGAACGGGTGAATTTCTAAAAAAAAGAATGTCTCTCGGGACATGCCATGGAAGGCATGTTCCGAGAGACAGTCCCCGCGCGACCGACCCGGCCCCGATCGGGCGAGTCGCGCAGCGCCTCGGCGGCCAGCCGCGCGCGGGGAGCGGTTTGATGGCATGGGCTATCGGGCATGTTCTTGGAGGACATTCGGTGCGGTGCCGGCCTGGCCTCGATCGAGCGCAGCAGCTCGGCACCGGCGGTCGAATCGCGCGGCGCCTCGCTCGCACCGATCGACTCGTCGTGCGATCGGCGGGCTTTTTGACATGCCCTTCAGGTCATGTCCTGAGGGTCTTCTTCAATGGGTCGCGCGCCAGGTCTCGATCGCGCGCAGCAGCTCGGCGTCGGCGGGTGAGCCACGCAGCGCCTCGGCGGCCACCGCTGCTTCGCCGCGGGCGCGGATTTGGCTCTCGGGCCACAGCGCGCGGGCCATGTCGAAGTGGGCGGCGGCGACGCGCGCGGGGGCCAGCGGTCGCGGAGGGGGAGGCAGCGTCGCGGCCCGGCCCAGCGCGGTCACTGCGGCGGCTCGCTCGCCGCGGGCCAGCTGCACGTGGCCGAGCGCGCGCAGGATCGCCGCCAGCTTGGGGTCCTCGGGGCCGAGGCGCTGCTCGCTCAACTCGAGCGCGCGCGCGTAGTGACTCGCGGCGATCTCGAGCTGCGCGCGGGCCTCCGCCAGGCGGCCGCGATCGACCTGCAGCGTCTCGAACTTAGGGTGGCCCGCGGGCAGGTGAGCGTTCCAGATCGCCTCGGCGCGGCTCAGCTCGCGCTCCGCGGTCTCGAGGTCGCCGGCCTCGCGGGCCGCGTCGGCGAGGTTGCGGTGGGCGCTGGCGACGATGTCGTGGTCGTCGCCGTAGGCGGCCTGGCGGATCCGCAGCGCCTCACGGAACAGGCGGCGGGCCGCGTCGTGGTGATGCTGTTCGACCGCGAGGTTGCCGAGGCCCGTCAGGGTCTCGGCCACGTCCGGGTGGTCGGGTCCGAGGATCCGCACGCGGATCGCCAGCGCCTCGCGCAGGGCCGACTCGGCCTCCGCGTGGCGCTGCAGGTCGGCGAACGCCTCGCCGATCTGCGACAGCGAGAACGCGGTGCGCGGGTGGTCGCGGCCGAACGCGCGCAGGCGGATCGAGAGCCCGCGCTGGAACAGCGCCAGCGCCTCCTGGGCGCGCCCCAGGTCGAGCAGGGCCGCGCCGCGGTTGTTGAGCGGCACCACCACGCTCGGGTGCGACTCGCCGAACGCCGCGCGCAAGATCTCCTCGTCGCGCTCGAACGCCTGCATCGCCTCGTCGACGCGGCCGAGGTCGCGGAGGGCGATCCCGCGGAGCAAGTGGACGCGCGCCAGCTCGAACGCGTCGGGGCCCAGGGCCCGCTGCAGCGTCGCCAGCGCCCGTTCGAGGGCCACCAGCGCCTCGGCCGGGCGACCGGCGTCGCTCAGCGCTTCGCCGCGCCGCAGCTCGAGCTGGGCCTGCGGGACCTCGCCGAGCTGGCCGCGCTGCAGCGCGTCCTCGGCGTGGTCGAGCCACTCCTCGGCGACGGCGAAGCGGGCCCGCCGCGACGCCACCTCGGCCAGGGCGATCGCGGCGCGGAAGCCCAGCTCGTCGTCGCCGCGGCGGATCGCGCCGTGGAAGGCCGGGTGGAGGTCGTCCGCCGCCAGGTCGAGCTGCAGGCCGGCGAGCGCCGCGCGGCCGCGCCAGTAGTGGGCTTCGTCCTTCAGGACAGGGTCCAAGAGACCTGTTCCATCGGACATGACCGATTGTGCGATCGCCAGCGCGCGGGCGTCGTCGCCGGCGGCCAGCTGGGCGCTCACCGCGGCCAGCTTGGCCTGCAGCGGCGCGGCCTCGCGGCTCGGAGCGCGGGCCTCGTCGGCGCGCGGCTGCATGCAGCGGTCGGGCCGGGGCAGCTCGCGCACGGCCGGCAGGGCCCGCTCGGCCGCGGTCGGGTCGGCCAGCACTGCGAGCAGCGCCTCGAGCTCGCGCAGGCGATCGCGCAGGCAGGCGCCGCGGCGGTCGAGCAGCTCGCTCGAGGCCTCGTGGCGGATGTGGGTGGCGACGCAGGCCTGCTCGGCGGTGCGGGCCCAGCGGGCCGCGTAGTCGTCGAGCTCGCCGGCCAGCGCGGCCGCCGACGCGCGCGCGTAGGGCAGCGGACTGCGGGCGAAGCTCGCCAGCAGGGCGTCGCGCCTCACGGGGCCATAGACCTCGCCGACCCCCGCCGCGGCCGCGCGGCAGTCGATCGGCGGCGGCTGGACCAGGGCAGTGCCGGCGGCGACGGCCACGAGCAGCGCGGTCAGCCCGGCGACGAGCTTGTGATTGCGGTAGGGGTCGCGCGAGAGGGCGGACAGCAGCGCGGTGAAGTCGGGGTGACGCGCGCCCGGATCGATCTGCAAGCCTCGCAAGGCGGCGCGGCGGATCGCCGCGGGCACGCGATCGTGCGCCGGCGCGGCCGGCCGACCGCGCAGCAAGGCCCCGCGGATCTGCTCGACCGTGGCGCCGGGGAACGGTCGCTCGCCGTAGAGCGCCTCCCACAGGGTCACGCAATAGCTGAACTGATCGCTGCGCGCGTCGGTCGGCGTGCCGAGGAATTGCTCGGGCGACATGTACGCGGGCGTGCCGACGAAGCCGCCGTCCTGGGTGAGGAGCAGGCTGCTCACGCGCATGTCGCCGAGGGCGTCGAGCTCGGCCTGGCGGTCGATCGGCGCGGCCAGGCTGAAGTCGAGGACGCGGGCGCGGCCGTCCTCGCCGACGACGATGTTGTCGGGCTTGATGTCGCGGTGGACCACGCCGCTGGCGTGCGCCGCCTGCAGGCCCGCGCCGACTTGCAGGAACACCGCCAGCACGGCTCGCCAGTCGCGCGGCGCGTCGCGCAGCCACTCGCGCAGGGTGCGGCCGTGGACCAATTCCATGGCGATGAAGATCCCGCCCTCGACCGGGCCGACCTCGTAGACCTGGACCACGTTCGGGTGCGACAGGCGGGCGAGCGCCTGGGCCTCGCGCTCGAGGCGGGAGGTGCCGAGCTCGTGCTCGCCGGGGTACTTGTCGCTGAGGACCTTGATCGCCACCTGGCGGTCGAGCTTGGCGTCGTACGCGGCGTAGACGACCCCCATCGCGCCTGCGCCGAGCTCCCGCAGGACGACGAAGCGGCCGATCCGCGACGGCGCGAGCAAAGCCTCGACAGTGTCGCCGCCGGCTGCAGGCGCGACAAGGGTCCCCGAGCGCGTCGGCGCGCCGGCTGCTGCGCTCGCTGTGGCGCGTGGACCAGCGTTCACCTGCGAGGCGAGGCCGGACGTCGACGTCGTCTCGGCCGTGCATCGACCTGCGCGAGCCCTGTTACACTGCCGCCGTGAACCATGCTTCGCTCCTGACGGCGGACCTCCGCGCGCGGCAGGTGAGGCGGCGCTCGCTCGCCGTCCTCCTGCTCGTCCTCATCGTCCTCGGCGCCGCGATGGGCGGCCCGGTCGAGCCCGCTGGCGAGGTGCTCGACGAGACGGCGCTGATGCAGGCGACGACCGCCGCGCCGCCGATCGAGGTCGAGGCGCCGCCGACGCTCGAGCAGCTGCAGGCCCGCGTCGCCGCCGTGCTCGCGCGAGAGGGCGTCCCCGGCGTCGGCCTGGCCCTCGTCGACCGCGAAGGCGTGCGCTGGGCCGGCGGCGTCGGCGTCGCCGACCGCAGCACCGGGGCGCCCGTCGGCCCCGACACTCAGTTCCGCGTCGCCTCGATCACCAAGAGCTTCGTCGCGCTCGGCGTCATGCGTCTGGTCGAGCAGGGCCGCCTCGACCTCGACCGACCGCTGCGCGAGCTCACCCCGGACGTCGCGCTGACGAACGATTGGGACGCGACCTCGCCGATCACCCTCGCGCACGCGCTCGAGCACACCGCGGGCTTCGACGAGATGCGCTACAACGAGTACTTCAGCCCGGAGGACGGCGTGGTGCCGCGCGACGCGCTGGCGATCAACCCGCGCTCGCGCGTCGCTCGCTGGCGGCCCGGCAGCCGCGGGTCGTACTCGAACCCCGGCTACACGATCGCCGGCCACGCCATCGAGCTCGCCACCGGCGAATCGTACGAGACCTTCCTCGAGCGCGAGGTATTGCGGCCGCTCGGCATGCCGACGGCCCGCTTTCGTCGCACCCGCGAATACGCGGATCGCCTGGCCACCGGCTATCACGAGCCCGGTCGCCCGGCCGATTTTCGCCCGATCTACCACGCCCCCGCCGGCGCCCTGCTGGCCTCGCCGCGCGAGCTCGGCCAGCTGGTCCACTTCTGGCTGCGCCGCGGCGACACCGGCGGCCCGGCGATCGTCGGCCGCGAATCCATCGCGCGCATCGAGCGGACCGAGACGCTGCAGTATCGCCTCGCCGACAACAATTACGGCCTCGGCAATTACGGCGATGTGCTCCACCCCGCGCGCGGCCGCGGCCACGACGGCGGCCTGCCGGGCTTTTTGTCGTGCTACCGCTATTTCCCCGAGCTCGGGGTGGGCTACGTCATGCTGCTGAACAGCACGCATTCGCTGCAGGCGTACCTCGAGATCCGCGCGCTGCTGTTCGCGTACCTCACGGGCGGGCGCACCGCCCTGCCGCCGCCGGCCGTCGATCCCGACCCCGCGGAGATCGGCGGGCTCACCGGCTTTTACGCGCACGCCAACCCGCGCGTGCAATGGTTCGGGTTCATCGAGCGGGCGCTCCTGGGGATCTCCGTCCGCCCCGACCCCGCGGGGATCGACGTCGAGATGCTCACCGGGGGCCGCGCGCAGCTGGTCCCGACCGGCGACGGCGGCTTCCGTCACTGGCGCGAGAGCGGCACCAGCATCCGTTTCGCCCGCGGCGACGACGGCCGGCGGATCCTCGTCGGCGGCCTGGCCTACTTCGAGGAGGCCTCGTACGCGTACGCGCGGACCCGCCTGCTCGCGCTGCAGGCGGCGATCTTCCTGCTCCAGCTGGCCCCGGCGTGGGCGCTCGGCTGGGCGCTCCTGGCCCTCTTTCGCCGCGTGCGGGGCCGTGCGATCGCCAGCGGTGAATTCGCCCTGCACGCCTGGCCGGCCGCCGCGGGGCTCACGGGGGTCCTGCTGCCGCTGCTGCTCGTGCACGTGGCCCGGGCCGAGGCGTACGGGACGGCCAACGTGCTCAGCGTCGGCCTGTGCGCGGGTACCGTGCTGTTCGCCGGCTGCTCGGCCGCGGCGGTCGCCGAGGTCGTGCGCGCCGGGGTGGCCCGCACGGTGCCGCTGGGGCTGCGCCTGGTCCCGAGCGCCGCGGCGCTCGCCAGCTTCGGCATGACCCTCTACTTGATGTTCCACGGCATCATCGGCCTGCGGCTGTGGGCGCTGTGAAGCCGACGATTTTGGTCGTCAACGGCGAGCGCGACTGGGGCGAGTGGTTCGCCCGGGTCGGCGACGTCGCGGTCGAGCGGCGCACCCTGCAGAGCACCTCGTGGCTGCTGCGCGACGGGGCGCTGCGGGTCTACGACGCCGACGGGGTCGTGTGCCCCGACGCGATCCTGTGGCGGGTCGGAGCGATCCGGATGATCCCGCGCTATCGCAGCGTCGTCGAGCTGATGCGCCTCGCCGACGTCCCGGCCGTCAATTCCGGCGACTGCATCGGCCGCTGCTTCGACCGCCTCGGCTGCGCCGCCGAGATGAAGGCCGCGGGCCTGCCGATCGTGCTGCCCAACGCCGCGGTCGGCGACGGCATCGTCGCCAAGATCGCCATGCCTGCGCCGTTCGTCGTCAAGGCCGGCAATCACCACGCCGGCCTCGGCAAGACCCTCGTCGACGACGACGCGCGCTGGCCCGAGCTCGCGGGTCTGTTGTTCGCGGTCGACGACGCGATCGCCGCCGAGCCCTACGTCCCGCACGTCCGCGACATCCGCTGCCTGATCGTCGGCGACGACATCTGGGCGATGGTCCGCGAGGGCCGCGGCTGGCGGGCCAACGTCGACACCCGCAAGCACGCGCTCATCGACCCGCCGGCGCGGCTGGCCGCGTGGACCCGCCGCGCCCGCGACCACCTGCGGGCCGACGTCCTCGGCCTCGACTTCCTCGAGCGGGCCGACGGCAGCCACGTGCTGCTCGAGTGCAACGACAGCCCGGGCCTGTCGGGCTTCCCCGAGCAGGTCCGGCTGCAGGTCGCCGAATCGATGCTGCGACGATTGCGGTCCTAGCATTCGCCGTGCGGGCGCCGGTCGGGCGCCGCCGACGAATGGCGCGTCCTACTCGCACAGCTGATTCTTCGGGATGCAGCCGTCCCACTCGCCGCAGTGGCAGTCGAAGCCGGCCTGGCAGGGGCCGCACGACGGCGTCGGCGGCGGCTCGCAGTAGCCCTTGACGTTGTTGAGCTGCCAGGTCGAGTAGTAGTTGCTGGCCGCGTAGGCGTAGGACTCGCAGGCGGAGGTGGCGCTGGTCAGGTACGAGTGCGAGCCGCAGCCGACCGAGATGCCGGTCTTGGGGCCGCAGCTGTGGGTCGTGGTGACGACGCCGCAGGTCGCGTACGTATAGGTGTAGATCGTCTCGGTGATGCTGTTGCAGGCGTTGTTGTAGATCACCGACGCGTCGGCCTTGACGCTGTTGCAGGCGGCCCCGCTGGCCAGCGCGAAGTGGGTCAGCTGCGCCTCGCAGCGGAACGACGGCTCGTCCGCGCTCGGGGCCACGATCTCCGCGTTCTCGATGTCGACGATGAGCGCGCGGATCTCCGTCAGCCGCGCCTTCGCCTCCTCCGTGCCCTCGGCCTCGGCTGCGAGCGCCAGGTGCTCCTCGGCCGCGTGCAGGCTGGCCAGGCCGTGCAGCTTGCCCGGCTCGCCGACGCCGACGAACTCCTCCTGGCCGTCGGCGCCGGTGCGGCTCCACAGGCCCTCCTCTTGCTCGACCCACCCGTCGCCGAGGCCGAGCTCCGCGGGCGTGCGCAGGGTCTGCTGCGACTCGGGGCTGGCGCCGTCGTCGGGCGCGTCGCAGGCGGTCAGCGCCAGGGCCGACGCGGCGGTGCAGAGGAAGGAGAGGGCGAAGAAGTTACGAATGTGCTTGTACATGTGGACCTTCGTGATGGTTCGCGGGTGATCGGGCGGCTGCGGGCGAACGAGGCCCCGGCGCGCGGCCGAATGGCCGTGCGAGATCGGCGTGCGAATGCCCGCTGTGCCCTTGCGGGCCTCGTTCATGCCGGAATCGCGAGCGTCCGGCTTCAGAAGGGTGTTCCTCGGGCGCGTCGATTCCTGACACCCGCGCGTCGGCTTTTTTGCGGGCGCCTCGCGGCGGCGGTTCGGCGGTGAATCGGGCGTTCCCGGGCCACCACGACAGCCGCGTCGCGGCCTGCGGCCTCACGGCGGCCGCGACGAGCCGCGTCGGACTGCTTTCGGACCTCGGCCTCTCGGTCCACGATCGTCGCGGCGCGCAATCACATGTCCTCGGGGACACGTCGTCGGTTCACCGCAGGGCCGCCGCTCGGGTTCGAGCGTCCCGGCGGTCGCGCGAGTCCGCGGCGACGTCGCTCACGCGGGATGTTCGGCAGGAGCATCACCCACACGCGACTCCAGGTCGGACTGCGAGGGTGGCGCACTCGCCGGTGCCACCAAACCCCGGCTTTGGCGGGCTCGCGGCTGTGCCCGATCGCGACGTTGTCCAGCCGCCGGAATGATTCGAGTCGGTGGCTCGGGCCCATCTTGATACCGGCGAGGTCTGAATTGATGCGCGTGCGACGAGCGGTCACGTTGGGGCTGGTAGCGGCGACGATGGCGTGTGATGTGGACGACATCCCGTGGGCGGACGAGCCCGACGAGGTGAGCGTCCGCGAGCTCGAGAGCAACGGATTCCGACTCAACGGATTCCGGCTCAACGGCTTTCGCCTGAACGGGTTCCGCCTGAACGGGTTTCGTCTCAACGGCGACTCGGCGAGCGGTAGTTACATCGACCTCGAGGCGTTTCAGCTGCAGCAGGGCTGGACCGTGACGCACGCATGGCTGGAGGGCAGCGAGCTGCGGGTCCAGACGTCGCTCGGGACGACGCTCGTCGGGACCCAGCTGGTCGGCGCCGTCTTGCACTTCGGGCTGGTCGAGGGCGCGCCGAAGAAGCGCAAGGTGAAGATCGTCGGGGCCGCGCAGCAGACCTCGGGCTTGTGGCTGTACGATCTTCAGATCAAGGACGACGTCGGGGCGTGGGAGCCGCTGTGCGTCAACTCGTCGGGAAACGCGACGCAGGTGATCCTGGTCGACGCGGTGTGGGACCCGGCGACGGGCGGCCGGATCCCGGCGGAGAGTGGGCTCGTGACTCTGGCCTGTCGCGACGCCGCGATCGGCAAGTGCGCGGAGTGGGGTTATCACCCGTGGGAGCTGGCGGACCACCACCAGGCGTGCACGCGGATGGTCCGCGCCGATTATTGCGGGGACGGGACGGCGCACACGGTCGACGGGGTGACGATCCACGTGCTCGACGAGGTCGGGGTCGAGGAGCCGGCGGCGAACGTCACGTACGCGGTGGAGGCCGAGTGGGGGCCGGACGGGGCGACCTGCCTCGACGCCGCGCACACGCGGCTCGTCGGCACCACTGCGGCGTGCGAGCTGGCGGGCTGCGGCGAGCCGTTCGCCTCGGGCGGGCTGATCCAGTCGGGGATCACGGTGCCCTGAATCGCGGCGATGACGGACACGCAAGCACAACCCACGGCGATCGGGCCCTTCGTCGTCCTGCGCAAGCTGGGCGAGGGGGCGATGGGGGTGGTGTACGCCGGCTACGACCTCGCGCTCGACCGCAAGGTGGCGCTCAAGCTGGTGCGGCCGTCGCTGCTGGGCAACGAGTCGGTGCGCGAGCGGATGATCCGCGAGGCCCAGGCGATGGCTCGCCTGTCGCACCCGCACGTGGTCCAGGTCTACCAGGTGGGGCCGCACGAGCGCAGCCTCTACATGGCGATGGAATACATCGAGGGCGAGACGCTCGGCACCTGGCAGCGGGCGCAGGCGCGGCCGTGGCCGATGGTGCTGCGCACGGTCTGCGACGCCGGGCGCGGGCTGGCGGCCGCGCACGCGGCCGGGCTGGTGCACCGCGACTTCAAGCCCGACAATGTGCTGGTCGACGCCGGGGGCCGCGCGCGGGTGGTCGACTTCGGGCTGGTGCAGGCCGGCACCAGCATCGACGAGCGCCTCGGCGAGGACGAGGAGACCGAGGAGCCGGTGTCGCAGTCGACCTTGCCCAGCGGACAGTTCAGCAGCGAGCGCTCGGGCGGGCTGCGCTGGTCGGCGCGGCTGACCCGTCGCGGCAACACGCTCGGTACGCCGCTCTACATGTCGCCCGAGCAGCACTTCGGCCAGCCGGTCGGGCCGTGGTCCGATCAATACAGCTTCGCCCTGACGCTGTACGAGGCGCTCTACGGCGAGCATCCGTTCTGTGCCGATTCGTGGGAGGGCATCCGCAAGCAGATCCGCGCCGGCGTGGTGCCGCCGCCGTCGCCGGGGTCGCCGGTGCCGTGGCGGCTCTACAAGGTGCTCGCCCGCGCTCTGGCCTATCGGCCGGAGGAGCGCTGGCCGAGCCTGGCCGCCATGATCGCGGCGCTCGAGCACGACCCGTGGCGCCGGCCGCTGGCGGTGATGGCGGTGGTCGGACTGCTCGGCTTGGCGTCGGCGGTCAGCTACGCGGCGGCGAGCCGCGGCCAGGAGCCGCCGCGCTGCCAGGCGGTCGAGCACGAGCTCGCGGGCGTGTGGGACCGCGATCGCGCCGAGGCGGTGGCGACCGCGTTCGCGGCCACCCAGGCGCACTTCGCCGGCGACGCGCTCGAGCGGGTCAAGAGCCGGCTCGACGATTACGCGAAGTCGTGGACCGACGCGAGCCGCGAGGTGTGCGAGGCGCACACCACGGGCAGCCAGACCGGGCGGATGATCGATCTGCGCAGCGCCTGCCTCGGGCGGCGCAAGGCCCACCTCGCGGCGCTGGTCGACGTGTTCGCGGCCGCCGACCGCGAGGTGGTCGAGCACGCGGTGCAGGCGGTCGCGGCGTTGCCGAGCATCGGCGCCTGCAACGACGCGGAGGGGCTGATCGGCGGCACCACGCCGCCCGACGATCCGCGCACTGCGGCCCGCGTCGAGGCGCTGCGCAAGCAAACGGCGCGCGCCGCGGTGCTCGAGGCGACCGGGCAATTCGAGGCCGGTTTGGCGGTGGTGGCCGGCGTGCGGGCCGAGGCGGACGAGGTCGGCTACGGGCCCTTGATCGCCGAGGTGGCGTTGACCGAGGGGCGGCTGCAGGTGGGCGCCGCGGATGCGGCGGCGGCCGAGGCGGCGCTGGTGCGGGCGATCCGCCTCGGCATCTCCCACGATCTGCACGCGGTGGCCGCGGAGGCGGCGGCGCGGCGGATCTTCGTCCTCGGGGCGGTGCTGGAGCGGCGGGCGGAGGCGCTCGCGGCGGAGGTGTTCGCGGAGGCGCTGGTCGAGCGGGCCCGCGACGACGGGCGGCTGGCGGCGCTGCTCAGCAACAACCTCGGCGCGGTGCACGACCTGCAGGGCGACACCGACACCGCGCGGGCCTACTACGAGCGCACCATCGCCGGGCTCGAGCGCAGGCCGGGTCTGCCCGATCCGCTGCTCGCAATCACTCACAACAATCTGGGCGGCATGTACCACGATCGCGGCGACTTCGTGCGGGCGCGCGGTCACTACGAATTGGCGATGCAGCTGTTCAGGGCGATCGTCGGCGACGCGCACCCGTTCGTGGCGCACGCGGTGGCCGGGCTCGGCGACGCCGACGCGGGCAGCGGCGAGCTCGCGCGGGCGCAGGCCCATTACGAGCAGGCGCTGGCGCGGATGGAGGCGGCCTACGGGGCGCGGCACCTGTATTTGTTGCACCCGCTGACGGGCCTCGGGCGGGTGCACGCGCGGCGCGGGCGAGCCGCGGAGGCCGAGCAGACGTTCGCGCGCGCGGTGACGATGGCCGACGAGCTGGACCTGGGTCACCCGTTGCTGGCGCAGGCGCTCGAGGGGCTCGGCGACCTGGCGGCCGCTCGCGGCGAGCCGGGCCGCGCCGCGGCGTTCTACGAGCGCGCGGCGCAGGTGTGGACGGCCAGCGGCGACGCGGCGGCGGGGCAGCGGGCTGTCCTTCGGGCCAGAGAGATGAGAGACGCGCCGGCGGCCGCCGGGCAATAGAGGTCGCGCCCCCGGTGGCGTCCGGACGCGGAGGACCGGCCAGTCGGTCGAATCATTGTCGGCCTCGTGGGTGTCCTCGCGCATTGATGCGACGTCGCCCCGACGTCGGGATAAAACCCCGTTCGAGTGACGTCAATAAAAATTGAGCGTGACGTGCAGCACACCTCCACCATCTTTGGTGGCGGACCGGCTGCTCCGGTCCCTGAAAGCACCATGCGACACATCGTTGTTGTTCTTGCGCCCGCGCTCGCGCTGGCGATCTCTTGCGGCAACCCCGACCCATCCAGCGGTATCACCGAGACGGAGTCCGGTGACGCGATGACGAGCGCCGACGCCGAGACAGCGACCGCCGGCGACAATAATAATGATACTGCGAGCGACGGTGCGGACCCCACCGACAGTGACTCCGGCGATTCGGTCAGCGATTCGAATTCGCCGTCGTCGCCGACCTCGACGGCCGGCGACGACGCGTCCACTGGCGACGACCGCCCCGGTCCGGGCGAGTTCGATCCGCCCGGCGGTGACGAGTCCGAGTCGGACGGGGAGAACGACTCGGGCGGGCGGCCCGAGGGTGATTCGGACGGGGAGAACGGGGACGAGGGAGGGCGGCCCGAGGGTGATTCGGACGGGGAGAACGACTCGGGCGGGCGGCCCGAGGGTGATTCGGGCGGGGAGAACGACTCGGGCGGGCGGCCCGAGGGTGATTCGGGCGGGGAGAACGGGGACTCGGGCGGGCGGCCCGAGGGCGATTCGGACGGGGAGAACGACTCGGGGGGGCGGCCCGAGGGTGATTCGGCCGGAGAGAACGACGACGGCGGGGACGGCGAGTCGTACGGGGAGAATGACGACGGGGACGACGGCGAGTCGTACGGGGAGAATGACGACGGGGACGGCGGTGACTCGTACGGGGAGAATGACGACGGGGACGACGAGGACGATGACGGGCACGGGTCGTACGGGGACGACGACGACGGGGACCACGACGACGAGGACGATGACGGGCACGGGTCGTACGGCGACGACGATGACGGGGACCACGACGATGACGACGACGATGGCGGTCCTCACGGGCACGGCGAGGGCTGCGGCTTCGACGACAACGACTAGCAGCAGGAGCGGGTCGCGAGACGCGAGCTGTCCGTCGAACGACTGTCGCTGGTCTGCTCCACTGTCGCCATTCCCGCGGGAATGGCGTGGAGTGGCGGTAGGCCTCCGCGCGCGACTATCGTAAAGAGCGCGGTTGGGGAGCCGGTAGGCTGTCTTTTCGGCCAGCTGAGCCGGAGGACGCAGCCCAGCTCGGAATCAGGCGCGCAAAGCAACTGCTGTCCCCTGGGACATCCCATCGGGCAGAGGGCGCACGAAACGCCCGCGAGCGGGGCTCGCGGGCGCTCCGGCCGGTCAGCCGTTCGCGTCGGCCCTGCTGCGGGTCGAGCTCACTGCGGGATGATGCCGCAGCTGTCGACCTCGTTCGGGACGCAACCCATGCAATCCCAGCGGAACTTGTCGATGATGCCGACGGTGTCCCACACTGTGTCGCCGAGGTCGAACACGGAGATGGCGAGCGTGAAGCTCTCGCCGGGGGCGGCGGAGCCCTTGGCGGTGTACCAGCCGGTGGCGGCGCCCTCGGAGTCGCCGGGGAAGCCGGTGCCCGCGAGCAGCGGGTCGCCGGGGAGGATCGTCATGTACGGGTCGAGCGCGGTGACCGTCAGCGGCTGGCCGTCGATGAAGGTGACGTTGCCGGTGAAGGTCTCGCTGGTCGACCAGACGATCAGCATGTCGTTGACCGTCGCGTCGACGTAGTTCGGCCACTCCTCGGTGAAGTACACGAAGTCGAGCAGGTAGCCGTGGGTGCCTTGCGGGACCTCGAGGTCGAACGACATGTAGAACACGTCGTGGGCCACGCCGGCGCCGATGCCGTTCCACTGGTTGGCGATCGTGTCGGAGCAGTCGTGGACGCCGTCGCAGTTCATGAACGGCGTGCCGCCGGCGCCGTTGTTGCTGCCCGCCTCGTGGTGCATGACGCCCGGCAGCTGGTACTGCTCGTCGGGGTTGCCGTTCGGCTGGGTGTCCTGGCCGTTCTGCTCGACGAGGCCGCCGTCGCCCTCGAGGTTCGGGAAGGTGCCCGAGCCGATCACGAGGAACCGCGAGCCCTCCTTCGGCGCCCACGCCCACTGGTTCGGGTCCATCGGATCCTTGGCGGTGCCGAAGTGGGTGGCGACGCGGTAGCTGCTGGTGTCCGGCGCCATGATCACCGGGTTCTTGATCGGGATCGCCGACGCCTTGTTGTCCGAGCAGTTGAGGCCGATCGCCTTGAAAATGTCGTCGCCGGCTTCATCGCACGGCGGCTGCGTCGCCGGCGCCTGACACTCGTCGTTGTTGCCGTTCGTGTCGTTGCCGGTCGTCGTGTCGTCGGTCGTCGACGACGTGCCGTCGGTGGTGGTCGTCGTGTCGTCGGTCGTCGACGACGTGTCATCGGACGTCGTCGTGTCGTCGGTGGTCGTCGTGCCCGTCGCGGTCACGTCCGCGGTCGTACCGGTCGTCGGCTCGGTCGCCGACTCCGAGTTGCCCATCGTCCCCGACGGGTCCGTGGTGGTGCTGCCGGTCGGATCGTCCACGCCGGTCGTCGAGGAAATCCCGGGGCCGCTCGGGTCGAGCGACGTGATGTTGGCGGTGTCCGAGATCGAGGTGCCGCCGCTTTCGCCGCAAGCGGCGAGCGAGAGAGTCAAGCAAGAAGCGAGAGTAAGGGTTCGTGTATGGCGCATGGTGATGTCGTTGTGCCTCGCGCTGGCACCGCTCGTCATGAGCGGCTGGCGAGGATCGGCACCACCTTAGCCTGCTTCGCCGCGATCGAGCTGTCGTACTCGCAAGTCTTCGCTCGAGTGAGATCGCGACGGGGGTATCCCCGCGATGCACGGTCCTGTGAGTGACTTCTCGAGCCCCCGTCCACTGCATGGACCCAGGAAGCGATGTCCGAGAGCGCCGGCGGGCTCTCGGCTCACCTGTCCTTGGGGTCAGCTTAGCCGGAGCGAGCCGGTCGGCGAGCGCGCACCTGGAGGGACGCTGGCGACGCGGTCGGAGTAGCGTCGTTGCGGGCGCAGGGCGACCAGCACGCGGGCGTCGGGCGAGGGGGTGTCCTGTCCGGGCGCGAGCACGCCGAGCTGCTGCAGCGCCTCGCGGCGGACCAGCACCTGGGTCGGCGGGGCGCCGGGCGGGGTGTCGGCGGCGAACACGGCCTGGGCCGGGGTCCAGACGGCGCGGAAGTGGGGCGCACGGTCCTGGGTGACCGCGACGATGCCGGGCTGAGCCGTGGGGTCGGGCTCACCGACCACGGGCGCGTAGCCCTGGGTGTCGCGGACGATCGTCACCTGGTCGGTGTCGGCCTCGTAGTGCGGGCCGCCGTCGAACGGGTCGACGCGGCCGCTGTACTGGAAGCCGATGCTCTCGAGCAGCCGCTTGGCGCCGACGGTGTTGGGACCGACCTGACCGATGATGTCCTGCACGCCCTCCGGCAGCAGGCACGCGTGGATCGGCATGGTCGGGAACAGGCGCCAGATGAACTCCTTGTTGAAGCGGCTCAGGCGGTCGGCCTCTTGATAGGAGAGGCCGGTGAACTTGTGGCCGAGCGCGTCCCACAGCGGCGAGCGCGTGGTCCCACCTGGCCCTTGGACCAGGGGCGGCAGGAGCTCGGCGAGCAGGCGGTCGCGGAACCACCCGCGGTGGCTCGAGAGGAAGACGAAGCGGGCCAGCGACAGCAGGCGGCCGAGCTTGTCGGGGTGGTGGCGCAGCTCGGGGCGCAGGACGAGGCCGCCGAGCTCGGTCGGGCCGTCGTAGGTCTGACCGAGGTACAGCATCGTGTGCGTCATGTGGACGTCGTGCACCTCGGAGTTCGGGGTGACGCGGAGGTCGGCGTAACGCTCCTCCTGGATGACGCGGAAGAACACGTGCGGCTCGTCGGTGTCGCCGTGCTGGGCGTGGATCATCGAGGTGCCGACGACCTGGCCGTCGTCGCCCTCGAGCACGAACAGGAAGCGGCGGGTCGGGTCGAAGTCGGGGCTGCCGCGGAACGAGGCGAGGGAGCGCTGCAGCAGCTCGTGGATGTAGGGCCGCTCGGGCGGCAGGTTGAGGCTGTTGAGGTGGCGCGCGAGCTCGAAGATCGCGTCTTCGTCGCTCATTGCTGCCTCGCGGAACAGGAACATCGGGACACCTTCCAGAGGCTCGATGGAGCGCGTCGTGTGGCGCTCCGAATCGCCGCTGGCCGCCCAGAGTGTGGCACCGAGGCACGCATGCGGGCGCTCGCAGTGCGAGCCCTCACTGCGCCCGGCACTCACATCACGGTTCGCGCAAGACCGTGACCTTGTCGCCGACGATCTCGAGCGCCTCGGGGTGACCGCCATAGTAAGCGGCCATGCCGACGTCGATGCACCACACCGCGCCGTCGCAGGCCGTGAACACGCCCTCCTTGTGCACGGTATGACCGACGACCAGTCGCTTGGCCGGCACCGCGGCGAGCGTCTCGCGCAGCACCTCGCACTCGGCCGGCTTGGGTTCGAGGCAGTAACGACGCACCCATACCGGGCTCTCGTCGTCTTGCAGGATGTCGGGGGAGATCTCTCCGTCGCCGCGGAGCCAGCGCTGGACCTCGTCGTTGATCGTGTCGAGGCCGCGACGTACGTGTTGCGGGAGCAGGCCGCCGTGGGTGAACACGGTTTCGCCGACGACGAGGACGACCGGCCGGGTCGCGAGCTTGCGCGCCCACGGGCCGCCCGGCGCGAAGGCGAGCCAGCGACCTCGCATCGGCTCGGGCACGCGGGCGGCGCGCGGGTCGGCGAGGTCGACGCCGGGCTCGTGCTCGAAGTCGAGGAAGCCGCCCGCGGTCACGTAGCGCAGGTCGCCGGCGGCGTTCATCAGCTCGTGATTGCCGTTCAGCACGTGCAGCGCACCGCCGGCGGCCCTGGCCTCGCCCTGCAGGCGCTCGAGCAGCTCGAGGATCTTGCGCTCGCCGTCGCCGCGGTCGAGTTGGTCGCCGGTCTGCACGACCACCAGATCCTTGCCGATCCACTTGTCCTGGGGGTCGATGGCCCCCGCGAGCCGCAGCGCCGCGCGCGTGGCCTCGTAATCACCATGGAGGTCGCCGAGGGCGACGAGTCGGGCCGGCGCAGGCAGACGCGTGGTGGTCGGCGCCGACGGCGGAGCCGCGGTCGGAGCTGGAGTCACCGCCGCCGGAGCATTGTTCTCCGCGGCCGCCGCCGGGCGTGCGGCCTGTTGCGCACTCGGAGGTTTCCGCGCCGAGTCACACGCCGCGAAGGCACATGCCCCGAACGCCAGGATCGCCCCGCACAGGGCAGTACGCATCGCTCGCCGCGGGTCCTCACACATGGGCCGCAAGCGTAACACGAGGCGCGGATCCGCGGGCCCCGCGGGCGCGGCGATCCGCGGTAACGTCGGACCATGGACAGCGGCGCTCCGCAGCTCAACGGCGGCCGGATCCTCGTCGTCGACGACGAGGCGACGATGCGCCGCCTGCTCGAGAAGTTGCTGCGCCTCGAGGGCTACGACGTCGCCCTGGCCAGCTCGGGAGAACAGGCGCTGCAGGAGGTGTTCGCCCGCGGCGCCGACACCGTGCTCCTCGACATGCGACTCCCGGGCATGAGCGGCCTCGATGTGTGTCGCAACATCCGCTCGCACCCGCGCGGGCTACACACGCCGATCGTGTTCATCACCGCGGTGAACGACCGCGAGCTGCGCCGCAAGGGCATGGAGGCCGGCGCCGACGACTTTCTCAGCAAGCCGTTCGACGAGGTCGAGCTGCTGGCCCGGATCCGCAACAGCGTGCGGGTCAAGCGCTACTACGACAACCTCGAGCAGCAGAAGGGCGCGCTGGCGCGGGCGATCGACGACCGCACCACCGAGCTGGCGGCGGCGGTGGCCGAGCTGACGCGCATGCAGAACGAGCTGCGGGCCTCGCACGAGGAGACGATCTATCGCCTGTCGCGCGCGGCCGAGTTCCGCGACGACGAGACCGGGCAGCACCTGCAGCGCATGAGCTGGTACTGCCATTTGATCGGCAGCAAGATCGGCCTGTCCCCGGGCATGTGCGAGCTGCTGCGGATCGCCAGTCCGATGCACGACGTCGGCAAGCTCGGCATCCCCGATCGGATCCTCCTCAAGCCCGGGCGGCTGACGCCGGAGGAGTTCACGATCATGAAGACGCACGCGGAGATCGGGTACCGGATCCTCCACGGCTCGACGGCGGCGCCGCTCGAGATGGCGGCGACGATCGCCCACACGCACCACGAGAAGTGGGACGGCAACGGCTACCCCCGCGGCCTCCGCGGCGAGGAGATCCCGCTGGCCGGGCGGATCGCGGCGATCGCCGACGTGTTCGACGCGCTGACCAGCGCCCGCCCCTACAAGCCGGCCTGGCCGCTCGAGGCCGCGCTCGACCTGATGCGCAAGAACGCCGGCTCGCACTTCGACCCGCACCTCACCGACGTGTTCTTGACCCATATCGACGAGGTGCTGGCCATCCGCGACCGCTTCGTCGACGGCCACCCGGAGCCGCACCCCGAAGCGGTGGCCCTCGTCGGCTGAGCCCCGCCCCGCAGGGTCGGTGAGGCCACGAGACGTGGGCCCGCACGAAAAGTCGGGACCGTCGAACAATTGTTTGGCCGCCGGGGTGCACTGACCCGGTGAGAGGCGTCCTCGGCGGACGCGCGGCGCGGGCGTACGGACGCCGGCGACCAGGCGCGCCGCACGAGGGATGTCGCCGCAATTCCAGCGAGGCGAGCGGACCATGTTCGGGATCTCTTCTATTGATGGCAGCAAGTATGTGCATTGTCGCGGCCTCTTCGCGGCGGCGATGAGCCTGGCGCTTCTGGGCTGTCCGAGCGGCGGCGGCGCCGGGACCGAGGGGGCGCCGAGCTCGGGCGACGAGACGAACGAGACGGGCGGCACGAACGGGACGGCGAACCCGGCGACGGACAGCTCGAGCGATCCGGGAGGCACCGATTCGACGGCGCCGGGCGAGTCGCTCACGGGCGATCCGACCGAGGGCGACCCGACCGAGGGGGACCCGACCGAGGGGGACCCGACCGAGGGGACGATGACGGATACCTCGCCCGACGAGCCGCCGGTCGAGGAGTGCCACCTGGCCGACGACAACGTCGAGTGCGACCTGCTGGTCGACCGCAGCGGGCAGATCGCGGTGTCGCAGGAGCACCTCTACCCGCCCGCGGGCCCGCTCAAGGCGGCGGACGAGCCGAGCCTGGCGGAGCCGTGCGACATCTACGCCCAGGACTGCCCCGAAGGTCAGAAGTGCACGGCCCTCGGCGCCAGCTGGAGCTCGGCCGGTTGCGTCCCGCTGTCGCAGTTCCCGGCCAAGGTCGGCGAGTACTGTGGCCCCGAGGGCGAGGGCGACACGTGCGAGGCAGGGTCGATCTGCCAGTTCGAACCGCTGATCAGCAGCATGATCTGCCAGCCGCTCTGCGGCTGCAGCGAGGCGAATCCGACCTGCGGCGAGAACGAGCGCTGCGTGGTCTACAACGCCGGCGTGCTGCCGATGTGCGAAAGGCTGTGCAACCCGTTCGACCTCGCGTCGTGCAAGGAGGGCGAGGTGTGCGTCAAGAGCGGGTGGTTCGCCGACTTCTACTGCGAGATGGACGTATCCGGCGAGAGCGGGGTGTTCCGTGACCAGTGCAAGGCGGCCAACGACTGCGACCCCGGTTACTCGTGCGAGGCCGCCGACTACGTGCCGGGCGGCTGCCCGGAGGGGGTGGCTTCCTGCTGCACTCCCCTGTGCAAGCTCGACACTCCGCTGTGCCCGGAGGGCTCGAAGTGCCTCGAGTACTTCGGCGGCTTCGGCCTCGAGGCGCCACAATGCCTCGAAAACCTCGGCTACTGCACGGCCGACACGGCGCCGTTGACCCGGCCGGAGGAGATGCGCTGGTCGATCTGAATCAATGGTGCGCGAATTCTTTCGGGTCCGGAGATCGCTACCTGGGGTTAGCGAATTACCGACCGCGCCTCGCGGAAGGGCCGGGGAAGGGTCGGCGGCGAGTTCAGCGTCTGCATGCGCGCTCGTTCCTCGCGCTCATGCGGCCTCGTATTCGCCGCCGACCCTTCCCCGGACCCCTGGCACGGCCGCAGCCGTGGGCTTCGATGGCGGCTGGCCTTCGGGGCAGGTCGTGAGGCGCCTGTTCGACGGCCAGGGCTGGCCGCCGAACAGACGCTTTCAACAAGTCAATAACGGGGTGTCTCTGCGGCGGGGCGAAGAGGGTGGAGAGGACGAGATGTCCTGGGGGACAGGTTAGCGGTGGTCGTAGCTCGTCGGCCCTCGTGCGGTTCGCCGGACCTGCACGGGCCACGTCCGGGGGCGGGTCGTCAGCGGCGCTCGGCCAGATAGCGTCGAGCCTCGTCGCGCACCGTCGTGTCGCTGTCCTTGGAGAAGGCCGTCAGCAGCGCGTGCGAGGCTGGATCGGTGAGCGCTGCCAATCGATGCACGACGAGCTCGTGGTTCGCTCCGTGGAGGCGTCGCCGTTCTGGTGGCAGTACGGGCAGGTCCTGTTGCAGGGTCGCCGTTCGGGCCTGCCGGCGACGGCGGCTCCGCGGTTCGCGTCCGCCGTGATGCAGG
This sequence comes from Nannocystis punicea, assembly GCF_026965555.1. Taxonomy (GTDB): domain Bacteria; phylum Myxococcota_A; class Polyangia; order Nannocystales; family Nannocystaceae; genus Nannocystis; species Nannocystis punicea. The sequence continues at coordinate 11,929,658 of NZ_CP114040.1, read as the reverse complement.
CGAAAGGGTCGCCCGGGGCGATGTTGCCGTGGTCGACGGAGCCACCGCCGGACTGGAGCGCGTGGATCGATGCGCTCGCGATCTGGCCGTATCGCTCGACCACCGATCTCTCGGCGCTCGCGGTGACGTCCGGCGACCCCTGGGTGACTGACCATTCGACCGGGGTGTGCGTGCGGCTCCGATCTTGGGCCTGCGCGATGATCGAACATCTGCGCGGATCCTCGAGCGAGAGCGCGCCGGTGCGGGCCGAGCAGCTGGATCTGCACACCGTCGCCGTCGAGATCGCGGCGCTCGACGACAAGGACGGCTGGTCCGCCACGGGCACCGCCGAGCTCCACGTGTTCGCGCTCGACCCCGGGTCCGGCGCGCTCGAGCGCCGCGGTGCGCTGATCCTCGGCGGGCTCGAGGGGACGCAGGAGCAGCTCGGCATGTACCGCGGGATCATCGACCTCGACTATCGCTTCGTCCGCCGCGCCTATCAGCGCTGGACAGTCGAGGGCGCGTGCGTGCGGGTCGAGCCGCCGCGGGGAGGAGATGTGGCGCTGGGCGATTCCTTCGAGCCGCTCAGCGATCTGCTGGCCCGGAGGTGGCGAGAGTCGGAGGGGGCGCTGCCGAAGCCGCGCAAGCCAAAGGCCATCACGGTCGAGCAGGCGCTCGCAGTGAAAGCGGCGGCCGCGGTGCTGCCACCGGAGCAGCGCTCGCTCGCGCCGGGCGAGGACGCGAGCGGGCTGTGGAAGATCACGGGCTCGAAGCTCGAGCGGCTGCCGCCCGGCAGCACGTGCGAGCCGTGAGCGGCTCACGCGCCCGAGGCAGACCGTCAGCCGGGCTTTGCAGGCTGTCCCTTGGGACCTGTCCTGTCGACCAGCATGCCCTCGCGCAGCATGCGGTCGCGATGGCGGCGCATGCGGGCGAACTCGGGCTCGGCGAAGCTGAGCTCGCCGGTGAGCCAGGCCATGCGCGGGGCCTTGTTCATCACGCTCTCGTCGTAGTCGGAGTGGGGCAGGCCGAAGAAGTGCCCGAGCTCGTGGGCGAGGGTCAGCGCGCCGGCGATCTTTGAAAGAATGACCCACCGGCGCGAGCGGTCCTTGCGGAAGCGCCAGTGGACGCCGCGGATCTCGCTGCCCGCGATGTCGACGTCGGCGAGGCGGCCGACGACGAACACGTGGGCGACGCCGCGGCTGAAGTGCGGATCGCCGAGAGCGTCGCGCTCGGCGCGGTCGTCGATCTCGAGGTCGGCGGCCGGCAGCGCGTCGGCGGCGACAATTTCAAAGTTGACGTCGATGGTGGCGAAGCGGGCGTTGGCCTCGGCGATTTGGGAAGAGACCCACTCGACCGTCTGGATCGCCGCGCCGCCGGTGACGACGAGGTGGAGGTGGACGCCGAAGCAGCGCGGGACCTCGGCCGCGCAGCGCGGCGTCTGTCGCACGTAGGCGGCCAGATCGGGGCTCGTCGGCGGGGCCGACAGGGTCGCCGCGAGCGTGGCCGCGAGCAGCATCATCGTCACACCGCCACGTGGGCGAGCCGCAAGATCTCGAAGATCGCGCGCGTCGCCGGCGACTTGTTGAGGGTGTAGAAGTGAATGCCCGGCACGCCGGGACGAGGGGTAGAGAACGGGTCGCCGACCGGCGGGGTGAGCAGCGCGCGGCACTGGTGCGCGGCGTACGACACGCCGGTCCAGAACACCTCCTGCGGGTCGCCCTCGGTGGTCTGGAGGCGCTGGCGCAGCGGCGCAGGGATGGTCGCGCCGCACATTTGAGTGAAGCGCTGGACCTGCTCGAAGTTGGTCACCGGCATCACGCCGGCGAGGATCGGCACCGTGATGCCGGCCTCGGTCGCGCGGCGGACGAAGTCGTGATAGGTCGCGTTGTCGAAGAACAGCTGGCTGATGAGGAAGTCGACGCCGGCGTCGACCTTGTGCCTCAGCCACTGGAGGTCGCTGGCGCCGCTCTCGGCCTCGGGGTGGACCTCGGGGTAGCAGGCGGCGCCGATGCAGAACGGGCCGCGCTCGCGGATGAAGGCGACGAGCTCGCTGGCGTGGTGGAGGCCGCCTTCGGGGGCGACGAACGTGGCCTCGCCCTTGGGCGGATCGCCGCGCAGGGCGAGGATGTTGCAGATCTCGCGGTCACCGAGCTGGTCGATGGTGCGGGCCAGCTCGTCGCGGGTGGCGCCGACGCAGGTCAGGTGGGCCATCGGCTCGATGCCGAGCTCGCGCTTGATGCGGGCGACGATGTCGAGGGTGCGGGTGCGGGTGCTGCCGCCGGCCCCGTAGGTGACGGACACGAAGTCGGGCGAGAGCGGGGCGAGCTGTTCCAGGCTGCGCCACAGCACGGCCTCGCCTTTCTCGGTCTTCGGCGGGAAGAACTCGAAGCTGAACACAGGCCGTTTGTGGGCCAGGCGCTCGCGGATCAGCATGTCCCCGTCCTCGTAGCACGGGCCCAGGGTCCTGGTCCAGCGGCGCGCGGTTTGGTACATCGGGCCTCATGCGCTGGTTCCAACGCGGCGACATCGACGGGTTCTTCGGCCTCGCGGTCGACAACCTCGTGCAGCTCCTGCTCATCGACGCGCTGTGTCGCCACGTGCTCGGCTTCTCCGACGCGTTGCTCTACGGACAGGTGCTGCCGGGCGCCGCGGTCTCGCTGCTGGTCGGCAACCTCTACTACGCGTGGCAGGCGCGGCGCCTCGGCCAGGCGCTCGGCCGCTCCGACATCTGCGCGCTGCCCTACGGCATCAATACGGTGTCGGTGTTCGCACATGTCTTCTTGGTCATGTTGCCCGCGAAGCTGGCGGCGACCGCCGCGGGCGCGGCCGACCCGACGACGATCGCGTGGCAGGCGGGGCTGGTCGCCTGCTTCGGCTCGGGGCTGATCGAATTGAGCGGCGCCTTCGTCGCCGAGCGGCTGCGCAAGGCGACGCCGCGGGCGGCGCTGCTGTCGACGCTGTCGGGCGTGGCGCTCGGGTTTATCAGCCTCGGGTTCTTGTACCGCAGCTTCGCGCGCCCGGTGGTCGGGCTCGTCACTCTCGGCGTGCTGCTGCTGGTGTACTTCGGCCGGCTCAAGTTCAAGGGCGGGGTCCCTGGCGGGCTCGTCGCCGTCGCGCTCGGCACGCTGATCGCGTGGCTCACGGGCATCGCTCCGGTGGGCGAGGCGCCGGCGCACGGCCACGGGTTGCAGGTGCCGCTGCCGGTGCTCGGGCCGCTGATCGACGCATTGACGGGCGACATGCTGTGGGCCTACCTCGCGGTGATCGTGCCGATGGGCGTGTTCAACGTCGTCGGCTCGCTGCAGAACATCGAGGCCGCCGAGGCCGCGGGCGACCCGTTCCCGACCACGCCGTCGCTGGCGATGAACGGCCTCGGCACGCTCGCCGCGGCGCTGTTCGGCTCGTGCTTCCCGACCACGATCTACATCGGTCACCCCGGCTGGAAGGCCATGGGCGCGCGCGCCGGTTACTCGATCCTCAACGGCGTGTTCGCCACGCTCGTGTGCCTCACCGGCACTCTGGCGTACATCGCCTGGGCGGTGCCGATCGAGGCCGGCATGGCGATCATCCTGTGGATCGGCATCGTCATCACCGCGCAGGCGTTCGAGGCCACGCCGCGAGAGCACGCGCCGGCGGTGGTGATCGGCATCCTGCCGGGGGTCGGCGCCTGGGGCGCGATGATGGCGAAGGCGGGCCTGCGCGCCGGCGGCGTCGACGGCATGACGAGCGCAATGTCACCGGCGCTGGTGCCGGTGTTCCAGCGCGCCGACGTGTGGATCGACGGGGCCTTCGCGCTCGAGCAGGGCTTCATCTTCACGTCGATGTTCCTCGCCGCGGCCACGGTCGCGGTCATCGAACGCAAGCTGCGGCAGGCCGCCGCGTGGTGCTTCGCCGGCGCCGCGCTGTCGGCGCTCGGGTTCATGCACTCGTACGTGTGGACCCCGGCCGACACCGTACTATCCTTGTCGCCCGCCTGGCCCTTCGTACAGGGTTACTTCCTGATGGGCCTGGTGTTCCTGGTCGCCCCGCTGGTCACCACCCGCAGCGACGGCCCCGCCCACTGAGAATCCCCTTGCTGACGATCGCCTCCTGGAACGTCAACGGCCTGCGCGCCCTGGCGCGCAAGCAAGCCCTCACGCCCTGGCTCGCCAGCGGGCCGAGCATCGTCGGCCTGCAAGAGGTCCGCGCCAGCGCCGAGCAGCTCGGCGAGCTGGCCCGCCCCGACGGCTGGCCTTTCGCACATGTCTCGGCGGCCAGGAAGCCGGGCTACAGCGGCGTGGCGCTGTTCAGCAAGCTCGCGCCCGACAGCGTCGACACCGCGCTCGGGCCCAAGTTCGACGTCGAGGGGCGCCTGCAGCTGGCGCGCTTCGGCCGGCTGGTGGTGGCCAACGTCTACTTCCCCAACGGCAACGGCCAGGACCGCAGCAACGACCGGGTGCCGTACAAGCTGTCGTTCTACCGGGCGCTGCGCAAGCGGCTCGACGCGCTGCGGGCCGAGGGCCTGCGGGTGCTGGTGATGGGCGACTTCAACACTGCGCACCAGGAGATCGATCTGGCCCGCCCGCGCGACAACCTCGGCACCAGCGGCTTCCTGCCGGAGGAGCGGGCCGAGCTCGACCGGTGGTTGAAGCGCGGCTATCACGACACCTTCCGCGAGTTCGAGGCGGGGCCGGGCCACTATTCGTGGTGGTGCCAGCGCGGCGGCTGCCGCCAGCGCAACGTCGGCTGGCGCATCGACTACGTGCTCGCGTGCAAAGAGGCGCTGCCGTTCGTCAAGGCGGCGGCGATTCACCCGAGCGTGCTCGGCTCGGATCATTGCCCCGTCAGCGTCACGGTCGATCCGGACATCGTGCGCTGACCGGCGGCGCTGGGGGCTCCGGCCCAGCACCTCCGGCACAACCTCGCAACGACCTCCGGACCCGCGCTGCTCCGGTGGTTTCGCCGCCGACTGCACGCCTGCAGTTCGCCTGTCTGCGGCCTCGACGTCGCCGAAATTCCGCTGACAACCGCGGCGACGCGCAGTATCGTGCCGGCCATGCTCCGCCCACGAGTCGCCGCATTCCTGGTCCTCCCGTTGCTCCCCGTGATCGCCTGTCAAGGCGGCGCCGAACAACAGCCGCCGGCGCAGCAGAAGGGCAAGCCGGCGCGGGCCATGGAGAAGAAGGGCGACGTCAAGGCCGAGACCAAGCTCGAGGGCAAGGAGGTCGAGAAGAAGCCGAGCCAGGCGGCCGAGGCCAAGGCGTTCGTCGACCGCGTCGACGGCGAGCTGCGCACGCTCGCGGTCGCGGCCGGCAAGGCCGAGTGGGACAAGAACACCAACATCACCGACGCCACCGAGAAGGCCGCGGCCGAGGCCAACGAGAAGCTGATGGAGTTCATGGCCAAGACCATCAAGGAGGCCACGACCTTCAGCGGCGACGACATCGACCCCGAGACGCAGCGCAAGCTGCACCTGCTCAAGGTCGCCGCCAGCCCGCCGCCGGCCCCCGGCGACGCCGAGAAGCGCAAGCGGCTGGCCGAGCTCGGCGCCAAGATGGAGGGCATCTACGGCAAGGGCAAGGCGTGCGAGGGCTCGAAGTGCAAGGACCTGGGCGCGCTCGAGGACATCATGGCGTCGAGCCGCAAGTACGACGAGCTGCTCAAGGCGTGGACCGGCTGGCACGGGGTGGCGGTCGAGCTGCGGCCGCTCTACCAGGAGTTCGTCGGCCTGGCCAACGAGGGCGCCAAGGAGATCGGCTACAAGGACCTCGGCGAGCTGTGGCGGGCCGGCTACGACATGAGCCCGGCCGAGTTCGAGCAGGAGACCGAGCGGCTGTGGACGCAGGTGCGGCCGCTCTACGACAAGCTGCACTGCTACGTGCGCGGCAAGCTCGGCGACAAGTACGGCAAGGACAAGGTGCCGGAGGAGGGCCTGATCCCGGCGCACCTGCTCGGCAACATGTGGGCGCAGGAGTGGGCCAACATCTATCCGCTGGTCGAGCCGTTCCCCGGCGCCGCCAGCCTCGACGTCACCGGCGCGCTGAAGAAGGCCAAGTACGACGAGACCCGGCTGGTCAAGCTCGGCGAGTCGTTCTTCACCTCGCTGGGCCTCGACCCGCTGCCGGCGACCTTCTGGGAGCGGTCGATGCTGCAGAAGCCGAAGGACCGCGAGGTCGTGTGCCACGCGAGCGCCTGGGACGTCGACCTCAACGACGACCTCCGGATCAAGATGTGCATCAAGATCAACCAGGAGGACATGGTCACCGTCCACCACGAGCTCGGGCACAACTATTATTATCACTACTATTACAAGCTGCCGGTGCTGTTCCAGAACGGCGCGCACGACGGCTTCCACGAGGCGATCGGCGACGCGATCGCGCTGTCGATCACGCCGGCCTACCTCAAGCAGATCAGCCTCATCAAGGACGTGCCCGCCGACGAGAAGGGCCTCATCAACCTGCAGATGCAGGACGCGCTCGAGAAGATCGCGTTCCTGCCGTTCGGCAAGCTGATCGACCAATGGCGCTGGGACGTGTTCTCCGGCAAGACGGCGCCCGAGAAGTACAACGAGGCGTGGTGGGGCCTGCGCGCCAAGTACCAGGGCATCGCGCCGCCCGAGGGCCGACCCGACCCCGACTTCTTCGACGCCGGCGCGAAGTACCACATCCCGGCCAACGTGCCGTACACCCGCTATTTCCTGGCGCGGATCCTCCAGTTCCAGTTCCACAAGGCGCTGTGCGAGGCGGCCGGCCACACCGGGCCGCTGCACGAGTGCTCGATCTACGGCAAGACCGCCGCGGGCGACAAGCTCAAGGCGATGCTCGCCCTCGGCTCGAGCAAGCCGTGGCCCGAGGCGATGGCCGCCCTCACCGGCACCAAGCAGATGGACGGCGGGGCGCTCCTCGAGTACTTCGCGCCGCTCGAGAAGTGGCTCGACGAGCAGAATCAGGGCAAAAAGTGCGGCTGGTGAGCCGCTCGTGAGCCGCGTCGATTCGGCGTATGTTGACTGGCATGCGCCGAATCGCCGGCCCCTTCCTGATGGCTTTGGCCTGCGGGCCCGAGCCCGCCGACGAGTCCGCGGGCAGCACGAGCGCCGTCACCAGCTCCGGCGAAGCCAGCGAGGCCGCGAGCGTACCGACGACGACGGCCACGAGCGGCGGCGAGACCTTCGTCGGCTGTGACATCGTACTGCGCGGCGACGTCGACGACACCGCCTCCGTGCAGGCGGCCCTCGACGGCGCGAGCGACGGCGCCACGATCTGCTTCGCGGGGCCCTTCGCGCTCGGCCCGATCCACGTGGCCGACAAGGCCGGACTGACGTTGATCGACGCTTACCAGTTCGCCCGCAGCGGCGCGGACGTCGGCCCTCCGTCGGCGATCCTCGACTTCGGGGGCACGCCCGCGGCCGTCGCGCTCAGCTTCGAGCGCACGCCGGGGCTGACGCTCTCCTTGCTGGAGATCCGCAACGTCCGGGGCACAGCCCTGAAGGTGGCCGAGAGCGAGGACGTGACGCTGTCTCGCCTCACGTTGTTGCAGGGCATCTCCTTCTCGCCGGACCTCGGTCCGGTGGCAGTGCACGTCGAGCGCTCCGGCCGGGTGGCGATCACGGGGTGCCAGGTCGCCCACGCGCCGGACACGGGGATCCTGGTCCGCGACTCGCACGACGTCGCGCTGCGCGGCAATCAATCGGTCGTGAACGGCGTGGGCCTGCAGATCCGCGGCAGCGAGCGGGTCGAGATCGACAACAACCAGGCCCGGCGCAACGCGCTGGGGATCCTCGTGGTCGGGTCCGCCGGCGTGTCCTTGTCGGGCAGCGACGTGGAGGAGAACGGCGCCGACAACTTCGCCCCGGCCGGCACACTCGCGGCGGCGATGCCTCCGCACATCGGCGTGATGGTGCTCGCCAGCGACGCGGTCGAGATCCACGGCAACACGATCGCGGACAATCCGACCACGGGGGTCGCGGTCGTCAGCGTCGAGGGGCTGGTCGGATTAAAACTGCTGGCGGCCGATCACGGGCTCGACTTCGACGGCTACCCCGAGACTGTCGACATTCACGACAACCTGGTCATGAACAACGGCCTCTTGCCCGCCGAGCTGTTCCGCGACGTGTTCATGCTCGACCCGATGACGCAGCTGGCGTGGGACGGCGTCGTCGACGCGGCCAAGGACAACGGCGACGGGCACCTGAGCCTGTGCATTCGCAACAACGGCGACGCCGACTTCGTCGACCTCGACGCGCTCGGGCTCGGAGCCGGCAAGTCCTTCGACCTCGGCCCTCACGACTGCGCTCACCCGCCGCTGCCGCCGGTCGAAGCGCAGTGAGCACAAACGGCGAGAGCCGGCCTCTCGCTCCGGGTGCGAGAGGTCGGCTCGTTCGCTTCGGTCCGGCGCTTACGGGCAGGCCTTGGTGCGGCCGACCTTGAGCTGGCAGATCGCGTCGGCGAAGGCGGCGGAGAACACGTCGCGGCGGACGCCGGTCTGGTCCTTGCCGAGGTTGTCGAGGTCGGGGCTGAGCTGGCCGAGCTTCTCGCGGAGGGTCGACTCGGTGGTCCACAGCTCGGCCGCCGCGCGGCGGAGCGCCACGTCCTCGTCGAACGCGTTGAACACGGTAACGATCGGCTCCTTGGCGCCGCCGAGGGGCACGCCGGCGGCCTTGACTGCGAGGTTGAAGCGGTCGGCGTCGAGCGCGAACAGGGTGTTGAAGTCCTCGCGCGCGGGGTAGAGGGCGCGGATGGCGTCGAGCTCGTTGTCGTCGAAGTCGCCCTCGCCGAGGTTCTGGTCGACCTCCCAGCGCAGGTCGTCGTCCTTGTTGATCATGCCGACGTTGTGGCAGCCCATGCACGACTTGCCGTTGCGGACCACGCCGTCGGGGGCGTTCTTGTCCTGGACGATCTGGATCGGCGCGTCGTCGATGCGGCGGCCGACGTCGTCGACGATCATGTAGCCCTGGAGGCCGTTCGGCAGGTTGTAGATGATCTCGCTGCCGTCCTCGACGAAGTTGAACGGGTCGACGAAGACGTTGGCGTCGCCGGCGTTGCTGCCGAAGTCGTAGCTGATCCAGTACGAGCGGTTGCTGGCGTTGGGGAAGTCGTGGCGCTCGATCACGCGGTGGTTCTCGGACACGCCCGAGTCGTGGAAGGCCCCGCGGGCGACCCGGTTCGGGTTGGTGTCGACCTCCTCCTGGATGTTGGCCTCCACGTCGATGCCGAAGCTCGCCTCGAGCTCCTGGCGGGTCAGCGGGATCCGCAGGACATCGTGGTAGAGCGGCGGCTGGGCGGCGACCTCGACGAAGGCGTCGGCCTGCAGCAGGAAGAACTTGGTGCCGGTGGCCTGCTTCACGTCCTCGGCGCTGTCGCCGATGAACTCGATCGCGTACGGGTCCTTGTCGGCGATGAGCTCCCAGGTGTCCTTGAAGTTCTCGGTGACGCTGCCGCTGACGGGGTCGAGCACGGAGCCCGGGGCGTCCCAGTCGTAGTCGCGGATGTCGATGCGGAAGATCAGGTTGTCGTCGTCGATCGGCGTCGGCGCGACGACCTTGATCTCGTTCGACAGGCTGTTGACCAGCTTCGACAGGGCGTGGCGGTAGATGTCGATCTCGTCCGAGCACCAGCCGTAGTTGTAGAGGTGGACCAGGCTGAAGTAGCGGATGAAGGGGCGCGCGTCGGCCGAGATCTCCTGGGTGTTGAGGAGGTCGGCGCGGATCATGTCGATCACCTGGGTGCGGGTGATCCACGGGTTGTCGCTGCAGCCGCTGACGCCGGCGCACTCGCCGATCCACTCCTCGACGACGCGGAGGTCGTCCTCGCTCGGCCGCTGCGTCTCGCTCTCCGGCGGCATCGGGGCCATGGTCGCGCTCATGCGGCGGAAGAGCGCCGAGTTGTTGGGATCGCCGGGCTCGACCTTGCCGTTCTTGATCAGGGCGTCGAGGTTGGTGATGTAGTTGATGCTGCCGAGCGCGGCGCTGTCGGGGCCGTGACACTTGGCGCAGTTGATGTCGAGGATGTCGAGCGTCTTGGCCGACAGCTCGCCGCAGTTGGCATCGCCGGGCTGGCCCTCGGTGCCGCCGTCGGTGCTCGAGGCGCCGGGTCCGGTGCCTGCGTCCGTCCCCGCGGTGCCCTCGGTCTCGTCGCCGCTGTCATTGCCAGGCAGGACGATGGTCTTACAGGCACCTGCGACGAGCAGGGTGAGGGCAGCGGCGGCGAGCGGGATGGTGGAGTACGTACGCTGGGACATGGTCGAGTGCGCTCGTTGGGAAAAAAGGCGGGTGGCGTCGTGTCGGGGGACGTCGCGCCCTCCATGGCGCCCCGACCGAGCTCGCCGCGACCAATGCGGCACCACCCGCATTCCGAGTAACGACACCCGCCGACTCGATCACCGCGCACCGCAGAAAGTTAAATTGGCGGCCACAACGTGCTTCTGACGGCGATTGGCGTGGGTGACACGATTAGCCGGAATTTTCGAACACGCGAATGCTTTCGAGTCCGACGAGTCCGACGATGCATTTCTCTGTTTTTTGTTCGCCAGCGGGCCGGGAATGGCGAGAGCCGGCGCTCGATTCGTCGCTGATCGATCGCGGATCGCGTGACGGGTGTCGCGAGGCGAGGGCGTGGGTTCATGCGTCCGCGCGAGGGTGCATGTCCTCGGGGACAGGAGGCTCGTGTTTGCGCTCCGCGCATGCGGTCGAGTCCACTGGGGACGCGGAGGCGCCTTCGCGCCGGTGCGCGGCGCGGGGCGTCGCCGCTTCGCCGGACTTCGCCATGTCGGCGGAGTGCACCGCCTCGCCGTCGCGCTCGTCGACGGCGACCCCCTGTCACCTACGTCGTCGACGGCTTCGAATTTGCCGATCTGTTTGCCGACCCGACGCTGTACTACCCGCGCTTCGTGCGGCTCAGTCTCGGCTGCGCCCGGTCGAATGTCCTTTACAACATGTCGCTTGCGACAGGCGATTTCGCGGCGCTCGCCGGCTCAGAGGGCGGCGCTGCCGGCGAAGGTCGGCTGGTCGCTGCTATCGCGGTGCAGCCACTCGATCGCCTGGGCCTCGTCGGTGAAGATCAGCATCGGCAGCGGGCCGGGGTTCTGCGACATGAAGTAGCGGCCGAGCTGGTGACCGCTCGGGGTCGCGACCAGCAGGGCGACGGCGGTGCACCACCTGGAGAGCTCCTCGCGGTCGGCGTAGTGCTCGCGGACGCCGGGCTGGAGGGCGCGGATGATACGGATGTCGATGAGGACGCGGCGGGCGTGGTCGCCGGCGATCCGCACGAGGGCGGAGGTGTTCTCGCGCGCGTCGGCGAGGGTCTGCGTGCGGGTGGTCAGCAGGCGCTGGACGATGATGCCGTCGGCGCGCTCCTCCAAGCGCGAGGTGCTGGTCGTGATGGACCGCAGAATTGCCGCCATGTTCATCGTTCCGTCTCGGTTGGGGGGCATAATCCACAAGGACGTGGTGCCCGGCAACCGCGAAGCATGTGCGCCTACCCTTACATGGGGTGACCGCACTCGAATGCGCGAGGACGGCGCCAGCGCGAGGGCGCGCGCGTTGACTCGCCCGGGGCTTCGGCAACACACTGCGCGCCCATGAAGTCCGCCCTCGCATCGCTGCGCGACCCGACCCGCGTCCTCGACATGTGGAAGAGCCTGTCCGCAAAGACATTCGGCAAGCAGCTGTTCGCGCGGGCCATCTCGCTGGCGGTCCCGTACACCGGCAGCATCTCGCCGCTGGTGCTCGAGCTCGAAGCCGGCCGCGCGAAGGTGCAGATGCGCGACCGCTGGGGCGTGCGCAATCACCTTCGCTGCGTGCACGCGGTCGCGCTGATGAACCTCGGCGAGGCGGTGACGGGGCTGGCGGTGATGAGCCTGCTCCCGCCAGGCGCCCGGGGGATCGTCCGCGAGCTGGCGATGGAGTACGTGAAGAAGGCCCGCGGCACGATCACCGGCGAGGCGAAGGTCGAGGTCCCCGCAGGCCCCGGGACGCACGAATTCGAGGTCACCGGCGAGCTCCGCAACAGCATCGGCGAGGTCGTCGCCCGCGTGCGGGCCCGCTGGCGCATCGACGTGCCCGAAGGCGCGGTCGCCAATGCCGAGGCCGGCGCCGCGTCCGCGCCCTGAGAGCCGTCGCGCCGGCGCACTCAATTCCAAATTGGGAATTGTGGGCGGTGCGTCTCGAGCTCACGGAGCCGACGCACACGATCGCCGCCGAGGTCGCTGCGCTCCGCGGACGGTGCGGTGAAGCGCACGAGCGCCGCGGAGAGGCGATCTCGCAGAGAACGGCTGGCCGGGGTGAGCCGCAGTTATGGTCTCAAGGACAGGTGATGCGGTCCGGGCCGGAGGCGAGCGTGGCGAGGGCTCGTCGGGGCCCGGCGGTCATGCCGCTTGCGACCACAACGCGGCGTCGAGGCCGGAGCACAGCTGCAGGGCGACGCGCGACGAGGGCAGGCCGAGGGCGACGAGCTCCGCGTGATCGGGCGCCTCCGCGAGGCCGGTGGCGAGGGCGCGCACGGCGGCCCGACGCGCGGCCGCGACTTCGGCCCGGGCGGCCTCGTCGAGCTGCTCCAAAAGCCAGGCGTCGATCGCCCACGCCAGGTCGGCGTGGCGCGCCTCGTCGGCGGCGATCTCGGCGAACGCGGCGCGCAGAGCGGGATCCTGGGCGGCGCGAGCCTGATGAGCCGTGACCAACGCGGCCCAGGTCTCGTAGACGCAGCCCTCGACGGCGTTCTCGATGGCCAGGGCCAGCAGGTCGCGCGCAGGTGTGTCGGCGATCGTCGGCGTGACGATGTCGGCGCCGCGGCGTCGCGCAAGAGTGGTCACCCGCGCGGCGTGGCGCTGCTCGTCGCGGGCGGCCTCGGCGAGCGCGTCGAGCAGCTCGGCCGGCGCGCCGAGGCGCGCGAGCTCGTCGGCCAGGGCGGCGAACGCAACCACCGAGGCAGCCTCGTCATGAGCCGCGCGCGAGAGCCACCGGGCGCCGACGTCGGGTCCCTCGCCGGCGCCGCGCGAGCCGATGCAGGCGTGACCGCGGCCGCCGCAGGAGGCACGTGACGATGAAGGTCTTGCTGGTCGGGGTGATCGAGCACGACGAGAGCTCCCTGTCGTACTCCGACTCGCTCTGGACGTGTTGGCAGACGAGCCGGCAGATCTGCGTGTCGTCGAGGACGACGCCGCCCGAGGTGGAAGCGCCGTCGTCGGTGCTCGCGGTGCCCGGCTCCGTCGAATCGCCCGAGTCGGTGCCCGAAGCGCCGGAGTCGATGGAGGTGCTCGCGGCGCCCGAATCCGGCGAATCGCCCGAGTCGGTGCCCGAAGCGCCGGAGTCGATGGAGGTGCTCGCGGCGCCCGAATCGCCGGAGTCGGTCGTGGCGCTGGTGGTGCCGGTGGTCGGGTCGGCCCATTCGGGGTTTTGGCCCATCGACCACAGCTCGTAGTCGTGCGGGCTGAGGATGATGTCGTCGGTGTAGAAGCAGTCCCCGCCGGGCGAGACTGAGAGATCCGTGGACGCCGAGGTCGAGCCGCCGGTCGGCGCGCAGCCGGCGACCAGGGCCGAGAGCAGCGGCGCGAGCGGGCTGCGCCACGGCGAGCTCGCAAGTGAGTAAGCGTAGGCCATGACGCACCGTAGCAACGCCGAGGGTGCTCGGGGACGCCGTCCGGCGCGCGGAAGCGCGTGGGCGGCCGACCCCGTCCAGGCGGTTCGCAGCGAGCGGCGCGGTCGGGAGGCGCAGTCGCGCGCGCGCTCCGGCCCGCGCGGACTGATAGGCTCGCCGCGCATGAGCGCCTCGACCTTTCCTCCGCTGCTCGTCACGCCGCCGGCCGGCGGCTTCGACCGCGCGGCCGCGCGTGACCTGGTCAAAGAGTCAGGTCTCGCCGCCGCCCTGCACAAGCTGGTGCGGGCGCCGTTCGGGCACACCGTGCTGAGCCTGCGGGCGCTCGACGCCGCGATCGAGGCGGCCGACCTGGCGCTGCAGGCCGGCGACGCGCTGCACGCGGCGCTGCTCGAGGACATCGCCCGTGCCGGCTCGCTGGCGCTGCCGGAGCCGACCCGGGACCAGCGGATGTTCGTCGGCGCGTTCACGCTGACGGTCCTGGGCGATCTGGCCGCGCCGCGGCTGGCCCTGATCGCGCCGACCCCGGAGGTCCACGGCGAGCTCGAGTCGGATGGCCTCGAGGACCTGCTCGTTCGGCCAGCCCGCGAGGCGGTCAAGAGCGCGCTGGCGCTGGCCGGCAAGTACCTCGAGGTCCAGGCCCAGCGGCAGCCCGGGGCGACCTCGGCGCGGCTCGACGAGCGCGAGGTATGGGCGGTGACGACCCTGCACGCGTTCGTCCTGCAGCTGGCGGGCGCGCTGCGGCGCCTGACCCACGCCGGGCGCCTGCGGCCGTTCGGCGTGGCGCTCTCGCAGCGCAAGGTGGTGGTCGGCGAGCTGCGCTACGAGGGCTTCTCGGCCCGCGGCGCCGAGGGCCCGGCCAGCGACCTCAAGCCGGTCAAGCTGGCCGACATCGTCGGCAACCAGGAGTACCTGCAGGCCGGGCTCAAGCTGGCGCGCGACGTCGCCGCGTATGACCTCAAGGCCAGGCGCGGGCCCAAGCAGCTCAACCCGGTGCTGTTCGGCCTCGGCCGGCCCGGCTGCGGCAAGACGATCACCGCCCACGCGATCGGCAACTACTTCCTCGACTTCTGCAAGCAGCGCGACGTCCCGGCCCGCTTCAAGGTCATCCGCCGCACCGACTGGGCCTCGTCGTACCAGAACGCCAGCGCGGCGACCCTGGTGAAGATCTTCAAGGAGGAGGTCTACGGGTTCGAGGGCGTGTGCGGGGTCTACTGGCCCGACATCGACACCGCGTTCGCCTCGCGCGGCTCGGGCGACCTGCGCTCGGAGGAGAAGAACAACCTCGGCGCGGTGTTCGGCATCTTCGACGGGACGCTCATCCCCAAGGACGGCAAGTGGTTCATGATCTGCGACGCCAACTACATGCAGATGGACGAGGCCACGCGCTCGCGGATCGCCCAGAACCCGTTCACCGTGCGCGGGCCGACCACCGCCGAGGACTACGTCCACCTGCTGCGCGACGTGCTGCTCGGCGACCTGCGGCCGTTCGTCGCCCACGGCGAGGAGGCCGGCTGGGCCGAGGTCGGCGCCGAGCTGGTCAAGGCCGACCTCAGCGGCCGCTCGGTCGAGAGCGTCGCCAACAACATCCGCGCCTACGTCCAGGACTTCGAGTACCCCGACGAGTACTTCCGCGCCGACTACGACCGCCGCAAGCAGCTCATCCACGAGCTGTCGCGCCGCGTCGACATCGCCGCGGTCCGGCAGGAGATCGCCGACTACGTCCGCTTCCACCGCGAGGCCGAGGAGCGCGAGGCCAAGGACCGGTTCGAGCGCGAGGTCGAGACCATGGTCCAGCAGCTCAACGCCGGCCGGGCCGCCACCGCCCGCGCGGCCGCGGCCGCGGCGCGGGAGATCGTCGGCGAGTGAGCGTGTCCTTCGAGACATTGTCTGAAGGACATGCTTCTCGGGGCATGTCCGCGGGGTCATGTCCAGAGGTGTGGGTGATCGACGCGACCGCGCTGCTGTTCCGCGCCTACTACGGGATGCCGGCCAAGCTGTCGCTCGCGGGCGAGCACGTCGGCGCGGTGCTGGGGCTCGGGCACCTGCTGCGCGGGCTGTTGCGGCGGGCGCCGGAGCGGGTGGTGCTGGTGTACGACGCCGGGCGCACGACCTTCCGCAACCGCATCGACCCGCGCTACAAGGCCAACCGCGGCGAGCCGCCGCCCGACCTCGCGCCGCAGTTCGAGCTCGCGCGGCAGTTCGGCGCGGCGGCCGGGTTCGTGGCGCTGAGCGTGCCCGACTTCGAGGCCGACGACCTGATGGCCACGCTTGCCCGCGGCGCGGCGACCGCCGGCCTGCGCACGCGGCTGTTCAGCGTCGACAAGGACCTGTGTCAGCTGGTGCGCGACGAGCCGCCCGGGGTGATCCTCGAGGACCCGCGGACGCAGGCCACGTGCGACGCGGCGGGGGTGCTGCAGCGGATGGGCGTGCGGCCGTCGCAGGTGGTCGACTACCTGGCGCTGGTCGGGGACACCAGCGACAACGTGCCCGGGGTCCCGGGGGTCGGGCCGAAGGCGGCGCAGGCCCTCATCGCCGCGTTCGGCGACCTCGACGCGCTCTACGGCGCGCTCGGGCGGGTGGCCCCGCTGCCGCTGCGCGGGGCGAAGGGGCTCGCGGCCAAGCTCGAGGCCGGGCGCGAGGCGGCCTTCCTCGCGCGCACGCTGGTGCGGCTGCACGACGCGGTCCCGCTCGGCGCGCTCGACCTACACGCGCACACGCGCTGGGGCGGTCCGCGAGAGGACGCCGACGAATTCTTCGCCGCGCTCGGCAGCCCGGGCGCGCTCCGCGGGCTGCGATCGATCGCCGCGCAGGCGGGTGCGTGAGGGACAAGCGCGCGCCGACGCGGTAGGCTCGCGCGGTCCTCGATGACGACCGCCGCCGAAGTCGCGTCACCGCCCGCAGGGCCGCCGCCGCCGGGTCACACGCGCGCTCTGGCGACGGTGTGGTTCACGCTCTTCCTCGACCTGGTGTCGTTCGGGATCGTGATCCCGGTGCTGCCCTTCTACGCCAAGAGCACCGGCGCGTCGGAGGGCCTGATCGCCGTGCTGGCGACGGCGTACTCGGCGGCCCAGTTCGTGATGGCGCCGGTGCTCGGCCGCCTCAGCGATCGCCACGGCCGCCGCCCGGTGATGCTGATCTCGATCGCCGGCAGCACGATGGCGATGGTGACCCTCGGGTTCGCGCAGTCGCTGTGGATGCTGTTCCTGTCGCGCACGATCAGCGGCGTGTGCAACGCCAACGTCTCGACCGCGCACGCCTACGTCGCCGACCGCGTGCCGCCGCACCAGCGCGCCCGCTACATGGGCATGATGGGCACCGCCGTCGGCCTCGGCTTCATCGTCGGCCCGTCGCTCGGCGGCCTGCTCGCGCGCGCCGACTGGCCGCAGTTCCCGTTCTTCGTCGGCGCCGCGCTCAGCCTGCTCAACTTCGTCATGGCGCTGGTGTGGCTGCCCGAGAGCCACCGGCCGCGCGCGAGCGCCAGCGCCGGGCCGCCGCCGCCGCGCCCGTCGCTGCTGGCGGTGGCCCGCGACCCGGCGTTCTGGAGCAGCCAGATCGGCGTGATGGTGGCGGTCTACTTCGGCTTCTTCTGCGCCTTCGCGGCCATGGAGGCGACCTTCGCCCTGTTCACCGAGGCCTGCTTCGGCTGGGGCGAGCAGGAGACCGGCCGCTTCTTCGCGTTCGTCGGCACGATCATCGTCCTGTTCCAGGGCTTCATCGTCGGCCGCGCGGTGGCGACTTTCGGCGAGCGCCGCTCGCTGGCCCTCGGCCTGACGATGAGCACCACCGGCTTCGCGCTGATGGGCCTCTCGCCGTCGTGGCTGTTCGTGCTGCTCGGCGGGTTCTTCATCGCCGGCGGCAACGGCCTCATCATGCCGAGCATGTCGGCGCTGGTGTCGCGCAACAGCACGGCCGACAATCAGGGCATCAACGCCGGCTTCGCCCAGTCGGCCGGCGCGCTCGGGCGGATCGCCGGCCCGGTGATCGCGGGCGTGCTGTTCGAGGTGATCGGCCCGCGCGCGCCGATGGGATCGTCGGCGGTGCTGGTGGTGCTGGTGTGCCTCATGGTGCTGGTGCGCGTCCACGAGACGCGCCCCGAGGCCGGGCGCTGACGCTCAGTGGTCGCGTCGCGGCCGGCCGTCGGGGCCCCAGCTCGAGGTGCGATAGGCGACGAGACCGCTGCCAGGGCAGTACCGGTCCGGGTGGACGGCGCGGACGTGGACGTGCCGCGACGGACCCCAGCCGAAGCCGAGCGACAATCGGCCGAGGGTCAGCGCCTCGTCGGCGGCGCCGAGCAGCCGCAGCCGCGCGTCGTCGCGACTGACGCCGGCGAAGTAGCCCTCCTGCGCCTGCAAGAGCGTGTGCACCAGGTGCGCCGGCTCGTCGCCGCGCCGGCGGGCCCGCGACCACGCGAGCTCCGCGAGCTCGTCGAGCCGGTCGTAGCGGACGACCGAATAGGAGGCCACGCGGCAGACGAAGCTGTCGTCGCCGGCGAACACCACCTCGGCCTCGACCTCGACGGGCACGCGCACGCCGTCGGGGCCGTCGACGAATTCGTCGCCGCGCGTCGATTCGAGCCGCAGCTCGGCGCCGGCCGAGATGTCGGCGGGCCCCACGGGCGTGACGATGGTCGGCCATTCGCGCAGATCCGCGCCCCAGCGGTCGAGGTGATGGTGCGCCACGAAGCGCCCGTGGTCGAAGCTGCCGACGTCGCCGAGGCGGACGTCGGCCGAGAACGGCGGCCACGCCCCGAAGCCCAGCTCCATGACGAGGCTCGTATGGCGATTCCAGGCGCTGAACAGACTCATCGATCCCTCGAACGAGGCATAGCAATCGACAGCGTGATCGATCGTCTCGCTCGAGAATTTTTTCGTCGCGTTTACTCTACTTATACATGACCGACCCCGTCGAATTCGCGGCTCGCGCCGCCGCCGCCGTGCGCTCGGCGGACGCCTTCATGATCTGCGCGGGCGCCGGCATGGGCGTCGATTCGGGCCTGCCCGACTTCCGCGGGCCCGAGGGCTTCTGGCGCGCGTATCCGGCGGCGCGCAGGCTCGGGCTCCAGTTCCACGACCTCGCCGATCCGCGGTGGTTCTACGAGGACCCGGCCCTCGCCTGGGGCTTTTACGGCCACCGCCTCGACCTGTACCGCGCGACCACGCCGCACGCCGGCTTCGCGCTGCTCCTGCGCTGGGCCGCGCGCGCGCCCGCGGGGGCGTTCGTGTTCACGTCGAACGTGGACGGTCAGTTCCAGCGCGCCGGCTTCCCGGAGGCGCGCGTGGAGGAGTGCCACGGATCGATCTTGCACCTGCAATGTCTGCAAGGTTGCGACCTGCCGCCCTGGTCGGCGGCGGAGGCGTCGGTGTCGGTCGACGTCGAGACCCTCCGCGCCGCGCCCCCGCTGCCGGCGTGCCCGCGCTGCGGCGGCCTGGCCCGGCCCAACATCCTGATGTTCGGCGACCTGAGCTGGGACTCCAGCCGCGCCAACGAGCAACGCCGCCGCCTGGCGGAGTGGCTGCAGGAGCTCGAGCAGCGCCGCGCCCGCGTGGTCACGCTGTGCCTCGGCGCGGGCACTGCGATCCAGTCGGTGCGCCTCCACGCCGAGCGCACCGCGCGTCGCCTCGGCGGGGCGATGATCCGCATCAACCCGCGCGACACGTGGGTGCCCGGGGGGCAGATCTCGATCCCGACCGGCGCGCTCGCAGGCCTGTCGGCGATCGACGCCGCGCTCGCGGATGGGTGAATGTCCTTCGGGACATGTCACGCTGCATGATGGTTATGGATGACATGTCTTCGGGGACATGTCCGGATTCCATGACATGTCCCGAGGGACAGATCAGGCCGCGCCGGCCCGGGCGCGGCGCCCGGGGGGGGAGGTGGGGGCGAAGGCGGCGACGAAGGCCGGGTGGCGGGCGATGAGGTCGAGGGCGCGGGGGAGGAGGGTGCGGCCGGGCTCGACGTGGTGCCAGGTCGACACGCCGCTCGGGTGCGGGAGGCAGATCGCGTCGACGTCGACGCCGTGCCAGCGGACCCGCAGCGTCTCGCCGATGACCTCGGCCAGCGGGCCCTTGTGCCCGAGGACCTGCTCGATCGCCACGCCGCCGACGGGGATCACGAGGCGAGGCCGCAGGATGTCGACCTCGCCGGCCAGGAATTGCTGGCAGCGCGCCATCTCGTCGCGGTCGGGTTTGCGGTCGCCCTTGCCGCCCGCCTTGCCCGGGAAGCAGCGCGCCACCGCCGACATGTACACGCTGTCGCGGAACTCCTGCTCGCTCACCCCGGCCGCGGCCTCGAACCAGCGAAACAGAGTCTTGCCGGCCGTCCACGCGAACGGCCTGCCGAACGCGCCCTCGCGCGGGCCGGGGGCCTGACCGACGAGCAGCACGGGGGTGACGATCGGCGGGCCGTGGACGACCGGGCCGTGCATCGAAGGGCAGGCGGTGCACGCCTCCAGCCGTCGGTGCAGCAACATGAGTCGTTTTCGCGGGTCCATCGTGGAGCGCTCGCGCGCCAGTCTGCATCACCGGAGCAGACCGCGCCAGCGCAGGCGCGAGGACTCACGCGGGCGTGGTCGCCGCCGCGAACTCGAAGACGGACTACGAGGTTGGGGTCGAGGCGATCGGGTCACTGCAGATACAAGCTGAGAGGTCGGTGAGTTCGCCCGGTGCCTCGAGCGGCTTGCGAGGTCGATGCATTCGAGGATCGACGATGCTCGGACGCGGACCTCGATCGCGGCGCTGATGCGAGGGCCCGGAGCTCGCATCGATTCTTTTAAAGAAAAATCACTCGGGAGCGAACGGCCACCACGGGTCGGCGACGAACAGCTGGCCCGGGGCGCGCTGGAACAGCCACGCGCCGTAGAGCTGGAGGGCGGCGGAGACGAGCACGAGGGGCATGAACCACCGGCTGCGGGCGCCGCCGGCGGCGACCAGCAGCACCAGCAAGAACGGCAGGAAGTCGAGGGCGAAGCGATAGGAGAACTGCATCTGGCCGCTGTTTTGATAGAGCAGCGCGGGCACTGCGACGGCGCCGGCGGCGAGGGCGAGGCCTCGTCGTTGCGGCAGCGGATCGCGGGCGACCAGCAGACACAGCAGCCAGGACGAGCCGAACAACAGGCCCATGCCGTGGATCGACCAGCGCACGTGGAGCGGCGACAGCTGCACCTGCGGCCACAGCCACAGCATGCACTCGAGGTTGCGCCACAGGTAATGCAGGCCGAACATCCCGTGGGTCTGGATCCGCTCTTGCCAGCGGATCTCGAGGTAGCGGTGGCCGAACTCGAAGATGTCGTCGAAGCGGACCCAGTTGAACAGCGCGAGCGCGGCGCCGATCAGCGCCAGAGGGGCGAGGAACCGCAGGAGCGCGGCGAGCCTGCGATCGACGCGCCACCACTCGAGCAGGAAGAACGGGGCCGCGAAGGCGATCTGCGGGCGACAGGCCATCGCCAGGCCGAGCCACAGGCCGGCGCTCACCGGGCGGCCGGCGTTCCACCCGGCGCCGATGTGCAGCACGAGGAACAGGGCCGCGAGGATCTGCGCGGTGAACCACACGCTGCCGTGGGCGGCGACGAAGCAGGCCGGGCTGGCGAACGCCCAGGCGGCGCAGGCCAGCAGGTGCTCGCGGGTGCGGCCGGGGCGGACCCGCTCGAACAGGCGCAGCAGCAGCACCGGAATCAGCGCGCCGACGATCACCGTGAACAGGATGTCGGGGAAGCCGAGGCCCCACAGGGCGACGCCCGGGAGCATGACCAGCGCCGGACCTGGCGGAAAGGTCACGTACCAGGTGCCGCCGCGCGCGGCGATCTGCGCGAGCGGGACGTCGTGGACGCGGCCGTCGGTGGCGCGGAAGCTCTCGATGCGCTCGCGCCGGCGCCGCTCGACGCAGGGCTGGGTGCGGCAGGGGAAGCCGCGCAGGACCGTGCCGTCCTTGAGCGTGAGGGTGTGGACGCGGCCCCAGTCGTCGTAGGCGCGCGGGTAGCCCGGCGGCTCGCCCGGGAGCGCGAGCCGGCCCGCGAGCCAGCCCTGGGCCATGTGCGCGTAGTGATTGTTGGCGCTCGGCTGCAGGAGGTCCCGACCGGCCAGCACCGCGAGCGCCGCGAAGGCGACGACGAAGACGGCGATGGCGCGGAGCCGGGTCACGGGCGCGGGGAGCATAGCAAGCCGCGGGTCCGCCGGGGGCGCCGGGTGACTCGTGAGGGGCGAGCAGGACGCGAGGTGAGGCGGCTGCGGCGAGCCCGGCATCGCCGGTTTGGAGGTGCGCAGGGAGGGTGCGCATGCGGACGGATCGTGCCCCGCACTCGCTCGTGCTCGGCGCCCCGGCAAGGTGATCCGGACCCTCACCACCGCCGACGAGGCGAAGGAGCCACGGCCGCGAGTCGTCGCCTGTCACTCGGGACATGTCATCGGGCCGGGCAGGCGCCGGGGCTCACCACCGCCGACGAGGCGATGGAGCCATGGCCGCGAGTGGTCACCTGTCACTTGGGGCAGCCCAGCGGCCCGGGCAGGCACTGCGGCTCGATGGCGTCGACGAGGCACAGCCACACTGCGAGCGCGTCGCCCTCGGCGCAGTCGGCGAAGAACTCCGGCGGGCGCAGGTCGTAGATGCCCTCGTAGGTGTCGTCCTGCTCGAGGAGGGTCGAGCCCGCCACGCTGCGCACGAAGGCCGTGTGCAAGACGATCTCGAGCGAGACCGGGGCCGAGACGACCTGGACGTCGACCACGTGCCACCAGGTGATCTGTCCCAGCGTTCGATCGCGCAGGGCCGCGGCCATGCAGCGCGCCCGCTCGAGGTCGTCGACCTCGACCTCTCCGGGCGCGAGCGCGTCGGGGCTCGTGGTGAAGAACGTCAGCGGCTCGTCGCCTCCGCACAGCTCGGGCAGCCCGCAGGTCAGCATCCACGCGCCCGGGGCACCGCCGGTGTAGTTGTGCTCGAGGCAGGGCTGCGGCGCCTCGGTCGTGCTCTCGCCGGTGGTCGGAGTTTCGGCCGTGGTGCCCTCGAGGGTCGTCGTGACGGCGGTCGTAGAGGTGGTGGAGGTCGTGGACGAGCCGGCCTCGGTGCCGTCTTCGACCGGACGGGCGGCGCAGGCGGCCGCAAAGGAGAGCAGGACGGAGAGGGTTCGGCGCATTTCCACTCGCACGACATCACGCAGGCGCGCCGGGGTCAAGCGCAGGAGCGCGCGCGGGTGCGGCGATACGGAAATGGTGGCTCGTACTGTTGACATTGGCGAAGGGTCGGTCTATAACCCTCGACATCATGCAGGCGACCCGGCATCTCGACCCTCGCCCGCGGCTCCGCGCCGCGCGCTCGGTCGTGGTCTCGCGCCTGCTGCCGCAGGCGCTGTTTATGTAGCCAGGTCGGCTCCGGGCCACGGAGCCGCCCTGGCGTGCGCTCCGGCCCGCTTCCTGGCTCGCGCCGCGACCTCGCGGCGTTCGAGCAGGGCAGCGGGCCGTCGCAGCGGTCCGTATCAGCGCCCAGAAAGCTAACCGGGTGGAAGCGCTTCGCTGAAACCGAAGAGGGGTTGGTTCGAGTCCAACTCTGGGCATTGTTTCATATTCGTGCGAATGCACAATGTCCGACGCGTCGATCGACGGGTCGGACACTGTGCATTCGCGGGTCGGCTGATTCAGGGGCTGACGTGGCTCGCCTCGCCGGCGAGCAATGCCTCGATCCACGCGGTCAGCGGCACGCCGTCGACCTCGGTCGTGTAATAGGCGGGGCTGGAGAGGATCGTGTGGCCGGTGCCGGGGACGAAGTAGCTGCCCCACACGCCGCCCTCGCCGAGGATGTCGTCGCGCAGCTCGTACAGGCCCGCCTCGAAGTCCTTGGCGCTGTACGAGCCGCCGTCGCAGTCGTCGAGGCCGTAGCCGAAGAAGGTGCGGATGACGCCGTCCTGCTCGCTCGAGAACAGGGCGAGGCGCTGCTCGCTCCACTTCTCGCCGAGGTAGGTGGCGAGGTTGGAGATCCCCCCGCCGTCGACGCCGAAGCAGTCGGCGCAGTCGGCGGGCAAGGTGGCGTCGAAGTTGAAGAGGTCGCGCCACAGCTGTTGCAGACACACCGGCATGTACTGGTCGGACATCGGCGGGCCGGAGTCGTCGAGCAGGGTGACCGCGCTGGCCGGGAAGGCGCCGGCGATCCGGTCGTAGTTGAGCGCGGCCCCGAAGCCGCCGGCGCTGCTGCCGGTGACGAGCACGTGGCCGGCGTCGGCGAAGGTCGGCACGATCCGCTCGAGGTAGGCGGCGACGTTGCGGTAGCCGACGAACTGCTGGGCCCCGAGCACGCCGTCGATGCCGACGTTCTCGCGGTCGCCGGCGTGGACGTCGCCGGTGCAGTACGGCACGTAGACGAAGCTCCAGTCGCGCAGCGGGTTCTGCGGGTCGTCGTCGAAGATGCCGCCCTTGCCGATGCCCAGGGCCCACGAGTCGAACTTGAACTCGCCGAAGTTCTTCCACAGCTCGTTGAGCGCGCAGGTGTCGGAGTTGAAGCAGGCGCCGCCGCCCTCGAAGAAGATCACGAGGTCGTCGCCGTCGCCGTAGCGCACGCCGATGCCGGTGGTCGAACCATCGCGGCACATCGAGTCCGGAAACGGGACCCAGGACCAATTCCCGGGCGGTTCGAGCGGCAAGGGCTCGCCGTCCCAGGGCGAGGGCTCGTCGCCGGTGGTGCCGTCGGTGGTGTCGGTGTCCACGCCCGTGGAGCTGACCGGCCCCGATGTCGAATCACTTGAAGTGCCCGGGGTGGAGTCGGAGGCCGAGTCGCCGCCTTCAGAGGTGGTGGGCTGGGAGTCGCCGGTCTCGGAGGGGTCTGCTCCAGTCGCGCTGGAACTGCTGAGGTCGTCCGTACTGCTGGCCTCGCTGGCAGAGGTCACCGGGTCACCGGGATCCCCGCAGGCGGAGATCAGCAGAAGGATGGCAATCGGGGGGCGATGAGTGCGCAACATCGCCCACGACTGTAACTGGGCCCACAGGAAGTGAGATGAGCCGGGGTTTGTGACCTAGATCTGCGGACTTCTGCATCGGGACAGGACGGCCGCGCGAAGTGGATGCGAGCGGACCATTGCCGCGAACGGCAAGCCTCGCGGCCGACGATCGCCGCTGTCGGCGGCAAGGGTCGGATGCCGCAATCGGCTCGGCTCAGGGCCGAGCAATACCGCGCAGGAAGGCCTCGGCCCCCTTATTAAAGCGGTCGGGCTCGGTGATCGGGGTCGAGCAGGCGGTGTCGGTGCAGAGGTAGGCCGCGGGCTTTTTTAAATCGGGGTAGCGGGTGCCGGGGGCGCTGAGGCTGATGTTGCCGCGCGGCTCGTCGAAGGCGAGGGCGGCTCGCAGGAGCGCCTGCGCGGTGGGATCGTCGGCGCGGCCGACGACGGTGATGTCGATCGGCGTGGCGGTCAGCTCGGCCAGCGCGAGCAGGTAGTCGCCGACCTGGCGCATCTGCGCCTTGACGGCCTCGGGCTGGGAGATCGCCCGGAGCGCCAGCTCCGCGGCCCTGGCGTAGGGCAGGTCGTCGGCGTCGTGGTCGAGGCCGCGGTGCAGCTCGAGGAGGAAGCGGGCCATCCTCGCGTTGTCGTCGAACGGTTTGCGCCGCTCGGCGAAGGCTCCGGTCGCCTCGGGGTCGGCGGTGTGGGAGTAAAAGCCTCCGGCAGGGTCGGCGAGCTCGCGCAGGGCGAAGTCGGCGAGCTCGCGCGCGAGCTGCTGCCACTTCGGATCGCCGGTGCTGCGGTAGAGCGCGAGCAGGCCGCGACCCACCTCGACCTGGTCGCCGAGGTGGAGGAGGCCGCGGTCGTCGCCGGCGTGGCGGAAGCCGCCGCGGTCGTCGCGGTGGGTGCGGACGAGCCGCTCGCCGGCCTTCAGCGCGGCCGCCCGCACCGCGTCGTCGGGGGCGACTGCGTCGAGCAGCAGGAGGCCGCGGAGGATGGCGCCGTTGCGGTCGGCGTAGACGTGGGTGTCGATGACGGGGATCCCGAGAGCGCGGCGGGCGGCGTCGTCCTTGGCGTAGTACTCGTCCCCGAGGACAGGTTCTTTGCGACCTGTCGGAAGGCGCAGGTCGGCGTCCTGGCTGGTGTAGAAGCCGCCGTCGGGGTCGTGCCAGAACTGCAGGAGGTAGCGGGCGATGTCGCCGGCGGCGGCGCGCCACTTGGGGTCGCGGGTGCGGCGGTAGGCGAGGGCGTAGCTCTCGAGCGCGCCGGCCTGGATCGGGGCGATCTTCTCGAAGTGCGGGTCGGTCCACACGCCGTGGACGCTGTACTGGTACATGCCGCCCCACACCGGGTCGATGAGGCTCCGCTGGCGGTCGAGGACGAGGAGGCCGCGCTCTTGCCAGGCTGTCTCTTGGTACAGGTAGGCGCGCAGCAGGCTGTACTCGTTGTTGGCGGCCAGCGGGTACTTCTGCTTGCGACCCCAGCCGGCCTGGGCGTCGTCCCAGGTGCGGTCGAGCTGGTCGCTGGCGATCTTCCGCAGCTCGACGAGGTCGCCGCCGCGCGGCGGGGGGGCCGGGAGGGAGACGCGACCGGTGAGCTTGCCGGCCTTCTGGTCGGCGACGAGGCGGCGCAGCAGGGCGGCGAACTCCCGCGGGTCCTGATAGCCGCGCAGCTCGAGCACGGGGCGAGCGTCGCTGGTGAGGACCGCGGTCGCGGGCCAGCCCCAGTCGGCGTAGCGCTCGGCGACGTCGGGGCGGGCGTCGCTGTCGACCCGGATGGCGACGAAGTGCTCGGCGAGGAGCGCGGCGACCTCGGGGTCGGCGTAGGTCTCCTCGTCCATGACGTGACACCAGTGACACCAGCTGGCGATCACGTCGACGAGGATGATCTTGTTCTCGGACCTGGCGGCGGCGAACACCGCCGGCTCCCAGCCGCGCCAGGCGGTCTCGGCGTGAGCGGCCGGGGCGGCCGACTCGGGGGCGGCGGGCTGCTTTTTGCAAGATGTCCCGAAGGACAGGAGGCTGACGGCGAGTGCGACGGCGAGGCGGGCGGGCACGGGCGAGGTTACGCGGGGCGCGAGAGGGCGGATCAACGCCGGCAGGATCGACGAATCACGGGCAGGGCGCGAGGGGGCGCGATCGGCGACTCGTGGCAGCGAGGGCGCAGGCGCGCGAGGAGGACGACGACCGCGAGCGCGAGCGGAGTTCGAGGACGTCGCGTGCTCAGTGAGTTCTGCACGGGCATGGCGCTCGCAGGCCGAGACGCAGTGCGTCGGCTGCACGGGCGCGAGTCGAGCTTCCAGCCGCGCTCGGGCGGAGGCGGGCCGGCCAATTCTCGCCCGGCGTACGGGGGGCGGGCGAGTGTCGAGCCGCGCTCGGCGGGAAGTGGTCCTCACCCGGCAGGGGGCAGGGGAGCGGGCGAGCTTCTCGCCCGCGCTCAGGCGGTAGGCGGTTCTCGCCCGGCAGGGGCAGAGGGAGCGAACGAGCTTCGAGCCCGCGTTCAGGCGGAGGCGGGCTCGGCAGCTTTCGCTCGGCGGACGGAGTGGGGAGCTGCGAGGCGGGCTCAGGCGGGCGGCGGGATCGGCAGGTTCTCGCCGGGCGGGGGCACGGGCGCGGTCTCGGTCGGGGTGTTCGCCGGCGGAGGTGTGGCCGGGGGCGGATTCGCGGGCGTGGGGGTCTCGACCGGCATCGGCGCGGGCGTGGCGGGCGGCGGCGGACCTTCGGGCGGGGCCTCGACGGGCGCAGCGGGAGTGGGAGGCGGGCTGGCGTTCGGGCCAGGTTGGGCCGGCGGCGGATAGGCGGAGGCGGGCGGCGGGGTGTATTGCGCCGGGGGCGACGGCCGGGCGGGCGCCTGGGCCGGGCGACGCCCCCCGAGGCCGAAGACGAGGCCGGCGCGGAAGCCCCAGGTGAAGCTGCAGGCGTAGTCGGTGATCGGGTCGAGGTAATCGTAGGCGTCCTGGCAGCGATCCTTGGTGAAGCGCATGCCGAGGCCGAGGCCGAGGTCGAGCCACAGCGAGTTGCCGGCGCGGAACATGACGCCGGGGCCGACGGTCCACTGGCCCATCACGCCGCGGTGCTTGTTGAGGAACACGGGGCCGACGCCGAAGGAGAGGTACGGGGCGACCCGCTCGCCGCGGTAGATGACCCACAAGAGGCTGGGCGTGAGGCTGAACTCGTTGGTCGGGATCTTGGCGAAGATGTCGGGGCCGACCTGCTCCTTGAAGTACTGCGAGTAAAAGGTGGTGACGTTGCGCAGGTGGAGGCCGACGGCGAAGCCGCCGACGACGAAGTAGCTGGCGCCGGCGCCGACCGCCAGGGAGCCGCCGTAGTTGCGCGAGAAGGAGCCGCCGAGCGAGAAGCTCGGCAAGACGGTGCCGCGGCGGAAGGGGCGATAGTCGTCGTCGGCGTGCGCGGCCTGGACCGGCAGGGCGAGGGCGAGGAGAGCGGTGAGGACGACGGTTCGGCGCACGGAACCTCCGGCGAGGAGACGCAGGGAGATGGTCGCGCAAAGGGCGGCGCGGCGCAAAGGCCGACATCGCGGTCCGAGAAGGCTATCACCCGCGGCACGCGAGGCCAGCCCGCCCGCGCGAGCGCGGCCGGCCGGCCCGCTGCCGCGCCCGCCACGATCGCGCACGAGCCCGCGCCACCGCGCTCGAGCGGTTCGGCGGCCAGACGAGCAGCGAGTTGTGCAAGATCCCGGCGGCCCGACAGCGGCGCTCGAGATCGCGGAAGCGAAGTCGTCGCGGTGGCCTGGACTCGGGGTGTACCGAAGGACCTGTCCTTCGCGTCATACCAGCGGCGGGGCGGGTAGACCAGGGACATGCGGCGGGGGTGACGGGCGGCGGTGAGGTCATCGGCGAAGCGTCGGCCATGTCGCATGTTCTGAAAGACATTTCTTCAGGGTAATGCTCTGAAAGACATGTCCTTGAGTTCATCCACTGGCTGGTTGATCGTCAATACGGCGAGCGGAGTCAGGTCCGCTCGGCTCCGCGAGTTCGTTCGAGGACTCGTCAGCCGTCAGCACCGCAGCGGAGGCGAGGCACGTGTTCGTCGCGTAGGACCGCGAGGCGGGCTTTACTCGACGAGGCCGAGCAGCGCGGCGACGTGCACTCGCTGGTTGGTCGTCGTTACGGCGAGCGGAGCTGGGTCCG
The DNA here is from genome assembly GCF_026965555.1 of Nannocystis punicea. Taxonomy (GTDB): domain Bacteria; phylum Myxococcota_A; class Polyangia; order Nannocystales; family Nannocystaceae; genus Nannocystis; species Nannocystis punicea. The sequence continues at coordinate 11,901,052 of NZ_CP114040.1, read as the reverse complement.
CTCCGCTCCTCGAGTTCGTTCGAAGGCTGGTCCGCCGTCGGCACTTCGGCGGGAGCCAGGGCCCCGGTCTGTCGCACAGGCTGCGAGCCAGGCTTTACTTGCCGAGGCCGAGTAGCGCGGCGACGGTGTACTCGGCGGCGTCGAACGGCTCGGGGCGGACCTGCTCCGGCGGCTGGGCGGTGAGCGCGACGAGGTAGCCCTCGGGTTGCCAGCGGAACACGGTCAACGACTGCTGCTCCGGGTCGGCGATCCAGTAGTGGGGGATCCCGGCGCGGTGGTAGATCCGGAGCTTGCGGACCGTGTCGCGCGACGGGCTCGCGGGCGACACGATCTCGCAGATCCAGTCGGGGCGAATCTTCACTGGGAAACCCGCGGGCGGCTCGGGGACGCGATCGATGCGCCAGCCGACGACGTCGGGCACGACGACCTCGTCGGGCGCGAGCTCGACGTGGACCTCCGTGCCGATCCACCAGCCTCCGGGCTCGCCTTCGGCGGCGTCGTCGCCGAAGTGGTCGATGATGCGGCCGGCGATCCGAGGCTGCAGCCGTCCATGACGGAAGAGCGGGGCAGCCTTCTGGCTCAGCTCGCCGTCGAGGAGCTCGTAATAGGGCTTCTCGTCAGCGACCGCGAGCAGGTCGGCGAGCGTGGCGCCGTGGACAGCGGGCTGCATGACGACAGCTTAGCGGAAGTCGGTGGGGCGGGCGAGGTCGAGCGGCGCCGCGGTCGGGGACGAGCCTGCGGGAGGTCTACCTGCTTGCTCGTTCTCAGCCTGCCCGGTGCCTTGCGCCTCAGCTCTACGAGCTTGCTCGCTCTACGGACTTGCGCGTCGGCTCTACGAGCTTGCTCGCTCTACGGACTTGCGCATCGGCTCTACGAGCTTGCTCGCTCTACGGACTTGCGCGTCGGCTCTACGAGCTTGCTCGCTCTACGGACTTGCGCGTCGGCTCTACGAGCTTGCTCGCTCTACGGCCTTGCGCGTCGGCTCTACGAGCTTGCTCGCTCTACGGACTTGCGCGTCGGCTCTACGGACTTGCTCGCTCTACGGCCTTGCGCGTCGGCTGCACGCTACGGACTTGCTCGGTCAGAAACCGAATTCACGGATCGGGGAGCACCACGTCGAAGCCGAACTTCGGCGGGGCTTCACCGGACGGGGTGATGCGAACGGCCAGGTCGGCGGCGTGCTGCATGTCCTCGGGGACAGGTATGCGCGGGCGCTGGCGGTCGGGCCGGTGGGCGGCGGTGAAGTCGGCCAGGGGGGTCCAGGTGGCGCTGCCGGGCGGGCGGGCGTCGACCTGGACGCGGTAGGAGCCGCGGCGGCGCTGTTTCGCGTCGTCGTCGTCGAGCGCGAACCAGGCGTCCAGCATGGGCCCGGGGGCGACGCCGGAGAACACGACCTCGGTGGGGCGGCGTGGGTCGGCGAGGACGGCCGGGAAGATCAGCATGTCGGTCTTGAGCGGGCCGCTGCGCGCGTGGGTGGCTGCGGCCCGGCCGTCGGCCACGCGGGCGCTGGCCAGCGGGCGCTCGCGGGCGGCGGCGCTCTGCCAGCGCAGGCCGGCGAGCAGCAGCACCGCGGCGGTGGCGGCGATCAGCACGGCCGGGCGGGCGAGGTTGCGGGCGAGCGGGCGCAGGCGGTCGACGAGGCGCGGCGACCTGACCAAAGAGACACATGCGGCGAGAGCGGCAAGAGTGGCCAGCAAGCCGGCGGCGTCGAACCAGCGCCAGCGCGCGTAGCGGAGCTCGAACACGCCGTCGCGCGCGGGCGCGGCGATCAGGGTCGGCTCGCTGCCGTCGTCGCCGAGGGCCTTGCCGCCGCGCAGCTCGCCGCGCAGGCGCTGCTCGGGCGTGGCGGTGGGGCCATCGCCGACCACCGGGACCTCGATCCACGGCACCGCCTCCGCGGCGGCGCTGTCTCCTGGCCGGAAAGACAGGTCCCAGCGCGGGTAGCCGGCGACGTGGAACACCAGGCGGGAGTCGGGCGCGGTGCCGGCGAGGCGCACGCGGACGAGGCCGGCCTGCAGGTCGGCGGCGTCGACGAGCAGCTCGCCGGGGCCGTCGATGCGGGCGATGCCGGCGGCGCCGGGGCGCTCGAACACCCGGAGCGGGCCGAAGCTGGCCACCTGCGCGGGCCCGCTGCCGCCCTGCGTGAGCAGGTAGCGGGCCTGGGCGAGGTCGAGGAGGCGAGGGGACCCGGACTCGGGCTTGTGGACGAAGTTGTCGCCGGGGGTGAAGCCGATCTTGTAGATCGGGGTCCCGGTGTAGACCGGGCTGTCCATGAACCAGTGGGCGTTGCGGTCGGTGCGGACCGCGATCCGCCAGTCGGCGGCCTGGCCCTGGCGGGCGCTCGCGGCCCACTGCAAGAACTGCTCGTAGGCGGCTGCGAAGGCCGGATCTCCGGGCATCCGCTCGGTCTGAACGACGCCGACGCCGTGGCGCCGGGCCAGGTTCCAGGCGTCGCGCGCGAGCCAGGCGATCAGCGCGGCGGCGATCGCGGCTGTCCCGATGGACATGGCTCTCTCGACACGGCGCTTGGACCATGTCCTCCGGGCCATGACGGCCAGGCCGCCGGCGAGGGCGCCGGCCAGCAGGAACAGGCCCGGCTTGGCGGCCGTCAGGAAGCGCTGGTACTGGATGTGCGAGAAGCCGCTGCTGAGGCGGTCGAGGCGCACAGTCCAGAACACGTCGGTGCTGGCCAGCAGCCAGTGGACCAGCGCGAGCAGGGCGACGAAGCGGAGGAAGCCGGAGCCGCGCACCGCCGCGACGCCGAGTCCGAGCAACGCGGTGAACCCGGCCGCCGGCGCCATCAGCTGGGTCCACTGGCCCGCCCGCAGCATCCGCAGCATGGCTTCGAGCGGGGCGTAGAGCCAGCCGTAGCTCGCCATGTAGCCGCGGTGGGCGCTCATCGGCCATAGCCACCAGGCCGCGAGCGCGAGGGCGAGGCCGAGGACGAGGCCGAGGTCGAGAGCGGCTCCGGCGAGCCGCTCGCGGCGAGTGAGGGGGCTCGGAAGGGGGATGTCCTCGGGGACAGGTTGCTCGGGAGCGGCGGGGCCGGGGGGCGGAACCGGGGAGGGTGTGTCCGGGGGGACAGGTGGCTTCTCGGCCACGAGGCCAGACGGGGCGGCGGAAGAGGTATCCGGAGGGACGGGGGGTGGCGCGCCGGTGGCGACGCTGGCCGGGGAGGATGTGCCCGAAGGGACAGGTTGATTCGCGCCGGTGGCGACGCTGGCCGGGGAGGATGTGCCCGAAGGGACGGGTTGATTCGCGCCGGTGGCGACGCTGGCCGGGGAGGATGTGCCCGAAGGGACGGGTCGATTCGCGCCGGGGATCAGACCTTCCGAAGCAGGAGGTGCGAGCGTCGCGGAGATGCCCGTCCCGGCGATGAGGCTGTCGGAGGCAGGAGGTGCGGGCGCGACGGAGGTGTCTGAAGGGACAGGTGGCGTGTGGGCCGCGGGGGAAGACGGGGCAGCAGTGCCCGGAGGGACATGTCGACCTGCGCCGACTGAAGCGGAAGTGTCCGAAGGGACAGGCGCGGTCGCGTCAGTGGCCAATGCCTTCGCGCCGGTGGGCGGTCCCGCGGGCACAAGAGGTGGAGCGTCCGCGACTTCGAACCCGGGCGCCGGCGAGCCCGCGCCGCGCAGGCCGACGGTGATCAGCCACAGCGGGGCGGCCAGCGCCAGCATCGGCAGGCTCATCGGGTGGGCCAGCAGCGCGCCGGCGGCGGCGAGGGCGGCGAGGGCGAGGTGGCGGTGATGTGTCCCCGGGGACATGCCCTCCCGGACACGTGCGGCCAGGGCCAGCTCGGCCAGCGCCCAGTAGGCCAGGCTGGTGGCGAGCGCCTGCGGCCACACGCCGTAGGTCACGGTGTAGACCCACCCGCCCTCGCGGTAGGCCCCGGCGTCGAGCAGGGCCAGCGCGGCGGCGATGACCCCGGCGAGCGGGCCGAGGCCGAGGGCGCGGCCGCAACGCAGCAGGGCCCAGCCCTGCAGGAGGAACACGAGGGTGAAGGCGAGCGCGTACGCCTGGGCCCAGTCGAGCAGGCCCAGAGTGACGACCCGGACGGCGATCACCAGCAGATCGCCGAGCGGCGGGTAGAGCTCGCCGAGGGGGAAGCCGAAGAACCAGAACGGGCTCCAGCCGACCAGGTGGCCGCCCGCCAATTGCTGGCCGTAGAGCCAGGCGCGGGTGAGGTGCACAGTGTGGTCGGCCGACAGCGGCATCACGCCGGCGGGCACCGGCCACAGCAGCCACAGGCCGAGCGCGGTCACGAGAATGAAGGGCCAGGTCCGAACGACCAGGCGGAGCAGCCGGCCGCGAGGGCGCGCCGCGGTCATCGCAAGCTTCTCCGCGCGATCCGCGGCGGCCGAAGCGGCGGTGAGGCGGAAGATGTCTGGAAGGACAGGTTGAGCTCGGAGGCGCGGGGCCGCCGGGCTCCGCGAGCTCGTCGATGGCACCGTGTGCGCCGGGGCTGCGGCGAGTCTGGATCTGTCTGAAAGGACAGATCCATCTCGATTCGGTTCACCGGGCGCGACGTGCGGCCGTGCCGTCTTTCAGAGGACTCAGCGCGGCTCACCGAGGATCACCGTCCAGGGCAAGGGGCGGCGCACCTCGACCACGCGCAGGCGCGTCTCGGCCAGGCGCAGCAGGGCCCGCCGCGAGAAGTGCTGGATGTGCCCGGGCGTGTTGCCGAGGGCGCGCACGTAGCGGCCGCGGGCGAGGTTGAGGACCCGCCACACGGGCTCCCACGGGGTGCTGACCAGGACCGCGCGGCGGGCGACGCGGGCCAGCTCGCGCAGGCCGGCGGCCGGGTCCTCGAGGTGCTCCAGCACCTCGCAGGCGAGCACGAGGTCGACGCTGCGGTCGGCGTGCGGCAGCTGGTAGATCGAGGCTGTCTGGAAGGACAGGTGCGGGTCGAGGCCGGGCGCCAGCCGCGACAGGTCGACGTCGCAGGCCTCGAAGCGGGCCGGGCGGCGCAGGCGGATCAGGCTGTCGGCCAGGAGGCCCTCGCCGCAGCCGACCTCGAGCACGCTCTCGGGACATGTCCGAAGGTACAGGTCGCCGACGGCCCGCTTGAACCCGGCGACCAGGCGGCGGGCGATCGGGTTGGGGTGGTCGTACTTCGCCTCGGCGTTGCCGACGACGTTGCCGACGTCGACCTTCACGCGCGCGCCTCCGGCCGCCACGGGGCGGCGGTGGTGCGGCGGTGGCCGGGGATCGCCGGCGCGTCGTCGCGGGCCGCGAGCGCCGCCGACAGGCCGCGGACCTGGGCCAGGACCTGCTCGGTCAGCCGCCGGTTGGCCGCGCTGAGGTCGCCGAGGAACGCCATCAGCGCGACCAGGAAGGCCAGCACCACCGCGCCGACGCCGACCAGCAGCGACTCGGTGTGGCCGCTCTCTTGTGGCCAACGGGACAGGTAGTAGTAGGTGAAGCGGCCGCCGAGGGTCAGGCCGAACGCGAGCAGCAGCAGGGCGATCACGCCGAAGGTCTGGACCGGCCAGTACATGCCGTACGAGCGGACGATGACGGCGCCGTTGCGGCGCACGTAGCTGCCCATCGAGCGGAACAGGCGCGAGCGGCGGGTCTCCGGGTTGGTCGTGATCGTCACGTCGGCGATCGTCAGGCCGGCGGCGCCGGCCTGGATGATCGACTCGAGGGTGTAGGTGAAGCGGTTGTGTACGAACAGCGCCGCCGCGGCCCGCCGGTTCATCGCCCGAAAGCCGCTCGTGGAGTCACGCACCGTCGTGCCCGAGGCGCGGCGGACCACGCGCGAGCCCCACCGCTGCAGCAGCCGCTTCAGCGGGCCGAAGTGCGGGATCTGGTCGGTCTGCCGGTCGCCCACCACCAGGTCCGCGCGGCCCTCGAGGATCGGCGCGCACAGGCGGGCGATGTCGGCGCCGGGGTACTGGTTGTCGGCGTCGGTGTTGACGATGATGTCGGCGCCGAGCGCGAGGCAGGCGTCGACGCCGGCCTGGAACGCGGCCGCGAGCCCGCGGTGGCCGGGGAAGCGAAGCAGGTGGTGGACGCCCAGCTGCTCGGCGACCTCGGCGGTGCCGTCGGTGCTGCCGTCGTCGACGACGAGGACCTCGATGCTGTCGATCCCCGGCAGCGCGCGCGGGAGGTCGGCGAAGGTCGCCGGCAGGTGCTCCCGCTCGTTGAGGCAGGGGATCTGGATGATGAGCTTCACAGGCCCGGGCGGCGCACCTTATACCACGGCGCGGCGGATCCGCGCGTTCCGGGCCGAAACCGCCGTCCAGGGCGAGAGCGCGTCAGATCTCGAGGGCGTCCAGCCAGGCCAGGCCCTCTTCCTCCGTGCTGAACAGGCGCAGGTTCGGCGCCTGGCCCGTCAGCCGCATCATCATGTTGATCGCGGCGCGGACGATCGGGCTGGTGACGAAGACGGCGATCGCGCCGTACATGGGCTGCAGGTTCGGGAAGTACTTGCGGGCCGCGGACGAGTACTCGGTGCCCTTCTCGACGACGCTGAGGATCCGCCAGCGATGGTTGCGGGCGCCGGGCTCGATGCGAGCGCCGAGCGCCTCGGCGTCGGCGAGCGTGACCTCGCCTCGGGCGAGGATCCGCAGCAGCGGCTTGCCCTGCGGCGTCGTGGCCTCTTCGAACAGGAACGGCATGCGCGTGGCTCCTATCTGTGCGGCTGGTCGAGCACGCCCTTGTCGGCGAGCACCAGGGCGAGCGCGTCGGACAATTGTGCGAGCGCGCGGACGTGGAGGTCGTCGCCGCCGAGCTCGACGATCTGTGGGGCGACCTCGGGGCGGATGCCGGTGAGGAGGCAGCGCGCGCCGAGCAGGCCGATCGCGCGGACCATGCGGAGCAGCGCCGGCATGGTGGCGCCGGCGATCGCGGCGACGCCGGTGAGGTCGAGGATGACGTGCGTGGCCTGCTCGGCGGTGACTCGCTCGAGCAACGCGCTCGTGATGGTGGCCGCGCGGGCGTCGTCGATGCGGCCGACCAGCGGGAGCGCCAGCACGCCCGGCCACACGACGATCACCGGGGTCGACAGCGCCTGCACCAGCTCCTCCTGCTGGCGCGCCAGCTGCCGCGCGCGCGTCAGCAGCTCCTCCTCCTGGGCCTCGTTCTGGTCGCGGCGATCGATGAGCTCGTCGAGCAGGTAGTTGATGCCCATCTCGACGTCGAGCAGCGCGTCCTCGTTCTCCTCGAGCCGGACCCGGACGTCGTAGTCGCCGCTGCCGGCGGTGACCAGCACGTTCAGGAGCTCGTGGATCCGCGCGTGCGAGATCGTCAGCGACACATCAAGCCTCCTGCTCGTCGAGCCAGGCGAGCGCCGCGAGCTCGTCGGCGAAAACGCGGTAGTTCGGGTTGTCCTGGGACCGCGTCATCAGATTGATCGCCGTCCGCACCAGCGCGCTGTTCGTCACGGTCGCGTGCGGGCCGGCGTCGTTCATCGCCAGCAGGTGCTTGCGCGCCCTGGCCGTGTACTCGGTGCCGCTCGCCACCACCGACAGCACGTGCCGGCGCAGGTACGGCCCGAGGAACTTCGCCACGTACTCCTCGGCGTCGCGGATGTCGATGTCGCCCGAGACGTGCACGCGCACGTACGGGCGGCCTCTGGGCGTCACCAGCTCCTCGTAGCGGAACGGCATGATCAGCGCTGGAGCGCGCCTTTCTGGGCCAAGACGAACGCGAGGGCGTCGCTCAGCTGGGCGAGCGCGCGCACCGACGCGCCGCCCGCGGTCGCCCCGAGCGCGACGATCTGCTGCGCGACCGGGGGGCTGATGCCGGTGAGCAGGCAGGAGGCGCCGAGCAGGCCGATCGCGCGGACCATGCGGAGCAGCGCCGGCATGGTGTTGCCGGCAATCGTGCCGACGCCGGTGAGGTCGAGGATGACGTGGGTGGCCCGCTCGGCGGTGACCCGCTCGAGCAGGACGGCGGTGATCGTCGCGGCCCGCTCGTCGTCGACGCGGCCGACCAGCGGCAGCGCCAGCACGCCCGGCCACACCGCGATCACCGGGGTCGACAGCGCCTGCACCAGCTCGCTCTGCTGGTGCGCCAGCTCCTCGGCGCGCGCCTCGAGCTGCTGGCGCTGGCCGTCGCTCCTGGCCTTGCCGAGCGTCAGCTCCTCGAGCAAGTAGTTCACGCCGAGCTCGACCTCGAGGAACTCGTCGTCGTCCTCCTCGACCAGCGGGACCCGCAACTCGTAGTCGCCCGTCGCCGCCGCCACGATGATGCGCAGGAGCTGATCGATGCGCTCGCCCTCGATCGTGACCGACACTGCTTCTGGACTGTAAAGAAGCCCGCGCGAACGTGTCAACGCTCTCCATGGGTGAGCGCCGCGCGCCTTGACCCACCGCGACGCAGCTCGTAGGGTGACAGCGATGGTCGCGCGAGTGATGCATGTGCATGTCCGCAGGACCGGCATGCACGCGGCTGGCGGCCCACACGCGAGCGCGATCGTGCGCACCACGAAGCGCGCGGACTCGACCCGCGCGACGGAGGTTCCGTGACGTCGACGTCGCGTCGCGCGTGGCTGCGCGGCGGCCTCGGCCTCGGCCTCGGCGCGCTGTGGCTGCCGTCGCTGCTGCCGCGCGGCGCGCGAGCGGGTGACGACGCGCCGGTGCGACGCCTGCTGGTGGTGATGACGGAGCACGGCGCGGTCTACCCGCGCTGGCGCATGCGCCCCGGCGAGATGTCGGAGGACGAGGACTGGGAGGCGCCGCTCGCCTCGCTCTCCGAGGCAGATTTCAGCGAGATCTTGCGACCCCTCCACCGCCACCGCGCGCGCCTTTCGATCCTCGACGGGCTCGGCAACGCGGTCGGCCTGACGACCGCGCTCAACGAGCACAAGGAGGGCCACGCGACGGCGCTGACGGGGACGCAGGCGGTGGACCTCGAGGACGGGCCGGCGCACGCGCAGGGGCCGTCGATCGATCAGATCGTGGCGGCGGCGATCGCCGAACCGGGCCAGATCGCGTCGCTGCAGGTGTCGCACGGCAGCTGGCCGTACTCGTACGACGCGAGCGGCAAGACGCTGCCGTACATCTACGAGCCGGCCGAGCTGTACACGCGGCTGTTCCCCGACGGGCCCGGCGACGCGCCGCTGCCCGGCGACGCGGCGGCGATCCGCGCCCGCCAGCGCGGGGTGGTCGCGCTGGCCCGCGAGCAGTTCGCCGCGGTCGCGCCGCGCCTCGGCGCCGACGACCGCCTCAAGGTCGAGCAGCACCGCGACCTGCTGCGCGCGCTCGAGCTGCAGCTCGAGGCGCTGTCCCAAAAGACATGTGAGGTGCCGGCCCCGCCGGGCGCGGCGGCGCCGTGGGAGGACCCGGAGTGGTACGACCAGCGCACGCAGCTGTTCACGACGCTGACCGCGCTGGCGCTGTCGTGCGACCTGACCCGGGTGGCAGTGCTGGCGCTGTGGGGCCTGCGCAACGAGCAGGTCGGGGCGCCGCCCGGCGACCTCCACAACGACTTCGCCCACGCGGTCTCGTCCGACCCGGTCGCGGCCCAGGTGATGACCAACTTCGGCCGCTACCACGCGAACGACGTGGCGAAGCTGCTGGATGTCCTCGAGGACATCCCGAGCGCGGGCGGGACGCTGCTCGACGACACCGTGGTCGTGTGGTCGAGCGAGCTCGGGACGCCCGAACACCAGCTGTACCGCCTGCCGGTGGTGCTGGCCGGCGGGACCGGGTATTTTGATAAGCCGGGCCGGTACCTGTACTGGCGCCAGACGAACGTGGTGCCCGGGCTGCTCGGCGACGAGCTGCAAGGCCCACCGCACAACCGCCTGCTGGTGTCGATCGCCCGGGCGATGGGGGTCGAGCGCGACGCGGTCGGGGTGACGTCGGTGCCGCTCAAGAACGGCGCGACGCTCGACTGCACCGGCGAGCTCGACCGCCTGCGGTGAGGCGCGGCTTTCTCGTGGTGCTTCGCCTGTCCTCGAGGCCAGGAGTGTTCGACGTGGCGATCACGACAGCCAGGCGACGATGAGCGAGGCGAGGGTCGCGGCGGCGGCGGGCTCGTCGATGCGGTCGCGGAACAGGTCGCGGCCGAGCGCCTCGGCGGCGCCGAGGATGGCGACGCAGCGGCGCTGCAGCTCGCGCTGCGGCAGGTCGGTGAAGGGGGCGAGGGCGTCGCGGTAGATCGTGACGTAGCGGTCCTGCAGCTCCTGCGCGACCGCCTCGGACTCGCTGTCGCCCTGCAGGGCGGCGAGGATCGCCAGCCACTCGGGGCCCACCGTGGTGTAGCAGTGCATGTAGGCGCCGCTGATCACGCGGGCGACCTCGGGCAGGCGCTGGCGCGTGCGCTTCAGGGCCTCGTGCAGGGCCTCGATGTGGCGATCGTCGAGCTCCCGGGCGAGCGCGACCAGCAGGCCGGACCGCGTCTGAAAGTGGCCGTAGGTGATCGGCTTGCTGACGCCGGCGCGCTCGGCGAGGTAGCCGAGCGTCAACGCATCGGTCCCCTCCTCGCGGACGATCTGCTGCGCGGTCGCGAGCAACTGGGTGCGCCGCTCGGCCTTCGGCAGTCGCTTGGTGGTGGTCGCAGTCATGGCTCGGGCGCGTGCTGGGCCGCGCGGGTTTTTCTGCGCGGTCGCCTTGACAGTAGCACCCCCCGGTCATATTACCATCCGTAACTTACCAAAAGTAAGTTGCGGCGCCAGCTGGGCGCCGAGGGCAATCACGGCGGTCCTGGCCGCCGTGCGAGAGGAGGTCTTTGTCATGACTACGAGTGGTACACGAGCATCTGTTCTCATCGTCGGCGGCTCCGGCGTCGTCGGCTCGCTCGCCGCGCGCACGCTGCGTCGGCTTCACGCGGACCTGCCGATCACGATCGGCGGGCGCGACCTGGCGAGGGCGCGGGCGGTGGCCGAGGAGATCGGTTACGCCGACGCGGTCGTCGTCGACCTCGAGCGCCCGGATCTCGGGCAGCAGGCCGACCGGCGCTACAGCGCGGTGGTGATGTTCGTGAAGGACGACACGCTGAACTCGCTGGCGTTCGCGCAGGCGCGGGGCGTGCCGTACCTCGAGATCTCGACGGCGGTGTTCGAGCTGGGGCCGGCGGTCGGGCTGTTCGTGCACCGGCCGAAGAGCGCGCCGATCCTCCTCGACGGCACCTGGCTGGCGGGCGCGGCCACCCTCGCGGCGCTGCAGTTCGCCCGCGAGTTCCGCAGCGTGGAGTCGATCGAGCTCGCGGCGGTCCTCGACGAGCAGGACGTCGGCGGGCCGGCCGCCTACGCCGACCTGGAGCGGCAGACGAAGGCCGCGCCCGCCGCCTTGCAGCGGGTCGACGGCAAGTGGTCCTGGGTCCTCGGGGAGGCGGCCTCGCGCGTTTTCAAGGCCGTCGACGGGCGCGAGCTGACGGGCCAGGGCTATTCGCTGCTCGACGTCCTGGGCCTCGCGACCGCCACCGGTGCGAGATCGATCCGCAGCGTCTTCGCGCTCGGCGAGTCGTCCAGCCGGCGGCGCGGCGAGCCGTTCTCCACCGAGATCATCCTCGAGATCACCGGCACGCGGAGCGACGGCACGAAGGGCCATTCGCGCCACGAGCTGGTGCACCCGCAGGGGCAGGCGCCCATCACTGCGGTCGGGGTGGCCGTCGCCGTCGAGCGCCTCCTGGGCCTGGCGGGCGGGCCGCCGGTGCCGCCGGGGCTGTACCTGCCGCACGTCGTCATCGAGCCCCAGTACCTGCTCCGCCGGCTCGAGGAGTTCGGTACCAGCATTCGTCGCGCGTGAGTCGGTCGCGTCGCTTTCATGAAGGGAGTTCATTCGTATGTCTGCATCCATGAAGAATCCGGTTTTGTTGCTCGGCGGCTCCGGCGTGGTCGGTAGCCGCGTGGCCAGGACGCTGCGCCGCCTGCAGCCCGAACTGCCGCTCGTGCTCGCGGGGCGCGATGGGGCGAAGGCGGCCGCGGTCGCCGCGGAGGTCGGCGGGCCGACGACCGCGATCGTGGTCGACCTCTCGCGCGAAGACCTCGGATTGGAGCCCGTCGCGGCGTTCAGCGCAGTGGTCACGCTGCTCAAGGACCCGTGGCTGAACTCTTTGAAATATGCGCAGGGGCGGGGGCTGGCGTATCTGTCGTTCGCGAGCTTCGCGTTCGAGATCGGGCCGGAGCTCGCGCATTACGTCCAGGGGCCGGAGCGCGCCCCGATCCTCATGCTCGGGCACGTGTTCGGCGGGATCGGCACGCTCGCTGCGCTGCACTTCGCCAGAGAATTTTTAAAAAGGGTGGAGTCGATCGCGCTGGCGGGGGTCGTCGATCCCGACGATCAGGGCGGGCCGGCGTCGCAGGCCGACTTCGAGCGATTGGTGCAGCAGTTCCCGAGCGCGCTGATCCGCCATGACGGGCTGTGGCGATGGGTCGAAGGGCAGGACGCCGTGCGGGAGATCGTCGACGTCACGGGAGTGAAGCGTCAGGGCCAGGCGCTGCCGCTGCTGGACGTCGTCAGCCTGGCGGCCGCGACCGACGCGAAGTCGCTGCGCGTCGACTTCGCGGCGCGCGAGAGCACCGGGCAGGGGCCGTCGACGGAGCTGATCGTGGAGATCGCCGGCGAGGGCCACGACGGCGAGCGGAAGCAGGTGCGCGTCGAGCTGGTCGACGACGACGTGTACGCCCGCCTCAGCGCGCACGGGGCGGCGCTCGCAACGGAGCGGTTGCTCGGGCTCACGGGGGAGCCGGCGCCGGCGCCGGGGCTGTATCACCCGGAGAGCCTGCTCGAGCCGGGGCAGGTGTTGCGGCGCTTGCAGGAGCTCGGGGTCCGAGTGCGTCGTGTGGTGTCGTGATACGAGAGGATGAGGGCGCTCTCTCGACGTCCCGTCATTCGTCGAGACCGCGCTCTTGCCAGGTCCGCGGATACCTGCGCCGGAGGGTGCTCCAAAACGCCTGAAGGGCGGCAGGATCGTCCTCGAAGAAGTCCTCCCAGAACCCGCTTTCTGCCCACTCCGGTGGCGAGGCGTACCGCTCGTCTTCGAACCACTGCTCGACCCAGAAATCGGGCTCCGAGGGATCGATCACCTCGAAGCAGCTCGGGACGTACAGGTAGGGCCCGTCTTCATCGTTCAACAGGCGGTACCAGTCGCCCTCGAGCGCGAGGACCTCATAGCTTCGCCACAGGGTGAGGGTTTGCAGTGGTTCGTCGCGGTCGGGGGATTGAAGGGTGATCAGCTTGACGAGCATCGTGATCCTCTTGCGCCAAGGCGCGAGCTCGGCGGCGGTCTCGCGGATGTCTCTCGACCTCCCGTCATTCGTCGAAGCCGCGGTCTTGCCAGGTCCAGAAGCCGCGCTCTTGCCAGGTCCAGGGGTACCTGCGCCGGAGAGTGGTCCAAAACGCCCGACCGGCGGCGGGATCGTCATCGTCGAAGTGCTCCCAGAACCCGCGCTTCGCCCACTCCGGCGGCGAAGCGTACCTCTCGCCGTAGAACCACTCCTCGACCCAGAAATCGGGCTCCGAGGGATCGATCACCTCAAAGCAACCGGCGACATACAGGTAGGGCTCGTCGTCATCGTCTAACAGGCAGTACCAATCGCCTGTCCAAGCGAGGACCTCATAGCTTCGCCCCAGGGTGAGGGTCTCCAGTGGTTCGTCGCGGTCGGGGGATTGAAGGGTGATCAGCTTGACGAGCATCGTGGTCCTCTTGCGCTACGGCGCGAGCTCGGCGGCGGTCTTCACCGTCGTGAAGTGGATCTCGACCACGTCCTCGAGCTCCTTCGCGTAGCCGCCCGCCATCGAGATGGCCGTCGGGACCTGTGCTTCTCGCAATGTCCCCAAGACCAGGCGGTCGCGCTGCGCCAGGCCGTCCTTCGTGAGGGCGAGGCGGCCGAGGCGGTCGCCCTCGTAGGGGTCGGCGCCGGCGAGGTAGATGGCGAGGTCGGGGGTCGCGCGGCCGAGGGACTCGGCGAGGCCGCGGTCGAGGGCGGCGAGGTAGTCCTCGTCGCCGGTGCGGTCGGCGAGCTCGATGTCGAGGTCGCTGTGCTGCTTTTTAAAGGGGTAGTTCTTGGCGCCGTGGATCGAGAAGGTGAAGATCGTGTCGTCGCCGGCGAGGATGCTGGCGGTGCCGTCGCCCTGGTGGACGTCGCAGTCGACGACGAGGACGCGGGCGGCGCGGCGCTCGGCCTGCATGACGCGGGCCGCGACGGCGCTGTCGTTGAAGACGCAGTAGCCGTCGCCGCGGTCGCGGAAGGCGTGGTGGGTGCCGCCGGCGAGGTTGACGGCGAAGCTGCGGTGGATCAGCGCGGCCCGGCAGGCGCCGATGGTGGCGCCGGTCGACCGCAGCGAGCGCTCGACCATCGGCTCCGACCAGGGGAAGCCGATCTCGCGCTGCTCGCGGGCGCTGAGCTCGCCGCGGCAGACGCGATCGACGTAGCCGGGGTCGTGCGCCAGCGCGAGCTGCTCCCGGGTCGCCCGCTCGGGCACGTGCATGTCGGCCGGGTCCACCAGGCCGCTGGCGGCCACGCGCGCGCGCAGAGCGGCGTACTTGGCCATCGGGAAGCGGTGGCCGGGCGGGAGCGGCAGCACGAATTGGTCGGAATAAAACACGTGCACGCGCCCCGACGATGCCACGGCCGGGCTGCGCGCGCATCGGACGAGGGGCACTGGCGAGGTGCCCGGACCTCGCGCTATACCCGGCGCCATGGCCGCGATCGACTCGCTGCTCAAGATCCTCGACGCCCAGAAGGCCGACGGCCTGGTCCTCGCCTCCGAACGCGTCCCCTCGCTCAAACGCGCCGGCGCCGACGTGCCGCTGTCCATGCCGAAGGTCAGCCACGAGATGGTGGCGATGTTCTTCGAGGACCTCGTCACCCCGGAGCAGCGCCAGGAGCTCGACGCCCGCAAGTCGGTCAAGGTCGAGCACACGTTCGAGGGCCAGCGCTTCTCCGGCGAGCTCAAGATCGACGGCGGCCGCTACCACCTCAGCCTGGCCAAGGCGAGGGTGGCCGCAGGGACAGGTGCTGCGAAACCTGTCCATCAGGACAGCCACCCGGTGCCCGACCTGCCGCCGGTGCGCGCGGCCACGCCGCCGCCTCCGGTGCGGCCGCCGGTCCCGGGGCGGGTGGCGCCGCCGGTCGCCGCGCCGACGCCGGTCGCGCCCGAACCTGTCGTGGAGGACATGTCCGAAGAGCCCGACGAGGAGGCGCAGCGGGCGGCCGACGAGCTGCGCGGGGTGCTGCAGCGGGCCCACTGGGAGGGGGCGGCCGACGTGATCTTCTCGGCCGGGCTGGCGCCGCGGGTGCGCACCGCCGGCGACCTGCGCGAGCTCGGCGTGCCGGCCTCGGAGGCGGCGATCCTGGCGCTGTTCAGCAAGGTGCTGGCGCCGGAGCAGCGGGCGCGGCTGCGCTCGGCGGGCAGCGTCGACACCGCGCTCGACCTCGGCGGGCTGCGCTTCCGCGCCAACCTGTTCCGCCAGCAGCGCGGGCTGTCGGCGGCGCTCCGGCCGGTGCGCGACAAGGCGCCGACGCTGTCCGAGCTGGGCCTGCCCGACGACTTCACCGCGCTGGTCGGCTACCCGGCGGGGCTGGTGCTGTTCACGGGGCCGACGGGCTCGGGCAAGTCGACGACGCTGGCGGCGCTGGTCGAGCACGTCAACCGCACCGCGGCGAAGCACGTGGTGACGCTCGAGGACCCGATCGAGCACGTGTTCACGAGCAAGAAGTCGCTGATCCACCAGCGCGAGGTCGGGCGCGACGTGGCCAGCTTCGCCGAGGGGCTGCGCGCGTCGCTGCGCGAGGCGCCCGACATCATCCTGCTCGGCGAGATGCGCGACCCGGAGACGATCTCGGCGGCGCTGACGGCCGCGGAGACGGGCCACCTGGTGCTGTCGACGCTGCACGCGGCCGGGGCGGCGATGGCGGTCGACCGCATCATCGACGGGTTCTCCGGCCACCAGCAGGCGCAGGTGCGGCTGCAGCTGGCCGGCACGCTCAAGGCGATCGTGACCCAGGTGCTGGTGCCGGTGTCGCGGAACGAGCGCGCGGTGGCCTTTGAGAAGATGCTGGTGACCGCGGCAGTGGCGGCCCAGATCCGCGAGGGCCGCGGGCACCAGATCGCCACGGCGATCCAGACCGGCCGCGCCGACGGGATGGTGTCGCTCGAGCAGTCGCTGGCGGCGCTGGTCCGCTCGCGCAAGGTGTCGCTCGAGGCGGCGATGAGCGCGGCGCAAGACCCCGAGGCGCTGCGTCGGTCGCTGTGATGCCGGCCGGGCGCGGGCAGAAGATCGCCGCGGTCGCGCTGGCGGTCGCGGCCGCGGCGGCGCTGCTGCTGCACGCGCGGGCGTGGCAGTTCGTCTGCGACGACGCGTACATCTCGTTCCGCTACGCGTGGAACCTCGCGGAGCACGGGGCGCTCGAGTACAACCTCGGCGAGCGCGTCGAGGGTTATACGAATTTCCTGTGGGTGATCGTGCTGGCCTTCGGGACATGTCTCGGGGCGCTGCCCGAGGTCCTGGCGCCGTGGCTGACGCAGCTCGGGGCGCTGGCGGGGGCGGCGGTGACGGTCGTGCTGGTGCGGGCGCTGCGAGGCGCGAGCGCGTGGACGGCGGCCGACCTGATCCCGGGGTTCTTGCTGGCGGCGGCGCCGGAGTACGTGGTGTGGGCCCACGGCGGGCTCGAGACGGCGTGGGCGGCGGCCCTGACGATCGCGGCGATGGCGGCGACTGCGAGCGGGCGGTGGCGGGCGGCCGGGCTGCTGACCGCGCTGGCGGGGCTGACCCGGCCCGACGCGGTGCTGCCGATCGGGGTGTTTTTTGCGACATGGTCGATCGGGCATGTCCTCGGGGGCAGGCGAGAGCGGTTGCCCTCGGCGCGCGAGGCGGCGCTCGCGGGGGCGCTCGCGGGCGGGCCGCTGCTCGGGCACCTGCTGTGGCGGTGGTCGTACTACGGGGAGTGGCTGCCGAACACGTGGGCGATCAAGCAGCACGGCCGGCTGCTGCGCGACACGTTCGGGGTGGCGTACGTGGGGGCGTGGGCGAGCGCGCTGCGGCTGGTGTGGCTGGCGCCGCTGGCCCTGCTGCTGCGCGCCCGGCACGCTGCGCTGGTGCTGCCGATCGCGGCGGTGCTCGCCTACGCGTGGTCGGTCGGCGGCGACTTCACGGCCTACGGGCGCTTCCTGGTGGTGGCGACCGCGCTGACGGCGGGGCTGGTGGGGTGGCTGCTGATCGAGGCGGGCGAGCGGCTGCCGGGGCGGCGCGGGCCGGTGGTGGCGACGATCGTCGGAGTGCTGCTGGCGGCGGTCCTCGGGGTGCTTGCGCGCGAGCGCGTGGCGGCGGACCGGGCGACGCCGACCGGGTGGCTCGACGGCCGCTGGGAGGGCGTGACCGCGATGGACCGGTTCGCGCGCGAGCGGGTGGCCGCCGGTACATGGCTGAAAGAGCATGTCCCGGAGGACATTGTGATCACTGTCGGGGCGGCGGGGGCGTTGCCGTACGCGTCGCGGCTGCGGGCGGTCGACGTGTACGGGCTGGTCGATCGCTGGCCGCGGGAGGTCGAGGTGCGGCCGCAGGTGAAGGCGCGGCCCGGGCACCAGCTGATGGCGCCGCAGTCGGTGATCGTCGCGCGCGACCCGGACCTCTTCTGTCACGTGGGGCACGTGGGGCCGAAGCGGCCGCCGCCGGCCGCGGCGCAGAACCGCGGCTTCGGGCGCGACATGGTGTGGGCGTGCGCCGAGCCCGGGACGGTGAGCGATCCGCACGAGCCGGGCGGAATGCTCGAGGTCGGTTATTACTGCTGTCTGCGCCGGCGCGGCCGCGCGGTCGGTCCCTTCGTCGACGAGGCGGGGCAGTGAGCGTGTGGGTGGGGCGCTTGCGGGGGCTGGTGGTCGCGCTGGCGATCGCGTGGGCGGTCGTGATGGTGGTGGTATTCGCGAGCCGGATCGGCTTCCCGCTCGAGCTCGAATGGATGGAGGGCGGGAGCCTGCACACTGCCTTGCGGTTGCAGCAGGGGCAGAGCATCTACCCCGAGCCGTCGGCGGAGTTCGTGCCGTTCCTGTACACGCCGCTGTATCCGGCGGTGCTGGCGGTCCTCGGCTGGGTGCTGCCGCTCGGCTACGTGCTCGGGCGCGCGGTGAGCATCGCGGCGGTGGGGGCGGTGGCCGCGGGGCTGTGGCGACTGGTGCGATTCGAGGGCAAGCCGCGCGCGCACGCGGCCGCGGCGGTGGGGCTGTTTTTATCGGGGTACGTGTTCACGTTCCGCTGGTACGACGTGGCCCGCGCCGACAGTTTTTTTCTCGCACTGCTGCTGTGGGGGCTGATCCTGCTGCGCGAGAGCGGGGGGCGCGTGCGCCGGGTGATCGCGGCGGGGACGCTGGTGGCCGCGTCGTTCTGGGCCAAGCAGACCGCGGCGGTGTTCGTGCTGGCGAGCGGAGTCGGCGGGCTCATCGTCGCGCCGCGGCTGGTGTGGATCTACGCGGCCACGATCGCGGCGATCGACGGCGGCGGGGTGCTGCTCGGCCAATGGCTGACCGAGGGGCGGCTATGGACATACATTTATAAGTTGCATCAATCGCACGCGTTCAACGCGGTGCGGTTCTGGCGCAAGACCTGGGGGATGTTTTTACACGCGGCGCCGTTCTTGTTGGTGCTGGCGGGGCTCGTCGGCGGGAAGATCGTGGCCGATCGGGCATGTTGGAGAGAACATGTCGCTGCGGGAAGGTGGCGCGGGCCGGCGTACTGGGGGGTGATGGCGGCGGCGGGGCTGCTGGTGTCGGCGCTGGGCTACTCGACGCAGTGGGCCGAGCCGAACGCGTTCATGCCGGGGGTGTGCTTCGCGTCGGCGTGGCTGGCGGTGATGCTGCCGGTCGGGCGCGGCGAGGCGGTCGCGCTGGGGCTGGTGGCGGCGCAGCTGGTGTTCGCGCTGGTGATCGAGCCGACGTATCAGCCGATCCAGGACCGCGGGTTGGCTGGCCTGAAGGACAGCTACGTGCGGCAAGATCTGTGGCGGACGATCCCGCCGGCGGCGCTGCGGGCCCGGGCGGCGGCGCTGCGGGCCGAGCTCGAGGGCGAACCGCGGCCGATCCTGGCGCTGCACCGGCCGTGGTGGAGCGTGCTCGCCGGCGGGCCGGGGCACGTGGGGTCGATGGGGATCCACGATGTCCCGAAGGACAGGCAGAAGGAGGTCGAGGCGACGCTGGCGGCGGCGGTGAGCCGCGGAGAGTTCGCGGCGATCTGGGTCGACGGCGACCCTCCGGCGTGGCTGCGCGGGGCGCTGCGGCGGCGCTACGCGGCCGGGCGCCAGCTGGCGGGCGACGAGCGGGTGCTGCCGATGACGGGCTACATGTCGGCCGCGGGGATGGTGACGCCGTGGACCGGCGTGCAGCACGAGTACGTGCGCAAGGGCGAGTGAGAGGCGCGGGGTCTGAGCCGCGTTTCGAGACAGAGCCTGGTCACCCGCGACGGCGCCCAGCTCCCGCTCTGACGCGGTGGCTCACTCGCACCATCGCGGTCCTTCGAGCCGCCTTCCTGGCTGAGCTGCCGATCGGTTGCACCTCGCGCGCGTGCTTTCCGAGCGACAGGCTGCGGGAGACGTCGGTGGCGAGGCGCTGCTGAGTATCCTCCTGTCTCGGAGTCCCTTGCCAGAAGACAGGGGCGAGCTCGCGGACGCGGCGTAGCACGCTTGCCGGGCGCAAGAGCGAGTCGGTCCGTCGTATGTAGAGATGTCTGAAGGAGCAGGTCACTTGCTGCCGGCGTAGAGGCTGGTCAGCGGGACGTCGTCGAGGGTGAGGACGTCGACCGGGGTGCTATTATTAAAATGGTTCCAGAGGTCGACCTCGTTGGAGAGCATGTGGCGCTCGTGGAACAGCAGGCCGGCGCGGGCGCGGGACAGCGGGGCGGCGGCCAGGCCGGGGGGCCAGCGGCCCTCGCGTTCGTACTGCAGGCGGGCGAGCTCGTGGAGGTCGTGGAGGTAGAGAGGACCTGGCCGCTGGGACATGTCGTCCAGCAGGGGCAGGACGGCGCTGCCCCAGAAGCCGCGGAGCAGGCCCAGGTCGGCGGCACCGCGGGCGCCGCCGGCGAGTGGGGCGTACTGCGAGAGGTTGTAGGGGTGGCCGTGGATCGTGCTCCACAGCGCGGGCACGAGCAGCAGCGGCAGGAGGGCGGCGGGCAGGTGGCGGGCGCGGCCGGTCGGGGCCAGAGCGCGCCAGAGAGTGACGTAGGCGGAGGCCGCGGCCAGGGCGAGGAAGGGGTAGGCGGTCAGCCAGTGCTTGGTGCCGCCGAAGATCGGGATCGTCGGCAGGCTGATGAGGACCAGCGGGAACAGGCCGAACAGCGCCCACAGCAGGCCGTCCCGGGCCGGATGGCCGCGCAAGGGGGCGGTGAAGCGGACGGGAGGCAGATCGGCAGATGGCCGGGAGGACAGGTCCTTGCGGACAGCGAGGACGAGGCCGATCGCGGCGAGCAGCAGCAGGGCGGTCGGGACGGTCGCCCAGGTGAGGACGAACGGGTAGCTCCACGGCAGCGGCGGCTGGTTGTAATTGATGTGGAGGTATTCGGTGTTGTAGTAGGCGTGGAGGCGGTGGAACTCGACGTACTCGCCGAGGCGCACGAGCGGGTCGCTCCACAGCCACGGCCACAGGGCGAGGACGGTCGGCGGCGCGAGCACGGCCATGCTGAGGAACGGCAGCGGCAAGAGCTGGCCGCGGCTGGGGCGGCGACCGGCCAGCGCGAGGCAGGCGAGGTAGTGCACGCCGAGCAGGACGGGGATGAAGAGGGCGTTGTGCTTGACGGAGATCGCCACGCCCAGGAGCGGGCCGAGCAGCAGCGACCAGCGCCACGAGGCGAGGGCCCGGCGGTAGCACAGGACGACGGCGAGGGTGAGGACCGCGACCGGGACGTCGAAGCAGTGCAGGCCGGCGTGGACCCATACGTGCGGCAGGCCGATGAACCACAGGGCGGCGAGGACGGCGGGGATCAGCGGGGAGAGCGAGACGGCGGGGTCTTGCGATGGGAGTTGCGGTGCCCCGAGGGACAGGTTCGCGGGGAGTGGGAGCGCGGTGGCGAGGTCGTCGGTCGAAGGGCTGGCGAGGGGGGGCGAATCGGGAGCGACCGAGGCTGCCTTGGATGTCTCGGAGGACAGGTCGGCAGGAGGCGCGGACGGACCGGAGGCGGGGGCCGGTACACCGGCGGCCGAGGCGGGCTTGGATGCTCCGGAGGACAGGTCCGCTCGGGAGGCCGGGTTCGCGGATGATATGTCCCCAAGGACAGGTCTCCTGGTGCGGGCGAGGCCGGCGCCGGCGAGGAACAGGAGGGCGACGCCGAGGCCGGCGAGCAGCTGGGCGGGCAGGCGCATGGCGGCGCCCTCGGGCATGAGCGGGAGCAGGCCGGGATGGGCGCGGGTCTCGGGCGCCTGTCCCTCGGGACCTGGCGCGGAGAACAGGCGCGCGGACAGGCCGCCGGCGAGCTTCATCAGCGCGGGGTGCTCGTGGTTGACGGCGAAGGCGCGGTCGCGGGCGGCGCGGTCGAACAGGACGGCGGGCGACTGCAGGCCGCGCGCGGCCCAGTCGGCGTAGGCGCGGCTGGCGTGGAAGTAGATGCCCTCGTCGCGGACGTAGCCGACGTCGCGGTGGCCGCGGGCGAGCAGGAGGACGACCGCGAGGCCGAGCGCGACGGCGAGGAGGGCGAGGAGGCGGCGGGTCACGCGGGCTCCTTGCGGACGAGGGGGGCGCGAGGAGCAGGCGCGAGGCGCCCGAGGGGCGCGAAGGCGGCGAGGAGGCGGCGGGTCACGCGGGCTCCTTGCTGAGGCGCGAGGCGCCCGAGGGGCGCGAAGGCGGCGAGGAGGCGGCGGGTCACGCGGGCTCCTTGCTGAGGCGCGAGGCGCCCGAGGGGCGCGAAGGCGGCGAGGAGGCGGCGGGTCACGCGGGCTCCTTGCGGACGAGGTGGGCACGAGGAGCAGGCGCGAGGCACCCGAGGGGCGCGAAGGCGGCGAGGAGGCGGCGGGTCACGCGGGCTCCGTCAGGGCGCGCAGGTCGAGGCAGGGGACGCGGCGCGTGTCGGGGTCGTAGCCGCCGGGGGTGAAGGTGCCGGCGAGCAAGGTGGTGACGCGGACGGTGAGCTCGGCCGGGCCGGGGGTGGTGGCGAGCTCGAAGGCGGCCCAGCCCTGGCTGTCGCTGATGAGCCAGCGCGCCCGCGGGACGCCGTCGAGCTCGAGCTCGAGGACGGCGGGGGCGTCGTTGCGCAGGCGGCCGTTGAAGTCGGAGAAGCCGAGGTGGCCGCGCAGGCGCGCGCCGAGCTCGACGCGGCCGCGCAGCTCGAAGGCGGCGCCGTCGTTCATGTCGACGGCGAGGCAGCGGCGCGGGCGGTAGGCGATCTCGGCGTGGCGGACGGTGGCGCGGCCCTGCTTGCAGACCCAGGCCCGCTGGACCTTGCGGCAGGCGCCGGCCCCGTCGGGGGTGAGGAGGGCGGGCGGATCGAGGATGTCCCACAGGACATGTCCCGAAGGCGCTGCGAAGTGGTGGAGGGCGAGCGGGCCGAGGTCGTCGACGCCGAGCGGCTCGGGGACGAGCTCGTCGAGGTCGGCGCGGAGGTCGGGCGTGAGCGGCTCGCCGAGCGCGAGGACGTGGAAGCGCGGGGCGCCGTGGAGGTCGGGGCGGCCGAGCGAGCGCTGCAGGGCGGGGAGGTGCCGGCGCGCGACGGGGCCGAGCCAGTCGTCGGCGAGGACGACCGGCTCGTCGGGCGGGAGGGCGGCGAGGGCGGCGGCGGCGGCGTCCCAGTCGGCCGGGGCGAGGAGCGAGCGATAGGCGCGGGCAGCGGCGATCCACTCGACGGCAGCGACGAGGCCGACGAGGCCGAGCAAGATCGCCGCGCGGCGACGTGTCGCGTCGAGAGGCACGGGGCGCAGTGTAGCGAACGAAGCGGGCGAGGGGGAGCCGCCCGGGAGGCGGCAGAGGCGAGGCGTCGGCCGCGATCGGCGCGGAGATGTGTTCGCGAGGACACGGGCGGTGCGGGGGTGGGCGACGTCGGAAGGCATCGAGCTGGTGCGTGGGACGAGCTCGGAGAGTGATTGGGTCGCGGTGGAAGATGGTCCGCGGGTCGGCGAGGCGCGGCCGGGCTTCACGAAGGCGAGCAGGATCGCCTCACGTGTGGCGTGTGCGGATGTTGCAATGTCGCGGCGGGGCGGCTTCGGGTGAGGGGTCTCGGACTCGGTGAGATGTCCGATGAGACATGTCAGTGGAGAGCGCCGCCGCCGAGGTCCTCGTGGCCCGGCGCCGCTGCGAATCACGGCCATACGCTTCTGTCCTTCGGGACAGTTCTCTGCCGAGGGTCGAACTGCGGGAGGGCGGCGCCGGCGGGGGTCGGCCGGGGATGGATGCCACGGGAATCAATCAGCGCCGACGATGAGCAGGCACGACGAGAGCAAGATGTTCAGGGGAACGAATCGGGTCGGCGGTTCAGCAGGATCTTGCAGGCCACGGCGACGTCGAAGCGGCACCAGTCGCGGGACGAGGAGATCCGGCGGGTCGCGGTCGGTGCAGGCGAGCGCGAACGTGGCCGTCACCGGGACACGCCTCGCCCAGATTCGAGCGCTCGGGGTCGCGGATCGAGGCGCTTCACGGATGTGTCCAGAGCGCGATTGGGGACGGCCCCGCGGAGCGGCTGGCGGCGAGGACAGCGCGAGCGCCGAACTCTTGCGTCGGCCGGAGGTTTGGGCGTAACTCCGCCCGCCGTGCCCGGTCTGGTCCGCGTCGTCGTCGCTCTCGCTGCTCTCGGCTCCGTCGTCGGCCTCCCGGGGTGCTCGGGGGCGGGGCGCGACAGCGCGACGGTGGCTCAGCCGACCTCGCCGTCGGTGGCGCCGGCGCCTGTCCCGGAGGACAGGAGCGAGCCGGCGCCGCCGCGGGCCAGTGAACCTGTCCCCGAGGACAGCAAAGAAGTGAAGCCCGAGGAGGCCCGGGTCGAGCCGGCGGCCGCGCCGGCGCGCGAGCCGATCGAGCTGACCTTCGTCGGCGACATCATCTTCGGCCGCTACCGGGCGACGTCGGGCTTCGACCCGATCGTCGGCGAGGGCGAGCGGCCCTTCGACGAGATTCTGGAGACTATGCGCAGCGACCTGCTGATCGGCAACCTCGAGACGCCGCTGGTGTACGAGCTGCCGGCGAAGAGCCCGATCGGGGCCAAGTTCGCGTTCGGGGCGTCGAAGGCGATGGCCCAGCACCTGGTCGACGGCGGGTTCGCGGCGCTCAGCCTGGCCAACAATCACTCGTTCGATCAACGGGCCGAGGGGCTGCTGCAGTCGCCGAAGATCCTGGAGGAGCTGGGGATCGTGCCGCTCGGGGCGTCGCGCAGCGAGCCGCCGGTGTTCCGCGTCGAGACGCTCGAGCGCCGCGGGTGGAAGGTCGGCCTCCTCGCGGTGACGTCGCGCCGCAACGCGCCGCAGTTCCCGAACACGCCGGAGCTGCCGTTCCTGTCGACGAACGATCTTGAGAGCACGCTCGGGCCGCTGATCGACGGGGCCAGGGCGACGCATGACCTCCTCATCGTGTTCGTCCACTGGGGCGAGGAGTACGCCGACGCGCCCGGGGCCCATCAACAGCGGCAGGCGCGGGCGCTGCTCGACCGCGGGGCCGACCTGGTGGTGGGGCACCATCCGCACGTGCTGCAGGCGATCGAGCAATACGGCAAGAAGGCGATCGCGTACTCGCTGGGGAACTTCTTGTTCGAGAACACCCACGAGGTCCCGCGATTGACCGGCGTGCTGCGGGCCCGCTTCACGGGGAAGTCGTGCCTCGAGGCGCTGACGTTTCATCCCTCCTATATTAAACGGACGCCGAGCAAGCATCCGGTGCCTGCCATCAAGGGGATGGGCAAGACGGTCCGCGCGCGCATGCTGACGCTCAGCGAGGCGCAGGGGACGAAGCTCGAGACGAGCGGCGAGGACCTGGTGCTGCGGGGCGACTGCGCTTCGGCTCCGTGACGGTTACGAACGCGGCGACGCCGTCCACGTCGCGGGTGACCGCGCCGACGAGCTCCCCGACGCACGACCTCGGCGCTTCGCGGACGACCCGGGTGTGTGTATCCGGCGATCCGTCGAGCCACGTCGGATGCTCCGTCGATCGTCGATACGAGAGAGGCGCTCGCGTGCATGGACGAGCGCGATGGATCGCCGGGCCAGGTTCGATCGGGCATGGCGCTTCGAACATCAAGAAGGCGTCAGGGGGCTTCGCGCGGCGCGCCGGCTGCGACGTGGGTTGCTCGAGTTCGGCAGCGCGCTTGACAGGTACGGCGGACCGTTTCATGAAAAGTGCGAAGACGCGAGGCGAGGGAGATGCTCATCTGGACGGTCAGCTTCTTGACGCTCGCGCTCCTCGCAGGAGCGCTGGGGTTCTCGGGATACACGAGCACGACCCCGAAGGTCACGGCGACCACCGCGTCCGGAATGGCGCGCATGCTGTTCCTGGTGTTCCTGTTCGCCGCCCTCGTCACTCTGGGCCTCGGCTTCTTCCGGGGCTGGTGACAGCGCTCTCCTGCGCGACGTCGCCTGCGTGCGGCGCCGCCCGGTAATAACTTCCGTTCGTTCGACAAGCAGACGCAGCACCCCCGCGCAGGCAGGACTCGACACACGGCCTGCGCGGGGTTTTTTATTTTTTATAGATAGCTATGCGTCGGCCATGCCGGCGAGGTGAGCTGCGATGGGCGGCCAGGCGACGGCGGTCTTGGTCGCGTGGAAGTGGGGTTCGACGCGGGGGTCGAGCTGGGCGGCCAGGCGCAGCCATTGCTTGACGCGGGCGACCGCGCGGCCAGGCTCCAGCCCGTCGTCGCGCATGGCGGCGTGGTAGTCGCGCACGATGTCGGCCAGCTCGGCGAGCGGGAACGGGACGTCCTGGCGCGCGCCGCGGATGATGGCGAACAGGTCGGGGCGGGCCATCGCCGCCCGGCCGATCATGAAGGCGTGGCAGCAGCTCTGGGCTGCACAATGGGACAGGTCCGAGGGGACACGCAGGTCGCCGTTGGCGACCACGGGGATCGGGACGGCCGCGCGGGCGCGGGCGAGGTCGGGCCAGCGGACGGGCGGCTGGTAGAGCTGGGTGCGGGTGCGGGCGTGGACGGTGAGCCAGGCGGCGCCCCCGCTGGCCGCGGCGACTGCGATCTCCTCGAGGCCGTCGCTCGAGTCCCAGCCGACTCGGACCTTGGCGGTGACGGGGATGTGCTCGGGGACGCGGTCGCGGACGCGGCCGACGATCGCGTGGATCCGCTGCGGCGCGCGCAGCAGGCTGGCGCCGCCGTCGTGGTTGTTGACGGTCTTGGCCGGGCAGCCGAAGTTGAGGTCGATGCCGGGGGCCCCGAGCTCGGCGGCGCGGCGGGCCGTCTCGGCCAGCGGCTCGGGGTCGCCGCCGAGGAGTTGCACGTACACGGGGACGCCGGCGCGGGTGTGGCCGCCGTGCGCGAGCTCGGGGACGTCGCGCAGCAGCACCGCCGCGGGCACCGGATCGCGGGTGACCCGCACGAACTCGGAGACGCACAGGCTGATGCCGCTCTGGCCGCCGAACTGGTCGGTGAGCAGGCGGCGGTAGACCGCGTCGGTGATGCCGTCCATCGGCGCGAGCGCGAGGTAGAGGCCGGGCTCGCCGGGGCGGGCGGCGACGCGGTGACGGTCGCCCCAGGTCGCGGACCAGCGGGCGACGCTGTCACGGCGCATGTCCTCGAGGACAGCTTCGTCGACGCGCCGGCCGGGGTCGGCGACGAAGCGCTCGCAGGCACCGATCGTCATCGCTCGGGGTCGTCTTCGTCGTCGACCTCGGCCTCGTCGGTGGCGAGGTCGAGGTCGAGCTGGTGGTCGAGCTCGCTCGACCACGGGGCCAGCAGCAGCTCGTAGCAGCGGGTCTGCACGATCTCGCCGAAGGGGTCGCGGCGGCGCAGCTGGCGGCAGAGGAAGCCGCTCGGCGTCAGGCGACGGGCGCCGAGCAGGGCCCAGATCGCCTGCTCGACGGCCTCGGGCGTGTAACCGCGGCCGACCAGCGCGTCGACCAGCTGACCCATCGCCACGCCGCGGGTACCGGCACCGTCCGCGTGCTCGAGGATCGCCTGACTGATTCCGTCCATGGGAGGCGGGAGGATGGCGCGGCTTGCGTCGGGCCGCAACCAAGATCGCGCGCGGCCGAGCGGGCGCTCAGGCGTCGCCGAAGCTGATGCCAAGGCCGCGGGCGTGGGCGACGAGCTGGCCGTGTGGGTCGACGGCCCGCATCTTCTTGACGGCGAGCTCGAGCGGCACGGTCTTGATGTCGGGCGGCTGTGACGAGACGAGGACGCACCGCTCGCCGCGCAAGGCGGCCTCCACGGCCTCGACGCCGAGGCGGCTGGCGAGCAGGCGGTCGTAGGCGGTGGGCGTGCCGCCGCGCTGGATGTGACCCAGCGCGGTGACGCGGAGCTCGAGCTCGGGGACGATGGCGGCGATCTCCTCGGCCACGCGCTGGCCGGCGCCGCCGAGGATCGTCGACGGGCCGAGGCGGCCGGAGGCGACCGGCCGCTGGGTGACCTCGCCGCCGACGCAGGCGCAGCCCTCGGCGACGACGACGAGGGCGAAGTGACGGCCGCTGGCGAGGGTGCGCTGGAGGTCGCGGGCGACGTGAGCCGGGGCGTACGGGAGCTCGGGGATGAGGACGACGTCCGCGCCGCCGGCGATCCCGCTGTGCAGGGCGATCCACCCGGCGTGGCGGCCCATGACCTCGAGGATCATGGTGCGGTCGTGCGACTCGGCGGTGGTGCGCAGGCGGTCGAGGGCGTCGGTCACCACCTGCACGGCGGTGCCGAAGCCGAAGGTCTCGACGGTGGCGTCGAGGTCGTTGTCGATCGTCTTCGGCACGCCGATCACCGCCATGCCGCGGCGCGCCAGCTCGAGCGAGATCGCCTGCGAGCCGTCGCCGCCGACGTTGATGAGCAGGTCGATGCCGAGGGCCTGGGCCCGCGCCAGCAGCTCGTCGCCGCGGTCGCGCGGGAGGCCGCCCGGGTCGCGCCAGGCGAACGGGCTGCAGCGGTTGGTGGTGCCGAGGATGGTGCCGCCGCGGCCGAGGATCGGCGCGACCTCGATCGGGGTCAGCGCGCGCACGGTGGCACCTGTCCCTTCGAGCAGGCCGTTGAGGCCGTCCTCGACGCCGAGCACCTCGATGCCGGCGGCGTGGGCCCGCAGGACGACGGCGCGGATCACCGCGTTGAGGCCGGGGCAGTCGCCGCCGCCGGTCGCGATCGCCAGCTTGCGCGGTGGGTTCGGCATCTGTCCTTCAGGGCAGGTTGCCCGGGGCCTGCAGGGTGGGGTCGACGGCGGGGAACCAGCGGGCGGCGATCCGCACCGCGTTGGTGGCGGCGCCGAGGCGCAGGTTGTCGGCGGCGACGGTGAAGCAGAGGGTGGTGGGGTCGTGCGGGACGACGCGGACGCGGCCGACCAGAGCGAGGTCGCGCTCGTGCACGCAGGCGAGCGCCGACAGGCCGGCGCCGTCGGCCGTGGGGACGACGCGGAGGAAGGGGCCCTCGGCCCACGCGGCGGCGACTGCGTCGAGGGACACGGGCCGCTCGCAGGTGAGCCAGACCTGCTCGTAGTGGCCGACGGCGACCGGGACGCGGCAGGCCTGGGCGGAGATCGGCAGGTCGGGGAAGGCGAGGATCTTGCTGCTCTCGGTCATGAGCTTGCGCTCCTCGGCCGAGAAGCCGCTGTCGTCGGTCTTGCCGTTGTGCGGGACCGTGTTGCCTGCGTACCCCGCCGGCGAGAAGGCGGCGCCGAGGCGGTTCTGGGCGGCGTAGCCGACCTGAGCGTCGAGCAGGAACTGGTCGAGCGCGGCGATGCCGGCCCCGCTGATGGCCTGATAGGTGGACACCGCCAGCCCGCGAACGCCGAAGCGGCGGCGCAGCGGGGCGAGCGCGAGCGTCAGCGGGATGGTCGTGCAATTGGGGTTGGCGACCAGGCGGACCTCGTCGGCGACCAGGCCGTCGTTGACGCCGGCGACCACCAGCGGGACCGCAGGGTCGCCGCGGTAGGCGTTGCTCTTGTCGATGACGCGGTAGCCGAGCGCGAGGAGCCGCGGCACGTAGCGGGCGCTGTGCTCGTCGTCGAGCGCGACGAACGCCAGCTCGCCGCCGCCGGCGTCGAGCGCGTCGAGGTGGTGCGCCGCCGTGACCTCGAAGCGGCGGCCGTCGACCTCGAGCTCCTGGTCGCGGCTGGCGTGGAGGGCGAGCTGCGCGCCCGGCCAGGCGCGCGGGATGAGGTGGAGCAGCTCGCGGCCGACGAGGCCGGTGGCGCCGAGGATGCAGACCCGCATTGTGCGCGGAGTGTAACACGGGTCCCCCGCTCGCGCGCGCTCCGCGTGGAACGGCCCGGCGAGCCCGTGCGGACGTTCGTCGGACAGATGGTCCATCAAACATGTCGCGAAAGACATGTTGTGGGCGCCCGCCCAGCGCCCGCCCGATCGCTCCGACTTTCGGCCCGTCGCAAGTGGTTGGCATACTCGCCGGGTGAGCGAGCGGTTGAGTGATACCGCCGAGGTCCAGCCGGACTCGGGAGAGCCGTCGCGTATCAGTCACGCCGACACGCTGACCAGCGAGGGCTCGCCGAAGCCCGGCGACGCCACCCACGACGAGCTGCCGTCCGACATCCGCCTGGGCCGCTTCACCCTGCTGCGCGTGCTCGGCCGCGGCGGCATGGGCGTGGTCTACACCGCCTACGACGAGCTGCTCGACCGCGTCGTCGCCATCAAGACGGTCCGCAGCGACCGCGAAGACTCGAACCTGCTGGCGCGAGTGCTGCGCGAGGCCAAGGCGCTGGCCAAGCTGTCGCACCCCAACGTGGTCCAGATCCACGACGTCAGCGAGAGCGAAGGCCAGGTCTTCATCGCCATGGAGTACGTCGACGGGCCGACGCTGCGCGCGTGGATCGAGGCGCGGCGCGAGGTCGGGGCGGGCTGGCCCGAGCTGCTGGCGGTGCTGATCCAGGCCGGTCGCGGGCTGCAGGCGGCGCACTCGGCCGGGCTCGTGCACCGCGACTTCAAGCCCGACAACGTGCTGGTCGGCGCCGACGGCCGCGCGCGCGTGCTCGACTTCGGCCTGGTGGTCGCGCGCGGCGAGCCGGAGCCGCGGCGGTCCGGCGCGCCGCTCGGCAGCACCGAGCAGCTGCTGACGCGCACGGGGGCGATCCTCGGCACGCCGGCGTACATGTCGCCCGAGCAGTGGCTGGGCCGCCCGGCCGACGCGCGCTCCGATCAGTACAGCTTCTGCGCCGCGGTCTACGAGGCGCTGTACGGGGTGCGGCCGTTCTCGGGGGGGCACGCGACCGAGGTGCTGGCCGCCATCTCGCACGCGACGCCGGAGTCGAACCCGCGGGCGCCGGCGATCCCGGCCCCGATCGCGGCGGCGCTGCGGCGCGGCCTGTCCTTTCGGCCAGATGCGCGCTTCGCCGACATGGCGGCGCTGCTGGCCGCGCTCGACCACGACCCGGCGGCGACGCGGCGGCGGCGGCTGCGGGTCGCCGGGGTCGCGCTGGTGACCGCGGTGGTGGTGATCGCGGCGGTGCTGCTGGCGCAGGGGCTGCAGCAGCGCTGGCGTCGCGACCGGCGCGAGGAGGACGCCGCGGCGGCGCTGGCGGAGATCGAGGCGCGCATCACCGAGGCCCGGGCGGGCCGCGACCCGGGGACCGCGGCGCGGCTGTTCGCCGGCTTCCTCGATGAACCTGGCCACAAGGACACGTCGGCGATCGCCCGCGCGTGGCTGGCCGAGGCGGTCCGCCGCGAGGCCGACGGCGACCGGCGCGGGGCGATCTCGGCCCACGGGCGCGCGTTCACTCTGGCACGTGACCCGAAGGACAGCCGCGAGGCGCTGCTCGGCCTGGTCGGCCTGTTCCGCGCCGAGCTGGCGTGGGACCGCCTGGCGCAGGTGCTGGCGCTGCTCGACCAGCGCCACCCGGAGGCCGCGGCCGACCTTACTCTGGCGTCGGTGCGCGGCGACGTCGCGCTCGCGCAGCGCGACTTCGCGGCGGCCGCGAGCCGGCTGGTCGGGCCCAAGCGCGAGCTGGCGCGCGCGCTGACGACGGCCCACCGCACCGCGTACGCCGACGTGCGGCGGGCGTTCGGGCGCGTGGGCGACGAGGTGTGGCTGCTCGAGCAGGGGCTCGGCGCGCCCGTGCTGCACGCCGCCACCGCCGACGCCGCCCTGGCGCCGCGGTGGCAGCACGCGTTCCCGGCCGGGACGCAACGCGTCGAGCTGGTCGACCCGCTCGCCCGCCGCGTGGTCGTGTGGGCGGACGGGCTGGCGTTGTACGGGCCGAAGGCCGGCGGCGGGCTCGAGCAGATCTACGCCTGGCCCGAAGAACAGGTGTACGCGGCGGCGGTGGCCGACCTCGACGGCGACGGTGCGCGTGAGATGTACTTCGGGACAGGTGCGTCGTGCCAGATCACCGCGATCGTCCCCGACGGGGCCGGCGGCTTCAGCCGTCGCACCGTCTACGACGTCGACGACAGCGTCGAGTCGGTGGTGCACTCGATGCTGGTGACCGACCTCGACGGCGACCGCCGCGAGGAGCTGGTGGTCGCGTTCGGCGGCTGGCGGGCCTACGACGTGCGCGTGCTGCGGCTGGCGCCGGGGACCGGCCGGCTGGTGGCGGTGGCGCGCGACAAGATCGGCCACGCCTTCGGACTCGGGGCGCTGCCCGGGGTCGACGGCGAGGCCCGGGTGGTGGCCGAGGTGTTCCACAGCGAGCCCAACCCGCTGGTGTTCCCGCCCGACCGGCCGTTCGGCGCGCCGGCGGGGACGTACCTGCTCGCGCTGGCCGGCGATCGGCTGGTCCGTCGCGCGCACGTGCCGTTCGTCGTCGGCGAAGACGCCCGCCCCCGGGCCGCGGCGGCGCACTGGCAGCCGCTGGTCGGCGACGTCGACGGCGACGGCCGCGGTGACTTCGTCAATCACTACTTCGACCGCGATGCCCTCCATTCGGTGGTGCAGCTGCAGGACGAGCGCGGCGGGTTCGTGCCGGCGGTGCTCGACGGGATCGAGGTGCTGCAGCTGGTGCAGCTCGACGACGACCCGGCCGAGGAATTGCTGGCGCGGGTCCACGAGCCGGGCGGCGCGGCCGAGCTGTGGCTGCTCGGGGCCGGCGAGGGGCGGCTGCCGGTGCTTGAGCCTGTCTTTGAGGACATGTCCGATCGGTCCGGCGTCACCGACGAGGCGCTGCGGCGGACGTTCGCCGGCGCCGACGATCTGCGGCGGCTGGGGCTGTTCGCCGACGCGGCCGAGGCCTACGAGGAGCTGGCGGGGCGCAGTCCGCCGGGCGAGCTGCGCAGCGGCGCGCTGCTCGACGCGGCGGGCCTGCGCGAGCGGCTGGGCGACGACGCGGCCGCGCTCGCGCTCTACCGCGAGGCCGGGGACGGAGGGGACGCGGCCGCGGCGCTGCAAGGGGCGTTCCGCTCGCACTTGCGGCTCGGCGAGTACGACCGGGCCGTGCGCGCGCTCGAGTCGCTGCGCGCGCGACCGGGGCTGGCGGCGGGCGAGGCTGCGGACCTGCTCGCGCAGCGCGAGCGGCTGGTGCGGGCGACCTACGAGCAGCCGCCGATCGACCTCGGCTTCGCGCGGCCGCTGGCGCCGGCGTGGACGATCGCCGACCCGCTGGCGCTGCGCCGGCGGCCGCTCGACGCGGCGCTCGAGGTCCGCACCGCGAACCCGGGCGTGCTGGCCGAACTGCCGCTCGAGTGGGACGGCGAGACGATCGATCTCGGCATCGACCTCACCGTCGAGCACACCGAGTGGAGCTCCCAGCTGATGCTCGAGCTGGTGCCCGAGGCCGAGCCGGAGCGGTCGGTGCTGCGCCTCGGGGTGCGGACGCACGGGACCAGCCGCGGCGGCCAGCCGACGCTGCGCGAGTACCAGTGCCACGCCGGCGGGCGGGCGCTCTACATCAACTACGAGCCGGCGGTGGTGCCGGCGGACCCGGCCGCGAGTTCGCGGGTGCGGCTGCGGGCGTTCGCGGTCGCGCCGCTGGGCGAGTTCGGCTGCGTGCTGACGGACCGCGAGCGCGACGAGTCGCGGACGCTGCGCGAGCGCTTGCCGACGCGGCTCGGGCCGCCGGGGCGCTATCGGTTGATCTTGCGGGCCGGCGGCGACGTGCCGGCGTGGTTGTCGGCGCGGGTCCATCGGCTGGCGATCCGCGGGGCCCGGATCGTCGAGCCGGCGGCTGGCGATCCGCAGCGCGCGGCTTTGGTCGCGGCGGCGGTCGAGGGCGAGGCGGTGGCGACTCTGGCGGCGCTCGCCGAGGTGGGGCCGGCGGGGCCGCGCGAGCAGGCGTTGCAGGCGCTGCTGCTGGTTCAGACCGGGCGCGCGGCCGAGGCGGAGCCGCTGTGGCAGGCGCTGCTCGCCAGCGAGGACGCGGCGGCCCGCGCGGCCCTGCACACGCTGCTGCGCGGGCACCACGCCGAGGTCGGGCCTGTCCTTCGGGCCATGTCGGAGCGGGGCTACCTCGACCTGCTGGCCGAGGCGTGGCGCAACACCGCGATCAATCACCTCGAGGACCCGCGGGTTGCACCTGTCCTTTTGGACATCCTCTCCGGCCTGGCGCCGGAGCGCCTGACGCCCGTCGGGAGCAGCCCGGCGGAGCTGCTCCGCGCGGCCGACCTGCTGACCTGGCGGGCCCGCCTGCAGCGCCTCGCGGGCCGGCCGGACCGGGCGCGCGACGATTTCTCGCGGGCGCTCGAGCTGTGCCGCCGCGCCGACCAGGCGGTGTCGCTGCGGGCGAGCATGCTGCTGCTCGAGCTGGCGTCGCTGGCCGCGGAGGCCGGCGACCGCGTGCTGGCAGCAGGTCACGTCGAGGCGGCCCGGGCCGCGGCGAACATGCCGCTGCTGGTCGACGACGTCGTCCGCGCGCGGGCGGAGCTGGCCTCGCTCGCGGGGCCTTGAAGCGGCCGCAGGAATGTCCATGTGGACATGTCCATGTGGACATGTGAACGCATGGGAGCGGCCGGCGCTCGCGAATGTCCTCGGGGACATGGGCCTGGTGATGCCGTCGGGGATGCCCGGTGCGGCGCGGAGGCCTCGGTGCCCTGAGCTGCGTGAGCCGGATGACCCGAGAGACACGCATCGCGTTGCGTCGAAGCCGAGGCCCGGGGGGAAGGCCCCGGTTCCGCGAGCGCGGGGTCTTCGGTTATGCTGACGGATATGCGCTTACGTCTGGCCTTGATCGCCTCGTTGTTCGTCGGGCTCGGGCTGTTGGTCGTGTTCGTCGGCGGGGCGCCGTCGACGGCCGACGGCTCGACGACAGAGGGGGCCGGGCCGCGCGCGACGGAGAACGAGCCGCGCGGCGGGAGCGGGGCGACGGAGGGCAACGAGCCGTCGCTGATGAACCGCCGCCTGGCAGGTTTCACGGAGGGGTTTTTGGAATTGATGGCGCGCGTGCCGACGCCGCCGAGCCACGAGCAGGTGCAGGCGGGTGCGCAGGTGATCGCGCTGTTCAACGAGTTCGACCTCGAGGCCGCCGCGGGTCTCTATGAAAAACCTTCGGTGGGGCAGGAGGAGTGGGTGCAGTGGCTGCGGGCGGGCGTGGGCGAGTGCGGGGCCGGCGAGCCGATGATGGTGAAGGACGACTCGGTGCGTTACCGGCACCCGTGCGAGCGCGGAGAGCTCGAGGTGCAATTCAAGCTGTCGCCGGAGAGCGGCAAGATCGGCGGGATCATGATGGGCGCGCGCGGCATCCCGCTCGCCGACCCGGTGCGCGAGGCGGCCGAGACGGTGATGCGCCTGTACGACCAGTGGGACCCGGCCCTGTTCCGCGCCAGCTTCAGCGAGAAGTTCGAGGAGGAGAAGATCCGCCGGTTCCTGCTCGACGTGCGGTCGAAGCACGGCGACTGCTCGCTCGGCGAGCCCGACCTCGTCAGCGTGCGAGGGGCGCTCATCCTCCTGAACTGCGAGCGGTCGACGCGGCTGATGAAGATCGAGCTGATGCAGGAGGACGACCGGATCAAGGTCCTGTCGATCCGCGATCCGCGGCAATGAAATTTTAATAGATCAGGGCGGGTCGACGGGCAGGGTGCGGTTCGGGGCGAGGATCGAGCGGACGAAGCCGGCCCGTGAGATCTCCCCGCCCGAGCCGAGGTCGGCGATGTCGGGCCCGAGGTCCGAATAAACGGCGGCGGCGACGGTCCGGGGGTCCTCGGTGCCGAGGCGCTCGGCGGCGCCGCGGATCCGCCCGGCCTCGCGGTCGATCCATTCGGCCATGTCCGAAAGGACACGTGTGCCGTCGGGCTTGATCCGCCCGTGCGTGGGCAGCACGACCAGGTCGGCGGCCCGGGCGGCGACGCGGCGCAGCGAGGCGACCATGTCGTCGGCGGCCGACTCGAACCAGCCCTCGAGCGGGCGCGAGGTGTAGAGGTCGGCGGTGAGGGCGTAGGTGGTGGCGCCGTCGCGGGCGACGAAGGTGATGTGATGGGGCGTGTGGCCGGGGGTGAGGACGGCCTCGAGGGCGACGGAGCTGTCCTCGAAGACAGCCCCGGGGTCGTACGGCTCGACGGGGCCGCTGGGCTCGGGGTGGCCCCAGTAGATGGCCCGGTACGCGGGGATCTGCGCGGTCGTGGTGACGATCGGGACGTGGTGACGCGGGACGAACACCGGCAGCTCGCCGAAGGCGCGGCGGATGGCGGCGATGTTGCCGACGTGATCCTCGTGCTGGTGGGTGCAGACGATCCGCCGCGGCGGTCGCTCGCACAGCAGGGCGAGCAGCTCCGCGGTCGCGACCGTGCCGCCGGCGTCGATCAAGGTGTCGCCCAGGCGATAGACCGAGTGCTGGCTGCGCCCGGTCGGCGTGCCGAAGGCGAACGACAGCCGCTCGAAGGGTCCGTGCCGGGTGCGCTCGACCTCCACGCGCTCCGCGTTGTAGCACGGCAGGCCGCGCGAAGGTCACGCAGGGAGGTGCGAGAGGTCGCGTGCGTGCGATGCGGGTGGAGGCGTAATCGTGCGCACCACGAGGGTGCGCCGAGAGGTCGTGAGCGCGAGGTGGCGGTCGAGCGCCGGCCCAGTGAGCTGTCTCTTCAGACAGCAGCGTCGGCGCCCGCGGCGAGCAGGGTGCGCACGAAGCGGGCGTGGTCGTAGCCGGTGATGATCCACGTGTTCGAGCCCGGGCACAGGCGCGAGCCCCAGCCGCCGCGAGCCCGGTAGAGCTCGACCTCGGCCCACTCGCCGATCGCCTCGTCGATGGCGCAGCAGGCCGCGAGCGGGTCGTGGAACTTCTTCCCCTCGCGCTGCCTGTCGAGGTAGACCTCCATGCCCTGCCAGATGCGCTGCAGGGACAGGCTGCGGTGCTTCACTGCGGCCACGGCGGCGTGCAGGTCGGCGTCGTAGTACACGCCGTGGCACACGTTTTTGGCGACGAAGCGGCGCACGCCGATGCCGGGGTGGACGAGCGCGGCCTCGGCGGAGCGCGGGTCGCCGTTGAGGTTGTAGGTCGGGCAGGTGACGAGGCCGCGGAACTTGTCGAGCTGGCGCTCGGGCGGGACGACGCCCTCGCCGGCGAAGCCGCCCTGGACGACGAGGCGGCCGACGCGGAAGTTCGGCAGGCGCAGCGCGGCGCCGAGGTTCTTGAGCGGCGCGCCGGTGACGAGGGTGGTCGATTCGTCGCAGTGCGCGTGCAGGACCTCGCCGCCGGGCGCCGCGTCGCGCGACGGGGGGATGTCGCCGTAGGCCTTGTAATGCCACGAGGACACGCACACGCCGCGCGGACCGTGGCGGCCGTCGCCAGGGCCGTTGCCCTCGCGGACCGAGCGCGGCTGATGATCGAGGTCGTGCGCGCCGACCGGGATGTCGCGTCCGAACCATTCGAGCGCGCGGCGGACGACGCCGACCTGATCGGGCGTGCCGGGGGTGACAGTGACTGCCTTGAGGTTGACCTGCGGGTGACCGAGGAGCAGCAGCAGCGTCAGGAAGTCGTCCGGATCGCCGGTCTCCATGTCCCATACCACGTCGATCATCGCGCCTCGCCTCTCTGCGACCGGCGATGATGCCCGCGCGCGCTCGGATGCGCAACGCGTGGGTCGCCGGGCGAGACCCCGTGGGGGCCGGGGTTCGAGCGAGGTCGCGCGAAGCGAGCGCGCGGGCCGGGGCGAGGTGTGGCAGCGGGAGTCGGCGAGGTGGCTCCGCGACAAGTTGCGCGTGCTCGGGCCGTCGAGGTCGACGAATTGTCAGGCGGCTCGCGCGACGAATTGTCAGCGGCCGCGAGCGTGTGCGCGAGGAGGAAGGGGCGCGGGGCGAGGTTGTCGGGGCGCGTCGAGGTCGTGACGACGACGAGACGCCTCGCGTCACGATGTCACGCGTCGGCGAGGACGCGGGTGAGGCGGTGACGTCCTGTCCACGCGAGGTCGCGCGACCGGGTGGCTCGCGAATTGCTGTGAGCGAGCCGGAGGTGCACATGGAGTTGAGAGACGCGATCGTCGGCTGCCTGCTCGGGGGTGCGGTGGGAGACGCGATCGGCCTGCCGTGGGAGGGCCTGTCGCGGGCGCGGATCGCCGCGGCCGTCGGCGCGGGGCCGCTGCAGCACGCGCTGATCGGCGCGCGCGGGATGATCAGCGACGACACCGAGCACGCGTGCATGACTGCGCAGGCGCTGCTGGCCGCGCCCGACGACTCGCGCGCGTTCGCCCGCTCGCTGGCGTGGCGGCTGCGCGGGTGGCTGCTCGGCCTGCCCGCGAGCGTCGGCTGGGGCACGCTGCGGGCGCTGGTGCGGCTGTGGCTCGGCTGGTCGCCGGAGCGCAGCGGGGTCGACTCGGCGGGCAACGGCCCGGCCATGCGGGCCGCGATCCTCGGCGCGTGCGTGGGCGACGACCCGGTGCGGCTCGCGGCCTTCGTGGCCCGCTCGACGCGGATGACCCACGCCGATCCGCGGGCGCTGGCCGGGGCGCTGGCGATCGCGCGCGTGTCGGCGGCGATCGTGTACGACGACGGGGCCGACGAGCCGGCGGCGCTGCTGGCGGAGCTGGCGGCGGCGGCCGACGACCGCGAGCTGGCGGCGGCGCTGACGCTGGCGGCGGAGCACCTCCGGCGCGGCGAGTCGGCGGAGGCGTTCGCCTGCGCTTTGGGACAGGTCCACGGGGTGTCGGGCTACATCCACCACACCGTGCCGGCGGCGCTGTACTGCTGGGCCCGCGCGCCGCGAGACGTCGGCGCGGCGGTCGAGCAGGCGGTGCGCCTCGGCGGCGACACCGACACTGTGGCGGCGATCGTCGGCGGCCTGGCCGGTGCCGCCGGCGGTCCGGCTGCCATTCCGGCGCAGTGGCTGGCCGGGCTCCACGAGGCGCCGCGTTCGGTCGCGTGGATCACCCGGCTCGGCGACCGCCTGGCCCGCTGCTTCGGCCAACGGCCGGCCCGCAGCGACGAGGGGCCGCTGCCGATCTCCTGGCCGGCCCTGCTGCTGCGCAACCTGAAGTTCACCGCGATCGTGCTGGCCCACGGGGTCTCTCGCGTGCTGCGACCGCGTGGGGCGTGACGGTCGCCGGTCTTTCGCGTGCTGCCCCGCGCGGCGCGATGGTCGCTGGCGCACGAGACATGTCCGTCAAGACATGTCTCGTATGAGCCGCGAAGTTCACGGCAACGTAGTGGCGTACGGGTCGCTCGCGTGCTGCGCCCGCGGTCGCTGACGCAGAAGACATGTCCAATCAGGCATGTCTCATGGGTCATGCTCGAGACTTCGGCGGATAGTCCTCGAATGAGGAGGCGCGGGAGCCGCGAGGTCGACCGAAAAAAGTTACGGCCTGATGTCGAATCGGCCGGTCCGGCTTCGACGTGGAGGTGACGGACAGGAGAACGGCCATGGAAGACCACGGAACGGTGAGAATCACGAAGTCGGGCCCGGTCGCGGGGGTGCTGCGGCGCGTCGGCCCGGTGCTGGCCGGCTTGCTGACGACGGTGGTGCTGTCGGTGGCGACCGACGCGTTCATGCACTCGAGCGGGGTCTTCCCGCCGCTGGGGCAGCCGATGGCCGACGGCCTGTTCCTGCTGGCGCTGGCGTACCGGTCGGGCTTCGGGGTCGCCGGCGGGTTCGTGGCCGGCCGGCTGGCGCGGCGCCGGCCGATGCGCCACGTCGCGGTCCTGGGGCTGGTGGGGCTGGTGCTCAGCGCGCTCGGGACGATCGCCACCTGGGACGCGGGGCCGGAGTTCGGGCCGAAGTGGTACCCGCTCGCGGTCCTGATCACCGCGTTCCCGACGACCTGGTGGGGCGGCCTGCTCGCCGGCCGCAGCAGGTGCTGAAGGACATGCTCAAGAGGGCATGTTCTAGGGAGCAGGCCCAAAAGGGCATGTTCGAGAGGTCAGGCCTCGGAGGCGCGCTGGAGGGTCACGGCGAACACTGCGCCGGGGCCGTCGTCGGTGGCGACCATGACGGAGCCGCCGTAGGCGTGGGCGATCTCGCGGGCGATGGTGAGGCCGAGGCCGGTGCCGCCGTCGTTGGCGCCGCGCTCGCGGGTGCCTCTGTAAAAGGCCTCGAAGATCTGCTCGCGCTCGGCGGGCGGGACGCCGGGGCCCTCGTCGCGCACGCTCAGCTCGACGCGGCCGGGGCCGGGGCGGCAGCGGACGCGGACCGTGCCGCCGGCGGGGGTGTGGCGGACGGCGTTCTCGAGCAGGTTGCGGAGCAGGCGGACCAAATCGTGGGCGCGGCCGACCACGCGCGCGCCGGGGCCGTCCCACTCGATCGTGACGCCCTTGGCGTCGCTCTCGTGGCGCACGAGGGCGATCGCCTCCTGGCCGATCTCGGCGATGTCGACCGGCTCGCCGACCTCGTCGCCGGCGGCGCCCATGCGCGCCACGGCCAGCAGGTCCTCGGTCAGCCGGCGCAGGCGCGAGGTGCTCTCGAGCGCCTCGCGGATGGCCCGCTCGTACTCGCTGGCGTCGCGTGAGCGGCGGAGCGCGTGCGACAGCTCGCCGTAGAGGGTGGTGAGCGGCGAGCGCAGCTCGTGGGCGGCGTTGGCGACGAAGCGCTGCTGCAGGCCGAGGAGCAGGCCGAGGCGCTCGATCATCGCGTCGATGTCGCGGGCGAGCTGGACGATCTCGCGGTCGCCGTGCTGGAGGTCGATGCGCGCGGCGAGGTCGCCGGCGGCGACGCGGCGCGCGACCTCGGCGATCGTGCGATGGTCGCGGGTGAGGCGGTGGACGACGGCGAGCGCGACCAGGACGGTCCACACCAGGGCGACGGCGAAGCCGGTGGCCATGGCGCGCTCGAGGAAGCGGGCGTCGTTGTCGAGGTCGGCGCGCGGGGCGGCGAGCAGCAGCGAGATGCCCTCGTGCGAGGGCAGGTCGACGTGGACGGCGCGCAGGTGCTCGTGGGCCGACCACAGGTCGAAGCAGTTGCCGTCGGGCGGCGGCAGCTCGGACAGCGGCGGGGGGTCGCGCTGCCACGAGAGGGTCTGGGCGATGACGCGGTCGCCGGAGCCGTAGATGACCGCGTACTTGGTGAGGGGGCCGACGTCGTTGGCGAACGGGCCGGGGCGGTTGGAGATGGCGAGCTCGTCGCCGCCGAGCTTGTCGGCCTCGGCGGCCTCCTCGCGGGCTTCGCGGACGAGGGCGAGGTCGAGCTGGT
This sequence comes from Nannocystis punicea, assembly GCF_026965555.1. Classification (GTDB taxonomy): domain Bacteria; phylum Myxococcota_A; class Polyangia; order Nannocystales; family Nannocystaceae; genus Nannocystis; species Nannocystis punicea. The sequence continues at coordinate 11,860,593 of NZ_CP114040.1, read as the reverse complement.
GCTCCTGGCTGGCGTTGACGGCGAGGGTGACCGCGATCGACGCGGCGCCGAGAGTGACGAGGGTGATGGCCGAGGTCGCGACGACGTAGCGGACGCGGAGGCTCATGGCGAGTCGCGGCGGAGACGGTAGCCCTTGCCGCGCACGGTGTCGATCATCCACGCGTAGTCGCCGAGCTTGTCGCGCAGCCGGCTGATCTGCACGTCGATGAGGTTCGAGCCGGGGTCGAAGTGCGTGGCCCACACCTGGGTCAGCAGCTCGGAGCGAGCGACCACGCGGCCCTCCTGGCTCGCCAGGCACAGCAGCAGCGCGTACTCGCGGCCGGTGAGGTCGACCGGCTTGCTCTCGATGGTGACGACCCGGCGCAGGCGATCGATCTCGAGGACGCCGACCTGCAGGCGGCCGAAGCCCTGCGTGCGCCGCATGAGCGCGCCGATCCGCGCCAGCAGCTCGTCGATCTCGAACGGCTTGACCATGTAGTCGTCGGCGCCGGCCTCGAGCCCGAGCACCCGCTCCGAGACCTCGCCGCGCGCGGTCAACATGATGATCGGCGCGACCGAGCCGGCCCGCCGCAGCTCGCGGCACACCGCCAGGCCGTCGATGTCCGGCAGCATCCAGTCGAGCAGGATGATGTCGTACTCGACCGAGCGAGCCTGGCGCACGGCGTCGGCGCCGTGGGTGCACTGGTCGGTGACCCAGCCCTCCTCCGAGAGGACGCGGGCGATGAAGAGCGCCACCTTGACGTCATCTTCGACGATCAGCGCCTTCATGGGTCGAGAAGCATACACGCCGGTCTTGGACTCTGACATTACGAGTGCGTCATGTTCTCGCTGGCCCGGCGCTCGCGGCGTAGCACGAGCCGCAGCAGCGCCGGCAGCAGGAAGAGGGTGAGGATGGTCGAGGCGCCGATGCCGAACACGACCGTCGTGGCCAGCGGCCTCTGCACTTCGGAGCCGGCGCCGGTGGCCAGGGCCATCGGCAAGAAGCCCAGCGCCGCGACCGCGCCGGTGGTGAGGACGGCGCGCATCGTGTGCGAGGAGCCCTTGAGCAGCGCGTCGTCGAAGCGGTGGCCCTCGTCGAGCGCGGCGCGCACCTCGGACGCGAGGACGACGCCGTTGAGGACCGCGACGCCGGCGAGGGCGATGAAGCCGACGGCCGCGGGGATGCTGAAGGACATGTCGCGGAGGATGAGGCCGGCGAGGCCGCCGATCAGGGCGAACGGCACCAGCGCGAACACTGCGGCGGCGTAGCGGACGTCGCGGAAGTTCCAGAGCAACATGCCGAAGATCAGCACGAGGCAGATCGGCACGACCACGGCGAGGCGCTGGCTGGCGCGCTGGAAGTTCTCGAACTGGCCGCTCCAGGTGACCTTGTACGGCGGCGTCAGCGGCACGTTCTGCTCGACCGCCGCCATCGCGTCGCCGACCCACGACACCAGGTCGCGGCCGCGCAGGTTGACCTCGACGCGGACGACGCGGACGCGGTCCTGGCGGCGGATCTGCGCCGGGCCCTCGGTCTCCTCGATCGTCGCCACCTCGGACAGCGGCACGCGGTGGCCGTCGACTGTCTCGACGAACAGGTCGCCGAGCGCCTCGGGCCGGGGCTCGCGCGGCGGCACCAGCAGGCGGGCGTCGAAGCGCCGCTGGCCCTCGTAGACCAGGCCGATCGGCAGGCCGACGCGCGCGGCCTCGACCGCGAGCAGGGCGTCCTCGAGGGCGACGCCGTAGCGGGCCAGGCGGCTGCGGTCGGGCTTGACGGTCAGCTCGGGCATGCCGAGCACCTGCTCGACGCGGAGGTCGCCGGTGCCGTCGATCGGGCGGATCGCGGTGGCGATCGAGTCGGCGATCCGCTTGAGCTCGAGCAGGTCGGGCCCCAGCACCATGATCTGGATGTCGGCGCGCGAGCCGGAGATGATCTCGTTGTTGCGGTCCTCGATCGGCTGCGAGATCGAGACGAAGGTGCTCGGGACCTGCGACTCGATCTTGTCCTTGAAGACGACGCTGAGCGCGTCGAGGTCGTGGGCGGTGACCCACTCGGTCTTGGGCTTGAGCGGGACGACGATGTCGGTCTTGTCCTTGCCCGCGGGGTCGATCGCGACCTCGGCGCGGCCGGTGAACGCGAGCGTGCCCTCGACCTCGGGGAAGCCGAGCAGGATCTTCTGGACCTCGAGGTCGAGTCGCTTGGCCTCGGTGAGGTTGATCGACGGCGGCCGCCGCAGGCTGACGACCATGTCGCCCTCGTCGATGCGCGGGACGAAGTCGGCGCCCTTGCCGGCGAAGATCCCGCCGCTGACGAAGAGGGCGGCGGCGGCCCCCGCGAGCAGCGGCCAGCGCATCTTCAGCGCCCACGGCAGGACGCGCTCGTAGCCGCGGGTGAGCACGCGCAGCCAGCCGCTGGTGCCGTGCTTGGCCGGCGGGACGAACAGCGCCAGCAGGGCCGGCAGGAACGCGACCGAGTAGACCAGCGCGCCGAACAGCGCGAACGCCATGGTGGTGGCCATCGGCTTGAACAGCCGGCCCTCGACGCCCTCGAGGCTGAGCAGCGGGATGTACACCAGCATGATGATCGCCACCGCGAAGGCGACCGGGCGGACCACGCGGGAGAGGGTGGCGGCGTAGGCGTCGGCGCGCTCGCGCGAGGTCAGCTGCTGGCCGGCGAAGGCGGCGATCAGCGCCTCGAGCAGGACGATCGGGCCGTCGACGAGGAAGCCGAAGTCGATCGCGCCGAGCGACATGAGGTCGCCGGCGACGCCGGCCCAGTGCATGCCGAACAGCGCGACCGACATCGAGGCCGGGATCCCCAGCACGCACACGAGCGCGCCGCGGACGCTGCCGAGCAGGACGATGAGGACGAGGAACACCACCGCCGCGCCCTCGAGGATGTTCTTCACCACCGTCGACAGGGTCCGCTCGACGAACTCGGCCCGGTCGTACACCGCCTCGATGACGACGCCGGCCGGCAGCTCGGCCTGGACCTCCGCGACGCGGTCCTTGACGGCGTAGATGACGTCGCGGCTGTTCGAGCCGAGCAACATCATGATGACGCCCGCGACCGCCTCGTCCTCGCCCATGTAGGTGACGATGCCGTGGCGCAGGGCGGCGCCGTCGCGGACGCTGGCGACGTGCTTGACGAGGATCGGCGTGCCGTCGGGCGCGACCTTGAGGACGACGCTCTCGAGGTCCTCGACGCCGGTGTAGGTGCCGACGGCGCGCAGGGTGAAGGACTCGGCGGTGCGGTCGATGTAGCCGCCGGAGATGATCGCGCTGGCCGACGACAGCGTCTCGCTGAGCTCGCGCAGGGTGAGGCCGTAGGCGGCCAGGCGGTCGGGCTGGACGATGACCTGGTACTGCTTGAGCTCGCCGCCCTGGGTGTTGACCTCGATGACGCCGGGCACGCCGCGCAGGCGCGGCACGATCTCCCAGTCGAGCAGCGTCCGCAGCTGCTTGCGCGAGTGCACCGGCGAGCGCACCACGAACTGGTAGATCTCGCCGAGGCCGGTGCTGAGCGGGGCGATCTGCGGCGTCGGCACGCTCTCGGGCAGGTCGCCTCGCGCCTGCAGCATGCGCTCGAACACCAGCTGGCGCGCGAACCACGGGTCGGTGCCGTCGCGGAACACCACCGTGATCGCGCTGAGGTCGGCGCGCGAGACGGAGCGCAGCTCCTCGAGCCCGGGCACGCCGTTGAGCGCGTTCTCCATCGGGAACGTCACGTTGCGCTCGACCTCCGGCGCCGACAGGCCGGGCGCCTCGGTCAGGACGCTGACCTGGATGGTCGAGATGTCGGGCAGGGCGTCGATCGGCAGGTTGCGCGCCGCGAGGCCGCCGCCCACCAGGAGCGTGAGCAGGAGACCCAGCATCAGCAGGCGGAGCTGGATCGATTGATGGATGAGCCAACCGAGCATCTGGGCGAGGCGCGGACGAGGGCTGTTCGTCCGCGTAGCCCAGGGATTAGCGACAACGGCGTTTCCGGGTCGATTAACCGCAGATTACATCTCTGACAGGCGCGCCTGGACCGCAGGTTCGAGCGGCGCCTCGGGGCGGATCCACGTTGCCGGAAGCAGGCTTCGTTCGGCCTTCATGAGGTCGACTTCGGGGTCGATCAGGAACTGCGGTTCGCGGCCGTTGAGCGAGACAGGGACGAGCGCACGGATCTCGACATCAGGGATGCCCTCGGCGCGCAGTTGCTCACCGAGGTGATGTGCGAGCTGCAAGATCATCTCGGGTCGACCTGTCATTTCGGACAGCTGCCACTTCTTGACCTTGCCGCGCAGAGCGATCTTCCAGGTCTCGCCGGTCGACGGGTCGGTGGCGTGGAAGCTGACGCTGCCGCCCTTGTCGCGCAGCTTCATGCGCCACGAGAACTTGTGGCCCTCCTCCGTCCACGCGACATCCCCGGGGTAGAGCCAGTGACGCAGGGGGAACAGCAGCTGCCACGCGGTGTAGACGCCGAGGAAGGTCAGCAGGCACTTGTGCCGGCGCGTCGCTCGGGTCGGCAGCGGCAGCGGCGGGGCGGTCGGCTTCGGCCCTTCGGGCTGGAGGCCGAGCAGGCGGCCGAGGAAGTCGCGGAAGCGCCGCGGCCAGTCGGGCGGGAAGTACATCAGCGTCGCCGCGGCCATCACCCACGGGAAGATGCCGATGGTGAAGATGTTGCCGTTGATGAAGTGAAACGCGAGCGCCGCCCCGAACGCCCCCCAGCGAGTGCGCCGCCACAGCATCGCCGGCACGATCAGGAGGTCGAACAGCAGGCCGCCGTAGCTGAAGAAGTAGACCACCCACTCCTGAGTCATCAGCGGGCCGATGAGCGGCCGGTCGGCGCGCTCGGCCAGCCACATGCGCATCGGCTCGCCGCGCAGCCAGTCGTGGTTGATCTTGGCCAGGCCGCCGTAGACGTAGGGGATGCCGATCTGCAGCTGCACGAGCCGCAGGGCCCACGCCGGCACTGTCTCGCTGCGCCGCCGCGGCCGCAGCCAGGCGTCGACCGAGAAGGCCCGGTGCGCCGGCACGAAGATCATGATGAAGGCGATCAGGCACAGCAGGTAGATGTGGTTCAGGTAGCGCGCCTGCTCGAGCAGGAACATATAGCTGAAGCCGAGGAAGAACACCGCGGCGGCGAGCCGGTAACACAGGCCGATGGTGATGCACAGGGCGGCCAGGCCGAGCACGCCGAAGTGCACGTACATGCCGTCGCCCGGCCACGGACGGATCCACTCGAAGCCGTAGTACGAGAAGTGCAGCGGCGGATCGATGTAGTAGCGGGCGATCCGCGGGATGTAGCGGATGACCTCCGCGATCATCAGGACGCCGAACGCGACGCGGAAACAGACCAGCGAGGCGATGTCCACCGGACGGAACAGCCGCGCCCACCATGGAGCGCGCGGAAGAGAGTGCTCGTAAAGTTGGCGTTCTTCCATGGCGTCGCGATAGCGCCGATCCGCAGCGTCAGATTGTTCCTTGGCCCACACCTGCGGCGGCCGCCACGCTCGTCCGCTCGCACACAGTTCTACCAGCTCTCCGCGGCCTCGTGCGTCGACTTGCACGATCGTCATGCTGTGCTCCGGTCGGCCACACGCGGCGCGCCGCGGGGATCCACCTGCGAGTCGCGAAGGTCAGCGTCGCCTATCAATGTTCCTGAGCCCCGACCTGGGTGAACGCGGTCGGCTGCAGGAGCGCGATCTCGTGAGGGACATGTTTCTCGGGACAGGTGGCCTGCGCGGCGGGTCGGATTCTGTGGTACGAGCGTGCGTGCTGTCGCGGGCGGTCCTCCTCGGCTCGGTGCTGATGCTCGCCTCGGGTTGTCACGGTCAGGCAGCGGCGCCCGTGGCGCCAGGAGTCGCCGACGCTCCCGTGCGATCGGCGTTCCTGATCTATACTGCCGGCGACTCCGGGCTGACGAGCTGGCTGGTGCCGTTCACGCGATCGGCAGACAGGCTCGAGGTGGACGCCGCGATCCGGCTCGACGGAGTGTGGTTGCAGGACGACGACGCCGAAGCGGAGGTCATCGTCTGGAGCGCGGGCGAGCCCGGAGAGCCGCGGCTGTCGGAGGCGGCGGCGCAGCAGCTGTGGCAGGCCCGCTGCGCGCCCGGGGCCGCCGGGGTCGCGGCTTGTACCTGGCCTTTGGAGCAGGTTTATACGCGCTTGACCGACCCGGGCCTCGGGGCTCCGCAGCGGCTCGACGATCGGACGTGCGCGTGCTTCGACCTGCCGGTGGCCGACCTCGCGGTGCTCAGGGCCGGCGACTACGCGTCCGTCGACGTCGGCCTCGACGAAGAGGAAGAGGCGGCAGAGGAGGTCGAGGACCCGGAGCTGGAGGCGTGCGCCGAGTACGGCGGCCCGGTGTAGCGACAGTTCATCGGCCCGCTCGGCGGCGTGCTGCAAGAGCTGGTCGTCTACGACAACGGCGGGTGCTCGGGCGTGCACCTGGTCGACGGCGGCCTCGACGTAGTCTCGCTGACGGCCCGAGCGGCGCTGCCGAAGCAGAAGCTGGCGGCGGACGAACAGATGTGCGTGAACGCGGGGAGCGGCGAGATCCCCTGGCGGTTGCCGGCCGAGCTCGTCGTCGACGGCGAAGGGGCGGCAGAGGAAGGCGACGACACGTGCACGCCGATGGACGGGGCGATCTGGCAGCTCCACCGCGGGCGGCTGGTGAAGTCGGCGGTGGGCACCGACGTGAACGCGAGCTGCGCCTGTCACTCGTGGGTCTCGCTGGCGCCGAAGTCGTGCTCCTCTCGCGCCGATCCGTGCGGGCGGGTGGAGGCGTTTCCGTCGCTGGCGCCGCGCACCGAGGATTTTTGGATCGCCGGTGACGAGACGGCGGCGCTGGTGCTCGGCGAGTCGCCGGCGATCTTGACGGCCGGGGGTCGCACGCGCGTGCGCATCCGCGGGTTCTCGCCGGGCGAGCGGGAGACGGTGATCGGGGTCCGGCATCACGAGGATGCGGCGCCGCTGCTGCGCGCCGGGGCGAGGGCGCTGAAGCCCGCGCAGCGGGTGCTGCCGTGGGTGCCGGTGGCCTTGCGCTCTACCGTGGCGTTGCCGCCGGTGCCGGCGCTGGCGCCCGAAGACGTCGGGCTCGAGGAGCGCCGGGGCGGTCGTGATTGGGGCAACCGCTGCTTCGCTCACTTCAAGGCGAAGCGGTACGACGCGGCCGCGGCCGCGTGCGCCCGCGGGCTGGAGCTGGCGCGGGACGAGTCGGTCCGCGGGGCGATGTATTACTCGCTCGGCAGGGTGGCCGAGGCGCGCGGGAACAGCGGTGCGGCGGTGGTCTACTACCGGACGTCGCTGGTGCTGCGGTACGACGAGGAGACCGAGCGACGTTACCGGCGGCTCCGTTGACGGCCTCGACGCGCGGTGTTTCGTGCTAAGAGCGGGGCCCCATGCGCCGCGCGCTGCTCCTGCTTGCGCTCTCGTTCGCCGCTCCGGGCTGTCGCGGTCAGGCTGCTGCGGCGCCGAAGTCGGTCGTGTCCGCGCCGACACCGGCGAGCCCGAGCCGGCGCGCGGGGTTCGTGGTCTACACCAGCGACGACGGCGAGGTCGCCAGCACGATCGTCTCGTTCTCGCTGGGAGCGGCGCTGCAGGTCGATCGCGCGGCGCGGCTCGACGGGTTGTGGTTGCTGGACGAGGGGCCGCAGCGCGTGGTCGTGTGGGGCCGCGCGCGCGACGACTCGCTGACCGAGGCGGAGGCCGAGCGGCTGTGGCAGGCCCGTTGCCCGCCGTCGGGGCGCGAGCGCGACCCCGCCTGTGTCTGGCCGGCGGAACAGGTCGTCTCGACCCTCGACGCCGAGGGTCGCGTCCGCGAGCAGACGATCAACGGCGCGAGCTGTGATTGCCTCGAGCTGCCGGTCGCCGATCTCGAGGTGTTGAAGGAGAGCTCTTATGCGGAGCCGGACGACGAGGAGCCGTGGGACGAGGACTTCATCGGCGATCCGGACGACCCGAACTGTCGCATGCAGGGCCGCGAGCTCGGGGAAGTGACGGCGGCGCTGCTGGGCGGCGCGGTGCAGGAATTCACGGTCGTCGAAGAGATGGACTGCTCCGGCGCGCACATCACCGACCTGAAACTCGAGGTCGCGCAGCCGGTGGTCGGCGGTTTGCCGAAGGAGAGGGCGTTCGAGGAGGACGGGTCGATGTGCCAGTCGGGGATGCCGGACGGCGTCGAGATGCTGTGGCCGCCGCCCGACGAGCTGATCGACCAGCCCGTCGCTGAAGACGCGGAGGAGGCGGAAGCGGACGAGGAGTCGCTGATGCGAGGGTGCGGCAGCTTCGACGACGAGATCTGGTCGGTGCGGCGCGGGCGACTGGTGCGCTCCCACGTGGGCGTGCACACGCTGGGGTCGTGCGTCTGTCACTCGTGGATGACGGTCCGACCCGACCTGTGCCGGTCGCCCGCCGATCCCTGCGGCCGCACCAGCGCGTTCCCGGAACTGGCGAAGGCGAGGTCGGAGTTCTGGGTGGCCTCGGACGAGCGCGCGGCCCTGGTCGAGGACGACTGGGAGGTGCTGGCAGCGGGCGGTCGGCTGCGGGCGAAGGTCGAGGTCGACGCGACCGCGGACGAGATCATCGGCGTCCGCTACCACGCCGACATCGAGCCGCTGCTGCGGGCGAGCGCGACGGCCCGCGCCGCCGTGGACGAAGAGGGCGACGCCTGGCCGCCGCTACAGCTGGCCGCGGGGCCGGCCCCGGCTCCGCTCGCGCTGGCGGCCGCCGACGTCGGGAAAACGGAGCGCCGCGGCGGCCGCGACTGGGGCAACCGCTGCTTCGCGCACTTCAAGGCCCGGCGCTTCGACGCGGCCGAGGCGGCGTGCATGAAGGGGCTGGAGGCGGCGCAGGACCCGGAGATCCGCGCGGCCATCTTCCACTCGCTGGGGCGCGTCGCCGAGGCCCGCGGCGACGCGAGCGCGGCGCGGATCTACTACCGCACGTCGCTGGCGCTGCGCGACGACCCGGACACCGAGAAGCGGTTCGAGCGGCTGCGGCGGTGACGCCTGAGGTGACCTGACGGGCATGTTCTTTCGGGCATGCCTGAAAAAACATGTTTAGAAAGGCATGCCTGAAAGAGCATGTCACCCGCAGGCGTCGTCGGATGCGTCGATGCCGAGCAGGTACCAGCGGCCGTCGACGCGCCCGAATTCGACGATGAGCCCGTCTTCGAGGACGACGTGGTGGGTGGCGGCGGCGCGGAGCTGCTGCAGCCGGGCCCACCTCGCCGGGGTGAATGGCGGCCGGGTGCCGGACGCCGCGAGCTGCGCGGGCGTCTGCAGCAGCCACGGCGGCGGCATCGGTTCGTCGTCCGGGAGCTCGCGGGTGCCCAGGTGGATGTCGAGCACGTCGTCGAGCCTGCCGCTGGCACCGACGATCAGCCGCGACGATCCAGGATCGCATTCCTCCGGGTCGGGGCGCCGGGGCTTGCGCGGCCAGGTCGATGCTGCGGCCAGTGACTCGAGGATCGATGCCGAGGAGAACCGAGGCTCGAGCCGCCAGCCGCGTTCGCGCCGCGGCCAGCGCTCGCGCAGGACCAGTTCGGGCACGGCGCCGGCCATGTTGTGGATCAGCCAGACGCCGAGCTCGGGGTGCAGCAGCGACTGGATGTCGCCTCCGGCCGATCGGGCGAGGGCGGCGAGCGTGGCCACGTCGAGCTCGGGTGCGCTCGCCGGCGACGGCACCTCCGGGGTCGGTGTGAGGGGCTCGGGCGGCGAAGTCGGTGCGACGAAGGTGGCAGGTGAGGAGGAGGCGGGACCTGCCGCGGCCGCGGACGGAGGCGCAAGGGGAGCGGTCGAGGAGGACGCGGGAGTTGCGACGGGCGATGGCGCGGTGTCGGCCGGTCGTGGCTCGTGGCAAGCGGAGGCCAGGAGGGCGACGAGGACGGGGCGCACGGGATTCTTCATGCGGTGTTCAGGCCAGTGCCTCGCGGCCGCAGGCGTCGAGGAGCTCGAGGGTCGCGTCGACGTCTTCGATCTGCGTCGCGGGGTTGATGAAGAGCAGGCGGAAGCAGTTGGGGCCGCCGTCGATCGGCTGGAAGGCGAGCATGGCCTCGCCGCGGCGCAGCAGGGCGGCCTTGATCCGCGGGGCGAGGGCGTGGAGGGCGGCGTCGGTCTCCGGGGTGCGGCCGGCGAAGGGGCGCAGAGTCGGAGGGATCCACCAGAAGCACACGTTGACCCACGAGGGCGGGGCGGCCAGGCAGAAGCGCGGGTCGCCGGCGATCCGCGCGGCGCAGTGGTCGGCGAGGGCGACCGCGTGGTCGATGCGGGCGGCGAAGCCGGCCTCGCCGCGGGCCTTCCAGGTCAGCCAGGCCTTGAGGGCGTCGACCCGCCGCGCGCACTGGAAGGTGGCGTCGCCGCTGTCGAGCTCGGCGTAGGGCTTGTCGGGCTGGAACAGGTAGCTGGCGCCAGTGGCGAAGGCGGCTCGCAGGGAACCTGGCTTTTGGACCAGGAAGGCCGCGCACTGCTGGGTGACCCCGAGCATCTTGTGGAGGTTCCACGCGAGCGAGTCGGCCCGCTCGACGCCGGCCATGAGGTGCGACTGCGCCGGCGAGAACAGGGCCGAGGCGCCAAAGCTGCCGTCGACGTGCAGCCACAGGCCGTGGCGCTTGGCCAGGTCGGCCAGCGCGGGCAGCGGGTCGAAGCCGCCGAGCACCGTGGTGCCGGCGGTGGCGCCGACGAAGAACGGCCGCTGGCCGCGGGCGAGGGCGAGGTCGATCGCGGCGGCCAGAGCGTCGGGCCGCAGCTGCCCGCGCTCGTCGCAGTCGACCTCGACCAGGGCGCGCCGGCCGAGGCCCAGCAGCACCACTGATTTTTCCAGAGAGTAGTGGGCGTGGGTCGAGGCGAAGGCGACCAGCGGCGCGCCGTCGTGCCCGCGCTCGCGCGCGTCGGGGTCGAGGCGCAGGCGCGCGAGCTGGAGGGCGTAGAGGTTGGAGAACGAACCGCCGGGCACGAACACGCCGTCGTGCGCGCCCCAGCCGGCCAGCGCGGCCAGCCGCGCGAGCACTGCCCGCTCCATCAAGGTGAACACCGGCGCGGCCTCGTAGGTGGCCATGGTGGTGTTGAGGGCGGCGCCGAGGAAGTCGCCGACGACGGCGATCGGGTCGGCGCCGGCGAAGTTCTGGTTGAAGAACCGCGGGTGCAGGGTCCGCACCGAGCGGGCGATGACCGCCTCGATGGCCCGCGTGAGCGCGGCGAGGTCGAGCGGCGCGTCACCTGGCCCGAGAGACAGGGACGCACCGAGGGCGGTGAAGGCTTCCGCGTGGGCGTCGGGGCCGGCGAGGTCGGAGATCCGGACGTCGCGCGCGTCGGCCCCGCGCAGCAGTTCGAGGATCGGTCGCACGAGCTCGTCGAGGTCCACGCGGGCACTGTCGCGGGCCCGGGCGGCGCGGTCAAGCGCGGGCCGGCGCGGCGCGCGGTCCGTCTGTGACGCGGGCCAAGGAGCTGATAGGCTCGAGTGCGGATGCGCCGCTGCTGGCTCGAATGCGCGATGACGGTGATGATGGCGAGCTGCGGGCCGACGCCGGGGCATGACACCGACGGCGGCGGTTCGAGCAGCGGCTCGAACACCGGCGCGAGCAGCGGCGCGACCAGCGAGGACGCGCCGACGTCCGGCGGTGCCCCGGACTTGCCGCCCGAGGGCCGCTGCGGAGACCGAGTGGTCGATCCGGGCGAGGCCTGCGATGAGGGCCTCTACGGCTGCAACGAGTGCACCGCGAGCTGCACCGTTGCGAAAGATCCGGCGATCGAGTGGAGCGTGCCGCTCGCGCCGATCGTCGACGTCATCGACTTCGACCTCACGCAGCAGCAGCGGGCGTGGGTGCTCGGGTGGACGCTGGAAGACGCGCCGCTGTTATTGCGGATCGAGCCGGACAAGACGGTCGCTACCGTCGACCTCGGGACGCTCGGGTTCGTCCAGTTGTTCGGCTTCCACGTCAACGGCGCGGCGGTCGACGCCGTCGAGGTCGGCGTGCTCGGACTGTCGGCCGACGATACGTGGCGGCTCGTGCGGGTCGGCGCCGAGGGCGTGCTCGGCGAGCCGCTGACGATCCCCCAGGTGCACGTCTCGAGCTCGATGGCGGTGACGTCGATGGGCGTCACCTTCGCGCGGTCCGAGGACGCGAGCACGCTCGCGTGGTCCGGCGAGGTGCTGGCGACCTTCGCCGACCTGCGGGCCGGGTTCATCGACGCGGTCGGCGATCGGCTCGTGTTCGGCACCGCGCCCGTCACCCTCGTCGATCCCGACGGCGGGAACCGGGTCGAGACGATGTGCGAGGGCCAAAGCCTGTCGACCTCCGGCAAGCACGTGGTGTTCGACGCGACGCTGCCCTGGTTCGAGGAAGTGAGGATGACCAGCTGCGAGCTGGAGACCGCGGCGCAGGTCGACGCGATCGTCGCCACCGGCTCGGCCGAACCATGGGTCGGGCCGCGCGCGGACCTCGTCGACGCGGCGCCCAACGGCAATCCGCTCGGCCTGTGGTCGGTGTGCGAGGGGACGCTGCTCGTCGACGGCTGCTCCATCCCGCGTACGGTCGGGCTCGGCGGCCCCGGCGACCCGCAGGCGGTCGAGTTCGACGAGTGCGACGCACCGGAGACCGCACGCCTCGGCCCCGATCGCGGCGTCTACTTGATCCGCCGCTCGCGCGCGGGCAAGGCGTTCTCGCTGGTCCGTCGCGGGACGCTGCCCGTCGCCCCGCCGTGGGGCTGAGCCGCGGTCCTTCATGAAGGCTTAACAGGCGCTCCGGAGCCGCGGGCGGCATGCTGCGGTCATGCACGCTCTGTTGATGTCCCTCCTCCTGTCGCTCGCGCCGAGCTGTGGCCACGCGGCGACCTCTGCCACTCCTGCCGGTGGTTCGGCGCCCACGGCCGCCGCGACCCCGCCGCGCGAGGCGGCGGCGAAGCCGAAGATCAGCCTCGAGGCGGCGCAGGCGACCGCGCTGAAGCAGGTGCCCGGGACGGTGATCGACTCGGAGCTCGAGCGCGAGCACGGCCGGTGGATCTACAGCATCGAGATCCAGCCGACCGATCGCGCCCAGCCCCGCAAAGAGGTCGAGGTCGACGGCGACACCGGGTCGGTGATCCTCGTCGAGGCCGAGGACTACGACGATTGAGTCCCCCGGGGGCACCCTGTCCGTCGCGCTGTCATGAGGCTGAGGCCGCGCAGGGCCGCGAATTCGGGGGCTTGACGGCTTTATCCATTTTGCTGAAACTCGTTTCAGCATGACAGACGCACTCCGGGACGCGGTCGAGCTCCACGGCGATTGGCTGCGCGTGTCGCTGGGCGGCGAGCACACCGCGGACTTTCACTACCGATGGTTGCGCCACAACTGCGACCGCGAGCGTCACCCGCACACGCGCGAGCGGACGCGCTGCTCGTCGGAGCTGGCGGACGACGTGCGGCCGCGGGTGGCGGCGCTGGCTGGTGACGCGCTGTTCGTGGTGTGGGAGCCCGACGGGCACGAGAGCCTGTACCCGCTGGCGTGGCTCGACGCGCACGCGTACGCGCGGGGCCGCGTCGACGTGCCGGCGCCGTCGTCCGACCTGGCGGCGCTCGAGGTGTCCGCGGTCGACCTCCCGCTGGGGCGCCAGATCGCCGCGGCGCTGGCTCGCGTGCGCGAGCGCGGGGCGGCCGTGGTGCGACATGACCCTTCGGACAGCCGACCGCCGGAGGCGGCGACCGAGGCGATCGTGACCGCGTTCGAGGCCGCGGGCCTGCGGGCGGTGGCGACCCACTTCGGGCGCATCGAGGACCTGCGCACCGACAACACCACCAACCAGAACACCGACCAGCTCGGCTACACCGACGCGCCGATCCACCTCCACACCGACCAGCCGTTCCTCGACCGCCCGCCGCGTTACCAGGTGCTGCAGTGCATCCGCGCGGCCGACCAGGGCGGGGACAACCTGCTGGCCGACGCGCGCGCGGCGTTCCGCCACCTCGAGGCCCACGACGCCCGCGCCGCCGACCTGCTGGCGACCACCCCGGTCCGCTTCGATCGCAAGCAGCAAAACTTCGCCCGCGTGGTCGAGTCGCCGATCGTCGCGCGCCGCGGCGACCACGACTTCCTCATCCGCTGCTCCTACTTCACGCTCGCGCCGCACCGCCTGCCGTTCTCGCAGATGAGCGAGTTCTACCGCGCGCACGACCGCTTCATCCGCCTGGTCCGCGACCCGCGGCACCACGTGCTGGTCGGGCTGCAGCCGGGCGACTGGCTGGTCTACGACAATCACCGCACGCTGCACGCGCGGACCGGCTTCACCGGCCCGCGCTGGCTGCGGGGCGTCTACTTCGATCACGCCGAGCACGCCGCCCCCGCGGGCGCGACCTAGGCATGCGTGTAGAGGTCGTTGACGAACGCCACGATCGCGGCCTCGCGGGCCGCCTGGGGCAGGGCGTCGAGCAGGCCGTTGATGGTCGCCATGCGATCGGGCAGGCGGCCGCCCTGAACCCCGGCGAGCGCGAGCGCTTGCATGAATGCCCCTTCGGACATGTTCGAAAAGTCCAGCGAGGCGGCGGCCTGCAGCAGCATGCCAAGGCCCGGGTCGGGCGGGGCGTCGCGGACCTCGGCGACTGCGGCGCGCAGGTCGGCGAGGAAGCGGTCCTTGACCGCGAGGTGGGCGGCGCTGATCGTGAGGTGCAGGTTGGCCGGCGAGTCGAAGCCGGAGAACTGCGGCTGGATCAGCCAGCCGCGGGCCTTCATCGCGTCGGACAGGGCGAACAGCGGGAAGCCGGGCGCGGCGCCGGTGAAGGCGACCAGGCTCATCTCCGGCTCGCCGAGCACGCGCAGGCCGTCGATCTCGCGCAGCGCGCCGACGATCGCGCGCGTCGCCTCGAGTGTCCTTCGGGCCAGGTCGAGATAGCCCTGGTCGCCGACGGCCCGCAGCTGCGCCCACGCGGCCGCCAGCGGCCCGCCCGACTTGGTGCTCTGCACGGTCGGATTGATCATGGTGTAGCCGGTCCAGCCGGCGCAGGCGTACATCTGGTGCCGGCGCAGCGCCTTGTCGCGGTACACGATCACCGACGCGCCCTTGGGGGCGTAGGCGTATTTATGAAAGTCCATCGACACCGACGTGACCCCGGGGACAGCCAGGTCGAACGCCGGGACCTCGGCGCCGAGGCGGCGGAAGTACGGCAGGAGGAAGCCGCCGATGCAGCCGTCGACGTGGAACAGCAATTGGTGCTTGAGCGCCAGCTGGCCGATCTCGGCGATCGGGTCGACCACGCCGTGGGCGTAGCTGGCGGCCGAGGCGGTGAGGAGGATCGTGTTCGGCGTGATCGCGGCCGCGATCGCGGACGCGTCGGCGCGGAAGCTGACCGGGTCGATCGGCGTCGGCACCAGCTTGACGCCGAGGTAATGCGACGCCTTGTGCAGCGCCGCGTGGGCGGTCACCGGCACGATCATCTCCGGCGCGGCGATCTCCGGCCGGTGCTCGCGGGCCCACTCGCGCGCGGTCTTGACCGCGAGCATCAGGCTCTCGGTGCCGCCGCTGGTGAACGAGCCGGCCGCCTCGGGGCCGCCGCCGAGGTGCCGGGCGGCGAAGCCGACGACCTCGTTCTCCAGCCGCAGCAGGCTGGGGAAGGCCGTCGGGTCGAGGCCGTTGCTGGCGAGGAACATGCGGTACGCCTCGGCCGCGAGCTCGCTCGCCGCGCGCTCGCCCGAATCATAGACGTAGGCGAAGGCGGCACCGCCTTCGGTGGGCAAATCACCCGCACGCAATTCGGCGAGGGCGGTGAAGATCTGGTCGCGGGTCCATCCGGTCTCGGGCAGCTTCATGGTCAGGTCGCTCGGTTCCTGGCAGATTCGACGTGGTGAAACAGCAAGGGGAGACTGAGGAGGGCGCACGCCGCCGGGACCACCGCGGTGGCCACGATCACGCCGACGAGCGCCGCCTCGGGCTGGGTCACGAGCTCGCCGGCGCGCCGCTCGACGAACCCCGTCGCGGCGAGCACCTGGCTCACGAACCATGCCCCAAGGGTCAGGCCGCCCTTCTCGCCGACGAACCACAGGCCGGTGAAGATGCCCTCGCGGCGCTGGCCGCTGACGGCCGCGTCCTCGTCGACGAGGTCGGGCAGCATGGCGAACGGGAACACCTGCAGGCCGGCGAAGCCGACCCCGAGCAGGCCGACCTGGGCCGCCACCAGCGCGAGCCGGCCGGGCGCCGCCAGCAGCAGCGACAGCGCGAACGCGGCGAACATCACCACCGAGAGCAGGTAGCCGACGCGCTTGCCGAACCGCCGCGACACCGCCATCCACACCGGCATGGCGACGATCGCCGGCCCGACCAGCGACACGAACAGGATGGTGACCGCCTCTTCGCCGCCGCGCAGGGTGTAGTGGCAGAAGTAGGGCACCGCGGCCAGGATGGCGCCGATGCCGACGTTCTGCACCGCGAAGCTGACGAGCAGCCGGCGATAGGGCCGATGCGACAGGGCCACGCGGATCTGCTCGCGCAGCGCCGTCGCCTCGACGGGCGCGGGGTGCTGCGGCGCGTCGCGGGTGCCGAAGAACGCGACCAGCATGGCGACCGCGGCGATGATCGCCAGAGTGACTGCCATGACCCGATAGCCGGCCGGGCCGCCGCTGTTCGCCTTGATGATCATCGGCGCCAGCGCGCCGCCGGCGAGGATGCCGATCGGCAGGAAGGCCATGCGATGGGCGACGACCCGCGTGCGCTCGTGGTAATCGGCCGTCATCTCGGCCGGCATCGAGGCGTAGGGGATCTGAAACAGAGTGAACGCGCCGGTGGCCCAGACGAAGGCGCCGAGCACCCACGCGAAGCTGACCGTCGGGTCGCCGACCGGGGCCGAGAACAGGGCGACGAAGCCGGGCGGCAGGAGCAGCGCGCCGGCCAGCAGGAACGGCCGCCGACGACCCCAGCGCGAGCGCGTGCGGTCCGACCAGGCGCCGACGAGCGGGTCGGTGACGATGTCCCAGATCCGCGGCACCAAGATCGCCAGGCCCGCGAGGCTGGCGGCCACGCCGAGGGTGTCGGTGAGGTAGAACAGCAGCAGCAGGCCGGGCACGGTGCTGAACAGGCCCGAACCGATCGAGCCCGCGGCGTAGGCCAGGAGCAGGGAGCGCTTCAAGGGCGAGCTCGACACGCGCCGACCTTACCACAGCGAGCTCGCGCGTCACCTGTCTTTAAAAACATGTATGCATTGTGCCGGCGCCGGCTGCCCGCGCTGCTGGCCGCGTTCGTCGTCTGCGCGATCGTGACGCACGCGCCGGTCGCAGAGGCGCGCAAGGAGCGGATCAAGAAGCCGAAGAAGCCGAAGGGCCCGCCGAAGCCGGAGCGCATCGAGGTGGGGGCGCTGCCGGCCCTCAGCTACGACACCGACCTCGGCCTCGGCTTCGGCGTGATCGCCAGCGTGGCCCGCTTCTCGCCCGGCTTTCGCCCGTACCGCTGGCGCCTCGAATTGCTGCTGTCGGCCAACGCCAAGCGGGCCCCGGGCCGCGGCATCGAGGTGCCGTTCCACGACGATTACCTCAACATGGACTTCCCCGGCCTGGCCGGTGACCGCCTGCGGATCACCGCGCGCGTCGGGTTCCGAAAATTCGCCAACACCGGCTACTACGGGTTCGGCAACGACTCGGTGGCCACCGAGCCGTGGGAGGGCATCGACCCCGACGAGGACCTGATGGCCTATCAGGCCGCCCGTCGCTACCACCGCTTCGACCACATCTATCCGCTGCTGCTGTTCAACGCCCGCATCAAGGTGTGGGACCGCTCGACCGTGCTGCAGCGCCGCCGCATCGAGGCGCTGGTCGGCCTCAACACCACCTACAACATCGTCCGCCCGTACCCCGGCAGCCTGCTCGAGCAGGACATCGCGATCAAGGCGATGGACACGCCCGACGGCGAGACCCTGGCGCACCTGCTTCAAGGGACAGATCCGCACGCGCTCGTGGTCCTGAGCGCCGGCGCGCTGTTCGACACCCGCGACCACGAGTACACGCCGACCCGCGGGACCTTCACCGAGCTGACGGTCCGCGCCTCACCCGGGGTGCAGCAGGGCCTGCGCTACGCCGCGTTCTCGCTCAACAGCGCGTGGTACAAGTCCTTCATCGGCGAGTACCTGTCATTCGCCGTGCGCGGGGTCGCCGACGTGATCGCCGGCGACGCGCCGTTCTACGAGCTGACCCGGTTCGGCGCGTTGATGCCCCGCGACGGCCCGGGCGGCGGCTGGTCGCTGCGCGGCGTGCCGCGTCAGCGCTACGCCGGCAAGATCAAGCTGATCCAGAACCTCGAGGTGCGCAGCATGTTCTGGAAGTTCACGATCAAGAACAACCACTTCACCGTCGGCGCGGTCGCTTTTCTCGACGCCGCGCGGATCTGGGCCGACTTCGGGCGCACCGAGCTGGGCGGCGTGAGCGTCGACGGCGGCACCTTCAAGCTCGGCGCCGGCGGCGGCCTGCGCGTGCGCTGGGGCGAGACCTTCCTGGTCCGCTTCGACGGCGCGTACTCGCCGACCGACAGGACGCAGGGCTTCTACGTCGACGTCGGCCACGTGTTCTGAAGGACAGGTCGTCAAAACCTGGCGGCGGGGTCGGCGGCCGTGGCGATCTTGATCACGCCCGGGTTCTCGGCGAGATGCTCGTCGGAGGAGCCGCAAAAGAGAACGGGCGCGACGAGGACGTCGCGCCCGTTTCGACCCTTCATCGATCGGTTCAGCGGATCCGCGCGACGATCCACGCGATGATGTCGGCCAGCACGGTCTCCTTGCCGTAGTCGGCGAGCAGGTCGTGGTAGTGGCCCTCGTACAGCTTGAGCGTCTTGTCCTGCGAGCCGCCGGTGTCGAAGAAGCGCTGGCTGCCGCGCGGCAGGGTCACGCGGTCCTCGGTGCCGTGGAGGATGAGCACCGGCAGGGTGATGAGGGGGAACTCGCGCTTGAGCCGCTCGTCGGCGCGGACCATCTCGGCGACGGTGTGCGCCGGGTAGCCCATGCGCTCGATGAGCGGGTCGGTCTTGATCGCCTCGACCACGGCGGGGTCGCGCGAGAAGCCCTCGTCCTCGAGCTTGAGGACGTGGGCGTGCGGGGTGATGTGGCTGAGGCCCTTGAGGACCGCGAGGACGAAGTCCGGCGCGGGCACCTCGTGGGCGAAGCTCTCGCAGATGAAGCCCGCGAGCTCGTCCTGGTGCTCGAGGGTGTAGCAGCTGGAGATCACGCCGCCGGCGCTGTGGCCGAGCAGGAACACCGGGAGCCCGGGGTTACGCGCCTTGGCGAGCTTCACCAGAGTGTGGACGTCGCCGGTGTAGTCGCTGAACTTGCCGACCTCGAGGCGGTCGCCCTCCGACACGCCGTGGCCGCGCAGGTCGAGCGCGTAGACGGCGAAACCCTGCTCGGCGAACTGGCCGCCGACCCACTCGTACTGGCCGCCGTGGGCCTTGAACCCGTGGCAAATCACCACGACCGCGCGCGCGTTCGCGGTGTCCCACGCGCGCAGATGCAGCTTGGTGCCGTCGTTGGCTGCGAACTTTTCTTGCTTCATCTCGACGTTCCTTCCAGTTGAGGCGGACTCACGCATCGCCGAGCGCCATCGTGACGAGAAAACACCGCGCAGGGCTGGGAGTCGCACCGATATCGCCGCGATCGTCCGGCGGGAAAACCCGACCAAGGTCGGGTGTCTCGAGACATCCTCGCGAGGGCTCGAAACCTCCGGAAAGGCGCTTCCTGAGAGAGAGACGCGGTATAGTCCGGGGGGTCCATGAGTCTCACTTTGCACGCGCCTGCGGGTGACATTCGCGTCGATGGATCGGACCCGAGCGCGTCGCGGCTCGTGCGGACGTACGCGGACTCGTGGGGGATCGCCATGCTCGAGCGCGAATGGTCGCTCCGCGACGAGCTCGATCCGTCGGCGGCCCTGCGCCCGCTGGCGCTCGCGCGCGACGGCGACAGCGTGTCGCTCACGCTCGCGGATCCCGGGGGGCGCCAGCTCATCGACATGCTCGGCGAGCCGTGGGAGGTCGCGGCGTTCCTCCGCGCGGCGATCGGCCTGGTCACCGCGCTGGTGCGACTGCACGCCGGAGGCGTCGCGCACAACGACGTCCGCGCGGGCAACGTGTGGACGAAGGCGGACACCGGCGAGTGCTGGTTGACGGGGTTCGGCGCGGCGGCGCGGCTCGGCGCGGTCGTGTCCGACCGCTCCGTCGACGTGCGCTGCGACCTCCGCGGCTGCGCCTCGGTGCTGCACGAGATGCTGCTGGGGCGGCCGCCGCGGCCGGCCGGCGAACTCGGTGAGGGCGCACCTCCGCGGGCGCTCGAGCGGGTCGTCGCGCGGCTCGCCGAGCGCGACGAGCCCGGGTACACGACCGCGGGCCAGGTGCTCGCCGACCTGCAGCGGTGCGCGTCGGCGTGGGCGACGCGGGGCGTCGTCGAGCCGTCGCTGCTCGACGCCCGCGACGGCGACGAGTCGACCTCGCGCTCCGGCGTCCGCAGCAGCGGCAGCGAGCTGTTCGCGGTCATCGACGCGATCCCCGGCCTCGTGTGGAGCGCGCGCGCCGATGGCTCGCTCGAGTTCCTCAGCCAGGCGTGGCGAGCGTACGCGGGCAAGGTCGAGGCGGAGCTGCGCGGCTGGGCCTGGGCGACGACGGACCTGGTCCATCCGGCGGACCGGGCGGCGGTGGTCGAGGCGTGGGCGCGGCTGCTCGCGTCCGGCAAGGAGGGGCGCATCGAGGCCCGCCTGCGGCGCGCGGACGGTCACTACCGGTGGTTCCAGATCCACGCGGTGCCGCTGCTCGACGACCGTGGCGAGATCGTGAAGTGGTGGGGCCTCGACAGCGACATCGAGGATCAGAAGCAGTCGCGGGCGCGCGCGGCGAGCGAGCAGCGCTTGCTCGAGATGCTGACCCGCGGCGAGACGACGGCGGCGATCCTGAGCGGCGTGGTCCGTCTCGTCGAGGAGGCCACTACCGGCCTGCGTGCGTCGATCCTCCTGCTCGACCCCGAGACCGCGACGATGCGGCACGCGGCGGCGGTGAGCCTGCCGCGCAGCTACACCGCGGCGATCGACGGCACGCCGATCGGGCCGAACGCGTTCGTGTGCGGCACCGCGGCCTGGCGGCGGGAGATGGTCGTGGTGACCGACATCGAGACGGACCCGCTCGGGGCGCTGTTCCGCGAGCACGCGCTGGCCCACGGCCTGCGCGCGTGCTGGTCGCTGCCGATGCTGTCCTCCGAAGGCAAGGTGCTGGGCGCGTTCGGCATCTATGCGGCGCAGCCGCGCAGCCCGACGAAGGCCGACCTCGAGCTGCTCGAGTGGTGCGCTCACGTCACCAGCATCGCGGTCGAGCGCAGCCGCTCGGAAGAGGCGCTGCGGCGCAGCGAGGCGTATCGCGTCGAGGCCGAGCGCCTCAGTCGCACGGGCAGCTTCGGCGTCGACCTGCACACCCGCGAGTTCAACTTCTCCGAGGGCGTCAGCGAGATCGTCGGCCTGCCGCGGACGCCCCGGCCCACGATCATCCAGGTGCTCGGGCGGATCCACCCCGACGATCGCGAGCGCGTGGCAGATCTCGCACGGCGGACGATGCGTGAGGGCGGCGACTTCGACTACGAGCACCGCCTGGTGATGGACGACGGCGCGGTGAAGCTGGTCCGCGTGCTCGGTCGCATACGCATCAATGCCGCCGGCAACTTCGAGCTCGTCGGCGCGGCGACCGACATCACCGCGAGCCGACGCGCGGCCGACGAGCTGCAGCAGGCGCAGGCGGCCCTGACCCACGTGTCGCGGGTGACGACCCTGGGCGAGCTGGCGGCCTCGATCGCCCACGAGGTCAATCAACCGCTGGCGGCGATCGTGGCCGACGCCGGCGCGGCGCTCAATTGGTCGGCCACCTCACCGCCAAAGCTGGCGCAGGTGCGTGAATCGCTGGCGGCGATCATCGACCACGGCGAGCGCGCGGCGCAGGTGCTGCAGCGGATCCGCTCGTTGCTGTCGCGGGCGACACCGCAGCACCGCGCGTGCAACCTCAACGAGGTCGTCCGCGAGGTCGTCCCGCTGGTGGCGCCGCAGCTGACGCGTCACGGCGTGGCGATCCACCAGGCGCTGCTGCGCGACCTGCCGCCGGTGGCCGGAGATCCGGTGCAGCTGCAACAGGTGGTGTTGAACCTGCTGCTCAACGCCGGCGAGGCGAGCAAGGACGTCCCGCCGGAGCGGCGTCGCGTGGTGATCCACTCGTTCGTCGAGCGGCGCCAGAGCGGCTCGTTCGTGCACGTCGCGGTCGAGGACGCGGGCGTCGGCTTCGACGTCGGCACCGACCGCACGCGCCTGTTCGACGCGTTCTACACCACGAAGGAGAGCGGGCTCGGCATGGGGCTGTCGATCAGCCGCTCGATCATCGAGCGCCACGGCGGCAAGCTGTGGGCCAGCGCCAACGAGACCCACGGCGCGACGTTCCAGTTCGCGATCGAGGAGCTGCAGCCATGAGCGCACGGATTCGAGGGTCTAGCGACGCGCGCGGGTGACAATCGTGTGACGGCCGGTCCGGCCCGAGCCCGCGAATGCGACCGCGCGGGACACCCGACCTTGGTCGGGGTTACTGGCCGGGGCATGATCGCGATACTCCCGGGCTCCGATGTCCAAGCCGAGATTGACGCACGCGACGGGCGCGCCCGTGGTCGACAATGTCAACATCCAGACTGCGGGCCCGCGCGGCCCGGCGCTCTTGCAAGACATCTGGTTGATCGAGAAGCTCGCGCACTTCGATCGCGAGGTGATCCCCGAGCGGCGCATGCACGCCAAGGGCTCGGGCGCGTACGGGACGTTCACGGTGACGCAGGACATCACGCGCTACAGCCGGGCCAGGCTGTTCGCCGAGGTCGGCAAGCAGACGCCGGTGTTCGTGCGCTTCTCGACGGTCGCAGGCGAGCGCGGGGCTGCCGACGCCGAGCGCGACATCCGTGGCTTCGCGGTCAAGTTCTACACGGAGGAGGGCAACTGGGACATCGTCGGCAACAACACGCCGGTGTTCTTCTTTCGCGACCCGCTGCGCTTCCCGGACCTCAATCACGCGGTCAAGCGTGACCCGCGGACCGGCATGCGCAGCGCCGACAACAACTGGGACTTCTGGACCGGCCTGCCCGAGGCGCTCCACCAGGTGACGATCGTGATGAGCGACCGCGGCCTCCCGCGCAGCTATCGCACGATGCACGGCTTCGGCAGCCACACCTTCAGCATGATCAGCGCCGCCGACGAGCGCGTGTGGGTCAAGTTCCACTTCGTCAGCCAGCAGGGGATCGGCAACCTCACCGACGCCGAGGCCGAGGCGGTGATCGGCAAGGACCGCGAGAGCCACCAGCGCGACCTGTTCGAGAGCCTCGAGGCCGGCCGCTTCCCGCGCTGGAAGTTCTGCGTGCAAGTGATGACCGAGGCGCAGGCGCGGACGCACAGGCACAACCCGTTCGACCTCACCAAGGTGTGGCCGCACGGCGATTACCCGCTCATCGAGGTCGGCGTGCTCGAGCTGAACCGCAACCCCGACAACGTGTTCGCCGAGGTCGAGCAGGCCGCGTTCTCGCCGGCCAACATCGTCCCGGGGATCGGCTTCTCGCCCGACAAGATGCTGCAGGCGCGCCTCTTCTCCTACGGCGACGCCCAGCGCTACCGCCTCGGCGTCAACTTCAACCAGATCCCCGTCAACGCGCCGAAGTGCCCGTTCCACAGCTTCCATCGCGACGGCGCGATGCGGGTCGACGGCAACCTCGGCGCCACCAAGCACTACTGGCCCAACCGCCACGGCGAATGGGACGACAACCCCGGCGCGGGCGAGCCCCCGCTCGCGGCCTCCGGCGACGTCGCGCACTGGGACCACCGCGTCGACGACGACCACTGGGAGCAGCCCGGCGACCTGTTCCGCTTGATGACCGCTGCGCAGCAGCAGGCGCTGTTCGACAACACCGCCCGCTCGCTCGGCGGCGCGTCGCTCGCCGTGCAGCGCCGTCACGTCGCCAATTGCAGCAAGGCCGACCCTGCTTACGGCGCCGGTGTGGCGCGGGCGCTGGGCCTCGACCAAACCGACGTCGCGTCGAACGACAGAGAGGATTGAACCGTCATGGCCACGATCACAGTCAAGGATGGAACCCAGATCTACTACAAGGATTGGGGCGCCGGCCGCCCGGTGGTGTTCAGCCACGGCTGGCCGCTCAGCGCCGACGCGTGGTCGGACCAGATGGTGTTCCTCGCGGCGCGCGGCTATCGCTGCATCGCCCACGACCGCCGCGGGCACGGCCGATCGAGTCAGCCGTACGACGGCAACGAGATGAACACCTACGCCGACGATTTGGCGCAGCTGATCGAGCACCTCGACCTGCAGCAGGCGACGCTGATCGGCCACTCGACCGGCGGCGGCGAGGCCACGCGCTACATCGGTCGCTACGGCACCGCGCGCGTCGCCCAGCTCGTGCTGGTCGGCGCGGTGCCGCCGCTGATGCTGAAGACGGAGGCCAACCCCGGCGGCCTGCCGCTCGACGTGTTCGACGGCATCCGCGCCGCCGTCACGGCCGACCGCTCGCAGTTCTTCAAGGACCTGCCGACGGCGTTCTACGGCGCCAATCGACCGGGCGGCAAGCTGTCCGACGGCGTGCGCGACAGCTTCTGGCTGCAGGGCATGCAGGCCGGCCTCAAGAGCGCGCTCGACTGCATCAAGGCGTTCTCCGAGACCGACTTCACCGAGGACCTGAAGAAGGTCGACGTGCCGACGCTGTTCATCCACGGCGACGACGACCAGATCGTGCCGATCGGCGCCAGCGCGCAGGCGGCCCACAGGCTGGTCAAAGGCTCGCAGCTCAAGGTCTACGCGGGCGGCGACCACGGCCTGCCGACGACGCAGAAGGACCGCATCAACGCGGATCTGCTGGCGTTCCTCGACAGCCGCGCGGCGTCGTGAACCCGATCGGAGCCGGACGATGGAGCTGACGTACCTCGGCACCGCGACGCTGGCGATTCGCATCGGCGAGACGCGGTTCCTGACTGACCCGGTGTTCGACGCGCTCGGCAGCACCTACGACTTCGGCCTGTGGTTCACGCCGCGCTCGTGGTTCGCCAGCGAGAAGCGCTACGAGACGCCGGTGAGCCCGGCGTCGCTCGGGCGCTTCGACGCGGTGCTGCTCAGCCACGATCACCACGCCGACAACCTCGATATCGCCGGCCGCGCGCTGGTCGCCGACGAGGCTCGCGTCGCGCAGGTGATCACGACCGTGCCGAGCGCGCGCCGGCTCGCCCGGCCGATGGAGAGCAAGGACGCCCCCGGCCGCGGCCTCGGCCTCGGCACGCGCGCGGTCGGCCTGGCGCCGGGAGCCCGCACCCGCGTCGGGCCGCTGACGATCACCACGGTCGTCGCTCGCCACGGCCCCAGCTACGCGCCGCAGGTGCACGAGGTCACCGGCTTCGTCATCGACGTCGACGACGGCCCGCGCGTATGGATCTCCGGCGACACGGTGATGTTCCCTGCCCTCGAGGCCAGGCTCGCCGAGCTCCGGCGCGAGCGCTCCGTCGACCTCGCGGTGGTCCACTGCGGCGCGGTCGGCTTCCCCCACGCGCTCGGGTTCCGCCGCGCCCGCTTCACCTTCGACGCGACCGAGGCGATCGCCGCCTGCCGGCTGCTCGACGCGAAGACGATCGTGCCGATCCATCGCTCCGGCTGGGCCCACTTTCAGCAGCCCGAGAGCGACCTCCGCGGCGCGTTCGCGGCCGCGGGCCTCGAGGAGCGCACGCGCTTCCTCGAGCTCGGGTCGACGCTCGCGCTATGATCATAGCGTGAATGCGTCGACGCGGCGCGACCGGGGCGCGGATCCGTCCGTCGCCACCTGCGAAGCGTGGTACGCTCCCGCGATGCAGATCGGTCACGGCCCACCCTCGCGGCGTCAGGCGATGTTCGGCGGTCACGGCGAGGTGCTCGTCTGGGACCTCCTCGCCGGGCAAGCGGCGCCGCCGTTCACGTCGGTGCTCTCGTGCGTGCTCGAGGCCGGCGGCCACGTCGGGCGCCACGTCCAGCAGCGCGACTCGGAGATCGTGATCGGCCTGACCGGCTGCGGCGAGGCCACGGTCGACGGCCGCCCGCAGCCGTTCGGTCCGGGCACCGTGGTGTTCCTGCCGTTCCGGTCGACGCTCGAGCTGCGCAACGAGCGAGCCGACGCGCCGCTGCGCTACCTGATCGTCAAGGCGACCCCGGCCGCGGCCGAGTCGACGCCGGCGCCGGGCTCCTGAAGAACAGGCCCGGCCGCCGGGGAAGAGGAAGAGAAGTGGGAGTCCGCGCCCGGAGAGTTGAACTCCGAAGGGCTCGCTTATCAGACGAGGTGTGGCACCGTCCACTGACGCGGGAGAGAGCCCCGGGCCACAGCAGCATCTCTGTGACCCGGGGCCGGAGTATTGGTCGGAGACCGGGGCGTCGCACCCCGCCTACGTGTTCCCGAAACACGCCTCGCACTCCGCGATTCGTCTCCGATGATTCGTTCTAAATAAGATATTCACGCTCGATCGAGGTGGTGCGAGTCGAACGCACAATCTCATGCTCCCCGAGCATGCGGCTTACCGACAAGCCTTCACCTCGTGATGACCCTGCGGAGTGACGATCTCCGGTCCCCGCGTAGAGAGCGCGGTATTCTCCCGTTGAACTACAGGGCCAAGCTTCTGCAAAAAATGCCCACGGAGGGTGTCGAGCCCCCGACCTGCGATGTGTAAGAACGCCGCTCTCCCGTTGAGCTACGCGGGCTCGAAGACGACCGAAACACGGCGCGCCGGGAGGCGCGCGGGTGGGCTAGAGGGTTCCGCCCCCTCACCTGTGCTGTCACAGAGCACCGCTCTTCTCACGAGCTTTAGCCCAATGTCGCCATACCGGATTCGAACCGGCGACCGCGACTCGCGCCGCGGCGTCCCGCCAGGACTGGCTCCTGGCTCGATCCCTCGAGCCGCGCTGCAGGATACAGGGGAGCCGGGACTCGAACCCGGTTCGCAGGATTTGGAGTCCCGCATGTCACCATCAACACCTCTCCCCTGAATTCGTGGGTCTTTTCGTGGGCACCCGTGGCAGGATTCGAACCTGCGTCGCTTGGTTTAGAAGACCAATGCTCATCCATCTGAGCTACGCGGGCGTGGCGCTCGGACAGGCGTCGCCGTCGCGGCTCGGGGCCGCGGCGCGCCGCGGCGGCCGAGTCACGAGGGCATGGCAGCCCCGCCGGGAGTCGCACCCGGTCCTCGACCTTCGGACGGTCGCGTGCAATCTCATACACTTCGAGGCCATGCGTCACAAGAGTACTCTCGGGTGGAATTGCACCACCGTCTCAGGCTCCGTAGACCTGGGCCCTATCTTCTAGACCACGAGAGCAGGTTGTCGAAAGAACGGCGAATGAGTGGTCCATCGAGGAATCGAACCTCGTACCTCCTGCGTGTCATGCAGGCGCTCGACCGGGGAGCTCGTGGACCGACGCGAAAAGAGAGCCCCTCCCGGGGATCGAACCCGGCGTTTCCGCGCTACGAGGGCGGCGCATCACCGTTGATGCTTGGGGGGCGGGAGGTCCGCGAGGGACCGCGGCGGAGCCCTCGCCGGGTAACGCTCCCGGACTGCGCTACATACCAAGCAGCGCGCTCCCTTGGAGCAAGGGCATGAGAAGTAGAGCAGCTCCCCGGGGTCGCACCGGGCCCTCGTGGTAGGCAACCACGCGTCTCACTATCAAGACCTGAACTGCAGATTTTCACAGAGAGCCGATGGCGGGAATCAAACCCGCGTCTTCACCTTGGAAGGGTGACACCCGGTCACTAGTACATCCGGCCCGAAGTTCTCCAGGGGTTGCTAGGCCCTCTCTGCAAGGGTCCAGCCGAAGTTGCCGAGGAGCAGCTCGAGCAGTTCGTCGCGAGAGGCGCGGAAGGGTGTTGGTTCCCAGCGCCCGGTATGGGTAGCCATCTCCAGCTGCCACAAGTTGGCGGCGAGACGGCGCAGGCGCGCGTGCGGGATCGGATCGTGGGTGGGGCCGGACTCGAGGGTGATGAGCGGGGCGCGATGCCGGACACGGATATGTGCGAGGCCCTGGTGTTGGCGCAGGAACTGCTCGACAGCGCGAGCGTCATCGTCCGATTTCGCAGCGGCGTTGCGGGTGGTGCGTGGACGGCTCATGCGGCGTGGTGCCGCTGAGTGTGGACGAAGTGACCGCGGAAGGTCCAGTTGAACGGGTGCGCTTCGTCGCTGTTCCAGCGCCGGATGAAGCTCATCACGGCGCGGGGCAAGGCTCCGGCGCAAGGAAAGTCGGCGTAACGAAGGACGCGGCGCTGCAGCAGCGAGAACCAGATCTCGATCTGGTTGACCCACGAGGCATGGATCGGCGTGTATACGAAGTGGAAGCGGTCGCCGTGACGCCGGTTGAAGCGAGCCCAACGCTGGTCCGCACCCTCATAGTGGATGTTGAGGTTATCCCAGACGACGTAGAGCTGGCCGGTAGGATATTTGCGGGCAAGGCTCTCCATGAAGTCCAAGAGGTCCTCGGCCCGTCGTTGCGGCTTGCACTCGCCCAGGACTTCACCGGTGCGGACGTCGAAGGCCGCGAACAACGACCAGGTACCGCGGCGGACGTACTCGAACTCGAAACGGCCCGCGCGGCCGGGCGCGGGGAGCTTGCTGGGAAATCTCCGTCCGAGCGCCTGCATGCCGGTCTTCTCGTCGACGCAGAGCACATGAGCTCCGTCCGGGGGATGATGGTAGAGATCGCAGATGCGCTGAACCTTGCGACAGAAGTCGGGGTCGGGGCTGTGCAGCCAGAGCCTCATCTTGTGCGGCCGGAAATCCTCGTTGCGCAAGATTCGCCCCACCTCGGACACGCTGAGCCCGACACCTGTCTCATGAAGCAGGCGCCTTGCCAACGTCGCATATGTCCACGTCGAACGGGTCTGCTGGCCATGCCTGGCAGGCTTGTCACAGGCGAGTTTGATGAGCTTGCAGCGTGTCGCCGGCGATACCCGAGGAGGTCGCCCACTTCGCGGACGATCCTCGAGCGTCACGACTCGCCCATCACGCGCGAAGCGCCCACGCCACACCCTCACCGTGTCCACGTGGCAGCCCAATCTCCGCGCAATCTCCTGGTTTGAGTGCCCTTCGGCAGCGAGGAGCACGAGCCTCGCCCGGAGTACGAGGCGTGCCTCGGCGCGGCCACTCCGGGCCAGCACCTCCAGTTCGTCACGGACCGAAGGTGCCAAACGAAGCCGTTGTGCTCGTGGGCCTGGCACATCGACGAGATCGTTTTCGCGCCTCGCCTATTCCACCGCCTATACCGCCCTGGCGATGGATCCAGGACAGAACCCCTGGAGAACTTCGGGCAGGCAGTACTAGGCCACATCGGCGGACGATTCGTGGTACTGATACGAATCGCAGGGAAGAAAGATTCACGCCTGAATAAGGGGCGGAGAGGTTCGAACTCTCCTGGCGAGGTTCAAAGCCTCGCGTAGCACACCACGCGCGCCCCTGTTCGGACGCCACCGGCGGGACTCGAACCCGCGATCCTCTCGCTGACAACGAGATGGGGACTCCAGCTCCCCT
Source organism: Nannocystis punicea (assembly GCF_026965555.1). Taxonomy (GTDB): domain Bacteria; phylum Myxococcota_A; class Polyangia; order Nannocystales; family Nannocystaceae; genus Nannocystis; species Nannocystis punicea. The sequence goes on along the minus strand of NZ_CP114040.1, from coordinate 11,831,107 downwards.
ACGGCGGCAAGCGGGCCCCGCGAGGAGGCCCTGGATGAGTGATAACGAAGATAAGAGCTCCCCGAGAGTCGAACTCGGTCGAGCGCGAGCGCTCGGCATGCGGATTAAAAGTCCGCCCCATTCCCGTCCTGGCCGGAGCCCGGAGTGCTATAAGGATATTACGAGCCGAGCTGGTAACGATCCAGCCTGAAGCGGGGTAAGAATCCGCTGGACATCCATCTGTCCCATCGGCCCAGGTGCGGAAGCGGCAAGAATCGAACTTGCATCGAGTGGGCGAACGCCCAGGCAGATTAACAATCTGCTGTCATACCATTAGACGACGCTTCCAGGTGTCGGTGCGAGCACGGCCCCGACCGCCGTGTGTGTGTGCTGAACGCTCGCTGTGACGTAACAGGCGCCGTTACGCCGCCAGTGGACCGCCCGGGTACCGCCCCCGATGAACACGAACCTTGCAAGGGTTCGCCAGCGCCTTCGCTCGCAGCCCGATTGTCTTCACGGGATGGTGCCGGCAGGTCACGAACCTGCGTATGGCGCCTTATGAGAGCGCTGCCTGTCACTCGGCCACGGCACCCCGATCGCGCGGCGTCGACGGGACGTCGAAGCCGCAGCAGTAATTGCGCCGGCTGGTGTCGATCCAGCAAGCCTCGGGTCAGAGCCGAGGGTCGGGGCCGCCCGACGACGCAATCTTCTCTTCCTCTTCCACGATTCAATTGTGAAACAGCGCGCGTCGGTGACGCGAACCCGGCCGATTCGGCCGGCGCCGACGCCGTTCGGCGTCGACCCGGAGGCGTTGCCCCGGACTTCCGAACCCGGAAGCGAGGGCGACCTTGAAGCAGCTCGCAAACGAGACGATGGATCGACGCGCCGCGAACTGAGCGTCTGGCGGCGGTTCGTTTTGCCGCCAGTTGGACGCTCGCCGACTTCGTGGCCGCGGACGATTGCAGTGCTCTGCCTCAGCACCCGCGACCGCGACGCCACGGCTTGATACGCTTACCCATCGCATCCTCGGCGACGGGCTGTTGCGTATCTTTCGTGGTGACGGCGATCGGTGCCATGACGCAGGTCCTTGAGCCCACTTGAGCACGCGGCAGGCCAGGAGTCAACGAGGGAGCCAAAGCGCGTGATTTCAAGAGGTTGCCTGCGAGGCCTCGGGAGATCTCCGGGGTGGAATGTTATCTCATTGAATCGTCGGCTATCGATTCGTATCGTCGAGGGTCTGCCGACCCGACAGGCAGGCTCGAATCCGTCCCGGGCTCGGCTTCGATGGCTGGCGAATGAGGACGGGTATGGGCGAACATGATCCTTAGGCGGACGATGGCAAGGGGGTGAACCCGAGCGGCTCGTGTTCGAGCCGCCTCAGACGACCGACTTCGTGCGTGGGTAGTCAGCGCAGCCCCGGAGGGTTTCTGCGTAGGCAGGGTCTCGCTGGCGCTGCGCGACCGAGAGCAGCCACCCGGATATGCCTTCCAGCGGTTGAAGGAGCCCCAGCAGAGTGAGCATCGAGGCGCGGAGGCCCTCTGAAGCCTCGTCGGTCCAATCCTCCTGGATCAGGACGAAGATTCGGAGCTTTTCCTCCGCGGACAGGGTACCGCAGCATCTTTCAAGAAGATCGATTGGACGACGTCGCTCAGAAGCTCGTAGTAGAGCTCGGGGAGTTTGCGCCGATCGGCGGCCCGCACCGCCAGCATCTCCTGGGCCATGCCACTTGGCTCGGCGCAGCCTCCACCGAAGCGCACATCCATGAAACGTTCCTCGATGGATTCGAGAATGCTATGAACGCAGCCGTCAGTCGCGATATCTACTCACTGCAGGCCGCCGGTTCGAGCCATTGGGCGGCCGCGGCCTCTTCACAGGTGAAGTAGAATTCGGCCGGCGCGAAGGACTTGGAGCCGGCGAGCATCGCCTGGGTTTCGGGATCTTTTAATTAATAGGAGCATGGGCGTGGCGAGCGGTGCCGTACAGGACCGCTCGCCACGTTTGTGCAAGGGGCAGGCCGAGAGCTGTAGCGGGATCCGCGGCGATCGAGCGCTGCAGAGGCGGTCGGGGGGACCAACCATTGGGGCCCGGAGTTGGGGGCGCGCTGCGTTCAGGGGGCGGTGCAGATGCCGACCGGTTGCGGCTGGTCGGGGACCTCTTTGCAGGTCGTGCCGGTCGGGCAGGCCGCGTCGTCGCCGGGCGGGCAGAGGGCCACGCAATGGGTCGGGTCGCCCATACCCATGGAGATGAGCGCGCACTGCGCCTGCGCCTGGGCGCCGGCCGGCGGACACATCGACATGGCGCACTGCGGCGAACAGAAGTTGCCCTCGACGCCGGTCACCTCCTGGCAGTCCGAACCTTCCGGGCACTCTCCCATCGGGCCACAGCCCAGATACTCGCCGTCAGTACCCGGCTCGCTGCAACTGTCGGGGCAGTCGTCGTCGTCGACCTGGTTGCCGTCGTCGCAGAACTCGATGCCCTCCCACGTGAAGCCGTCTCCGCAGCTGGCAGCTTCACAGGTGGACAGGCAATCGTCGGTCTCGACGTCGTTGCCGTCGTCACAGGCCTCTACGCCCTCATGCACGAGACCGTCGCCGCACACCGCGTCCTCGCAGGTGTTGGTGCACGCGTCGGTGTTGATGTCGTTGCCGTCGTCGCACTCTTCGTCGCCGTTGGAGACGCCGTCGCCGCAGGAGGCGGGGAGCGCGGTCTCGGTGCAGTTGTTCTCGCAGCCGTCCATCGAGACTTGGTTGCCGTCGTCGCACTCCTCGCCTTCGTCCACCATGCTGTTGCCGCAGTTCTCGCCGGGCGGGGTGGTGCAGTCGGCCTGGCAGGTATCGCCGTCCATGGTGTTGCCGTCGTCGCACTGTTCGCCCGGCTCGAGCTGGCCGTTGCCGCAGACAGGCTCGCTGCTCGTGGTGGCGATGCTTGAGTCGGTCGATGTCTCAGGGCCTTCGGTTCCAGTCCCGACCCCCGAACTGCCGACAGGATGGAAGAAACAACCCCCAGCGGCGACGGCGAACGCCTGGGCGATTAGGCGATGGCGAAGGTCCATTACCCCAGCCTAAACCAACAGTGGGTGTGATAGCGCCCGCCAGCCATCGCGTGAGCCTGGAAGTGCGCTCGGCGTCGCGCCGCCCTCCGGCGATCGCGTTACGGTGCTCGCCGAAGCCCGAGTCGGCTCAGGTCCCTGCTGACCACGAGCAGGGCCTCCGACCAGGTCGCTTTCCACTCGCGCGCCTCGACCCCGCATGCTGCGCGTGCGGAGCAGAGCGCTCGAACCCTGCGTGCGCGGGGCCGCTGAACCGGCCCCGCGTGTTTACCGGCAGCGGGTCACGGCAGACACACGTTCGTGGGGCTGCTCCGGGAGATCAGGGTACCATCCCCGAGTTGACCCGCGTTGTTGATGCCGATGGATTTCACGGCGGTGCCGATGAGCATGAGCGTGTAGCCGTTGCCTGCTGCCACTTGTTGCAAGTACCCGTGAGAGACGCCGTTGTCATATCCCTCCTGCAAGACTCCGGACATCTCCGTGAAGGACTTGGTCGGGCTGGGCGCCGTGTTCAGGAGCTGACGGTAATCGTTCCTGCCGGCGGAATAGAGCTCGATACCCGGCTTGGGCGGGCTAAAGCCGGTCGCGCCGGTGATGAACGTGCTGGTGGCGCCGGCGATCAGCTGGCTGACGGACAGAAAAGACGGTCCGGTGATCGCAACCGGTGACGTTCGCTGGGAGAGCGTGCCATCGCCGAGTTGCCCCGAGAGGTTGGAGCCCCACGCGTGATAGGAGCTCAACGATTGAGCGGTGTAGACGAGGACATGCTCGGGCCCGAGGCCGAAGCCGTAGATGCCCGGCAGGGCGACCGGCGAGGGCGTCCCGCGGCTGGCGGTGGAGGCCGGGCCGTTGCCGAGCTGACCGACGTTGTCACGGCCCCAGATCCACAGCTGGGAGCCCTTGTGAGCGGCGGCGAAGTCCCTCCCCGCCCCGATCGCAGCCGGGCTGGTCACGCTCGAGACGAGGGTCGGCGTGGTCCTGGTACCGCCGACGGAACCGATGCCGAGCTGCCCGTAGGTGTTGTCGCCCCACGCGTAGAGCTTCCCCTGGTCGGTCAGGGCGAGCGAGAAGCGGCCGCCCGCGGCGATCTGGACGACTCCGCCGAGGCCGGCGATCTTCTTCGGGACGGACGTGGTGGCGTTGGCGATCTGACCGGCGGAGTTGTCGCCCCAACCCCACACGGTGCCGTCGTTCGCGAGCGCGAGCGTGTGCTTGTCGCCGGCCGCGACATCCCAGAACTTCTGCGTCGTGGAGACCTTCTTCGGCTTCGTCTCGGTGGTGCTCACCGAGTTGATGCCGAGCTGGCCCTTGTCGTTCGCGCCCCAGCCGTAGACGTTGCCGTCGACGTCGATCGCGAACGAGTGCCCGCCGAGCCCGGTCCGGATCTGGAAGTACTCCTTGGCACCCTTCGGGCACGAGCCCTCCGTCGGCTCGTGCACGCGGAGGTTCGAGGCTGCCGGTTCGACGGCGTGCGGCTCGCCGTCCGGGTCGTAAGCGGGGGCTTCGGCCCCGGAGCTGCTCGCTCCATCGGTGGTCGTTTCGGTGAGCCCGCCGAAGTCGGCATCGCCCTCGGCGATGCAAGCCGTCAGCGTCGCGGCGAGCCCGACGGAGAACAAACAAATGGTTGCGCGGGAGAGATTCATGGTGTCGCTCATGGTTGACGAACCCTCGGTTCGTCCTCTCTCTCGCAGCGGCAGGCTCGACCCTCACATCGAAGACAGAAGAATTTTGCAGAGGCTTTCTCTGCACATTAAGGTCGAGGCAAAATCATAGCGATACCTGCCGGCAGTCCGGCAGGTGGGCGGGTCTCTTCGATCTTGCTCGGCGGGTCGGCCGCTCGCTCGCGGCCGGCTCGGCGTCGATCAGGGCGCCGGATCGGAGATGTCGTGGTTGGGTTGGGGCCACACCGGATGCCAGCCTTCAGGGCACTCCGTCCCGTTCACCTCCATCGTCTCGCAAGTATTCTGCGCGCAGCGGCAGCAAGTGATCGTGAAGCCCATGGACGGCGCCGATTCGTTGGTGATGGACAGTGCATCGGGGACAAGGCGGCTCGGCAGGTCGCAGGCGGCGAATACGAAGCTGAGGGAGAACAGGAGCAGGACGCGAGAGGTCATGGCGGTGCAGTTCAGCGGTTCTATCGTCGCCAGGGCCGCGATCCTCACGGAAAATTTTCAGGGCGCCCACAGGCGCTTTCTCTGCACATTCAGGGCGAGGCAAAATCATATCGAGCCTGCCGGCAGCCCGGCAGGTGGACGGTCTCTTCGATCTTGAGCGGCAGGCCGACCGCTCGCTCGCGGCGGCCTGGCGCCGCTCATTGCTGCTGTTTGGGTGGGGTGGGCTTGTAGGGGGAGTTCACCGGCTCCCAGCCTTCCGGGCACTGCGTCCCGCTCACCTCGATCGTCTTGCAAGTATTTTGTGCGCAGCGGCAGCAAGTGATCGAGAAGCCCTTGGGTATCCCTGATTCGCTCGGGATGTAAGGCGCGTCGGAGATAATGCGGCTCTGCAGGTCGCAGGCAGCGAATATGAAGCTGAGGGAGAACAGGAGCAGGACACGAGAGGTCATGGCGTTGCAGCTCAGCGGGCTATCGTCGCCGGGACCGCGATCCTCACAGGAAATTTTCAGGGCACCCACAGGCGCAAACCCTGCCAGGCGGTGTCCGAGAGGGATTCCTGGCGGAGGTGAAGCAGTTCTGTGCGATACATCACCGCTAACTCGGCGGCATCCGCGAGCGGGCCGTGAAATCCGGCGCCGAGCAGGGGGGCCTCGGTCGCGTCGACCGGTGTCGACATCGCAATCACCGCTTCCGATCCGGCGAAGGCGAACGCGGCGGCGAGGGAGATGCCCTGCGCGCGCGAATCGCGGCTCACGTGACCGGCGTCGCAGGACAGGAGGACGACCGTCGGCGGCACCTGATCGAGGGCGATGATGTCGGTGACGGTGAGGCTGGTGTCCTGCGCCAGCCGCAGCGTGCTGGCCCACCCGAACGCGCCGGCCGAGGCGCTGTGACCCGCGTAATGGAAGTGAGCGGCGCGCGGGAGCCATGCGCGGACGGCCGGACCCGTCGCTCGCGGTCCCACCAGCGACCGGACCTCGACGCCGGATGCGTCGAGGGACGCCTGAAGCTCCTCCGACTCGCGGCGGGCGCCGCCGAGGTCACCCAGCGGATCTCCGACGATCAGGATGCTGTCCGGCGCGGCCTTCACCCGCCCCCGGCTCCGGACCGGTAGATCGAGGCCGTAGGCGACCGGGGCGCGCGCCAGCAGCGGCCCCCCGCGCCACGGGAGCGCGTGAAAGGGCAGGGCCTGCACGCCGAACGACGGGAGCACGCGAATCGACCGGGCGCGATCGAGCGCCGGGCCCAGCGGCGCGAGCAGGCGCTCGCTCCACACCCCGAGCGCCTCGTCGCTCAAGACTTCCCCTTCGCCGGGCAGCGCCGATTGCTCGAGGTCGATGATCGCAACCTCGATGTCCGCCTCGGTGGCGGCGAATGCCATGAATCGGCGAGCGTCCAGGGGAAAGTACAGCAGCAACAGCTCGCCCGGCGCGGGAGCGCGGAGCTCGAGGCGCGCCGGATCGTAGGGGCGTTGCCCGCCCAGGAACGCCGCCTGCTTGAGGGCCGTCGCGCGCTGGGCGGAGTCGAGGAGCTGCCGGCGGTGCGCCGGCGAGAGGTCCCATGCCTCTGCGAGCATTCGTTCGTGCTCGTCGCGGCGGGCCAGATAGTCGCGGCGTCTGCTCGCGTCGGCGTCACGCTGCAAGAGCCAGCGGACCTCGGTCCCGGCGGCTTCGCGGGCGAGGCGAAACGCCGCGGCGTGGTCCGCGAATCGGCTCTGCGACAGCTCCACGAGGCGCTGGACGCCGCGCAGGCGATCGACGAGAAATCGCTGCGTCCCGCCGTCCGACGGCAAGCGGTGGAGGCGATCGTTCGTCATGCGACGAGACCGCTGATACAGATCGAACGCGGCCCGCCACGAGCCGAGAGCCTCCTCGACCTCGCCGCGCGCCAGCGTCAGCTCCAGTCGGAGATCGTCGGGCAGGTCGCGGTGGGAGTTCGTCGCTTCGAGGGCCGCCCTGGCCTCAGGGGCTCGGCCCATGGCGAGCGAGTGACGCGCCCGCAGCAGCTGAAACTCCGCCTGCACTGCGCCATCACCGTCCGCTTTGAGTTGGTCGCCGAGGAGCTCGAGCTGGCGGCCGGCCTCGGGCCAGTTTCGCTCGAGCTGGAGGGCGCGCACCCAGTTCAGCCTGAAGGCGGCCCTCTCGTCAGGCGACAGTGGTTGTCCGGCGCGTTGGCGAGCATCTGGCCGCGGTAGAGCGCGTCGTACAGCGACTCACGGGCCGCGGCCGGGACGCGTTCGGCCTGTTGCAGCAGGACCCAGGCGAGGTTGGCGTGGAGGGCCGCAAGGACGCACGGATTCGCCGTCGCGGCCGAGCCGCGCTCGAGCTCCGAACGCATGGCGGAGATGGCGGCCGAGTAGTCTCCCATCTCTGCCAGCACGCTCGCTTGCATCGACAAGAACTCGATGTGCTGGTTCGCAGAGCCCACCCGCAGCGTCGCCGTCAGCGCGCGCTCCGCCGCTGCGAGCGCCTGGGCCAGCGCGCCCTCGCGTTGAAAGTACTGGGCCTCCAGAGCGGCTCGATCGAGCTGGCGCTCGTCGGGGCCGGCCGGTATCCGGGACGCCATGGCGATCCATTCATGCCAGGGCTCCGCGCCGCTGCATTTGGCCCCGGTCAGCGCCGCGAGCATGGCGGTGACCCCACGATGCTCCGCGTCGGCCAGGGCGAACGCGCGCCTCGCCTCGCGCCTGCAGTCCGTCATGCGAGACTCGACATAGGCGCGACCCATCGCGTGTCTGGCCTGTATCGCCGCGGAGCGATGCGTCGCATCCGTCCAGGCGAAGGGCAGCTGCCACACGGGGCGCGTCGCGCCGACGCGAGACAGGGTGAGCGCGCCGGCCCCGCTCGGGACCGCGAGGGTGATACGCCAGCCGTCGTCGGTCGCGACCTGCGAGACCGGCGTCTGCGGCTCGCCGTCGATCCTGACGACGAGGAGCTCCTGCGGCATCCACACGCGGACGCGCGGGGGGCCGTCGCGGTCGAGCTCGCATACCGGCCCCTCCGCGGAGTCGAGGATGTCGTCGCAATTCATGACCATCACGTCCGCGAGCGAATGCTCGTCCGGGGGCGAATGGCAGGCGACCAGCGCCAGGGCGGCGCCGAGGATCCGGAGCAGCCGCATCGTCACGCGTTGATGCGGATGTCGCGTGACTGCACCTGCCAGGTCGACGGCAGCGCCGCCCCGGCGAGGTGCGCCTGCAATCGGGGGACGACCTCGGCCTCGCGCGAGCGCGGGCCGAGGACGAAGTGCAGGGTGACTGCGCCGGGTCGCAGGCCGAGCTCGCCGATCTCTCCGAGCACGCGGAAGGCCGCATTGCGTCGCTCGATCTGCGGCTTCAGGAGCTCCAGGCCCGACTCCGTCTGCGCGACGAGGTAGAGCTGGAGCTCGTCGGCCGCGGCTCGTTCGGGGAGGTGGAGGGTCCACAGAGGTTCGTTGCGCAGGTCGTAGGTGAAGTTCGGGACGGTGCCAGGTGCGTCGCCTCGCTGCTGCGCGTGACCGGGGTGCATCTCGAGCTCGAATGGGTCCACCGGGCCGTCCGGGCGGACGATCAGAACGAGCCCGGCTGCGACTGCGCCGGCGACGAGGAGGGGCGGCAGCCAGCGACGGCGGCGCAGAGGTGTCACCTTCGCCGGGCCGGCGTCGGCCGCGGCCCTCCGCGCGATCGCCTGGTCGATGATCGCATCGAGGGTCGGTGGATCGAGCGGGGCAGCCAGCGTCTCCCAGTCGGGGTGCAGATCGGCGTGTAGCGCCGAGCGGACCTCCTGTTCGGGCTCGGGGTGATCGTGGTCGTTCGATTGGCGCATGGAGCCCCTCTCTCTCAGGTCATCTGAAACGACGCGAGCGCTCGCCGCAGGCGCAGGATCGTCATGTACACGACGCCCGGCTGCACGCCCATCGCGGCGGCGATCTCGGTGGCGCTCTGCTGCTCGACGAAGTTCCGGATGAAGATGTCGTACTGGCGCTCGCTGCAATTCTGCTTGAGCCAGCGATCGATCTCGCCGAGGTGCATGTGCGCGGCCAGGCGCGAGGCGTCATGGATGGGGAGGTCTTCGACGAGCTCGTCGACGGCGGACGCGTCGGCGCTGCGCCGGCGAGTGTCGATCTGATTGAGCGCGCGGGCGAAGAACCACCCGTCGAAGGAGCGCCCGCCCTCCGGATCCCAGCGGAGCAGGCTTCGACCGCCGTCGGCGAGCAACCATACCGAGAAGCTCTGGAACGCGTCCTCGCGCTCGTCCGCGCCGAGTTTGCGGTGTCTGGCCGCGCCGTCGAACAGCTGCCGGAGACGGGCGAACAGCAGGGTCTTGGCCGCCGCGCCGCGGCCATCGAGGGCGCGCAGGACCCAGGCGCGGTCCCGGCGGGCGGCGGCGAATTGCTGGACCCTGGACTCGAGGAACCGCCAGACCTCCTTCGCTGGCGATTGGCGCCACTCCGCGAGGAATCCTCGCTCGATGACCCGTTGGGCCACTGCGCCGAGCAGCTCGTTGCGCATGGCGAGCTTCTCCGTGGCGGTCTGACCGTCGTCCTTGTCCACGAGCACCGCGGCCACGTATTCGACCAACAGCGGGAGCGTCGCCTGCAGCAGCGCCCGACTCTCGGCCTCCGCCCCGTCCGCGGCCGCGACGACGAGCGCGTGGAGCTGTTCGCCGACAATGGGGGGTTGCGAGGGCATTCGCGCGCAGAAAAGTACCGCGCCCCGCGGGCTCGGGGTAGAGGGGTGGCCAGGACGGACCCGCGAGGAGGGCAGCGCAACGCGTGCGCAGCCGGCGTATTCGGGTCGCCGGCGAGGGTCGTTCTCACGGCGTCGGCCCGATCACATCGGGACGGCGCAGATCGTGGTGTCGATACGGAAGTTGGACTCCACGGTGTGGCGCTCGGCGTGGAAGACGTCGAGGTTGTAGATCTCGCCGAGCTGGAGGCCGAGGTCGTCGAGGTCGACGGTGCCGGTGACCACGCCATGGACGCCGCCGAGGTCGATGACGAGGTCGTTGTCGATGAAGACCCACACGTCGTCGTCGCCCTGGAAGGTGAAGGTCTCGCCGCCGGTGTACTGGAACAGGGTGTGGATCTCGGTCGTGAAGTGGAAGTTGTGGGGCTGGCCCTCGTTGCCCCACAGCATGTTGTCGACCGGGAAGAAGCTGTTGTTGGTGTAGGAGAAGAGGCCTTGCTGGATCTCCGTCAGGTTCAGCGTGATCTGCGTCTTCTGATTGACGTCGGCCACGTCGGTGTACCACTGGGCGAAGGTCGGCGCGTCGGTCAACATCTTCGGGTTGCCGGCCGCCTGGAACACCGGCTTCTTGTTGGGGCCGAGGGTCGGCTGCACCAGGCCCTTGACCTGGGCGCAGCAGTAATCCTCCATATCCGGGTGCGAGAACTTGAAGTCGCGGATGACCGCGGTCAGGGTATCGCCGCAGCCGACCGGCTCGCCCGTGGTGTTGCCATTCGTCGTGCTCGACGAGGTGTCGTCGGTGGTCGAGCTCGAGGTCTCGCCGTCGCTGGTGGACGTCGAGGTCGAGGTATCAGTGGTGTCGATGGCGGTGGTGGTCGTATCGCTGGTGGTGGTGTCGAGCGTCGTCGTGCCGGGCGTGGAGTTGGTCGTGTCGGTCGCGCTCGTGCCGGTGATCGGTTCGCTGGTGCTCGTGGGCGTGGTGGCCTGGGTGTCGCTGTTGCTGCCCGTGCCCTCGCTGTCACTCGTGCCGGACTCGGTGGCGCCGCCGGTCGGTGCGGTGGTCGGCGCGGTCGTCGTGGTCGTCGTGTTGGTGTCGGTCGTCGACGAGCCGTCGCCGATGGTGCCTGTCTCCCCCTGGGTCGCGGGGTCACCACAGGCAGTGACGAGGACGGCGATAACGGCGTGAGTTAGGGCGAGGTGTTTTGAACTCATAGCTGCTCAGGATACCGATCGCCCTGACGGGCGCAACTGTCCGAGCGGCTGAATTACCCATGAGTCCGGACGCCTGGGCGAGCGCCGGACCTCAGGGGATGAACGGTTGGATGTCCTTGAGGACAGGTCAGCGTCGCGCGGCCGGGAGCGTCAGCGCGCGCGCCTGACGGTGGACGGTCGCGAGTCGGCCCTGGTCGACGAGGCGGAGGTCGCGGAGCTCGTAGGGGCCGTGCAGGCCGGCTGCCCCGAGGGTGGCCGCGTCGAATTCGAGCACGAGCTCGCCGGCGCCGGCCTCGAGCCAGCGCGCGGCCTGACCGACGCCGATCGGCTGGAGCTTGCCCGCGCGGTTGGTGCCGTGGAGGACCGCGGTGGCGGCGAAGCGGCTGGCGGCGCCGACCTCGACCGGGAGGTGAATGCGCAGACGTCCGTCGCCGACCTCCTCGATCGCCACGTCGCCGGTGTAGCGGGCCGTGGGCGCGGCGATGGACACCGCATTGGTGGCGGTGCGCCGGACCGGGACGCCGCGCGCGGTGACGCCCTCGGCGTCGATCTGGAGCGTGTGCAGGACCCCGGGCGCGGCGGCGCGGCGGGGCGCCGGGACTTCGGCGCGATAGCTGCCGTCGGCGGCGCGCTTGAGGGCGAAGCGGGTGATCTCGCCGTCGGGGGCGATCAGCTGGCCGCCGATCGACCTGGCCTTGAGGTCAGCTGCGCCGTCGCGCAAGCGGGCGCGGACCTGCAGCCGGCCGCCGACGAGCACGAGGTCGGAGTCTGGCTCGAGGGACAGGTGGACCGCGGCGTCGCGCTCGAGCACGTGGACGAGCACGGGGGCGCGCAGGCGGGCGCGGAGGACGAAGGCGCCGGCGCCGAGGTCGGGGCGGAGGGTGAACATGGCCGTGCCGGGCGCGAACGAGGCGCCGGCGCTGCGCAGGTGGGTCGGGTCGGCGAGGGGGCGCAGGACGTCGGCGCCGCGGTAGACGCGGCCCTGCGGATCGACGAGCTCGAGCGCGTCGAGGCCGATCGGCGCGCCGTCTTGCGGGCTCAGCTTGAGCAGCGCGCCGGGCTCGCTGATCGGCAGCGGGACGCCGGCGGTGAGGGCGGCGACGTCGGCGCGGCGCCACCAGCCGCGGCTCTCTGCGCGATGAGCCGCGGGCCGGCTGTGCAGATCGTCGGCGGCCTGGTCGATCGGCCAGCTCATCGCCACGGGGGCGCGGTCGATGCTCGCGGGCGCGGCGGGGACGTCGGTGGCGAGCTCGCGGCCGGCGACGTCGCCGGGCTCCGGAGCCGAGAGGCGGGCACCGGGAGCCGCAGGCGCGGCGGCGACGGTCGGGGCGGCGAGCAGGACGGCGCCGAACGAGAGGAGACGGAGGCGAGTCAGCATGACGGGAGTTCCTCGAGAGGGAGAGTGCGGCGAGCAGGAATGGATCGACGGTCAGACGTCGTTGCGCAGGATGACGTCGAGGCCGAAGCAGTTGCGCCGGCTCTGGGCGTGGCTCAGCGGCTCTCCGTCGGTCGAGACCTCGGTGTCGTAGAACCACACGTAGCCGGCGCCGCCCTGCGAGGAGCACTCGAGGAAGCCGTCGGAGCAGTCGTCGAGCCAATTCTGGGTGGTCTCGAGGCCGACGTTGAGCGAGTAACCGCCGCAGTAGGAGTCGGAGTCGAGCGGGGAGGAGTCGACGTCGGTGCCGACCACGGCCCACAGCTCGCGCGGCAGGGCGGGCCGGCCGGCGGTGCCGTAGAGGTAGTTGCTGTTGTAGAAGGCCATGTGGCTGGTCTGCTGCATCGTGACCGCCTCGCCCTTGTAGCCGAGCAGCCAGCCGAGCGACTGCTCGAAGCTGTTGCCGGCGATCACCGCGTCGGCCAGCGGCGTGCCGAGGCTCGAGGGCGCGAGGGCGTCGACCCAGCGAATGGTGTTGATGATCTTGGGGTAGCGGCTATCGTAGGTCGGGTTGGAGAGCATCCACCGGATCACGTTGCCGCCGTTGGAGTGGGTGATCACCGTCATCGAGGTGATCTTCTTGTTGTTGATGAAGGTGGTCAGCTGCCCGGCGAGGCAGCCGGCGGCCTCGGGGTCCCACATGTATTGTTCGAAGTCGCAATTGATGACGACGTAATTGGCCGGGTTCGGCAGGCCCTGGCGCACCGAATCGACGAACGCGGCGGTCCAGTAGTCGGCCAGGGCATTGGTCTGTTTGCCGGTGCCGTGGACGAAGGCGACGCCGACGTTGGCGTGCGCGAGGCCCGGGAGCACGAGGACGGCCATACAGGCCAGGAACGACAGCACGCTGCTACGCATGAGGCAGGGACACTCCAGTGCGCATCAAAACGCGAGGGTGCGTCCGCAGTCAATCAAAAAGATGCGCGAAGTCGCCCCTTCTGCATGAGCGGGCGCGAAGCGGTATTCACTGACGTACGAATCGGCCGATCTCAGAGTCGGCCGATCCCCGAACGCGAATGCGGGGAATGTTCGCAGTCACGGCCGCGGCGAGAGCTCGAGCAGGGCGAGGCAGGGATCGCCGGATTCGCAGGTGAAGTCGCGCCGGGCCACGATTTGGCGGCCGGCCGCGGGCAGAGCGGAGAAGAGGGCCCGGCCTGTGGCCTCATTGTCGGTGAAGGGGCCGTCGAAGAGATTGGGGCCGGTCGACAACACCACGAAGCGGGCCGGGTAGGCGCGGAAGATCGCCAGCCACGCGGCGATCGCACCGGAGTCGTCGCCCCGGCCGCGGCGGAGCGCGCGATAGGCGTGAATCGGCGGGTGCGTCGATTGCATCTCGTGGGGCGCCCACGCCTCGAGCATGCCGACGTGATTGTAGGTGGTGGTGACGATGTCGCCGGGGGCAGGATGACGCTCGACGAGGGCGGCCACCAGTTCGCGCTGCGACTCGCCGCTGAGCATCGGATTGCCGACGGCGCGCTCGGTGGTCAGGAGGGTGCCGCATTGCCAGGCGCGGGCGCCGAGGAGGACGGCGACTGCGAGGCCGGCCAGCCGCGGCGATCGCAGGGACTGCAGCTGGTGGGCGACCGCGAGGACGAACAGGGGCTCCAGGGCCATGCCGAGCTGGAACTGCTGCGGGTCGCCGTACAGCCAGGCGCCGAACAGGGCGTTACCGAGGGCGGCGGCGACGAACAGGCACTCGCCGTCGCCGGCGCGGGCGCGCCACCAGCGGGCCAGCGCGAGCGCGAGGACGGCTGTCCCGAAGACCAGGCCAGGCAGCGGCGAGCGCGAGAGGTCGGCGACCAGCGGCAGCAGGACGGTGTCGGGGTCGGCGACCCAGGCGAGCTGGGCGGCGAGGGTGGCCGGGGCGGTGGCTGTCCGCTGGGCCAGGTCAGCGAGCGGTAGCTTGGCGGCCGGCGCGGTGCCCTCGTGCAGCGGGACCGCGGCCTGGACGACGAGCGCGAACAGCAGCGGGACCGCGGCGCCGAGGCCGAGAGCGAGGGCGGGGCGGCGCAGGCCGGCGCGGCGATCGGGGTGGACGAGCAGGAGCAGCAGCGCGGGCAGGAGGGTGGCGGCGATGGTGGCGCGGCAGAGGATCGCGGCGGCGACGAGGAGGCCGAGGCCGAGGCTGCGCGCCGTGGTGAGCGGACGCGCGGCGAGCACCAGCGCGGCGAGCATGGCGACGCGGCTGGCGAGCTCGAAGCCGTAGCCGGTGCGGGCGAAGAACAGGAGGCCCGGAGAGAGGACGCAGGCCAGCGCGGCCGCGCCGGCGAGCGCGAGGCCGAGGCCGAGGCGGCGGGCGAGCGCGAACACGAGGCCGACGAGGACGAGGCCGAGGAGGACCGAGCTGCGGCGAACGCCGGCGATGCCGTCCCCGAGCGCGGGCGCGGCGGCGAGGCCGAGGTAGGTGCCGAGGGCGCTCTGGTGGCCCTTGATCAGCACGGGCCAGGTGCGCGCGTCGCCGATGTAGGCGAGGTTGGGCCACTGCGCTGTCGAAACAAATCCGCGGCGGTCGGGCCGATCGTGAGGCGGGAGCAGGCGCACGCCGCCGGCGTCGGCGCTGGCGAGGACGACGGGGTGGCGCGGCAGGTAGGGGGTGATTTCCTCGGCGATCACGCCGCGCTCGCCGGCGCCGGGCCACGCGAGCGCGAGGTGGAGGGCGGCGAGGCCGACCAGGAGCGCGGCGGTGCGGGCGAGGGGCTTCATGGAGCAGGCGCGTCAGGTCGGCGGAGTAAGATGTCTGAAGGGACAGGTTGAGTGCGGATCGGCGAATGCTGGTCGAAGGGACATGTCCAGTGAGGTCGGCGAGAGGCTGGTCGAAGGGACATGTCGCGCGGGAGCGGCGCAGGCGCGGCTCACGGGGTGAGCGGAGCGAGCGGGGGCGGGCCGGCGGCTTCACGGGCGGCCAGGGCGTCGGCGAGGGCGGCGGCGGCGGCGAGGGCGTCGGGCGGGGTGGGGCTGTCTGCGGGGACAGGTCGGGCGAGGAACACGGCCAGGTGCGCGGTGCGGGCCAGGGGGCGCGGGCCGTCGGGGACGAGGCGGGTGACGGCGAGCTCGAGGTCGGGCTGGCCGGCGGCCTTCAGGGTGAAGACGACGGCGCCGCCGCGCGGGCGCTCGACCTGAGCGATCGACCATGCCCCGAGAGACATGCCTGGAGCGACAGGTCCGAAGAAGGCCCACAGGGCGGTCTCCTCGGCCGCCGTGCCGGCGTGGGCGGGTTCGCCGGCGCCCGCGCAGGTGGCCGCGCGCGAGAGGACGCAGACGCCGAGGGTGAGGCCGCCGTAGGCGAGCAGCATGCCGAGGAGGCTGTCGCGGCCGAGAGCCGACACGAGGCCGCGAGGATAACACCGCGCGGGGCGCGGTGACATGGCTCAAGGGGCAGGTCATTGGGGAGCCGCGGGAGGCAGCCCAGGGCAGATGCGGGACGACGGGGAGTGACTCCGGCCGTGGCCGGCGTGCGCGTCGCCGTCGACGTCTCGGGGTCGGCCGACACGGGCGGCGGTGCCGATGGGGCAGGGCGATGAACCGCGGCGCGAGGCCTGTCGCAAAGGTCAGGTGATGGGGCGAAGCCGGCCACGGTGGGCGGTGATGATCATCACTGTGCCGGCCTTGTCGGGGGCGCGGGAGGTGGCGATGATGGACGGGTATGAAGCGGACCTCCCCGGCGTTCGGACGGCGCGGGCTGTTGCGCGCCGGGGCGGCGATCGCGGGCTCGGCGGCGCTGCCGTTCACGTTCACGTATCACCGCACCGCCAGGGCCGCGAAGTACGGCGCGCTGGTGCCCGACCCGGACGGCATCATCGACCTGCCGCCGGGGTTCTCTTACAAAGTTCTCACGCGGCTGTTCGATCCGATGAGCGATGGTTATCGCTCCCCGGGGCTGCCGGACGCCATGGGCGTGTTCCCGGGGCCCGATGAGAACACCATCGTGCTCATGCGCAACCATGAGCTCGGCGTGCTCGACATCCTGCACACGCCGCTCCATCCGGAGCAGCAGGCGCCGCCGGAGGCGTACAACCCGGGGGCCTCGGGCGGGGTCACGCGGCTGGTGATCGACAACGAGACGCTCGAGGTGAAGTCGAGCAACCTGGTGCTGTTCGGGACGCTGCGCAATTGCGCCGGCGGCAAGAGCCCGTGGGGCTGGTTGTCGTGCGAGGAGACGACCGACGGCAAGCACGGGTACACCTATCTGTGCGCGACCGATGCGACGAGCGTGCAGCCGCCGCGGCAGATCGCCGGGTACGGCCGGTTCAAGCACGAGGCGGCGTGCGTCGACCCGAACACCTTCGTCGCCTACTTGACGGAAGATCGGGGCGACAGCTGCCTGTATCGCTTCGTGCCGAGCGACAAGGCCGACCCGTTCACCGGCAAGCTGCAGGCGCTGCGGGCGGTCGAGGTCGACGAGTTCGCGACCTCGGACATGGAAGTGGGGCAGGTGGTGCCGATCGCGTGGGTCGACGTCGACGACCCGACCCCGACGGACGACAGCGTGCGCGGGCAGGCGCAGGCGAAGGGCGCGGCGATCGTCAAGCGCGGCGAGGGCATCTATTACTGGCAGGGCGCGGTCTACGTGTGCTCGACGAACGGCGGGCCGGTCGGCGGCGGGCAAATTTTCAAATTGGTCGACGGGCCCGACGGCGGGACGCTCGAGCTGCTGGCGCGCTCCGACGACCTCGAGGTGCTCGACCACCCCGACAACATCGCGGTCGCGCCGTGGGGCGAGCTGTTCATGGCGGAGGACGGCGACGGCGAGGACTACGTGCGAGGGCTCGACGCCAGCGGCCAGGTGTTCGACTTCGCCCGCAACGCCAAGAGCGACAGCGAATTCTCCGGGGTCTGCTTCTCGCCCGACGGCAAGACGATGTTCATCAACCTCATGTTCGACCACCTGACTCTGGCGATCCGCGGGCCCTTCCCCGAGTTCGAGCCGCTGCCGGAGACGACCGGCGGGGAGACTGGCGAGGGGACGGAGTCGGGCACCGGCGCGGCGCCGACGACCGGCGGTGGTTCGAGCACGACGGCCGGCACGACCGCGGACAGCACCGACGCGGACGCGAGCGATTCGGCCAGCGGCGGGGCGATCGACGACGACGGCGGGTGCGGCTGCAAGGCTGATGCGGACGCGCCGGGGCTCGGCCTGGCGCTGGCGGCCGCGGGGGCGCTGGCGCTGCGCGGGGGCAAGCGCGGCGAGGAGCAGGACCCGGAGGAGTGAATTTCTTTTCCAGGGACATGTTCTATGGAACATGTCTTGAAGAACCTTTCGTAGTGGTCGACCTGAACGGAGATCTTGTGATGCCAACCGCCGCCGAGGTCGTTTACGTGTCCGGTCACCTCGACCTGACGGAAGCGGAATTCGCCGCGCACTACCTGCCGCAGATCGAGGCCGCCTGCGCGCGCGGCTGCCGGTTCGTGGTCGGGGACGCGCGTGGGGCCGATCTGCTGTTTCAGCGCCACGCGCAGGCGCAGCGGCTCGAGGTGACCGTGTTCCACATGTTCGAGCGGCCGCGGCACAACGCGGGCGAGTTCGCGACCGTGGGCGGCTTCGACTCGGACACCGCGCGGGACGAGGCGATGACGGCCGCGTCGACGATCGACATCGCGTGGGTGCGGCCGGGGCGCGAGCGCAGCGGGACGGCGAAGAACCTGCTGCGGCGGGCGCATCTCGCGAAGTGACGGCGCTCGGCGTCGCGGCCTTGCGGCATGCCGTCGGGCTGTCCGCGGCTCCGGGTCCGCCGAGGGGCTCGACGGGATGTCTCTTGAGACATCCGCTGGACTCGTAGAACGTACCGCGCCGGCTGCTGCTCGACGCCGTTCGCCGGCAATTTTGTTCGGAGAGGTTCTCCTGCTGCACGAGGCGCCATGTCGACTGCGAACGTTCGTGCGTGGATCGCAATGCTCAGCGGCTTCGCCGCGGGGATGATGTTCGTCATCGCCTGCCCGGGCCCCGATGATGGCACGACCGCGACGGCTCCGACCGGAGTCGGGAGCGGGGCCCAGACTTTCGGTCCGACGACGGCCAGCGCCGCGACGACGACCGGCGGCGGCGGCGAATCGATTACCTGTCAGAACTGGGAGGTCCGCTACGACCCGGTGCCGGATGATTATGGGGTCGTGGTCGCCCTGCCGGCGGGGTGGGAGCCGTTCGCGGTCTACAATGCAATTCACTCGCGGCGCTGCGCGGACTGACGGCACGCCTCAGCGAGCCGGCGCCCGGCTCAGCCGGCGAGGTGGGCGGGGAACGAGCGGACCGTGAGCAGGTGGTGCAGGGCGCCGCGCGGGGTCGCGGGCAGGCGCGAGAAGTAGCGCATGGTCGAGGTGAGGTCGCCGAACACCCGCTCGAGCTGCATGTAGCGGGGGTCGCTCAGGACCTCGTCGCACAGCAGCGGGCCGGGGACGCGGCGGCGAAAGTCGCGGAGGCGGGCGAGCAGGCGGGCGTGGTAGTCGGGGTCCTCGACGGTGGCGGCGAGCTCGGCGGCGCGGGCGTGAGTGCCGGCGCGCAGGGCCTCGAGCTCGGACTCGAGGCGGTCGAGGCCGTCGGGGAACGATTCGAGCAATTGCAGGTCGTAGTCGGGGTTGGCGTGGACGACCTGCAATAAATGGTGGACCACCGTGTCGCGCGCGCTGTGGAGGCCGAGCGGGTCGACCATCGAGGCCGGGTCCTCGAGGGCGCGCAATAGCGTGTGGAAGCCGAAGTGGATGTTCTTCTGTGAATAATAGGTGGCGGCGCAGGGGACGAGGAAGAAGCGCAGCATGTCGACCGCGCCGACCATCCGCTGAATCGCGGTGGGGAGCGGCGCCTCGAGGCGGCCGAGGGCGTGCAGGTGCTGCAGGCGCCGGTCGACCGCGCGGGCGTCGACCCAGCCGCGCAGGGCGACGGCCAGGCGGCCGAGCTTGTCGCGCCAGTGGGCCGGGCGGCCCACTGCGCGGCGGAGCAGCTGCAGGGTGGATTCGCGCAGGCGCGGGGCGGCTTCGGCGGGCATGATCGCCGAAGCATGACGCGGGTTCTGGGGGTGTGCAAGGATTTGCACACCCGCAGGCGATGGGCCTGGATCAGCGCATGGCGGCGTAGAAGATGAGCGCGCCGCCGTCGGCGGCGGCGTTGTTGCAGTCGACGTCCGCGCCGGCCGGCGACTTCGTCCACGTGCCGAGCGAGACCTCGGCGTCGTAGCCGGCGTCGAGGTCGGGCAGGCCCAGCATGGGATTCGAGGCCTCCTGCGTGGTGCGGCTGTACAGGTAGTGATATTCGCAGCAGGCGTTGAGCCCCCACGCGCCGGTGACCGCGTTGGAGAAGCCCTGCGTGGTGACGGGGCCGGGGGGGTTCGTATTGGGGCAGGTGACCTGGCCGTCGGGGCCCGCGGTGATGCCGAAGTCGCCGCCCTTGTAATTGTTGGCGGCGTTGCTCCAACCCATGAAGCCCTGGGCGGACGCGCCGTTGCTGGCGGTGACGGTGACCGGGCCCTTCCAGTTCTTGTTGGCGACGATCAGGTTGGTGTTGAAGGCCGGCTTGTTGACCTTCAGCCACACGTTGGGCGCGGCCTTGCGGACGAACAGGGTCTCGGTGGAGATGAGGCTCAGGCCGACCTTCTTGATCTGGAAGACGCTGTAGGGCTGGAACTGCATCGGGTTGCCGGCGACGTTCTCGGTGTTGGTCGTCAGCGGCGGCTCGTTGCCGGCGCCGGTGTTGGCGTGGAAGATGGTCCAGCCGCCGCCGTCGGTGACCATGTCGCACCAGACCTCGAACGGCTCCTGGCCGAAGCCGGGGCTGATCGTGTACTTGCCGCTCGGCAGGGCGGGGTTGCCGGTGTGGAGCTGCTTGCACGATTGCGGCGCGGTGCACACGCCGAGGGCGCAGTTCCCGGTGACGCAGTCGGTGGGCTGCAGGCAGGCCTCGCCCTCGGGGCACTTGCCGCACGTCGGGCCGCCGCAGTCGAGGCCGGTCTCGCTGCCGCTCTTGATGCCGTCGTCGCAGGCGGGCGGCTTGCACAGGTGCGTGCAGGCGTCGCTGTCGACCTGGTTGGCGTCGTCGCACTGCTCGTGGCCGGCCCACACGTGGCCGTCGCCGCACGAGGGGTTGCTGCAGTCGTTGAGGCAGTCGTCGGTCTGCAGCTCGTTGGCGTCGTCGCACTGCTCGTTGTCGGGGAACACGAAGCCGTCGCCGCACTTGGCGTTCTTGCAGGTGTCGAGGCAGGCGTCGGTGTTCGACATGTTGCTGTCGTCGCACTCCTCCATGTTGGAGGGCTGGACGAAGCCGTCGCCGCAGTCGGGCAGGTTGCAGGCGAGGGTGCACTCACCGAGGTTGTCGTTGAGGTCGCCGAGGTCGCACTGCTCGGTGCCCTGCTCGAAGCCGTCGCCGCAGGTGGCGAACTTGCAGACGTTGGTGCAGGCGTCGTTGTTGCTCTGGTTGCCGTCGTCGCAGGCCTCGCCGGGGCCGACGTCGGCGTCGCCGCAGAAGTTGGCGGTGCAGTCGGCCTTGCAGGCCTGGCCGGGGCCGTTG
Organism: Nannocystis punicea; assembly: GCF_026965555.1. Taxonomy (GTDB): domain Bacteria; phylum Myxococcota_A; class Polyangia; order Nannocystales; family Nannocystaceae; genus Nannocystis; species Nannocystis punicea. Next base: position 11,810,161 of record NZ_CP114040.1, on the reverse strand, counting down.
TTGGCGCCGTCGTCGCACTGCTCGACGTTGGCCTGGATCAGGCCGTCGCCGCACGCGGCGTCGAGGCAGGCGAGGGTGCAGGTGCCGGTGTCGCTGTTGCCGGGGCCGAGGTCGCACTGCTCGCCGAGGCTCGGCTGCTCGAAGCCGTCGCCGCAGTCGGGGAAGGCGCAGTTGTCGGTGCAGCCGTCGTCGGGGTCGCCGTTGGCCCCGTCGTCGCACTCTTCGCCGAAGTCGAGGACCGCGTTGCCGCACTCCTCGAGGCCGCAGATGCCGTTGCAGCCGTCGCCGTTGTCGAGGTTGCCGTCGTCGCAGGCCTCGCCCGGGCCCTGGTCGCCGTCGCCGCAGACGTTGAGCACACACTGGGCGTTGCAGGCCTTGCCGGGGCCGTTCTCGGCCCCGAGGTCGCACTCCTCGGTGCCGCCGCCGCTGCTCCACACGTGGCCGTCGCCGCAGGTGGCCGCCTTGCAGGTGGTGGTGCAGTCGGCGTCGTCGGCGTTGTCGTTGCCGTCGTCGCACTCCTCGCCGACGCCCTCCTGGATGAAGCCGTCGCTGCAGGCCGCGTTGGTGCAGCTGTCGGTGCAGAGGTCGGTGTTGTCCTGGTTGCCGTCGTCACACTCCTCGGTGGCCGCGACGATCGCGTCGCCGCAGGTCTTCATGGCGCAGGCGTTGGTGCAGTCGTCGGTGTCGTCGTCGTTGCCGTCGTCGCAACCCTCGCCCGGACCGACGGCCCCGTCGCCGCAGACGTTGTCGGTGCAGTCGGCCTTGCAGCTGTTCATGTCGCCGTTGTTGGCGCCGTCGTCGCACTCCTCGTCGGGGCCGAGGTCGCCGTCGCCGCAGGCGTTGACGCCGCACATGGCGTTGCAGGCCTTGCCGGGGCCGTTCTCCGGGCCGTCGTCGCAGGCCTCGCCGTCCTCGACGATGCCGTTGCCGCACTCGGCGACCGGACCGGTGGTGGTCGTCGTGTCGGTGTCGCCGTCGGTCGTGGTCTCGGTCGTGGTCTCGGTGGTCGTGAGGGTCGTGGTGAGGGTCGTGGTGAGGGTCGTGGTCTGGGTGGTGTCGGTGGAGGTCGTGGTCGACGTCGGGCTCGTGGTGGTCGGAGCCGTGGTCGTGGGGACGTCGGGACCGGTGGTCGGGCCGCCCGTGGTTGTTTGTTGCGACGTCGTGCTCTCGGTCGTCGTGTCTGTATTCGCCGTATCGGTCGTGACGGCGGTCGAGTCGGAACAGGCCGTCAACCACGCGCAGGTCGTCAAGCCAAAGATCAACCTCAAGCCCTTCATGTTCTCCAAGCCTCCAGCGACGTCGACGCTACCACGGGCGCTCGACGACCAGCAACGCGAGCGGGCGCTCGCAAGCGCGCGACGACCTTCCGCGTGCGAAAGGTCGACGGCAATCATTGCCCGGCGAGCGGTGTGAAGCTCCGTCGCGCGGCGATCGAATCACCCCATTGATAGGGCACGGCCCACTCGGGGCGAGCGCTCGCAGGGGCGTCGGGGGCGAGCCCGGACACGAGGTCGACGACGGTCCACGCGGCCGCGGTGGTGATGTCTGCGACGACCTCGACGCCCTCGGCCGGAGACCCGAAGACGGTGACGACGCGGGTGTCCGAAGGACCAGGTCGCAGCTTCGACACATCGAGGACACGACCGCCGACGCTCAGCGTCGCAACCGCGTCGGCGGGGATCACGAGCTGCGAGGCGAGCGCGCCGGGGCGGGCCCGCAGGGTCATGGTCGCGCGGCCCGGCGGGTCGCCCGCCGCCGGCGGCCGCAGCTCGAGGCTCGGACCGGCGTCGCCGAGCAGGGCCGCCGGCGCCGAGAGCACCGGCCGGCTCGACCACGGGAGCAGCGGGCGCGGCTCGTCCCACGCGAGCGCGTCGGCGAGCGGCTCGGGCACGCCGGACGGCGCCTCGACCGCGTGCCAGGCCCGGCCGGCGTCGAGGTCGGTGAGGTGGACGAGGTTGGCCTTGGCCGGGTCGTCGGCGTCGTGGCGCGGAGCGACCGCGGCGAGGCCGAGGGCGAGGATGCCGACAAGCGCGAAAGACCAGGTCCAAAGGGACAGGGTCTTTTCGCCAGGTTCTTCGGGACAGGCGGGTAGCAGGGCGGTGCACAGCCAGCCGACGGTCGCGCCGGCGAGCGGGGCGGACAGGCCGAGGGCCTCGACCAGGGCCGGCGCGAGCGGGGCCCAGACGGCGACCGCGAGCAGGGCGGCGGCGATCGGGGCGAGGCGCGAGGCGGGGGCGACGGCGGCGAGGACCGCGGGGGCGAGCAGCAAGATCGCGGCGCCGGGGATCTGCGTGGCGAGGACGAGGGCGAGGCCGGTCCACAGCAGCCAGGTGACGAGCGACTGGGCGAGCGGGCCGGCCCGGCGGACCAGCGGGCGCGCGGCGGCGAGGGCGGCGGCGACCGCCGCGGCGGCGAGGCCGAGCAGGGCGGTGGAGGTGGAGGCGCGCCAGGGGCCGAGGGGGCTGGTGAGGGACTCGGCGATCCGCAGGGCGACGGTCGCGGCGGCGACCGCGGCGAGCACCGCGACGAACGGGGCGGCGAGGGCGAGGAGGACCGCGCGCGGGCTCAGCTCGCGGCGGCGGCGGACCGCGGTGACGAGCAGCGCGAGCAGGGCGACCGCGGCGAGCGGGACGTCGAGCCAGGCGGGCCAGCGCAGCAGGACGAGGCCGAGGACGTCGAGGTAGTGGGCGTTGTGCGGGCTGGGCGGCGGCAGGTCGGCGGCGAGCAGGTTGCGGGCGGTGGCGAGGACCGCGTCGCCCTGCTGTTGCACGCTGCCGAGGTCGAGGTGGGCGAGGTCGTCGCGCGGGGTGTGGTAGCGCAGCACGCCGCCGATGAACGCGAAGTTCATGCCCTGGAGGCCATGTCCTTTGAGGACGGTGAGATCGGTGTCGTTGGGCAGGCGGCGGTAGATCTCGTAGGACAGCGAGAGCGCGCTCGGGCGGGCGGGGGCGTAGGCCGCGATCAGGGCGCTGTTGCCGTCGCTGGTCTCGAACATGCGGGCGGCCCCGGTGGTGCCGCGGGCCTCGAGGTTGAGGGCGACGCCGATCTCGCGGGCGCGGGGGTGCTCGGCGAAGGCCCGCATGCCGAGCAGGCCGGCCTCCTCACCGTCGGTGAACACCGCCACCAGCGGCGGGCGGCGCGGGAGCGGGAGCAAGATCCGGAGGAGCTCCAGGGTCGATGCCACCCCGTGCCCGTCGTCGGCTGCCCCGGGGCCGGCGGCGACCGAGTCGTAGTGCGAGGTGATCGCCAGCGCGGGCCCGGGGACCTGTCCCGGAAGCCAGGCGATCACGTTGGTGACCGGGGCGCAGTTGCCGGCCTCGCTGCAGGCGAAGGCGCGTTGCTCCTCGGGTTCGAGGCCGAGGGCGCGCAGGCGGGCGACCAGGCGGGCGCGCACCGCCTCGTTGGCGGCCGAGCCGACCGGGTGCGGGCGCTGGTCGCCGAGCAGTTCGGCGAGCTCGGCCTGCGCGCGGGCGGCCGAGAACCGGTCGGCGGGGGCGTCGAGGCCTGCCGGGGCCGGCGGTCCGGAGCGGACGAGGGCGAGGACGGCGACGCCGAGGCTGGCCGCGAGGACGACGTGGCGGAGGCGGCGCGGAGACACGGCGGTGCGCAGAGGATACCGCAGGGCCGTGGCGCTCGACGGGAGCCGGCTCGGGCAGGGACTGGGGCTTCGCGAGTCGGTCGAGGAGTCGGTGACTCGGGAGAGTCGGGAGGAGATCGCCGCGAGGGGTTCGGTGAACCCGCGAGGTCGGCGGCCGGTGGGTGCAGATCGCGGGGGGAGTTGTTGCGGGGCTCGAGCGCGAAACGCGAGCGAGGAGCTCGGCTCCTGCTCGCGTCTCGAGGGTTTCGTCAGGGACGGGGCTGATTACCAGCGGCCACCGCCGCCGCCGCCGCGACGGTCACCACCGCGGCCACCGCCGCGACCACCGCCGCCGCCGCCGCCGAAGCCGCCGCGACCACCGCCGCCGCCGCCGCCGAAGCCACCACCGCCGCCGCCGCCGCCGAAGCCGCCGCGACCACCGCCGCCGGCGCCGCCGAACGAGCGGTTACCACCGCCGCCGCCGCCGCCGCCACCCGGGCCACCGCGGCGCTCTTCGGCCTCGTTCACGCGGAGCGGGCGGCCGTCGAGCATCTGGCCGTTGAGGCTCTCGGTGGCGCGCTTGGCGGCCTCGTCGTCGGCCATGGCCACGAAGGCGAAGCCGCGGGAACGACCGGTCTCACGGTCGAGGACGAGGCGGATCTCGGCGATCTCGCCGAAGTCTGCGAAAACTTGCTGGAGGTCCTCCTCGGTGGTCTGGAAGGACAGGTTACCTACGAACAGTCGGTTGCTCATGTGCGTCGTCTCGTGCGTGCGGCTCGTGGGCGCCTGGCGCCCCTGTACAGTACACACCCCGACCGCCGTGAGAGCCGCGCCACGAGGTCAGCGTCGCCGGAGACAAGGACCGATACAAACTCAGAGACGAGCGTGCAAATGAGCCGAGTGCCAGAAACGTTTGTGCGCGCGTGGGATACCACGAGGTTTGCGGGCGCGCAACGAAGCGGGCGGGCGGCCTCGTGAGTTCGGCGGCGAACGGCGGTCGGGGGGGGCTGTTCGGCTCGCCGGACGCGGAGCGGCGGAGCCGGCCGCGGTCAATCGGCGAGGGTCGTGTCCAGCTCACGCTCCTCGTCGAGCACGGCGAGGACGTCGACCTCGGGCTTGATCTTGTCGTACAGGTCGGGGAATGCGGCAGAGGCGCCGTAGCGTTCGCGGACCTGGCGGTACAGCCGGAGATCGAACATGACCTCGAATTCATCGCGGGTCATGAAGGTGTCGGCGTAGAGGAACGGGAAGCCGCGCACGCCGGCGGTGAAGGCCTCCATGGCCCGCATCGCGTGCACCGTCTTGAACGGCAGGCCGCGCTGGATCGGGCCGGGCACGCCGTAGACCCCGAGGTCGAAGTACATCGCGTAGTCCTTGCCCGGCACGATGTCCTCGGGGAACGGGCGCGGCAGCTGACCGCCGGCCTCGCCGTGGTCGTACACCCGCGACGGGTACAGCAAGATCGGGAACATCTCGAACCGCTCGGCCACCAGGTCGACCGCGCGCTTCATGGCGCTCATCGGCAGCACGATGTCCTGGAACACCTGCATGGTGAAGGTCATCTTGCGCACCGCGGGGGTGGTCGAGAACTTCAAGAAGGCGATCCGCGGCGGCATCATCCACCCGAGCAGGGCGCGGAACAGCGGGTGGTTGCCCTCCGGGATCATGTGCGCCACCACCCAGAAGATGCTGCGGTTGTGGCGGAGGATGTAGTCCTCCAGCGGGATGTACTCGTCGCCGCCGCGCTCGAGGAAGGTCTCGACGTGCTTGTAGAACCACGGCTTGTACCACCGGCCGACGCGGTTGATCTTGGCCCGCTCGGCCGGGCCCTCCGGCTCGTCGGCGAAGTCGCCGCACATGATCACCGCGCGGTCCTTGGTGAACACCGTGGCCTCGAGGAAGTGCGGGGCGTCGTCGGCGTTGGCGAGGCGGTACATCTCGTCGCAGTAGCCCTGCTGCGAGTGGACCGGGATGTAGCGCATGTGCACGTACTTCTTGATCGGGACGACGGCGAGCTCGATGCCGACGAGCAGGCCGAGGGTGCCGTGTGACCAGCCCATGGCGCGGAACAGGTCGGGGTGGCTGTCCTTCGTCACCCGCACGAGGCGGCCGTCGGCCAGGACGACCTCGTAGGCGACCACCGTCTCGAACAGCATGCCGACCTTGTGCGAGTGCGTGGTCATGCCGGCGGCCAGCGCGAGGCCGCCGATGGTGGCGTCGGCGATCTCGAGGTGCACCGCCAGCATGTAGCCGCGCTTGGCCAGGTAGCGCATGGCCTGGCCGACGGTCACGAACGGCTCGACGCGGACGGTCCGCGCCGCCTCGTCGAGGCCGAGGACGTCGCGCAGGGCGCCCATGCGCACCTTGTGCCAGGTGTGCTTGGGCTCGAAGCGCGTCGAGAGGTTCATCCACGTGCGCCGGTCGGTGCACATCGGCTTGCGCTCGCTCGCCGGCTGGCTGGCCCACCGCCGCACCTGCTCCTGGATCTCCCGCACCTTCTCGTCGTGGCGCTCCGGCGCGGCCCCGAGCGCCTCGTAGGCCCGCGCCCGCGCCCGCAGGACGGCGTCGAAGACGAAGCCGACCGGCAGGCCGACGCCGACCAGCAGCAGCGAGCGGTACTTGGTGAGGAGGTCGACGAGCTTCTGGCGCATAGGGTTGGCTAATAAGGGGACAGGTGTGGAAGGACAGGGCCGAAGAGACAGGGCCGAATGGACAGGTTCAGCCGAGCAGGCGCGGCAGGTGGGCGACGACCTGGCGCTGCCACCAGTCCCATTCGTGCCGCGACTCGCGGCCCCAGATGTCGGTGCGGCTGGGGATGGCCTTCTCCTGCAGCAGCTGGCCGAGGGCGATCGTCTCCTCGATGCAGCCCTCCTCGTAGGCGCCCTGGCCGCACACGAGGGTGAGGTGGGTGTTGCGGCGCAGGCGGTCGAGCGCGGCGCCGTGCAGGCCGGGGACGAACGCCAGCGGGTTGTTGAAGTAGAGGTCCTGGTCGGCGTGCTTGCCGGTCAGCTCGGTGGTGAGGTACCGGCCGCTCATGCACAGCACCTGGCGGAAGGTCTCGGGGTACTTGAGGGCGAACAGGGCGGCGTAGGTGCCCCCGAGGCTGCAGCCGACGGCGGTCATCGGCGCGCCCTCCCAGCGGCAGTCCTCGCGGATGAACGGCACGAGGGTGTCGAGGATGAAGCCCTCGTAGGCGCGGTGCCGCTGCATGCGCGCGGCGATCGAGCTCTCCTTGTCGGTCCACACCTGGGAGACGTTGCTCTCCGGGCAGTAGAACTTGACCTTGCCGGCGCGGACCAGCGGGCCCAGAGCCTCGAACATGCCCTGGCGGTCCCACTCGTGGGCGAAGCCGGCGGCGGAGGGAAAGACGATGACGGGCGGGCCGTAATGGCCGTAACACCACAGGTGGACCTTGCGCCCCATGGCGGGGCTCTCGAGCATCAAGTGACGGGCGTGCATGCGTGCGTCCCCCATGATGCCGGCGCTCGTCCGCGGCGCGCAAGGGTCGGCCGCGGTGGGGGCCGGAAGGCGGATTCGGGGGGCTCTCGGGCCGATCGCCGCGGGCGGGGCCGGGCGGCCGCGGCCTCGCCTAGCCTTCGGGACAGGTCTCGGCGAGGGTGCTGCGCGTGACCGCCGGGTCGCCGGCGGCGAGGACGAAGACGCCGGGGAAGCCCTCGGTCTCGAAGCCGTCGCTGGGGTTTTCGCACAGCAGCGAGTCGGTCAGCTCGAGGCTGCCGCTGCGGTCGTTGCTGACGAAGAAGATCGCGCCGCCGCCCTCGTTGGCGTGGTTGTCGCGCACGACTGTGCCGCACAGCGAGAGGGTGAAGGTGTTGCCGTCGTTGTAGATCGCGCCGCCGCTGCCGCCGCCGGGGGTGCCGCTCTCGGCCGGGTTGGCGCCGTCACCGATGGCGCGGTTGTGCGAGAAGTGGCTGTTGAGGACGGTGTAGGAGACGCCGATGCTCGACAGGCCGCCGCCGTTCGAGCACACGTTGCCGAGCTCGGGCGCGCCGCCGAAGGTGCTGTTCACGATGAAGACCGGGCGATCCTCGTGCTGGTCGAACACCCGGATCGCGCCGCCGCCGACGTCGGGCCCGACGTCGGCGCAGACGTTGTTGAAGAAGCGGGTGTTGACGGCGCGGAAGCGGCCGCCGCGGACGAAGATCGCGCCGCCGCCGTCGTCCTCGCTCCTGGCGTTGCCATCGACGAAGGTGAGGTTCTGGACGACCAGCCGCGGGTGGTCCTGGTCGTCGCAGTGATCGGTGGTCCAGCGCTGGGCCTCGTCGCAGGTGTTCTGGTAGAGGATCCGCCGCGCCCCGCCCCCGGACAGGGTGACCTTGCCGCCGCCGTCGATGACGATCTCGGGGCCGGTGTCGTTGAAGATCTTGGCGGTGCGATCGAGGGTGATGACGACCGGCTCGGGGCCGCAGTCGAAGGTGATGACGCCGCCCCGCTCGACGGCGGCGATGAAGGCGTCGCTCGTGCAGCTGGCGGCGGTGCCGTCGCCGACGACGCGGTCGGGGCTGCTGGTGTCGACGGGCCTGGCCTCGTCCGGGATGGCGCAGGCGCCGTCCGGGTTGCCCGCGGGCGGGCCGTCCTCCGGGTCGGTGAGCGGGTTGTCGACGGGACCGCCGTCGTCGCCGCCGCCGCAGGAGAGGAGGAGCAGCAGGGCCGGGACGAGACTGCGTGGCATGAGCCGTCATCGTAACGCGGTCGGCGCGGAGCGCGGGCGCGTATCAGCGCGCGGGGAGGCGATCGGCGGCAATGAGGCGTGACCTGGGGCGTGGGCGCACGGCGCCACGGGGGTCGGCGATTGTCGAGAAGCGGACGCACGGAAATAGCAATGATAGGAGGGCGGGCGAATGGACGCGGGTCATTGCGCGGCGGCGGGCGCTGCACGTGGCAGGATTCGCCCGCGAGGTGTCAGGCGCGCGGCGTGAGGCGAGGCACGGGGTGACGCGGCGATCCAGCAGCCGACAGGAGGCACTACAAGAGGCGATGAAGATCGCAATTATCGGCGGCGGTATCTCCGGGATCGCGGCGGCGCGTATGCTGCAACGATTCAATCATGAGGTCGTGGTGTTCGAGCGCGGGCCGCGGCCGGGCGGCGTGTGGGCGGTGGCGTACCCGGAGGTCCGCCTGCAGAACGTGGCCGAGCACTATCGATTGGCCGAGTTCCCGTGGCCGTTCACGCCGGACCTTCACCCGACGCGCGAGCAATTGCTGCGCTACATGGAGGCCGCGATCGCGCGCTTCGCCATCGACGTGCGGACCGAGCACGAGGTGCTCGCCAGCGAGGCGGTCGAGGGCGGCTGGACGCTCGAGCTGCGGGCGCCCGCGGGCACCCGGCGCGAGCGGTTCGACTTCGTGGTGGTCGCCAGCGGGCAGTACACGGGGGCGCCGCAGGGATTGGAGCTGGCCGACAGGGCATGTTTTACGGGACAGGTGATCTCCGACCGCGAGGTCCGCGACCTGGAGGTGCTGGCGAACAAGCGAGTGGCGGTGATCGGGTTCGGCAAGAGCGCGGTCGACATGGCGAGCTTCGCGGCCGCCCGCGGCTCGCAGGTGGCCCACGTGTTCCGCGAGCCGCGCTGGCTGATCCCCCGCCACATCCTCGGGGTGCACGGGTCGAAGATCCTGTTCATGCGCGCGAGCACGGTGATGATCCCGGCGTGGGTCCACCCGAGCGCGCCCGAGCGGCTGTTGCACGCGCACCTGGGGCCGCTGGTGCGCATGTTCTGGGCGATGGTCGGAGGGCTCATCCGCGCCCAGACCGGGCTGCACGGGCTGTGGCGCGACCCCGAGGTGCGCCGGCGGATGACGACGCTGATCCCGACGACGCCGGTGCCGTTCGAGATGCGCTCGGCGGTGGCGATGGCGCCCGACAAGTACTTCGCGCAGGTGATCCGCGGGCAGATCGAGCCGCACCGGGGGGAGGCGGCCGGGTTCACGCCGGAGGGGCTGCGACTCGCCGACGGGCGCGAGCTGAAGTGCGATCTGGTGGTGGTGTCGACCGGCTCGCGGGCGCCGCAATTCCCGTTCTTGCCGAAGAAGTACCGCGATTTGCTCGAGGCGGAGCCGGACGGGGTGCAATTGTACAGGCACGTGATTCACCCGCAGGTGCCGCGCATGGCGTTCGCAGGGCACAACCACGGGTTCCTCCACGTGCCGGGGGTGGAGGTGGCGATGCTGTGGCTGGGGGCGCACCTGCGCGGGGACCTCGAGCTGCCGCCGGGGCCGCAGATCGAGCGACAAATGGCGGCAGTGCAGCGGTGGAAGCGCGAGAACATCCTGTTCGAGCCGTCGCGTGCGGGTGGCGTCAATACGCGCTTTCATCAGTACCTCGACGTGCTGCTGGCGGACGTGGGGGTCTCGCCGTATCGCAAGCGCGGCGCGCTGGCCGAATTGACGGCGCCCTACACCGCGGCCGACTACGCGGGGATCTTCGACGAGTACGAGCGCTCGCGCGGGTCCGCGCCGCGCCGGCCGCTGCCGCTGGCGACGTGACTCAGGGCCGGCGCACGTGCTGCCAGTGCAGCGCGGTGGCGAGGAGCCAGGCGCAGGCGAATGTCCACAGCAGGCCCTGCTCGAGGAGGATCGAGCCGGCCCGCGGCATGACCGTCTCGGCGGCCGCGGCGGCGACGAACGAGAGCGCCCGGGCGATCCCGGCGACCCCCGCGGCGCCCCAGATCCACGCCCACGTGCCCCCCAGCTGCAGCGCGGCGCCGGCCAGGACGACACAATAGCCGCCGACGACGCCGCCGACGCTGGCCGCCAGCAGGCGAAAGGTGATGATGCCGGCGTCGGCGGGCGCCGGGTCGACCTGGGCCTGCAATGCGTAGACCGCGAGCGGCACCGGGACGACGAGGAGGAAGATCAGGAGGTCGCGCGGCCGCGGACGAATGCCGAGACCGCTGCGCCGCAGACCGCGGAGGCTGCGGACGACGCCGAGTAGTAAAGCGAGGTCGGCGGCGATGTAGAGATAGCGCAGACCGTAGAAGAAGGCGTCGGCGAGGAGCGGGCGCTTCAGGATGACCGAAGGGACAGCCGACAGGTACATCAGGCCGAGCCGCAGCTCGGCGGCGACGCGCAGGCCGAGGCCGACGCAGATCGCAGTGCTCGCGCGGCGGGTGGGCTCGTCGCAGGGGAGGGCGCGCCGACCGGCCACCGCGGTGACGAGCGCGAGCACCTCGACGACGACCGTGGCGATGAAGAGGGCCAGGCGGACGTGGGCGGGCTCGACGTCGCGGAGGAAGTCGACCGCGGCCAGCACCGCCGCGGCGAGCCAGATCACGAGGATCGGGGCACGAACCGCGGCGAGGCGAGGCGAGAGCACTGGCCCGAGGGTGCGCCCGGGTGCGCAGCCCGGTCAAGTTGTGGGCAGGCGCGCGAGGTCGCGCGAGCGGTCGCAGGGAATGTCATCACCGGACGACCGGGGCGGACGTCCGATTGCGGAGACCCGGACATGGAGCATTGAGGACACCCGACCGCGCGGACGAGCGCGGGCGACTCCGTCGACCGTGCGCGATCGAGGAGGGGAAAGTCGCGATGGTGGCCTCGCGCGGCGCGGGCTGCCGCGGCGCGAGGCCGAGGTGAATGCGCGGAGTGCGGACGATCAGCAGTCGTTGGTCGAGCAGATCACCCAACCCGGATACGCGACCGAGGCGAGGGCGTCGTTCCAGCCGCCCTCGATGCCGCAGCCGTCGTTCCACTTGTAGATGCGATAATTGACGCTGTTGTCGCCGTTGGGCTCGTGCGACGCGGGCGGGGCCAGGCAGGAGACGTTGCCCTGGGCGTTGTCGGTCATCCAGAAGGTGCACGGCTGGCCCTTGCACCGGCCGGTCCAGTTGGTGATGTACTGGGCGCCGTCCATCTTGGGGTACACGTTGTAGAGGTTGGGCACGACGCCGCCGTTCCAGCCGACGATCGCGGTGGCGTGGGCCTTGGTGCGCGGGACGATGACCTCCATGCCGACGGCCGAGCACTTGGTGGTGTAGGCGTCCTGGTGGCCGCCGAGCGCGGGGTCGTCGAAGCGGACCATGGTGTAGCCGCAGGCGCCGGCGTCCATGTCGCAGTGGACGACGAGCGGCTGGATCGCGCCGCCGGCGTCGGGGTCGATGGTGTAATCGCCGTCGCCGAGCGCGGGGTTGGCCTGCTTGAGCTCCTTGCAGCTCTTGGTCAATGTGCAGACATTGTCGACGCAGGCCTGTTGCGCGCAGTCGCTGCTGCTCTGGCACGAGCCGCCGAGGCCGCACTTGGTGCAGGCACCGCCGCAATCGACGTCGGTCTCGCCGCCGTTCTTGATGCCGTCGTTGCAGGTCGGCACCTTGCAGGCGTTGGTGCACTCGTCGTTGTTGATCGCGTCGCCGTCGTCGCACTGCTCGACGCCCTGGTAGACGACACCGTCGCCGCAGCCGGCCGACTTGCAGGTGTTGAGGCAGGCGTCGCCGTTGGAGAGGTTGCCGTCGTCGCACTGCTCGCCCTTGCCGGGCTGGACGAAGGTGTCGCCGCAGATCGGGTTCTTGCAGGCGAGGGTGCAGGCGCCGGTGTTGCTGTTGCTCGCGCCGGCGTCGCACTCCTCGCCGGGCTGCTTGAAGCCGTCGCCGCAGGTGGCGAGCTTGCAGACGTTGGTGCAGGCGTCGTCGTTGCTCTGGTTGCCGTCGTCGCAGGCCTCGCTCGGGCTCTTGTCGCCGTCGCCGCAGACGTTGAGCTTGCACGTGGCGTTGCACGCCTTGCCGGGGCCGTTGTTGCCGGGGCCGTCGTCGCACTGCTCGACGTTGGCCTGGATCAGGCCGTCGCCGCAGACCGCGAGCTCGCAGGCGACGGTGCAGGCGCCGCTGTCGCTGTTGCTGCCGCCGAGGTCGCACTGCTCGCCCTCGTTGGGCTGGTGGATGCCGTCGCCGCAGGCCGGGAGCTCGCAGCTGTCGGTGCAGCCGTCGTCGTCGTCGCCGTTCTGCGCGTCGTCGCAGTCCTCGCCGGGGTCGAGGGTGCCGTTGCCGCACTCCTCGAGCTTGCAGGTGGCGGAGCAACCGTCGCCGGGGTCGAGGTTGCCGTCGTCGCAGGCCTCGCCGGGGCCCTGGTCGCCGTCGCCGCAGGTGTTGAACTGGCACTGGTTGTTGCAAGCCTTGCCGGGGCCGTTGTCGACGCCGTCGTCGCACTCCTCGAGGCCGTCGCCGGTGTTGTAGAGGGCCCCGTCGCCGCAGACGTTGAGCTTGCAGGCGGTGGTGCAGGCGGCGTTGTCGGCGTTGTCGTTGCCGTCGTCGCACTCCTCGCCGACGCTCTCCTGGACGTGACCGTCGCTGCAGGTGGCGTCGGTGCAGGTGTCGGTGCAGTCGTCGGTGTTGTCGTCGTTGCCGTCGTCACACTGCTCGGTCGGGGCGACGATGCCGTCGCCGCAGCTGGCCAGAGCGCAGGCATTGGTGCAGTCGTCGGCGTCGTCGTCGTTGCCGTCGTCGCAGCCCTCGCCCGGACCGACGGCCCCGTCGCCGCACACGTTGTTGCTGCAGTCGGCCTTGCAGCTGTTGGTGTCCATGTTGTCGGCGCCGTCGTCACACTCCTCGCCGGGGCCCTGGTCGCCGTCGCCGCAGGTGTTGGCCTGACACTGCATGTTGCACGGCTTGCCCGCGCCGTTGTCGGGGCCGTCGTCGCAGGCCTCGCCCGGATCGACGTGGCCGTCGCCGCAGGCGGGGTCCGGATCGCCGGTCGTGGTGGTGTCGTCGGTGGGCTCGCCGGTCGTGGTCGACGGGTCGGCGGTGGCGCTGCCGCTCACGCCGTCGGTGGTGGTCGGTGTACCGGTGGTGGTCGGACCGGGGCCGGTCGAGGTCGGCGCGCCGGTGCTGGTCTGCGCGTCGGTGCCAGTCGACCCGTCGGTCGCACCGCCGGTGGCCGTCGGGTCGGTCTGACCGCAAGCGGACAGGATCAACATGGTCGAAAGGACAGCTGCATAATTACCGAATCGGATGATCGATCGCTTCATGACTCCTCCACGCCCCGCGCCAGTCCGCTAACCGTGTACTGTCGCCAAGAGACCTCTCCTGGATATCAGACTGGGGTCTGCGGACACCAGAATTGCCCCGCGGAGGCCTCGGAGTCGAGTCACGCGGCGCGCTGGCGCGCGTGGTGGCGGCTCACGGGCCGGGGCGCGCGCATCCTCTGCGCGGGTCGTCCGCGGCAGGAGCCGCGAGCGCGGACGGGGGGATGCTCTGCCAGCGGCGGCTCGCGGTATGCGAAGGACCTGTCTCTTCGGTCATGTCGTAGGTTCGACTTCGCGGACTGGGCGGCCGCGAGCTCGCGACGCTCGCTGTCCGGATGTACCTGTCCTCCGGGACATGATGGTCGAGTCGCTGGCTCGCGTCGCGAGGAGGCGCGCCGTCGTCGCGTGGTTGCGACGCGCGTGACGTGGAGTTCGTCGATCGTTATCGAGCCGCGCACGCGACGCGGTGCAAGCGGCCGCACGCGAGGTCGGCTTGCTCGGCTCGCGCGGGCGTCTGTACCCTGCGCGCATGAAAAAGAGCTGGCGAGGGCTCGGCTGGGCCGCGGCGATGTGCGGCGCGCTGAGTGGTTGCGGGGACGACGGGCGGATGGACAGCGCGGGGCTGACGATGACGGGCAGCCCGACGACGACGGGGGCGAGCGCGCCGACCGGGACGGACACGGCGGGGACGACGACGCCGACGACGACGATGACGAGCGAGGGGAGCGCGAGCGAGTCGGCGAGCGAGGCGACCACCGCGGAGTCGACCTCGACCGGCGAGCCGACGACGAGCAGCACCGGGGCGACGACCGGCGGGGTGTGCCCGGCCGACTGCGAGGCCAAGGGGGGCGTGTGCATCGGCGAGGAGTGCTGCCCGGACGAGGATCACGCGTGTGGCGACGTGTGCTGCCCGCAGGGCGACATCTGCTCGTTCAACACCTGCGTGACGCCGGGCGACTCGTGCATCGACGCCAGCGAGTGCGCCGCCGACGAGTACTGCGAGTACAGCCTCGGCGAGCCGGCGATGATGGGCGGCGACATGATGTGCATGGGCGGGGTCGTGCCGGCCACGGGCAAGTGCCTGCCGTCGCCGCCGAAGTGCATGGAGGGCGAGGACCCGGGCGACCCGCCGACGTGCCTGGCGACCTGCGAGTACATCCCGGGCGCCGGCCAGTTCTCGCCGTCGGTCAAGTACCACTGGGACGCCGGCACGGTGATGATGACGCCGATCGTCGTGCAGCTCGACGACGACAACTGCGACATGATCGTCGACGAGCGCGACATCCCGGAGATCGCGTTCACCACCTTCATCGACGGCGTGTACCAGGAGAACGGGACGATCCGCGTGATCTCGATCGTCGGCGGGCAGATCGTCGAGAAGTGGACCTACAACGCCGGTGCGACCGACCCGATCGCGCCCGGGCGCGAGCTCGCCGGCGGCGACATCGACGGCCTGCCCGGCAACGAGCTGGTGGCCTGCTCGACGAGCAACAAGACGCGGGCGTTCACCGGTGACGGCCAGCCGCTGTGGACGTCGACGTACGCCGGCGGCTGTGCGTTCGTGTCGATCGCCGACCTCGATCAGGACGGCAAGCCGGAGATCGTGGTGCCGGGCGCGGTGCTCGACGGGGCGACCGGGGCGACCGAGGTGATGCTCGGCGTCGGCGGCTTCAACTTCCCGGCCGACCTCGACGGCGACGGCCAGCTCGACATCGTCTACTCGCGCGGGGCCTTCAATTCGGCCGGCGGGGTGCTGGCGACGACCGGGCTCGAGGGCAACTATCCCGCGATCGCCGACCTCGACCTCGACGGCAAGCCGGAGGTCGCGGCGATCTCCAACGCCAACAGCATGACCGTGCCGCACCACCTGATCGTGTGGCGCCACGATCCGCAGGCGCCGAACGGGGCGCAGATCCTCCGCGCCGGCATCGACATCAACGGGCCGCTGTCGCCCAATCTGTGCCCGATGGGCTCGGCCGGCAACCTCCGCGGCGGCGGGCCGCCGACCATCGCCGACTTCAACGGCGACGGCACGCCCGACGTCGCGGTCGCGGGCGGGGTCGGCTACGCGGTGTTCGACGGCAAGAAGTTGATGGACCCGAACGTCGCCGACATCGACACTTTCATGTGGATCAAGCAGACGCAGGACTGCTCGTCGGCGGCGACCGGCTCGTCGGTGTTCGACTTCGACGGCGACGGCAGCGCGGAGGTGGTCTACTCCGACGAGATCCGCCTGCGGGTGTACCGCGGGACCGACGGCGAGGTGCTGTGGAGCACGTGCAACACGACGGGCACGCTGGTCGAGTACCCGGTGATCGCCGACGTCGACAGCGACGGCCACGCGGACATCGTCGCGGTGTCGAACAACTACTCGAGCATCAACTGCGACGGGACCAAGCAGACGGGCGTGCGGATCTTCGGCGACAGCGAGGGCCAGTGGGTGCGCACGCGGCGGGTGTGGAACCAGCACTCGTACCACGTCACCAACACCGAGGAGGGCGGGAAGATCCCCGCGATCGAGCCGACCAACTGGCTCACCCCCGGCCTCAACAACTTCCGCCAGAACGTCCAGCCCGAGGGCGAGTTCGCGGCGCCCGATCTCATCGTCGACCTGCGGCTGTCGTGCGAGCCCGACCCGTACGGGCTGGTCGGCCGCGTGCGCAACATCGGCGAGGCGTCGGTGCCCGCCGGGGTGCCGGTGCACTTCTTCGACGGCGACCCGATGAACGGCGGCGCGCTGCTCGGGTCGGGCGCGACGACCAAGGTGCTCTACCCGGCCGAGGCCGAGGACGTGACGCTGCTGCTGCCCAACGCGCCGCCGGGGGTGCTCGACGGGTCGTCGGTGGTGTGGGTGGTGGTCGACGACGCGATGCCGATGCACGCGTGGCACGAGTGCCGGGTCGACAACAACTCGGACAGCGGATCGGGCCAGTGCCCGCTGCCGGGCTGACGTGAAGGAGGCGAGCGCCGCGCTCGCGGGGCTCGCCTCCACATGTCCGGACGGACAGGCTGTCTTTCGGGCCAGGCGGCGATCGCCTGCCCCGAGGGACAGGTCACTTGACGGTGTAGCAGGTGCCGCGGCCCATGCCGTGGCGCTTGAGGCGGCCGTGCTTGACCAGCTGGCCGATGTGGAAGCGCAGCTTGCGGCGGCCCATGCCGGTCTGCTCCTCGAGGTCCTGCATGGTCGCCTCCTTGAGGCGGCGGACGATGGGGATCAGCAGCTTCGCGGCCTGGTCGAGGTTCATCGCGTCGCTGTCGTCCTGCATCGCCGCGACGTACATGGCGGCCTTCTTGGCGGCCTTCTTGCTCAGCTTCTTGCCGCCGGCGGCGCCCTTCTTGGCCGGCGCGGCGGGGATGTTCGGCAGCGCGGTCTGGGTCGGGACTTTGCCGCCCTTGGCCGCCTTGCCGGCCTTGGCGGCCTTCTTGGCGCTGGCCTTGGATTTGGCCTTCTTGCTGGCCTTGGCGACGGGGGGAGGCGGCGCGACGTCCTCTTCGGTCTCGCTGAGGTCGTCGTCGTCCTCGGGCTCCTCCTCCTCGTCCTCCGCGAGCAGCTCGTCCTCGTCCTCGTCCTCGCGCGCTTCCTCTTCTTCATCCTCGACCTCGCCGGCGTCGGCGACCGCGGGAGGCGCTGCGGGGGCCGCGACCTCGCCGCCGAGGAGGGCCTCGGCGAATTCGCCGAGTGACAGCTCGCCCATCGCGTCGCCCCAACCGAGCTCTTGCGCGGCATCGACGATGTCGCCGAGCGTCGTCGTCGGGCTCAGTTCGCGGGCGATGGTCTCGAGCACGGCCTTGCGTTGCTCGACGACGAGGTGACGACGGTAGCTGTCTTCGAAGCCGGTCGAGAGGTTGCGCTGCACGGCGCGGAATCTTGCGCCCGGGCCGGCGCCTCAGCAAGCGCGAACAGTTGACCGGCGCGCCGCGCGAAGCTTGCAGGGCGCGAGGCGTTCGAGGTGGGTGCGCTAACCCACATCAGCCGGGGCTGAGTACGTTGCTCTCGGCAGGCGCAGCGGACTCGGCAGGTCCGGTCGGCGTCTCGGCGACCGGGCCATCGGCGGGCGCAGGCGTGTCGCTCGGCTTGGGAATGTAGCCCTCGATCGGCTTCTGCCGCGTGCCCTTGATCCGGCCCTCGGTGACGTCGACGGCGATCGGCTGCACGAGCTTGTAACGGTAACCGCGGGTCTTGAGGGCGATCTTGAAGGTCTGGTCCTCGTGGACGAACTCGCGGGAAAACCCCAGCTTGATCTGGCCGTCGCGGACGAACTGGCGGTGGCCGAGGATGAACGAGAACAGCCGCACCGCCGACATGTTGTAGAGGCGGTGACAGCCGTGCGAGTAGCGGCGCAGGATCGACATGTAATCGACGCTGCCGTGGGTCCGGATCGAGTTGTCGAAGTCGGCCTTGAGGGTGCCGTCGGGGTTCTTGATCTCTTTGATGTGGTAGGCCGCGACGAGGCCGTACGCCGAGGTGTAGCTGGGCCCGAACTCGGCGTTGTTGACGACCGTGCGGACCCGGCCGTCCTTCCACTTGCGGCGCACCAGCTCGCGCGGCGGCGTCGTCGCCGGCGGGATCCACACCGGCGCCGCCACGATCTCCTTCCACACGCGCGGACCCACGTCGGAGTCCTTGTACTTGTAGTGCTCGCTGCCGTTGTACATCTCGCTGCGCCACGAGCCGATCGTGGTCCGCCAGTGGAGCAGCGGGATCTTCTGGCCCTCGTAGACGGTGTAGACGGTGATGTGCGGGTAGCGCTCGCGCGGCTGGGACAGGCGCTTGCCGGCGCTGTCGAACGGGAAGTCGTACCAGACGTCGCCGCGGTCGATGACGACCTCGAAGGTCATGTCCTCGAGGTAGTAGTCGGGCCGCGGCGGCAGCTTGACCGCGACCAGCAGGTCCTCGAAGTTGCCGCCGCCGAGCTCGCTGAGCTTGTCGAGCTGGCGCCGCGCGCTCTCGGGCGTGCCGAGGTCGAGGGCGGTGATGGTGGCGTCGACCGACTCGCGGACCAGGTCGCGCAGCGGCTGCTCCTCGCCGTGGCGGTCCTTCCAGCGGAACTTCGGCTTCCAGCGCGCGGCGCTGCCGTCCTCGAGGATCGCCGCGGCCGAGACGACGCGCTCCTCGACGACCCGCAGCATCCGGCGGTGGGCGCTCTCGTCCTGCGTGCGCGCGAGGGCCTCGATGTTGTCGCGCGTGAAGTGGCCCCAGCCCATGATCGCGTGCTTCTTCTCGAACTGCGCCAGGGCGTGGGTGGTGGCCGAGTCGAACTCGCCCTTGGTGTAGGTGCCCTCGCCCTCGGCCGACTGGAACATCTTCTCGCAGCGGAGCCGGCGCTGGGCGTGGTCGATGACGTCGACCTTGTTCTGCAGCGCGCGCCAGTTGTCGTAGGCCCTGCCCAGCTTCGGGTGGCCCTTCGCCTGCTCGAGGTCGCTGGGGTCGAGCTTGGCCTTCTTCATGTCCTTCTCGAGCGAGGCCCGGAGCCGCGCGAGGCGGCGGACGTCGCCCATCTTCTTGTTCTCGTAGGCGATGCCGCCGCCGGTCCACGCGCGCAGGACCTCGGGGTCGAAGCCGGCGGCCTGCAGGCACGGACCGATCTCCCCGTCGACGGCGCGCCACTCGCTGGCCACGACCTGCAGCGTGGGCGGGATGCCGTACAGCTCGAGGAAGTTGCGCTCGTGTTTGTCGAGCGGCTCGCCGTCGGCGTCGACGCGGTTGTTGGCGAGGTCGACGTAGCGCTTGCGGTAGTCGTTGGTCTGGAAGTCTTCGAGGGCGACGGTCTTCTCGCTGAAGATGTACGGGACCCAGCCGTTGCCGAGGTCGATGACCGTGTAGCCGGCGGCCTCGGCCGCGGCGATCTCCTGCCGCTTCGGCTCGGCGCCGGGACCTTCGAACACCCACGCGTGACCGGCGGGCTGTTCGCGCTGGCTGGTCTTGGGGAACACCAGCGCGGCCGGCGGAGCCGCGGGCTCGCTCGGCAGCGGGGCGGCGCCGGCAGCGGCACCGGTCGGGACCTCGGGGGCGGGTGCGGAGGGGAGATCCGCAGGCGGGGTGCTCGAGCAGGCGAGACAGAGGGCGAAAAACGCGCTCCAGCGTGCCGCAAGCGGTCGCGCGCGCACGAGCCGGGGCGAGGCCCCGAGACCCAGCGATACTGGCATGGTGGACCGAGGATAGCCGGGCGCGAGGAAACTGCCAAAAGCCCGGCCAGAACGCGGCCTGGCGGGCTCCCGGGCCATGCGCGCGAAGTCATCGGCACGCGCTCGTCGCAGTGCGGACGGTCGTGAAGAAGTGGACACACGGACGATACGCGCCACTCCTTCCGCACCATCCAAACCGCCGCCGCCGGACGCCCGCACACGGCGAACTCGTAGCGAGCCGCGCACACGGGACGAGCGCGCGACACGGGCGTGCGAACCGGGTGCGAGGCGGCGCGCAGGCGGGCGCGCGCGACGGATGCTTTACAAGCTGTGGCCGGATGTGCCACGTTGACGCTGCCGCAAGGAGACCGCGTTGAACCTCCTCAAGACTGTCCTGACCTACGCCGCCCTGTTTAGCGTGGGCGCCGTGACCTCGGTCGCGTGCTTCGAGCCGGAGCTCGATATCCCGTCGTTCCGCTGCAACCCGGCCCTGGCGACGGCGCAAGGCGACAACGGCTGCCCGGGCGAGGAGACGTGCTGCTCGGACGACCCGGCGGCCGTCGGCGGCAAGCTGCCGAATTACTACATGGACGGGGTCGTCAACGAGAAGTACGGCGCGCCGCTGTTCTCCGACAACAACAACGCGCTGAGCAGCCAGGGCATGTGCGTCAAGACGGGCGACTTCGACAGCCCGCTGGTCAACGGCTGCCCCACGCCGTGCAACCCGACGTGGGACTCGGCGACGATCAACGACATCTGCAAGGGCGCGCAGTGCTGCCAGACGCAGGAGCTCGACCCGGCCCGCGACTGCATCATGGTCGAGGGCAAGTGGCGCGCGGCCAACGGCTCCGACGTCATCGCCGGACGCTCCGGCTGGGGCGGCGAGCACGCGACCAATCAGGACCCGATCGCCGCGGGCTGCAAGACCTTCTCGCAGGGCGACGACAAGAGCCTGCGCGACTGCATCGGGCAGCTCGGCGTCGCCAGCTCGCGCGGCTTCTGTTACGTGCTCGGCTGCCCGTGCATCGAGGACGTGTGCGAGATGAAGAACCCCGACTACGTGGCGCGCTGCACCGGCGCGCCGCCGCCGGCCGGCGTGTGAACACCTCGGGCGCCGCGGCCGCGTCGCGCGCCCGCGCGTAAGCTCGTCAGGGGCGACGAGCAACGAGATCGACGCGACGAGATCGCACGACCGGTTCCGCGCGCCGAGATCTTGCGCCGCCACTCCAGGGGCCCAATGCTCCGGACCCGGACCTGAACTCGCGCTCGGACCGCCAGTCCGCGTTCGTCGTCCTCCGTGGCGTCGAACCCGTGTCCCGCTGGCGCCGCCGTGAGGCTTCTATTAAAGAGGTAGGCTCCGGTGGACCTGGCGGCGCCAGGTCCGGGGCTTTTTTATTGCCCCTCCTTCCTGTATCTCGTCTCACACGTGACCCCCATGGCGCGAGCTTCCTCTGCAGACGGCACCAAGACCGACGCCCCCACCAAGACCCGCAAGGTCGCCAAGGTGAAGGCGAAGGCGAGCGAGGCGGCCACGCCGGCGAAGCCGAAGACCAAACCGAAGGCCGCGGAGGGCGCCGCCAAGAAGGCCGCGCCCGCGAAGAAGACGGCCAAGGCCGCGACGCCCAAGGCGGCGAAGGCGGCGAAGGCGCCCAAGGCGACGAAGGCGCCCAAGGCCAAGGCCCCGCCCGTGGAAGCCCCCGAGGAGGGCGACGAGGTCGAGACCGAGGCCGAGGCCGGCAGCGAGGGCGCGTCGGCGCGCGGCAAGCAGCTGGTCATCGTCGAGAGCCCCGCGAAGGCCAAGACGATCAACAAGTACCTCGGCTCGAACTTCGTCGTGCAGGCGTCGGTCGGCCACATCCGCGACCTGCCGACCAAGTCGGAGAAGGGCGCCAAGCAGCCGGTGCCCGGGGTCGATCTCGAGCACGGCTTCCGCCCGACCTACGTGGTCCTCACCAATAAGAGCAAGACGGTCGCCGACCTCAAGCGGCTGGCCAAGAGCGCGTCGCAGGTGTGGTTCGCAACAGACTTGGACCGCGAGGGGGAGGCGATCGCCTGGCACCTCGCGGAGGAGCTGCGCATCCCGCCGCAGGCGGCCCGCCGCGTGGTCTTCAACGCGATCACGCAGCAGGCAGTGCACCGCGCGTTCGCCAACCCGCGGCCGATCGACGTCAACAAGGTCAACGCCCAGCAGGCGCGCCGCATCCTCGACCGCATCGTCGGCTACCAGGCGTCGCCGTTGCTGTGGAAGAAGGTGGCGCGCGGCCTGTCGGCCGGGCGCGTGCAGTCGGTCGCGGTCAAGCTGATCGTCGAGCGCGAGCGTGAGATCGCGGCCTTCGTGCCCGACGAGCGCTGGGAGGTCACCGTCCGCCTGTGCGTCGACCCGACCCAGTCGGGGCCGCTGTCCGCCGCGTGGGCCACGTTCCTCGCCACCGTCGACGAGAAGGGCAAGGGCCCGACCCTCAAGGCGCAGAACACCTGGATGTCGCAGCACGCGGCGATCGAGTCGGAGCTGGTCGAGCTCGGCGGCGAGAAGTTCGCGCTGACGGCGGCCTCGACGGCCCCGCGCGACCTGTCCGGCGACGTCGCTCGCGCGGTCGAGGCCGTCGGCCTCGGCGACATCAAGATCACCGCGCGCGACAACCCCGAAGGCAAGGGCCCGCAGAAGACGCTGCGCACGATCACCGGCGTGGTCGACCCGGCGGTGCGCTACCGCGTCAAGTCGGTCGAGACCAAGCGGACCAGCTCGCGCCCGTCGGCGCCGTTCATCACCTCGTCGCTGCAGATCGCCGCCGCCAACACGCTCGGCTTCACGACCCAGCGGACGATGCGCGCGGCGCAGCAGCTGTACGAAGGCATCGCCATCCCGGGCGAGGGTCAGGTCGGTCTCATCACGTACATGCGTACCGACGCGACCGCGCTGTCCGCCGAGGCGCTGACGCAGATCCGCGGCTTCATCGGCTCGCGCTACGGCGAGCCCTACCTGCCCGAGAAGCCCAATATCTACACGTCGTCGAACAAGGACGCGCAGGAGGCCCACGAGGCGATCCGGCCGACCGACATCAACCGCCGCCCCGAGGACGTGCGCGAGGCGCTGACCGACGAGCAGTTCAAGCTGTACTCGCTGATCTGGGCCCGCACCGTGGCCTGCCAGATGACGCCGGCGCAGTGGGACGCGACCGCGGTGATGTTCGAGCGCGCCGACAAGCCGACCGGCGCGGTGGTCCGCGCGACCGGCCGGACCCTGGCGTTCGACGGCTTCCTCAAGGTGCTCGGGGTCCAGGCGACCGAGGAGCAGACGCTGCCGACGCTCGGCGAGGGCCAGGCGTTCGGGACGTTCTCGATCGAGCCGCAGCAGAAGTTCCAGAGCCCGCCGCCGCGCTACACCGAGGCGTCGCTGGTCAAGACGCTCGAGGCCGAGGGCATCGGCCGGCCGTCGACCTACGCGTCGATCATCTCGGTCATCCAGGAGCGCAAGTACGTCGAGCAGCTCGACCGCCGCTTCTACGCCACCGACCTCGGCGAGGTCGTGACGGACAAGCTGGTCGAGGCGTTCAGCGACCTGATGGACGTCGGCTACACGCGGGCGATGGAGGCCCAGCTCGACGAGATCGAGGACAAGGGCGCCGACTGGCAGAAGATGCTCGAGCGCTTCTACGGCGGCTTCCGCCGCTCGCTCGACCGCGCCAGCGACACGATGACCCACGCCAAGGCGGAGGCGCAGCCGGCGATCTACAAGTGCCCGAAGTGCGGCGCGCCGACCTGCTACCGGTTCGGCAAGAACGGCCGCTTCCTGTCGTGCACGCGCTACCCCGAGTGCGACTACGCGGCGCCGATCACCCGCGACGGCCGGCCGCTCCTGCCCGAGCGCGTCGACATGGTCTGCCCCGACGACGGCTCCGACATGGAGCTCCGCAACAGCCGCTTCGGCCCGTTCCTCGCCTCGGTCAACTTCCCGCACACCAAGTTCGTCATCAACCTCGACAAGAAGGAGGGCGTCAAGCTGCCGACGCCCCCGGCGCTCGAGGTCGACGTGCCGTGCCCGAAGTGCGGCGCGCCGCTCAACCTGCGCATGGGCAAGCGCGGCCCGTGGCTCGGCTGCTCGAAGTTCCCCAAGTGCCGCGGCCGTCTGGCCTGGACCGCGCTCGACGAGGCCAAGCAGGCGGTGCTCAGCAATCAGCTCGCCACCCACGAGAAGGCCCACCCGCCGATCGTGCTGAAGCGCCGTGACGGCAGCGTGATCGCCGAGGGCACGCCGGTGGCCGACCTGCTGATCCCGGGCGGCCTCGCCGAGCTCGAGATCCACCCCGACGCGCTCGCCGACAAGGCCGCGGGCGACAACAAGCCGGCGACGGCGGTGGTCGCGGCCCCGGCGGCAGCGCCCGAGAAGGCGCCGACGCTGCGCAACTGAAGGGATGCGAGCGTGTGAGGGCCGCCGTGCTGCGAGCGCGGCGGCCTTCTTCGTGCATGGTCACGGCGTCGCAAGCGCGATGCGCTTCGTGGGTCCTCGCAGCGGCGCACGTACGTGGCGCGCCGGCGAAGGTCTCAGGAGCGCTGGCGGACGCGCTCTCGTGGCGTCGAGCAGCCCTCGCGGGGCGCACGTGCGCCCCTGCGAGGAGGGAGCTGTCAGGGAGCGGCTCCTCTGTCGAGGCGGGCGCGCGGCGACTCGGCGATCGCCGCCTCTGCAGGCCTCGAAGACCATGTCTTTTCGAACATGTCCTGGAGAGCACGTTTTAAAAGACATGCCCTTCGAAGCAGGTCATTCGAGCTATGCTTTTTTGGACAGGTCGTCGAGCAGCGCGGCGCAGGCGCGGGCGATCTGCCGGTACGCGGTGAGAAAGCCTTCGGGGCCGCCGCGGACTGGGTCGGGGACGTCGAGGTCTGCGCCGCGGGCGCCGGGGTCGGCGAGCGACGCGAGCAGCCGGATGCGCGCCTGCTGGCCCGGGCCGGCGATCGGGCCGAACGCGGAGCCGGCGGTGAGGCGGCGCAGCTCGGAGGCGACCAGGCGGTCGAGCAACAGCACCTCGTCGAAGTCGAACAGGTCGTCACGCCGCAGCGGACGGCTCGAGTGGATCAGCTCGAGGCCGTGGTCGGCGGCGACCTGCACGCTGCCGGCGTGCGCGGGGTTCCCCGGGTCGGCGGCCACGCCGGCGCTGTCGATGCGGAAGCGCGCCTGAAGGCCGCGCTCGCCCGCGAGCCGCGTGAACACTGCGGCGGCCAGCGGCGAGCGGACGATGTTGGCGTAGCAGACGAACAGCACGCCGACGGGACGGGCGCTCATTTGATCAGCTTCTGCACCTCGGCGTCGTCCTTGACGATCTCGAACGTCGGGTCGAAGCCGACCTGCTTGAGCAGCGTCTTGCCGCCGCGCTTCGACACTTCCTTGAGCAGCTCGACGGTCGGCGCGGTGTCGCCGGCGTTGGCGCTCTGCTTGGCGAGGTTGAACACCGGATTCGGATACGTGGTGTCCTTGTCCTTGGCCCACGTGAAGAACGCGGCCGCGCGCTCGGGCTCGTCGAACAGCGCCTCGCCGCGGGCGTTGGCGGCCTCGGCGACCTCGCGCACCGTGGCGCCGCCCTTCTCGGCCTCCTCGAGCGCCTTCTTTGCGCGGGTGTCGGACGTCTTCTTCGCCTTTGCCTCGTCGAGCAGCTTCTTCTTGGCCTCGGCGGCAGCGGCGGGGTCGACCGCGGGCGGCGGGGCCTCGCCTGCGGTCGCAGCGGCGGCGTCGGTCTTGGTGTCCTCGGCCTTGGCGTCCTCGGCCTTGACGTCGCCGGACGGAGGTGTCGCGGGGTCACCAGCCGTCTTCGTCTCCGTCGACGGGGGCGGCTGGGCCACCTTGGCGTCGGCCGCCGGCGGGGTCTTGCTCTCGGCGTCGGTCTTGCCGGCGACGACGGGCGCGTCTTTCGTCGCCGACTCCGGATTCGTGTTGCACGCGAGGAGCGTCAGCGACGCAAGGACGAGCCGGGTGAAAGGTGGGCGCATGGCGCGGATATTATCGGAGAGTTTGGCGCCACGCATTGTGGTAACACTCACGGTTGACGCACATGCTCGCGCCTGCAGCACCACTCGTTCTGGCTGTCGTTTCGGCCCTCGCGCCGGCCCCTGACCTCGAGGCGAAGGTCAAGGCGATCTTCGAAGACAGCTGCACCGCCTGTCACGATGATGGCGCCGACGAGGTCTCGCTCGCGGGGTCACCCGCACGGCTGACCTCGGTGAAGTCGAAGGCGACCGGCAAGCCGCTGGTCGTCGCCGGCGATCCAGACGCCAGCTATCTCTACGCCAAGGTCATGGGCACCAAGGGCATCAGCGGCGACGCGATGCCGCCCGGCGACTCGCTGCCCGCGGCGCAGAAGAAGACGATCAAGGAGTGGATCGCCGGCATCAAGCCGGCGACCGCACCGACGCCCGCGGCCCCGGCAGCACCTGCCCCTTCGGCCAGCAGCGGCGCCGCGGCCGGCAACAAGAAGGCGGCCGACCTCGAGGTCAAGGTCCGCAAGCTGTTCGACGACAAGTGCAGCGCCTGTCACGAGGCGGGCGGCAGCGAGGTCGTGCTCGTCGGCGACCTGTCGCACCTGTCGCGCGACAAGTCGAAGGACGCGAACAAGCGCTTCGTCGTCCCCGGCGACCCCGACAACAGCTACCTCGTCGCCAAGCTGACGCCCGGCAAGAGCGTCAAGGGCGACATCATGCCGATGGGCGACGACCCGCTCAACGCGAAGGAGATGGAGCTCGTGCGCTCGTGGATCGTCGCGCTCGGCGAGTCGCCCGCCGGCGACGCGAGCGCAGGCGCGGCGGTCGAGACGCCGGCGCCGAGCGAGGGCCCCGAGGCGGCGCCGGGAGAGGGCACCGCCGACGCGGGCACCGACGACGGCAAGAAGGAGAAGGAGCGCGGCAAGCCGCCGTTCCACGGCACGTTCCAGATCAACCTGCCGACCACGACGACGCTCGGGCGCCGGACCTTCGAGTTCCGCATCGACCACCGCTTCGGTCAGGTCGGCACCGAGCGCGGCGCGTTCGGCCTCGACGCCGGCGCGAACATCTCGTACGGCTTCGCCTACGGCATCCTGAACGGCTGGGACGTGCTGATCCGGCGCACCAACTCGCGCAAGGGCTACGAGCTCGGCACCAAGTACATCCCGATCCGCCAGGAGGACGGCAAGAAGCTGAGCTTCGGCGGCTACGCCTCGGTCGAGTACCTCCGCGACTTCCCCAGCAACACCGCCAACCCGTGGGCCGGCAACATCCAGCTGCTGCTCAGCCGGCTGTGGTTCGACCGCTGGAGCACGCAGCTGACCGTCGGCTACCACCTGCGCACCAACCACTCGGCCAACGTGCAGGTCGACCTGCCCGACGACGACGTGAGCGGCCCGGTCAAGGTCCGCGACAAGCGCGGCACGCTCGGCATCGGCATTGCCTCGACGGTGTGGCTCGGTCAGAAGAAGCGCTGGGGCATCGACCTCGAGTACCACCTGCCGATCCCCGCCGACGTGTTCTTCTACCGCGGCGGCAACGCCGACCGGAACGGCAGCAACATCGGCTCGTGGGCGATCGGCGGCTCGGTCAACACCGGCAAGCACTTCTTCCAGATCTTCATCACCAACACCCGCGAGATCCACACCAACCTGTACGCCCCCGGCGGTCAGAGCAAGAACCCGTTCACCGACCGCGGCAACTTCTTCTTCGGCTTCAACCTCAGCCGCAAGTGGAGCCTGTAACGACATGTCCCGGAAGACATTCAAGTCCGTGTGCCTCGCCCTGGCGTCGACGACGATGCTCGCGGGTTGCAACCAGCTCGAGGCGATCGAGACCGAGGGGAGCGGCGGCAGCGGCGGCGGTGGCGTCCCCCCGGCGGTGCGCGAGGCCTTCGAGGCCAGCTGCGGCAAGGCCGGCTGTCACTCGCCCGGCGCGACCCTGCCGGCGCTGGCCGGCGACGAGATCGACGGCATCCTCACCGGCGAGGTCAACGGCGTGCCGCTGGTGACCCTCGGCGACACCACGAACTCGTACCTGGCGATCGTGATGCTGCCCGACGCGCTGCTGGCGAGCCTCGGCCTCACCCGCACCGTGCCGCGCATGCCGGCCGACAACGACTTCCTGAACCCCAACAACCAGGTCATCCTGTCGTGGATCGCCGGCGCCGAGTTCGAGGGCGGCGGGCCGGCCACCACCGGCGGCCCCGACACCGACACCGACACCGGCGGGACCGACACCACCGGCGCGCCCGCCGAGCCGACCTTCGCCAACGTGCAGGCGATCATCGACGCCAGCTGCTCGTGCCACTTCACCGCGCCGAGCGCCGCCAACGGCATGCTCGAGATGCCGATGGGCGACTCCTACGGGGCGATCGTCGACGTCAAGTCGGTGTCGACCGACCTCGACCTGGTCGAGCCCGGCGACCCGAGCGCCAGCTACCTGTACCTCAAGCTGGCCGGCGGCTTCGAAGAGGCCGGCGGCGCGGGCACGCTGATGCCCCCGGTCATGGGCCTGATGGACGCGGACAAGGTCGCCCTCATCGAGGCGTGGATCGCCGCCGGCGCGATGAACGACTGAGCGCCTGCGCCGAGGGGCATGTAGCAAGGGACATGTAAAAAGGGCCAGGTTACCGAGGACAGGACCGATGGGACAGGAGCTCGAAGTGGTCCAGGCGCTCGTCTGCGTCGACGGGCGCGTCCAGGGCGTCTACTACCGCGCCAGCGCGCAAGCCCGGGCCCAGGCCCTCGGCCTGCGCGGCTGGGTCCGCAACCTGCCCGACGGCCGCGTCGAGCTGCGCGCCCAGGGCACCCGCGCCCGCGTCGAGGCGCTGGTCGAGTGGTGCCGCAAGGGCCCGCCCTCGGCCCGCGTGGCGTCGGTCGACGTCGACTGGGAACCAGTCGACTCCGAGATGCCGCTCAGCTTCATCGTGCTGCGGTGAGGCGAGAGCCGACGGGGCTGGCCGCTTCGCCGCCAGGGCGAGCGAGCTCGTCGGAGCCCAAGGCCAGTTGGTGGTCTCGTCGAACGCGGCGGGTCGCCTGCGATACGGCGCGGCGGCTCGGTCGCCTGGACGACCTCGCGCGCTCGAGCTACGTTGCGCGCGATCATGGCAGTCCCTGCGCTCAAGTCCGTCGCGCTGCACCAGCGCCTGCAAGCCTTCCGCGCCGAGGACGGCTCGTTGCTCGGTGAAGTGCTGCGCGAGCTGGCCCAGGAGGTGGAACGCGAGCCGCGCAACCTGATCGCCTCGACGATCTACGGGCACGCGCTCGTGCTCGCCGGTCGGGCGCAGGAGGCCCGGCGAGAGGCGCTGCGGGGGCTCGCGCTGTGGCAGTCGCTGCCGGCGGTGACGCCGGAGGTCACGCTCAACGTGGTGGCGGGGCTCGGCGACGCGGGGTTCGTCGCGGAGGCGAAGCGCGTGCTCGAGAGCCTCGACGCTCGCGCGCTCGACGAGGCCGGGGCGGCCCGCCGCATCGACTGCGCGGCGCACATCGCCATGCGCTACGGCGAGATCGCCTGGCTCGAGCGCCGGCACCCCGGACACCCGTTCGTGCAGCTCCTCGCCGCGCGCGGGCTCACCACGGGTTGGCCCGGGCTGCAAGCGGCGGTCGAGGCGTACCTGGGCGAACGGGTCGCCTCGTTCGCGGCGTCGATCGAGGGCCTGGAAGACGCGCACAAGCAGTTGGTCCTCAACTACTGGACGGATTCCCACTCGTACTCGGAGATCGATCGCCTCCAGGATGGGGTGTGGGACACGGCCGATGGGGCCGCCGCGGACGCCCCGGAGGCCCTCTATCACGTGGTCTACATGATCTACGGCCCCGAGATCCCGGTGACGGAGATCGGCCCATGATCACGCCCGATGCGCTGTGGACCGAGGCGCTGCGACAGCTCGACCAGGCAGAGACGGAGGCGGCGCGGCGTGTGGCGATCGCGACGCTCTACTACGCGATCTACCACTCCGCGGGCAGCTCGCTCGGTCTCGACACGAGCGCGAGCGACAGCAACCACGAGCGCCTCCACGGTCTGCTGGCTGGCTCGCGCGAGGCGAATCATCGCCGGGCGGCCCAGCGCTACAGGAACCTGCGGACGCTCCGCGTGCGGTCGCACTACTACCTGCACGCGGAGGTCAGCGAAGGCCACGTGGAGCTGGCGCTGAGCCACGCGCGCGCCGTACGGGCGCTGCTGCGGTTCGAGCCCGCATAGGTGAGAGAGCTTCCCGGCGAGCTGCGGGCTGCCTCGGCCCGGGATGATTTCTCCCTGCGGGCGCGAGGACTGCGCGAGATGCCCCGAGCGCGGCGTCAGCACGGGCAGCCGATGTAAGGCACGGAGTAGGCGTCGCGCAGCTCGGCGCCGTTCGGGTCGTGGGTGCGCAGGACGGTCTCGAAGCCGTCGTCGGTGACTGCCTCGAGCACGCCGTCGCCCTCGAGGTCCATCAGCGCGGCGAGGCCGAGCCAGCCCGGCTGCTCGAGGCGGACGAGCCGGCCGTCGCGGCGCTCGAGCAGGAGGGCGAGGCTGCCGCCGAAGTCGTCGCTGCAGGCCATGCGGTCGATGAGCTGGAGCTCGACGCTGACGATCTGGCGCGCGCCGCCGATCTCGTGCCAGGCGACGGTGGTGAGGTTGCCGGCGACGAAGTCGTCCCAAGTCGACAGGTCGGCGCGGCGCTCGGTGTCCATCGGCGCGAGGTACTCGGCGTACTCGCCGGCGAGGGTGGCGAACTCCGGCTGGGCGCGCACGACCGCGGCGGCCTCGGCCGTCAACGCGGCGGCCTCGGCCTCGGTCGCGCCGCGGCGGCCGAACACGGTCGCGGGCGGGAGGTCGGCCCGGCGGGCCCACAGGCCGTCGCAAGGGCGGCCGTCGGCGGCCCGCTGGCGGGCCAGCAGCAGCAGATCGTCGGCCCCGGCGAATAGCTCTTTGACCATGTTCCGAAGGACAGCTTTGTCGGCGGGCGGCAGGTAGCTCTCCTGGCCGTCGTCCTCGATCGAATAGAAGACGTCGCCGATCTGCTCGAGGTGGAGCTTGGGCTCGCCGAGGCCGGCGACGCAGGTGCTGCCGTCGGCCGCGTGCACGACCATGGTCGCGTCCTGCAGGCCGCGCAGGCCCTCGGGCACGCTGTCCCAGCGGACAGATCGGGTGGCGAGCAGGTGGCTGGGCTCGGCCTTGATCACGGGGCGACCGCTGGCCCAGCGGAGGTCGGCGTGGGTGTGGAGCACCAGCGCCTCCTTGCGCACGAGCATCGCGTTGCCCGGACCCTCGGTCGTGGGCGGGAGCGCGGGAGCGTCGCTCGGCTCGGCGGCGGCAGGCTCGGGCGCGGAGACTGGAGCGACGGGAGCGGTCGGGGAAGGAGCGGGCTCGGCCGGGGCCGCGGCGACGGGGAAGGCGACGCTGGGCGGTTCCGACCCGGCAGGAGCGGACTGCGGCGCGTCGACCGCGAGCGCGGGCAACGTCTGCGAGACGAGGATCGCGGCGAGCGGGGCGACGAAGATGGCGGACAGGGCGACGAGATCGCGGGTGCGGGCCATGACGCCGCTCCAACGAATCGCCGCCCGGCCGTTATTTCGGCCGCCGCGTGCGCCGACGCGGGATACAGAGCCGCGTACACGGTTGCCGATGCGCTGCAGCGATCGCATCCCGAGTGACGCGGCGGCGCCGCGCGAGTGCAAAGCGGGACCGGGATGAGGACGTGTCGCCGTCGAGGACCGGCGAGCTTCGCGACGAAGCGCTCGAGGCGGAGAACGGACGTCCATCCGCGAGGAGGATCGCTGCCGAGGGAAGCCGCTGCTCTGCGACGAAGCCGCGTCGCTATTGGACGACCGCGCCGGCGTAGGCGACCACGCGGGCGGTGTCGCCGGTGACCTGGCCGGAGTGGGTGTAGCCGACGAGCTCGGCCCGCGTGGCGCCCAGCTCGAGCGCGGCGATCAGCGCGACCGTGGCCGGCAAGATCCCGCACATGCTGATGTCGTGGCGCAGGACGGTGTCGTAGAGGCCCGCGGGGTCGAGCGCGAGCAAGCGGTCGAGCGCGAGGTGGTCGAGCGCGGCGGCCTCGTCGGCGCGGAGGTAGTGGGACATGTCGCTGCTGGCGGCCAGCAGCACCTTGGGCGCGGCGCCGGGGGCGTCGGCCTCGAGCTCGCGGAGCGCCGCGGCGACGCCGACGCCGACGGCCTGGCACTCGGCGAAGTCGAGGCCGCCGAGGCAGACCGCGGCGATCGAGGCGTGCGGGTTGCGGGCACGGAGGAACGGCAGGTGGACCTCGATCGCGTGCTCGCGCAGGTGGGCCGCGGTGTCGGGCTGGAGGCCGGCGTGGCGGACCAGGGCGTCGGTGAGGTCGGCGGCGATCGGCACCGGCCCGGCCGGGGTGTCCCACGCGCCGCCCGGCCAGATCGATCGCCGCGCGCCGCGCCCGGTGTGGTTGGGGCACAGCAGCAGGACGCGCTCCGGGACATGTACGTGAGACCATGTCCTTCCGGCCAGGGAGCCGCTGTAGACGTAGCCGGCGTGGGGGGCGAGGATCATGCGGGCGGGCACCGGCATGACGTCGCGGACGAGGCAGCGCTCGAGCTCGCGGCGGAGGGCGCGCGGCTCGGCGGGGTAGAAGCGGTCGGCGACGGCGGGCGGGCGGTGCGGCTCGAGGTTCGACATGGGCGCTCCGTTCACAACAAATGATAGCGCCGGCCGCCGGAGGTCGACTGGCTGCGCTCGTCGAAGACGCCGGGGAGCTGCGCGCCGCAGCCGGGGCAGGTGCCGTCAGGCTTGACGCGGTTGGCCGCGACCGCGTGCCAGCGGCGTTCGATGAGCGGGAGGTCGCAGGCCGGGCACGAAGTGACGGAGCCGACGCGGTCCCAGATGTTGCCCGTGTAGACGAAGCGCAGGCCGAATGCGCGGGCCTCGTCGCGCGCGCGGATCAAGGTCTCGGGCGGGGTGGCCGGGACGTCCTGCAGCTTGTAGTCGGGGTGAAACGCGGTGAGGTGGAGCGGCACGTCGGGCCCGACGTGCTCGACGATCCAGCGGAACTGGGCCCGCAGCTCCTCGGGGTCGTCGTTGTGGCCGGGGATCACCAGCGTGGTCAGCTCCACCCACAGGCCGCGCTTGACTGACCACTCGATGGTCTCGAGGACAGGTTGCAGGTGCGAGAAAGTCAGCTTGTGATAGAAGCGCTCGGTGAAGCCCTTGAGGTCGATGTTCAGGGCGTCGAGCTCGGGGTACATGTCGGCGCGGGCGGCGTCGGAGATGTAGCCGGCGGTGACGCCGACGGCCGCGACCCCGGCGGCGCGGGCGGCTCGCGCCGCGTCGATGACGTACTCCGGGTAGATCGTCGGGTCGTTGTACGTGAAGGCGACCGAGGCCGCGCCCTCGCTGCGGGCCAGCACCGGCACGTCCTCGGGGGCCAGCTCGAGCGCGCGCTTGTGGTGCGACTTGGCCTTCGACAGGTCCCAGTTCTGACAGAAGCGGCAGCCGAGGTTGCAGCCGGCGGTACCCATGCTGAGGATCGTGGTCCCCGGCAAGAAGTGCCACAGCGGCTTCTTCTCGATCGGGTCGACTGCGACCGCGTTGGGCTTGCCGTAGGCCAGCGAGACGAGCCGGCCGTCCTCGTGCTTGCGCACGTAGCAGAAGCCGTGCTGCCCCTCGGACATCGTGCACAGGCG
Organism: Nannocystis punicea; assembly: GCF_026965555.1. GTDB lineage: Bacteria > Myxococcota_A > Polyangia > Nannocystales > Nannocystaceae > Nannocystis > Nannocystis punicea. The sequence continues at coordinate 11,776,881 of NZ_CP114040.1, read as the reverse complement.
CGGGCAGGCGGTGCAAACGATGCGCTCGCCCTCGCGGTGCCAGTAGCGGGCCGGGTGGGTCATGAGAATCGAGCTTTGGCCCGAGCCGGGCGGCATGCAAGTCCGCGCCGGGGTGTGTAAGCTTGCGCCGCCATGTCAGGACGCCCCCAAGCCGAACCCGCCCGCGCCGACCTCCACGCCGAGCTCGCTCGCCTCGAGCACGCGTTCGTCGTCCACGACGATGTCTCGCTCCATGTCGTCCGCAGCCGCCCGTGGGACCGCGGCGAGCGCCGGGCGCCGGTGCTGTTCCTCCACGGCTATCCCGACACGGCCGACACGTGGTCGCTGCAGCTGGCGGCGCTGGGCCAGACGCACCCGGTGGCGGCGTTCGACCAGCGCGGGGTGGGCCGCTCGACGGCGTCGGCGAGCCGCAGAGGCTACGCGTTCGAGCGCTACCTCGGCGACATCGAGGCGGTGATCGACGATCTGACCGGTCCCGAAGGACAGGTCCACCTGGTGGCCCACGACTGGGGCGGCGCGCTGGCGTGGATGTTCGCCGAGCAGCCGCGTTACGCCCGGCGGCTGCGCTCGCTGACGGTCTCCGCCGGGCCGCACCCGGGCCTGTTCCTGCGCCGCCTGGGCCGCGCGGCCCGCTCCCCGCGCGAGCTCGGGTTCCTGTTCGATCAGCTGCGCAAGAGCTGGTACATCCTGTTCTTCCAGCTGCCGTGGCTGCCCGAGCAGCTGATCGAGCGCCAGTTCCCGGCGTTGTGGGTCAAGTCCCTGCGCGCCGGCGGGGTGCCGAAGGACGACCCGCTGCTGCGCGACTTCGACGCCGAGGGCACGCGCAAGGCGGCCCTGACGCCGCTGGCGCTGTACCGCCAGATCCTGCTCCACAAGCCGCAGCCGCTGCGGCCGATCGAGGTGCCGACGTGCCTCATCGTGCCGCTCCACGACATGGCGCTGCGCCCGGAGCTCTACGACGACGTGCCCGAGGTGGCGACCGATCTCGAGGTGCACCGCCTCGACGCCAATCACTGGGCCCATCGCCAGCGGGCGAGCGAGGTGTCGGCGATCCTCGAGGCGTTCATTCGTCGGGTCGAGCACGACTCCTGAGCTCGCTCGCGGCGACGCGCCCTAGCGCGGGCGGGTTGCCTTTCGTGCGCGCGCGCCGTCGTCGCCCGGAGGCACGCCGAACTGTCGCCGGTACTCGCGGCTGAACTGATGTCGCCCGCCTTCACGCGCGCGACGTCGGCGCCCACGCGAGCGACGCGTCCGACGATCTCGTGGCCGGGCACCATCGGATAGCGCGAGCGCCCGAGCTGGTTGCGCGTCTGCATGATGTCCGAGTGGCAGAGGCCGCAATGGAGGATGTCGATCACGACGTCTCGCGGTCCAGGCTCGCGCCGTTCGAGGGTGAATGGCGCGAGCGGGCGATCGGCAGCGGTGGCGGCGTAGGCGGCGGTCTTCATCGGCGTGTCCTCGTGCTTCGAATGCATCGAGACGGTAGCCGCGGAGGACGCCTCCTCGCGCGCCAATTCCAGGCAATCTCTTGCCTATTTCGATCACCTGCGGCCGGGCCGCACCGGCGGTCCTGGCAATCTGTCCTTTAAGACATGTCGATGCGCGCCGCGGATCAGGCCGCGAGGGGGAGGGGGGCGAACTCGACACAGGGGCCGTTGCGGAGGGCTTCGGCCCAGGTGTCGACGGCCTGCGCTTCGGGACAGGCGAAGGGGTCGGCCCAGAACACGCAGGTCTGATAGCGAGCGTCGGGGTAGGGGTGGAGGCCGAGCTCGTGGTCGACGACCGCGCCGAAGCGGCGGTAGAGGTCGAGCACGTGCTGGTGGGCGCAGCCGACGATCTGCGCCGCCCCGAGGGCGCGGGCGACCGCGAGGGTGGCGGCGGTCAGGGTGGCGGCGAGGTCGGTGCGGCGCCAGGCGGCCGCGACCCAGGTGCCGCACAGCTCGACCAGCGGGCCGCGAGCGCGGGCGACCGCCTGTCCGATGGGACAGCTTTCGCCCAGGGCCCGCTCGACCGGCAACGGGGTGCCGGGGCGATGCAGGTGCACGCGCATCCCGCCGGCGGCGGTGCCGTCGTGGGCGCGCGCGAGGACGACGAAGGCCTCGGCGATGTGCACTGTCCAGAGCGCGGCGACGCAGCCGGGGTGGCGGCGGTAGCTGTCGACCTGGCCGAGGCAATAGAGCTCGGCGAGGTCGGGGCGCTCGGCGGCGCAGAAGGCCTCAAGGGTCAGCGAGGAGGGGACGGGTGAAGAGGGTGAGATAGTCGGCATAGGCGTCATAGCTGGCGGTGAAGGCTTCGGATGCCAAGTGAAGGGCGGCGAGGAAGCGTTGCTGGGTGGTGTCGTCGCGCAGGAGGCGGGCGAGGACGACGAGGGTGGCGTTCCAGTGGCCGTCGTCGCCGCCGTCCTCGCGCACGTGGCTGACGAGGAAGCGGGTCGCCCGCGCGGGCTCGCGATAGCCCCAGCGGCGGATGTTGTCGGCGAGGTCGTCGAGGACGAGCGGGCCGACGCGCGCGGCCAGGCCCTCGGCGACGAACGGGGCGGCGAGGAAGCAGGCGAGGTCGCAGTGGAACGCGACCATGCTCTCTTGCAGGCTCATGAAGGTCAGCGTCGGGCCCCACGGGACCATGGCGTGGAGCACGAATTCGACGTCGGCCTCGAGGTAGCGGAGGTCGGCCTCGATGAGGCGGTCGTGCTTTTGTTCGCCGCGGAAGTGGCGAGTGAGGTGGTCGCGCAGCGGCTCGTCGTCGCACACCGAGATCGCGCGGGCCAGGAGGCGCGGGGTGTAGCGGACGTACTGGTGGGTGTTGGCGAGCGCGGCGACGTACTGCTCGCGAGCGAGGCGACCGGCGCGGACCGCCCGGCACCAGGCGTTGTCGGCGAACCTCTCCGCCTGGCGTGACAGGCACGCGGCCGCCTCGGCGACGAAGCGGCTCGTCAGCAGCGCGCGGCCGGCCTCGTCGCAGGCGGCGAACAGTCGATGCATCGCCACGTCGAGCGGCGCCGCTCGCAGCCCGCGTTGGCTCAGCGGCGACAACTGCATGGGGGCCAGCGACGGCTCCGCGCTGACCACCGCGGTGCGCTGCCAGATCCGCGGCCGCTGCAGCGCCATGTAGAGGAGCAGCGAGAGCTCCGGCGACCCGGGCGTGGCGTCGAGGTCGCGCAGCACCGCCGTGCGCTCGGCCCCCGCGAGGCTCGCGGTCGCCGGCTCGGCCTCGGCCGGGACCACGGTGACGCCGATCGTCCGCGCTCCACCGAGCAGCTCGACCCGCACGGCCGACGGCGCGGCGTCGAGGCCGACCGGTTCGCCGCGGAGGTCCCGCTCGCGCACGACGAAGCTGGCTGAAGAGACAGGTGATTGATACGCCCCGGATTGATGCATGACGGTCCGGTCCGCTGGGTTGCAGATCACATTCCAGGCCCGTAATGGGGCGCCCGCGGTTGTGGGCGGGTTCGTTGTCCAGAGCGCGCGACGGCGGGCGTCCGCGGGCGTCAACGCCGGTGGACGCAGGGTTCGGCCCGGTCTGCTGGATCTCCGCGGCGTCCGGCGGCCTCGCGGGGAGCTGCGGGGACATGCGGGCACCGGCGACGCGCGGACCCGCCCGCGGCGCTCGTCCCTACCTCGCGGATGTCATGCGGGGTGGACAGGGTCGTCGCCCGACGACGCGCCCGACGGGTGGACACGTGATCAGGGGGCAAAATCTCCAGCGTCTGCATCGAGTTGTCGGCGCGCGCGCGGGTGAGCCGGCGCGCCGCGCCGGGCGGCGCGATCAGGGGCGCGAGATGTCCAGGGTCTGCATCAGGTTGTAGATGTGCGCGCGCGTGAGGGCGAGCCGGCGCGCCGCCTCGGCGACGTTCCAGTTGCTGTCCTCGAGGGTGCCGCGGACCAGATGGGTCTGGAAGCGGCGCAGGGCCTCGCGGTAGTTGAGCGGGGTGGCGCTGTCGTGGCGGACCTCGCGGTCGGGCAACAGGTGGCGGGTCTCGACCTCGCGCGCGTCCTCGCCGGCGGCGCGGATGACCGCGGCCTCGACGGCGTTGGCGAGCTCGCGGATGTTGCCGGGCCAGCTGGCGGCCTGGGCGGTGACGAGTGTCCATTGGGACAGGTGCAGCGGCGGCAGGCGGTGGCGCACGCAGGCGCGGACGCAGAAGTGCTGGGCGAGCTCGGGGATGTCGTCGCGCCGCTCGGCCAGCGAGGGCACGCGGATCGGGACGACGTGGAGGCGGTAGTACAGGTCCTCGCGGAACTCGCGGCGGGCGACGCGGGCCTTGAGGTCGCAGTTGGTGGCGGCGATCACCCGCACGTCGGCGGCGCGCGGGCGGCTGGCGCCGAGCGGGTAGTACTCGCGCGACTGCAGCAGCTGCAGCAGCTTGGCCTGCGCGGGCAGTGAGAGCTCGGCGATCTCGTCGAACAGCAGGGTGCCGCCGCGGGCGGCGAACACCTTGCCCTCGACCGCCTTGACCGCGGTCGAGTGGGCGCCCGGGGCGGCGCCGAAGAGCTCGCTCTCGACGAGGTTGTCGGGCAGGTTGGCGCAGCTCAGCTCGACGAAGTTGCCGGCGGCGGCGCGCGGGCTGGAGGCGTGCATCACGCGGGCGACGTGCGTCTTGCCGGTCCCGGACGGGCCGGTGAGCAGGACCGAGACGTCGAGCGGGGCCAGGAGCGAGAGCTGGCGCAGCAGCTCGACCATCGGCGGCGAGCGGCCGATCAGGTCGTCGGCCCGCAAGGTGCTGCGGAAGCGGAGCGTCGGGTCGCGCTTCTCGTCCGGCGAGAACAAGGGCCCCATCTCCCCGTGGGCCTCGGGATGCGCGCTGTCCATGCCATCATAGTAGTCGCGGACACGCGGCGGCCGCAGGGCCGGCGACCGTCATGACATGTCCTTCGGGACATTATGAAGCGCACCTCATGCGCGCGCCTAGAGGATCGTTCACGGGCGCGCGCGTCACTTCGCAGTGACTGCGAGCCACGCGTCGCGCAGTTCGCGGACTGCAGGTTCTGGTGTCCGCGAGAGGCCGAAGCGAAACACCTTGCGTGGGTCGTCGGCGATCGTGAGGGTGCGCTGCACGAGGCGGCCGCCGCGGAAGAGGGCGACTTCGACCGACTGGCCGGGAGCGTGGTCCATCAGGCGTTCGGTGGCCTCTTCGCCGGTGCGGGTGCGGCGAGCCGCGACGGCGATGACCTCGTCCCCGGGCATCAGGCCGGCGAGCTCTGCAGGCGAGCCGGGGGCGACGCTGCGGATCGCGTTGTCGGTGAACACGATTCCGGTCCAGCCCTGTTTGCGGCGAGCCGCCAGCGGAGAGGACTCACCTGCCGATGGCGCGCGAATCTCGACGTCGACGCCCATTCGCGCCAGCTGCGCGGGAAGCGGAAGCTCGTCGGTGCCCTCGATGTAGCGGCGGAAGAAGTCGCGCACGTCGCTGCCCGCCTCGGCCGAGGCGGCGGCGACGATGTCTTCGAAGGTGATGCCCTTGCCGCGCGCGCCGTGGCTGGCCATCAGCCGGCGGAACACGCCGACCAGCGAGCCCTTGCCGCGCGAGCGCAGGCGCAGCTCGAGGTCGAGGCAGACGCCGGCGAGGTGGCCCTTCTCATAGTAGCTGACGGTGGTGCTGAAGTGGCCCGGCGACGGCTTGTACTGCTTGACCCACGCCTCGACGCTGGCCTGCGTCAGCGGCACGTGGTTGCGCCCGGGCTTCTGCAGGTAGGCGGTCCACGCGATCGCCAGCTCTTGCAAGAACTGGTCGGGGCCGGTGGCGCCGGCGCGGACGAGCATCTGGTCCTCGACGGTCTCGGTGAAGCCCTCGTGGAACCACAGCAGCCGGCTGTAATCCTCGCGCGAATAGTCGTAGGGCACCAGCGCCGCGTCGCGCAGCCGCTTGGCGTTCCACAGGTGGAAGAACTCGTGGCCGGCGAGGTGGAGCGCGCGGCGGTAGCCGGCGTCGTCGTGGAACATGTCCCGAGAGACACGCATGAGCGTGCTGTCGGCGTGCTCGAGCCCGCCGTCGCTCTTCTCGTCGGCGAGGATGAGGAACACGTAGCGCGACGTCGGCAGGCCGCCCATCGCCTCGGCGAAGGCGTGCACGAGCGGCTTCAGCTCGCGGGCCAGCCGCTCGGGGTCGGCGTTGCTGCCGCCCGGGGCCGAGAACACCAGCTCGACGCGCGTGCCGCCCTCGTCCCACGCGTGCACCACCGGGGCGCCGAGCTCGAGCGGCGAGTCGACCAGGACGTCGTAGGAGGACGCGCGCAGCGTCCCGGGGGACGGCTGCGGCAGGGCGCCGTGGACGGTCCAGCCCGCGGGCAAGCCGGTGAAGCGCAGCTCGGCCGGGCGCTCGGTCTCGCCGACGAGGTAGAGGAACAGGCCGGGGCCGTTGAGGGTCGCGTGGCGGTCGTCGACCACGCTGGTGCGCACGCCCGGCTCGTCGGCCCAGACCCGGTAGCGGACGCGGAAGCTCTTTCCGCCATGTCCGATGCGCCATGTCTGTTTGTCCAGGCGCTCGACCGGCAGCGACACGCCCGCGAGGTCGGTGGCCTCGACGCCGTCGAGGTTGCGGGCGAAGTCGCGGATCAAGTAGGAGCCGGGGATCCACGCCGGCAGGGCGAGGTCGCTGCGGCGGCCGCGAGGGCGCTCGACGGTCATGACGATCTCGAGCCAGCGCGACTCGGGGGCGGCCAGGTTCACCTCGTACTGGACCAGCTGCTTGCGCTCGCGGGCCGACCAGTCGGCGGGCGCAGGCGCCGGGGCGGCGACGGCCGTCGCACAGGCGCCGCCGAGCGCGAGGGCGAGGAGGAGCGGCGAGACTCGCATGCGCGGGCGAGTGTACCGGGGGGCGAGGCGCGCGCGCCCGCCGATGTCACGCGCCCGCGACGCCGCCGGGACCGGCGCGGCGCCCGTTCCGCTATCCTGGCGCCGCATGACGTCGCCGCCGCGCCCGCCTCGCCCACGATCTCGCTCCGCCCCGACGCGCCGTGAATTTCTGTGGCAGGTGGTCGCCGCGGCCTCGGCGAGCGCGTGCGGCGGGGTCGCCGGGGGCACCGAGGGGACCGGCGGGGACAGCACCTCGACGACGACCGGCACCTCGACCGAGGCGGCGCCGACGACGACCGACGCGCCGATGACGACCGGCACCACGGGCGAGCCGGCGCTGCCGGGGCCGCCGTTCACGCTCGGCGTGGCGTCGGGAGATCCGCTCACCGACCGCGTGATCCTCTGGACCCGCCTCGCGCCCGACCCACTCGCCGGCGGGGGGATGCCCGAGGCCGCGATCGCGGTCGCATGGGAGGTCGCGAGCGACGAGTCGTTCGCCGAGATCGTCGCCAGCGGCGAGGCGATCGCGGAGCCGACCTTCGCCCACTCGCTTCACGTCGACGCCGCCGGGCTTCAGCCCGACAGCTGGTACTTCTACCGCTTCCGCGTCGGCGACTACACCAGCCCGATCGGCCGCACGCGCACGCTGCCGGCCCCGGACAGCGCGCCCGAGCGGCTGCGCCTGGCCTCGGCCAGCTGCCAGCGCTTCACCACCGGTTACTACACCGCGTACGCCCACGTCGCCGCCGAGGACCTCGACCTGGTGCTGTTCCTCGGCGACTACATCTACGAGAACGGCGACAGCGGGCCGGTCCGCTCGCACATGAGCGAGGAGTGCCGGACGCTGCTCGACTACCGCAACCGCTACGCGCTGTACCGCGGCGACGGCCAGCTGCAGGCGGCCCACCACCGCTTCCCGTGGGCGGTGATCTGGGACGACCACGAGGTCGACAACAACTACGTCGCCGACATCTCGTCGGTCGACGACCCGGACTTCCTGGCCCGAAGGACAGCCGCGTACCAGGCCTTCTACGAGCACATGCCGATCCGCGTCGAGCCGCCGACGCCGGAGGGGCTGGCGATCTACCGCAAGTTCTCGTGGGGCGACCTGGCCGAGCTGTTCCTGCTCGACACCCGCCAGTACCGCACCGACCAGCTGTGCATGGACGAGCCGGGCGAGGACTGCGGCGAGCTCGAGACCGAGGACGGCGACATGCTCGGCCCGGAGCAGGAGGCGTGGCTGACCGCGGGGCTCACGACGTCGCCGGCGATCTGGAAGCTCATCGCCCAGCAGATCGTGTTTTCAAAAGTGGACTTCAGCGGGCTGCTGATCAACTGGGACCAGTGGGACGGTTATCCCAAGGCGCGCCAGCGGCTGCTCGACTTCTTCGCCGCGGAGGAGCTCGCCAACGTGGTGATCCTCGCCGGCGACCTGCACGTCGGCGGGATGGCCGACCTCAACGCGATCGCCGGCGACAGCAACGCGCCGGTGGTGGCGGTCGAGATCGTCACGACCTCGATCACGTCGAGCTCGGAGACCGACGTGCCGCCCGAGACCATCGAGCAGCTGGTCACCACGATCCCCCAAATTAAACACTTCAACGCGCACTCGCGCGGTTACGTGTCGGTCGACGTCACGCGCACCGAGCTGCGGGCGCGCTTCATGATCGTCGACACCATCGAGGCCGAGACGTCCGCGATCGAGACCGAGGCCGAGCTCGTGGTGCTCGCCGGGGTGGCGGGCATCCAGGTGCCCTGAAGAGCATGTCCTGAAGGACATGCTCTTCGGAGCATGCTCTTCGGAGCATGCTCTTACGAGAAGGCGACGGCCTCGGTGGTGGCGCCGAGGCCGTGCAGCAGCTCGCGGTACCAGGCGGCGGTGGCGGCGGCGAGGCCGGGCAGCTGGGTGGTGCCCCAGACGACCGAGAGGGTGCGGCGGGTGCCGGGGTGGGTCTTGGTGCGCTGCGAGTCCTTGACCGGGCCGGCGCACGGGCCCTCGGCGTCGAACAGGGAGACGAGGCCGCCGATGTCGATGACCTGGCCGCTGGCGTTGAACACGTAGCTGGTGCCCATGGCCGGCACGCCGAGCGAATAAGGAGGGACCGCGCGGTCGGTGTCGACGACGCTGATCGGCAGGCCGCTGTGGAGCGAGGCGACGTTGCAGGCGTCGACCGCGGCGTTGATGCTGCCGAGGCTGCCGTCGCCCGCGGCCTTGAGCAGGTACTCCGAGGCGGGCTTGCTGCGGCCGGTGGGCTTGAAGCCGGCCTTGCGCAGAAGGTCGCGCACGGCGGCGCGGACGCGGTCGTCGGGGCGCGGTAAGGGGGTGGCTGCCTCGAGGGACAGGCCGGCTCGCAGCGCCTCCGACGTCGGGAGCTCACCGAGCTCGCGGCCGAGGTCGGTCGTGAACACTGCCACCTCGAGGAGGGGCTTCACAGGTTGCAGCGAAGGTGCGCTCTGCATGCAGCGGGCGGGAGTATACGCGGTCGGGGCGCCGTGGTAACGTGGCCGCGATGTCCGATCGGGCTGGCATTACCCGTCGCGGCCTGTTCCGCGGCATCGGCACCGCGGGTCTCCTCGCCGGCTGCAAGCCGAGCGAACGGCCGCCCACCACCACCGACGACCCGGGCGCTGCGGCGAGCCCCGGCGAAGAGACCGCCGTCGGGCCGGGGCCGGCGCCGTTGAGCTTCACGCTCAACGGCGAGGCCAAGACCCTCGAGGTCGCGCCCAACATCACCTTGCTGGCGGCGCTGCGCGAGCAGCTGCGGTTCACCGGCACCAAGGTGGTGTGCGACCGCGGCGCCTGCGGGGCCTGCACCGTGCTGATCGACGGCGTGCCGCGCAACAGCTGCATGACTCTGGCGCACGACGTCGCCGGCGCGGCGGTGACGACGGTCGAGGGCCTGGCGAGCGGCGGCAAGCTGTCGGTGCTGCAGCAGGCGTTCGTCCGCAACGACGCGCTGCAGTGCGGCTTCTGCACCTCGGGCATGTTGATGTCGTGCCAGGGGCTGCTCGAGCGGACCCGCGGGCAGAAGCTGGCGCGCGAGGACGTCGAGGCGGCGATCGCCGGCAACCTGTGCCGCTGCGGCACTTACCCCAACGTGGTCGCGGCGGTGCTCGAGGCCGCCGGAGGGAGCGCGTAGCCATGCCGGACGGTCGCAAGGTCACCCTCAAGGTCGGGTTCGCGGAGCAGCTGCGCGACATCGAGGTCCAGCTGCCGGCGGGCGAGCCGAAGCCGTGGGACGCGCGCAGCGAGCTGCAGGTGATCGGCAAGCCGCACCCGCGCCTCGAGGCGCCGCTCAAGGTGTCGGGCGCGGCGAAGTACACTCATGACATCGTGCCGCCCAACGCGCTGTGGGCGGCGGTGCTGCGCAGCCCGCACGCGTGCGCGGTGGTCGAGGCGATCGACGTCGCGCCGGCGAAGGGGCTGCCGGGGGTGTCGGCGGTGCTGGCGCTGGTGAAGCCCGGGGAGCGGGTGATCTTCGCCGGCCAGGACATCGCGGCGGTGGCCGCCAAGACGCCGGAGCAGGCCGACGCGGCGCTGCGGGCGATCGCGGTCACGTACAAGCCGGAGGCGTTCGTGGTCGACACCGCGGCGGCGATGCAGGACGGCGCGCCGCTGGTCCACCGCGGCAAGGTCCAGGAGCGCAGCACCGAGGGCGACGAGCCGGGCGCGGGCGGCAGCGCGGGCCAGCGCGGCAACATCCGCACCTCGCCGTCGATGAAGAAGGGCGACGCGCACAAGGGCCTGCGCATGGCCAAGGTCTCGCACGAGGCGACGTACACCACGCAGGTGCACACGCACTCGGCGCTCGAGACGCACAGCATCGTCGTGCAGTGGGACGGGCCCAAGCAGGCGACCGTGTGGTGCTCGACGCAGGGCATCTTCAGCGTGCGCGACGAGTTCGCCGAGGTGTTCGAGCTGGGGCCGGCGGACGTGCGCGTGCACACCGACTTCCTCGGCGGCGGCTTCGGGGCCAAGTTCGGCGCCTCGGCCCCGGGCTCGCGCATGGGCTTCATCGCCGGCGAGCTGGCGCGCCAGGCCGGCGCGCCGGTGCGGCTGCTGCTCGACCGCAAGGAGGAGCACCTGTGCACCGGCAACCGCCCCGACTCGCGCCAGCACGTGAAGTTGGGGGCAGGTCCCAACGGACAGCTGACTGCGATCCACGTGGTCGCCCACGGGACCGCGGGGATCGGCACCGGCGCGGGGGTCGGGCGCAACGCGTTCGGCATCTACTCGCGCTGCCCGAACATCCTGGTCGAGAGCCACGACGTGTTCACCCACGGCGGGCCGGGCACGGCGATGCGGGCGCCCGGGCACCCGCAGGGGGCGTTCGCGCTCGAGCTGGCGCTCGACGAGCTGGCCAAGAAGCTGAAGCTCGACCCGATCGACCTGCGGCTGCAACACGACGAGCACCCGGTCCGCCGCCACCAGTTCGAGCTCGGGCGCAAGCAGTTCGGCTGGGACGAGGGGCGCAAGCAGGCAGCCGTGCTGCGCGACAAGAACGCCCGCGTGCGCCGCGGCTTCGGCGTGGCCGCCTCGATCTGGGGCGACTTCGGCCGCGGCAAGGCGGTCGTCGCCACCGTCAGCGTGGCCCGCGACGGCAGCGTCGAGGTCAAGAACGGCCTGCAGGACATCGGCGGCGGCATCACCACGGTGGTCGCGCAGGTGGTCGCGGAGGTGCTGCAGCGCCCGGTCGAGGCCGTGCGCGTGCGCCTCGGCGACAGCGAGCTCGGGCCCTCGGTCGGCAGCGGCGGCAGCGTGACCACGGCCAGCGTGACGCCGGCGGTCCGCGCGGCGGCCGAGGCGGTCAAGGAGCAGCTGACCGCGCTGGCGGCCAAGCAGCTCGATCGCAAGCCCGAAGAAGTGACCTGGTCCGGAGGACAGGCGCGCGCCGGCAGCAAGTCGATCGCGTGGGCCGAGCTGTGCAAGAAGATCGAGGGCGAGGCGGTGGTGGCCACCGGCACGCGGCCCGAGACCTACGGCGCCTACCCGGTCAAGTTCATGGGCGGCAACAGCTACCAGATCGCCGGGGTCCAGTTCGCCGAGGTCCGCGTCGACACGTGGACCGGCGTGGTGGCGGTCGAGCGGGTGCTGGCGATCCACGACTGCGGCAAGGTGATGAACCCGCTGACCTGCCGCTCGCAGGTGCAGGGCGGGGTGATCCTCGGCACCAGCTACGCGCTGACGGAGCAGCGGGTGATGGACCGCGTGCGCGGGGTGATGCTGAACCCCAACCTCGAGAGCTACAAGATCGCCGGCGCGCGCGACGTGCCGCGCGCGATCGACGTCGTGTTCACGCCGGTCGACACCGGCGCCAACAACACCGGGGCGATCGGCATCGGCGAGCCGTCGACGATCCCCACCGCGGCCGCGATCGCCTGCGCCGTCCACGACGCGCTCGGCGTGGCCGTCCGCGACCTCCCGCTCACCCCCGACCGCGTGCTCGCGGCGCTCGGCGTGGTGCCGACCCGCGGGGCCTCTTGAGGGCCGACCTCCGAAGTTCCCTTCGGGACATGTCCCTTCAACCATGACGGAACGACCATGCAACCGTTCGTGCTGAGCCGCCCCAAGACCCTGGCCGAGGCCGGCGACCTCGCGCGCGCGCAGCCGCAGGACAGCGCGCTGCGGGCCGGGGGGATCGACCTCATCGACCGCATGAAGGAGGGCCTCGAGGCGCCGGCCAGGCTGATCGAGCTGCGCTGGCTGGGCGAGTCGGAGGCGGTGATGCGCGCGCTCGGGCCCGACGGCGAGGGGCTGCAGATCGGCGCCCTGGTGACCCTGGCGCAGCTGGCGGGCCACGAGGGCCTCGGCGAGGCCTACGCGGCGCTGCGCCAGGCGGCCGGCTCGGCGGCGACGCCGACGATCCGCAACGCGGCGACGCTCGGCGGCAACCTGCTGCAGCGGCCGCGCTGCTGGTACTTCCGCCACGCCGACCTGGTGTGCCTGAAGAAGGGCGGCTCGGCCTGCCTGGCGGTCTCGGGCGAGAACAAGTACCACGCGATCCTCGGCGGCGGTCCGAGCTTCATCGTCCACCCGTCGACGCTGGCGTGCGCGCTGACGGCCCTCGACGCCCAGGTGGTGATCCGCGGGACCGAGGCGCGCACGCTGCCGATCGCCGAGCTGTTCGTGACGCCGAAGCAGGACGCGAAGCGCGAGCACGCGCTGCAGCCGGGCGAGGTGCTGGTGCGGGCGATCCTGCCGAAGCCGGGGGCCGAGCAGCGCTCGGGCTACGCGGCGGTCAAGGAGAAGCAGTCGCATGACTGGCCGCTCGCGGAGGCGGCGGTCAAGATGTCCCTTCAGTCAGGTGTGATGACCGACGTGCGCGTGGTCCTCGGCCACGTCGCGCCGATCCCCTGGCGCAGCCGCGAGGCCGAGGCCGCGCTCGAGGGCAAGCCCGCGAGCGAGGCGCTGTTCGCCGAGGCGGCCAAGGCGGCCCTCGCCGAGGCCAGGCCGCTGCGCGACAACGCCTACAAGATCCCGCTGGCCCAGGGGCTGCTCCGCGAGGTGCTGCACCGCGTCGCCGGCGTGCCGCTCCCGGAGTGAGAGAAAGCGAGCCCGCCATGCCGACCTTCCTGCGCGTCGTCGACCCCGACCAGCCCGTCTGCCGCCACCTGCGGACCAAAGCCATGCACGTGTACGGGCGCGACACGCCCGACGCGTTCAGCACCAGCCGCTCGAGCAACTACCACTGCCTGCGCACTCAATTCGTGACCGGCCCCGACGGCGACCTCAGCGTGCCCGAGCGCTGCGCCGAGGGCCGCGAGTGCTTCGAGGCACGGTGAGCTCGCCGCGCGCGGGTGCTTCGAGGCGGGTGGAGGGAACGTCGGGCGCGAGCCGGTCGAGGCAGTGACGCGCGAGGCGGTGCGTCGCCGGGATGAGGGCTTCTCGGCGCGCGGGAACGTCGGGCGCGAGCCGGTCGAGGCAGTGACGCGCGAGGCGGTGCGTCGCCGGGGATGAGGGCTCTCGGGCGCGCGAGTGGGTGGCCACGCAGTGACGTTGCGTCACCAAGGATGAGCGCTTCGGTCCGGCCACGCGCGGCCTCGTCGGGCGAGATCTGGGCGTCCGGCGGCGCATGGTTTTCAGGACATGTTCGATAAGACAGTCAGTCCTGGCGCTCGCCGCCCTCGGGCGCGCGCTCCCCGGCGACGAGCACGGACGACCGGACGGCTGTGCGAGGGCGACGTCTCGTCAGGCCGGGGCATGGGCCCCGAGGATCAGCAGGAGTAGCTCGGCGCCGGAGAGCAGCGTGCCGAGCAGCGCGAGGCCGAGGCCCGGTCGCGCGGGATCGTCGAGGTGGCGCGAGATGGCGGCCATGCCCATGGGCAGCGCCAGCGGGACGCACAGGAGGGTCAGCTCGAACAGTGACCAGACGATGTCGCCGGCCAGGCCATTGCCGCGGACGAGGCCGTCGGGGAGGTACAGCAGGCCCACCGCCGCGAGCAGCGGAATCACCGCGAGCACGGCGGACGCGGTGGACAGGCGCGAGCGCTTCGGGGAGAGCGGTGCGACCGACATGGGACGAGCAAAGCATAACCGCGGCGACGCGGCGATCAGGAGGCCTCCCCGCTGCGGCCCTCGTACGAGGCGATCCGATCCTCCAGGACGCGCTCCATCGCCGCGAACGCGCCGGCGGCGTCGCCCTGGCGCCGGCGGGCTGCGGCGAGGGTGAGCTTGAGGCCCGAGTCGTCGATCAGGCCGGTGCGCTGGTAGTGCGGCCCGAGAGCCGCGAGGCCGTCGTCGACGAGGTCGAGGGCGCGCTCGAGGTCGCCGCTGCCGGCGGCGGCGCGGGCCTCGGCGAGCGACTCGACGGCGATCCGCATGGGCGAACGGGACTCCACCGCTTCAGTATGACGGCCCGCGGGCGCTCCGGTAGATTGACCCGCGTGACCGAGATCGCCTGCTTCCACGTCGACGCCTTCACCGACCGCCGCTTCCGCGGCAACCCGGCCGCGGTGTGCCCTCTGCGGGCGTGGTTGCCCGACGCGACGATGCAGCAGATCGCGGCCGAGAACGCGCTGCCCGAGACCGCCTTCTACGTCCCTCGCCCCGGCACGGACGACTTCGACCTGCGCTGGTTCACCCCGGAGATCGAGGTCGATCTGTGCGGACATGCCACCCTCGCCGCCGCCTTCGTCCACGCGCGCCTGCGCGCCGGCGCGCAAACCCGCCTGCGCTTCTGGACCCTGTCCGGCCCGCTCGACGTCGCCCGCGACGGCGACGACTTCACGCTCGACTTCCCGTCGCGACCGGCTGTCCCCGGGGACATGTCCGAAGCGCTAGCCGCGGCGCTCGGCCGGCGGCCCGAGGAGGTGCTGGTGGCGCGCGACCTGGTGGCGGTGTTCGCCAGCGCGGCCGAGGTCCGCGCGCTGCAGCCCGACCTCGCGGCGGTGAGCCGGCTGCCCGGGGTGTTCGCGGTGATCGCCACGGCCCCCGGCGGCGAGCCGGACGCGGACGTCGACTTCGTGTCGCGCTTCTTCGCCCCGGCGCAGGGGATCCCCGAAGACCCGGTGACCGGCTCGGCGCACTGCACCCTGGCGCCGCTGTGGGGCGCGCGCCTCGGCAAGTCGAAGCTGCGCGCCCGACAGGTGTCCCGCCGCAGCGGCGAGCTGACTTGCGAGCTCGCCGGCGAACGGGTACTCCTCACCGGCCGCGCGGTGCTGGTCAAGTCGGGGACGTTTTATCTGGGGGACGACGCGGGGCCGATGAGCCTGGTCGGTTAGACAGGCCGGAGTACCGAGTAGCGCGGCGGCCGCAGATTCAAAAATTTTGACTACCAGATCCCAGTCGGTGGTCAAAAAATTTTAAGTGTCCGATCCATATATTTCTTAAAACTTCAAAAATAATAAGAACTTATGTGAATCTCACAGAAGGGCGAGAAGGATAGATTCCGGGGGCGCAAGAATCGCATCTTCGTCAAAAAATTTGACCACCCAGAGCCCTCGGGTGGACAATTTTTTTATGTCCGTTGCTTCGTCTCGGGAGGCAGCCATCCGCGCGCTGGCGCAGGAAAACCGGCTGCTTCAACCATCGGACATCAAGGCAGCCCCGGACGCACTGGCTCAAGCGGAGCGAAGCGGGGCGCTTCACCGAGTCATTCCCGGGGTGTACATCGGGACACAACATCGGCGACATCCGTTGATCGAGGCCGCTGCGTGGGTGCTCCGCAGTCCGTCCGCAGTAGTTTGTCTGCTCACGGCCGCCATCTTTTACGATCTCACGACGGGGTTCGAGCGAGGGACCTGGTTGTTCGTCCCGAAGGGCGGTTCGAGACCACGTAGTCGCGTCCGCGAACTGCATGTCGTGCAGACGAGCGAGCGGTTCATCGATCCCGCTCACGATGTCGACAACGGCATCGCCTCAGTGGAAGTCCATGGCGTCGACTTGCGGATCACCGGGCCCGATCGAACGGTGCTCGATCTCCTGCGCTATCCGAAGCGGGTCTCGTCGGAGCAAGCCCTGGAGGCCCTTCGCCAGCGGGTCACGGCGAGCGACTTTCAAGTACCGGTCTTCGCCCGGCTAGCCCGCCGTCTCGCAACATGGGACAAGGTCGAGCCGTTGATACAGGGGCTGATGCTGCGATGAGCGCGAGGCGCGAGAAGGATCGATCGGTCGCCCAGAGGGTCGAGAATCGGGCCCGTGCTCTGCGTCTGACCCGGACGGACGCGTTGATCGCCTACGCCATAGATCGCCTGTTGTATCGGCTCGGAAGGTCCAAGTACGCGAAGGAGTTTTTTCTGAAAGGAGGGGTGCTGGTGGCCAACCTCATGGATGCGCCACACCGATTCACTCGCGACATCGATCTCATGCGGCGGCGTGGGCCGTCGATACCGAGCGATCTGCGGCAGAAGTTTCGCCAGATCGTCGCCGTGAAGGTCGACGACGGAGTTTATTTCGACCCGGAAGGCGTACGTGCGGAATTAGCGACCCGTCCGCTCGAAGGATACGAAGGCATCAAGGTGGCGATTCGAGCCCGGGTCGGCGAGAGCGACGTCGACCTGCGAGTGGACATCGGCTTCGGCGACGCCGTCGTTCCGCCGGCGATACGCACGTCGCTCAAGCCCTTCCTTCTCTCGGATCCTCCACCGCAGGTCTTCGCATATCGGACAGAATCAGTGCTCGCAGAGAAGATCGAGACGATCCTCGCCAAGTTCCCCGCGATCCGTCACCGGCTCAAGGACATCCTGGACGTCGCCGTGCTGAGCGCGACAGAAACGCTCGAGAACGTGCAGATGGCCGCGTCGCTGCGGGCGACTCTTCAGCGGCGGAAGACGGTCCCAGACGTCCAGATCCTGGATGACATGCGCGCGGAACTCAGGGGTAAGAAATGGGAGACCGACTGGGCGACGATGCGCAAGGAGAAGGCCGTCGCGGGCGACATAACGCTGCAGGCGGCGGTCGAGCAGTTCGAGCGGTTCGTCCGGCCGCTGCTCGTCGACGTTCAATGATATGGCCTCAAGAACATGTCGTGTGAGACACCCGATCGGCGAGGCGGCGCCACAGCGGGCGCGGGGCGATGAAGCTGAGGCCAAAGAATTGGGGGTCGCCCGCTTCGATGACGACCCACGCGCCGGACTCCAGCTGGGCGATGTCCAGGGACAGCAGCGGGGCGTCGAGGCGGGCGGCGGCGCGGCGGGCCAGGGTGAGGAGCTCCGCCTCCTCGGCGGGGGACAGCGCCACGAAGTCGTGGAAGTAGGGCCAGTAGTAGCCGTGGGCCAGCGGCTCGCCGCGGTGGAGGAAGACCCGGTACTCGCGGGCGATCGGCACGTCGGTGGCGGCCACGCGGTGGTGGCGGAGGGGCGCCAGGGTCCGCACGATCGCCCGGCCGCGGGAGTGAAACGGGCTGCGCAGCACTGCGGCCACGCGCTCGCGCAGCTCGGAGAGGGTGGCCGCGACGCAGTGGCGCCAGCCGAGGTGCTTGCGCGAGAGCACCGCGCCCTTGACGAACGCGGGCAGGCCGACGACCGCGGCAGCGGCCTCGACCTCGGCGAGGTCGGTGACGACGACGCTGGTCGGGGTCAGCTCGGCGAGCCGCGGGTAGGCGCGGTCGAACTCCATCGCCTGCAGATGCTGCTCGGGGTCGTTGACGAGGTCGATGCCGCGGTCGCGCAGGGCGTCGTACACGGCGCGATAGGTGGCAGGTTCGGGGATCGTGCCGATCCACACGGCAGGTTCGCGGACCTGCCGTCTTGTCAGCGCGGCGATCGGGCCCAGCAGGTCGCCGCGATGGTCGGCGTCCGTCGGCAAGTGCAGCGCTGTGAAGCCGGCAGCCACGGCGGCGCGCGTGGAGGCGACGATGTCGTCGCCGTCTTCGGGCGGCGGATCTGGCGCCTGCGTCAACAGCAGCACGCATCCCAAGCTATCACCGCCAGCGGCGGAGCGCGCAGTTCCTCCTCGGGAGACCGAAGCCACGCGAGGCTCCATGTCGATCGCTGCCTGGAATGCGCGAACGCGTCATCCGAGTCGGCCCCTCGTGTCGCTCATTGAGGCGTGTCGACCCTGGTTCATTCGCTCGTGGCGTTGCGTGGGTGCGCTCTCCCCGGCCTCGTGATCGTCGGCGACGACGGCGCGACGCGGACCCGCAGCTACGGCGAGCTGGTGGTGGCGATCGAGGGCTTCGCGGCGCGGCTGGTCGCCCGCGGGGTTCGCGGCGAGCGAGTGGCGATCGCCGCGCCTGACCCGGAGTACATGGTCGTTGCGACACTCGGTGCGCTGCGCGCCGGCGCCGTGCCGGTGGTGCTGCCCGAGCCGTCCGGCCTGGCCGACGAGGCCTGGCGGGCCGCGGTGACGGAGGTGATGCGCGCGAGCGAGGCGCAGCGGGTGATCCGGCCGTCGGCGGAGCGAGGGCGGTTGCCGTCCCTCGGCGAGCTGCGCGAGCTGATGGTCGACGACCTCGGCGAGCATCCGCTGGGCTCGGTGTTCCTGGCCGGCCCCAGCAAGTTCAAATATGAAGACCCGGCGTTCGTGGTGTGCACGGCCGATCGCTCGGGGACGTGGCAGGTCCGCCGGTACACGCACGAGGCGCTGGCGGCCGCGGCCGACGCGGTGCTGGCGGAGACGCGGTCGGCAGCGGCGGGCGACAAGGTGCTCGTCTGCGCCGAGCTGGACCGTTGCCTGCTCGCGGCGGTGCTGGCGCCGCTGCGCCGCCGGTTGCCGTTCGTGATCTCTCGCTCGGTTGCGAGGGGCGTGGACCGCTGGCTGCGGCTGATCGACGAGCTCGGTGTGACTGTCACGATCGCCGAGCCGTCTGCGCTCGCGCAGGTCAGGGGGCGGGCGGAGCTGGCGCGGGTGCAGATGCTCGGGCTCGCCGGCGAGGCCGTGGGCTCGCCGGTCGCCGCTGCGGATGCGGTGGCTCGGCAAGAGCGAGGCGTCGAACTGGAGCTGGCGAACGAGGCGTCGTCGACCGCGAGCGAGGCGGCCGCGCAGGGTGGCTCGAGCGAGCATGGCGCGGAGGACATGTCGAGCTCCATGGTCGGGCTGGCGGCCGCTGGCAGCATGTCGAGTGAAGATGGCGCGGAGGACATGTCGAGCTCCACCATCGAGGTGGCGGCCGCTGGCAGCATTTCGAGTGAAGATGGCGCGGAGGACATGTCGAGCTCCACGGTCGGGCTGGCGGCCGTTGGCAGCATGTCGAGCTCCACGGTCGGGCTGGCGGCCGTCGACAGCAGGTCGAGCGCCATCATCGATCTGGCGATGGCCGCTGGCAGCATGTCGAGCGAACATGGCGAGCGGGACGTGCCGCGAGGTGCTTTCTGGGCCGTCGCCGACGGTGGCGTCGGGACTCTGCGTGGCGATCGGGAGAGCGACGTGGCGGCCAGCGAGGACGCGATCGTCGTGCAGGGTTGCAGCTACGATCCGCAGCCGATCGAGCGCGAGGCGGCGCGGGTGCCGGGGATCTGCGCCGGGCAGGTGATCGCCCTGGCGCGCCCGGGCAAGCAGAGCGACGAGCTCGTGCTGGTCGCCGAGGGCCGCCCGGTCGACCGGGTGGTGCTCAACACGATGACCGCCACGCTGCGCCGGCGGATCGAGGCCACCCTCGGGCTCCGCGTCGCGGCGCTGGTGCAGGTGCCCGTCGGTGCGCTGCCGCGGACCCGGGGCGGAGAGCTGCAGCGGGCCGCCGCGCGGGCGCTGTACGCCCGCCAGCCGAACGCTTGACTGTGCGTCGCGCTCGCGCAGGCGAGCGGAGCTCCGGTGGGTGAGTCGGACGAGCGGGCGCAGGTCGATCCGGCGACCTGCGCCGAAGATGTGGAAATAGACGTGTCCTGAAGGGCATGTCCTTAGAACCAGCCGAACGCTCGACTGTGCGTCACGCTCGCGCCGGCGAGTGGAGCTCCGGTGGGTGAGTCGGACGAGCGGGCGCAGGTCGATCCGGCGACCTGCGCTGAAGATATGGAAAGATATGTGTCCTGAAGGGCATGTCCTTAAAACCAGCCGAACGCTCGACTGTGCGTCACGCTCACGCAGGCGAGCGGAGCTCGGACGAGAGGGCGCAGATCGATCTCGCGACCTGTGCCGAACATGTTTTAAAGGACATGCTCTGAAGGGCATGTCTCTTAAAAAATTAGAACCAGCCGAACTCGAGCATGACGGTGCCCATCGGGCCGCCGAGGTTGGCGGGGCCTGTCCAGGTGCGGGCGGCGACGAGGCGGTAGCCGAGGGCCAGGTGGAGGCGGACGATCGGGGCGAGGACGACGCGGAGGCCGGCTCGCGGCTCGCCGACGAAGAAGGCGGTCTTGTCGGCGCAGCGGCCGTCCTCGGGGTTCTGCACGCAGCCGCCACCGCCGCCGAGGAGGCCGCCGATGGTGCCGGAGACTCGCTTGCCGCGGACGTAGGCGACGTCGACGACGAGGCCGCCGTAGTTGATGTTGATGCGGGTCGCGTTGCCGCGGGCGTACGGGCCGGCGTCGACCGGGTTGAGCAGCCACTGCAACGAGGCGCCGATCGTGAGGCGCTGCAGGATGTTGATGCCGCCCTCGAGGCCGACGAAGGCCGCGAACTTGCCGTTCAGGCCCGATAGGCGCAGGGCAGGGCCGCCGTAGCCGCTGACCTTCGGCCGCGGATCGGGGCCCCACCAGCGTGGACGCGGCGGGGTCGTGGTGGACGCTTCGGCGCGGGTGGCCGGAGGCGAAGGGGCGGCGGGCGGAGTCGAGGTTGCGCCGTCGGCCGCGGCGTCAGGGGGCGGCTCGGTGGCGTCCGCGGGCGAGAGCGCTTGCGGGGTCGGAGCGGTCGGCGAGGATGCGGGCGAGAGCGCTTGGGGCGTCGGAGCGATCGGCGAGGATGCGGGCGAGGTCGCCGGGGATGGCGTAGTCGGCGAGCTCGTGGGCGAGGTCGCCGGGGATGGCGTGATAGGCGAGCTCGTGGGCGGGGTCGAGGTCGTCGGCGAGGGTGCAGGCGAGGTCGGCGGAGACGGCGTGGTCGTCTTTGGCGAGATCGTCGTCGGCGAGGTCGTGGTCGGTGACGTGGGAGGGATCGCGCTCGTACGAGTGGTCATCCAGGTCGCGGCCGACTGCGCGTGAACCTGGGGCACGAGCTCGTGGTGCGGGTCCGCGAGCGCGGCGGGGATGGGTCGACCGGCCGCCGCGAGAGGTTGGATGTGGTCGCGCGCCTGCATGGCTGCGTCGCGGCTCATGACCGACTCGGGGGCTGCGGCCGCGAGTCCGAGCGCGAGGAGGGGGGCGTACACGCGCGGGATGATACCCGGTTCGCGCTTGCGCGCGGCCGGCCGGGATGGGAGCCTGGGCGCCATGCGTGCATCCGGGACGGCGTTGGTCTGCGGGCTCCTGGCGCTGGTCGCGGGCCCCGCGTCGGCGGGCGAGCTGGCGAACGCGACACCGCGGCCGCAGCCGATCTTCGGCGGCGAAGAGGCCGGGGAGTGCGACTTCCCGAGCGCGGTGGCGATGCTCGACGCCAGCACCGACGGGTTCTTCTGCACCGGCTCCCTGGTCCATCCGAGCGTCGTCGTGTTCGCCGCGCACTGCATGGACCCGGACCTGTCGTGGGCCGTCCCGGGCAGCGTGATGTTCGGCGAGGACATCGAGGCGCCGGTGCGCAAGGTGCCGGTCACGGAGTGCGCAGTGCACCCGCAGTGGGACCCGTTCGCGCTGGTGAACGACCTCGCGTTCTGCAAGCTCGCGCAGCCCGTCCCCGAGGTCCCGACGGTGCCGCTCATCATGGGCTGCGAGAGCGACCTGCTGCTGAACTCGCAGGTCACGATCGTCGGCTACGGCGCGACCAACGCGTTCCTCGACCCCGAGGGCAACCCGATCGCCACCGGCGCGGGCAAGAAGCGGTTCACGCAGCAGAGCGTCATCGAGGTCTCGGTCGCCAACAACGAGATCATCATGGTCGGCCCCGAGCACGGCGGGTGCTTCGGCGACTCGGGCGGGCCGGCGTACTTCCGCATGAGCGACGGCACCTGGCGCCTGCTCGGCGCGGCCTCGACGCTGCACCTCGGAGACCAGTCCCCGGACCCCGGCGAAGAGGTGTGCGGGTTCGGGACGGTGTACGAGATCTTCTGGCCGCACATGCAGTGGCTCGAGCAGGCCGCCGGCGTCGACCTCTCGCCCTGCTTCGACCCTTCCGGCAATTGGACGCCCACGGCCGACTGCGGCGGTTTCCCCGGCGATCTGATGGACCCGCAGAGCACGTGGGCCGACGGCTGCTCGACGACGCAGAGCGGGGGTTGGAGCGCCGTCTGCGGCGAGCCGTTCGGCCAGGGGCCGTTCCCGGGGCCTGAGCCGGAGCCCGAACCTGAGCCTGAGCCTGAGCCGGAACCGGAACCGGAACCCGAGCCTGAACCCGAGCCGCCGCCGCCCGAGCCCGAACCTGAGCCTGAACCTGAGCCAGAACCACCGCCGCCCGGGCCTGAACCTCAGCCCGAGCCGCAACCGCAGCCGCTCCCGCCGGGGCCGATCGATCCGCCGGGCGACGACGGCGGTAGCGAGGACAGCGGCGACGAGTCGAGCGCGGGGGCCGAGGGCGGCGAGCTGGCCGAGCGCGGCTGCTCCTGCACTTCGGGACAGCCTGCCCTTCGGGACAGCTCGTGGCTGCTCGCGGGCCTGCTGCTGCTGGCGCGCCGGCGCCGACGCTGAGGAGCGATGACGCGGCGTTCGGGTCCATGGTCGCGGTGCATCGGCGTCGCCCTCGGCGCGCTGGTGGCGATGGCTCCCGGCCAGCCGATGACGCAGGAGGACGCGCAGATCCTCGCCGACGGCGTCGCGGTCGCGCAGGCGGGTGACCCGGCGCGCGCGCCCGCGTGCGCCGAGCAGCTCGAGCAGCTGGCCAGGCGGCTCGGCGACAGGCACGAGCGGGCCGCCGAGGCGCTCGAGTACGCGGCCCGCTGTCACGAGGCGGCCGGCCAGTACGACGCGATGGTGGCGACGCGCGAGCGCCTGGTGGAGACGTTCCCGTCGCTGCCGGCGGCCCGCGTCGCGCTGTTGGCCCTGGTGCGCCACCTGCGGGCGACGCTGTCGTTCGAGCGGGCGGCCGCGGCGATGGAGCGGTTCGCCGAGCGCTACCCCGCCGAGGCCGAGGCGGCCGAGTTTCTGCAGGAGGCCGGCCTCTTGCGCGCGCAGCTGGGCCAGGACAAGCAAGCGCTGGCGCTGTTCGAGAAGGTCGAGAAGTACTACGCCGCCAAGGACCCGCAGCGCGGCGCGCTGATCCACTGGGCCCGCGTCGACCTGCTCCCGAAGACATTGCCCGACGACCAGGCGCTTCAGAAGCACGCGCTCGAGTACCTGCTGCGCCACGGCAACAAGGGCGGGCCGGCGCGGAGGATCGTCGCCGAGGTGACGTACGCGGCGATCGAGTGGCGGCGGGCCTGCAAGCAGAAGGGCGGGCTGATGGACCTGTGCGTCACCTCGAAGCCGGCGGCGATCGACGCGCCGAAGCGCGGCAAGGCGCCGACCGTGACGTGCGCCGGGCCTGCGGCGCAGGCGGTGACGGTGCACCCGCGCGACCGCCAGCTGGCCGAGTCGGCGCTCCGGCGCCTGCGGCAGGCGATCGAGCTCGGCAAAGTGCTGCCGCCGGTCGAGGACCCGTGGCTGCAGCGGAAGGTCGACGAGGCGCTCGACACCGCCGAGCTGATCGTCGCCGACCGCGAGCTCGAGGCGGCGCTGGCGGTGCGGCCCCCGACCGGCCTGAACTTCCGCGTCGAGGAGTACCTGCGGTTCTCGTCGGACGAGCGCGACCGCAAGAAGTACGCCGAGCAGAAGCGCAAGAGCGACGACTCGCGCCGGCGCTTCCTCGACTACTGGGGGAAGGCCCGCGACCGGTCGAACGACCTGAACCGCCTCTACGAGAAGATCGCCGTGCGCAAGCGGAGCCCTCGCGCGGTGTTCGCGGCCGCGGCCCGGCTCGCCATCGTCGCCCAGACCGAGGTCGACACGCTGCTGGCCGCCGAGGTGCCGGACGGCCTCGGCTCCGACGAGGCCATCAAGGCCTACTGCGGGACGCTGCGCGACTACACGACGCCGGTCGAGGTCGCGGCGACGCAGGCGCTGGAGTACTGCTGGCAGCGCGCGGCGATGGTCGCCTACACCGATTCGTCGGTCGAGTTCTGCGGCGCCGAGCTGCAGCGCCGGCTGCCGCGCGCCTATCCGCCGCAGCGCGAGCTGTTCGGCTGGACCGAGCCGCCGCCGATCGAGCCACGGTCGGCGCCGGTGCAGGTCGAGCCGCCGCTCGACATGCAGTGATTTTTGGTCCGCGCGCCGCGGGTCGAATCACATGTCCTTCAGGACATGAAAAAAAAGCGACAGGTCGAAAGACCTGCCGCATCCGGTCGGCCGGCTGAGGGGGGAGGCTAGGCGGCACACTCGCCGCGGCCGATCGCCACGTCGAAGGTGCGCTCCTGGCCGAGGTCGAACACGTCGTCGTCGCGCAGGTTGGTGAACTGGCTGTCGAGCAGGGCGTCGCCGAGGGCCTCGACGACGTCCTCCTTGGTGACGCGGCGGAAGAAGGCGCGTGCGTCCTCGCCGTCCTCGCGCTCGTCGCGGTAGAGGTCGAGGAGGCGCAGGAGGGCCTCGCCGGCGCGGCGGGCGGGGATCTTGACGATGTGCCGGCCGAACTGGACGCCGTCGGCGTCGAAGCCACCGCCGAGGTGGAGCTGGTACTCGGGGACCTGCTTGCCGTCGCCGACGTGGCGGACGGTGCCGTGGAAGCCGATCGCGGCCACGTGGTGCTGACCGCAGGAGTTGGGGCAGCCGGAGATCTTGATGTCGGCGGAGCGCGCGAGCTCGACGCTGTCGGCCGACTTGCCCGCGTTCTTGAGGAAGCGGGTCAGGTGCTTGGCGAGGCTCATGCTGTGGGTGACCGCGAGGTTGCAGCTGTCGGCGCCCGGGCAGCTGACGACGTCGTGGATCGTGTTGGAGCCGAGCTCGGCGAGGCCGATCTGCTGCAGCGCGGCGAACAGGTGCGGCAGGTACTCGGTGCGGACCCACCGGACGATGAGGTTCTGGCGGTTGCCGGCGCGCAGGGTGCCGTCGGTGAAGGTCTCGGCGAGGTCGGCCAGCTGGTCGAACTGCTCGGCCGAGATGTCGCCGCGGTCGAGCTTGATCGTCACCGCGGCGAAGCCCGACTGCTTCTGCGGGTCGACGGTGCGCAGCCACTCCTTGTACTGCGGGTCGTCGTCGCCGGCGCGCGGACCGGCCACAGCGCGGTCGTTCCACGCCGGCGCGGTCTCGTCCGGCGGCAGCTCGATCGGCCGCACGAGCGTGCCGGCGGCCACGAGCTTGGCGACCTCGCCTTCGTAGACCGTGACGAAGCCCTCTTCGCCGAGCGCCTTCATGACGTACTTCAGGCGGGCGCGAGCGCGGTTCTTGCGGTTGCCGTGCTGGTCGAACACGCGGATGATCGCCTCGGTGCGCGCCAGCATCTCGTCGGCCGGGATGAAGTCGTGCAGGCGATACGCGGGCCGCGGGCTGGTCGACAGGCCGCCGGCGACGAACACCTCGAAGCCGCGCACGCCGTCCTTGATCTTGGCGCGGAAGCCGACGTCGTTGATCGCCGTCTGCGCGTGGTCCTCGTGAGTGCAGCCCTCGAAGGCCATCTTGAACTTGCGCGGCAGGTTGTTGGCCCACTCCTCGCGCAGGCACATGCGCACGAGCGCGTGCATGTAGGGCGTGATGTCGTAGGCCTCGGTGCCGCTGACGCCGGCGTACGGGCAGCCGGTGATGTTGCGGACGGTGTTGCCGCAGGCCTCGCGGGTGGTCGCGCCGGTGACGTCGAAGCGGCCCATCACCTCGGGCATGTCGGCAAGCTTGACGAAGTGGAACTGGATGTTCTGCCGGGTGGTGATGTGGCCCTTGTGATACTGCGTGTACTCGCGGGCCACGCCGGCCGCGGTGCGCAACTGGGCCGCGCTCATGATGCCGCCGGGGAACTTGACCCGCAGCATGTTCACGTCCATCTGCCGCTGGCCGTACACCCCGCGCTTCAGGCGGTAGGTGCGAAAGTCCTCCGAGTTGATCTCGCCGCGCTCGAACCGCTCGAGGACCGAGACGAACTCCTCGACATCCGCCGGGCTCGAGAAGTGGGTGTCATAACGTGCTTCTTGGGACATGTGCGGCCGCTCCGACAACTTCGCTAGACTGAAGCGCTGTTCAGCATATGGGACGAGTCCGTCCAGTTCAACGAAAAACCTTCAGGGTATTTTACACGCTCGGTTTCGTAAAATAGTGCACGGCGACCCCGATGTCGGCGCAAGCGGGTCGATCTGCGCCTGTCTATTGCGACATGACCGAAAGGCCAGAGGTCGCCGTACAGGCGTCCGGGAGGCAGCGCACGAGCCATCCGGCGGTGGCGCCGTGGAGCCAGACCCACCCGGCGGCGAACAGGAAGGCGAGCCCGAGCAGGACGCGGATCTGGTTCCAGTACCGCTCCGGACGGCCGAGCGGCAGGGTGACGCCGATCATCGGCGGCACGGCGACCAGCGGGTGGATCGCCAGGGCGGCGGCGGCCGCGCCGAGGACCAGGAGGCCGCGGGCGAGCGCGAGGGTGCGCGGGACACCGAGAGCGACGGCGGTGGTGCGCACGCCGGTGTCGCGGTCGGCGTCGTGGTCACGGATGACCTGGATCGTCTCGAACACCGCCGAGTCGAGCGCGAGCAGGCCGGCCAGCGCCCAGCCGAGCGCGTTCGTCGGCGGGAACGCGACCGTCAACATCGCCGCGCCCCACACCATCATCGCGGTGATGTCGGCCCCGGGCACGTGCTTGAGCCGCGCCGAGTACAGCCAGCACACGCCGCCGCCGACGACCAGCGGGACGAGCAGGCCGAGGTCCCACGCGCCGGCGACGGCGAGCAGCGCGGCGACGAGGCCGAGCTGGGCGCCGAGGGCCGCGCCGCGGTGGTCGCGGAGGTAGCGGGTGTTGGCGTCGTCGCGCTCGGGCGAGCGCAGGTCGGTCGGCAGGTCGAGGTAGTCGTTGTTGAGGTAGACGAGCAGGTTGAGCAGGAAGGCGAACGCGAGCCGCACCGCGACGTCGGTCGGCGACAGCCGCAGCGCCAGCATGATGAGCAGCGCGCCGCCCATGTTGGCCATCTCGAGCCGCTGCAGGCGGTAGGCGGCGACGTTGAAGAGGATCCGCAGTGCCGCGATCATCGCCCGGCCTCCCCGTAGCGGTTGACGATCTCGAGGTCGGCCGGGTGGGGCGCGGGCACGCGGATGAAGCCGACGTGGTCGAGGTCGTCGATCTTCTCCCGGCGGAGCTCACAACCTGGCTCACAGACCAGGTACTCCATCCAGTGGAAGCGCAGCACCAGATCGATGTCCGGGTCGCTGCCGGTGACGCTGAGTCGGTTGGGCGCGGCGACCACCTTGCCGCCGCCTTGCTGGATCAGGTGCGGCTCGATCGTGGTGCGGAAGATCCGGTGGTGGCCGACCTTGCCGGCCGGGACGATCAGGTCGGGCCGCGTGTTCCACCACGTCGCGTTGCTGGTGACGATCACCCAGCGCACCGCGTAGGTCTCGAAGTAGGTGCGCAGCTGGTCGTCGCCGGCGACGCCGAACTTGTGGCGCCGGTAGAGGTTGGCCATGCTGTGCTCGAGGTTGCGGAAGCGGAAGCCGCCGATGATCTGGGCGTCGGTCTGCCAGTGCAGCCGCTCGCCCACGGCTGGCTCTTCGACCAGGAAGCGGCTCTGGCCGTCGTCGACCTCGCGGACCCACTTCGTCATCTCGCCGTGCTCGGGCCGGGCCGGGAACAGGCGGTAGTCGGGGTGGGGCGGGTAGCCGCTGGCGGCCAGCAGGACCCTCTCGCCGCTGTACAGCGGGGCGACCTCGGGCAGGTGCGCCGGCGTGAAGTAGAGGACGTCGCGCAGCAGCATCTGCCCGGCCGGGAGGGCGAGGACGACGACGAGGACGCGGGCCGGGGGCGAGAGCGAGCGCCACAGCCCGCCCAGGCGCGCCGACTCGAGCGCGGCGGCGGCGGGGATGACCGCGAGGAAGGCGAGCGGGAGGACGTGGCGGTACGGCTGGATCTGTCTGAAGAGCCAGATGTAGCCGGCCGCGTAGGCGAGCAGCGCCATGGCGACCATGGCGACGGCGATCGGCAAGGTCCGCGGGTCGCGGGCCTTTCGCCAGCGCCACAGGCCCACCAGCGCGGCGCCGAGGACGAGGAAGCGGAAGCCGGTGCGCGTGCCGAGCAGGCCCGAGGTGGCGGTGTCGAGGACGAGGCCGAGGTAGTCGGCGAGCAGCCACTGCGGGCCCGACTGGCCGAAGAAGCCGGAGTCGAGGATGTAGTGCCAGAACCGGACCGCGACCGCGAGCCACCAGGTGTTGAGCACCAGAGTGAAGACGACCATCGCCAGGACGGCGAAGTGCCCGCGCGCGCCGAGGCGGCGGAGCTCGCGGAGGTACAGCACGAGCATCGGCGCGACCAGGACGACGAAGGTGTAGGGGTGGACGAGGTGGGCGACGCCGAGAGCGAGGCCGGCGGCGAGGCCCTGCCACGGCTTGCGCTGGCGGGTCCAGCGGTAGAACAGCGCCAGCGGCAGCAGCGAGAGGTAGCCGCAGACGGCGTAGGCGACCATGCCGATCCACCAGCACCAGTGCGAGAACGAGTCGAAGAACCACAGCAGCGAGGCCAGGAAGGCGGCCCACAGGGCGGCGCGGCGCGAGAGGTCGAACAGCCGCGCCGAGGCGTAGACGACCGGCAAGACGCCGAGGTGCGCGCACGCGACGAACAGGTTGAAGGCGAGGCCGGCCGGGACGCCGACATGACTCAAGAGCCAGGTCCAGACCTCCCAGCCCTTGTTGTCGGCGTCGAAGATGACGCCCTGCAAGTAGCCGGCGAGCAGGCGCGGGTCGTACATCCAGCTGTGACCCCAGCCGTCCATGGCCTCGATGAAGCGCCAGGTCTGACCGACGTGGGTCTCGAAGTCGACGCCGGTGATCGGAGTGGTGGTCCACCAGGCGTCGAGCGGCACGAAATAGGCGAACCACGCCAGGTGAAACGCGACGAGCAGCAGCGCGGCGAGGACGAGCCGGACGGGCCGCTCCGGCGCGGACGACCCAGGTGGCTCGGGCCCGCTCGGGCGCGCGGCAGGGTCGTCGGCAGCGGGCATGTGGGCGCGGATGATACGAGAAAACAAACAGGTCCGGCGCGTCAACGGGCGACGAGCCGGCACGAATCGTTCGCGTGCCGGCCGCCGGCCGCCCGGGCCCGGCCCGGTGAGCACTCGCGGACCCATGCCGAGAAGATCGGTCCCGGCGAGCACGGGAGCTCCGCCCGCGAACCAGGTGGTGGTCACCGGCCTCGTCAGGCCTGCCCCGGCGAGGTCACTCGACGGTGATGTTCGCGGCGACGTCGAGTCGAGGTGCGAGGGACGATCGGCGATGGGTCGACGCGGCGACGAGGGTTTCGACTGTCGGGGCTCACGGCGATCGGAGTGCCGGCGATGTCGGCGCTGCTCGCGAGCTTCACGTGATGGCGCGGCAGATCTGCGGGCCCAGCGAGTCGATCGCGGCGGGGCGAGCGATGGCTGCGCTGCTGCGCGTCTGCGAGGTCGATCGCGCGGGTTCGCGCACTCGACACGCGCACGCGATCGCGGTACCCGGCCTGGGTGAACGCTGCCCGCCCCCGCAGGTTCGTCGCCGTCGCCGGCAACATCGGCGTCGGCAAGTCGACGCTCGTCACGTTCCTCGCGCGGCAGTTCCGGCTGACGCCGCACTTCGAGCCGAACGAGCAGAACCCGTACCTGGTCGACTTCTATTCGGACATGCCGCGGTGGGCGTTCCACTCGCAGGTGTTCTTCCTCGCCAAGAAATTCCGCATCCACCAGGAGCTCATCCGGGCGACGCAGCCGGTGATCGGCGACCGCACGATCTACGAGGACGCGGAGATCTTCGCGGAGAACCTGTACCGCCGCAAGCAGATGACGCGGCGCGACTATCAGACCTACCGCGAGCTCTACGAGGCGATCGTGCAGCAGCTGCCGCCGCCGGACCTGATGATTTATTTAAAATGTTCGATGCGGACGCTGCGCAAGCGGATCGCGCTGCGCGGGCGGCCGGAGGAGCAGGCGATCCCGACCAGCTATCTGCGGCGCCTGCAGGAGCTCTACGACGCGTGGTTCTCGCGCTACGACCTGTCGGAGACGGTGACGATCGAGACCGACAAGCTCGACTATCTCCACGATCTGGTCGACCGCATCGACCTGTTCGAGCGCATCGAGAAGATTTTGAAGCTGCGGCGCGATCCGGACGCGGCGCTCGCGGAGTGACTGCGCGCAAAAGAAAACCGGGCGGAGCGCGGGGCTCCGCCCGGTCGGGCGAGGCTGTCTTTCAGGTCAGCCGGGCTGGAGGATGAACGGGTAGGTCACGATCGCGGCGCCGCCCGAGGCCGGCTTGGGGAACGACCAGCGCTTGACCGCCTGGGCGATGCAGGACCCGACGGCGCGGTCCTTGAGGTCGGTCTCGCCGACCACGGCGGAGGTGACCTTGCCGGCGCCGCCGATGGTGAACTGGACGGCGACGCGGCCCTTGAGGTTGGCGTCCTTGGCCAGACCCTGGTTGTAGCAGTAGCGCACCTCGTTGATGTGAGCCCGCACGACGCGGCGGATGAGGTCCTTGTCGAGCCCGCCGATGACCTCGGCCTTGGTGGCGAGGACCTGCGGAGTGCGGGTCTTGCGGTCCTCGAAGCCGGCGGAGCGGCGGTGGAGGCCGCCTTCGCCGTCGCCGGGGCGGTTGTGACCGATGAGGCCGACCGAGGTCAGGCCGACCGTGCCCTCGCCGGTGCCGCCGCCGCCGCGGCCGCTGCCGACGAGGCCGAGGCCGCCGAAGCCGTTGGACTCGGCGATGTCCTTGCCGACCAGCTGGCCCCACACGTCCTGGTCGTCGTTGCCGACGGCGAACGCGTCGCCGAAGGGCGAGGCCATGAAGTGACCCGAGTCGGCCTTCATCAGGCCGAGGACGCCGGTGGTGCGGGCGTCCATGTTCGGGTCGAAGTTGCGGGCCAGCTTGGGGACTGCGGACGCGGTGCCCTTCATGGCGTAGCGGCCGCTGACCTGCTTGCTCTCCTTCTTGCCGGCCTTGCCCTCGTCGCCGACGTGGCGCTCGCCGGCGGTGCCGCCGGGCTCGTCGGCCTGCTCCTCCTCGGTCGGGATGGCGTCGTCCTTCTGCTCGTTCGGCTGCGCGAGGTAGCCGACGAAGCGGCTGTCCCCGAGCTCCTCCTGGAGGGCCAGCGCGCCGGCCTCGTTCGGGATCATCTGCGTGAGCAGGATGAGGCTGCCGATCGCGGCGGCCGACAGGCCGTTGTGGAACCAGAACGGCTTGTCGATCTCGCTCTTGCGAGCGATCACGCGGCCGGGGGCGACCGAGTGGATGAAGAAGGTCAGGCCCTGCCAGCGGATCCGGGCCTTCGCGCCGGCGGCGAGCGGGTAGGTGTAGACGCCGTCCTCGACCTGGCGCGCGCGACCGTTGCGGATGAGCTCCTCGAGGGTCACGTGCGTGTCGCCGATCCGCACCTCACCGGTCATGTCGGCGGTGAACTGCAGGTTGTGCTCGCGCTCGCCCTGGACGATCGGGAGCTCGCGGCGGCCGGGGACCGCGACGTGGAAGGCCGCGTCGTGGCCCTCGCCGAGGGTGTAGGCGGTGCGGGCCCGGTCCTGCATGCGCATGGCGGCGACGCCGAAGGGGATGATGCCGAGCATCGCCAGGCCGAAGCCGAGGCCGCCGAGGCCGGTGCCGGGGGCCTTCGGCGCGGGGGCGCTGACCTCCGCGGCGGCCTTGACGGCGTCGGCGTGGCCGTCCCAGTCCTGGGCGGCGTCGTGGCCGAAGAGGGCGAGGCCGCCGAGCATCAGAGCGCCGCCGGCCGCGAGCCACCTGGGCGCGCTGCGCCGGCCGTCGCGCGTCTGGCCGAGGTGCTGCACGTCGAGGACGGTGTCGTTGTACATGGCCACGACCTCGGCGACTCGGCCGCCGTCCTGCACCTCGGACTCGTTGTGGAGGGAGCTGACTTCGATTCGATGGTTGCGGGTCGTCATGGCGTCACTGGCTTTCATACGAACGTTTACTGACTGTTCGGACATGTTCTTTGGGTACTGTCTCGACGAGCAGGCTCTTCGCGCCGCGCGGGGGTCCGTCGCGGCGGCGGATGGGCCGCCTCGCAGCCGCTGTCCCGCTCACCGTCGCAGCACCGTCGACGCCGCTACAGACAGAGGCCCGGGGTCGCGGTTCCTCGGTCGACGAAAAATTGTGTGGGCCGCACGCGACGAACTCGCCCGGGAACCTGCGTCAGGCGGCGTTGTCGCGGCGCCGGACCGGGAACCCGCGCGGGTGGGCGATGTCGGCGGCGGCGAAAGTGACAGCGATCGCGTTCGTCGGGAACCGGGCCGCGGCGGCGCTGTCGCGGGCGGCGTGTGGGACAGCGTGGGGCAGGCTCACGGAGGTTGCCGGGGCGGAATGAGAGGCTGGGGGTGGGGCGTCGGAGAGGTTGCCGTCGCTGTCACTTTCTCGGCGAGCGGATGCAGCGGCTGTCGCTCGCGCAGACCTCCGCGCGGTCACACGTCACGGCGGTCGCCAGGTGGGAGGATGCGCGGCGCGGTGAGTCGCTTGATCAAGCGACAGCGAGCTCAGATCGTGCAGCGCAGCGAGTGTGCTCTCGCGCCGCTATGTGGCGCGCAGAGGTGTCGACGAGGCGTGCGTGGGCCGGCCGCGGAGGAGTCCTCCGCGGCAGGTATCCTCGATGGTTGCAGCGGGCTCAGGCGGCGCAGTGCAGCGCGTCGAGGGTGGGGCGGACCAGCTCGCGCAGGCCCTCGCGCCACAGCGCGGCGCGCAGCGGGGCGTCGACGACGCCGTGCGCGTGCAGCTCGGGCTCGCCGGGTTGCTCGGCGAGCTCGGCGATCGTGGCCTCGGCGCCGGCGATCGCGGCGGCGAACACCGCCTTCGCGCGCGCGCGCTGGTCCGCGCTCGCGCGCTCCAGCGCCCACTGGACGAAGCGCCAGCCGAGCTCGGCGTGGCGGTGCTCGTCGGCGGCGATCTGCTCGAGGATCCGCCGCACGGCCGGGTCCTCGGCGCGCAGGGCGGCCTCGCGGGCCTCGAGGGCGGACAGCGTCTCGCCGACGCAGGCCTCGCGGATGACCGCGGCGACCACTGCGTCGAGGTCGAACTCGCCGAGCGCGTCGCCGGCGGTCAGCGGGCCGGGGCCGACACCTGTCCCTTCGTACAGGCTCGCCAGCGCGAAGCACAGGCGCGCGTGCTCGATCTCGTCGGCGAGGGCCTGCTGCGCGTCCTTGACCAGGTCGGCGGGAGCGCCGACGGCCAGCAGTTGAAGGATGAAGCGCGCGAACGAGGCCACCGAGGCGTGCTCGTACAGACCGATCTGCTTCCAGTAAGCGGCCAGGCGCGCGCGCGTCGGCGGGAGCGCGACGGGGACGCGCACGAGGGCGCGCCAGTCGTCGCGACTGCAAGCGGGCGCGGTGACCGGCTGCTCGTCGACGAGGAAGGGCCGACCGCAGGCCGCGTTCGCGCAGGCCCACGCCTGGGTGCCCTCGTCGAACACGCACGGCGGGCTGGGGCAGTCGCCGTTGCCCTCGCAGAGGTCGTTCGGCGTGGTGCAGTGCGAGGAGAACACGCCGGGCTCGCAGATGTCGGGGGAGAAGCCGCAGAGCTCGCCGGCGCAGTCGGCGTCGGTGATGCAGGTGGCGGGGACGCACTCGGTATAGAGGCCGAGCTCGTCGCCAGCGCAGCGGCACACTTCACCGCTGCCGCAGTCGGCGTCGTTCTGGCAGCCGTACACGCAGCCGCAGGTGTCGCCGGGCGCGAGGATGCCGCCGAACACCATGTTGAGCTGGCACGAGCCGAACGGCTTCTCGGTGCAGTCGGCGTCGGTGAGGCATTCGCTCTCGGGCGCGGCGTCGGCGGGGCAGCTGGTGGGAGTGACGGGGGACAGGCACTCGCGCGGCTCGGGGCGGTGGATGACGCCGTCGTCGCACTTCACGAAGCCCGAGGGCGTCGGCGGATCGACGAAGGCCTGCATGAGCTCGGTGACGGTGCCCTCGCAGAGCGCCGGCGCCGTGCCGGTGGTCGAGGTCGGCGCGTCGGTGGTGGCGGACGTCGTGGTGGTCTGCCCGCCGCTCTCGGAGCCGGTGCCGGGATCGGTGGCGGCGTCGGTGACGGGACTGGTCCCGGTGGTGGCGGGGTCGGTGGTGGCGCCGGTCTCGGACAGCGAGGAGGAGTCGGTCTCCGTCTCGCTCTTGCCGGGAGCGCAGGCGACGAGCAGGCCGAGGGCGGCGAAGAGGGAGGCGCGGACAGGGTCTAAGGGGGTTCGGATAAGCGTCATGGGCCGAAGGTGACGCGAAAGCGTGGGGCGGGTCAAGCCGCGCGGTTGTCATCGGCTGCATCGGCTCGTAGTGTCGGCGGGTGACGGACCGCGCCGCGCCGACCGGCCGCTTCGGCTGGATGACGCCCGATTCGGGGCCGGTGGTGGCGCGGCTGTTTCACGCGCTGCTCGGGCTGGTATTCGTGATCGCGTTCGCATCGCTGCGAGCGCAGGTGGAGCCACTGTTCGGGGCCGAGGGTCTGTCGCCGATCGCCGACGCGGTCGCGCGAGCGCGGCCGGGCGGGTGGCTGGCCACGCCGACGTTGTTCTGGTGGTGGTCCAGCGACGCGGCGCTGCGCGGGGCCGCGACGGCGGGGATCTTCGCGGGGGCGCTGGCGCTCGTCGGGGTGTGGCCGCGCGTGTGCCTGGCGATCGCCACGCTGCTCTATCTCGGCTTCGTCAGCGTCGGCGCGCCGTTCCTCCAGTTCCAGTGGGACAGCATGCTGGTCGAGTGCGGGGTGCTGGCGCTGCTCCTGCCGCGCGACCGGCCGCAGCCGACCGCGCACCTGCTGCTGCTGTTCGCGGCGTTCAAGCTGTACTTCGAGTCAGGTCTGGCCAAATGGGGCTCGCCGATCGGCGACTGGCTGGACGGCAGCGCGATGTCCTATTATTACGAGACGGCGCCGCTGCCGGCGCCGCTGGCCTGGTTCGCGCACAACCTGCCGGGGTGGTGGCACGGGTTCGAGAGCCGGGCCACTCTGGTGATCGAGCTGCTCGTGCCGGTGCTGCTGTTCTGCGGGCGGCGCGGGCGGCTGGTCGCGCTGGTGGTGCTGACGGGGTTCCAGCTGGTCAACCTGGCGACCGCGAACTACGGGTTCTTCGTCTACCTGTCGCTGACGCTGCACCTGTTCATGCTGAGCGACGCGGATCTTTTAAAAGTGTACGCGCGGCTGCCGGGGCGCGCGGTGTGGGGGCGCGTGCTGCTGCCGCGCGAGGGGGTGGGCGCGCCGTCGTGGCCGCGGTTGCGCGCGGGGCTGGTGACTGCGTTCGCGGTCGTGTACGTGACTCTGTCGCTGGTGACGGCGCGGGTCGAGCTCGGCGACGGCGGCGGGCGGTGGTCTGCGGCGCTGCAGCGGTACACCGAGCAGTGGCACGTGTTCAACGCGTATCACCTGTTCGCGCAGATCACCCGCGCGCGCGTGGAGCCGGAGTTCGCCGGGTTCGAGGCGGGGGCGTGGCGGACGTACGACCTGCGTTACAAGCCGGGTCCGCTCGAGCGGGCGCCGCCGATCGTGGCGCCGCATCAGCCGCGGCTCGACTTCATGCTGTGGTTCTACGGGCTGCGGGCCCGGCGAGCGCCCCCCGGCTACGTGCGCCGGCTGCTGGCGGACCTGTGCGAGCAGCCGGAGCGGGCGCAGGCGTTCTTCGTGACGCCGCTGCTGGCCCGGCCTTCCCACGTGCGGGTGCAGTTCTGGCGCTACACGTTCACGCGCCCGGGCGAAGCCGGGTGGTGGCGCCGCGAGCCGGCGGCGCCGGAGCTGGTGATGGCCTGTTCGAAGGGACAGGTGATGCGGTGAGACGGGGCGCCTGTTCAAAGGGACAGGTCGTGAGGGCGGCTGGGGTGAGCACGTGACCGTGAGGTAGGTCGGCGTGCGTCGGCCGATGCGTGAGGCTCAAGGTCGCGCTGCCGGATCGAGCTTGACTTCCCCCGGCGGTGCTCGTAACTTCCGGGGCTTCCGCGGCTGCTGAGCGGAAAATCTCTGGGCCCTGGTGCGCGGCTGTCCGCTGCGCCAGGGTGGATAGGATCTGTGCGTCACGCCACGGCCCGAAGGGCAGCGACGCACAGGCACGTGGCGCGCGCTGCCGAGGCGGCGCGACGCATGCTCGCGCGTGGGCCGACGCGCGCGCAGGAGCCCAGTGTTCATGCAGCCAAAGAACTTGCAACGGGTCTTCGCCGCGCTCGCGCGCGAGGGCCTTCATGTCGAGCGCGACGGTCGTGTCTACCGTGTGCGGCTCAAGGACGTGCCCGACGCGCCGGCGGGCGAGGTCCTCCTCCCCGACGACTTCCCGGTCGAGGCCAAGGCGCTGCGCCAGCTGGCCGGGCTCGCCGCGCTGCGCCACCCGGCGGGCGGCGGCGTGTCGACCGTGCGAGCCTCGCCCGATTTCCACCCGGGTGACGCAGGGGTGGCGATCGGCTCGATCGTCGAGACCGAGGGGATCGTCGTCCCCGCGGCCGTCGGCACCGACATCAATTGCGGCATGCGCCTGCACGTGGTCGACCTGTCGGCCGAGCAGCTGCTGGCCAAGCGCGATGTCCTGGTCGAGCGGCTCAAGGGCGACTACTTCTTCTCGTCGCGCGACCTGCCGATGACGGCCGAGGCGATGCAGGGGCTGTTCCGTGAGGGGCTGGTCGGGTGGCTCGCGGCGGTGCGTCGCCGACCGCTCGGGCAGCTGGCCCGAGCGGACCTCGATCAGCTCGAGCGGGAGATCGATCGGGTGCACCTCGGCGGCGCGCTCGACGGCGACCCGCGCTGGGCGCCCGAGGATCTGGTGCCCGCGGAAGGCGTGGTGCGCGACGGCGGTCTGGCGACGATCGGCGGCGGCAATCACTTCGTCGAGATCCAGGTCGTCGAGGAGGTCGTCGACCGGGGGCGCGCGCGGCAGTGGGACGTCCGCGCCGGGCAGGTCGCGATCATGATCCACTCGGGCTCGCGCGGGGTCGGCAAGCACGTCGGCGCGATGTGGCGCGACCGGGCGCGCGGCATGTGGCCGAAGGGCCAGAAGTTCCCGCCGGAGGGGCTGTTCTCGCTGTCGCTGGCGGATCAGCCCGAGGCCGTCGCCGGCTACATGCAGGCGGAGGCGACCGCGGCGAACTACGGGTTCCTCAACCGCATGCTGCTCGCCGAGCTGCTGCGGCAGCGCCTGCGCGAGCTGTTCGGCGAGGTCGCCGCGCCGCTCGTGTACGACCTGCCGCACAACATCACCTTGCCGGTGGAAGGCGCGGCGCGGCGCTGGATCACCCGCAAGGGCGCGTGCCCGGCCGGCGCCGAGCAGCCGGTGATCATCCCCGGGTCGATGGGCGCGGCCTCGTATCTGCTGGTCGGGCGCGGCTCGCCGCACCTGCTCGGCTCGGCGTCGCACGGGGCCGGACGGGCGACGTCTCGCTTCGAGATGGGTCGGCGCGGCCGCGACACCGAGGACCTCGGGCTCGCAGGCGTCGACTGCATCACCCTCCGCGAGGAGCGGCGGATCGAGGAGGCGCCCGCAGCCTACAAGCCGATCGGCCCGGTGATCGCCTGCCAGGTCGAGGCGGGGCTGTGCGACGTGGTCGCCCGCATGCGGCCGCTCATGACCTTCAAGGCGTGAGCGGCCGCGGCGGGCGCCGCGGTGTCGACATTCGCGAGCGAGCGTCGCCGAGCGGCGCTCACATCGGGATGAAGCAATTGATCGAGGTGTCGATGCGGAAGTTGCTGCCCGCCTCGCAGCGCTCGGCGTGGAAGGCGTCGAGGGAGTAGGTCTCGCCGACGGTGAGGCCGAGCAAGTCGAGCTCGATCGTGCCCATGGCCGGCGGGTGGAGGCCGCCGATGTCCATCGCCAGCTTGCCGTCGATGAAGATCCACACGTCGTCGTCGCCGCTGAAGCTGAAGGTCTGACCGGCCTCGTAGACGAAGTTGGTGTGGATCTCGGTGGTGAACGAGCCGTTGCGGTCGGGGTAGGTCTCCCCGGCCCAGTTTTGCGTCACGTTGTTGCCGAAGCCTTGACCCGTGAGCGGGAAGAACTCCTCGCTCTCGAAGCTCCAGACGCCTTGCTGGATCTCCGTCAGCTCCAGCTCCCCCGCGATCTCCATGTTCACGCCGTCCTTGGTGTTGTACCAGTCGCTGAAGGACGCGCCCGAGCTGATCTGCGGGTTCGAGCCGCCGTACCCCGGCAGGGTCGGGCCCGGCTGCGGGTTGTAGACCGGCTTGCCGTCGCCGCCCAGCATCGACTGCACGAGGGTCGGCCGCACGCCGTTGCCCCACATGTGACAGCCGAAGTCGGCGTGCAGCGGCTTCATGTCGCGGTAGATGACCGGCAGGTTGCCGCACTCGAGCGGCGGCTCGCCGGTGGTGGTCGTGTCGGTGGTCGTGTCGGTGGTGTCGCCCGTGGTCGTGTCGGTCGTGGTGTCGGTGGTCTCGCCGGTGGTCGTGGTCGTGGTCTCGTCGAGCGTGGTGGTCTCGTCGAGCGTGGTCTCGCCCGTGCTCGAGGTCACCGGCGTCGTCGTGGCGTCCGTGGGGTCGGACGTGGCGGTGACGGTCGAATCGGTGGTGGTCGGCGACGTGGTGGTGGTCGTCGTCGATTCGGTGCCGCTCGCGGTGCCGCTGTCGGTGCCGTCGGACTCGGAGCCGGTGCCGGCGGTCGGGTCGTCGGTGGTGGCGCTGGTGCCGTCGGTGGCGGTCGAGCCGGAGCCGGTGTCGGAGTCGGTTTCGGTGCCCTGCACGGCAGGGTTGCCACACGCGACCGAAAAAGACATCGCCACCAGGAGCGTCGAGAGGCCGCCAAGAGAAGGAATGCTAGACATTGGAGCGAATGTAGCGGATCTGCGCGCGGCTGCAAGCGCTGGTTTCGGCGCGTGTACACTGCGCGCCGAGCGGCCGATGCGTATCGCCGCCCGGTGCGCACGCCGGCGATTGCTCGTACCCCTCATGCGGCCGCTCACGAGCGTGAGCGGCCGGTGTGTACATTCGCCGCGCAGCGAACGGTCACATCGGGATGAAGCAACTGATGGAGGTGTCGATGCGGAAGTTGCTGCCGCTGTCGCAGCGCTCGGCGTGGAACACGTCCAGGGAGTAGCTCTGGAAGGGGGTGAGGCCGAGGTTGTCGAGGTTGATCGTGCCGTTGACCGGGCCGTGGAGGCCGCCGAGGTCCATCGCCAGCTTGCCGTCGATGAAGACCCACACGTCGTCGTCGCCGCTGAAGCTGAAGGTCTGGCCGGCCTCGTAGATGAAGTTGGTGTGGATCTCCGTGGTGAAGGAGCCGTTGCGGTCGGGGAAGGTCTGATTGGCCCAGTTCGGCGTGACGTTGTTGCCGAAGCCCTGACCGGTGAGCGGGTAGAACGAGTTGCTCTGGAAGCTCCAGATGCCCATCTGAATCTCGTTCAACTCGAGCTCGCTCTCGATCACCATGTTGATGCCGTCCTTGGTGTGGTACCAGTCGTCGTACGAGGCGGCGGAGGTGATCTGCGGGTTCGTGCCGACGTAGCCCGGCGGCGGGCCCGGCGGGTTCGGGTTGTAGACGGGGGTCTGGTCGCCACCCAGCATCTGCTGCACGAGGCCCGGGCGGGCCATGTTGCCGCTCATGTGACAGCCGAAGTCGGTGTGCAGCGGCTTGAAGTCGCGGTACGTGACTTTGAGGTTGCCACATTCGAGCGGGGGCTCGCCGGTGGTCGTGGTAGTCGTATCGTCGGTGGTCTCACCGGTGGTGGTGTCGCCGGTGGTCGTGGTGTCGGTGGTATCGCCGGTGGTGTCCCCGGTCGTGGTCTCGTCGAGCGTCGTCTCGCTGGTGGTGTCGCTCGTGGTCGAGGTCACGGGCGTCGTCGTGGCGGTGCTCGTGTCCGAGGTGTCCGTGACCGTCGAGTCGGTGGTGGTGGTGGGCGACGTGGTCGTCGGCGTCGAATCGGAGCCGCTGTCCGTGCCGCCGCCCTCGGTGACCGAGCCCTCGGAGGCCGTGCCGTCGGTGGTGACGCCGGTGCCCTCGGTGACGGCGGTCAGGCCGGTGCCCGTGTCCGAGTCCGACTCCGTGCCGGTCCCCTGGGTCGCCGGACTGCCACACGCCACGCTAAACGTCATCGCCACCAGGAGCGTCGACACGCCCCCGCGAGATTGAATGCTAGACATTGGCCGAGGGTACCGGAACGGCGCAGACTCGCAAGAGCCGCTTTCGCGCGCAGCCGCCGGGGCAGGCCCGAGGATCGCGAGGTGCGACTCGAGCGCCGAGTCGAACGATTGCCACCTCACAATGGCGGCGGAACACGGTGCCGGATTAATTGCCGAGGCGCGCAACCGCGCAGCGAGCCGCTCGGCGTCGTCGGATTCGCGACCGATGTGTGGCAACGGTGCGATACGACCACGCGTCATTGACTGCCGGTCGTCGGCTCCCGGCCGGCGCGTACCGCGGGCCGCGAAGGCGCAAGCGCAGATGAGTGGATCACCGTCCAGCCGCGCAGACGCCTGCACGTGGCGGCGCCGGCAGGATTGCTGTCGTGCGGGGGGAGAGGGCGGCGCGGCGAGAGCCGGGAGGACGAGCGGCAATCGTAGGAGCGGCTGCTCGCGGTCAGGGGATGCGGGGATGGAGCGCTGCCCCGGCGATTCACATTTCTTGATGAGCGGGGTTCGGATCGCCTGGGAGAGCGCCGGCTGACCCATCGATTCGAATCGCGGCAGGAGGGAATCGTCGCCCTGATCGCTGCTGGATCCGGCGCCAATCAGCAGTCAGAGGATGCAGCCGGCTCCGCGGCGACTCGCCGTGTTGCACGCGCACCTGTCCGTCTCCTTTTTCCTGCTCCAGGGCGTTCGTCCTGAGAAGGGTCATTCACGCGAGTTACGGGCGAAGGCGTCCGTGGCGCGCGAATCGTCGAAGCTCGCGCAGGATCGCGGCCTCGTGCGTTGTTGCGGATGGTGCCTGTTCAGGCCTCTCGTCTCGCCTTGGTGCCAGCAGGATGGCTTGCTGGCGCCGTTGCGGGCGATCGCTTGCATGGAGCGGCGGATCGCCTGCGCGGAGCCGCCGGCTCAGAGGATGCAGCCGAGCCGGGTGCTGTCGACGGCGACCTCGTCGATCCACACGTCGTAGTGGTCGGGGTTCGGGCCGCCCTGGTAGAGCCACCAGCCGACCCACATCGATTCGAATTGCGGCATGATGTAATCGGCGTCCTGGTTGCCGCCGTGGCTCCCGGCGGTGGTGGCGAGCGAGGGGTGCTCCGTGGCGTCCCACCAGAATTTGGTCTCGTTGTTGGCGCCGTCGTGCAACCATTCGAGGCACACCCAGTCCTGCACGATCACGGCGCTGGCGTCGCCGCGAGGATCGTCGTCGAGGTTGGTCCAGTCGCCGGTCGGGCCGCCGTCGGAGCCGACGCCGAACAGGTTCTTGCCGGCGAACGGGTTGTATTGCCCGCCGACGCGGATCTCGCCGGGCTCGCCGGAGCCGACGGCGCCGACGAGGGTCCAGTGGGCCCAGTCGGGGGCGATCGGGACGGCGTCGATCCACACGAACATGCGCCCGTAATAGGTGTTGTTCGGGGCGGGGAAGGTGACGACCTCGCGCAGGTACGAGAAGCCGTTGCCCTCGGTGTGAATGTGAGCAGCGCTGTCGCCCCGCGCTGCGTGCGTCGAATCGATGGTGACGGTCCCGGTCACCTGCCACTTGCCCAGGTCGATCGCGCCGGCCTCGAAGGAGTCACACAGCAGGACGTCGGCGCCGTCGCAGCGGGCATCGCCGAAGAACTTGGTGCGGTCGCTCG
The DNA here is from genome assembly GCF_026965555.1 of Nannocystis punicea. Classification (GTDB taxonomy): domain Bacteria; phylum Myxococcota_A; class Polyangia; order Nannocystales; family Nannocystaceae; genus Nannocystis; species Nannocystis punicea. Next base: position 11,734,849 of record NZ_CP114040.1, on the reverse strand, counting down.
AGTAGTCGCGCAGCGGCTCGCCGGTGGTGCTCGTCGAATCGTCGCTGGTGCCGGTGGTGGTGCCGACGTCGTCGGTGGTGGAGGTCGTGCTCGAGGTCGTGGAGGTCGTGGTCGGGTCGGCGCCGGTCGAGGTCGAGGTGGTCGGCGCGTCGGTGCTGCCGGTCGAGGGCGCGGTGGTGGTGCCGGTCGTCGGGCCGGTCTCGGTGGCGCCAGAGGTGCTGCTGCCGGTCGTGTTGCCGCCGTCGTCGCCGCCGCAGGCGCCGAGGGACAACAAGGACATTGCGAGCATGGTCGCGCGTGCGCAGGTCATGGTGGGAATCTCCGCGGGGATGCTATCGCAGGGCGCCGCAGCCGGGCACGCGCCGGGAATGCGGGAGGACGGGTGTACGCGGCCTCACGCGCGCGATCGCGGCCGGGCGGAATTGCGAGCAAGGTCGGGCGCGCGGGGTGCAAGGTTTCCAGGGGCGCTGTGATGATTAAGTCGACGCGCGCCGGCGGCTGTCGCACCGCGGATTCGTCGCGAGCGACGAGGACGGGCTGCTGTTCCTCGGGACAGGTGATTGCGCTCCGCGGAGAGGTCGCTCGCGGTTGCAGACCGGGGCCTCGGGATCTGCCGGAGCGGCGACTGGCCGGAAACGAGGCAGTGGCTGGCCGCCTGTGGGGGCGCTCGCGGGGGCTTCGCAGTGATCCGGAGCGGCCGGGTCCGACGCTCATGGGCCGCGCAATGCGGGTGACTCTTCCTGGTTGGCCTTCGGTGCGGAGGATGGCTCCGCCCTGCCTCGATCCCGAGCGGGATCATCTACAGATCATGCGTCGGCTGTTCGGCCGCGAGTTCGCGGCGGAGATCCGGCTGGGCGCCGCGCTGGCGCTGTTCCGCGTGTTCGCGATCCCGCGGATCTCCGCGATCCTGGCCGAGACGCGGGCGTGGGAGCGGCGGCCGGAGCAGCGGCTGGGGCGTACGGTCGATCTGCTGCGCGTGCTGGTCGAGCAGGGCTACGACAGCGGGCCGGGGGCCGCGGCGCTGGCGCGACTCAACACGGTCCACGCGCGGCACGCGATCGCCAACGAGGATTTTTTATATGTGTTGACCGCGTTCGTCACCGAGCCGGCGCGGGTGATCGCCCGCTGCGGCAGGCGGCCGCTGACCGCGGTCGAGCAGGCGGCGGCGTGCGTGTTCTGGCGCGAGGTCGGGGTGCGCATGGGCATCCGCGAGATCCCGCCGACGCTCGCGGCGATGCGCGCGTTTCAGGCCGAGTACGAGGCGACGCACCGGCGCTACGCGGCGTCGAATCAGCGCACCGCGGAGGCGGCGGTGTCTGCCCTGTCGCAGCGGGTGCCGGCGCCGCTGCGCGGGGCGGTGCTCGAGGCGCTGCTGGTGCTGCTCGAGCCCGAGGTGCGCTGCGCGTGCGGATTTTGCGGCGACGAGCGGCCGCTGGGCCGCGTGCTCGACGTCCTGGTGGCGGCGCGGCGGCGATTGGCGTTCGCGGGCCGGAATTGAGGGTGTGATGGAAACGACGATCGACTTGAAGTCCCTGTCTCCCGCGGAGCGGTCGCGGATCGCCCGCGAATTGTATGGACTGCACAGTGAGATCTTCGCCGGCGTCGACCTCGAGGCGTTCGACCGCTACGTGTTCCAGAGCCGGGCCCGCGAGAGCGCGTTGCGGGTCTACCGCGACGCGGCGGGGCGGCCGATCGGCTACTTCGTGGCCCACGTCTACGAGCACACGTTCCGCGGCCGGCCGGTCGCGGTGTGCCGCGGCGAGGTCGGGTTCCGCAGCGAGGCGCGCGGCAAGAACGTGATCGCCACGTTCGCGCTGGGGGTGGCGCTGCGCTACAAGCTGCGGTATCCGACGCGGCCGATGTACTACCTCGGCGCGCTGGTGCACCCGTCGTCCTATGCACAATTGACGCGGTTCGCCGATCGGGTGTGGCCGAGCCCGCAGACGCCCGTGACGCCGGCGGCGGAGGCGGAGCTGTTGGCGTCGCTGAGCCGAGACTTCGGGCTGCGCGAGGTCGACCCGGCCCGGCCGCTGGTGCGCGCGATCGGCTGGACCACCCGCGTGACCGCGGAGGAGCGCCGCCACTGGCAGGAGCACCGCAACCCGGCGGTGCGGTTCTTCCTGCGCGAGAACCCCGGCTACGATCGCGGCGAGGGGCTGTTGACATTGGCGCCGCTGACGGTCGGCGGGCTGGTGCGCATGGGCGTCCGCTTCCTCCGCTCGAAGCTGTCGCGGCGGCTCGGGCGGGGCGGGTGAGCGGCGAGGTTCGATGCGCGGCGCGATCGGTGGCCGCTCATGGAGCAGACGAGGTCGGCGGAAGGGTCACGGCGCTTCCTGGTCGCCGGCGTGGTATGGTGAAACCCATGAAGTACAGGCACGCGGTCGCCGGGCTCGTATGTTCGCTGCTGCTCCACGAGAGCTCGGGCTGCGAGCGGGGATGCGGCGAAGGGGCGTGCCGTTCGGGGTATACGGTGAGCTTCACCTCGGGCTCGGCGTGGGCGCAGGGGGACTATCGATTCAGCATCGACATCGACGGTCAGGTCGTGACCTGCGAGGGCAGCTTGCCGCTCGACCCGTCGTGCGAGACGGCCTCCAGCGCTTGCGATCCCGAGCAGATCGTCTTCCTGGATGAGAGTGGATGCGCGCTCCCGGACGAGGAGCAGTCCTTCCCCGCGTTCTCGGTGTACTCGACCGACATCTCGAAGGTCGGGGTGAAGGTGTGGCACGAGGACGTGTTGCTCGCGGATGTCGTCCTGACCCCGGAATTCGCGGTGGAACAGCCGAACGGCGAGGGATGCCCGCCCACGTGCACCCAGGCGTATGACGAGATCGTGTTCTGAGGCGGAGCTCGGGCGCTACTGCTCGACGCAATAGAGGCGGAGCTTCTGGGCGCAGTCGACGTCGGGGCAGCCCTCGGTCCAGCCGAGGTTGGTGGCGTGGACGAGGCCGGCGACCGCGGTGCCGCTGCCGAGGAGCCAGCCGCTGCACGGTTCGCCGGGGAAGGGGCTGCCGGTGGCGCGGGTGTGGGTCCAGGCGAGGTTCCCGGCGTCGTCGCAGGCGACGTCGCCGGTGAGCTCCTCGCCGTCGGCGGTGCGATCGATGGCGTGGGCGAGGGTGCCGCTGACGAGGCCGGGCCAGCCGTCGGCGACCACGGCGAGCGAGCCGGGCAGGACGTAGGGCGCGTCGTGGCGGTCGAAGCTCGCGGCGGGTGGATCGCCGGGGAAGGTCAGCCAGGCGCGGTAGGTGCCGGCCAGCCCGGCAGCGGCGGCCGAGTCCTGGCAGCGGGCGTCGGCGGCGGCGATGTTGCCGAGGGCACCGGAGAAGGTCTCGGCGGTGACGAACACGAAGTAGGCGTCGCGCTCGCAGGCCGGCGAGCAGCCGTCGCCCGCGATCTGGTTGCCGTCGTCGCAGGCCTCGCCGGCGACGAGCAGGCCGTCGCCGCACACCTCGAGCTGGCAGTCGGGCGTGCAGCCGTCGCCGGTGACGGGGTTGCCGTCGTCACACATCTCGCTGAGCGCGGGGACGCCGTCGCCGCAGACGTTGAGCAGGCAACGATCGGTGCAGCCCTCGTCGGCGACCTGGCACTCCTCGCCGGGCTCGGGGTCGATGTTGGCGACGCAGCTGGCGAGGGCGCAGCTGACGTCGCACGGCGGGTCGGCGTTGCCCGGCTCGCACGCCTCGCCGGGGCCGACGAAGCCGTCGCCGCAAGCGGCGAGGGTGCACGTGGAGGTGCACGCGCCGGCGTCGGCGTTCAGGGGGCCGTAGTCGCAGGCCTCGCCGTCCTGCAGCACGCCGTCGCCGCAGCCGGTGGTGCGGCAGGTGTGGGCGCACTCGTCGGTGTCGTCGAGGTCGCCGTCGTCGCACTGCTCGTCGTCGCCGTTGACGAGGCCGTCGCCGCAGCGCGCGGCGGTGCAGTCGGCGAGGCATTGGTCGCCGCCGTCGCACGCCTCGGTCGGGCCGCGGAAGCCGTCGCCGCACGACGAGACGGTGCAGTCGGTCTTGCAGATCGCCCAGTCGCCGTTGAGCGGGCCGTCGTCGCACTGCTCGCCCGGCTGCACCAGGCCGTCGCCGCACACCGACACCGGGCCGGTGGTCACCGCGTCGGTGGTCGTGGTGGTCGGGTCGGCGGGGTCGGTCTGGACCTGCGGGCCGTCGCCGGGGCCGAGGTCGGAGAAGCAGCCGGCGAACGCGAGCGCCAGGGCGGCGAGACGGCGCGCGAGGCCGCGCCGGCCGCCGGATGTCCTCGAGGGCATGTTCCGGAGGACATCAGGGCGGCCCGCGGCGGACCGGTTCATTTCTGGCTTCAAGGACATGTTGCGAGGGACATCCGGCCGGCGGCGTCGAGGTCGACCCGCTGCGCTGCGGCCCCGGGGCGCGCGCGAGGCGTCGTCAGGGCTGCTCGAAGCAGTAGATGCGCGCCGACTTGTCGCAGGTGACGTCGCACGCGTCGGTCCAGCCGCCGTCGTCGCGCTTGACGCTGCCGGCGCGGCCGATCGTGCCCATGTCGTTCGCGTCCCACTGGTCGCAGTCCTCGGCGAACGAGTTGTTGCCGTGGACGCCGGTCCAGACCACGTGCTGGCCGTCGCAGTCCTGGCCGCCGAGGAGCTCCTGGTTGGTGTCGGTGATGTCGATGCCGGTGAGGATGTCCTGGTCGGTCAGATCGGTCCAGCTGTCGGCGATCTTGTGGGTGGTGGTGTCCTTGAGGGTGTAGTAGGGGGACGAGCTCTTATGGAAGTTGTTGCCGGGGCCGACGGCGCCGTCGGCGAGCCAGGCCTTCCAGTTGCCGCCCTTGATCTTGAGCCAGCCCATGTCGCTGGCGGCGAGCTCGCCGCAGCGGGCGTTGGCGGCCTCGATCGAGTCGAAGTCGGTGTTGCCGGGGATGTAGAGCTTCGAGCTGACGAACACGAGGTAGGCGCTGCGGCTGCAGTCGTCGTTGCACACGCCCTTGCCGTCGTTGTTGTCGTTGTGGGTGCCGTGGTCGCACTCCTCCTCGCCGACGTGGAGGATGCCGTCGCCGCAGGTGGCCAGCTTGCAGTCGTTGAGGCAGTCGTCGGACTCGACCATGTTGGCGTCGTCGCACTCCTCGACGCCCGTGTTGACCTTGCCGTCGCCGCAGACGTTGCTCTTGCAGTCGTTGAGGCAGGCGTCGTTCTCGTCCGTGTTGGCGTCGTCGCACTCCTCCGTGCCGTTCTTGATGCCGTCGCCGCAGGCCGGGTTCTTGCACATGTTGGTGCAGCCGTCCTCGTCGACCATGTTGCCGTCGTCGCACTGCTCGACGCCCATGTGGACCTTGGTGTCGCCGCACACGGCGTCCTTGCACATGAGCGTGCAGGCGGCGTTGTCGGCGTTCTGGGTCACGCCGTTGTCGCACTCCTCGCCGGCCTGTTCGATGCTGTCGCCGCACACCGGGTTCTTGCACCCGTTGGTGCAGCCGTCCTCGTTGACCACGTTGCCGTCGTCGCACTCTTCGCCGGGCGAGACGATGCCGTCGCCGCAGCCGGGCGGGCCGCAGCTGTTGGGGCACTCGTCGTTGTCGACCTGGTTGCCGTCGTCGCAGAACTCGTTGCCCTCCCACTTCAGGCCGTCGCCGCAGCTCGCCATCTTGCAGCCGGCGACGCAGGCGTCGGTGTCGAGGTCGTTGCCGTCGTCGCAGGCCTCGACCCCGTTCTGGACGAAGCTGTCGCCGCAGGTCGCGTTCTTGCAGGTGGTGAGGCAGGCGTCGGTCTCGTCGAGGTTGCCGTCGTCGCACTCCTCGCCGGTGTCGATCGTGCCGTTGCTGCACGAGGCCAGCTTGCAATTGACGCAGCCCTCGGTCTGGTCGTCGCAGGACTCGCCGGCGCCGACGTAGCCGTCGCCGCAGACGTTGTACACGCAGGTCGGCGCGCACACGCCGTTGCCCTTCGGGCCCTGGTCGCACTCCTCGCCGTCGTCCAGCTGATAGTTGCCGCACAGGTCGCCGGGGTCGACGGTGGTCGTCGGCTCGGTGGTGACGTCCATCGTGGTGGTGGACGTCGACGTGCCCGTGGTGGTCTCGGTGTCCGCCTGGGTCGTCGGGGGCTGCTCGCCGAAGCCGGTGCCGTCGAAGGTGCAGCCGGCCAGCGCGATGCAGGAGAACAGCAGGGCCGCGGCGTTGCGGGTGATCATCGGAAGGAGCTCCTAAGCGAAGGCGCCCGGCGATGGGCGCGCAGAATTGCCGACACGATACGAGAGCCGACGGGGGCGCGTCCACCGGGACGCCCGTCCTCAACGGTGCCGATGCGGGCCGCCCGCGTAGGTCATCAGCCCCTCGGGGGCGCGGGCGATCCGGCGCGCGCCCCACAGGAGGACCAATCCCCCGAGCAGCACGGGAATCGCGGTGGTGGCGATCGCGAGGTTGAGGCCCGCCGCCTCCGCCGCCCGCACGGCGGACTCGGTCGGCACCTGACCGGCGAGGTAGGCGGCCTTGGCCCGGTCGCTGACGTAGCCGATCAAGGTGCGCGACAACGCGTCGCCGAACGCGTGAATGCAGAAGATGTTGACCGCGAACGCGGTGCCGCGCAGCCACGCCGGCACGCACCCGACCAGCGCGGCGTTCAGCGGGCCGGTGTTGAGGAACAGCAGCAGCTCGGCGAAGAAGGCGACCACGAACAGCGCGACGAGGTCGTCCATCCTGGTGAGCAGGACGATCAGCGGCGCGCTCAGCACCAGCCCCACGCCGCTCAACCAGAAGTAGCCGCCCGCGGAACGGGCCTGCAGACGGTCGCCGAGGCTGCCGCCGAGGAGGGTCCCGCACAGGCCGGCGAGGACGGTGACCGCGCCGAACACCGGGCCCGCGGCGCCGGTGCTCATGCCGTGCACGCGCTCGAGGTAGGTCGGCATCCACAGCGACAGGCCGCCGACGGTGAAGGTCATCATCGCCAGGCCGACGGTGTTGATCCCCCACGCCGGGGTGCGGACGATCCGCCCCAGCGCGCCGAAGAAGGTGCCCTCGGTCCGCGTGCTCGCCGGGTCGAGCCGCCCGCGCTCCGGCTCGACGATCCTCGCGGCCAGCGCGGCGAACACGAGCCCCGGCAGACCGCCGACCAAAAACACTGCGCGCCAGCCGAAGTGCTCGCCGATAAGGCCGCCGAGGATGAAGCCCAGCGCCGAGCCGACCGGGGTGGCGACGTAGAACAGCGCGAGCTTGCGGCTGCGCTCGTCGGGGCCGTAGAGGTCGGCGATGATCGACGGGGCGGTGGTCGCGTAGGCGGCCTCGCCGATGCCGAGCAGGGCGCGACAGACCAGCAGCTCCTCGTAGCTGCGCGCGAACGCGGCGGCCAGAGTGGCGACGCTCCACAGGGCGACGCCGCCGGCGATGATGTTCTTGCGCTTGAAGCGGTCGCCGAGGTACCCGAGCGGCGCGGCGATCGTGTAGGTGATGACGAACAGGCTGCCGAGCAGGCCGCCCGCGGTGTCGCTCAGGGTGAACTCGAGCTTGATCTGCTCGAGCACGCTGCTGAGCAGCATCTGGTCGATGTAGTTGAGGAAGTTGATGACCGTGAGGACGATCAGGATCGCCGCCGCCCGGCCGCGCCACGTCGTGGATGGGTCTGTCATCCGTCCCCCAGCGCGGACCGCAGCTCCGCCACGCGCGCCCCGTGCTCGCGGTCGGTCAACACCGGCTCGACGGCGCCCGCGAGCTCCTCCGCGAGGTCGACCCACGAGTGACAGCCGGCGTACTCGGCCCGGTCGGGCAGGTCGAGCAGCTGTCCCGAGCGATAGGTCCGAAGGAACAGGACCCAAAGGCCAGGCTTGCGGTAGGCGAAGCGGTCGGCGACGCACTCGCGGCCGAGGCCGTGGGCGTCGCCGAGACGATCGAGGCGCGCGAGGTCGCGGACCTCGACGGCGGCGTCGACCTCGGCCCACAGGCGGAAGTGCAGGCGGCCGGGTGGCGGGGCGTCGGCCAGGACCTGCGGCAGGCGTGCGCGCGCGGCCGGGGCGAGGTCGCGGTCGCGCCCGGGCTCGCGCGCGTGGAACCAGGTGGGGAGCAGCCAGAAGCCGCGGTGCTCGAGGCTGAAGGTCGGGGCCTGGCCGACGGCCGCGCGGGGCTCGCGGATCCCGCCCTTGCGCACCAGGACGCTCTGTTCGCCGGCGTCGAGGCCGGCGCACAGGGCTGCCCACTCCTTGAGGGCGACGGGGGATGTGACCCGCATGGGCCCTCAGGCTACCATGGGGCGGTGTTCCAGCGCCGACTGCGTGCGCGGGCGAGGGCCGCGCTGGCGACCCTGCTGGGGCTCGCGGGCTGCGCCCACGGGTCCGCGCGCGGGCAGGACGGGGCGCTGCGCTGGCGCTACCGCGTCGAGGTGCCGGCGGCGCTCGACCGTCTGCGCGTCGAGGTCTGCTTCCCCGACGGCGCGCCGCGGCGCCTCAAGATCGACGAGGACGACGCGGAGGCGGTGGCGGCGGTGTCGGAGGTGGCGGCCGACGGCGGCTCGGCGCGGCTCGACCGCGAGGCGGCGGCGATCGTGCTCGGGCCGCTGCCCGCCGGCGCCTGCGTGCGCTACTCGGTGGCGATCGAGTCGCTGCTGGAGGGCTCGGGTTCGCGCCTGCACGCGCGCGTCGGCGAGGTGGTGTCGGTCGACCCGCGGCTGGTGCTGTGGCGCCCGGCGACGCTCTACTACGAGGCCGACGTGGCGCTCGAGCTGTCGCTGGCCGAGGGCGTGTCGGCGTCGGTGCCGTGGCCCGCGACCGGCGAGCATCGATACCGCCTGCCGGTGACCTCGCTGATGTGGGCGTCGCAGGCGGTGTTCGGCGGGCTGACCCACCAGACGGTCGAGGCCGCGGGCGCGACGTTCTCGGTGGCGATCGTCGACCAGCCGCGCAAGCTCAGCGAGGCCGGCGTGAGCGAGTGGATCACGACCGCGGCCGAGACGGTGGCGACGCTCTACGGGCGGTTCCCGACCGAGCGCATGCAGGTGGTGGTGCTGCCGTTCCCCGGCGGCGGCGGCCCGGTATACTTCGGGATGGCGCTGCGCGGCGGAGGACCGTCGGTGCAGCTGCTCGTGTCGAGCGAGGCGGCCGACCACGCCTTCCCCGGCGAGTGGGTGGCGATCCACGAGTTCCTCCACCACGGCATGCCGTTCGTGCAGCAGGCCGACGCGTGGCTGTCGGAGGGCTTCGTCACCTACTACACGGAGATCTTGCCGACCCGCCGCGGCTTCCGCAGCGAGTCGGCCGGCTGGCAAGCGCTGCTCGACGGGTTCGGCCGCGGGCGCAAGGACGGCGCCGGCCAGCCGCTCGCGCAAGCGAGCCGCGAGATGCACGACAACCACAGTTATCAGCGCGTCTACTGGTCCGGCGCGGCGCTCGCCTTGCTCGCCGACGTCAGCCTGAGGCTCGGCGTCGGCGAGAGATCGCTCGACGCCGCCATGCGCCACTTGCTGCGCTGCTGCGCCAAGACGCCGCGGGTGTGGACCGCCGAGGCGGCCCTCCGCGAGCTCGACGCCTGGGCCGGCAGCCCCGTGTTCACCGAGCTCGCAGCGTCCTGGTTGCCGCGCGCCGAGTTCCCCGAGCTCGGCCCTGTCTATAGGAAGCTCGGCCTCGATGTGATAAAGGGGGAAGTGCAGATCCACCCATCCGCCCCCGCAGCCGCCGTCCGTCGGGCCATTTTCGCCAGACCCTCCGGTCGCTCCGAAAGCCTCTGAGCCAGATCGATCCGCGACTCGCGGGTGCCCCCACACCCGAGCAAAAAGGAAGCACTCCACATGAACGTCAAGCACATCGCCGCCACCCTCGCCATCCTCGGCTCCGCCTCGTTCGCCGTCACCGGCTGCAAGAAGAACGCGGAGGGCACCGAGGTCCCCGCGGAGGGCGAGAAGAAGGCCGACGGCAGCTGCGGCGCGAACAAGGACGGCAGCTGCGGCGCGAACAAGGACGGCAGCTGCAGCGCCAAGAAGGAAGGCGAGGGCGACGCCGCCGCCGGTGGCGAGACCCCGCCGGCCGACGGCGCGGCCGCGACCCCGCCGGCTGCCAACTGAGCCCCGCGCCCCCGACCGGCCCGGATTCGGCCGCAGGCCCCGCCTGCGCGGCGCCGAGCCCGGGCCGGGCGCATTTCGGGTGGCCTGCTATACTGTTTCTTCGGACATGTCTTTTCGAGCAGGCATCGCCGCGCGCGCCGCGGTTCCCACCGGGGTCGGCCTCGGCCTGCGCAGCACGTTCCTCGCCGAGGTCGATCGCGGGGCCGCCGACGGTCGCGTGCCGTTCTGGGAGATCTCGCCGGACAACTACGTGGCCCGCGGCGGCAGCCGCCCGGCCCGCCTGGCCCGCGTCGCCGAGCGCTTCCCGATCCTCTCGCACGGCCTGTCGCTGTCGCTCGGCGGGCTCGACCCGCTCGACGCCGACTTCCTGAGCGGCCTGCACGGGTTCTTCGAGCAGCTGCCGCCGCCGTGGCACTCCGACCACCTGTGCTTCTCCGGCCACGACGGCAAGATGCTGCACGACCTGCTGCCGCTGCCGTGGACGACGGCGTCGGCGAAGCGCGTGGCGGCCCGCGTGCGCGAGGTGTCGCAGCGGCTGGCGCGGCCGATGCTGGTCGAGAACATCAGCTACTACCTGTCGCTCGGGTCGACGCCGCTCGACGAGGCGGCCTTCGTGGTCGAGGTGCTCGAGCGGGCCGACTGCGGGCTGCTGCTCGACGTCAACAACGTGTTCGTCAACGCGGCCAACCACGGCTTCGACCCGCTCGAGTGGCTGGCCCAGATCCCGCTCGACCGCGTGGTCCAGCTGCACATCGCCGGCCACGAGTTCTGGGACGACGAGCGCCGCGACCTGATCGTCGACACCCACGGCGCGCCGGTCCGCAGCGAGGTCGACGCGCTGCTGTCGTGGGTGGTCGAAAGGACAGGCGCGCTGCCGGTGCTGCTCGAGCGCGACGAGAACATCCCGCCGCTGCAGGAGCTGCTGGCCGAGCGCGACCGCGTCGACTCGGTGTACCAGGCCGCGCTGGCCCGCCACGCTGCGCACCAGGGAGACCCGGCATGAGCGAGGAGGCGCTGATCCGGGCGTTCGCCGCCAGCGTGATCGAGCTCGACGCGCCCGAGGCGGTGAAGGCCGACGTCCGCGGGTTCTTCGCCCGCCACGGGGTGGCGCCGGAGCTGGCGGCCGGCTTGCCGGAAGCGGCGGCCGAGCGCCTGGCGATCTACCGCACGATGGTCCACAGCCGGCTGCGGGCGGCGGTGGTCGACTTCTTGCCGAAGACTGCGGCGCGCCTCGGCCGGCCGCGGCTGCGCCGGGAGATCGAGCAATTCGTGGCCGAGGCGGCGCCGTCGGCCCCGTACTTCTGGCGGGTGACGGGCGAGTTCCTGGTCTGGGCGCAGCCGCGGTGGGCGGTCGACGCGACGCTGCCGGACTTCCTGCTCGACCTGGCGCTGCACGAGTGGTCCGATGCCGAGATCGGCAACGACCCGGCCGGAGGTGAGGCCGCGAGCGGCAAGCCGCTGGCGCTCGACCAGCCGGTGCAGTTCGACGGCACTGTCCGCCTCCGCCGCTACGGCTGGGCGGTCCACCGCGCGACCGAGACGGAGCCGCCGCCGCCGGAGCCGACGGCGCTGCTCCTCTACCGCGACCGCACGGAGCACCTGGTCAAGACGTTGGAGCTGACGCCCCGCGCTGCGGCGGTGACGAGCCGCCTGCTGGCGGGCGAGCCGCTGCAAGCCGCTTTGATGGGCGCGTGCGCCGAGCTCGGCGTGGCGCTCGACGACGAGTTCCTGGCGGCGATGGCCGGCTACTTCGCCGACCTCGCCGAGCGCGGGGCGCTGCTCGGCGCGGCCTGAGCTGTCCTCGCGGACAGGTCATCCCGTCAGGCCAGGAAGCTGCCCTTGAACAGCTTGTACTGGTGGACGTACCGGAGGATCCGGACCTCGACCTCGTCCCCGACGTGAACCCGGGCCCGCAGATCGGCGATGGGCTCGCGCGCCACGTCCACGATCAGGACCAGGATCGCGGCGTCTCCGTGTCGCAGATAGACGCCGTAGTGCTCCACGCGGGTGACGCGGGCGAGTACCCGCTCGCCGGCGAGGTCGACGAAGTCGGCGCTCATGCCGGCCTCGACCCGTGGACTCCGGGGCCCGCCTCGAGCGGCGATCCGCCCTGTCGTTCGGGACACGTCTTTCGAGACATGTCCCGAAGGTCTGCTCGCGTCACGCCGGCGCGCCGTTGAAGATCCAGCGGAACAGGATCTGCACCTTCTCGGCCTCGAGCGGGGCCTTGCCCTTGGGCATCTGCTCGCCGGTGGTCTGCGTGGTGCGGGTCAGCTTCTTGAACAGGTAGCTCTGGCCGGGGAGGTCGGGGATGACGCGCTTGGTCTGGGCGTCCTGGGTCGCGGGCGCGAGCAGGGCGGCGTGGACGTCGGGGGCGGCGAGGTCGAAGGCCAGGCCGGCGGGGGGCATCGCGCCCTTGTGGCAGCCGCAATTGGTGGAGAGCGTGTTGAGCGCGTCGGTGAAGGTGGCCGCGGCGACCGCCTGGTTGTTGAGGACCGAGACGGTGAGCGGCGAGCTGACCGCGCCCTCGACCTCGGCGGTGACCTCGGAGGTGCCGGGGTTGAGGCCGAGCAGGGTGCCCTTGGCGTCGACGTAGAGGACCGTCTCGTCGCTCGACAGCCACTTGACCGTCGCGCCCATGACCGGGTCGCCGAACTCGTCGAGGACAGTGACGTCGAGGTCGAGCATCTCGCCGATCTCCACGTTCACCGGGCCTTGCTCGTCGATCGTGACCGAGCCGGCCTCGCCGCTGCTGCCGCCGCCGCAGTCGAACGCGCCGGCCTCGGGCGCGCCGGCGTCGATCCACGTCTCGATCAGGGCGACCTGGTCGGCGTCCAGCATGCCGCCCTCGGGCATCTGCAGGCCGACCGGCGGCATCGGCTTGATCTTCGTGACCAGCCAGCTGCCGGCGGAGTTGCCCGGGTCGACGTAGGGGGTGCCCGGCTGGCCCATGCTGTCGACGCCGACCAGGGCGGCGAACGACGTGCCCTCGTTCAGGGCCAACCCCTTGGGCGGCATCATGCTCTGGTGGCAGCTGCACCGCTGGTCGAAGATCGGCTGGATCGACGTCGGGTAGTCGCAGTCCGCCGGGGGCGGCTCCTCGGTGGTCGGATCGCTGCTCACCGTCGGATCGCTGCTGGGCCCGGCGCTCGGGTCGGGCCCGGTGCCGGTGCTGCTCGTCGACGAGGTCGTCGGGTCGGGCTCGTCGGTGGTGGTGCCGGTCGGCGTGCCCGTGGTGGTCATCCCCGTGGCGTCGCCGGTCGCCACGGTGGTGTCGGTCTCACTCTCGTTGGGGACCTGATAGACGGTGCACGCGGTCAGCAGGACCAAGGGAAGACATCGTGTCGAGCGCATGCGCACATGCAACCGCATGCGCAGGCGTGAAGACAGTCCTCCCTCGCCGGGTGTAGGAGTGAAAAACATCACGCGAACGAGAGACGCGAGCGACCTGTCCTGAAGGTCAGCTCGTAATTCGCTCGTGCGGCGCGCCGAGGCGGCGCGCGATCGCTACTGCGACGCGGAGGCCGTCGAGCGCGGCGGAGACGATGCCGCCGGCGTAACCCGCCCCCTCGCCGCACGGGTAGAGGTGCTCGGTGCTCGGCGACTCGAGCGTCTCGCCGTCGCGATCGATGCGGACCGGGCAGCTGGTGCGGCTCTCGACACCCACGGCGATCGCGTCGTCGCCGAGGAAGCCCGGCATGCGCGCGCCGAGGGCCTGCAGCGCGCTTTGGAGCGGCGGCGCGAGCGGGCCGAGCAAGCGGTCGAGGCGGGCCGGCTGCAGGCCGCGGTGATAACTCGTGGGCGGCAGCTCGCGCGAGGCGGCGCCCGCGACCAGGTCGGCCAGGCGCTGCGCCGGGGCGACGAAGGCCCCGCCGCCGGCGACGTAGGCCGCGGCCTCGAAGCGGGCCTGGTAGTCGACGCCGGCGAGCGGATCGTCGGGCGACAGGCCGGCGGCCGCGAGGTGCTGCGGGCCGACCTCGGTGACGAGGCCCGAGTTGGCGAACCGACCGCGGCGGCTGTGCGGGCTCATGCCGTTGACGACCTGCATGCCGGGGTCGGTGGCCGCGGGGACGATGTAGCCGCCGGGGCACATGCAGAACGAGAAGGCCGCGCCGGCGGCGGTCTGCTCGACCAGGCGGTACGAGGCCGCGCCGAGGGCCGGGTGGCCGGCGAGCGCGCCGAACTGCAGGCGGTCGATGAGCGCCTGCGGGTGCTCGATGCGGACGCCCAGCGCGAACGGCTTGAACGACAGCTTGACCCCGGCCGCGCGCAGCCAGGCCTGGACGTCGCGGGCCGAGTGGCCGGGCGCGACCACCACTGCGCGCGCCGGCACGACCTCGCCGCCGCGCAGGCGCACGCCCGCGGCCGCGCCGCCCTGCACGACCAGGGCGTCGGCGCGGGCCTCGAAGCGGAACGCCACGCCGGCGCCGATCAGGTGCTCGCGCATGGCGGTGATCACCCGCGGCAGGCGGTTGGTGCCGATGTGCGGGCGGGCGTCGACGAGGACCTCCGGCGGCGCGCCGTAGCCGGCGAACGCCCGCAGGACCAGGTCGACCGGGCCGCGCTTGGTCGCCCGCGTGTACAGCTTGCCGTCGGAGAAGGTGCCCGCGCCGCCCTCGCCGAAGCAGTAGTTGCTCTCGGGGTCGAGCTCGCCGCGCTGGCTGAGGCCGGCGAGGTCGTGCCGCCGCGCCCGCACCTCGCGCCCGCGCTCGAGCACGACCGCCCGCACCCCGGCGCGCGCCAGGCCCCAGGCGCAGAACATCCCCGCCGGCCCGGCGCCGACGATCACCACGGCAGGCTCTTGGGACATGTTCGGCAGGACATGTGGCAAATAACATGGCTCTTCAGGCATGTCCTTGTCGACATGCACGAGCAGCTCGACGTGGACGCGGACGCGGCCGCGGCGGGCGTCGATCGAGCGGTGGGCGACGGCGACGTGGCGGACGTCGGCCTCGCGCAGGCCGGCCGCGCGGGCGCCGGCGCGGCGGAGGGCGTCGGGGTCGAGGAGGGCGTCGGGGTGGAGGTCGACGCGCACCCGCTGCGGCGCAGAGGTCACGGCACTCACTCCGCGGCGGGGGCGGTGACCGGGGCCGAGGTGCCCTGGACCCGCTTGACGACGGTGTCGGGGTTCGATCCGGGCAAGCCGGAGGCGAGGCCGCCGCCCTCGGGCGGGGCCTTGTAGGTCACCGGGAGGCCGTCGGCGACCGCCCGCGCGACCCCGTGGACGAGCGAGCCGATCGCCATCAGACCGTCGTAGTTGATCTTGTCGGCGTGGTCGCCCGGCCGGTGGTAGTCGGCGTGGGTGCCGGTGAAGAAGAACAGCACCGGCAGGTTCTTCTTGTAGAAGCTGGCGTGGTCGCTGCGGGTGGCGACGCTGGCCTCGTAGAGGACCGACAGGCCGGCGGTGCCGACCTTGTCGAGCAGCGGCATCCAGGCGTCCGAGGAGACGATGCCGCCGATCGCCAGGCCCTTCGGTCCGAGTCGGCCGATCATGTCGAGGTTGACCATGGCGACGACCTTGTCGAGCGCAAACGGCGGCTTGTCCGCCAGCGCCTTGGAGCCGAGGAGGCCCAGCTCCTCGCCGGCGAAGTGGGCGAACACCACCGTGCGCCGCGGCCGCTGCTGCGAGAAGTGCCGCGCCAGCTCGAGCAGCATCGCCGTGCCGCTGGCGTTGTCGTCGGCGCCGTTGCAGACGACGTCGACCGCGTCGCCCTTGCGGCTCTCGCCGCACTCGCCGCGGCCGACGGCGCCGATGTGGTCGTAGTGCGCGCCGAGGACCACGAGCTCGTCGCGCAGGTCGCCGCCGGGGACCATCGCCAGCACGTTGGGGACCTGCACCTGGACCGGCTCGACCACCGCCGACAGCCTGAGCTCGACTCCAGGGATGTCCCCTGATTGCGGCGCGAGCTTGGTGTCGATCGCGGCCTGCACCGCGGAGATCTTCTGCTTGCCCTTGCCGACGCGCAGCAGCTTGTCGGCCGCCTTCCACTTGATCTGCACGACCGGCACAGCGAACGGCTCGCCGACGGCGCCGTCCTCCCGCAGCAGCGGCGCGAACGCGTCCGCCTCGCGCTCCTGATCGTCGAGGAAGCTCCGGGGCCCCCGCAGGGCCACCACCCCGACGGCGCCGGCCTTGGCCAGGCGCTCGACCTTGGTCCGCAGCGATCCCGCGCCCATGCCGAACTGCGGGCCCTTGCGCTTGCCGGCCTCGCGCATGACCGGGCCGACGAGCGCCTGCAGATCGAACTCGACCGCGAGCGGGTCGGCGGGCAGGGGCCACATGTCCTTCAGGTCAGCTTCGGGCATGAACCGCTGCAGGATGGCGATCACCCGCCCGCGGGTCCGCTCGTGCAGCGCGCGCAGGCCGGCGAGATCGCCGCTCTGCTTGAGCGGCGCCGCCGCTGCCGCGAAATCGCTCGCTTCGCGCTGAAGCCTGCGAAAGAAGGTCATCGTGTCGGGCCGACCCGGAGCGTCGAGCAGCACGACGGCGATCTTTCCTTTGAGGTCGAGGCCGGCGAGGTCGTCGTAGGGCTTCGCGTCGGCCTCGGCGCCGTCGGCTCCGGGCGTGGACTCGGACGCGGCCGCGTAGCCGACGAAGATCGCGGGGCCGCTCACCTCTCCGCTGGCGGTCTGCGGCGCGATCGAGAAGTCGGCGCTCGCGACCGGGGTCGCCCGTTCGCCGCGGACGAGATGCAAGCTCACAGGCTGACTCGCGCGCACGCCGACGGAAATCGAAAAGTCGGCCAGGAAGGAATTGCCCGCAACCGGCTCGAGGCCGAGCTCTCGGTGCCGCTGCGCCAAGTACTCCGCGGCCTGAGCGAGCTCGGGACTCAAGGTGAAGCGGCCGCGCAACTCGTCGCGCGCGAGCGCAGCGATGTCCGCTTGCAGACGGGCGCGGTCGGGAGTCCACGTCGCCGATGTCGGGGATGGCGACGCATCAGCTCGCTCGACCGGTACAGGAGTAGTGGTCGAAGCGGACGGCCGTGTGCAGCCTGGCGCCAGCATCAGGGCCGCCGACAACATGAGCGTGGACGAGAACGGCGTGCGCACGAGCGACTCTTAGCGCCCTTTTGACCGTGATCTCGGACCTCGCGGCGCTGCCGCTTGCGTGCGTTGCTTCACGCATCATCGTCCAACTACTCGACCGAACCTGACGATTCATCGCGAACTCGACGGTGCTCGAGGCGCACCATACACCGCGGTGCAACCTTGGTTGCACGGCCGTCATCCCGTGTATTGACGCCCTCAGGGACTCTGGCGTACCGTGCCCCCCGCTGTCTCAAACCCGCGAAACGTTACGCGCACGCGCGTGGTGTGTCGGAACCGGTCACTAAGCCCCACAAGGATTACCAGCAATGAAGCGTCTCAGTCTGATTGGAAGTTGGAAGCGCCTCGGCGTGCAGGTCGGTCTTCTCGCCGGCGTCGGCATGGCCTTCATCGGCGGTTCGGAGCCGCCGCCTGCGGTCGCTGCGCCGACCTGCGTGATGGAGGACGAGTGCTCCTTCGTCAAGCCGCTGTTCCTGATCATCGCCGACTACTCGACGTCGATGAACACCATGTTCGACGCCAACCAGACCCGCTGGGAGGCGGCGGTCAGCGCGATCGTGGCGATGGTCGACGCCGACAACGGGTTCCTGCAGGGCAACGTCCTGCTCGGCCTGATGCGCTTCGGCCACGACCCCAACGTCGGCCAGATGGGGACGCTGATCCCCAACGACTCGTCGGGCATCACCGACGGTCAGAAGATCGACGTCGGCTTCTACGACGAGCAGGCGCCGGACAAGGCGTACTTCCACTGTAACGGCGAGGCGATCAAGACCGCCATCAGCTCCGTGGCCGCGCCGATCAACGGCAGCCTCACCGGCATCGGCACGTGGACCAAGGGCGCGCTGGACAAGGCCAAGGGCTACATCCAGCAGACCTGGGCCGACCACCCGAACGACAAGGCGCAGCGCAAGGGCGCGATCGTGGTGCTCACCGACGGCGAGTGGACCGACCCGTCGGGCACCCAGAAGCTGGCGCCGGCCAACCAGAACCCGTCGCTCACCGCCAAGGACCTGTTCGACAACAGCCAGGTCCCGACCTACGTCGTCGCCATCGGCGAGGCGATGGGCAAGATGTTCGCCGACGAGCTGGCGATGAACGGCGGCACCGGCACGGCGTACGACGCCTCCAACCCGCAGCAGCTGATCGACGCGCTCAAGATGGTCGTCCAGGCGATCATCAACGACGTCATCCAGCCGGTCTGCTCGCCCGGCCTCCCGCGCATCATGGTCCTCCTCGACGCCTCGTCGTCGATGCTCAACATCATGGGCGGCAACCAGGCCGGCATGATGGGCGAGACCGGCTGGGACGCGGCCCGCGAGGCGCTCGCCGGCGGCAACTCGCTGTTCGACCAGACGGTCTTCGGCAACCAGAAGGTCGAGAACCTGGTGCACCTCGGCCTCGCGGTGTTCGGCTACAACCAGCCGGCGCCGGGCGAGCAGAAGCTGCTCGTCGACTACGGCCCGTGCATGAAGGACAACTTCAACTGGGCCCTCGACCCGAACACCTCGTGCGAGGCGCCGGGTTGCACCGACCCGTGGGGCGGTCCGCCGATCTCGTGGACGTTCAAGGACGGCTCGATGGTCGACCCGCCGGGCTTCGACGCCAAGACCCTCAGCCACATGCCGAAGTGCGACTTCGCCAACCAGCAGCCGAACGCGTGCGTCGGCTCGGGCACGTACACGCACCTCGGCCTCCAGCTGGTCCAGCAGAACATCACGGACTACAAGGCCGCTTGTGCCAACCCGATGTTCCCGTACCCGTGTGACGCCAACACGAAGTTCATCAACATCCTGGTGACGGACGGCGACTACCAGTCGACCGACGCGCAGGTGCAGCAGCCGCTGCAGGCGATGTTCAACGCGGGCGTCACGACCTACGTGATCGGCTTCGGCGAGCTCGTCAACACGCCGCTGTCGATGACGAAGCTGAACAACATGGCGAAGTGGGGCTCGGGCGACGCCGAGATGTACTACGACGCCAACAACCAGGCGGCCCTCGAGGCGGCGCTGGCCGCCATCATCGAGCAGGTCTCGTTCGACCCGTGCTGCGGCTTCGTCAACTGCGCGCTCAACCCCGAGCCCGACACCAACGAGCCCGACCCGCTGCCCCCGGAGACCACCTCCACCACCAGCGAGTCGGAGTCCGACACCGACACGGCGACGGACACCGAGACGACGACCGACGGCGCGAGCGCGACGGACACCGAGACGACGACCGACGGCCCCGGCACCACGACCGAGACCACCAACCCCGGGACCTCGGCCGGGCCGACCACGGACACGCCGACGACCACGGACACGCCGACGACCTCGGAGGGCACCAGCGACTCGCAGGGCAGCACCAGCGAGCCGACCACGGGCAACCCCAACCCGACGAACGGCAACATCACCGCCACCGAGGGCGACACCGAGGGCGAGACCGAGAGCCCGGACACCGCGACCGACAGCGGCACCGGCACCGACAGCGCCGATGGTTGCGGATGCAAGGTCGACGACACCGAGGGTCAGACCCGCGGTCTGCTCGCCTCGCTCCTCACCTTCGGCCTGGCGGGCTTCATCCGCCGGCGCCGCCGCGCCTGAGCGGACGACACGGGCCCTCGAGGTCCGTGAGCGGCCGAGCCGCACGCGGGGCCGCCTCCGGTTTCGGAGGCGGCCTCCGCCATTTTTTGTCGTGCATTCCGATCGCCGCGGGTCGCCCGAGGCCGCGTCGGGGTCGGCCCTTTTGCCGCAAGAGGCGGCGGAGCGGCCCGTCGCGGCGAAATGACGAATGTATGGGTCGCCTCACACCGAGGCGTCCTCGGCTACTGGCCGGCTAGCGGCCCTTTTGCTATGCACACCGATCGTGTCGCAGGAGCACCAGGACCCCGACCTCAACGCGCTGTCCTCCGAGGGCGGCCGGATCGTCGCCGAAGAGCTCGACATCTTGCGGCGGATCCAGGAGCGCCTCGATCGCGAGGCCCAGAACGCGCCCGGGCAGATCGAGGACCTCGACGCCCAGCTCATCGAGCTGCGCGACGCCCTGGCCGAAGCCAAGGAGGAGGACCAGGCCTCGCTGGTCGAGCAGATGCATCAGGTGGCGGCCCTGAGCCGCACCCGCGGGCAGGGCCGTGACGCCCCGGTCGATCCGAAGAACCCGTACTTCGGCCACCTCCGCCTGCGCGAGGCCAAGTCGTCGCGCCAGCGCGACGTCCTGGTCGGCAAGCGCACCCTCCTCGACGACGGCGACGGCCTGTCGATCGTCGACTGGCGCAACGCCCCGGTCTCGCGCCTCTACTACCGCTACGAGGAGGACGACGAGTACGAGGAGGAGTTCGACGCCCGCTCGCTCGAGGGCACCGTGATGGTGCGTCGCTCGGTCGCGGTGATGGAGGCCAGCCTGCGCCGCGTGTCGGCCCCTCAGGGCACCTTCGTCAGCGACCGCCGCGGCCGCTGGCGCGACGCTGTCGGCGCCGCCAAGCCCTCGCTCGAGGGCGGGGTGGGCACCGCGGTGCGCGTGCCGCAGGGCCAGCTCGGCGTCCACGACGAGGACGACCAGCCGCGCGCCGACAAGCACCTGCAGGAGATCACGGCGCTCATCGACAAGGAGCAGTTCAACCTGATCACGCAGCCCGAGTCGGGCATCGTGCTGATCCAGGGCGGCGCCGGCTCGGGCAAGACGACGGTGGCGCTGCACCGCGTGGCCTACCTCGCCTATCAGGACCGCCGCCGGTTCGCGCCGGGCAAGATGCTCATCATGGTCTTCAACGAGGCCCTGGTCGAGTACATCCGCCACGTGCTGCCGTCGCTCGGCATCGACGGCGTGCCGGTCACGACCTACCGCAAGTGGAGCACCCAGCTGCTGCGCAAGCTGAAGCTGCGGATCCCCATCAGCCACGTCGACGGGGTCCCCGACGCCGTCAGCCGGTTCAAGAAGCACCCGGTCGTGCTGCGCATGATCGACGACCGCATCGGCTGGCAGCTCGAGGAGGCCGAGGAGCTGCTCAAGAAGCGGCTCGGCGAGCGCGCCGGCGCCGACGCGGCGCTGGCGGTGTGGCACCGCAACGTCGACCTCCCGCCGGTCGTCCGCGCCGAGCGCACGCTCGACCAGATCAAGGCCGACGTGAACATCCCCGGGGCCACGCGCGCCGCCGCCGAGACCGCGCTGCGGACCATCCGCGACGACCTGCGCGACGTCTGCGACGACTGGCTCGAGCTCATGACCGACGGCGAGGCCCTGCGGACCGCGCTGCGGGAGTACGCCCCCGGCGCCTTCTCCGACGCCGACACCGCGTCGATCGTCCGCTGGTGCGCCGCCAAGGCCGAGCTCGACGAGGAACCCGAGCCCGAGGAGGAGCGCGACGAGGAGGAGGCCGAGGAGCGCGGCGAGCCCGGCATCGACGCCGAGCCCGCGCCGCCCAGGGGCGAGGCCGACGACGGCGAGGACGGCGAGGGCGAGGCGTCGCCGCCGCCGCGCGTGCGGATGGGCCACCACACCGTCGGCCTCGACCCCGAGGACGACGCGATCCTGCTGCGCCTGCTGCAGCGCAAGTACGGCGGCCTGTTCCTCGGCGGCAAGCGCTTCGAGTACGAGCACATCGTCATCGACGAGGCCCAGGACCTGGCGCCGATCGAGGTGCGGGTGCTGCTCGACTGCGCGACCGACGGCCAGAGCGTGACCATCGCCGGCGACAAGGCGCAGAAGATGATCTTCGACAACGGCTTCGTCGACTGGCCGCAGCTGCTCGGCGACGCCGGCCTGCCGCACGTGGCGATCCAGCCGCTCAAGATCACCTACCGCTCGACGCGCCAGGTGATGGAGCTGTCGCGCTTCGTGCTCGGCCCGCTGCACAGCCCGGAGGACGCGCTGATCGCCCGCGAGGGCGCGCCGGTCGGCTACTACCAGTTCGGCGACACCGGCGAGGCGGTCGCGTTCCTGGCCGAGGCCCTGCGCGCGCTGATGCAGCGCGAGCCGACCGCCAGCTGCGCGCTGGTCACCCGCTACCCCCAGCAGGCCGACGTGTACCACGACGCCCTGCGGATCGCCGAGGTGCCCAAGCTGCGCCGCGTCGGCCGCCAGGACTTCAGCTTCACCCCCGGCATCGACGTCACCGACGTCCGCCAGGTCAAGGGCCTCGAGTTCGACTACGTCGTCATCCTCGACCCGACGATC
Organism: Nannocystis punicea; assembly: GCF_026965555.1. Classification (GTDB taxonomy): domain Bacteria; phylum Myxococcota_A; class Polyangia; order Nannocystales; family Nannocystaceae; genus Nannocystis; species Nannocystis punicea. The sequence continues at coordinate 11,712,660 of NZ_CP114040.1, read as the reverse complement.
CAGAACTACCCGGAGGTGGTCGAGTCGCGCCACCTCATGCACATCGCGGCCACCCGCGCGGCCCACCAGCTGTGGCTGGTCTGCTCCGGCCCGCCGAGCAGGCTCATCCCCGAGGACCTGATCGTCGCCAGCCTCGAGTAGCGGCGACGGCCCCGACAAAAAGGGACATGCTCCGAGGAGCATGTCCCTTTTCGCATGTCCAGCGGGACATGCCCCGAGAGGCATGTCCCCGTCGCGCTCAGCCGGCGGCCTGCGCCAGCTTCTGCAGCGCGAGGTCGGCGATGGCCTGGCCGACCTCGGAGCAGCGGGCCGCCTTGGCCTCGCCGACGAGGTCGTAGGTGAGGGGGTGGCCGGTGCTGAGCACGTCGACGACCGCGGCCTCGATGGCGGCGGCGGCGCGGATCAAGCGGTCGTCGTTCTTGCGCTCGCCGAGCCAGTCGAGGCCCTCCTTGACGGCGAGGATCATGGCGATCGGGTTGACCTTGTCCTTGCCGGCGTGCTTGGGCGCGCTGCCGTGGATCGGCTCGAACATGCCGTGGTCGTGGCCGACGTTGGCGCCGACGGCCATGCCCATGCCGCCCTGCAGCACCGAGGCCAGGTCGGTGACGATGTCGCCGAACATGTTGGTGGTGACGACCACGTCGTAGTACTCGGGCTGGCCGATCAGCCACTGCGTGAAGGCGTCGACGATCGCCGAGTCCTTCTCGATCTGCGGGTACTCCTCGCCGACCTGCTGGAACACCTCGGCGAACAGGCGGCAGCCGTGCAGGACGTTGTCCTTGACGACCGCGGTGACGCGCAGCTTGCCGTCCTTCGGCGCGCCCTTGTTGCGCTTCTTGCACAGCTCGAAGGCCTTGCGGATCACCTGCTCGCTGGCGCGGCGCGTGATCACGCGGGTGTCGATCGCCAGCTCGGTGGTGCCGCCGGGGGCGAGCTTGCCGCCGACCTGCGAGTACAGGCCCTCGGTGTTCTCGCGGATGATCACCATGTCGACCTGGCCCGGCTGCCACACCAGCTTGTTGGCGCCGTGGATCCGGTGCTGCACGCCCTCGTACAGCTTGACCGGGCGGACGTTGGCGAACAGGTTGAGGCGGAGCCGGTTGCCGATCACGGGCGAGTAGCCCGCCATCTTGCCGTCCTTCATCAGCACCGGGCCCGGGCCGGTGGGCGACGGCCAGCCGACCGCGCCGAGCAGGATCAGGTCGGCCGCGTCGCAGCGCGCCTCGGCCCCCTCCGGCCAGTCGCGGCTTCCGTGCTCGAGATAGAACTGCCCGCCGCACGGGATGTCCTCGACCTCCCACGCGACATCCAGGACCTTGGACAGCGCCGACAGCACGCGCAGTCCTTCGCGCATCACTTCCGGTCCGGTCCCGTCCCCGCCAAGGGTCACCAGCTTGTACGCCATGGCTCGGGTGTACACGCGCGCCATGGCGTGCGACCCATCGGGCCGCGCGCGGCGCCGGTGTGGATCCTCACCCAATTCGCGCGCAGGACGCGGTATACATGCACCACCGGCCGCGAACCTGTGCGCGGCCGCTCTGGGATCTCGACGTGCTCGCGCAGCTCCTGCCTGTCTGGGTCCTGGTGGCGTGGGGTCTGTCCGCACGGGCCTTCGCCCCCGCGCCGGCCGCGGACTCCGCCGACCCGCCGGCCAAGGCCGGGCCCGCCGTCGACAAGCTCGCGCCCGGCGCGGCCGCCCCGTTGCCGCAGCCGCCGCCGCCGAAAGCACCTGGCGTTCAGGACATGTCCCAAACGCCATTGTGGGTGCGACCGAGCAGCGCCCCGCCGCTGCGGCCGGTGGTCGGCAAGGCGCGGGTGCGCGACTTCAAGTTGAGGTCGACGCGCATCGACGACGGCGCGATCGACATCGACGGCCGGCCGACCGAGGCGGCGTGGCTGGTGGTGCCGCTGCTCCCCGACCTGGTCCAGTCGGAGCCGCGCTACGGCTACGCGCCGACCCATGAGACGCAGGTGCGGATCGCCTACGGCAGCAAGGGCATCTACGTCGCCTTCGACTGCAAGGACGACCCGAAGCACGTGCGCGCCGGCGTGTTCCGCAAGGACCAGCTCGGCCCGTCCGACATCGTCTGGCTCGAGCTCGACCCCAACAACAACGACACCACCGGCTACTCGTTCGCGCTCAACGCCTCCGGCTCGCAGGAGGACTCGCAGCTGTTCCGCGACGACTCCGAGGAGTTCCTGTGGGACGGCGTGTGGAAGGGCGCGGCCAAGCTGACCGACACCGGTTGGTCGGCCGAGATGTTCATCCCGTGGTCGACGATCCGCTTCACCGCGCGCGACGAGTACACCTTCGGCGTCAACGTCGGCCGGTGGATCAACCACGACGGCGAGACGCAGCTCCTCTCGCCCACGCCGCAGGGTCTGCCCGGGCGCATCAGCTGGGCGCTCGACTACACCGGCGTCAAGGACATCCAGCCCGGCCTCAACCTCGAGCTGCGGCCGTTCTTCTCGCTGCGCGGCGTGCCGCGGCGCGGCGACGACAGCCTCGACCGCTCGTTCCCGTTCCTGCCCAACGGCGGCTTCGACCTCAAGTACGGCCTGCGCGGCAACCTGACGCTCGACCTCGCGGTGAACCCCGACTTCGGCCAGGCCGAGGTCGACCCGGCGGTGCTGAACCTCGGGCCGTTCGAGGTCTACTTCCCCGAGCGGCGCACGTTCTTCCTCGAGTCGAAGGAGATCTTCGAGACCCGCTTCCAGCTGTTCTATTCCCGCCGGGTCGGGCGGATCCCGCGGGCCGAGCTGGCCGACCAGAAGCCGCGCGGGGAGGAGGAGGGCGAGATCGTCGCGCTCGACCCGCTGACGCGGATCTTCGGCGCCCTGCGGGTCACCGGCCAGGTCAAGCCGGGCTGGAGCCTCGGCGTGCTGACGGCCAACACCGGCGCGAGCTTCGGCGTCGAGCGCTTCTCCGACGGCTTCGAGCGGCGGGTGACGGTCGACCCGATCAGCGAGTACTCGGTGGTCCGCGTGCGCCGCGAGTTCGACGGTCAGACCAGCATCGGCGCGCTGGTCACCGGGGTGGTGCGCGGCGGCGGCGAGCCGTCGGCCTTCACCGGCGGCTTCGACTACCGGATCCGCTTCCGCGAGCGCTGGCGGCACTCGGCCCAGATCATCGGCACCCACAACGGCCGCCGCGAGGGCATGGGCGCGGTGGCCGACATCAACCGCACCAGCAAGAACCTGTCGATGGGGGCGGTGTTCGAGACCCTCACGCCGCACGCCGACTTCAACGACCTCGGCTTCATGCGCTTCAACAACTACATCGACGGCAAGGCCAACGTCGGTGTGTTCAACGCCCAGCCGGTCGGCAACGTGCGGCGCATGGCGGCGACGCTGTCGTCGCAGGTGGCGTCGTCGTACCAGGGCTACCTGCTGCAGAAGCAGCTGCACCTCGACCTCAGCCTGACCACGCTGAAGCTGTGGGGCACCTCGCTGTGGGCGGGCGGGCACCTGCCGCAGTACGACCTGTTCGAGACGCGCGGCGGGATCCCCTACCTCGTCCCGTTCCACTGGTGGATCGGCGGCACCTCCTCGAGCCCCGACAACAAGAAGATCGTCGGCGTGTTCAACTGGGCCTACGGCGAGCAGAACGGCCGCCCCGGGCCCGACTACGGCCTCGAGGTCCGCCTGCGCCCCGTGCCTCGCCTGGAGCTCACCCTCCGCGGCGACCTCAACCTCAGCTTCGGCCGCCCGCGCTGGACCACCACCAACGACCTCGACGAGGCCGTGTTCGGCCGCGCCTACGTCACCCAGTACATCGGCGTGCTGCGCGGCACTCTCGGCATCCTGCCCAACCTGACGCTGCAGACCTTCAACCAGCTGTACTTCCTCTCGGCCCGCCACACCGACTTCTTCATCCTCGAGCGGCCCGGCACCCTGGTCCCGACCAACCCCGCGCCCTACGCCGGCGAGGTCGACCAGGGCCTCACCAGCTTCATCTCCAACTCGATCCTCCGCTGGGAGTACCGCCCCGGCAGCTTCCTGTTCTTCGTCTACACCCACCGCACGGTGCTGAGCGACTTCAGCCCCCGCTTCAGCTACCGGCCGATCGGCGGCTTCGCCAACCTCGTCGCGCCGGGCGTGGCCAACGAAGACATCCTGTTCCTCAAGCTGCAGCACATGTTCGGGCTGTAGCGTTCGCGGCGGCTCTTCGGGGCATGCCCCGAGGGCCATGTCCATTGGGGCATGTCCGAGAGCGCATGGGAAGGTCGGCGCGTCGTCGGCCTTGCGCTGACTGCGCCGGCCGATCGCTAATGCAGCTTTAATGAAGACCCGGCGGGGGACTACGGGTCGGGGGAGACCAGGCCCGCGCGCACGGCGTAGCGCACGAGGCCGGCCAGGTGGTGGACGTCGAGCTTGGCCATGATCCGGCCCCGGTGCCCCTCGACGGTCTTCATGCTCAGGCCGAGGTCGCGGGCGATCTGGTTGCTCGACTGGCCCTGGGCGACGAGCCGCAAGATCTCCGACTCCCGGTTCGTCAGCGCGTCGGCGGGGTGGCTCTCGCGCCGGCGAGAGTCGACCAGCACGAGCTTGGCGATCGCCGGGCTGAAGAACGCGCCGCCCCGCGCCACCGCCGCGATCGCGGCCTGCAGTTCGCTGAAGGCCGTGCCCTTCAGGAGATAGCCGCTGGCGCCGGCGCGGATCGCCGGGCGCACGTACTCCTCGCCCGAGTACATCGACAGCACGAGGACCTGGGTGCCCGGGAAGTCGCGGCAGATCGCGCGGGTGGCGTCGATGCCGTTCATCCCCGGCATGCCCAGGTCCATGAGCACCACGTCGGGTCGAAGGCGCGCCACCGCCTCCAGCGCGGCCCGGCCGTCAGCGACGTCGGCGACGACGTCGATGTCGGCCTGCTCGGAGAGCAGCATGCGGATGCCTTCCCGGACGATCGCGTGATCGTCCGCAATCACGAGCCGGACAACCTGCTTCTGTTCCACGCCAGGACCCTAGCACGCGAGGCCCCGCGGGTCGCACAGCGGCCTGCCCGCCGGGTGAAGCCGGGTTCATGACATGCTCGCAAGGGCTAAATTTTTAAAAAAGAGAAATTGATGCAGGCGGACCTGCGCGGTCGCTCGAGGGCGCGATGTTATATGTCCTTTTGGACATGTATGAAGGAGCATGTTTTCCTCGGCGAAGTGATCGCGCGGGCGGGAGATGTCGCGGCCTCTCGCGGACATCACGAACGGGACAGGCGAGGCCAGCCTTCCCCGATCTCGAGTGCCGCTGCCGCGGGTCGCGGAGGTCGACCTGCCGCGAGGGGGCGGTGTCAGGATCGCGTACGTCGCAACCTGGCGAAGCGACGAGCGAGCCGACCGCCGCGAGAAGTCGCGTCGCGGTCGCGCAGACGCTGTGCAGTCGCAGGTTGCGAGGCGACGCAGGGTCGACCGCCGCGAGTCGCGTCGTACTCGCGCTGACGCGTCGCACGGATCGCTGCCTCGCGAGGGAGACGCGGAGGTCGGGCGTGGCGAAGAGGCGCCTCGCGGTCGGGTCTCCGCGTCCATCCGAGCAACTCGGCCAGTAGACCCGGAGATCGATCGCCCCAACGTGGTCGCGCTCCTGCATCGCGCGGGTCGCAGGCGGACCCGGCTCGAACGCCGCAAGTCGGCTGCGGCCGCGCGTGGGGCCAGGTCGGCCGTCGCAGCCAGGCTCTCGCGTCCGGCCTGCCGCGGCCTCGCGGGGCCAGCGAAGGCCACGAGGGTCGTCGAGGCGGACGCACGCCGCGTGCGCCGGGCCGGGCTCTTCTCAGCCGCGGGCGAGCTTGCGCAGCATCGCCTGCACCTCGTCGCGGACCTCGCCGAGGCGCTGCGAGCGGTACACGCCGTAGGCGCTGCCGAGGACCGGGCCGGTGATCAGGCCGACGACGGGCAGGACCGAGGCGGCGAGGCCGAGCTTGGCGCCGCTGATCATGGCGCCGCCGGGGGTGAGGCGCTCGTGGAGGGCCAGCAGCTCGTCGGCGAGCTTCTGCCGCTCGTCCGCGTCGAGCTCGCTCAGGCGGGCCGAGCGCTCGCGCAGCGACTGCAGCTCGTGCTCGAGCGCCGCGTCGCTGAACGGGGCCACGTCGACGATCTGCTTCAGGCGCTCGCCCTGGGCCTTGGCCCAGCCTTTGGGGTCGCTGCGGATCTGGTCGGTCTGCTGCTTGGCCCAGTCTTTCGCCTGGTCGCGGATGGACATCGCGCGCCAGCATAGCAGAGGTCGCGGCGGACGCCCGACTGGCCCGGTCGCCGGACCGGCCGCGCGGCCCGTGCTATGCGACAGGCATGGACGACGTCGCCCAGGTCCAGTGCCCCTATTGCTTCGAGGTGGTCGAGATCGTGGTCGACCCGGCCACCCGCGGTGAGCTGATCCAGGACTGCGAGGTCTGCTGCCGTCCGTGGCGCCTGCTGGTCCGCCGCCGCCGCGACGGCTCGCCGCTGGTCACCGTCGAGCGGGCGCAGTGAGCCGGTCGGGTCGTCGTTCTGCCGGCGGGCGAACCCAGGACATGTCCTTCGGGTCATGTCCTCGGTCCGTCGGGCGCGGCGAGACGGCGTCCCCTGCGTCGCGTCCGGAGGTGGCGGCGCCGGCGATCTGCCGCCGTGATCGTCCGCGGGGCGGGGCCGACGTCGAGGTGTCCCCGAAGGTGCGTCCGGCTGCGTCGATACGGCGCGCAGGCGGCGGATCGGGGCCGCGGGCGTGATGTCCCTCAGGGGCCGGCCCGGCTGGGGCGGCGTCATGCGGCCCGGCCAGTCCAGCTATCCTCCAGCCTCATGCCGACGCACAGCAGAGTCCTCATCCTCGGTTCGGGCCCCGCGGGCTACACCGCCGCGATCTACGCCGCGCGCGCGAGCCTGGAGCCCGTGATGGTCGCCGGCCCCGAGCCGGGCGGCCAGCTCACCACGACCACCGAGGTCGAGAACTATCCCGGCTTCCCGAAGGGCATCACCGGCCCGGACATGATGGAGGAGTTCCGCCAGCAGGCCGAGCGCTTCGGCACCCAGCTCCACTACGACATGGGCGTGCGCGTCGACCTGTCGCGGCGGCCCTTCGTGGTCGAGGGCGAGGCCGACACGTACCACGGCGACGCGCTCATCATCGCCACCGGCGCCTCGGCCAAGTGGCTCGGCCTGCCCAACGAGCAGCGGCTGCGCATGTCCGGCGGCGGCGTGACGGCCTGCGCGACCTGTGACGGCGCCTTCTATCGCAACCAGGACGTCGCGGTGATCGGCGGCGGCGACACGGCGATGGAGGAGGCCACCTTCCTCACCCGCATGTGCCGCAGCGTGCACCTCATCCACCGCCGCGACACCTTCCGCGCCAGCAAGATCATGCAGACGCGGGCGATCGAGAACCCGAAGATCACGGTGCACTACAACACCGAGGTCAGCGACGTCCTCGGCGGCGACCGGGTCGTCGGCCTGGCCCTGCGCGACACCGTGAACGGGGCCACACGCGAGCTGCCGGTGACCGGCCTGTTCCTCGCCATCGGCCACCAGCCGAACAGCGAGATCTTCAAGGGCCAGCTCGACATGGACGAGACCGGCTACCTCAAGGTCCGCCCCGGCTCGACGTACACCAACGTCCCCGGCGTGTTCGCCTGCGGCGACGTGGCCGACAAGGTCTACCGCCAGGCGGTCAGCGCCGCCGGCACCGGCTGCATGGCGGCGATCGACGCCGAGCGCTGGCTCGCCGAGCACCTGTAGCGGCGCGCGCCCGCAGGCGCAGCAGGAGACGGGCGCAGCGCGCGGAGCGGCGCGGGCGCTCGTCTCGTCGCGAGGGGATTGGGCTCAACGGGCAGGTCGCGGCGACGCTTCCTGGCGAGAGACGCAGCGAAGAGCGCGACATGGTTCGAGGGACAGATTGATGCTTCTTCGCCTGAGCTCGCGGAGCATGTAGCGAAGCTGCGTGGCGAGGATGACGCGAGCAGTGAGACCTATCTCAAGAGACAGGTCGTCGCGACGCGCGCGTGCGAGAGCCCGGGCGCCGCGGGGCGTCCGGGCTCGTGATTCACGGCGCTTCGCTCAGCGGCGCTCGATCATCGCCGAGTGGGTCGACCCGCCGCGCTGGACCTCGACGGCGACCTTGCCGTCGTCGCTCGCCAGCGCGCTGGCGACGTCGTTCACCTGCGACACCTTCTGGCCGTTGATGGACTGCAGCACGTCGCCCTCGCGCAGGCCGAGCTCGTCGGCGAGCGACCCGGGCATCACGCTGCGGACCGTCAGGCGCCCGTCCTTGGCCTCGACCTGGGCGCCGAGGCGGGGCTGGCCGTCGGGGAACAGCTTGCCGGGCTCGCCGTTCATGCGGCGGGCCGAGCGCTGCAGCTCCTCCTCGCTGGGCAGCTTGCCGATGGTGGCCTTGAGGTCGACCTGCTTGCCGCCGCGGTCGACCGACAGGATGACCTGAGAGCCAGGTTTGGTGTCGGCGATGCGGCCGCGGAGGTCGCTGAAGTTGACGACGTCGCGGCCGTTGATGGCGGTCACGCGGTCGCCCGCGCGCAGGCCCGCCTGCGCGGCCGGGGTGCCGGGCTGGACCGCGCCGACCACCGCGCCGGCCTCGGGCGCGCGGCCGACGGCAGGCTCGATCTCTCGGCCGGAGATCCCCAGCCAGCCGCGGACCACCTTGCCGCTGGCCTTGAGCTGCGGGATGACCGTCTTCGCCTGATCGATCGGGACCGCGAAGCCCAGGCCGCGGCCGATCCCGCCGACCGCGGTGTTGATGCCGACCACCTCGCCGGCCATGTTGAACAGCGGCCCGCCGCTGCTGCCCGGGGCGATCGAGGCGTCGGTCTGCAGGAAGTCGATGTAGCTGTTGGCGTAGAGGCCGAGGCTGCCGCGGCCCTTGGCCGAGACGATGCCGGCGGTGGCCGTCTGCTCGAGGCCCATCGGCGAGCCGATCGCCATCACCCAGTCGCCGACCGCCAGCGCGGTGCTGTTGCCGAGGGTCGCGGTCTTGAGCCCGCTCGCGCCCTCGAGCTGGACCAGCGCGATGTCGGTGTACGGGTCGGAGCCGAGCACCTTGCCCTTGTACATGCGGCCGTCGTGGAGCTTGACCTCGAGCCGCTCGGTGCCGTTCACCACGTGGTGGTTGGTGACCACCAGGCCGTCGGGCGTGAGCACGAAGCCCGAGCCGATGCCTTGCTGCGGCGGGGCCTCGGCGCCGGGGCCCATGTTGAACTGATCGATGAACGGCAGCATGCGCGGGTCGATGCCCTGCATGTCGAGCTGGGCGCGCTTGCCGTAGGCGCGGATGTTGACCACCGCGGGCGAGAGCTCCTTGACGAGCGGCGCCAGGCTGCGGCGCGGGTCGAAGTCGCCGCCGATCACCGGCGAGCCGCTGCCCTCGCGCCACAGGGTGCCGGCGGAGTTCGCGGCGACCTCGCCGGCCGCGTCGGCCTCGGCGTAGTTGGTGCCGAGTGCGACCGCTGCGCCGCCGATCGTCGTCAGGCCGAGGAAGGCGAGCAGCGCCTGCGGCGAACGGAGTCGTCGGGACCGGATCGTGGATGAGCTCATGCCCCGGGAACCGGGGGCTGGGCGCCGCTATTCCCGTCGTTCTCTGCCTCTTTGAAGCCCATGCGGTAGAGCTCGGCGTACACGCCGCCGCGCGCGAGCAGGGCCTCGTGCGGTCCCTGCTCGACGATCACGCCGTCTTGCAGCACGAGGATCTTGTCGGCCCGCCGGACAGTGCTTAAGCGGTGCGCGATCACCAGCACGCTGCGCCCGCGCAGCAGCCGCTCGATCGCCGCCTGCACCTTGTGCTCGGTCATGCTGTCGACGCTCGCAGTCGCCTCGTCGAGGATGAGCAGCGTCGGCTGACGCGCGGCCACCCGCGCGAACGCCAGCAGCTGCGCCTCGCCGGCCGACAGGTTGCGCCCGCGCTCGCCGACCACGAACGAGAGCCCGCCGCGCTCCTGCACGAAGTCCCACGCCTGCACCGTGCGCAGCGCGGCCTCGATGCGCGCGGGATCGTCGGCCAGCCCGGCCTCGCCGAGGCTGACGTTGAAGGCGACGTCGTCGTTGAACAGGAACACGTCCTGTTGGACCATGAGGACATGTCCCCGGAGACAGTCGGGGACGACGTCGCGGACCTGGACCGCCCCGGCCGGCGCCTGCAGGGCCACGCTGCCGCGGTAGCCGTCGTAGGTGCGGGTCAAGATCCGTCCGAGGCTGGTCTTGCCCGAGCCGGTGCGGCCGACCACCGCCACGACCTCGCCGGGGGCGATGTCGAAGTCGATGCCCTTGAGCACGTCGGCCGCGCCCTCGCGGTAGCCGAAGCGGAGGTCGCGGACCTGCAGCCCGCCGGTCCAGCCCTGCAGCGGGTCGGCGCCGGCGCCCAGGCGCGCCTCGGGCTGCTCGTCGAGGAGGCCGTAGATCCGCTCGAGCGAGGCGACCGCGCGCTGGATGGTGGCGAGCTTGGCCGAGAACTCGCGGATCGGGATGAACACCCGCTGCAGGTAGTCGATGAACGCGAACATCAGGCCGAGGGTCACGCCGCTGCGGGCGACGTCCTCGAACAGGTAGGGCGCGGCGAAGTAGATCAGCAGCGCCACGCACATCGCGCTGACGCCGTCCATCACCGAGTAGAGGCCGGCGTCGTACCAGTTGGCGGTCTTGACCGCGCGCAGGAAGCGGTCGCCGAGGCGCTCGAACTCCTGCACCGCCGCGCGCTCGCGGCCGAACAGCTGCAGCACCGTGACGCCCGCCAGCTGCTCCGCCAGGTACCCGCTCTGGACCGACTGCGCGCGCCGGATCTCGAGCTGCAGCGCCCGCAGGCGGGCCGAGAAGTGGACGACGATCACCCACAACAGCGGCGCGGCCGCCAGCGACACCAGAGTGAGGCGCCAGTCGAGCACGAACATCGCCACGAGGATCGACACGATCACCGCGACGTCGGTGAGGATCGTGAACACCCCGAAGGCGAGGGTCTCGCTCAGCGCCTCGATGTCGCTGGTGCTGCGCGCGAGCAGGTTGCCGATCGGCGTCTTGTCGTAGAAGCGGGCCGGGAGCCGGAGCACGTGGCCGAAGATCGAGCGGCGCAGGTCGGTGATCGTCGCGTGGCCGGCCCGCGACAGCGCGTAGTTCTGGACTGCGAAGGCGAGGAACTCGGCCATCACCGCGCCGAGGAACAGCATGCCGGTGACGCGCAGGCCGAGCAGGTCGCCGTGGGCGATGTCGGTGTCGACGGCCCCCTTGACCAGGAGCGGCCGCAGCGCCGACATCGCCGCGACCACCGGGATCATCCACAGGCCGAGCCACAGCCAGCGCTTGTGCGCCTGCGCGTACGGCCAGAACCGGCGCAGCGCGGCCCAGGTGCTGCCCTGCGGCGCGCCGTCCTGGCCCTTGGACCTGGTCTTCGGGTCAGCCATGGTGCGCGGCCTCCTGGTGGCGGTGCGTCTCGGCGTAGACGCCGTTCATAGCGAGCAGCTGGGCGTGCGTGCCGCGCTCGACGACCGCGCCGCGCTCGAGCACGAGGATCTCGTCGGCGTGCTCGAGCACGCTGGTGCGGTGCGACACGATCACGGTGGAGGGCGGCTGTTTCATCAGGCCGCTGCCGCCCTCGTCGTGGAGCCCGCGGATCGCCGCCACCAGCCGCACCTCGGTGCCCTGGTCGACCGCCGACAGCACGTCGTCGAGCAGCAACAGCCCCGGCCCGCGGTACAGCGCCCGCGCCAGCGCGGTCCGCTGGCGCTGCCCGCCCGACAGCATCACCCCGCGCTCGCCGACCACGGTCTCGAGGCCCTCGGGCAGCGAGCGCACGTCGTCGACCAGGCAGGCCGCGCGCAGCACCTGCTGCAGCCGCGGGTCCTCCGGCGCCTCGCCGCGCAGCTGCGACGACGAGGCCGAGCCGCCGCCGTCCTCGCCGCGCACGTGCCCGGTCCGCTCGCCGCGCAGGCGGATGTTGTCGCGCAGCGTGGTCGAGAACAGGAACGGGTCCTGCGGCACGACCGCGAGCTGGGCGCGGACCTGGTCCAAAGGCAAGGTAGTGACGTCCTTGTCGGCGACGAACACGGTGCCGGTCGGCGGGGTGTAGACGCGCGACAGCAGGTGGATCAGCGTCGACTTGCCGGCGCCGGTGCGGCCGAAGATCCCGAGCGTCTTGCCCGGCGCGAGCGCGAACGAGATGTCGCGCAGCGACGGCTCCTCCGCGCCCGGGTAGGCGAAGGTCAGGCCGCGCAGCTCGAGCGACGGCGGCGGGCCGGGCGGCAAGATGTCTGTCGGGACAGGTAGATCGTCGGGGGTGCGGACGACCTCGTCGATCCGCTTGATCGCCACGATCCCGCGCGACACCGAGGCCAGCACCCACGCGACCGCCATCAGCAGCGCGACCAGGCTGCCCAGCAGGGTGGTGAAGGTGACCAGGGCGCCGACCGGCAGCTCGCCGGCGATCACCCGCGCGCCGCCGACCCACAGCACGATCGCCGCCGCGACCTGGCCCGACAGGCCGAGCACCGGCATCGAGAACGCGCGCATCGACGACAGCCGCAGCTGCAGGTCGAGGTAGGTCTGGTTGCGCGTGTCGAAGTGGCGGAGGATCGCCGCCTCGGCCGCGTGCGCGCGGACGGTGCCGATGCCGGCGTACGACTCGAGCACGCGGTCGGACAGCCGCCCGAGCTCCTCGAACGACACGCGCATCATCGAGTAGAACCGGCGCACCACGGCGATGGTGTAGGCGCTGCCGGCGGCGATCGGCAGCAGGCACCACAGCGTCAGCCAGGCGTCGGTGAGCAGCATCTGCCCGAGGTGGAGCGGCACCGCGACGACGACGTTGCACACCTGCAGGCCGGCGAAGCCGATGAGCAGGCGGATCGACATCGTGTCGTTGGTCGCCATGCTGACCAGCTCGCCGATCTTGCGCTTGAGGAAGAACGGCCGCTGCAGGGCCAGCAGGTGGCTGAACAGGTCGACGCTGACCTGGTACTCGACCTCGCGCCCGGGGTTGAAGAACAGCACGCGCGACAGGGTGCGTACGACCACCACCGCGATCGCCCAGATCATCAGCTCGAGGGCGATGCCCTGGCCGACGGCGAGGGCGTCGGACTTGCCGCCGCCGAACGCATCGAGGGCGTTGCCGATGAGGGTGGGGATCCGCACCACCGCATAGTTGGTGGCGACCAACATCGCAAAGCCCAGCGCGTACTGCGGCAGGTTGCGCCGGACGTACCGGTGGAAGAAGCGGGCGGTGAGCGACACGACGGGCCGGGGGTGGGGGGCCTATAGCAGAAATCGACCCCCGGGGGTCGTGCACTACACTGCAGAATTAAGCATGGGCCAGACCGGCGAATTGCCAGTCTGGCCCATGGAACAGCAAGCGGAGATCTCCCGCAGGAGATCGCGGCTTACGGGGTGGGGGCAGCCGCGTCGCCGCCCTCGGCCGGGGTACCCTCGGCCGGAGTCTCCTCGGCAGCCTTCTCGCCCTCGGCGGGGGTCTCCGCCGGGGTCTCGGTCTTGGCCTCGTCGGGGTTGGCGGTGTCGGTCTTGCCCTTGTTGCATCCAAAGGTCGCCACCGAGAGGGCGGCGAACACGATCGCGATCGTCTTCTTCATGAGTTCTCCTGGCTTCCCCTCGCGGGGCGAGTGCACGGCCCCTTGCGAGGGGCAGTCGTCGTGGACGGTGCTTTAGCCAGGTACCGCAAATCTTCGCCAATTACCAGGATCTTGAACGCGGTCCGCGCAATATGCGCAAAACGGCAGCCAGACGCCTGAATTCATGGCTCGGAGGCCAGTTCTTCGTCGTGCTCGATCTCGTCGAGGACGCGTGATACGGCGGTGAGTGCGTCGCGAAGTTCGACGACGAGGGCGGAGAAGCGCGCGTCGGCAGCGACTTCGCCGCCGAGATCTTCCCGCAGTTCTTCCCAGCGGCGAAAGGCGTCGGCGAGCAGACGCTGGGTCTGACCGCCGTCGAAGCCGTCATCGGCGACGTGCTGATACAACCCCGCGACGCGGTCGGCCCGTCGTCTCGAGACCCCGCGCCAGCGCTCGTAAGCTCGCTGCGGATCGTTCGTACGCAACCATCTTCGGGCCGCGCGCTCGATCTCCGCCAGGTTGCCGCGCAGCGCCTTCACCACCTCGCGGTATGCAGCCAGGTGGGCCCGCACGTAGCTCCGGGCGACCCGCTCGCGGGCCTCGGCGCGCTCCGCCTCGAGCGTCGCGCCGTCCTGGAAGCCGGCCTTGCGCCGGGTCTCGGCCAGCTCGTCCGGGGTCATCGACGCCGGGGCCGCGGCGACCGTCGGACGCACCGGAGGTGGCTCCGCCCGCGGCGCCGACTCCGGCTCACCGCACGCTCCGAACACCAGCGCGACCGCTGCGACCCTGCGCATCTCTCGTCCGGCCCACCTTGTAAAATTGCCCGGCGCCTCGAACAAGCCCCGGGCTACACTTCGCGGCGGTGCTCCCGGTCGCTCGTGCCGTCGTCGACGTCCTGTCCGGGAGGACGGGCGGGTCCGCGGCTCTGGCGACGGTGATCGGCCGCTCGGGTTCGGCGCCCCAGGTCGTGGGGGCCCGCCTGCTGCTGCGTGAGGACGGGGTCCAGGTCGGCACGGTCGGCGGCGGGGCGATCGAGGAGCAGGTGCTCGACGCCTGCCGCGCCTGTCTGCGCGACGGCAGCCCGCGGGTCGTCAAGGCGCACCTCGTCCGCGACCTCGGCATGTGTTGCGGCGGCGCCATGGAGGTGTTCGTGGAGTATCTCGCCCCTGAAGCGCGGCTCGTCCTCGTCGGCGCCGGGCACGTCGCCCAGGCCGTGGCCCCGGTGGCGGCCGGGGTCGGCTTTCGCGTCGTCGTCGTCGACGACCGCGAGGACCTGCTGGAGCACCCTGCGTTCGCCGGCGCCGAGCGGCACGCCCGCGACGTCGACGAGCTCGACCTCGCGGTGCCCGACCTCGGCGAGCGCGACTACGTCGTCATCCTCACCCGCGACCACGCCCGCGACGAGCGGGCCCTCGCGCATCTGGTCCGCCGCCCCCACCGCTACCTCGGCATGATCGGCAGCGTCCGCAAGGTCCACGCGATCGTCGCTCGCGTCCTGCGCCGCGAGCAGGAGCTCGGCCGCTCCGCACCCGACCTCTCGCGCGTGCGGGCCCCGGTGGGAATTGCGCTGGGCGGGCGGACCCCGGCGGAGATTGCCATCAGCATCGTCGCCGAGCTGCTCGCGGACCGCCACGGCGGCTCTGGCGCGGCCATGAACGTTGTTCCGCAGGCGATCGCCCGGCTCGGTGGACCGGCCTCGACCGTCGCCTCCGACCGCGAAGGCGACGCGCGCGACGACCGCTGATACACTCCGCCGCGATGTTCACCGCCCGCGTCGCGCTCGTGACGACCGCCATGGTCGTCGCTCCTGCCACTCTCGGCTGCGCCAAGAAGACTCCGCCGCCCAACGTCGTTGTGGTCGAAGAACCGCAGTCGGACACCGCCGGCGGCGCTGGCGCTCCCGGGGAGGGGCCCGGGGGGCGGCCGGCGCGCAAGCCTCCGGCGGGCAAGCCGCTGAAGCTGCGGGCCAGTCTGCACGGCGCCGGCGATCTGATGACTCTGGTCAAGCAGACCACCACCGCCTGGACCCCCAAGACGCCGATCGATCCGGCCGCGCAGATCCAGGCGATGCTGCTGCAGATGGGCTTCGGACCTGGCCTTTGGGCCAGCCTCGATCTGGCCGGCCCGTTCGCCGTCGACGCCACCTTCCACGCCCAGGATCCGAGCAACGACCTCAAGCTGGCCGGCACGCTCGCGGCCGTCAGCGCCAAGGGCATCATGGACGGCATGCCCTCGGCCCAGCGGCCGCAGCCGCTCGGCAACGGCCTGTGGGAGCTGGTCCAGGGCGAGCTGCGGGTGCTCCTGCGCGAGCAGCCGAAGGCCCTCGAGTTCGCGCTCAGCAACGCCGACCTCGAGCGCGCCGCCGGGCTCGCCGCGGAGGCGGGGCAGGGCCGGCGGCTGCGCCTGCGCGGCACCGACTTGCCGCCCGGCATGCTCGAGACCAGCGCCCTGAGCGGGCTGCCGGCCGGGCTGCGTCGACAGGTCCTCGCGGTCCTGCGGGAGGCCACCGCCGGCGCGCTCGAGCTCGACGCCGGCACCGACCGCGACCTCGTGCTGCAGCTGTCGGCCGAGGCCCCGTTCTCGCGCCTCGGCCTGTCGCCGCTGGGCCCGGCGCGGACCGCCCCGACCCCGCTCGAAGCTGTCCTTCCGGCCAGCCCCGCGCTGGTCGTGGCGATGCCGTGGGGCACCCCCGAGGCGCTGCACGGCGCCCTCGACAAGGGCGTCTCGCTGAGCCAGATCCCCGCCCCGTTCGACGTCGTCGCCAAGGACGCGGTCGCGGCCGCCCACGCCGTCCTCGACCAGCTCCAGAGCGACGTCGTGTTCGCCCTCTACCTCTCGCCGAAGGGCGAGGCCACCGCGGTGCTGGCCGCCAACGTCAAGGACGAGGCCGGCGCGCGGGCGGCCGTCCGCGGCGTCGAGCAGGCGCTGGCCAAGGGCTTCGCCGCGTTCGACAGCCTGACCGGCGAGGACAAGGCGGCCAAGATCAACTTCACCCTCAAGACCGACGGCGCCAAGGCCGGCCCGCTCAAGGCCGACCTCCTGACGATCCCTGTCCCGAAGAACATGGCCAAGGAGGCAGCCGACCTCGAGCCGTTCCTGGTCGCCAAGAAGAAGCTCGAGGCGGTCACCTTCGTGTCCGGCAACCTCGCGGTGTTCACCGTCGGCGCCGGCGCGAGCAAGCTCGCCGGCGACGTCGCCGCGGAGCTCAAGGGCCGCAAGACGAGCCTCGGCGGCGACGCCGGCCTGCGCCTGGCCCGGGCCGCCAGCCAGGGCTGCCACTTCTGCGTCAGCCTCGACCCGACCGCGCTGCTGCGGCTGTCGGTCCTGAGCGACGCCGACGCGCGGGCCGACAAGGCCCGGCTCAAGAAGATCGAGGCCGGCGCGGCCGCTTTCACCCGCATCGGCGGGACCGTGGGCGTCGGGGTCAAGCTCGACCCCAACCTCGGCAGCCTGGCCGTCGGCGTGCCCAAGGCGGTCCTGGTGCCGTCGCCGGCCGACGCCGCCCAGCTCGGCGAGCTGTTCGGCAGCAAGGCCGAGGCCGCCCGCCCGAACGACAAGCCGCTGTCGAACAAGCCGTCGGCGCGCGAGACCTCGCCCGCGCTGCCGCCTGCCTGAACGGACAGGTTCTTACGGACAGACCGAACCCAGCCGCCCACCTGCTCGAAAGCGCCTGTCGGATCGGACAGGCTCTTTCCGACGTGTCGGAAGATACAGCCGCATGGCTCGCCTCGACGAGTCGCGGCGCGAGGTCGTCCTTGGAGCGGCGTCCCGCTCGCGACCTCACCTCTTCCACGCCGTGCGAAGGCCACGCCTCACGACACGCTCGCGCTTCGTCGACGTCGCAGAGTCGTGCAAGACGCGCCTCCGCTCACTACCTCGCCTCTTTGACGCCGGCGCGCGAAGACCACGCCTCAGGACGCGGGCGCAATCCGTCGACGTCGCAGAGTGACGTCGCCTCTTTGACGCCGACGCGCGGAGGCGAGGCTCCGCGACTCGCCTCGTCCGCATCGCCGCCTCGTGCCTCGCTGCGCGACTTCGACGCGTCCGCGTCGCCGCAGTCCGCCCGCCTCGCCCGCGCCGGAGGCCCCGCGTGACCGCCCTCGGCGCCGTCGTCCTCGCCGCCGGCGCCGGCGAGCGCATGGGTCGGCCCAAGGCGCTGATCGAGTGGCGCGGCCTGACCTTCGTGCGCCACGTCGTCGCCCAGGCCGAGGCCGCGGCGGTCAGCCCGATCGTCGTCGTCGAGGGCGCGGTCGTCATCCCCGCCGAGGACCTCGGGCCGGCGATCAAGGTGACCAATCCGACATGGCCGAAGGGACAGATGGACAGCCTGCGCCGCGGCCTGCTCGAGCTCGACATGCTGGCCCCCGGCTGCGCCGCGCTGGTGCTGACGGTCGACCGCCCGCACGTCCGGCCCGAGACAGTGGCGGCGCTGGCTGCGGCCTTCCGCGCGGCGCCCACGCACGTCTGGCAGCCCGCGTACGCCGGTCGGCGCGGCCACCCGCTCGTCTGGCCGGCGATGTTGCTGCCGGAGCTGCTGGCGCTCGGGCCCGACGAGAGCCCGCGCGACCTGCTGGGACGTCCCTCGGTCAGCGGTCTGCGGCGCGTGCTCGAGGTCGACGATCCCGCCGTGCTCGACAACCTCGACCGGCCCGCCGATCTCGCGCGGCTACCGTGAGCCGAGGTGGGTCCCATTACCCGCTGGCACTCGCCCGGCGGCCCTCGTATGGTCCCGCGCACACATGTTCGAGCGCATCGACGCCCTGCATCCGAACTACGACCCCGAGCTCCGGCTCCTGACGCTGACCCTCGACCACGGCAAGGCCAACGAGGTCGGCAGCGTCACGCTCGACGCCTTCGAGGCGCTGTGCGAGCTGCTCGAGCACGGCGAGGTCGCCTGCCTGTGCACCACCAGTCGGCGCACCAGCAAGTCGGGCACGCCGATCTTCGTCTCCGGCGCCGACGTCACCGAACGCGTCGGCTGGGCCGACGAGCGCGTCAAGGCCCACGTCCGCCGCCAGCGCTCGATCCTCCAGCGCCTGCGGCACGTCCCGCTCTTCACCGTCGCCCTGAGCCACGGCGTCACGCTCGGCTGGGGCCTCGAATTCTTGCTCACCGCCG
This sequence comes from Nannocystis punicea, assembly GCF_026965555.1. Taxonomy (GTDB): domain Bacteria; phylum Myxococcota_A; class Polyangia; order Nannocystales; family Nannocystaceae; genus Nannocystis; species Nannocystis punicea. The sequence goes on along the minus strand of NZ_CP114040.1, from coordinate 11,694,032 downwards.
ACTATTGCCTGTCGACGCCGACGGGCCGCTTCGGCCTGCCGGAGACGGGCCTCGGCATCATCCCCGGCGCGCGCGGTACGGCGGAGCTGGCGCTGGCGGTGGGCCCGGCGCACGCGCTCCGGCTCGGCTGCACGGGTGAGGAGATCAGCGCCGACGAGGCGCTGCGGATCGGTCTGTGCCACGAAGTCGTCCCGGACATCGACGCAGGTCTCGCCCGCGTGCGCACCTTCGCCGAACTCCTGCGACGACGCTCCCCGACCGCTGTCGCGGTGTACAAGCGTGGCCTGTTGGCGGCCACAGGTCAGGCCGAAGCGGAGCGCCTGTGCATCGAGGCCGCCGCGTACGAACGCTGTATCGACACCGGTCAGGCCGCGATCGGGCGGGCCTCGTTCAGCGCAATTCGCGCGGGCGAAGTGCCACCGTGGGGTCCCCGCCGGGCTTGAGCGACGTTGCCCCAAAAACCCGCCGGCCTGCGAATATTTCAATTTGATACGTCACTGGGACGTTGCTGTGGAATACTCGTCCCTCGCGTTCGGCCGGTTCCGGGCCGACGGCAGGACCCTTCGTCCGCGCACCGCGAGCGCCGTCTCGCTCGCCGCCCCGTCCACCTCGCGCCATGAACCAGCCCGACGCGCAGCCATCGAAGCCCACGGACGGGGCGGAGCCGCCGATGCCCGACAAGATCGCGGGGCGCTATCAGGTCCGTGGATTGCTGGGGCGCGGCGGTTTCGGCGCCGTCTACGAGGCCTACGACGAGCTGGAGGAGCGCCCGGTGGCGCTCAAGCTGATCCGCCGCGACGCCAACCTCGACGCGCCCGGCTCGCGCTCCAGCGAGGCCGCGCCGGCCAGCACCGTCCAGCCGACCGCGGCCGCCGCGAGCTCGAGCGCGCGCCTGGCCGAGGGGGCCCGGCGCGCCCCGATCACCCGCAGCTTCGGCGCCACCCAGGGCGCGGTCAGCGACGACATCGCCGAGTTCAAGGCCGAGTTCCGCCTGCTGACCCAGCTCCATCACCCCAACCTCGCGGCGGTGTACGACTTCGGCCGCTGCGAGGACGGCGGCGTGTACTTCACGCAGGAGCTGCTGGCCGGCGTGTCGCTGCAGGAGTGCCTGCGCACCGCCCCGCGCGAGACGATCGTCGAGCTGTTCGTCCAGCTGGCGCGCGCGCTCGACTACATCCACGCTGTCGGCTTCGTCCACGGCGACATCAAGCCGAGCAACGTCATCGTCTGCCAGCCCGACGTCGACGGCGGCCAGCCGCAGGCCAAGCTGATCGACTTCGGCCTCGCGCGCCTGTTCCGTCACCACCGCAAGCTCAAGGACGTCGCGCTCGACCAGCTCGACGACAACGAGGAGCTGATCAAGGTCCGCGGCACGCCCGGCTTCAGCGCGCCCGAGAAGGTCCGCGGCGAGGTCATCGACAGCCGCGCCGACATCTACTCGCTGGCCGCGACGATCTACACCGCGGTCCGCGGCGTGCGCCCGTTCCCCTCGCGCACCTTCAAGGAGGCGCTGCGCAACGCCATCGACTGGCGCCCCGAGCTGGCCGGCGCGCTGCTGCAGCAGTGCGGCCCGGTGGTCGCCGAGCTGGTCGGCCGCATGCTCTCGCCCGACCCGGAGCTGCGGCCGCAGAGCGCCCGCAGCATCGTGCTCGAGCTGCTGCGGCGCGAGTCGAGCCACATCCGCGACCGCCAGAAGTCGGCCCAGGACCGCCGCGAGTTCGCCCGCGTCCTCGTCGAGCTGCTGCCGTTCGTCGACCGCGCCGACTACCTCGACATCCTGCTCCTGCGCGCCCACGACGTGCTGCGCCCCGACACCGCGCGCAACCGCGGCAGCCGGGTGATCCGCACGGTGATCGTCGAGGCCCCGGAGGGCATGGGCAAGACCCGCCTGCTCAACGAGCTGCGGCGGGAGATCCAGCTCGGCGACGGCCTGTTCGTCGAGGGCTCGTGCTGGACCGGCGACGGCGAGGGCCTCGGCCCGTTCGCCCCGGTCGTGCTGCAGCTGGCCACCGCGCTCGGCGAGCGCAGCGAGGCCGTCCGCAAGTACCCCGACCTGATCCGCGCCGCCCGCGACCGCAGCCACGAGTCGGCGGCCGCGGCCCAGCTGACCGAGTTCCTGGTCCGCTGCGCCTCCGAGCACCCCTACGTGCTCTACCTCAGCGACCTGGCCCGAGGGACAGAGACGACCCGCGCCCTGGTCGAGCAGCTCACCCGCGCGATCGACCACAACGAGGCCCGCGCGCTGCTCTGCATCACCACCGAGCCGCACCCCAAGTTCCGCCCGCAGCTGGTCGCGCTGAGCCGCGAGCAGCTGGTCGAGCTGTGGAACCTGCGCCCGTTCACGCAGAAGGAGATGCTGGATGTCCTCAAGGGCATCCTCGGCGACGCGCCGGCGCTGCGCGAGCTCGTCACCATGCTCGACAAGCTCACCGGCGGCCACCCGCTGAGCTTCCGCGAGACCCTGCGCGTCCTGATCGAGGAGTCGATCCTCGTCCGCGACAACGACACCTGGGTCCTGCGCTCCGCCTCGGCCGCGGCCGAGCAGCTGCACAAGACCCTGGCCCAGCGCAGCGAGGCCCGCCTCGACGCGCTCGGCGTGTCGGCCTGGGAGGTCGCCAGCATCCTCTACCTGATCGAGGCCCCGATCGACGAGGAGCGCCTGGCGCATCTCACCGACTTGCGACGCGAACGCTTCCGCCGCACGCTCGAGCGGCTCGAGGGCGAGGGCCTCATCCTCCGCAGCGCCATCACCGGCGCCTCGCAGGTCGTGCTGGCCCACGCGAGCGTGCGCGAGGCGGTCCGGATCCGCTACGAGGACTCGCTGTCCGAGACGCGCCTCGAGCTGGCCGAGCGGATCGCCGAGCAGGCCACGGTCGACCCGCAGTTCGTGTTCCTGCGCGCCCGCCTGCTCGACGCCGCCGCCGACGGCCTCGAGTACCTCAGCGAGCTCGAGAAGGCCGCCGAGGACCTGTTCGCCGCCGGTCAGCCGGCGCTCGCCGCCCAGGTGCTCGAGCGGGTGATCGTCCGCCTCCGCAAGTTCGGCCGCGTCCAGGGCCTGCCGCGCCTGCTGCGGGCCCAGCTCAACCTGGTCGAGCGGGCCCCGGGCGCGCTCAACGACCCGCGCCGCGAGGCCGCGCAGCACGAGGGCGGCATCCTCGTCGCCGAGTTGCTCGGCGACCACCGGGCCCAGGCGGTCTTCTGGCTCGGCCTCGTCGACCGCTACACCCTCGACGGGGGCTCCGACGCCGAGATGGCGCTCGGCCGCCTGCAGAACGCCGCGGCCGCGGCCAAGCAGGCGCGCGACCGGATCCTCGAGCTGCGGATCGCCAACCGCCGCGCCGAGATCTTGCTCGGCGCCGGCGAGATCGACGGCGCGGTCCGCTGCTCGAAGGAGGCGATGGAGATCCTCGACCTCCCCGACGCGCAGGATCACTACGTCTGCCACGTCGTCGGCACCCGCCTGCGCTGCCTCTCGCTCGCCGGACAGCTGGCCGAAGCGCGCCGCCTGCACGACCAGGCCAAGCCGCTCGCGGCCCGTGTGTCGGTGCTGCAACGCCAGGCCTATATCTCCGGCATCGCCTACCTCGCGGTGCTCGGCAACGAACCCGAAAGAGCGATTCCGGAGACGCGGGCCGCGCTGGAGCAATTGCGCGCTGCAGGGGTCACGCGCATGCTCATCAACCCGCTCCACAACCTCGGGGACCTGCTCCTCCGCGGCGGCGACTTCGAGGGCGCGTCCGAGAGCTTCCGCGAGGCCCTGCGCTTCGCCGGCCTGCACGGCTTTGCCTACCACCTCCACCTCAACCGCGGCTTCCTCGGCTACACGCTCGCCCGCATGGGAGAGGTGGAAGAGGGCGCCGCGATGCTCGCCGAGGCGCGCCGAGGGATCCAGACCATCCAGAACGAGCAGTTCGCCCACCATCAGCTGCGCCTGCTCGACGCCGAAGTCGCGCACATGCTCGGGCAGAGCCCGAGAGCGCGCCGCGAGCTCGAAGAGATGCTGGCCGACTTCCACTCGACCAATGAGCTCAGCCTCGCGCAGTGGGCTCAGGAGGCCCTCAGCCGCATCGAGCGCGACCGCGGCACGAGCTTCATCGAGACCCCCGACGAGGCCGACGCGCAGACCGTCTCCCCCGACCAGGACACCGTGCGGACCAAGCCCCTGCGCTGACGCCGGCACAGTGTTCTGCCCCACGAGCGCCCGGCCTGATTTCCGCTTCCCGGCCCTCCGGGCCTGCATTAATGTCCGTGTTGCCTCGAGCCCTCGAGGCTACCTCATGACCCCCACCCTTAGACTACGCGGCGACGAGCGAGACCAGGCGCAGACATGACTGCCGCGGCTGGCACCTCTCGCGACCTCGCGTCGCTGGTCGGCACCGTCCTGGACGGCACCTACCGGCTGGACCAGCTCATCGGCGAGGGTGGCATGGGCGCGGTGTTCCGCGGCCGCCACGTCATCATGATGCGGGACGTCGCGATCAAGGTCCTGCACCCGGACTTCAACCGCGACCCCGAGCTGGTGCGGCGGTTCGACCGCGAGGCCCAGAGCGCGGCCCGCCTCGACCACCCCAACTGCATCCACGTGTCGGCCTACGGCACCACCGAGGACGGCATGCGCTACCTGGTGATGCAGCTGCTCGAGGGCGTCGAGCTGGCCGACCTGCTGACCGAGCCGACGGCGCCGAAGCGGGTGGTGGAGTGGTCGATCCAGATCTTGCGAGGCCTCGAGCACGCCCACGGCCAGGGCGTGATCCACCGCGACCTCAAGCCGCAGAACGTGTTCCTCACCCGCGACCAGCACGGCAATCAATTGCTCAAGCTGGTCGACTTCGGCATCGCCAAGCTGGTCGGCAGCGACGCCGGTGACCCGCTCACGCGCGCCGGCATGGTCTTCGGGACACCTCAGTACATGAGCCCGGAGCAGGCGCTCGGCATGGAGATCGACCCGCGGGCCGACCTCTACGCCGTCGGCATCCTGATGTTCCAGATGCTGACCGGGCGGCTGCCGTTCAACCACGAGGACGCGATCGCGCTGATCCGCATGCAGGTCAGCACCGAGACGCCGCAGCTGCCCGACAACGTGCCGCAGGAGCTGGCCGCGATCGTCTACCGCCTGCTGTCCAAGCAGCGCGAGCAGCGGTTCCCCGACGCCCGCACCGTCCGCGCGGCGCTCGAGCGCTACCGCAGCAACATGTCGCACAAGAGCCGCGGCGACACCTCGGACCCGCTGCTCGACATCGGCGGCGCAGCCACCACGGACACCGCCAGCCGCCCGCTGCCCGAGGCCCTGCGCCCGCGCCAGATCGACTTCGTCGAGTCGGTGCTGCAGACCGACCGCTGGTCGCGCCGCACGTGGTTCAAGGCGCTGATCGCCGGCTGCGTCGTGCTCGCCCTCGCCTCGGCCGGGCTCATCTACTGGCTGCTCTTCACCGGCCCGCCCGCGCCCGCGGGTGGCGCTCCGCCGGCGGCCGAGAGCCCCGCCGAGGCCGCGCCGAGCAAGGCCGGCGAGACCGCCGGGGCCACCGGCGGGCCTGGCCCTTCAGCCATGTCCCAAACATCAGGTCCCAGCGAGCTCGAGCTCGCGGCCATCGACGACCTGATCAAGCAGGGCAAGCTCGACGAGGCGCAGACCCAGATCGACGCCCTGCTCGAGCGCCACCCGGGCCACTCGCAGCTGGTGTGGCGGGACGCCCGGCAGCTGGCCAAGCGGGCGACGATGCACGAGTCGGCGGTGCGGCGCTACGGCGAGGTGCTGAAGAAGTCGCCCGACCTCGAGCGCGACCTCGGCTTCATCGACGAGGTCGACGCCCTGCTGCGCAAGCGGCCGTACACTGACGCCGCGATCGCGCTGGCGATCGACCTCGGCGCCGCGGGCGTGCCGATCCTCGTCCACTACATCAACGACGCCAAGCCGTGGGCCACCTGGGCGCAGCGGCGACAGATCCGCGACGCCCTCCCGGCCGACGCCGCGGCCCAGGTCGACCTCGTGCTCAACCGCCGCCGCGACCTCGAGCAGTACGCCGAGGCGCCCGACCCGTGTGCCGCCGCGTTGCCGGCCCTGCAGGCGATCCAGGCCGAGCCGCTCGCCGACTACATCCCGGCGCTCAAGGCGGCCCAGCCGCCGGCCGTGCCCGCAGGTGCGCCCGCCAACCCGGCCTGCGACCAGGCGGCGGCGCTGCTGGCCACCGTCCGCACCGCCTACGCCGGTCGCTTCCCCGAGGCCTTCGCCCCGGTCAAGCCGGTCAAGAAGAAGCCTGCGAAGAAGACGGTGAAGAAGAAGCGGAAGTGACCTCCGGGACGATGAGCCCGATCAGGTCACTGACCTGACGGTGCGCTTCGATCCGGTGGCGCAGCGGCAGGTTCTTGTGTACGACGTACAAGTTGCGACGTCCGCTTCGCTGGCGGGTGATGTAACCCGACTCTTCCAGCTCGGTGACGATCCGCTGCACCGCTCGTTCGGTGATGCCGACCGCCTCCGCCACGTCGCGCAGACGGATCTCCGGATCCGACGCGACGCAGAAGAGCACGTGCGCGTGATTGGTCAGAAACGTCCATTCCGAGGGCCTGTCGGGCACAATGGATCTCCGGGTTCGATCATGAAGAAATCATCACCTTTGGTCAACTGGATCGCGCCGACTCCGCCTCTCAAGCCATGAGAGATTCCCGAAATCGATGCGAGACCTGGTCCTAGCTTCGACCTCGCGCTATCGGCGCGAGTTACTCACCCGCCTCGAGGTGCCGTTCCTGGCGGCGGCGCCGGCGTTCGACGAGCGGGCCGAAGACGCGCGCTTCGGCGAACTTGGCGCCCAGGAGTTCGCCCTCCGGCTCGCCCTGGGGAAGGCAGAGAGTCTGCGCGCAGCGCATCCGGGGACGTGGATCCTCGGGGCCGACCAGGTCGCGGTCGGGCCCGGCCCGGACCTGCTCCATAAGCCAGGTACCGAAGACCAGGCGCTCGCCCAGCTCATGCGCCTGTCCGGCGCCACGTTTCAGCTGGTCACCGGCGTGGTCCTGCTCGACACCGTCGGCGGCGACACCGGCACCGCCGTCGACGTCCAGACCCTGACCATGCGCGCGTACGGCGAGGACGAGGCCGCCGCCTACGTCCGCCGCCACCAGCCGCTCGACTGCGCCGGCAGCTTCCGCATCGAGGACGCCGGCATCAAGCTGTTCGAACGCATCGACGGCGCCGACTTCACCGGCATCATCGGCCTGCCGCTGATCGCAGTGGCTCGCCTGCTGCGCGGCGCCGGTCTCCTCCCCGGGCCGTGACCGACAGGGCCGATTGCGGCCCCGTTCGTGCGGCCCGGCGGTGCGTTCGTGGAGCGCCGGGCACGGGGACAGGAGCGATTGCTCGCTGTGCTCACCGCGCGCAGTCGAGGTCGCCTCGCCGCGGATGATCGAAGCTCGCGGAACCGAGGCGTCGAAGTAGAGGAAGCGCTGCCGCGCGGCGGATCGAAGTCGACGCTCGCGGGCCTCCGGCTCCGAGTTAGAGGAAGCGTCGGCGCGGCGGGTCGAAGTCGACGCTCGCGGACCTCCGGCCCCGAAGTAGAGGAAGCGTCGGCGCATGGCGAGTCGAAGTCGTCGCGCGGTACCGCGGGCGGCTTTCGAAGTCCGTGCTTCGCCTCATCGATGCGGCGAAGCCGAGAGTGAGCTCAGCAAGAGCTCACTCGCACGCGCCGTCCGTGAGCGTCCCGTCGCGGTAGCACTGACGGGCGACCTCCGTGCTCGTCTCGCCCTCTTTTGCGCGAATCGTCAGCTCGCACTGCTTCGCCTCGCCCCTGGGCGTGCCGTTCGGGGACAGGGCTCCGGTGTGCCAGATCGACTCGCCGGGCTCCACATCGTCGAAGTGACCCGAGCCGAGGATCTCCTGGCCCGCGGCGCCGTCGCAGGTCGCCGCGATCGTGACCGACGAGCTCCTGTCGGGCAGCGGCCGGTGGAGCGTCAGCAGGGCGCCGAAGATCGGGCTGCTCGCTCCGGGCGCAGTGTCCCGTGTCGGTCGCGCGCTCACGATCTTCGCCGTCAGCGTCTTGTCGGCCCTCGGCGCGCGCGGCACGACGTCGCCAGGGCAGGCGCCCTCGGCGAGCTCTCGTCGGCCGTCGACCTTGCGGTAGCACAGCTTCCCGAGCGGCTGTTGCTTCCTCGCTTGCGGCGGCCCCGGCGGTCCGTTTTGCTCGAGCCGCAGGTCGAACTCGCAGGCGGAGGGCTCGTCGCTCCCCGTCGAGCGCAGATAGTCGTCGAGCTCGAACAGCCCGATGTCCGGCCGGAGCTTGCCGTCGACGGGCGTGTTGCCGTACGCGACGAAGCCCTCGGTGAGGACCACGTCGCCGACCACGCAGCTGTACTTGAAGCCCGGCCGGTACGCTGTCAAAGCCTCGCCCGCGGCCTCGAACTCGAGGCTCAGGCTCTTGTGCGTCGTCCCGTCGTCGCGGCGGATCTCGACGATCTTGAGCTCGACGTCGGAGACCGCGACGCCGGCGCTCGCGGGCACGTGCATCACGGCGAGCGTGGTGCGATCGGTACCGACGACGTTGCCGCCGCACGCGAGGCCGAGGAGAACAGGGAGCGCGAGGAGTGAGCGCGACGGTCGCATCGACGATCCTTTTTCAAAAAATGCTGGAGGTCCGTTCACGGTGGCGCGCGGAGCTCGCGACCGGGCCGCTTGCTCCGCTTCGATCGGGGGACCCTGGCGCCCGGCGGATGTCGCAAACAATTTTCGCGTGGCGATGCCGCGACACCTGGGCTCGCTCGTGGTCGCAGCTTTGGAGCGGTTCGGGGCGCGCGAAAGGTCGAGGTCGTCGAGCAGCCGCGGGACGCCGGGGGCGTTCGGGTTCACGTGAGAAGGTTTTGAAGTCGTCGAGTCGCGGCAGGGCGCCGGAGGCCGCGAGCCCCGTGGCGACTTCCGAGGATGTGGTCGAGAGTCCCTGTCGGCGAGCGTCGCCGCGAGCAGGAGGCCGGAGGCCGAGAACCCCGCGCCTGGCGACCTTCGAGGAGACGGCCGAGAGCTCCTGTCGGCGAGCGCAGCCGCGAGCAGGACGCGGCGCCATGCGGGCAATCCAGCGGAGACGCGCGTCAGGCGCGGTCTCGTGGACGTGGATGGGCGCTGATTCGCCCGCAGGCCGGCAGTCACCCGGCAGTTCGTGCCGGTCTGGCGTTTCGCGCGCCGCCGCGGCGCTCGCTCGCTTCAGCCGTCCAGAGAGCACGCCTGCAGGCCTGCGCCGCCTCGGCCCGGCCGGGACCCGCTATCTTGCGGGCATGCTCCGATCGCTGCTCGTCCTCGCGCTCGCGCTCGCGCCTGCTGCCGTCACGAGCGGCTGCAGCGGTCCAGCGAAGGCCGAGGTCGAGCTGAAGCGGCCGCTCGTGCTGACGCCGGTCGACGACTCGAAGGGTGCGCTGGCGCGGGTCGCCGAGGCCATTCGTGCCGATCCGCAGTCGGGCCTCGAGGTCGAGTCGGGCGAGGTCGCGGGGGCCGCCGGCGGGCCCGCGGTGCAAGAGAACTTCGCGACAGGTCCCGAGAAACATGTCCTCGAGGACTACATCCGCACGCACCCCGAGCTGGCCCCGCCGGCCGGCCAGGCGTTCGGCTACGAGCGCCTGCACGACGGCGAGGGCCGGACCTACTGGCGCATGCACTGCGTGCGCGCCGACGGCCTTTCGCTGCGCAAGCTGGCGGCCGCCGACCTGATCGACGGCCCCGACGACCGGCCGCGGATCCGCGTGCGACTGTCGCCCGAGGACAGCCAGCGCTTCGCCGCGCTCACGACCGAGGAGCGCGGCAAGCGGCTCGCGGTGATTCAGGACGACGAGGTGTTGATGGCGCCGACGCTGCTCGAGCCGCTGACGACCGGCGAGCTCGAGATCCCCCTCGCCGCCGCGGCCACGCGCGCCGAGGCCCAGGCCGCGCTCGACCACCTGCTCGGGCGCTGACGTGGGCGCGGCACTCGTCACGCCGACCACCAGCCCCCGCGCCGCGTCACGATGGCATGTCTTTTAGGGCATGTCCATGGAGTCAGGAACAGCCGACGCTCTCGATTTTCACTCGCGAGGTTCAGCCCGATCTCGAGGAAGTCGCGCCAGAGCGCTCGCAGCGGATTCTCGTCGCGTCCGCAGCGGCGTCTCGATGTCTCTTAAAAAACATGTCCGTGAGGTCAGCGATGACGGTGCTCTCGATGACTGTGGAGTCGTCCTGGCCGGCGAAGCGCACCGCGGGCTCACGGGGCCCGTGCGCCGTTCTATTGAAAATTTCGCGGCGCACGCCCTGCCGGCCTCAGCCGGGGCGGACGGCGACCGGCTCGAGCAGCGACAGCGTCGCGGCTCGCGGGTCGAGCTCGACGCGTGAGCCGCAGGGCAGGGCGGCGTTCTCGTGCGGGAGATGTCCGAAGGGCAAGCCGAACACCAGCGGCACGCCGAGCCCTCGCAGGCACTCGCGCACGACCGCTCGCGGGCCCGGGCTGTCGGGGTTGCCGGCGGGGGGCTCCTCGCAGGCGTACAGCTGACCGATCGCGAACCCGCGCACGCCTGCGAAGGCGCCGCTGGTGATCAGCTGCGTGAGCGCGCGGTCGATGCGGTAGGGCCGCTCGCCGATCTCCTCGAGCGCGACGATCGTCCCGGCCAGGTCGGGCAACCAGGGCGTGCCGACCAGCGAGCGCAGCACCTCGAGGTTGGCCGGCACGAGCGGACCGGCCACGGGGGCCTCGCCGACGGCCTCGTCACCGGTCAGCGCGGCGGGGAGCTCGCCGCGCATCAGCGCCGCCAGGCGCAGGCCGTCGGCCGGCGGCAGCGCGGACAGCTGCGTCACCACCGGTCCGTGCAGGCTGCACACCCCGGCGCCGAGGGCCCAGCACAGCAGCGCCGTCGCGTCGGAGAAGCCGACCAGCAGCTTCGGAGCGGCCTGGAACCGCTCCGCGCGCAGGTGGGGGAGCAGGCGGGTCAGGCCGTAGCCGCCGCGCGCGCACACGATCGCCGTCACCTCGGGGTCGTCGAGCGCCGCCTGCAGCGCGGTCAGGCGCACGGCGTCCTCGCCGGCGAAATAGCCGGTCTTGGTGCCCAGATTGGCCGCGAGCGAGATCTCACCGATCTGCAGGTCGCGCAGGGCGGCGAGGCCCTCGACGAGCCTCGCCTCCGGGACGGGGCCGGAGGGGGCCACGACGACGACGCGGCCGCTGGGGCCAGACGAGGGCGGACGCACGAGAGCGGCCTTCACGGCGGCGACAGTACCAGCGGGCGTGTCAGTTATCGCCTTTCTTCTGCGATCATGGCGCGTGGACACGGGCGCGCCTCGCCCGTACCCTTTGCCCCGCGCACGGCCCGCCATGTTCAACGGACTCATCAAGAAGATCTTCGGCACCAAGCACGAGCGGCAGATGAAGAAGCTGCAGCCGCTCGTGAGCGCGATCGCCGGCCTGGAGCCCAAGATGCAGGCCCGCAGCGACGCCGAGCTGAAGGCGCTCACGGCCGATTTCAAGCAGCAGATCGCCAACGGCAAGCCGCTCGACGACCTCATCCCCGAGGCGTTCGCGGCGGTGCGCGAGGCCTCGGTGCGCACGCTCGGCATGCGCCACTACGACGTGCAGATGATCGGCGGCATCGGCCTCCACCAGGGCCGGATCACCGAGATGCGGACGGGCGAGGGCAAGACGCTGACCGCGACCTCGGCGCTGTACCTCAACGCGCTGGTCGGCCGCGGCGCCCACCTCATCACCGTCAACGACTACCTCGCCAGCCGCGACGCCGAGTGGATGGGCCAGATCTACGGCTTCCTCGGCATGTCGACCGGCGTGATCGTCAACGGGATGTATCACACCGAGCGGCAGAAGAACTACCGCGCGGACATCACCTACGGCACGAACAACGAGTTCGGCTTCGATTATCTCCGCGACAACATGAAGGAGACGATCGAGAAGTACGTGCAGCGCGACCTGTACTACGCGATCGTCGACGAGGTCGACTCGATCCTGATCGACGAGGCCCGCACGCCGCTCATCATCTCCGGCGAGAGCGACAAGCCGCCGGAGACGTACATCACCGTCAACAAGGTCGTCCCGTCGCTGCGCCGCGACCTCGACTACACCGTCGACGAGAAGGCCCACAGCGTGCAGCTGACCGACGCCGGCGTCGACCGCATCGAGCGGCTGCTCGGCTGCAGGAACCTCTACTCGCCCGAGAACAACGAGCTGCTGCACCACGTGTTCCAGGCGCTGCGGGCCCACGTCCTCTACAAGAAGGACGTCAACTACATCGTCGAGAAGGGCCAGGTCGTCATCATCGACGAGTTCCGCGGCCGCAAGATGGAGGGCCGGCGGTGGAGCGACGGCCTGCACCAGGCGGTCGAGGCCAAGGAGGGCGTGGAGATCCAGCCCGAGAGCCAGACTCTGGCGACGATCACGTACCAGAACTACTTCCGCATGTACGACAAGTTGGCGGGCATGACCGGCACCGCCGACACCGAGGCCGAAGAGTTCCACAAGATCTACAACCTCGACGTCATCGTCATCCCGCCCAACCGCACCATCCAGCGCAAGGACGAGGACGACCTCGTCTTCAAGAACGAGCGCGGCAAGTTCCGCGCGGTCGTCAACGAGATCATCGAGGCCAACAAGCGCGGCCAGCCGATCCTCCTCGGCACCGCCAGCGTCGAGAAGTCGCAGGTCCTCCACGCGATGCTCGAGCGCGCCGGCATCCCGCACGAGGTCCTCAACGCCAAGAACCACGAGCGCGAGGCGTACATCATCGCCCAGGCCGGCCGGAAGTTCGCGGTCACCGTCGCCACCAACATGGCCGGCCGCGGCACCGACATCCTCCTCGGCGGCAACCCGGAGATGATGGCCCGCGCCCGCTTCGACCCGGACAAGGAGCCGGAGAAGTACGAGTCGCTCTACAAGCAGATCAAGGCCCAGTGCGACGAGGAGAAGAAGGAGGTCCTCGCGGCCGGCGGCCTCTACGTCATCGGCACCGAGCGCCACGAGAGCCGCCGCATCGACAACCAGCTGCGCGGCCGCTCGGGCCGCCAGGGCGACCCGGGCCGCTCGCGGTTCTTCCTCAGCCTCGAGGACGACCTCATGCGGATCTTCGGCGCCGACCGGATCACCGGCCTGATGGAGCGCCTCGGCATGGAGGAGGACGTGCCGATCGAGGCGCCGCTGGTCAACCGGGCGATCGCCAACGCCCAGTCGCGCGTCGAGGCGATGCACTTCGACACCCGCAAGAACCTGTTCGAGTACGACAACGTCATGAACGACCAGCGCAAGGCGATCTACGCCCTGCGCAAGCAGATCCTCGAGGGCCGCTACCAGCCGGAGATCCTCGACGAGCAGGCGCGCAAGGAGCAGGCCAAGAGCCTGCCGCCGCCGCCCGAGAAGTCGGGCCCGCACACGATCGCCTCGCTGTCCGAGACGGTCCGCACCCGCATCACCCAGATCCTGAACAACCACACCGCGGCGCTGTTCGAGGCCCAGGGCCAGCCGATCGTGCCGGGCGCGCTGCCGCCCGGCGGCATCGCCCCCGAGAAGCTGATCCACGAGATCTACCGCCACTACGGCGCCATGGTGAACCTCGAGGAAGTGAAGCACGACCGCGACAAGATCCTCGCGCGCATGATCGACGTGGTCGCCCGCTCGCTCATCCAGCAGCGCGAGCGCGTCCACGACCTCGCCTTCAAGCTGGTCGAGCAGACGGTGCTCGAGCTGTGCCCCGAAGACGTCCACCCCGACGAGTGGGACCTGCCCGGCCTCGAGAAGGCCCTGCTCGAGCGCTTCAAGGTCAAGACCGACCTCAGCCAGGTCGAGGACAGCGTCGACAAGCTGGTCGACCGCGTGTGGCGCTCGGTCGAGGCGCTGCTCACCCGCCCCGAGAAAGAGTTCGACCTCTACACGTTCCTGTTCTACGTCCGCCAGTTCTACCTCGGCGAGATCGACGAGCAGTGGATCGCCCACCTCAAGAACATCGAGCACCTGCGCACCGGCATCGGCCTCGTCGGCTACGCCACCCGCAACCCCAAGAACGAGTACAAGATCCGCGGCTTCAACCTCTTCAAGGACATGTGGGAGGGCATCGAGAACACCGTGCTCGGCAAGGTGATGTCGATGAAGCTCACCGCCGACCAGAAGCGGCAGGCCGAGGAGGGCGCCGAGTACGAGACGGCGGTCACCCGCGCCACTCGTCAGGCTCAGGACAAGGTCTCCTCGGCGCAGCGGCAGATGGCCCAGGTCCGGGCCGAGCTGTCCAAGCTCCAGGAGGCGTCCCGCGCAGTGCGTGAGCGAGTCGCTCAGCCCGGCGGCTCGCCCGGTGCGGGGCAGCCGGCGGCGGCCCCGGCCGAAGCGGAGGCGCCGCCGGCGACCGAGAAGAAGCTGCCGAAGGTCGGCAAGAACGACCCGTGCCCCTGCGGATCCGGCAAGCTGTACCGCAAGTGCCACGGCAAAGAAGTCGCGGCCTGAGTGTTCGGGCGCATGTCCGGCCCCGCCGCCGCCTGACTTCGGTTGCCGCACCCGGCGCCGGGGAGTACCTTCCCGGCCATGCGCAACTTGTTCGCAGTGGTCCTCGGGGTCGCGGTCGCGATGTTCGCGATCATGGCCGTCGAGCTGATCGGCCACTCCATTTATCCGCCCCCCGCGAATCTTAGATTGGATGACCCGAAGGCCATCCGCGATTACATCGACAACGCGCCGTTCCTCGCCCTCGCGTTCGTGCCGATCGCCTGGGCCGCGGGCTCGTTCTGCGGCGGTGCAATGGCCGCCATGGTGGCCGGCGGGCGCCGCCCGCAGCGCTTCGGCGTGATCGTCGGCGCCGTGCTCCTGGTCGCCAGCGCGATGAACCTGTGGGTCATCCCGCACCCGGCGTGGCTCGTGCTCGCGAGCCCGTTCGCCTGCCTGATCCCCGGGTGGATCGGCGGCGCGATCGGGGCCCGCCGCGAATATTGAGATGGCGCAAGGGACATGCTCCATGGGGCATGTCCATTAAGCCCTGACGTCAGGGCGTCTCGATGATGCAGCCCTGCTCGAGGTCCTCGCAGGCGTCGGGCTTGTTGGCGAAGATGCAGAGGCTGCTCGGCGTCACCGTCATCGCCCCGGGCAAGGCCACCGCGTCGCAGGTCGTGAGCGCGCCGTTGGCGACGATGCTGAGCGACTCCGTGGTCGCCAGCGAGCCGCCGGCGCCGAGCTGGATGGCGGCGACCGAGGTGAGCGCGGGGTTGAGGTCGACGCTCACGAACTTCGCGGCCTCCAGGCCCTCGAGCCCGGTGAGGCTCGCTAGCGCGAGGTTGTGCTTGATCTCGAGGGAGGCGCTCCGCAGCGACGAGAGGTCCGAGAGGTCGGTGATCGCGAGCCCCGAGAGAGTGAGCTGCTCGTCGACCGTGTCGAGCTGTCCGAGCCCGACGAGCGAGGCGAGCGCAGGATTCCCCACCAGGTCGAAGCGCCGGAGCTGCTGCAGCGCGGCGAAGCCCGCCAGGGTGGCCAGCGAGTCGTTGTCGGCGATCTCGACGCTGCCGGCGCTCGACGACGTGTACGCGCCGAAGCCGGCGACCTTCGTCAGCGCGTGGTTGTTCAAGATCTGCAGGGTGTCGACGGCGACCAGCGCGTCGAACCCGGCCAGCTCGGTCAGGGCCCCGTTGAGCTCGACCGCGAGGAGGCCGACCGACTCGAGCGCCGGAAAGCCCGCGGCCGTGAGCAGGCCGTCGTTGCCGCGGATCTCGAGCCGTGCGCCGATGGTCGTGAGCGCCTCGAACCCGGCGAGGTCGGCCAGCGCGTCGTCGTCGGCGAGCTCCAGGGTGCCGCCGACGGTGCCCAGCGCCAGCGCGCCGATCGTCTGGAGCGCGTCGTTGCCGGTGATCCGCAGGTCGCCGCCGATCGCGGACAGCGGCAGGTCGCCGAGGGTCTGAAGCGCGTCGTTGTCGTCGATCTCGAGGTTCTCGCCGATGTCGGTGAGGGCGGCGAGGCCCGAGAGAGCGAGCAGCTTCGGGTTGTGGCGGACGAGCGCGAACTGGCCGATGGAGGTCAGGCTCTCGAGCCCCGCGAGGCTGGTGAGCCCGTCGTTGAACGTGACCGCGAAGTGGCCGCCGATCGACCCGAGGGCGTCGAGGCCCGCGAGCGACGTGAGGGCGGTCTTGCTGATGGTGACCGCCCCGGCGACGTGGGTGAGGTTGTGAAACGGCAAGCCGGTGACCGGGGCGGCGTCCAGGTTCAGGCCGCCGCCGGTGATCTCCTGCAGGTTGGCCAGCGCGCTGATGTCCGAGAGAGAGGGGTCGAGGACGATGCCGAGGTGACCGACGCGCTCGAGGTTCTCGAGGCCGGCGAGCGAGACGAACGTGCTCTGGCTGATGTTGAGGTCGCCCCCGACCTGCCGCAGCGATTCGAGGCCCTCGAGGTCGGGGCGGTCGACGTTGAGGAGCGACAGGAGGCCGGTGATGCACTCGACGCCCGCCAGCGCGGCGATCGCCTCCTCGGTGTTGTGCTCGTCGATCAGGACGTCGCCCGCGAGACAATCGGTGGGCGGGTCGTCGGGACCGGTGCTCGTCGGCGCGACGGTGGTGTCGGGCGCGTCGGTCGTCGGCTCGGGCGCGGTGGTCGTAGTGATCGCGTCACCCGTGCTCGTGGTCCCCTCGTCGCCGGTGTCGCTGGTGTCGGATGGTTCGGCGGGCGTGGGACCGCAGGCCGTGAGCAGCACGACCGTGACGCCCGTACAGTGAGCGGCGCGGAGGAGGTCGATCATCCTCTCCACGGTTTCACGCCGCCTGGCTCGGGACAAGCGAGACGGGGCGCCGCGGGGGGTGACCGTTCGCGCCCCGACGGGCCCATGGAACTCGACGCGGGTGGCCATGCGCTCGTCGGCGCACGGGACCGCGCGTCGGAGCAGTCGGCGATCAGTTCTTGGTGAGGTCGTCGAGCTGGAGCACCTGGCGGGCGGTCTCGAGGTCCTTGACGTCGCGCAGGCGGCCGCGCTGGGGCGCGTCGGCGTGCGGCACGTTGGTCTCGAGCAGCTCCTTGAAGCGCTGCAGGTCGGACTCGATCTGCTTCTGCGGGTTGGCCCCGAGCACCGTGGCGATGAGGTTGCCGATCACGCCGACCGGCGGGTGGTACTCGAGGTTGACGGTGATGCGGGTGGTGTGGCCGCCGACGCCGCGCTCGAACCGGACCGAGCCGGCGTTCGGCAGCTCGGCGCCCTCGAGCGAGCGCCAGGCGATCAGCTCGCCCGGGACGTCGTTGATGATCTCGGCGTCCCACGACACCGAGATGTCGGCGGGCCCGCGGACGCGCCAGCGCGAGCGGCGTTCGTCGAGCACGGTGACCGACTCGATGTGACGCATGAAGCGCGGCAGGTTGTCGAGCTCGCGCCAGAACCGGTAGACGCGCTCGGGCGGCTGGCGCACCGTGATGGTGTGCAGCAGCTTGACGCCCTGGCCGTGGGGCACGCTGGCACTCGGGCCGCGCACGCCGTGGGCGGTGCTGACCTTCAGGCGGGCGTAGAGCGGGCTGTGACCGGTGAGCGCCCGGTGCAGCAGCGCGCCGCCGACGGCCAGCACGGGGATGCTGCCCCAGGTGCGGCGCACGGCCGCCAGCGCGAAGCAGCCGACGGCGCCGGCCAGCGAGGCGGCGCGCTCGAGCGGATGCACGTTGACTTCATCAGGCCAATCGGAACGGTCGCCGAGGTGGCGACGCAGGTCTCGGAGCTTGTCGAGCATGGCACCTCTCTCGCAGTGCGGCGCCATGTCTTGGTCCCGGTCGCCACTGCGTGCAAGGAGCGGCGTCACGGTCGAGCTTGCTGAGCCGCGCGCGCCGGCCCGTCGCGGGCGGCGTGCGGCCGTCGGAGCTCAAGGACTCTCGGCGGCCTCGCGCTGGGCCTCCTCGGTCCACGCGCGCATATCCCGAGTGGCGAGGACCGCGTCGACGTAGGCGGCGCAGACGGGGTCGAGTGGGACGCCGTAGCTGCGGAAGCGGGTCGCGACCGGGGCGTACATGCAGTCGACGATCGACCATGTCCCAAAGAGCATGTCGCCGCCGGCCCCGAAGCGGGCCCGACAATCGCGCCACAGCGCGCAGATCCGGTCGATCTCGAGCTGCGTCTCGGGCGACGGCGTGGCCCGCGTGCGCAGCGTCAGGTCCCTCGGGAGCTCGCGCCGCAGGTTGGCGAAGCCGCCGTGCATCTCGGTCGCCGCGCTGCGCGCCTGCGCGCGAACGCCCGGGTCCGCGGGCCAGAGCCCGGCGGCGGGGAACCACTCCGCGAGCGTCTCGCAGATCGCCAGGGACTCCCAGATCGCGAGCTCGCCGTCGAGGAGCACGGGCACCCTGACGGTCGGCGAGGCGGCCTCGAGCTCGGCGCGCGTGGTGTCGCGATCGAGGAGGATCTTGCGCTCGCGAAAGGGGTAACCCGTGGCCCGCAGGGCGAGCCACGGTCGGAGGCTCCACGACGACTTGCGCTTGTCGCCGATGACGATGACGAGTTCGGGGTTGTGCGGCCGGGACATGCGCGCCGGAGGGTAGGCCAGCGGCTTGGCGGTGGACAGTCCTGTTGCTATCGTGCGCCCGCCATGATCGCACGCCAGGCCGTCTACCCCCTCACGCTCGCCCTCGTCCTCGCCGCCTGCGGCGGCGCCAGCGACCCCGCCAAGGGCGCCAAGGCCGACGCCAAGGACGCCAAGGCCGACGCCAAGACCGAGGTCATCGACACCAAGCGCAACGACGCGACCAGCCTCGACAAGGCCGTGACGGCGCTCGACCTCAGCGGGCCGGTGCCGCCCGAGGCCAGCACGGTGTTCTTCACCGTCGACGGCGCGCTCATCCCGATCGGCTGCTACGACAGCGCCAAGAAGAAGCTCGAAGGCGGCAAGGACTGCCTCGCCCTGGTCAAGGCCGGCGACGACGTGTACCTGCGCTCGAACAGCGTCGAGAAGCTCGACAAGGCCGGCGCGCCGAAGAGCGCGATGTGCCAGCCGGGCGAGGACAAGCCGACCAGCATCGGCATCCCCTCGGTCGACTCCGGCGAGACGTTCGACTACGCGGTGTTCCCCAAGTCGATGGGCAAGCTGATCAACCGCGCCGACCCCGAGACGTACAGCGAGAAGGGCCGCGTCGCCAGCGAGGACGAGAAGAAGGCGCTGTCCGAGCTCATCAAGCCCGACGCCGAGCTGCAGATCAATCAATCGGTGACGTTCGACCTCGACGGCGACGGCCAGGTCGACAAGCTGTTCTCGGTCTACGTGGTCAACCCCAAGGACAGCGAGAAGCTGTCGTACAGCGGCGTGCTGATGCAGCGCGGCAACGCCCCCGGCAAGTGGTTCCCGCTGCTCGAGTCGCGCAACGACACCGAGACCTACACGGTCCGCGCGTTCATCGACCTCGACGGCGACCGCTCGCAAGAAGTGTGGGTCAACGCGGTCCTCACCGACGGCGGCGGCGGCGACCGGATCTTCAAGCTCAAGGGCGACGGCGCCGAGCCGCTCGCCAAGTGGTCGTGCGGGATCTGAGCGCGGTGTGAGCGAGGATGCCGGCGCGGCGGGATGGCCTGCCGCGCTGGTTCGAGCAGGCCTCGAAGGGATCGCTGGAGAGGCCGGCGGCTGAAGTGAGCGGTCGCCCGGCAGGGCGCGGGCGAGTGATTGGGTTTCTGACAGCGGGTCGGCCATTTTTGCGGGCTGGCTGACTGAAGAGCCAGATTAACGATGTTCTCGAGGGAGTAGAGGCAGGCCGGTCCTCCGAAGCGGGGAACACGTCGAGCTCGACCCGGGTGTAGACAACTCAGGCGGCGTGTGAGCGCGGTGGAGCGGGGTCGCTGGCGCTCACGGCTCGCAGGGCCGGCGAGAGTGACACGGACGAGCTCCTGACCCGAAGGACAGCCGGCACGCTCACGCGCGGAGGGGACGAGCGCGGGCGGGGCGCCGGGGCGGAGCTGGTCGTGCGCGTGCTACCGTGCCGGCGGCGATGGATGAGAGTCATGAGCGGTTGTCGGGCTTGTCGAGCCGGGCCGCGATCGAGGAGATGCGGGCTGCGACCGCGTCGCTGTTCCCCGAGGAGAGGTCGCAGGTCCCTGATGGGCTCGCGCAGGCGAGCGCCGGGGTGGTGTCATTCGGCGGACAGCGGCTCGAGACGCGCGCGTCGGGCAGCTTGGCGGAGAAGTTCGGGGAGAGCTCGGGGGCGGAGAGGCGACGCGCCGCGGCGAACAGTGCGGCGGCGGTGGCGAGCGCGTCGCTGAGGGCCGGCGGGATCGAGGAGAGCGACGGGCTGCTGTTCGTCGCCGACGAGCTGCCTGTGCTGCGAGCGGTGCGAGAGGCCGGGCGGATCGGTCGCTTCCTGATCTTCCGCGAGCTGGGCCGTGGGGCGGTGGGCGTGGTGTTCGCGGCGTACGACGAGGAGCTCGATCGCAAGGTGGCGATCAAGCTGTTGCACGCGGCGCGGACCCAGGACACCTCGAGCGGGCGATCGATGTTGATGCGCGAGGCCCAGGCGCTGGCCCGGCTGGCCCACCCGAACGTGGTCGCGGTCCACGAGGTCGGGACGGTCGAGGGCGCGGTGTTCGTGGCGATGGAGTACGTCGCCGGCGTCGACCTGCAGCGCTGGCTGGCCGAGGAGCCGCGATCGTGGCGCGAGGTGGTCGCGGTGTTCCGCCAGGCCGGCGCGGGCCTGGTGGCGGCCCACCGCGAGGGGCTGGTGCACCGCGACTTCAAGCCGGGCAACGTGCTGGTGGGTGACGACGGGCGCGTGCGCGTGGCCGACTTCGGTCTGGCGGCGCGCCGCGGCGTGGTGAGCGGCGGGAGCGGCGAGTCGACGAGCATGGCGTCCGGGACGACGGCGACGCTGGCCCGCGAGGGCGCGCTGATCGGCACGCCGGTGTACATGGCGCCGGAGCTGCTGCACGGCGGGTCGGCGACCGCGAGCAGCGATCAGTACGCGTTCTGTGTCGCGCTGTACGAGGCGCTCTACGGCCAGCGACCGTTCGACGGCGCGACGGTGGCGGCGCTGACGGCCGACGTCGAGCGCCGGAGCTTGCCGGCCGCGCCGCCGCGCGCGGAGGTGCCGGCGTGGTTGCACGCCGCAGTGTGCCGCGGCCTGGCGAAGCAGCCGGAGGGGCGCTACCCCGCGCTCGCCGAGCTGGTCGACCTGCTGGCGCGCGACCCGGCGGCCGAGCGGCAGCAGCGACGGCGCCGGGCGCTGCACTTCGTCGCGGCGATCGTCGGCACCGTCGCGCTGGTGACCGCGGCGATCCTCGGCTACGGCGCCGCGAGCCGCTACGCCGGCGAGCGCCGCGGGCAACGGCGACTCGAGGCCCTGCGCGGGCAGATCGCGGAGCTGCGCGCCCGCGGTGACGCGACCGAGGCGCGCCGATCGCTGCGCACGTTCGTCGCGCTGCCCGAGAACCGCGGGCTGGCGGTGGTCGCCCGCGCCTACCTCGAGTGGGGGGCGGCGCAGACCGACCACGCCGAGGCGGTCGACGCCTACGGCAGCGCTTACATCACCGCGCGCACCGAGGCCGACGCCCGGGCGGCCCTGCTCGGCCTCATCGACGGGCTGAGCGCGCTGCGCAGGGTGCCGGAGGCCGCCGCGGCGCTGGCGGTGCTGGAGCGGGTCGCGCCGCAGGAGGCGGCCCGACCGGAGCTGCGCGCGGTCCGACTGGCGGCCGCGCTGTCGCGCCGCGATCTCCCTGCGGCCGCGGCGGTGTCGGCGGGCGGCGGCGAGGATGATTGGGGACATGTCCTCGAGGACCTGTCCCATGTGACAGAGATCGCGCCGGACCACCTCGGGCCCGAGCCGTTGGCCTTGCCGCGCACGCTGGCGGCGCTCGACCTCGACGGCGACGGCGCGCGGGAGGTGCTGTCGTGGCGCTCGGGCCCCACCGCGCGGCTCTTCCGCGCCGACGTCGCGCTGACGCCGATCCGTACGATCGAGGTCGGCGAGGCGCGGCGCGTCGAGGCGGCCGACGGCGAGTCGCTGCTGTTCGCCAGCTATCCGACGCAGGACCCGAGCAGCGCCGAGGTGCGCATGCTCGACGTCGCCGGCGACCTGCCGCGCGTCCTCGACGTCTGGCCCGACAGCGTGCAGATGCACGCGAACACGCTCGACTTCGACGGCGACGGGCGGCGCGAGGTGTACCTCGGCACCGAGGCGTACGCGCGCCGGTTCTGGCGCATCGAGCGAGACGCGGGCGGCGTGTGGACGCGACGCTCGGCGCACGCCCCGACCGACGCTGCCGGCTCGGACGTCTCGGCGGTGCTCACTGCCGACCTCGACGGCGACGGGCGGCCGGAGCTCGTGGCCGCGGTCGGGCCGTGGAAGGCCTACGACCTGCGCGTGTTCAAGCCGACGGCCGCCGGTGAGCTCGACCTGGTGGCGCGGCGCGCGTTCGGCTCGTACCAGGCGGTGCGGACGATGCGGGCGGCGGGCGGCGATCTGCTGGTGTTCTCCAAGGTCGACGGCCAGATCGCGCCGGGCCGCTTCCCGGCCGACAAGCCGCTCGGCGAACCGGCGGGGATCTACGTGGTCGGCCTGCGCTCGGGCTCGCTCGAGATCCTCGACCACGTGCCCGCGAAGTCCGGGAGCGGCGCGCGGCAGCGGTTCAATCGCGTGCTCACCGGCGACCTCGACGGCGACGGCCAGGACGAGGCGGTGATCGATGTCGACGCGCACGAGACCATGCTGCTGCGCCGGCGCCCCGACCAGCCGCTCCGGCCGCAGCGGATCGGCGGCTTGACGCCGCTGTTGCTCGAGGACCTCGACCGCGACGGCCGCGCCGAGCTCCTGGCCGCGACCGACGAGGCGAGCCCGCGCCTGTTCGTGCTCGGCGCCGGGTCCTCGACGTTGCCGCCGTTGCCGGCGACCGACCGCGAGCCGCGGCCGATCCCGCCGGGCATCGCCGACCCGGCGATCGCCCAGGCCTGGACCCAAGCCGAGCAGCTGGCGGCGATCGGCCTGCCCCGTCGCACCGCCGACGAGCTGTCCGATATCGCAGGTATTTCGGGTAATGTCGAAAAAGACATGCTCTACAGGACAGGCGAGCTGTACGCCGCGATCGGCGAGGACGCCCTGGCGGCCGAGCGCTACGTGGCGGCGGCGGGCCGGCCCGACCTCGCGTCGCGGGCGCTGGCCGGGGCCGCGGCGGCGCGGCGGCGGCTCGGCGAGTTCGCGGCGGCCGAGGCGTTGACGCGCCAGCGGCTGGCGGCGGTCGAGGCGAGCGAGCGCGGGGAGGTCGAGGCCGAGCTGGCGGCGCTGACCTCGGCCAGCGCGCCGCGCCCCGAGCTCGCGCTCGAGTTCGGGCGGCCGCTCGACCCGCGCTGGCAGATCGTCGATCCGGTGGCGGTGCGCCGCTCGCCGGCCAGGCAGGCGCTGTCGGTGTGGGCCTCGCGGTCGCCGGTGCTGGCCGAGCTGCCGGTGGTGTGGAGCGGCGGGCCGGTGTCGCTCGAGGTCGAGCTCGAGGTCGATCGTATGGAGTGGGGCAACACGCTGACGGTGGTGCTCGCCGAGCGTGACCAGCCGCCGTGGTTGCTCGCGACGATCGGCGGGTTCGGCCAGACCGACCGGCCCGTGACGCGCGTGGCCGTCGGCCACGACGCGAGCCAGGATCCGTGGGTGGTCGTGCAGGACGGGGCGAAGGTCCGCGCGCGCATGTCCATGTTCCCGGGGCTGGCGACCACGATCTGCGAGATCGATGCAGGCGAGCAGCGCCATCGGTTCGTGAGCGCGTGGAGCGACTCGACGCGGACGCCCGCGCCCGGCCCGCTGTCCCTGCGCGTGCTCTCCGACGTCGTCGATCCGGGCTTCGTCGGGCACGTGTGGGTGCGATCGATCCGCCTCACCGGCGTCACCGCCGAATCGGCGGACTCGGCCGCGGACACGCCGGCGTGGCTGCTGGCCGAGGGCGAGCTGGCCTCCGTGGTGCAGGCGTCGTCCACGATCACCCCGGGCAGCGCGCAGCAAGTGTGGCAGATCGACGCGCTGCTCGGGCTCGGCGAGATCGATGCGGCGGCGGCGGAGATCCGCTCGCTCCTCGCGGCGACCCCGGAGGGCGACCCGGTGTACAACGCGCTGCACCAGCGATTGCGGCGCGGCGACGAGGCGGCGTGGTTGGCGGCTCGCGCCTCGTTCGGCTCGCGGTTCATCGACCTCGTGATCGATCCGTCGGTCTCGCTGTGGCTGCGTCCCGAGGACGCCGAGGTCGTCCTCCACGACCTCGCGGCCACCGATCCGCGCGCCGCACCGGCCGATCCGCTGGAGCTGCAGCGGCTGGTGACGATCGACTATGCGCGCGGGGCAGCGCGGTTGCGGGCTGGTCGGCTGTCGGCCGCACGGGAGGCCTTCGGCGCGGCGTACGCTCGCGTGGTGGAGAGCCGGCCGTTCCCGGCGCGCGAGCAGCTGCACGAGCGTTTGTTGAGCGAGCAGCTCGACCTCGCGGCGGTGATGGAGGATCGCGCGGCCGCGAGGCAGTGGATCGACGTGATGCTGACGACCAGCGAGACGCCGTACCTCATGCTCGAGCGCATGCAGGCGGACGCGTGGCTGTCGCGGTTGTTCGGCCCGGAGGTGTGGGCGCAGTTGCAGGCGCAGATCGTGGCCGCGCGGCCGTGACGGTGGCTGGCGGCGATGGACGACGCGGCGCAAGGTCACGCGGCGTCGCTGCGCCGCTCGGGCTCGTGGACGTCGAGTCTGATAGGCTGGCGCGGTGATTCGCGTCGGTGGTCTGTTCGCGGTCGTGTTGGCGCTCGGCTCCTGTCGCAGCCCTGCCGAGCGGTTGGCGAAGCCGCCGGAGCTCGAGATCCCCGGGCAGGGCAAGTGCGTGGTCGGTGGCGCCGCGTCGCATCCGCTGGTGGTCGAGTGGGCGGCGGCCGAGCGGGCCTCGCTCGAGGCTCGCCTGCGCCGCGGGCTCGTGGCGGTGCGCGTCGACGGCTGCGAGATCGCCGTCCTGCGTCAGTGCGACGTCCAGGGCGAGTACTCGTACCTCGGGCTCACGCGCAAGAACGATCGCGTGAAGATCCGCAGCGCCGACGAGCTCTACGCCCAGCTGCCGCTCGGGGCGGCGCGGCTCGAGGGCAAGCTGGCCCGCGCGGGCGAGCTCGACGTCGAGATCGCGCTGGTCGGCATGCTCGAGGCGCCGGAGGGCCTGCCGGGGCGCGACTTGCTCAGCGGCGACTGCGACGCGGCCACGCACATCATCACCGGCGTGCAGGTCGGGGCGTTCCACTTCTTCGCCGGCGGGGCGGGGGAGATCAAGGTCGGCGCCGGCTTCAACCAGGTCGGCGCGGGCGCGGGCTCGACGGCCGAGCGCGAGACGCTGTCGGCCGACGGTCAGCCCGCCAGCTGCGACGCGTCGACCACGGCCGACGCGAAGCCGCCGGAGGGCTGCGGGGCGCTGATCCGCATCGAGCTGAGCGTGCTGCCCGGGGCCGCGACGGCCCAGCAGACGGCCTGCCCGGCCGGCAGCCGGTGGGACGGCCAGACCTGCGCGATGGAACCTTGCCCTGTGGGCATGTCCCGAAAGACAGACGGTACCTGCGTCGCGGCGGCCGACTTCCCGCGGCCGACCCCGACCCCGCAGCCGGACACGATCGGCCCGGGCCCGGCGAACACCACGCCGGTCAGCGTGCCGAAGCCGGCCGACGACGAGGTCACCCTGTGCCGGCAGGCGTGCGACCGCGAGCTCCAGTGCGAGTCCGAGGCCAAGGGCATGGCCCCGCCGGAGGGCAAGGCGCTCGAGCGCTACATGCGGACGTGCCGGCGCCTGTGCGAGTTCGCGTTGACCGACTGGAACCGGCCGCAGATGCGCCGGTGCATCGGCGCCGCCGAGAGCTGCAGCGAGTTCACCCGCTGCGTCCATCCGCCCGAACCGACCTGACGGCCCCGCGGCGGCCCCGTCCAAATGGATGTCTCCAAGGACATGGCATGAAGGCCATGTCCTTGAGGACATGGCCTTCGTGACAGGCTTGAAACCTGGGGCCCGTTGGCCGGCCGTCGGCGCTCGCGCCGGCGCGCGTGCGCGGTGGTCGGGCGGCTCTCTGCGAACGCCGCTCGGCGCCGGCCGCCGCGGTCACGCGGGCGGCCGGCTGGGTGGGCGCGCGCCGGCCCGGACGGCGTCGCCTCAATCCCGCAGGATGCCGAGCTGGTAGCGGCGGACCACCGGGGCCTTCTGCGGGTTCTTGAGCCATGACCCTCGGGACAGGTCCGTGAGGCCATGGAAGTCGATCTCGCCCATCATGTGGACCACGCCCTCGTGGTCGAGGCGCTCCATCGCCGCCAGCTCGTCGGCGGTGACGCCGATGACCTGCAGGAACAGGAGCGAGCCGTAGGGGCCGGTGATCTTGCCGAGCAGGGGGTCGGGGACGCACACGAGGGCGGTGAGCTCGGTGGGGGTGCCGGTGGCGATCGGGCCGCCGAGGTCGGCGCGGTGGCCGGTGTCGAAGCCCTTGCGGCTGCCGAGGACGTAGCGGCCGAGGCTCTGCAGGGTGCGCAGCGGCCACGCGGGCGGCTGCTCCTCGCCCTCGCCCCGCGGCACCCGCATCGTCAGCTCGAAGCCGAAGCCGGACACGTTCGGGTCGTGAGATGTCTTTTCGAACAGCTCGGTGAGGCCGTAGGTGACGTAGTGCCAGTGGGCCGGGCGCTGGCCCTCCCACACTGTGATCGCCGGCAACGGGCTCGACGACTCGAGCTCGTAGGCGGTCTTGCTGGTGTACTGGTGCGGGACCTGGCGCGCGTAGAGCCGCTGGCAGGCGGCGTCGATCGCGGCCCAGCCCGGGGCCTTCATGGTTTCGGACATGCGGCGACGGTCGTGAGCGAGGCCCGGCCTACAGGCGGCGTTCGAACTCGGCGATGAACTCGCACAGGGCGGCGACGCCGGCCTCGGGGAAGGCGTTGTAGATCGAGGCGCGGAAGCCGCCGACGGAGCGGTGACCCTTGAGTCCGTCGAACCCGAGCGCCTGCGCCTCGGCGAGGAACTTCTTGGCGAGCGCCTCGCGCTGGGCCTCGGGCGCGCGCCCGCAGGTCCACGTCACGTTCATGAGCGAGCGGCTGCCCGGCTGGGCGTGCGGCTGGAACACCTTGCTGTTGTCGAGCACGTCGTACAGCCGCTGGGCCTTGCGCTCGTTGCGGGCGCCGATCGCCGCGAGGCCGCCCTCGTCGCGCATCCACTCGAGCACGAGCTTCAGCACCAGCACGCCGAAGGTGTTGGGCGTGTTGTAGAGGCTCGGCTCCTTCGCGTGCGTCGCGTAGCGCAGGTACACCGGGACGTGCGCCGCGGGCTTCTTGGCCAGCAGGTCCTTGCGCACGTAGACCAGCGTGACGCCCGACGGGCCGAGGTTCTTCTGCGCGCCGGCGTAGCCGAGCGCGGCCCGCTCGAGCGCCATCGGCCGCGCGCCGGCGTGGCTCGAGAAGTCGATCACCAGCGGCACGCCGCCCTGAGCCTCGGGGACCTCGGGGTACTCGGTGCCGTAGATCGTGTTGTTGGTGGTGATGTGGAGGTAGCTGGCGCCGGCGTAGCTGTCGGCCGCCGGGAACTCGGGGATCCGATCGTAGTTGGTGGCCTTGGAGCTGGCGAGCACGTGCGTGGCCCCGAGGCCCTCGCTCTCGGCGATCGCCCGGCCCGACCACACGCCGGTGTCGACGTACGCGGCGAACTTGTCGGCCTCGCGCAGGTTCATCGGCACCATCACGAACTGCAGGCTCGCGCCGCCCTGCAGGAACAGCACCTGGTGCGTCTCGGGGACGCCGAGGACCTCGTGGACCAACTTCTCGGCGCCGAACGTGATCGCCTCGTACGGGGCGCTGCGGTGCGAGATCTCGAGGATCGACATGCCGACGCCCGCGGCGTCCCTGGCGTGCCCGTCCTGACGCAGCTCGTGCACGGCCTCGGCCGCGCGCTCGAGCACCACCGGCGGGAGAATGGCCGGACCGGCCGAGAAGTTCCACAGCTTGGGCTTGCCGCTGTCCATGGCGCAGGAGCATATCAGCGCCGCCAACGAGCCACGCTGTGGGTTTGCGCACTCTCGCGCGACCCGTCGCGAACCTCAGCGGCGCGTGTGACCGCGGAAACGTCGCTCGAGGAACTCGCCCGCGCGGACCACGAGCGCGTGTGTCTCCGGGGACAGGTGACCCTCGCGCGCCGCGACCCGCGCCCGCGCGAGCGGCGGCCCGTCGCCGGGCAGCGCCGCCGCGACCGCGCCCAGCCGCGTCCGCGCCTCGGCGACCACCGCCAGCGCGTCGTCCAGCCCGACCTCGTCGGCCGCGAGCGCGGCGTACAGCATGCACTCGTAGCTGCGACAGGGCCCGGGCCGGTCGTCGTAGATCGTGCACCGCTGCGCCTGCAGGGCCGCGCACGGCTGAGCCAGGGCCGCGCCCGCGTCGCGCTCGAGGACGACGAGGCCGCGCCGCCGCACCGCGTCGACCTCGCCGGCGTGCAGCGGGACTGTGGCGAACAGGTTGCCGTCGCAACACAGCGCGCAGCGCTGACACAGAGTGGCGAGGGACATGAGAGCGAAGGGAGGTGCGGGGACTCGCGGGTCGAGCGTGGGCGCTCGCGCGGCCTGCGAGGTCGCGCGGCTCGCGGTCGGGCGCTCACGAAGTCGCGAGAGGCCCGGCGTCAGCGCGAGGAGTAGCAGTGCTTCTCGTTCGCGCCGCAGCGGATGCGGACGTGCATGTGCGTGCGGTGGCCCTCGACGTGGCGGATGAGGACGCGCTTGTTGCTGCGGCTCTTGATCTTCACCGGCCACTCGAGCCACGCGTCGAGCTGCTCGCGCGACACGCCCGACTCGCGGGCGACCTTGTAGATCCGCTTCTGCAGGGAGTACTCGAGGAAGATGTACTCGACCTCGCCGGTGTCGAGGAAGGCGCGCATCAATTGCCAGGTCGCCTTCCAGTCGACGTCGGCCGAGGTCGTGTGCTTCTTGCCCTCGGCCGAGCGCAGCAGCGGCAGGCGGATGTCGACGTCGCGGCCGCTCTGGTGCGACTTGTGCGGCCGGAACCGGCCGCCGCGGGCCCGGCTCATGCCGCCGATCACGACCTGACCCTTGAAGCTGCTCTCGTGACGGAAGCGGGTGATCGCCGCCAGCGTCTGCATGATCGTGTGGGTCGAGCCGTACGCCTCGTCGGGCTTGCGCTTGACGTAGAGGTCGGGACGGTCGGGCAGCTCGACGCCGCGGACCAGCTTGCCGCGGTTGGGCTTGCCGATGCTGAGGCCGCCGGCGCGCACGCGGATCTGCGCCAGCTTGGTCCCGAGGGCGGCGGAGGGCGAGATGTCGAGATCTTTCCAGCCGACGACCTTGAGCTTCTGCTTCGGCTTGGGCGCGAGCTTGTCGCCGAGGCGCGGGTTCTGCTGCCGCAGCTCGGCCAGGTCGATCCCGAACTCGCCGGCGATCTTCTCCCAGGTGTCGCCGCGCTTGACGACGTGCTCGAGCTTCTCGCGCGGCGGGGGGGTGTGGGTGGTGATCACCCGCAGGTCCTTCTTCTTCTTCGGGATCGGCTCGCTGGCCCGGATCCCGTTCCACTTGGCGAGGTCGCCGACCTCGACCTGATACAGCTTGGCGACGTCGTCGAGGGTCTCGCCGGGGATCAGCAGGTGCTTGAGCGACCTCGGCTTGACCGGCGCAGGCGGAGGCGGGGGCGGGCCCTCGGCGTACACGATCTCCGGCTCCGGACCGGCCGGCTGGGACAGCAGCTCGCGCTCGATCGCCTCGAGCTCCGACTCCGGATCGCCCGCCTCCCCGCTCTCATCCTCGAGGTCGCCCTCGCCGTCGGTGTCGGTCTCGCCCTCGGCATAGTCGCCGTCGGGCACCGCCTGCGGGCCGACGACGTCGCGCTGCGTCGGCTTGATGGGCTTGGGGGCCGCGGGCTTCTTGCTCGGCTTCTTCTTGCTGCTCGAGGTCTTCTTGCTCGAGCTCGAGCTGGAGCTCTTCTTGCCGCTCTTGCTCGACGCGGCCGCGGCCTCGGACACCAGCGGCGTCGCCAGGCCGCCGCACAACACCACCAGCAGCAGCGCCCAGAACGACCACCACCGCCGAACGGGGGCGTGCCGGAGAGGGCGTGCGGAAGAGGCCTGGGTCATGCGGCTAGAGCACCGGACAAGCTAGCAGAGGCCGTCCGCCGCGGGCACGTGCGCCGCGCGAGCCTCGCCACCGCCGGCGCTGGCCGCGAACTTCGCGTCTATTGTCGCGCCGTGCGGCCGAACGGCGGCGATCGCGGGGCGCTGGAGGCGAAATTGCAACTGTAATCGAATTGCAGATCGCCTTCGTGCGCGGCGCGCGAGGCGACGCGCACGGGAGATCTTCCCGCGTCACTTCTGGGGTTTCTTGGCCTCAGTCGTGGCGTCGTCGACGCCGAGGACGCGCAGGACCTCGGGATAGACCTTGTCGGCGAAGAACTCGCTGCCGGCCATGGTGAAGTGGATGCCGTCCTCTTCGCGGAGGGCCTGAGCCTTGCGCTTGCCGATGGTCGCGGAGTCGATGAGCTCGCCGGCCGAGTCGGTGATGAAGGGGGTGGTGTCGAGGTAGACCCCGGCGTCGCCGAAGTCGGCGAGCGCCTGGCTCTGCACGTCGCGGATGGTGGTCAGCTTCTGCTCGAAGCTGGTGGTGCCGGTGCGCGGCAGACCGAGCCACAGGACCTTGCGACCCTCGGCGGAGATCTCACCGAGAAAGTCAGCGACCCGCGCCTTGTAGGCGTCGTTCCAGCCGTCGGACTTCCAGGCCACGCGCTTGCCCTTGCCGGTCTTGGTGGTGAGGTCCTGGCCGTCGTTGCCGCCCATGATGATGACCACGAGGTCGGGCTTGCGCTGGTCGACCGCCTTCTTGGCCTCGGACTCCCAGTCATAGAAGTCGGGACGGGCGAGGCCGGTGGCGCTCTTGGCCTTGCGGAAGCACTCGATGTCGGGGTGCTCGTCGAGCTTCTTCTCCAACATCGCGCCGAAGCCGGTCGCGGCCAGGCTGTCGCCGAGCACGAGCACCTTGCGCGGCCCGCTGGGGGCAGCTGCGACCTCTGCGGGCGCCGGCTCCGGGGTCGCCGGGGCGATGGCAGGCTCCTGAGGAGCCGCCGCGGCCGCAGGAGCAGGCTCAGGGGCCGGCGGCTCGCCCGAGGGGATCGCCGCGGGCGGGGGGGTCAGCGCCGGGGTCGCAGGCGTAGACTTGTCGCAGGCGAGGGCGAACACCAGAGTCAGAGGGACGAACAGCCTCAGGAGGGGCATGGGGCCACGCCTATAGCCCGAACGCCGGCCGCTTGGCAAAGAAGGTGGCAGTTCGCCCGGGCGAACCCGAGCAGGGGCCGGGAATGGCGCCGCAACAAGGCCGGTATTTGCGCCGCTGGCAACCCCCGCGAAGCTGTGAAACACTCGACAAGCCTGAGCATCCACGACCTCGAGGCGTCAGGCACAGGAGCGATGGTCATGCAGAATTCCTCCGACACCACCCTGTCCACTTCGATCTCCCGCTGGCGGACAGCGCGGAAGATCATCCTCGGCTCGATCATCCTCGCCGGCTCGATGGCCACCTCGGCCGCCCTGCTGCAGCGCTACGCCGGCACCAACTGCAAGGCCCAGCGCACGGTCGCCGAACGCGGTTACACCTACTCGGGCATCGGCGCGGTGATCCAGCAGCGCGGCGAGTTCGTGGTCGTCCGCGATGTCCTCCCCGGCGCGCCCGCCGACGGCGTCCTCCGCGAGGGCATGCACCTCGTGTCGGTCGACGGCATGTACCCGGTGAGCGTCGAGGACTGGGCGGCCGCCCTCCGCGGCCCCGCGGGCACGAGCGTCACGATCGAGGTCGCGACCCGCTGCAGCGGCCACAAGTTCGTGACCCTCGATCGTCAGCTGATCCGCGTCCAGAAGTGAGTCCCGGGCCGCAGGCCCGACTCCTCGGCGGCCCTCCTGTCCGCTCCCGACGGCCCCCGGCGCCTCGCGCCGCGGGGCTGTTCGCGTTAATTTCCGGAGAAGCGCCCGGCTTCGGGTCTGGGTCGGACCGGCGAATCGATGGTCGGGCTCGTGGCACGGGATGCTGCTTCACGTCGTTCTGCGGCGGTAATTCGCCGGCCCGGGGTTGCTCGCGCGGGCCGGAACCAAAACACTCCCGGGGATGATCGCCGCCGAGCACGAGGCCCGCGTCCATGCCATCGCCGCCGAGGTCCGCGAGCGGACGAGCCGGGGCGAGCGGGTGCACATCGACAAGGGCGGGGTGCACCACGTGGTGCCGCTGCCGGGCGACCGTCGCTTCCACAGCCCGGCGATCGACGTGTCGGGGCTGCGCAGGGTGCTGCACATCGACCGCGAGGCGCGGCGCTGCGTGGCCGAGCCCGGGCTGACGTTCGCGGACCTGGTCGATGCGACATTGCCGATGGGACTGGTGCCCGCGGTGGTGCCGGAGCTCGAGGGCATCACGATCGGCGGGGCGGTGGCCGGGTGCGCGGTCGAGTCGAGCTCGTTCCGGGTCGGCGGCTTCCACGACACTTGCCGCGAGCTCGAGCTGGTGAGCGGGGCGGGCGAGGTCATCACCTGCTCGCGCGAGCACGAGTCGCTGCTCTACGACATGGTCCACGGCTCGTACGGGACGCTGGCGATCGTGACGCGCCTCGAGTTCGAGCTGGTGCCGGCCGAGCCGTTCGTCGAGCTGACCTACGAGCGGCACCGCGACCCCGGCAGCTACTTCGCGGCGATGCGGGCCCACTGCGAGGCGAACGCCTACGAGTTCATCGACGGCATCGTCCACGGGCCGGAGGAGCTGGTGCTGTGCCTGGGGCGGTACGTGGCCCGGGCCCCGTACGTCAGCGACTACCGCCGGCTCGACATCTTCTACAAGAGCACGCGGGCGCGCGCGGTCGACTACCTGCGGACGCGCGACTACTTCTTCCGCTACGACACCGAGTGTCACTGGCTGACGCGCACGGTCCCCGGGCTCGAGAACCGGCTGGTGCGCGCCTTGGTCGGCAAGCAGGTGCTGGGCTCGACCAACCTAATACGCTGGTCGAACCGGCTCGCGCCGCTGCTCGGCGCGCTCAAGCGGCGGCCCGACGTCGTCGTCGACCTGTTCGTGCCGCACCGGCGGATCCTCGACTTCTACGGGTGGTACGCCCGCGAGCCGCGCTTCTATCCGCTTTGGGTGATCCCTTACCGTCTGCCGAGGTGGTATCCGTGGCTCAGCCCGGCGATGGTCGACAAGATCGGCGATCCCTTGCTGGTGGACTGTGCGATCTACGGCATGCCCAACGGCGAGCCGGACCGCGACTGGTCGCAGGTGTTCGAGGAGCAGACGTACGCATGCGACGGCGTGAAGACGCTGATCTCGCGCAATCACTACACCCGCGAGCGCTTCTTCTCGATCTACGACGAGGCCAACTACGCGGCGGCAAAACGACGTCTCGATCCGCAGGGCGTGTTCCCGGGCCTCTACGAGAAGCTGCACCGCGTCGGTTGAGGGCACGACATCGCGCCTGGACTTCAAAGGTCGCCCGGCGCACCCTTCGCCGCATGAGCCTTACGCTTCACACGAACCTTCGCGCGCTCCTCCTCGCCACCTGCACGCTGACGCTGGCGGCGTGCCCCGCGAAGGAGAACGAGACGGACAGCACCACGGGCACGGCGACGGAGCCGAGCACGGCGACGGAGCCGAGCACGGCGACGGAGCCGAGCACCGAGGCGACGACGAACACGCCGACGTCGACCGGCACGCCGACCGAGGGCAGCGCGACCGGGACCGAGACCGCGGGCACGATGGGCGGCGAGACGACCGCGCCCGACGAGACGACGAGCGTCGGGACCACCACCGAGCCGGTCGACACCGACACCGGTGAGCCGGCCCCGCCCGAGCTCGACGCGGCCTGCATGGCGGCCTGCGAGAAGTTCTTCGAGTGCTTCCCGATGCCGCCGTTCCCCAGCGTGGACGCGTGCAAGGGCGACTGCTCGAGCGCGCTGGGCGAGGGCGAGGGCTGCCTCGACGTCACGGTCGCGTTCAACACCTGCATCGGCACCATGACCTGCGACGAGCTGATGAAGGCGCTCGACACCGAGGAGTTCGGCCCGTGTCAGGACGAGTTCGACGCCATGGGCACGTCCTGCGAGGGCGCCGACACCTGCTCCGGCTTCGTCGGGGGCGACGGCATCAGCAGCTGCTCGATCGGCCAGGAGTGCCCCGACCAGCCGACCATCGAGTTCAGCTGCGAGGGCGACACCTGCACGTGTCTGGTCGGTGACGAGCCGCAGGGCACGTGCCCGGCCGAGCCCGGTCTCTGCGCCGCCGAGCCCGAGGCGCAGGCCCAGGCGGCCGCGGAGTGCTGCGGCTTCGACCTGTAGAGGTTGGCAGCGGGGCGCGGGTCGGGTAGCTTGCGGCGCAGATGCAACCGGACGACCCGCGTCTCGCGTATGTCCTCTTGTATACCGACGGCGCCTGCGCCGGGAACCCCGGCCCGGGCGGCTGGGCCTACGTGCTGATCCACCCGGCCAGCGCCAAGCAGCGCGAGGAGTCCGGCGGCGAGCCGCACACCACCAACAACCGCATGGAGCTGATGGCGGTCATCCGCGGGCTGACTGCGCTGCGCCGGCCGATGACGGTCGACCTCTACTCGGACTCGCAATATGTCCTGAAGGGCATGTCCGAATGGATGGCCGGGTGGAAGCGCGCCGGCTGGCGCACCGCCGACCGCCAGCCGGTCAAGAACCAGGACCTGTGGCAGACCCTCGACGGCTTCCTCGCCACCCACAAGATCCGCTTCCACTGGGTCCGCGGCCACTCCGGCCACCCGGAGAACGAGCGCTGCGACCGGCTGGCCGTGGCGGCCCGCGACGCGGCTCGCAGCGGGTATGCCCCGAAGGACAGGATCTCCGTGGGCGACGCGCCCAGCCTCGCGGTCAAGCGCTGAGGCGCCGGGCGCTGCTTTGGCCTGTCCTGAGGGACAGGTCTCCGGCTTCGCGTCGGGGGCGCCTCCCATGCGATCGACTGCGCCGAGGGGTGGCGCGCAGTGGTGAGCCGCGCGCGGAGCAACCTACTCGGAGGGACAGGTCGTGGCTCGACCGTGGCATCGCGGCGGGGCCTCAGGACTCGAGTCGCGGCTGCGTCCGCCGGGCGGCCTTCGCTGGCACCCGGCGCGCGGCGGGGACCCGTGGCAGATGACCTGCGCCAAGGGACAGGCTTCGGAGCAGCGTAGCGCGGGCGAGGCTGGCGGGCGATGCTCCGAAGCTCTTCGCCGCGCCTGGCCCGAGGGACAGGTCCGGCTCAGCGCTGGTAGACGATGACGTTGTGGACCAGCGTGTGGGTGCGGCCCGGGTTCTCGTAGCTGTGCGGGACGTCGGCGGCGAAGCTGGCGGTGTCGCCGGCGGCGAGGTCGTGGACCTCCTCGGCGACGCGCAGGCGCAGCTGGCCGACCAGGACGGTGACGCTCTCGCCGGTGCCGGGGGCGTGGGGCTCGGAGCTGTGGACCGCGCGGGGGGCCAGGCGCAGCTCGTAGACCTCGACGCCGCCGAGAGTGCCGGCGGGGGTGAGCGGGCGGCTCTCGAGCTGGCCGTCGGCCGACCGCAGGACCCGCTGGTCGGGGCGGCGGAGGACGCTGACGCGCTCGGTCTTGTCGGCGCCGAGGAGGGCCGAGAACGGCACCTCGAGGCCGGCGGCGATCTTCCACAGGATGGCGATCGTCGGGTTTGTCTTGGCGGTCTCGACCTGCGACAGGCTGGCCCGCGAGACACCTGACCTTCGGGCCATGTCGTCGAGCGAGTAGCCGCGGGCCTTGCGGAGGGTGCGGATGTTGTCGGCCAGCCGGCGCGTCAGCTCGGCCGCGCCGATGTCGCCCTCGCCGAGCAGCGCGATCTCCGACGCGCTCTCGGGAGCGGAGCGGCCGCCGGACTCGGGCTCCGCCCGCGCACCCTCGGCCCCCGCGGGGCGCGACGCGCTCCCAGCAGGAACAGCCTCCGAAGCCGGGCGACGTGGCGTTCGTGAGGCCATTTCGCGGGTTCGTTATATGTCAGAGGCCGCCGCGTCCGCAAGCGCGGCGTGTGCACGCCCGCGGCCGTTGACGGACCCGCCGACCTCGCGTACCCAGGCCGCCTGCGCCCCGCATCACCACTCCCGGCCGAGCTCGTGCTGGTCCGCCACGGCGAGACCGTGGGCCAGTCGTCGATCCGCCTCCACGGGGCCACGGACGTGGCGCTCTCGTCGCTGGGCCTGCAGCAGATCGAGCGCGTGGCAGCCGCGCTGGCGGCCGAGCCCGGCTTCGCGGCGGTGCTGGCGTCGCCGCTGCAGCGCTCGCGGGCCGCGGCGGCGCTGGTGGCCGGCGGCCAGCGCCCGCCGCCGCCGGTCACCGTGGTCCCCGAGTTCGCGGAGGTCGACTTCGGTCAGTGGGAGGGCCTGACCTTCGACGAGGTCGCCGCACGCGACCCCGCCGGCCACAGCCGCTACCTCGCCGAGGGCATGGGCTTCACCTACCCCGGCGGCGAGTCGCGCCAGGCGTTCTGGGACCGCGTGCAGGCCGGCGCGCGCAGGGTCCTGGCCGTGCCCGCGTGCCCGCGCGCGGTCGCAGTGCTGCACAAGGGCGTGATCAAGGCCGTGATCGCCGCGCTCACCGGCATGCCCCAGGCCGAGGCGTCCACCCTGCCGGTCTCGCTCGCCGGCGTCTATCGCCTGCGCCACCGCCCGGATGGCCGATGGGACATCCAGGTCCAGAACGCCACGGAGCACCTCGGAGAGCTCGATCTCGGCGGGTGAGGCCTGAAGACCTCGGGCTGGCGCGAGCCGCGGTTGGCAGGACCTGGGCCGCTTGCTACCGTGATCGAAAGGATCGAGGACGGGCATGCCTGAGTTGGTGATCGCGTCGAGCTTCGCCGTGCGATCGGTCGATCACGCCGGCGGACGAAGAGCCCGCGAGGGTCGGCGATGAAGCTGCGACTGGTCGCCCACGCGTCGCTGCTGATCGAGGCCGGCGGCGCGACGATCTGGACCGACCCGTGGCTCGGCGGCAAGGTCTTCAATAATTCGTGGTCGCTGCTGGTGCCGCCGGCGTGGGATCCGGCGCTGCTCGAGAAGGTCGACTACGTCTGGGTCTCGCACGAGCACCCCGACCACTTCCACCTGCCGACGCTGCGCGACCTGCCGGCGGCGTTCAAGCGCCGCGTCACCCTGCTGTTTCAGCAGATGCCGACCGACAAGATGCCGCAGGCGTTCGCCCGCCTCGGCTTCGCCGCCGTCCGCCTGCTGCCGCACCGCGGGCTGGTCGACCTGCGCCCGGGGCTGCAGGTCTACTGCTACCAGGTCGGCCAGATGGACTCTGTCCTTGCGGTCATGGCCGATGGGACATGTCTCGTGAACGTCAACGACGCCGAGGCCGACGCCGACGACTGCCGGCTGATCCGCGGCGACCTCGGGCCGGCGCAGGTGGTGCTGAACCAGTTCTCGCTGGCGGGCTACGGCGGCGAGGCCGACCGCGAGCAGCGCCTGCCGCGGAAGGCCCGGGCGATCGTCGACAGCATGATCGCCAACCATCGCGACCTCGGCGCCGAGGCGACGGTGCCGATCGCCAGCTTCGTCCGCTTCTCGTGCGAGGACAACGCGTACATGAACGCGTACGCCAACACGCCGCGGCGCGTCGCGGCGGCGTTCGAGCACCTCGGCCTGCGCGTCGACGTGCTCGCGCCGGGCGACGTCTACGAGGTCGGGCGCGCGTGGGACTCGCGGCCGGCGCTGCAGCTCTGGGACGAGGCCTTCGCGCGCGCGGACGCGGCCCCGCTCGACCCGCCGGCGCCGGTCGAGCTGCCCGCGCTCGTCGCCGCCGCCGACGCGCTCGCCGGTCGCCTCGCCGAGCACTACCCGGCGTGGCTGCTGCGCGCGTGGCTCGGGCCGGTGACGATCCGCGTGCGCGACCTCGACGTCACGCTGCGCCTCGACCTCGCGCACGGCCGCTGCGAGGAGGTGAGCGGGGTGCCGGTCGACGTCGAGGTGTGCGGGCAGCCGCTGCTGTTCGCGCTGACGCAGCCGTTCGGCCTGCAGACGCTCGGCGTGTCGGCGCGGCTCCGGGTCCTGCGCGGGGCGCCCAACTGGCGCCGCCACCGGATCCTCCTGTCGATGTTCAACGCCGAGGTCTACCTGCGGCCGCGGCAGCTGCTGACGCGGCGCAACCTCGGGCACCTGCGGGCCCGCATGCGCGGCGGTCTGCGACAGCTGCAGTACCAGCTGCAGCGGATGCGATGAGCGCGGCCGCGTGATAGGGTCGAGCGCGATGCTCGAGGAGACCGTGGACATCCCGATCACCGTCGTCGGCCTCGACGGCGAGGTGATCACGCTCGACCCTCGCACCCGCGCGCTGGTCCAGTCGGTGCTGCCGACGGCGATGAACCACCTCCGGATCGGCGATGTCATCGCGGCCGGCGGCGTCGGCTCGGTCCGGGTCGCCTTCGACAAGTCGCTGCAGCGCCGCATGGCGCTCAAGACCCTCCAGGCCGGCTCGTACAACTATTACTTGCTGGTCCACGCGTTCATCCGCGAGGCCCAGGTCTCGGGCCAGCTCGACCACCCCAACATCGCCCCGATCTACGAGCTCGGCCGCGACCCAGAGGGCGGCATC
Organism: Nannocystis punicea; assembly: GCF_026965555.1. Taxonomy (GTDB): domain Bacteria; phylum Myxococcota_A; class Polyangia; order Nannocystales; family Nannocystaceae; genus Nannocystis; species Nannocystis punicea. The sequence goes on along the minus strand of NZ_CP114040.1, from coordinate 11,655,558 downwards.
TTCTTCACCATGAAGCTCATCGAGGGCCGCTCGCTCTACTCGCTGATCGGCGGCCGCCCGGCGCGCACGCCCGACCAGCTGCAGCGCCGCCTCGACGCGTTCGTCAAGGTGTGCGACGGCGTCGCCTTCGCCCACAGCCGCGGCGTGCTCCACTGCGACATCAAGACCGCCAACATCATGGTCGGCGCCTACGGCCAGGTGTTCGTGATGGACTGGGGCAACGCGTTCCTGCTGCCGCCGCCGCCCGGCAGCGAGGAGGCGTGGGCGCGCGAGAGCCTGCCGCCGCTGCGCCCCGAGGAGGCCGACAACATCGTCTGGGGCACGCCCGAGTACATGTCGCCCGAGCAGGCGATGGGCCGCCGCAAGTCGCTCGACGAGCGCTCCGACGTGTTCCTGCTCGGCGGCCTGCTGTTCGAGCTGCTCACCGGCCGACCGCTCTACCAGGACCCCGACCCCAAGCGCGTGCTGAAGATGGCCCAGCGCGGCGAGGTCACCTCGCCCGACGTCGTCGTCGGCCCCGAGATCAGCTTCCCGCCCGAGCTGGTGCGGATCTGCATGAAGGCCCTGGCGGTCAAGCCCGACGACCGCTACCCCCGCGTCGACGACCTCATCGAGGACATCAAGGCGCTCCTGCGCGGCGGCGGCAGCTTCGCCGTCACCAGCGTCGCCGCCGGTGAGCTCGTCATCCGCGAGGGCGAGGTCGGCGAGGCGGCCTACATCGTCCGCGCCGGCAAGCTGCAGGTGTTCAAGAATGTCGGCCAGGGCAGGGTGGTGCTGCGTCAGCTCGGCCCCGGCGACGTGTTCGGCGAGACCGCCATCCTGGCCGCCTCGCCGCGCACCGCCAGCGTGGTCGCCCTCACCGACAGCGAGCTGGTGGTCGTGACCAGGAAGACGATCGAGCGCGAGCTCGACGCGATGCAGCCGTGGCTGGCGGCGTTCGTCCGCACTCTGGCGACCCGCTTCGGCGGCGTCGGCACACCCGAGTACCTGGCCTGAAGGACATGAACGAACAGCAAGCCGAGCTCCTGCGCCTGATCGGGCAGATCGACGACCTGTGGTACACCGAGACCTACAAGCAGCGCGAGCTGCCCGAGGCCGAGTACCGCGAGCTGCTGCAGCGTCAGCAGGCCAAGAACACGGCGGTGGTGGCCCAGATCCGCGAGCTCCTGGCCGGCGGGGTCAGCCTCGACTTCACGCGCAACGGCAGTCACACGCCGCTGCTGGTCGCGGTCACCCACAACGACGTCGCGCTGATCGAGCTGCTGATCGAGCACGGCGCCGACATCCGCGCGGAGACGGGCTACGAGTCGCCGCTGCACCGCGCGGCGGAGTTCGGGGCCCACCGGGTGGTCCGGTTCCTGATCGAGCAGGGCGTCGATCCGCGCGGCAAGGTCGGCGGTCGCACGCCGCTGGCGGCGGCCCGCGCCTCGCGTCACAGCCGCGGCGTGGTGCCGCTGCTGGTCGAGCTGCTGCTGCCGACCAAGTCGCGGCGGCCGCCGCCGCCGAAGAAGCCCAAGGAGCTGGCCGAGGCCGAAGTGACGGCCTGGCTGGCCGAGGCGCCGCCGCCGACGGTGGGCGCGGCGACGTGGGCGGCGCTGCGCTCGTTCATGGACAGCGTGTTCGTCGAGGAGCACTCGGTCTCGATCGACCAGCTGTACGAGAGCATCGAGGAGCACGGCGACACGCGGCCCGAGCTGGTGTTCGCCTGCGTCGAGCTGATCCGCAAAGTGGCCAGGCGCGAGCCGAAGGCCAAGACGCTCAAAAAATTGGCGAAGAGCGTGGCGGTCCACCACGGCGACCTGACGATCGACGGCAAGCTGACGATCGGCTCGCTGATGGTCACGGGCGACCTGACCGTCCGCGGCGACGCCAACAACGTCGAGGGCCGCCGCCTGTTCGTCGGCGGGAACTTCACCTGCGAGTCGTTCCGCACCGAGGGGCCGGCGGTGATCGGCGGCGACCTCACTGCCCGCGTCGTCGATGCATTTTACAATGACTACAGCCTCGAGGTCCGCGGGACGCTGCGGGCGGACCGGCTGATCGTCGACCATCACGTCGTGCGCGCGGGGGCGTTCGCGGTGGCCGAGCGCATCGACAGGTGATTCACGCGACCGAGGTCGGCGCGACGTCGTCCATGCGATCGAGAGAACGCGGCGAGCAGTCTGCGTGAAAGCCGCGGAGCGGCCGCGACGTTTTCTCGCGAGAAAAAATCAATTGTGCGGAACTCGGGCATGCAGCCGCTGTCTCGCGGACCTGGAGGCATCAGCTTTATGATCGACGGTGACGCGCAGTGGAGTCTGGCGCGGCGGCTCTGGCTGTCGTTTCTCGGCCTGTATTTCTGTTTGAACATCGTGCCGCTGATGGTGCTGTCGGTCCCCCTGGTAGACGACTGGTTCGGGATGCTGTGGCTGACGCTGTGGGTGAAGCTGATGCCGATCCTCGGCAATGCGGCGCTCGGGATCGAAGAGCCGATCTCGATGGAGCTCGGCGGCAGCACCGACATGACCTGGAACTACGTGCAGCAGTTCTGGTACCTCGTGCTGGCGACCGTCGGCGCGGTCGTTTGGGCGATCCTGCCGCACCGCAAGTGGCCATTGCCGGCGCAGTACGCCTGGCTGCGGATCATCGTCCGCCACGGCCTGGCGATGATGATGCTCTCGTATGGCTTTATTAAAGTGTTCGGCACGCAGATGCCGCCGCTCGGTCCGGCAGAGCTGTCGCGGACCTACGGTGAATCGTCGGCCGGCGGCCTGCTGTGGTCGTTCATGGGCTTCTCGCACTTCTACCAGGGGTTCACGGGGATGGCCGAGGTGATCGGCGGGGCGCTGCTGCTGTGGCGTCGCACTGCCACGCTCGGGGCGCTCGTCTCCGCCGGGGTGATGGCGCACGTGGTCGTGCTCAACTTCTGCTACGGCGTGGGAGTCAAGATCTACTCGTCGCTGTTCCTGGCGCTGGCTGTGTTCCTGGCGGCGTACCACGCCCGGCCGCTCGTCGACCTGTTCGTGCGCGGGCGACCGGCCACGCTCGCCGATCCGCCGCCCGTGCTCAGCCGCCGCATGCGGATCGCCCGCATCATTTTAAAGGGCGTCGTGTTCGTCTCCATCCTGGAGACGCCGGTCAAGCTGGCGATCCGGCAAGCCGCGCCGAAGCCCGCGCCGGGGCCGCTCGACGGCGCGTGGGAGGTGGTGGAGTTCGTGCGCGACGGGCAGGTGCATCCGTGGTCGCAGCACGACGAGCTCCGCTGGCGGCAGCTCGTGATCCCGCCGTATCCGGTCGCCATGGTCCGGGGCATGCGAGGCCAGAAGACCGGCTTCGGCATGGCGCTCGACGAAGCGGCCGGGACGATGACGTTGACGAGCTTCGCGGACCCGAAGGTGATTCACGCGCTCGCGCTCGAGCGGCCTGCCGCGGACGAGCTGATCCTCCGCGGGCCGATCGCCGGGGCGGAAGTGACGGTGCGGTTGCAACGGCTCGACACCGAGCACGCGCCGCTGATGACCCGCGGCTTCCGCTGGGTCATCGAGGAGGGGTTCAACTGAGGGCTCGTCGGGTCGGTCGCCGAACCGAGGTGCCTCCGAGGGCATGTTCCTTGGGGGCATGGCCTCGAGGGCATGTCTCAATAGACATCTCACTTGCGCCGGAGCGCGGCCGCGGCTTCGTCGTCGGCGGCGCGGGCCATCGCGTCGGCGCGGGCGGTGAGGCCCTCGGCGCGGAGGGCCTCGGCGAGGGTGGCGAGGGTGGCGGCGCGGCGCTCGGAGGGCGGGCCGGCGTCGCCGTACAGCTCGAGCGCGCGGGTCAGCAGGGCGGCCGCGCGGACCGGGTCGCCGAGGGCGAGCGTCGCCTCGCCGGCGAGGGTCCAGGCGTCGGCGCGGGCGTCGGCGAGGGCGGCGATGCGCTCGCGCAGCTCGGCCGCGCGGGTGAACACGTCGCGCGCGGCCGCGAAGGCGCGGCGGGCCATCTGGGTGCGGCCGAGGTCGATCAGCGCCACGGCGACGTCGGGGTGGTCCGGGCCGAGCAGGCGCTCGCGCAGGGCCAGGGCGTCGTTGTGGAACATGAAGGCGTCGTCGACCGCGCCGCGGGCGAGGTGGGCGTCGCCGAGGTTCTTCATCGAGGTGGCGACGTCGTGGCTGTCGACGCCGTAGGCGTTGCCGCGGATCGCCAGGGCCCGCTCGTGCCAGCGGACGGCCTGCTCGTACTCGCCGCGGGCCAGGGCGACGTTGCCGAGCGTGTTGAGCGAGCGCGCGACGTCGGGGTGCTCGGGGCCGAGGAGGCGCTCGCGGAGGGCCAGCGCGCGCTCGGAGTGGCGGAGAGCGGCGTCGAGGTCGCCGCGCAGGCGGTGCACCGTGCCGAGGACGCTGTGCAGCCGCGCGGCCCGCAGCGAGTCCTCGGCGCCGAGGCGGTGCAGCGCGGCCTGGCTGAGGCGGGCCCAGCGGAGCCCGTCCTCGTGGCGACCGGCGCGGAAGCTGACGGTGAAGGCGAGCATCGAGGCGGCCTCGGCCACCAGCTCGTCGTGGCCCTCGCCGGTGGCGATCCACACCGCCTCCTCGAGCGCGCGCTCGGCCGCGACTGCGTCGCCCAGGCGCTCGTGGAGGCTGCCGATCCGCATCAACGCCTCGGCCCGCAGCGCCTGCAGACCGAAGCGCTCGGCCTCGTGCAGCACGTCGTTGGCGGCGGTCAGGCCGGCGGGGAACTTGCCGGAGTCCTCGAGCGCGGCGGCGCGGACCAGTCGCCGGCGCAGCGCGATCGGGTGGGCGCCGAGATATGTCTCATGGGACAGGTCGACGGGGCGCGGGCTCCGGACCTCGCGCAGGCAGATCGAGGCCGGCACCAGGCCGGACACGAGGTAGGGGGCGCGCTGCACGACCTCGGCGTCGGCCTCGACCAGCACGCCGACGATCGCCTCGAGGTCGATGCGGCGCTCGTCGAGGCAGGCGACCTGGGTGGCGGCGAGCTCGGGGGCGTGGGTGTGATCGACCGTGGCGCCGCGGCAGACGGACACGCGAGTGGCCTTCCATTCGGCGGCGAGGTGGTCGAGCCAGCCGGCGCCGTGTTCGGCCATGATCGCGCCGAGGTGCGGGCTGGCGCGGGAGAAGGCCGCCGCGAGCTGGGCGCGCACGTCGTCGTTCCACACCTGCTCGAGCGCCGCGCCGGCGGCCTCGCACGCGGCCTCGGCCTCCGCGGTGTGCAGCTCCCGGGTGCCGAAGAAGCCGGCGAGGCCCACGAGGCCGGTCGTGAGGGCGAAGCGCTGCAGCCAGCGGCGCGGGCGACCCTGGCCGTACGCGAGCTCGGCGAGCAGGTCGTCCATCGCCGGGAAGCGGGTCTCCGGGTCGGTCCGCAGGCCGCGCTCGAGGGCGCGACGGACCCATCGCGGGGCCGAGGTCGGCGGCGGGGGTCGCAGGACGCCGCCGCCGACCGCGAGGGCGAGGTCCATGAAGGAGTCGCCGGCGAACGGTCGCTGGCCGTAGAGCGCCTCCCAGCAGGTCGCGCACCAGCCGAACTGATCGGTGCGCGCGTCGGTCGGCAGGCCGGCGAACTGCTCCGGGGCCATGTAGGCCGGGGTGCCGAGGATCGCGCCGGCGTTGGTGGCGACGAGGTTCCTGGCCGGGACGTTGCCGGCCGGGGCCGCGGTGCGCACGCGCTCGGCGGTGCCGCTGCGCGCGAGGCCGAAGTCCATCAGGCGCACGCGACCGTCGCCGCCGACCATGATGTTGTCCGGCTTGATGTCGCGGTGCACCAGCCCGGCCGCGTGCGCCGCCGCGAGGCCGCGGCCGGCCGCGCACAGGACGTCGAGGACCTCTCGCCAGGTGCGGCGCATGGCCGCCGACCAGGCCGACAGCACCTGGCCCTCGACGAACTCCATCGCCACCCACACGTGATCGCGGAAGGCGCCGACGTCGAACACCGCGACCACGTTGGGGTGCTGCAGGCGCGCCATCGCCTGGGCCTCGCGCTGCAGGCGGGCGCGGGCGTCGGCCTCGTCGGCGCGCGAGCGCAGCAGCTTGAGCGCGACCTTGCGGTCGAGCTCCGGGTCGTAGGCGGCGTAGACGACGCCCATGCTGCCGGCCCCGAGCCGCGACAGCACGATGTAGCGACCGACCACCTCGCCCGAGCCGAGCTCGAGCTGTGGCTCCTCCGCCTTGGCCGCCGCGCCGAGCGTGGCCGCCAACATCGTCGCCGCCAGGTTCGGCACCTGCGGCCCGCGGAGGGTGTCGTCGACCCTGTCCGACAAGCAATCGAGTATACGCGCTGCACGCTTCGCTTCTGTCACGGCGGCAGCGGGCCGCACGCGTGCGTTCGGCCCGACTCGTTCGAACTCGCGCACCCCCGCGGATGACGCCGCGGGTGAAACCTGTTCCAAACATGGACGGGCATGTCGCAGAGGACATGACCGAATGGACATCTTACTCGCTTCGCCGGGACGACGAGCCGGCCGGCGGCGCGACACCAGCGCGGATGACCCGCGGTTCTGGTCGGTCGGATCGGCATCCACAGGAGCTCGAGACAGATCATTTCACGAAGACGCCTCGCCGCGCTCGCGGCCTGCCAGCCGGCGTGGCGGCCCGTGCACGGGAACACGCGCGGCTCGCTCGCGCGTACGAGCGGCATGATGCTCACGGCACCGACGGGCCGATTCCGTCGACGCGCGGACGCTCTGGTGCGAGTGTGCATGGCCCAGCTCGTGTGGACGCTCGCGGCCTGCGTCGCGCCGCACGCGTCGACGCCGCGCGCCGGGGAGCAGGCGGAGTCCGTCGCGCTGAACTCCGTCGCGGTCGATCCGGTTCCGCCGCTCGCGCCGCCGGCTCCCATCGCCGCCGAGCCGGTGTCGCGGGCGATGCTCGTCACCCCGCCGCCGCTGTCGCCGGAGCTGATCGAGCTGCACGACACTCCGTGCGGCGCGATCGAGTCGCAGGTCTACTGGATGGGCTTCGGCGTCGACGGCGACTCGCTGGTCGTGTTGTACGACTCGGGGGAGCAGTGCGTGTTGCAGGTTCGCGGGAGACGTCTCGTCTCGCCGCGGCGGATCCGTCCGCCCCGGCTCGTCGAGCGCGATGGTTGGCCCTTTCATCCGATGGGGATCCCCTTCAGCCCGGACGGTCGGTGGGGGCTCACGTTCTCCGCGGACGAAGAGCCGCTGTTGCAGCGTCTGGGCTCGTCCCGCCCGCCGACTTGCCTGCGCCCGTTCGGCGACGCGCTCGTGCACGAGGTCCTGCTCTCGGCCGACGCGGCGCTGTTTCAGAACGAGGAGGGCGACGTGGTCGCGTGGTCGTATGCGCGGCGACGCCGGCTCGACGTCTCGTTCGGGATGGGGTCCCCGGGGCAGATGGTCGCCAGCGAGGATGGTCGGGTGGTGGCGCTCTCCGACGGTTCTTCGGTCGCCGCCTGGGAGGTGGAGACCGGCGCGACGGTGCTCCCGCGCTTCGTCCGTTCGCGCGTCCAGGACATCGCCTTCACCGCGGATCGGCGACTCGTCGCGGTCGACGCGGCGGGTGGGTATTACTCCTGGAAGCTCCCGGTGACGGATCCCGAGGTCGAGGTCGAGCGCGCCGAACTCGGCCGCGTGCGGCGAGAGGGATCTCTGTGGATCGTTCCCGGCTCCGGCGCGGTGCTCCGGGCGATCGACAACGAGGTTTCGATCGATCACGTGCTCGAACCAGGAGCGGCGCCGCGGTCGCGGGCGTTCGCCGTCCCCGGCCTGAAGCACGAATTCGCGGCGCCGTCCTTCACGCCGGACGGCGGGCGCGTCTCGCTGAGCGTCGACCAGTCGACCTGGTTCATCGACCTCGACGCGCTCGTGCTCGCGGGCATGACCGGGCGTTACGAGTGTGACCGCTCCGAGTGGGCGCTGCGAAACGACGGGCTGGCCGTGTCGGGGTCCCTGTGCGTGTTGTGGCTGTGAGGCCGGACGCGCGGGTCACTTCGGCGGGACGACGAACAGGCCGGCCAGGCACATCTCGTTCTGCGTGCCCCAGCCGGGCGTGATCGGCTCCTTGTCGCCGCTGGTGTCGAACTCGCAAGTGATCTTGAGGCGCGACTTGCGGGTGAGCAGCGGCGGGTCCTCGAAGAAGTAGTACATCTGCCAGGCGAAGTCCCAGCGCTGGACGTCGCCGATGCACTGCTCGCCGGCGTCGTCGCCCAGGGTGACGCGCCACTTGCGGCCGCGCTCGTGCATGTGCGGGAAGATGCCGTGGACCTCGAGCGCGTCGACGCTGGACCCGGCGAGCAGCCACTCGCCGATGGGGGTCTCGGAGTCGTAGCGGACGTCGGGTTTGCCGGGGGCGAGCGACGCGGGCTCGCCCTCGAACAGGGTGTCGAGGAACTCGTCGACCAGGAGGAACATGCCCTCGCGCTCGACCGAGTCCTCGAGGCGCAGGCGCACCCGGGTGCTGTCGGAGGCGGTGCTGCCGGGGCCGTCGTGGAGGTTGTAGTGGATCTGCACGACGACCACCTCGGTCTCGCGGATGCGCACGCCGGTGCCGGCGGGGTAGTCGACGACGCCCATGCCGGGGGCCCAGGTCACCGGCTGCTGCTCGACCGAGACGCCGTCGCCGGCGGAGCTGAAGCACGGCCAGCCGACGCGGTCGGGGCTCTCGGCGTCGAGCTTCTCGATGACCTCGCGGTTGGTGCTGCCGTCGCCGAGCCACGACTCGGCGTCGAGGTCGACCGGCATGGCGATCACGTGGTGCACCAGCTGCGGGTTGCCCGGGGTGATCTCGTAGCCGGTGATGAACTTGTCGCGGTCGAGGCCGGGCTCGACGAGGAAGCAGCGGTACTCGTCGAAGGCCGCCAGCGGGCCGCCCTGGGCCTCGGGCACGAAGTCGGGGGTCACGAGGTCGAGGCCCGCCTCGAGCCGCGACGGCTCCACGGGCTTGAGGTCGGTGCGCGGCTCGCCCTCGGGCGCGTCGGCGTCGGCCCACGCGGCGATGGTGTCGATCTGCTCCTGTGACAGCGCGAGCGAGCCGCGGAAGTCGCCGCAGCTGCCGTCCGAGGTCATCAGCCACGGCGGCATGGTCCGCGAGGCCACGGCGGCGGCGCTGGCCTGGGCCCAGGTGCTCGCGTCCTCGTAGGTGTCGAGGCGGAACGGCGCGATGCCCCCCTCGGTGTGACAACCGACGCACTTGTCGAAGAAGATCGGCGCGGCGTGTTGCCAGTAAGTGGTGGTCTCTTCGGCGGGCGGAGGCTCTTCGTCCTTGCACGCGCTCGCGAGCACGAGGAGCGCCGGGGTGAGATAGCGGAGGTCACGGAGCATGCGACCTCGAACACCGCGCGCCTGAAGAAGTGTCACCGCCTGCGTCGCCCTTGCGAGGCGGCGTGCGCCTGGACAATCATCCCGCCATGCCGCGCGCCGCGACCGGAGGTGCAGGGCGGTCCCTCACAGGGGCGACCCTGAGCGGGCCCGGAGGCGCGGGCGGCGACCCCGGCGCGGGCGGCGACCTCGGCGCGGCTTCGCGCGGGCGGGCAAAAAAAAATCGCGGGTGCAGTGACAGGCACGGCCGCGGTCGGTGTTGGAGGGTCGAGGCGAGCGGGGGCTGATGGCCATCGACGTCGAGGAGACCTACAAGCGCCACGGACCGATGGTCCTGCGCCGCTGCCGGAGCTTGCTGCGAGACGAGCAGCAGGCGGTGGATGCCATGCACGATGTCTTCGTACAACTTCTGGTGCACCGCGAGCGCCTGGTCGACAAGGGCGCGTGCAGCCTGTTGTGGCGGATCGCCACCAACGTGTGCCTCAACAAGATCCGCTCGCGCAAGCGCCGGCCCGAGGACCCGCAGTCGGAGCTGCTGGCGCAGCTCGCCGCGCACGACGACGCCGAGTCGCGCGGCGTGGCGCGGGTCGTGCTCGACCGGCTGTTCGCGCGCGAGCCGGTGTCGACCGGCACCATGGCGGTGATGCACCTCGTCGACGGGATGACGCTCGAGGAGGTCGCAGAGAGCGTCGGCCTCTCGGTCTCGGGGGTCCGCAAGCGGCTCCGGACGCTGCGCGCCGGCGTGATGGCGCGAGAGGGGGCCGCATGAGCGACACGGGCACGAGGAAGCGACCGGCGCTGCACGTCGAGGAGATCGCGGCCGGCGAGCGCGCGGGGGCGATCGACGAGGCCGAGCTGGCGGCGCTGCGGGCCTCGAACGCGGCGATCCTGACCGCGCACCCGGCCGCGGCGGTGGCCGCAGAGGTCGGGCGCCGGGTCGACCAGCGGATGGCCGAGGCCCGCGCCCATCGCCAGCACAACCACGCGTGGTGGTTCGGCCTGCCGACGGCGGTCGCGGCCGCGGCGGTCGCGGTCGTGATGCTGCGGCCCGGCGACCCGGACGCGCCGACAGGAGAGCCGTCTGTCCTCGGGGACATGTCCAACGGGGAATCCGCCGACGGTGTGCGGGTCAAGGGCCTGGCCTCGCATCTGGTGCTCCACCGCCAGGTCGGCGAGGCGGCGGAGCAGCTGCGCGCGCCGGCGCGGGCCGGGGCCGGAGATGTCCTTCAGGTCAGCTACGTCGCGGCCGGGGCGACGCACGGGGTGGTGGCCTCGCTCGACGGCGCGGGTGTGGTGACCTTGCACTTCCCGGCGGACGTCGGCGGCTCGACGGCGCTGCGCCAGGGCGGGGCGGTCCGGCTGGCGCAGGCCTACGAGCTCGACGAGGCGCCGAACTTCGAGCGGTTCGTGTTCGTGACCGCGGACGCGCCGCTCGACGCGTCGCGGGTGGTCGCGGCGCTCAAGATGTTGGCGCCGTTCGCCGACGCGACGACGCGGCCGCTGGCGTTGCCGGCGGGCTGGGCCCAGTCCTCGTTCCTGGTCGAGAAGGTGTCGCCATGATCACGCTGACCACGCTCGCCGCGCTCGCCCTGAACACCTCGACCGTCGCCCCGCGCGAGCCGGTGTACGACGACGCAGCGGCGGTGCCGGTGCCGCAGCCGCAGACCCGGCGGGTGGCGCTGATCGTCGGCGCCAACGACGGCGGGCCCGGCCGGGTCAAGCTGCGCTACGCGGGCAGCGACGCCAAGGCGCTGTCGCGGGTGCTCGCGGACGTCGGCGGCATCGATCGCCGCGACGCCTTCGTGCTGATCGATCCGAACCCCACGCAGTTCCTCGACGGCTTCCGCTGGGCCCAGGACCGCGTCGCCAGGGCGCGGGCCGCCGGCGAGCGGGTGCAGTTCCTGTTCTATTACTCCGGGCACGCCGACGACCGCGGGGTCCACCTCGGGACGTCGCAGATCGACTACCCCAAGCTGCGCGGCCTGATCCACGCGGTCGACGCCCAGGTCCGGCTCGGCATGCTCGACTCGTGCTCGTCGGGCGCGTTCGTGCGGCTCAAGGGCGGCAAGATGCGGCCGCCGCTGTCGACCGGCGACGCGAACATCCAGGGCCACGCGTTCTTGACGTCGAGCTCGGCGGAGGAGGCGGCGCAGGAGTCGGACCGGATCGGCGGGTCCTACTTCACGCATTATCTGGTGTCGGGGCTGCGCGGGGCGGCCGACGTCAACCGCGACCGCCGCGTCACCCTGCACGAGGCCTACCGCTTCGCCTTCGACGAGACGCTGAAGGGCACCGAGACCACTCTCGGGCGCGCGCAGCACCCGGTCTACGACATCCAGCTGGTCGGCACCGGCGACCTGGTGATGACCGACCTGCGCGAGACCTCGGCGACGCTCGACATCCACTCGAGCATCGGCGGGCGCGTCTACGTGCGCGACGCCGAGGGCCGGCTCGCGGCCGAGCTGTACAAGGGCGTCGGCGCCGGCGCGGTGTCGCTGGCGCTCGAGCCGGGGCGCTACTCGATCGTCATCGACGACGGCCAGAAGATGTGGCGCGGCTCCGTCGACGTGCGGCCGGGCGTGCAGAACGAAGTGACGCGCGCGGAGCTGTCGCCGGTCGGCGCCGAGGCGACCACCATGCGCGGCGAGGCGGCCCCGATCGATCCGTCGCAGTACCGCGTGCTCCCGGTCCAGCTCGGCCTCGTCTACCCGGTGACGACCAACAAGATCGAGAAGACGCAGAAGGTCATCAACAAGTTCTCGCTCAACTTCATCCTCGGCCGCGCGGCGGTGATCGACGGGATCGAGCTGTCGGCCGGCGGCAACTGGGTCGACGAGAAGGTGCGCGGGGTCCAGCTGTCGGCGGGGGCCAACTACGTCGGCGGTGACGTCCACGGCTTCCAGTCGACCGCCGGGGTCAACATCGTCCGCGGCAGCCTGCACGGGGTCCAGGGCGCGGCCGGCTTAAACAGCGTCGGCGGCGACGCCTCCGGCGTGCAGGCGGCCGCCGGCGTCAACGTCGCCCGCGGCAACCTGCGCGGGGTCCAGGCGGCCGCCGGCGTCAACGTCGTCGGCGGCCACATGCGCGGGATCCAGGCGGCCGCCGGCGTCAACTGGGCCCGATCGATCTCCGGCATCCAGATCGCTCCGGTCACGGCCACCCGCGACGTCAGCGGCGCCCAGATCGGCGTCATCGACGTCGCCGCCGGCAAGGTCCGCGGCGCGCAGGTCGGCGTGATCAACTACGCCGACGAGGCCGACGCTCAGGTCGGCGTCCTCAACATCACCCGCAAGGGCGGCATCTACGCCGACATCTGGACCAGCGACGTCGCGGCGCTCAACCTCGCGGTCAAGTTCCGCGCCAAGTACACCTATTCGTTCCTGGCGATCGGCCTGCACCCGGCGGGCGAGGGCCGCGGCTTCATGTCGGGCGTCGGCTTCGGCGGCCACATCCCGATCAAGCGGCGCTTCTACCTCGACATCGACCTCGGCACCTACTGGGCCCAGCCGCAGTTCCGGTTCCGCAGCAACCCGTCGCTCCTGAATACCCTGCGCCTGATGTTCGGCTGGCAGGAGAACCGCCGGTTCGCGGTGTGGGGCGGCCCGACCCTCAACCTCGACATCGACTTCGAGGGCGGGCGCCAGCGCATGGGCTACGGCTGGGTGGTCGCCCGCGCGCCGATCGATCCGCACGAGATCCGGATCTGGCCGGGCTTCGTGCTCGGCGTCTCGCTCTGAGATGTAAGAAAGGGCATGCTCGAAAGGGCATGTCCTTTGGCGCATGTCATGGCCCGGGCGGCTGATTCAGCGCCTCCTCGCACACCTCCTCGAGGACGATGTCCTCCCGGACCTCGTGGATCTTGCAATGCAGCTCGAGGCTGCCGGTCTTGAGGCAGCCGGCGAAGGGGCCGCACGGGGGCTCGCCGAGGGTGAATAGCTTGTCGTGGACGACTGCGTCGACGCAGGCGTCGAAGTGGGCGGCGACGTAATTTTTGTAGTGGGTGAGCGACTCGATCACGCGGGCCTTGCAGCCGGCGAGGACGCCGCAGGGGGCCGTGGTCGCGGGGTCGGCGATCAGCTCCTCGAAGCGAAGGATGGCGCCGAGGCAGGCTCCGTGGGCGCAGTCGCTCTTGCAGGAGGCCTCCAGGGCCTCGGACGACGCCCCCGCTTCGCAGCACGCGCCGACCTCGTCGCCCCCGGGGAAGGCGACCGGCTCGACGGGCTTCTTCACCGGGTTGCCGCAGGTGAACCGACACTGGTCGAAATAGAAGAACGAATCGGCGAGCTCGCCCTCGCAGCGGACCAGAGTGCCGGGGCCCACGCCGTCGGCGAATTGCGGCGTGGCGCACGAGTCGAGCACGTCCGCCGCGAGCGCCTCCTCGGCGCCGTCAGGCTCCGTGAGCGCGACTTCGCCGGCGCGCGCCGCCGGTTCCGAGCCGCAGGCGGCCGCCAAGAGCGCGAGGACGAGACGAGGTACGAGGGTCATTCGTAGCATAAGCTGCAACGAATCAACATAGTCGACAAACTGCGGCGAGCACCTCGAGAGGCATTTCTGCTGTGCCGCCCGCCGCGGCGAGGCGTTCGCCGCGGCGCCGCCGGAGACGCCGGCTCGCTCGAGATCGCCCGAGAGATATGCGGATTGGCACATGCCTCCCCGAGGGCATGACCGAAGAGACATGTTATTTGAAAAACTCAGGCCGGCGAGGGCACGTGGACGAACGTGAGCTCGTGGCGGCCGGGCAGATAGCCCGGTCCGGTCCGAGCCCCGCGGACCTCGACGAGCTCGAGCGTCGCCGGGCCGAGGGCGACCTCGTGGCCGTCCGCGAGGGCCTGCACGCGGGCGGCGGTGTTGACCGAAGCGCCGAAGTGGTCGATGCGGTCGTTCGCGCCCGCTGCACATGGGATGTCTACAAGGACATGTGACGACAATGCGCCGCGGCACGTCCTGCGGGACCCATGGTTCTCGAAGAGAGCCTCAGCCTGGCGGCTCGGTCGGGGGGACCCACAGCGCCTTGAAGTTGAGGCCGCCGGGGTAGCCGTAGGAGGTGGCCCAGTCGAGGCCGGCGACCATCACGCCGATCGGGGCGTCGGCGCTGATGAAGTGGGCCCCGTCGACGCAGGTGCCCTCGCCGCTGTTGTCGTCGAGCTCGACGTAGCCGACCTCGTAGTTGGTGCCGGCGATCGGCGTGAAGTGGTCGTCGGGGACCACGCCGAGGCAGGCGAGCTCGATGGTGGTGCCGGCCTCGCGCATCAGGATGGCGAAGTCTCGCGGGTACGAGGTGTCGGTGAGGAACGGCAGCGCCGTCATCCATTGCTCGATCGGCGGCACCTGGATCATGTACGGGTCGCCGGTCGGGCCCTGGCTGCAATTGTTGGGCGAGCCGGTGTTCTTGATCACGTTGTAGCAGCCGGTCATGAATTGCATGAGCATGAACGGCTGGTCGCCGGTGGCGACGAAGCTCTCCGTGCTGGCGAACTCGACGATCTGGCCGGCCTGGGCGATGTTGATCATCCCGCCGACGCCGGGCTGCGGCGGCTGCAAATTCACGGTCGTGCCGTCGACCGCGCTGACGATCCGCCAGCGCACCTCCTCGGGCGTCGGGTTGATGTCGGGCACGCGCTGCGGGTGACGGGCGCCGACGTAGCTGGTGCCCCACGAGGCCAGCGGGACCATCTGCTCCTCGAGGTGGTCGCACGCGAACCACGGGTCGCCGGGGATCAGCACGCAGTCGGTGCCCGAGAACACGGCCACTGGCTTGTCGGAGCCGACGAAGAAGGCGTGGGTGTCGTCGTTCGGCACGAACGTCCAGGCGTCGAAGGCGTCGAGCGCGGCGTCGCCGGTCGAGGTGGTGATCGTGGTGCCGTCCTCGACCGCGACGACCACCGTCCACGTGCCGTAGGACCACGCGTACGCGGTGGCGAAGTGTGAGGTCGCCAGCGCCTGGCGCGGCAGCAGCAGGCTGGCCTCGGCGACGTGCGAGGGGCCGCCGCCGACCGGGTTGATCTGCATGGCCGTGACCGGGACCGTCGAGGTGACGCGGAACGCCGCCGCCGGGGTGATGCCCTGGGCCGCGACCTTGTGGTCGCCGCCGATCACGCCGTCCAGGCCGTTGATCTTGACGAGCTGGCTCTGCTTGGGCGCGACCTCGAACTGCGTGACGACCCGCAGGGTGTCGTTCGGGCCGCGCAGGTCCTCGATGGTGACCATGGCTGGCTCTTCGGACATGTTGCCGACGCTGATGCCGTAGGCCATCTCGTTGTACTGCAGCATCGGCAGGTCGACGCCCCAGAACTCGCAGCCGACGCTGGTGGCGGCCTGCATGGCGATGTTCTCGCACGTGAGCGGCAGCGGCTCGGGGTCGCCGGTGTCGTCGCCGAAGTCGGGCAGGCCGCCGATGTCGAGCTTGGTGTGGACGCCGTCGGTGGTCGGCGTGGCGTCGCTGGTGGAGCTGGTCCCGCCGGCGGTCGACTCGGTGTCGCCCCCGGTGGTCGGCGGCGACACTGTGGTGCTCACAGTCGTCGGGTTGCTGTTGCTGCCGACCGAGGTGATGCCCGACGTCTCGCTGCTCGAGTCGCGGCCGCCGGGGTCGCTGCAGCCGACGAGGACGAGCGCGAGGGTGCTGAAAGAGAGGAACGGACGCGTCGAGCTGCGCTGCAAGAGGAGCCTCCACGGTGACGCTACGTCGCTGCGCGCGCAGGCGTCAAGCCGAGGCATCGCGCCTCGGGATGCGCATGAGCCCGCAAGGTCGCAACCTCGCGCGTTCGCGCGTGAGGTCCGCCGGGGCCGGCGCGTGAAGACCCTCGGGACCATCCAGGTGCGTTCGACGAGCGGTGCCACTCGCGCGTGGCGGGACTCGAGGGCGCATGAAGGGTTGGACTCGTCGTGGTCCGTCGCTCGGCTCTCGTCGCGGGATCGGGTCGAAGGAGAGAGCGACCAAATGCTCGCGTCGCGCTCGTCTCACTATGCATATTCACCGCGGCGGCGATCCTCGCGTTCATCGCTGTGCGAGATCTGCCACGACCTGTCCAAAAGGCCATCCATGGTGAGGCCATGTTCGATGGAACATGTTCTCGCGTCTGGTCTAAAAATTTGGCGGGATGGGTCGGCGGTCGTGAGAGTCAGGACTTCACGCTCTTGTCAATCGGCCGAACATGCGTGGGAAATTCAGCCCCCATCGCCTGGGGTTTGGGCGGAATTATGCAGTGTAGGGAGCAGAACACGGATCAGGCCGCTGGACATTTTCGCTCTGCTTTGCAAGGTTCCCCACCCCATGACCAAGACCCACCCCTCAGTCCTGTTCATCGCGCTGACGCTCCTCCCCCTGGCGTGCAGCAATTCCCCGAAGACCGACACCGCCACGCCGGAGCCGACGGCCTCGGCTCCGCCGGCGCCGGCACCGGAGCCGCCGAAGCCCGAGGTCAAGCCGATCCCCGAGGGCTTCCATGCGATCACCCCGCAGATCGTCGTCAAGGGCGTCGACGAGGCGGTCGACTTCTATACCAAGAACCTCGGCGCCACCAAGGTGATGGCGATCCCCGGCGAGGGCGGCAAGTCGGTCCACGCCGAGGTCAAGATCGGCGATTCGATCCTGATGATCGACGAGGAGTCGGGCGACATGAAGAGCCCGCTGACCCTCGGCGGCTCGCCGGCGCCGCTGCTCATCTACTCGCCCGACGTCGACGCCACGATCGCCACTCTGGCGGCCGGCGGCGCGAAGGTGACGATGCCCGCGGAGGACCAGTTCTGGGGCGACCGCTGGGGCGAGGTCACCGACCCGTTCGGCCACCGCTGGGAGGTCGCCACGCACATCGAGGACCTGACCCCGGAGCAGATGGCGGAGCGCGCCAAGATCGCCTTCGCGCCGACGAAGAAGAAGCCGAAGAAGGGCACGCCGCCGGCCTGGAAGAAGATCGCCGGCACCCCGGCCGCCGAGAAGGTGTCGAAGGAGTACCACACGATCACGCCGAGCTTCGCGGTCGCCGACGCCAACGCGGCGATCGAGTTCTACAAGAACGCGTTCGGCGCGACC
This sequence comes from Nannocystis punicea, assembly GCF_026965555.1. Classification (GTDB taxonomy): domain Bacteria; phylum Myxococcota_A; class Polyangia; order Nannocystales; family Nannocystaceae; genus Nannocystis; species Nannocystis punicea. Next base: position 11,638,285 of record NZ_CP114040.1, on the reverse strand, counting down.
GAGAAGTCGCGCATGATGTCGCAGGACGGCAAGAAGATCATGCACGCCGAGCTCGTGTTCGGCGACAGCGTCGTCATGCTGTCCGACGGCTTCCCCGAGATGGGCAACAAGTCGATCGCCGACTACAAGGGCACCCCGGTGTCGTTCCACTACTACGTGACCGACGCCGACGCGGTGTTCGCCAAGGCCCAGTCGGCCGGCGCCAAGCCGCTCATGCCCATCGGCGACATGTTCTGGGGCGACCGCTACGGCATGCTCCTCGACCCCGCCGGGATGGCCTGGGGCGTCGCGACCCACAAAGAGGACGTGAGCCCCGAGCAGATGGCCGAGCGCATGAAGGCCGAGATGGCAAAGCAGAAGCCGCAGTCCTGACCCGGGCGTGAATGAACGGCGGCGCGCCGGCCCTCGAGGCGGCGCGCCGTCGCTGTTTGTTCATAGCCCCATCGGTCATGTGTTTAGAAGCATGTCCGATGGGCCAGGATGTCGAATTCCACGCGCTTGCGTTCGGGCGGCAAAACGGCTGTCGTCGCGGCGCATGGCGAAAAAGACGAGCCGAGCGAAGACCCCCGGGCCGCACCGGCGCTTTGCCAACCTCATCGAGACGTGCCCCGAGCTGTCCGCCGCGGTGGTGTTGCTCGAGGAGCTGGCCGCGGCCCTCGCGGCAGAGGAGAGCCGCCGCGACCTGCAGAGCACCCTCGGGCTGTTCTCGGACTGGGTCGGCGAGGTGCGCTGGAAGCACGCGCCGATCGACGCGGCGCTGTACGAGCGGATCCTGGCGGTGCTGGCACGATTGACGGCCCTCAGCAGCGAGCCGATGCTCGCCCCGGACGCGAAGCGCCTGTACGCGGATCTCGCAGCGGTGCGCGACGCGTGAGCTGCGGCCTGCGAGGGCTCCGCGCTCCGCGTCACAGATCGATCTGGATCCCGAGCTCCACGACCTGCTCCGCCGGCAGGTCGAAGTACGCGGCCGCCGACCTGGCGTTGCGCATCATGAAGCCGAACAGGCCCTCGGCCCAGCGGCCCATGTTGCCCGCCTCGGTGGCGAGGAGGTTCTCGCGGCCGAGGTAGTAGGTGAGGTCGTCGAGGTCGACGTCGAGCAGGCCCGAGCGGGCCGCGCGGTGGAGCAGCGCCGGCACGCAGGTGCCCTGCATGAAGCCGGAGCGGATGATGACGCGATAGAAGCGCGGCCCGAGCTCCGTCACGTAGACGCGCAGGCCGGCGCCGACGCGCGGCACTCGCTCGGTGATCACCGTGAGCAGCACGACGCTGCGCTGCAGCGCCTTGTTGTGGCGCACGTGGTGGCTCAGCATCGGCGGCGTGTCCTCGGAGTTCGAGGTGAGGAACACCGCGGTGCCGGGGACGCGCGTGAGGCCGCGGCCGGCGAGGTGGGTCTTCCGCTCGAACTGCGCGAGCGGGATCATCAGGTTGCGGAAGGCCAGGGCCAGCAGCGCCCGCCCGCGCTTCCACACCGCCATCACCGTGAACAGCGCGGCGCCGACGAGCAGCGGGATGTAGCCGCCGTCGAGCAGCTTGAACAGGTTGGCGCCGAGGAACAGCAGGTCGACGCCGAGGAACAGGACGAGCAGCGGCAGCGCCCTGGCGACCGGCCAGCCGAGGGCGTGGCGCGCGACCACGTAGAACAGCACCGAGGTGATCGCCATGCTGCCGGTGACCGCGACCCCGTACGCGGCCGCGAGCCCGGAAGAGCCGCGGAAGCCGAGCACCAGGGCGATGCAGCCGAGCGCCAGCGCCCAGTTGACGGCGGGCACGTAGATCTGGCCGACCGTCTCGCTCGAGGTGTGCTGGATCTGCATGCGCGGCAGGTAACCCAGCTGCACCGCCTGGCGGGTGAGGGAGAACGCGCCGGAGATCAGGGCCTGCGACGCGATCACCGTCGCGGTGGTGGCGAGGGCGACGAGCGCGTAGGTGGCCGCGCCGCGCGGCACCAGGCGAAGAACGGGTTGGCGACCGCGTCGGGGTGGAGCAGCAGGTTGGCGCCCTGGCCGAAGTAGTTGAGGACGAGGCCGGGCAGGGCGAGGCAGTACCAGGCGAGGCGGATCGGTCGCCGGCCGAAGTGTCCCATGTCGGCGTAGAGCGCCTCGGCGCCGGTGATCACCAGGACCACCGAGCCCAGGATGGTGAAGCCGTGGAGGCCGTGGTCCGCGAAGAAGCGCAGGCCGTGCCAGGGGTTCACCGCGGCGAGGACCATCGGGTTGCGCGTGACGTGGACGAGGCCCAGGCCGCCGATGGTGGCGAACCACGCGGCCATGATCGGCCCGAACACGCGGACGATGCCGGCGGTGCCGCGCCGCTGCACCGCGAACAGGGCCAGCAGGATGACGCAGGTCAGCGGGAGCACCGCGTGCGCGAGCGCCTCGGTGGCGAGCCCCAGGCCCTCGACGGCGCTGAGCACCGAGATCGCCGGGGTGATGACGCCGTCGCCGTAGAGCAGGGCGGCGCCGAACAGGCCGAGCGCGGCGACCCAGCCGAGCTGCGGCGAGCCGACCGCGCGCAGCCGCTCCGGCACGAGGGCGAGCAGGGCCAGGATGCCGCCCTCGCCGCCGTTGTCGGCGCGCAGGATGACCGTGAGGTACTTGATCGTGACGACCAGGATCAGCGCCCAGAACACCAGCGAGAGGATGCCGAGCACGGTCTCCGGCGTGAGCGCGAGGCCGTGGGCCGGATGGATGCACTCCTTGAGCGCGTACAGCGGGCTGGTGCCGATGTCGCCGAACACCACGCCGAGGGCGAGCAGCGTGGTCCCGGCCGTTCCGGGGTGGCCGCGGGGCGCCGGGGCGTCGTCGTCCGTCTGTCCGCTCGTCGGAGGTGCTCGCTCGCCCATCGCGTCGCTCGACCCGGGCATCTAGCGCCGTTTGCGGGCGGCGCTCGTGCTGTCGCTGCGGCGGGGCGGGCGGGCGCCGGACGCGGGCCGCGGCGAGGTCGTCGGTCGCGCGCATGCGCCGGCCTCGACGTGGCCGAAAGGACATGTCCTCGCGGCCTTCCGAAGATGTCCGAAAGAACAGCTAGCTCGACAGCACGCGCACCACCGGGCCGGCGACCTTGTGATCGAGGCGGCGGGCGGCCTGGTCCCATGCTTCTTTGAAGGCGCCGTGGGGGACCAGCTCGATCCGCGGCGGGCGCAGCTGGCGTTGCGCGCGGAGGTGGGCGTAGGCCGGGCTGCGGCGGAGCAGGTCGTCGTCGATCGAGCGGCCGAGGCGGGCGCGGAAGTCGGCTCGGGCGACGCCCTGGACCTCGACCTGGACGTGCAGGCCGGTCGCGCGCAGGGGCTGGCGGATCCCCGAGACATCGGCCGAGCCGAGCTCCGTGTCGACGAAGTGGTTCGGGCGCGACTCGGCGGGCGAGGCGTCGTCGGCCACGCTCTGCGGGTCGGGGCGGACGGTCGCCGCCACCAGGGCCGGGTCTTCGGGGCGGAACGCGGCGCGCACGCTCGCGGCCAGCTCGGCGCCGGGCAGCGACAGGCCGGCGAGCGGCACGGCCGGGTCGGGGGCGGGCAGGCGGACCACGCGGGGGCGGGGGAACGGGACCAGGGCGGTCGGCGGGTCGAAGCCGACCACGCGCACGAACTCGCCGGTGCGGAGGCGGAGGCAACCTGTCCCCGAGGACACCACGAGCTCGTAGCGCTCGCCGACGATCGCGTGCTCGGGCCACAGCGCGGCCGCTTCCTCCGAGCCGCGGCGGTCGTCGCCCGGGGGCAGCAGCTCGACGATCGCGCTGGCCAGGGCCAGGGTGAAGCCGCGGGCGGGCGGGTGCGGCGAGGGCAGGCCGAGCCGGCCGGCGCGCGGGTCGATCCATCCGGCCGAGTGCAGCTCGGCGCGGGCGCGCAGGCGCAGGCGCACGTCGAAGCTGGCGAGCAGCAGGCGCAGGCCCGGCAGGCGGCGCTCGAGCGGGCCGCGGGCGTGCTCCTCGAGGCAGGCGAACGCGGCCGCGCTCGGGCTGACCAAAAGGCCAGGTTCGAACGCGACCAGGCGCTCGAGCGCGTGGGCCGGGTCCTCGAGGGCGTGCAGCCGCAGGACCTCGGCGCCGAGCGCGGCGAGGTCGTCCTCGGCGATCGCGTCGACCGCGGGGTCGGCCCGGCGGGCCTGCAGCAGGCCGGCGCGCAGCGGTGTCCCTTCGGACATGCTCGAACGAACATGCTCCGAGAGCCATGTCCGCCAGACCCGCACGACCTCGTCGCGCTCGGCGGCCGCGCCGGCGTCGGCCGGGCCGTCGAGGTCGAGCAGCGGGTCGACGCGGGCCGCGTGGGCGCGGGCGTCGAGCAGGGGGACCTGGGCGCGGAGGTCGGGCAGGCCGCCGAGCCGCCGCAGGCCGAAGGTGCGACCGAGCTCGCCGCCGCCGAGTTGGTCGACGAGGCGCTCGAGGCAGCGTTCGCGTCCGGGGGCGCGCAGCGGCCTCGGGTCGGACATGGCGCTCCCGTTCAGCCCGTGCCGAGCTCGCGGCGGAGGGCGGCGACGACGCGGGTCGCGTGCTGGCGGCGCTCGCGGAGCGACCCGGCCTGCTGGGCGACGGCGAGGCCGTCGACGCCGGCGATGAAGCGCTCGAGGTGGGCGAGCGCCTGGCCCTTGCCACCGACGGCCAGCAGCGCGCGGGCGAGGCCGTAGTGGGCCTCGAGTGAGTCGGGGGCGGCGCGCAGCAGCTGGCGGTAGCCGGCGATCGCCGTCTCCGGGTCACCTGTCCGAAGAGCCAGGGCCGCGAGGTTGGCCTGGGCCTCGTGCTGACCGGGGTCGCAGCGCAGCGCCTGGTCGAAGTGGTCGCGGGCGCCGTCGAGGTCGCCGACGGCGGCCAGCAGCGCGCCGAGGTTGGTGTAGGCCGCGGCGAACTCGGGGTCGAGGTCGAGGGCGCGGTCGTAGGCCTCGCGGGCCTCGGTGAACGCGGGGTCGTCGGGGTCGTCGCCGGACCACGCGGCCTCGCGCTCGCAGGCGTAGAGGAACCACTCGTAGGCGCTGCGGTCGGGGGCCGGGCCTTGCGGGCGCGGCATGGCCAGCACCTGCGCGACCTCTTGATGCAGCGTCTGCACGTTGAGGTCGAGCAGCACCTGGCCGGTCGCGGCCTCGAAGCTGTGGGTCTGGTCTTCGACGACCACGCGCTCGTGCTCGCAGCGGACGCGCAGGCGGGCGAGAGGTTGGTCGACCTCGGGCAGCTTGACGCGCAGCGAGTCGAGGCTGCGACGGACGCGTTGCAGCGGCATGCCGGCGCCGAGCAGCTCGCGGGCGACCTTGATGGCGATGAGGTCGCGGAAGCTGTAGAAGGTGCGCCCGCGGACCCGGATCGACGGGCTGATGAAGCCGGTCTGGGCCCAGTAGCGCAGGCGGCTCTCGGGCAGCTCGAACAGGCGCGACACGTCGCGCACTGCGTACGCCGACTGCGCCGACGGGCCTTCGTTGGCGATGCTGGTCTCGTTGATCTCGTTCATCGCTTGCTCGCCTCGCGTGCCGCCTCCAGCGATACCATGGCATCGCCGTCGATGAAGACTCGGGTGCCCTCGCTGCGGACGTGATGATCGATCTCCACGTGCAGCTGCGCGGCCGGCACACCCGCCAGCCGCGCCAACTCCGGCCGCGCCAGCGCGACGAGCTTCTGCCGCACGCGCGCGCTCCCCAGCATCAGCTCCGCCAGCTTGTCGGCGGTCGCCACGTCGGCCGGCTCGCGGAAGTGGGTCGCGCAGCGCCGCAGGTCGATCGTCACCATCACCGTCGCGTAGAACCGCTGACCCGGCGCGCGCCGCCCGCGACCCAGCTCCGGCCCGGCCTCGATCACCAGCTCGCCGTACTTGAACAGCAGCTCGAGGGCGCTCGGCGCCAGCACCTCGCGGACCTCTCGCCGGATCAGCTGGACCTTCTGGACCTTCGCCCAGGCCGGTTCGGGCAATTGCGCCTTGGGCGCGGGTGCAGCTCGGGGTTTTCGGGCGGCCGCCATGGGTCTACTAGTATGTGCATGTAGGACATACACCTCCAAATTTCCGGCGGGCGCGACACCGCCCCCCAAGCGGGTATTCTGGGGCCATGCCGACCGCCAAGCACGCCCGGGGGGACGTTCTGTTCGTCCTCGACCCGCTCGAGACGATCCACCCGAAGAAGGACAGCTCGTACTTGATGATCGCCGAGGCGCTGCGGCGCGGCTATCAGCCGTGGTCGGTCGAGCTGTCGGGGCTCCTCCTTCGCGGGGCCGAGGCGGTCGCGCGGGCCTACCCGCTCGGGCTGCACGAACCCGGCGCGCCGCTCGCCCCGACCGGCGATCCGCAGGTGCGCGCGCTGGGCAGCTTCCGCGTGGTGGTGATGCGCAAGGACCCGCCGGTCGACCCCGACTTCGTGACCGCGACGTGGTGCCTCGACCGAGCGGTGAGCCACACTCTCGTGATCAATCAGCCGCAGGGGCTGCGCGACCTGAGCGAGAAGCTGGCGATCCTCGACTTCCCGGAGTTCATCCCGCGCACGTTCTTGCTGCGGAACATCGGTGACCTGCGCGACGCGCTCGCCGAACTCGGCGGGCAGATGATCCTCAAGCCGGTGTTCGGATTCGGCGGACGCGAGGTGCTGATCGCCCGCGAGAACGATCCCAACCTCAGCACGCTGTTCGAGCTGGCGACCCGCGACGGCCGCACCTGGACGATCGCGCAAGAGTTTGTGCCCGCCGCCAAGTACGGCGACAAGCGTATCTTGTTGGTGGACGGCGAGCCGATCGGGGCGGTGATGCGGGTGCCCGCGGAGGGCGAGCTGCGCAACAATTTCCATGCAGGCGGCAGCCCGGCGCTGACCCAGCTCAGCGCCCGAGACCGGGAGATCTGCGCGCGTCTGGGGCCTTTCCTGCGCGAACGGGGCCAATTCTTCGTCGGCATCGACGTGCTCGGCGACTTCCTCACCGAGATCAATGTGACCAGCCCGACCGGGATGCAGGAGATCAATCGCCTCGGCGGCCTCACCGGCGACGAGACCATGCAGGCGAGGTTCTGGGCCGCCCTCGAGCCGCGGCTGCGCTAGCACCGCCGCGCGACCCAAACCGCGCGATTGATGCTAGACATGAACTCCCCCCCTACGATGTCCAGCCCGACGACCGAGCTCGCGACCCTGGTGCGCGCCGCGATCCCGCGCCTCTACGCATTCGCCTACGTGATGAGCGGCGAGCGCGACGAGGCATTCGTCCATGTCCGAGAGGCCATCCGCGGACTCGACCGCGAGGCGCTGTTGGCCGCGGAACGCCCCGGCGATTTCCTGCTCGGCAAGCTGGCCCGCGAAATCGAGGGCGCGTTCGGACGCAAGGCCGAGCACAGCTTCGTCATCCTCGACAACCTGCTGCGCAGCGAGGAGACCCAGCCGATCGACGCCGACAGGCCGCCGATCGACGGCGACCTGTCGCGCGTGTCGGTGCTGCTGTGGGAGCTCAAGCGCACCTGCCTCGCCTCGGTGCTCGGCGCCCTGCCGCCGGGCGTGCGCGTGTCGTTCGTCGTCACCGACCTGTTCGGCTTCCCGCCCGCGGCCGCCGCCGAGCTGCTCGGCATCAAGGAGAGCGCCTTCCGCGTCCGCCTCACCCGCGCCCGCCGCCGCCTCGAAGACTACCTCGCGCCCCGCTGCTTCCACGTCGACCGCCACAACCCGTGCTATTGCGAGGGCCGTCTCAACCTGGCCCTCGAGACAGACTTCGTCAAGCTCCCGCCCCACACCGCCGACGTCCCGGCCGCCGCCTACAACGACGAGCCCGAGCACCGCGACATCGCCGAGCTTTACCGCACCCTCCCGCCCGTGCAGCTGACCTGCGAGCAGCAGGACGAGCTCGTGGCCGTGGCCGTCGCCAGCGAGGTCGTCGCGACGTAGGCGCGAGCCGGTCGCAGCGATCGGCGACCGATTGTCAAAGTAGTAGGAATCGGGCCGACCGACGGGTCGGCCGCTCGGCGAGGGGCATCGACCCGTATGTGTCGAGTCGCGGGGTGAAGGACGCGAGCAGCGCGGCGACCGGGAGCGACCCGCAAAGTAGTAGGAGTTGGCCGGCGTTCGGCCGACGACTCGGACGGGCGACGGACCGCTCGACGACAGCGAGCGGCCAAAAGGTGCGGGCCGAGGCGAGCCGCTTGCTCGCCGGTCGTCGCCGGAGGCGCCCCGTCCTTGGGGAAAGAGCGCGCTCCAGGATCAGGCGACTTTCGCATGTCCCCGAGGACATGTCGAGAGATCGACGCCGGCAGGCCCTCGCGGACGGGTAGAAGCCGCGGCGGCGGTATGTCCTCGGGGACAGATCGAGTCCATGGCGACGGCATGTCCCCGGGGACAGCTGGGACCCGTGACGACGTCATGTCCGCGGGGACAGATCGAGCCCCGCCCACATCTCCAGTCCGGGGACGCGCCGGGTCACTCCGGCTCGTCGCCGAGCACCTGGACGCGCAGGCGGGCGGCCCAGGCGTCGAGGTTGGCGAGGGTGCTGCACAGCAGCACCGCCGAGGTGCTGAGCTCGCGCAGGCGCTCCTCGAGCAGCTCGCGGCCGCGGCGCAGGCGAGTCTTGGCGGTGCCGACGGGGATCGACAGCACCTCGGCGAGCTCGGCGGCGGTGATGCCCTCCCAGTAGTGCAGCTCGAGCACCACCTGGTAGTCGACCGGCAGCCGCCGCAGGCCCTCGAGCAGGAGCCGCTGCTCTTGCCGCGCCGCGACCGCGCTGATCGGCGACGACAGCTCGTGCGCCGAGTCCTCGGCGAAGTCGACCCGCGCCTCGTCGCGCCGCTGCTCGCGGTAGTGCTTGCACAGCACCTTGTAGGCGATGGCGAACAGGTAGCTGCGAAAGGCCGCCTCGTGCCGGAAGCGCTCGCGGCCCTCGAGACAGGCGAGGAAGGTCCGCTGGATCAGGTCCGGCCCCGCCTCGCCGACCTTGTTGCGGAAGAAGCGGGCGATCGCCGCGTAGTGGCGCTGGAACAGCCGCTTTCCGGCCTCCCGATCGCCGCCGCGCCAGGCGTCCACGAGCGCCGCGTCGCTGTCCTCCACCACCGGGCCGCGATGCTAACAGACCGGCGTGATGGCGGCCCGCGATCGCAATCCTGCCGAAGCCGCCGCGACGAACGCCCCCCACGGCGAAGACGGACGGCGACCTCATGCACGTCGCTCGGCACCCGAGGACTTGGGATCGCGTGGTCGGGAGTCAGCAACGCGACGCGTGAGGCGAGCGCTCCGCAACCGAGGTCGCGACGAACGTCGGACGCATGCGGTCGCGAGGCTGCGGCGCGGCGAGGTATTCGGCGAGCGGAGATCGCGGTCCGGATCGCCCGCGCGGCTTCGCCTCGAGATCGCTGCTCCGGGGCTCGCGTGCGGCGACCCCGGAGATCGATCTGCCACGAGGACCCGGGTCGAGCGGCGACATGAGCGGGTTCTTCAAACCTCAGCGTGGGGCTGCGCGATCGCCTTGCGGCCGAAAGTGCGCGATCTCGCGCTCGCTGCTCCCCGCCCGGCCGTTGGCCGCAGGCCTGGCGCCATTCGCTGCCGAAGCGCGGCGGCGGGGAAGAACGGCGCGTTCGTGAGCGTACGGGGGGCCAGGTGGCCGGGCCCGAATCTCTGCGAAGGCGGACTTCCTCGCCCGGGAGCGCCCCGTCACCATTCTCCGGGTCCGCCGTAGCGAAAAAAGTTCCCGGGGACGCGATCCAGCAGCCCTCTCCCGGGACAGCACCCTGAAAGCGGCCGTCATGCCAGACCGAATCCGCGCGTTGTCGTCCTCCACGTCGGGGGAGCAGACCCTGCAGCACACGCCCGCAGGCGCCACGCCCGACGGTCGGCAGGTCGACCCGAACGCGCCCACGCTGATCCCGATCGCGCCGGCCGACACGCGGCCGATCGCCCGCCCGCCGCGCGTCGAGGACGTGCCGGCGCCGGCGAAGATCGGCCGCTTCACCGTGCTGCGCGAGCTCGGGCGCGGCGGCACCGGGGTGGTCTACGCCGCCTTCGACGAGCAGCTCGACCGCAAGGTCGCGGTCAAGCTGCTGCACTCCGAGACCCGCGAGGACATCGCGCGCCTCCGCCTGATGCGCGAGGCCCAGGCGATGGCCCGGGTGTCGCACGCCAACATCGTCGGCGTGCACGAGGTCGGGACGTTCGGCCGCCAGGTCTACGTGGCGATGGAGTTCGTCCACGGCATGACCCTTCATTCATGGCTCAAGAGACAGCGGCGCAGCTTCGCCGAGGTCGCGGCGATGTTCGTCCAGGCCGGCTCGGGGCTGCACGCGGCGCACGAGGCCGGGCTGGTCCACCGCGACTTCAAGCCGGCCAACGTGATGGTCGGCAGCGACGGCCGCGCGCGCGTGCTCGACTTCGGCCTGGCCCGCGCCGAGCTCGAGCCCGGGCCGGCACCTGGCCTCGGGGACATGCGACCCGCCGAGGAGCACACCTCCGCGGTCGCCAACTTGCGCTCGCTCGACGCCTCGATCACGGTCACCGGCGTCATGCTCGGCACGCCGGCGTACATGTCGCCGGAGCAGTTCCTCGGCGGCCGCGTCGACGCCCGCGCCGACCAGTTCGCGTTCTGCGTCGCCCTGTTCGAGGCGGCCTACCGCGAGCGCCCGTTCAAGGGCGACACCCTGGCCGAGCTGATGTCGAGCGTGCTCGCCGGCCAGGTCCGCGACCTGCCGGCGCCGGCCGGGGTGCCGCGGGCCGTCCGCGCGCTGCTGCTGCGCGGCCTCTCGCGCGACCCGGCCCACCGCTGGCCGAGCATGCGCCCGCTGCTCGCCGAGCTGGCGAAGTTCGCCCGCCCGCCGGTCCGCCGCTCGTGGGCGATCGCCGCCGGCGTGGCGGCCACCCTGCTCGGCGGCGGCGTCGGCCTGGCCTATCAGTCAGGTGCGTTCGACGAGGCGTGCAGCGGCGAGGAGCGCCTGGCGGCGGTGTGGAACCACGAGGTCCCCGTTCGCCTGGCGGCGGTCGCCGAGTCGTCGGGGGTGGCCCAGGCCGGGGCCGCGTGGGCGCGCGCCGCCGCGGTGTTCGACGACTACGCCGCGCAGTGGGCCCGCGCCTACGGCGAGGCGTGCCGCCAGGAGTCGGCCGAGCAGCTCGACCTGCGCATGACCTGCCTGGCCGAGCGGCGCGACCGCCTGGCGGCGGCGATCGACATGTTCGAGCACCCCGACGACATGCTGGTCGCCAAGGTCGACGAGCTGACGGCGAGCCTGCCGGCCATCGGCCAGTGCAGCGAGGACAAGTACCTGCTCGCCAAGGTACGGCCGCCCGACGCGGCGGTGGCCGACGAGGTGGGCGCCGCGCGCTCGGAGCTGGGCCGCGCCGAGACGCTCGAGCTCACCGGCCGCTTCGCCGAGGCGCTGCTGCTGCTGGACGCCGCCGAGGCGGCCGCGGCCGGGATCGACTACCCGCCGGTGCACGCCGAGCTGGCGTTCCGCCGCGGCTCGGTGCGCGAGAACGACGGCGACTACCTCGGCGCGCGGAAAGCCTTCGAGGACGCGTTCTTCTTCGCCATCGCCGCCGGCCACCAGGAGGTGGCGATCGACGCCGCGACGCGGCTGGCCTACGTGGTCGGCCGTCGCCTGCACGACGCGTTCGCCAGCCGCGACTGGCTGAGGCACGCCGAGATCTACGCCGCTCGCAGCGACGACCCGATCCGCCGCGCCCGCGCGCTGACGGTCCGGGGGGCGATCGCCAACCTCGCCCGCGAGCACGGCGAGGGTCGCAAGGCCCTCACCGAGGCGATGCGCCTCTACCACGCGGCCGGCCAGGAGGACACGGTCGACTTCGCCAGGACGCTGCGCTTCTACGGCGACCACCTCATCAACACCGGCGAGAACAAGCTGGGCATCGCCCAGCAGGAGCGCGCGCTGGCCCTCATGCGGGCCAAGCTCGGCCCGCAGCACCCCGACGTGGCGATGGTCCACAACAGCCTCGGCCTGGCGCTGCGGGTCGACGGCCAGTACGAGCGCGCGCTGGCGGTGTTCAAGGAGGGGCTCGACGCCGCGGTCGACCTCGCCGACCAGCGCAACCACATCTACATGACCCTGTGGTTCAACACCGCCTACACCCACGAGGTGATGATGCAGGAAGAGCTGGCCGAGCAGCCGATGCGCGAGGCGCTGGCGGTGCTCGAGCGCTCGAGCGACCGCCTGCTCGGCGACACCTACGAGGTGCACAACGCCCTCGCCATGCTGGCGCGCAAGTTGAAGCGGCCGGAAGAGGCCGAGGCCGCGTTGACCGCCCTGCTGGCGCGCGCCGAGCGGAGCTGGGGCAGCAGCGACCCGCGGCTCACGCAGGTGCTGCTCAACCTGTCCGAGCTGAACCGCCTCGAGGGTCGCCCGGCGCCCGCGGTCGCCTACGCCGAGCGGGCGCTGGCGCTGATCCGCCGCGATCCCAACCCGGCCAACGAGCACTGGCGCTACTACGCGATCTGGCACCTCGGGGCCTCGTTGGCCGGGGTCGGCGAGGACGCGCGCGCGGTCGGTCTGGTCCGCGAGGCCCGCGAATTCGCGGTCAAGCAGGGCAAGGACGCCAAGAACTGGGTGTCCGACATCGACGAGCTCCTCACCAGGCTGGTCCAGAAGCGCGGAGGTCACGGATGAACGGGCCCACCCTCTCGCCCGAGGCCCTGCGCCCGCAGGTCGAGGGCGACTTCGCCAACGAGCGCGTCAAGCAGGCGATCATGGCCAGCCTGTTCGACGAGCCGGCGACGCCGGCGAAGATCGGCCGGTTCACGGTGCTGCGCGAGCTCGGCCGCGGCGGCACCGGGGTCGTCTACGCCGCCTACGACGAGGAGCTCGAGCGCAAGGTCGCGGTCAAGCTGCTCCACGCCGAGGCGACCGCCGACGTGGTCGAGGCCCGCACCCGCCTGCTGCGCGAGGCCCAGGCGATGGCCCGCCTGTCGCACCCCAACATCGTCAGCGTCCACGAGGTCGGGACCCACCTCGACCAGGTCTACATCGCCATGGAGTTCGTCCACGGCGTGACCTTGAGTACATGGCTCAAGAGACAGCAGAGGACCTGGCGCGAGCTCGTCGACGTGTTCCGCCAGGCCGCCTCGGGCCTGGCCGCCGCGCACGAGGCCGGGCTGGTCCACCGCGACTTCAAGCCGCAGAACGCGATGGTCGGCGACGACGGCCGCGTGCGCGTGCTCGACTTCGGCCTGGCCCGCGCCGAGGGCGACCCGCAGCTGTTCGCCGACCTCGAGCGCACCCGCGATCTCGACAGCAGCCTCGGCTCGGGCGCGGCCGCCAGCCTGCGCGCCCTCGACGCGTCGCTGACGATCACCGGCTCGCTGATCGGCACGCCGGCGTACATGGCCCCGGAGCAGTTCCGCGGCGACCGGGCCGACGCCCGCTCCGACCAGTTCGCCCTGTGCGTCGCCCTCTACGAGGCGCTGTTCCGCAGCCGCCCGTTCCCCGGCGACTCGCTCGCCGAGCTGATGCGCGCCGTGCTCGCCGGCCAGCTCCGCGACCCCGGCGGCGCCAAGGTCCCGCGCGCGCTGCGGTACGTCGTGCTGCGCGGCCTGCAGGTCCGCCCCGAGCACCGCTACCCGTCGATGGACGCGTTCATCGCCGCCATCGACCGCGTGGTCGAGCCCCGCCGCAGCGCGTGGTTGGCCGCCGCCGGCCTCACCGCGGCGTTCGGCGCGGTCGGCATCGGCCTGTCCTATCAGACAGGTGTGAACATCCAGGTGTGCGAGGACCGGGCCCGGCAGGAGGTCGCCGAGGTGTGGAGCCCGGCCCGCTTCCACGGCATCGGCGCCTCGCTGCGCGCGGTCGACCCGACGGTCGCGCAGTCGTGGACGGTCGCGCGCCGCCAGTACGACGAGTACGCCGAGCGCTGGGCCGACGTGGCCGCCGACGCCTGCGTGGCCGCCGAGGTCCGCCACGAGCAGTCGACCGCGCTGTACGAGCTGCGCCGGGCCTGCCTCGGCGAGCGCCTGCGCGACTTCCAGGCCGTGCTCGACCTGTTCGGCCGCCCCGACGTGGCGTTCGCGGTGCACGCGTCCGACCTGGTGGCCGGGCTCGAGTCGCCGCAGTCGTGCGCCGACCCGCTCGAGCTGCAGCGCCGCGCCGCGCCGCCCGAGGACCCCGAGCTGGCGCGCACCCTCGCCGAGCAGCACGCGGCGATCGCCCGCGCCGAGTCGCACCGCCTCGCCGGCAAGTTCTCCGAGGCGCTGGCGGTCCTCGACGCGCTCGCGCTGCCCGACGGCCAGCTGCCGCTGCGCGCCGACTACGAGCTGACGCGCGGCCGCGTGCTGGTCAGCAGCGGCCGGCCGAAGGACGCGCTCCTGTCCCTTCAGACAGCTTACTTCGCGGCCCTCGAGTCGGGCCGCGAGCGGGTGGCGATCGCCGCCGCCACCGAGCTGGTCCAGGTCACCGGAGAGCACCTCGCCGACTTCAGCGCCGCCGAGCGATGGGTCCGTCACGTCGACGCGCTGCTGGCCCGGGGCGGCGCGCCGCCCCAGCGCGCCGCGCTGGCCGAGGCCCAGGGCCAGGTCGCCCTCGCCACCGGCCGCAACGCCGAGGCCCTGGCCCACTTCGAGCGCGCGATCGCCTTGCACGAGCAGGCCGGCTCGTCGCACCTGCCCGAGGTCAGCGTGCTGTTCCGCCTCGCCGCCGACGCGGCCACCAGCCTCGGTCAGCTCGACAAGGCCGCGCAGCACGTCGACCGCGCCCTGGCGACCCTGCGCGAGCGCCTGTGCGACCCGGGCGCGACGATGGCCAACCCGGTCAGCTACCAGACTCTGGTCGCGGCCAAGGACGCCGCCGACGTCCCGGTCGACGTCGGCTGCTGCCAGCGCCACCCCGAGTTCGCCGCCAGCCTGCGCTCGGCCGGCCTGCTGGCGCTGCGCCACGGCGAGGCCGGCGCGGCCGCGGCGATCTTCGCCCGCTCGCAGCGCGGCATCGTCGGCCTGGTGCCCGACGACAGCCTGATCGCGCTGCAGCTGACGACCGGCGCGGTCGAGGCGCTGATGCAGCGCGACGACCCCGCGCAGGCCGAGCGGATGATCCGCCGCGCGCTCGCGGGGGCGAACAGCGCGGCGGTGGGCCTGCCGATCGACGCGCGCCCGCTCCACCCGGAGCTGTTCAAGCTGCGGGTGTGGCTGGCGCAAGCGCTGCTGCGCCAGGGCGATCTCGCCGGGGCGGAGGCGGAGATCCGCGCGACCGTGGTCGACGCCGAGCGCGCGTGGGGCGACGACGAGCCCTACCTCGCCAGCGCGCTCGAGGTCCTCGCCGAGATCCTCGCCGGCGCCGGCCGAACCGCCGAGGCAGTCACCGTCGCCGAGCGCGCGTACGCGGTCGCCAGCGCCCGCGGGGAGCTGGTCCAGCCGTCCCTCCGCTACGCCAGCGCGTTCCGCCTGGCCCGCTCGCTCGCCGGCGCCGGCCAGAGCGAACGCGCCGAACACGTGGCCGAGGAGGCCCGCGCCCTCGCCGCCGCCGCCAGCGACGTCCGCATGGTCGCCGCCGTCGACGCCTGGCTGCTCGAGCGCAAGAGCGGCTGAACATTCGGACATGTCCTCGCGGTCATGTTCGGACGCGTGTCCGTGACGCCGAGAGGACCTGTCGCAACGGACAGGTCGGACGGCTGTCCGCGCGCGCCGTGCACCAGATGTCTCAAGAGCCAGCTCCGGTGCGCCCCGAAGCGCAGGCGCAGACGGCGCGACGCTCGGCCGCGGGGGACCGTATTGCTGGGCCCCTGGGGCGTCGCCTACGCTGGGGATCATGAAGGTCGCCCCGCCCCCGCAGGATGAACCCGAGCGACTGGCGGCGCTGCGCGGCTACGCCGTCCTCGACAGCGCGCCCGAGGCCGACTTCGACGAGCTGACGCGCTTCGCCTCGGAGCTGTGCGGCACCCCGATCGCGCTGGTCAGCCTGGTCGACGCCGGGCGGCAGTGGTTCAAGGCGCGGGTCGGCCTCGACGCCGCCGAGACGCCGCGCGACATCGCCTTCTGCGCGCACGCGATCTTGCAAGCCGGGGTGTTCGAGGTCGAGGACGCGAGCGCCGACCCGCGCTTCGCCGACAACCCGCTGGTGGTGTCGCAGCCGAACATCGCTTCTACGCCGGCGCGCCGCTGGTCAACGCCGAGGGCTTCGCGCTCGGCACCCTGTGCGTGATCGATCGCGTGCCTCGCCACCTCGACGGGGTGCAGCGCCAGGGCCTCGCGGTGCTCGGGCGGCAGGTGATCGCCCAGCTCGAGCTGCGGCGCAAGCTCGTCGACCTGGGCCACGCGCGCGACCGGGCGCTCGCCGGCGTGCGCGCCAAGGACGTGTTCCTCGCCACCATGGGCCACGAGCTGCGCACCCCGCTCGGTGGGATCCTCGGCCTCAGCGAGCTCCTGCTCGAGGGCCCCGCCGGCGCGCTCGACGGCACCGCCGACGACCTCCGCGCGATCCACCGCGCCGGCTCGCACCTGCTCGAGGTCGTCGAAGACATCCTCGGCTACGCCCAGCTGGAGCTCGACCAGCCGCGCCTGCGCCCGCGCCCGTTCGACCTCGGCGAGATGCTCGCCGACATCGAGGCGACCGTGCGCCCGCTCCTGCGCGGCCGCTCGGTCGCCCTCGACGTCGCCCGCGGCCCGGCGCCGATCGTCGCCGACGCGACCCGCGTGCGCCAGATCGTCTACAACCTGGTCGCCAACGCGATCCGCTTCACCGAGCGCGGCTCCGTCGACGTGACCCTCGAGCCGGGCGAGCGCACGATCGCAGTGCGCGTGCGCGACACCGGCGTCGGCATCGCCAGGGACAAGCTCGGCCTGCTGTTCCAGGACTTTTCGCAGGTCCACGGCGACCACGAGGCCGAGCTCCGCGGCTCCGGCCTCGGCCTCGCCATCAGCCGCCGCTACGCGCGGCTCATGGGCGGCGAGATCGTCGCCGAGAGCGAACCCGGCCGCGGCTCGACCTTCACGCTGACCCTGCCGCGCGAACAAGTTTAGTAAAATGTCGTAAAGGACATGCTTGAAGGAGCATGTCCTCAAAGACATTTAAATTGTCGTGCTGAAGCCCGCTGCGGACGAGCTCGGGAAGCCGTCTAGCATGGGTGTCGGCGCAGCAGGCGTGGCTCGTTGTCGGCGAACAGCGCATGCGCTGGAACCCGAGATTGGCCGAGCAGGAGGCCACGCCGGAGTAGAGCGACCCGGCCCTCGCAGACGAGGGCAACGGGGAGGTCGGCGCGCTCGCCGAGAGCAGGGCCGCGGAGTTGACGTCCCGCGGGCTACGTGCCCGCCGCGAGGCGGGCGGCGATCGCAGGCGTCGGCGGATCGAACACGACGGCCAGCTTTCGCCACGTCTCGGCGTGGAAGTCGTATTCGCTGGAGTGCGGCCCTCGCCGCTCGGGATACGAAGCGGCGAACACCTCGGCCGCCCGGTCGCGTCGGGCCGTCGTCGCCAGCGCGGCGGCGGCGTACCAGCGGACCGTCCACGTCGGGCTGTCCAGAGCCGCGAGCAACTCGGCCTCGAGAGGCTCGCCCAGGCCGAGGCGATGCGCCGCGACGGCCGCGTGGATCTGCACCGCCGGCGAGAAATCGACGAGCCCCCCACGCACGACCGGCGCGGACCGTTCGCGGTGGGCAGTCGCGTGCCGCAGCGCCTGGAACACCCACCGCCGGACCTCGGAGGACGGATGGACGGCGAAGCGCGCCACGCAGGCGACATCGTCCGCCGTGGGGACGATGGCGCGGCGCGGCAGCTCGCGGCGCTTGAGCGAACGCGTCGGCGAAATGTCCCGCCACAGATGCTCGAGCCCCTGCAGGCGGTGCTGCACCCCGGCCTGCGCGTCGGTCGCGAGCTCGCGCAGGGCGGCGACGAAGCTCGCGTGCCGCCGGTGATCGTCGAGCGAGGGGAGAGGCCAATTCGTCAAGCCGCTAGCAATTCGTACAGGGTTTTAGGGTCAGAGATGCCGATGAGGTCGGACTGCTCACGGATTCGCTCCAAGTCCTCATTTCTGTATGCGTCGATCCGATCATCGAAGACAGTGACCCGCTGCTCCGGCCGTCCGGACAGGTCGTACCACTTGCGAAACACCTCGTTTGAGGCGGTATGCGCTTGATGAGCGCTATGTCCCGGGGCAAGGGTCAGCACCATTGAATCCAGCTTATTGCGGACGACGAAGTCGACCTTTACACGCCGACCACCACGTCCTTCGAGCTCGCAGTCGATGTCGTATGGCAAAGCCACGTCAGAGAAGAACTCTTCGACCTCTTCAGAGAAATTGGTCTGAAGGTTGCTCTTCCGCGTGTAGAACAGATCAGCAACCCGTACGCATGCTTGCCCGAGCCGAATGATCCCAGAAACTAGCTCTGCCCGGGATTCAATTGGAAGCTCCAAGGCACCGCCAGCCTGTCGGACACCGTAAAGCTGAATGGCGTCCTGTAGTAGTTGTTGGCGACGCTTCGATTGCCACGGCTTGACCTGCATGTCCAAGAGCCAGGTCACTGTCTGCCCGAGGTCACTCAGGAGCAGGCGTGGAAAGAGCGGGTCCGTTTCCCAGACGAACACGTCTACCGATGAACCATCTGGGTAGAGGAAGGCCGTCTCGCAGCGGAGGCGCTGGCCTACCCGATCGATCTCTCCTACAAGAGAGTTACCGCAGAGCACGGCCTTAATGTCAGATGCAGCGATCATTGCTCAAAGGTCCCGCGATGCTCGATCTTGGCAAGCTTGCAGAATAGCAGAAATAGCTCGGAGATTGTCTGGCCGCTAAGTTCTGGACGATCCTGCACTCCGGTAGGGAGGTTCTTCCCAGGGCAACGCGGAGTCTGCAGAGAGTGCTTGTGAGAACGGCCGGCAGGACGGTGAGCCGGGCCGTCAACATCAAGGCGGCAGATGGGACCGACGCCGGCCGCGCAGACGTTGAGGGTCTTCGCGCCGCTCTCTGGGTTGAAAGAGATGTTGAGCCGCAGCGCCACGCCACTCGAGTTCTGGATCACGATCCCGTCCGCGACACGCGCCGGCGCTGTGTTAGCTCGTTGGGACAGCTTGATGTTGGTCTCGATGACCTTATCGGGTATGTCACGGATCGCCTCGAACTCGTCTCGGTTCACCCGGACAGGTTACGAAGGACAGGGGCGTAGAACAAGCGCAGCTCGCGCGTTCATTTCTGTCCTGGCATGGGTTTTCGACCTTCGTCGCGCTTTCGGCGCATCTGCCTGTAAGGGGGCAAGCGGGGCCGGGCAGTTGCCTGCGCTCGGCGCGCGTACCACTTTGATCTTCCGTGAGAGCTTCAGATTGCTCCCCACGATCTCTGGGGGCGCCCCGTAGTCGGGGAAAGACAAGCTAGCGCCTGGTCTCATTCGTCCGGAGGCGGCGCATACAGCGAGAGCCCGCGATAGTTCGGGTCGACGCGCAGCGGCACCTTGAGCGAGGGCAGGGCTCGCTGCTCGCAGGCGGTGCGCTCGCACAATCGGCACGTCACCCCGACGGGCGTCACCAGCCCCGGATTGAGCAGATCGACGCCGTCGGCGTACACCAGGCGAGGCGCGTGCTCGACCGCGCAGCCGAGGCCGATCGCTTGCACCGGCTGCTGCGCGTGGTATCCGCCCGAGTCTTTTTGAATCGTGCGAGCGATACAAAAGTAGCTCGCCCCGTCGGGCATGCGCGAGACCTGCACGCGGATCATGTTGGGCGTCTGGAACGCGCTGAAGATGTTCCAGCGCGGGCAGACCCCGGCGTAGCGGGCGAAGCGGATCCCGCTGGCGGAGAAGCGCTTTGAAATATTGCCGGCGACGTCGATGCGCACCATGTGGAACGGCACGCCCTCCTGCGTCGGCCGGCGCAGGGTGGTGAGGCGATGGCAGGTCTGCTCGAAGCCGACGCCGAAGCGGCGGCCGAGCACGTCGATGTCGTAGCGCAGCTCCTCGGCGGCGCGGCGGAACTCCGCGTAGGGCATCCACACCGCGCCGGCGAAGTAGTTGGCCAGCGCGACGCGGGCGAGCGCTCGGCTTTCGGCGCTGGTCAGCAGCGGGTCGCGGCCGAGGCTGTCGAGCACGTCTGCGTGGACGATCAGCGCCACCTGGGCCGCCAGCTGAAACAGCCGCGAGCGCGTCGGCAGCAGCTCCGACAGATGGAGCACCCGGCTGCGCGGGTCGAAGCGCCGCAGCGCCGGCCCCGGCTGCCCGGAGCGGGCGATCTCCACCCGCACGTCGCAGGCGCGCGCGAGGTGGCGGACCAGCGCGCCGAAGCGGTCGAGCTCGCCGAGCCCGGCCTCGCGCCGCAGCTGCTCGGCCCGCTCCTCGAGCGCAGGGAAGTAGTTCATGTGCTGCTGAAGCAGGTCGCTGACCTCCTCGCTCGGCAGCGACGAGCGCGACGCGCCGCCGGCGTCGTCGCCCGCCTCGAGGCGCGACGACAACGCGTCGGTCGCCACCAGCGCCCCGCGATAGGCCCGGTACAGCTGCAGCACCGCCCGCGCCGCCGCGGGGCTCGCCGACGCCACCTCGCGCACCTCCGTGTTCGTCAGCGGCGCCTCCTCGAACAGCGGGTCGGCGAACACCTCGAGCAGGTCGTGCACCAGCCGCGCGTCGTCGTCGCCGGCGAACGAGGCGAGGTCGACCTCGAGCACCCGCGCCAGCTTGATCAGCAGCGGCGCCGGCAGGGCCCGCTTGTCGTGCTCGAGCAGGTTCAAATACGACGGCGAGACGTCGAGCCGCTGGGCCAGCTCGGCCTGCGAGAGGCCGGCGCAGCGGCGCAAGGTCCGGATCTTCGCGCCGAATCGGGGTGTGTCACGGGCCTCTGCAGCAGTCTTCTTGGCGACGGCCATTGACACGATTTACAGCATGACAACCCGCCGTTGACAACGATGGAATGACGTTGCAACCCTTACAGCTGCGCCTGTTTGAGCTTTGAGCCCACCGGAGCTATTGTCACGACGTCGATGCAGCGGCTCCAAACCCCTCCCGGCGTCTCCTTGCGCGGCCCCCGCGTTCCCGGCGATTCCACCGTTCTGAGCCATGAAGCCCTGGCCTTCGTGGCCGAGCTGCAGCGCCGTTTCGGCCCGCGCTTCGCCGGAGAATTGGCGGCCCGCCAGGCTCGCCAGGGCCGCCTCGACTGCGGTGAGAAGCTCGATTTTGCGCCCGAGACGCGGGACCTGCGGGAGGCCGAGTGGACCTGCGCACCTGTCCCCGAGGACATCCTCGATCGGCGCGTCGAGATCACCGGCCCGGTCGACCGCAAGATGATCATCAACGCGCTCAACTCGGGCGCGCGCGTGTTCATGGCCGACTTCGAGGACGCGACTGCGCCGACGCTGCACAACCTGGTCGACGGCCAGCGCAACTTGATCGACGCGGTGCGGCGGGAGATCCGCCTCGAGCAGGGCGGCAAGCTGTACGAGCTGGCCGAAGAGACAGCCGCGCTGTTCGTCCGCCCGCGCGGGTTCCACCTGCCCGAGGCGCACGTCCTGATCGACGACGCGCCGGCGCGCGGCTGCCTGGTCGACTTCGGCCTGTACGCCTTCCACAACGCCGGCGAGCGGCTGCGCCGCGGCCTCGGCACGTACCTCTACTTGCCGAAGCTCGAGAGCGCCGCCGAGGCCCGGGTGTGGGCTGACGTGCTGCGCGCCAGCGAGGAGATGCTCGGCCTGCCGACCGGCACGATCCGCGCCACGGTGCTCATCGAGACCCTGCCGGCCGCGTTCCAGATGCACGAGATCCTCCACGCCCTGCGCGACCGCTCGATCGGGCTCAACTGCGGCCGCTGGGACTACATCTTCAGCTTCATCAAGCGCCGCCAGGGCGACCCGACGGCGTTGCTGCCCGACCGCGCGCTGGTGACGATGGACCGCAGCTTCCTGCGCGCCTACTCGCAATTGCTGATCCAGACCTGCCACCGCCGCGGTGTGCACGCGATCGGCGGCATGGCGGCCAACATCCCGGTCAAGCACGACGAGGTGCGCAACGCCGAGGCGCTCGCCCGCGTGCGCGCCGACAAGGAGCGCGAGGCGCGAGACGGCCACGACGGCACCTGGGTCGCCCACCCGGGCCTCGTGCCGCTCGCCCGCGAGGTGTTCGACGCCCACATGCCCGGGCCGCACCAGATCTGCCGCGTCCGCGAGGACGTGCAGGTGGTCGCCGCCGACCTGCTGGCCGTCCCCTACGGGCCCCGCACCGCCGAGGGCCTGCGCCGCAACATCGCCGTCGGCCTGCAATACATCGAGGCGTGGCTGCGCGGCGTCGGCTGCGTCCCGCTGTACGACCTGATGGAAGACGCCGCGACCGCCGAGATCTCCCGCGCCCAGGTGTGGCAGTGGCTGAAGTACTCGGCCACCCTCGAGGACGGCACCGCGCTCGACTTCCCGCGCGTGCGTGAGGCGATCGACACAGTGCTGGCCGAGCTGCGCGCCGAGCTCGGCCACGAGCGCTACGCCTCCGGCCGCTTCGCCGCCGCCCGCGCCCTGTTCGAGCGCCTCGTCGCCGCCGAACGCTGCGAAGAATTCTTGACCCTCCCCGCCTACGAAGCCCTCGTCGCCGACGACGTGACCGGGCCGGCCGCGGCGGAGGACGTGCCGCATGAGACGACCGTCCGACGAGCGGCGCAGTGACCTGAATTTTTTAAAAAAACATCCTCGCGCCGGACCGGCGCGACCCGAACCCAGCGAGCGATCGAGCGCCAGCAGCGGCGCCGGCGAGTCGCCGCGC
Source organism: Nannocystis punicea (assembly GCF_026965555.1). Lineage (GTDB taxonomy): Bacteria > Myxococcota_A > Polyangia > Nannocystales > Nannocystaceae > Nannocystis > Nannocystis punicea. The sequence continues at coordinate 11,615,719 of NZ_CP114040.1, read as the reverse complement.
AGGGACCTGAACTTCGAGACATCTCGCGCCCGGGAGCGCGACTCGACACGAGCGAGCGATCGAGCGCCAGCAGCGGCGCCGGTGAGCCGCCGCGCATTGACCTGAACTTCGAGCCATCCATGCGCCCGGAAGCGCGGCGCGGCGAATCGCCGCGCAGGATCTGAACTTCGAGACATCCTCGCGCCCGAGCCCGCGATACGGGCGAGCGTAGCCATCCAACAACCCACAGTCGCTCGTGCGAGCGCCTGTGAATCGCCGCCGTCGTGACGCGGCGCGACATGAACAACGAGACAGCTTCGGCGAGGCAATCGCCGGGGAAGAGGACAGCCCATGGACATCGTGCATTCGCAACCGAGCCCGATCCTTCGCCCGTACAGCCGCGCCGACGTCGAGCGCCTGCGCGGCTCCTTCACCATCCGCCACACCCTCGCCGAGCTCGGCGCCGCGCGCCTGCGCGAGCTCCTGGCCGGTCGCTCGTTCGTGCCAGCGCTCGGGGCGATGACCGGCAACATGGCGGTGCAGCACGTCAAGGCCGGGCTCGAGGCGATCTACGTGTCCGGCTGGCAGGTCGCGGCCGACGCCAACCTCGCCGGCCAGACCTACCCCGACCAGAGCCTCTACCCCTGCAACAGCGTGCCGGCGCTGGTCGAGCGCATCAATCAGGCGCTGCTGCGCGTCGACCAGATCGAGAGCGCGGAGGGCCACAAGGGCCGGCGCTACTGGCTGGCGCCGATCGTCGCCGACGCCGAGGCCGGCTTCGGCGGGCCGCTGCACGCTTATGAGTTGACCAAGTCGATGATCGCCGCCGGCGCCGCGGCCGTGCACTTCGAGGACCAACTCGCGTCCGAGAAGAAGTGCGGCCACCTCGGCGGCAAGGTGCTGGTGCCCACCAGCCAATTCGTGCGCACCTTGACGGCGGCCCGCCTGGCCGCCGACGTGCTCGACGTGCCGACGCTGATCGTCGCCCGCACCGACGCCGACGCGGCCAAGCTGATCACCTCCGACGTCGACCCGCGCGACCGCGAGTTCATCACCTCGGCCGAGCGCACCCCCGAGGGTTTCTTCCGGATCCACGGCGGCCTCGAGGCCGCGATCGCCCGCGCCCGCGCCTACGCGCCGCACGCCGACCTGGTGTGGTGCGAGACCTCGACGCCCGACCTCGTCCAGGCCCGCCGCTTCGCCGAGGCCGTGCTCGCCGACCACCCCGGCAAGTGGCTCGCATACAACTGCTCGCCGTCGTTCAACTGGAAGAAACACCTCGCTGAACCGGCCCTGCGCAGCTTCCAGCGCGAGCTCGGCGCGATGGGCTACAAGTTCCAGTTCGTCACGCTCGCCGGCTTCCACGCCATGAACCACGGCGTGTTCGAGCTGGCCCGCCGTTACCGCGACGACGGCATGGCCGCCTACGCCGCCCTGCAGGAGGCCGAGTTCGCGTCGGAGCGCCACGGCTACACCGCCACCCGCCACCAGCGCGAGGTCGGCACCGGCTACTTCGACGCGGTCGCCGAGATCATCTCCGGCGGCGCCGCCTCGACCCTGGCCCTCGGCGACAGCACGGAGGCCCATCAATTCCACGAGCACGCGCCGCGCCGCGCGATCGCCTCATGAAGGAGCGGCCGCCTGCGGCGAGCGAGACCGGCAGGTGTTCGTCGCCCGCGAGCAACTGTCGGCGCTCCTGCCATTTCGGCAGCAGCCCCTCGAAGCACCGCGGCACCGGGACCCCCCGTGAACCGCTGGGCCTCCACTCGCGTCCGCGATTTCGGCCGAGGCACGAGCGTCGCTCTGAATACTGCATCGTCCCCCGGCTCTGAATCGCATTACTATTTCAAGCCCGTTTTCCAGACATATGTGAATTTCGCGCGAGCCCGTCGCGGCGCGATTTGCCGAGATGATCCGATCGACAGGTGATTCGGCTGCGTGCAAGCGCCGCGAGAGCGCGGAAGTCATTGTGGCGTGCCGGCTCGCGGCAGTGTCTTGCGGTGAAGGATCGATCGGCCGGCGGGGTTCCGCGTGCGAGCGCCCGAGCTTGCGGCCGCGCGGCGTCGACCGATGTCGTCGCCCCGATCGAGCTCGAGGCGACGACGGTCGGCGCGCTCGGAACCGCGCGGGGCAGCCTCGAACGGCCCGTACGACGCCGCGCGGCGCTTATTCAACCGGTGTTGATCCGCGCTGGAACAAGCTCGTGCAGTACAAGACTTCGCATGCAGCAACAACTCGTCCTCGATGACTTCAACCTGGGCGCCGCCGAGCGCCGCCTCTGCACCACCGCGCTCGAGCGCGCCGGCAACATCGTCGGCGCCGCCCAGCTGCTCGGGATCACCCGCCACGCGATGAAGCGCCGCATCATCAAGCTGGGCATCGACTGGCCGCGCCGCGTGCAGGCCCCGGTCGTGTCCGCCAGCTAGCCCGGGCGCGTTCGCGCGCGCTCGCCTTCGCTTGGCCTTAATTAAATAAATAAGTGGAGAGAGTCGCTGTCCGCTCATCACGCACATTCGTCGGTGCGTGACGGAGGATCGTCGTGAGATCGATCGTCGGCGTCGCTAGCCATTAGCATTACGATAACGATGAGCAATGTCCTCGAGCCGGGCGTGTGAGGGCCGCGAAGGCGTCTCGCGGCTCTCCGCCCGCCGCGTCCGGGCTCGGGACGGATTGCGACCTCGTCGAGCCGGCGAGGCCGCACTGAAACAGCTTCACCTGGATTAAACGTCGCGTTCGCAGCGGACGTCGAGCAGCACGAAGCGGTCGCCGCCGCGGACGATCTCCAGGCCGCGGCGCAGCGCGTCCTGCACGGCGTCGGGGCGGTCGACGCGGACGCCGACGCCGCCGCAGGCGCTGGCGATCTGGTCGTACGCGGGGTCTGCCCCGAGGTCGCACAGCGCGAAGTTGCCGGTGGCCTGCGCGTGGCCGCCGGGGAAGTCGCCGCGGGTCGACTTGCGGATCGTGCTCCACGCGCAGTCATTGAACACCACCACGAGGATCGGCAGCCGATGCGCGGCGGCGGCGTGGAGGGCCGAGAGCGGGGTGTTGAACAGGAAGCTGCCGTCGCCGACGGCCGCGATCATGGCCCGGTCGGGCCGCGCCAGCTTGCCGCCGAGGGCCGCGCCGAGGGCCCACCCGAGGCCGCTGGCGATCGAGTTCTCGAACCAGCTGTCGGGCAGGCGGCGCGGCACCAGCACCGGGTCGAGCGGGTACTCATTAAAAATCACGACCTCGTCGTCGACCGCCTGACCGACGCAGCGCGACAGCCAGCGCTTGGTGATCGCAGGCCGGTGGGCGTCGGCGTCGGCCGCCACCCGGGCATTATTGAAAGTGACGTCGTGCTCGATGCGTAGCGCCTCGCGACGGGCGGCGGCGTCGGGGGCGGGGTCGGCGTCGAGCAGGCGGGTCAGCAGGCGCAGGCTCTCGGCCGGGTCGCCGGGCAGGGCGAGGTCGCTCGGGAAGCCGCGCAGCGGCAGGTCGGCGAACAGCGGGTCGACGCCGATCTGCACGATCGGCGGCACCTGTCCTTGGGGCAAGGCGACGAACGCGGGGATGAACGGCACCGGGTCCTCGACGGCGAGGATCAGGTCGGCCTGCGGGACCTGCGAGCTCGGGTCGAAGCCGAGGTGGGCCGGGCAGTCGGTGCTCAGGTTGAAGAAGTTGCGCTTGCCGAATTCGACCACGCCGATGCCGTGGCGGGTCGCCAGCTGCCACAGCGCCTCCGGGCCGCCGCGGTAGCGCCCGAGCTCGGCGGTGAGGATCAGCGGTCGCTTGGCGTTGCGGATCGCGTGGGCCACGCGGGCCAGCGCGACCGCGTCGGGGCGCGCCGGCGGGTTCGGGCGCAGCCGCGGGCGCGGCGACACCGGCGCGGCGCTGGCGGGCGCGCACAGGACCTCCTTCGGCAGCGTGAGATAGACCGGACCCGCGGGGTCGCTGTCGGCGATCGCCAGCGCGCGATCGACCGCGACCTCGAGGTGCTCGGCGGTGGCGAGTCGGTAGTCCCACTTGGTGAACTCGCGGAAGTACGCGGCCTGGTCGAAGCTGTCCTGGCCCCACTGCACGAAGTTGGTGCGGTGGCCGGGCACCGACGGCGCGTCGGTGTAGGGCGTGAGGCCGGCCATCACCAGCATCGGCACCCGCGCGCGGCGGGCGTTGATCAGGCCGAGGCCCGAGTTCGCGGTGCCCACGTTGACGTGGGCCATGACCGCAGGGACATGTCCCGAGAGCAATTGATAGCCGTGGGCCATGGCGATCGCGGTGTTCTCGTGGGCGGCGGCGACGATGCGCGGGGCCGCGGCGCCGGGCCGCGCCAGCGCCTCGATGAGCGGCGTGAAGTCGGTGCCCGAGTTGCTGAACAGGCACGGGACGTCGCGGCGGTGCAGCTGCTCGAGCAGCGCCTCGGCGACCGTGGCCGCGCTGCTGGGAGCCGGCGGCGCGGCGGGCAGGGCGAGCACCTGCGGCGCGCGGGCGCGGGCGCGGCGGAGGAACGGCACCAGCGCGGCGTTGAAGGCCTCGGCGCGGTCGAGGTTGCAGAAGTGACCGCCGCCGGCGAGCACCCGCAGCTCGGCCATCGGCGTGCGGGCGAAGATGTCGAGCAGCAGCGGGTCGACCGGGGTGATCCGGTCGTCGCTGCCGCCGATCAGCAGGACCGGCACGTCGACCCGCGGCAGCAGCTCGCGGTAGTCGACCTGGAACATCGCGTGCCACGACTGCAGGAAGACGTCCTTGTCCTTGCCGCCCTCGACCGCGATCGCGGCGTCGATCAGCGCGCGCGGGGCGTCCGCGGCGTAGAGGTTCGGCATGTCCATGGCGGCGCTCTCGGCCATCGACATCCGGCTCAGCTTGTCCTGCATCCACGCGCGCCGGGCCTCGGCCTCCGGGTGGAAGCACCACGTGGCCGCCAGCGTGAGCGACTGGACCCGCTCCGGCGCGCGCGAGAAGATCTCCTGGGCGACCACCCCGCCCATCGACAGGCCGACGAAGTGGGCCCGGTAAAAACCTGCCTCTTCGACCAGGTCGATGGCGTCGTCGGCGAAGTTCTGGATCGAGATCTCCGGCCGGTCGGGGCTGTAGCTGCGGGCGTGGCCGCGCATGTCGAAGGTCAGCGTGCTGTAGCGAGCGCGCAGGGCCTCGACCTGGGGTCGCCACGAACTGTGGTCACCGCCGACGGCGTGGAGGAAAACGACGAGCTCGTCGCCACCCTGGGTGAGCGCGGTGTGGATTCGGGGCATCGGTCCGCGAGGGTAATGCGGTAGGCGGAGGTGGGCAAACCATGCGAGGATGCCGCAGCCGACGAGGAAGCGCCCGGAACAGCGTTCACCATGAACCTGGGGATCCACGACACCGCGCTCCAGACCACCGGCCTGGCCGTCTCGTCGACTCTGGGCGATCCCGCGGTGTCGTCGGCGATCGAGCCGTCGACCACGGTGGCGGGCGGCAAGCTCGGGCGGTTCATGATCTTGGAGCCGCTCGGCTCGGGGGCGATGGGGGTGGTCTACACCGCCTACGACGAGACCCTGGACCGCAAGGTCGCGGTCAAGGTGCTGCGCGACACCGGCGAGAGCGCGCAGCGCAGGTTGCTCCGCGAGGCGCAGGCGATGGCGCGCGTGTCGCATCCGAACGTGGTCACCGTGCTCGAGGCCGGAGTGGCGGGCGGGCAGGTCTACGTGGCGATGGAGTTCATTCGCGGGCAGACGCTCGCGGCCTGGCTGCAGGCGGCGCCGCGCGGCTGGCAGGAGGTGGTCGAGGTGTTCGTGCAGGCCGGGCGCGGGCTGGCGGCCGCGCACGCGGCGGGCCTGGTGCACCGCGACTTCAAGCCGAGCAACGTGATGATCGACGACGCCGGGCGGGCGCGCGTGCTCGACTTCGGGCTGGTGCGCGCGGCCGTGCCGGAGCCGGCGCGCGCGGGGCCGTCCACGGGGGCGAGCAACAGCAACGGCACCAGCAAGCTCGACATGCACTTGACGCACGACGACCAGATCGTCGGCACGCCGGCCTACATGGCGCCGGAGCACTGGCGCGGCCTGTCCCCCGAGCCGGCCGCGGATCAGTTCAGCTTCTGCGTGGCGCTGTACGAGTCGCTGTACGGGGCCGTGCCGTTCCCGTACGTCGACGCGGCCGAGCTCGTGCTCAAGGTCCTGCACACGCCGGCGAGCGAGCCGCCGCGCAAGCGCGGGCTGCCGGCGTGGCTGGCCCCGGTGGTGATGCGCGGGCTCAAGACTGACCCAAAGGACAGGTTCCCCGGGATGCCGGCGCTGCTGGCCGCGCTCGACCGCGGGCGGGCCCGCGGCCGCCGGCGCTGGTGGGTCGCGGCCGGGCTGGCCGGGCTCGCGGTCGGCACCGCGGTCGTGCTCGCGCGCAGCAACGACGACCGCACCTGCACCGGCGCGCCCGAGGAGGTCGCGCAGGTGTGGGGGCCGAAGCAGCGCGACGCGGTGGCCACGGCGCTCGGGGCTGCCGCTCCCGGCTACGCGTCGGTGGTGTGGCCGCGCGTGCAGGAGGAGCTCGACGCCTACGCGACGAGCTGGCGCGCGACCCACCGCGACGCGTGCCTGGCCCACCTCCGCGGCGAGCGCTCCGGCGCGCTGCTCGATCAACAGATGCGCTGCCTCGACCAGCGGCTCGGGGCGCTGACCGAGACCGTCGCCACTCTGGCGGCCGCCGATGCGCACGTGGCCCTGCGCGCGCTCGAGGTCGCCGGTGACCTGCCGCGCCTCGACGGCTGTCGCAACCTCGAGGCGCTGTCGTCGGAGCAGCCGCTGCCGGAGGATCCTGTCATCGCAGCAAGGGTCGCCGAGCTGCGCGGGCAGATCACGCAGGCGCAGGTGCTGGCGCGCTCGGGTCGGCTGCCGGAGGCGCTGGCGCGGGCCGACGAGGTGGTGACTGCGAGCGAGGCGATCGACTACGTGCCGGTCCGCGCCGAGGCGCTGTTGCTGCGGAGCAAGCTCGATCTGAACCTGGCGGTCGACGAGACGGAGGAGAAAGTCTCGCGGCTGACGCAGGCGATCAGCGTCGGCTTCGAGGCCCGGGCCGACGCGATCGCGGCCGAGGCGATGGCGCTGCGGATCTACGCATTGACGCGCCAGCCCGACCGGGTGGCGTGGGCGCTGGCCGACGAGCCGCTCGCGCTCGCCCTGGCCGAGCGCAGCTCGACGCCGGCGGCGCTGCGCGGGCTGGTGCTCAACAACATCGGCACGGCTCACCTGGCGCGGCAAGATCCGGCGCGGGCGCGGCGCTACTTCACCGAGGCGCTGGCGGTGCGCGAGGTGGCTCTCGGCAGCGACGATCGCGAGGTGGCGTACACGCTGGTCAACCTGGCGCTGGCCAGCGAGTCCGGGCCGGAGCGCGAGCGCTTGCTCGCGCGGGCTCTGGCGATCCTCGAGCTCGAATTGGGGCCTGCGCATCCGGAGACCCTCGAGGTCCGCCTGACCGCGTCGCACCTCGTCGATTTCTCGGCGGGGCCCGGGCTCATACGTCCCGGCTGCGACGCGCTCGATCGCTTCCTCGCCGAGGACGTCGGCCGGCGCGCGCGCTGTCTCCTTTATCTGGGGCGCCTCGCGCTCGAGCTGGGCGACGACGACGAAGCGGAGCTCGCCTTCGTCGGCGGTGCTGCGCTGGGCGAGCGCGCAAAGGCGGAGGAGCAGGGGCTGACGGAGTTCGAGCTGGCCGCGCTGGTCGGTTACGCGGCCCTCGGGACCGCCGCGTCGGAGGCCGCGATTCGTCGCATCGAGGCGACTCTGGTGAAGCTCCCGCAGGCGTGGTGGTCGCGTGCGGATGCCGCGGAGTTGCGCTCGATCCTCGGCCACAACTTGCTCGCGGCCGGGCGGCCGGCGCTCGCCCGCGACGCGTTCGTGACGTCGGTCGCAGATTACGCGGAGCTCATCGACTCGGAGCCGCGATTCAAGTCGTCTCTGGCCCGCACCCGCAGGGGGCTCGTCGAGGCATTGGTGGCGCTGGATCTCGCTCGCAGTGCGGAGGCTCGTACGACCCTGGACGCCTCGCTCGAATTTTATCGCAGCGCCGGGCCCGACTTTGCGCGACAGTTGGCGCGGACCGAGCGGTTGGTCGCCCTCACGGGCACCTCCACCGAGGTCGGTCCATAAAGTCGGGCGGAGGCGGAGCCAACATGTACAAAGAGACATATCACTGGATCATCGGCGGTCTACTGGCGCTGGCGGCGGGTTGCGACGGGGGGGAGGTCGGCGACGCGGGGGACGACGAGGTCGCGCTGCGCCCGTACGGGTGCCCGACCTGGAAGTGCGGGTTCAACTCGGCCGACGTCAACGGTCGATCGATCCGCGAGCTCAACCTCGACGGCGCGCCCAACAGCGACGGTATCAAGATCACGGGCTTTTTGGCGCCCCCCGGGCTGCTCGGCAACTATAGCCTCGCGGTCGAGAACGACGCGCTGATCGCCCGCAACCCGAGCGGTCACGTGTTGAAGGGGGCGCAGCTGATCGGGGCGACGATCCTGGTCCAGGCGCCGGGGCTGTTGTCGTTGCCGGTGCCGATCACGGTGCTCGGCTATCAGGAGATCGATTCGTGGGCCGAGGGCGCGCCGAAGGTGCCGACCTACGCGCTCCTCTACCCCGACCTGGCGGCGCTGCTCGGCGTGCGCAACGTCTGCAGCGGCAACCTGCTCGACACCCTCGCCAGCGCGGCGACGGTGATCGGCGGCGAGACCTACGACCTCGACGACAAGACGGTCCACGCGGGCCGGTCGCGCTGGCTGACGATCGCCTGCGCCGGCTCGGCCGCCGCCAAGATGCGCCTGCTCGGCTACGGCCCGCAGTCGAGCGCGACGACCCCGGCGCAGCGGCAGGCGACGCTCAAGATGGTCACCGCCGACTACTGCGGCGGCGGCGAGAGCTACACGCAGAACGGCACCGAGGTCCACTGGGCCAACGCCGGCGGCACGGTCGCGCCGGAGTCGGGCGCCCACCTCGGCGAGCTCGAGGCGGTGTGGAGCGAGGACGGCGCGCTGTGTCTCGGCAGTCCGCGGATCTCCGGCACGGTCGTCGACTGTAGCCTGCCGAGCTGCGCCGGTCGGTCCGTCGCCGACGGCGAGTGGGTCACCTACGCCGCGGCGCCTTGACGCTTCGGGAATGTCTCGGAGGACATGCTCTAAAGAGCATGCTCTCAAAGGCATGTTCTTTAAAGATGCCTTGAGAGGTGGGCGGCCGCGAAGGTGCGGCCGTCTCGCGCGGTGATGTCAGGCGCGGCTCTTGGGGGCGCGGAAATGATTGCGAGCGGGCCGCCGCCTCGCGGGTCGCGATGTTGAGCCCGGTTCATGGCTGCGGGCGATGCGAGCGGGCCGCCGCCGAGCGTGCCGTGGTGTTCGGCGCGGCTCAGGGGGCGCGGGCGATGATGGCGAGCGGGCCGCCGCCGAGCGGGCCGTGGTGTTCGGCGCGGCTCAGGGGGCGCGGGCGATGATGGCGAGCGGGCCGCCGCCGAGCGGGCCGTGGTGTTCGGCGCGGGTGCTGACGTAGACGCAGGGGTCGCCGACGACGCTGGCGAGCACGGCCGCGAGGGCGGCGCGGGAGTGGCGGGTGTCGTCGATGTCGTCGTCGGACAGCATGGTGTGTCGGCGGCCGCGGATGGTGCCGCGTGGGTCGGCCTCGCTCTTGGCGAACACGCCGAGGACGTGGGCGCGCTGCTCCGGGGACAGCTGGCCGCCCTGGACGGGGAGGCCGAGCTCGGCGAGCAGGGCGCGGACTGCGTCGACGTCGAGGATGTCCTTGAGGACAGTGTGGCCGACGACGAGGTCGCCGGTCGCGCGGTCGCTGTTGCCGAACATGAGGATCTCCGTGCGCTGCAGACCGGGCTTGGCCGAGCACGAGGCGACGCCGGAGTAGAGCGACCAGTCGTCGCAGACGACGTCGTCGGACAGGTCGGCGCGGGCGACCTCGCCGAGGGCGAGGGCGACGCCGAGGGCGCTGGCGGCCCGCGAGTGGACCATGTCGTTGCGCAGCGGGGCGCCGGCGCGGCGGGCGGCGAGGGCGGCCTCGTGGTCCGCTTTGGGGATCGCGCCCTTCATCTGCACGAGGTGGACGTCGGCGGGCGCGAGGCGGAGCTCGCCGGCCAGCTCGGCGACCGCGCGGGCGGTCTCCTCGATCTGCGGCGTCCGCCCGATCTCCGCCGGCGTGAACGGCCGGGTGTGAGCTGTCCCGACGACCAGGCGCTTCGGGCCAGGTTCTTTCGACCAGGTGCCGGAGCGGGCGAAGGCGACGACGTGCGGCGAGACGACCCCCTCGGTGCCGCCGGACAGCGAGAACACCACGCGGTCCTGGACGCGCGCGGGCGGCAGGCCGAGGCGCGGGGCCAGCAGGTCCTCGAGCGCGCGCATGGCGAGGTCGCGGGTGAAGTCGTTGCGGCCGCCGTTGCCCTCGGTCTTGCCGAGGACGCACACGAGCTCGTCGGCGCGGACGACCCCGTCGTCGAGCAGGGCCTGCAGGCCGCGGACGTCGGCGGGGCCGTCGGTTGGCAGCTTGTAGGCGTCGACGCGCATCAGAACAGCACCGCGCGCAGCTGGGCGCCGAGGCGCTTGCGGATGTCGATCTTGAACACGTCGCCGTGGGCCATCTCGGTCGGCTCCTTCATGCTGGCGAGGGCCGCGACGACCTCCTCGGAGTTGGCGGTGAGGACGGTGACGGGGCCCTCGACGGCCAGCGGGAAGTCGTGCCAGGTGCCCTCGTGGATCATGATGCCGCTGCCGGGCGGGAGGACGAAGCAGCGCACGTCGTCGAGGTCGGGGGTGTCCATGCCGCGCTGGTGGGTCGGCTTGCCGAGGACCATGGCGAACGGCTGGTCGCCGAGGCCGACGAACAGCTGGGTCATGTTCATGTGGCGCTCGAGCCAGGTGACCTCGGCGGGGCGGCGGTGGATGCGGGCCGAGCGGATGACGCAGCGGCCGTTGCACTGAACGCGAAGTTGTGGCCCTCCTCGACGGCGCCCTTGTAGAAGGGGATGCCGAGGCCGGCCTGGGGGACCTCGGTGCCGATGTAGAGGCCGTAGTCGGCGACGGCTTCGCGGGTGGCGGGCACGACGGGGACCTCGATGTCGCGGACGGCTTGCTCGGCGGCTTGCATGACCTGTTCATGATGCCATGGGGGCGCTCTGGGGGGCAACGCGCGGCGGGCCGGGTACGTCGCCGAGCGGGTGCGAAAGGAGTGCGCCTCGGCGAGCGGGCAGACTGCGTCGCTCCCGTCGGGGACAGGCGAGCGCGTGGCCGCATCAGAGGGGGCTCGCGCGGGTGCCGGGGACGGTGAAGCGGAAGACAGTCCCGCGTCCCGGCGTGCTCTCGACCCAGATCCGTCCGCCGTGCGCCTCGACGATGCCCTTCGCGATCGTCAACCCCAGACCGGCGCCCGCGCGAGAGGCCCGCTTGGCCTGCCAATAGCGGTCGAACACGTGCGGCAAGGCCTCTGCGTCGATTCCGCGGCCTGTGTCCTCGACCGCGATCTCCACGTCACCGCCGCAGCGGCGGGCCCGCAGGCTCACACGGCCCTGCGGCGGCGTGAACTTGAGGGCGTTGTCGAGGAGGTTCAAGAGCACTCGCATGAGACGACCAGGATCGCCGCTCACCTCCATGTCCTCTTCGGCGACCGCGTGGTCCAGGGCAATCCCGAGCTCCGCGGCGCGCGGCTGCATGAGCTCGACGACGCCGCGGAACAGCGCGGCGAAGTCCACCGGGGAGCGTTCGATGGCGAGGGTGCCCCGCTCGATCCGGGAGACGTCGAGCAGATCGCGGATGAGGTGCTCCGTCGCCACCGCCGCGCGCTTGATGACGCCGATTCGCTGGGCGCGCTGCTCCTCGGAGAGCCCCCTCCGCTCGAGGACGGCCACGCACAGCAAGATCGTGTTGATGAAATTTCGCAGGTCGTGGGCGACGACGGCGAGCGTCTCGTCGCGCTGGCGGGTGGCTCGCTCCGCCTGCACGCGCAGCTCGTGCTCGGCGTCGAGTAGCCGCTCGCGGTCGGCTTCGGCCTGCTTCAGCGGCGTGATGTCCTCGAGCGTGCCGACATAGCCGGCCGGATGGCCGTCGACGAACATCGGCGCCGCGCGGCCGCTCACCCATACCACGCGGCCATCTCGATGCAGGAAGCGGTAGGTCTCTGCCCACGGCTTCCCCGCCTCCGCGGCCCGGTACCACGACGACACGACGCGAGCCCGATCCTCGGGATGGATGGCTTCCGTCCATCCCCGGCCATGTGCGCCGGAGAGGTCCAGGCCGTGCAACTCCTCGCACTTCGGGTTGTAGAATACCGGGTGACCCGTCAGATCCATGATGTCGATGCCGAGCGGCGAAGCATCCAGGAGGGCGCGCATCCGGGCCTCGCTCTCGCGCAGCTTCGCCTCGGCGTGCTTGCGGTCGGTGACGTCGCGATGCACTGCCACGAAACCGACGGGCTGTCCCTCACCGCCTGGGCGGATGCTGAGGCTGGCCGCGACCCAGAGCGTCGTGCCGTCCTTTCGGGACGACACGAACTCGTGCGTCCGCGTGTCGATCCGCGCTTGCGACCGCAGCGCCCTGCCGGCGTCTCGCAGGCAGTCGGCGCGGAGCAGATCCGGCAGGGTCTGGCCTGCCGCCTCCGCGGCGGTCCAGCCGTACATCCGTTCGGCGCCCCGGTTCCAGAAGGTGATGCGTTCATTCTCATCGAGGGCGATGACGGCCTCATGGGTGAACTCCAGCAGGTTCTGCTGGTTCGGCGGCGTCACGCCCGACATCGCCGGAGTATCCTCTCGCCGCGGCGGTCGACCAGCGAGCTCATGGGATTGGTGGCAGCCGGCGATGCAGGCCGGCCTGCTCGCACGGATCAGGCTGGTGCCGGAGGCGCCGGAATCATGCTGTGGCGCGTCCCGCCGGGCGCTGCCCGTCGCGGCGCAGGGTCGAGGTGGGTCGTCGGAGCAGACCGAGAGCAGCAGCGGACGCTGGGGGGGCTGGCCTCGGGACGGACGCGGCGCGCGTCGCTCGCGGCGCATCCTCGATGCGTGGCCGGCCCTGTGGTTCGGCGCGAGGGCCCGCTTCGCAGGCGTGTCGGCGGGCGGCTCAGCTCTTGGGGAGGGTGATGCTGGCCTGGAGCTCCTTGGCGTCGTTGTAGTGGCGCTCGAGGGTGGAGCGGAAGTTGTTGAGTTCGACCCGCAGCTCGGGCATCTGCGCGTGGGGCAGGAGCTTGGTGTCGATGAAGTTGATCCACATGGCGTGGGAGTCGACCTGCATGTCGACGTACGTCTTGTCGAAGGCGTCGCCCTTGTCGACCTTCTCGAGCACCTCCATCTTCTGTTTGGCGTCGTTCTTGATGTCGTCGCGCAGGCGGCTGTCGGTCTTGCGCAGGCCGAGGCGGTCGCGGGTCTCGTTCTCGCGCGACTTGATGGCGCCGTGGTCGGTCATCATCTGCGACGCGTACTCCTTGACGCGGGTGCCCTTGGCCCACTTCTTGGCGTACTCGGCCATCTTCATCTCCTCCTCGTTCATGATGCTGAGGACGCCGAAGATCTCGTCGTCGTTGGTCATGTACTCGGGGGGCGCCTTGACCTTGGCGTCCTCGGGCATGGCGGCGACGGCGACCGCGGCCGGGTCGTCCGGCTTGGTGTTGGTGGCGGGCAGGTCGGTCGAGACCTGGCTCGGGGGGATCGTGTCCGGGCTCGTGCGCGAGCACGCTGCGGCGAGCAGGAACGACAGCGTGACCAGAGAAGGCTTGCGGGTGTCCATGGCCGAGGGGTGGCCGCAGTCGCGCCGCGATGCCACGTGCTGTGGATCGCAAGCGCGTCTGCGCGCCGTCCAGCCCGCCCGTGGCCGGCGGGCGGACCGCACGGCGCGGACGCGGGCGGGCGTGCGCGGGCGCCACCGCATTTGATACATGTCTGAAAGGACATGTCTTGCCATTGTCCTCCGCTCGCCCGCTCAGTCGGGGACGAAGGTGGCCCACTCGCCGTCGTCGAGCGAGAGGCCGTCGCAGGCCGGGAGGGCGCAGGCCACGTCGGCGTCGGCGAGCCGGGTGGCGTCGAGGCAGAGCGCGCCGGCCGGGCCCCAGATCGCCTCGGGCACGCCGAACGGGCCGGGCGAGATCACTGTGCCGCCGCTGTTCTCCCACTGCAGCGCGACGTGGTTGTGGGTGTAGCTGTCGCCGTCGCCGCAGTAGTCGGCGGTGATCATCTTGAGGGTGGCCTGACGCTGCGCGACGCTGGCAGGGTGGCCCTCGCCGTCGAAGTCGCCGTGGGGGCCGTAATTCATCAGCCGCATCTTGGCCGCGGCCGAGCCGGCGCAGGCGATCGTCAGCCAGCGGTCGCGGCCGGGCCGGATCTCCTTGGCGTCGAGGTCGTAGGTCTCGCCGCCGAGGACAGTGGCCGCGGTGGCGAGGACGTCGAGCAGGTCGCCGTTGCACACGTTGCGCACGCCGAGCAGCGACTCGAGGTCGAGGTAGAGCATCGCGTAGGCCGGGACCTTGCCGGCGCCGTCGGCCCAGCCGTCGATCTCTTGATAGTTGAGGATCGTGATCGGCAGCGGCAAGGACAGCAGGCCCGGCTTTTTGACCAGGATGGTGGCACCGATCAATTGGGGGCCGCGTAGGACCGAGCCGCCGTTGTTGCGGGCGATCAATTCGTCGCCGTCGACGTCGAGCCGGTAATTGCCGAGCAGGCCGGTGGGGGCGACAAAGCCGACGATGCGCACGCCGTCCTCGTTGGCCACGCCGTCGAGGTTGAGCTCGCGGATCGATCGGCCGTTGATCTCCGCCGAATTGAACCCGCATTGCCACGTCGGGCAATGATAGGGGCGCGCCTCGATGTCCTCAATGTCCTCACCGTCGGGGGCGTCGCACCCCACGAACAGCGCCGCCAGGGCGATCCATCGCAGGTGCGGCCGCCGGCGTTGCCTGATTCCTCGCGTCATGACCCCACTGTGCGGCCGCTCGCGGGAGATGACGGGCGCCCGCGGGATAATCGTGTTTGCGGTCGTGCGCCGCGACCGGAGAGAGGGGGCGCGGGTAGGTGCGAAGCCGCCGCCGAGATACCGCTGAATACAGGGGGTCCTTCGCTTGTGATGATAGCGCGAGCGCGATGCCGGCCCGACCTGGAATGAATGTCAGTCAGGCACGTAGGTCGACCATTCGCCGGCCGGGCCGGTATAGGTAGAGCACGAGGGCCGCGAGCACTTCACGTCGGCGTCGGGGAGGCGGGTCGCGTCGAGGCAGACCGCCCCCGCGGCGGTCCAGATCGCCTCCATGTCGCCGTAGGGGCCGGGCGAGGCGACGGTGCCGTCCTGGTTCTCCCATTGCAGCGGCGTGCCGTTGACGGTGTAACTGTGACCCGTGCCGCAGTAGTCGGCGGTGATCATCTTGAGCGTCGCCTGCCGCTGGGCCGCGGTCGAGGGGTTGCCCTCGCCGTCGAAGTCGGCGTGGGGGCCGTAGTTCATCAGCCGCATCTTGGCGGCCGCCGAGCCCGCGCACGCGAGCGTCAGCCAGCGGGTCTGGCCGGGCTTGACGGTCTTCTGCGCCAGGTCGTAGGTCTCGCCGCCGATGACCGTGACCGCGGTCGCCAGGGTGTCGAGCAGGTCGCCGTTGCAGACGTTGCGCACGCCCAGCAGCGCGCCGACGTCGGGGTAGAGCAGCGCGTAGGTCGGGACCCTGGCCGCGCCGTCGGCCCACGAGTCGATCTCCTCATAGCCGAGCACCGTCAGCGGCACCGGCAGCTCGAGCAGGCCGTCTTTTTTGACGAGGATGATCGCGCCGATCAACTGCGCGCCGCTCAGGGTGTTACCCTGGCCGTTGCGGGCGACCAGCGCGTCGCCCTCGGTGTCGAGGCTGTAGTTGCCGAGGAGGCCCTGAGGCGCGACGAAGCCGACGATCCGCAGGCCGTCGACGTTGGCTTGACCGTCGAGGTTGAGCTCGCGGATCGAGCGGCCATTCACCTCTGCGGAGTTGAAGCCACACTGCCAGGTCGGGCAATTATAGGGGCGCAGCTGAGTGTCTTCAATCGCGGGGTCGTCGCACCCCGCGACGAGGGTCGTCAAAGCCACGATAATGGTGCCGATTCGCCGGTGTTGCATATCGCCTCCCAGTGCCTCGATTGTGTGGTGCACCACACAGGAGGCGAAGCGAGCCCGGCTTATTGAATGGAATCCGGTCGGAACGGCCGCGCGCGGGCCTCGCCGAGGCGAGTGCGAGGATGCCGCGAATGATTCACTCCAGCCGGTGATGTCTTTCGGCGATTGCGGACATGCGCCAGGCGAAAACGCCCGCGGACTGGCGGTACCATGATTCGGCGGCCGCCAGCACTCGCGCGGCGCGTTCGGGGTCGCGGCCGGCGTCGAGCGCGTCGGCGAGGGCGAGGCGGGCCCCGGCGAGGTTGCGCGGCAACACGTTGTCGTGGGCCTTGTGCTCGATCTGCTCGAAGATCGCCACGCTGTCCTCGAGCGCGCGCCGGGCTCCCGGGATGTCCCCGATGGCGAGCAGGTGCAGGCCGATGCACAGCTCGATCTCCGCGACCTTCCGCCGCTGCCACCATTCCGCGCCGCGCAGCTCGTCGAAGGTGCGCCCGAGGTACGTCAGCGCCTCGGTGTGGCTGCCGTCGACGAGGCCGGCGTAGCCGCGGATCAGCGCGCTGTCGAAGCGGAACGACGAGCCCGGCTCGGTGGCGGGCTGCTGCTCGAGCAGCGCCTGCGCGCGCAGGATCGAGTCGTCGGCGACGTGCCGCTCGCCGGCCTCACGGGCGTGGGCGGCGAGGTGCTGTAGACATTCGGCGCGCGCGCGCAGGTCGTCGGGGCGGTACTCGTCGACGGCGTCGCAGCCGCGCTCGAGCAGCTGCATGGCGTCGAGCGGGTCCTCGGCCAGCGCGCCGGCGAGGACGCGGACGGCCATGGCCTCGGGGTGAGCGACGCCGAGGTTGTCCTCGAGGATCGCCAGCGACTCGCCGACGAGCTCGCGCGTGCGCGACGGGTCCTTCGCCAGCAGGGCGAGGTTGCCGAGGGTCTTGGCGACTTCGACGTCGTCGTCGCCGACGGCGCGGCGCAGGTGCAGCGCCGCGCGCAAATACGGCTCGCCGTGGTCGGCGTCGCCGGCGGTGAGGTACAGCGAGCCGGCGTTGTTGAACGTGAGCGCCTGCAGGCTCGGCGGGCTGCCGATCCGGGGCAGCAGCGCGGTGACGACGTCGAGGTCTTCGAGGGCGCGCGGCAGGCCGGCGGGGATGTGGCTGCGGGCGTAGAGCCGCAGCGCCAGGGCCTCGACCGCGCGGTTGTCCTCGCCGGCGCCGAGGGCCACGAGATAGGCGCGAGTGAGGAATGGTTCGGCGCTGGTGGGGTCGACCTCGAGGTCGAGGCGGCCGCGCTGCAGGAACGCCTCGGCGAGCGTCGGTCGGTCGCCGAGCGCGTGGGCCTCGCGGATCACGTCGTCGGCCAGCCGGATCGCCGCGGGCGTTCGGCCGGCCCGCGCGTGCACCTTGACGTCCTCGAGCTCGGCCATGACCCGCTCGCGGCGCACCGCGGTGGTGAGGTCGCGCGAGGCGCCGGTGTGCGCGACGAGGCTGGCGCTGCTGCGACACTCGGCGGGGTCGGGCAACGAGTTCGCGACCTCGAGCGCGTGGAGGGCGACGTTGGCGTCGGCCTTGCGCAGGACGACCACCGCGGAGGCGAGCGCGGCGCGGGCCCGCTCGAAGCAGACGGAGCTGCGCAGGGCCAGGTCCTCGGAGAACTCGTGGCGCTCGCGGGCCTCGCAGGCGCCGCGCCAGTTGGCCTCCCAGTCGACGGTCCAGTCGTCGAGCACGCGGCGGACCTGCGGCCAGAAGTTGGCGGCGAACGCCGGCGGCAGCTCGTCGAAGGCGTGCTCGATCGCCGCCTGCGAGTCGGGGTTCCACAGCTGCGCGAGCTGGCCCGCGCCGCCGCTGCACGGGTCGGTCGCCTGCGGGCGCGCGCCGAGGTAGCCGCCGCCGAGCCCGAGGACCGCGGCCCCGGCGACCGCGGACATCAAGGTGCGGCGGCCGCGGGTGCGGTTGTGGTCGAGGTTGCGCAGCAATTCTTCCATGCTGGCGAACCTGTCCTTCGGGTCCTGTCGCAATCCTCGCAGGATCGCGGAGCTGAGCCACGACGGCACGCGGATGTGGCGCGGCGGGCTGCGGACCTGGCCGCCGGTGATGGTGAGGCGCAGCTCGTCGGCGCTGTCGCCGGGGAACGGCAGCTGGCCGAACAGCGCCTGGTACAGCGAGGCGCAGAAGCTGAACTGGTCGGAGGCGGGGCCGACTGGTTGGCCGAGGAACTGCTCGGGGGGCATGTACGCCGGCGTGCCGACGACCTCGCGGCCGGCCTTGGCGGGGGTGCAGGACAGGCCGAAGTCGAGGACGCGGACGCGGCCGTCGTCGCCGATCATGGCGTTGCTGGGCTTGAAGTCGCGGTGGACGAGGCCCGCGTGGTGGGCGGCCGCGAGGCCGCGGCCGGCCTGGATGAACGCGTCGAGGATCTCGGTCCAGGCGCGCGCCCGCTTGCCGAGCCAGGTGTGGAGGGTGGCGCCGCGGATGAACTCCATGGCGATGAAGATGCCGTCGTCGTGGAGGCCGACCTCGTGGACGACGGCGACGTTGGGGTGCGAGACCTTGGCCATCGCCTGGGCCTCGTCGTGGAGGCGCACGCGGCCGTGGCTGTCGGGGCGGCCTTGCGGGCGCAGGACCTTGAGCGCGACCTTGCGGTCGAGCTCGGGGTCGTAGGCGGCGTAGACGATGCCCATCGCGCCGGCGCCGAGGTACGACAGGACGGTGAAGCGACCGATCTCGTGGCCCGGCTCGAGCGCGATCGGGTCGGGCAGCGCGTGTGGGACATGGGTCGAGCGTGTGGACGCGGTCGGCATGCCCGGGCCGAGCTGGAGACCGCGGCCACCTTCAGGTGCGCGCAAACTGGGGGGCGGCTTTGACACGAGTCGCTTTGCTAAAAGGGCCCGATCCTCCGCCCGAGTCAAGCTCCGTCGAGCGCGGCGAGGGTTTGGAAAAATTGCCAGCAGTGCGACTGGCCACAGACCGTTCACGATGCGCCGGGGCGAAGCTTCGCGGCGCGCGATCGCGGGACATGGTGCGATCGCGAGATCGCCCGCGGGCGTGCGGCCCTGCGGGGACGGCGCGGGGATGTTCAGGTCACCAGAGTCCAGATCGCCAGGTAGTGAACCAGGGCGGCGCTGAACACGAAGACGTGGAAGAGCTCGTGGTAGCCGAACACCAGGGGGGCGGGGTTGGGCCAGCGCAGGGCGTAGATCACCGCGCCGAGGACATAGAGCAATCCGCCGGTGGCGAACAACAGGAACACCTCGTCGGCGGCGGCGCGGAGGGCCGGGGCGGTGGGCAGGGTGAAGCAGCCCATCAGCACGTAGAGCGCGGCGCTGAGCTTGCGCGGGGCGTGGGGCCAGGCGAACGTCTTGAGGATGCCGAGGGCGGCGGCGGCCCACATTGCCGACAGCAGCCACACGGTGGCGGCGCTGTCGAGCTCCAGGGCCAGCGGGGTCGCGGTGCCGGCGATCAGCAGATAGATGTTGGCGTGGTCGAGCTTGCGCAGCCACAGCGCGGTGCGGAGCGGCCAGCCCGGCAGGTGGTAGATCGCGCTGCCGACCAGCAGGACGACCAGGGAGACGCCGTAGACGAGGGCGGAGAGGGTGGCAGCGCCCTCGCGGGCGTACAGGACCAGGGCGACCACGGCCGGGACCGCGGTGGCGGCGGCGTAGATGTCGGCGACGCCGCGGAGGCGCGGTCGCAGGACCGAGGAGGTCGGCGAGGTCGGGGAGCGGCGTTCGGACACGCGGGCGCAGGATACACGAGCGGCGCGCGGAGGTGAGAGCGGCCTCGGCCGGCGCCGGCCGCGGACGTCTCCGGGCGGTCGCGAGCGCCGAGGCGGGGAATCGATCGAGGCCGGCGGCAATCGTAGGAGTATGGTGCGCGGATTCGCGGGCGTGGCGGGGACCGCGGTCGATTGTGATGACTGCGGGCCTGCGGAAAAAAAATCGTGCGACGGACTTGACCGGCGAATCGGCGTGCTGTACAAACCGCGGACCGAGTCAGGGTGAAGGTCGTGACGAACCATCAGCACATCACCGGGTCGAAGCTCCAGGGCCAGCCGCGTACGGCGGGGCTCTTGCTGCTCCCCGCGCTGTTGGTCCCGCCGCCGCCGTATCTAGGCCTGCCGTATCTACCCCGGTGAACGGGGCGCCCCGGTCGGGGTGCAGGCAAGCGCTGCAGCGGGCGCGGGAGACATCCGAATCGTTGCACCTCCGCGGGAGCGCGTCGGCGTGCGCACGTGGGTATCGATCGGCAGGTCGATATCCGCGGCACGAAGCGGCGGCGCTGTGACAGTGTCTCTCGCGCGAGGTCCGTTCATTCGTCACGGGGCATAGCTCAGCCTGGTCAGAGCGTCTGTCTTGGGCACAGAAGGTCGTGGGTTCGAATCCCGCTGCCCCGATCCCCCGTATCAGGCCACGGACGGCCTGAGGGGTACGAGTGGACACAATACGCGCAGGTGCTGGAACTGGTAGACCACTGGCCTCGAGAGCGCCAGGCCCGCCGGGCGTGAGGGTTCGAGTCCCTCCCTGCGCATGACGTATGAATGAACGACCGATCGCGAGGTGAGGGCGAGGTGAGGGGATTTGCGCAGGTGCTGGAATCGGTAGACAACCGGCACTCAAAACGCCGGGTCCTGCGAGGGACGTGAGGGTTCGAGGCCCTCCCTGCGCATGAAGAGGACAGGAGAGAAGCGGGTGATGAATTCCCGCGGGACGCCTCAATGGTGAGGCAGTCGGCTGTAAACCGACGGCGCTTCGGCGCAGGTGGGTTCGATCCCCACCCCGCGGATTTTATTGTTGCGGAGGAGAAGAAGAGGGGCACGCGCAGGTGACGGAATTGGTAGACGACTGGCGCTCAGATCGCCAGGCCCCGCGAGGGCGTGAGGGTTCGAGTCCCTCCCTGCGCATGGATTGTTGAAGAGAGGGCGAGGGTGATTTTTCCGCGGGACGCCTCAATGGGGAGGCAGTCGGTTGTAACCCGAGGGCGCTTCGGCGCGGGCAGGTTCGATCCCTGCTCCGCGGACTTTTTCGAGAGACGGACGAGCAGGCGCAGGTGACGGAATTGGTAGACGACTGGCGCTCAGCTCGCCAGGCCCCCGAGCGGGGCGTGAGGGTTCGAGTCCCTCCTTGCGCATCATCATCATCAAGAGACAAAGCGGGAGCGATACGCGCAGGTGATGGAATTGGTAGACGTACGGCGCTCAGAACGCCGGGCCCGAGCGGGCGTGAGGGTTCGAGTCCCTCTCTGCGCATGTGTTTTTGAAAAGAGAGGGAGAGAGCGAGCGGAGAAAATGACCGCGGGACGCCTCAATGGGAGGCAGCCGGCTGTACACCGGGGGCGCTTCGGCGCAGGCGGGTTCGATTCCTGCCCCGCGGATTCTTGAGAGAGAGTGAGCGACGCGCAGGTGACGGAATTGGTAGACGCCGACGCTGAGGCGGAGGGCTCCGTGAGGGGCGTGAGGGTTCGAGTCCCTCTCTGCGCATGTGTTTTTAAAAGGGAGAGAGAGCGAGGGGAGAAAATGACCGCGGGACGCCTCAATGGGAGGCAGCCGGCTGTACACCGGGGGCGCTTCGGCGCAGGCGGGTTCGATTCCTGCCCCGCGGATTCTTTTGACGACAGTGACGCGCAGGTGACGGAATTGGTAGACGGCTGGTCCTGAGTTGGCCAGGTCCCGGTGGGGCGTGAGGGTTCGAGTCCCTCCCTGCGCATGTGTTTTTAAAAGAGAGAGAGAGCGGAGAAAATGACCGCGGGACGCTTCAACGGGAGGCAGCCGGCTGTACACCGGGGGCGCTTCGGCGCAGGCGGGTTCGATCCCTGCCCCGCGGATTCTTTGTGGAGAAGAAGTGAGCGACGCGCAGGTGACGGAATTGGTAGACGGCTGGCCTTGAGGTGGCCAGGCTCCGGGTGGGGCGTGAGGGTTCGAGTCCCTCTCTGCGCATACGTGGGTGTCAGCTCAGGCGGAGGGCGACCAGCGGGGACGGCTGGTAGCACGGGCGGCTGTCGTTGCAGGCCTCGGGGGCGGCGAGCTCGTCGTCGGGGCCCCAGGGCTGGCAGGTGTGCAGGCACGAGTAGGGGACCTGGTTGCGGGCGAAGGTCAGCTGGAATTCGGCCAGCTCGGCGGCGTCGTGCGAGTGGCCCTTCCAGCGCAGGTGGCGGCACAGTTGCATGGGCTGTCCTCGAGGTCAGGTTGGGGCCGCGGCGGGTGTCGGCGCGGCCTGGGTCGGGGTCTGGGCGAGGGCGCGCTCGAGCGCGTCGAGGACGGCGCCGCGGAGGAGGTCGAGCTTGTAGGCGGTGCCCGTGAGCGGCTTGGCGCCGTCGGCCGCGACGGCGGCTGCGGCGGTGAGGGTCTCGGGAGTGGCGGGTTTGCCGACGAGGAGGTTCTCGACGGCGGCCAGGCGGAGCGGCAGGTTGGCGACGCCGCCGACGGTGACGCGGGCGGTCTGGAGCTGGTCGGCGGCGACGACCAGGCGGACGACGACCTCGACGAGCGGCCACTCCGCGCGGGCGCGGCTGATCGCGCGGACGTAGGCGGCCTGCTCGGCGGCGAGGGGCGGGCCGAGAGTGACGCCGGTGAGCAGGGCGCCGGGCGGGAGCATGTGCTGGCGGCGGGCGTCGGAGGCGTCGCCGTAGAGGCTGGCGAGGGTGTGTTCGCGGTCGCCCGCGACCTCGAGGCGGACGTCGTGGGCGAGCAGCGCGGTGGCCAGCGAGGACGGGTGCGGCGCGACGCACGGGCCGAGGTCGAAGCAGGCGTGGAACAGGTGGTCGCCGGTGCGGGCGGGGCAGCCGCTGCCGCCGCTCTTGAGGCAGTCGGCGCCGGGGCGGCGGTAGTACCAGCAGCGGACGTGCTGGAGGAGGTTGCCGCCGACGGTCGCGCGGGCGCGGATCTGCGGGGTCGCAATGCTGGCCGCGGTGGCGGCGACCGCGGGGTAGCGGGTGCGGACCTCCGGGTGCTCGGCGACGGCCGCGAGGGTGACGAGGGCGCCGAGGTGCAGCTGTCCTTCGCGCCAGGTGATGACGTCGAGGCCGGGGACGTCGCGCAGGTCGATGACTGTCCCTCTGGACAGGTTGAGCCTGCGCCGCTCGGTGAGGTCGGTGCCGCCGGCGCGCGGCTCACCGGCGCGACCGAGAGCGGCGTCGAGGGAGGTGGGGAGCTCGAGGGAGGTCATCCGCGGAGTCCTTGGGAGGTGCGACCGGGAGCGACGGCGAGGGAGTTCATCCGCGGACTCCTTGGAGGATTCGAGTGGAGCAGAGGCCGGCGGCGGGGTGAGGGAGGGAGGTCATTCGCGGGCACGGAGCGGAGGCCAATGGTGGAGCGGGCGTGCGTGGTCATCCGCGGAGTCCTTGCAGGACGCGATCGGGGCGGAGCGGCAGCTCGCGCGGGCGGAAGCCGGTGGCGTGGGCGACTGCGTTGCCGATGGCGGCGGCGGGGGCGACGGTGACGAGCTCGGCGAGGCCGACGCTGCGGCCGTTGACGCGCTCGTAGCCGTCCTCGATGAAGTGGACGTCGAGCTCGCCGATGTCGCCGATGCCGGGGATCCGGTAGTCCTCGAGGCCGCCGGTGAGGAGAGCGCCGGTCCTGGGGTCGAGGCGGCGCTCTTCGTAGAGGGCGTAGCCGATGCCCTGGATCACGCCGCCCAGGGCCTGGCTGCGCGCGAGCGCGGGGGCGACGATGTGGCCGGCGGCGACGCCGGTGTGCGAGCGGAGCACGCGGATCCGCCCGAGCCGGGTGTCGACCTCGACCTCGATGATCTGCAGCGAGCCGGCGACGTAGCGGCCCGGGGCGATGTCGTACATCGGCGGCAGGAAGTAGCCGCCTTGGTCGCGCTTGCGCGTGCCGACGAAGCGCAGCGGCGGCGAGCCGGCCAGGAGCTGCTGCCAGGTGACGACGCCGCGCGGGTGACGGACGCCGCCGGCGACTGCGACGCCCCTGGCGCCGACGAGCTGCTCGGCGCGCTCGACCAACTCGTCGCGCAGCTGCTCGGCGGCCATGATCGCGGCCGGGACCAGCGAGGCGGTGGTGCGGCTGCCGCCGGACATCGGCCCGGGGACGAACGAGGAGTCGCCGATCTGCACCTTCACGTCGGCGGGGGCGATGCCGAGGACCGCGGCGACGGTCTCGGCGAGGACGGTGCGGGTGCCGTTGCCGATGTCCTGGCAGGCGGTCGAGACGACGACGCCCTCGGGGCCGGCGTCGACCTGGACGCGCGCGCTCGGCTGGACGAAGTAGAACCACCCGCCGACGGCCAGGCCCATGCCGCGGCGGTACCTGCCGCGGTCGCTCTGGGCGGGCTGTCTTTCGCGCCATGTCTTCAGGGACAGGGCCCAGTCGTACAGGCGGTTGCGGGCGGGGTTGGGGTCGAAGCGCTTGCGCAGGAGGATCGGGTCGAGCTTGAGGCGCTCGGCGGCGACGTCGACGGCCTGCTCGAGGGCCCAGAACACCGGCGGGCCGCCGGGGCCGCGGAACGGCTTGCCGGGCGGGGCGTGGTTGACGACGTCCCAGTCGGCGATGTCCTTCGGGGCCTTGGCGTACATGAGGCGCAGGAGGACGGTGCTGTTCGAGCCGACGCCGCAGCCGGCGTCGGCGAAGGCGCGGGCGGTGACGCCTTGCAGGTAGCCGTCGCGGTCGGTCGCCACCGCCAGCTCGATCTCCTGCGCCGGGCGCAGGCCGCCGGTCGTCAGCTCCTCGCGCCGCTCGAGCACCACCCGCACCGGCTTGCCGGTGACGCGCGCGAGCTCGACTGCGGCCACGCACTCGAGCTGCAGCGTGGCCTTGCCGCCGAAGCCGCCGCCGACGTACTGCGCGAGCACGCGGACGTGGTCGCGGCGCAGGCCCCAGCGCTGGGCGATGTCCTCGGCGACGGCGTGGACCGACTGGGTCGAGAGGTGGACGGTGACCGCGTCGGCGGCGGTCCAGTGGGCGACGCAGGCGTGCGGCTCGAGGGCCGAGTGGCACTGGACCTGGGTCTTGTATGTCCCTTCGACCAGGACGCCCTCGGCCGGCTTGTCGCGCAGCTTCTCGACCGCGCGGCGGGCCTTGAGCTTGGCGGTGCTGAACAGCTGGAAGGGGCCGCGCACGTTGCCGTCCCAGCCGAGCGGGAGGAGCGGGCCCTCGCTGGCGTTGGGGGCCGACTTGCGGGTGTTGCGGGTGGGGTAGACCGGCGCGGCGCCGTCGGCCCGGGCGGCGTCCATGCCGATCAGCGCGGGCAGGACCTCGAGGTCGAGCTCGACCGCGGCGAGGGCGGCCTCGGCGGTGCGCGCGTCGACGGCGGCGATGGCGAGGAGCTCCTGGCCGGCGAAGCGGATGGTGGTGCCGCCGTTCAGGAGGTCGACCGCCCCGAACACGCCGGGCAGCGCGAGGGCCTTCGACCAGTCGACCTTGCGCACGCGCGCGTGGGCGTGCGGCGAGCGCAAGATCTTGCCCTCGAGCTGCTCGGGCAGCTGCACGTCGACGGTGTACTTGGCGGCGCCGGTGACTTTTTCGCGGGCGTCGTAGCGCGGGGCGGCGGGCTCGGGGCCGACCGGTTTCTCGTAGGCGCCGGAGCTGGCCTTTTGGACAGCTCGGATGATGCCGTCGTAGGCGGCGCAGCGGCACAGGTTGCCGGCCAGGGCGGCGGCGACGGTGTCGCGGTCGGGCTCCTTGTTGCCGTGCTCGGCCCGCCAGCGGGTGTAGAAGGCGCTGGCGGCGACGACGAAGCCGGGGGTGCAGAAGCCGCACTGCAGGGCGTCCTCGGCCATGAAGGCGCGCTGAATCGGGTGCAGCTCGCCGGCCGGGGCGAGGCCCTCGACCGTGGTGAGGCGGCGGCGGTGCAGGGCGACCGCGGGGAGCAGGCAGGCCGCGACCGGGACGTCGTCGAGGAGGACGCTGCAGGCGCCGCACGCCCCGTGACCGCAGCTCTCCTTGCAACCAGTCAGGCCGAGGTCGCTCCGCACGAGCTCGAGGGCGGTGCGCTCGGGGTCGACGTCGAGCGAGCGCGCGGCGCCGTT
The DNA here is from genome assembly GCF_026965555.1 of Nannocystis punicea. Lineage (GTDB taxonomy): Bacteria > Myxococcota_A > Polyangia > Nannocystales > Nannocystaceae > Nannocystis > Nannocystis punicea. The sequence goes on along the minus strand of NZ_CP114040.1, from coordinate 11,589,733 downwards.
GACGGTGAGCTCGAGCTTCTGCGGCGACACGGGCTCGGTCGATGCGGCAGGGGTGGCGGCGGCCGGAGCCTCGGCGCGCTCGCTGACCATCTTCGGGGCGCAGCTCTCACCGACGAGGACGGTGGTGCCGCCGAGAGTTCCGCGCAGGATGCCGCGCCGCGAGATCGGTGGGCTCATGCGCGGGATTGTTCGGTGAGCGCGCGAAGGTTGTCAATGGTGCGCGACTTCATGCCGGTAAAGGTCGGGCATCGGCTCGGCGAGGTCCGGATGCGGCGGCGAGCGCTCGCATTCGCGGTCGGCGATTGCGAAGAGCGTCGATTCATGGTCGACGGTGAGCGAGGTGCAGGCGAATCGCGGAGCGCGTGCTCTCGATTCAGCGCAGGCTCGAGAGATGTCGCCGGCGAGCGCCGAACTTCAGCCGCACAGGACGCTGCCGCCGTTGACGTTGAGGATCTCGCCGGTGATGTGGCGCGCCATGTCGGAGGCGAGGAAGACGATCGGGGCGGCGATGTCGTCGGCGGTGGCGACGCGGCGGAGGGGGATCTGGCTCTCGATGCGGGCGCGGTCGCCGGGGTCGTGGCGCAGCGGGCCGGCGGTCATGTCGGTATCGACCCAGCCGGGGGCGACGCTGTTGACGCGGACGCCCGGGGCGAGCTCGACGGCCCACGACTTGGTGGCGGAGATCAGGGCGCCCTTGGAGGCGGCGTAGGGGCTGTAGTCGGCCTCGCCGCGCTGGCCGGCGGTCGAGGTGACGTTGACGATGGATGCCCTTTGGGACAGGCGCAAGAGCGGCAGGGCGCGGGCGACGGCGAGGAAGGGGCCGAGGACGTTGATGTCCATGGTGCGGCGATAGACTTCGACGTCGAAGCGGGCGAGCTCGTCCTGCTCCCACACGCCGGCGTTGTTGACGAGGCAGTCGAGCCGGCCCCACTCGCGGGCGACGTGGGCGAACATGGCGTCGACCTGGGCCGGGTCGGCGAGGTCGGCGGCGAAGCGCAGGTGCGAGACGTCGCTCGCGGCCCGCAGCTCGGTCAGCAAGGACTCGGCGATGTCGTGGCGGTCGCGGTAGTGGACGAGGACGACGGCGCCGGCGGCGGCGAACCGACGGCAAGTTGCGGCGCCGATGCCACGGCTGCCGCCGGTGACGAGGACGTGGAGGCCGGCGAGCGAGAGCATCGCCCACGACTTTGCCACGCCTGGTGAGCAGGCGCGAGCGGCGAGCGACCGCGGGCTTGCGAGCGTCGCCGTTCGCGTGGGGGGACGAAGGACGCGGCGAACCAGCGTCGCCCGTGTTCGTCAGAGGCTGCCCTTGATGGCGACGCCCACGCCGGTGAGGCACATCTCGTCGAGGGTGCCCTCGCCGAGGCCGACGTCGACGGGGGCGTCGAGGCCGGCTTCGGCCAGCATCTCGACCACGCCGGGGTTCGACATGGTGTTGTTGTAGACGCAGCGCAGGCGGACGCGGTCGCCGGCGCGGACGCGGAAGCTCTCGGTGATCGGGGCGTCGTATTGATAGGAGCGCTGCCAGTTGAAGTCCCACTTGGGGGTGTGCAGCAGGCAGGTCTCGCCGCTGCCGTTCTCGACCCATACGCGCATGTCGACGCCGACCTTGTGCATGTGATTGAGGACGGTCCAGACGCGCACGTCGGCGAGGGCGGGGATGTTGTTGGGGACGACGTACTCGTACTCCTCGACGTGGGCCTCCTCGCCGGCGGGGATCATCAGCGGGCCGTCGAGCGATTGGCCGACGCCGGGGGCGCCGATGAGGGTGAAGAAGGTCGACCACTCGGCCGCGGTGTCGCTCCAGCGCAGGGCGAGGCCGGTGCCGCTGTCCTCCTCGGGGCCGCCGCCGGTGGCGTGGTAGTGGACGTTGAGGATCAGCCGCGCGCCGGCCGGCAGCTCGGTCGAGACGCCCGCGGGCGGGACCATCGGCATGCCGCCCGGCACCCAGCCGCCGATCAGCTGCGCGCTGCCGATCCCGGCCCCGCCGCCGCAGTTCTGCTTGATCCCCCCGGGCCAGCTCGCCGAGTCCGCGCCCGCGTCGACGTAGATCAGGACGTGATGCACGATCTTCGGGTTGCCCGCGATCACCTGGATCCCGTCGACGTACACCGGCGCGTCGTTGCCGGGATCGAGGCTGAGGCAGTGGAAGAAGTCGAGGGCGTTGCCGGCCTTGTCGATGCTGACCGGCGAGGTCATCGTGATCGACTTCGTGGGATTGTCGAGGTCGAGCGAGGGCGGCGGCGGCAGCGGGGCGGCGAGCGCGGGGTCCCCCTCGGGCGCGCCCAGATCGGCCCAGTCCTGGAACATGGCCTTTTGGTCATCCGACAGCCGCGGGTCGTGCAGGTAGGGCAGCGGCGGCTGGCAGACGTCGGTCTCGAGCGCGTGCCACGGCGGCATGAGGCCCTGCGCGACGTCGCTGGCCATGATGCCGGCCCACGGTTTGGTCTCCTCGTAGGTGGTCATCGCGAACGGGGCGATCCCGCCGCTCACGTGGCAGCTCTGGCAGCTGGCGGTGACCAGCGGGGCGATGTCCTGATGCCAGTTGGGCCGCACGTCCTCGCCGCCCTCGGTGGTGGCGCTGGTGGTCGGCGCGGGCTCGGTGCTGGTCGGCGGAGCGCCGGTGGCCTCGCTGCCGCTCGCCTCGCTGCTGCCGGCGGTGTCGCCGGTCGACTCGGTGACGACGGCGGTGTCGGTGCCGCCCTGGGGCCCGCCGCAGGCGACGAGGACGAGCGAGGTGAGGAGCAGAGCGCTGCGCGAGACGGAGACCATCGCAGGATGCTGCCACGCGCGCCGGGAAGCCGTCCACGCCTGCCGTGGCGGGCGGCGGGCGGTTCCGCACGGGTACGACGCGCGCCCGCCGACGCCCGGGACGCGATAGGGTGCAGGCCGTGCGCAGGACGATCGCGATGTTCGCGCTGCTGGCGAGCTGTGAGCTGAAGGGCGACGGGGTGCCCGCGGAGGCGGTGCGCATGGTGCCGCCGTTCACGCAGATCGAGGTGTTCGACGACTTCGAGGTGACCGTGGCGGTGCGCCCCGAGCTCGACCCGGAGGCCGACGTGACGCTGCGCGTGACGGGCGACGCGAACGCGCTCGGGCGGCTGTTCACCGAGGTCCACGGGGAGGGAGTGCTGTCGATCGCGGTCAATCCCAACCTGCTCCAAGAGCTGAAGGTGATCCCGACCGTGACGCTCGAGGTGCCGGCGCTGGTCGGGGTGTTCGCGACCGACCGCGCAGTGGTGCGCGTGAGCGGGGCGAGCGAGGCGCTGGCGATCGAGGCGGAGCTGTCGAGCGTGGTCGAGGCGACCGAGCTGACCGCCATCACCGCGGACGTGGTGGCCCGCGACGCGAGCTACGTGACGCTGGCCGGCGCCGGGCCGGAGGTGGCGATCGCGGTGGCCGACATGGCCAGCGTCGACGCCTCCGGGCTGACGGTCGAGCGCGCGGAAGTGACGATCGACGGAGATTCGGCGAACGTGAAGGTGTGCACCAGCGGGGAGCCGCCGGCGATCGTCGGCGAGGCCGAGCGGGTGACGATCGAATGCGCGTGATGTGAGGGACATGCCACCGAGAGAATGTCGTCAAGGACATGTCACGAAGGACATGTCCTGGAGTCGTGATCGGGACGATCACGCGCCGTAGCGGCGCAGGTAGTCGCGGGTCGGCATCTTGCGGGCGGTGTTGTCGCTGCTCATGTAGCGGACCTTGCCGAAGATCGGTCGCTCGGGGCCCCAGGGGCGATCGTAGCGGCCGAAGATCCACAGGATGTTGCTGTAGGAATTGGGGTCGCGGCCGTCGAGGGCGTATTTGTCGTTGAGGCGGATCAGGCAGGCCAGGGCCTCCTGCGGGCCGGGGCTCCACTCGAGGATCTTCTTGCCCCACAGCATGCGCAGGTAATTGGTGATCACGCCGTCGCGGAGGAGCTGGGTCTGGGCGGCGTTCCACAGCGGGTCGGCAGTGGCGGCGCGCTCGAGCCGGTCGGCCGTGTAGAGGTGCGGGCGCGGGTCGTCGGCGTGGTCGGCGAGGGTCTTGCGGGCCCAGACGGGCAGGCTGTCGTATTCCGCGTAGTCGTCGCGGTAGGTGCACATGTTGAAGCCGAGCTCGCGCCAGGTGACGAGCTGGTCGAGGAAGGCCTCGGTGTCCGGGGCGACGCCCCAGAAGCCGTGGCGCTTGCCGCCGGCGTTCTTCTTGAGCCTTTCGGGGCTCCAGCCTGCCTGGCGCATGACCGCGTCGAAGACCTCGTGGGCGCCGACGTGGCCGAAGTGCAGGTAGGGCGAGAGGCCGCTGGTGCCGTGCTCGTCGAGGGTGTTGTGGCTGGTCTCGTAGCTGCCGAGAGTGGCGGCGACGAAGGCGGCGAGGCGCTCGTGACCTGCGAGGCTGCCGCCGCGGCCGGCGGGGGCGACGGTGTGATCGATGGGCAAGGCAGAGAGGTCTTCGGGGATCTCGGCCGGCCAGCGGCGCGTGACTTCGGCGGGCAGTGATTCCAGGGACGGCAAGCGCAGGCGCGCGAACGGGTCGGCGCGCGGCCCCTCGTCCACATGTTTGATAAACGTGGATTGGAGGTAGCGGCGGAAGGCGAAGGCGGTGGGGAAGACGCGGCCGGCGGCGCGGATCGGCAGGAGGCCGTTGCCGTCGACCCGCTCGAGGCGGACCTGCAGCCGCACGCCGGCGGCGGCGACCATGCGCGGGAGGAAGAAGCACGGCCAGTCGTCGGTGACGACCACGCAGGCCTGGGCGGCCAGGGCGGCGAGGAGGCCGGCGCCGGCGCGAGGTCGCGGCTCGACGTAGGGGTAGTAGGCGACGCGGGCGTCGGCGCAGCGGCGTAGGTTGTCGCGCATGCCGGCGAGGACGAAGGCGTGCAGGCGGTCGGAGGCCCACGGGTAGTCGCAGCGCAGCGGCTCGAGCACGAGGAGCGGCTTCTTCAATTCGCGGGCCCAGCGGAGGGCGCGGTCGAGGCTGTGATTGCCGCGGGTGCGGCGGTAGGCGATCATCCAGTAGAGGACGTAGTCGCCGCCCGCGCGCACGGGGGCGTCGTTGACGGCGGTGACGCGCGGGTCGGGGAGCTCGAGCTGGGTGGTCATGGGGAGGGCCGGGTACGCACGGGGAGCTGCGGGGGGCGAAGGGGGCGGGGATGTCCTTCGGGACATCTCGAGAGAGAGCAGGTGGCGGGCGAGGACTGCGCGGCGTGAAGCGTCGAGGATGTCCTGCGGGACAGGTCATGAAGATGAGCGAAGGACAGCCTGGCGCAGCTCAGGCGGAGCGGCGTGAAGCTCTGAAGATGTCCTCCGGGACATGTGATGAAGATGACCCGAAGGACATGTTTTCTTCAGAGAGAATCGGGCGGCGGTGGGCGGCGGCCGAGGCGGTCGGGCATGGGGTAGGTCGGGCGCTCGCCGTTCAGGCCGACGTCGACGACGAGGTCCCAGTAGCGGCGGCCGAGGGCGACGGCGGAGGCGTCGATCGGCGGGAGGGCGGCGCGCAGGCGGTCGAGGCCGCCGAACACGGAGGCGAGCAGCGAGACCGAGAAGGGGTGACGCTCGGAGGGGACGCCGAGCGCGTCGGCGAGGCCGTGGCCGATGAGGTGACGGCAGATGCTGCCGCTGAGGCGCACGCGCGCGGCGGCGAGGCGGCGCTCGCCGGGAGTGCGCGCGGCCTGGAGGGGAGCCTGCAACAACGCAGCGGTGAGCGCCCGCGAGTCGGCGTCGGGCGGACCCTGGGTGAGGAAGATGCACTCGGCCAGGCGCCTCGCTGCAGGCTCGCGGTCGGGCACGAGATCGCCGTCGACGCCGAGGATCCAGCTGGCGAGCCGCCACAGGTGCACGTAGTCGTCGGCCTCGTCAGGGCCGACCTGGAGGCCGAGCAGGCGCAGGCCGTCGAGGTAGATGTGGCTGAAGAGGAGGCCGGTGGCGAGCATGTCGTGCTGGTTGATCGGCACGGCCCAGGCGGCGTGGTTCCAGCGGCCGGTGGCGAGCAGCAGGCGGCGCACCTGGGCGTGCATGAGCCGCACGCGCAGGGCGATCGCGCGGCCCTCTCCGCCAGGTAGGAGACCGCCCGGCTCGCACACCGCGGTGACGAAGCGGGCGGTCTCGGCGAGCCGCCGCGGGGCGGCCTCGCGCAGGCGCCCGCTGAAGGTCAGCGGCTTGTTGCCGGCCGGGGCGGCGTAACCAAGGACGAGCGAGCGCAGGCCGAGCACGAAGCCGCCGACCACACCTGCCCGCGAGAACAGGTGACTGGCGCGCGCGAGCCGGGCCGGCTCGACCCACTCCGGCAGGCCGGCGACCGACTCGAGGAGCGCGGCGACAGGCTCGGGGGCGCGCTCGGGGCGGACCAGGGCGGCCTCGAAGACAGCATGTCCTTCGGGACAGGTCGAGAGCCAGGCGGCGGCCGCGTCGCCGAGCGGGTCGGCGCGCTCGAAGGCGGGCAGGAGTCGGCCGATGAGGTCGCCGAACTGAGCGCGCGCGGCCGGGAGGTTGTGGACGCGGGCAGGGGCTGCGGACATGGCCACGAGCGTGCCACACGTCGGGCGCGGCGCACGCGAGGAGGTGCGCGCGCCGAGGGCGGGCGTGGTAGGGTGCCGGCCATGCAAGGCCCCGCCCTCGACCACGAAGTCCGGACCCTCGCCGGCGCGCCCCGCTCGCTCGCCGACTACCGCGGGCAGGTGCTCCTGATCGTGAACACCGCCTCCCAGTGCGGGCTGACCCCGCAGTACCACGCGCTCGAGGCGTTGCACCAAAGTTTCCGCGGTCGCGGCTTCTCGGTGCTCGGCTTCCCGTGCAACGACTTCGGGGCGCAGGAGCCGGGCTCGCCGGAGGAGATCCAGCAGTTCTGCTCGACGCGGTTCTCGATCAACTTCCCGCTGTTCGAGAAGGTCAAGGCCAAGGGCGACAAGTCGCCGCTGTACCGCACCCTGACCGAGGAGCTGCCCGAGGGCCTGCGCGGCGAGATCAAGTGGAACTTCACCAAGTTCCTGGTCGGCAAGGACGGCCACGTGACGCACCGCTTCGAGCCGCAGATCGAGCCGCTCGCCCCCGAAGTGATGCAGGCCGTCGAGCGGGCGCTGTCCGCATAAGCGACGCTGCGAACATGAGCATGACGGTCCCCGGGTCGATGCGGCAGGTCGCCCACGCATCGGCTCGAGGAGGGCGCCGGATGGCGCTGTCGAGTTCCACCAGGTCATGACTTCGCGGTCCAGCGCACGGCTGATCGCAGGTCGTGAATCCCCCTGATTCGGCGCGCTCGGATGCCCGCGCGCGGGGCCGGTATCGCCGTAGCAGGGCAGTGATACGATGCGCTCAATGAGAGCGCCGGGCCGCGCGACTACGGGTCGGCGAGGTCCGCCGCCTGACTCGGGGCGCCGCGAGCACCTCGAGTTCGACTCCCCGGTCCTTTGAGGCGTTGCCGGGCGCACGCGCCGTGATATACGTTGCGGCGCGATGTCACGCTCCGCCGCGGCGATCCTCTTTGCGATTGCGATGACTGCGGGCTGCGACCGCGCGCCCGCGAAGGCCGAACCGACGCCCGCGGCAGCGGCCGAGCCGGTGCCGCCGAAGTCGCCGCCGCTGCCGGCGGCGGTGACGTCGCTGGCCCAGGCCGAACACCGGCAGAAGGGCGGCGGGGCGGCGCAGATCTGGGCGCTGGCGCGGGGCCGGAACGCGTTCGTCGGCAAGCTCGAGATGGCCCCGGGGGGTAAGGTGCCCGAACACCGCGACCCGACCGAGGAGTACATTCACATCCTGAGCGGCGCAGGCAAGTTCACGATCGACGGTCAATCGCACGAGGTGGGCCCGGGGACGACGATCTACATGCCGCCGGGCGCGCTCGTCAGCTTCGAGAACGGGCCCGAGACGCTGGTGGCCATCCAGGTGTTCGCAGGCCCGGAGCCGGCGGCCAAGTACGACGCGTGGGAGCAGGTGCCGTCGTCGCCGTGAGTCGGGCGCGCGGGGGCGACCGCCGGCGCGTGGGCCCGGTGCTAGGATGGGACATGCGCTCGTATTCGACGTTGTGGTCCGCGGTGCTGGCGACGGGGCTCGTCGCCGCCGGTTGTCGACCCAAGCCGGAGACGACGACCGCTTCGCCGACGGCGACGACGACGGCGCCCGCGGCGACGTCGCGCAGGACCTCGCCGCCCCCGGCGGTCGCGCCGGCGCAGGCGCCGATCGACCTGCTGCCCGAAAGGACAGGTGTGGTGGTGAGCGCGGCGAGCGTGCGCCACCTGCTGCGGGTGGTCGACGTGGGGGCGCTGATCGGGACGTACCGCCCCTATTACGAGCAGGCGGGGGCGTACCTCGAGCAGACGTTCGGCCACAACCTGCTCGACCCGGCGCGCTGGCCGGAGATCGGCATCGACCCGGAGCGGCCGATCGGCGTGGCGCTGCTCGACGCGGGCAGCGCGTCGAGCTGCTACTTCATCTCGCTGACCGACCCCTCGCGCTTCCGGGCGTTCCTCGACCGCGTGGGGGCGAAGCTCGGCGGCTCGCTCGAGTCGGTCTACGAGGACCGCGGGATCGTCCTGGCCCATGAGTCAGGTGTGCGCAACCAGCTGGTGCTGCGCGACGACTTCGCGTTCCTGGTGCTGGTCGGCAACCCGAAGCTCGCGCCCTACGACTTCGCCCGCGAGCTGGCGAGCGTCGACCCGGCCCGCGGCCTGACCGCGTCGCCGCGCTGGCAGCAGGCGATGGGCCGCGGTGCGGGGCGCGACGTGGTGGCGTTCATCGACGTCGGCGGGATGGTCCGCGGGGAGATCGACGCGGCGCGCCGGTTCGCCGACCAGGTGGCGCCGAGCTGGGCGGAGCAGGAGCTGCAGCGGCTGCGCGAGCAGGGGGCGGCGGCCGAAGAGATCGCGCGCTGGGAGCAGGTGGCGGCCGAGGAGCGCGCGTCCCAGAAGCAACGCCGCGAGAGCCGCCGACGCGAGCTGGAGCTGTGGGGCGCGGTGTTCGGGCAGGTGGGGCCGATCGCGCTCGAGCTGTCGCTCGCGCCGGAGGCGATCACCGGCACTGCGCGGGCGCAGATGCCGGAGACCGCGCTGCTGCGGCGAGTGGTGACGGCCGGCGCGGGGCCGCCGGTGGCGATCACCGCGGCGAGCGAGCGGGTGCTCTTCGGGACAGGTGGAAAGCTCGATCTGAGCGAGGGGTCGGCGGGGCTCGACTCGCTGCTGCGCGCCGTCGGCAAGAGCATGGACGAGCTGTTCGTGGAGCTGCAGGCCAAGCTCGGCGGCGACCCGCGCGGGGCGCTCGAGATGCTCGACGGGACGGTGAGCTTCGCGCTGACGGCGAAGGACATGGACGCGATGGCCCGCGGCGGCGGCAAGGAGGAGCTCGGCTTCAACCTCGCGCTCGGGTTCAAAGATCCGGTCATGGCGGCGGCGCTGGTCGGCGTGACGATGGCGAAGATCCCGAGCTCGCCGCTCGGCCTCGCCGGCTTGAAGGTGAAGCGCGGCAAGTCGCGCGGCCACGTGGTGACCGTGCCGGCGTGGCGCGACGTCCACGTGGCGTTGATCGGTTCGACGCTGACGATCTCGACCGACCCGAAGTTCGCGCAGCAGGTCGAACACGGGCCGGCGCGCGTCTGGGAGCCGCGGCTGGCAGCGCTCGCGCCGGTGGTGACGGCCCCCGGCGCGGCGGCGACGCTGCTGCTCGACCACACGCTCCTTCTCGGGATGTTCATGGTCCGTCGTCACTACGAGGGCGGGCGCTACAAGCCGTCACAGAACCAGCCGTACTGGCGCTTCCCGTCGCTGGCGCACGAGGCGCTCGACAAGGTGCCGCAGTCGGCGGCCTACAAGGCGCGGCTCAAGGAGTGGCAGCGGCTGGACGCGAAGATCGAGCGGGCCGAGAAGGCGCAGGAGCGGCGGCGCAGCGAGCTGGCGCTGGCGGCCGCGGACAGCCTGGGAGCCATGGCGATCTCGCTGCACGAGACGCCGGACGGGCTGATGACGGAGGGCGGGCAGTACTTCGGGCCCGGCGGGCTGGCCCGCACGATCGAGCGCGTGGTCGAGGGATTTTCGACGGTCGGGACCGACTACTCGGTCCACGAGGAGCGCGGCCGCGTCGAGCAGGAGTTGCAGGAGATCCGCGTCCGCGACATCGAACGCGCGCTCGGGGTCCGCGCCGGCGAGTAAGCGGCGAGCAGGCGTGGAGCCTGCTCTCCGTCGCGCGGGCGATTCTTTTACTGGTGCGCGCAGTCGCAGGCGGCGTGGCGTCCGGCCGAGACGCAGGGCGTGTAGTCCATGGGCAGCATGCCGCACGCGACGTCGGTGACCGCGACCTGGCCGTCGCCGAGGTCGCGGAAGTTGTCCCACTCGAGATCGTTGCAGCTCGGCCCGCCCTCTCCCGGCCACCGGCTGGCCAGGCAGCGGGAGGAGACGGTGCCGCTGCACGTCTCGTCCGCGAGCGAGGTGACGAGGTAGTGGTCGGTCCACGTGCACTGGATGATGACCCCCGCCGGCTCGAACCCGCCGTCGAGTCGCATGAATCCGTCGCACTCTTCCTGCGTGGCCAGAGCTTCACACGCGGGGGCGAGCTCCTGGGCGCATGCCGCGAGATCGGAGGAGCTCACGCTCTCCATGTATTTCGCGCAGGCCGGGAATTGCTCCGCGAACTCGGAGGACTTGCCGTCCTCCGCGCACCCGCTGCCGATGGCGGCGATCAGCGCCGCATTTCGCCAATGAATTGTAAGTAGGTATTTCATTGCCTGTACTTCCGTTCGGCATCAACATCGCCGAATTATCATAGGTTTCCCGGAAGACATGTCTTCTATTAAAAAGATCAGCGGTTCGGCAGGCCGAGCAGGAGCTCGACGGTGCCGGGGCCGAGGGGGTCGTCTTCCATGGCCGGGCGGCCGCCGGCGGGCGGGTTGAAGACGACCGGGTAGCGGACGCGGTAGATCTGGTCGTCGAGGCGGCCGGCGGGGATCTCCAGGGCCCAGGCCGCCTCGAGCAGGCAGGACTCGAAGCCGGCCTCGCGGTGGTTGAGGCCGGCGGCGTCGACCTTCGCCAGCATGACCTCGCCCTTGCCGACCTCGATCTCGAACACGACCTTGCCGCCGAGCTGGTGGTCGCGCACGAGGGCCTTATTGAAACAGGCGCGGGCGCGCGGGAAGACGCGGATCCCGAGGTAGTTGCGGAAGATCTTCTCGTCGAGGAAGCCGCGCTCGTCGCCGTTGCCGCGGCCGGCCCAGGTGATGCCGAGCCGGGCGACGCGCTGTTGATTGAGGCCGAACCACGGCGGGCGGGTGAAGCCGTCGGCGGCGGCGCGGTCGAGGTCGGCCACGCCGAACGAGGCGACCAGGGCGGCGGGCGGCGGGCGCGAGGCGACCGCGCGCAGGGTCCGGCTGGTGCGCGCGCCGGCCAGCTTGCCGCGCACGCCGATGGTCGGCGGGGCGCCGGTGTAGCTGCCGCGGACGACGAGGACGTTGCCGGCGACGAGGCCGGCGGGGGCGGGCTCGTCGAGGGTGGCGCGGCGCGGGAGCTCGAGCTCGAGGTCGGAGAGGACGGCGGGGGCGGCCAGCAGCGCCTCGGTGAGGCCCTCGGGCGGCTCGCCTCCCGTGCGGCGCGCGTGCTGGGCCAGCGACTCGAGGCTGATGCGGGCGCCGAGCGCGGTGGCGACGCCGGCGATCGGGTGCTGGGGCGTGATCCCGCCGCGCAGCATCATCGGCTCGTCGACGATGAACAGCAGCTCGGGGCGGGTCGCCTTTGTTAAACTGTCCGAAAAGACATGTTCGATCTGCTGCGCGCCGATGCCGGCGGGGAGCATGCCGTCGGTGATGACGACGACGAGCGGGCGGCGAGCGCCGCGGGCGGCGATCCGGCGGCCGGCGAGGGCGAGGGCGGCGGCGAGGTCGGTGCCCTGCTCGCGCGCGCCGGCGTCGAGGGCGGCGGCGACGCGGTCGCGGGCGCCGCGGTCGCGGACGCCGGGGAACTCGCCGTCGGGCAGCAGCGGCCGGGCGGTGCGGGCGAAGCTGATCGCGTCGAAGGTGAGCGCGGCGGGCAGCTCGTCGAACAGGCCGGTGAGCGCGGCGAAGGCGTCGCGGTGCAGGTCGGGCGCGGTGCTGCGCGAGCGGTCGAGGACGACGACGATGTGATCGGGCCGCGGCGGCGGGGCGGCGCCGAGGCGCAGGTAGGCGCGGAAGCGGCCGCTCCTGGCGCGGGCGCCGGGCGGGGTCGGGTCGGGCAGGACCTCGAGGTGGCCGTCGAGGATACCTCTGTCCTTCGAGACATGTCTATAAGACCATGAAACTACGGACCTGTCCTCGGGGCGCGAGAGGAGGAAGCCGGCGCCGTCGCTCGCGCGGTCGTCGAGCCAGAAGCGCGGGACCTCGCCGGGGCGGGCGCCCTGGACGACGACGCGGCGCTCGGGGGCGAGGCCCCAGCGGTCGTCGCCGCGGCTCGGCAGCTCGAGCTCCCAGCGGTCGGCCCGCAGGCGCGGCGGGGCCTTGAGCTGCAGCTCGAGCTGGATGGTGGCATCGGGGTCGAGGTTGAAGACGACGACCTCGGCGGCGGGCAGGTCGCCGGCGACCGCGGGCGCGAGGGCGCGGGCGAACACGGTGCCGGAGGCGCGGTGGGCCGGCTCGACGGCGACGCCCGCGGGACGCCCCGGGCTCCACGTGCCGTCGCGGGCGACCGCGAGGCCGACGAGCTCGGCGTCGCGGGGCAGGGCCAGGCTGAGGACGGCGTCCTGGCGGCGCTTGCTGGCGTTGTGCAGGGCGACGCGCAGGCGCAGGTCGACCTTGTAGCCGTCGACGCCGGCGACGATCGCCTCGTAGGAGAGCTCCTGCACCGGGTTGAAGGCGCGCTCGGGGTTCGACTGGACGTCGATGTGCAGGTTGTCGGCGCGGGCCGGACCGGCGGCGACGAGGGGACCGAAGACGAGGGCGGCTGCGACGGCGAGGGTCCGGGACGCGGCAGGCACGATGGTCCAGTGTAACGCGGGACCGCTGCGACGGTCTCGGGACCGCGATCAGCCGCGGCGATCGCGGAGAACGGTGCGAAAGGTCAGCGACAACCGGCGACCGCGTGGCCCGCGATCGGGGTCGCTCTTGCGCGCCGGGATGGCGTGTCGCCAGCGGTAGCGCGCGTCCTCGGCGAGGACCAGCAGGCTGCGCGGCGGCAGCCACACGGCGGCCCTCAGGCCCGTGGTCGGCTGCGACAGCTCCATCACCGCGCCGCTGCCGAGGCTGAGCGAGGCGACCACCGGGCCGAAGCAGGGGACGCAGTCGATGTGGGCGGAGATCCCCTGGCCCGGCACATACTCGTTGACGATGACCTGGTCCGGAGGACAGGTGAAGATCGCTTCACTGCAGAGGCGCGCCGCCAGCTCGGCGGCCCACGTCGGCAGCGGCCCGAGCGGCTCGGCGGCGTCGACCTTGCGGCCGCGGTAGGCGTAGCGGTAACCGTGATGCTGGACGCGGCGGCGCAGGCTGGCGTCCCACGGGAGGGCGTCGACGGCGGCGACGATGTCCCGCTCGCGGCCTTCGGAGATCCACTCGGGGACGAGGCCGAGGCCGGGGACGGTCATGCGTGATGCTGCCACGGCGATGTCGCCGCCGCCGCGTGCAATTGCGCGCGTGCGCCGGGCTTGCAAGCGGGGCGGAACTGCGGGATGGCGGCCGGGCCATGCGCTCCCTGCTCGCGGCGACCCTGCTCTGGGCGTTCTCCTTCGGGCTGATCAAGCGCCACCTCGGCGGCCTCGATCCCAACTTCGTGGCGGCGATGCGGCTCCTGCTCGCGCTGCCGCTGTTCCTGCCGCTGCTGCGCGCGCGCGGGCTCGGGGCGGGGCTCGTCGCGCGACTGCTGGCGATCGGCGCGGTGCAGTACGGCCTGATGTACGTCGGCTACATCACCGCGTTCCAGTTCGCGGCCGCCCACGAGGTGGTGCTGTACACGGTGCTGACGCCGCTGTACGTCGCGCTGATCTGCGACGCGTACGCGCGCCGGTTCGACGCCGTCAACGTCGGCCTGGCGGCGCTTGCGGCCGCGGGAGCGGCGGTGATCCAGCACCGCGAGGGCGCCGGCGTCGCGTGGCTCGGCTTCCTGCTGGTGCAGCTGTCGAGCGTGTGCTTCGCGTGGGGACAATCGGCGTACCGACGATTGCGGCGCGAGCAGACCGACCTGCGCGACCGCGAGGTGATCGCGCTGCTGTACCTCGGCGGGGTGGTGGTGACGGTGATCGCGGCGACTGCGAGCGGCGGGTGGGCGACGCTGACGAAGGTGTCGGGGACGCAGTGGCTGGTGTTCGCGTACCTCGGGGTGCTGGCCACGGGGGTGGGCTTTTATCTGTGGAACCGCGGGGCGGTGCAGGTCGGCGCGGGCGCGCTCGCGGTGGCCAACAACCTCAAGGTGCCGCTCGGGGTGCTGGTGGCGCTGACGATCTTCGACGAACAGGCCGACCTCGTGCGGCTCGGGATCGGCGGCGGCTTGATGGTGGTCGCGGCGGCCGTGGCCTCGCGGCGCGGCGCGGCTTGACAGGCGCGGGCGATCGGCGTGTCCTGGCTGGGATGACGGAGCCGAAGTCTCCCAGGTTGACGCCGCTGCCCCCGGGGCCCGCGCTGGTGCGCACGACGCTGATCGCGGTGACGCTCGGCGCCGCAGCCTGCGGCGAGGAGAAGACCAGCGAGACGACGCAGACGCCGACGGTGCCGCCGACGTCGACGACCGAGGTCGACCCGACCGTGACGCCGATGTTCACGACGGCCATCCCGCCGATGGTGCCGCCGACGCCGACCGAGGGCACGACCGGCACGTCCGGCACCGAGGGGACGACCGCGGTGCCTCCCATGCGGCCGCCGACGTCGACCGGTGAGGAGACGAGCGGGACGACCACCGAGGACACCGCCGGGACGACGGTGGTGCCGCCGATGCCGCCGCCGCAGACGACCGGCGAGGAGACGAGCGGGACGACCACCGAGGACGGGACCACGGCGATCCCGCCGATGCCGCCGCCGCAGCCGTCGGACCCGTGATTTCTCTGTTTATTTAATGGACATGTCCAAGAGAGCATGTGCGCTGGTTCCGGCGCCCCGGGTGTGTCTGGTCGATCCCCGCGATGCCGCCGTCGGTCAGTGGCTCTTTCGAGCATGTGTTAAAGAGAATGTCTTTAAGAACATGTCCAAGAGAGCATCGTCGAGAGGGTCGGCGCGGCGCGCCGCGCGCAGGACCGCCCCTGAGCCCGTGATCTCTTGGAGCATGCTTTGAAGAACATGTCCGTAAGAACATGGCCGTGAGAGCACTTAAAAAATTGTCGACGCGACGCGGGCGGGCGACGCTGTCGCCGGCGTACCGGGCGTGGCTGGTCGAGAACCTGCTGCGCGGGGCCGGGGAGGCGGCGATCCGGGCGGCGCTGGCGGAACGCGGGGTGCCGCAGGAGGTGATCGCGGGGGCGCTGGCGGGGGCGCGCGGCTCGGCCGAGCTGGCGGGGGCGCGGGCGGCGACGGCGGGGCTGCGGCGCGAGGCGCTGGCGGGGCGGCTGCGGCGGGCGCTGCGGGCGACGTCGCCTTCGATCGAGCGGCGGGCGTTGCCGTCGCCGCAGGAGTTTTTGAAGAGCTACTGGGCGACCGGGACGCCGGCGATCTTCACCGACGTGGTGCCGCGCTGGCCGGCGTTCTCGCGCTGGAGCCCGGCGGACCTGCGCGAGCGCTTCGGGCCTGCGGAGATCGAGATGTCGATCGGTCGCGCGGCCGACGACGACCCCGACGTGCGCTTCAAAGAGCACGTGCGGCCGACGACTCTGGCCGACTACGTCGATCGGGTGCTCGCGGCCGGGGAGACGAACGACCTGTACCTGATCGCCAACAACCGCAACCTGGCCCGGCCGGGGCTCGCGGGGCTGCTCGAGGACGTCACGCTGCCGGCCGGTTACTTCGACGCGTCGCGCAGCGCGAGCTGCGGGGCGCTGTGGTTCGGGCCGGCGGGGACCGTGACGTCGCTGCACCACGACACGTCGAACATCCTGTTCTTCCAGGTGGTCGGTCGCAAACGCTTCCGCCTGTACCCGCCCGACCAGCCGCAATTGCTGGCGGCGGCGCGCGGGGTCTACAGCACGCTCGACCCGGAGCTGCCGAGCCCGGAGCTGGCGGAGGCGTTCGGCTTCGACGAGGTGCTGCTGCCGGGCGAGGCGCTGTTCCTGCCGGTCGGCTGGTGGCACCACGTGCGCGCGCTCGACCTCAGCATCAGCGTGGCGTTCAACAACTTCGTGTGGCCCAACGACTTCGAGTGGTACAAGCCCGGCTGACCCCATTCGCCGACCGCGCGCCGACCCGTACCCTCACGCGCGGCAGAGCCCGCCGCGCCATCGGCGGCATTGTCCGTCGGCGCCGGTTGACAGGCGTGGGTCCGGGCCGAATACTCCGAGGACGCGCGAGGCAGGTCGCCCGCGCGGTCCGGACAGCGCCGGGAGCGAGAGCCCCGGCAGAAAGCGACAATCATGCATCCCTGGTTCTCTGCGTGGCGCGGGTTTGCCCGCCGGGTGGCCGCGTCGCGGCATTACGGGCACGAGCACGCCCGTCATTGTGGTGGTTTCGGTAGAGGTCGCTGCGGCGACCATGACGAGGGTGGTGGTGGCGAGCAGGGCGGCGGCCCCGAGAGCTTCTTCTGGGGCGGCGGTCCGTTCGGCGTGCGCCGGCCGCTGCGCTTCCTGGCCTACAAGCTCGGGCTCGACGAGCGCCAGGTCAGCGAATTGGCGGTGATCCTCGACGGCCTCAAGGTCGAGCGCGCCCAGGCCGAGCTCGACCTGCGGCGCACCAGCGGCAGCTACGCCGACCTGCTGGCCGCCGAGACGTTCGACGACGCCGCCGCGGCCCAGATCGCCGCGGAACGCACGCGCTCGGCCGAACGCGTGCAGAAGGCCGTGCAGGTGGCGGTGGGCAAGATCCACGCGCTGCTCGCCGAGGAGCAGCGGCGCCGCTTCGTGTACATGCTCCGCACCGGCCTCGTGCGCCTGTGAGCGGGGTCGCGGCGATCCCCGCGGATCGCCGCGAGCACGCATCGTCGCGGGCGCTCTTCCCGGAGCGCGCCGCGGCGCTGACTTCGGTCGATCACCTGCGGTGATTGGCGAGGATGCCCCGGGCGCGCGCTCGGGCCAATCGTCGATGAATGCGTCGGTCGGCGTCCTGTCGTCGGTGGAGTCACTGCATTTCGAGCGCGCCGAGGGTGCACGGATCGGCGCGGGGTTCGCCGCGCTGATCGGTGGGCGGGCAGTCGCTGCCGGCCGCGAGGGCGGGGCTGCCGGCGAGCGGGGCGATCGTTCGGGTCGGGCCGCCGTTGTCGGCCAGTTCGCCGAGGAGCGGGTCGACGCGGGAGATCCCCGGCGTGCAGTCCATGTCGTCCTGGAGGCCGTTCGGCCACTGGATGTTGTGATCGCCGGTGCCCGGCGGGCTGGCGAACATCGAGCCGGTGCAATTGAGCGGGGTGTACTGATTCTCGGCGTTGTTGCTGATGATGGTGTTGCGGACCACGAGCGGGGTGACGCGCAGGATGCCGGAGCCGAATTGCGCGTCGTTGCCGGCGATCGTGCAATTGAGGATCGTGCCGGAGGTGCCGTCGCCGATGGTGAGGCCGGCACCGATCCCGCGCGTCGTGAAGTCGGCCTGCGGCCAGGTCGAATTGCCGGTGATGGTGACGTTGGTCAGATCGGCGACGGCGGGCTGGGCCCCGTGGCCGAGGATCCACACGCCGGCGGAGCCGCGGGCCTTGTTGCCGGAGATGGTCGAATTGCTCAGCGTGACGGCGGTGCCCTGAATGTAGAGCGCGCCGCTGCTCGGCGAGTCGTCGTCGTCGTGGTCGGGGATCTCGTTGTCGGCGAAGGTGCTGCGATCGATGTTCGTGGGCTCGCCCTCGTAGCCGGTGCGGAACAGGGCGGCCCCGAAAGCGCCGCCCTTGTTGCCGTGGACGGTGGCGCCGCAGATGGTGAGCTCGCGGCCGCTGCCGTCCATGACGATGGCGCCGCCGTTGCCGCCGTTGCCGGCCTGCTGGCCCATCATGTCGATGTAGTTGGCGCCGCGCCCGGTGGCCTCGTTGGCGGTGAAGGTGGAGTTGACGATGGTGAGCGCGGTGTGGAGGGCCCCGAGCGCCCCTCCGTTGGCCGCGCGGTTGTTGTTGAATGTGCAACCGACGACGGTGGTGGCGCCGACGCCGATGCCGTAGATCGCGCCGCCGGCGACGTCGGGGCCCCAGGTGGCGGCCTCGTTGTTCTCGAAGGTGCTGTCGATGGCGGTGACGTTGCCGCCGAGGTGGAAGATGGCTCCGCCGCCGCCGTCGACGTCGGTGCCGAGCGGGGTCTCGGTGCCGCTGGACTTGCCGTCGATGAAGCGCAGCCGCTGGACGGTGAGGTTCGGACCCTGCGACTCGAAGTTGCTGGTGTTCATGTCGAGGATCCGCGTGACCCCGCCGCCGGACAAAGTGACCTCGTGGTCGCCGTCGAGGACGAGGTCGCCGGTGATCTTCAGCGCCTGCGCGAGGGTGATGGTGACCGGGCCGCCGCAGTCGAAGGTGACGACGCCGCCGCCGGCGACTGCGCTGGCCAGCGCGGCCTCGGTGCAGCTCTGCGCGGTGCCGTCGCCGACGACCGCGGTGGGGCTCGAGGTGTCGACGAGGTCGACCGGGACGTCGCAGATGCCCGCGGGCGGCGGCGGGGGCGGATCGCCGGTGTCGGTCGGATCGGCGGTGGTCGGGTCGCCGGTCGAGGCGTCGCTCGTCGGGCCGCCGGTCGCGGTGGCGCCGGTGTCGGTCGGATCGGCGGTGGTGCCGTCGCTGCCGGTCGGCGCGCTGGTCGGCTCGCCGGTGGGACTGCCGCTGGGATCGCCGGAACCTGTCCCTTCGGGCATGACGGCGCCGCTGTCGCCGCAGGCCGCGAGGGCGGCGAGGAACGCGAGGCCGAGCTTGAGCTGCTGCATGCGGCGAAGGTACCGCGTGCACGGCCGCGGCGGCGCGGGGGATCGAGGCGACAAGGGAACGGCGCGAACGCGGTGCGGGCGGTTCCGCGGGCTCGGGGAGATTCTCGGGAGGAGCGAGGGCGAGAATCGCAGGAGCGCGCCGGCGGCAATGGTGGGACGTCGTGGCAATCGCGCGATCGGCCGATTGACGAGAGGTCCGCGGATGCGGTCTGGCAGGCGAATGCGGGCCGGAGTAGCGTCGGCCCGCATGCGCAGAGCGACTCGATGGCTCACGAGCACGATGACGGCGGCGATCCTGGGGTTCGCCTGCGGGGAGCCGCCCTCGTCCGAACAGCCGACCGGGGCGCTGTGCGTGGAGGCGGCGGATTGCTACCCCGAGATCGATCACGCGCTGCTCGGGACCGTCTTTTGCGAGACCAAATTCGAGGATGGCTATTGCACGCACACGTGCGAGACGGACGAGGATTGTTGCGCGATCGACGGCGAGTGCGAGCCGGCGGTTTCTTACGTCTGCACGCCGCTGGCGAATGACGCGACGAAGCGCTGCTGGGTGAGCTGCGAGGCCGACTCGCTGGCCGGGGCGGACCCGGCGGCGTATTGCCTGATGCACGCCGGCCCCGGCGCAGGCTGCCGCTCGTCGGGCGGAGGGAGCGAGAATCGCGACATCTGCGCGCCGCCGTGAAAGAGCGGGCGCAAGGGCGGTGGCCCGAGGGGCAGTGAGGGGGGAAAGCCGCGAGGATGCGTCGTCGTGGGCGGGCGGAGTTCGGGTGACTGGCGAGGGCTCGAGTGGCGACGAGAGGTCGTGGCGGGCGATGGGCAGGATGCGGCTCCGCGATTCGCAGGGTGCAGTCGCCCGGGTCGAATCGCGGGACCGGCGGTGAGGTGATGGGGCAAAGGGACGGTAGACGCGCGCTTGCGTACGCCGGGGGTGTTGGGGCAAGTTCGCCCTGGAATTGGCCTCCGTGAGCGATCTTGCCCCGAACTCTGCCGCCCCGCCCGAGCCCGTGCGGACCCCCCTGCCCGCCACGCTGTGGCTCCGCTCGAAGCGGCCGGTGACCTCGGCGGCGGCGCGGATCTACGTGCCGGTGGTGGTGATCGCGGGGGCGCTGCTGTTCGCGCCGCGTGGGCCGGTGTTCTGGGGGCTGTTCGCGGGGGCGACGCTGTGGTTCGCGCTGTTCCCGGTGATCGTGCAGGGGCTGCTCGGTCCGCTCGAGCGGGCGGTGCTGGCGGCGACGCCGAGCACCGCGCCGGGGCTGCTCGACGCGCTCCGCGGGCAGCGACGGGTGCGCTGGTTCGCGCCGTTCGCGTGGACGGCCCTGCAAGAAGGGCGGCTGCACCTGGTGCGCGGCGACGGGCGGGCGTCGGCGAAGGCGCTGACGGAGTCGGCGCGGCTGGCCGGGTTGATGGGCGATCCGCCGGCGGGGATCGTGTCGGCGCAGGCGCACGCGCTGCTGATCGCCGACGCGCCCGAGCAGGCGCGAGACCTGCTGCAGTCGCTGGTGAAGCGCCAGGCGGTCGGACCGTGGGACCAGTTGCATCTGGCCGCGGCCCAGCTGCTGGCCGGAAAGCCGCGGGCGGACGAGGTCCGGGCCGAGCTCGACGCGGCCCAGGCGGCGCTCGGCGCGACGCCGCGGGTGCTGGCGACCCGCGCGCTGCTCGAGCAACGCGCAGGCGCGTCGGAGTCGGCGCTGTCGGCCCTGCGCGGCGCGGAGGCGGGGCTCGATGCGGCGCCCGACAAGCTGGCGCAGGCGCTGGTCGAGCGGGCGCGGCGGCTGCTGCGGCCGGCGGTGAAGGCGAGCGAGAAGCGGGCGCGCAAGCACGAGGCGCGGGCGACCGAGCGCAAGGATGGCGCGAAGGACATGTCGCCTGGGGCAGGTGCGAAAGGACAGGCCGCAGGCGAGGGCTCGAAGGGGCCGCGGCAGGGCGCGGGCGATCGGGCCGGGAAGGTCTCGGCGCGGTCGAACGCGGGCGCGGTCGCGGTCGCGAGAGGGAGCGAGGCCGGGGAGGCGCGGGCGACGAGCGGGGCGCCGGTCGCGGGCGGGGTGGTGCTGGCGCTGCCGGTGGGCCCGGCAGAGGCGGTCGGGGCGGAGCGGGCGGAGCGCGAGGTCGAGAAGCCGCGCGGGAAGCGAAATGTCCGCCGTGAGGAGCGGCGAGCGGCCCGTCGCGCGGCCAAGGCGGAGCGCCGCGTGACCCAGCGAGCGACGAGCACGCCGCCGCGCAGCGCGACCCGGGCAGTGAGCAAGCCCGAGGCGAAGGTGGCGGCTGTCTCTGCGGACAGGTCGGGAAAGCCGGATGCGAAGCGCGCGGAGACGGCTGCGGTGAAGCCGGCAGGCGCTGCGCTGGCGGGCGAGGCCGCGCGAGGGCAGGCGAGCGGCTCGGTGGCGAAGGTCGATGTCCGTGAGGACAGGGTCGAAGGGGCAGGGTCTGGCGGGCCGGCAGTGGCGCTGGCGGGCGAGGCTGCGCGAGGGCAGGCGAGCGGCTCGGGGGCGAAGGTCGATGTCCGTGGGGACAGGGTCGAAGGGGCAGGTTCTGGCGGGCCGGGAGTCGCGGTGCTGGCGGGCGAGGCTGCGCGAGGGCAGGCGAGCGGCTCGGTGGCGATCCGTGGGGACAGGGTCGAAGGGGCGGGTTCTGGCGAACCGGTGATCTCGGCTGGGAGCATCCGCGGGATCGAAGGGGCCGGTTCTGGGGCTGTCCGTGGGGACATGGTCGAAGGGGCAGGGTCTGGCGAGCCGGTGACTTCGGCCGGGGCTGTCCGCGGGGACAGGGTCGGAGGGGCAGGCCTCGCCGAGGCGGCCGGAGCCGGCTTGCCTGTCCTTGGGGACAGGGTCGAAGCGAGCGCTCCGGCGAAGCCTGCGGGCGTCTCCCCGGGCGAGCCTGCGCCGGGGGGCGGAGCGACGCGGGCCGGCGGGGCGCCGCCGGCAGGGTCGTTGTTCGGGCACCCCGGGGCGCCGCCGGCAGGGCCGGGCGTCGGAGTCGGGCGGCCGGGCACGTCCGGGCCGTCGCCGGCGGCAGGGGTGAAGCCGCCGGCGTTCTCGGTGCCGCTGGCGAAGCCGCCCGCAGCTGGCGGCTTGCCCGTGGGTGGCAGCCCGGGCGGGCGTCCGCCGCTCGGCTTCCCGGCCGGGGCGAATCAGCCCTCCGCGGGGTCCATCGCGTCGGTGCCGGGGGTCGGAGCAGCCACGCCGACGCCGGGGACGGCGGGGCCGATCGCCCCGACTGCGGGGCCGAAGCCGGCGACGCTCGCAGGAGGGTCCGGGATCCCGACAGCGCCCGTACCGACCCCGGTGGCGCCGGCGGGGGCACGGGCTCCGAGCGTGCCTGCTCCTGCGGCGCCGGGGATTGGCACGCCACGGGCTCCGAGCGTGCCCGTGGCGGCTCCTGCGGCGCCGGGGAGCCTGGGCGCGCCCGTGGCTCCCAGCGTGCCCGTGGCGGCTCCTGCGGCGCCGGGGAGCCTGGGCGCGCCCGTGGGGGCTTTGGGTACGCCGCGGGCTCCCAGCGCGCCCGTGGGGGCTCCTGGCGTGCCGGTGATTCCGGTGGCTCCGGTGGTGGCGCCGGTGATTCCGGCCGCCCCGGTGCTGGCTCCGCCGCTCCTCGCGGGCGGCTCGTTGCCGCCAGTGGCGAAAGCGCCGAGCGTGGCCCCGCCGGTCGTGTCGGCCGCGCCGCCTGCGGTGGCGCCGGAGGCCTCGCCGGTCGCGGGAGCCGCGGACGACGCGGAGTGGGACTCGCTGCTCGACGCGCTCGACGGCGCACCCGGACCGAAGCCGGTCTGAGGCGAGTGCGCGCCCGAATGGGCGCGAGCATCACTCGGGACGAGATCCAAAAGGCATGTCCTTTGGGACATGTCCATTCGTGCGACCGTCGAGAGGCCGGCGTCGTCGACCCGCCGGGCACGAGCGGGCGACGACAGCGGTTCCGAGCGCGGTCATCACGGCCGCGGAGGGCGAGTTCGGCGAGCGGTCCAGGACCCGGGTCCGGCGGCGGGGGGCGGCTACTGCGGTCGTGCTGAACTCGAGTGCAGGCGATAGCGGCACGGCTGTCGTGGTCCGTCGCCACGACGGCGCTCTCCAGGGAGCTTCCGTGTTCTGGCGAGGGTCGGCGTATGGGGAAAGTCAGCCGCGACCTGCCTGTCGTGCTCGTTGCCCGTGGTCGGCAGATTCCTCGGTCCCTGGGCTCGAGTCGGACGCCGTCCGGATCGGAGGTGCCTGATGGGCATCATCAAGGGACATGTCGAATACGACATGTCCCTTGAAGCATATCTTGAGAAGATGTTGGGCACACCGCGGCCAGGCTAGGGGCGGGCGAGGCGGAAGATCACCTCGCCGCTGCGGGAGCGGCCGACGTCGGCCCAGCCGGCCGCGCGGTAGACGTGGTCGGCGCGCGTGCCGACGGCGGTGGTGAGCTGGATGGCGTCGAGCTCGGGGTGCGACCACAACCATTCGACGGCGCGGTCGAGCAGCGCCCGGCCGATGCCGCGGCGCTCGTGGGCGGGGTCGATGAAGAGGGCCCAGATCGATCGGTGCTGCGGGTGCGCGGACGAGAAGCCGAGGACGGCGCCGTCCTCCTCGCACACCCACGACCTGCCGGGGCCGGTGATGTGCTCCTCGTAGTCGGGGACGGTCACGAGGCCAGGGTTCGAGAGGATGTTCTCGCGGACGGCGGCGCGGATCACCTGCAGGCGGGGGATGTCGGGCAGCTCGGCCTCGCGGTACGTCAACATGCGGCGGAGGATAGTGCGCGGCGCGGCCGTCGACCAGTGGCGGGAACAACCTCGCAAGGCGGACGCGCCGGGCGAGGTCCTGGGCGCCAGGGGGTCGACGAGGGGGATGCCGCTCAGGCATGGGGGAGACACCGCACGCATGAGCCTCGACGGCCTGTCGATCGCGGGGGCGGTTCGGCGCGGCTCGCTCGGCTCGCCGGCACTCGCGGGGCCTCGCGAGGCCTGGCTCCCTGGAACTGTGGCGATTGGCGCTTACACGTAGCGAATCGAGGGAGCACTGCGGAGGTCCGCAGGACCTGCGGCGATTGGCGCTTATCCGGTCGCGAATCGAGGGAGCACCTGCGGAGGTCCGCAGGACCGGCGACGATTGGCGCTCACTCGGGCGCGAATCGAGGGAGCACCTGCGGAGGTGCGCGGGAACTGTGACGATTGGCGCTCACTCGGCGACGAATCGCGTGAGGACCGGCGGAGGTCGCAGGCGCGAGGCGGGCGCCGGGGCGCGCAGGAACCGGCGATTGTTCGCTGTGTGGGCTCAGTCGGCGAGCTGGGCGAGGACCTGCGGGAGCTCGCGGGTGGTGAGGCCGTGGACGCGGCAGGTCTTGACCAGGCGGCCCGGCAGCTCGGGCATGTCGAATTGATCGTCGATGGCGACGTAGCGGGTCGGGGGTTCGGGCTGCGCGTCGAGCCAGGCGCGGATCTCCCGGCCCCGGCGCGGGCCGTCGACGTTGGGCGTGATGCCGACGACCTGGGCCTCGCAGCCGGCCGCGGCGAAGCTGGCCCGCAGCTCGGCCAGCGGTAGCGTCAATCGCCACGACGACGACAGCACGACCACGGCGCCCGTGGCTCGCACGATCTGGTTGAGCACCGCGACGTTGTCGGGATCGAGGCAGGCGGACATGCCGGGGCCCTCGGGCTCGGAGCGCGTGCCGAGGTTGTTCATGACGCCGTCGATGTCGAGGAAGATGACCTTGGGCGGCACGATCTCGAGGCTAGCACCGCGACCGGGCCGACTGCGAGGGTCATGGATCCGCGCAGTCGACTTCTCGGACATGTCGTCGAGGTCAGGCCGCACGCGCGGCTCGGGCAGTCGCTGAGTCGCCTCGACCACGCAGCGCTGTTCGTGGAACGTGGCGGTGCAACGACTCGGGCGGCCTCCGACCTGCGATCGCAACACACGCGGATCGCGGCGAATGAAATGCGCGACGCTTGGAATTTTCCCGGCGCGAACTGTCGCCGCGGGCTGCTGGAGTGAATGTTTGCACCTGTCCTTTCAGGCAGGTCCGCAAGCGGCGTTCAGGCGCGGCCCTTGCTGTACCCGCGCCCGAAAGCGCCGGCGATCAGGTGAGCCAGACGCAGCGGCTCGGGCAGCGCCCCGTGAACGCGGCCGCGCTCGAGCAACAGCGCGGCCTCGGCGACGGCGAGGCCCTTGCGCTGGACCCATACGCCGGCCAGCGGCTCCATCGCGCCGGCGCGCTGGATCAGCTTCCACTTGCGGGCGCCGCCGGGGAGGCGCTCGAGGGCGGCGCGGATCTTCACGAGGTCGGGCGGACGACGCGCGACGACCAGGATCGGGCGGGCGATCGCCTCGTGCAGCTCGTCGAGGTCGACGACGTTGAAGCCGGCGAGCGCGATGCCCTGCAGGACCACGGCCTGGACCGCCTCGGCGAACGGCGAGCCCAGCAGCATGGCGGCGATCCGCCGCGCCGCGTCGGCGCCGTCGCGGCGGACCTTGCCCCGCAGGACGCCGTCCAGCCGACCGGAGGTGCAGATGGTGCCGATGATAGCGACGTCGCCACGGTGCTCGCGCGCGAACGGAGCGTCGTCGACGCCGAGCAAGTTCGAGAGGCGACGGACCGAGGTCATGGGCTCACGGACGAGGAGGGTGGCGGAAGCGAGGGCAGGGCGCGCGGCGCAGACGAAGCTCGCACGACGAGCTCGGACGCGCGAGCCCTGCGCCGCACGGGCGCTCGTCGCGGTCGCGCTAGCGAACCGCGCGAAGACCTCCGCCGGCCACCGTACCGAGGATCCTTCGAGCCGAGGGACCTGCGCGAAGACCTCCGCCGGCCACCGTACCGAGGATCTTTCGAGGCTTACCGAGCCGAGGGGCGCGAACCCTGTGCTGCAGGGGGCGCTCGTCGCGGTCGCGCTTGCGACCTGAGCGAGGATCTCCACCGGCCACCGTACCGAGGATCCTTCGAGGGGCGCGAGCCCTGTGCTGCAGGGGGCGCTCGTCGCGGTCGCGCTCGCGACCTGCGCGAGGATCTCCGCCGGCCACCGTACCGGGCATCCTTCGAGACTTGCGTCGACGAAAGGCCACCGGCAAGGAAGCGATCCGGGGCCCGGGCATCGCCTGATCGACCGGACGCGGCGAGGCGGTCCAGGCGCCGCTCGTGGAGCGTCTCGCTCAGACTCCGTGGGGGGCTGTAGTCCGCCGATGCGCCGCGGAATCGCCCGCCTGCCTGGCGGACGCCGCGGAACGATCGGTGAGCTCCGTCGCGGCGCCGTGGGACCACGGAGCTCGAGTTCAGCGAGACTTCCATGCCCCGAGTCTCGACCCGGCGGGCGAGCGCGCGAGTCGTCGCAGTGGGTCGCCGGCGCGAAGTCGTCGCCGTCGCCGCCCGGCTCGGGGGCCCGATGCCGCAGCTTCCCCGTCTCCGCGCTGCAGGGGGAGTCCTGGCCGACCTCAGGGCCGCCGCCGCCGCGCAGGATGTCTTTTAAAGCATGTCGATTCAGACATGTCCCGAGGGCCTGGTGCAGAGGCCGCACTGGGAGTCGATGCCGGGGGCGAGGCGTGTGCCGCGGAAGTTGCCGCCGAGGCTGTCGAGCGTGAGGCCGGCGGCGGCGACGAGGTGGCGCAGCTCTTCGGGGAAGATCTGGCGGTGCGCGAGGTGGACGACCTGGACCGGCTCCGGCGGCGGCTTGAAGGCGCGCGGGCGCTTCGGGGCGTCGTCGTAGTAGATCCGCACGTGGCACACCTGGGTGTGCGGGTCGTAGGTGTGATTGGTCGAGTAGACCATCGCCGCGCCGCTGCGCGGGTGGGTGAAGTGGGTGACGCTGTGGCGCTCTTCGGGGTCCCAGGTCAGCCACTCGAGGTCGGGCAGGAGGACGTCGAAGGCGAACCGACCGCCGGGCACGAGCACGCGCGCGGCCTCGCGGAAGCAGCGCAGCAGGTCCTCCCACGAGTACAGGTGCATGAGCACGTTGAAGGGGGCGAACACGAGGTCGGCGCTGGCGTCGGGCAGCGGCAGGGCGGTGATGTCCCCGAGGACAGGTTCGAGGCGGGCGGCGACGTCGGTCGGCGCGCCGGCGGCCTTGCGCCGCAGGTGGTCGAGCATGGTGGGCATGCGGTCGACCGCGACGACGCTGTGGCCGTCGTGGCACAGGGGCAGGCTGATCCGCCCGGTGCCGGCGCCGAGCTCGACGACCCGCTGGCGCAGGCCGCGGTCGCGCGCGAGGCCGCGGTACCAGGCGACGTCGTGGCGGTGGTCGCGGTACTCGAAGTCGTACAGCTCGGGGTCTTCGTAGTGCTCGCTGGTGCCCAGTCGCAGCAGGGCCTCGGGGTCGAGGGGGCCCTTGCCGCGGCGCGTCACGGCGAGCCCGACTCGGCGGAGTGACGACGGCCGTCGGAGCCGTTGCGCGTGCGTCGCCGCCGCTTGCGCCGCGGGCCGCCGTCGAAGTCGCCCTCGGACTCGATGCGCAGCGGCTGGGTGACCGCGGCGAGGCGCTGCCAGTGGCCGAGCTCGCTGCCGTCGCCGCCGCGGGCCTTGACGGTGAGGCCGAGGAAGACCAGCGCTTCGTGGAAGTACTGCCGCTGGACCAGCGAGGGCCGCCGCTTCTTGCGGCTCAGCGACTCGACCATGCGCCGGTGGGCCATGAGGATCTGCCGCGCCAGCTCGCGGTCGCGGCGGGCGACGCCGAGGCTGACGCAGACCGGACCCATGAGGTCGTCGATCAGGCGGTCGAGGCCCTGCCGGCTGGCGGTGTGCCACTGCTCGTCGAGCAGCGGGGCGAACAGCACCGCCAGGAGGACGCCGTTGCTGGCGACCTGGCTGGTGGCGCTGGTGTACTCGTCGAGCGCCTCGAGCAGGTTCCACATCACCCGCGAGGGCTCGCCCGCCTTCGTCTTGCTGGCCGGCCCGGACAGGCCGCTGGGGCTCAGCTTGCGGTAGAGGTCGACGTAGCTCGGCATCAGCTCCGTCATCAGCCGCGACTCGAGCAACAGCTCGAAGCTGCGCCGCGCCGCCCCGCCGCGCAGGAGCTTGTAGATCTCCTCGAGCACGCGGGCGCGCGAGCACTTGCCGATGTGGTTGACGGTGTCGAGCAGGGCCCGCCAGGTGGCCTCCTCGATGGTGAAGTCGAGCCGCGCGGCGAACTTGATCGCGCGGAGCATCCGCACCGGGTCCTCCTGGAACCGCAGCAGCGGGTCGCCGATCGTGCGGATGACGCCGCGCTCGAGGTCGGCCAGGCCGTCGACGAAGTCGACGATGGCGTCGGCGTCGGTGTCGTAGAAGAGGCCGTTGATGGTGAAGTCGCGCCGCCGCGCGTCGTCCTCGACCGTGCCCCACTCGTTGTCGTGGGTGATCAGCGGGTCGTCCTCGGCCGTGATCGGGGTGGTGCGGAAGGTGCTCGTCTCGATGATCTTCGGGCCGAAGAACACGTGCGCGAGCTTGAAGCGGCGGCCGATGATCCGGCAGTTGCGGAACGCCTTGCGGATGGTCTCCGGGGTGGCGCTGGTCGCCACGTCGAAGTCCTTCGGCCTCCGCTTGAGGAACAGGTCGCGCACGCAACCGCCCACCAGGTAGGCCTCGTGGCCCCCGGCGACCAGCTTGCGGACGACCTTGAGCGCGTCCGGGTCGACATCCCGGATCGAGATGGCCCCCTGAAGGCGCGGCGGCGTCGGGACGGAGGGGCTGCTTGCCTTCACTTCGGGCATCGCGTGCTGCTGCGCCCCCTTACCACACGGGGGCCCCGAGATGGTGGAAAGGCGTCGATGCGTGTTTTCGCGCATGGGACTCGGCGGGTCCGGGCGAGGTTCGGGCGTTCGGGCTGGACCGGAGCCCGGGTCGATGGGAACACTTCGGTTTTATTTTGTTTTTCTCCGCGCCGCGCCCGCGGTTTCGGGCGAGGACCGCGGAGGCGTCGGCGCTCCGCGAGGCGGGGACATCGACGGGTGATAGAGCGCGCGCGCCGCCCTGCGTGGGCGCACAATGCGCAGGCACTGCGTGAGCGAACCCGTCCGAGCCGGACAGGAGGCGAATGGCGAAGACGGTTCACGTCGGCAGTGCGCAGGTCGCGCGTCGCGGGACTGCACAGAGCCGGCTGCCAGCCGAGTGTCGGGATTGCTCGGCGGGCAGGACCGCTAATTTTCACACCCGCAATTATCGAGGGTCCCGAGGCAGGACGCGGGCTCGACCGTGAGCTGCGCGAGGAAATCATCGAAGGTGGCCTGTGTCAGGGCCGGGTTCCCCCCCGCCGTGAGCACGTTCAGCGCCTTGATCAGCGGAGCGCCGGCCAGGGAGTCGAGGTTCTGATTGCCGGCGAGGGTGAGACTGGAGACGTCCGCCAAGCTGTCGAGGCCGGCGAGGCTCGTCAGGCCGTCCATGCCGCCCACTTTCGGCGGTATGTCCATGCAATCGCCGATACGCACATAGGTGGCGGCCTCGAGCCCGCCGAGATCGGCGAGCGATGCGAGCTGAGGCATTCCGGCGAGCGTGAGGCCGACGAGCGAGGTGAGCTGTGAGAGCGGCTGGAGATCGGGGATGAGCGGCAGATCTTCGAGCTCCAACGAATAGGCGTCCTGGTCGGGATCTGCCATGGGCTCGAGGCCCGCGAGCGAGGTGAGCGCGTGGAGACTGCGCAGCTCCACGACGATACGGCCGGTCCGTGGTTGCGCCAGCAGACCCGCGAGCGGCGCGATGCTCGTCAGCGCGGGATCCTCGGCGAGACGCACAGTGATGTGAAAGTCCGGCAAAGTACCCCAGGCGGCGAGGCCGTCGATGTCCGCGAGCGCCGGGTTCTCCTCCAGCGTGACGGCACGAAGCCCGCCGAAATCAGCCGCGAAGGTGGGGAGGGTGGTGATGCCGGCGCGACGTACGGTGATCTCGAGCGCAGTCCGGAGCTCGCCGAGGCCGGAGATATCGGTCAGGGCGGGCGTGTCGGAGATCTCCAGGGTGGAGACGCTTTGCAGGCACGCGAACGAGTCGAGGCTTTCGAGCGCGGTGATTCCGCTGAGCCGCACGTTGCCGTGAACCCGGCGCAAGTTGGCGAACACCGCCAGCTCGTCCGGGGGGATGTCGCCGGTCAGGTAGAGCCTGTCGACCTCCGTCAGGCACGCGTACTGGGAGAAATCGGCGGTCTCGTCGAGCTCCAGCCAGTGGTCGAGCTTCCACGGGTTGTCACACGGCGGGCCGCACGGAGACGAGGCGCCAGAACTGCCGCTGCTCTCCGAGCTCGAGTGGCTCGTGCTCGTGCTCCCTGACGACGTACCGCCGGTGGTGGTCGGCGTGGTGTCCGTGACGGGGCCGCTGGTCGGCGAGCCGCTCGTGGCGGTGCCCTCCGTCGAATGCGAGGAGCCCGTCTCGCTGCCGCCATCGCCACCGCCCGGGGCCGGAGTACAGGAGGCGAGCCCCAGCGCGAGCGCGATGCTGCCTCTCGGCCCCCGCGGACGTGCCTGGGCCCTCACTGGCAGGGCCTCCCGTCCGGACCCGCTCCCGGACACTCGAGCGCTCCCATGATGGACGTGGCTCGCTGGAATCATGGCACTCGGTGGTTCGAGGTGACGGCGATGATCCTGTCGTACGATCATCTCTTGCGGATCTGCAGGCCGAGCGGCACTGCGACCAGGGCGACCAGCGTGGCGACCAGGTAGACGTCGTTGATGCCGGCCACCAGCGAGAGCTTTTCGACGGCGCCGCGCTCCGTCACCCCCTGCTGCACGAGCGCCTCGGCCTCGTGGCTCGAGAAGACGGCCAGGAGCGAGGTGAAGATGGCGATCGAGAACGCCCCGAACACGTTGCGCAGCCAGTTGCTGATCGAAGACGCGTGGCCCATCAGCTCGCGGGGGATCTCCTCCATCCCCGCGTTGCTGGCCGGCATCATCGACAGCGAGATCCCGACGTTGCGCACCAGCATCCACGCCAGCACGTAGGTCTGGGAGATCTCCGGCGTCAGGCGGCTCAGGGCGTACGTGCCGCCCGCGATCATCAGGACGCCGGTCGTCATCAGGACGCGCGGCCCGATCGAGCCGTACATGCGCCCGACCGCGGGCATCAGCAGCGCCATGGCCAGCGACGCCGGCAGCAGGACGAGGCCGGTCTCGAGCGGGGTGACGCCCTGGATCGTCTGCAGGAACACCGGCACGAGGAAGGCGCCCGAGTACAGGCTGATCGTGATGATGATCGCGACGATCAGGGTGACCAGATAGCGGCGGTTCGCCAGCACGCGCAGGTCGAGCAGCGGATGGCGGGACCTCAGCTCCCGGACGACGAAGGCGATCAGCGACAGCGTCCCGAGGACGAGCAGGGACAGGGTGCTGGCGTGCGTCCAGCCCCAGTCTCTCCCCTGGCTCAGGGCGATCAGGAGCGACAGGGTGCCGGTGATGACCGTGAGCAGCCCGGGCAGGTCGAAGGCCTTCGGGACCTGCAGGCGGTAGAAGGGGATGGTCCGCCCGGCCAACGCGACGGCGAGGACGCCGAGCGGCACGTTGATGAAGAAGAGCCACCGCCAGTCGCCGAGGGTGATGAGCCAGCCGGCGAAGGTCGGCCCGAACGCGGGCGCCAGGCTGGCCGAGAGGCTCCACAAGCTGGCCGCCAGCGCCTGCCGCTCCCGGGGCAGGAGCTGGTAGATGAGCGTCATGGTCACCGGCATGATGGCGCCGCTGAACGCGCCCTGGAGGAACCGGAAGGCCACCAGAGAGTACGAGTCCCAGGCCATGCCGCACAGCACGGACGCCAGGGTGAAGCCGACCAGGCTGGCGACGTACAGCGACTTGAAGCTGAAGCGGCCCCCCAGGTAGCCGGTGAGCGGCGCGCTGGTGCCCATGGCGAGCATGAAGCCGGTGAGGGTCCACTGCAGCAGCGAGAGCTCGGCGCCGAAGTACCGCTGCAGCTCGGGGATGGCGATGGTGATCGTGCTCGAGCTCAGCACCGACATGAACGACCCGACGAACAGGGCGAACATGAATGGCCAGAAGCGAGTGACTCGCGGCTCTTCCTGCGGGTTCATCGCGCGGCTGTCCCCATACCAGCGCAGCGCCGCGGCGTCACCACGTCGCGCGGGCGCGCGGCCTCGGTTCGCCGGCGGCGCAGGGCCGCGCGCGCACGGCGATCAGGGGGCCTCGCAGGCCGCGCGAGCCAGGAGAACCGCGGCGACGCGCAGCCGCGGCGCCGGCGCGGCGACGGATCACGGCGGAAGGTCTCGCAGGGGTCGCGGCCTCGTCGCTGTGTGTCTTCATGCACGCGGTCGCTCGCGAGCGTGGGGCCACGCGTCGAGCACCTCGGCGACCCGGCGTTCACGCCTGGAGATCAGGGGCCGGCCGCGGCGCCTCGCGCTGCAGGTAGCCGCGCATGGCGGCGGCGAGGCGTTCGACGTTGGCGTCTTTCATGATGGTGAAGTGGTTGCCCGGGATCTCGCGGGCCTCGACGCTGCCGCTCGTGTGCTCCTCCCAGCCGAGCGCGCCGCTCAGGCGGTGTGTGTTGGCGGACGCCGCGGCGTCGGCCACCAGGAGGGGCATCGGCTCACGGGCCCGGAATTGCAGCACGGTGCCCGAATAGGGGCGCGGCTCGTATTGATACCAGGCGCGCATGTTGTCGGTCAGGACCTGCAGGAGGTGCTCGAGCTGCCCGACCTCGGCGATCTCGGGGGCGAGGCGCTCGCGCTGGAGTCGATCGAACAGGTAGGCGAGGCGCTCCGAGGGGCGCAGGTCCGCGAGCTCCGAGGAGTCCGTTACTTCCGTGGCGAGGGTCAGCCCCATCTCCGCGGCGAACACCTGAAAGGCGCGGAGCTCGATGTCCGCGGCGCCGCGGCCGAACAGGGTCGGCGACGGGCTGTCGACGAGGAGCAGTGGGAGGACGTCCTGCCCGGCGACGCGGAGCTGCGAGGCCATCTCGAACGCGACTGCGCCGCCGAACGACCAGCCGCCGAGCACGTACGGCCCCTCGGGCTGGACCGCGCGGACCATGTGCAGATAATCGCGGGCGAGCGCCTCGATGCTGACGGGCCGGGCCCGGCGATCGGCGAGGCCGGGCGAGCGGATGGCGTAGATGGCCCGATCGAGCCGGAGGCTGCGCACCAGCTCCGAATAACAATAGACGTGCCCGCCGACGGGGTGCACGAGGAACAGCGGGCGCTCCGGGTCGCCGTCCTGCAGGCGGATGAGCTCGTCGAAGTCCGAGGGACCGGTGACCCCGCGCTGCCGCTCCTCGATGCCGGCGCTCAGGCGGGCGATCGTCGGCATGGCCACGAGCGCGTGCGAGTCGAGCGCGACCTCGAACGTGGCGCGCAGCTTCGTCAACATGCCGACCGCGATCAGCGAGTCGCCGCCGAGGGCGAAGAAGTCGTCGTCGACGCCGACCTGATCAAGGCCGAGGGCGCGCTCCCACAGCGCGGCGATCGTCCGCTCCGTGTCGGTCCGCGGCGGCGTGACCGCGCGAGGAGGCCGTGAACGGCCGGCGGGCGGGGCCTGGGTCGTCGCCGCGGCGATCGCCGCCCGCGAGCTCGCGCGGCGCGTGGGGTGCTCCTGGGTGGAGATGACGACGTGATCGGTCCCGGCGCGCTCCGCCTCCGTCCGCGGAAACACGTGGGCGCTGCGGAAGCCCTGCGCCGCGAACAGCTGCTCCCATCCTGCCGCGGAGAGGCTGGGCGAGTAGCGCCGGAGGTGGGTGTCCTCGAAGTGCCACCAGCCCTCCTCGAGGCCCCAGACGGCCGTGTGCCAGCGGGCGACCTCGGTCATCTCCACGAGGACCATGAGGCCGCCGGGGGCGAGCAGCCGGCGCAGCGCCGCGAGGCTCTTCTCGAGGTCGCGGGCGACGTGGAACGCGTCCAGGCTGACGATGATGTCGAAGGAGCCAGGTTGATGACCTTGCTCGGCGGGGTCCTCGTCGATGTCGAGGCGGCCCCACCGCATGAACTCGAGCCCCTCCTGGCGCGCCCGCTCCTCGGCGTTCAACGTGAAGTAGCGGCTGATGTCGGTGAACAGGTACTCGACGGAATGGCCCTCGAGGAACGGCGCGAGCTTCCAGGTGAGGACGCCGCGGCCGCCGCCGAATTCGAGGATCCGCACGGTGCGGCCGCCGGCGCTGCGCAGGGCCCGGTTGACGATGTCTCGCACCATCCGGATCGGGACCTCCGGACGCGAGGCGCGGACGAGCAGCTCCTCGGCCGGCTTGAGGAGGTCGTAGGTGCCGTCGGGGTGGAGCACGCTGGTGTTGTCGACGTCGCCGCGGAGGGCCGCGCGGTACGAGGCGCCGCAGTGCTCGAGGACGCCGAGGACGCCGCGCGCCTCGGGGAAGCGCTCCGCGAGCGACGCCGTGAGCGCTCGCGGTGAGGACAGGGCGTGCGCGCCGGGCAGGAGCTCGATCGTGTCGCCGGCGATCTGCAGCGCGCCTTCTTCCACGAGCGAGTGCAGGAAGAAATCGAAGTATTTTTCGAACTTCGGCAAGATGCCGAGCTCGGCGAGCAGCTCGCGCCGGCTGCACGTCGCGCCCACGTCGAGGGCTTTCCCGGCGAACAGGCAGGCGAAGAAGTGGGCGGCGCTCACCCGGTCGAGGCCGGCGAGCATCTCGGGATTTATCAATGATTCGGGCCCGCCGGCGTCGCGGAGCCGGGCGAACTTCGCCGCGATCTCGGTCGACTCCGCGGCCAGGTCGACTGCGATCCGATCGCCGTCCGCGGGCAAGGGTGCCTCGGCGCGCGCGCCTGCGTAGACGTGACGCGTGCGCTCGAACGGATAGGTGGGCAGCGGGACCCGCCGGCGACGCTCGCCGGACAGGTTGTCCCAGTCGACGTCGACGCCGGCACACCACAGTCGTCCCACCGCGCGGAGCAACGCCTCGGCGTCGCGCCGCTCGCCGACCGGGCTGGCCAGAGCGCTCACTGCGATTCGATCGGGGCCGCCCTTCGGGTGCCGGGTCACGAGCTTCGTCAGGGCGCTGCCCGGGCCGACCTCGAGGAAGACGTGACGCGGGTCGTCCAGGAGGGTGGCGAGCCCGGCGGCGAAGCGCACGGTCCCGCGGAGGTGACGCGCCCAGTAGGACGGGTCGGTCGCGTCGGCCTCGGTGACGAAGCGGCCGGTCAGGTTGGAGATCATCGGGACGCGCGGGGGCTTTCGCGTGAGTGTCGCGGCCCGCTCGGTCAGGCGAGCGGCGAACGGCTCGACCAGCGAGGAGTGAGCGGCGGTAGCGATCGCCAGGCGCTTGACGTCGCAGCCCTCGCGCAGGAGCTCCGCCTCGAGGCGACGCAACGCGGGGCCCGGCCCAGACACCACGCAATTGTCGGGGCCGTTGACCGCGGCGAGCGAGACTTCGTCGTCGAGCCGCCGCGCCAGCGCGTCCTCGGGGAGGCGCACGATCAGCGTCAGCACGTCCTCCGGCAGCGCCTCGTACAGCTCCCCGCGCGCGACGAGCAGCGCGACCGCGTCCGCGAGCGTCAAGACCCCGGCGACGCAGGCCGCGGCGTACTCGCCCAGGCTGTGGCCGGTCACCGCCGCCGGACGGATGCCCCAGGACAGGAGGAGCTCGGCCAGCGCGTACTCGGTCGAGAAGATCGTCGCAAAGTTCTCTCGCGGGCGCAGCACCTGCTCGGTCGCACGCGCACGCGCGTCGGCCTCCGGGAACAGCAACGCGCGGAGGTCGATCGCCATCGCCGCCGCGAAC
The DNA here is from genome assembly GCF_026965555.1 of Nannocystis punicea. Lineage (GTDB taxonomy): Bacteria > Myxococcota_A > Polyangia > Nannocystales > Nannocystaceae > Nannocystis > Nannocystis punicea. Next base: position 11,554,267 of record NZ_CP114040.1, on the reverse strand, counting down.
AGCTCGGCGCAGCGATCGAGGCTCGCCCGGTACACCGGCTCGCGCAGGTAGAGCTCCCGCCCCATGTCGAGCTCCTGCGTGCCACCGCCGGGGAACATGAACACGACCGGCGGCGGCTCGCTCGTGGCGATGCCTGTCGCGCCGTGCAGCGGATCGCGAGCGGCCAGGCGGGCCGCCGCCTCGTCGAGGTTCGTGGCGACGACGGCGCGCCGGTGAGAGAACCGCGCCCGGCCTCGTTGCAGCGTGGACGCGACGTCGCCGAGGTCGACCGCAGGCGCGCCGCGCAGGTGTGCCGCCAGCCGGTCGGTGCTCGCCTCGAGGGCGACCTCCGTGCGCGCCGAGAGCACGAGCAATTGGCTGCCGTCGGCCGGAGCCGGGGATGCGATCGCCGGCGCCTCCTCGAGGACGACGTGGGCGTTGGTCCCGCCGACGCCGAACGCGCTGACGCCGGCGCGGCGCGGCGTCGCTCCCCGCGGCCACGGGACAGGCTCCGCGCGGACGAAGAACGGGCTGGTCTCGAGCGACAGCTCGGGGTTCGGGCGGCGGAAGTGCAGGGTCGGCGGGATGAGCTCGTGCTCGAGCGAGAGCACCGCCTTGATCAGCCCGGTCACTCCGGACGCCGCGCCGAGGTGACCGATGTTGCCCTTCACCGAGCCGAGCGCGCAGAAGCCGATCTTCTGCGTGCTCCTGCGGAACACCTCGGTCAACGCGGCGACCTCGATCGGATCGCCGAGCCGCGTGCCGGTGCCGTGAGCCTCGACGTAGGTGATGCTCTCCGGGTCGACGGCCGCAGCCGCGTGCGCCCGGGCGATCGTCTCGATCTGCCCCGCCAGCCCCGGCGCGGTGTAGCCGACCTTGCGCGCGCCGTCGTTGGCGACCGCGGAGCCGCGGACGACCGCGTGGATGGTGTCGCCGTCGGCCAGCGCGTCGGCCAGCCGCTTGAGCACGACCGCGCCGACGCCGTTGCCGTTCACCGTGCCGCGAGCGTCGGCGTCGAAGGGCCGGCAATGGCCGTCGGGCGAGACCAGCGAACCGTCCTCGTAGACGTGACCGACGCGCGACTGCGGATGAATGGCGACGCCGCCGGCGAGCGCCATGTCGCACTCGCGCGCGAGCAGGCTCTTGCACGCGAAGTGCACCGCGACGAGGGACGTCGAGCACGCGGTCAGCAGCGTCACTGCCGGGCCGCGGAGGCCGAGCTTGTAGGCGACGCGCGTCGTCAGGCCGTCGGTCATGTTGGCGCTGGACGTCCGGTATTGCTCGCTGGCGAGGGGGCCGCCGCGGAAGCCGATCCGCTCCATCCAGTAGTTCGGCGCGTCGCTGCCGGCGAACACGCCGATCGAGCCGGGGTAGGCGAACGGATCGTGGCCGGCGTGCTCGAGGGCGGCCCACGCGACCTCGAGGAAGACGCGCTGCTGCGGATCCATCAGCGCGGCGTCGTTCGGGTTGTAGCCGAAGAAGGCGGCGTCGAACGCGAGGGCGTCCTCGAGGGCCCCGCTGGCGGGCACGAGGCCGCGGACGCCGAGCCACTCCGACGCGACGCCGAGGGCCTGCATCTCCTCGGTGGTGTAGAACGTGAGGCCCTCGACGCCGTCGCGGAGGTTGTGCCAGAAGGTGTCGATGTCCGGCGCCCTGGGGAAGCGACCGGCCAGGCCGACGATCGCGATCGCGTCCTCCGGTACGCCGGCGTCGATCGGTTTGCGCGCGGCCACGTGAGCCGAGCTGATGGGAGCGCGGCCCGACGTCTCCTTGCCGGTCAGCTCGCGGACGCGGTTCGCCAGGCTGCGGATCGTCGGGTACTGAAACAGCTCGACGATCGGCATGCTCGGCCCGAGGCGCGTCGAGATCGCCGCCCGCACCTGGGCGAGGAGCAGAGAGTGGCCGCCGAGCTCGAAGAACGGCTCGTCGAGGCCGATCTCGCCGATGTGGAGCAGGCCGCGCCAGATGTCGATCAGGACCGCCTCGACGTCGGCGACGGCCTGCTCGGTCGCCTGCGTTGGACGGGTGCGCTCCGGCGCGGGCAGGGCGTGGCGGTCGAGCTTGCCGCTCGCGTTGCGCGGCAGCGCCTCGAGCTCGACGAACGCCGCGGGGACCATGTAGTCGGGGAGCTTGGCCGCGAGGTGCTCGCGCAGCCGCGCGACCAGGGCGAAGGCCTGCCGCTCGCGCAGCGGGTTGTTGACGAGCGACGCCGCGGCCCGGCGAGCGACGTGTCGCGCACGCGCCCAGGCTCGCGGTCGCTTCACGTCGCGGGCCGGCTCGAACAGCGCGTCCATGAAGCCGGGGCCGCGCTCCCGCGACCAGGTGACGCGCACTGCGTGGCCGAGCTGTTCGCCGAGCTCCCACAACGCCTCGGGCTCGATCGCCGTAGCGACGCTCCGCGCGATCAGCTCCGCGCTCGTCACCTCGGCCCAGCCCGGCTGACGCAGCGCCTCGGACGCGCGCACGTCGGCGAGGACGCGCTCGTTCGGGACGCCGAGGAGCTCGATCGTCGCTCCGCGCGCGCCGCGGAGCTCGTGCGCGAGCGCCTCCAAATTCTGGACGTCGGCCCACGCGAGGGTGCGCCCCGCCTCGACCGGCGCCGGCGCCTCGCCGACGTGCAGCACCGCGTCGTAGCGGTAGCGCGTCATCTCGTCCGTCCCGCGGCCGCGCTTGAGCCAGACCTCGACGTGGGCGATGCGCGGGAGCTCCTCGCCCAGGGCGTGGAAGTACTCGGGCGAGACAGTGAGTTCCTCCTCGCGGAGCACGGCTCGCTGGACGCGCTCCCGGAGCTCGGCGAGCGGCGTGTCCGGGGCGGCCTTCGCCAGCTGCACCGAGGTGTGAAAGGCCGCGAGCAGGGGCAGGCTGCGCACGTCGCCGACGAACACGACGCCGGCGTCGGCGACCGAGCGGACCGCGCCCGTCAAGACGGAGCGGAGGTAGTCCTCGCCCGGGAAGTACTGCGCGATCGAGTTGAGGATGATCGTGTCGAGCGAGCCCGGCTCGATCGCGGCGAAGTCGGCGGCCTCGCGTCGCTGCAAGTTCACGTGCGCGAGGCCGTCCGCGAGCTGCGGGCGGATCGCCGCGAGCGCGTGCTCCGAGAAGTCGGTGCCGAGGTACGTCGCGCAGGAGGGCGCGACCTGGAGGAGCAGGAGGCCCGTGCCGCAGCCGATCTCCCACGCGCGCCGCGGCGAGAAGCTCAGGATCCGCTCGACAGTGCGGTCGCGCCAGGCTCGCATCGCCTCGGCCTCGATCGGCGCGCCGGTGTAGCTGCTGTTCCAGCCGACGATGTTGAACCGCGGATCGCCGTCGGGCTGGCGAGCCTCGTAGGTCTCCTCGTACAGCGCGCGCCAGCTCGACACGTGTTCGCCCTGCTGCGAGGCGAGTGAATTGTTCGAGGACGCGTCGCCGACGTCGGCGCGCGTGAAGTAGGCGACGAGTCGCTTCGCGTCGTGCTCGTCGGCGAGGGCGAGCACCACCGCGTCGTGCACCGCCGGGTGTTCGCGCAGGGCCGCCGCGATCTCCCCCGGCTCGATGCGGAAGCCGCGGATCTTCACCTGCTCGTCGATCCGGCCGAGGAACTCGAGGTGGCCGTCCGGCAGCCAGCGCACGAGGTCTCCGCTGCGGTAGAGCCGCGCGCCCGGCTCGTCCGAGAACGGGTCCGGGACGAACTTCTCCGCGGTCAGCCCCGGGTGGCCGAGGTAGCCGCGCGCGAGGCCGAGGCCGCCGATGAAGAGCTCGCCCGGGACGCCCGCCGGCGCTCGCTGGCCGCGCGCGTCGAGGACGTGGACGACCATGCCGTCGATCGGGCCACCGATCGCCGGCTCGCGCGTGACGTCGCGGTCAGGCTCGACCGGGCACGACGTGGTGACGACGCTCGCCTCGGTCGGGCCGTAGTTGTTCACCACGGCGAACGGCAGCGCGAGGCCGGGCCGGACGCGCAGCCTGTCGCCTCCGGTCAGCAGGAACCGCAGCGCGCAGCGTGCCGGCCACTCGAGGCGGAGCAGCTCCTCGGCGATCGCCGTCGGCTGGAACGAGACGGTGATCTCGCGCTGCACCAGCCAGTCTCGCATCTCCGCCGGCGACAGGCGGAGCGACGCCTCCGGGACGAACAGGCTCGCTCCGACGGCCAGGTACGGCCAGAGCTCCCACACCGACGCGTCGAAGCCGGGGCTGGCGACGAGCGTCGCCCGGTCGGCGCTCGTGACCGCGAACCGGCGCTCGTGCCAGGCGACGAGGTTGGCCAGGCCGCGGTGCTCGACGAGCACGCCCTTGGGCCGGCCGGTCGAGCCCGAGGTGTAGATGACGTACGCGAGGGCGTCGAGGTCGGCGCGGCGCGGCGGGCACGTCTCGCTCCACGTCGACAGCACCGACCCGGCGTCGTCGAGCCGGACCACGTGACCGGCGTATCCGGGCAGCTCCTCGGCGGCGCCCGGCCCGGCGATCAGCACCGTCGTGCCCGCGCTCGCCAGCATGCCCGCGAGCCGCTCCGCCGAGCCCTCCGGGTCGAACGGGACGTACGCCGCGGAGGCCTTGAGGACGGCGACGAGCGCGACCACGAGCTCGAGCGATCGGCCGGCGCACACGCCCACCAGCGCGCCCGCGCCGACGCCGAGGCCACGCAGCAGGTGCGCGAGCTGGTTGGCGCGGCGATCGAGCGCGCCGTAGGTCAGCGACCCGCGATCGGACACGACCGCGAGGGCGTCCGCTGCCGATCGAGCCTGCTGCTCGAAGCGATCGAGGACGGTCGAGGAGGGCCGCTCGCCGTCGCGGCCGCGGCTCCACTTCCTCAGCGTCTGCTGCTCGGCGTCCGCGAGCATCGACAGCGCCGACAGGGGACGCTCCGGCTCGGCGGCGACGGCGGCGACGAGCCGCTGCAGGTGCGCGATCATCCGCTCGATCGTCGCCCGCTCGAATCGATCGGCGCTGTACTCGAAGATGCAGGCCACGCCGCCGGCGCTCTCCCACGAATAGAACGAGAGGTCGAAGATCGACTTCTTGGCGTCGATCACCCAGTGCTCGCGGTAAAGGCCCGGGAGCTGCAGATCGCGGCCCGCGGGCGGCTGCGGGGCGTACGCGACCTGGACCAGCGGGTTGCGGCTCACGTCGCGCGCGAGCCGGAGCTCGTGGACCAGGCGCTCGAACGGCAGCGCGTCGTGGTCGTACGCCTCGAGGCAGGTCCTCCGCACCCGCGACAGCAGCTCGAAGAACGTCGGGTCGCCCGACAGATCGACGCGCATCGGCAGGGTGTTGACGAAGAACCCCATGATGCCCTCGAGCTCCACGCGATCGCGGTTGGCGCTCGGCATCCCGATCAGGAGGTCCTCGGCGCGCGTGTAGCGGTGCAGCAGCACCGCGAAGGCCGCGAGGAGGACCATGGTCAGAGTCGTGCCGTGGCGGACGCTCAGGGCCCGCAGGGCCTGGGTGTGCGCGGCGGACAGCGCGAAGTGGACCGCGGCGCCGTCGAAGCTCTGGACGGGCGGCCGCGGGCGGTCGCCGGGCAGATCGAGGACGAGCGGCGCGCCGCGCAGGGCTCCCTTCCAGTAGCGGAGCAGCGCCGCGGTCGACTCCTCGGACAGGTGCGTGCGCTGCCAGACCGCGAAGTCGGCGTACTGCAGCGGGAGCTCCGCGAGCGGCGGCGCGGCGTCCTCGCAGAAGTTGGCGTAGAGCGCCGAGATCTCGCGGAACGCGAGCTCGGTCGACCAGCCGTCCATCGTCAAATGATGAAAGTGCAACCAGAGGACGTGCTGATCCTCCGCGAGTCGCAACAATCCTGCGCGGAAGAGCGGGCCGCGCTCGAGGTCGAACAGCTGCTGACCCTCCGCCTCGAGGCGCTCGCGCACCTCGGCCTCCCGCGCTTCGGCGGGCAGATGGCGGAGGTCGACGACGTCGAGGCGGTAGGCCCCGCGCTCGTGAACGATCTGGACCGGCCGTCCCTCGATCTCCGCGTACGTCGTCCGCAGGATCTCGTGCCGCTCGACCAGCGCGCGCAGGCTGCGGTCGAGCGCCGGCACGTTCAGGGCGCCGGTGAAGCGATAGGGGTACATGCAATTGTACGCCCGGCTGCCCGGCGCGAGCCGCTTCAGGAACCACAGCCGCTCCTGTCCGAACGACAGCGGCAGCGGCTCGCCTCGCGGGGCGCCGGCGATCGCCTGCTCGGTGCCCGGGGCGCGCCGCTCCCTCCGCACCAACGCCGCGAGCTCGGCGACGGTCGCGGCGTTGAAGAACTCCTGGAAGCGGACCTCGACCGAGAGCACCGCGCGGAGGCGAGAGAACAGCTGGACCGCGTGGAGCGAGTGGCCGCCGAGCTCGAAGAAGTTGTCGTGCACGCCGACGCGCGGCAGCGCCAGGAGCTCCTTCCAGACGCCGGCCAGGAGCTCCTCGAGCTCGGAGCGCGGCGCCACGTGTTCGCGGCCGGTGGAGGGTCGCGACTCGTCGGGCGCCGGCAGGGCCTTGCGGTCGAGCTTCCCGTTCGGCGTGAGCGGGAGGGCCTCGAGCAGGTAGAAGGCCGCGGGGATCATGTAATCCGGCAGCCGCAGGGCCAGAGCGCGCCGCAGGCCGCGGACGAAGGCGTCGTCCGTCCCGCGGAGGTTGTCCCCGCGATTCGTCGCCACGTAGGCGAGCACCTGCCGCTCGCCGCCGATCACCGGGGCGATCACCGCTGCCTGTCGCACGCCGGCCTGCTCCGCGATCGCGGCCTCGATCTCGCCGAGCTCGATGCGAAACCCGCGGATCTTCAGCTGGTGATCGATGCGCCCGAGGAACTCGATCGTCCCGTCCTCGCGCACGCGCCCGAGGTCGCCGGTCCGGTACATCGTGGCCCCCGGCCTGGCCGCGAACGGATCGCACAGGAACCGCTCCGCAGTGAGCGCGGGCCGGCGAAAATAGCCGCGCCCGACGCCCTCGCCGCCGATCCAGATCTCGCCGCTGACGCCGATCGGCGCGGGCTGCTGGTGGCGGTCGAGGATGTAGGCGGTCGCGCGCGCGACCGGTCGGCCGATCGGGATCGAAGCACCCGGCGGCGGCGGCTGCTCGACGCGGAACCACGTCGCGCAGGTGGTCGTCTCGGTCGGCCCGTAGCCGTTGACGAGGTTCTGCGGCGGGCCGGCCTCGAGCACCATGCGCACGGCCTCGGGCTCGAGCGCATCGCCGCCGCACACCAGCGTCTTCAGCGGGGCGAACGCGCCCGGGAGCTCGCGCGCGACCTGGGCGAACAGGGCGGGCGTCAGGACCATCACGGTGATCGGGTGGGCCGCGATCTTCCGCGCGAGCGTCTCCGGCGACAGGGCGACGTCGCGGGTGATGCCGACGAGCTCCGCGCCGTGCATGAGGGCGCCCCAGATCTCCATGGTCGCGGCGTCGAACGAGGCGTTGGCCGTCTGGGCCACGTGGTCGTCCGGCTCGACCTGCATGTAATCGGTGTCGACGACCAGGTTGAGCACGCAGCGGTGCTGAACGCCCGCGCCTTTGGGCTTCCCGGTCGACCCGGACGTGTACATCACATACGCGAGGTTCTCCGGGCCTTCACCCGCCAGCGGCTCGACCGCGTGCACCGGCTCCGCGTCGAGGAGCGCACGCTCGGCGTCGAACCGCACGACCTTGGTGCGATCGGCGGGCACCCAGGTCGTGTAACGATCCTTGCTGAGGAGGACCGCGACCTCGGAGTCCGCGAGCATGAATTCGAGGCGCTGGGCCGGGTGCGCCGGGTCGAACGGCACGTAGGCGCCGCCCGCCTTGAGGATCCCGAGCATGGCCACGAGCATGTCGCACGAGCGATCCATGCACACGCCGACGAGCACGTCGGGCCCGACCGCGAACTTCCGCAGGAGGTGAGCGACCTGGTTGCTCCGGCGATCGAGCTCGCCGTACGTCATCGTCGCGTCGAAGCACAACGCCGGCGCGTCCGGAGCCCGCCGCGCGTGCGCCTCGAACCGCACGTGGAGGCGGTCTGCGCCGCGCGAAGGCACAGACATGTCGAGCCCGGCGAGGACGCTGCGGCGCTCGTCCGCGGTCATCAGCGGCAGCCGCGACACCCGTGCGTCGGGGTCCTGGGCGGCGCCGCGGAGCAGCACCTCCCAGTGTCCGAGCAGCCGCGCGACGGTGGCCGGGTCGAACAGGTCCCGGTTGTATTCCGCCCGCGTCGTCAGGCCGCCGGCGACCTCCTGGACGGTCACGATGAGGTCGTACGCGACGTGGGGCAGGTCGACGTCGACCGGCGTCATCACGAAGGACGAGCCCTGTCGTGGCGCGCGCGGCGGCGGACGCAGGTGAAAGAGCACCTGAAAGAGGGGAGTCCGGCTCGGGTCTCGCGGCGGCGCCAGCGTCTCCACCACCGCCTGGAACGACACCTCGCCGTTCTCGCGCGCCCCCTGTACCGCGCGGTGGAGCCCCTGCGCGAACTCGCGGAATGACGGATCTCCGGCGAACCGCCCCCGGAACACCACCGGATTGCCGAAGTAGCCGATGATTCCTCGCAGGTCCGGGTGAGCCCGGCCCGCGAGCGGGGCGCCGACGAGGATATCGTCTTGATGGCTGTGCCGGTGGAGGACGCTCTCGAGCGCGGCGAGCAGGAGCGAATACAGGTCGACGCCCAGCTCGCCGGCGAAGACGCGGAGCGCCGCGGTGAGGCCGGGCTCGAGCCGGCGCTCCTCGTGGGCGCCGGCGAAGGTCTGCGCGGCGGACCGCGGTCGATCGACGGGCAATGCGATGGAGACCGGGGCGTCGGAGAGCTCGGCCCGCCAATAGGCGAGCTGGCGGGCGAGCACTTCGGGGTCGTGGTCGACCTGCGAGCGCGCGTAGTCTTGATATTGCAGGGGTAGCGGAGACGGACGATCGCCGTGGTAGGCCGCGAACAACTCGGCGAAGAACAGCTCGATGCTGGCATCTCCGTCGGAGGCGATATGATGCATGACGAGGACGAGGAGGTGCCGTCGCTCGTGCAGGCGGAGCAGGGTCACGCGAAACAGCGGACCCTGCTCGAGATCGAACGGAATGCAGGCCTCTTCCGCGGCGACCGCGAGCGCGTCCCCGTCCGAGGCCTTGTGGCCGTCCGAATCGAGATGTACGACCCGGAGCGCGGGCTCCGTCGGCGGTCGGACGATCTGCGCCGGCTGTCCGCATACCTCGGTGATCGTGGTCCTCAGCGCCTCGTGACGCGCGACGATGGAACCGAGCGCCCGGCGAATCTGCGCAGCGTCGACCTCGCCGTCCAGCCACACCGCGCCGCGCTCGTGAAAAGCTGGCAGCGCGCCATGGAATCGAGCCAGCACCCACATTCTCGCCTGCTCCGTGGAGAGAGGCGCACAGATCGAATCATCCATCATAAACCCCCATTGACCCGATCGTCATGACCAGCGCGCCCGACACCGCCACCATCGGCGAACCACGGTGCGCGCGCGAAATTGAGAGAAATAACGGGGGAAGCTCCGTTCGAGGCAGTCTAGCATCGGGAGAACCGACGGTAAAACGGTGAAAAAACATAGTGGGTAGTGCCCGGGCGGGCCTGATGTCATTCTGCGCTCGTGTCTCGACTGCATCCGCGGCCGGGCGTGGGGGCGGCGCGCGGGCGGCCACGGCTACATCGAGCCTCATGTGGGCAAGGTGCGTCGTCACGGTCGCGCTGGGTCGAGGCCGTTGACACGGCCTCCGCCCGTGTGCTTCCTAGTGCCTGAGTGCCCGCGGACAGGCGAAACCGCGCTCGCCGTCCGCCGCGAAGGAACAGCGTCTCGCCGGGCGAGAACACGAGGGGGGCGGGGTGACAGCGTTCACACGTCCCTCACGGGCTTTCGAGCGAGTCGGAGCGGAGCAGGCGACCCCATCATGACCAGCACGACGGAATACACGCTCACCGAGGCCATCCACGAGTCCGCCTCGACGGTCGTCTACCGGGGCTACCGGAACCACGACAAGCTCGCTGTCATCGTCAAGCGCCTGAAGAGCGCGCTGCCGACCGCGGCCGAGATTGCGAAGATCAAATACGAATACGCGGTGACGCGGGGCCTGAACCTGCCCGGCGTCGCCAAGGTGTACGGCCTCGAGACGATCGGCAACAACCTCGCGCTCATCGTCGAGTCCCGCGGCGGCCTCGCGCTGAGCGAGGTCATCGGCCAGCGCGAGCTGACGACCAAGGAGACGCTCACGCTCGCCGTCTCGATCGCGGGCACGCTCGAGTCCCTGCACCAGAGCGGCGTCATCCACATGGATGTCAAGCCGCACAACATCATCGTCGACATGGCCACGCTCGAGGCCAAGATCACCGACTTCGGCAGCGCCACGCGCCTGTCGCAGGAGGCGCAGAAGGTGACGAGCCCGGCCGCGCTCGAGGGCACTCTGGCCTATGTCTCGCCCGAGCAGACCGGCCGCGTCAGCTACTCGATCGACTCCCGGACGGACCTCTACTCGCTGGGCGTCTCGCTCTACGAGATGACGACCGGGGTGCTGCCATTCGACACGACCGATTTCATGGACCTCGTGCACAGCCACATTGCTCGGCTGCCGAAGCCCCCGCACGAGGTCAAGCGCGGCACGCCGAAGGTCCTCTCGGACATCATCACGCGGCTCCTGGCCAAGAGCCCGGACGACCGCTATCAGACCGCGCACGGCCTCCGCGCGGACCTCGTGGAGTGCCTCGAGCGGCTGGCGACGAAGGCCACGATCGACTCGTTCCCGCTCGGTCGCCACGACTTCGTCGACAAGCTGCGGATCCCGCAGAAGCTCTACGGGCGCGAGGCGGAGCTCGCGGTCATCCGCGAGGTGTGGAAGCGCGCCTCCGAGGGCCCGATCGAGCTCCTGCTCGTGTCGGGCTATTCGGGCATCGGCAAGACCGCCCTCGTCAACGAGATCCACCAGACGATCGCCCAGAGCAACGGGTACTTCGTCGCGGGGAAGTTCGACCACCTCAATCGCGCCACGCCGTACGCGGCCGTCGCCCACGTCTTCCGCGAGCTCATCCGCACGATCCTCACCGAGCCGCCGGAGTCGCTCGCGGCCTGGCGCGGCCGGCTCAAGGACGCCGTCGGCGCGAACGGCCAGCTCCTCGTCGACTTCATCCCCGAGCTCGAGCTCGTCATCGGCCAACAAGAGCCGGTCCAGGCGCTCGGCCCGACCGAGGCGCAGAACCGCTTCAACCTGACGTTCAAGAACTTCTGCCGCGCGTTCCCCAGCCAGCAGCGCCCGCTCGCGCTGTTCCTCGACGACCTCCAGTGGGCCGACCCGGCCTCGTTGCGGCTGCTCCAGGCGCTGCTGACCGAGTCCGACCTGAGCCACATGCTCGTGCTCGGGGCCTACCGCGACAACGAGGTCGACGCGACCCACCTGTTCGCGATGACGCTGGCGGAGATCCGCAAGGCGCAGGCCAACGTCAGCGAAATTACCCTCGAGCCGCTGGCCCGACCGACGGTGAGCCAGCTGATCGCCGACACGCTCGGCTGCCCGCGCGAGCGCTCCGAGCCGCTCGCCGCGCTGGTGTTCGCGACGACCCAGGGCAACCCGTTCTTCATCGGCCAGTTCCTGAAGACGCTGCACCAGAAGAAGCTGCTGTACTTCGACCTCAACTCCCGCGCCTGGGCGTGGGACATGGCCGGCATCCAGCGGACGAAGGTGACGGACAACGTCATCGACTTCATGGCGGAGAAGATCCAGCAGCTCCCCGTCGGCGCCCAGAAGGTCCTCACGCTCGCCGCGTGCATCGGCCACACCTTCGACCTCCACACGCTGTCCCTGGTCGCCGGCAAGTCGCGCCGCGAGGTCGCGGCCGAGCTGTGGGAGGCGCTGCGCGCGGGCCTCGTGGTGCCGACCGACGCCGACTCGCGGTTCTTCGAGGTGTCGGCCCAGGAGGGCCAGCAGAGCGTCGAGGAGGAGCTCATCGCGGCGGTCAACGCGACGTATCGCTTCCTGCACGACCGCGTCCAGCAGGCCGCCTATTCGATCGTCCCGGAGCCGCAGCGGCAGGCGCAGCACCTCGTGATCGGCCGGCTCATGCTGGCCAACGGCCGCCGCGACGACGGCGACGGCGAGCTGTTCGAGATCGCCGGGCACATGAGCCGCGGCGCCAGCCTGATCACCGACCCGGCGGAGCGCCTGGCGGTCGCGCGCCTGGACCTCGACGCCGGGCGGAGGGCGGCCGAGGGCGCCGCTTACGACGCCGCGGCCCGCTACCTCGAGTCCGGCCTGTCGCTGCTCGAGGAGCGCTCCTGGACCGACGAGTACGCGCTCACGCTCGCCATTCACACGGAGCTCGCCGCCGCCAAGTACCTCAGCGGCGACTTCACCGCGGCAGAACGGCTGCTCAAGGCCGCCCTCGCCCACGCGCGCGACGACGTCGACCGCGCGCGCGTCCACGGGTCCTGCCTGACGTTCTACATGGCGTTCGGCAAGCTGATGGAGGCCGTCAAGTCCGGCCTCACCGCGGTCTCCCTGCTGGGCGTGGAGATCCCCGAGAGCGCCGAGCAGCGCGCGGCGATGCTCGTGGGCGAGACCCGCGCCCTCCAGGCGACCCTGCAGACCCGCACGATCAGCGAGCTCGTCGACCTGCCGGCCGTCACCGACCCGGCGAAGCAGGCGGTGATCACGATCCTCGCCGACCTCGCGTCGGTCGCCATCGCCGTCGACCCGTCGCTGGGGCCGCTGCTGGTCGCCAAGCTGGTCAACTATTCGATCGAGCACGGCAACGCGTTCGGCTCGGCGTTCGGCTACGGCCTGCACGCGGTGCTCTGCCTCGGCGGCATCCCCAATTACGGCGGCACGCCGGACCGCTACCGCGAGGCGTACGAGTTCTCGAAGCTGTCGACGGAGCTCAACGAGCGGCGGAAGGACGCGCGCCTGACCTGCAGGCTGCTGGCGATGCACGCGGCGCTGCTCCACTTCTTCGAGCCGCTGGCGGCGGTGCTCAAGGCGCTCGAGCGCGTCCGGCAGGTCGGCTTCGAGTCGGGAGACCTGGCGTTCGCGTCGTACTCCTGCATCCATCTGATCTCGACCAAGCTCGCCCGCGGCGACGAGCTCGAGGAGCTCGAGGAGGAGATCGATCAAAACCTCAAGCTGATGGAGCGGACCAACGAGCGGATGACGACGCTGATCCTGAAGGGCGCGAAGCAGGTGATCGCGACCCTGAAGGGGCTGACGGCGGGCTGGAACTCGTGGGACAGCGAGGGCTTCGACGAGGCGGCGTTCCTGCGCACCGGCGAGGAGAACAAGCTCAGCACCGTCGTCGGCTGGTACTACACGCTGAAGCAGCAGCTCTGCTACCTCTACGGCGACTTCGCCGGGGCTCTGACGCTGCTCGAGCCGCTGGAGAAGGTCATCGCCGGCTGGTCGAGCCACTTCTTCACCACGGACGTGACGTTCTACGCCTGCCTGACGTACGCGGCGCTGTGCGACACGAGCCCGCCGGAGCAGAAGGAGCGATACCTCGAGATCATCGCCCAGCGCCAGACGGAGCTGGGCCGCTGGGCCGAGCTGTGCGTCGCGAATTACGGCCACAAGCACACGCTCGTGAAGGCCGAGGTGGCGCGGGTGCGCGGCCGCGAGGACGAGGCCGCCACGCTGTACGACCAGGCGATCGACCTGGCCAAGGAGAACGGGTTCTGGCGCGACGCGGCGATGGCGAGCGAGGTCTGCGCGCGGTTCTACCTCGGCAAGGGCCGCACCCGCATCGCCCGCGCGTACATGACGGACGCGTACCACGGCTACCTGTACTGGGGCGCGACGGCCAAGATGGAGGACCTGATGGCCCGCTTCCCGGAGCTCATCACGCAGGGCGTGACGCTCCCGGGGGCCCGCGACGTCCGCTCGTCGTCGCCGTCCCCGCGGCGCCGGCCGTCGTCGACGACCAAGCTGAACGCCAGCTTCCTCAACGTCGAGGCGGTCATCCGCTCGGCGCAGGTGATCGCCGGTGAGGTGGTGCTCGAGAAGGTCGTCGACCGCCTGATGGACGTGGTCATCAAGAGCGCCGGCGCCCAGAAGGGCGTGCTGATCCTCGAGCGCGAGCGGCGACTGATCGTCCAGGCGTCGCGGTCGGTGGACGGGGCCGGCGCGGCGAACCCGGGCGTGCCGATCGAGACGAGCTCGGACATCCCGCGCAGCGTGGTGCAGTACGTGGCCCGCACGGGCGACGCGGTGATCTCGGGCGACGTCTCGCAGGAGCCGCGCTTCGCCGCCGACCCGTACGTCGCGGCGAACCAACCGAAGTCGATCCTGTGCCTGTCGATGACGCACCAGGGGCGCGCGACGGGGATGCTCTACCTCGAGAACAGCATCGCCAAGAACGCGTTCTCGGAGGCCCAGACGGAGCTGTTGAAGCTGTTCCTGACCCAGGCGGCGATCGCGGTCGAGAACGCCCTGCTGTACAAGCACGTGCAGGAGCGGACCGAGGCGCTCTACCGGACCGAGGAGCAGCTCCGGGTCGAGTTCACCGAGCGCGAACGCAGCGAGCAGGCACGCGTGGCCCTCCAGGAGGAGATCATCCGCGTGCAGAACGAGCGGCTGGCGGAGCTCTCCACGCCGTTCATCCCGATCACGGACCGCGTCATGGTGATGCCGCTGATCGGGACGATGGACTCGAAGCGGGCGCAGGAGGTGCTGGCGACGGCGCTGCAGGGCGCGCAGGCGAACCGCGCCGAGGTCGTCATCATCGACATCACCGGCGTGAACATCGTCGACACCGACGTGGCGAGCACGCTCCTCCGCACCGCGTCCGCGCTCCGGCTGCTCGGCGTCCTGGCCGTCCTCACGGGCATCCGCCCCAACGTGGCGCAGGCGCTCATCAGCCTGCAGATCGACTTCGGCGGGATCGTGACGCAAGGGACGCTGCAGAACGGGATCGCCTACGCGCTCGAGCGCACCAGCAGCTCGTTGACGGGGCACGACACGAAGCCGCGCTGACCGGGCCGCGAGGGGCGCGGAAGCTCCGTCGCTCTCGCGGCCGCGAGAGCGGATGGTCGAAAGGACAGGTCGACCCGGACGCGGGCTGCGCCCGGGCCGCCGCGCCGGCGTTCGGTCGGGGTCGGCGATCGCAGGACCTGCCTCGAAGGACAGGTTGTTGCAGCAGCGGCCCGGCCGTGACGAGTGATGGCGCGCCGATCGGCGCCGCGACCAGGCGCGAGCGTCGATTTCGCCGTGGCGGAGCCGACATGTTCGTCGCGCGACTCGCTCCGTGAGGTCGGACCTCGAGATGGCTTTGGGGACAGGTTGGAGGCGGTCGCCCCGACCCGCGGTGCAGGGAGCGAGCACGAACCGCGGCGACACGGCGCTCCGCGAGGCGGAGCGAGCAGGTCACTTCGAGCCGCGCTCGGAGGGCGTCGCCTCGATCGGGGCGGCGTCGTTGGCGTCGCTCGCCGTATTCGGGGCGGCGTCGTCCCGCGCAGCGGCGCGCCGGCGCTGTTGATGTAGACCATGTTGCCGGGCGGCCGCAGGGCGCTGCGAGGCGTCGCGTGCCGCAGGACGGCACTGCCTCGGCAGCCCGAGGGTGGGCGCGGACCCTGAGCTCGAGGTCCCGCCGATCTCGGCGCAGCCGTGAAGCAGGCTCGGCGGCTCGACTGGAGCGGGCGGGACCGCTCGGGCGACGCTTCCGGGCGACGCCGGAAGTGACGACGTCGGGCACGAGGAGGGGACACAGCCGGGGATGTCCGGAAACGCCCTCTGAGCGTAAGCGCGCGGATAATTGCCCATATTATTGTGAAAATCGTGGGAATGGGTCTTGCCTGCCCGCGCGCTTGATCTGAACCAGATCACGCGCTGCATTGACCCCACTGCTCGCCAGGCGCACTTTACTGAACAAGCGAGCAAGCTGACCATGAGTTCCGGATTCACCACCCTGCAAGTCCTGTCGTCCTGCACCGGCCTGCATGTGATCCTGGGCAGCCGCGCCGGCGCCCCGGTGCCCTCGGCCTCGCCGGAGCTGGCCCTGGCCGGCCTGCTCGGCGAGTTCGAGGCGCGGGGCGAGCGCGTCACGGTGGTGACCCTGCGACTGGCCCGGCGGGAGGACGCCAGCTGGGCCGAGCCGGCCCTGCGCTGGCTGACGGCCCACGGCCGCCGGGTGATCCTCCGCAGCCCGGCCACCCTGGCCCGCTCCCTGGTCCTGCGGGCCAAGGATTGCCAGGCGTCGGTGGCGTTCGAGATCGCGCACCAGAAGGTGGAGATCCAGCGAGCCCTCCTCGGCGCCGAGGCGGAGGCTGCGCCGGCCCTGTTGCTCCAGGCGCAGTACCTGCGCCGCCTCGGGGTGCCGGTCTCGGTCCACCTTGGGCCGCTGCTCGCGGGCCTGCACGACCGCCCGCTGGGGCCCGACTTCGAGCCGCTGCTCCGCCACATCGCCGCGGCCGAGCTGCGCGACCTGCACTTCGTGCCCGGCCGCCTGACCCCCGCGCGGATCCAGGCGCTGTCCGCGGTGCTCGACGCCGACACGATGACCTCGGTGCTGCGCCGCTACGGGGTGCCGCCGGCCGCCAAGAGCCGCGACGCCGCGCCCACCAGCACCGGCTGGCGCCTGACCGCCCAGGCGACTGGAGCGCTGGTCGAGGGCCTCCGCGGTCTGGCCGAGCGCCACGGGATGCGCCTCGACGCCTGCGGCTGCGCGGCCCACTGCCACCGTGACGAGCAGCGCCGCGAGGTGGTCCCGGTCCAGGGCCCCGGGCTGTTCGCAGCGCACGGGTGGTGAGCAGAGCGGGTGACCTGCCGGGCCGGGGAGCTTCGCCAGAGGGCGGACCCCCGGCCTCGTGCTTGGGTCCGCAGGAGCGCCCCACGTGCTTCAAGCGGCCGCAAGCCGCCCACGTAGCCTCCAGGGGGGCGCACCGTCGCGTCACCCATCCTCATCCCCTGTCCTGTCTGCCGCGGCACCGGCCGCGATCCCGAGGCGCCTGCGGCGATCGCCCCCGACGACGGGACCTGCCTGACCTGCTGCTATCCGCTGCACCCTCGGCGTGCGGCTCAGCCCGGTCGGGTCCGGCCTCCGGAGCCGGGCGACGCCTCGGGCGCGTGAGTCTCATCCCGACACGCGAGCGAGAGTCCTGGGCCGCGAGCGGCGCCCTCCGAGCCGCCGCGCAAGTCGCGGCGTCGCGGGCCCTCTTTTAAAAACTCGACGCTCGGGAGGTCGCGGAGGCGACCTGACCCGAGCGCCAGGTTTACTCGTGACGAGGGGCGGAGCGGCTAGGTGGCGCCGTCGGTCTCGTCTTGCTTGTCGAACTCTTCGACGGTCTGCAGACAGGCCATGCTGCCGGCGGCGATCATGAGGGCCGTGAGGAGCAGGAAGGAGAAGAACTTACGGCTCATGGGCGAAGACTCCGACAGGGTCGGCTGAGAGTATCGTGGAAGGTTCGAACAGCCGCAAGGCGTCGCGGTGCCGCGCGACAAGCGCGGTCCGATCGCCGGGATCGGCGGCGAGCCAGGCGGTTTTTTCGCGGACCAGGAGCTCCGTGGCGTCGGCCGGACGTCCGAGGTCGAGGAGGAGCTCGACGTTCGCGAGCAGGGCCTCGGGCCGCTCGGGGGCGAGGTCGAGGGAGCGGCGGTAGTGGACCTGGGCCTGCTCCGGGTCCGCCAGGCGATGGAAGATCCGCCCGGCCGTCGCGTGCAGCTCCGGGCTGTACGGGTAGCTCGCCAGGCCCTCGGCGAGGTGACGGCGCGCCAGGTCCGTGCGCGTCGTCTCGGACGTCGCCGGCAGGTCGAGGCTCACCTCGGCGAGGCCGGCGAAGATCCCCGCGTTGCGGTCGGGGCTGACGGCCAGGGCGGCCTGATAGCGGCGATAGGCGGCGGACCAGTCCTCGCGGGCCGCGGCCAGGCGGGCGAAGCACAGCTGCGGCAGCTCGTAGCGCGGGTCGTGGCGCTCGGCGTTGCGGCAGTGGGCCTCGGCGCGGGCGAACGCGAGGGCCTTGTCCTCGCGCGGCGCGTCGGCCGGGACGTTGCGGACCACCAGCTCGCCGAGCACTGCGTGGGCGCGGGCCGAGTCGGGGGCGCGCTCGCGGGCCACCGCCCACAGGTGCGAGTTGTCGCGGTAGACCGCGGCCGTGGCCACGCGCACCGAGCCCTGGACGACCACGACGGCGGCCAGCGGGGCGACCTGGGCGACGAGCTTCATGTCCTCGGAGACATGTCTCGAGAGCCATTTCCCTGCGGCCAGCAGGAGCGCGACCAGGCCGAGGCACACCGGGACGCTCGGCAGGTACATGAAGCGGTCGGCCCGCATGTTGGGCATCGGGAACAGGTTGCTGGTCGGCAGGGCGAGGGCGAAGGCGCCGAGGATCGCCAGGGCGACGAGGGGGCGCCGGCGGGCGCAGGCGAGGCCGTAGCCGGCCAGGGCGAGCAGGGCGGCGCCGGCGAGCAGGACGGCGGGGTCGCGGAGGCGGGCGGCGTGGTCGGTGTACTCGGGCGAGAGGCCGAGCGGGACCAGCATCTGCTGCAGGTAGCCGAGGTGGATCGGCAACGAGGCGGCGAGCACGGGGGCGAGGCCGACGCGGTGGCTGTGGACGCGCAGGTTGTCGGCGCCGTAGGGGTCGAGCGCGCCGTAGAGGGCGAAGGTGTAGGCGAGGACGGCGGCGACGCCGAGGCCGAGGGCGAGGGCGCCGCGGACCAGGTGGGCGACCGGCGGGCGCGGGCGCCACGGGGAGAGGCCCTCGGCGAGCAGCCACAGCGCCGGGATCGCGCCGGCGCTGAGCTTCATGGAACATGCCCCGAGAGACAGGAGGGCGGCGGCGGCGAGGCGGCCGCGCGAGGCGGCGAGGGCGGCGGCGAGGCCGAGCAGGGCGGCCAGCAGGTCCTCGCGGTAGGAGACGACGGCCACCGCCTCGGCGTGGATCGCCAGCAGGCCGAACAGCGCGGCTGTCCCGAGGGCCAGATCGAAAGGAGCGCCCAGGACCCGCAGCCAGCGGACGAGCACGGCGCAGACGGCCAGGTGGAGGCCGATCGACAGGGCGTGGTGCAGGCCGGACGACAGGCCGAGCAGCTGGTAGCCGAGCAGGTCGAACACGACGAGGCCGGGCCGGAAGGCGTCGGGGACGTGGCGCGCGACCGCCTCGGGCGAGAACAGCAGGCCGAGGTCGGTCGGCACGCGGAGGAAGCCGTTGGCGACGAGGGTCCAGCCGTCGTCGTAGACGAACTGGAAGCCGAGCAGCGGCAGGTGGACGAGGGCGATCAGCGCGAGCACCCCGAGCAGCGCGAGCCGGGGCGAGAGGTTGCCGAGCGAGTCAGCTGAGCCGACGTCGGCGGGGGGCGGGACGCCGGATGAGGATGTCCCCGAGGACATGTCCGGAGGCGCATCCGCGGGGGACGGGTCGGATGTCGCGGTCAGCGGCGTGCCGGAGGCGGATGTCCGGGAGGACATGCCCGGAGGCGCATCCGCGGGGGACGGGTCGGAGGTCGCGGGCGAGGACCGATCCGTGCCTCCGGCGGTCAGCAGCGTGCCGGATGCGGATGTCTGGGAGGACATGTCCGAAGGCGCAGCCGCGGGGGACGGGTGGAATGTCGCGGACGAGGGCCGATCCGTGCCTCCGGCGGTCAGCGGCGTGCCGGATGCGGATGTCTGGGAGGACATGTCCGAAGGCGCAGCCGCGGAAAGCTGGTCGGCTGGCCCCGAGGACAGGTCCGAGCCGGCGGCGGTCGGCGGGCCGGACGCGGATGTCCTGGAAAACATGTCCGAAGGCGCAGCCGGTGTCTGCGAGCGGCCGGCTGCTGCTGGCGCCGCAGACGTGTCCTTGGGGCCAGATGGCTCGGAGGCCATGACCGCGGGGCTAGTTCCCGGGCGCCGGGGCGGGGCCCTCGGCGGGGGGCGTCGCCGGGGCGGGGTCGCCGGAGCTCGCGGTGGGCCCGGGGGCCAGGCCGGGGCCGGCGGGGGTCGGCTCGGAGGCGGGCACGACCACGGGCGCGTCGGGGCTCTTGTGGTCGGGGTGGTACTCCTCGCAGCGGCCGCGCGGGGCGGTGTCGCGGCGGCGCTTGGGCGCGAGCGGGCCGCAGCGGGCCCAGTCGACGCTGTAGGAGATCAGGGCCATCGCGGCGAAGGCGACCGCCGTCATGCCGAGGCCCCAGCTGGCCTTGCTGAGGCGGTTGCCGGTCTCGACGGTGCGGTCGTAGTCGTCGTAGCCGAAGCCGTCCTCGAAGTAGCCGTCGTCGAGCTTGCGGCGCAGGCCGTACGAGGCGAAGCTGGTGGCGATCGTGCCGACGCCCGCGGCCACGGCCATCGAGATGCCGAGGTAGAACAGGATCGGCGTGACCGGGCGGCGGCGCTTGCTCGAGCGGTCGTCCGCCGGCGGCGGGGCCGGGTCCTGGACGGCGTAGAGCGTGCGGATCTCGAAGTTCGAGCGCGTGCCCAGGTTGCCGATCGACGCCAGCCGGCGGTCGGGCTGCGGCAGGTCGGCCGTGGTCGTGGCGCAGGCGGTGCTGAGCGCCAGGGCGGCGACCCAGAGTCGGCGGGGGACGGCGTGGCCTTGGAGCGGTTGGTGGGTCATCCGCTGGTCTCGGTTTCGCTGGTGGGAGCTTCCGTGTCGCTCACGTCGGTGTCGGTGCCGGTGGTGAGCGCGTCGGTGTCGCTGGTCGGGAGATCTTCAGGGACGCAGATCGCCAGGTCCTCGCTGCACGTGAAGCCGTCGCGGCAGGTGGTCGCGTCCTCGCCGAGGCAGGTCGGCAGGCACAGGTCGAGGCCCTTGACGCAGACCTCGCCCTTCTCGCAGGTGTTCTCGCCGGTCGAGTCGCACTTGACGATGCAGGTCGAGAAGCCGCCGAAGGCGTAGCACTGGGCCGTCTCGGCGCAGGGCGTGGCGCCCTCGTGGGCGCAGTCGGCCAGGCACATGGCGCCGCTGCAGTACTGTCCCGGAGGACAGGCGCGCGCGCCGTCGGCGTCGCAGCGGATGCCGCACACGCCGGTGCCGATCAGGTCCTCGACGCTGGTGCTGCCGCCGCCGCCGCCGCCGCCCGGGAAGCCGCTGTTGCTACCGCCGCCGCCGCCGCCGCCGCCGCTGCCGATGAGGTCCTCGACGAGCGCCAGCTCGATGTCGTCGCCGAACAGCACGCACTGTTGCGGGCTCGAGCAGGTCGCGTCGGGGTCGGGGAAGCGCTCGTCGTCGAAGCCGCAGGCGGTCGCGCAGGCGCCGTTGAAGCAGAGGTTATAGCCCTTGCCGGACGGGCAGACGTCGGTGCTGAGCTCGCACGGGTACTCGCACAGGCCGTCGAGGCAGGTCTGGCGGGCCTCGTAGAACTTGCTCTTGTCGGCGTCGAGCACCTCGTCGCAGTTCTCGGCCAGAGTCAGGCCGGCGGCCTCCGCGTCGGGGATCGTCACCAGATCGCCGCGACAGGTCAGCACGCGGCAGTCGCTGTCGGCCTTGCAGTTGTAGCGGAACGACGGCGGCGGGTTCGCGGTGAGGAAGCAACCGCCGAGGGCGCCGAGAGCGAACGCGAGGGCGAGGAGCGGACGACGAGACATCGACAAGGCGCTCATATCACAGGGGTGGCTGCGCGGACAGCGCGATTGCCCCGGAGAGCAGGGAAGGGGCCGTCCGATCGCGTGAGACGCGGACTGCCGCGCCGTGTGGATTGGACCAGGACCGCGACGCGCGTGGAGTCGGCGGGCGAAACGAGCAGGCTCACGCGTCCGGGTGCGGGGCCCGGGGCCGCCCGAGGGCTTCGCGGTGGCCGGAACGGGTGCGTGTCCGGGTGTGAGAACGCCGGGTGGGCGGTGCAGGCGGCGCCTTGCCCGGTGGCCGGGGTGCGTGCTAAACGGCCCGCCCAACCAATCACACATGCCTCGGGAGGGCCCCGTGGCGTCACCGCGGTCGCGGTGTTCGGGGCTCGAGGAGCGAGGCAGCGGCCCAACGCCAGGAAAGAACGAGAAAATGAGCACTCAAGATGTCTCCCAGAGCGACCTGCAGCAGTCGCTCGACATGTCGGACGGCCAGCGGATCATCACCGTGCGCCAACTGCTCGAGGCGGGCGTGCACTTCGGTCACCGGACCGAGCGCTGGAACCCGCGCATGCGGCCCTACATCTACGGGGCCCGCAACGGCATCCACATCATCGACCTGCAGCAGACCGCGGTCATGTTCCGCCGGGCGTACGCGTTCATCCGCAGCATCGCGGCCGAGGGCAAGCCGGTCCTGTTCGTCGGCACCAAGAAGCAGGCCGCGGACGTGATGGTCCAGGAGGCCGAGCGCGCCAACCAGTTCTTCGTGTGCAGCCGCTGGCTCGGCGGCACCCTGACCAACTGGACGACCGTGCGCCAGTCGGTCGACAAGCTGCGCAACATCGAGCGTATGAGCCAGGACGGCACGTACGAGGCGATCACCAAGAAGGAAGCGCTGATGTTCGAGCGCAAGCGCGGCAAGCTCGAGCGCAACCTCGGCGGCATCAAGGACATGCCGAAGCTGCCCGGCGCGGTGTTCGTGATCGACCCGGTCAAGGAGCACATCGCCGTGGTCGAGGCCAACCGCCTCGGCATCCCGGTGGTCGCGGTGGCCGACACCAACGCCGACCCGCGGCTCATCCAGCACGTCATCCCCGGCAACGACGACGCCATCCGCGCGATCAAGCTGTTCTGCAGCAAGATCGCCGACGCCTGCCTCGAGGGCGCGCGCCTCGGCAAGTCGCGCGCGGTCAACGAGCCCGAGGGTCACAACGTCCCCGAGACGATCCGCGTGACCACCGGCGGCGACGGCCCGCGTGTCGAGGTCGTGTCGCGCCGCACCCAGCTGCCGGCCCCCGAGGCCGCCGCCACCCCCGACGAAGACGCTGGCACCAAAGAGGACTGAGCCATGGCTACGATCACCTCCGACATGATCAAAGACCTCCGCGAGCGGACCGGCGCGGGGCTGATGGACTGCAAGCGGGCGCTCACCGAGGTCGACGCCGATATCGAGAAGGCGGTCGACTACCTGCGCAAGAAGGGCATCGCGGGCGCGGCCAAGAAGGCCGGCCGGATCGCCACCGAGGGCGCGGTGACGTCCTACATCCACATGAACCATCGCGTGGGTGTGCTGCTCGAGGTCAACTGCGAGACCGACTTCGTCGCCAAGACGGCCGACTTCCAGGCCTTCTGCGCCGACGTGGCGATGCAGATCGCGGCCATGAACCCGGCCTGCGTCCGTCGTGAAGACATGGACACCTCCAAGGTCGAGGCCGAGCGCGCGCTGCTGCGCGAGAAGGCGCTGGCCGAGGGCAAGCCCGAGAAGATCGTCGACAAGATCGTCGACGGCCAGGTCGGCAAGTTCTACTCGGAGCACGTCCTGCTCGAGATGAAGTGGGTCAAGGACGACAAGAAGACCATCGAGCTGCTGCAGCAGGAGCTGGTGGCGAAGCTCGGCGAGAACATCAAGATCCGCCGCTTCACCCGCTACGAGCTCGGCGAAGGCCTCGAGAAGAAGTCGGAAGACTTCGCCGCCGAGGTCGCGGCGCAGATCAAGGCGTGAAGACGCGAGCGAGAGAGCGGGCGACCCCCGCTCTCTCGCTATGTGCGTCGTGATGTTCCCTTATGCCGGCCCCGCGGGCCGGAGAGACGGTCCGCATGGCAGCTGCCCCCCGCTACAAGAGGATCCTGCTCAAGCTGTCCGGCGAGGCCCTGCAGGGCACGCAGGGCTACGGCGTCGACGCCGAGGTGCTGCGCACGATCTCCGAGGAGGTCAAGGACGTCGTCGGCCTCGGGGTCGAGGTCGCGCTGGTCATCGGCGGCGGCAACATCTTCCGCGGGCTGTCGGCCGCGGCCTCCGGCATGGACCGCGCCAGCGCCGATTACATGGGCATGCTGGCGACGGTGATGAACTCGCTGGCGCTGCAGGACGCGCTCGAGCAGCGCGGGGTGTACACGCGGGTGATGTCGGCGATCGAGATGAAGGAGGTCGCCGAGCCTTACATCCGCCGGCGCGCGACCCGGCACCTGGAGAAGGGCCGGGTGGTGATCTTCGCGGCGGGGACCGGCAACCCCTACTTCACCACCGACACGGCGGCGGCCCTGCGGGCCATGGAGGTCCACGCCGACGTGCTGATGAAGGCGACCAAGGTCGACGGGGTCTACGACAAGGACCCGCACAAGCACAAGGACGCGGTCCGCTACTCCCGCCTCACCTACCTCGACGTGCTGGCCCGCGGCCTCAACGTCATGGACAGCACGGCGATCTCCTTGTGCAAGGAGAACAGCCTGCCCATCCTTGTCTTCAACATGCTCGGGCGGGACAATATCCGCCGCGTGGTCTGCGGCGAGGAGCTCGGCACGCTGGTCTGCGCGGAGTAGCCCGCGCGAACACGAACCACCCTATCCACTGGAGCACGACGATGAACGACGCACTCGAACTGGCCCAAGAAGGCATGGACAAGGCGCTCGACCACCTGCGCAAGTCGGTTTCCAAGGTCCGCGCCGGCCGGGCCAACCCCGCCATGCTCGACGAGATCCGCGTCGAGAGCTACGGCACCCTGATGCCGCTCAACCAGTGCGCCACCGTCTCGATCGGCGACGCCCGCCTGCTCGTCGTCAAGCCGTGGGACCGCAACATGCTCGGCCCGATCGAGCGCGCCATCAACGCCGCCAACCTCGGCATCAACCCCCAGAGCGACGGCCTGGTGATCCGCCTCGCCATCCCGCCCCTCACCGGCGACCGCCGCAAGGCGCTGGTCAAGCAGGTCAAGGACCTCGGCGAGGAGGCCAAGGTGGCCATCCGCCAGTCGCGCCGCGAGGCCAACGAGTTCCTCAAGGAGGCCGAGAAGGGCCGCGAGATCACCGAGGACGAGCTCAAGAAGGCGCTCGAAAAGGTGCAGGAGATGCACGACAAGTTCGTCAAGCAGGCCGAGGAGATCCTCGGCAAGAAGGAAGCCGAGATCACCGAGGTCTGAGACCTGTCCCACGGGGCAGGTCGCTCGCCGCGGCGAGCGATGGGGCGGCGAGCGATCGCCGCCTCGCGCGTTTAATCAGCAAGACAAATCAAAGAGGCGTCGGGGTGGGCGAGCGGCGCAACCTGGTCGGCCACGCTCGTCGCTCGCCCCACGACCAGCGTTCGGCGACACGCTCGGGCGAGCGACCTTCGCGTGCGTCGTGATCCCACGACCAGCGTTCGGGCACACGCTCGGGTGAGCGACCTTCCCGTGCGCGAAGGTCGACCAGCGTTCGGCGACACGCTCGAGGGCTCACGACGCGGTCGGGGCTTCCGCTCACGGGGGGCAGAAGTGAATCAGACCGAAGCTCCAGTAGCAGCAGGCGTCCTCGCGCCGCGGGTCCGGACCGCACATCGCGTCTCCGCCGACGCCGGTGCACAGGGAGCAGTCGTTGAGCAGATCCAGGACCGTCGCGGCCTCGGCGTCGGGGCAGGCGTCGGGATCGGCGCCCTCGAGGCAGGCATACATGAAATCCCACGGTCGGTGCGGCACGACCTCGCAGTGCACGTCGGGCGAGACGTCGGGGGGCGGGTCGCACGCGGGCGGCGTTGGCGGCGGCACGTCGGGCGGCAGCGGCGGCAGGTCGAACTTGAGCGGCGGGTCGACGCTCGCAGCGCTGTCGCTGCCGCTGTCGCCGGTCGAAAGACCCGTCGTGGTCGTCGGGCTCGTCGTGGTCGTCGAGCTCGACGTGGTCGTCGCGCCGGTGCTGGTGTCTCCGGTGGTTGCACCCTCGTCGGGCAGCTGCGGTCCGCAGGCCGCGATCACGAGGATGAGCAGCGAGCGCATTTGCATGAGCACCCGTGACGGCGGCCGGGAGAGAGACGAGGCTCCCGTGCCGAATACGATCTTCAGCGCACGACTTGCAGCGCAGGGCGCTCGCGCAGGGCGGGGACGGCGTCGAGCAGGCGGGCCTGGGTCAGGTCGATGTATTCCTGCTCGAGGTCGATGCCCATGTAGCTGTGGCCGAGGGTGACGGCGGCCACGCCGGTGGTGCCGGAGCCGTTGAAGGGGTCGAGCACCTGGGCGCCTTCGGGGCACGAGGCGAGCAGCAGGCGCTCGAGCAGGGCGACCGGCTTCTGCGTCGGGTGGCGGCCGAGCAGCTTCTCCTTCTGGCCCGGCGCGGTGAGGCGCCACACCGTCTTCATCTGCTTGCCGTCGTTCATCTCGCGCATGCGGTCGTAGTTGAACACGTGCCGGCTCTTGCGGTTCTTGGCCGCCCACAGCAGCGTCTCGGTCGCGTGCGTGAAGTAGCGGCACGACAGGTTCGGCGGCGGGTTCGGCTTCTCCCACACGATCTCGTTGAGCATCTTGAAGCCGAGCTGTTGCATGGCGTAACCGACCGAGTAGATCACGTGACCGGTGCCCGACACCCACATCGTGCCGTTGGGCTTGAGCGCCCGCTGACACGCGGTCAACCACTTGTGGTTGAAGGCGTGGTTCTCCTCGACGCCGTTCGACTTGTCCCACGTGCCCTTGTCGACGCTGGTGCGCTTGCCGGCGCGGCAGGTGGTCCCGCCGTTCGACAGGAAGTACGGCGGGTCGGCGAAGATGACGTCGACCGACTCGGCGGGGATGCGCTCCAAGATCTCGAGGCAGTCGCCTTTGAAGAGTCGCGCGCGGTTGTCGGCCGAGCGCCACGTCGGCTCGGGCAGGGGCTTCTGCACCGGCGTGGTCGCGCGCGCGCTCGTGGCCCGGGCCGGGCCCGGCTGCGGCGTCTGCACGCCCGGGGCCGGAGCCGGGGCCTTGGAGCTCACGGGGGCCCTCAGGTCCGAAGGAGGCAGAGCGGTCTCGGTGGCGCTGACGCTTTGGAGCACGGCCGCAGATTCCACGGCGCGGCCCTGCGGGCCAAATTTGTGACGAAAGCCTGTGGCTCCCGGGGGCGCTCGCGCCGCCCCCGGTTTGCAGGACCGGCGGGCTTTTTGGTATCAAGAATCGGCGATGCCGAAGATCAACCTGTCTCGCAATCACTCCCTCGAGCCCGCCGTGATCAAGGAACGGATCAGCACCCTGGGCGCGAAGCTCCAGGAGAAGTACCAGGCCAAGACCTCGTGGGCCGACGATCGCACCCTCAACGTCAAGGGGACCGGCGTCGAGGGCAAGCTGGTCATCAGCGACAACAAGGTCGACGTCAACCTCGACCTCGGCTTCATGCTCACGCCGCTCAAGGGCAAGATCGAGGAGACGCTGGGCAAGGAGCTCGAGAAGCTCACCGCCGGGTCGTGAGCGGCTCGCCCGCGCCGCTGCGCCTGATCACGATCGGGTTCAGCCACTACTGCGAGAAGGCCCGCTGGGCCCTCGACCGTGCCGGCCTCGATTACGTCGAGGCCGACCACGTCCCGCTGTTCCACTTCGCGGCCAACCTCGCCGCCGGTGCCCGGCGCACCGTGCCGGCGTTGGTGACGCCGCGGGGTGTGCTGTGCGAGTCGACCGACATCGTCCGCTTCGCCGACGAGCAGCTGCCCGAGGCGCGCAAGCTGTTCCCGGAGGAGCCGCCGCTGCGGGCCGAGGTCGAGCGGATGGTCGCTCGCTTCGACCAGCTGCTCGGGCCGGCGGTGCGGCGCGTGGCCTACTCGCTCCTGTTCACCGACCGCGGCAAGATCCGGGATCTGGTCACCTCGACCGGGCCCGCGTGGGAGCGGCGGCTCGGCCGGCTGCTGGCGCGGCCGCTGACCGCCATGATGCGGCGCGCCTTGAAGCTGGACCCGGCGCCGACCGCCCGCTCGCAGGCTCGGCTCGACGTGATCTTCGACGAGGTCACGCAGACCCTGGAAGGCGGCCGGCGCTACCTCGTGGGCGACCGCTTCACCGCCGCCGACCTGACCTTCGCGGCCCTCGCCGCGCCGGCGCTGATGCCTCCGCAGTACGGCTACCAGTTCTCCCCGGAGGTGCTGACGCCGGCGGCCCTGGACTGGGTCGAGCGCGCCCGGGTGACCCCGGCCGGGGCGTTCGCCCTGCGGCTGTTCGCCGAGGAGCGCCCGCCGGTGCGCGCGCAGGGCCGTTCGGACATGTCTTCGCGGACAGGTTGAGCTCCGGGCCGCGGTTGCCGCGGGCGCGGGCGCGTGCGAGCATCGAGTGATGCTGTCGGGCCTCGAACAGGCGCTGCTGGTCCTGCTCCTCGTCGTCCTGATGACGGGGATGGGCGCCTCGCTGACCGTGGCCGACTTCCGCGCGGTGCTGCAGAACCCGCGCGGGCCGCTGATCGGCCTGGCCTCGCAGTACGGGTGGATGCCGCTGATCGCGTTCGCGCTGGCGAAGGCGCTCGGCCTGCCGAACGACCAGGCGATCAGCCTGATCATCGTCGGTTGCACCCCGGGCGGCACGACCTCGAACCTGTTCACTTACTACGCCCGGGCCGACGTGGCGCTCAGCATCAGCATGACCGCGCTGTCGACGATCGTCGCGGTGGTGGTGATGCCGCTGCTCCTGGTGGTGTACGCCAGCTCGTTCACCGACGCGGCGCTCAAGGTGCCGTACGGCAACATCACGGTCACCCTGGCGTTGATGCTGGTGCCGCTCGGCCTGGGTATGACGATCCGGGCTCGCTCGGCTCGCGCGGCGGCGGTGCTCGAGAAGATCGGCAGCCTGTCGGGCATCGGCGTGCTGGGCCTGCTGATCGTCACCGGGCTGGTGCACAACGGGGCGCTGCTGGCCCAGACCACGCCGGCGATGGTCGCGGCGGCGCTCGGCCTCGGCGTCCTCGGCTTCGCGCTCGGCTACCTGCTGGCGGCGTTGCTCAGGGTCTCGCGCGCGGGCCGGCGGGCGATCGCGTTCGAGACGGGCATTCAGAACAGCCCGCTGGCGCTCGGCATCATCCTCGCCAGCTTCCCCGCCGCCTTGCACGAGCGGATGCTGTGGCTGCCGCTGCTGTACGCGCTGTTCGTGCTGCTGTCGGCGTCGCTGCTGACCCTGTGG
Source organism: Nannocystis punicea (assembly GCF_026965555.1). GTDB lineage: Bacteria > Myxococcota_A > Polyangia > Nannocystales > Nannocystaceae > Nannocystis > Nannocystis punicea. The sequence continues at coordinate 11,525,554 of NZ_CP114040.1, read as the reverse complement.
TGGCGCTACCGCGGGTGACCGCGGCGCTCAATCGCAGCGCGGGACGTAGTCCGGGTTCTTCTGGTCGCACACGTCCTCGACGCACGGGCACTCGCCGGTGAAGCAGTAGCCGCGCTGGTCGGCGACGCCGAGCTGCGAGATGCAGTCGAGCAGCGCGTTCTGGTCGGCGCCGGCGAAGAGCTTGCAACTGTCGGCGAACGGGTCCTGGTTGGTGGCGTGGGCGGTGCCCCAGCCGGTGAGCTTGGCGCTGATGTCTGCCCCGCGCACGGTCCGCCAGCGGCCCGATTGTGGGTCCTGAATGCAGTCCTTCGCCGGGTCGACGGCGGTGAACGGGCAGCACTGCGAGCCGCCGCAGATCTGCAAGCGCCGCTCGACCGTCCAGGTCGGGTTGCACGGGACCGGGCAGCCGTTGCTCAGCGGGCTGGGGAACCCGCCAGTCTCGATGCAATAGCCCCAGTAGCTGAGGTCGTTGTTGTCGTCCGAGAACAGCGGGGTGCCGACCTCGTCGTCGATCACGCCGTCCTTGAAGTAGTTGGGCAAGAGGCCCTGGATCGTGGCCGGGTCGTCGGAACAACAAGTATGTCCCGTGGGACATGTGTTGCCCTCGACCGGCTTGCACGCGCCGTCGTGCGCGCCGGGCACGTCGTCGCCGGTGCTCCCGGCGGTGGAATCTTCGGTCGGGCCGCCGGTGGCCGAGTCGTCCGGCATCGCGGTGGTGCTGGCCGGCGGCGCGGCCGAACCGCCGCTGTCGCTGTCGTCCTCGGGCGACGTGCGGTCGACGCACGCGGTCAGGGCGAGGCAGGCGACGACACGGAAGAGGCCATGCACCCGTGGATCGTCGGCCAGCCGGCGGGATGCAGTCAACTTTGCGGTCGGCGGAAGTTTTGCGGGCCCGCCGGGCGCGCGAGGTCGCGCGCCCGGGGTCGGCGCTCACTGCGGGAGGACGTCGAGGTCGAGGCCGCCGGGGTACCAGTAGCTGCCGTAGCTCTGCACGCCGTAGACGCCGATGCCCACGCCGACGTCGCCGACCACGGTGTGGTTGCCGCCGCCGTTGTTGTTCAGCTTGATGTGGGCGACCTGGTAGTTGGTGGCGCCGACGGCCTGCCAGTTGCCGACGGCGACCCCGTCGACGGTGACGTTGGCGTTCTTGGGCGCGAGCACGTCGACGTAGTTGGCGGTCCAGCTCGGCTGGGCGTGGAACAGGTAGTTCTTGCGCCACTGCAGCGGATTGACGGCCAGGAGCATGGCGGGGTCGCTGGTGCCGTAGCCGCCGTCCTGGCCGACCATGTACTGCGACACCAGGATCTTCTTGTCGGAGGTGACGACGAACTTGGCGGTGGTGGTGGTGATCTCGACGAAGTCGCCGGCCTTGGCCAGGACCTTGTTCACCGGCTGATCGGGCGTGAACGTCAGGGTCGTGTTGGCCTCGCTGGCGATCACGCGCACGATCTGGGCCTTGTCGAGCTGGTCGTTGGGGACCTGCACCGGCGGGACGACCACGTACTCCTTGGCGAGGGTCTCGAGCGGGAACATCGACTCCTCGAGGTGATCGCAGGCGGTGACGTTGAGCGGGACGTTGGTGCACTCCTGGCCGCCGAACACCTGCACCGGCTTGTCGGCCGTGACGATCGTGCCGGTCAGGTCGCCGCCGATCCCCGACATGACCTGAAGGACATCATCGGCGTTGAGGGTGACGACGCCGGTGCCGTCGGCCGCCACGCCGCCGCCGGCCTGGACGATCTTGCCGGTGGTCGAGGGCGTGAGGGTGACCTTGGTGTTGTCCTGGCTGGCGACCACCGCGTAGAAGCCGGGGTAGTTGACGCCCGGCGTGAAGGTCCACGTCGGCCAGGCGGCGACCACGTAGTTGCCGGTCCAGGTGTTGACGGGCAGCAGCAGCGAGGCGTCGTTGGTGGTGGTCGCCTTGAGCGGGTTGTACTGGTAGACGGTGACCGGCCGGGTGCTGCGAAGGCGGTAGGCGCCGTCGGTGACGAGCACCGAGGGGCCCTGGCCCTGGACCAGCTGGTTCACCCACGGCAGGACGATCAGCTGGACGCTCATCGGCGCGACCATGACCTGGGTGATCTGGTTGGCGCCGCGGGTGACGGTGACCTGGGCCGCCTGGTCGGAGGTGTTGGCGACCGCGACCGCGTACTCGTAGGTGGGCGCGGAGATGAAGCTGTCGTGCTGCTGCAGGACGGTCGGGTAGTAGTCGCAGCCGATGTACGACAGGCCGAGGCCGGCGCAGGCGCCGAGGCAGGCGCCGACGTCGGGGTCGCAGGCGAGGCCCTGCAGGCCGTCGCAGGTCTCGAAGGCCTCCCAGGTGCCGCTCTCGTTGCACTTCTGGACGTCGTTGCCCGCGCACTGGGTGTCGCCCGGGGTGCACTCGGTGCAGCCGATGCCCGGCGCGCAGGCGACCGGACACTCCTCTTCGCTCTTGAAGCCGCCCATGCCGTCGCACACCTGGGCGGTGTTGCCGTCGCAGACGATCTGGTCCTCGGGACAGGACGGATTGCCGCTCGTGGTGGTGGTCGAGTCGGTGGTCTCGCTGGCCGAGACGTTGCCGGTGGTGCTCGTCTCCCCGTCGGTGGTGCTCGTCGCCGCGTCGGTGGTGGTCTGCGGCGCGGCGGTGGTCCCGTCGGTGGTGTCGTCGGTGGCGGCGGTGGTGCCGGTGGCCGAGATGCTGCCCTCGGTGGTCGGCGTGCCGGTGGTCGGCGTCTCGGTGGTCGGCGCGGTGGTGCTGGTCGTCGGGCCAGGTCCGGTGGTATCGGGGGCGGTGGTGGCGACGGTGGCGGTGGCGTCGATGGAGCCGTCGTCGCCGCAAGCGACGGCGAGGGGCAGGGCGAGCAGAGCGTATCGGCGGAGACGAAGCATCCGGGCCTCATACCATGAGGGCGATTCGCCGGGCGCGCAGGGCCGAGAGCGCGCCGGAGAAGTCCGCAATTCGACGGCCATCGGCGCGCCGATGACGGCCGTGCGGATCCGGACCGTCACGATCTGAAGACGAGGTGAATTGCTGGTCGCGCGCCCGCGCCTGCCCGCTCTCGCGCCTCGTCGCCGCGATCGTGCGATCGGCGGCGACGTGCGAATGATAGTACTCGGGGGTCGTCCCGCTCACTGCGGGAGGATGTCGAGGTCGAGGCCGCCGGGGTACCAGTAGCTGCCGTAGCTCTGCACGCCGTAGACGCCGATGCCCACGCCGACGTCGCCGACCACGGTGTGGTTGCCGTCGCCGTTGTTGTTCAGCTTGATGTGGGCGACCTGGTAGTTGGTGGCGCCGACGGCCTGCCAGTTGCCGACGGCGACCCCGTCGACGGTGACGTTGGCGTTCTTGGGCGCGAGCACGTCGACGTAATTGGCGGTCCAGCTCGGCTGGGCGTGGAACAGGTAGTTCTTGCGCCACTGCAGCGGGTTGACGGCCAGGAGCATGGCGGGGTCGCTGGTGCCGTAGCCGCCGTCCTGGCCGACCATGTACTGCGACACCAGGATCTTCTTGTCGGAGGTGACGACGAACTTGGCGGTGGTGGTGGTGAGCTCGACGAAGTCGCCGGCCTGGGCCAGCACCTTGTTCACGGGCTGATCGGGCGAGAACGTCAAGGTCGTGTTGGCCTCGCTGGCGATCACGCGCACGATCTGGGCCTTGTCGAGCTGGTCGTTGGGGACCTGCACCGGCGGCACGACCACGTACTCCTTGGCGAGGGTCTCGATCGGGAACATCGACTCCTCGAGGTGATCGCAGGCGGTGACGTTGAGCGGGACGTTGGTGCACTCCTGGCCGCCGAACACCTGCACCGGCTTGTCGGCCGTGACGATCGTGCCGGTCAGGTCGCCGCCGGCGCCCGACATGACCTGAAGGACATCATCGGCGTTGAGGGTGACGACGCCGGTGCCGTCGGCCGCCACGCCGCCGCCGGCCTGGACGATCTTGCCGGTGGTCGAGGGCGTGAGGGTGACCTTGGTGTTGTCCTGGTTGGCGACCACGGCGTAGAAGCCGGGGTAGCTGAGCCACGTCGGCCAGGCGGCGACCACGTAGTTGCCGGTCCAGGTGTTGACGGGCAGCAGCAACGAGGCGTCGTTGGTGGTGGTCGCCTTGAGCGGGTTGTACTGGTAGACGGTGACCGGCCGGCTGCTGCGCAGGCGGTAGGCGCCGTCGGTGACGACCACCGAGGGGCCCTGGCCCTGGGCCAGCTGGTTCACCCACGGCAGGACGATCAGCTGGACGCTCATCGGCGCGACCATGACCTGGGTGATCTGGTTGGCGCCGCGGGTGACGGTGACCTGGGCCGCCTGGTCGGAGGTGTTGGCGACCGCGACCGCGTACTCGTTGATGGGCGCGGAGATGTAAGTGTCGTGCTGCTGCAGGACGGTCGGGTAGTAGTCGCAGCCGATGTACGACAGGCCGAGGCCGGCGCAGGCGCCGAGGCAGGCGCCGACGTCGGGGTCGCAGGCGAGGCCCTGCAGGCCGTCGCAGGTCTCGAAGGCCTCCCAGGTGCCGCTCTCGTTGCACTTCTGGACGTCGTTGCCGACGCACTGGCTGTCGCCCGGGGTGCACTCGGTGCAGCCGATGCCCGGCGCGCAGGCGACCGGACACTCCTCTTCGCTCTTGAAGCCGCCCATGCCGTCGCACACCTGGGCGGTGTTGCCGTCGCAGACGATCTGGTCCTCGGGACAGGACGGATTGCCGCTCGTGGTGGTGGTCGAGTCGGTGGTCTCGCTGGCCGAGACGTTGCCGGTGGTGCTCGTGCCCGCGTCGGTGGTGCTCGTCGTCGCGTCGGTGCTGGTCTGCGTGGCGGCGGTGGTGTCGTCGGTGGCGGCGGTGGTGCCGGTGGCCGAGATGCTGCCCTCGGTGGTCGGCGCGCCGGTGGTCGGCGTGTCGGTGGTCGGCGCGGTGGCGCTCGTCGTCGGGCCAGGTCCGGTGGTATCGGGGGCGGTGGTGGCGACAGTGGCGGAGGCGTCGATGGAGCCGTCGTCGCCGCAAGCGACGGCGAGGGGCAAGGCGAGCAGGGCGTATCGGCGGAGACGAAGCATCCGGGCCTCATACCATGAGGGCGATTCGCCGGGCGCGCCGGGCCGCGAGCGCGCCGGAGAAGTCTACGCATTCGAGCGATTGTGGGCACCTCGCAATGCCGAGGTCGCCGGTGAGGACCCGGACATCCACGGGGGTGAGACGAGGCGATCTGCTCGTCCTCGTGGCTCGCAGGAGCGCCATGGCGCCTGGTGCGATGATTCGCGCGTCGCCGCGATCGCGCGGTCGACGGCGCGGCCGCGAATGGTGGCACTCGGGTCGTCCGTCCATGCCGCGCTCACGGGCCGATCCGGCGCTGGCGGACCGCCGAGCCCTTGCGCCGGGCGGGATCGTGGAATGCGGGGTGCATGTCGCCGCGCGTGTCGAGTTGTGCCGACATTGAACGCGCGATGGCCTCGGCGGCCAGCGATTCATGAGTCCACGCGCCCTCGGCGTCGCGGTGCAGGAGCACGAGCGCGTATCTCCCGTCCTCCGTGACATCGCCGTTGGTGAGCACCCACGGCGTGTCATCGGGGGCGAAGGTCGTGGCGAACTCGGGGCGATCGCTGGCGAGCTCCGGCGGCGCCGGCGGTGCCGCGAACAGCCGCCCGATCGGCGGCTGCGCGCGCGTGGCCGCCATGCGCACGCCCGACCGAGCGCCCCGCTCACTGCGGGATGAGGTCGAGGTCGAGGCCGCCGGGGTACCAGTAGCTGCCGGCGTCCATGACCCCGCCGATGGCGACGCTGACGCCCTGGTCGGCGGTGATGCGGTGGTTGCCGTCGCCGGCGTTGCTCAGCTTGACGTGGCCGACCACGTAGCCGGTGTTGCCGATCGGGGCCCAGCTGGCGACCGCGACGTTGTCGACCGTGACCGAGGTGCCGGTCTTGGCGATGAGGTCGACGTAGTTGGCGACCCAGTTGGTGGGGGCGTGGACGAGGTAGTCCTTGCGCCACTGCAGCGGATTGACGGCCAGCAGCATCGACGGGTCGCTGGTGCCGAAGCCGCCGTTCTGACCGACCATGTACTGGGCGACGAGGATCTTCTTGTCGGCCGAGACGACGAACTTGGCGGTGGTGCTGGCGATCTCGATGAAGTCGCCGGCGTTGGTGAGGGTCTTGGCGACCGGCTGGTCGGGGTTGAAGGTGAGGGTGGTGTTCGCCTCGCTGGCGATGATCCGCACCATCTGCGCCTTGTCGAGCTGGTCGTTGGGGACCTGGACCGGCGGGACGACCACGTACTCCTTGGCGAGGGTCTCGATCGGGAACATCGACTCCTCGAGGTGATCGCAGGCGGCGACGTTGTCGGGCACGTTGGTGCACTTGTGGCCGCCGATGACCTGGACCGGCTTGTCGGCGGTGACGATCGTGCCGGTCGGGTCGCTGGCGGTGGCGACGACCTGCAGGACGTCGCTCTCGTTGAGCACGACGACGCCGGTGCCGTCGGCCGCGACGCCGCCGCCGGCGGCGATGATCTTGCCGGTGGCGGAGGGCGTCAGGGTGACCGTGGTGTTGTCCTGGCGGGCGGTGACGGCGTAGAAGCCGGGGATGCCGGTCCACTGGCCGCGCGCGGCGACCACGTAGTTGCCGGTCCAGGTGTTGACGGGCAGCAGCAGCGAGGCGTCGTTGGTGGTGGTCGCCTTGAGCGGGTTGTACTGGTAGACGGTGACCGGGCCGGTGGTGCGCAGGCGGTAGGCGCCGTCGACGACGAGCGCGCTGGGGCCGTCGCCCTTGGTCAGCTCGTTGACCCACGGCAGCTCGAGGATCTGCACCGCGTTGGGCGCGACGCTGCTGGCGGCGACCATGTTGGCGCCGCGGGTGACGGTGATGTTCACCATCTGCGCCGAGGTGTTGGCGACCGCGACCGCGAACACGTCCGTCGGCGCGGTGTTGTAGAGGTCGTACTGCTTGGTGACGGTGGGGTAGTAGTCGCAGCCGATGTACGACAGGCCGAGGCCGGCGCAGGCGCCGAGGCAGGCGCCCACGTCGGCGTCGCACGCGAGGCCCTGCAGCGCGTCACAGGTGTCGGTGATCTCGAAGCCGGTGCCGGTGTCGTTGCAGGTGGCGACGTTGTCGCCCTGGCACTCGCTCTCGCCGGGGACGCACTCGACGCACCCGAGGTCGGGGGCGCACGCGGTCGGACAGGCCTCCTCGCTCTTGAAGCCGCCCATGCCGTCGCACACCTGGGCGGTGTTGCCGTCGCAGACGATCTGGTCTTCGGGACAGATCGGCGGCTCGCCGGTGGTGTCGGTCGCGGCCGTGGTCGAGACGCTGACGTTCTCGGTGGTCACGGTGCCGGTGGTGGCGAGGGTCGGGTCGGTGCCGGTGGGCGGCGCGTCCGTGGTCGGACCCGCGGTCGACTCCGTGCCGCTGTCGGTGCCGGTGCCGTTGCTCGTGCTCGTCGGTGAGTCGGTGGTCGTGCCGGGGCCCGTGACGTCGGGGTTCGAGGTGCCCGGGACGGTCGTCGGAGAGTCGGTCACTGCCGCGGTGGTTTCCCCGCCGTCGATACAGGCGGTGGCGAGCGGCAATGTGAGGAGTGCGTAACGGCGAAGGCGAAGCATCCTCGCGTCCTATCACGATCGTGGCCCGGCTCGCTGGCCGGCGCGCTCGACTGTTGCCAGGCTCACAATCGCGGACGAGCAGATCACCCCGGTGCGCGCGGCGCCGCGAAGGCGGCGCGCGGGGTTGCTCTTAGGGGGCGCCGGAGTCGCGCAACTGTCGGGTCACTGCAAGCCGCAGCGGCCGACGTCCTCGAGCCCGGACGGCGCCTGGCCCATCTCGAAGTACGGCAGGCAGACCTGACCGGCGCCGGGGCAATCGGGGGTGTCGAGGTCACACAGCGGGGTGCAGCAATTGCTGTCGGGGCCGCACTCGACGGCGGCGACCTCGGGCTCGCTGCACAGGAGGCCGGCGGCGCAATTGGTCCGCTCGCACGGCTCGAAGGCGGCGCCGAGCGGCGCGAAGGTGTCCGGGGTGCAGGCGAACACCGCCGGGTCCTGGATGGTCGGATGGCAATGATGTCCCGCGGGACAGGTCGGCTCGAAGGGGTCGCAGGTCGGCAGGCACAGCGGGGCGGCGGCGCCGTCGTGGACGAACACGCAGCCGGTGCCGGGGACGTGCGAGCAGTCGGGGACGTCGGGCGAGCCGTGGCACAGGCTGACGCAGGTGCCGGTCAGGGCGAGCGGATCGATGAACCAGCAGGTGGCGCCGATTTCACAGTCGTTGCGGCCGCTGAGCGGGTCCATCTCGGAGGTGCAGGCGCCGCCGATCGGCACCGGCTGGGCCGGCAGCTCGGTGCAGATCGTCCGGCTGAAATCATCACACCCGCCGCTCGCGGGCGAGCACTTCGAATCGGACGGGCAATCTTGCACCCACGGATCGCAGTCCTTGCTGGCGATCGCGGCGCAGCCGCCGTGGCCGCCGGCGTCGTGGGGCGTGATGAAAACGCTGCCGTCGCCGGTGGTCGTCGGACTCGTGGTGGTGGGATCGGGGGTGGTGGGATTGGTGGTCGGACTGGCGGTGGTAGGATTGCCGGTGACCGTCGAGGTCGTCTCGATCAGCGTGGTCTCGCCGGTCGTGCTCGCGCCGCCGGTGGCCTCGGGCCCAGTGGTGGCCGGCGGCGAATCGGTGGTGCTGGTGGTCTCCTCCGCGGGCTTGGGGCCGCAGGCGAGGGCGCAGGTGAGAAGGGCGAAGCAGACGACCCGGCGGCGCGGAAGGAAGGCCATGCCGCCGAGAATATCACAAAACTTCCGGAAAAAGTATAAAAACTAACTCCGCGGCGAGCGGAGCGCGCGAAACCGCTCATTTCACCGTCGGGACGTTGTTCGACAGGGCGGTGGCGAAGAATTCGGCGATTCGCGTCATCTCGGCCGGTTCGAAGGCGACGTAGTGGCCGTCCTTGCCCTTGGGCGCGGGCAGCATTCGGGTGACGACGGTGAGCTGGCCGCCGCCGGCGTTGCCGGTGGCAGGGAGCGCGACCTCGGGCAGCCATTGGCCGGACGTCCAGCCGCAGGCGACGCGCTCGTTCTCGTCGGTGTAATCATCACAGGGCGGCTGGAACAGGCTCTCGCCGCCGATCGGCGCGGCGATGCCGATGGCGAGGTTGCCGGCGGCGCGCAGCGGGCTGTAGCTGTCGACGTGGCCGATGTAATTCAAGACGTGCTTGGCCGGCACGCCGTCCAGCGGGCGGCGGCGGATCAGCGGCGCGGTGTTGTCGGCGTCGGAGCGATTGACGAAGGTGTTGAGCAGGACGAGCATCGGGTGCGGCGTGTCGAGCGGGTGGTCGGGGCGCTCCTGGAAGGCCAGCTGCAGCAATTCGCGCGGGGCCAGCCAATCGCCGTTCACCGGGTTCTCGACCTTGGGCTCCTCCTTGCCGAGCAGCGTGCGCGTCAGCTTGGCGCCGCCGCCGCTCAGCACCGCGGCGCGGACGGAAGGCTCGAACGGCAGGAACAGCGCCCCGGAATTGGCGCCCTGGCTGTGGCCCATGAAGAACAGCGCGTTCGCGTCGAATCGCAGCACCTGGCCGGCGAGCAGGGTGCTGTCTTGCCACTCCTCCGCCAGGCGCACCGCGGTGAATTGATCGATCGCCCCCTGCACGATCGTGTCGCGCGCGGACTCGGGGTTGTAGACGTTGAACACCAATTGATCGACGTCGAGGCCGCCGACCTCGCCGTCGTCGTCGCTGTCGTTGCGCCGCTCGCCGTGCATCACGCCCTCGAGGGCGATGGTGGCGAAGCCTCGCTCTGCCAGCGCGCGGGCGGTGCCGTCGATCAGCGGGCTGCGGAAGCCGCCGCCGGTGCCGTGGGCGTAGATCAGCGCCGGCCAGCCGCCCTCCGGCGTGGGGCCGGCCGGCAGGGTGACGCTGAAGCAGGCGTCGAAGCTGCTGCGCTGGACCGGCAGGCCGCCCTCGACGTCGATGCGGCCGCCGATGTCGGCGTACGGCGGGATGCCCTCCTGGAAGATCGGCAGGCGCACGCGGCCCTGCACCTCGAGGTGCTCCGAGGACGGCGCGCCGCACTCGCGCTCGGCCCGCTCGTCGGCGGTGAGGCCGGTGAACTCGGAGCACGGGCTCGGGCCGGCCGCCTGGCACAGGTGCAGGTCGGAGACGTAGAGCGGGGCGGCTCGCGCGGCCGCGCGGGCGCCGGCGAGGACGTCGGTGTTGGCGGCGGTGGTGAAGACGGTGCCGCCGATCAGCTGGCTCTGCTTGACCTGGATGCCGGCGCTGTTCTCGGGGCTGGCGAGGAACTGCCGCAGCGGCGCGAAGGTGTCCCACGCGGCCTTGCGCTTCGCATCGGATGGGGCTGTCCCTTGGAGCATGGCCGAAAAGTCAGCGTCCGGGCTGAACCGCTCGCCGCCGACGGTGCGCAGGCTGTCGGTGAGGAGCACCGCGTAGGTGGTGCCGGGCTCGAGCGGCACGCCGTCGATCGTCTCGACCGCCAGCCAGTTGCGGCAGATATAATTGTTGCCGCTGGTGTCGCCGTTCTTGGCGCTGTACGACAGGCCCTCGAGCTTCTTGCCGTAGTCGGGGTGGCCCGGGTCGACGTTGACGAAGAAGATCCCCTGCGGCGCGTCGACGCCGTGGGTGCTGCGAAAGAGGACCGCGCCGTTGACGGCGAAGCCCGGCGCGTCGGACCGCAGGTGCGACAACCAGCGCTCGACGACGTTGCCGAATGCGGGGTCGAGCTCGGCCGGCGGGCTGGGAAAACCGGTGAGGTCGATGCCGCCGCCGCGGCGCCGGGCGTCGAGCGGGAACGGCAGGCGGAAAAAGTCGCGGCCCGCGACCTTGCCGGCGTCGAGGTCGAAATAAAACTTCGGCCCGGCCTCCTGCTCCTCGGCAGCAGGCGCGCAGGCGACGCCGGGCCAAAAATCGGGCGGTAAGCCGGCGCCTGTGGTCGGCTCGCCGGTGGTGGTCGTGGTGGTGGTGCCATCGCCGTTCCCGCCGCCGTGGGAGGCGGTCGACGCGTCTTCTTCAAAACCACACGCGAACGGAAACAGGAGGGCGACAAGGCGGGGGGACCATCGCATGCCGAGAACATACCAGCGATGAGCGGGACCGCGCAACGAAGGTGCAGCCGGTCGATGCAGCAGCAACGGGCCGCGCGGCGCAGATTGCAGACTTACAGTGCCGCCAATCGCCGCCATTGGTGGTAGTGCGATCTGCCAGCGATCGCCGCCGACCCGCGAAACACCCCGGCGCGGGGCCGCAGGCGGACAGGGGAAACCTGCGAGGGAAACGGCCCCCCCCGCAAAAAATTCGATGCAGGGGCGCAAACGCGCGCGCGTTCGACTCGGGGGAGTCGCTCCAAACGGCCGCTGCGGGGCTCCACGGACCCTCTCACGGCCATGGTCCTCGTTTGCGGGTGCTTTGATCCGCAACGAAAGCACATAACCTGCGACTCTGTGTTCTTATCACCGCGGAGGTGTTCATGGCATCGATCGTGATGGCGACCGCGCGGAGCCACGCGGCGGACCCGCAGACCGCCGCCGACGAGCTGATCCGCGGGCTCGGGGCGCCGCCCCGACTGGCGGTGATGTTCGCGTCGAGCGATCGAGACCAGCGCGCCCTCAATGACGCGGTGCGAGCCCGGCTGCCGGCGACGACGCGGCTGATCGGGGCGACGACGGGCGGAGAGATCGATCACGACGGCCTCCACACCGGCAGCGTGGTGCTCGCCGGCCTGTCGGGGGACTTCGAGATCGGCCTCGGGCTCGGCAAGAACCTGAGCGAGGCGCCGGTCGAGGCTGGAGCGGCGGCGATGGCCCAGGCCTGCGCCGAGCCGGGCGTGGCGCCGGAAGACGTCGACACCGAGCGCTGCGTCGGCCTCGTGATCGACGACGGCTTTCGCTACAAGAAGGAAGAGCTGCTGATCGGAATGCTCGACCGCAACCCGGGGGTGGTCCTGGTCGGCGGCGGTGCCAGCAATTCGGTTCATCCGCCAGAAGAACGACGAGCTCGACCGCCTCACCGCCGAGCTCGAGCAGGCCCGCGCGGCCGAGGCCGAACGCGCCCGCGCGCTCGAGCTCGGCAACGAGAAGCTGCGCCGCAGCGAGCAGGAGAACCTCGGGCTGATCGTCCGCCTGCGCGACCTGGTGGCCCAATTGTCGACGCCCATCCTGCGCGTGTGGCCGGGCGTGCTGGCCCTGCCGCTGGTCGGCGCCGTCGACGAGGAGCGGGCCGCGGCGATCACCTCGCGCACGCTCGAGGAGGTGGCAGCCGCTCGCGCCCGCTTCGTGATCCTCGACGTCACGGGCGTGACCATCGGCGACGATCGCACCGCCGCGCACGTGGTCGCGCTGGCCCGCGCGACCCGCCTGCTCGGCGCCCGCTGCATCGTCTGCGGCCTGCAACCTGCGGCGGCCGGGGCGATGGTGACGCTCGGGCTCGAGTCGGCGGCGCTGTCGGCGACCCGCGACCTGTCGGCGGCGCTGGCGGAGATCCTCCGCGCGGTCCCACGATCGCAATAGCGGCCGCGGCGATTCACGACCGCGAATTCACGGCGGTGCAGCGCCGCGGAGCCGCCGCCGGCGACCATCACGCGTAGCAAGCAATTACTTCGGTCGCGTCGACCTCCGCGCGAGGATCGCGGCAGTGAAAGTCTTGCGAGCGGGCATACAAAAACGGCGATTGCTCGGGCCTTGCTGCGAGCCTGCGTTTCGGCGTATGGCGGGCGATGTCATGATGACGACGATCGCCGCCGAGCTGCAGGCCGCAGCCAGACGTCTCGCGGACGAGGTGCGCAGCCTCTCGTTCTCCGAGCCCATCACGCACGTGTATCACCCGCTCGACTACGCGTGGGCGCCTCACGCCGCGTACATCGCCGCCTACGGGCGAGCGCGCAAGGACGTGGTGTTCCTCGGCATGAACCCGGGGCCGTTCGGGATGACGCAGACGGGGGTGCCGTTCGGCGAGGTCAAGGCGGTGCGCGACTTCCTGAAGATCGAGGCGCCGGTGTCGCGACCGGGCCGCGAGCACCCGGAGCGGCCGGTGCAGGGGTTCGCGTGCACGCGCGCGGAGGTCAGCGGCTCGCGCCTGTGGGGCGCAGTGCCCCAGCGCTGGGGCACCGCCGAGCGGTTCTTCAACCGCCACTACGTCGCCAACTACTGCCCGCTCACCTTCATCGAGGCCGGCGGCAAGAATTTCACGCCCGACAAGCTGCCCGCCGAGCAGCGCGCGCCGCTCGAGGCCGCGTGCGACCGCCACCTGCTGCGCCTGGTCGAGCTGCTCGAGCCGACGTGGGTCATCGGCATCGGCGCGTGGGCCGAGAAGCGGGCGCAGAAGGTCGTCGGCGCGCGGGCCAAGATCGGCAAGATCCTCCACCCCAGCCCGGCGTCGCCGATCGCCAACAGCGGCTGGGCCGACGCGGCCGCGGCCGACCTGGCGGCGCTCGGCCTGTGTCCGTTGAGTGACCTGCTGCAAGAGACAGGTCCGAAGACGCAGGTCCAAAAGGTCAGGCGCGCGGGCGGCCGCGGGGCGCACCCGGGCTGACGGGAAGCGCGGATCCGCACGGACGCGCCACCCGGCCGGATTTGGCTATAGTTCCGGCATGCGCGAGCAGACGGTCGATGTCGCGGTGATCGGCGCGGGGACGGCGGGGCTCAACGCCAGGCGGGCGGCCGAGAAGGCCGGGGCGCACGCGGTGGCGATCGACTCGGGGCCGCTCGGGACCACCTGCGCGCGGGTCGGTTGCATGCCCTCGAAGCTGCTGATCGCCGCCGCGGAGGCGGCGCACGCGGTCCGCGAGGCCAGGCACTTCGGCGTGCACGCGGGCGAGCCGCGGGTGGTCCCCGGCGAGGTGATGGGCCGCGTCCGCCGCGAGCGCGACCGCTTCGTCGGCTTCCTGCTGGCCGAGGCGCGCACGCTCGGCGAGCGCGGGCTCTTGCTCGACGGTCGAGCTCGCTTCGTCGAGCCCAACCTGCTCGCGGTCGGCGACGCGCTGCGGGTGAGGGCGCGCAAGGCGGTGGTGGTGGCGGTCGGCTCGGCGGTGCGATCGCCGCCGCTGCTGGCGCGGCTCGAGTCGCCGCGGGTGATCGACTCCGACCGGGTGTTCGAGCTCGAGGCGATCCCCGAGCGCCTGCTGGTGGTCGGCGCGGGGCCGATCGGGGTCGAGCTCGGGCAGGCGATGGCCCGCCTCGGCGCGCGCGTGACGGTGCTGTGCGCCGACGCCAAGGTCGCGGGGATCCGCGACCCCGCGGTGCTCGCCTCGGCCAAGTCGGCGCTGGCGCGCGAGCTGACGCTGCACACGCGGTCGACGCTCGAGGCGGCCGAGGCGCGGGCCGACGGGGTGTGGGTCCGCTTCCGCGGCGAGGACGGCGAGGTGTCCGAAGGGACATGGCCCATGGTGCTGACGGCGACCGGCCGCGCGCCGCGGCTGCAGGGGCTCGAGTTGGAGCGCGCGGGGGTCGAGCTCGACGACAAGGGCCGGCCGCGCGAGTTCGACGCGGCGACGCTGCAGTGCGGGGAGGCGCCGGTGTTCCTCGCCGGCGACGCGTCGGGCCTGCGGCCGCTGCTGCACGAGGCGATCGACGACGGCCAGATCGCCGGGCGCAACGCGGCGGCGTTCCCCGCGGTGCTGCCGGGGGAGCGCCGCACGCCGCTGGCGATCGTGTTCACCGACCCGCAGGTGGCGTTCGTCGGCCGCCGCTACGACTCGCTCGACCTGGCGACCTGCTCGATCGGCCAGGTCGACTTCGGCGACCAGGGCCGCGCGCGGGTGATGGCCAAGAACCACGGCCTGCTGCGCGTGTACGGCTCGCCGGCCACCGGCGCGCTGCTCGGCGCCGAGCTGGTGGCGCCCGCCGGCGAGCACCTGGCGCACCTGTTGGCGTGGGCGATCCAGAGCGGCCTGACGGTCGAGGAGGCGCTGCGCCTGCCGTTCTACCACCCGGTGATCGAGGAGGGCCTGCGCACCGCGCTCCTCGACCTCCGCAGTCAGATGTCCGCAAAGACAGGTTCGCCGTCTACTTCACGCACGTCCAGTGGACCGTGACGCACAGCAGCGGCCCGAGGCCGTCGCTGCCGCAGGCGCCGCCGCCGTCGAAGGTCTGCTGGCCGTTGGCCTGACAGCTGGAGCCGCCCTGGCAGTAGCCGCACACGTCGCCGCAGGTGCCGCCGATCTGGCCGACCCCGCTGTAGCCGAGGTTCTGGCAGATCAGCTCGTGGTGGAAGCTGCCCTGGTTGTTGGCGGAGACCCAGGCCCAGTTGGCGTTGGCGTCGCACACCACCCACGGTGAGCCGGTGCCGGGGTCGTTGCCCTGCTGGCACTTCTGGGCGAACACCTCGATCTTGCACACCGACGAGCAGCCGTCGTTGTTGTTGGCGTTGCCGTCGTCGCAGTCCTCGCCGGCGGCGGGGTTGATCTTGCCGTCGCCGCAGGCGGCGGTGGTGCAGTCGTCGTCGCACTGGGCGGTCTGGCCGGCGGCGTCGCACTGCTCGCCGGCGGCGGCGTTGACCTTGCCGTCGCCGCAGGCGGCCGCGGTGCAGTCGCCGTTGCACTGCGGGGTCTCGCCGCCGCCGTCGCACACCTCGATGCCGGCCTGGACGACGCTGTCGCCGCACTTGGCGACCGCGCAGGTGTTGAGGCAGGCGTCTTCGTTGACGATGTTGCCGTCGTCACAGGCCTCGCCCATCTGCACCACGCCGTCGCCGCAGGCGCCCGCCTTGCACGCGTTGCTGCAGGCGTCGTCGTCGACCTGGTTGCCGTCGTCGCAGGCCTCGGCGCCCATCTGCACCACGCCGTCGCCGCAGGCCGCGGCGACGCAGCTGTTGCGACAGGCGTCGGTGTCGATCTGGTTGCCGTCGTCGCAGGCCTCGCCGGTCTCGATGATGCCGTTGCCGCACACCGGGTCGGGCTCGCCGGTGGTGCCCATCGTCGCGGTCGCAGTGGCGGTGGCGGTGGCCATGCCGGTGGTCGAGTCGGTGGCGCCGTCGGTGGTGGTGCCGGCCTCGCTGTCGCTGCCGCCGTCGCTGGTCGAGGTCGTCGGGGTGCCCGTCGTCGGCGCGCCGGTGCTGGTGTTCTCGACCGTGGTCGCCATCGACGCGGCCGGCGGCATGGTCGTGAACGGGTTGCTCCCGGTGTCGAGCGCCTCGCCGCCGCTGCACGCCGCGACCCACAGAACCGCCAGGCCCCAGACGCTCGATCTCACCATGGTGGACATCTTTCCGGCGGCCTCGCGGCCCGTCAAGCCGGACCGCAGGTCCACGTGTGCCGAGCCGCGCGAATGGGTGCAGTCCCCGGTCGACGTGTCGATCCATTCATGTTCGGCCGCGGCTGGAACCGCGCGCCGGGCCCGGGCCAGGTCCGCGTCTGCGGCTCAGCCCGGCGGCGAGCGGCTCGGCGCAATGTCTGCCGGCATTGTCGACATGGCGAACAGGGCATGTGCTGTGAGACAGGGTCCGGCGCCGTCGCGGGCGGGCTCGGCCGTTCCCGGGGGGAGGGACGATCTGCTGTGATTCGTGGGAGGGTGGGACAATTGTCAATGCGCAATTTGCGCGGCGCCCTGGTGTGATCATTTCGCCGTGCGCGATTCATCGCCGGCGTGGGGCTGCGCGGGGGCTGCGGGTCGACGCCGGCCGCCTCGCACAGGGTTTGATCAGCCCCGTCGATGGACGGCTTCAAAGGAACGGACGTCATGCATCACGCGAACAAGATCCTCATCGTCCTCGCGCTCGTCGTCGGCTGCGATCAACAGCAATTCCTCAAGAAGGAGATCGCCGCCGTCGCGGCGGTCAAGGACCGCTCCGCCGCCGCGCCCGTGGTGGTCGCGCCGAAGACCGCCGCCGCGGTCGCGAAGGCCAGCGACCCCAGCGCGTTCTTCAGCCTGTCGGACTGCCTGGGCTCGTGCGACGGCGTGAACACGCCGACCGACCGCACGACCTGCCGGCTCAACTGTGAGACGGCCTACGGCGCCGAGGCCCGCGGCGCGGTCCAGGCCGCCGACGACGACGCGATCGCCCAGGTCACCGGCTGTCTCGGCCGCTGCGGCGGCAGCCACGACCGCGAGGCCTGCGCCGAGTCCTGCAAGACGACCGCGGCGCAGTCGGCGGCCGCTCCGTCGACCGAGGTGCTCACGCAGCTCGACGCCTGCGTCAAGCTCTGCCACGTGGACAAGGGCGTCCGCGCCACCGACCAGGCCACCTGCGAGCTCAACTGCGCCCAGGTCGCTCGCGTCGAGGCGACGCCCCCGCCGTCGGCCGTCGCGGGCGCGCCGGCCTCGTGAGTCGATCTCACGAGATGGCGGAGAGGACATGCTCGAACGGGCATATCCTCTTTTTTAATGGAATGTCCGAAGGGTCAGCTCGCAGCATTCACGGCCGTGCGCGCGGGGCGGCGGCGGATCCGGCAGCGGATGTCGCGCGTCGGCGAGAGCACGCCGAGGCCGGCGCGGGTCTTGTCGAGGGGCGGCAGGCTCGGCTCCGACAGCTCGATCTCGAGGCGCGTGAGGGCGAGGCCGGCGAATTGCATGACCTCGTTGTTGGCGAGGAAGCGCCCGGGGCACATGCTGACGCCGCCGCCGTAGGGCATCAGCGGGATCGGCAGGCGCTGGCCGCGTTTGCTGAATTGCCGCGGGCCGCCGCCCTCGGACAGGAAGCGGTCGAAGCGGAAGCGCTCGGGGTCGGCGAAGATCTCCGGGTCGCGGTGCATCAGCTGGGGGCACAGGGCGACCCGGTCGCCGGCTCGCAGGGCGATGCTGCGGCCGTCGGCCAGGCCGAGCTCGCAGTCGCGGCCGACCAGGCGGATCGTCAGCGACTCGCTGCACAGCCGCAGCGACTCGCAGATGCTGCTGAACAGCTTCGGCAGGCGCTTGAGGTCGGCGAAGCCGCGCTCCTCGACCTCGGCGACCACCGCGGCCCGGCCGTGTGGGTCGCACAGCAGGTGCGCCAGCGACCAGAAGGCCGCCGGCAAGGTGTTGGCCTGCGAGGCCCACAAGATCCCGACCTGCAGGTGCTGGCGATTGCGCGGCGTGGTCATCCTCGCCAGCAGGAGGTCGCGCGCGCGGATGAAGGCGCTGGCGTCGGGGCGCATCCGGTCGACGCGCGCGAGCAGCCGCTCCCGCGCCCGCAGCAGGCCGGGGAACGCCCCCGCGGGGACGCCGGCCGCCAGCAGCGGGAACCATCGATCGGTGCGCTGGAAGTCGCGGAGCGCGGCGGCGTCGGCGATGCCCTCGCCGTACAGGGTCTCCATGCCGGCGGCGAAGATCACCCGGGCGCTGAAGTCGAACAGCCCCTCGTCCTGCCAGTCGTCGCCGGCGAAGCGGTCGAACGCGACCCGCAGCCGCTCCTCCATGCGCGAGGTCAGCGGGCCGAGCGCGGCGTTCTTGAGGTGGTCGTGGTAATAGCGCTCGAGCTCGTCGTAGTCGGGGCCCGGCGGCGGCTCGAAATAGCCGAACGCGCGCGTGCCGATCTCCTGGCCGATCTCGTGGAAGGTCAGGTTGTCCTGGGCCTTGAGCACGTGCGGATAGCTGTGCGGGTCGCAGACGAAGTGCATCCGCCGACCCGCCACCAGCAAGGTGAAGACATCGCCGTGCTCGCGCTGACACTCGCGCAGGAGGGCGGTCAGGTCGCGCCCCATCGCGAGCGCGTGGCCGAGGAAGGGCAGGCGTGGGCGGACGATCGGCGGCTCCCCGGGCCGCCGCGCCCCGCCGGTCATGCGAATGGCGGCGCGGCCCTTGGCGCGGACGAGGGCGGTACGGAGCGACTCGAGCATGGCGCGGGACTATAACACGCGGCGATCTCGCGGCGCCCATGACATGTCCTAAGGGTCATGTCTCTGCGCCGATCCGCCGCAGGTACTCGGCCCGCGGGAAGTGCTTGCCCGGGCACTGGGTCAGCTTGTCGTCGACGACGCGGTGGGTGCTGACGCGCTCGGCGGCGATCGAGCACTCGCGCATGAGGGCGGCCGTGAGGTCGACGAGGGCGTCGAGCATCGGCGCGGGCAGCGGCCGCTCCTCGAAGTTGCCGATCAGGCACACTGCGATCGAGGCCGGGGCGTTCTCGGGCTTGAACAGGTGCGCCGCCGGCTCCTGATACCGCCAGCGCGCGGCCTCCACGAGCCCGGCCGGGCGCTTCTTGCCGTTGTTGATCACGAAGTGGTACTCGGCCCCGAGCGGGTCGCCGAAGCGCTTGCGGTGGTAGCGGTCGATGCCCGCGAGCGTGGCCCACTCGGCGGCGGTGTGATGCACGACGATCCACTGCCATGCCCGCAGCGGGGCGCCGGGAGCGCGAAGGCGCGCGAGCAGCTCGGCGTTGCTGGCCGCGACGTCGACCTCGGGCGGTCGCGCATGCACGCGGACGGGAAGGAGGGCAGTGCAGGCGGCGGCGAGCAGGGAACGACGGCGCATGGGCGACCGACCATACGCACGGACCCGCGGCCCGAGTCCGACACGCGGCCGTAACAACGTACGAATGGTGAGGCGCCCGTTCCGGCCGCGATCTCGACGGCGACCTCGGGCCGTCTCCGGGCGCCGCTGCGACCCCGGTTTCGCAGTCCGGACGGGAGGGAAGTCGCCGCGGCCGCGGCGCCCGTGAGCCGCGTTTGCTCTTGCGGACGGACGAGCGATGCGCGAAAAGCTATCCGAGGAGAAACAATGGCCACACGGCACCTGCTCTTGCCCCTCGCGCTGCTTCTGGGCGCGGCGGCTCCCGTCCAGGCGGCGCCCGCGAAGCCCGCTGCGGACTCGCCAGGGGTCGACATCCCCTACGAACGCTACGTCCTGCCCAACGGCCTCGAGGTGATCTTGCACCGCGACTCGGCCGCGCCGCTGGTGGTCACCAATTTCTGGTACCACGTCGGCAGCGGCGACGAGACGCCCGGCAAGAGCGGCTTTGCCCACCTGTTCGAACACATGATGTTCCAGGGCGCCAAGCACATCGGCAACGACGTGCACTTCAAGATCCTGCAGGAGATCGGCGGCACCGGAATCAACGGTACCACCAATTCGGATCGCACCAATTACTTCGAGGTGGTGCCCAGCCACCAGCTCGAGACGGCGCTGTGGCTCGAGTCGGATCGCATGGGCTACATGCTCGACCTGCTCGACGAGAAGAGCCTCGCCAACCAGCGCGACGTGGTCCGCAACGAGCGGCGCCAGCGCTACGACAACGTGCCCTACGGCCGCGAGCGCTTCGCCGTCGCCGAGGCGCTGTACCCCGAAGGCCACCCGTACCGCTATCTGACGATCGGCCGCCACGAGGACCTCGAGGCCGCCAGCGTCGCCGACGTGCAGGGCTTCTTCCGCAAGTGGTACGTGCCGAGCAACGCGACCCTGACGATCGCCGGCGACTTCGAGCCGGAGCAGGCCAAGGCGCTGGTGCAGAAGTGGTTCGGCAGCTTCCCGACCCTGCCGCAGCCGGCCCACCAGCAGATCGGCGCGCCGGCGCTGACGCAGACGGTCCGCCGCGAGCTCGACGACCCGTTCGCCCGCCTCTACCGCATCCACTACGCGTGGCACAGCCCGCCCCGCCTCGGCGGCGGCGACATCGAGCTCGAGGTGCTGGCCGACGTGCTCGGCTCGCCCGGCTGGGGCCGCCTGTACAAGGCGCTGGTGCTCGAGGACAAGAGCGCCCAGTCGGTGTCGGCCTACCAGGGCGGCGCCGGCCACTCGGGCACGTTCCACGTGATCGTCGACCTCAAGCCCGGCCAGGACCCGGTCAAGGCCGAGCTGACGATCCGCCGCGAGCTCGAGCGGATCCTCCGTGAGCCGGTCAGCGACGCCGAGCTCAAGCGCGTCGTCGTCGGCACCGAGTCGTCGTTCGTGTGGGGCCTCGAGGACGTGATGGGCCGCGTCGAGCGGCTGCAGTACTTCAACCACTACGCCCGCGACCCCGGCTACGCCAACACCTACCTGCAGCGCCTGCGCGCGGTCACGCCGCAGCGCGTGCGCGAAGTGGCCAACCAGTGGCTGGTCAAGCCGCACGCCGAGATCCTCACCAAGCCGGCCGCGCCGCCGCCGGGTCCGCCCGAAGGGACAGGTCCCAAGGGACCTGGCGCTTCGGCCAAGCCCGATGGGACAGGTGCGAAGAAACCTGCCCCCGAGGCCAGCTCGGCGGACGCCGCCGCTTCTGCCAAGAAGAAGCCGCCCGCGGACGCCGCGGGAGACGCGGGGGCCAAGCCGGCGCCGAAGCCGAAGAAGCCCGCAGCCACGGACAAGCCGGCGGACGCCGCCGCCGCCGCGAAGGAGGGCTGACATGAAGACCACGATTACGCTGAGCCTCCTCGCACTGTCGGCCGCAGTCGCCGCGTGCAAACCGCAGCCCGCCACCCAGCCGCCCGCCGAGCAGCCCGCGCCGGTCGCGACCGCGCCGACCCAGACGGAGGCCCCGCCGCCGCCCGCCGACTGGCCCGACGAGCCGTTCCGCGCCACCCGCCCGACGCCCCCCCAGGTCGCCGAGCTCAAGCTGCCGCAGGTCGAGACGTTCAAGCTCGACAACGGCCTCGAGGTCTACCTCGTCCGCAACGACAAGCTGCCGACGGTGTTCATGAACTTCGAGTTCGACTTCGGCAGCGTCAGCGACCCCAAGAACCAGGTCGGCCTCCACTCGCTCTGCCTCGACCTGCTCGACGAGGGCACCGCCCGCCTCGACAAGGTCGCGTGGGAGGAGAAGCAGGCCGACCACGCGGTCCTCGTCGGCGCCGGCGCCGGCTCCGACACCTCGAACCTGACGGTCCGCGCGCTCAAGCGCGAGCTGCCGGCCGCGCTCGACCTGCTGGCCGAGATGCTGCGCGAGCCGGGCATGCGCGAGGCCGACTTCGAGCGCCTCAAGGACCGCCGCAAGGCCTCGATCGCGCAGGCCAAGGGCAACCCGAGCTCGATCGCCGGCCGCGTGATCTCGCCGCTCCTGTGGGGCGCCGACCACCCGTACGGCCGGATCGAGACCGAGAAGACGATCGACGCCATCCAGCTCAAGGACTGCACCAAGGTGGTCGGCAAGCTGAAGCCCGGCGGCGCTCGCCTGTGGGTGGTCGGCCAGGTCACCCAGGACGAGATCAAGCAAGAGCTGGCGTCGCGCGTGCCCGAGTGGAAGGGCAAGGCGCCGGCCAAGGCGAACGTCGCGGCCGCCAAGCCGCGGCTCGGCTCGGTGTTCTTCGTCCACGTCAAGGACGCGCCGCAGTCGTCGGTGTACGTCGGCCACGCGGGGCCCAAGCGCAATGCGGCCGACTACGAGGCGACCGACCTGATGGCGGAGATCCTCGGCGGCTCGTTCTCCAGCCGGATCAACATGAACCTGCGCGAGGACAAGGGCTACACCTACGGCGGCCGCGCCGGCTTCGGCTACCGCCGCGCCGGCAGCACCTTCGCCGCCAGCAGCCAGGTCCGCACCGACGCGACCGGCCCGTCGCTGCGCGAGATCGCGAAGGAAATCGCGACCATGCGCACCTCCGACGCCAAGCCCGACGAGCTGTTCCGCGTGCAGGAAGGCGCCCTCCTCGCCCTGCCCGCCGAATTCGACACGCCGACCTCGACCTTGATGGCGTTCCGCCAGCTCAAGTTCTACGGCCTGCCGCTCGACTGGTACGACGGCTATCAGAAGCGCCTGCGCGCGGTCGACATCGCCGCCGTCCGCAAGGCCGCCGAGAAGCACCTGCGCGCCAAGGACTTCGTCGTCCTCGTCGTCGGCGACGCCAACAAGGTCCTCGGCGACCTCGACGCGATCGCCACCGAGAAGCTGTTCGGCGCCGGCGGCGTGGTCGTCCTCGACGCCGACGCCCAGCCCACCAAGCGCCCGACCGAGTAGCGAGGCGACGCCGACTTCGGCGATGTTGCGAGCGCGCGGCCCCAGGGCCGCGCGCTCGCTGCATTTTCAGCGCAAGGTGGCGGGAGATGGGGGATTGTACATAGGCGTGGGCGCAGGCGCACGGGTGCACGCATTCGAAGTCGTATGATTGCTCCGCAGCGCGCGCGCCTGCACGTGCGGGCCGCCCAGACGCCGTTCGCACGCGGTTTCGCGTGGACAGCTGGCGCGTGGCTGTGTTTGACTCGTGAAATGGTGAATCCCTCCGGTCCCGCAGCCGATGCGCGGGAGGCCCGACTCCTGCGTAATGCGCCGTTCATCGCCGTCGAGCTCGACGCGCAGCGGCGAATCACCGTGTGGAACGAGGCGGCCGCCCGTGTGTTCGCGGTGCCGGCCGCCGAGGCGCTCGGGGCCGCGATCGAGCAGCTGCTCCCGGCCGCCGACGGGTTCTGGGCCGGCCTCGCCGAGGGCGGCCCCCGCACGGCCACGCACACCCGCAAAGACGGGGCGCAGGTGACCTGCGAATGGACGCGCCAGATCGAGCACGACGCCGCCGGCGCGGTGACGTCGATCGCGTGCTACGCCCGGGATATCAGCGACCGGGTCGCCCGCGACACGACGCTCCGCCTCGAGGGCGCGATGCTGCGGGCGATCATCGAGAACATGAACATCATCGTGTGGACGATGCAGCACGACGGGATATGTACATACCACCGGGGCAAGGGGCTGGAGAGCATCGGCATGCCCCAGCACGCGCTGGTCGGCCAGAACATCCGCGAGCTCTATAAAAGCCTCGGCCGGGAGCCGCTCGACGGCGCCCTGGCGGGGACGCTGCAGCACACCGCGACCGAGGTGCACGGGGCGTGTTTTGAAAATTGGATGATCCCCGTGCGCGGCGAGGACGGCTCGAGCGAGCTGATCGTGGCGCTGTCGCTCAACGTGACGGAGCAGCGCGAGGGCGAGAGGGCGCTGCGCGAGAAGCTGCTGCAGATCGAGCAACAACAGCAGGTGATCCGCGAGCTGTCGACGCCGATCGTCGAGGTGTGGGACCGGGTGCTGACCGTGCCCATCATCGGCATGATTGACAGGGGCCGCGCGACGGAGCTGATGGACAACCTGCTGCAAGCGGTCGCCAGGACCCGCGCTCGCTTCGCCATCCTCGACGTCACCGGGGTCGAGGAGGTCGACACCGGCACCGCGGGCCACCTCGTGGGCCTGGTCCGCGCGATCCGCCTGCTCGGCGCCGAGGGCGTGATCACGGGGATTCATCCCAACATCGCCCGGACGATCGTGACCCTGGGAGTCGAGACCGGGGCGCTCACGGTGCGCGCGTCGCTGCGCGAGGCGCTCGGGCACTGCATCCGCGAGATGAGCGGCTCGCGGGAATGAGTCCGCGGCATCAGGGCTGCTCGAAGCAGTAGATGCGCGCGGACTTGTCGCAGGTGACGTCGCAGGCGTCGGTCCAGCCGCCGTCGTCGCGCTTGACGCTGCCGGCGCGGCCGATCGCGCCCATGTCTGCGGAGGTCCACTGATCGCAGTGGCCGGCGAACGAGTTGTTGCCGTCGATGCCGGTCCAGACCACGTGGGAGCCGCTGCAGTCCTGGCCGCCGAGGAGCTCCTGGTTGGTGTCGGTGATGTCGATGCCAGTGATGATGTCCTGATCGGTCAGGTCGGTCCAGCTGTCCGCGATCTCGTGGGTGGTGGTGTCCTTGAGGGTGTAGTAGGGGATCGAGCTCTTGTGGAAGTTGTTGCCAGGGCCGACGTTGCCATCGCCGAGCCAGGCCTTCCAGTTGCCGCCCTGGATCTTGAGCCAGCCCAGGTCGCTGGCGGCGAGCTCGCCGCAGCGGGCGTCAGCGTCTTCGATTGAGCCGAAGTCGGAGTTGCCGGGGATGTAGAGCTTCGAGCTGACGAACACGAGGTAGGCGCTGCGGCTGCAGTCGTCGTTGCACACGCCCTTGCTGTCGTTGTTGTCGTTGTGGGTGCCGTGGTCGCAGTCCTCCTCGCCGAGGTGGAGGATGCCGTCGCCGCAGGTGGCCAGCTTGCAGTCGGCGAGGCAGTCGTCGGACTCGACGTCGTTGCCGTCGTCGCACTGCTCGACGCCCATGTTGACCTTGCCGTCGCCGCACACGTTGTTCTCGCACGCGAGCGTACAGGCGGCGTTGTCGGCGTTCTGGGTCACGCCGTTGTCGCACTCCTCGCCGGCCTGGACGATGCTGTCGCCGCACACCGGGTTCTTGCAGGCGTTGGTGCAGCCGTCGTCGCTGACCAGGTTGCCGTCGTCGCACTCCTCGCCGGGCGAGACGACGCCGTCGCCGCAGCCGGGCGGGCCGCAGCTGTTGGGGCAGTCGTCGTCGTCGACCAGGTTGCCGTCGTCGCAGAACTCGGTGCCCTCCCACTTCAGGCCGTCGCCGCAGGCGGCCGGCTTGCAGCCGGTGACGCAGGCATCGGTGTCGAGGTCGTTGCCGTCGTCGCAAGCCTCGACCCCGTTCTGCACGAAGCTGTCGCCGCAGGTCGCGTTCTTGCAGGTGCCGAGGCAGGCGTCGGTGTCGTCGAGGTTGCCGTCGTCGCACTCCTCGTCCGGATCGAGCACCCCGTTGCCGCACGAGACGAGCTGGCAGTCGACGCAACCCGCGACGTCGCCGTCGCAATCTTCCCCCGCGCCGACGTAGCCATCTCCGCAGACGTTGTAGGTGCAGATCGGCGTGCACACGCCGTTGCCGTTCGGGCCCTGGTCGCACTCCTCGCCGTCGTCTATTTGATAGTTGCCGCACAAGTCGCCGGGGCCGCCGCTCGTGGTCGGCCCTGTGGTCATGATCGGCTCGGGGGCCGTGGTCGACGTCTCGGTCGACGTCGTGTCCGTGGCCGCGCCCGGGTGGCCGATCGCGTCGAAGAAGCAGCCCGAGAGAAGGACCCCGAATCCCATCCACCAGCGTCGCATGTCGATCCTCCTACCGCAGCCTAGAACGCGAATCGCAGCACCGCGCCCGCGGAGCGCGGGCTGAACGTGGGAGCGATGCCGTAGCGGGCCGGCTTGGACTTTCGCCGCAGGCCGAGCGCCAGCAGCGTCGCGCCGGCAGCCAGGAACACCGGCGCGGAGATGATGCCGATGGTGGCGGCGCGATCGAGGTTGGTCGCGCGGCGATGATAATCGGCGCAGATGCCCTCCAGCGCGTTCGGGTCGCAGGCGTGGTTCGGGTGGTTGAACCCGTCCTCGTAGCGGTTCATCTGCACCAGGCTGGCGCCGAAGAGCACCGCCATCGTCACGCCGGCCCCGAGGGCCACGCCGCCGCCGATCGCCAGGCCCTTCCACGGCTTGCTCGGCGCGGGCGGGGCTGGCTTCGAGCGCTCCGGCTCCGGGAGCGGCTGCGGCGACTCGGGCGCCGGCCGCCGGGCCTTGTCGAGCGCGGCCAGCTTGCCGCGGACGTACACCTGCGCCTTGACCACGGTGGACGGCAAGCTCTGCCCGGGATATGCCGTCGCGTGTGCCTCTGCGTATTTGTCGAGCGCGCTCAATACGGTGACCAGTTCGGCGGCGACGACCGCCTCGCCGCGGGCCTCGATCGCCTTCACGAACGCGTCGGCCGCGTATTCGTAGATCGCCGCCCGGTTGTCCCGGTGCTCCGGGGTCTCCGGCATCAGCTCGGCGGCGTCGATCCACGCGTGCGCGGCCGCGCTGTACTCGCCGCGGTTGTATTCGTCCTGCCCGCGGCGCATACCGGCGTCGACCGCCGCCATGTTCGGGCGCGCGGGCGCGGCGACGGCCAGCGGCTCGAGCGCCGTGGCGACGATGCATACGGAGACACAAGACAATCGCGCGACCGCGACGAGCCGCCGACCCCACCCATACCCGACCGATACCATGCAGCCACGATAACACGGCCGGGCGCCCGCCGGGGCGCGAGGCCGCCCCGGGCGATTCTGCGAGTCCGTCGATTCCGCGCGGTCGAATTGCGCGCGGCGATCACCCGCCAATCATCGCAGTCGCTGCGTCACGCCGACTTCATGTTGCGGTGCGCGCCGAAGGTCGTCTTGAGCGACTCGGCGAGGAAGTCGCGCAGCAGGGCCACGCGGGTCGGGACGTGGCGGCCGGTGGGCAGGACCAGCGAGAGGTCGGCGTGGGTCCAGCAGTGGTCGGGCAGGACTCGCACGAGGCGCTTGGCGGCCACCGAGCGGGCCGCGAGCATGTGGGGCAGGTAGGCGATGCCGGCCCCGGCCTCGGCGGCGAAGACGACGAAGGACAGGTCGTCGACGTTGATCGCCCCGGCGACCTCGACCTGCTCCTCGCCCTTGGGCCCGCGCAGGGTCCAGGTGCTGCGGCCGCCGCGGGCGCGGAACAGCACGCACTCGTGGTGGACCAGCTCGGCCAGGGTCGCCGGCGGGCCGTGGCGCTTGAGGTACGACGGCGCGGCGTACAGGCCGTCGGCGAAGCTGCCGAGCTTGCGCGCGATCAGGCTCGAGTCTTTGAGGCGAGATGCCCGAAGGGCCAGGTCGAAGCCCTCGCGCACCATGTCGACCAGCCGCGCAGTCAGCACCAGGTCGATCTGGATCTGCGGGTGCTCGCGCACGAACCGCGTCAGCGGCTCGGCCAGGAACTCGCCGAGGTCGACCGGCGCGGTGATGCGCACGGTGCCGCGCGGCTCGTGCCCGAGGTCGGCGGCGGTCAGCGCGGCCTCCTCGAGCGCCGACAGGGCCCCGCGCGCCTTTTGATAGAAGGCGCTGCCGGCGTCCGTGAGGTTCAGGCGTCGCGTGGTACGCTGTAAGAGCCGCACCCCGAGGTCCTCCTCGAGGCGCGCGACGCTGCGGCTGACCGACGACTTGGGCAGGCCCAGCTGCTGGGCGGCGGCGGTGAAGCTCTCCGCCTCGACCACGCGCACGAAGGCGGCCACCTTGACAGGATCGATTGTTGTCATGGGAGCAACGATGAGTTGTGACTATCCCACCTGGTCGGCCCCGCCGCAAGCCCTAAGCTCGCCGCATGTCCCGCTTGCTTCCCACCATCGCGCGCGTCCTCCTCGGCCTCACTTTCCTGGTGTTCGGGCTCAACGGCTTCCTGAACTTCATGCCGACCCCGCCGGTGCCGGCCCGCGCCGGTGAGTTCCTCGGGGCGCTGGCCGCCAGCGGTTACATGTTCCCGCTGATCAAGGGCACGGAGGTGTTCGCCGGCGCGCTGCTGCTGTCGGGCCGCCTGGTGCCGTTCGCGCTGGTCCTCCTCGCGCCGGTGATCGTCCACATCGTCGCCTTCCACCTGGCCCTCGCGCCAGGCGGTTACGGCCTGCTGGCGTTCATCGTCGGCCTCGAGGCGTACCTCGCGTGGGCCTACCGCGACAGCTTCGCCCCGGTGCTGAACCCGAACGCGCGCCCGGTCGCCGGCGAGCACGCCGCGCTGCGGCTGGCCCGGGCCCGCGCGTGAGCGCCCCGCGACCGTGCGTCGCGCGGGCCCCGACGCGCCGCCCGAGGGGGGTACTCGGGCTGATGCCCCCGTCACGGCGCGGCCCGGCCCGCGCGACGCCCGATCGAGGCGTCAGCGCTGCGCGCAGTCTTCGGCGAGCCTGTAGTCCTTGAACCGCTCGCGCAATTGCAGCTTGGAGATCTTGCCGGTGGCGGTGTGCGGCAGGGCGTCGACGAATTCGACGGCGTCCGGCAACCACCACCGGGGCACGCTCTCGGCGATGTGCGCGAGCACGATCTCGGGATCGACCTCGGCCCCGGGCTGCTTGACCAGGACGAGCAGCGGCCGCTCGGCCCAGCGCGGGTGGGCCACGCCGATCACCGCCGCCTCGGCGACGCCCGGCACGCCGACCGCGAGGTTCTCGAGCGCGATCGAGGAGATCCACTCGCCGCCGGACTTGATGACGTCCTTCGAGCGGTCGGTGATCTGCATGTAGCCGGCCGGATCGATGGTGGCGACGTCTCCGGTGCTGAACCAGCCGTCGTGATGCGCGGTCGACTCTGCCTTGTAATAGGCGCTGCACACCCAGGGGCCGCGGATCTGCAGGTCGCCCGCGGCCGCGCCGTCGTGCACCAGCGGCGTGCCGTCGTCGCCGACGATCCGCAGCTCGACCCCGAACACCTGCCGGCCCTGCTTGCGCTGCACCGCGATCTGCTGGTCCTTGGGCCAGGTGCGGATCGCCGGGCTCAGGCCGCAGGCGGTCCCCAGCGGGCTGGTCTCGGTCATGCCCCAGGCGTGCAGGACCTCGACGCCGTAGTCGTCCTGGAAGCTGCGGATCATCGCCTCCGGCGCCGCCGACCCGCCGATGACGACGCGCTTCAAGGCGCTGAAGCGCTTGCCCTGCTGCTTCATGTGCGCGAGCAGGCCCATCCACACTGTCGGCACGCCGGCGCTCATGGTCACGCCCTCGTCCTCGAACAGCGAATAGAGGCTCTCGCCGTCGAGCCGCGGGCCGGGCAGGACCAGGCGCGTGCCGGTCAGCGCGGCCGCGTACGGCAGGCCCCAGGCGTTGACGTGGAACATCGGCACCACCGGCAGCACCGTCTCGCGCTCGCCGAGCCGGAACACGTCGGGCAGGGCGATCCCGAACGAGTGCAGCACCGTCGACCGGTGGCTGTAGAGCACGCCCTTGGGCTCACCGGTGGTGCCGCTGGTGTAGCACAGCGACGAGGCGGTGTCCTCGGCGAACTCGGGCCACTCGAGCGCGCCCGGCTGGGCCGCGAGGATGTCCTCGTAGACATGTACGTTCGGCAATGTCGTTTGGGGCATGTGCTCGCGGTCGGTCATGACGACCACCGCGCGCAGGTTGGGGCAGCGCGGGGCCAGCTTCTCGACCAGCGGCACGAAGGTCAGGTCGGTCAGCAGGACCCCGTCCTCGGCGTGGTTGAGGATGTAGACCAGCTGCTCGGGGAACAGGCGCGGGTTGAGGGTGTGGCACACCGCGCCGACGCCGGACACCGCGAAGTAGGTCTCGACGTGGCGGAAGCCGTTCCACGCCAGGGTGGCGACGCGGTCGCCGGGGCCGACGCCGAGGGCCTGCAGCGCCTCCGCGAGCTGGCGGGCGCGCCGCTCGAGCGCGCGATAGGTGGTGCGATGAATCGGGCCCTCGACGGTGCGCGACACCATGGTCTGGTCGGCGTGCACCCGCGCGGCGTGGCGGATGAGCCCGGAGATCAGCAGAGGTGAGTGCATCATCAAGCCGGTGAGGTGCATGCGAGGCTCCAGGCCGGCGAGTTTGGGCCAACGCGTGCGCGCGGCGCAAGTGGGTCAGCGGCGCGCGAACGGGTTCAGGCGGGGGATCTGGGCCGCGTAGCCGTGGTAGTGCGCCCCGTGCTGGGCGCGGAGGTCGCGCTCCTCGAGCTCGAGCGCGACGAGGACGTAGGCGGTCATCGCCAGCGCGAAGCCGAGGTGGCCGACGCTCATCGTCGGCGCGGCCCAGAAGGCGATCAGAAACCCCAGCATGATCGGGTGACGGACCAGGCGATAGGGACCACGGACGCGGAACTCCGGCTCGTACGCCGGGCCACCGAGCCAGTGGCAGACCGCCTGGCGCAGGCCGAACAGGTGGAAGTGATCGACGGCGAACGTGGACACCAACACGAGCCCCCAACCGAGCGCGGCCACGAATTGCACGAGGCCCGCGAGGACGCCGTCGCCGAGCTGCCAGATCGGCGAGGGCAGCGGCTGCCAGGCCCACATCATCAGCGCGAGCTGCAGCGACGCCAGCAGGACGTACGTCGAGCGCTCGGCGGATTCGTGGATGAACACTGTCCATATGCGCTTGAACCATGGTCTGGCCATCACGCTGTGCTGCAGCGCGAAGCCGGCGACGAGCGCCAGGTCGATCGCCAGCGCGCGCGGCCACGGGCCCACGGGTCCGTCGTCGATCGCCCTGGGCACGCCGACGTCGGCGACGAAGCCGGCGAAGTAGGTGAACACGGCGAGGACGACGATGTAGGCGACGACGCCGTGGACGAGGACGATGAAGCGGCCCATGACGTCATGGTAAGGGTGGGCGCGCGTCGACAGGGGGCGGTGATGGGTCATACGTGGCACAATGCGCCGCGGAGGCCCCATGGTTTCGGAGATCTCTTCTTCGATCGCGGAGCGGCTGGTGCTTCGCTACGACGCGCCGAGCGGTCGGCGGGTGATCGCCGGCAAGGACGTGCTCCTGCACTGCCATCACTACAACGCGCGGCTGCAGCGGACCGTGGAGTCGGCCGACCTCGTCGACGGCAAGCGCCTGCTCGTCGGCGCCGCGGAGTGTGTATTCGCCGAGCACATCGACCTGGCGCTGCGCGCCGGGGACAGCCTCGAGGTGCGCTGGGCCGTGGCCGAGCGCCTCTATTCGCACCTCGGCTTCGGCCGCCTCGACCTGTCGCGCGCCGCCGAGGGCGTCATCGAGGCCTCGGCGTCGCACTTCGTCGAGGGATGGTTCGCCGGGCTCGGGCGGCCCGAGCGGATGGTCTGCAGCTTCGCCGAGGGCTACGTGCAGGGGGCCGCGTACGCGGTCACGGGCGAGCTGGTGTACGTGCGCGAGGTCGAGTGCATGGCCCAGGGCGCGCCGAAGTGTCGCTTCGTGGTCGAGCGCGGGCGGTCGGAGCCGGTCGCGCGCAACGCCAAGCGGCCGCTGGCGTTCCGTCCGCGCGAGCGCGGCGACTGGTTGCGCTCGCCGGCGATCGACGAGCAGGCGATCATCGACGCGCTGGTGGCGATGCCGGTCGAGGGCGGCCCCGACGGCCTGATCCCCGCCTTCGGCGTGTACCTCGCGTGCATGCCGGCCGATTTTTACAATCGCGTGTGTATCGGCTTCCTGGCGGAGATGCGGCGGGTCGGCCGCGGCCCGACGGCCGAGCGACTATTGGCGGCCGAGGCCGAGTATTGCGCGCTCAACACGTATCGCGGGGTGATGAGCTCGCCGGAGTGGGACGGCCTGGTGGCGCCGATGCTGCGCGGGCCCGACGATCCGCTGTTCGCGGCGATGACCTTTTGCAACGCGCTCGGCTTCGGTCGGTGGCACATCGCCGGGCTCGAGCCGGGCCAGTGGATGATCGTCGAGTCGGTCAACGGCTACGAGGCGATCGGCGCCCGCGAGTACCTCGGCGCGACGAGCACGCCGCACTGCAACGGCCACAAGGGCGCCGCCGCCGGGATCTTCGCCCTCATCTACGGCGACGGCCCGCTGAGCGAGCGGTTCGGCACGTTCCACACGGTCGAGGAGACGTGCATCGCCTGCGGCGACCCGGTGTGCCGCTTCCGCGTCGAACGCCTCGGCTGAGGCGGCGGAGCGTCCCTGGATGTTTTTTAAAGACATGTCGAATGGGACATGTCCTTGGGATCATCCGCTCGGAGCGCCTCGTCGAGCCTCGCCGGCTACTTGCGGCGCCGCAGCGCGAGGCCGGCGGCGACCGCCACCAGCAGGCACGCGCCGCCGTACATCAGCGGCGGCGGCGGCCACGGGCCGGCCGAGATCTCCTCGCGAGGTTTCGCGGCCGGGGGCGGCGGAGTCGGTGCCGACGCCGGCGCCGGTGCAATCGGTGCGGGGGCCTCGGCGGCGATCGGGGCGGGTTCGGCCTTCGCCTCCGGGGGCGTCCCGTCGGCGACCGCGGGAGCGGCCGCGACAGGTTCGGGCGGCGGGGCCGGCGGGATGTCCTCCGGCCGGGGGATCCGCGGGCGTTGCCCCTTTTTATTGAAGGCGCGGTCGAGGATTCGTCCGCTGCCGTGGTCGAACCGGACGCGGGTCGGGGTGAGCGTCAGGGCGCCGGCGTCGATGCCGACGCGGTACACGTCCTCGATGCCGTAGAGGTCGACCTCGAAGGGCACCCACCACAGCGCTTCGGCCTTGATCGGCCGCACCAGCACGCGTGGGTCGCTGGGCGGGTCGTTGCTCAGCTGGCGGCGGCCGTTCTCGGCGAGGACGTCGTCGGTGACCGAGTAGGTGTCGCGCGGGAACGCGAACAGGCGCTGGGCGACGCAGCCATCCTCGGAGAAGTCGTTGCGGCCGTCGTCCTCCTGCGAGGACAGCACCGTGTACTTGGCGAAGGTCTCGTCGTTGCGCAGGCAGCCGCCGGGCCACAGCACGAACAGGTACTCCGGGTGCGCGTCGAGGTTCTCGATCGCAATCGTGACCTCGACGGCGCGCTTGCCCTTCGGGTTTAAGAGCACGTCGGCGTGGGCCGGCTGAGGCGGGCCGAGGAGCGCGATCACGAGCCCGATCTGCGGTCGAACGCGAGGCATGTCGAATGTTTTAGTGGATCTGCCGGCCGCGTGGTGGGTCAGCGGCGGAGCCTTCGCACTTTTAGCGGGGGGCGCCGAACGACATGGTCGAAGAGACAGCTCACGAGCAGGGCGCGGCCGCGCGTCGGCGTTTCGCCACGGGGGGTGCGGACAGTCGGCCTCGCGTTGCGATAAACAGGGGTCCGTGAGCGAAGCCAGCAAGTTGGAGGGCGCCCCCCTGATCGTGATCGAGGCCGACGCCGGGCTCGTGGTCACCGCCTGGAACCGCCGCGCCCAGCTGGTCTTCGGGACAGGTGCAGAGGAGGCCGTGGGCCGCGGCCTGGCCGAGGTGCTGCCGCTCGCCGGCGCGAGCTGGGACGCGCTGCTCGCCGGGGACGACGGGGAGCCGCGGGTGCTCGAGGTCCGCCGCGCCGACGCGAGCTGGACGATCGAGGTCTGGTCGCAGGCGCTGCCGGCCGGCGTGCGCCTCTACGCCCACGACGTCGGCGCTCGCGTGGCCGCGCAGGCCCGGGCGGCGCTCGAGGCGACGATGCTGCGGGCGATCAAGGAGAACCTCGACGTCGCGCTGTGGGCGACCGACGAGCGCGGGGTGTTCCTCTACCAGGACGGCAAGGTGATCGTCGACGCCGGCATCGCGCCGCACCAGTTCGTCGGCCTCAGCATGCTCGAGCTGTACAAGGACGTCGGCAACAACCCGCTGATCGAGCGGGCGCTGGCGGGCGAGCCGGCGCGCACGTACGCGGCCGAGAGCCACGGGATGTACCTCGACACGTATTACATCCCGGTGGCCGGCGGGCCGGGCGAGCCGCGGCTGATCGGCGTCACGCTCAACGTCACCGAGGCCAAGCGGGTCGAGAACGAGATGCGCAGCAAGCTCGAGCTGATCGAGCGCCAGCAGGAGGTGATCCGTGTGCTCGCCACGCCGATCATCGAGGTGTGGGACGGCGTGCTGACGATGCCGATCGTCGGGCTCATCGACACCGCCCGCACCGCCGAGATCATGGACAGCCTGCTCGAGGCAGTCACGCAGACGCGGGCCCGCTTCGCGATCCTCGACCTCACCGGCGTCGAGGTCGTCGACACCGGCACCGCGAGCCACCTGATCCGGATGATCCGCGCGATCAAGCTGCTCGGGGCGGAAGGGATCCTCACCGGCATCCACCCGACGATCGCGCAGACCATCGTCGGGCTCGGCGTCGATCTGACCCACGTCGCCGTGTACGCCAAGCTGCGCGACGCCCTCAAACACTGCCTCCGCGCCGCTCGCAAGGCTTGATCGGCGATCTCGCGCCGGCCCGGAGGCCGCGCGAAGACGCACGCAAGGTCCGCACGAGCAGATGCGGACAGCTGTCCGCGGACACGGTACAAAGGATGCGTGGACGAACGGACCTTGCTGCAGGACGCGCCCCTCGTGGTCATCGAAGTCGACCCGGCGCTGCGCGTGTCCAGCTGGAATCGGCGGGCGGAACAGACCTTCAAGACCCCCCAGAGCTCGGCGCTCGGACGCGGGCTCGACGAGCTGTTGCCGCTGCACGGGACAGCGGACAGATGGACGTCGCTGTTCGACGACGGCGCAGAATCGCGCGTATGGGAGCTGCGCGGCGCGACCGGCAAGCCGATGCTGTTCGAGGCGTGGTGGCAGGTCGAGCGCGACGCCGACGGCTCGCCGCGCGGGGCGACGCTCTACGGCCACGACGCGACGGCCCGCATCACGGTCGAGCGCCGCTCGGTGCTCGAGTCGTCGATGCTGCAGGCGATCAAGGAGTACCTCGACATCGCCCTGTGGGCGATCGATCGCAAGGGCACGTTCCTCTACCAGGACGGCAAGGGCGTGCGCACGGCCGGGATGACGTCGCACCATTTCGTGGGCCAGAACATCTTCGACGTCTACGCCGACGACGGCGACCTCACCGGCGTGCGCCGGGCGCTGCAGGGCGAGCCGATCTCGGCGCTGCCGGCCGTGACGCACGGGATGCACTGGCAGACGTGGTACATCCCGATGCAGGAGAACGCCGCCGACGCGGCGGTGGTCGGCATCACGCTCGACGTCACCGAGGCGCGCCGCAGCGAGCTCGAGCTGCGCACCAAGCTCGAGCTGATCGAGCGCCAGCAGGAGGTGATCCGCGAGCTCTCGACGCCGATCATCGAGGTGTGGGACGGCGTGCTGACGCTGCCGATCGTCGGCCTGGTCGACAGCGTCCGTACCGCCGAGATCATGGACAACCTGCTGACGTCGGTGTCGAGGACGCGGGCCCGCTACGCGATCCTCGACCTCACCGGCGTCGAGGTCGTCGACACCGGCACCGCGGGCCACCTCATCGGCATGATCCAGGCGATCCGCCTGCTCGGCGCCGAGGGCATCCTGACGGGCATCCATCCGACCATCGCCCAGACGATCGTCGCCCTCGGCGTCGACCTCGCCCGGGTGGCGGTGTTCGCCAAGCTCCGCGACGCGCTCAAGTACTGCATCGTGCAGATGAGCCAGCGCAAGCCGACAGTGACGGCCAAGTGACAGGCTCGCGACCCCCGATCCGCGCGTCCTCTGTTCATTGACCATGCACCGAAGCAATCCCACGGACGCCGGCGCGCAGCCGGCGTCGACGCGGATCCGCCGCCACGAGCGCGGGCTGCGAGAATTCTCTGCGCTTGACGCGCATCAGGCGACAGGCCCCCGAATTCGGCGACAAATGGCCGAGATCCATTCGGGCGTCCCGCGTCGCTCATGGTGCGCGCCACCCCGCCCCCGGCGCGGCGAGCCATAGCTCGCGTGGTTGCCGGCCCTGCGACCCTCGGACAACAAGACCTGACCCCCCATGACGACCCTCTCGCCCGTATCGGACGCGACGACCACTCTCTTTGTGACCTCTCGACCCGAACCGCTGGCCGCCGGCGTGCGCACGCAGCCGGCCGGTCTTGCGATCGACGACTTCCTGACCCTGGCGCCGCGGCGCGAGAACCCGCGCGCGGACGAGATCGAGGCCCGCGCGCTGGCGCTGGCGCAGGAGCTCGGCCTGGTCCACGCCGGCAACCAGGCCCGCTTCGACGCCTTCAACTCGCTCGGGCGCCACGTCTATCCGTCGGCCACGGTCGAGCGCGGGGTGCTGTGTGCGACGTGGTGCAACTGGCTGTTCTTCTTCGACGACATGCACGACGAGGAGCTGCGCAGCCGCGAGGACCAGAGCCGGGTGCGGCGGCAGATCGACAGCGCGCTGGCGCTGCTGTCGGGCGCGCGCCGGCCGACCGGCGAGGTCGAACCGCTCGATCGCCTGCTGCTCGAGTTCCGCCGCGGGGCGCTCGAGCTGGCCGGCGGGGCCTGGCTCGATCGCCTGTGGTGCGTGACCGCCGATCACATGTCGCTCGGCGTGCTGCCGGCGGTGCGCAACTGGGGCACGTCGCGCACGCCGCCGCTGCGCGAGTACCTGACGCAGCGCGAGCACGACAGCGGGGTGCTCACGGCGCTCGACCTGATCGAGCTGGCTGCCGGGATCGCCGTCCCTCCGGCGGTGCGCGACAGCCCGGTGGTGCTGCGAGCCCGCCGCGCGGCCAGCCGCACCGTCGGCTACTTCAACGACATCGTGTCGTTCCCCAAAGAGGTCCTGCGCCACAAGAACCCCAACAACCTGGTCCACGTGCTGATGTGCGAGCGCGCCTGCTCGCTCGAGGCGGCCCTGCGCGAGGCGACCGAGCTGGTCAACGCCGAGGCCCGCGAGCTGGACGGCTGCGTGCGCGAGGCGGCCGCGGCCCATCCCGAGAGCCCCGCGGTGCAGACGTACCTGCAGGGGCTGCTCGAGTGGCAGCGCGGCAACATCGAGTGGTCGCTGGCCAGCCCGCGCTACGACGCGACGCGGGCGTGAGCCTGTCCCGCAGGACACCTTAAAAAATCACCCGCGCGACTCGGCTGTCTCGAAGGACAGCCAAGCGGTGAGGCGGACGTGCGGCTGGTCCCGGGGTGGCTGTCCCGAGGGACAGCCAAAGGAACCCGGGCGACCGCCCGGAGGACGGCCGGAGTTCGAACGGCCCGGCCGCGGTCGCCGCGTCAGGACGCTTCGATTGGCCTGGAGGTCCGGGGCTCCGCGAGGGCGAAGCGGCTCGGGCTCGTGCTCACGGCAGCGCGACGCCGGGGAACTTGGCGGCCGCCTCGGCGCGCAATTGCTGATAGGCGGCCTGGTCGCCGGCGACCCGGAGGTGCTGGAGGTACGCCTCGTAGACGCGCGGTTCGTCGGGCGTGCGGGCCAGCATGCGCGGGAGCAGCTTCGCGGCCAGCGCCTGGTTCTTGCGGGCGATGGTGTAGAGGGC
Organism: Nannocystis punicea; assembly: GCF_026965555.1. Classification (GTDB taxonomy): domain Bacteria; phylum Myxococcota_A; class Polyangia; order Nannocystales; family Nannocystaceae; genus Nannocystis; species Nannocystis punicea. Next base: position 11,488,345 of record NZ_CP114040.1, on the reverse strand, counting down.
GCCGCGGGCGGGCGCGAACTCGGGGTCGGCCTCGTAGGCGCGGACGAAGTGCTCGGCTGTCTCCCAGGACATGTTTGAAAGATCTGCCAGATCGCCGCGGGCGATCTCGCCGGCCAGGTAGTGGCGCGCGGCGGCGGTGAACGGCCCGCTGGCGGCCGCGAGGGCCTCGGCGCCGCCGCCGGTGAGCAGGGCGGCCGGGGCCGCGACCGCGCGCCCGAGGATCGCCGCGAGGTTGTGGGCGCCGAGGGTGCGGTCGTCGCGGTAGGCGACGCGGGCGGCCTGGAACGCGATCTCGGGCGCCAGGTCGGTGTTGCGCGGGCCGTCGCCGGACCACTCGGACAGCTCGGCCGGGCCCATGACGTAGGAGGCCAGCAGGTCGCGCGGGTCGACGATGTTCTGCAGCCTGGCGGTGTCCGCTCGCAGGCGATCGACGTCGAGCCGGAGCTGCGCCGCCGACGGATCGGGCACGCGGCCGACGAGGGCGAGCGCGGGGTTCTGGGCGTTGTAGATGCCGAGGAACGCGTACGACTCGGGGAACACGTCGAGGAAGGTGCGGACGATCGTGCGCACGTCGGCCTCGTCGAGCTGGTAGAGCGGCAGCCACTGGCACATCAGGCCGCCGGGGCGCAGGTGGTCCCGGGCCGCGGCGAAGTGCTCGCGGGCGAACAGGCTGCTGGCGCCGGCCTGGCCGGGGTGGAACAGGTCGGCGACCACGAGGTCGTAGCTGCCCGGCGCGGCCGCGAGGTAGCGGCGGGCGTCGGCGGCGTGCAGCGCGACCTCGGGGCGCTTGGCCAGGTCGTGGTTGATGTCGGCGAAGTTGGGCAGGAGCTCGACGATCTCCGGCACCAGCTCGACGCCCTCGGCCGCGGCGTGCGGGACGGCCAGCGCGCCGCCCATGGTCGAGCCGGTACCTAGCCCGAGGTACAGGGCCTTTGGGATAGGTCCTTCGGGACCTGATGCATGGGACAGGAGCGAGCAGACCTGGCCCATGCGCTGCTCGCCGAAGCCGGCGGCGCCGCCCATGCGGAACCGCTTGCCGATCTGCAGCCGGCGCAGCGGGGCGCCGCCGGGGCCGGGGCGCTCGCTGACGGCGACGAGGCCGTGCAGGGTCTGGCGCTCGTCGCGGCGGACCCAGCCGTCGCTGTCGCCGACGAGGACCAGCGAGCGCGGGCCCGCGGCGGTGAGGGCGACGCCGGCCAGGACGCCGCCGATCAGCAGGACCGGCGAGAACCGGCGGAACCACCCGAACACCGCGAACAGGGCCAGGTAGGCGTAGAGCACGGCGTAGAAGGCGTCGGCGTAGCCGAGCCGGGGAATGGCGAGGAGGCCGAACACGAACGGGGCGGCGGCGCAGCCGAGGGCGTTGTAGGCGTAGGTCCGGCCGACGCCGCGGCCGGTGGCTGCCACCAGGCCGATGACGTGGCTGAGCAGGGCGCCGAGCACCAGGGCCGAGGGGCCGAACACGAGGGCCGCGACCGCCAGCTCGGCCAGGCCGGCGCGCGCGAGACCTGCGGCCTCGGGCGCAAGCGCCTGCAGCAGCTCGGGCCCGTGGGCGAGGGCGACTGCCGCCGGGACGACCATCACGCCGAGCAGCCACAACAGCGCCGCGGTCACAGTCCCCGGCCGCCCGGCGACCGCCCGCGCGGCGAGGCGCTGGTAGACGAAGGCGCCGAGGCCGGTGGCGAGCAGGTAGGCGGCGAGGATGTGGGCGAAGGTGTAGATGGTGTTCTCGAGGTGCTGGCCGAGGACCCGTACGCCGACGACCTGGAGGCCGATGCCGGTCAGACCTGTCCCGAAGGACACGAGGTTCAGCAGCCACGGCTCGCGCAGCAGGTCGGGGTCGGGGTCGCGCGAGGCGTCGACCGCCGCCGCGGGGGCGGCGAGATGGGGGGCCCTGGGCGCAGCGGGCGACACGGACATGGTCCCGGGGACAGGCGCGGTCGCGGCGGGCGAGAGGTCGGGCGACGAGAACGTGTCCCCTGGGACAGGCGAGGCCGCGGCGAGCGAGAGGTCGGGCGACGAGAACGTGTCCCCTGGGACAGGCGAGGCCGCGGCGGGCGAGGCGGACAGGTCCGCAGGGACAGGCGATGCGGCGGCGGGCGAGGGGCCGGCGTCCGAGGGGGATATGTCCGCAGGGCCAGGCGATGCGGCGGCGGGCGAGAGGCCGGCGTCCGGGGCGGACATGTCCGCAGGGCCAGGCGATGCGGCGGCGGGCGAGAGGCCGGCGCCCGAGGCGGACATGTCCCCGAGGACAGGAACAGCGCTGGGCGCGAGGGGCGCCCGGGACATGTCCTGGGGGACATGTCCAAAAGTGCCGGCGCCCCAGGCGCGGGCGGCCAGGGCGGCGCCGGCTCCGGCGAGGGCGGCGAGGGCGGCGCCGAGGCCGTAGCCGAGGGCGGGGAACACCAGGTGGATGCTGACGACGGCGGCGAGGGCAGCGCCGACGGTGTTGGCGCCGTAGATCCGCCCCAGGCCGCGGCCGTCCTGGTCCGAAGGACAGGTGCGGCGGCGGGCCTCCACGAGGGCGGCGAGCGAGGCGCCGAGCGGGGCAGCGCCGAGAGCGAGGACGGCGGCGGCGACGGCGGTCGAGGCGGCCAGGGCGGTGACGTCACCGGCCGCGGCGACCGGGCCGAGCCAGGCCGGCAACACGCGGGCGAGCAGCTGCAAGAGGTGCGGCGAGACGATCGCGAAGCCGGCGGCGACCAGCTCGAGCGCGACGAACAGGCGCACGGGGTCGCGGGCCTGGTGGGTGCGATCGTGCAGCAGCGCGGCCCCGAGGGCCAATCCGGCGAAGTAGCCGGCCAGGGCCGCGAGCACGCCGACGGTCTCGCTGCCGAGAGACAGCGCCAACATGCGCGTCCACAGCATCTCGTAGGCGAGGGCCGCCGCGCCCGAGGCGAACGCGGCGACCAGCAGGAGGCCGTCGCGCGGGCCGGTCGTTGCTGACATGCCGCGTGAGCATACACGGCGGCCCCCCATTCGGCGCGAGCCCGAAGACGATCGCTCGCACCACCGCGAGGCTTCTCACTTGGGCGGCCGTCGAGCGGCGGGTTAGCATTGCGCGGTGAAGATCGCGGTCCTCGGCGGCGGCCCTGCTGGCCTGTATTTCAGCGTGCTCATGAAGAAAGCGCGGCCCGACTGCGAGGTCGTGGTCGTCGAGCGCAACCGGCGCAGAGACACGTTCGGCTGGGGCGTGGTGTTCTCCGACGGCACTCTCGGCAACTTCCGCCGCGCCGACCCGGAGACGTACGCGGCGATCACCGAGGCGTTCATTCACTGGGACGATATCGACACCTGTATCAAGGGACAGGTGATTCGTTCCGGCGGCCACGGGTTCTGCGGGATCGCGCGGGTGCGCCTGCTCGAGATCTTGCAAGACCGGGCGCTGGCGCTGGGAGTGCGGATCGAGTTCGAGACGGAGCACGAGGGGCTGAGCTCGCCGGCGGTCGCGGGCGCCGACCTGGTGGTGGCGGCCGACGGGATCAACAGCAAGGTCCGGACGCAGCTGGGCGAGGTGTTCGCGCCGACGATCGCCGAGGGCAAGGCGAAGTACATCTGGCTCGGCACGACCAAGCGGCTGTCGGCGTTCACGTTCTACGTCCGCGAGGACGAGCACGGGCTGTTCGTCGTCCACGCCTACCCGTTCGACCGCGACACCAGCACGTTCATCGTCGAGACCGACGCCGAGACGTGGCGCCGCGCCGGGCTCGACGCGATGAGCACCGACGAGAGCGTGGCCTACTGCGAGCGCCTGTTCGCCGAGGAGCTGGCGGGCCACCGCCTGATGAGCAACAAGTCGAGCTGGCTGTCGTTCCGCGAGGTCAAGTGCGCCCGCTGGTGGTCCGGCAACGTGGTGCTCATCGGCGACGCCGCCCACACCGCCCACTTCTCGATCGGCTCCGGCACCAAGCTGGCGATGGAGGACTCGATCGCCCTGTGCGAGGCGCTGCTCCGCGAGCCGACGGTCCCCGCGGCCCTGGCCGCCTACCACGAGGCCCGCTGGCTCGAGGTCGCCAAGCTGCAGCGCGCCGCCAAGGTCAGCCAGACGTGGTTCGAGGAGGTCCGCCGCTACAAGGACCTGCCGCCGCAGCAGTTCGTCCTCAGCATGATGACCCGCTCCAAGCGGGTGACCTACGAGAACCTGCGCGTCCGCGACCGCGACTACGTCGGCAGCCTCGACCGCTGGTTCGCCGGCGAGAACGGCTGCGAATCGCACGAGCCGGCGCCGCCGCCGATGTTCACGCCGCTGCGCCTGCGCGAGCTGACGCTGCAGAACCGGGTGGTGGTGTCGCCGATGTGCCAGTATTCGGCGGAGGACGGGCTGCCCAACGAATGGCACCTGGTGCACCTGGGCGGCTGCGCCGTCGGCGGCGCGGGCCTGGTGATGACCGAAATGACCGATGTGGCCCCGGAGGGGCGGATCTCCCGCGGCTGCACTGGTCTGTGGTCGGAGGCCCACGCGGCCGCGTGGCGCCGGGTGGTCGACTTCGTGCATTCGCATTCCACGGCGAAGATCGGAGTGCAGCTCGGCCACGCCGGCCGCAAGGGCTCGGCCGCGCACCCGTGGGAGGGCGCAGACAGCGGGCTGGCCGAGGGCTGGGAATTGCTCGGACCGTCGGCCGTGCCCTACGCGCCCGGCTTCGCGGCGCCGAAGCCGATGACGCCGGCGGACATGGCGGCGGTGGTCGAGCAATTCCGGCGCGCGGCCAAGCTGGCCGAAGAGGCAGGTTTCGATCTGGTCGAGGTCCACATGGCCCACGGCTACCTGCTGGCGTCGTTCATCTCGCCGCTGACCAATGTGCGCAGCGACGAGTACGGGGGCTCGCTGCAAAATCGCATGCGCTTCCCGCTGCAGGTGCTCGACGCGGTGCGCGCGGAGGTGCCGGCGCACAAGCCGGTGTCGGTGCGGATCTCCGCGACCGACTGGATCCCCGACGGCCTCGACGAGGAGGACGCAGTCGAGATCGCGCGCCTCCTCAAGGCCCACGGCTGCGACCTGGTCGATGTCTCGGCCGGGCAGACGACGCCGGAGTCGCGGCCGGAGATCTACGGCCGCATGTTCCAGACCCACCTGAGCGACCGGATCCGCCACGAGGCCGGGGTGACGACCATGGCGGTCGGCGCGATCCAGGACTGGGATCAGGTCAACACCATCATCGCCTCGGGCCGCGCCGACCTGTGCGCGCTGGCCCGGCCGCACCTGCTCGACCCGCACTTCACGCTGCGCGCGGCCGCCGAGCAGAACTACCGCGGGCCCGGCGTGACCTGGCCGCCGCAGTACCTGCCGGCCCGCCCGCGCGGCTGACCCGGCGCGGCCGCGTCGATGCGCGTCGCGGCAACCGCCCCCGGCGCGGAATGACGGCGAACAGCGCTCGGCTCGCGGCATGACGTCGCACGGAGCCGCAGCGCTCGGCGGCCCCGACCCGGCCTCCGCGGCGGTCGTCGGGAGCGGCAGAGCCGGCCAGGTCGGGGCTGAGCGGCCCATGTGTCCATAGACATGGTCGATGCGACATGTCCTTTGGTTCTATACCCGGGTGGTCACAGCGCGCCGTCGAGGACCGGCGTGGTTGCTTCGACCCCGCGATCGCCGGGTACGATGCGAGCGACAGAGCCGGCCGCACGGGAGATGTCTCTGGGGCCAGGTTCATCCGACCTGGGAGGTCACGGCGCGCCGTCGAGGACCGCCGGTGTTGCTTCGACCCCGCGATCGCCGGGCGCGATGCGAGCGACAGAGCGCGGTCGTAGGGAGGATGTCCCTGGGGACAGGTTCATGCGGCCTGGCCCGAAGCGCTCTCGCTCACGGATTTACGGCGCGTCGTCGAGGCCGGCGAGGATGTCGGCGTTCGCCGCGAGCTGGGTCTCCGACAGGGCGGCGGCGTAGATCGCCGCGTAATAGAGGGTGCCCTGGAACGAGCGGTCGACGTCGACCCCGCGGTTGCCCAGGGTAAAATGCAGGGGGATGTTGGGGTCGGTGGGGATCGCGATCGCCTCGTTCTGGTTGGGAGGGACGAGCGCGATGTCCGTGCCGTCGGCGACCACCACGCCGTCGATATAGAGGCGGATGCGGTGGATCGGCTCGGGCTGGCCGGTGTCGACGACGACGTGGACGACGGCGCGGCCGAGCCCGTTCCAGTCGACCGGCCACACGCCGGCGAGGACGTCGCCCTTCCAGTAGAACTCGAGGCGATCGATCTTGCTCGAGCGCAGGGTGAAGTGGCCGGGTTCGATGCCGCGGCCGATGTGCGTCAGGCGCGAGCCGAGGTCGGTGACCGCGTCGACCTCGACGACGATCTCGATGGTGGCGGCGGTGCGGTTCTGCAGGCCGGACTGGAGCTTGGTGTCGGCGGCTGCGATCGTGGCCCGGCCGTCGAGCCCCGGCATCGGCCAGCGCAGGCCGCGGTGGCCGGCCTCCTCGACGTACACCGGGTTCATGCCGCCCATGCCGTCGTAGACGAGCGGCAGGTCGAGCGGGTCGGGCGCCGCGTCGAGGGCGTGGGTGGGGCTCTGGCCGCTTGCCGCCTCGTCGAGGAAGTAGCGGACCAACAGGCCGTCGTCGATCAGCAGCGGCGGCGGCGGACCGGTGGTCTCGTCGCCGGTGGTGGTCGAGGTCTCGCCGGTGGTGGACGTCGAGGACGTGGTGGTCGTCGTCGTCGCGTCGGTGGTCGGATCGACGGGCGCGGTGGTGCCTGTCGTCGAGAGGTCGGGCCCGCCGGTGGTGGTGAGCGGCGCGTCGGTGGTGGTGAGCGCGGGCTCGCCGGTGGTCGTGCCGGTGGAGGTCGTGGTTGACGGCGGCTCCCCGACGCTCACGAGGCCGCTGCCGTCGTAGCTGCACGCGAGGAGGAAGAACGCGAGTGCGGCGAGACGGCGGAGGTGCGGACGCGGCATCGGCCCGAGGCTACCGCAGCGGTCTCAGCCGCGAAGCACACGCGCCTGCGCGCTCGGGCGGGGGCGCCAGGCGTCACGGGCTGAAATAGCTGTAGTCGACCTTGTATTCGAGACAGGCGTCGACGGGGGCCTTTTGCAGGCGGACGTAGATCGCCGCGCTCTCGTCGGGGCCGGACACGCAATTGACCTCGTACTGCATGCTGCCGGTGCCGCAGCAGCCATCGCGGCCGTCGGGCGAGTCGGCCATCGAGGTGCCGTTGGGGCAGTCGAAGTCGGTTTCACCGGAGATGTCACAGTCGGCGTACATGCACACCTCGAGCGGGCCGTCGGCGGTGACGACGATCTTGGCGATCGGGTCGTCGTTGCACTGGTTGCCGCTGAAGTCGCCGAAGAAGCGGAACCAGTCGACGTCGGCGTCGCCGTCGAGGACGCCCTCGAAGCTCTTCGGCTGGGCCTTGCAGTGCTGATCGCCGAGGTCGACCGATTCGCCCTCGCTCTCGTTCGGCTCGGTGCCGGTGTCCATGCACATCGGCCCGGTGGTGGTGTCGGGGCCGGTCGAGGTGCTGGTATCGGTGCTGGTGGTGCTGGTCGAGGTGGTGGTGTCGGGACCCGTCGAGGTCGTCGTCGTGTCCGGGTCGGTGGTGCTCGTCGTGGTGGTGGTGCCGGTCGTGGTCGTGGTCGTCGTCGGGTCCTCCGTCGGGTCGACCGGCTGGGTGGTGCTCATCGTCGCGCCGTCGCTGTCGCTGCCCTCCGACTCGACGGTCGTCGGCGCGACGGTCGTCCCGGGGCCCGTCGAGGTGGTCGAGTCGCCGGTCGTGCTGCTGTTCGAGCTCGGCGGCCCCACGCTCACCAGGCCGCTGCCGTCGAAGCTGCAGGCGAAGAGCAGAGTGAACGCGGTCCAGCGGGCGCGAACGAGATAAGGAAGCATCGTCGGAGGGTATCGCAGGCGCGCGCCGGCGAGCCAGCGGGGCGGGCGCGACGAACCCCCTCGGCCGACGCAGGCGCGGCGAGCCGTTCGCAGATCGCCGTATCTCTCTATTTGGAGCCGCAACCCCACTTGCCGCCGCCGCACACGCACGCGAAATCGCCGCCGGTGGTGCGGTAGACGCAAAACTCGGACTCGCCCCGCGGACAGGAGGCGCCCCGCGTCGGCACCGACCGCGGACACGACGACGGACCTTCGATCGCGGTGACCGTCCCGGGCGCCTGTGAACCACCTCCGCCGCCGCTCTTGCAGGCGAATCCGACCAATCCGGCGAGGCACGCGGTGACGGCGAAGACGAGGAAATTGCGGGTCATCGTGACCCCAGCGTCCCCCCGGCAGAGTGCGGTGTCAACGCCATCGCGGCCAGCGCGCACTATCGCGCGCTGCGCTGAGTGAAAATTGCGGTCGTCGCAGGCGCATGTGACTCAGGGTATCCCGGAGGCCCCCAGCGGCCTCAGCGGCGCGGCACCCGTCCCAGCGGCCCCGGCGGCGGGATCGCCAAACGAATTGGGGGCGGCTACCCCCCAGGCGCGCCGAGCTCCGCCTTGCCGAGGTGACGCAGTCGACCATGGTTCCCACGAAACGTCCTTGGGCAGCGCTGTCTGCGCTCTGGCCTCGAGGACATCCATTCAAAGAACCCATCACGGCGCGGATTTCAGTCCGCGACAGAGGTACCAGCAATGCCGAACAGCACCGGTAATACAGGGGAACGCCGCGGGGGCCGCGGTTTCGCGGGGATGGAGGCGGAGAAGCAGCGGGAGATCGCGCGGAAGGGCGGCCGGGCTGCGCACGAGAAGGGCACGGCCCACGAGTTCGACTCGGAAGAGGCGCGTGCCGCCGGCCGCAAGGGCGGTGAGGTGGTCAGCCAGAACCGCGAGCACATGGCGGAGATCGGGGCAAAGGGCGGCCACGCGTCGCACAGCAACCGCGCCGCCCATGCGAGCGCGAGCAGCCGCGACCGCAACCGCTCCCAGCGCAGCGCCCAGGGCATGACGGGCATGTCGGACGAGCCGAACACCCCCGTCGAAGACCGCGAGGCGTCGACCTCGTCGGCCGCCCCCGAGAACAGGTCCGAGATGCCCCGCAGCGAGCCGATGTCCCCCAGCGGCCGCGACGAGGGCGAACAGGATCATTGACCCGAGTTCCGAGTCGCGGGCCCTCGCCCGCGACTCGCGGGCGGCCGCCTCGTACGGCCGCCCGCACTTGTCGTTTAATTTTTCTTATCGATCGATTGCGATCGCATTGGCCGATTCGCGGGATTGTCACAGCGAGGAGAGCTCGAGAGCGCAGGGGATCTCTTCCGCCTCGCGAGTGATGGCATTTTTGTCGATTCGCGCGAGTCCAGGAATGTGGCGATCTCCCGGTCGGGCCCTGGCGGATGCGAGAGCCCGTGAGCGCGCGATGAGCTCCATCGGGCCCGATTGTTCACGCGATTGCAGGAGCGAGGCGATCTCCGTCGTGTCCGATCGGAGCTTGTGAGCGTCCCGGATCGCGCGCGCGCGAGAGCGAGGCGATCTCCGTCGTGCCCGATCGGAGCTGCGGGGGTCGTGACCGGCGCGGGCGAGGGGAGCTCGCGGATGCGCCCGCAGGCGGGACCTCCTTGCGGCGTGGACACGGGCCGGGGACCATGCGGCATGGCCCAGCGCCGCAGCACGACGACGGAGATCGAGGCGACCCTGGGCTGGCAGCTGATCGTGACGGGCGCGCTGGTGTTCGTCGGCTGCGATCCGCAGGCGACGACGGCCGCGGGGCACCCGTACGCGCCGGCGAGCGTGGGTGACGAGTGGGTCTACGCGCTGCCGCAGTCGCAGCCGGCGGGGTCGGTGCCGGCGACGCAGTCGATCGACCGGATCGTGGCGGCGGAGCAGCGCGGGGACCGATGGGTGGCGCGGGTGCGCAGCGAGACCTTCGGCAGCGCCAGCGAGCGCGACCTGGTGATCTCTGCGCTCGGGGTGACGCCGGAGCTGGGTTCGATGACGAGCGCGGTCGGCGAGGTGACGACGCGCGTGGCCGAGGGCGTGTACCTGCCGCGCGAGCTGTCGCCGGGGATGCGCTGGGACTGGCGGCAGGAGCTCGACACGCCGATGTCCTCGATGTCGGTGTTCGGCCGCTGCTCGGTGGTCGGCCACGATTCGTATCGCGGGCAGTCGGCGGTCCACGTCCGCTGCGAGACGCACAACCGCATGATCACGACGATGAAGACCGGAGTGGAGGTCCCGCCGGCCCAGCACGTGCAGACCGAGGACAATTATTATGTCCGCGGGATCGGCCTCGTCCGCAGCGTGACGACGACGCCGCAGGGCTATCGCGCGGAGAAGCTGCTCGTCCGCTGGCAGATCGCCGGGGCGCCGGGGTGGAGCGACGACCGACCGGCGATCGCGGTCGGCGCGCCGTGACGGTCATGACAATCGCGGCGCGACAGCAAGCGCCGTGATTGTCGTCAGGCGGCCAGGTCGCCGGCGCGGCGCGGGCCGAGGAAGGTGACGCGGACGCCGGTGGCGGGGCCGAGGACGACGTTGCGGCGGCCGGGCTTGACCTCTCGCGGCTCGGACAGCTTCAGGCGGTAGTGCCTGAGCAACGTGGCCAGGACGAGCTTCATCTCGTAGGTGGCGAAGGCGGCGCCGAGGCAGCGACGGTGGCCGCCGCCGAACGGGGTGTATTCGAAGGGGCTGTACTTGCGGCCGACGAAGCGCTCGGGGCGGAAGGCGTGGGGCTCGGGGTAGATGTCCGGGCGGACGTGCAGGAGCGCGGTCGCGACGGCCACGCCGGCGCCGGCGGGCAGGGTGTAACCGGCGAGCTCGAGCGGGCGCGCGAGCATGCGGGGGGCGTCGGGGGCGATGGGGTAGAGGCGCAGGGTCTCGTGAACGACGGCCTCGAGGTACGGCAAGCGGGCGAGGGCCTCGGGCTCGGGGCGCTCGCCGGCGGCGTCGAGCTCTGCGAGCAGCTTCTCCAGGCGGTCGGGGTGACGCAGGAGCCAGTAGATCGACCAGGCGAGGGCGATGCCGGTGGTCTCATGGCCGGCGAACAGGAGGGTGAGCAGCTCGTCGTGGATCTCCGAGTCGCTCAGGCCGCTGCCGTCGTCGTGCCGGGCGGCGAGCATGCGGCTGAGGATGTCGTCGCCGAGCTCGTCGGGCCGGCTGCGCCGCGCGGCCAGCTCGGCGGCGATGAGGAAGCCGAACCGCTGGCGCGCGCGCTGAAACCGGGCCCACGGGCCGACGCCGAAGAAGTCGCGCTGCAGGAACGGGAAGAACATGAAGCTCGGGACGGCCGCGGCGACGAACTCGAGGATGGCCTGGCGGACATCCTCGACGCGGGCCGGGTCGGCGACCCCGAACACCGCGCGGATGATGACCTCGAGGGAGATCCACTGCGAGCTGTCCTGGAAGACGAACGCCTGTCCCTTGGGCCATGTCGAGGCGGCGGCGTGGGCGGCCCCGCAGATCGTCTCGCCGTAGGCGCGCACGCGTTCGCCGTGGAAGGCGGGCATGAGCAGCTTGCGCTCCTTGCGGTGGCGCTCGCCCGAGAGCAGCAGGAGCGAGGCATCGCCGAGCACCGGGCGCGCGACCTGAGGCGCGAACGGGGCGAAGGTGTCGGGGTCGGCGGAGAAGACCTGCTGCGCGCCCGCAGGGCTGCCGGTGATGACGACGCTGCCGTTGACGACGTGGGCAGTGAACGGGTCGCCGTATTCCTCGACCATCTTTGAGAAGAACTCGTACGGGTCGCGGGTGTATCGATACGTCTGTAAGAGGGTTCGCCGGGAGCCGGGGGGGAGCGCGCTGCGCGTCGACACGACCGGAGGGTGCGCCGCACGGGCGGGCGCGTCAACGCGGCGGCGGCACGAAGCCGCGGGTGCGGCGAACGGACGCACAGGCGCGATCGAGAACGATGTCCACGACACGGACAGGACCCGCGATCGAGGAGCGGCCGCGCCGCTGAGGTCGAGGTGCGGCGGGTCCGCTCTCGACGGGGTCGCAGTCGCCATCGCGTCGGGGAGCGTCGATCAGGAAGTGGTGCCCTGGAAGGCGCGGCCCGGAACGAGGTCACCGGTGTCGAGGACGTGGCGCGAGGGGTCGCGGGGGTCGTAGCAGACGGTCAAGGTCGGGCCTCGCAGGAGCGGGCCGGGGTCGTACCAGAAGCGACGGCTGACGAAGGTGCGCGCGCTCGCTTCGCCGGGCAAGGTGGCCTCGCAATGGATGACCCACGGACTCTTGCGATTGATTCGAATGGAGGTGTCCTGGGTGACGGCGGTGATCGTGGCGTCGAGGCGCTGACCCTCGCGCAGGAGCCAGGAGATCTCGCGCTTGCGCCGGGCGCGGCGCAGCAGGGCGAACGAGCCGATGCAGAGCTGGACGAAGCCGATGCCGCCGAAGATGCCGGGCAGCAGCCAGCGATTGGTGGGGCTGTCGATGACCGCGTCCTCGGGCTCGTCGGGGTCGAAGGCGACGGTGACGCGCTCGCCGATCCGGTACGAGGGCGTCGAGAAGATGTTGGAGCGATAAAGGTGGTCGCGGCCGAGGTGGTCGGTGTAGGCGACGTCGGGCGCGCCGCTGCCCTTGTTGTTGCGGCGGAGGTGGACGACCTCGCCCTCGGTCCGCCGCGCGTCGGCGAAGAACTCCAGGTCGACGGCGAGGAGCGCGAGGCCGATGGCGAAGAACAAGCCGCCGAGGCCGGCGATGAGCGACCAGACGAGCTTCACCCGAACATGGTCGCCGGGCGCGGGCGGGAGATCAAGGCGGCCCGGCGGCCCGGTATGGGCGCGGACGCGTACGACAAGGTGCGCGAGGGAGCGGAGAGCCGCCGGGGTGGTGGCGGACAGCGCGATCGGCTGGCTTTAAAGGCATGTTTTAAAGGTCATGTGATTCGCCGAGGGCGAGAGCAGGTGCGGGCGCCCTGCGCTGCCGAGGAAGTCGTGCCATCATGGACGCATGCCTCGCGAGCTCCGCTGCGCCCTCGTGTTCGCGCTGTCGTTCGCGTGCGGAGCCGAGGAGGTCGGCGGGGAGGTCGACGAGCAGTGCGAGATCGACGGGCCCACGTTCATCACCGAGCAGCACGCGGAGGGGTCGGGGTTGGAGCACCCGTGGCCGGGGCTGGGGGTCAGCGAGGTGTCCGGGCGCCTCTTCGTGACGTGGGCCGTGTCTGGCAGGCTCTTGTTCACGTACACGGGCCTGTGCGGAGGGCCCGTCTCGCCCCTCCATCCGCCGGAGCTCGAGCTCGACGGGCTGGCGATCACGATCGACGGCGACCTCGAGACGGTCTACGGCATCCACTGGGCGGAGGGCGTCCTCTATTTGCTCGATCGCCCGGAGACCGCCGAGATCGATCCGCCGACGCCGGTCGCCTCGATCCCGCACGAGGCGCGGGTTCATTCGTTCTCGCGCGGGTTCGTCCTGGCCAGCGACGGCGAGCCGGGGACGACCGCCGATGCTGCAGGCGTCGGCGGGAGTCGGGAGGTCCTTCAGGTCTACGACGCCGCGCGACAGGAGGTCGTGCAGGTCGACGATCGGGTGATCAAGTTCGATCTGCTGCGCGACGGGGACGGCCTCCACGCGATCATGATCCTGCGCGACGACGGACGGCTGCGTCGATACGACCTGGCGACCGGCGCGGACGAGACGCTCGCCGAGGACGTGCGCACGTACGAGCTGTCGCCGGGCCAGGGCTATCTCGTCTGGCAGCGGATCGGCGACGCAGGCGTGGAAGCGACGTATCTGCGCGAGGTCGAGTCCGGCGCGGAGGTGCACCTGACCGACAACGAATTCGCGGCGTGGGTGGTCGGACAGACGTCGGTGCAGCAGGTCGGTGACTGGGTATGGACCGAGGACGATCGATTCGTCGGCCTGCGAACGCCCGAGGACGTCCTGATCCGCGTCTACGACACCTCGACCGCGGCCGAGGTCGAGGTGCCCGAGCACTGGGCCGCGAGGCGGGGGATTGCCGGGGAGTATCAGCTGCGGCTCGGCACGAAGGATGCGCCGCGCGAGGCGGTGTGGGACCCTGGCACCGGCGACGTGGTCGTGTGGTTCGAGGGCGAACCCGACGGTTTCTCCTGCTGCGGCGGGCCGGCAGCACGATCGAGTATACGATCCAGAACCCGTGGTCGGAGGAGCTTCAGCTGTGGGAGGTCGATCGCGCGACCGGGGAGACCACACTGAAGATCGCCCGGCTGGGCGACGCCTATCGCGAGCTCGCCGATGGCCGGTACCTGACCTCCTTCGCGCAGCTCTACGGGCCCCAGTACCAGCCTTACCAGCCCGCCGTCATCGATCCCGCGACCGACACGACGACGATCGTCGTCGACGACGTGATCGTGTCGACGATGGCGGGCGAGCAGACGGTGTATTACGTCCGCGCCGACGCGCCCGAGGAAGGGGTGTGGGCGGTGCCGTTCCCGGCGAAGGCGGGCGGGTGAAGGAGCGGCGGGCGGCATGTCTCCACGGACATGCGCTCGAGTTCATGTCCCGAAGAGCTTCGCCAGGTGGTCGTTCATGAACAGGCCGCGCGGGTCGAGGCGGCGGCGGACGGCCTGGAAGCGGTGCCACTCGGGGTACATGTCCTGAAGTTCATGCGCCGAGAGGGTGTGGATCTTGCCCCAGTGCGGACGGCCGCGGTGGTTGCGGAAGATCGCCTCGCAGCCGGCGAAGTAGTCGGCGTACGGCATGCCGGCGTACATGTGGACGGAGATCACCGCGCTGTCGCGGCGGTAGAACGGGCTCAGCCAGATGTCGTCGCCGGCGACGACGCGGTACTCGATGGGGAAGTGGACGCGGACGCAGTCGCGCTCGATGTAGGCCTTGAGCTCGCGCAGGCAGTCGGGGCCGCGCTCGACCGGGACGGCGTACTCCATCTCGTTGAAGCGGACGTCGCGAGGGCTGGGGAAGACGCGGTGGCTGTGGTCGGCGTAGTCGGCCTCGGAGATCGCTCGGGAGGCGAAGCGGGCGACCGGACGCGAGAGGCCGGGGAACAGGCGCACGGCCTCGGAGGCGGCCCAGAACACGCCGGTCTCGAGCATCTTGTCGGCGAGGACGCGCTTGACCGCGGAGCGCGGGCGCGGGGTGGCGACGATGTCGAGCGCCTTGGTGGCGGCGCGGTCGCTGTAGGGGAACCACCAGAACTCGAAGTGACGGTGGCGCCGGCAGCTGTCCTCGAAGTCGGCCAGGCATTGATTGAGGTCGACGTTCCTGCGGACGTCGCGGAGCACGTAGCTCGGCACGCATTGCAGGCGGATCCGCCCCAGCACCCCGAGGCTGCCGAGCGAGACCTGGGCGGCTTTGAAGATTTCCGGCTCCTGCGTCGGCGAGCACGACAGCAGCTCGCCGGTCGCGAGCACCAGAGTGAGGGCGCGGACCTGGGTGCTGATGCTGCCGAAGGCGATGCCGGTGCCGTGAGTGCCGGTGCTGACTGCGCCGGCGAGCGCCTGGCTGTCGATGTCGCCCTGGTTCTCGAGCGCGAGGCCGTGTTTGGCGAGCAAACCACCGAGGTCGCGGATGCTGGTGCCGGCGAGCACGGTGGCGGCCCCGGCCTCGCGGTCGACCTCGGCGAGGCCGCTGAGCCGCGCCAGCGAGACGAGGGTGTGCTCGGTGGCGACGACCGGGGTGAAGGAGTGGCCGGCACCGACGACCCGCAGCTTGCCGTTGGCGCTGGCTGTCTCTCGGACCAGGTCGCTCAGGGCGTCGAGGGTGCTCGGGACCACGAACTGTCCCGGACGACAGGTGACGCCGCCCGACCAATTGGACCAAGTCTTGCGCGCGAACATCGCCGGGATGGTACCAGGCAGGCGGGCGCGGACGAAGTCGCGGACGGGCGCGGACGAAACCGCGACGAACTACGCCGTTACGCGGGAGTTTCGCCGGTCGAAGGGGCGCGCCGCGGACCCGCGTATTGCGGCGAGGGTCGATGCGACAGTCCTCGTGGGGGAGGACGCAGGAGGGCCCGCGAGGCGGTCAGACGAAGCTCTGGCCGTCGCCGCGGTAGGTGGGGACGCGGCCGACGACCGCGGCGCCGGCCAGCAGCACGAGCTCTTTAAAATGTTCGCACAGCTCGCCGGCCTTGGCGTGGCGGAAGAAGATCGGGTCCCCGAGGGCGAGGATCTCCGGACCCGAGTAATTGACGGGGGTCTGGACCTCGCCGCAGCCCTCGTTGGCCAGGAGGGTGGCGCCGGCCGGCAAGGTAGGGGTCGGTTGCCGATCGCGGCCGGGGCTGCCGGAGGCGATGTAGCCGCCGCCGAAACAGGTGTAAATGGCCGGAGTCGGCCGCCGCACGATCGGCAGGGCGAAGCCGGCGGCCGGTTGCGGCCGAAAGCTGTCGTAGCCGTCGAACAGGGTCGGGCCGTAAAGGCCGGAGCCGGCCGCGAGCTCGGTGACCGAGGCGTCGGTGCGGGTCGCCTCGAGGCTGCCGGTGCCGCCGCCGTTGACGAAGCGCAGCTCGTGGCCGCGGGACTTGATGGCGGCGACGACCGCGGCCCGGCGGGCGAACACCTCCGGTTGCGAGCGGCGCTTGAGCGCCCGGACTGCCGCGCTCTTGAGCCGCTGGCCGGGCACGAGGTCCTGCAGGCCGGCCAGCTGGGCCTCGTAGCCCATGAGGCCGTCGAGGCGGAGGTGCGGGGTGCCGGCGATGGTGTCGGCGAGGACGACCGCGGCGTCGACCCCCGTGATCGGTGAGCGGCGCACGCCGAAGTGGATGCCCGGCAGGGTCGAGGACATGTCGAGGTCGATCGCCACCGGCAGGGTGACGTCGGCCCGGGTGGCCGCCTCGGACAGGAAGGGCAGCTGCAGCGGGTCGTCGACCATCAGGCAGATCTCGGCGCCGCCGGCGATCGCGGTGCAGACGAGGTCGAGGTCGTGGCGGTCGACCGTGGGGTAGGCGACGACCAGATCTTTAAACGAGTCGGCGGCGAGGTGGGCGGCCTCGGCGGCGCTGTAGCAGAGGATGCCCTGGAAGACGGGGCTCATCGCCTGCACGCGGCGGAGGATGTCGCGGCAGCGGAGCGACTTGGAGGCGAGGCGGATCGGCAGGCTGCCGGCGCGTTCGACCAGGCTGCGGGCGTTGGCGGCCAGGAGGTCGAGGTCGCAGTAGGCGAGCGGGAGGTGCTCGTGGCGGAGTGCGGCGCGCAGCTCGGCGTAGGTCACGGGCGGGGTTCTACCATCCCGCCGATCGCCGCGACCATCACGAGCCGGTCGGGGCTTCCTCGGCGACGCGCGGCTTGCGACCGCGTCGGGGCGGGAGGCGCAGCGGCTCGCTGTTGCCGGAATCGGCGGCCGCCACCTCGAGCTTGCGCCGCCGCGGCTCGGCCTTGCCGCCGAGGTGGATGTCGGCCAGCCGGGCCTCGAGCTCGGGATCCTCGGCGGCGAACACCCGGGCGTAGGCCAGGCCCTGCTCGGCGGTGCGGAGCAGCCGCAGCCGCGCCTCGCTGAGCTGGTTGTGCAGGGCGTCGAGCTGGGCCCGCAGCTGGTCGAGCTCGAGCGCGTGACCGCGCACCTGGTCGACCTGGCTCCGGAGAATGCCCAGGTCGACCCCCGGGAATTGGACTTCGGCGAGCGGCCCCTCGAACACGGCCAGGAGGTCGAGGAGCGCAGGAGAGACGGGATCGGCGTTGTCGCTGTCGTGCATGGCTGATCTTCCGTTCAGTGGTGTACAATGAGCGCCGCCGCGCGTCAAGCAGGACCGCGCACGCGCCGGCGGAGCCCGCGAGGGCATGGCCTTTTCGCCATGTTCCTTGGGCAATGTTTTTTTAAAAACTACTGCATGTGATCTCGCGGTGTCGCGTCGCGAGGAGGACCACGCGCTCTTCACCGCGCGGGCTCGTGGTTCACGAGGACGAGCGGGTCGGCTGTCGATATTGAGGGTACATGGCGCGAGGGACAGGTCGGGCGAGGCGTCGCCGGGCTTCGCCGCGGAGATGGGGTGTGTCTATTGAGACATACCCGTGCGATCATTCATAAACATGTCCGTTCGGACATGTCGTTTTCGGTCAGGGCGCGAACTCGTAGAACTCGCCGCCCTGGGTCAGGCAGGCCTCGCGGGCCGCGGCGAGGTCGCGGTGGAGGGGGTTGCCGAATTCTTCGGCGCGGGGCTTGCCGAACTCGAACACCAGGAAGTGCTGGGTGATGCAGGCGCTGTGGGCCCCGCGGTGGGGGCAGGCGCCGGTGAGCCAGCGGGCGCCGTCGGTCTCGCAGGTGCGACGGCCGTCCTCGACCGAATGGTTCGGGTCGAGGTGCTCGACGCACTGGGCCCCGGTGTCGCAGCCGCCGTGGGCGCGGGCGGAGGCGACCCGCACGGGCTCCGGCAGCGGCTTCTCGGTCGGGTCGACGACCGGGATGCCGTTCTCCTTCGGCGCGGCCGGCGGGATCAGGTGGGCGCAGCCGAGGACGAGCGCGAGCAGCAGCGGCGAGCGAGGCACGGCGATCACGGGGCGGGCCAGAAGCAGGTGTCGTTGTCGCAGACCATGCCGTCGGGACAGGTCGCGCCGTCCGAACAGTCGAGGACGCAGGCGCTGTCGCCCTTGTCGGTGGCGTTCGGCCGGCACACGCTCGTGGCGGTCCCGGTGGCCGGGGCGGTGAAGCAGTGGCAGTCGAGCTCGCAGCCGACGAGCGAGCAGGTCGAGGCGCCCGTCATGCCCGCGGCGTTCAGGCAGGTGATGAAGCCGTTCTCTCCGTCGCCCATCCATTTGCAGGCCTTGTTGTCGATGTCGCCCTGCTCGTCGGTGCAATCGTTGTACTCGCCCTTGACCGGCGGGCAGTTCGGATCGGCGGTCGTCGAGCCGCTGTCCTCGGTGGTCGAAGCCGACGTGCTGGAGGAGATCTCGGAGCTCGAACCGCTAGAACTCGTATCAGTCGGCTCGCTCGTGCTGCCCGTCGTCGTGCCGCCGCCGGTGGTGGGATCGGTCCCCGAGCCGCCGCCGGTCGACGTCGAGGTCGCGGTCTCCGTCGAGACGGACGTGAGCCCGCTGGTGCCCCCGCCGTCGTCCTTACAGCCGAGCAAGAACACCAAGATCAGAGCGAAAGCCGGCGAGATCGGGACGCGCATCGCATGATGCTACGCCTCTGCCCGCTGGCGCACAGCCCCCAATCGCGAGCGGCCAAAACCGCGAGTTCGACGATTTACGGGCGCTGGCGCGGGACCCCGCGAGAGTTCGCGCGCGCTTTGCGCTGGGCTCCAGGGGCTCGTGCGAGGGCGCGCCGGGGCGTCTTCGGATCTGCGCACTCCATGTCGTCGGTCGCTCGAGTCAGCGGCCCCGGCCGCGGAACACCATTCAGGAGCCTGTCCCTTGGGACATGGAGCTGCGGATCGTCGTGAGGGTGCAGGTGCGACCCGCGCGGAGATTGTGAATAGTGCGATTTTGCGAGGACGCTGGGGCCTCCCGCACTGCGCAGGTCGATTCGCGTTTACGCCGCGCCGAGGCGGCTTCTATGCTGCAGAACACAGGAGACCGAATGTATCGCCCCGCCCTCCCGCTCGCCGTCGTCGTCGCCGCGTCGCTCGTCTGTCCCGAGGCCATGGCCGCGCCTGTCCGATCGACCCTGGCCTCCTGGTCAGCTGCGGCGCAGGACCCCGCGGCGGCGCCGGCCGACGCGGCGTCGCAGCCCTACGCCGACCCCGGCGCGCCCGCGCCTCAGCCCTACGCCGATCCGAGCGCCGCCCCGCCGCCACCGCAGGGCCCGGTCGCCGGCCCCGTCTACGCGCCGCCGCCGACGCCGCCGAAGCGCCGCAAGGGGCTGATGATCGCCGGCTGGACCATGTTCGGCTCGTCGTACCTGTTCACCGCGCTGATCGCCGGCATCATTCACGACACCTGCAACCTCGCCGACGCGCCCAACTGCAGGCGCGCGGCCGGCTTCTCGCTGATCCCGCTGATCGGGCCGTTCATGACGATCCCGTATCTGCGCACCGAGGCGATCACGCCGAAGGTGTTCATGGCCCTGCCGGGCCTGGTCCAGATCGCCGGCCTCGCCATGGGCATCGCCGGCACCATCATGTTCGTCAACGACGGCAAGGCCCAGCGCGTCGCCGACGTCGACGGCTTCAAGCTCGGCCGGACCCGCCTGCGCGCCAACATGGCGCCGACGCCGTTCCTCGACGGCGGCACCTTCATGCTCGGCGGCCGCTTCTGAGGCGGCTGTGGTGATATGTCCCGAAGGACAGCCGATCACGCGGCCGAGGAGCGCGCGGCAGCGGTGCGGGCCAGCAGCGCGAGCAAGCGGTCGGGGTCGGCCGGCTTGGTGAGGTGATGATCGAAGCCGGCCGCGCGGGCGCGCCGGCGGTCCTCGTCCTGACCCCAGCCGGTCTGGGCGATGATCACCGGCGCGGCGCCCCACGGCTGCTGGCGGATCCACCGACAGACCTCGTAGCCGTCGCGCTTCGGCATGCCGATGTCGAGGAAGACGACGTCGGGGCGGAACTCGGCGCAGGCGCTCACGGCCGCGTCGCCGTCGTAGACGGTGTGGACGTCGTTGCCGAGCGCCTCGAGCAGCATGGCGAGGGTGTCGGCGTTGTCGACGTTGTCGTCGGCGACGAGGATCCGCCGGCCGGTGGGTGGGTCGACGAGGGCCGGGCCGGAGGGCGCGCGGGGGCGTCGGGACGCGGCGGCGGCGAGCGGCAGGTCGACCACGAATTCGCTGCCGCGGCCGAGGCCGGGGCTGCGCGCCGTGATCTCGCCGCCGTGCATCTCGACGAGGCCGCGGGCGAGCGCGAGGCCGATGCCGAGGCCGCCCTCCGAGCGGGTCTCGGTCGGACCGACCTGCGAGAACATCTCGAACAGGCGCGGCAGGTGCTCGGCGGCGATGCCGACGCCGGTGTCGGCGACGCGGACCTGGACCCGCGCGCCGTGGACCGCGGCCGAGACGCGGATGGCCCCGCCCGGCTCGGTGTACTTGGCGGCGTTGGTGAACAGGTTGGAGAACACCTGGGCCAGCCGCACCGGGTCGGCGTCGAGGACGATCGGCGCGGGCGGGATGTCGACGACGAAGCTGTGCCGCCGCGCGGCGATCCACGGGCTCGCGGTCTCGGCGGCGCGGGTCATGACGGAGTCGAGGGTGATCGATTCGCGCCGCAAGGTGAGGCGGCCGCGAGTGATGCGCGAGACGTCGAGCAGGTCGTCGAGGAGGTGGGCCATCTGTTCGACCTGGCGGCCGATGACGGCGAGGCTGCCGGCCCGCTCGGGCGCGTCGCGGGCGACGCCGAGCAGCGCGAGGGCGTTGCGGATCGGCGCCAGCGGGTTGCGCAGCTCGTGCGCGAGCATGGCGATGAAGGTGTCCTTGCGGTGGTCGGCCTCCCGCAGCGAGGCCTCGATGCGCTTCTGCGCGGTGGTCTCGATGACGGTGATGCCGACCCCGAGCAGCTTGTCGCCGGCGCGGATCGGGTACTGGCTCAGCATCCAGTGGCGCCGGCCCGGCTGGGCGGACGTCTGACCCTCGATCTCGATGTTGACGCGCTCGGGGCCGCCGCCCAGGCCGTCGCGCAGGAGCGGCTCGAGCTGCGGCCACAGGTCAGGCACGATCTGGGCGACGGTCCGACCGATGTGCTCGGCCGCGGGGACGCCGTTGAACTCGGCCAGCTTCTCGTTGACGCGGACGTAGCGGAACCCGCGGTCGATGAAGGCCATGCCGATCGGCGCCTTGAAGACCAGAGCGTCGATGAGGGCGAAGCTCTCGGCCAGCTGCTCGGCGGTGGCCTTGCGCTCGGTGACGTCGCGGACGATGCCGATGTTGCGCAGCGGCCTCGGCGGGTCGACGGCGGTGTCGAACACGGTGCGGCCCTGACAGCCGAGCCAGCGCACCGCGCCCTCGGGGCGGACGATGCGGAACTCGAGGTTGTCGCTGCCGTCGCCGGCGGGGTCGAGCGAGGCCCGCACGGCGGCCCGCACGGCGGCGACGTCGGCCGGGTGCACGCGCGCGAGCAGCTCGGCGACGGTGAGCTCGACGTCGTCGGGGACGCCGAAGGCGCGCCGGGCCTCGCGGGTCCACTCGAACCGGACCTCGCCGTCCGGGCCGAACACCGTGGCGGTGACGCCGAGGCCGGTGGCCTCGACGGCGAGGCGCAGGCGCTCCTCGCTGGCCCGCACCAGCGCCTCGGCCTGCCGCTGGGCGGTGACGTCCTTGAGGAAGCCGACGACGCGGACGACGCGGCCGTCGGGGTCGTGGATCTTCTGGCCGACGTCGTGGAGGGTGATCCACCGCCCGCCGCGGTGACGGACGCGGTACTCGACCTCGAGGCCGTCGCCGCTGCTGCGCGCGAGGCGGTAGCGCGGGAGGTCGTCGGGGTGGACGAGCACGCTCCAGTCGATGCCGCCGAGCTCCTCGGCGTCGTAGCCGAGGAGCGGCCGACAGGCGCCGCTGAACATGGCCTGGCCGCCGGCGCGGTCGAAGTCGTAGAGGATGTGCCCGCTGGCCCGCACCGCGGCCTCGTAGCGGTCCTTCCAGGCCCGCTCGTTGGCCGACACCAGCGACAGCTCGCGCGCGCGGTCCTCGACCAGCCGCCGCGCGGCGTGCAGCGATTCACACAGCCAGGCGACGGCGAAGGCGACGAGGGCGAAGATGCCGAGGTCGAGCAGGTCGGTCCAGCGGTGGACTGCGATCGCGAGGTGCGGGTCGAAGAACCAGAAGTCGAGGGCGGCCGAGATGGCGATGGTGAGGAGCGCAGGGCCGAGCCCGCCGAACCACGCGGAGACGCCCGCCGCGCCGGTGAAGAGGACGAGGATCGGCGGCTGCGGCTCGGTGTAGGCCAGGAGCAGCCGCGATCCCGCCGCGAAGGCGGTGACCCCGACCGCCACGAGGTACCGGCGAGCCTTGCTGTAGCGGGCGTGGTCGATGCGACGGGCCATCCGAGATTCCTCGCGGTCGCCACGCCCCCGGCGCTGTTGCCACAGCTCGTCAGGAAATGTGAGCGCATTGCCAGCCTAGAGGCCGATAGGGCGAGTTCAAGGCGCGGCGTTTTGAATTAATCAAATCGTCGTATGAAGCGGGGATCCTGCATCTCCGGCGACCGCTGCCGCCGCCGAAATGATGGTATCTTCATTCGGCGCCGCCCCCGGCCGCGGCGCTCCGCTCGCCGGATCACCGGATGTTCGATGGGACAGGCCTCGAGATTTTTATTTTGCTGCGCCCGTCGCGGCGAGCAGGGCGGGCTCAGCGGAGCCGGTGCGATGAATGGTCGTACATGTCTCGAAGGACATACCTTCGGGGGGCGCGGTCGATTCCCGCGATGCCCGGTGACGGGGAGGTGCAGCTCGGTGGGGGGCACCTGGACGCAGCTGCGCCCCGCGCTGGGGCAAGAGCGGGGGGCTGTCCGCGGCGGGCGACCCGCGCTAAGGTGGTGAGGTGCGACGCTCGACTTGCTTGCGGTGGGTGGTGGCGACGATGAGCGCGGGGCTGGGTTGGACGGCGACTCGCCCGGCGTGGGGGCATTGCGGCGACGAGTGCTGGAACCCGCTGCCGATGGCCCTGCCGCCGGCGAGCTCGGAGGTCGCGCTCGACGGGGTGCTCGCGTTCACGCCAGGCCACGGGCGGGCCGAGCGGGCGCTCGAGTTTTTTACGATGAAGGTGCTCGACGCGATGGGAGAGGAGGTGGCGGGGACGTTCGAGGTGTTCGAGGGTTTTTCTGTGTTCATCTGGCGGCCGGCGCAGCCGTGGACCGCCGGGGCCACGTACACCGTGATCACGCACGTCGACACCGCGGCCTGGGCGACTGCCGAGTATTACGCGCCGCCCGGGGCCTGCATCACGTACGAGCAGGAGTCGGCGGTGACGGTCGCGGCCGAGCCGCTGCCCGAGGCCGCGGCGGCGCCGCTGGTGGTGACGAGCGAGCATCGGGTCGAGCGCCGGGAGGCGCCTGAAGATCTGGTCTGCTGCGACGGCGCGTACCCGTGGTCGCAGTCGCAGCCGGGATCCTGTCCGGTCGGCGGGGGTCCGCTGGTGGTCTCGCCGGGCTTCTGCACGCACCTGCGCGAGCACGGGTGGCTCGAGATCGCGTACGACCTCGACCGCGAGGGGCTGCCCGCGACGGTGGCGAGCAACTTCGCCGGGCGCTTGCTCGGGCCGGACGACGCGCCGCGGTTCGGGTGGAAGACGAACCTGGTTGCGCCGGGCTGCCTGCAGTTCGAGTCGATCGATCTGGCGCGCGGCGAGGTGTTCGTCGACGAGCGCTGCTTCGGCGACGACGTGGCAGACGCGCTCGGGCCGCTCGAGGTCGATCCGACGTCGACGCTGGCGGCGTCGTGCGAGGGGCAGGCGTACGTGTGCGAGGGCAAGAGCTCGTGGAATCCGGAGCTGTGCACGACCTGGCCTGAAGGACAGGTTTATCCGCCACCGCCGCCGCCGGAGGAGTCCGGCGCGCCGGCGCAGTCGGGCGGCGGGGGCTGCAGCGCGCACGCGCGGGGGCCCGGGTTTCTGGGGCTCGTGGTGCTCGGCGGCCTCTGGCTGCGGCGACGCTCGCGGAGTTGATGCGGCGAGGGTCGGCTGCGACGAGGTCACGCCGCGTCCGGCTGTCTCTCGGGTCAGAGTTCGGGCTGACTGGCTCGGACGCTCCGGGGTCGCGGGCGAGCGACCTCAGGAGCGCGGTCCGCGGGTCGAGCTGCCTGAGCGGTCCCACGCCTGCGGCGCGATCTCGTCGTCTGCCTCGACGAGCCGCTGTGCGGGTGCGAGCGGCCGCGGCTTGCGCGGAGGCGACGAAGTGCTTGCCCTCTGCGGGGCGAAGAGTGTCCACTCGGGCGAATGGACCGGAAGACGAAGACGTGGCTGATCGTGCTCGGGGTCGTGACCTACGGGGTGTGGACGGCCGGCCTGTTGGTGGGGGAGGGGCCGTTGAGAAGCGTGCTGGGTGTGCTCGCCCCGGTGCTGGTCGGGGCGATGGGCATCCTGTTCTTCGTCGGCATCTCGGCCGCGACGCAGAAGCAATGGGACCGACTGCGCGCCGAGGGCACGCAGGTGACGGCGCTGGTCAAGGGCTATCACAAGGCACGGGTGCTGTTCGAGATCCAGCTGCCGGGCGGGTCGATCGGCAAGGAGCTGTATCCGTCGTACGTCGGCGGGATCAACCGCCAATTCCTGGTCGACGCGTGCGCGACGGGCCGGCCGCTCGAGGTCCTGTACCTGGCCGACTCGCCGAGGATCCTGATCAAGGACCCCGCGACCGGCAAGTTCACGTGAGCGCCGGCGTCGCCGACGGGTGACATGAAAAATAGGACATGTCCGTTCGGGCATGTCCTTCGAGAGAGGATGAAACGAGTTCAGCCGGGGATGCAGTACTGCAAGATCTCGTCGGCGACCGTGGCGAGCGTCTGCGGCAGCTCGCCGTTGCCGGCTTGCAGATAGAGCGGGACCATGCTGTCGGGGTTCTGGGCCTGGTAGCCGCTGCCCATCTGCGCGCAGTTGGCTGCGAAGTCCTTGGCGGTCTGGCCGGCGCAGGCGACGTCGTTGAGGAACTGGACGGCGCCGGCCTGGGCCTCGGCGCCGAAGAAGCCGACGACGTAGGTGCGGATGCCGGCGGCGGCGAGCTTCTGGGTGACGAGCAGCGGCGAGGGGTCGGGGCAGCTGAGGTCCCAGTCGGCGCCGTCGGTGACGAGGACGACGTACTGCTCGCGGCCGGGCACGGCGTTGTTCACCAGCCAGGTCGAGGCGGTCTCGAGCGCGGTGCCGGTCGGGGTGGTGTTGCAGATCAGGGTGGTGAGCGGGTCGACTGCCTGGTCGATCGCGGCGCCGGCGGCGAGCGCGGGCGGGACGAGGATCTCGGCGTCCTGGCACATCGGGTTGGTGGCCTGCTTGGTGTCGAGGATCCGCTCGGCCAGGGTGATGCACAGGCCGCCGCCCGGATCGCGCGGCCACAGCTCGAGGCCGAAGCGCAGGTCGGTGTCGAGGCCGCCGCCGACGACCTGCTCGATCGCCCCGATCGCCTGCGACCACTTGCTGCTGGCGTAGTTCGGGGCGTCGACGGGGGTCTGGCCGTCGGGGGTGCGGTGCATGCTGAGGGTGCGGTCGAGGGCGAACAGCACCTCGGGGGCGTCGCAGGTCTTGTCGCAGCCGCAGCACAGCTGGCCGGCGACCGACTTGAGGGCGGCGCCGAGCTCCTGGGCGTTGTCGGCCTGCAGGTACACCGGGATGTCGGCGCCCTCGACGGCGACGAAGCCGTCGGCAGTGGGCACGCAGGGGCCCGGGAAGCCCTTGGCGGTGCGGCCGGCGCAGGCGAGGTCGTTGAGGTACTCGGTCGCGCCGAGCATCGCCTCCTCGCCGTTGAAGCCGACGATGAAGGTCTTGACGCCCTGCTCGGCGAGGTCCTGGACGGCGGCCAGCGGCGAGGGGTCGGGGCAGCTGAGGTCCCAGTCGGCGCCGTCGGTGACGAGGATCGCATATTGCTCGCGGTCGGGCTCCTTGTTGCCGGCGAAGTACTCGCCGGCGGTGATGAGCGCCTCGCCGGTGGGGGTGGTGTTGCAGAGCAAGGTGGTGGCCGGGTCGATGAGGCCGGCGATCGCGGCGCCGTTGCCGAGAGCGGGGCCGAGGACGACCTCGCCGGCCTCGCACTGCGGGTTGGTGGCGGTCTTGTTCTGCTCGATGCGCTCGGCGAGGGTGACGCAGACGCCTCCGCCCGGATCGCGCGGCCACAGCTCGAGGCCGAAGCGGACCGTGTCGTCCTGCGGGGCGGCGGTGAGGGTCTCGATGGCGCTGATCGCCAGGGACCACTTGCTGCTGGCGTAGGCCGGCGCGTCGACGGGGGTCTGACCGTCGGGGGTGCGGTGCATCGATTGGGTGCGATCGAGGAGGATCAGGGCGTCGGGCGGGAGGCAGTCCTCCACGCCGCCGGTGGTGGTGCCCGGCGAATCGGTGGTGCTCACGGTGGTGGTGCCGGGCGCGTCGGTGGTGGTCGGGGCGCTGGTCGGGCCGTCCGTGCTGGTGGTGCCGGGGTCGGGGGTCTGGGTGGTGCCGGTCGGCTCGCCGCCGGTGGTCGGGCCGGTGGTGGCCTCGGTCAGCGAGGTGGGCGCGGTCGACGGCTGACTGCCGGTGGCGGCGGTGTCCCGCGTCCCGTCGTCGCCGCACGCCGCCAGGAGCGCGATGAGTGCCGCAGGGCGGCCATAGCGAAATGTCATGGGCACCAGCCTATCGAAAGGCCCCGGGCGCCGCATCGGGGGCCGTCCGGCGCGATCGCGTGCCCGAATGCGCGAACCCGGGTGCGGGCGCGCGGGCGCGCGAGCGCAGGGGCGGACGTCTCACCGTCTGCGCGAGATGTCCCGCGGGACAGGTGTCTGGGATGGCGGATGTCCTCGAGGACATGCGGCCGAGGGGACCGTGGGCGCGCTGATGACAGGTCCTCGAGGAGGTGCTGGCGGAGGCGCAGGTGGAGTGACATGTCCTCGAGGACATGTGGCTTGTGGAGCCGGCGGGTGGGAATGACATGTCCTCGAGGACATGCTGTCGTCGGGGGGGCGCGTGGAGTGACATGTCCTCGAGGACATGTTCGACGCGGGTGGAGCGACGTGTCCTGGAGGAGATGTTGCGGGCCAGGCGCAGGGGCGCGGGTGTCTGGACACAGAGGGCGTGTGAGCCAGAGGGGCGCCGGGGGCGCGGGCGAGGACGAAAAAATTCGCGGACAAACGGTGTAACGCCCGCGACCCTGCGGGCACTCGAGGTGCGAGCAATGATTGTCCGTCGTCTGGTCCGAACCTGTTCCGCGCTGCTGGTGAGCGGCGCGCTCTCTTCTGCTTGCAACCTGGTCGGGCTGCCGGGGGCCGACACCGATGGGACCGACACCGACGGCACGACGGCGGAGCCTGCGCCGAGCACGGGGGATGCGCCGACCACGGGCGATGTGCCGACCACGGGGCCGAACGATCCGTCCGGCGGGACGCCGAGCGATTGCGACTTCGAGGGCGCGGTCCAGGCGATCTTCACCGCCAGCTGCAGCTGCCACGCGGGCGGTCAGCCGGCGGCGGGGCTGTCGCTGGCGGCGGGGGAGTCGTACGCGGCGCTGGTCGGGGTGGAGAGCAGCCAGTCGCCGGGCTCGCTGCGCGTGGCGCCGGGCTCGCCCGAGAGCAGCTTCCTGGTGGAGAAACTCTCGCCGGGGCCGTCGGTGGGGCAGCAGATGCCGATCGGCGGGAGCCTGTCGGTGGGGCAGATCGCGACGATCACCGCGTGGATCGCCGCGGGGGCGCCGGAGACGGAGGTGTTCGCGTGCGCGCCGGGGCAGCAGGGCGGGGACGTCGGCGAGGTGGAGATCGACGTCGACGGGCCGCTGCAGGTGCAGGTCGGCGAGACGCTGCCGGTGACCGCGCTGGTGAGCGATCCCGACGGCGAGCCGGTCGAGGCGACGCTGACGTGGAAGAGCAGCGCGGAGCTGACGCTGTACGTCGACGGTCAAGGCGTGCTGCTCGGGGTGTCGCCGGGGACGGTCGAGCTGACGGCGAGCGCGGGTGGAGTGACGAGCGCGGCGGTGGCGGTCGAGGTGGTCGACCACGACCCGCCCGCGGCCACGTTCACGCAGGTGCGAGCGATCACCGACGCGCGTTGCGCGGTGGCGGGTTGCCACGTCGACGGGGTCGAGCCGGGCGACCTGCGCTTCGATCGCGAGCCCGACAAGCTGTGGGAAGAGCTGGTCGAGGACGAGGCGGAGCAGGTGAACATGCCCCGCGTGGCCGCGAACGCGCCGACCGACAGCTACTTGATGCACAAGCTGGTGCTGACGGCGCCGGCGGTCGGGGGACGGATGCCGTTCGGCGGGCCGCCGATCGCGGCCGAGGAGGCGCAGGTGATCTTGCGGTGGATCCTCGCGGGGGCGCAGTTTAATTGAGCGAGTGCTGATTGCTGCACGAGCTGGTGCTGGCGGCGCAGGTGAGCTTGCGGGGGATCCTGGCGGGGGCGCAGTTTTATTGAGTTGAGCGGGTGCTTTGGATGCGCAAGTGATGCTGACAGCGCTGGTCGTCGGGGGGCGCCGATCGCGGTCGAGGCGGCGCAGGTGATCTTGCGGGGGATCCTCGCGGGGGCGTCGAGCGGGGTGTGAGCGCACGAGGAAATGATATGATGTCTTTTTGTACATGTCTTTTTGGTCTTGTGATGCAGGCGCCGGCGGAGCTGCCTGCCCACGAGTGGCGGCCGCCGAAGGCCGCGAGCGCGCGCAAGATCGAGGCGGAGGTGAAGCCGGCGGAGGTGAAGCCGCGCGTGAAGGTGGCGAAGAAGAAGGCTCGACGGGTCGAGCCGCCGCGCGAGGGGATCGAGTCTGCGGAATTCGCCACGGAAGGCGCGCAGGAAGGCGCGGGGCAGGACGAGAGCTCGAGCGGGACCGAGGCGAGCGGGAGCGGAGAGGTCGCGGCGGGTGATGCCGGCGGGGGTGGAGAGGTCGGGGCGAGCGGAGCCGGCGCGAGCGGAGAGGTCGGGGCGAGTGGAGGGGGCGCGAGTGATAGCGGCGGGGTCGCGGCGGGCGGTGTCGTCGCGAGCGAGGTGGTGAAGGACTCGGCGAGCGAGCCCGGTGCGGGCGAGGTGGCGCGCGTGGAGGCGGAGGGGCCGGCCGAGGACGGGAGCCGCTGCGAGCTCGACGTCAATCCGGACGGTGACCCGGCGCGATGGCGACGCGGGCGGGCGCAGATGTTCGCGGGCGCGGCGTTCCTCGGCGCGGGGGTCGTGGGGCTCGGGGTGATGGTGAGCGGGTGGTACGTGCAGCGGTTCTCGGCGAATGAGCTGGCCCGAGGGACAGGTTATTCGGAGGAGGCGCTGGCGCCCCTGCGGGCCCAGCACGGCCGCGGCGAGACGATGCTGGCCGCCGGCGCGGTGACTGCAGTGTTCGGGGCGGCGCTGGGCGCGACGCTGATGGCGACCGGGGCTCGCGACGTGAGGGCCGGTCGCGGGGCGCGGTGGAGCGGCGTGCGCGTGGCCCCGAGCCTCGGCGGGCTGGTGCTCAGCGGCCGCTTTTGATGACGGGGCGCGGAGGGCGCGTGGAGGCCAGACGACGGTCGAAAAAAAATTTCGAGGGGGCTGTCGATCGTCGGTGGGCTGGATCGTCGGCGGGACGAGGCCGGTCATGACGGACCGGGAGGAGTCACGGCGATGAAGTACATCATCTTGATCTACAGCAGCGAGAAGGCCTTCAACGCGCTGCCGGAGCAGAAGCAGCACCAGATCTTCGGCGAGTACAGGACCTACACCGAGGAGCTGACGCGGGCCGGCGCGCTGTGCGGCGGAGAGGCGCTGCAGCCGTCGACGACGGCGACGACTGTGCGCATTACCGAGGGCCGGACGATCCACGTCGACGGGCCGTTCGCGGAGACGAAGGAGCAGCTCGGCGGCTACTACATCGTCGAGTGCGCCGACCTCGATGGGGCGCTGGCGTGGGCGGCGAAGGTGCCCGAGGTGGTCCACGGGCTGGGATCGGCGGAGGTGCGGCCGGTGATGGTGTTCTAGCCGGCGGCGTGGGAACCTCGGCGACGTGAACGGCGTCGCCAGGGCGATCGATGCCATCTTCCGCGCCGAGTCCGGCGCGGTGCTGGCGACGCTGATCCGCTTGACCGGCAGCTTCGAGCTGGCCGAGGACGCGCTGCAAGACGCGCTGACGGCCGCGCTCGAGCGCTGGCCGGCCGACGGGCTGCCGCACTCGCCCGGGGCATGGTTGACGACGACGGCGCAGCGCAAGGCGCTCGACCGCCTGCGCCGCCGTCGCAACGCGGATCGACTCGGTACGCACGTCGAGGCGGAGCTGCTGCTGGCCCGCGCCGACGAGGGTCGACCGGACCTCGGCCCGGGCGGTCCGGTCGAGGACGACCGCCTGCGACTCATCTTCACCTGCTGTCATCCGGCGCTGGCGCCCGAGGCCCAGGTGGCGCTGACGCTGCGGACCTTGGGCGGGCTGTCGACGGCGGAGATCGCCCGCGCCTTCTTGACGACCGAGTCGACCATGGCGCAGCGCCTGGTGCGGGCGAAGCAGAAGATCGCGAAGGCGAAGATCCCCTACGCGGTGCCCGACGCGGCCGCTCTGCCCGCGCGCGTCGAGGCGGTGCTGGCGGTGATCTATCTGATCTTCAACGAGGGCTACCTGGCCAGCGCGGGGGCGTCGCTGATGCGCCGCGAGCTGTGCAGCGAGGCGATCCGGCTGGGCCGCGTGCTGATGAAGATCCTGCCGGACGAGGCGGAGATGACGGGGCTGCTGGCGTTGATGCTGCTGCACGACGCGCGGCGCGAGGCGCGGGCGGGCGACGACGGGGCGCTGATCCTGCTGGCGGAGCAGGACCGGTCGCGCTGGGACCCGGCCCAGATCGCGGAGGGCCTGGAGCTGGTGGCGCAGGCGCTGCGACAGGGCCGACCGGGGCCGTATCAATTGCAGGCCGCGATCGCGGCGGTGCACGCCGAGGCGCCGTCGGCGGCGGGGACCGACTGGTTGCAGATCTTCCTCCTCTACACGGAGCTGCACGTGCGCCATCCGACGCCGATCGTGGCGCTCAACCGGGCGGTGGCGGCCGGGTTCGCGGGGCGTCCGGAGGTCGGGCTGCGCGCGCTGGCCGAGCCGGAGGTGGCGACGGCGCTGGTCGATTATCCGGGCTTCTACCTGGCGCGCGGGGACCTGCTGCGACGCACGGGCGACGTCGCGGGCGCCCGCGGTTGCTTCGAGCGCGCCGTCGGGCTCGCGGACAACGCCCAGGTGCGCGGGGCGGCCGCGCGGCAGCTGCAAGCGCTGGTCGACGGCTGAGGTCAGCTCGGCGCGCGGCCGGGGTATGTTCGGGGCCGGTGCAGCTCGCTCAATCCGCGATCTTCCTGGCCGCCGCGGTGGTGGTGGTCCCGCTGTTCAAGCGCCTCGGGCTCGGCTCGGTGCTCGGTTATCTGGCCGCAGGTGCGGTGATCGGGCCGTCCGGGCTCGGGCTGGTCGAGCACGTCGAGGACACGCTGCACGTCGCGGAATTCGGGGTGGTGCTGCTGCTGTTCGTGATCGGGCTCGAGCTGCAGCCGAAGCGGCTGTGGGAGATGCGGTCGGGGGTGTTCGGCCTGGGGTCGGCGCAGGTGGTGGTGACGTCGCTGCTGCTGGCCGCGGGGGCGTGGCTGCTGGGGCTGCCGCCGGCAGGGGCGATGGTGGTCGGGTTCGCATTGTCGCTGTCGTCGACCGCGTTCGTGCTGCAGGTGCTGGGCGAGCGGCTCGAGCTGACGTCGCCGCACGGGCGGGCGTCGTTCAAGATCCTGCTGTTCCAGGATCTGGCGGCGATCCCGGTGCTGGCGGCGATTCCGCTGCTGACGAGCAGCGGCGAGGGCTCGGAGGCGACGCAGGGGCCGTGGATGTCGCTGGCGATCGCGGCGGGGGTGATCGCCGGGCTGGTGCTGGCCGGACGCGTGCTGCTGCGCCCGCTGTTCCGCTGGGTGCTGTCGACCCGCAGCAACGAGCTGTCGTCGGCGTGGGCGCTGCTGGTGGTGATCGGGACGGCGCTGCTGATGGAGGTGATCCACCTCGAGGCGGCGCTCGGGGCGTTCCTCGCCGGGGTGCTGCTGGCCGACAGCGAGTACCGCCACGAGCTCGAGGCCGACATCGAGCCGTTCAAGGGGCTGCTGCTCGGCTTGTTCTTCGTGGCGGTCGGGATGTCGGCCGACCTCGGGGTGATCGCGGCGCAGCCGCTGACGGTGCTGGCGGTCGTGGTGGCGATCGTGACGGTCAAGGCGCTGGCGCTGCTGGCCGTGGGGCGGCTGGCGAAGATGCCGCTCGGCTCGGCGGCGAGCCTGGCGATCTCGCTGTCGCAGGGCGGCGAGTTCGCGTTCGTGCTGTTCGGGGTGGCGAAGCCGGCCGGGCTGGTCTCAGGCGCGGTGATCGACCTGCTGGTGGTGGCGGTGACGCTGTCGATGATGGTGACGCCGCTGCTGCTGATCGCCCGCGACCGCCTGGCAGCCCGCCGCGCGGCCCAGAACCGCCGCGAGTTCGACGCGATCGACGAGGAGAACCCGGTCATCATCGCCGGCTTCGGCCGCTTCGGCCAGATCGTCGGCCGCGTGCTGCGGATGACCCGGATCCCGTTCACCGCGCTCGAGGTCGACACGACCCAGGTCGACTTCCTGCGCCGCTTCGGCAACGAGATCTATTACGGCGACGCGGCCCGCATCGACCTGCTGCGCGCGGCCAGGGCCGACAAGGCGCGCCTCATCGTGGTGGCGATCGACGACGTCGAGGCGTCGATGCGCACGGTCGAGACGGTCCGCCGCAACTTCCCGGAGCTGCGGATCGTGGCCCGCGCCCGCAACCGCCCGCACGCGTTCCGCCTGATGGCCCACGGGGCCCACGTGATCGTCCGCGAGACGTTCCTGTCGAGCCTCGAGGCGGCCCGCCGCTCGCTCGAGGAGCTCGGCGTGACGCCCAGCGACGCCCGCGAGTACGTGAAGATGTTCCGCGAGCACGACGAGCGCGTGCTGCAGGAGCAGTACTCGATCCGCCACGACGAGGCCGCGCTCATCGAGTCGGCCAAGAAGTTCAGCGCCGACCTCGAGCGCCTGTTCGACGCCGACGCCCGCCAGCGGCCGCGGTAGGATGTACCAAGGGGCATGTTCCGAGGAGCATGCTCATGAGAGCATGTCCTTTCGGGAATGTATGATGGGTCATGTCGGAGTGCGCGGCCCCGAGCGCGGGGGTGCAGGTGGAGTCTCTGGCTCCATCGCGCGACCGGGGGCCGGGAGCGGGCGCAGGAGCGGCCGGGTGCGTCGGCGAGCCGGCTGTGCCATGATCGGGCGGCATGCTTAGACTGATTCCGGTGGTGGCGATCGGGTTGTGGTTCACGTCGTGCGGTCCCGATGCGCCGCAGACGAGCGCGAGCGAGAGCTCGGGAGGGCCTTCGGGCGAGGGGTCGACGGCGACCGCGGGCGAACCGACGAGCACGTCGTCGGCGGAGAGCTCCTCGGCGACGGGGCAGTCGTCGACGGCGAGCTCCGACAGCGCGGACCCGGGATACGACACGGACTCTCATCCGTGGTGTAACTGCCGGCTCGGTGCAGCGCGGGCGTGTGACGTGTGTGGCAAGACGGGGGTGCAGATCTGCGACTGGTACGATGCCGACGCCTGCGACTACGGCCCGTGCCAACTGGACTACGAGGACGACGCGTGCCCGGTCGGTCAGCAGTGCGTGGGCGAGTACTGCGAGTGGCTGTCGCCGCTGCCGAGCTGCGAGCGTCCGGCGCTGACGACGTCGGAGCTCTCGCTCGCGGGCCCGCCGTCGGCCGTGGCGCTGGCCGACTTCGACGGCGACGGTGTGCTCGATCTGCTGGCGGCGCTGCCGATCGACGCGGTCGTGGAGCTGCGGCCCGGCGACGGCGCGGGCGGGTTCGGCCCGGGAGAGACGTTTCCGACCGGGATGTCCGCGGCGGTGTCGCGGGTCGCGGTCGCCGACCTGAACGCGGACGGGCAGCCCGACGTGGTGCTGACGGCGCCGGCCGAGATCGGCGAGCTGAGCCTCGTGGTGAATCAGGGCGGGGTGTTCGCGCCGCCGCTGGTGTCGACGCTGGGTCAGCAGACGCAGCAGTTGTTCGTCGGCGACTTCGACGGCGACGGTCACGCGGACGTGCTGGCGCGCAGCCTGCCGGACGAGGGTAACCTGGCCTTAAGGCCAGGTGATGGCATGGGCGGGGTGGGCCCCGAGCTCGCGCTCGACGACCGCGGGGAGGCGGTGTTCGCGATCGGCGTCGGAGCAGTGGCGGGCGGCGCCCGCGTCGACATCGTGTCGACGGCGATCGAGCCGCCGGGGGCGAAGATCCTCGAGCTGGCCGGCGATGCGTTGACCACGGTGGCGACGGCGGTCGGCGGCGGTGAGTTGCGCTATCAGGCGGTGTCGGTCGGCGACGTCGACGGCGAGGGGGCCGACGACGTGGTGTGCTACCGCGAGGGGTCGGGCGCGCAGGTCGTGCGAGCCTGGCTGCAGCTGGTGGCGACCGAGGAGCTGGCGCTGCCCTGGAGAGCAGAGCTCGGGCCGCTGGCGGACGTCGACGGCGACGGGCGCGGCGAGCTGCTCGTGGCCACGGTGGGGCCGCCGGGCGTGGCCGCGGTGGACTTCGACGCGCAGTGCGTGCAGGACTACGCGATCGCGGGCCAGACGACCGAGGCCAGGCTGGCCAGCGGCGACATCGACGGCGACGGCAAGGCGGACGTGATCGCCGTGGCCAGCGGATCGGCGACGGCGACGATCCTGCGGACGGGTCCTTGAGTATACGAGAGATGTCTCATGCGACATGTCCTCGGGGTCACTCTGGGTCGCGGCGGTACATGACGTCGGTGCGCAGGACGTGCTTGACGCCGCGCTTGACGGGGGCGCCCTGGTGTCGGATGGGGTGGTCGAACACGAGCAGCATGCCGCGCGCGGGGGCGACGCGGACGACGTCGCCGTCGTGGTCGAAGTCGGTGGTGCCGCCGGTGAAGTCGGCGTCGAGGTAGAGCATGACAGTGAGCAAGCTCTGCTCGTCGGGGCCGCGGCGGAAGCTGCCGTCGTGGTGCCAGCGGAAGTACTGGCCGGGCTGGTAGCGGTAGAAGCGGAACCGCTCGTTGACGCCGACGGCTCGCCAGCTGTGGCGCCGCTCGGGCACGTACGGGGCCAGCCGCTGCCACAGGCGGCGCGCGCGGTCCTCGTCGTCGAGGATCACCCGGGTGTTGTTGCGGATCTCCGGGGCCATGACGAAGCCGCGCCCGGTGGTGATCGGCGCCGCCTCGAAGCCGACGCCCTCGGCGAGCCGCAGCCACTCGGCGCACTCGTCGGCGGAGAGGAAGTCGTGGACGGTGAAGACTCGGTCGTCGATGATCTGGGTCCTGGTCGGTATGGGCATGCCGGGACAGTGAGGCCCGGGCGCCCGCAGGAC
Source organism: Nannocystis punicea (assembly GCF_026965555.1). Classification (GTDB taxonomy): domain Bacteria; phylum Myxococcota_A; class Polyangia; order Nannocystales; family Nannocystaceae; genus Nannocystis; species Nannocystis punicea. The sequence goes on along the minus strand of NZ_CP114040.1, from coordinate 11,452,705 downwards.
GAGGATCGCAGCCGGGCAGAACCGGGCAAGACCGGCTACGATGGCGCCAGGACGGTGCTCCGCTTCAACCACGAGCTGCTCGCGCGGGTCCGCACGGAGCTGAACCTGACCCAAGAGGCAGCCGCGGCGGCGGTCGGGGTCGATGTCCGCACGTACCGGCGCTACGAGTCGGGGGCGGTCAACGAGGCGGCGGAGGGCTTCGTGGTCCGCAACGCGAGCCGGCGGCGGCTGCTGGTCCAGCTGAGCCGTGAGCTGGGGATCTCCGAGAGCGAGCTGGTGGTCGCGGCCGCGCCGGCGCAGGAGGTGCCGACGCGCGCGGGCTGGCGGCCTTGCCACGCGCACACGCTGCCGCGCGCGCGCCACTTCGTCGGCCGCGAGGAGGCGCTGGCGCTGCTGCGCGAGCCGTCCCGGCGGGTGATCGCGGTGGTGGCGATCGGCGGGGCGGGCAAGACCGCGCTGGTCGAGCGCTTCGTGGCGGCGCTGGGCGAGGGGCCGCACGCGGGCGGGCTGTTCGTGTGGAGCTTTTACGATGACACGCGGGTCGAGGCGTTCTTCGCGGCGGCGACGAAGTACTTCGCCGCGGCGGAGGTGCCGGCGGGCGAGCGACCGCAGGCGCTGCAGGAGGCGCTCGCCTCGGGGCCGCCGCATGTGTTGGTGCTCGACGGGCTCGAGGTGCTGCAGGGCAGCGGGCTCGATGACTCGACGTACGGGCGGATCGCCGACGGGTCGCTGCGGCGGCTGCTGATGAGCGCGGCGCGCGGGCTCGGGGCGGCGCGCGTGATCGTGACCACGCGCTTCGAACCGACCGACCTGCAGGCGTGGGACGGGGCAGGCTTGACGACGCTGCGCCTCGGCGGGCTGTCGCCGGCGGAGGGCTCGGCGCTGCTCGAGCGCTGGGGGCTGGCTGCGAGCGCGTCGCTGCGGCCGCTGGTCGATCGCGTCGGCGGTCACGCGCTGTCGGTGGCGATGCTCGGGTCGTACGCGGGGACGTTCCTCGACGGCGACGGCGAGCGGGCGCAGGCGATCGCGCTCGAGCCCGCGGCGCGCGACGATGTGCAGGCGCGGCGGCTGCTGGCGGTGCTGGCCGCGTACGCGCGGGCGCTGGCGCCCGAGGAACGCGACCTGGTGGCCCGGCTGGCGCTGTTCCCGGCCGGGGCGGACGTCGAATTGCTGGCGCGACTGGCTGCGGCGGGCGGCGCAGTCGCGGGGGCGCTTGCGGGGCTCGAGGCGGGACAGCTGGGGCCGATCGTGGCGCGGCTCGAGCGGCTGGGTCTGGTGGCTCGCGCGGCGCCGCGGCGCTACACGGCCCACCCGTTCGTGGCGGAGTACTTCCGCTCGCTGCTCGACGCGCCGCCGGCGGCGATCCACGAGGTCGAGCGGGCGCACCTGGTGGCGCGCCTCGATGTCCATCGCCCGGGGCCGCACGCGGACGAGCGGCTCGACACGTACGAGGCGCTGCTCGTGCACACGCTGCGCGCGGGCCGAGTCGGCGAGGCGGCGTCGATCTACTTCCGCAGCCTGGGCGGGTTCTCGCACCTGGGGCTGCAGCTCGGGGCGATGAGCCGCGGGGCCCGGATCGTCCGCGAGTTCGCGGAGGCTGGCGATCCGTCGCGCATGACGACGGCGCTCGAGCCCGGCCGGCGCGCGCGGCTGGTGTACGACTGGGGCCTCTACGCGGGGGCGCTCGGCGATCTGGCACAGGCGAGCCGCTGCTACCGGATCAACGGGTCGCTCGCGCGCGAGGCCGGCAACCTCGAGGCGCTGACCACGAGCCTGCGCGCGCTGGCCTACACGGAGCGATTGGCGGGGGCGCTGACGGAGGCGCTGCAGCTGTGCGAGACGGCGGCGGAGGTGGCGATCCGGGCGGAGGCGCCGGGGGACGCGGCGCGGGCGCTGGCGCTGCAGGCCCGCGTGCTGCACGACCTCGGTCGGGTCGACGCGGCCGAGGCCTGCTTCGACAGGACGCGCGCGCTGGGCGACCGGCCGTTCGCGCGTCGATCGTTCTGGGCGGCCGAGCACGCGCTGGGGCTGGGCCGGCTGGCGACTGCGCGGGCGGAGATCGAGGGCAACCTGGCGGGGCTGCACGAGCTCGGCTGGGCCGGCCATCGCGCCCACGCGGAGACGATCCTCGGGACGCTCGCGCTCGCCGACGAGGAGCCCGACACGGACCGCGCGAGCGATCACCTGATCCGCGCGCGCGAGTGGACGACCGCGACCGGGGAGATCGAGGTGGTGCTGCGCTGCCACGCCCTGGAGGCGCAGATCTGCCTGGCAGAGCGACGCTTCGCCGACGCGGAGCGGGCGATCCGCGGCGGCCTGGTGCTGGCCGAGACGTGCGGCTTCGGCCTGTTCGCCGTCGATTTCAACAATTTGGCGCTGACGCGGGCGCTGGCGGTCGGGATACGGGTGACGGAGGCGGCCGCGCAGGCGCTGGCGGTCGCCTCGAGTCGGACTACTTATGCGTGGGGCCTGGCCGATGCGCTCCACCTGGCAGGGCTGGCCGCGCTGGCCACGGGGGCGGAGGCGCGAGAATTGCTGACGCGGGCAGAGGCGCTGCGGACGACGCTGCAGCACCCGCAGCTGGCCGCGACGCGAGCGGCGCTGGCGCGGGCCGATCGTTGAGCGCAGCGAGCGTCGCGATGGGTGCGCGATTCGGTATTGAATAATAAAATGTCCTCGGGGACATGTGATAAGATTCGCGGCGCGACGAGGCCGCTCCGGAGGATGTCCGGAGAGACATGTGCCACGAATAAGGCCTCGCCGCCGCGAACGGCGGCGAGGGCGGTGACCTCGCCGCCGCTCAGCCGCGGAAGCCCGACGACTTGCTGCGCCGCCGGCGGACGTCCGCGGGCATCGGCTGGCGAGCCGGGGTCTGCTCGCGCCGCTTCTCCGGGCGGGCGGGAGCGGAGCCCGGACGCGCGGTCGGGGCGCCGCCCAGGACCCACGACAGCGGGCCAGCGTGCTCGCGTTTGGGCTGGGGCGACGGCTCGGCGGGCGGCTCGGGCGTGGTGAGGTCGGGGTTGGTCTTGGGAGCGAAGAGAGTTCTGGGCATGGACGCGATCCTACGAGCCTGTCCGAAAGGACAGACGTGATGAACCCGCGCGCCGGTGGCGGGAAATGAGGACAGGACGACGCGGCCCGGCGCGCGCCCCCAGCGGGCGCGACGGACGACGTGCTCCACGGATGCCGCGAATCACCGCACGGTGACTCCGCAGATCCACGGCCTCACGGACGCACGCGCGCCCGTGAAGTGCATCGCCCTCCGAGGACCGAAAGCCCCGGCGTGCCGAAGAATGGCCGCATACGCGACCTGCACCGCGTTCTTGGCCTCAGCCCCGAAACGCGGGAGAAATCGACACAATCCGTGGCTGGCGAGCCCGGTGAGGGCGCCGCGTCGGTGTGCTCGAAGACTCGTGGATCAGATACGCATGGCTGACCCCATCGCTGGGGCCGAGACGACATTACTCGCGGGTGGGGGGCCTGTCAAGGCGCGGAATGCAGCGAGCCGAGCAGGACGCGTGTCGTCGCGAGCCGATCCCGTCACGCGACGGCGCGTGCGTGAGCACGGCCGGCGGCGCGGTGATCGATCGGTCCGGTCGGGGGAACCACACGGGTGGACTTCAACGGAGGAGATCGAAGTGGCCAACCTGGGTGATCGATTCAAGACTGGTGATTCGTGCGTGGCGAGCGGGAGCTACGTCTTCGACGGTTATACGAGCGAGCCGTCGACGCCGCAGCCGACGCAGGAGGAGCGGGTGATCCCGCTGGAGAGGGGGCGCGTGTTCCCGCCGATCCGCTCGACCAATCGCGGGGCGTACTGGAAGCTGCAGCGCCTGCAGTAGTCGCCTCACTGCGAGCGAGGTCGTCAGCGCGAGCCGGTGACGACCTCGCGCTCCGGCGTCGCCGCTCATCGATGATTGCAAGGGCGCGGGCGCTTCGGCGATTGCCACGGTGGGATCAGTGGAAGACGACCTCGCCGGAGCCGGTCTTGTGAGCGTGGCGGTCGGCGGGCGAGCCCCACACGTCGACGGTGCCGGAGCCGGTGAGCTCGGCGTCGACGAGCTCGGTGGCGTGGAGCTCGACGCCGCCGGAGCCGGTGCTGCGGACCTGGGCCGTCTCGGCCACCAGGTCGCGGGCGTGGATACCTCCGGAGCCGGTGTTGACGAACGCGACGTCCTCGATCGTGCCGGCCAATTGGATGCTGCCGGAGCCGGTCGAGCGCACGTCGGCGTGCGCGACAGTCAGCTCGTCGACGGTGATCGAGCCCGAGCCGGTCTGGCGGATGTCGGTCAGCTCGGTCGCGGCGCCGATCGTGCGCGCCTCGCCGGAGCCGGTGTTGCTCAGGGCGCGCAGGTGGCGGGTCTCGACCTCGACGCGGCAGCCGGCGCGCGGGTGCAGGGCGAACAGGCCGTCCCGGCCGATGCGCAGCACGTCGCCGTCGACGAAGGTCTCGACGCGCTCGATCAGGTTGGCGTCGCACAGGACGCGCACGGCCTCGGCCTCGCCGAGAGTGACCTCGACGTCGAGGGCGGTGGCGTTGACGACTGCGTCGAAGCCGGTGAGCTCGCGCTCCTCGACCTCGAGATCGCCGTCGCCGATGAGAGGGAGGCAGCCGCCGGCGACCAGCGCGAGCGGGAGGACGAGCAGGGCGGCGAGGCGGCGAGGGCGGCGGAGCGGCATGTCGGTGCAACACCGCGCCGGCCGGAAAGTGTCACCGGACTTCGGGGAGGGCGAAATCGCGCTATTGACGGGAGTTCAATGGCCATTCATCGCTCCCGGGCGAGGTGGACAGTCGCGGCAATGCCTCGGGCGCGGCATTCGTGGCAGAGATTTAATCATGGGAGTCGGAGCGAGGGGGCGCCGGAGGCGATGCGGACTCGACGCGTGGGTGATTCTCGGACATGATGCGGCGCCCTGCGCCGGGCCGCGCCATGTCCGAAGTCCACGCCCTCGAGTGTGATGTCGCCATCGTCGGCTGCGGGCCCGTGGGGGCGGTGGCGGCCAACTTTCTCGGGATGGCGGGGCTGTCGTGCGTGGTGGTGGAGCGCGAGGCGGGCGAGCACGGCCAGCCGCGGGCGTTCAGCTGTGACGACGAGGCGCTGCGGATCTACCAGCAGATCGGCCTGGCCGACCGTCTGTTGGCGAACATGGCCTCGGCCGATCGGGTCGATTACACGGGCGTGGCAGGCCGACCGTTCGCGGAGCTCCGGTGCGCCGGCCTCGACTTCGGGTCGACCTACAGCCCGCTGCACTTCTTCCATCAGCCGACGCTCGAGGCGACCCTGCGCGAGGGCATGCGCCGCTTCCCGTCGGTGTCGCTGCGGCTCGGCTGCGAGGTGACGGGGCTGCGCGCGGGCGCCGAGGCGGTGACGCTCTCGCTGCGCGGCCCGGCAGGGCCGACGACGCTGGCGGCCCGCTACGTGCTCGGCTGCGACGGGGCGCGCAGCACGATCCGCCAGCTGCTGGGGGTCGTGATGCACGGCGCGCGCTACGACGAGCCGTGGCTGGCGATCTCCGGCTTCGCCGAGCCGGGGGCGCTGCGCGTGCCCAACACCCGCTTCGTGTGCGACCCGGCGCGCCCGACCTTCGTCGGCGTCGGCCCGGCCGGCGAGGTCCGCATCGAGCGGATGATCCTCCGCGGCGAGACGCCGGCCTCGCTCGAGCGGCCCGAGTCGGTGCGCGCATTCGTGGCCCCGTTCGTCGACCCCGACGGCTTTCGCATCACCCGCGCCGCGACCTATCGCTTCGGCAAGCACGTGGCCGAGCGCTGGCAGGTCGGGCGCGTGTTCCTGCTCGGCGACGCGGCCCACCAGATGCCGCCGTTCATGGGCCAGGGCCTGTGCTCGGGCCTGCGCGACGTGGCCAACCTGACGTGGAAGCTGACCGCCGTGCTGACCGGAGCGGCCGACCCGAAGCTGCTGGCGACCTACGAGCTCGAGCGACGGGCGCACACGCAGGCGATGATCGACGTCAGCGTGCGCATGGGCCAGGTGTTCTTGACGAATCAGCCGCGGCTGGCGGCGGTCCGCGACGCGGTGTTTTGCGCGATCCAGCGGATCGGTCGGGTGCGCCGGTTCATCCGCGACTTCGAGTTCAAGCCGCCGCCGCTGCACCGCGCCGGCTTCATCGCCGGCGGCCGTCGCCCGCGCGGCGGGGCCCAGGGCACCTACTTCCCGCAGGTCCGCGGCGAGGCGGGGCGCTCGGACGAGCTCCTCGGCCCAGGCTTCGCCGTCGTCGGCCTCGAGGTCGACCCGCGGGCCGTCGATCGGGATGGCGCCTTTTTAAATGGGCTGAACGCGCGGTTCGTCCGCGTGCGCGCGGCCCCGGCCGCGAGCGAGGCCGGTCTGTTCGAGGTGGTCGATGCGAGCGGCAGGCTGGCGGCGTGGTTCGCTCGCCACCGCGCCGCAGTGGCGATCGTCCGCCCCGACCGCCACGTGTTCGCCGCCGGACCGATGCACGCGGCGGCGAGCCTCGGTCGCACTCTGGCGACTGCGCTGCGGGAGCCGCCGGGGCCGCCGACATGAGGATGAATGGAAGGACATGGGGCCGAGGGCGACAGTTCGACGCGAACGCCGGGCTGCCATGCAGAGATCATGAAATTGAACGAAATGCTCTTAAAAGCATGTGTGTTCAAACATGTTCTATCAGGCATGTCTTCTGGGGCATGCCCTCATGGACATGATCAGTCGCGCGGCGGGACCACTGCGACGGGGCAGGCGGCGAGGCCGGCGAGGGCGGAGGCGGTGCTGCTGAGGAAGAGGCGGGCCGGGAAGCCGAGGCGGCGCGAACCGACGACCACGAGGGCGGCGTCGCGGGCCTCGGCGAGGTCGGCGAGCTCGAGCACCGGGTCGCCGAAGCGCAGGTGTCGAGGCGCGGCGGCGAGGCCGTGGGCGGCGGCCCAGCGCTCGATGTCCTGGGCGACCTCGGTGCGGTAGGCGTCGCGGGCGCGCGTCCAAATGGGGTCGCGGATCTCGTCGTCCTCCTCGTAAAAATCCTCGCCGACGTGGACCACCTCGAGCGCGCGGCCGAGGCGGGCGGCGAGGCCCTGGGCGAAGCTCGCGGCCTCGTCGCTGGCCGAGCCGAAGTCGGTCGCGAGGAGGATCGGGCCGGCGGCGACGGTGGCGAGGGTCGGCGGGACGACGACCACCGGCGCGGGCAGCTGGCGCAGCAGCCGGCGCGCGACCGGGCCGAGGCGGGACAGGGCGCGCCGCGGATGGCTGGCGACGCGACCGACGATCAGGCCGGTCGCGCCGACGGCCGCGCGCGCGAGCCCGGCCTCGGCGGTCTCGGCCTCCTCGGTGACGATCCGGTCGGGCGAGCGACAGCCGAGCGCTGCGGTCGCGCGAACGACTGCGGCGCTCAGGTCGGCCTCGAGGTCGCCGCGGAGGTAGGGGCGGCTCCACGGCTCGAGCACGTAGGCGCCGACCACCGATTCACCGGCCGCCCCGAGCCAGCCGGCGAACGCGAGGGCGCCGCGGCTGCGGTCGCGGAGGTCGAGGGCGACGATCCATGAGCTTGCTGTCGACATACGCATCGCTGGGTCCGCCGGCGAGGTTATCACGCGACCCGCGGCGATGGGGGGAACGCGTGGGACATCGATGCGACGCACCAGCGATCGCGGCTCCGCGAGCCGGGGTTGGCGAGGCGCGCAGGAGTTTCGCGGTCGCCGAACCACGAAGATCTCACCATGAATGGGTATGTCGATCCTCGCCCGTTCCGCCGCTGTCCTGCTCGCTCTGGCCGCCTGCGACATGGTCCACGCGAAGGACAAGTCGCCGCCGAAGCTCGAGGAGAGCAAGCACAACGCCAGCGGCGACCGCGGCGGGCTGTCCGCCTGCTACGACGATTGCACGCGCCAGCGGCTCGAGCCCGGCGACGCGGTCACCTGCCGCCGCAACTGCGACATGGCGTTCAAGGTCACGCCGACGGCCACCGACGTGGCATTCGACACCGCCGCCTCGTGCATGCACGAGTGCGGTGATTCGCGGCAGTGCGTGAAGCGGTGCAAGCGGCGGGCGCGGGCCGCCGACGAGGCCGTGACGGGCGAGGCGCTCGATCGGCTGTCGGTTTGCGTCGACGTCTGTCACGCCGACCGCAAGCTCGACGCCGGCGATCGCTGGACCTGCGTCCGCAACTGCGCGCAGACGGCGAAGCACGGCGCGGCGCCGGCGTCGTGACGTCGCGGCGGCTCAGCGCTTGCGCGGGCTGTCGAGCGGCGCCAGCGGGAGGGCCACGCGGAACAGCGAGCGGCCGGGGGCGCTGTCGACGTCGATGGTGCCGCCGTGGTCGGTGACGATCCGGTGGGTGATCGACAGGCCGAGGCCGGTGCCCTGCGGCTTGCTCGAGTAGAAGGCGTCGAAGATCGGGGTGTCGGGGGCGACGCCCGGGCCGTCGTCCTCGACCTCCAGGGTGACGATGCGCGGCTGACGACGGGCGCGGACGATCACGTTGCCGCCGCCGCCGGGCGCGAGTGCCTCGATCGCGTTGCAGACGAGGTTGAGCAGCACCTGCTCGAGCTTGGCGCGGTCGGCCCGGAGCTCGATGGGGGCGAGCGGGACGTCGAGGCGGAGGCTGACCTTGCCGTCGCCGGCCTGGGCGGCCACGAGCTCGGCGACGCGCTCGAGCAATGGTTGCACGCACACCGGCTCGAGCCGCAGCGGACGCGGGCGGGCGAACTCGAGGAACTCGGTGACGAGCGCGCCGAGGCGCTTCATCTCGTCGCCGACGACGGTGAGCGACTCGAACACGCGCGGGGTGGTGTCGCCGCGGCGGAGCGCCCGCTCGAGCCGGGTGAGGTGGAGCTGGGCGCCGTTGAGGGGGTTGCGGATCTCGTGGGCCAGGCCGGCGGCGAGGGTGCCGATCGCGGCCAGCTTCTCCTGCTGCTGGGTGCGGGCCAGCAGCGCAGTCTCGTCGGTGGAGTCGATGCCGAGGGCGAACACCGCGACCTCGTCGCCCTCCGCGGGCGCGTAGGTGAGGCGCCAGCGGACCACCCGTGTGCGGCCGTTGCGGGTCTGGACCGTGGTCTCGAGCGCGGGCTCGTCGTCGTCGCCGGCGACCGCGACGTGGACCTCGGGGCGCTCGCGGTGGAGCTCGGCGAAGCGCGCCAGCTGCTCGCGCAGGCGCAGGCCGTCGCCACGGTCGTCGATGTGCAGCGCCTCGACGAAGGCGCGGCCGAGCACCTCGTCGCGCTGGTGGCCGGTGACGCGCTCGGCCTCGCGGTTGAACAGGCGCACGCAGCCGCCCGCGTCGAGGCCGAGGATCAGCACCCGCGCCAGCTCGACGGCGCTGATGTAGCGGTGCTCGGTCCGCGCCAGCGAGCGACCCAGCGCCTGCTTCTCGAGCTGCTCGACTTGCTGGATGCGGGCGACGAAGTGGTCGCCGTAGCTCTCGAGCATGATCGCCAGCTCGAGGTCGAGGAGCCGCGACACCGCGGCCGCGGTGCCCGGGCCGTCGCTCGGCGAGGCCTCGACGATCGCCACCAGCGAGCCGCGGATCCGCGCCATCGCCGTGAACATGTAGCGCTGCGGCAGGCCGACCTTGACGTGCACGCGGCCGATCGTGGCGGTGTCGTGGTAGTAGGCCTCGTCGTAGACGCCGCCGAACAGGCGCCCGAGCCAGCGGATCAGCGAGCGGTGCAGGCGGGCGATCTGCGCCTCCCCGGTGAACACCGCGTGGGCCTCCTCGTGCAGGCGGATCCGCTCGTAGAACTCGCGGGCGATCCGCTCGAAGTGCGGCTCGGCCAGCTCGCGCGCGGCTCGCAGGTATTCGGCGTCCTCGGCGGTGAAGCCGATGTAGCGCTTGAGCTCCTCGAATCGCGTCTCGAGGGTCTGCATCGCGACGACCCGGAGCTCTCGGATGTACACGCGACGATCGGCGCCGACAAGCGCGCTGCCGATGCGTCACGTCGCCCGCGTCGCGCCCGCAGCGCTGCGGGTCTCGGAGACGATCGCCGCGTGGTGGTACCTCACGCGGGCGGCGCCAAGTCGCAGTGCACGAGCAGCGGCGGCCCTCTACGCCTTCGTTGTGACATGTTTGTTACAGGGGTGTCTCGGGTGCGCAAAATGCGCGAGCAAGCGATGGACTCGCCGGCAGAGGCCGGCTAGGTTCGCGCGCGGAGAAGCACCATGGCTCTGCAGGACGTCATTCGTTGGCTCCTTCCGCGGGAGGATGTGTTTTATGGGCTCATCGAGCGGCAGAGCGAGCTGGCCGAGCAGGCCGCCCGAGCGCTCGCCGACTTCGCGCGCGGCGTGCCGGCCGAGAAGGTGCGCGAGACCGTGCAGGAGCTCGAGCACCAGGCGGACGCGATCGTCTACGAGATCGAGGAGCAGCTGGCGCGGGTGTTCGTGACGCCGATCGACCGCGAGGACATCCAGCTGCTGGCGGCGTCGATCGACGACATCGTCGACCTGATCAACCTGACGGGCCGGACCTTCGAGCTGTACGCGGTGCCGTCGCCGTCGCCGCCGATGATCGAGCTGATGAACATCCTCGTGCAGATGACGGAGCTGCTGAAGGCGGAGCTGCCGGCGCTGCGGCGCCACGAGTACGCCAAGCTGATCGCGGTCGGCCGGGTGATCAAGCAGCACGAGAAGGAGGCCGACCGGATCTTCCGCAACGCGGTCGGGGAGCTGTTCCACGACCCGGCGATCGACGCCAAGGTGCTGCTGCGCGACAAGGAGGTCCTCGAGGACCTCGAGAAGGCGATCGACAAGTGCGAGACGGTGGCCGAGCGGCTCAAGAACCTGGCGGTGAAACATGGTTAGCATGCTGACGCTGCTGATCCTGGTGATCGTGGTCGCGCTGGTGTTCGACTACATCAACGGCTTCCACGACGCCGCCAACGCGATCGCCACCGTGGTGTCGACGGGCGTGCTGCCGGTCCGCACCGCGGTCATCCTCGCCGGCATCCTCAACTTCATCGGCGCGATCACGGGCACCGCGGTGGCCAAGACGATCGCCTCCGGCTTCGCCGAGCCGATGTTCGTCACCCAGGTGGTGGTGCTGGCGGCGCTGATCGGCGCCTGCATCTGGAACCTGCTGACGTGGTGGTACGGCATCCCGTCGAGCTCGTCGCACGCGCTGATCGGCGGGCTCGCCGGCGCGGTGGTGGCTCACGCGGGCGTCTCGGCGTTCAACTGGGGCACGCTGACCGACAAGGTGCTGATCCCGCTGGTGCTGTCGCCGCTGGCCGGGTTCACGATCGCGTTCCTGTTCATGATCGCGCTGCTGTGGATGGTGCGGGCGTTCAAGCCGGCGACTGTCCAGCGCGGGTCGCGACGCCTGCAGCTGATCTCGGCCTGCATGATGGCGTTCTCGCACGGCTCGAACGACGCCCAGAAGGCGATGGGCATCATCACCCTCGCGCTGGTGGCGTTCGTCGCCGCCGGCTTCACCGGCATGCCCGAGTCGATGCTGCCGGTCGGCAAGGACGTGCCGACGTGGGTGGTGTTCGCGTGCGCGGCGGCGATCGGCTTCGGCACGATGGCGGGCGGCAAGCGCATCATCAAGACGATGGGCGCGAAGATCATCCGCATCACGCCGCTGCAGGGCTTCGCCGCCGAGACGGCCGGCACTGCGACGATCCTCACCGCCAGCGCGATGGGCGTGCCGGTGTCGACGACGCACTGCATCAGCGCGTGCATCATGGGCGTGGGCGCGAGCAAGCGCCTGTCCGCGGTCCGCTGGGGCGTGGCCGGTAACATCGTGCTCGCGTGGGTGCTGACCATCCCGGCGAGCGCCGGCTTCGCGTACCTGTCGCTGTTCGGCCTGCGCGCGATCTTCGGCGACGCGGCCTGAGCTGGCTCTTAGAGAATCGATGGATGGAGGCGGGTCCGCGCGCAGGCGCGCGGGCCCGGCCTCGACTGCGTGGGTCGCTCGTGCGAACCTCTTCCCGCGCGAAGCAGGAGGCGCCATGACGGACGATCTCGGGGACCGGATGAAGATGTACGAGATGGCAGAGGCGGGCAGGAAGTGCATGCCGCTGCTGCCGATCGTCGCTCGCATCGACGGCCGCTCCTTTTCCAAATTCACGCACGGGCTGGAGCGTCCGTTCGATCGCCGGCTGTCACAGCTGATGATCGAGACCGTGAAATTTTTGGTCCGCGAGACCAACGCGGTGTGCGGCTACACGCAGTCCGACGAGATCACGCTGGCCTGGTACACGCCGACGTTCGACAGCCAGATCATCTTCGACGGGCGCATTTCGAAATTGGTGTCGGTGCTGGCGAGCCTGACGACCGCGTATTTTAATAAGAGGCTGCCGGAGTTCCTGCCGGGGGAGTACGGCGAGAAGCTGCCGCACTTCGACGCGCGGGTGTGGAACCTGCCTTCGCTCGAGGAGGCGGCGAATACGTTCCTGTGGCGCGAGTTCGACGCGGTCAAGAACTCGATCGCCATGGCGGCGCGGGCCCACTACAGCCACAAGCAGCTCGACAACAAGAACGGCGCCGAGATGCAGGCGATGCTGCGCGACAAGGGCGTCGAGTGGAACGACTATCCCGACTTCTTCAAGCGCGGGACCTACATTCAGCGGCGCAAGAGCGTGCGCAAGTTCGATGCGGAGGAGCTGGAAAAACTGCCGCCGATGCACGAGGCGCGGAGAAATCCCGAGCTGATGATCGAGCGGACGGACTACGTGGCGCTCGAGCTGCCGCCGCTCGGGAAGGTGAAGAATCGCGTGGGGGTGCTGTTCGAAGGGGCGGCGCCCGAGGCCGTCGCGTAGAAGGGGCGTGGGGCCTCCCCGGAGTCTCCCGCGAGGAGGGGCCGTGCGGGCATGACATATCCTTTGGGGCATGTCGTGAGGTGCAGGTGACAGCGGCGGGCGCGGCGGGTAGGATGCGGAGATGGTCTCGTTGCCCGCCGATCACGACGTCCGCATGTCTCGCGCTCGCCTGTCCCTCGCCGGCCTGTCGGTCGGCGATGCGTTCGGTGAACGCTTCTTCGGCCGCGACTCGGTGGTCGAGCGGGCCATCGCCGAGCGCACCGAGCCGCCGGGGCCGTGGAGCTGGACCGACGACACTGCGATGGCGCTGTCGATCGTGGCCACGCTCGAGCGCTTCGGGGACATCGACGCGGATTTCCTCGCGCGGGCGTTCGCGCGGCGCTACGAGCTCGAGCCGCAGCGCGGGTACGGCGGGACGGCTCACGAAATTTTAAAAGACATCGCGTCGGGGTTGCCATGGCGCGAGGTGTCGGCGGCAGTGTTCGGCGGGGAAGGGTCGATGGGCAACGGGGCCGCGATGCGCGTGGCGCCGGTCGGGGCGTACTTCGCCGATGACTTGGAGAGAGTGATCGCGGCGGCCAGGACTTCGGCGTTGCCGACGCACGCGAACTCCGACGCGCAGGCGGGGGCCATTGCAGTCGCGGTGGCCGCGGCCCTGGCATGGCAGATGCGCGAGGCGCCGGACGGGGAGCGGCTGCTGGCGACGGTGCTCGAGCACACGCCCGAGGGGCTCACGCGGCACGGACTCTTGCAGGCCGTCGAGCTGCGCGCGCAGGGGGTGCCGACCGCGGTGGCGGCGAAGCGGCTCGGGAGCGGGTACCGCGTGCTGGCGTGGGATACGGTGCCGTTCGCGCTGCTGTGCGCTTCGCGGCATCTGGATAGTTATGAGGAGGCGTTCTGGGACACGGTGGCGGGGCTCGGGGATCGGGATACGACGTGCGCGATGGTCGGGGGGGTGGTGGCGATGAGCGTGGGGGAGGCGGGGATTCCGGGGCGGTGGGTGGCGGCGCGCGAGATGTTGCTGTGAGGTGGAGGGAGCTCGAAGCGAATGGCCCGTCCGCAGACCGACTCCGGAAGCGCGCGTAAGCAGGGGAAGAATGCAGGGCCTCCGGCACGGTTTGCTAAGGTCGCTTCTCTCTACGCTGGGAAAACGTCCAGGGGTACAGAATCTCCATGTCGCGCCAGAACTGGGCGCATGCCAGCGGGTCCTCATCGTCGACGCGCTCGAAGAAACCTGGCGCCGCCCACGAAGGCGGATAGGCGTATGTGCTACTCCCGAAGTGTTCGAACTGCCAAAAATCCGGAGCAGTTGGATCAATGACCTCAAAGCATTCATCTTCATAGAGATACGGGCCATTGTCATCGTTCAGGAGCTGGTACATGTCGCCGGATACACCCAGAACCTCATAAACCCGCCCAAGCGTAAGTGAATAAATCGGCCCACCGCGTCGAGGAGTGGTGGTTTTTACGAACTTCACGAGCATGACCTATGCTACCTCATCTCACGCTAAGGGGCAATGCAAAAGGACCTTCATGAGAGGATGGATTTCAGTAAGTGGTCGGGGGAGGGCGCCATCCGGGCCTTGTCTTTACCTTGATTTCGACCCTGCCAATCTCTGAATTTTCATACCAATGAAGCTCTTCGGTGCGGGAGATAGACCTTTCTCCATAGTCAACCATGCCAGTCCCTTTGATTTTTCTCCACTTTTCCGGGGTGCCACCGTGCTCTTTGACAAGTCGAGCGAGATCGTCGATCTTGTCTCCCTGCGCCATTGTTTCACCTACTCTGATCGTCGAGCCCTCCCGAAGGGTTGCATCGGGGAAGCCCCTGACTCGCACTGGCACTGGCACTGGACGAGCCGGAGGCCGAACGGTGATACTGGCTTCTGTGCCAGGGGTGCCTTCCGACGTTGAATTTGTCTTAGCCTTGGCTGGATTCTTGGTGTCGCCCGGATTCTGATGCTGAGCCGAACGGTTATCCGAAGCCGGGGAGGGGGAGGGCGGCTTGCTGGCCGCTCCTGGATTGTTGGAGGTTGGAGAGCCCGCTACGCCGGGATTCGGGGGAGTCCCGTTCCCGCCGTTCGGAGATTTCCCTCTGGGGCCGTTCGAGGACGCTCCCAATGGGTTCGAGGACGCATGGGATGATCTTCCTCTTCTGAGATAGAGGACGTCCAGGAGTGCGAAGGTGGCACCCACTGCCGCTGCCACGGCTATACCGGCGGCTTTCCGAAACTTTTGAGAATCTTGGTAATTCCTTGCCGCGTCAACACTCGCTTTGCCTGCAAGTTCAACGTGGGCGGGCAGGTTCGTAATTTCGACTACCGTGTCTTCCGCCATTCCGGCGCCAGCCCAGAGCCATTGCTTTACGAATAGCCCAGCCGCGTCGCGGAACCTCCATTGAGCAGCTGCATCGATGAATTCAAAGGCTGTTTTCTGGGATTTATCGGTAGCTCCGACGATCGGCGTCGCAAACTGGACGCCATAGTTGTCTTCGGCAGAGTCCGGCTGTTCGGCGCGTGTGCCCCCCCAGTCCACAAGTATCACGGGATTGGACCGCGTGTAGAGGTATCTATTGGTCCCATCGGCGAGGCCGAGGGGGTCTGCAGCTGTCCATCTCCCGAGCCAGGGGGCGTAGTACCTCGCGCCGTGGTAGGCGAGGCCGGTCTCTTCGTCGCGCTCCTGGCCGGTGTAGCGGTAGCGCTTGGCGCTGACCTCGATGGCGTTATTGGCGGCGCGGTAGCTGCTCGTGCCGTAGGGGTGGAACTCCTCGTAGCTGATGACCTCGGCGTCGTCGTCGAGCTCGAGGTTCGCGGTGCCGAGGTGGTTGGAGTACTGGTAGCGGGCGATGTTCGCCGGGGTGACGACCGGGGCGCCGGCGTCGACGGTCTTGGTCTCGATGAGGCAGACGCAGCCGTGGTCGTCGTGGACGTGGAGGGTCTCGCGCTCGAGGTCGAGGTCGTTCGTCGTGTTGATGTTCTTGTGTTCGCGGTAGGTCTCCCAGCTGCCGAAGTAGAGGCGCTGCCGGCTGGTGGTGCCCGACTGATTGACGTGGACCTTGCGGACGCGCTGGCCGGCGCCGTCGTAGACGTAGTAGGTCTTGCCGCCGCCGATGGAATCGCTGCTCTGCAGGCGATCGTCGTCGTCCCAGGTGAGGCCACCGGGGATGTTGGGCATGGCGTTCATGTTGCCGTGGGCGTCGTGCGAGTAGGGGACCGAGTAGTTCGGCGGGTCGTTGATGTTGTCGAGGCCGGCGCTGGTGGCCCGGAGCTGGTTGCCACCGGGATGGTAGTCGTATCCGCGCTGCCAGACAACCGTCATGCCGGATTCGTGCTTCATCCGCAGGATGTTGCCGACGGGGTCGTAGGTGTAACGCTGCGTGTAGTTGCGCTGGAGCTGGCTGTCCTGTGGGTGAGCAATGGGCGCGAAGCCCTCGGCGGTAGGCATCGTCAGGGTGGCGTGCTCGCGGCCCGTGGCGGAGGTGAGGCGGTAGATGGCGTCGTAGACGAACGACTGGGTCGGGTCGGCGTAGTCGTTGTCGAAGAAGACGCCTTGCTGAGCCTGGTCGCGGATCCGGGCGATGTTGCCGACGGGGTCGTAGTGGTAGTGCAGATCCTGGACGGTATGCGGGTCGGGGTTGGGGCGGATGGTGCGAATGCGAGTGACGCGGAAGGTCCTGGCGTCGTACTCGTAGTCGGTGGTCGAACCATTGCCGTAGGCGATGACGGTGCGCTGGCCGCGGGCGTTGTAGTCGATGTTGGTGACGATGTCCGTGGCCGTGACTGCGCCGCGGACGTTGACGGCGACGGACTGCAGCATGCCGCCCTTCTGGACGAAGGTGTGGCCGGTGACGTGATCGCGGACCTCGACGCGCTCGATGACGTGCGTGGGGAATGGGAGGCGGGTCTTCCACGGCTTGCCGGCGGCGCGGTCTTCAAGATAAAACCTGGTCGATGGGGCATATTCGACCCGGGTCTCGGCGCCCATATTGTTTTTTGAAGAGAGTATCAAGTAGGGCTTGCCCGCCGACATGAGGTCGACGAAGGCGATGTGCGTGCCCTGGCGGTGCGGCAGGTCGGTCGACCAGACGAGGGCGGCAGTGCCCTGCCGAGAATGTCGGCGAGCTGGACGGCGGTCGGGGCGGTCGAACACCGGGGCGCCGCGCATGCCGATCTGGCGGCCGAAGCGGCCGTAGCCGAGGTTGGGCCAGTAGACGACGGAGCCGTTGCGGTTAGCGCACGAAGCGCTGCGGGACGTCATTCTCGACGCCGTGGTCGGCGAATGGTGGTGGCGTCCAGCCCAGGGAACACTGGCCCATGGCGGCCGATATGCTCGACCAGTTCTCGGCCTTAGTCACTGTTTGGCCATGTCAATACTCCGATATCTCTGGAGAAGCCAAACAGAGATCGAAGAGCGGTCTCTTGGCTGAAGTCATCGAAGATTCCAGTCAATTTTACATAAACCCACGATTCGACAGAGTCGTCCAGTCTCGCCCTGTCGACAGAGATGAAAGACGTGGCGGGAGACGAATTGAAAATTCTGTCCAGCTCGTCTGCGAGCGCATGATCGAGACTTCCTCCTCCGGGGTGAAATTCAAGCTCGGCGATTGCCTTCGTTCCCGCCGGCCCGAAATCCACCGGCGCCAGTGCACCCTCGTACTCTGCGTGGGCGCAACTGGTCCCCCCGACTTGATTGTGGTAGAGCACACCCGTCTTGTGGGAGATGATGAGGGCGAAACCCTCCAAGTCAAAGAGGCTGATGCGAGCTTTGTGTAGGCTGGGTTTCACGATAGATGCTCCTTGTCAGATGCCCCCGTACCGAGGACCGGGCTGGCGTTGCTGCTCCTTGTTCCATGGCCGTGGTTGACTACGAAACAGGTGATAGTCGACATACACTTTTTGGTCTGAAGCAGCCTTGACGAACTTGAGATCTCCGGTCGCGGTTGTGATTCCGAGTTGATCGCCTGTCCCAAACGCCCGCTGATCGACCAGGCCAATATCGCGCTTCCGCTTGTTGCTCGATCTGTCTAGATTCATGACTCGGTCGGAGGGAGTCTCTGGAATGACAGTAATTTCTGCGATTAGCGCATCTGCAAGTGCACGTTCCACGGGACCTGCGAGATTGTAAGAACCATTGAGGAACTCGTCGAGGACGGCTTGAATTGCGACCGGATTTTTGTCCATCAAGTATCTCTGTGCCTCGATGAGCAACTCGACGTCACTTAGCTGGCTTGCCGCCACGATAGCTCCTGTGTCCAGATTGACTGTTTCTTTCGGGGCCGTGGGATCTCGGTCATCATCTAATCTCCCCGGTTCTGGCTTCGGAGGCGCTGTCGGTTCGGGGGGTTCTCGCGTGACGGGGGGGCCAGCGTAAGGTGAGGGGAGTTTTACCGGATAGTTTCCGTCATTCGCTGGGGGCGGGGAAACGTCATCCGGAGCCGGAATTGGAGCCGGCAGGGGACGCGCCGCGGACGTTATTGGACCACTGAAGACATCATCGGCCAGATCTCGAAGTTTAGGCCGCAACGCATCAAGCCCGATTACCGCAAGTGCCCCCGCGGCGACCACTAGATGTACACCCCACTTTTGCGGCAACACATCCGATGGGTCAGGAGCGGCTACGTCGATCGATTGGGCTGCCAAGGTGGCTCGTGCTGCCGCTGCAAGTCCAGCCAGCCAGCCGGCGTCTGCGGCCGCTGGGCTGGTTCCTGCACGATCGCGCATCATCATTGGGTTGGCGCGGACATACAAATATCGATTCGGCGTATCGGCGACACCGATGGGGTCGGCGGCAGTCCATCTCGCTAGCCACGGGGCGTAGTACCGCGCGCCGTGGTAGGCGAGGCCGGTCTCCTCGTCGCGTTCCTGGCCCGTGTAGCGGTATCGCTTCGCACTGACCTCGATGGCGTTGTTGGCGGCGCGATAGCTGCTGGTGCCGTAGGGGTGGAACTCCTCGTAGCTGATGACCTCGGCGTCGTCGTCGAGCTCGAGGTTGGCGGTGCCGAGGTGATTGCTGTACTGGTAGCGGGCGATGTTCGCCGGGGTGACGACGGGGGCCCCGCTGTCGACGGTCTTGGTCTCGATGAGGCAGACGCGGCCGTGGTCGTCGTGGACGTGGAGGGTCTCGCGCTCGAGGTCGAGGTCGTTGGTGGTGTTGATGTTCTTGTGTTCGCGGTAGGTCTCCCAGCTGCCGAAATAGAGGCGCTGCTGGCTGGTGGTGCCCGACTGATTGACGTGGACCTTGCGGACGCGCTGGCCGGCGCCGTCGTAGACGTAGTAGGTCTTGCCGCCGCCGATGGAATCGCTGCTCTGCAGGCGATCGTCGTCGTCCCAGGTGAGGCCACCGGGGATGTTGGGCATGGCGGTCATGTTGCCGTGGGCGTCGTGCGAGTAGAGGACCGAGTAGTTCGGCGGGTCGTCGATGTCGTCGAGGGCGGCGCTGGTGGCCCGGAGCTGGTTGCCACCGGATGGTAGTCGTATCCGCGCTGCCAGACAACCGACATACCGGATTCGTGCTTCATCCGCAGGATGTTGCCCACGGGGTCGTAGGTGTACCTCTGGGTGTAGTTGCGCTGGAGCTGGCTGTCCTGCGGGTGCGCAATGGGCGCGAAGCCCTCGGGGGTGGGCATCGTCAGGGTGGCGTGCTCGCGGCCCGTGGCGGAGGTGAGGCGGTAGATGGCGTCGTAGACGAACGACTGGGTCGGGTCGGCACGAAACCACTGGAATTCTTCCCGCCGCGGCCAGGTCTGCCTTCGGGTCTTTGCTGGCGCGCAGGGTGAGAATGTCCCATGGACATTCTCATGTCCTCTGAGAATTCGATACTGCAATCCCGAGGAAACGAATGAAGGAGAAAACATCCCCCTGAGGAAAAGACAGAGCGATGCGCGGGCCTTGGCGCGTGTGGATGATGAGCTCGCGAGCGGGGGGCGCCTTTGAGGGCGTGTCGTAGCCAACAATGTCAGAGTAGGCAATCCAGGTGACAGTCCCGGCGAATAGAACAAGACCAAGTTTCGAAACTACTAAAGAACCGTTCATCACATCCGGCTGTGGCTCATGGAACCCCAGGATCTCTCCCCATTCAGGTTGGGCAAGTTCGTCAGTCCACCATTTTGGGGCTGTTGAACTTTCCAGGCTGCGGTAGCCTGGGAATATTTTTCGATCTCTCTGGTTGGCTAAATAGCCATCCAAGATCTTTTGCGCATAGATTCGAATGATGTCCATCAGGGTGCTCCTTCCCACCACCAAGTGCCATTGGGGCGACTCTGAAAGCCTGCCCTTACAAGCCCTTTGATCAACGTGCCGGTTGCTTCCTTTATCTCTGTGGTTTCGATTCGCAAAATCGTGGCTCCTTCGGACCTGGCCAGCGCTTGTAGCCGCCGCTGGATGCCAAAGAGAGAGGCGCCGAGTCCTCCTTTTTCGGTAAGAGGTTTTCCGAGATAGCCAACGAGGACCGTCATTATTTCGCCCTTTAACTGAACCCTTGCTGTGAGATTGGAGCTCGCAGAAATTCCGAGTTCCTCAGTTGTCAGGTCGCGCTGGACCCCCTTGCTCTTCTTTCCGGGCTTCTTGACACCACCGGCGACAAGACCGCCGACCACCCGGCCAAGGCTCTCCCAATCGTCACCTGAGCCTGAGCCAGTGAGGATGCGAGCTGCAGCGTCGCGCATGCTTTGCCAGCTCTTCCAGAGCTCGAAAAGGCCCCAGGCGAGGAGGCCGCCGGGAGTGAATCTAGCGAGGTACGGACTGAGGAAGCGAAGCCCTGCAAGTCCGAAACGGACACCTAAGCCAATGGCGGCGCCTTTTCCGAGGCCTTTTGCAAAAGCACCCGCGGCCTCGCCGACAGAAGCGACACTTGCGCCGCCAGAGCTCTCCTCTCTCGAACCGCTGCCTAGGCCGGACCCCGTCTGTGGCACCTGCCCGACGCCACCCGTGCTCTCCACGGCGCTAGGGCCCGCGTACGCGCGAGGGTCCGTATGGGTGGTGCTAGCTTGGCCTCCCTTCTTCCCCACGCCTCCCGAGCTGCTAGGTTTTCGATGAGGTCTATCCCCTGCGCCAGCGCCTTTACTCCCAGTCCCATGTTCATCCCTCGTTTCGGGCGGCTCAATGCCTGAACTGGAATTCTCGAGATTCTCCGTTCGAGCTTGTTGTGATTCAGGTGAGTTCTGGAACGCCCTGAATTCCGAGGGCGTCATCGCTTGAATCTTCTTCTCGATATCTGGATCCTTCGGGTGCGGGGCAGTGGCGTTGCTACGAGTACCCGTGGAATCGTGAAGGACGATTGGGTTCGCCTGGACGTAGAGATAGCGATTTGGGCCGTCGCCGAGGCCGATTGGGTCGGCGGCCGTCCACCTGCCGAGCCATTGCGCGTAGTAGCGCGCTCCGTGGCAGGCGAGCCCGGTCTCTTCGTCGCGTTCCTGGCCCGTGTAGCGGTAGCGCTTGGCGCTGACCTCGATGGCGCTGTTGGCGGCGCGGTAGCTGCTGGTGCCGTAGGGATGGAACTCCTCGTAGCTGATGACCTCGGCGTTGTCGTCGAGCTCGAGGTTGGCGGTGCCGAGGTGGTTGGAGTACTGGTAGCGGGCGATGTTCGCCGGGGTGACGACGGGGGTGCCGGCGTCGACGGTCTTGGTCTCGATGAGGCAGACGCGGCCGTGGTCGTCGTGGACGTGGAGGATCTCGCGCTCGAGGTCGAGGTCGTTGGTGGTGTTAATGTTCTTGTGTTCGCGGTAGGTCTCCCAGCTGCCGAAGTAGAGGCGCTGCTGGCTGGTCGTATTCGACTGGTTGACGTGGACCTTGCGGACGCGCTGGCCGGCGCCGTCGTAGACGTAGTAGGTCTTGCCGCCGCCGATGGAATCGCTGCTCTGCAGGCGATCGTCGTCGTCCCAGGTGAGGCCACCGGGGATGTTGGGCATGGCGGTCATGTTGCCGTGGGCGTCGTGCGAGTAGAGGACCGAGTAGTTCGGCGGGTCGTCGATGTCGTCGAGGGCGGCGCTGGTGGCCCGGAGCTGGTTGCCACCAGGATGGTAGTCGTATCCGCGCTGCCAGACAACCGACATGCCGGATTCGTGCTTCATCCGCAGGATGTTGCCCACGGGGTCGTAGGTGTACCTCTGGGTGTAGTTGCGCTGGAGCTGGCTGTCCTGCGGGTGCGCAATGGGCGCGAAGCCCTCGGCGGTGGGCATCGTCAGGGTGGCGTGCTCGCGGCCCGTGGCGGAGGTGAGGCGGTAGATGGCGTCGTAGACGAACGACTGGGTCGGGTCGGCGTAGGCGTTGTCGAAGAAGACGCCTTGCTGAGCCTGGTCGCGGATCCGGGCGATGTTGCCGACGGGGTCGTAGTGGTAACGCAGATCCTGGACGGTATGCGGGTCGGGGTTGGGGCGGATGGTGCGAATGCGGGTGACGCGGAAGGTTTTGGCGTCGTACTCGTAGTCGGTGGTCGAACCATTGCCGTAGGCGATGACGGTGCGCTGGCCGCGGGCGTTGTAGTCGATGTTGGTGACGATGTCCGTGGCCGTGACTGCGCCGCGGACGTTGACGGCGACGGAATTGAGCATGCCGCCGGCGCCGAAGAGCTGGGTGGTAACGCTGGCGTCGGGCGTGGTCTGGGTGCGGACGCGGCTGAGGGCGTCGTAAGTCCAGGAGGTCGTGAAGGTCTCGGACTCGAGCAAGGGCGCGGCGGCGGCGTGGATGAGGGCGGGGTCGGTCTCGGTGGCGAGGTCGATCCAGTCGGGCGTGGCCTTGTAATCCTCGGCGAGGCGGCGCTCGGTGGCGAGGAGGTTGCCCTTGAAGTCGTACTCGACGCTGGTGAGGACGCCGGCGCTGTCGTAGACGCGGTAGACCTGACCGAGATGGTTGGTGTCGTCGGCGCTGGCGCCGAGGCTCTCGCCGTAGACGATGCGCTGCTGAAGGACCTCGTCGTCGGTGTCGTGTTTATTAAAGGCGTGCGTGGGGCGGTTCAGGACGTCGTAGGTCCAGCGGCGGACGTTGGCGCGGCTGTCCCAGGCGCGCAGGGGCCTGCCCATGGCGTCGGGCAAGGCCCTGCGCGTGCCGGCGTCCTGGCTGGAGGTCTCGAGCTGAAGGCCGCCGGGGGCGAAGGTGTTGGTCTCGGCGGTGTGTCCGTTGGCGTCGGTGACGACGCGGCTGTTGCCCTCGATGTCGAGGGCGACGCGCGTGGCGATCGGGACGTACTCGGTGTTCTCCTCGTCGTAGATGAGGGCGAGGTCGAGGAAGGGGCGGCCGAACGGATCGAAGTAGCGATATTTGGGTAGACCGCTGTGGAGCGCGGCCTGCTCGGCGGCGTAGATCTCGCCGTCGTTGTGCGGGGTGCCCGGGGTCAGGGCCATCCTCTGGGCGTACCAATCGCTATCGGTGGTATTGCCATTGGCCTCCAGCATGCCCTCGACCGAGGAGGTGCGGAGGACGGTGCTGAAGGTCCCGTCGGGCATGTCGGTGCGCACGACTCGCCCCAGCGGGTCGTAGTGGATGAACGGGGTGACGCCCCACTCGACGAGCTCCTGTTCGTCGGTGTACGCGGGGCTCGAGTCGAAGAAGGGCTCGTACTGCTTGACGGGGTTGCCCTTGTTGTCGACGATGACGCGGCCGTTGCCGACCCAGCGGATATTTGGAGAGGTGTCCTCGAACACGAGCTCGTCGCCGACGAACACGAGGTCGCCGTTGACGTTGCGCTTGGGCGCGAGGCCTGGCGAGGCCTGGACTTTTTGCAGGACGACCTGGCCGAGGCCGCCGGAGTAGGCGTAGCTGTGCTGAAAGGCCAGGTTGCCGGCGCCGTGGTTCTCGCGGATGATGGTGTGGACGACGGTCGGGCCCTGGCCGTTGAGCCAGGCGTCGAGGTCGTACTCGAGCTCGGCCGTGGGATGCGTCAGGGTGTCGCCGTCGCTGCTGCCGTCCTTGCCCATGACGGCCGTCTTGACGACCATGCCGAGGGCGTCGAAGGCGACGGCTTGACGATTGCCGTTCGGGTCGGTGACGAGGTCGGGGGCGAGGAGGCGGTAATCGTTGCGAGCGGTGATCGTGTTGCCGAGGGCGTCCTCGGCGGATTCGATGAGGAGGCTGTGGGCGTCGTGGGTGAAGGTCGTGGCGTGGCCGAAGACGTCGCGCGACTCGGTGACGCGGTAGAAGTTGGCGGCGTCGAAGAGGACGCGGCCGCTCGGGCGCCACCAAAGGCCGTCGTCCTCGCGGTAGCCGCCCTCGGTGTCGAGGGCGAGGCCGGTGAGCTCGCCGTTCAGGAACACGGCGTCGAGCTGCGCCTGGGTGAAGGCGAGGGTGAGGGTCTCGTAGGGCAGGGCGCGGAGACCACATTGCCCGAGAGACAGGCGCGAGGCGAGGTTGTCGGAATAGTAGTAGACCTGAGCGCGCGAGAGCAGGCGCTTCTGCGCACCCGCGGGCACGGGGCCGTGATAGGGGATCTCGGTGGCGGCGTCGGCGTGGGCGAGCAGCTCGGCGTGGGTGAAGGGGTCGGCGGGGTTGCCCTCGAGGCCGTGGAGCTCGTAGCTGCGGGTCTCGACCGGAACGCCGAGGCGGTAGGTGTCGGGCTGATCGTGGACGTTGAGGAGGTCGACCTCGGTGAGGACGACATGGGTCTGCCCTTGCTCGGGCACGGTGCCGAAGACCGGGAAGGTCTTGGCGTAGGGGTAGGCGACGCTGACGGAGCGGATCGGGTTGCCGAAGGTATCGACCTCGAGCACGGCGGCGTGTCGGACGCCGGGCGCGTCCGGCATGCGCTCGTAATGATAGGACAGGCTCTCGCGGTCGTGGACGAGGAAGGCGGCGTGCTTGTGGTCGCCCCGCGGCTGCAGGAGGCGGACGGCGAAGTTGGTCTCGGAGACGGTGTACGGGTGGATCTGTTCCTCGGTGCCGTCGCGGCCGTAGACCTCCACGCGGAGGGCGCGGCCGCGGAGGGCTCGCACTGCCTCGCGGTTCTCGATCGGAGTGAGGCCGTCGGGGATCAGGGTCTCGAGCAGGTCGATGGCGATGCCATTGGGAAAATCGTCGGTCTTGTCGCTGTAGTACTCGTCGCTGTAGCAGTGCGCGAGGCTGGTGCCGCCGAGGTAGGCTCCGGTGTGGAACCACGTCTTGGTCAGGACCGGCGGGCTGTGCAATGCCTCGTCGACGATCTCGTGACCGGTGGGGAACAGCTTTGGTGAATTGTAGTCGGCCCAGGACTCGGTGTCCTCGGTCTCGACCATACCGAAGCCGCGGAACTCCCGCTCGGGGCCGTCGAAGTAGCCGTGGTGATATTTGTACTTCTGGACGAAGAAGTGGCCGGTGACGTGATCTCGGATCTCGACGCGCTCGATGACGTGCGTGGGGAACGGGAGGCGGGTCTTCCACGGCTTGCCGGCGGCGCGGTCGTCAAGATAGAACCTGGTCGATGGGGCATATTCGACCCGGGTCTCGGCGCCCATATTGTTCTTGGTAGAAAGCATCAAGTAGGGCTTGCCCGCCGACATGAGGTCGACGAAGGCGATATGCGTGCCCTGGCGATGCGGGAGGTCGGTCGACCAGACCAGTGCGGCGGTGCCCTTTCCGAGAATGTCGGCGAGCTGCACGGAGGAGAGGCTGTCGACCGGCGGGATGTCGACCTGGACGGCCGTTGAAAAACTGTTGCCGGCCTGGTTGCGCCACAGGCGGGCGCCGTCTTGGCGGACGTAGACGAGGTCGGTGGTGCCGCTGCCGTCGATGTCGCCGATCCGCAGGCGATCGGCGCGGAAGCGGTCGGGGCGGTCGAACACGGGGGCGCCGCGCATGCCGATCTGGCGGCCGAAGCGGCCGTAGCCGAGGTTGGGCCAGTAGACGACGGAGCCGTTGCGGACGCGGACGATGTCGGCGAGGCCGTCGCCGGTCATGTCGGTGAAGTAGATGGCCTGCTGTGGGTCGGTCCAGATCAGCTGCGGACCGACTCGCTCGTCGCGCGGGCGCGAGAGGACCCGCGGCTCGCCGTAACCATCGTGGCCCTCGGACGGGTACCAGATGAAGCGGTTGTCCTCGCAGACGAGGATGTCCGCGAGGCCATCTCCGTTGATATCGAGGAGCTGGACGTTGGCAGCACCGAGGTCGATGTTGGGGACGGCGCGGAAGCTGCGGAACGATTGCCAGTCCTCGGCCGCGACGCCGCACATCGGCAGCGGGCGCTCGTAGAAGCCGGGCGCGGGGCCGGAGAAGCTGGTGAGGCTGAGTGCGCCGTCGCCGTTGAGGTCGACGAGGCGCTGGCTGCCGAGACGGGCGTTGCTCGGCAGGCTCGGGAGGCTGCGCAGCGGGCCGAAGGTGCCCTCGCCCTCGTTGCGCTTGTAATACCAGTGGCCGGCCTGCTCGGTGAGGAGGCCGGGCAAACCCTCGCCGTCGAGGTCGACGAGCTCGAAGCGACCGCCCAGCGCGCCAGGGACATCTTTTAAAGTGTCGACGTCGACGAGGCGGAGGGCCGGATCGATCTGCGCGGCGCTGTACGTGAACTCGACCGGGGGGTAGGCTTTGTTGGAATAGGCGCCGCCGGAATAGACATAGCCACGGTGCCTGGCGGCGATCAGGAGCGTGGCGGTCGGGTTCTCGGAATAGGTGAGTTCGGTGGCGGCGACGAGGTACGGATCGACGGGCAGCTCCTCGAAGTGGTGGAGCATGAGGATCCGCCGGCACAGCCGGCGCGTGCGGATGTCGAAGCAGGCGCGGAAATTTGAAAAAGTGTCGGGGCGGGCGGGCCAGGTGCCGGTCTCGACGCCGTGGGCGTCGTGCTCGCCGTAGTCGAGGAGGACCTCGAAGTGCCAATCGTCGGCGAGATAAGGGGTGGCGTTGCCGTAATAGATGCGCTTGAGGTAGCGCTGGGCCTGGGCCTGGGTGACGGCCAGGCGCTCGTGCTCCTCGAGGCTCTCGGCGTCGACGTCCTCGAGGTCTTCCTGCTTGTAGACGAACTGGACGATATTGCCGCGGTCGTCGCTGGTCTGGTCGATGAGCCAGGTGAAGACGCGCGTGGCGTCGGCCGGGTCGGCGATCCGGCTGGCCGGGGAGGTGCCGTAGGTGCTGCGCACGTTGTCGCGCGACCAGGTGCGCCAGTGGACTTCACCTGTCCCGAGGTGCACCCAGCGCTCGATGCGGGCGAAGCCGGCCTCGACGCGCGGACGATAGGCGTGGACGCGGTGGCCATCTTGAGTAAAGACCTTGGGCGTCCACTCGCCGCCGTTCTCCTCGAGCAACGGGACGAGGTCCTCGGCGTCGGAGATGATGAAGGTGTCGGCCTCGGCCGCGTCGTCGTAGGTCGGCAAGCCCTTGTCGGTCTTGCGGGAGATCGACGCGACCGAGAGCTGCCAGCCCATGCCGAACGGGCCGTTGCCGGCGCCGGTGCTGTAGCCGAGGGCGAGGGTCGGGGAGAGGCCCCGACCCGGAGAGACGGCGATCGGAATGCTCATACCGCCGCTGCCGCTGAAGGCGTTGGCCTCGAACTTGTCGCCGATGTTTTTGAGGGCGCCGCCGCCCTTGGGGAGGGAGATCGAGGGGGCGAGCTCGGACGGGTTGGGTGCGGCCGGAGCGGGGGATTGTGAATTTTGCGGGCCGGTGCCGGCGGAGGCGGCCGCGCCGGGGGCAGCCTCGCGGGTGTCCTGCGGCTTGTTCGTGACCGCCGGGGAGGGCCCAGGGCCCGCCCGGTGGCCGCTCGGGCGGGCCGCGCTGTCGGTGGACTGGTTGCTGCTCTTCTGGGTGGCCGACGGATCGGCCATGCGGCCGCCCGAGGCGTCGTTGTCGCGCTTCATTGCCATGATTTCACCCTCCCCGCTCGCTGGATTGAATCAGCTCACCTTGTGACCGACGACGATGATGAGGTCCTCGGGGCTGTGGTCCTCGGGCCAGCCGTGCGGCATCACCAGGGTCCAAGTGCCGGGGTCACGGTCGAGGCCCGTGGCGGTGGCGCCGTGCCAGATGTAGTTGAACTTCGCGTCTTCGTGCGGCTGCTCGTTCCGGTACCTTGAGAATGCGAGGTCTTCGATGACGGCGCCGCTCGCCGGCTGAAGGTCGACCTCCGTGAAGGTGTCCTCTCCGGGCACGATCGTCGAGCTGGCGGGCCAACGGGCGAAGATGGCGACGAACTGGATCCTGCGGCTGCCGGGCGGGATTTGCGGGTACGGGAAGCGATCTTCGGAGAGATCGAGGGCCAGCGAGGCCGCGCCCTCGTTGTTGCCGGCGGCCACGAAGCTGCGCCAGGCCTCCGGGAACTCGGCGCGAGCGCTGAAGAGCTGCACCTGGCCCGTGCCTCGTACGGGCTCGATGTCAGCCTCGGCGCGCTTGAAGTTGTTGAGTCCCGTGTTTTCGGCATTCATCAGGTCGCCGACGAGCGTCGCGGTGGTCTCCGCGCCCTCACGCGCCGTGTACCGGATCGTCAGGATGACGTCGGAGATGGTCTCGTAGTCGAACTGACGTACTGCCTTCGGCAGCTCGAGGCGCCAGTTGCTCCGCTCGAGCGCGCGGCCCTCGAAGGGCAGGTAGCGCTCGTCCCGGAGGTTGGGCTCGAACAGGCCGGTGTCCTCCTGGGTGACGGTGATGGCGACGGACTGAGCGGCGCCGGCTTGGCCGTCGACTCCGCCCCCAGGAGTCGAGCGGATCGCGCCCGATTCGTAGGTGAGCGTCGCGCCGATGTTGGTGTACGGCCCGGTGACTGCGGGGATCGACAGACCGACGAGCTTGATCCGCCGCAGGTAATGGGTCGCGTGATCGAGGTCGAAGAGGATCGAGGGCAGGTTGAAGTGGCAGGCGCCCGTCTTGCGCAGGGCGATCAGCGCGACCGGGTCGAGGCTGGCGAGCGAGACCCGCTTGGTCAGCTCGTACTCCCGGCGATGGTTCTGATAGTAGGCGGCCTCCATGCGCCGCAGGTCGTGCTGCAGCCGCTCGCCCGCGAGCAGGCCCTGGCGGCGGTTGTCCCAGTGGCCGAACTGGATGAAGTCGTCGCCGGCGTCGACGGCGAGCTCGTAGCGGTAGCAGCGCTCGGCCCGGCGCGCGAGGTCGATCGCCAGCTGGTAGGCGAGGTGGTAGACCTTGCTGATCTCGGTCGCCATCCACGAGTAGAGCTCGGCGTTGGTGAACTTCGACCGCATGGTCTCGAGTGCCTCGGCCGACTGCTCGGCCTGGACGTCGTGGTTGACGAGCTCGCGGCGAGCCATGGCGAGGCGGATCTCCGCGGCGGTGAGCTGGACGTCGATCTGGTCGCGCTCGAGCCGCGCGAGGTCGGCCTGGAAGTTCCATTCCTCCTTGCGGCGGGTGTACGACGCCTGTGTGCTCACCATTGCCGCAGCGCGCTGAACCGTGCCCGCGATCATGTTCAGCGCCAGGCCCGCCTTTCCGAGAGCGCCGCTGACCTGCTGGCCGCCCCACTCCGTGATGACGACCGGGGTGCCGGCCCAACCGGAGATGCCGATTTGGAATGTAGGCACTGCGGCTGCGGCTCCACCTCCGGCGACGAGCGCTCCGCCGATCAGGTCGGTGACGGTCGCGGCGATCGAGAGGCCGAGCTCGGCCTTCTCCAGGCGGTTCATGTACTCACGGCTCGAGTAGTACTGGTGCCGAGCCACGGCAGAGTTGCGGCCGTGCTTGAGTGCCTCGATGTTCTCTTCGGCCTCCTTGATCGCCTGCTCCTTGACCTGCCGCACGGCCTTCAGGAGCGTGACCTCGTGACCGCCGCGAAGGACTGCGAGGTTCTCGGCGTCGCGCTTCTCGAGCGCCAGCAGGAGGGCATTGCCCAGGCTGCTGACCTGCGCCGCGAAGTCCTTGGCGATGCCGAGGTGCGGCAGGAAGCGGTAGTGAGGCAGCGGCGCGTAGAGGTTGCTGACGGCGGTGCCGATGTCGATGCCCTGGGCGGCGGCCCGGGCCAGGAGACCAGGGTCGATGGGCGGGTCGAAGAGCGCGAGGTCGCGGCGGATGCCCTCGATGTTCAGGCAGTTGCGTAGCTTGAACAGGCGATCGGCGACCGTGTCCCAGTAGCCGAGCATTTTGTCGTTCGGCGGGATGCAGAAGTAGAGGCGGGTCTCCGTCGGGGTGACGATGGTGGCCTGGAGCAGCAGGAAGGGCGGCTTCGGCGAGCTCGTCAAGGCCTTGGGTGCGCCCTGGAGGAGCTGGCTGGCCCCGGCCGGCTTGACGTACCCGAGCGCGAAATCGGTCGGGTGTTGCGACTGCAAGTTGGCCTGTCCCTTGATGTTGAGCGGGATCATGGCGTCCTTGGCCGTGAAGCCAATGACCTCGTTCTCGATCTCCACGAGGAAGTTCGAGAAGCCGTCGAGGTCGTCGTAGGCCTCGGCGTAGGTCTTGTCGGGCCGCTCGTCGCCCTCGATCTTGCGCGGGCGCTTGCCGAGGATCTGCAGGGCCAGGATATAGAGCTGGACGGCCTCCTGCGTGCTCTCCCGCGTGTCCTGGCGGAACAGGTCGTCACCCCAGGCGATCAGGTTGTCGAGGTACTTCATGACCACCGCCCGCATGTACGCGGTCGGCCGCATGCGAGCGACGTCGTGGGGCTTGAACGGGTTCTTGCGCCACTGGGCGATCTGGCCCGAGAGGTCGGCCTTCTGCTCCTTCAGCTCGGCGTCGTCGCCAGTGTATTGCAAGAGCTCCAGGAGGGCCGCGATCGACATGTCGGAGGACAGTTGGCGGAACGGCTTGATCCGCCAGTAATGCTTGCAGTCGGTGTCCCTGACGAGCGTGGCCTTGCGGATCGGGTTGAAGATGTACCCGAGCCAGCGCTGGGCCTCGGCGAAGCGCCGCTCGCTGATCAACCGGTCGGCGATGTACATCGGGATGTGGAAGAACAGCTCCCAGTTGTAGACGCTGTACGCGCCTCCGAAGCGGAAGTCGATGTCCTCCTGCGGCACGGGCTGCCACACCGCCGTGGCGCCGTCGAAGTAGCTCTCGTCCAGCGGACGGCTGGCGCTCTGGTAGCGCAGAGACGCGTCCTCGTCCTGTGTCGCCACGTTGGGGTCGAGGAGGCCCACGACGCCGTACCGCCGCACCTCCTGCAGGAACAGGCAACTGTAGGGGTGGTAGAAGATCGAGAGGTTGTACTTGGTCGGGGAGCTGCTCAGATTGAGGCCCAGGCCCGAAGTCTGGCCCGTCGCCGGTCCGTCGCCGCCCGAGGCCATGCCCGCGAGGCTGTCGGTCGGAGAGTCGCTCGCCTCGACCGCTGCGCTGCCGTTGTTGAAGTACTTTCCCAGGTCCTTGTCGATCAGATCGCTGGGTCCGCTCTCGTCCGGGTCGACGTCGCCGATGTCCTGCTGATCACCGGCGCGCAGGAACAGCATAGTTCTCGGATCGTCGTAGACGATCGGGCGGCGGCCGTTGAGGAGCGCGTCCTGACGCGGGAGGAACAGGCGGAAGCCGTTGACGTGGTAACGGATGATCTTGTCCGAGTAGGCCATACCCGCATTGGGGCTGCCGGCGACGGGGACCCGGACGAAGCGCTCCGCCCCCGAAGGAAGGTGGCCGAACTGGTTGTGGGCGACGAAACCCTGCCTCCAGCTCAGGGTCATTTGTGGGACCGGATAATCGCCATTGAGGCTACTCGGACCGTAGGCGGGGAGGGCCGGCGCAGGCTCATACCGGTGGGCGTCGAACTGGTCGAGGCAGGCGTCGTAGGTGAAGTAGCCGTCGATCGCGACGCTGTACTTTATCTGCGTGTGGGCGACATGGATCCGTGGGTCGGTCCCGACGACTTCCGAGAGGAGGTGGATGTCGGAGTTCGGGTGGCGGCCCTCGATCTGGCCGGCGGGGGGGTCGGTTTCGTGGACCCGGAGCGAAGCCTCGGTCGTGCGCGGGGCGCTCCATTCACCGTTCTTGAGCTCGGCCCACATGAGCTGGATCTTCCGGTGCTTCTTGGGGGCCTTCGTCGTCTCGTTCTGCTGGGGCGTCGGCGGATCTTCGGCGCGGAGCTCGATCTTGGGCCAGATCAGCAGGAGGCGCCGGTTGACGACCATTGGCAACACTCCGCGCGACTCGACCTGGAACGGCAGCTCCTCCCACGCGGTCCAGTAGGCGTCGTCCTCGCGGCGGCGATAGAACATCTTGAACGGGTTGCCGTGGGTGGCGGCGAACACGTGCAGGCGGTCGACGATGACGATGCCGTCGTGCTCGATCTCGTGGTACATGCCGCACACGTCGAGGCGCGCGACCTCGTGCAGGCCCTCGAGATAATGGATGTAGGCCTTCTCGATCGAGGCGTCGTCGGCCTCGCTCTGGGCGATCTCCTCCTCCAGCTTCTTGAACAGCGGGGTCTTGTCGGTGCGCAGCTCGGGCTGGACCCAATTCTCGGGGTAGAGGAAGATCTTGCGGTTGGCCTCCCACACCCGGTAGCGCTTCATCCACTCCCACTCCTCGGCGTCGAGGTCGGAGAGATCGATGTCGTGATCGGACTCGAGGCCCATGAGGGCGCGCTGCATGAACAGCTGGACGGCGCCGGTGGCGAACAGGAGCCGCGTGGTGCGGTTGCAGCAGGCGATGTCGACGTCCATCAGCAGGGTGCCGAACAGATCCTCGTGATCGCGGGTGCCTGTCTTGAAGACCAGCAGGTCGACGAGGGCGTCGCGCTGCCGCTCGCGCAGGCGGTCGCGCATCGGCTGAGCGACGCTCGGCCAGGCCGTGACGCCGAACTTGGCCTCGGCGGCGCCGCGGATCGCGGCCGCGGCGGTGGCGTCGACAGCCGGATCTTTGGCCCAGGTGCGCACCGTGTTGGGATGGACGCCGAGGCGATTCGCCAGGCGGAAGCCGGCGTCGAAGGCGTCGACGGCGTCGAGGCGCTTGAGCTCGGCGCGGGTGACGGTCTCGCCGGCCTCGAAGGCCGCGAGGGCGTCGCTGTCCCAGCCGGCCGCGGCGGCGAGCTGGCTCAGCGCGAGCGACTTGTCGAACGGGTCGGCGTCGAAGAGGTAGTCGAGCAGCGGGAGCAGCGTCGCCGGGTCGCGCAGGACCTCGTCGCGCACGCGGATCGCCCGGCGCAGCCAGTCCCAGCCGGCGTAGGCGGCGTAGATGGCAGCGCTGGAATCAGCGCTTTCCGGGAGCGCGGTGAGGTCGAGCAGGTCGACGTCGGCGTCGTCGAGGTTGGCGAGCAGCCAGCGCAGCAAGCCGGGGCCGAAGCGGAAGTTCGTGGCGACCAGCGCGACCTTGCGCAGGCCGCGGTAGAGCTCGGCCCGGCCGCTCACGTCCGCCTGGCCCAGGAAGGCGGCGGGGAACCACGGCTCCTTGACCTTCGTGGCGTCGCTGTCGGGGTCGAAGGTGTTCGTGAAGAACGCGTCGGCCGTCAGGAGGGCGAGCGCCTTGGTGGACTCGTGGTTGTATGTCCGAAGGAGCAGGTCGACATCGGCGGTGTCCATCGCCAGCGCAGAGGAGAGCTGCTGCACGACCACGGCCTCGAGCCTCTGCTGGCGGAGCCAGGCGGTCAGCACGGTGTCGAGCAGGGCCGCGCGAGCCTCGACGCTGTCGGCGTCGCCGAAGACCTTGCCGAACTCGGTGTACGCCGGGCTGGAGACGACCAGGAAGGGGATGAACGCGTCGCGGAGCTGTCCGGCCACGGTCGCGTTGGCCGGCGGTGGGTCGGTCTCCTTGCGGATGAAGGCGATCGCATCGGCGACTTCGCCGGCCGGCAGCGGACCGACGAGCAGCTTGTCGAGCCGCGCGAGCGGGTCCTGCTCTTCTGGCATGCTCTGGAGATGATCGGCGTGGGCCTGCTGAAGGCCGGTGACGAGGCCGATCAGGACGCGCGCGACGTCGAGGTCGCTCGCGCCGAACTTGTCGCCCTGTTGATTGCGCAGGACCCAGTCGAGCGCGGGGACGGTGAAGTTCGAGCGCTTGACGGCCTCGGCGAGGTCGAGGAGGGGGCGCACCGGCGCGTTCGCGGTGCCGGCGAACGGGCTGCTGTCGACGAGCGTCTGCGAATACCGGGTGATGGTGACGAGGTCGGGGATCGACAGGCCCGTGGCACGCGCGAGCGACGAGACCCGGTAGAGATGCGAGAGGTTGGCGTGGTTGAGGGCGCTGTCGTCGTCGAGGCCGGTGGCCTCGTAGGCGGCGGCCAGGCCGGCATCGTCGGTCTGCAGGATCGCCAGCAGATCGCCGCGGTGCGCGCCGAACGTGGTCGCGCCGGACAGCGCGGTGAAGGCCGCGTGGCGCTGACGCGGCTGGACGACCGTGTCGTAGTATGTCGGCGCGCCCTCGATGTAGACGTGGCGATCGAGGTTGCCGAACCAGGAGTGGACCTCGCCGAGCGGGAGCTGCGGGAAGCGCTCGCGGAGGCGCACGAAGCGGGCGATCTTCTCGAGATCGACGGCGACGTCGCCGGCGAACCAGGTGCCCAGGGCGGCGAGGGTGGCGTCGAGGTCGGGCATCGACCAGTTGAGCGCCCGCTGCAGGCGGAGGAACACGAGCAGGCGTTTCAGGTTGCCGGTCGTGAGGCCGTTCGAGCTCGGGTTCGACGCGCTGACGAACCTCGCACCCTTGAGGGTGCAAGGCTCGTGGTAATCGATCTCGACCTCGGCGATGACCCGACCGCGCATCAGCGTGGTGAGGGCGGGCAGGTCGAGGCCGGAGCGGGTCAGGAACAGCTCGACGGCGTTGAGCGGATCGATATACGTGGCCTCGTGTGCGAAGCCCCACAGCTGCGCCATGTCGGGGGGATCCACAGCGCCGCGGAGGATCTGGCCTTGCCCCGGGGACAGGCCCAGGCGCTCGTCGACGCGGAACACGTCGCTTTCGTCGAGATCGTCGAACCACTCCAGCGCGTCCTGGACGGCGACGCGCGAGGTGCCGAGGCTCTGATAATAAGCCCGCGCCTCCGCGAGCGGGAGGTCGAAGGGCAGGCTGTGCGGGAAGAAGGCGACGGTGGGCTTGGCGAGCTCCGCGTAGACGTCCTGGTCGACGTGCTCGGGCTGGGCCACCAGCTCGCTCGCGCTCCAGGTCGTCTGCGGCCAGGCCGCAGAAGACGTGTAAATGATGGGATCGAGATCGAGCCACTCACGGGCGCGGCGCTCGAGCGTCTCGAGCACGAGGTCGATCGTCGGCAGCGGTGTGTTGGAGTTCTCGCAGTTGAGGAGGATGTGCTCGAGCTCGGGGCGACGGGTGAGCAGCTCGTCGAGCATCGTCTGCTCGCCGGCGTTGCGTTGGCGGACGAACTGCAGGATGTCGACGTAGTAGGCCGCGGGGCCGTAGACCGAGTCGCAGTGCTTGCAGGCGCAGTAGTCGAGGTTGCCGAAGATCTCCTCGAACTCGACGTTGCCGCAGCCGGGCGAGTTGATGACGGCGGTCAGCGGGAAGTGCATCTCCTTGCGGGAGTGCAGGAAGCGGTGCAGCGCCGTGCTGGCGACCTGATCGGCCTTCTCGTAGGTCGCGCGCAGGGTCGACGCGTCCATCGACTCGCCGAACTTGGACTTGAAGGCGGCGAAGCCCATCCGCTGGATCTGCCCGGCCGAGGCCATCCCCTGCTCCAGCAGCGCGGTCGAGGCGGCGGTTCGGCCGTTGCGGGGCGTGATCGCCGAGACTCGCTGTACGCGCAGCAGGTCCTGCTTCAGCGCCGCTTTCTGGCCCGCGTCCACGGGCAGGCCGCTGGCGGTGTCGAAGAACGTGTTGATGTTCGTGCGCTGGAAGCTGAAGCTGGGGTTGTTGACGACGAACGAGGAGAAGTTGGCCCTGGAGGTGGTGATGCTCGTCTCGGGCACGCGGTAGGCGAGGTGCGCCGAGGGGTAGAGGTCCTCGACCATCTTGGCGATCGCGCCGGCGTAATTGGCGCGCTTGTCGGCGGCGGGGCCGATGACGCCGGGCGGCGTGTCGACTTCGCTGCCTCCGACCGTCTCGCCGAGGAAGCCTTCCCATTCGTCTGCGCTGTACTTCGCCAGCTCGGCCGCGCGCCGGAACTCGTTGGCGTCGCGCTTTTGGTGCAGGAGCGTGATGAGCTTCGGGAAGCTAGCGGTGATGGCACCGGCCTGAAGCGTGAATTGGATGCGGTCGACGTGAGTGCCGAGCGTGGTGTGCGTGCGCAGGGCGGTCCAGAACTGGGCGGCGGTGCCGGTGTGGGCAACGTATGCTTCGGCGAACGCGCGCGGCAGGCCGGGCGTGAGCGCCCCGGCGATGAGGATGGCGCCCAGCGTGGTGTCCTCTTCGTCGGGCGCCGCCGGGACGATGCGATTGAGGCGGGCCGCGGCGAGCTTCGTCTTGATGGTGGCGATGTTGCTCGCCAGCGAGGCGGGCACCGCGTTGTCGGCGATGGCGCGCTCGATCGCGTCTTCGATCTGGTCCGCCGTCAAAGAGGTGATGACGTTCGTCGCCAGCGGGATGCCGGCGTGCGAGAACGCGGCCAGCGCGGCCGCCGGGAGGTCGTAACGGCCGGCGAGCACGTGCGCGCGGACCAGGGTGGCCAGCGCACCGCTGTCGTGCTGCGTGCGGCACATCAGGAACTTGATTTCGTCGACGTCGAGATCGTCGAGGGTGGCGTCGTCGAGCAGCGGGCTGATGGTGTCGACGTCGAGGTCGAAGTCGGAGCGGCCGACGTACGCGGCGTTGCCGGGGACGAGGCGGACGGTGAAGTCGCTGGGGGGGTTGCAGAAGTCGCCTGCGGTCGCCGTTCCGGCCACGAGCGCGACGCTCAGGTTGGCGGCGCCCGGGTGGCTGCCGGCCGGCAACAAGTAGCGGATGAGGAACCGACCGTCGCCGACGACGGTCACGCTGGTCACCGGGTCGGTGGTGCGGAGGTTCTTGCGGAGGAGGCTTACCGTGGTCGCGGTCGGCAGCGGGGTGCCGTCGGGCTGCACGAGGAAGCCCGAAACGGAGAAGAAGGTGCCTCCACCGGCCGGGACTGTCGTCGGGTCGGCGCTCAGCTCGACGACTTCGGTGCCGTGCAGCGTCGCCCACGAGACGTAGACCGACTGGCTGCCAAGGATGACGCTGTTCGTGTTGTAGATCTTGAAGATGACCTCGCGGTGCCGGCGAGCGTCCATCAGCGCCGTCGCCTCGTCGTCGGTGAGAACGAGCGTGAAAAAGCCCTCGGGATCGGTGGTCGTGGACCAGGGGGCGGAGCGGTCTCGGCTCGGGCCGGGGTTGGGCGGGTCGAGGAACTCGGTGCCGACGTCGAGGAACAACTGCACTCGAACACTAGAAAGCGTCTCTGTCGGCGCAGACGCATCCCAAACCCGACCACGAATCGCATACACCATTACAATTCCTCCGGCGGCCGATTCGGCCGCTGATCGCACTGCACTCCGTCCGCCGCGCGCGGCGGAACCCTGTCCATGATGACGCAGGTCTATAGCATCACGGTCTCCGGACGGTCCAGGGAAAGTTCATACGACGGTTATCGGACGTCGCTCACCAACTGCAGTTGGGTAGGGCAACATCGCGCCACCGAGTGCATCACGCGCAGGAAATGAGAAGAGGAGTACGAAAGTATCTGGACATTCGGGCCCGGATGGGGCTGCGGGAATCACGGCACTGCCAGACGGACCCTTACAAGGCCCGCGCAGCGAAGAATGCTCGCTCCAGGACCTGCCCCTCCGGGCGCCGCTGAGCGCGGAAATGGGATCGAAAGGGCATACAGAACCATTCAAGCGTCTCGCGTTGACCGGTGATCGCCGCCGTGATAATCTGCCGGTCGAGTCGAGTGCTGAGAATCTCGCTCGTTGCTGCACGCTCCAGGATCCATAATGCCCACCCAGAATTGTTGTGTCACCGACGACGAGGTGCGCGTCGTGTATTATGAGTCGACTTCCAGCCTGAACCAGATCGCGTATACCGTACCCGCCGGCAAGGTGTTCGTGCTGACGGCGTGGACGATCGTGAACGAATCAGGCCAACGTATGTCCGTATACCTGCGGCGGGCCAAGGCGCGCGTGGCGTACAACCGCGTCTGGGACCCGCTGCAGGGGCACAACCACCTTACGTTCCCGACCGGCATCGTGTTCGGCCCGGAGCAGACGATCGAGCTCCAGGCGCCGGTCAACTCGTGCCAACACTTCTTCTACGGGTACGAGCACGACGTCGAGAGCCCCTGAGCAGCGGTCGGTGAAGCCGGCATCGCCGCCGGCCTGGTGAACGAAGCGAGGGCGGGTGCGAGGCCGTTGTGGAGGGCAGACGGCGAGGAACCGATGGCGCCTCCCAGCTGGCCGCGTAGCTGCGTGCGCAGCCGCCGAGGCGAGGCTCTCCGTCCATTGAGCCTGGAGCGTCGGCGCCTCGATGTGAGGACGGCTCGCCGACTGCCCTCGATGGCCGCACTGTCAAATGCCGGCCAAGAGGCGAACGCAACCCGAGCAGGGGGCGGCCTTATTGCACAGTGCCGCGGCCGGTGCTTTTGCTGCGCCAGGTGAACTCGTACGCATGTTCACTTGTCGCCCAGGAGCGCGAGCAGGTGGGCGGAGGAGACGCGGTCATGCGCGCGACGGTGTCGCTTCTCTTCGACCGAAGACGACCCTGCCGGGCAGAGCGAGCTGCTCGACCGGGCGCGCATCGACGAGGATCGTCGTCTCCAGCTCGATGCCGCGGTCCTGGAGCGACTCGAATTCGAAGGCGATGTCGTCGATTTCCTCCCGGTCCTCGGAGTGATCGTGCGCGAGCAGGAACCACAGGTGGACCTTCCTGGCGTCGACGACCTCCAGAGAGACTCGACGAAAATTGGGTGAGACCGCGCCGACCATCGCAATTACGAGGCGGAGCACCTGGACGTTCTCGTCGGTCAGCATGGAGATGGCGGGGCAGGGTAGCGCGCTGCCAGGCAAAACGCTTCGTCAAGAGCGGCGGGTCGAGTCGCAGCGCATCTGGCCGGAAAGCGGGTGGCCAGACGAAGAGCACCTGCCCGCCGTCCTGTACTTCTTCGGACTCCGGGTCGAACGGATGACCGGAGACCCTGGCGAGCACGGGGAGGAGGTTGGTGTTCGTGAGCATGGTCGTGGGAGCAGTGGTGCGATTATTTCACGACCTGAAAGCCGATCTCGCGTGCTCCGATGAGGCAGCCGAATTGGGGCGCGTAATCTTCTGGTGAGAAGCGAAAGATATGGTGTCCGACTTCGACCTGAAATCTGGAGCTGATCTCCACGGCCTCCACGCCTTCAATGAGAGATAGCGGAGGGGCTGACGTGTCGGTCTTCCATTCCATCGGAAGCGAGACAAAGGCGATGTCCTTGAACCAGATCTCGACATTGTGGCTCACCGTCGTGTCGATGCTCCCGATGACGACGAGCCGGCCCTTCTGGTACTCCGACACCTCGAAGTCGAACCATAGCTGCTGCTGGAGGTAGTTGTTGATGCGTGTGACCGTCTGCTCGGCGTGATCGGAATCCATCGTGGTGCTCTGTTGACGAACGGGTCTGTGGCTTATTCTCATAGCTAAGCACTGTCGTGCTATCAAACGGGCTCGTCGTCGATCTGCAGGTCGGCGAAGATCGCCCTCGCTCTCGTCCGCCCCGACACCAGGAGCTCTCCGCGGTGCTTGAGCGCAGCTCCGATCCTCGACAGATCGAGCTCGTCGCGCGGGTGGCACGCTGCGTACAGGCCCGCGGCCACGGCGAAGCAGCCGCCGAGCAGGCTGGATAGCGTCTCGTTGCCGCCCGAGCTGAGCTTGCGGTCGAGCGCGATCACGAAGGGCTTCAGTCGGGCCGGATCGATCTGGCATTCGTCGTTGATGACGTCGCCGACTCCGCTGTCCAGCCCGAGGAGCTTCTCCACCCCACGGATTTGATGGACGAACAGCCGGCCGAGGCCTTGCGAGGGTTCCCAGACCGCATCACCGTTGTGCTCGAAGATGATGCCCATTCATGGTCCCTTCGTCGGAGACGGACTCGGTCCGCCCAGGAGGTGCCTCGCGCGGGGGAGGGTAGTCGTCTCCGTGCTCCAAGGCAACGCTGCCGCGCCTCATGCGCGGGATGAGGGCGGCGGGACGAAGGTTGAGCGGCCGCAGGGGGTGATTGCGGGCGTGTGAAGCTACTGCACGGTGCCGCGACCGATGTTCTTGCCGCGCCAGGTGAACTCGTACTTGATCTTCTGGCACTTGCCGCCGAGGAGCGCGAGCACGTCGTCGGGGACATCGACTTCGAGGGCGTCGATGGTGTTCTTGATCCGGGCGTCGAGGACGGGGTCGCCGGTGCTCTGCTTGAGCTGTGCCGACAGGCCGCCGTCGGGGCAGACCTCGAGGCGGAACTTGTAGACGACGTCCTGGGCCTCGGCGCCGAAGGTGCCGACGCGCATGTTGTTGAGCGCGCGCATGACCTCGGTGGCCCACGGGTCGCCGGCGTTGAAGGTGTCGGACCAACCGTCGGCCGCGCCGAACGGGTCGCCGGGGAGCTCGTCGGCGGTCCGTGGATCGTCGTGAGGCGTGTTGGCGGGCCGGTTGCGGTCGTCGACGGGGGCGCGGGGGTCGAGCGGCCTGGCGGGCGCGGCCTTCGGCGGGTCGCCGGGCTTCTTGAGCGGGGTCGGGGGCGCGGGCTGGTCGTTCGTGGTGACCTGCGAGGGGGCGGCGTCGTCGGGGGCGCGCGTGGCCGGGATGACGAGCTTGTCGGGAAGGGCCTGCGGGTCGCGCTGCGGGCCGAGGCGCACCAGGTCGCCGGGGATGAAGTCGACGGTGGAGGCGTCGTCGGCCGCGACCTCGAAGGTCGGCGCGAACATCACCAGGGCGGCGACGCCGCCGCTCAGCAGGGTGGTGCCGAGGAGACCGCCGAAGAAGGCGGCCGAGTTGCTCGCCACCTCGCGGAACTGCCGGGCGAGCGCGACGAATGGAGTGAGCAGAAGGGGGACGCTTCGGACCTTTGATTCGGCAGAACCGGCGGGCACGGGGGGCTTCGACGCCGGGGCGCGCGAAAGATTCGCGCGGGTCGATCGCAAGGGTCCGCTGTTTCATGCGAATAGGTATGTGGGCGGGCGGAGCGCCCGCGCCGGGATTGCGGCGGTCGGTCGAGGGCGCCGGGACGGCGGTGGTCCATTCGCGGAGACCGGCTAAGCTCATCGACGTCGGATGGCTGTCCTGCGCGTGCAACGTTCTCAGGAGCGCCTGATACTACCTGACCGCTGTTTGGTAGGGCGCTCGAAATCGTGTGACCTGGTGCTGGGCGCGCGGGACGTGTCCGGGCGGCACGCGGAGATCCAGTGGGACGGCGATCACTGGGAATTGCACGACCTCGGCAGCCGCAACGGGACGTGCGTCGACGGGGCGCGGCTGGCGGCGGGCGAGCGCCTGGTGCTGCGGCAGGGCGCGGAGATCCGCTTCGGGCGCGAATCGGCGTGCTTCGACCTCGAGGACGCGGGCGGGCCGCAGCTGATGGCGCTGCGATTACCGGCAGGGCAATGGCAGGTCGGCGAGGGCGGTTATTTGGCGTTGCCAGATCTGGAGGGGCCGGAGTGCTCGATTTATCAAGATCCGCAGGGAGCTTGGATCTGCGAGCGCGGCGGCGAGGTCGCGGCGCTCGACGACCGGGCGGTGCTGGCGCTGCGCGACGGGCTGTGGCGCGTGTACCTGCCGAAGTTCTGCGCGTGCACGTGGCAGGAGAGTGACAGCGGGCTGTGCGTGGCCAACCTGAAGCTCTGCTTCGCGTACAGCCGCGACGAGGAGCGGGTCGAGCTGGTGGCGTGCTGCGGGGAGCGCCGCCTCGACCTGCAGCGCCGGGCCCATCATTACGTGCTGCTGCTGCTGGCGCGCCGGCGACTGGCCGACGAACGCGCCGGGCTGCCGGCGGGGGAGCAGGGCTG
Source organism: Nannocystis punicea (assembly GCF_026965555.1). GTDB lineage: Bacteria > Myxococcota_A > Polyangia > Nannocystales > Nannocystaceae > Nannocystis > Nannocystis punicea. The sequence continues at coordinate 11,411,308 of NZ_CP114040.1, read as the reverse complement.
GCTGACGGCCGACGAGCTGCTCAAGATGCTGCGCATGGACGACAACCACCTGAACATCTGCATCCACCGCGCGCGGACTCAGCTCGGCCGGCTCGGAGTCGCCGACGCGGCGTCGCTGGTCGAGCGTCGGCCCGGGACCCGGCAAATTCGCCTCGGCGTCGCGCGCCTCGAGGTGCGGCCGCTCGATTGACGCGGGTTCGTGCGCGCGCCCCGGCGACGCCTCGGGCGGGGAATCCTCGCAGAAGACCTGCAGGGGGTCCGCTTGCACCGGCGGCCCCGCGCGGCTACCGTCTTTGGGTGGCCGGGGTCACGCTCTCTGTAGAGTCGTCGGGCGCGGTCGTCGCGTCGGTCCAAAACGCGCAGGAGGCCGCGGTGAAGATTCGAGGCCGAGGCCCATGAGCATTCTCGAGGAGATGACGATCCGGATCGAGTGGCGAACCCGGGACGGTCGAAGCGAGACTCGTGCGCTGGTCCCCCGTGAGTTCTTCGATGTCGACGCCGACACGGAGGCGGCAAGATCGTTGCAGGAGCTCGTGTGGACCCATAACCATGCGATCGATTACCTCGGCGGACTCGCAGAGATCGTCGAGACCTCGCTCGAGGTGACGTGCGCCCGGACGGGAGAGCAGATCTGCGACCTCGAGCGCTTCTGGAACGACGGCAAGTGCCGCCTGCTCTTCCGGCGCGAGACGCTCCACGGCCGCGAGGTGGAGTGGTCGCGGATCGTCGAGGTCCATACCAGCGACGGCATTCATTTCATGCGGTTCGGCTCGGCCTCGGTCGAGGCGAGCGAGTTGATCGAGCACACCCTGGTCACGCCCTCGGAAGAGGTTCATACGCTGTTCTTCGGGCGGTCATGACAATGCCGGGGAGTAGCGAGCGATGGAGCACGGGGCGGGCTTGACTCGGTGACTGCAGTTTATCTTCGGCGAGGAGCTCGCCCACGAGGGCGTCATTCGGGAGCTGCGCGAGCGCGTTCGTCATGACCCTTCGCTCCGGGCGATCTTGCGGACCCGCGCGGAGCCGCATGGATATCTTTGCGAGACAGAGGTGGTGCAGTTCGCGGACGGGTTATTTGCTGTCCGCGGCGTGACGATTGAAAGCCCATGAGCGTCCTCGCGGAGACGACTACCAAGAGTCTTCGCGGAGCGCCCACCGCCGCTCGCTGCGGGGCCTGAATCCGTGTCGAAGTGGAACGGTGTTACAAACGGACAGTCTGCAGCGAGGCCGCCTGCCACGGCGGACCGCACCTCGTCGCGGCAGGCGGCCTCCCCGCCACGGCCGCGATCGCCATGGGCACCCGTAAATCTTGCGCGAGATCGGCGATGGGGATCGGATATCATAGGGACCATGGCGCGATTGCCTTACGTGAACATTGACGAGCTCCCCGAGGAGCTGCGCGCCTCCCTTGGAAGATTACCACCGCTGAATATCTATCGCTTGCTGGCGCATACGCCGAACGCTTTGCAGGTGCTCGCCCTGACCACTGCAAATTTGTACCAGGCAGAGATCGATCAGCGTTTGCGTGAGCTGGCCATCCTGCGGGTCGCGCACCTGACCAACTCACGCTACGAGTGGGTCCAGCACGCCACATTCGCCCAGTCCCTTGGGGTGAGTGCGACGCAGGTGGAGGCCATCTCCCGGGGCGCCGACGCGGAGGTCTTCACGGAGGTGGAGAGGCTCGTGCTGCGCTTCACGGATGAGATGACGGAGAACGTCAAGGTTTCGGCCTCCACATTCCAGTCCCTCGCCCAGCACCTGAATCCTCGATGCCTCATGGAGCTGGCGCTCGCTGTCGGGATGTACGGGATGCTGGCGCGCATCATGGAGACCTTCGAGGTTGAACTCGAGCCCACCGCGGGGACCTACACGTTCGATTCAGGGCGCCAGGGTGCGGCGGGCCTGCTCAAGGGGTCCGGCTAATTCTTGTGGCTCGAGTGGCGACTCGAATGGCTCGCCGGATCGGCGCGGGGCGTCGATGCGGCGAGCGCGGCGGGTATGATCATTCGAGGATGTGCGCGCCCTCGTGGCCGGCGAGGCCGGGGAACTCGCCGGCCGCCTTGTTGCCGATGGTGAAGGAGCCGTCGCCGTTGGAGTAGGCGGTGGGGAGGGTGCGCCAGTCGGCGGGGCCGGTCATGGCGAGGTCGCTCTTGCCGTCGCCGTCGAAGTCGCCGGCGATGACCTGGGCGCCGGCCTTGATCCGGCTGCCGAGAGTGGTGGGGGCGGTGTCGGTGACTGCGAAGGTGCCGTCGCCGCGGGACAGCGCCAGCGGGACGTCGCCCCCGTGGCCGATCAGGGCGAGGTCGGTCTTGCCGTCGCCGTCGAAGTCGCCCGGCAACACGTGGGCGACGCTGTCCCCGGCCCGTTCGGCGAGCCCGGCGATCGGCGACTCGACGAGCTCGAACGAGCCGTCGCCGTTGGAGAGCGCGGCGGGCAGAGCCTTCCATCCGGAGGGGCCGGTCAGCGCGAGGTCGGTGGTGCCGTCGCCGTCGAAGTCGCCGGCGAGCACGACGGCGTCGGCGTCGGCCGCGGCGGTGGCGAAGCCGCGCGCGGGGTGGCGCTCGACCGCGAAGGAGCCGTCGCCGCGCGACAGGGCGACCGGGACGGAGGATTCGCCGCGGCCGCCGGCGAGGGCGAGGTCGGTGGTGCCGTCGCCGTCGAAGTCGCCGGTGATCGTGCGGACGCCGGGGGCCGCGGCCCAGGCGGCGAACTCGCTGCTCGGGTGCTCGGCGAGGGTGAAGCCGCCGTCGCCGGCGGCCAGGGCGACCGCGATGTTGCCGGCCGACTCGGCGCCGAGGAGGGCGAGGTCGTCGCGCGCGTCGCCGTCGAAGTCGCCGGCGAACAAGTGGGCGTTGTCGCGGGCGGCCCGTTCATGCCAGTCGGCCAGCTCGGGGCTGCTGACGGCGAAGCTGCCGTCGCCGCGGGACAGGGCGAGGACCAGCGATTTCCAGTCGGACACGCCGGCGAGGACGAGGTCGGTGCGGCCGTCGCCGTCGAAGTCGCCGGTGGCGGTCTGCACCCCGTGGCGGCCGGCGGCGGCGGCGAGGCTGGCGTCGCCGAGGTTGGTGATCGAGAAGCCGCGGTCGTCCGCGGCGAACGCGAGGGGCACGGCCTTCCAGGCGGTCGAGCCGGTGAGGCCGAGGTCGCTGCGGCCGTCGTGGTCGAAGTCGACGGCGACCGTGGGCCGGTGGTGGACCACCGCGGGCGGGCCGTAGAGGGTGCGCGCGCCCTCCTGGTCGGCGATCGTCAGGGTGTAGTCGCTGCTGGAGACGCCGCCGGTGCACCACGGATAATGCATGACCGAGCGGTGGTCGTACTCGCCGAGCTCGGCCCACGAGGTGTCCTCGAAGCAGACGCTCGACTGCAGGCGGGTGTGCTCGTGACGCAGGCCGAGGATGTGCCCGAGCTCGTGCCGCAGGACGCCGACGGTGGTCATGCGCGGGGTCGCGGTCCGCCAGTCGGGGTTGTCGTCGAAGTCGGGGTAATCGATGTAGAGGGTCCGCGTCGACTCCGGCATCGCCGGGAAGAACGACATCGCGCCGCCGGTCTGCCACGGGCGGACGGCGAACAGGGCGCCGGCGCCGGGCTGACACGCGGCGTCGCCCGCGGGGCGGTAGCGGAAGTCGACGTGCGCGGCCTGCTCCCACGAGCGCGCCGCCTCGGCCATCTCCTGCACGACCCGGGCCTTGCGCGCGCCGAACTCGTCGGAGACGCAGTAGGTGAGCTCGTGCTCCTGCCCCGCGGGCCAGCGGTCGAAGACGCCGTCGTGGAGGTTGACGATGCTGCGCGGCGCGGTGCCCTCGCGGGCGGCGACGAGGTCGTGATAGGCCGCCGCGAGCTGGTCGAGGGTGACGGGGAGGTCGCCGTCGACGACGTAGCGCGGCTGGCCGTCGACGACGCGGGTGGCGGCCTCGCGGAACTCCTCCCAGGTCGGGAGGTCGTCGCCGGCGGCCGCGTTCGAGTCGCAGGCCGCGAGCGGGAGGACGAAGACGGCGAGCGTGAGCCGCCAGGGACACGGGGACTTCGAGGACGGATGCATTGCCATTGGAACGACACAATAGCGAATCACAGTTCGTTAAGCCCGTGTCGATCGACGGCCGGCGATCGCCGTGCGCGGCGCCGTGGGGCAAAGGCGCGGCCCGGACTGTTCACATTCAGCGGTCTGAACATTCGCCGGCGTCCGCGACGCCACGCACGAATCGGCGGGCGAGCGGGCGGCGAAGCTCGGCGGACTCGCGCTTCAGAGCGGCAGGGTCGACGGCACTCGGGCGCATGCGTCGGCGACGTCTGGCGCGGCATCGGTCCGCGACAGGGCGCGACAGGCGGCCTCGACCATGCCGGCGCGCGTGACCGGATAGGTGTGGATGACGCCGCTCTCGCCGTCGAGGACGTCGATGAAGCGGTCGTCGCTGCGCAGGCGAAAGTCGTCGGCCGGCGAGCGCGTGTGCAGGCGCAGCAGCTCCTCGAGGCCGGGCACGCCGAGGACCGCCAACTGGCCCTTCTGCGTGCGCGCGACCAGGAATTCGCCGGAGTGGGCGAACTCCAGCAGGGCCGCGTTCTCGAGCCCCGGCGAGCGCGCCACCGGGTTGTAGGCGGCGCCGCTGTAGGCCGAGAAGTCGATGGTGGTCAGCTGCATGCCGGAGTCGGCCTCCCATAGCCGCACCTCCTGCAGGTTGCTGCGCGACCTGCAGGAGGTCAAAAGGAACCGCCCGTCGCTCGAGATGAGCGAGAAGCCCTGCCGCCGATCGGGGTCGCGGCACGGGTCGATGGCGAGGAACCGCTGGCGCCCGGTCTGCGGGTCGAGCACGCTGGTGCGGTCGTCGTGGCGGACGATGAACAGCTCGCTGCCCATGAAGCTGATGATGCTGGTCGGGACCTGGTCGGGCATGAGGAACGAGGACGCGACCCGCTCCTCCTTGCAGGTCGGGGTCGACCAGATCGCCAGCTCGCCCGAGTCGCGCAGCACGCCGATGTACGTGCCCTCGCGGGAGATCCGGACCTCTCGCACCTGCGTGCCGTCGCCGCCGATCGTGCACAGCGGCGTCGGCTCCGCGGGCTCGATGATGTCGACGCTGCCGTCGGGGTTGGCGGCGGCGATTCGCGCCGCCCGGGCCGCGGGCGCGGCGGTCTGGCGGCCTCCGCCGGGCAGGTTGCCGCGCGCCCAGCGTTGCTCGCCCCATTCGTCGTAGAAGCGGATCGGGCCCCTGGCGCCGCCGTTGCCCGCGGGTTCGCGCCAGATGCCGCCGTCGACGCTCCACGCGGACGAGCGCTCGCCCGGCGCGTCGCGCACCGCCAGCACCAGCGGCGCTCGCTCGCCCCGGCGATCGTGCAGACGGACCACGCCGTCGCCGTCGCGGGTCGCGACCTCGCGCTCGTCGAATCGCACGACCTGCTGGCCGAGGGGCGGGGTCCAGCGGGCGACCTCGAGCGGATCGGCGGAGTCCCACAGGGTGACCCCGGACGAGATGACCGCGAAGCGGGTGCCGCCGCGCGAGCTCGACAGGTGCTCGCCGTGCACGCTGGCGATCGGCGGGGTGCCCTGGTGGAGGTTGGGGGTCTCCGACAGGCGCAGGTCGGTGCCGACGAACAGGAGCTCGTCGTCGACGGTGAGGTCGTGCAGCTTGCCGACGATCCGGTGCGACTCTTCCCAGCCGCCGAGGTCGAGGTCGGCGGCGGCGTGAAACACCATGGTGTCGTCGTCGGCGTTGTCGGCGGTCAAGAGGCGCCGGCGGTCGCGCGAGAACAGGACGCTGCGCGCGAGGTGAGGCAGCCGCTCGACCCGCTGGCGCCGGGTGTCGAACACCAGCGCCCCCTCCGCCGCGGAGGGGTGGGCGAGGGCGACGTAGCGACCGTCGGGGGAGATCGCCAGAGAGGCTGGGTCGCGGCGGCCGGCCCACGATTCGTTCCACGGCGGGAGGTCGCGCCAGGCGATCGGGCGCTCGACTGCGCCGGCGTCGACGGCGAGGAAGGTCGGGACGATGCGGTCGGTGGCGAGCACGAGGTGACGGCCGTCGGGGTGGACCGCGAGCGCGGCGCCGCGGTCCGCCAGCGGGGTCGACCACAGCAGCTGGCCGTCGCGCGAGCGATGAGCGCTGACCGCGTCGAACAGGAGGGTGAAGGCGTGGCCGTCGACGGGCCCGGGGTGGGCTCTCAAGGCGAAGAACTTGGCGTCGTCGGCGGCGAACACGAGGTCGTGACAATGCGGCACCCGGAGGGCCTGCCCGTCGTCGACGGCGTGCACGCTGCAGCTGTCGTCGTCGCGGACGACGATGTAGCGATTGCCGGGACTCACCCGCACGAAGGCGTGGTTGACGGCGCCGGTCGCGACTGTGGTGATTCGCCGCACCGGCCCGGTCGACCACAGCTCGACCGCGTCGGCGAACTGGACCGCGAGCAAGCTGCCGTCGTCCGACAGATCGACGGCGCGCGGGGACTGCTCCTGCGTCGGGATCGCGGCCACGGGCAGCATGGCCTGCATGGCGCCGGCGAGGCCGTCAATGACGAGCTGCGGCGCGCGGTCGAAGGTCGGGCCGTACGGCGCGAGGGCCTCGAGGCCGAGCGCGAGGGCCTCGCGCTCGTGGGCGCCGACGGTCGAGAGTCGCCACACCTCCCGGTTGCGCGCGTCGGTCTCCGCGGTCACGCGCTGGGCGTTGGCCCGCGCGGCGAACTCCTCGCTGGCGACCCTGGCCGCCTCCGCCGCGGCTCGGCGCTCGTCGATCCGCCGCGCGGCCACTGCGGCGCCGACGAGCGCGAGCACGCCGAAGGACAACACGCCGAGGCGGCGCCGGGGAGCCTGGTGATCGCGCCCGAGCTCGGCGAGCAGGGCGGTCATCGACGGCCAGCGCGCGGCAGGGTCGACTGCGAGGCCGCGCTCGAGCGCGCGGCGCAGCCACGGCGGCGCGCGGCGAGGATCGCGTGGCGGGGTGATCTGGCCGCCGGTGATCGCCAGGAGCAGCGCCGACGGGGTCCCGCCGACGAACGGTCGCGCGCCGTACAGCGCCTCCCACAGGGCGACGCAGAAGGCGAACTGGTCGGTGCGCGCGTCGGCTTCGAGGCCCTCCCATTGCTCGGGGGCCATGTACGCGGGCGTGCCCAGCAGCGCGCCGGTGCGGGTCAGCTCGAGCGGTTGAGCGGGCGGAGGCGCGTCGGAGTGGTCGCGGGGCTCGCCGGCGGCGCGCGCGAGGCCGAAGTCCATGACCCGCACGCGCTCGTCGACGCCGATCATGACGTTCTCGGGCTTGAGGTCGCGGTGTACGAGGCCGGCGTCGTGAGCGGCGGCCAGGCCGCGGCCGATGGCGGTAAAGACGGCGACGATGTCTCGCCAGCCGCGTCGGCGGGCGCTCAGCCACTGGCGCAGGGTGACGCCGTGGACGAACTCCATCGCCACGAACACGCCGTCGCCGAAGGTGCCGACGTCGTGGACGGTGACGACGTTGGGGTGGGCCAGCCTGGCGAGCGCCTGGGCCTCGCGGATGAGCCGGGCGCGAGCCCTGGGGTCGCGGTCGTGGGACTTGAGAAATTTCAGGGCGATCTTGCGGTCGAGCTCGGGGTCGTAGGCGCCGTAGACGACGCCCATGGCGCCTGCGCCGACGTGCTCGAGCAGGACGTAGCGGTCGATGAGGGTGCCGCGGGCGAACCTGGGCCCGCCGGGTCGGACGACGCCGCCGTGGGCCGGGGGCTCGAACCCGGGCTCCGCGGTCGACCCGAGCTCGTGGGTCGGCGCGGTCTCCTCACCATGATGTTCGCGGATCATGCAGTCGCGCCAGATATGGCCCGCTTCGATGGTGCTGCCGATCACCATCGGTCGCGCTCTCCGGCCTCGATGTTGCGAACGCCCCGACAGCGACCGCGCGATCGGGCGGGGCTGCCGCTGTCGGCGGCGCAGGCGCCGAGGAGATCGCGATCAGGTCGGCTCCTGGCCCGGCAGCTCGTCGAAGTAATGCAGCTCGAGCGCGTGTTGCAAGGTCGACCGGCAGCTCGCGCGGCGCGTGCAGCAGGTGCTCGTGCTGCTCGCGTTGCGCCCGGCACCGAGACGCCGAGGTCGATCACCGAGAGGACGCCGAAGTCGATGCGCGCTTCAGGTCCCGCGGCGATCCGCGGACGCGCTGCCGAGGTCCGCCGAGGACAGCGCTCGCCCCCGCGCGATGACGGGTGTTGCAACGAACGCCTGGCGAGGCCGCAGCTTCCGAACCCGCGTCGAGCGCGGGAGGACCATGGTCGTCTCGAGTGACTCGTTGTTCAAGACATGTCCTTCGGGGCATGTCATGAGAGCGCCGCGGGCTCGCTGCAGCCCGCGCGCATCGCGGCGGGCCGACCGGAAGAACTTTCCGTCCATCCACCCGACAATGATTGCAGGCAGCGAGGAGGGCGCACATGTCTTCCGTGACCGGTTCGAAATGACTGGTGAATGCGGCGCGAGTTCGCGCCGCTACTGCGAATGCGCGTCAGGGCCCGTCCGAAGCCGAGCAACGTTCTTTTTGGCGGTCGGCGCGGCGTAGACAGGTCGCCCTCGAGGCGCGCTTGCCCGCTCGCGCGCCCTCGCGTAGGACAAAGATCCGGGAGGGGTTGCCATGGCTGACCGATCGGACGGCGGGACGCGCGCGGCGGAGGACGGACGCGGCGGGCCCGATCCACAGGCGACGCTCGAGGGGGTGATGGCGCTGGTCAACAGCTCGCCCAGCCTCGTGTATCTCAAGGACACCGAGTTTCGCTACACATTCGTCAATCACACCTTCACGCGGGACAGCGGCAAGACGCTCGCGGACATGTACGGCCGCGGCGACGAGGTGATCATGCCGCCCGAGTTCGTCGCGCAGGTCCGCGCCGACGAGCTCAAGGTGATGGAGGGCGGGGCCCCGCTGGCCTACGAGGAGGAGGTGGTGACGCCGAAGGGTCGCCGTCACTTCTCGGTCGTCAAGCTGCCGGTCTACGGCGAGGGCGGCGAGGTGATCGGCATCGGCGGGTTCGTCACCGACATCACCGAGCGCAAGCTGCAGGAGCTCGAGCAGCAGCGGATGATCGCCGCCCAGCGCGAGGCGCTGCGCGAGCTGTCGACGCCGCTCCTGCCGATCGCCGAGGGCGTCCTCGCGGTGCCGCTGGTCGGGGTGATCGATCCGGAGCGGGCCAGGCAGATCGTCGACAACCTGCTGCACGGGATCGCCGAGCACCGCGCTCACACTGCGATCCTCGACATCACCGGCATTCGCATGATGGACGCCGAGGTCGCGCGCACTCTGGTGCAGGCCGCCCGCGCGTCGCGGCTGGTCGGCGCGCGCGTGGTCCTGACCGGCATCAGCCCCGAGGTCGCGCAGACCCTGGTCACGCTCGGCGTCGATCTCGGGGGCGTTACCACTCTGGCCACCCTCGCCAGCGGCATCGCCTTCGCCCTGCGCGAATGAACGGAGCGCCGCGCGGGCGTGGTACGCTGGCGCGCGTGACGGGGCGGGGCACTCGAGTCGGGCGCGCGCTGGTCTTGCTGCTCGGGCTCGGGTGTCGGCCGCAGGTCGCAGAGACGGCGCCGGCGAACGCCTCGCCCGCGCCTCGCACGGCGGTGGCGCCTCCGGGGCCGACAGAGTCGGGGACCGCCGAACCGACGCGTTGCCGGCCGGGGGATGTGGAGCCGGCGATCGCGGCGGCCGGGCCGGGGCCGGCGTACGTGCTGGTCGAGCACGTCGGGGTGCTTCGCATCGAGGACGACGAGGTGACCACGGCGCTGCCGCTGGCCGGCGGCGACGCGCGCGACCTCGAGCTGGCGGCCGGGCCCGAAGGTTCGTTGTGGGCGAGCGGCTGGGACGGGGTCGAGGTGCTGCCGCTCGCCGGCGAGGCGCGCACGGTCCACCGTCGCGGCGGCTCCGGGCCGCGCTATGAACATTTGCAGGTCCGCGCCGACAATGACGTGTGGGCGGTGACCAGCGACATCGAGTGGCAGGTCGTGCATTACGACGGATCGCGCTGGCAGCCGACGCGCGCCCGCCGTCAGGCTTTTAAAGGCAAATACGACGACAACAAGTTCGAGGGCCTGGCGCTCGACGCCGAGGGCGTGTGGGTGTCGTCGTGGAACGGTCTGTGGCGCGGCGTCGGCGACGATTGGCGGCCCATCGACGCGCCGCCGGGGACCGGCACCATCCTCTCGCTATGGTCCTACCGCGGGCGGCCGATCGTCGGCGACGGCGAGCGCTGGTTCCTGCGCGACGGCGGCGATTGGCGGCCGCTGTCGTGGCCGATCACCGACGATGTGCGCCGCGCGGTGGGCGAGGTCGGCGTGGTCGCGGCGCCCGAGCACGGCCGGGCGGCGGTGCGGCTGGCGGCGGTGACCGCCGCCAGCTGTACGGCCGCCAGCGAGCCGCTGGCGGGCTCCCGGGTGAGCGCGCTGGCGGTCGACGGGAGCGGGCGCGTGTGGCTGGCGACCGACGTCGGCCTCGGGGTGATCGACGGCGACGGGCGCAGGCGGATCGAGTGGCCGATCGGTTCGCTACCTGGCTTTTCGGGCAGGCCGCTGCAGGTCGTGGTGATCGGCGCCGGTCCGTGGCGCCTGCCCTCGCCGCGGCCCGCTCGCACGTGGGAGGTCGTCGGCCGGCTCAGGACCTTCAAGCAGAGCGCGCCGCTGGCGGGCGCCGCGGTCGAGCTGTGCCCTTCCCCGTCCGGTAGCGATCGCTGCCCGCCGGGCCCGGGCGCGCGCGCGGCCACCACCGCGGCCGACGGGGCGTTCCGCTTCGCCGACGTCCCGATCGGCGACTACTCGATCGTCGTGCGACCGCCGGCCGACCACCCGGCGTGCCGCAGCCCCTTCACCCGCAACGGCCACAGCCTCGCGCCCGCCGTCGACTGCCCGCCGGACGCCGCGCGCTGCGACCTCGGCGAGCTGACCGACTGCCGGCCGTTCGAGATGCCGCCGCCGCCGCGCTGATCTGTCCTCCGGGCCAGATCATCGATTCCGGGCGAGGGTGCGCGGCCGCAGAGGGTGAGGCGCGTGAAGACGCGTTCATCGGCGGGCGCGGCCGCAGTTGCTGGCGGGCGACATCCTGCGCGGCCCGAGGCGGCCGTTGCCTGCCGGGCAAAGCCTCGATCTGCGGCGGCGCACGGTCGAACGAATAGAACTTGTTCCAATCATAGCGAGGAACGACGACAGTATCGCCGCAAACGGTCGGGGCGTGCCTTAAAGATGTTCCTCGGGACAGACCGAGAGGTCGAGAGGCCGCGTCGTTGTCTCACGAGAATCTTGAGGATCTGCGGTTGACCCGCCGACCTTAAATATAGTCTTTAATGGCCGGCAAACCGATTCGCCGGAGAGCTGCGCATGGCCCGAATTCCGTTGTCCGTCTGTACTTTGTCGCTGGTCGCCCTGACCGCCTGCGGCGCGAGCCCCGAGGCCGCGCCCGGCGCCCCCGGCTATCGCCAATTGCACGAGAAGATCTTCAGCAAGGGCTGCGCCAACGAGGCGTGCCACAGCGGCGACAAGGGGATCGCCAACCTCTCGTTCAGCGACCTGCAAGGGTCTTACGATTCGCTGGTCGAGGCCGTCCCGGCCAACGGCGCGGCGGCGGGGGCGGGGCTTTTGCGGGTCAAGCCGGGCGACGCGGCGGGCTCGTTCCTCTACATGAAGCTGACGGAGCACAACCAGGCGCTGACGGAGAAGAGCTACGGGGCGGCGATGCCGCTGTCGGGGATCGAGCCGCCGGGCGAGAAGTCGCTGGCGGCGGTGAAGGCGTGGATCGACGCCGGCGCGCCGATGGACGGCGACGACTTCGAGGCCGACCAGGCGGAGCACCACCACGAGACGAACTACGTCGAGTGCGCGGGGAAGACGGCGGAGGAGATGCGCGCGTGCTTCAAGCCGCAGCCGACCGACGGCGAGTACCTGCGGGTGTACACGCCGCCGCTCGAGATCCCGCCGGGGCGCGAGATCATGCTGTGCAGCGAGATCGACCTGCCCATCGACCAGGCGCTGCTCATCAACCGCGCGGCCGGGCAGCAGATGAACGGCGGCCACCACATCGCGGTGTTCACCACTCTGGCGCCGACCGGCGACTACGCCCCGCTCGACTGCGACGACGTCGACATGAGCAAGCTGCGCTTCGTGATGGGGGCCGGCGGCGCGGGCGGCCTCGACACCACCTTGCCCGACGGCGTGGCGGTGCGCGTGCTGCCCGGCCAGCGCCTGCTGGTGCAGTCGCACTATATCAATACCACCGACGCGCCGACGATCGTGATGGACGCGGTCGACCTGGCGCTGACGACCGAGGAGAAGTCGCCGACCCTGGCCGACTCGTTCGCGGTCATCGACTCGGACTTCGAGATCCCGGCGCAGGCCCGCGGCTTCCAGCGCGTCAAGGAGTGCCGGCTCGAGCAGGACTACGACATCCACATGCTGCTCGGCCACACCCACGAGCACGGGGTGATGTTCCGCTTCGACCTGCTGCGCGGCGACGCCGAGCCCGAGCTGCTGTACTACGCGACCGACGGCAAGCTGCTGCGCTCGAACCCGGAGATCAAGCTGTACCGCGAGCCGCTGCAGTTCAAGGCCGGCGACCGCCTGCGCATGACCTGCAAGTGGGACAACGAGACCGACGCGCCGGTCGGCTGGCCGGAAGAGATGTGCGTGACGTTCATGTACTACAGCCCCGGCGAGGGCTTCCTGACGTGCGACACCGCCGACGAGACGCCGGTGACGATCGGCGGCGGCGACGACAAGTGCCGCAAGCCGGGTGACGCGGGCAACGAGAAGGGCGTCGGCAAGTTCTGCTCGGTCGAGGGCGGCGAGTGCGTCGGCAACGGCACCGCGTCCCTGTGCCTCGAGAACTTCGACTCGTTCTCGAACTACTGCACGCTCATCAACTGCAAGGCCGACGCGGACTGCGGCGCCGGGGCCTACTGCGCGATGCAGGACGCGGGCAGCGCCTGCGTGCCCAACGACTGCTGAAGCGGATGAGAGAGAGCTTCAGGACATGTCCTGATGGGCATGTCCTGATGCGCATGCAAAGAAGGTCAGCCGATCCGCTGGGCGAACAGGATGTCGTTGCCGGCCGGGTCGCGCACGATCGTCTCGCGCATGCCATAAAAAGTGTCGCGCTGGTCGACGAGCCGCGGCCAGTCGCCGAGCGCGCGATGGACCGCGGCGAGGTCGTCGACCTCGATGAACAGCGAGGTGCGGCTCGGGCGGGGGTCCGAGCCGGGGATGTCGTCGCGGACGGAGGCGACGCTCTGCAGCATGAGCTCGGTGCGTCCCGAGGTGAGGATGACGAAGCCGAGCCGGCCGTCGTGCGGGACCTCGGCGGTCTTGCCGAAGCCGAGGCGGGTCCAGAAGGGCAGGCAGTCCTCGACGGCGTCGACGACGAGCGCAGGGAAGGAGCAGCGGGGGACCGGCTCGCTCCTTCGCGTCCATCGGCCGCCGGGGCCGATTCACCCTGGTCGACCTCTCGCAGGAGCTTCGGGCTGCTGGTCATGATGTCGCCCCGGGTATCGGCTGCGTCACCGATCCGGGGATCGTCGGCCACGCCGCGGAGGCGCGCGCACTTTCCTGGCGTTCACCGCAGAGACGGTGCTCGGCGAGCAGGTCTGGAACACCGGCTCGTTTCAGGGATGGCCGCGGGCAGGGCGATATTTCCTGCATTCATTGGGATGCTGCGGAGGCAAACACCTCGCGGCCCGAATCGTCGAATAGGTTCGCCGAACCTCGGGCTCTCCCGTCAATCCACGATGAACGTCAAGTTGGAGGTCCGTCGCCAGGCATGCGTAAGTATGTCTGAAAGGACAGGTTCGGCGCGGGGGCCGGGGGTTCACGCCGGGTCCGTCGCCAGGGCGCGGACGTAGGCGCCGGGCGTGAGGCCGGTGAGGGCCCGCATCTCGTGGATGAAGTGGGCCTGATCGTGGAAGCCGAGCTCGCAGGCCAGGGCGGCGTGATCCCGCGGGGCAGCGCGCAGGGCCTGGGTAGCTCGTTGCAGGCGCAACACGCGGGCGAGCTCCTTGGGGCCGACGCCGACGGCCTCGCGCACGCGCCGGGTGAGCGACTGGCGGGCGACGCCGAGGGACTCGGCGAGCTCGGCGACGCTCGGCGGCCGCGTCGACGCCAGCGCCCGGGTGGCCCGCTCGACGAGCGGATCGACGCGGCGGCGGCGATGGTTCACGAGCACGCTCGCCAGGTGGCGCACGCGGGCGGTGGCGTCGGGCAGCGTCGACAGGACGTCGAGCAGCGGCGAGCCAGGCAGGCCGAGCTCGCCCGCGGGGACGCGCGCGTCGGTGAGGGCGTCGGCGGGCACGTCGAAGAACACCCGCGCGGCCCCGGGCCGAAAGCGCACCGCGACGATCTCGGAGGCGCTGTCGGGCACGACCAGCGCGCGCGTCATGGTGCCGACGACCTCGACGCGCGGACGGCCGACCAGGTGCACGAGCACGTCGATGCAGCCGTCCGGGAGGACGCGGTAGCTGCGATCGCCCTGCGGCGCGCCGACCGAGCGGGTCCAGAAGGCGTCGACGACATCCGCGAGCTCGCGCGGCGCTGGGTGCTCGCGGTACACGTGCGGCGAGTGTAGCCGATGGATCCAGCCTTGCCGGCAGCGTGGAGGGCTAAGCCGGACCTACATCGTGATACGCCGCGGACGCAGAAAGTCAGGGGTCCTCGATGCAGTAGAGTGGGGCGGCGTTATTGCATGAGTTTGTGAACTTCGCGTCGGTCCAGCGTGCGTCTGTCGCGCTAGTCAGCCCGTAATGACCCTGGAAAGCGCCGTCCGGGCTCTCCCATTTGTTGCACAGAAAGGTACCGGCGTTGGTGCCATCGGCCTTCACGTTGGTCCAGGGCGCAGTATTCACTGGGGTTTGTAGCTCGGTCTGATCGATCGCGTGCGAGAGTGTGCCGTCGGTGAGGTCGTCCCAGCCGTTCTCGGCAATCGGGGTGCCGTCGACGAGGATGTACCTGCCTTGGTAGCTGGTGTCCATTCGCTGCGCGGGCCAGGTAATGGCGTCCGAGAGCCACGCCTTGAACGTGCCGGCATTGGTGAGTTGGGCGGCCATGGCGGCGGCCTGGCACTTGAGGTCGGCGCCGTCCAAACCGTCGAGGTCGCCCTGGAACATGGTATTCGTCACGAAGATCACCCGGCGCGGCTTGGCACACAGGTTCGAGCAGCTGTCGGTGTCGTTCTGGTTGCCGTCGTCGCACTCCTCGGCGCCCTCGTGGACGATGCCGTCGCCGCAGTCGGCGATTTCGCAGGCGTTGGTGCAGTCGTCGGTGTCGATGGTGTTGCCGTCGTCGCAGGTCTCCTCGCCGGACCACACCTTGCCATCGCCGCACTCGGCCATCTGGCAACCGACGCAAGCGTCGGTGTCGTCGTCGTTGCCGTCGTCGCACGCCTCGCCCGGGCCGACCTCGCCGTCGCCGCAACTGCTGGACTCGCACGAGGCGCTACACGGCTTGCCGGGGCCGTTCTCGGGGCCGTCGTCGCACTCTTCTTCTCCGACCCACACGATGCCGTCGCCGCAGGTGGCGGCTTTGCACGAATTTGTGCAGGCGTCGGTGTCGACGGCGTTGCCATCGTCGCAGGGCTCGCTGCCTTCCTTGGCGCCGTTGCCGCAGGTCGGCTCCGTGCAGTCTTGTGGGCAGCTGGTCATCGATTCACCTGGCCCGCACTCCATGTCCCCGCATACACACGACTCGTCGCCGCAGGGCTCGCAGTCCCGCGGGCAGGTGGTTTCTTCGCCGGCCTGGCAGGTCCCGTCGCCGCAGTCGGGCTCGCAGTCATCCGCGCACACGGCGGCGTTCTCGTGCAGGTCGCAGGTCCCGTCGCCGCAGCTGCCGGCATGGCACTCGGTCGGGCAGCGGGCCGGGTCCTCGCTCGGGGCGCACACGCCGTCACCGCAGCCGGGGCCCGGGAAGTCGCGTGGGCAGGTCTCTCGGGTCTCGCCCTCGTCCTCCTGGCCGTTGCCGCAAGTGTCAAGGCAGGCCGAGACGAAGGTCCAGTTCTCCTGCGCGTCGCACACGGCGGCCGCGGGTCCTTCGCCCGTCGCGTCGGACCACACGCAGTCGGACGGACACGCGACCTGGTTCTCGTCCGGGTCACAGACGAAGTCCTCGTTGCACTTCCAACGCGGATCGTCGGCCGAGGGAAAGTCGCTCTTGAGGCAGCTCAGGCTGCCAAGGAGGCACAGGAGGCCGAGTCGCACGGGCGCGCGCGTCATGCGGGGACTTTAGGAGAGCGCTCCTCGACGATCAACAAGTCTCTCCGTGCGATCAGACCCCCAAGCGCGGTTGGGCGACCCCCAAGCGCGGTTGGGCCTCGTGTCCTGCTCGAGAGTTCGAGGGAGGCCTCGTCGTCGATCACTCGACCTCGTCGTCGAGGGCCGTGAGCACGTCGGCGGTGCTGGGCGAGCCGCCGCCTTCGTCGCCGCGGAGGCGCGAGAGCTCGCGCTCGAGCGACTCGACTCTGGTGGTGAAGCGGCGGAGGACGGCGTCGAGGTCGTCGATGGTGCGCTCCTGGAAGGCGAGCTTGACCTCGAGCTCGGTGATTCGCTGTTCGAGCCTGGCGATGTCGGCGGCGTCGGGGGCGGGCACGGCGTGGGGATACGCGGGGCGCGCGGCGCGTGCAAGCGAGGACGGGTTCGCCCGTGCGCGGGCCGTGGCCCGGGGTTCGGGCGTCGCGGGGTGCGCGGTGGCGGGGGCAGGTTGAAACCCCCGGCGCGCGGCCTTAGGCTCGGAGCGCGCGTGCCGGAGTTCATCGACATCCTCGATCCTGTGGCCGGTGCGGGGATGGTCGGCCAGGTGCGGGTCGACCGGCGCCCCGGGCCGGAGGGCAGCAAGGCGCCGCGGCTGGTGATCCTCGGCGGCATGACGCAGACGCTGTCGAGCTGGGGCGGGCAGGTGCGGCCGCTGTCGGCGGAGCGGCCGGTGATCGTCTACGAGGCGCGCGGGCAGGGGCAGACCCGGCTCGACCTGCGCGACGTGACGCCGCCGGTGCACGTCGGCGACTTCGAGCGGCTGCTCGACGCGCTCGGCGTCAGCGAGCCGGTCGACCTGTGCGGCTTCTCGTTCGGCGGGCGGATCGCCCTGGCGATCGCGGCGGAGCGGCCCGAGCGGGTGCGCCGGCTGGTGCTCTCGGGCGTCAGCGCCGGCCGAGGCGCGCTCGGCCGCGTCATCGTCCGCGCCTGGCGCGAGGCGCTGCGCACCGGCGACCTCGAGGCGCTGGCGTGGATCAGCCTCGGCGACACTCTCGGGCCCCGCTACCTCGAGGCCAACGAGGCGGTGCTCGAGGCGTTCGTCAGGGCGACGATCCAGCGCAACACGTACGCGGGGATCTCGGCCCTGTTCACGCAGACCTTGAGCGACGCGCCCGACTCGCAGTGGGCCCCGCTGAACCTGGCGCCGCGGGTGCAGCCGCCGGCGCTGCTGCTGGCCGGCGCGCTCGACCGCCTGGCGCCGCCCGCCGAGCTCGACGCGCTGGTCGCCGCCTTCCCCGGCCCGGCCCGCGCCGAGGTGCTGCCCGACGTCGGCCACACAGTCGCCATCGAGGCGCCCGAGCGCTGGCGCGCGCTCGTGCTGGAGTTCCTGGCCTGAAAACCCTGGCGTGAAGGACATGTTCTTCGGGACATTATGAGCGGGAATACTTTCGGACATGTCTTCCGGGTCACGACCTTCGGCGAGTCGCACGGCGGCGGGCTGGGGGTGGTGGTCGACGGCTGCCCGGCCGGCCACCCGTTCCCGCACGCGCGGATCGCCGCCCAGATGGCGCGCCGGCGGCCGGGCCAGGGCAAGCTGACGTCGGCTCGCCAGGAGGCCGACGCGGTCCAGGTCTACAGCGGGCTCGAGGCCGAGACGGGCCTCACCCTCGGCACGCCGATCATGATGATGGTCGGCAACAGCGACGCGCGCAGCCACCACTACGACGACCTGGCGGCGCTGTACCGGCCGTCGCACGCCGACTACACCTACGACGCGCGCTACGGCCTGCGGGCGGTGGCCGGCGGCGGGCGGGCCTCGGCGCGCGAGACCGTCGGCCGGGTCGCGGCGGGGACGCTGGCGGAGGACCTGCTGCAGGCGCTGCACGGGGTCGAGATCGTGGCGTGGGTGGCGGCCGTCGGCGACGTCGCGCTGCCGGCGGTCGACGAGGCGACGCTGACGCGCGCGCAGGTCGACGCCCACGCGGTGCGCTGTCCCGAAGGACATGTCGCGGAGGCCATGACGGAGGTGATCGAGGCGGCGCGCAAGCAGGGCGACACGGTCGGCGGGGTGGTCCGCTGCGTGGTCCGCGGGGTGCCGCCGGGCTGGGGCGCGCCGGTGTTCGACAAGCTGACGGCCGACCTGGCCAGGGCGATGATGAGCCTGCCGGCCAGCCGCGGCTTCGAGGTCGGCGACGGCTTCGCGGCCACCCGCCTGCGCGGCTCGCAGCACAACGACCCCTTTTACAAGGACGCGGAGAGCGGGCAGATCCGGACCGCCACCAATCACTCCGGCGGGATCCAGGGCGGGATCAGCAACGGCGAGGCGATCCGCCTGGCCGTCGCGTTCAAGCCGGTGGCGACGATCTTCCAGCCGCAGCAGACGGTGAACCGCGCCGGCGAGGCGGTCACGTTCCAGGCGCGCGGGCGCCACGACCCGTGCGTGCTGCCGCGGGCGGTGCCGATGGTCGAGGCGATGGCCGCGCTGGTCCTGTGCGACCACATGCTGCGCGCCCGCCTGGCGACCATGGACGGGCTGCGGCGATGACCGACGAGTCCCCCGAGGCGCGCCGGCGGGCGTTCCGCGTGGTCTCCGGGGGCGAGACGCGCCCGGCGCTGCCGCCGGGGCCGCTGGTGTTCGACGCGCCGCCCGAGGCGGTGCCGAGCGAACCTGTCCATACGGACATGCCCGGAGGGCCACGTGTGCTGGCGCCCGGAGCCCCGCCGTCGCCGGGCACCGCCCCGCTGGAGATCGCGCGGCACCTGCGGCTCGGGGAGGCGCTGGTGTGGTGGGACGCGAAGGCAGGCTACGACCTGCGGCCGCTGGCGTGGATCGGGGGCATCAGCGCGGCGGTGCTGCTGGTGGCCAGCCTGGTGGCGCCCGAGTTCTGGGACCAGCCGTTCGCCGACCTGTGGCGGCCGATCGCGGTGCTGCTGTCGCCGATGCTGCTGTGGCTGTTCCGCGAGCAGTTCAGCCAGCGGGCGATCCTCGTCACCGACACCGCGATCCTCGAGGTGCCCCGCCGCGGCGAGCCGCAGCGGCTGCAATTCTCGGCGGTGCAGCAGGTCCGCCGCGATCTGCTGACCGGCGGGGTGGTGCTGACCGGCAAGCTGTCGAAGATCCGCGTGCCCGCGAGCCTGGTCGATCGTGCGCGCGTCGCCATCGCGTCGCAGCGCAAGGGGGCGCTGCGCAGCAAGGCCGAGCGCCCCGACGACCCGCTCCGCTTCATGGGCTGAGCGCGGGGCGAATCGACTCAGTTGACGGGTCGATCGCGCGAGCGGCAGGCTGTGGTATGCGGTCGTCATGGCCGAGGAAGCGCTGCCGCCCCGCAAGTATCTGGTGTGGATCTGGGTCGCTCCCGACTCGCGCTCTGTCATCACCGACGTGGTCGGCAGCATCGCCCGCGAGCCGGCTCGCCTCGAGCGCTGGCTCGACGCCGAGGCCCGCACCGCGCTCGACTTCCGCGTGGGGCTCGACCTCGCCGGCCTGCAACAGGCGCGAGACAGCGAGCTGCGCGCGGTCCTCCGCGAGGCGCTCCCGGACGTGCCGGAGGCGGGGCAGAAGGCCCTGGAGGCCGCGCTCGCGCAACCTCGCTACTTGCCGTCGCAGCCGCTCGGCATGGCGTACGTCCTGCAGGTCGGCGCTGCCATCGGCGAGAATCCGCAGAACCGCAAGCCGCCGACGCAAGTCCCCGACGCGGGGCTGCTGGCGCTGCGCGTGCTCGAGGCCGGCGGCACAGTGCGCGTGACGAGGCCCGAGGTGGAGGGCAGGACGCCCGTGTCCAGCCGGACGCTCCGCGAGCTGTTTCAGACCCTCCGCAACACGCCGCGCCTGTGGGTCAAGTGGTGCAACCTCTGCACGATCCACCGCCACTGGGAGGCGGGTTTTAAACAGTGCGTCCGCGAGGCCGCTGCGGGGTTGCCCGAGAGCGAACGGGCCACGGTGCGCTCGTGGCTCGAGGGGCCCGACTGGTGGTTGATGCCCGACAGCGCGGCGCTGCGAGGCAGCGCCGTCCTGCAAGGATTCACCAGCAAGGTCGTCGAGCGCGAGCTCGTGCGGGGGATGTGATCGTCGCACCGCGCCGCTCGGGGCTCGGGATGATTGCGCGGCGGAGGTGACCCTCGCCGTGAATGCGCGGCTCCTCCATTGGCGGGAGGACGTCATCGCGGACGAGTGCGGGGTTTGGCTCGCCCCGTGGATTCTGAGCAGTAGGTCTGGAGCCGTTGTGGCCACGAAATCACAGGATCGGGTGAGCCGGCGAGCGGCCGGACTGAACAATGCCGCGCGCGCGAATCGTCGCGCCGGGTGGCGGGAGGCGGCAATGTGCCTCAAGGATCGGTCGGGCTCTCCGCGAACGCGGATGATGAAGGTTTGTTCGCATCGGAGCGATAACGAGCGAGTCGATCTGAAACTCGTATCATTTGCCCCATGTTCTTCGCTCCCGTTGCCTTGACGCCTGGACAAACCTTTTTCAAGCTCGAGCACCATGCTTCCGCTTCGCTCGCCCCGGCCCCTTTTAAAATTGTTCGTTTTCGCGCCCTTCTTGGTGGCGGCGGGCGGGTGCAATCGCACCGGGGATCCGCTGATTCCCGAGACTGTGTTCGGGCACTGCGTCTATAAAAATCGATTCTCTGACCGGACCGAGTGTCGTGAGTACCGCGGCGACCGCTGGGACGAGGTGGGCGCGGGCGCCGACTGTCGTGATTGGGGCGCGGAGCTCGAGGGCGGGGCCTGTGAATTCGAGGACATCCTCGGCGCGTGCGTGCTCGGCGATCCGGAGCGGGTAATTCGAGTCGTCGTGCCGGGGGCCGACGCGGGCGATTGTCGGCAGCAGGAGCGTGGTTGCGAGATCTTCGGCGGCGGGATCTTCGTGCCCGCGCCGGTCTGCGGCGGCGAAGATCTGCCCGACCCGGTCGAGGGCACAGTGTTCCAGTGGCCGGTGCTCGAGTGCCGGCAGCCGCTCGCGGGCGAGCCGGCCGGGCAGGGCGAGGGCGGCGATGTCTGCACGTGGTCGATGATCTCGGGCTGCACGGAGCCGGGCCGCGACTTCGCCGCGTACGCGGCGTGCGACATGGTGCGGACGCAGCGGCCGTACTCGGCGCAGCCGTCGCCGCAGCCGGAGGTCGACGACCCGCGGCTGGCAGATCTCGCGTACGCGGAGGAGCTGGCGTGGGTGACCGAGCAGGTGTCGGCGTGCGCGTGCGTGTGCTGCCATCAATCGAGCATCACCCCCGAGGGCGCGGCGATCTGGGACCTCGAGGCGCCGGGCAATTGGGTCAACTCGTTCACGCCGTACGGCCTGGCGTTCGCGGGCGGGTTCCTCGACTCGTCGCTGCTGGGGGCCTATCCCGCGGCCGACAACAACGGCTTCGACCGCGCGAGCACCGGCCTGCCGACGACCGATCCGGAGCGCATGGCTGCTTTCTTCGCCGCCGAGCTCGAGCACCGCGGGCTGTCGCCCGCCGACTTCGCCGACGCCGACCCGACGCCCGCGCCCTTCTACCAGCAATACCTGTTCGAGCCGCAGGCCTGCGCAGGCGACGAGGGCGTGGCCGCCGACGGGACGATGATTTGGGAGGGCGGCAGCGCCCGCTACGTGTACGTGCTCGCCGCCGACGCGCCGAACCCGGGGGTGCCGCCGAACCTCGACCTGCCCGAAGGGACAGTCTGGCGCGTCGAGGTGCCGTGGGACAGCGCGCCGATGGCGAGCCGCAGCGTCCGCTACGGCGAGCTGCCCGAGGGCGCGAGCCAGGGCTTCCCCGCCGACGGCTCGCCGCCGACGCTCGAGGCGGGTGACACGTATTATTTGTACGTGCTGGCCGACATCGGCGTGCCGATCACCCGCTGCCTGTTCACGTACTCGGGCTAGCGCGGCGAGCGGCGCGCCGGAGCGAAGTGAGTGGGGCGAGGAGGAGGACTCGTCGCGGCGAGCGGCGCGCCGCGTGCGTGATTCGGGGGACCCTTCGAGGCAGACGGCAGGGTCCGGCGAATCGGGACGGGCTCTACATGCTCGGGGTAGCGCGGCGAGGCGAGCGGCTCGCCGAAGCGACGAAGTGAGTGGGGCGAGGAGGAGGACTCGTCGCGGCGAGCAGCGCGCCGCACCCGTGATTCGGGGACTGTTCGAGGAAGACGGCGGGTCCGGCGATTCGGGACGGGAAGAGGAAGAGGAAGAGGCGGTTGCGGTCATACGGCCGATCGCGCGGTGCGGAGGACTGGTCGTGCCCACGGGCGCGGTGAGCGGTGCGCCGATGAATGCGCCGGCGGGTGGGCCGCCGTGCGATCACCGTTGATGCGTTTTTGATCTCGCCGGTGATCCGGCCGAGGTTGCTGACGTAGCCTGCGATGGTCGGTGCTGCCCCCCGCCCTCGCCCGCGCGTCCCATCGAGCCTCGACCGGCCGCACGTTCGCACATTTCTTTAAAAGAAATCTGTCCAAAGGGGCATGTTCTCTGCTGCTGCTCGGCTGCCTCGAGACGGCGGAGACGCGCGGCCGGCAGGTCGAGGTCGAGGCCGACGACGGGCTGACGATGTGCGCGGGCACGCTCGAGCACATGGACCGGTTCGTGGAGCGGTTCGCGGAGGAGATCGGGCTGCCGCTGACGGACGAGCCGTGGATCGAGTTCCGCTGGATGACGCCGGAGCACTACGCGCGGCGCAACCCGTGCGGGGGGATGCCGGCATGCGCGGTGGTCCGCACGGTCTACGCCAGCGAGATGCCGCACGAGCACGAGCTGGTCCACTCGGCGGCGAGCGACCTCGGGCTGGCGCACCCGTTCTTCATCGAGGGCCTGGCGATGGCGTTCGAGGGCGGGACCCGCGACGCCGAGCCGACCGACGACGAGCCCGAGGCGGACGGCGAGATCGAGCCGGCGCCGCGGGTGCTGGCGGCGCTGCGCGACCGCTCGCTGTGGCTGCCGGGCGAGTACTACTTTTTGGCCGGGGCGTTCACGCGCTACCTGATCGACCGCTTCGGCCTGCGGCTGCACCTCGAGTTCTACCGCCGGACCTGGTACGCCGACCCGTACCGCGCGCTGGCCCGGGAGTTCCGCGCGGTGTTCGGGGCGACGCTCGAGGAAGTGGTGGGCGACTTCGAGGCCGAGCGCGCGGACTGTCACTATTCGGCGTATCGCTTCAAGCTGCTCGAGTGCGAGGCGCCCGAGGTCGCGTGGGACGGCGACCGCCTGGCCCGCAACTTCAGCCTCGACTGCGACGACGCGGCGGCGATCGGCGCCGCGGGCGTGAGCGTGCGGACCGTGCACGCCCTCGAGGTCGCGGAGGCCGGGCGCTTCCGCCTCGAGCTGCGCGACGACGCGGCGGTGCAGGTGACGATCGGCAGCTGCGGCGGGTGCGAGCGGCCGGCGCTGGCGCGGCTGTACGCCGGCGAGGTGCAGGAGCTCGAGCTGCCGGCCGGGCGCTACTTCATGCGCGCAGAGACCGACGCGAGCGAGCCGGTGACCTTCGGCGTGGTGATGGAGCGGATCGGCGAATGAGGGGGCGACTCGCGCTGCTGGCGGCGCTCGCGGCGGGTTGCGAGCTGTCCTCGGAGCAATGTGCGATCGACCAGGTCTGTGCGACGCCCGGCGAGCGCTTCGGGGTCGGCGGCGGGAGCGGGCCGGCGCTGGTGCGCGACCTCGACGGCGACGGCGCGGCCGAGTGGGTGGCGGTGAGCCCGGGCCTGGGGACGCTGACTGTCGCGTGGGGCTGGTCGGGCGCGGCCGAGACCTGGTCGATCGGTCAGGTTCCGGCGGGGCTGGCGATCGCCGACGTCGACGGCGACGGCCGGCTCGACGTCGCGGCGCCGCTGGCCGGCGAGGGGGCGGTGGCGCTGCTGCGCGGGGCCGGGCCCGGGCGGCTCGAGGTCGGCGAGCGCGTGCCCGTGGGGCCGCGGCCGGTGGCGATCGCTGCGGCCGATCTCGACGGAGACGGCGGCGCCGAGCTGATCGTGGCCGACGATGAGGACGGCGACCTCCGGGTGCTGCGCCGCGGGGCGGAGGGGATGGTGAGCAGCGAGCCGATCGCCGCGGGCGCGGGGCCGACGTCGCTGGCGGTCGGCGACTTCTCGGGGGACGGCCGCGCCGACGTGGTGGTCACCCTCGCGGTCGAGGGCGCGGCGAGGCTGTTCTTCGGGACAGGTGATGGGGGGCTGCGGCCCGGGCCGCAGCTGTACGCCGGGGCGGGGCCGCAGCGGGCGCTGGCGGCCGACTTCGACGGCGACGGCGCGCTCGACCTGGCGGTGATCGACGACCTCCTCGACGAGGCGGCGCTGATCCTCGGCGACGGGGCGGGCGCGGCCCGCGAGACCCGGCGCTGGCCGGTGCCGGCGGGCCCGATGGACATGTCGATGAGGACAGGTCTCGAGGGACATGAGCTTTGGGTCCTGTCGAGACTCCAGCCGGCGCTGACGCGGCTGCCGCTGGCGGCCCCCGGGGCGAGGACGACGACCGACGCCGGCGCGTGGGACGGGCTGGCGGTCGGCGACGTCGATCACGACGGGATCGACGAGGTGGTGGTCCGCGACGCGGCCGCCGGGGCGACGCCGCTGCGCGAGGCGCCGGGGTTCGGGTTTTTGCCGTGGTTCGCGACCGAGGGGCCGGGGTTCGCGGGGCCGCTGGTGGCCCGCGACGTCGACCGCGACGGGTGGATCGATGTGGTCGTCAGCGACGGCGAGCGCGGCGAGATCGCCCTGCTGCGCGGGCAGGAGGGCGGGTTCGCCGAGCCGGTGCGTTCGCCCGGTCCGGAGGACGCGGCCGCGCTGGCGCTGGCCGACCTCGACGGCGACGGGGTCGAGGACGTGGTGACGTGGCGCCGGGCCGGCTACGTGAGCGCTGACGAGGCGCGGGCGGGTTCGCTGTGGAGCGCGCGCGGGGTCGGCGAGCGGTTCGAGTCGCCGGTCGAGTTCGCGTTCGCGGGCGACCCACGGCGCGTGGTCGCGTTCGACGGCGACGGCGACGGTCGGAGCGAGCTGCTGGCGCTGCAGGCGGCGTTCGCGGCGACGTCCGGGGCGGACGCGGGGGCCGGTCTGTTGACTCTGGAGCTGACGGACGACGCGTTCGCGCTGGTCGACCGGTCGATGTCGCTCGAGTTCGCGGCCAGCGACGACGTGATCGTCGGCGACTTCTCGGCCGAGCACGTGGGCGACGAGCTGCTGCGGATCGGGCTCGGCGCGGAGGGGCCGCAGATCGTGATCGAGAGCCGCAGCGCGGGGCGGCGGTGGATCGCGGGGGCGTTGCCGGAGGGGCGCACGCTCGGCCTGACGCGCGCCGACTTCGACGACGACGGGCTCGCCGACCTGCTGGTATGCCGCGAGGACGGGTTGATGGTGGCGGCGGGGCGAGCGTGGAACGCGTTCGCGCCGGCGGTCGCGGTGTCGGACGGGCGCTGCGACGAGGTGGTGGTCGCCGAGCTCGACGGCGACGGCCGCACCGACGCGATCGCGCTGAGCGAGCGGTTCTTCGAGCCGCTGGCGACGGTGCAGCTCGGGCACCCGCTGCCGTGGTGGCCGCGGCTGGTGCCCGGCGGGACGACGACGGCGAGCAACCGACCGCGCGCGCTGGCGGTGGCCGACTTCGACGCCGACGGGGCGCCCGACCTGGCGGCCGCGGGCGTCGACGGCCTGCAAGTGCTGCGCGGCGGGCCGCAGCAGGTGCTGGCGCCCGACCCGGCGCGGGCGCTGCGGGCGGCGCAGGCGGGCGGGCTGCTGCTCGGCGACGTCGACGGCGACGGCCGCGACGAGGTGGTGGCGCTCGGCCGTGCCGGCGACGTCGGCGTGGGAAGGTTCGATGGGACAGGTTCTTTGGGACCTGTGCGATACGACATGTTTGAAGGGGAAGGCGACGCGACCACGCGCGGGCTGCTGCTCGACGTCGACGGCGACGGCGCCGACGAGCTGCTGTGGTCGCGGGTGGAGGTCGATGGGCCGGGGTTCGTCAGCGAGCTGCGGAGGGCGCGGGGACACGGCTGGGAGCGCGCGGCGAGCTTGGCGTTCGCGATCGAGGCGAGCGGTCCGTTACGGGCCGGCGACGTCGACGGGGACGGCGACGCCGACCTGGTCTACCTGCACCCCGCCGGCATGCTGGTGACGCACGCGGGCGGCCCGGAGGGGCTGGGCGCGGGGCAGAGCGGGCCGTTCGTGGTCGAGGGGGCGATCGGGCCGTGGCTCGGCGACGTCGACCGCGACGGCCGCCTCGACGCGCTCTTGCTGTCGTGGGGCGGCGGGGCGTACGTGTACGCGGGCGACGGGCGCGGCGGGTTCGCGAGCGCGCCGCAGACGTGGCCGATGGGCTGGAGCGCAGGACCGCTGGCGACGGGCGATGTCGACGGCGACGGTCATGGCGATCTGCTGGCAGCCGCGGGCTACGAGGGCGGCTCGACGCTGCGCGTCTGTCACGGCGGCGAGGACGGGCCGCGCGGCGATTGCCACGACACCAGGCTCGGACCGGAGGAGGCGCAGATCGGCGGCCTCGCGGTCGAAGAAGTCGACGGCGAGGGCGTCACGGACGTGCTGGCGGTCCTGGTGTCGGGGACGGCGCGCACTCTGGTGTTCGTCCGCGGCGGCGACGGTCCGCTGGCACTGCACCACAAGCCGCTGCCGGCGGGAGGATCGGAGACGACGGCGGACGCGCAGATCCGGCGCGCGCAGCTCGACGCGGCCGGGCCGGAGTGGGTCTACGTCGACCGCGAAGGCGTGACGCGCCTCGGCGTGCGGGCGCGCTGAGGCGTGAGAGCGCGGATGTCCTCGTGGACATGTGATTGCGCGAGGGAGCGCCGCTCGGCGGCGGGCCTCGCCGGCTTCTTCAGGGGCACGTGATCGCCCGCGGGATCGAAGGCGATCGCACGATGATATGTCCTCGGGGACATGTGATTGTGCGGGGAGCGCCGCTCGGCGGCGGGCCTCGCCGGCTTCTTCAGGGGCACGTGATCGCCCGCGGGATCGAAGGCGATCGAACGATGATATGTCCTCGGGGACATGTGATTGTACGGGGAGCCGGGGTGCGCTCTGATTG
The DNA here is from genome assembly GCF_026965555.1 of Nannocystis punicea. Classification (GTDB taxonomy): domain Bacteria; phylum Myxococcota_A; class Polyangia; order Nannocystales; family Nannocystaceae; genus Nannocystis; species Nannocystis punicea. Next base: position 11,384,165 of record NZ_CP114040.1, on the reverse strand, counting down.
AGCGTCGCCGAGCTCGGCGGAGGTGAGCTGTCCGCTGGTGCGGGCTCGCGGATGAAGACGCGACGGGGCGCTGTGGCGCCGCTCTCCATGAAACAGCGGAACATGTCCTGCAGGACATGTTTTTGAGCTCAGCAGCTCTGAATAAAAATGTGGGCGCGGTCCAGCTGGCCGACGTGGAGGTCGAGGTCGGGGACGAAGATGTAGAGGCAGCCCGAGTCGCCCCATTCGAGGCCGTTGCCGGCGCTGTCGATCTGCAGCAGCAGCCGCCAGCCGCGGGCGGGGGCGGGAGGCGGGGGCAGGGAGGGGTCCTGAACCCAGTCGGGCCAGCCGAGCAGGCGGTGCGTCGGCGGTCGGCGCAGGGCGCCGCGTGCCTCGAACCAGGCCTCGTAGGTGACCTCGTCGTCGTCAGGGAAGGCGATGGTGGCGAGCTCGGGGTCGCCGGTGTCGGGCAGGGTCTGCTCGAGCTCGAGGGTCAGGGGGCGCGCGCGGTGGCCGACCTTCGGGCCAGGTTCGCGGCGCAGCGGCTCGTCGACGCCGACGATCCGCAGCGAGACGTCGCGGTCGTCGTCGTGCTCGCCCTCGCGGTCGTGCAGGACGTGCAAGAGGCCGCGGGGCGGCAGCGGCAAGCCGGGCAGGAGGGCGTGGGCGCGGGCGAGGTCGAGCTGCAGGACGAGGCTGCGGCGGCGGTAGATCGGGTCGGCCAGCGAGCGCGGGACGTCGGCGAGGCCGCCGAGCTTGTCGGCCCCCGGCGAGGTGTCGTCGACCGCCGGCGGGAAGCCGGCCCCGTGGCGCATGCGCAGGGCAGGCGAGGTCCGCTGGCGCAGCGCGGGGGCGACCGGCGCGAGCTCGGGGATGGCGAGGAGCTCCTCGATGTCCTTCGGTGCGTCGCTCATGCGGCGCGCGACGATACGCGGAAGGCGGGCGCGTCACAACGGCGGCGCGAGACGGCGATGGTTCGACCCGGGGTAGGTGCTGGCCCCGACGCTGGAGATGAGGTGCGGCTGCGAGACGGCGGAAAGTGGATCGGGACTGCGGCAGTGTTCGGGTTACTGGGCCGGCACGGCTCATCGAGGACTCGCGGAGCCGGGCCTTCGCGCCGGCGCCGTCGCGCTGGGTGCTCGCCGTGCCGCGGGCGTAGTGCTCGACGGGAGCGCGCGCGAAGGCGACGGACCGCGCATGTCAAAGACATGTTCTTTAAGACATTGTCCCATGGCCATGTCTCGTCGGTCGCGGGGCGGGTATAGGGCTGATGGCGTGCAAGAGAGGACGGCGAGCGGCAGGAGCCGCTTGAAAAGTATATGATCTTGAAGACATGTTCTTTGCGACATGTCATCGGGTGCTCGTCGAGGCGCGGGGAGTTGCGTGGTGCTCGATGGGGGCGCGAGGAGAAGTCGAGCGGCGGGGGCCGCTTTGGCGGACATGATCTTTCAAGCATGTTCTTCGGGCCAGGTCGCGGCGAGGTGCTCGCCGAGGCGCGGGGAGTTGCGTAGTGCTCGATGGGGGCGCGAGGAGAAGTCGAGCGGCGGGGGCCGCCTTGGCGGATATGCCCTTTCAGACAGGTTCTTCGCGCCAGGTCGCGTCGGGGTGCTCGCCGAGGCGTGGGGGGCGGGCGTAGTGCTCGATGGGGGTGCGCGAGAAGACGATCGGATTCTTTAAACAGGGGGTGTGGCCGTCGGCCATGGTGGTGAACATCCCGCGGTGGTGGACTTGTGGGTCGGCGGCGACCTCGGCGAGGTCGCGGATCGGGCCGTGCGGGAACTGCGGGGCGGCGGCGGCGAAGATCCGCAGCCACTCGTCGCGTGTCTTTTGGGACAGGCGTTGCTCCAACAGCGGGACCAGCTCGGCTCGGTGGGCGACGCGGGCCGGGTTGGTGACGAAGCGGGGGTCGACGGCCCACGCGGGTTCGCCGAGGGCGACGCACAGGCTGGCGAACTGCGGGTCGCTGCCGATGGCCAGCATCAGTGGGCGGTCGGCGGTGGCGAAGCTCTGATAGGGCACGATGGTCGGGTGGGCGTTGCCGAGGGGGCGCGGGACCTCGCCGGTGCACAGGAAGTTCATGGCGATGTTGGCGAGGCCGGCGACCTGGGTGTCGAGCAGGGCAAGGTCGATGTGCTGGCCGAGGCCGCTGCGACTTCGCTCGAGCAGGGCGGCGAGGACGGCGACGACGGCGTAGAGGCCGGTGCCGAGGTCGGCGACGGCGACCCCGACCTTGGTGGGGTGGTCGCGGTCGGGCCCGGTGATGCTCATGAGGCCGCCGAGGCCCTGGATGAGGGCGTCGTAGCCGACGCGGGCGGCGTCGGGCCCGGTCTGGCCGAAGCCGGTGATGCTGCAATAGACGAGCCGCGGGAAGCGGGGCGCGAGGGCGGCGTAGTCGAGGCCTTGGCGCGCGAGGTCACCGACCTTGAAGTTCTCGAGCAGCACGTCGGCGCCGGCGAGCAGGCTGAACAGTACCTCGCGGTCGGCCGCGCGCTTGAAGTCGAGCACGCGCGAGCGTTTGTTGCGATTGCAGGCCAGATAGTAGGCGGCGCCGCCCTCAAAGTCGGGCGGGCCCCAGCGACGAGTGTCGTCCCCGAGAGGATGTTCGATCTTGATCACATCTGCCCCGAGATCGCCGAGCAGCTGGGCGGCGCTGGGCCCGGCGAGGATCCGGGACAGGTCGAGCACGCGCAGGCCGGCGAGCGGGAGGGCGGCTTTTTCCATGGGTCGGAGGATACTATCGGCGACCCGCCGAGGAGGCGAACAGGCATGACGGCACGCGAGCTCCACGCGATCGAGGGCGGCGCCGCTGCGGCGCGCGTGAATGGGTACTTCGGGACAGGTGGCGCGGAGGTGCGGCGATGACCCGCATCGTGCGGGCCCTCCATCGCGCGGTGCGGCTGCCGGGGCTGCGGGCGCCGCACGACACGTTGCACGCGCGGGTGTTTTATCCCGGTCGGTTGACGGGCGCGGCGTCGGAGCGCGAGCTCGGGGCGGTCGAGGCCGACGCCGACGCGGGGCCCTTCCCGGTGGTGATCTTCTTGCCGGGGGTCAACGTCGGGCCGGAGAGCTACCGCTGGTTGGCGCAGGCGCTGGCCGATCGTGGTTACGTGTTCGTGACGTTCTCGTACGTCGGCGAGCTGCGGCCCGGCGAGCCCGGCGTGACCGGTCTGACGCCCGGGCTCGACGCCTCGCGCCTGAGTCCCGCGGGCTTCGGTCACGCGCCGACGTCGACGACGATCGGGCCGCTGCTCGACGAGCTGGCGAGGTTGCAGTGCGAGGGCATCCTCGCCGGCTTGCTCGATCTCGAGCACGTCGTCCTCGGCGGTCACTCCGCCGGCGGCTGCGCAGCGCTGCAGAACGCGGCCTTGCGCTATTTCAACAACCTCGCGGCGGCGTTCGCCTACGCCGGCCACGCGGGCGCCCTCACTGCGCTGGGCTGGCCGGAGCACTCGCTGCTGCCGCTGCCCGGCGAGGTGCCGCTGCTGCTCCTCGGCGGGGAGCGCGACGGGGTGATCGCGGCGAGCAGTCATCGTTACGGCTCGTCGCCGTCGGACGCGTTCGCGCTGATCCGTCGCACCTTTCAGGAGGCGTTGCCGGGGGGCCGTGGGGACGCCCACATGTTCCTGCTCGCGGGGGCCAATCACTTCGCGTTCTGTCACCCCGACGATCCGACCACCGGGCGCTCGTTCCTCGACCACCGCGCGACGGCCCCGGGCGAGGCGCTGCGCAACTTCTTCGTCGAGGTGATTTCGACGTTCCTCGACGCGTATGTCCGCGAGGACAGCGAGGTGGTGGAGCAGCTCGATCAGCTCTCGGGGCATCCGCTGGTGTTGCAGGCCGGGCGGCGTTGAGTCCGACGTGAGGGCCCACGCGGCGGGGCAATCGGCGGAGGATTCGTCGCGGGTCGGGTGGGCCGCCCGCCGCGGTTTGCCGGCCGCTGCGGGCTCGTGCTAGGGTCCCGCGCACCATGGCACGTACAACGTTTTATCCGCTGCTGTCGCTCGCGCTGGCGGCGTCGCTGGCCGGCGCCTGCTCGTCGGAGATCGACGGCAAGCCCAAGGCGCAGGTCGAGGACGTGAAGAAGGTCGAGGCCAAGGCCGAGACGAAGGCCGAGGCCAAGGCCGACGCGCCCGCCGCGGCTGCGCGCACGCTGCAGCTCGACAAGGCCGGCAGCTCGATCGGGTTCGTCGGCGCCAAGCTCACCGGCGACCACAAGGGCGGCTTCGAGGACTTCGAGGGCGAGGCCAAGCTGGCCGGCGACAAGCTCGAGTCGCTGCGCGTGACGGTGAAGACGCCCTCGGTCACCTCCGACGCGGCCGACCTCACCGGTCACCTCAAGAGCCCCGATTTCTTCGACGTGGAGAAGTTCCCGACCGCGGTGTTCTCGGCCAACGAGTTCGTGCCCAAGGCCGGCGACAACGGCGTGACCCACGAGATCGGCGGCGAGCTCGAGCTCCACGGCGAGAAGAAGGCGATCCGCTTCCCCGCCAAGGTCACCGTCGACGCCCAGGGCGCGCAGGGCCAGGCCGAGTTCACGATCAACCGCAAGGACTTCAAGATCGAGTACCCCGGCAAGCCCGACGACCTGATCAAGGACGAGGTCCTCCTCAAGCTCGACCTCAAGTTCAAGGCCGGCTGAGCCCGAGGCGCGCGGCCGGGCCTCGGCGACGCGGGTCGAGCGCCGGAATCATGCCCTGAAGGACATGTCCTTCAGGGCATGTTCTTTGGAGCTCCTCGAAGCCGAGCAGCGCTCGGCTCGCCTCGAGCTCGGCGCGCTCGACGAGCCGCCGTCAACGACGCGCTCGAATGTGCATGGCTTTCAGCACATGTCCTGAGAGACCTGTCTCTCAGGGCTGGTGCTTGGCGTCGTGCGACTCGAGCGCGGCCTGGGTCTGGGGCTCGGTGATCGTCAGGTCGAGGGCGAGCTGCCAGCGGCCGGCCTCGTCGCGCCGCCACAGCCGCAGGTAGCCGCCGTGCTCGGCGGGGGTGTTCGGCTTGACGATGCGCGTGGCCTCGCCGTAGACGTAGCCGAGGTCGCCGGCGGCCGAGACGCCGTCGCCGCGGCGGGTGTACGTGAGGACGTCGCTGCGGGCGAGCAGGGCGGTCTGGACCGCGCTGGAGCCGGTGACGGGGAAGCTGCCCGGGGGGAAGAAGCGGAGGTCCGGGGCGGCGGCGGTCAGGAGGGCGCGACCGCCCTCGGCGGCGACGCCGGCGATCAGCGAGTCCTCGGCGGCGCGCAGGCTCTTGAGCTCGGCGGCGTGGTCGGCCGACTGGGCGTAGTCTCGCGCGGGCGCGTGGGTGAAGCGGTCGGGCAGGTTGAGCGGGGGCGGGTGCGCGCTGCCGCCGTCGACGACGACGCGCCAGCGGTCGCCCTCCTTGCGCCACACGCTGACGTAGTGGCCGTGCTTGACCTCGCCGCTGTCGCGCTGGTGCGCTTGAAAGGGGCCGGTGGTGTAGCCGAGGTCGCCGGAGGCGGCGACCTCGGCGAAGGCGGGCTCCCAGGTGAGGTCGATGCCGGAGGGGCCGGCGAGCGCCTGCGCGGCCGGCTGCGGCTCGGGGCGGAGCAGCACTGCGTCGGCGGCGAGGTTGCGGGTGAAGCCGTCGACCACCCCGAGCTCGGCGACCTCGCGGCCGAAGCTCTGCTCGGCGCCGACCAGCGGCATGACGTGGGCCTCGGGCAACTTCTCGGCGCAGGCCCCGAGCGCGAGGGCGAAGACGACGGCGACGACGCGGCGCACGGCGAAGTCATAGCACGTAGACCGACGCCCCGGGGCCGGCGTTGCTGCCTCCCACGCACAGGAGATTCGCATGCGCTTCATCGTCGTCGCTTCGTTGATGCTCTGTTCCACCGCCGCCTGGGCCGCGCCCGCCGCCCGCACCGACGCCGAGGCCGACGAGGCCGCCCTCAAGGGCCAGAAGGGCGCCACCAAGATGTTCGACTTCGACAACGACACGGTGTCCGGCGACGCCCTCAAGCCCGATCACGAGGGCGTGCAGAGCCGGACGCAACGCAAGTGGGAGAGCATGATCAAGGTGCGCATGCACTTCATCCCGCAGATGCTGCAGATGGCCCACGACGTGTGAGCCCCCCAAAGCGCCCGCCTGGTCAATTGACCAGGCGGGCTTTGTTGCGCGCCTCGGCGGCCCGCGCGGCGATCAGCTGGCGGTCGTCGGCCATCGGCGCGAGGCTGAGGTAATGGTTGAGGTCCTCGACCGCGGCGCGGTAGGCCCGGCGCTGCAGCTGACACAGGCCGCGGTCGCGGTACTCCTCGGCCGCGCCGGGGCTGAGCAGGAGGATCCGGTCGCTGGCCGCGAGCGCGCGCTCGAGGTCGCCGCGGCTCAGGTGCACGCTCTTGAGGTTGTTCAACATGCGCACCAGCAGCTGGCGACCGCCGACCGGGCGCAGCTGGTTGCGATCGAACTCGACCCGGCCCTGGGTCTTCTGCCGCAGCATGACGCGGCACTCGTACTCGGTCAGCAGGCGGCCGCCGTGGAACGGGTCGATGTAGAGCTGCGGCAGGTCGAGGTCGACGGCGAGGAAGTGGGCCGGGAAGCCGACCCCGGCGACGCGCAGGCCGACCCGCCGCGCCAGCTCGATCAGCAGCAGCGCCAGCGAGATCGGCAGGCCGCAGCGGCGGTCGAGCACCTGGTGGAAGTAGCTGTTGCGCGGGTCGTAGTAGTCGGACTCGTTGCCGTGGAAGCCGAGCTCGCGGAACACGTAGGCGAGCAGCTGGTCGAGCCGCTCGCGCGCGGTGTGGTCGGGCTGGAGGCGCTGGCGCAAGGTCGCCGCCAGGCCGTCGAGCCGGGCCAGGTAGTCCTCGACGTCGACCGGCCCGTCCTCCTCGGCGCCGATCCACAGCGCCGTCTCGCCGAGGTCGAGCGCGTGATCGGGGGCGGCCGCGAGGCGGGTGAATTGCTGGCGGGCGTGGTGTTGGCGAGCGTCCATCCCGAGGCGCTGCGATCACGATAACTCACAACCATGGCGGCGGCCGCGGCGGCCCGTGTGAGGGCTGCCGCGCGGACACGCGAACGAGTGTCCGGACACGCCGGCGGGCGCCCCGATCGGGGTCCGCGCCGGGCCCGGCCTGCGGTATACCGCTCGCGGACGGTCATGCGTTTCCACGAGACGATCCACGGGGTCTACTTCGACGACCTCGACGCCTTCCACATCCTCCACAACGCCCGCTACCTGCTCCTCTTCGAGCACGCGATCGGCTCGTTCTGGCGCCACCTCGGCTGGGCCGGGGTCCTCGACTTCAACACGAACCCCGACCAGTACCACCTGGTGCGGGCGAATTCCCTCGACTACCAGCGCCCGGTCATCGGCACCGGTCAGGTGCGCGTGCGCGTGTGGGTCGAGCGGCTCGGGCGCACCAGCCTGACCTTCGGCCTGCGGGTGATGCCGCTCGACCAGGACGTCGACCACGCGACCGGCCGCCGCACGGTGGTCCGCGTCGACCCGGAGACCAAGCGCCCGTGCGCCTGGACGGACGCCTTCCGCGCCGAGATCGGGCCGTACTGCGCGCACATCGAAGCCGAGGCTGGCAAATGAGACATGTCCTTAAAGGCATGTCTTTGGGGGCATGTGCATTCGGGCTGGTGATCGCGCTGGGCTGTACGCCGCGCGACTTCGCCCGGCGCGAGCTGCTGTGGCCCGACGGGGCGCCCGGGGCCCATGGGACGGCGAAGGCCGACCAGCCGGAGCTCTTTTACTACCTGCCGCCGCCGGGCAAGTCGAACGGGGCGGCGGCGATCGTCGCGCCGGGCGGGAGCTACGCGCACACCGGCGGGCTGCGGCCGGAGGCGTTCCCGACGGCCCGCTGGCTGAGCGAGCAGGGGTTCGTGGCGGTGGTGCTCCGCTACCGCGTCAGCGGCGACGACTACCATCACCGCGACTTCCTCGCCGACGGCCGGCGCGCGGTCCAGCGGGTCCGCTCGCAGGCGGCCGAGCTCGGGGTCGACGCGAAGAAGATCGGCTTCATCGGCTACTCCGCGGGCGGGCACCTGGCCGGGTTCGTCGCCACGGCGTGCCCGAAGGAGGGCGACCTGGCCGGCAAGGACCCGCTCGAGCAGGTGTCCTGCCGGCCCGACTTCATCGTCATGGTCTATCCGGTGGTCACCCTCGACGACCGCTGGGCCCATCAACGCAGCAAGCGCAGCATGCTCGGCGACGAGCCGGCCACGCCGGAGCTGGTGCAGGGGCTGTCGCTCGAGCAGCGCGTGACTGCCGACGCGCCGCCGGCGATGCTGGTCCACTCGCGCCGCGACACGAAGGTGGTGTTCCACAACAGCGAGCTGTACGACGAGGCCGCCCGCGCCCGCGGGGCCTCGTCCCGCCTGCACCTGTACGACGACGGCCGCCACGGGGTCGGCCTGGCCCAGCGGCCAGGGATGCCGCAGATGGCGACCTGGCCGGCGACGATGCTCGCGTGGCTGCACGAGCTCGGGGTGCTGACGGCGAAGTAAAGGACATGTCCTGGAGGACATGTCCTTCGGTGGCGGCGAGGACGCGGACAGGGGCGCGCCGGCGTGGCCCGGCGTCGCGGGCGTCGGGGAGCGGGTGCCGGCTGCGTGATGGTATGTTCGAAAGGACATGCTTTCGAGAGCATGTCCTGAGGGTCAGTCCGCGAGGGCGATCGCGGGGCCGGCCGGCTCGTCGAGCAGCTGGCGCAGCGGGACGGCGGCGCTGTAGCGGTGGCGGCGGACGTGGGCGCCGGCGCAGGTCAGCACGGCGTCCCAGCGGCGGGCCCACAGGTCGGCGTCGATGCCGTCGCGCACGCTCTGGACCAGCGCGATCTCGAGGCCGGAGATGCCCTTCGGCAGCCAGGACGCTTCGGGGCAGGTCCCGGAGGCCCGGTAGGCGCGCTCGAACTTGTCGAGCTGCTTGCGCTCGCCGGCCTGGCTGGCCTCGAGGTCCGACATCACGACCACGGTGGTCCGCTCGGGCTCGCGGCGCACCGGCGGGAGGTCGGCCAGCTTGGTGAAGAAGGCGAGGAGCGAGGTGCCGGGCTTGGGCGTGTAGCCGGCGACGCGGTCGCGCCAGTCGTGGATCCGCACCGCCCGCTCCTCCTGCAGGCGGGTCCGCCGGCCGTCCTCGACGGCGTTGAGCTCGCCGACGCGGCGGTCCTGGGCGACGTCCAGCTGCTCGAGGCACTTCTGCTGGAACAGGCTGTCGGGCTTGCAGCCGTCGCACAGCACCGGCGCGGCGGTCCAGCGGCGCCCCACCTCACCTGGCTCGAAGGGCATGTCCGGGGTGGTGGAGCGGTCGCTGCGGTCGGTGATCAGCAGCACGCCGACGCCCGACTCCGGCTCGAGAGTCGCGGCGTAGGCGACCGCGGCGTCGAGCTGGGCGTCGGCGAGCTCGCGGTTGCTGCCGCTGCGGTCGACGCCGAACAGCAGGTTGCGGGCCGGGCGCTCGTCGACGGCGACGGTCGGGCCGAACTCGGCGTAGGTCTTGCCCAGGCGGGCGACGCAGGGCGGGCGCCAGTCGTCGCTGGACACCGCGGGCTGCAGGCCGGACTGCCACCAGAGCAGGCCGCCGAGGAGGGCGCCGCCGAGCAGCAGGCCGCCGAGCGCGGCGAGGGGTTGAAGGTGGCTCATGGGACAGCTCCTTTCGACGTGAACGAGGTGGTTGAAGGGACATGTCTCACGGGACACTTCCGGTCATCTGCAGGGGGACGTGCGGCGGGCCGGCCGACGGCTCGTCGGCGGCCTGCATGACCTCGAGCGGGAGCGCCAGCGCGTGGGCGCCGTCGTCGTGGCCGAGGATGGTGGCGATGACGTCGTCGAGCGCCGACCACACCGCGACCAGCATGCCGACGGCGAGGACGAGGGCGACCGCGGGGGCGCCGAGGGCGATCGCGGCCAGCCACAGGAGGGCGAGCACGGCGATCCGCGGGAGGGCGGAGATCAGGCGCAGGACGCCGAGCCGGGCCAGCCAGCCGTCCATGGCGCCGACGAGCAGGCCGCCGGTGTGCGCGGCGACCCACGGCACCGCGAGGCCGAAGCCGATGAAGATGATGTTGCTGACCATGACCGAGGAGCCGACCAGGCCCTGCTCGGCGAGGACGAGGCCGCGCGAGGCGGCCAGGGCGGCGTCGAAGGCCGAGGCGCCGCCGAGCACGAACCACCGGAGGGTGCTGCCGCCGCCGCGGATGGTGTCGAACACGCCGAACCACACCTCGAGGACGGCCTTGAAGGCGGCGACTGCGACGTAGAACGACCACTCGGCGGCCTCGGGCGAGAGCAGGCCGAACAGGTCGAAGCGGTACGGCGGCTCCGGGAAGACGTCGCGCAGCAGCAAGGTGGTGAGGACGACGTCGAGGGCGGTGAGGCCGAGGCCGGCGACGAGGGCGATCCGCTCGCCCAGGCGCATCGGCGGGGCCTGGGCGTCGGACGCCGGCTCGCGCGGCCACAGGCGCAGGCTGAGGCGCCACACCGCCTCGCCGGCGCCGACCAACAGGCCGCGCAAGGACCGGTGCCAGCCGAGCTGGACCCGCCGCAGCAGGGCGCCGAGCAGGAGGAAGCCGAAGGCGAGCAGGGCGAACAGGCCGGCGCCGCGGATCGCCTGGCCGCCGGCGTCGGCCGGCGGCGGTAGCCACACCGCGAGGCCGAGGACGGTCAAACCGGCGAGGCCGACCGCGAGGGTCAAGGCGCGGGTGCGCCGCTGAGAGGAGAGGTGGCCGGGCGGGCCGGCAGGGCTGGAAGGCATCGAGGTCATGGCTTGGCTTCCTCCGGCCGCGTGCGGCCCGCGCCCAGGCCTGCACGCGCACGTGGTGGCGAGATGTCCCATCGGACATGCTCTGAAAAACATCTTCGGCCGCGGCTCGGCGCGCGCGGTCGGTGCTGTCACGCGCGAGGGAGTGGGGGTTATTCCGGCGCGGCGCCGCGCGAGACGCGAGGACGGGAGGGTGAGGAGAGGCAGAGGCTGTGTAGCGAGGCTGGCGAGGCTCGAGGACCTCGAGCAGGGCGACGGCGCGCGGCTGCCGCTGGGAATGGGTTCGCGGGAGGTCTCACGAGACGGGCGCCTCGGGCACGACAGGGGACAGGGGAGGTTGCGGGGTGGTCGGCCTCGGCGGGACGCGGGGGATGTCCGAGAGACAGGCGATATCACGCGCACGCTCGGTGGGGCGGTCGGTCTCGACGTCGTCGGCAGATGTCCCGAGGGACAGGAGAGAAGATTGGCCCGCTTCGAGGGGCCGTAAGTCTCGGCGCCGCGATGAGATGACCCGAGAGACAGGCGAGAAGACTCGCCCGCTTCGAGGTGCCGTAAGTCTCGGTGCCGCGATGAGATGACCCGAGAGACAGGCGAGATCGTGCGCCCGCTCGGCGGGCTGTCGGTCTCGGCGTCACTGAGATGTCCCGAAGGACAGGCTAGAGGCGACCGCTCCGCGGCTGTCGGTCTCGGCCAGCCGTGAGATGGCCCGAGAGACAGGCGAGCTTTCGCGCCCGCGGGGCCGTCGGTCTCGGGCCGCGGAGAGATGGCCCGAGGGACAGGGGAGGCCGCGAGCTCAGGCTTCGTCGTCGGGCGCGCCGTCGCCAGCGGGGGCCAGCGGGGGCAGGTCGAGCCACTCGGGGGCCGGGCGCATGCGGGCGGTGCGGCGCTCCTGCAGGGTGGCGATCACCCGCTGCAGGGTCGGGTCGTGCCACGGGCGGTCGTCGAGGCGGTGGCCCTTGCCGATGTTGCAGCGGGCGCAGGCGATCGCCAGGTTGGTGAGCGCGTCGGTGCCGCCGTGGGCGCGCGGGACGATGTGCTCGATGGTGGCGGAGGTCAGCGGCGCGCCCTCCTCGGTGAGGGTGTGGCGGGCGTTGCAGTGGATGCACTTGCCGGTGAGCACCGCGCGGCCGTCGGCCGCGACCGCGCGCTCGAAGGTGCGGTCGGTGGCGGCGCACCACAGCAACAGCCGCTGGGTCCGGCGCGAGCTGCCGCGGGCCTGCTGCTTCGTCCTCATGGCGCCTCGATCCGGGCCGCGCGCAGCTCCCCGAGCAGGATCGGCAGCAGCGTCGGGCCGGCGGCGACCACGTCGGCGCAGCCGAGCTGCCACGGCGCGCCGTCGAGCCGCCGCAGCTGACCGCCCGCCTCGTGGACCAGCAGCGCGCCGGCGGCCACGTCCCACGGCTGCAGGTGGTACTCCCAGTAGCCGTCGAGCCGCCCCGCCGCCACGTAGGCGAGGTCGAGCGCGGCGCTGCCGGCCCGCCGCACGCAGCACACCCGCGGCACCACGCGGCAGAACTCGGCCAGGTTGTCGTCGCGGGTGGTGGCCCGCTGGTACGAGAAGCCGGTGGCGATCAGCGCCTGCTGCAACCGCTCGGGCCGCGAGACCGCCAGCGCCCGCCCCGGCCGGGCGTTGCGCTCGAGCCGCGCGCCGTGGCCGCGCACGGCGACGAAGGTCTCGCCGCGGATCGGATCGTGGATCACGCCGAGCCGCGGGCCGACCGCGTCGCACAGGGCGATCGAGACGCAGAAGTGGGGGAAGCCGTGGGCGAAGTTGGTGGTGCCGTCGAGCGGGTCGATGATCCAGCGCAGCTCGCCCGGGCCCGGCAAGACCGTGTACTTCGGGTCATGTCCGGAGAGACCGGACTCTTCGGCCAGGAACGAATGGTCAGGATGGACGCTGCGCAGGGCCTCGAGCACGACCGCCTCGGCGGCGCGGTCGGCCGAGGTCACGAGGTCGATCGGCGAGGACTTGGTCTCGACCTCGAAGACGCCCTCGAAGTGGCGGAGGAGCACCGCCCCGGCGGCGTGGGCGGCGGCGATCGCGAGCGCGAGCTCCGGGTCGTGCATGCGGCGTACGTAGCACAGCCGTCGGGGCGGCCCGACGCGCGGCCGATCCTCGCCGCCGATCGCCGCGCGTGGCCGCGGACGAGAGCGCGCACTTCGCCGCTGCGGCTCGGGCCGGTGATTCGGCGTGGCCTGCGCGGCGCGTCGCTGGCGGGAGCGACAGTCAGGGGCGGAAGTTCGCGGTTGCGCGCGGGGCGCCGAGCAGGCTCGAGGTCACCCGGGGGCGCGCTCTCCGGCCCCGGGCCGGCGCGCTGCCAGGCGCAACCTGGTCTGTTACGCTCGCGCCGGTGGTCAAGCAGTTCGATCCGCTCGACAAGACCCTGCTCGGCGAGGGCGTGACCGCGACGCCGACGGCGACCTCGACCGCGCCGCTCGCCGACACGAGCGAGCTCTACGCCGGGCGTTATCGGGTCGAGCGGCTGGTCGGTCGTGGTGGGATGGGGGCGGTGTACCGCGCCGTGGACGCGATGGTCGGCGACGTGGTCGCGCTCAAGGTGCTCGACATCGAGATCACGCGCGCCCCGGACCAGCTCGAGTGGTTCCGCCGCGAGGTCCGCCTGGCTCGCCGGATCACCCACCCCAACGTCGCGCGCACCCACGACATGGGCGAGGCCGGCGGGACGCACTTCATCACCATGGAGTTCATCGAGGGCACGACGCTGCAGGACGTGCTGCGCGTGCGCGAGGACGGCGAGCGGCGGCGCCTGGCCCTCGAGCCGGCCCGCACCGCGCGGGTGATGCTGGCGGTGTGCGAGGGCCTGGCGGCGGCCCACGCGGCCGGGGTGGTCCACCGCGACCTCAAGCCGGCCAACATCCTGATCGAGAACACCGGCCGGGTGGTGCTCACCGACTTCGGCATCGCCCGCGCGCTGACCGACGAGGGCGGGCGCACGCAGGGGCTGGTCGGCACGCCGCTCTACATGTCGCCCGAGCAGGTCTCCGGCAAGCCGGTCGACACCCGCACCGACGTCTACGCGGTCGGTCTGATGCTGTTCGAGATGCTGACCGGGGCGCTGCCGTTCGCCGGGGAGGCGCGGGCGTCGGGGCCGGTGTCGCCGCTGACGATCGCGCTGGCCCGGCTGACCGAGCCGCCGCCCGACCCGCGGACGGTGCACGCCGACCTGCCGCCGGTGCTGAGCGAATTGGTCCTTCAGTGCATGTCCCAAGAGCCAGAGGAGCGCCCGGCCGGCGCGACCGCGGTGGCCGAGCGGCTGCGGGCGTGGCTGGTCAGCGTCGGCGAGTCGGCGGCGCCGCAGGCGGTGGCGCCGGTGCTGGCGGCGATGGCGGCCAAGGCCCACCGCGAGGCGACGACGATCGTGGGGACCGGGGCGCTGACGCCGAGAGCGACGACGGTCCCGGCCCCGTCGACGATGGCGAGCGGGCGCCTGAACTCGACCGCGGGCGGGTCCGCGGGCGCGTCGACGAACGTCGGCCGCTCGACGCTGCCGACGTCGGCGATGCGCTCGCTGGCGCCGGTGCCGTCGACCGAGCGGGCGCTGGCGGTGCTGCCGTTCCGCTACCAGGGCCCGCCGGACCAGAGCTACCTCGGCGACGCGCTGAGCGACGAGCTGATCGACGTGCTGTCGCGGACCCGCGGCCTGCGGGTGCTCGGCAGCGGCGCGACGGCGCAGTACCGCGACAACCGCGACCCCCGGGCGATCGGCACCAACCTCGGGGTCGACGCGGTGGTCGACGCGACGGTGCAGTGCTCGCCGACGCAGATCCGCGTGCTCGCCCGCCTGGTCGAGGTCGCCAGCGGGACGCAGCTGTGGAGCGACCGGTTCGAGAGCCGCATCGAAGACGTGTTCGAGATGCAGGACCGCATGAGCAAGCGGATCGCCGAGGCGCTCCGCGTCGAGCTCAACACCGTGGCGGCCCGCGGCGACGCGCCGGCCGAGGCAGTGGCGCTGTACCTGCGCGCGCGGCGGAAGATCACCAGCCTGCACATCCTCGGCGAGGACGGGGCGATCGAGCTGCTCGAGGCGTGCATGCAGCTGGCGCCCGAGTTCCGCCCGGCGCTGGCCAGCTACGCGGTCGCCTGCATGCGCGCGTGGTTCCTGCCGGCCTTCTCGGAGGCGCCGGCCGACCGCGACTGGGCCGCAGAGGCCCGCCGGGCGCTGGCCCGCGCGCTGGCCGACGCCAGCGACCTGGCCGAGACGCACCTGGCGAAGGCGATGCTGGCGGTGCAGACCGGCGAGTGGCGCGACGCAGTGCAGGCGCTGGTCAAGGCGCTGGAGATCGCGCCGACCTACGCGCACGCGCACCAGTACCTGGCGCAGCTGCAGGTCGAGGCCGGCAACACCCGCGAGGGGGTGTCGCGGGCCCGCCTGGCGGTCGACCTCGAGCCGCGCCTGTTCGTCGGCCTGTTCGACGTGGCCCGCGTGCACGCGCTGCGCGGCGAGCTGGTCGAGTACGAGGAGATCCTCCGGCGCATCGAGGCCGACGCCCGCTACCGCAACCCGACGACGCAGATCCGCCTGCGCGTGGCCGGCTGGTACGGCGACCTCGACCGCGTGCGCGACGTGCTCGACTCGATCCGCGACGAGGTGATGGTCGGCTTCGCCAAGTTCTCGGTCGGCTACGCCCGCGGCCTGCTCGGCGAGCTCGACAAGGCGGAGCTCGACGCGTACGTCCTCAGCATCATCGCCGACGGGGTGAGCCCGCGCCTTTACACGCTGATCTGCCAGCTGGCGGTCGAGATCTACTGCGCCCGCGGGTTCTACGAGGACGCGCTGGTGTACTTCCAGAAGGCCGCGGACTCGGTGCTCATCGACGTCGAGTGGGTGGACCGCTGCCCGTCGCTCAAGCCGCTCGCCAACCTGCCGGGGTTCGGCGAGGCCCGGCGCAAGGTCAAGACGCGCGTGCAGTCGATGTGGAGCGTTTAATTATTATCATCGGAGGGCATGTGCTTCGGGGCAT
Organism: Nannocystis punicea; assembly: GCF_026965555.1. GTDB lineage: Bacteria > Myxococcota_A > Polyangia > Nannocystales > Nannocystaceae > Nannocystis > Nannocystis punicea. Next base: position 11,368,486 of record NZ_CP114040.1, on the reverse strand, counting down.
GTGCTTCGGGGCATGTGCTCCGGGGCATGTGCTTTGGGGCGTGCTGGTGGCGCGAAGGGTGTGGGTGTCGCTTCGCGAATTCGCGACTGCGCCTCGCGGGGGTCCGGGGAAGGGTCGGGATGAGCGCCCGTTCCGGCGACCTCGCGGCGCGGCACTCTTCGCGGCGAGTCGTCGCGCGCGCTGCGAGGCGATAGGGGAAGGGCGCCATCGGGCGGACGCCCGAGCGGCGCTCGCTCAGCCGCCGGCTTCGCACTGGTCGGGGCCGAAGCCGAAGCAGGCGCCGAAGCTGCCGCGGCTGTTGCAGTGCTTGATGCACACGGCTCCCTCGCCGCACACGTCGCCGCCCCACCCGAGGCAGGTGCCGCCGCCGTCGCGCGAGGTGCAGCGGCGGGCGCAGGTGGCCGAGGGGCCGCACACGTCCTGGCCCCACATGGTGCAGTCGCCGTGGGTCGAGCGCGTCAGGCAGCGCTGGGTGCAGGCCATGCTGGGGCCGCAGACGTCGGGGCCGTAGGCCATGCAGGTGCCGTTCTGGGCCCGCTGGACGCAGTGCTTGGCGCACTTGTAGCGGGTGCCGCAGGCGTCGCGGTCGTAGGCGAGGCAGGTGCCGTCGGTGCTGCGCTCCTTGCACCGCACCGAGCACGCGTAGGCCTCGCCGCAGGCGTCGGCGTCCCAGGTGTGGCAGTCGCCGTAGGTGCTGCGCACCGCGCAATCCTTGGCGCACACCGCGTCGGCGGCGCAGAAGTCCTGGCCGTAGGTGACGCACTCGCCCTGCACGTCGCGGCCAGTGCAGGCGAACACGCACCGCAGCTGATCGGCGACGCACGAGCCGCGCGCGCAGGTGAAGCCGGTGGGGCAGTCTCCGGCCTTCTGGCAGTTGCCGGCGCGCGAATCGCCGACCGGGGCGATGCCGACGAACAGGCCGAGGAAGAACGCTGCCACCAGAGATACGCGAGGCACCACGCGTGGAGCGTAGCAGGCAACGAGCCGGGTTCACGCGGCGGGCGATGACGCGCCGATGACACGTCGGTCGCTCGTGCGCTTCGCGCAGTCGCCGGGAGGTGGAGGCGTGCGAGGTGGTGACGGACGAACCACTGCGGGTGATCGAGGTCCGACGCGGCCCCGTCGCTCGCGGTCACCTCGATCGCCGGTGGGCGCACCATTCGCCAGCGGCGAGGGGTCTGCCGCTCGCGGAGCAGCGGCCCCGGCGATTCACGGCCCCGGGACCTTCGCGGCGACGACTCGGGTAGAGGATGGAGCGGGCGCGTCGCTGCTCGCCGCGGGATAGATCTGGCGCGCGCCGGGTCGCCGAGGCGACGACCTGCGACAGGAACCGCTCGAGTCGGAGCGGTCCGTCGCAGGGCTCGTGCGGGTCGCAGCAGCGTCGCGCCCATGGACTGCGTCGAGTGTCCTTCAACAGGACAGGGTCGCCAGCAGGTTGGTCGTCGACTGCAGCAACGGCTGGGCCTCCGCGGCGGTGAGGATGCCGTTGTCGACCCACGCGGACACCTTGGTGTGGAAGGCGCCGAGCTTGCCGCAGGCGGCGTTGCCGTTGGGGTTGTCGAGCGCTTCGAGGATGCCGGCGAGTTGGACGTGCAGGCTGTTCAGCTGCCCGCCGTTGAGGCTGCCGGCGAGGCCGTCGACGACCGCCTGCAGGTTCTCGACCACCTCCTCGGGCGTGTAGACCTTGATCTGCAGCGAGCACAGGGCCTGGTTGCCGGAGAAGTCGAGGGCGGTGCAGGTCACCTGGGTCTCCGAGCCGATCGCGAAGGTCGCGCCGGAGTCGGGACAGTCGACCACGGGCAGGGCGTCGCACACGTCGGCGCTCGCGGCCGCGAAGGTGACGACGGTGCCGTCCGGGCTCTGCGGATCGACGGCGATGTCGTCGGGGCAGTCGATCAGCGGGGCGATCGTGTCCTGGACCGTGACGCTGGCCTCGCACGTGCTGGTCGGGCTGCACACGCCGGAGTCGGTGGCGGTGAAGATGACGCTGGTGGTGGTATCGCAGGTGAAGAAGGCCGGGGCGTCGGTGTCGACGTCGACGTCGTCGCAGCGGCCGATGTCCGCGCCGTGGACGGTGAGGAAGCCGAAGATCTGCGGGTCGGTGGCGGGCGTGCCGTCGGGCGCCGCGCACTCGACGACGCGGTCTTCGGGGCAGGGGAAGGTGGGGGCGACGTGGGCGAACGGGTTGTCGCCCGGGGCGGCGAACTTCATGCCCGGCAGCGTCTTGGCATAGTTGACCGCCTGGCCTGCCGACCACAGATCGACGGCGCCCCACACGACGTGGCACTCGTCGGCGTTGATGAAGATGCCGTTGACGCCCTGGTCGAGGAACGACTTGATCGTCGACTGCTTCTCGTAGGTCCAGGTGTACACGCCGTGGAAGGCGCTGCAGTCGTTCTCCGAGTCGCGGATGTCCATGCCCTCGGCGACGTTGATCTCGACGCTCTCGGGGGTCTCCACGGTGACGTTGTAGCCGTCGGCGAGCCAGTACTTGCCGATCCCGGTGCCGATGAAGTGGTTCTGCACCGCGCTCATCGTCTGATCGTCGACCAGGTAATCGATGGCCACGCCGGCGCGCGGGTCGGCCGCGATCGCGGCCTCGATCTTGTCGAACTCGCCGCGGTCGTCGAAGTCGGCGATCGAGAACATCAGGTTGATGTCGGGCCCGAGCGCGCCGCGGACCTCGTTGTAGAGGTCGAGCAGCGGGCCGTCGGGGTCCTTGATGTCGAGGATGATGAGGCCGAGCGGCGAGCTCGGGTCGTCGAGCACGGCGTTGACGCCGTCGAGCCAGTCCTCGATGTACGTCGAGGTCGGGATCACGAGCGGGTCGTGCTCGACCGCCCAGCGGTCGTCGCCCCACGAGAAGTCGGCCTCGATGGCGTTGACCCCGTGCGCGGCGACGACGTCGGGCACGTCGTCGTCGTCGTTGCAACGATGGGCGATGATGTACACCGGCTGCTCGCAGGTGGCCAGAGCGCGCGGGGCCGGCAGCACCACGCTCAGGACCGGCGCGGCCAGCACGAGGCCGCGCGTCGCGGTACACAGACGACGATAAGATGAGCAACGGAGGCGTGGGCCGATAGGCGCGTCGGTCGACGCCGGCGATGAGGTGAGCTCGATAGTGTCGCGGGGCAATCCAGATCCTTTCATCGGAGTCGAAGCGCGGGTGCAGCAACATCCGTACCGCGCCGCAGGACCACGACCCCTGACCCTGCCGCCAATGCGCGCGCATCACCCGGCATGCGCGCGCATTCTTTTCTCTAAATAGAAAAATGCGCGCGCATGGAGCCGCGGGCCCGAGACGGCGCGGCCGGCGTTTGCTCAGGAGCCAGGTCTGATGCTTGTTCGTCGGCGAGACAGACTGCGATCGTGACGCTACGGGTCTACTCGGGAGTCCGCGCAGAAAGGATGCCTTGATGCTCCGCTGGCGCGGATCGCCACCTTCGCTGGGCGGGTCGGCTCGAGGAATCGGCCCTGCTCGCAGTTCGTCGCCCTGATGCTCGCCGAGGAGGAGGACACGCCGTAATTGATGCGAGAAGGCGTCGGTTCGGCGGCCAGACCTGGCCGTCGAACAGGCGCCCCATGACCTGCCCTGAAAGACATCTGCCAGCGAAGCCGACGACGGCGGGTCGGCCTCTCACGGCTGCAGCCTTCCCCGGGCCCCCGCGAGGCGCAGTCGGCAATTCGCGAAGCGAGCTGCGCCCAAACCTACTCGCTGCGAATCGAAGGTCCGCGAACGAGAATCGTGCCAGTACGCTCAGGTCTGCGGCAGTTGTGCGACCGGGGCGGCCGCCAGCGCCGGGGCGTCGCGCTCGCGCAGCATCTCGGCGTGGCGACCGTCGTACAGGGCCCGCAGCTCGCGGTTGAGCTGGCGCGGGTCGAGGTCGCGGCCGGCGGTCTCGACCACCGGGAAGAACTCGACGCGGTAGGCTCCGCGGCGGTCGGGCACCTCGTGCCACGGCTGGTGCTTCATCAACATCGGAGGGTTGACCGAGATGAACGCCGGCACGATCGGCACCCCGGCTCGCACCGCCGCCTCGACGGCGCCGCGGCGGAAGCGTCGCATCTTGCGCTCCCACGAGCGCGACGCCTCGGGGAAGATCACCAGCGCGTGGCCGGCCTGCAGGTGGGCCACCATGCGATCGACCACCGCCGGCATGTCGCCGTCCGAGCCTGCATCTTGCGACATGTCCGAAGTGCCATCCGTCAGCGCGGCCGTGCGGTCGGCCCCGGGGATGTGATTGGCGTAGCGCATCAGCACGCGCAGCATCCACGAGCTGTACCAGTGCGGCTTGACCACCGAGGACAGGCCCGGCGCGAGGCCCATGAGGAGCAGGGTGTCGATCAGCGACGGGTGGTTGGCGATCAGGACGTAGCCGCGGCCGCGCGGGAAGTCGGGCGGGAGCTCCGGGCGGGTGTATTCGATCAGCCGGACCAGGTTGAGGAAGCCGATGAAGCCGCGGTAGATCGCGCAGATGATGCGCTCGATCCGGCGCCGCTTGGCCTCCGGGCTGCCGGGCCACATCGCCAGGATCGGCAGAGCCAGCCAGCCGGCGATGCAGCCGAACGAGAAGAAGCCGATGAACGCGAAGCCGCTCAGGGGGATGCGCAGGAACTTGGGCACGGCGAGGGGACTGCCTGATGGCCGGGGGAAGGAGGCGCGAGGGCAAAGGCGCGCCTCGCTGGGCGTGCGCCCGCGGCCGGTTCAGTCGACCCGGCCGAAGAGGAGGCTCGTGTTGACGCCGCCGAAGGCGAAGTTGTTGCTCATGATCACCGCCGGCCGGACGTCACGGACCTCACGCACGTAGTCGAGGTCGGCGCAGCGGGGGTCGACCTCGACGAGGTTGCGCGTCGGCGCCAGGAAGCCGCCCTGCAGCATGGCGACCGAGAAGGCGGCCTCGATCGGCCCGCAGGCGCCCATGGTGTGGCCGGTATAGCTCTTGGTCGACGACACTGCGACCGGGCGGCCGAACACTTCGCGGGTGGCGTTGCTCTCGGCCACGTCACCGATGTCGGTGGCGGTGCCGTGGGCGTTGACGTAGTCGACGCGGTCGGGGGCCAGGCCCGCGTCGCGCAGGGAGCGGCGCATGGCCTCGCGCATGCCCTGCTCGGAGGGGGCGGTGATGTGGAGGCCGTCGCAGTTGGTGCCGTAGCCGAGGATCTCGGCGTAGATCGTGGCCCCGCGCTCGCGCGCCCGCTCGTACGACTCGAGCACGACGGTGGCGGCCCCCTCGCCGACGACCAGGCCGTCGCGCTTGGCGTCGAACGGCCGCGGGCTGAGGTCCGGGCGGTCGTTGTAGTTCGTCGAGGTGGCGAACATCAGGTCGAAGGTGACCGCGGTCGTGTAGTGCATCTCGTCGGCGCCGCCGGCGACCATGACGTCCTGCAGGCCGTACTTGACCGCCTCGTAGGCGCTGCCGATCGCCTGGGCCCCGCTGGCGCAGGCCGAGGTCACCGGGACCACGCGGCCGCGGATGCCGAAGAACTGGGCCAGGTTGGCGGCGCAGGTGTGCGGCATGAACTTGAGGTAGCTGGTCGACTGCAGGCCCTTCATGCTCATGGTGGTGAGCAGGGTGGTGCAGAACTCCGCCAGCGCCTCGGACGAGCCCGAATTGGAGCCGTACGACAGGCCGGTGACGCCCGAGCCGAGGGTCTCCTCGTCGAGCCTGGCGTCGGCCAGCGCCTGCTCGGCGCTGTAGGCGGCCAGCAGGGCGACGCGGCCCATGGTGCGGACCTTCTTGCGGTGCCAGCGGCGCTCGAGGTCGAGGCCGCTGACGACGCCGGCCAGGCGGGTCCGCATCTCGCCGACGCGGTCCCACTCGGGCATGGCGACGATGCCGTGCCGGCCGCTCCGCAGCGCGGCGTCGACCTCGGAGAAGTTGTGGCCGATCGGGCAGACGATGCCGACGCCGGTGATGACGACACGACGCGGGTTCATGACGCGGGCTCCACGAGGTCGAGGCGAGGGCCGCCGGCTGTCCCGGAGGACAGGTCGCTCCCGGATGGCCCGGAGGACAGGTCGGACGACCCGGCGGCGGGCGAGGCCGCGGCGAGCTCGGCCGGGTCGCCGCGCAGGACGGTGACTGCGCCAGTGGCCAGCCGCTCGTCGCCGCGCGACAGGAGGCAGTGGTACTGGGCGACCGGACCGCTGGCCCACTGCTCGCGGCAGTGGACGTCGAGGACGTCGCCGACGCGCAGGTGCGTGACCGCGAGCTCGAGGTCGCGGGCGCCGAGCAAGAGGCCGCGGAACGGCCCGCCGCCGCCGCCGCGGGCCTTGTAGGCGAACAGGGCGGCGACCGCCTGGGCGAAGTACTCGAGGGCGATGAGCGAGGAGACCCGCTCCCCGTCGACGAACGGGGCGCCCGCCCGCACCGTGGCGCTGCAGGTCACCGACTCGACCTCGGCCGCCGTGAGCGCGTCGAGCAGCAGCATCGGCGGCCGATGCGGCAAGATCTCGTCGAGCGGCGGGAAGGCCACGGGCCCGTCACTCCTGGGTCGGCGGCACGCTGGCGCTGGCGAGCTCGGACTCGACGAGCTTGACGATGTCCTCGACGGTGCGGATCTTCCGCGCGACCTGGACGTCGATCCGGCGGCCGGTGACATCGTGGAGCTCGACGAACATGTCGATGGCGTCGATGCTGTCGAGGTCGAGGTCCTCGAAGAGCCGGGATTCGGGGCGGATGTCGTTCGGGTCGAGCTCGAAGCTCTTGACCAGGATCCCGACGATCCGATTGTAGATTTCCGCGCGCGTCATGCTGGGGGTCGTTCGGCGAATGGTACTTGCAGGGCCCGGGGAGGTAAAGGCGCTCGCCGGGGGGCTCGGCGCGCCGCTTCGGGGCCCGGAGGCCTGACGAAGCGGCAGGCGCGGCCGGCTCAGGCGAGGGGGTCTTGGAGCATGAACTCGTACAGGGGCAGGGAGGGGGCGTCACGCGTCGGCACGACCCCCAGCTCCTGCAAGATGGCGAGGCCGCGGTCGCGGGTGCCGTTGAAGATCGCCTCTGTGGTGCGCATCACCTGCCGCCGCGGCCGCGGCGCGAACATGTCGTCCATGAAGTCGACCAGGTCGAGCTGGTAGCAGAAGTGACCGAGGTTCTTGCGGTAGTAACCGCCGCGGGCGTGCATCTCGCCCTCGATCTGCTTGAAGAAGCGGGCGAAGGTCTCCAGGCCCTGGAGCACGAAGTCCTTGCGCCGCAGCTCGCCCTTCAAGTAGCGCAGGTCGAGGTGCTGGTCGGTGAAGAACGGCGCCGCCCACAGGTTGTAGTAGCAGGCGATGTCGAAGTCCCACTTGAGCTTCAGCAGCTCGTAGCTGCCCAGCACCGAGTACAGGTCGCGGTAGAGCAGCACGGTGGCGGCGAACCGGAACTGCATGAACTCGTCGTAGGTGTTCGAGCGGTCGGCGATGTCGGCGCGGCTCTCGCCGGCGGCGTCGCGGGCGATCATGTCGACGATGAAGTCGCTCTCGATCGAGATGAAGTCGCTGCCGGGGCTGTAGAAGGGGTCGGTGAAGGCGGCGGCCTCGCCGAGGAGGAACCACCGGTCCTCGCCGCGGAAGAACCGCTTGGTGCCGTAGGCCAGCTGCTTGTACGAGAGGATGTCGATGAGCTCGGCCTCGCCGCCGCGCAGGAGGTCCCACACGGCCCGGTGGCCCTTGAGGAACTCGAGGAAGCCCTCGGGCTTGCGCCAGGCGTCGCTGAACTGGGCCTTCTCGCCGACCCAGCCGACGCTCATCACTTCCTGGCCCAGCGGGATGAACCAGATCCAGTAGCCGGGGTAGCAGAAGTGCGTGGTGCTGAGGAAACGGGCGGTGTGCTGCACGCGGGCCCGGAATTCCGGCGGGCCCATGTCGTCCATGTCGGCGTGGCCGCGGAACCGGCCCCAGACGGCGCTGATCGGCAGGTCGGTCGGGACGCGCAGCTCCTGGTCGCGGGCGACCAGGCTGGCGCGGCCGCTGGCGTCGATCAGCCACTTGCAGCGCCACCGGGTCTGCTGCTCGCCCTCGGTGACGGTGAACTCGTGCATGCCGGGGCCGGCGTCGGTGGCCGGCGACAGCGCGAGGTCGTGGGCCTTGGCGCCGACGTGGATGTCGACGCCGGCGTCCCGGTTCATGCGCAAGAGGTCGGTCTCGAGGCGGGCCCGGTCGAGCTGGAACGAGGGCAGGCGCAGCAGGTGGCGGCTGCCGAGCTCGGTCATGCTGAACAGGTCGGCGTTCTTCTCGGGGGTGTCGAAGAAGAAGCGGAGGCCGTTCTTGGGCAGCTGGTGCTGGTAGAGATACGAGGTGAGGCCGAGCCGGCGGGTGAGATAGTTGCCGGCGATCTCGACGGAGGACTCGCCGACCTTGAAGGACCCCTGGGTGCTCTTCTCGAACAGCGCGACCGACAGGCCGGGGACCTGGCGGCGGAGTTGACGGGCGATCAGATTGCCTGCGAGGCCGCCGCCCAGCACGGCGACGTCGACGGTTCGAACTGCTTCCACAAGTCCTCCGGGAGGTGATGACATAGCCGATGGACGGCGCCGGCGCTCAAGCCTGCGACTCGGCCGCCGTGGCAAAGGTCATGACCCCCACGGTGCAGGCCTGGCCTTCGCGATCGATCTGGAAGTGCACCCGCGGCGCCTCCTCGCCGCGCTCGAGCTCGACGGTGAGCTCCAGCGCGTCGCCGGGGGCGATCGGCTGCTTGAATTTGAGCCTGCCGACCCGCGTCGGCTCGCCCAGCTCGGGCCACAGCGCCCGCACCCGGTCGAGCACGAGGGCGACCAATTGGGCCACCCCCGGCAGCACCGGCTCGCCCGGGAAGTGGCCCGCGAAATAGAGCAGGTCGGCCGGGACGCCGACGGCGAAGGTCGCGAGCTCGCCGCTGGCGGAGCTGCTGCGGCGCACCAGCTCGAGGTCGAAGCGGTCGCGCATCAGCCGAGGTCGCCGAGGCCGATGACGTCGGCCATGGTGTAGAGACCCGGCGACCTGCCGGCCACCCAGCGGGCGGCTCGCAGGGCGCCGCGGGCGAAGATCGCCCGGTCGAAGGCGCGGTGGGTCAGCTCGAGCCGCTCGCCCTCGGCGAGGAACATGAGGGTGTGCTCGCCGATCGAGTCGCCGCCGCGGACGGCCGCGACGCCGATCTCGCCGCGCTCGCGCGGGCGGGCGTGCTCGGCGGCCCGGTCGGTGCGCATGACGCCCTCGAGGTCGCGGCCGGTGGCCTTGGCGACGGCCTTGGCGATCCGCAGGGCCGTCCCCGAGGGGGCGTCGCGCTTGTGGCTGTGGTGGATCTCGAGCAGCTCGGCGTCCCAGCTCTCGCCGAGCGAGCCGGCGACGAGGCCGGCGATCTTGGTCAGCAGGGTGACGCCGACGCTGAAGTTGGCGGCGCTGACGATGGCGATCTCGCGCGAGGCCTCGCGCAGCAGCTCGCGGGTGGCCTTCTGCAGGCCGGTGGTGCCGAGCACCAGGGGCACGCCGGCCTCGACGCAGCGGCGGATGTTGGCGTCGGTGGCGGGGGCCAGCGAGAAGTCGACGACGACGCTGTTGCGCCGCGGCCGGAGGTCGTCGACGACGGTGACGCCGATGTCGTGCAGCCCGGCGAGCCGGCCGGCGTCCTGGCCGAGCCCGGCGCCGCCCTCGCGGTCGACTGCCGCCTCGAGGATCATGGTGTCGCTGAGCACGATCTCGCGGATGAGAGTCTTGCCCATGCGCCCGCGGGCGCCGACGATGCTGATGGGGACGAGGCGTTCGGTCGTCATGGTGATGGGAGGAGGCTGGCCTTTGGGACCTGTCTCTCAGGACAGCAGGCCGAGGCTGCGCAGGGTGTCGGCCAGACCGTCGCGGCTCGGACGGTCGAGGGCGAGGAGCGGGAGGCGGATGTCGTCGGTGCAGCGGCCCTGGAGGGCGACCGCGGCCTTGACCGGGATCGGGTTGGGCTGGCCGAACAGGGCCCGGGCGAGCGGGTAGTGGCGGTCGTGCAGGGCGCGGGCGTCGTCCCAGCGGCCGGCCGCGGCGGCGTTGCACAGCGCGGCGACCCACTGCGGGGCGACGTTGGAGGTGACCGAGATGACGCCGTGACCGCCGAGCGCGAGGAACGGGAAGACCGTGAAGTCGTCGCCCGAGAGCAGGGCGAAGTCGCGGCGGTGGGCCAGCAGCTCGCGCATGCGCGCGGCCCGGTTCAGGTCGGCGGTGGCGTCCTTGATGCCGACGATCTTCGGGTCGGCGGCCAGCTCGGCGACGGTCTCGGCCTGGAGATCGCAGCCGGTCCGCCCGGGCACGTTGTAGACCACGACCGGCAGACCGCTGGCCTCGGCGACGGCGCGGAAGTGGGCGACGAGGCCGGCCTGGGTCGGCCTGTTGTAGTAAGGAGTGACCTGCAGGGTGCCGTCGGCCCCGGCGGCCTTGCAGGCCTTCGCCAGCTCGATGGCCTTGGCGGTGTCGTTGGCGCCGGCGCCGGCGAGCACGGGGACGCGCCCGCGCACGGTCTTGACGACGAGCTCGACGACGCGGAGGTGCTCGCCCACGCTCAGGGTCGACGCCTCGCCGGTGGTGCCGCACGGCACGAGGCCGTGGATCCCCGCGGCGAGCTGCGCCTCGACCAGGGCGACCAGCGCGGGCTCGTCGAGCTCGGACGCGCCGCCGGCGGTGCGCCGCATGGGGGTGATCAGGGCGGTGAGTGCTCCGCGAAACATGAGCGGGCCGGACACTAGCACAGGCTCCCAGGCGCGCGCGCGTCCGCGGGCGCGCACGGGGCCGCCCAGGCGTCGCCGTTGTGCGCGCCGACACCAGGGGCGCGGGCGGGCGAGCGGTCGGGAATACGGGGCCGGCGAGGGGCGCCGATGCGGCGAGGCTCGAGCGGCGGTCGACCTCGGCACGCGGGGGGTGCGGAGGAGGGGCGCCAATGCGGCGATCGGCGTTCTCGACACGCCCGGGGCGCCCGATCAGCGAGGGCGCGGGCGAGCAGGAGGGGCGCCGGCGAGCGGCCGTCGGGAGGCGGTGCCGATGCAGCGAGGAGGAGCCGCGCGGGACGCCTACTTCGGTACGTCCGGGGGAGGGGCGCCGATGCGGCGAGGCTCGAGCGGCGGTCGACCTCGGCACGGGGGGGGGTGCGGGGGAGGGGCGCCGATGCGGCGAGAGGGCGACGGGTCGGGGCGGAGGCGCGGCGCCGATGCGACGAGCGACCGTTACCTCGGCGCGATCGAGGCCGAGTCTCGCCGCGCGCCACTCAGGGTCGGTGCGGGCCGTTTACGGGCCCGCCGGGGTGGGCCAGGAGATCGCCTCGTGAACGGCGAGGAGCTGCAGGCCATCGGCGCCGAGGCGAGCCAGGCACAGGCTGGCGCTGGCGGGGTTCGGGCGCGGGCCGCCGGCGATCTCGAAGGTGTGCTCGCCGGCCTGCTCGCGGCAGCGGGCCGAGGTGATCCAGGTGCTCGTACGGCCGGGGAGGGCCGGGACCGGGCGGAAGACGGCGAGGATCAGGTGCAGGGCGGGGTCCGGGGGGGCGTCGTGCCAGCGGACGACGACGCCACGGCCCGGCTGGAAGGCGGCGTAGAGGCGCGCGCGCGAGCGGTGGGCCAGGCGCTCGGCCAGGACGAGGGCGTGGCCGTGCAGTGGATCGGCCGCCAGCACGCGCGCGAGCACCCGGCGGGCCTGCTCGAGGTGCTCCTGCTGCATGTACAGCTGGGCGAGCGTGGCGCTGACGAGGGCGGGCGCTTCAGACATGGTCGTCCCAGGTGGAGGCGGCGCCGAGGACCGCGTGGGCCAGCCAGGCCGGGGTGAGGAGGGGGCGCGCGACCTCGATGTCGCGGGCGATCTGCGCGACCAGGGCGGCTGCCGACGGGAAGCGCTCCTCGGGCCGCAGGCGGGCGGCGAAGGCGACCTCGACCGGGCGGTCGTAGAGCGACTGGCCCAGGTCGACGTCGAGCGCGTGGACCTCGAGGGTCTGGGCCGCTCCTTCGCCGAAGGTCGGGTTTTGACCCAGATTCATGACTGCCGGCCAGAGGGTGCCGGCGTCGCGGTCGGGGGCGACGAGCGCGAGCGCGCCGGCGTAGACGCCCGGCGGGGGCAACAGCGGGTTGCGGACGGCGACGTTGGCGGTCGGGAAGCCGAGACCGCGGCCGCGGCGGGCGCCCTGGACGACCGGGCCCTCGACGCTGTACGCGCGGCCGAGCATGGCCTCCGCCGCGGGCAGGTCGCCGCGCTCGACGGCGCGCCGGATCCCGGAGCTGCCGAGCTTGGCCTGGGCCGGGTCGGAGGGCAGGCTGACCTCGGCGACGACCTCGACGTGCACGCCGGCCGGGACGAGCCGGCGGCGCAGGTCGTCGGGGCCGCCGGCCCGACCGGCGCCGAAGCGGAAGTCGGGGCCGACGACGACGGCGGCCGGCCGCAGACCGCCGAGCAGGAGCTGGTCGACGAAGGCGTCGGGGGCGGTGTCGGCGAGGGCGCGCGTGAAGGGCAGGACGACCAGGCTGTCGACGCCCAGCGCCGCCGCGACCCGGGCGCGCTGGGCCAGGGTCTGGAGCCGCGGCGGGGCGCGCTCGGGCGCGAGGACCTGGGCCGGGTGAGGGTCGAAGGTGACGAGGGCGACGCGCGGAGCGAGGGCCGCGGCCCGGCGCAGGAGCGCCTGGTGGCCGAGGTGGAGGCCGTCGAAGGCGCCGATGCACGCTGCCGTGCCGGGGGGAAGGGGCGTGGGCTGCCGCAGGAGGCGCATGGCGACCGGCGGCGAAGCTAGCACGCGCGCGGGGGCGCGGAGCGCGGGCGGCGCGGGGCTTGGCTCACGCGCGGGGGCAGCGGGACGGCGTTGTCGGGGCAATCGCGGCGGGCGAGGGCGCGGAGACCGAGGCACGGCCGCGGGGCTGCGGGAAAGTAAAGGTCGTGCGCCGGCCATGGAGGCGAAAAGGTCGCGCGCCGGCAGGCGGGCAGGGGGAGCACGAAGCGGTCACGCTCTGGCGCGCCGGCGGGCCGATGGAGGCGAAGAAGGTCGCGCGCCGGCAGGCGGGCAGGGGGGAGCACGAAGAGGTCGCGCTCTCGTGCACCGGCGGGCCATGGAGGCGAAAAGGTCGCGTGCCGGCACGCGGGCAGGGGAGCACGAAGAGGTCGCGCTCTCGTGCGCCGGCAGGCGGGCCGATGGAGGCGAAAGGTCGCGTGCCGGCAGGCGGGCAGGGGGAGCACGAAGAGGTCACGCTCTCGCGCGCCAGCGGGCCATGGAGGCGAAAAGGTCGCGTGCCAAGGCGGAGCACGAAGAGGTCGCGCAGGGGTGGACGAGAGCGAGGATGGCGGCCGGCCGGGAGGAATTCAGTGCGTGCTCTCGGGCTCCGGCTCGACGGTGGTGCCTCGGCGAGGCCCGAGCGCTCGGGGCGGATTGGGTCGAACTTCAGGCTGCGCGACCACCTCGGCTCAGCCCGGTCGCGGGGCGCTCGCTCGGGCCGCGAGAAGGTGTAGGGTTGAAGCATGCCGCGGCTTTGCTTCGGGCTCTGGTTGGTCCTCGTCCTCGGCTGCGGCGAGTCCGCCCGCGAGGTGTACACGCAAGGAATGAAGGCCGAGGGCGACGCCGAGCGCGGGCCGTGCAAGCTGGTGTTCGACCAGCAGCTCGGGCAGAACGTGATCTCGGCCGACCAGATCCAAAGCTGTCTCAAGGGCCAGGAAGAGGCGATCGCCCTGTACGACCGGGCCTCGGCGCTCGGCCTCAAGGACCTCGACTTCGAGCGGACGCGCGAGCAGGCTCGCGAGCGGGCCAAGCGCCTGCAGAGCATGCTGACGACGCTGCGGGAGCTCGAGCAGCCCGAGTATCCCGGCGGCAAGTCACCCTGAGCTGCCGAGGCCGCTTCGGCCGCGAAGGATGCCCGTCCGCGTCGGCCCTCGGCCGGCGATCCGGGCGCGATCTCAGGGCAGCGCGCCGCCCTCGATCCAGCGGACGATGGCCAGCATCTCCGGGTAAGGGAGGGGGGCGTCGGGGGGCATCGGGTCGCCGCGGACGCCGTGCAGGGCCTGGCCCTCGTCGTCGCGCAGGAGCACCTGGACGAGGAAGCTCTCCGAGGGGCGGCGGGGGACGACCATCGGGAAGCCGGTCGATTGCCGGCGGGTCGGCAGGACCAGGCCGGCGAACGCGTCCTGCGGCGACGACAGGTCGAGGCGCTCGTAGGCCAGGTCGTCGGGGTCGCGGTGGCAGCTGCAGGCGGGGTTGTTGGCGGCGAACACCTGGCCGGGGGCGAACAGGTCGGTGAGCGTCGGCGCGGGCGCGGGCGGGTCGGTCTTGTCGCCGTCCTCGGGCTCGCGGACGTAGAACTGCAGGATGAAGAGGGGGCCGGAGTCGTCGGCGACCCACCCGGGGGTGGTGACGTCGAGCTGTTCGCCGGCCCAGCCGACCGCCGAGGGGGCGAGGCGGACGCGGTGGAGGACGCCGGGGACCAGCGGCTCCTTGGCCCGCAGGGACACCACGCTGCCGGGGCACCAGGGGGCGTCGGCGGTGCCGCTGCTCTCGCCCGGGGGGCGCCAGGCGAACAGTTGCAGGTCGAGCTGGGCGTCGAAGATGACCAGGCCGGAGCGCAGGGAGGCGTCGAGGTCGTCGAGGGCGCGCGGGTCGAGGGTGCCGGAGAAGCAGAAGTCGATCTGGGCCCCGGGGGGCACGTCGTCCGCCATCGGGCCGGGGATCGTCTCGAGGATCTCGAGGCGCTCGGAGATCGGCTCGAAGCGCGGCGTGTCGCTGACGCGGGTGCAGGCGAGGCCCGCTGCGAGCGCGATCCCGGCGGCGAGGCGGGCGGCCGGGCGCGCGGAGAGCGGCCGTTCGCGGCGTGACGACATCGGCCAGCAGCGTACCCGCCAGTGGCCGGGAGAACCAGGAGCGACCGGGCGAACCAGGCAGGGCTTTTCCCCACGGTTCGCAGGGACTCAGCAGCCGCGGCCGCTATCACAGAAGTGGCGTGCAGGGCGGCCCTGTCGGGGCCGAGACGGCGGAGGTCGGCTTGTTGACCCTTTGCGCCGGCCCCTGGTATCGTCGCGGCGATTTCGGCAGTCGCCGCGCCCGCCCGGGCAGACCCCCGGCTCCTTATTGGCCCTCTCGGGCCCGGGGCCGGACCTTACGACCCCTCCAATCGACGCCTGCCACGATCTCGAACCAGGGAGCCTTCTGGTGCTGCGAACAACGCGATTCGTCAAGCTGATCCCCATCGTCGTCGCGGCCGCGTGTACCGCGGGCTGTGGACCCTTTGGGTACCTCAAGAAGGTGGCCAAGGAGTCGACCCGGGCGGTGGCGGACGCCGAGGCGGCCGGCGCCGAGGAGAACGCCCCCTATGAGTACTGGGGCTCGGTGACCTACCTGGAGCAGTCGAAGATCTTGATGGGCTACAGCGAATACGAGCGTTCGTTCGACTACGGCGAGCGCGCCAAGCAGCTCGCCGAAGAGGCGAAGAAGAAGGCCGAGATGCGGCGCAAGGGGCAGATGGACCAGCGCGCCGAGGGCGTCGCGACCCCCGACGAGTTGCCGGCCGGGACCACCGACGGCAAGGCGGCCGGCGACGCGAAGGCGAGCGGCGACGCGAAGGCGAGCGGCTCGAAGGATGCGGGCGGCGCCAAGGGCGAGGTCAAGGCCGGCGTGAAGGTCGGAGGTGGCAAGTGAACCGCCTTACTGTTTGTGTCGTCGCCACGGTGGCGAGCTCCTTCGTCGGGCTCGGGTGTCTCGGCGAGCGCCTGCTCGGCAAGGTCCAGGGCACCGACACGGTGCTGCAGGGGGCGATCGCCGACGGCTCGAAGTCGATCGACTGCGCGCCCAAGGAGACGGCGATCGCCGAGGCGAACATCCGCTTCTCGCGCGACGCGCTGGCGATGGGCGAGTACTACCGCGGCAAGGACCACGCCGAGAAGGCCGAGCTGTACACCCAGCTCGCGCGCAAGAAGACCGACCCGGTCCGCTGCAAGGACCCGAACGTGGTCAACCGCCCGCCGGTCGGCGCCAACGACCGCGACTGGGACGGCTACGACGACATCGCCGACAAGTGCCCGGACGACCCGGAGGACTTCGACAGCTTCGAGGACGACGACGGCTGCCCCGACAAGGACAACGACAAGGACGGGGTCCTCGACGCCGACAAGCTGACGAAGGACGAGGCCCGCAAGTCGTACACCTGGTCGACCAACGACCGGAAGTCGGAGAACGGCCGCGAGGTCGACTGCCGCAACGAGCCCGAGGACATCGACCAGTTCGAGGACGAGGACGGCTGCCCCGACCCGGACAACGACCGCGACACGATCCTCGACGTCAACGACACCTGCAAGAACGACCCCGAGGACTTCGACGGCTTCGAGGACGAGGACGGCTGCCCCGACCCGGACAACGACAAGGACAAGATCCTCGACGCGGCCGAGCTCGTGCGCAACGCCGACGGCACGTACAACTGGATCAACAAGGACAAGAAGACCGAGAACGGCGTCGAGGTCGACTGCCGCAACCTGCCGGAGGACTACGACGGCGTCGAGGACGACGACGGCTGCCCGGACGTGCTGAAGATCGACAACTGCCAGATCAAGCTGAGCGACAAGATCTACTTCAAGTTCAACAAGTGGGACATCGACCCGAAGAGCTTCAAGGTGCTCGACGAGGTCAAGGACACGCTCAACGCCGCGCCGGACATCAAGATCTTCATCGAGGGCCACACCGACAGCAAGGGCTCCGACAAGTACAACAAGACCCTGTCGCAGAAGCGCGTCAACAGCGTGCGCGACTACCTGGTCAAGGCCGGCATCGACACCGCTCGCCTCGAGCCGATCGGTTGGGGCGAGGAGAAGCCGATCGACAGCAACAAGACCAACGAGGGCCGCGCCAACAACCGCCGCGTGGAATTCAACCTCAAGGACTGCAAGAAGACCATCCAGTGATCGGCGCCGCGCGCCGAACCCCCTGGACACCCAACGCCGGCTCCCAGCCGGCGTTCGGCTAGAAGGAGCTCGAGATCCTGTGCGAACGCAGACCCTCGTCCGTCCCCGTCGACTCGTCGACCCGCGCCGCCCTGCGGGCCTGCTGTCCGCCGCCCTGTCGTTGGCGGTGATCCTGTCCTCCGGGACAGCCTTCGCCGACTCGCGGGACGACCTCAAGGCCGCCTACAACAAGGCGCTCGGGCAGTACAACAACCTCGAGCTCGACCCGGCGCTCGCGGCCCTCGACCAGGCGCTGGCCGGGACCACCACGGACGACCCGGCGACCGCGCCGCTGCGGATGCTGCGGGCGGTCATCATCTTCTCGAACTCCGGCAACAAGAACGAGACCACCGCGGCGTTCGTCGACGCGGTCAAGGCCGACTACAACGTCAGCCTGCCGACCGAGCTGCGCTCGCCCGACCTGCAGAAGCTGCTCGACAAGGCGCGCAAGGACTCCGGCGCGTCGGCGCCGAGCGAGGCGGTCCGCCACACCTCGCCGTCGACCGACGGCTGCGGCCAGGACCTCAAGTTCGAGGTGCTGACCTCCGGCATCCCCGACGGCGGCCAGGTCGGCCTCTACTGGCGCAACGTCGGCGACTCCGGCGAGTTCAAGTCGGTGACGATGGACACGTTCGGCAACATCGCCACCGCCCAGGTGCTCGCCTCGGAGCACGGCGACAAGCCGGTCGAGTACTTCGTCTACGTCTACGACGGCGCCAACAAGGCGCTCGGCAACAAGGGCGCGCAGGACAACCCCCTCGTCGCCGACGTCAAGTGCGTCAAGGAGGTGCCGAAGGAGAAGGAGCCGGAGAAGCCGCCGCCGCCGAAGCACTCGCTGCCGAAGATCTTCATCAACCTCGGCCTCGGCACCGGCATCGGCGTGGCCCGCGGCGTCGCCGACCAGAGCTACAGCCAGTACACGCCGGCCGGCAACTTCAACTACGGCGTCAAGGAGTTCGCCTGCGCCCTGGCGCGGTGGAGCAGCGGCACCGGCGACCTGCCCGGCGACCCGATCCAGTACCAGGCGCAGATGGGCGCGGCGGTGATGGCCTACGGCGCGCCGTACACGGTCGACCAGTTGGCGATGAACTACAACGCCGGCGAATGCGCGGCCCACCACAAGGTCAGCACCGGCATGGCCTCGGCGCCGTTCCACATCGCCCCCGAGATCGGCGGCCGGATCGGCAAGAAGCTGGTGCTCTCCGGCTTCCTCCGCATCCAGGCAGTGACCGGCTCCAAGGTCTACCGCGACGACCCCAAGGCCTCGCTGCCCGACTCGTACATGAACGACGTCACGAACCCCAACCCGGAAGGCATCCGCAGCAAGCCGGGCGTGACGATCGCCGGCGGCCTCAAGATCAAGTACTTCCTCGGCTCCGACGAGAAGAAGTTCCGCCTGTTCGTCGGCGGCTTCCTCGGCGGCGGCTTCACCCGCCTCCGCGTCCCCATGGGCTTCGCCAACGACCGCAACGGCAACAGCGTGCCCGACGACAAGGAGACCGCGTTCGAGAGCGGCGGCCAGTGCACCGCGGTGTGGCCGTACAAGCACGACTGCGCCGACCCGAGCTCGCCGGCGAGCCTGGCGGCCGGCCAACAGGCCGCCCAGGTCACCGCCAACGCCGACAAGTCCCAGCGCATCGACACGGTGCGGATCGGCGGCGGCCTCATCGGCGGCGTGTTCGGCTTCCACTGGCAGGCCGCCAAGCACTTCGGCCTGTTCGGCGAGCTGCAGGTCGGCGTGTGGTTCCCGCGCACCACCAGCCTCCTCATCGACCTCAACATCGGCCCGGTCATCACGTTCTAGGGGACAGGTCCCGAGGGACAGGGCGCGAGGGGCATGTCCATGCGGACATGTCCCTTCGTCGCTTCGGGGCCAGACCTATCGCAGGAGCGGGGCGGCCAGCGCCAGCGCGGCGGTCACGGCCAGCGTCGCGAACGCCGCATAAAAGACGACGACCAAGCGGCCTGTCTTCCGGGACAGCCACTCGAGGGCGGCGTCCTCCTCGAGCCCGGCGAGCCGGCGCAGCGTGGCGGCCAGGTCGGCGCCGCGGTCGGCGGCCTGGACCGCGCGGGCGAACCCGGCCGGCAACCCCGCCTCGGCCAGCGCGGCCCCGAGCTCGCCGCCCTGGGCCACGCCGAGCCGCGCCCGCTGGGCGGCCTCGGCCAGCTCGCGGTCGCCCGCCTCCCACCCCGCCAGCTCGAGCGCGACCTGACGCGGCGCCTCGGCGGTGGCGAGCAGCGCGAGCGCGCGGGCGAAGCGGGCCAGCGCCAGGCGCCGCAGCGTCTCGGCCAGCCCGGCGGCGAGGCCGAGGGCGCCCGAACGCAGCGACGGGAAGACCGCGAGGAGCGTCGCGGCGACGGCCACGGCGGCGGCGGCGAGACCTGTCCCGAGAGACAGCCACGGCGCGACCGCCAGGACGTCCGCCGCAGCGCCGGTCGGCACGAGGTCGAGGCGGCGATAGAGCCCGCCGACGGCCGGGACGAGCACCGCCGTCAGCGCCGACCCGCCGGCGAGCAGCACCGCCGCGGCCGCGCTCACGCGCACCGCCGCCGCGCGCACGGCGGCCCGCGCCGCGTCGGCGGTCGCGAGCAGCTCGATCAGCGCGGCCAGAGTTGGATCGAACAACCCGCGGGCGTCGGCCTCCCCGAGGGCGCGGGCCGCCAGCGCGCCGAAGGTGGTCGGGTGCTGGGCGAACGCCTCGCCGACGCCGGCGCCCGACTCGACCGCCAGCTGGGCGGCGTGCAGCGCCCGCGCCACCGCGCCGCGGCTGCTGCGGGCCCCGAGCTCGAGCGCCTCCGCGGCCCCGACACCGGCTGTCCTCAAGGTCAGGAATTGCCGCAGGGCCGGCAGCAGGGCCCGCGCCGGGGCCTCGGCGAGGTGCGGCGCTCCGCGGCGGGAGCCGCGGTCGACGCGAGTGACTCGCAGGCCGCGGCGGCGCAGCGCCTCGATCACCTGCACCTCGTCCGCGCCGGCCAGCTCGCCCCCGCGGATCTCCCCGGCGCTGGTGCGAGCCTCCCACACGAACAGCGGCATACCTGTCCCTCGGGTCATTCGGTGGTCGCGCGCAGGACCTCGTCGAGCGAGGTGGTGCCGTCGACCACGCGCAGCAGGCCGGCCAGCCGCAGCGGTCGCATCCCGAGCCGCACCGCCTCGGCCCGCAGCTCCGACACGCCGGCGCCGTCCATGATCCGCTCGCGCAGCGACTCGCCGATCGGCATGACCTCGAAGATCGCGGTGCGCCCGCGGAAGCCGCCGTGACAGGCCTTGCAGCCGCGCGCGCGCCGGGGCGAGCCGTCCCGGGCGAGCGCCGGCGGCACCCCGGCGTCGACCAGCCGCTGCACGCTGCAGCTCGGGTCCGGCTCGGCGCACTCGGGACACAGCTTGCGGACCAGTCGCTGGGCGATCACCAGCGAGGCCGCCGCGGCGATCACGTGCGGCTCGACGCCGAGGTAGATCAGGTGGACGAGCGCCCCCGCGGCGTCGCCGGCGGGCAGGGCCGCGAGCACGCGTCGACCGCCGGCCGCCGCTCTGGCGCACAGCTCGGCGGTCTCGAGGTCGCGCAGCTCGCTGACCATGACGATGTCGGGGTCCTGCCGCAGCACCGCGCGCACGGCCGCGGCGGGGCCGAGCTCGGAGTGGATCTGGACCTGCGAGACGCCCTGCAGGTGGTACTCGACCGGGTCCTCGACGGTGGCGATCCGCACGCTGTCGGCGGTGAGCTCGCCGAGCGCGGTGCACAGCGTGGTGGAGCGCCCGGCGCCCGCGAGGCCGGCCACCAGCACGAGGCCGTGGGGGCGGTGCAGGGCGGCTCGCACCTGTCGCAGTGGTTCGCCGTCGATGCCGAGCCGCGCGAGGTCGGCCGGCAGCGCGGCGCGGTCGAGCAGGCGCAGGCGCAGCGCCTCGCCGAACACCGTCGGCAAGGTGACGACGTGGAACGCGACCTCGCGCTCCTTGCCGGCCTTGAAGCGCAGGCGACCCTCGAGCGGCTGGCGGCGGTCGCCGACGTCGAGCCCGGCCTGCTGCTTGAACTTGCCGATCAGCGACGCGCCGTAGCCGAGCGGCGGGTCCATCTCGTGGTACAGCGCGCCGTCGATGCGGTAGCGGACCCGCATGCCCTTCTCGTACGGCTCGATGTGGATGTCGGACGCGCCCTTCGCCAGCGCGTTGCGGAGGATCGCCTCGCACAGCCGCCCGGCCATCGACTGCTCCGGCTCCGACAGCTGCGGCGGCGGCCGCTCGCGCTCGGGCAGGCTGACCGCCGGCTCGAGCCCGAGCCCGCCGAGGACCTCGCCGTAGGGGGCCGCCAGCTCGACCTTGTCGTAGTAGCGGGCGATCGCCGCCTCGATCGCCGGCTCGAGGCTGACCACCGCGTCGATGTTGAGGCTGGTGTGGAACTTGAGGTCGTCGATCGCCAGCATGTTGTTCGGGTCGGCCATCGCGACGATGAGCTTGGACCCGGCGCGCTGGACCGGGACCGCCAGGTGGCGGACCGCGAGCGACTTGTCGACCGTGCGGATGACCGCCGGATCGATCTCGTGGGTGGCGAAGTCGAAGTAAGGGACCTTGAAGTGCTCGGCGAGGAAGCCGGCCAGCTGGCGCTCGCTGATGAAGCCGAGCTTGAGCAGGATGGTCGTCAGGCGCTTGCCGAACGCGCGCTGCTCCGACTGCGCCCGCTGGAGCTGCGGCAGCGAGATCAGGTCGCGATGGACCAGTAGTTCGCCGAGTCGGTCTGCCATGCGGGCTCGGCCGGCGCCGGCGGGCGCGGCCAGGGCGGAAAAGCCTACAGCCCGCCGCCCGGCCCGCCAAGCGAGGAAACTTTCGCGGCCCCTCGCGCCTGTCCTTTGCGCCACTGTCCCGGGCAGCGGACCGCTGTCCGCCTGCACCGGCGCCGCCGGCTCCATGGCCAGTCGACCTGATTTTTCGCCACGTCGCGGCGCTATCGCCTATTCTCCGCGGCCGCCATGCCACCCACCGACGGCCGTCCGCTGCGCACTCGCCCCGCCACTCGCCCCGCCGAACCCTCGCGGCCACAGCGACGCGGCGGGGGCGGCGGCGCTGCCGGTGGCGACGCGGCGCCGCGGCGGCGCACCCAAGGCGGTCACCCGCGGCCCGGTGTCCGCGGCCCGCACATCAAGGTGCCGCACGAGGTGGCCCGTCTGCTGCGCGCCGGCCACCCGTGGGTGTTCCGCAACGCCGTCCAGCGGCCGCTCGCGCTGCCCGAGGGCGCCGTGGTCCCGGTGATGGATCCGGACGGCTACCTGATCGGCCACGGCCTGAACGAGCCCGAGGGCGCGATCGCCTTGCGCATGGTGAGCCTGGCCGCCGAGTTCGAGTGGAACGAGGACGAGATGCTCGCGCGGGTGCGGGCCGCCGTGCGTCGTCGCGGCACCAGCGTGCCCTCCGAGGCGTGCCGCCTGATCCACAGCGAGGCCGACGGCTTCCCCGGCCTCGCCGTCGACCGCCTCGGCTCTCACCTGCTCGTCTACAAGTACGCCAAGATCGCCGAGACCTACCTCGACGCGCTGGTGCCGATCCTCGAGCAAGAGCTCAAGCCGACCGGCATCTACCTGCAGGACCGGATCCGCGGCGTCACTCCCGACGACCGCCGGCCGCCCGCGTTCCACCTCGCCGGCAAGCCGGCGCCGCCCGAGATCGAGGTCGACGAGGATGGCCTCAAGTTCCTGGTCGATGTGACAGCTCCGGTCTCGCCCGGCCTGTTCCTCGACCTCCGCGAGGGCCGGCGCCTGTTCGAGGCGTGGTCGCGCGAGCGCAGCGTGTGCAACCTGTTCAGCTTCACCGGCGCGTTCGGTCTGCGGGCGCTCCGCGGCGGCGCGCGCTCGGTGACCCACGTCGACGCCGCGGCCCGCAGCCACGCGCGCTGCCGGCAGAACCTCAGCGCCTCGAAGATGGACCCCGAGGCGATCGAGGCGATCACCGGCGACGCCTTCGCGCTGCTCGAGAAGTTCCGCCAGCGCGGCCGCGTGTGGGACCTGGTGATCGTCGACCCGCCCCCGTTCAGCAACGTCAAGGGCAGCACCTTCAGCGCGCTCAAGGACTACGGCGAGCTGATGCGGGCGGTCAGCGGGGTCGTCGGCCCCGGCGGCCTCGTGCTGGCGATCAGCAACGCAGTGCGCCTCGGCGAGGAGGAGTTCCTGCTCGCCGTCGGCGAGGGCGTCCACGCGGCCGGTCGCGCCGCCCGCCTGGTCGGCGAGTGCGGCCTCCCGCCCGACTTCCCGGTCCCCCCGGCCTTCATCGAGGGCCGCTACCTCAAGGTCAAGCTGCTGCAGTTCGACTGAGCGCGGAAGGCTCGCGCGAGTTCGAGTCACTCGATCGCGAGTGCTCGAGCACCGCCGCGCGACGACCTCGAGTCGATCGGCCGAGTGGAAGCTCAGTTCGACTGCGTCGCCGCCCGCGCCGGGGCGCGCAGTCGCAGGCGCCGCGAGGCCCGCGGCTGCTGCCCGCGGATGAACGCGAACACCAGGCTGGAGAGTCCGATCCCGCCGAGCAAGCTGGCGGTGAGCTGGCCCCATCCGCTGGTGGCCAGCAGCGCCACGGCGGCGCTGGCGGCCAGGAACAGCACGCAGATGCCGAAGCCGAGGTACTGCCCGCGAGCGATCTGTCGCCGCTGAGCGGCGCGATCGATCGCGCGGGCGCGCAGCTTCTCGCGACGGAGCTCCAGCCGCTCGAGCTCGACGCGATGCAGGTGCGTTTGGGTGGCCTGAGCGAGGCGATAGATCAGCTCGCGGCCTTCCGGCGGATAGGCCGCGAGCTGCTCGGGCGACGGCAGGGGGCTCGAGCGCTGCAACATCGCGAGGATGGAGATCGAAGAGCGCCCGGCGGCCGAGACCTCGCGGTCGAGGGCGCGGCGAGGTTCGTTTTCTCCGGGGACGACGAGCTCGTCTGAATTCACGCGCCGGAGGCTAGCGCGCCGAAATTCGTGCGCAACTTCGCGCGCGTCCTAGCGCGGCGGCAGGCGATCGGCGTAGCTCTCGTAGATGCCGGCGAGGTCGCGACGAATGGCCGCGAACTCGCGGGCGATCGCCTCGGCGTCGCTGAGGGGCCGCTTGGCGGGGCGGCGCTTGGCGGGGCGGCGCGGGCGGGGCGGTTCGGGCGGCTGGATCTCGAGGATCGACGCCATGCCGGCCAGGATTCCGCGGAGGGACATGCCTCCTCATTATACGCCCGCGGTCCCGCCCGAGCCAGCCGGCGGGCCGGATCTGCGCGCGAACGCGTGCGGGCCTCGTGCGCGAAGTGCGCGCGAAATCGCACGCGCGGGGGGTTCGGTGCGCGGGGGCTCGTGGCCGCGCGGATCGATTATTCTCCCCCGCCCATGCAGCGGCCCATTCGCGCTCACGAGATCCGCAGCCGATTCCTCAACTACTTCGCCGCCCGCGATCACGCCGTCGTGCCGTCGTCGTCGCTGGTGCCGGCCAACGATCCGACGCTGCTGTTCACCAACGCCGGGATGGTGCAGTTCAAGGACACCTTCCTCGGGCGCGACCCGCGGCCGTACAAGCGGGCGGTCACCGTGCAGCGGTGTCTGCGGGCCGGCGGCAAGCACAACGACCTCGACAACGTCGGCTTCACCGAGCGGCACCACACGCTGTTCGAGATGCTCGGCAACTTCTCGTTCGGCGACTACTTCAAGCAGGACGCGATCCGCTGGGGCTGGGAGTTCCTGACCGAGGATCTCGGCATCTCGGCCGACCGCCTGGTCGTCAGCGTCTTCAGCGGCGAAGGCGAGTCGGCCCCGGCCGACGACGAGGCCTACGAGCTGTGGACCTCGTATGTCCCGAAGGACAGGATCTACCGCTTCCCGGCCAAGGAGAACTTCTGGGCCATGGGCCCGACGGGGCCGTGCGGGCCGTGCTCGGAGATCCACATCTTCCACGGCGACAAGGCCCCGCCGGACGCCGGCGTCGCCGGTCGCGGCCCGGCCTACGAGGACACCCGCTACACCGAGCTGTGGAACCTCGTGTTCATGCAGTACGAGAAGTTCGACGACGGTCGGCTCGTGCCGCTGCCGAAGCCGAGCATCGACACCGGCGCCGGCCTCGAGCGGCTCGCCTCGGTGATCGAGGGCGTCGGCAGCAACTACCGCACCTCGCTGCTGACCCCGCTGGTCGACCTCGCCAAGCGCCTGGCCGGCGCGCCGGCGCACGACCTCGGGGCCGGCGAGGCGCCGTTCCGCGTCATCGCCGACCATGCGCGCGCGACCGCCTTCCTGATCGCCGACGGCGTGTTCCCCGACCGCGACACGCGGCCGTACGTGCTGCGCCGGATCATGCGCCGGGCGATCCGCTTCGGCGAGAAGGTCGGCCTCGAGCACCTGTTCTTCCACGAGGTGTGCAAGAAGGTCGTCGAGGAGTTCGGCGAGGCCTATCCCAACCTGGTCGAAAGGGCAGCCACGATCGACGAGGTCGTGCGCGGCGAAGAGGAGAGCTTCCGCCGCACTCTGAAGCGCGGCCTGCGGCTGTTCGACGGCGCCGTCTCCGAGCTGCCCGCCGGCGAGACCGCCTTCCCGCAGGGCGTCGCCGCCGAGCTCTACGACACCTACGGCCTGCCGATCGACCTCACCGGGATCCTGAGCCGCGAGAAGGGCCTCACCCTCGACGAGGAGGCGGTCAAGCAGGAGGTCCAGGCGCGCCAGGCGGCCGGCGCCGCGGCTGCCAACCTCGGCGGCGGCGACAAGGCGATCGACAACCTCTACTTCCGCTTCAAGGAGCGGTTCGCCAAGGCCGCGACCTTCACCGGCTACGCCGAGCTCAGCGGCCGCGGCAACGTGCTCGCGCTGGCGGTGAACGGCGTCGAGCAGACCGCCGCGAAGGAGGGCGACGACGTCGAGTTCATCACCGACGCGACCCCGTTCTACGGCGAGAGCGGCGGCCAGGTCGGTGACACCGGCATCGCCGAGGGCGACGGCGTGCGCGTCGAGATCAGCGACACCCTCAAGCCGACCGGCGACCTGCACATCCACCGCGGCAAGGTCACGCACGGCACCCTCGAGGTCGGCCGCCTCGTCACGTTGACCGTCGACGGCGCGCGGCGGGCCGCGATCCGCCGCAACCACAGCGCCACGCACCTGCTGCACCACGCCCTGCGCGCGGTGCTCGGCACCCACGTGGCGCAGAAGGGCTCGCTGGTCGCGCCCGACCGGCTGCGCTTCGACTTCTCGCACCCGCGGCCGATCACGCCGGAGCAGCGGCAGCAGATCGAGCGCATCGTCAACGAGATGACGCTGGCCAACGCCGACACCGACACGCGCGAGATGAGCCCCGGCGAGGCCAAGAGCGCCGGCGCGATCGGCCTGTTCGAGGCCAAGTACGGCGAGCAGGTGCGCGTGGTCCGGATCGGTCAGGACAGCGTCGAGCTGTGCGGCGGCACCCACGTCCACCGCGCCGGCGACATCGGCCTGTTCGCCATCGTCAGCGAGGTCGGCATCGCCCAGGGCGTGCGCCGCATCGAGGCCGTCACCGGCATGAACGCGCTGCATCACTTGCAGCAGACGGTGCAGATCCTCGACCGCGCGGCCAGCGAGCTGCACGCCAGCGGGCCCGGGGACGTCCTCGACAAGCTCGGCCGCCTGCAGGTCAGCGCGCAGAAGCGCGAGCGCGAGATCACCGAATTGCAGCGCAAGCTGGCCGTCGGCGGCGGCGGCTCCGGCGACACCGTCGCCGAAGTCGCCGGCGTCAAGCTGCTCGCCAAGGTCGTCGCAGTCGCCGATCCCAAGGCCCTGCGCGAGGCGGCCGATACTCTGCGCGACCGCCTCGGCTCCGGCGTGATCGTCCTCGGCGCAGAGAAGGACGGCAAGGCCTCGCTGCTGGTCGCGGTCACCAAGGATCTCGCCGGCAAGGTCCACGCGGGCAACCTCATCGCCGCCCTGGCCACACATGTCGGCGGGCGCGGCGGGGGCCGGCCCGACCTCGCGCAGGCCGGAGGACCCAACGCGGCCGGCCTGCCCGCGGCCATCGACGCGGCCGGCAGCGCCCTCGCCGCGCAGCTCGCCTGAGCCGCACGGGCGCGGCTCGCTGTGATACCGTGAAATCACATGCAGCCTGATGACCTGCTCGCGGGCGAGGGCTACGCCGCCAAGGACGTGCCGGCCTTGCTCGCGTGGGCCCGCGCGCGGGCCAGCGTCTTGCTGCAGGGGCTCGATCCCGACTCGACGCTCGGCGAGCTCCTCGGCGGTCGTTCGGGACATGTCCCACGGGACAGCTCGTTCATCACCCGCCGCGACAGCGCCTTCGACGTCCGCGAGGGGCTCGACGAGGAGCTGGACGACGAGCTGCCGGCCGACCTGCGCCGCGCCGTCACGGCCGCCACCACCTCGCAGCCGCCGCCGGCGCCCGCGGTGATCGACGACGATCCCGACTCCGGCCTCGGCGGCTTCGCCCGCTTCCAGTCGCTCCTGAAGCTCAGCCGGCCGTACCCGGTCCGCCAGCCGGAGCCGGTCGTCGACGAGCGGCCGACGCTGGCGCGGAGCTTCGCGCTGGCGGCCCAGCGCGAGGTCGATTACCCGCCGCCGTCGTCCTCGTCGCCGCCGCCCGACCTCTCGGCGACCTTGCCGCTGGCCGCCGCGCTCGGGATCAGCAGCGAGGAGTCGGCCGCCTTGGTGCTGGGGATCCCCGACGAGGAACCCGGCGAGAGCTCGGGCATCAGCGATCTTTTCTATCGGGGCGCCGGGCCCGACCTCGACTCGCCCCTCGCGCACTCGCCGACGGTGTCCTCGCACACGAGCCCGCACGCGTCCGGCTTCATCGACGACGACGACGACGTCCGGATGCCGATCCAGGACGACGACGACGACCTGCCGCTGCCGACGCTGCAGGACGACGAAGTCCCGGTGTCCAGCGACGCCTCGTCGTTGTTCGACGACCACCCGCCGATCGGTCGCCCCGTCGACGAGTTCCGTGGCGGCCTGCTGGACGCGCCGCTGCGGCGGGCGTCGATGGACGACGTCCGGCGCGTCGAGGCGCCGGGGCGGCGGGCGTCGCTGAACGACGTGCGCAGCGTCCTGGTCGACGACGACGACGCGCCGCCGATGCGCCCCGCGCGGGACGACGTCCGCCGCGTCGACGCTCCGGTGCGTCGCAACTCGGTGGAGGATGCCCGCCGGCTCGGTGCGCCGGTGCGACGGCCGTCGATGGAGGACGTGCGGAGCGCGCTGGTGGACGACGACGAGGCGCCGCCGACCCGTTCGGCGCCGGTGCGTCGGTCGTCGATCGACGACGTGCGGAGCGTGCTGGTGGACGACGACGAGGCGCCGCCGACCCGTTCGGCGCCGACCCGTTCGGCGCCGGTGCGGCGGTCGTCGATCGACGACGTGCGGAGCGTGCTGGTGGACGACGACGAGGCGCCGCCGACCCGTTCGGCGCCGGTGCGGCGGTCGTCGATCGACGACGTGCGGAGCGTGCTCGACGAGGCGCCGCCGACCCGGGCGGCGCCAATGCGTCGGCCGTCGATGGACGACGTGCGTGGTTCGCTGCTGGACGACGACGACGGCGACGGGCTCGACCTGTCGCCGCCGACGAGCGCCACCAGCGTCGACGCCGACGAGGCGCTCGCCGAGCCCGTGCGCACCCGCGACACCCCGCCGATGCCTGGCCTCCCGGCCATCGACGACAGCGACGGCGACAGCGGCGCGCCGGTGCTGCGCCACCGCACCCCCAAGAAGAAGGTCGTCGAGCTCGGCGCCCCGCTCGCCAAGCCGCGCGCCGGCTCCGGCGCGGCCTCGGTCGGTCCGAAAGGCCCCAGCCCGAAGGGCCCCAGCCCCAAGCCGCCGACGCCGCGCAAGCCGCCGCCGCCGCCCGCCCGCAAGCCGCCGCCGCCGCCGGACGACGACATCCAGGAGCTGAGCCGCGTCGAGCTGATCGAGGACCTGCCGTCCTACCTGCGCGACGACGACGAGTGAGGCTGGCGCGGGGACATGTCCCCGCGCACATGTTCGTCCGGGCATGCCCTTCGAGCCATGCCCGAAGGGACATGCCCGTCAGGTCAGGTGTCTTCGAGCCCGGCGCCGGCGAAGTGGAACGCGCGGACGAAGGCGCGGCGGGCCTCGACGTCGCGGCCGGGGCGGGGGCCGAGCTGGGCGCGGGCGACGTCGGCGGGCGACGTCCCGGCGGCGACCAGGGCCTCCAGGGGGTCGAGGAAGAACGCCTCGGTGCGGCCGCGATGGTCGCGGATGTCGGCGCGCTCGAGCCCGTCGCGCGCGATGGCGAGCAGGCGCTGACACAGCTCGCGGACGCGCGGCGAGGCGAGGGCGACCTGGCGGCACTCGGCCCACAGGGCCAGGCGCTCGCCGAAGTCGAGGTCGGCGACCAGCTCCCAGGCCGCCTCGCCCGCGTCGTCGTCGTAGAGCAGGCCCTTCCACAGCGCCGGCAGCGCGCAGAGGATGTTCTGGCGCACCGAGTCGCAGCCGCGGACCTCGAGGTACGGCTTCAGGCGGATCTCCGGGAACAGCGTGCTCAGGTGCAGCTCCCAGTCGCCCTGCGTCGCGGAGTGGCGGACGCCGTCGGGGTCGACGTAGCCGGTCGCCATGTACTCGCGGAACGGCACGTGCAGCGGGATGTAGCGGCCCTGCCGCCGGATGAAGAACATCGGCACGTCGAGCGCCCAGTCGACGTAGCGCTGGTACGAGAACGGCGCCTCGAACGCCCACGGCAGCAGCCCGCAGCGGGCGGCGTCGACGTCGGTCCAGTTGTCGCTGCGCAGCGAGGCGAACCCGCGGTCCTCGCCTTCCTTATAAGGGGAGTTGGCGAACAGCGCCGTCGTCAGCGCCGACACCCCCATCGCCAGGCGGAACCTGGCCCCTGCCTGCTGCTCCGACGCGTAGTCGAAGTTGGCCTGCACGGTGCACGTGCGCAGCATCATGTCGAGCCCGCGCTGGCCGCGGGTCGGCAGGAAGGCCCGCATCACCGCGTAGCGCGGCTTGGGCATCCAGTGGATCTCGTCGCGGGTGGCGAACGGTTGGAAGCCGGAGGCCAGCCAGGCGATCCCCAGCTCCTGCGACACCGCGTGAAGCTCGCGCTGGTGCTGCGTGAACTCCTGGCAGGTCAGGTGGACGTCCGCCAGGGGTTTGCCGCTGAGCTCGAACTGGCCGCCGGGCTCGAGGGTGATCGAGGCGCCGTCGCGTTCGAGGCTGATGAGCGCCCCGTCGTTGCCGCGCTCGCCGCCCGGCTTCCAGCCGAAGCGGGCCATGAAGCCCTGCATGACCGCCAGGACGTGGGCCTCGTACGCGACCGGACGGTACTCGCCGTCGGCGACGAACACGCCGAACTTCTCGTGTTCCGTGCCGATCTTGTGGGTGCGGCGGTCGGGGCGTTCGGCGCGGCGGAAGAACCCCGTGAGGTCTTCGGGCTGCAGCGGCGCGGCGGAGGCGGGGGTCTCAGGGGTGCTGCTCACGGAGGCTCCGGGTCGTGGCCAAGGCTGGCGGAGAATCAGTGTACGTGGCGTTCGGCGAGACTTGACAGCGAATTGAAGCCCACGGGCGCGTGATGAACGGCCTATAGGTCCTGCGGCGCCGGGCCCGACCGTCACCCGCGCTTGACCGCGGCGCAGGCCCGCCGTTACTCTTCGCCGGCGTAAAGGCCATGGCTGGATCTGCCGTCCACGAAGCTCCCTGTGTCATCGGCCCGCGGATCACCGTCCGCGGGTCCCTCGTCGGCGAGGAAGACGTCGTGGTGCAGGGCAGGGTGGAGGGAAGCATCGCCTTGACGGCGCACCTCCTCATCGCCGGGCCGGCGCTGGTCGCCGCCGACATCGAGGCCGACAGCGTCGAGATCCACGGCCAGGTCGAGGGTGACGTCGTCGCTGCCGAGGGTATCACCCTCCGGGAGGGCGCCCGGGTGGTCGGCAACCTCCGCGCGCCGCGCGTCGAGATCGCCGACGGCGCGCAGTTCAAGGGCGCCGTCGAGATGGACGTCCCGCTGCCCGGCAACGTCCTCCGGCAACCGCGCCCTCGCTGACTTTCCATCTTCCCCGACCGCAGGCACGATTCATGTCCAGCACCGTCATCGGCTCCAGCATCCTCATCGACGGCGAGATCACCGGCGAAGAGCACCTCGTCGTCCGGGGCACCGTCAAGGGCCGGATCCAGGTCCGGGACACCCTCGTCATCGAGGACGGCGGCGTCGTCGAGGCCACCGTCGACGCCGCGTCGATCACAGTCCAGGGCACGCTCCGCGGCGACGTCGCCGCCAGCGAGCGCGCCGAGCTGCGCCCGAGCAGCACCGTCGTCGGTGACATCCGCGCCCCGCGGATCCTCATCGCCGACGGCGCCTCGTTCAAGGGCAACGTTGACATGGGGGGATGAAGGTGTCGCAGTCGGAATCCACGCAATCCTCGCCCGACGAGGCCACCACCGTCGTCGCCCCCGGCACGCACATCGTCGGCCGCCTGTCTGGCCAGGAGGACATTCGTGTCCACGGCACGATCGAGGGCCGCATCCACCTCTCCGCCACGCTCTACGTCGAGCCCGAGGGCATCATCGCCGCCGACGTGCACGCCGATGACGTGGTCGTCGCCGGCACCGTGGTCGGCAACCTGACCGCCGCCGGCAGCATCGTCCTCGCCGCCAGCGCCCGCGTGGTCGGCGATCTCCGGGCGCCCCGCCTGATCGTCGCGCCCGGCGCCGCCTTCCGCGGCCAGGTCAGCATGGAGCCGCCCGACGAGGACGAGCTCGAGGCCGAGGCCGAGTCCAGCCGCGACCGCCGCGAAGGCCGCCAGTGGTCGCAGGCCGCCGCCCAGGCGCGCCCGCCCCAGCCCCGGCCCGCCGCCACGTACGCGACCCAGAACGGCGTTCGTCTGCCCCCGCAGCGGACCGCCCCGCGACGCGAGAGCGTGCTCGCCAAGCCGTCGCTGACCCGCCCGCGCCTCGAGGAGCATGCGAGCGAGCATTACAGCGAGGCCGACGAGGCCGACTGGGGCGACAGCGTCAAGCGAGCGAAGAAGGTCGCGCGCCCGCGGGTCTTGGCCCGCGGCAAGCACAAGGTCGAGCGCATCTGAGCGCTCCCCGGGCGACCCGCCCGCGACAACGAGATCGCCGCCGCGGGGCGCCCCGGGGCGCTGAACCGACGGGCTGCGCCTGAACCCCGCGCACCCCGTCGGGCCTGGGTTTTTTGACGCGCGACGAAACTGCGGCAAACATCCCGCGCGCGCCTTTGGTAACATCGGCGCAAATCTGTCATGGCCCGCGCGGCCGTATCCGGCCCCATTGGGCCGCGATCCTCCGTCTCTCCCTCCTCCTCGGCCCGAGCGGCCCCGTCTTCTGAAAGGTCGGCCTGATGCGCAAGCTCCTTCTCTCCTCCCTGTTTGCCCTGTCGGTGTTCACGACCACTGGTTGCAAGGAGCCCGACCCTTACGCCTTCGAGACGCACATCGAGAACATCCGCAATGCCAGCGCCAAGGGCATCGGCTTCTCGGGGATGAAGGACCTGGTCAAGACCGTCATCACCTCGCCGGACAACGGCCCGCGGCTCGACGAGTTCGTGCAGAAGGTGATCCCGGTGTTCGAGGAGCAGTGGGACTCGTCGCCGGAGCACCAGGTGAACATGCTCGAGATGCTCCGCGACATCGGCCGGCCCGAGGCCGCGCCGCTGTGGAGCAAGGCGCTCGGCACCCTCGACGGCTCGGAGGAGGGCCGCAAGCGCGTGCTGATCGCGCTGCAGGGCATCCAGCGCGCCAAGGCCAAGGGCTCGACCGACGCGGTGCTCGGCCTGTTCGAGGGCCTGACGAAGGACCCGAGCAAGGACAAGGGCAAGGCCGAGGGTGAGATCCGCCGCGAGCTCGCGCGCACGCTCGGGATCCTCAAGGACCCGAAGGCCGCGCCGGCGCTGATCGCCGCGCTGCAGCAGCCGACCGAGATGCGGCCGCCGCAGATCCACCGCATCGTCGCCGAGGCGCTCGGCAACCTGCGCGACCCTGCGGCCATCGAGCCGCTCGTGATCGCCAACTTCTCGATCCCCGACGATCAGACCGACAGCAAGAACCTCAGCAACCGCGTCAAGCTGTCCCTCAACAGCATCGGCGAGCCGGCCGTCCCGCGCCTCGTCGAGCTGCTCACCGGCAAGGAAGACGACATCGTCATCAAGAAGGTCGTCGAGGCCGGCAGCACCGTGCCGGTGGTCCGCTTCACCGCCGCGCTGATGCTCGGCTCGCTCGGCAGCCCCCAGGCCGTCGACGCGCTGATCAAGAACATCCCCGCGGATTCCTGCAAGCCGGTGGTCAAGGAGGACCCGAAGAAGAAGGACAAGAAGAAGAAGGCCGACGAGGAGGAGGAAGAGGATCCGGACAAGGCGGACAACGAGAACCTGCGCAACGCGATCGTCACCTCGCTCGGCCAGATCGGCGATCCCAAGGCCGCGGCCGCGATCTGCCCGTGCACGCAGGCCAGCGTGCACTTCGAGGAGCAGTTCATGATGGTCGAGTCGCTCGGCTACGTCGGCGGCGACGAGGCCGTGAAGTGCCTCACCAACTTCCTCAAGACCGCCGAGAGCGACCCGGAGACCTTGCCGACCACCGACAAGACGCCGCTGTCGATCCGCATCGAGGCCGGCCGCTTCGCCGTCCTCGCCGCCGGCCCCGACCAGGTCGCCACCGTGCGCGAGGCCTTCGCCGCCAACACCGACCCGAAGGTCGCGGAGGGCCTCAAGCAGTGGGAGCCGGCCCTCACCACCCTCGAGACCTGCAAGAACGACAAGGACTGCTACCTCAAGACCCTCAAGGACACCAACGCCAGCTGGGTCGCGCGCGAGAACGCGGCGATGGAGCTGACCCGCCTGGCGCCCGGTGACGCCGCCGTGGCCGAGGCGATCGCCCAGGCCTACAAGGTCCGCGAGGTCGACGCCCGCGTGACGATGGCGCTCATGGCCTCGCGCATCATGCAGGGCAAGCGCTGCCAGAAGTGCGTCGACGTGCTCGAGGACATCATGAAGGGCGAGAAGGGCACGACCGACATCAGCTATCAGAAGGCCGTGCTGACCGCCCGCGACACGATCGCCAAGCTCTCCGAGTGAGCGCCGGCGTCCCCGCGCGAACTCGGCCGGAGCGATCTCCGACGCGACAACTCACAATCTGGCCGTGATGTCCACGGCCTCGTGTGCCATGCTCACGCCGATGTCCCGCTCGCTCGTCCGGCTCGCGCTCGTCGTCCTCGCGGGCGCGCCCGTCGCCTGCGCCGGCAAGCCCGCCGGCACCGTCACCCCCGAGGACGCTGCGGTCACCGTGAAGCCCGGCGAGGCGGCCGCGGCGGCCCCCACGGGTCCGGCGACCTTGCCCGACGCCGAGGCCGCGCTCGCTGGCGGCGACGCGGCCCGGGCCGTGGCCCTGTTCTCCGGCTACCTCGGGGGCGACCCCGACGAGACCGGCGTGCGCCAGGCCTACCTCGGCCTGGCGCGGGCCCAGGAGCTCCTGCGCGACTGCGCCGCGGCGATCCGCGCCTACGACGCCTACCTGGCCCGCTTCAGCGACGGCCCCGGCGATCTCTTCGCCCGCCGCGGCGCCTGCTACGCCGAGCTCGGCGAGTGGAAGGCCTCGGCCGACAGCTACGCCGAGGCCTTCGCCCGCGCCACCCTGCCCAGCGCCAGGGTCGAGGCGCTGGCCCGCCAGGGCTACGCTCACTTCGAGCTCGGCCAGCTCGACCAGGCCGAGCCGCTGCTGCAGCAGGCCGACCAGGTCTTCGTCGCCTCGCAGGAGGCGGGCAGCGAGCGCTTCAGCAACTACTACTTCGTCGGCTTGGCCCGCTTCTACCGGGCCGCGGTGTGGCACCGGCGCTTCCGCGACGTGCCGATCCGCCTGCCCGAGAAGCAGATGACCGAGGACTTCGCCCGCAAGTTCGCCCTGCTGGAGAAGGCCCAGGACGCCTACAACGAGACCATCAAGGCCAAGCACATGTTTTGGGTCTCGGCGGCGGGCTACCAGCTGGGCAGCCTGTTCGAGGAGTTCTACGACGCCATGATGCACGCCCCGGTGCCGGAGTGGCTCGACGACAAGCAGCGCCAGGTCTACTACGAGGAGCTCAAGAGCCAGCTGAGGCCGGTGGTCAACAAGGCGATCTGGGTGTTCGAGAAGAACCTGGCGACCGCCCGGCGGCTCGGCTACGAGAGCGAGTTCACGGCCCAGACCGAGGCCAAGCTGAGCGAGCTGCAGGCGGTGCTGCTCGCAGGTGATACGACTCTCGGCAAGCCGCACCCGCCGCTGGCGCCCGAGGCCCGCCCCGAAATCGCGGCCGGGGAGATCGCCTCCGCCCAAGGCGAGCCGAGTCCGGTCGATCGCAAGCTGTTCGTGCCGGAGCTGACGCCGCTCTGACGCTCGCAAGGCCGCTTCTCGCCGCGTTCTGGCGAGAATCGGCCGCCCGCCGGGCCGACTTGCACCCGGGCGTACGCGCGCCCGCCATGGCTTGACACCCTCCCAGATCCGCGGCTATACACCGCGTCCACTTTCGGACCCTCACCGGGCCCGACGCTTTTCGTTAGCCTGAAGCCCTAACACTTGACCGGCGGCACGACCGCCACGAAGACCCCGGAGGGAATTCTCACCACACGCTGGCGTAGCTCAATTGGTAGAGCACCTGATTTGTAATCAGGCGGCTGCGGGTTCGAGTCCCATCGCCAGCTCACCACACCGAACGGCCTCCGGGGCCACGCACGCAGCGATCGTTCCACACCACGAGGATGGGTGCCCGAGTCGGCCAAAGGGAGCAGACTGTAAATCTGCCGCGCACCGCGCTTCGAAGGTTCGAATCCTTCCCCATCCACTGCCTACCGCGGGAGTAGCTCAGTTGGTAGAGCGTCAGCCTTCCAAGCTGAATGTCGCGAGTTCGACCCTCGTCTCCCGCTCTCTGCGCGACCTGCGCATCCGCTTCGGCCCTCCTGGCCTCCCGGTTCCGGACAACTTCACGCCCATGTAGCTCAGTTGGTAGAGCACATCCTTGGTAAGGATGAGGTCAGCGGTTCGAATCCGCTCATGGGCTCCAGAGAATCCCTCTCGACGACTGAACCCGTCACCCCCAGAGAAGCACAGCCATGGCGAAGGAAACATTCGTACGGAACAAGCCCCACGTGAACATCGGCACGATCGGCCATGTGGACCACGGGAAGACGACGCTGACGGCGGCGATCACGAAGGTGCTGAGCCTGAAGGGACAGGCGGAGTTCAAGGGCTACGACATGATCGACAAGGCGCCCGAGGAGCGGGCGCGCGGCATCACGATCTCGACGGCGCACGTGGAGTACGAGTCGAACGCGCGTCACTACGCGCACGTGGACTGCCCCGGGCACGCGGACTACATCAAGAACATGATCACGGGCGCGGCGCAGATGGACGGGGCGATCCTCGTCGTGTCGGCGCCGGATGGTCCGATGCCGCAGACGCGTGAGCACATCCTGCTCGGCCGTCAGGTGGGCATCCCGGCGATCGTGGTGTTCCTGAACAAGTGCGACATGATCGGCGCCGGCGACGAGGAGATGCTGGAGCTGGTCGAGGTCGAGCTGCGTGAGCTGCTGTCGAAGTACCAGTTCGACGGGGACAACGTTCCGATCACCCGCGGCAGCGCGCTGAAGGCCCTGAACGCGCCGTCGTGGGATCACCCGGACGCGAAGTGCATCTGGGAGCTGATGGACGCGTGCGACTCGTTCATCCCGCAGCCGGTGCGCGAGCTGGACAAGCCGTTCCTGATGCCGGTCGAGGACGTGTTCACGATCTCTGGCCGCGGCACGGTCACGACGGGTCGCGTGGAGCGCGGCATCATCAAGGTCGGCGACGAAGTTCAGATCGTCGGTCTGCGCGACACGCAGAAGACCACGGTCACCGGCGTGGAGATGTTCCGCAAGCTGCTCGACCAGGGCCAGGCGGGCGACAACGTCGGCCTGCTGATCCGCGGCATCGACCGCGAGGGCGTGGAGCGCGGCCAGGTGCTGTGCAAGCCGGGCACGATCACGCCGCACAAGAAGTTCAAGGCGACGGTGTACGTCCTGAAGAAGGAGGAGGGCGGCCGTCACACGCCGTTCTTCAAGGGCTACCGGCCGCAGTTCTACTTCCGCACGACGGACGTGACGGGCTCGGTGACGCTGCCCGAGGGTGTCGAGATGGTGATGCCCGGTGACAACATCGAGATCACCGTCGAGCTGCACAGCACGATCGCCTGCGAAGAGGGGCTGAAGTTCGCCATCCGCGAGGGTGGCAAGACTGTCGGCGCCGGCGTCGTCACCAAGATCCTCGAGTAGGACCTCGGGAATCCACGAGGCGGGGGGCGTGACCCCCGCCTTGTTTGCCCTAACTCCCCGGTCTGCTGGCTTCCGTCAGCTTCCGGGCTCGAACTTGTCAACCGGAACGGGTCTTGCTAGAACCGGACCCCTTCGCCCGAGGCTCCCATGGCTGCCGGCAACCGCATCATCATTCAGCTCGAGTGCCAGTCCTGCAAGCGGCGCAATTACTCCACGACCAAGAACAAGCGGACGACGCCCGAGAAGATCGTCCTCAAGAAGTTCTGCCGCCACTGCCGGAAGCACGCGGATCACAAGGAGACCAAGTAAGAGAGTGGGTTCTTACAGGGGGTTAGCTCAGTTGGTAGAGCAGCGGACTCCAAATCCGCAGGCCGAGGGTTCGAGTCCCCCACCCCCTGCTTCCTGTCAGAGATGGCCGATCTTCGGACACTCTGAGCCCCTGCCATGACGACCCCGCCGCGCAAACGAAAGCTCGTTGTTGCCCGTGAGTTCGACCCCAGTCGATGGGCCCACGCAGCGTTTTTCCTCGGCTTTCTGCTGCTCGCGTACGTCCTGAGCAACCTCACCGAGGACATGTGGGCGTTGCTGTGGTCGTACTGGCCGCGGGAGCTCGGCCGCCCGGCGCCGAACGTAGCCTCGGCGATCGGCACTGGCACCGCCTTGATTTGCGCGCTCATCGCCTGGCGGAACAAGCGCTGGTTCACGTTCGTGAGCGAGGTCGCTGTCGAGGTTTCGCAGGTGACGTGGCCGACCAAGGCGGAGACGCGGGTCGCCACCATCGTGGTCGTCGTCCTCACGCTCGTCTGCTCCGTCATCCTGGCGATGATGGACCTGTTCTGGTCCAACGTGACGGACTGGCTCTACGCTCTCTGACGGATCGGGGCACAAATTCTCATGGAGTGGTACGTCGTCAACACCTTCTCGGGCTACGAGAACTCGGTAAAGAAGGCCCTGGAGGACCGGATCAAGAACGCCGGTCTCGAGGAGCAGTTCGGGGAGATCTTGATCCCCTCGGAGAAGGTGACCACCCGGAGCGGCAAGAAGACCGTCCAGAAGACCAACAAGCTTCTGCCCGGCTACATCTTCATCAGCATGGACCTGACCAAGGCGAGCTGGCACCTGGTCCAGAACACCCCGAAGGTGACCGGCTTCCTCGGCGGCCAGAACCCCAAGCCGGTTCGCAAGGCCGAGATGAACCGTATGCTCGGCCAGGCGCCGCCGGACGAGCAGGCGCCCGTCGAGAAGGTCGTGCCGAACATCACGTATTCGGTCGGCCAGCAGGTTCGAGTCCGCAGCGGCGCGTTCGCCAACTTCACCGGTGAGGTGGAGGAGATCAACAACGACAAGCAGAAGATCTGGCTGTCGGTGTCGCTGTTCGGCCGCCCGACGCGCGTCGAGGTCGACTTTTCCGAGGTCGAGCCGGTTGTGTAACGCCGGCGGATCTGCGACAAGCCAGCACGCCTGTCCCGCCCAGTGAGCGGCGTCAAGCTCACGGTCCCTGAAGGGCGGCGCCAGCGGCACCGCTCCACCCGACCGACCCACCCTTTTCGTCACGAAGCACTGCCATGAAGAAGGTAACCGCGTACGTCAAGCTCCAGATCAAGGCCGGACTGGCGAACCCCGCGCCGCCGATCGGCCCTGCGCTCGGCTCCAAGGGCGTCAACATCATGGAGTTCTGCAAGCAGTTCAACGCCCGCACGGCGAAGGACCAGGGCCTCGTGATTCCGGTGGTCATCACCGTCTACTCGGACCGCTCGTTCACCTTCATCACCAAGACCCCGCCGGCGTCGATCTTGTTGTTGAAGAAGGTGCAGGCGGCCAACCCCAAGGTCGAGGGCGGCTCGGGCGTCCCGAACCGGCAGAAGATCGGCAAGCTGACGACCACGGAAGTCCGCGAGATCGCCGAGTACAAGTTCAAGGACATGAACGCCGCCTCGATCGACGCCGCTGCGCGCTCGATCGCCGGCACCGCGCGCTCGATGGGCATCGACGTCGTCGAGGCCTGAGCCCGGCGCGGCGAGAATTTCCTTCCTGTCCCTGAAGACATGCGGGCAGGAGCCCCGGCCCGCGGCGGGCCGGGACAACCCCGGGGGAGGCCGTAAAGGCCGCTGGGACCCCGGAAAGGGCACGAGACAATGGGCAAGAAGTACGAGGCGACCCGCAAGCTGGTCGACCGCGACAAGCGCTACACCCTCGCCGAAGCGGTCGAACTGCTGCCGAAGCTGAAGTTCACCAAGTTCGACGAGACGGTCGACGTCGCCGCTCGCCTGGGCGTCAACCCCAAGCACGCCGACCAGATGATCCGCTCCTCGTGCGCCCTGCCGCACGGCACCGGCAAGTCGCTGCGCGTGGTCGTGTTCGCCAAGGGCGAGCGGGCCAACGAGGCGCGCGAGGCGGGCGCTGATTTCGTCGGCGCCGAGGACCTGGTCGACCGCGTGCTCAAGGAGAACTGGCTCGAGTTCGACAGCGCGATCGCCACGCCCGACATGATGGGTCTCGTCGGTCGCCTCGGCCGCGTGCTCGGCCCGCGCAACTTGATGCCCAACCCCAAGGTCGGCACCGTGACCATGGACGTGGCCAGGGCGGTCCGCGAGATCAAGGCCGGCCGCATCGAGTTCCGCACCGAGAAGACCGGCATCGTCCACGCGCCCGTGGGCAAGGTGTCGTTCGGGCCCGACAAGCTGCGGGAGAACATCCTCTCGCTGCTCGAGACGCTGCAGCGCCTCAAGCCGTCGACGGCCAAGGGCAAGTACTTCAAGAGCATCGCGCTGTCGTCGACGATGGGCCCGTCGGTCCGCCTCGACACCAACGAGGTCGCCGCGCTCCTCGAGCGCTAGGCCGATCCGCCCCAGGTTTCATCAAGGAGTTCACCAAGTCTGTCGCAGAAGTGACGTGAATCAGCCGCCCGCGAGGGCGCACGCACTCGAAGACAGCAGGTGGTCGGCCTACCGACCGTAAACGCGAGAGCGGCCTGCCGAGAGTGGAGCGAGCGACGAGAGGAAGCGGGACGGGTCGTCCGTCCCTCCATCTCGGCGGTCCTCCACCCGGAGGGCCGAGGAGACGAGCCAGAGATGCCCACCCTGAGCAAACACGAACAATCGGCGAAGCTCCGCGAGGAACTGAGCGGCGTGTCCGCGTTCGTCCTGGTCGACTACACCGGGATCACCGTGGCCGAGGCCAGCGACGTCCGCAACAAGTTCCGCGACGCCAACTGCCGCTACCAGGTCTACAAGAACTCGGTCATCCACTACGCGGTGACCGGGACGAAGCACGAGCCGGCCACCGCCCTGCTGAAGGGCATGACCGGCATCGCGTTCTCGCCGGAGGACCCGGGTGCAGCGGCTCGCGTGGCGCGTGACTTCGCCAAGGACGCCAAGAACTTCAAGGTCAAGGGCGGCATCATCGACGGCAAGACGCTCGACACCGCCGGTGTCAGCCAGCTGGCCGACATGCCCGGGCCGCGCGAGCTCAAGGCGCAGTTCCTGGCCCTGCTCAACACGCCGGCGACCAGCTTCGTCCGCGTGCTGAACGCCGCCCCGCAGAGCTTCCTCTACCTCCTGAATGCCCGCAAGGACCAGCTCGCCGCTGCCTCCTGAGGCCGGCGCTCGTCCCTCATCAACCCGTCACCGTTTGTACCGACAGACTTCGAGGAATTCGTCATGACCGACATCACCCGCGACCAAGTCATCAACTACCTGAGCAACCTTCCGGTCATCGAGATCGCCAACCTGGTCAAGGAGCTCGAGACCAAGTGGGGCGTCTCGGCCGCCGCGCCGGTCGCCGCTGCTGGCCCCGCCCAGGGTGGCGCTGCGCCCGCGGCCGAGAAGAAGGAAGAGCAGACCGAGTTCACGGTCGTGCTCAAGGGCTTCGGCGACAAGAAGATCAACGTCATCAAGGCCGTCCGCGTGCTCAACCCGGCCCTCGGTCTCAAGGAGGCCAAGGATCTGGTCGAGGGCGCCCCGGCCAACATCAAGGAAGGCATCTCCAAGGCCGAGGCCGAGGAGATGGCCAAGCAGCTCAAGGAGGCCGGCGCTGAGGTCGAGATCAAGTGATCTCAGGGCCCGCCGCCCAAGCTGCTCCGGCGTGTACGGCGCCAGGGGGGAAGCCCCCTGCGCGTCGTGCACATATCGCGTTTGTAATGGGGCATTTTCGCGCCCCGGTGAGCCCTGGCTCACA
Organism: Nannocystis punicea; assembly: GCF_026965555.1. Lineage (GTDB taxonomy): Bacteria > Myxococcota_A > Polyangia > Nannocystales > Nannocystaceae > Nannocystis > Nannocystis punicea. Next base: position 11,327,217 of record NZ_CP114040.1, on the reverse strand, counting down.
TCCGTTCTCGAGTACTTTTTGCCGCTTCGCGATCTCGCTGGCTCACGAGCCGCAAGGCCCGAAGTCCTGGGCTTTTGCCTCGCTTAGCGCTTAGACAACCTGCCGGCCCGCTCCACTGCCTCACTCGGCAGTTCGTCCCCCCTGAGGAACCGCGATGCCACCGATGATCCAGAACAACTTCCGTGTGCGCAAGAACTTCGGAAAGCTCAAGCGCATCATCGAGGTCCCCAACCTCATCGACATCCAGAAGCGGTCGTACGACAAGTTCCTGCAGCGGGACGTGCCGCTGGAGAACCGCGAGGAGATCGGTCTCCAGGCCGTCTTCAAGAGCGTGTTCCCGATCAAGGACTTCGGCGAGACCAGCTCGCTCGAGTTCGTCAGCTACAGCCTCGACCGCCCCAAGTACGACGAGGACGAGTGCCGCGCGCGCGGCATGACGTTCGCGGCGCCGATCAAGGTGGTGGTCCGCCTGGTGGTGTGGGACGTCGACGACGAGACGGGCACCCAGTCGATCCGCGACGTCAAGGAGCAGGAGGTCTACTTCGGTGAGATCCCGCTGATGACGGCGCACGGCACGTTCATCATCAACGGCACCGAACGCGTGGTCGTGTCGCAGCTGCACCGCTCACCCGGTGTGTTCTTCGACCACGACAAGGGCAAGACCCACGCGTCGGGCAAGAAGCTGTTCTCGGCCCGCATCATCCCGTACCGCGGCAGCTGGCTCGACTTCGAGTTCGACCACAAGGACACGATCTTCGTCCGCATCGATCGCCGGCGCAAGCTGCACGCGACCGTGTTGCTGCGCGCGCTCGGCTTCAACACCCCCGATCTGCTCGACTTCTTCTACGACAAGGAGACGATCAACATCGAGGAGGGCGGCGTCCTGACCCGCGCGATCGACTTCGATCTGCTGGCCGGTCAGCGCGCCTCGCACGACATCCGCGACCCCGAGACGGGGGAGGTCATCGTCCGCAAGGGCCGCAAGTTCACCAAGGCGAACATCAAGCGCATGCGGCAGTCGGGCATCCGCACCCTGCCGATGGACGCCGAGAGCCTGGTGGGCAAGGTCTCGGCCGAGGACGTGATCGACGAGAACACCGGCGAGGTGCTCCTCAACTGCAACGAGGACCTCACCGAGGAGCACGTCCGTCGCCTCGCCGACGCCAAGATCAAGAGCTTCAAGATCCTCTTCATCGACGACTTCAACGTCGGTCCGTACCTGCGCAACACCCTGCTGCAGGACAAGCTGCACACGCCCGAGGACGCGCTGCTCGAGATCTACCGGCGTCTCCGCCCCGGCGACCCGCCGACGGCCGAGACGGCGCGGACCTTGTTCGAGTCGCTGTTCTTCAAGCCCGAGCGCTACGACCTGTCGACCGTCGGCCGCCTCAAGCTGAACCACAAGTTCGGCCTCGAGGAGAGCCTGACCTCCACCGTGCTGACGAAGCGCGACATCATGGAGACGGTCAAGTACCTGGTCGAGCTCCGCAACGGCCGCGGCCAGATCGACGACATCGACCACCTCGGCAACCGCCGCGTGCGCGCCGTCGGCGAGCTGATGGAGAACCAGTACCGCATCGGCCTCGTGCGCATGGAGCGGGCGATCAAGGAGCGCATGAGCATGTCCCAGGAGATGGACGCGCTCATGCCGGCCGACCTGATCAACGCCAAGCCGGTCTCGGCGGTCGTGAAGGAGTACTTCGCGTCCTCGCAGCTGAGCCAGTTCATGGACCAGACCAACCCGCTGTCCGAGGTCACGCACAAGCGCCGCCTGTCGGCCCTCGGCCCGGGCGGCCTGACGCGCGAGCGCGCCGGCTTCGAGGTCCGCGACGTCCACAACACCCACTACGGCCGCATCTGCCCGATCGAGACGCCGGAAGGTCCGAACATCGGCCTCATCGCGTCGCTGTCGACGTACGCGCGCATCAACGAGTTCGGCTTCATCGAGACGCCGTACCGCACCGTCGACGGCGGCGTCGCCTCGTCGGACGTCGACTACTACTCGGCGCTGCAGGAGCAGGGCCACTTCATCGCCCAGGCCAACGCCGTCACCGACGACAACGGCAAGCTGCTGGCCGACCAGGTCCAGGTCCGTCACAACGACGAGTTCGAGGCGGTCGCCCCGGCCTCGGTCACGCTGATGGACGTCTCGCCGAGCCAGCTGGTCTCGGTCGCGGCCTCGCTGATCCCGTTCCTCGAGCACGACGACGCCAACCGCGCGCTGATGGGCTCCAACATGCAGCGGCAGGCCGTCCCGTGCCTGCGCACCGCGGCCCCGCTGATCGGCACCGGTATGGAGATGCACGTCGCCCGCGACTCGGGCTCGACGGTCGTCGCGCTGCGCGACGGCGTGGTCGAGCAGGTCGACGGCGCGCGCATCGTCGTCAAGCCGGTCACCGGCAAGACCGAGGAGAACCGCGGCATCCTCGGCGCCAAGCCCGACATCTACAACCTGACCAAGTTCCAGCGCTCGAACCAGAACACCGCGCTGAACCAGAAGCCGATCGTCCGCGTCGGCGACCGGGTGAAGAAGGGCGACGTCATCGCCGACGGCGCGGCGACGGAGCGCGGCGAGCTGGCGCTCGGTCAGAACGTGGTCGTCGCGTTCATGCCGTGGCAGGGCTACAACTTCGAGGACTCGATCCTCGTGTCGGAGCGCATCGTCCGCGAGGACGTGTACACCTCGATCCACATCGAGGAGTTCGAGTGCGTCGCCCGCGACACCAAGCTGGGCAAGGAAGAGATCACGCGCGACATCCCGAACGTCGGCGAGGACGCGCTGGCCAACCTCGACGAGGCGGGCATCGCCCGCATCGGCGCCGAGGTGAAGGCCGGCGACATCCTGGTCGGCAAGATCACCCCGAAGGGCGAGACCCAGCTCAGCCCCGAGGAGAAGCTGCTGCGCGCCATCTTCGGCGAGAAGGCCGGCGACGTGCGTGACACCTCGCTGCGCCTGCCGCCGGGCGTCAGCGGCATCGTCATCGACGCGCGGGTGTTCGCCCGCAAGTCGGTCGAGAAGGACACGCGCGCCCAGCAGATCGAGGACGCCGAGCGCGAGAAGCTGATGCAGGACCGGCGCGACAACGTCGCCATCGTGTCCGACGGCTACTACAACCGGATGAAGGAGATCCTGGTCGGCAAGACCACGGCGGCCAAGCTGGTCGACGACGCCGGCCGCGAGCTCATCACCGCCGGCGTGGTGCTCACCGAGGCCAACCTGGCCGACGTGCCGCGCAGCGAGTGGGGCCGGTTCTCGCTCACCACCGCCGAGGACACCGAGGTCGTCGAGGCCCTGGCCCGCCGGCTCGAGAAGGACCTCGACGAGATCGAGACCATCTACCGCGAGAAGATCGCCAAGCTGACCAAGGGCGACGAGCTGCCGCCCGGCGTCATCAAGATGGTCAAGGTCTACGTCGCCATCAAGCGCAAGCTGCAGGTCGGCGACAAGATGGCCGGCCGCCACGGCAACAAGGGCGTCATCTCGCGCATCCTTCCGATCGAAGATCTGCCGTACCTCGAGGACGGCAGCCCGGTCGACATCGTGCTCAACCCGCTCGGCGTGCCGTCGCGCATGAACGTCGGCCAGATCCTCGAGGTCCACCTCGGCTGGGCGGCGTACGAGCTCGGGCTGCAGATCGACCGCTACATGCAGACCAAGTTCTCGCCCGAGGTCCTGCGCACCCAGCTGAAGAAGATCTACGAGACCAAGGAGGCCCAGCGCTTCATCGACGGTCTCGGCGACGACGACGTGATCCGCTTCGCCGACAAGCTGCGGCGCGGCGTCCATATGGCCACGCCGGTGTTCGACGGCGCGCTCGAGACCGAGGTCAAGGGCACGCTCAGCAAGGCCGGCGTGCCCGAGAGCGGCCAGGCGATCCTGTTCGACGGCCGCACCGGCGAGGCGTTCGAGGAGAACGTCACCGTCGGCATCATGTACATGCTGAAGCTGCACCACCTCGTCGACGACAAGATCCACGCGCGCAGCATCGGCCCGTACTCGCTCGTCACCCAGCAGCCGCTCGGCGGCAAGGCCCAGTTCGGCGGCCAGCGCCTCGGCGAGATGGAGGTCTGGGCGCTCGAGGCCTACGGCGCCGCCTACGCGCTGCAGGAGCTGCTCACCGTCAAGTCGGACGACGTCGTCGGCCGCATGCGGATGTACGAGTCCATCGTCAAGGGCCAGCCGACCATGCAGCCGGGCGTGCCCGAGTCGTTCAACGTGCTCCTCAAGGAGCTGCAGGCCCTGTGCCTGAACATCGAGCTCGTCGACGTCAATGCGGAGACGGGCGTGGTCACCGGCGTCTCCCGCGAGGCGATGTCGGCGGCGGAGTAATCACCCGGAGAAAGCGAACAAGGAGACACGGCCATGAGAGACATCTTCAGTTTCTTCGAGAAGCAGAAAGAGGCCACCTACTTCAACGCGCTCCGGATCGGCGTCGCCTCGCCGAAGACCATCCGCGACTGGTCGTACGGGGAGGTCAAGAACCCCGAGACGATCAACTACCGGACCTTCAAGCCCGAGCGCGACGGCCTGTTCTGCGCCAAGATCTTCGGGCCCATCAAGGACTACGAGTGCCTCTGCGGCAAGTACAAGCGCATGAAGCACCGCGGGGTCGTGTGCGAGAAGTGCGGCGTCGAGGTCATCCACTCCAAGGTCCGGCGTGAGCGCGCGGGTCACATCGACCTGGCGACTCCGGTCGCGCACATCTGGTTCCTCAAGAGCCTGCCGTCGCGCATCGGCAACATCCTCGACATCCCGCTGACCAAGCTCGAGAAGGTCCTCTACTGCGAGGCCTACATCGTCATCGACCCGAAGGACTCCGGGCTCGAGGAGCGCGAGCTGCTCAGCGAGGAGCGCTTCGACCAGCTGATGGAGGAGCTCGGCCCCGAGGCGTTCAACGCCGGCATGGGCGCCGAGGCGATCAAGGAGCTGCTGTCGCGCATCGACCCGGTGGTCGAGGCCCGCAACCTGCGGGCGGAGATCGCCGGCGCCACCAGCGAGGCCAAGCGCAAGAAGGCGGCCAAGCGCCTGCGCGTGGTCGAGGCCTTCCGCAACAGCGGCAACAAGCCCGAGTGGATGATGCTCGAGGTCGTGCCGGTGCTGCCGCCCGACCTGCGCCCGCTCGTGCCGCTCGACGGCGGCCGCTTCGCCAGCTCCGACCTCAACGACCTGTATCGCCGGGTGATCAACCGCAACAACCGGCTCAAGCGCCTGCAGGAGCTGGCTGCGCCGGAGATCATCATCCGCAACGAGAAGCGCATGCTGCAGGAGGCCGTCGACGCGCTGTTCGACAACGGCCGCCGCGGCAAGACGATCACGGGCCCCAACAAGCGCCCGCTGAAGTCGCTGTCGGACATGCTGCGCGGCAAGTCGGGCCGGTTCCGCCAGAACCTGCTCGGCAAGCGCGTCGACTACTCCGGCCGCAGCGTCATCGTCGTCGGTCCCGAGCTGCGCCTGCACGAGGTCGGCATCCCCAAGAAGATGGCCCTCGAGCTGTTCAAGCCGTTCATCTACAACCGGCTCGAGGCGCAGGGGCTCGTCACCACCATCAAGAGCGCCAAGCGGATGGTGGAGAAGGAGGCCCCGGAGGTCTGGGACATCCTCGACGAGGTGATCAAGGAGCACCCGCTGCTGCTCAACCGCGCGCCGACGCTCCACCGCCTCGGCATCCAGGCGTTCGAGCCGGTGCTGATCGAGGGCAAGGCGATCCAGCTGCACCCGCTGGTCTGCACCGCCTTCAACGCCGACTTCGACGGCGACCAGATGGCCGTCCACCTCCCGCTGTGCATCGAGTCGCAGATGGAGGCGCGCGTGCTGATGATGTCGACCAACAACATCCTCAGCCCCGCGCACGGCCGGCCGATCATCGTGCCGTCGCAGGACATCGTCCTCGGCCTGTACTACATGACGCGCGAGCGGGCCTTCGCCCACGGCGGCGTCAACGAGAACCCGGCGCAGGACGGCTTCTTCATCGGTCACTTCGGCTCGCCGGCCGAGGTGCGCATGGCCTACGACCACGGCGCCGCGCACCTGCAGGCCCGCGTCCGCGTGCGCATGGAGCCCGGCAAGCCGATGCTCGACAGCACCGTCGGGCGCGTCCTGCTGTACGAGGGCGGCATCCCCAAGAAGATCCCGTTCCCGATGGTCAACCGCTCGCTGGGCAAGAAGGAGCTCAACGAGCTGATCGACACCTGCTACCGCCTGTGCGGGCAGAAAGCCACCGTCCTGATGGCCGACTACCTGCGCAGCACCGGTTACAGCGAGGCGACCAAGGCCGGCATCTCGATCTGCATGGATGACATGGTCATCCCCGAGGCCAAGAAGAAGCTGCTCCAGCAGGCGACCGCCGAGGTCAAGCGCATCATGGCGCAGTACGCGGACGGCCTCATCACCTCGGGCGAGCGCTACAACAAGATCATCGACATCTGGGCGAACGTCTCCGAGCAGATCGCCAACGCGATGATGGAGGGCATCTCGACCGCCGTCCTCACCGACGAGCGGACCGGGAAGCAGGTCAAGCAGCCGTCGTTCAACTCGGTCTACATCATGGCCGACTCGGGCGCCCGCGGTTCGCGGCAGCAGATGCGCCAGCTCGCCGGTATGCGCGGCCTCATGGCTCGTCCCTCGGGCGAGATCATCGAGTTCCCGATCACGACCAACTTCCGCGAGGGCCTCACCGTCCTCCAGTACTTCATCTCGACGCACGGCGCGCGCAAGGGCCTCGCCGACACCGCGCTCAAGACCGCGAACTCCGGGTACCTCACCCGCCGCCTGGTCGACGTCGCCCAGGAGGCCGTGATCACGGAGTTCGACTGCGGCACGATCCAGGGCCTCGACATGACCGCGCTGGTCGAGTCGGGCGAGGTCATCGAGCGCCTGGCGGACCGCGTCCTCGGCCGCGTCGCGCTCGAGCCGCTGTACCGGCCGGGCACCGACGACCTCATCATCGCCGAGGGCGACCTCATCGACGAGACCCGCGCGCGTCAGGTCGACGACGCCGGTATCCAGTCGGTGAAGATCCGCAGCGTGCTCACCTGCGAGGCGCTGCGGGGCATCTGCGCCAAGTGCTACGGGCGCGACCTGGCCCGCGGCAACATGGTCGACGTCGGCGAGGCGGTCGGCATCATCGCCGCCCAGTCGATCGGCGAGCCCGGCACGCAGCTGACGATGCGCACGTTCCACATCGGCGGCGTCGGCAACATCACCGCCGAGCAGTCGCAGCTGGCGGCCCGCTTCGGCGGCACTGTCAAGCTCGAGGACATCGAGCTCGTCACCGGCCGCGAGGACAAGGACGGCCCGTACTCGGTGGTCATGAACCGCCACGCCCAGCTCAACCTGCTCGACGAGAAGGGCCGCCCGCGCGAGCGCTACGACCTGGTCTACGGCGCGCGGCTGCGCGTCAAGGACGGCGAGGTGGTCAAGGCCGGCCAGCTGATGGCCGAGTGGGACCCGTTCACCCTGCCGATCATCGTCGAGGTGACGGGCACCGTGGAGTACGGCGACATCATCGAGGGCGTGACCATGGCGGTGCGGGTCGACGAGACCACGCAGCACTCGAGCATGGTCGTGCAGGAGAGCCGCGACCCCGACGCGCGCCCGCGCTTCGTCATCAAGAACGACGACGGCGAGGTCATCCGCGTCCACGGCAAGCACGAGGCGCGCTACTTCCTGCCGGTCGGCGCGGCCTTCACCCTCACCGAGGGCACGAAGGTGGTCGCCGGCGACGTCATCGCCAAGCTGCCGCGCGAGTCGACCAAGACCAAGGACATCACGGGCGGTCTGCCGCGCGTGGTCGAGCTGTTCGAGGCGCGCACGCCGAAGGATCACGCGATCATCTCGGAGATCGACGGCGTCGTCACGTTCGGCAAGGACAAGGGCGGCAAGCGGCGCGTCATCGTCACCGCCGAGCACGGCGACCCGAAGGAGTACCTGGTACCCAAGGTCCGCCACCTGCTCGTGCGCGAGGGCGACCGCGTGCGCGCCGGCGAGAAGCTGATGGACGGCCCCGCCAACCCGCACGACATCCTCGCGGTGCTCGGCGAGAAGGCGCTGGCGACCTACCTGCTCGACGAGATCCAGGAGGTCTATCGCCTGCAGGGCGTGAAGATCAACGACAAGCACATCGAGGTCATCGTCCGGCAGATGATGCGGCGCGTGCGGATCAAAGATCCGGGCGACACCAACTTCCTCGCCGACGACCACGTCGAGCGGCAGATCTTCCAGCAGGAGAATCAGCGCGTCGCGGCGCTCGGCGGCACGCCGGCGACCGGTCAGGCGCTGCTGCTCGGCATCACCAAGGCCTCGCTGTCGACCGAGAGCTTCATCAGCGCCTCGTCGTTCCAGGAGACCACCAAGGTGCTCACCGAGGCGGCGCTGCAGGGCAAGATCGACTTCCTGCGCGGCCTCAAGGAGAACGTGATCATGGGCCGGCTCATCCCCGCCGGCACCGGCCTCACGGTCTACGACCGCCTGCACATGGTCTCGGACGACCAGGCGCAGCACGACCCGAACGCCGAGCCGATCGCCCGTCGCTCCAACGAGCGGGACCTCATCAACGTGCAGGACTGATTCGTCTCGACGGGGCCGGCGCAGGATGCGCCGGTCTCCGTCTTTCCGGTGGAGGGGAGGTGATCTCCCAACCACCCTGCCGCGGCAGCGCACGCACGACGCGTCGCCCGCCGCAGCACCCCGGGCCTGGATTCGCACTCCAGGCCGTTCTTCCTCGCTCTGAGGGGTTCGGACGGCAGTCCGGCCTCCCGCGCCTCGCCAGCGGCGATGCTTGATCTGGCTGGCGCCCCCCTATATAACCAGCCCCCCAGCCGCAGGGGGCAAAAGCGAACAGGTCCGACGCTCTCGGTTCGGGCCTGGCCAAACCCCACGGCCCTCCGGGCCCCGGCTCGATACTGGAAAGGCTTCACGGCGCATGCCGACGATCAATCAGCTTGTCCGCAAGGGACGCGAACTGCAGAAGAAGAAGACGACGGCTCCGGCGCTGCGCGGCTGCCCGCAGAAGCGCGGCGTGTGCGTCCGCGTGTACACCTGCACGCCGAAGAAGCCGAACTCCGCGCTGCGCAAGGTCGCCCGCGTCCGTCTCACCAACGGCATGGAAGTGACGACCTACATCCCGGGTGAGGGTCACAACCTGCAGGAGCACTCGATGGTGCTGATCCGCGGCGGTCGTGTGAAGGACCTCCCCGGCGTCCGCTACCACGTGGTGCGCGGCACCCTCGACACCACCGGCGTCAACGGCCGTCGCCAGCGGCGCTCCAAGTACGGCGCCAAGCGGCCCAAGTAGTGACTTAGAAGGACGACCATGTCGCGCAAAGGAATCACCACGCGGAAGCGTCCGCAGAACGACATCCGGTACACCGACCACCCCGTGGACGTGAACCGGAACATCCACAAGTTCATCTGCGGCATCATGCGCGCCGGCAAGAAGTCGATCGCCGAGAAGATCGTCTTCGGCGCCTTCGACATCATCTCCGAGCGCACCAAGGACGACCCGGTCAAGGTGTTCGAGAAGGCGATCTCCAACGTCTTCCCGCGCCTCGAGGTCCGTTCGCGTCGCGTCGGCGGCTCCAACTACCAGGTCCCGATCGAGGTCCGTCCCGAGCGCGGCCAGGCCCTGGCGTACCGCTGGCTGATCGGCTTCGCCCGCTCGCGGCCCGAGAAGACCATGCGCGAGCGCCTCGCCAACGAGATGCTCGACGCGGCCCAGAACCGCGGCGGCGCCGTCAAGAAGCGCGAAGACACCCACAAGATGGCCGAAGCCAACAAGGCCTTCGCCCACTACCGCTGGTAGCCGACGCCACGGCCCGTCCCGCGCGGGCCGCTCGATCTTTCTCTCCACCTCTCTCCACCTCTCTCCCTCAGCTCCGGATGTCCGGCCCCTTCGCGGGCCACCCGCCGATGACTCACTGACCCCAAGCCGACAAGAGCGCGACAACCCTCGATTCTGCCCAGCGATTGGACCCTGTTCGGGTCCCTTCGCAGCAGATCCCGAGCCGGGCCCCTCGCCTGCCATAACCCCTCCCGAGTTTGTGGAGACGGATGGCCGGCGGAGCGGCCCTCGTGTCGTTCCCGAAGGCTCCCTCCTGTGCCATGCAATCCTCCAACGACATCGCGGCCACCCGAGACATCGGCATCATGGCCCATATCGATGCCGGGAAGACCACGACGACCGAACGCGTGCTCTTCTACACGGGGATCTCGCACAAGATGGGTGAGGTCCATGACGGCAACACGGTCATGGACTTCATGGAGCAGGAGCAGGAGCGTGGCATCACGATCACCTCCGCGGCGACCACCTGCTTCTGGCGCGGTCACCGGATCAACCTGATCGACACCCCCGGGCACGTCGATTTCACGATCGAGGTCGAGCGCTCGCTCCGCGTGCTCGACGGCGCCGTCGCAGTGTTCGACGCCGTCGCCGGCGTGCAGCCGCAGACCGAGACCGTGTGGCGGCAGGCCGAGCGCTACCGCGTCCCGCGGATCGCCTTCGTCAACAAGATGGACCGCGTCGGCGCCACGCTCGACCGCACCGTCGAGATGATGAAGTCCGTCCTGCACGCCCACCCGATGGTCGTGCAGATCCCCAACGGCCTCGAGTCGGCCTTCACCGGCGTCGTCGACCTCCTCATGATGGAGGAGATCCGCTGGACCGACGACACCGGCACTCAGCTCACTCGCCAGCCGGTGACCGAGGACCACGAGATGTACACCGAGGCGGTCCTGGCCCGCGAGGCGCTGGTCGAGTCGGTGGCCGAGGTCGACGACGAGACGATGACCGTGTTCCTCGAGACAGGTGCGGCCGGCGTCCCGCTCGACCTGCTCAAGGCCGGCCTGCGCCGGGCGACCATCGCCAACAAGGGCGTCGCGGTCCTGTGCGGCACGGCGCTCAAGAACAAGGGCATCCAGCCGCTGCTCGACGCGGTCATCGACTACCTGCCGTCGCCGCTCGACATGCCGCCGGTGGTCGCGCGCCGCAAGGCCGACGACGGCGAGGTCCAGCGGCACGCGAGCCTCGAGGAGCCGCTGCTGGCCCTGGCGTTCAAGGTCGTGCACGACCCGCACCGCGGCCCGCTGGTGTTCCTGCGCGTCTACTCGGGCGTCCTCAAGGTCAAGGACGCGATCCAGAACGTCACGCGCGACCGCAAGGAGCGGGTCAACAAGCTCCTGCAGGTCCACGCCAACAAGATGCAGGAGATCGACGAGGTCTCGGCCGGCAACATCGCCGCCGCCGTCGGGCTCCGCTTCACCACCACCGGCGACACGGTGGTCCTGGCGACCGACCGCGAGCAGGTGATCTTGCCGGGCCTGGAGATCCCCGAGCCCGTGATTTTCCGCGCTATCGAGGTCAAGTCGACCGCCGACCAGGCGGCGCTGACCGAGGCGCTCGAGCGGATGCAGCGCGAGGACCCGAGCTTCACCGTGCGCGTCGACCCCGACTCCGGCCAGACGTTGATGGCCGGGCAGGGCGAGCTGCACCTGGAGATCATCGTCGACCGCATCGCCCGCGAGGCGCGCGTCCCGACCAACGTCGGCAAGCCGCAGGTCGCCTACCGCGAGACGGTCGCCAGCCGGCTCAACCATCCCATCGAGTACGACCGGGAGATCGGCGGCAAGCGTCAGTACGCCCGGATCGTCCTCGAGGTGGTCCCGCGCGAGCGCGGCGCCGGCAATTCGTTCGTCAACCTCATCCCTGAGCCTGTCCGCGAGCGCGGCCAGAAGCTCGAGCCGCCCAAACTGCTGCCCGACATGATCGCCGCGGTCCGCGAGGGAGCGATGGACGCGCTGACCCGTGGCCCGCTGCTCGGCTACCCGGTGGTCGACGTCGAGGTCCGGCTGGCGGACGGCGGCTACGTCGAGGGCGACTCGACCGCCGTGAGCTTTCGTGCGGCTGCCACCATGGGCCTCATGGAGGCCTTCGAGAAGGCCGGCCCCCGCCTGCTCGAGCCGGTGATGAAGGTCGAGGTCGAGGTGCCCGAGGACTTCACCGGCAACGTGGTCAACGACCTGGTGGGGCAGCGTCGCGGCCGGGTACAGGGCATGGAGCCCCTCCGCGGGCTTCAGGTCATTGACGCGGAAGTTCCCCTGGCCGAGATGGTCGGGTATGCTACGGCGCTTCGTTCGGCCACTCAGGGCCGGGCGAGTTACACGATGCACTTCAGCCACTACGCCGAGGTCCCGAGCGACCGGCAGGCGGAGATCGTCACCCGCGCCCGCGGATATTAGCGGTTTCTCTCACTCAGGCGACGCGATCGGGCTTTTCCAATCCTTGACTAGCTGGTAGATCCCGCCCCCCAGACTCCAAACACCCTCACTGAGCGAAGCACAGCCATGGCGAAGGAAACATTCGTACGGAACAAGCCCCACGTGAACATCGGCACGATCGGCCATGTGGACCACGGGAAGACGACGCTGACGGCGGCGATCACGAAGGTGCTGAGCCTGAAGGGACAGGCGGAGTTCAAGGGCTACGACATGATCGACAAGGCGCCCGAGGAGCGGGCGCGCGGCATCACGATCTCGACGGCGCACGTGGAGTACGAGTCGAACGCGCGGCACTACGCGCACGTGGACTGCCCCGGGCACGCGGACTACATCAAGAACATGATCACGGGCGCGGCGCAGATGGACGGGGCGATCCTCGTCGTGTCGGCGCCGGACGGTCCGATGCCGCAGACGCGTGAGCACATCCTGCTCGGCCGTCAGGTGGGCATCCCGGCGATCGTGGTGTTCCTGAACAAGTGCGACATGATCGGCGCCGGCGACGAGGAGATGCTGGAGCTGGTGGAGGTCGAGCTGCGTGAGCTGCTGTCGAAGTACCAGTTCGACGGGGACAACGTTCCGATCACCCGCGGCAGCGCGCTGAAGGCCCTGAACGCGCCGTCGTGGGATCACCCGGACGCGAAGTGCATCTGGGAGCTGATGGACGCGTGCGACTCGTTCATCCCGCAGCCGGTGCGCGAGCTGGACAAGCCGTTCCTGATGCCGGTGGAGGACGTGTTCACGATCTCTGGCCGCGGCACGGTCACGACGGGTCGCGTCGAGCGCGGCATCATCAAGGTCGGCGACGAAGTGCAGATCGTCGGTCTGCGCGACACGCAGAAGACCACGGTCACCGGCGTGGAGATGTTCCGCAAGCTGCTCGACCAGGGCCAGGCGGGCGACAACGTCGGCCTGCTGATCCGCGGCATCGACCGCGAGGGCGTGGAGCGCGGCCAGGTGCTGTGCAAGCCGGGCACGATCACGCCGCACAAGAAGTTCAAGGCGACGGTGTACGTCCTGAAGAAGGAAGAGGGCGGCCGTCACACGCCGTTCTTCAAGGGCTACCGGCCGCAGTTCTACTTCCGCACGACGGACGTGACGGGCTCGGTGACGCTGCCCGAGGGCGTCGAGATGGTGATGCCGGGCGACAACATCGAGATCACCGTCGAGCTGCACAGCACGATCGCCTGCGAAGAGGGGCTGAAGTTCGCTATCCGCGAGGGTGGCAAGACCGTCGGCGCCGGCGTCGTCACCAAGATCCTCGAGTAGGACCTCTCGCTCGAGTACGCCGGCCAGACGCAAGGGATATCGCCGTGGACACGCTCAAGATTCGCATCCGGCTCAAAGCCTTCGACCACAAGCTGCTCGACCAGTCGGCCAGCGAGATCGCCGAGACCGCCCGCCGCACTGGCGCGACGGTCGCGGGCCCGATCCCGCTGCCCACCAAGATCAACAAGTACACGGTCCTTCGCAGCCCCTTCATCGACAAGAAGTCGCGCGAGCAGTTCGAGATCCGCACTCACAAGCGGCTGCTCGACATCCTTGAACCGAACAAGCAGACCCTCGACGCGCTGATGAAGCTCGACCTCTCGGCGGGCGTGGACGTCGAGATCAAGACCTGAGGCACCATGGCCAAGCTCATCGTCAAAGACCTCACGGGCGCCCAGGTCGGCGAGATCGACGTCGCCGACGCGGTGTTCGCCGTCCCCGTGCGTGAGCACCTCCTGTGGGAGGTCGTGCGCTACCAGCGGGCGGCTCGCCGCGCCGGTACGCACTCGACCCAGACCCGCGCCGAGGTCTCCATCACCGGCAAGAAGCTGCACAAGCAGAAGGGCACCGGCGGCGCCCGTCACGGCTCGCGCCGCGCCAACATCTTCCGCGGTGGCGGTCAGGTGTTCGGGCCCAAGCCGCGCAACTACGCCTTCCACGTCAACAAGAAGGTCATGGCGAGCGCACTGCGCACCGCACTGACCGTGCGGGCTTCGAAGGGCGACCTGATCGTCGTCCGCGACCTGCAGCTCGAGGCCGTCAAGACCAAGACCATCGCCCAGGCGCTGACCTCTCTCGGCGCGCCGAAGGCCCTGCTGGTCGATGCCGGCGACAACAAGAACCTGCGTCTCAGCACGCGCAACCTGGCAGCGGCGAGCTTCCTCGACGTCCGCGGCCTCAACGTCTACGACATCCTGCGCTTCCCCAAGCTGCTGATCTCGGAGACCTCGCTGCGCGCGGTCGAGGCCCGTCTGTCGGGCGCCAAGTCCGACGCCCCGAAGGAGGTCGCATGACCCCGCAGCAGATCATCGTCCGCCCGGTCGTCACCGAGAAGTCGACCGACGTGCAGGGCCGCCACAACCACTACGTGTTCGAGGTCGCCAAGGCCGCGAACAAGATCGAGATCCGCAAGGCCGTCGAGCTGGTGTTCGGCGTCCGCGTCCGGGACGTGCGCACGATGGTCGTGCGCGGCGACCTCCGCCGGGTCGGCAAGTTCACCGGCAAGCAGCGGTCGTGGAAGAAGGCGATCGTCACCGTTCACCCGGGTGACTCGATCGACCTCTACGGAGATCAGGCCGACAAGGGCTGAAGGAGCGCACCATGGGCATTAAAGTCTACAGGCCGACCTCCCCGGGCCGACGCGGCATGAGCGTCAACACCCGCGACCAGGTGACGGCGAGCGAGCCGCACCGGCCGCTGGTCGAGAAGATCGACCGCCACACCGGGCGCAACAACTACGGCCGCCAGACCGCGCGTTTCCGCGGCGGCGGTCACAAGCAGCTGTACCGCGTCATCGACTTCAAGCGCGACAAGTTCGGCGTGCCGGGCAAGGTCGCGACGGTCGAGTACGACCCGAACCGCACCACCTTCATCGCGCTCATCAACTACGCCGACGGCGAGAAGCGCTACATCCTCGCGCCCGAGGGTCTGAAGGTCGGCGACTCGGTGATCAGCGACCAGGCGGCCGACATCAAGCCGGGCAACAGCCTCCCGCTGCGCAACATCCCGGTCGGCACGATCATCCACAACCTCGAGATCAAGATCGGCAAGGGCGGCCAGCTGGTCCGCACCGCCGGCTCGGGCGCCCAGCTGATGGCGCGCGAGGGCGACTGGACGCAGGTCCGCCTGCCCTCCGGCGAGGTTCGTCGCGTCCACATCGACTGCCGCGCCACTGTCGGCACGCTGAGCAACGGCGACCACAGCCGCGTCAGCCTCGGCAAGGCCGGCCGCACCCGCTGGCTCGGCATCCGCCCGCACAACCGCGGCGTCACCATGAACCCGGTCGACCACCCGATGGGCGGCGGCGAGGGCCGCACCTCCGGCGGCCGGCACCCCTGCTCGCCGTGGGGCATCCTGTCGAAGGGTTACCGCACGCGGCACAACAAGCGCACCGACGTCTTCATCGTCTCCCGTAGGAAGAAGTAACGCATGGCACGCTCCATCAAGAAGGGCCCGTTCGCGGACTCCCACCTGGTCGAGAAGATCGAAGTCGCCCTCAGGGAGGGCAGCCGGCGCGTGGTCAAGACCTGGTCGCGCCGCTCCACGATCCTGCCGCAGTTCGTCGGCGCGAACGTGATGGTCCACAACGGTCACAAGTGGATCCCCATCTTCATCACCGAGAACATGGTCGGTCACAAGCTCGGCGAGTTCGCCCCGACCCGCACCTTCCGTGGTCACTCCGGCGACCGCAAGGCCGCGAAGAAGTAATCACCGAGGTAACGCCATGGCCATCGCACGTCTCAGCCACGCGCGCATCACCCCGCGAAAGGCGCGGATCATCGCCAACCTGATCCGCGGCAAGCAGGTCGCGCGCGCTATCGACGACCTTCGCTTCCTGCACAAGTCGGGCGCCAAGCAGTTCTTCAAGCTGTTGGTGTCTGCCGTCGCCAACGCCGAAGACACCGGCGACGTCAACGTCGACAACCTCGTCGTCACCAAGGTGACCGTCGACCAGGGCCCGACGCTCAAGCGCTGGCGCCCGCGGGCGATGGGCCGCGCCAATCGGATCCTCAAGAAGACCAGCCACATCCACCTCGAGGTGGCGGAGGTACGCAGCTAATGGGACAGAAAACACATCCGATCGGCTTCCGGATCGGGATCGTCCGCACCTGGGGCTCGAAGTGGTTCGAGCACACGCGCTACCGCCAGTGGCTGCATGAGGACCTCAAGATCCGGCGCTTCCTGAAGAAGGAGCTCTACGCCGCCAGCATCGCCGACATCACGATCGAGCGGGCCGCCAACAAGCTGAAGATCAACATCTTCTCGGCGCGTCCCGGCATCATCATCGGCAAGCGCGGCGCCGGCGTCGAGGGCCTGAAGAAGAAGGTCTCGCGCCTGACCGAGTCCGAGGTGTTCCTGAACATCCAGGAGGTCCGCAAGGCCGAGACCAACGCGCAGCTGGTGGCCGAGAACATCGCCCAGCAGCTCGAGCGCCGGATCGCCTTCCGCCGCGCGCTCAAGCGGGCCATGCAGACCGCCATGAAGTTCGGCGCCAAGGGCATCCGCGTCGCCGCCTCGGGCCGTCTGGCCGGCGCCGAGATGTCGCGCCGCGAGACCTACCGCGCCGGCGGCGTCCCGCTGCACACCCTGCGCGCCGACATCGACTACGGCTTCGCCGAGGCTCACACGACCGCCGGTGCGATCGGCGTCAAGTGCTGGATCTTCAAGGGCGAGGTCTACGGCCAGCGCGCCACGCAACAGAACGACCCGCGCTTCCCGCGGCCCCAGAAGTAAGCGAGGCATCCCAACATGCTCTCCCCATCCAGAGTCAAGTACCGCAAGGTCCAGAAGGGCCACATGGCCGGCCAGGCCAAGGGCGGGTCGGAGGTCTCCTTCGGCGACTTCGGCCTGCAGACCGTCGAGTGCGGGTGGCTGACCGCGCGCCAGATCGAGGCCGCTCGTATCGCGATCAACCGCCACGTCAAGCGCGGCGGCAAGCTCTACATCCGGGTGTTCCCGGACAAGCCCGTCTCGCGCAAGCCGGCCGAGACCCGCATGGGTAAGGGCAAGGGCGCCCCGGACTTCTGGGTCGCCGTTGTCCGCCCCGGCCGCGTCCTCTACGAGATCGAGGGTGTCACCGAGGAGCTCGCCCGTGAGGCGTTCCTCCGCGCCCACCACAAGCTGCCGATCAAGACCCGCTTCATCCGAAGGGACACTGCCCTGTGAAAGCGCTCGAACTCCGCGAGAAGACCACCGAAGAGCTCACCGAGCTCGAGGGGCAGCTCCGCGACAAGCTCGTCCGCCTGAGCGTCGCCAAGGCGACCCAGCGGGCCACCAACTTCGCCCAGTTCGGCGCGCTGCGCCGCGACATCGCCCGCATCAAGACCGTCCTCCACGAGCGCGCTCGCGGCATCGCGGGAGAGGCATGAGCCATGACTGAGCAAGACACCACCACCGAGACCGAGACGCGCCAGCGCCGGGTCCTCACGGGCACCGTCGTGTCGGACAAGATGGACAAAACCATCGTCGTCCAGGTGCAGCGGCGCTTCAAGCACCCCCGCTACCGCAAGTACGTCAGCGAGCGGCTGCGCTACAAGGCGCATGACGAGACCAACCAGGCCAAGGTCGGCGATGTCGTCCGCATCGTCAGCTGCCGGCCCCTGTCCCGCGAGAAGCGCTGGGCGCTCCAGGCGATCGTGGAGAAAGCGACGCTCGTATGATTCAGGTCCAGTCCGTCCTCGACGTGGCCGACAACTCGGGCGCGCGCAAGCTGTTCTGCATCAAGGTGCTGGGCGGCTCGAAGCGCCGCTACGCGACCATCGGCGACGTCATCGTCGTCTCGGTCCGCGACGCGCTGCCGAACAGCAAGGTCAAGAAGGGCTCCGTCATGAAGGCCGTCATCGTCCGCACCCGCAAGGGCGTGCGTCGTGTCGACGGCAGCGTGATCCGCTTCGACACCAACAGCGCCGTGCTCATCGACGCGCAGAAGCAGCCGATCGGGACCCGCATCTTCGGGCCTGTGGCGCGCGAGCTGCGGCAGAAGAACTACCTCAAGATCATCTCGCTGGCGCCGGAGGTGCTGTGATGCAGCGGATTCGTTCGGGTGACGAGGTCGTCGTCATCGCCGGAAAGCACAAGGGTCGCCGCGGCAAGGTGCTGCGGGTCGTGCCCGAGACCGACCGAGTGGTCGTGCAGGGTGTCAACGTCGTCACCAAGCACGTCAAGCCCGGCAAAGAGAACCCCCAGGGTGGCATCGTGAAGCGCGAGGCCCCCGTCCACCTCTCCAACGTGATGCTCGCGGATCCGCAGTCGGGCGACCCGACGCGGGTGCGCTTCCAGGTCCTCGACGACGGCCGCAAGGTCCGCGTCGCGGTCAAGTCGGGCGAGCAGATCGACAAGTAACCGGAATTCGCAGTCATGGCCAAGGCAGCACGCGCCGGCGGGGCACCTCCCGCCAAGAAGAAGGAAGCCGCCGGCTTCGGGTTCAAGTTCCAGCGGGTCCAGGAGGAGCCGCTCAAGCGCGAGGAGGGGTACGTCCCCCGGCTCGTCCAGAAGTACAGCGAGGTCGCCAAGCCCGCGCTCGTCAGCGAGTTCGGCTACAAGAACGTCCTCAATGTACCGAGGGTCGAGAAGGTCGTGCTCAACATCGGCCTCGGCGAGGCGATTCGCCAGCCGAAGCTGCTCGAGCAGGCGTTCGAGGTGCTCGGCAACATCACCGGTCAGCGGCCGGTGGTGACGCGCGCCAAGAAGTCGATCGCCACCTTCAAGCTCCGCGAGGGGATGAAGATCGGTTGCATGGTGACGCTGCGCGGCAACGTCATGTGGGAGTTCCTCGACCGTCTGTTGACGATCGCGCTCCCGCGTACCCGTGACTTCCGCGGCGTCAGCCGCAAGGCCTTCGACGGCCGCGGCAACTTCACCCTCGGCGTGAAGGAAGTCTTGATCTTCCCCGAGGTCGATATCGACAAGCTCGACAAGGTGCCGGGCATGAACATCTGCATTCACACCTCGGCGGGCACCGACGACGAGGGTCGGGCCCTGCTTGAGAAGCTGGGGATGCCGTTCCGGCGCGCCTAAGGAGGAGTCGCAACCATGTCCATGACTGATCCCATCGCCGACATGCTGGCGCGCATCCGCAACGCCCAGCACGCCCAGCACCCCAGCTGCACGATGCCCGGCTCCAAGCAGAAGCTCCGCATCTGCCAGATCCTCAAGGAGGAGGGGTACATCTCCGACTTCTCGTGGCAAGACGACGACAAGCAGGGCCTGCTGTCGGTCCAGCTCAAGTACCAGGGCGAAGAGGCCGCCATCGAGGGTATGCGCCGCATCAGCCGCCCCGGCCAGCGCGCCTACTCGCGCGGCAAGGACATCCCGAAGGTCCACAACGGCCTCGGGATCCTGATCGTCTCGACCTCGCGGGGCTTGATGACCGACCGCGCCGCCCGGCGTCAGGGCATCGGCGGCGAGCTCATCTGCAGCGTGTGGTGATTCGAACCGCCGGCGCGCGCGAAGGAACAAGACCATGAGTCGTATCGGCAAATCTCCAGTGAAGATCCCCAAGGGGGTCACCGTGACCGCCAAGGGGCAGACGCTGTCGGTCAAGGGTCCGCAGGGCAACCTCGACTTCGAGGTCCCGGCCGCGATCCAGTTCAAGATCGAGGGTGACAGCATCACCTTCACCCGCACCGGCGAGTCCGGGGACGAGCGCGCGCTGCACGGCACCGCGCGGGCGATGACGGCCAACATGTTGACCGGCGTCTCGGTCGGCTTCACGCGCACCCTCGACATCGTCGGCGTCGGTTACCGCGCCGCGGTCAAGGGTGACGTGGTCGACCTGACCCTCGGCTTCTCGCACCCGGTCAACTACAAGCTGCCCGCGGGGGTCAAGGCCGAGGTCGACAAGGACGGCAAGCTGCACGTCAAGTCGGCCAGCAAGGCCCTGCTCGGCCAGGTCGCCTCGGACCTGCGCAACTTCCGGCCGCCGGAGCCCTACAAGGGCAAGGGCGTACGTTATCTGAACGAGAAAATCACCCTGAAGGAAGGCAAGGCTCGCGGTAAAGGCAAGTAGCCGCGCGCTGGGAGTTCGACCATGCCCTCGCCCAAAGAACAGATCCGGCTGCGCCGCAAAGCCAGCATTCGCAAGCGGGTCCACGGCACCACGGAGCGCCCGCGCCTCTCGGTGTTCCGCAGCGCCAAGCACATCTACGCCCAGGTCATCGACGACAGCACGTCGGCGACCCTGGTCGCCTCTTCGTCGCTCGCCAAGGACGTGGCCGCCGAGAGCGAGAAGACCAAGCGCGAGCTGGCCGAGCTCGTCGGCACCGCCATCGCCAAGGCCTGCCTGGCCAAAGGCATCACCAAGGTCGTGTTCGACCGCAACGGCTACATCTACCACGGCCGAGTCAAGGCTCTGGCCGACGGCGCGCGGGCCGGTGGGCTCGACTTCTAGCAACACGGCCCTTCGGTCCTGAGAGAATCACCATGATCGACATCGAATCCCTCGGAGAACTGGTCGACCGCGTCGTCTACATCAACCGCGTGGCGAAGGTCGTCAAGGGCGGCCGGCGCTTCAGCTTCAGCGCGCTGGTCGTCATCGGCAACGAGCGCGGCTGGGTGGGCATCGGCTACGGCAAGGCCAAGGAGGTCCCGGAGGCGATCCGCAAGGCCAACGACCTCGCGCGCAAGAACCTGTTCCAGGTTCCGCTCGCGGGCGCGACGATCCCCCACGAGGTCATCGGTCACCACGGCGCCGGCACGGTGCTGTTGCGGCCGGCCTCGCCGGGTACCGGCGTCATCGCCGGCGGCGCGGTGCGTGCGGTCGTCGAGTGCGCGGGCATCCACGACATCCTGAGCAAGTGCATCGGCACCAACAACCCGCAGAACGTCATCCACGCGACGCTGGACGCGCTCCAGCGGCTGCGCGCGCCGGAGTCGGTGTCGCGTCGCCGCGGCCTCGCGGTGGCCGAGCTTACTCAGTAGGAGCACAGCCATGGCCCTCAAGCTCAAAGTGACCCTCGTCCGCAGCCCGATCCACCGCGAGCAGTCGCAGAAGGACACTGTCCGCGGCCTCGGCCTGCGCCACCTGCATCACTCGCGGGTGCTCGAAGACTCGCCGTCGATCCGCGGCATGATCCGGAAGATCCAACACCTCGTCGCCGTCGAGCCGGCCGACGAGTAAGCCGATACGGCCGAAGGGGACATCCCAAATGGGTACTACACTTGAAACTCTGCAGCCGCCGGCCGGCGCCCGCAAGCGTCGCAAGCGCGTCGGTCGCGGTATCGGTTCGCGTCGCGGCAAGACCTCGACCCGCGGCGTCAAGGGTCAGCTCGCGCGTCACAACCAGATGCCCGACCACTTCGAGGGCGGTCAGAACCCGCTCCAGCGCCGCGTGCCGAAGCGGGGCTTCATCAGCCTGAACCGCGACGAGTACCACGGCGTCAACGTCGGCCTGCTCGAGGGCAAGTTCGCCGCCGGCGAAGAGGTCTCGCTCGAGACCTTGCGGGCCAAGCGCCTGGTCCCGAAGCGGGTCAAGCAGGTCAAGCTGCTCGGCACTGGCGAGCTCAAGACCGCGCTCAAGATCAACGTCGCCAAGGTCAGCGAGTCGGCCCGTCAGAAGGTCGAGGCGGCCGGCGGCTCCATCCAGGAGCCCGCGGCGCCCGCCGAGGGTTGACAGGTCCTCCGTCTGGCCGCTCGGGTCGGCAGGCCGCGCACCGTGATACCGGTCACCGGGTGCGCGGCCTTTCGTGCGTCGGCCGGGCTCCGTGAGGGGCCCGGCCGAAGTTCGTTGCCGAGCCGGCTGCGGCGCCGGGCGGCATGGGGTACAAGTTGTCGCCGTAGCCCCCGGGCCTGAGGGCCCGCCCGTCTGGTCGTCAGATCGGGCACGAGAAGGGGCAAGCTGGGAACGCCGATGGGTGTCATCATCAACATCTTCAAGCTGCCGGAGCTGCGCAAGCGTGTGCTTTTCACGCTGGCGATGCTGGCTGTCTATCGCTTCGGCGTGTTCGTGGCCGTGCCCGGCGTCGACCGTACCGTGATGGACGACATCGTCCGCCAGGGCGCGGGCGGCTTCCTCGGCTATCTGAACATGTTCAGCGGCGGCGCGCTGAGCAACCTGTCCGTCTTCGCGCTCGGCATCATGCCGTACATCAGCGCCAGCATCATCATGCAGCTGATGACCGCGGTCATTCCGCGGCTGGAGATGCTCAGCAAGGAGGGCGAGACCGGGCGGCGGAAGATCAACCAGTACAGCCGCTACGGCACCGTGTTCCTGTCGGTGGTCCAGGGCTGGTTCATGGCCACCTGGCTCGAGTCGCAGAACGCTCCGGGGCAGACGCTGGTGCTCGACCCGGGCTTGCCGTTCCGCTTGATGACGATCCTGACCCTGACCGCAGGGACATGCTTCATCATGTGGTTGGGCGAGCAGATCACCGAGAAGGGCATCGGCAACGGGATCTCGCTCATCATCTTCGCCGGCATCGTCGCCGACCTCCCGGTCGCGCTGTACCAGCTGTGGCAGAAGACCCAGGACGATCCCGAGAACTTCGGGCCGATGTTCATCGCCATCCTCGGCGCATTGGTCGTCGCGGTGATCGCCTTCGTCGTGATCATGGAGCGCGGCCAGCGGCGGATCCAGGTCCAGTACGCCAAACGTGTGGTCGGGCGGCAGATGTTCGGCGGCAACGCCAACTACCTGCCGCTGCGCCTCAACAGCGCCGGCGTCATCCCGCCGATCTTCGCCAGCTCGATCCTCATGTTCCCGAGCCAGATCGCGGGCATGACCGGCAGCTCGTCGATGCAGTGGTTCTCCAACGCCCTGCGCTACGACGGCTGGCTGTACCTCACCGCCTTCGTCGGGCTCGTGATCTTCTTCACGTTCTTCTACACGTCGCTGCAGTTCAACCCGGTCGACGTGGCCGACAACTTGAAGAAGCAGAACGCGTCGATCCCCGGGATCCGTCCTGGCAAGCGGACGGCCGAGTACATCGACTTCATCCTCACGCGCCTCACCTTCGCGGGCGCCTGGTACATCGCGGCGGTCTGCGTCCTGCCGACCCTGCTGCAGACCAAATTCAACGTCCCGTTCTACTATGGCGGCACTTCGCTGCTGATCGTCGTCGGCGTCGCCCTCGACACTGCACAGCAGATCGAGAGTCACCTGGTGACCCGTTCGTACGAAGGGTTTGCGGGTCCTGGCGGTCCGCGGATCCGCGGGCGCCGGGGCTAACTCACACGGAGCCGCACGCGCCGGTCTGGTGCCGGTCTGGACTATCGCCGGCCTTTTTGCCACCTTTTCGCCCTTCCTTGACCCCCCCTGGGGGTCCTTGAGCTTAAGTATTGCTCGGTCTGCCGAGACCGAGTCGAGCGACCCCTCGGGTCAACAGGGCCCGTCGGGCCAAGGTCTCATCTGTGAATCATCCGCACGCCGACACCTTCGAGGCCACAGTGGTCGCTGAGTTGCCCCAGCAGCTGTACCGCCTCGAAGCCGAGCAGCCGACGCAAGCTGTCCTCACGGCCAGCTTGTCCGCGGAGGCGCGGCGCCTCGGTGTGCACGTACGGACGGGGCAGCGTGTGCTGGTCCGCAGGGCCAGTCTCGATCCAGGTCGCGGTGTCATCACCGGGCTCGCACTCCGCCAGCCCTGAGCCGCAGCCTTCGCAAGAGGAACAATGAAAGTCAGAGCCAGCGTTCGAAAGATCTGCGACAAGTGCAAGGTCATCCGCCGCAAAGGTGTCGTGCGGGTGATCTGCGACAACCCCAAGCACAAGCAGCGGCAGGGCTAGGAGGACCACCATGGCACGCATTGCAGGGGTCGACCTGCCCCGAAACAAGCGCATCGAGATCGCGCTCACCTACATCTACGGCATCGGCCGCGTGACGGCACAGAAGATCCTCGACAAGTCCGGCGTGGGCGCGGCGATCCGCACCGACGACCTGACCGACGATCAACTCGCGTCGATCCGCAGTGTCATCGAGAGCGACCTCAAGGTCGAGGGTGACCTCCGCCGCGACGTCCAGATGAACATCAAGCGCCTGATGGACCTTGGCTGCTACCGCGGCCTCCGTCACCGCCGCGGCCTGCCGGTCCGTGGCCAGCGCACCCACACCAACGCCCGCACGCGCAAGGGCCCCAAGCGGGGCACTGTGGCGGCCAAGAGGAAGGTCTGAGCCATGGCCACTACCAAGGCAGACGACAAGGGCAAGGCCAAGCGTCGCGTCAAGAAGAACGTCGCGACCGGCGTGGTCTACATCAACTCGACCTTCAACAACACGCTCATCACCATCACCGACGTCAACGGCAACACCATCGCGTGGGCCTCGGCGGGTGTGCGTGGCTTCAAGGGCTCGCGCAAGTCGACGCCGTTCGCCGCTCAGCTGGCGGCCGACGACGCGGCGCGCAAGGCCCAGGACCACGGCATGCAGAGCGTCTCGGTCCGCGTGTCGGGGCCGGGTGCCGGCCGCGAGTCGGCGCTGCGCGGCCTGCAGTCGGCGGGTCTGCGCATCACCTCGATCAAGGACGTCACGCCGATCCCGCACAACGGCTGCCGCCCCCCCAAGCGGAGGAGGGTCTGAACCATGGCTCGCTACATCGGTCCCGTGTGCCGGCTCTGCCGGCGTGAAGATGCCAAGCTGTTCCTCAAGGGCGACCGTTGCTTCACCGACAAGTGCGGCTACGAGCGGCGCCAGTACCCCCCGGGTCAGCACGGTCAGGGCCGCAAGAAGCGCCCGAGCGACTACGGCCAGCAGCTGCGCGAGAAGCAGAAGGTCAAGCGCATCTACGGCCTGCTCGAGAAGCAGTTCCGCGGCTACTACTACCGCGCCTCGCGGATGAAGGGCGTGACCGGCGAGAACCTGCTCGCCCTGCTCGAGCGCCGGCTCGACAACGTCACGCTGCGCTGCGGCTTCTCGTCGAGCCACGCCGAGGCCCGCCAGCTCGTGCGTCACGGCCACTTCCTGGTCAACGGCAAGCGGATCAACATCCCGAGCTACCAGGTGCGCGCCGGCGACATCGTCGAGGTCCGCGACAACAGCAAGAAGATCCAGCGCATCGTCGACGCCCTCGGGCAGGTCGACCGGGTCCCGCGGCCGGCGTGGATCGATCTCGACAAGGAGAACATGCGCGGCAAGATCACCGCGCTGCCGTCTCGGTCGGACATCTCGGCGGACATCGACGAGCAGCTCATCGTCGAGCTGTACTCGAAGTAACCACACGGAGGGACGAATGCAGGACCAAAACACCATCGCCAGGAACTGGCGCGACCTGATTCGGCCGAAGAAGCTCGAGGTCGACACCTCTTCGCTCACCGACACCTACGGCAAGTTCACGTGCGAGCCGCTCGAACGCGGCTACGGTATCAGCCTCGGCAACAGCCTGCGGCGGGTGCTCCTGAGCTCGCTGCAGGGCGCCGCGATCACGACGGTCCGCATCGAAGGCGCGCTCCACGAGTTCACCACGGTGCCCGGCGTCGTCGAAGACGTCACGGACATCATCCTGAACGTCAAGGCGCTGCTCCTCCGCATGGACGACGCCACGCCGCGCACGCTGGTGGTCGACAAGCAGGGCGAGGGCGAGGTCACGGCCGGGGACATCCAGTGCCCGACCGGGGTCACCGCCCTTCGTCCCGAACAACACATCGCCACGTTGAGCAAGGGCGGCCGGCTGCGCATGGAGATGACCTGCGCGATGGGCCGCGGCTACGCGACCGCGGATCAGAACAAGACCGAGGGCATGCCGATCGGCGTGATCCCCATCGACTCTCTGTTCTCGCCGATCCAGAAGGTCAACTACCGCGTCACCAACGCGCGCGTCGGCCATCGCACCGACTACGACCGCCTCTCGCTCGAGGTGTGGACCGACGGCTCCGTTCGCCCCGAGGACGCGGTCGCCTACGCGGCCAAGATCCTCAAGGAGCAGCTCTCGATCTTCATCAACCGTGAGGAGATCGAGGAGGCCGCCGTCCCGCAGCAGAGCGAGAGCGACAAGCTCAACGAGTACCTGTGGCGCTCGGTCGATGAGCTCGAGCTCAGCGTCCGCTCGGCGAACTGCTTGCAGAACGCCAACATCCACTACATCGGCGACCTCGTGCAGCGCACCGAGGCCGAGATGCTCAAGACCAAGAACTTCGGCCGCAAGTCGCTCAAGGAGATCAAAGAGATCCTTGCGCAGATGGGCCTGTCGCTTGGCATGAAGATCGACAATTGGCAGGGCCCGCCGCCGGCCCGTGAGGAGACCTGATCCGCCATGCGCCACCAGAACGCTGGCCGCAAGTTCAGCCGCAGCTCGTCGCACCGACGCGCCATGTTCCGCAACATGGTCACGTCGCTGCTCGAGCACCAGCGCATCACCACCACCGAGCCGAAGGCCAAGGAGCTCCGCCGCCTGGCCGAGCGCACGATCACCACGGCCCTCCGCCTCGGTGACCTGCTCACCAAGCCGAAGGAGCAGCGCTCCGCGGCCGAGCAGGGCAAGTACGTGCACGCTCTCCGCATGGCCGGCCGCATGGTCCGGTCCCGCGCCGCGCTGCACAAGCTGTTCACCGACATCGCCCCGCAGCTCCGCGGCCGCCCCGGCGGTTACACGCGGATCCTCAAGGTCGGCACCCGCCCCGGTGACGCCGCCCCGATGGCGATCCTCGAGCTCGTCACCTTCAAGCTGCCCTCCGCCGCTCCGTCGGCCGCCGGCGGCGCGTCGGCGACCGGCTCCGAGTCGGCCGCCGACTGAGCCTCGGCGGCCGCACGGCCGCTGAGCTCCGAGCAACGAGGCCCGCGCTCCAGCGCGGGCCTTTTGCTTTGGGTCGCGGTGAAGCTCGCAGAGGTTCGATGCGCCGGGCGGACGGCTCGGCGGCGAGCGCTCGCTGGCTGCGGCGAGCGCTCGCTGGCTGCGGCGAGCGCCGATTGCTCGCGAAGGCGCGCAGGTCCGGAGGACCGGGTCGTGGCTCTCGCCGCATCGCCGTGCGCTCGACGGTGCGGACCGTTCAAGGACGTCCGCGCCGGCGGGCGCTCTTCTTCCTTGTCGGCCGGCGCTGCCAGCGACGAATTCTCGCGCTGCCTCGCGCTTCGTGCATGCGGCCGATGGCCCCGCAGGGCCGACGTCGCGGCTTTTTTGCCCGGTGTGGCCGTCCTCCCTACGCTGGAGGGCGTGCTGGAAGATATCGAACCGTACCTCCACCTCGTGGCCGTCGGCGGCGGGTTGCTCGTCGCGCTGTTGCTGCTCTTGTGGCTCGGCCGCGGGGTGCGAGGCGAGCGGCGCGAGCGGGCGCGGACGGTGGTCGGGCTGACGCCGGCGCACGCGCTGCACGTGGTCGACGTCGCCGGGCGTCGCCTGCTCGTCGGGACAGGTCCGGGCGGGCCGCCCAACCTGCTGCTGGAGCTGCCCGATCCGCCGCCGGCGCCGTGGAACGCCGCCCCGGCCGAGCTCGACGCGCCGCCGTGGGTCGCCGACGCCGCCCGCAGCGCCGAGGGCTGGCGCGCCGACGCGGCAGGCAAGACCAAGGAGTGGCGCGCCGATGCGACGCGCAGCACCGAGGGGTGGCGCGCGCATGGTCCCTGAGCTGCCGGCAGGCGCTGCCACGTGGGCGGCCCTGTCGCTGGCGCCGATCGCCGCAGTCAGCTGCACCGCGTTCGCCAAGGCGAGCGTCGTGCTCTCGGCGATCCGCGTCGGGCTCGGCGCCGAGGCCTTGCTGCCGTGGAGCGCCGTGTTCGCGCTGTCGCTGGTGGTCGCGGCGGTGATCATGGGTCCGGTCGCGTTCGAGACTGCGGCGCTGTACGGCTCGGGCGCGCCGCTCGACGTCGGGGCCCTGTTCGGGCCGCTTTCGGCGTTCCTCGACCGCCACGCCGATCCGTCCGAGGTCGAGTACTTCGCCGCGCTCAACGCCGTCGACCTCGCGCACCCGCTCGCGCTGGTGCCGGCGTTCCTGGTCACCGAGCTCGGCGAGGCGCTGCAGATGGCGGCGCTGATCCTGATCCCGTTCGTGCTCGTCGACCTGGTGCTCGCCCAGCTCGTGGCCCTCATCGGTCTTTCGGGACAGGTCCAGCCCGCCGTCGCGCTGCCGGTCAAGGTCCTGCTGTTCCTCGCCGTGGGCGGCTGGGACGCGGTGATCCGCGGCCTCGTGGAGGGCTACGCGTGACGGTCGCGCTGGAAGCGATCCGCGAGGGCCTGGCACAGACGGCCTGGCTCGTCGCGCCGGCGGCCGGAGCCGCGGCCGGGGCCGCGCTGGGGATCGGCTGGCTGTGTCATCGCCTCGGCGTCACCGATCCGGCCCCGGTGCTGCTCGCCCGCGCGACCGCGGTGCTCGCGGTGGTGTGGTGGTTCGGCGCGCGCTGGCTGTCCGCGGGGGCCGAGTACACGCGCGGGCTGTGGGCGTTGCTGCCCGAGATCGGGCGCGGGCAATGAGCTGTCCTGGAGGACAGGCGAGCTTTCGAGGCGCGGGAGTCCGAGGTGGCTGTCCCCAGGGACATGTGATTCGCGGGCGGTGCCGGCGATGATCGCGGGTCCGCTGGCGGCGTGGGCGTGGTTGACGCTGCGCCTGTTTGCGATCTTGCGCGCCCAGACGATCTGGCGCGCGGCCGCGGGCGGGATGTGGTGGGCGATCGTCGGCGCGCTGGCGGCGGTGCTGGCGGGGGCGTGGACGGAGGGCCGGATCGCGCCGGTGGCCTGGCCCTCGTGGCTCCTGGCGGCGGGCTTCGAGCTGCTGCTCGGGTCCGTGCTCGGCGCCCTGGTCAGCCTGCCCGGCGAGGCCGCGCTCGGGGCGGCGCGTCGCTCGGGGCTCGCGCTGGGCCTCGGAGAGGCGCGCGCGTTCGCGGCGCTGCAACTCGCGCTGGTCGGCTCCCTGGCGTTCGTCGTCGGCCTGCACCGGCCGCTGCTGGCCGGTCTGCGCGCGTGCGCGAGCCGCTGGCCGGTCGGAGAACCTGGCGCGTGGCGCTTGGAGCTCGATGTCGCGGCGGCGAGCGCGGCGGCGCACGACGCCACGGTGCTCGCGCTCGGCCTGGCGACGCCGGTCCTGCTCACCACCGCCGTCGTCGAGCTCGCGCTCGCGTTCGCGGCGAGGTCGGGCCCGGTGGCCGCGCTGGCGGCCGCGAGCCGGCCATGGCTGGTCGCAGTGGCCGCCCTCACCGCTCTCGCCGCGGCCTGGGCGGTTCACCCGGAGGCGTGGCTGGAGTCCCTCCCGCACGCCTGAGGCGTGATAACGTCCGCTCCTCGGATGCCGCGCGTCTCTCACCGCTGCTGCGCCGCCGCGCTGTTGCTGCTGGCGACCTGCGGCCGCGGCGAGCCCGAGCCGGCCGACCTGCAGGCGCTGCGGCTGCCGACCGGCGCGCTGCTCTCGCCCGACGGCTCGTGGCTGTTCGTCACCAACAGCAACCTCGACCTCGGCGTCAAGAGCAGCACGCTCGTCGTCCTCAACCTGCGCGCGCTCGACCAGGCGTTCGCCGGACCGCCGGGGCCGGCCGACGCCGAGCTCAGCGCGGCCGAGCCTTGCCGTGTCTCCGAGGCCATGTCCGAAGAGCCAGGTGCGAAAGGCCAGGAGATCGTCGAGTGTGACGAGCGCTACTTCATCCAGCGCGCGCACTCGGTCCGGCTGACCAGCGGCGCCGGCAACATCGCCCTCGACCGGCCGATCGGCGACGAGGGGCCGTGGCGGCTGCTGGTGCCGTCGAGCCTCGAGGCGCGCGCGGTGACGTGGATCGACGTTGTGCGCGAGGCCGGCGGCATCGAGGTCGACTGCGGGCAGGACGCCGAGGGCGAGTGCGACGCGGCGCATTCGCTGCAGCGGCTCGGCAACGACCCGGAGGCGCCGCGCCTGCCGTCCGACCCGGCGCGGATCTTCGTCGACCGCGAGGGCTTTCGCTTCGCTTACCTGCCGCACCTGCTCGGCGCTCGCATGACGCTCATCGCCCTCGACGCCGAGTACGGGCCGAAGATCACCGACATCACCGAGGCCAACGAGAACTTCTTCGCCACCGAGCCGCTCGGCAAGGGCGTGCTCGCGGGCGGGTTCGCGGTCGACCAGCGCGCGTGCGACCCGAAGGACGCGCCGCCGAGCACCGAGGGCTGCACGCGTCCGCTGCTCTACGCCTCGCACCGCTTCTGGCCCGGCGTGCGCCTGTTCAGCGTCGAGACCGGGCGCGACACTCTGGTGCGCTTCGGCAATCACTGGTTGCTCGGGGTCAACCCGTACGCCGCCGGCGACCGCCCGTTCATGGGCGAGATCGAGTTCCTCGACCCGGAGGTCGGCGACCGCCTGCTCGCGGTCCACACCACGCCGCCGTCGCTGTCGCTGGTCGACACCAGCCCGGACGCGTCGGGCGAGCCGCTCAACGACCCGATCGACAGCGTCTCGCTGTGTCACAACCCGAACTTGCTGGCGATCCACCGGCCGAAGCAGGGCGAGGCGATCGCGTTCGTCAGCTGCTACTCCGACGACGAGGTCGCCGCCGTCGCGCTCGGCTCGTTCAGCGTGATCGCCACCATCCCGGTCGACGACGGGCCCAACGAGTTGGTCGTCGACGAGGCCCGGCGCAAGCTGTACGTCGTGCACACGCTCGCCAGCACGATCGGCGTCGTCGAGCTCGACAGCGCCTCGCCGCGGCGGCTGCAGATGATCCGCCGGATCGGCCTCGGCGGCTGAGCCGCTCAGGTCTTATTAAAAATCTTGCGCATCCAGATGCCGAGCTGGTCGCCGCGGTAGCGCAGCTGGTGCGTGAACGCGAACTCGCGCAGCGCCTCCGCCAGGGCTGCCGCCGAGGGGTAGCGGTCGTCGAGCCCGCGGGCCAGCGAGCGCAGCAGGATCTGCTCGAGCGGCCCCGGGATCGCTGGGTTGACCTCGCTCGGCCGGGGCACCTTGCACTGGCGCACGCTCTCGAACGTCTCGATGTCGCTGTCGCGGCGGAACAGGCGGCGGCCGGTCAGCAGCTCGAAGAACACGATGCCGAGCGCGAACACGTCGCTGCGGGCGTCGAGCGGCGCACCGCGGACCTGCTCGGGCGACATGTACGCGAGCTTGCCCTTGATGACGCCGGCCTGCGTCTGCACCGACGAGCTGGTCGCCTTGGCCAGGCCGAAGTCGATCAACTTCACCTCGCCCTCGTACGAGATCAGGATGTTGGGCGGGCTGATGTCGCGGTGGATGATGTTGAGCAGCTTGCCGTCGTCGCTCTTCTTGTTGTGGGCGTAGTCGAGGCCTTCGGCGCAGCGGGTGATGATGTAGCAGGCCTGTGCGAGGGGGAGCGCCTTGCCTGCCTTTTGGTGCAGGTCGAGCAAGGCTCCGACGTCGCGGCCCTCGACGTACTCGAGCGCGATGTAGAAGGCGTCGTCCTGGCGACCGAGCTGGTAGATCTGGGCGATGTTGCCGTGCTGCAGCTGCACCGCCAGCTTCGCCTCCGCCTGGAACATGGCGATGAAGTTGGGGTCGCGGGCGATGTGCGGCAGGATCCGCTTGATCGCCACCAGGCGCTCGAAGCTGTCGGCGCCGGTCAGCTTGGCCTTGTACACCTCGGCCATGCCGCCGGCGCTGATACGCTCGAGCACCTCGTAGGGACCGATCTTGTCAGGGGCCGTGGCCAACGCGGTGATTCTCGGCCCACGGGTCCGAGTTCGTCAAATCGCCGCGAGGCGCGGGCTCGCTCCGAGTCAGGTGATTGTCACGGGCAGGTCGACGACCGGAGGCCGGGCGGCCACGGGCACCCGCGCCCGCCTGCGCCGGTCACGCTGCTTCCTTAAAATAAACAGGATCCGCGCCGTGTGGTGCGGATCCCCGGGTCGGGCGCGCGGCGGTCAGCGGCGATGCGTCGTCGGCCGCGGGCGCCCGCTCGTCTCAGGCCTCGGCGCGCGGGCTGTCCGCGGCGAGGTTCTCGGGCGGCAGGACGGCCGGTTCGAGCGCGGCGTCGAGCACCTGCCGCATGTCCTCGGCGAAGATGAACTCGATCTGCTGCCGCACGTCCTCGGGCACGTCCTCGATGTCGCGGGCGTTGCGGTGCGGAAGCACCACCCGCTTGATGCCGGCCCGATGGGCGGCCAGGACCTTGGACTTGATCCCGCCGACCGGGAGGACGCGACCGCGGAGGGTGCATTCGCCGGTCATGGCCGTGTCGTTGCGGACGCGGCGGCCGGTCAGCAGCGAGGTCAGGGCCGTGAACATGGTGACGCCTGCGGACGGGCCGTCCTTGGGTACGGCGCCGGCGGGGACGTGGATGTGCAGGTCCTGGCGGTCGAGGAAGTTGACGTCGACCCCGAGCTGGTTGGCGTTGCTGCGGACGTAGGTGAGGGCGGCGCGGGCGGACTCCTTCATGACGTCGCCGAGCTGGCCGGTGATCTCGAGGCTGCCCTTGCCGGGCATCCGTGAGGTCTCGACGAACAGGATGTCGCCGCCGACCGGGGTCCAGGCCAGGCCGGTCGCCACGCCGGGGACGGCGGTGCGCTCGGCGACTTCGCTCTGGAACTTGGGCTTGCCGAGGTACTTGTGGAGGTCGGCCGCGTCGATGTGCAGCCGCGGCGACTTGCCCTCGTCGGCCCGCGCGATCTCCAGGGTCAGCGCGCGGCACAGCTTGGTCAGCTCGCGCCCGAGCTGGCGCACCCCGGCCTCACGCGTGTAGTCGCGGATGATCGTCTTGATCGAGTCGTCGGTGACCGTCAGCGTGCCGGCCGCGATCGCGTGGTCCTTGATCTGCTTGGGCAGCAGGTGGTCCTTGGCGATGTGCAGCTTCTCCTCGAGGGTGTAGCCGCTGAGCTCGATGACCTCGAGGCGGTCGCGGAGCGGGGCGGAGATCGTGTCGAGGCTGTTGGCGGTGCAGATGAAGAGCACCTCCGACAGGTCGAACGGCAGCTCGAGGTAGTGGTCGGTGAAGGTCCGGTTCTGCTCGGGGTCGAGGACCTCGAGCAGCGCCGCGTCGGGCGAGCCCATCCAGCTGTTGCCGAGCTTGTCGATCTCGTCGAGCAGGACGACCGGGTTCTTCTTGCCGGCCTTCTTCAGCGCGTGGAGCAGTCGACCGGGCAGCGCGCCGACGTAGGTGCGCCGGTGGCCGCGGATCTCCGCCTCGTCGCGCACGCCGCCGAGGGCGATCCGCACGAACGGACGGCCGGTGGCGTCGGCGATCGACTGGCCCAGCGAGGTCTTGCCGACTCCGGGAGGACCAGCGAGGCACAGCAAGGTCGCGCGGGTGTTGCCCGAGACCTTGAGCACCGCCATGTGCTCCAAGATCCGCTTCTTGACCTCCTCGAGGCCGAAGTGGTCGGCGTCGAGCTTCCTGGCGATCGCGTCGATCTCGAGCGTGCCCGAGGCGCGCTTGTTCCACGGCAGGTCGGCGATCCACTCGAGGTAGGTGCGGATCACGCCGAACTCCGCGTGGGCGTTGTTCATCGCCTCGAGGCGGGCGAGCTCGCGGTCGGCGACCTTGCGGGCCTCGTCGGGCAAGCCGGCGTCGTCGAGCCGCTCGCGCAGGGCCTGGAGGTCGTCGGACTTGGGCTCCTCGCCGAGCTCCTTCTGGATCGCGCGCAGCTGCTGGCGGAGCAGGACCTCGCGCTGGCTGCTGTGGAGGCCGCGACGGACCTCGGAGTCGATCTTGTGCTTGAGCTCCGCGAGGGTGATGGCCTCGTCGAGCAGGCGCGAGACCAGGCGCAGGCGCTCGCTCACGTCGCGGGTGAGCAGCACCTGGACCTCCTTGTCGGTGTCGAGGCTCAGCGCCGCGGCCACGCGGTCGGCGAGCAGGCCGGGATCGTCGCCGCGGCCGAGCAGCTCGATCCACTGACCGAAGCTCGAAGACATGTCGGGCGCGATCTCCTGCAGCTTCTCGCGCATGCGCGAGCCGAGAGCGCCGGCGAGCAACTTCGCCTCGGTGGGGTCGGCGTTCTCGTCGTGGAGGTGCTCGACCTCGGCGGTCCAGTAAGGCTTGCCGTGCAGGATCGTCTTGAGCGAGAAGCGACCGAGGCCCTCGAGTACGACCTGATAGTTGCGCTCGCCCGTGCGCCGCACCTGGCGGACGCGGGCGTACGTGCCGACCGGCTGGAGATCGGCGAGCTCGGGATCGACCATGCGAGCGTCGCGCTGGACGGCGATGCCCACGATCGCGTCTTGCCCGACGGCCTCGATCATGGCGATCGAGCGGGCGCGACCGACCGGGACGGTGATGACTGTGCCAGGGAAGAGGACGCCGTTGCGCAGGGGCAGCAGCGGGATCACAGACGGATACTCTGGGTGGCTCATCTCGGTTCCTTTCGCTCCCCGCGGCTAAGCCTGCAGGGGTCGCAGATGACGGTTGAACCGAACTTAAAACCGTTCAACTCGCCGTCAACTGCGGGGCCGGGGATCGGCGCGGCAGAGCCCGTGGACGAGGAGTTGATGCAGGGCCGTGACCTCACGCTCGAGCTCGTCGGGTGCACGACCGAAGAGGAGCGGAGGTACGAACGCGACGAACGCCTGCAGCAACGTCGCGGCGGTGGCGGGCGCGTCCTTGATCGCGAACTCGCCCGCGTCCTCACCTGCTTGCAGGAGCTCGGCGATGATCTCGCGCTCGCGTCGATGGTAGATCTCCTTCGCCTCGCGAATGGCCGGGCACGCGTGACAGTGCACGAGCTCCGCGGCGTGCGCGCCGCGCTCGGAGAGGGCGAGGAAGGCCCGTGTTCGCGCCACGAGCGCCGCTTGCAGACGGTGGGCGTAGAGCTTCTTGGGCGCGTTGGCGGCGCCGCGGATCGCCGCCAGCACGGCCTCGTGTCGGCGATGCGAGAGCTCGACCCAGATGGCGTCCTTGGCCTCGAACTCGAGATAGACCGAGCCGACGCTGACGCCTGCCTCGCGGGCGATCTCGGCGACCGTGGTCTTGGCGTGGCCGTAGTGGTGGAGCAGTCGCTCGGCGGCGTCGAGGATTTGCGCGCGCCTCGGGTTGCCGAGGTCTGCCTGCGCCGCAGGGCGCGTCGCGGACTGAGCCATGACGAACCCAGTACATCATTCATCGTTTGAAAACACAAACGTGCGCGCGGGCAGTTCCGCTCGGTGATCCGATCGAGGTCATGCGGGCGCTATACGCCGGCATTGCAGCGGCTGCTCGTGAATAGCACCCTGCACCCCCGGGTCTGAACGCCCCCGAAATCGCACGAGGAATTTCCATGTCGATCCGCCCCCATCTGTCCCTGCTCGCTGGTTTGATGATTGTGTCCGCCCCCGCCACCACCTTCGCCGATTCGGCCGGCTCACTCGGCAACGTCGACGCCGTGACCGTGTACGAGAGCAGCAGCGACGACTACGCGATGGCCAACGGCGTGCTGACAGTGCGCGAGAAGTCCGGAACCAAGCGCGACTACAAGTGGGGCGGGTCGCTGTGTCCGGGTCGTAACGTGAGCTCGGAGTCGATCAGGATGCTGTTCGACGCGCTCCAGTCGACGCAGACCATCGAGATCGTGCCGTCCTACAAGGTCGGCAACGGCGCCACCCGCTGCCTCACCGGCTTCAAGCTGTCCTTCGATCGGCCCACGGCCGGCGGCTGAGCCGCTGAACTTCATCTGGTTCTTGGCGCGCGGGCGCAGGCGCGCTAAAAGCCTCGCGCCGTGGACCTCGACGCCACCACCCCGCCGAGCCGCGCTCGCGTCGCGCTGGCCTGGCGGGTCGGTCTGCGGCCGAGGTCTTCGCGTCTCGTCCCGGCGCTGGTGTGCCTGACGCTCGCGGCCGCGATCCCGCGCCAGCTCGATCCGACGCTGGCGTCGGCGTTGCGGTCGGCGTGGTCGGGTGACGGCCTATATGGCCTTGGGGACATGTCTTTTTCGACATGGCCCATGGTTCTTGGCGCAGTCGCCGTGCTGGTGACGATCGCCACGGCGGCGAGCGGTTCGCTCGGCTGGGTCGAGGGCGCTCGCTCTCGGCTCGGCCGGGTCGGTGCGGTTCGGTCGGGCGTGGGTTCGGCGGTGGTCGCGGTGGCGGTGCTGGTCGTGCTGGCGCTGGCCGTGCGTGGGGTGATCGCGGGCGCGGCGCGCGGGGTCGCGGCCGGCGAGGCGAGCCTCGTGACGCTGTGGGTGGAGTGGTTGCGGCGCGTGCTGCTGGCGGCCGGTTGCGTGTCGCTGGTGGCGGCGGTGCTCGAGCTGGCGCTGATGCGCGCGGCGCTGCACCGGGCGCTGTACCAGACGCGACGCGAGGCGAAGGAGAGTTCGCGGTGAGCGAGCGGCTGGTGTCGGTGGCGCTGCCGGTCGCGCTCGATCGCGGGTTCACGTACGCGGTGCCGACGTCGTGGCCGAGCGCGCCGGAGCCGGGGGCGCGCGTGCTGGTGCCGTTCGCCAACCGTGGCCTGGTGGGAGTGGTGCGCGCGGCCCCGGCGGAGCGACTCGACGGGGCGCGGGTCAAGTTGCTCGAGGAGGTGCTCGACCCGCCGGGCGCCCCGTCGTTGACGCCGGAGCTGGCGCGCCTGTGCGAGTGGGTGGCCGACTACTATGTGGCGCCGGTCGGCGAGGTCTACCGCCTGGCGCTGCCGGGCTTGCTGACGGGGCATGATGTCCGAAGGGCCATGTTGTCGGAGGCAGGTGCGCGCGCGCTGGCGGCCGCGCGCGAGGTGGTGTTGCAGCCGGTCGACGACGCGGGGCTGCCGACGGCGGCGGAGCAGCGGGTGCTGGCGGCGCTGGCGGCGGCGCCCGGGAGCGAGCTGGCGGTGGAGCGGCTCATCGATCTGAGGCCGCGCATCCCGGGCGTGCTGCGGCTGCTCGGAGACCTCGCGGCGAAGGAGCTGTGCACGATCTCGTGGGAGGACGCCGGCGGCGAGGGAGCGCGCGTGGAGGCCCATTACCGCCGCACGGACTACCTGCGCGGGGCGGCCACCGCGGAGGAGACGCTGCGCGAGCACATCGGTCGCAGCAAGCAGCGACGAGCGCTGCTCGACCTGCTCGAAGGGGCAGGTTCGTGGGTGGCCGCGGGCGAGCTGCGCGGGCCGTTCCCCGGCTACAAGAAGCTGCTCGAGCCGCTGACCGCGGCCGGGCTGGTGGCGGTCGAGGAGCGGCTGCGGGCGCTCGACCCGTTCGCGGCGGGGTCGGTGGAGCCGTCGCTGCCGCAGGCGCCGACGGCCGATCAGGCGGCGGCGCTGGCGACGCTGCGCGGGGACCTCGAGGCGGGCAAGTTCGCGGCGTCGCTGCTGCACGGGGTGACCGGCAGCGGCAAGACGGAGGTGTACCTGCAACTGATCGCGGACGCGCGGGCGCGCGGCGGCGGAGCGATCGTGCTGGTGCCGGAGATCGCCCTGACGCCGCAGCTGTCGGATCGCTTCCGGGCGCGCTTCGGCGAGACGGTGGCGGTGCTCCACAGCGGGCTGACGCCGCGCCAGCGTCTCGACGCGTGGCAGCAGATCCGCATGGGCGCGCGGCCGATCGTGATCGGCGCCCGCTCGGCAGTGTTCGCGCCGGTGCCCGACCTCAAGGTGATCGTGGTCGACGAGGAGCACGACGGGTCGTTCAAGCAAGAAGAAGGGGTCCGCTACAGCGCGCGCGACGTGGCGCTGGTGCGGGCCCGCGACGCGTCGGCGGTGGCGGTGCTCGGCAGCGCGACGCCGGCGCTCGAGACGTACGAGTCGGCGCGCGCGGGGCGGCTCCGGTGGTTGCGCATGACGACGCGGCCGACGACGCGGCCGCTGCCCGAGGTGGAGCTCATCTCGCTCGCGGTGCACCGGCCCGATCCGGAGACGCTCTTGACGGGCCGCATGCGTACGGCGCTGGTGGAGACGGTGGCGGCGGGCGAGCAGGCGATCGTGTTCCTCAACCGCCGCGGCTTCGCGACCACGCTGATCTGCGACCACTGCGGCGCGCTGCATCACTGCCCCGACTGCAGCGCGCCGGCGATGACGTATCACCTCGGGCGCAACCGCTTGATGTGTCACTGGTGCGGGTACATCGAGGCGCCGCCGGAGCGCTGCGTGGAGTGCGGCGAGGGCGAGCTGCTCCACGGCAACGCGGGGACGGAGCGGATCGAGCTGGCGCTCGCGAAGGACGTGCCCGGAGCGCGCGTGCTGCGGCTCGACCGCGACACGAGCCGCGGCAAGGGCCTGCTCGAGACGCTCTCGGCGTTCCGTCGCCGCGAGGCGGACATCCTGGTGGGGACGCAGATGCTGTCGAAGGGCCACGACTTCCCCGGGGTGACGCTGGTGGGGATCCTCCAGGGCGATCACGGGCTCGGGTTGCCGGACATCCGCGCTTCGGAGCGGACGTTCCAGCTGCTGACGCAGGTGGCCGGCCGAGCGGGCCGCGGGGACAGGCCGGGCCGCGTGCTGATCCAGGCCTACGGGGTCAACAACCCGGCGATCGCGTTCGCCGCCCAGCACGACTTCGAGGCGTTCGCGGCGTGGGAGCTCGAGAAGCGGCGCGAGCTGCACAACCCCCCGTTC
Source organism: Nannocystis punicea (assembly GCF_026965555.1). GTDB lineage: Bacteria > Myxococcota_A > Polyangia > Nannocystales > Nannocystaceae > Nannocystis > Nannocystis punicea. The sequence goes on along the minus strand of NZ_CP114040.1, from coordinate 11,288,685 downwards.
GGCCACCTGGCGCTGGTGCGGATCTCGGGGCCCGACCAGGTCGCGGTGCAGCGACGCGCAGAGGAGCTGGCCGTGGTGATCCGCGCGGCCGCGGAGGAGGTGCGGCGCAAGCACGCGGAAGATCCCGGCAGCGCCGAGGCGCCGCCGCCGGTGCAGCTGCTCGGGCCGAAGGCGTCGCTGATCGAGCGGGTGAATCGACGCGTCCGCTGGCAGATGCTCATCCGCGCGAGCAGCCGGCCTCCCCTCCGCTGGCTGCTCCGCCAGCTGCGGCCGCGCCTCGGCGATGCCGGCAGCGGCGAGTTCAAGACGATGGCCAACGTCGATGTCGACCCGCAGTCGCTGCTGTGAGCGACGCGGCGCGGCGTCGAGTTGCCAGCGGTGCGTGGAGGGCGTTCGGGGCTGCGGCCGCCGGAGGTTGATGAAGCGACAGATGGCTCGAAGAGCGTCGACCCGTCCGATCGGTCAGCTGTCCTTGAGGCCAGGTCGAAGCGGCAAGCGGTGCGGAGAGGGACGCTTGCCTTGTCGCGGAGGGACTGATGAGCTCGCTCGAGAGGCGGTCTTGCAGACCTGTCCAATCAGGCAGCTTGCTGGGGGCCGCCGAGGTGGCGGTGGAAGAAGTCGAGCGAGCGGCGCCACGACTCGGCGGCCGCGACCGGCTCATAAACCTCGGGGCGGGCGTCGTTGAAGAAGGCGTGATGGGCGCTGTAGCGGTACAGCTCGTACTCGGTGGTGCCGGCGCGCAGCTTGTCCTCGAGGGCGCGGACGACGTCGGGGGTGCACCAGTCGTCGAACTCGGCGAAGTGGGCCTGCAGCGGGGCGAGCAGGCGGCTCGGGTCGGCGCCGGCGCCGGGGACGCCGTAGTAGCAGACGCCGGCGGCGAAGCCGGGGACGTTGCAGATCGAGGCGAGGGCGAGGGCGCCGCCGAGGCAGAAGCCGATGATGCCGATCCTGGCCGAAGAGTCCTGTCCCTTGAGATAGGCGAGCGCGCCGGCGATGTCGGCCAGCGCCTGGCCGAAGTCGAGGCCGTTCATGAGGTGCTTGGCCTCGTCGGCGACGGCGGTGGCGCGGCCGCGGTAGAGGTCGGGGATGAGGACGCGGTAGCCGGCGTCGGCGAGGCGCTGACCGACGCGGCGGATCTGGTCGTTGATGCCCCACCACTCTTGAATCAGGACGACGCCCGGTGCGCCGTCGTCTGCGGAGAACAGCACCCCGGGGGCGTCCTGTCCGTCGGGGCGGGTGAAGCTGATCGCTCGGCCGTGTTCCATGGCGACCATGGTATGAGCCGCGCCCTATCGCGACAAAGGCCGCGAATTGCGGCCCCGGAACGGCAGGCGCGACCGGCGGTGCGCGCCCGAACGCGAGATTACTGGCGGATCCAGGTCTGGGTGCGGAAGAACGGGCCGAGGTAGCCGCGGACCTTGAGCTTGCGACCGCCCTCCTCGAGCCAGATCTTGCAGCGGTAGGTCTTGTTCTTCTGCGGGTCGAAGATCTTGCCGCCGCTCCACTCGCCGTCGTCGGCCGACAGGCCCCACATGACCACCATGCCCTCGATGGGCTTGTTGTGATCCTCGCCCTCGCACTGATCGCACAGGGCGCCGGGCTTGAGGAGGAGGCGCTCGACGCGGCCGTAGATCTTGCCGTCGACCTCGTAGATCTTGACGACGGACTTCGTCTCGCCCGTCTCGTCGTCGATCGTCTTCCAGCTCCCGACCGGTGAATCGCTGTCGGAGAAGAAGGCGTAGGCGGTCGCTGAAGCGGACATGACCGCGGCCAACAGCGCGGCGAACACGAATTTCAGCGGGCGCAGGGACGTGCGAGCGGACTTGAAGTGCATGGCGAGATCCTGGCTGATTTGGTCGGTTGCGGGAAGGTGACAGCGGGGAGACGCTCGCTGGGCGCGCCGCTTCACGCACCCTGGAAGAAATTGCCGCGCCGGACCGCCCGTTTCCGGGGTGCGTCGCCGCGCATAAGGACTGGAGTACACTCCCGTCGCCGTGGGTCCGGAGATCCTCATGACGGGCGACCGTGCCCACCGGGGCGAGCTGGTCCCTCGGGTGCAAGACCTCGGCTACACGGTGGTGCCCGTGCGCGAGCGAGAGCTGGTGCTGCGCGCGGCGCAAACCCCCAGCCCCGCGGCGGTCATCGTCTGCCTCGGCTCCGCGGATGCGAGCGGTCTGGTGCAGGCGCTGCGGCAACGACCGGAGACGACGGGCATCCCGGTGCTGCTCTACGGCCGCCTGCAGGGCGAGACGCGTGACCTGGCCGCGGTGCTCGAGCTCGGGGCCGACCGCTTCCTCGAGGCGCCCGTCGACGAGGCGGAGCTCAAGTCGGCTCTGGTCGAGCTCGCTGGCCCGCCCGAGGGCGCGGTGCGAACGGAGATTCGCGAGGCATCGCCGGCTCCTCGCCCCGTTCGCGCCGACCCGGTCCTCAGTCGTCTGCATCACACGCTCGAGGTGCTGGCGGCCCGGCTCGAGACTCGAGAGGAGTCGGCCGACGGTCATCGTGACGGCATCGATCTCGAGGCGATGGGCCTGGACGCCGTTCCCGACGTCGACCCCGAGCACGACAGCGGCGAGCTCGAGCTGCTCCGCGAGCCGACGCAGCGGTTGCCCTCGACAGCCGAATCGCAGATCGGTCGTCGGGCGACCCGAAGCGAGCTCACGTTTTCGCGCGAAGGGGAGATCTCGCCGGAGTCGGGCTCGCAGGCGCCTGCAGAGGCCCACAGCGAGCATACCGCGTCGGTCGCCACCGCGGCTCGCGAGGACGTTCGCAAGGATCGCGCGAGCCGCTGGGGCGAGTCGCGGCCGGAGCCGCGCACGGTCGCGGAGAATCATCTGTCTGAAGGAGCATGGCCGAAGCGACAGGAAGACTCGGCCCGGGCAGACGCGCCGGAGGCGGAGGCGACGACGCGGCGGCAGGGGAGGGCGGCTCGGTCCGGCGAGGACGCCGAGCTGGCGCAAGAGACAGGTCCCGAGCGGGGCTCGTGGGGCCGGCGAGGCGGACAGACGGAGGAGCTGGCGCAAGAGACAGGTCCTGAGCGGGGCTCGTGGGGCCGGCGAGGCGGACAGACGGAGGAGCTGGCGCGAGGGACAGGTCCCGAGCGGGGCGCGTGGGGCCGGCGAGGCGGACAGGCGGAGGAGCTGGCGCAAGGGACAGGTCTCGAGCGCAGCGAGCGGACGGTCGAGCTTGCGCGTGAGCGGCCGCGACGGCCGACTTCGCAGACGCAGGGCGCGGCGATGGAGCGGAGTGAGGGGCGCCCGGCGCCGCCTCGCGGCTTGGGGTCGCGCGACGAACACCCGAGGTCCGAGGCGCAGCCTGCACCGGCCGAGGAAACCCGCGGGAGCCGCCGTGTGGGCCGGTTCGTCGTCGACGGCGAAGGGACGACGAAGCTGCCGACCGGGGGACCGCACGGCGATCGCTCGAGCACGAGGCCCGAGTTCGCGCGGCCGGGGCGCGAGGACGAGGCGAGTGGAGATCGTCGCGTGGGCCGATTCGCCGTCGAGGGCGCCATCGTGCCGCCTTCGGTCTCGCGATCGTCGGAGCTCACGCGTGGCGGAGCAGTGGAGGAAGGCGAGCGCCTGTCACGAGGGCCAGGTTCGCCTGGCGCCAGCCTTCGACCGGGGCGGTTTGCGGGGGGCGAGGACGACGGGTCGTCTCGAGAGACGGGGCCGGGCCGGTTCGCGGGGGGCGAGGACAAGGGTCTGTCTCGGGGGACAGGTACGGAGCGGCTCGCGGCGGAGGACGTGGGGGAGTCCGCTGCCACCGACGCGGAGCGGGTCGGGCCGCGGGAGGCGAGCCCGGCGCGCGCGGGACGGTTCGAGGTCGGGCTGGTGCGACCGGGTCGATTCAAAGTGGAGGCCCAGGGCGCTCCTCGGGGCGCTGCGGGGCGGTTCGCGGGGCGTGTCGACGAGGACGAGCCCCGCGGGACGAGCGCGGGACAGGCGGGCCGGCTCGTGGGGCCGGAAGATGAGCTGTCTCGAGGGACAGTCGCGACCCGAGCGGGCAAGTCGCGAGCGGAGGACGAGCGGCTGGCCCAAGGGTCAGGCGGGACTCCGTCGGGCGAGGACCTCGGCGCAGGACGGGCAGGCCGGTTCGCGGGGCCGAATGATGAGCTGTCTCGAGGGACAGGTGGGCCACGGGTGGGCAGGTCGCGCGCGGGGGACGAGCGGCTGGCTCAAGGGGCAGGTGTGACTCCGTCGCGCGAGGACCCGGGCGCCGCGAGACGGGCCGGCCGGTTCGCGGAGCACGTCGACGAGGACGAGCGTCGCGGGACGAGCGCGGGACGGGCGGGCCGGTTCGTGGGTCCGGACGATGCGTTGCCGCGAGGGACAGGCGTGGCCTCCGCGGGTCGGTCGCGGGCGGAGGAGGGCGACCTTCCGGCTCGAGGGACAGGTGCGCCTCCGGCGGGCGAGGACCTCCAGGGCGAGGGCGCCGAGGCGGGTGGACGCGCAGCGGACGAGACGACGCTGGTGTTGCCCGCCCGCCACTGGTCGCGGCGACCGCCCGAGCGCGCCCGGGAGCGCGACGTGCCAGTGCGCGCCGAGGCGGGAGAGACATGGCCTCGGGGACATGTCCTTCGGGGCGCGGAGCTGACGCCCGGCGAGGTGCCGGGCCGGCACGGCGGACGGGAGGCGACCGAGGAGCTGGCCCATGGGACAGGTTCGCCGGGAGCGTCGCGGGCGCCGGGCGGGCCCGCGCGGGTCGCTGGACAGGAACCTCGGCTGTCCCCGGGGACAGTCGAGGCCGAGGCGCCGCTCGCCGGGGCCCAGGCCCGCGGCGAGTCCGACGCGCCGGCGCTGCTGGCGGAGCTGCGACGCGAGCGGTTCACGGGCGGCCTGCGGGTGGCCGCGAGCGGCGCGCCGGAGCGGCGGCTGTGGTGGTCGGAGGGACAGGTGATCGGAGGCGCGAGCGCGGCCGGCAGCGAGTCCGTGCTCGGTCGTCTGGCCGCGCGCGGGCTGTTGAGCCCGACGCACCTCGAGCTGGCCGCGCGCTGGGGGACCGGCGAGCCGCGGCGCGACGTCGAACGACTCGCGCAGTCGGGATTGATCAAACCGCAGGAGATGCGCGAGGCGCTGCGCGAGCCGGTGCGGCGGATCGTCGAGCGGATCGCCGAGAGCGGGACCCTGGCCTGGGGCCTCTACCCGGGGGAGACGCCGACGGTCGCGGTCGAGCTCGGCGTGCCCCTGGCGGCGATGATCGCCGGCGGGGTCCAGCGCGGAACGACGCTGTCGCAGCTGCGCGTGGCGGTCGACGACGAGCGCAAGCCGCGGCTGGCGTTCGCGGGGCCGGAGGCGCTGGCGGCGGAGCTGCGCTGGCCGGCAGTGATGGCCGTGACCGAGCGCTTCGACGGGCAGACCCGCGTCGGCGAGCTCGTCGCGGCCGCGGTCGCCGATGAGGCAGTGATTCGCGGGGTGGTGTACGTGCTCGAGCTGCTCGGGCACCTGGCGCCGGAGATCGACGACCCGGCGGCGACCTTGACCGCGCTCGACCGTCAGCGCGTGCGCGAGCGCCTGCGACTGGCGCGCGAGAGCGACTACTTCGCGCTGCTCGGTCTGTCGCGCGAGGCGTCGCGGGCCGAGGTGCTGCGCGCCCACGCCGACCTGACGGCGACGTTCTGCGAGAGCCTCGAGCCCGATAGTCGGGTCGAGTTGGCAGAGGAGATCGAGGAGCTGCTGGCGGCCCTCGACGAGGCGCGCGACGTGCTCTCCGACGACGCGCTACACAGCGCCTATCTGGCGCAGATCGGGGCGTCGTGAGCGGATCTTCGCGGCTTCGTGCGGTGTTCATGGGCTCGCCGGACTTTGCGGTGCCGAGCCTCGAGGCGGTCGCTCGCACGTGCGAGCTGGTGCTGGCGGTGACGCAGCCGGACAAGCCGGCGGGGCGCGGCCGCAAGCTGCTGCCGCCAGCGGTCAAGGAGGCGGCGCAGCGGCTCGGGGTGCCGGTCAGCCAGCCGGTGAAGGTCCGCGACGGCACCCTGGCGGCGCAGCTGCAGGCGCTGGAACCGGACGTGATCGTGGTGACTGCGTACGGGCGGATCTTGCCGCGGCCGATCCTCGAGGTGCCGCGCCACGGCTGCATCAACGTCCACGCGTCGCTGCTGCCGCGCTGGCGCGGGGCAGCGCCGATCCAGCGCGCGGTGCTGGCCGGCGATCGCGAGACCGGGGTCGCCATCATGCAGATGGAGGAGGGGCTCGACACCGGGCCGGTGTTCCGCGAGGCGCGGACGCCGATCGAGCCGGAGGAGACGAGCGGCGAGCTGTTCCTCCGCCTGGCGACGCTCGGTGGCGACCTGCTGGCGGCCTTCCTCGGCGAGTTCCCGGAGGTGCCGCCGCCGACGCCGCAAGACCCGTCGCTGGCGACGCTGGCGCCGATGCTGCGCAAGGAAGAAGGGGTGGTCGATTGGACATGGTCTTCGGGACATGTCATCGACCACGTGCGCGGGATGGACCCGTGGCCGGCCGCGGTCACCGGGCGCGAGGGACTTTTTATTAAACTCTACCGGGCAGGGCCGTCGTCGCTGGCCCGGCCGGACGGCGCGAGGCCCGGCGAGGTGCTGGCGGTCGACCGCGCCGGCTTGCACGTGGCCTGCGGCGAAGGGGTGGTGCGGATCGCCGAGGTCCAGGCCGCCGGGGCCAAGCGCATGCCAGCCCAGGCCTTCGCCGCCGGCAAACCCTTTAAAAGGGGGGAAGGGTTCTCGGCGCCGCCGCGCGCCGAGACGGAGTAGCGCCGGGACGCGTGCCGAGAGTGCGAGCTCGCGGCGCGGGGCCAGGTCGTTGGAGCGGGGTGCCGGGCGAGCGAGCTCGGCGCGCCTGGGTTATCTGTCCAAAAGGACAGCTTGCGGCTCCGGGCGAGCAGCTGGCCGGCTCACAGGGAGTTGCGGAGGACTGTGTACCAGCGGACCGGTTCGACGAAGCTGTGGATCACGAGGACGTCGCCGGTGCCCTGGTAGACGGTGAGGAGGCGGCCGTGGTGGTAGTACTCGGCGCGCAGCGGTGCCCCCTGGTAGGTGATCGGATCGCCGCGCGAGGGGATGACGACGAGGGCCTGGTTGGCGCCGACGGTCAGGTCGGTGTGGACGTCGGCGTCGGCCTGGGCCGCGCCCTCGAGGCGGATCGGGAGGCCGCCCAGGCTTTGGATCCGGGCCAGCTCCTCGCTCAGGCCGTTGAGCCGGAGGTCGACCTGGACGGCGTTGCCGAGGGTGCCGCGGACGTCCGCGGGCCGGGAGTCGCAGGCACAGAGGATGATGGACGCGAGGAGGAGCCGGCGAGCGAGCATCACGGCGATGCTCGCACAGGCCGAGGGCGCCGACCATGCTCGCAAGCAGGGTCGCACAGACGGGCGTGCAGTAGCTCGCAGGTGCGACTCGCAAGCAGGTCGCATTCGCAGGCAGGTCGCAGGTCCGGCTCTAAACAGATGGCGGGGCCCGGCACGCGAACAGGTCGCAGGTCGGCTTGCGAGCCGGTCGCAAGGTCTTGCTCGCGAGCAGGTCGCACAGCCCGGCTCGCAAGCCAGTCGCACAGTCCGGGCGCAAGCGAGGTCGCACAGCCCGAGTCGCACGCTCCAGGCGCAAGCGAGTCTCACAGTCCGGCGCAAGCGAGGTTGCACAGTCCGGGCGCAAGCGAGTGGCACAGCCCGGCTCGCAAGCGAGTCGCACGCTCCGGGCGCAAGCGAGTGGCACAGCCCGGCTCGCAAGCGAGTCGCACAGCCGGCTCGCAAGCGGGTCGCAGGGTTTGGCTCGCAAGCGAGTCGCACAGTCCGGCTCGCAAGCGGGTCGAGGGGCCGGTTCGCAAGCAGCTCGTTGGGAACCCGCTGTCGCGGCCGGGCGGGTTCGAGCCCGTGTTTAAAAGAACATGCGCGAAGGGACATGTCCTTCGCGCATGTCTTTTCTGACGAGCCGGATCACCCGCCGGTGGGGACGCTGCGGCCGGTGGTCAGGGTCCAGTTGGTCTTCTCGATCGGGAAGCGGGTGCGGAACACCAAGGTCTTGCCGTCGGCGCTGAACATGGGGGTGTGGTCCTCGAGCTCGTTGCGGGTCAGGGTGCGCACCTGGCCGCCGGCGAGCGGGACGACGTGGATCTCGCTGTCGCTGCCGAAGGCGACCAGGTTGCCGTCGGCCGAGGCGACCGGATCATACGTGTTGAACTCGCTGACGATGGCGGTGAAGGTCCAGCCGCGGGTGTCGAGCGGGACGATCCGCGGCTCCATGCCGTCGCGCACCTCGGGCGGGAGCGGGGCCTTGTCGGCCTCGGCGAGGGCGTCGGCGAACAGCTTGGCGGCGGGCGCGGGCGCGTCGACGCGGAACAGCTGCACGCCGCGCTCGGGGTTCCAGGCGCGCACGAGCAGGCGCGCGCCCTGCGGGCCCGGCGGGGCCCAGGCGACCCCCTGCAGCTGCTCGGCGGCGTCGAAGTTCTGGGCGTCGAGGCGCAGCGCGCTGTCCGGCTTGTCGGCGCCGAAGAAGTAGAGGGCGGCCCGGTAGGTGCCCGTGCTGTCGGCGACGGTGTCGCTGCCGGCGCCGACGAGGATCTGGTCGTCGAGCCAGACCGGCAAGGAGAAGGAGAGCTTGCTGGTGCGCACGAGGTCGGTGGCGACCTCGTCTCCCGGCTTGACGAGCGAGACGGCGCCCTCGCCGTTGTCGTTGTGGACCCGCGCGACCCGGCCGCTGCGGTGCGGCTCGCCCGGGTCGTCGCCGCGGGCGATGGGGATGGCGATCTCGCCCAGCGCGGCGAAGTTGCAGCCGCCGGCCTCGAGCTTGAACAGGCGCGAGCGGCCGCCCTCGTGGATGAGGAGGGCGTCGCCCTGCGGCGAGTTGCGGAACAGCGGGGCGCGGCCGCTCTCCTCGAGGCTGCCCTCGAGCAGGCCGGTGCAGGGGACGCGGCCGGAGATCGGGTCGGCGCCGGCGGGGACGTAGAAGAAGCGCCAGGTGCTGGAGAGGTCGAGGTCGGCGTTGAAGCCGGTGCTGCTCGAGAAGTTGGCCTTGCGCGTGAGCAGGAGGGTGCCACCGTCGGCGAGGGCGATCGGGTGGACGCTCTCCTGCACGCCGCCGAGGAGGGTGGGCTTGGGCTCGCCCTGCTCCTTGTCGACGAGCAGGACGCGCGCCTTGTCGGCGATCTTGGCGACCGTGGCCTCGGCGGCGGTGATGGCGTCGACGGCGTCGATGCCCTCCTGGACCTTGGTGCGCAGGACGATGACCTCGGGGCCGTTCTTGGGGTCGTCGCGCAAGGTGCTGGCGAGCGGCTCCTGGGCGAACAGGGCGCTCAGGAGGTCGAGCTCGGGGCCGTTCATGAACTCCGAGGGCTCGGCGTTGACGGTCAGCTTGTGCGGGAAGGCGTAGTCGCCGGCGCTGACGACGGCGAAGCGGTGGTGCTTGGCGAAGGTCGGGACGCCGCCCTCGATGTCGAGGCCGCTGAAGTCGAGCGAGGCCGGGTCCTCGAAGGCGACGAAGGCGAAGCCGGCCCAGTCGGCCAGCTTGAGCACGGCCGCCGGCCCGTCCTCGGTCGCCTCGGGGACCTTCTCCTTGAGCTCGTCGACCATGGTCTTGAGCCGGCCCTCCTGGGCGACGAAGCCCCACTTCTCGAGGTACGGCTTGTAGCGCCAGTTGGCGGCCGGGACGACGAGGACGCGCTCGGCCTGCTCGTCGTTGCCGATCGGCCCGGGGCGGTTGTTCCACCACACGAGCCCACCGGCGGCGGCGAGCAGGGCGGCGAGGGCGACGAACTTGCCGCGGTGACTGCGGCGGAGGACGTCGAGGTCGCTCGCGGAGCGATCGGGAGAGGCGGAGCGGTCGGGGGAGCCAGCCATGGCGCGAGCTTCGCACAAGACGCCGGCCGGATCATGCCGCTTTCGGCCGCCGCGGTCGGCCCGACAGCCGGCGCCTTGCTGCGACAAATCGGCCGTGGCAAGGTGACCTCCCGTCCCCCTCGTGGGAGGAGCCCGGAGATGAAGAGCTCACGCCAAGAATTGAAGATCGAGGGCGCGGTCGAGGTGCCCCACGTGATCGCCTACCTCGAACAGCTGGTGACGGCGCTCAAGTCCGGGACTGTCCGCGTCCATCGCGGCGCCGACCAGGTGATCCTCGGGCCCCGCGGGGTCATCGGCTTCTCGCTCGCGGCGTCCGAGAAGGGCAAGCGGCAAAGGCTGGCGCTCGAGCTGTCGTGGCGCAAGTTCGCTGCCCCCGACGCCGACCTCGACCTGGCCATCGGGCCAGCCGCCGAGCTGCCGCCGACGCCCGAAGTGCCCGACGGCGCGGCCGAGTCCGCTGCCGGCGCATCCGCCGAGGCGGAGGCCGCCGGCGACGGCCAGGAGCCGAACCCGGGCGAGGTCGTGCTCGGCGAGGCTGATTGAGCGCCCACGTGGCCTGATGGCGCGAAGCGCGGAGGCCCAAGAAGTTTGCCGCCTCGCCCGGCCGCTCGCATCTCGCGCCGCGTCGCGGTCGCAGGCGGCTTCGTCGATCGCAGCCGAATCTCCCGATGATCGCGCTGCGGTGTTCTCGCGGACGCGGGGCGCGCTTGCGCGGCGGCATGCGCGGCCGTATGGTCGCGCACCGCGATGGGCGAGCCGACTCCGCCGGTCATTGATTCCGACAGCGTCGCCGCGGTCGACCTCGGCTCGAACAGCTTTCACATGGTGGTCGGCCGGGTCGTCGACGACACCCACTTCCACATCGTCGACCGCCTGCGCGAGCGCGTGGCCCTGGCGGCCGGGCTCGACGAACACCACGAGCTGACCGACAAGGTGCAGGAGCGCGCGCTCGCCTGCCTCGAGCGCTTCGGCCAGCGCTTGCGCGAATTCCCCGAGGGCCGCGTGCGCGCGGTGGGCACCAGCGCTATGCGCCAGGCCGGCAACGCGAGGGCGTTCCTGGCCGGCGCCCAGGCGGCGCTCGGACACCCCATCGAGATCATCGCCGGCAGCGAGGAGGCGCGCCTGATCTACCTCGGCGTGTCCCATACGCTCGCCGACGACCGCGGCCGCCGCCTGGTGATCGACATCGGCGGCGGCAGCACGGAGCTGATCGTCGGCGAGCGCTTCGAGCCGATCCGCATGGACAGCCTCGGCATGGGCTGCGTCGGCTACAGCCTGCGCTTCTTCGTCGACGGCAAGATCCGCGCGGAGGACTTCCGCCGGGCCGAGATCGCCGCCCGCCTCAAGCTCGAGCCGATCGAGCGCCACTACCTCGAGGCCAACTGGGCCAACTGCGTCGGCTCGTCGGGCACGATCACGGCGGTCGACGCGATCCTGCGCGCCAACGGCTGGAGCGACCGCGGGATCACGGCGGCCGGGCTGCGCCAGCTCAAGAAGGCGTTGATCGCGGCCGGCAGCACGAACAAGGCGGCCGGCCTGTCGGGGGTGCAGGCCGACCGCGTGCCGGTGCTGCCGGGCGGAGTGGCGATCCTGCTGGCGCTGTTCGAGGCGCTGCAGATCGAGCACATGGCGATCTCGACCGGGTCGATGCGCGAGGGGCTGCTGTACGACCTGCTGGGCCGGATCCGCCACGAGGACGTGCGCGACCAGACGATCCGCCAGCTGTGTCAGCGCTACAACGTCGACATGGCCCAGGCCGGCCGCGTCGAGCGCCTGGCGCTGCACTGCTTCGACCAGGTGCGCGACGCGTGGGGCCTCGACCCGGCGCTCGGACAACAGCTGGTCGGCTGGGCCGCGCGCCTGCACGAGATCGGGCTGTCGGTCGCGTTCTCCGGCTACCACAAGCACAGCGCGTACCTGGTCGCCAACTCCGACATGCCGGGGTTCTCGCGGGCCGACCAGGAGCTGCTGGCGGCGATGCTGCTCGGTCAGCGCAAGCGCCTCGCGCGCGAGGTGTTCGCCGGCCTGCCCAACAGCGAGGCCGAGCTCGCCAAGTCGCTGACGATCTGCCTGCGGGTCGCGCTCCGCCTGGCCCGCAGCCGTAGCCCCACGCCGCTGCCGCCGTTCACCGCGACGGCCCGCCGCGGCTCGCTCGAGCTCGGGTTCCTCCCCGACTGGATCGAGGCCCACCCGCTGACCTTCGCCGACCTGGTGGAGGAGGCCGAGAAGCTGCGCGAGATCGGCTTCGAGCTCCGCGTTCGCTGACGCGCCGCGACGGCCCGCCGCGACCGGCCCCGGGGACTTGAACGAGCCGTCAGGGGCGAGGCCTCGAGTCGCGCCGGTCGCGGGAGTCACTGCCGTGTGACCCGGCCACTCTCTGCCCCTCCGAACACCGCGTAACCGGCAGCGCGCGGGCGGCGTCGACCGACGATCACCAGGTCCGGGCGCAGCGAGTCACGCGGGTCATATGTCGCTCAAGACATGTCCCTCAAGCCAGGGCGACGGCGCGCTCCCAGTTGCTGCGCAGGGTCGCGAGGGCGGTGGTCGGCGGGTTCGGGGTGAAGGCGCGGTCCTGCTGCCAGGCGGCGGCGAGGGCGGTGGTGTCGGACCAGACGCCGGCGCCGAGGCCGGCGAGGAAGACGGCGCCGAGGGCGGTGGCCTCGAGCATGGTGGGCCGGGCGATCGGGACGCCGAGGAGGTCGGCCTGCAGCTGCATGAGGAGGTCGTTGGCCGCGGCGCCGCCGTCGACCTTGAGCGCCTTGAGCGGGGCGCCGATGTCGGCGCTCATGGCGCGGAGGAGGTCGGCGATCTGCAAGGCGATGCCCTCGAGCGCGGCGCGAGCGATGTGCGCGCGGGTGGTGCCGCGGGTGATCCCGCTGATCAGGCCGCGCGCGTGCGGTCGCCAGTAGGGCGCGCCGAGGCCCGCGTGCGCAGGCACGAGGACGACGCCGCCGCTGTCCGGCACGCTGGCCGCGAGCGCCTCGATCTCGCTGGCCTTGACGACGAAGCCGAGGCCGTCGCGGAGCCACTGCACGACCGCGCCGGCCATGAAGGCGCTGCCCTCGAGGCAGTAGGTGGTGCGCTCGCCGATCTGCCAGCCGACCGTGGTGAGGAGGCCGTGGCGCGAGGCGACCGGGGTGGCGCCGGTGTTGAGCATGGCGAAGGCGCCGGTGCCGTAGGTGCACTTGGCCTCGCCGGGCTCGAAGCAGGCCTGGCCGAACAGCGCCGACTGCTGGTCGCCGGCGATGCCGTGGATCGGGATGCCGTCGGGCAGGCCGGGCACGCCGCGGGTCTCACCGAAGCGGGCGGTGCACGGGAGGACGCGCGGCAAGATCGCCGGCGGCACCCGCAGGATGGCGCACAGCTCGTCGTCCCAGCCGCCGCCCTTGAGCGGCCACAACAGCGTGCGCGAGGCGTTGCTCGGCTCCGACACGTGCGCCGCGCCGGCGGTCAGTCGCCATACGAGGTAGGTGTCGACGGTGCCGGCCTGAAGCTCGCCGGCCTCGGCGCGCGCGCGGGCGCCGGGCACGTGGTCGAGGACCCAGGCCAGCTTGGTCGCCGCGAAGTAGGGGTCGAGCAGCAGGCCGGTGCGCGCGCGGATGAGGTCCTCGTGGCCGGCGGCGCGGAGCGACTCGCAGGTGTCGGCGGTCCGCCGGTCCTGCCACACGAGCGCGCGGTGCAGCGGGCGCCCGTCGCGACGACTCCATACGAGGCTGGTCTCGCGCTGGTTGGTGATGCCGATGGCGGCGATCCGCGCCGGCGCCACGCCGCTCGTCTGCAGCACCTCGGCGACGGCCGCGAGCACCGAGGCGTACAGCTCATCAGGGTCGTGCTCGACCCACCCCGGCTGCGGAAAGTGCTGTGGGAACTCCCGAGTCGCGCGCGCCAGCACGCGGAGCTGCGGGTCGACGAGCAAGCAGGTGCTGCCGGTGGTCCCCTGGTCGATGGCGAGGATCAAGTCTGCGGTGGTCACGGCGCCGGGAGCGTATCACCCGCGCGCATCGCGGCGCCTCGGCGGGCGGCCTCGGCATTGGCCGGCGCGACCCAGGGAGATCTGCCCGAAGCCCATATGTGCGTGGACGCGCGGGCGGAGGATGCGCAGGTGGGCAGAATCGCACATGCACCGTGGATCGCAACCTGTGGCCCCGCAGCACCCTTCAGAGGCGTTTTCACCTAGCTCGGAGGGGCGGTGATGGGCGTCGCTCGGATCGCTACAAAGACCTATCAAATCCCTATCACTAACATTCACTTACGTATCACTGAGACGTTCGAGCCACGTTGACGAACCCCTTGCCGGGGCTGACAATGTGTAGGAAAGCGTAGCCCGACCGGCCAGCCCCATGACCGCGACCCCGAAGCAGGAGCTTCAAGCTCCGCCGCCGCAGCAAGCCGCTCCCGCGGACACGGCCGAGCTGTACCCCCGCGCCGACGCGACGCCGCGCGACCGCGACGAAGACGAAGGCGAAGAAGTCGGCGAGCCCGCGGCCGCGAACACCGTCGAGGCGCCGGCGCCGAAGCGAGCCCGCAAGGCCGCCCCCGCCGGCGAGACCGGGGCCGCGAACGCGAAGGCCAAGGGCGGCGTGCAGCCCAACAACGTCCGCAAGCTGCGCCAGGCCGCCATGATGAGCAAGGCCGAGCTCGCGCGACGTGCCGGCGTCAGCCCGCTAACCATCGACCGCGTGGAGTCGGGATGTCCATGCCGCATGGATACCAAACGCAAGATCCTCGAGGCGCTCGGGCTCAGCCCCTCGGCGCGCGAGCAAGTGTTCGGCCCCGACATCGACCAGGGCTGAGCCGCCTCCGCGGCCGCGTCTCGCCACGGTCGTCCCATCACTCCGCGAGCCGACGTCGCGGCCCGCCGCACGCGAGGCGGCGCTAAACGCATGACCAGGCGCTGCTTCGGCCTCGACCTCGGCACCTCGGCGGTCCGCCTCGTCCAGCTGCGACAGGCCCGCTCCGGTCTGCGGGTCGCTCGCTTCGGCGTCGAGCCTCTGGCCCCAGGTTGCATCGAGGACGGCCAGGTCGTCGACCACGACGCGACCGTCGCCGCGGTCCGGCGCGTGCTCGCGCGCGTGCGACCGCTCGGCCGCGACGTCGCCCTCGCGGTCGCGGGGAACGGCGTCATCATCAAGCGCTTCGCGGTGCCGCAGCTGCGGCCCGAGGCGCTGGTGGCCCAGATCGCGTGGGAGGCCGACCAGATCGTCGCGCCGCAGCAGCGCGGCGAGGTGCTGGTCGACCACACGATCTTGCGCGAGAACCCGGCCACGGGCGAGATCGAGGTGCTGCTCGTGGCGGCCAAGCACGACATCGTTCGCCAGCGCCTGCGCGTCGCCCAGGACTGCGGGCTGCGGCCGGTGGTCGTCGATGCCGCCGCGTTCGCGCTGCACAACTGCGTCGAGGCGGCCCACGGCCTGGTCGGCGGCGAGACGGCGGCGGTGCTGGCGGTCGGCGCGTCGACGTCGACGATCACGATCATCGCCGACGGGGTGCCGGCGTACGGGCGCGACTTCGGCGCCGGCGGGCGCGACTACGACGCGGCGATCCAGCAAGCCACCGGCGCGAGCGCGAGCGAGGCCGAGGCGCTCAAGCGGCGCGCCGGCGTCGAGCCCGAGGTCGCGGCCCGCCTCGCCGACGTGCTCGCGCCGGTGTCGCGGTCGATCGCCGGCGAGGTCCAACGCTCGCTCGCGTTCTTCCTCGACTCGACGGTCGCCGAGCCGCTCGCGCGCATCTACCTGGCCGGCGGCGCCGCGACGACCCCGACCCTCGCGGCGGCGCTGGCCGAGCGCCTCGGGGCCGCGGCGCAGCGGGTCGAGCCGTTCGCCCGCCTGGCGATCGACGCCGGCGTCGACGCGGCGGCCCTGGAGGCCGAGGGCGCGGCGGCGGCGCTGGCGTTCGGGCTGGCGCTGCGGCGGGAGGACGACTCGCCTTGATCCGCATCAACCTCCTGCCCAGGGCCCAGCGGCGGCGACGCCTGCGGCTGCGCAGCGGAACGGTGCTCGCCGGCGCGATGCTGCTCGGCTGGGCCGCGGTGATCGGCACCGGCTACGCGTGGATCGCCAGCCACGGCGCGCGAGCGGCCGAGCTGCGGGCGAGCGCGGCCGAGGTGACGGCGGCGACCCGGCGGCTCGAGAAGAAGCGCGACAACCCGGCCCTGGCCGAGCGCCAGCGGGTGCTGCGGATCCGCCAGGAAGCGCTGGCGCGGCTGCAGGAGGCCCGCGGCGCCCCCGCGGCCGCGCTCGCCGAACTCGCCGCGCTGTTCGAGCGGCAGGACGCGGCGCTGCGGCCGCTCGAGGCCCACGCCGCCGTGCTCGGCGTCTGGCGGGTCGAGGGCCTCGCCCGCGACGTCGCCGCGCTCACCGACTTGGTCGCCCGCGTCCGCCGCGAGGCGAAGTTCCACCTGTCCTATGGGCCAGAATATGCCCGCGCTCCCGACGACGGCCTGCGCTTCCGCCTCGACCTCGAGGCCGCGGCGAGCGAGTGAGTGAGACGTCCAGTGCTGTCGCCCGAGAGCCTCACGCGCCTGTCCGTCTTGCAGACGCTGCTGATCTGGGTGCTCGGAGCCAGCGTCACTGCGATCGTCGGCTACGTGGTGTTCTGGGTGCCGGCGCGCGCCGACCTGCTCGCGGCCAGCAACGAGCTCGCGGCCGCCGAGGCGCGGCAGCGACAGGTCGCGCAGGAGCTGGACGAGCAGCGGACCTTCGCCGAGGCGCTGGCGCGCGAGGAGGAGGCGCTGGCCGGGGCGCTGGGGGCGACCCCCGGCGCCGCGGGCGACCGGGCCGACTTGTTGTTCATCGTCCCCGAGCTGGCGCGCGCGTCGGGCCTCGAGATCGATCGCTGGCAGCCGTTGCCCGACGAGCCGGCCGGCGAGTGGGGCGTGCGCTCGCCGGTGCGGCTCGACGCGCGCGGCAGCTGGGCGGCGCTGGTCGCCTTCGTCGCCGAGCTGGCCGCGTTGCCGGAGACCGTCGTGATCGACGAGCTCGTACTGCGCTGGCCCGACGCGCACGACACTCTGGAGATCTCCTTCCGCGCCGGCGCGCTGCGGGTCCGCGCCGAGCTCGCCGAGCCGCCCGCGCGACCGACGGCGCCGGTCGAAGCCCCTGCGACACGCTGATGAGCTCTCTCACCGCCATGACTTCACTCCGTGCAGACGATCCGCAACGACCGCTCTTCCTCACCGGGATGATGGGCGCCGGCAAGTCGACGGTCGGCCCGATCCTGGCCGCCATGTGGGGCGCGCCGTTCATCGACCTCGACCGTCGCATCGAGCGGATCTTCGGCGCGGCGATCCCCGCGCTGTTCGCCCGCGGCGAGTCGCACTTTCGCAGCTGCGAGAAGACCGCCCTGCAGCTCCTCGTGGCCGAGCCCGGCTTTCGTGCGCGCACCGTCGTGGTCGCCGCGGGCGGCGGGCTCGTCGTCGATCCGGCCAACCGCGCGGCCATGCGCGCGGCCGGACTCGTGTACTTCCTCGACGTACCGCCGGCCGAGCTGGCACGCCGTTTGAGCGCGACTGCGATCGGCGGGCGCCCCTTGCTCGGGTCGGACGCGGGCGCGGTCGCGGCGCGCGTCGCCGAACTTCTTGACAATCGGAGGTCGGCGTATGAGGAAGCGGACGGAGTTGTCGACGGCAACGGACCGCCGCAAGATGTGGCGCACCGGTTGCTGACGGCGCTGGCCACCAGCCTCCGCATCCACTGAGGTCCTGCATGCAAGACAGCGGGTCATCCAGCCAACGCAAGCGCCCTCGGCCCCTGGTGCTCGACGTCCACGTACCGGCCGAGAGTCGCAGTTATCCGGTGCTGATCGGTCGCGGCATGTTGTCGCGGATCGGCACGGAGCTGCGGCAGCGGCTCGGCGGGGCAAATTCGATCGCGCTCATCACCGACGCCAACGTGGCGCGGCTGCACGGCGCGGCCGCTCGCGCGGCCCTCGAGGCGCACGGCTTCCAGGTCGTGCCGATCGTCGTTCCTGCGGGCGAGATGCACAAGAACATGCCGTCGCTGCTCGGGGTGCTCGAGCAGATGATCTCGGGTGGTCTGAGCCGGCGGGACGCCGTGGTGGCGCTCGGCGGCGGCGTCATCGGCGACCTCTCGGGTCTGGCCGCGGCGCTCTTCATGCGCGGGATCCCGATCGTGCAGGTGCCGACCTCCCTGCTGGCGCAGGTCGACGCCTCGGTCGGGGGCAAGGTCGCGGTCGACCTCCCCGGCGCCAAGAACATGATCGGGGTGTTCCACTTCCCGCTGTTCGTCGCCATCGACCCCGAGGTCTTGAGCTCGTTGCCCGACCGCGAGCTGGCGCAGGGTCTGGCCGAGATGCTCAAGCACGCCCTGCTGTTCTCGGGCGACCACCTCGAGCAGCTGCTCGGTCGGGCCGACGCGATCTACGCCCGCGACGTCGACGTCATCACCCCGCTGGTGGCGACCTCGGTCGGGCTCAAGGCGGCCTGCATCGGGCGCGACCCGTGGGAGCAGGGCGAGGCGGGCAAGGGGCGGGTGCTGCTCAACCTCGGGCACACGATGGCGCACGCGATCGAGGCGGCGTCGAACTACGAGGTGCCGCACGGCGACGCGGTCGCGCTCGGGTTGCGGGCGGCGGCGCGGGTGTCGGAGCTCAAGGGGGTCGCCGAGCCGGGGCTCGAGCCGATGGTCACCCAGGCGCTGGCTCGCTTGCGGTTGCCGCAAGATCTCGACGTGTGGTTGGCCGGGGATCGCGGCGCGGCCGTCGAGCGCGCCCTGGCGGTCGACAAGAAGCGCGTCGGCGGGACCGTGAGTTACGTGGCGTTGGCGCGGGTGGGCGAGCCGCTGGTGCTGCCGCTGACGCCGCGCGAGATCCTGGGGCTGCTGCGGCAGCGGGCGCAATTGCCCGCGGAGTGAGCGCAGGGCCGCCGAAGCGAGTGTGAAAGCCGCGTTGCGGCCGAGTTGAGGCTTGCCAGAACCGATTTGCTCTGCCAACCTGGCGGCCCGCGCGAGGACTGCGCCAACCATGAAAGACACCCTCAAATCCATCGTCGACAAGATCCCAGGCGCCAAGGGCGCCATTCTGATGGGCTTTGATGGCATCGCCGTCGAGCAGTACGACGGCGGTAGCGGGGCTGACATCGAGGGCATCGCGACCGAGTTCTCGTTCCGGTTCGTCGAGCTGCTCAAGGCCACGAAGGCGCTCGACCTGGGCGCGCTGACCGACATCACGATCAAGGCGGAGCGCGGCACCCTGCTGGTGCGCTGCCTGTCGGAAGAGTTCTTCACGATCGTGCTGCTGGAGGACTCGGGGAGCTTCGGCAAGGGGCGCTGGGTGCTGAAGAGCGCGGCGCCGGACCTGCTCGCCAGTCTGTAGGCTGCGGATGTCGGCGGCGCCGCGGGTGCTCGTGATTCACGGGCCCAACCTCAACCTGCTGGGCCAGCGCGAGCCGGGCATCTACGGCGCGCAGACGCTGGCCCAGCTCGACGAATCGCTCCACGCGCTGGCGGGTGAACTCGGGGCCGAGCTGACCTGTCGGCAGAGCAATCACGAGGGCGTGATCCTCGACTGGATCCACGCTGCGCACGGCACCGCCGACGGCCTCATCATCAACCCGGGCGCCTACACGCACACCAGCGTGGCGATCCAGGACGCACTGCGTGCGGTGCCCGTGCCGGCGGTCGAGGTCCACCTCAGCAACCTCTACCGCCGCGAAAGCTTGCGCCAGGTATCAATGTCTGGCGTAGCATGTGTCGGCGTCATCATGGGCCTCGGCACTGCCTCGTATCACCTCGCTCTGCGCTACCTCGTAGCCGAGCACACGGCCCGCCCGTCGTGACCGACGCGCCCGGGACCCTTCGACCCTGACGGAGAGTGCATGTCGTCCGAACCTCGGGATTCGTCTCCACGGCCTGATTCGCTGCCGGACCTGCGGTATGTCCGCGAACTGGCCAAGGTGCTGCGCCAGAACGACCTCGACGAGATCGAGATCGAGAGCGGGGAGCACCGGGTGCTGCTGCGCCGGAACACCGGCATCGAGGCCGCGCCGGTGGCCGCTCGCCCGGTCGTCTACGAGGCGCCGCCAGCCGCAGCGCCGGCAGTCGCGGCTGCGGCGCCGGCTGCGCCCGCGACCGTGCCTGCCGCCGGTACCTTCATCACATCGCCGTTCGTCGGCACGTTCTACCGCTCGGCGGGTCCGGACACGCCCTCGTTCGTCGAGGTCGGCACCACAGTGCAGCGCGGCCAGACCCTCTGCATCGTCGAAGCGATGAAGTTGTTCAACGAGCTCGAGGCCGAGTTCCCGTGCGTGATCGAGGAGATCTTGCTCGACAACGCCAAGCCGGTCGAATACGGGGCCAAGCTGTTCCGGGTCCGCAAGCTCTGATGCCGACGAAGACGCCTCATCCCACCGCGCCGCGGCCCACACCGCCGCCGCTGAGAGAGATCCGCAAGGTCCTGGTCGCCAACCGGGGTGAGATCGCCCTGCGCGTGATCCGGGCCTGCCGCGAGCTGGGGATCCGCACCGTCGCGGTCTACTCGACCGTCGACGAGCACGCCCTGCACGTGCGGTTCGCCGACGAGGCGGTCTGCATCGGCCCCGGGCCGTCGACGCAGAGCTACCTCAACATCAAGAACATCATCGCCGCCGCCGAGCTGACCGGGGCCGACGCCGTCCACCCCGGCTACGGCTTCCTGTCGGAGCGGGCCGAGTTCGCCGAGATCGTCCAGAAGTGCAAGCTGACGTTCATCGGCCCGGACCCGATGCACATGCGCGTCATGGGCGACAAGGTCACGGCGCGACAGACGATGGAGCGTTCCGGTGTCCCGGTGCTGCCGGGCACGGGCGTGCTCACCAGCGCCGCCCACGCGGTGGCCGAGGCCGAGCGGATCGGCCTGCCGGTCATCCTCAAGGCGTCGGCGGGCGGCGGCGGTCGCGGCATGAAGATCGTCCGCGACATCAAGCTGCTGCCGCAGACCCTGCAGACCGCGCAGGTCGAGGCGCTCAAGGCGTTCGGCAACGGCGACATGTACATCGAGCGCTACGTCCAGAGCCCGCGCCACGTCGAGGTCCAGGTCGTCGCCGACCAGCACGGCAACGCGAATCACCTGCTGGAGCGCGAGTGCTCGGTCCAGCGGCGCCACCAGAAGGTGCTCGAGGAGGCCCCTTGCTCGGTCCTCAGCGAGCCCCTGCGGCGGGAGATGTGCGCCGCCGCGGTCGCGGCCGCCAAGGCCATCGGCTATCACTCGCTCGGCACCATCGAGTTCTTGCTCGACGGCGACCGGTTCTACTTCATGGAGATGAATACGCGCGTCCAGGTCGAGCACTGCGTGACCGAGATGATCACCGGCGTCGACCTCGTGCAGGAGCAGATCCGGCTGGCCACGGGCGAGCCGCTCGGCCACCTGATGCGCGAGTTCCGGCCCCGCGGTCACGCCATCGAGTGCCGGATCAACGCCGAGGACCCGATCAAGTTCATCCCTCAGCCGGGGACGATCTCGGCGCTGCACTTCCCGGGCGGCTACGGCGTCCGGGTCGACAGCCACCTGTACCAGGGCATCACGGTTCCGCCCTTCTACGACTCGATGCTGGGGAAGCTCATCGTCCACGCCCCCGACCGCCAGCAGGCGATCCGGCGGATGCAGCGCGCGCTCGGCGAATGCGTCATCGAGGGCATCCAGACCAATATCCCGCTCCACCGGTGGCTTCTCAAGCAACCGGCGTTCATTAGTGGTAAATACGATACCCACTTCCTCGAGGCGTCACTCGACCCCGAGGCTGTGCGCGCCGAGGCCGACGCCGAAGTGCAAGGCTGAAGGAGAAGGACAGGAAGAAGGACAGGGTGGCGTTCAACCGCGACAAGGCACTGGCAGCGGCTGCGAAGTTCGCGGCGAAGGGTCAGCACGACCGCGCGGCGAAGGAGTACGCGGCGGTCGTCGAAGCTGACCCTTCGGACATTCGCTCATGGCTCCTCTACGCCGACGCTCTGCGGCAGATGGGCGACACCGCCGGCGCGAGCGAGCGGTTCATGTTCGTCGGCAAGCACTACACCGACGCCGGCGAGCACCAGAAGGCGCTCGCGGTCTACCGGCAGGTGCTGCAGATCGACTCGGGCCGGCTCGACGTGCAGGCCAAGGTCGCGGCGCTCTACAAGGAGCTGGGCCGGATCCAGGACGCCATCGCCACCTACGAGTTCGTCGCCCAGGCGTACTTCCAGAGCGGCCAGATCGTCGAGGGCCTCGAGGGCTTCCGCATGGTCGCGGAGCTCGACCCGGGCGCGGTCGGCAAGCGGTTGCGGCTGGCCGAGCTGTACTCGCGCGAGGGCATGGTGCCGCAGGCGGTCGAGCACTTCCGGCTCGCCGCCGACAAGCTGTTCTCCGACCGCCGGATCGACGACTACATCCGCGTCGCCGAGCGGCTCATCTATCACAAGGAAGACGACCTGCCGGTCCTGCGCTCGCTGGCGCGGATCTACCTGTCGCAGAACGAGAACCGGCGCGCGCTGGTGAAGCTCAACGCGCTGCTGCGCTCGGCCCCCGCCGACCCCGAGGGCCTGGAGCTGCTGGCCGACACGTTCGTCGCGCTGGGCAAGCAGGACAAGTCGGTCAGCGTGCTGCAAGAGCTGGCCAAGGAGCAGCGCAAGGGCGGGCGCAAGGCCAAGATCCTGGCTGCCCGTGTGCTCCGCAAGGCGATCGCTCTCGGGCCCGAGAACGCCGAGGAGCTCAAGAAGACCGCCGCCGACATCGACGCCGAGATCGCGGCCTTGCCGATCGATCCGAAGGAGCGCGAGGAGGAGGGGCTCGACATCGACGTCGTCGAGGAGGAGGCCGCGGCGGCGCAAACCGCCACCGACCTCGAGCTCGACGTGGAAGTCGAGGACGTGCCTTCGCGCCCTTTCGCAGGAGTGGGCGCGAACCTGGCGCCCAGCGCGGCGGAGGAGCCTGAGGACAACGTCGGCGACGTCGACAAGCTGCTCCTCGAGGTCCGGGTCTACATCAAGTACAAGATGTTCGAGCACGCGCTCGGGCACCTCGACTCGATCTTCGTCCGCGACGCCAGCAACACCCAGGCGCTCGAGCTGCAGGCGTCGATCCTCGAGGCGCTCGGCCGCAACCCCGAGGCCGCCGACACCTACGTCCGCCTGGCCCAGCTGGTCGCCGGTCGCGACCTGAAGATCGCCCGCGACCACCTCGAGCGGGCGCTGCGGCTGGCGCCCAACCACACCAAGGCCGAGATGGTGTTGACCGCGCTCGACGCCACCGGCAGCCAGCCCGACGAGGCGGCGCCGCTGGTCCGCGGCACCAAGCACGAGCGCCTCGCGGGCGACGCCGAGGCGGCCCCGCCGGTCGCCGGCCAGAGCGGCGCCGGCATGAGCTCGCCGGCCGACTCGGCCCGCCTCGACCTGGGTCCGGATGTCTCTTCGGACACGTCCACCGAGACAGGTTCGAAAGTACAGGCCGACCTCACGCCGACGCCCGCCCCGGCGCCTCTGCCCGAGGAGCCCGCGACCGCGGCCGCTCCGGCCGAGGAGCCCGCGCGCGAGACCAGCGGCCTCAAGAACCTGGCCTTCGGCATGGCCGCGCCGGTGGGGCGCGACGACGGCGACAGCTCCGTCAAGTCGCCGCTGCCGACCAAGTTCTCGGAGAAGACGCCGCTGCCGAAGGTCGGCAGCGAGAAGACGCCGCTGCCGACCTTCAAGCCGCCGGTCAAGCCGGACGGCAAGAAGCCTGGCTCTGAGGACCTGTCCGCAGAGACAGCCGCGGAACCGGCGACGAGCGAGGCGGAGAAGAGCGAGCCTGCGAAGAGCGAGCCCGCGAAGAGCGAGCCCGCGAAGAGCGAGCCCGTCGAGGCCGAGCCCGCGAAGGCCGAGCCCGGCGAGGCCGCCCGCAAGCCGCCGCGCCGGCCTCCGGCCAGGCCCCCCACCGAGAAGTCGGCGGCCAAGCCGGCGCCGCGCGCCGAGGAGGTCGAGGAGCTCGAGGCCGAGGAGGTCGAGGAGCTCGAGGTCGACGAGATCGTCGAGGCCGCGCCGGAGCCGACGCCACGCAAGCCCCTGCCGCCCAAGAAGGCGCCGCCGAAGCTGGCCCGCCCGCCGCAGCGGCCCACGCCGCCCGGACGGCCGAAGACCGGCAAGCCGGACGAGTCGCCGCAAGACAGCGCTGCCGAGGCGCGCAGCGAGAGCGTGGTGACGGCTCGGCCCGAAGCACCGCGTAGCGAGAGCGTGGTGACGGCTCGGCCTGAAGCACCGCGTAGCGAGAGCGTGGTGACTGCTCGGCCTGAAGCACCGCGTAGCGAGAGCGTGGTGACCTCGAAGCCCGAGGCGCCGCGTAGCGAGAGCGTGGTGACGGCGAAGCCGGTCGCGCCCAAGCCCGAGGCGAAGCCCGCGAGCAAGCCGGACCGCGCCGCGAGCGACAAGACCGAAGCTGTCCCCGCGGACAGCACGGTGAAGACCGAGGGCGAGAAGACCGAGGTCGCTCCGACGGACAGCGCGGTGAAGACCGAAGCTGTTTCGGCGGACAGCGGGGCGAAGGCCGAGGGTGAGAAGACCGAGGCTGTCCCGGCGGACAGCGCGGCGACCACCGAAGCTGTCCCGGCGGACAGCGGGACGAAGGCCGAGGGCGAGAAGACCGAGGCTGTCCCGGAGGACAGCGCGGTGAAGACCGAGGCTGTCCCGGCGGACAGCGCGGTGAAGGCCGAGTCCGGAGCCGTGGCGGCGGTAGAGCCGAAGGCGGCCCAGCAGGCCCCAACCGACGCCGTCCCCGTCGGCGAAGAGAATATCCCCGACGACAGCGCGGCGCAGGCCGAAGCTGTCCCGGCGGAAAGCGCGGCGAAGACCGCTGGCTTACCCATCGGCGCAGAGGCGAAGAGCGAGGCCGACGCGGCCGAAGCCGCCAAGCCGGTGACCCGGACCGAGGCGGCCCCCGCCAAGCCCGAGGTGCCGAAGGCGGAGATCGTCCGCGGACCGACCCCCACGGGCAAGACCGACACCGCCGCCAAGCTCCGGGCGATGCGCCTCGGTTCGAAGCCGGCCAAGCCGGTGACGCGCCTGGGCGACACGAGCGGGCCGAAGCCCGCCGCGACCCCCGCGAAGCCGGAAGCTGTCCGTTCGGACAGCCAAGCCGCGAGCGAGGCGAAGCCGGAAGCTGTCCGTTCGGACAGCCAAGCCGCGAGCGAGGCGAAGCCGGAAGCTGTCCGTTCGGACAGCGAGGCGCCGACCAGCGAGGCGAAGCCGGAAGCTGTCCGTTCGGACAGCGAGGCGCCGAGCAGCGAGGCGAAGCCGGAAGCTGCCCGTTCGGACAGCGAGGCGAACGCCGCCGAGGCGGCGCCGATCAGCGAGGCGAAGCCGGAAGGCGCCGAGGCCAAGCCCGCGGACGCGGCCCAGCCTGGCGAGGCGAAGCCGGAAGCTGCCCGTTCGGACAGCGAGGCGAACGCAGCCGAGGCGGCACCGAGCAGCGAGGCGAAGCCGGAAGGCGCCGAGGCCAAGCCCGCGGACGCGGCTCAGCCCGGCGAGGCGAAGCCAGAAGCTGTCCGTTCGGACAGCCAGGCGAACGCAGCCGAGGCACTGCCGTCCAGCGAGGCGAAGCCGGACGCCGCCGAGGCCAAGCCCGCGGAGGCAGCCCAGCCCGGCGAGCCGACGGAGACCGTCGAGGCGAAGCCCGAGCCGACAGAGACCGTCGAGGCGAAGCCCGAGCCTACCGAGGCCGGCGAGGCGAAGCCCGAGCCGACCGAGGTCGCCGCCGAGGCGAAGACCGAGCCCACCACCGAAGCGACGCCCGAGCCGACGGAAGCGAAGTCTGCCCCTTCGGACACCCCGCCGGCCGAGTCTGTCCCCGCGGACAGCAAGGCCGCCGACCTGCTGAGCGCCGAGCTCGAGGAGCTCGAGGCGGTCGAGGAGATCTCGGCCGAAGAGGGCGCCGCGCCCGACTACCCCGACATCACCGACGAGGTCGAGGAGCTGCGGTTCTTCATCAGCAGCCGGTTCGAGGACGACGCCCAGTTCACCTACCTCGAGCTGCAGCGGCGCTACCCGGGCCACCCGGCGCTCGCCGAGTTCGCCGACCGCTTCGCCACCGGCGCCAAGCTCGAGTCGGCCGCCGCGCCGGTGATGATCGAGGACACGCCGCCGCCGGTCGCCGCCGCGCCGGTCGCCGTCAGCCCCGGTCACACCGTCCAGCGCCTCGACGACGAGGACGACGAGGACGACTTCCTGTCCTCGATCTTCGACGAGCCGTCGCCGGTCAGCCGCAACAAGAAGTCGTCGCAGCAGCGGGCGGTCGCCACCCTCACCGAGCAGGCCGACGCCCAGACCTACTTCGACCTCGGCATGGCCTATCACGAGATGGGGCTCATCGACGACGCGCTGACCCAGTTCGGCCTCGCCGCCGCCGACAGCACCTGGCAGTCGCGGGCCAAGGTCATGATCGCCGACCTGCGGATCCTCCGGGGCGAGCCCTCGGTCGCCGTCTCCGCCCTGCGCGAGGCGGTCGACAGCGCCAACGACGAGGACGAGCGCGACGCGGCCCAGTACCGCCTGGCCGAGGTCTATATGACCCTCGGCGACACCGCGGCCGCCGCCGAGGCGCTGCGCGACGTGAGCCCGGGCTACCGCGACCGCGACGAGCTGCTCGCCGAGCACGAGGGCTGACGGTCGGGCGAGCCGTGCGGCTTGTCACGCCTCCCGGACCCGGGTTCACGGCGCCCGCCGGCCCGCGTGCCGGGGGCCGTGAGCGCGTCGACTTGTGATCGTGACGGCCCTCTGGTACTGGACCGTCCCCGCTTTCGCTCGTCATGGAAAGTCAAATCGAGAGGATCAGTGCGGTCGAGTGCCGCGTGCGTGTGCAAATCCCGTGGGCGGAGATCTCGCCTCGGTTCGCCACCAAGCTGCGCGACCTGCAGGGCAAGGCTCGCCTGCCCGGCTTCCGTCCGGGCAAGGTGCCGCCGCACATGCTCGAGCGTATGTTCGGCAAGGGTGTGCGTGAGGAGCTCGCGCGCGAGCTCGTCGACGAGACCTTCCAGGCCGCCGTCACGCAGCACAGCAAGGTGCCGCTGACGCAGCCGGTGCTCGAGGAAGGCACGCTCAACAAGGACGAGACCTTCAAGTACGCCGCGCGCTTCGAGGTCCCGCCCGAGATCACCCCCAAGGACTACACCGGCATCGCCGTGCGTCGCCGGCCCGCGGCCGCCGACGAGGCCAAGATCGCCGCCGAGCTCAAGGCCAAGCAGGAGGAGCTCACCGAGCTGCGCCCGCTCGCCGAGGGCAGCGAGCGCACCGCGACCCAGCCGGGCGACGTGTGGACCGTCGACCTCGACGGGACCATCGGCCCGCAGAAGATCGCGCGCAAGGATCTCCGCGTCGACATCGGCGAGACCGAGAACGAGTACATCCCGGGCCTCGCCGCCGCGCTCGCCGACATCACCCTCGACCAGGTCGGCAAGACCCAGGTCGTGCGCTTCAGCCCCACGCAGGAGCGCCTCAAGCAGGAGCTGCGCGGCCACGAGGCGGTGCTGACGATCGGCTTCCGCGACGTCCGCGAGAAGCACGTCCCCGCCCTCGACGACGACTTCGCCCGCGACACCGGCGAGGCCGACAGCCTCGACGCGCTCAAGGCCAAGTTCAGCGAGCGCCTGCTCGAGGAGGACAAGAACGAGGCCGAGCGCGACGCTCGCAAGCGGCTCGTCGAGGTCCTCCTTCAGCGCAACAGCTTCGAGGTCGCGCCGTCGCTGGTCGCCCGCGAGGTCGCGGCGCAGGTCGACCTGTTCAAGCGTCAGGTCCAGCAGCAGGGCCTCACCCTCCAGCGGCTCGGCGTCACCGAGCAGCAGCTCAGCTCGCAGTACCGGCCCCAGGCGCTGTTCAACGTCAAGGCGTTCCTGCTCCTCGACGCGATCGGCAAGGCCGAGAACATCGTCGTCGCCGAGGAAGAGGTCGAGGCCGAGCTGAAGGAGATGGCGGCCGAGCGCAACCAGAACATCGATCGCCTGCGCGCGACGATGGAGAAGAACAACCAGCTGCTGCTCCTGCGCGCGCAGCTCCGCGAGGAGAAGATCCTCGACTTCCTGATGAGCAAGGCCGAGGTCACCGAGGCGCCCGATCCGTCGCCGGAGGCGCCGGCCGCGTCGGAGTCTAGCGGCGAGACCGCCGCGACCTGACGACCGAGTCGCGCCGCGCGCCGGTGCCGAGCGCGCCGAACGTCGAGCAGGAGCCACCTTCGGGTGGCTCCAGCCGCTTTCTCGATCCACGGTGAGAAAGTGGTGAAGCGCTTGCGCGTTCTGGGGCCTTGCATCGCCGCGGCGAGGCGGTCACGATAGCCGAGACACCTAGAAGGAGCGCGGAGCCGCCGCATGAATCACCACGAAGACCTGGGCCCGGTCGCAAACATCCCATTCGTCATCGAGCAGACGCACCGCGGCGAGCGCTCGTGGGACATCTACAGCCGGCTCCTCAAGGACCGGATCATCTTCCTCGGCACCGGGATCAACGATCAGGTCGCCAACGTCGTCATCGCCCAGCTCCTGTTCCTCGAGTCGGAGGACCCGGAGAAGGACATCACGATGTACATCAACTCCCCGGGCGGCGTCGTGACGGCGGGCCTGGGCATCTACGACACCATGCAGCACGTGCGCTGCGACGTCGCCACCTACTGCATCGGCCAGGCGGCCTCGATGGGCGCGGTGCTGGTGGCCGGCGGGGCCCCTGGCAAGCGCTTCGCGCTGCCCAACGCGCGCATCATGATCCACCAGCCGTCGGGCGGGGTGCAGGGCCAGGCGACCGACATCGAGATCCAGGCGCTCGAGATCCGGCGCCTCAAGGCCATCTTGAACGCGATCCTCGCCGAGCACAGCGGGAAGACGGTCGACGATATCCTGCGTGACACCGAGCGCGACAAGTTCATGGACCCGCAGACGGCCAAGAGCTACGGGCTCATCGACGAGGTGCTCAGCCGGCCGCGGAAGGAGCGGCCCACGCCGACGGGGGGGAACCCATGAGCTCCAAGCGCGATAACAACGGGAACCTGAGCTGCTCCTTCTGCGGCAAGTCGCAGAAGGAGGTGAAGAAGCTGATCGCCGGCCCTTCGGTCTACATCTGCGACGAGTGCATCTCGCTCTGCAACGACATCCTCGCCGAGGAGGTCCAGAAGGAGGAGCGGGCCGACGTCAGCGCGAAGATCCCGAAGCCGAAGGACATCCGCAAGGTCCTCGACGACTACATCATCGGCCAAGAGCTGGCCAAGAAGACCATCAGCGTCGCGGTCTACAACCACTACAAGCGCATCAACGCCAAGAAGCTGCCCGACGAGACCGAGCTGCAGAAGAGCAACATCCTGCTGCTCGGCCCGACCGGCTCGGGCAAGACGTTGATGGCGCAGACGCTGGCGCGCATCCTCGACGTGCCGTTCGCCATCGCCGACGCCACCAGCCTGACCGAGGCCGGCTACGTCGGCGAGGACGTCGAGAACATCATCGTCAACCTGCTGCAGAACGCCGACCACGACATCGAGCGGGCGCAGCGGGGCATCGTCTACATCGACGAGATCGACAAGATCGCGCGCAAGGGCGAAAACCCGTCGATCACCAGGGACGTGTCGGGCGAGGGCGTGCAGCAGGCGCTGCTGAAGATCCTCGAGGGCACCATCAGCAGCGTGCCGCCCAAGGGCGGGCGCAAGCACCCGCAGCAGGATTTTCTGCAGGTCGACACGACCAACATCCTGTTCATCTGCGGCGGCGCGTTCGCGGGCCTCGAGGACATCATCGACCACCGCATCAGCGCCAAGACGATGGGCTTCGGCGTGCAGCACGGGCAGAAGAAGGAGCTGCGTCAGTGGGAGCTCCTGCAGCAGGTCCAGAGCGAAGACCTGATGAAGTTCGGCCTCATCCCCGAGTTCATCGGCCGCCTGCCCATCGTCGCCCCGCTGCATGACCTCGACGAGGCGGCGCTGGTCGCCATCCTCACCCAGCCCAAGAACGCGCTGGTCAAGCAGTACGAGCGCCTGCTCGGCATCGACGGCGTCGGCCTCAAGTTCACCGACGGCGCCCTCAAGGCGGTCGCCCAGAAGGCCCGCGCGCAGAAGGCCGGCGCCCGCGGCCTGCGGACCATCCTCGAGCGGGCGATGCTCGACGTGATGTACGAGATCCCCAGCCAGGGCAACATCCGCGAGGTCGTCGTCAACGAGGACTGCATCCTCCAGGGCAAGCAGCCCGTGGTCGTCTACGCCAACGACGGCGAGGTGAAGAAAGAGGCGAGCTGAGCCGCTGCGTCTCCGCTCGCCCGAAGGGCCGCCCGGCACACGCCGGCGCGGCCCTTCGTCTTTGGGGACCGCCGCCCCCGCGCGTCCGCGAAGAGCGACCGTAAGGACATGTCCCTAAAAACATGTCCTTCCAGCTGGGATGGCTCGAAGGACAGTCGGCGTTGACAGCGCAGTTCGGGCTGGCAAGATCGCCGCGTGCCGACCCCCAGGACGAAACTGTTGTTGTGTGCCCTCCCGCTATGGATGACCGCCTGTGACGGCGCCCCGTCGACGCCGACCCCCGCGGCGAAGAAGACGGAGCCGCCGGCGAAGGTCGAGGCGAAGACCGAGACGAAGGTCGAGGCGAAGACCGAGACGAAGGTCGAGGCCAAGGCCGAGGCGAAGCCGGACGCCGAGCCCGAGGCGAAGGCCGAGCAGGCCAAGCCGGCTGCGCCGCTGACGATCACCGCGGGCGCGCCCGGGCCGGCGTTCATCGCCGTCGAGAAGAAGGGCATCGTGCGGCTCGACGGCGGCAAGTTCACGCCGGTGAAGGGCGCCGACTCCGGTTCGTACAAGCAGCTGAAGGTCGGCGCCGACGGCAAGGTATACGCCGCCAACTACTCGCAGATCGGCCGGCTCGACAACGATGGTTTCACGGTCGTGGTCGGCGATGCGGACACCCGGCAGCCCAACTCGTCGACCGACTACGCGGTCGCGGCCGATGGGCAGATCTGGAGCGCCACCTTCAGTGCGATCGACCACTTCGACGGCAAGGCTTGGACCAGCGAGGCCGTCACGGTGCTCGCCCTGGCTGCCGACGATTTTCCGCAGGCGATCGCCGTCGACCGGGCAGGCAAGCCGTGGCTGGCCACCAGCCAGAAAGTGTTCGTCCGCGAGGGCGACGCGTGGAAGGCGGTCGACCTCAAGCCCGCCAAGGCTCGCAGCCCGTACTACCTCACTCGAATGGCGCTCGCGCCCGACGGCAGCGTGTACGCGATGGGCATGGACAGCGTGTTCCAGCTCGTCGACGGACAGCCGGCCACGAAGCTGAAGCTCGGCGGCGCGGGCTCGTACAGCGAGCTCTCGGTCAGCACCGACGGCCACCTCGCGCTCATCGACGTCGACAAGGTGACCGCGAGGAACCCGGCCGACGGCAAGCTGCAGGCGCTCCGCAGCGGCAAATCCTTTAAAAAGGGGTCGATCTGGGCGGTGGGCGCCGACGACAGCGGGCGCGTGTGGGTCGGCACCGACGGCGGCCTGACGATCGTCGACCCGGACGGCACCAAGCACGAGTGGGCGAGCGGCGCGGCGCCGGAGATCGCCGGCGAGATCAAGAGCATCCTCGTCGTCGGCAGCGGCCCGGCCGAACTCCCCGGCGTCGGCGAGGTGCGCAAGGGCGGCCTCAAGGGCACCATCATCGACAACGACGGCAAGCCGGTCGCCAACGCCACGCTCGAGGTGTGCCCGAACCCGGGCTTCATCTACACGAAGACGCCGTGCGCCGACCAGCCGGTCCGGTTCTCCGGCAAGACCGACGCCGAGGGCGTGTGGAGCTTCGCCGAGGTGCCGCTCGGCGAGTACGGCGTGGCCGTGAGGGTCGGCAGCAAGTGGCAGACGACCCTCGGCTTCGCCATGAACGCCGCGATGAAAGAGGGCGAGGTCTTCGACCTCGGCTCGATCAAGCTCGCCGAGAAGAAGTGAGCCGAGGCGGCGGGCGTGTCACCGCAGAGGCGGTGACGCGCCTGCCCTCGCCGTGAGCTCAGTCGTCATCGCCAGCGTCGTCGTCGTCGTCGTCACTTGTCGCGGCGCCCGGCGCCTCGACCTCGACGCCGCGCGCTTGCAGGTCGGCGACGAGCTGCTCCGGCAGCGGCTGGCTCGCCTTCACGCTCTTCAGCGTCGGCACGCGCAGCAGCGCCTCCGCGTTCGACCAGAAGCGCCCGAGGTTCACCTCGGTCAGGGCCGGTAGCTCGGTCAGCAGCGCGCAGTCGATGCCCTGGAAGTAGCAGTCGGCCAGCACCGTGGTGACGTTGACGCAGCGGCGGATGTCCGGCGAGCCCTTGGTGTCGTACCAGTCCTCCTCGCCGCCGGTGTCGATGCCCGTCAGTCGGCCCTCGATGAACATGTAAATCTCGTCACCGCCGTCGGTCGCCAGGGTTCTGATCCCGGCGAGGTCCTCGTCGCTGACCGGGTACTCGGAGAGGCGGGCGATCACGGCCAGCGCGGCTTTCTTCTCGCCGGGGATGCCCTCCTCCCGCGCTTGTTTGCGCAGGGCCTCGAGGTCGACTCCCTCGCGCACGAACGCCTCGAGTTCGTCGGGGGTGACGCGCTCGCGGGTCAGCAGGCGGTCGAGGAAGAGCAGGTGAAAGTTTTGTTCGTCGGGGGTACGCACGCTCGCCACGGTACCCGCGGCCGCCCTGGCGGAGCAAGCGAGCCAGCCCATCGGGCATGTCCTCAAGGACATCTTTTCAGGGCGCGACGGGCCCTCGCCGAGGCGAGGCGCAGGCCCGAGAAGGTGTGACCTGAAGGACAGGTTCGTGGAACCTGGTCACACCCGTTCCACCTACCCGGGGGATCACCATCTTGCCGAGGTTGTCGCCGCGGAACAGCGCCGGGAGGGTAGCGGGCGCGGGGCTCCTGGTAGTGGAGCGGCATCACGCCACCCCCTCTCGGCTCCATTCGGAGCATGCACTCGCAGCTCTTCGTGTTCGGCGAGTGTTCGGCGAGGTCGGACGAGCGGGGCCGGCGACGATCTTCTTGAGGCGAGCGAGGGGCGGCGCGGTGGGACGCAGGGAGGGGCCCCATGCCTCACGCGGAGGCGCGGGATGCATCTTCGGACATGCCCTATCGGGCACTCCGCGCCGAGCCTGTGGCGTGGCAGGTCTCCCGTCGCGAGGGGCCCGCCACGTCGCCCCTCGCTCGCCTCTCGACGCTCTTCGGGCCCCGCGCCAGCGGACGCGCGGGGCTCTTCGGGCTCCGCGCCAGCGGACGCGCGAGGCTCTGCGGGACTCGAAGTCGAGCCCGCAGAGCCGCGGAGGGTTCACTTCGCCAGGGTATCGACGCTGAGCTTGCTGCTCGACTTGTGGAGCTCGTTGGAGCGGGCCTCCTCGAGGCCGCTCGTGCGCAGCACCCACATGTGCTTGGCGGCGCTGACGTCGTCGTCTTCGCGGGCGCGGACCTCGATGAAGTTGTTGCCCGGGGTCAGCGGGATGTCGGCGGAGAACTCGAGCTTGCCGTCCTTCGGGTTGGCGGCGGCCTGGTAGAACACCTTCTCGGCCTTGCCGAACAGGTCGCGCGACGGGTTGACGACGGTGATGAAGACGTCGCGGACGGCCTCGCTGTCGGTGATCGTGCCGCTGACCTTCATGCGTTGGTCGGCGGTCTGGCTCGGGCTCGCGGCGAGGGAGATCCGCGGCGGGCTGATGGCGAACACGTCGGTGATCTTCGGCTTGCCGCCCCGCTCGCCGAGCTTCGCCTGGGTGTCCTTGACGAAGGCGAAGCGCTTGCCGTCGAGGTCGACGCGCAGCCAGCCGTCGGCGCGGCCGGTGACCTTGAGGCCCGAGCCGGGCTCGGCGCGGGCGACGACCTGGTCGGCGGCCAGCGGGCTCTGCACGAGGTCGCAGACCTTCTCGCAGGCGGCGGTGCCGGTGGCGGGCGCCACCGTGACCGTGCTCTGGGCCAGCGGGAAGTGGAGCTTCTGCGCCAGCGCCACGCCGATCTTCGCGTCGTGGGCCGACAGCTGCAGCTTGACCTCGCCCTCGGTCGGCGCCTTCTTCACCTCGAAGTCGAACTCGACCACGCGGCCGTCGCCGGTCGGCATCGCCTTCAGCTGCTCGCGGCCGGTGTGCAGGAACACCGCGTCGCCGTTCATGTTCTTGAGGTTGACCCAGGCGTCGAGCGCCTGGCCCTCGCCGCTGTTGCGCACGTGGACCCGCAGGCGCACGCGCTCGCCGACCTGCAGCGCGCCGTCGCCGTTGCCGTGGATGTTGGCGCCGGCGCGCGGGTCGTCGAGCAGCTGGTAGGCCAGCGAGAAGTCGGGGCGTGGGATGCCGGCGCTGCTGATGTCGATGAAGCGCTGGGAGCTGGGCGAGACCGTCGAGCCGTGGCGGTCGAACAGCTGCAGCTCCATGCGGTCGGTGCGCGACAGCTCGTGCTCGCTGACGTTGACCTTGGCGGTCGCGGTGCGCGTCTGGCCGGGGTCGATGCGGCCGAGCAGCAGCTCGCGCTCGTCGAAGTAGGAGTAGTCGGAGTCGGAGAAGGCGCGGACCTGGTAGGCCGGGGCCGTGCCCTCGTTGGTGACGCTGACGGTGACGATGCCGGTCTCGCCAGCGAGGACGGTGTTGTCCTTCTTGTCGGTCTTGACCGTCATCCGCAGCACGGCGCCCTTGCCGGCCTCGGGCGCGGTGCCCGGGCTCCAGTCGATGCCGCGCTTGGCGAACGCCTCCGTCAGCCGCTTCTCCTCGACCGCCGTCTCCTTGGCGACGAAGTCGCCGATCTTGGAGAGGATCGCGTCGCGCGACGGCGACGGCGCCCACACCACCAGGTCGCGGGCCATGCGGATCTCCGGGTCCTCGAGCAGCGCGTCGACCGTCGGGTTGCCGGCCTTGTCGGTCTTGGCCGCGCGCACCTTGTCGCGCTCCTTCTGCCGGGCTGCCTCGGACTTGTCGTCGTTGCCGTCGTCGTCCGGGACGAATGC
Organism: Nannocystis punicea; assembly: GCF_026965555.1. Classification (GTDB taxonomy): domain Bacteria; phylum Myxococcota_A; class Polyangia; order Nannocystales; family Nannocystaceae; genus Nannocystis; species Nannocystis punicea. The sequence continues at coordinate 11,254,022 of NZ_CP114040.1, read as the reverse complement.
GTTGCTGAGGAAGTAGAGCGGGCCGGCGGTGATCTTCTGCGACGGGTCGGCCTTGGTCGAGGTGAGGTGCGAGGCCAGCGACTCCTCGCGCACCAGGTCGAAGCGCTTGCGGCCGTGGTAGGCGACGAAGTCCTTGGTGACGACGACCGGCAGGGTCTCCAGATCCGGGCTGACGCCGACCGACTGGATCGAGACGTCGCCGGGGGTGAGGTACTGGGCGATCGTCAGCTTGAGCGCGAGCTCCTTGTCGGCGACCTTGCGGTCGTGCAGCACCTGCACCGAGCCCTTGCCGAAGGTGCGGCGGCCGAGCAGGACCGCGCGGCCGAGGTTGCGCAGGGCGCCGGCGACGATCTCCGTCGCGCTCGCCGAGCCCTGGTCGATGAGCACCACCACCGGCACGTCGGCGAAGTCGTAGCGGTCGTCGGCGGTGAGGTCCTCGCGCGGGGCGCCGGGGCCGACGGTCGAGACGATCACGCCCGACTTGAGGAACGCGTCCGCGACCTCGACCGCGGCGGTGAGCAGGCCGCCCGGGTTGTCGCGCATGTCGAGGACGATGCCGCGGACCCCGGCCTTCTCGAACTCGGCCAGCTTGGCCCGCAGCTCCTTGCCGGTGGTCTGGGCGAAGTTGCGCTGGATCTGGACCAGGCCGACCTTGACCGGCTGGCCCTCGTTGTTGACGCCCGGCAGCACCGTGCCGGTGACGCTGTCGAGGGTGATGACGTCGCGGGTGATGCGGAAGCGCTTGGGCTTGTCGACGCCCTCGCGGCGGATGTGCAGCGCGACCGCGGTGCCGGGCTCGCCGCGCATGTGGTCGACCGCCTCGTTCAGCGACATCGTCACCGTCGACTCCTCGTCGATCTGGACGATCCGGTCGCCCGACTCGATGCCCGCCTTGCTCGCCGGGTTGCCGTCGATCACCCGGATCACGGTGATCATGCCGTCGCGCATGCCGACCTCGATGCCGAGACCGCCGAAGCTGCCCTTCGTGCTGGTCTTCATGACGTCGAACTCGTCGGGCCGCAGCAGGTTGGTGTGCGGGTCGAGCGTGCCGAGGACGCCCTCGACGATCGCGTACTCGGCGTCGCGCCGGTCGTCGTCCGTCAGGGTGGTGTGGCGGGCGATGAAGCGGAACACGTCGCGCACGTGGGTGCCGACGGCCCACAGCGCGTCGACGCTGCCGAGCTCGAACTCCTGCTCGGCGGTGCCGACGCGGACCTTGACCCGCGTGGCCTTCTTGCCGCCCCCGAGCGGCTCCACCAAAACCTGCGGGATCGCCTGCTCGAGGCCCTCCAGGCCCGCGATCGTCATCCGGTGCGGGTCGATGCGCTCGGGCTCGACGTAGTACTTGGCGACGTACCACAAGGTCCAGTCGAGGATCCGCAGGTCGGTGGCGTCGTAGGCCTGGGCGGCGGCGCGAGCCGGGGCGCGCGCCTCGCTGCGCTGGGCCAGCGCCTCGCTGTCCTGCACGGCGGTGAGCCCGAGCGCCAGGGCAAAGGAGCCGAAGACGATGGCCGGGGTGGAGGCCCGGCCGAGTCGACCACGAAGCGGAGCGATCACGATCGCCAGTGTAGTGGGGGGAAACTGCGATGGCCACCGCGAGGCAGCCGGGCGCGTGTAGGCGGGCCGGCGCCGCGCGGTGGCGGCGCAGCGCAGCGGCCGAAACCGCGGGATGGGCCCCGGGGTCGCCTCCCGGAGGTCGCGCACGAGCGAACCTCCGCCGACCTGTCAAAGATGGCGAGCGGCGGCGTAGACTCCGCCCGGAAATGTCTCAACCGAAGCGCAGCTCGTCCGAGAAGTCCCCGCGCAAGGCGCCGGCGGTCGTCGATGTCGAGGCGCCCGCCGACAAGGTCTTGCCCGTGAAGGCCGCGCCGGTGGCCGCCGAGCCCGAGCCGGAGGACGAGGACGAGGACGAGGTCGAGGAGGTGTTGTCCGAGACCGAGCCGGCGACCGACGCCGAGCTCGACCTCATCGAGGCGGAGATCGGGGTGCGCCCCGCCGAGCCGCAGGCCCAGGCCGCGCCGACGACGGCGCTGGTCCGCCGCGACCCGATGGGCCAGTACATGGCGGAGGTCCGCCGCCACCCGCTGCTGACGCGCGAGGAGGAGCACGCGCTGGCGGTGCGGTGGGTCGAGCAGGGCGACGCCGAGGCGGCCAAGCAGCTGGTGACCTCCAACCTGCGCCTGGTGGTGAAGATCGCCCACGAATACAAGCGCGCCTACCAGAACCTGCTCGACCTGGTCCAGGAGGGCAACGTCGGCCTGATCCAGGCGGTGAAGAAGTTCGACCCCTACCGCGGGGTCAAGCTCTCGACCTACTCGGGCTGGTGGATCCGCGCCTACATCCTCAAGTTCATCCTCAACAACTGGCGCCTGGTGAAGATCGGCACCACCCAGAACCAGCGCAAGCTGTTCTTCAACCTGCGCAAGCAGGTCGACCGCCTCAAGCAGGCCGGCGTCGACCCCACCCCCGAGCGCATCGCCGCCGCCCTCGACGTCAGCGAGGCCGAGGTCATCGAGATGGACCGCCGCCTGTCGGCCCCCGACATGTCGCTCGACGCCCCGCTCACCGGCGGCGGCGACGAGGACGACGGTCGCACGCGCATGGACATCATCGAGGACAGCAGCGACGACCCCGAGGTCGAGGTCGAGTCGACCGAGTTCAAGGACATCCTCCACGCCAAGCTGCGCCGCTTCGGCGCCACGCTGTCGGGTCGCGAGCTCGAGATCTTCCGCGACCGCATCGTCGCCGACGAGCCGATCACGCTGCAGGAGCTCGGCGACCGCTGGGGCGTCAGCCGCGAGCGGGCGCGGCAGCTCGAGAAGCGGATGGTCCTGCGCCTCCGCGAGTTCCTCCAGGCCGAGCTCGGTGATGCGGTCCAGATCGCGCTGGGTCACGAATGAGCGCCGACGCGCCGGGCAAGCTGGTGCTGGTCGGCACGCCGCTCGGCAATCGCGGCGACCTCAGCCCGCGCGCCCGCGAGGCGATCGTCGGCGCCGACGTGCTGTTCTGCGAGGACACCCGCAGCCCGCTGCGCCTGCTCGGCGAGGGGGCGACCCTGCCGCCGCGGATCAGCTGCTTCGTCGCCAACGAGGGCGAGCGCGTCGCCCTGCTGCTCGACAACCTCGCGCGCGGCAAGGTGGTCGCGTACGTGTCGGAGGCGGGGCTGCCGGTGTGGAGCGACCCGGGCCTGCGCCTGGTCCAGGCCGCGGTCGAGGCCGGCTACCCGGTCGACGTGGTGCCGGGGCCGACGGCCGCGGCGGTGGCCCTGTGCCTCAGCGGCCTGCCCGCCGACGACGTGCGCTTCCTGGGCTTCCTGCCGCGCGGCGGGCCCGAGCGGGCCGAGCGGCTCGAGTCGATCGCCCGCGAGCGCGGCACCGTGCTGCTGTACGAGGCCGGCAACCGCGTGCCGGCCCTGCTGCGCGACCTGGCGGCTGCCCTGCCCGACGCGGACAGCCGGCGAGTGGCGATCGGTCGCGAGCTGACGAAGCAACATCAGGAGGTCCTGCGCGGCTCGCTGGCCGAACTGGCCGCGACGGTCGACGAGGCGCTGCGCGGCGAGGTGACGCTGGTGCTCGGCGGCAGCACGCAGGCGCAGTCGGCGGGCGATCCGGCGCAGGACGCCGCGCGGGCGCTGTGGCAGCTGGTGTGCGACCCGGGGCTGAAGCCGCGCGAGAAGGCCAAGCAGATCGCCGCGCTCACGGGGCTCGAGGCGCGGGCGATCTACGAGCAGCTCGGGGCGCTGCGCCGCGGCGCCGGCGAGTGAGCTGGCCGAAGGGGCAGGCGGCTACATGTCCCTCGAGGCATGTCCTCCTGGACGAACGGCGCGAGCATCGGCCTGCTTAAACGAACATGTCCGGGCGGCCAGGGCCGTCCGGACATGTCTGAAGGGGCAGCTCTCGTTCGGAAGGGAGCTCAGAAGGTGAGCAGGAAGCGGAAGTAGCCCATGGCGCCGAACACGTCGCCGACGGCGTAGCGGCGGCCGACCTGGTCGATCACGTCGCGGCGGACCGGGTTGATCTCCTGCGGCTGGTCGACGAGGTTGGGGTCGCCGCCGATCGCCGCCTTGCCGCGGCTGGCCGCGGTGATGAGGTGGCGGGTGTCGGTGGTCAGCGTGGTGCCGATCATCAGCATCGCGTACTTGCTGAGCTGGGCGTGCAGCGCGATGTTGAGGCCGAAGGTGGCGAAGTCCTGGATGTTGGTGATGCCGTTGAAGCTCTGGCAGCCGCGGCCGCCGGCGCTGCCGGTGACGCCGGAGTTGCCCAGCGGGTCGCCGTCCTGCGGGTTGTCCTTGGCGTACTGGATCACCTGGTCGACCGCGCCGCGGTCGCACTCGAGGCCGGCCTGCCCGGGCTGGTAGGTGCCGACCAGCGCCGGGCTGTCGGCGAACAGCTCCCACGCCTCGCTGTAGCCGCGGCCGCCGTACTTGAGCATCGCCAGGCCGCGCAGGTTGAGCGCGACCTTCTGGCCCTTGGCCTTGCGCTCGAACGGAACGATCTCGGTGCCGAACGACACGCCGACGTTGGACTGCGGGTTGATGCGGTCCTGCGTCGCGCCGTAGTTCTTGAACTCGGAGTTGTTGGCGCGGATGGCCTGGTACCACCACGCGGTGAAGAACGGGTCGAGGAAGCGGTAGCGCCGCGACAGGGCGGTCCACACGCCGAGCTCGTGGGTGCCGCGGCCGACGCGGTGGTTACCGGCCGGGTCGGCGTCGACGGTGTCGCGCGAGAAGGTCATCGGCCGGCCGACGGCGAAGCGACCCTCGAGGCCGATGACCCATTTCGGCATGTGCGACAGGCGGTCCTGGTTCAGGACGCCGATCTTCAGGCCGACGATCAGCTGGTCGAGGCCGTAGCGGTTGGCGCCCTTGAAGATCGTCTGGGTGTCCATGCCGCCGAACGCCCCGAACGGGCTCGACGGGTTCATGGCGTTGAAGCCGTCGCGCGGGATGATGCCGTCGCGGATCGTGGTGCTGTTGTCGTGGCGGACGCAGGTCGCCGGGTTGGTGCCGCTGGCGTCCGGGGCGTAGACGCAGGGCTCGGCCTGCTGGTCGAAGCCGTAGGTCCGCTGGTCGCTGACGACGATCGGCAGGGCCGCGTAGATGGCGAGGTCCTTGTAGAGACCGATCTCCATCGTCGGCGTCACCACGTGCCGCATCTGCCGGTACAGCAGGTCGCGCACCATGGTGCTCTTCGGGTTGTTCGGGTCACTCCACTCGCGGAGGATCGCCGCCTGCTTGAAGTTGAAGTCGTAACCGACCCCGAAGTGGAAATCGAACTTGTTGTCGCCGTCGAAAGAGCTCGCCACTCGCGTGACCTCCGCGGCGTTCGCCGTGGGGGCAAGAGCGACCGCGCCGAGAAGAGTCAGGACGGGCAGGAGGCGGCACAGTTTCCGCATAGGGAGCACCTCAAGAGGGGTCGCTGCACGCTACCAGCGCGCGGCCGGCAGCGTCAACATTCCTGGGCCGAAGCGGCCGGGCCAGCCACGATCCCGACCCCGATTGCGGCGCCGCAAGCCGCCTGCGCCGCGGCGAAAAACCGGGGCGAAGGGACCCTTTCACGCGGCCTCGACCACGTTTCCGGCCGCCTGGCGGCCGCAAGAGGCCGCCACGGCCTCGCGGAGCCCGCGCGGCGGGCTCGAGCGCGGCGTGCGGGCGTGTGGGCGAGATCTGCTGTGATCGCCGCCTCGCCCGGTCTCGGCTTCGGGGGTCGCCTCAACTCGCCGGCTGCGACGGCGACCCCTTCGGCCCGCCCTCGTCGGGGCTCTCGCGCAGGCCGAGCTCCTTCATCTTGGACTGCAGGCTGCGGCGGCTGATCCCGAGAGCGCGGGCCGAGCGGGTGACGTTGCCGTCGGTCTTCGCCAGGGCCTCGCGGATCAGCGCCTCCTCGACCAGCCGCGAGCCCGCCTTGACCGCCTCCTTGAGGTCCTGGCCCAGGCTCGAGAGCGGCAGCCGGATCTGGCGGTCGCCCGGCTCGCTGAGGCGCGCGCTCGATTCCGCGGCCGCCGGCGCGCTCGCGCCCGCCTCGCCGGCGTAGGCGTCCGGCAGGTCGTCCTCGTCGATCAGCGGCCCCGAGGCGAACAACACCATCCGCTCCATCAGGTTCTCGAGCTCGCGGATGTTGCCCGGCCACGGGTAGCGCTCGAGCGCCGCCAGGGCCGCCGGCGTCAGCCCCTGCACGGTCTTGCCCAGCCGCTCGTTGCAGCGCTGCACGAAGTGCGAGACGAGAGACGGCAGGTCCTCGAGCCGCTCGCGCAGCGCCGGCAGGTGGATCGGCACGACGTTGAGCCGGTAGTACAGGTCTTCGCGGAACTGGCCGTCGCGGATGAGCTCCTCGAGGTTGCGGTTGGTGGCCGCGATCAGCCGCACGTTGACGTGCAGGGTCTTGACGCCGCCGACCCGCTCGAACTCCGACTCCTGGATCGCGCGCAGCAGCTTGACCTGGATCTCCTTGGGGATCTCGCTGACCTCGTCGAGGAAGAGGGTGCCGCCGTCGGCCAGCTCGAAGCGACCGGCGCGCGAGCTGACGGCGCCGGTGAAGGCGCCGCGCTCGTGGCCGAAGAGCTCGCTTTCGACCAGGCCGCCGGGGATCGCGGCGCAGTTGACCTTGATGAACGGCTGGCTGCGCCGCGCCGAGCCGAGGTGGAGCGCGCGGGCCACCAGCTCCTTGCCGGTGCCGCTCTCGCCGGCGATGAGCACGGTCGAGGGGCTGGCGGCGACGGTGGCGACGATCTCGCGGATCGTCTGCATCGAGGGCGAGCGCCCGACCATGCCGGCCGCGGCGCACGGGTCGGTGATCTCGCCGGGCGGCGGGCTCGGCTGGATCGTCGGCCCGGACCGCTCGCGCGTCGTGATCGCCTTCTGCACGATCTGGTGGATCTGGTCCTTGTCGAACGGCTTCTCCAGGTAGTCGAAGGCGCCGAGCTTCACCGCCTCGACCGCGCTGTCGATGCTGCCGTGCGCCGTCAACAGGATCACCGGCAGGCCCGGCTCGTGCACCTGCAACGCCTTGAGCAGGCCCATGCCGTCGAGGTTCGGCATGCGCAGGTCGGTGATCACGACGTCGAAGGTCCCCGGCGGCGCGGTCCGCACCCGCGCCAGCGCGGCGGCGCCGTCGTTCTCGGCGTGGACCTCGAAGCCGAGCTGCTTGAGCAGCGCGCCGAGGACCTTGCGCAGGTTGGGTTCGTCGTCGACGAGGAGGATCCGGTGTTGTACTTGGGACAAGATGAACCTGTCTGAAGGAGCAGATTGGGACGCGAGCGAAGGAAGTCGTTTCAGGTCGGCGCCTCGGCGCGCGGCTGAGCGTGGACGGGCAGGACGATCGTGAACTGGGCGCCGCCGCCCTCGGGGGCGCTGACCTCGATGAGCCCGCGGTGATTCTCCACGATCCGCTGGCTGATGGGCAGCCCCAGCCCGGTGCCCGCCGCCTTGGTGGTGTGGAAGGGGACGAACAGGTTGGCCAGCGCGCCGGGGGCGAACCCGGGGCCGTTGTCGCGGACCGTCAGCGTGACCGCGTCGCCGCTGCCCAGGCCGTGCCGCCGCAGGCCGAGCGACACGAACACCCGCCCCGGCGGAGTCTGACCGGCCAGCGCGTCGAAGGCGTTGCGCAGGAGGTTGAGCAGGACCTGGCGCAGCGCCTCGGCGTCGCCGCGGACCGGCGGCAAGTTCGCGGCCTGGGTGACAGTGACCCGCCCGCGGGCGTCCTCGTCGAGCAGGCGCAGGGTGGTGACGACGACCTCGCCGAGCACGACCGGACCCATCTGCCCGCTGAACGGCCGCGAGTAGGTGAGGAATTGGGTGACGACGCGGTTGAGCCGCTCGACCTCCTCGACGATCACGCCGAGGAACTCACGCGTGGTCGGGTCTGCGTTCTGCAGCCCAGGCTCGACGACCTGGACGGCGCCCTTGATCGCCCCGAGCGGGTTGCGGATCTCGTGGGCCAGACCGGCGGCCATCTCGCCGAGCGCGGCCAGTCGGTCGCGCTCCTTGCGCTGCTCGAAGACGGTCGAGTTCTCGATCATCACCGCCGCCTGGGCCACCACGCCCTCGAACAGCTCGACCTCCTCGCGCGAGAACGGCTCGAGCAGGCGCTCGTCGTCGACGAAGAGGACGCCGAGCAGGTGCAGCCGCGGCGGACCGCCGTCGAGCTGCTCGCCCGCGAGGCCGCGGATCGGCAGGGCGAGGCTGGCGCCGACCTCGGCGAAGGTGTCGAGGCACTCGTCGAGCTCGGCCTTCAGCTCGTTGTTGGCCCGCTCGCGCTGCCGCTCGAGCACGTCGCGGAGGAGCGGCCCGCTCTGACGCATGCGCTCGAGCAAGGGCCGTCGGGTCGCGAGGTCGAGGCTGGGCGGCGGCGTGGTCGCGCCGGTGTGTCCGCGCAGCCGCAGCGCCGAACCCTGGCGGTCGAGCAGGAACAGCGAGGCCCGGGTGACTCGCTCGGACCCGCGCAAGGTGTTCATGACGACGCGGACCATCTCGTCGGGGTCGATGAGGTTGACGAGCCGCCGCCGCAGGCGGTCGAGCAGGGCCCGCAAGACGGTGCGGTCGTGGAACAGCCAGCTCTCGAGCCGCCGATCGAGCTCGGTGCGCAGCGGGTCGATGAGCACGAGCACCGCGAACGAGGCCAGCAAGGTGTTGAAGACGAGCAGCATCGGCTCGCCGGCGAAGGTCCACGGCACCCACAGCACCAGCGCGGCGTAGACCGCGGTGACCGTGATGACGAGCAGCGTCATGCTGGCGATCCGCCCCAGGATCTCCGGCAGGTCGAGCAGACGCTCGCGCGTCAGCGTCTGCGCCATGAAGTACAGGTAGACTGCGGTGACGATCGGGCCGATGACGGGGATGCCCGGCTGCCCGAGAGCGAGCGCGAGCAAGGCGGCGTAGAACAGGTAGCGCAGGCGCGGCCCGGCGGCCGTGCCCTCGGCGGCGCGAGCGGCTCGCCACATCCGCATGACGGCGAAGAAGAGGCCGCCGACGACGTAGATCTTGATGCTGACGTCGACGACGACCCACCACGGCTCCTCCGCGAGCTGCGGGAACACCAGCGCGATCACCTGGATCACCAGCAGGACGCCGAGGAGCGGCCCCTGCACCGGGTTGCGCCCCGGCGCCGGACCGGCGGCGGGGAAGAAGCCGGAGAGGAAGCGGTCGGCCATCAGCGGCAGCAGCAGACTCAAGGTGTCGGCCACCCACTGCGAGCGCGGCAAGCTCGGCAAGCCGGCGAAGAAGCGCGCGAGGTGGAACAGACACAGGCTGAGGCAGAAGGCGAAGAACCGCGAGAACTGCACCCGCGAGCGGTCGCGCAGATAGACGCTGATGCCGATCGCGGCGGCGACCGCGGCGGCGAGCAGCGAGCTCAGACTGGCGTAGAGGTTCGACCCGGACACGCGGCGCAGATGGTAGCAGGCGCGTCCGCGAGGCCGGGTCGGCGAACGGATTTTCGCGGCCGCCGCCGACGAGGCCGTTCCAGCGGCGCCGATCGCTGTTCCGAAGCCCGCAGGGGCCGCGCGGCGCGAGCCGGAGGCGACGCCGCCGGTGGTGCCGACGAGGCCGGTGGGCTCGAAGACGAGGGCGCCCGGCTGCGGTTGAACGATCTTCAACGGTCGCTCGCGAGAGGTGGCGGCCGATCGATCGCCGCCGTCGCTCGTGAGTGAAGCTTCGTCGATCTCGCGGGGCGTTCGCGGAGCTTCGTCGGAGCTCGGTCCTCGCGGTGATTTCTTCGGCGCCGGGCGTCCTCAGGCCGGGACCCGAAAGCGGGCGCAGAATTCCTGCGTAAGCTGCCACAGCTCCGGCCTGAGTCGCGCCTCGACCTCGGCGACGATGGCCGGCGGCACCTCCTTGTAGAAGGCCTGCGCCACCGCCCCGGCCATGCACGCGAGCGTGTCGGCGTCGCCGCCGAGCGAGATCGCCAGGCGGATCGCCGACTCGACGTCTTCGCTGTCGAGGAAGGCCACGATCGCCTCGGGGACGGAGCCCTGGCAGGTGACGTCGAACGCGTAGCCGGGGCGGATCGCAGCGACGTGGCGATGGAGGTCGTAGCCGAAGCGGTCCTCGATGTCGTCGCGGATCTTCGCCTTGTCGGCGCCGTGGCGGGCGAGGAACACCGCGACCGCGAGGGCCTGCGCGCCCTTGATGCCCTCGGGGTGGTCGTGCGTCGGCAAGGCGCTCGCGCGCGCCTCGGACAGCACGTCGTCGAGGTTGCGCATGGCGAAGCCGACCGGGCTGGCCCGCATCGCCGAGCCGTTGCCGAAGCTCTGATACGGACCCATGGCGTCGTCCGCGAGCCACTTGCGGAACATGCCGCCGTAGCCGCGACCAGGGTAGCGACGCCCGTACTCCCGCAAGGTCTGAGCGTACGGCTTGCGGTGCAAGATGCAGTCGGCGACCGCGAGGGTCATCACTGTGTCGTCGGTGAAGCTACTGTTCGACTTGAAGAGGGTGAAGTCGGTGCGCTTGATGTTGGCGCGCTCGTGCACCGAGCCGATGATGTCCCCGGCGATCGCGGCGATCATGACGAGGAGGATACTCGCCTCGCAGGCGCGAGAGAGCCCCCGCGCCGCGGTCGAGACAATTTGCCGGCGAGTCGGTCGTCGCCGCAGGGAGGCGCGGCGGCGAGCGGGCGGAGATCTGCAACTGGGCGGGCCGTTCGGGCGCTCGCGGGCGGCGGGGCGGGGCGGGGTTCTAGTCTGACCTTTGGGGCATGTCATCGCTTGTCGCTACCGGGGGCTCCGCGGGCGTCGGGCGCTCGCGGGCGGAGAGCCGGGGCCGGGCGGGGCGCTCGAGGCTGACCTTCAGGACATGTCCTCGGCCGTCGCCACCGGGGTTCCGCGAGAGCCGGGCGTTCCGCCGGGGCCGGGTGGGGTTCTCGAGGCTGACCTTTGGGGCATGTCCTCGGGTGTCGCTACCGGGGGTCCGCGCGAGCCGGGCGCTCGCGGGCGGAGAGTTGCAGCCGGGCGGGCGTTCGGTCGCGAGAGGGTCTGTCCTTCAGGACATGTTCAATATCCTTGCGACCTCGGGCGCCGGCCGCGAACGCGCGGGCACGGCCCCGACCCGGCGGGCGAGGACCGGCTGCGGCGCCGCTACGTGCAGCGTCCGCCCCGGGGCGGTCGATCGGCGCTCACGCTAGGGCGCATGCGCGAGGCTCGGTCCGCTTGCGGCGACATCCCCGAAGAGCTGTTCTGGGTCGATGGCGGACCCGGCGCTGGCGCGCTGCGGCGGCTCGGCGTCGCGCCGCTGCGAGGTCGCGCGGTCGCGGGGGTCGTCCGCGTGGTCCTGTTCGCATGGTTGCCGCTCCTGGTCCTCTCTGCCGCGGAGGGCGTGCTGGTCGGCGGCGCGGCTCTGCCGTTTCTGCACGACCTCACCACGCACGTCCGTTTCCTCGTCGCAGTGCCCCTGCTCTTGTTGGCCGAGCTGCCGATCGGCGCCCGCCTCGATCGCTGCACCGCGCAGTTCATCGCCGCCGACCTCGTGCGCGTCGAAGATCGCTCGCTGTTCGCCGGCGTCCTCGTGGCCGCGCGCCGCGCCCGTGACTCGCGGGTCGCTGCCTTCATCGTCCTCGCGGCGGCCTACCTCACCACCGCGGGCGTGATGTCCCTCGCCGGAGGCCAGGCGGAGGACACCTGGCACTTCCAGTCGGCGACTCCGCGGCTCACTCTCGCAGGTCGGTGGTTCGCGCTGGTCTCGTTGCCGCTGTTTCACTTCCTCCTCTATCGCTGGTTCCACCGGCTGTTCGTCTGGGGCCGATTCCTGCGCCGGGTGTCGCGCCTCGATCTGCAGCTCACCGCCACGCACCCCGATCGCGCCGGCGGGCTCGGCTTCCTCGGCGACAACCACTTGCCGTTCGGGATCCTCGTGTTCGCCGCGAATGCAGTGGTCGCCGGCGCGATCGCCACGCGGATCCTGTTCGCCGGCGCCACGCTCGAGCGGTACCACTCCAGCTACCTCGCGGCGCTGATCCTCGGGCTCCTGAGCGTCGTGGGGCCGCTGTGCGTGGTGGTACCGACGCTCCTGCGGGTGAAGCTGCGCGGGTTGTTGAAGTACGGGGTCCTGGGCAGCCGTTACTGCCAGCAATTCGAGGCGAAGTGGCTCGATCCGTCGCGGCCGGCCGACGAACCACTGCTCGGGACCTCCGACGTCCAGTCGCTCGCAGATCTGGCCGCCAGCCACGCCCGCATCCGTGCGCTCCGGCTGGTGCCGCTCGAGGCCCGCGACGTGCTGGCGCTGGTGCTGTTCGGGGTGCTCCCGGCGCTGCCGCTGGCGGCCACGACCAGCGCGTTCCGGCAGTTCCTGCAGCGGGCGCTGCGGCTGTTCCTGTGATTCGCCGCGAGTGCAGTTCGGCCGCGAGCGCGCTCGCCCGTTGTCGGTGCGATTCGTGGATCGAGGGGACGCGCGCTCTCCTCGGCGGCGGTCCGGTATCATGCGCAGGTGTCGAAGCTGACCGTCGAGGAGGCGCTGGCGCTCCCGGGGCCGAAGCTCACGGCGTGGGACGTCTCGCGGCCCGACGAGCTTGCGTGCGGGGTCTTCGCGATCTCCGCCGCGGGCGCGCGGCTGCTCGCGCAGACCCAGTGCACCGGCGACCGCGAGGCGACGGAGGCCGAGTGGCGTCGTCACGGGCTGCGGGTCGGCGCCTGGTACGGCGGGCACGCGTTCGTGTGGGTCGCCGACGAGCTCGGCTGCGTCGTGTGGTCACGCGAGGCGGTCCGGCTCGACGCGACACGATCATGGCTGCGCGTCGGCGACACGGGGGTGCGTCCGGAAGAAGTGCGGGCGGTCGTGTCGTTCGTGACGCACGACTGGATCGGTCGCGGCGTGCGGCTCGAGCGGAGCGGCGGCGACGAGGTGGTGCTCGAGGAGCGCGACGCCGTCGCACAAGCCGACCCGACGTACAACTACAACGACTTGCTGATGTCGGACGCAGCCTGGGTGAGCCACTTCGGTCGCGACCTCGCGGTCTGGCTCGACGTGCCGCACCGGGACGAGGCCTTCGGGCTGGCGACGAAGAGCTCGACGACTGCCCCGTCGACCTCGCGCGGGCGCCACGAGAGCCTCGCGAGCAAGCTCGCCAAGCTGCGCGAGTACGGCGCGCGCGGGCTACCGAGGCCTCATGACTACGCCCTGCGCCCGCGCCTGAGCGCCGAGGCGCTGCGAGCGTTCGAGCGCGAGTACGACGTCGAACTGCCGGAGGACTACGCACTGTTCCTCACGCAGCTCGGCAACGGCGGCGCCGGGCCCACGAGCTATCCGCTGTACCGACTGTCGCAAGCGTTGCAGGAGAGCCGCCCCGAGCGCCCGTTCGTGCTCACGGGTCCGGCGGTGCGCGGGGCCGCGGAGGACACGAGCGTCCACGACGTCGAGTGGGTGCTGCGCAACGAGCTGGCGGACGGCGCGAGCGGACAGATCGTGCATCACCTCGCGACCGACATGCCCGCGGATTGGAGCGACCGCGACGGCTGCCTGACTCTCGGCACGAATGGTTGCGGTCTCGACGTGCTGTTGGTCCTCACGGGCGAGCGTCGGGGCGAGGTATGGATGTTCGGCGATCCGGGCGCCGTCCGGATCGGGCGCACCTTCACTGCGTGGTACGAGCACTGGCTGGACCGGGAGATCGCCCGTCGACGTGATGAGCTCTGCTCAAACCAGCACCTCGAGCACCTCGCACGCGCCCTCGTCCGGCAAGGGCGCCCCGGTGAGGCGCTCGCGGTCGCGCAGGAGCTCCGGCGCCGGCACCTCGCGGCCGACCCCGACTCCGACGATACCTCGTCCGAGCTGCTCTGGGCGATCTCCAGCGCCGCGGTCGAGGGCGATGCCCGCCGGGCTGCCGCGCTCGAGGTCAGGTTCGACGAGGACCCCCGCTGGACCGGCGACGCCGTCCGCGAGCTGCACGAGTACATCGAACGTCGGCAAGGCCTGCTCGAACACATGCTCGCCCGCAGCGGCCGCTGGACCCGGGAGGATGTCGTCGCGTCGCTGAAGACGATCGACGACGAGCTGCTGGCCGAGGAGCGAGCGTCCGCGTTCGCGCGGTGCGACGAGGTGCTCGCGGAGTTCCCGGACTGTCCGTCCGTGCGGTTGAAGCTCGCTGTCACGAAGCTCGAGCTCGCAGATCCGGCTGGCGCGCTGGCCCACCTCGACCGGCACAAGGAGGAGTGCCCGCACGCCTGGAACTTGCGCGCGTGCGCCTGGTCGCGCCTGGGCGACCGCACGCGGGCGCTGGCCTGCGCGGAGTATGGTCTGGCCCTTCGGCCAGGTTGGGTGATCTTGCGCGACAACATCGGCACGTTCTTCACCGACTCGGGCGAGCCGACGCGCGCGGCGGAGATCCACGCGGCGACGATCGCCGCCGAGCCCGACTACGAATGGGCGCAGCAAAACCTGGGTGTCGCGCTGGCGCGGCTCGGCCGCGACGACGAGGCGCTGCAGCACTTCCGGCGCGCCCTCGAGCTCGGCTCGCCGCGCTGGCGGATCGCCGCCGAGCCCGACATCGGCGAACTGCAGCGGTCGGCGGCCTATCGCACGCTCATGAACGAGAACGAGGCGTGACGCGGGCGTCCGTCAGCTCGGCGCCGGCGTCGGGACGGCCGCCCGACCTGGCGTTCCCTCTCGGGCTCACGACAGCTCGCGCAGGCGGCTGGATGACCAGGACAACAGTCGGGCAGCGGGGAGGAGAGAGGGCGTCTCCCGCGCCGCGAATGGGTGTATGCAAAGATGGATTCGCGCCCGTCCCGCCGAACTGCGGTCGCGTAGCGAGGATTTTGAAGTAGGACAGCCGCTCTTGCCGCGGCGGTGATGACGGAGCCCGCGCTTCTTCAAGTGCGTCAGGCAGGTCGCCGCCGGGTTCCGGGGTCCTCGGAAGCGCTCTTCGGAGCCGGCCAGGTCGGCTCCGAGGTCGAGATCCCCGGTCGCTTACGAAGAGGGGCGTTTTCAGCAAGCGAGCCGGCGAAATTGCGGCGACTTGGCGGGGGCCGCGGCGCTGTGGCATCCTCGCGGCATGGCAGCCACGCCCATCGACAACGACGCCCGCGCGCAGCAGCTCGCCCGAGCGATCGCCTCGGACATCCAGCTCTACAACAAGCAGAAGATCGAAGAGGCGCTGATCAACGACAACTTCTTCGATGCCCTCGGAGAAGAGATCATGGAGGGCCGTGACCTGTTCCGCGGCCGCGTGACGCCCGAGCTGTTCCGCAAGAACTACTACGACCGCGCCATCGTCGACCGCGTGATCAAGCCGATGGCGAGCCTCAAGACCCACATCTGGTAGGCTTCGGGCCTGCGCCTCCACCTCGGAACCGACGCCTTGGGGCGTCGCCTCGACCAGGCTCTCGTCGCCGAGCTCGCTCGCCGCGGGAGCCCCTGCACGCGCTCGCAGCTGGCCCGCGCCTTCGCGGCCGGCAAGGTGTGCGCGGCCGGTGGGGGGGCGCTGAAGGCGTCCCGTCTGGTCGACGCCGAGGTCGAGGTCGAGGTCGAGCTGCAGGCGCCCGAGCCGCTGCATGCGACGCCCGAGGCGCTGCCGCTGCAGGTGGTGTTCGAGGACGAACACCTGCTGGTGATCGACAAGCCGGCCGGGATGGTGGTCCACGCCGGTCCCGGGCACTCGCACGGGACGCTCGTCAACGCGGTGCTGCACCACCTGGGGATTGGAGCAGAGGCGTTGCCGGTGCTGCCCGGCAACGACGCGACCCGCCCCGGCATCGTGCATCGCCTCGACCGCGACACCAGCGGGCTGCTGGTGGTGGCCAAGCACATGCAGGCGCAGGAGGGGCTGGCAGCGCAGTTTCGCCGGCACTCGTTGCGGCGCCGCTACCTCGGAGTGGTGCGCGACGCGCCGGCGTTCGCCGAGAAGACGCTGCGCACCGGCCACGCGCGTGACCCGATCGACCGTCGCCGCTTCACCTGGGACGCGAGCGACGGCCGACGCGCCGTGACGCACGTGCGCACGCTGCAGCGGCTCCACGGCGCGGCGGTGCTCGCGTTCCGGCTCGAGACCGGGCGGACCCATCAGATCCGCATGCACTGCCGCATGCTCGGTCATCCGATCGTCGGCGACGCGCTCTACGGCGGCCTCGGCGGCCCTCCGGCGATCCGGACGCTCGCCGAGGGCCTCGGGCGTCACGCGCTGCACGCCGCGGTGCTCGGGTTCCGCCACCCGCTCTCCGACGCCGAGCTCGACTTCGAGAGTCGCCTGCCGCCCGAGCTGCGCGCGCTGATTGTTGCGCTCGGCGGCGCGGAACAATCATGAGGGGCTCGGGTTCCGCCACCCGCTCTCCGACGCCGAGCTCGACTTCGAGAGTCGCCTGCCGCCCGAGCTGCGCGCGCTGATTGTTGCGCTCGGCGGCGCGGAACAATAAGAGTTCGTGGTGCTCGCCCGCGCCGCGCTGTTCGCCTCCCCGCGTCTCGTCCACGGCTTCACCGATCGCACCGGCGGCGTCAGCCGCGGTCGCTTCGAGAGCCTCAACCTCGGCCGTCGCTGGGGCGACGAACCCGGCAACGTCGACGAGAACCTGCGCCGCGTCGCTGCGGCCGGCGGCTTCGCGCCCGAACAATTGCGAATGGTGCGGCAGGTCCACGGGGCGGCGGCCTGGCGCGTCTCGGCGGTGACGCCGGGCGCGGAGGGCGACGCGCTGTGGGCCCGCGCGAGCGACGGGCCGCTGGTGGTCGGAGTGATGACGGCCGACTGCGTGCCGGTGCTGCTGGCCGACCGCGCAGCGACGGCGGTCGCGGCGATCCACAGCGGCTGGCGCGGGACGGTGGCCAACGTGGTCGGAGCGACCGTCGCGGCGCTGGCGGAGGACGGGGTCGAGCCGTCGCAGCTGGTCGCGGCGATCGGTCCGTGCATCGAGGTCGAGGCGTTCGAGGTCGGCGAGGAGGTCGCCGAGCAATTCGCCCGGGAGCACGTACGCCGAGAGCCCGGCGCGCGGCCACACGTCGATCTGGTGGCGGCGGTCCGGGCTCAGCTGGAGGCGGCAGGTGTTCCGAAGGACAGCATCGAGCGCGTCGGCGGGTGCACCTGCCGGCACCCGGAGCGGTACTTCAGCTATCGTCGCGACGGCGCGGGCATCGGTCAGATGCTCGCGTTCATCGGCGTTCGCGGGGCCTGAGCGGCCGGGCCTACTCGGCGGGAGCGGGAGCGGGAGCGGGAGCCGCTTCCTTCTTCTTGCCGTCGACCGTGAGGTTGCCGTACTGGTCGGCCAGGGTCTCGCGCTTGCCGCCGAAGATGCCCTGGAAGGTGAAGAGCATCATCCAGGCGAACATGAGGGTGAAGGCCCCGACGACGACGATCTGCAGGATGCCTCCGACGTCGGAGACCGGGGGCTTGGAAGCTTCGAGCTCCCACTTGTTGTCGGCGATTTCAGAAGCGGACATGGCTGCTCTCCAGGCGCCCGTGGGCGAGCACGCAGCAACCTAGCACGAGCGGCGCCGGCGAAACAAGCCGAGCGCACGGCTTAGGACCGGCGGAGCCCGCGCCCCGGCGCCCCCGGCGGCCAGCGCCGGAGATCTCGCCTCGGCCGCCCGCCACCGATTGCTACACGACGCCCGACCGCCGCCGGGCTGCCTGGCCCCCCTTGCGGAGGGGGCGCTGCGCGGGTTCGCCAGCGCTCACTCGCGGCGCCGGCCGCTGGCGCGGCGAGGGAGCGCTGGGTCATCTGTCTTGCTGGACGGGTTTGCGCGGGTGTGGATGAGAACTCAGGGACAGGTCGCCCGACGGCCTCGCAGGCGTCGTTCCGGCTTGCTGTCCAAAAGGACAGTTCATGCGTGTGTCGGCGTCCGGCAGGCTCGAGGTCCGGCAAGGAGGCGGGCGCGCGACGACTTCGCTGGGTCATGGCGCTGCGATTCGAGCTCACTGTCCAAAAGGACAGCTCGCAGTCGCGGCCGAGCGACTGGTGAGCGAGACGGGCTCGCGGTCGGCTTCCGCGGGGAGGCGTGCGGCCGACGGACTCGCAGGTGCGGGGGCCCTGAGCGAGACGTGAGTCCCGCAAGCTCGCGGTCAGCTTCCGCATGGAGGCGCGCGGCCGACGGACTCGCAGGTGCGGGGGCCCTGAGCGAGACGTGAGTCCCGCAAGCTCGCGGTCGGCTTCCGCATGGAGGCGTGCGGCCGACGGGCTCGCAGGTGCGGGGGCCCTGGGCGAGACGTGAGTCCCGCAAGCTTGCGGTCGGCTTCCGCATGGAGGCGCGCGGCCGACAAAATCGCAAGTGCCGGGGCCCTGCTTCGGGCTCGCTATTTAAAAGGGTCAGCTCGCAGAGCCGAGCGAGGAACGGGGAGCTGGGGCGCGCTTCGGGCTGGCTGTCCAAAAGGACAGCTCGCGGGCGCGGCGAGCAACGCCGGTAGGTCACCGGCGCAGCTCGTCGGGTCAGCGGTAGCTGCCGCCCGTCGGGCTCGACGTCGGGCGCGCTCCGGCTCCGGCTGCGCCGGTCAGCTCGAGGCCGTAGGACGGCAGCAGCTGGCCGGTGAGGGTCTGCAGCTCGACGGTCGCGCGCAGGAAGTCGATCTGGGCCGAGAGCGCGTTGAACTGGGCCAGCGCGAGCTCGTCCTGGCGGAACAGCACGTCGTAGCTGGTCGAGCGGCCGACGCGGAAGCGGGCCTCCTCGGCGCGCAGGTTCGACTCGGCCAGGCGCACCGCCTCGCTCGTGATCGTGAGGCGCGCGCTGGCGGTGCGCATGGCGTTGACCGAGCGGATGACGGCGATCGAGATCTGCTGCTGCGACTTCTGCAGGTTGTACTCGGCCTTGCGGATCTCGAGGACCACGCGCTCGTGGTTGGCCTTCGGCGTGCGGCCCTGGATGTCGAAGTTGAAGTTGAGCGAGCCGCTGATGTTGAAGTCGGCGAACGGGCCGGTGTTGAAGTTCACCTTGGCCTGGTCGGTCGCGGTGAAGAAGTTCGAGAAGGCCTGCGGCCACGAGGCGCGCTGGGCCGGGATGCCGGTGTCGGGGACCGCGTTCTGGTCGACGCTGCGGCCCTGCGGGGTGAACTGGAACCGGAAGTCGAGGATCGGCAGGCGGGCGTTGGCGGCCACCAGCTCGTCGATGCGGCGGCTGGCGATGCCGATCTCGAGCGAGCGCAGCTGCGGGTTGGCCTGGAACGCCTTCTTGATCTCGGCCTCGAGATCGATCTCCCGCGGCGCGAGCGCCTGCGGGTCGGTCTGCGGCAGCACGCCGAGGACCTTGCGCTTCGAGAATTCCTGGCCCATGAACTGCCGCAGCGTCAGGCTGCGGTCGAGCAGGGTGTTCTCGGCCAGCACGACCTCGTTCTCGCGGGCGACGAGCGACTGATAGATCGTGTCGAGGTCGAGCTGCGACTTGCGGCCGGCCGCGACCTCGGCCTTGACCCGGCGGTGCTGCTCGGAGGTCGTGGCGGCGCTGCGGCGCTTGTTCTCGAGGTCGCGCGAGGCGAACAGGACGTCCCAGTAGGCCAGGATGATGTCGTGGATGGCCGTCTGCGCCATCTGCAGCTGGTTGGCCTCCATCTGCGTGCGCGCGATCCGGGCCCGGTCGATGTCGGCCCGGTTGACCCGCACGCCGGCGTTGCGCAGCAGCGGATGGGTCAGCGTCAGGCTCGGCGAGATCAGGTAGGAGTTCAGCGAACGGACGCCGGCAGAGGCGTTCTGAATGTTGAGCGGCTGCAGCGTCGAGGCGCGCGTGGTGGTGACGGTGAAGTTGATCGTACCGCCCGACTCGAGCTTGCGCTCGAAGCCGAAGTTGCCCGACAGGCTCTGCTGACCGACGTTGATGGCGATCTGCGAGCCGCGCTGCGGGGCGACGTTCTTGCTGGCGGTGACGCCGGCGAGGAAGAACACGTCGTAGGCGCCCAGCGCCGCGGTGATCTGCTTCTCCGTGATGGCGATGTCGATCGCGCTGTTGCGCAGGTCGATGTTGCCGTCGAGCGCGCTCTTCAGCACTTCGCTGAGCGACAGCTCCTCGGCCGCGAACGACAGCGGGTACAGGGTGGCCGGGTCGGGCGCCGGGGCGCTGGGCGTGACCTGGTCCGAAGGACCTGGCTGCGGGGTCGTGCCCGAAGGGACAGCGTCAGGCCGCGGCCGCATCAACGGGGTGCGCGGGGCGCTGGGATCGGCGGGACTCGGGGGCCGAGTCGCCGGCGGCGTGACGCTGGTGGGCGACTGGCCGAAGTTGACGCCCGGTGCCGGACGCGACTCGACAGGCGGCGGATTGGCCCGGTTCTGGACATCCGTCGGCATGCCGGTCGTCGGGTCGAGGGTGCCCGGCGCAGGAGCGTCGAGCATGGCGGCGAGCAGGGTTACGGTGAGTCCCAGCACGGATCCAGAGGGCTAGTAACGCCGGGGGCCGGCGGGGTCAAGCGGCACCCCCCGGGTGTGCGGCCAGGCTCCGAGCCCCGCGCAGCGAGTGGCGCCCGGGTTTGCCGGGGGGCACCCACGGGACCGGGCCGCCGCCTGCATTGCAGGCTGAAACTATCGGGGCGGGCCGGGGGTCGGCGCGACCGCGTGAGCCAGGTCCGGACGAAAGACCCGTCGATCGCGGCGACGCGGCCCGGACGGCGCTCCCCGCGGGGCCCCACGGCTCATGGCTCGACCTCGACCTCGAGCCGCCACCGGAGGGCGCGGAGGCGGCTGTCCCTGAGGACATGAGAAAGTAGCCGGTCGCGCACGAGAGGGCGCTCGCGCACACTTACGCGGTCGACAGGTCGAGGCGCCCGGCTCGACCTGGAGCTGACCACCGGTCGAAGGCGGATGTCCTTGAGGACATGAGACAGGTCGAGGCAAGGTCGGCCCCGCCAACCGTTCACCGGTCGATGCGGAGGCGATTGCCTCGACCTCGACTCGCAGCGGTCGATGTCGAGGCGGCTGTCCGCGAGGACATGAAGCAGGTCGTCGTTCGGCGGCCTCGAGCTCGACTCACGTCCGGCGAGGCAGTGGTGGCATCAGGCAGGACGGCGGCCGGCGGGCGTCAGGGCTCGACCTCGACCTCGAGCCACCACCAGTCGACGCCGAGGCGGCTGTCCCTCAGGACATAGAACAGGGTCGCGCGGCCGTCGGGCGGGAGCTCGTCCGCGTCCTGCTCGCCCTTGCGCATGGTCCACTGATTAAAGGCCTCGCGGTCGTCGCTGCCGCCGGAGAGCAGGCGGCCCCAGGTGCGGTACCAGGAGCCGTCGATGCGCTCGGTCTGCAGCTCCGAGCCCATGCCGCCGACGCCGTTGTTGATCGGCACGGGGTAGGTCTGGAGGTCGTGGGCCGGGGTCTCGGTGTCGATCTCGATCGTCTGCCCGCGCTTCACCTGGATCACCGCCCCGCGCGGCAGCTCGCCGAGCTCGGTCTCCTCCTCGGCCTCGGGGTCGAGGATCGTGACGCGGAAGCTGGTGATCCGCGGGTTGCGGTCGCCGTCCGGGATGTCCTCGGGGTCAGGTACCTCGCCGAGCTCCGGCGGCAGCTCGAAGCCGAACATGCCGGCGAACGACAGCAGCTTCTCGATCGGGCCGACCGAGACGCGCGCGACGGCGTAGATGCACTCGTTCGGCAGGTCGGCGGCCTTGCTCAGCATGGCCTCGGCGCACTCGCGGGTGCTCGGCGAGCCCGGCCCCTGGCTGATCATCGTCAGCTCGAGGTCGCCGCCGAGCAGCAGGTTGGCGGCGAACGGGGCGACGAAGTCGATGCGGCCGTCGTCGCTGCCGTCGTCGGGCAGGCGGCACGGGCTCGGGTACTCCGGCAGCCCCGGCGCGTTCGGGTCGAGGTCGGCGAAGCTCGGGACGGGGCACTCCTCGAGCGTGTCGAGGTCGATCGGGACGGCGGCGCGCAGGCAGGCGAACAGGCCCTGGCCGGGGCCGAGCTGACAGGCGATCCACATCGGGTCGAAGTCGGGGCCGGCGATGTCGAGGATGCCGGTCGGCTCGACCATGAACGGGGTGACGCGCACCTTCTCGAACGGCAGGGCCTCGCAGCGAGTGCCGGCGTCGGCCGGCTCGTCGCCGGGGAACAGGGGGGTGATGACGTCGCTGCGCAGGGCGAGGATCCGCGGGCTAGCGATCCGCTGGCTCACCGGCAGGTCGGGGGCGCAGGCGACTCCGAGACATGTCCCGAGAGACAGGAGACCGGCGAGCCACGCGCGGCGGGCCGAATCGGACGGACCGAGGTCGTGGAGACGGAGCGCGCGCGGCACGGCGGGCGGACGATAGCGCCGATCGCCGGCGGGGAGCAAACGCGCGCCCGCACGCGCGCGGGGCCGGGCAGCCTCACTTCGCGATGGAGCGTGGGCGCGACGGCGCGGCCGTCGAGCGCGATGGCGGGGCGGAAGCGCCGACTCGTCTGCCCGAGGCAGCGACCGATCGTGGCCGACGCTGCGGACAGCGGGTCGTCAGTCGCCGAGCTGGAACTCGTACTCGTAGCGCAGTTCGAAGTCGGCGGGCTGGCCGTTGGTGGCGATGGCGGGCCGGAACTTGGCCTTGCGCAGGGCCTTGGCCGCGACCT
Organism: Nannocystis punicea; assembly: GCF_026965555.1. Taxonomy (GTDB): domain Bacteria; phylum Myxococcota_A; class Polyangia; order Nannocystales; family Nannocystaceae; genus Nannocystis; species Nannocystis punicea. The sequence continues at coordinate 11,231,603 of NZ_CP114040.1, read as the reverse complement.
TGCCGCAGCCGTGGCCGATGTCCTTGGCGATCTTGACGTCCTTGACCGTGCCGTCGCGACGGACCTGGACGGTGAGGATGACGACGCCCTCGATGCCGAGCTCCTGGACGGCGGGGCAGTCCTCTCGCGGCACGTTGAGGACGGCCGGGAGCTCGCGGATGTAGAGCTCGCCGCGCGGCTCCCAGGTCGGGCCGCCGTCGCCGGTGCCGCCGGGGGTGCCCTTGGGGCTGCCGCCCTTGCCCTTGGACTCGGGGCTGCCGGTGCCGCCGGGCGTGCCGCCCGGGGCGCCGACGCCGATCTTCACGCCGCTGTTGCCGGAGGAGGTGGTCTGGCTGGCGTCCATGCGCAGCGGCGGCGGGGCCTCGTCGGGCTCGGGCTCCGGCGTCTCGGCCTTGGCCTTGGGCTTGGCCTTGGGCGGCGGTTCGTTCTTGCGGACCTCGGGCACCGGCTGCGGCTCGGGCGGGGTCTCCTGCGGCTTCTCGGGCTCCGGTTCGGGCTCGGGCTCGGGCTCCGGTTCGGGCTCGGGGATCTCGAACTCCACGAGGTCGATCTGCGGCTCCTCGGGCTTCGGCGGCTCGATCGAGAGGTACGACAGCAGCACCGCGAGCACGGCGTGGAGCCCGAGCGAGCCGAACGCCCCGGTGCCCGATCTCGAGAGGAAGCTGCCGCCGAGGCGCATCGCAGGTCTCGCTCAGCTCGGGGCGGGGGTGGCCTTGGGCTTCTCCGTGGCGATGGCGTACTTCTTCACGCCGGCGTCCCGCAGCAGGTCGACGAGGTGGATCATCGACTTGACCTGGGCCTCCTCGTCGCACTGGATGATGCCCTGGAGGTCGCGGCCCTCGGCGAGCTTGCGGGTGATCGCTTCCTTGATCGCGGCGTCGGAGTCGACCGGCTTGTGGTCGACCTCGAGCTTGCCGTCCTTCGCGCAGGTCAGCAGGATGTGGTGCTGCTTGGGCTCGAGCTTCTGGCCGGTCTGCGCGTCGGGCTTGTCGATCGCCAGCGCCTCGGACTCCTGGATCTTCGTGGTCGTGACCATGAAGATGATCAGCAGCACGAGCATGACGTCGACCAGCGGCGTGACGTTGATGCTGTTGATGCCCTCTTCGTCGTCGGAATTGGTGTCGGCGGCCACGGCGTGGATCCCCCTGCGAAGGCCGGCTCAGTGGGCGCGCGGGGCGTCCGAACCCGAAGCCTGGTTGCCCGACAGCGACAGCACCATGTTGGTGAGCGCGTCGGCCTCGCCGAGCAGCGCCTTGACGCGGCGCTGGAAGAAGTTGAAGGCGATGACGGCCGGGATGGCGACGATGAGGCCGACGGCGGTGGCGACGAGGGCCTCGTAGATGCCGGCCATGACGGCGTTCGAGTACTCGGCGCTGCCCATGACGCCGGAGCGCTCGATGGCGCGGAAGGTCTCGATGATGCCGAGCACCGTGCCGAGGAGGCCGATGAACGGCGAGTTCGAGCCGACGGTGCCGAGGAAGTTGAGGTTGCGCTCGAGCCGGAGCTTCTCGCCGGGGCGCAGCGCGGCCATGATCGCGGCCATCGAGCCGGCGCCGCGGTGGCTGGTCTCGAGCATCTGCGAGGCGATCCGGGCGCCCGGGCTGGTGGCGGAGCGCAGGATCTCCTGGGCCTTGGCGACGTCGCGGTCGGCCAGCGCGGCGTGGAGCGCCCGGACCAGCGCCGAGTCGCGCCCCTGGACGCCCGAGTAGAAGATCAGGCGCTCGATCATCACGGCCACGCTCACGACGGACAGCCCGACGAGGATCCAGAGGATCCACTCCGAACCGACCGCCGAGAGCTCGAGGAATTTTTCCGAGAGCTTCATTGGTGGGCCCGCGAACCGTAGCCCAGCCGGCGCGAAACGGCCAGTGTTCGCCGGCGACGCGGGCGCACGGCTGCTCAGACAGGGCGCTGAAGCTCGCGCAGGAGCGCCGTCGCGTAGCTGCCGGAGGGCAGCTCGAAGCTGAGGGAGACCCCGGGGCCGAAGTCGTCGCGCGCAGCTTCCACGTCGACCGCGAGCGGCGCGATCTGCAGCGGCCGCCGCGTCCCTTCGAGGGTGTGACCTAAGCCTTGCAGGGTCGTCAGGTCGATCTCCGCGCGCGCCAGGATCTCCGCCTCCAGCGCCCCGGAGGGGGTGTCCGGACCCGGTGCTCGCATCTTGCTGCCGAACATCGGCCCGGTGATGACCAGTTCTCCGGCATCGAGCCGGGCCTTGTCCGTGGCCGGGTCCGTGCACTCGAACAGGCCGCCCGTGGCCGTCTTCTTCAAGATGTCGCCGCGCAGCACCTCGCGCATGAGGCCGCGGGCGCGGCGCTCGAGCAGGTAGAGGTTGAACAGCGCCGACTGCCCGGCGCTCAGCAAGAAGTCGGCCCGGCCGCGCCGCCGCGCGCGTGCCAGAGCTGCCAGGCCTCGCGCCAAATTGTCACTGCCGAACCGCTGCTCGCCGTAGAGATTGTCGAGGCCGCCGAGCGCGCGCAGGCGCTCGACCTTGGCGCGGCAGCGGGTCACGGCCTCGTCGACGGCGACGACCGGGTCGCGCACGACGATGGTGAAGCGATTGCCGCGCAGGTGGCCGCGCCGGAGCTTGTTGCCGTGCGGGTGAGCTGTCCCGAGGGATATGTCCGAATGGACAAATTGCCCGAGGCGCGCGGCCGCGGCGGCGGGCAGGGAGATCCACTGCTCGGTGACCGCGTCCTTGTCCTTGAGGCCGGCGAGGCCGACCTCGGGGCGCGGGACGCCGAGCTGGCGCGCGACCTCGGCGACCGCGTCCTCGCTGCCGACGCCGCGCTTGGTCAGCACGAGCAGGACGTGCGCGCCGGGTCGGCCGTCGGGGTCGTAGGCGGGGACCTCGCGGACGCGAAAGTCCTCCGGGCGCACGCGGATGGCGCCGCCCACGCCGGGCAGGTCGGCGGTCTGGAGCGGGGGCTCGCGCAGGCGCTCGAGGTCGGCCGCGGACAGGCCGCGGCGAGCCCGGCCGGCGTCGCTCGCGCCCGCGGCGGCTTCGCCGTTCCTGTTCGTTCGGACAGGTTGCGGGCGGCTGTCCTCGGGGACATTTGAGCTGTCCTCGGGGACAGGTGACTCGTCGGCGGGCGAGCTGTCGGCGAGGACAGGCTCGTCGGCCTGGCTGTCCGCGGGGACAGGTGCGTCGTCGGTCTCGCGGCTCACAGCGAACCCGTGGGGCCCTCGAGCGCCGCCTTCGGCTTGCCGGGCTTGCTCTCTTCGTCGACCTGCTTGGGCCGCGGCGGGGCGATCGGGCGCGGCGGGCTGCGGTCGGGGCGCTTGCGGCTGGCGTCGGCCGGGCCGTAGGTGTCCTGGATGTACTTGAGGTAGAGGCGGGCCTGGCGGCCGTGGTGGTGCTTCGGGTGCTGCGCCTGCAGCTCGGCGAAGGTCGTCCGCGACAGCTCGATCTCGTCCATCTTCAGGTACGTCAGCGCCAGCAGGAACAGCACCTCGGCGTCGAGGCCGATGCCGGAGTACTCCTTGTGGGCCGTCTCGAGCCGGCCGATCGCGGCCTCGGGGCGGTCGCGGTCGAGGTAGAACTTGGCGACGTAGAGCTCGTGCTCGAGCAGGCGGCGGCGGACCTCGTCCTGCAGCTTGACCGCCAGCGGGTTCAGCGAGCTGTTGGGGTAGTGCTTGAAGAAGTGGGCCAGCTCGTTCAGCGCGTCCTGCAGCTGGTCCTGGTCGCGCTGGTAGTGCGGGGGCATCAGGAAGAAGCCCTCGGGCGCGTTCATGTAGGCCGAGACCGCCGCCATGTACGCGCACCAACCGTTGAGCACGTGCTTGTGCGTCGGGTGCAGCTTGTAGAACTGCTTGAACTGGTCCTGCGCGGTCGTGTAGTTGCCCTGGGCGAACTCTGCCCGGGCGATCAGCAGCTCGGCCTCGACGGCGTAGCGGCTGAACGGGAACCGGATCCGCACGAAGTCGGCGTACTGGATCGCCTCTTCGTAGTCCTTGTCGGTGAACTCACCGATCGCCAGCTCGTAGTTCTCGCGCGCGGTCTGGCCGTAGTCCGTGCTGAGATTGGGACCCGTCTTGCAGGCCGCAAGGCTGAGCCCCACCGCCAGCGCCGCGCTGCACAGCCGCCGCATGCCGAGCCGCGAAGCTAGCCGCGGCCCGGCCCGCTGTCAAAGGCCAAAGTTCTCCGCGCTCCAGGTGTCTGCGGGCGGCTCGCGCGGCGGCTCCGGTTTCTTGCGTCCGGCCGCCCGGACCCCGATCATCGGTTAGGCTGCCCCGGATGGAGACGCGACACCTCGGCCGCTGGGCGGCGCAAGCGCTGGTCGCGGGCTCGATGCTCGGCATCGGCATCTTCATCGCCCCGCCGGTGGTCGCCACCCACGTGCAGAGCCCCTTGTGGTTCCTGCTGCTGTGGCTGGCCGGCGGACTGGCGGCGCTGTGCGGGGCGCTGTGCGTGGCGGAGCTCGGGGCCATGATGCCGCGGGCCGGCGGCGAGTACCCGTACTTGCGCGCGGCCTACGGGCCGGGCATTGCCTTCGCGACAGGTTGGTTGCAGCTGCTGGCGACCTTCCCGGGGTCGCTCGCGACCATGGCCGTCGGGACAGCCGCGTTCCAGCTGCCGGTGCTGCTCGGGCCGAGCTTCGCCGCGCCGGTCGACCTCGGGGTGATGACGGTCGAGGGCCCGACGTTCTGGGCGGTCGCGCTGGTGGTCGCGCTCACGGGGCTCAATCACATCGGCATCGTGCTCTCCGGGCGCGTGCAGCTGGTGCTGACGGTGGTGCCGCTGGCGGTGCTGCTGGCGGTGAGTCTGTTCGTGGTCGGCGACATCGGCACCGTCGAGGTCTCGGCCGAGGCGTTCCGGGTCGGCCTGGACCCGGGGCCGACGGCCTACGCGATCGCCCAGGCATACCTGTCGATCTACTTCGCTTATTCCGGGTGGAACGCGGCGATCTACATCGGCGGGGAGATCGCCGACCCGGGCCGCAACCTGCCGCGGGCGGTGGTCGGCGGCACCCTCATGGTCGCGATCCTCTACTTCGTGCTGTGCGCCGGCTACCTCTCGGTGTTCGAGATGCACGCGCTGGCCGGCGTCGGCGAGGCCGGCACCGCGGCCGCGGGCGCGCTGTTCGGCCACGCCGGGGTGATCGTCGTGACGCTGATGATCCTGCTGGCGATGCTCGGCTCGATCAACGGCACCGTCATGACCGGCTCGCGGATCGCCTACGCGATGGCCGAGCAGGGCCACTGCCTCCCCGCCGCCGGCCGCCTGTCCGCCCGCTTCGGCACCCCGGTGGTCGCGCTGTGGCTGCAGGCGGCGCTGGCGACCGCGCTGATCCTCAGCCACCGGTTCGAGCAGCTGATGGAGTACGCGGCCGCGGCGATGCTCATCTCGGGCTCGCTCGCGGTCGCCAGCGTGGTCGCCCTGCGGCGCAAGGATCCAGAGCATCCGCGGCCGTACCGCGTCGCCTTCTATCCGTGGGCGCCGCTCGTCTACGTCGGCTCGAGCGTGTTCGTGCTGGTCGCGCTGGCGGCCAAGGGCGACCTCTCGGTGCTGATGGCGGCGGGGTGGTTCGGGCTAGCGCTGCTGTTCCACGCCCTCGTCGTCGCGCCGCGGCTGCGCTAAGGTTCGCGCCATGAACCGGCCCTTCACGCTGCTGACGTGGAACGTCAACGGGATCCGCGCGCGCCTCGACGACGTGCTCAGCTTCCTCGCCGAGAAGAGCCCCGACGTCGCCTGCCTGCAGGAGACCAAGTGCGAGGACAAGGTGTTCCCCCGCGTGCCGTTCGCGGAGCTCGGCTACACCGTCCACATCCACGGGGCCAAGGGCTACGCCGGCGTGGCCACGCTGTCGAAGGTCAAGCCGACCCAGGTGATCACCGGCTTCCGCGGCGGCGACGCCGACTCGCACTGCCGGATCTTGAACACCGAGATCGACGGCCTCCGCCTCTACAACCTCTACGTCCCCAACGGCACCGCGCTCGGCACCGAGGCCTTCACGTACAAGCTCGCCTGGCTGGCCCGCCTCAAGGCCGAGCTCGCCGAGCACTACTCGCCCGACGCGCCGGTGATCCTGTGCGGCGACTTCAACATCGCCCCCGACGAGCGCGACGTCGTCGACCCGCGCGCGCTCGAGGGCTGCACCCACTTCTCGCCGCAGGAGCACGCGGCCCTGCGCGAGCTGCTGGCGTTCGGCCTGCAGGACTGCTTCCGCAAGCACGACGACCGCCCCGGCCAGTTCACCTGGTGGGACTACCGCCGCGGCGACTTCGACCGCAACCGGGGCATGCGCATCGACCACGTCTACGCCAGCGCCCCGCTGTACGCCCGCTGCGAGTCGGTGGTCCACGACAAGACCCCGCGCGGCTGGGACGCGCCGTCGGACCACATCCCGGTGATCGCCACCTTCCGGGGGCCGTGATGCTCGACGGCGGACCGGCCGCCCGGTGAGCTCGGGGTCGTGACGCCGCGGGTATTTCGATGCTGTCTCTCGGGACAGGTTGTGAGCGCGGTCGCAGCCCGCGGTCGAGAGCTCCGCGGGCCCCGCCGCCCGCGTCGCCCGAGCCGCTGCGAGTGAGGACGACGCGGTGAGGACGACCGCTCGAGGGGCTCGCCGACGAGCCCGGCCCGGCGGCCGACGGTGCGCGTGAGTTCGCCGCGGTCTCGACTGCGGCGCCCGCTGAGCCGGCACGGCGGGCGCCGGCGCGGCCTCCCGGCCAGCCATGCTGGGGTCGCACGCGGTACTCTAGTCGCTGCGCTTCCATGACCGGTACCGACGCCACCGCCCTGGAGATGCTCGGCGCGCGCGACTTGCTGGAGGCGCTGCCGCACGCCACCTACGTCTGCGACGCGCACGGGCGGATCGTCGCGTACAACGCCGACGCCGCGGCGTTGCTGCGGCTGTCGTCCGACGGGTTGCCGCCGTACTGTCCGGCGGACGAGCTCGTCACGCTGTCCGGCGCGCCGCTGGGCCGCGAGGAGACGGCGGTGGCGGTCGCGCTGCGGACGCGGGCGCGGACCCCGGCGCACAGCTACGCGCTCGTGTGGCGCGACGGGCGGCGGCTCCGGGTGCGCGAGAGCGCCCGACCGGTGCTCGCGGTCGACGGCCGCCTGCTCGGTGCGGTGTGCGTGGTCGAGAACCTGCGCGAGACGGCGGTCTACGAGGCCGCGAAGGCCGGCGGGCTGGCCCAGCTGGTCGGCATGTTCGTCAGCGACATGCACGGCGAGCTGGTCGAGGTCACCGACGAGTACCTGCGGATCCTCGGCTACACGCGCGACGAGCTCGAGCAGGGGGCGTTCCGCTGGGACCGCTGCACCGCGCCCGAGCACCTGATGCGCGACCACCAGGGCATCGAGGAGGCGCTGCGCACCGGCAAGTGCCGCCCGTACGAGAAGGACTACGTGCGCAAGGACGGCAGCCGCGTGCCGGTGCTGATCGGCTACGCGCTGGTGCGGCCGAAGCTCAACCAGTTCATCGGCTACGTGGTCGACCTCAGCACGCGCCTGCGCGAGTACACGGCTCTGAACGAGACTATGCGCGCGGCGGAGACGGGGATCTGGGACTGGGACGCGCGCACCGGGCAGGTCATCTGGTCCGACACGACCAAGACCTTGCTCGGCATGTCGCCCGACTACCAGCCGCACGACGTCCACGACTTCCTCAAGCTGCTCCACGTCGACGACCGCGACCGCGTCAGCAAGGCCCTCGACCACGCGCTCGTCACCCGCACCGTGTTCCGCTCCGACTTCCGCCTGCGCGACCCGGAGTTCCGCGACCGCTGGCTGTTCTCGCAGGGCGGCGTGTTCTGCGACTACGCCGGCGAGGCGGTCCGCATGTCCGGCACGCTCGTCGACATCTCGGCGCGCAAGCAGGCCGAGCAGGTCCTGCGCGACGCCATCGCCGTGCGCGACGAGTTCCTCTCGGTCGCCAGCCACGAGCTCCGCACCCCGATCACCTCGATCCTCATGCGCGCCGAGTCGCTGCTGCGCAAGCTGCCGGCGCCGAACCCCGACCCGACCGCCAAGGAGCCGCTCGTCGCGGCGCTGCAGCTCATCATCCGCCAGGCGCGGAAGATCGACTCGCTGGTCGGCGACATGCTCGACGCCACCCGCCTGTCGCACAAGAAGCTGTTCCTCGAGCCGCAGGACGCCGACGTCGTCGAGCTGCTCACGACCTACTTCTCGCAGCTGTGCGAGCACGACGCCCGCGCGCGCACGGGACTGCACCTCGAGCTGCCGGCGCGGGTCGAGCCGCCGATCGTGGCGGCGTGGGACCGGCGGCGGATCGAGCAAGTGCTCGACAACCTGGTCAGCAACGCGTTCAAGTACGGGGCGAACCAGCCGGTGACGGTCCGGCTCACCGTGCCGCGCCCGGGGGCGGTCTGCATCGAGGTCGAGGACCACGGCATCGGCATCGCCCCGGAGGCCCGCGACAAGCTGTTCCAGCCGTTCGAGCGGGCCCACCGCGTCGGCTCGTTCAGCGGCCTCGGGCTCGGGCTCTACATCGCCCGCGAGATCGTCCACGCCCACCACGGGTCGATCACCCTCGTCTCCGAGCTCGGCGTCGGCACGATCTTCCGCGTCGACCTGCCCCTCGTGCCCGCGACGTCGTAGCGGGGGCGCGAAGGCTCCCGCTACTTCAGTCCGGACCGCGCCGGCTTACTTCATCTCGCCGCGGGCGAAGATCGAGGCGACGTAGGTGAGCACGTCGGACGCCGAGATCTCGTCGTAGCCGTAGTTGCGGATGAGCCGCTGCTTGACCACGTCGATCTTCTCCTGCGCCTCGCGGTCGACCACCTGCGAGACCAGGCTGGTCAGCTTGATGCTGTCCTTCTGGTCCTCGAACAGCTTGAGCTCGAGCGCCTTGTAGAGCCGCTCGTTGGTGCGGTAGTCGAACTGCTTGCCCTCGATGGCGAGCGCGCCGATGTAGTTCATGATCTCGCGGCGGAAGTCGTCCTTGCGCGACTCGGGGATGTCGATCTTGGTCTCGATCGACCGCATCAGCCGCTCGTCGGGCTCCTCGTCCTGGCCGGTGTACGGGTTCTTGACCTTCTCGCGCTGGGTGTACGCCTTGACGTTGTCGATGTAGTTGCCGCAAAGGCGCGCGATGGCGTCGGCGTCGGCGCTGATGGCCCGCTGGACCTCGTTCTTGACGATGTCCTCGTACTCTTGTTTGACCACCGCGAGCAGCTCGGTGTAGCGCTTGCGCTGGTCGTCGTTGTTGATGAGGCTGTGGCTGCGCAGGCCGCCCTCGAGCTCGTTGAGGACCATGAACGGGTTGATGCTCATCTGCCCGCGCTCGGACACCAGGCAGTTGGCGATCTTGTCCTGGATGTAGCGCGGAGAGATGCCCTCCATGCCCTCGCGCACGGCCTCCTTGCGCAGCTCCTTGACCGAGTCCTGGGTGAACCCGGGCAGGGTCTTGCCGTCGAACAGCTTCAGCTTCTGCAGCAGCGACAGCTGGTGCTTCTTCGGGTCCTCGAGGCGGGTGAGGATGGCCCACATCGCCGCCATCTCGAGCGTGTGCGGGGCGATGAAGCGGCCGCGGACCTTCTTCGGGTTGTAGTCCTTGGCGTAGATCTTGATCTCTTCGCTGAGCTTCGTGATGTACGGGACGTCGATCTTCACCGTACGGTCGCGCAGCGCCTCCATGAACTTGTTCTCGAGCAGGCGGTTGTACTCGGCCTCGTTGGTGTGGCCGATGATGACCTCGTCGATGTCGGTCTGCGCGAACTTCTTCGGCTTGATCTTCTGCTCCTGCGTGGCGCCGAGCAGGTCGTAGAGGAAGGCGACGTCGAGCTTGAGGATCTCGACGAACTCGATGACGCCGCGGTTGGCGACGTTGAACTCGCCGTCGAAGTTGAAGGCGCGCGGGTCGGTGTCGCTGCCGTACTCGGCGATCCGGCGGTAGTTGATGTCGCCGGTCAGCTCGGTCGAGTCCTGGTTCTTCTCGTCCTTCGGCTGGAAGGTGCCGATGCCGATGCGGTCCTCCTCGGACAGCAGCAGCCGCTTGACCCGCACGTGGCGCACTGCCTTCGACCAGTCGCCCTTGTAGTGCAGCATCAGCTCGCGGAAGATGAAGCGGCACGCCGGGTTCAGGTTGCCGCGGATGTACGGGCGGAAGCCGTCGCTCTCGAGGCCCAGCGACGTGATCGCCTGCTCGCGGACGTCGGCGGGGATCAGCTTCAGCGGCTCCTCGTTCATCGGCGACGAGAAGCTCTCCTGACCGGCCGTCAGGTAGCGCAGGCCCTCCGGCAGCGTCCATTCGTAGGTGTAGAGCGCGCCCTCGGGCGTGCGGCTGTACTCCTCGAGGCCCTTCTTCAGCAGGCGCGCGATCGTGCTCTTCGACGAGCCGACCGGGCCGTGAAGAAGGATGATGCGCCGCTCGGTCCCGTAGCGCAGCGCCGCCGCCTTGAGCACGCTGACCAGCCGCATCAGCGGGATGTCGAGGCCGAAGATCGCGTCGCGCCCCTCGTGCACCTCGTCCTGGAAGAACCGGTAGCGGGTGATCTTCTTCTTGCTGTCGACGTACTCCTCGGTGCCGTGCGACAGGACCATGTCGTACAGGCGCTCGTAGGCGGTCCGGGCGACCCGCGGGTTGCGCCGCACGAGCTCGAGGTACTCCTCGAAGGTGCCGCTCCAGTGCAGGTCTTCGTAGCGCTTTTGGTCCTGAAGGGCGGCGACGCGGTCGACGAGCGAGACGGATGACATCGTACCCGAGATGGTACACGAGGGTCGCGGAAGCGGCCACCGCGGAAGCGACGCGCCCGCGAGCACGTCGGCGCGCACCGCGGCCAAAGTCGCGTTTGTGCCGCTGGACGCGCGAGCCCTCGCAACCGCCTCGCATCTGCCGCGCACCTCGCATACTCTGGTTGTCCATGATTTCGCGCATCGAGCAGGACCACAGCCGCTTCCGAGAGATCATTCGCGGCAAAATTCGGCAGAACTTGCGCAAATACATCTCGCGCGGCGATATGGTCGCTCCGAAGGGTCAAGGCACGGTCGCGATCCCGATGCCGCAGATCAACATCCCGCGGTTCGTCCACGGCGACAACAGCGGCCAGGGCGTCGGCCAGGGCGACGGCGAGCCCGGCGACCCGGTCGGCGGCACCGGCAAGGACGGCCAGGGCGGAGCCGGCAAGGCCGGCGAGCAGGAGGGCGGCAAGGCGCTCGAGGTCGAGGTCACCCTCGAAGAGCTCGCTCAGATCATGGGGGAAGAGCTCGGCCTGCCCAACATCCAGCCCAAGGGGACTCACTCGCTCGAGACCCGCAAGGACCGCTACGTCGGCCTGCGCAACACCGGCCCCGAGAGCCTGCGCAACTTCAAGGCGACCTACAAGCGCGCGCTCCGCCGCCAGGTGGCGATGGGCTCGTACGACCCGGCGCGCCCCGTGATCGTCCCGATCCGCGAGGACCGCCGCTACCGCTCGTGGCGCACCGACCCGCGGCCGCAGACCAACGCGGTGATCATCTACATGATGGACGTGTCCGGCTCGATGGGCGACGAGCAGAAGGAGATCGTCCGCATCGAGTCGTTCTGGATCGACACCTGGCTGCGCAGCCAGTACAAGGGCCTCGAGTCGCGCTACATCATCCACGACGCGACCGCGCGGGTGGTCGAGCGCGAGGTCTTCTTCCGCACCCGCGAGTCGGGCGGGACGATGATCAGCTCGGCCTACAAGCTGTGCGCCGAGCTCATCGACGCCGAGTTCAGCCCCGAGCAGTGGAACATCTACGCGTTCCACTTCAGCGACGGCGACAACTGGTCGGTCGACGACACCGCCACGTGCATCCAGCTGGTCAAGCACCAGCTGCTGCCCAAGTGCAACCAGTTCGGCTACGGCCAGGTCGAGTCGCCCTACGGCTCGGGCCAGTTCATCAAGGACCTGCGGTCCGCGTTCGCCAAGAACATCGCCCTCGTGACCTCCGAGATCAAGAGCAAGGACGACATCATGGACTCGATCCGCGAATTCCTGAAGGGGGGCCGCTAGCCATGACGCAGTCGCTCTACAGCCCCTCCGGCCAGCTGCCGCCCGCGCTCCGCGACCTGCAGGACGAGATCAAGTCGTACGCCGACGAGTTCGGCCTCGACACCTTCCCGGTCGTGTTCGAGACCATCGACTACCGCCACATGTGCGAGATCGCGGCCTACGGCGGCTTCCCCGTCCGCTACCCCCACTGGCGCTTCGGCATGGAGTACGACCACATGCTCAAGAGCCACACGTACGGGCTGTCGAAGATCTACGAGCTCGTCATCAACACCAACCCCTGCTACGCGTACCTGCTCGAGGGCAACTCGTTCGTCGACCAGAAGCTGGTGATGGCCCACGTCTACGGCCACTGCGACTTCTTCAAGAACAACTACTTCTTCTCGCACACCGACCGCCGCATGATCGACGGGATGGCCAACAACGCGTCCCGCGTGCGCCGCTACATGGACCGCCAGGGCGTGTCCAACGTCGAGACCTTCGTCGACACCTGCCTGTCCGTCGACAACCTCATCGACCCCTGGCTGCCGTTCCGCCGCAAGGAGAGCCGCCGCGCCCCCGAGCCCAGCGCCCCCGAGGTCGACGCCAACGGCCCCGAGCCCGGCCGCCTCCACAACACCCGCAGCTACCTCGAGGGCTACATCAACCCGCCCGAGCTGCTCGCCGCCCAGAAGGCCAAGAAGAAGCAGGCCGACGAGGCCCAGAAGCGCAAGAACCCGCCGCACCCCGAGCGCGACGTGCTCGGCTTCCTCATGCAGTACGCGCCGCTCGAGGCGTGGGAGGCCGACGTCCTCGGCATCATCCGCGAGGAGGCCTACTACTTCCTGCCGCAGATGCAGACGAAGATCATGAATGAGGGCTGGGCCACCTACTGGCACTCGCGCATCATGACCACGCGAGCGCTGCGCGACGACGAGCTCATCGACTACGCCGACGCCGCCAGCGGCGTGACCGCGATGGGCCCCGGCCAGCTCAACCCGTACAAGCTCGGCGTCGAGCTCTACCGCCACATCGAAGACCGCTGGAACACCGGCCGCTTCGGCAAAGAGTACGACGAGTGCACCTCGCTGTCGCAGCGCGCCGCGTGGGACAAGAAGCTCGGCCTCGGGCGCCAGAAGCTCTACGAGGTCCGGCGCATGCACAACGACGTCACCTTCCTCGACGAGTTCTTCACCGAAGACTTCTGCCGCGAGCAGAAATTCTTCACCTACAAGGAGAACCGCCGCACCGGCCGGCTCGAGATCGAAGGCCGCGAGTTCGGCAAGATCAAGCAGCAGATCCTCCAGCAGCTGTCGAACTTCGGCCAGCCGTTCATCTACGTCGTCGACGCCAACTACCTCAACCGCAGCGAGCTGCTGCTCGGCCACCGCCACGAGGGCGTCGACCTCAAGATGGATTACGCCCGCGACACCCTCCGCAACGTCGAGCGGATCTGGCGGCGCCCGGTCTCCATCCTCACGGTCCTCGACGACAAGCCCAAGCGGATCCGCTTCGACGGCGCGGAGATCTCCATGTCCGACGAGCCGGCGGCCTTCCGCGTGTGATTCGGGCCCCTGGCGGCCCACAGCCGTACCTGGCCCCGAGGCCCGGCTCCGCCGACGCGCGGACCGCCGGAGCCGTTCGGAGCCGTCGGTTTACTCACGCGCTGCCGGCGCCGCCGTGTCTGCACCGGCGGCCCACGCTGCTCGCATCGGACCACGAAGGGATAGGTCTCGATTCGCTGCCGTACGTGGTATCGTCCAGGCTGTGCGTTTGATCGCGTGGGCATCCACCGACGTCGGCCGCGTCCGCATGGCGAACGAGGACAGCTTCCTCGTCGACAGCTCGCTCGGGCTGTACCTCGTCGCCGACGGCATGGGCGGCCACGCTGGCGGTGCACATGCCAGTGCCATGTGCGCCGACGTCGTGAACAAGGTCGTTCGCCGCGGGATGGCACGCCTGCACGGCATGCCGCAACAGGCGTGGTCGGAGGCGATCGCGGAGATCCTGCAAGCCTCGGCGAGCGAGGCGAGCGCGAGGATCTACGACCAGGCGCAGCAGGACCGCTCGCTCCACGGGATGGGTACCACGCTCACCGGCATCCTGTTCCACGGCGACCGCGGCTACGTGGTCCACGTCGGAGACAGCCGCGCGTACCTGCTGCGCTCGGCGATGGCGTGCCAGCTGACCACCGACCACTCCTGGCTCAACGAGCAGGTGCTCGCCGGCCTCATCACCGAGGAAGAGGCGCAGGAGTCGGACCTCAAGCACATCATCACCCGCTCGGTCGGCTTCGAACGCCTGGTCGAGGCCGACATCGTGCCGGTCAACGTCAACCTCGGCGACGTGTACCTGCTGTGCTCGGACGGCTTCGCCAACTACGTGTCGCTCGACGAGCTGGCCGCGCTGGCCCGCGACAACCTGTACTCCGAGCTGCCGCAGGTCTGTACCGAGCTGGCGCTCGAGCGCGGCGGCGACGACAACATCACCGTGGTCGTGGTGCTCGCCTGCAACGACCACGACGAGCGCCACGCGGTCCGTCAGCTCAGCAAGACCGCGACCGACACGCTGCCCTCGCTGCCCTGAGCTCGCCGCCCGGCGCGCCGCGCCCCCGCTTGGCCGCCGCGCCTCCGCGTGCTACACCGCCCGCGGGAGAGGAGCGGCCGAGGGGGACAAGGCGTTCGCGGGTGATAGGCCACGGCCGAAGCACTCGAGGAAAGTCCGGGCTCCGCAGGGCAGGGTGCTGGCGCAGGCCAGTCGGGGCGACCCGAAGGAAAGTGCCACAGAAACTCAAACCGCCCGCGTCCGCGCGGGTAAGGGTGAAAAGGTGCGGTAAGAGCGCACCGGGGACCTGGCGACAGGGACCGCACGGTAAACCCCACCCGGAGCAAGGCCAAACAGGGGCACGGTGGCTCTCCGCAAGGAAGTCACCAGGGGCTGCCCGTCCCGCCCCGGGTAGTGCCGCGTAGAAGAATGACCGCCACCTGGGGGAGGCGACGAACCCAGGGACAAAACCCGGCTTACGACCCCGCTCGTCCGCTCCTCCTCCCGCTACTCGACGTAGAAAGGACATGTCCGCGGGGACATGTCCTTTCGTGCATCTCGTGGACCGAGCGGCTCCCGGCTCGCCGGCTGGCGGCCCGAGCTGTCTCGCGGTCCGCGGCTCGCCCCGCGACGGCATGCGGCGCGAGCCGGGCTGCGGCGGCTCGACGGCCGTGCGCTCAGCCGCCGCAGGAGAACAGCACGCACGAGCCGCTGCAGCACTGGGAGCCGCTGCTGCAGCTCTGGCCGGCGAGCCGGCAGCACTTGGCGAAGTCGAAGGACTTGCAGTTGCCGCCGCAGGCCAGGTCGCCGCCGCCGTAGTTGGCGGGGAAGTCGACGCACTCCTTGCCCTTGAGGTCGGTGCCGTCGCAGGTCTCGCCGGGCTCGGCGAGGTTGTTGCCGCACACCGGGCCGACCATCGTCGTCGAGTCGGTCGACGTCTCGGTGGTCGTGTCGGTCGTCGTCTCGAGGGTGTCGGTGATCGTCTCGACGAGGGTGTCCGAGAGCGTCTCGAGCGTCGTCGTGCTGGTCGTCGTGGTCGAGTCGTCGGTGGTGCCGGTGGAGGTCGACGTGCTGGTGGAGGTCGACGTGCTGGTGGAGGTCGACGTGCTGGTGGTCGGGTCGACCGCGGTGGTCGTCGACGTGCTGGTGGTCTGCGTGCCGGTCGTGGGGATCGTCGTCGACGGGTCGCCGGTGGTGGTGGTGGTGGTGACCGCGCCGCTGTCGGACTCGCGGTGGCACGCATCGATCGTCACCGGCTCGGCCACGCAGCCGTCGTTGCTGGCCTCGCACAGGTTGCAGTACGGGCGGTCGGCGTCGCGCTGGGCGCAGCTGAGATCGCCGGACTGATTGCCGCAGTGGCTCACGTTGGGGACCGAGCACCCGGCGAGGAAGGCGAGCCCGACTGCGAATGTTCTCCAGGACATGTTCCGAACAACCTGTCTCTTTAGGCTAGTGAAAGCGCGGGTCAGAACGAACCGGCCAGCGACAGGCCGGCCGTGCCGCGGCCGACGCTGGGCAGCCAGGACACGCGGCGCTGGGTGTTCTTGCGGTCGAGGGCGAGCAGGACTGCGCCGGTGATCGCGGCCGCGAGGCCGACGCCGAGGGTGACCACGCCGGCGGGGCGGGTGGAGATCTCGTAGAGCGGCATGTCGGGGTCGGGGCGAGGCTCGCGGATCGCCAGGCCGAGGCCGACGACGACGCCGACCCCGCCGACGGCGAGCAGGGCCACGCCGGCCTTGCCGCGGCCGCCGAGGCCTTTCGGCGGCGGCGGCGGCTCCGGCTTCGGCGGCTCGGGCGGCGGCGCTGCGGCCTTCAGCTGGGCCTCGCGCTGGGCCTGGGCGAAGTCGCGGACGAACGGGACCAGGCGCTCGATCTCCGCGGTCCCGCGCTCCACCGCCTCGCCCTCCGTGCACAGCCGGCACTCGGTCTCGTGCACGCTGTCGCCGACCGGGTCGGTGCCGACGTAGAGGCCGGAGCCGATCACGTAGCCCGGCTCCTCGCCCGGCAGCGCCCGCACGATCACGCGGATCCACGGGTCCCGCGGGCCGCGGCCGGGCAGCACCTCGGCGCGGCGCAGCTGGCGGTTGCCGACCTCGTCGAGGCGCTCGTGGATCACGGGCCCTGCCGGGCCGGCCGCGTTGGTGTCGATCGCCAGGCTCGCGCGGGCGATCGTCTCGCTGGCGAGCGCCGGCTCGGCCGGGCGGGGCGTCGGGCTCGCGGGTGTGGTCGCGGAGGTCGAGCCGCTCGCGGGCGCGGAGGTCGAGCCGCTCGCGGCGGCGGCCGGCGGCTTCGCGGGCGCGGCGTGCACGGGCGCGGACGGGATCGCGGCGACGGACAGAACGCAGACGAGGCTCAGCCCCCGACGCGCTTTTGGCACAGCTTGAGCCAACCTTGAGCCTCCTGGTCTTTGAGACCTTTCCCTACGGACATGCATCCTGTGAAGTCCCCGAGCTCCATCAGCGCCTTGGTCTCGAGCTTGCGGGCCTCGGCGGTCGAGGCCCAGCACTCGCGCTGACGACTATAGTCTCGCAAGATCGCCCAGCGCTGGGTCCTTCGGGCCTCCTCCGCCGACGTGCGGAGTCGCTGGCAACGCGGGCTCAGGTAGGCGTCCCCACCCGGGCG
Source organism: Nannocystis punicea (assembly GCF_026965555.1). Lineage (GTDB taxonomy): Bacteria > Myxococcota_A > Polyangia > Nannocystales > Nannocystaceae > Nannocystis > Nannocystis punicea. Next base: position 11,214,518 of record NZ_CP114040.1, on the reverse strand, counting down.
GGACCCCGTCTTCGTGGTCGGGCGCGCGCTCGTGCCCTCGGGGGGCGGCGGAGTCGGCTCCAGCGGGGGCGGTTCGACCGGCGGCTGGGTCGGGGGCGGCTCGACCGCGGGCGGCGGCGGTGAGATGTCCTTCGGGACAGGTACCGGCTCGACCGGCGCCGGCGCGGGCGGGGTCACTGCGGCCAGCTCTTGGGGCGGCGGCGAGTCGGGCCCGCGCAGCAGCAGCCACACCACAGTGACGAGGCCCAGGACGGTGAGCAGCGCGAGCACCTGCGTCGCGGCGCGGTAGCGCGGCTGGGGCCGGCGCAGCGGCGCGAGCGTGGCCGCCGGCGAGGGCGAGGCCGACGGCATCGACGTCGACGGCGTCGGGATCACGGGCGCGGGCACGTCGAGCCGCGGCAGCCGCGACTCGGAGGCCTCGCCCGCCGGGGTCGGCCCGAGCTTGTTGGCGAGGATCAGCGACTCGCGCCGCATGTCCTGCAAGATCGCGTCGAGGCGGGCCGCGACCGCGTCGCCGTCGGGCGGGCGCTCGGCGGAGTCGGTCGCGAGGCAGTCGGCGATCAGCTTGACGAGCGCGGGCGGCAGGCCGGGGCGGCGCGTGTCGACCGACGGCGCCGGCCGGTTGAGCTTGAAGGCCAGCAGCTCGAACGCGTTGCTGGCCGAGAACGGGATGTCGCCGGTCAGCATCTCGAACAGCATCACGCCCATCGCGTAGACGTCGAAGGTCGGGCGCGCGGGCATGTTGGTGGCCTGCTCGGGCGCCATGTACTCGGGCGTGCCCATGAGCGAGCCGGGGCTGGTGATGCGTTCGGCGCCGGCGACGATGAGGCCGGTGTTGGCGGCGATGCCGAAGTCGAGCACCTTGACGGCCTCGCCGTCGAGCTGCGGCACGAGCATGATGTTGCTCGGCTTGAGGTCGCGGTGGACGATGCCGGCGCGGTGACCTGCCCCGAGGGCCAGGGCGATCTGGCGCATGATGTTGCACGCGCGGCGCGGCGGCTCGACCGAGGTGCTCTCGATCAGCTCCGCCTCGAGGTCGCGGCCGGCGAGGTGCTCCATCACCAGGAACAGGCGGCGGTCGGGCAGGGCGCCGGCGTCGAACACTTGAACGATGTTCGGATGGCCGATCGTGCTGGCGGTGCGGGCCTCGGCGCGAAATCTGCGGACGATCGAGTCGGTCTGACTCCACTGCGGCAGCAGCACCTTGATCGCGACCTTGCGGCCGACCTCGACGTGTTCGGCGAGGTATACCGAGCCCATGCCGCCGCGGCCGAGGACCTGCAGCACTTGATAGCGGCCGACGAGGATCGTGCCCGGGGGGAAGTCGCCCTCGGGTCCGGCGGCCTCCGGCTCGGTGTCGATGGCGAGGTCGAAGCTCACGACGCTGCGCCTCAGGCTATCACGGACCCGGCTCCGTCCTCGAAGGGAGCGCTCGGGCCAGGTCGTGGTCGGCGATCGCCCGCGACACCGCCAGCGCGCGCCGGGCCCGCTCCACCAGCCCGGTGCAGGCCTCGCGCTCGATCCGGGGCCCTTCGGCCGCAAAACAGGCCCCGCCGGGGGGGATGTCGCGCCCGGCGACCGCGAACAGGCGCCCGTCGCCCACCGCCGAGCCGTCGGGGAGGGCGGCCACCCCCGGGTCGACCCGAGCCGGGACCAGCGGTCGGCCGACGAAGGCCGGCGGCGCTGGTAGGCCGAGGTAGTGCAGCCAGGTCGGGGCCAGGTCGACGTGGCTGCCGACGGCGTCGACCTCGCCGACCGCCTGTCCCTTCGGCAAGACGAGGAAGCCCGGCACGCGCTCGAGCCGGAGCGGCAGCGACGGCGACCCGGCCGGTTCGCCCGCCAGGGCGGCGATCTCCGGCGTGACCCCGAGCCGGGCGTCGTGGTCGCCGTAGATCGCCACCGCCGTGCTGTCCGCGAGGCCAGCCGCCTCGAGGCCGGCGAACAGCTCGGCCAGGGCGGCGTCGAGGTGGTGGATCCCGTGGAGGTAGTTGCCGAGGCTCGTGCCCTCGAGCGCGCCGAGCTGCAGCCGGCGCAGCCCCGGCGGGAACTCGTCGTACGGGTGGTGCAGGCTGAGGGTCACCAAAAACGCGAAGAACGGCTTCTCGGCGGCGGCCAGCTCGGGGAGCATGCGGGCGAAGAACGCCTCGTCGGCCAGGCCCCAGCCGATCACCGGCCCCGGGCCGAGCTCGCGGTCGAACAGCGAGCGGTCGAAGCCGTAGCGCGGGTGCAGCGTCGCGCGGTTCCAGAACCCGCGCTTGAACGGGTGGGCCGACAGCGTCGAGTAGCCGGCCGCCTTGAGCGCGTGGGCGATCGTCTCGAAGCGGTTGCCCGCGCGCAGGAACGCGACCGCGCCCTGGCCGAGGGGGTACTGCGAATTCAGGATCGCATACTCCGCGTCCGAGGTCATACCCTGGGCGGTGATGTCGACCACCGCGCTGTAGTAGAGCGCACGCTGGCGCAGGCGGTTCAAAAACGGCGTGATCTCCTGGCCTGCGACTGTGGCGCCGATCGTCCAGCCCTGCAGCGCCTCGGCCTGGATCACCAGCAAGTTGGCCCCGCGCGCCAGGCCGAAGCCGGGCGGAGGGGTCTTGTCGCGCCCGGCGAAGAACGCCGCGATCTCGGCCCGCTCCTCGGCCGACAGCGAGCGCTGGCCGAGCGCGCCGGCGACCGTGCGGACCACGTCGAACAGGTGGGCCCCGAGCACGCCGAAGCGGCCGGCGTTGTGCTGCTCGGAGAACACGCGCGACCCGAGGCCGCTGCGCATCGCCCCGCCGAGGCTGACCGCGATCGGCAGGCTCGCCGCCAGCAGCGCCGCCGCGCCCGCCAGGGTGACGCGCCGGCAGATCTGCCGGCCCGGCCGCGCCTCCCCGCGGGCCCGCGGCCACGCGCACGCGAGGATCAGGCCGGCCAGCGGCGCCGCGGCCAGCCAGGCGTACTCGGGCCGCAGCAGCGCCTTCACGCTGGCGCCGATCGCCCCGACCTGGTGCGCGCCGACCAGCGCTTGCACCGGCACGATCGCCCCGAGCACGTGCATGTACAGCAGATCGGCGAGCAGCAGCACGGCTGTCCCGAGGGACAGGACGAACGCCAGCCACGGCCGCAGCCCCGCCGGCGCCAGCAGGACCAGCAGGCCCGGGACCGCGGCCGCGCTGATCCCCGCCGCGCGCCCGCCCTGCCACAGCTCGATCGCCGCCAGCTCGTGGAACGCCGCCCCGAGCCCGGCCAGCGCCGCCCACAGCCACAGCGCCGGCACCAGGTCGAGCGCCGCCCACCGCCACGAGCCGGGCGCCGGCCGTCGCCGCCGCGCCACGACCACCAGCGCAAGAGTCGCCAGCACCAGCGCCGACTGCCACGAGGCCGCGCGCAACCTGACCTTGACGACATGTTCCGAAGGACCGCCGGCGGGCGGCGGGAACCACCGCACCTGCTCGCGCACCATCGCCAGCGCGAGCGTGTAGCTGCCGGCGCGCGGCGGGCCGATCACGCGGACCGACACCGTGGCCGTCTCGCCGGGGGCGACCGCGTGGGGCAGCTCGGTGCGCATGCCCTCGTGCTGCAGCGGCGCGCCCTCGGGCGTGCGCCAGCGGTACGACAGGCGATCGCCCGCGGCCGGCGACCAGGTCTCGGCGCCGGTGTTGCGGACGGTGACCGTGAACGCGTCGGCGTCGGCGGCGGCCAGCCGGGTCGGCCAGTCGGCGGCGACCAGCTCCCACGCCAGCGCCGGCGGGCCGACCGTCGCCGCGGCCGCCAGCTCGCGCTCCGGGGCGATCCACGCCTCGCCCTCGCGGACCAGCCGCGGCGCCAGCGCGTAGCTGCCGGGCGCGTCGGGCGGCCGCACCCGCAGCTCGAGCTCGACGACCTCGCCGGGCTCGACCGGCCCGGGCAGCTCGGTGCGGATGCCCTCGAGGACATGTCCGTCAGGACCTGTCCAAACGTAGCTGACCTTCAGGCCCTGTCCTGGAAGCCAGGCCTCCTCGCCGCGGTTCTCGAGCGCCAGCTGGGCCAGCGCCGGCAGCCCGGCCTGCAGCGGCGGCAGGCTCAGCGACAGCGCCGCGAACGCGTCGCGCGGGGCGGAGACCCGCACCTGCGCGGTCGCCTCGCCGGCCCCGGGCCCGTACCAGGCCACGGCCTCGCGGACCGGCTGCCACACCACGGTGTACTGCCCCGGCTGCGCCGGCGCGCGCAGCTCGGCCGGCAGGATCACGCAGCCGCCGGGCTCGACCGCGGCCGGCAGGGTGGTGCGCACGCCCTCGAGCCGCTGGCCCTCGCGGCCGAGCCAGTGGTAGCTGAGGGCGTCGCCGAGCTCGTCGGCCCACGCGTTCGCGCCGGTGTTGCACAGCCGCACCCGCGCGGTCGCCCGCGCCCCCGCGGCGATCTCGGCCGGCGACTCGACCTGCTCGATCGACCAGGTGCCGGGAGCAGGGCCGACGTCGACCGCGACCGCGTCGCCGCCCCCGACCGGCGGGTCGTACCAGAACGCGTTCTCGCGCACGAGCGCCCAGCGCAGCACGTAGCGCCCGGCAGTCGCGGGGGCCGCGAGCGTCGCCGCCAGGGCCACGGTCTCGCCCGGCTCGACCGCGTACGGCAGCCGCGTGCGCGCCCCGTCGCGCTCGAGCACCGCGCCGTCGGGCGACTCCCAGTGGTACGACAGGTGGTCCTTCTGTCCTTCGGACCATGTCTCTCGGCTCAGGTTCTGCAGCGCGACGCCGACCGTGACCCGCTGCCCGGGGGCCAGCGCCTTCGGGGTCGCCGCGCCCGCGAGCCGCCACGCCGGGGCCGCCCGCGCCTCGCCGGCCGCGCCCGCGACCAGGCCGATCGCCAGCAGGAGGGCGCGCGCCGACACGACCCTGGACCGTAGTGCCGCGCGCGGTGAAATTCAACCGCCCCGTGCGCCCCGTAGGGTTCCGGCGCGAGCCCCCGTGGGTGGCCGGCGTCGCCGAGGTGGAGTTGCTGCGGACCCGGTCGATCGCAGCGTCGCACCGGGTCGAGCGCCGAGCCCTCGCCTTCGCCGGACTGGGGCCACCTCGGGCGTCGGTCGATCGCAGCGCCCCCGCACTCGAGCGGCGCGAATCGTCGCCAACGAGCCCGTCTCACGGCCTCGTGCGACGCAGCATCGCTCCGCGCCAGCGAGCGGAGCGCCGAAAACCGTCGCGCCCGCGAGTCGCTGCGCGGCGGCCCTCGGCGACCTGCTACGCTTGCCCCCATGGCCCTCGCGCACCGCCCCGCGCGTGGCGACGACTACGCCACGTTCGCCCGCCTCTTCCCCGAGCTCGACACCGGCGACCCGATCCCCTCGCCGTCGCACTGGGTCGCCGAGATCGCCCCGAACACCTGGCTCTTCGAACAGGGCGGCGCGGCCGTCGGCTACCTGTTCTTCGAGCGCCTGGCGGGCGTCGGCTACATCCGCCACGTCGTCGTCGTGCCCGAGCATCGCGGTCGGGGCCTCGGCGTCGCCATGTTGCGGGCGGCGGCCGCCGACCTGCGCGCGGCCGGGTGCGCCACCTGGTGCCTCAACGTCAAGCCCGGCAACCTGCCCGCGGTGCGCCTGTATCAGCGCCTCGGCATGCGCGAGGCCTACCGCTCGACCGCGCTGCGGTTCTTGTGGTCGCAGACCGACGCCTTGCCGCCGCCGCCGAAATTATTGACGACCCGCGCGATCGACCCGGCCGACGACGCGGCGATCGAGGCCGCCTTCGCCTTGCCGAGCGGTCAGCTCGCCGGCGGGCGCGCCGCCGGGCGGGTCCTGGTCCGCCTCGTCGATCCGGCCGAGCCGGCCGCGATGCAGCTCGGCTTCGCCTCGTTCAACCCCGACTTCCCGGGCGCCTTCCCGTTCCGCGTCGCCGACCCCGACCACGCGGCCGCGCTGCTCGCCGGCCTGCGCCCGCACGCGCGGCCCGACAAGCCCAACATGGGCATCGTCGCCGAGGCCGACCCGGGCCTGACCGCGCGCATGGTGACGATCGGCGCGACCATCCACATGGAGTTCTCCCACTTCAAAGGACATGTCCCGGAAGACCTGTCCTGAAATCCATCCGATGAAGCTGCTCACCGAACCGTATCACCTGCAAAAGACCCGCTGGCCGCAGACGGGCCGGCACATCCTGGCCCAGTTCGACGCCGACACCGTCGTGGTCTACCAGGCCTACCGCCCCGCGATCGGCCGCTTCGCCGCCGAGCACCAGCGCTTCGGCGGCCCGTTCAGCCTCGAGCGGATGACGTGGATCAAGCCGAACTTCTTGTGGATGCAGTACCGCTCCGGCTGGGGCACCAAGGACGGCCAGGAGGTGACCCTCGCGGTCCGCCTCCGCCGCGACGCCTTTAATAAAGTGCTCGCGGAGGCGGTCCACTCGACCTACGTGCCCGAGGTCTACGGCGAGCGCAAAGCCTGGGAAAGACTCGGCAAGCGCTCCGACGTGCGGCTGCAGTGGGACCCCGACCACGGGCCCTCCGGCGACAAGCAGGAGCGGCGGGCGATCCAGCTCGGCCTGCGCGGCGCGGCGATCGCCGCCTACGCGCAGGAGTGGATCGTCGACATCGAAGACATCTCCGGCTTCGTCGCCGAGCAGCGCCAGGTGTGGTTCGAGGGCGATCGCCAGGCGCTGGTCACCCCGCGCGAGGACGTCTATCCGGTCGACGACCCGGCCGTCGCGGCCAAGCTCGGCATCGGCCTGGCCTAGAGGGCATGTCCGCAGGGACATGCCCTTCGGGACATGACCCGGGCCCGGCGCCTCACCGGAACGACGTCAGGGTGCGGCCGCCGTCGATCGTGTGCAGGCCGCCGGTGATCCAGCCGGCCTCGTCGCTGACGAGGAACGCCGCCAGCGCGGCGATCTCCTGCGGCTGGCCCGGGCGGCCGAGCGGGTGGGTCGACTTGGCGCGCTCGAGGAAGGCCGCGTAGTCGGCGACCGCGCCGGTGGCGGTGTGCAGCTCGCTGACGACCACGCCCGGGCAGATCGCGTTGACCCGGACCCCGCGCGGCGCCAGCTCGAGCGCCAGGCACTGGGTCAGCATGTCGAGCGCGGCCTTGCTGACGCAGTACGACAGGATCGTCGGGTACGGGCGCAGGCCGGCGATGCTCGACAGGTTGACGATCGACGGGCCGTTGCCGTGGACCAGCGACGGAGCTGCCCTTCGGGTCAGGTCGTAGACCGCCTCGAGGTTGCAGTCCATGATCCGCCGCCACTCGTCGGGCTTCGGGCTGTCGAGGATCGAGTCGTTGCCGATCACCCCGGCGGCGTTGACCAGCACGTCGAGGCCGCCGAGGCCCTGCAGCGCCTCGTTGACGACCCGCTCGTTGTCCTCGCCGCGGGTGTGCTCGGCGGCGATCGCCACCACCTCGACGCCGGCCACCCGCGCCTGCTCGGCGGTCTCCTTCAGCCGCTCGAGCCGGCGCCCGGTGATCGCCAGGCTCGCGCCCTCCTCCGCGAACCGCAGGGCGATGGCCCGCCCGATCCCGCTGGTCGCTCCCGTGACCAGCGCCCGCTTGCCCGTGAGTCGCTTCATCGCCGGCGACGCTATCACATCGTGAAGGTGTGCCGGTGCGTCGACTTGGCCCGCGTCGGCCGCAGCAGCGCCGTCTTGACCACCCGCGCCACGCAGTTGCCGAGCGTGCTGCCCGCCTGCGACCCGGTCGGCTCGGCGCTCTTGACCGAACCGTCGGGCCCCACCACCACCTGCACCGTGACTTCCATTTTGCGCAGCGAGTAGCGCGAGCACTCGAGCTTGACCCGCGGGCCCACCTTGGTCATCGCCGTCGAGAACTCGCCCGCGGTCACCGGCCCGGGCCCGCTCTTCGGGCTCTTCGGCGTGGTGGCCGGACCCCGCAGCGGCTCGGACTCGCCGTCGACCTCGCTTTCGGCGGCCGTCTCGGCATCGGGCTCGACCTGCGGCTCGGCCGCGGCTTCGACTTGCGGCGGGGTCGCCACAGGCGCCGCCATCTTGACCGCCTCGCCCGGCGGCGCGACGACCGGCGGGGCCTCGACTTTCGGAACCTCGACTTTCGGCGCCTCGTTGACCGGCGCCGCCAGCCGGGTCGGCACCACCGGCGCCATCGCCACGACCGGGGCGGCCAGCTCGCCCTCGCCGCCGTCGTCCTGTCCCTTCGTATAGAACCTTTTGGCCATGGTCCAAAGGACAGCCGAGAACACCAGCAGGATCACGGTGCCGGCGGCGATCACCACGCGCGGGTGGAGCCCGCGCGGCTCGGGCTCCGGGGGCGGCGGCAGCGGGAGCGGCGGCGGCGCGAGGGCGGCGTCGGCCTCGGCGATCGCGGCGCGCAGGGCGGCCGAGAACTCGCGGATGTTGGCGTAGCGCTGGTCGCGGTCCTTGGCGAGGGCGCGCAGGACCACGGTGTCGACGGCCTCGGGGATCTGCGCCGCCGGTCGGGCCTGCGACGGCGGCTGCGGCAGCTGCATCAAGTGGGCGGTGAGCGTCGACATGAAGCTCTCGCCGGCGAACGGCAGCTTGCCGACCAGGAGGTCGTAGAACATCACGCCGACGGCGTAGATGTCGACGCGCGCGTCCGGCTGGAGCCCGCGGATCAGCTCGGGCGCGACGTACTCGGGCGTGCCGAGCAGGCCCGAGCTCGACGGCCGCTCGACGTCGCTGTCCTCGATGATCTTGGCGATCCCGAAGTCGAGCACCTTGATGAAGTCGGGGTCGTTGCCGCGGCGGAGCCGGAAGCAGTTCTCCGGCTTCATGTCGCGGTGGACGATCCCCTGCGCGTGCGCGGCCTCCAGCGCCGCGGCGATCTGCAGCACGATCGCCGCGGCGCGCCGCCACGGCAGCGCGCCCTCGCGTTCGCTGGTGCTCGCCAGGTCCTCGCCTTCGAGGTACTCCATGACGAGGAACACCAGCCCGTCGCTGGTCGAGCCGAAGTCGGTGATGTCGACCACGTTCTCGTGGCGGATCTTCGAGGCCGCGCGGGCCTCGTTGAGGAACCGCTCGACCTCGGTGCGCCGCTCGCTGTGGGCCGCGTCGAGCACCTTGACCGCGACCGGCTTGCGGATCACCACGTGCTCGGCGCGGTAGACGGTGCCCATCCCGCCGTGGCCGATCACCCGCTCGAGCTTGTAGCGGTCGGCGAGGGTGTGGCCGAGCAGCGGGTCGGGCCCGTCGGCGGGCCACATCCCGCGACCGGCGGAGCCGCTCGCCCTGCGCGGGCCGGAAGAACGCGAACGCATCGGGCGACCCCAGCATAGCGGAAGTCGCCCCGCCGCGATCCTCGCGGCCGCGCGTGAAGCAGGGCTCATCTGTCCCCGAGGACAGAAAGTTGCGGGCCCGTCAGAACCGCCAGCGCAGCGCCGCGCCGCCGCCCGTCGGCGAGGCCAGCGGCCACACTGCGACGGCCGCCGGCTCCGGCGCGGACGACCGCCCGGACGCCTGCTTCGCGCGGACCCCGACCACCAGCAGCGCAATCCCGGCGCCGAGCGCCAGCGAGCCGAACACGCCGCCGACCACCGCCATCGCGTTGTCGCCGCGACCGCGCCGCTCGAGCTCGGCCAGCTGCCGGTCGTCGGTCGGCAGCTCCGGCATCGCCTGGACCAGCGCGACGCCGTCGGCCTCGGTGCGCTGGCCGCGGACCATGCCGCCGATCATCAGGCCGACCAGCGCCAGGCCGACCCCGGCCGTCACGCCGCCGGCGATCAGCAGCTTGTTCGGCGCGCGGGCCTTGCTCGGCGCCTCGGGCGGCGGCGGCGGCGGCTCCTCTTTCTCGACCACCCGCGGCAGCTCGAGCGCGGCGCAGTCGAGGTCGGCCTCGCGGGCCTTGGCGGTCAGGAAGTCCTTCCGGACCTCCTCGCGCAGGCCGGTCGCCTTGACCATGTCGGGCGACTTGCGGCCGCGCTTGCGCTCCTGCTCGGTCTCGATGAAGTCGGCCAGCGCCCGGTCGGCGGCGCACAGGTGCGCGGCCGGGTGCTCGTTGCCGCGGCGCTCGCCGCCGGCCGTGTAGGCGCCGCGGTGGGCGTCGACGAGGTCGAACAGCACGGCGGCCCGCAGCTCGCGCTGGCTCACGGGGATCTGCGAGTAGGCGGCCGCGAACTCGCGCGCCGCGGCCGGGAACTGGCCGGCGTCGCGCTCGGCCAGGCCGCGGTCGTAGGCGCTCTGGGCGGCCTCGGAGATCGGCGCCGGTTCGGCCGCCGTCGCCGGTCGCGTCGGCCCCGCCAGCGCCGCGGCGACGACCCACCCGCTCCAGCGGGCGCGCGAACACGAGGTCGCCAGCGAGGTCAACATGCGAGAGGGCGGCGGCGCAAAATCGCGCGAACGGAGGCGGCGACGCGAGGATAGATCGCCGCCCGCAGGCGACACAAGCCGCGCCGAACGGCGACACCCCCGCGAGCGAACCCACGCGTCGCCGGGTTCGCCGGCGCCGCCCGGGGAATGAGCGGGGCAGCCCTCCTGTCCTCAGGGACAGGTCATGTCAAGTCGGGCGCCGCGAACGGCCGGGCGGATGCGCGAGCGGTCCGGGCGCGGCGTTCGCTCGCAGCTCGCACCCCGCTCAGGAGCCGACGCTCATCACCGGGGCGCGGTGGGCGGCGCGGATGATCTCGTCGGCGGCGGCGGCCAGGATCTCGGCGCGGCCGCGGCGGTCGAACGCGGCCAGCGGCTTCATCGGGTCGTTGAGGCCGTAGAAGCTCGAGATCCGCACGCGCTTGGCCTGCTGGGTGTTCGGGTCGACGAACTCGTACTCGACGAACGCGTCCATCGCCGGGCGCATGTAGAGGCACAGCACGGCGGCGCGCGGGTGGGGCTGCGCGGCCAGCACGGCCGGCAGGCGGTGCTCGTCGATGAACGCCGAGGACAGGAAGCCCGGCGAGATCAGCAGCACCGTCACGCGCGCGCCCGCGAGGGCCCGGCGCAGCTCGGGGGCGGCACCGGCGACCCGCAGGTCGTCCCAGAGGTCGAGCATCCAGGCCTTCTGCAGCGGCTTCAGGTGCACTTGCAGCTCGCCCAGGAGATCGCGCTCGCGGTGGCAGTAGGCGACGACGACCCCGGTACGCACCGGCTGCGCCTGCTCACGGGGCGAGGACGACGTCGAGGTTGCAATGACCGACGGCCCGCTCATACCGGCTCCCTTCTAACAGATTCCGCTACACTTTCGCGCATGCCTATGCGGTCTGTCCCATTCGCCCTGTCCGTCCTGACCCTCGCGCTCGTCGCCTGCGGTCCTTCGCCCGAGGCATCGAAGAAGGTGACAGCCGAATCTGTGAAGTCGGCTACGCCCGAGGCAGCACCACCGACGCCTGCGCCGACGGGTCCGTCGGGGGGACCGCAGTTCTCGACCAATGTGCCGGCGTCCTCGGTGCCCGACCCGTCATGGTTCTCGCCGGCGCTGTTGCCGGGGGCGACGGTGACGAAGAAGGGGCGCTCGCCCACCGATGACCAGGGCCGTTTCACGGCTCAAATTCTGTTCGCCTTTCCGGCCGGCGCCACCTTGAAGGACTGCGTCGATCCGCTGGCAGCGGCGCTGGCGAAGATCGTGCCCACGGTGCAGCGCGAGGAGAAGGACGGGCGAGTGACGCTGACCGGCGACACTGCCGACCAGCACGTGATGTTCATGTGTGGCGACGCCAACGGCACGCTGACTTCCTTCGTCAGCTACCGGTGGACGCAACCTCCGCCGGCCGCGCCGTAGAGCTGGGGCCACGTTCGCGCCGACGGTCGGGCTCGTCGCCGGGGCCGCCCGGACCCTCGCGGGCGGGTGTCGTCGCGGCGCACGGGCCCGCGGGCCTCACTTCTTCTTGTGGGCCGCGCGCCGCTGCTCCTTGGCGCGCTCCTTCTGGAACTTCTTGGCCGCGGGGTTGTTGCGGTTGGCCTTGGGGGCGGGCTGACCGTCGGGGGCGAAGCGCGGCGGGGTCTCGCCGACCTCCGGGATCGTCTGCCCCTCGCAGAACTGCAGCATCTGCAACAGGCCCGCGTTGAGGAACGGCGCCACGCCGAGCATCATCCGCTTCTCGATCTGCATCAACGCCACTTGCTGGCGCACCGGCAGGCGGATGTTGCGGGCGATCACCTTGGCGAACGACGGGCTCTGCGGGTCGGACCAGCTCGGGTCGGTGACCACGAAGTGCTGGCGGCACACGTTCGGGCGCACGTCCCAGACGCGGCAGCGGTGGGTCTGCGGGTCGAGCAGCGGGCACAGGTCGCCGCGCCTGGCGAACGCCAGTCGGCCCTCCTCGACCGCGGCGTCGGTCATCGCGATCTTCTCCGGGTCCTTGCCGGTGTGGCGCTGCTGGATCTCCTTGAACTGCGCCTCGCCCGTCTCGGCCAGCCGCTTGGCGACGTCGGCGAAGTCGCGCCACGGGCGGATCGTGCGGTAGATCAGCAGCGCCTCGACGCCGCTGACGCCGACCGGCTGCTCGTGGCAGCAGCGGAACCCCTCGGGGGTGCCGGGGCGCGCGGCTGACCCCAAGTTCATGTGCTTTGCGACAGCCTCGACATAGCCGTCGTAGGCGGCGACGAAGCGGGCGGCGGCGGCGTAGAAGCCCTTGGGGGCGCGCTTGTTCAGGGCGATGTCGGCGAGCCCCGGGAGCGCCGCGATCTCGTCGAGGGCGGCCTGGACGGCCGCGACTTGCGGCTCGGTGGCCTTGCGAACTGCCCGCGGGATGCGGGTGATCTGGTCGCGCGGCATTTTCGGCCGGCGCCCGAGGAGCCGCTTGAAGAGAGCCAGAACCATGAGGCGGCGACTTCTTAGCAGAGGGGCAGAGCTTTTTCACGGTCGTGCGCCTGCGGCCCGGTTGCACCGCCTGGCTTGCGCGGTTAGCGTTGCCGCCGATGTCGACCCCACGCCACCTGCTCCGCCGTTCTGCGGTCTTCGCCCTGTTCGTCGCGCTCGCCTCGTCCCCGCTCGCCTGCAAGAAGGGCGCCGACACGGCCGGTCCCGACGCCGCGGGCGGCACCGCCGACCAGGCCGCGGGTCTGGAGCTGCGCTACAAGGAGCCGCCGTTCAAGCTCAAGACCGACGTCAAGTTCTCGTTCAAGGCCACCTCGCCGCAGGGCGTCAACGAGGCCTCGGGCGACCTCTCGGGCGTGCTCGACGTGAGCGACGCCGGCGACAAGGTCAAGGTCGGCCTGTCGGTCACCGAGGTCCGCGACTTCGTCGTCGGCAAGGACATGATGCCGCCGCCGAAGGAGGGCGAGACGCCGGTCGACCCCAAGGTCGCGGTCCAGAGCTTCACCGGCGCCTTCGTCGCCGACATGCGCGGCGAGCTCGACGAGGCCGGCACCAAGGCGCTGCCGGAGACCGCCGCCGCCAAGGAGAAGAAGGGCGTCGAGGCCGCGGTGGCCGGCTTCGCCACCGGCGTGCTCGGCCTGCCCGAGCTGCCGAAGGTCCCGCTGGTCGAGGGCAAGACGGTCGAGACCACCGAGCGCAAGGACGAGAACCTGCAGGGCCTGGTGATCCCGGTCGACACCACCAGCAAGTTCACCCTGGTCAAGATCGACAGCTCCTCCGGCAAGCGGGTCGCCGAGGTCAAGGTCGAGTCCGAGTCGTCCGGCGCGGTCGAGCAGGGCAAGCAGATGATCACCCTCGACGTCGCCGCCGAGGGCACCGTCCTGTTCAACCTCGACGACCAGCTGCCGGTCCGCCGCACCTCGTCGTCGACCACCAACATCTCGGCCGGCCAGGTCGGCATCGAGATCGTCAACAGCATCGACTCGAGCTTCGCGCCCGCCTGAGCTCGCCAGGGCTCGCGTCGCCACGACCGAGCTCATCGTTCCACGAGGTCGCCATGACCGAACCAGTCCGCGCCGTCGTGCTCCTCAGCGGCGGCCTCGACTCGACCACAGTGCTCGCCCTCGCCGCCGCCGAGGGCCGCGAGACCTACGCCCTCAGCTTCCGCTACGGCCAGCGCCACGAGGTCGAGCTCGCCAGCGCCGCGCGCCAGGCGACCCGCTTCGGCGCCCGCGCCCACGAGGTCGTCGATCTCGCCCACCTCGGTCGCCTGGTCGCCGCCGGCACCTCGCTGCTGCGGGCCAGCAGCGAGGCTGTCCCCAAGGACAGCGAGGCGGCCGCGGGCGAGATCCCCAGCACCTACGTGCCCGCGCGCAATACCCTGTTCCTCGCCTACGCGCTCGGCTGGGCCGAGGTCCTCGGCGCCGGCGAGATCTGGGTCGGCGTCAACGCCGTCGACTACTCCGGCTACCCCGACTGCCGCCCGCAGTTCCTGGCCGCGTTCGAGCGCCTCGCCGCCGAGGCCACCCGCGCCGGCGTCGAGGGCAAGCCGCTGCACGTGCGCGCCCCGCTGATCAGCTGGTCGAAGAGCCAGATCATCCAGGCCGGCCGGGCCGCCGGCGTCGACTACGCCGACACGGTGTCCTGCTACGACCCTCGCGTGGAGGACGACCTCCCGCGCGCCTGCGGCCGCTGCGACAGCTGCCGCCTGCGCCGCGACGGCTTCACCGCCGCCGGCGTGCCCGACCCGACGCGCTACGTGTGACGCGCGACCTGTCCGTAAGGACAGACCTGAAAGACCTGTCCGTTCGGATAGCCCTCTCCAAAAATTTCTGTCCGAGCGGGCAGGCTCCTGGCGCCTGTCTGCTCGGACAGAATGTCCCCCGCGCGGCGGTCCCGCCGGTCCGCGTCGACAGGTGCTCGCCTGTCTCTTCGGACAGGCGAGCACTCCCGCGGCCGCGCGTCAGAACTCGCGCACGCCGGGGATGACGTCCTCGGCGGGCTTGGGCTTGCTGTTGTCCTCGTCCTTCTTGGACTCGAAGGTGTTGTGGTCCTCGGGGAAGTGGCCGGACCAGTAGAGCAGGCGGCCGCAGGACTCGCAGGCGGGGATCTCCCGGCCCTTGAGCAGGCGGGTGTACATGATGTGGGGGATGACCATCTTGCAGGCGGTGCAGCGCTCGCGGTGGGCCGCGACGAACGCGACCCCGTGCAGCCGCTTGCGGATCCGCTCGTAGGTGGCGAGCGTCTCGCGGTCGATGTCCTTGACCAGGCGGGCGCGGATCTTCTTGGCCTTGTCGATCGACTCGCTCAGGCGGGCCTGCTCCTCGCCGAGCTTGGCCTTCTCGGCCTCGGCGGTCTGACGCAGCCCCTGCAGCTGCGTGTCCATCTTGGCGATCTGGGCCTCGGTCTTGCTGACCGCTTCTTGCAGCTTGCCGATCTCGCCGGTCCGGGTCTGGACCATGCGGCGGGTGGTCTCGAGCTCGCGCTGCTGCGCGTTGAGCTCGCGTGCGGTCTTGATCGCGCCCAGCTTGGCCTTGCTGCTGCGGATCAGGTCCTCCTCGTCGTGGAGCTGCATCTCCTGCCGCTGCTGGAACGACCGCGTGTCGTCGAGCTTGTTGCGCTCGGCCGAGAGCATCTGCTCGAGCTTGTGCAGGTCGGAGTCGAGGGCGACGATCCTGCTGGGGATCTCCCTCAAGCGCCGCTCCATCAGGGTGAGGCGACGGTCCTGTCGCTGGAGCGTACGAAGGGCGGGGATTTGCGGGTGGATATCTGTCATGGGGACGCCTGTGGGTGGGCCCACCTGGGCTTGAACCAGGGACCAACCGGTTATGAGCCGGCCGCTCTGACCGACTGAGCTATGGGCCCGTGCGACGCTGGGGGATCGTCTTGTCCAGAGTAGGTAACGGAGGGCGGGGACGTCAAACTCGTGGGTGTCGCGCGTTCGCCGCAGGCGCGCCTTCCGCTGCCTGAGACGGCCGCCCCGGGGGCCCGCGCTGGGGCAGCTCGGTGCATCGTGTTAGTCTGCGCGACCCGTGGCCACAGACGCCAGCGAACTCAGCAAGGGCGGCCTTTCTCTCGGCTTTGCCAAGCTCTTCTTCCTGCTCGCCGGCTACGCCGTCTCGATCGCCCTGACCCGCCTTGTGCCTCCAGGGACGTTCGGCGATTACACGGTCGTCAGCCAGATCATCGCCATCCCGAACATGGTGCTGATCCAGACGCTGCTGTTCGCGGTCAGTCGTCCGATGTCGGCCGAGTACGACGCCGGCCTGCCGTCCTACGACGGCCTGCGCCGGCGGGGTTTCCGCCTCGCCGGCGTGCTCGGCGGCCTCGTCGCCGTCATCTTCATCCTCGGCGCCGACCCGCTCGCCGTCCACGCGCTCAAGGATCCGTCGCTGGCCGGCGCGCTGCGGGTGGTCGGCATCATCCCGCTGATCTACGCCGCCTACGCGGTCAACGTCGGCACCCTCAACGCCGTCCGCAAGTTCCAGTTCCAGGCCGGCCTCGACATCTTCATGGCGATGACGAAGACGACGCTGATCATCGGCGCCGCCGCCATGGGCTTCGGGCTGGCCGAGATCCTCGGCGGCTTCACGTTCGCGTCGCTGCTGGCGTTCGGCCTGTCGATCGTGTTCGTCAGCCGCTGCCGCCCGCGCACGACCGGCGGCGCCGCCGGCCCGCTCCCGGCCATGGCCGAGTTCACCGGCCTCCTGCTCGTGTTCACCGCCGGCGTCAACCTGCTGCAGGCGCTCGACCTGGTGCTGCTCAAGCAGTTCACGGCCTCGCAGGCGCAGAAGGACGCGGTGGGCTTCTACTCGAGCGCGAACCTGGTCGCGCGCGTGCCCTACAGCATGATGAACGCGGTCAGCCTGGTGATGTTCCCGCTGATCGCGACGCTGCAGGCCCAGAGCGACCGGGCGCAGATCCAGCGCTACGTGACCGCGACGGCCAAGGTCAGCGTGTTCCTGCTGTGCTTCATGAGCAGCGTCGGCGCCGGCGCGGCGCCCGAGGTCCAGCGGCTGCTGTTCCCGGCCGCCTACGGCGAGGCCGCCGGCGAGCTGCGCCTCCTCGTGTGGGGCATGTCGGGCTACTCGCTCACGGTCACCGCGGCGTGGATCTTCAACAGCACCCGCCGCTCGAAGCTGGCGCTGCTGCTGATCGCGGTGCCGCTGGTGGTCGTCAGCGCGGCCGGCCTCGTGCTGGTCCCGCAGAGCTTCACCTCCGGCGCGGCCACGGCGGTGGCCATCGGCGGGGCCGCGGGCGCGGTCGCCAGCCTGGTGGCGCTGGCCCGCAGCCTCGGGGCCGCGCTGTCGCCGGTGTACCTCCTCAAGCTGCTGGCCGCGGTCGCCCTGGTCGAGGCCGCCTCGCGCTCGTTCGCGCCGACCGGCAAGCTCCTCATCGTCGTCAAGCTGGCGCTGCTCGCCGTCGTCTTCCTCGGCGCCGTCGCCGTCACTCGCGCCGTCACGCCGGCCGAGCTCCGCGAGCTCCGCAAGAAGCGTGCTCCTTAGGACATGTCCCAAAAGCCCTGGCTCATCATCTCCAAGCCGCTGCGGCCGCCGTTCCGCGACGGCAGCACCGTGCTGCTGCGCGACCTGGTGCTGCACATGCCGGAGGGTCGGTCGCTGGCCTACCTCGGCGACCCGGCGGCGCCGCTGCGGCCCGCCGGCGACCGGGTGATCGGCGCGCCGCCGGCCGGCTACGCGCCGACCATGACCGACAAGCTGCGGGCGCTGGCGGCCATGCTGCGTCACCCGGGCATGCCGGTGCACCTGTCCTTCACGCCAGGCAAGGCCACCGCCGCGGTGGTGTCGCTGCTGCGGCGGCTGCAGCCGCGGCGGCTGTTCGTGCAGAGCTTGATGTCGTCGCACGGCGCCGAGGCCTGGACCCCGCTGCTGCGGCCGCTCGACGCGGTGGTCGCCCTGTCCCACGGGACAGCCCGGCGCCTGCGCGACGCCGGCGTGCCCGAGAGCAAGATCGCCACCATCCGCCCGGCGGTGGCGACCACCGCCGCCGATCACCCGAGCGAGGTCGCGGGGCGGAGGCGCCTCCTGTACGCCGGCGACCTCGACGGGGAGATCGCCGCGCGCCTGGTCGCGCTCGCCCGCGCCACCGCGGCGAGCGGCTGGTCGCTGACGATCGCCTGCCGGCCCAAGGCCGAGGGCGACGCCGAGGCCCGCGCCGGCCTCCAGCGCGAGCTCGCCGGCGAGCTCGCCGCGGGCCGCGTCGAGCTCCTGGCCGAGGTCGCCGACATGGACGCGCTGTACCGCCGCAGCGCGCTGCAGCTGTTCGCCGCCACGCACACGCGCAAGAAGGTCGACCTGCCGCTGGCGCTGCTCGAGGGCCTGGCGCGCGGGGTCCCGGCCGCGATCGTCGAAGTCTCGCCCGCCGCCGAGCTGCTGCACGTCGGCCACGACGCCGGCCTGCGCGCCGGCCTGGCCGCCCCCGCCGAGCCCGACGCGTTCGCCCGCGCGATCGCCGAGGTCGTCCACGGCGACACCGTCGCCTCCTGGTCCGAAGCCGCCGCCGCCCTGGCCGCCCGCGAGTTCTCGCTGACCCAGATGGCCGGCCGCTACGACGCGCTCTACCGCGACCTCGAGAGCAAGCGCCGCAAGTAACGCCTGTCCTTCGGGGCAGGTTTGTCGCGGTCCGGCCGCCGTCGGACATGTCCATTGCGACATGTCTACCAGGACGTTGATTGAAGGCCTGCGTTCGCGCAGATCCGACCTGTCCCTTGCGACATCTGCCACGCACTCGGCTCTTCCGCCGCTTGCCGCGCTTCTTGTCGCCCTCGCGCAGCACCGCGAGGAACGCCCGCAGGCTCGCGGGCACGTGGCGCGCGGCCGGGTAGTCTGTCCCTTGCGACATCTGCGCTCTCAGCTCTTGCGCCGCTTGCCGCGCTTCTTGTCGCCCTCGCGCAGCACCGAGAGGAACGCCCGCAGGCTCGCGGGCACGTGGCGCGCGGCCGGGTAGCCTGTCCCTTGCGACATCTGCCGCGCTCTCAGCTCTTGCGCCGCTTGCCGCGCTTCTTGTCGCCCTCGCGCAGCACCGCGAGGAACGCCCGCAGGCTCGCGGGCACGTGGCGCGCGGCCGGGTAGTAGAGGCACAGGCCGGGGTAGGGGGGCGTCCAGTCGTCGAGCACGCGGACGAGGCGGCCGGCGGCGAGGTCGTCGGCGACCGACCACTCGCTGAGGAACGCCAGGCCGGCGCCCTGCAGGGCCGCCTGGCGGTGCAGCTCGTCGTCGCCGAGCGTCAGCCGGCCCTTCACGTCGAGCGCCAGCTCCTCGCCGCGGCGCTCGAACTCCCACCGGTACACCACGCCGCTGGCCATGCGCAGGCGGATGCAGTCGTGCTGCAGCAGGTCCGCGGGCAGCTTGGGTCGCGGACGGCCGGCGAAGTACGCCGGCGAGCCGACCACCGCGAAGCGCACCGGCCCGCCCAGCGGCACCGCGACCATGTCGGGCGCGACCAGGTCGAGCTCGCGCACGCCGGCGTCGAAGCCCTCGGCGACGATGTCGATCAGCCGATCTTCGGTCACCAGATCGACCTGCACCTCCGGGTAGCGGCGCAGGAACTCGAGCACCGGCTCGAGCAAGATCCACCGGGCCGCCCCGCACGACGCGTTGAGCCGCAGCCGCCCGCGCGGCGTCGAGCGGAAGTCGTCGACCGCGGTCATGGCCCCGGCGATCTCCTGCAGCGCCGGCCGCACGCGCGCGAGGAAGTGCGACCCCGCCTCGGTGAGCGACACGCTGCGGGTCGTGCGGTGGAACAGCCGCACGCCGAGCCGCTGCTCGAGCCCGGCGATCGCGTGGCTCAGCGCCGACGGCGACAGCTCCAGCTCGAGCGCCGCCGCGCGGAAGCTGCGGTGCGCCGCCACGGCCACCACCGCCTCGAGCTCCATCAAGCCGGTGGTCTTCTTCATTGTGCGAAATTCTGCATCAATGCATCGCAGATTGCACGGATTGTCGCCCGCCGGCCCGGGGACTACTTCTGGGCCCACCATGACCCGCACAGTGATGATCACCGGCACCTCCACCGGCTTCGGCCGCGCCACCGCCCACCGCTTCGTCCGCGCCGGCTGGAACGTCGTCGCCACCATGCGCTCGCCCGAGCGCGAGGCCGAGCTCGGCGCCCAGCCGAACGTCCTCGTCACCCGCCTCGACGTGCAGGACCCGGCCAGCATCGCCGCGGCCGTCGACGCCGGCCAGCAGCGCTTCGGCGGCCTCGACGTCCTCGTCAACAACGCCGGCTTCGGCCTGTTCGGGCTGTTCGAGGCCAACAGCCCGGCCAAGGTCCGCGAGCAGTTCGACGTCAACGTGTTCGGCCTGATGGACGTCACCCGCGCAGTGCTGCCGCACTTCCGCGGCCGGCGGCGCGGCGCGATCGTCAACATCACCTCCGGCGCCGGCGTGTTCGGCCTGCCGATGGTCTCGCTCTATACCGCCAGCAAGTTCGCCGTCGAGGGCTTCTCCGAGAGCCTCGCGTGGGAGCTCGCCTCGCAGAACATCCGCGTCAAGCTCGTCGAGCCCGGCGGCGTGCTCGAGACCAACTTCGGCCGGCGCAGCGGCGAGGAGGCGACGCACGCCGTCGATCTGCCCGACTACGCCGCGTTCCTCGCCCACGCCGGCGCCGTCTTCGAGGGCCTGCGCAGCGATCGCCGGCTGGCCACCGCCGCCGACGTCGCCGAGGTGATCTTCACCGCCGCCACCGACGAGAGCGACCGCCTGCGCTACGTCGCCACGCCCGACATCGTCCCGCTGGTGTCCGCGCGCCGCGAGACGTCGGAGGAAGCCTACATGGCCCTCATGCGCGAGCGCTTCGGCCTCCGCGCCGGCGCGAGCGCGAAGGCGGGGTGATCCGCGCGAGCGCGTCGGCGAGGACGCAAGCGCGTATGCACGAGCTCGTCGCCGCCCCGGCTCTTGCCGCGATCGTCAGTCGTCCCCGCGGGCAGGTCCGACGGCTCGCCGAGGACATGTTCTGTCGAGCATGTCGCATGGGACATGTTCTTCGGGTCTGCCGTACGGTCGGTCCGGTCCGTGCGAGTCGAGCCATCAGCCGCTGAGGCCTCGGACCTCATCCGATGAGCCGTTCGTGGCCGGCAAGTCGGCGCGCTTCTGGTTGAAGTCCAGCGGCGCGTGCCCCGGTCGGTCGAAGCCGCGGACGGCAAGGACATAAAGCTCCTGGGCGCTCGCAAGCGGCGCCGTTCCGGGCCGCTTGGCCTCTACAGGCCGATTTGCTAGCCTTCACGGAAGATGCGACCCGCCCTCGCAGCGCTCGTGCTCGCCGTCGCGGCTTGCGGCGACGCTGCGAGCATGTCGGGTTTTTCGACCGGCCCGGGCGTGACGACGGCGCCGGTCGGCTCGAGCACGTCGAGCAGCAGCAGCACGGGCCTCGACTCGACGTCGATGGCGGCTGGTAGCAGCACGGAGGGCAGCAGCACGGGCGCAGGCAGCAGCGGCGGCGACGGGCCAAAGCTCGACATGTCCGTGCCCGATGGCGGCGCTGGCCCGCCGCTCGGGTGCGCCGGGAAGATCGACTTTTTGGTGATCGTCAGCGCAGACGGCACGATGAAGGACCAGCAGAAGCAGTTGATCGCCAGCTTCCCGCAGTTCATCGCGGCGATCGACGCCCAACTCCCCGAGTTCGACGTCCACATCCTCTCGGCAGCCTCGCACACGCTGTGGGCCTTCGACGACTGCGCCGACTGCAACGGCCCGAGCTGCGATCCCGCAGCTGGGTTGCCGTTCTGCGGAGTGCAGCCAGAGTTCTGCGACAAGGGCAAGCTCGGGGCGAGCGTCACCTTTCCAGTCGGTGAGAATGCATCGAATCGGCGCTGCGATCTCTACGGGGGCAACCGCTACATCGTCAGCGGGGAACCGAACATGGCCGAGATGTTCGCCTGCATCGCCCAGGTCGGGACCTCCGCTGGAGGAGTCGTCGCGGAAGCGATGGTGCGTGCGATCGGGCCCGACTGGGTCGAGGGTCCGAACAAGTGCAACAAGGGGTTTCTTCGCGACGACGCGCTCCTTGTCGTGGTGTTGATCAAGGACACATTCGATACGGAGTCCGAAGGTACGCCGGAGAGCTGGATCGGGGCGCTGCGCGAGGCCAAGCACGGCGACGACGACGCGTTCGCCGTGTTGGTCCTGGCTACCGACGCCGACGACGGCTACGGCGAGCACCTGTGCCAAGTGTGGAGCGGAGATACAAACCCGCTGCGCGTGCTCGCCAACAGCATCGAACACGGCTTTATTGGTTCGATCTGCGCCGAGAGCTTCGCGCCGTTCTTCACCGAGACGATCGAGCACATCGTCGACATGTGCGAGAACTTCGTCCCGCCTGGATAATGATCATGGATGGTGGATGTTCTCTCGGGATGCGCCCCGCCCTCGCAGCGCTCGTGCTCGCCGTCGCGGCTTGCGGTGACGCTGCGAGCATGTCGGGTTTTTCGACCGGCCCGGGCGTGACGACGGCGCCGGTCGGCTCGAGCACGTCGAGCAGCAGCAGCACGGGCCTCGACTCGACGTCGATGGCGGCTGGTAGCAGCACGGAGGGCAGCAGCACGGGCGCAGGCAGCAGCGGCGGCGACGGGCCAAAGCTCGACATGTCCGTGCCCGATGGCGGCGCCGGCCCGCCGCTCGGCTGTGCCGGCAAGATCGACTTCTTGGTGTCGGTCAGCGCCTCGGGCACGATGCTGAACCAGCAGAAGCAGCTGATCGCCAGCTTCCCCGAGTTCGTCGAGGCCATCGAAGAGCAGTTGCCCGGGTTCGACGTCCACATCCTCTCGGCAGCCTCGCACGCGCTGTGGGCCTTCGACGACTGCGCCGACTGCAACGGCCCGAGCTGCGATCCCGCGGCTGGGTTGCCGTTCTGCGGGGTGCAGCCCGAGTTCTGCGACAAGGGGAAGATCGGCGCGAGCGTGACGTTCCCGGTCGGCAAGAACGCCTCGAACCGCCGGTGTGACCTCCACGGCGGCAACCGCTACATCATCAGCGGCGAGCCGAACATGGCGGAGATGTTCGGCTGCATCGCCCAGGTCGGGCTCACGGGGGGTAGTCGCGTCGCGGAGGCGATGGTGCGCGCGCTCGGACCCGAATGGGTCGATGGGCCCAACAAGTGCAACAAGGGGTTTCTTCGTGACGACGCGCTCCTCGTCGTGGTCCTCATCAAGGACACGTTCGACGAAGAATCCGCAGGCACGCCGGAGAGCTGGATCGCAGCCTTGCGCGAGGCCAAACACGGCGACGACGACGCTTTCGCCCTGTTGGTCCTGACCACGGACGCCGACGACGGCTTTGGAGAGCACCTCTGCCAGGTGTGGAGCGGGGACACGAATCCTTTGCGCGTGTTCGTCAACGGGGTCAAACACGGCTTCATCGGCTCGATCTGCGCCGAGAGCTACAAGCCGTTCTTCACCGAGACGATCGAGCACATCGTCGAGATGTGCGAGGACTTCGTTCCCCAGCAGTAGGGAACCGAGCTCGCAGGTGGTGACGGTGCTTCATCACCATGCTGGTTACGGTGAACAATCAAGGATGATGGACGCGCACGACGGCGTGACGCTTGCCTTTTTCGCTGCGGTATCCGCCCGATGCGCAGAAGCCCCGCGAATCACAGGATGCTGCAGCCGCTTCGTCTTCCCCTGGAGCCCCATTCTCGTACCAGATCGGGAGTCCGCCCGACCGGGCTGCAGCGATGGCGAAAGCGTCGAGCTGGCCCGGAGCGCGAAAGCCGACGCCGATGATCTTTCCCTCGCGATCGCAAGCAACGCTGGTGAACTGCGCCGCCGTGATAGCGAACGGCTGCGGCTCGATGAACGTGCCGTCGCGCTCGAACCACTGCAGTAGAGGTTGTGGAGCATCGTCGACGAGGTCGCGGCGCCAACCCGCGGCCACGAGCTCATCGCCGCAAGTCGCAACTGCGCTGGCGGTATCGCGATTGAAAGCAGCGCCGGGCGAGGTCCAGGGAAGGCCCTCGCGTCCGCTGACCGGATTCATGCGGACAAGAAAGGTGCGATCGTAGACTTGCAAATCCGAGCTCTTGAGCTCGCGTTCCCCGACGGCGAGGGCGAAGCCCGAGAGCGGCTCGAACACGACCGCTCGCAGCCGTTCGCTGTACATGTTGTCGACGTCGGGGTCGAACTCCGCCACAGTGAACGGCGCCTTTAAAAAATCAGGCGGCAGCTCGGTCCCGTCGGGCTTGTACATCCAGATCGCCGCGTCGGTCGGGCTCGGGTCCGCGGTGGAGCGGCGCCAGCCGACCGCGAACACGGCGGCTTGCGGCGTGGGCGACACCGCGACCCCGGCGATCTCCTCGCCGAGCTGGCCGAAGCTCTCCCACAGCAGCGAGCCCTCCGAGTTCAGCTTCGCCAGGTAGCGGCGCGGCGTGATGCCCTCGAGCGCGAACCCGGCGACCAGCAGGTTGCCGTGCTCGTCGAGCGCGACGGCTGTCCCTTTGGACATCTTATTAAAGAGCCCACCGACGCCCTGGCGCGGCCAGCCTGGCAGCACCTCGCAGTGATCGCGGCCCAGCTTCCACAGCGTCAGTCGCGGGCCGGAGCCGGTGTCGCGCGTGCCCACGGCCACGATCGCCTCGTCCGTGTAGGCCAGCCCCGCGATCATGCTCAGCGACACGCTCGCGTCGGTCTTGTCGGTTTCGAACAGGCACTTCTCGGTGCCGGAGGCCGGCACGTCGACCGTCAGGGTGACCGAGGCCGGCGCGCTCTCGAGGCCGTCGGCGTCGACGGCCACCGCCTCGAACGTGTGCTGGCCGTCATGCGCCTCCGACAGCACCTCGAACGGGCGCGGAAAGTCGGCGGGCGTGAGCTCGGCGGCCGGTTCGTCGTCGCGGCGGAGGCGGATTGTCACGGCGTCGGCGCTGGCGCTGAGGTGGAGCAGCGCGGTGCCCGCCTCGTCGACGTGGGGCGGGCTCACGCTGAACACCTCGATCACCGGCGGCGTGTGGTCGGCCGCGGTGCTCCCGGGCAGGGAAGCCGTCTCCTCCGGAGCGGAGCTGGCGACCGCCCCCGTGACTGTCTGGATCCCCCCGCTCGCGAGCTCGCCCGTCGTGCCCGGCCCGGCGCTGCTGCTGGCCTCCAGGCTGGTGTCGGAGGTGGTCCCGCTCGTCGTCGGGAACAGGGCCGAACCTGTCGCCCACACCTCGTCGAAGCAGCCCGAGCCGAGCGTCACCACGAGCAATAAAGTAGTCCTTGACCTCATGTCGTGAGCCCTGCGGCGTCCTGCCGCGCTGTTCATGGCATATACCACGACCTCGCGCGCGCGAGCGGTGGCGCGCAAGCTGCTCCGCACGTCGGGCGATCCGCTGCATGGCGCCTCGCACATGTCCTTTCAGGCATATTTAAATCTTTGCTGGACACCTCGCTGACCGAGCCGATGCGTGAGTCGCTGGCCGGGCCCGGCACGGCCGGGCGTCGCTTACCTCCGCGAAGGGCGCCGCTCAGCGCGTGCTTCGGCCGTCCCACGCCATGGCGACGGCGGTGATCGCAGCGCCGACGCCCTCCCAGATGGCAGCGCCGACGAACACATCCGGGGCCCTGCCCGCGGCCATCAGGGCGACGAAGCCGACGCACATGAACAGGCGAGCGCCGACCGTGAAGGCGACGAAGCCGGGCCACGCCAGCGCCACACCAAGCACGTAGAGGATGCCCATGTTGATCGCCGCGATCGAGGTGGTCGCCACGACTCCGGGCGTGTAGTCGCCGGGCGCGCGCTGGTCGACGAGCTCGAAGCCCATCATGTCGAACTGGCTGTCGGGGCTGAGCAGCCCGAGGAGCCCCAGGAGGAGGGCCAGCACGCCGAACACCGCGACGGACCAGCCCGACAAGGAACGAGGAAGGACACGCACGAGGACCTCCGGGCGGCGGGCGAGAGGGCGGCGACGACCTGCGGGTCCGCGGCCTGCGGAGCCCGTCCGCCGACGTTTACGAATTTACAAAATGAACTCAATCTGTCAAATTGTACAAATGACGACGAGCCGAGACGACCGGGACCGCGAGCGGCGGCGCGCGATCATCGACGCCGCGCTCGCGTGCTTCTTGCAGTTCGGCTACGCCAAGACCTCGCTCGAGGACATCGCCCGGCGGGCGAACCTCTCGCGGCCGCTCCTCTACCAGAAGTTCCCCAACAAGGACGCCATCCTCGCCGCGGTCCACGAGAGCGTGTTCGCGGCCCTCTATCCGCGCGTCGACGAGGCCCTCGCCGGGCGCGGCGGCAAGCGGGCCAAGCTCGCGCAGGTGTGCGAGCTCGCGGTGCTGGGGCCGTGGAAGCTCCTCGAAGGCGCGCCGATGGCGAAGGAGTTCCACGCGGCCTGTGCGACCCTCGCGCCCGCGGTCGCCGAGAAGCACGCCCGGAAGCTGCTGTCCGTCGTCCAGCAGATCCTGGGCGACCGGCTCGCCGCCGAGGTGTTTCTGCTCGCCGTGGACGGCCTCACCTCGGACACCCCGAGCCTCGTAGTCCTGCGCAAACGGCTCGGCGCCCTCGTCGACCGCTTCGCGCGCTGACGACGCCGAATCCATGGCCTTTGGGTCATGTCTCGAAGAGCGCGGCTCGGTCTCGATGTCGCGCGCGACTCGTCGTTCTCATCGGTCGCCTCGCGCATCGACGCCACGCGCGGAGGGCCGCCCTTCAGCCGATCACATGGCCTTTGGGCCATGTATCGAAGCGCGGCTCGGCCGCGAGCCGGCCTCGGGCGACCGGCATCCTCGTCGACGCCTCGCGCATCGACGCCACGCTCGGAGGGCCGCCCTTCAGCCGACTGCATGGCCTTTTGGCCATGTCTCGAAGAGCGCGGCCTCGATGTAGCGAGCGACTCGTCGTTCTCTTCGGTCGCCTCGCGCATGGACGATACACTCGGAGGGCCGCCCTTCAGCCGATCACATGGCCTTTGGGCCATGGCTTGAAGAGCGCGGCTCGGCCTCGATGTCGCGAGCAACTCGTCGATACGCTCGGAGGCCGCCCTTCAGCCGACTACATGGCCTTTGGGACATGTACACAGGAGGCTGCGGCGAGCTCGGCCCTCGAGCCGGGCGCGAGCGACCCGGCATCCTCGTCGACGCCTCGCGCATCGACGATACGATCGGGGGCGCCTTCGCCAGGGGGTCAGACCTCGCCGAGCACTGCAGCCACGTACTCGGTCGGCGGCCTCGCGCGCAGCTCGGCCGCCGTGCCGCGGGCGGTGAGGCGGCCGCGCTCGATCACCAGCAGCTCGTCGGCGAGGGCGACCGCGTCGCGCACGTCGTGGCTGACGATCACGCAGATCGCCGCGGCCTCGGCGAGCCAGCCCGCCAGCAGGCGTCGGGCCTGCGCGCGGGCCGACACGTCGAGGGCGGCCAGCGGCTCGTCGAGCAGGAGCAGCGCGGGGCGGGTGATCATCGCCCGCGCCAGGGCGACCCGCTGGGCCTGCCCGCCCGACAGCGCGGCCGGCCTGAGGTCGCCGACCTCGCCGACGCCGAGCCGCTCGAGCCACGCCTGCGCCTCCGCCCGCGCCCGCGCTCGCGCGACCCCGCGGGCCCGCAGGCCGTAGGCGACGTTGTCGCGCGCGCTCATGTGCTCGAAGAGACAGTACCCCTGGAACATGACCCCGAGGCCACGTTCCTGCGGCGACAGGCGCACGCGCGCGGCCGGGCGCTCGAGCGTGCGGCCGGCCAGCACCACCTCGCCGCGGTGGAGCGGCGCCAGGCCGGCGAGCGCGTCGACCAGCGTCGACTTGCCGGCCCCGTTGGGCCCGAGCACCGCGACCGTGGCGCCCGGCGCCAGCGCGAACTGCAGCTCGAGCGAGAACTCGCCGCGCAGCACCGCGATGTCCGCGACGAGCCCCGCGGTCGTCGTCATCGCCGCGCTCCTCCGCGGTCGCGCATCCGCGGTGCCGCGTGGAGCAGCGCGAGCCGCCCGCCTCGTGCATCACCGGCCTCGCGCCCTCGCGTGTCGTCGCTCGTGCTCATTTATCTATTTAAAAAAGTGGCCGCGCAGGGCCGCGAGGAGGGCGAGGGACACTGCGAGGAGGAGCAGGCTGAGGGCGACCGCGCCGTCGGGGCTGTCGTGCAGCGCCTCGTAGACCGCCAGCGGCATCGTCTGGGTGCGGCCCTGCAGGTTGCCGGCGAACGTGATCGTCGCCCCGAATTCACCGAGCGCGCGGGCCCAGCACAGCGCCAGCCCGGCGACCAGGCTCGGGCGGATCGCGGGCAGCACCACGGTGCCGACGATCCGCAGCCGGCTCGCGCCGAGAGTCGCCGCCGCCTGCTCGCGGCG
This sequence comes from Nannocystis punicea, assembly GCF_026965555.1. Taxonomy (GTDB): domain Bacteria; phylum Myxococcota_A; class Polyangia; order Nannocystales; family Nannocystaceae; genus Nannocystis; species Nannocystis punicea. Next base: position 11,186,588 of record NZ_CP114040.1, on the reverse strand, counting down.
CGGGTCGAGCCCGCGCAGGGCGCCCTCGACGGTGATCACCAGGAACGGCGCCGCCACGAAGGTGGCCGCCAGCACCGCCGCGGCGGTCGTGTACGGCAAGATGACCCCGAGGCCATGTTCTAAAGGACCGCCGAGCAGGCCGCGCCGGCCGAACGCCGCCAGCAGCGCCGTCCCGCCGACCACCGGCGGCAGCACCATCGGCAGCGTCACCAGGGCCCGCGCCAGCCCGCGGCCCGGGAACGGCAGCCGCGCCAGCGCGTACGCCAGCGGCAGCCCGAGCAGCAGCGACAGCCCGGCCGCGCACAGCGACACCACCAGCGACAGCCGCAGCGCCTCCTGCACCGCGGGCGCCGCCAGCTGCCGCCACACCTCGGCGGGCGCCACCCGCACCAGCAGGCCGACCAGCGGCAGGGCGAAGAACACCACCGCCGCCCCGGCGAGCAGGCCGACCGCCAGGTGCGCGTGCCCGGGACGACCGGGCTTCAAGGACATGTCGTTCACGACAGGACCCTCGGGACAGCAGCGTCACGGCGGCAGGAAGCCGCGCTTGCCGAGCGCGGCGGCCCCGGCCGGGCCGGCGACGAGGTCGACGAACGCGGCGGCGAGGGCGGGCTGCGGGCTGTCGGCCAGGGCGGCGATCTCGTAGGCGGGCACGACGTCGTCGGCGCCGGCGAAGGCGACCGTGCGCAGCTTGCCGGCCACCTCGCCGGCGACGTCGGTGGCGTAGACGACCCCCGCGTCGGCCTCGCCGGCCGCGACCTTGCCGATCACCCCGCGCACGTTCTCCTCGTTGGAGACGACGTTGGCGAGCGCCGCGTCGCGCTGGCCGACCCGATTCAGGGCCTCGCGCGCGTAGGCGCCGACCGGCACCGCCTCGCCCGCGAGCACCAGGCGGAGGCCGGGGCGCGCGAGGTCGGCCGGGCCCTGGATCGAGCTGTCGCCGGCGGGCGTGACGATCACCAGCCGGTTCTTGGCGAAGGTCCGCGCCGGCTGCATCCGCTGCGAGCCGGCGGCGCGCTCCATCTGCGCCCGGTCGGCGGAGGCGAACACGTCGGCCGGCGCGCCGGCGACGATCTGCGCCGCCAGGATCTGCGAGCCCGCGAAGTTGAAGACGACGTCGACCTCCGGGTGCTCGGCCTCGAAGCCGGCCTCGAGGTCGGTGAAGGCTTCCTTCAAGGACATGGCCGCAGAGACATGGAGCTCCTTCTTGTCGGCCGCGCCGGGAGCGGCCGAGCAGCCGAGCACGACCGCCGCGAGCAGGATGACGCCGGACGCGGCGCTGCGAGACCTCGTCATGCGCGAAGCGTAGCGACGGCCCGCGCCGGCGAGCAAGCGCGTTGAGTCACGACCGGCGATCGTCTGGTCGCGTTGGCACGCGCCCACGGGTAGCACCTCGCGTCGCGCCCCACCGCAGAGCGGCCGTCGTGGGAGCATCACCCGCTTCGCTGGCCGCTCGCTTTTTCCGCCCCCCGGAGTTGCCGGCCTGCCTGGCGTCGATCACACTCGGAGCTCCGCGGCGAACGACCGGGTGCGCCGCCAGCGGAGTCTGTAGAACCATCTAAAAGGAGGCAAGTATGCAGAGACGGCGTCGCCTGGAGAAAGTGGTTCTACTTGCAAAGGAATTCCATCCTCGCTCTGGCGCTCAGCACGGCCCTCGCGGCTGGCATTTCAGCAGAGCCCGACAGGCTCGCATTTGACGGGGCAAGGGTCGTTCAAGCGCTCTTCATCATCGAGCGGTTGATGCGGTCGCTCGGCAGCCGCCGGCCTGACCACCAGCTGCCTCCCGCACAAGAAGCCTTGCCGCGGGGGGAAGAGGGGGGCCGCTCTTCCGGAAAGGACCGTCGGCCGCAGCGCAAGTGACCTGGCGTTCTCCTCAGCCGTCGAGCAACGCGCGGGCGATCACCAGCTTTTGCACCTCGGTCGCGCCCTCGTAGATCCGCAGCGCGCGGATCTCCCGGTACAGCCGCTCCGGCACCTGGCCGACGGTCACGCCGAGGCCGCCGAAGCTCTGCACCGCGCGGTCGATCGCCCGCTGCGCCGACTCGGTCGCGTGCATCTTCGCCATCGCCGCCATCTCCGACGTCGCGTGGCCGGCGTCGCGGGCCGCGGCCGCGCGGTAGACCAGCAGCTGGGCCGCCAGCTGTTCGGTCGCCAGGTCGGCGAGCGCGAACTGCAGGCCCTGCTGCTCGGCGAGCGGCTTGCCGAACTGGACCCTGCGCTTGAGGTGGGCCACGGTCTCGGCGAGCGCGCGGTCGGCCAGGCCGAGGGCCGCGGCGCCGACGCTGACGCGGAACACGTCGAGGTTGCCGAGCGCCAGCTTGAGCCCGGCCCCGGGTTCGCCGACGCGGTGGGCCTCGGGCACGAACACCCGCTCGAGCTTGACCGTGCCGATCGGGTGCGGCGCCAGGACGCGGGTGCGGGTGACCGAAAGGCCAGGTGCGTCGCCGGCCACGAAGAACGCCGAGAAGCGCGGCTTGCCCTCGCCGGCCTCGCGGGCGAACACCACGTAGCTGTCGGCCAGGCCGGCGTTGCTGATGAAGCACTTGCTGCCGTCGAGGACGACCCCGCCGTCGACGACGGTCGCGCTGGTGCGCAGGTTCTTGACGTCGGAGCCGGCCTCCGGCTCGGTCAAGGCGAACGCGCACACGGTCGCGCCGCTGGCCACGCGCGGCAGGACGTAGCGGCGCAGCGGCTCGGCGGCGGCCAGCGCCAGCGGGAACGAGCCCAGGCCCTGCATCACGAAGGCGGTGTCGAGCGCCCCGCTCTCGCGCGCGAGCCACTGGCGGATCAGGCAGATCGCCGTCGACGACAGCTCGGCGGCCCGCTCCGGCCCCTCGTCGAGATCGGCCCCGCCGTAGGCCGCCGGCACCACCCACTCGAGCAGCCCGGCGGTCGCCAGCCGCTGCAAGTAGACGCGCGCCGCCGCGTCCTCGCCGGCCTCCTCGTCGACCGGCCGCGCCCGCAGGTCGGCCACGAAGGTCGCCAGCGCGTCCTCGAGCGGGCGCCAGCGCGACCGGTCGAGCAGCCCGAGCGCCCGCTCGGTCACGTACGGGGTGAGCAGCGTGTTCATCGGGTCTCGCTCCCCGAGCCGGGGCTCGCGTGATGGGTGCTCATTGGGACATGCTCCTCAGGACAGGTCTTTTCCGCCATGCGCATGCGGACATGCTCCTAGCGCCAGCTCGGCGGTCGCTTCTGCTGGCGCGCCTGGTCGGCCTCGGCGAAGTCAGGGTGCTGCATGCACAGGGCCTGGGTCTGGGCCTCGGCCTCGATGGCCGCGGTGAAGTCCATGTCGAGCTCCTGCTGCAGCATCGTCTTGGTCATGCGGGCGGCGAAGTGGGGCCCGTCGGCCAGGCGCTTGGCGAGGGCGAACGCGGCGCGGTCGACCGCGTCGCGGTCGGGCTCGTCGTCGACCACCTGGGTGGCCAGGCCGATCTGGGCGCAGCGGTCGGCGGGCACGCGGTCGCCGAGCAGCAGGATCTCGCTGGCGTGGCCGAGGCCGACCACCCGCGGCAGCAGCCAGCTCGCGCCCATGTCGGCGCCCGACAGGCCGACCTGCGGGAACAGGAACGCGAAGAACGAGCCCTTGCCCATCACCCGCAGGTCGCTGGCGAGGGCCATCACCGCGCCGGCGCCGGCGGCCACGCGCTTGACGCTGGCGACGATCGGCAGCTTGCAGCGGCGCATCGCGTGGATCAGCTCCCCCGTCATCCGCGTGAACCGCAGCAGCGCCTCGGCGTCGCGCTCGAACAGCCGGGTGATGATGTCGTCGACGTCGCCGCCGCCGCAGAACGCCCGGCCCGCGCCCTGCAGCACCAGCGCCCGCGCGCCGCCCTCCGCGTGCGCGCGGCGGTCGATCACCGTGAACAGGTCGGTCAGCTCGCGGTAGACCTGGAACGTCAGCGCGTTGAAGCGGTCGGGTCGCGTCAGGGTGATGACCCCGACGCGCTCGCGCTCCTCGTACGAGAAGCTCTCGGGGCGCGGCAGCGGCAGGTCACGCAGGTCGGGGTCGACGGGGCGGGTCACGCTCTTTCTGGTAACACGGCGAGGCCCTGGATCTCCACCTTCGCCCGCGGCTCGAGCAGCGCCGCGACCTCGACCAGCGCCATCGTCGGGTAGTGTCGTCCCATCAGCTCGCGGTACGCGGCGCCGACGGCGGCCAGCTCCGCCAGGTACTCGCGCTTGTCGGTCACGTACACCGTCAGCGAGATCACGTGCTCCGGCCGCCCGCCCGCGGCCGTCACCACCGCGACCACGTTCGCCAGCGCCTGGCGGAATTGCGCCGCGAACGCGTCGGCCACGATCTGCTCGCGCGCGTCCCAGGCGATCATCCCGGCGATCGCCAGCAGCTCGCCGCGGGCCGCCATGCCGTTGCTGTAGCCGCGCGGCCGCTGCCAGCCGTCGGGGAGGATCGCGCGCGCGTGGACCGGGGCGTCGTCCGTCATCGCGGCGAGCTTGGCACGCGCTCCACAATTCCTCCATCCTTCGCGCCGGGCCCGCTGCTACCGTCGAACGAGAGCCCGCGCATGTCGACCCGCGAACGCAGCACCCCGGCGATCCTCGTGGTCGAGGACGACCCCGCGATCGCCGCCGGCGTCGTGCGCGGGCTCAAGGCCGCGGGTTACGACGTCGAGCTCGCCCACGACGGTCGTCGCGGCGCCGAGCTGGCGCTGTCGCGCCCGTTCGACCTCGTGGTCCTCGACCTCATGCTGCCCGAGCTCGGCGGCTTCGAGGTGCTCGAGCTGTGGCGCGGCCGGCTGTCGACCCCGGTGATCGTCCTCAGCGCCCGCACCGAGCTCGACGCCCGCCTGCAGGCGTTCGCCGGCGGCGCCGTCGACTACCTGCCCAAGCCGTTCTGGATCGAGGAGCTGCTGGCCCGCGTGCGCGCCCGCCTGCGCCTGCCCGACGTGGCCGCGCCGGCGCGCACTCTCGCGTGGGACGAGGCGGTGCTCGACCTCGACGCCCGCACAGTCACCCTCGCCGGCGAGCCGCTCGGCCTCACCGCCCACGAGTTCAATGTCCTCTTGTACCTGGTCGAAAGGCCATCTCGCGCCATCACCCGGCGCCAGCTGGCCGAGGCCGCGCTGCCGGCCGGGGGCGACCGCAGCGAGCGGACCGTCGACTCGCACGTGGCCCGGATCCGCCGCAAGCTCGGGCCCGCGGGCGCGCGGATCGCCACGGTGTGGGGCATCGGCTACCGCTTCGACGCGCCGGAGCCGGCATGAGCAAGATCCTCCGCGGCCTGTCCGGGCGCGTGTTCCTGGCCGCGGCGGTCTGCGCCGGCCTCAGCGTCGCCCTCGTCGCGGTGGTCATGACGTCGCTGTTCATCGAGCAGGCGATCAGGCGGATCGGCGTGCTCACCCCGCAGCTCGACACGATCTCCCTGGCGCAGTGCGAGCGCGACCCGATCGCCTTCACCGCGCAGCACGGCCCGGAGCTCGAGCTCAACGTCTACGACGCGACCACCCTCGCGCCCGCGTCCCCCGGCGGCACCCCGCTCGACCCGCAGCTGCTCGCGCGCCTCGAGGCCGGCGAGGCCGCGCCGACGCGCATGTACTTCTTCAACTTCAACCCCTGGGGCGGCGCCAGCCTGCGCCGCGCCGCCGACGACGGCCCGTGCGCCCTGGTCCAGCTGCGCTGGAAGCTCAGCCCCTCCGAGCGCCGCTACGCGCTGCTGATCATCTTCGGCCTGCTCGCCCTCAGCATCGCCCTCGCCGTCGGCCTCGCCAGCTTCTTCGCGGTGCGACCGATGGCCCTGCGGCTCGAGAAGCTGCGCCGCGCGACCCAGCAGGTCGGGCAGGCGGCCGGTTACGCCTCGGCGGCCGACCCCACGCGCGACGACCTCGGCCAGCTGTCGGCCCTGCTCGACCAGGCCCACGGCCGGATCGCCGCCGACGCCGCGCGCATGGAGGCCCGCAACCGCGCGCTCGAGCAGCACCTCGGCAACATCGCCCACGACCTGCGCACGCCGCTGGCGTCGCTGCAGATCGCCCTCGAGCAGCTGGCCGCCGACGCGTCCCCGGGCGAGTCCGCGAGCCTCGTGCGCGGGGCCATCGGCGACGTCGTCTACATGGGCTCGCTGATCGACAACCTCAACCTCGCGTGCCGCCTGCAAGAGGGCGCCGACCCGCTGCACGGCGACCTCCGCGTCGACCTCTGCGCCCTCGTCGACCGCGTCGCCCGCCGCTTCGCCGCGCTCGGCCGCACCCGCGGCATCGAGGTCCACGGCGCCCGCCCCGACGCCCCGCTGTGGGCCCGCTGCAACCCGGCGATGGCCGAGCAGGCGCTGGCCAACCTCGTGCACAACGCGGTCGCCCACGGCGACCCCGGCGGCCACGTGGCGATCCTGCTCGAAGAGACAGATGTTAAAAAGGCGTTCAGCCTCACCGTCGTCGACGACGGCCCCGGCGTGCCGCCGGCCGACCTGCCGAAGATCGGCGACCGGACCTTCCGCTCCGACGAGGCCCGCCGCCGCGACCCCAAGGGCGGCGGCCTGGGCCTGGCGATCACCCAGGAGGTCTGCAGCCGCGCCGGTTTAATAATGACCCTCGCCGGCGAGGAGCCTCGCGGCCTGCGAGCGACGATCGAGGGCCCCACCAGCAGCCCTCCCGGCTCCGCCTAGGTCCGCACAGCCGTCGCCGGTTCGCCGGTTCGTGAACCTGTCCCTTCGGACATCCAGAGGCGGACGCCCGCGCTGGGGGCACGCGACCTCGCTCGGGTCCTTCTGCCCGTTCTTCGTTTGGTTGCGCCGCCGCTCCACACACTCTCCACAACTTGGGTGGTGAACTCGAGGCCATGCAGCGCATCTCCGCGATCTTCCCGCTCGGCCTCCTCCTCGTCGCTTGCGGCGACGTCCCCGGCGACAGCGCCGGCACCACCGACGGCGCCGGCGACACGACGGGCAGCTCGACCGCGGGCGAGGCCGCCGAGGTCACTTACTGGCGCGACGTCAAGGCGATCCTCGACGGCAAGTGCGCCGGCTGTCACAGCCCCGGCAACCTCGCCCCGTTCTCGCTCGCCTCGTACGCGGAGGCCAGCGCGGTCGCCAGCGCGCTGCCGGCCTCGCTCGCGGCCGGGACCATGCCGCCGTGGCCGCCCGACGCCGCCTGCGGCACCTACCTCCACGACCGCTCGATCGACGACGACGCGCGCCAGACCCTCCTGAAATGGGTCGAGCTCGGCGCGCCCGAGGGCGACCCGGCCGAGGCCCCGCCGGCCCCGCAAGCGCCCGAGCCGATCGACTTCGACATCGACCTGCAGCTGCCCGAGCCCTACACCCCGACGATCGCCCCCGACGAGTACCGCTGCTTCCTGCTGCCCTGGCCCGAAGACCAGGAGACCTTCATCACCGCGCTCAGCGTGACGCCCGGCGAGCGGCAGATCGTGCACCACGTGATCGCCTTCGCCATCCCGCCCGAGCAGACCGACGCCTACCGCGCGCTCGACGACGCCGACCCCGACCCCGGCTATCTCTGCTACGGCGGCCCGAGCGGCGGCCAGATCAACGACGGCCGCGTCCCCTGGCTCGGCGCCTGGGTGCCCGGCGGCGACCCGGGTGACATGCCCGAAGGGACAGGAATCAAAGTACAGCCTGGCTCGCTCGTCGCCGTGCAGATGCACTACCACACCTACCCGGGCGCGGGGCCCGATCAGTCGCGGATCCAGATCCGCACCTCGCCGACCGTCGACAAGGTCGCGGTGATGATGCCGTTCACCAACCCGGCGTGGGTCCAGGGCAGCGAGCCGATGCTGATCCCCGCCGGCGAGGCCCCCGTCGTCCACAGCTTCGCCGCCGACGTCAGCAACTACCTCCCGCTGCTGTTCCCCGACGGCGGGCTCGAGGCCGGCGATCCGTTCGTCGTCCACGCCGCCGCCCTCCACATGCACACCCGCGGCGTGCGCGGCTCGCTGTCCCTCACCGGCGGCCAGGACACCTGCCTGCTCGACATCCCGCGCTGGGATTTCAACTGGCAGGGCAGCTACCAGCTCACCAAGCCCGTGACAGTGCGCCCCGGCGACGAGCTGCGCCTCGAGTGCGAGTGGGACAACACCGCCGCCAACCAGCCGGTCGAGAACGGGGTCCAGCAGCAGCCCAAGGACATCCTGTGGGGCGAGGGCACCGGCGACGAGATGTGCCTCGGCATCGTCTACGTCACCGGCGTCTGAAGTCGTCGCCGGCGGGGCAGTCAGACATCCACTGCTGCCGTGCTGACGGGCTCGTGGGAGGCCGCGTCACCGCGATCGCCTTCGATCCCGCCGGCGGGCGCACGGCCGTCGGCACGGAGAAGGGCGAGATCGCAGTCCCGCGCGTGACGCCCCCTGGCTGCCATCTGTCTTGTCGGACAGATCGTGGCGCGAAGCCGTCCGGCTTGAATATGTCTCATGGGACAGGTCAAGGGCCGGGCGCGCGGGCCTTCGCCGGCGCAGGAGTCACCGCGAGGATGGACTCTCACGGGTCGAGCCCGTCGCCGATCACTTCGGGACCCGGAGTCGCGGCAGCTCGTGGGCCTGCTCGACCTGCTGCGCGTGCGCGGCGAGGGTCCGCGCGCGGCGCAGGCCGAGCGGCTTCGCCTCGTCGAACGTCGAGGCGGTGTCGAGCCGCGCCAGCTCGGCCTCGTCGACGTCGCCGACCCCGAGCAATGTCCCGTGGCGACACAGCGCCGCGTTGAGCGCGTCGGCCCGCGGGCGCGCGCGGCCCTCGGGTCCCAGCATCATCGCCCGCAGCGGCCGCAGGTCGAAGCGCGTCAACAGCCGCGGCTCGGGGTCGAGCGCGACGTGCCACAGCTCCGCCTCGCCGGCCAGCAGCACCTCGCCGCCGGCGGGGTCGAACGCCGCCGCGGAGATCGCGAACGGCACCCGGAACAACACGCGCGTGCCCTCGACCACCCCGCCGTCCTGGACCCGGCGAAACGCGTCGCGGGCCTCGCAGAGCACCAGGGCGTGCAGCCCTGCGTCGCACCAGGCGGTCTCCTCGAGCCGACTCGACTCGCGCTCGCTCGGCTCGCGCAGCTGTCCTTCGGGCCACATCACCGGCGCGCTCTCGCTTTCCAGCTCGAGCGGCAGCTGCGGCTCGCCGTCGAAGCGAAACACCGCGCCCTCGCCGGCGCGCGACGCCCGGTAGCGTGCGCACGGCGACACCCGCAGGTCGACCGTCTCGGCGACCACGGTGAGCCGGTGCCGCCGCCGCGTCGCCGTCTCGATCACGAACGTGAGCTTCTCGACCTCCTCGAACGTGTACGGCACGCAGGCCGGCAGCGCCCCCCGCGTCCACCGCCCGCGCGCCAGCTCGAAGCAGGACACGGCCGGACCGCCGAAGTAAATGAGATGTCCCTCGAGCCATGTCATGAGAGTCAGCCCTGCGCTCGGCCACCAGCGCGCCAGCGCCCCGGTGGTCAGGTCGACCTCGAAGCTCGCCGTCCGCAGGTCCAGCACTGCCCGCCCCGGGCCGACGAACGCCAGCGTTCGCGGCGTCGCCAGCTCGGCGTGCGTCTCCGGCAACGGCCACAGCGGCACCTCGGTCGGCCCGCCCGCCTCGGGCAGCGCCGCGGCGAACGTCTCCGGCGCCTCGGCGGCGCCCCACGCAGCCAGCACCGACCGCAGCGCGCGCTGGACCAGGAGCAGGTGATAGTGTTCGCCGATCAGACCCGGGGACGCCTCGATCATTCGCTGCATGTAGACCGCCTCGTCGATCAGCGCCGCGAGGCTGCCGCTGCGCGCCCCCGCCACGAACACCCCGCCCGGACGGCGCTCGAGCGGCCGCTCCGGGACCGGGGGCACCGGCACGTGGCGCACGAACAGGCGCCCCGCCGCCTCTTCGCCGAGCCGGGCCGAGAGCCGCCCGAGCAGCCCCGCCGGCCCGGTATTCGCATTGGCCTCGTCCCGCCACGATTCGTCGTCGCGCACGACCGCCTCGGCGTCGATGCCTTTCTCGGCGTACCACTGCGCGAGACGGGTCCCGTACGTCGGATCGCCCTCCGCCTCGAGCCGAAACATCGCCTCGTTGAATCGGTGCGGCGGCCACTCGTGCAGCCACGTGTCGTACGGCCCGTCGACCCCCGGATGCCCGGGAGGCGTACGAACCCGGCCCTCGGCGTCGATCCACGCCCGTACCTCGGCGACCGCCCAAACCTCGCTCGCGCGCAGCCCGAGCACCCCGGCGATCGCCGGCACCAGCCCCGGGTGAACCACCGGTCGCGGCAATTCGATCACGCCCCAGGCCGCCGGATCGCGCGCCTCCACCGGGCCGAAGTACGGCTCCGACCACAGGCCCTCGGGTGCCGCTCGCATGCCCGGGAGGAACGGCACCGGACTCGGCCTCACGACCCGCGCGCGCGCCGGTTCATCGGCCGCGGCCAGCCGGTCCTGCGCGCCGAGGATCGCCGCAGCGTCGGCGGTGAAGAAGCCCGCGAGAGGATTCGATCGCACACACCCTTCTACCTCGATCGCGCCGCCTCGCGCGGCTCGTCCGCACGCAAGCGCCCGCTCGCCGCGACGGACCATCTCGCCAGGCTCGGGCGGTCGCGTACGGCCACACCGCGAACTCGCCCGAGTCTGCGGCGTCCCGCTCACAAGCAGTTCTGCTGCGTGCACGTCATCAACGCAGCAGCGAACGACGCCTGCTCGGGCGTCGCGCCCGCGCCTCCCTCGGTTGCATCGACGCATCGCCGGCCCGGCTCACGATCGCCGCGACGGCTCGGGCAGTCGCAGTCGATGCGCTGCGGGCCTCGACGGCTGCGGCTGCATCGTCCCCTCGGAGCTCCGCGAATCGATGACTCTCTCGGGTACCATGCCGCCCGAGCGAATACAGTGCGCGGATTCGCTGCGCATCGTGAGGACGAGGCTGTCCTCATGCTCGGCGCGGATATGGCCGCGACGTGAAACCGCCGGCGCGAGGACTCGTCGCAATCCGAGGTACGCCGTGATGGTCATACCATGCGGATGCGCCGATCACGGGTAGGCCTGGCTGACGATTGGGGGGCCGGGGCCGCGTTGCGAATATGCCCACACGCCGGATCGGCACCTCGACGCATATGCCCGGAGATCTGCTCGGCCGGCGCCGGGGCGCGCTCGCGGAGTCTGTCGTCGAGGACCCCGTAATCGGAGCGCTCCATTTCACATTCGCGACATCGTCCGAACACGGCTCGTGACTGCTCCCTGGACCCGGAAAGGCGCCTGCACGCGCGATTTGTTGCGACGCATGAATGCTGTTAGGCGGGTTTGACGTGGAGCGACACTGGGGCCACCTATAGGGGATGCGTTCCCAGTGGAGGGGACATGAGTGATTTCAAACGCGTTCTCGATCGCGCGCAAACGGACTTCGATTTCTTTTATGCGCTGCAATCAAACCCTCGTAAGGCGCTCGCGCCCTACGAGCTCAAGGACCACGAGGTACGAGCGCTGATCGTCGATCGAGCCGAACTCTGGCGGCTGATCATGGGTGGCGTGCGCTCCGATCCGGACCGGCCTTCGCCTCCCTCGGAGTTGCCACCGCCTCCACCACCGCCGCCACCGCCGCCACCGCCGCCACCGCCACCGCCGCCACCGCCGCCACCGCCGCCGCCTCCTCCAGGCCCGCCGCCGCCGCCGCCACCGCCGCCACCACCGCCGCCACCGCCACCGCCTCCTCCAGGTCCGCCGCCGCCGCCACCGCCGCCCCCGCCTGGACCACCGCCTGGACCGCCGCCGGGACCGCCGCCGGGGCCACCGCCGGGGCCGCCGCCCGGGGTGTCGTTTGGAGTCGGTCCAGTTCCGGGACCGCCGCCGGGACCGCCGCCGGGACCGCCGCCCGGGGGGCCCGGTTTCGGGGTCAACGTCATTGGCCACCACGACTGGTTCAACAGCTTTCAGCGCTGGAAGGACTTTGTCATCGACGATCTCATCGCCGATCCGGAAGTTGTGAAAGCCATGAAAGAGATTCGCGGAGCTCGAAGCTCGGCCGAGAGGCGCGTGGCCGTCGCCCGTTTGATGGAGAAGCTCGGATGAACACGTCGACCAAGCACCACGCATTCGACATCGCCATCGTAGGTCTGGGTGTCTCGGGCATCCACCAGATGACCCGCGAGGTCGAGGAGACCATCAAGCGCTGCCGGCACGTGTTCGTCACCGACACCGCCGAGGGCGTCTGCGACTACCTTCGTACCATCTGCCCGAAGGTCACCGAGCTCACCGTACGGGGCGATCTCGGGGCCCACAGGATGGTCATCTATCGCCGCATGGCGTCGGAGGTGATCTCAGGGGCGCTCGACGAAGGCCCGGTCTGTTTCGCCACGTACGGGCACCCCACGATGTACTGCTACCCGACGGAGCTCATCCAGCGCGCCGCGCAGATCCTCGACCTGAGGACGATGATCCTGCCGGGCGTCTCGTCGCTCGACACGCTGCTGTCCGACCTGGGAATCGACCCCGGGGGAGACGGCCTGCAGATCTACGAGGCGAGCGACATGCTCATTCGCCAGCGGCCGCTGCAGACGGACGTGGGGACGGTCATCTACCAGGTCCCGATCGTGCTGGAGTCGAGCAACCGCCTCCCGGGCAAGCAGAGCATCGACAACCTCCGCCGCTTCCAGGCGTACCTGTTGAAGTACTACCCGCCCAAGCACACCGCGCTCTTCGTGCTGTCGAAGACGCACCCGTTGCTCGAGACCGTCACGCAGCGGATCCCGCTCGACCGGCTGGCCGACGTGATGTCGACCAACACCAACCTCGGGACCCTCTACATCCCGCCCGTGCAGCACCGCGCGGTCGTGGAGCACGAGCTCGCCGAGCGGATGGGCGCTCACGACGCGCTCGATTCACCTCGCCGCCCGGGTCGCCCCGCGATCGGTCCGAAGGACCCGAAAGCTCGGAAGGCGTAGTCGTACGAACGGAGGCCCATGGAGAGCAATCGACCAGCGCGGCGTTACGTCATCGCCGGCAGCCAGCGGAGCGGGAGCAGCCTCCTGTGCGAAGGTCTGGAGGCCACCGGGGTCGCAGGGCACCCGGCCGAATCGTTCGCGCCGGACTTCCTCGACCATTGGTTCCATCGCTGGGGCCTGGTGCCGGACTGCCCGTTCGCGGACTACCTCGCCGCCGCACGCCGGCACGGCACCGGTCGAAACGGGGTCTTCGGGATCAAGATCCAGTACATGCACGTCCAGTCGCTCGCGCGTTGGGCGGGCAGGCCGCGCGCCGGCGACGCTGTGCTCGAGCGCCTGTTCCCCGGCGCGCGCTATGTCAACATCGTGCGCCGGGACGTCCGGGCCCAGGCCCTCTCGTTCTACCGGGCGATTCACACGAATCAATGGGCCCGGACCCCGGGGGTCGCCCCGGCGCCGCCTCCGGCGCTCGATCCGCGCGAGGTCGAGCAGCTGGAGCGGCAACTGACGTGGCAACAGACCTCGTGGCTGCAATACTTCGCGGCGCGGGGGATCGAGCCTTTTACGGTGTACTACGAGTCGCTGGCGGCGGACTACCGCGGCCAGATCGCGCGCGTGCTCGAGTTCCTCGGGCTGGACGGCGCGACGGCGAGGCTCTTGCCGCCGCCGGTGCTCATCCGCCAGGCGGACGAGACGACTCGACGATGGCGAGAGGCGCTGGATGGTCGTAGCGACGGGAGATGAATGGATCGACTGGAAGACATCCTCGCCCGCCGTGAATGGCTGCGTCGCTCGCGGCCCTTCCCTCACGTGGTCGCCCGGGGCGTGTTCAAGCCCCGGTTCTACGCCCGGCTCTGCGAGGAGCTCGGAGAGGTCCTCGCGCGCGGCCTCAGCGAGACGGCGGACGGCGAGAGATTCTCGCGGAACATCGCCAACTACGACTCCTACGGGATCGGCTTTCGGGCGGGCGACGGCGGCGCGCTCGGGGTCTTTCTTTCACCCGAGTGGCGCGACCTCATGGCAGATTGCTTCGGCCTCCAGCGCACCGACTACGTGTTCGCGGGCGCGCATCACCACGCCGTCGGCAGCGGCGACGGTTTCGTCCACAACGATTACAACCCGGTCTGGTTCCCCGTCTCGTCGGAGGGGCGGATCCAGGTGCCGGATCATCAGAGGTGCGACTACAAGACGGGCGAAGGGCAGCTGTCCCCCGCGGAGAAGATTCGAGTCGTCCGCGGGACGGCGGTGATCTTTTTCCTGTTGAACGGCGGCTGGCGCCCCGGCGACGGCGGCGAGACGGGCCTTTATCGCTCGGGGCGCGACCCGCCGGGCGAGCCGAGCGTGCGCGTGCCGCCGCTCGACAACAGTCTCCTCGCCTTCGAGTGTTCGCCCGATTCATACCACGCGTTCATCAGCAATCGTCGCGCAACGCGCACATCCGTCATCATGTGGACGCATCGCTCGCTCGCAGACGCCGAACAGCGGTTCGGCGTCGAGCGACTGGAGTACTGGAAGTGACAAAGCGTGAATGTCTGATCACCGGCGCGAGCGGCCTGTTGGGGAGCGCATGGATCGCGCGATACGCGTCGAAATACGCGATCACTGCGGTGCACCGCACACGCGAGATCGAGTTCGCGACTCAAGACCAGTCGTTCTTCGATCCGCTCGCGCCCCGGCGGCCGCTCGATGCCAACGACCACGCCGTCCACGCGGTCCGGGCCGACCTGGCGACCGAGAAGGGGTGCGAGCAGGTCGTCGGGGAGACGATCGCCCGGACCACCCGGCTCGACCTCCTCCTGTCGGCCGCGACCGTGCGCATGTCGGCCCCGCTCACCTCGGCGCCGTCGCTCGCCGCCGCCGAGCACGCCTTCGCGCTCGACGTCCTCGCGCCATTGCGACTCGCCGCCGCGCTCGTCCGCGCGTCGTGGGGCGCCGATCCTGCGGCCAACGCCGCCGCCAACCGGAGCGTCGTCCTGGTCGCCGGCACCGCCGGCCGATACGTCTACGAGGACCAGGGGCTGGGGCTCCATTCGGCCACGAGCGCGGCCCTCTGCCAGCTGGTGTATCACCTCGCCAGCGAATTGTGGCACCTCGGTATCCGCGTCAACGGCGTGCTCATGCCGACGAATTACTGCCGTGACGACGCGGAGAAGGCCGCCACGAGGATCGCCGGGCTCGACGCCGGGTCGGCGACCGGCACGCTGGTCACGCTCACGGAGGGGCCGTGAAGGTCCTGTTCGCCGTGATGCCGTTCGGCGCCCTCCGTCCGGCGATCGGGCCGAGCCTGCTCAAGGCCCACCTGGCGCGGCGCGGCATCGCCAGCAAGATTGTCTATTTGAACATCCGATTCGCGCGGAGCATCGGCCTCCCGGACTATGAATACGTCGCGGAGCGGTCGCCGTCGCAGAGCCTCGCGGGCGACTGGATCTTCGCGCGGTCGCTGTCCGGCGAGCGTCCGGACGCCGACGCCCGCTATCTCGCGGACTTCGTCCGCCGCTTCTCGAAGTTCGGCCCGGTGGACAGAGCGATCGAGATCCTCGAGCGATGTCGCGACCGCGCGGCCGGGTTCCTGCAGAAGTGCCTGCGCGAGGTGAGCTGGGGCGACTACGACGTGGTCGGCTTCACGTCGACGTTCTCGCAGCACGCCGCGTCGCTGGCGCTCGCGCGGCTCGTCAAGGCCGAGCACCCGCGCGTGAAGATCGCGCTCGGCGGGGCGAACTGCGAGGAGTCGATGGGGCTGCAGGCGCACCGCTCGTTCCCCTTCATCGACTTCGTGTGCTCGGCGGAGGCGGACCTCAGCTTTCCCCGCCTGCTCGAGGCGCTCGCCGCCGGCGGCGATCCGTCCGCCGTCCCCGGCGTGATCGCGCGGCGCGACGGGGAGAGCCGCTACACCACCCTCACGCCGGATCGAGTCGAGCGCATGGACGACCTCCCGGTCCCGCTCTACGACGACTACTTCGAACAACTGCCCGCCCTGGGAGGGGTCGCCAAGCGAGGCGCGAGCGTGCTCATGGAGTCCTCGCGCGGGTGCTGGTGGGGGCAGAAGCATCACTGCACGTTCTGCGGGCTGAACGGCACGTCCATGGCTTTCCGCAGCAAGAGCGAGCAGCGGGTCTTGCGCGAGATCGACGAGCTCGAGCAGCTGTACGGCGCGCGCACCGTGGTCATGGTCGACAACATCCTGGACATGAAGTACTTCGAGACCCTCATTCCGGGGCTCGCGCGCCGCGGGTTGAAGCTCGACCTCTTCTACGAGACCAAGGCCAACCTCTCGAAGGATCAGCTCCGCGCGATGCAGCGCGCCGGCATCACGATGATCCAGCCGGGCATCGAGAGCCTGAGCTCGGACGTGCTGCGGATCATGAAGAAGGGGATCAGCGGCGTTCAGAACGTACAGATGCTGAAGTGGTGCCGGGAGTTCGGCATCACCCCGCACTGGAATTTGATCTTCGGCTTCCCCGGCGAGGAGCCTCGCGACTACGAGGTCATGGCCGAGGTCCTGGACCTCCTCCACCACCTGCAACCTCCGTACGGGGTGGGGCAGATCCGCCTCGATCGGTTCAGCCCCAATTTCGTGCGCTCCAGCGAGAACGGGCTCACCAACGTCCGCCCCGACCGCAGCTACGGCAATATCTATGCGCTGTCCGAGTCGGAGCTGTTCGAGTTCGCGTACTACTTCGAACACGACTACGCCGACGGCCGAGATCCCGAGACGTACGTCGGGCCGCTGCGCGCGGCGGTCAAGCGCTGGTACGCGAACAAGGGCAACAAGGGCCTGCTTTATGTCGATCACGGCGACGACCTGGCGGTGTGGGACTTCCGACCGGGCGCGCACCGCACCCTGACCGTCCTGAGCGGGCTCGAGCGCGCGGTGTACGTCTGTTGCGACCAGCACCGCTCCCTGAAGCAGGTCGTCGCGGCGTGCCGCGCCGACGAGCGCGAGGTCCGGCCCGTGCTCGACGGGCTGGTCGCGTCTCGCCTCGTGCTCCACCTCGATGACCGCTATCTCAGCCTCGCGGTGCGCAAGCACGGCGTCGGGCGCGATGAAGATGCGGAGCCGCGCGCGCCGTCTTCGCGGAGTCTGGCGGTGGTGTGATGCGGCGGGACGTCATCGTCGTCGACGACTTCTACGCCGACCCGGCCGCGGTCGTCCGTCACGCCCGCGGCCTGGAGTACGTCTACCCATATGCACAGCCCGGCACCGACCGCGAGGGCTGTCCACGGACATGGTTCGCCTCGAGGTACCGCAGCGCGAACGAATGCCCGTTCAAGTCGTCTGCGGCGCTGATCTCGCGGCTGCAGGCGCTGACCGGCGAGCTCGTCGATGTCGCCGCGTGGCGGATGGAGTTCCCGATCGACGAGAACGGCTACCCCCGGTCCGACCATCGCCTCGTCCATCCGAAGAGCGCGTGGTGGAACTGCTGCTTTCACCTGAAGCTCGACGTGAAGCAGGAGCTCGGAGGGGGGGTCCACAGCCACACCGACCACGACAGCTGGAACCCGGTGGGCCTCGACGGATGGGCGGGGCTCGTCTACTTGAACCCGGCGCCTCCGACCAACCAGGGCGGGCTCCGCACGTGGGACAATCGCGACCCTGCGCGGCAGTTCGAGTGGATGACGTCGAAGCACAATTGGCAGCTGCGCGACACGTTCGCCAATGTCTATAACCGACTGATCCTGCACCGCGGCCGGGTCCCTCACAGCGGCTCGAACGGCTGGGGCGACTCGTTCGAGAATGGCCGCTTCTTCCAGACGTTCTTCTTCCGCACGCTCGGGCAGCGTGAGCTGCCGAGCCTCGACCTCGAGGAGCTGAATTTCGGATGAGACCGCGTGCCGTCGTCACGGGTGCCGCCGGCACCGTCGGGAGCCGGGTCTGCGACAGACTGGCCGCGGCGGGCTGGGGCGTGCGGGGCCTGGTCAGGTCGCCGGCGCTACCGGGCGCGCCCGTGGAGTTGGTGCAGGCCGACCTGGGTGACGCCGACGCGTTGCGCGTCGCGTGTCGGGGCGCCGACGTGGTCGTCCACTGCGCGGCCGCCCTGTCGTCCGACCGCAGGATGTGCCGTGAGACCAACGTCGAGGGCACTCGCCACTTGTTGGCGGCGCTGGGCGCGTCCCGTCGCGCGCGCTTCGTGTTCGTCTCGAGCGTCTCGGTGTACGACGTCCGCCACGGCTGGTCGGTGGACGAACAGAGCCCGCAGTGGTCCGACGACGTGTATCCGTACGGCCGCTCGAAGGTCGAGGCGGAGGAGCTCGTCCGCTCGGACGACCACGGGCTCGCCTGGGTCGTCCTCCGGCCGGTGCCTGTCCTGTCGATGCACCGCTCGTCGTTCTGGGGGCCGCTGGCGCTGGAGCGCGCGCGTCGGAGCGCGCAGCCGCAATTCGCGAGCCGGACGATGCCGTTCGTGCACGTCGACAACCTGGCGGACGCAGCGCTGCTCGCAGCCACGCACCCGCGCGCCGTGGGAGGCGTCTTCGACGTGGTCGACGGACACGGCGAGACCCGCGCCTACCACGAAGCGCTCGCGGCTGCGACCGGCCGGCGACCCGCCGACCCGCCCGACGACGCGCCCGCCATGCGCGTCGCGGGCACGCGCATCCGCAGCGAGCTCGGGTACTCCCCACGCGACCGCTTCGCCGAGTTCCTCGGCGAGCTTGCGCGCGCAACGGTCACGCCGGAGTCGTGACCGCCGCGGCGGTCGATGTCGAGGAGGATGTCTTTTGGGTAATGTTTAAAAATTCACGCGCGATCGCGCGCCCGGTCTCACCGCCCGGTCTACGACAGGTTGAGCGAGTAGCCGAGGGTCATCGGGTTGCCGTCGCTGGGCTTGTTGAACTTCCAGCCCTTGGCCTTCTCTTCGATGCAGGAGGTGATGCTGGCCTCCTTGATCGTGCTCGTGTCGGTGAACTTGATGCTGGAGACCGAGCCGTCGCCGGCGACGGTGACGTCGAGGGCGAGCTTGCCGGCGAGGTCGGGCTTGGCCTCCTTCGCCTGGGCGAAGCAGTCGGCGACGTCGCCCTGCCTGGCCTGCATCGCCTCCTCGAACGAGTCGGCGGTCAGGGGCTCCTCGCTCGCGCCCTCGTTGCCGCCGTTGCCGCCGCCGCCGTCGTTGCTCCCGGCCGCCGCGTCGCCGCCTGCGGACCCGTCGGGGGGCGTCGTCGCTTCCTTCTTGCAGCTCGGCAGGGCGACGAGGGTGGCGAGAGAGAGCGCGAGGGTCCACGAGGTCCGGGTGGTCGTCATGCCGACGCTTTTATCACGGCCCGAGGGGAGGATCTCGGCGCGATCTGTACCTGCAAGGATGTGCCCCTCGAGCCAGGCGACTTTAAGGGGATGTCCCGATCGCGGGGCGCGAAGTCGAGCGTTTGACCTGTCCAAATGGACAGCCGAGGCGCGACGCTGACAGTTGAAAGCGCTCGGCCCTTCGCGGCATGCTCCGGCTCCCTCTCTCGGGAGCAGGCGATGGCCCTCGAACTCAGCCTCGATGATATCCGCCGCGCGTGGGACAGCCGGGACCCGGACCTGTCCACCTTGATCGTGAGCCTCGCCAACGCGGCCGACCCGCGGCCGGACAAGCCGCCACGAGAAGGCGCGCTGACCTTTGCGAGCTTCACCCAGCACCTGACGAGCTGGAAGTTCGTGCGCTCCAAGCCGCAGGAGCGGGCTCGCTACCGCATCGACAGCATGCGGGCGCTCGAGGCCAAGGACGCCGAGACTCCGCTGCCCCCGCGGCTGCAGCTGCACGAGGTGCTGCTGGATCTGTGGAAGCGCTCCGAAGGCGCCTACGAGCGGGCCGCGCTGCTCGACGTGATCCAGAAGGTGCCGCTGCGCTGGGGTCCGTGGCGCGGGCTCAAGCAGATCTTCAAGGAGGCCGAGGCCAAGAGCGACGTCGAGATCCTCGGCGCGCTCGCGGTCCGCTTCGACCACGCGTACGCGACCAAGCAGCGCAAGGTCGGCGAGATTTCGCGGCACACGCTCGGCTACCTGGTGCGGCGGGCGTGGCGGTTCCTGCGGCGCCTCGGCGAGGCCGCGGCGCCGGCCTACGTCGACGCGGCGGCGGCGGTGCTGCGCCACTACGAGGACAGCACCACGTGGCAGAACACGTGGGTCTACAACCACATCCTCCATCACGAGACGAAGAAGTACACGCGGCGCAACTTCAAGCTGTACCGCTCGGGCGCGCCGCAGCTGAACGAGCGGGCGTTCGCCGAGCTGTGGCGGCGGACCCCGCGGCCGGTGCTGCAGCTGCTCGAGCGGGCGCGCTCGGAGCAGGTCCGCAAGTTCGCGGTGCAGGCGCTGAAGACCGACTTCCGCGCCAACCTGCGCGAGGTCGAGGCGCCGTGGGCGGCGCGGCTGATCGCGGTCGGCTCGGCGACGGTCGACGAGTTCGTGATCTGGCTGCTGTCGAACGTGCCGAAGTTCGACCAGGGCAGCTTCCGCGAGCTCGGCCTGCACGAGCCGGTGCTGCAGCTGCTCGACTCGCGCGCCGACTCGGCCCGCGCGTACGCGGCCAACTACGCCCGCACCCACGCCCGCGACCTGGCGCTCGACCGCCTGATCTTGCTGGCCAACAACAGCAACGCCGAGGTGCGCAAGCTGGTCGCCGACCTGCTCGGCGACCGTGACCCGCGCAAGGACATCGGCCTCGACGCGTGGGGTCGCCTGCTCGGCACGCAGCACGGCCACGACCTCGCCGTCGCCGCCCTGAGGAAGCACTTCAGCGCGCGCGAGCTGACGCCGGCGTGGTTCACCGACCGCCTGCTCGACAGCCGGCAGAAGGTGTTCGCGTTCGCCTCGGACCTGCTGGCGAAGATCCACACCTACAAGTCGCTCGGCGCCGAGTACTTCCGCGACCTGCTCGACGACCCGCGGATCTCCGCCAACGCGACCAACTTCGCCCTCGACGCGCTGTCGCGCTTCCCCGGCGAGGAGCTCGGCAAGGACTTCCTCGCGCGCATGGTCCTGCACCCGTACGCGCGCCAGACCCTGCTGAAGTGGATCTCCGAGGAGAAGATCAAGGCCGAGGACATCGACGCCGGCTTCTGGCGCGCGGTCGCGTTCCAGCCGACGTGGGCCGAGGACAAGTGGATCGCCGAGCTCATCGCCAGCGGCCGCCCGTGGGCCCGCGAGCTCAACTTCGACGAGGGCCTCGCGGCCACCGCGCTCGGCTTCCTCAGCGACGTGCGCCGGTTCCGGCCGAGCCAGCTCGGCTTCGACTGGCTGATGCAGCTGGCGCTGCGGCCCGAGCCGCAGTACCGCAACTTCGCCCTCGAATACATGACGAAGGCGCTGGTGCCCGCCGACTTCGCGCCGAAGTCCAGCGAAGCCAGTGCGCCGAAGGCCGAGGCCAAGGGCGCGAGCAAGGCGATCGACCTCGGCGGCAAGACCTTCCTCTTCACCGGCAAGCTGGCGACGATGAAGCGCGACGACGCCGAGGAGAAGGTCACGAACGCCAAGGGCAAGAACGCCGGCAGCGTGACGGCGAAGCTCGACTACCTGGTGATCGGCGACGACGGCTCGCCGCTGTACGGCCAGGGCCGCAAGGGCAGCAAGCAGGTCGCGGCCGAGAAGCTGGTCGAGAAGGGCGCGCCGATCAAGATCATCTCCGAGACCGCGTTCTTGCAGATGCTGGCCGGCGAGCAGCGCAGCTTCAGCGGCGACTCGGTGCAGGCCGGCTGCGAGCGGCTGTGGGAGATGGCCACCGGGCCCGGCCCGGCCGACGCGCCGCAGGCCGACTTCGCCCGCCAGTACATCCGCCGGCACCACCCCGACATCAGCCTCGCGCTCACCGATCGTCCGGTCGATCCGGGCGCGGAGATCCCGGCCGAGTTCCTGTCGTGGGCCCGCGTCAAGCCGCTGCTCACCGACAGCCGCGCGCCGATCCGGCAGTTCGGCCTCGACCTCGCGCGCTGGGAGCTGGCCCGCTGGTCGCCGCCGCTGTCCGAGCTGCTCGGCGTGGTCGAGGGGCCGTACGCCGAGGTGCGCGAGTTCATCGCCAAGGCCCTGTTCGCCGAGGACAACGCCGACAACAAGCGCTTCCGCATCGACCCGACCACGCTGACGCCGGCCGCGGTCTACCCGTTCTGCGAGTCGCTGATCCCCGAGGTGCGGGCGATCGGCATGGGCCTGGTCCGGCGTGACGCTCGCCTGGCGATCCCCGAGGAGCTGTTCCGCCTGAGCGAGAGCCCCGACCGCCACGTGGTCGCCTTCGTGGTGCGGACGATCTGGCACCTCTACAGAGACCGCGGCATCACCGACGGGTGGAAGCCGACGCCGCGGCCCGAGCCGCAGAAGGCCGCGCCGGGTCCGAAGCCGACGGCCAAGAAGGCGGAGATCGAGCCGCCCGAGGGTCCGGGCGCGCCGTCGCGGCCGGCCGGGTTGCCGGCGCCGGGCGAGGCGCTGCGCGACTTCATGCGCCGCCTGCTGTTCACGATCCCGCCGACCAAGCCGAGCGCGGAGGCCAAGCAGGCCGACGCCGAGGGCGTGGCGACGCCGGTCGAACATGCCCCGAAGGCCAGGAAGCTGCGGCCGCTGCCGGCGCGCAAGGCCAAGCTGGCGCTGGTCGAGGCGATGCGCGACCTGGCCGAGGCCGACGCCACGTTCGCGGCGCTGGCGGGGCCGGTGCTGGTCGAATTCATGGGCTCGCGCGGCGCGAGCGAGCGCGCGGCCTGCCTGGTCGCCCTCGCCCGCGTCGGCGCCGCTCACCCTGACCTCAAGCTCTCGCCGGAGGCCGCCTGATGTCGACGCCCGTCACCGATCGCTTCACGAACGACAAGTACACGCAGATCCGCGGCGACCTCAAGGCGATCCTCGCCCACGGCGTCCAGCTGCTCATCGCCGCGGTCCACCCCGAGGGCCAGGCGACCGCGCTGTACCGGCTCAACCTCGACACCGGCGAGCTGGTGGTCGGCGACCTGCCGGCCGGCGGCGTCGCGCTCGCGGCCGACGACGGCCACGTGTTCGTCGCCGGCAGCGACGGCCAGGTCTACAAGGCCGGGCTCGAGAAGGGCGAGCCGAAGCCGCTCGGGCCGGTGTTCGACCCGCCGCCGGTCGCCCTCGCCCCGGCCGCGAACGGCCGCCTCGCGGTGGTCGCCGGCAAACAGCTCGTCATCCTCGCCAAGAAGGACGGCAAGGAGCTGCAGCGCATCGAGCTCGCCGAGTTCGCGACGACGATCGCCTCCGACCCGTCGGGCACGTGGCTGGTGGTCGGCAGCGACCGCGGCACCCTCAGCGTGTTCGACTGCGAGAACAAGGAGGCGTTCTACGCCGGCGAGTCGAAGAAGCTGCACGAGGGCGCTGTCACTGCGCTGTGCTTCGAGCCCGACGAGCTGCGGGTGATGTCGGCCGCGGTCGACCACAAGCTGCTGCTCACCCACGTGCGCGGCGACCTCGACCCGGAGGACCGCTCGGGCAAGAACGGCCACGGCGACAAGACGACCGCGATCGTCAACGGCGGCGGCGACCGCTTCTACACCTCGGGCCTCGACTCGCAGATCAAGGCGTGGGTCCGCGGCGCCGGCCAGCGCAAGCCGGCCGCGCAGAAGGAGGGCCTGGCCAAGGTCGTGGCGCTCGCGCTCGGCCAGTACAAGGGCAAGGACCACCTGGTCGCCGCGTGCATCGACAACACGCTGCGGCTGTTCCCGATCGACGCCGAGGGCAAGCTCGGCGACCGCGAGCTGGTCTACTACGGCGCGCACCAGTGGGCCGAGTACGAGCTCAAGCGCCGCGACCCCAAGCTGCGCGAGGTGGCGCTGCGCGCCCTGGCCGGCTGGAACGACGCCAAGTCGCTCGAGACTCTGGCGCAGCGGGTCTCGAGCGACGATGACCACGGCCTCAAGGTGCTGGCGACCGAGCTGCTCGGCGCGTCGGGCAGCCCGCGGGCGATCAAGCTGCTCGAGCCGCTGCTGCGCGCCGGCGAGGACGCCGTCCGCCTGGCCGCGCTGAACGGCCTGCTCAAGCTCGAGGGCGCCGACTCGCTGCGGATCTTCGACCTCGCGCTGGCCGTCGGCAAGCGCGACATCGGCACCGCGACGATCACCGCGCTGACCGGGCTCGCGCGCAAGGACGACCTCGCGTTCACCCGCCTGGTCTCGGCGCTGTCGGGCCAGCCCCGCGAGGTCCGCGTCGCCGCCCTGGCCGCGCTCGAGGACCTGCACGACGCCAGCTCGCCCGAGGCCGAGCTCATCGCCCTGCGCGCGACCCAGGCCGACATCCGCCGCACCGCGCTGATCCGCTTCTACCAGCGCGGCATGCTCGGCCTGCCGGAGGTCCAGGCGGCGCTGCGCCGCTTCTCCGCCGACACCGACGCGGGCGTGCGCCAGGCGGCGTTCCTGATCTCCCTGCTGGCCCGGCCCAAGCTGGCCGCCGCGCTGCGCTGCCGCGACAAGCAGCTGCACCGCCAGCTGCACGACATCGAGACCGCGCGCTCGCCGGTCGACGAGGTCAAGGCGGCCGCCGCCGAGGCCGCCGCCGGCGCTTCGGGCAAGTCCCAAGGGACAGGTTCCAAGGGCAAGGTCGAGGACGAGCTGCCGAAGCCGAAGCAGGTCCCGCTGTCGGAGCTCGAGGAGGCCGACAAGCGGCCGCTGCTCGAGGCGATGGCGAGCCGCGCGCTCGACACCTGCCTGGCCGGCGCGGCCGCGCTGGCCTCGCTGCAGGACGCGCGGGCGCTCGGCACCTTGCTGCAGCTGAGCCGCGAGAGCACGCCGTCGGTGCGGGTCGACACCTGCAAGGCGCTGGCCGAGCTGGGTGACCCGCGCGGCGGGGCGCGGCTGCGGCTGATGCTGCGCGACGGCGACGCCAGCGTGCGCGACGCGGCCTTCACCGCGCTCGCCGGGCTGGAGGACGGCGGCCCGCTGGCGGTCGCCGAGGCCGGCCTGTTCGCCGAGCACGAGGACGTGCGCCGGCGCGGCCTCGACCTGCTGATCAAGCAGATCAAGAAGGCCGGCAAGACGAAGGAGGACCCGAAGGCGATCGCGCTGCTCGAGCGAGCCCTGGGCGACGCCGGCAAGACGGTCCGCAGCGAGGCCTTCAAGGCCGCGCTGAGCCTCGAGGTCGGCGGCGGCGGGGCGGGCAGCCTGCGCTTCGTCCTCAAGAGCATCCACGCCGACGTGCGCCGCGAGGTGCTCAACGAGGTGATGGGCCAGATCTCCCAGTCGTGGGCCTGGCCGCTCCTGCTCGAGCTGCTCGCCGACGCCGACCCGAGCCTGCGCAAGGACGCCTTCGAGTTCGCGCTCAAGCGGACCAAGGGCATCGGCGCCGAGCCGCTGTCGGTCGCGCTGGCCGGGCGGTGGATCGACCTGCGGGTCGAGGCGGTCAAGGTGCTGGCCAAGCGCAAGGCGCCCGGCACCCACGAGCTGCTGGTCAAGGCGATCGACGACGACGACGAGACGGTGCGCCAGCTGGCCGTCGACGCCCTGCTGACCGGCGAGGGCGAGGAGGCGCTGCCGGCCGCGCTGACCAGCAAGTACCCCGACGTGGTCGTGCGGGCCGCCTGCGCGCTGGCTGTCCACGGGGACAGCTCGGTGCGCGCGCCGCTGCAGGCGATGGTCGAGGCGCCCGAGCCGGAGGTGCCGGCGCTGCGGGCCAAGTGGCTCGACCGGGTGGTGCGCGCCCTCGGCGGCCTGGCCGAGCTCGGCGACCCGACCCCGAGCCACGCGGTGCTGCCGCTGCTGCAGCACAAGGAGGCCCAGATCCGCCGCGCCGCCGCGACCGCGCTGTCGTGGATGGCCCGGCCCGACAACGCCAACGCAGTGTTCGCGCTGCAGGCCGCGCTGCAGCACTCGGACCCCGCGGTCCAGAGCGAGGCGGCCCTCGGCCTGGCGTTCATCGGCGACCCGGCCGGCGCGTCGCTGATCTTCACCCCCGGCAAGGCCGCGCCGCCGCCGGCGCAGGCGCTGCTGGCCGCGCTCGCGCTCGGCAACGAGGACCTGCTGGTCTCGTTCCTCGACTCCGGCGACGAGAAGATCCAGAGCCGCGCGCTGCTGCTCCTGATGATGCGCGAGATGGTCGAGGGCGACGGCGTACCCGACCGCTGCCTGGCCGCGCTGGCGTCGGCCCACCCGCGCGTGCGCCTGCTCGCCGCGCAGGCGCTCGAGAGCTTCGGCGACGACCCGGCGTTCTCGAAGTTCGTCACCGACCTGTTCAACGACCGCGGCGAGGGCCGGGCCAAGTGGACCTTCCCCGAGGCCAACGTGCGCGCGCTGGCCGAGCTGGCGACCTTCGGTGACAGCCGCTCCAACCCGCAGCTCAAGGTCCGGGCGGCGCGGCTGCTCGAGGCGCTGCAGGAGGAGAAGCAGGAGACGCTCGACCGCGTGTGGGCCGTGTTCAGCAAGCGGTTCCACCGCGCGCTGGCGGCGGCCAAGCAGCAGGCGAGCCAGAAGGTCGCGGCCAAGCTGGCCTACGCGCCGGAGGAGCTGCGGCAGATCGTGTTCGGCGCCTACGCGGCGCTGTCGCGCCTGCCCGGCGGCCCGGCGGAGACGCGGATCCGCCAGACCGCGCTGTCGCGGGTGCTGGCGCTGGCCGGCTACAAGACGCAGAAGCCCGGCGCTCCGGAGCACGTCGCGGCGGCCGTCTCGGTGCTGGTGCCGGCGCTCGGCGACGCCCAGGGCACGATCCGCCGCCAGGCGTTCGACGGCCTCAAGGGCCTCGGCGTCGACAACACCACCCTCGCCGCCGAGGCGCTGGCCACCGGCCAGAGCGACACCGGCTCGTGGGGCCTCGGCCTGCTGTCGCAGGAGGGCGGCGCCGCGGCCGGGCTCAAGGTGCTCGAGGAGACGCTGCTGCAGCGCGACGACGGTCTCGAGCAGGAGGCCGCCAAGCTGCTGGCCGAGAAGCGTACTTTACGGCCCTCCGGGCCTGAAGGCGGGGTCCGCCCCGGCTCGCCCGAGGCCGAGAGCGAGGCTGGCCAAAAGGCCAGGCGCGACGCGTGGGTGTACGTGCACACGCTGTCGCTGCAGGCCCGCGCCGAGAAGCTGCGGCTGGCCGGCGTGCAGGGCCTGGCGACCAACTACGAGCCCGAGGGCAAGGGCGCCGCGGCCCAGGCGCTGCGGGTCGCGCTGACCTCGAAGTACCGCGCGGTCCGCTTCGCCGCGGCGCTGCAGCTGGCGACGCACAAGGACGCGGCCGCGTTCGACGTGCTGGTCGAGATGCTGCGCTCCGACCAGGCCAACGAGCAGAGCGAGGCGATCCGCGCGCTGCAGCGGCTCGGCGACGGGCGCGCCGCCCAGGCGTTCCTCGACCGCATCGACCGCGACCCGGCCGGCACCGCCCGCGTCGACAACCTGCTGCAGGCCGCCGCCGGCTTCCGCCAGGTCGCCGAGGTCCCGCGGATCCTCGCCTACGTCGACAACCCCAAGCGCCGCGCCGCCGCCTTCGGCGCGCTGCTCGTGATCTCCGGGTACGACCAGCGCATCGAAGATCCCGAGGACGCCGGCCCGCAGAGCCCGTCGTCCCTGCGCGACGCCGGCCTCGACGACGACGACGACGACGACGATGACTTCGACGACGACGACGACGACGACGACGACAGCAACGACTTCAGCGACGATGACGACGACGACGACGACGACGACGTGAGCAGCGGCCCGCGGGTGGCCGACTGGGAGTCGAAGCAGTTCCCGCGTCACGACGCGGTGCTGGTCCAGATCGCCGAGGCCGCGCGCCGGCTGTCCGACGACCGCACGCTGCAGACGGTCCTGCCGGGCCTCCGCTGGGCCCGCGGCAAGGAGGTCGACGCCAGCCTCGCGCCGCTGTGGACCTACCCGAAGCCGGAGATCGCCAGCAAGGCGACCGAGGCGCTCGGCTGGCGCCTGCGCAAAAGGACAGGTCCGGCCGAGCCGCTGCTGGCGGCGCTCAAGTCGAGCGACCCGCTGGTGTCCTTCCTCGCCGCCGAGGGCCTGGCGCTCGGCGGGCGCGGCGAGGGCAGCAGCGTGCTGCTCACCAGCGTCGACCTGCAGCCCGACCTCGACATCCGGCGGCGGGCGGTGCGGGCGCTCGGGGCCCTGGCCGACATCCGCGCGCTCGACACCCTGCTGCGGCTGGTCTCCGACGAGGGCCACGCGCTGCAGGAGGAGGCCGCCGAGGCGCTCGGGCACATGGGCAAGGCCGCGGAGGCCCAGCCGGGTCAGCCGCAGCGGATCTTCGGGATCCTCACGCGCCTGGCCAAGGGGACAGGTGGCGTCGCTCGCCGGGCCCTGATCGGCCTGCGCTACTTCGGCACCCGCGAGGCCTGGGACCTGATCCGCGGCCGCGTCGAGGACGCCGACCCCGGCGTGCGCCAGACCGTCGCCGCGCTGCTCGAGCACTGCGCCGACCCGACCACCGCCGACCTGCTGACCACGCGGCTCGCCGAGGAGCGGCAGAGCGCCGTCGCCCAGGCGCTGGCGTTCAGCCTGCGCAAGCACCACGGGCCCGACTCGCTCGAGCCCGACTACGCGATGGTCCTGAGCTACCACGCCCCGCTCGAGCGCGAGCTGCTGAACCGCCTGCGCGACCGCGGCGACGTGATCCGGCTGTTCTCGCTGCTGCCGAAGCTGCGCCGGCAGGACCTCTACATGGGTCCGCTGGTCCAGATCCTCACCAACCGCGACCCGCTGCCGATCGACGCCGCGGCGCCGCACCTGTCGCTGGCGCACCCGCGCACGGCGATGGTCGCGGCCCAGGTGATCGGCCGCGCCGGGGCCAAGGCCGCCAAGCACAAGGACGCCCTGGTCGCCGCGACGAAGGCCTACCGCGAGGCCTGGCTGGTCGAGTACAGGCGCCTCGTCCACGGCGAGTCGCACCGCCTCGGCGAGCTCGAGGGGCCGTACCTCGCGCTGCTGTGGGCCTGCGCCCGCCTCGACGTCGGCGGTGACGAGCTGGTCGCCGCCGCCTCGCTCGCCGCCGACGGCACCGCCCACGCCGCGCATGGCCGCAAGATCCGCCGCCAGGCCGTCATCGAGCTGGCCGCGGGGGCAGGCGGCGCCGCCGGCGAGAAGGCGCTCAAGGCGGTGCTGGGCGGCAGCGACGGCGAGCTGCGCACCCTGGCCGCCGCCGGCCTCGGTCAGCGCAAGGGCGACGTGGCCCCGCTGGCCACGACGGTGCTCGACGACGCCGAGCCGCTGGCGCGGCTGCTGTCCCACGGGACAGACAAGGCCAAGCCCGCGCTGCGCGGCGCCGCCGGCGACGTGCACCGCCAGGGCGTGGTCCTGACCTGGCTCGTGAGACAGGGCGACGCGGAGGGCCTGGCCAAGGCGCTGGCCGACAAGAGCGTCAGCGAGACGGCCCGCATGGGCCTGGTCGAGGCGCTGGGCGAGATCGGCGACGACGCCGCCTTCGCCGCGCTGAGCAAGGTCGGGGCCGACGAGCAGGAAGACGAAGAGCTGCGCAAGGCGGCCTGGCGCGCGCTGAGGCGCGCGAAGCGGATCAAGGCCGCCGCCGCGTCGCCGAAGGTACGCCGTAGCCGCTGGGAGGTGTCGCTGTGAGCGAGGAGACCAAGGAACCGGAGTCGGGCAAGCCCGAGGAGCAGCTCACCGACCCGCGGACGCCGGTCCGCCTCGGTTACGCCGGCGCCAGCCAGCTCGAGGCCGGCGAGAGCTCGTCGAAGCTGCAGATCTTCGCCAACACCGAGCGCTCGCCGGTGCGGGCCGAGGGCCTGCTCAAGCAGCCGCTGCTGGTGCGCGAGGCGTTGTCGGCGCTGTACGAGGTCGTCAGCTCCGACTTCCGTTATGTCCCGAAGGACAGGACCGCGTACCTCGCCTACCAGCGGCTGAAGAAGCAGACCGCCGGGCAGAGCGCGTGGCAGGCCCAGCAGGCCTACTTCGACTGGCTGGCGCGCAACGACCCGTCGGCCTGGGTGGTGCTCGACCCGGTCGTCACGGTGCACCCCGACAAGCTGCTGTTCGAGGTGTTCAGCAAGGACGAGGGCGCCTACGCGCAGATGGCGATCGACTGGTCGGCCGTCGACCGCAGCGGCGACCTGCAGCACGGCACCACCAACGTCGACTACAGCAAGGCGCTGTTCGACGGGGTGCAGCGGATCCGCAGCTACCGCGAGACCAAGCTGTCGATCGGCGTGGACGCCGTCAGCGTCGCCAGCGACGCCGCGCGCCCGCCGGTGATCGAGAAGTCGATCCAGCTGCCCGACAGCTGGCTGCGCGGGTTCTTGCAGGTGCAAGCGGCGGCGACCCTGCCGACCACGGCGGTGCGGATCGCCGCGATCGACCTCTACAACGTGCTGCGTCACCTGCGGCTCAACGCCGACAAGAAGCAGGGCGGCCGCGGCGTCCGCGTCGAGCTGGTGCCCGGCGAGCCGCCGCGGCTGGTGCTCGAGCCGTGGGAGCTGGTCATCGCCACCAGCGCCGGGCCGTTCACCGGCCGTCAACCGGCGCTGGTGCGGATCTGGGGCCGCCGGCGACTCAGCCTCTTGCGCCGCCTGCTGCCGTTCGTCGAGACCGTCGACATCCACCTGCTCGGCTCGGGCCTGCCCAGCTTCTACGTCCTGCGCGCCGGGCCGGTGACCTTCACCCTCGGCCTGTCGGGCTTCACCTCGGCCAACTGGTCGCAGGCGGTCGGCTTCGACCAGCTGCTCCCGCGCGACCGCGGCAGCGAGGCCGCGGCCACGCTGTCGGCGGTGCTGAAGAAGCTCGGCGAGGTGTGGGTGGCGAGCGCGGACGAGCTGGCGAAGGCGATCAAGAAGCCGATCGCCGACGTGCGCGCGGCGCTGCAGCTGGCCTGCCAGCACGGCCAGGTGATGTACGACCTGTCGCAGGACCGCTACCGCTTCCGCCCGCTGCTCGGCGGCGCGATCGACCTCGGTCGCCTCGTCTACCGCAACGCCCGCGAGAAGGTCGCGCACGACCTCGTGGCCAAGGGCGCGGTCAAGATCGCCAGCGAGAACCGGATCTACGGCGTCGGCCTCGAGCTGACCGGCAAGGTCACCGTCACCGCCGACCGCCGCGACTACCGCCCGCAGCTGACGCTCGACGACGACGGCCGCGTGCGCGGGGCCGAGTGCACCTGCGCGTTCTACCGCAAGCACAAGCTGAAGGAGGGCCCGTGCGCCCACCTGATCGCGCTGCGGATCGCCCAGGCGCAGGAGGAGGAGCGCCGCCGGCAGGCCCGCGGGGCCGAGCGCGGGACGATCACGCTCGAGACCCGCACCTACGCGCGCCGCTTGCCGGTGGCGACGGGGGCGACGGGTGAGTCGGAGGAGATCGTGCAGCTGTCGCTCGACCGCCAGCGCCTGCGGATCCGCTGGGGCCCGCGCGGCGCGGCCAAGCTGCGGGTCCAGAGCTTCGTGTTCGGCTCGGTCGCCGAGGCGCGAGCGGCCTTCTTCGAGCGCGTCGACGACCTCGAGGCGCGCGGGTTTCTCGACGGGAGCGCGGGGTAGACCATCATGGCGAATACCAACCGCATTGATTACAGCCGCATGCTCGAGACCTGGCGCGCGGTCGAGTCCGCCGGCGGGCGCGACAAGTACATCGAGGCCCAGCTCAAGGAGAAGGGCTATCTGGTCGAGCGCAAGCCGACCGACAGCATGAGCAAGGCCGAGCTCGAGCGCTACAAGAAGTCGCTCAAGGACGAGGCGGCCGAGAAGCGCCGCCTGGCCAAGGAGGCGTGGCTCGCCTACAAGGCCTCGCACCTGGTCCACCTCGGCGAGGGCGTGTTCTGGAACGACCAGCTCGACCACGACAAGTGGGACCTGCCCGGCGCCGAGGAGCGCCAGGCGGAGAACGAGCTGCCGAAGCTCGACAAGCCGAAGGAGCTGGCCGAGGCGCTCGGGGTCAGCATCGCCGAGCTGCGCCGGCTGGCGTACCACCGCGACGCGGCGACCAAGCTCAACTACTACCGCTTCGAGATCCCCAAGCGCGACGGCAGCAAGCGGGCGATCTGGGCCCCGCACCGCCAGCTCAAGGCGGCGCAGCGGTGGATCTTGCGCGAGGTGGTGGAGCGCCTGCCGGTCCACGGGGCGGCCCACGGGTTCCTCCACGGCCGCTCGACCGCCACCAACGCGGCGGTCCACCGCGACTCGCAGATCCTGCTGAAGGTCGACCTCAAGGACTTCTTCCCGACGGTGACGCTGCCGCGGGTCAAGGGCGTGTTCCGCAAGGCCGGCTACCGCGAGCAGATCGCGACCCTGCTGGCGCTGCTGTGCACCGAGGCGCCGCGCCACGTCGCCGAGGTCGAGGGGACGACGTACTACCTGTCCCTCGGGCCACGTTGCCTGCCGCAGGGCGCACCCACGAGCCCCGCGATCACCAACACCCTGTGCCTCCGCCTCGACCGGCGCCTGCAAGGCCTGGCGAAGAAGCTCGGGTGGCGCTACACCCGCTACGCCGACGACCTGACGTTCAGCCTCCCGGGCGACCACGAGGGCAAGCCGCACCTCGGCGGCCTGCTCGGCGGCATCTCGCGGATCGCCGCCGCCGAGGGCTTCACTGTCCACCCCGACAAGACCCGCGTGCACCGCTCCGGCGGCCGCCAGCAGGTCACCGGCCTGGTCGTCAACGGCAAGCAGGGCCCCCGCGTCACCCGCGAGTTCAAGCGCGATGTCCGGGCCGCCGTGCACAACCTGGCCCACGGCAAGCCGCTCAAGGATGGCGAGACCCTGTCGAGCCTGGCCGGCCGGATCGCCTACATCTACATGACCGACAAGAAGCTCGGGAAGCAGCTGCTCGCCGCGCTCGACCGCGTGTGACCGCGGAGCGCCGCGCGCATGCGCGGTGCTGACTCTCGATCCTCCGCCGCCTCGGCTGCCGCCCGGGCGGCGGTCGACGTCGCGGGGCAGGACGTCGCCAGCGGGTGATCTCGCGGCGCGGTCTTACCTGTCCTTCGGGACATGAAATCGCCGGGGCCGCGGTTTGTCCTCCGGGTCGGGCCGAATGCGTCGCCTGAAGCGCCGACGCGCGGCCTGTCCTTCGGGTCAGGTCGAGTGCGTCGCCTGCCAGCCCTCGACGGCGCGGACCTCGGGCGCGAACGCCTCGCCGCGGGCCCTGTAGATGGCGAGCGCCCTGGCAGCCAGCTCGCGGGCCTCGACCGCGGCGGCGGCGTCGCCGGCCAGCGCCTTCGCCAGGCTGAATTGCGTCCTGGCGAGGTCGGGGTGGTCGGCGTCGAAGTCGAGCGCGAGCGCGGCGGCGCGGCGGAGGTGCGAGACGGCCTCGTCGCGGCGGCCCAGCGCCAGCTCCGAGTCCCCGAGCAGCCGCAGGGTCGCCACGATCTCCGGGCTCGACTCGCCCTGGACCCGCTCGTACAGCGCGAGCGCCTGCTGCAGCGGCTCGTTCGCCTCGCCGGCGGCGCCGAGGCGCAACTTCGCGTCGCCGGTCATCCGCGCCGCGTCGCCGCACAGCACCGCGAGGTCGGGCGGCGCGTCGCTACACTTCGCGGTCACGCGGTCGAACTGCGCCAGCGCCTCGAGCGGGCGATCGGCGTGGAGCAGCCACATCTCGCCGAAGCGCATGCGAGCGAGCAGGGCCTCCGGGTGGCCTTCGCCGAAGCGGCGTTCGACGTGGCCGACGATGCCCTCGTAGATCGCCTGCGCGTCGCGGACTTCGGCCTGGGCGGCGGCGACGTCGCCGAGGCCGTAGACGGCCTCGCGTGCGCTGGTCTCGTCGGGATCCATGGCGATGAAGGCGGCGCGGCCGGCCGTGAGCTCCGCGCGCGCTCGCGGGAGGTCGCGGAGCTTCAGCGCGATGAAGCCGAGCCGGGTGCGGGCCGACGCGTACGGGGGCGTGGCGGTGGCCTCCGCCTCGCCGAGCGCGGCGGCGGTGGCCTGCAGCAGGGATGTACCTTCGGACAGGTGATTCTTCAGCTGGAGCGCCGCCCCCAGGTTGCCGCGCATCACGTGGACGATGGGGTGAGCCGGGCCGAGGAAGCGTTCGCCGAGCTGCAGCGCGCTGGCGTAGTAATTCGCCGCGTCGTTCGCGTTGCCGAGGTAGGCCGCGAGGTAGCCGAGGTTGTTGTACGTGTAAGCGTTGA
Organism: Nannocystis punicea; assembly: GCF_026965555.1. Lineage (GTDB taxonomy): Bacteria > Myxococcota_A > Polyangia > Nannocystales > Nannocystaceae > Nannocystis > Nannocystis punicea. The sequence goes on along the minus strand of NZ_CP114040.1, from coordinate 11,152,790 downwards.
GGACCGTGTCGTGGTGGCCCGCCTCGTTGCGGGCGGTCACGGCCGCGAGCATGTGCTGGCGCGCGCCGGCGTAGTCGCCGGCCATCATGGCCACGCCGCCGAGGTTGTTCTCGAACTCGGCGGACAGCTCGACGTCGTCGCGGACGCGGACGTGGAGCGCCTGCGCGAGCTCGAGGTCCCGCAGCGCCTCGGCCGGTTGATTCATGCGAGCGGCCCGCAAGAACATCCGCTTCGACACCGCCTGCGCGGCGGTGCGGGCGTCGGCGGCGGCCAGCGCCGTCCACAGCGCCTGGCCGAACGACGCGTCGGCGGCGAGGAAGTCGCCGGCCTCCATCTGCAAGCTGCCCTGGCGCAGCATCAGCTCGCCGCGCAGCGGCGGGTAGTCGAGCGCCGTCACTTCGTCGTCCGCCGCGGCGATCGTCGCCAGCCCGGCGTGATAGCGGCCCGCGTTCTCCTGCACCGCCGCGCGCGCCAGCGTCTCGCGCACCGCCTGGACCCGCAGGCGCGCGCGGGGGTCGTCGGGCGGGGCGACCTCGGCGGTCAGCGCCGCCACGTCGCCGCAGCGCTCGATCGGCGGCAGGGTCGACAGCGCCTGCATCGCCTTCTCCATCACCGCGGCGTCGGCCGACGCCAGAGTGTCGACCAGCCCGGCGAACGCGGCGCGGCGCTGATCGAGGCAGGCGGTGCGGAGGTCGAACAGGTGGTCCGATTGACGCCCGGACGCGTGGGTCGTGCACGCCTCGGCGCGCATGGCCGTCCACTCGTTCGCGTAGGCCTCGAGCTGCGGCTGTACTTTGGACCAGGTGTCGGCGGCGTACGGCACGCCGGTCGCCAACATGGCCGAACGGACAGCCTCGCCGCGCTCGCCGGTCCACGCCCCGGCGAGCTCGTCGGCGGCGCCGCTGCAGATCGGCGCGGCCTGGGCCGGCTGCTGCAGGGCGGCCGCGCCGAAGCCGGCGGCGCCGACGAGGCCGGCGAACGCGGTCGAGGCGAACACGCGCCGGCGCCGGGCCTCGGGGTCGCGCTCCAGCTCCGCCAGCAGCTCGGCCATCGACGCGAACCGCCGCTCGGTCGCGACCGACAGGCCGCGCTGCAGGGTCTTGTAGATCCGCGACGGCACGCCCGAGCCCGCCGGCGGCGGCGCGACGCGGCCGAGGATCGCGTCGCCGATCAGGCTCGCCAGCGAGTCGGTCGAGAACGGGTGGCGCCGGTACACGCCCTCGTACAGCGAGATGCAGAACGCGAACTGATCGCTGGCCGCGCTGGCCGGGCGGCCCTCGTGCTGCTCGGGGGCCATGTACGCCGGCGTCCCCATGATCGCGCCGGTCTGCGTCAGCGGCACCATCAGCGCGTGCCCGGCCGACTCGCCGCTCTGCGTGGTGATCGCCAGCTCGTCGCTGCCGGCGTGCTCGGCGGCGCGGGCGAGGCCGAAGTCGAGGACCTTGACCGAGCCGTCGTCGCCGACGAGCACGTTGTGCGGCTTGAAGTCGCGGTGGATGATGCTGGCGGCGTGGGCCGCCTGCAGGCCGCGGCCCGCCTGCACGAACACCGCGAGGACCTCGCGCCACGAGCGGTCGCGCCGCCGCATCCAGGCGTCGAGGCTCATGCCGCGGACGAACTCCATCGCCACGAACACCTGGTCCTCGTAGTCGCCGACCTCGTGCACGGTGACGATGTTGGGGTGCGACAGGCGGGCCATCGCCTGCGCCTCGCGCATGAGTCGTCGGCGGCCGGTGTCGTCGCCGCGGGTGGCCTCGCCGCGCAGCACCTTGACGGCGACCTTGCGGTCGAGCTTGTCGTCGTAGGCGGTGTAGACGACGCCCATGCCGCCCTCGCCGAGGCGATCGAGCACGGTGAAGCGGCCGATCTTGATCGGCGTGCTGCGGGCGCGGAACAGCTTGCCCTTGATGAGGGCCTTCATCACCAGCTCGTCGCCGCTGTCGGCAAGCCGCGGCATCGGCTTGTCGCCGTGCGGCGCCTCGGAGGCGTGCGTCTCCAGCAGGCCGAGGTCACGGTCGGGCGGGCGCGAGTTCGAGGCCTCGTCGCCCGCGCTCGACTCGCCGATGCGGGTCTCCTCGAACGCGATCCTCGCCCGCGAGCGCACCGGCGGCCCGGACAGATCCCCGTCCTCGGAGATGGCCGTCTGCTCGAGGCTGATGTCCTTGTCGGCGGTCAAGAGGGGGACGCGTCGGAGCGGGACCATCTCCCAGTCTCAGTGTCTGAGGAGCGCCCGGCAATTGCGCCGTTCGTGCGAGCACGCGCTGCGCTCGATCACGGAGCGAACGGCCGCCGCGATGGTACCGCGCTAGCGCGGCTTCAGGGCCGTGCGCAGATGCTGAGCCCAGCTGTCGAGGTCGGTCACCGTGCTCTGCAGGAGCTGAGGGGTGTCGGCGAGCGCGGCGAGCTGAGCCTCGAGGAGCTGCTTGGCGCGACGGATCCGCGTGCGGGCGGTGCCCTCGGGGACCTCGAGGACGTCGGCGATCTCCTTGGCCGTCATCTGCTCCCAGTAATACAGCTCCAGGATGAGCTGCGATTCGAGCGGGATGTGGCGGAGCGCCTGCAACAGCAGCCGGGTCTCCTGCGCTTGCGCCAAGAGGGTCGTGGGCGTCGGGCCGAGGTCCTCGACCGAGTTCTCGTCGGGCTGGAAGCGTTCGCCGTCGCGCCGCTTGCCGCGGTAGTGCTCGTAGAGCACGTTGCGCGCGATCCCGTACAAGTAGCAGTGGAAGCTGGTGCCCTCGCGCATCCGCGACTTTGTTTCCAGCAAGATCAGGAACGTGCGCTGGATGAGGTCCGCAGCGCCGTCTCCGGCCTTCGAGCGGAAGAAGCGAGCGAGCCCCTCGTAGTAGTGCTCGAAGAGCTGCTCGCCGGCGTCCTCATCACCTCGGCGCCAGGACTCGAGGAGCTGCTGATCGTCAGGCATCGGCGTCAACATCATACCCCACCGTGAGTGGCCAGTCAGGCCCGGGCGGATCGCCAAATTCGGCGCATTCGCAAGCGCTGGCGCACGAAATCGGCCTATTGCCCCCGGGCGAAAAAAATTGCCGGCGGCCGCAATTGTTCGCGGGGCTCCGATCACTTGTAAGGAAATCGCGAACGCGACGCCCGAACCGGAGCCCATGATGTCCCGCACTCCAGTCTTCCTCGCCCTCGCCCTGTCCCTCTCGGCCGCTTCTGCCTGTGACGAGGCCATTGACAGCGAGTTCGGCGCCGTCGACGAGGTCGCGTTCCGCCCGGGCGGCTTCGGCACCGGCGGCGTCCTGCTCAACACCAACGCGATCGGCGATCATCCGCTGCACGAGCTCGACCGCTTCGGCAAGCTGCACGAGGACGTGCAGCTGAACGCGGTCTACCTCAAGCGCGTCTACAAGGGCGAGGTCAGCTGGCTGAGGCTCGACGAGCAGTGGTCGGAGAAGGGTCAGCTGGTCGGCCGCATCAAGGACCAGTACTTCAAGGGCGCCGACTTCGTCGGCTCGCTGTGGGAGGTCGCCACCTACGGCGGCGGCCTCACCAAGCGCAAGATGTACATCCACTCGTACCGCTTCGACGAGACCGACCAGAATCACAAGTACGTGTTCGCGTACCCCAAGGACCCGGCCTACGGGCTGCACTTCTACACCAAGAAGACCCAGGGGATCAAAGAGACCTCGCTGCTCGGCGCCTGCGGCGACATCAACGGCGAGGGCCTCGAGGCGGTGGTCTACGAGAACCTGCACGTCGGCATGAAGGACGGCTACGTCTCCGAGGAGGAGGGCCTCATCAACATCGCCTGTCTCGACGGCGGCATCGGCAAGGCTGCGCTGTGGGGCTACCGCCCGTGGGACATCGGCTACTACGAGTTCATGGCCACCATCCGCACGATCCGCGCCGACTACTGCGGCGACGGCGACTCGTGGACGAAGCCCGGCACGGCGATCGAGCTCGAGGACAAGTGGGGCTACCGCGTGTTCGCCGACCCGCAGCTCAAGACCGAGGCGATCTTCGGGCCCAAGGGCGCCCTGTGCGTCACCCGCCCGCGCCGGCCCGAGTTCCAGCTGACCGGCGTCGACTGCGGCGGCTACAGTCCGTCGGACTGCAAGGACTCCAAGCTCGGCGACTTCTCCGACGGCCTGTTCTGGACCAAGGCCCCCTGAGCTCGCGCCTCGCTCGGGGGGCGCCGGGGGCCGGGCCCGATCGCCCGGATCGGGCCCGGCCCGGGTCGCGCTGGCGTCTATGCGAGCGTGGCCTTCGAGCCATGTCCCTTATCTCGTATCGCGGTCCCGATGGACGCTAATGCCTATCTATGTCCATCGGGACAGGTTATTCTTCTCGAGCAGAGGTTCGTTCGGTCATGTCCTGAAGGACAGGAGTGAAAAAGAACATGTCCCACGAGACATGTTCTTTCCGACTGCCCGCGGAGCAGATGTCTTTCGGGTCAGGTCAGGGTCCGCGCCCGCTCAGGGCGCGCCCTGCTTCTTGAGCCAGGCGTCGACGCGCGCGACCGCCTGCGGGTCGGCGTTCGGGTCGCGGGCGTAGTTCTCGCGGGCGAGGGTCGCCAGCTCGAGCGCGCGGCCGCGGTCGGCGACGGCGCGGGCCAGCAGGAACTGGGCCTCGGCGCGGTCGCCCGGAGACACGTCGGCGGCGGCCTCGAGCAGCTTCACGGCCCGCTCGGCGTGCGCGGCGGCGGCGGCGTCGTGGACGTCGAGCTCGACGCGGGCGAGGGCGATCAGCGCCAGGCCGACGTCGGGGTGGTCGGGGCCGAGGGCGCGGTCGAGGATCTCCAGGGCCCGCCGCAGCAGCGCCAGGGCCTCCTGCGGCTCGCCGCTGCGGGCGGTCGCGTCGCCGAGGTTGAGCAGGGTGGCGGCGACGTCGGGGTGGTCGGGGCCGAAGGTCTTCTCGCGGATCTGCAGGGCCCGGCCGAGGGTGACCAGCGCCTGCGGCAGCTTGCCGGCGGCCGCCTGGGCCTCGCCGAGGTTGTCGAGGGTGTGGCCGATCGTCGGGTCGTCGGGGGCCAGCGTCTTCTCGCGGATCTGCAGGGCCCGCTCGTAGTAGCGGATGCTCTCGGCCAGGCGGTCCTGCTTGGTGAAGTTGCGCAGGACGAAGCCGAGGTTGGTCAGCGAGTAGGCCAGCTCCGGGTGCTCCGGGCCGAGCACGCGCTCCTGGATCGCCCGCGCCGCCTCGTAGTGCTCGTAGGCGCGGTCGAGGTCGCCGAGCGCGATCTCGGCGTTGCCCAGATTCATCAGGGCGCCGGCGGTGCGCGGGTGGTCGAGGCCCAGCGCGGCGCTGCGGATGGCGACCGCGCGGGCGTAGTGGTCGCGCGAGGTCCGGTAGTCGGCGGTCGCGTAGAACAGCGCGCCGAGGCTGGTCTCGGCGTTGCTGAGGTCAGGGTGGTCGGGCCCGAGGACGCGGGTCCGCAGCGCCAGCGCCTGCTCGAGGTTGGCGCGCGCCTCGGCGTAGCGGCCGCGGGCGTAGTCGTTGTCGCCGAGGTCGTTGAGCGCCGAGGCGACGTCGGGGTGGTCGGGGCCCAGCGCCTCGCGCCGGATCGCCAGCACCGACTGATAGTGACGGTCCGCCTGCTCGAACTCGCCGCGCGAGTAGGCGGCCTTGCCGAGCATGGTGAGGACGTTGGCGCGCTCGAGCTGGCGGCCGACGTCGCTGCCGTCCCCGAGCAGCTCGAGCGCGCGGCCGGCCAGCTCGGCGGCGTCGATCGAGTCGCCCTGGTTGAGGCGGATCCGCGCCAGGGCGGTGAGTAACCTGGCCTGAAGGACAGCGTCGGAGCCGTCCCAGGCGAGCGCCGCCTCGGCGGCGAGCCGCAGCGGCATCGCGCGCTCGGGCTGGGCCTGGCGCCCGCCGATGCTGTCGATCAGCTGGACCCACGCCTCGGCGGCGGCCCGCGAGTGCCGGCCCTCGGCGGCAGCCTGGATCGCCTCGGCGTAGGCGGCCTCGGCCTCGCGTGCCCTTCCGGACATGGCCTCGAGGTCACCCAGGGTCAGCTGCGCCTCGGCCAGCAGCGGCGGGTAGGCCAGGGCGCGCGCCTCGACCACCACCGCCTGCACCTGCGACAGGCCGGGGCCGTACTGGCCCGAGCGGGCCTCGGCGCGCACGGCGTCGAGGCGCGAGCGCAGGGCCGAGGTCTCGGCGCGCACGGCCTCGGTGGCCGGCTGGACGACGCTCGAGGTCAGCTGCTCCTCGTCGTTGCAGGCGGTGACCTCGCCGAGGCCGGCGACGACGTTGACGGCGCGCTCGACGACCTGGCGGTCGGCGCGGGCCAGGACGTCGACGACGGAGCGCAGCTCGTTGAGGCGGCGGGCCAGGCAGGCGCTGCGCAGGCCGCCGAGCTCGTCGCCGACGGCGGCGCTGCTCTGCGCGGCCCGGCAGGCGACGATCTGCGTCGACGTCCAGGTCGCGGCGTAGAGGTCGAGCGCCGCCTCGACGCGGCGGTAGGTCTCGGCGGTGAAGGCCGGGTCGCCGGCGGCGGCGAAGGCCGCCTCGACCTGCTGCTTGCGCGCCGGATCCCACACGCCCTGCAGCTGATCGCGGGCCGCGTCGCACTGGGCGTCGCTCGCGGCCCGCAGCTGGGCCCAGCCGGCCGCGCCGAGGGCCACCGCCGCGGCGGCGCCGACGGCCAAGAGCCAGCGCCTGCGCTGCGAGCTGGGGTCGCGCGCGAGGTCGTCGAGCAGGGCGCCGATCGAGGGGTAGCGATCGGCCGGGTCGACCGCGAGGCCGCGCAGCAAGATCTTGCGCAGCCACGGGGGCACGCGCGCGTACGACTCGCGCGGCGCCTCGGCGACCTCGCCGGTCAGCACCGCGGTGGCGAGGGCGGTCATGCTGTCGCCGTGGAACGGCGGGTTGCCGTAGAGCGCCTCGTAGAGGGCGACGCAGAAGCTGAACTGGTCGGTGCGAGCGTCGGTGGCCTCGCCGAGGTGCTGCTCGGGCGACATGTACGCCGGCGTGCCGAGGATCGCGCCGACCTGCGTCAGCGCGGTGTTGAGGGACACGGCGCCGCTGGTGCTCGGCCGCTCGGAGATCGGCCTCTCGCCGTCCTCGGTCTGCTTGGCGAGGCCGAAGTCGAGGACCTGCGCGCGGCCCTTGTCGGACACGAGCACGTTGTCGGGCTTGAAGTCGCGGTGGACCAGGCCCGCCTCGTGGGCGGCCTGCAGCCCGCGGCCGGCCTGGATGAACACCGCGAGGACCTCCTGGCGGGTCCGCGGGCGGGCGCGCAGCCACTGCTTGAGCGTGCCGCCCTCGACGAACTCCATGGCGATGAAGATGCGCTCGTCGTACTTGCCGACGTCGTGCACCGCGACGACGTTGGGGTGGTGCAGGCGGGCCATCGCCTGGGCCTCGCGCAGCAGTCGTTCCTGGCCGTCGATCTTGCTCTGGGTCGCGCCGCTGGCCGAGACCGCCTCGGGGTGCAGGAGCTTGAGCGCGACCTTGCGGTCGAGCTGCGGATCGTACGCGGCGTAGACGACGCCCATGCCGCCGGAGCCGAGCGGGCTGAGGACCATGTAGCGGCCGATCAGCTGGCCGTGCTGGATCTGCCGGTCGCTCCGGGTCCGACGCTCGCCCGAGAAGGTCTCGGCGCGGGTGTCGACGAGGTTCGGCGGCCTCGTCGGTTGGGCCGGCCCCGCCAGAGTGCGGTCGAAGCTGACGCTCGCGGCCTGGGTCGGGCGGCTGGGCTCCTTGGATTCCAACGGCCCGGCAGTGTACCATCCCGCCCGCCGAGGACGCTTGAGCGAGCCGCAACCGCCGACCGCCACGCAGCTCGCTCCAGATGCCGCCGGACGCGCGGTTCGTCGCGTCCTCGACGCGCTGGCCGTACTCGCCGAGGTCGAGGACGTCGCGACGACGACCGCCGCGGTGCAGGCGCTGCAGCGGCACTTCGGGCTCGCGGCCACCGGCGAGGTCACGCCCGCGCTGCTGCAGCGAGCGCAGGCGGTCGCGCAGGCGGTCCACGCCGACGCGCACGTCGAGGCCGCGACCGCCGCCGAGACCGCCGCGTCGCTGTACGAGCAGATCGCCGGCGACCGCGAGCGCGAGATCGAGGCCGTGCGGGCGCGTCACCCGGGACGGCCCACCAGCCTCACCGAGGAGGAGGTCGGCGCCTCTCTGCTGGCCCAGGCTCGTTGCGCCCTCGAGGCCGCCGGACACTGGCGCCGCGCCGCCGAGGCGAAGGCGGCCTCGTCGCGATTCGCTGGCGAGGAGATGAGCGCCGGTGCGACGCGAACCGCGGGGGCCGGCAGTGACGCGGCGGCCGGACGAGCGCCGGCGGGCGAGGCCGGCGCACGGCGATCGGCCGCGGCCGCCGAGGCGAAGGCGAGCGAGGGGACAGGCGTCCGGGCTGGAGCCTCGGCTGGCGAGGCCGCGGTCGCTGTCGCCGGCGCGGCGAGTGGAGGCGTCCAGGCGCGGCTCGCCGGCGAAGCGGCCGCGGTCGCCGTCGGCGCGGCGACGAGGGATGGTGCTGGAGCCTCGCAGCTCGCCGACGCGGCCGAGGGGTCGCGGCCCCTCGGGGCCGAGCAGGCGCTGCTGTCGGCGGCCCGGGCTCGCGCGCGGGCGTGGCGGGCGGCGGCCGCGGCTGGCCCTTGGTTCAGGTCGGCAGCAGCCGGTCACCTCGCGGCGGGCGATCGGCTGCAGGGCTCGCGCGCGCTCGAGGGGGCGCTCAAGGCCGCGGCGCTGGTCACCGAGGCGACCGCGCCAATCGACATAGGGCCTTGAGGACATGTCCTTCGGGATATGTTACGAAGGCCAGGCGAGCGCACCGCCGCGCTCGCCGAGGCGCCCGTCCCGTCGCGCGCGCGCTCGCGCCGCCGGCCTGCAAAGGCCGCGGGAGGAGCCGTCCGCGACGGTGTAAATACGGACGTTGTCCGTAAAACATCCTGCTGCCGGCGCGTGCCGGGTCACGGTGGCGGGTCGTGGCGGCGGTAGGAAGTCGCTGGTTTTTTGGCATAAGATGCCGCCGATGCAGCACCTCCTCTCACGACGCGTCGGCGCGCCGGCGTTGTCGGCCGCGTTCGCGGCGGCTCTCGGCTGTTCGGCGGTCTCGAACGTCGACTACGCGCCCTGCTCGAGCAGCGCCGACTGTCGCAGCGCCTTCGGGCTCGGGTACGCGTGCGGGGAGCAGCAGCTGTGCGAGAAGTCGGAGGGGTTCGAGCGGTGCGAGGAGGTGTTCCCGGTCGACCTGTTCGAGGCGCCGGACAAGTACCGCGACGTGATCGTGTTCGGCTCGCTGTTCGACCACACCGAGGGCACGGGCGACCGGGTGCTCGTCAACTCGGCGACGCTGGCGGTGATGGAGGCCAACATGAGCGGCCTCGGCGATCGCAGCTTCGCCATCGTCCACTGCGACTATCAAGAGAACGCGAAGATCGACGACCTCACCGCCGAGCAGGCCGCGGTCGAGGCGGCCAAGTACCTGGTCGACCAGCTGGGCGCGCCGGCGATCGTCGGCCCGGGCACCTCGGGCCTGGCCGAGGCCGTGTACAAGGAGCTGGCCAAGTCGGCGCACGCCGAGCGGACGCTGATCGTCTCGCCGTCGGCGACCAGCCCGAGCCTCACCGAGATCGACACCGACCGGCCGGGGCTGTTCTGGCGCACCGCGCCGCCGGACTCGCTGCTGGGCGCCAAGCTGGCCCAGTACATGGAGGACGAGGTCATCACCGACGCGGTCGTCGTCTACGAGGGCAACACCTACGGCAAGGGCCTGGCGATCGAGCTGCAGAAGAACTTCGAGGACAAGATCGAGCTCGACGAGTACCAGGACCCGAGCGAGATCCCGAGCAAGGTGGTCGAGATCGCCAACCAGAACGCGACGCCCGACAACTTCGCCATCGTCTTCATCGCCTCCGACGTCGCGCAGGTGACCAGCTTCCTCAATGCGGCCGGCGCCAACGCGTTCTACGCCGACCCCGAGGTCAAGATCTTCTTCGGCGACACCGCCTACAACCAGGACGTCATCAAGCTGACGCAGAGCAAGGCGGCGGCGCTGTACCCCAACGTCCGCGGCGTGTTCCCCGGCGAGCCGACGGCGCGCAAGGTGTTCCAGTTCTTCAACACCACCTACGACGCGACCTTCCCGGAGAAGGCGACGGACTCGTCGTACGCCTCGCACACCTATGACGCCACGTGGCTGGCCATCTACGGGGCGGCCTGGTCGTACTTCCAGAACGACCAGAAGATCGAGGGCCCGGCGATGGCCGAGGGGCTGACGAAGATCAGCGCCGGCGAGACCTACGACGTCGTGTCGACGACCTGGAACGGCATCAAGACGGCCTTCAAGTCGAAGCGGAGCATCAACGTCAGCGGCGCCTCCGGCGAGCTGGACTACGACCCGATGACCGAGGAGACCACGGCCCCGGTGATCCGCTGGACCATCGTCCCGGACGGGGGCGGCTTCCAGTTCGACACCGTGATGGAGGAGATGTGAGCCAGGCGGCGCGAACGTCCGCAATCGCTGGCTCCATCGCCTCGGTTTCACTGTTTCGGGGGTTCGGGCGCACGGCGGAGGTCGGCGGCTGCGGGCGGTTTTTTTGCCGCGGGCTCGCCGACTTGGTTTCCTCGTGTAGGCTGAAGAGCGCCGGGAGCTGAAGGTGGCAGGTATCGAGACTCCGAAGACGATGGTCCGAACGTCGGCCGCCGGGATCGCAACGTCGATCAGCGACTCCGGCGAGGTCGGGCGCGGGCCGGGGATCGGCGCCGACCTGGTCGGCAGTCTGCTGCTCGGCCGCTACCAGGTGCTCGAGCGCATCGGCGACGGCGGCATGGGTGCGGTGTACCTCGCCGAGCACACCACGATCCTCAAGAAGTTCGCCATCAAGGTCCTGAGCGCCCAGCTGTCGCTGCGCGAGGACCACGTCGACCGCTTCATGCGCGAGGCCCGGGCGGCCTCGATGATCAACCACCCGAACGTGGTCGAGATCACCGACTTCGGCAAGACGCCCGACGGCCAGCCGTTCTTCGTCATGGAGTACCTGCAGGGCAAGGACCTGGCCCAGGTGCTCGGCGAGGGCTCGCTGGCGTGGAAGCGGGCCCGGCCGATCCTCCTGCAGGTGTGCAGCGCGCTGCAGGCGGCGCACGAGCAGGGCATCGTGCACCGCGACATCAAGCCCGGCAACATCCTCCTGGTCAAGCGAGGCAGCACCGCCGAGCACGTCAAGGTCCTCGACTTCGGCATCGCCAAGGTCCAGACCCACGACCCCGACGTCAAGGGCCTGACCCAGAGCGGCGTGATCGTCGGCACCCCCGAGTACATGTCCCCCGAACAAGGTTGGGGCCAGTCCGTCGACCACCGCGGCGACATCTACGCCCTCGGCGTCCTGCTCTACGAGCTGCTGACCAGCAAGATCCCGTTCTCCGGCTCCACCATGATGGAGGTGCTCAACCGCCACATGTTCGAGGTGCCCGACATCCGCCATCCGAACATCCCCGAGGAGGTCGGCGCGATCATCCTCAAGGCGATGCAGAAGGACCGCAGCCTGCGGTTCCAGTCGATGAACGAGGTGGCCGCCGCGATCGAGGCCGTCGGCACCGGCGCGAGCCCGGTCACCGTCGTCGACGAGGAGATCAAGACCCCCTGGGGCCCCGTCACCGCCCGCTTCAACGCCGTGCCCGCGCAGCAGCGCAGCTGGGTGTGGCTCAGCGTGCTGTCGGCGGTGGTCGCCGTCGGCGCGGTCGTCTACGCCATGGTGCCCGTCGACGGCGGCCCGCCGCCCGCGCCCGTGGCCGCCCCGGTGATCGTGCCGCCGACGCCGGCGCCGGTGGTCGAACAGCCCAAGATCGTCGTCGCGCCCGAGACGGAGCGCGTCCGCTTCAAGATCACCACCCCCGGCGTCGAGGCGCAGATCCTCGACGCCAAGGACCAGGGCCAGCTCGGCTTGACCTCCGACCCGAGCGGCATCGAGATCGAGAAGTCCGAGGTGCCCCGCAGCCTCATCCTCCGCGCCGCCGGCCACGAAGACCTGGTGTTCGAGGTCGTCCCCGACCAGGACAAGAGCTTCGAGCGCCAGCTGACGCCCAAGGCCGCGCCGACGCCGACGCCGCAGCCCGCGCACCCGCAGCCGAAGCCGAAGCCCGACAAGAAGCCGAACAAGCCCCCGGTCGAGGCCAAGGCCGCCGAGCCCGCGCCCGACGACGGCGACGAAGAGATCAAGAACCCGTTTAAAAAATGAGCCGGCTCGAGGACCTGCTCGAAAGGGCATGTCCATTGGGGAATGTCCTTCGAGACATGCTCAAAGGGCATGGCGCTGGGGACCTGTGTGCGCCCGAGCGGCGTGCGGCGTGGGTCAGGGCTACACCTCCGCGAGGCGCGGCGTATCAAGCTCCAAGGTCGCCCTGAGCGAGAGTCCGTCGCCGTTGGAGGCGAGCTCTCAGGTAGCGCTCGAGCAACCCGACGAACAGAAATGGGCCCACGCCAGCGATCAAGCCGCTAGCCCACATGGGTGTCCATTCAACGACGAACAGGCTGAGCATCATCAGCCACAGAAAGACGAACACACCTGTCGGGCGTCCTGCGATCTTCCAGACATCGGGTCGCTTCCAGAAGGCAGCCGTGGGCAAGAAACCTAGCCGCTGCGGGCGATCAAGGTAGGCCAATTCCTGCTCGGGTGTGCGTGGTGCCAGCGCGTGCGAGCTCTGCCTCGATGGTCGGCGACTGCCAGACTTGATGTTCTTCGTCCACCGGAGCTCATGCTCCTCTTCTGGGCCGTCCTTACCGATCCGCGGGTCCACACGCAACTTGCTGGAGGGCTGACGTGGCGCTCTCTGCGGCGAGTGCGACGAAGAGGGGCGCGACGATGGCGATGGAGTGCATGCCCACTCCATGCCTTGTCTCCTCGGCCGCCTGACGCGCCGTGAGCCAAAAGAAGCCACTACTGCCTCTGTGACAGGTGGACAGCGAACTTCGGGCAAGCAGGCGGGGACCGCGGCCGGCAGCGGCTCAGCGAGCAACCGACCTGCGGATCGCTCCCCTCCTCCCGCGCTCAAGAACCCGTTCAAGAAGTGGCGGAGAGAGCTGTCCCGGAGGATATGTGTGAAGGGACATGACGAAGTGGTATGACTGTCCGAACATGTCCGTATAGACATGTCCCATCGAGCCTGCCAGCCAGGCTCGAATCGGCACGCCGATCCGGCGAGATCCGCGAGCCCTCTCGCTGAGGGGACGCCCGCGGAGGTCCGAAGACCGGTGCCTGGGGGCGTCGATCCGGCGCTCGCGCCGGTTCCTGACGCCCTTGCATTTCGTGCGCGTTTTTGCGCCAATGCCCATGAGGCCCCCCATGTCCCCGAAGCTCCGCGTGCTCTGCGCCATGATGTTCGCTGCTGTGCTGGTCCTGTCGTCGAGCGGCTGCTTCGCCGAAGTGTGGGATCGCGGCCAGGCTTTGTTTTCGGACACGGACTCCACGTCCTCGGCCGGATCGAGCAGCAGCTGCGCCGAGGTCGACGCCTGCGCGAGCGGCTCGACGGGCGCCGCGAGCGGCCCGACGAGCGGCGCGAGCGGCTCCGGAGAGAGCCAGACCGCGAGCGGCGACGGCACGAGCGCGACGATCGGCGGAGACACGAGCACGACCTGGGACGGCGCGAGCGAGGGCTCGAGCTCGAGTGGGGCGGAGGCGCTCCCGGTCGAGGTCGAGGTGTTCGTCAGCCCGTCGCCGGCGCTCGCCGTCGGCGAGGTGCAGGTATCGGTGACGACGTCGCGCCCGGTCGCGTCGATCGACCTCTACGACGGCGACGCTCCGCTGGTGCTCGGCGCTGCGCCGGTGTCTCCGGCCCATGTCCTCGAGGTGACGTCCGAACAGGCTCCGGGCGACGGTACGCATACGATCCGCGCCGTCGCGCACGCGGCCGATGGCGGCGTCGGCGAGGGCGAGAAGCAGCTCTTGATCGACGTACAGCCCGGCGGCGGCGACGTCTGGACGCCCTTCGTGCAGGCGGGGCCCATCAACGGCTTCACCAGCGCGGCGCTGCGCAAGAACGGGATCGACACCGCGGGCTTCTTCGAGACGAACCAGGGGATCCAGGCGGCGGCGATGCGGATCGACGGCACCACGGGGCTGCCGGAGGGCGGGCCGATGTTGCTCGGCCCGGTGGCGACAATGGGCGGCGGCCACGGACCGGCAGTGGCCGTCAACGGCGATGCGACGTTCGTGGCGTGGACGCAACCCAGCGGGTCGAAGACGCGGTGGGCCGTGTCGCGGGTCGTGTTCGGCGAGGCGAAGGGGCCGACGTGGACCGGGCCGCTCGAGACCTCGGTCCACGCGCTCGCCGTCGCCGGGGACACGCTCGTCCTCGCCGGGGCGCTGACGACGGGCCCCGGGACCCACGACCTCCGGGTCTGGTGGGTCTCGAGCGAGACCGGTGAGCTCGTCGCGTCGCGCTCGTTCGCTGCGACGGTCGGCGAAGATCCCCAGAACAAGCGCGACGAGGTCGCGCGCGGTGTGGCGATCGTCGGCGACGAGGTCGTGGTGGTGGGCGAGCATGAGACCAGGGATCTCAAGAATCAACCGGTCCGGCGGACCGTGGTCCTGCGCTACACCCTGGACGGGCAACCGCTCGCCGAGTGGACCTCGTCGGGCGAACAGCTGGACGAGGACGTAGCGATGGCCGTCGCGCCGCTGCGCGCGGGGGGCTACGTCGCGGTCGGCTGGGGCCGCGATAAGGGATCCATCCGGCAGGTGATGACGCGCTGGTTCTCGGCCAAGGGCGAGATGGTGGCGACGCGGATCGAGCCGACACCCTCGGACGACGCGCTCGGGTTCGCAGTCGGCGAGGATCGAGAGGGCAAGATCGTGATCGCCGGGGCGTTGCAACAGCCGAAGACCGACGCCAACGCCTGGGTCTTCGCCGTCCCCGGGCCAGTCGGGGCGCCGGCGTGGGAGGTGATTCGCAACGGGCCGGGCCAGGGCCCCGACGAGGCCGCGGGCCTGGCGATCGACGCGTGGGGCTACACCTACGTCGTGGGCAGCGAGTTCGACGCGTTGCAGCCGCGGGCGTTCGCGCTGCGCCTCTACCCGTAGTTTTTCACTGCGGCACGAACACGTCGCATTGCGACTTGATCATCTTGGCCACGGTGGCGAAGTAGTCGCTGTAACCCTCGGCGCAGATCGAGCCGAACAGGGCGTTCGGCTGCATGAGCTCGGTCCAGGTGCGCAGCTCGTGCTCGTCGCCCGGATCGTAGCCGCACAGCCCCACGGGGTCGTCGATGTCGGTCGAGATCACGAGGAGGACCACGGCGTCGGCGTCGCCGCCCTTCGCCTCCACCAGGGCGTCCCTCCAGTCCTCCGGAGTACCTGCGCTGTAACTGTCGTAGCCGTCCATGATGGCTACGACGACGAGGAGCGCGTCGTCGCGGAGAAACCCCTCGTTGCAGGCGCCGGGCGCATTGTTCATCTCGTCGGCGAGGGCCATCACCGTGACCTCCGCGACGTGCTCGGATCCGTTGCTCCCCATCGAGGCGATGCAGGTAAAGGCGTCAACGAGGTCGGGCTGGCCGGCGGTGATGTAGCGGAGGCCGCTGGCGAGCTCGCAGCGCTTGTTGCTGGCGTCCTTGCCGATCGGGTAGGTCATGCCGGCCCCGCGAACGAGGTCGCACGGCTCGGGCTGCACGCCGCACGGGAACTCGGGGAGCTCGGCGCACACGTCCTGGCAGCCCTTACAGCTCGGATAGCCCCAGAACCCGGCCGTGTTGGCGGACAGGATGTGATAGTCGAAGTCTGCGAACTCGCTCTCGAGCGTGGCGATGAAGCCCGGGAAGCTCGCCTTGAGCCGCTCCTGCTCGGGCGCCATCGTCAAGGCGCCGCTGATCGTGAACAGAAAGTCGACCTTGCCCTTGCAGCCGGGCGGTGGGCCGTCGCCGCCGTCGGGGATCGCGCCGACGTCAGGGACGCCGCCCGCGGTGGTCGAACCGGTCGAGCTCGCCGAGCTGGCGGCAGCCGAGTCCTCGGCCGAGCTGGTCGACGACGACGTCGATGTTTCGCCGCCGCTCGAAGTAGAAGTGGTCCCCTGCGGCGCAGTGGTGATGCTCGAGCTGAAGCCCCCCGGCCCCTGCTCACCGCCGTTGCAGGCGACGAACGCGACGGCAATGAGGGCGGCGGGGACGCGCACGAGGTCGAGGATACAACCGCAACGCGAGGCGGGCCAGGCTCACACCCGCCCTGCGACTGCACCGTGCCGTGCAGCCATGTAGAGCTGGCCCACCCGGTCATGCTGCCCATCGGCAACGCAACCGCCTTGAGCAACGTGATGCCCGGCCGTAGGGTGGCCTCGCCGCGGTGCGCGTGGCTCAGGTCGCAGCGGACCTGCGCGCCGTTCTTGGCACGCGGGCGCAAGTGGCGGCCGACCGCCCTCGCCGCACCGGACCGCCCGTGCGCAGACCCCCGGGCCGGCCGGGGCGCCGACGTGGGAGGTGATCCGCAATGGGCCGGGCCAGGGTCCCGACGAGGCCGCGGGTCTGGCGGTCGATGCGTGGGGTTACACGTACGTCGTGGGCAGCGAGTTCGACGCGCTGCAGCCGCGGGCGTTCGCGCTGCGCCTCTACCCGTAGGTTTTACTGCGGCACGAACACGTCGCACTGCGACTTGATCATCTTGGCCACGGTGGCGAAGTAGTCGCTGTAACCCTCGGCGCAGATCGAGCCGAACAGGGAGTTCGGCTGCATGAGCTCGGCCCAGGTGCGCAGCTCGTGCTCGCTGCCAGGATGGTAGCCGCACAGCCCCACGGGGTCGTCCTTGTCGGTCGAGATCACGAGGAGGACCACGGCGTCGGCGTCGCCGCCCTTCGCCTCCACCAGGGCGTCCCGCCAGTCCTTCGGGGTGCCCGTGCTGTCCTGGTCGTATGTGTCCTGAATCGCGACGACGACGAGGAGCGCGTCGTCGCGGAGGAAGCCCTCGTTGCAGGCGCCGGGCGCGTGGTTGAGCTCGTCGGCGAGGGCCATCACGGTGACCCCTGCGACCTGGTCGGAGCCGTTGCTCCCCATCGAGGCGATGCAGGTGAAGGCATCCTCGAGGTCGGGCTGGCCGGCGGTGATGTAGCGGAGGCCGCTGGCGAGCTCGCAGCGCTCGTTGCTGGCGTCCTTGCCGATCGGGTAGGTCATGCCGGCCCCGCGGACGACGTCGCACGGCTCGGGCTGCACGCCGCACGGGAACTCGGGGAGCTCGGCGCACACGTCCTGGCAGCCCTTACAGCTCGGATAGCCCCAGAACCCGGCCGTGTTGGCGGACAGGATGTGATAGTCGAAGTCCGCGAACTCGCTCTCGAGCGTGGCGATGAAGCCCGGGAAGCTCGCCTTGAGCCGCTCCTGCTTGGGCGCCATCGTAAACGAGCCGCTGATCGTGAACAGAAAGTCGACCTTGCCCTTGCAGCCGGGCGGTGGGCCGTCGCCGCCGTCGGGGATCGCGCCGACGTCAGGGACGCCGCTCGCGGTGGTCGAACCGGTCGAGCTCGCCGAGCTGGCGGCAGCCGAGTCCTCGGCCGAGCTGGTCGACGACGACGTCGATGTTTCGCCGCCGCTCGAAGTAGAAGTGGTCCCCTGCGGCGCAGTGGTGATGCTCGAGCTGAAGCCCCCCGGCCCCTGCTCACCGCCGTTGCAGGCGACGAACGCGACGGCAATGAGGGCGGCGGGGACGCGCACGAGGTCGAGGATACAACCGCGACGCGAGGCGGGCCAGGCTCACTCCCGTCCTGGGACCGCACCGTGCCGTGCAACCAGGTAGAGCTGCCACAACCCGGTTGGGCTGTTCCATCGGCAACGCAACCGCCTCGAGCGCGTGATGCCCGGCCGTAGGGTGGGCTCGCCTCGGCGGTGCGTGTCGCTCAGCCGTTCTTGGCACACAGGCGCAAGGGGTGGACGACCGCCGTCAGCGCACCGGAGCGCCCGTGGGCAGACCGACGAGTCCGCCGTGTTGGTCACGCGGATCGGCGGCCGAGTGGACGCACGGGCGGGTCGCTCGTAGCGAGCTGCTCGGCGTCGCGCCCACGTCCTGACGCGGCAGGAGGCCTCCCGCCGCGAGTCGTCGATGACACCTGTGTCGTCTGCTTGTTGTCTCCCTTTGCCATTGGCAGGATAGGCTCATCAAGAGTCTGACAGGATGTGGCAAGGCCGCAGGGACCGCCTTCGGATACGCCTCTTTCTGGTGTGGTGGCAGCCGTCGCTCGTGTGGACCGTCTCGGTCCCGCCGCCATTGCAGGCGGCAGCACACGTGCCCGAGCCGAGTGGTACAAGGCTCTGGGATGCGGAGTCAGGCGAGTCTTCACGCCATCGCTCTGTCGGCGGCCTGCCATGAGCTGATGTTCGGAGCAGAGATCGTCCAAGGCGAATAATCGACTACTAATATAGCCTGGGGGCTCGAGCTCTGCGGATGAACTGTCGTAGGGCGCGACGACGTGGGGCCAGTTGGCCGGCGAAATCGGTATTAATCGTAGTATCGTAAGCTCGACTTCGGGGCCGGCTGAGTGCTGCGATCGCCTGCTCGGTGCTGCAGCGGGCTGCGGCGTCGCAAGCGACCGCAACTCGCATCAGGGGCGGCCTGCCGACGCGTCGGCAGGCCGTTCCTCAGTCCCTTCGATGCTTTGGTGCCACTACGGGACGTCGATGGTCCACAGCGACGTGTTGGGGTGACGAGCGAAACCCTGGAAGGACTGACCGGAGTCGAGGCACAGATCCAGCTCCGTCGTCAAGAACGAAGGCGTGCTCCGGTCGATACAACCAAGCACCGGCAGCGGCAGACTCGTCACGTCGAGGCCACCGAGGTCTTCGACGCGCGCGTACAGCTCGCCCGGTCCGGTGTAGTTCGTGACCACCATCTGGCAGTCGTCCGGCGGGATCACCGTCCACCCATCGACCGTCTCACTACCATCAATCCTCAGCATGGTCGCAACCCACACCTCTTCCCCGAGGAAGTTGTTGCAGACCTCGATGGACTTGCCGAACGTGGGCTTGCCCCCCTTCCCCTTGCCCTTCCCGATCCCCTGGTGCTGCCCGATCCCCTGGCCCCACCGGGCCTCGGAGTCCTCGTCGGTGAGCAGGTCATCGGCGCTGACCTCCTCGGACACATCGGAGCTCACACCCGGGGCGGCGGCCGACTCGCTCTGGGGAATGAAGGGAGCCACGAAGGCGGCAACAAGACAAAGAGTCCACTTAGAATTGAATTCACGCATGACACATTTCCTTTCAAGGCACGACATGAACCGCGACGTGCGGTTGAGGTGCGGCTTCACAATACATCGCCCCCTATGTAAGGCCACCGCTCTCTGCAGTCGTGGTTGCCCGGGTCACACGCGTCCGCTCGGTCCTGCCCAAACGACGTTCGCGGCGGCCGCAGCGGTAATGGCGGTCAATGGGGCGATGCGATGGAGGCGCAATCGACCCGTCGTCATTGCAGCGAGATCGGCAGCGAATACGCGATCGCCAGCAGCGCGAGCGCGATGATTCGACCTGCGACGTGCGCCATGGGGCGCGTGTCCCTCCGATGCTCCGCCTGCATGCTCTCTTCGACTGCGTCGGTCCCCACCGCCTCTCCTCAGGGATCGGGGGTCAGCGCCGATCCGAGATCCTGAGGAGCGAGCGAGGCGGGCGCTGCACGGAGCGTCGACGGGTCACAACTCGAATTGTCTCGGCGCGCCGCGGAAGAGCGGCGAGCACGGTCGGGCAGAGCTGGGAGCAGGCGCTGGAGCGATGGCGCGAATGGATCGCTGGGGCCGGGCGCGAGCACCACCACGAGTCGCTCCGGCGTCGCCGTCGCCGCGGGCAGGAAGCGCACACGGCAGGCGCCCCTCGAAGGCGCCATCGGTGACGAGGCGGCGCCAGTGCAACAGCGAATCCTCCGGCGACTCGGAGGAATTCCCAATCAGGATTCCCGGTGCGCTGTCGGTTTCCACCAACATGGGACCCCGACCTTTTCATGACCATTCCCCCTGTTCGCTTCGCCTGACGTCGGCCGCCGATGGCGGTTGGTGAGCCGAATTCCGTCTCCGCTCCCTCGCCGTTGCAGCGGCGAGGACAGGGAAGAGGCGAAGCTGACGCCGAAGCCGAGGCGATGCCTCGTGGTAGAACGTGGCGGCGATGCGGAGCCCGACACGTCTCCTCGCTGTCGCGCTGGTGGCGGCCTGCCGTGCGCAGATGCCCGAGACGGAGGTCGTCCGCGGCGAACTCGTCGACTATCACCACAGCCTGGGGCTCGAGCTCTGCGGAGGGACCGTCGCGTTGTACGACCTCGCGGCGCGGCGCGCGGGCGAGTTGCTCGATCTGCCGGCCACGGGGCTCAAGCGGGTCGCGTACTACTGGCTGACAGAGGCCGACTATGCGTCGCTCTGGGTCGAGGGTTCCCGCTGCGCCGCTGCGTCCGGGTGCGCGGTCGGCCTGCGCTCGGCCGGCCATGCGCCGGTGTTGCCGCACGAGATCGTCCATACCATTGCGAACCAGCTGAACGGATCGGCGGCGCCGTTTCTCACCGAAGGCTTCGCGGACGCAGTGATCGACGCCCCCATGGAGGAACGCGACCCTCGTCCGTACATGACGCTCGATCAAGGCGGGATCACGGACGGTGTCGGCTACTGGGTGGCGTCGCGCTTCATCCGGTACCTCCTGCAGGTCCACGGCGCGGAGCGCTTCGCGGCGCTGTACCGAAGCGTGCCGGAGGTGTCCGAACTCGATGATTGGGACGAGGCCGTGCGTGCGAGCTACGGGGTGTCGCTCGATGCGCTGGTCGAGGAGTACCTGGCGGCGACGGAGTGCCCCTCCGACCTCCCGTCGTTGCCGCGGCTGGAGTGCGACGCGCCGGCGCTGATGGCCGACCCCGCCGGAAGCTTCGCGTGGACGAGCTCGCTGTATTGCGACGGCCCGGAGGTCGTGGGAGGGATGCAGCCGCCGGGTGAGCCGATCGTCTTCGGAGAGACCCATCTGGAGCTG
The DNA here is from genome assembly GCF_026965555.1 of Nannocystis punicea. Classification (GTDB taxonomy): domain Bacteria; phylum Myxococcota_A; class Polyangia; order Nannocystales; family Nannocystaceae; genus Nannocystis; species Nannocystis punicea. Next base: position 11,131,921 of record NZ_CP114040.1, on the reverse strand, counting down.
CGGCGGACGATCGAGATCGTCGAAGCCGGTGAGTACGAGATCGCAGTGGTGACGCCGGAAGGCGAGGGGACGCGCGGACAGGTTCTCATCGCGGAGTGCGACGGCTGCGCCTGGCTGCGCGGCTACGAGGCGGTGCTCGAAGGGTCGATGACGGAGACGCACCGGCTCGAGCCGGGGCGCTACGCCGTCGTCCTGCGCGGGTTCGTCGAGGCGGAGACGGTGGCGTTTCGCGCGACGCGGCAGTGAAGCTTCATCGCAACGCTAGAAGCGGAAGCCGAGCGCCAGGCCTGCGCCGCGCGGGCCGCCCCACGGGGTGAGGCGGGCGGTCTGCTCCTTCTTCTTGCGCGACGCCTTGACCGCGACGATGGCGATCACGGCGATCGCGGCGGCGCCGGCGAGGGCGAAGCTGATGTCGGCCCCGAGCGCGCGCGACTTCTGGGCGTCGAGGAAGGGCTGGGCGTCGACGTCGCAGAAGGTCCGGCCGCCGGACTCGTTGCAGTGCTCGAGGGCCTTGTTGCGCTGGCCCTGGGCGCTGACGCCGAAGCCGATGCCGAGGCCGAGGCCGACCGCGGCGACGCCGGTGAGGGCGCCGGCGACGGGGCCGAACACGCGGTCCTTCTTGGGCTTGGGCGCGGGCTCGGGCTCGGTGACGGGCGGCGGGACGACGGGGCCGGGCTCGGGCTGCTTGGCCTCCTGCTCCTGCTTCTCGCGCTCGGCCCGGGCCTTGTCCTCCTGCTCGCGCAGCCGCTGGTCGAGGTTCTGGATCCGCCGACCCAGCAGCTCGCGCTCCTTCTCCGGCGCGAAGGCCCGGTACTGGTCGAGGTACTTGCGGGCGTTGGCGAAGTCGCCGAGCTTTTCGTAGGAGTTGCCGATGTTGTAGAGAATCTCCGGCAGCCTCGACAGCTCGTAGCTCTCCTGGAAGGCGAGGATCGCGGCCTCGTACGAGCCCTCCTTGAACAGCTGGCGGCCGTTCAAGAACAGCTCCTCGGCCCGCTTGAGCTTGGCGTCGTCGGCGGCGGCCGGCGCAGTCGCGCTGCTGCTGCCCTCGGCGGCCGATTTCGTCGCCGGCGAGGCGGGCGCGACCATTGCGACGCTGACGAGGGCGGACACCAGGAGCTGCATCGACATGTGGGGGCCCCGATGATAGAGGCGCCAAGCCGCGCTTGGCAAGTCAGACGCCCGCCGGCGCGGCAGAAACGGCGTGATGAAGGCGACCTGCGAGGTCTGCTGCTCGCGGCTCGAGCGGCTGCGGATGTTGCGAAGCAACCGTCGACGCCGCAGCGGTGCCCGGCGTGTCCCGTTCGGAGGTCCGATCATTGGAGGTGACCCCGTCACCCATGCGAGCGGCCGCACGGCCCTGAAGCACAGCCGCGGACGTTCGGCTCGCAGCAAGGATTGAGGAAGTCGTCGGGGCCGTGATCGCCTCGAGCGCGAACACTCGCCGCCCGCAGCTCGAGCTTCGGCGACGCGGGGCTTCCCACCGACCTCGCAGGTCGCGAGGACGTGCTCACGCCATGGTCACAGGGTGCACGCGGCTGCGGACCACCGAGTCGAACTCGTGGCTGAGCCGTGGGTCGCTCTGGATCAGCTCGAGGAACTGGCGGCGCTGCAGGGTCAGGAGGATGCACGGGGTCAGCGTGCGGATCGTCGCGTTGCGCGGGGCGTCGCGCAGGAGCGCGACCTCGCCGAAGTAGTCGCCCTCCTGCAGGGTGGCGATCTGCTTGTCGGTGCCGTCCTCCTGGCGCTTCAGCACCGCGACCTTGCCGCGGGCGACGATGTAGAACTTCTCCACGGTGGTGTCGCCCTCGAGGATGACGGGGCGGCCCTCGCTGAAGCGCTCGCTGAGGAAGGTGCGCGCGACCGCGGCGAGCATGGTGTCGGAAAGGGTGCTGAGGATGGGGATCGCGCGCAGGCGTTCGGGCTCGACCTCGGCCCGCGTGCCGTCCTCGGACACCACCAGGCCCTGCTGCTTGTTCCACAGCCGGCGGTACAGGCCGTCGACCGCCAGCAGCTCGCGCTGGTTGCCCTGCTCGACCAGGCGGCCCTTGTCGAACACGAGGATCAGGTCGGCGAGGCGCGTCGAGGCCAGGCGATGGGTCACGCCGATCACGGTGCGGTCGCGGCCGAGTCGCTCGAGCGTGGCGTTGATCGCCGCCTCGGTGGTCGGGTCGAGCGCCGACGTCGCCTCGTCGAGCAGCAAGATCTGCGGGTTGCGGAGGATCGCCCGGGCGATCGCCACGCGCTGGCGCTGGCCGCCCGACAGCCGGCTGCCGCGCTCGCCGACCACCGTGTTGTAGCCTTCCGGCAGGCCGGCGATGAGGTCGTGGATCTCGGCCGCGCGCGCGGCCTGCTCGACCTCCTCGTCGGTGGCCGCCAGCCGGCCCATGCGGATGTTCTCGCGGACCGTCGTGTTGAACAGGAAGCTGTCCTGGAACACGATCCCGAGCTGGCCGCGCAGCGAGTCGAACGAGGCGGCGCGGATGTCGGCGCCGTCGAACGCGACCACGCCGCGGTCGGGGTCGTAGAAGCGGGCGAGCAGGCCGAGCACGGTGCTCTTGCCCGAGCCGCTGGCGCCGACGATCGCCACCGTGGTGCCGCGGGAGATCCGCAGGTTCACGCGGTCGAGGTTCTTGTGCTCGCCGGTGTACGAGAACGACACGTCCTCGAAGCTGATCGCCTCGCGCAGCGGCGGCAGGGCGTTCGCGCCTTGCTTCTCCTGCACCTGCGGGCGCGCGCCGAGCAATTCCTGGATGCGCTTGATGCCGCCGGCGGCCATCAGCAGCGGCGGCATCACCCGCGTCAGCGCGGTGACGTAGGTGCTGAGGTAGCCGAGCAGGATGTTGAAGGCGACCAGCTCGCCGAGCGACAGCTCGCCGTGGAAGGTCTTGACCGCGCCGAACCCGAACACCGCGATCTGCAGCAGCAAGAAGGTCAGGTTGGGCGTGCGCTCGACCAGGTAGGTGCTGAGGTTGAAGCGCACGCCGATGCGGTAGAGCGAGCGCAGCTTGTAGCGGAACCGGCTGGTCTGCTCGGGCGCCAGCTGGAAGGCGCGCACGACCGCGTGGGCGCCGAGGTTCTCCTGCACTGTGCTGGCGATCTGGGCCTCCTCGTGGCGCACGAGGTAGCTGTCGCGCTCGGCTCGCGGGCCCAGCACCTGCGGGCCGAGGGTCGCCAGCGGCAGGCCGATCAGCGTGAGCAGGGCGAGCTGCCACGAGAAGATGAACAGCAGGGTGGCGATCGTGGTGACGCCGAGGATGCCGAGGATCGTCTCGGGGATGGCGAGGATGACCGCGTTCTGCACCGCGCCGAGGTCGGTCGAGAAGCGGGCGAGGATGTCGCCGACCTGCATGCGGGTGTAGAAGTTGTGCGACAGCCGCTGCAGGTGCTCGAACATCCGCAGGCGCAGGTCGTTCATCACCGCGGTGCCGAGGCGGGCGTAGAGGTAGTCGCGCATGACGGCGACGCCGGCGGCGACGACCACCGCGACCAGCAGGGCGACGAGGATGGTGTAGAGCAGCGCCTCGTCGTGCTTGGCGATCGCCTCGTCGATGACGTACTGGAAGCTGAGGCTGAACAGGACGTTGAACGCGAGGTCGACCAGCAGACCCACCAGGAGCAGCGACACCTCGAGGCGGTAGGGCCGGAGGTATGCGAGCAGGTGGCGCAGGGCGCTGAACATGGCGCGATTTCGGGCGGACGGCCGGGGCCGGCTCCGCATGGTCGCCCACCGGCGCTTGCACGTGCAAGCTGCGGCGCGGCCCGAGGTCGACGTTGACGGCCCCCGCGACGTGTCGTACTGCTCGCGGCCCATGAGCGAGCAAGAGCGACCTCTGTGGCCCGGACGCGCGGCGCCGGCGGCGAGCGCCGAGCGTGCGCGTCGCTTCGGCATGGACGCGCGCCCGCTCGGGCGCACCGGCCTCCACGTCGCGCCGGTCGGCTTCGGCGCCTACCGCGTGCACGTCGAGTCGGGGCTGCACCGCCAGGCCTTCGAGGAGGCCGTCCGCGCCGGCGTCAACCTCGTCGACACCAGCGCGAACTACGGCGACGGCGGCAGCGAGATCCTCATCGGCCAGGTCCTCCGCGACCTGTTCGAAGGGCGCGTCGCCAATCGCGAAGACGTGGTGGTCGTCACCAAGGCCGGGTACCTCCAGGGCACCGCGCTCGAGCTCGCCCACGAGCGCAACCCGGCGTACCTCGACGTCGTCCGCTATCAGGACAGCTGCTGGCACTGCCTGCACCCCGAGTTCCTCGCCGACCAGCTGGCGCTCAGCCGCCAGCGCCTCGGGCTGCAGACGATCGACGTGTTCCTGCTGCACAACCCCGAGTACTTCTTCATCGACCGCGAGAACCGCGCCGGCGAGGTCACCGCCGAGGACCGCGTGGAGTTCGACCGCCGCCTGCGCGAGGCGTTCGCGTTCCTCGAGCAGGCGGTGCTGCGCGGCGAGATCGCCTGGTATGGCGTGTCCGCCAACAGCTTCGTCGACCCGCCGGACAGCAGCCAGTACGTCTCGCTCGGCCGCGCGCTGGCGCTCGCGCGCGAGGTCGGCGGGCCGCTGCACCACTTCGCCGTCGCCGAGCTGCCGCTCAACCTCTACGAGCTCGGCGCGCTGACCGAGGTGCAGCCCGACGAGGCGCCGTCGGTGCTGGCGCTGGCCCGCCGCGAGGGCCTGGCGCTGCTCGTCAACCGCCCGCTCAACGCGTTCGTCGACGAGGGCGAGGGGCCGCACATGGTCCGCCTGGCCGATGCGCCAGGTCCCAAAGACCAGCCGAGAGATCCGCTGCCGATCCTGCGGGCGCTGCAGCGGCTCGAGGGCGAGTGGTCGACGGGGCTCGGCGCGCGGCTGGCCGCGGAGTACGGCGACGGCATCCGCGAGCTGCTCCGCTGGGGCAGCGAGCTGCAGGCCGGGCTCGGCCAGATCCGCGACCTCGGGCACTGGCTGCACCTGCGCAACAACGTGATCTCGGCCCACTGCGCGCAGATCGAGGCCAGCCTGACGAGCGACCTCGACCCGGCGCTGCTGCCCGAGTTCCGCGCGTTCTGGGACGAGTACGGGCAGCAGATGCTGGCCGCGCTCGACGCCATCGAGGACGACTTCCGCGCCCGCGCCCAGGCCCTCACCGACGCGATCGGCGACCGCCTCGCCGCCGTCACGCCGGCCGCGTGGCGCGGGCTGCCGCTGTCGCGCCGGGCAGTGCTCACGCTGCTGGCGCTGCCGGTGACATGCGTGCTGGTCGGCATGCGCCGCCCGGCCTATGTGCACGACATGGCGTCGCTCGGGATGGTCCGGCCGAAGCCGGGCGTCGGCCCCGGCAAGGTCGACGCCGACGCGCTGGTGGCCGCGTTCCGCCGCCGCGCGCAGCACTGACTCGGGCGCGGGCGGCGAGGCCGAGCCGGCGTCATCGGGAGCTCCGCCGCCGCGCGGCATTGATTCGGACGGGCGGCGAGGTCGACCGCCGAGGCGCAGCACTGACTCGGGCGCGAGCCGACAGCACTGATTCGCGCGCACTTGCGAGCGCCGCGCGCCGGGGCCTACACTTCGGGCCGGGTCGTCGATCGATGCGGATTCATCGGCTGCAGCTCGAGAACTTCCGCGGCTTCGCGTCGCTCGGGCTCGACCTTTCGCGCGGCCGCACGACTGCGCTGGTGGGAGTCAACGGGTCCGGCAAGACGTCGGTGCTCGACGCGGTGGCCTACCTGCTTGCGCTGGCGGTGGCCCGCACCGGCCTCGGCGAGGACGCCTCGCGCCTGACTCTGTCCGACGTGCGCGCCGGCGCCGAGCGTTGCGTGGTCCACGGCGAGTTCGTGTGGACGCCGCCGACGACGGGCGCGCAGGACGAGCTGTTCGCCGACCTCGAGCCGGGTGAGGAGGGGTTCACGCTGCGCCACGAGCTCGCGCACCGCTGGGACCGCTGGCACCACGCGCAGCCCGACACCCCGCAGACGGCGAGCTGGGCGGCGCGTTGGCACGAGGCGCTGGCCCGCGGGGTCGTGCTCGACGCGCCGATGCTGGCGACCTACTCGCACGAGCGCTACGTCGAGGCCGAGGAGGACGTGACGCGCGGCGAGCTGCCGTCGGGCCCGGCCAGCCTCTACGCCGACCACGCCTGGTCGCGCGGGGCCCGGCGCGAGGACTTCCTGCGGTGGTTCCTGCTGCGCGAGGACCTCGAGAACGAGCTGATCCGCGAGCGTCGCGACCACGTCGATCCGCAGCTGGCCGCGGTGCGGCGGGCGATCCTCTCGTTCTTGCCCGACTGGACCGACCTGCGGTTCCGTCGCCGGCCCACGCGCGAGCCCGGCGCGGCCCACATCGACTTCGTGGTCGGCCGCCGCCCCGCGCTCATCCTGCGCAAGGGCGGCACCCAGCTGGCCTTCTCGCAGCTGTCCGGCGGCGAGCAGGGCCTGCTCGTGCTGGTCGGCGACATCGCCCGCCGCCTGGCGATCACCCACCCGAACCTCGCCGACCCGCTGCAGGGCCGCGGCATCGTCCTCATCGACGAGGTCGAGCTGCACCTCCACCCGCAGTGGCAGCGCACCCTGATCCCCAACCTCGAGCGCACCTTCCCCAACCTGCAGTTCATCGTCACCACCCACTCGCCGCAGGTGCTGTCGCTGGTGCCGCGCGAGCAGGTCAAGCTGCTGCGCGACTTCCGGCTGGTCGACGAGCCGCCGCACACGCTCGGGCGCGACAGCAACGCGATCCTGTACGAGGTGATGGGCGTCGACCAGTACCCGCCGTTCTCGGCCGCAAAGGTCCGCGCGGTCGCCCGCCTGATCGACGAGGAGCGCTGGCCCGAGGCGCGGGCGGCCCTCGCCGAGCTGGTCGCCGACTTCGGCCCGCACGACGCCGAGGTGGTCCGCCTCGGCAGCATGATGGCGTTCCTCGCCGAGGACGAGGCCGAGGGCGAGGGATGAAGAACATCCAGAAGGGCCGCGAGCCGCCGGCGCTCACCCAGCACCGCCAGGCCGGCGGCAGCTTCGACGACCCGGGCCCGTGGAAGCACGAGCTGCGGCGCGCCCTGCTGCGCGAGCAGGGCGCGCTCTGCTGCTATTGCATGAACCGCATCGAGCTCGAGTCGCTGCGCATCGAGCACCTGCGGCCGCAGCACGAGCACCGCGCGCAGCAGCTGACGCACCGCAACCTCCTCGCCGCCTGTCCCGGAGGACAGGACAATCCCACGCACGAGCAGCGCGACATCCGCCACTGCGACGTGCGCAAGGGCGCGAGCCCGCTGGCGCTCGACCCGGTCGCGGGCGTCGAGCACCGCGTGCGCTACGGCTTCGTCGAGGGCCGGATCTTCGGCGCCGACCCCGAGGCCGACCGCGACCTCGACCAGGTGCTCGGCCTCAACGCGCCGCACCTCCGCCAGCTGCGCCGCCGCGTGATCGAGGGCCTCATCGCCCGCCTGCGCAAGAAGTACAGCGACAAGACGTGGTCCCGCGCCGCGCTCGAGCGGGAGATCGCCCGCTGGTCGAGCCGCGACGGCCACGAGTTCCGCCCGTTCTGCCAGGTCGCGGTCGAGTTCCTGCGCAAGCAGCTGCCGAAGGCCCGAACATGAGCACGCGCGGCGACGCGTCGCGCGCGAGGGCGGCCGATTCGTCGGACGTGCTCGCCTCCGCGACGAGGCGGGCGCTGCTGTCAGCGCAGCCGGTTGCGCCGCGGGAATTGTCGCGCATGCAAGCAGCCGAGGCTCTGGCATGACGCGGCGCGCGAGCGAATCGACGAGGAGCAGGACATGACGAGGCTGGGTTCGGCGGTGGCCACGGCGGTGCGACTCGGGCTCGGTTCGCGCGTGGGCGCCACGGGGCCGCGTCCGACGGGCGAGCTGGTGCTCTACGAGTTCGAGGCGTGCCCGTTCTGTCGCAAGGTCCGCGAGGCGCTGGTGTGGCTCGACCTCGACGTGTCGATGCGGCCGTGCCCCCCGGGCGGGACGCGCTTTCGTCCTGCCCACGGCCCGCCGTACCCGATGCTCGTCGACGGCGAGCAGGTCATCCGCGAGTCGTCGGTGATCGTGCGGCACCTCGTCTCGCGCTACGGCGACGGCCAGGTCCCGTGGCCGTTGCGGCTCGGACCGCTGACGACGGTGTCGAGCGGCCTCGCCTCGCTCGCGCTGCCGCGGGTGCGGGCCCTGGCGTCGGAGGCGCCGGCCCGGCCGCTCGAGCTGTTCGCCGACGAGACCTCGGCGGAGGCGCGGGAGATCCGTCAGTGGCTGTGCGCTCGCGAGATCGCCTATCGCTGGCGCACCTGCGGCCGTGGCAGCGCCAAGTTCGCCGAGCTGGCCGAACGCACCGGTCGTGCCGAACTGCCGGCCCTGCTCGACGGCGACGCCGATCTCCGCGGCGCGGGGGCGGCCGTCGCTCACCTGCAGCGGACCTACGGACGCTGACCGTTCCGCGAGGGGTCGTCGCAGGTAAATTCCTCGCGGCCGCGGAGGAAGCGAGCGCGGCCCGCTGCCCACGCAGAAGCGGCGGCGAGTAGATTTCGCGAAGGCAGAGCAAGGCCGTCGCGCTCGCGGCCTCACCTCGCGCTCCACCGCGCCGCCGTCTCCGGCGCAGGGGGACAACCTCCGCTGACGGCCGCCCACCGGCGCGATAAGGTGGCGGCGATGCCGTTCGACCGCCCCACGACCCCGGAGCCGTGCGCGGCAGAGATGCCCGCCAACTTCCGCGCGATCGCCGAGCTCGACGACGGCTGGCGCGAGCCGCGACCGGGCTTCCGCCTCGAGGACCTGCGCGCCCGCGGCGAGGCGTTCGGCCGCCGCTTCCGCAGCGACGGCCCCGTCCGCGGCTTCCGCACCCTCGATCTGCTGCCGTTCCCGTACCCGGTCGCGTTCGCCTTCTGGCAGGCGCCGCCGACCCGCGCGAAGTACCTCCTGATGCGCAACCGCTGCGACCTGATCGAATTCGAGGACTGGAGCGGGCAGGTGCGCACGATCTTCGTCAACCCGAGCGAGGCTGACCTGTCCGCGAGGGCAGGTTTCTTCGACCAGCTGCGACGCGACCTCGTACCGTGGGCGCCGCCCGAGCTGCTGCGGCGGGCCGACGGACCGGCAGCGCTCGCGCGCAAGCGCCTCGGCGTCGACCCGGCCCGGATCGACTACGTCACCTTCGACCACCTCCACGTCCAGGACCTGCGGCGCGGCCTGGTCGGCGAGCACGGGCGGCCGCCGCTCTATCTCAACGCCAGGCTCATCGTCAATCGCCGCGAGATCGAGACCTTGCAGGCGTTGCACCCCTTGCAGCGGCCGTGGTGGATCGAGGAGGCGCTCGACGGCGTGCCGGCGGAGAAGATCATCGCCGTCGAGGGCTCGGTGTGGCTCGGCAAGGGCCTCGCGCTGGTGTGGACCCCGGGGCACACCCTCGGCAACCACTCGATCGTGTTCCACGCCGCCGGCCGCGGGGTGTTCGCCATCTCCGAGAACGGCGTCTGCCCCGAGAGCTACCACCCGCGCGCCTCCGGCCTCAATAGCCTGCGCGAGCACGCCGCCAAGTACGGGGCCGAGGTCGTCCTCAACGGCAACGCGCTCGAGAGCAGCATGTCGCAGTACACCTCGATGGTCCTGGAGAAGTCGATCGTCGACCGTGGCGACGCCGGCGGCGACCTCCCCAACATCTACTGCTCGTCGCCCTTCGTCCGCTCGCCCCTGGCCTGGGGCCTCGCGCCCCGCTACACCGTCGCGCCGATCGACACCGGCGCGCTCACTCGTTCTCTGGCCTGAAGAACATGTCGTGAGGGACACATGGCAAGCCTGCAGAGCCACCTCCTCTACCAGATGATCCGCTACTGGCGCCGCCGCCACCCGATCGGCGAGTTCGGGCCGGACGGCTACAAGGGCGTGCGCAAGACCATCGAGCGCGGGATCCGTCAGGCCCGCCTGCCGGCCGGCGTGTACCTCGAGCCGACCCACGCGGGCGGCGTCCCGGGCGAGTGGATCCACAGCGTCGGGGCTCGCGCCGACAAGGTCCTGCTCTACCTCCACGGCGGCGGCTACGTCGCCGGCTCGCCCGCCTCGCACCGCGCCCTGACGGCGGCGCTGAGCCGCGAGGCCCGCGTCCGCGTGCTCGCGCTCGACTACCGCCTCGCCCCCGAGCACCCGTACCCGGCCGCGCTCGACGACGCCATGGCTGCTTACACATGGCTCCTGGACCAGGGCTTTTCGGCCAGATCGATCGCCATCGGCGGCGACTCGGCCGGCGGCGGGCTGACCGCGGCCGCTCTGGTGCGCCTGCGCGACACCGGAGGCGTGCAGCTGCCGGGGGCCGCGTTCATGTTGTCGCCGTGGGCCGACCTCGCGGGCACGGGCGAGTCGGTGCGCACGCGCGCAGCGCTCGACCCGATGATCGGCGGCGACCTGGCGGCGTTCGGCCGCTACTACGTCGGCCCCGACGGCGACCCGCAGCACCCGCTGATCTCGCCGATCCACGCCGACATGCGCGGCCTGCCGCCGATCCTGATCCAGGTCGGCACCCGCGAGGTCCTGCACGACGACGCGACCCGCCTGGCCGAGCGCGTACGGGCGGGGCAGGGTCGGGTCGAGCTCGAGGTCTGGGACGACATGATCCATGTGTTCCAGGTGTTCCCCAGCCTGCTGCCCGAGGCGCGGCGGGCGATCCGGCGGATCGGCGAGTTCCTGCGGACCGAGCTCGCCTGAAGCGCGAGCGCCGGGCCGAGCGGGGGCGAGGATCGAGGGCGACCCGGAGGCGGCGAGAATCGACGGGATGCCGGAGGTGGTCGGGCTCAGCCGACCTGCCAGCGCCCCGCTCGTGTACGGCCGATCCCCGGCCGCGAAGGAGCTGCGGCGTCGTCGCGGGTGACCAGGCCCTTCGCTGGTCGAGCCGCCGCGTGTGAGGGGCGCCGGCTCGCGCGGGTGGTCGGAGCCGGCGCGGGTGCGTGGTACGATCGCGCGCGCGTGGTCGCAGCCGACCAGGACAACTTCGTCTCCAGCTCGCACCGGCTCGGCGAGGCCACGTACACCCTGGTACGCGGCGATGGCCTGCGGTGGATGGCGGCGCGACCCGAGAGATCGATCCACGCGATCGTCACCGACCCGCCGTACGGGCTCAAGGAGTACACCGCGCTCGAGACCGCCAAGCTGCGCAGCGGCCACGGCGGGGTGTGGCGGATCCCCCCGACCATGGGCGGCAGCACTCGCAGCCCCTTGCCGCGCTTCACCGTGCTGTCGAGCGACGAGCGCGACGCCCTCGAGCAGTTCTTCGCCGACTTCGCGGCCCAGGCGATGCGCGTGCTGGTCCCGGGCGCCCACGTCTTCATCGCCGGCAACCCGCTGCTGTCGCACCTCGTGTACGGGCCGTTCCTCGCCGCCGGGTTCGAGAAGCGGGCCGAGATCATCCGCCTGGTCCAGACCTTGCGCGGCGGCGACCGGCCGAAGAACGCCCACGAGGAGTTCGCCGACGTCACTGTGATGCCGCGCTCGGCGTGGGAGCCGTGGGGCCTGTTCCGCAAGCCGTGCGAGGGCCGCGTCCAGGACAACCTGCGCCGGTGGGGCACCGGCGGGTTGAGGCGGATCTCCGCCGAGCAGCCGTTCGCCGACGTCATCGCCTCCGCCCCGACCCGGCCCGAGGAGCGCGCGCTGTCGCCTCACCCCTCGCTCAAGCCGCAGGCGTTGATGCGGCAGTTGGTCCGCGCCGCGTTGCCGCTCGGGCGCGGCGTGGTGCTCGACCCGTTCATGGGCGGCGGCTCGACGATCGCGGCCGCGGTCGCGGTCGGCTACGAGAGCGTCGGGGTGGAGGTCGACCCCGAGTTCTTCGCCGCCGCGGAGGCCGGCATCCCGCGCCTCGCCGCCCTCACGCCGCCGCCGGCCCGGCGGGGCCGCCGGCTCGAGGAGATCTTTTAAAGCATGTCCTTCAGGACATGGCTCAAAGGGCTTGCGACCGGAGCGCGGCTCACGGCACCGCGCTGGCGCCGCCGTCGAAGTTGATCGCGGTGCCGGTGATGAAGGCGGCGCGGGCGGACGACAGGAAGGCGATGAGGTCGGCGGCCTCTTCGGCCTCGCCGACGCGTCCGAGCGGCACCTGGCGCTGACGGGCCATGTCGTCGTAGTAGCGGTCGCGGTCGAGGGTGGGGTTGCGCTTGCGATCGTGCTGGGCGCTCTTGACCAGGCCGATGAGGACGGCGTTGACGCGGATCTGCTCCGGCGCGAGCTCTTTCGACAGCGCCTTGGTGAGGGCCAGGCCGGCGGCGCGGCTGACGGTCGAGGGCATCGAGCCGGCGGCGGGTTGACGGGCGCCGATGTTGAGCAGGTTGACGATGCTGCCGCCGCCGGCCTTGCGCATGTGCGGGACGGCCAGGCGGATGAGCCGCAGCGCGGCGAACAGCTTGAGGTCGAGGTCGTCCTGCCAGGCGTCGTCGGTGAGCGACTCGAACGGCGCGGCGGCCGAGGTGCCGGCGTTGTTGACGAGGACGTCGATGCGGCCGAGGCGGGCGACCACCCCGTCGACGAGACGCATGACGTCGGCCGGCTCGCGCACGTCGACCGGCATGGCGAGCACCTCGGCGCCTGTCTCCGCGGACAGGTCGTGCATCGCCTTGGCGAGCACGTCGGCCCGGCGGGCGCAGATGACGACGCGGGCCCCGGCCTGGGCGAACGCGCGGGCGGTGGCTCGCCCGATGCCCTCGCTGCCGCCGGTGACGATCGCGACTTTGTGCTGGAGACCGAGGTCCATGGCGCGAGGACGTAGCACGATTCGCGCGCGCGCGTCACAGCGGTCACAGCGGGGCCTCCGGGGGCAGCGGGGCCTCGGGGAGGAGCCCCAGGGCCAGCATGGAGGTGCAGCCGCCGTCGGTGACGATGAGGTGGTCGACGACGGGGATGCCCATCAGCCAGCCGCACTCGACCAGGCGGTGGGTGAGGCCGACGTCGCTCTCGCTGGGGTTCGGCTCGCCGCTGGGATGATTGTGGACGAGGATGACCGAGTGAGCGCCCGCCTGGGTGAGCGGGCGGAAGACCTCGCGCGGGTGGACATGGACGTGAGCGACGCTGCCGAGGCCGACCTCCTTGATCAGGCGGATCCGCCGCCGGCTGTCGAGGCCCAGGATCATGAACACCTCCTGCGAACGGCCGCGCAGGTGGGCGTGGACGAACCGCCGCACGTCGTCGGAGCCGCGCACCGCCGCCTCGACCGGCAATTGGAGCTGACCGATCCGCCGCGCCAGCTCGACCGCCGCGCACACCGCGGTGGCCGAGGCCTCGCCGATCCCCGGCGCTTCGGCCAGCTGGTGCGGCAGGCCGCGCATCAGCCCGGACAGCCCGCCCAGCCGCTGCAGCAGCGCCAGCGCCCGCTGCTCGGCCCGCCCGCCGCCGAGCAGCAGCGCCACCAGCTCGACGTTGCTCAACACCGCCGGCCCGAACGCGTACATCCGCTCGCGCGGCCGCTCGATCGCCCGCGCCCGCGCCAGGGCCTCCGTTTCGTCGTCGCCGCGATCCTCGCTGCTCCCTTGAGACATGTCCCTTGGGATTTCAAGCCGCGTGCCAGCGAGAAGCCGCGCGACGACGCGGATCGGCGGCCCGCGAGCGTCCCGCCGGCTGGCCGGTGTCCCGCCGGCTGGACACCGCGCGCCGCGGCGGGAGAGCAGGGGGAGCGAGGGATGTCCCGAGGGACATGTCGACGAGCGCCTCCGTGGCCGAGCGGGCTGCGCCGGCCATGAGAGAGAAGGGGCGGGCAGGAGACGGGCCTCGCGGATGCCTCAAAGAGCATGGTGTTGTCGGCGATCCCCGACGCCGCGACATCGTCGGGGTGCTGGCACCGCGTGTGCATGTCCAGCGGGACATGCCCTCAAGAACATTCTATTCGAGACATGCCTCGAGGAGCATGTCCGTCTCGGGCTCACGAGTTCGTCTCGAGCGCCAGCTCGCGGCCGCGTGCCGCGAGGTCGTCGCTGAGGCGGAACATGGCGTCGATCAGGCGCTCCACGCGGGCGACGCGCTCGCGCTCGCTGGCCTGGGCGGCGACGCCTTCGAGCTCGCGGGCGAGGCCGAGCAGCTCGCCGGCGCTGAACATCGCGGCGGTGCCGGCGGTGCGGTGGGCGACCTGGCGCATGACCTCAGGGTCGTTCAGGGCCGAAGAGCGCAGCAATTCGGCCAGCTTGGGCGCCTCCTCGCGGGCCATCTCGATCATGCGCAGGAGGGTCTTGCGCGAGCCGGCGACGCGCTTGCTGACGGCGTCCCAGTCGTCGACGGCGCCGTTGGGGCGCTCGCCGATGGTGGCGAGCACTGCCTGGAGGTCGGCGATCTGGACCGGCTTGGTGAGGAAGCCGTCCATGCCGCGCTCGAGGCTGTGGAGGCGGTCGGACTCGGTCGCGCGGGCGGTCATGGCGACGATCGGGACGGCGCGCACGCGCGGCTCCTCGCTCTTGCGGATCGCCGCCGCGGCCTCCCAGCCGTCCATCCCGGGCATCTGCACGTCCATCAGCACCAGGTCGAAGCGCGTCGACGCGACGGCGGCCAGCGCCGCGTGGCCGTCGTGCACCACCACCACCTCGTGGCCGGCGCCGCGCAGCATCTCGGCCGCGACCAATTGATTGATCGGGTGGTCCTCGGCCAGCAGCACGCGCAGCCGCCGGCTCGCGCGCGACAGCTTGACCGGCAGCGTGCGCGACTCGGGCCGCGGGGTCTCGGGCGCGCACGGCAGCTCGACCTCGAACGAGAAGATGCTGCCGACGCCGACCTTGCTGTCGACCGCGATCGCGCCGCCCATCAATCTCACCAGGCGATCGGCGATGGTGAGGCCGAGGCCGGTGCCGCCGAAGCGGCGCGTGGTCGAGGCGTCGCCCTGCTCGAACGGGACGAAGATCGCCGACAGCCGCTCGGGGGCGATGCCGATGCCGGTGTCGCGCACTGCGAAGCGCAGGCGGGCCCGCTCGCCGGCCAGCTGCGCGCCGACCTCGACCTGGACCTCGCCGTGCGAGGTGAACTTGATCGCGTTGCCGATCAGGTTGACCAGCACCTGGCGCAGGCGGTCGGGGTCGCCGACCAGCCAGCGCGGGACCTCGGGCGCGAGCGCGGCGGCGAACCGCAGGCCCTGCTCCTCGGCGCGCGGGCGCAGGGCGTCGAGGGTGCGCTGCATGGTCGCGTGGAGGTCGAACGCGACCGGCGCGAGCGCCAGCTTGCCGGCCTCGATCTTGGTCACGTCGAGCAGGTCGTTGATGACCGCCAGCAGCGAGCGCGCCGAGTCCTGGATCACTCGCAGGCGCTCGCGCGCGGGCGGCGGCGGGTCGTCGAGCAGCGCCAGCTCGACCATGCCGAGGATGCCGTTCATCGGCGTGCGGATCTCGTGGCTGACGTGGGCGAGGAACTCGCTCTTGGCCCGGCTCGCCGCCTCGGCCGCCCGCACCGCCTGGCGCAGCGCGTCCTCCTGCCGCCGCCGCGCGCTGATGTCGGTCTGCGTGCCCATCAGCCGCAGCGGCCGCCCGGCGCCGTCGCGCGCGACCAGCCGCCCCCGCCCCAGCACCCACCGGTGGCCGCCCTTGGACGTCAGCGCCCGGTACTCGCAGTGGAACGTGGGTGCCTCTCCGGACATGTGCTTTCGGACAGCCTCGTGGAACGCCGCGCGGTCGTCGGGGTGGACCGCGTGGGCCAGCTCGGCCTCGGAGTAGGTGTGGCTGGCGTTGTCGCGCCCGCGGGTGAAGAAGACGGTGCCGGCGGCCAGGTCCCAGTCCCACAGCTCGTCGCCGGCGGCCTCGAGGGCCATGTTGAGGCGCTGCTCGCTGTTGCGCAGCTGGACCTCGCTGCGCTTGCGCTTGGTGATGTCGCGGGTGGTGATGGCGACGCCGTCGCCGATGCGGACGGCCTGGTGGCGCAGCCACTCGACCCCGGGGAGCAGATCGGAGTCGATGCGGATGTCTTCGTCGAGCGCCTCGCCGGTGGCGATCACCCGCTCGTACTTGGCGAGGAAGGTCGATATCCGTCGCGGGCCGGCGAACTCCGACAGGCGCACGCCGATCAGCTTCTCGCGCGGGCGGTTCATCAGGCGGGTGGTGCCGGGGTTGACCTCGACGATCACGAGGTCGAACCGGCCGTCGTCGTCGACGACGCGCTCGGTGACGACGATCGAGTCGGTGCTGGCCAGCAGCGCGCCGCGCAGGCGGTTGGCCAGCCGCTCGTGCTCGGCCTGGGCCACGCGCGTCGCGGTGACGTCGCGCAGAATGCCGACGTAGCCGATGACCTCGCCGGTGATCTCGCGCAGCGGCGAGGTCACGACCTCGACGTAGGCGCGGGTGCCGTCGGCGCGAGGGATCGTCGACGAGTGATCGTCGGAGCCGTACTCGCGGGCGCGCAGGGTGTACGTGTCGAGCTTGGTCGCCGGCCGCCCGAACTCCTGCGTGAGCTCGCGGATCCGCTCGGCCACCTCGTCGGGGTCGCCCGGCAGGATGTCGAAGTGACGGCCCAGCACGTCCTCGGCGGCCATGCCGTAGATCCGCTCGGCGCCGCGGTTGAAGCGGACGATCCGGCCGGTGATGTCGACCGCGATCAGGCCCACCGAGGTGGCGCTGGCCAGGATCCCACCGATCTGCCCGTGCACGCGGGCGAGCTCGCACTGCAGCGAGACCCACGCGCTCTCGCCGTCGCGGGCCCGGTGCATGCTCACGTGCAGCTCGAGCCGCCGGCCGTCCTGCGTGACCATCTGCGTGTGGCCGCGGACGTCGGCCTCTCCGGCGAATACGCGGCCCAGCAGGGCTTGCAGCTTGTCGCGGTACTCGGGCGCCGCGGCCGCCGTCAAGCTGGCCGCTGCGACCTGTTCTTCGGACCAGCCGAGCGCTTCGCGGAGCGCGCGGCTGCAGACGAGGATGCGACCGTCGGCGTCCACCGCCGCGAACTTTTCGTCGCTGTCCTCGAGGAGGTCGCTGAGCGAGGGCGGCATCCTGGAGTGGTGGCATGACAGCACGGCTCCGCGGCGCCGGCAACCACCCATGAGAGGGCGCACGCGGGCTCCTTCGCCGCCGCGTCGACGCACGCCGGGACTCTGCCGCTTCGTCGCGGGATCTCGCAGATCGCGCGTGGTATGGTTGTCAGCCGTGACCTCGACCCGCCTGGTCCTCGCGCTCGCCCTCGCACCTGCCGTCGCGGCAAGTGGCGCGCTCCTTCTCGCCGGCTGTGGCGGCGACCCATCGACCGCCGTTCAACAAGGTGCCCCGTCCGCCGCCGCGCCGACGGCCGCCCCGGCCCCCGCCGCGCCGACGCGCACCGCCACCGCCCCGTCGAACGGCTTCGGCGACGCGATCGCCTGGCGCGGCCTGGAAGAGGGCTTCAGCGAGGCCGCGAGCCAGGGTCGGCCGATCATGCTGGTCGTGCACGCGTCGTGGTGCTCGCAGTGCAAGGCGCTGCGGCCCGCCTTCTCCGACCCGGCGCTGGTGGCCCTGTCCGATCGCTTCGTCATGATCAACGTCGACCAGGACCTCGAGCCGGCGAGCCAGCAGTACGGCCCCGACGGCCGCTACGTCCCGCGCGTGCTGTTCTTCGACTCCGCCGGCGCGCTCGACCGCGAGCTGCTCAACGCCTCGCGCCGCCGCTACAAGTACTACTATTCGCCGCACGACGACCTGGTCGGCGCGATGCGTCAAGCCCTCGAACGCCATGCCAAGTCCTGAGCCCCGTCCCGTGCGCCGGACCCTTCGCCGCTGCGCCGCCGGGTTCGCGCTGGTCGGCGCGCTGGCCCTGCGCCCCGCCGCCGCGGCGCAGCCCGACATCATGCCGGTCGACGACGTGCGCCCCGGCATGAAGGGTCACGCGGTCACCGTCTTCTCCGGCACCGGCACCGATCGCTTCGAGATCGAGGTCATCGACGTCATCCGCGACTACCTGCCGCGCCAGGACGCGATCCTGTTCCGCTCTTCCGACCCGCGGATGGTCCACTCCGGCATCGTCGGCGGCATGAGCGGCAGCCCGATCTACATCGACGGCAAGCTGGTCGGCGCGCTGGCCTACGGCTACCGCTTCAACAAGGATCCGATCGGCGGCATCACCCCGATCTCCAACATGTTCGCCGTCGGCGACCTGCCCTTTCGGCCAGACGTGCTGCCGCACAACAAGGTCCGCGGCACGGCGCGGCCCGGCGCGGCCGGCTGGGCCGACGCGATGCTCGGCCTCGACACCACGCCGCTCCCGCCGCGGCGCCGCCCCGACGACCTCACGCCGCAGGGCGGTCTGGCGCCGCTCGGCGCGCCGATGTCGGTGAGCGGCCTCGGGGTCGAGGCGACCCGCTTCCTCGCCGACACTCTCGGCCTCGTGCCCGCGCGCGGCGGCGGCGGCGGCACGGCCGTCGGCGACGCCAAGGCGGCCCCGGCCAAGACGTGGCAGGGCGGCGACTCGGTGTCGGTGGTGCTGATCCGCGGCGACAACGCGGTCGCGCCCAACGGCACCGTGACGTGGGCCGGCGGCAAGCAGGGCGAGAAGCTGCTGGCGTTCGGTCACGAGATGCTCGGCGCCGGCCCGAGCAACCTGCCGATCGCCGACGCGCGGGTGCACGTGATCATCCCCAGCGTCGAGCGCTCGGTGAAGCTGTCGAGCGCGCTGCACGTGCGCGGGTCGATGATCCAGGACCGCCAGGCGGCGATCTCCCTGCGCACCGACGTCAGCGCGCCGATGATCCCCGTGACCACCGAGCTGCGCGCACCGGAGCCCGACATGCCGCCGCGCGTGTATCACAGCGAGGTCGCGCTCGGCGTCGACCTCACGCCGGCGCTGGCGGCCAGCCTGCTGGTCGACGCGCTCGGCGAGGGCGCGGCCGACGGCACCGAGGTCGTCGCCGAGGTCCTGCACGAGATCGACGTCACCACGAGCAAGGGCCCGCGCACCGTCACCGTCAAGCACGAGGAGTTCTTCCCCGCCGGCGTCGACGCGCGCGCGCTCGGCCGCGGCCGCGGGGCGCTGATCATGGCGGCGCTGCTCAACAACGACTTCGAGGTCGCCAAGCTGCGGGGCGTCCGCCAGACCGCGACGCTGCGCTACGACAGCCCGGTCGACATCCTCGAGTCGATCCGCCTCGCCGACGCCGACGTCCACGCCGGCGACCTCGTGACCCTCGAGCTGCGCGTCCGCGACTACCGCGGCGCGACCCGCAGCGAGACGCTGTCGCTGCGCGTGCCCGACGACGCCGCCGACCAGGACATCCAGATCGAGGTCACCGGCGGCGACAACGCCCGCCCGCCGCGGCCGATGCCGAACTCGCTCGACGACCTGATCGACACGCTGCAGGACACCTACCCGGCGCGCAGCATGGTCGCCACGATCTACCGCGAGGCCGAGGGCCTCTCGACCCGCCACGGGCTCCTGCCCGAGCTGCCCGCGAGCGTGCTCGAGAGCCTCGCGCACACCGGCAGCACCACCTCGGCGGTCCGCTTCAAGCAGATGGCGCGGCGGGTGATCCCGCGCCCGTCGCTGATCGAGGGCGAGCACACCCTCAAGGTCAGCGTCAAGCCGAAGCGGAAGTTCGCCGTACCGGCCTCCGATTGAACCGTCCAGCCTCGACCATGACTGTCCGTTCGCGCATGTCTTTTCGTACATATTCGCCGTTCGCGGCGATGCTCGCGCCCCTCGCGGCGCTGCTCGCCCTCGCGCCCGCGAGCGCCGGGGCCGGCGGCACGCGCAGCTTCCACCTCGGCGACTTCGACGACTTCGACGCCGGCGAGGCCGAGGGCGCTGCGATCGAGGGCTCGGGCAAGGTCACCGTCGGCCTGGTGCCGGCGCGCGGCGAGGTGAAGGGCGCGGCGAGCGTGTTCTCGTGCGTCGCCGACCCGAAGGACAAGGGCGCGGTGTACCTCGGCACCGCCGACGCCTCGGGGGTGCAGCGGATCAAGCTGGCCACCCCGAGCAAGGCCGGCGCGGCCGAGCCGGCGGCGAGCAAGCTGGCCGAGCTGCCGGGCGCGGTGGTGTCGGCGATGACGACGCTGCCCGGCGGCGACCTGCTGGCGGCGACGCTGCCCGGCGGGACGATCCACCGCATCGACGGCAAGGGCAAGGTCAGCGAGTTCGCCAAGCTGCAGGTCGAGCAGATCTGGGCCCTCGTGCCGCACGAGGGCCGCCTGCTCGTCGGGACAGGTCCCAAGGGCGAGCTGTTCTCGCTCGACCTCAACGGCAAGGACCCCAAGGTCGTGCTCGACTCCGACGAGAAGGACATCCTCGCGGTGCTGCCGGTCGGCAAGGACGTGGTCGTCGGCACCTCGCCCGGGGCCAAGGTCCTGCAGGTCGGCCCCGCCAGCGACGGCGTGCTCGTCCACGACTTCGCCGGCGACGAGGTCCGCGCGCTCGCGCTGGTCGACGGCGGCCTGGTCGCGGCGGTCAACGACTTCACCGACCGCGGCCTGTCGTCGGTCCAGGCGCTGACCAAGAACCTCAACCGCACCAGCCTGGTCGGTCAGCCCGCCGAGGGCACCCTCGACGCGACCTCGGGCGGGGGCGGGGCGCAGTCGTCGGCCGACGTGTTCTTCGTCGCCCTCGGCCCGAAGCGCGACCTGGCCCGCGCGTCCGAGGCGACCTGGGAGTCGTGGCTGCACAAGGACAAGCAGTACTTCACGTCGCTGCTGGCCGGCGCCAAGGGCTCGGAGGTGCTGGTCGCCGCCTCGCAGCAGGGCAAGGTCTACCGCGTCCGCGGCCGCCGCGACGTCGCCACCGTCGCCGACCTCGACGAGCGCCAAGCCACCGCGCTGTGCCGCCTCGGCGACGGCGCGGTGCTGGCCACCACCGGCGACGGCGCGGGCGCGTACCGGCTCGCGGTCGCACCTGCCCAAAAGGCCAGGTACCGGACCAAGGTCCTCGACGCCAAGCAGCCGTCGACGTTCGGCGCGGTGTACCTGCGCGGCAAGGGCCTGACCCTGCGCGCCCGCAGCGGCCCGAGCGAGGAGCCCGACAAGCGCTGGAGCGAGTGGAAGCCCGTCACCCTCAAGAAGGAAGGCGACGCGCTGGCCGGCGGGCTGTCGCTGCCGACGCGCCGCTTCGTCGAGCTCGAGGTGACTCTCGCCGAAGGCGGCGAGCTGCGCGACGTGCAGCTGTTCTACGCCCCCGAGAACCTGGCCCCGCTGGTGGCCGGGGTCGACGTGGCCCACCCCGAGTTCGAGCTGACCGACGACGACGAGCCCGAGGGCAAGCTGACGATCAAGTGGAAGGCCGAGGCGCGCGACGACGACGACCTGGTCTACGAGGTCCGCGTGCGCCCCGAGGGCACCGGCGAGAAGGAGTGGATCTCGCTGAGCGGCACCGAGCCGGTGACCAAGAAAGAGTACAAGTGGGACCTCGGCAGCGTGCCCGACGGCGTCTACGAGGCCCAGGTCATCGCCAGCGACGAGCCGAGCAACGGGGTCTCCCGCGCCGCTCGCGACGAGGTCGTGTCCGCCCCGTTCGTCATCGACCACAAGCGCCCCGCCATCGACGGGGTCAAGGTCAGCGGCCTGTCGATCACCGGCACCGCCAGCGACGAGGGCGGCCAGATCCACGACGTCGCCTTCAGCGTCGACGGCGGCCCCTTCCGCGCCGCCAGCCCCAGCGACGGCCTGTTCGACACCGGCCGCGAGGGCTTCCAGCTGACCCTGCCCGAGCCGCTCGCACCCGGCCGCCACCGCGTGGTCCTGCGCGCGCGCGACAGCTTCGGCAACATCGGCTCGCACGCGGTGATCGCCGAGAAGTGACGGACTTCGCTGCACACCGCGCCGGGGCGTGACACCGAGCTCGCGGTCTGAAAGGCGGAGAGGCGAGCCGTCCTCCGCCTGTCTTTTCAGGCATTGCGCCCGAGAGGTCTGAAGAGCGAAGAGATGCGGCGGACCGCCGCGGTTCTCTCGCCTTTCTTTCAGACAATGCGGCGAGAGGCGTGACGCCGGGCGCGGCCTGAACAGCGAGAGGTCGCGGCGAACCAGGCCGCTGCCCGTCGTTTCAGGGCCGTCTCTCTACAGGCAGGTTCCGGCCTTGGACGCGAACCTGGGTGGCGACGAAGTGCGCCGCCCGAAAGCGCGAAGGGCCGCGGCGATGTGCCGCGGCCCCTCCTGGAGCTGTCCCTGCGGACAGGTTCCTCAGGCCTTCTTCTTGTCGGCCTTCTTCTCGGTCTTCTTGGCCTCGGCGGGCTTGGCCTCGGTCGTCTTGGCCTTGCGGGTGAGGCTCTGGTGGAGGTCGACGAGGCTGGGCACGCTGAACTTGGCGAGCGCGGCCTTGAAGTCCTTGTCCTTGGCCTGGCCCTTGAGCTCGGCGATCTTGTCGACGATGGCCTGGACGCCGCCGAGCTTCTTGGCCTTCTCACCGACCTCGACCAGGCGGATGAGCTTGCTGTTGGCGACGTACTTCAGGCGCTTCTTGAAGTCCTCGGCCGACTCGCCGGAGAAGGAGCTGGGCAGGAGCTCGGCCACGCGGGCGACGAGCTGGTCCTTGGAACCGAAGAGCTTCTTGACGTGTTGCAGGGGTGTGGTCTTGGGCATTGCGATCCGCCTCGATGTTGGCCGCCATGAGCAGCTACGAAGGGGGTTGTCCCGGGCCCGACCAGAGAGGTGCGGGCCCGAAAAGGAGCGGCCCTCTCGACGTGAAGTCGAAAGGGCCGCGACTCTTTAGAGGATCCACGGCCGCGGCGCAAGCGCGCGGCCGCGCGGCTCAGTGCGCCGCCGGGGCACCCTCGGCCGGCGCGGCCGGCGGAGGAACGGCGGCCGGGTCAGCCGCGGGCGGGGGGATGGCCGGCTCGGCCGAGGGGGGCGGGCCACCGGCGCCGCCGCCCATCAGGCCGCCGAGACCGCCGGCCTTCTCCTGCAGGGTCTTGAGGTCGCTGGCGCTGAGCGAGATCTCGAAGCTGAGGAGGGCGTCCTTCGCGTCGATCTTGACGGTGTCGGCGACCGTGGCGGGCAGGCCGACCATCGCCAGGCCCATCTTCGCCATCGGCAGCGCCTCGTCGGCCTTCTTCTTGAGGCCCGAGGCCTGCTCGGCCGAGCCGAGGCCGGCGGCGAGCTTGACGCCGAGGCCGTCGCTGAGGTCGACCGAGCCCGAGAAGTCCTTCACGTCGACCTGGCCCTGCGCCTTCGCCATGCCGGCGAGCTGCTCGGGGGCGACGCCCGCGAACCAGATGTGGCGGCTCTGGTCGGCGCGGGTGAACAGATCCTTGTGCGGACCATCGACGGCGGCCTTGCCCTTGCCGTCGACCAGATCCTTGACCGCGGCGGCCCACGGCTTGCTGGCGATCACGACCGTGCCGGCGTCGACGATGTAGCCGGTGCCGTCATCCATCTTCAGCGCCTTCTTGCCGCCCTCGTCGGCGATCGTGAAGGGGACCTTGCCGCCGTTCTTCTCCTTGGCCTTGTCGGCGATGCAGGTCAGGTTCTTCTCGTCGCCGATACCGGTACCGGTGACCACGACCGCGACGCCGTCCTTCGCGTCAGTCCCGATCAGGACGGAGGTAATCGCCTTCTCGGGGTCGAGGTTGCAGGCCTTCGCTGCTTCCACAACTTCCTTGTAGCCGGCCTGCGACTCGGCGATGGCCTTGTTGTCGGCGTACAGCTTGCTCTTCAGCAAGCCGCCGACGTCGATGCCGGCCATGATGGTGGCTTGCTCGGGGATGAGCTTGCCGCCGGCGGCGCTGGCTCCGCCCTTGCAGGCGGGAATCGCGAGGAGCGCAGTGGCAGCGAGGGTCGTGAGGATCGTCCGCTTCATAGCGGGGCACTAATACGCTACGAATTTTAATCGATCAACCAAAAAACCCGGGTACAGGCCGGGTGAGGATGTGTCTTTCCGCCTGTCGGTACATAGTGATCCAATCTGCCCAATTCTGCAGCGCGGCCGTACGCTGCACCGGAACCAGCGGCCGCTCGGGGGCCTGGTCGGAGCTCGCACATGGCGTGGAAACGCTTCGTTTTCAAGGATCAAACAGTGTTCGTCCGCGTCCTCGCGTCCGGCAAGCCCATCGTCCACCGCGGCCGGATCGAGATGCGGTACCGGCTGGGCGCCAGCAAGTCTTACCGTGCCACGCCCGATAATCTGATCGAGATCCCGGACGATACCGAGATCCTCTCCGACGACGCCTTCTCGGGGACTCCAACCCCCGTGGCGACTGTTCAGGTCGTTCGCGAGGAACCGACCCGGCCGGCGACCGACGCGACCATCATCATTCATACCGACGGCGCCTGCAGCGGCAACCCCGGCCCGGCCGGCATCGGCGTGCTCATCGAGCGCGGCGAAGAGGCCGTCGAGCACAGCGAGTTCATCGGCGAGGGCACCAACAACGTCGCCGAGCTGACGGCCATCCTGCGCGCGCTCGAGATGCTGCGCCCCGAGGACAAGGACGCGCACGTCCTCCTCTACACCGACAGCGGCTGGAGCCTCGGCGTCCTGGTCGGCGGCTGGAAGGCCAAGGCCAACCTCGAGCTGATCGAGAAGATCAAGGAGAAGCTCGGCGAGTTCACCGGCGTCGAGCTGCTCAAGGTCCGCGGCCACGCCGGCCAGTCGGGCAACGAAGAGGCCGACGCCCTGGCGACCATGGCCGTCCGCCGCGAGGACTCTAGGACCCGAACGCGGCGGCGATCGAAGTCGCCCCTCCCCGCCGTTTGATCAGCTCGCGCAGGCGAGCGAGCCGCTTGTCGAGCGGGGTCCGCAGCTCGGGCTGCCGCTTGCGCAGCGCCGGATCGATCGGGTCGCTGTCGGGGTCGGCGAGGTCGAGCGCGTGCAGCTCGAGGTGCAGCGCGGGGATCCGCAGCGCCTCGCGGTAGAGCGGCCCGCCGCGCAGGACGAAGGTGCCGACCATCGGCAGGCGCAGCAGCGGGCTGACGCTGATCGGCACCTCCCACATGCCGACGTCGGCCCGGTAGTACGGGTGCGCCGGGCCGACGAAGCTCCGGAGCCCGCGCGCCCGCGACTGCGACCGCCGCCCGCGCACGCGGATCCACGCCATCGCCGCCAGCTTGGCCGCGTAGTACGGCAGCGACGGCAACAGCGAGCTGTCGTAGCGGTAGCCGAGCGCGCCGGCCTGTTGCAGCAGCAGCTCGTCGTGGCAGTAGCCCGGCGCGCGGAAGCCCCGCGGCTCGGCGCCGAGCTTGCGCAGCAGCTCGTCGCAGCGCCGCAGGTCGCGATAAACCTGTCCCGAAGGCCAGTCGACAAGATCGTAGGCGTGGCTGTAGCTGTGGTTGCCGAGCTCGTGCCCCGACTGCGCCGCCAGGCTGAGCATCGCCGCGCCGTGACCGGGGCCCTGCATGTCGCGCTCGAGGTCGCGGCCGACCACGAAGAAGGTGGCGCGCGCGCCGGTCTCGGCGAACAGACGGAGGAGCCGCGGCAGGCAGCGGCCGAGCACCACGTCGGCCTGCTCCGGCGTCGGCGGCGGCAGGCCGTGGATGGCGTGGTAGCAGGCGAGGTCGTCGAGGTCGACGCTGAGGATCGTGCCGCGCAGCTCGGTCGTCATCACCGCTCCTTCGCGCCGCGCCCGAGATGGATCGCGGCCATCAGGCGCGCCAGGTTCTTCAGCACGCGCGGCACTCGCCGCGCCAGGTGAATCGACGGCGCGCGCTTCTCTTCCAGCTCGACGGGGATCTCGGTGATCGCCACGCCGTCGCGCTGGGCCCGGATCACCAGCTCCGAGGCGAACACGTCGTGGCCGACGATGCAGCGCTCGACCACCGGCAGCAGCGCCGCGCGACGAAACGCCTTGAGCCCGTGCGTGTCGGTGCCGCGATAGCCGAGAGTGACCCGCAAGAGGCCGTTGTAGGCCCGCGTGGCCGCGCGGCGACCGAGCGGCCGCCGATCGTGCGCCCCCGGCATCGCCTTCGAGCCGACCACCAGATCGGCCGCGCCGGCGCGCAGCAGCGCCAGGGCGCGCCGGTGGAAGGCGAGGTCGCACAGGTCGATCTCCTCGCACACCACGAACTTCCCCGCCGCTTGCTCGATCGCCATGCGCAGCGCGGCCCCGTAGTTGGGCGCCGGACACGAGAACCACTTCACCCGCGGGTCGAGCGCGGCGAGCTCGGCCGCGATCTCGCGCGTGCGGTCGCGGCTGCCGTTCTCCGCCAGCCACACCTCGAAGGCCGGCACCTCGGCCTCGAGCCCGCGCACCAGCTCGACGACGCTGTCGCGGAGGATCGCCTCCTCGTTGTAGACGGGGATGACGACGCTGACCTCGGGCCCCGGCGACGTCGCCGACGACTCGCTCATCGCGGCTCCTGTCCGGCGAGCCGCGCGGCCGCCCACTCGCTGGCCGCTCGTCCGGCCAGCAGACAGTCTTCCATGCTGTTGTAGATCCACCCGCCGTAGCGACCGCAGCTGAAGATGCCCTGTCCTTCGAGCCAGGCGAGGACGGCGGCGCGGGTGGCGGCGTAGGCGGCGTCGAACACGACATAGGCGTGCTCGACCACGCGGACCTCGACGAAGCGGACGTCCTCGGCCGCGCGCAGGGCCCCGACCTCGACCAGGCCGGCGTAGACGCCGGCGAGGTCGATGGGACCTGTCCGCTCGTTCAGCTCGACGTAGAGCCCGCTGCAGCCGGCCGGGGCCATGCGCGGGGCGGCGTTCGAGTAGACGCCGACGCGGAAGAAGGGCAGGCGCGGCTCGGGCACGTAGACCCAGTGATAGTCGCACGGCGCGGGCGCGCCGACGGCGATGTCGAGGTAGCGCCAGCGGACGTGGCGCAGGGCGCCGGCAGCGTCGCGGATTTCAGCGGGGGCCGCGGGGATCCGGCGCACCAGCTCCGGCAGGGGGATGCTCGAGACGAGCGCGTCGTAGCTGCGCCAGTCGGCCTCGGCGCCGAGCTTGATCCGCCGACCGACGACGTCGACCTCGTCGATGTCGCTGCCGAGCCGCAGCTCGACCTCGGAGCGGCGGGCGAGCTCCGCGCGCATTCGCTCCGGCACTGCGTCGATGCCCCCGGCGGTCGGGACGAGGAAGCTGGCGTTGTAGCCGAGGCCCTCCTGCGCCAGGCCGATGGCGCCGCCGATCACCTGCGCGGTGTCGGGGATCGGGATGTAGCGCGAGACCCAATCGGCGGTCAGCCGCTCGAGGTGCTCGCCCCACAACTTGCGGTTGTACGGGACGAAGAAGTGCTTGGCGATGCCGGCGCCGAAGCGGGCCTCGGCGAAGCCGACGAAGGTCTGCGGCTCCGGCG
This sequence comes from Nannocystis punicea, assembly GCF_026965555.1. GTDB lineage: Bacteria > Myxococcota_A > Polyangia > Nannocystales > Nannocystaceae > Nannocystis > Nannocystis punicea. The sequence goes on along the minus strand of NZ_CP114040.1, from coordinate 11,104,863 downwards.
CGCCCTTCGCCGCCTGCTCGCGCGCCGCCACGTAGCCGACCAGGCACTCCTGCACCACCTCGAGCGGCAATCCGTGCAGGTTGGCCTGGAACGGGTAGGGCAGCTGCACGCCGTGGCTGTGGATGCAGGTGCGGCGCGCCACGGTGGCGAGCTCGCCGGGCTGAAACAGGCCCTCGACCAGCGTCTTTATCGAGGGGTCGCGCAGGTGCAGCCAGTGCCCGGTGACGTCGAAGGTGAAGCCGTCGCGGCGATGGCTGCGGGCGTGGCCGCCGACGCGAGCCTCGCGCTCGACCAGCAGCACCGGCCCGCGCGCGTGCCAGGCCGCCGAGAGCCCGGTCAGGCCGGCTCCCAGCACCACGAGCGGCGTTCGCGGGGGCGATGACATCGGCCGCTCTTGTAGCAGGTCCCGGCGGGCGGCGCCTCGCACTCGGCGATGGACACGCGGATCTGCGGGCGGCACACTGGGCTCGTCCATGGAGCTCCAGAGTCTCGGCAAGTTCCGTCTGGTCCGGCCGCTCGCGGTGCGCAGCTCGGTGTTCCACCTGTTCCTCGCGCGCCACGAGGACGACCCGGAGGCGGCGCCGCCGGCCTACGTCGTCAAGCTGCTGCCGTCGGGCTCGGGCCCCGAGCACGCGATATTGGCCGCTCAATTCGAGCACGAGATCCGCCTCTATCAGGCGTTCAATCACCCGGGCATCCCGAGCGCGCACGCCGAGGGCGCGCAGAACGGCGTGCGCTATCTCGTCCTCGACGCGATCGACGGCTGCGACCTGGCAGTGCTGCTCGGCCACGACGTCGGCAGCCCGCGCGGCCTCAGCAAGGAGATCGCGGTCTACATCATGGGCCAGCTGGCCGACGCGCTCCACCACGTGCACACCGCCGAGGCCGAGGACAAGGGCAAGCTGACCGAGCTCAATGTGGTGCACCGCGACATCTGCCCGGCCAACGTGCTGCTGTCGCGCACCGGCCAGGTCATGCTGGCCGACTACAACTCGGCGACCAGCATCTGGCTGGCCCGCGAGAGCGACATGTCCCAGGCCGGCTCGAAGGCGTACATGGCCCCCGAGCGGGTGGTCGGGACGGCGGCCGCGACTGTCTCTTCGGACATCTTCGGCCTGGCCGTGATGCTGTGGGAGATGCTGAAGGGCCAGCGCTGCTTCAAGGCCGACGACGACCTCAAGACGATGGACGCGATCGTCAAGTTCGACGCCGGCCACCCCAGCCGCCGCCTGCCGGGGCTGTCGACCAAGCTGGCGGAGATCGTGCGCAAGAACCTCGACCGCGACCCGGCCCGCCGCTACGCCAACGCGTATCAAGTGCTGCAGCGGCTGGCCCAGTGCCCGGAGGCGGCCGCGGCCGAGCGGGCCCAGCAAGAGCTGGGGGCGCTGGTGGTCGAGGCCAGCGCCCGGGCCATGGTCTGAGAGACATGTCCGCTAGGCCAGGCTCCGGCGACGGGGCGAGCCTTCGAGAGGCCGGCGGCCTGCGAGCGCTGGTGAGGGCCGAGGCGCCGGTGCTGCTGCCGCTGGCGGTGGCGGTGCTGGCGGCGACGTCGTACTTCTCGGGCCCGCCGGCGTGGAACCAGAACTCGCGCCTGGCGCTGACGCGCGCGCTGGTCGAGCAGGGCACGCCGATCATCGACGACTACCACGCGACCACCGGCGACAAGAGCCTGCGCGACGGCCACTTCTACAGCGACAAGGCCCCCGGGACCTCGCTGCTGGCGGTGCCCGCCTACGCGCTCTACCACGGCGCACGCCGCCTCGTCGGCGCCGAGCCGCCCGACGTCCGCCTGGTCCCCCTCGACCCCCGCGACCCCAACCGCGACCCCGCGGCCCGCCGCCCCGGCGACCGCCTGGCCTACAACCAGGCCTACCGCACCGCGCTCTACGTCAGCCGCGTGGGCTCGGTCGGCGTGTTCGCGGTGCTCGGCGCGCTGGCGCTCTACCTCCTCGCGCTGCGCCGCCTCGGCGACCGCGCCGGCGCGCTGCTGCTGGCGGCGACCTACGCCCTCGCCACCCCGGCGCTGGTCTACGGCTCGGCCTTCTACGGCCACCAGCTGTGCGCCGACCTGCTCCTGCTCGGGTTCGCCGGCATCCTCCTGGGACATGGCGGAAAGGCCATGGCCTTCGGGACAGGCATGTGCCTCGGCCTGGCGGTGCTGTGCGAGTACCCGGCGGCCGTCCCGGTCGCGCTGCTGTGGCTGTTCGCCTGGCTGCGCCGCGGGCCCCGCTTCGCCGCAGTGGCCGCGCTCGGCGGCGCCCCGGCGGCCGTGGCCCTCGCCGTCTACCACACCGTCGCGTTCGGCGGCCCGCTCAAGACCGGCTACGACTTCGTCTACCTGGCCGAGTTCGCCGAGGGCATGCGCGTCAACTACGGCATCCACGCGCCGGACCCAAGCGTGCTGCTGGAGCTGCTGTTCGGCGCCTACCGCGGGCTGTTCTACCTCGCCCCGGTGTTGCTGCTGACCCCGTGGGGCCTCGGCTGCGAGCTGCGCGGCTGGCCGCCTGCACCTCAGGGCATGTCGTCAGGGACATGGCCGGTGAGGCAGGTCGCCTGCGTGTGCCTCGGCGTGGTCGGCTTCTACCTGGCGCTCAACGCCGGCTATTACATGTGGGACGGCGGCGCGGCGATCGGTCCGCGCCACTGCGTGCCGATGCTGCCGTTCCTGGCCCTGGCGCTGGCCCCGGCGATCCGCGTCGTCCCGCGCGCGGTGGTGGGCCTGGCCCTGCTGTCGAGCGCGTTCACCCTGCTGCTGGCCGCCGCGGCCCCCGAGGCGCCGCAGTTCGGCGACCCGCTGTGGGGCCACGCGTGGCCGCGGATCTGGGCCGCGGACACCGGCTACACCGGCCCCGCCAACCTCGGTCGCATGCTCGGCCTGCCCGGCCCGCTCAGCCTGGTGCCGCTCTTGCTCGTGCTCGGCTGGTGCTACGCCCAGGCGCGGCCGCACCTGCGGCAGTGAACACGAGCAATATTTTTGCGACTGGGGGCTTCGTGGTTTCGCCGCAAGCGAGGTGCCTGCGGGTGGAGTAGCGATTTGCGTAGAACAGAGTGCCCACACTGTCATGCTCTCTGCGGGGGAGGTGCGGGCGCTCGGCATGCACATGCCACCGACCTGGTGTATGTTCCTGGCGGCATGACGCTCGAAGTCGTCACGTTCCAGAACTTCACGGTCTTCGCCGATGCCCGTGTGGAGTTGTGCCCGGGGATCAACGTGTTGATCGGTACCAACGGGACGGGCAAGTCTCACGCGATGAAGGCGATGTACGCGTTGATCGGCGACGAGAAGAAGAGCGCGCAGTCTCGCAAGATGACTCAGGTGTTTCTGCCGGAGAAGGGGGACGTTTCGCGACTCGTCCGGCGGGGCAAGACGGAAGCACGGGTGGGCTGGCGGGTTGAAGGGAAGGGCCGCCTTTTCATGGTTCACCAGGGCGGGCAACTGACTTCGGTCCTTGGCGAGCCTGGACGTTGGTTGCCTGCGCTCTATGTTCCCTCCCGCGAGGTGCTCTCGATGTACGAGGGCTTCATCGCCGCGTACCAGAGCCGCGAGCTGTCCTTCGACGAGACCTTCTTCGACCTCTGCGTGGCCCTCAACGCCAACGTCTTGCGCGGGGAGCGAGCCGAGCAGATTGCTCCTCTATTACAGAGGCTCGAGGCGATCATCGGCGGCAAGGTCCTCCTCGAGGGCAACCGCTTCTATGTTCAGCCGACGAACGGAGACAGGGTCGAGGCGCATCTCGTCGCCGAGGGGTTGAGGAAGATCGCCACTATCGCTCGATTGGTGGCGAACGGAGGGATCGCGCCTGGAGGCGTCCTGTTCTGGGACGAGCCGGAGACCAATCTCAACCCACGGCTCATCACCCAGGTCGTCGACGTCTTGATCGAGCTGGCGAGGCATGGCGTGCAGATCGTCTTGGCGACCCACGACTACCTGCTGTCTCATCGGTTGTCGTTGCTCGCCGAGTACGACAAGGTGCCGCCCGGCACCGTGCGATTCTTTGGGCTCGCGCGTAGCGAGCCGGATGGGCCGGTTACCGTGTCTCGAGGCGACACGCTCGCCGACCTGCCGAGCAACCCGATCGTCGAAGAGTTTGCTCGCCACTACGACTTCGAGCGCGAGCTGTTCGATCACAGCCAGGGAGGCTGAGATGTTCGAGATAGTCGAGTCCCGGCTGCGGTTCCGGTTCGGTGAACCGTGGCAGTTGATGGAGCAGTGGGACAGGCATGCCTGCTACACGGGCGGCCTCGGGATGCACGCGACCACGGCGGCCGTCGACTTCATCGGCCTGTTCGGATCGGATCCATATTTTATCGAGGTGAAGAACTTCCGTGACTATCGGATCGAGAACAAGCGACGGCTCATGAGCGGGGCACTCGCCGACGAGGTCGCCAACAAGGTTCGCGACACGATCGCGGGGCTGGTCTGGGCGATGGATCGCGGGCTCGATACCGCCCCGCTTCGTTCGTTGCTCGGTCAACTCTTCGCGATCAAGAAGAAGTGCAACGTAGTGCTCTGGCTTGAGGAGGATCCACAGACGCGGCCAGCGGATCGCACCATGCTGGCCGAAGCCATCAAGCGACGCTTGCACTGGTTCAGACCCCACGTCATCGTGCTCAGCCGCGAAGAGCGGCCGCTGCCGGGCTTGCACGTGAGCGGCGTAGCCCAGGAGGAATGAGGCCCTCATGCCCAGCTTGCTCGTCAACATCGATGTCCCTGATGTCTCCGCCGCCGAGGCGTTCTACGTGGGCGCGTTCGGCTTCACCGTCGGCCGCCGGTTCGGCGGGGCCGTCGAGCTGCTCGGCGCGGGTGTCCCGTTGTACCTGCTGGAAAAGCCAGCCGGCACGCCGGCCTCCGAGGTCGCCGCGTCGCCGCGCGACTACGGCCGCCACTGGACCCCCGTGCACCTCGACGTCGTGGTCGAGGAGCTCGAGCCGGCGCTCGCGCGGGCGCAGGCCGCGGGCGCCACGGTCGAGAGCCCGATCCGCGAGGCCGTGTGGGGGCGGATCGTGCTGCTCGCCGATCCGTGGGGCCACGGCCTGTGCATCCTTCAATTCAAGGGCCGGGGCTACGACGAGCTGTCGAGCCCGACGTGAGCCGCATGTCCGAAGGGACATGCTGAAATTCCTGAGCGAGAGGGCATGTCCGAAGGGGCATGCCATCGTCACCCAAAGCGAGAGCCTGTCCGAACGGACAGGCTCTCCCAGGCGCGGGGCGGCTCACGCCGCCGACGGCTGCTCGCCCCAGGCGATCGGGTCGCGGGCGAGGCGCGGGGCGGGCGAGACGGCGGCGACTGCGAGCAGCGCGGCGAGCAGCTCGGTCGCGCTCTGGTAGCGCTCGGCGGGGTCGCTGGCGACGGACTTGAGGATCACCGCCTCGAAGGCGTCGGGGATCTCCACGGCCGGCGCGGCGCGGCGGAGGGCGATGGGGCCGCTCGCCGGGCGGCGCGGGACGAACAGGCTGCCGCCCGAGTACGGCATCTTGTCGGTGAGCAGGCGGAACATCAGCACGCCGAGGGCGAAGATGTCGACGCGGTGGTCGTACGGACCGCCGCGCAGCTGCTCCTGCGGCATGTAGCCGGGCGTGCCGATGACGGGCCCCGACCTCGGGCGGCCGTCACTGTCACGAGCGGCCGCGGCGCGTCCGCCGAAGCTGGACACGCCGAAGTCGAGCACCTTGATGAAGTCGGCGGTGCCGCCGCGGGTGATGCGGAAGCAGTTGCCGGGCTTGATGTCGCAGTGGACCACGCCGCGAGCGTGGGCCGCCACCAGCGCCTCGCACACCTGGGTGCCGATCGACAGCACGCGCCGCCAGTCGAGCGGCCCGTCGTGCGCCAGAGTGGCGGCGAGGTCCTCGCCGTCGAGGCACTCCATCACCATGTAGACGAGCTCGCTGTCGTCGCGTACGAGCTCGATGATGTCGATGATGTGCTCGCTGTTCAGCGCCGCGGCTGCGCGCGCCTCGTGGGTGAAACGCGCGACGGTGTCGGCGTCGGACAGGCCGGGGTCGAGGACCTTGACGGCGACGCGCCATCGCAGCTCGACGTGTTCGGCCTCGTAGATGGTGGCGCCGCTGCCGCCGTGACCGAGTCGGCGGAGCAGCTTGTATCGGCCGCCTAAAACGCGGCCGGTGAGGTCGGCGGACGGGCGGCGGCTACACAAGGCGCGCGGCGCGTCGGGTTCGCGAGCTCGCTTGGGTTCAATCATTCGGGGGGTGAGCAAGAGTAACCACCTCTCGTCGGAGGCGGCAATGTCTTCGGGACAGATCGATCGACGCTCGCGAAGCGAGTGCAAGGAGCCGGGCGATCCACAAACGAGTTCGCGGAGATCCACAGCGCCTGTGCACAAGTGTGCGGGGCGGCGCGCGAACGTGCGCGCGGGCCCGCGGGCCGCTACGTGGCGCGTAGGCGCACATGTTCTTTTGGACATGGTTCAAAAGACCGGCGGTGCGGGCGCCCGAAGGCCCCGTCGGCGAGGCGACAACGGGCCAGGTGAGCACGGCCGCGCGCGTCGTCGCACATGTTCTTTTGGACATGTCGATCGACGCCGAGGCGGCCAGCGGGCTCGTCCGCGCGCGTCGTCGCACATGGTCTTCGGGACATGTGGAGCGGGGAGCTCGCCGTCGATCGAGCCGCGCGAACGACCGCTCGCGTGCGCGTCGACTCACGCGGTCTTCGGGACATGTCCGACGGTCGCGGCGAACACGCGAACGCCCTCGCGCCGCGCGGGCGCGAGGGCGGAGCAGAGGTTGCAGTGAACGGGCTCAGCCGGCCAGCAGCTTGGGCATGTCCTCGCCGGCCAGCGGGAAGCGAGCCGTGACGTCGGCGGTGTCGATGCCGGCCAGCTTGCGCAGGGCGAGGTGGACGCTCTCGGGCGTGAGCTTCTTGCCCTTGCCGACGGCCAGGCTCGACGGGTCGACGAGGGCGCCGTACTGCTCGGCGTCGGTGGCCCCGACCACGCGGTTCCCCTTGATGCCCTTGCCCATCATCATCACGCTGGTGACCGACCAGTGGTCCTTGCCGGCGTACTCGTTGTCGCCGTTGTAGCCGGGGCCGCGGGCGAAGTCGGAGCCGATGAGCACCGTCAGCTTGTCGGCGATGCCGGCCGCCTCGGCCTCCTGCATGAAGAAGTCGACGCCGGCGAGCAGCTTGGCCAGCTGCAGCACGTGGTCGCGGTCGTGGTTGCCGTGGGTGTCGAAGCCGCCGAGGTTGAGGTTGGCGGCCACGGCCATCTTGGCCTTGAAGGCCGCGACCGTGAACTGGCTCTGCTGCATGAAGCCCTGCAGGTCGCCGAGCTGGTAGCCGGGCAGGGTCGCCGGTTCGGCCGGCAGCGTGAGGCCCTTGAGCAGCTTCTCGCCGCCGCGCGACAGGAACAGCTCGTTCATCGCCGCCTTCGCGCGGGGCAGGCGAGCCGCGGCCATCTGCGCCTCGAGCCGCTCGGTCTGGGCCTTGCGGATCCGCTCCATCGTCTTGTCGGAGTGGAACTTGTCGGTCTCGGCGTTGTTCGGGTCGGTGAGGTTGGGGTTGGCGATCTTCTTGACCGCGTCGACGCTGCTGATCCGCGTCAGCGGGACGAGGCCCTCGGTGGCGTCGAAGCCCCCGGCGCTGACGTACGCGAACGTGCTCTCGGGCGCCCGCGCGGCCGCCACCAGCGCGCCGAACGACGGGAAGCCCTCCGGCAGGCGGCCGCTCCACGTCGCCCGCGCGCCGGCGTCGTGGTTGTTGGTCGCCATGTCGACGCCGTTGAGCACGAGCAGCTGGCTGGCGTACTTGGTGAAGAAGTCGGTGTTCGACATCAGGTACGCGGCCGCGGCCTCCTCGAGGCCGAGCGCGACCGGGTCGAGGCCGATCGGCGCGTAGCTGATGTTGCCCTGCGTGGCCGCGGCGGAGTACAGGCGGTTCAGCGGGCCCTGCTCCTTCGGGTCGCACAGGTACACCGGGTCCCAGCCGCCCGAGGCGCTGATGAGCACGAAGTACGGCCCCTCGTACGGCTCGGCGTCGGCGAGGGCGCGGCGCACCCCCAGCGGCGCGGCGACGGCGAGCCCGGACATGGCGGCGATCTTCAAGAAGTTGCGGCGATCCATGGTGGCTTATCCTTCGTCGTCGTCGTTACTCGTAGAGGAACTTGTAGTCCGACAGCATGTACGTCATCACCGCCATCCACGCGCGGATCGTGTAGTTCTTGTCGGTCTCGATCTTCTCGGCCTCGGGCAGGTCGACGTTGGTGTTGGGGTCGACGCGGGCCTGGCACCACCAGCTCAGCCACTCGTTCTCGGCCCCGCTGGCGACGTTGGCAGCGCCGTCCTTCCAGGTGTCGAGGAACAGGCCGTAGGCGCGATCGACCTCGGGGTCGTCGACCGCGAGCTCCTCGCCGAGCACCCGCTGGTACAGGTGGACGATGTTGTTCTTGATGGCGCCGATGTTGTCGGGCACCTCGGCGCCGTTCTCGCTCAGCGGGACGGTGTCGAGCGTGACCTCGGGGAACAGCTTGCGCTTGTCGGCCGCGCGCGAAAAGTCGTAGGCAGTGACGGCGCAGGCGACCTCGTTGGCCATGCGCCCGGCGACCGCGCCCATGATGCCGTTCATGTGCGAGAGGCGCTGGGTGATGCTGTCGGAGTCGATGCCGCCGTAGAGGATCCGGTAGTCGGTGGTCAGCCAGTCGTTCAGGTCCCAGCCGCGGATCCACCGGATCCCGGTGGTCGCCTCGAGCTTGTTCGCCAGCAGCTCGGGCGTCGACAGCCGGCCGTGACCGACGACCCCGAGCTCCTCGCTCTCGGCCTCGGACAGCTCGACCTTGTCGAGCGAGAGGCCGCGGAAGTACGGGCTCATCACCACGCCGACGATCACCGCCTTGAGGTTGTAGTCGTCGGCCACGAAGTCCTCGCCGATCTGGCGGAACAGGGCGTCCTGGGCCTCCCAGGCGTTGAGCTTGGCGCTGTACAGCGGGTCCTCGGCGTCGGCCGGGAACAGCAGCGGCTCGGTCCCGGTCAGCGCGCGGAAGACGGTGTGGACGGTGGAGATGACGAACCGCGGGTCCTTGACGAGCCGCGCGGCCAGCCACTCGAGCGATTTGGGGAAGTCGGACTTCGGGATGTCCTCGCCGTCGAAGCCGGGCGCGAACATCTCCGGGAACCACTCGCGCGTGGTCAGGACCTCCATGTCGTAGTCGTCGTAGTTCTGGAAGGCGCCGGCCACCGGGTCGATGAGCTGGTGGCAGAAGTTGCACTGCTTGTCGTCGCGCGTCGGGTTCGAGTACGCCTCCGACAGCGACGGGTCGATCGGCCGCTCGCCGATCCGCAGCACGTCGGTGGCGAGGAACAGCTTGTAGGTCATCCGCGCGCGGTGGCGGTTGCGGTTGGTCGGCGTGGTCGGGAAGCGGTTCAGGAACATCGGCGAGCTGAGCACGCCGGCGTGCGGCAGGGTCTTCTTGCCGCCGCGCACGGTGAACAGCTTGGCCTCCTTGAACTCGCGCGGATCGGTCGGGTCCGCGAAGCCGAGCTCGAGGTTGTACAGCTGGGCCGAGAACGGGTTCAGCACCGTGTAGTCGGCGGTGAGGATCTCGGTGAAGGGCCGGTCGTTGCGGACGATGTAGTTGATGAGGTCGATCGGCTCGCGCGCGGCGGCCCGGTTGACCTGCTCGCGCAGCTCGTCCTGGCCCTCGAGGCCCTCCCACCACGCGCCGGCGTTCGGGAAGTCCTCCGAGTTGAGGATGTTGACCGCGAAGCCGGTGTACACGAGGTAGCGGTCGGTCAGCAGGAGGTCGTTGAAGATGTCGCCGAGGCGGTCGTAGAAGCCGTCCTCCTCGAGCACGCCGCGGATCGCCTCGGCCAGCGCCTCTTCGCCGGCGGCGGCCTCCTTGAGCTCCTCGCCGGTCGGCAGGCGGCCCGCGAGGTGCAGCGTGGCCTTGCGCAGGGTCTCCTCGGGGCCCATCAGCTCGACCGCCTCGAGGTCGGCGCCGTCGCTGTCGGGGCACTCGCGCGGGGCCTTCAGCTGCGCCAGCAGGGTCTCGAGGATCCGGTACTCCTCGCTGCCGGCCTTGATCACCTCGCCGCCGCCGTGCTTGGTCTTGGCGGTGGGCTTGGCGAGCAGCGCCGAGAGGTCGTCGTAGCTGACCGAGGCGTTCTCGCTCACCGAGGCGAGGTTGGCGTCGAGGAAGCCGGGGTAGGAGGCCGGCAGCAGGCGGAACTCGGCCCCCTGCTCCTCGGCGATGCCGGCCGGCCCGTGACAGGTGATGCAGGTCTTGCCGAACACCTTGGGCCACGCCTCGTTGGCGAAGTACTCGCGGGTCGAGACGCAGCTGTCGCCGTCACCGTCGACGCCGCCGTCCTTGCACGCGCCGAGCACACCGGCGGCGATGCCGGCGACGCCGAGGGCGATGAGCGTTGGCGCAGAGCGCCGTTTGCCAGTCGAGGTCATACGAAGCCTCCGCCACGCTTGGGGCACGGTCGCAAGGTATCGCGGGGCCGGCGATCGCGGCAAGCGTGACGAGCGGGGGCGAGGGGCCTCGCGGCGCGCGGGCCGGTACCCAGGAACGGCGAGGGTTCGCAGTTCCGCGCACGAACGGCGGCTGGTCGTGGGGACATGTGCGGACGGGAGCTCGCCGAAGTCGCGCGCGGCCACGACGGCCTCGTTCCCGTCCGGTCGATCTTCGTGGTCGGTCGTCGTGGCAGATCGCGCGGTGCTGCGGACGAACACCGCGAGGGCAATTGATTCGGCGCTCAGAGCGTGACGCGGGCCGTCTCGTCCATCCTCAAAGGGCTCTTGTGCGGGCGCCACGAGTTGCTCTCGCGCAGGCCGCGGTAGCTGACCGGGACGGTGACCGTGAAGGTGGAGCCGGCGCCCGGGATCGAGGTCACGCCGATCTCGCCGCCCATGAGGCGACAGAAGCGGCGGGAGATGGCGAGGCCGAGGCCGGTGCCGGTGGTCCGGCGAGAGCCGGCATCGAGGACCTGCGTGAACGGCTCGAACAGGTCGGTGAGCGCGGCCTCGGCGATGCCGCGGCCGGTGTCGCGGACGGTGAAGACCAGGCAGATGAGGCCCGCGGCGCTGCGCTGCTTGAGGCCGAGCACGATCTCGCCGTCCTCGGTGAACTTGGCCGCGTTGCCGAGCAGGTTGAGCAGCACCTGGCGGAGCTTGTGACGGTCGTTGTAGATCGGCGCCGGGGACTGCTCGATCTCCACCGACAGCTTGTTGCGGTTCACCGCCACCAGCGGGCGGATCGTCTCGGCGACCTCGCGCGTCAGCTTGGCGGCGTCGAACTCCTCGAGCACCATGTCCATCTTGCCGGCCTCGATCTTCGACAGGTCGAGGATCTCGTTGATGATCGTCAGCAGGTGCTGGGCCGCCTGGACGATGTTTTCGGCGTCGCGCGCGTAGGCCTCCTGGCCGTGGTCGCGGGCCTGCTCGAGCAGCATCTCGCCGTAGCCGATGATCGCGGTCAGCGGCGTGCGCAGCTCGTGGCTCATGTGCGCGAGGAAGGTGCTCTTGGCCCGGCTGGCCGCCTGGGACGCGTCGCTGACGGCGGTCAGCTCGCGGTTGAGCGCCTGCAGGCGCCGCTCCTGCTCGCTGCGCTCCTCGACCTCGGCCTGCAGGCGGCGCGTCTGCTGCTCCTGCGCGCGCAGGAGGGCGCCGACCTGGTCGGCCATGAGATCGAAGCGGCGCGCGAGGGCGGCGATCTCGTCGCCGGTGCGAGTGAGAGCGCGCGGGTCGTCGCCGGTGAAGCGAGCCATGGCCTCGGCGAGGCGGGCGATCGGGGCGGCCAGGCGGCGGCTGAGGGCGAACGCGCCGAGGCTGGCGAGCGCGGCGACGACGAGGGTGATCCACTGGACGCGGCGGGCGTGCGCGGCGGTGACCGTGGGGAGGTCGGTGGCGTCGCGCACGAGCGCGAGGGTCCAGTCGGCGCCGGCGATCCGCGCGACCGCGGCGAGGCGGCCGTCGTCGAGGCGCACCGCGGCGGTGTTTCGCTCGGCGGGTCGCGGCAGCGGCAACTCCTGGCCGGCGGTCGCGCTCGGCGGCAGGGCGGCGTAGCCGGGCACGAGCGGCGCGAGGTCGTCGGCGCCGAACAGCACCCTGTCCTCGCGGTCGCGCAGGACGACCGCGACGGCGGCCTCGGCCGCGACCTCGCCGGTCCACTCGCGCACGAGGCCGGGCCGCAGCGCGAGGGCGAGGGTGCAGTCGCCGCTCACAGGCGCCGACAGGACGAGGACGTCGCGGCCCTCGGGGTCGAACGCGAGGGCGACCGTACCGGCCGGCGGGGCTGCGAGCGGGAACTCGCCCGCTGTGACGACGCGCTGGCCGACGGCGCCCCACAGGCCGGCCGCGTGGGCCGGCAGCTCGGGGCTCTCGGACCAGCGCCGCAGCTGCCGCGCCAGCGCCTCGCGCGGCTCCGTGGCGCCGCCGCAAGCCGCCGCGGCCTCGTCGCCGCCGGCGAGGGCGCGCAGCGAGGCCAGCTGACCGGCGAGGAACCCGTCCCACGCGCTCGCGGAGCTGGCTGCCCGATCGGACATGTCCGAAAGCGCCGCCTCGAGATCGATCGCGGCCAGGCGGAGGTGGGCGTCGGCGCGGACGACGAACAGCGGCGCGAGGGCGACGAGGAGGGTGACGAGGGTGAGCTTGATCTTGAGCGAGTAGCGGGAGAAGTCGCGGACCGCGAGCGCACCGGCGACGAGCAGCGCGGCGACGCAGGCGAGGTCGCGCAGCGGGCCGCCCGCGAGGTCGGGGGCGCGGGTCGGCAGCGGCGCCAGCTCGAGCGCGCCGAGAGCGAGGGCGCCGAACACCGCGACGAAGGTCCACGTGTCGACGCGCGCCGGCGCGACCACCCGCGGCGCCGTGGCGAGGATCAGGAACGCGGCGGCGCAGGCGAGGACGAGCAGCGGCAGGGCGACGAGCACGCCGGTGGCCGCGAGCGCCGCGAGGACGGCGACGTAGCCGAGCTCGAGCGCGCGGCCGGGATCGACGCGAGCGCGGCGGAGGGCGAGGCCGCAGGCGACGACGAACATCAGCGCGAGGCCGAGGCCGACGAGGTGCTGCCAGTCGCGACGCGTCGGCAGCAGCGCGGCCTCGGCGACCGTCAACACGCCGCCGCAGGCGGTCAGCCAGGCGAGGACGGTCCGGGCGAGTCGGACCTTCCGCTCGTGCTCTCGATCGGTGTCCATCCCGCGCGTCGTCTACAGACTACACCGCGCGCGCGCCGTCGGGTCCGCGACGCCGCACGCTCGCCGCGTCGCCGCGCGCGCGGTCGCACCACGCTCTGCACGGGAGGACGCGCAGGAGCGCGGGTCTCCGCATGCAGGCGAAAATCAGATGTCCGAAGGGACAGGCGCTGCGTTCACCGACCGGCGTAGGCGCGCAGGGCCTCGTAGGCCAGGCGCTCGCCACGGAGCTCGGCGTCGGCGACTCCCTCCATGTTGCTGTCGGCCCACGCGCGGCGGCCCGCCTCGTCGCCGGCGAGCTCGCGCGCGACCATGCCAGAGATCGCGCGCATGCCCTTGGTGAGCAGCTTGCTGTTCGCGGCGTCGAGCTCGTCGAGGCGGGCGCGCAGGCGGGCGGCGTCGCGCGCCTGGAGGGCGTCGAGGGCGTCGAGGAAGGCGAGGACCTCGGCGGAGGCGTGGTGGTCGCGGGCGGTGTCTCGCACCTCCTTCCACCAGGCGACGTCGTCGAGCCGGAGGTGCGGCACGAGGTTGATGTAGACGCCGTAGGTGGCCTCGACCCAGGAGTTCCAGTCGTCGATGCCGGCGGTGATCCGCCGCTGCTCGTCGACCCACTGGTTCATGGTGGTGAGGCTGATGTCCTCGGCGAAGCGCAGGGTCGGGTCGGCGTAGAAGCGCAGCAGCGCCTCCGCGGTCTCGGCCTCCTCGAACACGTGCGGGTCGCGGCGGTCGCCGATGCCCTTGCTCGGGTAGGGCCGGCGCTCGATGCCGCCGAGCACCTCGAGCAGCGGCGCGGGGGTCCAGCGGATCCGGTGGAGGAAGCCGGCCGAGTCCTTGAGGAAGCGGGCCTTCTCGGCGCCGGTGTCGAGCAGCGGCATGGCGTCGGAGTTGGCCGGGCGACCGTGGAGGAACGGGTGCAGCATGCGGCGGTTGGCGACGATGAGGTTGTCGACCTGGCCGATGTCGTGCACGCCGAGCAATTGCAGCTCGGGCTTCATCGTCTCCCACGCGAGCGGCTGCTCGCTGAGCCGCCCGAGCTCGCCGTCGGCGACCGAGAGGATGACCCAGTCGCTCGAGCCGACGCGGAGGATCTGGTAGTCGCTGAACTCCTGGTCGAGGGCGGCGAGGACGGTCAGCAGCAGCTCGTCGCTGAGCTCGTAGCCCTGCAGCCACTGGGCGAGGATCCCGCCCGGCTTCAGGTAGCGCTTGGCCTCGCGGTAGAACTCGACGGTGAACAGGCTCGAGACGCCGCTGACCCACGGGTTGGTCGGCTCCGAGACGATGAAGTCGAACTGCCGCGCGGCGCCGGCGAAGTAGGCCTTGGCGTCGTCGAACCAGAAGTGATTGCGCGGGTCGTCGTAGGCGCGCGCGTTGGCCGGGTAGAAGTTGCGCGAGCCGGTCACCATCTCGCGCTCGATCTCGATGGTGTCGAGGCGCTGCAGCGTCGGCGAGCCGAGCAGCACGTGCGCGGTCACGCCCGAGCCGAAGCCGATCAGCGCCACGTCGGTCGCCTCCGGCTTCGCCATCAGCGGCAGCAAGCCGACCAGCACCTGGTTGGGCTCGTCGCCGGCGAAGTCGGGGCCGAGCTCGGGGTCGCGGTCCTTCGGGTAGCGGTTCAGCACCACCGAGGCGTCGGGCTTGCCGTTGGTGTAGATGACGCGGTACTCGCGTTCGTCGGTGAGGCGGATGACCGAGACCGAGGCGGTGCGACCGTCGACGTAGGACAGCAGCTCGAAGCCCTCGGGCAGGCGGGTGCGGCCGTTGCGGAACACGGTGGCCGACAGGACCATCGGGTCGATCTTGACGACGAACAGGCCGAACGCGAGGGTGAGGAACGAGCTGCCGGCGGCGAGCCGGCCGAAGCTGCGGATCTTGGCGGGGTTCTTGGCCCGGCGGGCGTCGCCGAACACGAGCGCGAGGCCGAGGGCGACGTCGACGGCGGCGCCGAGGACGATGACGCGCTGAAGGCCGATGAGCGGCATGAGGACGAGGCCGGCGAGCACCGCGCCGGCGATCGCGCCGAAGGTGTTGAAGCCGTAGACGCGGCCGATGACGCCCTCGGGCTGGCCGCGCCGCAGCAGCACGTGGGTGATGAGCGGCAAGGTCATGCCGGCGCAGAAGGTCGCCGGGAACATGATGAGCAGGCACAGCAGGTAGCGGAGCACGTTGAACTGCTGCCACAGCGCCTCGGTGCGGGCGCCCTGCGAGTCGACCAGCAGCCAGCCGATCGCCTCGACCGCCCACTGATAGGCCGGCAAGGTCGCGATCGCGGCCACGCCCATGATCAGCTGGACGATGCCGAGCACCAGCTCGGGCCGCTTGAACTTGTCCATCCGCTTGCGCACCCACAGGCCGCCGATCGCCAGGCCGAACACGAACGCCGACAGCATGACCTCGAACGAGTGGGTCGCGCTGCCGACGATCATCGACAGCAGGCGGATCCACCCGATCTCGTACATGAAGGAGGACAGGCCGGTCCCGAAGGCCACGAGGAGGAGCAGCCGGACGAGGTCGTCGGTGCCGGCCGACACTGCGGTGTCCTCGGTGATCGGCGCGTGCTGGCGGCGGTGGGCGAAGGCGATCGCGGCGATGACGATGTTGAGCGCGGCGGCGCAGGCGAGCGTGCCCGGCAGGCCGAAGTTGGCGACCAGGACGAAGCCCGACAGCAGGGCGCCGAGCGCCGCGCCGATGCTGTTGGTGAAGTAGAGGAAGCTGAGGATCTCGCCCGAGCGCTCGGGGTCGCGGCGGAGGATGCCGGCGCTCATCAGCGGGAAGGTCATGCCCAGCAGCACGCACGGCGGGAGGATCAGCAGGCCGGCGACGCTCCACTTGATCACTTCGACGCCGAGGCCGCCGCCCAGCTGCGGGAACACGTGGTCGTAACACACGCGCATCGCCAGCTCGCTGAGCCACGGGAACGCCAGCGCGTACAGGCCGATGCCGCCCTCGATCAGGCCGTACACCCGCACCGGCGCGCGCACGCTGGCGAGCTTGCGCGAGGCCAGCAGCGAGCCGAGCGCCATGCCGCCCATGAACAGGCTGAGGACGAGGACCTGGGCGGTGGCGGCGCTGCCGACGAACTGCTTGATGTAGCGCGACCAGATCGACTCGTAGATGAGGCCGCTGATGCCTGACAGGAAGAAGAGGAGGAAGAGCGGGGCGTAGCGGGCCATGGGCCCGGCGAGAGTACCCCAGCGGCCGGGCGTCGTGTTCGCCGACGGACCCCGTTCCCGCGGGTCGAGCGGGCGGCAGGGCGGACGCCGGCGCCGCCGCTGCTTCCCCGCGACCGGCCGTCGCGTCGGGACCCCACGCGAGGGCACGTGGCGGAGCGAGCCGCGAGGTCAGCCGCGAGCGCCGGCCGAGGTAATGACTGTCTCTTCAGACATGTCGCTCAGGGCATGTCCCGAAGTAACAAAGAGTCACGGCCCCTGCACGACCCACGCCTGGCCGTCGGTGGCGACCTCTCGCTTCCAGATCGGCACGTCCTGCTTGAGCTTCTCGATGGCCGCGCGGCAGGCCGCGAACGCCTCGGCGCGGTGAGGCGCCGAGGCGGCCACGATCACCGCGCTGTCGCCGATCTGCAGCCGCCCGAGGCGGTGGTGGATCGCCACCCGCACGCCCGGGATCTCGGCCTCGATCGCGGCGCCGATCTGCTGCATCACCCGCAGCGCCATCGGCTCGTAGGCCTCGTACTCGAGGCGGGCGATGTCGTGGCCGCGGCTCTTGTCGCGGACGTTGCCGACGAAGATGTCGAGGCCGCCGGCGCCGGCGTGCGCGACGGCGCCGACGACGTCGGGCAGCGAGAGCGGCCGGTCCTTGATCAATTGATAGGCGGCCAACGGAGAGGCGGCGGGCCCGTCGTGGCCGCCGCTGACCGGGGGGATGACCGCGACCTCGCTGCCCTCGGCGATGACGTGGTCGGCGGCGACGAACTCGTGGTCGACGGCGACGCGGCAGACCGAGAGGCTGGCCGAAAGATCAGGCCAGTCGCGGGCGAGGGCGGCGAGCAGGTCGCGGACGCGCGCCCCGGCGGGCAGCTCGACGTCGACGCTGTCGCGGCGGAGGCGCTCGCGGAGGCCCGCGAAGAGCAGGACGCGCAGGTGCATGCGCCGGCAGTGTACTGCCCCGCGGCGGGGCGTCTTCCAGATCGCGCAGAGCAGATCAAATTTCGCGCCGCGACCGGCGAGCCGGGGCCGATACCCCACGAATTCGACGCCGTTGCGTAGGCGGATATCCTACATCCGAGCTCGTTGATCCCATCGAGATCACCGCGAACTCGTAACCTCGACACCGATGCCTATGATGCCGCTCGCCCCGAGAGACTCGACCGCATCCGACCTGCGTGGTCGTCAAGCGCCTGCAGGGCGCTCTGCCGCGATGAAGTCCCACCGCTCCGCCAACGCCCCCGCGCTCCGCCTCGTCGACGCCGAGTCTCCGGCGGAGGCCGACGCCCCCGAGCCGACCGCGCGCGGCGCCGGCGACGCAGCCGCGGACTACGAGGACGATGTCGATGTCGACGTCGATGTCGACGTCGGCGGCGAGTTCGGCGAGGACCTCGAGGAGGCGCTGACGGCGGCGGCGGAGCGCGCGGCGGCCGGCGAGCTCGACCCGGCCACCGAGGACGCGCTGCGCCAGTGGCTGCAGCGCCGGCTGTCGGCCTACCTGAAGGCGGGCCATCGGGCGCGCATCATCTTCACCGACAACGTCCACACGATGCTGTCGGTCAAGCGCGGGCAGGGCGTCTACACCTTGCGCATGCACCGAATGTTCGCGGCCGCTCCGCCGGCGGTGCTGCGCGCGGTGGCCCGTTACGCGCAGTCGCAGGATCGCGACGCGGGAGCGTTGCTGCGCCGCTACATCGACGGCAACGAGCACCTGATCCGCGACGCCGAGCGGCCGCGGGCGCAGCAGCTCGACACCCAGGGCGCGCACTTCAACCTGCAGGAGCTGTTCGACGACCTCAACGCGCGCTACTTCGCCGGCGGCATCCAGGCCAAGATCACCTGGGGCCCGCGGACCCGCCGCAAGCCCGGGCGCGAGTCCATCAAGCTCGGCAGCTACTCGGTCGAGGAGCAGCTCATCCGCGTGCACCCCGTGCTCGACGCCGCCGACGTCCCGCGCTTCTTCGTCGAGTGGATCATCTACCATGAGATGCTTCACGAGGTGCACGACATGCCCATCGTCGACGGCCGGCGGGTCTATCACACGCCCGAGTTCCGCCGCGCAGAGGCGCTCTTCGACCGCTACGCCGAGGCCGTGCTGTGGGAGCGGACGCAGGTGCACAAGCTGCTCGACCGCTAGCCAGCGCCGGCCTCGACCGGCGCGCGTAGGTGCCTGCGCGCGCCCGTGAACCGGCCTGCGCGCCGGCATGCGCGCCGGGAACGTGACGACGTGGGCCGCTGCGAGTATCTTGCAGGCCCTATGTCGAACCCCCGTTCCAATCGCGGCAAGGACGCCCTCGAGTTCCACGCGAAGGGCCGCCCCGGCAAGATCCAGGTCGTCCCGACCAAGCCGCTCACGACCCAGCGCGACCTGTCGCTCGCGTACTCGCCGGGGGTCGCCGAGCCGTGCATGGAGATCTTCAAGGACCCCGCCGAGGTCTACAAGTACACGGCGCGCGGCAACCTGGTGGCGGTCATCTCCGACGGCACCGCCGTGCTCGGCCTCGGCGACATCGGCCCGCTGGCGAGCAAGCCGGTGATGGAGGGCAAGGGCGTCCTCTTCAAGAAGTTCGCCGACATCGACGTGTTCGACCTCGAGGTCAAGGCCACCAGCCCCGACCAGTTCATCGAGTGTGTCGCGGCGCTCGAGCCGACCTTCGGCGGCATCAACCTCGAGGACATCAAGGCGCCCGAGTGCTTCTACATCGAGGAGAAGCTCAAGCAGCGCATGAACATCCCGGTGTTCCACGACGACCAGCACGGCACCGCGATCATCAGCGGCGCGGCGCTGCTCAACGCGGTCGTGATCCAGAAGAAGTCGCTCGCCGAGCTCAAGGTGGTCGTCAGCGGCGCGGGGGCCTCGGCGATCGCCTGCGCCAAGTTCTACGTCAGCCTCGGGGTCAAGCTCGAGAACATCGTCATGTGCGACTCGAAGGGCGTGCTGTCGCACAAGCGCAAGCTCGAGGCCGGCGACCCGAAGCTCGAGTTCGTGCGCGAGACGGACGCGGTGACCCTGGCCGACGCGCTGGTCGGCGCCGATCTGCTGCTCGGGCTGTCGCGCGCCGGCCTGGTGACGCCGGAGATGCTGCAGACGATGGCGCCGCGGCCGATCATCTTCGCCCTGGCCAACCCCGACCCGGAGATCGACTACCCGACGGCCAAGGAGACCCGCCCCGACGCGATCGTGGCGACCGGGCGCAGCGACTACAACAACCAGGTCAACAACGTCCTCGGCTTCCCGTTCATCTTCCGCGGGGCGCTCGACGTACGGGCGACGCAGATCAACGAGGCGATGAAGGTGGCGGCCGCCCAGGCGCTGGCCGAGCTGGCGCGCAAGGACGTGCCGCAGGTGGTCGCCGCCGCCTACGGCGAGGAGTTCCACTTCGGGCCCGAGTACATCATCCCCAAGCCGTTCGACCCGCGCGTGCTCCACTGGGTCGCGCCGGCGGTGGCGAAGGCGGCGATGGAGACCGGGGTGGCGCAGGTCCAGCTCGAGCTCGACGCCTACGTCGAGCGCCTGCAGGGCCTGCTCGGCGGCTCGACCGCGGTGATGCGCAAGTTCGTGCGGATGGCCGCCAGCGGGCCGAAGAAGATCGTGTTCCCGGAGGGCGATGACCCGCGGATCCTCAAGGCCGCGTCGATCATCACCGAGGAGCAGATCGCCCGCCCGATCCTGCTGGGCGATCCTCAGCGGATCCATCAGCTCATCCGCGAGCAGGACATCGACCTGGTCGAGGGCAGCTACGAGATCGTCGACCCGCGCGAGGACGCCGACGCGGCGGCCTACGCCGAGCTGCTGCACCGCCGCCGCGAGCGCAAGGGCGTCACCACCGAGCTGTCGCGCCTCCTCATGCGCGAGCGCAACCACTTCGGGATGATGATGGTCGCCGAGCGCCGCGTCGACGGCATCGTCACCGGCCTCAACTTCTCGTACTCCGACACCATCCGCCCGGCCCTGCAGATCATCGGCATCCGCCCCGGGGCGCGGAAGATCTGCGGCATGTACCTCATGCTCCACAAGGGCGGCATGCTGTTCTTCGGCGACACCACCGTGAACCTCGACTTCGACGCGACCACTCTGGCCGACGTCGCCGAGATGGTGGCCGAGGCGGCGCGCACGTTCGGCGTGACCCCGCGGGTGGCGATGCTCAGCTTCAGCAACTTCGGCTCGGTCCGCGACGCCCGCTCGACCATGGTCGCCGACGCGACGGCGCTGCTCCGCCGCCGCCGCCCCGACCTCGAGGTCGAGGGCGAGATGCAGGCCAACGTCGCCGTCGACTACGCGCTGATGCAGAGCATCTTCCCGTCGACCCAGCTGACCGGCCCCGCCAACGTGCTCATCTTCCCCAACCTCGAGGCCGGCAACGTCGCCTACAAGCTGATGCGCGAGCTCGGCGGGGTGCCGGCGGTCGGCCCGGTGCTGCTCGGCATGGCCCGCCCGGTGACGGTGCTCGAGCGCGACTGCTCGGTCGACAACATCGTCCACATGACTGCGCTGACGGTCGTCGCGGCGCAGAAGGACGAGGCCGACGCGGCCCCCGTGCCGGCGCTGGTGTAGCGGGCCGCGGCGGCGTCCGCGTCGCTCGAGTCCAGGCGGGCTCGACTTTCGCGGCCGGTCGCCCGGACCGCCGCGGTGGCGCTGCGAGCGTCCCGTCCGGGTCGCAGCTGCGCGGGCGGTCGCCGGAACCTCATCGGCGGCCCAAGCGGCGGCCTCGTCGTCCTCGACAAAAATCATCGGCCGCCCGGGTCTCCGGGCGGCCTCGCCTCGTCCTCGGGGCCAGTGCGGCTCGCGGCTAGACGAGCTCGGGCAAGCTCGGGGTGGCGGCGGGCTTCTCGCCGTCGTGCTCGGCGTGCCAGCGCTTCATCTTGCGCTTGATGACTTCTTTCTTGATCGTGCCGACGAGGTCGATCATCAGCTTGCCGGTGAGGTGGTCGTGCTCGTGCTGCAGGGCGCGGCCGAGGAGGCCGTCGCCGTCGACCTCGACGGTGTTGCCGTCGACGTCGCGGGCGCGGACCTTGGCCCAGCGCGGGCGCTTGATGTCGACGTAGACGCCCGGGAAGCTGAGGCAGCCCTCTTCGGCGACCGCGAGGCCCTTGCCGGTCTCGACCAACTCGGGGTTGATGAAGACGAGCGGGGGGCTGTTGTCGTCGCCGCCGGCGGGGACCTTGCCGTCGAGCACGAAGATCCGCTCGAGCCGCCCGACCTGGATGGCGGCGATGCCGGCGGCGTTGAGCGAGTACATCGTGTCGATCAGGTCGCGTACGAGTTGACGGATGTCGTCGGTGATCTCGCCGACGTCGAACGTCGCTTCGCGCAGCCGCTGGTCGGGATACTTGACGATGTCGAGGACTGCCATAACCTGTGCGTTGGCTCCGCCGATATTGTAAGCCGGCGCGACGGCCAGGCAAAGTCCCCGTGCTACAGGTGAGCGCCGCGCCATGAAGCAGCCTTCGCTCGTGTTCGTCTGCCAGAACTTGCGCGACCCGGACGCGATCCAGGGCAGCTGCATGCGTCGTGGCAGCAAAGACGTGCTCGACCGCCTCAAGCAGCTCCGCGTCGAGCTCGGTCTCAAGACTCGGCTGCGCGTGATGGGTTGCACGTGCCTCGGTCCGTGTGAGTCAGGGGTCACCGTGCTGGTCGTCGACGACGAGGGCGGCGCGACGTACTACGGGCGCATGGACGTGGCGACGGCGGACGCGCTCATGCGCGAGCACGTGCTCGCCGGCGAACCAGGCGAGGCGCTGCGGCGCCACCGCCTGCCCAAGGACAACCTGCTCGACCTGTCCGCGCTCGAGGGGCATGAGGTCCCCGACGCGACGGCGGCGGAGGAGAAGAAGGCATGAGCGTCACCGTGGAGCAAGTGCTGGCCGCGCTGTCGGGCGTGAAGGACCCGGCGACCGGCCGCGAGATCGTCGCCGACCAGGTCTCGGACGTCCGCATCGACGCCGCGGGCGAGGCCACGTTCAGAATCGACCTGATCTCGCCGGGCTTCCCGCTGCGCGACGCCCTCGAGGCGTCGGTGCGCGCGGCGCTCGCCGCTCGCAACCTCCGCGGCACGATCGAGTGGGGCCTCAAGGTGCCGCAGAAGCCGGCGCGCCAGGACCTGAACCGCCTGCCCACGGTCAAGAACATCCTCGCGGTCGCGGCCGGCAAGGGCGGCGTCGGCAAGAGCACCGTCAGCGTCAACGTGGCGACTGCGCTGCACCGCCTCGGCGCCAAGGTGGCGCTCCTCGACGCCGACATCTACGGGCCCAGCGTGCCGAAGATGCTCGGCACCCCCGAGCGCGAGACGTCGACCACCCTCGCCGGCGACCGCATCAGCCCCGCGCTCTACCGCGGCATCCCGGTGATGAGCGTCGCCTTCTTCGTCGAGCCCGGCAACGCCGTGGTCTGGCGCGGGCCGATGATCCACAAGCTGCTCAAGCAGTTCCTCGAGGACGTGGACTGGGGCGACATCGACTACCTGATCGTCGACCTGCCCCCGGGGACAGGTGACGCCCAGCTCTCGCTCGCCCAGCTGATCCCGATCACCGGCTCGATCATGGTCACCACGCCGCAGGAGGTCGCGCTCATCGACGTCCGCCGCGCGGTCAACATGTTCAACAAGCTCGAGGTCCCCGTCGTCGGCGTGGTCGAGAACATGAGCTACTACGTGTGCCCGTCCTGCGGCCACCACGACGCCATCTTCGCCAGCGGCGGCGGCGCGGCCCTGGCCCGCGAGCTCGGCGTCGAGCTGCTCGGCCAGGTCCCCATCGACAACAAGGTGTCCTACGGCGGCGAGTCCGGCGTCCCCGTCGTCGAGGGCGCGCCCGACAGCGAGCAGGCCAAGGCCTTCACCAGCGTGGCCGCCCGCGCCGCCCTGGCCCTCAGCAAGCTCAGCGCGACCGGGCCCAAGCGCAGCAGCCTGCTGCGCACGGTGACCTGAGCGGCTGTCCCTTGGGGCAGAATAGAAGGGACATGTCGTATCGGACATGTCCCTTCGAACTCTTAATTGAGCAGGATCGAGGCCTCGGTGCCGTCGCCGAGGCGGCGGAGGAGCGTCGCGGTGCGGTCGACGAGGAAGCCGAGGCGGTCCTCGGGCGTCTCGGCGGCCAGGCTCTGCTGCTGCAGGTCGACGAGCTCGCGGCGGGCGGCGGCGGAGGCGACGTCGTGGCCGCCCAGCAGCTCGAGGCTGGGGAGGAAGGCGGTGAGCGCGTAGAGGAGGATCCGCGGGTCGGGCAGGGCGAGCAGCGAGCCGAGCGCGTCGCCGTCGTCGCCCGACAGCCGCGCCAGCCGCTCGATCTGCGAGCGCAGCAGCAGCAGCGACGACTTGTCGAACACCGGCGGCTCCGGCAGCGCCGCGACCTCGACCTGGCGGAAGAGGTTGGTCATCGGCAGCTCGCGCACCAGCTGCACGCGCCCGAGGCCCTCGAGGCGGATCAGTCGCCGACCGTCGGGCAGGCGCAGGTGAAACACCAGCTTGCCGAGCCCGAACACCGGTTCGAAGGCGGGTCGCCGCTCCGCGGTCCGTTCGCCGCGCGGCCGCAGCAGCGGCACGCCGATGTGCTGGCCTTCATTCAGCGCGTGGTCCACGAGCTGCAGGTAGCGCGGCTCGAACACGTTGAGCGGCAGCACCATGCCCGGCAGGAGGACGACGTTCGGCAGCGGGAAGATCGGCAACGCCGCCAGAACTTCGGGCAGCGGTGTGGACCTGGCCGTGAGCATGGGCGACGCTGCTTTATACCCCGCGTGCTGCCGGCCGCCACCAGTCCGCGGGCCAGCAGGCCGCTTGGGGCACAAACGCGCAGGAATTGCTCTAGCGACTTCCGCTGCTCGTTTCGCTCGTCTCGGGCAGCCAATTGACGAGCCCGATCCGCGTCGCCGCCCATGGGTCCGCTGCGCTCCAGGTGTCAGGAAAGTCGACCCGGCTGAGCGACCCGTGGGCCTGTTCGAAGCGCGTGTACCCGGCCGGCCCGAGGCCCGCCGCGCTGGCCAACACCAGGCGGTTGACGGTGTTGTGGGCGACGATCGCGACCGCCGGGGCCGGGCTGCGGCGAGGCTGGTCCGGGCCGCGCAGATGGCGAGCCACGAGCGCCGTGATGCAGGGGACCACCCGATCGGCGAGGTCGCGTACGCTCTCCCCGCCAGGGAAGCGATGATCGAGGAGGTCGTCGTAGCCGATGCCGGCGAGCTCGGGCACACGTGCGCGGCCTTCGCGGAAGGCCACGCGCTCGAGCACGCCGAGGTTCATCTCGCGGAGCGCCGGCAGGGCCACCGGCGCAGGACGCTCAGGTCCGAGTGCGGCGATCCGCGCGGCGCCGATCGTGGCCCGCTCGAGGTCGGAGCTGTAGATCGCGGCCAGCGGCACGTCGGCCAGGGCTCGCGCGGCTGCCTCGGCCTGCCGGAGGCCTCGCGCCGACAGACCGACGTCGGCGTGCCCGATGAACATGTCCGAATCGACAGGCTCGCCGTGGCGAACGAGATAGAGGCGGAGACCGGTCACGCGAACAGCTGGGCCTGCAGGTCAGGCCTGGCCGACAGCTCGCCGCGCACCGAGCTGGTCACGACCTCGGCGCCGTGCTTGTTGTCCGGGATGCTGAGGCAGGTGTGTCGCCCACGCATGACGCAGCCGGCCCCGCGCGCGCCGAGGTGCTCGACCAGCGCGTCGACGACGTCGTTGCAGGCGCGCTCCTGCAGGGTGAGGCGGCGCGTGAAGCAGGCGACGAGATCGGCGAGGCGCCCGAAGCCGGCCAGCTTGGTGTCGGGCAGATAGGCGACGGTGGCGGTGCCGGTGTAGGGGAGCAAGTGGTGCGGGCAGAGGCCGTGGAAGGGGATCCCCCGCACCACGACGAGCGCCGATTCACCCTCGCCCTCGACCGGGTCGCCGAGGATCTTGGCCGGGTCCATGTCGAAGCCCGACAGGAACTCCTGCGACCAGACGCGCGCGACTCGACTCGGCGTGCTCGTGAAGTCCTTGTGCCGCAGATCGAGCCCGCAGGCCTCGAGGAGCGCCGTGATCGCCTGCTCGAGGGCGATCCGGCGGTCGATCGCGGGCTCTTGTTCAGCGCGCTTGGAAGAGGCCACGGCCCGATATACCCGGTCCGCGCGGTCGAAGCACGTGCGCTAGCCGTCGATCCGCCAGGTCAGCCGGAACCCTCGCGGTAACTCGGCCGGCTCAGGCAGCCGCGTGCAGCCGAGGCAGCGCGCCCGATCGGGAGACTCCTGGGTGCACTCGCTGCACACTGCGAGCGCCTTGCGGGTGCCCTCGAGGTCGCTGCGCAGCCGCGTCAACAGGTCGAGCTTGCGCTCGAGCTCGCCGAGTCGCGCGTGCAAGGTCTGGTCGATCCGCCGGCACGCCTCACGATCGCTGGCGGCGGTCCCGCGGACGGCGAGGAGCTCGGCGATCTCCTCGAGCGACCAGCCTGCCTCCCGCAGCGCGACGATGAAGTTGAGACGGTCGAGCTCCTCGGGCGAAAACGCGCGGTGCCCCCCGCGCGTCCGCGTGGCCCGCAGCAACCCCTCACGCTCATAAAACCGCACTGTCCGCGGAGTGCAGCCGCTTCCGGCCAGCATGTCCTTCAAACTGAGCGTCCGTTCCGACCCCGACATGATTAAATCCTACGCGTGACCTATCGTAACAGTCAATATTGCGAGAGAGTCTGAGGGTGGCGTCTGCGCGTGAGATCGGTAGGCTCTGTCCCCGATGGAGCTCTCCGAGCATTCGGCGCCAATCGCGCTGGTCACGGGCGGGGCCGTGCGAGTCGGCCGGGCGATCACCACCGCGCTCGCGGGCGCGGGTTATCGCGTCTGGTTGCACTATTACCGCAGCGAGGCTGCGGCGAGGGAATTGGCGACGGCGCTGGGCGCGGGGTGTGTCGGCACGATTCAGGCCGATCTCGCGGCGGAGGCGGCGCGAGCCTCCCTGGCGAAGCAGGTCGTCGATGCGTCGGGGCCGGCCGGCGGTCGACTCGACCTGCTCGTGAACAGCGCGGCGTCCTTCGAGCGGGGTGAGTTCACGGCGCGTGGCGACGACGATCTGCGGCGCGTGCTGGAGGTGAACCTGGTGGCGCCGGTGTCGCTCACGCGGGCGCTGGTGCCGGCGCTCGTCGCGGCGCGCGGGTCGGTGGTCAACATCCTCGACGTCGCGGCGCTGCAGCCGTGGCGGGGTTATCTCGATCATTGCACCGCGAAGGCGGGGCTGCTGATGGCGACGAAGGCGCTGGCCGTCGAGCTGGCGCCGGCGGTGCGGGTCAATGGCGTGGCGCCCGGCACCGTCGCCTGGCCTGAAGAAGATCCGCGGTTCGCCGAAGGGTCGGAGATCCGCGCGCGGATTCTGCGCGCGATCCCGCTCCGGCGGATCGGCACGCCGGAGGACGTGGCCGAGACCGTGCTGTTCCTGGCCCGCAGTTCGTTCGTCAGCGGCCAGGTCATCGCCGTCGACGGCGGCCGCTTGGCCGCCGGTGGCGTCGCCGGCGTGTGAACCTCGGCCAGGCGGGCCGCTTGACCGCCGCCGCGGGATCTCCTATCCATTGCGGCCTTCCAACCATGGCCCGCCAAACCGACGAAGAGTTCTCCGACTACAACCAGCGCCGCGAGCCGCTCCCGAACCCCGCCACCACCGTGAACGATCATCGGCCGGTGACGGGCCGCCCGCTGGAGGTCAAGGTCGACGAGCGCGGCGTCGAGCGGGCGATCCGCAAGCTCCGCCGCCTGATGGCCAGCGAGGGCGTGCTCCGCGAGATCAAGCGCCGCCGCCACTACGAGAAGCCGAGCGTGAAGATGAAGCGCAAGCTCCGTGAGGCCGAGCGCCGCCGGAAGCGTCGCCAGCGCAAGCGGCCGATGATGCGCGGCGAGGGCTAGCAGTCCTTTCGGACATGTCCCATGCGCCTGCGTCTGGTCGCCGCCCGGCGCGATGACGGTGTCCCGAGGGACATGTCCGAACATGCATGTACCGCCCCCGGCCTGATCGCGCTGCGCTGCGTGTTCGGCGTCGGCGATCCGAACGGGGGCGCGGTGTTCTGCCCGGTCTACACCGTCGCGCTGCCGGTCGCGCAGCCCGGGGCGCTCGACGACGACGATATCCACGAGTTCGCCGCCGCCGATCTGCTCGCCGATCTCCAGCGCAGAGCGACGCGGCGGGGTTGGTCGATGCGCGTCGAGGTCGAGGTCGAGCAGACCGCCGCCGACGCGGCCGGCTGCGACGTTTACGCCCAGGGCCCCGAGGAGGCGACGGCGCTGCAGCTGCTCGCGCAGGTCGACGCGCCCGGCGGCGGCAGGCGCCTGACCTTCGGGACAGGTCTTGCGCACGCGCCCGACGCGGTGGTCCGCCTCGCCGGTCCGTACGTGGTGCAGCACGCGGCCGCTCCGCCGACGGCGATCGCTCCGGCGCTGGCCTGCACCTTCGAGCTCGGGTTCACCGAGTACGAGTTCGAGGCCTGACGTGACGCGACGGCGGAGACGACGGCCGCGCTGGCTCGGCCTCGCGCTGGTGCTCGCGCTGGTGTTGACGTGGTCGCTCGCGGGTGAGCACCTGCGCCGCTGGTGGGGTTTGCCCGGGGAGGGCGCCGCGCCGGGCAAGTCGACGGAGCAGCTGCGGGTGGCGACGTGGAACCTGCGCAACTTCCCCGCCGAGGGGCAAGACCTCGCGCGCCTGTCCGCCCGCTTGCCCGAGCTCGCGGCCGACGTGATCGCGGTGCAGGAGATCCACGACGCGGAGCGACTGAAGCAGTCGATGCCGGGCTGGGAGCTGGTGCTCTCGGAGGCAGGCGGGCGCGGCGGACAGCGGCTGGGCTTCCTCTACGATCCGGCCGCGCTCGAGCTGATCGGCGCGCCGCGAGAGCACGCGCGGCTGGCGATGGGCGGGCCGGTGCGACCTGGCCTTTCGGGCTACTTGCGCGCGCGCGGCGGCGGGCCCGACTTCCACGTGCTGGTGGTCCACCTCAAGGCGCGCGACGAGGGCTACGCGCTGCGTCGCTCGCAGTGGGAGGTGCTGGCCGAGATCGTCGAGGAGATCGCGCGAGATGACGACGATGTCATCGTCCTCGGCGACTTCAACGCGACCGGACCTTCCCGGGGGATGCCCGACGAAGAATTGCAAGCACTCGATGCGCGCCTCGGTAAAGTGGGTCTGCAGCGAGTGGTCAACAGTTCAGGCTGCTCGGCCTACTGGGACGGCGCGCGGCGAGATGCCTGGCACGAACCATCCCTCCTCGACCTGGTGTGGGTCCGCGGGCTCCTCGCGGCCGAGGTCACGAAGGTACACGCCGAGCCGCTCCTACACTGCGCGCGTCATGCCTGTCGGCCGTTCCGCTCGACCCCGACCCATCCGGAGCGCGACTACGCCGATCTGAGCGACCACTGCCCGGTCATCGTCGACTTCGAGCGCACCCCCGACGACGACCCCTGATACAGAAGATCGGCGCTGCGTCGGTTTCGCGCGCGAACAAACTGGCGCGCGGCTTGGGGCATGGTAAACACGCGCCGCCCGGCTGAAGATTTGCGCGGTCGCGCTGTCCAAGGGCACCATCGGCTTCCATGTCTGGTCCTGTCTTCGCGAGCGAACCTTGCAAAGCTAACCTCCCCCTGGGTGGTTGGGTTGCAGTTCGTGACGAGCCCGGCGCAGTGCCCATGTTGCTGCGCCCGGGCTCGTTCCCTTTTAAAGGGCTTTGCAGGGTCCTTCGGTCATGGGACCATCTCGACCGTCTGACGCGGGTGTGTCTGCACCCGCGCCCATGCGGCGAGAATTCCGTGGAAACCACCGACGAGTTCTTCGCAGAGCTTGGTAAGGAGCAAGTCAAGATCATGATCACGAATCGAATGGGATCCTTTGGGTTGATCGCCGGCGGCCTCATCGCGGGTCTGTCGCTCACGGCAACGCAGGGCTGCGATCCGGGCGACCTCGCAGAGCAGTGCGGCCTCACGTGCGACGAGGAGGCGTTCCTCAACGGCAAGTTCGCGGTGTCGGGCATCGCCGAGGTCGACGCGTTCTTCAGCGCCACGCTCGACGTGTCGGGCGCCATCAATGCGACCGCCCTCGACATCGAGGCCGAGCTCAAGGGGCTCTACGCGCTCGTCGGGGTCGAAGCAGCCGCGGACTTCAAGGCCGCGTTCGACGCCAAGGTGAGCGCGTTCATCGACGGCGGTATCGAGATCAAGGCCGAGCCGGCGCGCTGCGAGGCGTCGCTCGACGTGACCGCGAAGGCGGCCGCCGAGTGCGACGTGATGGCCAAGCCGGGCAGCGTCGAGGTCTCTTGCTCGGGCGCCTGCGAGGTCGACGTCAACGCGCAGGCTGACTGCCGCGCCGCCGGTGGTCTGACCTGCAAGGGCACTGCGCCGGACTTCAAGTGCTCGGGCAGCTGCACGGGTGGCTGCGACCTGACGGCGGCGGCCGCGTGCGACGGCACCTGCCGCGGTCAGTGCAACGGCATGGACTTCGAGGGTCGTTGCGACGGCATGTGCCAGGGCCAGTGCGAACTGAGCGCTGGCGGCAGCTGCAACGGCAGCTGCACCGGCACCTGCGAGTACGACCCGGGCGAGCTCGACTGCCAGGCTGGCGCCGAGGTCCGCTGCTCGGCCACCGCCGACGCGAAGGTCGAGTGCAAGGGCGGCTGCGACGGCAAGGCGACCCCGCCGGAGGTCTCGGCCGAGTGCGAGGCGACCGTCGAGGCCAAGGCCGAGGCGAGCGTCCAGTGCTACCCGCCCTCGCTCGACGTCCAGTTCCGGTTCGCCGCCGGTATCGACGCGAACGGCCAGGTCGAGTTCAAGGCCTTCATCAGCAACTTCAAGCTCCGCTACGCGGCGCTGCTGGCCGCCGTCAAGCGCGCCCAGGGCCTGATCGACGTCACCGCCAAGCTCGGCGGCGCCGGCGTCGCTGCGGTCAACGGCGCGGCGGGCGAGCTCAAGGCCTCGGGCGACCTCAAGGCCTCGATCGGCGCGGCTTGTGCCATCAAGCTGCTCCCGCAGGCGGGCAACCTGATCACCGAGTCGGCTGGCAAGCTGAAGACCCAGCTCGACGCGGCTGTCTCCGTCACCGGCTCTCTCACCGGCGGCTGAGCTCCACGCGAGCTGCAACGCGAGGGGCTGTCCGGCTTGCCGGGCGGCCCCTCGGCCATTTGTGGCTGCATGCGCTCCGCGGCGCTCGCCGCTATCGTGAGGGGGATGCATCGACGCGTTCTGGTCTGCGGGCTGCTCGGGGTCGCGTGCCGACCGGTCGATGGCCTCGAGAGCACCTCCGACAGCTTCGTCGGCACGACCTCGGCGATGACGACGGCGGGCACGACGAGCACGACGACGACGACGACGCTGCCGACGACCGGGGGGGAGAGCAGCACGGGCACGAGCACCACCGCGACGAGCACGACACAGGCGCCTTCGACCGGCTCGAGCAGCGAGACGACGGGCGGGCAGGAGGTACCTCCTGGCAGCACGATCCCGGTCGGCGATGGTGACTACTTCTTGCTCGGCGCCAACTACCCGTGGCTGAACTACGGCGGCGACTTCGGCGGCAACAACTGGGGCACCTACGGCGTGCACACCAAGCAGGCCGAGGTCGGGGCGCACTTCGACGCGATGCAGGGCGACGGGCTCCGCGTCGCGCGGTGGTTCGTGTTCACCGACGGGCGGGCGGGGGTTTCCTTCGCCGGCGACGGCACGCCCACAGGTCTCGGAGAACATGTCCTCGAGGACATGCAAGTGGCGGTGACGATCGCGCGGGCGCGAGGGATCTACCTCGTGCCGGTGCTGCTCGACTTCCACTGGATGTTCTGGTCCCAGCAGAACAACGGGGTGCAGACGGGCGGGCGCAGCGATACGCTCGAAGACCCGGCCAAGCGAGCCGCGCTGGTCGACGCGGTGATCGTGCCGCTGCTGCAGGCGTTCGCGGACGAGCCGGCGATCCTGGCGTGGGAGATCATGAACGAGCCGGAGTGGTCGATCTCCGACCTGCCGGCCGCGTCTCCCGATGGCGGCGCCGATGCCGTCCCGCTGGCGGACTTCTACGCGTTCGCGGCCGCGGTCGCCGACGCGGTGCACGTGAACACCTCGTCCTACGTGACGCTGGGCTCGGCGTCGCTCAAGTGGTACCGGGTGTGGACGCCCGAGTTCGCGGCTGCGCACGGGCTGCCGCCGCTGGGGCTCGACTTCTATCAGACGCACTACTACCCGTGGATGGACGGGCAGATGTGGACCGGCGATCCGGAGCTGGGCACGGTGCAGTTCTCGCCGACGGCGCAGAAATACGCCGACCTCGGCCTCGACCGGCCGATGGTGGTGGGCGAGTTCATCGCCTCGGACCAGGCGGCCGCCCGGCTCGACGTCCTGCTCGCCAACGGCTACGCGGGCGCGTGGCCGTGGAGCTTGACGAGCGATTACTCCCTCGACGGCGCAGGGATGAAGATGTGGGCCGACGCCCACGCGGCGCTCGTCGACCTGCCGCCGCTCTGACGGCTGCGATCGAGCGGAACCTGGCCCGCTCGAGGTTGTCTGAGGCGCCAGTATGCCACGCCTCGACCGTCGTGCCCGCTCGACCGCGCCCTCGTTGAAATTTAAGGACATGTTGTTTGGAACATGTCGAAATGGACTGGTGGTCGGTGGCGCGGCGTTGACGCTGGCGTGTACGGCCAACCCCGGCAAGGTCGAGGCGACGGCGAGCACCATGACGCTGCCGGCCAAGGGGGTGAAGCTCACCGACGACGGCGCGACGCGGCGGGCGCCGGTGTCGCTGACGGCCTCGGACGGGACCGGGCTCAAGCTGGTGAGCTTCAAGGCGCGCGGCGTGGTCGAGGAGCCGCTGGCGTTCACCGAGCTGCACCTCGTGTTCGAGAACCCGAACGACCGCCAGATCGAGGGCCGCTTCGAGATCGACATGCCGCCCGGAGCCGCGATCTCGCGCTTCGCCATGAAGATCCACGACCGCTGGCAAGAGGGCGAGGTCGTCGAGCGGCAGGCGGCGCGGGTCGCCTACGAGGACTTCCTGCACAAGCGGCAAGACCCGGCGCTGCTCGAGAACAAGGCCGGCAACTCGTTCAGCGCCCGCGTGTTCCCGATCGGCCCGCGCGAGCGCAAGGAGCTGATCGTCTCGTACTCGCAGGAGCTGGCGAGCTCCGCCGAGCCGTACCGCCTGATGCTGCGCGGGCTACCCGAGCTCGACGAGCTCGACGCCAGCGTGATCCTGCGCCAGCCGGGCGACGCGGCGGCGCCGACCAACCTGGGCGGCGCGGCGGTCCAGACCAGCGTCATCGAGATCAAGAAGCAGAAGTACCTGCCGGAGCGCGACCTCGAGGTCCGCTCGGACCGCCCGGCGACCGTGATGGGTCTGCGTCACGACAACCTGGCGGTCGCGCGTGTGGCCCCGGCGGGCGACATGCCGGCGGTCCCGATCGGCGCGCTGACGGTGCTGTTCGACACCAGCGCGTCGCGGGCGCTCGGCTTCGACCGTCAGCTGCGGCGTCTCGCGGATGTCCTCAAGAGCATGCGCGAACAGACAGGCGATGACTTCCCGCTGCGCGTGGTCTGCTTCGACCAGACGACCGAGGCGGTCTACGACGGGCCGGCCAGCGGGTTCGGTCAGGCGCAGCTCGAGCGGATCGCGTCGCGGCGGGCGCTGGGCGCTTCGGACCTGGCCGGCGCGCTGGCGTCGCTGGCGGCGGACGCGGGCGGAACGCGGCGGCTCCTGGTGTTCTCCGACGGCATCACGACCGCGGGTTCGGCCGAGCACGCGGCCCTGCGCGACGCGAGCAAGGCGCTCGCGGCCGCCGGGTTCGAGCGCGCCGACGCGATCGTGGACGGCGGGATCCAGGACACCACCGGCCTCAAGGTGCTCACGACCGCCGACCTCCCGAGCGACGGCGTGGTGATGGACGCTCGCCTCCCGCTCGAGACGATCGCGCACAAGCTCGGCAGCGCGACGCTGCCGGCGATGAAGGTGACGGTGCCGGGGGCGGCGTGGGTGTGGCCGGACACGATCGAGGGCGCGCAGCCGGGCGACGAGATGTTGGTCTACGCCGACCTGCCGGCCGAGGCGGCGATGCGGGTGGTGATCGAGGGCAAGGATCGCATCGAGGCCGAGGTGCCGACGACCGCGGTCGAGCGGCCGCTGCTCGAGCGGGCGTGGGTGCGGGCGCAGGTCGAGCGGCTGCAGGCGCAGCGCTCGAGCCTGGCGGAGACCGAGACCGCGGCGCGGGCTGGGCTGCAGAAGACGATCGTCGAGCTGTCGACCAAGTACCGCGTGCTCAGCGACTTCACTGCGCTGCTGGTGCTCGAGTCGGAGTGGGACTATCAGCGCTTCAACATCGACCGCAACGCGCTGGCCGACATCTTGACGGTGGGCGCGACCGGAGTGGAGCTGTACAACCGCAAGACGCCGCCGCCAGCGCCGAAGCTGCCCGACCCCGGCACGCTGGTGCGACGCGAGCCGCGCGAGGAGTTCAAGGCGCCGGCCGAGCCGCAGCCCGACGCCATCCCGATGATGGCGCGGAACTTCGACCCGGAGCTGGCGCAGCGGCAGGCGGGTATCCTCGGGGTCATGTCCCAAGAGTCAGGTCATTTCCTGGCCAGCCCGTACGGCGGCGCGTTCGCGGTCGGCAACGACGACGCCGACGTATGGGGCGGGCTGACCGGCACCGAGATCGGCGAGTCGTACGGGGTCGGCGGGCTCGGGCTCGTCGGCACGGGTCGCGGCGGCGGAGGCACGGGCGAGGGCACGATCGGCCTCGGCAGCTCGGGGCTGATCGGCCGCGGGGGCGGGGGCGGCACCGGCTCCGGGTATGGACGGGGCGCGGGCGCGGGCTTCGGCGGGCGTGGGACCCGGGTGCCGACGGTGCGTCAAGCGAAGGCCGAAGTGCAGGGGGCGCTCGACAAGGACATCATCCGCCGGATCGTCCGCGCCCACATCAACGAGATCCGCTACTGCTACAACCAGGCGCTGGCCCGCGACCCGGGGGCCAAGGGGCGCGTGGCGATCCAGTTCGTCATCGGCGGCACCGGCAAGGTCCCGACGGCGGTGGTGTCCGAGAGCACGATGCGCGACGCCCGGGTGGGGAGCTGCATGGCCCAGGCTGTGCGCCGCTGGAACTTCCCCAAGCCGCAGGGCGGCGGGTCGGTGACCGTCACGTATCCGTTCGTGCTCGAGCCCGGCGGCGGCGTGCCGGCCGACTACACGCCGCCGCCGCCGCCGACGCCCGAGGATCTGGCGCTGCAGCGGGCCGTGGAGCAGGAAGTGGACGCGCGCATGCGCGAGCAGGAGGCGCTGCGGCAGGCCGAGCAGCAGGAGGCCGAGCGCACCGCGAACAGCCCGTACACCGGCAAGTTCTTCGACGTGGCGAAGAAGCTGCAGGAGAACGACGCGCGCGGGGCCGTCGCCCTCGCGCTCGAGTGGCACGAGCAGGACCCGGGCGACGTGCTGGCGCTGATCGCCCTCGGCGAGGCGGCCGAGACCGCGGGCGACCCGCTCACTGCGGCGCGCGCCTACGGCTCGGTCATCGACCTGTTCCCGTCGCGCGCCGACCTGCGGCGCTACGTCGGCGCGCGGCTCGAGCGGCTCGGCGAGGCCGGCTCGGCGCTGGCGGTCGACACCTTCGCCAAGGCGGTCGAGTCGCGCGCCGATCACCCGTCGAGCCACCGCCTGTACGCGTACGCCCTGCTCAAGGCGGGCAAGCACAAGGAGGCGTTCGAGGCGATCAAGGCCGGGGCGACGCGGACATACCCGTGGGGCCGCTTCGCCGGGGTCGACAAGATCTTGCGCGAGGACCTGGGCCTGATCGCGGCGGCGTGGATCAAGGCCGATCCGTCGGTCGCGTTCACTGTGCGGGCCACCCTCGACGGCCTCAACGTTCAGCTGCCGAAGGGGCCGTCGACGCGGTTCGTCATCAACTGGGAGACGGACGCCAACGACGTCGACTTCCACGTCCACGACGGCCGCAAGGACCACGCCTTCTACGCCCAGAAGCGGCTGCCGAGCGGCGGCGAGCTGTACGCCGACGTGACGACCGGCTACGGGCCGGAGTGCTTCACGATCGAGGGCGAGCCGAAGGCGTTCCCGTACAAGCTCGAGGCCCACTACTTCAGCCGCGGGCCGATGGGCTACGGCATGGGCAAGCTGCAGATCGTCCAGCACGACGGCAAGGGCGAGCTGAAGTTCGAGGAGCGGCCGTTCGTGATCATGAAGGACCGCGCGTACGTCGACCTGGGGACGTTCACCAAGCCGCTGTGATGTGACCCAAAGAACATGGCGCCGAGGGCATGTCCTCGGCGCCATGTCTTGAAGAGCAGACCCGCTCAGTCCTTGCCGGCGGGGTACATCGCGTCGATCAGGGCCTTGTAGCGCTTGGAGACCTCCTTGCGCTTGACCTTGAAGGACGCGGTGAGCATGCCGTTGTCGACGGTGAACTCCTCGGGGGCGATCTTGAAGTACTTGATCGACTCGAACGAGGCGAGGCCCTGGTTGACGTCGTCGAGGTAGCTCTGGACCTCTTTCTGGACGGCGTCGCTGTTGATGTCGGCGGGGTTGCCGGTGCGCTGCGACCAGGCGGCGAGCTTCTCCTTGTCGACGGTGACGAGGACGACGCAGTACTTGCGACCGTCGCCGATGACGACCGCCTCGCTGAGGATCGGCTTGGTCTTGAGGAGGGCCTCGATCTTCTGCGGGGCGACGTACTTGCCGCCGCTGGTCTTGATGAGGTCCTTCTTGCGGTCGGTGATCCGCAGGTGCATGTCCTCGTCGAACTCGCCGATGTCGCCGGTGTGGAACCAACCGTCGCTGTCCCACGCCTCGGCGGTGGCGTCGGGCCGGTTGAGGTAGCCGGACACGACGTTGGGGCCCTTGGCGAGGATCTCGCCGTCCTCGGCGAGGCGCAGGGACACGCCCTTGATGGCCGGGCCGACGGTGCCGATCTTCCAGTTGTTCGGGCGGTTGGTGGTGAGGCCGGGGCAGGTCTCGGTCAGGCCGTAGGCCTCGCACACGTTGAGGCCCATGGCGATGAAGAACTCGCCGACCTCCTTGGGCAGCGGCGCCGAGCCGGACAGCAGCACGTGCATGCGGTCCATGCCGAGCTTGGCCTTGAGCTTCGAGAACACCAGCTTGTCGGCCAGGCCGTACTTGATGCCGAGCGCCAGCGGCAGCGGCTTGTTCTTCTGGCGGTACGGGATGGTCGCCTTGCCGACCCCGAGCGCCCAGTGGAAGATCTTCTGCCGCAGCGGCGGGCTGGCGGCGACGGTGGTCATGATCTTGCCGTAGACGCGCTCGTACACCCGCGGGGCCGCCGGCAGGAAGCCGGGGCGCGACAGGCCGAGGTCCTCGGCGACGGTGGCGATCGACGACAGGACGATCTTGCAGCGGAAGAAGGCGCCGCCGAACTCGACCAGGCGGCCGAACGAGTGCGCCAGCGGCAAGAACAGGAACGCCCCGCCGACGCGCGCCCGATCGCTGAACATGCCGACCTCCTCGACGTTCTCGAGCATGCTCAGCATGTTGTCGTGGGTCTGGATGACGCCCTTCGGCGGGCCGGTGGTGCCGGAGGTGTACGTGTACGTGGCGACGTCGGAGCGCTGGATCGACTGCAGCCGCTTGTCGCGCTCGCCCTTCGTCTCGGCCAGCGCGGCGCGGCCGCGGGCCTCGACGTCGGCCAGGCTCTCCCAGTCGGCTGCCGGCGCGATGCCGGTCGGGTCGATGACGATGAAGCGCTTCAGCTTGACCGCGTCGGCCGGATACTCGACCTCGAAGAAGGTGAAGCCGCGCTGGGCCGCGCGCACCTTGTCGAGCATCTCCTTGTTCTCGACCACCAGCAGCTCGGCCTTGGTGTCGGCGTGGATGTAGCCGATCTCGGGCGGCAGCAGGCTGACGTAGATCGGCACAGTGCGATAGCCCAGCGACAGCAGCGCCCAGTCGGCCAAAACCCACTCGAGCCGCGTGTTGGCCATGATCGTGACGCAGGTGCCCAGCGTGGGCGCGTGGCCGCCCTTCAGGAGGCCGGAGGCGATCGCCTCGACGCGATCGGCGGCCTCGCCGAAGGCCACGTCGACGTATGCACCGCCCTGGCGGACGCAATAACCCGGACTCTGGCCCTCGGAGCGGGCGCGGTCGAAGAACATCTGAGCGAGGTGTGTGTCAGCCATGATCGAGGCGCTCCAACTGGGCACCCCTTGTAGCGAAGGCTCGCACGCCTGTCCAGGCGGCCTCTCCGGCGGGCTTTTCTGGGCTACAGCGCGTGCGCGCGCCAGGGGCCGCGTTCGCGGGCCGGCCTGGCGAGTTCCTGCAAACGACGTTCACGGACCGACCGTCCTGTCTGAAGGGACATGTCCCCAGGGCACGAGCGAGCGGCCATTGTGGTACGCCCGAGCTCGCCCCGCGAAGCGCGCGGCGAGCGGCCGCTGGCCGCACGCACACGCGAATGCCCCGCGCTCGCGCGGAGGTCAGCGAGCCACGCCGACGACGCGCCAGTCGCCGAAGCGACGCTCGAGGATCAGGATGAAGGGCTCGCCGCGGACCTTGCTGACGGCGTAGTTGCGGCCGAGGCCCTCCTGGACGCCGGCGGGGACGCTGCCGAAGCGCTTGCGCAGGCCGGAGGCGGTGAACACCTCGACGGCTCCGGGCGCGCCGCTGCCGGCCTCGTCGAGCATGGCCTGGAGGACACCTTGCAGCTCCTCGCGCGTGCGAGCGACGACCTGGTCGCCGATGACGAAGGGCAGGCTGGCGCGCGCGGCCAGCTTGGCGGCGTCGCGGGCGGCGAACACCTTGAGCCAGGCGTTCGCGGCGTGTCCGGCCTCGGCGTCGGGCTGGTCGCCGCTGCCCTGCTCGGGCGGTGCGCCGTGGTTGTGGCCGTCGCCCTCGCCGTGCTCGTGGTTGTGGCCGCCCGGCGCCGAGGGACCTTCGGGACCGGCGGGCCCGGGCGCGGCCGGGCCCATCTGCCGCGCGAGCCGGCGCGACGCCATCGCTTCGGATTCCGAGCTGGCCGGACGGACAGCCCGGTTCGGATCGGGCCGCTCGCCCTGGCCGGCGTTGTCGAGGATGAACGGCTCGGCGCCGAAGGTGCCGCAGGCCCGCTCGTCGCGGTGGAACGCCCAGTGGATGTAGACCTTGCCGTTGCCGCTCAAGATCTCCCGCGGCGGCTGCGGGTAGGGCCCGGCGTTGCGCACGACCTCGCGCGCGGCCCCGTCGAACTGCATGTTGCCCGAGTAGCGGACGGTCCGCAGCTTGTCGAGCGAGCCGTCGCTGTTGAGCACGATCTCGACGCGCGTCCACAGGTCGGGCTTGTTGAGCGCGTTGCCGCGGCCCATCGTGTCGAGCTGCTCGAGGAAGCCGAACGCCCACTTGTCGTGGATCGTCCGGTGCATCGTGGCGATGAACTGGGCGAACGGGTGCTTGCGCGAGCGCAGGGCGGTCTGATTGCCGGGCCGCACCTCGGGGACCATGTTCTCGAGCGGCGACTGATACAGCTCGCGCGCCTCCTCCCAGATGCCCTTCTTCTTCGACTGGCGCTGGGAGATGAGGTCCTTCTTCTCGGCGATGTCGCGCCCGAACAGGGCGTTCATCTCGTTGGCCGACAACCTGAACCGAACGACAGGTGACTTGGTATCCGAGGAGCCGGCCTGTTGTTTGTTCCGCTGCATGACCGCGGCGGCGGCCTTCTGATCGGGCGCGAGCTCGCCGGACGCAGCGGCGTCGGCGGTGGCCTCGTGCTTGAGCATCTCGGGCGAGTGCTCGCGCGGGGCCAGCTCGCGCATCGACAGCATGCTCTTGGCCTTGGGGTCGTTCTGCTCCGGGATCTTGGTCTCCGGGCTCTGCTGGACCTTCGGGGCCTCCTGCGCCAGCTGGCTCTTCTGCTCGCGCGTCTCGGCGATCTTGTCCTCGGCCGCCATGCCCTTGGTGGGCTCGTTGCTCGGCTCCTGCTGCGAGGCCTTGGCCTGCTCGGCGTCCTGCTGCAGGTTGGTGATCTCGGCGCGGGTCTCCTCGGTGACGTCGCGGTTGACGTTGGACAGGTAGTGTGCGTCGTCCGGAGACTCCTTCTCGTCCTTCTCCTCGAGCTGCTCGACCATCTTGAGCTGCAGCAGCTCGAAGTCGATCTTCTCCTTCGGCTGCTCCTCCTCCGGCGGCTTCTCCTCTTCCTTCTTCTTCTCCTCCGGCTTCGGCTCCTCGACCGGCAGCGGCTCGGGCGGCTTCTCCTCTTCCTTCTTCTTCTTCTCGCGCTCTTTCTTCTTCGGCTCCGGCGGCTCGAGATCCTCGAGCTCGGCCATCGGCTCGATCGGCTCCTTGTCGTCGACCAGCGCGACGATCACCTCGGTCTCGCACTTGCCGTCGACGATCGTGTGGAGGAGGCCGTCGTAGAGCTGGTCCTCGTCGCCCGACAGCGCTTTCTCGAGCAGGTCGACGCCGCGCTCGTAGCCGTTGACGCACGCGGGCTTGCGCGCGACCGGGGCCGACGCCACGCGCTCGTCCGAGCGGATCAGCACCAGCAGGCTCGTGGTCACCGCGGCGACGTTGAGGCCCGCAGAGAACAGGAAACAGCCGAGGAGCGCGAGTGGCCCGGCGCCTCGACGACGCCGAGTGCGGTCCCCAGGCGCGAGGGCGCCAGGTGTGGGCGGCCGCGGCACGGGCAACACTGTAGCGGAAATATTTCGTCAGGGCTCGCCGCGGCCGTTCGCCTGCACTCACGGCGGCGACAGCGGCCGCGACCGCGGGGAAGCTAGTGGAGGCTGCGGTAGACGCCGATCACCTTGCCGACCAACTCGAAGGCGCGATGATCGCCGCGATGGACGTAGATCGGCTGCATGGCCTCGTTGCCCGGCTGCAGGCGGATCTTGTCGCCCTCGAGGTAGTAACGCTTGCACGTCACCTCGCCCTCGATCATCGCCACGACGATCTCGCCCCGCTCGGCGGTGGCCTGGCGACGGACGAACACGTAATCGCCGTCGAAGATTCCATCCTCGATCATGCTCTCGCCGTGGACGACGAGGCCGAACACCTCGCGCGGCTGATTACCGTGGAGGAAGAACTGGTCGACGCTGATCCGGTTGGTGACGTTCTCGTCGGCCAGGATCGGCTGGCCCGCGGCCACGCGCCCGAGGATCGGGATCTCCGTGGTGCGAACACGCGCCGTGCTGTCCGGCGCGTCCACCGGCCGCAGCGCGCGGCTCTTGAGCTCCTCGCGGACCAGGTACCCCTTGCGCTCGAGCGCCTTCAGGTGGTCGTTGACCCCGTTGGTCGAGCGGATCCCCATGTGCTCGCCGATTTCGCGCAGCGTCGGCGGATACCCGTTCGCATCCAGACAGGAGGAGATGAAGTCGAGCGCTTGCTGCTGGCGGTGGGTGAGCTGGGGTTTCACGGGGAGAGCCTCCTGCGGCGGCTGCGGAGATCACGCCTTCGGCACTGAACGGGTGTATACAAACAATTTGCTCAGGTCAAGCTATGCGGAACTGCGAAAGGCGCCGACATGGCCTGGCCGACAGAGCCCGCCAAAGCCTGAAATTTGCCGGATTGGCCGCGCCCCGCGACCCTGCCGGCATGGGTCCGGAGCTCGACAGGCGGCAGGGGCGAAGGGACCGCCGCGACAATTCGCGGCCGGCGATCGCGCCCGGCGTGGAGCGGCGAGTCAATCAGGGCTGCCGGCGCCTGCCGGAGCCGCGTTGGCGCCAGTGGCCCTCGATCCTGGCCGCGGCCGTGCTCGGTGTAGTGGCGGCGGTGGCGCTGCAAGGGCTCCAGGCCGACGCCTCCGAGGTCGAGCCGGCGCCCGTCGAGGTCGCAGTGGCTGCGCCGCCCGTGGTGGCGTCGAGAGCGCCGATCTCCCTGAGCGAGGCGCAGGCGCTACACGACGAGGCGGCGGCGCTGACCCCCGCCGGGGTGGCGTTCGACGAGACCGCCCACGCGACCTGGTTGCCGCAAATCGGGCGTCTGGAGGCCGCTGCGGCCGATCCGGGGCTTTCGCCGGAGATCCGCGAGGAGCTGGCGGCGACCCTGGCGGCGCTCTCGAACGTGGGCCTCGGCAGAGGGCGGCCTTAGACCTACGAACCTCCTGGGAGGTTTCGGGTTTTTGCTGCTTTCTGTGATAGCGTCCGGGCTGGAGGTCTGCTCATGAGATCGCTTCAGCTCTGGTTCGTGTCCGTCGCCGTGGTCGCGTTCGGCGCATGTGGTGACAAGTCCGGGATGATGACCGCGACCGGCGCGTCCGGGCCGACCGGCGATACGCCGCCCGACTCCGAGGGCGACGACAGCGAAGGACCCGAGACGACCGGGCCGGGGGCGACGTCGACCACCGACGGGACGACGGGCGGCGCCAGCGCCACCACCGGGCCGGCGAACCCGACGAGCACCTCCGACGGCGAGACGACCACGAGCGCGGGCTTCATCGTCCCGCCCGACGGCGGGATCAGCGGGCAGTGCGACCCGCGGCTGCAAGACTGTCCCGAAGGACAGAAGTGCACGGCGGTCGCGCCGGCCGAGGGCGAACCGTGGGGCGTCAACACGTGCGTCGAGATCATGGGCGAGGGAGTCGTCGGCGATCCGTGCGACGTCCAGGAGGGCAAGTACACCGGCATCGACAACTGCGCGCTCGGCAACATCTGTCTGCTGACCGACGACGAGGGCAAGGACGGCGTGTGCGTCGAGTTCTGCGACACCAACGACGCCTGCCCCGACACGCCGACCGCCAACTGCGTGGTCTACAACGACGGCTCGCTGCCGATCTGCCTCGGCTCGTGCGACCCGCTCGTGCAAGACTGTCCCGAAGGACAGGGCTGCTACAACTCGGCCGGGGACCTGTTCGTGTGCTTCAAGGAGTCGGCGATGCCCGGTGAGGGCGGTGCGGGCGACGAGTGCCAGTACATCAATCAGTGTCAGAAGGGCGGCTTCTGCGCGGCCACGAGCGCGGTCGCCAACTGCCCGCCGATGTCGACCGGCTGCTGCACCCCGTTCTGCCCGGTCAGCGGCGGCAACGGGCCGTGCCAGGCAGGCGAGGAGTGCACGCCGTTCTTCGAGATGGGAATGGCTCCGCCCTCTTATGAGGATGTCGGGGTCTGCGTGATCCCCGCGTGAACCGGCGCGGCGCCCAGAGCGCCTGGGGCGACGAAGCAGGGGCCCGCGTCAGGTCGACCGGCTCCTTGCTGCTACGCTGCCGGCCATGCGGATCCTCGTGAGTGCAATCATCACCGGCTTCGGGCTCAAGCTCGGGGCCGACATCTACAAGGCCGTCAAGAAGAAGCTCGGGCTGCCCGACGACGACGGCGACAACAAGGTCGTGCCGGTCGACTCCGAGGCGCAGAGCTGAAGCTCTGGCTCATTCCTTGTTGGGGGTCCGGGAGCTCGGCGGCGCCTGCGGCGTCGTCGGGGTGCCGGGCGCCGGCTGCGAGCCGGACTGCTCGCGGGTCCGCTGCGTCGCCTTCTCGGCCTTGATCGCCGGCTTGAGCTGGCCCTCGGGGTCGATCGAGAAGCGGATCTCGGCCTTCACGTCGATCACGAGGCCGGCGATGACCCGCTGCATCAACTCGACGGTGTCCATGCCGTCGAGGAACTGCCGGACCTCGGCGCTGATCATCCGCACGACCTCGTTC
This sequence comes from Nannocystis punicea, assembly GCF_026965555.1. Lineage (GTDB taxonomy): Bacteria > Myxococcota_A > Polyangia > Nannocystales > Nannocystaceae > Nannocystis > Nannocystis punicea. Next base: position 11,062,046 of record NZ_CP114040.1, on the reverse strand, counting down.
TTGGTCGCCTGCGTCACCCCGGTCACGATCTCCTTGCCCTTGCCGATCGCGCCGTCCGGGTCGAGCAAGCCCGCGAGGCCCTCGCCGATCTTGCGCCGGAAACTGCTCGAGGTGAACCCGAGACGGTCGTCGCGGGGTGGCACATCGTCGTCCTCGGGGTCGCGCATGGCGTCACAGTAGCGCTGCCGCGCACGCGTGGCCATCCGTCCCGAGGTGCGCCCACGCGTCTCCGCAGCCGCCGCCAGACCGCTCGCGGATCCGGCGCCGGCGGGGGACTTTCCAACGGCCGCGGGAATGTGTTATCTGCCATCCGGCGTTCTGGCCCCAGAAGTCGGGGGCCTGGCGCTTCAGGCCGCAGGACCCCGAAATCGCCAGAATTCCCGGCCTGAAAATCCCCCCGCTCCAGCTTGATTTAAGGGCCCGGCGCCCGGACCTCCTTGCCTTGCGAACCTTGGACTGAGCTTCGAGAGATTGTCCTACATCTCCCACTTTTTCCGACCTCGCCCGATTCCGTGATAAGTCCTGAGCACACGACTGCAAGGACTGGAGCAACAAGGTTCATGACCGCTTACCTCGGAAACATCTGTGCCGCCCTCGTCACAATCGGTCTGCTCGTCGGTACCCTCCGCTTCTCTCGGCGCGTAAGCGGCTAAGCTGGGCTGCGGCGCGATGGCCAGGCCTCCGCAGCGCTCCGATCAGTTCGGCGCCTTTTTGGCCTCGCAAGCGCTGTGGCGCGAGGCCGCCCAGGGCGGCGAGCACGCCGAGCTGTCGCTGCAGGACATCAACGAGATCCAGCTGCTGCTGCGCGGGCAGTCGGTCATCGACTGGCACCGCCTGGCCCTCACCTCGGACGAGGACGTTCGCCGCCTGCTCGCGCTCAACGGGCTCGACCTCGGCGACCCCCGCGACGAGGCCCGCCTCGCCGACCTGCGCCAGCAAGCCGTCCGCTACATCAGCGACGTGCTCAAGCTGCGCCTCGACGACACCATCGCCGACAAGGTGCCGTGGGTGCAGCTGCCGCGGATCGCCTCGAGCAAGGCCGGCCCGCACCAGCGCCAGGCCTGCACGCTGCTCAAGGTGATGCACATCCTGAATCACCTCGAGGCGCGCGAGATGCGGGCGTCGCTGGCGATCTCCGACTCGGAGATCTTCTCGCTGGTCGAGGAGAGCGTGACCCGCATGTTCGACGAGCTGCGCACCGCCGGCGTGCCGGTGGTCGAGTTCTCGTGGTCGCGCAAGTCGAAGGAGTCGCAGCTGACCAAGCTGCTGCTGAAGAAAGAGACCAACGCGGCGCGCGTGTTCGACCGCCTGCGCTTCCGCCTGATCGTCCGCGACCCGGACGACCTGGTGCCGACGCTGCGGATCATGCTGCACCGCTGCATCCCGTTCAACTACGTGGTGCCCGACCAGACGGTCAACACGCTGATCGACCTCAACAGCCTCAAGGTCCTCGGCGCCGACGCGAACTTCGACACCGACGCGGCCAACCGCCCGCAACCGGGGCCCAACGAGTTCTCCGGCAAGAGCTTCCACGTGCTCAACTTCGTCGCCGACCTGCCGGTCCGCGTCGACGCGCTGCTGCCCCACGACCACGACGAGCGCCGCGGCCGCGTGGTGTTCGTCCTCGCCGAGTTCCAGGTGATGGACAAGCGCACCGCCGAGGCCAACGAGCAGGGCGAGAGCTCGCACGCGGAGTACAAGCGCCGACAACACCAGCACGTCCGCATGCGCCTGCTCCGCGAGCCCCGCGACGGCTGAGGCGCGATCTCGCCGCCTTGTGAGCGGCTCCGGCGGCGTCTACCGTCGACCCTGCAATGCAGGAGCGCCGTCGTCGTCGTCGCGTGTGGCCGTGGGTGGTGCTGGTGGTGGTCGCGCTGTGGTTGTGGTGCAGCCGCGAGGCGCCGCTCGTGCTCGGGACGTTTAATATCCAGACGTTCCCGCACGAGACGACGGATCCGGGCGCGGTGGCGGGGGCGATCGCCGAGCTCGACGCCGACGCCTTCGCGGTGCAGGAGATCCGGGAGCCCGGGAAGTTCTACGAGACGCTCGACAGAGCGAGCGCGCTGACCGGGAGGCGCTACGCGGCGGCGCTGACGCCCTCGTGTCGAGGACGCTCGGGCGGGCGGCTGAACGTGGGCGTCGTCTACGACACGGCGCGGCTGGAGTTGAAGGACTACCGTGCGCTCAGCAAGGGCGAGGCCTGTCCCACGGGACAGGCGCCTGCGTCGCTCGCGTCCCTCCAGACCACCTCCGGACGGGCTTTCGCGCTGGTGTCGGTGCACTTCGACCCGGGTGGCAAGCCCGAGGACGTCGCGCGGCGCAAGCAGCAGTGGCGGTGGTTGACGTCGATCCTGCCCGCGCTGCGCGAGGAGTTCGGGGCCCAGGTCGTGGTCGCGGGCGACTTCAACACGACGGGCTACCTCGAGGCGAACGACGAGCGGCGCTTCATCGACGACATGGTCGAGGAGCACGCGCTGCAGCTGCCGACCAGCACCCTCGGATGCTCGGAGTACTGGCAGCGGGACGCCAGGGTGGAGCGCTGGGAGCCGAGCTTGCTCGATCACATGCTCGGATCGAAGGACATGTCCCTCGGGACACCCCAGGTGCTCGGCATGTGCGCCGAGCTGGCGTGCGAGACGCAGACGGCGGAGCCGCCGAAGATGGGCTCGGTGTCGGACCACTGCCCGGTGCGCATCGAGCTGCGGGAGTGACGAGATGGAGCTCTCACTCGAGCGAGTCGTTCAGAACTTCGCGGATGCATTGGTCGCGGTGGACGCTACTCGCGTCGCACACAAGGGATTCCAGCTCGGTATCGGTCCCTGGGGGGAATCCGAGGCCGTGCGGGCCGCGCTGCAGGAGCTACAACGGCGACACGCGGATGACTACGCAGCGGCGAGAATCAAGCGCCTGCCGGATCTGCTCATCCCGTCGAAGTGGGCGATCGAGTTCAAGATCTTGCGTCCGTTCGGCGACAACGGAAAGCCAGCCGAACACTGGAGCGAGAATGTTCTGCACCCCTACGCCGGCAACACGAGTGCGCTGGGCGACTGCTTGAAGCTACTCGCTGCCCCGCTCGTGGAGCGGCGCGCGGTCGTAATTTTCGGCTTCGAACACACCCCAGCAGTGATTTCACTGGATCAGGCGATCGCGGGGTTCGAGCTGCTCGCGGCCCACGTGCTTCGTGTCCAGCTGGCACCACCCGTCACGGCATTGCGGACTGGACTGGTGCATCCAGTGCACCAGCAGCTGCGCGTGTTCGGCTACGAGGTCCTGTCGTGTGGCGAGTGACTGGCGCTCCGCTCACCACTTCACGCCGTCGCAGGTCGAGTCGAGCTTGGGCGCTTCGGCCTGCGGGAGGCTGATCTCGAGCGTCTGGTCGCCGCTGCGGAGGGTGTAGTTGCCGGGCTCGAGGCCGCCGATGATGCAGGCGACGGAGAGGGTCAGGCAGGTGTCGCAGGGGCCGCTGCGCTGGGTGTAGACGCCGCCGGCGAGCAGCTTGATCGTGCTGCCCTCGCGCTCGACCTCGCAGTTGGCGTTGAAGTCCTTGGGACAGGCCATGCAGTCGTCGAGGACGACGATGACCTCGAGCTCGTCGCCGGCCGCGAACGAGGCGAGGGCAGGGGCGTCGACGCAGATCTCGCCTTCGCTGTAGTTGTGCTGCTCCGCGCAGGCGGGGGCGAACACCAGGAGGAGGGGGACGAGCCAGGCGTATCGCATGCGGTCAGTATGGCAGATCGGTGGGAGGTCGGCGGGCGCGCGGGCGCTCAGGGCAGCTGGCTGGCCCGCGTGACGCAGTTACGGCCGTTGTGCTTGCAGTGGTAGAGCGCCTGGTCGGCGCGCTCGATGAGCTCGGCGGTGGCGTGGCCGTCGGTCGGGTACTCGGCGACGCCCATGGAGATCGTGACTGCGAACGGGCCCTGGTCGCTGGTCATGGTCTGGGCGGCGACCTCCTCGCGCAGCTTGTTGGCGAAGATGGCGGCGCCCTCGGCGTCGGTGTCGGGCAGGACGAGCACGAACTCCTCGCCGCCGTAGCGGGCGACGATGTCGACCTTGCGCGCGCGGCCGGCGAACACCGCGGCGACGCGCTTGAGCACTGCGTCGCCGATCGGGTGGCCGTAGGTGTCGTTGACCTTCTTGAAGTGGTCGATGTCGGTGAGGATCAGCGAGAAGTTGCGACCTGTCCGTTCGGCCAGGGCGTGGATCTGCGCCAGGCGCTCCTGGAAGGCGCGGTGGTTGGTGAGGCCGGTGAGGCCGTCGGTGGTGGCCCGCTCCTCCATGGCCCGGTACATGCGCGCGTTCTGCAGGCCGACGCTGAGCTGGTGCGAGAGGACGCGGAGGATCTCGCGGGTCGCCCGCGGGAACTGGCGCTCGCGCGCGGCCGCCAAGGTGAGGGTGCCGAGGACCTTCTCGCCGTGCAGCAGCGGCAGGACGAGCACGCTCTGGGCCGGGCGCAGGCGGGTGTGGACGTCGAACACGACGGTCTCCGGCTCGACGCGCTCGTCGGCGGCCGGCATGAAGTGACGGTTCTTGGTCGCCATGGCGACGAGGCCCGAGCCGTGCTCGAACACGCGGTCGCGCAGCGACTCGGCGATGCTCCGCCAGCCGTCGCCGTGGGTCGGGTCGCGGTCGCCGGGGACGTCGACCGCGAGCACCCGGTGGGCCTCGGCGTGCTCGTCGTAGGTGGCGATCGCGGCCAGGTCGTACGGGGCGATCGCGCGGATCGCCTCGAAGCTCTTGCCGTACAGCGCCTCGAGCCCGAGCGCGCCGCTCAGCAGCTCGCTCGCCCGGTACAGCTGCTCGTGCTCGTAGCGGCTGCGCATCGCGGTGATGAAGGCCCGCTCGTGGTCGACGGTCCGCAGCACGTGCTGCGCCGCGGAGGTCAGCTTGTCCTGCTCCGCGGCGGTGAAGGGCTTGCCGTCGATCCGGTCGGCGCACAGGACCCCGAGCAGCCGCTCGCCGCGGACCAGCGGCACCGCGCACAGGTCGGTGACCGCCACCGGCGCGCCGTAGTACGGCGGCAGGTGCTTCTCGGACATGTTCTTGAGGACGAGCGTCTTCGGGTTGCGCAGCAGCCCGGCCAGCACGCCGGGGCTCGCCAGCTCGGGCGCGCCGACCAGCGCGGTCGCGGCCGAGGCGGCGCGCTTGAGCACGAGCTCCTCCTCGGACATCCACAGCAGCGCGCAGGTGTGCAGCTCGAGGTCGCCGCGGATGAGCTCGAGGCTGAACGCGACCTGCTCGTGGATCGCGTGCACCGCCGACTGGGTCAGCTGCGCCTCCTCGGCGTCCCGGCTCTTGCGCGGGGCGGCGGCGGCGACCAGCCGGAAGTCGCGGGCCTCCTGGCGGATGTGCGACAGCTCGTCGGCCAGCCGCTGGGCGTGCTCGCCGCGCAGGCGCCGGACGAGGGCGCCGAGGATCAGCAGGTTGCCGGCGGCGAAGAAGGCGATGTAGCTGAGGTGGAAGGCGATCCTGGCCCCGGAGTCATGTCCCGCAGACCAGCCGACTGCGACCTCGAGCAGGGCGATCGATGCCAGCCACACGCCGGCGATCCAGCGCGCGCGGTGGAGCAGCAGCAGGAACGAGGCGAGGGCGTAGACCAGCGGGTGGGCCGGGCTGGCGAGGCCGCCGGTGACGGCGATCAGCAGATAGGTGCCGGTGATGATGAGGAGGCCGAGCTCGAGCTCGTGGGTCTGCGAATAGGTGGCGGCGTTCGGGCGTAGCTCGCGGAGCAGCGCGCGCACGAGGGTGGCGGCGAACACCGTCAGCGAGGCGGCCAGGGCCGGGCTGCCCTCGTCGAAGGCGGTCGGCGTGGCTGCCCCCACCGCCAGCACCAGCCAGGTGGCGAGCAGGACGAGGAGGCTCCAGCGCTCGCGGGCGCGGAGGCGGAGGCCGTGGATGGTGCGGGCGAGCGTCGTCATGGCTTGGTCTTGTCGTCGCGGCGGATCTCGAACACCACCTCACCTGGCCGGATCAGGTTGAGGTCCTCGCGGGCGATCCGCGCGACCTCCTCGGGGTCGCGCTTGAGGGCGGCGATCTCGGCGCGCAGGGCGTCGATGTCGGCCTGCAGCCGCTCGTTGCCGCGGCGCAGCGCGGCGTGCTCCTTCTCCACGCGCGCGAGGTCCTCGGCGCTCCCGCCGGTGGCGACGTGCTGCGGCAGGTAGGCGATCGCGAACGCGAGCAGCGCGGCGAGCAGGATCCGGTTGACCCATTGCATGGGGAGCGGACCGACCTTGGCCGGGGTGATCGATCGGGGCAAAAAATCGGCGAGAGCGACCGGCCGAGTGCGCGATGCTGCGCGCCTGTGCAGTGGCGGACAGGCGACCGACCGCGTCACTCGCGGCGTCGCCGTCGCAGCGCCAGAGCGAGGAGCACGAGGACGGCGGGCGGACGGCCATCACCGGACGTGACGTCACAGCTCGAGAAGGTCGCGTGGGTGAGGCGGTACTCGAGCTCGAGCGGCGCGTCGGGCCGCTCGATGGTCACGAGGAGGCGATCGCGGTGCGGCGTCAATTCGACGACGCCCGGGACGTCCAGCGGCCACAGAGCGCGCCACCGAGGATCGTCGAACTCGTGGTATTCAGGATCGAGGTCCGGGGCGTAGCGGCCGGGGACCGCCGGTTCACGGTAGACGAGGATGGCGCAGATCGGCTTGGCGATGCGCCGCTGACGGCGAATGTGGCGCTCGATCGGGCGAGGGAGCGGCCTCGTGGCCTCGACGAGCTTCAGATAGCCGATGTCGCGGACCAGCAGGTGAGCATACGGCGTGCTGCTGGCGCGCAAGGTCGGTGGCAGATGCTCGAGCGAGACCGGTTGCCCGGCCTGCCGTGCGGCCACGAGCGCGAAGTCGAGGCGCTCGGCGACGAACTGCGGCGGCTTGCAGGCCGACACCGGAGCCGAGTGGAGCAGCAGCCACGCGCCGACAGCCACGGCCAGGTGCGGGCTGCAGCGGTACGACGGATGTTTCACTCGCAACGAATTTCTCAGACCGGCACACCGAGGTCAACTCAGCCGACGAGAGGGCCAGGCCTCGACGGCGCGACGCAGGGGCCGTGGTGGCCCCCTTCATGAATGATGATCGCAGCCCGCTTATCGATGGAGTCGATGCCCCGCCACGCTTCGCAGAGTCGAACGTATCGACTTCGGGGCAGCACCAGTCTGACCCGGTCGCAAGGCGAGCATTTGTAGCGGGTGCTCGGACCTCGATGAGGTGTCGCCACTGGGCGCGCTCGTGTACGTCGCGGACGGGCCAGTTGAGCTTGAACCACAAGCGGGCCAGCTCGCGAGGTCCCCGGCGCTCCCGCCGGTGGCGATGTGCTGCGGCAGGAAGGCGAGCGCGAACGCGAGCAGCGCGGACGACTGTCACCGACGGCGACGCCGGACTGCGAGCGCGACGACCAGGAGGAGCGCGGGCGGGCGGGTGTCGGTCGTGACGTCGCAGTAGGTCCGGTGCCGGAGCCGGTACTCGAGCTCGAGCGGGCCGTCCGGGCGCTCGATGTGGAGTCGCACGCGGTCGCGGGTCGGCATCACCTCGAGCGTGCCGTCGACGTCGCTCGGCCAGGTCGAGCGCCAGCGGGCGTCCGCGTCGGTGTCCCGCTCGCCGCCGACCGTGGTGAAGCGGCCGGGGACGATCGGCTCGTGGAACACCACGGCCTGGAGATAGCACTGGATCACGAAGCGTCGGCGGTGGCGGCGGATCGTCCGCTCGACCTTCGCGGGCAGCGGCCGGGTGTGTTCGACGAGGGGCAGCCAGCCGATGTCGAAGGAGAGGATCTGGTCGTAGGGCGAGCTGTGGAGGCCGAGGCGCGCGGGGAATCCGGAGAGGGGGGCGGGTCGGCCGGCGCGGTGGGCTGCCACCAGCTCGAGGTCGAATTTCTCGGCGATGAACGCGGCCGGCTTGCAGGCGGCGACCGGCGCAGGCCGGGCCCACAGCAGGCCGGCGGCGAGCAATCCGAGGCGCGCGGACCCGCGGCGGAGCATCTCGCCTCGAGGTTCCTCCGTCGCGGCGTCGGCGTCAAATGGCGCGCGGACGGGGCGCTCGGACGAGCTACGGCGCGGGAGACTGCCCTGAGCGGTCGCGCGCCGGAGGTCCGAGAGGCTCGCGGTCGACGGGCGTGTCTCAAGGGACATGTCCCGAGAGTCTTCTCGGGCGGGACGTGGAGCTCGCCGCTCGCCTGTGTCCCGGCGCCCGCTCAGGCTGTCTCGGAGGACATGTGCCGAGGCGAGACAGGGGAGCTCGCTCGTCACCCGGGTCCCGGCGCCCGCTCAGGCTGTCCCGAAGGACATGCCTCGAAGGCTCAGTGGCGGTGCAGGATGCCGAGCTTCTCGATGCCGCACAGCTTGGCGACGTCCATCGCCTGGACGACCTTCTCGTGGCGGGTGTTCTGGTCGGCCTTGATGTTGACCGTCGACACCTGCTTGTCCTTGGCGGCGTTGCACAGGCGCATCTGCAGCTCGCGGTCGTCGACGACGACGCGGTCGACCTCGAAGCGGCCGTCTTCGCTGATCTCGACCACCAGGGCCTTGGACTCGCTGGCGGGCTCGTTGCTCGAGGCCTTGGGCAGCTTGACCTTGAAGGCGCTGTCGGTGTTGAAGGTGGCGGTCAGCAGGAAGAAGATGAGCAGCTGGAAGGTGACGTCGATGAGCGGCGTCAGGTCGACCAGGTTACCGCCGCTGCCCGGCCGCTTGCGGCCGTTCTTGCCGCGGAAGTTCACGGAGACACCTCGGCGGGCGCGGGCGCGGGCTTCGGCTCCGCGGGCGCGGCGGCGGCCGGGCGGGCCTTGGCGGCGCGGCGGCCGTCCTCGAGCAGGTTGACGATCGCCATCGCGTCCTCCTCCATCTCGAGCACCAGCTTGTTGGTGCGGTCGAGCAGCACGCGGTAGAGGAGCAGCATGGGGATCGCCACGGTGAGGCCGTAGGCGGTGGTGATGAGGGCCTGCCAGATGCCCTGGGCGAAGGTGTCGGGGCCGACCGCGCCGGAGGCGTAGGCCTCGACGAAGTTGCGGAACACCTGGATCATGCCGACGACGGTGCCGAGGAGGCCGAGCAGCGGCGAGATGGTGGCGACGGTGCCGACGATCTCGACGTTGCGGTCCATGTGGGCGATCTCGCGGGCGCCCACCTCCTCGACGGCCTCCTTGATGTCGGCCCGGCTGGTGCTGTGCTCGAACGCGCGGAGCGCGGAGGCGATGATCAGCGCGATCGACGACGCGTTCTCCTCGCACAGGAGCAGCGCCTCGTTGACCTTGCCCTTGGCGACGAGCGCGCGGATGCGGTCGACGAAGGCGCGGGGCAGCACCTTGGACCGCTGCGTCGACCACAGCCGCTCGAAGAAGATGCCGACCCCCACGATCGAGGCGGCCAAGATGGCCCACATCAGGGGCCCGCCCTGTTCGAAGAGTTCCTTGAGATCCATCGCTGTGGTTCGCCCGGTCGGAGAGCCTTACCTCGGCGGCAGGCCCGTGAGTGTTGCCAGATGCGGGCAGAGCCGGCGGCTCGGCCGAGGAAAGAAGATCCGCCGGGAGCGGATTGAAGCGGTTTACTCTCTGCCAGGGGCCCGTCGCAACCTGTCGGTGCGGCCGCCATGGGAGTGCGCTCACGTGCACGGGCTTGACGACACGGGGGCTTCGCTGTTAGACACTCCGCCCACCAAACAAGCGGGGGCGTAGCTCAGCTGGGAGAGCATTGCGCTGGCAGCGCAAAGGTCAGGGGTTCGAACCCCCTCGCCTCCACCGCGGGAACCAAGAGCCCGAACCAACACGAGACCGAGCCGGCCACCAGCCCGCTCGGTCTCGGTCTTTTTGGTCTCGAAATTTTCGAGCCTCGCTGTCGGCCGCGAAAGCCTGCGGTCCTTCGCGCTCGCGACGTCGCGGCCGCGCTCGCTAGCGCGTGCGCTGGCCCTGCGAAAAACGCTGCGCCCGGCCTGCAGAGGCGGTGCGCACGGGCTTTCAGCTTGAACGCTGCGGCGCGCCTGGCACCATGCCGACGATGACGAAGCGCGCCGCAATCCTGGGTTCGGGCCACTACGTGCCGACGCGGGTCGTGACGAACGACGACCTGTCGAAGTTGATGCCGACCAGCGACGAGTGGATCCACCAGCGCACGGGGATCCGCGAGCGCCGCTTCATCGAGCGCACCGGCATCGGCGCCAGCGACCTGGCGCTGCCGGCGGCGAAGATGGCGCTCGAGCAGGCGGGCCGCGAGGTGAAGGACGTCGACGCGGTGATCTTCGCCACCCTCAGCCCCGACGTGAACTTCCCCGGCTCGGGCTGCTTCCTCACCCACAAGCTCGGCATCCCCGGCGTGCCCGCGCTCGACGTGCGCAACCAGTGCTCGGGCTTCCTCTACAGCCTGTCGGTCGCCGACGCGTGGGTCCGCGCCGGCGTGTACAAGAACGTGCTCATCGCCGGCGCCGAGGTCCACTCGACCGGGATGGAGTTCAACGAGCGCGGCCGCGACGTCGCGGTGCTGTTCGGCGACGGCGCCGGCTGCGTGCTGGTCGGCGAGGCCACCCGCGACGGCCAGGGCATCCACAACGTCGAGCTCCACGCCGACGGCGTCGGCGCCCAGGAGCTGTGGGTCGAGGCCCCGGCCAGCATGTACGTGCCGCGCCTGACCCCGGAGATGTTCGAGGAGGGCCGCCACTACCCGCGCATGAACGGCAAGCAGGTGTTCCGCTGGGCGACCGAGAAGATGCCCGAGGTGGCCCACTCGGTGGTCCGCCGCGCCGGCCTGACGATGGCCGAGATCGACATGTTCGTGCCCCACCAGGCCAACATGCGCATCAACCAACTGGTCGCCGCCAAGCTCGGGATCCCCGACGACCGCGTCGTCCACAACATCGAGCGCTACGGCAACACCACCGCCGCGACCATCCCGATCGGCATCAGCGAGTCGTGGCGCGAGGGCAAGATCGGCCCCGGCTCGCGCGTGCTGATGGCCGCCTTCGGCGCCGGCTTCACCTGGGCCGGCTCCGTGGCTGTCTTCTAGGACATGTTGAAAGGGACAGTATGAGCACGGAGATCAGGCCGCTCGGAGCGGGTGAGGCGGAGCTGCTGGAGCGGGTCGCGGACGACGTGTTCGACGACCCGATCGTGCCGGCGCGCGCGCGCGAGTTCCTGGCCGACCCGCACCACCACCTCGTCGTCGCGGTCGCGGACGACGTGGTCGTCGGCATGGTCTCCGCGGTCGACTACCTCCACCCCGACAAGGCCGACCCGGAGCTGTGGATCAACGAGGTCGGCGTGGCCTCGTCGCACCGCGGCAAGGGCCTCGGCCAGGCGCTGCTGCAGGCGACCTTGGCGCTGGGCCGCGAGCTCGGCTGTCGGGTGGCGTGGGTGGCGACCGATCGCTCGAACACCCCGGCGATGCGCCTGTACGCGGCCGTCGGCGGGGTGGAGGAGCCGCAGGACACGGTGCTGTTCACGTTCCGCCTCGACTGAGGCGTGCGTGTGCCGACGACGGCGCGTGGAACGCTGTCTCCATGGGTCGCGGCGCCGGTTGCAACGGGTTGCAGAGGGCTCGCGGCCGCTTGCGGGCAGATCGAGCGGGTGATACCAAGCAGGCGGAGAACGCGGACGCAGGTCCGCGCAGCGCATGCGCAAGCCGCAAGACGACCTGGTCTTCATCGATGAGCGAGGCGTGGCGCAGCCGCACGGCGAGCACGCGGGCACGCAGATGCGCGCCCGCGCGGGCGCGTACCGGCTGATGCCGACGCCGAACCACGTGGTGTTCATGCGCTTCACCGGCCAGGACGGCCGGCGCGACGAGGAGGACGGCGCGATCGTCCGCCTGGCCGGCGAGATCACGCACCCGGGCACGATGTGCGACGTCATCGCGCTGATCGCCCAGGCCAACTGGCGCGGCGAGCTGACCGTCCGCGACGGCGAGCACGTGCGCAGCATCTTCATCGACTCGGGCAACGCGGTGTGCGCCACCAGCGACGTCGACGAGGAGCGGTTCGGCAAGATCATGTACCGCTTCGGCGCGATCGACGAGTTCCAGCTGCGCCACACGCTCGACAAGCAGAAGGAGAGCGGCCTGCGCTTCGGCGACATGGCGGTCGAGCTCGGGATCTCGAACCACTCGCAGGTCTATCAGTACCTCGGCAAGCAGGCCGAGGAGATCGTCCTGGCGTCGATGCAGGTCAGCGACGGGATGTTCTGCTTCCTCGACGGCTTCGACGACGAGGCGGTCCCGTTCCACCACTCGCTCAACCTCAACAACCTGCTGATGGACGGCGTCACGCGCATGGACGAGATGCGCTACTTCCGGCAGCGGGTCCCCAGCGGCGACTACGTGCCCGAGCGCGCCGAGGGCCGCACCGACGCGCCCAAGGAGTTCCGCGCGATCTACGACACGATCGACGGCGTGCTCAGCGTGATCGAGCTCGGCCGCGTGCTCGGCCTCGGCGAGTTCCAGACCACCAAGCAGCTGTTCCAGCTGATCCAGTCGAAGCACGTGACGATGCAGAAGCCGCGCATGCGCGGCGGGCCGCTCGAGGTGGTCGAGACCGCCAACTCGGTGCTGCAGCAGATCCACCAGGAGGCCGACTCCGGCGGCAAGGGCACGATCCTGCGCAACAACCTGGCCAGCTTCGTCGACCCGACCTACGAGCAGCTGTTCTCGCGCGCCGGCCCGGCCGAGAAGGGCGCGTTCGAGGCCCAGCGCGTGGTCGACAACGCCAGGGCCCTGTTCGCCGGCGCCAACATCGAGCGCCAGCTCAAGGAGCTGCTGTACGACTACGTCAGCTTCGCCCTGTTCACCGCCGGCAGCCTGGTGCGCCGCTCGAAGGACCAGAGCCTGAGCAAGCAGGTCGAGCCGCTGATGAGCCGGCTGCGGCCGATCGGGTGACGGTGGCGGACGCGGCGGCGCCGACGAACCCTCCGTCGGGGATGTTCCGCGGCCTCGGGCTGGTGGCCACCACCGCGCTCGTGGTCGGCAACATGATCGGCTCGGGGATCTACGTGATCCCGTCGAGCCTGGCCGACACCGCGGGCCCGCTGGGGCTGGTCGCGTGGGCGATCAACGCGGCCGGCTACCTGTGCCTCACCGCGGTGTTCGCCGACCTCGGCGGCGCCTACCCGGTGTCGGGCGGTCTGCAGGCGTTCGCGCGGCGGGCCTTCGGCGACCTGGTCGGGCTCGAGGTCGGGTTCCTGTACTGGCTGTGCGCGGTGATCGGCAACGCGGCGTTCCTCACTGCCTTCGTCGGCTACCTCGCGGTGCTGTGGCCGGCCGCGGGCGACCCGTGGACGGCCTTCGTCGTCAGCCAGGCGCTGCTGTGGGCGCTGACCCTGACGAACGCGCTCGGGGTGCGCGCCGGCGGGGCGGTCCAGGTGATCACCGTGATCTGCAAGCTCGCGCCGCTGGTGGTGCTCAGCGTGGCGCTGTGGCCGCTGGCGTCGACGGCGAACCTCGAGCCGTTCGCGCCCAGGGGCTGGGGCTCGCTGCTGCCGGCGGTGTCGCTGGTGTCGTGGCTGTTCGTCGGCATGGAGTCGGTCACGGTGCCGGCCGAGGAGATCGTCGGGGCCGGTCGCACGATCCGGAAGTCGGTCTACATCGGCTTCCTCATGACCAGCGCGATCTACCTGCTGGTCCTCGGCTCGCTCGGCCTGGCCGTCCCCGCCGAGCTGCTGGCGAAGAGCGCCAGCCCGCTCGCCGACGTCGCGGCCTATCACTTCGGCCCCACTGCCGCGACGCTGGTGACCATCGGCGCGCTGGTGTCGGTGGCGGGGATCTTGAACGGCTGGGTGCTGGTGACCAGCCGCATGGCCCACGCGACCGCGCGCGACGGCCTGGGCCCGCGCGCGCTGGCGCGGCTGCACCCGCGCTTCGGCACGCCGACCCGCGCGCTGGTGCTCACCGCGGTGCTGTCGGGCGCGCTGGTCGGGCTCTACTTCAGCGGCACGACCCTCGAGATCTACAACTTCATCGCCCTGCTCTCGACCGCCACCGCGCTGGTCGCCATCGGGGTGGCCTGCGCGGCCGAGCTGGTGCTGCTGCGGCGCGAACCCGACCGCTTCTCGCCGCAGCAGCGCCGCCGCGCCCCGTGGACCGCGACCGTCGGCCTGGCCGTGGTCGCCCTGATGATCGCCGGCTCGGGCGCGACGATCGTCGCCCTCACGGCCGGCTGTCTGCTGCTGCCGTTGCCGTATTATTTCCTGGCGCTGCGCCGGCGACCCGCTTCGCCTGCGCCTTGAGACATGAACCTATGAGCATGTGTGGAGGGACAGGTTGAAACGGACAGACCCGAAGGAGGTCACCTCGGCCGAGCTGCTGACGCTGCCGATCCACGAGCGGCTGGTCAAGCTCAACTGGCTCGGGCAGCTGTGGACGGCGCCCGACGGCACGCCGCTGTTGCCGGTCGAGTTCGTCGGCCGCCAGGGCCGCGCGGTCCAGCTGGTCGACGTGCGCGAGGCGGAGGAGCTGACCGGGCCGCTCGGCTACGTGCCCGGCAGCGTGTGGCTGCCGCTGGCGCGGATCCACGAGGCCGCGGAGCGCTGGGCCGCCGGCACGCCGGTGGTGCTGGTGTCGCGCAACGGCGGGCCCAGGGCGGCTCAGGCCGCGCAGGCGCTCGAGTGCCTCGGCATGGAGTACGTCGCGGTGATGGACGGCGGGATCTCGGCGTGGCGCAAGTTCGGGTTCGCGACCATGCGCGACGAGGCGGTCCTGCGCCGGATCGCCGGGCCGCCGCCGGCCCCGATCGAGGTCGAGACGGCCGAAGGGCGGCCGCTGACGCAGGCGCAGATCGAGGCCCACATCGGCGACGCCCAGCGGGTCCGGTGGGTCAAGATGGCGGCGCTGATGCTGCACAGCAAGACGTCGTGCGTCGACGGCCGCGACGACCACGCGGTGGTCGGCACCCCGGGCGGCGACGCCGGCGAGTTCCTGCTGGCGCTGGCGGCCGTGGAGCGCGTGACCGGCCAGCCGGTGCCGCTCGAGCGGATCGCCGCGCTGCTCGAGGGCTACGTCGAGACGTTCGGCCACTTCTACATCCACTCCGACACCACCGCCGGCAACAACCTGATCGGGGCGATGCGGGCCGACCCTGCGCTTTCGGACAGGTTGCCGCCGACCAGCTCGGGGCCGAAGGAGTGGCGCGCGTTCCTCAACAGCCCGCCCGAGGCGCTCCGGCCGCTGGTGCTGGAGCACGTGATCACGCCCGGCAACATCGGCTGCGGCCACCTGCGCCTGATGCTGCAGCACCCCGAGCGCTACCTGATCCGCCGCCCGCTGGTGGAGGCGTTCCTGCGCGCGCTGTTCTCGATGCGCTGGAACGGCATGGTCGAGCTCGACCTGGTGATGCTCGGCGGCGGCCACGAGGAGGGCGCGGTCGTCAACGTCCGCCTCGAGCAGGGCGTGTGGGCGTTCACCCGCGTGCCGCTGATCTCGCCGGCGTGCGGCACCGCGGGCGTGCAGATCTTCGTCAACCACCCGCAGGTCGCCGACTTCACGCGCGAGCAGGTGGCGCGCTACTTCACGACCCACCCGGAGCTGCTGCCGCTCGGCGAGGCGGAGTACGGGATCCTCCGCAAGGACATCCGCCGCCTGGCGGAGATCCAGCAAGCAGCGACGCTGTCGGTGCTGGCGAAGGGGCTGCCGGTGTACGACGTGGTGTTCCGCAACCAGCGCGAGTTCACGGTCAGGTCGGCGGGCGTGATCGGCTGACCCCGGTCGGCTCGAGGTCCCTGGGACGGGCGCCGCCGTGAGGCGGGCTCGGGATGTCATGCCTGCTGTTTATAAGGACATGTCCTGATGGGCATGCGGAGGCCCGGGCGCACACCGCAATGCATGGTCTGATTCGAGGACGTGTCCTGAGGGTCATGTGGACGCGCCGGCTCACGGCAGGCGGCGCGGGCCGAGGGCGCGGTGCTCGTCGCTGCCCCAGCAGGTGATGTTGCCGGTCGACTGCAGGGCGCACGAGTGGGCGGCGCCGAGGGCGAGGTCGACGGCGCCGGTGAGGCCGGGCACCGGAGCGGGCCGCGGGCGCGAGGCGGCGCCGCCGTCGACCTGTCCGTCGCGACCTGCTCCCCAGCACATGACCTTATCACCCTGTACTTTGGCGCAGGTGTGCGCGCCGCCGGC
Source organism: Nannocystis punicea (assembly GCF_026965555.1). Classification (GTDB taxonomy): domain Bacteria; phylum Myxococcota_A; class Polyangia; order Nannocystales; family Nannocystaceae; genus Nannocystis; species Nannocystis punicea. The sequence goes on along the minus strand of NZ_CP114040.1, from coordinate 11,045,969 downwards.
GGCGAGCTCGAGCGGGCCGGTGAGGCCGGCGACGGCGACAGGGCTGCGCTGGGCGAAGGTGCCGGTGGTGCCGTCGCCGAGCTGGCCGTCCTGGTTGTGACCCCAGCAGACCACGCCGCCGGTCTTGCGGCGGGCGCAGGTGTGTTTGGCGCCGGCGACGAGGTCCACGGCGTCGGCGAGGCCCTGGACGGGCTTGGGGGTCGAGCGGCCGGCGTGGAGGTTGTCGCCGAGCTGGCCCTCGGTGTTGCGGCCCCAGCAGAGCACGGTGCCGGCGTCGGTGCGGGCGCAGGTGTGGGCGTCGCCGGCGGCGAGCTGGACGGCGCGGCTGGTCGAAGGGACAGTCACGGGTCGGGCCGAGCGGTCGGCCTGGGCGCCGAGCTGGCCGTTCTCGCCGAGGCCCCAGCAGACCGCGCCGCCGGCCTTGCGACGGGCGCAGGCGTGCGCGCCGCCGGCGACGATCTCGACGGCGTCGGCGAGGCCGGCCACGGCCACCGGGCTGGTGCTGCGGGCGCCCGGGCGCGCGCCGGCGCCGTCGCCGAGCTGGCCGTCCTCGTTGTTGCCCCAACACAGCACCTGCCCGCTCGACTTGCGCGCGCACGTGAAGTTGCCCCCGGCTGACACTTCAGACATGCCCGAAAGACCAGGTACGAGCGCGGCCCGCGGGAGGTCGGCCCGGCCGCCGTCGCCGAGCTGACCGTCGCTGTTCTTGCCCCAACACGCGACCGCGCCCGACTTGCGGCGGATACAGCTGTGCTCGCCGTGCGCGGAGATGGCGACGGCCGGGTCCGCTGGTGGAGGCGCCGGCTGCTGCGGCTGGGGGCGCGGCGGAGGCTGGGGCTGCGGGGTCGGCGGACCCTGCGTGGGCGGGCGCGGCGGAGGCTTGTAGCCGCCATCGCAGGAAGCGAGGGCGAGGGCGAGGAGCGCGGCGCACGAGCGGAGACGCATGCAGTCGCAGGGTAGACCATCCGCGGTGGCACCGAGCCCGCGGGGTGCGTGCCATTTTGGCAAACGAAGAAAGTTGGGAATAGGGCGCAGGGGGGTTCTGGACTGCTTACGAGCGAGATCGAGGTTGGCCCGGGCGTTGCACAACCAGGGGCATGGCTACCAAACAGGAGAAAAAAGAGGCGAGCGAGTCGACGGTCGTGGTCGTGGGTGGACACGGTGGGATGTCGAGCCGCTATCGCGAGGTCGCGCAGCGCTTCGGTTGCACCCTGCGGCATTTCGAGCAGCGGATCCCCCCGGGCGTGCGCCACGGGGCCGGCAAGATCGCGCTCGTCGTGGTGATGGTCGGCATGGTCTCTCACGCGCTCCGCGATCAGATCAAAGAGCTCGTCACCGACGACACCAAGGTGGTGTACCTGCGCACCGCGTCGGTCTCGGCGCTACGGGCCGCGGTCGAGCAGAACGCTTCGTGAGCGGGCTTGCGACCGGCGACAGCTGTCGCACGAGGTCGCGGTGAAACACGGCGTCGACCGATCGGGTCGAGGTTGCGAGCGCGTGATGTCAGATTCTTGAAGCGGCGAGTGGTGTGCGGATCGTGCCAGTGGTGGCGACGACGGAACGGGATGCGTCCGGCGATCGGCCGGGATGCGGGGATTGTTCGCTAGATCTGTAGCGGTGCGACGAGGGCGCGGCAGCGCCGGTGGAATTGACGCGGGCGGCGAACGGCGGCCAGGTGGCGGGGCATGAGCGGACCCTAGCGATCGTGGAAGCGCCTCGGCCTGCAACTCGGGATCCTCGCCGGCGTCGGGCTGGCGCTGGTGGGTGGGAGCGAACCGTCGCGCGCGGCCCCGATCTGCATCGAGGAGGACCAGTGCACCTTCGTCAAGCCGGTCTTCCTGATCGCGCTCGACTACTCGACGGCGATGAACGCGATGTTCGACGCCGACGAGACGCGCTGGCAGCGGGCGGTCGCGGCGGTGCAGGCGATCGTCGACACCAACAACGGCTACATCCAGGGCAACATCATGCTTGCGTTGATGCGCTTCGGGCACGACCCGGACGTCGATCAGCCGGGCACGACGATCGCCGGCGATGCGAGCGGGCTGGTCGACGGGCAGAAGCTCGACGTGGCCTGGTACGACGCGCAGGCCCCCGACAAGCAGTACTTCCAGTGCAACGGTGAGGCGGTGAAGGACGCTCTGGCGACGGTGCCGCCGCCGCTTGCGGGGGCGCCGACGGGCATCGGCGCGTGGACTGCGGGGGCGCTGGCGCGGGCGGAGGCGCTGTTCGCAGCGGGGAAGGCGGATCATCCGGAGGAGGTCGGACCGGACGCGCGCCGGCCGGTGCTGATCGTGATCACCCAGGGGGTGTGGACCGACGCGGAGGGCACTCAGGTGCTGCAGCCGCCGTCGGCCGATCCGGTACCTGTCGCTTCGGACATGTGGATTAACGAAGCGATCCCGACCTACGTGTTGTCGGTCGGTGACGCGGCGGGGACGGCGGAGGCGAACAAGCTCGCCGCCGCCGGCGGGACCGGTCAGGCGGTGGTCGAGCCGCAGGTGTTCAAGGACGCGCTGAAGGTGCTGGTCCTGGAGATCATCAACCAGGTCGAGGAGCCGATCTGCGACCCGGCGCGGCCACGGATCATGTTCATCCTCGACGGCTCGTCGTCGATGCTCAACGTGATGGGCGACAGCGTCCACGGGGCGATGGGGCAGACGCGCTGGGACCTGCTGCGCACGGGCGGGATCGCGGTCGCGCTGAACGACCCGACGCCGCCGCTGAGTGATGTCGTGCCGCTCGATCTGTGGACGATCGTCGGCGCGGCGGTGTTCGGCGGTGATTCTCCGGCCGAGCAGAAGCTCCTCGTCGACTATGCGCCGTGTCGCGGCAGCGTGCTCGACTGGGCGCTCGATCCGCAGACCTCCTGTGACGCGCCCGGGTGCGACGAGCCGTGGGGCGGGCCGCCGATCTCGTGGACCTTCAAGACCGACGAGATCGAGTTTCCGGGGCCGACGACGCCGGTGCAGAGCCACGTGCCGCGGTGCGACGTCGACCCGCAGAAGCCGGGGGCGTGCGCCGGTTCGGGGGCGTTCGTCCATCTCGGGCTCGAGCTCGTGCAGGGGCACCTGGCCGCGGCCAGGGCGAGCTGCATGGCCGTCGACGCGCCGTTCACGTGCGACGCGCAGACGAAGTTTTACAACGTGTTGATCATGGACGGGCCGTACGACTCGGACGACGCGGCGGTCCAGGCCTCGCTCGAGCAGATGGTGGTCGACGGGGTGCGGACCTACGTGGTCGGGCTCGGGGAGCTGGCCGCGGCGCCGGAGGCGGTCGAGCAGCTGACGATGATGGCGGCCTGGGGCTCGGGCGGCGGGCTCGACTTCTTCCCTGCGGGCGATTCGCAGGTCGAGCTGCAGGCGGCGTTGGCGGCGATCTTCGAGCACATGTTCACCGAAGTGCTCAGCGAGACCATGATCGATCCGTGCTGTAGCCTGCTCGCGTGCGGCGGGCTCGACGGCGGCGACGATCTCGAGCCCGATCCGGTGCCGGACCCGAGCGATACGGACAGCAGCTCGTCGACCACCGGCGAGGAGCCGGGGACCACCGGGGCCGCGACGTCGACGACGACGGGCGGAGCGACGACCTCGGACGGAGCGACGACCGACGGCTCGACGAGCGCGCCCACCAGCGGGCCGACGAGCGGCGGGGCGACGACGGACGGGGCGACGACCGACACGCCGACGACGGGCGGGCAGCCGGGCACCGGTGCACCCGGCGAGAGCGGCGACGAGCCGGGCGGGGCGGACACCGACGGCGGAGCGCCGGGCGGCACGGCGAAGGACGGGTGCGCGTGCACCAGCGCAGCCGACGGGGAGCGGATGCTCGCGCCGCTGGTCGGCCTCGGCCTGCTCGGGCTGGGACGGCGACGGCGGGCACGCCGAGATGTCCGAACGGACAGGTGAGAGCGGCGGCCGGGGGTGGTCGGCCGCCGCTCGAACGGCGGCTCAGCGCGCCACGAGGTGGACGAACGGCAGGGTAGAGCGGATGCGGCTGTTCGGCGTCGGGCCTGCCGGTGGACCGGCCGTGGCTCGCATCGAGATGTCCGAACAGCAGGTAGGCGGGGCTGCGGCTCAGCTCGGCGAGCGGAGTCGACGACGACGAGGCGGCGGATTCGTATGTCCGAACGGACAGGTAAGCGAGGCTGCGGCTCAGCCCGGCGTGCTGTCCGAACGGACAGGCGGAGCGCGCGCAGCAGCCGGCGGCGGACGTGGGAGCTGAGGGACATGTCGTAAGGGGCATGCCGAGGCGCGGTCACGCCGGTCTGGTGGGCGGAGGCCGCGCCCGAGAGCGCGAGGCCGATGCGGGAGGCCGGCTGCGCGCGCATGTGGACGCGTGCGCGCTCGCGGCCTCGCGCCTCCGCGCGCCCGTGCTACCCGGCTGGCCGCGCGCACCGGCCGATCGGCGAGCGGTGCCCGCGTTCACGAGAGGAGCCAAGGCATGGCACGACGAGCAGGTATCGGAGCGCTGGTGTTGATGACGGCGTGCGCCCCGGGAGCGGGCGAGCAGGAGGCGGACTGGGACCGGAAGGTGAAGCCGCCGAGCGACGCGGACGCGGCCGAGGGCCGCAGCAGCTGCAAGTACGAGGTGGGAGCCTTGCCCGCGGAGACGCAGGGCAAGTCGTACCCGAACGGCGAGCAGATCCCCATCGATCACATCGTCGTGCTCATGCAGGAGAACCGCTCGTTCGATCACTACTTTCAGATGCTGCCGGTGCGCGGGCAACCGGAGGCCGAGGTGGCGCCGGTGAACTTCTCGAACCCCGGGCCCGAGGGGGCGCCGGTGGCGATCTACCACCAGACGCAGCCCTGCTTCGGCAACACCAATCACTCGTGGGACGCGGTGCACGAGCAGATCGGCGGCGGCAAGATGGACGGGTTCGTCAGCACCAACGAGGGCAAGGGCGACGACGTCATCGACGTGACCCTGCGGGGCGAGCGGGCGATGGGCTACTACGACGAGCCCGACCTGCCGTTTTACTACTGGCTGGCCAACGAGTTCGCGCTCGGCGACCACTACTTCAGCTCGGTGCCGGGGCCGACCTGGCCCAACCGGATGTACCTCTACGCGGGCTCGTCGTACGGTCGCACGGTCAACGTCAACTTCAAGCCGGACGCGACGATCTTCGATCACCTGACGACCCGCGGCGTCAGCTACCGGGTGTACTTCAGCGACGAGGGCGGCCTCGGCGACTTCTTGACGGGGATGCTGCCCGACTCGAGGACGCAGCGGCACCCGATCTCGCAGTACTTCGCCGACGCGAAGGCGGGCCAGCTGCCGGCGGTGTCGTTCGTCAACGCGACGTTCGACGCGCCGGAGTCGAAGGCGACGTGGGAGCACCCGCCGTCGGTCTCGCAGCTCGGGCAGCTGTTCTCGGCCCAGGTAATCGATGCGCTGCTGAAGAGCCCGAACTGGCCGCGCTCGGCGCTGTTCTTCGCCTACGACGAGCACGGCGGGCTGTTCGACCACGTGCCGCCGCCGGCCGCCTGCCCGCCCGACGCGCACACGCCGGAGCTGCAGCCGCACGACCAGTCGGGCCGCTTCGACCGCCTCGGGCCGCGCGTGCCGTTCATCGTCGTGTCGCCCTATGCGAAGAAGCACTACGTCGGCCACGAGGTCTACGACCACACGTCGATCCTCCGCTTCATCGAGGCCCGCTTCGTCCTGCCGGCGCTGACCGCCCGCGACGCCAACGCGCTGGCGCCGTGGGACATGTTCGACTTCTCCGCCCCGCCGCACGCGACGCCGCCGGCGGTCACGCTGCCCAAGGTCGACGCCGCCGCGGTGGCCCGCTGCGCCAAGCTCCACCCCGAGAAGCCGTGACTCTGGACGCACGAGAGGACATGTGCCTTCGCACATGTCCTCTTGAGCAGTTTCGAGTCGGGCGCTACAAGCCGGTCTGGACGCAGTAGAGGTGGGCGTACATCTGGCAGGCGACGGTGCCGTCGTCGGTCCAGCGGTAGTCGGTGGCGGTGATGGTGCCCTTGCGGCCGTTGCCGTCGGCGATCCAGTCGCCGCACATCGAGCTGGGGTCGGTCTTCTGGCCGTCGGCGAGGGTGCCGGTCCACGCCATCGCCTCGCCCGCCACCAGCTCGCCCTTCGCGTCGAGGTTGATCTTGACCTGCATCGGCGACACGATGTCGAGGAAGTCCTTCTTGTGGGCGGCGATCTGCATGCCGTCGGTGCGCTTGAACGGGACTTCCGCGGCGCCGATGCGGTCCCTGGCGTCGACGGTGCTGGTGCTCAGCCAGGCGACGAACTTGCGCCCGGTCAGCAGGTCCGCGGTCGCGGCGGCGTTGGTGCACTGGTCGTCGGCGCCGGACAGGCCGCCGAGCAGGGTGCCCTGGAAGGTCCCGCTGGTGACGAACACGTAGCGCTCGGAGAACTTGCACGCGCCGTTGCACCCCTTGGCGCCGTCGCACTCTTCGTCGCACGCGGGGCAGAGCTTGCCGTCGCCGCACTCGGCGGGGCGACAATCGAGGGTGCAGGTGGCGTCGTCGGCGTTGTCGAGGCCGGCGTCGCAGGTCTCGAGCTCGGCGTGGACGAAGCCGTCGCCGCAGAAGGCGTTCGTGCAGCTGTCGAGGCAGTCGTCGGTGTTGTCGGTGTTGCCGTCGTCGCACTCTTCGCCGTCATCGACGTTGCCGTCGCCGCAGCCGGGCGGCGGTGCGGTCGTGGTGACCGGCTCGGTGGTGGTGACCGGCTCGGTGGTCGGGTCGGTCTGCGACGGCAGCGTGGTCGGCGGCGTGGTGTTGCCGGTCGACGTCGACGTCGACGTCGCGGACGGAGCGGTGCTGCCCTCGCTGTCGCTGGTGGTGCCCGGGTCGGTCGAACCGGTCGAGGTGGCGCCGGTCGGGTTGAAGCAGGCCGAGAGCAGGAGCAGAGGCAGCGCGGCGGCGGGCCGCGAGACAGGGGGCAGCACGCGGCGAGTTTAGGCGCTCGCCGCGGGCCTGCCCAGGGCGGTGCAGGCGCTCGACGAGCGCGATTTTTCACCGGGCGGCGGCGCTCAGCCGATCGGGCTGCAGTCCTTGATCTGGATGGCGTCGCTGTTGTTGTTCTCGAAGCACTCGAGGGCGAACTCGCCGCCCTGGCCGTCGTCGTCGACGACCACGGTGACGGTGCCGTTGACGGTGTCGTCGATGGTGCACGAGACGTCGCGGCACTCCTCGACCGGCACCGGCTCCGAGGTGTAGGCCACGCACAGGACCATGCCGTCGGCTGGATCTCCGAGGTAGAAGGTCGCAGGCAGGTTGGCGCCCACGGCCTTCTTGCCGCGGTTGCAGACTGTGCTCGTCAGGACCACCTTGCCGTCCTTGCCCATGCAGCTCTGGTCGCCCAGCTTGCCGGTGATGTCGGGCAGCGCGGCCGGCGGGGTGTCGCCCTGGCGGTTCTGGCGGTAGTTGTTGAGGTCGGGCTGGAGGAAGTTGGCCGGCCACTGCGAGATGGCCGGGATGCCGCCGTCGTCGTCGACGTTGGTGACCGAGTAGGCGTGCTGGTTCCACAGCGGGCGCGAGGAGGCCCAGCGGTCGAGCCTGTCCCGAAGGACACGCAGTCCGGTGAGGCCGACGCCCGGCGGGTGGACCGCGCGGCACACGTTGCCGGCGCCCGGGGTGCCGGCCAGCGGCTCGGTGCAGGCGTGGCCGGCGACGCACTGGGTGTTGTCGCTGCAGCGGCAGAAGCCGGCGTCGCAGATGAACGGCTCGCCGCACTCCTCGCCGGTCTCGCAGCGCAGGCCGCGGTGGATCGGGTCGATGTCGGGGCAGACGACGCCGCAGTTGTCGTTCGAGCCGACCAGGATCTCGGTGTTCTGGTCGTAGTCCGGGTCGCCGACCACGGGGTTCTCGTACCAGGTGCACGAGGTGCGGAAGGTCGAGTAGAGGACCTCGCCGGTGGCGCCCTCGTAGACGCGGAGGAAGCACTCGTCGGCGTAGACGGCCTCGGCGGCGCCGTCGCCCTCGAAGTCGAAGATCGACGAGCCGGTGTTCTGCGACGAGGCGTCCTGCGACGGCTGCGACCAGCGGATCCACGGGGCCACGCAGCCGGGCGCCATCACGTCCTTGCAGTCGAGGTCGTAGATGCTGAAGGCCTTGCCGCCGGCGCTGGCGATCTCCGGGTAGCCGTCGTTGTCGAAGTCGCCGATGGTCGGCGGGCCGCCGCTGCCGAGGTCGGTGGTGGCGGTGAAGATCAGCTGGCCCTCGAGGGTGTAGAGCTCGACCACGCCGCCGGTGACGCTGACGATCTCGGCGCGGCCGTCGAGCGCGGTGGCGTTGAAGCTGGCCGGGTCGGCGCCGGGGGTGCCGAAGTCGGCGAAGCCGTAGTGCTGGCCGCCGTCGGGGTCGCCCGGCCAGGCCATCTCCCACGTGTTGGTGCCGACGTTCCAGCGCCACACGCCGGCGCCGATCAGCTCGGCGGCGCCGTCCTGGTCGAGGTCGCCGATCACGGAGAAGCGGTGCGAGCCGGCGCCGGCGATCGTCTGGCCCGGGTTGAGGCGGGTGCCGGTGGCGCCGTCATAGACCTCGCTGCCGGTGATGACCTCGGCGACGCCGTCGTCGTCGAGGTCGTGCAGCGAGGGGCCGTCCCAGCGGACGGTCATGCTGTAGTTGGTGTCGGTGGCGACCCACTTGGTGACGTACTTCTTCTGCGCGACGTCCCAGCCGAAGGCGATCGTGCCGGACACTGCGCGGTGGGTGACGATCTCGGCCAGGCCGTCGCCGTCGATGTCGCCGATGGCCGGCGGGCTGGCGGCGATGATGCGGTTGGCCGGGTCGTCGATCGACTCGATGAGCTCGCAGGTGGTCCCGTCGAGGACGCGGATGACGCCGTAGTAGTTGGGGTCGGAGCCCCAGCCGGCCGGCTCGCCGCCGTCGGTGTAGTTGTAGGTGACGATGACGATCTCGGCCTGCGGGAACTCGACGTTGGCGCCGTGCGGGAGGTCGAAGATGAGCGGGGTGGTGAGCACCGACTTGTGATTGGGGTACGGGTCGCCGTCGGGCGGGGCGGTCCACTCGCACTGCACTGCCGGCTCGAACAGGCCGATGGTGACGTCGCCGACGCACTCGTCGTTGCTCCACTGGTTCGGATCGAAGCCGTAGGGGATGCACACGGCGGGGCTCTCGCCGACGGGGAGGCAGTTGTCGGCGCAACAGTAGGAGTCGCCGGAGCAGTCGTCGTCGGTCTGACACTCGCCGTCGGTCGGCGCACACTCGCCGCCGGCGCACACGAGGCCGGGCTTGCACTCCGCGCTGACGCCACACTGCTCGCCCGCCTCGCCGGTGCCCTGGCCGCCGGTGGTGGTGCTCGTGGTCGGCTCGCCGGTGGTCGGCGCGGTGGTGGTGCCGGTCGGGGCGTCGGTGGTGCCGGTCGGCTCGGTGAGGCCCGGCGTCGTCGAGGTCGGGAGCGTGGCGGTGCCGTCGTCGGCCGGGCGCCCGCTGTCGCCGCAGCCGGCGAGCGCGAGGACGAGCGTGCAGGGCAAGGTGTAGGCGCGTCTCATCGGAGGACGCTACGCCCGGGCGCGCGCGAGCGTCAAGCGGAGATGACCGAAGAGACAGGTGACATTTGGACGCTGCGAAGTCGCGGACGCACCGTGATGCGCGTGTCGCGAGCGGGCCGACAATTGCGGGCGGCGAGCGAGGGCGCGTGCGGCGGCGGGCGCGGTGCGCTATCGTGCGCGGGTCGATGACGCCCGCTGGCAAGCTCGCGCTGCTCGCATCGCTGTACCTCGCGCAGGGGATGCCGTACGGGTTCTTCTCGCAGTTCCTGCCGGCGATGCTGCGCGAGCAGGGGGTGTCGCTCGAGGGCGTGGGGCTGGCGTCGCTGCTGGCGCTGCCGTGGGCGCTGAAGTTCGCGTGGGCGCCGCTGGTCGACCGCCACGGGCTCGCTCGCTTCGGTCATCGGCGCAGCTGGATCGTGCCGCTGCAGCTGCTGACGGTGATCACGCTGCTGGCGCTGGCGACGGTCGAGCCGACGGTCGACCTGCAGGCGATGCTGCTCGGGGTGCTGGTCCTCAACTTCCTGGCGTCGACGCAGGACATCGCCACCGACGGCCTGGCGGTGACGATCCTGGCGCCCACAGAGCGCGGGCTCGGCAACGGGGTGCAGGTCGCGGCCTATCGCCTGGGGATGATCCTGTGCGGCGGGGTGCTGCTGATCTTGTACCCGTGGCTCGGCTGGGCCCGCGTGTGCCAGTGCATGGCCGGGGCGATCGCGGTGACGACGCTGCCGATCGCGGCGTTCCGCGAGCCGCCGCCGGAGCAGGCCGAGCGCCCGGGGCTGGCCGCGTTCACCGAGTTCTTCCGCCGCCCCGGGGTCGGCTCGTGGCTGGCGGCGATCGCGGCGTTCAAGCTCGGCGAGGCGTTCGGGGTCGGGATGCTGCGCCCGTTCTTCATCGACGTGGGCCTCGGCCTGGCCGACATCGGCTGGCTGACCGGCACCGCAGGGTTCCTCGCCGGCCTGGTCGGGGCGATGGTCGGCGGGGCGTTCGTCGCCAGCTACGGCCGCTACCGCTGCCTGTTCGTGTTCGCCGCGGTGCAGGCGCTGGCGGTCGCCTCGTACGCGATCGCGGCCGCAGGCGCGCGCGACGGCTGGGTGCTCTACGCGCTGTGCACGTTCGAGCACTTCGCCAGCGGGATGGCCACCGCCGCGCTGTTCACGATGATGATGGACGCGTCCCGCCCGCACACCGCCGGCACGGACTACACGATCCAGGCCAGCGTGGTGGTGCTGGCCACGGGGATCGGCTCGTCGCTGTCGGGCTTCTCGGCCGCGGAATTCGGCTACGCGCAGCACTTCCTGCTCGCGGCCGTGCTGTGCGTGATCGGCGTGCTGCCGGCGGTGCTGCACCACGGCAAGGTCCGCCGCGGCGAGACCGAGCTGGCCAGCGTGATGTGAATGGAGAGAGGCCGGGGACATGTCCGTTCGGGCATGTCTTGGCCGGGCGCTCGCAGCGAGAGCGATGGCGGTTCTTTCGGACATGTGCAATCGCGCATGTCCGAAAGAACATGGCGCCGAGGCCATGCGTCAGGGCGAGGGAGGCTTGGCAGCGGCGGGCTTGGTGGCGGGCTCGGCGGGCTTGTTGGCGGGCTCGGCGGGCTTGTTGGCGGCGGGCCTGGTGGCGGGCTCGGCGGGCTTGTTGGCGGGCTCGACGGGCTTGGTGGCGGCGGGCCTGGTGGCGGGCTCGGCGGGCTTGGTGGCGGCGGGCTTGGCGGGCTTGGCCTTGCCGGGGGCGGGCAGGACGACGTCGATCACGTGGAGGACGCCGTTGGTGGCCTGGATGTCGGCGCGGACCAACTCGGGCAGGGGCGGCAGCGGGGCGCCGGCCAGGGTATTGAAGGCGGGGGCCGGCGTCTCGGGGGCGGCCTGCTCGGGAGCGGCCTGCTCGGGGGCAGGCGTGGCTGCCGAGGGGTAGGCCTTGCCGGGCAGCGGCGGGCCGGCGACGACGTGATGCTGCAGCAGGGCGGCGAGCTTCTTCTTGTTCTTGAGCAGGCGATCGAGCTCACCCTTGGGCAGGGCGGCGAACGCCTTGTCGCTGGGGGCGAAGATCGTGAAGGGGCCGGGGCCCTGCAAGGTCTCGCGCAGGCCGGCGATCTCGACCGCCGAGAGGAAGGTGGTGAGGCCGCCCGCTTCGCTGGCGCTGGCGAGGAGGTCGAGCGTGGGCGCGGGCGGCTGCTCGGGCTCGGGCGGGGCCTCGGGGGCCGGCTCCGGGGCGATCTCGGCGGCCACTGCCGGCGGCTCGGACGGCGGTGCGTCGACCGGCGGCGGCGTGCTCTCGCCGCTGCGAGTGCAGGCCAGCGCGAGAGCGACGAACAGGGCGGGGGCGAAGCGACGGGGCGACATCGTCGAGCGGTTTTGACGCGCCGCGCCGTCGTTGTCAAAGGGGCAGCACGCACGCGAGCGCGAGGCCTGCGCGCTGCAGCGACCAGCGAGGGCCGGTGACTCGGAGGATGCACTCGAGCGGGCTCCCGGCGTGCGGGTGCGGGGGCCAGGAGACGACGGGGCCCGGCAGAGGCGAGCGGCGCGAGGGCGAGCGACGAAGGCGGAGAGGGCGAGCGACGAAGGCGGCGTGGCAGTACAGGTCAGCGAGTGCGAGAGACGAGCCGCGGGCGGCCAGGTCGGCGATGCGAGAGACGAGCCGCGGGCGGCCCAGGTCGGCGATGCGAGAGACGAGCGTCGGCAGGTTCAGCGGGCGCGAGAGAACGAGCAGCGGTGGCACAGGTCAGCGAGTGCGAGCGCGGCGGCACAGGATCAGCAGTGCGAGCGCGGCGGCCCAGGATCAGCAGTGCGAGCGACGGGAAGCGGCGCGGCGGCCCAGGATCAGCAGTGCGAGCGACGGGCAGCGGCGCGGCGGCCCAGAATCAGCAGTGCGAGCGACGGGCAGCGGCGCGGCGGCGCAGGATCAGCAGTGCGAGCGACGGGAAGCGGCGCGGCGGCCCAGGATCAGCAGTGCGAGCGACGGACAACGGCGCGGCGGCACATTCAGCGAGTAAGAGCGATGAGCGCGGCGCGGCCGTGCAAGTCGGCGAGTGCGAGAGACGAGCGTCGGCTGGTTCAGCGGGCGCGAGAGACGAGCAGCGGCGGCAGCAAGTCCGCGCGTGCGAGAGGCGAGCTCCGGCACGAGGGCACAGGTTCAGCGCCGCGAGCGTCGAGCAGCCGCCGGTGGCATGACTTCGAGGACATGTCCTCTTGGAGGTGTTTCAATGGACATGCTCTCGAGGACAGAGGTTGTCCCGGAGAACGATCACTCGCCGGCGGTCGGGTCGAGCGGGCAGAGCTTCTGGATCAGCTCGTGGAGGCGCTCCTTGGCGGTCGGGGCGACGTGGCCGCCGCGGGCGACGAGGGGCTCGCGCATGGCTTCGGAGGCGAGGCCGCCGACGATCCACGGGGTCGGGCCGCAGGCCTCGGCGTAGCCGTCGAGGAGGGTTTGCAGGCGATCGGGGGCGGGGGTGACGGTGGCGGACAGGCCGACGATGTCGGGGCGCAGCTCGTCGATCATGTGGCGCACTGCGTCGGGCGGGGTGCGGGCGCCGAGGACGATCGTCTTGATGCTCCAGGTCGCCAGGCGCAGGCCGACGCCGTAGAGCGGGCCGGTGTGCTCCTCGTCGGCGAAGCAGGCCAGGACGACCTGCCGGCGCGCGCGCTCGGGCTGCACCAGGCGCAGCAGGAAGCGCATGGTGTTGCCGAGGATCTCGGCGGCCAGGTGCTCCTGGGCGACGCTGACGCTGCCCTGGGCCCAGCGCTCGCCGATCTGCACCAGCGCCGGGCTGAACACGCGCTCGAACAGGGTGACGGCCGGGCCGAGGAACAGGGAGCTCTTCACTGCGGCCTCGATGCGGTCGGGGTCGAAGTGGTCGACTGCCTCGAGGATCCGCTGCACTGCGAGCTCATCGTTGTCGGCCTCGACGCGGGCGGCCACGGCGCTCTCGTCGTCGCTCGCCAGCACGCTGCGCGCGGCCTCGGACGGCGCCATGCCCGCCTCGCACAGCTCACGCACGCGGCGGATCCGCTCGACGTCGCGGTCGCTGTAGAGCCGATACGCCGACGAAGAGCGGCGCGGGGCGGGGAGGCCGTAGCGCCGCTCCCAGGCGCGGAGTGTGGCCGCGGACACACCGGTCATCTCGGCCACCGACTGAATGCGATATCTTCCGGTACTCACGAGGTCGCGGAACTCGGTCGACAGGTTCAGGGCTTGCGGAAGGTTGCTCGCAACTCTCCGCAAAGCTTGTATACTGCGATCCAGGGCGGCCTGCAACCGCTTGCAGCGACCCTCCCCTGCCTGCGATCGTGGTCCGTCATGCTGGCACAAAGCTCGCTCACGTGCATCCTCGCGCTCCTCGTCGCCGCGGCTCCGGCGGGAGGGGAGAGCGAGCTGTCGATCCGGATGAGCGGGTTCCGCAGCGACGACGGGCAGGTGTTGCTGGCGCTGTTCCGCGGCGCCGACGGCTTCCCCGGCGAGCCGAACAAGGCGTGGAAGACGGCGGTGGCGAAGGTCTCCGCCGGGCAGGCGCGCATCGACCTGCCGCTGCCTTCCGGCGAGTACGCGTTTGCGATCGTGCACGACGAGAACGGCAACAACGCGATGGACACGAACTGGGTGGGGATGCCCAAGGAGGGGTACGCGGCCTCGAACAACGCGAAGGGCCGGCTCGGGCCGCCGAAGTACCGCGACGCGAAGTTCAACATCGGCGCCGACGGGACAGTGCAGCGAGTGACGATCCTGTATTTGTAGTTGAAGAGCAGCGAGAGGGCGTCGCTCGTCGGCGGTGGGGGACGCGAAGTCAAGACGCGGTCATCCCGAGGAGCTCGTCGCGGCGGCGCGGAAGGGAGTTGGTTCCCAGCGGCCGGTGGGGGTAGCCATCTCCAGCTGCCACAAGTTGGCGGCGACGCGGCCCGGATCGTCGGCGGGGCCGGACTCGCGGGTGATGAGCGGGGCGCGATGCCGGACGCGGATGTGTGCGAGCTCCTGGTGTCGGCGCAGGAGCTGCTCGACAGCGCGAGCATCATCGTCCGACTTCGCGGCGGTGTTGCGGGTGGTCCGTGGACGGCTCATGCGGCGCGATGCCGCTGGGTGCGGACGTAGTGGCCGCGTCGGTGTCCGGCTCAGCGGGGCGCGTAGGCGTGCAGGGTCGGGGCGAGGCCTTCGCTGATTGTGTAGTAGCCGTCGCCTTCGGCGGCGAAGGTGAAGGCCTCGCCCTGGCGCTCGAGCGCCATCGAGAGGTCGCAGTCGGGGCCGCGGAACGCCTCGGCGAGCGGGCGGGCCGGATCGCGGCGCCACAGGCGGGCGGCGAGGTAGGTGCGGACGGCGACCAGAGTGCCGTCGCGGCTGACTGCGCCGCCGGTGGCGAGGCCGAGCGCGCCGAGCTCGCCGGCGGCCTTGAGCTCGCCCGAGCTCAGCGGAGCGGCGGCGCAGAACACCGAGGCGCCGCCGCGGCCCTTGGTGACGATGCACATGTCCCCGCGGACAGGGTCGACGAGCAAGGTCTCGGCGTTGTGGGCCTGGCCGCCCGGGTAGGTGAAGACGAGCCGCTCGACGCCGGGTAAGCGGTGCTCGGCGGCGGCGGCGGCGAGGTCGACGGTCGGCTCGGCGACGCGGTAGACGACGACGTCCGGCCGCTTGCGCAGGTTGTCGCCGATGTCGCCGATGTAGAGGGCGTCGCTGCCGTCCTTGCCTGGCCCGAGGGCCATGTCCTCCCAGTCATGGACCTCGGCGCCGTCGAGGCGCCAGCGGCCGAGGTAGCGCGCGCCGTCGACCGCGAAGGCGTAGACGAGGGGGCCGTTCGCGTCGGAGTCGTTGTGGGTCCACAGGACGCCGGGGTTGCGCCGGCTGGCGGCCAGGCCCGAGGCCTCGACGATCTCCGGGGGGGTGAGCGCGCCGGGGCTCGGCGCCACGGTGAACTCGGGGCACTCGCCGGCGGCGGCGACCGGGGCGACCGCGGGGCTGCCGGCGCCGGGGCTGTCGGAAGGGACAGGGCTCGAAGAACATGCCCCGAGGGACAGAAGGATCGCGAGAGCGAAGCGATACGCGGGGGGCGCGATTCGAGGCGGGACGAGCGAGACGGCGGAGTGCGCGAGAGGAGGCGAGGGGAGCGAGGGGGCGGAGGACGCGATTCGAGGCGGGACGAGCGAGGGGGCGGGGGGCGCGATTCGAGGCGGGGTGAGCGACGCGGCAAGGTGCGCGAGGCGAGACGCGACGAGGGGCGCGAATCGGGTCTCGGCGGGGCGCGTGGGGCTGGCCTCGAGGGCAGGTCCGGGAGGACAGGCCCCATTGAACATGTGCTTCGGGACAGGGGGAGCGGGGCGGCCGGCGGCGGCCCGCGGGCTCATGTCTGCGGTCCCGAGGTGCGGTTCAAGGTGCGGAGGATCTCCTCGATGCGGACCACGAACTCGTTGGCGCTCTGGGGGCGCAGGGCCGGGTCCGTGTGGAGGCAATCGTCGACCAGCTCGCTCAGGCGGCGCGGCATGCCGGGCAGCTTGCTGGCGAGCGCGGGCGCGGGGCGGGACACCTTGGCCTTCATCAGCGTCTGCGGGTTGCCGGAGAACGGGGTCTCGCCGACGAGGGCCTCGAACAGCATCACGCCCATGGCGTAGATGTCGAACAGCGGGCTGGCGGGCTTGCCCAGGACTTGCTCGGGGGCCATGTACTCGGGCGTGGCGACGAAGGCGCCGGGGTTCTGCTTGCGCGCCTCGGCCTCGGCCCAGGCGGCGATGCCGAAGTCGAGCACCTGCACGGCCTCGCCGTCGCCGTCGGGCAGCGGCACGAGCATGATGTTCTCGGCCTTGAGGTCGCGGTGGACCTGGCCGGCGTTGTGGGCGGCGCGCACGGCCCGGGCGACGTCGCGGAGGATCCGCGCGGCCCGCAGGACCGGCAGGTAGCGCCGCTCGGAGACTTCTTCGAAGAGGCTGCGGCCGACCAGCAGCTCGGTGACGAGGAACAGGCGGCCGTCGGCCAGCCGGCCGCCGTCGAACACCTGCGCGATGTTGGGGTGCGAGGTGTCGCTGGCGGCGCGGGCCATGCGGCGGAAGCGGTCGACGTCCTCGTCGCCGCGCACGAGGCTCTTCCACTGCGGGCTCAGCACCCGCACGGCGCAGCGGCTGCCCATCTGGATGTGCTCGCCGCGGTAAAGCTCGCCGAAGTTGGCGGGGCCGATGAACTCGAGCACGCGGAAGTAGGTCGCGACGAGAGTGCCCGTTTCGAGGGTGTCCTCTTCGTCCTGCACCAGGCTCTGCACCTGCCTCCAGGCTACCACGGGGTCCGTCGCACGCGGGAGAACTCGACGCAGGAGGGGCGGGGCGCCCGCCGCGGACGGCCAGCCCCTCCCTTGGGACAGGTCGAGCCCGCCGGGCCGGGGACACCGCGATCCGGCGAACTTCCGGGTGGGCGCGGCCCGGGGTTTGTTCACGCGGCCGATGGCGGTGCTCACGGCGATCGGCCCGGCGGCGCAGGGGGCTTCGCACCTGTCTCACGGTGCGCGACGCATGATGCGGCGTGCGCTCGTGGCACACTGCGGCCGATGAGCGAGCTGGCGCCGGAAGACGAGATCTATGCCCGGATCGGCGAAGAGGGCTTTGCGCGGCTGGTGGCGGCCTTTTACCGCCGTGTGTCCGACGACGACATCCTCGGACCGATGTACCCGCGTCACGACATGGTCGGGGCCGAGGCCCGCCTGCGCGACTTCCTGGTCGGTCGATTCGGCGGGCCGCAGCGCTACATCGCGCAGCGGGGCCATCCGCGGCTGCGGGCCAGGCACATGCCGTTCAAGCTCGACCAGCGCGCCCGCGATCGCTGGGTCGCGCTGATGGAGGCCGCGCTCGCCGAGGTCCAGCTCGAGCCGGGGGCGACGGCGACGCTGCGGGGGTTCTTCGCCGACACCGCCACCTTCCTGAGGAACAGCGGCTAGAGCGCCGTCGGGGGGCGGCCGCCCCAGGTCCGGGGCGACGCCCGGGAGCGCGAAGCACAGGAGATGGCTTCGGCGACATGTTTTAAGGGACATGTGCCGAGGCATGTCCGAGAGGACATGTTCTATGGGGCAGGCGGCTCGGGGCGCGGGGGCAGGCCGGGGAACTCGACGCCGAAGACCACCACCGCGTACAGGAGGTCCTGCTCGGGCAGGGCGGTGAGGCTGTGGGCGGTGTCGGCCGCGCGGAAGCAGCTGGCGCCGGCGCGGACGACGGTGCCGTCGTCCTCGACGAAGCCGCCCTGCAGCACGAGCACGTGCTCGTCGCCGAGGTGGCGGTGGTGCGGGAAGTGGGCGCCGGCGGCGACGCGGACGAACCCGACGTCGGCGCCGACGGTGGCCGGACCGCCCTCGAGGTGGAACAGCTCGACGCTGGGCAGCACGTGCTCCCACGCGTCCGGACGCGTGAGGCTGACGAGCAGCTGGCGGACGCGCTCGTGGGCGACGTCGAGGAGACGCGCCAGGCGGGCGACGAACGGGCTGAAGCGGGCCGCGGGCGTCGTCGCCGCGGCGAGCAGGCGCGCGCGGCCGCCGGCGGCCGCCGGAGTCGGCGACAGGGCGAGCGAGAGGGCGGTGAAGGCCTCGGCGACGGCGGCGTCCGGCATGTCTTCCTCGGCTGCCCAAAGGGGCATGTCCTTCAGGCCATCCTCCTGCAGCCGGGGCTGGGAGTCCGGCGGCGGGTCTTCGCGGTCGCGGCCGGTCATCGGTCCCCCCTGTCTTCAGCATGAAGGGCGGCGCGCAGCTTGGCGAGGCCGGCGGCGGTCCGCGACTTGACGGTGCCGATCGGAACGGCGAGTCGCTCGGCGATCTCGCTGGCCGACAGGCCGTCGAAGTAGGCCAGCTCGAGCACCTGGCGCTGCGCCGCCGGCAGCTCGAGCAGTGCGCGGCGCACGCGAGCGTGGTCGAGGCTCTGGCCGGGCTCGTCGCCGCCGGCCTGGCCGAGGTCGTCGAGGTCGCGCCCCTCGAGGGTCTCGACGCGGAAGCGGCCGGCCCGGCGGCAGCGGTCGAGGGCACGGCTGCGCAGCCGGACGAGGATCCACGTGCGCACGCTGCCGCGCTCGGGGTCGTAGTCGGTGCACTTCTGCCAGACCTCCATCAGCACGTCGTGCACGAGGTCCTCGGCCTCGCGGCGGTTGCCGAGGATCCGGATCGCCGTGGCCAGGAGGAGGCCGGCGTAGCGGTCGTGCAGGTCGCCGAGCGAGTCGCTGTCGCCGCACGCCATGGCGGCGAGGAGTTCGACGTCGCTGCGCTCGGTTCGCGGGCCCGAAGGACCGGGGGGCGAGCTTGGGCCCAGCCGTGACACGGGTGCTGGACTATATGCTCGGGCGTATGCGTGCGCGTCAAGCATGGCGAGCGTGCGAGGCAGTCACGCTCTTACGCCGGTCCGGGGTGCCCGGATCGATCCCGACCGGACTCGGGTGTGACCCCACGCGCGCGCAGCTCGGCCCAGACCTCGTCGCGGTCGACGTGGACGAGGATCGCGATCACGTCGCCCGGCCGCGCCCACTCCAGGCCGCGGCGGATCGCCGCGACCTCACTCTCGACGCGCTCGCATGCGATCCCGAGCCCGGCGAAGCTCTGCTCGAGCAGCGCTGGGACCTCGCCCGGGCTCCGTCCGCGCAGGTAGTGCTCGAGGTCGCGGGTCAGCACCAGGTCGGGCCCCAGAGAGGCGACCGCGCGCGCGATGTCGCGGATGTCGTCGTCGCGCCGGTCGCCGGCGATGCCGAGGCTGACCAGCAGACGCGCGCCGGCGCGGATCTGCGCGAGCAGCGGCGCGAGCCCGGCGATGCCCGCGGGGTTGTGGGCGAAGTCGAGGAACAGCTTGGCGTGGTCGAGCCGCACCAGCTGCGCGCGGCCCGGGTTGTCGACGAAGCTGCGCAGGCCGGCCGCGATGGCCTCGTCCGGCAGGCCCAGCGCGGCCGCCAGCGCCGCGGCGGCCAGCGCGTTGGCGACGTTGTGCGTGGCGGCGCCGCCGAAGCAGAACGGTAGCTCGTCGATCGGCACGAGCGCGACGTCGGGCTCGCCGCCGCGGCCGCGGGTGAGCTCGCCCGCGGTCGAGACGAACCACACCTCGCCGCCGGCCGCGCGGTGGCGCAGCAGCTGCGGGTGCTGCGGGTCGCGCGAGAACCACACGACCGGCGCCGGGAACGCCTCCGCGGGCAGGGCCAGCAGGGGGTTGGCCGGGATGTCCGAAAGGACAGGTGAATCGGTCGGCGCGGCCGCGGCGTGCGAGGCGGCGAGCGCGGGGCCGGTGGGTGAGTCGAGCGGAGCGCCGGGGGAGGGGGAGGTGGCGAGGGCATCGCCCGCGGGCGCGGAGAGCCCGGCGTCGACGTGCGAAAGTGCGGCGGGCGAGGCGGAGCCTGCCTCGAGCGTCTTCGAGGACATGTCCTCGGGGACCTGGCCGATCGGCAAGGTCGTCGAGGGCATGCCCGAAGAGACAGGTGGCACGGCGGCCGGGGTGTCGGCGCCGAGGACGATGCGGCCGTGGGGGGCGACCACGCGGGTGACGACGGCCTTGACGCGGGCCATGGCGTCGAGGTCGTCGATGCCGTGCTCGCCGAGGTGGTCGGCCGAGACGTTGGTGATGCAGGCGGCGTCGCAGCGGTCGACCGCGAGGCCGCGGCGGAGGATCCCGCCGCGGGCGACCTCGAGCACCGCGAGGGTCACCCGCGGGTCGCGGAGGACGATCCGCGCCGCGCCGGGGCCGGTCCAGTCGCCGGCTTCGACCAGCTGCTCGGCGACGACGAGGCCGTCGGTGGAGGTGTTCCCGGGGACATGTCCGGCGGTGCGGGCGATCCGCGCCAGCAGGCGCGCGGTGGTGGTCTTGCCGTTGGTGCCGGTGACGAGCGCGACGGGGATCGGCCTCAGGCTGTCCCAGGGGACATCCTCGGGCGCCGGCGCGAGGGCCCGCGGCCAGGTGCGCGACGCGGCGCCCTCGCCGAGCGAGAGGTGGTCGTCGTCGAGCAGCAGCGGCACGCAGTGGGCCTCGGCGGCGGCCTGCAGGGCGGGCAGGACGGCCAGGCGCTCGCGCTCGCGGGCGGCGAGCAGGTCGGCCGCGAACTCGTCGAGCGCGCGCGGGGGCTCGCCGCCCAGGGTCCGCGCGGCGCACTCGACGGCCCACTCGGTGACGTCGACCGCGACGTACAGGGCGTCGGGCGGGGCCGGGAACACCAGCGCCGCGCCGCGATCGCCGGTCCACCGGCGCACGACCGTGGGCGCGTCCCAGCCGAGCAAGCGGGCCGCCTGCGCGACCGCGTCCTGCCACACGGCGATCGCCCGCGCGACGTCGTCGCGGGCGTCGAACTCGACCTCGGCGATCGCGCCCGGGCCGTCCAGGTCGAGGTTGACCCCGGTCAGCCGGCGGGCGTCGAGGAGGCGCATGGTGCTGTCCCTCGGGTCAGGTCAGTCCTCGCTCCCGGTCTCGCGGGCGAGGCGGACGCCGCGGGCGTCCTCGACCACGCCGGCGGGCGCCGGATGGGCCTCGAGCGGGCGGTCGTCGTTGACCGGGCCGGTGAGGCCGGCGGGCTGCCCCGCGAGGTGACCGGTGGGGTTGCTGGGCAGGCCGACGGCGAGCTGGCCGACGCTCGAGGTGGCGACGGCGCGGTTCGCCGGGGCGAAGCGGTCCTCGCGGAAGCGGACGATCTGCTTCCAGCAGCGCGAGATGTTGTCGCCGAAGATCAGCAGCAGGTCGCCCTGGTCGCAGGCGGCCAGCGCGGTGTCGATCGAGCGCTGCTCGTCGAGGATGATCTGGATCTTGTCCTCGGCGACGCCGGCCTGGAGCAGGCCCGCGCGCAGCAGGTCGGCGACCTCGCCGGAGGCGCGGCCGCGCAGGCCGTCGTCCTGACGGATGATGAACTGGTCGAACGCCGGCGCGGCGTGGCGCGCGATCTCGGCGATGTCGGCGTCGCGCCGGTCGCCGGGGGCCGCCAGCACGCAGACCCGCTTGCCCTTGACGTCGAGCCGCGACACCAGGCTCGCCATGGCCCGCACCGCCGCCGGGTTGTGGCCGTAGTCGAGGATGACCTTGAACGGCAGCTCTTCGAAGACGTTGAGCCGGCCGGGCGCCTGGAAGTAGGTGCTGTCGAAGGTGCGCAGGCCCTGGCGGATGTTCTCGAGCTTGACGCCCATCGCGTAGGCGACGCAGGTGGCGAACATCGCGTTCTGCACGTTGTGCAGCGCCTTGCCCTCGAGGGTGGCGGGGATCAGGTGCGTCCACAGCAGCGGGATGTGCGAGCCGCGGTCGTAGACGGTGATCATGTCGCCGTTGATGCCCTCCTCGAGCACGACCGCGAGGCCGCCGGCGCGGATGTGCCGGCGCACGAGGTCGTGCTTGGGGCTGGTCGTGACGTAGCCGATCCGCGTGGCCTGGGTGTAGTCGGCCATGCGCAGGCAGTGCTCGTCGTCGGCGTTGAGGACGGCGCAGTCGCGCGCGACCTCGACGACGATCCGCTTGAGCTCGGCCAGCTGGTCGAGGTTGTCGATGCCGCCGAGGCCGAGGTGATCGGAGGTGACGTTGAGGACCGCGCCGACGTTGCAGGCGCGATAGCCCATGCCGGCGCGCAAGAGGCCGCCGCGCGCGGTCTCGAGGACGGCGAGGTCGACCAGCGGATCGCGCAGGACCATCTGCGCGGCGACCGGGCCGGTCATGTCGCCGACCACCGTGCGCTCGCCGTCGATGTAGACGCCGTCGGTGGTGCACAGGCCGACGGTGGCGCCGGACATCTTGTGGATGTGGGCGATCATGCGGCAGACGGTGGTCTTGCCGTTGGTGCCGGTGACCGCGGCGATCGGGATCCGGCTCGGCGTGCCCGGCGGGAACAGCATGTCCATCACCGGGCCGGCGACGTCGCGCGGGGTGCCCTCGGTCGGGGCGACGTGCATGCGGAAGCCCGGAGCAGCGTTGACCTCGCAGATCCCGCCGCCGACCTCGCGATGACTGCGGGTGATGTCGGGGGTGATGAAGTCGATGCCGCAGATGTCGAGGCCGATCGCCTTGGCCGCCCGCACCGCCATCTCGCGGTTGTCGTGGTGGCACACGTCGGTCAGGTCGATCGCGGTGCCGCCGGTGCTGAGGTTGCCGGTGCTGCGCAGGTAGACCTCCTCGCCGGCGGCGGGGACGGTCTCGGCGCTGTAGCCCTTGAGCTCGAGCAGGCGCCGGGCCTGGTAGTCGAGCTCGATGCGCGTCAGCACCTTCTCGTGGCCGATGCCGCGGCGCGGGTCGCTGTTCACCTGCTCGATCAGCTGGGCGATGGTCCGCTCGCCGTCGCCGACGATGTGGCCCGGGACCCGCTTGGCGACCGCGATCAGCTCGCCGGCGACGACCAACATGCGGTGGTCGAAGCCGGGGATGTAGGTCTCGACGATGACGCTGTTGGAGTGCTCCTGCGCCTTGTCGAAGGCGGCTCGCACCGCGGCCTCGCTCTGCAGGTCGATCGAGACGCCGCGGCCGTGGTTGGCGTCGAGCGGCTTGACGACCACGGGGTAGCCGAGGCGGTTGGCGGCCGCGACCGCGCGGTCGGCGTTGCGCACGAGGTGCTGGCGCGGGACGGGCAGGCCGAGGTCGCCGAGGATCTTGTTGGTCTCCTCCTTGTCGCTGGCGATCTCGACGGCGATGTGCCGCGTCTCGGAGGTGACCGTGGCCCGGATCCGCTTCTGGTAGCGGCCGTGGCCGAACTGCACCAGCGATTGATCGTTGAGGCGGATCCACGGGATGTCGCGCCGCTCGGCCGCCCGCACCAGCGAGGCCGTCGACGGGCCGAACTGACGCTTCTGCGCGAAGGCGATCAGGTCCTCGAGGCGGGACTTGAAGTCGAAGCCGGCGGGCACGCTCTTGCGGCCCTCGAAGCCGTCGGGCAAGAGCGAGTGCAGGAGGTCGAGCGCGAGGTCGCTGGCGGCCTCGCCGACGCGCTCCTCCTCGTACTCGTAGACGACGTAGTACTGGCCGGTGGCGCCGGTGCTGCGCGTCTTGCCGAAGCTGACCTTGGCCCCCGTGAGCACCTGGATCTCGATGGCGACGTGCTCGAGCACGTGGCCGAGCCAGGTGCCGCTGTCCTCGCGCAGGCGGCGGACGAACCCTCCCGCGTCGCCGTACGAGCAGGTGTGCTGCTGCAGGGTCGGCAGCGCCTCGAGCAGCCCGTCGACGAAGCCCGGGATCGTCGCGCTCGGCCACTGCTCCAGCTCGCCGAGGTCGATGTTCATCCGGATGACCGGGAAGTGGGCGTAGAGGTTGGGACCGCGGTAGACGCGACGCTCGAGGATCTGCATGATGTCCCTTGGGTCAGGTTGTCGAGGACCGCCGCGAGGCGGGGAAAAGAGGCAAGGCGCCGCGAGGCGGGGTCTGTCAGTCGTCGTCGTCGGGCGGCGGCAGCGGCGGGACGGCCTCGCGGGTGACGAAGTTGTAGCGCGCGCCCTTGGTGAGGATATGCAGCTTGATGCCCGTCAAACAGATGGGCTGGCCAGGTTTTGCGAAGGCCATCGACGAATGCTCGAGGTTGGCGACGTCGACCAGGGTGATGGCGCCGGCGCCGTCGACGTGCATGACGTCGTCGGGGCCGAGGAAGGCGGCGGTGTCTTCGTCGAGGCCGATGCCGACGGCGAAGGGGTTGAAGGCGAGGACCGACAGCAGTCTGCCCAGACGGTCGCGCTGGCGGAAGTGCTGGTCGATGACGACGCGGTTGGTCAGGCCGAAGCCCGGCGCCAGCGATGCGAGCCCGGCCTTGGGGGTCGCGCCCCCCTGGCCGAAGGCGATCATGTGCTCCGAGAGAATTGCGGCGCCGGCGGACGTGCCGCCGACGGTGACGCCGCGGGCGTTGAGCCGACGAATGGCCTTGGCGACGGGGGTGCCGCCGAGGATCGTGCTGAGCTGCAGCTGGTTGCCGCCGGTGAAGAAGACGCCGGTGGCCTGCTCGAGGATGCCGAGCCAGTCCTCGCGCTCGGCGTCGGCGCGGGTCTCGAACGGCAGGGCGCGAGCGCTGTGGGCGCCCAGCTGGCGGAAGATCTTCTCGTAGCGCGACCCGGTGTCGGGCAGGCGAGAGGCGGTGGGAATGACGGCGATCCGGGCGCCC
Source organism: Nannocystis punicea (assembly GCF_026965555.1). Lineage (GTDB taxonomy): Bacteria > Myxococcota_A > Polyangia > Nannocystales > Nannocystaceae > Nannocystis > Nannocystis punicea. The sequence continues at coordinate 11,021,458 of NZ_CP114040.1, read as the reverse complement.
GCTCCGCCGCTGACCTCGACGAAGCGGCGGAGGATGACCGGGTCCTGCTCCTTCTCTTCAGCGCCGCCGACGGGGACGATCCACCCGCGGCTGTGGTGCTCTTCGATGCGTGCTGGGCTCACGAGGCAGACCTCTCGAAGGGCCCGCATACCACTGTTTGGCCGCCCTGGATCAGCCATCGTCCGCGGGCGATCACGCCGGCGATGTGACCGTGGTCGTCGAGGACGACGAGGTCGGCGTCGGCCCCCGCGGTGAGCCTGCCCTTGTGCGGCAGTCGCAGGAGGTCGGCCACATTGGTGGTGAAGATCGGCAGGACGGTGGCGAGCTGCTGTCCGCGCGCCAACAGCTCGGTCAGGGTGTCGCTGAGGGTGGTCGGCCGCCCGACGTCCATGGCGCAGATGTGCCCGTGACCGTCGAACACCGGCATGCAGCCGGCCCCGTCCGACGAACATGTGAGCCGGCTTACCGGCAAGCCCTGCGCGATCCAGCGGTCGATCGCGTCGGCGGCGTAGAGGCTGTCCCCGGGGTCATCTTCGGGCGGGAAGGCGGTGACGTCGACGCTGCAGCCGCGCGCGACCAACTCGCCCGCCTCGACGAACAGCCGGCGGTTGCGGTTGACGTGGGTCGGATGGAACACCCGCGGCGGCAGCTCGCTCAGGTCGAGGGCCCGGCGCACGAGGTCGAGGCCGCGCAGGCCGTCGCCCATGTGCAGGTGCACGATGCCGGCCTTGCCGGACATCATGCCGCCGACGTGGACGTCGGCGGCGACCCGCAGCAGCTCGTCGAGGGTCGGCTGCGAGGAGCGGTGGTCGGACAGGGCGAGCTCGCCGACGCCGATGATCGGGTCGACGAACACGAGGTCGCGGCGCACGCTGCCGGTCAGGGTGGGCACCGGGAGCTCGTAGCTGCCGGTGTAGCACCAGGCCGACAGGCCCTCGTCGCGCAGGCCGAGGGTGCGCGCGACGAGGTCGGCGACGGTGCGGGTGGTGCCGTCGGTGCCGAGGACGCCGACGACGGTGGTGATGCCGGCGCGCGTGAGCTGGGTGAGGCTGACCGGCGGGACGCGGGTGCTCGGGCCGGCCTCGCCGCCGCCGCCGACGAGGTGGACGTGGGCGTCGATGAGGCCGGGGATCAGCCGCGCGCCGCGGAGGTCGTGGACGCTGCACAGCTCGGGGGCGATGGCCGGCAGCTCGCGGGCGATCGCGGCGATCTTGCCGGCCGCGAGCAGGACGTCGCACACGCCGAGCGGCGCCGGGGCGAACACCTCGGCCCCGCGGAGCAGCTGCAGCAGGGGCGGCGCGCCCGGGCTGGCCGAAGGGACATGTCCGTCAGTACCACCAGAGGGTCCGGCCATCGACCGGCGAGTCTAGCCGAGCGCGACGGGGCCGGGAAGGCTCTGCGGAGGCGGCTGCGACAAAGGACATGTCGAGAGGGACATGTCCGAAAGCGCTGGTCTGCGGGCGGGGACGCCGACGGTCGGGCGCCGGGAGGGGGGCGCCGAGGGGCGCGGGGCCGCGGCTCAGGGGTTCGGGACGGGGGCCTTCACGACCGGGCCGAAGTCGGTCTTGTCGGGCGAGGCCTCCTCCTCGCAGGCGTCGCCGCCGAGGTCGCTGGTGTAGACCGTCGAGGGGGCGCCCTGGAGGAACATGGTGCCGCAGCCGCCGTTGCCGTAGGCCTTGTCGGGGTCGCAGCGGACGCAACGCCAGCCGCTGCTGGTGCCGGTGCCGCGGTTGCACACGAACGCGTCGTCGCAGAAGTAGGAGCGGCAGTGCTGGTCGAGCACGTCGAAGCCGCGCACGGCGCTGTTGCCCCCGACCGCGTCGACGCCCTTCGGCGCGCACACCTTGGCCTCGGTCGGCTCCGGGTTGTCGGCGTCGCCGCTCAGGGTCTGGTAGGTGCGGACCTCGAGGCCCTCGTTGCAGGCGCTGCCGTTGGGCGGGCAGCCGGCGCTGCCGTACTGCTCCTGGGCGCAGGAGTAGGCGCCCGCCTGGGCGATCGCGTCGTTCCAGGCCTTGGCCACCGGGATGTTGTCGTCCGCGGGGTACGGGGCCGGGTTGCAGTCGACGTCCTCCTTGTCGAGGACGCTGCAGACCTTGTTGTCCTGGCTCTGGGTGAAGCCGCCGCCGCCGCCGCCGTCGGCGGCGCAGCGCGACTGCCCGCGGTTGTCGGCCAGCGCTTCGCGCAGCGGGGCGTCGCAGTCGCCCGGGTTGTCGCAGCGGAACACGCCGTCGCCGTCGGGGTTCATGATGAAGTTGCAGCCGAGCGAGGCGACCACGGCGAACAGGGCGGAGGCGACGAGCGAGCGGATGGGCATGGGCGGAGTGCGGCCTTAATCAGGTGCGCCCGCCGAGGATACGGAGGGGGGCGGAGGAGCGCAAGCCGGGATCTGGACCTCGAAGGCGGTCCCCGCGGGGCCGGTGGCGGCGACGCGGACGCTGCCCTCGTGGTCCTGCACCAGCTGCTGGACGATCGACAGCCCGAGGCCCGTGCCCTGCGGCTTGGCCGTGAAGAACGCCTCGAACACCTTGTCGACGTCGGCGACCGGCAGGCCGGGGCCGTTGTCCTCGACGGTGACGCGCACGACGCCCGCGCCCTGGCGCAGCCGCACGGCGATCCTCGGGGTCCGCGCGAGGTCCGAGGAGAGATCGCCGAGGTCGCTCACGTCGTCGGCGGCCCCGCCGCGGCTGCCGACCAGCGCCTCCCGGGCGTTGCGCAGCAGGTTCATGAACAGCTGCCGCAGCTGCCCCGCGTCGCCCAGCACCCACGCGGGCCCGGGCACGTCGAGCTCGACCTCGATGCCCGCGCCGGCCAGCTCCTCGCCCATGAAGTCGAGCAAGCTGTGGAGCTCCGCCGCGAGGTCGGTCGGCACGCGCTCCGGCGGCTTGCGCCGCGCCAGCCCGAGGTAGTCCTCCGTGATCGCGGTGAGGCGATCGATCTCCGCGGTGATCTTGCGCAGCAGCTGCTGCGCCTCGGGGCTCGCAGAGGCGATCTCGTCGTCGAGCAGCTCGACGTTGAGGGCCACGCTCGACAGCGGGTTGCGGATCTCGTGCGTCACCTGGGCCGCGAGCTGGCCCACGGCGGCGAGGCGTTCGCCCCGGATCAGCCGGCGCTCGCGCTCCTGCAGCGCTTCGGCCATGTGGTTGAACTCGAGCGCGAGGCGGCCGACCTCGTCGCCGCGCAGGGCCCCGGGGGCGGCCACCCGCTGGGCCCAGTCGCCTTCGCCGAGCTGGCGCACGCTGGTCGCCAGCCGCCGCAGCGGCCGCAGCGTCCAGATCACGCCCAGAGCCGCCAGGAGCGCCATGACGCCGGTGGCGGCGGTCAGCAGGGCGATGGTGCGCTCGGTTTCGCGCTCGCGCTCGCTGACCTGAATTTGCAGGTCGATGATCGCGCGCGAGACCTGCTCGTCGAGGCGGCGGAACAGCTCGGTGATCTCGTTCTCGCTGCGCACGTCGGCCAGCGCCTCGGCGGGCTTCAGGTTGGCGGCGGCGGCGGCCAGGTCCTCGAGGCGGCTCAGGACCTCGCGGAACTCGCGGAGCGTGCGGACGGCCTCCTCGCCGCCGAGCCGCTCGGGGTGGGCGATCGCGCTGTCGAGCACCGAGCGGGCCTGCTGGACCTGTTCGGCGCGCGTCTCGAAGGCCTCGGCGAGGGTGGCCTCGAGGCCTCCGCTGAGGCGCTGGGCCTCGCTGCCGCGGCGCTCGCGGGCGTGGGTGGTGATGCGGACCGACTGGCGATAGGCGGTGGTGAGGTCCTGGTTGAACTTGACGTAGATGATGGTGAGGAGGTCGAAGCTGACCTTGAGGGCGCGGAGCTCGCGGATGATGAGCAGCGAGGTGACGCCGCTGGTGATGACCACGAGGACCACGAGCGCGGTGATCCGCGCGGCGAGGCTGTGGCGCAGGCGCAGAGGCGGAGCAGGCGGTGGGGGGAGCCCGGGCGGCACGCGCGGCGATGATGCCGTGTCGGCGCGGCCGGCAAAACCGGCAAGCGACTGTATGGCTCCGGTCGGTGGGAAATCCGGTGGGAAAACCGGTGCGCGGTCGGGGTCGCCGCAGGAGGCCTGATGACGCGGGCCTCTTCCCTGTCGGCGCATCCCGTGCGACGTTTGGGCCCCGATGTCGCCCCGCCCGCGCCGACTGTCCAAGCCCGCGACCGCCCTGTCGCTGGCGCTCGCCCTGTCGCTCAGCCTACCCACGACCGCGGCCGCCGCGCCGGTGGCGGGCAAGGGCTCGGTCCTCACGCTCGAGGGCGACGATCCCGCCAAGGCGGCGGCGCTGACGAAGGCGCTGCAGGCGGAGTTCGCGGCGCGCGGGGTCGGGGGCGGGCGCGACATGTCGCTGTCGGAGCTCAAGCTGACGATGGGCTGCGACGAGCCGCCGTCGCCGAAGTGCCTGGCCGAGGGCGGGCGCACGCTCGGCGTCGACAACATGGTCTACGGGTCGCTGGCGAAGAGCGGCGGCGGGTACGTGGTCCAGCTCAACCTGCTCGACGTCGGCGGCGCGAGCGTGAAGGAGTCGGTGACCGCGGAGTACCCGGCGTCGGCGCTCGAGGGCGGGCAGGTCAACGCGACCGCGAAGGACCTGGTCGGGCGCGTGCTCGGGGCCGAGAAGGTCGCGGAGCCGGAGCCCGCGCAGACGGAGCCGGAGCCGCAGCCGGAGCCGGAGGCGGGCAAGTCGAAGCTGGTGTGGGGCCGCTACAAGGACCAGCCGAAGTGGAAGAAGGCCGGCCTGGCGGCGTCGGCGAGCATCGCCGTGCTGGCGTTCGGCGCGGGCATCGGCCTGTTCATGGCGTGGCGCAAGCCGAACGGGCCGGTCTTCAAGAAGATGCTGCAGCTGGCCGAGGACTCGTACGACAACGACAACCCCGACGACAACGTCGCCTACGGCGAGGGCGAGGACATCTGTAGGAACGCCCGCGCGCCGCTCGGCGACGGCGTGACCAACGCCGCCGTCGCCAACCAGTGCACCCGCGGCGAGAACATGGCCAAGGCGACCACCGGCATGCTCGTGCTCGGCGGCGTCGCCCTGGCTTCGACGATCGCCTTCACCACCCTGATGTTCGTCCACCGCGAGTCGCCAGGCATGGCCAAGCTGCGCAAGCACGGCGTCAACTTCGGCGCGGCGCCGACCTTCACCGGCGGGGTGATGTTCGGCGGCGGCATGCGCTTCTGAGCCGAGCACCGGCGCGCCCGCCGGTGTCGACAATCGCGCTCGACGGCCCGGCGGCGCGGTCGTCGGATTCAAGAAATGATGATAGTTGACGAGGCGACGGGGTCGTGGTATTCCCCGTCCGTCATGCTTCGCGCCACCATCACGCTCCAGTCGCAGCTCGCGCTCTCGCAGCCGCAGCTCCTGGACTTGTTGTGCGCCTGAGGCGGCGGCTCCGGGCGAGCTGCAGGACGTGCTCTGACCGGGTGGCAGACCCGGTCTGCGAGGCTTTCGGCGCCTGAGCGCCGGCGCCGCACGCGGCCGCGATCGCGCAGGCGATCGGCGGTGACGCGCGGGCGCCTCGCATTGTTTTCAATGCACCGCATGTCCGAAGGGACATGCGATGCATTGGCCTGACGAGACCATCGGGTGAAAGTCCCGAGGGGATCTCATTGTGTAATGCCTGGGAAGGACCAGGAGAAGATGTGAGTATGTCATGAGCATCAAGCCCCACCTGAATTGCGGGACGATCGGCCACGTCGATCACGGCAAGACCACCCTCACCGCGGCCCTGACCCGCGTCTGCGCCGCGCACTTCGGCTCGAAGGCGCGGGCCTTCGAGGACATCGACAACGCCCCCGAGGAGCGGGAGCGCGGGATCACGATCAACGCCGCGCACGTCGAGTACGAGACGGAAAACCGCCACTACGCGCACATCGACTGCCCGGGGCACGCCGACTACGTCAAGAACATGATCACCGGCGCGTCGCAGATGGACGCGGCGATCCTGCTGGTCGACGCCAGCCAGGGGCCGCAGCCGCAGACGCGCGAGCACATCCTCCTGGCCCGCCAGGTGGGGGTGCGGCAGATGGTCGTGTTCCTCAACAAGGTCGACGTCGCCGACCCCGAGATGCTCGAGCTGGTCGAGCTCGAGGTCACGGAGATGCTCGAGCGCCAGGGGTACCACGGCATCCCGTTCGTGCGCGGGTCGGCCCTGCAGGCGCTGCGGGGCGAGGACGAGCGATCGATCCTCGCGCTGCTCGCCGAGCTCGACCGCATGACCCTGCCCGAGCGCGACGTCGCCGGGCCGTTCCTCATGCCGATCGAGGGGGTGTGCACGATCGCCGGCCGCGGCACCGTGGTGACCGGCCGCGTCGAACGCGGGACCCTGACCCCCGGGACGACGATCCAGGTGGTCGGTCGCGTCGACGGCCGCCCGCTCGAGGCGGTGGTGACGGGGATCCAGATGTTCCACAAGAACATCCCGGAGGCCCGCGCGGGGCTCAACGTCGGCATGCTGCTGCGCGGGGTGGACCGCGACCAGGTCGAGCGCGGGCAGGTCGTGATCGCGCCCGACTCGATGCGGCCCCACTCGGCCGGCACGGCGGAGATCTTCACGCTCACCGAAAAGGAGGGCGGCCGCCGCACCGGCTTCGGCACCGGCTACGCGCCGCAGTTCTTCTTCGGCGCCTGCGACTCGACGGCGATCCTCGACGTCGGCTCACTCGGCTCGGTGACCCCGGGCGACCGCGCGACGGTGCGCTTCAAGCTCGGCAAGCCGGTGGCGTTCGAGCCGGGCATGAAGTTCGCCATCCGCGAGGGCGGCAAGACCGTCGGCGCCGGGGTGGTCCTGGCGGCTGAATGAATTGATCGGAATCAAGAGCGCCGGCCGGTTCGTCGAACCGGTCGGCGCTGTTGCGTCAGGAGTGCACCGCTCGCTCGCTGAGCGATCAGAGGGTGTCCTCGCTCTCGCCGGTGTCGCCCTCTTCTTCGGGGTGGGGAGCCTCGTCCTCGGGGTCCTCGGGGTGGGGAGCCTCGTCCTCGGGCTCGTCCTCGCCCTCGCCCTCGCCCTCGGGGTCCGGGGTGCCGTCGTCGTCGTCGTCGTCCTGGTCGCCGGGATCCTCGGCGTCGGGAGTGCCGTCGTTGTCGTCGTCGTCCTGGTCGCCCGGATCGTCGGCGTCGTCGTCGGCGTCGTCGTTGTCCTCTTCGTCCGGGGCGTCGTCGTCGTCGTCGTCGTGGTCGTCGATGCCGTCGTCGTCGACGTCGTCCTTGTCGTCGTCGTCGTCGTGGTCGTCGATGCCGTCGTCGTCGTCGTCGTCGTCCTTGTCGTCGTCGACGCCGTCGTTGTCGTCATCCTTGTCGTCGGGGTCCGCGATGCCGTCGCCGTCGCGATCGAACACGGAGCCGTTCAAGCTGTCGTCACAGCCGGTGAGGCCAAGCGAGAGCGCAGTGAGGAGTACGAGGGGCAGGGAGCGAATCAGCATAAGCGTGCGTCCTTCGCTGCCTGAGTCCCCGGGCTCGCGTCGCTGTTACAGCGCGGAGAAAAAAAACATCGACGCGCGCCTCGTGGACACGCGTCGAGGTCGCACCCCGGAGGAGTCAGTAGCCGCGGTGGGACGGCGGCGGCGGCGCGTAGCGGTTGGGGAACGGGTCGGCGGTGTCGCGGCGGAACAGGTCGTCGTGGCCGGCCTCGCGGAAGAAGGCGACGCCGATGACGCCGATGTTGCGCGGCTTGCCCGTCTGCGCGGCGTAGCCGCTGTCGGTGTCGCTGAAGCGGAAGGCGGCGACGGTGTCGTCGGAGGTCCGCCAGCCTTCGATGGCGAAGCTGGTGTACGGGGCGACGACGTAGCCGCGCTTGTGGAAGTCGGCCTCGCCGCCGTCGAGGACGTCGAGGCCGTCGACCGAAGCGACGACCTCGAGGCGCTGCGCGGTGTGGTTCTCGACGCCGATGCTGTAACGCGCGCCGATCTCCCCGATCGCGTAGACGTCGCCGCCGACCTGCGCGGCCGACAGCGGCGCGCCGTACTCGTCGCGCAAGGTGAGGCTGACGGGGCCGTTCTGCTGGCTCGCGGGGAGGATGTAGGGCGAGCCGGTCTTGTGCTGGGCGATCTGCTGCACCCCCGCAGCGTCGTTGTAGCGCATGCTGAGCACCAGATCGGGGTTGTAGGCGTCGGCGCGCTGGAACTGGGTGCCGCGCACCGAGCTCGAACGCTGCTCGCCGTAGGCGGTGCCGAGGCCGCGCGACCGCTCGCGCTCGGCGACCTCGCCGCTCACGCTGGCCTCGCCGCCGCCCGGGGCCATCGGGCCGGCTGCGTCGGCGGTGGAGGCGGTGATTTGGAACTGGGGGGCCTCCGCGGGGGTGTAGCCGGCCGCGTCGGGGGCGTTCAGGCGGGCGACGTCGGAGTGCTTGCTGCAAGCGGCGAGGGCGGCGACGGAGGCGAGGAAGAGCGAGGCGACGACGGTGGTGCGGGGCATGGCGTTCGTCCGGTTGCGCGACCAGAACGCGCCAGGAACGGGGCGCTTACACCGGGCGAGGCGGGCGAGTTTGCGCGGGCGAGTGGAGGCGCGCAGCCGACCGAGCAGCGAGCATTTGCCGCGGGCCGAAGTGGCGCGTGACGACGATATGTCTCCAAGGAAAGGTTCTTATGAGCATGTCCTTTGAGACATTATAGAGGGCACGAGACGCCGACTGCCGACGAGGGCGTCGCCGACGAAGATCGGCGCTCACCCGACGACGATGTCGCCGCGGGTGCTGCCGAGGATCGCCAGCAGCTCCTCGCGCTCGGAGCCGTGGACGCCGAACTTGTCGAGCGTGGCGAGGAAGTCGTCGACGAACGCGTCCCACTCGGCGGTGGTGATCGCCAGGTGCGCGTGCGTTTCTTGCATCGACCGGCCCGTGTAACGCTGCGGGCCGCCGGTGGCCCCGCAGACCAGCTCGGTCACCAGGTACTTGAAGCCGGGTGGGGAGACGCGGTGGTGCGCCGCGTCGACGCGCGGGTTGGCGTTGAGGCGCGAGTCGACCATGATGCGGTCGATGAAGTCGTCGACGACGCTGGCGATGGCGTAGACGCCGCCGAGGCGCTCGTACAGGGAGGGCTTGGGCTCCGTGGTCATGCGAGCAGGGGAGCGCGGCCGGGGCGAGCGGCAAGCGGGCGGGGCTAGGCGTCCTCAGGATGGATGTCGGCCCACTCGAGGTCGAAGCGCTGCAGGTACTTGCGCAGGCGGTCGGCGTCGTTGCTCGAGCGCTTGCGCAGGCGCGAGGCGGCGAACAGGGTGCGGCCGGCGTCGGACAGGTTGCGGGCGGCCGAGCACACGCGCACCACCTCGGCCAGCTGCACGCGGTCGAACGGGTCGACCTCGGCCAGGCGTTCCTTGCCGAGCAGGCGCGTCAGCTGGTCGTCGCCGACGTTGACCGGGGTGCTCGACCAGGCGGCGCGCAGGCGGGCGAGCTCCGCCTCGACCTCGCGCACGGAGATCCGCCCGCCCGGCGCGAGCGTGGCCATGCGCTCGACGGCCGCCGCGAGGTCGCGGAAGTTGCCCGACCACGCCGCGTCGCTGGCGGTGGCGAACTTCAGGAAGGCGGCGCGCGCCTGGCCGTAGAAGCTGGCCTTTCGGCCATGTCTCTGTGACCAGCGCTCGAGCTCGTAGTCGAGGTTGGGCTCGAGGTCCTCGCGACGCTCGCGCAGGCCGGGCAAGCGGAACGACCACAGGTCGATGCGGGCCAGCAGGTCCTCGCGAAAGCGGCCGGTGGTGACGTCGGCCCGCAGGTCGCGGTTGGTGCCGGCGACCAGCTGGAACTCGCTGCGGATCTCGCGATCGCTGCCGACCGGGAGGAACACGCGGTCCTCGATCGCGCGCAGCAGCATCGCCTGCTCGTCGAGGCCGAGCTCGCCGATCTCGTCGAGGAAGAGGAGGCCGCCGTCGGCCATCTTGAGCACGCCGGCGCGGTCGCGGACGGCGCCGGTGAAGGCGCCGCGGACGTGGCCGAACAGCGCCGACATCGCCGCGTCACCGCGCAGGGTGGCGCAGTTGAGCTCGACGAAGGTGCCGCGGATCTGGTGGCGGTTCTGCTTGAGCTCGAAGATCTTGCGGGCCAGGCGGGTCTTGCCGGCGCCGGTCGGGCCAGTCAGCAAGATCGGCGCGCGCGTCACCCCGGCGACTTGCTCGATCTGGGCGATGAGCTCGTTGAAGGCCGCGTTGCGGGTGGCGATCCCCGCCTTGAGGAAGGACTCGCCGGCGCGGGCGTCCTCGGCGAAGCGCTCGGCGATCGGGGCGTAGCGGGCGAGGTCGAGGTCGATGATCGCGTGGGCGCCGGGGTCGCCCTGGTCGCGGCGCGCCGGCGGGATCGTCTGCAGCAGGCGACCGGGCAGGTAGCGCGACTCGGTCAGCAGGAACAGGCAGATCTGCTGCACGTGCGTACCCGTGGTGATGTGCACCAGGTAGTCCTCGTCGTCCGGGCGGAACGGGTAGGCCCGGACGAAGTCGAGGAGGCCGGCGTACACCTCCTCGAAGGCCCACGGATCGGCGAAATCGAGGCGGTGCAGGCGCACCCGGGTCTCCGGCGAGATCTGGGCGATGTCCGCGGTGACGGCCTCGGCCAGCTCGGCGTGGGCGCTGCCGTGGATGAGCTCGAGCCGGTCGACGATGAGGTCGTCGTGACGGCAGAGGTCGACTGTGGGCCGCCAGCGGTCCCAGCGGTTGCGTCCGCCGATGTCCATCTGGGAGCCGAGGATCCCCAGGACGACCGTGGGCCTCCGCATGCGGCGCCCAATCTATCAAAGATTATAGATTGGGATAGAAAATTGTGCTGGCCAAGGGTCGGTGCCCTTCGGTAAGATCTTGAAACTATCTCGTTATTCCCTGAGTCACGGCCGCCAGGCACGTTCTCTGCGATACCGGGCTTCAGGAGAACGCCGATGTCCAACCGTGACGCGCAAAACTACGAGGTCCATCAACCCAAGGGCGGGGTCCCGATCAAGCGCTGGACCCGTGGGGTGCAAGTAGAAGAGGACGCGATCGCGCAGCTCGAGCGGATCGCGCAGATGCCGTTCATCCACCGCTGGGTGGCGGCGATGCCGGATGTCCACCTCGGGATCGGCGCGACGGTCGGCAGCGTGGTCCCCACCGTCGGCGCGGTGATCCCGGCGGCCGTCGGCGTCGACATCGGCTGCGGGATGATGGCGGTCGAGACGACGCTCAAGGCGTCGGACCTGCCGGACAACTTGAGCGAGGTCCGCTCGGCGATCGAGAAGGCCGTGCCGCACGGCCGGACCACGAATCACGGGCGGGACAAGGGCGCGTGGCACGACCCGCCGGCGCCGGTAGCGACGGTGTGGAAGCAGCTCGAGCGGCGCTTCGACGCGATCGTCGACAAGCACAAGGCGATCGAGAAGAGCAACACGGCGGTCCACCTCGGTACGCTCGGGACCGGCAACCACTTCATCGAGGTCTGCCTCGACGAGCGCGACCAGGTGTGGTTCATGCTCCACTCGGGCTCGCGCGGGGTCGGTAACCGCATCGGCTCGCACTTCATCGCCCTCGCCAAGGAGGAGATGAAGCGGTGGTTCGTCAACCTGCCCGACCAGAACCTGGCGTACCTGTCCGAAGGTACCAAGTACTTCGACGACTACGTCGAGGCGGTCGAGTGGGCGCAGGACTTCGCGCGGTACAACCGCGAGCTGATGATGCAGGCGACGATCAAGGCGGTCGCCGGCTGCAAGGGCATCCCGCCGTTCTCCGCGGAGGCGACGGCGGTCAACTGCCACCACAACTACGTCGCGCGCGAGCACCACTACGGCAAGGACGTGCTCGTGACCCGCAAGGGGGCGGTGCGGGCCCGCACCGGCGACCTGGGGATCATCCCGGGCAGCATGGGGACCCGCTCGTACATCGTCCGCGGCAAGGGCAACGCGGAGAGCTTCCACTCGTGCAGCCACGGGGCGGGGCGGGCGATGTCGCGGACCGAGGCGCGCAAGCGGTTCACGGTGGCCGACCACCGCAAGGCGACCGCCGGCGTCGAGTGCCGCAAGGACGAGGACGTGATCGACGAGACGCCGATGGCGTACAAGGACATCGACGCGGTGATGGAGGCGCAGCGCGACCTGGTCGAGGTCGTCCACACCCTGCGCCAGGTCGTCTGCGTGAAGGGATAGGATGCAGGCGCCCAAGGACGCGATCGTGATCGACGGCTCGGAAGGCGAGGGCGGAGGCCAGATCCTCCGCACCTCGCTGGCCCTGTCGCTCATCACGGGGCGGCCCTTTCACCTGGTCAAGCTGCGGGCCCGCAGGCACAAGCCGGGGCTGCTCCGCCAGCACCTCACGGCCGTCCGCGCGGCCACCGGCGTCGGCGGGGCCAAGGTCCAGGGCGACGCGCTCGGCTCGCAAGAGCTGGTCTTTCAGCCAGGTCCGGTCAAGCACGGCGACTACTCGTTCTCGGTCGGCAGCGCCGGCAGCGTGACGCTGGTGCTGCAGACGGTGATCTGGCCGCTGCTCCACGCGCCGGGCACGTCGACCCTCAGCTTCGAGGGCGGGACGCACAACCCGATGGCGCCGCCGTTCGAGTTCATCGCCGAGGTGTTCCTGCCGCTGCTGCGCCGCATGGGCGCGCAGGTGCAGGCGAACCTCGACCGCGTCGGCTTCTACCCGGCCGGCGGCGGTCGCTTCACGGCGAAGGTCACGGGCGGCGAGCCGCTGCAGCCGCTGCAGTGGCACGACCGCGGCCAGATCGTCCGCCGCCAGGCGCGGGCGATCTACGCCAACCTGCCGAAGTCGATCGCCGACCGCGAGCTGCGTGCGGTGCAGAACCTGCTCGGCTGGGAGCGCTCCGAGCTGCGCGCGATCGAGGTCGAGAGCGCCGGGCCCGGCAACGCGCTGCTGCTGTCCGTCGAGTTCGAGCACGGCAGCGAGCTGTTCTCCGCCTTCGGCGAGAAGCGGATCTCCGCCGAGCAGGTCGCCGCCCGCGTGGTCAAGGAGCTCGGCGAACACCTCGGCTCCGACGCGCCCGTCGGGCCCCACCTCGCCGACCAACTGCTCATCCCGCTGGCCCTCGCCGGCGGCGGCAGCTTCCGCTCGCACGCGCTGACCCAGCACACCATGACCAACATGGAGATCGTCGGTCGCTTCCTGCCGGTCCAGTTCGAGGTGACCGACGCGCCCGGCGGCACGCGCCGGGTGTCCGTCGCGCCGCGGTGAACAGGGCCGTCGCGCAGCGACGGTGGTGAGAGCGACGGGTTGTGCGCCGGCGGGTCGACGACCCGCGGGGACGGTCGCTGCGCGTTTACATGTTCGATGAAACATGCTTCTCAGGGCATGTTGAATGGAACATGTACATTCGGACATGGCTCCGCCGAGCCCCGCGAGATCGGCACCTGACCGCCTCGGGAGCGCGAGCGCAGGGCCGGCTGCGCCGCAATTTTTCTTGACCGACCGGTCTGGTACCACTATCTTGACTGGGTGGTCCAGAATTTCTACGCTCAAGAGCGCCCCCGTCCGCGGGCCTACTACCAGCACTTACAAGCGATGCCGCGCATCAAGGAGTTCGAACCCGAAGAGGCGCTCGACCGCGCGCTCGATCTGTTTTGGCGCCGGGGTTACGAGGGCACCTCGTTGCGGGACCTGCTCGAGCACATGGAGATCTCGCGGCAGAGCCTCTACGACACGTTCGGCGACAAGCGCTCGCTCTTTTTGAAGGTGCTGGCCCGCTATGAGGCGCTGGCGGTCGAGGGCATGCTCGACACGCTGACGCGCACCAACTGGAGCCGGCCGATCGAGCGGCCGCTGACGGCGCTGGTGGCGATCCGCGGGTTCTTCGAGCTGTTCCTCGCCGAGGTGGTGCTCGACCGCGATCGCGGCTCGTGCCTGATGGCGAACACTGCGATCGAGGTCGGCCCGGCGGACCCGGAGATCCAGGGGGTCGTGCGCGCCTACTTCGTGCGCGTCGAGGACGCGCTGCACGCCGCCCTCGCCCGCGCCCACGAGGCCGGCGAGCTCCCGGCCGGCAGCGAGCCGCGGGGGCTGGCGCGGCACCTGGTCAACACGCTCTACGGGCTCGGCGTCATGAGCCGCTCGGGGGCCTCGCGCGCGGCGCTGCGGCAGATGCTCGACGTCGGCCTGTCGGTGCTCGCCCGCTGATCGTTGTTCGCCAGCCTGTCGCAGCTTCGGGTCGGTATGTCCCGAAGGACATCTTGTAGTCGTTGAAAACAAGTCCGTCCGGGCTGGACCCGGGGAGGGTGATCATGCCGTTTGTGAACTACGCGGCCAAGGAGATCAACCTGAAGCTCGTGTATTACGGGCCAGGTCTCTCGGGCAAGACCGAGAACGCGAAGTGGATCCACCGGAAGACCGATCCGGAGCGGCGCGGGGCGCTGCTGCAGCTGACGACCGACAGCGAGCGCACGCTGTTCTTCGACTTCATGCCGCTGACGCTCGGGACCATCCGCGGCTTCCGCGTGCGCGTGCACGTGTACACGGTGCCGGGGCAGATCTACTACGCGGCGACGCGCAAGCTGGTGATGCGCTCGGCCGACGGGGTGGTGTTCGTGGCCGACTCGCAGGAGCAGCGGATGGACGCCAACGTCGAGAGCCTCGACAACCTCCATCGCGACGTCGCCGAGCACCGGCTCGATCTCGGCGACGCCTACGTCATGCAGTACAACAAGCGCGACACGCCGGACGCGCTCCCGCTGGCGGAGCTGCGCGCGGCGCTCAACCCCGCGGGGTGGCCCGAGTTCGCGGCGGTGGCCGTCCGCGGGGACGGGGTGTTCGACACGCTGCGCGCGGTGACGCGGCTGGCGGTCGCGCAGCTGCAGGCGCCGCGGGCCGCCGGGCAGTGACGGCGGCTCGCGTCCTGAGGGGCTCAGCCCGGGGTGAAGGCGTCGCAGGCCTGGTCGACGACGGTGATGCCGTTGGTGAAGAACGGCCCGTAGTCGGCGGCGCAGATGCTGCCGATCGCGCTGTGGCTGAACTTGCTGACGAACTCCTGCAGGCGCGGCGCCGGACCGCCGGCGAGCGCCTCCATGTCGGGGGCCATGTTCGGGGCGCAGCCGCCGCCCGTCATGTTGCCGTCGCCGACGAGGCCGAGCACGACGACCGACCCGGCGTTGCCGCCCTTGGCCGCGACGAGCGCGTCGTACCACTCCTGCGGGCCGCCGGGCGAGCCGGTGCCGCCGTTCTCGTTGGTGTCGTCCTTGTCGGACACGAACACCACCACGAGCAGGGCGTCGCTGCGCAGGAAGCCCTCGTCACAGCCGCCGGCGCCGTTCATGGCCGCGCTGACGGCCTCGGTCGCCGCGAACATCGGCCGCTTGTCGTTCTGCGCCTCGTACTGGCCGACGGAGGCGGCGCAGTCGAAGGCGGCGGGGAGGTCCGGCTGGCTGTCGAGCATGTAGCGGCGGCCGTCGGCGATCTCGCAGAACTTGCCCGAGTTGCTGTAGTCGCGGCCGGCGCCGTACTGCGAGGCGCACTCGCTGATCGCCAGGCCGGCGCACGGGATGCCGTTGCAGGTCTCGGCGTTGCCGCCCTCGCAGGTCATGGCGCAGCAGAGCGGGGCCGGGCCGCAGAAGCACTTGCCGGGGCCGAGGCACTGGCTGGTGTTGGACACGCCCTTCCCGTCGTCGGCGCCGATGGCCATCACGTGCGTGTCCTGCATGCCGAGGGTCGACTTGATGCCGTCGTAGAACGCCGGGAACGCGCCGATCAGGCCCTCCTGCTCGGACTTCATGGTGAGGTCGTTGTCGATGACGAACAGCAGGTCGACCTTCTGGCAGCCGGTCGCGGCGGAGCCCGTCGGGTCGTCGACGCCGGTGGTCCCGGGCGTCGACGTGTCCGAGCTGCCCGCGCTCTCGGCCCCCGAGCCACCGCCCGAGCTGTCGTCGGGCGGCACGGACGAGGAGTCCGACGGCGCTTCGGTGTCGGCGACACCGGTCGGCGGCGGCGTGGCAGTGACGGCGCCGGCCGTGGCGTCGGTGTCGGATTCGACCCCTGGCGTGTCGTTGTCGACGCAGGCGGCGAGGGCCGAGGCGCACATCAGCCACCCGCCGAGAACGGTCTTCGTAGTGCGAGTCATGTCCAACTATTTAGCCCCGACCGTGCGAACAGATGACCGGCGCCGTGGGTGCCATCACCGGCGGCGGCAATCATCATACAGGGTGTTACCCGCAATAACAATGTTCCAAGGGCCGATTCGGGCGGACGGGCGGATCCGGCGAATGCCATGAGGCGTGACGACCATCATCGCCGCGTCCGCGCTCGGTATGATCATAGGGGCCGCCGCGCGCGCCCGCGGCGAGCCGGGCGCCGGACGTCGTCCGCCCTCGAGCCGGCGGGGCGCGCGGCGCGAGGGCGGGGCGAGCTGGTGCCGGCGGGACGCTCAACCGATCGGCACGAAGATGTCGCAGGCGGTGTCGATGACGCTGACCGCCTCGAGGAAGAAGGGCGTGTAGTCGGCGGCGCAGACGCTGCCGAGGACGCCGCCGGAGAACATCTGGACGAACGACTGCAGGCGCGGGGCCGCCTCGCCGCCGTCCTCGTAGGGGTTCCAGACCGGCGGGCACAGGCCGCCAGGGAGGTTGCTGTCGCCGACCAGGCCGAGGACCACGGCGGCCTCCGGGACGCCGTGCTTGGCGGCCACGACCGCCTCGTACCACCCGGCCGGCTCGCCGGGCGAGCCCTCGTTGGCCTCGAGGTTATCGTCCTCCTCGTCGGTGATGAGGATGAGCACGAGGATCGCGTCGTCGCGCAAGAAGCCCTCGTTGCAGCCGCCGGTCCCGTTCTGCACGGCGCCGAGAGCGGCCAGCGCGGACTGGATCGGCCGCTCGTCGCCGCTGCCGAACGCGCCGATGCCGGCGGCGCAGGCGAAGGTCGACACGAGGTCCGGCTGCGACGCGAGCATGTAGCGGCGGTCGGCGGCGATCGGGCAGCGCGTGCCGTACTGATCGTAGACGCGGCCGCTGCCGTACTCGAACTCGCAGCTGTCGATGCTGATCAGGTCGCACGGCTCGCCGTTGCAGGTCGTGCCCTTGAAGATCGTGTCGCACACGTCGCGGCAGCAGGTCGGCGCGGGGGCGCAGATGCACTCCTTGAAGTCGCAGTCCTGGTCGCCGTCGCCGGGGTTGCCGTCGTCGGTGGAGATCGTCATGACGTGGTAGTCGTCGGCCTCGAGCGTCTCGTTGATCGCGGCGATGAAGCCGGGGAACGAGGCGATCAGGCTGCTCTGCTCGTCGGCCATCGAGTTGGAGTTGTCGATGACGAACAGGAAGTCGACCTTGTCGCAGCCGGGGGGTTCGACGACGACGCCGCCGCTGCTGTCGCCTGCGGGCAGGTCGAGCTTGTCGGCCGCGCTCTCGGCCGCGCTCCCGGCCTCGCTCTCGCCCTCGGTGTCCGAGGTGCCGAAGAGGCCCGGTGGCAGGCCGCTCCCGTGGGGTGGTGAACCGTCCGTGAGGTCCCCACGCTGTCCGTCATTGTCGGTGCACGCGAGCACGAGCGTCCACGCGAACCACAGGTGGACAGGATGCGACATCGAGCGAGCCATGCCGATTCCTTAGCGCCGTCTCGGCGCCGAGGACCGTGGATGGCGTCACAGCTCAGCGCGTCGCCTCGAGGTAGCGCTGCTCGAGCGAGCGCCCCTTGCCGACGCCCGAGATGCGCGCGCCCTGGGCCAGCAGCTCGCGCAGCGCCGCGGCGATGACGTCCTCGGCGGCGCGGTTCGGACCTGGCTGAAAGGACACCCGGAGCACCCGACGCTGCGAGTCCCACTCGACCGCGACGTCGCCGAGGTGCGCGCGCAGCTGATCGATCGGCTCGGGGCCCGGCGCGAGCACCACGAACACCTCGGCGTCCTGCGCGGTCAGGGCCGACACCGCCCCCGCCTCGAGCGTCTGGCCCTTCTCGATGAAGGCCGCCTCGTCGCAGATCGCCTCGAGCTCCTGCAGGTTGTGCGACGACACCACGATCGTGCGCTGGCCGCGGTGGCTGCGGAGCGCCTCGCGCAGGTCGTGGGCGTGACGCGGGTCGAGGCCCGCCGTCGGCTCGTCGAGGAGGATCAGCTCGGGGTCGCCGAGGAACGCCTGCGCGACCCCGACCCGCTTGACCTGCCCGTGCGACAAGGTGCCGGCGCGCCGCCCGGCCAGCTCGCTCAGGTCGACGATCCCGAGCACGCGCTCGGCCTCGCGGCGAGCTGTCTCCGGGGACATGCCCTGAAGGCGGGCTAGAAAGGTCAGATGCTCGCGCACGGTCAGCTCGCGCCCGAGCACCGCGTCCTGCGGCAGGGCCGCCAGGCGGCCCTTGAAGCGCATGACGTCGGGCGGGCCGTCGAGCACGGTGATGGTGCCCTGGTCGGCGCGGAGGAAGCCGCACACGACCGAGAAGAGGGTGGTCTTGCCGGCGCCGTTGGGGCCGATGAGGGCGAAGATCGAGCCGCGAGGGACGCGGAGGTCGACGCCGCGGAGGGCGTGCACGGCGCCGAAGCGCTTGTGCACGGCGGTGAGCGCGAGCGCGGGGGCGTTCACAGGTCCCTCCGGCGGAACACTTGAAAGCCGAGCCAGGTGTAGCCGGCGCACAGGGCGGCGCAGCCGGCCGCGTTCATCAACCTGTGCAAAAGGTCAGGGTGGAAGAACTGCGTCTTGTAGGCGAACGGGGTCAGCCAGCGCAGCAGCGACAGCGGCGCTGGGGTGAACAGCGCCCACACGCCGAGGATCCACAGGACGAACAGGAAGAAGGTCGCCAGGGCGCGCGCGGCCCCGGGACCGCGCACCAGCTGGGACGCGCAGGCGACCGGGCCGAGCACCGCGAACGCGAACAGGGCGAGGATCGGCCAGGCGCGCAGGAGGGCGAGGAAGCAGTCGAGGACGTCGAAGCTCGGCAGGTAGGCGCCGCCGATCACCAGCACCGGGATCATGCCGAGGCCGGCGATCAGCGCGACCAGCAGCACCTGCGACAGCAGCTTGCCGAGGACGAACGCGCCGCGGCTGGTCCGCAGGGCGACGAACCGGACGGTGCGCAGGTGGAGGTCGCCGGCGACGAGGTCGTAGCTGGTGAGCGCGATCAGCCACGGCAGGGCGCCGAGCGAGAACCACGCGAACACGAGGACCATCGGCGGATAGGTCGCCAGGTGGCCGGCGATCTGCTGGTCGCCGCCGGCGATGACGTAGAGGAGGCCGGTGTAACCGGCGCCCTGCGCGGCCCCGGCGGCAGCAGCGGCGGCCATCTTCTCGCCGGTGTCGCTGATGCCGCTGATGGCCTCGGAGGTCGCCTGCTGGGCGAACTTGACGACCTCGACGTAGATGTAGCTCGTGACCGAGGCGACCAGCAGATAGAGGAGCGCGAGGACGAGGGCGCGGCGGGTCCGTATCGATTCACGCAGGTCGAAGCCGGCGATCAGCCAGGCGTCGCGCAAGAAAGTGGATGAGGTGGCCAAACCGACGCCGAGGGTACCCGAGGTCGCCCGGCGCGAGAAGTGTGACAGCGCCGGCAGACCGCGAAGGAGGTTGTGTCGTTGACCCGAATCATGACGCGCTCACGCTATCGCCCTCGCGGCCCCAGTGCGCTCTATCTGCTCGGGGTCCTTGTTTTCGGCGGCTCGATCGCCGCCCTGTCCGCCCTGGCCGCCCCCGATGTGGCGGCCGCCACCACGTACGACGGCCGATGAGCGCCCGGCTCGATGCGGGATCTCGACCACCTCTCGGCCCGGATCGCGGCGGTCGTCCGCGCGCACGGACGGCCGCCGCGGTCCGGACGAGGCCTGGCCTGCACCCCCGCCTTTCTTCGACATGTCCTTGGAGACAGGTCAAAGGCCGCGGCGGAAGCGGCCGGTGAAGCGGCGAAAGGCCAGAGCGTCGCCCGCGATCGCTAGCTCGCCGCTGGCGGCGGCGGCCAGCGGGCTGCGGAGGTCGGTGGCGAGGCGGCGCCAGGTCGCGGTGGTGGTGGTGACGATGGCCAGCGGCTCGGGCGTGCCGGGCAGCGGCTCGCCGGCGACGACCTCGGCGATCCCGTGGCGAATGGTGACCGTGAGGCGCTCGCCGGTGTCGGTGAACTCGAAGCGGGCCGACTCGTGCACGTCCGCGGCCAGCTCCGGATCGAGGCGCGTGGCCATGATGGTGAAGAAATGGGAGACCGGCAGGACGTCGAGGAAGGCCGGGTCGAGCGTCGGCGCCGATAATGGCGGCTCGCCGTGGCGCAGGCGCTGGCCGGTCTCGAGCAGGTAGGCGCGGCCGTTGGTGTTGCCGACCTCGCTGGCCAGCGCGTCGAGGGCGGCGGCCAGCTCGCCGGCGAGAGGTGTCCCCGGGGACATGCCCTCGGGGGCAGCGTCGCGCAGCAGGGAGTAGAGCTCGACGGCCCAGCGCGGATCGCGGGCGGCCACGGCCTCGCGGGCGCGGGCGCGGACGGCCTCGCCGCCGCCCATGGCGTCGACGAAGCGACGCGCGCGCTCGGCCGGGGCGTGGGGGTAGAGCCGCTCGGGCCGCTCGTCGAACCAGCCGAGGCGCTCGTCGTAGATGGCGCGCGCGGACCAGTCGACCTGGCCGTAGCGCTCGGCCAGCTCGGGCGCGCCGGCGAGGGCCGGGGGCAGGCCGACGTCCGCGGCGATGTGGTCGACGCTGCGGCCGGCGTTGGCGAGCTGGATGACGCGGTCGCGGACCCACTGGATGCCGTCGCGGTAGCGCGTCAGCGCCTCGCGGACCTGGTCGCGGCCGGAGATCGGGGCGGTGTGCGAGGGCACGAGGTGCTCGGGCGCGAGCCGGCGCATGGCGTCGAGCGAGGCGATCCAGGCGTCGATCGGCCGCGGGCTGGTGCCGCGCAGGGTGTAGAGGTTGGGGAAGCTGCGGTAGAAGTTGTCGCCCGCGAGCAGCACGCCCTCGTCGGGCAGGTGGACGAACAGCTGATCGTGGGTCTCGCCGTGGGCCTCGCGCAGGTGCAGGCGCACGCCGCCGATCTCGAGGTCCTGCGCGCCGGAGAAGGTGTGGCTGGGGAAGCGCGCGCCGGTGGTCGTGGCGGCGGCGAGGTCGGGCCGGCGCCCGATCGCCGAGCAAGGCAAGCTGTCCTCCGAGACATGTTCGCCGAACTGCGCCGCGCCGCGTCGGCTCTCGGCGCGACGAAACGCGCCGTATTGTTTTAAAAAGTGGTCGGTGAAGCTGGCGGTGGCCCAGATCGGGACGCCAGGGTCGGCCCACACGCTGGCGCCGCCGACGTGGTCGATGTGGCTGTGGGTGTAGATGATGGCGGCGATCGGGCCGGGGCTGGCGTGAAGCAGCGCCTCGCGCACGGGGGCGGCGCGAGCGGGGCTCATGCCGACGTCGACGATGACGTTGCCGACGTCGGTCCGCACGAGAACGGTGCTGGCGAGGTCGTAGCCGATCGCCAGGAACACGCGGTCGGTGACTCTCTCGACGCGCGGGGCGCCGACTGCCTCGTCGCAGTGCGCCTTCAAGGACGCCGGCGGGGCCTGGCCGCGCACCAGCGGGATGCTTCGCCGCGCCGGCGTGACGCTCCACCACACCGCGCCGCCGAGGCCGACCAGCGCGGCGACGGCGAGCGCGACGAACCTCCTCCGGGCCACGACAGCAGCAATGCCCGAGAGCCCCCGATGAGGTCAAGCCGCCTTGACGATCGCCGGCCCGGCGGCCTAGACAGGAGGCGCATGACCAATCGGAACGGCGGGCGCGAGGGTCGGTCGCGGATCTTGTGGTTTCTGCCGATCGGGCTCGGGGTCGCGGGGCTGGCCTGGGCGACATGTCTTGAAGGTCAGATAGAAAAACCGGTCGCGGCCGAACCGGTGAAGGCGCCGGCGGCCGCGCCGAGCGCGGCATTGCCCGCGGCGCCGCTGGAGATCGATCCGCGCAAGCTGGCGAAGGCGGCGATCGCCGGGACCGTGCGCGACGACAAGGGCCAGCCGATCGCCGGCGCGCAGGTGTGTGCGATCGCGGCGAACGGGCTGCTCGACGCGCGCGACACGTTCACGCCGCCGTGCGCCGCCAGCGAGCGCGACGGCCACTACCGCATCGAGGGGCTGTGGGCGGTGCGGCACTCGGTGAGCGCGACGGCGCCGGGGCACGTGCCGGCGTTCTACACGCGCGGCGACCGACCGACGCGCCTCGACATGGTCGCGCTCGCGCCCGGCGGCGAGGCGCTGGGCATCGACATCACCCTGCGCGGCGGGGGCGTGGAGATCGTCGGGGTCGTCAAGGACCTCAGCGGCGGGGCGGTCGAGGGCGCGGTGGTCAGCGCCGGCGGGGTGTTCGCGGGCACGGGCATGGCGTTCGCGACGTCGGGCGCGGAGGGACAATTTTCGCTGTGGGTGGCGCCGGGGCAGCCGCAGGTGTTCGCGCGCGCCGACGGCTACGCGCCGGGCAGCGACCGCGGGGCGGCGCCCGGGCACCGCTTCGAGCTGTACCTGACGCCCGAGTCGGTGCTGGTCGGCAAGGTGGTGCGCGCGAGCGACGGCTCGCCGGTCGAGGGCGCGAAGGTCACCGCGGAGCGCGGCGACACGTTCTTCGGCGGCGGCGGCGGGGTGTCGATCACCGACGCCGGCGGCAACTTCCGCATCTCGCAATTGTCACCCGGCGCGTACAAGCCGAGCGTGACGGCCGACGACGCGTTCGGCATGGCGGCGGAGCAGGTGGTGCTCGGGCTCGGCGAGACGTCGCAGTCGCTCGTGATCGAGGCCCACCCGGCGACGACGATCGCCGGCGCGGTGGTGGTGACGCCGGGCGGAGCATCCTGTCCGCAGGGACAGGTGACCTTGCGCGGCGGCAGCGAGCGCGAGTTCGGGGCGGAGATCGAGGCCGACGGGCGGGTGCGCATCCCGGGCCTGCTGCCGGGGACCTACGAGGTGTCGGTGCGCTGCGAGGGGTTCGTGTCGGCGGAGAAGTACCCGCCGGTGGCGGTCGTGGACAGACCGATCGAGGACCTGCGGTGGGACGTGGCGCCGGGGCGAGCGATCCGCGGCACCGTGACGACGGCCAAGGGCGAGCCGGCGCCGGGGCTCACCGTGTCTGCGCGGGTGAAGATCGATGGCGGGCAGGCGAGCTCGCACGCGAGGGGGCCGGCGTTCGGCGACTCCGATGCGCGCGGGCGCTTCGAGCTGGCGGGGCTGTTGCCCGGCAAGTACGAGGTGCGCGCGTACACCACGGGGACCCCCCGGCCGACCCCGGACAAGCCGCTCGAAGTGACCTTGCCCGAGGGACAGGACCTCGAGGACATCCGCGTCGAGCTGCTGGCGGCGGGGCAGGTCCGCGGCGAGGTCCGCGACGTCCACGGCAACCCGGTCGCGCGGGCGCAGGTGTCGCTGCAGGCGCCCGGGCGGCGCACCTCGGCGATGACGGGCGACGACGGGTCGTTCCACGTGGCGGAGGCGGCGGCCGGAGAGTACCGGGTGTCGGCGACGCGCGACGGGATCAAGCTGCGCGCGCCGGGGACCGGCGACGACGACGTGCAGGGGGTCAAGGTTACGGTCGCAGCCGACGCGGTGGCGACGGTCAAGCTGGTGGTCGAGACCGGCAACGGGAAGATCGTCGGGGTCGTGCGCGACGAGGGCGGGGCGCCGGTGAGCGACGCGTTCGTCGAGGCCACGCGCGAGTCGGAGAGCGCGCGTGGGCCCGGCGGGGCGCTGCCGCGGTTCTTCGCGCTGAACGACCGGCCGCACCTGACCGACCCCGAGGGCCGTTTCGCCGTCGAGGAGCTGTTCCCCGGCAAGTACACGGTCCGCGCGTTCCGCCGCGGCGGCGGCGAGACGTCGGTCGAGCACGTGGCGCTCGGCACGGAGGTGACGCTGACGATCGCGCCGACCGGCCGGCTGGCGGGGACTGTGGCGCTGAAGGGCGGCGGGGCGCCGCAGGAGTTCTCGGCGACGCTCGTCGATCCGTCCTCGGGCTATCAGCGCACCGACCGGTTCTTTCGGACAGGTGGCGCGTGGAGCTTCGCCGAGCTGCCGGCCGGCGACTACAAGCTGTCGGTGAGCGCGCCCGAGGGCACGCAGGACGCCGAGGTGTCTCTCGGGTCAGGTGAAGAGCGGTCCGGGGTGCGGGTCGAGCTGGCGGCCAAGGTCAAGCTGCGCGGGACCGTGGTCGACCTCGAGGGCGCGCCGGTGGTCGGGGCGGCGGTGCGGGTCAGCCAGGGGCAGGTGTTCGTGGTGGACAACCGCGACCTGCCGCGCACCGACGCCCAGGGTCGCTTCGAGGTCGAGGGGGCGCCGGTGGGGCTGGTGACGATCCTGGTGGCGGCGCCGCGCGGCGCGGCGGCGGAGTACAGCCAGACGGTGATGACGACCAACCTCGCAGGTGGGCCGGAGATCGAGCTGGCGCCGATCCGGGTCGCCAAGCAGCGGGTCAAGTCCGGCGAGACGAGCGGGGACCTCGGCTACGCGATCAAGCTCGGGGCGCCGGCGGCCGACCCGACGCAGCGCAAGTTCGAGGTCGCGCTGGTCAGGCCCGGCTCGCCGGCGGCCATCGCCGGACTGCAAGCCGGCGACGTGATCGTCAGCGTCGACGGCGAGGACGTGACCGGCGAGCGGCGCTACCTGTACGACCAGCTGACGCGCGTGCCGGTCGGCACGACGCTGCGCCTCGGTCTGGCGCGCGGCGTGACGGTCGAGCTGACCGCCGATACGACGCCGTGAACGGCCGCGAGGGCGGGCGATAATGTCCGCTCGCCGTTTGCGCACTTCCCACCGCCGAGCGTTTCGGGCACACCTGCGGAGGTGGCCTTCGCCTGGAACGACGCAGACGCGGACGTCTATCAGGTGGGCGGCACCGAGGTGCTGCTGTGGCGCCCGGCCGAGCGGTTCCTCATCACCAGGCTCAAGGGACAGGCGACCCTCGGGGCGCTGCAGTTCTACATGGGCCGGGCCGAGCGCGAGATGAGCCTCGGCCGCCTGACAGTGTTCCACGAGTGGGCCGAGATGGCCGGCTACGACCCGGCGGCCCGCGACGAGCTCAAGCGGTGGGGCAAGCAGCACAACGACGCGTTCGACCACGTCGAGTACCTGGTCCGCTCGAAGGTGGTGGCGATGCTGATCTCCGTGGCCGCGTTGACGCTCGGCCGCGACCTGCACGCGACCACCGACGAGGTGCAGTTCACGGCCGACCTGTTCCGCACGCTCGAGCGGCGCGAGGCGTGAGTCTCGCGGGACATGTCGATCGAGACATGTCCCTTGAGACATCGTTGAGCGTCACTGCGGGATGACGTCGAGGTCGAGGCCGCCGGGGTACCAGTAGCTGCCGTAGTTGAGCACGCCGTACACGCTGATGCCGACCTTCTGATCGGCGGTGACGCTGTGGCTGCCGCCGGTGCCGTTGTTGAGCGGGACGTGGGCGAGGCTGAAGCCGGTGGCGCCGATGGCGGTGAAGTTGCCGACGGCGGCGCCGTCGACCTGGACGTTGGCGCCGGTGGGGGCGAGGATGTCGACGAAGTTGGCGCTCCAGCCGGGCTGGGCGTACATCAGGTAGTTGGAGCGGAACTGGGCCGTCGGCACGGCGAGGAGCATGGCCGGGTCGGAGGTGCCGTAGCCGGCGTCCTGGCCGACCATGTACTCGGCGACGAGGATCTTCTTGTCGGCCTTGACGACGAACTTGGCGACGGTGGTCGGGATCTCGACGAAGTCGCCGGCGTTGGCGAGGACCTTGCCCACCGGCTGGTCGGGGTCGAAGGTGAGGGTGGTGTTGGCCTCGGAGGCGATGATGCGGACGATCACGGCCTTCTCGGCGTTGCCGTTGGACTGGGCCGGCGGGACGACGATGTACTCCTTGGCCAGCGCCTCGATCGGGAACATCGACTCCTCGAGGTGATCGCAGGCGGTGACGCCGATCGGGACCTGGGTGCACTCGTGGCCGCCGAACACCTGGACCGGCTTGTCGGCGGTGACGATCGCGCCGGTCTCGTCGCCGTTGCTGGCCGCCATGACCTGGATGACGTCGCCCTCGTTGAGGACGACGACGCCGTTGCCCTGGCCGTCGACGCCGCCACCGGCCTGGGTCGGGGTGCCGCCCTTCGGCGCCTTGAGCGTGACCGTGGTGTTGTCGTAGCGCGCGGTGACGGCGTAGAAGCCGGGGTAGCCGGCGTCCCAGAACGGCCACGAGGCGACCAGGTAGTTGCCGGTCCAGGTGTTGACCGGCAGCAGCAGCGAGGAGTCGTTGGTGACGTCGGCGTTGAGCGGGTTGAACTGGTAGACGGTGACCGGCTGGGTCGAGCGCAGGCGGTAGGCGCCGTCGGTCACGAGCACGCTGGGGCCGGTGCCGTTCGACAGCTCGGCGACCCACGGCAGCTCGAGTACCTTGACGCTGTTGGCCGGGACGGTGTCCATGGCGACCTGGTTGGCGCCGCGGGTGACTGTGATGTTGGCCGGGCTCGCGCTGGTGTTGGCGACGGCGATGGCGTACGGGTTGTACATGAAGCCGTCGAGCTGCTGCAGCACCGTCGGGTAGTAGTCGCAGCCGATGTACGACAGGCCGAGGTCGGCGCAGGCGCCGAGGCACTGACCCGTGCCCGGGTCGCACGCGAGGCCCTGCACCGGGTCGCACTCGTTCTGGTCCTCCCAGCCGCTGCCGTCCTGCTTGCACACCTGCGAGACCTGACCGTTGCACTGGGTCGAGCCCGGGGCACAGACGACGCAGCCCAGCGGCTCGGCGCAGACCGTCGCGCACGGGGTCTCCGACTTGTAGCCGCCCATGCCGTCGCACACCTTGGCGGTGTTGCCGTCACACTCGATCTGGTCTTCGAGACAGGGCCCCTCGCCGGTGGTGGTGGTGCCAGGGCCGTCGGTGGTGGGGCCGACCGTGGTGGTCGAGGTCGGCTGGGTGGTGACCGTGTCGACGCCCTCCGTCGTGCTGCTGCCGACGGTGTCGCTGTCGCTGACGGTGCCGCCCTCGGTCGGCGTGCCGGTGCTCGTCCCGTTGTCGGTGGTGCTCACGGTCGTCGACGGGTTCAGCGTCGGGTTCGTGGTCGGCAACGTGGCCGAGGCCGAATCGAGGCGACCTCCGTCGTCGCTGCACGCGGCGAGTGGGAGCGCGACACCAAGAGTAAGCAAGCTGCGAGTTGTCCAGACCATCGCCTCCGCCATACCACGAGCCCGCGCGGCCGGGGACTGTCGTCGCAGCGAGGCGACGCTCGGCGCACGTGCGCGCGTCGGCCGGATGACATGGTCGCAACACGACGCTCGTCCTTCGATCGACGACCGCGAAATCCCTGGTGAGATGAAATCGACTTCACGGCGGTGGACACGCGCCGGCGCGGGCTCGTGCGACAACGCGCAGAGGCCATGTACGCGGGCAGAAGTGCCCGTGTCCGATGTTCTGGGTTCTGTGCTAAGTGGTCGGTTCGCACCTGCGAGGACGCAACCCATGAACCTCCGACCGCTCGGCTCCACAGGCCTTCAAGTGTCCTCCATCGGTCTCGGCGGCATGCCGCTCTCGCTCGAGGGCAGGCCCGCCAAGTCGGAGGCGATCAAGGTGATCCACGCGTCGCTGCGCGCCGGCGTGACGCTGATCGACACCGCCGACGTGTACTGCCTCGACCAGTCGGAGATCGGCCACAACGAGAAGCTGATCGAAGCGGCGCTCGAGCAGTGGCCGGAGCCCGAGTCGGTGGTGGTGGCGACCAAAGGCGGGCTGACCCGCCCCGGCGGCGCATGGGTCACCGACGCCCACCCCCGCCGCCTCAAGGCCGCCTGCGAGGCGAGCCTCAAGGCGCTCAAGGTCCCGGCGATCACGCTCTACCAGCTGCACTCGGTCGATGACGTGGTGCCGCTCGAGGACAGCGTCGGTGCGCTCGCCGAGCTGCGCCGGGCCGGCAAGATCGTTCACATCGGCCTGTCCAATGTGACAGCCGCGCAAATTCGTCGCGCCCAACAAGTGGCGCCGATCGTCAGCGTGCAAAATCGTTGCGGTGTGTTCGACCGCCGCGACTTCAGCAACGGGGTGATCTCGCTGTGCGAGGCAGAGAAGATCGCCTACCTCGCCTACAGCCCGGTCGGGGGCTCCCGCGGCAAGCACCGAATCGCCGACGATCCGACGCTGCGTCGCATCGCCGCCGACCACGGCGTGTCCCCGTTCCAGATCGCCCTCGCGTGGCTCCTGGCCCGCTCACCCGTGATTATCCCGATCCCGGGGGCGAGCAAGATCACCAGCGCGATCGACAGCGCGGCGGCCGGGGCGCTCACCTTCTCGAGCGACGACCTCGCCGCGCTGGAGCACGCGTTCCCGGTGACGCAGGCGTCTCCGTCGGCCGCACGCGCCGTCTGAGGACCCCCCTCTTACGGCGTTTTGCGGCGTGATACGGTCGCCGCGCATGACTCAAGGTCCCGATCTCGCCGGGCAACTGGCGCTGTTCCAGGCTGTGGTCGACTCGATGCCGTGGGCGATCTTCTGGAAGGACCGCGACTCGCGGTACCTCGGCGGCAATCAGGCGATGGCGAAGTTGTCGGGCCTCTCGGCCCCCACCGAATTGGTGGGGCTCGCAGACACGGACCTGTGGTGGCGTGACAACGCCGCCGAGTACCGCGCCGACGACCTCGACGTGATCGAGTCGGGCGAGCAGCGGTTGTACGTGCGCCTGCCGTTCCCCGGCGAGAACGGCGGCACGATCTGGATCGATCGCCACCGCATCCCGCTGCGCGACCCGAGCGGGGCGATCATCGGGGTGATCGGGTGGTTCGAGGACGTGACCACCAGGAAGCTGGCCGAGGACGCTGAGGCGCAGGCGCAGCTCGAGGCGACGCTCGAGATGGCGACGCCGCTCCTGCCGGTGGCCGACGGTGTGCTGGTGATGCCGCTGATCGGCAAGCTCGACGCCCAGCGGGCGGCGCAGATGACCGAAACGCTGCTCGCCGGGGTGACCCAGCACCGGGCCCACACCGCGATCCTCGACGTCACCGGCGTGCGCCGCATGGACGCCACGGCGATCGAGGCGCTCGCCCGGGCCGCCGCGGGCGTGCGGCTGCTCGGCGCGGCCGCGGTGGTGACGGGCGTCGGCTCGACGGTGGCGCAGGCGATCGTGCGCCTGGGCGTCGACTTCGGCCAGGTCACCGTGCTCGGCGACCTCAAAGCCGGGGTGGCCCACGCCCTCGCCACCGCCGCAAAGCGCCGCGCTTGAGGTGGTGGCGCCGCGTTTGAGGTGGTGGTGCCGCGCTTGAGGTGGTGGCGCCGCGTTTGAGGGTGGGGCGCCACGTCTGAGCCCGGTGACGTCGCGCGGGCGCAGGCGTGGTAACCTGTCGCCCCGTCCATGCATGCGCTGTGGTTCATGATCCTGGCTCTGGCGGTGCTGGCGATCGCCTACCGCTATTACTCGGCGTTCCTGGCGGCCAAGGTGCTGGCCCTCGACGACGCCCGCCCCACGCCGGCCCACGAGCGCAACGACGGCCAGAACTACCACCCGACGTCGCGCTGGGTGCTGTTCGGCCACCACTTCGCGGCGATCACCGGCGCGGGCCCGCTGGTCGGCCCGGTGCTCGCGGCCCAGTTCGGCTTCTTGCCCGGGTACTCGTGGATCTTGATCGGCGTGGTGCTCGGCGGCGCAGTCCACGATCTGGTGATGCTGACCGCGTCGGTGCGGCGCGGCGGCCGCTCGCTGGCGGAGATCGCCCGCGACGAGCTCGGCCCCGGCGTCGGCGCGGTCGCCGGCGTGGCGATCCTGTTCATCGTCGTCATCGCCCTCGCCGGCCTCGGCCGCGTGGTCGTCGGCGCGCTGGCAGAGAGCGCGTGGGGCGTGTTCACCATCGGCGCGTCGATCCCGATCGCGCTGGCGATGGGCCTCTACATCTACAAGGTGCGCGCCGGCAGCTCCCGGGGCGTGCGCGAGGCGACCGCCGTCGGGGTGCTATTATTATTGGTGTGCGTGGTGTTCGGCAAGCAGGTCCAGGACTCGGGTCCCGGCCAGCTGCTGCAACTGTCGGAGACGACGATCACCCTGCTCATCGCCGCCTACGGGTTCGTCGCCAGCGTGCTGCCGGTGTGGATGCTGCTGTGCCCGCGCGACTACCTGTCGTCGTACATGAAGATCGGGACGATCGCGCTGCTCGTGCTGGGGATCGTGCTGGTCAACCCGGTGATCGAGATGCCGCTCGTCAACGCGGTCGGGGCCGGGACGATCGCGGTCGACGGCGAGGTGTTCCCGGCGGTGGTCCGCGGCTCGCTGTTCCCGTTCGTGTTCATCACCATCGCCTGCGGGGCGATCTCGGGCTTCCACGCGCTGATCGCCTCGGGCACCACGCCGAAGATGATCGACAGGGAGTCCGACTGCCGGCCGATCGGCTACGGGGCGATGCTGATGGAGGGGCTGGTCGGCATCACCGCGCTGCTCGCCGCCACCGCGCTGCCGCCCGCCGACTACTTCGCCATCAACACCGACCCGAAGATCGCGGTGGTCGCCGACGGCAAGGGCGGGCTGTCGCCGTCGAAGGAGGCCCTGGCCGCGCTCGACCCGGTGATGACGAGCGACGACCGCCGCCGGCTCGGCCTCGCCGAGGGCCAGTCGGCGACGGTCGCGGCGGGCAAGACGCTCAAGCTGTCGGAGGTGCTGCGCCTGTCCAATGGGACACTCGCAGCATTGGGCTACCACGCCGACCCGGGCTCGCTGCACGCGTCGGAGCTCAGCGCCGCCGACTTCAAGCGCCTGGGCGTGAAGGTCGAGGACCTGCCGACATTGGCCGAGGCGACCGACGAGGTGATCGCGGCGCGCACGGGCGGGGCGGTGTCGCTGGCGGTCGGCATGGCGCGGGTGTTCTCCGGCCTGCCCGGCATGCGGACGCTGCTCGACTATTGGTACCACTTCGCCATCATGTTCGAGGCGTTGTTCATCCTGACGACGATCGACACGGGGACGCGGGTGGGCCGGTTCCTGCTGCAGGAGTTCCTGGGGCGCTTTCATCGCAAGCTCGGCGACCCGTCGTGGATGCCGGGCGCGGTGCTGTCGTCGCTGGTGATCGTGGCCGGCTGGAGCTACTTCATCCTGACCGGCTCGATCGCCACGATCTGGCCGATGTTCGGCATCGCCAATCAATTGCTGGCCGCGGTCGCGCTGGCGGTCGGGACGACGATCGTGCTCAAGGAGGGCCGCCGAGCCGCCTACGCGTGGGTGACCCTGGGGCCGCTCCTGTTCGTCGGCACGACCACCCTGACGGCCGGCTTCCGCTCCCTGGTAGAGGTCTACGTGCCGATGACCCGCGACCCGGCGACCGCGACGATGGGCGTCGTCAACACCGCGGTGACCGGGACGCTGCTGACGTGCGTGCTGGCGATCCTGGTGATGAGCGCCCGCAAGTGGCGCGAGCTGTTGCGCCTGCGCGCGGCGGCGTGAGGAGTCCTTTCGGACATGGGCAAAAGTACATGTTCATTAGGACATGCATTTCGTTCATCCCGGATCCACCGCCTGCAGGGCCGGCGCTCGCGCTCGTCCGAGGTGTCCTCGATCGGCGCGGAGCTCCGACGCGTCGAGGGCGCGAAGGCGTCGTCGATCCGCGCCGATGCCGCCCGCGCAGCTCCCGCACTTTCCTCTGAAAAGAGTTTCGAAAAAGCCTCGAGAAAAGCTTGACCCCGCGGGGCCGAGAGACTAGAAC
>NZ_CP114040.1:7600000-10987500 GCF_026965555.1 Nannocystis punicea | reverse complement strand
TGGGAGGACCATCTTCCAAGGCTAAGTACTCCTTGGTGACCGATAGTGTACGAGTACCGTGAGGGAAAGGTGAAAAGAACCCCTGCGAGGGGAGTGAAAAGAATCTGAAACCGTGTGTTTACAAGCAGTCGGAGAGCTATGGCCGCAAGGCAAAGCTCGACGGCGTACCTTTTGTATCATGAGCCAACGAGTTGTGGTCAGCGGCAAGGTTAAGCCGATAGGCGAAGCCGAAGCGAAAGCAAGTCTGAGAAGGGCGTTTAAGTCGCTGGTTACAGACCCGAAACCTTTGTGATCTATCCATGAGCAGGCTGAAGCGCGGGTAAGACTGCGTGGAGGGCCGAACTCACCACAGTTGAAAATGTGGGGGATGACTTGTGGATAGGAGTGAAAGGCTAATCAAACTGGGAGATAGCTGGTTCTCGCCGAAACATATTGAGGTATGGGGTCAGTCGATTTGCATCGGGGGTAGAGCACTGGATGGGCTAGGGGGACCACAATCTTACCGAACCCAACCAAACTCCGAATACCGATGACAACAGGCTGGCACTCAGGCAGTGAGAGCTAAGTTTCATTGCCGAGAGGGAAAGAACCCAGACCGGCAGCTAAGGTCCCCAATTCATCACTAAGTGGTAAAGGATGTGGGAGCACTCAGACAGCCAGGAGGTTGGCTTAGAAGCAGCCATCCTTTAAAGAAAGCGTAACAGCTCACTGGTCGAGTGAACCTGCGCCGAAAATTCAACGGGTCTAAGTGATGAACCGAAGCTCCGGGTCTATCGAAAGATAGGCGGTAGGCGAGTATTGTCTGCGCGGTGAATGCGTACGGAAACGAGCGTTGGAGTGCAGACAAGAGCTGATGTTGGCATGAGTAGCGATAAACCGGGTGAAAAACCCGGTCGCCGTAAACCCGAGGGTTCCTGGGTAAAGATCATCTTCTCAGGGTT
The DNA here is from genome assembly GCF_026965555.1 of Nannocystis punicea. Classification (GTDB taxonomy): domain Bacteria; phylum Myxococcota_A; class Polyangia; order Nannocystales; family Nannocystaceae; genus Nannocystis; species Nannocystis punicea. Next base: position 10,986,559 of record NZ_CP114040.1, on the reverse strand, counting down.
AGTCGGTCCCTAAGGCGAGGCAGAAATGCGTAGTCGATGGGAAGCAGGCGAACATTCCTGCACCAGCACGGATGGTTTTGTAAGGTGGGACGGAGGAGGATAGCCGAGCGACCTGATGGATGGTCGTTCAAGCCGGTAGGCGGCTCGCGTAGGAGGCATCTGGCCACAAACGCGCGGGCAACGCCGAGAGGTGATGAGGGTCGCCGCAAGGCGGACAACTCGGTGAGTCCAAGCTTCCAAGAAAAGCATCGTACAAGTGTACCGCTGTGCTGACCGTACCGTAAACCGACACAGGTGGGTGGGGAGAACATCCCAAGGCGCTTGAGAGAACTCGGGTTAAGGAACTCGGCAAATTGACACCGTAACTTCGGGAGAAGGTGTGCCCTTGAGGGTGACGGGCCTCGCGCCATGAGCCTTTGGGGGTTGCAGAGAATCGGGGGTAGCGACTGTTTACCAAAAACACAGGACTCTGCGAAGTCGCAAGACGACGTATAGGGTCTGACGCCTGCCCGGTGCCGGAAGGTTAACAGGAGATGTCAGCGCAAGCGAAGCATCGAATCGAAGCCCCGGTAAACGGCGGCCGTAACTATAACGGTCCTAAGGTAGCGAAATTCCTTGGCGGGTAAGTTCCGTCCTGCACGAATGGCGTAACGACTTCCCCACTGTCTCGACCCGGGACTCAGCGAAATTGAAATCGGGGTGAAGATGCCCCGTACCCGCGGCAAGACGGAAAGACCCCGTGAACCTTTACTGCAGCTTGGCACTGGTTTTCGGACTTGTCTGTGTAGGATAGGTGGGAGGCTATGATGTGGGGCCGCTAGGTTCCACGGAGCCAACGTTGAAATACCACCCTGAGAAGTCTGAAAGCCTAACCGTGACCAGTGAGCCTGGTCCGGGACACTGCCTGGTGGGTAGTTTGACTGGGGCGGTCACCTCCGAAAGAGTAACGGAGGCGCGCAAAGGTTCCCTCAGGCTGATTGGAAACCAGCCGAAGAGTGTAAAGGCATAAGGGAGCTTGACTGCGACTCATACAAGAGGAGCAGGCACGAAAGTGGGCCTTAGTGATCCGGTGGTTCTGAATGGAAGGGCCATCGCTCAACGGATAAAAGGTACTCCGGGGATAACAGGCTTATCACGCCCAAGAGTTCACATCGACGGCGTGGTTTGGCACCTCGATGTCGGCTCATCGCATCCTGGGGCTGTAGTAGGTCCCAAGGGTTTGGCTGTTCGCCAATTAAAGCGGTACGCGAGCTGGGTTCAAAACGTCGTGAGACAGTTTGGTCCCTATCTGCCGTGGGCGCAGGAATCTTGAAGTGGAGCTGTCCCTAGTACGAGAGGACCGGGATGGACAGACCCCTGGTGTTCCGGTTGTTTTGCCAAGAGCATCGCCGGGTAGCCATGTCTGGAACGGATAACCGCTGAAAGCATCTAAGCGGGAAGCCAACCACAAGATGAGGATTCCCTGAAGGTCCGTCGTAGACGACGACGTTAATAGGCCGGGTGTGGAAGCGCGGTGACGCGCGGAGCTAACCGGTACTAATCGACCGTTCGGCTTGACCTTGGGCGCCGCTCCCGTGTGGCGCGTTTGAGGTCCGAGGTTCCGAGCGATACACGCACGAGGGTCAGAAGGACCCGCTCCGAAATGGAGCCCCGTGCACAGCGCACAATCTCTTTGCGAGCCCGAACCGCCTCGCGCGGTCCGCCTCGCAGCTCGTCGACAAGTTTTGCTGGTGGCTATTGCGGAAGGGCCACACCCGATCCCATCCCGAACTCGGTCGTTAAGACTTCCAGCGCCGATGGTACTGCAGGGGAGACCCTGTGGGAGAGTAGGACGCCGCCAGCGCTATGCCCCCTTCGAAAGAAGGGGGCTTTTTTATTTGGGTCTCGGCACATGGGCCGCTACTCGGCGACCGGGAGTGCCGCCTGAAGAAACCAGCGCTCGCGCTCGCCCGGGGGGCCCCAGGTGTCTTCGAGCCGGCAGAGCAGGACTGCGGGCGCCGGGACGCCGCAGCGGGCATAGGCGGCGAGCTTGTGGTGGCCGTCGAGCACCACCGCGAGCAGCAGCCGCTCCTCGCACTCGCCGCGCAACGTGCGTTGATCGATCCACGCGAGCACCAGGCAGGCCGGTCGGGCGCCGGCGCGGATCGCCTGCTCGTAGCGGGAGACCGTCGCCTCGTCGAGCGCGGCGAGCGGCTGCGTCGGCATGAGCACGCCGAACGTCGGGGGCTCGGTCGACAGCGGCTCGCGCACTTGAAAATGTTCAGTGCCGGGCCACGGTGACCAGACTTCGACGATGTCGGCGTCCTCGGCCTTGCGGTAGGGCCCTCGCCGGGACCACCACGACTGCTCGGGCGCGGTCACCCGCTCGAGGTCGAACTCGGCGCGCGCGGCGATCCAGTGGCCGGTGCGGAGGGTCGTCAGCAGCGGCGTCATCGCCGCGAGCCAGTCGAGCGACAGCTCCGATGTGTCGGCGAGGGCGTCGCGGACGGCGCCGGCGACCTCCGCCGCGCGCTCGGGGGGCCAGCCGCCCAGGCGCATGTGAGCCTCGCAGGTCTCGCAGTGTGAGCCTAGCCGGTAGAGCGGCCGGCCGGCGATCGACAGCGACGAGCCCCAGCGCAGCCACGAGGAGAATCGCGGCGGCGGATCGAGCTGCTCGCGGGCGATCCCGAGGCCATTCACGACGCAGAAGCGGAGCTCGTGAGGAGACGTGAGCGCGACCTGCTCGAGCTGCGGTGCGGGCCGGGATCGGGTGACGTCGAAGCCTGCCCAGCCGGCGCGGATGTGCGCCCGCGCCTGGGCGAGGTTCTCGGGGTAGAGCGGCAGCAGCGGCTCCCAGCCGACGAGCTGGCCGAGAGTGTGATGGAGCTCGTAGACCACCTCGTCGGGGGCGGTGCGCAGCTGCTCGAGCAAGCCCGGCGCGGCTGCGGGGTCGCCGAGCAGCTCGAGCGCGGCGACGATGGCGCACTGCGCCTTCGCCGGGACGTCCGGCAGGCGGGCCAGCAGCGTCGTGACGTGGTCGCGCGCGCCGAGGCGGCCGAGGGCGAGCGCGGCGGTGTAGGGGTGGGCGTCGAGGTGACGCGCGACGACCGGCGCGAGCCGAGGATCGCCGAGGCAACCGACGGCCTCGAGGACGACCTCGAAGTCGCGGCTCGCCTGCTCGGCGGCTCGCTTCGAGAGCTTGCGTTTGCGCGGGGTCGTGAGCGTGGCGGTCGCGGACGCGAGGAGCCGCTCGAGGATCGCGTCGGAAACCTTCGAGCCTCGCTCTGCGAGCGCGCGGAGGACCGTCGCGTGGTGGGCGCTGAACGCGTCGTCGAGCCACTCGACGAGCAGCGCCTCGGCCGCGTCCCCGGGCAATTTTTGTAGGAGCTCGATCAGCTCGGCGCGACGGTCAGGCCTGGCCGCGAATCGGGCCCGCGCTTCGGCCAGCAGATCGGCGGCGGGCCGCTCGCGGATCGCCTCGATCGTCGTCCACTTGCTGCTCGCACGGGCGAGCTCCTCGAGCTGCTGCGCGCCGGTCTTGACTGGGGACATGAGACCTCGAGAGTGTTCAAAATTTCAAGGATTGTTCGCCGAGCCGTCGCGCCAGCGCATTCGGACCTTCATGCGCTCCTCCAGCGGCGTGCCGCGATCGAAGGCGTCGTCGTGATGCAGGACGGCCAGCAGCCCCCGCGGCGAGGTCGCCGGTCTGCCAGCTCAGGTCGCCGGCGAGGGAGTTGGCCTCGCCGTCCAGGTACCGTGTGGGCGTGGTGTCGTCGAGCACGCGCGTGTCGCCGTCGCCGGCGGGGGCGCACGCCTGCACGGCGAGGCACGGACACAGGCTCGACAGGTTCAGCTTCGCCAGGCGTGACATCCGCGTCCTGATCATGATGCGCCGGGCGCGAGCGTAGCACGCTGGCCTGCGAGATCGGCGATGGAGCCAGGCGGCGCCCGTGTCGGGCGTGGCCCGGTACGAACACGAGCGTGCCCAGAGGAGCAGCATCATGACATGACTTATGGGGCATGCTCGAAGGGTCATGCCCCATAAGTCATGCCATGCCGGAGCTCCGTGAGGGCCGTCCTGGCGCGACAGCGAGGCCGTGTTCGAGACCGCGGCTGTTGCTGAGGAGCACGCGATGGCCGGCGCGCACGAGGTGCTGGACGAGGGCCTGGCCGATCGCTCCGGTGCCGATGACGCCGATCTGCATGACCATGCCTTTCGTGAAGTGGGGTGATTGGAGAATGACGACAGCCGTGAACGGCTCAGGCCGCGAAGCCGCCGTCGATGCGGAGGTCGGCGCCGGTGACGTAGGCGCCCTCCTCACCGGCGAGGTAGGCGACGAGGCCGGCGATCTCGCGGGTGTGGCCGAAGCGTTGCACGGCGATGAGGCCGGTGAGGTACTGGCCGTTGGGGCCGCCCGCCGGGTTCATGTCGGTGTCGACGGGGCCGGGCTGGATGTTGTTGATGGTGATCCCGCGGGCGCCGAGCTCGCGCGCGAGGCCGTGGGTGAAGCCGGACAGCGCGCCCTTGGTGAGGGCGTAGAGCGAGGCGCCGGGGAACGGGACGTACTCGCTGTTGATGCTGCCGATGTTGATGACCCGGCCGCCGCGGTCCATGTGGCGCACGGCCTCGCGGGTGGCGACGACGACGCCGCGGACGTTGACTGCGAGCATGCGCTCGAGGTCGTCGTCGGCGACGTCGACGAGCGGGGCGGTGCGGGCGATCGCGGCGTTGTTGACGAGGATGTCGAGGCGGCCGAAGGCCTCGCGGGTGCGGGCGACCGCGCGGCGGACCGCGTCGACGTCGCCGCTGTCCGCCTCGAGGGCGAGGGCGCGGCCGCCCGCCGCGGTCAGCTCGGCGACCAGGGCGTCGGCGCGGTCCCTGGCGCCGGCGTAGGTGAAGACGACCGCGGCGCCGTCGCGGACGAGCCGCTCGACGATCGCTGCGCCGAGGCCTCGCGAGCCGCCGGTGACGAGGGCGACCTTGCCGGCGAGCGGGGTGCGGGCGAGGGTGGATGCGGGGGTGGTGGTGGCCGGGTGCGTCGTGGTCATGCGAGGAAGATGCTTGCGGCCGGCATTGACCGGTAGTAACAAAACATTCCGAATACTTTCAACGAATGGTTGAAAGTGCAGACGCGAGAAGTCGAGAGGAGACGCCCCGTGGAGAGCCTGGCCGCCGTCGAATGCTTCGTTCACAGCGCCGAGGCCGGCAGCTTCTCGGCCGCGGCGCGCAAGCTGGGGGTGACGCCGGCGGCGGTCAGCAAGAGCGTGGCCAAGCTCGAGGAGCGGCTCGGGGTGCGGCTGTTCCAGCGGACGACCCGCAGCTTGAAGCTGACCGAGCCGGGGGAGCAGTTCCTGCGCGAGGCGGCGAGCGGCCTGCACACGTTGCAGGCGGCGATGGCGGGCCTGGCCAGCGCGCAGCACGAGCCGGCGGGCACGCTGCGCGTGAGCATGTCGCCGACGTTCGGGCGCGACTACATCCTGCCGATGCTCGGCGAGTTCCTGGCGCGCTACTCGGCGATCACGCCCGACTGGCACCTCGACAACCGCCAGGTCGACCTGGTCGGCGAGAACTTCGACGCGGCGATCGGCGCGGCCATCGAGCTGCGCTCGGGGATCGTCGCCCGCGAGCTGGCCCGCGCCCACATCGTCGCCGCCGCGACGCCGCAGTACCTGGCCCGCCACGGCGCGCCGAGGTCGCCGGCGGAGCTGGGGCGCCATGACGGCATCGTCCTGCGCTCGCCGCAGTCGGGTCGGGTGCGCACGTGGTCGTTTCGCAGCAAGACCGGCGAGGAAGCGACGCTCGAGCCGCGTCCGCGGATCGTGTTCAACGACATGGAGGCGATCTGTCAGGCCACGCTGATGAGCCTCGGCGTGGGCCTCATCAGCATGCCGCACGCGGTGCCGCACCTCGACAGCGGCCGGCTGGTCCGCGTGCTGCCGAAGTGGCACGCCGACGCCGGGGCGATCTTCGTCTACTTCGGCGGGCAGAAGCTGCTGCCCGCCAAGACGCGCGCGTTCGTCGACGCGCTGGTGGCCTGGTTCCGCCGCGAGAAGCTGGCCGAGCGCTTCCGGGCCGACCGGTGAGTTTGAAGGGACATGTCCATGAAGACATGTCCACCGGGTTATTTTCGCGTCAGCGCAGCGACCGCAGCATCCGCTCGAGGCCGTTGGTCTTGATCTCGAGCATGGCCGCCAGCTGCCGGCCGAGCTTGCCCGGCGGGAAGCCCTGGCGCGAGAACCACACCAGGTACGGCTCGGGCAGGTCGAGCAGCGCCACGCCCTGGTACTTGCCGAACGGCATGCGCGCGTCGATCAGGTCCTGCAGCGCCTCGGGGTCGAGCTGGAGTTCCGCCACGCGCGCAGGGTACCGCAGGACCGACAGGCGTGCAGCCGCGCTGCCAGCGCCTGGGTCCGCGGGTCGCGGGCGCTCTCGGACATGTTTAAACGGGCATGTCTGAACAGACATGCCCGGAGGGACAGGCCTGCCGCGCTCAGTAGCCGAGGGCGCGGCGGTAGAGGTCGAGGTAGCGGGCGGCGCTGCGGCGCCAGCTGAAGTCTTCCTGCATGCCGTGGCGGACGAGCTGCTGCCACACCGGGCGGTTGTGGTAGAGGGCGATCGTGCGGCCGAGGGCCCAGGCGAGGGCGGAGGCGTCGATGTCGTTGAAGAGGACGCCGGTGGCGAGGCCCGCGCCGAGGGTCTCGGGGGTGGTGTCGATGACGCTGTCGGCCAGGCCGCCGGTGCGGCGCACGACCGGGACGGTGCCGTAGCGCAGGCCGTACATCTGCGTGAGGCCGCACGGCTCGGTGCGCGAGGGGATGATGATGGCGTCGCCGCCCGCCTGCATGCGGTGGGCGAGCGGCTCGTCGTAGCCGCCGCGGTAGGCGACGCGGCCGGGGTTGAGGCGCGCCGCCTGCTGGAAGCCGTCGACCAGGCGCTCCTCGCCGGAGCCGAGGACGGCGAGCTGGCCGCCGCGCTCGAGGATCGAGCGACCGGCGCTGAGCAGCAGGTCGAGGCCCTTCATGGTCACGAGCCGGCTGACGACCACGAACAAGGGCGCGTCGGGATCGGGGTGGAGGCCGAGCTCGAGCTGCAGCGCGCGCTTGCCGATCCGCTTGCCCGTGAGGTCGTCGGCGCTGTACGGCGCCGGCAGGTGCGGGTCGGTGGCCGGGTTCCACGTCTCGGTGTCGATGCCGTTGAGGATCCCGTAGAGGTCGGCGTCGCGCCGCCGCAGCAGGCCCTGCAGGCCGTGGCCGTAGGTCTCGGTCTGGATCTGCCGGGCGTAGGTCGGGCTGACCGTGGTGATCTTGTCGCTGTACCAGAGGCCGGCCTTGAGGAAGCCGAGGTGGCCGTGGAACTCGACGCCGTGGATGTCGAACATCGAGCCGGGCAGCCGCAGCGCGCCCATCACGTCGGCCCGGAACACGCCCTGGTAGGCGAGGTTGTGGATCGTGGTGATGGTGGCCACGCGCTGCTGCGGCGGCATCAGGGCGACGTAGGCCGGGACCAGGCCCGACTGCCAGTCGTGGCCGTGGATCAGCTCGGGCCGCCAGCGGTCGCCGCCCTCGGGCCCCGCCAGCCAGGTCGCGGCGTGGCACAGGGCGCCGAAGCGCAGGTGGTTGTCGCCGAAGTCGCGCCCGTGCTGGTCGACGTAGGGGTTACCTGGCCGATTGTACAGGTGGGGCGCGTCGAGCACGAGCAGCTCGAGCTTGCCGACGCGGCCGTACATCAGCTTGGCCGGGCCGCCGCCGACGAGGTTGTGGAGCTCGACCTCGCGGCCGCGCGCGTGCAGGCCGGCGAGCACCTTGGGGTAGCCGGGCACGAGGACGCGGACGTCGACGCCGAGCTCGGCCAGCGCGATCGGCAGGGCGCCGACGACGTCGGCCAGACCGCCGGTCTTGACGAGGGGATAGACTTCGGAGGCGACGAACAGGACGCGCATGCGGGGGCTCGTTACAGGCGGTCGATCATCTCACGCGTGATCAGGGTGACGCCGCTGCTGGTGCGGAGGAACCGACGGGCGTCTTCTTGCGGGTCCTCGCCGACCACCAGGCCCTCGGGGATCTCCACGCCGCGGTCGACGACGACCTTGGTCAGCCGCGCGCTGCGGTTGACGACCACGTCGGGCAAGACCACCGCGCCCTCCAGCCGCGAGTAGGAGTTGCAGCGGACGTTGGAGAACAGGAGGCTGCGCCGCACGAGGGAGCCGGAGATGATGCAGCCGCCCGAGACCATGCTGCCCAGACACATGCCGCGCCGGTTGTCCTCGTCGTGGACGAACTTGGCCGGCGGCAGCTGCTCCTGGTAGGTCCAGATCCGCCACTGCGGGTCGTAGAGGTCGAGCGGCGGGATGATGTTGGTGAGGTCGATGTTGGCCTCCCAGTAGGCGTCGACGGTGCCGACGTCGCGCCAGTACGGGGTGCCGCCGGCCTCGCTGACGACGCAGCTCTCCTGGAAGCGGTGGGCGAACACGCTGGCCCGCCCCTGCACGAGGTACGGGATGATGTCCTTGCCGAAGTCGTGGTTCGAGTTGGGATCCTCGGCGTCGCGGCGCAGCTGCTCGAACAGGAAGTTGCCGTTGAACACGTAGATGCCCATGCTCGCCAGCGACATCTCGGGGTTGCCCGGGATGTGCGGCGGGTCGGCCGGCTTCTCGACGAACCGCACCACCCGCCCGCCCGGGTCGACCGCCATGACCCCGAACGCGCTCGCCTCCTTGCGCGGGACCTCGAAGCAGGCCACCGTCACGTCGGCGCCGCGGGTCACGTGCTGCCACAGCATCTTGCCGTAGTCCATCTTGTAGATGTGGTCGCCGGCGAGGACGATGACGTGCGACGGGTGCACGCTCTGGAAGATGTCGAGGTTCTGCCATACGGCGTCGGCCGTGCCGCGGTACCAGTTCTCCTCGTTCAGCCGCTGCTGCGCAGGCAAGAGGTCGACGAACTCGTCCATCTCGCCGCGCAGGAAGCTCCAGCCGCGTTGCAGGTGGCGCAAGAGGCTGTGCGACTTGTACTGCGTCAGCACGGAGATCTTGCGGAACCCCGAGTTGATCGCGTTCGACAGCGCGAAGTCGATGATGCGGAACTTGCCGCCGAAATAGACGGCCGGCTTGGCCCGGCGATCCGTCAGCGCGGCCAGACGGCTGCCGCGCCCCCCGGCCAACACGAGGGTCAGCGCGGTTCGGGTGAGTTCACGAAGACGCGGCTCGAAGACCATGCGAGGCCCTCCTTCAGGTCATGTACCACCGGCCGGGTCGCGAGATCAACAACGCCGCAGGACGGCCGCCCGCGGACCACCGGACGCGGCAGGGCCCGCATCACAACCAGTGCCGGCGCCGGAACCATATGATGAGGCCGGCGGCCGTCACCGCCATGAGCCCCAGGGCGAACGGGTAACCGAAGCTCCACTTCAGCTCCGGCATGATGTCGAAGTTCATGCCGTAGATGCCGGCGATGAAGGTCAGGGGCAGCATGACGGTCGAGATCTGCGTCAGGACCTTCATGATCTCGTTGGTCTTGTTGGCCGAGACCGACAGATAGGCCTCGACGGCCGCCTGCACGCCCTCGCGGTTGGCCTCGGAGATGTCGGCGACCCGCACGAAGTGGTCGTAGATGTCGCGGAAGAAGGCGATGCTGTCGCGCGGGATGAGGTCGATGTGGCCGCGCGCCAGCGACTCCAAGATCAGCCGCTGGTGACCGGTGATCCGGCGCAGGCGGTTGATGGTCTTCTTGGCGTCGAGCACGAGCTCGAGGTGCTCGGGCTCCGGCCGGTGGATGATGAGGTCCTCGAGCGCGTCGAGCCGGGCGCCGATCCGGTCCATCACCGGCAAATAGTTGTCGACCAGGCGGTCGAGCAGGCGGTGCAGCACGCGCACGGAGATCCACGGGCGGTGGCACGGGTCGCACACGTCGCGGTGGAGCTCGCTGACCGAGCGCAGGACGGTGTCCGAGTGGTGGGTGACGACGTACCGCGGGCCGGCGAAGATGTCGAGCTCGAGGGTGTTGACGACGAAGCCGTGCTCGAGGTCGAGGCTCTGGAAGTCGACGCCGTGGACGATGAGGAACACGTAGTCGTCGTAGACGTCGAGCTTGGGGTGGCCGTAGTCGTGGAGCATGTCCTCGATGGCCAGCGGGTGGAAGTGGAACACCTCCGAGAGCACGCGCGCCTCCTCGTCCGTCGGGTCCTGGAGGTCGAGCCAGATCGTCACGTCGGGCTCGGCCAGCAGGCGCGGCACGGCCCCGAGGTCGGTCTCGTTCCAGTGCCCGCGCGTCGGGTGAAAGGCGTGCAGCGTGAACACCCGCCGAGGGTACCACGCGCGCGCCGGGCCTCAGCCACGCGGCCGGACGTCGGGGTGCGTCTGCTCGGCCAGCGCGAGCTCGACCGCGAGGCCGCCCGTGCGCGTGCTCAGGACCGGGTGCAGCGCGACGCCCACGGTGACCCGCAGGTCGGGCGGGCACAGCAGCGCGGCGCGCCACGCGGGGAACCTGTCCCGAAGGACGTGTCCGATGTGGGCGTAGAGGTCGCGCAAGGTCCGAGCGCGGCCGACCCGCACGCCGTAGGGCGGGTTGGTCAAGAGCAGACCGCTGGGGCTGAACGGCTCGCAGGCGGCGAACGGTCGCACCGCGAAGGCGATCGCGGCGTCGACCCCGGCCCGCTGGGCGTTGGCGCGCGCCGCCGCGACCGCGCCCTCGTCGCGGTCGGAGGCGACGATCGGCGCGTAGGGACATGGCGCTTGGGACAGGCGTGTGGCGGCCTTGCGCAGGGCCGGGTAGGCGGCGGCGAGCGCGGGCCAGCGGGCGCACGAGAAGTCGCGCAGGGCCCCCGCGGGCTTGCCGTGGGCGATGAGCGCGGCCTCGATGGCGATCGTGCCGGAGCCGCAGAAGGGGTCGAGGAGGGGCTCGCCGGGGCGCCAGCCGGCCGCAGCGAGCAAGGCGGCGGCGAGGGTGGGGCGCAGCGGGGCCTTGGCGGTGGCGAGCCGGTAGCCGCGGCGGTGCAGCGGGTCGCCGGAGCTGTCGACGCTGACGGTGCAGCGGTCGCGCTCGAGGCGGACCACCAGGAGGACGGTCGAATGCGAGGAGCTGGTCTCGGGGCCATCTTCGCCGTCGTCGTGCGGGTGAGCGAGCTCGACGTGGCTGCCGAGGCGCGCGGCGACGGCGAGGTGGACGCGCTCGGCGATCGCGCCCGTGTGGTAGAGGCGGGACTTGTGGGCGGTGGCGCGCACGGCCAGGCGCACCGGCGCGTGCGGCGGAAACAGGTCCTCCCACGCGATGTCGACCAGCCGCTTCGACAGCACCGCGAAGTTGACGGCGGGGAACTCGGCCAGGCGCACGAGCACGCGCGTGGCTGTCCTTAAGTGCAGGTTGGCCGCCACCAGCGCCCCCCAGTCGCCGCGGAAGCCGACCCCGCCCGGCACGACCCGCCCGGGGCCGAGGCCGAGCGCGTCGAGCTCGGCGGCGACCAGCGGCTCCAGCCCGGGCAGGGCCACGGCGAACAGCTCGCGCATCAGGCCCAGTCTAGCGCGGTTGCGACGTCGATCACAATTCGGGGGCGACGAAGACCAGGTCGCAGGTCGCCGCCCCCGCCGCGCCGGCCGGTCACTTGAAGTTCTGCACCATCCACAGGTCGCCGCCGCCGGCGTCGGCGAAGCCGCAGGCGACCATGGTGTATTGCTCGCTCGACATGTTGATGTAGTGGCCGTGCATCTGGAAGTCCTCGCCCGGACCCTCGGCCCACATCTGCTCGAGGCAGCCCGGTAGCGACTGCTCGGCCGGGCTCGGCCAGCCGGGGCACTCGTTCTGGGCGAACTCGCCGCACATGCCGAAGGCGCCGTGCGGGGTGCCGCTCTGACCGTCGGCCGCGGCCTCGGCGTCGGAGCAGCCCTCGGCGTCGGCCCACCGCTGATACGGCGGCAGGCCCAGCGTGCCGCGGTACATGTTGATGGTGTCGACGCACAGCTGTCGCGCCTGCTCGTAGGGATCGCCGGGGTCGTCGGTGGTGCTGGTGGCCGAGCTCGGATCGCTGGTCGGCCCGCCCGAGGGATCGCTGGTCGGACCCGCCGACGGATCGGCGCCGGTCGTGGTGGCGCTGGTGCCGGTCGGGTCGGGCGGGTCGCCGGGGCCGACCTCCGTCGTGGTGCCGGCGTCGTCGCTGGTGGTCGCGACGCCGCCGGTGCCGTCGGTGTCGTCGGTGCCGCCGTCGGTGCCGCCGTCGGTGCTCGGCACCGCGGTGAGGCCGTCGAGCGGATCCTTGCTGTCGGAGCAGGCGGCGAGACACAGCGGGGCGAGCAGGGCCAGCGAGACGAGAGTGCGCATGACGACCTCCGGACTGGCAACATACCAGGCGCACGCGCCCGTCGCGTCGCCGCGCGCGTGCGCAAGCGGCAGGCTTCGCGGCCCCGACGCGCGCGCGCGGACATGAGGCATCCGCGAGTGCGGCCACCTCGCGCCTGCGATTGATTACCCTCGCCGCGTGTTCGGGTTCATCGCCTCTGTCGTCGGCTTCGGCCTGTTCGTCTGGTTGGCCAACAGCATGCTTCACGACGGCGCCGCCGAGGAGGCCGCGCACGACCGGCTGCGCGCGAGCGGGACGAAGGCGAGCGGGACGATCGCGTCGGTAGGCGCCGGGCGGCTCAGGTCGCGTCAGGGCTCGCTCGGGATCTATGTGCGGCCGGTGGGGCTGAAGGTGGCGCTGCCGACCGGCGAGGTGCGGGTCGAGGTCGACATCGCGGTGCCGGAGACGCTGCTGCACTTGCTCATCGCCGGTGCGCCGTGCGAGGTCGTCATCGATCCGGCGAACCACAAGCACGTGTGCATCACGTCGATCGGCAACGCCTTCGGCGTGCACACGCCGGTGGAGCTCGGGTCGCTGCACTCGCGCTGGTGAGTGGGCGTTCGCTCGTCGCAGATCGGCGCACTCCGGGACAAGTCGCGAAGGCGCGTTCACAGGCGCCGCGCGGGCCACTCGGCGGGCGAATTGGCGAAAATGGCGGACTCGGCGGCGCGTGGGCGTCCGCGCGCGGTGCGCGGCCGAGGTGTGCGCCGTGGCAAACGCGTCACCGCGGCGGGATGTGGCGGGGCGGGGGCGTCATGGCATGATGCGCGCCATGTCGCTTCCGCCCCTTCGCCGCGCCAAGATCGTCTGCACGATCGGCCCCTCGAGCCAGGACCAGATCGGCGCGCTCATCTCGGCCGGCATGAACGTCGCCCGCCTCAACTTTTCGCACGGGTCGCACGAGGACCACACGCGGGTGTTTCAAGCGATCCGCAGCGAGGCGTCGGCGCGCGACCTCGCGGTGGCGGTGCTCGCCGACCTGCAGGGGCCCAAGATCCGCGTCGGCAAGATCCCGGCGCCGGGGTTCGAGCTCAAGGTCAACGACGAGTTCATCCTCTGCGTCGACCCCGAGGGCAAGGTCGAGCCGGGCCGTGTGACGATCGACTACCCGCACTTGGCCGGCGAGGTGAAGCCGGGCGACCGCATCCTGATGGACGACGGGGCGCTCGAGGTGCGCGTGACCGGGGTCGAGGGGCCCGACATCAAGACGACGGTGGTGACCGGCGGGACTCTGACGTCGCGCAAGGGCGTCAACCTGCCGGGGGTCCACCTGTCGCTGCCGTCGATGACGGAGAAGGACAAGGAGGACCTGCGCTTCGCGCTCGAGCTCGGCGTCGACCTGGTGGCGATCTCGTTCGTGCGCCAGCCGGAGGACGTGCTGGCGGTGCGCACGCTGATGGAGGAGCTCGGCCGGGTGGTGCCGATCGTGGCCAAGATCGAGAAGCCCGAGGCGGTCACCAACCTGAAGTCGATCCTCGAGGTGTCGAACGGGATCATGATCGCCCGCGGCGACCTCGGGGTGGAGATGGGGCCCGAAGAGGTGCCGGTGATCCAGAAGCAGGGCATCGAGCTGGCCAACCGCGTCGGCAAGCTGGTGATCACCGCGACGCAGATGCTCGACTCGATGATCCGCAACCCGCGGCCGACCCGCGCCGAGGCGTCCGACGTCGCCAACGCGGTGCTCGACGGCTCCGACGCGGTGATGCTGTCCGGAGAGACAGCCTCGGGCGCGTACCCGCTGCAGGCGGTGCACACGATGGACAAGATCGTCCGCTCCATCGAACGCCAGGAGCGCTTCTGGCGGGAGCCGTCCGACCTCGACCTCGGCCACTCGACCAACGCGATCGCCCGCGCCGCCGTGGTCTGCTGCAAGTCGCTGCCCGACACCAAGGCGATCGTGACGTACACGGTGTCCGGCGGGATCGCCCGCCTCGTCAGCGACTACCGCCCTCGCGTCCCCATCTTCGCGTTCACGCCCAACCCGGCGACCTACCAGGCCCTCGCGGTCTACTGGGGCGTGGTCCCGGTCCTCTTCACCGTGTCCAGCCCCCACGGCAACAGCATCTTCGTCGACATCGACAGGCTCATCCTGAGCCGCGGGATGCTGGCGCGCGGAGACCGCATCGTGATCACCCTCGGCTACCCGGTGAAAGATCACAAGTCCGTGAACCTCCTCAAGCTCCACGTGGTCGGGGAGAGCTTGCCTCCCCCGCCCAACATGTGATACACAGCGCCTCCCCTTGGGGAACCCAGGGGGAGGCCGACAGCCACGCGAAGGTGGCGGAATTGGTAGACGCGCTAGACTAAGGATCTAGTGGGGTAACCTGTGAGGGTTCGAGTCCCTCCCTTCGCACCACGCCGAGGACCTCCTCGGCGTTTTGTTTTTGGTCCTGCCGCCATGGCCTGCGGGCCTGGACCCGGAGGGGTTCGCGCCTCACGCAGGGCTGCGAGTTTCACGGGGCTCGCGGGCGCGAGGTCGGGCTATAACCCGGCGCCATGACAGCGTCCGCCATCTCCACGGTCGCCGTGATCGGCGCCGGCACCATGGGCCACGGGATCGCCCAGGTCGCCGCCGCCGCCGGCTTTCAGACCCGCCTCTACGACGTCCGCACCGACCTGGTCGAGGCCGGTCTGACGAAGATCCGCGCCAACCTCGACGGCGGGGTGGCCAAGGGCAAGGTCACCGAAGACCAGCGGACGGCCACCCTGGCGGCCCTGCGCGGCGAGAGCGACCTCGAGGCGGCCGTCACCGGCGCCGACCTCGTGGTCGAGGCGGTCCCCGAGAAGCTGGCGCTCAAGCAGGAGCTGTTCACGAAGGTGGCGGCGCACGTGGCGACCACGGCGGTGCTGGCGACCAACACCAGCTCCCTCAGCGTGACCGCGATCGCGGCCGGGCTGCCGCACCCGGAGCGCGTGATCGGGACGCACTTCTTCAACCCGGTCCACGTGATGAAGCTGCTCGAGATCGTGGTCGGTCAGCAGACCTCGCCCGAGGTGCTGGCGACCGTGCAGGCCTGGGGCGCGAAGCTCGGCAAGGACTGCATCGTGGTCCGCGACTCGCCTGGCTTTGCGACCAGCCGCCTCGGCCTGGTGATCGGCCTCGAGGCGATCCGCATGGTCGAGGAGAAGGTGGCCTCCGCGGAGGACATCGACAAGGCGATGTGCCTCGGCTACGGCTTCCCGATGGGCCCGCTCAAGCTGACCGACCTGGTCGGCCTCGACGTCCGCCTCAACATCGCCGAGTACCTGGCGGCCAACCTGCAACAGGGCGACCACTTCCGCCCGCCGGCGCTGCTCCGCGAGATGGTCGCGGCCGGCAAGCTCGGCAAGAAGTCGGGCGAAGGCTTTTATAAGTGGTGAGCGACGGCCGCTCGCGGCAGTGACCGCGAGCGACCACGGGCGCGCGACTCGAAGGTGCGCGCGCCGGTTCGCTGCATGCGCGACGGAGTGAGCTCCGCTCGCGGTCGAGAGCGCGGCGCGGCGCCGCGACCGTTCGCCCCGCGGTTGCGACCGTTCGCGGAGTTGGCGGGCAGGAACGGCCCGGCCGCGGGCGTATGAGCGAGCGCAGGAGGCGCTCGCATGTGGAGCCCGTGGAGACGACACTTTGAAGACAATGCCCGCAGGCCGTTGCCGACGATCGACGCCGAGGGGGTGCCGGAGGCCTGGCGGGCGCCACTCGGCCGGTCGCTGGCGATCTTCCAGGTCGGCGAGAGCGGGGAGGGCCGGATCGTGCGAGAGATCGAGCGCTCGCGCCTGGGGGGAATCGACGCCGACTACCGGGCGGCGCTGAAGCTGTTCGTCAAGGAGGAGGGCCGGCACGCGCGGATCCTGGCGGCGATGGTGCGAGCGCTCGGCGGCTCGCTGCGCCGGACCGCCTGGACCGACCGCCTGTTCGTCCACGGCCGCCGACTGCTCGGCCTGCGGTTGAAGTTGCTGGTGCTGCTGGCCGCCGAGGTCATCGGCATCGGCTTCTACGGCCTGCTCGCCGGGCGCCTGGGGGGCTGTCCGATCGGCCAGGTGCTGCGGGAGATCTGCGGCGACGAGGAGGCCCACCTCGAGTTCCACTGCGCGTTCTTCCGCCTGCAGACGGCGTCGCCGTGGCGGCGGGCGCTCTTCAGCGCGGCGTGGTTCGCGGTCGCGGCGGCCGCCTGCGCGGTGGTGCTGATCGATCACCGACCGACGCTGCGGGCGCTGGCGATCGACGGGGCGCCGCGGCGGCTGTGGGGGCTGGTGGTCGCGGTGCGCCGCCGCGTGTGCGCCGACGGGGTGGCCGCGGCCGCGCCCGGGCGTGCTAGCGTGGCGGCGTGAGCCAGACAGACTTCGAGCGGGTCTACTCGCGCGCGCCGTGGGAGCAGCAGGTCGGCTACTGCCGGGCGCTGCGGGCGGGCGACATGGTCTTCGTGACAGGTACGGCGCCGGTCGACGAGGACGGCGGCGGGGTGTTCGCGCCGGGCGACGCGTACGCGCAGGCGCGGCGCTGCCTCGAGCTGATCGAGCGGGCGCTGCGGCCGTTCGGGACCGACCGCACGCGGATCGTGCGGACGCGGATGTTCGTGACCGACATCGCCCGCTGGGCCGAGTACGGGCGCGCGCACGCCGAATTCTTCGGGGAGCACCGGCCGACGACGACGATGGTCGAGGTCCGGCGGCTGATCGACCCGGCGATGCTGATCGAGATCGAAGCCGACGTGTTCGCGCCGGTGGGATGATTGGGGCGCATGTCTTTCAGGGCATGCCCGTTCAGGCATGTCCTCGCGGGCATGTTTTATAGACCATGTCGAGTCCGCGGCAGGCGCTCGACGAGCTCCCAGGGGACGACGCGGACGTCGCGGTGGAACTGGCACCACAGGGCGAAGCGCGCGGCGAGGAAGCAGGCGAAGGTCGCGGAGCCGCGCAGGTCGAGGAGCTCCGGGCGCAGGCGCGAGACCTCGCCGGTCGCCAGCCACAGCACCTTGGCGACGTCGCCGTCCACATCGTCGCCCTGACTGACGATCACGGCGTCGCCGGGGCCGCGCGCCAGAGTCATGATGTTCTCCACCTCGGGGAACAGCCGCGCGAGCGCGCCGTCGCTGCGCAGGCGACAGAGCCGGCGATCCACCAGCAGGAGCAGGCCGTCGCCGTCGTCGTCGAGGACGGCGGGCGGGGCGTCGAAGGGGCGCTCCACGTCGAGCGGGTCGAGGGGCAGGAGGGTCGCGTGCGGAGCGTCGTCGGTCCACACCAGTCGGTGCGCGCGCCCGCCGACGACCAGGAGGGCCGATCCGTCGCGGAAGATGCGGGCCTCGAACGAGGTGGGGAGCGGGCGGTCGCTCGTGGGTAGCGCGAGCGGAGTGCCGTCGCTCCAGCGCGGCTCGGCGCCCGGGCGGGCGTAGTCCGCGGCGAGGAGGGAGCGGTCACCGAGGCGGCGCAAGATCCGGGCCTCGCTGCCGGGATCGATGCGGCTGGCGCGGAAGGGTCGCGCGGCGAGGCCGTCGAGCGGACCGTCGAGCTCCAACTTGCCGACGTGCAGACGGGTCTCGCCGGCGCGGCGGGCGAGCGCGTGCAGGGTGCCGCGGGCGTCGATGTCCGCGCTGTGGAGGAACAGGCCGTCGATCGCGACGATGCCGAGCGGTGCGGCGGCGGTGTCGATCACCCAGGTGCTCTCCGGGTGAGCGTCGCTGAGCACGAGACGATCGAGGTGGCGCGCCTTCACCGACGCGCAGGGCAGCTCGTGCCGCTCGATCGGCCGCGTCGGCCCTCGCTCGTCCTCGGGCCGCACGAACGACCAGGCGACGTGATCCGCCCGCAGGTCGTCGGCGTCGGCCCGGGCCAGCGCTTCGCGCCAGGCGTCGATCCGCGGCGCGTCGACGGCGAGCGGCGCGAGGTGCCACTCGTCCGCGACGAGCACGCCGTCGAGGAGCGCGCGCGGCACGAGCAAGGGGCGCTCCTCGGGCTCGTGCGCGGCGAAGGTGGCACGGAGGACGCCGCGGATCGCGTCGCGGCCCCAGCGAGACGACACGAGGTCGAGGCGGAAGCCGCGACCGACGTACGGGAACTGCGAGCGCACGAGCGCGAGCTCCCAGTCGGGCTGGACCCATCGCCAGTAGAGCTCATGCAGATCGGTGGAGAGGGCGGCGAAGTCGCCGGGGCTCGAGACCGGGAGCGGGTGAGGATCGCCGCCGTAACGGACCGCGGGGCGCGGGCAGGCGAGGCCCGGCACGTGGGTGAGCTCGAGGACGCCGGGGTCGCCGATGGCTCGCAGGCCACGCTCGGCGGCCGCGCGGAAGGGGGTCTCGTCGATGGGGAGTGGCGCGTCGACGAAGTCGCGGCCTCGGGGCGGCCAGTGGAGCTCGAGGTCGATCACGACGCCGAGGCCGCGGGCGTGGATGGTCGCGAGCGCCTGCGCGAGCTCGGGATCGAGTGATTCTCGGTCAGCGAGGCGCTCGCCGAGCGCGGCGTGGGACCACACCCACCCCGGCCACGCGGCGTCGCCGGCCGGCAATGCGGCCAGGAGCGCGGCGGGCGGGCGGTCGGGGCCGAGGAGGCGGAACAGCTGCTCGCGGACCCTCGGTGTGTGGCTGTCGGCGATCCGCACGAGGCGTAGCGGCGCGCGCGTCGACCAGGCGTGGGCGGCAGCGAGGGCGCGCAGGGTCGCTGCGCGCGCAACGACTTGGCCGTGGGCGCGGGCGGACCGGGCGGCGTGGACGAGCGGAGCGAGCGCGGCGAACCCGGCCGCGTGGTCGCGCGTGCCCGCGAGCCACGGCAAGAATTCGCCGACGACTGCGCGCTCGTCGAATGGCTCGAGGTGGACGCTGGCGACCTCGAAGAGGCCGTCGTCAGGGACGAAGGTGCTCTCGTGGCACCATTCGACGGTGACGATCGCGTCCGCGCTCATGGCCGCGTCGACGACCGACTCTTCGATGGCGTCGAGGTCGGTCCCCGCGCTCATCACGACGTCGTCGACGAAGGCGACCAGCACGCTCGAGCTGCGCGACCACAGGACGTCCCGCGGCCCGAGGCCCCAGTCGAGCAAGGCCGCGCAGACGAGGCGCTCGAGCTCGTCGCGGCGCGTGGGCGCGAAGTCGCGGACGATGAACGCGGCCCGGTAGCTGGTCGACATGGGCGGAGTAGAACACAATCACCGGAGCGTCCGCGGGTCGACTTGCGCGCGCGGACCATCTTCGTGGAGTCTCGAGTCGTGTCGTCCGCGCTCGTCGTCCTCGCAGTGGTCCTGCTCGTCGTCGTGCCGGCGTTCGTGCTCGGGCTGCGAGCCGCGCTCCAGCACCAGCGGCGGTACGACGAGGGGTTGAAGAACAAGGAGCAGGCGCCGCGGAAGTCCCGGCCGGACCCCGATCAGGAGCTGGTGATCGCGGCCGGACGCCTGGTAAAGGCCTACGTCTTCGAGCCGGCGAGCGCGGTCGAGGTGACCGAGGAGATGCTGTGCGAGGCGCCGGAAGCGTGGCACGGCAAGACCATCCGCGTGGTCGCGTGGTGGGGGATCGGGTTCGAGTACTCGTCGATCGGGCCGGCCCACGCAGTCGGCGTGAACGGCATCGCGTCGCCGGGTCGCGGCCGGCACAAGGTGCGCGCCGCCGGCCTGTGGGTGTTCCCGCGAGCGCAGGGCTCGAGCAAGAACCTGCCCGGTTTCGGCCACCTCGGCATGAGCTGGGGCGAGTTCCGCATCCACGAGGCGGAGTTTTTGATAATACAGAGCGACGACGAGGCCGCTTCGTCGTGAGCTTCGCGGACGCGGGGAGCATCGCTCCCGCGCGCCGGGTGAGCGCAGGAGCATCGCCGAGTGCGGCGAGGGGCGCATCACTCTCGTGCGCGAGTGAACGCAGAAGCATCACCGGAGCCGCGCGAAGAGCATCGCTCTCGCGCAGCGTGAGCGCAGGTCAGCGCTGCGAGCGGAGGTCGAGCGCGCCGGCGAACAGGCGCAGCGGGCCGCCCGACACGCGGTCGCGGATCGCCACGAGCCCGTGGGTCGCGCCGAGCGGCGGCAGGACTGCCTCGGTCTTGTGGCCCGCGCGGCGCAGCGCGGCCGTCAATGCCTCGGCGATCGCGTCCCAGTCGCCGGGGTCGTCGAGCTCGAGCTCCGACGCGCCGTGGCGGGCCGCCAGGGCCGTGACCGCGGCGCGCACGACTGCTTCGTCTTCGTCGTGGAGCTGGCGCGCGACGAATACACCGTCGGCCAGCGCCGCCTCGCTGCGCGACACGAGGTCCTCCTCGCCGGCGTAGTGGCGGTGCAGCATCGCCAGCGCGTCGTCGCGGGTCATCGTCTCGGGCCCCGCGCCCTCGTCGGCGAGCAGGCGGCGACACGCGGCGACGTCGAGGTCCTTCGCCAGGCCGTTGTTGTGGAGCTCGCGCAGCGCGTCGGCGAGCGGGACGGCGGCGGAGGGCTCCATCGCGCAGGCGAGCAGCTCGCTGCGGCTCATGCCCAGGTGGCCGAAGCCCTGCAGCGGGCCCCTCTCGCCGGCCTCGAACCACCCGGTCACCCGCCACGCGCTCGCGTCCATGCGCCCCGGGCCCCCGAGGTGTCGCGCCGCGTCGGCCGGCCGCAGCCACGCGCCGGCGAACGTCGACTGCTCGAGCCCGACGGTCCACACGCCGAGGGTGCGCACGAACTGCCGCGAGTACCTCGCCGGCTCCGCGGCGAGCGTCGCCGCGTCGACGTCGAGCGGGACGCGGGGGAGCGCGAGCGCCTCGCGGACGGCCGCTGCGGCCTCGTCGGCCTCGGCGAAGCTCAGCGGGCCGATCCGCCGCGTGTTGGCCGGCTCGTCCCAGCCGCAGGTGCGGTGAAAGCTGCCGAGGAAGCGCAGCAGCGCCGAGCCTCCGCTCGTCTGCACCTCGACGTCGAAGATCTGGTCCTCCGGCATCCACACTGCGTCGTGCTTGACGCCGCTGTCCTTCGAGTGCTGGGCGAGGACGTCGCGCGGCCCGACCGAGCGGGCGACGATCCACGAGCGTCCGTCGCGTTTGGCGCGGCCGAGGGTGAGCGAGGCGGTGCGGACGAGCGGGATCGGCGGCGGCATCGTGGGCGCGGTGATGTTGCCGCCGGACCCCGCTGTCTGGCAACGCGCGCACGTTCGCCGGCGCCCCGTGCGTCCGGGGAGCACGGCGAACGCGGGCCAGGCGGGCCCGGTCGTGGGCGCGGAGCTCCACGGACGCGCGTGCGGCGAGCGGCCCCGGTCGATCGCAGGCGCGCGGTCACGAGGAATCGCAGCTTCGTCGCTCGTCCTGGTCACACGTGGATTCGCGAGTGTCGTGCGAGCGCGGACGTCGATGGCAGCGGCGCGCGGGCGAATTCGAGACAATGGCCCTTGGGACAGGTGAGTCCATCTGGTCGCGGCCGGCAGGACGGCGTATCGTCGCCGCCGATGCGCACTTCGACTCGCTTGCTCCCGGTGACGATGTTCCTCCTGCTCGCGGCCTGCGGCGACGACGGCGGCACCACGGCGACGCAGGGGGGAGTCAGCCAGACCGGCGCGACCATGACTGGCGCGTCGATGACGACGCCGACGACCGGCGTCAGCGACAGCGCCACCGGGACCGACACCGAGCAGGGCACGGGCACCGACAGCGCGACCGGCGAGCCGACGACGTCGACGACGTCGACGACCGGCACCACGGGCGTGAGCGAGACGACCGGCACGTCGATGCCGAGCAGCGAGAGCGACGGGACCACGGGGGCCAAGTTCGACCTCGGCGGGGACACGGAGTCGACGAGCACCACCGGCGCTCCGGTCGACCAGTGCAAGGCGACCGACGACGACATGGGCGGGGTCGGCGACTGCACGATGGAGGCGCCGCCCGACGCGTTCGAGCCCGACATCCAGTGGAGCTGGAACGGGCCGGGGCTGGAGAAGGAGTCGCTGGTGACGCCGCTGGTGGCCAACCTGACCGACGACAACAACGACGGCGAGATCGACCTGTGCGACACGCCGGACGTGATCGTGATGGTGACCCAGTTCCCCAACGACGGCCACATCTACGTGCTCGACGGCGCGACCGGCACGCAGCACTTCATGATCCCGGTCGCGCTGACGTGGTCGATCAACCCGGCGATCGGCGACATCGACAACGACGGCTTGCCCGAGATCATCGCCGCCACCGGGCCGGGCTTCGGCGGGCCGTCGTTCGCGATCGCGTTCGAGCACGACGGCACCGTCAAGTGGCAGGGCAACACCGGCGTCTCGCACAGCCAGGGCGGCGCGATCACCCTCGCCGACCTCGACAACGACGGCGACGTCGAGATCAGCATGGACAAGCTGATCATCGACCACAACGGCCAGACGGTGGTGACCCTGCCCGAGAACCAGTACGCCGAGAACTTCACCACGGTCGCGGCCGACCTCGACGGCGACGGCGACCTCGAGGTGGTGATCGGCCCCAGCGCGTACCACCACGACGGCTCGGTCTACTTCCAGAACCCGAACCTCGAGCGGGGCTTCGCCCAGGTCGCCAACCTCGACGCCGACCCCGAGCCGGAGATCATGGTCAACAGCGGCAGCGGGCTGACGCTGCTCGAGCACACCGGCGCGATCAAGTACCAGAACCAGAAGCCCGGCGGCGGGTCGTCGTGGTTCCGGCCCGGCACCGTCCACGACTTCGACGGCGACAAGGTGTCGGAGGTGGCGACCAGCGCGTCCAACTCGTACGTGATGTTCGAGGGCGACCTGACTGTCAACTGGCTCGCCCCGGTCCAGGACGCCAGCGGCTGGGCCGCCGGCACCGCGTTCGACTTCGACGGCAACGGCGTCGCCGAGGCGATGTACGCCGACGAGGCCAACCTCTACGTGTTCGACGGCCAGGGCAAGCCGCTGCTCAACGTGCCGCGCAGCGCCCGGACGCTGGCCGAGTACCCGGTCGTCGCCGACGTCGACAACGACGGCTCGGCCGAGATCGTGGTGGTCTCCGACGCGGGCTTCGGCGGCAACCAGACGGCGCCGACGGTGCAGGTGATCCGCGACATCGAGGACCGGTGGATCCAGCCGCGGCGGATCTGGAATCAGCACACCTACCACGTCACCAACGTGCGCGAGGACGGCAAGATCCCGCAGTTCGAAGAGCCGTGGTGGCAGTCGCTGAACACGTTCCGCACCAACTCGCAGATCGAGGGCGGCGAGATCTGCATCCCGCCGCAGTGATGTCTCGGTGCGGCGGGTCGTCCGCGCGCGAGCGACCTTTCTCCGGAAACGAGCGGCACGGATGACGGCGGACGCCGACGGTGGATCGGCATCGGGACAAACAATGGCGGCCATGGGGAACGAGCCTGCAGCCCCGTGTGCTCGGGGGACCGTTGCGGACGCGCACGGTGTGCAGCTCCTTGCGGCGGAGCCCGGTGCGACGTAGCTTGGGACACGATGACGCTCCGTTCGCTCGCGTTCGCACTCGCGCTCGGTTCGTCGGACGAGCCGGCGCGCGCGCTCGCGGAAGGGCGCTTCACCGACGCGGCACAGGCGATCGAGACGTCGGCGACGCAGGACAGCGAAATGCTGTGGACGGCCGCCGAGATCCGGACGGGGCTCGGGCAGCCGGAGCTCGCGGAGGCTGACCTTTCGGCCAGCGAGCGCATCGCCGGGCAGCGCTCGTCGGCCGACGCGGCGGCGGCGTTCTGGCGGCGGCGAGCGCTGTTGTGGACCTGGGAGCAGCGGCTCGAGCACATGCGGACGTACCTACGCCGGCACGCACGTCACGGCGGGCTCGCGCGACGAATCGTCGCCGAGGCGACGATCGCACAGTTCCTGTGGCTCCTGTCCTGTAAGGGGAGCGTGTCCCACGGCGTGTGCGCGGAGTTTGATGTGCAGGTACGCAGGCGCGCGCGGGACACTGGCTGGCCGCGCAGACCGTGGGCGGATAAGTCGAAGAAAGCCGTGCCGGCGAAGCTGGGGCCGATTTTCGTCCACTGCGATATCACATTCGGGCGTGTGCAGGGGTCCGAGCGCGAGCCGCGGGGATCGGCCGCAGCGCGGGCGCAGCTCCGGCGCGTCGTCACGCTCGCGCGCAAGGCCGACAGCGCGGTGCTCTCGGAGCCGGAGGTCGCAGCGGCGGTCCTCGCGGCGGAGCTCTCGCTGCTCGACACGTCGCTCGAGGCGTACTTGATGAAGCACGTCGGCGAGCCGCGGCTGTACCCCGATCGCTGGCTGGCGAATTCGCAGGCGCCCGCGGACATCCGGGAGCTCGGCCGGCAACGCCGCGAGGTCGCGCGGGCCGAGCGGGAGCTCGCGGATACGAACAGGGCGCTGGCGACCGAGGGCGCCGCGCTGCGCAAGCGGTACGAGGAGTTTGCCCTCCGCGCGGGCTCGGGACGGATCGCACGCGACGCCTGGTTCCGCGTCGCGTTGGTGTCACAGCACCACGCGGCGGAGCTCGGGGGCGCCCGGCCGAGAGGCGGCTTTCCGAGCGGGGAAGAAGCGCTGCGCTGGTGCGACGAGTCATCGGCCCGCGTCGCGCCGCTCCGACAGGCGGCCCGCGAGGCGTACGCGCGCTGTCTCTCCGACGCGACGGCGCGCGGTGAGTTCGACGCGGGCGTTGAGGTGTGCGAGCAGGTGCTCGTCGAGTACTGGCCGAAGGACTACCCCGCACCCGCCGAGCTCGTCGGCAGGCCGGGGCTGCTAGCGAGCGCGCCGCAGAGCATCGGTTTCATCCTCGAGCCACCGCTCGAGTGAGTCTGGTGCGTCCTGCAGTGACGATTCGGGCGCGACGCGTCCGCCGCCTCGCTCGCTGCGCGGCGGACGAACTAGGGGCCGATCATGAGGTAGCGGATCTCCGAGCTCAGGACGCCGAGGACCTCGTCGTCGTTGACCGCGAGGTGCATGTTGCCGCCCGGATCGAGGCGGAAGCCGGCGCGACCGGCGAACACGTCTTCCGCGACGACCTCGTGCTCCGCGGGCAGAGAACCGGGCCAGGCCAGGCGCAGCTGCGAGCTGCCGGCGCCATGGTTATCTTTTCGCGGTGATCGGGCGTATCGTGCGGTCATGTGTCGCGTGTCCTGGCTGCTGGCCCTGCTGGTCGCAGGGTGTCTTCCGCCCGCGAGCGAGAGCGTCCTCGGCGGGACGGCAGGCGGCGCGACGACCACGGTCGACGCGGGCTCGGGCACTTCGACCACGAGCACGACGGGCACCACCTCGACGGGCGTCACGGGCGATCCGCCGCCGCTCCCCGACCTCGCGGCGGATAGCGACATGGGCCCGGGAGTCGTGGCTTGTGACATCTACGCGCAGGACTGTCCCGAAGGACAGAAGTGCGCGTGGACGGCCCCGCCGGGCGAGCTGTACTGGGCGCACACGACCTGCGTCCCGCTCTCGCGCGAGCCGTTGCCGCCCGGCTCGCCTTGCCAGTACGACGTGGATGACCCGTTCACGGGCGTCGACGACTGCGACATCGGCAGCGCCTGCGTCGAGCGGCCGTACTCGCCGGACCCGTGGGACGGCGAGGGCGCGTGCCTGTCGTCGTGCATGGGCACGGCGGGGCACCCGTACTGCGACGTCGGCTCGCTGTGCGTCGGCGGCCGCGCGCAGTGGTTGTGCGTCCCCATGTGCGATCCGCTGCTGCAGGACTGCGCGCCCGGAAATCGCTGCGATCTGTCCGGGGGCGGGACGCTGTGCGTGGGGGACCTGCCCGACGGGCCCCGGGTCGCCGTCGGCGAGGTCTGCAGCTGGATCGACGACTGCGAGCTCGGGGCGACGTGCCTCGGCGGCGCGGTCCCGGACTGCGCCGGCGAGTCTTGCTGCACTCCGTTCTGCGATCGCAGCGATCCGCAGGCGGCGTGTCCGTTGCCGGGGCAGAAGTGCGTGGCGCCCTGGGAGCTGTCCTTCGAAAAGCCCGGGGCCGAAGCCGTGGGCGTGTGCGGGACGGAGGCGCTGCCGTGAGGGCGCGTCTCCTGGCGATCGCGCCGGCGTTGCTGCTCTCGGCCTGCGGCAACGACGCCGTCGATCCGACCGCGGGCGGGGCGACGTCGACGAGCACCGGCATGTCGACGACGACCGGCGCGGTCGTCACGCTCACCACGTCGCTCGTCACCGAGCCCGGCGGTAGTTCGGGCGATGAAGGCACCTGTCTCAACGACCAGACGCGATCGTGCTACGGCGGGCCGGCGGGCACCGAGGGCGTCGGGCTCTGTCGCGCCGGCGTCGAGACCTGCGATTGGTTCGGTCGATGGGGCCCGTGCGTCGGCGAGGTCACCCCGCAGCAGCAGGACTGCGCGACCCCGGAGGACGAGTCGTGCAGCGAGGTCGCTCCGTGCAGCGGCGGCCTGGCGTGGAGCCGGCGGTTCCCGTACCCCGACGGGGCGATTCGCGCGTCGGCGCTCGCGGTCGCCGGGAACGGCGAGGTCGTGGCGACCGGGACATTCCGCGGAGACGTGATGTTCGGCGGCGTGCTCCGCCACGCGGCCGGCGAGGGGGACATCTGGATCGCCCGCTTCGATCCCGAGGGCGCCGTGCTGTGGTTCCGCAGCTTCGGCGCGCCCGGACCGGCCGAGTACCCCGGCCTGGCGACGAGCGACGGGAACATCCGCCTCGCGCCCGACGGCGACATTCTCTTCACCTCGAGGTGCGTGGGCGACGTCGACTTCGGCCAGGGGCCGCTCGCCGGCGAGGAGCACGACGCGGTGGTGCTGCGAATGACCGCGGCGGGCGAGGTCGAGTGGGCGCGCCGCGCCGCCGGGATGGCCGAATCGCACGACGGCGGCGAAAACACTCTGTGGGTCGCGCCCGGGCCCGACGGCCGCGCGTGGCTGGCGGCGACGATTCGCGGCAGCGTCGATGTCGGCGGCGGGCCGCTGAAGTCGGCCGGGTGGGGCGACGTGCTGCTCGCCCAGCTCGACGTCGACGGCACCGTGCTGTGGAACCACCGCCACGGCGATCCGGGGCACCAGACGGTGCGGGCGATCGACGCGACGCCCGATGGCGGGCTGGTGATCGCGGGCGGCCTCGAGGGGGCGCTCGACTTCGGCGACGGACCGCTGCTCAGCGCCGGCACCAGCGACGCGTATGTCGTCCGATTCGACGCCGAGGGCGCGCCGCTGTGGGCTCGCACGTACGGCGACAACTTCATGCAGAGCGCCGACGACGTGCGCGTCGACGAGGCCGGGGAGATCGTGGTCGCGGGGCACTTCGAGTCGGCGATCGACCTCGGCGGCGGGCCGCTGAAGACGGCGAAGGTCGAGCACGACCCTTATCCCGGGCACTTCTGGTGGACGGGCATCTTCGTCGCGCGGCTCGACGGCGGCGGCGAGCATCGCTGGAGCACCGCGCTCCTCCGCGAGACGGAGTCGGTGGGGTTCTCGACGCTCGACGTGGGCGCGGACGGGACGATCGTCCTCGCCGGCGGCGGTGAGGAGCGGCCGCAGTTCGCGGGCGACGTGTGGGGCCAGCACGACGGCCCATGGCTCGCAGCGCTCGCCGGCGACGGGTCGCAGCGGTGGTTGCACGGCTTGTTCAATTCAGCGACGGGCCAGTCGATCCTCGCGGGCGCCGGCCCGACGGGCGCGGCGATCGCGGCGTTCGAGATCTACGGCGAGGTCTACCTCGACGGCGCGCCGTTCGGCGAGCCGGACGTGGGGCAGCTGGTCCTCGCGCAGTTCGGGCCGTGAACCCGGCGAGCGGCCGCGGACGCGAGATGTCTCAAGAGACAGCCCACGTGGGGCGCGTCGGCCGCTGGGTGCGCCGGCGCGAGATGTCCCAAGAGACAGAGAGCGAGTGACGCGCGTCTACCGCGGTGCGCGGCGTCGGCGTGGCGAGCTCGACGGGATCGCGGCGCGGTTCGCCGTGTCAGGGGGTGGCGGCCGGAAGCGGATCCGCAGGTCGTGGAATGCGGACGCGTTCGGCGGCATACAAGGGCGCATGTCTACCCGTCTTCCCGGACAGTCCTTTTTCGAGGGGGCGCGCGGGCGCCTCGGCGCGGTGCTGCTCGGCCTGGTCGCGTCGGCCTGCGCGCCGAAGCCCGCGCCCGCCGAGCCGGTGCCCGAGCCGCCGCCGGTCAGCGAGCCGCCGAAGCCGGCCCCCGCGACCGCGGGCGGCGAGGGCGAGTGCAAGGTCGACGCCGATTGTGTCCCGGCCTCGTGCTGTCACCCGGCCAGCTGCGTGCCGGCGGCGCAGAAGCCCGACTGCACCGACGTGATGTGCACGATGCAGTGCGCCCCGAACACGCTCGACTGCGGGGGCCGCTGCGCGTGCGAGGCCGGGAGCTGCAAGGCGATCTTCGCCAGCCCGTGAGGACATGTCCCTGCGGACATTGATTATAGGTGGATCGCCGCGGTCGCCCGGTGGGTCGACCGTGGCCGTGTTCGACGCGGTTTCACGCGAGTACGGTAGCGACTGAACAATCACCGGACAGCCGGTTTCATTCACACCAGTCACGGATTCACGACACCCGCGGCCCGGCGATGCGGGACGCGTCCTTTCGCCGGATCTACAGCGTGATGTACGCCATGATCGCGTCCCAGGGGAAGAAGCCGCCGCCGAACGACGTCTGGATGGCGCCCGGGGTGGCGATTCCGGTCGACGAACCGGTGGTGTAGCCGCTGACCGCCGCGTTGCCGAGCTCCGCGGCGACGCCCATGCAGTTGTCGGTGCTGGCGCCGCCGATGTAGCTGCCGTGCGAGGTCGAGCCGTTGTTGCCGAGGATGACGAACAGGCAGTCGGCGCCGCCGCCGTGGATGTCGTCGAACGAGTCCACGGAGGTCACGCCGCTGGTGCTGGTCGACCAGCCGCTCAGGTACACCGACGACTCCACGACCTCGATGTCGTCGAGCTCGTCGATGGCGGAGCCGCCGTAGTAACGGCTCCACACGAGGTTGCCGTTCAGCGAGACGAAGCGGGCGACGAACGCGTCATGACCGCCGCCGAGGATGGTGTCCCAGTTCGTGGCGAGGCCGCTGGAAGATTGCGTATGGCCCGTGACGTAGACGTCGCCGTCTTCGTCGACGTCGACCGCCTCGGCGCGATCGAGGCTGGTACCGCCGAAGTACCGCCCCCACAGCGGCGTCAGACTGCTGTCGTACTTGATCACGAAGGCGTCGCCGCTGCCGTTGTAGCTGGGGTCCTGGGACGTCGGCGTGGCGATGCCTGCGTTGGCCTCGGTGTAGCCGACCACCACCACGTCGCCGTTGGCGTCGACGGCGCAGCCCGTCGCGGTCGTGGTGCCGCTGCTCCCTCCGATATAGGTGGCCCGCTGGAAAACACCGGCCGACGACCACTTGGCGAGGTAGCCGTCCTGGATCCCGCCGTAGGTGGTGTCGTTCACCGTGGCGACGGCGGAGGAGGAGTTCGTGGCGCCGACCATGTACACCGTGCCGTCCGAACCGACGCACACGCCTTCGCCGGTCTCGGTGCTGGGGCCGCCGAAATAGCGGCCCCACGTGCGGCCTCCGCTCGAGGTGAACTTGACCACCATCGCGTCGGAAGAGCCGCTCAGCGAGCCGCCCCCGGCGCTAGCGACGCCGGTCGTCGAGGTGGTATCGCCGACGGCGTGGACGTTGTCGTTGCTGTCATGATCGACCGACCGGAACCGGTCGGTGCCGGTGCCGCCGTAATAGGTGTGCCAATTCACCATTTCGGTCACCGGGTCGATCTGGGCGATGAAGCCGTCGTCGGCCGAGGGCGACCCCTTGTGGGCTCCCGCGGTGGCAAATCCGTTCGAGGACATGACGCCCACCACCACCAGCTCGCCGGCGAGGTTGAAATTCGCGTCGAAACCCGCCTCGTCGCCCGTCCCGCCGTAGTACGAGCTCCAGTCGAGAAGCGGCGCCGCGTGGGCCTCCTGGAGCCCGATTGCGAAGGTCGCCGCGACCCCGCTCGCCATGACGAAATACTTGAACATACCCACTCCAACACAGGACTTGATCACGTTGCCTCCATATCGCATCACGACCTCGCCATGCCACGAACGCTCAATTGCGCTCGCGGCCACGAGACAGCTGCGGCGTCAGTCTGGCAGAAAGGTGGGGAGCGTCAAGCTCTGATTTCGCGCCGAATGCACTGCCCTCGTGCACCGGACTCGGGCCCTTCCCGACTGCGAAGCACTCTATCCATTTCGGCCTGCTGCGCGAAGCGCACGGACCTCCGCACCACGTATCGTGTTTTTTGAGCCGAAGGAACAATCTCTATCCTATGAGCGTAGTGCACGACTAGCGACGAGCCGCAGCGCTCGCCGCGCGGGCGCCGTGAAAGGGTTTGCAGCGGGTGTCGACGGGCCGGGTCGAACCCCGGCTCTCTCGCAGCAAGGCGACCCGACCGAGCGGACATGTCCTTTGGGATATCCATCGTCGCGGCGCTCCGCGGTCGCCCGCGGCGTCGCGGCGGGGATGGGCAAAACCGGCGGGTCGTGGTCCACTGGGGCCCGTGCTCGAGGCGATCAGCATCGACCAGCTCCGCACCCTCCGCGCCGTCGCCGAGGCCGGCAGCTTCACCGCCGCGGCGCGCAAGCTCGGGCGGGTGCAGGCGGCGGTCAGTCAGTCGATCCAGCGGCTCGAGGGCCAGCTCGATCTAAAATTGTTCGATCGGTCGGGTCGCGTCGCGGTGCTGACCGAGCACGGGGCTGCGCTGGTGGCCGCGGCCGAGAAGATCCACGAGGACGTCGAGGCCGTCGAGGCCCTGGTCGCGCGGCTCAAGCGGGGCGAGGAGACGCGGCTGTCGCTGGTGGTCGACGCGATGTTCCCGAGCGCGGCGCTGGTCGGCTTCGCCCGCGAGTTCGCGGCGGCGCATCCGCAGGTGGAATTGACGATCGCCACCGAGATGCTCGACGCAGTGACCGCGATGGTGCGCGACCGGCGGGCGACGCTCGGGATCGCCGGCTCCGACGCCGACCTCGCGGGGCTCGAGCAGCGCCACCTCGCCGAGCTGCGGATGATCGCAGTGGCCGCGCCGTCGCATCCGCTGGCCGCGATCGCGGGGCCGATCGAGGACGCGGCGCTGGCGTCGGCGGTGCAGATCGTGCTGAGCGAGCGCGCGGTCGACGGGCGCGGCTCGGCCGACCGCGGGGTGCTGTCGACGCGGACGTGGCGGGTGGCCGATCTGTCGACCAAGCACGCGCTGATCGTCGGCGGGCTCGGCTGGGGTCACGAGCCGGAGCACCTGGTGCGCGAGGAGCTGGCCCGCGGGCAGCTGGTGGCGCTGAAGTTGTCGGCGTGGGGCGCGGCGGCGCCGCTGCGACAGCTGGCGCTGGTGCGACGCAAGCGGTCGGCGCTCGGGCCGGTGGCGAGCTGGGCGGCGGGTCGCTTGACGGACCTGTGCCGCCTCGCGCTGGCCGAGGCGACGCAGGCCGCGAGGTGAGGCGCGGCGGCTCGCCGCGCAGCGAGGATGATGCTCGCGGATCGTTCCTCGGTGCCGCTCGAGCGCGGGCGAGGATGCCCCGCTCATCGCGCGAGTTGCGTGTTCGCTCGCCGCCTGCATGGGAGCGGCGCGAGTACGCAGGATGGCCGCCCTCGTGGGGCGTTCTCGGCGAATCCGCGGCATCACCTGGCGTGATGGCGGCCATCACTCGCGCCCCAGTTACGCCGCCGGGGTGCGGGCTCCATCCTGTCCCACCATGGATACGACGATCACGACTCCGAGTCTCTCCGGCCTCGAACTCGCTGGGCGAGCGCGCCGCGTGGAGGGCGTGCACCGCGGCGGCCCGATGCACTGGGTCGGCGACGGCTTTCACGTGCGCGGGGTGTTCCCGAGCCGCAGCCTGCCGATGGAGCGGACCAGCCCGTTCTTGCTGCTGGACCATCACCCGCGGGAGAGCTATCCGGCGCTGTCGCAGGGGCGACGCGGAGTCGGCTGGCACCCGCACCGCGGGTTCGAGACGGTGACGCTGGCGTGGGAGGGCACGATCGCTCACCGCGACACTGCCGGGCACGCGGGGATCATCGGGCCGGGCGACGTGCAGTGGATGACCGCGGCCTCGGGCATCTTGCACGAGGAGTATCAGGAGCAGGAATTCTCTCGCCGCGGCGGGGCGGTGCGCCTCGTGCAGCTGTGGGTCAACCTGCCGGCGCGGCTGAAGATGAGCGCGCCGGGCTATCAGCCGATCACCGCGGCGGACATCCCGACCGTCGCGCTCGACGACGACGCCGGCCGCGTGCGGGTCATCGCCGGCGAGTTCGCGGGGGCCCGCGGACCGGCGCGCACGCACACGCCGATCACCCTGCTCGACGTCGAGTTGCGGGCGAAGCACCGCGTCCGCGTGCCGCTGCCGGAGCACCACAACGCGCTGGTGCTGGTCGAGTCGGGCCACGCCAAGTCGGGCAGCGAGCACGCCCGCGACGGCGAGCTGTTCGTGTTCGAGAACGGCGGCGCGTTCGTCGAGGTGGTCGCCAAGGAGGACGCGCACCTGGTGGTCATGGCCGGCGAGCCGATCGACGAGCCGATCGCGTCGTACGGGCCGTTCGTGATGAACACCCGCAGCGAGCTGGCGGCCGCCGTCCGCGACTTCGAGCTCGGCAAGTTCGGCGCGGTGCCGGCGTGATCTGGTTGGAGTGAAAGGCGGCGCGGTGGTTGCCGCGCCGCCGCGGTCTGTCTATGCTCGAGGCTACTAAAGATAGGTGGTGGCCACGTGCAAAGATATCGTCGATTCGTCCTCGTCGCCTCGATCCTCGGCCTGTGGGCCCGGCCGGAGCCGGCAGAAGCGCGCAGCTGTGGGAGCTGGTCGTGGGACAGCGACTACGGCAGCGCGATGTTCTTCGACGACGCCGTCGAGGTCCCGGCCGACGTGTTGCCGTGGATGGTGATGCGGTGCGAGGACATCGAGGCGGCGGTGCCCGACGACTGCGCGCTGGTGGCCGGGGACGTGCGGATCGACGTGACCGTCGAGCTGCGGGGGGCGAGCGCCTGCGATTCGGAGGAGCGCGAGACCTTCGACGTCGTCGCAGAGTTCGTGCCGGCCGAGCCGCTGGCCCCCGGGGCGGTCTACGAGCTCGATTGCGGCGAGTTTGCGGCCTACCCCGACGATTTCCAGAGCCCGGGGACGCTCCACGTGGGCGACCTGCCGGCGTTCCCGCCCGCGGTGCTCGGCGAGCTGCAGGCGCGCGAGAAGATTGTCGATTCCCAGGGCTGCAAACCCACCGGGGGGGCGACGTGCGCGGTCCCCGATTCGATCGCCCTCTCGATCGACTTCTCGGCGCAGTACTTCGGGCAGGGCGGGTACGTGGAGGCGGTCTACGCCGACGGCCGGCTCGCGGTGGTGTCCGGGCCCGGCTTCGGCCAAGGGGCGAAGATCCCGCCGGGGCCGGGGCCCATCGCGCTCACGCCGGTCGCCGCCGACGGCACGCGCGGGGAGACGGTGGTGCTCGACGAGGCCGACATCGCGCCGGACTCCGACGAAAGCATGGCGTGCAAGGTCGGCTCCGGCGGGTTCGCGCCGGCCTTGTGGCTGCTCGGGCCGCTGGCCTGGTCGTTCATCCGCCGACGGCGAGCGATGTCCTAATAGACATGTCCGAAGGGACATCTGAGGTCGAGGGGCCTGTCGGGCGCCCGTCTCGGACCGGTGTGCCTCTCGGGTGTGTCGAGGCCGCGGCTCGACGGTGATCGTGGATGTCTCTTGGGACATGTCGACATGGCGCCCGGCGCGAGGCCGTGCGGCGACATGTCCCTCAGGACAGGCCGAGGCGACGGCGGAGACGGCGGGCGGCCTGGCGGGAGATCGGGACGAGGTCGCCGCCGGCCATGCGGGCGTTGTAGCCGCCGGTCTCGAGCGGCTCGAGGCGCTCGATCTTCTCGAGGTTGACGAGCGCGCGCCGGTGGACCCGCTCGAACGCGGTGGCCGGCAACCTGTCCTCGAGGTCCTGCAGGCTCTGGTCGGTGAGCAAGGTGCGGCCGTCGAGGTGGAGGGTGACGAGGGCGCCGTCGAACACTGCGTGCGTGAGGGCCTGCGGGTCGACGAGGACGATGCCCTCGCGGGTGGTGACCGGCAGGCGCACGAACTCGCGCGAGCCGGCCCGCTGCCCGCCCAGGCGCTGGCGCGCCCGCTCGAGCGCGCGGTGCAGCCGCACCGCCTCGATCGGCTTTAAAATGTAGTCGACGGCGCCGAGGTCGAAGGCGTCGACGGCGTGGTCGTCGTGGGCGGTGGTGAAGATGACGTACGGGCCGTCGTCCCCGAGCAACGCCGCGGTCTCGAGGCCGGTGAGGCCGGGCATGCGGATGTCGAGCAGGACGACGTCGACGTCGGCGTCCGGCTCGCGCAGGCGCGTCAGCGCGGCCTGGCCGGCGTCGCACTCGCCCGCGAGCTCGACGCCCGGCAGATCGGCGAGCAGGCGGACCAGGCGGCGGCGCGCCAGCTCCTCGTCGTCGACGATGAGGATTCGCAGGGGGGTCATCGTGACATGTCCGAAAGGTCAGTCATTGCGAGGGCGGTAGGCGCGGTCACGAGAGTCTGGGCGCCGCAGCGCGTCGCGGTCGTCCGCACGGTGTGGCGGACCGGACAAGGCCGATCAAGCATGGGGGGTGTCGTGGCCGATGGACTGATGACGAGGCTGGCGTGGCCGTCGTAGGTCGCATCGAAGCGGTATGGCATTTCGGACATGTCCAAGCGAGAATGTTTCATGGGACATGTGGCGGGGGCGGGCGTCAGGTGACGACGGTGGGGGCGGGGCCGGGGGGGATGGTGACGACGGCGCGGGTGCCGTGGTCGGCGGGGCCGATGACGAGGGCGGCGCGGCCGTCGTAGGCGAGGTCGAGGCGGCGCCGGGCCATGTGCAGGCCCTCGCCGCCGGGGCGCGGGCCGGTGTAGGGGCCGGGGTTGTCGATCACGATCTCCACGCCGGATGTCCCGGAGGACAGGTGGATGCGGACCGGCCCGCGGTGGCCGGCGGACGGGCCGTGCTTGATCGCGTTCTCGGCCAGCGGCAGCAGCAAGAGCGGCGGGACGAGGATGTCGCCGGGGTCGCCGTCGACGGCGCAGTCGAAGCGGCCGGGGTCGCGGACGGCGTGGAGGGCGAACAGGTCGCGGCAGAGGTCGAGCTCGCGGCGCAGCGGCCAGGCGGGCAGGCGGACGCCGTCGAGGATCGTGCGCAGCATGGCGGACAGGCGCAGGACGGCCCGCTCTGCGATCTCGCCGTCGGTGCGGCACCACTCGGCGATCGCGTTGAGGGTGTTGAAGAGGAAGTGCGGGTCGAGGTGGCTGCGGAGGGCGAGCAGCTGGGCGCGCTCGGCCTCGCGGGCGAGGGCCTCGGCGCGGGCGCGCTCGCGGTCGAGGCTGGCCTCGAGGTCGATGTCGCGGCCGAGGCCCCAGCCGCCGACGAGGAACAGGGCGAGGGCGACCAGCAGGCTGGCGTCCTCGGTGAGGAAGGTGCGGCCGACGCCGAACGCGGCCGGCAGGACGAGGCCGAGGCCGGCGACGACGGCGACGCCGACGAGGCCGTAGACGGCGAGGCCGAGCCAGCCGCGCGGGGCGGTGACGCGCCACAGCCACGGGGCGATCAGCGCGAACACGAGGCACATGGCCAGGCCGACGACGACCGCGCCGGGGTCGCGCGCGGGCGAGTAGCGGTGCTGGGCGACGACCAGCGGGACGCTGACGAGGACGATCGGGACCAGCCGCCGGGGGGCGAGCAGGGCCTGCAGCGTGGAGGCGATCAGGGCCATGAGACGGTGCGGGGGCGGCCGATCGGGAGCGTGGTGCGGAGGGCGCCGCGGCGCTTGCCGACGAGGTTCATCCACGCGGTGCGCAGGAGCAGGCGGAGGTCGAGGAGGGCGCTGCGACGCTCAGCGTAGGCGGCGTCGAGCGCGGCGGTCAAGGCTGACCCTTGGGCCAGGCAGACCTGGGCCAGGCCGGTGAGGCCGGGCGGGACGTCGAAGCGGCGCGCGAACGGCGGGTGCTCGGCGACCAGCCGCTCGGCGTCGGCCGGGGTGAGCGGGCGCGGACCGACGAGGCTCATGTCGCCGCGCAGGACGTTGACGAGCAGCTGCGGCAGCTCGTCGAGGCCGCGCTGGCGCAGGAACCGGCCGAAGCGGGTCGGCTTGCGCGCGGCGGGGTCGAGCTCGCAGGTCATGGTGCGCAGCTTGACGATGTGGAACAGGCGCCGGCCCTGGCCGATGCGCGGCTGGGTGAAGAAGATCGGCCTCCCGTCGCACAGCCACACGCAGCCGGCGAGGGCGCCGACGGCGAGGGCGAACAGCGGGACCAGCGGGAGCAGCAGCGCGAGGTCGAAGGCGCGCTTGCGGGCGAGGGCGCTCATCGCCGGTCCTCCAGCGCCGAGAGGTCGAGCAGCGGCAAGAAGGCGGCGGCGGCGAGGGTGAGCGGGACGAGGGCGAGGGCGAGGTGCGCGAGGGCGAGGGCGCTGTGGAGGATGGCGGTCATCGTGGGCTCCACGCGCAAGCTGGCACGCGTCGTTCCCCGCGGGGGCGGCCGTGCGGGCGAACGGTCGCGGGCGGTGGTCGAGCGGTCGCGGCGGGGCGGCGCGTGGCCGGGCAGGACGCGAGGAGCCGGCGCGAGCGACCTGCGCGGAGACGGCTCAGGGGTCGAGGCGGGCCTGGCAGACCAGGCCGACGGCGGCGAGGCTGCAGGTGCGGTCGTTGTAGGCGCCGGTGGCGCCGTCGCCGAGCTCGATGCAGTTCTCGCGCGGGCATTCGGGGTCTTCGAGGACCTCGGTGGTGCAGCGCGGGAGGCACTCGGAGTTGTCGGGCTCGCCGTCGCGCCACGGGAGGTAGGTGACCGGGTCGCCGTCGAGGGCGACCCAGTCGGCGGCGTCGGGGTTCATCGTGCACTCGTTCCACAGCGCCTGGCTGCGGTGGAGGCCGGTCCAGAAGTGCAGCTCCGTCGGCTGCTCGCCGAGGTGGTCGAAGATCCGGTCGCGGACGAAGGCGAGCTCGGTGGGGTTCTCCGGGTGGACCAGGTGGACCGCGGCGCCGAATTGCTGGCAGAAGGCCTCGCCGGCGGTGAACGCCGCCGCCTCGCTGCACACCCAGAAGACTGCGCCGCCGAGCTGCGACAGGCTGCAGCTGCCGCACTCCAGGTTGTCGGTCGAGTGCTCGTCGACGAGGCCGTCGCAGTCGTCGTCGACGCCCATGTTGCACAGCTCGGCGGCGCCGGGGTGGACCTCGAACCAGGTGTCGTCGCAGTCGCCGGCGACGTCGACCCCGCCTGGCGGCGCCTCGCAGGCGATCGTGACCGGCTCCGCGGCGCCGAAGCCGTCGCCGTCGCCGTCGGGGTACCAGGACTTCATCGGCTGGCCCATGGGACAGGTGCCGGTGGTGGCCCCGTCGGTGGTGGTGACCTCGGTCGGGGAGGTGCTCGTCGAGGACGTGGCCGCGTCGGTCGAGGTCGAGGTCGAGGTCGAGGTCGCGGTCTCGTCGGCGGTCGTGGGGCCGCCGGTGGACAGCTGCGGCAGGCTGTCGGAGAAGCAGCCCGCGAGAGCGCAGAGCGCGAGGAGGACGCCGGCGACGGGGCGCATGCGGCGAGGATAACACGGCCTTCGGCTTCATCCGGCAGCGACAGGGGAGGCGGCCGGGCGCGTCGGGTGGCGTCCGCGCCCGCCACGCCGAGATGTCCTGAAGGACATGTGTGTCGCCGAGGGGCTTGCGGGCGGCGCCCGTCGCTCGCCCATGACATGTCCCGCAGGACATGTACGAACGCGCCGGCGCGAAGACGTCGGCGGCGAGCTCGCGGGGGCGAGGGGACCTGCGGCGTGAGGCGTCGCTGGCGCCCGCCTCACGGCGGCACGGGATACAGCAGCTTCAGCGCCACGTCGGCATCGCCCTCGAGCTCGGTCGTGGGCGGAAAATACACTGTCAGCACATGGCGGCCCGGGGACAGCGTCCCCTCGAAGGAATAGCCGTTCTCGACGACGAGCCTCCCGTACGGGACCCCCGGACAACTCTCGAGGGTCGCGGCCAGCAGGCCCTTCGCGGCGTCGATCTCGGTCACCTCGAGGCGATAGCCGCCGGCGGACTCCACCTCGATCACATAGTCCTTGGTGAGGTCGTATGGTGAATCGTGGCCGGGTCCGACGAAGTGTGGATCGCCGCACTCGCCGTGGATGGTCGCCTGGAGCTCGGTCGCGGCCGACCAATCGAGGGTCTCCGCGCCCGAGCCCGTGCGACACGCCCACGGGACGAACTGGCCGAGGACCGGGTGGAGGCTCATGTCGAGCAGGCGCTCCGAGAGGTCCTCGGCGAAGACTGCCTGGTATGTGCTTTCGAATTCCTCGAAGGTGACGTCCGCGCTCAGGGAGCGGTAGAACTCCGTGAACGCCGACGCGCCGTGGCGCTCGATCGTGGCGCCCACGAAATGCATGGAGAGCGTGTAATCGCCGTAGGATTCAGGTCTCCCTCCGGAATCGATCAGGCCCCGGAACTCGTCCGGGAACTCCTCCAACTTCGTCTCCGTGGACCTGAAGCTGCCCAAATATTCGGCCAGTCCCTCGGAGAGGATGGGATGTCCCCTGCCGAGGCCCGCGGCGCCGACCACGTGCACGAGCTCATGCACGATCTCGAACTCGCGGACGAAGACCCCCTGCCGGCTCCCCTTGAAGCAACCCGTGTTCGAGTCGGCGCAACCCCAACGCTCCGGGGATGAGAGGCCCTCGGGGACCCAGGTGTAGCGGATCCGCGACGAGGGCGGGGAGATGTCCAGGAAGTCGGCGACGCGCTCGATGAACGTGTCCCACCGCGCCAGGCGATCGTCCATGCACAGCGTGGAGGTGTCGGCCCATGTTCCGTACGCGACGTACTTGCTGCTCGCGGAGATCTCGGGCAGCTCGACCCCTTCATCCTCCTCTGCGCAGGAGGAGAGTGCGAGCAGGAAGAGGGTCGTGATTCGCGGGTGGCGCATACGGGGCTCGTCGGGTCAGATCGGTGCGAATCCGTCGACCTCGCGCTCGAGCTCGAACACGTGGGGGTCGTCGACGGCGAGCTCGCGCAGGGCGGCGGCGAGGCGGACCAGGTACTCGCGGTTCATGCCGCTGGGGCCGCGGCTATGGGCGATCTGCCGCGCGATCGCGGCGACGGAGGCCGGGCCGAGCCAGTTGGGGTTGTCGGGCGCGGCGACGTAGGTGAGCGCGGTGACCTCGCGCGGGGCGGCGCCGAGGACCTGCACCGGCAGCTCGAGGCGGGTGTAGCCGCCCTGCTCGCGGACGTCGAGGGTGTGCAGCACCGCGGCGACGTCGGCCTCGGCGACGCGGTAGGCGACGCCGCCGCACAGCGCCGCGGCGCTGGCGACGAGGGTGACGACGCGGCCCGGGGCCTCGGGGACGCCGCGGTGGTCGGTCGAGCCCTGGTAGAAGCGGCGCTCGTAGCCGGCGGCGCGGGCCGGCAGCCGCTCGGCGTAGGGGATCGCCGGCCGCCAGATCAGCGAGCCGTAGCCGAACAACCACAGAGATGTCTGATCGGTCATGTCGTGATAGACAGGGTCTATAGGACAGGGTGTTTCGGTCATGTGGCCGCGGGCGGCGGGCGGCGGCCGGCCCACGGGCGGGCGCGCTCGAGCTCGCCGGCGAGGCGGAACAGGGTCGCCTCGTCGCCCCAGCGGCCGACGAAGTGGACGCCGATCGGCAGGCCCTCGGGGCTCCAGTGCAGCGGCACCGACATGGCCGGCTGGCCGGTGACGTTGAACACGGGGGTCCACGGCAGGTAGGCGTAGACCTGGTCGGCGCTGGGGTCGTGGGCCATGAGGGCCTTGAGCAGGCCGCCGGCGCGGGCGCGGCCGAGAGCCTTCATCATCGCGGCGGAGAGGCCCTGCGGGCCGAGGGTGCCGAGCGGGGCGGGCGGCTGGGCCAGGGTCGGGGTGACGAGCACGTCGTAGTCGGCGAAGAACGGCCCGATCTTCAGCGCCGCCTGCTGCAAGTGGCGCTTGGCGGCCACGAACTCGGCGGCGCCGAGGGCCCGACCGATCTGACTCAAAGTCCAGGTGACGAACTCGAACTCGCCGGCCCGCGGGCGGCGGCCGGTGAGGCGCGCGGCCTCGTCGATGTCGGCCGCGACCTCGCCGCAGAGGATGGCGAAGAAGGCCCGCGAGAAGGCGGGGCCGTCGACCTCGGGCGCGGCCTCGTCGACGTGGTGGCCGAGGTCCTGCAGCAGGGCGGCGGCCGAGCTGAGGGCGGCGGCGCAGTCGGGGTGGACCTGGCCGCCGAGCATCGGCCGGGTGGTGACGGCGATCCGCAGCTTGCCGGGCGGGGTCGAGACCTCGGCGAGGTAGGGCCGGGCCGGCGGAGGCGGGTAGTACGCAGCGCCATGTTCCGGGGGACATGTCGCATCGAGCAGGGCGGCGCTGTCGCGGACCGAGCGGGTCAGCGCGTGGAGGACGGCGAAGCCCTGCCAGCCCTCGGCGCGCTCGGGGCCGCTGGGGGTGCGGCCGCGGGTGGGCTTCATGCCGAACAGGCCGCAGCAGGAGGCGGGGATCCGTATCGACCCGCCGCCGTCGCTGCCGCTGGCGAGCGGGACGACGCGGGCGGCCACGGCCGCGCCCGAGCCGCCGCTGCTGCCGCCGGCCGAGCGCGCGCGGTCCCACGGGTTCTTGCACGGGCCGTGGACCAGGGTCTCGACCGTCGGCACCACGCCGAACTCCGAGGTCGCCGACTTGCCGACCGGGATCAGCCCGGCCGTTCGGTAGCGGCGCACGATCTCCGAGTCGGCCGGCGACACGTAGCCGCGCAGGAACCGGCTGCCCGACTGCAGCGGCGCGCCCTCGGCCCCCGACACCAGGTCCTTGAGCAACATCGGCACGCCGCGAAACGGTCCTTCGGGCAATGTCCCTTTGGCCAGGTCGCGGGCGCGCTCGTACATCGGCGCGACCACTGCGCCGAGCGGGACGCCGTCGGCCTCGCAGCGGCGGATGGCCTCGTCGACCAGCCCTAACGGCGAGACCTCGCCCGCGCGCACGAGGGCGGCGAGGGCGAGGCCGTCGAGATCCTCATACTCGGCGATCATGCGCCGAGGATAGCGGGATTCAGGGCACGTTGGCAGCGCCGGGGGTGAGGTTGGCCGTGAACTTCCAGTCGGTGGCGGCGTCGTCGGTGTCGCTGCCGTTGGGCAGGCGGGCCAGCGAG
Organism: Nannocystis punicea; assembly: GCF_026965555.1. Lineage (GTDB taxonomy): Bacteria > Myxococcota_A > Polyangia > Nannocystales > Nannocystaceae > Nannocystis > Nannocystis punicea. The sequence continues at coordinate 10,945,310 of NZ_CP114040.1, read as the reverse complement.
CCGACGATGGTGTTGGAGTCGGCGACGTCGACGGGGAGGACGGTGCCCTCGACGAGGCTGACCATGCCGACGCCGGCGATGTTGACGTTCGTCATCGCGCCCTCGTAGGACAGGGCGTCGATGAGCGCGCCGCCGCCGATCAGGGCGATGCCGTCGGGCGCGCCGTTCTGGATCTTGTCGGTGTCGCCGTTGAAGTCGACCTTGAGCACGCCGCCCGGCACGGTGAAGCTGGGCTTGGCGATGACGAGGTACTGACCGCCGGCGATCGAGCCGAGGGGGCTGAGGTCGAGGGTCGCGTAGGTGGCCGCGCCGCTGCCGTTGATGAGGACGACCTTGTGGCCGCCGAGGGCGATCGAGTCGGGGGTGGTGTTGAGGAGCTCGATGTACTCGGCGTTGTCGGTGTTGAGGTTGTCGTAGTCGACCTCGTTGATGACGAGGCCGAAGCCGGGGCAGGCCTCGCAGTTCGGGCCGCCGCAGTCGACGTCGGTCTCCTGGCCGTTCTGCATGCCGTCGTCGCAGGTGGGGCCGACGCACACGTTGTTCTGGCAGAGGTTGTCGGCGCAGTCGGCGTTGGTCACGCAGGCGTCGCCGGCGCCGCACTTGTCGCAGTCGGGGCCGCCGCAGTCGACGTCGGTCTCGTCGCCGTTCTGGGCGGTGTCCTCGCAGCTGGCCGGCGAGCAGACGTTGCTCTCGCACACGCCGCTGTCGCAGTCGTCGGCGGTGTTGCAGCTGTCGCCGTCGACGCACTTGTCGCAGGTGTCGCCGCCGCAGTCGACGTCCGACTCCTCGCCGTTGACGACCTGGTCCTCGCAGCTGGCGGCGACGCACACGTCGTCGGTGCAGACCTTCGAGAGGCAGTCCTCGGGGACGGCGCACGCGAGGTCGTCGGCGCAGGCCGGGCACTCGGAGCCGCCGCAGTCGATGTCGGTCTCCTCGTCGTTCTTCAGGCCGTCGAGGCAGCCCACCGGCGGCAGGCCGCAGGTGGCGTCGTTGCAGCTGCCGCTCTCGCAGTCGGTGTCCTCGACGCAGGCGCCGCCGTCGGCGCAGGGCGAACAGGTCGGGCCGCCGCAGTCGGTGTCGGTCTCGCCGCCGTTCTTCTCGCCGTCGGCGCACTGGTCCGGCGCCTCGGTGGTCGAGGACGTCTCGGTGTCGGTGGTGGTGGTGGTGGTCGTCGTCGTGTCGGTGGTCGTCGACGTGTCGGTCGTATCGGTGGAGGTTGTCGAGGTCACCGGCTCGGTGGTGGTCGACTCGGTGGTCGTCGTGGTGGTCGAGGTCGGCTCCTCGGTCGTCGAGGTCGGCGGCTCGGTGGTCGGAGCGACCGAGGTTTGAGTGCCGTCGGTGGTCGACGTGCTCGTCGACGTGTCGGTATCACTGTCGGTGTCGGCCGGGGCCGGATTGCTGCACGCGGGCAGGACGAGGAGCGCGAATCCAAGGCGATACGAGAGCTTCGACATGGCCGGGAGGGTAGCGGAAAGCCGGGCGGCCAGCACGGCCGGTGCGGCGCGACCGAGCGAGCTTTCTCCGCCTCACAGGCCCGCAAGGTCCGGCCGGCGGACGATCGACCGTCGTGGACCCAGGCCGGTCCGACGCGGGTCTGGTGACGTCGCTACGGCGAACCCCGCGTGCGGGGCCCGCCGGGGCTCACGGCTGGAACAGCCGTTCGAGCCGCATGCCGCCCGGGTAGGCGTAAGCGGAGGTCATGGTGCCGGGGCCGGCGGGGTTGTAGCCGACCACGGTGATGCCGAACGGCTCGGTCGAGGCCGCCACGTAGGTGGCCGCCTCGCCGCCGCTGGCGAGGGGGACGTCGGCGATCTGGTAATTGTCGACGCCCTCGAAGTTGGCCAGCTTCCAGCTGCCGACCACCTGGCCGTCGATCGTGACATCGGCGCCGCCGGTGCGACGAATGACCTGGACGTAGTTGGCCTCGTAGTCGGCGCCCGTGACGAACACGTAGCGTTCGCGCCACTGTTCGGCGGCGATGCTCTGCACCATCGCCGGGTCGCCGATCCCCCCGGCGGCCAGGTTGCCGGCGAGGTATTGCACCGGGAGGATCGGCGCGTCGTTGAGGCCGACGAACAGCAGGGTGACACCGGCATCGACCGCGAACTCGCGGAAGTCGCCGCGCTCGGCGATCGCCACGAACTGAGTGCCGGGCTGGTCGGTCCTGGAGATGCCGAGAGTGACGTCGTCATCGCCGGCGTAGACGCGCCAGTACTGCTTCTCCTCGCCGGAGCGCGGCGGCGAGGGCGGGGCGACGTAGGTGCTGCCCCAGTACTCGAGCGGGATCATCTGCTCTTGCAGGTGGTTGCACCACCCGGAGCCGAACGGCACGTACGCGCAGTTGGTCGCGCCCATGACCCAGATGTTCTTGTCGGCGCTGACCAGGGTGCCCGAGACGTCGTGGTTCTCGTAGTCGGCGTCGCCCGCCGGCGAGGAGGCGGCGACCTGCAGGACGTCGAAGCGCCGCATCATCTTGGTGCCGGTGCCGCCCGGCTCGACCGCGTCGAACTGCTCGCCCAGGCCGGCGGTGCGCCGCCGCGGCTTCCAGTTGACCGTGGTGTCGTCCTCGAGGGCGATGACCGTGAAGTAGCTGGGCCGGCCGTTCTTCGTGTCGGGCTCGTCGGCGTCGACGAACGGCGGCCACGAGGCGACGACGTAGTCCTTGCGCAGCCAGCGGACCGGCAGCAGCATCGAGGCGTCGTTGCTCGCTTCGTTGGCGAGCGGCGAGTGCAGATACGCGGCGACGGGGCGGTCGCTGACGAGGCGGAACACGCCGCCGTTGCGGAAGTTGGTGAAGGGGAGCGGGTCGACGGTGATGTCGAACACGTGCGACTCGCCGGGCGCGAGGATCACCGGGTCGAGGATGGCCTGCTCGACCAGGTCGTTGGTGGGGGTGAAGTACAGCTGGACCGCGGCGATCTCGAGCGGGTCGGTGTTGCCGACGATCAGCGCGTCGAAGTCGTCGGGGTCGTTGCCGCTGGCCATGCGGATGGCCACGAACTCGCAGCCGATCGAGGTCGGGTCGTCGTCGGTGTCGCACGGGCCGACGCAGCTGGCAGCGTCGATCGCCTCGACGCACTCGTGCGCGCACGGGCTCGACTCCCACCCGGCGCCGGTGTCCTTGCAGGTCTGCAGCGCGGTCGGCTGCTCGGGGTCGCAGCGCGTCTGGCCGGGCAAGCACTGCGGCACGAAGCCGGTGGTCGGGTCGGGCTCGGCGGTGGTCGCCGGCTCGCCGGTGACCGCAGCGGTGGCGCCGGCGCTGTCGCTGTCGGGGTCGACGGGGAGCAGGTCAGGACAGGCCGCGAGCAGCACGAGCGCGCCCAGACAGGCGCGGAGACCGGGGTGGTGAGACATGAGGCAATCCAATCGTCAATGAGTAGATGTAAGGTGGCCCGAAGGACAGATTCAACGAGACAGCACCAACCGACCCGGCGACGCAGGAGCGAGATCCGGCGCCGCCGACCGACCGGAACATACCGAGAGGGTAGCGGAGATTGGGCGCCGAGACGCGGCCGGCAAACCGCTGTCTCGGCGTCATGGCCTCGCAGAGGTCTATGCGAGCACGAACCCAGGAGGCGCAACCGGCGCGGAAGGTATGCCCGGGCCTGCTCGTCCGGCGGTCGTCATGTCGGTGACCGGCCCCCGGGCCGAAGGAGCTCGAGATGCCATCTTCGTGTCAATCGCGGGCCCAGCTCGAAGAGTAGTGCTCGGTGGACGACGCCGTGATGCTCGAGCGCTGATGGGCGATGGAGATCGCCGAGCTGTGATAGGCAACCTCGTCGTCGTCGACGACCGAGACCGCCGTTCCGGAGACGTCGCTCCACGTACCGGGCACGCCCTCGACCTGGACCTTCCAATCGATGGACGCCCGCGCGCAAAGTCCGAGCCAGCGCTCGGCAGACGATCCGGCCGATACGGTCCGGCTGCCGGTCTGGTCGTCGACGCAGTCCCAGGCGTCGGCGGTGTCGTTCGCTCGATCGACGTCGAAGTGATCGCAGTAGTCGCCGGCGGTGTCCATTGCGTTGAAGTTGCACCGGTTCGTGGAGTGGATCACGTCCTGCGCGAACGACACGCGGCGCGGCGCAGTCAAGTCCTCGACCGTGATCAGCGGGTGGCCCGCGTTCCCGCTGCGGGGAGCAGACGCATCGGCCGTCGCCGCCCCGGCGAAGTGATCGGCCCGGAGCGCGCCGGGAACCACGGCTTCGGGGGCGAGCGCGAGGAACACCTCGAGCGGGGTCAGCTTCAGCTCCGCGATCCCAGCAGACACCTCGGGAGCGTTCAGCACCAACATCCCGATGCCGCACTCGGGGCAGGATAGCCTCTCGTCGATGAATCGGACGAAGGAACGCTCGCGGACGCGGAGCTCGGCGATGACGCCGGGGGTGTCCGAATCGGACGACACCGCGACGTTCTCATCGTCGGAGTAGGATGGATTGGATTCGCAACCGACAATCGACAACAGCGCGACGGCGACTGACAACGAAGCAGAGGGTTTCATGCCGCCGACTGTAGTAACAGCCGCGATCGAAGAAAAGAAGGGAGGCCCCGATGCGGGCACGCGCGCAGCCACCAGGGCTGCGCGAGGGCGCGCCGGCAGGCTCTGGACCGCGCGACTCACGGGTCGTAGATCTTCTTGAGGTTCATTCCGCCGGGGTAGGCGTAGGCCGACTGCTGCGGGGTGAGCTTGTTGTAGCCGAGCACGACGATGTTGAACGGATCGTCCGACTCGGCGACATACGTGTTCGCGTCGGCGCCGTCGGCCAGCGGGAAGTCGGCGACCTCCCATTGGTTGTCTGGACCGGTGCCGTTGATGAGGTAGTAGTCGCCCACGGTCTGACCGTTGATCGTCACCGGGGCGGAGCCCTTCTTGCGCAAGATCTGGGCGTAGTTGAGGTCGTAGTTGATGCCGGTGACGACGACGTAGCGCCGCAGCCACTGCTCCACCGCGATCATCTGGTACATGGCAGGATCGCCGATCTTGTCGGCCGACGTGCCGCCCGCGAGGTACTGCACGGGCAAGATGGGGCCGGTGGCGGTGAAGATCAGGCTGACGCCGTGGGGGATCTCGAGCTCCTTCCAGTCGCCGCGCTTGACCAGAGTGATCGGCGGCACCTTGACGCCGGCGTCGTTGCTCTCGACGGTGACGGTGACGCCGTCCTTGCCGGCGTAGATCCGCCAGTAGTGCTTCTCGCCCGCGCGCGCGGGCGAGTGGGGGCCGACGTACTTCTTGCCCCAGTACTCGAGCGGGATCATCTGCTCCTGCAAGTGGTTGCAGTAACCGGTGCCGAACGGCACGAAGGCGCACTCGGTCGCGCCCACGACCCAGATCTTCTTGTTGGCGGAGACCACCGTGCCCGACAGGTCGTGGGTGCTCGAGTTCATGTTGGTGGCCGAGGAGGCGCCGACCTGCAGCACGTCGAAGCGGTTGAGCTTCATCGTGCCCTTCTCGCCGGCCGGGACCGCGGGGATGAGGACGCCCTGGGCGGCGGTGTCGCGCGGCGACACCCACTCGACGGTGGTGTCGTCCTCGACAGCGATGACGTCGAAGTAGCTCGGGCGGCCGTTGATCTCGTCGGGCTTGTCCTTGTCCGCGTAGCCGGGGTACGAGGCGATGACGTAGTCCTGGCGCAGGGTCGGGAGCGGCAGCAGCATCGACGAGTCGTTGCTGGCGGTGTTCTTCAGCGCCGAGTGGAGGTACGCGGTGACCGGCAGGTCGCTCTCGACGCGGAACACCCCGCCGGTGCGGAAGGCGGTGTAGCCCTTGAGCGGGTCGTTGACGAGGTCGAAGATGTGCGACTCGCCGGGACCCAGCAGCACCGGCTCGAACAGCGGCTCCTCGGTGAAGGAGTTGTTGGGCGTGAAGTACAGCTGGATCTGAGCGGTGCGCGTGGTGTCGGTGTTGCCGACGATCACGACGTCCTTGTCGCCCTCGTCATAGTTGAAGCTGTTCATGCGGATGGCGAGGAACTCGCACCCGACCGAGGTCGGGTTGTCGATCTCCTCGCACGCGCCGACGCACTCGGCGGTGTTCTCGGCGATCTTCTCGACGCACTGCTCCAAGCCGGTGCAGGCGGTCGACTCCCAGGCGAGGCCGGTGTCCTTGCACTCCTGGACCACGCCGGGGTTCTGCGGGTCGCAGCGCATGGTGCCCGGGTAGCACTCGAGCATGAAGCCGGTGGTCGTGAGGTCGGGGAGCGTCGACGGCGGCGTGGTGCCGCTCGTGGTCGTCGTCGAGGTGTCGCCCTCGGCGCCGGCTGTGGTGTTGCCCAGGAGGCCGGGGCAACCGGTCAAGAGCGCGACGGTGGCGAGCGGGACGAGGACCGCGGCGAGGGGGGCTTTGTTGAAGTGTCGCATCGCTGAAGTTCAGGGGAAGGAGAAGACAAGCACACCGAGAGCGGCGGGTCAGCCGCCTTCGGCGGCGAGCACCAGGAAGTCGAGCAGGATGTCGATCTTCTTGTCGGTGACCTCGAGGCCGGTGGCGTCGAAGACGATGTTCTGGCCGTCGACCGCGAGCTCGTTGTAGTTGACGGTGATGCCGATCTGGTCGGCCAGGCTGCGCTTGAAGCTGTCGACGAGGCCCTTGTTCTCCTCGACCAGCTCCTTGTTGTCCTCGTACAGCTCGCCGACGCCCACGCCGCCCTCGAGCACCTGCAGGTCGTCGGTCGGCGTGACGGTGATGCGGTCCTGGATGCCGTCGCTGTCGTCGAGCCCGAGCCGCAGGACGCTGACGGCGTTGGCGTAGCCGCAGTAGTCGCCCTTGGTGCGCCACACGCGGAAGGTGACGTCGAGGTCGTTGGCGCCGAGGGCGTTCTTGCCGAGGCCGGTGAGCGTGATGCCCTGCGGGCCCTCGGGGTCGGGGTTGCCGTCGTCGTCGTAGCGGCGGGGGATGACGCCCTCGGCGAGCATGCGCTCGGCCATGCCGAGGAGCAGGCCGGGGTGCATCTGCACCGCCATCATGGCGTCCCCGTCGAGTGCCTGGCCGACCTCGAGCGCGACCGCCTTGGGCAGGTCGAGGTTGGTCTGCATGCCGAGCGAGATGACGCCGGTCGTGGGGAAGATGGCGAACTGCTTGGCGGCGACCTTGACCGAGTTGGTGCCGATCGTCCACGGCTCGAACTTCATCAGCTGGACCGGCTCCGACTGCTCGCGGATGAGCTGGGTCATCTTGATCTCGAGCGCCTTCTCGAACTCGGGGTACTGCGCCGTGATGAAGCCCATGGTCGTCAACGTCAGGTCGAGGATCGTCATCTGCTCGTAGGCGGCCACCAGCGCGGTGGTGTCGCCCTCGAGCTCCTCGAGCCGCAGCGGGATGCTGATCTTCGACCTGCCGGTGCCGGCCAGCTGCGAGGTGCCGCCGTCGGTGATCGCCTGCAGGCTGAAGTCGACGGCGAAGATGACGCAGCGGCTGCACTTGTCGAGCTCGCTGGTCAGCTCGACCTCGGTCTTCTGCGGCACGATCTGCAGGTTGAGCCCGAACAGCGTCAGGTTGCCGCCGGCCACCGGGTTGGTGTCGCTGGTGATGCCCTTGAGCAGCTCGGCGATGCCGCGCTCGGTGATCACGAGCGCCATCGGGAAGCTGGGCTTGTCGGGGATGGCGTCGAGCAGGACGCCCTCGCGCGCGACGGTGTCGTCGAACTGCTGCTCGCGGTCGCTGCAGTCGAGCTCCTCCTGGTCCCCGCGGACGCACGACTCGAGGTCGCAGGCGGCACACAGGGCGAGGACGTGGACGAGGCCAGAACGGAGGGCGAGTGAGTGGCGCATGATGCTCCTGGGACTCCCTAAACCAAGGTGGGGTAACCGGGCGAGTCTTCGGACGAAAAACTGCACCCGAGGAGGATTTTGCCACACGCGGAGCGAAGGATCGCGGGCGCCGGGGCAGGGTGCGCGGAGATTGAAGATCTGTTTTGTTTGTTTTGAAAGTTGAGGTGTCTGGAGATAGAACAAAGTTTAGCGCCGCGGCTCACGCCCTCTCGCTATCGCCCCCGGCATGAGAGCGAGAGCGCCGGAGCTGTGATTTTCTTCACCGGTCACAAGGGGGACGCCTGAGTTGCCAACTCGTCCGTGCGATGGTTTCTAAATATGCACACAGTGCTGTAGTGGCCTGTAGACAATCAGTGGTTCAAATGGAGTGTTGTTTCATGATCTCGCGCAAGCGTTTCACGGTATCGACTGCCCTCATTGCTTTGGTCCTGTCCGGCTCGACGTCGGACGTTCACGCCGCCAACCGCGGCCCCGACTTCGACAACGACAATATCGACGATCTCGCGATCGGCGTCCCAAACCAACAGGTCGGGGTGGAGTCGCTGGCCGGGATGGTCAACGTCCTCTACGGCTCCGCCAGCGGGCTCACGGATCCCTCGAATCGAATCACGAGCATCGACCGGGGCGTGCCCGGGGTCGAGGGGGCGCCCGATGGTTCGGACTTCTTCGGGCGGACGGTCTCCTGGGGGGACTTCAACGCCGATTGTTTCGATGACCTCGCAGTCACGACCTTGCTGGGCGATCTCCAGATCTTCTACGGCAGCTCGACCGGGCTATCCCTGGCGAACGACGACATCGTGGTCACGGCGATGGCGCTCAGCAACAGTTCGGCCGCCGGGGACTTCAACGGCGACGGCTTCGACGATATCGCCGTGCAGGAGGGCTCCATGTCCGAGGTTTGGGTCCTCTATGGCTCGTCGAGCGGTATCACCGACACCGCCGGTCCGGGCCTGCAGATTTGGGACCTCGATGCTCTCGGGGTCAGCAATCCCACCGGCCTCGAGCTTTTCGGCTGGTCGTTGGCGACGGGCGACTTCAACTGCGACGGGAAGGACGACCTCGCGGTCGGTGCGCCCCAGCAAAACGTGGGCGCGGAATCAGGGGCCGGACAGGTGCATATCATCTACGGTACTTCGAGCGGACTCTCGGCGACCGGCACCACGGCCTGGCATCAGACCAGCCCCAACGTCGAGGGCGCAGCAGAGGCGGGCGACGAGTTCGGATACGCCCTGGCCACGGGGAACTTCAACAACGACACCTCGAACGGGCGCGCGTGCCATGATCTGGCGATCGGGATCCCGTTCGAAGATGCCGGCGCCGTCAATGACGGGGCCGTCGCTGTGCTGTTTGGAACGCCGACGAGCGGGATCCAGGCCTCTTCGCCCGCCGACAGCCTCTGGTACCAGGAGCGGGCGGACGTCGAGGGGAACGGGGATTCACACGAATTCTTCGGCAAGTCCATCGCCGTCGGCAACATGGACGCGGACTCCTTCGAAGACCTGGCGATCGGGATCCCTGGCGAGGGCATCGGCGGCGCGATTGCCATCATTCGCGGCGCCTCCGGCGGGATGACGGACGCCGACGACGTGCTGTGGACGCAGGACACCAATTTCGTCGCGGACGACGCCGAAGGCCAGGACGATTTCGGCGAATGTGTCACGTACGGTCGCGAGTGGTACACGACCCTGAACCGGGGCCTCGCGGTCTGCGTGCCCCACGAGGACGTCTTGGGGACGACCGACGCCGGCATGGTCAACGTGATGTATCTGCAGGACACCTCGACGCCGCAGCTCTCGATCCTCGGTGGTTCATGGATTCAGAGCAGCATCGACACCCAGACGGTCGAGGCCGACGATGTCTTCGGGTCGAGTCTCACCGCGGCGCGCGACCGACCGTTCACCAGCGGCTCCTGCGGTTGAGCCCGCCAGGCTTCTGGTACGCCTCGCAGGGATCTTGGACCTAGGCCGAATAAACAGGCTTACTTTCAGAGCATAACTGGCAAACCAGGCTCGGGAGGCAGATCTCAGGCGGCCCTCGGATGAGGGCAGCTTGCGTGCGCCTCTTGCGCGTTTTTGCCTGTCGGAGGGCAAATCGAGTCCATTTGGTCGTGGCGGGGCACGCCTGGTATGGTGGGCGCCATGAGCCAGGTGCCCCCCCTCCTCCGCCGCCCGGCGTTTTTCATCGCGGCCGTGCTGTATGGGGTCGCCTGCAACTCGGACGACCTCGAGCAGAGCGGCAGCACGACGACTTCTGCGACGACCGAGCAGAACCCCACGGAAGTCCCGACTTTTACGACCGGCGAACCGGTCGACTCGACGAGCACGACCGAGGTCCCGGTCCCCGAGCGGACCTGTCGTTGGGGCGTCACGTGCAGTGCGCAGTGCGCGACGCAGATCCCGAACCCCACCCCGCCGGAATACAACTGGCAGGAGTGCTTCTTCGACGACTGCCTCGAAAAGTTGACCGCGGAAGAGTGGCTCAAGTTCTTCGATCTGGCCGAGTGCGTCGTAATGGTCTGCAGCGCCCGGCCGGAGTGCATCGAGGGCGGGGAAATGTGCAATCTGTGCTACATCCAGATGCTCGCCGTTCCGCCGTTGTACGAGGGATGTGACGCGCAGGCCGCCGCGTGCGATTGACGCGCAGATTCAGCTTTTCCTGTAACCTTCTCGGCCGCCGCATGACCCTGACTTCCAAGCCTCGCACCGCTGCTCTGATCCCCGCCGGCGTGCTGCTCTTCGCGGCCGCGGCCTCGCCGGAGGTCCTCGCGGCCGCCCAGGAGCCCGCGGCCGGGGAGGCCTCGAAGACCGAGGCGGCGACGGAGGCCGCGCCGGCCGGTGAGGGGAGCCCGCCGACCGAGGCGAGCGCGCCGCCGGCCGATGCGGCCCCGGCTCCGGCTCCCGCGAACGCGGGCGCGCAGGCGAGCGCGGGCGGCGGCAAGGCCGAGGTGAAGGCGGGCGCGTCTGTCCCGAAGGCCAGGAAGTCGGGCAGGCGTGAGGCGCCCGACGGCGTGATCCTCGACGAGAAGACCGGGAAGGTCAAAGACACGCGCAAGTGGATCCACCGCTACTCGCCCGAGCGGCACCTGTTCGAGCTCGGGATCTTCGGCGGCCTCAACCTGCCGCCCGACGATCACGACCTGTACAAGCCGGTGAACGGCAAGCCGGACGAGCACAAGGCGCTGTGGCGCCTTGGCCCGGCGGTGGGCGCCCGCCTGGGCTACTTCCCGCTGCGGATCTTCGGCATCGAGGCCGAGTTCTCGGCGACGCCGACGTTCGTCCGCAACGTGCACAACAGCCCGGCGTTCGTGTACGGGCTGCGCGGGAGCGCGGTGCTGCAGCTGCCGTACCGCGTCACGCCGTTCCTGCTCGGCGGCTACGGCATGCTCGGCATCAGCTCGCCCGGCACCGGCCTCGGCAGCGACATCGACCCGGCCGGCCACTGGGGCGGCGGCCTCAAGATCTACATCTCGCGGATGGCGGCGTTCCGCGTCGACGCGCGCCACATCATCTCGGCCAAGGCGGCCAAGCCGGCGCCGGCGTTCACCAGCCACGCGCAGATCACCGTCGGCTTCAGCCTGGTGCTCGGGCGCGTGCGGCCGCAGCCGGCCCCGAAGGACCTCGACTGGGACAAGGACGGCGTGCAAAACGACGTCGACAAGTGCCCCAAGCTGGCCGGCGACCCGCCCGACGGCTGCCCGTCGATCGACTCCGACAACGACACCTTCCTCGACAAGGTCGACAAGTGCCCGTTCGAGGCCGGCGTGGCGCCCGACGGCTGCCCGCCGCCCGACACCGACAAGGACGGCATCATCGACCCCGACGACCAGTGCCCGACCGAGCCGTGGCCCGAGCCGCCAGGTTGCCCGCCGCCGCCCGACACCGACGGCGACAAGATCATCGACAAGGACGACAAGTGCCCGATGCACCCGGAGTCGTACAACGGCTTCGAGGACACCGACGGCTGCCCGGACAAGCTGCCCGAGAAGGCCAAGGAGTGGGACAAGCGCCCGCTCGAGGGCATCAACTTCGAGACCCGCTCCGACAAGATCAAGAAGGGCTCGGAGAAGACGCTCGACGTGGCCGTCGCGGTGCTCAAGGAGTTCCCCAGCCTCAAGATCGAGATCCAGGGCCACACCGACGACGTCGGCGGCCGCGACTTCAACCTCGAGCTGTCTCAGCGCCGCGCCGACTCGGTCAAGCGCTACCTGGTCGAGCACGGCATCGAGGAGTCGCGCGTCAAGACCACCGGCTTCGGCCCCGACAAGCCGATCGACCCGGCCAAGACGTCCAAGGCCCGCGCCAAGAACCGCCGCATCGAGTTCAAGGTGCTCATCGACCGGCCCGAGGGCGCGGCCTCCAGCGACGACGGCGACGCCCCGAGCGGCACCGCCCCGGCGCCGGCCACCGGCGGCGGCAAGTAGCGGAGCTGTCCCGCGGACAGGTCGTCCCGCGGGCTGCCGAGCACGCGCGGCTCTGGCCGCGGCTCGGCCGCGCTCGCGCGGCGAGCAGGCCGGGCCGGGCACGTCTCGCTAGCACGCGCGCGGCGAGGCTCGCCGAGCGCCCGACGGCCGACCTCGACATCGATATGAATTTAGGGCCATGTCCGAGGGGCCATGTCCCTTCGGGCATGCTTTTTAGAGCATGTCCGAAGGGTCACGGGTCGCGGTGGACGGTGTCGGGCGAGAAGGCCGGCAGGCACACGGCGATGTACTCGGCGCCCTCGTCGCCGGGCGTGCTGTAGCGGACGCGCTCGCCGCCGCGGACGAGCACCGCCTGGCCGGCGGTGACGTCGAGCGTGCCGCCGTCGTGTTCGACGCGGAGGGTGCCGCGCAGGACCAGCGAGTACTCGTCGAATTCGGGCCTCTGGCCGCGCTCTCGCCAGCCCGCGGGCGAGCGCATGTGGGCGATGCTGACGGCGGTCGCGTGGGTGTTGACGCGGCCGACGTACTCGTCGATGAGCTTGGGCGGCTCGCCGTCGGCGACGACGCGCGTGGGCTGGGCGATGAGCTTGGGCATGAGGTGAGGTTACCCGGAGGCTCGCGCGCAGGATGTCGTCCGCAGGCCCCAAAGGCGCGTCGCGGATGATGAGGGCTTGAGGCGAGCGCGACGCGGAGGCTAAGGTCGAAGCATGCTCAGCTCGCTACGCATTTCCGGGGTCGCGCTCGCGGTGCTCGTCGCTGGTTGTTATTCGGGCCTCGGCACCGACGAGACCGCGCTGATCTCCGGCGGCAGCGAGGCGGCCGACAGCAGCGAGGGCGCGGGCGACAGCGAGGGCGGCGGCGATGCCACCGACGGCGACGGTGGTTCGATGTCGGGCGCGAGTGTCGATCCCGGCTCGACGAGCGAAGACGACGGCACCACCTCGCCGGCGGCGACCACCGGCGGCGAGCCCGCCACGAGCACCACCACGGGGCCCGACGTGACCACCGGTCCCGATCCGGGGACGACCATGAACGATCCCTCCGGCGGCACGACTGGCGATCCCGGGACGACGTCGACGTCCACGACTGGCGAGCCTGCGAATCCGGACGTGCCCGACGGGGTGCCCTACTGCGAGCCGGCCAAGGGCTGGGATCCGGCATGGAAGCAGCTGGAGGAGGACGTCCTGGCGCTGGTCAATCAAAGGCGGGCGGAGGGCGCGAACTGCGGCGCGCAGGGCAACTTCGGGCCCGCGGGCCCGCTGACGATGGACCCGGCGCTGCGGTGCGCGGCGCGCATGCACTCCAAGGACATGAACGACCGCAACTTCTTCGACCACACCAACCCTGACGGCGAGCCGCCGTGGGACCGGATGGGCAAGGCGGGTTACGGCAACTACAGCAACGCCGGCGAGAACATCGCCGGCGGGTCCCCCGACGCGGCCGGAACGATGGACCAGTGGATGAACAGCGACGGCCACTGCGCCAACATCATGAACCCCGCGTTCGAGCACATCGGCGTGGGGTACTACCCCGGCGGCCAGTGGGGCCACCTGTGGACGCAAGTGTTCGGAGCGAAGTAGCGCGCGCGTAGCATTTTTGCCACGCGTCCGGCTACCATAGCGCCGTCCGGGCATGCCGAACCTCGTGAGCGCGAGCTTTTCCCGCCTCCTCGATCTGTCGAGCGATTGGCTCGCCATCCTCGGCCCCACGGGCGAGCTGCAGGCGGCCAACGTGGCCCTGCGGCAATTGTTCGGCGGACCGCCGCTCGGCATGGCGTTCGTCGAACTGCTGCGCCCGGTCGACCAACCGGCGTGGGTCGACGCCTGGCGCCGCGCGTGCTCGGGCGAGACGGCCCGCGTGGTCTGTCGCCCGCGGGCCGGCGAACTGGCTGTCGCTTGGACCATGGTCCAAGAGCCAGGTTGCGAGGATGTGTGCGTGGTCGGCCGCCCGGCCGAGGACCCGCGCGCGCTGCAGGGCGAGGTGCTGCGCAGCGTGGTCGCCAACGTGCCGATCGTGCTGTTCGCGACCGACGCCCGCGGGGCGCTGCTGCTGCTCGAGGGCCGCGGGCTGCAGGCGCTCGGGCTCGAGCCGCGCGGCTACCTCGGCGAGCCGGTGTACGAGGTGTTCGCCGGCTTGCCGGCGCTGCTCGACGGGGTGCGGCGGGCGCTCAAGGGCTTGAGCCTGCGCGGGGTGTTCGAGTTCACCGACCGCCACTTCGAGACGTGGACGGCGCCGTTCCACGACGCGCACGGGACCCAGCTGGGCGCGATCGGGGTGGCGACGGACATCAGCGAGAGCGTGCGCTCGGAGCGACGGCTGCGCGAGCTGAACGAGAAGCTCGAGGTGGCCCGCGACGAGGCGATCGAGGCCAGCCGGGCCAAGAGCGCCTTCCTGGCCAACATGAGCCACGAGCTGCGGACGCCGCTCAACGCGATCATCGGCTACTCGGAGATCGTGCTCGAGGAGCTGCGCGGGCGTCGCGACCAGGTCGCGGTCGACGTGCAGAAGATCCACGGCGCCGGCAACCACCTGCTCGGAATCATCAGCGACATCCTCGACCTGTCGAAGATCGAGGCCGGCCGCATGGAGCTGCACATCGAGACGTTCTCGGTGCAGAACATGCTGAACGACGTGTGCAACACGGCCCAGCGGCTGATGTCGCAGAACCACAACGCGTTCGACCTGCACATCGCCGACGAGCTCGGCGACATGACGGCCGACCTGACCAAGGTGCGGCAGGTGCTGTTCAACCTGCTCAGCAACGCGGCCAAGTTCACCGAGCGCGGGCGCATCGCGCTCGAGGTGCGGCGGCTGCCGTGCGCCGCGGCGGAGGCCGGCGCCCCGCGCGACCGCAGCCAGGACTGGTTCGAGTTCGTGGTCGCCGACAACGGCATCGGCATGTCGGCCGAGCAGA
The DNA here is from genome assembly GCF_026965555.1 of Nannocystis punicea. Taxonomy (GTDB): domain Bacteria; phylum Myxococcota_A; class Polyangia; order Nannocystales; family Nannocystaceae; genus Nannocystis; species Nannocystis punicea. The sequence goes on along the minus strand of NZ_CP114040.1, from coordinate 10,930,215 downwards.
CGAACCGCCTGTTCCAGACGTTTTATCAGGGCGACTCGTCGACGACCCGCAAGTACGGCGGGACCGGCCTCGGGCTGGCGATCAGCCGCAGGTTCTGTCAGATGATGGCCGGCGAGATCGCGGTCGAGAGCGCCCAGGGCACCGGCTCGACGTTCCGCGTGCGTCTGCCGGCGCGGGTCATCGGCGCCAGCCTGCCGGCCGAGGAGGGCTCGCGCGAGCCGACCCTGCCGATCGGCCCGCGCAGCGAGGCGGCGCCGCAGGCGATGCTGGTCATCGACGACGACCCCAACGTCTACGACCTGATGGAGCGGATCTTGAGCCGCGAGGGGCTCGAGGTCTACGGCGCGGCGACCGGCAAGGAGGGCCTGGCGCTGGCCAAGCGGCTCAAGCCGGTGGTGATCGCGCTCGACATCATGATGCCGGGGATGGACGGCTGGGCGGTGCTGCAGGCGATTCGCGCCGACCCGGACCTCAAGGGCACGGCGGTAGTGGTGGTCAGCATGCTCGACGAGAAGCCGCTCGGGCTGGCGCTCGGGGCCGACGACTACCTGACCAAGCCGCTGCGCCGCGAGCAGCTGGTCGCCAGCATCCAGCGGCTGGTGCCGGTGCGCGACGGCTACATTTTGGTGGTCGAGGACGACGAGGGCCTGCGCGAGCTGCTGCAGCGCACGCTGCTCGAGGAGGGCTGGTCGGTGCGGGTGGCCAGCACCGGGCCGCAGGCGCTCGAGATGATCGAGAAGAGCCGGCCGGGCCTGATCCTGCTCGACCTGAAGATCCCCGAGCTCGACGGCTACGAGGTGCTGCAGCGGATCCGCAGCCGCCCCGAGTTCGTGCGCGTGCCCGTGGCGGTGATGGCGGCCCAGGAGCTGGCCCGCGACGACTGGGAGCGCCTCGGCGGCCGCGTCGAGCAGGTCATCCAGAAGGGGATGTACTCGCGCAACCGATTGATGCGCGAGATCCGTCGCCTCGCGGCCCACTTCGTCCGGCGTTGATCAGTGTTTTGAAGGCATGCCCTTCGGGGCATGTTGTCGGAAGCATGTTCGAAGGGTCATGTCCCCGGGGTCATGCACCCGACAGCTCGCGCGCGCAGGCGGCGCGGCGCTCGGGCGTGAGGCCCGGGGCGAGCTCGAGCTGCTGCACCGGGATCTCCCGCTCGCCCTCGGGCTTGAAGGTGATCCGGCGCTCGCGCTTGCCCTGGCGGACGTCGACGACGTAGGGGACGGTCGAGTTGCCGGCCTCGCCGGACACGCCGACGATCGTCATGCCGTCGCGCAGGCCGGCGCGCCAGGCGGGCGAGCCCTTGCGCAGGCCGACGACGCGGCCGGCGGCCTTGGTGGCGCCGACGTCCCAGCCGCGCTCGAAGTCGCGGCGGGGGATCGTGACGACGCGGACGCACGGGCCGAACACGTCGGCGGGCAGGGTGATGGTGGCGCCCTGGACGACGAAGCGCTCGAGGTCGGCGGCGAGGTCGGGGCCGCCGAGCTCGCGGTAGACCGGCGGGAACACGCCGGCGGCGTCGGGGGCGAGCTTCACGGGCGAAGCCTGGACCCTGGCGCGCATGGCCTTGAGGACATCGTCGAGGTCGCGCGCGCCGCCGGTGGCCTGGCGCAGCTGTTGCTCCCAGATGGCGGCGAGCAGCGGGCCGCGGCGGTACGGCAGGCGACTGACGGCCTGGACGTTCCAGTAGTCGGCGACGACCCGCGCGTTGGGCTCGTCGCGCACCGGCGAGGTCCAGTACTCGACGAGGGAGCCGTTCCAGGCGGCGACGAAGTCCTCGAGGCTGTAGAGGCCGGCGCGCAGGAGCAGGCGCCAGGTGTAGAACTCGGTGAAGCCTTCGGCGAACCACTTGCCGGCGCCCTCGGCCGGGCCCTCGGCCTGACCGCCGAGCTGACGCGCGTTCCAGGTGTGGAAGTACTCGTGGCCCAGGAGGTGGCGCAGCTCGGCGAACGGGGCGTCCTCGGACATGGTGAGCGAGAAGGCGTCGGAGCGGCCGGTGCCGCCGAGCGAGAGCTGGCCCTCGACCTTCTTCTGCGGCGCGAGGGTGATCAGGAAGGCGCCGTCCTTGTCGCCCCAGAACTCGCGCTCGGCGGCGATGACGGCCAGCGAGAGGTCGAAGAAGGCGTCGCGCTTGAAGTCGTAGTCGCCGAGGAGCGCCACGCGCACCTGGCCGCTCGGATCGGTGCGGAGGTCGAGGTCGCGGCCGCCGATGACGATGCTCTCGACGACGTCGCCGACGACTCCCGGCCGCGCGCCCGCGAGGTGCTCGAGGTCGCTGGCGAAGTGAAAGCCGGCCGGCGCGCCGCGCCAGGCGAAGGTGGCAGGGTCGTCCTCGCGGCCGGCAGGGAAGGCGAACAGGGCCTCGCCGAACACGTCGAACCAGCCGGGCCGGATGATCGGTTTGAAGGGCTGGCCGTCCTCGGAGGTCGGGTCGCGGTCGAAGCCGGAGACGAGGCGATAGCGGACCACGAGCGGCGCGTCCGGGGCCGCGGAGATCTTCCGGACCGCAGGGCCGTCGTCGCTGACGGCGGTGGCGCCGTCGATCTCGAGGTCGCGGAGCAGGCTCCACAGCTCGCGGGCGTCGCCCCATTGCTCGGGGAGCTGGAGGCGCGTGAGACCGGAGGCGTCGCCGCGCAGGCGCAGCTCGACCTGCAGGGCGACGAGGGCGTCCTGCTCGAACACGGGCGAGAGGGTGTAGGCGACGGGCTCGCGGGCCGGGGCGGTGGCGGGCGGTGGCGGCTCGGGAGCCGGAGCCGGGGCCGGGCGCGTGACGGTGCAGGCGCAGGTGAGCGCGAGGAGCGAGATGGCGGCGATCGCTGGCGAGCGGCGGGGCACGAGGGGCGCGACATTAACGGCCGCGCGGCGCCGCCTCAAGGCTCGTAGACAGGGTTGCAGCGGGCTGTCCGTCGCGGCGCCGAGGTCGCGCGAGTGCGCGAGGGCACACGAGATGCAGGCGAATCGGTGGAGTGCTGCACGGCACCTCCGAGATGAGCTTCTCGTTAAAAGAAATGAGATTGTGAATCGTAGGAGTTGACGGGGCGGGGAGTCGGTGGTATCCCATTCGCATCATGCCCGGTGCGGCCAACATCGACCTGTCGCAGCGCGCGCGCTTTCAGCCGCGCAGCGCGACGTCGTTGTGTCGACTCTGAGGCGGCGGCTCGGTCCGAGCTGCAGGGCCCCTCTTCTAAAACGAGAGGGAGACAGAATTCGGCTCGTGGGCCGTGCGCCGGCGCCTGGTCGCCGGTCGGCCCCTCCGGTCGTGGTCACCGCATTCGCGGCGCCGCCGGACCGGTCATGGTCGCATGATTCGCGCCACCGCCTCGTCGCGGCCGCGTCAATCTGACGATGCCGAATGATCATTGGGCGCCGAGTGGCCAGGTGCCCGTCTGCAAAACGGGCCAGTCGGGTTCGAATCCCGACGGGACCTTTGATTGAAAGAGAAGAGAAGCCGGTCCCGTGTCCGAGTGGCCAGGTGCCCGTCTGCAAAACGGGCCAGTCGGGTTCGAATCCCGACGGGACTTTTGATTGAAAGAGAAGAGAAGCCGGTCCCGTGTCCGAGTGGCCAGGTGCCCGTCTGCAAAACGGGCTAGTCGGGTTCGAATCCCGACGGGACCTTTGATTGAGAGAGAAGAGAAGCCGGTCCCGTGTCCGAGTGGCCAGGTGCCCGTCTGCAAAACGGGCTAGTCGGGTTCGAATCCCGACGGGACCTTTGATTGAGAGAGAAGAGAAGCCGGTCCCGTGTCCGAGTGGCCAGGTGCTCGTCTGCAAAACGGGCCAGTACAGCCGCTCCGAAGTTCTCCAGGGGTTCGCGCGGCGCGGCGCCTTCGGTCCGCGAGGAAGTCGCTGGCTCGGAGTGCATGCATCGAGGCACGCCATGGGCAAAGAGCGTCACGGGCACGGCGCGAGGTACGGTTGAAACCACGCCTCGTCGCCGCCGCCGTCCGGCGCCAGCAGCACGCCCGCGTGCAGGCCGTGGCGCAGCACCACCGGCGTGTAGCCGTCGTGGAAGGTGCCCTCGCTCGGCCCCAGCGCCAGCGGCGTCGGATCGACGCTCGTCCAGCCGCCCGCCTCGTGGCGCAGCAGCGCGATCTGACCGCCGTCGAAATGCCACTGCTTGAAGTAGCGGCGCCGGCCCTGCGAGTCGGTCGGCGTGTGGATCATGCCGTGCCCGCCGGTCCAGCCGACCTCGATCACTCCGTCCGGGTGCGAGGCTCGCAGCGATCGAGGACCTACGGGCGCCGGCAGCGATTCGGGCGAGCCGAAGCTCGAGCTCGCGGGATCCCAGCGCAGCAGCGTGCGCGCGCCGGCCTCGTCCGCGACGAGACCTGGGCGGGTCGCCGACGGGAACACGTGCAGCAGCGAGTGACAGCCGGCTTCCCCGGCCAGCGACGGGTCGATCGCCAGCTCGCGCAGGAACGGCGCCTTCGCGGTCACCTCGACCGCGCGCCACGGAGCTCCGGGCGCGACCAGCAGCAGCGCGTCGTCGTGGATCAGCGGATAGAAATTCGGGCACGCGCTGGTCAGCTCGAGCTCGCGGTGCGCCGCCCCGCGCACGATGCCAGCGCGCGCCGGCGCATCCGTGGTCGACGCGGCGACCTCGACGATCGTGCACGCGCCCGCGTGGCAATGCACCTGCTTGCGCCGCCCCGAGTCCGAAGTTCGCGTCACCCGTGCGGTCGCCAGATCGATGGTGTACAGCGCGGTCCTGGAGATCGACCGATCTGGGCTGGCGAGCGAGTGCTCGACGATCGCCTGCCCGCCCGCGACGCCGATCGCCCCGGGCCAGCCCCACGCGATGTCCGGCAGCGATCGCGGCGTACCGGGCCGCAGCGCGCCGTCGGGGCCCAGCTCGACCTGCAGCAGCGTGCCGGCGCCGCGCTGCGCCACGCTGAACAGCACGAGCCCGTTGGCGTCGCCGCCGAGCGCCACCGGATCGGCGTACGCGATCGGGATCGGCGTCGTCACCAGAGCGCCGCGCTCGTCGAGCCCGACGATCACGGTCTGTACCTCGGCCCCGACGCCCTGCCACGCCAGCGCGAAGCTCCGTCCGTCGATCTCGACCGTGGGGCCCGGGTGGCTCAGCGGCGGATGACTCGCGGGCGCGCTCGAGCGGCAGCTCGCGCGCGGTCCCGCGGGCGCCGGTGCGGTGTCGGGCGCCGGTGCGACCACGGGGGCCGGCTCCGGGCCGCGGGCGCTCGGCGTGTCCGCCCGCCCGCCGCAACCATGAAACACGAGGCATGCGCCACTGAAGATCCACGAGGCTCGCTGCACCCCGCCGCGAACGGCCGACGGCAACGCCGTATTCACCGGACGTCCGGGGTCCCCTGGAGATATCCAGCGTGAAAAGCGCGCATTCGTCCACGCTGCGGTGAAGCGGCGGCGCGCGAACCCCTGGAGAACTTCGGAGCAGCTGTACCAGTCGGGTTCGAATCCCGACGGGACCTTTGATCGAGAGAAGAGTGGCCAGGTGCTCGTCTGCAAAACGGGCTGGTCGGGTTCGAATCGCGACGGGGCCTTTGATTGAGAGAGAAGAGAAGCCGGTCCCGTGTCCGAGGGGCCAGGTGCTCGTCTGCAAAACGGACTGGTCGGGTCGAATAGCGACGGGGCCTTCTATGCACTGAAGCGGCACCGCGTGTGCCGTGGGAGACAGGTGCTGCCGATCCGAGACGAGTCTCGGAGGACATGGTCTTTGGGTCAGTCTTTGTGTAGCGGGTTGTTGCCGCCGGCGCGGGTATGCGTCCTGGTCTTCATCGGGAGCTCGTTTCTCGGCCGTTTGTGGCCGATCGTCACGCTGACAGGCGTCGCGGCGGACGTCGAGGCTGCGAGATCGCTCCTGGTGTTCGGCCTCGCGCCCGCGAGTCGGACCGAAGTGCGTGGCGGCGCACCGCGTGTGCCGTGGCGAGCAGGACAAGGCCGGGGCGGACGTCGTGCTGTCTTTAAGGACATGTCCAAGGAGACATGTCCATTTAAAATTTCAGCGGAGTGGGTTGTGGGCCACGCCGGAGCGGGGCTTGGGTTTGGTCTTCACGTCGCCTCGTTTCTCGGCCGCGCACGGCCGACCGCCCCGCTGGTTGCAGCGGGCGGCGGAGTCGAGGCGGTGAGGCCGCTCAGAGGGTGATGCCGTTGCCGGCGCAGGCGCTGTAGACGGCGCTGCGGCGTGCACCGGTGAGCTGGTCGGCGGCCGAGCGCGCGTTGTCGGCGTTGCCGGCCTTGCACGCGGACACGCCCATGAGCTCGATCGCCTCCTGCGTGCGCGTGAGCCCGTTGGCCTGCTTGGCGAGGCTGTACGCGAGCGGGTGGTTGCCCTGCTGGGCGGCCTGGCGGGCGCGGTCGAGGGTGTCCTTGGCCTTGGTGGCGTTGTCCTCGACGGGCGGCTTGGGCGTGGGCGCGGGCGTCGGGTTGGTGGCCGCAGGCGTGGGCGGACCCGGGAGCGAGGTGCCGGCCTCTGCCGCCTTCCTGTAGGCCTCCTCCTGGGCCTTCTTGGCCTCCATGTGCTTGCGGACCTGATCGAACAGATCCTCCTCCTCCTCCTCGGGCTCGGCGGCCTTGGCCTTCCGCTTCTTCTTCTTCTTCGGCTCCTCGCTCTCGACGTCGGGCGGCGGGGGCTCCGGGTCGGGCGGCGGGGCGACGATCGGGACCGGGTCGGGCGGCGGGGGCTCGACCTTGGCGGGCGTCGGCGGGGGCTCGACCTTGGCGGGCGTCGGCGTGGCCTTCGGCTCGACCTTGGCGGGCGGCGGGGTCACTGCGCGATTGCCCTGGGGCGCCACTTGCGGCTCGGTCTGGATGTACGCGGCTGCGCCCGCGGCCAGCGCGGCGCCGAGGCCGACGATGGCGACCCACGGGGTCTTCCGCTTCGGCAGCTCGGCGATGATCGACTCGGTCGGCCGCAGCTCGGCGCTCGAGGTCAGGCGCTCGCCCGACTGCGACTGCCGGAGGGCCGCGGCTCGCAGCGCCTCGGGGTGCACGTCCGCGGCCGCCACCCGGCGAGCGCTGACCGACGCGGCCGGATGAATCTCTTCTGCTGGCTGAGAGGACAGGGCCGCAGGGACAGCCACGATCTCGGCGGCGCGGGCTCGGGTCGAGTCGGCGGGCGCGGGGGCGCGGACCGAGTCGGCGGGCACGGGGCCACGCATCGACTCGCTCGCCGCGGCGCGGGCCGAGTCGCCGGGCGCGGGGATCCGGACGATCTCGGCGGGACGCGGGGCTTCGGCGGGCCTGTCCGAAGAGAAAGGTGGCGGAGGCGGCACCGGGGCGACCACCGCCGCGGTCGGCTCCGGCGCGGGCGGAGGCGGAGACGGCGGCTCGGCGGCGACGGGCGCGGGAGTGACGGGCGCGGCGGCGACGGGCGCGGGAGTGACGGGCGCAGCGGCGACGGGCGCGGGAGTGACGGGCGCAGCGGCGACGGGCGCAGGAGTGTCGGGCGCGGCGACGGGAGTGACGGGGGCCGCGGCGACGGGCGCGGGAGGCTCGGCTGCGACGGGCGCAGCGGCGACCGGCGCAGCAGCGACGGGCGCAGCAGCGACGGGCGCGGGAGGCTCGGCGGCGACGGGCGCAGCGGCGACCGGTGCAGCGGGCGGAGGTTCGGGCGCGGGGGCAGGCGCGGCGGCGACCGGCGTGGGCTCAGGCGCAGCGGCGACCGGCGGAGGCGGGGGCGGCTGGGCGGCTGCCGGCGCGGCGGGGGCGGGCGCCTCGGCGGGCTTGTCGGCTGCTCCTTCGGACATGGCCGGAGAGGCAGGTGCAGCGGCGACCGGCTCGGACGGCCGGCGCTGCGAAGGGATCAGCGTCGGCATCGCGATCGAGGGCGGCCGCCGCGGGCCGACGGGCGGCGGAGGAGCGATCGAGGTTGACGGCGGCGGCGGCGGGGCCGGCGGGGACGCGGGGGCGTCGATGAGGCCGCGCATGACCACCGACGGGGCGATCTTCGCCGGCGCGGTGGTGGGGAGCGCCGGCGGCTCCTCGACGGCGGCACCGGCGGCGGCGGCCGAGCTGACCGGAGGGACAGGTGCGGAGAGGTTGTCCGAAGAGACAGGTAGCGTCGAGGCCAGCGGCTTGGCCGGCGGCGGCGGCGGCGGCGGCGTGGGGGCCGGCGGCGGCTCGGCGGGCGCGGCGGCGACGGCGACCGGCGTGCCGGCCTCGTCGGCGGGGATGGCCGACAGCGCGGCGACGAAGGCCTCCATGCTCGGGTGGCGATCGGCGGGCGACTTGGCCAGCGCCTTGAGCACGACCTCCTCGACGGCGGCCGGGATCTCGGCGTCGGGCGCCGCCTGCCGCAGCGGCGTCGGCGTGGCGTGGAGGTGCTGCGCGACCAGGCGGATCGGGTTGGTCTCGTTGAACGGCACCTTCCCGGTCAGCAGCTCGTAGGCGATGATGCCGAACGAGTAGACGTCGGTGCGGATGTCGATCGGCTCGCCGCAGCCCTGCTCCGGCGCGGCGTAGCGGGCCATCTGCACCCCGACCTCGCCGGCGCCCGGGCCGAGGTTGGCGGCGATGTGCTCGAACACCGCCGTGCTCACGATCTTGATCGCCTCGTTCTTCGGCCGGTTGCGCACCGCGTAGCAGTGCTGCGCCTGCAAGGTGCCGAGCACGATGCCGCGCTCGTGCAGCGCCTGCAGGAGCTGGCTCAGGCGGATGAAGAGGTGGCGGGCCCGGGACCACGGCAGCCGTCCCCCTCGCTCGAGCATCGCCGACAGGTGGTCGCCGTCGAGGAAGTCGGTGACGATGAAGAGCTCGCCCTCGAGGGTCATGCCGACGTCGAAGGCGTCGACGAGGTTGACCAACGCATCAGGCTGCTGCTGCTGGATCTTGACGTTGCGATCGATGCGGGCGCGGATCCGCGAGACCATCGCAGGGTTCTGCGCGAGGCTCGGCACGAGGATTCGGACCGCCACGGGGCGGTTCATCAAGAGGTCGTCGGCGCGGTAGACCGCGCCGGTCGAACCCTGACCGATGGATTGGGTGATCCGGTAGCGGTTGGCCAGCAGCACGCCGAGAAGCGCAGAACGAGGCTTCCACGCGGCGACATCGCCAGCCTGCTCGAGAAGGGGCGCCATGGAGCACTAACATACCGAGTTCTGTGGGCCCCGACGACTGGGCCCTGCACCCGACCTCGCGGTTTCGATGTGCGATCGAGCGCGCGCGCCTCCGGACGGCGCGGCTCCGGGCCGACCCGAGCCGCGCGGGAGGTGGGGGACAAGGGCCGCACCTCCGCCGGGTGCGAGGCAGGCTCACCTGTCCGTAGGAACAGATTTTTTCAGGAAGTCCGGGCTCCACAGGCCTTCGCTGCGGGCGACGAAGGCCGCGGCGACGTGGTCGCCGAGGACGTTCACGGCGGTGCGCGCCATGTCGAGGATCCGGTCGATGCCGATGATGACGGCGATTCCTTCGCCCGGGACGCCGAACATGGTCAGCATGCCGACCAGCAAGGGGATCGAGCCGCCGGGGACGGCGGCGGCGCCGACCGAGGTGAGCACCGCCATGGCGATGACGACGGCCATCTGGCCGAGGCTGAGCGCCACCCCGAAGACCTGGCACAGGAAGATCACCGTGATGCCCTCGAACAGGGCGGTGCCGTTCATGCACATGGTGGCGCCGAGCGGATAGACGAAGCCGCAGATCCGCGGCGGTATGCCGAGGTTTTGCTGGCCGACGAGGAGGTTGGTCGGCAGGGTGGCGCTGCTCGAGGAGGTCGAGAACGCCGTGACCAGGGCGGCGCGGATCTTGGAGAAGAAGATCCGCGGGCTGACGCCGACGAGGCCGCGGATCACCAGGCCCATGGTGCCGACGGCGTGCAGGGCGAGGGCGCCCAGGACGAGCCCGACGTAGACGCCGAGCGGGGCCAGCAGGGCGAAGCCGAACAGGGCGGTGACGCCGAAGATCAGGCCGGCCACGCCGTACGGCGCCAGCTTCATGGCGATGTCGACGACCGCCGAAATGACGTCGGCGAGCGCCTCGAGGAAGCCCATCATCGTCTTCTGTCGGTCCTCGCGGATCAGGGTGATGCCGGCGCCGAACATCAGGCCGAAGAAGATCACGCCGAGCATGTCGCCGTCGACGGCCGACTTGAGCGGGTTGCGGGTGACGATGCCGACGAAGGTCTCGACGCCGAACGAGGTCGGCGCGGGCGGGGGGCCGCTGGTGCGCGCGTACTGGGCCACGAGCTCGTCGCGCACCGCCGGTGACACGTAGGCGCCGGGCTCGACGAGGCTGACGAGCAGGAGGCCGAGAGCGGAGGCGAGCGCGGTGGTGATCAGGAAGAAGGCGAGGGTCTTGACGCCCATGCGCCCGGCGCGGCGGATGTCGCCGACGCCGGCGACGCCCAGGGCGATGGAGGCGAACACCAGCGGCATCACCACCATCGACAGCATGCGCAGGAAGACCTGGCCGAGCGGGCCGGCGACGTACTTCAGCACGAACTGGACGACGGCATGGTCGGCGCCGAGGCCGAGGTTGGCGCCGAGGCCGAGGGCGGCGCCGACCGCGAGGCCGAGCAAGATCCGGGTGTGCAGCGGCATGCGGGGCGCATGGTAGGACATGCGGACCCATCCGCGCGCACCCGGGCGCACTTCGTCGTCGCACCCGGCGCCAGAGCCGCCGATGCGCGCGGGTCCGCGGGCCGGAGGCGGCGCCGCCGAGACCTCAGCCCGGAGCGATCTCCTTCAGCGCCATGCCGCCCGGGTAGGCGTACGAGGCGCCCTGGGCCTCGCCGACGACGATGACGCCGAAGGTGGTGGTCTTGGCCGAGGCGGTGTTGGTGCCCGGCTCGCAGGCGGCCTCGCCGGGGTTGATGTTGACGACGGCGGTGACGTACGGCGTGCCGGCGATCTGTTCCCAGTGGTCGTCGGGCACGAGGCCGCCGAGGCAGCCGAGCTCGACGTTGTTGTTCATGGCCTTGCGGACCAGGCGGACGTTGTCGTTGGCGTACGAGCTGTCGACCAGGAACACGTAGTCGCCGAGCCACTGCTCGCTCGGGACCATGAGCACCATCGACGGGTCGCCGGGGTTGCCGGCGACCGGCACGCCGGGGGCCTCGGAGCCGTACATGTAGCCGGCGACGAGGATCGGTTGGTTGGACTTGATGCGGAAGTCGCCGCTGGCGTTGAATTCTATGAAGCCGCCGGGAGGGATGGTCTGGGTGGCTTCGCCGAGGCCCTCGGGGGTGGGGGTGAAGGTGACGGTGGCGCCCTCCTCGCGCGCGAGCACTCGCCAGTACATGTCCTCGGTGCCGCGCTTGGGGCTGCGCAGCGCGACGTACTCGACGCCCCACGTCTCGACGGGGAAGATCTGCTCCTCGAGGTGGTCGCAGAAGGAGATCGCCTTGTTCGGCACCTGCCCGCACGAGTGGCCGCCGAACACCGCGATCGGCTTGTCGGCGACGATCTCCGAGCCGGTGGTGTCGCCGCTGTTGGTCTGCAGCTGGATGTAGTCGTAGCGGTCGAGGGTGACCTCGGTGGTGAGGCCCTTGAGCATCGGCGGCATGCCGTTCTGACCGCCGGCGACGCTGACCGTCGGCTTGATCGAGATCGTGGTGTCGTCGGTGGTGGCGACCACGACCAGCGAGGAGCCGCTGCCGAGGCCCTCGCCCCACGCGAGGTGGAAGTAGCGGGTGCCGAGCGCGTGGGTCGGGAGCAGCAGCGAGGCGTCGGTGGTGAAGGCCAGGGCGCCGCCGAGCGGGTTGAACTGGGTGGCGACGATCGGCAGGTCGGAGACGACGCGGAAGGCGCGGCCGGGGGCGATGCCGGAGCCGGTGAAGCCGGCGTCGCCGGGGTAGAAGCCGGTCTGGTTGTTGCTGCTGCCCGACAGCAGGAAGGTCCGGACCTGGCGCGGGGCGATCACGCCGGTCAGCAGCTTCTGCTCGGCGTCGTTCTTGTTGCCGTCGAAGATCTCGACGTTGACGGACTCGGTGGCGCTCGGGTTGGAGACGGCGACCGCGTAGACGAAGGCGTCGCGCGGCGGGACGTTGGCCATGTCGACGGCCCAGAACTCGCACCCGAGGCTCGACCGCCGCTTGGCCACCACGGCGCACGCGGGCTGGCAGCTGCCCATGTCGGCGTCGCACAGCTCGTCGCCGTCGCACGCCTCGGGCGGGTCGTAGCCGGTGCCGTGGTCGTTGCAGGTCTGGCGGGTGTTCTGGTCGGTGCAGGTCTGCTCGCCGGGGGTGCAGATGATGCCGCTGCAGCTGGCGCTCTCGACGTCACACGCCTGGTCTTCGGGACATGTGATTTGCTTGGGCGCCAGGCACCCGCAGGTCTCGAGCGTCATCGCGTCGACGCAGGTGGGCGGGGCGGCGCAGTCGCACGGCTGGCAGGACGTGGCGCCGTCCTGGCAGCCGGTGCCGGCGGGGCAGGGGTCGGCGGCCCAGCTGCCGCCGACGCAGATCTGGTGCGTCTCGCCGTCGCACCGCTCGTCGACGCCTTCGCAGCCGGGCTCACTGGTGGTCGGCTCGCTGGTCGGGCCGGCGGTGCTCGTGGTGGTCACCGGGGGGCCGGTGGTCTCGGTCGGGTTGCTGCTGGATGCGGTGGGGGTGACCGTCGACTCGCTCTCGCTCTCGGTCTCGGCCGGGGTGGTCGGTCCCGGGCAGCCGGCGAGGGCGAGGGCCACGGTCGGACATGCGAGCCGGCGTAAGGTCATGGTTCGATGGTGCCGCGGGTCCCACGGGTCGACAAGATCCAGGCGGACGTGGTGGTCTGCGGGTGCGCCCGGGATCGGCCCGAGCCTTCGCTTCGCATGTCCTTCTGGACAGGCCCACCGGCGGCCGGCTAAATTGCGCGGCTGTGACAGGCAGGGGGCGAGTACGGCGTTGCGCGGGTCTGCTGTTGGCGGCTTGCGAGGTCGTGGCGCCCAGCGACGACATCTTGCCGCTGGACGAGGCGGGCCCCGAGCTCTCACCTTGTGTGCCGACCGAAGCGGCGTTTTTTCGCGCGGCGCTCGAGCCGATGCCGGGCGAGGCGGGAGCCGAGCTGAGTTGCGAGGTGCAGGCGATGCGCGGTGACGCGGGGTCTCGCGTCCTCGATCTCGCGTGCGCGGGGGAGGCGATGCGGCTGTACGTCGAGGCCGACCCGGCGCCGGCCCGCGATGGTTTCAAGGTGGGGCAGCAGCTGAGGCTGCGGGCGATTGTCGCGCCGGGCGAGGTGGTCGGCGAGCCGGACGTGTGGTTGCGGGTGGAGGACGCGGGCGGGGAGCTGCTCCTGGCGGCGGCCGTCGGCGCGCGCGTCGATCCCCCCGAGGGCGGCGGGTGGGCCGCGCCCTTCGCGTGGCGCGAGGCGCCCGGCACCTGCATGGTCGAAGAGACAGCTTGCGGGGATACCCGGCGCGGCGCGCTGGACTTGCAGCTCTCGGGCGGCGCGCCGCGCCGCCTGTACGATGGGACATCTTCGGCGGCCGGCGACGAAGGGGCGTTTATGGCCTACGTCGAGGTGGCCCGGGCGGACCTGCCCGGGTCCGGATGTCCCCGGGAGTTCGTGTTCGGACTCATCGCGGCGCGCTGACGTCGCGGGGCGAAAACGCTTGGGCGGATCCGAGCCGGTTTGGTAGGTTGCCTGGGGTGCCGGTCGTCGATCGCTACAAGCACGGGAGCTTCTGCTGGGCCGAGCTCGGCAGTCCGGAGCCGGCGGTGACGACGCGGTTCTACAGCGGGCTGTTCGATCTCGGGATCCACCACGGCAAGGGCTACACGATCCTGCACCAGCGCGGGCGCGACGTGGTCGCGATCCATCGCATGCGCGCCGACGAGGAGGCGCGCGGCGAGGTGCCGCGGTGGATGCCGTTCGTCAACGTCGACTCGATCGACCGCTCGGTGGCGCGGGTCGAGCCGCGTGGCGGGCGGGTGATCGTGGCGCCGCGCGAGGTCTACGACTCGGGCCGCATGGCGGTGCTGGAGGACCCGAGCGGGGCGCGGCTGGCGTTGTGGCAGGCCGTGAACCACGCGGGCGCCGGGCTCATCGACGAGCCGTCGTCGATGTGTTGGTGGGAGCTCAACACGCGCGACGCGGACGAGGCCGGTGTCTTCTACAGCGACGTCATCGGCTGGCGGCGGGCCGAGCGGGCGGTGGAGTCGACGCGCTACACCGACTTCTTCGTCGGCGAGCGCAAGGTCGCCGGGATGCTGCAGATGACGGAGGCGTGGGGGTCGATGCAGTCGCACTGGATGACGTACTTCCGGGTCGAGGACTGCGACGAGGGCGCGGCCCTCGCGGCGCGGCTCGGCGGCGCGATTGTGGTCGCGCCGTGCGACATCCCGCCGGTCGGCCGCTTCGCGGTGGTGAGCGACCCACACGGGGGAATCTTCTCGATCGTCGCGTACGGCCAGGCGGGCCGCGGGTCCACGCCCTGAGCGGGGGTTGACCGCGATCGCCCGCTGCGAGTAGCGTCCACCGCGATGATCCGCGCTCGCGGCATCCGCAAGAGCTACCGCCTCACCGGCGCACAGTCGGGCGAGCTGCCGGTGCTCCGCGGCGTCGACTTCGACGTGGCCGACGGCGAGTTCGCGGCGGTGGTCGGGCGCTCGGGCAGCGGCAAGAGCACCTTGCTGGCGCTGCTCGGCGGGCTCGACAGCGACTACTCGGGCGAGCTCAAGGTCGCGGGCAAGGAGCTGCGCACGCTCTCGGACGCCGAGCTCAGCGCCTACCGCAACGCCACCATCGGCTTCGTGTTCCAGGCGTTCCACCTGCTCGACCACCTGAGCTGCGAGGACAACGTGGCCTTGCCGGCGCTGTTCCGGGTGAACGGCAAGGAGAGCAAGGACGTGCGGCTGGCGCGAGCCCGCGAGCTGATGGAGATGGTCGGCATCGCCGACAAGATCGGGGCGCGGCCGAGCACGCTGTCGGGCGGGCAGAAGCAGCGGCTGGCGATCGCGCGGGCGCTCTATCACAAGCCGCAGCTGCTCATCTGCGACGAGCCGACCGGCAACCTCGACAGCACCTCGGCGGCGGCCATCATCGCGCTGTTCCGCCGGCTGCGCGACGAGTCGGGGGTGACGCTGACGATCGTGACGCACGACCCGACGATCGCGGCGGCCGCCGACCGGGTGATCGAGATCAAGGACGGCGTGGTCGAGCTCGCCGGCAACGGCGGCGAGGAGGTGCGCGCGTGAGCAGCCTCGGTGCGATCGTCCGCGGCAACCTGCGCAACAACGCGGTCCACTTCGCGCTGGCGTCGGTCGGCGTGATCGTCGGCATCGCCGCGTTCGCGTTCTTTTTGGCCCTCGGCGCCGGCGTGCGCCAGGTCGTGCTCGGCAAGATCTTCCCGCTCGACCAGCTCGAGGTGATCGCCAAGTCGATGACGCTCGACGTCGGCCCGGTCAGCCTCGGGCTCGCCAGCGACGTGCTCGACGAGGCGGCGGCCCAGCAGCTGCGCGGGGTCCCGGGGGTGCGCGGGGTCTACCCGAAGATGAAGCTGACGGCCCCGGCGATCGGGCTCGGCGGCAAGGAGATCATCGGCAACGACATCCGCACCGAGCTCATCGTCGACGGGGTCGACCCGGCGCTGGTGCAGGGCGAGCTCTCCGGCGCCGACCAGTTCCGCGACGTGCCCGAGCCGGCGGCCGCGCCGACGGCCTGCGCCGACGACTCGGCTTGCCCGAAGGACATGTACTGCGGGAAGCCGTACCAGGGCGGGCCGGGCAAGGTGTGCCGCGACTACGTGCCGGTGATCGCGTCGCCGCACATGCTCGAGATCTACAACGGCTCGCTGCGCCGGGCCTACAACCTGCCGCGGCTGAACCCCGACTTCCTGGTCGGCGTGACGCTCGAGATGCGGGTCGGGGCGTCGATGGTGCAGGCGGCCGAGAAGGACGAGCTGCTGTACGAGCGGCTCAAGCTGGTCGGCTTCTCCGACAAGGCGGTGCCGCTGGGGGTGACGCTGCCGCTGTCGCAGGTGGCGCGCTACAACGTGCACTTCGGCACGCCGGAGGCGGCGACCCGCTACCACTCGATCATCATCAAGATCGAGAGCAAGGACCAGGTCGCGGCGGTGGCCAAGGCGATCGAGGAGCTCGGCTTCGAGGTCACCGACGGCGGCGCCGAGCAGGCCGGCTTCCTCATCAGCGTGTTCGTGCTGGTGTTCAGCCTGCTGTCGACGATCATCGTCGGCATCGCCGCGGTCAACATCATGCACGTGTTCTTCATGCTGGTGTACGAGCGCCAGCGGGAGATCGGGATCATGCGCGCGGTCGGGGCCCGCCGGTCCGACATCCAGCGCATCATCCTCGGCGAGGCGGCCTGCGTCGGCCTGCTCGCCGGGGCGATCGGCGTCGGCCTGGCGTACGCGGCCAGCCGCGTGTTCGACTACGTCTCGGCCCAGCACCTGCCGGACTTCCCGTACAAGCCCGAGACCTACTTCGCGTTCAGCGTCGACCTCGTGGCGCTCGCGCTCGGGTTCGCGGCCGGGTTCTGTGTCCTCGGCGCGTGGCTGCCGGCCCGCAGGGCGGCGCGCATGGACCCGGCGGCGGTCCTCACCGGCCGATGAGTGGCGGGCCGCGGCGTGGCGCTTCGCCACAGGCCGGCGGCGCGATTTCATGCGCAGGCGCAAGCACCCGGGATCGCTGGTGAAACCGGGCCGCGGCGGGTGGAATGTTCTCCGCTAGAGGGGCCGGCATGACTCGCCTCGCCCCGCTGTTCGCGCTCTCTGCGGCCCTGTCCACCGGCTGTTTCTTCACCAACGAAGAGACGGCCTTCATCGAGGCCGACGACGTCCGGATCGACCTGCCGGAGTCGATCGCGGCGCGCGAGGGCGGGCAGGTCCGCGGGACCCTGCACATCGGCGTCGAGTACACGGCCGACCAGGTCAACCGCTGGGTGACGGTGCTGGTCGAGCACTGCGCGCGCGTGATCGCCTACCTCGACGACGTGCAGCCGAACTCGCGCGAGGGCAACACCCGCATCTACGGGCCGTACGCCGACACCGAGGGCCGCGACCTGGCGTGGCTGGTCCGCGTCGAGGCGATCGAGGACGGCTCGAACTACGAGATCTACGTCGGCAGCCGCGAGGCCCAGGCCCAGGCCGACATGGCGCTGCTGATGACGGGCGACCTGCACAAGGACGACACCAAGCGCAGCGGCGGCTTCAAGATGGACTTCGACGTGGTCGAGAAGTACGCCGAGATGAAGGGTCCCGACGGCGACATGAGCGTGATCGGCGGGTTCGTCGAGGTCACCTTCGAGCGCGACGTCGAGACCGAGGAGAAGCGCATCGACCTCGACTTCAAGGCCGTCAGCTTCGAGTACCTCGGCTACCTCGACGACGACGTCTTCTACAGCGACGACAAGTACAGCTACACCCGCGACGCCGAGGGCGGCGGCACCTTCGACCTGACGCTGTACGGCGAGTGGGACGACTACGGCTGGAGCGGGCCGGAGCAGGAGAAGGCGAGCGTGCAGGCGGCGTGGGACGGCCAGGGCAACGGGCGGGCGCGCGGCAGCATCCTCGAGGTCGAGGGCGTCGGCGACATGAAGCATGGCGACCTGTTCCTCGACGAGTGCCAGGGCAGCGACGGCTTCCTCACGTGGCGCGCGCTCAACGAGCCCTATGCGCTCGAAGCGCCCGGCTACTCGTTCGGCGACCCGAAGTCGTGCGTGATCCCGGAGACCGCGCTCGAGGGACTCTGAGCGAGGGCGCTCCCGGTCCGGCCGGAGTCGGCGAGGACGGCGAATTCACGCCGATCTCGCGCTCCGGCCTGGTCCTTTTAAAAGGCGCAGTATACTGCCTCCACAGTCATGAGTGCGGCGCGTCTGAAGAGTCTCGGCAAGCTGGTGGTCCTCATCGGCCTGCCCGTCACCTTCGTCGTCGGCCTGTTCGGGGCCGGCGTCTACGTGGGCCACGGGCACCGCACGGCGATCCTCTCCTTCGAGCGCGACTGGCTCGGCATGGACGTGGCGGTCCCCGGGGAGCCGAGCAAGCCCACGTCCGATACCGCCAAACCGGAGCCGAAGCCCGAGGTCAAGCCGCCGGCGACGCCGGAGCCGCCGAAGCCCGAGCCGAAGCCGGAGCCGACGGCGACGCCCGAGCCGCCGAAGCCGGAGCCGACGACGACGCCGGAGCCGAAGCCGGTCGAGACGCCCGTGGCGCCCCCGCGCGGGCCGGACCCGGTCCCCGTGGCCGTCGCCGAGCCCGCGCCGCTGCCCCCCGAGCTGCAGGCCCGGCTCGCCGAGCCGCTCAAGATCCGCGTCAAGGTGGTGGTCGACGAGGAGGTGTTCGACCGCCGCAGCGACTGGATCGACTACGCCGAACGCCACGTCCGCTGGGCCTCGCAGGTGCTCCTGCGCCAGCTCGGCGTCGAGCTCGAGCTGCGCGGGGTGGTCGCCTCGCCGACGACCTGGTCTTCCGGACAGGTCGCCTTCGCCGACCTCGAGAAGGTCGGCAGCGACGGCGCCGACCTGGTGATCGGCCTCGGCGGTCGCAACATCCGCACGCCGCTGCAGGTGAAGGCCGGCACGGCGGCCGAGAAGAACCACGCGTCGACCGCGATCGCGTTCAGCTCCGACCCGACCTCGCCCGCGCCGCACCTGCGCGGCCTGCTGCGCGCGGTCACCCACGCGATGGGCGGCGACCCGATCGCCGCCGACTCCGACCCGATCGCCTTCTCCGCCGAGGACCGCCGCATCATCCTCGAGCGCAAACACCTGCCGTTCACCCCCGAGGTCGAGGACGCACCCCCGCCCGCGCAGCCGGCCGACGACGCCGCCCCCGAAGGAGAGAACTGAGATGGCCGCCCCCGCCCGCGTCGCCAACAACAGCCCCAAGCGCCAGGAGCCCCAGGCCAACCAGCCGGCCAAGCGCGAGGAAGAAGAGGCGCCGCCGTCCCGCCTGGCCTGGTTCATCGGCTGGTTCGGCGTGCCCTGCCTCGTGTTCGGCGGGATCTTCGGCGGCGGCGTGCTGGTCGGCGCCCACTACCCCGACGGCTGGATCGCCTGGGCCGTCACCGGCGTCGCCGGGCTGTTCGGCGGGTAGCTCGGAGCGCGGCGAAGCGCCGAGGTCGACTCGCTCCTCCGGCGGTGGTCCGGGGAGCGCTCGAAGCGGACGCGTCGCGTGGCCGCGAGCGTCTCGCTCGGCGAGGGACGCGGCCGCTGCGGCGGGTTCGTTCGCGGTGGAGCGCCTGTCCCGACGAGCATGTCTCGGTGCTCATGTTCGAAGGGACATGACCGTCCGGACATGTCCGGTTGAACAAATTCAGCAGGGGCCGAGGGTGCGGCCGGTCTCGACGACCATCGCCTCGCGGTAGCGCTGCAGCTCGGCCTCGATGTCGGCGGCGCTGCCGCCCCAGGCGGTGACGAGGCGGGTGGCGACCTCGCGGGCGACGCGGGCGCCGAGGCCCTCGTCGGTCAAGGCGAGGGGGATCCGCCTGCGCATGACGTCCTCGAGGTGCACTGCGCCCTCGTGGCGGATGGCGTGCTCGACCTCCGCCCAGCAGTACGGCAGGTCGTCGATGATGCGCGCGCCGAGCCGCGGGTCGGCCTGGATCTGCGAATAGAGCTGGCGAGCGAGCGGACCGTGCCGCTGGGCGAGATCGCCCATGCGGGGATCTTGCAACTCCTCGGCCGAGAGCGGCAGGCCGGCCACGAGAGGATGGCGATGGGTCTGGCAGCGGCCGATGCCGGCCGGCAGCTGGCCGCGTTGCCGCAAGCGGCGGACCACGCGGTCGACGGTCTCCTCGGCCATCGACCGGTAGGTCGTCAGCTTGCCGCCGACCACGGCGATCACGCCCTCCGCGGTCTCGAGGATCCGGTGTGAGCGGGAGATCTCGGCCGTCGGGTCGCCGGACGCGGCATGCTCGTCGCGCACCAGCGGCCGCACGCCGGACCAGGCGCTGACGATGCGGTCGCGGCCGAGGACCGCGCGCGGCAAGACCTTGCCGATCAGGGCGAAGAGCTCGTCGGTGTCGGCCGCGGTGACGCCGGAGGCGGCCGGGTCGCCGACGTAGGCGGTGTCGGTGGTGCCGAGGTAGGTCCGCGCGCCCCAGGGCACGACGAACAAGATCCGCCGCTCCTGCTGGGCCTGGACGACGAGGGGCTGGCGGACCGGGACGTCGGTGGCGCGCAGGACGAGGTGGATGCCGCGCGAGAGGGCGAGCAGGTGGGCGCCGGCGACGCCGAGCAGTCGCTCGGAGGTCCACGGCCCGGCGGCGACGACGACGGCCCGCGCCTGCACGCGGAGGCCGCCGTCGAGTTCGACGACCTGGACTTCGCCCTCGCGGCGGATGGCGACCACGGGCGCGTAGGTGAGGACCTGCGCGCCGTGGCGGCGGGCGTCCTGCAGCGTGGCGAGGGTGAGGCGAGCGTCGTCGGTGACCGCGTCCTCGTAGGTCACCGCGCCGCGGAGGCCCTCCTCGCGGAGCAGCGGCTCGAGCGCGTGGGCGGCGGCGGGGCGCAGCACGCGGTGGCCGTGGCTACGGTAGAGGCTGAGGGCGTCGTAGAGCGACAGGCCGATGCGCAGCTTCCACAGCGGCAGGCGGTCGCCGCGGTAGGCGGGGAACAGGAAGCGCGCCGGTTGAACGATGTGGCCGGCGATCTTGTAGAGCAGCCGGCGCTCGCGCAGGGCCTCGTAGACGAGGCCGAGCTCGCCTTGCTCGAGGTAGCGGACGCCGCCGTGGATCAGTCGGCTCGAGCGCGAGGAGGTCCCGAAGGCCAGGTCTCGCGCCTCGACGACGAGGACCCGCAGGCCGCGGAGGGCCGCGTCGCGGGCGACCCCGGCGCCGGCGATCCCGGCCCCCACGACGACGAGGTCCCACGCGGGTTCGGCTCGGCCGCGCCCATCGGCGTCGGCTCGCCGCAAGCGGTCCCGGAGCGAGCGGATCTCGGCCGGGCCCCACGGCGGCGGCGACTCTTGTACTGGCAGGACATCGGCGCGATGGTTGCGCCGCACGGCGGGCATTTGTGACACTCTGCCCAAGCCTACCGCGACCCCCCGGAGACCTCGATGGCCTCGTACACGCTCCACATCCAGTACGTCGACCGCCCAGCGGAGACCCGGACGATCTCCCAGCCCAAAGTCCTCATCGGCCGAGACGCCGGTGACATCGCCCTCCACGACAGCCAGGTCTCGGGCCGCCACGCGGAGATCCTCTGGGACGGAGCGACCCTCCGCTTTACCGACCTCGGCTCGACCAACGGCAGCTTCCTCCTCCAGGGCCAGCGCGTCGCCAACCTCGAGCTGACCGCGGGCATCGCCCTCCGCATCGGCAACTCGCTCATCACAGTGCAGAGCATCGACGGCCTCGGCTCGAGCGGCGCCGGCAAGGGTCGCACAGTGATCGCCGCGCCGGGCATGGTCCCCGGCTTCCCGGCGCCGATGAAGCCGGCCGCCGCGCGCCCGCCCGGGCCGGTGATGCCGGCCCCGCCCGGGCCGGTGATGCCGGCCCCGCCCGCGCCCGTAGGAGCCCCGCAGCCGGGGAATTTCGCGTTCGCGCCGACAGCGCAGCACCAGGGGCCGCTGCTTCGGCCTGCGCCGGGAGGGCCCGCGCCGGGCGCTCCGGGCGGCTTCGCGGCCGCGCCGCCGCAGCCGATGGCCCCGCCGATGGGCCCGCCCGCGCCGTTCCCCGCGCCTGCGCCGCCGGGGCCGGGTCCAGGGGCTTTCGGGGCCCAGCCGGCGACGGGTGGCTTCGGCGCGCCGGCGCCGGGGACCGATCGGTTCGCGGTCCAGCCGCAGTCCGCGATCGCCACGCCGCCGCCGCAGGCCGTGCCGACGCCGATCTCCCAGCCCGTGGCTGCGGCGCCGATGCCGATGGGGCCGCCGGTGCTGGTGCCCGAGAGCGCGATCGCCGACACGCCGCCGGCGGGCGAGCCCGCGGTGGCGGCCCTCGGTCCTGCGGGCAACGACCTGGTCTCGCAGGTGAAGTTCATCCTCCTCGAGGGCTGGAAGCTGTTCCAGCCGGTGGCTGCGCCCGCGGTCGCGACCGTCGGCGCGGTGCTGATCCCGATCGGCCTGCTCGCGCAGCTCGGCCTGATGATCCTGCCGCTCAGCATCGCCGCCTTGCTGGCGACCTTGCTGTCGCTGGTGCAGCTCGCGGCGATGGTGATCCTCATGCCGTCGCTCGGGCGCTTCATGCTGAGCCACTACCTCGGCCAGCCGATCTCGATCCAGGCGGCCGTGCAGCAGTCGATCGCCGGGGTCGCCGACGTCGCGGTGAACTGCTTCATCCCCGGCATCGTGTTCGGGGTGTTCGCGGCGCCGATCTATTACGTCGAGGACAAGAAGCTCGGCGCGGTGATCGGGCGCAACTTCAGCCTGCTGAAGTTGGAGCTGGTGCCGATCCTCGCCACGGTGTTCGGCGCCGGCCTGGCGGTCGGCCTCGTCATGACGATCGTCGGCATGATCCTCGGCTTCTTGCCGCTCGGCGGGATCCTCAACAGCATCCTCGTCAATGGCGTCATGGCGTTCATGATCGCCTTCTTCTCGGGGCTGAGCGTGTGGCTGTACTTCTGGGTCCGGCGCAAGCACGAGGGCGGCGATCCGGAGAGCGAGGCGCGCGCGCGCCTCGACGCGGCCGCGGGCGCCCTCCCGAGCGCGTGAGCCTGCGCGTCGCCGGCGTGACGGCGAGCTGAAGTGGCACCTGGCCTTTCCGCCAGGTGCCACTTCGTTTGCGCGCCTTCAAGCGGTCGTCACACACGAGGCATGCGCCACGTCACGCGGTTCGTTCGCGCCCGCTGCGCTGCGACTTGGCGCTCGTCTGCGGTCGGTTTACCCCAGCGCCGATCTCGCCTAGGCTTTGCCTCGCGCATGGACATGCCGACGCCCAGCAAGACCCTCCGCTTCGATCTCCGCGACCTCCCGCGGTTCCCGAGCCTCACCCCGGAGCTGCTGCGGCTGGCCTATCAGGAGATGCTGGTCGCCCGCTGCCACGTCGAGCGGGTGGTCCAGGAGTGCGCCAAGGGCACCATCAAGTTCGCCATCTGGGGCTCGGGCGAGGAGCTGCACGGGGCGGCGGAGGCGCTCGCGTTCGCCGAGGTCGTCAACCCGGAGGCGTTCGGCATCTGCGCCCACTACCGCTCGGCTGGCCTTTTGGCCATGTGGTCGCGGCTGCGCGGCTACCAGGACTTCCACCTCGACCACATGCGGCAGCAGCTGTGCAAGTCGACCGACCCGTGGACGGGCGGGCGGTTGATGACGGCGCACTTCAACGACCTGCGGTTCAACACCTTGCCGGTGCAGAGCGCGCTCGGCATGCAGTTCGGCAAGGCCGTCGGCTACGCCCAGGGCCTGCGGCGCAAGGGCCACGACGACGGCCTGGTGGTCGCGGTGGTCGGCGACGGCACGACCGCCGAGAGCGACATGCACGAGGGCATGACGGGCGCGTCGATCCTGCGCCTGCCGGTGCTGCTGACGGTCACCGACAACAACGTCGCCATCAGCGTGCGGCCCGAGGACGGCCGCGGGATCCGCAGCTTCGAGCACTACGCGGCCGCCTTCGGCTTCGCCTACTTCGAGTGCGACGGCAACGACTTCCTCGGCTGCTACGAGACCGCCCGCGCGGCCGCGGAGTACTGCAAGGAGCAGCAGGCGCCGGCGCTGATGTGGGTCAAGAACCTGTCGCGCCTCAACAACCACAGCTCGGCGGCCGACTTCACCTTCGAGTTCGACAGCTACGACCCGCTGATCGACTTCGGCGAGGCGCTGGTGCAGGCGGGGGTGCTGGCGCCGCACGAGATCTTGCGGCGCAACGCGATCACCGAGGGCAAGGACTACTTCCGCCGCCACGACTGGGGCACCCTGGCCAAGGCGGCCGACGACTACGTGGTCGAGACGATGGCGATCTGCGCCACCGAGCCGGAGCCGAGCTACGAGTCTGTCCTTTCGGACATCCGCGCGCCGTTCCCGGTGGTCGAGGAGGCGCCGCTGGAGAACCGGCCGACGGCGATCTCGATCAACGGGGCGATCCGCTCGGCGCTGCAGGCGATCCTCAAGGCCAACCCGATGTCGTGGGTGTACGGCCAGGACGTCGCCAAGAAGGGCGGCGTGATGGTGGCCACCAAGGGCCTCTACGAGCGCTACCCCGACCAGGTCCGCGACGCGCCGATCAACGAGCCGCTGATCCTCGGCACCGCGTTCGGGTTCGCCCTGCACAAGGGGGCGACCGCGATCCCGGAGATCCAGTTCTCCGACTACTCGCTCAACACGCTGCACTGGCTGGTGCTGCTCGGCAACCAGCGCTGGCAGTCGGCGGGCACGGTCGACGTCAACGTCATCCTGCGCCTGCCGGTCGAGCCGCTGCACGGCGGGTCGGTCTACCACTCGATGTGCATGGAGGGCTTCTACGCCTCGATCCCGGGCATCACGATCGTCGCGCCGACGACCTCGCGGGACATGTACGGCCTGCTCCGCAGCGCCGCCGAGTACCCGGGGCCGGTGCTGGTGTTCGAGTCGAAGGGGCTCTACCGCATGACGCTGGGCGACGCGTTCCCGGGCGAGCCGACCGACCCCAAGGAGATCGCGGCGCTCAAGCGCAGCATCGGCTTCGGCGGCCACATCCCCGACCTGCCCGACGACTTCCGCGTGCCGCTCGGCAAGGCGGCGCTGCGCCGCCCGGGCAAGGACATCACCGTGGTCACGTGGGGCCGCTGCACCCTGTTCTGCGGCGAGGCGGTGCAGAAGCTCGCGGCCGAGGGCGTCGACGTCGAGCTCATCGACCTGCGCACGATCGTGCCCTACGACTCCGAGGCGATCCTGGCCAGCGTGCGCAAGACCGGCCGCCTGCTGGTCGTCCACGAGGACCGCGTGTTCGCCAGCCTGGGCCGCGAGATCCAGGGTGCCGTGCAGGAGGCGATGGCCGGCGAGAACGTGATCACCCGCGTGCTCGGCCAGGACCCCAGCCCCGGCATCCCGTCGCCGATCGAGATCGAGGAGCAGATCGTGGTCAGCCCGGAGAAGGTCCACGCGGCTGTCCTCGAGGTCCTGTCGATCCGCCGGGCCAAGTCCGCGGCCGATTCGGCGGCGGCGGCCCCGGCCAAGCCGGCGCGCGGCGGCGCCGACGTGTTCGCGCGCCCGCAGATCTTGTGGACGCCGAGCCGTAACTCGGTCACCTGATGCACGACGTCGCGGTCCTCGACGAGCTCAAGGTCGGCGGTCTCACCCTGCGCGGCATCACCCGCGGCGGCGTCGAGACCTGTCTCATGGTACCTGAACTCGGGGTCATGTTCGACGTCGGCATGTGCCCGCCCGGCGCGCTCAAGTACGACACGATCCTGGTGTCGCACGGGCACGCCGACCACCTCGGCGGGGTCGGCTACCTGGTGTCGCAGCGCCAGCTGATGCGCTCGCCGCCGCCGGCGATCCACGTGCCGCAGGAGGTCCACGAGCCGCTGACGCGGATCCTCCGCGCCTGGGCCGAGATCGAGGGCTTCGACCTGCAGTGGCAGCTGCACGGGCACGCGCCCGGCGACCGCTTCTCGCTCGGCGGCGGGCTGTCGCGCGGCTGCGCGGCGACCTGCCTGCGGACCACGCACCGGGTGGCGTCGCTGGCGTGGGTCGTCGAGCGCACCACCAGTCGCCTGAAGCCGGAGTACGTCGGCCTGCCGGGGCCGGAGATCGCCGAGCTGCGGCGCGGCGGCGTCGACGTCCTCGACGCCCACACCGAGCCGCTGATCTGCGTCACCGGCGACACCCAGATCGAGTTCTTCCAGCAGCACGAGCTGGCGCGCCGCTGCCGGGTGCTGGTCCACGAGGTCACCAGCTGGACGGCCGAGCGCGACGTGGCGCAGACGCGCCAGTGGGGCCACACCCACCTCGACGAGCTGGTCGCCGAGTCGGAGCGGTTCACCGGCGAGGCGCTGGTGCTGGTCCACCGCAGCATGCGCCACAGCCGGGCCGAGGCCGAGCGGCTGGTGCGCCAGCGGTTCCCCGCCGGCGTGCGCGACCGCGTGGTCGTGTTCGGCCACTGAGCGGGTGCGCTCGAGGACAGGACCCGAGGGACAGGAGGCGAAGGACATGGCCGAAGGGACACATGACGAGATCGACGTCCTGATCCTCGGGGCCAGCTTCGCGGGGATCGAGCTGGTCCACCAGCTGCGCCGCAGCGCCCGCGGGCGGGGCCTCAAGATCACCGTGGTCGACCGCCAGGCCGAGCACCCGTACATCCCGCTGGTGCAGGAGCGGCTGGTCGGTCGGCTCGACCGGGACAGTTCGGTGCTGCCGACCCGGCGCTGCGTCGAGAAGCGGGCCGCGGCGCGCTACGTGGTCGGCGACGTCGTCGGCCTCGACCCCGACCGCAAGGAGGTGGAGCTGGCCTCGGGCGAGCGGCTGCGCGGGCGCTTCCTCGTCGTCGCGCTCGGCTCGGTGCTGGCGCCGCCGGCGGGCATCGAGGGGGCGGAGCGGTTCGTCGACTACAAGTTCGACCACGAGTTCGTGCACGCGGCCGACCGCCTGGCCGCGCTGCTGGGGCCGGACGGCGAGGCGACGCGACGGGTGAGCAGCGGCGACGGACCCTACCGCGAGGGCGAGGCCAGCGGCCCCGCCGGCGAGCGGCCCGCGATCGTCGTCGTCGGCGGCGGGATCTCCGGCGTCGAGCTCGCGGGCGAGCTGGGTCGGCTGGCGCGCGTGCGCCCGAGCGGCTGGCGCGCGCCCAGGGTCACTCTGGTGCACTCCGGCGAGCGCCTGCTGCCGCACCTGTGCGCGCGCGCCGGTCACAAGGCCGAGGCGCACCTGCGGGCCCAGGGCGTCGAGCTGCGGCTGCGCACGCGTCTCACTCGCCTGTCCGCCGGGACAGCCTCGGTCCGGCCGGCCGGGGGCGACGGCGCGGCGGTGGATGTCCCTTGCGACATGGCCTTTTGGTCCGGTGGTGTGCGACCGGCGCCGGTGCTGGCGAAGCTGCCGCTGCCGCGCACCGAGGCCGGCTGGCTGGCGGTCGGGCCGACCCTGCAGTGCTTCGCCACGCCGAAGCCGACGCGGCCGGACATCTTCGCCATCGGCGACGCCGCGCGGGTGCAGAGCGGGACCGGCGAGTGGCCGACGATGCAGCGGGCCATCGAGTGCCTGTGGCAGGCGTGGCTCACCGCGGACAACCTGAAGCGGCTGGCCCGCGAGGCGCCCGGCTACCCGCACGGGGTGCCGCCCCTGCGGCCGCACACGCTGCGCGAGGATTTTCCCCACGGCGTCAGCATCGGTGACAAGTCGCTGGTCGTGTACGGCCGGCTGGTGCTCGACTTCCCGGCCGTGAACACGTGGTTCCGCCGGTTCCTGATGCGGCAGTACATCAAGCGCTACGGCGGCTGAGGCGCTCTCGTCGACGAGAGGATGTCCCGAAGGACATCCGCCGACCGACGCGCGCGTCGTCGAGAAAGTGGCGAATTGGACATGTCCATCAAGACATATCACCACGGGCGCCGGGTGATCGGCTCCGGCCGCGCGCGGCGGTTCGCGGGGTAAGAAAGCGAATCTACGCAGTTTTAAAAATGCGTGGTGTCGAGACCTCGCGCGCCGCTCCTGCGCGGGCGATCGGCGCGACGGTGCGGCGCGAACGGTGAATGCGGTGTCGTCGCGAGGCCACGCCGAGGCGGCGAGAACCGGCGCTTTACCGGGGTTTGGGCGGCGTTTCGTGAGCGTTCCGCGATTGCTCGCAGTCGGGGGCGCCGCTAGACGTGGCGACATGCAGCGGTCCGTCCTCATTCTCCTTGTCCTCACAATCGCGTGCAACGGCGGCGGGACGTCGTCGGGCACGGACTCCGACACCGGGTCCGGCAGCGGCACGAGCAGCGGCACCACCACCGGGGGCGATCCGGGGACGAGCGCTGCGAATCCGACCGGCACGGGCACCACCTCGACCACGGGCCCGACGACGACCGTCGCGCCGACCACCGAGGAGGGACCGACGACGACCGCAGGGACCACGACCGGCACCGACACGACCGGGGTGGAGACGACCGAGGGGACCACCGGCGAGCCCGGCGAGGATGTTCATGACCCGAACGAGGACGGTCCGTGGCAGTTCGACGAGCTCGTCGGGGAGATCGACGTCGACGGCGAGGCGATCGGCGTGACCGCGTACTATCCGACGCGGGGTCCGGGGCCGTATCCGGTGGTGACGATCGCCCACGGCTTCAACCTGCCGCCGACGCAGTACACCGGCTACGCCACGCGGCTGGCGTCGCACGGCTACGTCGTGCTCAACGTCGACCACGCCGGCTATCTGTTCGGCGCTGTCGACCACGTCGCCAACGCCAAGCAGGTGCTCGCCGCGCTCGACTGGGCGGCCGAGCATCCGGACCTCGCGGACATCTCCGACGTGAACAACGTCGGCACCACCGGCCACTCCCTGGGCGGCAAGATCTCCGTGCTCGCTGCGATGTTCGACGCCCGCGTCAAGGCCTCGCTCACCCTCGATCCCGTCGACGGCGCCAACATGTGCCCCGACATGCAGGCCTGCCCCGACGTCAGCGCGATGCTGCCGATCTCCATCCCGCTCGGCTTCCTCGGCGAGACCCTCGACACCGCCGGCTTCATGGCCTGCGCGCCGGCGGCCGAGAACTTCACGACCTTCTACGCCGAGGCGAGCTCGCCGGCGCTGCAAGTGACCGTGAACGGCGCCAATCACATGAGCTTCCTCGACGACGTCGCGTCGTGCGGGATCACCTGCTCGTTCTGCCAGGCGCCCACGCTCGCCAACGCGGTCGTCAACGACCTGGCGCGCGCCTACGTGGTCGCGTACTTCGGGCGATACCTGCGCGACAACCCCGGCTACGACACGTACCTGACCGGCGCCGCGGCGCAGCAGCGCTATGTCGACATGGGGCTGGTGACGATCGCGGAGAAGTGATTGGCTCGGAGGTCCACGCCCATCGACGGCCGGGTCGAGAGCCAGGCGTCGAAAGGAACGACGGGAGTCCGATGGCGAGGGCGGAGGTCGCGGATAGCGTGAGGCGAATGGCGAGAGGGAGCGGCGTCGCGTGGGTGCTGGGGCTGCTGGCGTGCGCGCGACCGGTCGGAACGGGAGCGCCGGACGTGGCCGCCGCGGCGGTCGAGCCGGGAGCGCCGGAGGTGGTGGCCGCGGCGGTCGAGCCGGTGGGGATGGATCCGTCGCTGCTGACTCGCGCGACGCTCGCGCCCGGGGACGTCGAAGAGAAGTGCCACGCCCCGCAGGACCGCGCGCGGTGCTTGCAGGCGCGGCAGCACCCGGACGTCCTGCTGTGGTGGACGTTGAGGCTCGGCGAGCGTCACCAGGACGAGCGCGGGAACGATGTGCGATTCAGCGAGGCGGAGCTGCGCGAGCGGCTGGAGCAGGTCGTCGAGCTCGCGCGCGCCGACGGGGTGCGGGACAGCTACCCGGACAGTCTGCTGACCAGCGTCACTCTGCTCGGGCCCTACACGGCGGTGCGGCGGGCGATGGCGCTGCCGCAGGTGGACATGGTCACGCCGAGCTGCACCGAGGACGACCGGGAGTTCTGCGCGTGCGAGCGCCTGCGCGTCGACCAGTGCGAGGCGCACGCGTTCTGCCAGGCCGTGTACGGATGGCCGCGCTGCCGCGAGCCCAGGGTGCTGGCCGGCTGCACGCGCGCCGAGGCGTGCAGGGACTCCATCACCCACGCCTACGACCCGCGCGGCGTGAAGTGGGAGTTTCCCGACAGCTGCGTGCCCGACCAGCCGGGCTGGCGCTCGCTCGGGTCGGTGATCGACATGACGACGGGGGAGCCGCGCTGCGAGCGGCTCCGCGACTGACGCCTGCGGTGAGGCAGTTCGCTCGCGTTCGTTCTTTGTCGAGCCGACGGGCGCGAGGGCCGGGGCTCACGTCGGCGGCGTGCAGAGGACGTCCGGAGGCGTGAAGGTGTGGTAGCGCCGGTCCATGCGCGTCAGGTACTCGAGGTCGAAGCACTTGCGCGTGCACCGAAGGTCGCGGCCGAGCGACTTGCCGGAGACCACCAGGCGATCGCCCGACAGCTCGTATCGCAGCGTCTCCGTGCGCCCCGCGACGGACCGCGGCTCGTAGCTCTCGGCGGCGAGCTCGATCCGCCAGCGCCTCGCGGTCAGGCGCCGGCCGGGCTTCCACCTCAGGGCGTACTCGGTGCGGCTAGCGAAGCCATTGAAGCGCTCATCCTTCGTGGCCGGATCGGCTTCGACCTCGACGAGGTGATCGCCCCAGAACGCCCAGGTCTTGTGCGCGCCGCACTGCCAGACGGTGCGGTCGAGCTCGTGGGGCTGGGCGCGTTCGGCCGGGGCCGGGGGCGGACCCCCGTAGCGAGCGTCCATGAACACCTCGAAGTCGCCGTCGAAGCTCTGGCGCACGCACTCGAGCGGCTCGTGCTTGCGGCTCCCCCGCGTGAACAGGTGGTCATTGACGAGGGTGTAGGCCATGTGGAGCGGGGCCTCGCCGTAGTCGACGGGAGACCGCTGACCGTAGGGCCACTCGGTCCGTCGCAGGGCGACCGTGTAACTGCCGGTCGGCGTGAACGAGCCGCGAGGACCGTACACCAGCGCGAAGTCGGAGCGAGTGTGGATCTGCTGGATGCCCATCGCGAGCATCGCCCAGTCGATGTCGGCCCTGACGCAGTGCTCGCCCCAGAAGGCGAGGATGATGTGTTGGTTGCAGCGCCACAGCGTCCGATCGAGCTCGTGCGGGCGAGCGTCGGCCTGCGGGACGAACACAGGGGGCGGGTCGGGAACGGCCACCGCGGGCGCGTCGACGGCGATGGCTGACAGCGCCGGCGTCGGAGACGGTCGTCGAGCTGTCTCCGTCCGTTCGGCCGAGGACGCAGGCGCGGAGCAAGCGAGGAGCGACGGCACGCCGCAGAGCGCTCCGCGGAGCGCCCGGCCGAGGACGCGACTACTCCACCGTCCTGCCACGCGCAGTCCGTCGCCAGGAGGCGGCCGCCTCGTCACCGGGTTTCGGCGTCATGACTTCATCGTGGCCGTCCGCGGTCGACCGCGCTCGATGTCGACGCGTCCGTTCGGACGGCGTGGCGGGACGGCGGACGGGCGATTGGGTCGGCATGGACGAGACGTCCGAGCGAATGGCGCCTCGACACGATACACGGTTCGAGGCGCCGGCGCTCGTCGACAAGGCGCGAGGCGCGAGCCGCCGCCCGGCCGGGGGCGGAGGATCGCGCCTCGTCTGTCTCGAAGGACCTGTCGTAAGCGACAGGTCCTTCGGGTCATGTCCCGCTGAACTGCACGTCCTCGAACACGAGGGTGGGGGCGCGCAGGCTGGAGAACGGGTAGGGGTCGTTGCCGACGACGGCGAGCTTGGCGAACAGGGCGGCGAGGTTGCCGGTGACGTTCATCTCGCCGATGGGCGCGCCGATCTTGCCGCCCTTGATCTGGTGGCCGCGGAGGCCGAGCGAGAAGTCGCCGGTGGTCGCGTCGCTGTTGCCGCCGAGCCAGGAGGTGACGTAGATGCCGTCCTGGACGTCGGCGATGAGGGCGGCGAGCGGCTTGTCGCCGAGGCCGAGCACGCGGTTGCTGGCCGAGCCGGTGGTCGGGGCCCAGCCGAGCTTTTTGCCGTAGTAGGTGTCGACGTAGTAGTTGCGGACCACGCCGGCCTCGATGAGCGGCATGCGCTTGGCCGAGATGCCCTCGCCGTCGAAGTGGCGCGAGCTGAGGCCGCGCGGCAGCAGCGGGTCGTCGGTGATCGTCAGCTTGTCGCCGAACACCTTCTGACCTTGCTTTCCGGCCAGGTAGGAGCGGCCCTGCTGGATCGACGCGGCCGACAGCGGCGACAGGGCGCGCGAGATCAGCGAGACCGCGGCCTCCGGGTCGACCACCATCGTCGTGCGCACCGTCGGGCCCTTGGCGCTGCCGAGGCGGTCGATCGCCCGCTGCAGCGCCAGCGCGGCGATGGCCGCCGGCTCCGGCAGGCCGGTCAGGAAGCGGCCGACCGCGTGGGCCGAGCCCTCGGGGCGCTTGTCCTCGCCCTCGCGCACCGTGGCGGTGCAGGCGTAGCCGACGTAGCTGCCGTCCCAGACGCCGTCGAAGCCGTTGCTGCTGGCGGCGGCTCCCTGCGACTCGCCGCTGAACAGGTTGCTCTCGGCCGAGATGACGCGCGAGTCGGAGTGGGCCTTGGCGTCCATCTCGGCGCACCAGGCCTCGCGCTGCTCGCGGGTCAGCTTGGCGACGCTCGGGTCGACGCGCTCGAGGTCGACGGTGGGGCGGCCCTTGAACAGCGCGGGGTCGGGGATCACGCGGTAGGGGTCGGGCTGCAGCACGCGGGTCAGCGCGACCGCCTCCTTGATGAAGCCGGCCAGGCGGTCGGGCCGCAGGTCGGTGGTGCTGTGCGACGAGTAGCGGCCGTCGACGTAGAGGCTGATGCCGAGGCCGCGGGAGGTGCTCTCCTCGACCTTCTCGACCTTGCCGTCGCGGTACACGAGGGAGACCGAGCGGTCGCGCGAGATGGCGGCCCAGGCGTCCTGGGCGCCTGCCTTTTTGGCCAGGTCGACGGCGGTCTTGGCGCTCTGAAGTAGGTCAGACATTCTCGCCTCCGACGGTCATCTTCGAGACCAGGGTGGTGGGCAGGCCCTGCGAGACCGGCACGCTCTGGCCGTCCTTGCCGCAGGTCCAGCCGCCGAAGTCGAGCTTGCAGTCGTTGCCCACCATGGTGACGTTGCGCAGCGCCTCGGGGCCGTTGCCGATGATGTTGATGTCCTTGATCGGGGCGGTGATCTTGCCGTCCTCGATGAGCCAGCCGTTCTTGATGTAGAAGGTGAAGTCGCCGGCGCCGATCTGGACCTGACCGTTGGTGAAGGTCTCGGCGATGATGCCCTTCTTGACCGAGGCGATGATCTCCTCGCGCGTGTGCGGGCCGTTCTCCATGTACGTGCTGCGCATGCGCGGCATCGGCGAGTGGCGGAACGACTCGCGCCGGCCCGAGCCGGTCGCCTTCACCTTGTAGTGCTTGGCGCTGATGCTGTCGTGCAGGTACGACGCCATCACGCCGTGGTCGACCAGGACCGTCTTCTCGACCGGGTTGCCCTCGTCGTCGACGTTGAGCGCGCCGCGCTCGCCGGACTGGGTGGCGTCGTCGACGATGGTGACGAAGTCGGGCGCCACCTTCTTGCCGATCATGCTGGCGTAGATGCTGGTGTTCTTGCGGTTGAAGTCGGCCTCCATGCCGTGGCCGATGGCCTCGTGCAGGAGGATGCCGCTGGCGCCGGCCGCCAGCACCACCGGCATCTCGCCGGCGGGCGGGCGCTTGGCGTCGAACAGCACCATCGTCCGCGACACCGCCTCCTTGGCCAGGAACTCGAGCCGGTCGTCGGTGTACCAGTCGAAGCCGTGGCGCCCGGCCAGGTTGGCGCTGTTGCTCTGGGTGACCTCGCCCTTCTTGGCGGTGAGCATGCACCACAGCCGCGTCATCGGCCGGATGTCGGTGTGGATGTTGCCGTGCATGTCGGCGATGAGCACCAGCTCCTCGCCGTCGGCCCAGCTGACCGTGACCTTGTGGATCGACGGGTCGCCCTTGCGCGCCAGCGCGGCCAGGTGCTCGATGCGCGGCAGCTTCTGCACCGTCTGCACCTCGGCCCACGGCTGGCTGAGCGTGTAGAAGTTGGTCGGCCGCGAGCGCTGCTTGAACTCGACCGGGGCGTGCGCCGCGCCGCCGTGGGCGATGCCCGCCGCCGTGCGCGCCGCCGCCAGCATCGCCTCGAGCGAGAGGTCCTCGGTGAACGCGTAGCCGGTCTGGTCGCCGACCACCACCCGCAGGCCGACGCCCTGGTCGATCGAGGAGCTGGCCCGGCTGATGATGCCGTCCTCCATCGTGATCGAGTTGTCGCGGCTGTACTGGAAGTAGAGGTCGGCAGCGTCGGCGCCGCGCGCCGTCAGTTCGCTCATGACGCGCGCGATCGTGGGCTTGTCGACGGAGAACCACCCGAGGTGGTCGGCGAGGGGGGCGTTTTCACCGGGGATCATGGTGGTGCTCCCGGCTTTTGTGGTCCCTCGGCAGCCGCCGAGCAAGCCCGGGAGCCCGAGGCCGAGGGTCGAGATAGCCGCGAACGAGCGGCGAGACAGGGTCTGTTGCATGAATGGGCTCCGCGTGGGTGCTGGCGTGCTTGGAACCGAAGAAGGGGCGTGAGGTTTCGCGGCGTCGAGCGGACGCAGCCGATTGGTCGGGAGGAATCACTCGGCCCAGTGACGGGCGACCCGGCTGTCGACGACGATCGGGACCGAGGGGACGACCTCGGCCATGGCCTCCTGCATGACCCGCTGGACCAGCGCCCGGGCCGCCTCGCCGTGCTCCTCCGGGACCTCGGCCAGGTACTCGTCGTGGACGCAGAGGATCCCCCGGCCGCCGAGCTCGGCGAGGGCCGGATGCAGGGCCGTCATGGCCTTTTTGAAGCCCTCGGCGGCGGTGCCCTGCACGGGGATGTTGAGGGCGGCGTTGAAGCTGAACTTGCCGGCGAGGAAGCGCTTGCGCCGGCCGAGGACGGTGCGGACGGTGAGATCTTCGCGGGCGCTGCGGGGCTGCAGGGCCGAGACCTTGCGGTGCCAGGCGGCGACGCCGGGGAAGGTGGCGAAGAAGGCCTCGCGGGCGCGCTCGGCGGCGGCGAGGTCGAGGACGAGGCCGTAGTTGCCCTCGGCGTACTCCTGGAAGCGCCGCGCGCCCATGCCGAACAAAAAGCCGAAGTTGACGGCCTTGGCGAGCTTGCGCTCGTGGGCGGTGACCTCGACCTCGGGCTTGCGCGCGAGGGTCGCCGCGGTCGCGCGGTGCGGGTCGCGGCCGGCGTGGAACACCTCCCGCATGGCCGCGCACGGCGCCAGATGGGCCGCCACCCGCAGCTCGATCTGCGCGTAGTCGGCGACCACCAGCACGTGGCCCGGCTCGGCGCGGAAGCACGAGCGCAGGCCCGGGGCGGTGTGCTCCGAGGGCACCTGCTGCAGGTTGGGCTGGCTGCAGGCGAACCGCCCGGAGTCGGTGGCCAGCGGGTGCAGGTGCGTGCGCATGCGGCCGTCGTCGCCGAGGTGCTCGCGCGGCCAGTGGGCGTAGGTCGAGATCAACTTCTCCAGCTGGGCCTTGCGCTCGGGCGCGTCGGTGACCTGCAGCTCGGCGCGCCAGCCGTCGGCGATGATGCCCCAGCGCGGGCCGTCGACGGGGACGCCGGCGGACTCCATGGCGACGACCGCGGGCAGGAGCTTGCACTCGAGCTCGTAGGCGCGGGACAGGCCGTGGGCCCGCAGCTCGGGGGTGAGGACGCGGAGCAGGGCGGGCGCGGCGGCGGCGGCGGCGGCCACGACCTCGAGGCGCGACCAGGCCGGAAGGACCTGTCCCGAGAGCCATTCGCCGGGCAGGGCGACGCCGAGGTGGCGGCCGGCCAGAGCGGCGATCTCGAGCTCGTCGTGGCGGGCGACGACCCCCTCGGCGAGCAAGGTGGCGGCGGTCCGCGTGCAGCCGACCCGCGCGACCGGCAGGCCGAGGCCGGCGAGGGCGGTGAGGTGGAAGTGGGCGTCGGGGAAGACGACGTACGGCGCGTGCGGGCCGGCGAGGACGGGGACGAGCTGGCGCAGGTCGGAGGGCGAGAAGCAGTTGCAGTGGACGACGAAGGTGCGACCGCCGGCGGAGAGCGCGAGCAGGTCGACGCGGACGCGCCGCGGATCGCTGGCCGACTCGCGCGGGAGGTCGGGGTGCGGCGCGGCGAGGACGACGGCGACGCCGAGCACGGGGCTGCCCGCGAGCATGTCGACGGCGCGGCGCAGGGCTGCGCCGTCGAGCACGTCCTCACTGGGGTTGGCCGTCACTGGCCGGCCAGTGTAGCGCGAGCGGGCCCGCGCTTCGACGGCGGGCCGGCCGGAGCGACGCGAACGGCAGATCGGGCCGGTCGGCGATCGCGCGAGCGGTGATGCGGCGGGAGGCCGGAGCGCGCGGCGAGGTCGCGCGAGCGGTGCGAGCTGGAGGCGATCTCGCAAGGCGGTGTGCGTCGAGCCGGCGAGATCGCGTCGCGGTTCGAGGCGCGGCGAGCGATGAGCTGTGGCGAGGTCGCGTCGGCGAGCGATGAGTCAGTGAGCTCGCGTCGAGGTAGGCGAGGTCGCGTCGGCGAGCATGAAGCGAGGTCGAAGTGCGACGAGCGATGAGTCAGTGAGAGCGGCGAGGTAGGCGAGGTCGCGTCGGCGAGCATGAAGCGAGGTCGAAGTGCGGCGAGCGATGAGTCAGTGAGCTCGCGTCGAGGTACGCGAGGTCGTGTCGGCGCGAGCATGACGCGAGCTTGGACTGAGATACGCGAGGTCGCTTCGCGCGAAGGGAGCGCGAGCGAGGAGGCGAACTCTGGCGCGACGGGCCTCGCCGGTGGCGAGGTTTGCGAGGCCGTGCCGGGGCGACGGAAGTGCATCCGGTCGCGCTCGGGGAGTGATTGGGTCGCGTCACTCCGCGAGCGTTCGCGGTGAGGCCGAGGCGACGCGAGGATCAGGGCATCGGCGGCGGAGGCATGCCGCCGCCGCCGCCGCCCTGGGTCTGGCAGGTGGGCTGGTCGAGCGAGGAGCGGATGGCGATGACCTTCGACGCGAGCATGGCGCCGTCGGGCATGCGGGCGGTGGTGAGGAGATAGTTGGTCATGTCGCTCTCGCCGCCGATGATGTTGTCGGTCGTGTTGGTGGTGTTCGGCTGACCGAACTCGCTGTACTCGGGGTGGTCGGCGAAGACCTCCTCGTTGAGCGCGTCGGCGAAGAACAGCTGCGAGGTGGCGTGCAGGGTGTCGTCGATGTACACGCGGAAATGGATGTGGATCGCGCGGCCGTTGTACCAGCCGGGGAAGCAGGTATCGAAGTCGACGCGGCCGTCGGCGCCGGTCGTCTGCGTGCCGCGGAAGTAGAGGTAGTTCTCGGCGTCGGGGTCGTCGCCGTAGCAGAAGGCCCCGCTCGGCGTCACGCCCGAGTACACGCCCGTGCGCTGCGTGTGCCAGATCTCCACCTTCGCGTTCGCCAGCGGCGCGCACGTGTCGGCGGCCACCACGAGCAGCGCGAGGCGGACCGGCAGGCCCGAGAAGCCCTCGCTCACGTCCTGGCGCTCGATCGTGTCGGCGGTGCACGGGCCCTCGGTGGTCTCGCACATCAGCAGGCACTCGCGGACGCCGCCGGCGAACGGGTCGGGGTAGCAGTGCTTCATCGTCATCGCCGCGGTGCCGCCGGTGGCCCACGCGGCCGCCTCGCCGCAGGCGGCGCCGGTGGTGTCGCCGGTGTCGTCGTCGGTGGTGCCGGTGGTCGAGGTCGGGTCGCCGGTCGAAGTCGGGTCGGTGGACGACGAGGTGGTGGTGCCGGTGGTCGGGTCGGTGGTGCCGCCGGTGGTGTCGTCGCCGGTGGTGCCGGTGGTGGTGTCGGTGTCGCCGGCGCTCGAGTCACCGCAGGCGACCAGGACCGCTGCAGCAGCGCCGCCGAGGGCGCCTAGCGCGAATTCGCGCCGCGTGGGACGTCGATGGATGGATTGCGCTGTCATGGTGTTCGCTCCCTCGTCACAAAGGGTGGGCGAGGGATCTTAAGCAAATATTGCAGAGCGCGGGCGATCACCAACTGGAGTCGTGCAGGCGGCTCACGTGGGGCGGCGTTGCGCGCGGCGGGCGGATCGAGAATCACTGAGGCGTGGCGGAGCGCGTGCTGGTCATCGAGGACGATCACGAACTGGGGCGCCAGATCGTGCTGCACCTGCGCCGCGCGGGCTACGAGCCGACGTGGTGGACGGAGGGGCGGACCCTCGCGCCGGAGGAGGCGGCCGGGCTGGCGCTGGTGATCCTCGACCTGATGCTGCCGGGCGCGCACGGGCTCGACATCCTCCGCGACCTGCGAGCCCGCTCCGACGTGCCGGTGCTGGTGCTCAGCGCCCGCGCCGACACGATGGACAAGGTCGGCGCGCTCAAGCTCGGGGCCGACGACTACATGACCAAGCCGTTCTGGCCGGAGGAGCTGGTCGAGCGGGTGCGGGCGCGCCTGCGCCGGCCGGCGCTGCAGCGCGAGGACACGCTGACGGTCGGGGCGCTGTCGATCGACCGGGCGCGCCGCGTGGTGCAGGTGCGCGGGCGGGCGGTCGAATTGACGCGGGTCGAATTCGACTTCCTGGCGGCGCTGGCCCGCCGTCCGGGAGCGGCGGTGACCCGCGCGTGGCTGGCCGAGCAGGTGCTGGGCCCCGAGCGCGAGGGCAGCGAGCGCACGCTCGACGTCCACGCGTCGCGGCTGCGCAAGAAGCTGGCGCCCGAGGAGTGCATCGAGACGGTGTGGGGCATCGGCTATCGCCTGCGCGCGGAGCCGTCGCCGTGAAGCTGCGGCTGCGCCTGGCGCTGACGACGATCGCGGTGACCATCCCGATGGTCGTCGTGCTGGTGCTGTTCGACGCGGTGGCCCGTCACCGCGCCGCCGAGGAGGCCCTCGTCGGCTACACGCTGGCGCGCATGCAGGAGCCCGGCGGGCGCGACCGCTGCGAGGCAGATCCTGCTGGCTGGGGCGGCGAGCTGCCGCCGGGGCATGGGCCTCCGTCGCGGGCGGGGGAGGACTTGCGAGGTCGTGAGGAGGGGTCGCGCGAGGCGGGAGACCTGCGAGGTCGTGCGGCGGCGCAGGGCGAGGCGGGTGACTTGCGAGGTCGTGGAGCCGAGAGCGACTTGCGAGGTCGTGAGGCCGAGCCCTTGCGAGGTCGCGACTCGAAGCAGAGCGAGGGGCCGGAGAAGCTCACGGGACCCGGTGAACCGCGAGGGCGGCCGCCTCCGCCGCTGAACGACGGGCAACCGCGCGGGCGACCGCCGCCGCCGCTGGACGACGGGCGGCCGCGGGGGCGGCCGGCGGTGCTCTTTGCTTACGACGCGCAGCTGAGGTCGGCGAACCCGGCGGCGCCGGCGGTGGCGGAGCCGCTGGCGGCGGCGATCGCGACCTCCGAGGTCGCGACCTGGCCGCAGTCTTGGCCGCAGTCGTGGGCGCGCTCGTGGATGAGCGCGGAGGTCGAGGTCCTGATGCGCATGCCGTGGGGGTCGGGGCCGTGCGCGCTGGTGCTGGCGCAGGGCAACACTGTGCCCGGCTGGCTCGGGGCGGTGCTGCCGCCGACGCGGATCTGGCTGGCGCCGCTGGTGGCGCTGTTCGCCGCGGTGCTGCTGGCGATGGGTCCGGTGGTCGGACGGATCCGCCGCCTCACGGAGGCGGTGCGGCGCTCGGCGTCGGCGGGTTACGCGAGCGCGGTGCCGATCGACGGCGATGACGAGGTCGGTCAGCTCGCGCGCGCCTTCGAGGCCGCGGGCCAGGAGGTGCGGGCCCAGCTGACCGCCAAGGATCGCCGCGAGGCCGCGCTGCGCGAGTTCTTGGCCAACACCACGCACGACGTGATGATCCCGCTGACGGTGTTGCAGGGGCACCTGAGCGAGCTGCTCGAGGGCGCGAGCGCGGGGTCGGCGGTCGATCGCGGGGCGCTGGTGGCGGCGATGGGAGAGGCGCACTACATCGCGGCGATCGTGCACAACCTGGCGATCATGGCCAAGATCGACGCCGACGCCCCGCGGCTGCACCGCGAGCCGGTGGCGATGGGCGTGCTGGTGGAGCGGGTGCTGGCGCGGCACCGGCCGATCGCGCGGCGGCTGCGGGTCGAGCTGGACGGCGCGGTGCCCGAGTCGCCGCTGCACGTCGATGCCGATGTCACATTGCTCGAGCAGGCGGTCAGCAACGTGGTCTACAACGCCATCCGTCACAACCGCGCGGGCGGGCACGTGGCGGTGCTGCTCGAAGCTCTCGCGGACGACAGGTTCCGCTTGCGGGTGGTCGACGACGGGCCGGGCGTGGCGGCGGACGAGCTGGCGCGGCTGGTCGAACGAGGGTTCCGCAGCGACGCCGCGCGCACGCGGGCGCCCGACGGCCAGGGGCTCGGGCTGCACATCGCGGCCCGCGTCGCCGCGCTGCACGACCTCGAGCTGGTGTTCTCAAGTCCGCCGGGCGGCGGCCTGCAGGTCGATTTCATCGGTCCACGCATATGCGCAGAGGTTGCTGATTCCACGCAGGCGGCGCACTTGTGAGGTAGATCCCGGCGTGTGCGGCGTTGCGCTTGTGGACAGGTGTGCGGGGGCCTCGCGCGTGTCGAAGGTCGCAGCGAGGGCCGCGAGTTGGGCGCGATTGCGGCGAAGATCCGCGCCTGTGTGCCCGCGAGCGAGGTTTTCGACTACACCTTGTCCGCTATGGAGAGCAGCGTGACGAGCCCGATCAAATTGCCCGTGGTGACGACCACCACGGCGGCTTCCGGCGGCGAGCCGGTGCCGGCACTCAAACCGCCGGTGGACCCGGCCACGCTCGTCCACAGGCAGCTGCTCGGCGGCGATTTTTGGCGCAAGATCCCCGCGTATCGCGACATCGACGAGGCCACTTTCCTCGACCACAAGTGGCAGGCCAAGCACACCATCACGCGGCCCGACAAGCTGCTCGAGGCGGTGCAAGAGCTGGTCGCGCCGGAGTTCATCGCCGACGTGCGCGACGGGTTCCACCGCTCGCCGATGAGCCTGCGGGTGTCGCCGTATCTGCTGAGCCTCATCGACTGGTCCAATCCGGTGGCCGACCCGCTGCGGCGGCAGTTCATCCCGCTGGGCTCGCGCCTCCGGCCCGACCATCCCAAGCTCGACCTCGACTCGCTGCACGAGCAGGCCGACGCGCCGGTGCCGGGGCTGACCCACCGCTACCCCGACAAGGCGCTGTTCCTGGCGCTCGACACCTGCCCGGTCTATTGCCGGTTCTGTACCCGCAGCTACGCCGTCGGCATCGACACCGACCAGGTCGAGAAGGTGCACCTGCGGCCGACGCAGGACCGGTGGGAGCGGGCCTTCGCGTACGTGGCTTCGCGGCCGGAGCTCGAGGACATCGTCATCAGCGGCGGCGACGCGTACAACCTGCGGGCCGAGCACATCGAGGCGATCGGCAACCGCCTGCTGGACATGCCGAACATCCGGCGCATGCGCTTCGCCACCAAGGGTCCGGCCGTGATGCCGCAGAAGATCCTCACCGACGACGCGTGGTTCTCGGCGCTGGTCGGCGTGGTCGAGCGCGGGCGCAAGATGCACAAGGAAGTGGTGCTGCACACCCACTTCAACCATCCGTCCGAGCTGACGGAGATTACCCAGCGGGCGATGAACCGGCTGTTCGCGGCCGGGGTGTTCGTGCGCAACCAGTCGGTGCTGCAGCGCGGCGTCAACGACACGCCCGAGGCGATGCGGCTGCTGATCAAGCGCATGAGCTACCTGAACGTCCACGCGTACTACGTGTACGTGCACGACCTGGTGAAGGGCGTCGAGGACCTGCGCACCACCGTCGACACCGCGATCGAGCTCGAGAAGCAGGTCCGCGGCCTGACCGCCGGCTTCAACACGCCGACCTTCGTGGTCGACGCGCCCGGCGGCGGCGGCAAGCGCGACTGTCACTCGTTCGAGCACTACAACCGCGAGACGGGCATCAGCGTGTACCGCAGCCCCAACGTCAACGCCGAGGCGCACTACCTGTACTTCGACCCGATCGAGCTGCTGCCCGAGGCCGGTCAGAAGCGCTGGGCCGACCCGGCCGAGCACGACGTGATGGTGCACGAGGCGATCGCCGCGGCGCGCGACCGCCGGCGCTGACGCGTCACGGGAGCGAGGAGCACGCCGCGTTCGCCCACGTGGCGGTGACGCGGCGGCGACGCGCATTGTGCGAGTCGGTCCGTCTGCTGACGCGGCCGGGTCGGCGAAGCCGCGTGCGAGAGGGTCCGGTCATCGACGCGGCGTATCAGCGTCGGCGAAGGTTCGTGCGAGCGCTTGTGTCGATGCGGTGTGTCGGCCACGGCCGGTCGACGGCTCGTGCGAGTGCATCGGCTTGCCGACGCGACGCGCTAGCCTTCGGCCGCGGTGGTCGGCGATGAATGGTGCGAGTCGGGTCCGCTTGCCGATGCGTCGTGCTGGCAACCGGAGGTCGCATCGGCGACGTGCATCGTGCGAGCGTCCGTTCGCCGGAGTGCGCTGGCGACGGACGCCGCGTCGGCTACGGCTCGTGCGAGCGCTGCGGTGATGCGTCGCCGACGTGGCGAGGAGCACGGAGAGCGCGCGTGCTCCGGCAGCGGCGCGAGGCGTGGTGCGACAGAAGGTCGCACGTCACCGGCGCTGCGAGGACACGAGCGAGGTCATGTGCAGGCGTGTGCAGCGGAGGGGGTTCCGCAGACGTGGCCGTCGGGCGTACTCAGGGGGTCTCGGGCTCGCCCGGAACTTCGCGGAACAGACGGTCGCGCAGGCGATGCTGGATCTGGCGGGCGCGGACGCTCGAAAAGTGGTTCGCGTGGCGACGGAAGAGCTGACGGAGTGGGTCGGACTCGGGGGGCGAGGTCCGTGACGACAGCTCCGGTGCAGACACCTCGCGCGGAGGTGAGGCGTCTGCAAGGGTGCGTGGGGGCTTGATGGGGGGCATGGGGGCCGTCCAGTCGTTGCCTTAGTAGTGATGGCCACGTGCTCAGGGATCTGTCTTTCTGAAAATAATCGCGTTCATGCGCCATAACAGCGCGGACATCTGCAGTCCAGCGAGCTCTAGCGGGGTTCACGCGTGACCGTTCTGCCATGGCCTTCCGGCCATGTCGTTGCCTCGCGCAGGGGCTTTGCGGGCCTGCGCCTGCAGGTTCCTCGGATGTGGCACGCGGGACGACGAGGCGGCTACGATGTGCGCAGTGGACGACGAGCACGAGCTGCTGAGGCGGTGGCGAGGGGGCGACCTCGCGGCCGGCAACGCATTGTTCGAACGCCACTTCGACGGGCTCTACCGCTTCTTCGCGGGCAAGGTGTCACGCGACGTCGAAGACCTGATCCAGCAGACGATGCTCGCGTGCGTGGAGGGGCGCGACCGGATCGCCGGGGAGTCGACGACGAGCGTGCGCGCGTACCTCTTCGGCACCGCGCGCAATGTGCTCTACGCGCACTACCGGAAGCACCTGCACGAGCGCTTCGACGCGGTGCACACGTCGCTCGAGGACCTCGGACCGAGCCCGAGCCGGCTGGTCGACGAGGCGGTGGCGGCGCGCCTCCTGGCCGCGGCGCTGCGGCGGATCCCCCTCGACCTGCAGATCTTGCTCGAGCTCCACTACTGGGAGCGCATGAGCCACAGCGAGCTGGCGACCGCGCTGGGCGTCAGCCTCGGCTCGGTCAAGGGCAAGCTGCAGACCGCCAAGACGCAGCTGCGCCGCCACATGGCCGAGCTCGCGGCCGGCGACGCGCTCGCCGAGCTGCCGGCGGTCGACCTCGACCTCGATCGGTGGGTCGCGGCGCTGCCGAGCTCGGCCTGGGAAGTGCAAGAGGACAGGTCGTAAAGGACAGGTCGGGCGCCGCGAGAGAGACGGCGGCGCGGCGAGCGTGATGCGTCGAGGTGGCTGAAAGGACAGGTCACGCTTGGCGCGAGGCGCGACAGTGGTGGATCGCGTAGGCCGGCAGGTCGCCTGACGATCAGGACATGCTCACGAGGCCAGGTCGTAAAGGACAGGCGCGATCGTGGCCGACCAGCGGGTCGGGTCGCGCACGCCGC
This sequence comes from Nannocystis punicea, assembly GCF_026965555.1. Taxonomy (GTDB): domain Bacteria; phylum Myxococcota_A; class Polyangia; order Nannocystales; family Nannocystaceae; genus Nannocystis; species Nannocystis punicea. Next base: position 10,886,847 of record NZ_CP114040.1, on the reverse strand, counting down.
AGCTGGCGAGGGCGAGCTCGGCGGCGAGGGCGGGGCGGCCGGCGAGGCGGTCGAGGCCGTGGCGGACGGCGGCGGCGAGGGCGGGCATGTTGCCGCCGGTGAAGCGGTCGGCGGCGCGTTGCAGCAGGTCGGCGGCGGGGCGGCCGCGGAGGACGGCGATTTGGGCGCGGATGAGGTCCTCGGCGGCGTGGGCCAGCTCGATGCGCTCGCGGGCGAGGGCGGCGGCGTCGGCGGCGGCGGCCCGGACGAGCCCGCGCTGGCCGGCCCGGGCGGCGGCCACGGCTGCGCTGGCGCGCAGGCGGTGAGCGTCGATCCGGGGGATCTGCATGCGCATCAGCTGCGAGCGCACCAGCGCCGGCCAGGCCCGCTCGACCCGCGCCCAGGCGTCGCGGCCGCGGCCGTCGTAGAGGTCGCAGCCGACCTCGACCCCGAGCGCGAGCCAGTGCTGGAACGAGAAGCCCTCGTATGGCCACAAGGACAGGGCCTTGCGGACAGCCGCTCGCGCGCCGCCGGGATCGCCGGCGGCCAGGGCGGCGTGGGCGGTGTAGAGGATCGCGACCACGAGGGCGAAGCGGTCGCCGATGTCCTCGGCCTCGTGCTGCCAGGTCTCGGCGCGGGCGCGCAGGCCGGCGAAGTCGCCGAGCATGAGCAGGGCGTGCATCGCCATGGCGTGGGCGATCGCCCGCTCCCAGTGGACGGCGACGCAGCGGGCGCGCAGGAGGTCGGCGCCGGCCTCGACGCCGGCGAGGGCGCGCCGCCACTGGCCGTTGTTGAGGGCGGCGACGCCGGTGAGGATCGTGGTGAGGCCGGTGAGGTGGGGCTCGGCGAGGCGGGTGGCGAGGCCGCGGGCGAGGGCCAGCTCGCGGGCGGCGGCGCTGGCCCGGCGCGGGTCGGGGGCGTTGATGTCGACGATCGTGAAGTAGGCGGCCGCGCGGGCGATCCGCCGCGGCTCGCCGCTGGCGAGGGCGAGGCGCAGGCCCTGGGCCGAGATCGCGGCGGCGCGGATCGGGTCGATGAAGCCGAGGCCCTTGCCGGCCGACCAGCACAGGTCGATGCGCAGGCGCAGCGCGGCGTCGACGTCCGCGGCCGCCACCGGCTCACGCGGGGCCCGGCGGCGCGCGATCGCCAGGCGCGCGAGCTCGCCGACCAAGCGCACCGTGGTGCCGGCGCTGGTGGCCGGGAACGGCAGGCCGAGCTCGTGCGCCAGCGGCCCGAGCACCCGCAGGCCGGCGTCGACGCGCCCGGACACGAGGTACTGCTCGACGGCGCGGCCGCGCAGCTCGAGCTCCTGCAGGCGGTCCGGCGCCAGCGCGGCGGCGGTGAGGTAGACGGGCGCCGCCTCGGCGCAGCGGCCGGCGTGGACGAGGGCGTCGGCGCGGGCGAGGGTGTATTTCAGGACATGTTCAGGAGGATATGTCCCCCAGGACAGGGCCTTCTCGTACAGGCCGGCGGCCTTGGTGAAGGCGAGGGCGGCCGCGGCCCGCTCGGCGGCGCGCAGGGCCCAGCGGCCGGCCGCGGCCAGGTCGTCGGCGCCGTGGAAGTGGAGCACGAGCTCGTCGGGGTCGGGGTCGGGCGCGGCGGCGAGGGCGAGGGCGAGGGCGCGGTGATGGCCGCGGCGGTCGTCGGCGCCGAGGCGCTGCAGCACGACCTCGCGCACGCGGTCGTGGTAGGTCTCGACGCTGTCGCCCTCGCCGCACGGGCGGACCAGCCGGCGCGCGCCGAGGACCGCCAGAGCGGCGCCGTCGAGCACGCGCGCGGCCGCGGCGCCCGGGCTGTGGCGCAGGGCGAGGTCGCGGCGCAGCGGGCGGCCGGCGACCGCGAGGCGCTCGAGCGCGAGCCGCTCGCCGGGCTCGAGCGCGGCGACCTCGGCCTGCAGGGCGCCGTCGAGCGAGGTGGCGACGTCGCCGGCCTCGCCGCCCTGTCGCTGGGCCATGGCCTCGATGAACAGCGGGTTGCCCTGCGACTCGCGGGCGATGGCGGCGGCGAGGCGCTGGCGCAGGCCCGGGTCGTCGCCGCGATCTGGTCCTTCGGCCAGGATGGTGGCGGCCAGGCGCTCGGCGTCGGCGGGCCCGAGCGGGGCGAGCTCGACCTCGTGGATCGGGCAGGCCAGGGGGGCGGCGTCGAGCTCGGCGAAGAACGGCGAGCCGGGGCGGACGTCGCTGCGCACGCTGGCGGCGACGATGATCGCCGGCGGGTCGGGCGGGGCCAGCAGCTCGCCGAGCAGCCGCGCCGAGTCGGCGTCGCCCCACTGGAGGTCGTCGATCGCCAGGACGATCGGCCGCGCCCCGGCCAGCTCGCCCAGCAGCCGGCGCAGCGCCGCGACCGCCCGCCGCCGGGTCTCGCGCGGCGCGGCGTCGGCCGCCTCGCCGCCGGCCACGGCCCCGACCACCCGCTGCAGCGCCGGGAACACGCGCCGCAGGTCTGCTGCTTCTTCGGACATGAGTGTAAAGACATGTCTTGGAGAACATGTCTCGAGGTGCTGGGCCAGCGCCTCGACCACGCCGTCGAGCGCCTTGTACGGGACCGACTCGCCGGCGTAGCAGCGGCCGTGGAGGACCAGGGCGCCGCGGCGGTCGCGGAGGTCGGCGACGAGGCGGGCGAGCAGCGCCGACTTGCCGGCCCCCGACGGGCCGACCAGCAGCAGCAGCGCCGGCGCGCGCTCGCTGGCGCGGGCGCACACCGCCAGCTCGTCTTCGCGGCCGACGAACACCGGCGAGGGCGCGGGCGGGGCGGCGAGGCCGAGGCGCAGCAGCAGGTCGCGGCCGCTCGGGCGCGCGTCGGGGTCCTCGACCAGGAGGTCGCGGCACAGCGCGAGCAGGTCGGCCGGCGCGCCGTCGACCGGGGTCGGGCCGGGCGGGAAGCGCGGGCGCCGGCCGGCGAGCGCCTCGTAGAGCATCACGCCGACGGCGAACCAGTCGCTGGCCGGCGACGGCGGGGCGCCGGCCAGCAGCTCGGGCGCGAGGTAGCCGGCGGTCCCGGCCAGGCCCTCGTGGCGGCCGTCGGCCAGCCGCGCGAGGCCGAAGTCGACGATCTTGACCCGGCCCTCGCGGGTGACGAGCACGTTCGACGGCTTGAGGTCGCGGTGCAGCAGGCCGGCGCGGTGCAGCGCGTAGACGCCGGAGGCGAGCTGACCGAGAGCGCCGCGGATCGCCGCCTCCGGGGCCCGCTCGCCGCCCGGCCGCAGGTGCGCCAGCCAGCTGTCCCCGGGGACATATTCCATGACGATGTACCACTCGCCGCGCGCCTGATCGAGGGCGAGCTCGTAGACGGCGGCGAGGTTGGCGTGGCCGACGTCGACGACGTTGCGGAACTCCTTCTTGAGCCGGGCGATCGCCGCGGGGTCGGGCCGGCGCAGCGTCTTGAGCGCGACCTGCTGGTCGCCGGGGCCGCGGCCCTCGTGCACCACGCCCATCGCGCCGTGCCCGATCTCTCGGAGCACGGTGTAGCGCCCCAGCGGCGTCACCCGCAGCGCGGCGCCGAAGAGCTGGGCCGCCAGGCGGGCGCGCGTGTGCTCGGCCGGCGCCTCGCGCGGCCGCGGGGGCTCGGCCGCGGCGAACTGCGCGGCGAAGGAGTCGCCGTCATGGGCGTCCGCCGGAGCGTCCTTCTGCACGGGGGGCCCTCGAGATTGCCAAAGGCAGGCGGACGCGACAATGGTCCGGGCCCCCTGGTCGCCTCTCACGGGCTATGTCACCATCGCCCTGCCATGGCGATCAGCAACATGATGCGGGGCGAAGACGAGGGCGGCTACGAGACCGAAGGCGACCCCAACAGCGAGGCCTACTGGACCGAGCGCGGGATGAAGCGCCCCCAGGTGGTGTGGGAGCGCCTCACCGCGAGCAACAACATCGAGACCTATCGGACCCGCGTGCCCGGCGGGTGGCTGGTGCTGATCTGCCAGGAGTACCGCGACACCGGCGGCGCGCTGTTCTACCCCGACCCGGCCCACCGCTGGGACGGCACCGGCTTCCACGGCTGAGTCGACCTCGCAGCGGTGGAATCGCGGCGCGCGGTCGGGCGTAGAGCCGCGGTGCGTCGCCTCCTCTCGGCCCTGTTCGTCCTCGCGCTGCTGCCCGCGACTGCGCGCGCCGATGCGGGCGCGGTCGGGGGCTTCGCCGCGGCGGCCCGCTCGCTCGCCGCCGACGTCGACACCGGCCCGCTGACCAACGGGCTGCACTACTTCGCCTCCAACGAGCGCGACCTCGATCTCGTCGCCGACGCGGTGCAGGATGTCGGCGAGGTGGTCGTGGCCGTGGCGGCCGACCCCGGTTACATCCTCGCGGCCTGGGCCGACGCGCGGGCGCTGGTGCTGATCGACCTCGACCCGGCGATCGTGTCGCTGCACGCGGTCTACGCCGCGTTCTTCGCCGCCGCGGAGGGGCCCGCCGAGTTCTCGCGGTTGTGGACGCCCGCGGGCGAGGCCGAGGCGCTGGCCCTGGTCGAGACGGCCGGCGGCGAGGCGCTGGTGGCGACGTTCATGGCCGCGCGCCCGGCGGTGGCGCGCCGGTTCGCCGAGCTCGAGCGGCACATGGCGAGCAAGGGGCGGGCGTGGTTGCTGTCGGACCCGGCGCTGTACGCCCGCGTGGCCGGGCTCGTGCGCGCGGGCCGGGTGATCGCGCTGCGCGGCGACTTCACCCGCGCCGGCACGGTCCGCGCGGTCGCCGAGGCGCTGCGCGCCGCGAACCTGCGCGTGGGCCTGCTGTACCTGTCGAACATCGAGCAGTACTTCCTGTACACGCCGGAGTTCCGGGCCAACGTGCAGGCGCTGCCGCTCGCGGGCGGGCAGGTGCTGCGCACGCTGCCGGGCCGCCCGGCCGGCTTCGAGTACATCCTGCAGCAGGGCGCGGACTTCCAGGCCTGGGCGCAGAACCCGAAAGTGCGCTCGGTCTACCGGATCCGCGGCTTCAAAAAAGGGGAGCACCTGGTCAGCCGGCGCGTCCACGTGGTCGACCCCTCGCGCCCACGGCCGTGAGCTGGTATCGACGAGGCGTGGCGATCGCCGCCCTCGACGTCGACTACCGCCCGGACGCGGCGGTCACTGCCTGCGTGCTCTTCGAGACATGGTCCGAAGAACATGTCCTCCAGAGCTACACGGTGACGAGCCCGGCGGCCGCCGACTACGAGCCGGGGGCGTTTTATACCCGCGAGCTGCCGTGCCTGCTGGCGGCGCTGGGCCGCTGCCCGGCGCCGCCGACGGCGATCGTGGTCGACGGCCACGTGTGGCTCGGCCCCGACCGACCCGGCCTCGGCGCGCACCTGTACCGGGCGCTCGGCGAGGCGACGCCCGTGATCGGGGTGGCCAAGAACCCGTTCCGCGGGGCGCCGGCCCGCGAGGTGCTGCGCGGCGACAGCCGCCGGCCGCTGTTCGTCACCGCGACCGGGATGCCCGACGACGAGGCCGCGGCGCACGTGAGGGCGATGCACGGTCCGCACCGGGTGCCGACGGTGCTGCGCCTGGTCGACCAGCTGTGCCGCCGCGGCTGAAGGCTCGAGCGGTGATGCGCGACGAGGCCGCGCTCCTCATGGCAGTGAGTAATTTTTGAAAAATTGCCAGGCGGCTTCGCTGGCCTGGATGTCGACGTTGGGGGTGCCGAACGGGCACACGGGGTTGCCCGGCCAGCAGTGGCCCATGCCCTCGATGGTGCACAGGGTGACGGAGACGCCGTCGTCGCACTCGTCGTAGGTCTCGCAGGTGACGCCGCCGACCTGCTGGGTGACCTCGGGCATGTCGGTGCAATTATTATAGAGGGCCCAGTCGGCGAACGATTGCGGGGCGCTCTGATAGATGCCGCCGTCGTAGGGGACGAGAATGTCGCTGGTGCCGTTGAACATCATCACCGGGATGGTCCTGCTCGGGGCGCAGGGGTCGATGACGATGGTGGCCGAGACCGGGGCGATGGCGGCGATCAGGTCGGTGGCCTCGCAGGCCAGGCGATGCGAGATGTAGCCGCCGTTCGACATGCCGGCGGCGTAGACGCGCGCGGGGTCGAGGCAGAGCTCCTCGTGCAGGCGGGCGACGAGGGCGCGGACGAAGCCGATGTCGTCGACGGCGCTGTTGACCGCCTGGCCGCAGCAGAAGCCGGCGTTCCACGAGTTGTAGAGGCCCTCGGGGTAGACGACCACGAAGTCGTTGGCGTCGGCGACCGGGTTCATGCCGCTGAACAGCACCTCGCCGGCGGCGTCCTGCGTGAAGCCGTGGAAGTTGAGCACCACCGGGCTCGGCGCCTGCGGGTCGTGGCCGGGCGGGACGTGCACGATGGCCGAACGCATCGCCCCGCCGTGCTCGAGCATGATCGTGTGATCGCCGGGCCCGAGCCCGCCGCCTTCGCAGCCGGAGACGCCGGTGGTCGAGGTCGTGTCGGGCTCGCCGGTGGTGGTGCCGGGCTCGCTCGTGGTGCCGGGTTCGGAGGTCGATCCGCCGGTGGTCGGATCGGGCCCAGTGGTCCCGCTGGTCGTGGTTGTTGTTGTTGTTGTCGAGGCGTCGCCGGTGGGGCTGGATGGTTCGCCAGAATCTGTCCCGGAGGTCAGGTCGCCGGTGAGCCCGCCGCCGCCGTCGTCGCTGCACGCGGTGAGGGCGAGGGACAGGGCGAGCGTGACGAGGGCGCGGAGATCCACGCACGCATGGTACCGCGGCCGCCGGCGCGGCCCCAACCTCAACCGATGAGGGTCCGGTAACGGGTGATGGCGGCCTTGCACGACTCGGCGCAGGCCTTACAGGCGGGGTGCTTGGCCTCGTGCTTGCGACACTCGGCCTCGCAGCGCTCGCCGACGGCGAGGGCGACCCGGGCCTGGGCTGCCAGCTGCTCCGAGGGCCCGGCGGCGAGCGCCAGCAAGGCCCGGGTGACTGCGAGCATGTCGTAGGCCGAGCGGGCACAGGCCGCCATGCTGGTGTCGCCCTGGCCGAGCAAGACGAAGCAGTGCTGCACGCAGACCTCGCCGGTCTTGAGGCATTCGAGCGCGACCGCGAGGGTGCCGTCGTCGCTCGCGGGATGGCCGGCGTGGCCGGCGTGGCCGGCGTGCGGGTCGGCGGCGGGAGTGCTCGGGGCGGCAGGGGCAGGCAGCGGCGCGGTGGTCTTGCCCGGGGTCTTGGCCGGCGGCGGCGGCAGCTCGTCGGGCGCGCTGTTGCAGGCGGTGGCGAGGACGGCTGGGGACCCGAGGACGAATTCGCGGCGTTGCATGCGGCCGCGACTATAGGGGCGATCGCGCGTCGCCAGCAACGCGGCCCCCCTTTTTAAAAAAGGGGGGAGGAGGACTGCCCGCGAAACCGCGTCATGCGGAGCGGCTTTCGGCGTTCGGCGGCGGTGAACGGAGATCGACAGGCTCGCCGGAGCCGCGGGGGCTGAGAGCCGCAGCGTCGACCGGTTTAAAGAACATGTCCGAAGGGACAAGTGTGATGATTCCGTGACGGGACGATCGAGAGGCTTCGGCCGCGGCGCGAGTCACTGGGCGCCGTGGCGACCGGCGCCGGCGGCGAAGCGCTGCGCCCCGGCGATCGATTCGCGGGCGATCACCTCGGCGCCGCCGCGGGCCTCGGCGAGCAGGGCTTCCTCGAGGGACATGTCCCATTGCAGGTGCGCGGAGCGGCGGTCGACCTGCATGCACTCCTGCGGGAAGGCGGCGATCTCGGCGGCCAGCGCCTCTGCGGCGGCCCGGGCCCGGCCGGACGGGACGACGCGGTTGACGAGGCCGATCGCCAGCGCCTCGTCGGCCTCGACCGGCCGGCCGGTGAGGATCAGGTCGAGCGCGCGGCCCATGCCGACGAGCCGCGGCAGGCGCACGGTGCCGCCGTCGATCAGCGGGACGCCGAAGCGGCGGCAGAACACGCCGAACACTGCGTCGTCGTCCGCGACCCGCAGGTCGCACCAGAGCGCCAGCTCGAGGCCACCCGCGACCGCGTAGCCGCTGACGGCGGCGATCACCGGCTTGCGCAGGAGCAGCCGCGTGGGCCCCATCGGCGCCGGCCGCCCGAGCGCGTCGGCCGGGGCGTCGAGGTGCAGCTGGTTGCTCGACTCGCCGCTGGCCAGAGCCTTGAGGTCGGCGCCGCCGCAGAAGTGCCCGCCCTCGCCGAACAGGACGGCGACGCGCGCGTCGGGGTCGGCGTCGAACTCGCGGAAGGCCCGCTCGAGCGCCTCTGCCGTGGGCCCGTCGACCGCGTTGCGCCGCTCGGGGCGGGCGAGGATGACGGTGGTGACGGGGCCGTTGCGCTCGGTACGGACGGACATGCCGCGAGGATAGATCAGATCGCAGCCGGCCGGAGACGCGAGGTCGGCCGCGCGGAGGCGGACGGCTCCGGAGCGACCGAGCAGACACGTGTTCTTTCGGGCATGCGGGCGGCTGGCTCGACGCGAGCGGCGGTCAGACGCCCCGACGCGGCGCGGGGTCCACGGACATGTCCTCGAGGACAGGGTCGCCTCGGAGACTGGCTCGACGCGAGCGGCGATCGTGCGCCGAGTGTCGTTACGGACATGTCCTCGAGGACATCGTCGCGGTTGCGGCCGGCTCGGCGCGACCATGCGCCCGGGTCCGACGCGAGCGGGTAGCCTTACGGACACGTCCTCGAGCACACGTACAAACGGGCGCGTGGCGAGCGACCTGTGCGCGAGGGCGGCGATCCGTCACCACGCCGCGGCGATGGTGACGCCGCCGTCGGCGACGAGGACCTGGCCGGTGATGAAGGAGCCGGCGGGGGAGCACAGCAGGGCGGCGAGCGGGGCGATGTCGTCGGGGTCGCCGATCCGTCCGAGCGGGGTGCGGCGCTCGACCATCTCTTTGAGGTCGGGGTTCTGCCACAGCGCGCGGGCGAAGTCGGTCTTGACGAGGCCGGGGGCGATGGCGTTGACGCGGACGTTGTGCGGGCCGTACTCGACGGCGAGGCTGCGCACGAGCTGCATGTCGGCGGCCTTGGACATGTTGTAGGCGCCGATCAGCGGGTCGCCGCGCAGGCCGCCGATGCTCGAGATCATGAGGATCGCCCCGTCGCGCCGCTCGATCATCCCGGGGGCCACGCGCTTGGCCAGCCACAGGTTGGACAGCACGTTGTTGTGCATGATCTTGTGGAAGACCTCGTCGGACAGGCCCTCGAGCGCGCCGAAGTAGGGGTTGGTGGCGGCGTTGCAGACGAGGACGTCGACCTTGCCCCACTCGGCCAGAGCGCGGTCGACCAGCGCGTCGACCTGGGCCTTCTCGGAGATGTTGCACGGGACCGCGATCGCCTGCCCGCCGGCGCCGCGGATCGCCTCGGCGACCTCGTCGCACGGGGTCGGCTTGCGGCTCGAGATCACCACCCGCGCCCCGGCGCGTGCCAGGTGCTCGGCGATCGCCCGCCCGATCCCGCGGCTCGAGCCGGTGACGATCGCTACCTTGTCGCTGAGGTCGATGATGGGCTTGCCGGACATGACGCCCGCAGCGTCGCAAACGCCGGGCCGCGCGGGCAAGCCGCCGGGGCGTGAGGTCGGGCAGTTCAGGGGGGTTCGGCGCGAGCTGGATTCAGTCGCCGCTCTCAATCGGGGCGGGTCGCCCACGGAACGCGCCGGTTCTCGTCAGAGGTCGAGCCCGGGGCGGCCGCCTCGCGGTCGACGTGCCCCGAAGAGCCGGCGCCGGGCCTGCTCCTCGGGACATGTCGCTTGTTTTAGAATTTCACTTGCTGCGGGCGCTGCAGCGGCGGTTGCCCTCTTCGCAGAGGAACCGGACGTGCATGTGGTTGGAGTGGCCGCGCCAGTGCTGGATCTTCGCGTGCGGGCTCTCGGACGTCTTCGGGTACTCGAACAGCGCGGCCAGCTGCTCGGGCGGGAGGTGCTTCTTGGCCTCCTTGTGCAGCAGCTTCTGCAGCTTCTTGGCGATGTAGATCGTCTGGACCTGGCCGGTCTCCAGCAGCTCCTGCACGAGGGCCCAGTTCTTCTCGGCGTCGAAGTTGCGGACGTTCATGTACTTCCAGCGGTGCTCGCCGTCGTCGATGCCGCGGAAGATGTAGCCGATGTCGATGTCGCGGCCGGAGCGGTGCGAGCGGTGCGGCGGGACGCGGCCGCCGCTGCGGCGGGCCAGCTCGCCGACGCGGATCTTCGGGCCGGTCGGGTACAGCTCGGTGAAGTCCTCGAAGGCCTCGACCAGCGCGTGGATCGTGTTGGTGGTGCCGTAGGTGCGCGGCCGGTGGGTGCGCAGGCGCCAACCTGGCCCTTCGGGCAGGGGCATGCCGTTGCGCAGCTTGCCGCGGTTCGGCGAGCCGATCGACTGCGGCAGGTGCTCGGGGTCGTGGCGATAGACCAGCAGCTTGGTGCCCTCGGCGATCGGAGCCTCGCGGTCGACTTCGGGGTTGAGCTCGCGGAGCTGTGCGGCCTTGATGCCCCAGGCGATGGCGAGCGCGTCGAGCGAGATTTTCTCGTGCGCGGTCCAGAACACCTCGTGCAGCCGCTCGTCCGCGTCCGCGACCGCTGTGTCCTCGATCTCGGACGGTTCGCCCGCGACCGCGGGGGTCACCGGCCCCGATTGCGCATTCGCGGAATCCGCCGAGACCGGAATCGCGAGTGGGATATCGTCGGCCGGCGCGCGCGCCGGTGGGATTGTCGATGCGGGGAGATCGGCCCCCGTGGCGAGCACCGATTGCATTGCGATCGGCGCATTCTCTTTCGCCGGTACTGCGGCGCAGGTGACGAGACCGAGGCCGGCGCCGAGCGCGGCAAACAGCGTCAAGCGCTGGGCCAAGGGCCGTGGAGAGAGCTTATCCGCTGCGTCACGCATCGATGGGTCTCCCTGCAGATCCCCGCAGAGGCTGCTGCAGGGAGTTAGCAGTCTATGGAGGAAGCATCGGGGGGCGCAACCCCTCGGCGAGACGCAAATCAAGTTTTCGGCGAACGGCGCGCGCGCCGTTCGCCGAAATCGAGTTCAGGCTGCACGGGTTCGCGCAGCGAGCATATTGCCCGACACCGGCTTGTGGCCTTCGAGACCCACGACTGTCAGTTCGCGTCCCTCGTGTTCCATGTCGCGCGCGAGCTCGTGCAGACGCTCCATCACCGTGTGGTCGACGAGCCGCGTGGCCTGCAGGTCGACGACGACGTTGCGCGGCGCGGGCACGCGATCGATGGCGCGCTTGAGGCCGATGTAGTTGCTGAAGATCGCGGCCTTGCGGGCGGTGATGCGAGTCGTGTTCGCGCCGTCGTCGCGGATCTCGAGGTCGGGCTTGAACAGCGCGCTGAGCGGGGCGCCGCGGACGATGTGCAGCAGCAGCTTGGTGGCGATGCCGGCGAAGATGCCGAGCAGCAGGTCCTCGCCGACGGTGACGCCGATGGTGACCAGGAAGACCAGCAGCTGGTCCTTGCCGACCTGCGCGGTGTGGATGAACTCGCGCGGGTGGGCCAGACGGAAGCCGGTGAACACCAGCATCGCCGCCAGCGCGGCCTTGGGGATCATGTGGATGAGGCCGGGCGCGAGGACGACGAAGCCGAGCAGGAAGGCGCCGTGCCAGAAGTTGGCCCAGCGGGTCTTGGCGCCGTTGTTGATGTTGGCCGAGGAGCGCACGATCTCCGAGATCATCGGCAGGCCGCCGATCATGCCGGCCGCGGTGTTGCCGACGCCGACGGCCAGCAGGTCGCGGTTGAAGTCCGACTTGCGCTTGTGCGGGTCGAGCGTGTCGACCGCCTTGGCGCTGGCCACCGACTCGATGCTGCCGACCAGCGCGAAGGCGATGATCCACTTGATCGAGGCCCAGTTGCCGAGATTCGAGAAGTCGGGGAACGTGATCATCCCGAGCAGGTTGTCGAGCCGATTGACCAGCATGGTCGGCTCGAGGTGGTACTCGTGGCCGGCGAACGTGTAGTTGTGGGCGTGGTCGAGGTCGAAGTAGATGCCGAGCGGGATGCTGAGCAGCAGGACCACCAGCGGCGCCGGGATCTTGCGCACCAGCGGGTGCCGCAGGCGCGGCATGATGACGAGGATAGCGAGGCTCAGGAGGCCGATCAGCGCGATCTCGGGGTTGTTGCTGACGAACCGCTGCGGCAGCTCGGCGATCTGGCCGAGCGGCGTCTTGGCCGTCGGGTCGACGCCGACCATGATGTGCAGCTGCTTCGACGCGATGATAATGCCGATCGCGGCCAGCATGCCGTGCACCGCCGCCGACGGGAAGAAGTCGGCCATGACGCCGGCGCGGATCAGGCCGAAGATGATCTGGATGACGCCGGCCGCGACGATCACCGCGAGGGCGTACTGATACCCGAGCACCGGGTCGACGCCCCGGCTCATCTCCTCGATGCAGCCGAGCGCGATGACGATGAGTCCGGCCGCCGGCCCCTTGATCGTGACCCTCGCGCCCATGAACAGGCTGACGACGAGGCCGCCGATGATGGCGGTGAAGATGCCGGCGACCGGCGGGAACCCGCTGGCCATCGAGATCCCCAGCGACAACGGGAGCGCGATCAAAAAGACGAGGAAGCCGGCGACCAGGTCCGACTGCAGGTTCTGACGCAGGCCGGCGAGCCCGTCAGCGGGGACGTTGCGGTTGCTCATTGCGAGACCTCGAATGCTGTCCTTGGAGCCATGTCCCGCGAGACAGACGGCGCGGTACGCCGTTCGTGCGGGACGCGAGGCTCAGCGTAGTCGAGGGGAGAAGCGCGGTTCAAGAGAGCGAGTGCAGGATTCATCGACCCGAGCCGCGCGGGCCGGCCGGTCCGCGGCCAGGTGGCGTCAGGCCGCACTTGGCGATGAACCGCGCTTCATCATGAAGGTAGCTTCACCGGCTCGACAGCAGTGACCTGCGCCGCGAAGGCCCCGCGCGCGAGCTCCACGCGCACGGCGTCGCCGGCGGCGACCTGGGCGACGTCGGTGACGACCCCCGCGTCCTTGCTGACAACGGCGAAGCCGCGCTGCAGCACCGCGAGCGGGCTGAGGGCGTTCAGCGCCGCGGCCGCGCGAGCGAGGCGCAGGCGCGCGGGCCCGGCCAGCACCCGGGCGCGCTCACGCAGGGCGAGCTCGGCGGCGAGGAGGTGGCGACGGGCACGGTCGAGCCGGTGGCGCGGGTGCTGGGCGAGCAGGCGCGCGTGCAGGGCGACGAGCAGGCGGCGGTCGCGGGCGAGGCGGGCGCGCGGGTGCTGGTTGCCGAGGCGCGCGAGCAGGGCGTCGAGGCGGCGGCGCGGCGCGAGCACGAGGCGATGGCCGGTGGCGGCGAGGCGCCGCGTGAGCAGCTCGAGGCGGCCGCGCTCGTCGAGGACGCGGCGCTTGGTGGCGAGGACGAGGCGGCGCTCGACGTGATGGAGGCGCGAGAGGTAGCCGTCGCGATCGGGGACCACCAGCTCGGCGGCGTGCGAGGGGGTGGCGGCGCGGAGGTCGGCGACGAAGTCGCAGATCGTGATGTCGACCTCGTGACCGACGGCGGACACGACGGGCACCGGGCAGGCGGCGACGGCCCGCGCGAGGCCCTCGTCGTTGAAGGCCCACAGGTCCTCCTGGGCCCCGCCGCCGCGGCCGAGGATGATCACGTCGACGCCCGGCCGCCGCTGCAGCCGCAGCAGCGCGCGCACCAGGCTGAAGGCCGCGTCCTCGCCCTGCACCTGCGCCGGCGAGAGGAGGATCCGCACCGGGCAGCGGCGCCGCGAGACCTTGAGGATGTCGTGGATCGCGGCGCCGCTGGCGGAGGTGACGACGCCGACGATCCGCGGCCAGGCGGGCACCGGCCGCTTGCGCTCGCGCGCGAACAGGCCCTCGGCCGCCAGCTTGGCCTTGAGCTGCTCGAGCTGCTGCATGCGCGCGCCGAGGCCGGCCGGCTCGGCGCGCTCGGCGTACAGCTGGAACTTGCCCTGCGCGGCGTAGATGCCGAGGCGGCCGTAGACGCGGAACATCTGCCCGTCGGCCAGGCGGTGGCGCAGGCGCGACAGGGCGCTGCGCCACATCGCCACCGGCAGGATCGCGTGGCTGTCGCGCAGGGTGAAGTAGGCGTGGCCGCTGTTGACGAGCCGCAGGTTGGTGATCTCGCCCTCGACCCACAGCGGCGGGAACTGCTGCTCGATGCTGCGGTGGGCGCGGTTGACGAGCTCGCTGACGGCGAAGACGTGCGGGGCGACGGGGGCCATGCGCGGACGAGGCTAGCAGAGCCTCGTCCGCGCGGGCGGCGTCAGGTGCAGTCCTCGACGTCGCTGCCCGGCGGGCACAGGTTGGGCTCGTCGCACTCGCCGTCGTTGGTCCACTGGCAGAAGCCGCAGTCCCACGGGTCGGAGCCGTCGGGGCACTCGCCGCCCTGCGACATCTCCTCGCACACGCCGTTCTCGGGGGTGGCGCAGCAGTCGGCGGCGTCGCTGCCCGGCTCGCACAGGTCGGGCTCGTCGCACTCGCCGTCGTTGGTCCACTGGCAGAAGCCGCAGTCGTACGGGTCCGAACCCACGGGGCACTCGCCGCCCTCCGACGGCTCCTCGCACACGCCGTTCTTCGGGGTGGCGCAGCAGTCGTCGCCGTCAGTGCCGACCGGGCAGTCACCCGGCTCGTCGCAGGTGCCGTCGTTGGCGGTCGGGCACACGCCGCAGTCGTAAGAGTCCGTGCCGTCGGGGCACTCGCCGCCCTGCGACATCTCCTCGCACACGCCGTTCTGCGGGGTGGCGCAGCAGTCGTTGGTGTCGGTGCCCTCGGGGCAGTAGGTGCCCTCGTCGCACTCGCCGTCGTCGGGCCACGCACAGTAGCCGCAGTCCCAGTGGTCGGAGCCCTTGGAGCAGGTGCCGCCGGGGAAGTCGTGCTCCTCGCACACGCCGTTCAGCTTGGTGGCGCAGCAGTCGAACGGGTCGGTGCCCTCGGCGCACGCGCCACCCTCGTCGCACTCGCCGTCGCCCTCCCACTGACACAGACCGGTGACGTGGGGACACTCGCCGAGGAAGCACGGGGCGCCGCTGTTGCAGGCGCCGTTGTCGCAGACACACAGCGACTCGCCCGGCGTGCAGTCGGGCGGCATGCCGGTGGTGTCGGTGGTCGTGTCGGTGGTCGTGTCGGTGGTGGTGTCGGTGGTGGTGTCGGTGGTCGTGTCGGTCGTGCCGTCGGTGGTCGTCGAATCGGTGGTGGTGCTGGTGGTGCTGGTGATCGGCTCGGTGCTGGTGCCGGTGATCGGATCGGTGGTCGAGGTGGTGGTCGTCGAGGTCTCCGGATCGGTGGTCGACGTGGTGGTCGGATCGTCGGTGGTGCTCGTCGGCTTGTCGGTCGTGGTCGGCGGCTTGCCAGTCGTGTCGTCGCTACCGGTCGAGGTGTCGGTGCCGGTGCTGGTCTCGGTGGCGAGCGTCTCGGTGCCGGCCGCAGGGTCGGCGCAGCCCGAGAGCGCGAGGAGAAGGGTCAGTGCAGGAGAGGCGAGACGTTGTTTCCGCATGGCCGGAAGCTATCACGCGAAGATCGCGCCTGGCTGCGCGGGTTCACCGCGGAGCGTGTGCACGAGGCTTCTTCGGTGACTGCCCGATATCAGCCTCGTAGCGCGATTCGTGGCAGTCCTGAAGTGTTTTAACAGGATGCGACATGGCGCAAGAGACATATGATGTGTCTTTTGTGCCATGTGGTGAGCAGGACCCAGCGGCGAATCCACCGAGAGCGAGGTCGGGGAGGGCGAGCCGGGGCGGTCGCGGAGAGATATGCGACCTGTCCCTTGGGCCAGGAACAGCGAGAGCCGGCGGGTCCGTTGCGGCCGCTCTCGGCCCCGGTCGAGGTCGGTCCGACGCCGGCCGGCGGGCCGGGCGGAGTGCTGGCGCGTGAGGTCGGAGAGGTCGCGCCTCGGCGGAGGCGCGCCGTCGGAGACGCGGTTCCTCGGCCACGACGGTGCGGCGCGGCGCCCTGATGAGGCGACTGCGCTATGGTCGAGGTTGCGATGGAGGTCGAGGCCACGCGCGCGGCGGCGGCGAGGTTGTCCTCGCTGGCGGCGCGGCTGCGGCGGCGCACGGGGGAGCCGGAGCGGGTCGCGCGGTTCTTGATCCGCTGCACCTTCACGCTGATCGCCGAGGCGCTCGGGCTGGCGGCGCGGGGCGGGATGGCGGCGCTGGTGGGGCGAGCGATCGCGGCGCCGGACGGGTTCGCGGCGGCGCTCGGCGAGCTGTGGGCGGCGCTCATCTGGCCGGGAGAGGCGGCGGCGCTGGTGGCCACGCCGGCGCTGGCGCTGCGGCGCGGCGAGCTCGTCGAGCTGTACGCGCTCACGGAGGCGCCCTGGGGAGAGATCGATCCGGTGATCTTCGGCGACCTGCTGCTGGGAGCGCTGGGGCCGGGCGAACGGCGGCGGCTCGGCGCGCACTTCACCCCGCGGGCCTACGTCGAGCGGCTGGTCGCGCTGGTGGTCGACGAGCCGCTGCGCGCCGACTGGGCGCGGGTGCAGGACGAGACCCTGGCGCTGCGTTCGCGTGACGAGGCGCCGGCGGCCGGCCGCGCGGTGCGGGCGTTCCTCGCCGAGCTGGCGGCGGTGCGGGTGCTCGACCCGGCGTGCGGCGCGGGCAACTTCCTCGTGGTCGCCCACGAGTCGCTGCGCCGGCTCGAGGACGAGGTGCTGTCGTTCTTGGGCGCTGATTGTCGCGAATCGGCGGAGCGGGCGGTGACGCCGGCGCAGATGATCGGGATCGATCGCAGCGGCTGGACCTGCGAGGTGGCGCGGCTGGTGCTGTGGATCGCCGGCCTGCGCGCGGGACCGCGGGGCGCGAGCCAGCGGGCGACGATCGTCCACGCCGACGCGCTGCTGTCGCCGTGGCCGCCGGCGACGTTCGTGGCCGGCAATCCGCCGTTCCTCGGCAAATCGCGGCTGCGCGCGAGTCTCGGCGAATCGTATGTGGCGCGGCTCCGCGCCTGCTACGATTCGGCGGTGCCCGAGAGCGCGGACCTGGTGATGTATTGGTGGCACCGCGCGGCGACGCTGCTGGAGTCCGGGCAGCTGCGGCGATTCGGCCTGGTGACGACCAACAGCGTGACGCAGATCTACAACCGCCGGGTGATCGAGGGCTTCCTGCGCCGCGGGGCGATCCACCTGGTGGGCGCGATCGCGGATCACCCGTGGGTCGACGGGCCGCGCGGGGCGGCGGTGCGGATCGCCATGACCGTGGCGGCGGCGGGCCGCGGCGACGGTCGCTGCATTCGCGTGCGCGCGGGCGGCGACGAGGCGGTCGAGCGCGGGATCATCTCGGCGGACCTGCGCGTCGGCGTCGAACTGGCCAGCGCGCGCCGCCTGCTGGCCAACGGGGGGCTGGCCGGGGCGGGGGTGATGCTCGGCGGGCGCGGGTTCCTGCTGCCGGCGAGCGCGGGGCAGGAGTCGGGGTACGTGCGACCGATCGTCAACGGCCGCGACGTGCTGCAGCGGTCGCGCGAGGTGCGGGTGATCGACTTCACGGGGCTGTCGGAGGCGGCGGCCCGCAGCGCGGCGCCGGCGGCGTTCGAGCGGCTGGTGGCCGCGGTGCAGCCCGAACGCGCGCGCAACAGCCGGGCCGGCCGGCGCGAGCGCTACTGGCAATTCGCCGAGACGATGCCGACGACGCGCCGGACGATCGCGGGGCTGTCGCGCTACATCGTCACGCCGGAGACAGCGAAGCACCGCGTGTTCGTGTTCGTCGACGGGGCGGTGGTGCCGGAGCACCCGCTGCTGGCGATCGCGCTCGACGACGCGTTCCACCTGGCGGTGCTGTCGTCGCAGATCCACCGGCTGTGGGCGCGCGCGAACGGAGGCACTCTGGCCGACCGCCCGCGCTACAACAAGAGCGTGTGCTTCGAGACGTTCCCGTTCCCCGCGTGCGAGCCGGAGCCGCGGGCCGAGCTCGCGGCGCTCGGCGAGCGCCTCGAGGCGTGCCGCAGGAGGCTCGCGGCCGCCGGCTGGACGATCACCGCGATGTACAACGCGCCGCCGGCCGAGCTGCAGGCGGTGCACGCGGAGATCGATCACCGGGTCGCGGGCGCGTACGCGCTGGCGGGCGACGGCTCCGAGGCGGCGGTGCTGTCGGGCCTGCTGGCGCTGAATCACCGCCGCGCGGCGGAGGAGCAGGCCGGGGCGATTCGCTGGCTGCGCCCGCGCTGAGCGGGAGAATAAGCTGTCCTTCGGGACAGATTTATGACGGCGGGCGGCGAGTTGCGCGACGGGTCGAACGACATGTCTGTCGGGACAGGTGAGAACGTCCGGGGATGGCCGCTGCGAGCGCGACCGCCGGCAGGCGTAAAAGACATGTCCGTGAGGACAGGAGCGGAGTCGAGGGATGACAGCCGCGAGGGCGACCGCTGGCAGACCGGAAGACCATGGCCTTCGGGACGTGGTATCCGGGCCAGAATCGTACATGTCTCGACGGACATGTCACGGCGCATGAAGAAGCGCGGCCCGCGGCGGTCGCTCGCGCGCTCGGGCGGCAGACCGAGACGGCCGATTCGCGCGACCGTCGTCGGGCGTCCACACCCCACCTTGGTCGGGTTTTGCGGCCCCGCGGAACTCGCTACACGGGGAGCATGTCCGCGATCGACGCACCGAACCTGTTCATCGAGACGAACGGCCGCCGTCTGGCGTACCGATCGATCGGCTCCGGCCAGCCGATCGTCCTCTGCACGCGCTTCCGCGGCAACCTGGATTGTTGGGACCCTGCGTTCCTCGACGCGCTGGCCGGCGCGGGGTTCCGTGTGATCACCTTCGACTACAGCGGCCTCGGCCTGTCGACCGGGACCGCCACCTACAACCCGTTCGCGATGGCCGCCGATCCCCGCGACCTGATCGAGGCGCTGGAGCTCCGCGACGTGGTGATCGCTGGCTGGTCGCTCGGAGGGATCGTCGCCCAGGTCGTCGTCGCCGTCCACCCGACGCACCTGAGCCACGCGGTGCTGTTCGGGACGACGCCGCCGGGGCCGATCGTCAAGCCGGCCGAGGAGCTGTTCTTCACCACCGCCGCCCGCGAGGTCAACGACTTCGAGGACGAGGTGATCCTGTTCTTCGAGCCGCGCTCGCCCGAGAGCCGCGCGGCGGCCCGGCGCTCGGTCGACCGGATCGCGGCGAGGACGAAGGACCGCAGCGTCCCGGTGCCGGCCGAGTTCGCCCGCGCCAACCTCTCGAAAGACCACACGGCCCCGATCTTCCCGGCGCTGCCGGTCCTCGAGGCGCTGCGGGCGACGACGCTGCCGATCCTCCACATCGCCGGCGACCACGACATCATCTTCCCGGTCGAGAACTGGTACGCGCTCAATCAGACGCTGCCGACGGTGCAGCTGCTGACGTACCCGTCCGCCGGCCACGGTCCGCACCACCAGCACCCCGAGGCGAGCGCGCAGCACATCGCCTCGTTCGTGCGGACGACGTCGCGGGTAGTCGAGAGCTGAGGCGCGTGCCGCGGATCGCGGCGGGCGCAGGGCCGCCGCGGTGTGCTCCGAGAGCAGGCCGAAGATGCTGTCCCGAGGGACAGGTCGAAGCCTCGCGGACCGCCGCGGTCACCAGACCTGGAGCTCGCCGACGACCGCGAACTCGTGCGGACCGGGGAACACGCGCACGCCGTGCTCGCCGGTCTCGCCCTCGGGGACGGTGATCTTGTAGTTGGCGTTCTCGGTCCGGCGCATGCCGAGCACGACCTCGTGCGGGCCGGGGACGATCTCCAGCGTGGGCACGTGGACGCGGAAGCGGTGCAGGAGGTAGTCGCCGGCGCGCCAGTACTGCGGCGGGTAGATGTTCTCGACCAGGTCGTGCGGCATCGGGTTGACGCGCGACAGCCGGCCCTGCTGCAGGCGGAAGGTGATCTTGCTGCCGCTCGGCATCGGCTTGAGCGCGCGCAGGACCACGCGCAGCTCGACGTCGCGGCCGCGCACCACCGGCTCGTCCCACTCCCAGCCGATCACCTCGACGTAGTCGTCGAAGCGGACCAGGGTCTGGTGGGCCAGCGCCGGCGGCTCGTCGAACAGGACCCGGCGGATCGGGTTCACGTCGGCCTCGCCGGGCGGCAGGGCGTTGGCGATCAGCAGGACGTCGCGGTTGCTGGCGTCGAGGACGTACAGCGGGAAGCCGCCGGCGCGGGCCGTCTGGTGCAGCGCCGCCAGCTCGCTGGTGCGGATCAGCGCGGCCGCCGGGGCCGGCTGGCGCAGGACGTTGCTGAGCGCGTCGCGCGTGGCCAGCGGGACCCGCTGGTCGGCGGCCGGGCCGTAGAGGTCGAGGCCGGGGTCGGTGACCCGGTGGACGCCGAGGGCCTTCGGCAGGGCGCCGGCGTCGGCCCACGCGGCCCAGCGCGACAGCGGGCGCAGCAGCGAGAACTGCTCGCTGGTCCGCGGCAGCAGCTCGCGGCCGTAGCTCCAGGCCTGCCGGCCGAGGCAGGCGACCATCACCGCGGCGGGCAGCCAGACCGGCAGGCGGGTCCGCAGCTCGTAGAGCCTTCGGGACATGCGCGAAGCGCCCTGTCCTCCGGGACCTGGCGCAGAGAACATGGCCGAAAGTAACAGGGCGAGCGCGGCCCCGCCGGCGAGGCCGGCGAGCAGGTCGGGGGCGCCGAGGTCGGCGGCCGGGTAGTTGTGCTCGCCGCGCGCGGGCGCCAGGGCGGCGCCGACGCGGCTGGGGGTGCGGCGGGCATCCTTGGCGAAGATCCAGCAGCCGGCGAGGGCGAGCACGAGGGCCAGCCGGCGCGCCGCCGCGGGCGTGCGCGGAGAGACGAGGCGGGCGAAGGCGGCCGCGGCGAGGACGGCGGCCGGGACGGTCAGCGGCACCGCCCGCGCGCCGTACAGCAGCGAGGAGGCGCTGACCAGCGCGAGCCCGACGGCGAACCACAGCGCCGGCCAGCGCGCCCGCCCCGGCTGCAGCAGGCCGAGCAGCACCAGCGGCAGCCACGGGAACAGCTGGTAGCCGCAGTCCTCGAGCGCGGCGTGGAAGCCCCGCACGTGCGGCCGCTCGCGCAGCGCCAGGTCCTTGGCCGCGCCGAGCGCGGGGATGTAGCCGTCCCCCTGGTGGTACGCCAGCCACCCGGCCGCGCCGGCGGCCGCCAGCGCCCCGGCGACCAGCACCAGCCGCAGCGGGCGCGAGAGCGCGGATGGCGGAGGGGACAGGTCCGAAGGAGCAGGTGAGACCGGGGCCGCGCCGCGCCGGGCCCCGGCGGCCGCGGGAGCGGCTGGCGCGAAGGACAGGTCGGCGGAGAGCGACGAGGACAGGCCGCCGGCGGCCGCGGGAGCGGCTGGCGCGAAGGACAGGTCGGCGGAGAGCGACGAGGACGGGTTGCCGGCGGCCGAGCGAGCGGCTGGCGCGGAGGACAGGTCGGCTGCGCTCACGGGCATGCCCTCCAGGCTATGTCCGGGCGGCCATGTTTTAGAGGACATGCGCGAAGGAGCAGGGCCCCACAGCGCGGCGGCGATCAGCGGCAGCACCACGCCGAGCCACAGGCCGGAGGCGGTGGCGGCGAGGGCGAGGGCGAGGGCGCCGGCGGCGGCGAGGCCCAGGGCGCGGGCGAGGCGGGGGCTGGCGAGGGCGGCGGCGAGGAGCAGGGCGGCGGCGGTGGAGGCCAGCTCGCCGACCGGGTCGCCGACGGCGAGGCGGCCCTGGGTGAGCGACAGCGGGAAGGCGAGGGCGAACGCGCCGGCGAGCAGGGAGTAGGTCGCGGAGAAGCCGAGCGCGCGGGCCAGGCCGGCGGCGAGCGCGACGAGGACGCAGGTGGCGATCGCGCCGGGCAGGCGGATGGCCGCGGGGTCGCCGGTGAGCGCGAGCGCCTGCGTCCGCAGGGCGTCGGGCAGCCACGGGCTGCGCTCCAGGCCCGAGAGCGCGGCGCCGAGGGCCGCCTGGGCGCGCTGCAGCGCCCCGATCTCGCCCTGCGACCACAAGCCGTGCGCGCCGTGGCCGGGGATCAGCACCAGCGCCGCGACGGCGCCCGCGATCGCGGCGAGCGGCCACGGACCGGGGCGCGCGGGCTGGCGCTGGGGCGGGGCGAGGGACAAGGCGCCGGAGTGTACTCGTTTTCTCCGCGGCTCTACCCGCAGCAAACGCCCCGGCGCGGGCGCCCCGGGGGGCACTTCGAGTATCCTCCGGCCATGCTGTCTCGCTTGCTCTCGAAGCGCCGGTTCGCCGCGGCGCTGGCGCTCGGCCTCTTGCTCGTCGACCCGACGACCACGTCGGCGGCGCCGGGGGCCGAGGCGGCGGCCAAGAAGCTCGACGCGTTCGTCTACAAGGTCGCGATGGACGACCCGCATCGCCACGAATTCCAGGTCGAGCTCAGCTTCTCCGACCTGCCGGGCGAGGTCACCGACCTGCAGCTGCCGCGCTGGAACCCCGGCGCGTATCGAGTCACCGAGGCCCACCGCAACGTCCGCGGCATGGTCGCCGAGACCGCCGGCGGCAAGCCGATCCCCGTCGTCAAGGTCGACGAGATCACCTGGCGCGTGACCCACGGCGGCCAGCCGTTCAAGCTCCGCTACCGCGTCTACCGCGGCACGTACAGCGGCATCGGCGGCGCCTTCCTCGACGACGAGTTCGGCTTCTTCAACGGCGTGTACCTGTTCCCCTACGCCGTCGGCCACAAGGACCGGCCGATCGAGCTGCGCGTCGAGGGCCTGCCGGGCGCGCAGGTGGTGTGTGCGCTGCCGCGCGCGGGCAGCGGCGGCAAGGCCTTCAAGGCCAACGACTACGACATGCTGGTCGACGCGCCGGTCCACGTCGGCAAGGTCGACACCATCAACTTCAAGGCCGGCAAGGTCCAGTTCCACGTCGCCCTGCAGGGCATCGGCAACTACAGCGACAAGAAGCTGAGCTCCGACCTGGCCAAGATCGCCGACACCACCTACGCGATCTTCGGCGGCGAAGAGGGCGTGCCGTTCACCGACTACACGTACATCCTGCACCTGCGGCCCGGCGGTCGCAGCGGCCTCGAGCACCGCAACTCGACCGCGATCGGGCTCGAGCCGTGGATCTTCGGCGACCCCGCGGCCTACCGAAAATTCCTAGGCGTCGCCGCCCACGAGTTCTTCCACGCCTGGAACGTCAAGCGCATCCGCCCCGGCGTGCTCGGCCCGTTCTCCTACGAGCGCGAGGTCCACACCAGCATGCTGTGGTTCTCGGAGGGCTTCACCAGCTACTACGCGTGGGTGATCCTGGCCCGCGCCGGGCTGGCCAGCGAGTCCGAGGCGATGGAGGCGCTCGGCGAGCAGATCAAGCGCCTGCAGGAGTCGCCGGGGCGCAAGCAGATGACGGTCGAGCAGGCCTCGTGGGAGGCCTGGCTGCGGCCCGACGACGGCGGCAACAGCTACGTCGACTAC
Organism: Nannocystis punicea; assembly: GCF_026965555.1. GTDB lineage: Bacteria > Myxococcota_A > Polyangia > Nannocystales > Nannocystaceae > Nannocystis > Nannocystis punicea. The sequence goes on along the minus strand of NZ_CP114040.1, from coordinate 10,863,690 downwards.
TACAACAAGGGCATGCTCATCGCCATGGCCCTCGACATCGAGCTGCGGCGGATCTCCGGCGGCCAGCGCAGCCTCGACACGGTCATGCGCGAGCTCTTCGGCCGCTGGAAGAACACCGGCGCCGGCATCTCGCCGACCGAGCTCGAGGCCACCTTCGTCGCCGCCGGCGGGGCCGCGGGCGCGGAGGTCAGCGAGCTGTTCCGCAAGTACGTCCACGGCTTCGACGAGATCGAGTACGGCAAGCACCTGCGCCAGGCCGGCTACAAGATGGACCTGGTCCAAGATACAGGTGGCGACCTCGAGCTGGTGTTCGCCGAGCAGAGCGACAAGGGCGCGCTGATCGAGCTGGTGCGCCAGGGCGGCGCCGGCGACAAGGCCGGCCTGGCCAACGGCGACGTGCTGGTCGCCATCGACGGCCTCAAGATCGGCGGCGCGGCCGAGGCCAAGCGGCAGATCAAGGCGATGGCCGGCAACTCGCGGCACACGCTGACGGTCCAGCGCGGGGCGCGGATGATCGAGCGCACCGCGGTGGCCGCGACCGGCGGCGCCATCACCTACAAGATCGCCCTCGACCCGGGCGCCACCTACGAGCAGATGGTCCTGCGCCAGGCCTGGCTCGGCTACACCGCGCCGGCCCCGGCCAGCGGCAACAGCACCCTGCGTGACGCGGCCCTCAAGCTGTTCAATCAGGACCCGACGATCGGCGCCGAGCCCGAGGACGGCTCCGTCGTGGTGGTGCCGGCCGGCGGCAAGAAGAAGGCGAAGAAGCCGGCGGCGAAGAAGCCGGCCAAGGCGCCCGCCAAGTGACGCCCGTCCGCTGAGCCGGTCGCGGCGAGCTCGCCGGTTGCGCGGGCGCCAAATCCGATCACACCAGTGGGGCGATGCGCCTCCTCGCATGCCTCGTGGTCTGCGCGTGCCTGCCGGGGGCGCTGGTCGCCTGTCGCCGCGCGCCGGCGCCGGAGGGCGAACAGGCGCGGGGACAGGAGCCGGAGAAAGGCGCCGCGCTGCCGCCGGCCGAGCCGGGGCAGCTGCGCGAGCCGCAGCAATTCGCGGCGATCGCCGACCCGGTCGAACGCTCGCGCGCGCTGTTCCTCGAGGCGTCGACGGTGATGCTCCACCCGCGCTGCACCAATTGTCACCCGGCCGGTGACACGCCGCTGCAGGGCGACGACGCCCGGGTGCACGACCCGCCGGTGGTGCGCGGCGCGAACAACGAGGGCGTGCCGGGGCTCCTGTGCACGTCGTGTCATCAGGACCAGAACCTCGAGCTGGCGCGCGTGCCTGGGGCGCCGAAGTGGCACCTCGCGCCGATCGAGATGGCGTGGGTCGGCCTCACCCCGGCCGGCCTGTGCGAGCAGCTCAAAGATCCGAAGCGCAACGGCGGCAAGACCCTGGCGCAGATCGTCGAGCACTCGGCGCACGACGAGCTCGTCGCGTGGGGCTGGTCGCCCGGCCACGAGCGCGCGCCGGTGCCGGGCACGCAGGCGGAGTTCGGGGCGTTGATGGCCGCGTGGGTCGCCGACGGCGCGGCCTGTCCGGTCGGGGAGGGGCCATGACGATCACCTTGCACGTCAACGGGAAGGCGCACGTCCTCGAGATCGATCCGCAGATGCCGCTGCTGTGGGCGCTGCGCGACCACGTCGGCCTCACCGGCACCAAGTACGGCTGCGGCCAGGCGCTGTGCGGCGCGTGCGTGGTCCACCTCGACGGCGAGGCCGTGCGCGCGTGCGTGACGCCGGTGCGGCGGGCCGACGGTCGCAAGGTGACGACGATCGAGGGCCTCTCGCCCGACGGCTCGCACCCGCTGCAGCAGGCGTGGGTCGAGCTGGCGGTGCCGCAGTGCGGCTACTGCCAGGCCGGCCAGATCATGACCGCGGCGGCGCTGCTGGCCAGCAATCCGCACCCGACCGAAGAGGAGATCGACACCTCGCTGGCGGGCAACCTGTGCCGCTGCGGGACGTACCTGCGGATCCGCACCGCGGTGAAGCAGGCGGCCGTGGCCGCCGGTAAGGCCAAGGAGAAGTGAGCGCGATGTCCGGGCCGCCGATCCGCCTGCTCCGCCGCACCTTCCTCGCCGGCCTCGGCGGCGCGCTGACCGGCCTCGCGCTCGGCTCGTTCGCCCGCGCAGCGCCGGCGATGCCCCCCGCGGTCGACCCCGCGGCCAAGGCGGCGGCCGAGGCCGAGGGCGCCGGCCTGCGGCCCAACCTGTTCGTCCACGTCACCCCCAACGGCGGGGTCCAGATCGTGTGCGCGCGCTCCGAGATGGGCCAGGGCGTGCGCAGCTCGCTGCCGGTGCTGATCGCCGACGAGCTCGGCGCGGCGATGGACCGCGTCGAGGTCGTGCAGGCCCCCGGCGACGCGGCCTACGGCGACCAGAACACCGACGGCTCGCACAGCGTGCGCGGCTTCTACGACGCCCTGCGCAAGCTCGGCGCGTGCGCGCGGATGATGCTGATCGCGGCGGCGGCCAAGCAGTGGAAGGTGTCGCCGGCGACCTGCGTGGCCCACGACCACGCGGTGTGGCACGAGGCCAGCGGGCGCTCGCTCGGGTTCGGCGAGCTGGCGATCGCGGCCTCGAAGCTGCCTGTCCCGAAGGACATTTTACTGCGACCGCAGGCCGAGCTGCTGCACGTCGGCAAGGAGCTGCCGCTGCTCGACGGGCCGGCGATCGTCGAGGGCCGCGCGGTGTACGGGGCCGACGTGGTGCTGCCCGGGATGCTGACCGCGGTGGTCGCTCGCCCGCCGGTGGTCGGCGGCCGGGCCACCGCGCACGACGCCAAACCGGCCCTGGCGATCCCCGGCGTGCGCCACGTCGTGCCGCTGCCGGCGCCCACGCCTCCGTTCGCGTTCCAGCCGCTCGGCGGGGTCGCAGTGGTCGCCGACGACACCTGGGCCGCCCTGCGCGGCCGCGCCAAGCTCGAGGTCACCTGGGCCCCCGGCGACAACGGCGACTACGACTCCGAGAGCTACCGCAAGACCCTGCTGGCCGCCGTCGGCCTGCCCGGCGTGGTGGTCCGCGAGGTCGGCGACGTCGCGGCGGCGCTGGCCGGCTCGGCCAAACAGGTCGAGGCCGTGTACCACGTGCCGCACCTCGCCCACGCGACGATGGAGCCGCCCGCGGCGGTGGCGAAGTTCGACGGCCAGACCTGCGAGGTGTGGACCTCGACCCAGAACCCGCAGGCCTCGCGCAAGTCGGTGGCCAAGGCGCTGGGGCTCGACGAGGAGAATGTGACAGTCCACGTGACGCTGCTCGGCGGCGGCTTCGGCCGCAAGTCGAAGCCGGACTACGTGGTCGAGGCGGCGCTGCTGGCCAAGGCGACCGGCGCCCCGGTGCGGGTGCAGTGGACCCGCGAGGACGACATCCAGCACGACTACTATCATACGGTCAGCACCCAGCGGCTCGTCGCCGGCCTCGACGCGCAGGGCAAGGTGGTCGCGTGGCAGCACCGCACCGCCTTCCCGCCGATCGGCTCGACCTTCTCCGACACCACCCTGTCGAACCCCGGCGAGCTGCAGCAGGGCGTGCTCGACGTGCCGCTGGCGATCGCCAACGTGCAGGCCGAGAACTGCGAGGCGAAGGCGCACGTGCGGATCGGCTGGCTGCGCTCGGTGGCCAACATTTATCACGCGTTCGCGGTCCAGAGCTTCATCGGCGAAATCGCGGCGGCTCGGGGCAGCGACCCGCGCGAGACGCTGCTCGAGATCCTCGGCCCGCCGCGGATCGTCACGCTCGCGGAGCTCGGGGTCCAGTCGCTGCCGAATTACGACCAGTCGCTGACGGAGCACCCGATCGACACCGGCCGCCATCGCCGGGTGATCGAGCGCGTGACCGAGCTGGCCGACTGGGACAACCGCGAGAAGAACGGCCGCGCCCTCGGCCTCGCGTGCCACCGCAGCTTCCTCACCTACGTCGCGGTGGTCGTCAGCGTGGTCAAGGGCAAGGACGGCAAGATCCGCGTCGACGAGGTGTGGAGCTGCCTCGACGCCGGCACCCTCATCAATCGCGAGCGCGTGCGCTCGCAGTTCGAGGGCGCGGTGATCTTCGCCCTCAGCCACGCGCTGTACGGCGAGATCACGATGCAGCACGGCGCGACCGTGCAGAGCAACTTCCGCGACTTCCGGCTGATGCGCTTCCCCGACGCGCCGCGGGCGATCCACGTCGAGATCGTGGCCGACACCGGCCCGCCCTGCGGCGTCGGTGAGCCGGGCGTGCCCCCGGTCGCGCCGGCGCTGACCAACGCGATCTTCGCGCTCACCGGCCAGCGCGTGCGCGACCTGCCGATCGTGCGGACCCTGCAGGTCTAGGCGCGGACCCTGCGGGCGATCGCGACGTGGACCGTATGCGGTGATTTGTCCGCCTGGGCGAGCGCGGCCGCGGGTATCCTGCCCGCCATGTCGAGATATGCCCGCGCGCTGGTCCTCGCCCTCCTCGTCCCTGCCTGCGGCGACGGCGACACCGCCAGCACCGGCAGCACGAGCGGCAGCACGACGGACGATCCGAGCACCTCGTTCGTCAGCGCCACGACGAGCACGACGACGACCACGACCGGCGCACCGACGACCACCGACGCGCCGACGACCACCGGCACGTCGACGACGACGACGGACAGCTCGACGACGACGAATGATACGACCACGACGTCGACGAGTACGACGTCCACGACGACGGGGGACACCACCACGGGTGATACGACGACGGGCGACACGACCTCGACGAGTGATACGAGCACCTCCACCGGCCCCGGCGACGAGTGCGGCGACGGCGAGCTCGACCCGGGCGAGGCGTGCGACGACGGCAACAACTACGACTTCGACGAATGCAAGGCCGACTGCACCCTGAACGAATGCGGCGACGGGGTGGTGTGGCCGGGCGAGGCGTGCGACGACGGCAACGACGTCGACGACGACGAGTGCACCAATGGTTGCCTGCTCCCGCAGTGCGGCGACGGGGTGGTGGGGCCGGGCGAGGCGTGCGACGACGGCATGTTCAACGCGAACGACGCCGCCTGCACGCTGGCCTGCGCGGTCGCCAAGTGCGGCGACGGCCTCGTGTGGGCCGGCATGGAGGCGTGCGACGACGGCAACCTGGTCGACGACGACGACTGCGCCAACGACTGCACCGCGGCGACCTGCAGCGACGGCCAGCAGAACGGCGGCGAGGCCGGGGTCGACTGCGGCGGGCCGGACTGCGAGTCGTGCGAGTTCGTGCTACTGCTCGGCGGCCACGCCGGGGCGATGCTCGGCGGCCACTTCGACGGCGCGACGTGGACGGTGAAGAACATCCCCGCGCCGACGGTCGACGGCCTCGACGTGGCGATCACCAGCGAGGATGTCGGCGTCGGCGTGTTCCGCTACACCAAGATCGGTGACCCGGCCGACAACCAGCTGCGCTACGTGACGTGGCAGGCGGGCACCTGGTCCGCGCCCGCGCAGATCGGCGCCGACACGACCCGCGCGGCGCCGACGATCAGCGCCGCGGGGGCCGGCGCGCACGCGGTCTTCCACGGCGACAACTTCCAGCACTACTACGCGCGCTTCACCGCCGGCGCGTGGAACCCGACGGCCGAGATGATCGGCAGCTTCGGCCCCGGGCCCGGCAGCGTGACCACGCTCGGCGCCGACGCCCTGCTGGTCTTCCACGACGGGGCGCAGAGCAATCAATTGTTCGCGCGCCGGCGCACCGGAGCCTGGCAAGCGCAGCAATCGGTCGACGCCGAGACGCAGGCGTTCGACCGCCAGCCGGCCGTCGTCACGCTCACGAACGATCGGGTGCTCGCAGTGCACGCGGTCAACGGCGGCGGTCAGCTGCGCTTCGGCATTTTTGATAATGGAGCGTGGTCGGCCCCCGCGCAGGTCCCCGGCGCCCAGACCTCGGCGCGGGCCGCCCTCGCGCCGCTACCCGGCGGCGACGCGGCCCTGGCCTTCCGCGGCCTCGACGGCCAGCTCTACGTGGCCCTGTTCGTCGGCGGGGCGTGGCAGGCCGCGGCGACGGTGCTGCAGCCGAGCCCGACGATCTACGGGCCCCCGGCGCTCAGCGCCGGCATCGGCGACGCAGAGCTCGAGCTGGTCTACCTCGACGGCCAGGCCCACACGCCCCGCCACACGCGCCGCGTCGGCGGCAGCTGGTGGGCGCCGGCGATCGTCAGCAATACGGCGCTCGAGCGCGTGGCCGTGGCGCGCTCGCAGTGACGGGCGCTCTGCGCGGCTCGTGACGAAGTCGCCGATTCGGCCGCGAGGCCGACGCGCTCCGCGTGGCGAAGCTCCTGAACCGGTCGCTCGTGCGCGTGACGAATTCGGTGATTCGGCCGCGGAGCCGACGCGGCTCTGCGGGGCGAGGTCCCTGAATCGGCGGCCGCGACCTCGTTTCCGCCGACCCGCCTGCGCGTATTCGCAGGAGGCCGGCGGGACGGTCCGAGGCTGTGAGCGGGGATCTCATCGGCGCGCCGCGTGCCGCCGCGTCGCCCGCTCCGTCCGCTCAGGGATGAGCACGAAGGCCGATTCGGGCGAGCACGATGTCGCCGTCGTTGAAAGCAGGTATCGCGCCGAAGCGCGAGCCGACCATTTTTACGCGGTTGCGGCCGAACGCTCGCGGGCGAGCTGTCCAAAATCAATCTCCGCCCCATTCTTTTTGAGAATGGAAATTGTGGGACAAAGGTTCGTCGGTCCGTAATAGCCCGACATGCTCGTCCATTCCTGGTCATGCCCCATCCGTGATACCTTCGGTCGTGATGGGACTTTATAGCCTGCTACCATGCTGCCCGCGCTCTGGGCGCCGTCGATTTCGGCCACCGGGCCCGTATCTCGCGTTTACGGCCGCTCTGCTCGGGTTAGGATGCTCGGCGGATCTCACCGCATCGCCCACCGAGTCCACGAGCTCCAACGGCGAAGCGAGCCTCACGGGGACCACCACGGCGAATACGTCGTCCACCACCACCACGACCACGACCTCCGCCTCCGACGCTTCCTCGGGCCCCACGGCCGGTCTCGAGGCCATATGCGGGAACGGCATCGTCGAGGGTGACGAGCAATGCGACGACGCCGACCAGGATGACGGCGACGCGTGCACAAATGCGTGCCGCCTGGCCTTTTGTGGGGACGGGGTGCTTCACGCCGGCGAGGGCTGCGACGACGGCAATTCGGACGACCTCGACGGCTGCAGCAACGCTTGCGTGCCGGCGACCTGCGGCGATGGCGTGGTCCAGCTCGGCGAGGACTGCGACGAGGAGGCCCAGACCGCCTCCTGTGAGGCGAACTGCATGAAGCCCGCCTGCGGCGACGGCGTGCTCAACCTCGTCGCGGGCGAAGAGTGCGATGACGGCGGGCGCGAAGCGGACGATGCCTGCTCGCCCGAGTGCAAGAACGCCGAGGTGGAGGACCTCGCGGTGGGCGCCCAGCACACGTGCATCGTCCTCAAGGGCGGCACCCTCCGCTGCTGGGGTCAGAACGAGTTCGGCACGCTGGCCAACGGCGACACCGAGGACCTCGGCGACGACCCGGGAGAGCTGCCCGTAGCGAACGTCAACGCGGGCGGGAGGGTGGTTCAGGTCAGCGCAGGAGCTAATCATCACTGCGCACTCCTTGAAACGGGCAGCGTTTACTGTTGCGGCCAAGGCGTGCTCGGAGCTCTGGGGTATGGGGACAGCGCAGATCGGTGCGGCCCTACCGCGGAATTCCCGCCGAAGGAGGTAATTGGTGGCGCGATACGGATCGCCGCCGGTGGCTATCACACCTGCGTCATCTTGACCGGAAAGAAAGTGCGCTGCTGGGGCTACGGCGCTCTGGGGCAGCTCGGTGTCGACAATGTCTACTCGCAGTCAGCGCCGAAGGATGATGTCCCCGGGATCACGGGGGCGCGGCGGCTCGCTCTGGGTACGCGGCATTCCTGCGCTCTTCTGGAGGACGATACGGTGCGGTGTTGGGGCTACAACACCCAGGGTGAGCTCGGCCAGGGACACGCGAGCAAGGGGGAGATGCCTCCCCCGGCGGTCCCTCTCGGCGGTCCTGTCCAGGCGATCGCGGCCGGCGCTTTTCACAACTGCGCGCTCATGATGGGCGGTACGGTGCGATGTTGGGGAGATAATAGCGTCGGGCAGCTCGGGAACGGGACATTGAATGAAGACATCGGGGATGAGCCGGGGGAGATCGAGCTCATCGAGGACGTCGACCTCGGCGGCGATGCTGCGAAGGAAATCGCCGCAGGATTTGGTCACACGTGCGCCCTGCTCGAGGGCGGGGGCGTCAAGTGTTGGGGCGTGGCGGATGAAGGGACCCTCGGCTATGCGAAGTCCGGAAAATTCCCGAATCCGGGCGAATTCGTGGCGCTCGGCGGGCCGGCCAGGATGCTGCGCTCCAGCAGCGGGTATTGGGATTTCGGTACTTTGGGCCGGTCGACCTGCGCAGTGCTCATGGACAACACTCTCCGGTGCTGGGGAAGAAACACAAAAGGTCAGCTCGGTTACGGCCATCGAAACAACATCGGCGACGACGAGACCCCCGACGACGAAATGTTCGCCGGACCCGTTCGTTTCTGAGAGGCGACTCACCATGCGCCAGATCCTATTGTATACCTGGTTCGTCGCTGCGGCCGGGCTCGCCTGTTTCTACGAGCCGACCGGTTCGGACAGCACGGCCTCGCGCGAATCCGAGACGGACGGGTCGAGCGGCCCTTCGTCTCCGATGGACCCGACGGATCCTCTCGAGCCTCTCGACCCTCTCGACCCTCCCGACCCTCCCGACATGATGAGCGGCGACTCGCCGATCTGCGGCAATGGCATCGTCGAGGGCACCGAGGCCTGTGACGACGGCGATCTCGACGACAGCGACAGTTGCACGAACGCGTGCACCCTCGCTACATGTGGGGATGGGCTGGTGCAGAGCGGCGAGGGCTGCGACGACGGCAACCTCGTCAATGATGACGGGTGCAGCAATGCCTGCGCTCTCCCTGCCTGCGGCGACGACATCCTCCAGGCCGGCGAGATTTGCGACGACGGGAACTTGGCGGCGGGTGACGAGTGCGACGCCGTTTGCTTGTCGACGGAAATCAAGAGCCTCGCCGTCGGCGGCGAATTCGTGTGTGTCGCCTTCGGCGACGGACGCGTCAGGTGCTGGGGGCAGGGCGAATACGGCGTACTGGGGCAGGGCAAGACCGACGATCTGGGCAACGGGCCGGGCGAACTACCGGCCGCCGACGTCGAGGTCGGTGGCAAGGTGGTGCAGTTGGCCGCCGGTTTCAATCACGTCTGCGCGCGCCTCGATACCGACGCGCTGCGCTGCTGGGGGAACAATCACACGGGACAGCTCGGGGACGGCTACACGGGGAAGCTCGAGGATGTCCAGCTGTCCATCCATCGAGGCGACGAGCCGGGCGAAATGCCGCCTCCGGACGGCATCGCCGATGGGGTGGTGGATATCGCAGCCGGTCATGAGCACACCTGCGCCATCGTGGAGGGCGGTACGGTCCGGTGCTGGGGTGACGGCCTGTACGGCATGCTCGGATATGGTGATTCGAGTGAAAAACGCGAGGTCCCCAAGGTGGATGTGCCGGGCGTCACGGGCGCCAAGCAGCTGGCCCTGGGCGGCGAGCATACATGCGTCCTCAGGGACAACGGCGACATCCTGTGCTGGGGGCACAATCAATCCGGACAGCTCGGTCTCGGGCACACCGATTCAATCGGCGACAATCCCGGGGAGTTGCCCGCGCCGGTCAAGCTCGGCGCCCCGGCGCGTGCAGTCACCGCCGGCGCCTTTCATACGTGCGCCCTGATGGAGGGGGATACCGTCCGCTGCTGGGGCAGGGGGACGGATGGTCAGCTCGGAACCGGTGGGATGCAGAACGTCGGCAACACGCCCGAGTCCTTGCCGCACGACGACATCCTGACCGGCGTGGATCAGGTCGTCGCCGGCTCTTTCCACACCTGCGCGCGCCTCCTCGTCGGCGACGTGCTGTGCTGGGGCCGCGGTGCGAAGGGTGCGCTCGGGTACGGTGACGGGGAGTCTCGGTTCGCGCCCGAGATGGCGGTCCCCCTGGGTGTGAGCGCCAGGCTGATTTCAGCCTCGGGTAGCGACGGCGGCGAGGAAGCCGGGGCCAACACCTGCGCCGTGTTGACCGACGAGACGCTGCGCTGCTGGGGCGCCAACAAGTACGGCCAGCTCGGTCAGGGCAACGACCTCGATATCGGCGATGACGAGATGCCCCTGTCCATTCCTACCGTGCCGTTCTGAGCTGCATCTCGCAGAGATGGACATGTCATCGAGGACATGCCTTCAAAGACATGTCCTTCATGGCAGATAGCGAAATGCCTACCACATCGGCCACTTCATGCCCTTGATCCCCTCGATCAGTTGCTCGAGGCTGTCCGCCTCGAGCAGCACCGGGTCGCCGGGCTGGCTGAGGGCCTCTGCGTTCTCCGGCATGAAGTAGCCGCGCTCCTTTAAAAAATTGTCGGCCACCTCGCGATCGAGGACCAGGGGGCGCACGCGCCAGCGGCCGTCTTCGACGACCACCGCGTGGCTGAAGTGATGGCCGCCGAAGCGGACCGGCTGCTGAGCGACGGTCGGGGCGGCGCGGCGGAGGCGGGTGATGAAGGCGTCGAGCGGCTCGAGCGGACGGGGTGCCATGGCGTCATGGTGGGCGATCGGCGCGCGGACGTCGATTGACCCGCCGGGAGCAACAATGTGTTGTCGGCGGCGCATCTACTTTAGTCGCACGGCCGTCACTACGTTGAACCCATGAGCGAGCTCCTTTACACCCCGATCGTGCTCGGCGACGTCGAAGTGAAGAACCGCGTCGTCATGGCCCCGATGACGCGCAGTCGTGCGACCGGCAACCTCCCCAACGCGCTGATGGCCACCTACTACGGCCAGCGCAGCGAGGCCGGCCTCATCATCACCGAGGGCACCGCCCCGATCGCCGACGGGCTCGGTTATGCGCGGATCCCCGGCCTCTTCACTCACGAGCAGGCTCGCGGGTGGCGCGGCGCCACCGACGCGGCTCACGCCGGCGGCGCCAAGATCTTCGTCCAGCTCATGCACACCGGGCGCGTCGGTCACCCGCTCAACTTGCCGCCCGGCGCGGAGGTGCGCGGAGCCTCGCCGATCGCGCTCGCGGGCGCGATGTACACCGACCAGGAGGGGCCGCAGCCGCATCCGGTGCCGCGCGAGCTGAGCGAGGCCGACATCGCCGCCGCGATCGACGGCTACGCGCACTCGGCAGGGCTCGCGCGCGAGGCCGGCTTCGACGGCGTCGAGCTGCACGGCGCCAACGGCTACCTCATCGACCAATTTTTGAACACGGCCAGCAACCAGCGCCGCGACGATTGGGGCGGCACGGCCCAGGGCCGGGCGCGCTTCGCCCTCGAGGTCGCGCGCGCGACGGTCTCGCGGATCGGGGCCGGGCGCGTGGGGATCCGTCTGTCCCCGTACGGCACCTTCAATGGGATGGCGGTCGACCCCGAGCTCGACGCGGTGTACGTCCACCTGGTGCGCGGCCTGTCCGAGCTGGGGCTCGCGTACGTCCATCTGGTCGACTTCGGCGGCAAGGTGGTGCCGGCCGACCTGCAGGCGGAGATCCGTCGGAGCTTCGGCGGTCGCCTGATCCTCTCGGGCGAGTACGACGCGGCCCGCGCGGAGGCAGATCTGGCCGCAGGCCGTGGCGACCTCGTCGCGTTCGGCCGCCCGTTCATCGCGAACCCGCGCCTGGTCTCGCGCCTGCGCGCGGGCCTGCCGCTGGCCGCGGGCGACCACTCGACTTTCTATACGCCGGGCGAGCGCGGGTACACCGACTACCCGCTCGAGTGACGGCGGACAGGTCCGCGACGGATCTACAGGGGGACGTCCGAGCGCGGCGCGGGTGAAGCCTCGGCGTGCTCGCCCTCGGCGAGGCCTGTAGGCCATGTCCTGATGGGCATGTTCTTCAAAACATGACCCTTCGAGCATGCCCCTTTTGACAACTGTCCCGAGGGACAGGCTCAGCGATAGTCGGTGAGGTGGCGGCGGCTGCGGCCGCGGCCGCTGTTGGCCTGTTCGTCCTCGCGCTGGCAGGTGGCGCAGAGGGTGGCGGTGGGCACGAGGAGCAGGCGGCGCTGGGCGATCGGCTCGTCGCAGGCCTCGCAGAGGCCGAATTCCTCGGGGTCGTCGGCCATTCGGCGGAGCGCGTCGTCGATGGCGGCGAGGGCCTCGGTGCGGGCGCGGTTGCGGTTGGAGGCGATGACCTGCGTCATCTCGGCCAGCGGCGCGGCGTCCTCGTCGGGCTTGGTCACCACCTCGTTGTGCTCGAACTCCACCGGCACGTCGCCGCCCTTCAGCAGTTCGGCGCGGCGTTGCAAGAGGAGCGTCCGCATCGGCCCGAGCTCGTCCGGCTTCATCGCCGTGGCAGGATACTCGAGGCCCGGCGCGCGGGCGAGTCGTCCGGCTGCTGCGGGCTTGGGGGCGTGGTGGAACTGGTGTAGGGTGCGGCGCATGCACGCGCGCCCGCCCCACCTCGCCACCTCGCACCGCCTCCGCACCGCGCTCGCGTGCGGGCTCTGCACGCTGCTCGCCTGCGGCGAACCCGGCGAGGTCGCGCCGAAGGGCGGCGACAAGGCGGAGAAGGCGGGCGCGAAGGACGGCAAGGCCGGCGACGCCAAGGCGCCCGCGACGCCGGAGGCCCAGCCCGAGCCCGTCGAGGAGTACGCGTGGGAGCTGCCGCAGGGCATGCGCGCGCCCGAGGTGCCGGCCGACAACCCGATGACCGCGGCCAAGGTCGAGCTCGGGCACAAGCTGTTCATGGACAAGCGGCTCAGCGTCGACGGCTCGCGCAGCTGTTACAGCTGCCACCAGAACGAGCTCGGCAACGCGGACGGGCGGGCGCGGGCGCTCGGCCCCGGCGACAAGGAGCTGCCGCGCAACACCCCGACGATCTGGAACGTCGCCTACCACACCGCCCTGTACTGGGACGGCCGCGCGGCCAACCTCGAGAAGCAGGCGATCGGCGCGTGGAAGGGCGGCAACATGGGCGTCGGCGAGGAGAAGCTGGCGGCCAAGGCGGCCGAGGTCGGCGCGCTGCCCGAGTACAAGGCCGAGTTCGGCCGCGTGTTCGGCCTCAAGGACGGCGACCCGGTGCTGCCCGAGCACGTCGTCAAGGCGCTGTCGGCGTACGAGCGCACGCTCCTGTGCGGCGGCACCGCGTGGGACAAGAACAGCATGAACGAGGCCCAGCAGCGCGGCTGGGAGCTGTTCCGCGGCAAGGGGGCGTGCACCACCTGCCACAGCGGTGACAACTTCAGCGACGACCTCTACCACAAGATGGGGATCGGCCTGTCCGACGCCGGCGAGGGCCCCGACAAGGGCCGCATGGACGCGTCGAAGGATCAGGCCGACCTGTACAAGTTCCGCACGCCCACGCTGCGCAACGTGACGCGGACCGCGCCGTACTTCCACGACGGCAGCGTGGCGGACCTCCGCACCGTCGTGGCGACCATGGCCGGCGGTCCGAAGCGCACCGACCTCGACCCCAACTACGCCAACCGCAACCTCACCGACGCCGAGATCGACGACCTCGTGGCCTTCCTCGGGGCGCTCGAGTGCCCGGGCTCGCTGGCGACCATCGGCGACCAGGCGGTCCCGGGCATCCCGGCTCAGCCCGCCGCGCCGGCGGACGCGACGTCAGCCGCCAAGAAGTGACGTGCTAGGATCGAGGCATGCAGATCGACGTCTATTACTGCGTGCGCTGAAACTACCTGCCCCAAGCCACCGGTCTGGTGGCCGAACTGCAGGCTCGCTTCGGCGACAAGGTCGAGTGCAAGGTCCACCGCGGCGATCGTGGCGTGTTCGACGTCCTCGCCGATGGCCAGCGGATCTTCAGCAAGGATCAGCTGGGTCGCTTCCCCAAGCGGGGCGAAGTCGGTGACCTGATCGCACCGAACCTCGGCGAGCGAAAGCGTTGAGCCTCGGAGCCGCGGATCCGCATCGGGATTCGCGGCGATGGCTGCGCGAGCGAGCGCGCAGGACGCCTGTGCGCCGCGGCGGGACCGTGGAGCTCGCGCCGAGGGTCTGCGCCTGCGCTCACTGGTGCGGCTCGACGACGGTCGCGGCGCACCAGTCGACGAGGACGAGCCCTCGCGCCCGCGCGAGTTCGGCGAGCGCCGGCGGGAAGCCGTCGACGACGCCGACCGCCGCGACGAGACCCTCGTGCTCGTGGCCGTAGACCGGCCCCGACGCGGGCATGAGGGCGAAGCCGCCGACCACTCGCAGGTCGTCGACCACGAGGTCGCGCCGGGCAGGATGACCGAGCGCGGCCTGCAGCTCGCCGAGCACGAGGCCCGTGTCGCTCAGGGGCTCGGGGATCCGCTCCCGGACGTGCAGGTCGGCGAAGCCGGGGCCCTTGCGTTCGGCGAGCACGACCTGGATCGCCGCGAGCTCGGCCTCGATCTCCGGCATGAACGCGATCGACACCAGCTCGCGCTGGCGCCAGTCGTCCTCGTGCATGGCGAACGCGCCGGCGGTCTCGCCCTCGACGAGCGGCGGCATCGTGTTCTCGAGCGTCGGCAGGGTGTACATGATCGTCTTCGGGTCGACCCACTGGAGCTCGCGCAAGACGAGCCGCAGCCGGCCCTTGGCCAGGAAGTCGCGGCGCTCGGCGGGTTCGGCCTCCTCGACCTGCCACCGGCGGTCTCCCAGACTCATCGTGGTCGCGGCGGAGAACGACTCGGGCAGGTGATCCGCCGGCACGTCGGTCTCGCCGAAGACGACGCCGCGCGCGGCGTCCACGAAGGTGACTCGAATCGCGGTCATGCGGCATCGTACAGGACCTCACGGGCGCGAGCGCCGCGGATGCCCGGTGGGGCCGTGCCTCGCGCGAGCGACGGTCCGGCCCGGAGCGCCGCCTGAGCCGCGGGCGAACCTTGCGAGCGAACCTCGCTCGGGCTCCGCGCGGCACCGCGAGCGCAGCGCTTGCGTCCGCGAGGCAGCGGCGGTGTGTCCGCGCGAGGCTGACCGTTCGCGGTATCCTCGCGGCGATGTCGACGGCGAGCGGCGGGCAGGCGATGGCGAAGTGCTTCGGGGTGCTCGGCGACCCGGTCGCGCACTCGCGCTCGCCGGCGATGCACGCGGCCGCGTTCGCGAGGCTCGGTCTGCCGCACCGCTACCTCGCGTTCCACGTCGGCCCGGAGCGCCTGGCCGAGGCCGTGCGCGGGGCCCGGGCGCTCGGCTTCGGCGGGCTCAACCTCACCGTGCCGCACAAGCAGGCCGCCCTGGCGCTGTGCGACGACCTCGGCCCCGAGGCGCGGCGGATCGGCGCCGTCAACACGATCGTGTTCGCGGCCGGCGCGATCGTCGGCCACAACACCGACGGCCGCGGCTTCGCGGCGGCCGTCCGCGAGCTGTCTGCAGGACATGTCCGAGAGGCCATGGTCCTCGGGTCAGGTGGCGCCGCGCGGGCGGTCGTCGACGCGATCGCCGGCGAGCTCCTCGGTCCCGGAGGACATGTCCGCTGGGTCAGCCGAGATCCGGCAGCCCTGGCGGCCGAGCTCCCGGCGAGCGGGCCGGTCGTCGCCGCCGGCTGGGACGCGGTCGGCGGCGGCCCGGCGGTCGACCTGCTGGTCAACTGCACCACCGTCGGCATGGCCCACGGCCCGTCCGACTACCCCGTGCCGGCGGCCGCGCTGGTCGGCGGTCTGGCGCCCGCGGCTCGCGTGGTCGACATCGTCTACCCGCGGCCGGCCGGCGGCCTGCTCGACCTCGCCGAGGCGGCCGGGGCCCTGGTCCAGGACGGGCTCGAGATGCTCCTGTGGCAGGGCGTGTTCGCCGAGGAGCTGTGGCTCGGGCGCCCGCTCGGGGTCGACGTCGTCGCCGCCATGCGGGCCGCCCTGCGGTGAATCGCGACACCGCGGTGAAATCACCGATCTGCCCCCGGGGACCGCTCGCCCGGGCCGGCGCGAGCGGCGGTGAAATCGCCGATCTGTCCTCGAGGACCGATCCGCGATCCGGGGGGATCGGCGGGGAAATCGCCGATCCGTCCGAGGGGCCGCCCCTGCGCTCCACGGCTGATCCAGGGCACGGGTCAATCGCCGATCTGGCCGTCCAGGGCGGCCTCTGCGGCGTTTCGGCTCGGTCGGCGCCAATCACCGATCTGTCCCCGAGGACCGATCCCCCGATCTGCATGCGTGGATCGGCGGCGGGCCGCAATCGTGGCACCGGGGTCGGCAGGCCCGAAAATTTGCTCCGCCGATCGGGCTCGGGCATGGTCGCCGCGCCTGCTGCGCTCTCGAACCTGGCCGATCGATCTGGTGCTGTGATCGGGCCTGAAAACCTGATCACCTTTTCTGTCCGTGAGGACAGCCGCCTCGGTGCGCCTCGGAGCTGCTGACGCGTCCGATCTCCCTGAAAAACGATCGGCCTCGATCCGGTGTGATCGAGGCCCTCCAGCCGGACTCGCGGGCGGCGGGCCCGGCCGCACGTGCCGAAGGGAAAATCTGTCCCATGAGACACATCGGCCGAGCCCCCGCGAGGGCGGCCGTACGCCCGATTGGACGATCTACGCGGTGAATTCGCCGCCGCCTGGGCGCCCGGGCCTGGTTTGTGGAGGTGAGAGTCGGACCTACATCCGGCTACATGCCTTCGCGAAGAACACAAATTTTTTGCAATGGGCGATCGCCTCGGATAAGTGCGTAGTTCGAGAAGCGAAGCACATGACCGTCAGGCCAGGAGCCCGACGGGAAAGTGGGCAGGCAGTATGGCGCAGTTCGAACTCGAGGAAATCGTTCAACAGGCGAAGATCAAGGTCATCGGCGTCGGCGGGGCGGGAGGCAACGCCGTCAATACGATGATCACGAACAAGGTCGAGGGCGTCGAGTTCTACACGGCGAACACCGACGTGCAGGCGCTCGAGAAGAGCATGGCCCAGACCGTGATCCAGCTCGGCAAGGACGTGACTCGCGGGCTCGGGGCGGGCGCCAACCCGGAGAAGGGCCGCGAGGCTGCGCTCGAGAGCGTGGACGAGATCGCCGAGGCGCTGCGCGGGGCCGACATGGTGTTCGTGACGGCGGGCATGGGCGGCGGCACCGGCACGGGTGCGGCGCCGATCATCGCCCAGATCGCGCGGGAGATGGGCGCGCTGACCGTCGGCGTGGTCACCAAGCCGTTCCGCTTCGAGGGCAAGCGGCGCTTGCGGTTCGCCGACGCCGGCATCGAGAAGCTCGAGAAGGCCGTCGACACCCTGATCACGATCCCGAACGACCGCCTGCTGCAGGTCACCTCCTCGAACACCAGCCTGCTCGACAGCTTCCGCCTGGCCGACGAGGTGTTGCAGCACGCGACCCAGGGCGTGTCCGACCTCATCACCGTGCCCGGCATCATCAACGTCGACTTCGCCGACGTGCGCACCATCATGTCCGGCCAGGGCCGCGCGCTGATGGGCATGGGCATCGGCCACGACGAGGGCCGGGCGATGCAGGCCGCCCAGCAGGCGATCAGCTCGCCGCTGCTCGAGGACGTCACGATCCACGGCGCCCAGGGCATCCTCATCAACATCACCGCCGGGCCCGACCTCAAGCTCCACGAGGTCGAGGAGGCCGCCTCCCTCATCCAGGAGGCCGCCCACGAGGACTGCAACATCATCTTCGGCGCGGTCATCGACCACAACATGGGCGACGCCCTGCGCATCACCGTCATCGCCACCGGCTTCGACCGCCACGCGCCGGCCGAGGAGGAGCTCGAGCAGGTCATCCGCTCGACCATGACGAGCCCGCCGGGCAAGCGCCGCTCGCAGGTCCAGGTCCCGTTCGGCATGCCGAACCCCCAGCCCGTGCAGCAGAACCCGATGTTCGCGCCCACCCCGCCGCAGCCGCCGCCGCAGCCGCAGCAGAGCTCCAGCAGCCTGCGCCAGTCGATGGTCGAGCGCCTGAGCGTCCACGAGCGCGGCGCCGCGGTACCTGTCCCTTCGGCCAGCTCGTCGAGCATGAGCCGCTCCGGCGTGATCGGCCAGCCGAGCGCGCCGCAGGTCCACCCGCAGCAGGTCCACCCGCAGGCTCACCCGCAGCAGCAGCAGGTCCACCCGCAGCAGCAGGTCCACCCGCAGCAGCAGGTCCACCCGCAGCAGCAGGTCCACCAGGGCGTGCGCCAGTCGCAGCGCCTCGAGCCCCCGGCCGTCAGCGGCGATCCCAGCGAGATCCCCGCGTTCCTCCGCCGCCGCGACGAGAACGGCTTCATCCGCTGACGCCGGCGCCGCGCGCATGACTCGAGGGACATGCTCGAAAGAGCATGTCCCTTCGTGCTTTTGCGCGGCTCGGCGCGGAGCGGGCTCGAGCCCGGCGGACGCGCGGCGAGCCGCGCCGCAGACTCGGGCATGGCTTTCGGGGCAGATCGATCGTCTCGGTGCGCGCGCCGAGCCGAGCGCAACAATTAGGCGAGACGGGGCCTCCCGGCTCGGCGGCGGACGAGCTCGAGCTCAGCGGGTGCGCGCGGCCAGCCACGCCGCGAACTCGAGCCTGTCCTGCGGGACAGGCTCGGTCGCCTCGGCGCGCGCGCCGAGCCAGCGCAGCAGCTCGGCCGGGCGGGGCGCTCGCAGGCCGAGGCCGAGCGAGTCCGTCGAGGTCTCGCGCTCGATCACGAAGGCCTCGCCGAGCTCGAGGTCGACGCGGACCCGCAGCGACGTGCCGCTGAACGCCTCGACCGTGTCCTCGTCGACGAATTGCAGCGAGTGCGTCCCGAGGAGCCAGCCCGGCCACGGGCGGACGTCGTGGTCCTCCGGCAGGGCGATCTCGCGGCCCGGATCGTCCGCGCCGGCGACGACGAGCAGGCGGCGGTCGGCGAGGATGATCGCCGCCCGGGCGCCGCTCGGGCTGTACGCGAGGTTCGGCTTGAGCAGGACTGCCGGGCGCGACGCGACCTCGCCGGCGGCGTAGAACAGCAGCTGGTCGGCGCGCGGCAGACCGATCACCGCGGTCGCGGCGTGCGGGTGCGACGCGACCGCGATGGCGCCGACCTCCTGCGGCTCGCGCAGCGTCCCCAGCGACAGCGGCGCGGCCTGCCCCGAGCGCAGCGCGAACACCCGGCCCTCGCGGGTCGCGGCGAGCAGGTCCGTGCCGCCCGTCAGCGCCCACAGCCGCTCCAGCGGGCCGGCGAGCTGCCACCGCGCCAGCGGGGCCTCGGCGCGGCCGTACAGCAGGACGCGCCCGTCCTCGAGGCCGACGGCGAAGCTCTCGCTGCCCCGCGCCAGCGCGACCGTCGTGACCTTGCCGTCGACCGCGAGCGTGCGCTCGGCGCCGGCCTCGTCCTGCAGGCAAGCGCCGCCGTCGCGCGTCCGGGCCAGCACGCGCCCGCGCTCGTCGAGCACGACGCCGTTTCGCCAGGCGCGGTGCGCCCACGCGTCGGGGGCGACCGGGCAGCCGAGCGGTCGGGTGCTCGCATCGGCGCGGTCGAGGCGGTGCAGTGATTCGCCCTTCGCCACGGACACCAAGACGTGCCGACCGTCGGGCGCCGCGGCGACCCATGTGCCGCTCGTCGGTGCAGGCAGTGGTTCGGGGCCCCACAGCCACAGATCGTGGTGGTGGACCGCGACGAAGCTGCCGTCGGCGAGGAACGCCCCGCGCGTGGCGTCGCCGACCTCGAGGACCCGCAGCAGCTTGCCGGTCGCCATCGACCACAGGGTCCAGTCGTGCTGGTAGCGCAGCGCGAAGCGGTCGCCGCGCGGGGCGATCATCAGGCCGCCGCCCTGCTCCCACAGCGAAAGATTGAGCGCGGTCGACGGCTGCAGGTCGGTCTGCCACGACTCGGCGCCGGTCTGCAGATCGATCAGGACGAGCAGCTGCTCCTCCGGCGAGGTCCAGGTGCGTCCGGACGGCCGAAACACCAGGGCGCGGTCGTCGGCCGTGACCGCGAGCAGGCGGCCCTCGTACTCGCGCCGCGCGCCGGTGGCGAGCTCCAGCGAGCCCTTGTTGCCGACGAAGTGATCGCCGCGCGGCGAGTACCGCCCGGCGCCGCCGAGGTCCGGCAGCAGCGTGGTCGCGCCGCCGCGCTGCTGCACCGTCCGGAGCAACACGTCGAACAGCGCCACGGTCTGCCCGTCGGGGCTCATCACGACGTCGTGGACACCCGCGAGCGGCGGCTCGATGCGACGCGCGGGCTGCTGTCGGAGGTCCCACAGGTACGCCGACGCGAACTCTCGCCCCTCGACGCGGTTGATGGTCTGGAGGGCCGCCAGGGTCTCGCCCCCGCGCGACAGCTCCCAGCGGTGGGTCCCGCTCGAGAAGTTGATCTGCCCCAGCGGCGCCAGCTCGATCGACTCCGGCGGCTCGTCGTCGCGGAAGACGAGCGCGCGGTCGTCGGCCAGGGCCGCCCACACCGGCGCCCCGGCGGCCGCGATCACCGTCCCCGAGTGCGCGGCCAGGTCGACCACCTGTCCTCCGGAACCTGTCCTGAAGTTCCATCGCCAAACCGCCCCGCCGGCGTCGATGCTGACCAGGTCGCCGCCGGCCAGCGCGGCCAGGTGCTCGATCGGCCGCACGTGCCCGCGCAGCACCCGGTCGGGGGCGCCGCGGGCCGCGGCGGCGAGGGCGATCAGCCGCGCGCGCCGGAGGTCCGCCGGCGCCTCGAGCTCGAGCGGTCGCAGCAGCGCGAGCGACTCCCCCAGATCCTCGGCGAGCGCCGCGTGGGCCTGCGCGAGCGCGGCCGCGGTCGCCCGCCGCTCGGCGTCCGCGCGCGCCTGCTCGGCCCGGTCGCGCTGCTCGCCGACCGCTCGCACGTACACGAGGGTGGCCGCGGTCAAGGCGACGATCGCCAGGCCGGCGACCGCCGCGGCGCCGCGGTGCCGTCGCAACCACAGGCGCAGCAATTCGTCGGGCCGATAGCGGTGAGCGTCGACCAGGCGGCCGGCGAGGAAGCGGCGGAGGTCGGCGGCGAACGCCTGCGCGGTCGGGTAGCGATCGCCTGGCCGCGGGGACATGGCCTTTTGTGCGATCGCCACCAGCTCGGGCGGCGCGGCGCCGGCGAGCGGGCGCAGGTCCTCGAGCGCGTCGTCGGCCAGGCGGTGCAGCACCGCGGCGCGCTCGAGCCCGGCGAAGGGCGGGCGACCGGCGAGCAGGTGGAACAGCACCGCCCCGAGCGCGAATACGTCGCTGCGGGGGTCGACCGCCTCGCCGCGGGCCTGCTCCGGCGGCATGTAGCGCGGCGTGCCGATGACCGTGCCGGCCTCGGTCAGGGTCGCGTCGCTCGCGGCCTGCGCCGGCGCCACGAGCCCGGCCGACACCTCGCCGAGCGCGTCCTTGGCCAGTCCCCAGTCGATCACCACGGTCTCACCGTGCGCGCCGACCAGGATGTTGGCCGGCTTGAGGTCGCGGTGGATCACCCCGTGGTCGTGCGCGTAGGCGATCGCGTCGGCGACCGTGAGGACGTGCTCGAGCAGCGCCAGTCGCCCGGCCAGGTTCGTCTGCTCGCCGAGCAGCTGCTCGAGCGAGTCGCCGTCGACCAGCTTCATGCAGTAGTAGGGCTCACCGTCGGCGAAGCGGCCGAGGTCGTAGAGCGGCACGATCGCCGGGTGCTGCAGGCGGGCGGTGATCGCCGCCTCGAGCTCGAACCTGCGCGCGGCCGCGGGGTCGCGGCTGCGCAGCTCCTTCACCGCGACGACCCGTCCGAGCCGACGATCGATGGCCCGGCGGATCACCCCGATCCCGCCGGCCGCGAACGGCGGGCCGAACTGGTAGCGCTCGTCGGCCTCGGGCCACGGAGCCGCGGCCGGCTCGTCCGTTGCGGTCTGCGGGAGCGCGTCGAGCCGTGCGAGCAGCCGGTCCCGGGCCGCGCGCAGGACCGAGGAGGGCGGAGCGGGGCGGGCGCGGTCAGGCTCGGCGGGGCTCGAGGTCACGTCCCCTGTTTTGCCTCGCCGCGGGCCCGTGCTCGCGGGCCGCGAGAAGAATTGTGGCGACACGGAGACGCCGCGATCGCCGCCGCGGAGCGGCTACGCGCCCCCGGCGTCGGCGCGAGATTCTTTAGGACATGTCCCGAAGGTCTTCTCGAGGGACATTGATCAATGACTGAAGGGACATGCCCGACAGAGCATGTCCCTTCGCACATCCGTCATTCGCGGGCTACCAGGGCAGGCGGTCGCGCATGTGGAAGAAGCCGCCGGTGGGGCCGTCTTCGGGCAGGGTGGCCAGCCACACGCTGGTCTTGGCGCCGTCGGGGATCTCCATCGGGGCCTGCTCGCCGCCGAGGTCGGTCTTGACCCACCCGGGGTGAGCAGCGTTGACCTTGATGGGCGTGTCGCGGAGCTCGTGGGCGAGGTGGACGGTGTACTGATTGACGGCGGCCTTCGAGGTGTCGTAGGCGACCGACTTCATGTCGTAGATCGGGGACGACGGATCGGCGTGCAGGGTCAGCGAGCCGAGGATGCTGCTGACGTTGACGATCCGGCCGGCCTCGCTCTTGCGGACCAGCGGGAGGAGCGCCTGGGTCACCGCGACCAGGCCGAACACGTTGGCCTCGAAGGTGCCGCGCCACTGCTCGAGCGTGGTCTGGCTGGTGGTGGTGCCCCAACCCTCGAGCACGACGCCGGCGTTGTTGACGAGGGTGTCGAGCTTGCCGTGGCGGGCGCCGACCTGCTCGGCGGCGCGGGCGATCGAGGCGGCGTCGGTCACGTCGAGCTGGACCGCCTCCGCCTTGAGGCCGTCGCGGGCGAGCTCGGCGACCGCGGCCTCGGCCTTGGCCGCGTCGCGCGCGGCGACGAGCACCGTGTGCCCCTCGCGGGCCAGCTGCCGCGCGGTCTCCAAGCCGATGCCCTTGTTCGCCCCGGTGATCAGGATGATTCGCTTGCTCATGTCGTCTTCCTCGGCCGCCATCGTGCGCCGCCGGCCAAGTTGCAGTAAGCGCATCTTCTTCATGATAGGATGCACGGCGTGCAACTGCAGGGCGTGGACCTCAACCTGCTGGTCGCCCTCGAGGCCCTGCTCAGCGAGCGCAGCGTGACGCGGGCGGGCGCGCGGCTGGGGCTCACCGCCTCGGCGACCAGCCACGCCCTCGCGCGCCTGCGCGCGACCTTCGGCGACGAGCTGCTGGTGCGGACCCGGGGCGGGATGATCCCCACCACCCGCGGCGAACAGCTGCTGATCCCGCTGCGCGCCGTCCTGCGCGACGCCGGGGCCCTCCTGAGCGGGTCGGCCCGCTTCGACCCGAAGACCAGCCGCCGCGAGTTCGTGCTGGCCAGCACCGACTACATCGAGGCGGTGCTGCTGCCGCCGCTGCTCGCCCGCGTGTCCGCGGCGGCGCCGGGCGTGCAGCTGCGCGTGCGCCCGCTCGAGCTGAGCGACGTGGCCGCGCCGCTCGAGACGGGGGCGCTGTCGCTCGCGCTCGGGGTGGTGTTCGACGCCAGCCCCGGCCTGCAGCAGCAGGCGCTGTTCTCCGAGGAGATGGTCCTCGTGTGTCGCAAGGGCCACCCGGAGGTCAAGCGCAACATCGACCTGGCGACCTACCTGCGCCTGCGCCACGTGCTGGTCAGCGTGCGCGGCGGCTCGCAGAGCGTGGTCGACGACCAGCTGGCCGAGCTCGGCCATGCGCGGCAGATCGCTCTGGTCGTGCCGCACTTCCTGGCGGCGCCGCTGATCGTCGCCAGCTCCGACCTCGTGCTGACGACGCCGGCGCGGCTGGTGCGGCGGCTCGGCCCGGCGCTCGACCTGCGCACTCTGGCGCCGCCGCTCGCGGTGCCCGGCTTCACGGTGCGGCAGGTGTGGCACGAGCGCCACCAGGACGACCCTGGCCACCTGTGGCTGCGCCAGCAGATCTTCGCCGCCGCCAGGACGCTCGCGGCGGGCAAGGAGCCGAGCCGATGTTGAGCCGAGACCAGGTCCACGACTTCCGCGAGCAGGGTTACGTGGTGCTGCCGCGCCTCGTCCCCGAGGCGGCGCTGGCGTCGCTCCGCGCGGCGGCGCTGGCGATCGTCGATCGCTTCGACCCCGCGGCCGAGCGCACCGTGTTCACCACCAGGGACCGCGACGCCGGCCGCGACGACGCGTTCTTCGCCTCGGCCGAGGGCGTGCGCTGCTTCCTCGAGGAGCAGGCGCTCGATGGTGAGGGCCGGCTGGTGTGCCCGCCGCGGCTGGCGATCAACAAGATCGGCCACGCGCTGCACGACCTGGTGCCCGAGTTCCGCGAGTTCTGCCGCCGCCCCTGCTTCGGCGAGCTGCTGCGCGACCTCGGCTACGCGGCGCCGGTGCTGTGGCAGACGATGCTGATTTTTAAACAGCCGCGGATCGGCGGCGAGGTCCGCTGGCATCAGGACGCGACGTACCTGATCTGCGAGCCTCCCTGCGTGACCGGCATGTGGATCGCGCTGGAGGACGCGCACCGCGACAACGGCTGCCTGTGGGTGCAGCCCGGCGGCCACCGCACGCCGCTGCGCGAGCTCTACGAGGTCGACTGGCGCGCCCGCGTCGGCACCCTGCGCACGGTCGACGCCACGCCGTGGCCGACGGCCGAGCAGGCGGTCGCGCTCGAGGTGCCCGCGGGCACCGTGGTGGTGTTCCACGACCACCTGCCGCACCGCAGCTCGCACAACCACTCGGCGACGTCGCGCCACGCGTTCACGATGCACGCGGCCGAGAAGGGCGTCGCGTGGTCGGAGCGCAACTGGCTGCAGCGGCCGCGGCTCGGGGACTTCGCGCTGTAGCGCGGGAGCACCTGTCCTGCGGAGGATGGGCGGTCACGTCGTGAGGCCGGGGCGAGCGCGCCGCGGAGATTCACGTGTCCGAAGGTCCTGTGCGCGGCGCGGGTGCCACGACGCGCGGAGCCGACGGGACGAGGGAAGAGCGGTGAGAGCAGGCGAGGGCCGCGGAGATTCACATGTCCGAAGGGGCATGTGATGGGCGCGGATGTCACGACGCGAGGAGCCGACGGGGCGAGTGGACGAGTGAGACGCCAGGCGAGCGCGCCGCGGCGGTTCGCCTGTCCGAAAAGGCATGTGAGACGGCGCGGCGAGCGGGCGCCGAGGATGGGCCCTGTACGAATGGACAGGTGGGCGAGGCGGCGAGCGCCTGTCCGTGGGGACAGGTTCGTCGCGCCCGGTCGCCGGCCGCGCGGCGGACTGAACGAGCTGTGCCTCACGTCCTCGCGCGGACGCGCGCAGGCGGGCACGGCGAGGGCGCGGCGAGGACGCGGTACCGCGCGGATGTTCAGTCCCACATGGCGCCGAATTCTTGCCCACACATGGGGCGCCTGATAGTCGCCAGGCTCGCTCACTTCGCCATGGGTCTCTTCAACAACAGCCCTCGCGCGAACGCCGCGCAGGCGCGCAAGCAGAACCGACGGGTGCAGCAGGCGCGGCCGCGGCCGATGCCGGCGCCGGCCCCGGTCGCGCGCAAGCCGGCGGTGACCGCGAGCCGGGCGAGCCAGCGGGTCAATCGCCGCGTCGACGCGCCGCGGGCGGGGGTCAAGCCGGCGGTGCACGTGCCGCGCGCCGGTCTGAAGCAACTGGTCGCCGCGGTGCCGCGGGTGGGCGCGCGCGGCCGCCGGTTCTTCAGCCTCGCGGCCCGCCTGGCGATCGCCGTGACCCTGGCGTGGGGCGTGCTGCTGGCGGTCCAGGCCGGCTATCAGTACGTCACGACCTCGGCCCGCTTCGAGGCCAAGTCGCTGGTGTTCCAGGCCACGCCACATGTCCCTGTGGACAGGTTGCAGTCGCTGCTCGGCCTCGAGCCCGGCACCAACATCCTCGCCGTCGACACCGACGCGCTGCAGGCCAAGATCGCCGCCGAGCCGTGGGTCAAGCGCGCCAGCGTGCAGCGCTCGCTGCCCGACACGCTGATCGTCGAGGTCGAGGAGCACGAGGCGGCGGCGGCGCTGCTGTCGGGCTACTTCTACCTGATCGACCGCGACGGCGTGCCGTTCAAGCGGCTCGAGGAGGGCGAGCGCGGCGAGCTGCCGGTGATCACCGGCATCGACCGCGAGCAGCTGGTCGCCGGCGACGCGCGGGCCCAGACGGCCATCCGCCGCGGCCTGGCGGCGCTGACGGCCTACCAGCAGGCGCCGCGGCCGCGGCTGTCCGAGGTCCACGTCGACGAGGGCGGGTCGGTCGCGCTGTACACCGCCAAGACCGGCGCGGCGCTGCGGCTCGGCCGCGGCGAGGTCGAGCCCAAGCTGGCCCGCTTCGACGCCCTGCGCGCGGCCCTCGGCGAGCGGGCCGAGCAGCTCGCGGTGGTCCACCTCGACCTCGAGGCCGCCCCCGGCACGCCGGAGCGGGTGGTCGCCAGCTTCCTCGACGCCGACGCCGAGGCGGCGGTGCTGGCCCGCGGCGCCGGCGCGCACAAGCCTGTCTCCAAGGACATTGCCCAAGAGCCAGCCGCCCCGGCGCAGGCGGCGAGCCAGCCCGCGGGGCCGGCCAAGGCCAAGAGCAAGAAGAAGAAGAAGGCCGCCTCCGGCAACAAATTTGCTTCCGGGATCCCGAAGTACGACTAGGAACGAAGCCATGGCAGAAGTCGGAGAAGTGATCGTCGGACTCGACATCGGCACGACCAAGGTCGCCGCGATCATCGGCGAGGTGACCGAGAGCGGGGTCGACATCATCGGCGTCGGGACCTGTCCGTCGGAGGGGCTGCGCCAGGGCGTGGTGGTCAACATCGAGGCGACCACCAACAGCATCGCCCAGGCGATCCAGGAGGCCGAGCAGATGGCCGCCGTCGAGGTCCAGTCGGTGTTCGTCGGCATCGCCGGCGGTCACATCCGCGGGTTTAGCAGCCTCGGCCAGGTCAGCATGCGCAACCGCGAGGTCACCGAGGCCGACGTCGCGCGGGTGCTCGAGCAGGCCAAGGCGGTCAACATCCCGCTCGACCGCCAGATCATCCACACCCTGCCGCTCGAGTACATGATCGACGGCCAGGGCCAGATCAAGGACCCGATCGGCATGAGCGGCGTGCGCATGGAGGCCCGCGCCCACGTCATCACCGCCGCCACCACCAGCGTCCAGAACATCATCAAGTGCTGTAACCGCGCCGGCCTCGACGTCGTCGAGGTCGTGCTGCAGCCCCTCGCCTCGGCGATCAGCGTGCTCCACGAGGACGAGCGCGAGCTCGGCGTCGTCCTCATCGACATCGGCGGCGGCACCACCGACCTGACCATCTACTCCGAGGGCACCAACGTGTTCACCTCGGTCATCGTCATGGGCGGCCACCGGATCACCCAGGACGTCGCCCACGGCCTCCACACCAGCGTCGCCGAAGCCGAGGCGATCAAGCGCCGCCACGGCTGCGCGCTCGTCAGCATGATCGAGGGCGACGCGGTGGTCGAGGTCGCAGGCGTCGGCCCGCGCCCGCCGCGGGCGTTCCCCCGCCGCTTCCTCGGCGAGGTGATCGAGCCGCGCGTCGAGGAGATCTTGCTGATGGCCCAGGAGGAGCTGCTGAAGTCCGGGATGATGGAGATGGCCGGCTCGGGCATCGTCCTCACCGGCGGCGGCTCGCAGATGGAGGGCATGGTCGAGATCGTCGAGGACGTGTTCCAGATGCCGGTCCGCCGCGGCGTGCCCGTCCACGGGGCCAGCTTCGGCCGCAGTCAGCCGGCCCTCACCGAGGGCGGGTTCGCCCAGGTCATCCAGGACCCCAAGTTCTCGACCGGCGTCGGCCTCGTGCTCTACGGCGCGGCCCACCAGCCGATGGCCGCCGCGGAGGTCCAGGCGCCCCGCGGCGAGCGCCGCCCCGGCCTCGGCAAGCGCTTCGTCGGCTGGATGCGCGACATGTTCTGATGAACGAACATGCCCGAAGAGGCATGTAGCGAAGGGCATGTCCTGCAGGACATGCCCTTCAGTACATGACGACGACGAAGGTGGCCAGGCCGACGCCGAGGACGATGACGAGCCCGGCGGTGAGGTAGAGGCCGCGGTCGCCGGGCGGGCGCCGCTGCGGGTCGATGACCCTGGCGTAGGCGCGGACGCGGTGGTAGCCGATGATGGCGACGATGCTGCCGGTGATCAGCAGGGCCGCGCCGGTCCAGCGCGACTGGCCGGCGGCCCGCAGGTGCTCGTGGGTGGTCCGGGACAGCGTGTCGAGGAACACGCCGAGGCGCGCGACCATCAGGCCGAAGCCCATCAGCGCGACCGCCGTGCGCAGCCAGGCCAGGAGCGTGCGCTCGTTGGCGAGGCGAGCCTGCAGGAACGCCGGCGGGTCCTTGTCGTCGGACATGGCGAGAGGAGCTTAGCGCCGCACCCGGACCGCGCCACAGGCCCTGCAGAGCCGCGAGATGGAGCTGCGGTGCGCCATCCCTCTCCGCCCAGAGGCAGCTGCGCCCGCGCGACTCCCGTCACTCGCGCATGTCGTGGAGCCGACGCGCGGAAGGCCGGCCGAACGACTCGCTGAGCCCGAGCGGGTCGATGTCGCCGCGGAGACGGCCAGCGCTCCGGCAGTCCACCTCCGTCGTTCAGACGACGCGCCCGACCCAGGCGTGCTGCTTCCAGCAGTGCTCCGGCGGGCCGACTCGGTGGGCCAGCGATCTTCGGCGCTCCCGGTCATGTTCCAGTGAGCGCGAACCGCCGTCGCCGCCTCGCGGGTGGCGGCGGCGATGCTCAGGGCAGGCGCGCGAGGACGGCGGTGGCGATCGCGGTGAGCCGTGCGGGGCCGTCGTCGTGGCCGTGGAGGGCGGTGCGGGCGAGGCGGCCGATGACCTTGCACTCGTGCGTGCCGGGCGGGTCCTCGAGCAATTCGTTGGCCAGGGCGAGGGCCCTGATGTGCTCGCCGTCGCGGGTGAGGCCGTCGGCGACGAGGGCGCTGCGGTACGGCCAGGCCGCGAGGTCGACGACGCCGAGGTGGTCCGCGTCGGCCTCGAGGGCGCGGCCGGGGATGAACGAGACGACCTCGCGGGCGAACTTGTAGTCGTGGCCGAGCAGCGTCCCGACGGCGCGTTCGACCTGCTCGACGGCCTCGCGTACGCGCTCGACCTCGCCGGCCTCGCCGAGCTGGAGCAGGAGGGGGAGCAGCCCGGCGAGACGGCCGGTGGTGCGACTGGCGACGAGGTCTTCGACCACCCTGGCGACGCGCTTCGGGGTCGGCGGAGCGCGGCCGGGGACGATGCCGAAGGTGGTGGCGAACGCCTCGGCGGCGCGGCGGGCGGCGGCGAGGAGGTCCGCCTCGGCGGCCGCGAGGACCGGCGGGCCGCCGCAGCGCTCGGCGGTCCACTCACGGACCCAGCGCTCCACGGGCACGATCGTGCCCTCCATGTAGTCGTTCTCGGCGCTGGCGCCGTGGGCGAGGATGTCCGCGTGCCAGGCCGGGGGGATGTCGCGGAGGGTGAAGGCGATTCTGGTGGCGAGGGCACGTCGCTCGTACCCAGGGGTGGTTTCCTCGACCATGGCGAGGGCGCGGGCCGGGTCCGCGGAGAGCTCGGCGGCGAGGTGGTCGGGCCAGATCTCGAACTCCTCGCGGCGGGGGGCGACCTTGACGCGCGGGGCGAGGGCGCGGGCCTGGGCGGCGCGCTCGCTGGCGCGGCGGGGGTCGGGGTCGAGGGCGGCGTACCAGGCGAGGCGCTCCGCGGCGCGCGCCCGGTCGAGCCGCTCGACGACGGCGTAGCAGCGGTCGTGCTCGCCGGCCCACCACCACAGGTCGTGGAGGATCTCCGGGATCGCGGCGGCCCAGGCCTGTTCGATGGCCTGGGCGAAGTGTTCGGCGAAACGCTCGAGGATCGGCTCGAAGACGTGAGCGCTGCCCGGGGCGGGCTCACCCGCGAGCCAGCCGACGCAGCGACCGACGGCGTCGGCGAAGTCGCGGAACGTCGGCAGGCCGGTGACGTCGCGGCGGGTGTCGACGGCGCGCAGGAGGGCGGTCCACGCGTCGTTGTCGTTGCGATCGAAGCCGCGGATCAGGGCCGCGATCGCGGGCTTGTCGGCGGCCTGCCAGGGCGCGTCGAGGTCGTCGGTCCAGACCTGGACGTGGCGCTCGGGGTCGAGTCGTTGCAGGTGGCGATCGAGGATCGGGACGTGGCGGTCGCCGACCTTGTAGCTGGCGAACATGTCGCCGAGCATGGCGCTGCGGCGGGCGAGGTTCTCGCGGGCGCGGGCGATGGTGGTAAAGCCGGTGAGGGTGGCGCGGCCGCCCCGGCGAGGCATGACGTGGAGGTCGTCGGGCTCGAACAGGGCGAGCCAGGCGAGCGGGACGAAGCCGCGGGCGTGGGCGATCTCGGGGAAGCGCGGGGACTTGTCGGCGTGCGATGGCCTGGCCGCGTCGACGACCATGAGGAAGCTGAATGCGGACAATCTGCTGCCTTTGCGATGGGGGGCGCAGACGATCGGACGGTGGCCGGCGTGAGTCAAGCGCACTGGCAGGATGTCCCTTCGGACTGTATTGGCTCGGCGTGATCGAGACAGAAGGGGTGGGTCGACGAACGGAGGGGTTGCGGGTGATGTGGAGGGTTTAAAGAAGTCGTGCGGCGGTGCCGAGGTGGCCCAGTTCTCGGCGTTTGGAGCGACGAACACGGGCGGCATCGAGTCGACGCGCTGTGCTTCACCCTCGCACGACGAGCACTTCACCGAGCTCCGCGGCGTCCACGGTGCGCCGGCTGGCGCCACCTCGTCGTCGAGTCTCGCAAGCGGCGGGGCCGGGCCAGAGCCGCGCTTCTGGCAGGGCCGCTTCAGATGTCCGGTGACGGCGAGAAGACGAGGCCGCAGCAGGCCTCGGCGAAGGCCTCCTGGCCGGGCAGGTCGAGGTCGCAGAAGTCCGCGGCCGGGCAGGTGCCGATGACCTCATGGTCGGAGGTGCACGTGCAGCTGCTCTCGTCGCACTCGATCGCGATCGTGGGATGCCCAGGACACCAGCGCTTGAGCGAGCACCCGCCCCAGGACGTGGTGCACGCGCAGACCTCGCTCGCTGCGAGGAGCTCCTCCGAGCACGGAGTGTAATCGCCGGTGACGAGTTCGGCGCACGAGAGGCCGGCGACGCAGTGGCGGAAGGCGATCGTGGCCTCGACGCAGGCGGGGCTGTCGGGCGGGTCGGGGACGCACATCCGCATGCACGAATCGAAGTCGCGGAAGTCGGGCGGACCGAGGCACTCGACCGCGCGGGTGCACCAGGCGGCGCAGGACGCGTCCCACTCGGGGTCCGGCGCGCCGGTGGTGGTGGAAACTTCGTCGCCGGCGGTCGTGGTCGCGGTCGAAGACGATGTCGGCCCGGTCGTCGAGGTGCCCTCGCTCGTGGTCGAGGACGTGGGCGCGCTGGTCGACGAGGCCGACTCGCCCTCGCTCGTGGTCGCCGGATTCGAAGTCGCCGACTCGCCCGGCGACTCGGTGGTGCCCGTCATCCCCGTGGGGAGCTGGCAGCTCGCCAGCAGAAACAATACGACGCCCTTCCATACGACTTCGAAGATCGACATCACAACCTCGACACATTGATACGAGGTCGGCCTGCCCTTCGCCACGGTCGCCGGCGTGCGCTCGCGGCTCAACTCGCGTTGGCGCTGCCCAAGACGAGTTGGTGGCCTTCAGGACAGGTTGCGGGACGAGCCGCTGTCAGTACGTCACGCGCACCCCGAGGACCGGCAGGATCGGCACGCCGACGACGGCGCGCTGGTCGGAGAAGTCGTAGTTGTAGAGGATGCCCTCGGGGTTCTGGCGGTTGTAGATGTTCTGCACGTCGAGGTAGGCCGCCACCATCGCCCGCTTGTAGACCCACGTGCGATCGATGCGGAGGTCGAGCTGGTGGAACACCGGCAGGCGGGCGCTGTTGACCGGCCCGTCGAGCGGACGGATCCCCAGGCCGCTCTCGATCTGCGCCCCCACCCGCGGCGTGTACGGCAGGCCGGTCACCACGCGGAAGCGGGTGGCGATCGTCCACCGGCGCGGCAGCTTGTAGCCGAGCAGCAGCACGAGGTTGTGCCGCTGGTCGAAGTCGGCCGGGATGTTCGGCCGCACCACGTCCCACGTCGCGTAGCCGAGCAGCGAGCGCATGTACGTGTAGGCGATCCAGCCGAACAGGCGGGCGGTGAGGTCGTGGCGCAGCATCGCCTCGGCGCCCCAGGTCTGGGTGCCCACGTCCGGGAAGGCCGGGGCCTCCGGCAGCAGCGGCAGGTTGTCGCGCACGCGGCGGTAGAAGACGGTGCCGTCGAAGCCGAGAGTGTTGGTGATGTCGACGTGGACGTTGGCGCTGAGCTGCACGGCCCTGGCGGCGCCGACGCGGCCGCGCGGGTCGAACTCGAGGCGCGCGTCGAGGTAGCGCAGCGCGCCCGGCAGGACCAGCGGGCTGAAGCCGGCGATCGAGGTGGTGCCGCCGTAGGGGTTCTCGGAGTTGGAGATGAAGCCCGAGGTCTCCTCGTACTTGCGCTGGCTGGCCTGCGAGTAGAGGCCGGCGCCGAACTGCAGGGTGACGCGGTCGTGGGCGACGACGCGGGCCAGCACGCGCGGGTCGACCGCGAACGCGGCGTTGTCCTTGCCGGTGAACAGGTTGACGCGCACGCCCGGGAACAGGGTGAAGCGGCCGCTGCCGATCTGCGACGACAGATAGAGGCCGCTGGTCGTCACCAGGCCGCGGTCGGTGGTGTCGGGGAATTCGTAGTCCGGCGGCCCGTAGGTCCCGGGCGGCAGCGGCTCCTGGCGCAGGCGCGTGGCGTAGCGATCGATCTGCGTGTCGACGCCGACGGTCAGCTGGAAGTTGCGCGACGGGCGGGCGGTCACCTCGGCGCGCAGCAGGCCGACCACGTCGGTGCGGCGGCGGTAGAGCTGGCTGGTCTCGAACACCGTGCGGTCGAGGCGGAGCGCCGGCGCGAGCAGGAAGTCCCAGGTGCCGTGGCGCTTGCGATACGTGAGGTCGAAGCGGTGGAAGCCGGCGCGCAGGGCGAAGTTCGAGCCCGGGCTGTAGGTCGAATCGGGGTAGCGGAGGTCGTCGGTGGCGCCGAGGACCCGGGCGGTGAGGCTGCCGCCGTTGCCGACCGGGTGGTCGAAGATCAGCTGATAATCGTGGTAGCGCGGGCGGATGAACTGGTCGCCGCGGACGTCCGCGGGCAGGGCCTTGAGCACGAGGTCGAGGTAGCCGCGCTGGGCCGCCATCAGGAACGAGCCCTTGCCGAGCGGGCCCTCGACCAGGCCGCCGACCGACGTGATGTCGAGCTTGGCGTGGCCGTGCAGGCCGTCGCGCCGGCCGACCCGCGGGGTCATGGTGACGACGCCGCCGACGGCGTTGCCGTAATGGCTGGAGAAGCTGCCGGGGATGTACTGCAGATCCTGCAGGACGCCGGTCTGGATCACGCTGGCGAGGCCGGGCACGTGGAAGGCGCGCGGCAGCGGGTGCTCGCCGAAGAACACCTGCGATTGATTGGGGGTCGCGCCGCGCAGCACCAGCAGGCCGAGGCCGCCGGGCGCGCGGGCCACTCCGGGCAGGTTCTGCAAGGCGCGCAGCGGATCGCCCTGGCTGCCGGGGAGGCCCTGGATCTCGTCGGGCGAGAGGCGGGCGCTGTACGGGCTCGGGCGCGCGGTCCGCTCCTGCTGGACGATCGTGCGGTAGCTGCCGGAGCCGGCCGGTTGCAGGTAGATCACCGGCGGCTTGCGCCGGCGCCAGAACGGGGCGGTGACCGGTTGCTCGAGGCGCTGATGCTCGGCGGCGACGACGGTGAGGATGAAGTCCTCCGCCGGCAGGTCGGTGAGGACGAACCGGCCGTCCTCGCCCGACACCGCCTCGCGCGTCCACGCCGGCCCGCGCCGCGCGCTGGCGAAGACCTTGGCGCCGGCGACGGGCGTGCGCTCGCCGGCGCTGCGCAGCGTGCCCTGGACGGTCGCGCGGGCCGGCCGTTCGCCGGCCGCCGGCGTGGCCTTCGCGGCCGCTGGGGCCGCGGCGAGGACGACGAGGAGGACCGCCGCGATCATCGGGTCGTGCTGTCGAAGTGCAGGCGGGCGAAGCCGCGGCCGGCCCGGTTGTCGCGGACGGAGACGAACATCGTCATCGGTTCAGGGTGGTCGGACACGACCCATTCGATCTCGGCCTCGGGGTCGGCGCGATTGGGGGCGTTGAACTGATCGACGAGCGCAGTGAGCTGCGCGTTGATCTCGAGGAACTCCGTCCGCATCACCGGCATCGGCTCCTCCGGGCCGTCGCCGTCGGCGTCCACGCTGTTCTCGATGTAATCCTGCGCGCCGCCGCCGACGAACAGCGGTAGCACCGTGACGCGCTCGCCGGGCGCGACGAGCACGGTGTCGTCGGGCTCGGCGAGCAGCTCGATCCGCTCGGCGCCCAGCTCCCGCGACACGCGAAAGCCGACGACGTCGGGGTGGGTGTCCGGCGGCTGGGCGATGAAGTCGACCGGCAGCTCGGCGAGCTCGGGCGCGAACGGCAAGACGGCCCACAGCGGCCCGGGTATGTGGATGTCGCGGCCGATCAGGCACTGCTCGAGGCCGGCGTGGGGGGTGGTGCCGTAGCGCTCGAGGCAGGTCTGCGAGGAGACGTCGGGGGTGCGGCTGCCGATCGCCATGATCGACAGGCCGGCGTAGTAGAATTCGGGCGAGAGGGTGAAGGCGCCGGCGAAGCCGACGCGGATCTTGTGACCCTCGCCGAGGCGGCAGGCCCACGGGATGTCGAACGGCAGCGGCTGCGGACAGTCGAGGATCCCGTGACCGCGGTTGTAGTACGCCTCGATGCAGCCGCCGCGGGTGCACGCCAGCCAGATCGGCGGCTGGATCTCGACGTCCTCGGTCGCGGCGACCAGCCACTCGATCTCGACGGTGTCGAGCGGCAAGGCGGTGGCCCGCCGCTGGCCGGGCGGCACCTGCAGCAGCGTCGAATAGCCGCCGGGCTCGACGACGAGCATCCGCGTGCCGAGCATCCTCGCGTCCTGAATCCACCAGTAGGGCTCGGAGGGGATGCAGGCGGCGCCGCACAGGATCGCGGCGCCGAGGGCCAGGGTGCGCATGCAGACCTCACCCTACTCGACGGGGCCTCCGTCTGCCACCGCGGTGGGGGGCTCGCGGACTCCGCGCTGGGCCGTCAATCCCAGCGGTCGAGCTTGTAGACGAGGCGCACGCCGCCCTTGCCGGCGACGCGGAAGGTGTAGTCCCAGGTGGTGCCCTTCTGCAGGCAGATCCCGCACGCCTCGGCGTCGTCCTTGCCGTCGACGACGGCGCTCTTGGCGTAAGCCTCGAGGGTGCTGCGGATCTCGTGGTACTCGCTCTTGAGGAACGAGGGGAAGAAGCCGGCGCCGCCGCTGTACTCGAGGTCCCTGGCGCCCTTGAGGAGGAAGATGACCTTCTGGCCGTGATGCGGGAACTTGGCCGCGTCGCCCCACATCGACGGCTGATAGGTGACGGCGGTGACAGGATGGAACTGGCCGGGCTTGAGGTTCCACCGCGCCGGCGCGGAGCCGTTGACGTAGAGGTACCAGGTGACCGGGTTGCGCGCGTCCTCGCGGTCCCACTGCACGATCGGCGGCGCGTCCGGGTTCTTGGCGGTGACGAGCCCGAGGTACGAATCGGCGCGGTCGGGGACGAGGAACTCGAGGCCCTCGGCGGTCGGCAAGACGGTGCGCGAGAACTTGTCCCACGTCATCACGGTCGGCGGGACGTCGTGCCACGTCGGCTTGGAGGCCCGCTCGCGCAGGTGCGAGAAGACGCCCCGCTCCTCGCGCGCCGGCTTCTCCGGCGCCGGCAACCACAGCGGGACGATGTCGCCGAGCCGCGCGAACCGCCGCTCGAGCGAACCCGCCGCCCCGAGCTTGGCGACGATCTCCTCGGCGCGGGCGATGTTGCCGGCGCTCGGCGGCGCCGTCGGCCGCTGATAGGCGAGCGGGTGCATCTTGGCGTCGAAGCGGGACTTGACCGCGTCGAACGAGAGGCCCGCCGCGAGGTCCTCGAGCAAGGTGCCGATCATCGTGCTGCGCACGCGCACGAACCCGGCCGGCGCGCCGGCGACGGCCTGCCACACGAGGTTGTCGCGCGCCCGCTGGTTGGCGGTCGCCGCCAGCCGCTCGTGCAGCGCGAGCAACCACGCGGCGACGCTGATGCACGCCTCGGAGCGGTAGAGCTTGTCGGTGGTGAGGAGCGCGTGGGCGTGCCGCACCAGCTCGAGCGGGAACTCGGCCAGGCCGCGCAGGAGGGTGTCACGGTCGACCCGCCGCTCGGCGGCCGCCTGCGAGGCGGTGCGCACCGGCGAGGCCCGGTACACCAGCGCCGCCGCGGGCTCGAGCGAGAGGTGCCACCAATCGCCGGTGCGCGGCTGCCCCCATTGCGGCCGCGACGACAGGAACACGCCGTCGATAGGCGCGCGCGTGACTGCGTCGGCGAGCGCCTTCACGGCCGCGGCGTAAGGCTCGGGCACGGCCTGCGGATCCCACAGCACGGAGACGAGCTCGCCGTCCTCGCCGACGCGCACCAGACCGCCGTGCCGGTCGACGAAGCGACGACACGCGGCGCAGTCGTGCCATTGCCGCAGGTGCTCCGGGACGGCCGCGAGGAAGGTGGCCCACAGCTCGCCGGCACCGCTGACGAACAGCGGCACGCCGTCCGCCGCCGTGACGGCCTCGAAGCGCGCTCGCATGGCGGCGAGCAACCTCCGTCCGTCCTCCTCGCGCTGAATGTCGGAAGCAGTGGTGGCGGCGGTCGGGGCAGACATGTGACGCCAGTCGAAGGTACGCGAAAACACCGGGCCCGAGTGGGCGCGAGGACGCGCGCAGGGGCCGAAAAGTGGCCCCGCGCTCGCGGCGCAGCCGGCGGGGCGCTCGCGCCCGCGCAAGGAACGGGCGCTCGTCCGCGCGGGGCGGCCGCCCGGCGGGCGGCGAGAGCGGCGGATTCAGGGCAGCTCGCGGATCTCGGGGGAGCGAGGGCGCCGGGAATGATGGCACCCCAGGGAGTGCCACGATTCCGGCGGGCATGTCCGGCAATTCCTCCGGGAATGATCGGAGATCTCGCAGCCGAGGCCGGTCTGCCAACAGATTGTCCATCTGCCAAAAGAATATCCCGCGCCCCCCCACGGGCCCGGAGCTCTGCTAATGCAACGGCGACCAAAGCCGCCCACCACCCACGGGCCCCCTCTCCGACTCGCACCCGAGGATTCGCCGATGCCGTTCACCCTCCCCGACCTCCCCTACGCCAAGGACGCGCTCGCCCCCCACCTCAGCGCCGAGACGCTCGAGTTCCACCACGACAAGCACCACGCCGCGTACGTCAACAACCTGAACAAGCTGCTCGCCGGCAAGCCGGAGGCGGAGCTGCCGCTCGAGGAGGTCATCCTCCGCAGCGACGGCGGGGTGTTCAACAACGCCGCCCAGGTCTGGAACCACACGTTCTACTGGCACTGCATGCGGCCGAACGGCGGCGGGCGCCCGACCGGCGAGCTGGCCGAGGCGATCACCCGCGACCTCGGCTCCTACGAGCGCTTCCGCGAGGAGTTCGCCAACGCCGCGACCACGCAGTTCGGCTCCGGCTGGGCCTGGCTGGTGGTCGACAACGGCAAGCTCGCCATCACCAAGACCGGCAACGCCGACCTGCCGCTCAAGCACGGCCAGAAGGCGCTGCTGACCATCGACGTGTGGGAGCACGCGTATTACATCGACTTCCGCAACGCGCGGCCGAAGTACATCGATACGTTCCTCGACCACCTGGTCAACTGGGACTTCGTCGCCGAGAACCTCCGCGCGAAGTGATTCGCCCGCGGCGTGATCGCGCGTCCGCTCGCTCGCCCGCTGGCGAGCGAGGCGGGCGCGCGAGGCTAATTCGGGTTCGTGAGCACGCGAGTCCACGAGTGCCCGCGTGCCACGCAGGTTCTCGACCGAAGCTGCCGTGTTCCGGGCGTGTCGCTGCGGCGCTCAGACTTCCCAGGACAGCGCGGCCGCGAGCTCGCGGGGCGTGACGACCGCCCCAGCGAAGGCGGAGAGCGGATGACACGAAGCGCCAACCGTGCCGAACCATTCTCGGACGCTTGCGTAAGAGCCGACCTCGCTGCAGCGTCCGTGCCGGACGACCACGCCGGAACCATGCGCCTCGAGCTGAAACATGGCTACCAGGTCGCCGGACCCCACGCTCCACACCCGGACTTGCCCCGACCAGTCGCCCGCGATCACGTGACGGGCGTCCATGCTGAACGCGAGGCTGCGGATCCGAAAACCGTGTCCGTCGAATCGACGGAGGAGAGAGCGGGCCCGGGTGTCGAACACGTGGACCGCATCACCGCAGGCTGCCGCGAGCAGTCCGCCCCGTGGCGCGAAGCACAGGCCATCGATGAGCGGCCACGCCGTCGTGAACACAGCCAGCAGGGCCCTCTCGCTCGCCTGACCGTCTTGTAACTGCAGACAGCGCTCGACATCCCACAGCACGATCCGCTCGCTCTGTCCCGCCGTGGCCAACAGTCGCTCCTCCGCGTCCACGGCGAGCGTGTAAATGCACTGCTGCTCGTCCATCTGCAGGCTCGTGCGCTCCCCGTCGCCGGCCACGAAGTCGAGGAGCGCCTCGCCTCGTGCCGTCTGACCGCCGCAGATGCCCACGGCTCGGGCGACCGCGACCGTCTGTGACTGATACAGCACCTGGGGGGCCATCGGCGCCGCGAAGACCCTGCTGCCCGTGGCTCGGTCCCAGGCCGCCAGTTCGTACCGCGGATCGTCGCAGACCCGAGCGATGATGAATCGGCCGTCGCAGGTGAAATGACACCGGTCCCAGGCCGCGGCATCGTCGCAAGTACATCGATCCAGCACGTGCTCGCCGCGGCTCTGCGCATCCACGAGGACGAGCGAGCGAGCGCGGGCGAACACGAGCGACTCGGCGTCGGGCGCGATCGCCACCGGATGCTCGTACTCGGGCTCGAGCGACCGATCGAGCGCCATCTTGGCGAGATCCAAGCGATGCACGACGCCGTCACTCGTAAAACCGATCGATCGATGGTCCTTCGAGAGCGCGACCGCGTCGATCCATTCCCCCGACGCGGGCATGCTCACGAGGCATTGGCCGGTGCGGGCATCCCACATATCGAGGGTCCCGGTGTTCTCGTGCACGCCGACGATGCGAGCGCCGTCGCTCGAGAATCGCAGGCACGACCACCGGTGACCGCGGCTCCTTTCCAAATAATGGCTCCACACCTGCCTGTCCGTGCTGAAGATGCACAGACCGCGCTCATGAGCGGCCACGATCCACCCGCCATCCGGTGACCAGTCGACCGCCGGGTCGAACGTTTGAAGCTCCTGCCCGGCGATCGTGATACCCGCGTCGGACGTCGACAGCGCCCGCGGCGTGATCGTACAGATGGTGAGAGCCCGCATACTCTTGAATGCCACCTGATCGCCCGCCGGTGACGGCGCGAAGCCGGAGTGAGACACGTGCTCGGGCGCGATCGTCGACGTCGCGAGGAGGCTGAACCCTGACAGCTCGTAAAGGGCGAGCCCGCCCGAGGCGGGCGTGTGCACCAAGAGGCGAGTGTCACCGGCGACGAAGCAACCCCTCGCCGGGCGATCGACGAGGCGCACGCCCATCTGCAACGGTTCGCCCGGGCGCCACGTGTACAGCGAGCCGTCCTCGGCGAACAACACCAACACGAGGGCGTGGCGGGCCCACACGGCGGCGTGAATCGGAACGTCCATGAGGGCTCCGGCGTGCACCTCGGCGCCAGTGGTCAGGTCCCACAGTCGAGCAGCCTTGCCCTCAGTCCATGCGACGAGGGTGCGTCCGTCGGCCGCGAGCTCGAGGTGCGTCGCGCCGAAAGGGGTCGCAGGCCAGCGGCGCAGCGGTCGCAGAGGCTCGGCGTGCCAGACACAGACGTTGCCCGCACTGTCGATCGTGACCAAAAAGCGCCCATCGCGAGTCCAGCGCACGTCGCGGACCCATGCGAACGCGCCCGGGCTCAGGATCTGCTCGAGCGCCCGGGTCGAGGCTGGTGGGCTCGTTCCTTCAATCCGATCGCCACCGTCGCGAAGGAACGCGGCCATTTGCTCGAGTCCCCGCGGCGCGCGCCAGAAGACTCCGATCATCTCCATGCCCTCGGTCCGGGCGCCCGTGAAGTCCTGAGGGGCACCTTCGGCGCGACTCGCGGCGAAGTTCACCGCGCGAAGGTCGGCCTCGCGCCACGTGACACTGCCCAGGGACGCGCCGGTAAGATTCGCCCCGACCGCGAACGCGCGATCGAAGTTCGCGCCGTCGAGCTGCGCGTGAGCGAGGCTGGCGCTCCGAAGGAAGGAGCCGGTCAATACTGCGCCGCGAAGCGACGCGTGATCGAGGCGGGCCCCTGTCAGGTCGGCCCCGGCGAGCCGTGCCCCGGCCAGCTCTGCATATTCGAGTTGAACCCCGGCCAATCGCCATGGCCGCTCCGGCGTCGAGCCGATGTCCGGATCGGCGGCGATCAGCAAGAGCGCGTGTCCGCGGAGCTCCGCGGGCTCACCGGTGCGCAGAATGTCCACCAGGCGTTCACGTGCCTGCGGCCAGGACGGCGTGTGGCGACATGATGCGCAGAGCCCGGCACTCGGTCGCGCGCCTTCGAGTACTTCGAGGCCGCCAGCGGCGAGGCGGCGCGTGAAGTGACCGGCCAGCACCCATTCGAAGATGCTGTCATGCACGAAATACACCGCGTCATTCGTCGGGTTCGGCGGCTGCTCGCCAGTTTTGCGAAATGGGATGATGGGCGCCGGAAAGCGCCTCGCCTGCTCGCGCGCCAGCCAGGTCGCCGTCATCGTCGGGTTCGCCTCGCGGGTCAGCATGGCGCCGTCCACCAGCACGGCCTGCATACCCGTCCCGAAGCGTCGGCCTGCGGCGTCCGCCATGCGACTCAGCACATGCACGATATTCGCCCCGACCGCGTCGCTACCGATCGCTTCGCGGCGAAACCACACCGACGCCGCGATCGCTTCGAGCGCTCGGTGGAATTCCGCCTCTGTGACATCGAACACCAGCCGGACCGCGCGCGCGATCCATGACTGCACGTAATCCGCCAGCACCGGATATAGCTCGGACCGCCGCAGGCGCTCGGGCCACTCTCGTGCGATTCTCAACAGTTGTACTCCCAGCCCCGGCAGGTTCAGGAGCGACGCCAGTCCTTCCTGTGCCAGGGTCTTTCGCAACGCGGCAGCCCGGTCCCGATCGATCGAGTACTTGAAGCCGCGAAAATCTGCTCCGGGCAGCGCGCTCAGGTCCATGATCGTATCCACCTGAAGAGGAACCGCCGGATCGACCGCGAGTACGATTCGAGCGTCCGTCGCGGGGAGCGCATCGAGGGCCTCTCGCACGGCCGTGGCGACCCTCGTGGGAGAGTTACGCTCACCCGGAGTGTCCAACCCATCGAGGAGGAGGACGCATTCCCCGGCGGCGATAGCTACTTCAATCGCGGCGGTCTCCCCGGCAGAGAAACCACCCTTGCGGAGTAACCGCGACAACTGCAGAGGAGCGTCCCATTCCGTCGCGTCGACGAAGACAACGGGTGGCGTCCCCGCGGTCATGGCCGACTGCGCGAGGCGAGCCGCGAGCATGCGGAGCGTGTACGACTTCCCCGCTCCGAGCACGCCGCGCAGGCCGATCGTCGCGGGCTGGTCGAGGGTACTGGCAAACAGGGCCTCGACGGCCGGTATCGCGCGCTCGTCGGTCTCCTGAACCAGCGGCTGAAGCTTGTCGTGGTGGTCCGGTGACTTGGCGAAGCGGGCGAGCCGGCGAAGCCGAGACTCGTCATGAGCACCGATGCGAATCAGGCGCCCGAGCTCGCGGACATCGCGGTCTTGTGACGCAATCACGCCGCGGAGGACGACCGCGACCGGCGCGCCGGGCATGCAGGCCCGCGCCCGAGCGAGGCCCAAATCGTCCGGGTCGGGCATGCCGTCGTCGTGGAGCACCAAGTGGCCGTACGGCATCACGAACACAGGCGTCTCATGCGACGTAATCCCGATGAACGCGGCCCGATAGCCGCATAATGCGAGCACAGTGCCGACGCGCAGCAATTCGGGATACGGCAGGAGTGCGTCGAGTTCGGTCCCGGTGCGCCGATTCTGCCGCATGTGACTCTCCACGACCTCGGCGGGCCAGACGCGCAGACCCGCCGACTCGAGGTCTGACGAAAGCGCGTCCGCGGACGACCAGAGGAGCAAGGAGCCATCGGCGGCGAAGGCAGGCGACGGAGGACCCGGATCAGGGCGTGCGCGCGCGAGCTCCAGCGATCGGCAGAACTCCGACATGGTCTGCGTGCGCTGTCGGGGATCGGGACACAGCGCAGCCCGCAGCGGCGCGCGCATGGCGAACGGCACTTGCTCGCGTGCGAGCAAGTGGGCAGGCTCGCGCACCGCCACGCTGCTCGGCAGCTGGCCCTGCAGCAGCACGTACAGCGTCGTCATCGCCAGGCTGTACACGTCCGTAGACGGTGCGAAGTCGATGCTGCCGTCCAACAGCTCCGGGGCTACGTACGGAAGCGTACCCAGTGGCACCGTCGCCGTCAGCGGCGCGAACGCTCTCCCGCCGGCGAGATCGAAGTCGACGAGCTTCGCGTGGTGATCACCGTCGACGATGATGTTGTTCGGATTGACGTCGCGGTGCATCACGCCGTGCTCGTGGACGAACGCGAGGGTCTCGCCGACCTCCAGGATCGCCGCGAGCAGTGATTCACGCGCCGCACCGGCGTCGCACGCGGCCTCGGCGAGCGTGCGACCTGGGACGTGGTCCATCACGCAGTAGACGTGCGCACCCTCGCGGGCGTGCGGCTCATGGACGATCACGAGGCCGCGGTGGCGCAGCCGCGACAACATCGACCCGCCGCGGATGAACCGCCTCCGAGTGCGTTCGTCGTCGGCAGCTTGCCGCGTGAGGATCTTGAGCGCGACGTAGCTCCCGGTGATGATATCGACGGCCTGCCACACCTCGGCGAAGCCGCCCTCGCCGAGTCGGTGCTGAAGTTCATAGCGCCCGCTCCACAGTGCCCCCGCCTCGAGCGGAGCCGCTGGCAAGACGCCGCGCTCGACGACCCGAATGGCCGCGATTCGACGCGGCCGGCTCTCCACGAGACGATCGAAGAACTCGTGATCCACGAAGTCGCGGCGCAGGAGCAGCTCGGCGGTCGCGAACGCGAGCTGCGCCAGGGACACCGCCGCCCCTGGGAGAGCGTCGCGCAGTGAATATGGCTCGTCGCTGACGTGGCGCCGCAATTCGTCGTCGCTGAATAGCGACGCGAGCAGCTCGGCGAGGGCGTGCGCGCGCGAGGCCACGGCTCGCTCAGCGTATCACACGGCCCAGCCGCGACTCAGCAGCTCGGCCCTCGCACTCGAATGGCAGGTCGTGGCACCCCGCGCGCGAGCGCCGAGTAGGGAGGGCGTTGCGTCTGCTTGG
The DNA here is from genome assembly GCF_026965555.1 of Nannocystis punicea. Taxonomy (GTDB): domain Bacteria; phylum Myxococcota_A; class Polyangia; order Nannocystales; family Nannocystaceae; genus Nannocystis; species Nannocystis punicea. Next base: position 10,820,510 of record NZ_CP114040.1, on the reverse strand, counting down.
CAAACCTGGTGCCAGATCAATTCGCCGCAGCGGACCCGCGTTGTCGGCGGTTACGCCACCCGATCAGGCCTTGGTCGGGCTGCATCAGCCCTGGATTCGTCGGCCGGAGCGAAGGGCTCCAGTGCCCTATGTCGACCTATGCGATCGCTGCGTGGAAAGGCCGTCCGGCGGCTCGAGGAATTCGGCCTCTGATCCACCGAGAAATGGGATCCACGGCTGCGCTGAGCTCGGCGACGGTTTGCCGCGCCGCTTTCGTCAGTACCAGGCGAAGCGCAGGCCGACGTAGGGGGTGTGGCGGAGGCCGTCGCCGGGGACGGCGCGGATGTCGTAGAGGAGGGCGACGCCGAGGGCGGCGCTGGCGTTGAGCCAGAACTCGTAGCCGAGGCCGGCGACGCCGCCGGCGCCCATGCGGACGCGGCGGCCGTCGCCCTGGGGGACGCCGCCGATGCCGAGGCCGGTGCGGATGAAGAAGCCGCGGATGATGAAGATGTTGGCCTCGACGTCGCCGCCGAAGAACACCTTGGGGCCGAAGCGGCTCGACATGTACGTGCCGAGGTGGAGGTTGACGCCGAGCGTGAGGCGCTTGCCGACGCCGCCGCCGAGGGCGAGCTCGATGCGGCCGCCGGGGATGAAGGCGGTGGCCTCGTTGAAGGTGCGGGCGAACAGTGGGCTGTCGAAGTAGGTGGCGCCGAAGCCGATGCCGGGGCCGATGAAGAAGCCGCGTCGATCCTGCGGGCCCTCGATCTCGATGCCGCGGCGGCCGAGGACGCTGGCCTCGGCGACCGGCGTGAAGGCGCAGATTCCGAGGTACGCGCCGACGACCATCAGGAGGGAGTGCAGGGCGCGGAGACGAAGGCGACGACGCATCATGAGGGCACCTCGAGAGGGAGAGCGTTAGGAGAGACGAAGCGCGAGGCGGGTGAGAATCACAGTAAGCGAGGGTCAGCGCAGGGTGGTGACGTCCAGCACAACATGGCCGCCGGCGGCGATGTCGAGCGAGTAGTCGCGGGTCTCGCTGCCCCCGCGGCCGGAGGCGACCACGGTGACGGCGTGCGGGCCGGGTTGGACGGGGACGCGCGCGACCAGGACGAGGCCGGGGAGCAGGGTCCAGGAGCGGGTGTCCGGCCGGTCGGCCGCGAGCAGGGCGCCCTCGGCCGCGAGCGCGGCGAACAGGCCGATGATCGCGCCGCCCTTCTCGGAGGTGTTGCCGGCCGCCCGCGCGGCCTCGGCCACCGCCGCGCGCACGATGAGGCGCGAGATCGCGGCGCCGATGATCTTCGGCTTCATCTGCTCGTACTCGTCGATGACCTCGGTCTGGATGTCGCTGGCGATCTCGAGCCCGACCGGCTGGCCGTCGACGCGCAGCTCGGCGGTCTCGAAGGCGCTGTTCGACGGCACGAGCTCGGGGTAGACGACCATCTTGAGCGCGCTGCGCTCGAGCACGCGGCTGTCGCCGGTGATGTAGGCGTGGGCCAGGCCGATCGCGGCGCCGATCGGCATGCGCCGCGCCTCCTTGAGCGGGACCCGGCCGACGCTGACGACCACCACGATCTCGGCCGGCGCCGGGGCTGACTCATAGGACATGCCCCCGAGGACAGCATCGATGCGCGGCGTGCGGTAGCCGGCCAGCGCCGACAGCCGCTGGACCGGGCCGACCAGGCTGGCGAACGGGCGCGCCTGCAGGGCCTCGTCGTAGTAGCGCAGCGCCGACTCGTGCTCGCCGAGGCGCTCGAACACGAAGCCGGCCAGCCAGCTGCCGAACGCGCCGTGGGGGTGGGCGACGTCGCCGCCCTCGCCCTGGGGCCGGCCCTGCCGGTCGTAGCTGGTGAGGTACTCGTGCATCACGGTGAAGCGCTTGGCCTCGACGCGCGCGCCCGAGAGGTCGCCCTGCAGGAGGTAGTTGAGGAGGTTGTAGGCGTTGAGGACCAGCTTCTCCGACGGCGGGGCCTTGTACTTGGTGGCGCTGTCGGAGAACACGTACTTGCCGAGCTGGCCGGCGCCGTCGCGGGCGATGTCGAGGAGCTCGAGCTGCTTCTCGGCGACCGAGAGGTCGCGGGCGCTGAGCTTCCAGGCGCCGCTGGCGTGGAGGATCATGCCGCGCTCGAGCAGGGCGAGCGCGGTGTCCTTCTTCCACTTGGTCGGCATGTCCTTGCTGCTGCGGGTGCCGAGCAGCTTGTTGACCTGCTTCTCCGCCGCGGGCAGATCGCCCCGCTGGGCCGCGCCGCGAGCGTCGCGGGTGCGGTCCGAGTAGGTCGCACAACCTGTCGCAAGGACCAGGCCGAGCGAGAGCGCGGCGAAGCCGGCTCGCGGGCGCGCGGACGGGGCGGGCATGGGCCTCTAGCGGACGATCGCCTTGCTGCGCTCGGCCTTGTACTGGAAGCGCACCAGGCTGGTCTCGACCTCGATGACCTGGATGAACAGGGTGTACTGGACCCGGCGCTCCTTGTTGAAGAACTCGTCGACGCTGCCGACCTTGCCGGTGACGAAGTACTTGGCGCCGATCTGCCGCGAGATCTGGGCGGCGAAGTTCGGGTCGTAGACCGAGCGGTTCTGCTGCACCGCGGCCTCGCTGGCCATCTCCGCCTGGCGCTCGCGGCTGACCACCTGGACCACGCCGCTGTTGACCAGCTCGGTCTCGAGGTCGCCGAGCAGCGTGTTCAGCTGGTCGTCGATGTGCTCCGAGGTCTCGTTCTTGAACGGCCAGATCGCCACCACCACCGGCGCGGGGAAGCTCGAGACCTGGGCCCAGAACGGCGAGGCGTGCAGCTTCTCGAGCGCGACCTGCAGCAAGTCCTGCAGGTCCTTGCGGTCGAGCGTGGTGCTCATCGCGCCCTGGTCGAGGTTGGAGTTCTCGGTGCCGGGCCCGCCGCGCACCGCCTTCGGCTTGCAGCCGAGGTTGGCGCCGAGGCCGGTGGTGAGCGCGACGCCTAGGGCGATGAGCTGGAGTGGACGTGCAGGCATGGCAAGAAGGGTGGCTGGGGTGACGGGAGCCGCGCGGTGAGACCCGCGGCGCCGCGGGGACATTCAGGCGGTGCAGGGAGTGAGCGACGCCCTGACCTCAAAAGATTAAGAGGACGGCGGGGAGGCTGTACAGCCGGGCGTACACCTCCTCGACCTCCTCGACCTGCTCGGCGTGGAGGGTGAGCGTGAGACAGAGGCGGTCGCCCGAGCGCGTCAGTCGTTCGCTCACGGCCAGGCGCGCGGGGCCGACCACGCCGTGCGCGCTGTCGACCGCGGCGGCCCGGAACTCGTCGTCGGCGGGGCCGAAGGCCTTGATCGTGTACTCCCCGGGGAAGCTGTGGGCGGCGAGGATCGCCTCGCGCGCGGGGGCCCGGCGCGACTCGTCGGGCCGGTGGGTAGATCCGGACATGAGGCCCTGGTTAGCACGCCGCGGCGCGCCCGGCACCTCATTGATTCAGGACCGCGAGGATCAGCTCGGGCCCGCCCGCCTCCGCCACGCCCAGAGTGGTGCCCGAGGGCCACGGCACCAGGTCGCCGGGGCGAGCCGCGCCGGCCTCCTCGTGGCTGAGGCCACCCTGGAGCACCAGCACCCGCGCCTCGCTGTGCGGGTAGCGGGACGGGATGACGGCGCCCGGCGCGACGCGGACGATCAGCCGCCGCGGCCACGCGGACCGCTGGACCACGGTGACGTCGCTGTCGCTGACCGCATCTGGCTCTTCGGACATGCTCTCAGGGACACGGACTTCGGAACCGGTCTCGAGGGGCAGGATCCGCAGGCCGGCGTCGTCGCGCCAGCCGCGGGGGGTGTCGACGCGGGCGAGGATCTCGCGGGCGTCGTGGTGCGGCAGGCGCAGCAGGGCGGCGAGGTCGTCGGTGAAGGGGCTGAGGCGCTCGGGGCCGGCGATCGCGGCGACCAGGCGCGCGCGCGTCTGCGGCAGCAGGGCGGCCGGGAAGGTGTAGAGGGCGAGGCCGTGGACGTTGTCGCGCTGGGCCGCGACCTCGCTGGGCTGCAGCTCGGCGATCGCGTCGCCGCGCTCGAAGCGGGCGCGATCCTCCGGCGTGAGCTCGTCGAGCAGGTAGGCGGCGGCGAGGCGGTCGTGCGGGCGCGGGACGTCGGTGTTCGGGGTGGTGCCGGCCAGCGCGGCCGACAACCGCCGCAGGCCGTCGGCGACCTGGGCGCGCACGACCTCGGGCGAGGTGCGGGCGCGGTCGGCGATCTCGCCGGCGCCGAGCCCCTCGAAGTAGGCCAGCTGCAGGGCGCTGCGCGGCTCGTCGTCGAGGTCGAGCATCGCCGTCTGCACGGCCTGGCGCAGCGGGCCGACGTCGGGCGCCTCGGTCTTGTCGTCGAGGGTGGTGATCTGGGTGTCGTGGACGGCCGCCATGCGGGCCGCGCGGTGCTCGGGCAGGGCGCGCAGGGCCGCGGCGCGGGCACCGATGGTCCACCACACGCGCACGCTGTACTGGCGCGGGTCGAACTGCTTGGCGCCGCGCCAGGCGTCGAGGAGGACGCCGTAGACGGCGCCCTCGGCGGCGACGCGGTCGCCGAGGATCCGCAGGGTCGCGCCCAGCAGGGCCGGAGCGTAGCTCTCGCACAGCTCGATGAAGGCGACGGCGTCGCCGCGAGCGGCGGTGGCCATTCGCTGCGCGGCCCCGACGTCTCCGGGCACCGCGAAGTTGATCGGGGGGGCGCCTTGCATGCGTTCATGAGGGTTTCGCGGCCGGGTTCGCTTGTCAAGCGCGCGGCCGTGGGGATGTCTCTTGGGGCATGTTCGTCGCGGCCGCGACGGTACGCTCCGGCCCGCTGACGCCGCGGTCGCCGGGGCGCGTCGAGCGACGATCGCGCAAGGCCGGGCGAGCGCGCGCGAGGCGTCGCCGCCGCTGGCGAACTCGTCGCGGCCCGGGCATGCTGAGAGCCCCTGGATGGACGACGCGGACGACGACGACGACGAGGGCGAGGCCGAGGCCGGTGCGGCCCCCACCGGGCCTGCCGGTGACCCCGCGCTACAATCGGTGCGGCTCGACAAGTGGCTGTGGGCGGCCCGCTGCTTCAAGACTCGCGGGCTGGCGAGCGAGGCTTGCGCTGCCGGCCACGTGAAGGTGGGCGGGGTGACTGCCAAGGCGGCGCGCTCGCTGCGACGCGGCGAGGAGGTCACGATCAAGACCGGCGATGGCCTGCGGATCCTGGAGGTGCTCGGCCTCAGCGAGCGCCGCGGCCCGGCCGCCGTGGCCCGCACGCTATACAACGACCGTTCACCGCCGCGCCCGGCTTCGACCGAGGTGCCGGGGACGGTCACGCGCGATCGCGGCCTCGGCCGACCGACCAAGCAAGAACGCCGTGACATCCGCCGCCTCCGCGGCTACTGACGACGCGCTCGCACCCGACCGCCCGATGCAAATGGCGATGTCGGCGCCGGACGTCGCGCCGGGCGAGGTCGTGACGTCACGCCGATCGAGCAGTCGCGTGAGTGAGGCTGTCGCGCAGAGAGAGGTCGTGACGTCACGCCGGCCGAGGCGTGGGCGTCGCGTCGCGTCGGGCGAGGTCGGGACGTCATGCGGACGAGTGAAGGGGAGTCGCGAGGCCGTGACGTCATGCGGACGAACCGGGCGAGTGAGTCGCGTGGCGCCAGCGTGGTGACGCGACGAACCACGCGATTGAGGGGCGTGCCGGGCGAGGTTGTGACGCGATGCAGAGGAAGGAGGGTCGCGTGGCGCCGGGCGAGGTGGTGTGATGCGGACGAACCGGGCGAATGAGCGGGCGCGGGGCACCGGCGAGTCATGACGCGGCGCGGACGGACCGCACGGGTGAGGAGTCCCTGCACCGAGGAGCTGGGCGGAGAGACGAGGTCGTGACGCGGATGGACCGCACGGGTGGTGGTACGCGAGGCGGACGAACTGCGCGAATGGGCTAGGGCGCGTCGGGCGGAGAGACGAGGTCGTGACGCGAAGCAGACGGACCGCGTGTGATCGGGCGGTGCAGCCGAGGACCTGGGCGGAGAGACGAGGTCGTGACGCGGACGGACCGCGCGGGTGGTGCACCGAGGACCTGGGCGGAGAGACGAGGTCGTGACGCGGACGGACCGAGCGGTGGTGCACCGAGGACCTGGGCGGAGAGACGAGGTCGTGACGCGAAGCGGACGGGCTGCGCGGGGTGGTGCAGCGAGGACCTGGGCCGAGAGACGAGGTCGTGATGCGACGGGGACCGCGTGATTGGGCGGGGCCCGTCGCGCCGAGAGACGAGGGCGTGACGCGACGCGGACGGACTGGCGGTCCAACCCAGGACCGGCGCCGAGAACGACTCGCGGAGCAACTTCGAGGGAGAGGAGTATCGCCCTGTGGGCTCGCGGCTTGCCGCGCGTGAGGCGAGTGCTTCGCTGTTGGAGCGAGCGTCGTCGATTGCGAGCGGCGATGATTCGCGCTGGAGCGAGGTCGGTCGAGAGTGAAGGCCGTGACGTCGCGCGCGCCGTTCCGCGACGCGCGTCGCTCGCTCGTGAGGTCGGCGGGAGAGCGCGTGGAAAACATGTAGCGAGCGATCGCTGCCCGGACCGCGAGAGAATTCGCCGAACGGCGTCCGACGGAATTCGCTGCGAGTGGCTAGGACGCCGGCTCGACGGGCCAGAACCGCTGCGCCCGCACGACCGCGAGGTAGGGTTCGTCGCGCAGCGGCGATGTCGGGCGTGCCCCGAGACGCCGGCCGATCACGCACACGCGGTCGCCGGGGCGCACCAGCGCCCGTTCGGTGCGGAGGCCGACGCCGTGGCGGGTGAGGAGGTCGCGGTGGAAGGCGTCGAGGTCGGTGCCGTGGTCGACGCAGACGAGGACGCGGTGCGGCCCCTCGGCGACGAGGAAGTCGACGGCCTGCTGGCGGACGACGTGGAAGGTCCGCGAGATGACGCTGAGCGCGCCGGCGACGCCGACGACGCTGTGCGGGGGAGAGGCGCGGTAGTCGATGGCGACGGCGGCCTCGCCGTCGACGGGATCGTGGATCGCCTCGAGCGGCTCGACGCTGCCGCTGAAGGTGACGAGCTCGTCACGCCCGGCCCCGAGGATGTCGGACAGTCGTTCGAGGCGACGCGGCCGCGGGGGCCAGAGGTGCTGCCACAAGCTCACGGGTGGACCGGTAGAGTAGCGCGGTGACCGGCCGGTTGACCGCCGCGGACAGGATTTCCCGCCTGCTCCCGGACGCGGCAGACGCGGCTGCGGACGGTGTACGGAAGAAATTCCGGCGGGGCGGCGGCGGCGAGGTGCTATGCTCCGCCGGCCCGTTTAGCGGGGTCCTTGAACTAAAGGGAGATCGGACGATGAGGCTGTTCGCCAGCGAAGGCCGCGGTCGGAGAGGGCGCCTCTCCGGGCCCGGATGGACGTGGATGTTCGTGCTCGGCGCGTCGGCGCTGTCGACGGCGTGCAGCGACGACGACGCCGCGGGAGGCGGGAGCTACGTCGCCTCGGCGACGCAGACCACCGAGCCGCCCGGGACCACGACCGACGTGAACCCGACGACCTCGTCGACCGACGCGCCGACGACGACCACCACCGCGACCACCGACACGCCCACCGACGCGACCGCGACCACCGACGAGCCGCCGCCGGCGCTGGTCGTCGACTGCGGGATGCTGCCGAAGGGCGCGCAGGGGGCCGAGTACCAGCACCAACCGACCGCCTCGGGCGGCGTGCCGAAGTACGCGTGGTCGGCCTCCGGCCTGCCCGACGGCCTCGCCATCAACCCCAACAGCGGCGAGATCTCCGGCGTCCCCACCACCCCGGGCGAGTACACCGTCGAGCTCACCGTCACCGACCTCGAAGACAACGTGGCGATGGCGAGCTGTCCGGCGCTGACCGTCGGCGACATGCTCAAGGTCGACTACGACGCGCTCGCGGCCGACGGCCCGTGCGTCGCCGCGGGCGGCGACAAGTCGATCCTCGACTACATCACCGGCGGCGACGGCTCGCCGATCACCTGCGCGACGCCGGGCGGGACGGGCGACGGCAAGGTGCCGGCGGGCCTCGGGGTCGACGCGCAGAGCTGCGCGATCACGGGGACGATCGGCGAATCGCGCTACGGCAATTGGGCCTGGATCGTCGCGGCCGAGCAGTCGGGGGTGAAGGTGTACGCGCCGTACTGCGCCAAGCAGACTCAGCAGGCGCCGAAGGCCTACGCGATCGTCGGCAACCACAGCGGGCAGATGAACAACGCGCTCGTGCCGATGCTGGTCGACTTCGACCCCGACCAGCCGCTGCGCTTCGACGGCGACGCGGACCCCCGCTTCGAGGTGAAGAAGGGCACCTGCGGCGACTCGTGCTTCTTCGGCTTCCTCTACCGCGTGTCGATGTCGCCGTTCGGCACCGGCGAGTGCAAGTCCGACAAGGACGGCTGCTTCGGGCTGTGCCCGCTGGTGGCCGACGGCAACGAGCCTGACGGCGACAAGGCGATTCAGTGCTCGCTCCTGCCCCTGATGGGAACCCCGAAGATCGGGTTTGCGCACGAGATGTGGGCGAAAGGGGATGTCCCCGCGGAGGAGTTCAAGACGCGCCCGTTCGTGGTCCAGTGGAGCATCGACTACTGCCTGTCGAACGCGGCCACTGATTGCCAGGGCAAGGACGCCATCCTGGCCAACGGCGACAACTCGAGCTTCGAGTTCCCCGTGATCTTCCGGCCTCAGTGAGGCATCATGGGCCGCAAGCCCGCCTGATGAAGCAGCCCGAGGATCCGTCGCCCGCCCCCGAGGCGACGCTGGCAAGCGCGTCGACGTCGCAGGCCCACCTGCTGTCCGACATGGCCACGCCGTCGGGGACGATGACGACCGACCCCGGCTTGCGCGCGCCGACGCAGAGCATCCCGGGCATGCGGACGACGATGGCCAGCACGCTCGACCGCTCGGGCGCACACACCGGCATCCAGCCGCGGCCGCGCGTGCCGAGCGACGTGCGGGCGGCGGCGCTGAAGTCGGGCACCGAGATCGACGGCAAGTACCGGCTCGAGGCGATGCTCGGGCGCGGCGGCATGGGCATCGTCTGGCGCGCCGAGCACTCGCATATGCACGGCAGCGTGGCGATCAAGTTCCTGGCCGATCGCTTCCGCCACAAGCCGCAGGTGATCGAGCGCTTCTGGCAAGAGGCCAAGCTGATGGGCGAGATGGGCCACCCGAACATCGTGCGGGTGCTCGACATCTCGCCGGCCTCGGCCGAGCTGCAGTACATCACGATGGAGCTGCTGACGCAGGGCAGCCTGCGCGACCACCTCAAGCGCAGCGGCGGCAAGCTGCCGACCGACGAGGCGGTCGAGCTGATGGACGGCGTGCTGTCGGCGCTGCTGGCCGCGCACAAGCGGGGCATCGTCCACCGCGACATCAAGCCCGACAACTTGATGCTGGCCAACATCCGCAACTTCGAGACCGACACCTTCGAGCTCGGGGTCAAGGTGCTCGACTTCGGCGCGTCGCTGCTGCTCGCCACCAGCACCGAGACCAGCGCGCCGGACGGCCTGCTCGGCACACCTTATTACATGTCGCCCGAGCAGGCCGCGAGCCTGCAGCTCGACCAGCGCACCGACCTCTACAGCACCGCGGTGGTGCTCTACGAGGCGATCTCCGGCAAGCTGCCGCACCAGGCCGACGACGTGCACTCGCTGGTCTACAGCATCGCCACCGACGCGGCGACGCCGATCGAGCACCACGTCCCCAACATCACCCGGCCGTTCCGCGAGTTCTTCCAGCGCGCGCTGGCGATGGACCCGAGCGCGCGCTTCCAGTCGGCCGACGAGATGCGCGAGGCGCTGCGCAAGCTGTCGCGCCGGCTGGCCGGCAAGGTCCGCAACACCGCGCTCTACCTCGCCTCCGGCGACACCGGCCAGATGCCGGCCGTCGAGCCGCCGATCCTCCGCTCCGACACGCGCCTGGTCCCGTTCCGCAAGGCCCTCGACGAGCGCCCGCCGACGCTCAAGCGCCTGATCCTCCGCGACAACCGACCGGCCGCCCGCCCGGCCGTCATCGTGCTCGGCGCCGCGCTCGGCCTGATCCTCGGCTTCGCAGTCCAGGCGCTCCGCTTCGCCGGCGAGTCCCGCACCCACGGCGTCGACACCCTGATCGCCTGCCTCGCCTTCGCTGGCCTCGGCGCCGGCCTCGGCTGGTTCCTGTGGTCGCAGCCGAAACATCCGCTGAAGTAATGAGATGGATGAATGGCGCTTGACGGGGGCCGGCGCGTACTGTATAGAGTGCGCATCGCCTCTCACCAGGCGGTTCATGTCATGTCTCGCCACTGAGCCACATCCGCTCGAACGCAGGCCCGCTCGCCGCGTCCGTTCGCCTTCGCCCTGTCCATTTCGGACACGCGGCTGAAGGGTCTCCCCGCCGTCTCCCGGTGAGGTGCGTCGTCTCGTGACGACGCCCGCCGACCGCGTCGCCCATGCGACGAGGCCCTGACTGCGGCGAGGCACAGGACGCCGCTCTTGGGGCCCAGGAGGCCGTTTCTGGCCGTTCTGGGCGCCCGTGAGCGCCGGCAGCGAGGGTCCGCGCGACGCGGTCGGGGTCGCGACGTCTTCGCGCGTCGCCGCCCCGCCCCGCGCGCCCGGACCGGCCTGACGCGGCGGCGGAGGCCTCGCATTGTCGTTCGCCGGGTGCGGCGAATGGGGGCAGCGTCGCCGCGCCTGCCCCGGGCATTGTCGTGTGTCGAGATTACCACCATGGGCAATTCGAACTGCTGTGATTCCTGGGAGACCCACTCCATCGCCCCGACGGGCGGAGAGGCGAGGTGTTGATTGCGTTGGGACATGTATGAAGTGATCATCGAGCGGCCGCGCACCGGCGGCGGCTGGGGCGGCGAGGGCCGGCGGGAGGAGATGCGCCGCCGCGCCGACCCGGAGCACGCGCCGGTCCGCGAGCCGATCAGCCGCGGCCGCGGCTCGAAGCAGCTGAACGAGAACCTGGCGCCGTTGCGGCGCTTCCTCCTGAGCCGGGTCGGTCGTCCGTGGGACGCCGTGCACTCGGAGATCGCCGCGACCCTGCGGGTGACCAGCGCGGTGCAGAAGCACGTCCTCGACCACCTGCGCGACATGGTCTACACCAACGTCATGAAGGTCGGCGACCGCCTGTACGAGCGCGGTTCGGGGGGGGTGCGGGAGATCTTCGGCCACCGCTGGACGCCGGTCTACGTGTGCCCGGAGACGGGGCTGCTGAAGAAGGTCCCGCCCCGGCCGGCCCGCTACAAGCCGCCGGTCACGCGCGACGTGGTGCCGATCGACGGCGGCGCGCAGTACCGCAGGATCGGCGGGCAGTGGTACCGGATCACCTTGATGCCGATCCCCGCCGGTCCGCACTGGCTCGACCTGCACGACGTGCTGCTCGGCGCCCTGCGCGGCCTGGGGACCACGTGGCAGATGACGGCCACCCTGCTCGAGCACTACGGCCGCTCCGACCGCTACGCGACCGAGAAGCGGCAGATCGGCAAGAAAGAGCTGCGGCGGCTGCCGCCGGAGGTGCGCTGAATGGAAACGCAAGACAAGGCGACCGTGCGGATCGTGGCGTCGCCGAAGACGTGGATCGAGGGCGAGGCGGTGCAGCAGCTCGAGCGCACCGCGACGCTGCCGGGGATGATCGCGGCGGTCGGCATGCCCGACCTCCACCCCGGCAAGGGCTCGCCGATCGGGGCGGCGTTCGTCAGCGAGGGGCGGATCTACCCGCACCTGGTCGGCAACGACATCGGCTGCGGGATGGCGCTGTGGTCCACCGACCTGCCGCAGCGCAAGCTGAAGCTCGAGCGCTGGGCCGATCGGCTCGGTGACCTCGACGGGCGGTGGGACGGTGACGTGGAGGCGTTCCTGGCCGAAAGGACAGTCGCGCCGACCGACCACGACGCGTCGCTCGGCACGATCGGCGGCGGCAACCACTTCGCCGAGCTGCAGCAGGTCGACGCGATCGAGGACGCGGAGGCCTGGGCCACGCTCGGGATCGCCGCGGACTCGCTGGTGCTGCTGGTCCACAGCGGCTCGCGCGGGCTCGGCGAGGCGATCCTGCGCGCGCACGTCGACCGCTTCGCGGCGGCGGGGCTGGGCAGCGCCGGCGAGGACGCGCGCGAGTACCTGCGCGCGCACGACGGCGCGGTCGCGTGGGCGCAGGCCAACCGGGCCCTGATCGCGCGCCGCTTCGCCGACGCGCTCGGGGTCGAGCTCGCCCCGGTGCTCGACGTCTGCCACAACGCGGTGGTGCCGTGCCCCGACGGGGCGCCGCAGCGCTGGCTGCACCGCAAGGGGGCGGCGCCGTCGACGGCGGGGATCGTGGTGATCCCCGGCTCGCGCGGGACGCTGAGCTACGTGGTGAAGCCCGACCCGAGCCGCGCGGAGGCCGGGTGGTCCCTGGCCCATGGGGCAGGTCGCAAGTGGCGCCGCAGCGACGTCAAGGAGCGCCTGCAGGGCCGCTACCGCCCCGACGACCTGGTGCGCACGGCCCTCGGCGGGCGGGTGATCTGCGAGGACCGCGAGCTGCTCTACGAGGAGGCGCCCGAGGCGTACAAGAAGATCGACGCAGTCGTCGGCGACCTGGTCGCGGCCGGCCTGTGCACCGTGGTGGCGACCCTGCGCCCGGTGCTGACCTACAAGACCCGGAGCCGGCGATGAAGGCGTGGGTGCTGATCTCCGGCGGTCACGGGCCGCCGGAGCTGGCGTGGGTGGTGCACCGTCTCGGGCCGGTGTTCGCGGCGGCGGCCGCAGCGGCGGGCCTCGGCTGCGAGGAGCTGCTGCGTACGCCGGGGCCGGCGGCGGAGACGTCGTGGTCGTTGATGTATGAACTCGAGGACATGTCCGAAGGGGAAGGACTCGCGGCGCTGCTGTCGCAGTGGGAGGGCACTGCGCAGTGGATCGGTCGCAGCCCGCTGCGGCCGACGCACCGCCGACGCAACTGGTTCGTCAAGCTGACGCGCCTGCCGGTCGAGGCGGAGGCGACCACCGCGGTGCGCGAGGCGGACCTCGAGGAGTCGGCGGTGCGCAGCGGCGGGTCCGGCGGCCAGAACGTCAACAAGCGCAGCACTGCGGTCCGCCTGCGGCACAAGCCGTCGGGTTTCGAGGTGGTGGCCCGCGAGGAGCGCTCGCAGGGGCAGAACCGCAGGATCGCCCGCGAGCGGCTGGCCGCCCTGCTGCTGGCCGGCGCGGCCGCGCGCCGCAGCGAGGCCGAGCGGGCCCGCTGGGACGAGCACAACGCGATCGAGCGCGGCAACGCCAGGCAGGTGTTCCGCGGGCCGGAGTTCGCGCGCGTGCAGGGCTGAGGTTGTGGCGAGGCGCGGGGCCGCGGGAGCGACAACCGCGGGCTCGGCGAGGGACCGCGCGCCGGGCGGACGCCGCGACTTCGCGGGACTGCGGGAAGCGACACCCGTGTTTCAGCGAAGGACCGTACGTCGGGCGGACGCCGCGGCTCGGCAGGAGGTGAAGGGCTAGGCCGGCCCGTCGGCCCCGGGCGACGCGGTCGCGGCGTTCCGCGTCGTCCTCGACGCGCAGGACACGGAGCAGGCGCGGGCGGTGCGGGAGGCCGGCGCGCCTGGCGGCGCGGTCGCGCTCCTGATGCTGATGGCTCTCAGGGCAGGTCGTAAGTGTCATGCCTCATGGGTCATGCCCGTAGGGACATGCCCTGAAGGACATATCACGAACGGTGGCGGCGGACCGACTCGGTCATCTCGATCACGACCTTCCACTGCTCGAGCGCGCGGGTCTTGCTGTCGCCGAGCTCGGCGAGGGCGCGCATGCGCAGGCGGAGGGTGGTGGCGGTGGCGTCGGCGAGCTCGGCGAGCTCGGCGGAGCGGGCGGCGCGGCGGAAGGGGTTCCACTTGCCGATGACCAGGGCGAGCACGACGAGGCCGCCGAGGACGAGGCCGCCGGACAGGCCGTACTCGCCCTGGACGGCGCCGTAGAGGCCGGCGCCGATGATGGCGGCGGCGAGGCCGGCGACGAGGATGGTGACCTGGCGCAGGCGCGAGCCCTGGGTGCGCAGGGCCTGGGCGCTGCGCAGGGCCAGCAGCTCGAGCTCGCCGAGCGGGTTGCTGGCGAACACGTCGGGCGCGGCGACGTCGCGCAGGAGGTCGGCGCTCCAGCTCTTGACCTCGCGCGAGCCGGAGAAGTCGTGGGCGGCCGACTGCGCGTGCTCGCGCGGGATGATCGTGGCGCTGTCGGAGCCGCGCGGGACGGTCGGGTGGGGCGCCGAGTCGCGGGCGTCGAGGACGGTGTCGGCGATCGCCGCGTCGCGGATCGCAGCCTCGGCGCGCTGTCGGAGCTTGCTCAGGCTCGCGGCGATCGCGGGGCTGCTGCGGGCGGCTTCGACGAGGAACTCACTCATGCGGTCGAGCCGGTCCCGACCCCCGGCCTCCGGGCCTGAGAGTTACACAGTCGGCTGTGCTTCGGCAGGAATTGTCGGCAGGGGTGCGAGAGGGCGGGCCCGCGCGCGCTCACAGGTGCGCCTGCGTCCGCCGTCCGCCGCCGACGAGGCCGCCGTAGCGCGTCGGGTCGGCGAGTCCGAGCCACGGGTCGCGGGCCGGGGTCAAGAACAGCTCGTCGTACACACGGCGGACGATCGTCTGCAGGTCCCCGGGCGCGGTGGCCCCGCGGGCCCACCAGCCGTGGATCTCCCGGTGGATCTCCTGCTCGTTGCGCAGCGTGTCGAGCGCGAGCGTGCGGCGCAGTTCGACGATCGCTTCGGCCCGATCGGCGGCGTCGCGCGTCGCGTCGCCGCTGCGCCACTGCTGCGTGCGCACGAGGCCGAGGCTCGCGCGCGAGAGGTCGATCTTGGGCGCAGTGACGTCGGCCATCAGCTCCCAGCGCTGTTCGACGCGATCGACGGGCTCGCCGGTGACCCCGCGCAGCGGCGCCTCGACGGCCATCTTGCTGGCCGCCAGCGGCGCGGCCTCGCCGGCGCGCGGAGCCCGGGCGGCGAGGCGAGGCGCGCGGACACGGCGTAACGGGCCGGCGGGTTCTCCGGCATAGCTCGCCAACAGAACGGAGGCCGCGTCGAGGTCGCGTACGCGGGCTTCGTGGTGGTCGGCGAGGGCGTCGCGGAGGGCCTGGCCGTCGAGGGCGGCGGTGCTGCGCGCGAGGGCCTCGGCGCGCTGCAGGGCGGCGACGAAGTCGGCGGGCGCGTAGAGGCCGGGGACGACGTCGACCGGGCGACCGCCGGCGTCGAGGACGAAGTGCGCGCTGTTGCCGGTGATGGTGGTGACGATCTGGCGGCCGTCGCCGAGGTCGACGGTGATCTTCGGTGCGGGCCGCTCGCTGGCCCAGTGGAGCACGAAGCGGTCGCGCAGGAGGGCGCGCACCGCCGGGTCGGGGTAGAGGACGGCGCGGAACAGCCGGCTGTTGGCGCAGCTCAGCTCGTCGCGCAGGTCGCCGAGGAGGCGCAGCGAGAGGACCGGCTTGCCCTCGCGCCTGGCCGTTCGGACAGCTTCGTCGAGGTCGGTGTGCCAGTAGAGGCGCGACAGCAGGCAGTCGCGTTGGCCGCACACTTCGTCGAGGGCGCCGAGCAGGCGCGCACGGGTCGGATCGGCGAGGCCGGCCGGGTCGCGCCGGCGGGGCGGGGCGTCGGCGGCCGCGAGGATGGCCTCGTACGCGGCGGTCAGCGCCTCTTCGTGGGCGGCCTCGAAGGCGGCGAGGCCCGCGGGGCCGGCCGCCCGCAGGCGCTCCCGGGCGGCCTGCGCGGCGGCGTCGTCGTCGGCGACGGCCAGCCGCGCGAGCTCGTCGAGGCTCTGCTCGCGGCCGCTGCTGTCCTCGAGGACAGGTGGAAGGTCGCTCGTGACCGCGCACGCGGGCGCGCCGGACGAGAGGAACAGGGCCATGGTGTACCAGAGCGAGCCGCGGATCCGCATCACTGCCTCCTGCGAGGTCGGGTGTAGCGGAGGGCGAGGCGGGCGATCGTCAAGCCTGTGTAAAAGGTGCCCGTGGGGGTCTACGGGCTCGTCCGCGAGCGATGCGGGTGGCGCGAGGACCGGCTGATGCGACATCCAGCGGGGACGGGCGAACTCGATCCTGGCGTTCTCATGAAAGGACATGACCGAAAGAGAGTGTCCGGAAGGACATGGGGGGCGCGGCGATGCGGCAGACCGGAGCGCGGGCTGCGACTCACCGCGATTCGAGAGCCGCGGCGGTTCGCATGAAAAGACGCGCCCGGCGAGCCGGTGAGCCTGGCGATGCGACACACTGAGCGGGACGAGGCTCGGGACGTCTCGCGCTCCGCTCGCCGCGGCGGTCCGCATGAAAGGACGTGTCCGACGAGACGGTGAGCCTGGCGATGCGACACACGGAGCGGGGCGCTGGCTCGGGACGTCCCGCGCTCCACGAGCGGTCGCGCGGGCGCAGGGGATGTTCTCGTGATGAGTCCTTCAGGACATGTTTATAAGAGCATGTCCTCGAGGTCACCTCTCGGGGTTGCGCTGCAGCACGAGGATCTTGTGCTGCTCGTCGACGGTGCGGAAGCGCTGCTCGGCGCGGAGGTTTCGGAGCAGGGGCATGTGCTTGGCGTTGATGTCCTCGCGGTGGAGAACGAGGTAGTCGACGTCGAGGCGGGCCGGGAACCAGGCGAAGCAGCGGCGGGCGGCCAGGTGCGCGCCGACGTCGCCGGTGGCGGCGACGCAGGCGTCGGCGGGCAGGCTGCGCGCGAGCTCGGCGAGCCAGGCGTGGCGGTCGCGCTCGGCGTCGGTGAGCGCGGTGGGGACCGGGTGGAAGCCGGCGCGGAAGCTGCCGCCGGGCAGGCCGAAGGACCAGCCGAAGGCGAGCGCGGCGACGACGATGCCGGCGGCCAGCTCGTGCGCCAGCGGGCGGCCGAGCCGCTGCTGCAGGTGCACCGCGCCGACCGGGGCCGCGGCGAACACCGCGGGCAGGAAGAAGCTCGAGTAGTGGAAGTACGGGTCGGCGACGTACTGATTGCCGCTGAGCACGAAGATCGCAGCGGCCGGGAGGAGCAGCACGAGCAGGCGGCCGGCGCACGCGGGCAGGAGCAGCAGCGGGGCGCCGAGGCACAGCAGGAAGCCGAACTTGTCGGGCCGCAGCAGCTCGAGCGGGAGCCGCAGCGGGTTGGCGAGCAGCGCGAGCGCGAGGTCGCGGTAGCCGGTGGCCTCGACGAGGTTGCCGCGCAGGCCGTCGGCGTGCGCGCCCACGCCGGTGCCGGGCGCGAACACGCGGGCGACGAGGACGAACCACGCGAGGCCGAGGCCGAGCAGGACGAGGCCGCGGCGCGGACGGCCGTCGAGGGCGACGAACAGGCCCAGGGCGGCGACGACGAGGCCCATCTCCTCGCGGACGAGCAGGAGGGCGCCGGCGGCGAGCGCGAGGCCGAGGCGGCGATCGCCGTCGTGGGCCCACAGCGCCCACAGCACCAGCGGGACGGCGAGGGTGAGGTCGTGGAAGTCCCACAGCGCGTTGGCGTGGACCAGCGGCGAGACGAGGAAGGCCAACGTGACGGCGAACGCGAGGGCGACGCTGCCGCTGCGCCGGCGGGAGAACAGGTAGAGCGGGATCGCGGCGGAGCACAGCCACAGCGTCTGCACGACGATCAGGGTCTCGGCGCGCGGACTGACCGCATAAAACGGGACGAGCGCGAGCAGCAGCGGGGCGAAGTGCTCGTGATTGAAAGTGTCGCCGGGGAACAGGCTGGTGGCCAGCAGATCGCCGTGCAGCGAGCGCCACAGCACGTTCTCGAAGATGCCGAGGTCGTGGATGTTGCTGACGAGGGCGTGATGGCGGACCACGCCGAGGTGGATCAGGACGGCGGCGACGCCGAGGCCGAGCACGAGCAGGACGGCGGCGGCGAGGCGCGGACGCGCGGGCCGGGCGGCGAGGACGTCGCGCCAGCCGGCGGCGGTCGCAGCGGCCAGCAGACCGAGGCCGAGGCTGACGACCAGCGGGACGAAGCCGCGACGCTCGGCGAGGCCGGGCGCCGCGAGCAGGACGCACGCGGGCGCGCCGGCGAGGAGCAGGAGGCGACGGTTCCACGCGGCGGCGAGGTCGGCGAGCGGGCGGCCGAGGCGACGCGCGGCGAGGACGTGGACGCCGACCAGCACGACGACGCCGGCGAGGCCGGCACGCAGGGCGACGAGGCGCTGCGCGAGGTCGAGGTCGTCGCCGACCAGCGCGGCAGGATCGCCGCGCCCCAGCGCCCAGACGGTCCAGCCGGCGGCGAAGCCGAGCAGCGCCGCGAGCAGACCCCACCGCCGCGCGTGGGCGAGTCCAGCGGAGACGACGGCAGCGAACGGCACGAGTCATTGGTGACTCGCGGCGGGGCAAGACGTCAAGGATGGATTGTCGGCGCGGCGTACGGCCGTGAGGGCGGGAGCACAATGCGGCGCCGACGGCGGTGGGGTCATCCACGGATGACGCGACCGCAAGAGAACGGCGAGGTCGTGAGGGCGGGAGCACAATGCGGCGCCGACGGCGGTGAGGTCATCCACGGATGACGCGACCGCAAGAGAACGGCGAGGCCGTGAGGGCGGGAGCACAATGCGGCGCCGACGGCGGTGAGGTCATCCATGGATGACGCGACCGCAAGAGAACGGCGAGGCCGTGAGTGTGCGAGCGGCAGCGAACTCGCAATGCAGGGCGCCGCAGCCGCGGCGAGGCGGGCGGAGGCATACGCACCTGCAGGCAGCGCCATGAGGCGCGAGGTGGGACGAGACCCAAGCATGCAGGCAGCGCCGTGTGGTCGCCGGTTCGACCACTGATTTCCCGGCTCGACCTGGACCTCGGAGGCGAACATCGCCCTCACGCTCCACAAGTCGAGGCTGCCCCGGTCACCGCCGTTCGGGCCTTGATCGGTTGTCGCAGTCGGCGGGGTGCTCGTGAGGCGACGCGGGAGTTCGGCGGCGAACCCTCGCGAAGCAGAGCACGGGCCTCAGGGGCTCGGCGTCGCGGCGGGCGCCGGCGTCACGGGCGTCGCAGGATCAGGCGGCTCGGGCAGGCCGGGGATCGGGTCGGGCGGCGGGGAGCTCAGCTTCGGCGGCTGGGGGCTGCCGCAGATCTTCGAGGCCGGCTTGCAGCCGCGGACCTTGAGCTGCCCGGTGATCTCGCCGATCCGCGCCTGATAGGCCCTGGCGTGCTCGCGGTCGCCGGCCACCTCGAGCGTGAACTTGTACTTGTCGGTGACGAACAGGATCACCGTATAAAACTTCGGCTCGTCGGTGCCGGGGATCGTGTAGTCGAAGTCGAAGCGGGTGCCCTCGCGGCCGTTCTTGCTGCGCGCCGGCTGTTGATTGGTCAGGACGTAGCCGCGCTTGCCCAGCTTGGTGACGAGGTCGGCCGCCCAGTAGCCGAGGGTGCCGCCGCGGACGTTCTCGAACCGGTGCACGCGCAGGCCGACGTCGTCCTGGGCCTTCATGCGCGTCTCGTAGGAGTTGCTGCTGACCTCGACGAAGCCGACCGGCGGCTCGATCACGTACTTCTTGCAGCCGGACAGGAGCGCGGTCGCGGCGATGACAAGTCCCAAAGAGCAGGTATTTTTGAACATGGCCTTCAGTTCCACTCGGTGGCCTCGACGCCGAGGGTGTCGACCCACGGGAAGGGATCGTTGCTCGACGGGACCGCGTTCTGGGGCCCGCGCTCGCTCAGCCGCACGGTGAGCGTGGAGAAGCCGATCTGGTTCTCGAGGAGGCGGAGGCGGCCCATCGCCTGCTCGAGCTCCATGGTGATGGCGTCGAGCGAGCGCCGGACCTCGAGCGCCTCCTCGACGTTGCGCGCCTGCTTGAGCAGGGCGATGAGCTGGCTCTGGGTCTCGCGCAGCACGCGGATCCGCGTGGTCAGGTCGACGTACTCCTGGGTCACGTCCTGGGCCTGCAGGTTGCGCGACTCGACCACGCCGAGCTTGCCGAGCTCCTCCATGACGCGCCGCAGCTGGGCAGCGGGGATCCGCAGCACCAGGTAGCCCTGCGACATGGTTTGCACGTAGCCGCCGGACTCGAGCGTCAGCGCCTCGGTCCGCTGCATGGCGTCGTCGAGCTTGAAGCACGAGATCGCCATGTCGGCGGTGTAGATGATCTGCCGCGCGAACTGCTTCTGCGGCTCCTTGCCCTTGTCGTCGCCCTCGCCGCTGGTGGCCGTGGGCGTGTTCGTCGGCCTGGGCTCCGGACGCGTCGGGCCGGACGACTCCCTCTTGACCGGCGGCGGGGCGCCCAGCGAGGTGGCGGGCGGCGCGGCCTCCGCCTTGGACGCCCCCTGGTCGAAGTCGTCGCTCTCGTACTCTGCGCGTCGCCCGTCGCCGGCGACCATCGGAGACGGCATCTCGGGCGCCATTTCGCCGCCGGCCATCGCGCCGCCGCCGCCTCCCCAGGACTCCTCCATCGGGGGCGAGGGCGCCGCTGCCTCCCTTGCCGACGAGGCGCAACCGAACGAGGTGAGGATGAACGCGGCGGCCAGGAGGTGTCGGAGTCGATGCATCACGGGCTCACGAGGCGGCGAGGTTGCCGATGATACCTTGCGAACGCCGGGCCCCGGACGCGCCTTACAGGCGCGCGGGCTTGTGGCATCATGGCCCCGTGCGCTGGTGGCCACGGTTCGCCCTCGTCGCGCTGTGCCTCACGGGCCCGGCGCTCGCTGGTTGCTCGCGCGAAGCGCCGACGGTCGAGGCCTGGCCCGAGGGGCTGCCGCGACCGCAGGACGCCGCCGAGGCGGAGCGGCTCGAGCAGGCCGGCACGCGCTGGACCAATCACCAGGCGCGTCAGCTCTATCTCGAGCGCGTGGCCGCGATCGGCGGCGAGGTCGAGCGCTGGAAGGCCGAGCAGATCCCCGTGGAGGAGC
The DNA here is from genome assembly GCF_026965555.1 of Nannocystis punicea. GTDB lineage: Bacteria > Myxococcota_A > Polyangia > Nannocystales > Nannocystaceae > Nannocystis > Nannocystis punicea. Next base: position 10,799,806 of record NZ_CP114040.1, on the reverse strand, counting down.
AGGCCCGCCGCGCTTACCAGCTCCGCCACGACGCCCGCATGACTGCGCGCGCGATGATGTCGGATGCCACCGAGCTGGGGGCCCTGCAAGAGCGCGATCGCGCCAAGTACGGCAACCCCGACGGGCCGACCTTCGAGTGGCTGATCGAGCGCGCCAGGGCCAAGGGCCTCGAGGGCGACGCGGCCTATCAGTCGATCGTCGAGAGCGCCCAGAAGACCGACGCCGCCGTCAACAAAGGAATGGGGTTCTGAGATGGACGGGCGGCTGCGGCGAATTATTAAATGGTCGAAGGGACAGGACTCTTCGGCCATGTACGTGGCGGAGGTCGACGGCGAGCGGTGGACGATCCGGCTCGGCGACTTCCCCGACGAGCCGCTCTACGCGCTGGCGATCGATGGCGTCGAGGTGCTGCGCTTCGACGACTGGCCGCCGCTGTGGACCCGGCCGACGTAGCGACGACGAAGGTCGGCGCGAGGCTGGCGCAAGAGACAGGTGAGTCCGCACGCGAGCGGGCCGGCGAGAGGCTGGCGCGAGGCGCAGACGAGCCCGCCGGGGCGCGGGGCGCGGAAATGTAATGGCTGGCCCAAGAGACAGGCGAGTCGTCCGGTGTCGCGGTCGGCGACGGCTGGCGCTGGAGGTGAGCACGCATGCGGGCGGACCGGCGAGCCGCAAGCGAAGAGGGCGGGCGAGTGGCTGGCCCAAGAGACAGCCGAGCCGAACGGGCCGCCGCTCGCGCGGACGCGGGATGGCTGGCCCAAGAGACAGCCGAGCCGGCCAGGCCGCCGCTCGCGCGGACGCGGGATGGCTGGCCCAGGAGACGGGTGAGACATCCCGGCGACGGCCGGCGTCAGGCATGAGCTCGCGCGAGCGGCAGGCGAGCAGGGCGCGGCTGAGGCGCCGGCGATCACCTGGCGCATGGGACAGGTCGGTTTGACCTGTCTCTTGGGACAGCTACTCCTGGACGCCGCCGACCTCGTCGGCCTTGCCGGCGATCGGCTCGAGCACGCGTCGGAGCGGCTCTTTGAGGCGCTCGAACAGGCGGGTGCGGGCGAGGATCGGGTTGAGCCAGCCGGATGTGATGCAGTAGTAGGTGTTGAACGGCGGGGTGTGGTGGCGCGCGTGGTGCTCGGGGCCGAGGATCAGCCCGGTGCGCTGGAGCCGGCGGATCCACGCGGACGGGTTCGGGTGGTGGGCCCAGCTGTGGAACTGGTTGGTGAGGAAGATGCCGAACAGGAACAGGCCGATGTAGGCGGCGAAGAACAGCGAGGCGGTGCCGTGGATCGGGACGAAGTACCAGGTGCCGATCAGCACGGGCAGGCTGATCAGGCAGTTGGCGCCGTTGACCTCGAGGAAGTCGTGGCGGGTGATCGCCAGCGGGTCGACGTGGTGCTCGCGGAACGGGCGGATGAACACCGGGCCGAAGAAGGGCGTGCGCGTCGAGCCGATGTTGTCGGCCAGGAAGTGCACGAAGCCCGAGACGAAGTCGGCGGTGATGTAGCCGAGCACCAGCGCCAGCGGCAGCAGCCAGGTCGCCAGCCCCGACGACGTGGCATCGAGGTGCAGGTAGACGTCGCGCGCCAGCAGGTACTCGAAGAAGAAGAACACCGACATGCTGGAGGCGTCGACGAGACGCATCCACAGCGAGCCGCTCATGTCGTAGTCGTGAGGGATGTCGTCGGGGGTCGCGGACATCGCGGGCTCTACGATGATCGCGGCAGACCGGCCGGTTTTGCAAAGGGCTTCCGTAACGAGAGGGTGCGCACGCGCCGGCGCGGCTGGCGAATCCGCGCGGGCAAACGGCCGTAAGCGACGTCTGGCGGAGAAGTCAGGCTCGCGGCGGCGAGCTCACGCGTGGGCCTGGGCCGGCGGCGGCGGGCGCGACTCGACCGCGGGTGGTGGTTCGGCGGGCTTCGCCGGGGCCGGCAGCGGGGCGTGCCACTCCTTGTTGACGATCAGCCGGGCGCCGCGGCGGAACTTCAGGTACGACCACGTCCACTCCCACATGACCTGGAGGCGGTTCTTGAAGCCGATCAGGTAGTAGACGTGGACGAGCAGCCAGGCGAGCCAGGCGAAGAAGCCGGCGATCTCCATGCCGGCGAACTGGGCGATCGCGCGACGGCGGCCGATGGTCGCCATCTGACCCTTGTCGACGTAGTGGAACGGCTCGCGCGCCTTGCCCTTGAGCTCGAGCTGGATGTTGCGGGCGATGTGCTTGCCCTGCTGAATCGCCACCGGGGCCAGGCCGGGCAGCGGCTTGCCGGGCTCTTCCTCGATGTGGGCCTGGTCGCCGATGACGAACACGTCGCGGTGGCCGGGGATGCTGCAGTCCTTCTCGACGATGACGCGGCCCTGGCGGTCGAGCTCGACGCCGAGGCCGCGGTTGAGCTCGGGTGGGGCCACGCCGGCGGCCCACAGCACGGTCGCCGCGTGGACCGACTCGCCGCCGAGGACGACGCCGTCGCCGGTGACGTTGGTGACCATGGAGTTGGTCCACACGGTGACGCCGAGCTGCTCGAGGTCGCGGGTGGCCTTGTCGGACAGCTTCTCGGCGAAGGTCGGGAGGATCCGCGGACCCGCCTCGATGAGGATCACGCGCGCGCGCTCGGGGTCGATGCGGCGGAAGTCGCGGGACAGGGTGAAGCGGCTGATCTCGCCGAGAGCGCCGGCGAGCTCGACACCCGTCGGGCCGCCCCCGATGACCACGAACGTCAGCAGGCGCCGCTGTTTGGCCGGGTCGGTCTCCTTCTCGGCCAGCTCGAACGCGGTCAGGACGCGGCGGCGGATCTCCGTCGCCTCCTCGAGCGACTTGAGGCCGGGCGCGTAGTCCTCCCACTCGATGTGGCCGAAATAGCTGTGACGGGAGCCACACGCGAGGACCAGCCAGTCGTAGTCGAGCTCGCCGAGGCCGGCGGTCTTGAGCTTCTTGTTTGCGAAGTCGATGCCGGTGGCGGTCTCGAGGATGACCCGACAGTTGCTTTGGCGGCTGAAGACGGTGCGGATCGGGACGGCGATCTCGGCCGGACTGAGGCCGGCCATGGCGACCTGATACAGCAGCGGCTGGAACAGGTGGTGATTGCGCCGGTCGAGCAGGGTGATCTCGACATCGTCGACGCCGGCGAGCCCGCGAGCGACGCGCAGGCCGCCGAACCCACCGCCGACGATGATCACGCGCTTCTTGGCTTTCCCCGCGTTCATGTGCCGGAAGTGTACTCGAAGACCCGCGAGGGGCCGCTGAAGCGGGCTTTATCCGGGCGGGCGGCTGTGCGCTTGACGCGCGGCGGACGGATCTGTTAACAAGACGCACTCATGTCGACGTCCGAATCGTCTGAGGAGATCAGGCTTTACATGCCGGACCCCAGCACGATCCGCGCGGTCGAGTGCTCGCCGCCGTGCTGGATGGTGCGGCTCGCGCTCGAAGAGAAGGGGCTCGACCACGAGTGCAAGCTGCTGTCGTTCACGGCCGGCGAGCACAAGAGCCCGGAGATGCTGGCCAAGAACCCGCGCGGCACCGTGCCGGTGCTGATGGACGGCAACATCGTCGTCTACGAGACGCTGGCGATCTTCGACTACCTCGAATACGCCTACCCGCAGCCGGCGCTGTTGCCCAACACCAACGCGCTGCGCGGACGGGCGCTGACGCGGCTGCACGAGGCCAACAACCTCAAGCAGGTCGGGATGGCGCTGTTCTCGTACCTGATGAACACCAAGGCGATCGACCTCGACCCGGCCGAGGTCGACCACCTGGCGTCGTTCCTCCACGACGAGCTGTTCTTCTGGGAGTACTACTACGGCATCGGCCACTGGGCGGCCGGCTCGGCCATCAGCCTGGCCGACCTCGCGGTGTTCGCCTACGTCGCCACCGCGGCCCACCTCGGCCTCGAGCTCGAGCAGCGCTACCCCAACCTCCACGCCTTCTGCCTGCGCATGAAGGAGCGGCCCAGCGTGATCGCCACCTGGCCGTCGGTGTGGAAGCAGACGCCCTACTCGTATCTCACCGAGCCCGAATCGTGAGCGCGAATTCATCGGCTTCGCGTCGCGGTGCGAGGCCGGGCGCCGCGCGAGCGGCGCGGCGACGAGCGCGCTGACCTGGCTCTCAGGGCAGGCTCCCGGGGACAGGTCCCCCGGGACAGGTCCCTGAAGACAGGGTCAGTCGACCCACTCGGCCAGGAACACGTCAGTGTCGCCGTGGGTCTTGGCGCCGCGGTTGGAGGCGAACACCAGGTGCTTGCCGTCGCGGGTGAACATCGGGAAGCCGTCGAAGGTGTCGCTGAAGGTGACCTGCTCCTGGCCCTCGCCGTCGTCGCCGATCAGGTAGAGGTCGAAGTTGCGGCCCTTGGGGTCGCCCTGGTTGGAGCTGAAGACGATGCGCTTGCCGTCGGGGTGGAAGAACGGGGCGAAGTTGGCCTTGCCGTTCTTCGTCACCTGGCGCTGCTCGCTGCCGTCGGCGTTCATCACGAAGATCTCGAGGCGGGTCGGGCGGACCAGGTGCTCCTTGATGATATCGTCGTAGGCCTTGAGCTCGGCCTCGCCCTCGGGGTGGTTGGCGCGGTAGACGATCCGCTTGCCGTCGGGCGAGAAGAAGGCGCCGCCGTCGTAGCCGCGGGTGTTGGTGAGGCGCACGAGGCCGGTGCCGTCGACGTTGATCTTGTACAGCTCGGGGTCGCCGTCGCGGGTCGAGGTGAACACGATCGCGTCGCCCGTCGGCGAGACCGTGGCCTCGGCGTCGTAGCCGGGGCCGGTGACCAGCGGCTTGATGTCGCTCCCGTCGGCGGCGGCGGTGTAGATGTCGAACTCGGGGTAGAGCTTCCACACGTAGCCGCGGCTGCGGTCGGGGTTGGGCAGGCAGTCGTCGGCGGCCGCGTGGGTCGAGGCGTAGAGGATCCGCTGGTCGCCCGGGAGGAAGTAGGCGCAGGTCGTGCGGCCCTTGCCCGAGCTGACCCGCTTGGCTGTCTTGTCGGCCAGGTCGAGCGTGTAGATCTGGTCGCATCCGGCCCCGTCGCGGGTGCTCTGGAACACCAGCCGCTTCTCGTCGCCGGAGAAGTACGCCTCCGCGTTCTCGCCTCCGAAGGTGAGCTGCTGCAGCGACTTGAAGTGGCGCTCGCCCGCCAGCGGGACGCCCGGGTCGGGCTTGTCCGCGGGCGCCTCGGCGGGCTTGTCGGCGGTGGGTTTGTCGGCGGCGGGCTTGTCGGCGGCGGGCTTGGCAGCGGGCTTGTCGGCGGCCGGCGGAGCGGCGCCCTGACACGCGGCGAGGGCGAGGACGGTCAGCGGGGCCGCGAGGCGGGCGAGGACGGGACGCATGTCCGGGAGGATAACAGGATGGTGGCGCGGTTTCGCCGTCTTGTGCGCGGCGAGTCGCGAGTGGTATCCGCCGGCCCCCGAAACCCCCCATGGACGCAATTCACGGACTCTCCCTCGAAGCCATGGCCGAGACCATGAGCAAACACAACGAGCTGCGGGCGCAACACGGCGAGCCCGCGTTCAAGCCGTACTTCCTGCGCTACCTCGCGACGAAGGGTGTCGACGAGCACGCGTGGGGACAGGCGTGGAACAGCTGGCACGCTCGCATGGACGCCGACAAGAGCGGGCAGCTGTGGGCGCGCTTCAACACGGCCCAGAACGCGCTGACGATGCAGGCGCACTTCGGCGACGTCGCCGACATGAGCCAGGAGGTCCGCGGCGGGCTGACGCTCGACATGTACGCGCGCCTGTCGGCCGAGGCGGCCCAGCCCGGCGTCGACTTCGAGGCCCTGCTGGCGCGCCACGGCGTCAGCATGACGGTGTGGAACAGCGGGCGCGAGGCGTGGACCCTGGCGATGAGCCAGGACACGATGCACAGGATCACGACGCAGTACGGGCAGCTGTACGCCAAGTACAACCCGGCCCACGTCGCGGCGATGCAGGCCCAGGCCGCGCAGCTGATCGCCAACCGGCCGGAGTCGTCGGCGCAGGAGGAGGAGCCCGAGGTCGAGTACACGTTCGAGGTGGCGCTCGCCGAGCTGCAGTCGCCGGTGCCGCGCACGCGCTGGCACGCGGCCCACCTGATGGCGCAGAAGATCCAGACCGAGCTCGAAGGCGACCGCGCGCGCCAGAAGCAGGCGCTCGCGGCGTGCGTGCCGCAATTGCTCGACTGCCTCGACCGCCACGACAAGGAGACGGTGAGCTCGGCCGAGGCCGCGGCGCGCGACCTGGTCGAGCTGGGTCAGACCGGCGACGAGGCCAAGGGGGCGGTGACCCGCTGCCTGCTCCGCGGCCGTGAGCACCTGGCGACGGTCCAGGCCGCGTTCGCGCCGATCCAGAACAAGAACGTGCCCGAGCGGATCTACCTGCAGTCGGAGATCCAGGACTACACGTCGCTGGTCGAGACGCTCGAGGAGATCCTCGCCGACTGGAACGACGCCGGCGCGGATGCCGAGGACGCGGCGAGCGGGCCGGCGGCCCCGGGCGGCCGCACGGACGACGAGGGGATCGCGTCGAAGGTCGAGGGCGCCCGGAGCTGGTGGGACAGGATCCTCTCGCTGTTCCGCTGAGCCGCGCCGGCCCGACGCGGTAAAATCAGGGCGATGATCGATGTCGTCCTGTCGGGTCCGGGGAAGAACGCGCTGAGCTCGGCGCTGATGCAGTCGCTTCGCGGCCAGCTGGCGCGGGCCGAGGGGCAGCCGGTGCTGCTCCGCGGCGAGGGTGATGCGTTCTCCGCCGGGCTCAACTTCTTCGAGCTGGCGACGCTCGACGCCGCCGGGCTCGACGAATTCCTGGCTGTCCTCGAGGACCTGCTCCACGAGCTCTACAACTACCCGGGGCCGACGGTCGCGCTGGTCAGCGGCCACGCGATCGCGGGCGGCTGCCTGGTCGCCATGTGCTGCGACCACCGCGTGTGCGCGGCCGATCCCAGGCTGAAGATCGGCCTCAACGAGGTGGCGCTCGGCCTGCACTTCCCCGCGACGGCGCTGGCGCTGGCGCGGAAGCGGGTCAACCCGCAGTCGCTCGACGAGGTGATCCTCGGCGCCCGCCTCTACGACCCCCAGGACGCGCTCCGCGTCGGCCTGGTCGACGAGGTCGCCGCCGCCGCCGAAGCCGTCGCCCGCCAGCGCCTCACCGAGCTCGCCAGCCACCCCGCCGACGCCTACAGCGCCGCCAAGCGGGCGATCCGCGGCGGCGTCCTCGACGTCGACCCGGCCCAGCGCCGCGCCGAGCGCGAGGCGCTGCTCCCCCACTGGTCCGACCCCGCCCTGCGCGCCCGCATCGGCGCGTTCCTGGCCGCGAAGGCGCAGGCGAAGAAGGGGTAGTTCTAGTGTAATGGAGACATGTCCGGAGGGGCATGGTGTGAAGGACAGGCGACGAGGGACATGTTTGAAGGGGCATGTCCTTGCGGGAGGGGCGAACGGGTGATCCGGTCGTTCGGGCAGGTCGCGCCGGTCGGCTCCGGAGGAGCACAGCGGTGAGGGCAGGGGCTGTCCGTTGGGTCGGTGTTGCTGCCGTGCGCGAGGGCAGTCTCGGCGGGTTGCGGGGCAGGGCCGAGGGCCGAGGGGGTGCGGCGGCGATGGTAGGAGGCGACGGTGAAGCAGGTGCTACCGGGCTGCGCGCCAGGCCGGACGGCGAGTGGACAGGACTTTCGGACATGTCCGTGCGGGCAGGTATCGCCGGACCGCGTGCGAGGGCGGCGATGAGCGGGCGGGGCGGGGCGACGTGTTCGGACATGTCCGTTCGGGCAGGTATCGCCGGGCCGCGCGCGAGGGCGGCGATGCGCGGGCGGGGCGAGGCGACGTGTTCGGACATGTCCGTTCGGGCAGGTATCGCCGGGCCACGTGCGAGGGCGGCGATGCGCGGGCGGGGCGGGGCGACGTGTCTCCTGGGGCTGGCACTGCTGGCGTGCGCGCCGGGGCGGACGCCTGCGGCGGCGCGGCCGACAGGGAGCCCGGTGAGCGCGCCGGCGCCGAGCGTCAGTGCGGTCGAGGCGGAGCCGCGGGGCGGGCATTTCGTGATCCGCGGGGCGGAGATCGTCGGGGTCGGGGTCGCGGATCTCGCAGTGAAGGACGGACGGATCGCGGCCATCGGGTCAGTGCCCGCGGGACCGCCGGAGCTGCGACGCGCGGGCCGGTGGATCGTGCCGGCGGCGATCGACAGCCACGTGCATCTGAGCTTCCTGCCGGGCGGTCGCCGCTTGCTCGACGCCGGGGTGGCGGCGGTGGTCGATCTGGCGGCGCCGCTGTCGGGGCTGGCTGAACGCGAGGCGCCGCCCGAGCTGGTGGTGCTGCCCAGCGGGCCGATGATCACCGCGCGCGGCGGCTACCCGACCCGCGACTGGGGTAGCGACGGCTACGGGCTCGAGGTCGAGTCCGCGGCGGCCGCCGAACAGGCGGTCGACACGCTGGCGGACGCCGGGGCGAAGGTGATCAAGGTGCCGGTGACGGACGCCCCGGCGCTCCCGCCAGCGACGCTGCGGGCGCTCGTGACGCGCGCCCACGCCCGCGGGTTGAAGGTGGCCGCGCACGCGCTGCTGGATCGCCACGCGCGCGTCGCCGCGGAGGCCGGGGCCGACGTGCTGGCGCACGCGCCGGTGGAGCCGCTGCAGGCGCGCACGGTCGAGGCGTGGGCCGGGCGCGCGGTGATCTCGACGCTGTCGGCGTTCGGCGGGGCCGCGGGCGAGAATCTGACGAAGTTGCGTGCAGCGGGAATGACGGTGCTGTACGGGACGGACCTCGGCAACACGCAGATCGCGGCGATCTCCGGCGAGGAGATCGATCTGCTCCTCGAGGCAGGTCTCGACGGACAGGCAATCTTGACGGCGATGACGACGGCGCCGGCGCAGTACTGGGGGCTCGATCAGGCGACGCCGCCGGGACCCGGGGTGCTGAGGGTCGGCGGGGTGGCGAGCTTCATGATCGTGGCGGCCGACCCACGGCTGACTCCCGGGACGCTTGCGGAGCCCGAGGCGGTGTTCGTCGCCGGGGTGCGTCGCTGAGGCGCCGCGAGCCGCACGCGGCCGCGTGGTCGACGGCGATTGCAAGAGGCCGAGCGGGCGCGAACAGCCCGACGAATCTTCGCTGACGCCGCGAGCAGGCATGCCGTCGTGGCAGCTTCGTGCGCGCTGGAGGTCAAAGCGGTAGCGGATCCGGCGCTCCTCGGAGAGGGGTCCCCTATGCGAGGAGTTGACGCGATGCGCGGACCGTGGGCGCGGCGCTCACTGCGACGCGGCGCGCCGTCTGCGGTGAGACAGACGCGCGCCGCGAGGCAGCCGCGAATCGTGCCTCGAGCTCTTCGGGCGAGGCACGCGGATACGGGACAATGCGGCAGCGGCTCGAGATGTCTCTCGGGACATCATGCCGAATGCGCTCGGCCGTCACGGCCGCAGGTCGGTGGTCTCCGCGTGGACCTGTCCCTTGGGCCATGGAATGACGCGGCGACGAGCGCGGGGCCGTCGGCCGCGCGCCTCACGGTCACTTCGGCGCGCCGAGGCGGAACAGGTCGGCGGCGCCGTAGTCGACGGCGCCGGGCGTGGGCTCGAACGCGGCGGCGATGCCGGCGCGGGCGACGATGGCGGCGTCGATCGGGCGCGCCGCGGCAGGCAGGATCGGGGCGAGCGGCCGGAGCAGGCGCAGGGCCCAGCGCTCGCCGGTGCGGTGCTCCTGGCGGTCGCCGTCGAGCGGGCCGGGGCGGAGGTAGCGGGCGCGCGGGAAGCCGAGCGCGGCGGTGTCGCGCTCGAGCTCGCCCTTCATCCGCGAGTAGAAGATCGAGGACTTCGGCGCGGCGCCGGTGCTCGAGACGAGGACGTAGGTGTCGGCGCCGTTGCGACGGGCCGCGCGGGCGACCTCGAACTGGTAGGTGTAGTCGACCCTGTACTGCGCCTCGCGCGAGCCGGCGGCCTTGAGCGTGGTGCCGAGGGCGCTAAACAGGTGGTCGCCCTTCGCCAGCGCGCTCCAGTCGTCGGAGCGGTCGAAGTCGACGAGGTGCTCGGTGAGCTTGTCGTGCTGCACGCCGGCAGAGCGCCGGGCGAGGACGGTGACCGCAGTGTAGCGGGGATCGGCGAGCAGCTGACGGAGCAGCTCGCGGCCGACGAGACCGGTGGCGCCGATGAGGAGAGCCGTGCGAGGAGAGGCGTTCATGGCTGCTGGCTGTGTAGCCCGTTAATCGGCGGCCGGCTCGGATTTCGCGGCGACAGGTCGTCGTCGAGCCCGGGTGACCCGGCCCCCGGTGCGGCGTCGTCATCACGGCATCGAGGTCCGGCGCGACGGGGACCTGCAGGCTGCGGAAGGCCCGCTCGGCGTCGCGTCGCGCGACGAAGCGTCACCACGGCAGTGGGTCGCTGACGACGTGGCCCGGGTGCGTGCGGAAGTTATCCAGCGCGATCTCGCCGCCGAGAGCCTCGACCTCGGCGGCGAGCGACCTGGCCTCGGCGACAGGCATGGCGTCCACGAGCTCGGCGGGCGCGGCCTCGACGGCCGCCCGTGCTCCCTGGACGCCGACCGGAGTGCGCGTGGCGAGCAGCTTGATGAGGCGCATGCGATTGGGTCCGACGCGCACCAGCCGGACGGTGCATTTTTCGATCGGCGCGGCCGCGCGGGCCTTGAGGACCTCGGTGAGGCCGTGCCGCAGCCACGCGCCGGGAGGGTCGCTCGTCAGGGCCTCGGCCGCGGCGCGCAGGGCCTCGTCGGAGTCTGACCGATCGGACAGGAGAGCGTGGAGCAGGCCCGCGGACAGGCAGCGCGGCAGGAGCCGCTGGATCAGCTCGTCGAGCGGCAAGCGGGCCAGCGCCGGCAGGACGTCGTCGAAGCGGGTCCAGCGGTCGTTGCGGACCCCGGCGAGGAGGCCGTCGTCCCACGCCTCGCCGCTGCCGAAGCGCAAGGCGACGGTGCGGACCTCCGCGGCCGACCGGAGCATGAGCTCCTGCTCGCCGGCGTCGTCGACCAGCCGCAGGTGCTCGAAGGTGGTGAGGCCGACGCTGCCGGCGTGGGCGAGCAGCATCGCCAGGACGTCGGCGCGCTCGGCGTCGCCGAGGCGATCGCCGACGCGGCCGCGCACGAAGTCGAGGGCGCAGCGCAAGCGGGGCGGCAAGCTGGCGCGCAGGGCCAGGAACGGGGCCGGGTCGTGGCGATACAGCGCGAACACGAGGTCGTCGACGTGCTGGTTCCAGCCGCCGGGCAGGCCGTGGTCCCGACCGTCGGGCAGGCGCGCCAGCAAGTCGGCGCCGAGCTGCGGCAGGTCGGGAGACGACGACGGATCGATGGTCGCGGTCTCGGCCAGGACGTCGAGGAGCGGCCCGTGATCCTCGACGCGGACGAGCCGGTGGCGCGCGATGTGCCAGAGCACCTGGTGCCAGTCGGCGTGGTAGCGGAACACCGCCAGGGCTCGACCGATGCGGGAGGGCTCGTCGCGCGCCGCTTTCAGCTCACGCAAGACCTGGCGGAGGTCGTCGTCGGTGAGGTCGGGGCAGCTCACGAAGGCTGGGTTCGTCATGGTCGCACCGGCGTTCGGTGTCGCTCGCGGCGGGGGGCGCGTCAAGGGGCTCGGACGCCGGCGACGGTCCGAGGCGTCCTGTCGCCGGCGACGGCCGGCCTCTCGCACGCGCACCAGGACAGTGCGTCGCGCTGGCCGACGCCCGCCGACTGCTTCATCAGGGCCATCCTCCGCGCGCAGGGCTTCGTCGTCCGCCAGATCCCGGGCGTCTTCCGCTCGAAGCGCTTCGGCACCTCGTCACGGCGGTTCGGAGCCGGGGACCACCGCGTTGATCCGCGGCGCGGATCTGCATGGCCCTCAGGACATGCACGATCGGCCAGCCGCTTATCGGAGCAGCTGGTAGAGCACGACGCCGAGCACCAGCAGGAGGCCGGTGACGATGGTGACGACGTCGAAGTACTTGTCGATCAGCTGCTTGGCGCGCGGGCCGGCCAGGCGGATGACGGCGGCGACGAGGAAGAAGCGGCCGCCGCGGCCGAGGATGCTGGCGAGGATGAAGCCGACGATGTTGATCTGGGCGACGCCGGCGGCGACGGTGAAGACCTTGTAGGGGATCGGCGTGAAGGCGGCGATGAAGACGGCGAGCTCGCCGTGCTTCTGGTACTCGGTGGTGACGAGCTCGAAGGTCTCGCGCGAGAACACCGGGCCGATGATGTAGGGCTCGAAGGTCGACCACAGGGCGTAGCCGATCAGGTAGCCGAACAGGCCGCCGAGCACCGAGCCGAGGGTGCACCACGCGGCGAAGCGGAACGCCCGCGTGGGTGCCGACAGCGCCAGCGCGATCAGCAGCACGTCGGGCGGGATCGGGAACACGCTCGACTCGACGAACGCGATCGCCACCAGCGCCGGGACGCCGTACGGGGTGTCGGCCCAGCTGAGCACCCACTGGTAGATCCGCCGGAGCGGGTTGCGCGAGGCGGCGGGCGCGGGCACGGACGCGGGGTCGTTCACCGGCGTGACGTTACCACGCGAAGGGCGCGGGCGGCGGGCGCGAACGCGTGGCGTGACTCACCCGCGCGCGGATGTGACGAGAACCTGGCGCAAGGGACAGCAGCCGGCGCGCGACGGGTCCGCGCTTTCGGGCCGGAGCAGCGTACCGCAGGCAGCGGCAGCGGCGGCCTGCGCGGGGTGATCGCGGTCAGGCTCTCTCGCTGTCCTGGCGGTCGAGCGCGAGCGCCTCGTCGTACTCCTGCGGAGTGTTGCAGGTGCGGAGGACGCGGCGGTCGGGCAGCTCGGCGGCGTCGAGCCAGCGCGCGCCGAGGCGGTCGAACATGAAGAGCGGCCGGCTGCCGCTCTTGGCCAGCACCTCGGCCGCCGCGGCGTGAGCGGCGGCGACGCGCACGGCGCTGGCGAGCGGGTGCGGGAAGTGACGGTCGGCCGGGTCGCCCGAGGCCGGGGCGTCGAACGGCAAGATGCCCCCAAGGCCAGGTTCGTCGACGAGCCGGCGCACCAGCAGGCGCACGTAGTCGGCGCTGAGGAACGGGCTGTCGCACGCGCCGAGGTAGGCGAACTCGGCGCGATGGGCGACCAACACTCCGAGGCCGGCGAACAGACCGACGAGCGGGCCGCCGTGGTCGAACTCGGGCGGGTCGTAGGCCAGCACGACCTCGGGCGGGAGCGGAGGCAGCGGCTGGCCGGTCTGGGCGACGACGACGATCGGTCGGTCGCACACCTCGCGCAGGACGTCGACGACGTGACACAGGAGCGGCTGCCCGCGCCACGGCAGCAGGGCCTTGGGCGCGCCCATGCGGGAGGATCGCCCGCCCGCGAGGACGACGGCGCCGCAGGACTGAATGGAGGCGTCGGACATGGCGGCCGGGGGCGAGCCTGACAGGGGCAGACTGCGTTGGCAAGAGAGCCCGCGCGTGCCCCGGTCGCGCGCACGCGTCGGCGCCGCTCGCGGAGGGTCGCGCTGCGCCAGGATGCAGACGGCCGTGCGACGCGCGAGACGGCCCGCGTGGCAGCCACGACTGCGTGGATCCAGACCGGCTTCGGCGCGGGAGACTGGGGCTCGAGGGTGGTGACGCAGCGCCGCGCGAGGAGGCGGTGCGCTCGGCGAGCTCGGGTTCAGCGCGGGCGGCCGGTGCGGGGATCGAGGGTGGTGACGCAGCGCCGCGCGAGGAGGCGGTGCGCTCGGCGAGCTCGGGTTCAGCGCGGGCGGCCGGTGCGGGGATCGAGGGTGGTGACGAAGAGCGGCGCGCGCACGGACGGATCGTCGGCGTCGGCGACGAGGTGGACGCGGACGCGGTCGCCGTCGGGCTCGGCCCACACGCCCTCGAACTTGTGCCGGCCGGGCAGGGCGCGCTGCCAGGTGACCTGGTGCGGCGGGTCGAGGCGGATCAGCGCCGAGCCGAGGCAGGTCCCGTCGGCGTAGGTGTCGCGCGTGTCCTCGGCGGCCGCGGTCAGCAAGAGGCCGCCGTCGGGCATGGCGGCCGCGTCGGTGACCCCGTAGGGCACGCCGTCGACGTCGCCGAGGTCGATGAACGCGAGGTCGCGGATCAGGTCGGCGGTCCACTCGGCCCGGGCGGCCACGGCCGCGGCCGCGGCCGCGCGATCGAGGCGGACGAGCGCGCTGCGGTTGCCGGCCCCGTTGCCGCGCTGCAGCAGCACGAGGTGGTCAGCCCACACCGCGGCGCCCTCGAGGTTGAGCTCGGGCACGAGGCCGGCGAGCGCGGCGTGCAGCGAGGCCAGGGAGAACTCGGAGCATGTTGCAGAGGACATGTCCTCGGAGACATGGACGATCACGCCGGTCCGGCGGTTCGGCCGCGAGCCCGAGCCGAGCGCCAGCAAGGCGCCGCCGTCCCACGGGCACAGGGCCTCGAAGTCGGGCTTGGCTTGCTTGCGCGCGGCCGGCTCGCACGGCAGGACCCCGGCTCGCAGCGGATAGCGGCGCGGCGGGCCGGCGTCGGGGTAGGCGTGCAGCTCGAGGTCATCGTCGGCGACCACGAACGACCAGCCGCCGCGGCGCACCAGGCCGCTCGCGGCCGACAGCTCGAGGTCGCGCAGGGGGTGCAGCTGAATCATTTCCTTGGACATGTTCATATCGACATGCTCTGAAGGCCATGTGTCTGTGACGTCGGGGCGCGCCGGCTCGTGCGGCGTGCAATGCAGCGAGGGCGCCGGTGTGCGGGACGTGGCCGCCGCGCTCCCTGGCCGCGAGCACGAGGTCATCCTGGCGCAGCCAGCCGTGCTCTGCTTGCGAGGCGTCGAGGGCGGCCGGTACCGCATCGTCGCCGACAGGGTAGCGCACTTGATCGCCTGCGAGCCGGTGGTGCGGTCTTGTCACGATGGCGAGCGCTGCATGCAGTGCACGCCGCCGTCGGTCACCGTGGCGACCGAGTCCGAGGAGGACTTCGAGCGCATTCACGGCGACCGCTGGAAGCAGATCGCGCCGCCCGAGCGGCTGGTGTTCTCGCTCGTGTGCTTCCACGGCGATCGCCGGCTCTCCTTCGTCGACGTGCCCCGCGACGGCGAACATGCGACCGACGAACGGGTGCATCACGCTGCGTCTGTCTCCGGCGAAAGTCTCGTGCGGTGAGGTCGACCTGCAGACGCACCGCGACTGGTGGGACCACTGGCCCGACTTGCGGCGCAACTGAACGCTGTGTTTGTGCAGAACCGCGCGGATGCGGCGCGGCGACGCGCACCGATGCATCTGCAACGCTGGACGGGAACAGGTCCGCGCTCGCGTGATCTCCGCCAGGCGATGCGGCTCTGGTAAGGTCCCGCATCGCTGCCCTGGTGGGTGCGCAGCCTAGGAGTCGAACGTGTCGAGTGTGATCGTCCCGAAGTCCCGAGATGAAGTATTGAAGAGCTTCTCGCCGCTGCTGCAGAAGCACCTGCAACAGGCCGCGCAACCGGCCACCAAGGCCGAGGCGGCCGAGCGGGCCAAGCTGCGCGAGGCCGTCGAGCGGGCCGCGCAGTACACCAGCGAGACCATTATCAAGGGGCTCGCGGAGCTGCAGGTCAGCTTCGGCGCCGCGGTCGAGGCGCTGTCCGACCGGCTGGCGTCGGAGGCGACCAAGCTCGACGAGCTGCGCAAGGCGATCGCGGCCGAGGCGGCGCGGGTCGAGGATCTGAAGCACGTGCGGATCGCCGCCGAGGCGCTCGAGATCCTGCATCAGGACGACGCCAAGCGGCTGCAGGCGCTCGAGGACAAGTTCGCGGCCGAGGTGCGCGAGCTCGACGAGAAGGTCGCGCGGCAGCAGGAGGCGTGGGCCAAGGAGGACGCGGAGAAGGCGACGGCGCAGGCCGAGGCGGACGCGGCCCGGGCCAAGGAGCGCAAGGCCGACGAGGAGAAGTACGCCTACGAGATCGAGCGCCAGCGCCGGCTGGTGGCCGACGAGTTCGCGGAGAAGCGGCGCCTGCTCGAGCGGCAGCTGGGGGAGACGCAGGCACAGCGCGACAAGAACTGGGACGGGCGCGACAAGGTGCTGGCGGCCGCGGCGGCCGAGATCGAGGCGCTGCGGACCAAGACGGCCGCCTACGCCAAGGAGCTCGAGGACGCCGGCAAGTCGGCGCGCGAGAAGGTGATCGTCAAGATCAGCGCCGATGCCAAGGTCGACGCCGAGCTGTCGTCGCGCGACAACGCGGCCAACCTCGAGGTCGGCGAGCTGAAGATCAAGGCGCTCGAGGACCGCATCGAGAAGCAGCGGACCCAGATCGCCGAGCTCAACGCGCAACTGACGGCCGCCCTGGCCCAGACGCAGGGCCTGGCGCAGAAGGCCATCGAGGGCACCTCGGCCAGGAAGTGAGGCTCGCGATGAAGACGTTCACCAGCAAGAGCACCAAGCAAGAGATCCTCGAGGCCTATGGCGAGCTGGCCCAGGAGCTGAAGGACCTCAAGGACCGCAGCGCCGCCGCTCCGCCGGCCCGCGCCGCCGCGCCCGAGGCCGCCCCGGCCGCCCCGTCCGCCCCCGCCGCCAAGGAGAGCACCGCCGTGAATTTCGACGACCTGACCCGCGACCTCGACAGCATCCGCACCCGCTTCGGCGACGCCTCGTCGGCGCTGCAGCAGCAGCTCCTCCGCGAGTCCGGCCGCCTCGAGGGCCTGCGTACGGAGATCGCCGGCTACACCGAGCACCTCAAGGTGCTGCACGCGATCGAGGTCGGCGACGACACCACGCGCGAGCTGGTCCGTCGCTACCTCGACACCCAGCGCACCGCCGACGAGGCGTTCGCGGCCCGCAAGCGCAAGGTCGAGGAGGAGCTCGAGGGGCGCAAGGCCGGCTGGCGCAAGCAGCAGGAGGAGCGCACCCGCTCGGTCACCGAGGCCGACACCGCCGGCAAGCTGGCGCGCACCCGCGAGGCCGAGGAGTACGGCTACGCGACCACGCGCGCGCGCACGGCCGACGCCGACGCGCTGGCGCAGGAGAAGAAGCGCCTGCAGGCCGAGCTCGACGGGCTGCAGGAGGTCAAGACGGTGCAGTGGAACGAGCGCGAGCAGGCGATCGCCACGCGCGAGCAGGAGTACGCCGAGCTCAAGGCGAAGTCCGTGTCCTACCCGAAGGAGCTCGAGGCGGCCACCAACAAGGCCGAGGCCGAGGGCATGGCGATCGCGCGCCGGCAGTCGAAGATCGCGGCGGACCTGGCCCAGAAGGACTTCGACGGCAAGAAGAAGGTCCAGGAGCTCAAGGTCCACGAGCTCGAGGCGGCCAGCAAGAAGCAGGACGAGCAGATCCTCGAGCTGTCGAAGCAGCTGGCCACCGCGCTCAAGCAGGCCCAGGACCTCGCCATCAAGGCGATCGACGGCGCGTCCAACTCGACGTCGTTCGCGGCGGTCAAGGAGATCGCGCTCGAGCAGGCCAAGACGTCGCAGAAGTTTAAATAGACAGGCCAGCGCCGGCTCTCGCGGCGGCGCCCTCGCGGGCGCCGCCGTCGTCGCGACCGCGGACCGGTGATGGGATTCCACGCGTGATCGCCTGCGGTCCGGACAAGTGCCGGCCCACTGCGAGTGAGCCGCGCTGCGGGGGAATGCCTTTTCGGACATGCCCGGCCGCGGGCGTCGCCAATTCGTCATCGGACGCCGAGCCACGCGCGCATCAGATTTGGACAAAAAATCGTCGGCACGGCGATTGCTGAGACCGCGCATGCTCCACCGCCGCGCCGCCATGCTGCTCCTCGTCGGCCTCGCCGCTTGTCGGCGCGGGCGGATCCTCTCGCACGACGAGTGCGCGGACGTCGAGCACGACGCGCCCTACGGGCTGCGGTTCGTTCGCGGGCGCGGGGCGCTGTTGTTCTTCGGCGCGGCGCACATCCATGAGCCCGCCGATCCGCAGGTCGAGCGGATCGCGGCGCTGTGGGCCGAGTTTCGTCCGACCCTGGCGTTCAACGAGGGCGGCGACCCGCAGGTCGAGGCGTCCGCGGAGGCGGCGGTGGCCCGCTTCGGCGAGTCGGGGCTGGTGCGGTTCCTGGCGCGACGGGACGGGGTGCCGGCCGCCAGCATCGAGCCGTCGATGCGCGCGCAGGTCGAGGGGCTGCGGACGTCCGGGTTCACCGACGAGCAGATCCTGGTGTTCTTCGTCCTGCGCCAGGCGCCGCAGCACCGCGCGCGGGCCGGCGTGCCGATGGACGAGGCGCGGCTCGTCGAGGTGCTGCGGCACTTCCACGCCGCCACCGGCATCTCCACGCCGGCGACCGCGGACGCGCTGGCCTCGGCGTGTGCGCGGCTGTTGCCGCCGCACAATCACTGGTCCGAGGTGCCGGCCGCGTGGTTCGACCCGGTGTTCACGCGGCCGCCGGCGTTCACCAACGCGGCTGGCCGCCGCGTCAGCGAGGTCCGCGACGCGTGGACGGTCGAGCTGCTCACGGACCGCGTGCGGCGCGGCGAGCGGGTGTTCGCGACCATGGGCGCGAGCCACGTGGTCATGCAGGAGCCGGCGCTGCGGGCCCGCCTCGGGCGGCCGGAGCGGCTGGCGTGAATGGGGGCCCGGAGCGACATGTATTTTAAAACATGTCCTCGAGGGCAATTGTCTAGAGAGCGGAGACGACGAAGGCCAGGCGCTCCGCGGAGCGCCTGGCCTTTTGTTCATGTCCTGGAGATCAGCGGACGCGGATGGCGTCGGCGATCACGACGAAGCCCTCGGCGGCCCAGCGCGACAGGACGACCTTGTTCCAGCCGGCCTTGAAGTTGAAGGTGCCGAGCTGGACCCACTTGCCGCCGTTGGTCTGCTGGTTGGCGTTGACGGTGCCGATCTTGACGCCGGCGCTGTCGAACATCACGAACGGGGCCGCGGACGAGCGGTTGGTGCCGGCGGTCCACCAGGCGTCGATGGTCTTGCTGGCGGCGGCGGGCAGGTAGAACGAGAACTCGGCGCCGTCGGACACCGGCGCGGTGTTGGCGAACCAGTAGCCGCTGCCGTAGAAGCCGGGGGTGCTGGCCGTCGAGGTCCAGTTGGCCGACACGGTGATCTTGGCCTTGGCCGGGTCGTTGTTCGACGCGTTGCTGTCGACGATGATCTGGCCCGACGGCGCCGGCGGGGGCTCGCTCGGCGGCGGCTGGGCGCCGCAGTACTCGTTGACCTTGTTGAGGTAGGTCGTCCACGGCCAGTTCGCGCCCGGGTCGGTGCGGTTGTACGGCTGCAGCTGGGCGTGCGCGACGATGTGGTACTTGTCGCGGACGACCCCGTGGCCCTTGGTGATGTCGCAGGTCAGCTTGGCCGACTGGTTGATCAGGTTCGAGTTCCAGGTCTTCTGGCTGGCGAAGCCGGCGTGCTCGATGCCGACGGTGAAGTTGTTGCAGTTGTAGCCCTCGAGGCCGCACTCTTTCTTGGCGTTGAGGTCGCAGTCGTAGGTGGCGCCGATGTGCCAGGCCTTGTTCGACTCGCGGACGAGCTGGGAGATCTCCGAGCCGTCCTCCTTGACCACGTAGTGGGCGCTGACGCCCGCCTGCGAGTTGACCAGCCAGCCCCAGCAGCCGGAGTAGTTGCCCTCGCAGGTGTGGATGATGACCATCTTCACCTTGCCGGCCGTGCCCGCGGGCCGCGAGCTGTAGTTCGGCGAGGCGCGCCAGATCGAGCCGGCGTAGTCGGGGCCGGGCGCGAGCGTCGGGTCGCTCGGGGCGGTGAAGTCGGGGACCACGCCGGCCTCGGGCTTGAGCTGGGCCACCGGCGCGCCGGCCAGGTCGAGCACGGCGATGCCGCCCTGGATCGCGCCGTAGACGTCGTGGTGGATGTAACTGACGAGCGCATCCTCGACGGCGATGTCGCTCATCGAGGCGATCGCCGGGGCCCACGCGCCGAGGTCGTCGCGGTCGAACTCGAGGTCGTCGGCGTAGCTGCGCAGCACCGCCGCGGCGGCGCGGATGTTGGTGCGGCGGTCGTTCTTGACGTCGTCGAGGCTGGCGTCGATGAGGCCGGCGCCGAGGCCGAGGTGCTCGCCGCGCAGCGCCATGAGGCCGTACGCGGGCTCCTGGCCGTCGAACTCGGCCTCGCCCGCGATCATCTGCCACTGCGTCTCGGCGTAGCTGACCGCCTGGAGGATCGGCATCGGCACGCCGAACTCCTCGGCCGCGTCGCGGAACTCGTCGTCGAGCCCGCCGACCTGCGCGCCCGGGTCGACCTCCGGGACATCCTCGTCGGGGGTGGCGTCGTCGGCGTCGTCGGCGTCGGCGCCCACCTGGGCGTCGCTGTCGGCGGGCTGATCGTCGCCGGTACAGGCGGGCACGAGGAGGGCGAGGCTGGTCAGGATGCGGAGCGGGCGAATCGTCATGGCGGGACCTTCGGGTGCAGCGCGATAAGTTGCCTGCGCGCGCGAGGAGACATGTCCTCACGCGCAGAGCCGCGAGCGACACGTCGCGGCTCCGAGCGGCCGGTAAGACGGCCGTCACAATGACACCATCGTCCTTACGCGCCCTCGCTGGCGAGCGCAAGAGGGCCGCAGCACTCAGCAGCGCCAGAACAGGCCTTGGGGGCGCGTAGGCGGCGGATTTTCGGGTTCTTGCGAGCCGTCGCGACGACCTCACGGCGGGCTCGCAAAAGTCCGGTGATCGAAATTCGGGTGGTCGTTACTCCTTGGACGCACCGGCTCGGACGTGCGCACCGCGCAGCTGCAGCCGCGTTCCTGACGCGGAAGACCGGCTTCCCCGGCCGGGGATGAAGCTGTCTCGAGGGACAGGTCGTCCTCGGCGCGGGTGCGAGGATGTCCCGAAGGACAGGTGCGACGCGGCGGCGAGAGGCCGTCGTCGATCGCGGGCGCAGGGCGGACGCGCGCGGGCGCGCGCCGGGCGGAGAACGCGAGGAACATGGTTCGTGGCCAGGAATTCGGCGGCGGCGGGGCCGGCGCGGCTCGGGTACGCTGGGGCCGATGCTGCAGCGGCTCTCGATGATTTCGGCGCTCGCGCTGGCGGGCGCGGTGATGCTTGCTCCCGCGACTGCGGACGCGTTCTGCGGGTTCTACGTCAGCGGCGGCGACGCCAAGCTGTACAACAACGCGACGCTGGTGGTGCTCATGCGCGACGGCACCCGCACCGTGCTGTCGATGCAGAACAACTATCAAGGGCCGCCGGAGAACTTCGCGATGGTGGTGCCGGTGCCGACGGTGCTGCAGAAGGACGACGTGAAGACGCTGCCGCGGGAGATCTTCGACCGCGTCGACCGGCTGGCCGCGCCGCGCCTGGTCGAGTACTGGGAGGTGGACCCGTGCGCGCCGGAGGTGCTCATGGTCCCGGGCGCGCAGCCGACGACGAAGTTGATGTCCGCGGGCAAGGGCGGCGGCGGGGCGCCGGCCGACTACGGGGTGACGATCGAGGCGCAGTTCACCGTCGGCGAGTACGAGGTGGTGATCCTCTCGGCCAAGGACTCGAACGGCCTCGACGGCTGGCTGCGCGACAACAAGTACACGATCCCCGAGAACGCGGAGCCGGTGCTGCGGCCGTACGTGCAGCAGGGCATGAAATTCTTCGTCGCCAAGGTGGATGTCTCGAAGGTCAGCTTCGGCAAGGACGGGCAGGCGATGCTGTCGCCGCTGCGCTTCCACTACGACAGCGAGAGCTTCGGCCTGCCGGTCCGCCTCGGCCTGCTCAACTCGTCCGGGGTGCAGGACCTGCTGGTCCACGTCCTCGCGTCCGAGCGCTACGAGGTGGCCAACTACCCCAACGCGTTCGTGCCGACCAACCTCGAGGTCAAGGAGAGCGCGCGCGCCGAGTTCGGCAAGTTCTACGTGGCGCTGCTCGACGCGGTGATGCGCCACACCCCCGGGGTGGTGGTCACCGAGTACGCGTGGCAGGCCAACAACTGCGACCCGTGCCCGGAGACGCCGCTGCAGCTGGAAGAGCTGGTGACGCTCGGGGCCGACGTGCTGCCGAAGTACGCCGGCCGCGTCAAGTCGGCCGACGGCTCGGCGTCCTGGCAGGTCCCCGGCGAGTTCGTGCTGACGCGCCTGCACGCCCGCTACGGCAAGGAGGCGCTCGGCGAGGACCTGGTCTTTCGGTCAGCCGGCGCGGTGGTCGGCGGCCGCGAGGTCGGCGAGGCCGGCAAGCTCGAGAAGGGCGCGCAGCCGGGCGGGAACAACACGTTCCAGGGCCGCTACATCATCCGCCACCCGTGGACCGGGCCGATCACCTGCAAGGAGCCGATCCGCGGCCGCTGGGGCGGGCCGTGGCCGGACTGGAAGGGGGGCGGCGGCGCGAAGCCGCAGGCGGCCCAGGGCCTCGCGTTCGCCGAGCGCGGCGCCAACCTCGGGATGTACGTGGCGCAGGACATGCCCGAGCTGCAGGTCGTAGCGATCGCCGACGACCTGCCGGAGCCGAAGGTCGAGGCGAAGGTCGAGGCGAAGGTCGAGACGAAGACCGAGACGAAGGCCGAGACGAAGTCGGCGGACAGGCCCGCCGAGGCCGCGACGAAGTCGGGCTGCGGTTGCGCGGCCGGCGAGACCGATGCCGCCGGGGGATTGGTGGGGCTGCTCGGGCTGGCCTGGCTCGGGCGCCGGCGCCGGCGCCGAGATCCGTGATGCGCGCGCCCTGGCGACCGATTTATCATCCACGAGGGGCGGTCGCCGAGGTCGGGTCGACGTCGGCGGGGCTGCCTCGAAGGACAGGAGCTGACCGATGCAGATCGAGCAAGACGTGATCGACGCGTGGATCGCCGCGCACGCCGGCAAGCAGGGCGATCAATGGCCGTCTCAGCGGACGCTGCGGGCGATCCTCCGCGACGGCGAGCTTCACCGCCACGAGGAAGACGCGCACGTGCTGGTGTGCCGCTCGGCGGCCGACGCCGACGCCCACCTGATCACGACCGCGCGCAAGCTGGCGGAGGAGCTCTCGGAAGCGGAGCTGAAGTTCATCAAGGCGACGCTGGCGGCCTGGAAGCCGAAGACAGTGTGGTTGGCGTGGTTGCAGCGGGACGTCCGGATGGGCCGCGAACACGAGGTGCTGCTCGACTCGTCGGGCCTGCGCACCGTGACGCGCAAGAAGATCAGCGGCTGGGCGATCTCCGTCGGCGTGACCATGGCCGACCTCGAGGCGCTCATGGCCGGGTGAGGGCTCAGCCGATCACGACCACTGCGCCGGCCTTGCGGTCGGCGGCGGCGCCGGTGAACTCGCGCAGCGCGGGGATGAAGGACAGCAGGTACCGCAGCGCTGCGTCGCCGTCGCGGGCCCAGATGTCGGGGTAGACGCCCGCCATCCGCTCGGGGGCGTAATACCTGGCGAGGTCGTCGGCGCGGCCCTCCCAGTCGAAGTCGTCGGCGAGCTTGTGCATCGCCGAGGGGCTGACGAAGCGGACCTGATACGCGCCGAGCTTCTCGGCCTGCTCCACGTCGAGCATGGCCGCCTCCAGCGGGTAGTCGCCGGCGACGAACAAGAAGCGCAGGCCGGCCCACGCCTTGTCGAGCCCGCAGCTCGGGCGCGAGCGATCGGCGAGGATCGCCGCCAACAGGGCAGGGTCGGCGCGACAGGCCTGGATCTCGTCCGCGGACAGTTCGGTGAGGCAGGCGGTGACGCTCATGCCGGCGCATCATCGGCTCGATGCGCGCCTGCGTCCAGGGCTCGCAGGGGGAGCGACCCTCCGGCGCCGCGAGCCCGGGGGGAACGATCTGGCCCTCGAGACATGTCGACGAATGCGGGGCGCGTCCGCGCGAGCGACACATTTGTCGTGTCCCTCCGCAACCTCCGCCCGCTGGTACGGGCGGCGGCGAGAGCCTATGGTGCGGCCATGAAGTTCGACCGATTCTTACTCCTTGGGCTCCTCGGCCTCGGCCCCGCCTGCGGCTCCGACAAGGGCGACACCGAGGGCGAGACGAGCGACGCGACCACCGGGCCGGGCACGACCGGGCCGACGACGACCTCCGAGACGGACCCCGGAGAGACGACGACCACGGGGACCACCGAGACGCCGACGACGGGCGAGACGACGACGACGGGCGAGACGACGACGACGACGACGGGTGAGACGACCACGGAAAACACGACGACGGGCGAGACGACGGGTGGCGGCTTCCCGGACGAGCTGGCGATGGGCTGCGGGTTCACGCGGCCGTGCGACGACGTCCTGCTGCTGTGCGGCAACGACACTTGGAACGACCAGTGCACCGAGCCGTACACGGCCGCGACCCAGTGCGCGCTGGAGAAGCTGGCGGCCGGCGAGGGGTTCCCGCTGCGTTTCGACATCAACGGGCTCCACGGCGAGGAAGAGTGGTTCGACCTCGTGTTCGACGGCGAGGGCGGGGCCCTGCGGCAGAACTGGCTCGAAGATCCGGGCTCGTTCGAGGATGCTCCCGTCGGCCCGGTCGAGCGCTGCGTCCTCAAGCCGGTCGACTTCTTCGCCGCCTGCCTCACCGTCGCCGCCGACGACCCGGCGCACGCGGAGTGCATGCTGTGGTCGGCGTGGTTCGAGAGCTGCGAGGCCGAGGCCGAGCCGATGTGCCCGACGATTTGATGCTCGAAGGACATGGCCTGAGAGCCATGTCCCGAAGAATCGCGGTGATCGGCGTGGTTCGAGAGCTGCGACGTGGCGCCGGACCGCGGCGCCCGATGGGCATCACTGGCAGGTGATCGAGGTGATCTCGGCGCCGTCGTTGCACTGGTGGTAGTCGAGCTGCTGATTGAGCCAGTTGCCGTCCTGCCAGTCGCACCAGTGCCACACGCCCTCGTCGTAGCCGGTGCAGCCGAACAGCTTGCCCTGCGGCGGGTCGCACGGGCGGCTGCCGTAGGCGACCTGGCCGCTCCAGGCGGCGAAGCCGAGCTGGGTGCACCAGGCGTTGAAGTCGTTGGTGACGTGCTGGGCCGGCACCCCGTTCTCGACCGCGCCGTACTTGATGAACGGGTTGTTGCAGGTCTTGTTGCCGTTGGCCACGCTCTCGCAGCGGGTGAACTGCTGGTTGGTGCCGTTCTGCGGGCACCAGCCGGTGGTGAAGTTGCCGCCGCACTGCGGCGCCTCGATCTGACAGGCGGCGCTGCAGCCGTCGCCGCCGGCGGCGTTGCCGTCGTCGCACTGCTCGACGCCGGCCTGCACGAAGGTGTCGCCGCACACGGCCGCCTGGCAATTGATGCAGGCGTCGCTGGAGTCGCCGTTGCCGTCGTCGCACGCCTCGCCCATCTGCACCACGGTGTCGCCGCAGCTGGCGGCGATGCACGCGTTGGAGCAGGCGTCGTTGTCGACCGCGTTGCCGTCGTCGCACGCCTCGCCCGGGCCGAGGAAGCCGTCGCCGCACTTCTGCGACGTACAGTCGCTCTTGCACGTGGCGGTGTCGGCGTTGTCGGCCCCGTTGTCGCACTCCTCCGCGCCGGCCAGCATGCCGTCGCCGCACACCGGCTCCGACTCGGGCACGCAGACGTCGTTTTCGCACAGCAGGCCGGCGTCGCAGGTCGCGTCGTCGTTGCAGGCGCAGAACAGGCTGCCGTCGGGGCAACCGCCGGTGCCGGCGCTGGCGGGCTCGGTG
Organism: Nannocystis punicea; assembly: GCF_026965555.1. Classification (GTDB taxonomy): domain Bacteria; phylum Myxococcota_A; class Polyangia; order Nannocystales; family Nannocystaceae; genus Nannocystis; species Nannocystis punicea. The sequence goes on along the minus strand of NZ_CP114040.1, from coordinate 10,774,480 downwards.
GTGGCGGCGGTGGCGGCGGTGGTGCCGGTCGTCGTCGGTTCGTCGGTGGCGGCGGTGGTGCCCGCGTCGGTGGTGGCCTCGACGTCCTCGGTGTCGGTGGCGGGCGCGGAGGTCGAGCTGAGGCCGTCGGTGGTCGCAGGCATCGACGTGGGCGCCGTCATCGACATCGAGGCGGAGCTCGGGACACCGAAGCCGGTCGAATCGGGGTCCTCGCCGCCGGCGCAGGCCGTCGCCCCGAATACATACAGAACCAGGTTCACGGGGCGAAATGCGCGCGTCACGACGATCGACGGTAGAGCCCGGCGGGGTCGCGGTCAACGTGATGGTCCGCGCGTGCCGGCGAGCGCTCGCGCGATGCCGCGTGACAAGATGACCCGGAGGACAGGTCGAGGACGGCGAACGCGGGGCGCTCGGCCGAGGCAGACCAGGGGCGTCCGCAGGCGCGCAGCGGGATCCCCTCGAGGCGCGAGGGCGCTGAGGCCGGTCACGCGCCCGGGCGGCATCGCGCGAGCGGGGCGAGAGATGGTTTTTTGGACATGGTCTTTGGGCCATGTAGAAACGACGCCGCGAGCCGGGGGCGTCGCCGCCGCGTCTTGGAGCGCGTCGAGCATCGCCGCGACGTCCGCAGGCACGGCTCGGCGCGACGGAGCTGGCGGCGCAGGTGGAAAAATCGTCTTCCGTGGGGCGTAAACCGGGTCGGGTTTCGCGCATGTCCCGCAGACGGGCCTGGTTCGCGCCAAAGTGAGCGCATACCCACGTGGTGACGCGTCCGGGGCCGCGGGGCTTGCCGCCGCGAGCGTGTCCGCAATGATCGAGGCCGACGATGTCCCCCATGCGCAGCTCGCTCGCCGTCTTCACGCTGATCCTCGCCTGCAACGCCGCGCGCAGCGATCGGACCGACGCGCCGGCGCCGGCCGAGACCGCGGCCTTCCGCGTCGAGGAGTTCGCGGTCGACCTCGATCGGCCGTGGGCGCTCGAGTTCCTGCCGGACGGGCGTCTCTTGCTGACCGAAAGGCCAGGTCGGCTGCGCATCGTCGGGACCGACGGGGCGGTGTCCGAGCCGCTGGCGAACGTGCCGGAGGTGTTCGCCCAGGACCAGGGCGGGCTGCTCGACGTCGCGCTCGCGCACGACTTCGCGACGTCGAGCCGGATCTACCTGACCTTCGCGGAGCCGCGCAAGGGCGGCTCCGGCACCAGCGTGGCGGCGGCGACGCTGCGCCTCGACGAGACGCCGCGACTGGAGGACGTGGCGGTGATCTTCCGCCAGCTGCCGACTTTCAACAATGGCAAGCACTTCGGCTCGCGGATCGCGGTGGCGGACGACGGCTCGCTGTTCGTCGGCCTCGGCGAGCGCTTCACCGACGAGACCCGCGAGAAGGCCCAGACCCTCGACAATCACCTCGGCAAGGTGGTGCGGATCCGCGGCGACGGCTCGATCCCGGGCGATAACCCGTTCATCGACGAGCCGGGCGCGCTGCCGGAGATCTGGTCGATCGGCCATCGCAACATTCAATCGGCGGCGATCCACCCCGAGACCCGCCAGCTGTGGATCGTCGAGCACGGGCCGAAAGGCGGCGACGAGGTCAACCTGCCCGAGCCGGGCAAGAACTACGGCTGGCCCCGCGTCAGCTACGGGGTCAACTACGACGGGACGCCGGTCGGCGACGGCAAGTCGAGCGGGCCCGGCTTCGTCGATCCATTGTATTACTGGGTGCCGTCGATCGCTCCGAGCGGGGCGATGTTTTATACAGGGGAAGCGTTCCCGGCCTGGCAGGGCGACCTGTTCGTCGGCGCGCTGGTCGAGGAGCACCTGTGTCGCCTCGACCTCGAGGACGGCCGGGTGGTCGGCGAGGAGCGTCTTCTGGGCGATCTGGGCCAGCGGATCCGCGACGTCGCCCAGGGGCCCGACGGGCTGGTCTACGTGCTCACCGACAGGGAGAACGCGAAGATCCTCCGCCTGTCGCCGGCCGATGATTGAGGCCGGGGATCAGAACACCGACGGGGCGACGTAGGGCTCGCTCCACAGCGTGACCTGCAGGGTCACTGCCTTGAACCATGCGGCGTGCATGGCGTCGACGTCGGCGGCGCTGTGGCCCCCGTTGGCCAGGAAGGGCTTGATTGTGGCGGTGATCGGGACGATGAAGGCGATCAGGTAGCGGAGGTGGATATGCGAGGCGGTCGAGACCACGCCGTCGGTGTGGTTCTTCTTGGCGGCGGTGTGGCGCAGGCCGATCTCGTGCTGATAGTCGAGCCAGGCGCGGTCGTACTGGGCCGCGCAGGTGTCGCGGATCCACTGGCCGAAGCGCTGGCGCACGCGGCCGAGGTACTGCGCGTCGGGTCGGCCATCGGCGCCGCTGAAGTAATGGACGAGGTGGGCATTGGCGCCGACGAAGCCGTACCAGACGTCGAGGATCGCCTCGACCTGCGGGCCGAGCACCTCGCCCGCCGCACGCAGGTGACGGAGGTCCTCGTCGCCGAGCAAGACGGTCTGCTTGAGCAGCGCGAAGTCGGCGTCCGAGATGGGGGAGGGGGCGACCTGGGGCGTGCCGTAGGTGTATCCGGGGATCGATGTCTGCGTCATGCTCGTCGGATATGGACAAGTTCGCCGGCGCGGAACATCCGACCAAAGTCGGGTGCTGCGGCGGCGGCCTCATATGTCCCGACAAGCATGTCGTGCGCGTCAATCATCGCTCGGGCGACGACGGATTGTCGCGACGTCAGGGGCGCAGGTCGAGCACGGCCTGGAGGGTCTGCGGGTCGTACGGGAACGAGACGTGCTGGTGGACCAGCTGCCACGCGCCGTCGATCTTGCGGAACACCCGGGTGCCGCGCGACCAGCTCTCGACGGGCGGCTGGCCCGGCTCCTGCGCATGCATGCGATTGAGGCCCCAGGTGACCGCGAGGTCGCCGTGGACGAGGATCCGCAGGTCGGGCACGTCCCAGCGGACATCGCCCTGCGTGGCCGTGAGGCCGCGCCGACAGACCTCGCGCACGGCCTCGACGCCGACCAACTGCAGCGGCGCCTCGTGCTCGTACGACACGACGTCGCGGGCGATCGGCGCCATCGAGGCGTCGAGGTCCTTGGCGGCGGTGGCCCGCGACCACGCGTCGTACAGCGCGCGCAGCTCGACCTCGGCCGCGCCCGTGTCCGCGAGGTGGCGCGCCAGCTTGCCGAAGCACTCGCCCCAACCCTCGGCGTTGCCGTCGCGCCGCTCCGTCGATTCGAAGCCGGTCTGGTGGAAGCGCATCTCGGTGCCCGAGCCGACCTCGGTGAACGAGACGGTCACGACGGTCTCGGGCCCCGCGCTGGTCTCGCTGACCTGAGTGAGGGTGAAGGACAATCGATGCGGCCGCGACACCTCGGTGAAGCGCCCGCGCTCGCTGAAACGGGCGCCGCGGTCGGAGCGATACTCGACGCGCCAGGTGCCCCCGGGGCGCGCGTCGACCTCGCAATCGGTGGTGGTGTAGCCCTCGGGCGCGAACCACTCGCGCACGTGCTCGGGGCGGATCCAGTTGTCGAACACCAGCTCGCGCGGGGCGTCGAACATCCGCACGATCACGATCTCACGGTCCTGTGAATCATCCGGTCCGGTCATGGTGCTTGCCTTTCTGCTGGCGCTTCAGCCGCTCGTCGAGGCGGTCGAAGCGGCGGTTCCACAGCTGGCGGTAGCTAGCGAGCCAGCGGTCGACGTCCGCCAGGGGCTCGGCGCGGATCCGGCTCGGCCGCCGCTGAGCGTCCCGCTCGCGCGTGACGAGCCCGGCGGCCTCGAGCACGCCGATGTGCTTCGACACCGCCCGCACCGTCATATGAAACGGCTCGGCGAGTTCGGCCACCGAGGCCTCCCCGGCCCGCAGGCGGTCGAGGATCGCCCGCCGCGTCGGGTCGGCGAGAGCGGCGAAGGTGGCGCTGAGGGCGTCTCGTGGCATGACGTGCGGAACCAGTTGGTTCTGGAACTAATTGGTTCTTTATGCCATACCGGGGGGGCTGTCAAGTCGGCCGGTCGAAGCTGTGCCAGGGCGACCGCATTTTGCCAGGGCCGCTCGAGTCGTGCCTCGTCCAATTCCCGGAGGATGCCGATTCGGTGGTACGAGCGGCGAACTCTGCAGTAGGGTTTTGGGATCGCCGGCGAAACGCCCGGGCCTCTCATTCCTGGGAGAGACCTCTCCGCCGGGCAGAGCTGTAGGCCCCTTCGAGACGGGCTTCGGGGGCGAGCGTGGAGAAATCGTCGATACTGCGATGATCCGGCAGTATTTGCATCGTCGACGATTCGATTGCGATGCTCCCTTATAATGGGCAAAGACACCGCGTTCCCTTGGCGGGAGACCCCAAACTCGTCGGATTGACGGGGCTCGGGAGCGACAGCGAGCGCCTCAGGATCTCTCGCCCTTGTCAAGGGGAGGTCCGCGGTGAGAGGGGCCGGGCGGCCGCGGGGGCGTCCGCAGGTTCCCGCGGTGAAAGGCGGGCGAGGTCGAGGGCGTTCGGGGGGCTGGTGTCCGCTATCATCGGCGAAGTCGCGGAGATGGGTCGCATGCACACGAGCTCGCGGTCGCGATATCTCGCCCGGGGGGCGCTCCTCGGGTCTGTCCTTTCAGCCAGCTTGATGCTGGCGCCGCAGGTCGCCCGGGCGTTCTGCGGCTTCTACGTCGGCGGGGCCGACACCAGGCTGTACAACAACGCGACGATGGTGGTGCTGATGCGCGACGGCACGCGCACCGTGCTGTCGATGCAAAACAACTATCAGGGGCCGCCGGCCGACTTCGCGATGGTGGTGCCGGTGCCGGTGGTGCTCAAGGAGAAGGACGTGAAGACGCTCGACCGGGCGGTGTTCGACCGGGTCGACGCCCTCGCGGCGCCGCGGCTGGTCGAGTACTGGGAGGAGGACCCGTGCGCGCCGGATTTCGACCCGGTGCTCGCGGTGAAACAAACGGCGCCGACGGACGTGGAGAGTGTGTCGAGCGTCCGTCGGGCCCGCGACCTCGGGGTCACGATCGAGGCCAAGTTCGCCGTCGGAGAGTACCAGATCCTCATCCTCAGCGCCGAGGACTCGAACGGGCTCGACACCTGGCTGCGCGGCGAGGACTACAAGATCCCCGCCGGCGCCGCGGCGGTGCTGCGGCCCTACGTGCAGGCGGGGATGAAGTTCTTCGTGGCGAAGGTCGACATCGAGAAGGCCGAGTTCGACGAGCGCGGGCAGGTCATGCTGTCGCCGCTGCGCTTCCACTACGACAGCGACACCTTCAACTTGCCGGTGCGGCTCGGGCTCATCAACTCGGGCGGGAAGCAGGACCTCATCGTCCACGTGCTGGCGCGGCAGGCCCGCTACGAGGTGGCGAATTATCCCAACGCGGCGATCCCCACCAACCTCGAGGTCGCAGAGGCGGCGCGCGGGGCGTTCGGGGCGTTCTACGCGGCGCTGTTCGACCGCACCCTGGCGCAGCATCCGGGGGCGGTGATCACAGAGTACGCGTGGGCGGCGGGCAGCTGCGACCCGTGTCCGCAGCAGCCGCTGAGCCTCGAGGAGCTGACGACGCTCGGGGCCGACGTCCTGCCGAGCACGGCCGCGGCGCTGCGCGGCGGGCACGCGGCGTCGGAGCTGCAGTGGCAGCTGCCGGGCGAGTTCGTGCTGACGCGCCTGCACGCGCGCTACGGCGCCGAGAACCTCGGCGAAGATCTGGTGTTTCGCGCGGCGGCGCCGATCGTCGGCGGGCGCGAGGTGTTCGCCGCCGAGGGCAAGCTCGAGCAGGGCGCGAGCGTGTCGCCCCACGACATGAACAACTTCCAGGCCCGCTACATCATCCGCCACCCGTGGCAGGGGCCGATCGAGTGCGAGTCGCCGCGGCGGGGGATCTGGGGCGGGCCGCCGCCCGGGCAAGCCGCCCAGGGGACGCAGGTGGCGCGCGATCTGGCGTTCGTGGCCCGCGACGCCGAGCTGTCGACGTTCCTGACCGGCGAGGCGGGGGAGACGGCCGCGCTGCCGTCCGGGCCATTCACGCCGCCGGAGCCGAAGACGCTGCCGCCGGCCGGCTGCGCCCGCTGCGACGCGGGTGAGGTCGGGGCCGCCGGAATGCTCGCGGTCGGCCTGCTGGCGCTGGTCCGGCGGCGAAGGCGAGGTGTCTCTTGAGACATTCTCTAATAGACATGGCGAATAGGACATGTCTCGAGGTGCACGTGATCGCGGCACCCGGCCATGGCGCTCGCTCGCGTGGGGGAGCGAGGCCGGTGGCGCCGCGCGGTGAATCGCTTTCGGAGCGGGTGCAGGGAGGGCGAGCCAATGTCGGCCTTCTTCTGCAATGTCCTAATAGACATGTCTTTAAGATCATGTCGAGGTGGGCGTGGGCCCTCGCGCTGGTGAGCGGCTGCGCGGGCGCGCCGGCCGGCGGCGAGGCGGCGCCCGTCGCGGTTCGGGCCAAGGAGTCGACCAGCCCGAGCGCCGCGCCGGCGCCGGTGCCCGGCGAGGTGCCGGCGGCGCTGCTGCCCGAGGACCGCGGGCCGTTCTTCCCGTCGTTGACGCAGGTGACGGGCCGGGTGACCGGGGCCGATCTGGCGGACACGACGGCGTGCGCCAGCTGTCACACCGAGATCGCGGCGCAGTGGCAGGCCAGCGCGCACGCGTTCGCGTCGTTCAACAACCCGATCTACCGCGCCTCGGTCGAGCGCTTCCGGACCGCGCGCGGCTTCGACACCAGCCGCTTCTGCGGCGGCTGCCACGATCCGTCGCTGCTGGTCGACGGGGCGATGGACGCGGCCGTGGCGGCGAGCGACCCGCGGGCCCACTCGGGGGTGACGTGCCGGACCTGCCACCAGGCCGAGCACGCGACCTTCGACGGCAACGGCAGCTATCGCCTGTCGGCGACCGTGCTGAAGGGGCCCGATCCGGAGGACCCGGCCAGCGTGGCGGCGCACAAGGTCGCCGCGAGGCCGGCGGCGCTGACGACGGCGCAGCTGTGCGGCTCCTGCCACCGCGCGTTCCTCAGCGAGGCGACCGGACAGCCGCATTACCTGCCGGGGACGGACGACATAGGGCCGTGGCTGCACTCGGTGTACGCCGGCAGCGCGGTGATGCGGATCGATCGAGAGACGTCGGAACAGACGTGCGCGTCGTGTCACATGCCGAACGAGAAGGCGAGCCGCATCGACCCGGCCGCCGACGCCGACGGGATGGTGCGCTCGCACCGGTTCCTCGGCGGCCACACCTGGCTGGCGGCGATCCGTGGCGACGAGGAGACGACCGCGCGGGTGCAGGCGTTCCTCCGCGGGGTGGTGTCGGTGGACGTCGCGGCGGCGACGATCCTGTCCTCGGGGCCAGGTGGCCCGGGCGCCGACGCCGGCGAGCACGCGCCGGCCGACGGGGCGCCGGTGCGCGCCGGCCAGCGGGTGGTGTTCGACGTGGTGGTCCGCAACGAGTCGGTCGGCCACAACTTCCCCGGCGGGACCCGCGACGCCCAGGACACCGTGGTCGAGCTGCAGCTGGTCGGGAGCAGCGGCAAGGTGCTGGCCGCCCCGGACGAGCCGCACCGGCTCGGCTCGGCGATGCTCGACGAGCACGGGGTGCCGCAGTGGGCGCGCGAGATCGAGGACCTGCGCGGGCTCGGCTACGACCACACGATCGCCCCGCGCGACGCGAGGGTGGTCCGCTTCGCGGTGGATGTCCCCGAGGACATGACCGATTGGCCAGTCAAGGCGGTGGCCCGGGTGCTGCACCGCAGCCGCACCGAGGCGCTGCGCGAGGTGACCTGCGCCGAGGGCCGCTCGCGCGCGGGCAAGGCGTACGCGGCGACCACGGCCAAGTGGACCGGCGAGCGGATCGACGCGTGCGCCGAGCAGCCGGTGACCGAGCTGGCGCGCGCGGAGGTGTGGGTCGGCGCGGGGGCGCCTGTCCCGACGGACAGGCGGCGCGACGGCGAGCGGCTGTACGTGCGCGGGCTCGGGCTGCTGCACGAGGTGCAGGAGCAGGTCGGCCGCGCCGGGGCCAGCTTCGAGCGGGCGCTGGCGCTGGTCGGCGAGGACGACGCGGACCTGCGGGCGGCGATCGTCGCCGGGCTGGCCGCGGTGGCCGGGCAGCAGGGGCGCGCGGAGGCGGCGGCGAAGCTGGCCGACGATGCGGCGGCGCTGGCCCCCGGGCACCCCGCACCAGCCTGGCTCAAGGGACAGGCGTACTCGGCGGTGTGGCGCTGGGAGCAGGCGATCGCGCCGCTGCGCAGCGCGGCGGAGGCGGCCCCGCGCGACCCGCTGGCCCACGCGGCGCTGGCCCTGGCGCTCGGGAGCGCGGCTCGACCGGCGGAGGCGATCGCGGTGGCGCAGCGCGGGCTCAAGTCGGGGGCGCGCCGCAACTACGACCTGCTGCGGCTGCAAGCGCTGGCGCTGGCCGACCTCGGCGGCGCCGACGTCCAGGCGGCGACTGCGTCGCAGCTCGAGCACCGACCGCCCGACGAGGCGCCCGACTGGCGCGCGGCCTGCCAGGAGGCCTCGCCGGCGTGCGCGCGGGAGCGAGTGCCGGTGCACACGCACGCGCTCGTGTGGCGCTGAAGAGAGGAGCTCGATGCGGAGACAGGCGCATCGTCGACGGCCCGACGCTGGTGCTTCCGGTCGTCTCGAGCGAGAGGTTCGGCGCGACCATGACAGGGAGGTAGGCCGGCAGGTCCGCGGGGCCGGGCTCACCCGGCGCGCACGTGGCGGAAGGTGACGTTGAAGCGAGGCTCGGTCACGCCGCGTCGGCGCGGCAGGGCGTGCTTGTAAAATTGCTGGCAGGTGCCGCGCATGACCAGCAGGCTGCCGGACGCCAGCAGGACCTCGTGCGTGGCGTCGGTGCTCTTGTGGCGCAGCTGGAACGGGCGCACGGCGCCGAGGCTGAGGCTGGCGATCGCGGAGCCGGGGACGAGGTCGCTGACCTTGTCGGCGTGCCAGCCGATGTAGTCGTCGCCGGTGCGGTAGAGGTTGACGAGGGCGTAGTTGAAGGGGTGGCCGCAGGCCGCGGCGATCCGGTCGCGGGCGGCGCGGAGGTGCGGGGTCCACGGGTGCGTGGTGCGGTCGACGCCGGCGTAGCGGTAGTGCAGGCCGTCGTCGCCGAAGGCGCACACCAGCCGCGGCGAGTCGATCGTCTTGCCGTACATCAACACCCGGTCGCGGTCGAAGCGGTCCTGCACCTGCTCGAGCTCGGCGAGCAGGGCCGAGCGCTCACCCGCGCTCAGGAACTCGGCGTCGTAGTCGACGATGGCGCCGTCGGCGTCGGCGATGATTTTACTATGGCTCATAGTACATGTCCTCGGGAGCAGGTAAAGGAGGCCGGGCGGCGGCGTCGAGAGCGTACGTCGTCGCGGCGACGCCGGGCAGCGCGACGACACGCCAGCCGATGCGAGGTCGCGCATGCGCAGAGGATGGGGGTAAGGCGATCCCGCGGACCTAGCCGGCCCGGACGTCTCGCGGCCCGGGGGTGCGGGTGCGCTCGCGGCCGGCGGCGTCGGCGAGGCGGCCGAAGCGAACCGCGTTGGCGACGGCGCAGGCCCGGGGATCATTGTTGAAAAAGACGAAGACGTCGCGGCGATCGGCGTAGAGCCGGGAGATCCGCGCGAGCCAGGAGGCCAGGGCGGTGTCGCCGTAGCACGGGCGCGGGGCGGCGGTGCCGCGATGCAGGCGGACGTAGCCCCAGTCGGCGGTGCGCTCGAGCGGGCCCTGCGGCCGGCCGTCGACGTCGGTGAGGCAGAGCGCGACGTCGCGGCGGCGCAGCGCGGCGAAGGTGTCGTCGGTGAACCACGACGGGTGGCGGAACTCGATCGCCAGGCGGTGACGCGCGGGCCACACTGTCAAAAAGTGCTCGAGGCGCTCGCGGTCGCGGGCCATCCGCGCCGGCAGCTGGAGGAGCACCGGGCCGAGCTTGTCGCCGAGCCGGCGCGCCCGCGCGAGCAGGCGCGCGACCGGCTCCTCGGGGTCCTTGAGGCGCTTCATGTGCGACAAAAAACGGCTGGCCTTGGTCGCGATCACGAAGTCGGCGGGGGTGTCGCGGCGCCAGCCGGCGAAGGTGTCGCCGTCGGGCAGGCGATAGAAGCTGTTGTTGAGCTCGACGGTGCGAAAGGCGGCCGCGTAGTGCGACAGCCAGCGGTGTTGCGGCAATCCCTCGGGGTAGAAGCGGCCCCGCCAGTCGCGGTACTGCCAGCCGGAGGTGCCGATCCACAACACGCGATCGGGTCTTGGCACGCGGCGACGAACGGGCAAGCGCGAACGGATTGCGCGCGCGGGCGCGGCCGGGTCCGCTTGTCGCGACTGCGCCGTTTGCTAAGGCTTCCACGTGATGTCGCGCGCTCTCCTCCCATGGCTCGCAGGCCTCGCGCTGGTCGCTTGCCAGCGCGAGCCGGAGGTCATGAAGGAGACGAAGGCCGATCCTTTCGCGGTCATCGCGGCGATCGACACCAAGGCGTCGTCCTACAAGGACCCGGAGCCGCCGACGACTGCGCCGCCGCCGGGGATGAACCCACGGACCCCGCGCCCGGCCATCAACCCGGCGGACGCGAAGATCAGCGGACGCACGCGGGTCGAGGCGGTCGACCGCCTGTTCTTCCGCGTCCCCGTCGAATGGGTCGCGGCCCCCGCCACCGGGCCCGACGTGCGGCCGGGCTTCATGCTGCCGGGGCCCGGCGGGGAGGCCCACCTCGACATCACGCGGTTCGCCACCGCGGGGGTCGAACCGACGGCGTACATCCGTCAATGGCGGGCGCAATTCACCACGGAGTCCGGAGCGCCGCTGTCCGACGAGCAGGTGCGGGTGCAGGAGATGGTCCGCGGGCCGCTCCAGGTGACGCTCGCCGACATGGGGGGCACCTACGCGGCCCCGGTCGCGCCGGGCGCGAGCGAGCGCTACAACGACCCCGGCTACCGCATGATGACGGCGATCGTGCAGTACCGCGGCGAGACCTACTTTTTCAAGGCGGTCGGGCCGGCGTTGACGATGGCGATCTGGGAGCACGCGTTCGGCGACTTCGCGATCTCGTTCACGCCGCAGTTCGAACCGTGACCTCGAGATGAACGAACGGGCATGTCTTTCGAGCCATGCTCGTTCGGTCATCTCCAGAACTGCCACCAGCGCCGGCGCGGCAGGGCGGCGTCGACGTCGGCGAGCCGGTCCCGCAGGACGGCGAGGAGAGCGTCGGCGGTCGGCTCGGGGCCGGGGCCGAGGTTGACGTTGGCCTCGTCGGGGGTGACCGTGCGGAGGGTGGTGGCGCCGGTGGGGGACTGGCCGAGGATGAAGTAGTGAAGGACTTCGGCCTCGCCCTCGGCGTGGACGAGGACCGAGAAGTACGGCGGGAGGACCACGCCGACGGGCGGATAATGCGGGTAGGCGAGCACCTGGCAGCGCAGCCGATCGCCGAGCGCGGCGGGCTGGACCGTCAGGGCGGCGACGTCCTGCTCGTGCGGCTCGGAGTCTTCGAGCTCGCAGGCCATCAGGTACATCACCGCCGGCGTCGTCCGCGGCTGCGTCTCGAGGTCGCGCAGCAGCTTGGCCGGGTCGGCGGCGATGCAGCGCGGCAGGACGAAGTACGCCGTGGTGTAGCAGAGCTGCGCGCGGTCGCGGACAGTCGTGGGCGGGGCGGGCATACGGCCCGCAGCATACCCGAGCGCCGGTCGTCACATCGGGATGAAGCAGGCGATCGTGGTGTCGATGCGGAAGTTCGACTGGTCAGTGTGGCGCTCGGCGTGGAAGACGTCCAGCGAGTACGACTCGCCGGGGGTGATGCCGAGGTAGTTCGCCTGGTCGTCGAGGTCGACCGAGTCCATCAGCTGCGGGTGGAGGCCGCCGAGGTCGAGGGCCAGCTTGCCGTTGATGAACACCCAGACGTCGTCATCGCCGATGAACGTGAACACCTCGCCGCCGAGGTACAAGAAGGTCGTGTGGATCTCGGTGGTGAAGGAGAAGTTGTGGGGCTGGCCCTCGTTGCCGAACCCGAGGCCGTCGATGGGGAAGAAGGTATTGTCGGCGAACTGATAGAGGCCGGGTTGGATCTCGGTCAGCGGCAGGTCGACCTGGAAGGTGTGATTGACGCCCGGCACGTCGTTGTACCACTGGGCGAACGCCGCGGGCCCGCTGGTCTGCGGGGTCGGGCCGGGGTTGGCGTAGACCGGCTTGTCGTCGGCGCCGAGGTCCTCCTTCACCAGGCCCTTGTAGGCAGTGTTGCCGCTGTAGTTCTCGAAGTCGGGGTGGGCGAAGGCGAAGTCGCGGATGGTCGCCTTGAGCACGCTGCCGCACGGGAGGTCGCCGGTGGTGGTGTCGGGCTCGCCGGTGCTGGTGCTCGTGCCGGGGTCGGCGGTGGTGCTGCTGTCGCCGGTGTCGTCGACGCCCATGGTGGTGTCGCCGGTGGTCGTGGTGTCGCCGGTGGTCGTGGTGTCGACGGTCGTGGTGCCCGGGGACGTGGTGGTCGTCGTGGTGTCGGGGCCGGTCTCGGTGGTCGGCGAGGTGGTGGTCGTGGTCGTCGTCTCGCCGGTGGTGGTCGTGGTGGCGGTGTCGCTGTCGCTGTCGCCGGAGTTGCTGCCGGCCGAGGTCGTCGGCGTGCCGGTCTCGCTGTCGCTGACGCCTCCGGACGGATCTCCGGCGGTGCCGGCGCTGGTGTCGGTGGTGCTGGCCTGCGTCTCGGTGCCGTCGGCGCCGGCGGTGGTGTTGCCCGAATTCCCACAGGCGGTCGCGAGCAAGAGCGCGACCGCGGTTTCGCGTCCCATCATTCCAACTCTCATGCCTCTATCGTGGCCGCGGCGGGCGCGAACCGTCAACGGTGGATTTGCCACCGCACGCCACCTACGTCGCGGACATGTGCGCCGCTCTGGGCGCAGAGGAGGGGCCTGTGTTATGAGCGCGGCGTGACGACGACGGAGGCGAGGCGCGAGTCGGGATCATCGTCTGCGCTGCAGATCGGGCCGTTGCGGGTGTGGCCGCCGGTCGTGTTGGCGCCCATGGCGGGCATCACGAATTACCCGTTCCGGGCGCTGTGCCGGCGCTTCGGCGCGGGGCTCTACGTCAGCGAGATGATCACTGCGGGGCCGCTGGTGCGCGGCGACGCGCGCAGCCTGCAGCTCTCGGACTTCGGCGCCGACGAGTCGCCGCGCAGCTTGCAGCTGTACGGCGTCGATCCGGCGACGATCGCCGGCGCGGTCCGCTTCCTCGTCGGCGAGGGCCGCGTCGATCACATCGACCTCAACTTCGGCTGTCCGGTGCGCAAGGTGACGCGCAAGGGCGGCGGCTCGGCGATTCCGGTCAAGCCGAACCTGCTCCGCGCGATCGTGCGGGCGGCGGTGAAGGCGGCCGGCGCGGTGCCGGTGACGATGAAGTTCCGCATGGGCATCGACGAGGCGCTGCTGACCTATCTGCAGGCGGGGGCGATCGGCGAGGCGGAGGGTTGCGCGGCGGTCGCCTTGCACGCGCGGACGGCCGCGCAGCTGTACTCCGGCTCGGCCCGCTGGGAGGCGATCGCGGCGCTCAAGCAGGCGGTGCGGACGATCCCCGTGCTCGGCAACGGCGACATCTGGGAGGCGAGCGACGCCATGCGCATGGTCCAAGAGACAGGTTGCGACGGGGTCGTGGTCGGCCGCGGCTGCCTCGGCAGACCGTGGCTGTTCCGCGAGCTGGCGGCCGCGTTCGCCGGCGCGCCCCCGCCTGCGCCGCCCTCGCTCGGCGAGGTGTGGTCGATCATGCTGGAGCACGCGGAGCGGCTGTGCGCGTGGATGTCCGAAGAGCCAGCCATGGCGGCGTTCCGCAAGCACGCGCGCTGGTACACCCTGGGCTTTCACAGCGCCGAGCCGGTGGTGCCCAAGCTGATGCAGGCGAGCCGCCTGGCCGAGCTGGCGGCGCTGGCGAGCGAAGTCGACCCGTCCGAGCCGTTCCCCGCGGCGGCGGCGCGGCTCGTGCGCGGCAAGAGCGGACCGCCGCAGAAGGTCGCGCTGCCGCACGGCTACCTCGACGACCTCGACGACGCGACGCCACCCGGACCGGACGCCGAGGACGCCGACTCCGGCGGGTGACGGAGATTTGGTGAGGTGGGCTCGCCAGTTGCGATCTCGCGGAGGCGACGTCGCGCGGGCCGTGATGTTGCGACCTCGAGGACGATGGCGCGCGGGCCGAACGAGTCGTGATGTCGCGAGGTCGGCTCGCTCGTAGCGACCTCGAGGACGATGGCGCGCGGGCCGAGTGAGCCGTGATGTTGCGAGGTGGGCTCGCTCGTCGCGACCTCGAGGACGACGGCGCGCGGGCCGAGCGAGCCGTGATGTTGCGAGGTGGGCCAGCGAGTCGCGACCTCGAGGACGACGGCGCGCGGGCCGAGCGAGCCGTGATGTTGCGAGGTGGGCCAGCGAGTCGCGACCTGGAAGTGGCGTCGTGCGGTCGGAGGTGGCGACGTGGGTTCGTTCGTAACGTCCTCGCGGACGACACCGCGCGGGCCCTCGCGCGCGGCTCGGTGCCGACGAGAGCTGCTGTTCGGACTGTTTTGGGTGCTCGTGCGAGCGGACCAGCGCGCCGGTCCGCGGCGGGCACGGCTGCGCTCGCCCGGGCGTGCCAATGCTGCGCCGCTCCTGGAGACGCGGCTCGCAGCCCGCAGGCGCGGAGGACGGGCCGCGCCCCGATGGGGTAGAGTGGGCGCATGAACTCGCCTGCACGCGCGCTGCGCTCGGACGACTTGCTGCGGCCGCGACCGATTTATGTGGTGTGGGAGACGACGCTGCGCTGCGACCACGAGTGTGCCCACTGCGGCTCGCGGGCCGGGGACGCGCGGCCCGACGAGCTGAGCACCGAGGAGCTGCTCGAGGTGGCCGACGCGCTGGTGCGCCTCGGCAGCCGCGAGGTGACGCTGATCGGCGGCGAGGCGTACCTGCGCGGGGATTGTTACCGGCTGATCGAGCACATGACGAAGGCCGGCGTCCGCGTGACGATGCAGACCGGCGGCCGCGGCCTGACGCAGGACCGCTGTCGCAAGCTGCGCGAGGCGGGGTTGGCGGCGATCGGGGTGTCGGTCGACGGTCCCGAGGCGGCCCACGACACCCTGCGCGCGAGCCCCGGCAGCCACGCGGCGGCGCTCAAGGGCATCCGCAACGCCCGCGAGGCGGGGATGCTGGTGACCTCGAACTCGCAGATCAACCGCCTCAACAAGGACGTGCTGCGCGAGACCGCGGAGCTGCTGGCGGACGCGGGGGTGGCGGTGTGGCGGGCGCAGATGACCGCGCCGATGGGCCGCGCGGCCGACCGCCCCGACTGGTTGCTCGAGCCGTACATGGTGCTCGAGGTGATCGACACTCTGGCGGACATCCAGCGCTGGGCCCAGCAGCGCGCCGCGGACCGCGGGATCGCCTGGGAGCGGGCGTTTCACGTCCGCCTCGGCAACAACCTCGGCTACTTCGGCCCGCACGAGCAGCTGCTGCGCACCCGCCCGGGCTCGCCCGACAGCTACTGGCAGGGCTGCTCGGCCGGCAAGTTCGTGATGGGCATCGAGTCCGACGGGACGATCAAGGGCTGCCCGTCGCTGCCGACCGCGCCCTACACCGGCGGCAACGTGAAGACTGCGGCGCTCGAGGACATCTGGAACGATGCGCCGGAGATCGCGTTCGCCCGCGAGCGCGGGACGTCCGAGCTGTGGGGCTTCTGCAAGTCCTGCTATTACGCGGAGGTGTGCCGCGCGGGCTGCTCGTTCACCGCCCACAGCGCGATCGGCAAGCGCGGCAACAACCCCTTCTGCTACTACCGGGCGACGCAGATGAAGCGCAAGGGGCTGCGCGAGCGCGTGGTCCTGCGCCAAGCCGCCCCTGGCGATCCGTACGACTTCGGCCTGTACGAGATCGTCGAGGAGCCGTGGGACGCGGCCCCGCCGCGCGCGACGGTGCGGCTGCCCGTGCTGGCGGGGTGAGCAGCGGCTGGTCGCTCGGGCATGCCCGAAGGGGCATGTCCTGGGGGACAGGGCGCTCCGGACCTGTCCTCACGGGCAGCAACGCTCAGGTGGTGCCGGGGACGCCGTAGTCGGGCTCGGGGCCGCCGGTGTTGGTCTGCGGGACGCCGTACTCGGGCTCGCCGACGGTCGCGGTGTCCTCGGTGGTGGTGCCGGCGGTGGTGCCCTCGGTCTCGCCGGTCGTGCCGGGGACGCCGTAGTCGGGCTCCAGCGTGGTGTTGGTGGTGGTGGTGGTGGCGAGGGTGTCGGTGGCGGGGACGCCGTACTCGGGCTCGGCGGAGGTCGGCGAGTCGGTCATGCCGCCGGAGTTGCCGTCGGTGGTGGCGCCCGAGGTGTCGTCGGTGGTGTTGCCGGTGGCGGTGCCGGTGGTGTTCTGGCCGGTGCTCGAGTCGCTGCCGCCCATCGTGTCGTCACCCTTGGCGGGGCAACCCGAGAGCGCCAGGCTCACCATCACCGCCGAGGCGGCGCGGCCCAGCCGGCCCTCGCGGTGCAGCTCGGCGCCGCAGTGCGGGCAGGTGGAGGTGTCCGACTTGATGTGCTCGCGGCAGGCAGGGCAGGCGTAGAGGCGAGTCGTAGGCAGTAAGGGCGGCGGGGCCATGTCCGGAATGGCACCACGCGGCCGCCCGGGCTGTCAATGCGCGCGGCCGCGATGGGCTCGCTTCAGCGCCGCCGCATCGGCCTCAGCGAGCGGAACACCAGGCCGAGGCCGCCGACCAGCAAGGTGAGGATCACGAGGGTGTTCCACAGGGTCGTCGGGCGGAAATGGATCTCGAGGTTGGCGATGATGCCGACGAAGATGAAGACGGCGCCCAGACCCGTGAGCGCCCAGCCGACCATCGAGCGCGCGCTGTAGAACAGGAAGCCGATCCCGAACAGCAGCGGCAGCAAGGTCAGACCGAAGGTGTTGTCGCCCCAGAAGCTCCAGTAGCCGCTGTGGACCATCACCTGGTTCAGCAGCAGGTACGCGCCCGCGCCCAACATGCCGAGGCCGAGCAAGAAGACGGGGAGCCCCCCGGGGGTGCCGCCGACGTCGCGGAGGTCGTGCATGCACGGGAGCGTAGCATCCACGAGGGGCTGCGCGCCCGCGGGCGCAGACGCGCGGCCCGAGGCGGGGGCCGGCGATCGATGGGGGTCAGGTGGTGCGGAGCTCCGACGGCGAGCGCAGGCCAGGACCTGCGGGGCGCGAGCGACAGGTCGGGAAGCGACGCTATTCGTGGTCCTGCAGCGGTACGTCGCGCGTGTCCGCGTCTGCCCGGCCTGGCGGCGTGGGTCGCGTGGTTGTACCGGAGCGAGGTGCCGGCGCTCGGCGACCTGGTTCACGCGGCGTTCACCGGCGGAGACACGGACACCGCCCCCGGCGGGTGCGGTTGTCGAGAGAGCTCCGCGGGAGGTTTCTGCGGGCTCGTCATGAGCCTGCTCGCGCGTCGTCGTCGGCGCGCGGCGGGCTCGAATCGAACCTCGGATAGCCTGTTCGAAACGACAGGTCCGAAGGGGCAGGTGCTCAGCCGGCCGGCTTGGCGTACTTCTCGATGCAGACCCGCATGATGTCGGAGATCGACGACTTGAGGGTCTTGTCGGTGGCGGCGTCGAGGGCGGCGACCTGGCAGGCGGCGGCCTCGATGCTGCCGAGGCCGGTGCAGCCGTTGACGGTCATCGGCCGCTGGGTGCCCTGGGCGGCCTTGAGCTTCTCGAGCTCGGGGCCCTCGAACATGCGCTCGAAGAACTTGAGCTGGGCGTCGGCGACGGCGTCGCAGGCCTTCTTGATGTCCTTCGGCAGCTTGGGCGGGAGGGTGGCGAGGGCGTTGACGGCGGCGATCCGCGCGTCCTCGGCGTCCTTCTCGGCCTTGGCCTTGGCCTCGCGTTCGGCCCGGCGCTTGGCGATCGCGTCGTCCTCGACCTTCTTCGGCTCCTCGGCCTTGACCTCGGGCTCGGCCTTCTTGGCCTCGCCGGCGCAGGCGGTGCTGAGTGAGAGGGCGAGGACGAACGGGACGGCGCGGCGGACGGGCATCGTGGCGCGGAGGATCGCACGCCCGCGGCCTGGGGTGAAGAGGGGCCGCGCGGCCTCTGGGGCGGAATTACCGGCCCTTGGCGGCGCGTTCACCGGCGGCGGCGACCGCCCGGCGTCGAGCTCGCGTACGAGCGCGGCGGTGGTGATGCAGGAGGGAAATGCACGGCCATGCGCTGGCGCGGTGCTGCCCAGGTTTCGTGCGTGGCCCATGCGTCGCCTCTGACGCGGCGGGGGGGGGCCGCGGTGCTGCCCAGGTTTCGCGCTCGCAGAGGTGCTGCGTGGCCCATGCGTCGCCTCTGACGCGGCGGGGTGGGGCCGTGGTGCTGCCAGGCTTCGCGCTCGCAGCGGCACTGCGTGGCCCATGCGTCGCCTCTGATGCGGCGGGGTGGGGCCGCGGTGCTGCCCGGGCTTCGCGCTCGCAGAGGCACTGCGTGGCCCATGCGTCGCCTCTGACGCGGCCGCGCGGAGGAACTGCCCGGGTCGCGCGCGATCTACAGGCGCACGGCGGCGCGGTGGAACCGCTGGCGGAGCGGCAGGATCGGCGGGCCGTTGCGCGTCGGGTGGACCCTGTTCGCCAGCAAGATCGCAATCAGCGGGCCGCGGCCGTCGGGCGGGGTGGGATCGATCCACAGGCTGGTGCCCGTGAACCCCGTGTGACCGGAGGCGCGCGCGGACAGGACGTCGGCGGCGGTGCCGCTGCCGTCGGGGCTCGGGCTGTCCCAGCCGAGCTGTCTCGTGGAACCTGGTACTTTGGACATGGTCCAAAAGACATCTCGAAGCGAGGGGTGGAGGCCGGGCAGGGTGCACTCGAGCCAGGCGCGCGCGAGCTCGAGCACCGCCGCGGCGTCGCCGAACAGGCCGGCGTGGCCGGCGACGCCGCTCATGACGAAGGCGTTGTCGTCGTGGACCTCGTAGTGGGCGCAGCGGACGGGGGCGCGGCAGGCGAACCAGCTGGGCGGCCCTTCGGGGTGCAGCGCGGGGTCGTAGACCTCGGTCGGGGCGACGCGGTGCTGCTGGGCCGACGAGGGCCCGCGGGCGCCGAGGATGCGGTGGAAGCCGAGGCGGGGGACGTCGCCGCGGTGGAGGTCGAGCGGCCAGGCGATCTTGTCGTCGAACAGGCGGTCGAGCGGCTTGCCGTGGAGGCGCTCGAGCCAGGCGCCGAGGATCATAAACCCGAGGTCGCTGTAGACGGCCTTGCTGCCGAGCGGGTACTCGGGCGGGGTCTCGGCGATCCGGTCGAGGACGCGCTCGGGGCGGCCGGGCTTGAGGTCGGCGAAGTACTCGCGGTGCGCGGGCAGGCCTGAACTATGAGACAGGAGGTGCGCCAGCGTGGCCCCCGGGCAGGCGCGATCCCACTCGGCCGGGACGGGGGTCGTGAGTTCGACCCGCCCCTCGGCGACGGCCAGGGCCGCGAGGCCGGTGGTCGCCAGGACCTTGGTCAGCGAGGCGAGGTCGTAGACGGTGTCGCGGCTGACCGCGCGCAGGTAGCCCGGGGCGCCCTCGTAGCTGCCGAGGTCGCCGTGGGCCTCGTGGTAGACCTCGGCGCCGTCGCGCCAGACGAGGGCGACGCAGCCCGGGTAGACGCCGGCGCGGACGCCGTCCTCGAGGAGGTCGAACAGGTCGCGATGCGGATCTTCACGCACGCCGGCGAGCTTGCAACACCCGCGGCGCGCTTGCTAGATCGCCGCCCATGCCGCTGCCCGTCGCCTCCGAGTCCGAATTGCGTCGCCGCCTGATCGTCGCGCTCGACGTGCCCGACGCCCGCGCCGCGGTCGCGGCGGCCCAGACGCTGCAGGGCCACGTCGGCATGCTGAAGGTCGGGCTCGAGCTGTTCGTGGCCGAGGGCCCCGAGGTGGTGCGCCGCCTCCGCGGCGAGGTGCCGGACCTCGAGATCTTCCTCGACCTCAAGCTCCACGACATCCCCAACACGATGTGCGGGGCGATCCGCTCGGCTCGCTCGCTCGGCTGTCGCTTCATCACGGTCCACGCCGGCTCGGGCCTGGCTCACCTCAAGGCGTGCGTGGCCGAGGCCGGTCCGGAGCTCGGGGTGCTGGCGGTGACCGTGCTGACCAGCCAGGACGCGGCCGCCTGCGCCGAGGCCGGGCACACCCGCACGCCCGCCGAGCTGGTGGCGCTGCGGGCCGCGCTCGCCCGCTCGGCCGGCTGCGCGGGGGTGGTGTGCAGCGGGCAAGAGCTGGCCGGGGTGCGCGCGGCGGCCCCGGGCATCGCCTGCGTGGTGCCCGGCATCCGCCCGGCCGGGGCCGACGTCGGCGACCAGAAGCGGGTGATGACGCCGGGTCAGGCGATCGCCGACGGGGCCGCGTACCTGGTGGTCGGGCGGCCGATCCTCGGCGCGCCCGACCCGGCCGCCGCGGCCGACGCGATCGTGGCCGACATGCTCGACGGCGCGGAGGCGAACTGACGGGGCTGGCACGCGAAAACTATGGGTGTGCAACGGCGGGCACTGCAATGGGAGCGCCGATTTTGACGGCGACCGGAGTCCAGATATCTATATCTATCGCCGCCGTGTCGATCGATACGATCAAGGCATATCGAACTCCCAGATTACTTCGGTCTTGCCTCTTAAGCTCTTTCCACCATCCCGACACTGGATATACAGCTACGACTCCACGGGCGGCTAGGTCCGCAGCTGTGCCATGCCACATGTCAGCATGTAATGAGCCACTGGTTTGTGCTGATTCGCCGAGGAACCAACCATTGTCATCGGGCTTGCTAGGCCGGCCTTCATCTTCAGTCAGTGCACGAGAATTGATGCGTTTTCGAAATTCCTCGACGGTCTCAACAGAATGCTTAACAGCAAAACGCAGTCCATGCGAAGCATAGCGAAAGCGAGCCGTCCGGCCACGACGAGCGGGATTGGGCTCGATGAAATATGAGAGCGTAATCCGGAGACGGACTTGTGCGTCGCCAAGTGATTCGAGGATCTCGGTGGGCCACGGTAAATTGTAAAGATGCATCTCGCGTAGTTTACCCTCTGCAAAAGGACAAATCTCGCTTTGAGCGATAAGAGTGAGGCTGTTAGATGCACTTCGCGTAGCTCGGGATTCACTGGGAACACCGAATCCGTATCTCCTGACGAGCGCGAGGCGAGCTCTTTTGTTCTTTACTAACGCGATGTGACCCAGCATGGTGTTCGTCCATTCAGCGGAGTGAACCACAATTCCGCGGATGGTTTCAGGGCGGAACGAGGGGTACTGACTGGCAATCCTAGCGCACATGCGGGCGACTTGAGCGCATGCTGCGCTAGTCGCCCAACTCAGGGTAAAAGCTTTTTGATCCGGTCGGCAGTAAGTGGTCAGCAAGGATAACTCTTCGATTGGAAAATCAAGTGTACCGCTCTGACTAACGGCCACATTTCCCCCTTCCGCGACGACGTCCGGCTTTATAGGCCAGATTTTGGCGAAGCTGACCGAGGTACTGCTCCAAACCGTAAGCTCCCCCGGTTTGACCAGAGGCTCCCAGCCCGCCCGATGTGGATCGGTGATGATCGCTCGGTCAGTGAAAGCGCCAACAGTGAGTGCATTCCATGCTTGAGCGGGGTCCTGGATTGACTCTAAATCGCTGCGAGTCAGATGATCTTTCTCGGGAGGATCGATGTTTCCGGCGGCTATGACAAACAGCCGGGAAAAATTATTATTGTCGAGGTAGAGCAATTCATTCGAACTTGCGTCAATACTTCGCCCTGCAGACAAGGCGTCAATAGATGCGGACCACGACGAGGGCTTTCCGCGAGCAAGTTGATCGGATGATGTGATAGCCATCGAGAAAACTCGAGTTCTCGCAGGTGCTTGGACCTCCGGATAGCTCACCGCGGTGGCCGTGATTGCGCCGTATAAGTCTGGCGCGTTACGGCCGCGAGGTGGAATGAGCTTGACGGCCTCGATGCGATGTCGGAGCACGACAGGGCCTGACGAACCTATGACCTGCGCGAGGTCGCCAAAGAGAGCGAGACCGGCCATTTCAGTACCGTGTCCTCTGCTATCATCATGCCCACCCCATCGCGGATCGGCGGCGTGAACATCTGCCAGATCCAACGCCGGAGCCAGCAGGGGGTGTCCCTGCGTCACGCCAGTATCGAGAACACAAACAGCAGGGGCATCCGATGAGGGGGCAATGAGACGCTCAGCGAGTTCTTGTGCCCAGGCAGCTTGTGCTTGCGGTGATTCATTCACGATAAACGTTGCGAGCTCTTTCGCGCGACGAAGCTCAGCAAGGTCGGCCAGAATATCAATGGACGTAGAGATTTGCTCAGCGGACGCATGAGCGAGTATGATGATTCGATCATGAAACGTCATATGGCGCTCGCCTAGCAGTATCTGCGACGACTCGGCAAAAGAGCGAAGGCGACGTACTTCGCCTCCGTCCGTTCTTCGAAGCCAGAGCTCCCACCAGATGACTTGCTCATCCGGTGGAAAGCCGCCTTCTTCGTCGGTCCAAAGGGCACGCACGGTTGCGAGGCGTAGTGCTCCGATACGGTCGAATGTATCTTCGTAGCGCCGCTCTCCGGGCCTCTTGGGAGTCAACTGGGAGTAGGCTTCAAGACGCTTAATGAAGTGCGCAAGTTGCCCGTCCGGCACGAACACGGTCGCTTTCTGTACTAAGGATTGCGTTTCTCCAGTTGTGGAGATGGTTTCGGTCTGGTTGACGACCTCAATCCCTTTGCGCAAGTCTTGCAAGCTCGCGGTCGCTAATGCAACGCCAGGCTGACTCTCAACTTCGATATAGAGTCCGGATATTGCACTTGTCACAGTGAATGGGCGATTGGTTCTGCGCACATATCCATCTGCTTCCGCCTTCTCGATTGAGCGCGTCAGCTGTTGCCCATGTGCCGGTCTCCCTGCTAAGGGCGGCGGGATCTTTTGTGAGCCGCCGCCGCTTCGAGAGAATGGCTCGGTAGCGGGAGGATCTTGAAGAATGAGATGAGAACGATCTCGAGGTGCCGCCATGACCTGATGGACTATACCTGCGCGGTACGGCGGCTGGCAAGAGCTGCCGTAAGGTCGGCGGTCTTGATGGTTCTACGGTGAGCCAGGAGGGCGTTTTTGGCGGCGGCTTCACAGGACCGGCAGATTTCCGCGTGACTGAGTCCCGCGGCAATGCGCGCTACCCGGCTCCACTGGACGGATGAGGTGTCCATGAGGCCGAGACGGGACTCCATAATCTTAGAGACAACCTCACGTGATGGCAGTAGGTACTCGATTATGGCGTCAAAACGGCGAAATAGTGCACGGTCAAGAAGCGCTGGGTGATTTGTCGCGCAAAGAATCAAGCTCTGGGATTCGTCCTGCTCCAAAAATTGAAGAAACGAACTCATTACCCGGCGGATTTCGCCTGTGTCGTTGACTGCTGAGCGCTCGCCTCCAATAGCATCAAATTCGTCGAATAAATACACTGCGCGTGTCTCAGCGATCGCATCGAAGATGAGCCGGAGCTTGGCGGCAGTTTCGCCCAAATACTTGGAGATAAGACTGTCAAGCTGAATGGTCAGCAGGGGGAGTCCCAGTTCACCGGCGAGAGCGCCAGCGGACATCGTTTTTCCAGTGCCCGGAGGTCCCAGAAGGAGGAGTTTGCGCTGCGGTTGAAAGCCATGTGCGAGTAAGCGCTCTCGCTCTTGCTGTTCTCGAAGCACTTGATGTAACGAGTGCTCGACGGCGGGCTCGAGTGCCATGTCGGCGAGGCGTGTCTTTGGGTAGCTAGCGGCGAAAAGGCCAACAAGTTCCCCTCGGGGCTGAGCTAGCGGGATCAACTTTGCTGGGGTTATCGAAGGGCCGGCATGCTTGCGGAGATTGTCGACGAGTTCTCGAAGCTCCTGGGCAAATTTTGTGTGGCCATTGCGCGCTGCCTGCGCGGCAACCTGCAACGCTATGGCATAAAAGCGTGTTTCATCGCCCTCTCCATGGCTCCGGATGAGCGCTTTGAGTTGGTCCGCGGTCGCCATGTCCGTCTGTGCCGATCATACTGCGCGAGCCGCCGTTCGAGAAAAGTGATGAAAGTCGCGCGGACACGGCGCCGAGGTTTCTCAGATACTTCATCTTGCTCAAGAATGCCCATCTGGAAACCTAGAGCGCGGTTCCAGTGTTGGCGGTGCTTGCGCGGAGAGCGCGGCGCGATCACCGTTCTGTACGGTGGGCGAAAAAGTTCACGAACGAGTGGAGATCCAACAGGCGCCGGAACTCCGTCTCGTTGTGCTTGGCCTGATTGCTTGAGAGTTACGAGAAGAAGAGCTGCGCAGATGCATATCAGGGCGGCGAGCCGCGGTTGCCGCGCCAATGGAGCTCGGTTAATAGCCTTGCATCGGGATGCCGAGGGTGACGCGCTTGTCGGGGTGTTCGGCGGCGGTCCAGATCAGCTCGAGGTCGCGCTCGATGTAGAGGTCTTCGGGGCCGTCGGGCCAGGCGGTGATCTCGCTCGTCGAGTCGGGGAGGTTGCGGTAGAGGCGGCCCCACTGCGAGGTCTGGCTCGAGCACGACATGTAGTAGACGCCGTCGTAGGTGACCGCGCCCTGGATGCGGGTCTGGCCGGCGATCGCGGCGTCGCGGGCGAACACCGTGCCGCCGTTCTCGACCAGCCGCGTGCTGTCGAGGTCGATCGGCCAGCGGGCGATGCGGCCGGTCAGGTCGGTCTGGTACTCGGCGGTGACGAGGACCGGCGGGTCGGCGCTGCGGTCGAGCGAGACGGCGGAGAAGCGCAGCGGGCACGAGTCGGCGGTGAGGTTGTAGCGGCCGATCTCCGGCACCGCGTAGCGATAGCCGTGGGCCTGCACCTGGCCGCCGGCGATACCGATCGCGTTCTCGTCGTCGCTGGCGGTGGTCTCGAAGATCCGCGACATGTCGTAGACGCGGAAGCCCGCCGACGTCGAGGCGACGTAGAGGCGGTCGCCGACCCAGGTGATGCCGCCGGCGTGCAGGGCGTCGCCGGCCTTGGTGTTGGCGGCCTCGAAGTTGACGTCCGGGCCGTCGCCGGTCGGCGTGACGAGGAGCAGGTGGCGGTAGCGGACGTCGTCGAGGTCGGTGATGTCGACCAGGCTGAGGCGCACGCCGCGGGCCGGCGGATCGGTCGGCTCGCGGTCGATGTTGTGGTACCAGGAGACCAGCAGCACGCGCCTGCCGCCGACCTTGTGATCGGCCCGCGCGTCGCTCGAGCCGGTGATGCCCTGCGGGTACCAGTAGGTGACTGCGCCGTCGCCGTCGTTCCAGCGGAAGCCGACGTAGTCGTGGTTCTTCATGCGCTCGGCCTGGTAGGCCGAGAGGCCCGGGACGCCCACGCGGTTGAGCTGGCCGAGGACGTCGTCGATGGTGACCGCAGTGCCGGTGCGCTCGAGCAGGGCGTCGGCGCGGGCGATGCCGGCCGCGAAGTCGCTCGGCGCGAGGGCGAAGGCGCAGCCGTCGAGGAGCCCCAGCTCGTGCTCGGTGGCGGTGGGCTCGACGTCGGCGCAGGCCGGTGGGTCGGTGCAGATCGGCTCGACCATCGGGCCGGTGGTCGTGTCCGTGGTCGTGTCGGTGTCGACGCCGGGGCCGGTGGTGTCCGTGCCCGTGGTGCCGGTGACGGGCGCGTCGGTGGTCGCGGGATCGCCGGTCACCGTGGTCGTGGTCGTTGCCGGGCCGCTGCCGGTGCTCGTGGTGGTGCCGGTGGGCGCGGGGTCGTCGTCGGTGGTGCCGGAGGTCTGGGTGGCGCTCGCAGGGCCGGGGCCGCTCGTGTCGCCGGTCGAGGTCGCAGGATCGTCGCCGCAGGCGGCGAGGAGGAGGACAAGGGATGCGAGGGCGAGGCGAGGCATCGCCGGCAACGTAGCATCAGATGCTCGCGCGGCACGACCCGCGGAGATCGCGGATCGGCGAAGCGCAGTGCGGCGTGAGAGCGTGGCCTGCAAGCGGGGGCTGACGCTGCCGGGGCGGTGCGAGCGTCGAGGTCGAATTGCAGAAAAGATGTCGGCGATGTCGGGCGTTGCGACGGCGGCGGCGCGGACCATGGAGCGGCCGGCGGCCCAGGTAGAGAGAGGTCGTCTGGCCTCTCTGCGACGGGCGACGGTCCGCGAGCTCGCGCGGCGAGGATGCGGGTGCGAGGACGAGGACGCTGCGAGCGCGGCAGCGGGCTCGGGCTCGACGGGAACCAGGTAGAGAGAGAGGTCGTCTGGCCTCTCTGCGACGAGCGACGGTCCGCGAGCTCGCCCGGCGAGGATGCGGGTGCGAGGACGAGGACGCTGCGATCGCGGCTGCGGGCTCGGGCTCGACGAGGTCGCGAGGTGGGAGCAGGGCACCCCATGGGTGAGGCTCGCCGCGGACCTTCGTTCCTCGGGGTGGGGCGAATGGGGTGGGGCGAATGCCCGGCTGTCCTTCGGGACATGTAATTCGCCGGTCGACCGATGCAGATGCGGGCGAGCGGGGGCGCTCGTGCGAATGGTGCTTGACAGAGGTGGGGGGTGCGTGCATTCTCCCCGGCATGTTCGTTCGGTTCTCCTGAGACCGGCTGATCGCGCCCGTGAGTGAGTGGGCGCGGCGCCGGTCCTACGAAGAGTCCTCGACGGGTCGTGAGCGCCGCTTCTGCGGCCATCGGCGGCGATTGGGTCAGGTGTGCGCGCGGCGGAGAGCCGCCGCGACGCCGGCGACCGAATCGGCACGACGAGCGCGCGACGCGTCGAATCGTCGGTTCGTACGGCGTGCGGTGATGGCCGCGCGCAGGGAGAGTCGTGTGTCCAATATTATTTGTTTCCGCCGGCATGCGCGGCGGACGATCGATCACGCGGTGAGTCATGGTCTCTCGGCGCTGCGCGGCGATGTGACGGCGCAGCAGATGTTCGCGAGGATGGTATGGGCGGCGAGCGAGCGCTCGAACCTGCTGGACGGCGGGGTCGCGGCGGTGCAGGCGATCGTCAACCTGGCCCGCTTCCACGCCTGGCACCAGGCGCCGGTCGAGGGCTGGAAGGGCGGCCGGGGCCATCCGCTGGCGCTGGTACATTCGCTGGCGCAGCACCTGATGGGCCGCTATCCGGTGCCGCGAATGCTGGCTTCGGCGTGGTTCGGCGACGATTCGTCGCCGCGCGACGAGGAGCGCGGGTGGTTCATCGAACACGCGGGCGGGTGCCCGTTCCGCAAGCTCACGGGGCTGCCGCTGCAGCTGACGCGCAAGATGGAGCAGATCTTGCTGAAATCACCGGCGGACCTGCCGGTGCGCGCGGCGATCCGCCGGGCCGAGCTGCTGGCGCTGGGAGCGGAGCCGGAGCTGGTGCTGGCGATCTTGCAGACCGACCTGGCCGCCGATCTGCGCCACGACGAGTACTGGCGCGGGGTCTTCGAGTGGATGATCCGCAACTGGGATGCGATCGGGCCCGAGAAGGTCGGGCTGATCGTCAAGTACGTGCGGGCGACGCAGATCCGCGAGCGCGAGGCGGACGGCTCCGCGGGCGCGCAGGTCGACCCGATGCCGGAGCCGCGGTTCACGGGCGGTGCGCGCACGCCCGAGTCGCTGTGGCGGCAGATCGGCGCGTGGCAGCGCGAGGTCCAGCGGGCGCGGGAGCTCGAGCTGCAGAAGACCCGCAACGCGGCCAAGACCTGGGCGGGCGCGGGTTGGGCGGGCCTGCGCTTCTGTGACGAGAACAGCGGCCCGTCGGTGACGGAGTGGGAGATCGGCGAGCTGCTGTCGAGCTCGGGGCTGTGGGCCGAGGGACGGGCGCTGCGCCACTGCGTGGGCACGTACGTGCGGCGCTGCGTCCGCGGGATCTCGAGCATCTGGTCGCTGCGCAGCGCCGGCCGCGACGGCGAGTTCGCGTCGCGCTTCACGATCGAGGTCGAGCCCGTCAGCCGGCGGATCGTGCAGATCCGCGGGTTCGCCAACTGCAGGGTCGAGGGGCTGGCGCGCGAGATCATCGCCCGCTGGGCCCGACAGGAGCGGCTGGCCATGCCGGCGGCCTGAGCGGGGCGTCGGGCCGGTCGCGGGGTTGCGACCGGCCCGACGCGCTCGCGGGGAGACGGCTTCATGTCGCATGTCCTTTGGGACATGTATAATGATTCGTCAATTCGCGTCGACCCGTCGCCGCGGCGAGTGGGGGGAGCGCGCGCGCAGCTCGTCGAGCAGCGGGTTCGCCTCGGCGGGCGGCGCGTCGCCGATCCCGCCGCCGTCGACCGGGCACAGCCACGGCAGGCCGTCGAGGTCGGGGGTGGCCTCGACCTCGAGGCCGGAGAAGGTGACGTTGGGGCTGGTGGCGGTCGCCTTTTCGCCCGCGACGGTGAGGTCGGCGGTCGGGATCGTCAGGACGAGCGCGTCCTCGGCCGACAGCGCGCACGGGGTCGAGATGCCGGTCATGGCGGTGAGCTCCTGGACCGAGATCGCCACGCCGGACGGCGGATCGAGCTCGGCCGTGAAGTTCAGCAGCAGCTCCGGCCTGGCCGGGTCGTCGGCGAGGTAGTAGAAGCCGTCGACGTCGAACGAGCCGGCGATCCAGTCGAACGACACCGGGAGCCGGGTGTACTCGGGGCTCTCCATGTGCGCGAGCATCGGCTCGATCTGGGTCGCCAGCGACGCGTTGCGGGCGTCGACCACCTTCCGCACGCTCGCCTGCAGCGCGGGGTCGTCGGGCTGCGGCGCCGGGGTCACGCCCGCGAGCGCGAGCTCGACCGGCGGGGTGCCGTCCTCGACCGCGAGCTCCCACCCGGGCGCCTGCCGCTCGCGCAGCAGCAGGCCGGAGAGCAACCCCAGGTCGTAGAATTCGCGGTCCGGGTCGTAGCCGGGGATGTCGAGGAAGAGGCCGTCGTCGATGCGCTCCTCGGCGACCGCGAGCAGCTCGGCGTCGCTGGCCTCGCAGCCGAGCTCCGCCAGCGCTCATCATCATCGTCGCATACTGGGCGCTGCCCTCGGTGCATTCGAAGCGGCGGCCGGGCTGCAGCTCCTCGGCGAACTCGGCCTGCAGCCGGGCCTGCCAGTGCGCCGCGGCCGGCAGCGCGTGGGTGTCGCCCTGGAGCGCGGCGAGCAGCGCGGTGAGGAGCGACGCTCGCAGGTAGCGCGGCTGCCAGGACTCGGGGTAGGCGGCGTAGCGGCCGGTGTCGGCCACGTTCCAGTCGTCCTGGGCGCTGAGGAAGTGGAAGCCCTCGTGGAAGGCAAAGTTGAGCGCCGTGTCGGGCCACACGTCGAACCCCTCGGCCGCGAGCTTGTCGTTCAGCGCCGCCGTCTCGTCGAGGGAGATCCCCAGAGTGCGCACGCCCTGCAGCTCGTCCACGTTGAAGAACGCCGCCCACTCCGCCGGCAAGCTGTCGAGCGGCATCTCGCGGACGACCGGCGGTTCACCCGCGCCGGCCTGGTCGTTCCACAGCCACGCGCGGTTCTCGAGCTCCGAGGCGAGCAGGACCTGGCGGGCGCGGTAGCTGGCCTGCACGTCCGGCCACACCCGCTCGGGGCACTCGTACATCGCCACGTCGAGCGCGGCGAGGATGTTCTCGACGCGGCTCGGCTCCGGCTCGCTGGCCTCCCTGGCGTCGAGGTCGGTCGCCTCGCCTCCGGTGTCATCGGGGCACGCTGTCAGCGTCGCGCTCACGACGGTCGCCAGCGCGAGGGGACGTCGCGGATTCTTTGACGAGGCGGTCGACAGGAACACGGTCATCCTCCAGGACGAGCGGGATCGTGGCACCGTCCGCGGGTCCGGGTAGCCCGTCCGTCACCCGGGCGCCGTCTTCGCTGGCCAGCATCTTCGCGCTCGGCGGAGCTCGTCGGCAGCGCGACCATGTCAGTCCGTTTCGGGGCACGCGCCGGTGATGGCCCGACAGGAGCGGCTAGCAGATGCCGGCCTCATGAGGAACGCGTCCGCGCGGGCGCGGGCCCGGCCGGACGCGTGGTCTTTCATGTATGTCCCTGGGGACATGTACGATGATTCATCCGTTCGCGTCGGTCAGCCGCCGCAGCGGGTGGTGGGGGGCGTTCGACCGCGCGCGCAGCTCGTCGAGCACGGGGTTCGGCTCGGCGGGCGGGGCGTTGCCGGCTCCGCCGCCGTCGACCGGGCACAGCCACGGCAGGCCGCCGATGTCGGTGGTCGCCTCGACCTCGAGGCCGGAGAACTTCAGCCTGGCGTTGGTGGCGGTCGCCTTGTCGGCCGCGACCTCGAGGTCGGCGGTCGGGATCGTCAGGACGATCGAGTTCCCGGCCGGCAAGGCGCAGGGGGTCGTCACGCCGGTCAGGGCGGTGAGCTGCTGGACGGAGATCGCCACGCCGGACGGCGGGTCGAGCTCGGCCGAGAAGCTCAGCAGCACCTCCGGCTCGGCCGGGTCCTCGGCGAGGTAGTAGAAGCCGCCGACCTGGAAGGAGCCGGCGATCCAGCCGTAGGAGACGGGGATCCGCGTGTACTCGGCGCTCTGCATGTGCTCGAGCATCGGCTCGATCAGGGTGGCCAGCGACGCGTTGCGGGCGTCGACCACCGACTGCACGCTGGCCTGCAGCGCGGGGTCGTCGGGCTGCGACGCCGGAGTCACGCCCGCGAGCGCGAGCTCGACCGGCGGGGTGCCGTCCTCGACCTCGAGCTCCCAGCCGGGGACCTGCTGCTCGCGCAGCAGCAGGCCCGCGAGCACGCCCAGGTCATAAAATTCGCGGCCGGGGTTGTAGCCGGCGATGCCGAGGAAGAGGCCGTCGTCGGCGCGCTCCCTGGCGAGCGCGAGCAGCTCGGCGTCGCTGGCCTCGCAGCCGAGCTCGGCCAGCGCGCTCATCATCAGCGAGGCATACTCCGCGCTGCCCTCGGTGCACTCGTAGCGGCGGCCGGCCTGCAGCTCCTCGGCGAACTCGGCCTGCAGCTGGGCCTGCCAGTAGGCGGCGGCCGGCAGCGCGTCGGCGTCGCCCTGGACCGCGGCGAGCAAGGCCGTGAGCAGCGCGGCTCGCAGGTAGCGCGGCTGCCACGGCTCGGGGTAGGGGGCGGTGCGGCTGCCGTTGCCCACGTTCCAGTCGTCCTGCGCGCTGAGGAAGTGAAAGCCCTCGTGGAAGGCGAGGGAGATCGCGGCGTCGGGCCACACCTCGAGGCCCGCCGACGCGATCGCCTCGTTCTGCGCGGCCGTCTCGTCGAGGGAGATCCCCAGAGTCTGGACGTTCTGCAGAACGCCCACGTTGAAGGACGCCGTCCACTCCGGCGGCAAGCCGTCGAGCGGGCCGTCGCTGACCGCCGGCGGTTCGGCCTGGCTGACCTGGTCGTTCCACAGCCACGCGCGGTTCTCGAGCACCGAGGCCAGCAGGACCTGGCGGGCGCGGTAGCTGTCCTGCACGTCCGGCCACACGCGCTCGGGGCACTCGTACATGGCCACGCCGAGCGCCGCGAGGATCTTCTCGATGCGGCTCAGCTCCGGTTCGCCGGTGGTGCTGGTGCTGTCGTCGGTGGTGGTCGTTGGGTCGGTCGTCGGCGCGTCGGTCGAGCCGCCGGTGCTCGTGGTGTCGGTCGAGTCGCCCGTGTCGGTGCCGGTCGAGGTGTCGTTACCGGTGGTCTCGGTCGTCTCTCCGGGGGTATCGGGGCAAGCTGTCAGGGTGGCGCTCACGACCGACGCCAACACGAGGGAACGTCGCGAAGTACTTCTTCTAAAAAAGGGAATTAGAGCCATGTCAGTCCTCCAGGACGCGGGGGATCGTGACAGCCTCCCGCGCGCCGGAAAAGGACGTCGGTCAGACTCGCGTCATCTCCGCGGCGCGTCGGCGGTGCCCGTTCGCTGCAGCGCGTGTATGTCAGAGTGGGGCGCAGGGGATGGCGACGCGGGTGCCTGAAATATTCGGGCATGGTTGTTTGGACATGTCTTTTGTGACATGTCTATAGGTTCACGTGGAATGACCGTTGAGACATGTCCTCGGGAGAAGGATCGGGGTCCGCTCGCGGGACGGCGAGGATGTGGGCGCCGCCCGAGGACGGGCGGCCGCTGCGGCCCTCGCGGGGGGCGGATGCAGGTGGGAGTCTTCGTCTGCGGCGGGCTCGGCCTGGCGAGATGGGCGGCACGGCCGCGTTGGGAGGCGATCCCACGGCGGTTGCGCGGAATCGCGCGGGGTCTGAAGACGGCCTCCGCAGGGTCGCGCGAACGCGCCGGGAGGCGGGGGACGCTGTCGACGTCGTCATGGCGGGCGGCGAGGCCGGGCGGCCGGGCGTGAGGTATCCTCGGGTGACACGATGCCCGCCGATTCCTCTGCCGGTTCGATGGCGTTCGAGTTCGGGAGCGACGAGGACCTGCTGGACCGGCTGTCGGCGCGGGCGCAAGAGCTGGTGTACCTGGTGGGCTCGGCGGTCACGGCCCCGAGCCGGGCGGGCGAGCCGGGGGTGCCGCGGGTCGACGGGGTGATCGAGCTGATCCGCGGCGAGTACCAGCATCCCCGCGAGCTGCAGCGCTTCGAGGCGGCGCTGGCGAAGGAGCCGGACAACCGCTACCAGGCGGCGTTTCGCCACCTGCTGCTCACGCGCGACCCGGACGCGGCCAACGCGGTGATCCGACGCGCGGTGCTGCTGGCCCGCCGGCCGTCGTCGCAGTCGTCGACACTGTCGACGGCGCTCGACCCCGAGGCGTGCCGCGCGCTGGAGGACGACCTCGAGGGCTGGCACCTGCCGCCGGCCGCGGACGCGCTCGGCCAGGTGCTGGCGCGCGCGTCGGCGGCGACGAGGCCGCTGGTGCTGACGTCGAACTTCGACCCGCTGGTGTCGATCAGCGTGCGCCGGGCCGGCGGCCGCGCGTACACGGCCGCGCTCCACGGCGACGGCAGCTTCTCGGGCGTCGACGGCCAGGGCTGCCTGGTGGTCCACTTCCACGGCGACTGGTTCCGCACCGACACGCTGCACACGCCCGCGCAGCTCGGCCAGGAGCGGCCCAAGCTGGCGGCGTCGCTGGCCGCCCTGATCAGCGCGCGCACCCTGGTGGTGCTCGGCTACAGCGGCTGGGACGACGTGTTCACGCGCTCGCTGATCGCCATGGTCCAGGGCGGGCTGGCGCCGATCAAGATCGCGTGGGCGTTCTACCCCGAGGACGAGGCGGCGATCGTGCGCGGGTCGAGCCGGCTGCTCGCGGCGCTGCGCCCGGGGATCGATCGCGCCCGGGTGGCGCTCTACAAGGGGATCGACGCCCACGTGTTCCTGCCGCGGCTGGCCGAGCGGATGGCCGAGTCGCGGGCGCCCGTCAGCGGGGCCCACCACGCCGGCGACAGCGGGGCCCGGCCGGGCGACAGCGGGGCGCGCACGAGCCAGAGCGGGCTGTTCTTCGCCGGCGAGAGCGGGCTGCGGCCCATCGTGCCGCCGGCTGACCCGGACGCGGCGTCGTCGCACACCGCCGGCTCGATCGTCGCGGTGCTCGGGACCCACGCGGAGGCCGAGTGCGCGCCGGACAATTCGGCGGGCGGCGTCCTTCCTGTGCCCCAAGGGACAGGTTCTAGCGGACAGGGCGGAACGGGCATGTCCGCGGGGACAAGTCCTTCGGTACATGTCCAGACGGGCATGCCCCCCGGGATCAACCCGTTCCAGAAGGCGGGCATGCTCGGGCTGTCGGCGCCGTCGTACGTGGCCCGGGCGGCCGACGCGGCGCTGGCGGAGGCGCTCGAGGGCGGCGCGCACGTGGTCGTGGTCCGCGGCGACTTCTCGATCGGCAAGTCGAGCCTGCTGCTGCGGGCCGACCGCGCGTGGCCGAGCGGCGCGGGCGCGGCGGTGTGCCTGCTCGACCTGCAGATGATGCGGGTGGACGACGTGAACCTGTTCCTCGACGAGTTCTTCGCCGAGGTCGGCCGCGCCTACGGCCAGGGCTTCAAGGGCTGGCGCGAGGTCCAGACGGCCGCGGCTCAGCGGCCGCTGCTGCTCACGCTCGACGAGTTCGGCGGGCTGACGCCCGAGGTGGCGCAGCGGTTCGTGCCGGCGCTGTACCGGGTGGTCACGCAGCTGACCGGGGCGCTGCGGCTGGTGGTGACCACGCGCGACCCGATCGCCGAGGTGCTGGCCAGCTTCGAGCTGTCGAACCCCAACCTCGGCGACTGGCCCGAGGTCGAGCTGCGCCCGTTCACGGAGGCGGAGCTCGGCCGGCTGTTGGCCCTGCTGCCGCCGCGGGCCCGCGCGGTGGCGGAGGCCGAGCGGGCGACGATCCGCGAGCGCACCAAGATGCTGCCGAAGCCGGCCCAGTGCCTGTGCTTCAACCTGTGGAAGGACGAGTCGGCCGGGATCGGCGACGCCGACCTGGCGGCGCGGGTGCGCAAGAAGGAGAGCTACCGGTGACGGTCGAGAACCCGTACCGGGCGGCAGGGGCGTTCGCCGGCAAGGCGTACATCCGCCGCGGCGCCGACGCGGAGCTGGTCGAGCAGATCCGCGACAACCAGTACTACCCGTACTTCGCGGCGCCGCGGCAGAGCGGCAAGTCGAGCCTGATCGCCCGCACGATGTCGTCGCTGCCGGCGCCGGAGTTCCGCTGCGCGCTGGTCGACCTGTCGCCGTTCGTGGTCCGCTCGTACGACGACTTCTGGCGCCAGTTCCTGCACGAGGTGGCCCGCAGCGCCAACTTCGACCCGGCGCCGATCGGCAAGGGCGACCCGCGCGACGTGTTCAAGGCCTGGCTGACCGCGTTCCCCGGCCGCCTGGTGATCTTCGTCGACGAGATCGACGTGCTCCTCCACGTCGAGTGCCGCGAGCAGATCTTCAGCAAGATCAGGACCTTCTTCAACCTGCGCGCGCACGAGGAGTCGCTGCTGCGCCTGACCTTCGTCCTGGCCGGGGCGGCCCACTCGTCGCGCTTCATCTCCGACCCGCGCTGGTCGCCGTTCAACGTCGCCATCGAGATCGCGCTCGAGGACCTGTCGCTGGCCCAGGTCAGCCAGCTGGCGTCGTATCTCGCCACCGCCGGCGCGTTCGCGGGGCCCGACCTGGTCGCCCGCGTGTACGAGCTGACGGCGGGCTCGGTGTTCCTGTGCCAGCTGGTGTTCGAGGCGCTGTGGAACCGCGCCGCCCGCGGGGCCAAGAAGCTCGACGCCAACGACGTCGACGCGGTGGTCGCCAGCATCGTCGCCGAGAGCCCGCGCAACATCCACTTCTACAACATCTTCCGCCTGGTCACCCAGGACGCGCGCCTGGCCATGCTGTTCCGCCGCCTGGTCGACGGCGAGGAGCTCGGCGAGGAGGACCGCAAGGAGCTGCAGCTGACGGGCCTGTGCCGCGGGATGGACCCGTTCCGCAACGAGGTGTATGCCCGCGTGTTCGGGGCCGGCGGCCCGCTCGATCTGAAGGTCGCCGGCGCCAAGGCGACGCTCGGCCGCAAGCTCGAGGCGGCGCTGACGAAGCGCCAGCAGCTCGAGGAAGACGGCCACACGACCAGCGAGGTCGAGGCCGAGATCGCGGCGCTCAAGCGAGAGTTCCGCGAGGGCGCGCAGCTGCGCGAGGGCGACGTGCTGGCGCGCGGCCGCTACCGCCTGATCGGACAGATCGGTCAGGGCGGGTTTGCGACGGTGTGGCACGCGCGCGACGAGTCGGCCAAGCGCGAGGTGGCCCTCAAGGTGCTGCACGGACAATTCGCCGAGGACAAGACCCGCCGCGACCGCTTCTTCCGCGGGGCGTGGAAGATGTCCGAGCTGCGCCACCCGGCCATCGTCCAGGTGCTCGAGCCGTACGGCGAGGAGGCCGGCCGCCACTTCTTCGTGATGGAGTACATGTCCGGCGGGACGCTCCACGAGGCGGTGCTCGACCGGCAGCTCACCGCCGATCAAGTGATGGCGGGCGTCGTCGCCGTCGGCCAGGCGCTGGTCCACGCGCACGAGCGCGGGCTGGTCCACCGCGACGTGAAGCCGTCCAACGTGCTGCTCGGCGAGGGCGGCGCGGCCAAGCTGACCGACTTCGACCTGGTGCGCGAGCAGGACACGTTGGGCTCGACCCGCACCGGCCCGATGGGCTCGTTCATCTACTCCGCGCCCGAGGTGCTCAACCGGCCGCAGGACGCCGACCACCGCGCCGACATCTACGGCCTGGCCATGACGGCGGTGTTCGGGCTGTACGGCGCCGAGCTGCCGCTCGAGGTGGTCCGCGACGCCGACCGCTTCATCGACCGCCTGCACTGCGGCGGGTTGATGAAGGACGTGCTGAAGAAGGGCGTGGCGTGGGAGCTCGAGCGCCGCTTCCGCTCGGCGGCCGAGTTCACGCAGGCGCTGTCGACGGCCTGGGCCGAGCGGGAAGTGGAGATCCCGGCGCCGCCGAAGAAGGCGATGGCGCCGACGTGGACCGGGATGTTCGAGACGCTGCCGCTGCCCGAGTCGGGGCCGCTGGCCGCCGCGCAGCCGATCTCGCCGCAGAGGACGCCGGGGGCGGCTCCGATGGTTCTCGAGGCGCCGATGGTCGAGGCGTCGAGGCCTGCGGCGCCGATGGCCAAAGCGGCGCCGATGACTCCGCCGATGTCCGCGCCGGCGAGCGTCGCGCCGCCGATGGCTGCGGGGCCGATGGCTCCGGCGCCGTCGATGGCGCGGGCGACGGTGAAGCCGGAGGACGCGGCGGGCACGGAAGAGGCGACGCTGGCGACGGCGGCGCTGTCGGCGACGGCGGTGCAGGCGACGGCGGCCGAGATGGAGCTCGACGACGACGCGACCGTGATCGCGGGCGAGGTCGACGTGCCCGAGAAGGCGCCGCGAGCGACGACGGGGATGCTGCAGGAGCGAGCGGCTGCGCCGGCGCAACCGGTGGTCGCTCCGGTGCAGTACGCCCGCGCGCCGGGGCGCGGCGTGTACGCGCTGCTGGGGCTGTGCGCCAGCGCGGCGCTGGTGCTGCTGGCGCTGCAGATCGTCGGGCCGAGCCTGCGCGAGACGGCCAAGGGCGAGGAGCGCGGCGAGAGTGATTCGCGCCCGTTCGTGCCGTCGTCGCTCGAGCACGATGCCAAGCGCGACGTGCCGCGCGTCGAACCGCCGGCGCCGCAGAAGCAGGACGACCCGCACTTCGAGAAGATGGGCCCGGAGCTGCCGCCGGCGACCGTGACGAGCGCGCCGAACTCTCCGACCGGCGACAAGCCCGAGCAGCTGCAGGGCGCCACGTCCGAGCCCGATCCGTCCGGTGACAGCGCCGAGACCACCACCGGCGGCGCAGAGCCGGACCCGCTCGACGAGACCGAGTCGGGCACCGCCGGCAGGTCCAACGGCAGCACCACAGCCAAGCCGGGCAACGACAAGCCACCGTCGGCGACGAAGAAGCCGAAGAAGACGATCGAGGAGCGCATCGACGAGGGCTGCTTCCAGGTGCGGGCCCGCGACGCCGAGGCCGGCGTGAAGATCTTGAAGCAGGTCCGCGAGGAGAAGCCGCAAAACATCGAGGTGCTGCGCTGCATCGCCCAGGGCCTGCAGACGATGGGCAACTACCCCGAGGCCGAGAAGTACTACGAGCAATTGCTGCTGCAGACCAGCCCGCGCAACCTGACGGCGCTGGTCGGCCTGGCCCAGGTCAATGAATCGATGACCCGCTACGATCGCGCGGCCGATTACTACGAGCGGGTGCTGCGGATCGACCCCGCCAACAAGTCGGCGCAGCTCTTCTTGACCAACCGGCCCGGCGCGGTGATGCGGCCGCCGGTCGCCGGCGGGTTCGAACTCAAGCGGTGAGCCTCGCGCGTCGCGGTCGCCGCGTCGCGGTCGGGTATCCTGGCCAGGTGGTGCGTCCTGAAGACACGGACGAGCAGGACCCCGGAGGGGGCGGGTCGGCCGCGTCATGCTGCACCGTTCCAGCGGGTGAAAGTCCCGTCCGGGTAAGCGCCGGAGCGCCCGGTAGCAGGCCCCAGGTGCGAGGAGAGATCCTCGTGGCCCGAGCGGGGCGTCAAGAGCCTCTACGGAGGGAGCAAGAACGCGGGCCGCAACATCAAGTGAAGCCTGCAGCCTCGTCAGAGAAACAATGGGGGAGCCGAGCCGATCACTTCGCGGCGAAGGCCACGTCCACCGCGCACGAGTCCGGAATAGAAAGCGCGATGAGTCCTCCCGGGGTACGGGGCGCAGCACGCGTTCAAGGAGCGATGCGGAACAGGAGAGGCCCGTCTGCACGGTCCGTGTCGGGGCAAGGTGGCTCGTATAAGCCGAAGGCGAAGTCGAGCGCTGTGCAGCGGGAGTCCGAGGGGGTCGTAGTACCGGCGATGGCGGCGCAGAACAACGCCGCCGGAGGGAAGGGCCCCTGGGGTGGTCGTGTCGGAGAAGAAGGTAAGCGCGAGGGCATGGCCTGCAGGACAGGTCCCAACAACCCCGCGCGGCGCAGGCCGCGTGACAAAGTGCGAGAACTTCGACGCCGACTGTGGGCCGCAGCCAAGCGGCATCCGGGTAGACGCTTCCATGCGCTGTACGACCGCATCTTCAGGCGTGACGTCCTGAAGGAGGCGTGGAAGCGGGTGAAGAAGAACAGGGGGTCAGCGGGCATCGATGCCCAGACGCTGGCCGAGGTGGAAGAGCTCGGCGTCGATCGCTTCCTCGAAGCGATCGGTGCAGAGCTCGAGGCGGGGACGTACCGGCCGAGCGCGGTCATGCGGCGGTACATCCCGAAGGCGGACGGGAAGAAGCGGCCGCTGGGGATCCCGACAGTCCGGGACCGAGTGGTGCAGATGGCGGCGAAGCTGGTGTTGGAGCCGATATTCGAGGCGGACTTCCTTCCGTGCTCGTACGGCTTCCGGCCGAAGCGCAGCGCGACGCAGGCGCTCGAGCGACTGCGCGTGTTGGGAGCGCGAGGTGGAAACCATGTGCTCGACGCCGACATCCGCGACTACTTCGGCAGCATCGATCACGAGCGACTCATGAAGCTCGTCGAGATGCGGATCTCGGATCGAAGGGTCCTCAAGCTGGTGCGGCAATGGCTCGAAGCCGGCGTGATGGAAGACGGCGAGGTGACGGCGATGCTCTCGGGGACACCCCAGGGCGGGGTCATCTCACCGCTGCTGTCGAACATCTACCTCGGCGTCCTCGACAAGTTGTGGCAGCGACGGCACGCCCACCTGGGCGAGCTCGTGCGCTACTGCGATGACTTCGTGATCCTGTGCAGGACCAGGAAGGCGTGCGAGGAGGCCGAGGTCAGGGTCCGCGAGATCCTGCGTCGACTTCGACTCGAGCTGCATCCGGAGAAGACGAGGCGCGTCGAGCTGAGCCGGGGACGGCAAGGCTTCGACTTCCTCGGCTGTCACCTGCGTAAGCGCATGTCCGGTCTGATCTGGGAGAAGGAACGCCGCAGGGCGTACTTCCTCCAGCGCTGGCCTTCGACGCGCAGCTTGACGCGGGTGCGACAGCGTGTGAAGGAGCTGACCGGTCGTAACCGCCACGGGGTCAAAGATGTGCGGGTGATCATCCGCGACATCAATCCGGTGCTGCGCGGCTGGGCCAACTACTTCCTCACCGGGAACGCCGCCGCGAAGTTCAACCAGATCGACACCTACGTATGGAGTCGACTCCGCGCCTTCATGGTGAAGCGCAAAGGTCGACATCTCCACGCGGGGGAGGCCGAGGTCTGGACACGCGACTTCTTCCACAACCACGGCCTCCATCGTCTGCGGGGGACCGTGCAGTACCCGGAGGCAGCGTAATGCAACGGCCCGAAAGTCCACCGGTAAGCCGTGTGCGGGAAATCCGCATGCACGGTTTGAACGGGGGTCCTGCCCTTCCTCCGGGGCAACAGCCGTACTCGGCAAGACCGAAGGAAGGGTAGGATCTACCAGTGCTGCTCGGTCGCACCGGCTCGTCGTTGCTCGCCAGTTGCGCGCTCGCGTGCGGTCACGCGGCCGCTCCGCCGCTCTCTCCCGCCGAGCTCCCCCCGGTCGTCGCCGGTCGAGGTGCGATTCAGGGCGCCGTCCATGACGTGAATACGGGCAGACGCATCGCCGGCGCGCTCGTCCTCATGGATTGTTCGTGCCTCGCCGGCCCGCGCGAGACGAAGACCGACGCGCGCGGGATCTACAGCTTCGACGATCTTCCACCCGGCAAGTACACGATCCAGGCGTCCTACGAGCGAGGTCACGTGGCCAAGACGCTCGCGCTGGCGGCGGCGGGTCGGGCCACCATCTCGATCGCCGTCGACCCCGAGAGACCGGCGGTCCGGATCTTCCTCGACTAGGAACGCCGCGGCTCGCTCCGTGTGAGCGTCACCGCGGCGCGAGCTCGGGCGCCGAGCCGCGAGCTCGGGCGCATGCGCGAGCGTTCGGTCGATGGGCGCGCAAAGACGCGCGCGGCGTGCCCGCTTCCTGGGCAGAGGCTGGCCACCTGCGGCCAGCTCCTGACAGGGGGGGTCGGTACGCTCATTCGTGGCGACCGCTTCGGTCGTGGCCGACGCACTACGCACATTCGGCCGGTCTGCACATTCGTCACGTTCGGAGTGGTCATCATGCCCAAGGTCCTCGCATTCTCCAATTCTTCGCACAAGCTCACTGGCCCGGCGCTCGACGGCGGCCTGCCGGAGGGGCTGGTGCTGCAGTTGTGGGTCCGCCGCACCGGCGCCGCGGTCCGCCAGCCGATCGTCGCGCTCGCGGCCGGCAGCTCGCGCATCGTCCTCGGCACCGGCGACCGCGCCGAGACGCTGTCGCTCGCGGTGATCGACGGCGGCAAGACGCAAGAAGTGACGGTGCCCGGCGGGCTGCCGGAGGACCGCTGGGTGCAGGTCCGCGCGGTGATGACGGCCGCGGGCGTGGGCGAGCTGCACGTCCTCGGCATGAAGCTGGCGAGCGGCCAGCTCACCGCGCCCGGCGCCGCGGCGCGCACTGTGACGATCGGCGGCGGCTTCGTCGGCGAGCTGGCGCAGTTGCAGATCTGGAAGCACGCCGCGCCGAACACCCTGACGTGGGACGCGCCCCCGCTCGACGCGCCGCGCCTCCACGCCTTCTACCCGCTCAAGACGGCGACCCTCGACGCCGGCAGCCAGCAGTACGTCAGCGTCGACGCCGGCCCGAACAAGCGCCACGCGGCCAGCCCGGCGGCCTTGCAGACGATCGAGCACCCCGAGTCGCTGGCCGACGGCGGCGGGTCGTACCTGCAGTTCAAGGCCCAGGCCGCGCCGGTGGTCCTGTCCCCTGTGCCAGGTCTCGAGAGACAGCTGACGGTCGAGGCGTGGGTCCGCCCGGACAACGACCTCCTCGGCGGCGTGGTCGAGCTGGTGAGCGATTCCGGCGGGCTGGTGCTGCGGGCCGGCGGCGCGGAGGGCGAGCTGGTGTTGCTGGCGAAGGGCAAGGGCGAGACGGCGCTGGTGCGCGCGACCGGCCTGATCAAGCGCGGCGAGTGGTCGCACGTGGCGGCGACGGTCGGCGTCAACGCGGCGAAGAACGGGCTCGTCGTGTCGCTGTTCCACCAGGGCGTGCTCCGCAAAGAGGCGACGATCATGCAGATCGGCAGCATCGCGGAGATGGGCACGTACGTGCTGGCGCACTCGCTGGTGTCTGCGCCGCTGGTGAAGACCGTCCGGATCGGCGCGGGCCCGGCCGCGGTGAACGGGTTCACGGGCGGGATCGCGGAGGTGCGGATCTGGCAAACGGCGGCGGCGGAGCGGGTGGGCGCGATGTGGCTGGCGCGGGCCCGCGGCGACGAGGACCGGCTGCTCGCGTGCTACCGCCTCGACGCCCTGTCCTCGAACCGCCTGGTCGACGTCAGCCGGCGCCGCGGCTGGGCCGAGCCGGTCAAGAACACGGCCATCAACGAGGACGCGGGGCCGCCGATCGCCAGCACCGAGCAGCGCGGGTTCCGCATGAGCACCCGCGGCAAGCTGGTGCGCGAGCGCCTGAGCAGCTCGCCGCCCGCGAACAACAGCGGCGGCAAGCAGACGAAGATCCTGATCGACCCGAAGCCGATCGGTGCGTCCGGCAAGGGAGACAGCTGCATCTTCGACGCGACGATCGAGGTGGCGGCGAAGAACGGCGACGGCGTGCAGGGCCGCTTGCTCGAGGTGCGGGTCGACGAGGAGCTGATCGCGATCACCGCGAACGCGGAGAAGACCGGCTACGCCACCTGGGCGGCCGGGACGACGCACGTGGTGGCGCTGCCGGCCTCGGGCAAGCTGCGCCTGCGGTTCGTCGCCAGGGCGCTGGCCTGCCCGGCGATCCGCGTGCGACTGGCCGGGACGTCGGTGTGGCGGGCGGTCTGCCCCGATGAAAAAGTGCAGAAGAGCATCCGCTCGACGACCGCGGCGGAGCTGAAGTCGCCGGCCGACAAGCGCCGCACGTCGCCGCTGCCGCCCGGGGCCAGCGACGACGACGCGAGCGCGCTGGCGTCGGCGTTCACGCAGTTCGGCTCGCAGTTCGCGGCGGCGCCGAAGAGCGCGCCGAAGCCCCAGGCGAGGAGTTTCATCGACGATCTCGAGGACATCGGCGAGAGCGCGGTCGAGTGGGGCGAGGACGTGTACGAGGACGCCAAGGACACGTACGAGGACGCCGAGGACTGGGTATCCGACCAGACCAAGCCGATCGTCGACGCGGGCGGCAACCTCGTCGGCACGGTGACGCGCACGGCCAAGAGCGCGGGCGGGCTGATCACCCGCGGGGCGGCGGAGGTCGCGGCGCTGGCGGCCAGGGGGGCCAACTCGGCGGTGCACGCCGGGTCGCGCGCGGTGGCGCAGCTGATCGACACCGCCGACACGATCGCAGTGACCGCGGCGTCGACGACGAACCGCTGGGTGGAGATCGTCGGGACGACGATCGTCGACGGGACCGAGGTCGTCTGGCGGGCGGTGGTGTCGGGCGTCGACGAGGCGCTGTCGGCGATCACGGCGGTGGTGAAGCGCATCGGCGCGGCGATCGAGGCGATCCTCGAGTTCCTGGCGTTCCTGTTCGCGTGGGACGACTTCCTCGCGGCGTCCGACGAGGCGCTGGCGGTGATCGACGAGGAGATCGATCGGGCCGGCAGCGCGGTCGCGGGGCTCGCCGAGTACAAGGCGAAGCTGGGCCAGACGCTGCGCACCGGCGTCGAGCAGGCGATCGGCAAGAAGTCGCTCGGCGACCTGCTCGGGGTCGAC
The DNA here is from genome assembly GCF_026965555.1 of Nannocystis punicea. Lineage (GTDB taxonomy): Bacteria > Myxococcota_A > Polyangia > Nannocystales > Nannocystaceae > Nannocystis > Nannocystis punicea. The sequence continues at coordinate 10,731,656 of NZ_CP114040.1, read as the reverse complement.
GTCGACGCTGCGAGCCCGGTGCTCGAGCCGATGGAGTACTTCATGGAGTACGTGAACCGGGCGCTCGAGTCGGCGTCGCTGGTGTTCGAGGGCGGGAAGTCGATCGCCAGCCAGGGCAAGGGCGCCGACGCGGCGCTGGTGGCCAGCGCGACCGAGACGAACAAGTCGCTGCCGAGCATCACCGAGGTGAGCGCGTACCTCGGGACGCCGGTGTCGCAATTGCTGGCGGGCAGCGGCAAGGCGGCCGACGATTCGTCGTCGCTGTTCGACTTCGTGTTCGACGAGGTGATCGCGCGCGGCAAGGCGGCGAGCGAGCAGATGGCGGGGCAGCTGCGGGCGCGGATGTCGGTGCCGTGGCTGACCGACTTCATCGAGGAGACGATCCTCGGCGGCCGCAAGCTGACGCTGGCCCGGGTGGTCGCGCTGGTGGCGGCGATCATCCGCGTGCTGACGGAGAAGAGCTCGGGCAAGTCCGCGCCGAAGCAGGTCGAGCCGAAGGCGACGCCGAAGCCGACGACGAAGATCGGCGGCGGGATTACGCCCATCAACCCCACGAGCAAGTCGTCGACCCCCACGGCGCAGGAGAAGGAGGACCGGCGGACGCGCTGGATCGTCGACGTGTCGACGGCCCTCGGCATCGCCAACTCGGCGGTGATCCTGGTCAAGACGGCGCAGGAGACCGGCGAGTCGGCGTCGAGCGCGAAGGCCAACGGCGGCAAGTTCTGGACGCTCATCAGCGCCGGCTGCGTGTTCTTCCGCGGCCTGTTCGCGCTCGGCCGCATCGGCGCCTATCCGAGCAAGACGCGCCCGTACAGCGGGATCAACGCGGCGCTCGAGATGGTGGCCGGCGCGTACACGTTCTTCACCCTGGAGAAGGAGTACGGCCGCACCGTCGACATGGCGGTGTTCGGCGTGATCGGCCTGGGGATGACCGCGAGCTCGGCGATCGCGATCGGCACGGGCGGCCTGTCCGGCGAGTACGAGACGGTGTCGTTCTCGCTCCGCTGCACGTCGTGGGTGACGAACTCGGCGGTCCGCGTCTCGGACAAGGGCGACGACGGCGACAAGACCGGCCGGATCAAGCTCGTGACCGGCGGGCTGGTGGTGCTGTCGATCGCGGTCGACCTCACCGAGGCGATCTACGTCAACGTCAACGAGGTGCAGAGCGGGTAGCGAGGCGGGCCTCGCGCCGCGCGTGCGGGGCCGGCCGCACGCGCGCCGGTCGCTCGTCCGAGGCCGGGGCGGCGGGTCGCTCCGGCCGCGGAACGCCGCTCCGGGCGGTCGCTCGCGCGGGACGAGATCGCGCCCGGGTGGGGGCATCACCCCAATGCGGGCCGCCGATCGCCCGGGTTATAAACCATGGCCGCGGAGGACAGCGTGAACGCGGCGACGAACCCGATCCTGGCGTCGATCCAGGAGCTCCTGGCCGGCCTCGACGACGAGACGTACCGCAACGTGGAGCTCAGCGTCCGCGACCACGCGGTCCACGGCCTGGGCGCGGAGATCAGCGTCGAGACCGAGCTGCACCTGATTCTGCTCTCAAAATACATGGCCGCGGCCGACGGGGTCAGCGGCGCCGAGGTCACGGGGCTCAAGCGATTGATGGATCGCCACGGCCTGCCCGAGGTGGCGCAGCGGCACCTGCTCGAGTTCGACGTGGCGACGGTCCGCCCCGAGCACGTGGCCGAAGTGGTGCAGCCCCACAGCTCGCTGGCGGTGTACATCCTGTCGGGCGGGACGCTGCTGGCCGCGCTCGACGGGCTGTCGGGGGCCGAGCGCTCGCGCGTGCGGGCGGTGGGCGAGCAGCTGGGGCTGTCGGCGGAGCTGATCGAGGTGGTGCTGGCGGAGGCGTGCCTGACCGCGGCGGCGCTGCTGAAGGGCGACGAGGCGACGATCCAGCTGATCCGCCCGCTGCGCCACGCGATCTACCGCCTGGTGTGATCGCGCGAGTCATGGCGCTCGAGGTCCTGCGGTGCGAGGTCGCGGCGGTCGGCGACGACCGTGCTGCATCGCGTGTTCGTCGGCTCGCTCGGGTGAACGAGGACTCAAAGGTGCTGTGATTCAGCGATGAACGCCGATTGTTACCTATAAACATGTCCGGAAAGACATGCATGTCGATGAGTCGATCAGAACAGGGTGTAGACGAACGGCGCCACGTAGGCGAGGCCGCCGGTGAGCCACAGCAGGACGCCGGCGAGCAGCAGGACGATGAGCAGGGGGGCGAGGACGAAGCGGGCTGGGTGGAGGAAGTGGAGGACGAGGCCGGCGATCGTGCGCAGGCGGGCGGCGAGGCGGCGCAGCAGGCCGGGGCGCGGCGGACGGGGCACGGGGGCGGTCATGCGTTCCTCTCGATCAGGAGGTCCTCGACGATGAGGGCGTCGACGCCGTGGCGCAACCAGAAGGCCAGGGCATCCTCGGCGCCGGCGACGATCGGCTCGCCGGCGCCGTTGAGCGAGGTGTTGAGGACGACTGCGTCGTGGCCCAGGGCGGTCAGCTCGGTCAGCACCGCGTGCAGCTCGGGGGCGCGCGCGGCCTCGACGGTCTGCAGGCGGGCGGTGCCGTCCCGGTGAGTGACCGCGCCGAGGCGCTCGCGCACGTCGTCGCGCACCCGCGCGGTGGTGGTCATGAACGGGGTCATGTGGTCGGGCCCGGCGGCGAAGAAATCACCTGTCCGTTCGAACAGGACGGCGGGGGCGAACGGGCGGAACGGCTCGCGCTCCTTGATCAGCCGGTTCATGCGCTCGCGGGTGGCGGGGTCGCGCGGGCAGGCGAGCAGGGAGCGCTGGCCGAGGGCGCGCGGGCCCCACTCGAAGCGGCCGCGGGCGTGGGCGACGATCTTGCCGGCGGCGACGAGGCGGGCGGCGTGGGCGGCGGGGTCGTCGACGCGGCGGACGGGCAGGCCGAGCTCGCCGGCGATGGCGTGGGCCCGGTCGACGTCGATCGGCAGGCCGAGGGCGGCGCTGCGGAGCGGGCCGGGGCGGCGGTCGCCGCGGTCACGCGCGGCCAACAAGGCGGCCCCGAGCGCGCCGCCGGCGTCGCCCGCGGCCGGCTGGACGAACACGCGCGAGAAGCCGGCCTCGGCCTGCAGGCGAGCGTTGGCGAGGGCGTTGAGGGCGACGCCGCCGGCGAGGCACAGGTGATCGGCGCCGGTCAGGGCGCGGGCCTTGCGGGCGAGCGCGAGCAAGATGTCCTCGAGGACAGCCTGCAAGGTGGCGGCGACGTCGGCGTAGTGGCGGTCGTCTTCGCGCTCGAAGTCCCACGGGCGGCCGGGCGGGCGGCGCGGGCCGAGCAGGCGCTCGAGCGCGGGCCCGAAGCCGAGGTCGGCGTCGCTCATGTGGGCGAAGCAGGCGAGGTCGAGCTCGTAGGCGCCGTCGCCCGTGAGGCGGACGATCCGCGCGAACTGCTCGCGCAGGCGCGGCTGCCCCCACGCGGCCAGGCCCATGACCTTGTACTCGCCCTCGTTGACCGCGAAGCCGAGGTAGGCGGTGAGGCCGGCGTAGAGGAGGCCGAGCGAGTGGGGGAAGTCGACGCTGGCGAGCAGGCGCAGGTCGTCGCCGCGGCCGTCCCAGATCGTGGTGGCGTGGGCCTCGCCGACGCCGTCGACGACGAGGACCGCGGCGTGGTCGTAGGGCGAGACGAGCAGGGCGCTGGCGGCGTGGCTGCGGTGGTGGTCGAAGCGGACCACGCGGTCGCGGGCGACACCTAGCCCTTCGGACAGGTGGTCGAGGACCCAGATCTTGCTGCCGAGCTGGCCGGCGAGGGCGCGCGGGAAGGCCCGCCAGGTGCGCGGCAGGTGGCGCAGGAGGTGGACGAGGACGCGCTCGAGCTTGGCGAACGGCTCCTCGTAGAAGGCGACCGCGTCGAGATCGGCGGGCGAGAGGCCGGCGTGCTGCAAGCAGGCGAAGGCGGCCGTCAGCGGCAGGCCGGGGTCGTTCTTGATCCGCGACAGCCGCTCCTCCTGGATCGCCGCGACCACCTCGCCGTCGACCACCAGGGCGGCGGCGGCGTCGTGGTAGTGGGCGGAGATCCCGAGGACGCGGGCCATGGCGCGGTCACTTCGGCGCGGGCAAGGCCGCGTCTGCGGAGGCCTCGGCGCGCAGGCCGGGGCGGATCGGCCGGACCAGGCGCACGAGCAGGGCCAGCGGCGCGGCCAGGACGTAGAGCGCGAGGGTGAGGACGAGGTAGACCCGCTCGGCGACGAACCGGCCGGCGCGCAGCCAGCGGCGACCGAGCTCCCAGCGGGCGACGCGACGCAGGGCCCGGCGGGCCTCGACGTCACCGACGAGCTCGAACAGGAACTCGCGGGTGTAACGGCCGTGCCGCCGCTCGTCGACGAGGATGGTCTCGAAGAGGGCGGCGTCCTGATCGCGCGCCTGTCCCTTGAACCAGGTGACGTAGGCCTCGAACTGCCGCCGCGCCCGCTCCTCGCCGACGTGGACGAAGGCGAGGAAGTCGCGCTCGCCCAGCAGCTCGAACAGCCGCTCGGAGTCGGCCCGCAGCGGCGGGAGCACGAACGGCCGCGCGGCCTCGCCGGCCAGCCTGGCGGCCCGGCGGGCGAACATCTGCGCGTGGCGGGCCTCGTCGTCGGCGTGGCGCAGGTAGGCGGCTGCCCGCGCAGGCGAGGGCGTGCGCGCGGCCGCGAGCCGCAGGTCGAGCATGCTGCCCTGCTCGGCGAGGGCGAAGGCGTACAGCTTGCGCGCGCTGCGAGCCGGGCCGCGCCAGGCGAGCGGGCTGAGCAGCCGCGCGAGCGTGGCGGTGAGGTCGCGGCTCATGCCGACCGGCTCCCGGTGCGATGAGACATGAACGTCAGGGCATGTCCGTGAGGATATGTCTCGAGGGACATGGCATTCATGGGCCGCGATCGCGCTGCGGAGAGCGTGGGCTCGGCGGCCGGCGTCAGGCGAGGAGGCGATGTCTCGAAGGGCATCGGGAGCAGGGGCACGCGAGCTCGCGTCGCCGCCCCTTCCCCGGACCCCCCGGGAGGCGCGGTCTTCGCTTCGCGGAGTGTCCGCGCCCGGACGCCGCCCGCAGCGCTCACAGGCACACGCCTCCGCTCTGCCAGGGCATGCAGCGGCCGCCGGCCTCGCACGGGTGGGCCTCGTCGCAGGGGGTCCGGCAGTGGTTGCTGGCGAATGCGTGCACTTGTCCTTCGGGACATGTCGGCGGGAACAGGGGGTCGTTCTGGGCGCAGGCCAGGCGGGCCGCGCAGTCCTTGTCCTCGGGGTACTTGAGGGTGCAGGCGGCGATCAGCGACGGGTCGCCCCACAGGTCGCTGCAGACCTCCTTGCAGTCGTAGGCGTAGGGCTCGTAGTCGCCGACCAGCTTGCCGTCCTGGGCGCACAGCTGCTCCTTGCGGGCCTGCTTGTGGCAGGCGCACAGGCCGGCGATCGCGGCCTCGGCGGCGGCGTCGGCCGGCGGCATCGTCGGCTCGGCTTTGACGAACTCGCCGACGAACTTCGGCTTGCCGTCATCGCCGGCGGGCCAGCGGATCTGCAGATCCTGGACCTCCTTCTTCCAGTGGAAGCGGGCGGTCAGCGGCTCGCCGACGGTCAGCGGCGTGACCAGCGACAGGCCGTCCGCAGTGCGCATCGCCATCGTCGCCGGGGTCGCGCCCTCGCGGACCACCACCCCGCCGAAGCCCTCGGTCGCGGTGCGGCGGCGGCACTGCACTCGCAACCACTCGCGCTCGATCTGGGTCGAGCAGCCGAGCGCCGTCGAGCCGGTCACCTTGACCTCCGGCGCCGACGCCCACTCCGCGGCCGTCGGCACGAACGAGCGGCCAGGGGGCAGGCCGGGCTGCGGGGCCTGCAGCGGGGTCGGCAGCGGCGTCTTGAGGCGATCGGCGAGGGCGACCGCGAAGGCGGCGTGGCCCTTGGCGGTCATGTGAATGTCGTGGTCGAGGAACGCGCCGGGCTGGGCCGAGCGCAGGGCCGCGGTCACGTCGACGGCGCGCAGGCCGAGCGCCTCGGCGTCGGCGACCAGGTCGTCGAGCAGGATCAGCGAGTCCTGCATGTCGGGCGCGTCGCGGACGTCGTACTTGGCCCATTCGCCGGGGTCGACCTGCACGTCGATCGGCAGGGCGACCACCACCAGCTCGGCGCCGTACTCGTCGCACATCGCCTTGAACTGCTGCAGGTACTCGTGGAAGCGCGACGGCGGCCGGTCCTTTTGCGGCACGCCGGCGGCGATCTCCTTGCGCAGGCGCTGCTGCTCGGCGACGAGGTCGGCCTCGGCCTTGACGAGGTCCTTGAGCTCGGTCTTGCCGGCCTTCTCCTCTTTCTTCAGCTGGGCGGCGAGGTGGTCGTTGCGCAGCTTGGCGGCCTGGCGGATGAGGCCGGCGGTGACCTGGATCGACCGGCTCGACTCGCCGTAGTCCTCGCGGACGATGTCGCCGGGCTTGCCGCGGGCGACCTCGAGCTGGAAGTTGCCGAGCTGCTCGCTCTCACTGGTCGAGGCGAGCTTGCGGTCGATGGTCACGCGCTGGTCGGCGATCTGCTTGTCGACCGCGTCGAGGCGGGTGCGCGAGCTGGTGAGCGCGGCGACGGCGGTCTGGTGCTCGGCGTCGGCGGCGGCGCGGGCGTTGCGGCTGGCGAGCACGAGGTCGTCGAGGCCGCCCTCGGAGGGGGTGCCGACGTCGACGGGGCTGCCGAGCTCGGAGTCCTCGGGGATCTTCACGCTCCCGCGCTCGTGCAGCCAGCGGCGCAGGGTGTAGAACGCGTGCGACTTCGAGAACAGCCACCTGCGGCCCGGGAACTGCGTGACCTGTGTCGGGGCAGTCTCGCTGCGGACCGCCCAGCCGTCCCACACCGCGTGGCGCTCGCGGTTGGGCCGATCGATCTCGAACGGGTCGTTCACGAAGTTGAGGACCACCACCACCGTCTTCGCCTGGCGCTCCGCGAGCAGCTCGCGCGCGACCGCGAGGTACTCCATCGGCCCGTAGGTCGGCACGCCGCCGTTGACCACCGGGCGACCCGAGAGCTGGGCCAGCTGGGCCGAGAAGGTGCGGTCGTCGTCGACGCCGAGGCCGAACACCTGCGAGTCGCCGACCACGATCACCTCGTCGCCGCCGGGCGCCGGCCACTCGTCGCCGCGGTAGCCGCGGCTGTTGACGTGGATCGTCGTCGACGGGTTGGGCTTGAGCTGGAACTCCATCGTCGCGCCCGGCTCGAGGCGGACGCCGAGCTCGGGGTCGGCGACGTAGAAGTTGACGTGGGGGAAGGCGCCGCCGTCTCGCACCGAGAAGGCGACCTCGGTCAGCGCGGCGCCGAGGCCGAGGCCGAACAGCAGCTGGGCGGTGATCGACAGCGCCCGGAGCCCGCGGCGGCGCGGCGGAAGGCTGGGGGGTTCGGCAGGCTTGACCATCGACGCCTCGCTCGGTCGCCGACCTACGGCCGACCACGATGAGGGTATTCCGGATCGCAGGGGAACGGGTACTCACCCGCAAAAAGCGCGGAAACGGCCGCCCTGCGCGCGCTGGCGCCCGAACGGGGCGCGCGAGCAGGCGGGTCGCCGCGGCTCGGCCCGCTGGGCGCGCCCGCGGGCGCTCTCGATGTCTCAGTGGACATGTTCTTAAAAACATGTGCATTTGAACATGTCGCATCGGGCATGTCGGAAGATCCGCAGGTGAGGGCGCGGAGATGGGATCAGGTGCGACACGGAGGCGCGACGGCGTGATGAATGAATCGCGGCGGCGGACCCGCGGCTGCGAGAGGGATCGCAAGCTCGTCGGGCGGCTCGCGGCCGAATCGTCACGTGGCCGGGTCGGGGTGACGTGCTAACCCTCGCGGCATGCAGCGTTCTTGGCATGTACATAGAAGTCTCATGGCCCTCGCGCTCGGCGGGGCGTTGATGGTCGGTTGCAGCGACGACGGCAACGCGACCGAGGGGGCGACGACGGGCGGGTCGACGACGGGTGGGTCGACGGCGAACGAGCCGACGACGGGGGGATCCACGACGGGGGGATCCACGGAGCCGACGACGACCGGCGGGGACACGACCGAAGCGACGACCGGGTCGGAGATCGATCCGCGGGTGGCGGACTGCCTGCGGATCAACGCCTGCGAGGCCGACGGGGGCACGCCGATGGGCCTGCAGGCCTGTCTGGCGCACCCGCTGGACGTGCCGTGGACGTGGGCGTCGACGGGGACGATGCTGATGTCGATCAAGGCGATGGAGTGCAAGCTGGCGGCGCCCGACTGCGAGACGGTGCGGGCCTGCACGCCGTCGCTCGCGCCGCACGCGGATGCCTGCAAGGAGAAGCCGGGCGAGGGGCTGTGCGCGGGCGATCAGTGGGTCGCCTGCGACTTCGAGGGGCAGCCGATCGCGGCGATGGACTGCGCGGCGGCGGGGCTGAAGTGCGGGGCCGACATCTGGGCCGGCTGCGGGCTCGAGACGTGCGAGTACGGGGTGACGGAGTCGAAGTGCGACCCGAACGAGCCGGACGTGCTGATCGAGTGCAACCCCGACGGGTTCCTCGCGCGCGTCGACTGCCGCACGCAGAACAACTTCGTGTTCATCAACGGCAAGGACGGCGAGAAGCGGTTCACGATCGCCGGCGAGACCTGCGGCTTCGACCCGATGCGCAACGCGAACGCCTGCGTCGGCACCGGCGAGCCGTGCGACTTCTTCTCGCAGCAGTGCAACGGCGACGTGCTCGAGACGTGCGCCGGGGGCAAGCTGGGCCACCGGGACTGCTCCGCCGTCGAGCCGCTCGGCCAGGGCTGCGGCTACCTGCAGGCGGGGCCGTTCGCGGGCGGGGCGTCGTGCGGGCTGGTGAATACGCAGTGCGGGCTCGATGCGCCCGAGAGCTGCGAGGGGGCGACGATCTCGTTCTGCGACTGGGACCAGCCGGGGACGATCGACTGCGTGGCCGCCGGCTACTCCGGCTGCGCGACCACGGACTACGCCGGCCGCACGGTGGCCTACTGCACGCCGTGACCGAGGTCCCGCGAGGACCCGGTCCTCGCGGGTGGCCCGGGGCCCGGGGTAGTCGGGCCGCAGGGCCGCGCCGGCGGCCTCGGCCCGGCCCGGCCCTGGCGGGCGATGCCGGGGAGCGGTGCGGCTGTCAGATGTCTCTCGGGACAGGTACGGGGCAGGTCGACGCAAAGGCTCCAGGAGGGCCTCGGACGGCCCCGAGGGCCCGCGGCGACGCTTGCGGGGGGCGGAGGCGCTTGGTAGAAGCGCCGCCGATGTCCCCCGCGCTCCTGTCTCGTCCCCTCGTCGGTCTGGTCTCGTCCCTGTGCTTGCTCGTCGGCTGCGGCGAGGGCAAGGACCCGCTCGACACGATCGGCCACATCACCGCCTCGGCCGGCCCGACCAGCAACGGCAACCCGAGCGGCAACCCGAGCGGCGGCGACCCGAGCGGCGACCCCTCGACCGACTCGACCGACGGCGGCACCGAGAGCGCGAGCGCGACCGAGACCGGCGGGCCGACGGAGGCGACCACCAACAGCGGCGGCGAGCACGGCGACTGTCCGCAGTACATCCTGTGCGTCGTGGCGATCAACCCCGACTCGCAGGCCGAGGTCGAGATGGCCTACGGGCCCGAGGGCACCTGCTGGACGACGCCGGAGCTGACGCAGGAGTGCCTCAGCGCCTGCTCCTCGGGGCTCGCCAATTTCGGGGCGCTGTTCCCCGACGTGCCGGAGTGCGGCGGCAGCGGCTCGACGTCGACCACGGACGTCAGCACCACCGGGCCGCTGACTACCACCGATTGGCCGGGTACCTCCGATCCGGGCACGACCTTCGGCACGACCGAGCCGGAGACCACCGGCGGCGAGTACGGCAACTGCGGCTGGGACGCGGGCAACGCGTACTACGGCTGCGGCGGCGTGGGCCCCGACCCGGACGGCGTCAACCCGATCGACTGCCCGCCCGACGTGGCCGTCGGCGACCCGTGCAGCCCCGACACGCCGGTCAACGGCATCGGCTGCTGCATGCCGAACGGCGACAACTACTACTGCGGCAACGACAACATGGTCTACATGGACGCGTGCGGCTGACCGTTCGGACAGGTAGGAAGCGCCTCGCGCGGCCGAGCCCGCGCGCGGCGGCGCAGGGCTCGGTGTTTGGGGAAGGTTCGAACGGACAGGTGCGAAGGGCCATGTCCGTTCGAGCATGTCGGATGGGATAGGCGCGAGGCGCGGCATCGCGCCGGCCGCGGGCGCGGTGCTTCGGACAGGGCCGAAGGGTCAGGCGGCCAGGCCGGCGGCGGCGCGCAGGCGGCCGGCGAACAGCTCGGCCATGCGGGCGGCGTGGTCGGGGCCGGGCCAGCCGAGCTCGCGCGGGGTGGCCGCGGCGGCGCGACGCGAGCTGACCGGTAGATCGGCCAGCGCGCGGGCCTGCAGCTCGGCCAGGGCGGTCTGCTGCGCGGAGGTCAGCTGGTCCCACAGCCAGGCGTGGAGGTCCCACGCGAGCTGGCCGTGGCGCAGCTCGTCGGCGGCCAGGCGCGAGAACAGGGCGCGCAGCTCGAGCGAGCGGGCGTGGCCGGCCTGGTGGGCGGCGACGATGGCGGCGAACGCCTCGGACACGCAGCCCTCGACGGCGTTGTGACAGGCGACCGCGAACAGGTCGTCGGCGGGCGGATCGGCGCGGGCGGGCGGGACCTCGGCGCCGTCGCGGCGGGCGAGCGCCTCGAGGGCGTCGGCGTGGCGGACCTCGTCGGCGGCGGCTTCGCGGCAGCGGGCGACCAGCGAGGCGGGGGCGCCGCGGACGGCCAGCCACTCTGCCAGCTCGCGGAACGCGGTCACTGCGGCGCGCTCGAGGTGGGCGTGGACGGCGAACCAGGCGGGCCGCGACTGAACGACGATATCGGCCTCGTGGTGGCCCTGCGGGCGACGGCCGGTGCAGAACTGGTGCGGCGTGAAGGTGGCGGTGCAGGTGACGGTGAGCTCCTCGACGCCCTCGGCCCAGGGGTGGTCGGGATCGTCCGCGGGCCCGATCACCTCGCACGTCACGATCTCGTCGAGCTCCTCGTCGGCGACGACCCGGCAGGCGGCCTCACAGCGCTCCGCGTCGGTGTTGCCGTCCTTGCGCGCGTTCGCGAGGTCCGGGCCCTTCACGACGCCCTGGAAGGCGCCGGTCTCGGGGTCGTTGTCGGGGCATTTGGAGCCGATGCCGCAGCCGGCCGCTTCGAGGGCGAGCACGGCGGTGGCGATGGCGCTGAGGCGGACATGAGGACGACGCGATATCAACATGACGAACCTATCATCCGAGATCGTAGCCGAAACCAAGCCGCAAGGCTGCGGCGGTCCACTACTTGAGCCGGACGGTCGCGCTCGTCAAGCGCGCGGCGCCTGTAATCCGCCTTACGCGCGCATTCCTGGAGCCTCGTGGCCGCTCTGGGCCACGTACTCGCTGTAACCCCCGCCGTACACCCGGGGCTCCCCGGCCCCGAGCTCGAGCACCCGGTTGGACAGGGCGGCGAGGAAGCGGCGGTCGTGCGAGACGAACACGATCGTGCCCTCGAAGTCCGACAGCGCGCCGACGAGCATGTCCTTGGTCGCCATGTCGAGGTGGTTGGTCGGCTCGTCGAGGACCAGCAGGTTCGGCGGGTCGTAGAGCATGCGCGCCAGCACCACGCGGGCCTTCTCGCCGCCCGAGAGGATCCGGACCGGCTTGTCGGCGTCCTCGCCCGAGAACCCGAAGGCGCCCGCCAGCGCCTTGAGCTGGCCGATCGAGGCCAGCGGGAACGCGGCCATCAGCGAGTCGATGACCGTACCTGTCGCTTCGAGCAGGTCCATGGCGTGCTGGGCGAAGTAGCCGAGCTTGACCGCGGCGCCGATCGTGACGTCGCCGCGATCGGGCTGGGTCTGGCCGGCGATCAGCTTGAGCAGGGTCGACTTGCCGGCCCCGTTCTCGCCCATGATGCACCACCGCTCCTTGCGGCGGATCATCAGGTCGAAGCCGGAATAGATGACCTTCTTGCCGTAGGCCTTGTGGATCCCGCTGATCTTGACGACGTCGTTGCCGCTGCGCGGGGCGACGCGGAAGTCGAACGACAGGACCTTGCGCCGCCGCGGCGGCTCGACCTTCTCGATCTTGTCGAGCTTCTTGACCCGCGACTGCACCTGCGCGGCCCGCCCGGCCTGGGCCTTGAACCGCTCGATGAAGCGGATCTCCTTGGCCAGCATGGCCTGCTGGCGCTCGTACTGGGCCTGCTGCTGGGCCTCGCCGAGGGCCCGCTGCTGCTCGTAGAAGTCGAAGTTGCCGCCGTAGGTGGAGAGCTCGCCGCCGTCGATCTCGAGGATCTTGGTGACGATCCGGTTGAGGAACTCGCGGTCGTGGCTGGTCATCACCACCGCGCCCTGGAAGTCCTTCAAGTAACCCTCGAGCCACAGGATCGACTCGAGGTCGAGGTGGTTGGTCGGCTCGTCGAGCAGCAGCACGTCGGGGCGCATGAGCAAGATCCGCGCGAGCGCGACCCGCATCTTCCACCCGCCCGAGAGCTTGCCGACGTCGCCGTCCATCAGGTCCTGGTCGAAGCCGAGGCCGGCGAGGATCTCGCGCGCGCGGGCGTCGAGGCCGTAGCCGCCGAGCTCCTCGAAGCGGCCCTGGACCTCGCCGAAGCGGGTGACGAGGGCGTCGAGCTCGTCCATGCGCGCGGGGTCGGCGAGCGCCAGCTCGAGCGCGGCCAGCTCGGCGGCCACCGCCGCGACCGGGCCGGCGCCGTCCATGGTCTCGGCGACGACGCTGCGGCCCGACATCTCGCCGACGTCCTGGCTGAAGTAGCCGAGCGAGATGCTCTTCTCGACCCGCACCTGGCCCTCGTCCGGGCTCTCGGTCTGCATGATCATGCGGAAGATGGTGGTCTTGCCGGCCCCGTTGGGCCCGACCAGGCCGACCTTCTCGCCGCGGAAGACGGTGGCAGAGGCCTCGACGAACAGCAGCTGCTTGCCGTGCTGCTTGGAGATGGCGTCGATGTGGATCACGGGCGCGGAGACTACCCGAGCCGCGGCGCCGGGGCCTCGCGCGGGCCGTGCGGAGGTGCACGGCGTGATCGCCGCGGCGCGGGACGGTGGCCGCGTCGGGGCGCCCGTCCGGGCGTGTGCGGGGAGTCGCGGGGCGGCCGTCCGCGGCCCGGATGGCCCTGGAGGACCCATGTGATGATTCTGCCGGTCGCCGGCGGATCGAGCCGCGAATGTCCTTCGGGACATATGATTCGCCGGCGCGACCTGGCTCTCGGGCCAGGCGGTTCAGCGCTCGCGCTGGACCTCGAAGCGGGCGACGACGCGGGCGAGCTCGTCGCGCAGGCACTCGATGCACTCGAAGCGCATGAAGCCGACGCGGCAGTCGCCCGGCGGGGTGGCGGCGATCCGCTGCAGGCCGGGCAGGGCCCGCAGGTCGCCGGCGTCGCGGATCTTGTCGAGGATGGGACGCTTGTCCTCGCAGTCGGTGACCTGCTCGAACCAGGCGAGGTTGCGCAGGTACTCCGGAATGGTCGGCTTGTCCTCGGGGGGCGCGAGGGCGATCGCAGTGCCTGCCCGCTCGCGGGCGCGGGCGTCGTCGCTGGTCAGCAGGGTGCGCGCGTGCTCGACGTAGAGCTCCGGGACCTCGGACAGCTGCTCCTCGATCGCGCCGCGACCGCGCGGAGGCGCAGGGTCGGCCGCGGTCGTCGCGGTCGACTTCTCGGCGGTCGTGGCGGCTTCGCCGACGGAGCTGTCCTCTCGGCCAGCCACGCGGACTGCGACGAAGCCGGTGATCACGACCAGCACGAGGCCGATCAGCCCGCCGAGCCAGACGACCCGCGGGATGGCGCTGGCGCTGCCGGCCGGCATCGGACCCGTGACTGCGCGGTTCGAGGCGGTGGTCGCTCGATCGGCCTGGCCAGCACCGGACGCGGCGGCGGGTCGGACGGCGCTCGCGGCGGCAGGCCCGGAGGTCGAGGCGCCGGCGGCGAGGGCTGAATGCTTTGCGCTGGCCCCGGCGTCGCTGGCAGGGTGCTTCGCGGCGGGAGCGGTCTCGCGGCCAGGGTCGGGCGAGTGATTGGCCTGCGGACCGGCGCCGGAGGTCGAGGGAAGGGCGCTCGCAGCGACGGTGCCGGCGCTCGCAGCAATGGGGCCCGGTGCCACCACCGAGAGGCGCGCGAACGGGACCGCGGCCACGACCTCGGCGACGGAGGGAGTCGCGGCGGCGGCCGGGCCGGGACGCGCGACGACGGGACTCGCAGGACGAGCCGGAGCGGCGACGGAGCTGGCGGCGGGAGCAGTGGGTGCCGCGACGGCAGGCGCTGCGGGAGCAGGAGCGACGACGGCGGCGCTCGCGACGGGAGCAGTGGGAGCCGCGACGGCGGGCGCTGCGGGAGCTGGAGCGACGGCGGCGGAACCGGAGCCGGTCGTCGCGAGCATGAGGTTGACCTCGGCGCTGAGGGCCAGCTTGCGCAATTCGTCGCGCACTGCGGCGGCCGTCGCGGGTCGCTCCTCCGGTTTGCGCGCGAGCAGGTGATCGACGAGCGTGGCCAGCGGCGACGGAATCTCCCGGCGCGTGGCGTGGGGCAGGTGCGGGGCCGGCCTGGACAGCTGGGCGGCGAACAGGTCGGTGAGCGACTCGGCGTCCCACAGGTAGCGGCCGGTGCACGCCTCCCACAGGATGACGCCGAGCGCGTAGAGGTCGACGCGGACGTCGACCTTCTCGCCGACGGCCTGCTCGGGCGCCATGTACCCGGGCGTGCCGACGACCGCGCCCATGCGGGTGATCGGCTGGCCGATGTCGGCGATCGTGCCGATGCCCTCGCCGCCCGAGACGCGGGCGATGCCGAAGTCGAGGACGCGGGCGTGAAACTCGTCGCCCTCGCGCGGCTCGAGCAGGATGTTGTCGGGCTTGAGGTCGCGATGAATGATGCCGAGGCCGTGCGCGGCGGCGAGGGCGTCGGCGACCTGCGCCCCGAGCTTGCACGCCTGCTGCCACGTCAGCGGGCCCTGCTCGAGCCGCTTCGTCAGGCTGTGGCCGCGCACCAGCTGAATCACCAGGTAGGCGCCGCCCTCGGGCAAGTGGCCGTAGTCGATCGCGCTGACGACGTGCGGATGATCGAGCCGCGCGGTCGCCAGGGCCTCGCGGGTGAACCGCGCCTCGGCCTGGCTGTTGGCGGCGAACTCGGCCCTGATCGTCTTGATCGCGACGTGCTTGTGCAGCTTGAGGTGCTCGGCGACGTACACCGCACCCATGCCGCCCTCGCCGAGCAGCTCGACGATCCGGTAGCGACCGTCGATGATCCGACCGATCCACCGGACCGGCCGGTCCTCCCGCGGCGGCAGGGTGTCTGGGTGCGTCTTCGAGATGCTCCGACACTACACCGGGCGCGGTCGCGATTGGCGGCGGTCTGCAGGCGCGTCTGTGCGGGGAATTGCGGTGAATCCGGGCCGCTCCGGCAAAGATGCTCGACCGCGAGCAGAAGGGCGGCGATCCGCATGCAGACCGACGCGAGCGGCGCTCGGGACATGACCGGTGTTTCCGGTATGGACGCGGGGCCATCGGCGACGGCGCGCCGGTCGCGTCGCCGCCGGCGCAGCGGTGCTAAGGTGGGCGAGCCACGCGCGACATGCCCGCCGGTTCGGAGCGCCCTCGCCTTCTGCTGCTCGCGCTCGTGCTGGTCGCCTGCAGCCGACCGGCGAGGCCCGAGGCGTCGCTCGCGGCCGCATCGCACGCGCCGCAGGTGGACTCGCGCGAGCTGCTGCGTGCGCCCGCGGCGGAGCCTGCGACGAGCCGGAGCTTTCACGCGAGCGAGGTCCTGTTCGTCGATGTCGCCGGCGGTCCGCTGCGCACGCCCCGGGGGATCTGGCGCCCCGGGACCGGGGCCGACGCGCTGTTCACCGAGACGCTCGCGCTCGTCGACGAGCAGTCGTATTGGGTCCAGCCGGAGCTCGGCGCGGCGCTGCTGCGGATCTCGCGAGACCTCGATCGCCGGTGGATCCGCGACGGCTTCGCTTGCCGCGGTTGGTTGCTCGGCGAGCGCGACGACTCGCTGTGGTGCGCCGAGCTTCATGACGATCGCATCGACGTCACGGTCCTCGACAAGAGCGGCTTCGGTGAGCCGGGGCCGGCGGCGACGTTGCCGTGGCCGGAGTCGCTCGGCTCGTCGCTGCACCCGCGCCTCGACAATCAGGGGCCGGTGCTCGTGGGCGATCGCGTGGTGCTGCCCGCGCCGTCGGGTTTCGTCAGCGCGGAGCTCGAGGGCGACGGAGTCGTCGAGGTCATCGAGCTCGGCCATCGTCCCGATTGTGTCGTCGCTGGCGGCCAGCGCCTGGCCTGGCGCGCTCGCCCCGACGGCGCGCTGTACTCGGGCGAGCTGCCGCTGGCTGCGATCCGCCGTGAATACGCGGGCGAGGGCCTGCTCGGCTGCCCGGCCTGGGCCGGCGATTCGCTGCTGTTCCGGGTGCAGGGCGAGGCCCTCGAGCTGTTGCGCTCGACCGCGGACGGCCGGCTCTTCTCGCTCGCCGCGGTGCCCCCCGCGCTCGACGTGCTGGTCGGCGACTCGGAGCGAGCCTTCTGGCTGGTCCGTGGTCGCGGGCTGTGGTGGATCGACGCGACGAGCCACGGCCCGGTGGAATCGCCGGACATCGCGGCCTACGCGGTGACGGCCGACGACGGGCTGCTGCTGTGGCGAACCGTCGAGGACGGGGCCCGCTCGATCGTCGTCGGGGACGTGTTCGGCGCCCGCCGTTGACCCCGAGCGTCGGTTCGGGGCCACGGAGTCATTGCGATGACTTCGACGACGACGAAAAAAAATGCGCGGAGCTCGGGCCGGAGTGATTTCCCGCGAGGCCGAGCCGGGGGAACGCCGAGGGGGGCATCGATTCCTGCCGCGTCCGCTGCTCGTCGTGGTTGCGGGGACGGGCGAGCTCTCGTAGCTTCACGGCATGCTGAGGCGTCGCGCGCTGCTCGAGGTCGCCGCCGGGCTGGCGGTGGTCGGCTGTCGCAAAGGACAGGTCGAGCCCGCAAGCGGGGGAGCCTCGCCGGCGCCCGCGACGCCCGAGGCGGCGCCGAAGACCGACGCGACGCCCACGCCGCCAGCTTCTATGGGAGAGACGACCATGTTGACGCGCGCTCATCCTCGCACGCACGAGGCCCTGCCGGTGATCGGCATGGGCACCTGGCAGACCTTCGACGTCGGGCGCGACGCGGGCGAGCGGGCGCCGCTGCGCGAGGTGCTGGCGCAGCACGCGGCCGCGGGCGGGCGGGTGATCGACAGCTCGCCGATGTACGGCCGGGCGGAGGAGGTCGCGGGCGACCTGGTCGCAGAGACAGGTGCTCCGGCGAGCCCGTTCTGGGCGACGAAGGTGTGGACGCGCGGCCGGGCGGAGGGCGAGGCGCAGATCGATCGGTCGATGCGGCTGTTGCGGACGGACCGGCTCGACCTGCTGCAGGTCCACAACCTGCTCGACTTCGACGTCCACATCGCCACGCTCCGGCGCCTGCGCGACGCGGGGCGGGTGCGCTACCTCGGGGTGACGCACTACACCCACACGGGCATGGGCGAGCTCGAGCGGGTGCTCCGACGCGAGCCGCTCGACTTCGTGCAGCTGCCGTACTCGGCGGCCACGCGCGCGGCGGAGCAGCGCCTGCTGCCGACGGCGGCCGAGCTGGGGGTGGCGGTGCTGGTGATGCGCCCGTTCGACGGCGGGGCGCTGTTCGAGCGCGTGCGAGGCACGCCGCTGCCGGGATGGGCCGCCGACCTCGAGTGCACCAGCTTCGGCCAGCTCTTTTTGAAATTCATCCTCGGGCACCCGGCCGTGCACTGTCCGCTGCCGGCGACCAGCTCGGCGAAGCACATGGCCGACAACGTGCGCGCCGGCTTCGGTCGCCTGCCGGACGCGGCGGAGCGGGAGAAGATCGCCGCGCTGGTGGCGGGGTGAGGGGGTCTACCTCGCAGCTACCGCTTCGTCAGCAACACCTCGGAGCCGGGGCCCCGGCTCGAGCGCGACTGGGACGCGAGCACAAGGTGTTCCAGGCGGTGATCCGCAGCGAGGGCGTGGGCACGACGAAGGGCACGTAGGCGTTGCTCGCCGACACCGAGCTGCTGCAGCCGTTCGCGGCCGGGCGCTGCAAGGACGAGGGCCACAGCTGCCGAGCGGCGATCAGGCGAAGTTCCACGCGCGCGGCAGCTCGGCGTCGCAGGCGGCGCACACGAACCATTCGTCCTTGACGAGGTTGATCTGGGCGCAGGCCGGGCAGCGGCGGAACACGAAGGCGCGGGTGAAAGACCTGGGGGCGTCGATCCCGGCGGCCGCGAGCGCGCGACCCACCGCCGGCCAGCAGTCGGGGTCGGGGCAATAGCCGGTCGACTGATTGCTGACCTCGCGGACGACGAATCGGCGATCGGCGGCGCGGGCGAAGCGGATCTCCCCGGCCGCGAGGACGGAGCAGCCTCCCGCGCAGTCGATGTGCTCGGAGCGGCGCGCGGCCAGCCGCAGCCGGCCCTCGAGGTCGACGACGTAGGTGGCGCCCTCGGCCTCGGCCTCCGGGTGGGCGAGGAGCCAGCGCTCGAGGTCGGCGGTGCCGGCGATCGTCGCCCCGGGCTCACCGCGCGGGCGCTCGCCGACCTCCGGCGGGCCGACGTAGGCGTAGCGAATCAGCGGTGTGTCGGCGGACATGACGGAGCGGCCGCAGGCCGGGGCGATTCATGGGACATGCCTAAAAATACATGACCTTTGAGACATCTTGAAAAAGTATCATGTCGAGGGGTCGCGGGCGCTGAACACGCGGACGCGCGCATCGGCGGGCAGCTCGGCGAGGGGATCGTCGTCCTCGATGGCGGCGCCGTCGGGCCCGAGGGCGCGGACGATCCGGGTGCGGAACAGGCCGCTGGCGAGGCCGAGCAGGGTGGCGAGGTGGCGCTTTTTCAGAAAAACTCGCTCGCGGCGGTCGCCCCATTGCAGCTCGAGCGGGAGCTCGGGGTAGTGCGAGGCGGCCAGCTTGCCGGTCAGCTCGAAGCGGGCGCCGCGGTCGGCGAGGGCGAGGGCCAGGCGGGCGATGTTGTGGCAGTCGTCGATGCCGCGGTGATGGGTGCCCTCCAGGTCGAGGCCGAGGGCCTGCAGCATGGCCGGCATGCCGGTGGTCTTGGCCTTCTTCATGGCGTCGAGGAAGACCTTTTTGATGTTGATCCACCGGCGATAGGCGCGCGGCAGGGCGTCGATCGGGATGCCGGAGGCGGCGCACTGGACCGGCAGCATGGTCTGCAGGTCCCAGTCGCCGCAGGTGACGAAGGCGAAGCGCTCGCGGCCCTGGCTGTCGAAGAGGTCATGTCCCTCGAGCCAGGCGCGATGGGCGGCCAGGACGTCGGCGAACACCGGGGCGGCGTCGACGTCCTCCTGGCGGATGGTGGTGAGCTCGGTGCAGAAGGCGCTGAGCGCGGGGTGGTGGACCGGGCGGACGAAGGTGCCGAAGCTGTCGAGGACCGCGCGGTCCCGCAGGGACACGAGCACCGACGGGAACTCGATCACCTCCTGCGGGCTCGGCGGGACGCCCGGCTGACAGGTCGCTTCGAAGTCGAGGACGACGACGCGGTCGAACGCGGCGGACATGGCGGGGCGGCGATGGTGGCACAGGTCGCGCGCGGCGGCGAGGGAGGACGGCGGGCGTCCACCTTGTGGCCGTCGAGGACGTCGCCGGGGCGGGCACGGAGGCCGCGTCTTCGAGAGCGCCCGGGCGTGGGTCTCGCCCACGCTCGTCGGCGAGAGCATCCCACCGGGGGCCTGCCTCGCGGCCGGCCTCGCGGCCGAGCAGCGACTCCTGTGGTTGACCCTCGCGGGCCTGCTGCCGAACGAGGATACGTGGCTGCGCGAAGACACGGGGGAGAGCTCGTAAGTCGAGAGGGGCCGCGGTGGGCGACATGTCCGCAAGGACATGCGCGCAGGTGGGCTCACAGCATGTATTCGTCGGTCATCAGGCAGAACATCGGGTCGCCGGGTTGGCCGATCACGGGCAGCAGGCGGCACTCGTAGCCCTCGCGCGGGCAGTCGCTGGCGTCGGTGCATTCGACGGCGCAGGCCTCGAAGTAGCCGGAGGCGCCGATGCACATCGCGTCGGGGGCGCAGGAGGGGTTGCCGGGGTCGTAGGCGGTCATGGCGGGGAGGGTGCACTCCTTGGTGCAATAGCCGCCGGGCAAGGCATAGGCCCCGAGGACGTCGGTGAGGCACACGCCCTTGTCGCCGAGGATCGCGGCGCACTCGTCGTCGGATTCACAGGCGTGGCCCCATTCGCCCATCAGGCCCGGGTCCGGCTCGCCCGTGGTGCCGGTGGTGGTGGTCTCGCTCGTGGTGGTCGTGGTCGCGGGCTCGCCGGTGGTCGCGGGCTCGCCCGTGGTGGTGTCGACTGCGCCGGTGGTGGTGGTCGTGGTGTCGACCGTGGTGGTGCCAATGCTGGTACCCGGGCCGGTCGGCTCGACGGGCTCGGTGGTGCCGGGGCCGGTGCCGGTGCCGGTCGTGGAGGTGTCGGCGGTGGTGCCCGGGGTGTAGACGGGCGGGCAGCCGGTCAGCACGATTGCGAGCAGGGACAGGCGGCGCCGCGAGCAGGTGAGAGGCGACATGGCCCTTGGTTTTACCGCGCGGCGCGGCCGGGTCACAACCAGCCTCGGGGCCGGTTCAGGCGGGGCCGGGCTGGTCGCGGGGCGCGTTCGAGGTGTCGGGCGGGGGCGGCATGCGACCGGCTGCGCGCAGGCTGCTGACCTTCTTGAGGACGTCGAACCAGAACGGGGCGCCGAGCGAGGCGGCGAGGCCGGTGAGCAGCAGGCCGAGGACCTTGTTGACCCACCACCACACGCCCGGCTGGGGCGGGTTGTCCTCCCAGCCGACAGGGATGCCCAATTGATTGATGGTACTGATGTCGGTCTGCAATTGCCGCAGCGCGCCGGCGGTGGCGGAGGGCGCGGTCTCGGCGGGAGGGGTGGGCAGGGCCTTGTTCGGGTCCTCGGCGGGCGGCGTGGCGGCCTGGGTGAGGCGCGCGGACGGGTCCTCCTGCTTGACGGCCTCGGTCGCCTGGGCGATGAGCGAGGCGCGGAGGACGGGGTCGTTGGCCAGGGAGCGGGTGATCCGGATGGCGTCGAGGTTGAGGGCGGCGACGAAGAAGATGGCCAGGAGGCTGCTCCACAGCTGGGCGCGCCGGCGGTAGACCTCGCTGACGCGGCCCATGCCGGCGTTGAACCAGGCCTCGACGTCGCGCTGCAGCCGGCCGAGCTTGTCGACGCCGGCGCGCGCGTCGACCTCGACGTGATTGACGAATGTGAGCAGGGTGTCGGTGACGCGATTGCCGAGCTCGCCGCGCTTCGTCTCGATCTGCGCCCGCATCTCGGCGATGTTGCCGGCGACGAGCTGGCCGGTGCCGTCGGCCGGACGCAAGGCGATGTCGAGGAGCGCCATGGCGAACATCCGTGGCGGGATGTACGAGGGAGCCTTGCTGTCGCCGCCGGTGGCAGCGTCGCCGTGGAGACCCCGCAGCAGCGGGTGCTGATACAGGGCGCGGGTGATGTCGGGCTGGCTGGCCTGCCCGGCGCCGTCCTCCTTGCCGACGAGCAGCCGCAGACCCGCCGCGAGGTCCTTGGCGCGCCACTTGAACAGCGAGGCCAGCAGCTCGTTGCCCGCGGTGATGGCCAGGCTGGTGGCGAGGAACACGAAGATCAGTCCGATGGCGATGTCGAGGACGACAGAGTCGAACACGGCGGCCTCCTGCAGGCGCTTTCAAGGTGCCAGGAAGGCCCGGGCGATGGAAGCTCGCGCCCGCGGGCGCGGACGCGCGAGGCGGAACGGTGTGCATATTGAATGGTCCGGGCGGATTCGCACGAGGCGGCGAAATCGCTGGATGCAGCGCGAGAGCGGGCGCGCGGGCCCAGCGTACGTGTTCGCGTCGCGGCGGCGGCCGATGGAGGCGCCACATGCCTCCGGCATCAGCTGCCACGAGGCCACGCGCTTCGTCGCGTTCCAGCTCGCCGCAGAGTTTCCTGGAGTGCGTGAAGGCGCGTGACGGGCACGGCCTCGACGGGGTCAGCCAGTGGGACTGGAGGGATGGGTTTTCTCAGCGGTCGTGGCGCGCTCGCGCCAGCGCACGGTGGACCGGACGGGCGCTTGCGATCCGCACGTCCCTCGCGCATCGTCGTCGCATGCGGCGCGGGTTCGTCGTCCCTCTCCTGGCGCTCGCGTGCGCGCCGCGCCCCGTGCCCGATGGAGCGACCGAGGCTTCGACCTCCACGAGCGGGGGCTCGCCGACGGCCTCCACGAGCACGGACTCACCGACGACCACCGGGATCGCGGACGGGCCGGAGCGGCTCTTCGGCGAGTATCACGACGCCAGTCACGCCGTCGGCGAGGAGCAAGAGGGGCCCTTCTCCGGCGTCAGCAACCTCGAGATCCGGCCCGACGGCACGCTGACGCTGTGGGTTCACAGCTGCGAGGGCGAACCGAAGCCGTGGAACCACACCTGGGAGCCGGTCGGTGACGGCGCGGAGATCCGCGTCGTTTCGGACGACCCCACGTTCGAGTGGGGGTACGGGACGGCCAAATCGATCACGATCCGCGCCGACGGCGACGATGTCATCGTCACGTTCGAGTACCCGGATGAGGATGTCGGTCTCCGCGAGACCCGCTATGCGCCACGAAAGCTGTGCGCGGTCGGCAAGAACTGCTGCATCGAGCTGTTCTGGTGCGACGCGTTACCGCCGCCCGTCGACGACCCGGTGTGCTCTCCGCCCGACCCCGCCGCGCTGGACTTCTGGCTCAGCTCCGTGCTGGTCGATGAATTCTCGGTGTCGTGGGAGTGTACGATCACTGTCGTCACCCCGACCGACGGCGGCGCCGCGCTGACCCTGGCCTGCCTCGACGGCGACGTCGTGGTCGAGCCGGCGCCCGTGCTCACGTTCGCGGCGCACCCGGCCCCCGACCTCGCGGCGCTCGGCGTCGGCGCCGTCGTCACCCTCGAATACACGCAGTTCGGGTGGGCGGACTCGCAGCGGATGTTCCGCCTGTCGACGGGCACGACGCTGCTCGCCGGCGCCGTCTCGGGCGACTGGGAGATCGAGCCATTCGCGCCGTTCGGGCTCGAGGACGGAGCGCTCACCTGCGAACCCGAGTGCGGGTTCTGTTCCATGGTCGAGCATCAGAGCGCGCGCATCACCCTCGACGGGCTCAGCGCGGATATTCCCGCCCGCACCCACGCCCAGCTCGGCGCCTACGATGTCTGGGTCGCCGCCCATTACTCGGCGGTGTCCGCGGTCGAATGCTCCGACACCTCCGGCGGCTACACCCTGATCGGCGTCGTGCGGCGATGACCGCGGAGGTGCGCCGGCCGCCGAGCGACAGGCCGCCGTGGATCGGAGTCGACGCGCTCGGCGGACCGCCCGCGCGACAGCGCGTGCTCGGCGAGCTGCGGCTCCGAGCCGAGCGCCTCGTAGAAGTACTCCCGTGCGTGTGTCCTCATGGACATGCCCTCAAGGACATGTCTTGAGGGACATGGCGGGTCGAGCGGCGCTGCGCCCGGTCGACGCCGCTCAGGGCGACTTGTCGCCGCGGGCGGGCGGGCGGCGCTGGTGCAGCCAGCCGCGGTAGGCCTCCATGCGCGCGCGTTGGTCTTCGGGCGCGCGGAAGCTGCACGTGGACAGCTCGTCGCTGCCCTCGGGGGCGCCCCAGCGCAGCTCGGGGCAGTCGTTGGGGTTGTAGGCGAGCTCGAGCGCGGCCTCGCGGTCGACGAGGTCGCGCAGGCCGAGGGTCCACTCGCTGCCGTCGCTGCGGGTGTAGGTGATCGCGTGCCGGGGGTCGCGGAGGAGGACGTCGAGCTCGTCGGCGAGGGCGCGGGCGCGGGCCTCGGGGTCGCCGTCGGTGGCGTACAGGTTGGGCCGCGCGCGCACGCGGTCGGGCAGGCCGCGGACGACGTCGAGGGCGATGAGCAGGCGGAGGTCGCGGCCGGGGGTCGAGTGGCTCTCCCACGCGCCGGTGGCCTCGAACACCTCCCAGCCCTTCGGCATGGCGATCGCTCGCTGGCGGTCGCGGGCGAACTCGGCGGCGCGGGCGATCGGCTCGACGCGGCTGCGCGCGAGCTCGGCGAAGGCGGCGACCGCCTCGCGCTGCCGCTGCGAGGCGTCCCACGGCGGCGGCTCGACGAGGGCGATGACCGCGTCGTAGAAGGCGGTGCCCGCCAATTCGCCGGGGGCGGTCCAGATGTCCCCGAGGTCAGGTGCGGCCGCGATCGCGGCGTCGCTCAGCTGGGCGAGGCCGCCGCCGGCCTGGCGCACGACCGGGCGGAATTGCTTGAAGCCGACGCCGCCGAGCGCGGGCTCGGTGCTCCACAGGAACAGGCCCTCCCAGAACTCGCGGCGGACGATCTGGCCGTCGGGCTCGCCGTCGACGGCCAGCAGCGCGCCCGGCTCGCCGTCCTGCGCGGGCACGAGGTCGACGAGCAGGAAGACGTGGCCGTACGGGTCGGCATAGACGGCGCCCGGACGCAGGCCGCGGTGATCGAGGCGCACGGGGTAGAGGTCGGAGGTGGAGTCGCCGACGGCGGTGCGCGCGTTGCCGGCGTGGACGCCCCAGCCGAGGTTGCGGAAGAAGAACCGCTGGGCCCGCGCGAGCTCGGTGGCGGGCATGGTGAAGCCGGGGCCGGGGTCCAGGTTGGTGCGGGCGTCGCCGCAGCGCGGGGGCTTGCCGTCGCCGCCTCGCTGGCACTTGCGATAGGCGAACGGGAGCCGGCGCTTCCACGACCAGTAGGCGCGCACGAAGTAGGGGAGGTCGGCGCCGTCGGGCTTCAGCCGCAGGCCGACCGGGTTGTCGGCGCGATCTTCCTGCAGGCCGAGCGCGTCGTGGAGGAAGTTGCGAGCGGGATCTCCGGTGGCGACGTCGAGGCGCTCGATGCTGGCCTTCGGGTCAGGTGACGCGGAGAACAGCTGGCGCACCCAGGCGCTGTAGAGCGCCTCCTCGCCGGCGGTCCAGGCCCGCTCGACGGGCCAGGCCCGGCCCTTGGCGGCGAACGGGGGGCGCTGCGGCGGCTCGCCGAGGACCTGTACTTTGAGGCAGGTGATGGCGGCGCCGTCGCGGACGACGGCGAAGGTGACCTCGCCGGCGCTCGCGGGGGTGAAGTCGGCGATGACCGAAGACGGGGTGCCGGGGTGGACGTGGGCGTCGAGGGGCTGCGCGGGGGCGTCGCCGGCGAGGAGGTGCAGGGCGAGCGGGACGTCGTCGGCGAGGGTGGCGGCGACGATCCGGAGCGGCTGGCCGGCGAGCGGGGCGAATGGGGTGACCATGAGGCCGATCGCGGGATCGGCAGACTCGGGGCAATCGAGGGCGGCGCCGGCCAGGGGCGGCGCGGGCGACGGAGGAATGACCGCAGGCGGAGGCTCGGCGGGCGGGGGCTCGACGGGCGGGGGCTCGACGCGGTCGAGTGATTCGTCGCTCGCTCGCTCGGCGACCTCGGAGGCCGGCTCGCTGCTGCGATTCAGGCGCGAGGCGACCGCGCCGAGGAAGACCAGCGCCGCGAGCACGACGCCGACCCTCAGCCAGCGATCGCGGGCGCTGGGGGCCATGCGGATCGGCGGCAGGCGGGGGATCGTGAGGGGGACCTTGGTCGGAGGGACGGGCGCGTCCGCGGGCTTGACGGGAGCCGGCTGGGTGACCGCGAGGCCGACCTGCACGAGGGTGGGGAGGTCGTGGAGCGGGATCGGCGGCGAGGCGGCCGGAGCGGATTGAGAGATGTCCTTCGGGACAGGCGGCTCGCTGGCGGGCGGTTCGCGGCGCGCGGACTCGACGAGCGAGAGCGGCGGGAGGGACGCGCCGGGCTCGGGGATGAGGTTGGGGAGGGAGCGCCGCAGAGGAGGGTCGGCGAGCGGCCGGTCGAGGATGACGGTGACGGGGGCGCCGGGCCCGGGGATGAGGTTGGGGAGGGAGCGCCGCGGCTTGGGACCGCTCGGCGATTCGAGCTCGAGGAGGTCGAGCGCAGGGACCAGCGCAGGCGACGATTGAGCGCTCGAGGGCTCGCGGCGGGCGAGCAAGGTGGGGACGGCGTGGGTGCTCGAGGGCTCGCGGCGCGCGGCGAACAGCGGGGCCGACCCCTCGCGCTTGCGCGGGCCGGCGATGGTGTCACGCAGCAGGATGTCGAGCTCGGGCACGAGCGCGGGCGCCTCGGCGCGCGGGAGGTCGCCGCCGAGATCGCGCGCGACGAGCAGGCCGAGGTCGGGCAGCAGAGTGGCGTCGAAGGGCGAGACGGGCCCCGAGACGGGCGGATCGAGGAACGGGGCGGGGGGCGGCGGCTCCGGGGTGAGGAGCGGGGCGCCGGGGCTCGTGTCGGGAGCAGGGCTGGTGCTGGGAGCGCTCGTGCCGGCGACGAGACTGGTGCCGGGAGCGGGGCTCGTGCTGGCAGCATTGGCGGAGCCGGGGCGACTGGCCAGACCGAGGGCGGCGAGGGTGCCGGGCGGAATGAAGGGTCGCGGGTACGGATTGGTGATCGGCGGAATGAAGCCGGAGCCGGAGGCAGGGCGGTGCGGGGGGATCCACGCGGCCGGGGGAGCGACTCGTGCGGGATCGGGGAGCGGTGAGGCGGTGATGGCGGACGCGGCGGCGGGGAGGCTCGAGGCGAAGTGCGGGGCCGAGCTGCGGGCAGGGAATGATTCGTCGAGGGCGACGGCTGGCGTGGATTCGTCGCGGCCGGCGGGGGCCTCAGCGGGCTGGTGAGGGGCTCGCGTGGGCTCGGTGGGAGGAGGTTCGCCGGCAGAGGCGCGGTTGGATGAATCGTCGGGAGGCGTGAGAGATCCGCCGGGGGACAGAGAGGATTCCTGCGAACGGGGGGCGGAGGATTCGTGAGCGCGGGAGGGCGCCGCCGGATGGGACGATTCGCTGGAGAGCCCGGGAGCAGTGAGCGGTTCGAGAGCGTCGGCGTGGGGGCGGGAGGAATCGCCCGAGCGGGCGTGAGCGAGCGGTGCCGAGGGGGGAGACGCGGCGGGGAGAGGGCGGGAGGAATCGCCGGAGGGGGTGTGGGGGCGCGGCGATGAGGGAAGAGACGCGGCGGGGTGAGGGCGGGAGGAATCGCCGGTGGGAGCGAGCGGGGATGAGGGGAGAGGCGCGGCGGGGTGAGGGCGGGAGGAATCGCCGGTGGTAGCGAGCGGGGATGAGGGGAGAGACGCGGCGGGGTGAGGGCGGGAGGAATCGCCGGTGGTAGCGAGCGGGGATGAGGGGAGAGACGCGGCGGGGTGAGGGCGGGAGGAATCGCCGGTGGGAGCGAGCGGCGATGAGGAGGGAGACGCGGCGGGGTGAGGGCGGGAGGATTCGTTGGAGGGGATGTGGGGGCGCGGCGGCTCGCTAAACGGCGCGGAGCGGCGGCGGGACGTGTCGGTCGGCGCGTGAGGGGGTTGAGAATGTGCGGACCCGACGGCGCGCGGAGCACCGCCGGAGGGTTCGCGCGCCGGCGGTGAATGACCGGAGGGGGCGCGGCTGGGCTCGGCGGCCGTCGAGGGCTCGGAGCGGGGGCGCGAGGAGCCGGCCGAGGGCGGGCGCGGGGGCTGACGGGCGGTGGGCCGCGATTCGGGGCGCGAGGCGGACTGGCGCGGGCCGGAGGCGCGGGACGGGGCGGAATCGTCGGCGACTGCGTCGTCGCCGTGCGGCGCGGTGGCGGCGGGCGCAGGCTCGGCGGGCGCGACCTCGGAGATCAGCGGGCCGGCGTGGACGGGCAGCGGCGGTGCGCTCAATCGATAGAGCGGCGCGGCGTCCTCGAGCGGCGACAGCAGCGGCGGCTGGACCAGCACGGGCGGATCGGAGGAGCTATGTGCAGAATCACTCCGACTCGATTGCTCGGGCTGGGGCGCGGCGAGGATCGATTCGGCGATGGGCTCCGGCGGAGCGGCCGGATCGGTGGCGGACAGGTCCGTATCGTCGGCGTCGTCGTCGTCGTCGACGAGCGGGAAAGGCCGGGAGTCGCGGGAGGCGATGGGAGGAGGTCGCGGCGCGTCGTCGTCGTCGGGCTCGAGGACGGCCAGGGAGGTGAGCGATTCGGCGGGAGAGGGGGCCTGCGAAGGTCCCGAACGCTCGCGGGTAAGGAAGACGGGCGCCCACCGCTCCGTCCGCCGTCGCGGCGGGCCGATCGAATCCGGTGGATCGAGGATGGCGAGTGCGGTCAGCGAATCGGCAGGGTCGACGCGGGGAGACGCGGAGACGTCGCCGGGGTCCTGCGGATCGCGGGCAGTGAGGGCATTGAGCGAATCGGCGGGGTCGACGCGGTGAGACGCGGGGGCGTCGCCGGGGTCCTGCGGATCGCGGGCAGTGAGGGCATTGAGCGAATCGGCGGGGTCGACGCGGTGAGACGCGGGGGCGTCGCCGGGGTCCTGCGGATCGCGGGCAGTGAGGGGATTGAGCGAATCGCCAGGGTCGATCGAGACAGGGGCGCTGCCGGAGTCCTGCGGATCGAGGACGGCGAGGTCCGTGAGCGAATCGGCGGGATCGGGCACCGGTGCGGGCTCGCGGAGCGGCGGCGAGCGGTGGAGGTCGACGCGCGCTCCAGGAGACGGGCGGACGCCGGAAGCTCGGGGCTCGCGGTCGGCGAGGGCGGAGAGGGAATTGCCGGGGGGCGCGGAGAGGTCGGGTGATTCGGAGTAGTGCGAATCGCGGTCGGCGAGGGTGGAGAGGGAATCGCCGGGGTCCGGAGAGAGGTCGGGTGATTCGGAGTGGTGCGAATCGCGGCCGACGAGGGTGGAATCGCCGGGGGGCGCGGAGAGGTCGGGTGATTCGGAGTAGTGCGAATCGCGGCCGACGAGGGTGGAGAGGGAATCGTCGGGGTCCGGGGAGAGGTCGGGTGATTCGGAGTAGTGCGAATCGCGGCCGGCGAGGGTGGAGAGGGAATCGCCGGGGGCCGCGGAGAGGTCGTGGGATGGGGAGTCGTCTACGAGCTGGGCGATGGCGGAGAGGGAGTCGCCGGGGGTCGCGGAGAGGTCGCGGGATGGGGAGTCGTCTTCGAGCTGGGCGATGGCGGAGAGGGAGTCGCCGGGGGTCGCGGAGAGGTCGCGGGATGGAGAGTCGTCTTCGAGCTGGGCGATGGCGGAGAGGGAGTCGCCGGAGTCCAGGCGGGGAGGAGTGAGGTCGCGCGATTGCAGGGCGGTGATGACGTCGCCGTGGTCGAGGTCGGGTGATTGCGGGGCGGCGGAGGAATCGCTGGCGGCGTTTTCGGCGGAGCGAGCATCGCCGGAGGCGCGGGGATGGGTGGGTGATTGCAGGCGAGCGATGGCGAAGAGGGAATCCGCGGGGTCTTGGTCGGTGATTTCGGGCGCCTTCAGGCCGTCGATTGCGGCAGTGAGCGAATCGCCGTGGTCGAGGTCGGGTGATTGCGGGGCGGCGGAGGAATCGCTGGCGGCGTTCTCGGCGGAGCGAGCATCGCCGGAGGCGCGGGGATGGGCGGGCGATTGCAGGCGAGCGATGGCGGAGAGGGAATCCGCGGGGTCGTGGTCGGTGATTTCGGGCGCCTGCAGGCCGTCGATCGCGGCAGTGAGCGAATCGCCGGGATCGATGGACCGCGAGGGGGCCGAGAAGCCGCCCGAGTCCTGGGCCGCGATGGCGGCCAGCGAGGTGAGAGAATCGCCGGGCTGCGGGGCGAGGTCCTCGATGGCGTAGTTCGGCGGGTCGGCCGAGAAGGGCAACGAGGCTTCGGCGGCTTGGGGCGCGTGGGGTCGAGGATGGGCTGGAAGGTCGAGGCGCGCGGCGGTGTCGGCGGGCGTGGCCTCGGAGGGGGACGAGACGTCGAGTGCGTCGAGGGCTCGCGTCAGGGAGTCCTCGGGGCGGAGACGCGGCGCGTTGGGGCCGGGTGCCGGAGTGAGGTGATCTTCCGGCGAGTCGTCGCGGCGGAGGAGCGGCGCGGAGAGGTGGGGGGACGGCGCTCGGTGCGGTTGCGAGGCCTCGCGGGCGTTCGTCGAGTCGGGGGCCGGAGCGAGGGACTCGAGGGATTGCGAGTCGGCGCTGCTTTCGGGTTCGCGCGGCGGGTGATCGGGGGCGGACGGAGCCTCGGGGGACGAGACGTCGAGTGCATCGAGGGCTCGCGTCAGGGAGTCTTCGCGGCGCGAGAGCGAGGAGGTGTGGTCGCGTGACGGAGTGAGGTGAGGTCGCGACTCTTCGCGGGGTCCCGTCGAAGGAGACGGGAGGTCGAGCGTGACGTCGGTGCCGGCGGAAGCAGGCTCGGTGGGCGAGACGTCGAGAGTGTCGAGTGCTCGCGTCAGCGAGTCTTCGCGCGCCTGGAGCGGCGAGACAGGGTCGGGTGATGGAGCGAGAGGCTCGCGGAGGGGCGAGTCGTCGCGGGCTTCCGCCGCCCGGGACGGGAGGTCGGCGGATCGAACGGTGCCGGCGCTCGGAGGCTGGGAGGCGGACGCGAGGTCGAGTGCGTCGAGGGCTCGCGTCAGGGAGTCTTCGCGGGCTTCGGGCGAGGAAGAGAGGGTAGCCGCGTCGCGGAGGCGCGGTGATTCGCTGGCGAGGGACGCGAGGAGTGGTGCGTCGCCGCGGCCGGTGAGTGATGCCGTGGTGGCCGGGGGCGGAGGTTGGGAGTGAGCGGGGCCGTCGGCCGGGCTCGACTGGACCGGGGGCGGTGTGTCGGCGTCGGGGGACGATGATGAAGCGGGGACGGCGAGTGCTTCGAGGGGCGCGGTCGGTGCTTCGAGGGCGTCGAGGGCGAGGGTCAGCGAGTCCTCGTGGCTGCGCGAGGACATGTCGGGTGTGGCGCGTGGGCGTGGCTCGTCGACTGTGGTTTCGATCGATGCGGGGCCGGAGCCGAGGATGACGGCGGCCTCGGTGAAGGGCGCGGCCTCGACGAGGACGAGGGATTGCGAGGGGTCTTGCTCGCCGTCGGGTGGGGTCTCGAGGATGGAGGCGGCGCGCATGCTCTCCGCGGCGGCGAAGGTCGAGGCGTCGGGAGAGTCGAGCTCGATCGTCAGCGAATCCTCGGATTGGACGGATGTGGCGACCTCGGGCTCTTCGATCGGCGTCGGCGTGAACGGGGGCGGGAAGGTGGCGACGGCTCGCGGATGGGGGGGAGGCCGCGGACGCACGGGGCCGGCGGGCTGCCGGGGCTCGGGGCCTTGCGGGCGAGCGAGCGAGAGGTCGAGGGGATGCGGGCGATAAGGGGGGGATTGCAGCGAGACGTCGGGGTGTTGCGGCGGGTGAGGGAGCGAGAGGTCGAGGGGATGAGTGGGCTCGGAGGTGGAGTGCGAGCCGTGGGAATGGGAGGGATCGAGGGGGGAGTGCGGTGAGACGTCGGGGCGTTGCGGCGGGTGAGAGAGCGAGAGATCGAGGGAATGGGGGTGCTCGGGGACGGAGCGCGGCGGGGGCTCCGACTCGTGCGCAGCGCGAATTGTCGGGGGTTCGACGGGGAGCGGAGGCGGGGGATGATGCGGCGAGGCGGGAGCGAAGGTCGAGAGGTCGGTGGAGCCGAGCTCGATCGTCAGCGAGTCCTCGTCGGCGAGCGGGACGTGCGGGAGCGCGTGCACGGACGCGGCGGCGAAGGTCGCAGAGTCTTCAGGGTCGATCGCGATCGGGGCCGCGTCGTCGAACTCGAGGGCGGTGAGCGGGGCGAGGGCGTCGTCGAGCTCGCGGGCGGAGAAGGGGCCGCTGGGCGGGTCCGGATCGGCGGCTGGCGGGCGTGGCAGGGAGTCGCTCCGCCGCGGCGAGGGATCGAAGAGCTGGAGCTCGGGGAGCTCAATGGCGTCGACGTCTTCGCGGAGCGGCCCGGCTCCTTCAGGACGGACGGCCGCGTCGAGGGTGAGAGCAGGCGAGAGGGTCGCCGAGGCCGGGTCTTGCGGTTCGGAGGGAACCGCGACGGGAGCGAGAGGATGGCGCGGATCGGTGGCGGGAGAATGGAGAGAGTCTGCGGGGCCGACCGAGCCGGAAGAATGGAGGGAGAGGGTGGGGTCAATCGAACCCGCGGGGTCGACCGAATCGGGGGAATGGAGGGAGGGGGCGACGGAGTCGGGAGATTGGCGGGAGGATGCGAGAGGGGCGGAATCGAGGGAATGGAGGGCGCCTACGGGGTCGACCGAACCGGGGGAATGGAGGGACGGCGTGTGGTCGACCGAACCGGGGGAATGAGGCTCGGGGACGCGCGAGAGGTCGGCGGCTTCCGGGGAAGAGAGGTCGGACGAATGGGCGACGGGCCCGGAGGCGTCGCTGGAACGGGGCCGCGGAGGATCTGGCTGGGAGGCGAGATTGGAGGGAAGGGCGGAGGCGTCGCTGGAAGAGAGGGGCGGAGAATCGGAGGGCGAGGCGAGATGGGAGAGCGGGACGGCGGGCGAAGATGGGTGCGAGGACTTCGGAGGCGAGGCGAGATTGGAGGGAGAGACGCTGCGCGGAGAATCCGAAGGCGAGTGGAGATCGGACGGAAGGGCGTCGGGGGCGGACGAGTGCGGGGAATCGAGGCGCGCGGGGAGATTGGAGGGAGAGGCGTCGGGCGCGGACGGGGAATCGGGGCGCGCGGGGAGATTGGAGGGAGAGGCGTCGGGCGCGGACGGGGAATCGGGGCGCGAGGCGAGATTGGAGGGAGAGGCGTCGGGCGCGGACGGGGAATCGGGGCGCGCGGGGAGATTGGGGGGAGAGGCGTCGGGCGCGGACGGGGAATCGGGGCGCGCGGGGAGATTGGAGGGAGGGGCGTCGGGCGCGGACGGGGAGTCGGGGCGCGGGGCGAGATTGGAGGGAGAGGCGTCGGGCGGCGGAGAATCCGGGCGCGGGGCGAGGGTGGAGGAATGAGCGTCGCGGGCGGAATCCTGGCGTGGGGATTCGGGCGAGGGCGCGGTGGCGTCGGGGCGCGCGCCGGGCGATTGTCGGGAGGACGCGTTCGGGGCAGGGGCGGGCGCCGGCGCGGCGAGGCGCGAGAGGGTGGCGTCGCCCGAGGCGTCGAGGGCCTGGCGGGCGAGCTCGTCCGGGTCCTGCGAGGGGGCGCTGCCGTCGCTGCCGGCGAGCTCGTGCGGGAGCTCGATGAACGAGGACTCCCACAGGCGAATGCCGTACTTGCGGCCGAACTGGACGATGTCGCTGCGGATCCACGCGATCGCGCGGTCGAGGGCGGCGCGGCTGCCGAACAGGCGGCTGCGGGCCAGCTCGCGGCCGTTGACGGCGGAGATGGCGAAGCGCAGCTCGTCGGCGGCGACGCGGTAACACACCGGGTCGCCGGCCCCCTTGAGGAGGCTGCGAATGCCGTGATCGCGGGCCTTGGGGGTGCTGTAGCCGTGGCTGAAGAGGAGGACCTCGCCGCGCTCGTCGTTGAAGTGGAAGTAGTGATGGCCGTCGTCGGCGCGGAAGGCCTCGAATCCGGCGACTCCCGAGGTCGATCTGC
Organism: Nannocystis punicea; assembly: GCF_026965555.1. Lineage (GTDB taxonomy): Bacteria > Myxococcota_A > Polyangia > Nannocystales > Nannocystaceae > Nannocystis > Nannocystis punicea. The sequence goes on along the minus strand of NZ_CP114040.1, from coordinate 10,698,398 downwards.
GGGTGAGGTCGTAGCCCGATTCCGCGACCTTGCGCCGGGTGCGGGCGGCCACGTACTCCTTCGCCTCGCCCGGCGCGAGTTGCACGAGCTGGGCGATCGCGGCGTCGCACTCGACCTCGCTCGCCAGCCAGGGGCTGCGCGCGATCTCCCGGCCGTTGCGGGCAGTCAGCACGAAGTACCGCCGGCCCTCGGCCTCGCGCCGATCGTAGCGCCGCGGGTCGGCGGCGGCGACGAGGACCGACTCGACCTGCTCGTCGCGCGCGAACCGGGTGGTGAAGCCCCGCAAGTAGAGCAGGACCTCGCCGCGCTCGCCGTGGACGTGGGCGGTGAAGAGGCCGTCGCTGGCGCGGTTCAGCAGCTCGAGGCCGGACTTCTTGGCCCGACTGCACGCCTCGAGGTCGTAGCGCACTGCGACCTGGATCGTGTCGACGGGCCTGGCGCCGCTCTTCTGCGGGCGCGCGAGGTTGACGACGCGGAACCGCTCGACGGTGCCGGCCCAGTGCTGCAGCTCGGCGAGGCCGGCGTCGGCCTGGGCCGGGCTGGCGTAGGCGTTGCCGCGGGCCAGGAGGCCGCCGTCCTCGCCGCGCAGGGTGAAGTGATAGCTGTCGCCGTCGACCTGCAAGGAGGCGTCGACGCCCTCGCGCAAGCTGGCGATGACGGCCTCGATCGCGCGCTGCACCGCCGTCTGGTCGCGGAACTCGACGCTGGTCAGGCCGACGCGCTCGCCCTCGAGGACGACCTGGAACGCGAGAGCGTCGCGCGACTGCTGGACGACACGGAAGTACACGAGGCTCGCTCCCGCGGTGACCGGCGCCCGGTGCGGCGGCAGGCCGGAGCGTCGTCAATCTATCACGAGCGCCCACGGCGCGGCGCGCACGATCGCGGGGTGCGATGGGTGCGAGATCGTAAGCCACCCAGGCGCCGAACCAAGGCCGATCGGACGGATCCGCGCGCGCCTGCGTGGGCACTAGACCCCAGCGCCGCGAGTCGGTGTGCGCGCAAAGAGATGTCCCTCGAGACAGATCTGCAAATTGTTGGAAGATTGGCGCGAACGACGAGGGGCGGCGAGCCGCGCGGCTGTGTTAGCATTCGCCGCGGTACGGAGCGGCTTGCGTCGCACGCGACATGAATCGGCGCGCGAGGGACGAGATGTCTTGTGGGTCAGGTCGTTCCCGCGGGCGCCGAGGGGCGGCGGTGCGGGGACGAGATGGCCGGAGGGACAGGTCGATCACCCGGGCGTCGAAGGCTCCGTCGCCGGGGCGGGTGCGAGATGGCCGGAGGGACAGGTCGATCGCCCGGGCGTCGAGGGCTCCGTCGCCGGGGCGGTGCGAGATGGCCGGAGGGACAGGTCGATCGCCCGGGCGCCGAGGAGCGGCGGTGAGGGCCGGGCACGACATGGAGTGAGATGCGGCGACTCGAGGCGGTGCGGTTGCGAGATGTCCGAATGGACATGTCATAGGTCGGGGTGATGGATTTGGCGAAGTTCGGGCGATTTCTCGGGGCTGGGCGGAGGGACAGGTTGTTCGCGGCCGCGAGGGGGTCGAGGTGACCGGGCGGCGGTTCGCCTCGTACGCCGACACGGCGGCGATCGACGACGCGACGCTGCGGGCGGCGGCGCAGGACGGGGCAGCGGAGGACCGGGCGCTGGCGTGCTGGCGGCTGATGACGCGCGGGCAGGCGTTGACGACGATCGGCGCGGGCGGGCCCGACGCGGGTCATCGGCGGCTGCTCCTGCTCAACTTCGCGGCGGCGCGCGAGGTGGAGCTGCTCGAGGCGGTGGCCCAGTTCGACCCGGAGCCGGCGATCCGGCGCGAGGCGCTGGGCTGGCTGATCCGCGTGGCGCCCTCGCCGGTGCCGGCGATGTTGCGCGTGCGCGCGGCCGCGGCGGAGGAGCCCGAGCTGGTGTTCGAGCTGGTCGAGGCGAACCCCCGGTTCGCCTGGGACGCGCTGGCGGCCGAGCTCGAGCTGCGGCTCTCGGCGGCCGATGTGGCGACGCGCGCTCGCGCGAGCGACCGCCTGTTCGAGCTGGGCGAAGCGGTGCCGCCGGTGCTCCGTCGCGCGGTCGAGGTCGAGGCCAACGCGGCGCTGCAGCGCTCGATGCTGTCGCGCTGGGCGCGGTCGGCCGACCACGCGGCGCTGATCGAGGCGCTGACGTCGTGGGAGCGCGGGCGCGAGGCGATCGTGCGGGCGCTGGTCGAGGCGGGCCGCAGCTACTCGTTCGAGATGTTGGCGCCGCTGGCGGCCGCGGGCGACGCCGGGGCGGTGACGGAGCTGCTCGGGCCGCCGTACTCGCCGGCGGCGGGAGCCTGGCTTTTGGGGCAGGTGAATGCGGCGCTGGCGGATGGGGGCGAGGTCGAGGTGCTGCTGCGGCGGTTCGCGGGCGCCTGTAGCGAAGGCGTGGTGACGCCCGCCAGCGACGAGGATGCGGCGCTGGTGCTCCTGCTCGCCGGCGAGGAGGTGGCGGCGACGCTGAGCGCGGGGCTGTCGCGGCTGTTGCAGGCGCCGCACCGGACCTTGCGCCTGCTGGCGGCGCGGGAGCTGAGCCGTCATGACCTCGCGTCATCCGAGGTGCAGGCGATCGCGCTGGCCGAGCTGGACGAGGAGATGCTGGAGCGCTGGGCCCGCTCGGAGCACCACGCGTCCCTGCTCGCGGCGGCGGTCGGAGCGGCGAGGGATGCTGTCTCGGCGCGGCTGTCGTGGTCAGAGGTGTCGGCGGCGATGGAGACCGCGCTGTCGCGGTGGTCGGCGGTGCTGTCGGCGCTGGCGACAGCGGGCCGCAGAGCTCCGTGGGAGGCGCTGCAGCCGATCGCCGAGGTGCTGGCGACGGAGCACGTGGAGCCGTTCCAGCTCGAGGATTCCCAGGCCGTGGGGGCGCTGCTCTGCCTGCTCGAGCGGCCGCTGGCCCCAGCGGCGCGCCGCTGGCTGGTGGTGATGGAAGATCGTTCGCGGCTGTTCTCCGGCGATGGGTGGGCGGTGCGCGAGGCGCTCGAGTCGGCGCCGGTCGGCGAGCTCGCGGCCGACGAGCTCGCGCTGCTGCAGCTGTTCCGCGAGCGCGTGGACGAGGGGTGGTGAGCGAATCGGTCGCCGTTCGCGCCGCTGGCCAATTGCGGCGAACATATCGGTGATCGCATGGAGCTCGCGTCGTCGATCGGGGCGTGGAACAGGCAGTCGGTGCGCGCTTCGCCCGGGCCGCGCTACGGTCCGATGTGCATCTCCATCAGCGCCTGGAACCACGCCGGCGGGTTGTCGTCGCACATCCCGGGTTCGACCGCGCGTTCGGCGTTCTCGAGCCACACCCTGTAGCTGCCCGGGAGGTTGTCGAGCGACCCGTGCTGGCCGTCGAACACCTCGATCGTGACCTCGAGCCACGTCACGGCGAGCGCGAGCCGCTCGGACAGTCCGCACTGCGCGTCGCCGGGCTCGCACAGGCCGTCCTCGACCGCGATGGGCGTCGCGTAAAATTCCTCGGCGGTGGCGCCGTCCGGGACAAGGCGGTCGGCGCTCGCTCCCCCCAAGATCATGCGCGTCGGGTCGAAGGCGGCGCGGAGCGAGAACCATTGATTGAGCCAGAAGGGCTGCTCCGAGCGGTACTCGAGCTGGACCTCCTGGCCCGGGAAGAACACCTGCGCGGGGAACGGCGCGCGCGTGAAGGCGAGGTGGACCTCCTGCGCCGCGCCGTCGATCGTGCAGTCGAACGCGATGGTCCGTTCCGGCGGGCTCTCGGTCGCAGTATCGACGGTGCACGGCGCCGATACGCTCTCGGGTCGTTCGCCCTGAAAGTCGATGCTCCACTGGGCGACGACGGCATCGGGCGCGCCGCACACGGCTCCGCCGGTGGTCGCGTCGGTGTCGGTCGCCGAGGTCTCGGTGGTGGTGGTGGTGGTCGTCGTCGCCGGCCCGGTGGTCGGAGCGCCGGTGGTGTCCGTCGCCGAGGTGGATGTCCCATCGGACATGCCCGTCGTGGGCTCCTCGCTCCCGGACGACTCGCTCGGGGACCCGGACGAGTCGTCCGAGGTGGTGCCGCTGGTCGTCCCGGGCGAGGGACCGCAGCCCGCGGCGAGGGCGAGCGACAGGCTGATAAGGCAGAATGAGCGCATGTGCGGGAGCATACGCCCGGCCGACGAGCCGGCGGCGGTTCGCCGCGGTCGCTGCAAGACGAGCGTGAGCGAATCGGGGGTGCGCGGCGCGGCGGACTTGTGAAAGGATGCGGCCGGTGGATCCGCATCGACTGTTCACAATCCTCAATACCGCGGCGCTGGCCGGCTGGGTGCTGCTGTGGCTGGCGCCTCGCGCCCGCGTGACGCAGCGGCTGGTCTACAGCGGGCTGTTCTCGCTGCTGCTGGCGGCGGTCTACATCGCGGTCCTGGTGCCGCACCTCGAGCTCGACGCGTTCCGCGACTTCAATTCGCTCGAGGGGGTGCTGCGCCAGTTCCAGAAGCCGTGGTTCATGCTGGCGGGGTGGGTGCATTACCTGGCGTTCGACCTGTGGATCGGGGCGTGGATCGGTCGCGACGCGGCGTCGCGCGGTTGCCCGCGCTGGCAGGTGGTGCCGTGCCAGGTGGCCACGCTGATGCTCGGGCCGGTCGGGCTGCTGCTGTACGTGGCGCTGGTGCGCCGGGCGCTGCCGTCCGGGCGGCCGTGAGGCGGCTCCGGCCGGCGTTCGCGGGCCTGCGCGCGTGAGGGCGAAAGCGCCCTCCGGGGGACGTGCGGGGGCTGGCGAGGGTGAGCGGGCCCGCGAGCGGCGTTGCGTCGACGCGGCCCCGCGGCGCTCCCACGCGGGCCCGCGGCGCCTATGATCGCTCGATCATGAATCCTTCGCGGCTGCCTTTCTCCTGTTCGTGTCTCGCGTCGCTGGCGGCGCTGATGGTGCTGGCCTGCGGCGATGCCGGGCCGGCGACGACCGACGACACCACCTCGACGAGCAACCCGACGACGACCGAGGCGCCGACGACCGAGGGGACGCCGACGACGTCGGAGGCGACGACCGACGCGACCACGACGACCGGGGAGCCGACGACCGGGGAGCCGCTGCCGCCGGCGGAGGTGCCGGAGGGCTGCAACCCGATCGCGTACGCGGCCGACTGCATGCTGCCGTACCCGTCGGACTTCTTCCTGGTCGAGGACGCGGCGCTGCCGAACGGGGTGCGGGTGGCGCTGACGGAGCCGGCTGTCCCCAAGACCATGATGGGCGCGCCGGTCGACAACCTGGCGTCGCACGCGGCCGACGGCTTCTCGCACCACATGCCGATCCTGGCGCTGTTCCCGGAGGGCATCGACACCGCGAACCTGACCTTTCATACCGACGGCGGGGACGCGACGCTGGCGGCGACCAGCCCGACGCTGCTCATCGAGGCCGAGACCGGCGAGCTGGTGCCGCACTGGGTCGAGCTCGACGCGATGACGGACGACCCGACGCGGCAGGCGCTGATCGTGCGGCCGTTCGTGCGATTGAAGGACAGCGCGCGCTACGTGGTGGCGTTCCAGGGGCTGGTGGCGGCCGATGGGACGGCCGTGGCGCCGCCGCTGGGCTTCGCGCACGTCCTGCAGGGCGACGTCGCGGGCCACCCGGTGCTGGAGCCGCTGGCGCAGCGCTACGAGGAGCAGATCTTCCCGGTGCTCGAGCAGGCCGGGGTGGCGCGCGCGGGGCTGCAGCTGGCGTGGGACTTCACGACGGCCTCGGAGGCGCGCAACACCGACGACCTGGTGGCGATCCGCGAGGACGTGATCGCGACTCTGGGCCAGAGCGGGCCGGCGGTCGAGTTCGACAACGTGATCCCCGATTACAGCGAGGAGTTCGCGCTGCGGGTCGAGGGCAAGTTCGAGGTGCCGCTGTACCTCGAGGCCGACGAGCCGATGGCGCGGATCCACCGCGGGCCCGATGGCAAGCCGGCGGCCAACGGGACGATCTGGGTGCCGTTCACGCTGCAGGTGCCGAAGTCGGTGTGGCCGCTCGAGGCCGACTTCGAGCCGGCCCGCATCATCCAGTACGGCCACGGGTTCTTCGGCGAGCGCGAGGAGATCAACTGGAGCGCGATGCGGGCGTTCTCGACCGAGCGCAAGTTCATCATGGTCGCCACGGAGTGGGCCGGGATGGCGCTCGAGGACCAGAGCGCGGTGGTCGAGTCGATCTTCGACGACCCGTCGAACGTGTTCCTGTTCACCGACCGGCTCCACCAGGGCTTCGCCAACCAGCTGGCGCTGTCGTACGCGATCCAGACGACGCTGGCCGACAGCGCCGAGCTGAAGGCGTTCGACCAGCTGCTCTACGCGCCCGACGAGGTCTACTGGTACGGCATCTCGCAGGGCTCGATCTTCGGCCTGACCTTCATGGCGCTGTCGCCGGTGGTCGAGAAGGCGGTGCTCGACGTCGGCGGCGGGCCCTACTCGCTGATGATGACGCGCTCGGGCTCGTTCTCGATGCTGTTCGACATCGTCAAGGTGGTGATCGGCGACGAGCCGCTGGCGATCCAGAAGTTCATCGCCATGTCGCAGCACACCTGGGACCGCGTCGACCCGCTGACCTACGCGCCGCGCGTGCTGCAGCAGCCGTACGACGACAGCCCCGAGCGCAAGATCCTGTTCTCGTACGGGGTCGGCGACCACTCGGTCAACAACCTCGCCAGCCAGCTCCTCCTGCGCGCGACCGGGATCGATCTGCTCGACCCGCCGGCCCAGCCGGTCTACGGCCTGCAGACCACACCCGCGCCGTCAGCGGGCTCGGCCGCGGTCAACGTCGACTTCCACGTGCCCGAGCTGCCGGGCGTCGAGGCGAAGATCCCGCCGGAGCCGGCCGACGAGTACAACGTCCACGAGATGGTGCGGCGCAACCCGAAGATCCGCGAGCAGATCGACATGTTCCTCCGGCCAGGTGGGCAGATCGAGAACTTCTGCGACGGACCGTGCGACCCGGAGTGACGGCGGCGCGGGCGCATCGCTCGAACGCGCGCGGGGCTCGGCGAGCACCCGAGTACGCACCTGCGCGGCGAGTGTCGCCAAATTGCGGGACAGTGATGCGCCCGCGTTCCCGCCGCGGGAGCGGCTCGGTAGGCTGAAGCTGCCAGGGTGGAACCGGCGGCGACAGGCGACCCGAGCGAAGTCCCGACGCGGCACGAGTCCGGGCCGCCGCCGCGGGACGTCGCGGCGCCGCAGCCGTTCCGCATCGACCGCTACACGGTGATCCGCCAGCTCGGCGTCGGCGGGATGGGGGCGGTCTACCTGGCCTACGACGAGGAGCTCGACCGCTGCGTCGCGCTCAAGTGGATGCACGGCGGCGACCACGAGGGCTCGTTCGGGCGGGCGCGGATGCTGCGCGAGGCGCAGGCGCTGGCCAAGCTGTCGCACCCCAACGTGGTCCAGGTGTACGCGGTCGGCAGCGCCGACGGGCGGGTGTTCCTGGCCATGGAGTTCTTCGACGGCCTGACCTTGAGGACATGGCACAAGAGGCAGGCGAGGAGCTGGCGCGAGGTCCTGGCGGCCTACGTGCAGGCGGGGCGCGGGCTGGCGGCGGCGCACGCGGCCGGGCTGGTGCACCGCGACTTCAAGCCCGACAACGCGATGATCGACGGGACCGGGCGGGTCTGCGTGGTCGACTTCGGGATCGCCCGCGCGCCGGCGCAGACCGACGACGAGCCGGGGGCGCCGCCGCGGCTGCCGCAGGCGCTGACCGACTCGGCGCGGCTGTTCGCGTCCGACGCGTCGGCGCTGTCGGGGCCGCTGACCGAGGCGGGGACGCTGCTCGGCACGCCGGCCTACATGGCGCCGGAGCAGATGATGCGCGCGCCGGCCGACGCCCGCTCGGACCAGTTCGGCTTCTGCGTGTCGCTGTGGGAGGGGCTGTACGGGTCGCGCCCGTTCGTCGGCCGCCGGGTCGAGGAGCTGGCGCCGCAGGTGTTCGCCGGCCAGCTGCGGGCGCCGCGGGGCTCGGTGCCGGCCGCGGTGGCGGCGGTGCTGCGCCGCGGCCTGTCGCTCGACCCCGACGCCCGCTTCCCCGACATGCCCTCGCTGCTGGCCGCGTTGACCGAGGCGGCCCAGCGGCGGACGCGGCGGCTGATCGCGGCCGGGGCGCTGGCGGCGATCGTGGCGGCGGCTGGCTTCGGGTACATGGCCGCGGGGACAGGTCCTGAAGGTCAGGTCGCGCAGAGCTGCCGGACCGCGGCGGCGCTGCTGCCGGGCTGGGACGAGGGCGGCCGGGCGACCGCGCGCGCGGCGGTGCTGGCCACCGCGGCGCCGTTCGCCGCCGACGCCTGGGCGGCCGCGGCCCACCGGCTCGACGCGTACGCGGCTGAACTTCAGGACATGACCGAGAGGGCATGTCTGTTGCGACACTCGGGCGGCCTGCCGGCGGAGGTGCAGGCGCTGCACGACGGCTGCCTCGAGCGCCGGCGGGCCGAGCTGGGCGCGGTGGCGGGGGTGCTGCAGGCGGCCGACGTCGACGCGGTGCGCGGGGCGGCGCAGGCGGCGGGCGCGTTGACGCCGCTGGCCCGCTGCGCCGACCTGGCGGCCCTGCGCGCCGAGGCCCAGCGGCTGCCGCCGCCGCGCGAGCCGGCGCAGGTCGAGGCGGTCGCGGCGCTGCGCGACCGGCTGGCGGCGGCCAAGGCGGAGTTCGACGCCGGCCGGTTCGCGACCGCCCGCGACGCGGCCCAGGCGTGCGTGGAGACGGCGGAGGCGATCGGCTACGGGCCGGCGCTGGCCGAGGCGCTGGTCCGCCTCGGCACGGCGCAGGCGGCGGCCGGTGACTACCCGGGGGCGCGCGCGACCCTGAAGCGGGCCTTCGCCGCGGCCGAGGAGGCCGGCCACGACGAGGTGGCGGCGATGAGCGCGACCCAGCTGAGCCACGTCAACGGGGTGCGCCTGCGCGAGCCGGCCGAGGCGCTGCTGTGGAGCGACGTCGCCGACGCCAAGCTGCGGCGGATCGGCGACCCGCCGACGCCGCGGCTGGCCCAGCTGGCGGCGCTCGGTTTGACCCTCGCGGGGTCCGACCGCCTGGTCGAGGCGGCCGAGGTGCAGACGCGGGCGCTGGCGCTGGCCGAGCCGCGCAAGCGCGAGGCGCCGCTCGACTACGTGCGGGCCGCCAACGCGCTGGCGTCCTCGCGCACCGACCAGAACCGGCTCGACGAGGCCGAGGCGCTGCTGCGCGAGTCGCTGGCGCTGCGCCAGCAGGTGCTCGGGCCGCACCACCCCGACGTCGCGGTGGTGCTGCACAACCTCGGCCGGATCGCGGTGCTGCGCCTCGACTACCCGAACGCGCTCGCTCACTTCCGCCGGGCGCTGGCGATCCGCGAGCGCAGCCTCGGCGCGGCGCACCCGGCCGTCGCCGACACTCTCGGCGGCCTGGCGGTGGCCTCGTGCCACTCCGGCAGCGACGCGGAGTGCCTGGCCCTGAACCGCCGCACTCTGGCGCTGGCCGAGGAGGCCCGCGGGCCGACCGACATGGGCCTGCTGACGCCGCTGTCCAACCTGGGGCTCGAGCTGGCCGCGCGCGGCGACTTCACCGGCGCAGAGGGCCACCTGCGCCGCGCCGAGGCGATCGCCCGGGCCCACGGCGAGCAGGCCAGCGGCGACGCGTCGTGGGTGTTCTACAACCTCGGGATGGTGATGCTGCTGTCCGAGCGCCCGGCCGGGGCGGCCTTACCGCTGCAGCAGGCGCTGGCGATCCGCGAGCGCGTGTTCGGGGCGGACCACGTGACCGTCGGCTTCGCCGCCAACGCGCTCGCCGAAGCCCTGGCCGCCAGCGGACGCGAGGCCGAGGCCGCCCCGCTGCGGGCCCGCAGCCGCGCGATCGTGGCCGCGAACCCGTCCGCAGGGCTCGAGATCGTGCAGGACCACCTCACCGCGGCGTCGCTCCGCTGGCGCCGCGATCGCGCGGCCGGCCGGGCCCTGGCCCGCGCGGCCGCGGAGGGGCTGCCGCTCGCCGAACCAGTCGAGGCCCAGCGGCACATCGAGGCCTGGCTGGTCGAGCACCCGGGCTGACGCGAGAATTTCTAAAAGATAAAGATGTCCTCGAGGGCATGTCGGAGAGAGCATGTTGCATCGGACATGTTTCTTAAGGCATGACCAAAAGGGCATCGTGATTCATTTTAAATGCCTTGAAGGACATGTCTGATAGGACATTTCAGCCGGACGCGGCGGGCGGCGCGGCGGGCGGGGAGGGGGCCGGGCGTCCGGCGGCGTCGGGGCCGCGTGTCATGCTTCGCGGGCGGGAGGATGAGCGTGCGCAGCGTGCGAGCAGCATCCCAGCCTGGGCTTGCCGCCGGCTCGCGGCGGCTCGCGCGCGGCCTGGCGTCGGCGGCGGCGGTGCTCGGGGTGCTCGGTCTGCTCGGCTGGGCCAGCGGCAGCGCGGTGCTGCAGGCGTTCATCCCCGGGCGGCCCGTCATGACCCCGAACTCCGCGGTCAGCCTGATCCTCCTGGCGGCCGGGGTGCTCCTGCTGACCCCGCGCGTGCTGGCGCCGCGCCGCCGGGCCGCCGGTCAGCTGTGCGGGTTCGTGGTGTTCGCAGTGGCCGGGGCGACCCTGGGCTACGACGTCACCGGGGTCGACCTGCGCCTCGACAGCGTGTTCTCGCGCTGGGACTCGCCGACGCCACAACCGCTGCCTTACCGCTCGGCGGCGACGACTGCGCTGTGCCTGACGCTGCTGGGGGGCAGCCTGTTGCTGTTCGACGCGGCGTGGCGGCGCTGCAGCCGGCCGGCGGAGGCGCCCGTACTGGTGGCGGCGGTGGTGGTGACGGCGGTGCTCACCGGGCACGCGTACGAGGCGGAGATCTTGTTCCAGTTCTCGCCGCTGTCGCTGCGCGGGATGTCGCTGCCGACGGCGCTCGGCCTGGCGCTGCTCGCGGCGAGCGTCCTGCTGGCGCGGCCGGAGCGCGGGGTGGTGGCGATCGTCACCTCGACGCGGATGGGCGGGTCGATGGCGCGGCGGTTGCTCGGGCCGGCGCTGGTCGGGCCGGCGCTGCTGGGGTTCGTCGTCCTGGCGGCGACCCGCGGCGACAGCCCCGGCCTGTCGCTGTCGCACGCGCTCCTGGCCACCGCCAGCGCCACGATCGCCGTCGGCCTGACGCTGCTCACCGCGGCCTCGCTCAACCGCGTCGACGAGGCGCGCGCGGTGGTCACCGACGAGCTGCGGCTGTGGCGGGACGTCGTCGACCAGGCCGACGACGCGATCCTGGTGCGCACGCTCGAGGGCACGGTGATCGGCTGGAACCCGGCGGCGGAGCGGCTGTTCGGCTGGCGGCGCGAGGAGATCGTCGGTCGCTCGGTGCTGGCGATCGTGCCGGAGGACCGGCGCGCAGAGCTGCCGCTGCTGATCGAGAGCCTGCGCCGCGGCGAGCGCGTGCCGGCGTACGAGACCGTGCGCGTGGCCAAGGACGGCACGCGGATCGAGGTGGTGCTGTCGGTGGCGATCGTGCGCGACGCGGGCGGGCGGACCGTGGGGATGGCGGCGATCATCCGCGACCAGCGCGAGCGCAAGGCCGCCGAGCGGCGCTACTCCGACCTGTTCGAGCACGCGTCCGACGGGATCTTCGTCGCCGATTCGTCGGGCGTGATCGAGGAGGTCAACGCGGCCGGCTGTCGGCTGCTCGGGCGCGCCTGCGCGGAGGTCGTCGGCCGGTCGATCCTCGACTTCGTGCCGGCCGAGGACGCGACCCGCCTGGTGGCCGAGCGCGACGCCCTGCTCGGCGGCGCGGTCCAGGTCGGCGACTGGGAGCTCGTCGACGCCGAGGGCGTGCGGATCCCCGTCGAGGCCAGCGCCACCATCCGCGGCGGCCGCTGGCAGGTGTTCGTCCGCGACATGCGGGCCCGCAAGGCCGCCGAGACCGCCCTGGCCCGCCTCTACCGCGAGGAGGCGCTGGCCAAGGCGTGGCTGCAGGGCGTGCTCGACGGCATGCCCGAGGCGGTGCTGCTGGTCGACGCCGACGGCCAGCTGTCGCACAACAAGGCCGCGCGCCGCTTCATCGCCTCCGCCGACGGCGCGCCCGGGTTCGACCTACGCGCGTCCGACGGGGCCGCGGTCGCGTGGACCGAGCTGCCGCTGATGCGCGCGCTCCGGCTCGGCGAGACCTGCAGCGGGCGCGAGCTGGTGGCCCACGACGCCCACTGCGGGCGGGTGCCGGTGCTGGTCAGCGCGTCGCCGCTGGCCGACGCGGGCGGCCGGCGGGTCGGGGCGGTGTCTGTCCTTCGGGACATCTCGGTGCTCAAGGAGATGGAGCGGCTGCGCGAGGAGTGGACGGCGATCGTGGCCCACGACCTGCGGCAGCCGCTCAACGTGATCTCGATGTCGACGCAGGCGCTGGCGCGCACGGCGGCGGTCGAGCCGGACACGACCGCGGCGCGGGCGCTGGCGCGGATCCGCGGGGCCATCGACCGCCTGGGCCGGATGATCCGCGACCTCTACGACGCGTCGCGGATCGACGCTCGCCGGCTGACGCTGACCCGCGCGCCGGTCGACCTGCACGACCTCCTGGTCGAGGTCGCGGCCCGCACCTGCGCCGACGCGGACCGGCGGATCCGCGTGCACGTGCCGCGCTCGTTGCCGCCGGTGCTGGCCGACGCCGGGCGCGTCGAGCAGGTGATGGAGAACCTGCTGGCGAACGCGCTCAAGTACGGCGACCCCGAGGCCGAGGTGATGGTGACGGCCGAGGTCGCGGGCGGGACGGTGGTGGTGTCGACGAAGAACCGCGGGCCGGGGCTGACGCCGGAGCAGGTCGCGCGGCTGTTCACCCGCTTCTACCGCGCCCACGTCGAGGGCCGCGCCGAGGGGCTCGGCCTCGGGCTGTACATCGCCCGCGGCCTGGTCGAGGCCCAGGGCGGCAAGATCTGGGCCGAGAGCGGCGGCCACGAGACGGCCTTCCGCTTCAGCCTGCCGATCGCCCGCGCCGGGGCGGCGGCCGCGTCTTGAGGACATGCTCTAGAGAGCATGTCCGGATGGGCATGCCCGATGGAACATGCCCGATTGTTCATGTCCTCCCGCGGCCGCCGAGGGCCAGCCACAGGGCGGTGGCGTAGACGACGGCCTGGACGGCGAGGGCGAACACGGCGGCGGGCTGCGACGGCACCGGGATCACGATCATGATGGCGACCCAGGCCACGACGACCATGACGACCTCGCGGCGGCGCTCGGCGGCGGCGGCCCGGAAGCCGAGGGCCCAGACCACGGGGATCAGCGCCTCGGGCGGGGCGAACGGGCTGCGCATGGCGCCGAGCGCGAGCAGGCCGAACCACTCGCCGAGCAGGACGCTGCGGCCGTGGCTGGTCGTCGGCGTGGCGCGGCGCCAGCCCGACGCGAGGGCGACGACGAACAGGACGAGGGTGTAGACCCACGAGAGCTGGCGGGCGAGGGCCCAGGCGTCGGCCTCGCTGCCGCCCCAGCCGGCCAGCCGGGCCTTGAACGGCAGGCCGAACACGCCGAGGTTGGACATCGACGGCAGCGGCAGGCTGAGGAAGGCGAAGGTCTCGCCGCTGGCGAGGCGGGGCAGGTGGTAGCCGAGGAAGTCGTCGAACGGGCGGGTGCCGAACAGGAGGAGGGCGAGCGCGGCCCACAGGCCGGAGAACAGCACGGTCCAGGCGGCGGCGGCGAACCGGCGCGAGGCCAGCAGCCACACGCCGAGGATGCCGGGGAAGATCTTGGCGCTGATCGTGAACGCCAGCAGGGCCGCGCCGCGGCGCGTGTGACCCTCGACGATCCACAACATCGCCAGCGCCGACAGGCCCATCGCCATCGGCTGGAAGTTGCCGAAGTAGGCGGTGATCAGCAGCGGCGGCGACAGGGCGATGGCGACGAGCAGGAGCCGCGCGCGCCGCTCGGCCTCGCCGCCGAGCCAGCGGGCCAGCACGAGGCTGACGGCGATGAACACCGCGGTCGTCAGCGCGAACCACAGGGCGCGGATCGCCATGAACTCGTCGGACAGCGCGAGCATCAGCCGCGGCAGCGGCAGGAACTGCGGCGGGTACTCGTAGGTGTCCATCGTCAGCGGGCCGATGTCGATCGCCGACGGCAGCTCGGGGACCGGATGCTCCGGGTGGGAGCCGTAGCGGTCGTCGTAGATGTTGGCGTCGCCGCGGCGCGCCAGCTCGGCGCCGTGGACGTAGCTGGTGAGGCACGAGTGCTGCGACATGAACTCGGCCTCGGCCAGGGCGCCCCAGCGCTGGCTCGGGTCGGCCATGAACACGCTCATGCGCCCGAACTGCAGCAGCGCGACGACCGCGAGCAGGCCCCACAGCGCCGCGGTGACGCGCCCGCGCGGCAGCGGGGCGCGGGCGGCGGCGAGCGGGAGGCCGGCCGCAGTCAGACCGCCGACGATCGCCGCGGTCGCCAGCGACGACAGCGGCGCGCCGGTGTCGAGCAGCAAGAAGCCGCCGGCGAGCCCGGCGGCGCACCAGGCCACCAGCGGGTGAACCGCGCCGCGCACGAGGGCGACCGCCCACGCGAGCGCGACGGCGAGGAGGCTCGCGAGGGTGACCGGCAGGGCGGCGTGGGGCTCACCTGTCCAGGAGGACAGCAGGCGCACGAACCCCTGGACGACGATCGGCGCGACGAGCAACAGCATGACCCCGCCCACCAGGAGGCGCGGCCGCGACACCGATTCGGTCCCGGACGGCATGGCGATGGTGTACCCAAAACTCGCGCGCGTTCAGGCGCAGATCGCCGCATGCGGCGACGTGCCGCACGCACGGGGCCGGCGGGGCGGGGCGCCGGTGTGAGCCTGGTCGCAGGCGCGGCGCGAAACATGACGCCGGCCGCGGCCGCGCGGACGAGTCCGCGAGCGCGCGACCCCGGGCGAAGTCCCGGCGGCGCGGGCGAGGGTCTTCGCGGGCGGCGAGGGAGGTGGCGATTCGGACATGTCTTGTAGAGCATGCCTATTCAGGCATGTCCTATCGAACATGTCCGTAAAGACTCAGCCGAGGTCGCCCCAGCGGAGGATGGTGCCGTCCTCGCTGCTGCTCCACAGGCTGCCGTCGTGCCAGGCGAGGGCGCGGACGTCGTCGTTGTGGCCGTGGAGGACGGCGACCAGGGCGCCGGTGGCGACGCGGTGCTGGGTGATCGCGCCGTTCGGGAAGCCGACGAACACCCACACGCCGCGCTCGTCGAAGCAGATGCACTTGGGCCAGTGGGGCTCGTGGCCGATGCCGTACTTCAGCTCGGTGATGACGCCGGAGGCGACGTGGACGAGCCGGATGCCCTCGTCGCAGGCGAGGCCGACGTAAGCGCCGTCGCGGCTCAGCGCCAGCGCGCGCGGGGTGACTGCGATGCTGGTGGTCAAGAGCGGCTTGGACTTGCCGAGCGGGAAGACCGACAGGTCGGGGCCGATCATCACCGCCGCGGCGGTGTCGCACAGCTCGAGGGCGTACCAGTGGCTGTGGCCCTTGACCGTCTTGGCCCACTTCGTCGCCCCGAACGCGCGCCACTGGGCCTGGACGCTCGGCTCGCGGTCCGTGTACCGGTAGCCGAGGAAGCCCCAGGTCGCGTCGTTCGGCGCCAGCGCGAGCGCGCCCCCGTTGGCCTTGACCTCGATCTCCTCGAGCTCCGCGGCGGCGGCGTCGAGGTGGAGGACGCCGATCGGTTGATGATACCCCTCGCGGAGGGCGACGATGCGCTGACCGTCGCGCGTGCGGACGAAGTCGTGGATCTGGCCCACCCTGAGCGACTGCGCCGCGCCGCTCTGCAGGTCGATCTCCGTCACCATGTGTTGTTTGTGGAGCGGCAGCAGCACCTTCACCGTCAGCGAGTCGCCGTGGAACGACAGCCGGCCCGCGCCCTGGCCGTAGCCGCCGAGCTTGGCGATCGGCTCGGCCGGCTGGTCGATGCGCCAGATCGCCACGGTCGCCTCGAGGTGTTCGATCGCCGCCACGTGGGTCGCCGAGGCCGCCGCCGCCTGGCCGCGCCACCCGCCGCCGAGGGCGGCCCGGTCGGCGCTGAAGATCACGCTGCGCGCGAGCACGTCCCACACCTGCACGAAGCGCGCCGCGTGGAAGGTGAGGTGGCGGCGGTCGTGGCTGATGGAGCCGCCGTTGGCGCTGTCCTTCAGCCCCGGGAACTGCTCGAGCTTGCCCTCGACGGGGCCGAACCGCCTGCCGTTGATCGTCATGACGCCGCCGCCGGCGACGAAGAAGGGGGCGGTGAAGCTGTCGAAGTGGGTGCAGGCCTCGACGCGGCCGTCGGGGTGGACGAGGTGCCCGCCCTCCTCGCCGTTGATGTAGACGGCGCCGTCGGGGCGGACGGCGAGGGCGGCGGCCCTCATGGTCGCCTGCGGGAGCGGGAGCTCGCGGAGCTCGGCGCCGGTCTCGACGTCGACGGTGTGCAGGGTCGGCGGCTCGCCGTAGCGGCGCCAGACCAGCTGGGTGCCGTCGGGCGAGAGGTTGCCGATGAACATCCAGCCGAAGCTGGGCGCGGTGAACAGGCGGACGATCTTCCCCGCCGCGGGCCAGACGCGGACGACCGCGCTGCCGCGGGAGTTGCGGACGGCGGCGACGACCGACACGCCGTCGGGGTGGGCGGTCATCCACTCGACGCCGCCGTCGAGGTCGAACGTCGCGCGCGGGGGCGTCGGCGCGGCCGGGTCGTGCACGGTGAGCTCGCGGCTGCCGCCGACGACCAGCGAGCCGTCGGCGAGGAAGGCCAGCGCGTGCGGCTTGCCGAGGAAGATCTGCAGGATCGGCGCGCCGGGGGCGGCGTAGCGACGAAAGATGGGGACGAGGTCGGGCGGATCCCAGGACATACGGGGGGTAGGTGACGGGATAACAGCGCGGGCGGGCAGGTTTCAAGGGCGGGGGATGGCCGGTGAAAGGCGCTGTTACGCCTGTCCGAAGAGACATGTCCGCTCCGGCAGATCGCACGGCCGGAGCCGTACTATGTCTCTCAGGACATGTCCCAAGGCCCCGGTCAGGGGTGCAGGGTGACGGTCGCGGCCGAGTCGGCGGTGATCGGGGCGGGGCCCGGATCGATCTTGTTGGCCTGGAGGTCGAAGGCGAGGATCTCGAGGTAGGCCGGATCCCCGAGGCTGCCGGGCGCGCCGGGCGGCATGTGGGCCTTCATCCACTGGTACACGTCGGCGGCGGTGCGGAACTCGACGTCTCGCTCGCCGCCGGCGGGCGCCTGCGGCAGCGCCGACTCGCCGACGAGGGCCGGGCCGCGGCCGCCCTCGCCGCTGGCGCCGTGGCAGCGGGCGCAGTGCTGGCCGTACAGCGCCTCGCCGCGCTTCGCCTGCGCCGCGAAGTCGGGCGCCTCGGTCGGCGGGGCGCTGCCGGCCGAGGATTTGGCCGGGCCGCACGCCGGGAACGTCAGGGACAGGAGGAAGGACAGGCTGGTGGACATCGCCAGGGTTCGGGTCATGCCCATCCGAGTCGCGACCCCCGGCCGGCGTTACACCCGCCCGCGCAGGTCGTGCGAGACTGCGGCCGGCATGCCCCCCGAGCCGGTCGAGACCCTCACGGACGAGCAAGCTCTTGCGCGGGTCCGCGCGGGCGAGGTCGCCCGCTTCGAGGTCATCATGCGCCGCAACAACCAGCGGCTCTACCGGGCGGCGCGGGCGATCGTCGGCGACGACGCCGAGGCCGAGGATGTCGTCCAGCAGGCCTATCTGCAGGCGTTCCTCCACCTCGACCAGTTCGCCGGGCACGCCCGGCTGTCGACCTGGCTGACCACCATCGCCGTCCACGAGGCGCTGCGCCGGCGTCGGCGCGGCGATCCCCTCGCCCTCGCCCGGGACGACGAGCCGGCGCCGGACGAGGCCGCGGACGACGTGCCCGGCCCCGACCTCGCCCTCGACCGCCGGGCCCTCGCCGACCTGCTCGTGCGCACCCTCGACGCCCTGCCGGAGAGCTACCGCCTGGTCCTGGTCCTGCGCGACGTCCAGGAGCTCGACACCGCCGAGACCGCCGCCTGCCTCGGCTGCAGCGCCGAGGCCGTGCGCGTCCGCCTGCACCGCGCCCGCCAGCTGGCCCGCGTCGAGCTGCTCGCGCGCGCCGGCGCCAGCCTGCGCGACGCCTTCGCCTTCGCCGGCGAGCGCTGCGACCGCATCGTCGCCGCGGTGCTGGCTCGCCTCGCCGGTACCTTCGGACATGCCTGATCGGGCATGTCCTCAAAAACATTCCCTGAGGGACATGTCGCCTCAGGCCGCAGCGGCGCGCTCGGGCAGGGTCGGGCTGGTCGGCAGGACGACGGTGAAGGTGGTGCCGTTGCCGATCGCGCTCTTCACGTCGATGGTCGCGCCCATCATGACGCACAGCTCGCGGGTGATGGCGAGGCCGAGGCCGGCGCCCTCGTAGCGGCGGGTCGAGGTGGCGTCGATCTGGGTGAACTTCTCGAAGATGAGGTTCAGCTTCGACGGGTCGATGCCGATGCCGGTGTCGCGGACCTCGAACACCAGGAAGGCGGCCTCGCGGCGGGCGCGGAGGTAGATCTGGCCCTCGCTGGTGAACTTGGCGGAGTTGCCGAGCAGGTTGAGCAGGACCTGCTTGAGCTTGCCGCGGTCGGTGACGACCCAGCCGATGTCGCCGTCGCACTTGACGTGCAGCTGGTTGTTGCGCCGGCGCACGGCCGGCAAGATGGTCTGCTCGACCTCGCGGACGAAGTCGTCGAGCGCGAAGTGCTCGTGGACCATCTCCATCCGCCCGGCCTCGATCTTCGACAGGTCGAGCACGCCGCCGATGAGGCCGAGCAGGTGCTTGGCCGACAGGACGACGTTGCGCAGGTCGGGCAGGACGTCGCTGATCGGGCGCTGGCGGTCCTCGCGGGCCTCCTCGATGATCATCTCCGTGTAGCCGATCACCGAGTTCAGCGGGGTCCGCAGCTCGTGGCTCATGTTGGCCAGGAAGGTGCTCTTGGCCCGGTTGGCGGTCTCGGCGCCGTCGCGCGCCCGCTCGGCGTCGATGCGCGCGACCTCGAGGCTGCGGTTGGTCAGCTCGAGCAGCTGATTGGACACAGCGAGCGCGCCGCGCGAGCGCTCGCTCTCCTCGAGCGCCTCCATGATCCGCTGGTTGAGGGCGCGCGCCATCAACCACTGCAGCCAGAAGGCCGTCGGAGGGACCAGCAGCTTGATGGCGATGTCGCCGAACTGGGTGCCGGTCTCGTCCTCGCGCAGGACCAGGCGGGCGACCACGCTGGCGACGTACACCGAGCTGATGGTGACGATGTGGGCGATGCCGGAGCGGCCGCGGGTCCGGATGGCGATGCCCGGCAGGAAGACGACGAGGGTGAGGGCGGCGACCCCGGCCAGCAGCGCGGTGTCGGGCTTGCTGGTGATGACGACCCCGGCCGTGCCGCCGTAGGCGGTGCCGAGCATCATCAGCTCGGAGGTGCGGGTCAGCCGCGTCCGCGTGAGCGAACAGGTGGCGAAGCAGAACGCGGCGATGACGACGTAGACGATGCCCGACAGCCGGTCCCAGTCCTGCTCGGGCCCGGCTGTGCTCAGGATCGCCGCACCCACGAGGGTCGTGGTCAGCCCGACGAAGGCCATGATGGCGAAGCGGATCTGGCGGATCCGTGCGTCGCCGAGCGAGGCGGACGCTGGCGAACGCCTCGCCACAGGAGCGGAGCCTGCTCCGTCCGGGATGGCCGTCGACACTTCAACGACTGTAGCGAAAATTCGCCAGCGACGGATCACGCCCACGTGTAGGCGCGCGGCGCCGCGGCCGCCGAGGCGCGCGTGCGCGCGAGAAGCGTTGCGCGCCTGCGCATGCGTACGGTGGTCCGCGCGCTCAGCGGTGCAGACCGCAGATCTCGGCCAGAGGACGACCTGTCCGTTGGGACCGGCGGAGCTGCGCGTAACGCCAGTAAGTGTAGACGACGGGGATCAGCTCGAGGGTGAGGAAGGCGCTGGACACCAGTCCGCCGACCATCGGCGCCGCGATCCGCTTCATCACGTCGGCGCCGCTGCCGGTGGCCCACAGCAGCGGGACGAGGCCCAGCATCATCGAGGCGACCGTCATCAACTTCGGGCGCACGCGCAGGACAGTGCCCTCCATGTGGGCCCAGATGATGTCGTCGAGGTCGCGGATCTTGCCGGCCCGCAGGCGGCGAAAGAAGGCCTGATCGATGTAGACGATCATCACCACGCCGGTCTGCGCGGCGAGGCCGACGAGGGCGATGATGCCGACCCACACCGCGGTCGACAGGCGATAGTCGAGCAACCACAGCAACCAGGCGCTGCCGACGAGCGCGAACGGGATCGACAGGAGGACGATGAGGACCTCGGTCAGATCGCGGAACTGTAGCCACAACAGCAGAGCCACCAGCGCGAGGGCGAGAGGGATCAGCACCCGCATCCGCGCCTCCATGGCCTGCATCTGCTCGTACTGGCCGGTCCACTTCAGGTACATCCCGGGCCCGAGGACGAGCTCCCCCGAGGCGAGCGCGGCGTCGACGCGGGTGCGGGCGTCGTTCACGTATCCGCCGAGGTCGCGCCACGGCTCGATGTCGACGTACACGTAGCCGACGAGCAGGCCGGCCTCGCTGCGCAGCATCGGCGGGCCCTCGGCGAGCGCGACGTCTGCGAGCTCGGACAGCGGGACGGTGCGGGTGACGGCGCTCGCCGGCCCGGGCACCGCGACCGGGAGCTCGCGGAGGCGATCGAGGTCGCTGCGCAGCTCCTCGGCGACCCGCAGCTGGACGGTGTAGCGGCGGCGGCCGTCGATGGTCGCGGCGATCGGCTCGCCGCCGATCGCAGTGTCGACGAACTCGCCGAGGTCGGCGACCTGCAGGCCGTGGCGCGCGAGGTCCTCGCGGCGCGGGACGATGTCGACGTAGACGCCGCCGAGCGAGCGCTCGTAGAGGATGCTGCGGGTGCCGGGCACGCGGCGCAGGACGGACTCGATGCGCGCGCCGGCGGCCTCGATCGCCGGCAGGTCGCGGCCGAACACCTTGACGCCGACGGGGGTGCGCACGCCGGTGGTGAGCATGTCGACGCGGGCGCGGATCGGCATGGTGAAGGCCTGCGTCCAGCCCGGCATCTGCACGCTCGCCGACAGCTTGGCCACCAGCTCGTCCCAGGTCTCCGGCGTCTCCTCCGGCCAGATCCGCGTCAGCGGACCGTGCAGGAGCGACGGGGCCCAGCCGCTCCACCAGCGCTCGCGCGTGACCTTCGGCCACTCCTCCGGCGGCCGCAACATCACCACCGTCTCGACCATGCTGAGCGGCGCGGGGTCGGTCGCGGTCTCGGCCCGCCCGACCTTGCCGAACACGCGCTCGACCTCCGGGAACTCGGCGAGCCTGGCGTCCTGGCGCGCGAGCTGCCGCTTGGCCTCCTCGATCGACAGGCCGGGGAAGGTCGTCGGCATGTAGAGGATGTCGCCCTCGTTGAGCGCCGGCATGAACTCGCTGCCGAGCCGCATGAACACGGGGATCGCCGACAGCACCGCGAACAGGCCGATCGCCAGAGTTGTTCGGGGCTTGCGCAGGGCCACGTAGACGAACGGTTCGTACACGGCGCGGATGGCGCGAGAGATCGGGTGGCGCTGCTCGCTGTAGATCTTGCCGCGCACGAGCAGGTCGCGCAGCGCCGGCGCGAGGGTCACGCTGAGCAGCGCGGCCGCCAGCATGACGAAGGTCTTGGTGTAGGCGAGCGGCTTGAACAGGCGCCCGGCCTGGCCCTCGAGCCCGAACACCGGGATGAAGGCGACGGCGATGATCAGCAGCGAGAAGAAGATCGCCGGGGTGACCTCGCGCGCGGCCTCGGCGAGCAGGTTCCTGCGTTGCTCTTCGGACATGTCCTTGGGGGCATGTTCGAGCCGCTTGTGACAGGCCTCGACCATGACGATCTCGGCGTCGACGGTGGCGCCGATGGCGATGGCGATCCCGCCGAGGCTCATGATGGTGGCGGGGATCCCCAGCCAGGCCATCGGCAAGAACGCCAGCAGCACCGCCAGCGGCAGGCCGACGATCGGCAGCAGGGCGCTGCGCACGTGGAGGAGGAACACGAGGATCACGAGGGCGACGACCAGGCCCTCCTCGACCAGGGCGGCCTTGAGGGTGTCGATCGCGCGGTCGATGAGGCCGCTGCGGTCGTAGGTGGTGACGACCTCGACGCCCGGGGGCAGGCCGGCCGCGACCTCGTCGAGGCGGGCCTTGACGCGCTCGATGACGTCGCGGGCGTTGACGCCGTAGCGGGCGACGACGATGGCGCCGACGACCTCGCCCTGGCCGTCGAGCTCGGCGAGGCCGCGGCGGATGTCGGGGCCGTAGCGGACCTCGGCGACGTCGCCGAGGCGCAGCGGGGCGCCGAGCTCGGGGCTGGCCTTGAGGACAGCCGACTCGAGCCCCGCGAGATCTTTCAAATAGCCGCGGCCGCGGACGAAGGCCTCGCGGCCGCCGAGCTCGAGGATCCGCCCGGAGGACTCGCCGGAGGTCTTGCGCACCGCGTCGGCGACGTCGGCGACTGTGAGGCCGTGGGCGCGCAGGCGCTCGAGGTCGAGCTGGACCTGGAACTGGCGCTCGTAGCCGCCGACGCTGGCGACCTGGGCGACGCCCTGGACGCTCTCGAGGGCGTAGCGCAGCTCGAAGTCCTGGATCGCCCGCAGCTCGGCGAGGTCGTGCCGACCTGTCCGATCGACCAGGGCGTACTCGAACACCCAGCCGATGCCGGTGGCGTCGGGGCCGAGAGTGACGCTGGCGCCCTCGGGCAGGCGCGGGCCGATGCCGGCGAGGTACTCCTGGACGCGCGAGCGGGCCCAGTAGACGTCGACGTCCTCGGCGAACAGGACGTGGACGAAGGACATGCCGAACATCGAGTAGCCGCGCACGGCCTCGACGCCGGGGGCGGCCAGCAAGGAGGCGGTCAGCGGGTAGGTGACCTGGTCCTCGACCAGCGTCGGCGAGCGGCCGCGCCACTCGGTGAAGACGATGACCTGCGGGTCCGAGAGGTCGGGCACGGCGTCGAGCGGGACCCGCTCGAGCGCGCGCAAGGCCAGCCAGGCGAGCACGACGTAGGCCATGATCACCAGGCCGCGGTGGTGCGCGCAGGCGTCGATCAGCTTGCCGATGGCGGTGAGCATGGAGGCTTCAACAGGGGGCGTGTGCGGGGCCGGCGAGCTTCGCCAGGCCGCGGTGGTGCGCGCAGGCGTCGATCAGCTTGCCGATGGTGGTGAGCATGGCGACTTGGGGAAGGCGGTCACGGAGCGTGGGCGTGACCGGCGTGCTGCGAGGCGGCGTCGGAGGAGTGCTGCGAGTGCGCGGCGGGGGAGTGCTTCGAGTGCTCGGCGGAGGAGTGCTTCGAGTGGGCTGCGGGTTGCGGGGCGCTGTCGGAGTGCTGCGTGTGTTCGGCGGGGGAGTGCTGCGCGTGCTTGTCGGGGGAGTGCTGCGCGTGCTTGTCGGAGTGTTGCGCATGTTCGGCGGGGGAGTGCTGCGCGTGCTTGTCGGGGGAGTGCTGCGCGGGCGCGGCGGAGGCGGTGGTGGCCGAGGGTTGCGTCGCCTCCGCCGAGGGTTGCGGGTCGGTCGGGTGTTGCGCGTGCGAGGGCGTCGCGGCGCCGGGAGTCGAGCTGGGGATCAGCGCGGCGCGCAGGCGGCTCTCGGCGTCGACGAGGAAGGTCGCGCCGGCGACCACGCGCTCGCCGGCGGTCAGGCCCTCGCGCACGCGCACGAACTCGGGGTCGCGCACGCCCAGCACGACCGGGCGCGGGACCAGGCGGCCGCCGCCGGCGTCGACGAACACGTAGGGCTGGTTGCCGGCGTCGACGATCGCGTCGCGCGGGACGGCCACGCCGGTCTCGCTCGGCAGGGCGAAGGTCACCACCGCCGGCATGCCGGCCACCAGCGCGCGGTCGTCGTTGTCGAGCGGCATGCGCACGCGGACGCTGCGGCTGTCGGCGGCGACCGACGGGTAGACCAGGTCGACGGCCAGCTCGCGGTCGAGCTCCGGACGGCTGGTGAATCGGACATGTCCCTTGGTTCCTGGCTTTACAGACACCGCGCGCGCCGCCGGCAGCTCGGCCACCAGGTAGAGCCCGTGGTCCTCGCGCAGCTCGTAGAGCGGCTCCTCGGGGCGGACGTAGGCGCCGAGGACGGCGGTGCGGGCGACGACGACGCCGGCCGCGGGGGCGACCACGGGGGTGGTGCGGTCGGGCTTGCCGGACTTGAGGATCCGGTCGACCGCGGCCGACGACAGGCCGAGCAGCTCGAGCCGCTGGCGAGCCGCCCCGACCACCGGCCCCGACCAGCTGTGGGCCGCCAGCAGCTCCGCCTGGGCCTGGTAGATCTCCGGGCTGTAGTACTCGGCCAGCACCTGACCCTTGCGCACGCGGACGCCGGTCTCGGCGACGGCGATCCGTTCGATGAAGCCGGCCGCGCGCACGTGTACCCGCGCCGCGCCGTCCTCGCTGAACTCGGTCAGGGCGGCGCTGCGCAGCTCGGCGGTGAAC
This sequence comes from Nannocystis punicea, assembly GCF_026965555.1. Taxonomy (GTDB): domain Bacteria; phylum Myxococcota_A; class Polyangia; order Nannocystales; family Nannocystaceae; genus Nannocystis; species Nannocystis punicea. Next base: position 10,674,054 of record NZ_CP114040.1, on the reverse strand, counting down.
TCGCGCTCCTCGGCGACGACGACGCGGGCGCCGATCGCCTGCAGGCGGTCGAGGCCGAGGGTGATCGCGGCTGTCCCTGCGGGCATGTCCGCAGAGACAGCCACGGCCTCGGCCGCGACCGGCTCGAGATCCATGCCGCAGATCGGGCACTCGCCCGGCTCGGCTTGCTGGATCTGCGGGTGCATCGGGCAGCGGTAGACCGTCTCGGCCTCGTCCTCCGGGATCGGCTCGAGCGCCATGTGGCAGATCGGGCACTCGCCGGGCTCGTGCGAGGTGATTTGCGGGTGCATCGGGCAGCGGTAGCGGGGGGCGTGCTGGGCTGCCACCGGCTCGGCGTTGGCGTACGACCACCAGGCGAAGCAAGCCGCGGCGAGGGTGCCGAGCAGCAGCAGCCAGCGCACGCCCGCCATCAGGGCGACGCCGGGCGGCGGCGCCTCGGCGCCCTCGCGCATGGTCTCGGGGTCGTCATGGTGGAGGTCGGTCACGGGAGGTCCTTCGGGACAGGTCAGGGGGCGGAGCGGCGAGTGAGAGGGTCTCGGGGACAGGTCGGGCGGGGCGGTATCTGGGGTGAGTGAGAGGGTCTCGGGGACAGGCTCGGGGTCGGCTGGTCTTGCGGACAGGTCAGCGGTCGGCGGGGCCCTGCGCCAGCGCGCGGCGGGCCACGGGCGAGCCGACGGCGCGGTCGAGGTCGATGAGAGCGTGGTCGAGGTCGGACTTGGCGGCGATGACGTCCATCGCCACCTCGACGTGGACGGCCTCGGCGGACAGGAGGGCCGTGAAGTCGCCGCGGCCCGACTCGTAGCCGGTCAGCGCGACCTCGCGGGCGCGCGCGCTGGCCGGGCGGGCCTCGCGGACCAGCGCCTGGTAGCGCTCCGAGGCGCTCTGGACGGTCGCCAGGGCGCCCGAGACCTCGCCGGCGATCCCGAGCTTGACCTGGGCGACGTCGCGGGCGGCGGCGGCGGTGAGCTCGGCCTGGGCGTCCCTGCGCTTTCGGCCCTGTCCCGTGAGCCAGGGCAGCTGGAGGTCGATCATCAGGCCGTAGCCGTGCATCGGCATCGGTTTGGTCGCGGGGAAGTAGGCGACGCCGAGCATCGCGCTCGGCAGGTTGGCCTCGCGCTTGGCGGCGCGCAGGTCGAGGGCGGCGGCCTCGCGGCGGGCGTCGGCGGCGCGGGTCTCGGGGCGGGCGCTCTGGGCGTCGGCGATCAGGCCGCGGGCGTCGACCGCGACGGTGGCGGGGGCGGGCTCCGCGGGGGCGCCGAGCGGGGCGTCGGCCTCGCGGGCCATGAGCGTGTTGAGGCGAGTGCGCGCGGCCTGGGTCGCGGTCGCGTCGGTGGCGACGTCGGCGCGGGCGCGGGCGACCTCGGTCTCGGCGCGGGCGATCTCGAGGAGCGTGCCGCCGACGACCTGCCGCGCCCGCGCCAGGCCGAGCACGTGCTCGCTGACCCGCTGATGCTCGAGGTGGACGCTGTGGCGGGCGACCGCGGCGGCGTAGTCGATGAAGGCGTGGCGCACCGCGGTGGCGAGGTCCTGGGCGACGACGTCGCGCGAGGCCGCGTCGGCGGCGGCGTCCTTGCGCCGGGCCGCCGAACGCAGCTTGAGGCTGCCGGCCGCGGGCACCGGCTGGCGCAGGCCGAGCATCACCATCGGCGACTCGTTCCACGCCCACGGCCTGGCCAGCGGGACCTGCCAGATGTCGAAGGTGAGGCGCGTGGCCTCGGGCCGCCGCTCGGCCTCGGCGAGGTGCTCGGCGGCGCGGATCCGGTGGGCCTCTGCCTGCAGACCCGGACTGCGCTCGAGCGCGATCGCCACCGCAGTGTCGATGTCGAAGGGCCCGCTCAGGGCCGACTCGGCCGGGGCCGCGCGCAAGGAGCCCGCGGACAGGGCGAGGACGAGGCAGACGCTGCGCGCGAGGGGCACACCGCGTCTATATGCACGGCGCGCGTCAGGCCGGAAATATCAAGGTTTTCGCGCGGCGGCGCGACTGCCGCCGGTAGGGATCGCGAAGATTCTCAAGCGGGGTCGCGAAGATCGTGAGGCCGTGGAGGATGCCGAACGCGGCAAGGGCGATCGCCGAATCCGGCAAGAGGCGGGCTGTCCTCGAGGACATGTGAGAGCGCGGTCGACTGGTGGCTGTTGGACCCTTGCCAGAGGCTTGGGGTGGATGAGGTTCGCTGCGAGGGGCCCGCGGGAAAAAACTGTGATGGCGGAGGTTCGCTGCGGGGTGCGTGCGGTTGAAGCCGGTGTTGGTAGCGAGGGGCAGGCGCGCGCGAGCGAGGGAATGCATGGCGGAGTTCGCTGCGAGGCAGGTCGCGAGAACTCGCAATGGTGGAGCTCGCTGCGAGAGCGCGGAGAGAAGCCCGTGCTGGTGGAACTCGCAGTGACGGAGGAGGAGACGTGCGGCCGTGACACAGGCGGGCGAGGGCTTCCGCTTCAGTGGGCGGCTGATTGACACCGAAGCGCGCGCTCCGGTAAGAGCCGGGGCCTGGCGCACCTTGCGCCGGAGGAGTCGTTCATGCGCGCGCAGGCGAGGCGAGTGTCGGGGTGGCTGATGGTGGGGGCGATGGTCGTGGGCTGCGGCGACGACGGGCGCGGCGGCGATTCGACCGCGGGGGTGACCGCGGCGACGGGGGTCACGGGGGCGACGAACGTGACGGGCGTGACGGGCGTGACCGGCACGACCGAGACCGGCGGGGAGACGACCGGGACGACCACCGACGGCACGTCGAGCGGTGACCCGACGAGCGAGCCGACCGGCACGCCGACGACCTCGCCGACCGGCACCGGCGGCTGCGTCGAGGACACGGACTGTCCCGAAGGACAGCACTGCGGCGCGTGGTCGGGCGAGTGCCTGCCGGAGGGCGGCTGTCTCGTCAAGGAGGACTGCGAGGCCGGCCAGACGTGCACCGACGGCATGTGCGTGATCGGCGGCGACTGCGGGGCGCAGGAGTTCGAGCTGTCCAAGGTCGTGCCCAACGTGATGATCGTGCTCGACCGCAGCGGGAGCATGGAGGGCGACGTCCAGGACTCGGACAAGAACCGCTGGGAGGTCGCCAAGGACGCGATCAACAAGCTGGTGACGACCTTCAACGAGGAGATCCGGTTCGGCCTCGTGACCTACTCGGCGTGCGTCGGCAACGGCTGCTCGGCCGGGACGATCGTGGTGCCGGTGGCCGACTTCAACGGCGGGGCGATCCAGCAGTTCCTCAGCGACAAGGGCAACGGCTACCTGTGCGACTCCGGCGACCCGGAGACCAGCACCGGCAACACGCTCAAGGCGCTGGTCGGCGAGCCGCAGGTCCAGGACGTCACGCGCGCCAACGCGGTGCTGCTGATCACCGACGGCGACGAGAGCGGCGATTGCCAGGGCACCACCAACGGGCCGGCGGCCGCGGCCGAGCTGTTCGCGCAGGCGATCTCGGTCCGCACCTACGCGGTCGGCTTCGCCGACGGGATCCTCGGCTCGCTGGCCCAGATCGCCGCCAACGGCGGCACGATGACGCCCTACAACGCCAACAACCCGGCCTCGCTCGAGGCGGCCCTCGACGCGATCGCCGGCGCGGTGGTCTCGTGCACCTTCGAGCTCGACACGGTGCCGGAGGACCCGAACGAGATCTACGTGTTTTTTGAAGACATGGTCCCGGGGGTCCCCAACGACCCCAACAACGGCTGGACCTACGACCCGAACACCAACACGGTCACCTTCCACGGCACGGCCTGCGAGGCGCTCAAGGGCGGGCAGGTGGTCGACGTCGACGTGGTGTTCGGCTGCGACGTGCCGATCCCCGGGTGAGCGCAAGGACATGCTCTTCGGAGCATGTCCCGGGGGCGATGTTCGAAGGGACATGCCCTCGCGGGCATGTCCGAACGGTCAGCGATCCGCGATCAACGATAGACGGCCGGCTTGCAGGCGGCTTCCTTCATGCGGCAGTCGTCGCGGCACATGTCGCCGCTGCTGCTGCAGGTCAGCTTGCAGGTGGCGCGGTCGGTCTCGGACATCTTGCCCTGGTCGCACTGGGCGCTGCAGGTGGTCTGCTCGCCGGCGCAGCCGACCTTGCAGCTCTGGGCCTGGGCGGCGCACTGGGGGTTCTGCGGCTGCTGGCCCTGCGGGGCGGTGAAGGTCGGCGCGGGCTGATTGGTGGGGACCGCGACCGGCCGCGGCGCGCCGCCGGGGGCGCTGCCCGGGACCACGCCGCCCGAGGAGCGGATGACCGCGGCCCGCTGTTCGGCCTCGGTCATGGTCGGCGCCGGGCCGAGGACCCACTGGCTCGGGGCCGCGGGGCCGACCACGGTGCCGACCGCGCCGCAGTTGTTGCGGCAGGTGGCGCGGTCGGTGGCCGAGGCCTCGCGGTCGCAGCTGGCCTGGCAGGCGGCGATCTGCTGCTGCCGCTGGGCTGCCTGAGGGTTGTACGCGGCCGCGGTGCCCGGCGAGGTGGTGACGGGGACCGAGCCGCCGCCGGGGGCGAAGCTGTACGTGGTCGTGTTGCTAGGGCCCGGCGTGGTGGTGACGGGGACCGAGCCGCCGCCGGGGGCGAAGCTGTACGTGGTCGTGTTGCCGACGGTGGTGCTGCCGACCGGCGAGGTCGTGGACTGGGGGCCGCTGACGCGGGCCAGCTGACCGCACTGCAGGCGGCAGGTGGCGCGGTCGCCCGGGTTGGGCTCGGCGTCGCACTGCGACTCGCACAGAAATTTTTTGTGCGCGAGGTCGGGGGCGGGCTGAACAGCAGGCTGAGCCGGACGCGGCGGCGAAGACGCGGGAGGTGAAGTCGCGGGAGGCGAAGTCGCGGGCGGCGTGGCTGCAGGAGGCCTGGCGGCGGGGGGCGGAGTCGCGGGCGCGGACTGGGCCAGGCGGGCGCACTGGAGGCGGCAGGTGGCCTGGTCGTCGGCGGACAGGCCGGGCGCGGTGCAGCTGGCGAGGCAGGACTCGCTGGCCGGCGCGGTGGCGCGGGCGGAGCCCTGGCCGAGCAGGGCGGCGGTCGCGAAGGTCAGGCTGAACAGAGCGATTGCACGCATGTCGCAATTCCCCCGGGTACGCGAGCCGACGATAGCATCCGCGCCACCGCCGGCAAGAATCGTGCTCGGGGGGACGCGGGCCGCGGGGTGAACATTCTCGGCAGCAGTCGCCGGAGAAGATGCGCTTACACTGGAGTTGCATTCGCCGGGTGAACCGAGTGCAGGGCGTCGGGGTGATGCTGCATTCTCGGTAAGGGCCGGTGAAGACGCAGTCGCCGAAGAAGATGCGCTTGCGGTCGCGGCTGTCGAGTTCGCAAGGCGAACATGAGTTCGGGGCGTCGGGCCGATCCTGCATTCTCGGCGCGCGGGTCGGTGAAGCAGCAGTCGCCGAAGACGATGGGCTTGCAGTCGTCGCTGTCGCGTTCGCAAGGCGAGTTCGGGGCGCCGGGTGATTCTGCATTCTCGGCGCGGGTCGGTGAAGCAGCGGTCGCCGAAGACGATGGGCTTGCAGTCGTCGCTGTCGCGTTCGCAAGGCGAAGTTCGGGGCGCCGGGTGATGCTGCATTCTCGGCGCGCGGGTCGGTGAAGCAGCGGTCGCCGAAGACGATGGGCTTGCACCGAAGTCACGCTCGCAGGAAAGAAGATGTACTTGCAGCAGTCGCGGTCACAGCACAGCTGCCCCGGAAGTCGCACTCGCGCGGCGAACACGAGGTCCGGTCATCGGCCGGTCCTGCATCGTCGGCGCGGGCCGCCGACGATGCAGTCGTCACGGCACGACTTCGGACGTCCCTGCAGGCTCAGCACGGGCCGTTGAAGCAGCAGTCGCCGAAGAACAGGCAATCGGGGTCGCAGGCGCAGTTCTCGCTGAAGTCGCCGCACTCGCAGGGCGAACACGAGTTCGGGTCGCCGGGGCAGTCCTCGGGGCAGGAGCACTCGTCTTCGCCGGGGCTGCACTGACCGTCGCCGCAGACCATGTTGACGCAGCCCGCGGTGTTGTGGGTGCAGTTGGCGTTGCAGCTCAGGGTGCCGCCGCTGAAGCCGAGGCCGTTGCAGGTCTGCCCGCCGAGGTCGCCGCCCTCGCACGACTCGGGCCCGTTGCGCACGCCGTCGCCGCACCAGAAGCAGCCGGACTTGTCGAACAGGCAGCTCGCAGGGCTGCCGCACGCGAGGTTGCCGCCGTGGTAGTTGCCGTTGGCCGGGGCCACGAGGCCGGCGCAGACGGCGTTGCCGAGCTGCGCAGCGGTGCAAGAGCTGCCCTGCTGGCCGCAGTCGCACTCCTCGCCGCCGTTCTTGGTGCCGTCGCCGCACGACTCGCTGACGCACTGGCTCTTGTTCCACGTGCAGGTGGCGGCGTCGCAGGTGAGGAGGCCGCCGGTGAAGCCGAGGCCCTGGCAGGTCTGGCCGTTGACGTTGGCGCCCTCGCACTCCTCGGGGGCCTCGATCATGCCGTCGCCGCAGTTTTCCGCCGGCCCGGTGGTGCCGGGTTCGTCAGTCGTGACGCCGCTCGGGTCGACGCCGCCGGTGGTCGGCGGAGCGTCGGTGGTCGGCACCTCGTCGCCGAAGTCGGGGCGGATCATGTCGGTGGTGGCGCCGGAGTCCTCGGTGGTCGGCGCCGAGGTGCCCGACATGCCCTGCGTGGTGGGCTGCGAGGCCCCCGTCGGCGACGGCCACGAGCCGCCGAAACCTGAACTTTGGGTCACGTCCTCGCCGCCGGCACAGGCCGCGAGGGTGACGAGCGCGAGGTAGGTGAAGCGGCGAACCATCCCGCGATCATAGGCGGGTGCGCCACCGCGCCGCAATTCAGGCGCTCATGTTCGCGTCCGAGCTCGCGGCTTCGGCGCGATCGGGCTGCGGGCCGGCGACCTCGTCCGCGTCGCCCAGCACCAGCGCGAGCATGCGATCGAGGATGCCCGTCCACGCGGCGCGGCGGGTGTCGACACGCTCCTGCGGGCCGAGGCGACCGAAGCGGCGCAGGTCGGCCTCGCCCGCGAGCGGCTCGTCGACGAACGCGGCGGCTCGCAGCTCGGTCGCGACTGCGCGCACCGCCGCGGCGACCTCGAGGCCGCCGACGTCGATCGCCCACGCGACGGTCGCCCAGGCGAGCTCGGCGTGACGCGTCTCATCCGCGGCGATCGCCGCCAGGGCGACGTCCGCGGCCGCAGCCTGGCAGCCGCGTCGGCCGCGCAGAGCCGTGAGCGCGGCGATCGTCTCGCCGACGCAGCCCTCGCGGAAGGTGTCGCGGGCCAGCGCGACCAGGCCGCCCGCGCGGGGCTGCACCGCCGGCAGCGGGCCCGGCCCGAGCGCGACGCCGCCGTACGCGGCCGCCAGCGCGAAGCACACCTGCGCGTGCCGGACCTCGTCGAGCCCGGCCTCGGCGCAGCCGGCCAGCAGCTCCGGCGGGGCGCCCACGGCCATCAGCTCGAGCGCGGCGCGGGCGAACGCGGCGACCGAGGCGTGCTCCATCTGCGCGTCCTCCAGCCAGGCGGCGGCCAGCAGCGCGCGCTCGTCCTCGCCTGGCTCTCCGAGCATGTCCTGAGGGACCTGCTCCGCGAGCCATGTACTTCCGGGCAGGACGGGCGCGGCCACCGCGTCGTCGCCGGCGGTCAGCAGCGGGCGGCCGCTGCAGTAGTCGAACCAGTGGTAGCAGCAGATCTGCTGGTCGCCGGTGGCCTTGCGCTTGTCGCCGGTGGCGATCTTGCGCAGGCGGCCCATCATCATCGGGTTCATCGACAGGCCCTTGTAGGTCTTGTCGTTGGGGCCGACTCCCGGGTCGGGGCGGCCGATGAGGCGGGTCGGGCAGCCGATCTCGTCGGTCGCCTGCGGGGCGCGGAACTTGTTGGCGGCCTCGGGCGAGCCGCACCAGTCGCCGTTGGTGCAGCCCTCCTCCTCGAGGCCGTCAGGGTCGTACGGATCCATCCCGGTGCGCGCCGGGTACTGCGGGCCGGCCGGCGCGGGCGGGGGAGCGGCCACAGGCGTCGCCTCGACCCTGGCGGGCGCGGCCTCGGGCGCGGCGGCCTTGGCGGGCGCGGCCTTGGCAGCCTCGGCCGGCGCGGGCGTCGGAGCCGGGCCGCAGGCGGCGAGCAAGAGCCCCGAGGTCAGGGCGGTGTGCAGGCGTCGGCGGAGCAGCCGGAGGTCGCGCATGCGGCCGACGTTAGCATTAAGGATCGCGGGTCGTGCTCGCGGCGATCACCCCGCGAGGAGCTCCCGGCGGCTTGAGATCGGGCCTGGCCTGGGCCATAGATGTGGCGGTGCGCGCGGACTACGTGATCGCCGGGGCCGGCTGTGCGGGCCTCAGCCTCGCGGTGCAGATCGCCCTGCAGGCCCGTCGCCGCGGGGTCGCTTGCCCGCGCGTGGTGTTGATCGAGCCGCGCGCGCGGCACGCCCGCGACCGCACGTGGTGCTACTGGCGCTTCGTCGATCACCCGTTCGCCGCCGCGGTCCGCCACCGCTGGACCCGCTGGCGCGTCGCCGACGCCGACCGCTCGCTGGTCCGCGGCACCGCGGCGCACCCGTACGAGCACGTGCCGTCGGATGTCTTTTACGACATGGCCCTCGAGACACTCTCGAAGTTTCCGGAGATCGAGCTGCGCCGCGGCGCCGCTGTGCAGGAGATCCGCGAGGCCGCGGGCGAGTGCGAGGTGGTGAGCGACGGCGAGGTGGTGCGCGCGCGGCTGGTGTTCGACAGCCGCCCGGCGCCGATGCCGGCGAGCGGCGGCGACGAGGTCGACCTGCTGCAGCACTTCGTCGGCTGGGAGGTCGAGGCGCCGACGCCGGTGTTCGACCCCGAGGTGCCGACGTTGATGGACTTCGCGGTCGACCAGTCGCGCGGGATCCACTTCATGTACGTCCTGCCGTTCTCGCCGACCCGCGCGCTGGTCGAGACGACCTACATCTCGCCGGCGAGCCTGCCCGACGCGACCTACGAGGACGACCTGCGCGGCTACCTGCGGAGCCGCTTCGGTCTGGCGGCGCCGACGGTGCTGTGGCGCGAGCGGGGGGCGATCGCGATGACGAGCCGGCCGGCGTCGCTGCGCTCCGGCCCGCGGGTGATCCACCTCGGCCTGCGCGGCGGCCTGGCCAAGGGCTCGACCGGCTACGCGTTCCAGGCGATCCAGCGGGCCTCGCAGCTGCTGGCGTGCGAGCTGTTCGAAAGGCCAGGTGCGCCGCCGCGGGTGCCCGCGCCCCGGCCGACCGCGGCGGTGGCGATGGACCGGGTGCTGCTGGCCCACCTGCAGCGCACGCCCTCCCGCGGGCCGCCGCTGCTGGTCGACCTGTTCGAGCGCCTGCCGCCCGACCTGCTGTGTCGCTTCCTCAGCGACCACGCGGGGCCGCTCGATTACCCGCGGGTGATGCTGGCGACGCCGATGGCCGAGATGACGGCGGCGGTGGTGCGCTCGCGGGCGCTGTGGCTGCGCGCGGCGACCTGACGCCGCATTCACGCCGACGCGGCCGCAGCGAATGCACGGGTAGTTCTCCCCGGACGAATGGACAGGGTATCCGACGCGCCGCGGCGCCTCGATTGAAATGACGAGCAGTCAGCTCGCCGCTCCGGCCCGGGCGTGAGCGTGAAGAGCCCCGCGTCGACGCATTCTCACCGGGTCGTCGAATCGATCGGCTGGGGTGGGGGATCTTTCTCGCCGCATTCCCGCGGGAATGCGACGAGCCGCGCCCGGCCACACCGCCGCGGCCGTGCGGCCGTGCGCTCGGGTGCGGCCCGAAGTCCGTCCTGGACCCCACCCATTCGAATGAGCCGATCGTCCTCGCATCAAGAAAGATTCGCGATGCGGCAATTGTTCCGCCGACAGGGGACACCTAGCGATCGAGCGCGACGAAACGTTGCATCCGCCCATCGGCGGGGCGACGAGTGGTCGCGCGGATTGCTCGTCAGAGAGAGGAAATCACGATGACCATCACGTATCGCATCACCCATCGCTCGTTCCGGATGTTCGCGCTCGCCCTGCCGTTCGCGCTGCTCGCGACCGCCTGTGACGACCCCGCTCAGGAGGCGGAGCTCGCCGCGCTCGACGACGTCGAGGCCAGCGACAAGCTCGCCGCCGAGGAGGCCGAGGAGGCGGAGGCGGCCGAGGCGGCCGCCGGCGGCCTCGCCGACCAGGACATCGACGCTCTGACCGACCGCCCCGATCCGGCGAAGGGCTTCGCGACGCTGTGCTGCGACATCACCTTCCCGACGATCTTCAACCCGAACGCCCGGCTCTCCACGCTGGCCTCGGAGGGTTGCTCGATCGGCACGAATATCCCGTCCGGCGCCCTCATCCAGTACACGGTCACCCACTATTTCGGCAGCCCCGCGCCCTTCATCGGCAACACCTCGGGCCCGCTCGCCAACAACAGCACGAAGTTGATCCCGCTCAGCCACACGGGCTCGCTCGACGCGCTGGACTGCTCCGCGTTCGCGGTGTGGTAGCGCGCAGTGCTCCTCGTCCGGGCCGGGCGACGCGCTCGGCCGGCTCGGCTTGCGCGTCGCCTGCAGGGCGGGCGGTCCGCGCCGCGCGTCTCTGCCGGCGCGTCGCGCCGTGGTTGCTGCCAGGGCCGACGCGCTCGGGAGCCCTCGCGGAGCTGTTCGAGCGAGTGGCACGGGCCGTCGTGGAGCTTCGTTCCGGTCGCAGACTCGGTCGCGACCGGACATGGTTCCGGACCCGGCGTCTCGTGCCGAAGGGGCGCGCCCATAGTACACTGGCGCTCCCTCCGATGGCGCGCCTCTACACCTTCGGCAATCCCCCCGCCGCTCCGGACGAGGCCCACAGCGAGGCGCCCGACTGGGTGCAGGCCAACCCGGGGCGGATCGAGAAGGCGCTGCAGCGGGCGCTGGCGCTGCCGGGCGGCGGCTGGTTCGCCGTCGACGCGCGCGAGCAGATCGGCCGCAGCCCGCGCGCCTACACGATCGACGGCCACGAGCTGGTGTTGTGGCGGGCCAGCGACGGCAGCGTGCGCGCAGCGCCCGAGGCTTGCCCGCACATGGGCGGGTCGCTGGCGTGCGCGCGGGTCCGCGGCGACAACCTGGTCTGCCCGTGGCACGGGCTCGAGCTCGGCGACGAGCCGCACGGCCGCTGGCATCCGCTGCCGGCCCACGACGACGGCGTGCTGGTGTGGGTGCAGCTGTCCGAAGAGACAGAGGATGCGCCGACGCCGGCGCCGATCCTGGCCCCGCGACCGGCCCGGTTCCTGGCCGGGGTGGTGCGGATGGAGGCCGAATGTGACTCTTCGGACATCCTCGCCAACCGCCTCGACCCATGGCACGGCGCCCACTACCACCCGCACTCGTTCGCCCGCCTCAAGGTGCTGGCCGACGAGCCCGACCACCTGCTGGTCCGCGTCGCCTACCGCGTGCTCGGGCCGCTAGCGGTCGAGGTCGACGCCACGTTCCACTGCCCCGACCGGCGCACGATCGTGATGACGATCGTCGGCGGCGAGGGCGTCGGCTCGGTCGTCGAGACCCACGCGACGCCGCTCGGGCCCGGCCGCTGCGCGGTGCTCGAGGCGACGCTGGCGACGTCGGAGCGCCCCGGCTTCAAGCTGGCCCTCGGGGCAGGTCGCCTGCTGCGCCCGCTGATCGAGCGCCGTGCGGCCCGGCTGTGGGTCGAGGACGTCGCCTACGCCGAGCGCCGCTTCCGCCAGCGCGCCCGCGCGCCGGTGCGGCTGCGGACGATCCGCGGCGAGGCGGAGTAGGCGAGGGCCCCCGGCGATGCGCGGGGCGCGGATCGCCGCCGGCGAGGAGAGCCTCTTCGGACATGTGTTAAAATGCATGTTTAAAGAGACATGTTCGTTGAAACATGCCCGAAAGGGAAGGTCTACGGGGGCGCCGCGGCGCGCGTGGGTCGGGTGGTGCGCGCTGATCCTCGCGTGCGAGGCGGCCGCGCACGGGCACGGCGGCATCGAGGCCACGGAGCTCGCCGCTGCGCCCGTGGTCGGGTCAGGGAACGGGCGGCAAGGGACGGGGGGAGCCGAGGACGGGGGCGAGCGAGGGGCCGCTCGTGGGGGGGAGGAGCGGAGCGACCGCCGGGCCGCGTGCCTTCGGCGTAACGCCGGGGCGCCGGCGCGCTACGCCCGCATCGTCGCGGCCTTTTGCGCCGAGTACCACAACCTGGCGGGGGTCGGCGCGAGCCTGGCGATCGTCGAGGGCGACGGGCCGCCGTTCGTGGCCACCGCGGGGGTCGCATGTCTCGGAGGCCAGGAAGTCACCGCCGCCACGCGCTTCCGCGTCGGCTCGATCACCAAGCTGTTGACCGCGGCGCTGGTGCTGCGTCAGGCAGACGCCGGGCGACTCGACCTCGACGACGAGGTCGTGCGCGTCTTGCCGGAGCTGGCCGCGGGGGTCGACGAGCGGGCCGGGACGATCACCTGGCGGCAGCTGCTGACGCACACCGCGGGGCTGCCGGACCCGTCGCCGCTCGAGCTCGGCAGCGAGTGGCTGACCGCCCTCGGCGAGCGGCCGCTGTGGCGCGAGCCGGGGGCGCTGTGGAGCTACTCGAGCGACGGTTACGCGGTCGTGGGCGCCGCGCTCGAGCAGCTGCGCGGGGAGGGCTATACCCGGCTGCTCGCCGACGAGCTGCTGGCGCCGCTGGGGCTGGACGCGGCCATCGTCGAGCCCGAGATGGCCTTGCGGACAGGCGCGGCCTGCGGCCACCTCGGGCGCGGCGAGCAGGCGCGGGCGTTCAGCGTCGTCGACGACCTGGCGCTCGGGACAGGTGACGCCCGCTGGACCGCGCCGGCCGGCGGGGCGATCGTCTCGGCGGCCGAGCTCGTGACGCTGGCCCGCGACCTGGTCGACCCCGGCCGCTCGCCGCTGTCGCCCGCGGCCCGGCGCGAGCTGCTGGCCGCCGACGTGCCGACCCTGGAGCGGCCGGGCGAGCGCTACGGCCTCGGCGTGCGCGCGCGCGTGGGGGCCGGCGGGTCGCCCATCTACGGCCACAGCGGCGCGACCGGGGACTTCGCGGCCGACCTGGTCTTCGCGCCAGATCGACGGTTCGCCGCGGCGGCGCTGAGCAACGACGGCGACCCGCTGCGCATGACCCTCGCCACCGTGTTGCAGGAGCTGCTGGAGGTCGCGCCCGAGCGCGCGGCGGCGATGGGGCCCGCGCACCTCTACACCGGCACGTACCGCGCCGATCGGTTCGACGAGGAGGTGACGATCTCGGCGCACGGGTCGGGTCTGCGCCTGTCGGCGCCCGGGCTGCTGCTCACGGACGTCCCGCTGGGGCACGCCGGCGACGGCCGCTTCGTCGCGGGTCGGCCCGAGCTGGGCGGCTTCACCTTCCTGTTCGTCGGCGCCGACGCGCGCGCCAGCGACCTCCGAGGACACGTCTTCGTCGGCGCGCGGGTCGAGTAAGATCGCGGCTCGCAGCGAGTGCGTAGACGACAGTGATGCGATCGATCGTCCCCGCGCTCCTGCTCGCCTTCGGCACCTGCTCCCGCGCGAGCGCGCCGCCCGACGAGCCGACGCCGGAGGCGAGGCCCGTCGCGGGTGGGGGCGAGAGCACGGGCACTCCCTCGGGGTGTGGCTCGGTCGAGTGCTGGCGCGAGCAGGCGGCGCAGGCGGAGCGGCTCGGGGCCCTCGACGTCGCCGCGGCGCATCGCGGGCGGGTGTTCGCGCTCGCGCCCGACGCATCGTCGCTGTCCGCATGGGTCGAGCCGCTGATCGACCAGGGCGCGCTGGAGGCCGCCCGCGCGGCGTTGACTGCGGGTCGTGCGGAGGCTGTGCGCCTGGGGCAGTCGGACTGGGTGGCGGCGCTCGACGCGCGCATCGCCTCGTTGCCGAAGGAGCCGTCGGACGCGGCGGCAGTGCGGGAGCTGAGCGACATCTTTTCCCGGGAGTCCGCCGCGATCGGTGAACCGCTCGACGCACCCGTCCACGCGGGCCCGGCCGAGCTCGCCCAGGCCGGCGAGCTGCAGTGGCGGCGGGGCGACGCGGTCGGGGCCCGGCGCTGGTGGTCGCGGGCGCGGACCCTGCTGCGCGAGCGCGGCGGGGCGGTGGACGTGGTCGCGGTCGAGACCTGGTACACGAACCAGGTGCTGTGGCGCGACGGTCGGCTGGCGCTGGTCCGTCGCTACACGCCGGCGTTCGACTACGGGGTCAGCCAGACGGGAGCGCTCGACCTGGTCGCGGCCGAGCCGGGCATGCCGCTGACGCGTCGGCTCCGCTTCACCCACCCGGCCGAGGTCGCCGCGTTCTCGGACGACGGTCGCACTCTGGTGCGCGACGAGGCCGGCGCGCTTGTCTTTCAGGACATGTCCTCAGGGGCAGTCATGCGACGGATCGCTGCGCAGGCCGACGCGCCCATGTACGCGCTCGCGGTGGCCGGCTCGGGCGCCGCCATGAGGGTGCTGGCCGCCCACGGCCGCGAGATCGTGCTGTGGGACGCCGCCGGGGCGCCGCTGCAGCGGTTCGCGCTGGCCGGCACCACGCCGACGATCACCCGCGTCTATCGAGCCGGCCGGGGCACCCGCCATGACAACATCCTGCGCGACTCGCCGACCTGGCCGACCTCTCTGGCGCTGACGGCCGACGGATCGCGGATCGCCGTCGGCGGCTCCGACGGCAAGGTGCGGCTGTTCGACCGCGGCGGGGGCAAGCCGCGCGAGCTCGCGTTCGCCTGGAAGTACGTCGAGCGCCGGCCCATGGGCGCCAACCCCGACCTCAACAGCGCGCTGGCGCTGCGCTTCAGCCCCGACGGCGCGCAGCTGGTGGCGGTGCACGAGCACGGCGACATCCTGATCTGGGACGCCCGCACCGGTGCCCTGCGCAAGCACGTGCGACCGCACTGCAGCGCAGAGGAGGCCCGGCGCGTCGTCAACCGCTACGCCGAGCCCGGCGAGCCGCCGCGTGAGGCCACCGCCGAGGAGCGCGAGAGCTGCGGGCGCGCGACGGCTGCGGCCCTGTCGCCCGACGCGAGGCTGGTGGTCACCGGCGGCGGTATGAATGGGGTCCGACTGCGCGACGCGAGGACCGGCGCGCCGATCGCCCTGCACCTCGAGGACGGGCTGCCCGATCAGTACTTCGCGGTGTCACCGAGCGGCGCGGTGGTGATGGCCGACCTCTACGGCGCGGTCCAGCTGATCGCGCCCGCCAGCCCGCCGCAGCCGCTCGCGCTCAAGCCCCGCACCGGTCCGGTGCGCCCGTGGATCTCGAGCGACGGCCGCGTGTTCGCCCAGTTCACCGTCGGCGAGCCGGTGGTCGCCTGGGACCTGGTCGCGCGCCGCCGGCTCGAGCTCGTCGCCGACGACCGGCAACAGGTGTTGGCGCTGTCGCCGACGGCCTCGCACGTCGCGGTGCACACCGGTGAGGCCCTGGAGATCCGCCAGGTCGGCTCGCCCCAGGCGCTCGCGCGCGTGCCGACCCGGGCCTCGCCGTTCGCCAGCGAGGTGCAGTTCAGCAGAACTTCTGGACATGTCCTCGTGGGCATGAAGGACGATCGGGGCCGGACGATCGAGCGGATCGAGCTGCCGGCCGGGACGCGCCACCCGTTGCGGCTCGACGACCCGACCGGCCTGCAGCTCAGCCCCGACGGGCGGTGGATCGCCAGCTGGCGCCACGATTCGCCGCTGAAGATCGTCCGCGCCGCCGGCGGTGAGGTCGTGGCCAGCCTCGACGACAAGGTGCACCGCGTCGCCTTCGCGTCCGACGGCTCGTTCGTCGCCTGGCTGGTCCAGCCCGACCGCACGCCGGAGAGCGTGCGGGTGCGGGCCAGGTGGCTCGACGGACCTGGCCCCGAGGACATCCACGAGCTCGCCCTCGGCGCCTGGGGCACGTGGCTCGCGGCCGCGGGCGAGGAGGTGCTGGTGCTGCGCGGAGACGGGGCGCTGACGCGCTGGCGCCCGCACACCGGCGCGCGGGACGACCTGAAGAGCGACGCGCTGGCCGGCTTGCTGGAGGTCGCGGTCGCGGACGACGGCAAGCACCTGTTCTTGACGGGCTACGGGCGGGTGCTCGTGCACGACAACGACGCCGCGCTGACCGGCCGGCTCACCGTCGCCTCGCTGCTGTCGGGCGGCTGGCTGGCGCTCGGCCGCACCGGGGCGATGGACGGCAGCGACGACGCACCAGATCATTTGCTCGCGCGCGTCCGCGGGGTCGGCGAGGAGTTCGTGGCCCCGGGCCGGTTGGCGTGGGACGGCCTCCACGTCGCCGGCCTGGTCGCGCGCGCGCTCGCCGGCGACGACGCAGCCCCGCCGCTGCGCCTCGCGCCGTGAGGCCGCTACATGTCCTTCAAAGCATGCTCTGAAGGGCATGCTCTTCGGAGCATGTCCGCAAGAGCATGCTCCGAAGATCACCTCAAGGCTGGGCGAGGGAGCCGCCGGCGCTGTGCCAGAAGCTGGTGGCGGGGGTGTCCGAGCGGACGGCGTAGACGCTCACGGCGATCGGTTGGTCGGAGGCGACCTCGACCAGGCCGGGGTCCTCGTAGAAGCGGACGTGGGCGGTCTGGTAGGACGAGTCGCCGATGTCCTGGAGGCCGGCGATCGGCATGCCGTCGACGGTCACCGTCGCGCCGGTCGGCAGCGTGATGTCGATGTCGACCGGGAGCCAGTCGGGCAGCGTGTGGACGTAGTGGGTGTCGTGCCAGCGGCTCACCGGCAGGGTCGCGAGCATCGATGGGTCGGTGTACTCGCCGTCGTACGTCTGCCCGACCATGTACTGCGTCACCAGCACCGGCTTGTCGCTGATGAGCAAGTAGTTCTGGTTGGTCGGCTCGAGCTCCACGTACTCGCCGGGGTTGGCGATCGTCGTCGGGGCGCCCGGGGGCTGCGGCTCGAACGCCAGCGTGGTGTCGGCCTCGGTGGCGATCACGCGCACGACCTGGTCGCGGCGCTCGGTCGGCGGGTTTGCGTGGGCGGGCGCGACGATCACGTACTCGGTGCCGAGCTGCGACACCGGCAGCATCATGTCCTCGAGGTGGTCGCAGTAGCCGGTGCCGGCCGGCACGAAGCTGCACTCGTGGCCGCCGAGCACCTCGATCGGCTTGTCCGCGACCAGGCGCGTGCCGGTGAGGTCGCCGTCGTCGGCGCTGACGAGCTGCAGGACGTCGCCGGTGTTGAGCGGGGCCTTGCCGTTGCCGTCGACGCCGATGCCCGGCGCGGCCTTCGACTTGGTGCCGGGCAGCGCGATGGCCTCGACCGACATCTCGTCGGCGCCGGCGACCGCCGCCCAGGCGCCGTGGTAGAAGCCGGTCTGGACGTCCGTGGGCGCGTACGAGGCGACGAAGTAGTCGGTGCCCCAGGTGTGCCGCGGCCACAGCAGCGAGCTGTCGCTCGAGGCCGAGAGGTTGATGGTGTTGTACTGGATCACCCGCACCGGCAGGTCGCTCTCGACGCGGTAGCCGCCGTCGTAGATGAGCTTGCCGACCAGGGCGTTGAACAGCCCCATCGTGTAGGGCAGCTCGATCACGCGGTGGCTGTGGCCGTCGACCGTCTCGATCACCGGCATGAAGTCGTCGTTCTGACTGACCGTGATCGTCGCGGGGTCGTCGTTGGGGTTCTCGACCACGATCGCGAAGATCCCGCCGTTCTGGTTGAGCTGCAGGGCCGTCAGCGCGTAGAACTCGCAGCCCGAGGCCGTCCACGGCAGCGATTCGGGCGCGCACGCGCCGGTGCAGGCCATCGCGCCGGGGTCGCAGGCGAGCCCCTGCGCCGCGCTGCACGTCTGCTGGATCTGCCACTCGCCCGCGTCGCTGCACTGCTGCAGCTGCTCGCCGTCGCAGCGGACCGACCCGGGCTCGCAGCCCGTGCAGCCGAGCTCCGCGACGCAGACGCCTCCGGCGGGGCAGGGGGTCGCCGCGCCGAGCTGGCCGTCGGGCCCGCACACGGACACCTCGGTCTCGGTGACGCACACGACCGTGTCGGGCGCGCAATCGGTCGGCGCGGTGGTCCCGGTGGTCGTCGGGGTGTCGGGGGTCGTGGACGACGAAGACGTCGACTCACCGGTCGAGCTCGTCCCCTCGCTCGTGCCGGTGTTTGCCGTCGTATCGCCGCAGGCGGCGATGAACGAGATCGCTGCGATAAGCCTCAAGCAGGTACGCATGCCCGCACGATAGCAGGCCATAAACGGCCGCCGTGGGGCGGCGTCCGCGGCGGGCGCTGAGGTCCGTGAGTTAAGTCGTCCCTCAGCGACCGCGGGCTCATACGCCGCTAAATGACTCTCCAGCCTCACATGTCCTAACGGACATGTCCAATACGAATAGCGCCGATCGGAGCCGCGGAGATAGGATAAGGGCGGCTGTTCGACGAGGGCCGGGATAGTCGCCCGGAATACCACCGGAGCGGCGCACGACCGCGCCCGGCTCGGTCGTCGCTCCGAGGTAGTGTCACGAGGGTACGCAACGGATCACAGGTCCCCGCGCTTTTCCTTGCGAGGCCGACGGACCCCGCCCAAAGACCCGGGATATGGACGATCCCGCCGAAATTTCCGCTGCCGACCCGCCGCGCCCGGGCCTGTCGCGCGAGTCCTCGTCGCCGGCGACCCGGCGGGTCGGAGCGCTGGTCGGGAAGGTCGCGCTGATCACCGGGGGCGACACCGCGATCGGTCGCGCGGCCGCGGTCCGGTTCGCCCGCGAGGGGGCCGACGTCGCCTTCACCCATCTGGCCGGGCACGGTGACGCCCACGCCCTGGTGCGCGCGGTCGAGCGCGAGGGCCGCGCCTGCCTGGCGGTGTGCGGCGACGTCGACGACCCCGGCTTCTGCGAGGCGCTGGTGGCCGGGGTGATCGAGCGCTTCGGCGGCGTCGACGTGCTGGTCAACAACCTGGTCGCGCGCCGGTCGCCCCCGAGCTTCTTCTCGTTGTTCTTCCTGACGCGGCGGTTGCTGCCGCACCTGCGCGACAGGTCAGGTGCGAGCATCATCAACACCGCGTCACCGCGGCCGCCCGGGGACCCGGTGCGCGACGAGGAGGCGATCCGGGCCGCGATCGGCACCTGCACGCGCTCGCTCGCCCACAACCTCGCGCGCGTGAAGGTCCGCGTCAACGCGGTCGTCCCCGGCGAAGACCCCGAGCTCGGCGCCGACGACCTGGTGTTCCTCGCCAGCGACGCGGCCCGGAGCATGAGCGGCGAGCTCGTCGATCGCGGCGCGCGATGACCGCGGCGCCGGCCTCGCCGACGACGGCCGGCTCTGCTGCGACCCGGGGCTCCGGCGCTCGCGCCGTCCCTCGCCGTCGGCGCCGCGCCTGAGCTTGCCTGGTCGACCGACCCGGTCACATCTCTGGCCATGACCCTCGATCTGCTGCGAGAGCATGGCACCCCGCTCGCGCGCCAGGTGTTCACGTGGAAGGACCTGGTGCGCGAGCCGATCAGCAAGCTCGACGACGAGGCCTTCACGCGCGTGCGGCTGATCGTCGGCCACGCCGTCGAACAGGCGGCGGTCCGGTTTCAGCACGCCGCCGTCCGCTTCGGCGCCGAGCACCGGATCCTCCTCGCCGACATCCGTCGCGTCGAGCACCACCAGGCCACGCTGCTGCGCTGGCTGCAGCCCGCCGATCAGTCGCCGCTCGAGTGCTCGATCGCCGTCGCCCAGGCCGCGGTCGAGGTCGGGGCGAGGATCGCCCGCTGCGAGCCCGACCCGTACGTCGCCCAGGCGCTGCGCTTCGGCCTGCTCGAGGACTTCGATCACCTCTATCGCCTCGCCGCGCTGATGGACCGCCTCGAGGGCCGCGACGCCAACGCGATCTTGCAGTCGTACACGGACATCCGCCCGGGCCGGCCGACCGCGACCCAGCACCGCGCGCCCGAGGACGACCTGCGGCGCTGGTACGACCGCTACGCCGCCGCGCCGCTCACCAAGCTGCACGTGCGGCTGGCCGCCGCGATCGCCTGTCACGCCCGGGAGCACTACCTCGACGTCGGCCCGACCTTCGCCGACCCGGTCGCGCGCCAGCTCTACGCCGAGCTCGCCTCGGTCAAGGAGCAGCACGTCACACAGTGCGAGTCGCTGGTCGACCCCGCCGAGACGTGGCTCGAGCAGTGGCTGTTGCAAGAGGCCGCCGAGGTCCACCTGTACTGGGGCTGCCTGGCGTCGGAGTCGAACCCGCGGGTGCGCGCGGTCTGGGACCGCTTCCTCGCCTACGAGCTCGAGCACCTGCGGATCGTCCGCGAGCTGTACGAGAAGACCGAGATGCGCGACGCCTCGGAGGTCGTGCCCACGAGCTTGAGCGAGCCGCTCGGGTTCGTCGGCGAGCGCGCGTTCATCCGCGAGGTGCTCGCCGCCGAGGCCGAGCTCGGGGCCGCCGGCACCGAGTTCGTCCCGCGCGACGCCGAGTCGCGGGCCACCCAGAGCTACCGCGCCCAGCTGGAGCGCGAGGGCTCGCCGTCCGAGACCGTGGCCGCCGGCTATCGCTGGTCGCCCGGCACCGAGCTCGCGGACCCGCGGATCCGCGACGCCTCCGTCCTCCCCCCGCTGAAAGCGACCGGATCATGAACCGCGCTCGACGACCCACCGACCTCGTCCTCAACCGCACCGGCATCTACCTCTCGCCGACCGACGGACCCGCAGTGGTCGAGGGGGCGCGCGACGCCCCGAGCTCGCCCGGCTGCGCGCGCGCGCTGTCGGAGGTGCGGCGGCAGTACGCCGGCGAGGTCGGCCTGATCGGCCACATGCCGGCGCCCGCGAGCCTGCGCGTGGTCGAGCACGTCGGCGGCGCGGTGTTGCGGCGCCACCGCGTCCACCTCCTGCTCGACAAGCTCGGCGAGCGCCTCGCGTTCGAGCGCACCGGCGTGCGCCTGTTCGACGCGCTGCTGGCCAAGCTCGAGGCGCAGGGCAGCTGGGACCGCGGGCCCACGCTCGAGGAGCTGGCGCAGTTCCGCGCCGACGAGGCGCATCACTTCGCGCTGCTGCAGGACGTCCTCATCAACCTCGGCGCCGACCCGACCGCCGTCACCCCGTCGGCCGACCTCGCCGGCGTCGAGCTGGCCGGCATCGTCCAGGTCGTGTCCGACCCGCGCACGACCTTGCCGCAGGCGCTCCACGCTCACCTCGTGGCCGAGCTGGTCGACAGCGCCTCGTGGGAGCAGCTGGTCGACCTCGCCGACGACTTCGGCGAGGCCGCGCTGGCAACCAAGCTGCGCGAGCCGCTGGCCCAGGAGCTGCGCCACCGCGACGCAGTGACGGCCTGGCTCAAGAGACATGCGGCGCTGGTGGTCGGCGGCACGCTCAAGTACAGCGCCTGAAGCGACGCGACTGTGAAGCGAGGTCGTCGGCGAGTGCGGCGACCCGCTCGAGGTCGGCGGACGCAAGGTCTTTGACGAGTCGCGGTGGCAGACCCGAGCACGGCGGGTGAGGCTCGCGTCGCTGATGCTCATCTCCCTGGAGGGCGAGGACGTGGGCGACGAGTCGATGGTCTGCTCGAGCACGGCGGGTGAGGGGCCTATCGCCGAGGCACCGGCGCATCTGCCGTGAGGCAAGGTCGTCGACGAGTGGCGGCGCCAAGCTCGAGCAAGGCGGGTGGAGCGGCGTGACGAGCGAGGTCGCGGGCTACGTGCCGACGGTCCGCTCGAGCACGGCGGGTGAGGGCGTGTCGCCGAGGCGTCGGCGCATCTGCCGTGAGGCAAGGTCGTCGACGAGTTGCGGCGCCAAGCTCGAGCAAGGCGGATGATCGGCGTGGCGAGCGAGGTCGTGGGCGACGTGTCGACGGTCCGCTCGAGTGAGGGGCCTATCGCCGAGGCGTCGGCGCACCCGCCGAGCGCGATGTCGTGGCCGAGGAGCGGGCGGCACGCTCAAGTACAGCGCCCGAGAGCCGAGTCGTTGACGTCTCACCGTTCGGAGGGCGAGGTCGTGGAAGACGGTTGGGTGACACTCTCGAGTACGGCGCCTGGCGCCGGCGCGCCGCCGACGCATCGTCGTCGGCGGCACGCTCGCGGCGCGTCCTGGCGCTCGTCGCTTTCTTCCTCCGCCGACAGCCACCACCTCTGCGTCCGCGCTCGCTCACTCGCTGAAGAAGTCTTTCGCTGCCCGCCGGGACGTCGCCGCGCGCCCCGATCCGCGCGCGGTCGTGCGGCTTGACCGTCGCGGCCAGCTCGTGCCAGCCTGCGTCGACGCGTCCGTGGTCGGTGGCCTGGCACTTCGAACCTGTCCCGAAGGACCTGTCGCCGTCCTCGGCTGCGGCTTCGGCGACGAGGGCAAGGGCGCGGTCGTCGACGCCCTCGCGCGCGCGCGTGCGGGCGGGCGCCGGCCGCTGGTGGTCCGCTTCAACGGCGGCCCGCAGGCGGCCCACCACGTCGTCGACCCCGAGGGCCGCGTCCACTGCTTCGCCCAGTTCGGCGCCGGCGCGCTCGCCGGGGCGCGCAGCTGTCTGAGCCGCTTCATGCTCGTCGAGCCGCTGGCGCTCGCCCGCGAGGCCGACGTCCTGTGCGACGCCGGCCTCGCCGATCCGTGGTCCGGCCTCGTCGTCGATCGCCGGTGCGCCGTCGTCACCCCGTTCCACCGCCTGCTCGGCCGCATCGAGGAGCTGTCCCGAGGGACAGCTCGTCACGGCAGCTGCGGCCTCGGCGTCGGGCCAGCCTGGCGCGACGCTCACAACCCGCACGCGGTGTGCCTCCGCGTCGGCGCGCTGACCGGCGATCGCCCGGGCCTGGTCCGGGTGTTGCGGCAGATCCAGCTGCTCAAGCTCGACCGCGCCGAGCAGCTCGCCGAGGCCGCGTCCGCGCCGGCGATCGCTCCGCTCGTCGCCGAGCTCGCGCGCCCCGACCTCGCCGACGTCGTCGCCGACGCCTACCTCGGGATCGCCGCGCGCCTGCTCGTCGACGAGGGCGAGCAGCTGCGCGCTGCCCTGCAGGAGGGCCCCGAGGCCGTGATCTTCGAGGGCGCCCACGGCGCGCTGCTCGACGCCGATCGCGGCTTCTTCCCCTTCGTCACCCCGTCGGCGGTCAGCTTCGCCCAGGCCGAGGCCCTCTGCGCCGAGGTCCCGTCGGCGCCGCCGCTGCGCCGGCTCGGCGTGCTCCGGGCCTACGGCACCCGCCACGGCCCCGGCCCCTTCGTCGCCGAAGATCCGTCGCTCGACCTGCCCGAATCGCACAACCTCCCGGGCCCCTGGCAGGGCCCGATGCGCGTCGGCTGGTTCGACCTCGTCGCCGCGCGCCTCGGCCTCGCCATCGCCGGTCGCGTCGACGGCCTCGTCGTCACCCACCTCGACCGTCTCGCCGGCCGGAAGCAGATCTCTGTCTGCGACGCCTGGAGCTTCAGAGACGGCGCGGAGGTGCGCGATTTCGTCCCGGCGACCGGCAGCCTGGAGAGCCGCGCCGAGGCCACTCGAGCGCTCGCGGAGGCCCGTCCGAGCTGGCGTCGATTGCTCGGCTGGAACGGCCCGGACAGCCGGGAAGCCGGCGAATTCCTCGACTTCGTCGCCCTCGAACTGGGCGTCCGGATCGCCGCCACGGCCTGGGGCCCGCGCGCGAGCGACCAGCGAGGATGGTCTGCATTCGAGGAACGCGACGAATCGGGGAAGCGAAGGTGATCATGAACAGTTTTTATTATCGAGAGTCGGTCATTTTATGAGTGGTTCTCGGTTTCGGTTCCTCTCGTTGGCTGCGATCGCCGTCGCGGCGCTCCTCGGCGGCTCCGGCTGCACCTACTACAGCGTCTATCCCCAGGCCCGGGACACCCGGGTGACGACGGTCGGCGGCTACGGTTACAGCACCGGCACTGGCACTTGCGAGTCGGTGTGCGGCACCCGGTCCTCCGTCGTCGTCGGTTACGAGATGTACGACAGCCAGCAGCTCGAGCTGGTCGAGTACACGCACCTGTCGACGATGCCCATCGACTCGTACCCGCGGGTCACCTGGGCCGGGCGGCCCTACTACAACATCGAGGGCCACCTCGTCTTCTTCAGCCCGGAGATGCACACGTGGGTCTACTACTGGACCCCGCCGACCGCGCTGATCTACGTGTGGAACGGCGCCTATCCGGCGCGCCAGTACAGCTGGGGCGACGGCTGCTACGGCGCCGGCTGGTACTGGGGCGGCGCGCGCACCGACGGCTTCCACAGCTACGCCGACACCAGCTATCGCCCGATCCTGCCGGTGCCCGCGGGGCGTCCCGGCGTGCGCCCGTACCCGCGACCCGGCGGTCGGCCCATGCCGGTCCCGCCGCCGAGCCGCCCGTACCCCGACTATCCCGACTACCCCGACCGCCCCGAGATGCCGGGCACGCGGCCGATGCCCGGCCCCGGCGGCCAGCCCTTGCCCGAACCTGTCCCTCCGGGCACCCGACCCGTCCCGGGCCCCGGCGGCCAGCCCGTCCCGGTGCCGCCGCCGAGCACGCGCCCGGTCCCGGGCCCCGGCGGCCAGCCGATCCCGGTCCCGCCTCCCGGCACGCGCCCGGTGCCCGGCCCTGGCGGCCAGCCGCTGCCCGACCGTCCTGATCGCCCCGATCCGACGGTCCCGCGGCCCGACCCGACTGTGCCCCGGCCCGATCCAGGCGAGCGGCCGGTGCCCGTCCCGCGGCCCGATCCCGACCGCCCCGATCCGACGATCCCGCGGCCGGACCCGACGCGGCCGGACCGGCCGGTGCCGATCCCGCGGCCCGACCCGGGCACGCGTCCCGACTATCCGGACCGGCCGGTGCCGATCCCGCGGCCCGACCCGGGCACGCGGCCGGACCCGACGCGGCCGGACCGGCCGGTGCCGATCCCGCGGCCCAACCCGGGCACGCGGCCCGACTATCCGGACCGTCCGGTGCCGATCCCGCGGCCGAACCCCGGCACGCGGCCCGATCCGACGGTTCCGCGGCCCGATCCCGGCACGCGGCCCGACCCGGGCAACCGGCCGACCCCCGGCGCCCTGCCGACCCCGCGGCCGTTCCCGCGGCCCGAGCCCGGCTCGGCTCCTCGACCGGAGCGACCGCAGCCGGAGTCGCGCCCGCGGCCCGAACCGCGCCCGCAGCCGCGTCCGGTGCCTGAGTCGCGCCCGCGCCCGCCCGAGTCGCGGCCGATGCCGAGCCCGCGCCCGCCGGAGTCGCGTCCGACCCCGCGTCCGACCCCGCGCCCCGAAGCGCGTCCCGGCGGCTCGCGCCCCGGCGGCTCGCATCCGGCGCCGCGTCCCTCGTCCCCGCGCCCCTCGGCCGCCCCGCGACCGACGCGCGCGGGCCGTCGCTGACCTCCGCGGCCGGGGCATTGCCCCGGCGGGCTCGCATCACAAGTCCTTCAGGACATGGCTAAAACACCATGTCCTGAAGAACATGCTGACTCTTCGACCCTGTCCGAGAGGACAGCCGCACGCGCGGCCTCGCCCGGCGCGCGGGCGGCCTGTCGACCCGGGTGGACATTCGCCGTCGATCGCGCAAGAACAACTCCATGGATCTCGACGACTACCGGGTCCGGGGAGCGGGAGGGGCCAAGCTCAGCGGCTACGAGCCCGACGACAACGGGGGCCTCGAGCGGAGCGAGGCCGAGGCCGAGCTGCCGGGTCTCCTGGTGCGCATGCAGGACCTGCAGGAGCGGCTGTACGCCGAGCGCAAGCGGTCGCTGCTGCTCATCTTGCAGGGCCGCGACGCCAGCGGCAAGGACGGCACGATCAAGCACGTGGCGGGGGGCTTCAACCCGCTCGGCACCCACGTGATGGCGTTCAAGGCGCCGAACGAGCTCGAACGCGCGCACGACTTCCTGTGGCGGATCCACCACCACGTCCCCGCGGCCGGCCACGTCGCCATCTTCAACCGCTCACACTACGAGGACATCCTGGTCCCGACGGTGGAGAAGCTGCTGCCGAAGCACGTCGTCGAGCCGCGCTACGACCACATCCGCCGCTTCGAGGAGCTGCTGCACGACTCGGGCACCTGCGTGCTCAAGTTCTTCCTCCACATCAGCAAGGACGAGCAGCGCAAGCGGCTGCAGGAGCGGCTCGACAGCCCCGACAAGCACTGGAAGTTCGACCCGCACGACCTCAAGGCGCGGGCGCTGTGGGACGACTTCACCGCCGTCTACCAGCAGATCTTCGTCCGCACCTCGACCGACGACGCGCCCTGGCACGTGATCCCCGCCGACCGCAAGTGGTTCCGCAACTACCTGGTCGCCCGCATCGTCGTCCGCGCCCTCGAGCACATGGACCTCGAGTACCCGACGAGCCCGCCCGGCCTGGCCGGCACCACGATCGTCTGACGCGCCACGCTGCTGCGTCCTCTCGAGTCCAGGGCAACGCGGCGCGAGAGCTGGAAGGCGAACCACTTATGCTGGCGCGCGCGGAGCACGAGCTGCGCGAGCGCTTGATGCCCGGCTACTCGCGCGGCGGTCGGCACTGCGGCGTCACCTCGATCGGCTTGTCCGCGGCCAGCAGGTTGGCCGCGCCGAAGTTGGCGACGATGTGCGCGCGGCTGTCGTCCGGCCCGCCGACGCGGTCGATCGCCTCGGCGAAGAACTCCTCGCCGGTCTGGCGCACGTGCACCGGCACGTAGCCGGCACCGGTGACGAACGCCGGCCCTTTCCCCGCGCGGCCGAGGCCGAAGTACACGATCGCCGTCGACCGCTTGGGCAGCTCCGGCTGATGGCTGACGAAGTTGCCGAGCGAGTAGGCGACCAGCACCTCGCGGCCGTCGCCGGTCGTCAGCGACTCCCACGGCTGCAGCACGTGCGGGTGGTTGCCGATGATCGCCGTCGCCCCCGCCTCGGCCCAGCGGCGGGCGAACTCCGTCTGCTGCTTCGTCGCCGCCGGCGCGTACTCCTTGCCCCAGTGCGGCGTCACGATCACTGCGTCGATCCCCGGCGTCCGCGCCAGAGCGCGCACAGCGTCGGCCACCCCCGTCGGCGTGTCGAAGCAGCGCAGCACCTGCCCCGCCTCGTCCGCGATCATGTTGGTGTGCAGCGTGCAGGCCAGCCACGCCACCGTGAACGACCCCGCCTTCGTCACCGTGTGCCACGGCCCCGCCTGGCCGCGCGCGCGCGTCCCGGTGTGCGGCAGCTTGGCCGCGTCGAGCGCCGTCAGCGTCTTGTCGACCCCGAGCGGCCCGCGGTCGAGCGCGTGGTTGTTCGCCGTCGACACCACGTCGAAGCCGCTGGTCACCAGGTCGAGCGCCAGCGACGGGTGGACGTTGAAGCGCGGGTACGCCGTGTAGACCTTGCGGTCGAACACCAGGCCCGGGTCCGCGACCTCTTCCCCCGAGCGCAGCACCCCGGCCGCCAGCGGCACCTCGAGGTTGGCGTAGGTGAGATCGGCCGCGGCCAGCAGGTCCTCGACGTTCTCCCACAGCACGCGGAACCGCCGCTTCGCCAGGGTCGCCTGGATCTGCAGCTCGTGGTGCAGCAGCAGGTCGCCGACCGCCGCCACCACGATCCGCTCGCCCGGCTCGCACGCCCGCGAGAACGCCAGGTAGCCCGCCGGCATGGCTCGCGGCGAGGGCAGGGGAGCGCTCGCCGTCGCTCCGCCGGCGGCCGGTCCGGCCGCACCTGTCGCCACGGACATGTCCTCTCCACCGCCCGTGGCCGGCGAGCCCACGGCCCGGGCGTCGCCTGTCGCAGCGGACATGTCCTTTCCGCCATTTCCAGCCGCGGCACCTGTCGATCCGGACGTAGTCCTGGCCGAGGCATCGGACCTCTTGTCCGCGGCCTCTCTCTCGCCGACGGCCAGCGGCTGCGGCTGTGCTGGCAGATCGGACATGTCCGAACGTTCATTCCCCGACGAGCCGCGCCCGGCGGCCGACCCGGGCCTCGCGCCTGCTTCGGCCCGCCCGCTCTCCTCCGGCGGGCGCCCGGCGCAGCCGACAGCCAGCGCCAGCCCCAACGCAGCCAGCAGCCCGCTCGCGCGCTCCTTGCAGCCGCGAGCCTCGAGCATTGCTTGTAACGAGGACCCGCCCGCCGCTCGGCGCTCCCCGCCGGCGGTCGTCGAGCCTCGCCGTGATCGAATGGCCTTCAAGACATGCCCAAAAGGACATGCCGCGACGCGCTCACGGCCGACCCTGTCCGACCCGTCCGCCGCTCGTCCCGCGCTCACCGCGTCGCGCCGGCGAACTCTGCTCGTGCCCGAACGCCCGAAGCACCGCACGAGCGACCTCATACCAGCTTTTCGCGCCCCTCGTGCTCGCCGAGGTCGGGTCGCCCGCGAGCGCCTGCGGCCAGGATCGCCGCCGTCCCGGCCTTCACCGCGCCTCGCCGAGACCGCCGCGACGGGCGCCGGCACCCCGCTCGCTCGCCGCCCTCTGCCCATGCGCGCGCATGTGCTCGCTCGGCCGCGAATTTCTCCTCGTCCGGCCGCTTCGCGTACACTGCCGCGACCCGTGAAGTCCGCCTTCCCCTGCGGTGCCCTCCTCGGCGGCCTCCTCGGGCTCGCCTGCGGCACTCCGCCGCCGGAGTCTGCCCCGCAGGCCCCGCCGCCGGCCAGCGCCGAGCGGCGGGCCGGGCCTGCCGAGCCGGTCGCCGACTGTCCGGCCACCGGCGTCGCCGTCGACCCGCTCCCGCGCACGACCCTCGAGCACGAGCAGCTCGACTACTGGCTCGCGCGCACCGCCCAGATCGCCGACCTCGACCGCCCGCTGTTCACCCCGCGCGAGCTCGCGGCCCACAACGCCCGGATCGCCCGCCGCGACTTCTTCGGCGCCAGCGCCCGCGCCGACCTGCTCGCGCCCGTCGACCCCGCGCGCCTCGCCGACGACCTCAACACGCGCCTCGGCTACCTGCGCGGCAAGTTCGAGTCGGCCGCCTACGTCAACCCCGACGGCGCCGCCATGACGCCGGAGCAGATCGCCGCGCTCACGCCCGTCCTCGACGCCGGCGCCTTCGCCGAGCTGCCGGTCGAGGTGCGCGTCGCCCTCGACCTGATCCCGATCCGCTGCGCCCCGCAGCGCGAGCCCTACTACACCCCCACGCGCGACCTCGCCTTCGACCGCAACCTGTGCAGCATGGCCCGCGCGCAGGAGCCGGTGCAGATCCTCCGGCCCTGGGACGGCGGCCTCGCGCTCGCCCGCACCCCCTACGTCATGGGCTGGATCGACCTCGGCAGCGCCGCCCTCTCGCCGCCGCTCGCCCCCGAGCAGGTCCGCCGCTTCAGCGACGGCCCGTTCGTCCGCGCCGCCCGCGACTTCGATGTCCCCGAGGACATGTCCTCCAGGACCGGTCCAAAGATCCATGTCCCATTCGCCAGCCTCTTGCCGACCGCCGCCCGCCGCGGCGAGGTGCTGCTGGCTGGCCCGGGCGGGGTCGTCACGCGCCCCGTCGACGCCGCGCTGGTCTCGGCCCGGGAGCGGCCGCTGACGCGCCGGGCCGTGCTGACCGAGGCGTTCTCCTTCCTGCACCGGCCCTACGGCTGGGGCGACTACGCCGGCGGCCGCGACTGCTCGCGCTACCTCATGGACATGTTCGGCGGCCTCGGCCTGGTGTTGCCGCGGCACACCAGCGACCAGGCGATCGCGGGCGAGGTCGAGGAGCTCGCGCCCGACCTGCCCGAGGCCGAGCGGCTGCGGCGGATCGACGCCGCCCACCGGCGCGGCGTCGTCCTGCTGCACTTCCCCGGGCACATCATGCTCTACCTCGGCCGCGACGACGCCGGCGCGGCGATGGCGATCCACTCCTTCGCCGAGTACCTGGTCCCGTGCCCCGGCCGTACGGACGGCGCCCCCGCCGGCGAGCGCGAGACCCTGCTCAAGGTCGACGGCGTCCACGTCAGCGACCTCGAGCTCGGGCGCGGCACCTCGCGCGGCGCCTTCGTCCAGCGGATCTCCAAGATCACCGTCCTCGCCCCGCCTCCCCCGGAGCCCCGCCCGTGAAGTCCCGGCCGCCCGAAGACCCCGCCCTCCACGCCTTCCTCGACGACGTCGCCGACGTCGCCGCCGACGACCCCGCCGAGGCGCTGGAGCTGCTCGACGAGGCCAGCCCCGGCTGGCAGGACCACCCCGAGATCCACTACTTCCGCGGCGACCTGGTGTGGACGATCGAGGGCCCCGAGGCCGCCGAGCCGCACTTCCGCCGCGCGCTCGCGGGCAACCCGCGCTTCGCCGACGCCCACCACGCCCTGGCCCAGGTCCACGAGGCCATGGACGAGCGCCCGGCGATGATCCGCCACTACCTCGAGGTCCTGCGCCTCGACGCCCACGACGACATCGGCGCCGGCATCGGCACCAAGGAAGACCAGCGCTTCATCGCCGGCGTCGCCGAAGCTGTCCTCGAGGACCTGCCCGAAGAGTTCAAGCAGCGCCTGGGCAACGTCCCGGTGGTGCTCGAGGCCCGGCCGGCCAAGTACCTCGTGCAGGACGGCTTCGACCCGCGCGCGCTGGGCCTGTTCGAGGGCCCCGACCACTTCCATCAGCGGGGCCTCGAGGCGGCCGCGGCTCCCAGCCGGATCGTCCTTTATTACGCGAATCTGCTGGCCATGTTCGCCGACGAGGACGAGCTGCGCGAGCAGGTCGAGGTCACCATCCTCCACGAGATCGGCCACTATTTCGGCCTCGACGAGGACGACATGCAGCGCCTGGGTCTCGACTGACCCACCCCTTGCGGCCGCGCGGACACGCGCCTGCACCTGAAGGCCCGCGGGCGCGGCGCTTGGGTGTGGGTGTGGGTCGGGGTATCGTGCGAACGTCGGAGGTCTCGCGTGGAGTCGAATGTTCTTACTGCGGTCCTGATGCCCATCGCGCTCGGCGTCATCATGTTGGGCCTCGGCCTCAGCCTGACGCTCGAAGACTTCAAGCGCGTCGTCCTGATGCCGAAGCCGGTGTTCATCGGCCTCTTCTGTCAGATGCTCATCTTGCCGGCGGTGTGCTTCGCGATCGCCACCGGCTTCGACCTCCCGCCGGCGCTCGCGGTCGGCTTGATGCTGCTGTCGGCCTCGCCGGGCGGCGCCACGGCCAACCTGTTCAGCCACCTCGCCAAGGGCGACGTGGCCCTCAACATCAGCCTGACCGCCGTCAACAGCGTGCTCTCGCTGCTGACCTTGCCGTTCATCGTCAACTACTCGCTCGTGCACTTCATGGGCGCGGGCAAGGTCATCCCGCTGCAGTTCGACAAGGTCGTGCAGGTGTTCGCCATCGTGCTCGTGCCGGTCGCCATCGGCATGTTCGTGCGGGCGAAGAAGCAGGACCTCGCCGACCGCCTCGAGAAGCCGGTCAAGATCCTCTCGGCGGTGTTCCTCCTGCTCGTCATCGCCGCCACCGTCGCCAAGGAGCGGGCCCACGTCGTCGAGTACTTCCAGCAGGTCGGCCTGGCCGCGCTCGCCTTCAACCTCGTCAGCATGGCCGTCGGCTACCTCGTGCCGGTGGTGGTCCGCCTGCCCAGGCGCCAGGCGATCGCGATCGGCATGGAGATCGGGATCCACAACGGCACCCTGGCGATCGCCATCGCCAGCACCCCGTCCTTGCTCAACAACACCACCATGGCGGTGCCGCCCGCCGTCTACAGCCTCATCATGTTCTTCACCGCGGCCGCGTTCGGTTACCTCGTCAACCGCGGCACGAGCCGGACCGCCTGAGCCGCGCGTGGGGGTCAGGACGATCCGTTTCAGCGCGGACCCGTAGACCCCCGCCGCACCCCCTCCGGCGGCCGCGCCGCCGCCCCTCCTTGTTGCACCGCAGCATCGCGGAACATCGTCGCGGCCGCTGTGAACATTGATTCTCTGCCAGTGCGGCGAGTGCGCTGACTCCGCAGGGGGCTTCTACGGGGGCGCCCGCGAGGGCCTGTGCGTGAGGACCCCGCGAAGGCGTGGCCGACAACTTGGAACGAACACCGATAGGCTCCTCCAAGGAGGGGAGCACACCCGGTGGAAGCGCCCGTAGACATCCTGCTGGTCGACGACAACCCGAACAACCTCCTGGCGCTCGAGGCATTGCTGTCGGACATCGGCGCGCGCTTCGTCAAGGCGCGGTCCGGCGTCGACGCCCTCAAGTGCCTGCTGGAGCAGGACTTCGCGCTCATCATCCTCGACATCCAGATGCCGGACATGGACGGCTTCGAGACCGCGGCCATGATCCGCGGCCGCGAACGCTCGCGGCGGATCCCGATCATCTTCCTCACCGCCTTCAACCGCAGCGACACTCAGGTCCACCGCGGCTACGCCCTCGGCGCCGTCGACTTCCTGTTCAAGCCGATCGTCCCCGAGATCCTGCGCTCCAAGGTCGCGGTGTTCGCCGACCTGTACCGAAAGACAGAAGAAGTCCGCCGCCAGGCCGAGCAGCTGCGGGTCGCCGAGCGCCAGGCCCACGAGCGCCGCCTCGCCGTCGCCGAGCTCGAGGCCCGCGCGCAGGTGCTCGCCGAGGCCGACCGTCGCAAGGACGAGTTCATGGCCGTCATGGCGCACGAGCTGCGCAACCCGCTGACGCCGATCGCCACCGCCCTCGAGACCCTGCGCCGCGCCCAGCCCGGCACCCTCCAGCTCGAGCGCGCCCGCCAGGCCATGGAGCGCCAGGTCCAGCACCTCGTCCGCCTGGTCGACGGCCTGCTCGAGGCCTCGCGCTACACCGCCGGCACCATCGAGCTGCACCTGCAGAGCATCGACGTCGCGGCCGTCATCCAGCAGGCGGCGCAGATGAGCCAACCGCTGTTCAGCGCTCGTCAGCACCGCCTCGACGTCCAGCTGCCCGAGGGCCGGCTCGAGCTGGTCGCCGACCCCGACCGCGTCGCGCAGATGCTGGTCAACCTGCTCAACAACGCCGCCCGCTGCACCGACCCCGGCGGCGCGATCACCCTCACGGTCGCGCGCGACGGCGACGAGCTCGAGTTCCGCGTCCGCGATCCCGGGCGAGGCATCCGCCCCGAGGTGCTGCCGCGGATCTTCGAGCTCTTCGTCCACAACGACCGCGCCCGCGACCGCGCCGAGGGCGGCTTCGCCGTCGGCCTGGCCATGGTCAAGCGCCTCGCCGAGCTGCACGGCGGCAGCGTGTCGGCGCACAGCCGCGGCGAGGGCCAGGGCGCCGAGTTCGTGGTCCGCCTGCCGGTCTTCGCCGGCGCCCCGGTCGCCGTCGCCGCCCCGCGCGAGGCCGTCGCGCCCGACCTCTCGCGTCACATCCTCATCGTCGACGACAACCCCGACATCCGGGCCACGCTCGCCGACCAGCTCGAGCTGCTCGGGCACCGCGTCGAGGTCGCCGAGAGCGGACACGAAGGGCTCGAGCGGATCCGCTCCGCGCACCCCGAGCTCGCGCTCATCGACATCAGCCTGCCCGGCCTCGACGGCTACCGCGTCGCCCAGATCCTCCAGTCCGAGCCCGACATGCGCACGCGCCTGGTGGCGATGACCGGCTACGGTCAGCCCGAAGATCGCCGGCGCTCGCTCGAGGCCGGCTTCATGGCCCACCTCGTCAAGCCGATCGACCTCGACGATCTGTTCCGGCTGCTCGCCACGTAGAGTCCTCCATGTCGCGAGTCACCTTGCCGCGTAGTTTGGCCGAAGCCCCCGAACTGCGGCCGCTGCTCGAGACCCTGCGCTCCCTCGACCCCTCGCGCCGCCTGCCCGCGGGCGAGCCCGGCCCCGTCGGCGAGCTCTACGCCGCCTGCAACGAGATGCTCGACCAGAACCGCCGGCTCATCCGCGACCTCGACCGCGCGCGCGCCGAGGTCGCCCACGTCGGCGGCATCACCCCGACCGACAAGGTCGACAGCATGGTCATGAACCTCGGCCAGCAGATCGGGGCGCTCGCCGACGTCGTCGTCGCGGTCACCGAGGGCGACCTCACCCGCAGCATCCCCAGCGACGCGCGGGGCCAATTCGGGGTGCTCGCCCACAGCATCGGCCTGCTGATCGCCAACCTGCGCGACACCACCCGCAAGAACAACGAGCAGGACTGGCTCAAGACCAACCTCGCGCGCATCACCCGGCTGCTCCAGGGCCACCGCGATCGCGCCGAGCTGGCCGCGCTGGTGCTGCGCGAGCTGACCCCGCTGGTGCGGGCCCAGCTCGGCCTCTTCTACGTCGTCGAGGGCGGCGAGCCCGGCGACCCCGAGCCGCGGCGCCTGCGGCTGGCGTCGAGCTGGGCCGCGCCGGCCGAGCACCTCCGCGAGGTCGTGCAGCTGGGGGAGGGGCTCGTCGGTCAGTGCGCGCTCGAGCAGCGGCGGATCTTGCTGACCGACGTCCCCGCGGGCTACCTGCGGATCGGCTCCGGCCTCGGCGACGCCATCCCGCGCAACGTGGTCGTCCTCCCGGTCGCCTTCGAGGGCGAGCTCAAGGCCGTCGTCGAGCTCGCCTCCTTCTACGCCTTCGGCGACATCCACCTCGCCTTCTTCGACCAGGTTACCGACTCGATCGGCGTCGTCCTCCACACCCTCGCCGCCAGCGCCCGCACCGAGCAGCTGCTGGCCCAGTCGCAGTCGCTCGCCGAGGAGCTGCGCGGCCAGCAGCGCGAGCTCACCGCCACCAACCGCCGGCTCGAGCAGCAGGCGCTCGCCCTGCAGGCCAGCGAGGAGCGGCTGCGCCTGCAGCAGGAGGAGCTGCAGCAGACCAACCGCGAGCTCGAGGAGCGGAGCGAGCTGCTGCAGCAGCAGAACCTCGAGGTCGAGCGCAACAACCGCGACATCGAGCGGGCCAAGCTCGACCTCGAGGAGCGGGCGCAGCAGCTCATCCTGTCCTCGAAGTACAAGTCCGAGTTCCTCGCCAACATGTCGCACGAGCTGCGCACGCCGCTGAACAGCCTGCTGATCCTGGCGCAGCTGTTGGCCGACAACCCCGAGGGCAACCTCGACGCCAAGCAGGTCGAGTTCGCCCGCACGATCCACAGCGCCGGCTCCGAGCTGCTGTCGCTGATCAACGACATCCTCGACCTGTCGAAGATCGAGTCCGGCACGATGGGCATCGACATCGACGAGCTGATGATCGAGGGCCTGCGCGACCAGGTCGAGCGCAGCTTCCGCCCGGTCGCCGAGACCCGCCGGCTGGCCTTCGAGATCCACGTCGCCGCCGACGTCCCCGCCGTCATCTACACCGACCCGCGGCGGCTCCTGCAGGTGCTGAAGAACCTGCTGTCGAACGCCTTCAAGTTCACCGACAAGGGCAAGGTCGACCTGCGCATCGACGTCGCGCCCGACAGCCAGGGCCGCTCGGGCCAGGTGATCGCGTTCTCGGTCACCGACACCGGCATCGGCATCCCGCCGCACAAGCAGCGCATCATCTTCGAGGCGTTCCAGCAGGCCGACGGCACCACCAGCCGCAGGTACGGCGGCACCGGCCTCGGCCTCTCGATCAGCCGCGAGATCGCCCGCCTGCTCGGCGGCGAGATCATGGTGCGCTCGGCCCCGGGCGCCGGCAGCACCTTCACCCTGCTGATCCCGCCGACCCCCGAGGCCGTGCTCGGCGCCAACTCCCTGCGCCTGCCGGCCGACGACGCGCCCGACGGGTCCTCGCCGGCGCTCCTCCGCGACGACCGCGAGCGCATCGTCCCCGGCGACCGCACCCTCCTCGTCATCGAAGACGACCCAACCTTCGCCCGCCTGATCCTCGACCTCGGGCGCGAGAAGGGCTTCAAGGGCCTCGTCGCCCTGCGCGGCGACGACGGCCTCGCGCTCGCCCGCGACGTCAAGCCCGACGCCATCACCCTCGACCTCGACCTGCCCGGCCTCGACGGCTGGACCGTCCTCGACCGCCTCAAGCACGACCCCCGCACCCGCCACATCCCCGTCCACCTGATCTCCGGCACCGAGGCCGACGCCGGCAACAAGGCGCTCAAGCAGGGCGCGCTGGCCTTCCTGCCGAAGCCCGTCTCGCGCGAGGCGCTGGCCGCCGCGCTGGCCGACGTCAAGGGCTTCGTCGAGCGCCGCGTCCGCAGCCTCCTCGTCGTCGAGGACGACCCGCTCCAGCGCGACGCCCTCGTCGAGCTGCTCGGCGACGGCGACGTCGACGTCACCGCCGTCCGCAGCGCCGAGGAGGGCCTCGCGCTGCTGCGCGAGCGCCACTTCGACTGCGCCGTGATCGACCTCGGCCTGCCGGCGATGTCCGGCTTCGAGATGATCTGCGCCGTCCGCCGCGACGCCCGCCTGCGCGAGCTGCCGATCATCGTCCACACCGGCCAGTCGCTGAGCGCCGAGGATGAGCGCGAGCTCGAGCGCATGACCGAGGCGATCATCGTCAAGAGCCCGCAGTCGCTCGAGCACCTGCTCGACGAGGCGGCGCTGTTCCTCCACCGAGTCGAGGCCGACCTGCCGGCCACGCGCCACCCGTTGCTCGCCCAGCAGATCGACGTCGACCCGGTGTTCACGGGCAAGCGGGTGCTGGTCGTCGACGACGACGTGCGCAACATCTTCGCCATCACCAGCGTCCTCGAGCGGCACAAGATGCGGGTGCTCTACGCCGAGGACGGCCGGCGCGGCCTGGCGATCCTGCGCGACAACCCCGACATCCACGCGGTCCTGCTCGACGTCATGATGCCGGAGATGGACGGCTACGAGGCGATGCGAGAGATCCGCAAGGACCCGCGGTTCGCCTCGCTGCCGCTCATCGCCCTCACCGCCAAGGCCATGCGAGGCGACCGCGAGAAGTGCCTCGGCGCCGGCGCCTCCGACTACATCACCAAGCCCGTCGAGCCCGACCGACTGCTCTCGCTGCTGCGGGTGTGGCTGTATGGCTGAAGAGCCGATCCACGTGCTCTCGGTCGCGGCGCTCCGGCCCGCGTCCGAGCTCGAGCAGCTGGAGCTCGACCTGCTGCTCGAGGCCATCCACCGCCGCTACGGCCTCGACTTCCGCGGCTACGCCCGCGCCTCCCTGCGGCGCCGGATCTGGAACCAGATCCGCGCCGAGAAGCTCGCCACCGTCACCGCCCTGCAGGAGCGCGTGCTGCACGACGTCGGCTGCATGGAGCGCCTGCGGCTGGCGCTGTCGGTGCGGGTCACGGCGATGTTCCGCGACCCGAGCTTCTACCGGGCGCTGCGCGAGCAGGTGGTGCCGCGCCTGCGCGAGCGGCCGCAGCTGCGGATCTGGCACGCGGGCTGCTCGACGGGCGAGGAGGCCTACAGCATGGCGATCCTGCTCGAGGAGGAGGGCCTGTACGAGCGCGCGCGGCTGCACGCGACCGACGTCAACGAGGCGCTGGTGCGCAGCGCCCGGGCCGGCATCTTCCCCATCGAGGTGATGCAGGAGTACACCGCCAACTACCTCCATTCGGGCGCGCACGGCGACTTCTCCGCCTATTACACCGCCCGCTACGACCGCGCGATCGTCAAGCAGTCGCTGCGGCGCAACATCGCGTTCGCCCGCCACGACCTGGGGAGCGACCCGTCGCCCGGGCGCTTCGACCTGATCGTCTGCCGCAACGTGCTGATCTACTTCGACAACGAGCTCCAGGGCCGCGTCCACCGGCTGCTCCACGCCAGCCTGAGCGACGACGGCCTGCTGGCGCTCGGGCGCAAGGAGGCGCTGATCGGCACCCCGCACGAGCACGACTACGAGCCGCTCGACGCCCGCGAACGGCTCTATTTGCGCCGAGCCGCCTGAGTGTGGCATTTCGCCACGCTCCCACGAATCGGTGTTCGCCCGACGAGAAAGATCGCCGGGCGGCTTCGACAGCGCCGGGGACCGCGGTTATCCTGGCGGCATATGCGACGTGCTTGGTTGATAGGATTCTGTGCAGTCACGTTCACGGCCTGCGACCCGCCGTATATGGTCAGCGAGCGCGGCGACTTCCGCCTGTCGGCCGAGGGCCTCCGGGTCCGCGGCGACTTCCTCGCCGACACGGATTGGGAGGCCCCGTACCTCGTGCTCGCCGGCACGCGGCTGTGCCCCGAGCTGAGGTGCGAGGCCTGCCCCGACGAGGCGACCTGCGGCGACGCGGCCATCCACGCCAGCGGCCCGATCGCGGTCGACGAGGAGGGCTGCTTCGTCGCCGAGGCCCCCGGCGAGGTGGTGTGGACGGTCGATCCGACGTGCGGCGCCCCGGGGCAGGCGCCCGACCGCGTGAACATGCGCGTCGTCGGCCCCGACCAGGCCGAGGCCCGCGTGTCACCCTGGCTCGACGGCCTGGCCGCGCGTCACTCGGTCCGCGAAAATCCGCTGATCACGGTCCTCGGCGCCGAGTGGCGCGAGGTGCTGCCCTACGAATTCAAGCTCGTCGCCGGTCAGGATGTCGAGATCGGCGTCGGCCTGTTCGAGCGCGACACCGGGCTCAGCGTCGCGCGTCAGGCCGAGCCCGCGGCCGCGGTCTCCTGGACCACCACGCGCGGGCGACCAGCGGTCACCTATCCCAGTGAAGTTCTCGATCTGGTCACGTTCGCGGGCACAGAGTCGGAGGCGACCTTCGAGTTCGACGGCCACAGCTGGCCCCTCGCGCGCGTGACGGGCGTGGAGGCCGAGTCGGTGACCTCGCTCGAGCTGGCCGGCGCCATCCTCATCGTCGAGGACTCCGACGCGCCGCTCATCGGTCGCACGGGGGTGCCGCTCGCGGCCGGCGCCATCGCGCGCGACGCCGTCGGTGATCGGGTGATCGGCCTGCCGCTCACGTGGTCGGCGGAGGTCGGCAACATGGCGTCCGCGCCCTTCGACACGCTGCCGGAGCAGATCGCCCTGGCCGACGACTGCATCGCCCCCGAGGACCGCGACGGCCCGCGCGAGCTGGTGCTCCGCGCCCGCCACGGCGACCTGTCGGCCGACCTCGAGTTCACGTGGGCCGGCACCCGCGAGCCCACGCTGTTCAACACCGTCGAAGCCGACGCCAGCTGGAAGCCGCCCGCCACCTGCCTG
Organism: Nannocystis punicea; assembly: GCF_026965555.1. Taxonomy (GTDB): domain Bacteria; phylum Myxococcota_A; class Polyangia; order Nannocystales; family Nannocystaceae; genus Nannocystis; species Nannocystis punicea. Next base: position 10,635,539 of record NZ_CP114040.1, on the reverse strand, counting down.
GCCCCGGCCGGCTGCGGCTGCCGCAGCGCCGAGACCGACGCCGGCGGGCTGCTGCTGCTCGGCCTGCTCGCGCTCGGCCGTCGGCGGCGTAAAGGACATGTCCGAACGAGCATGGTCGCCGGGACATGTCTCTTGGCGCTGCCCGCCGGCGGCTGCGGCGAGGCGCCGTCGCTGCGCGCGGGCGAGGCGCTGCCGCTCGGCGACCTGCCGCTGCGGCGAGCGCCCGATCTGGCGACCGTCCAGGGCGGTCACAGCGTCGCCCTCGGCGACCAGGCACTCTGGGCGTTCCGCACCGCGAGCAGCGAGCGCGGGCTCTACGGCGCGACCACGGCCGGCGCAGTGACCGCCGACTTCGACGCGCGCGACGGCCTGCACCCGTTCACGGCCTACCAGACCCCGAAGGAGACCGACGACGACGAGCTGCTGCCGTTTTACGACAAGGAGGGCAGCTACAAGTACGAGCACGACGACGGCGAGTGCATCCTCGGCAGGGACTGCCCGCGGGTGTCCCTTTGGCCAGGTCCGATGGTCCACGACCCCGAGCGGCAGCGCGTGCTGATCTTCTACCGCAAGGTCATCCAGTTCCCGGACAACGCCGACAACCAGCACGTCGGCAGCTCGATCGCAGTGTGGCGCGACGACCTCGCCGGCCGGCCGTTCCGCCCGGAGGTGGCCGAGGGCAGCGACGAGCCGACGCTGCTGTTCGGCGCCGACGGCCCGCGCTTCGCCGCCGCGCTCGCCGAGGACGAGCACGTCCACGCGTTCGCCTGCGGCGGCAAGGGGGGCGCCTGCACGCTGCTGCGCGCCCCGCTGGCGCACGCGCTCGAGCGCGAGGCCTGGCGCTGGTACGAAGCCGGCGAGTGGTCGCCGTCACCGCGCCGCGCCGAGGAGGTGTTCGCCGGCGCGGGGGCGATGAGCGTCCACTTCAACGCGCACGCCGGCGCCTACGTGGCGGTCTACGCCGACCGCGAGGAGCCGGCGGTGGTCCTGCGCACCGCGCCGCAGCTCACGGGCCCGTGGTCCGAGGCGGCCGAGCTGTATCGGCCGCGCGACCCGCAGGCGGAGCTGCGGATCCAGGACGCCATGCTCCACCCCGAGCTCGCGCGCGACGGCGGCGCCGTCGACTACCTCACCTACTTCGAGGGCAGCCGCGGTGCCCTGCAGCTGGTCGAGATCCACTGGGAGTGAGCGCCGATCGGCGACTCACAGCCCGTGTTCCCACACGCGCGGGTCGCCGCTGCGGCGCCGCGCGGCCTGGATCACGAGGGTGCGGATGAGCAGGACGAAGAACGCGGCCAGCACCAGCCACAGGAGCCCGAAAGCGACGAGCGCGTAGACGTTGCCCACGGCCTGCTTCTACCACGCCGGGCCCGTCGCGGCGCGCGCCCCGGTTGCAGGGGCCAGGGCGCGCGATTACCCTCGCCGGCCATGCAACCTGGCTCGCTCGCCGCCGCGGTCGCCCGCGCCTTGCACCCGGTCCTCCCCGCCGCCGCCGGCCTCACCGAGGACGAGGTCGCCGCCAGCCTCGCGGCCCCGCCGGACCCCGCGCTCGGCGACTTCGCCTTCCCGTGCTTCAAGCTGGCCAAGGCCCTGCGCAAGGGCCCGCCGCAGATCGCCGCCGAGATCGCCGCGGGGCTCGCAGATCCGGCCGGCTTCTTCTCCAGGGCCGTAGCGACCGGCCCCTACGTCAACCTCACCCTCGACCTCGGCCGCGCCGCCGCGCTCGTCCTGCCGCGCCTCGCTCGCGGCGAGCCGGTCCGGCGCCCGGCCACCGGCGTGCGGGTGATGGTCGAGTTCTCGCAGCCCAACACGCACAAGGCGTTCCACGTCGGCCACATGCGCAACCTCTGCCTCGGCGACTCGCTCGTCCGGCTGCTGCGCGTGGCCGGTGACGACGTGGTCGCGGCCAACTACCTCGGCGACGTCGGCGCCCACATCGCCAAGTGCCTGTGGTGGTACCTCGACCGCCTGCACGACCGCACGCCGCCGGCCGACCGCCGCGGCGAGTGGCTGGGCGAGCTGTATGCGGCGGCCAGCAACCAGCTCGACGCCTGGGAGGACCAGGCGCAGGCCGGCGACGTCGCGGCCGCGGCCGAGCTGCAGCAGGCCAAGGCGCGCACCTCGGAGATCCTCCACCGCCTCGAGGCGCGCGAGCCGGAGATCATGGCCGTGTGGCAGGAGACCCGCGAGTGGTCGCTCGAGGAGTTCGCCGAGATCTACAAGTGGTGCGACGTCGGCTTCGACCGCGTGTTCTTCGAGAGCGAGGTCGACGAGCCGGGCCTCAAGCTGGTCGCCGAGTTCCTCGACAGGGGCGTGTTCGTCGTCTCCAACGGCGCCGTCGGGGTCGTCAACGACGAGGTCAAGCACATGCCGTTCTTCATGCTGCGCAAGCAGGACGGCACCAGCCTCTACTCGACCAAGGACCTCGCGCTCGCCCGCCTCAAGTTCGAGGAGTACCGCATCGACCGCTCGGTCTACGTCGTCGACGTGCGCCAGAGCGACCACTTCCGCCACGTCTTCCTCACCCTCAAGAAGATGGGCTTTTATCAGGCCGAGCGCTGCCAGCACGTGCCGTACGAGATGGTCGAGCTGCCCGACGGGCCGATGGCCGGGCGCAAGGGCAACGTGGTGCTGTTCCGCAGCCTGCGCCAGCAGATGACGGCGCACCTGCGCAAGATGTGGTTCCACCAATTCGAGGGCGAGTGGCCGGCCGAGGAGATCGACGCGGCCGAGCGCACCGTGGCGCTCGGCGCGATCAAGTACGGGATGCTGAACCGCGACGTGAACCAGAAGATCGTGTTCGACCTCGCGGCCTGGCTCAAGCTCGACGGCAACACCGGCCCCTACCTGCAGTACACCGGCGCCCGCGCCGGCTCGATCCTCCGCGAGTGCGCCGAGGTCGACAAGGCCCTCGACCCCGCGCTCCTCGCCAGCGAGGCGGCCGTCCAGGCCGCCGCCGCGACCCTGCAGGAGCCGCAGGAGCGCGAGGTGCTGCTCGCCCTCGACCGCCTGCCGCAGGCCCTCGCCGCCGCCGCCGAGCAGCTGCGGCCGTCCATCGTCTGCACCTACGCCCACGAGCTGTGCAGCGCCTTCAACAGCTTTTATAACGCCAAGAACTGCCGCGTGAAGCCGAGCGAGGGCCCGCTGCTGCAGGCGCGCCTGCTCCTCGTGCACGCGTTCGTGCACGCGCTGCGCGAGACCCTGGCGGTGCTCGGGATCTCCGTGCCCAAGCGGATGTAGCCGAGGTCGCGGCAAGGACCTCGCGTGGCCTCGTCGGCGGCGCGCGAGGCCGTATTCGTTCAAGCTCGCGAGGGTACGTTCGCACGTCGCCGGTCGCCTCGGTGGCCGCTCACGGGCGAGGACGTATTCGTTCGGGCCGCGAGGGATCGTTCGCACGTCGTCGCCTCGTCGCGCTGCTGGCGGGCAAGGACGCGTTCGCTCAGCGCTCCGCGAGGGATCGCCCGCGCGTCGCCGAGACGCCGTCGTGTTAGCGTCGCACGCATCATGACCGTCGCTCTCTGGTGCCTGTTCGCCGCCGCGCTCCTCCATCCGCTGAGCAAGTTTCCGCTGGCCGCCGCTCAGGCGCGCGAGGGCAGGGGCTACGACAACCGCAACCCGCGCGAGCAGCAGAACCGCCTGACCGGCTGGGGTGCGCGGGCCCGGGCGGTCCACGCCAACCAGATCGAGAGCTTCCCGCTGTTCGCCGCCGGCGTGCTGGTGGCCACGGTCGCCGCCCCGAAGGTCGCGCTGATCGACTGCCTCGCGCTGGCCTACATCGCCGCCCGCCTGGTCTATCCGGCCCTCTACCTCGCGGACATCCACTACGCGCGCTCGCTGGTGTGGAGCGTCGGCTTCGGCGCCAGCCTCGCGTTGCTCGCCAGCCCGGCCTGGGCGTAGCGCCGGCGCCGTCGAGTGCCTGGCGCGAAGAGCATGTCCTCAAAAACATGCTCCAAAGGACACTATAAAAAGGGCATGTCCCTTCGTACATCTCGTCGGGCATGCGTCGCCCGCTCCGGGCTCGGGACGGAGCGGGGCCGCAGCCCACCGGGGCGGCGAGCTCGACCTCGCAGGGCGATCCCGGTATCGTCGGCAGTGACCGGCGCTGCCACGGAGGCCGCGCCCGCACGACGAGGAGCGGCATGGCCGAGGTGTTGCTGTTTCACCACGCGCAGGGCGCGACGACCGGGTTTTACGCGTTCGCCGACGCGGTACGACGGGCCGGTCACATCGTGCATGCGCCGGATCTCTACGACGGCCGGACCTTCGACAGTCTGGACGAGGGCGTCTCGTACGCCCAGGCGATCGGCTTCGGCGCGATCGTCGAGCGGGGCCAGCGAGCCGCCGACGCCTTGCCTCGCGGGCTCGTCTACGCCGGCTTCTCCCTGGGCGTACTGCCGGCGCAGAAGTTGGCCCAGACCCGGCCGGGGGCCCGCGGAGCGCTGCTGATCCACGCTTGCGTCCCGGTCGCCGAGTTCGCCGCGTCCTGGCCCGCGGACGTCCCGGTCCAGATCCACGGCATGGACGCCGACCCGATCTTCGTCGGCGACGGCGACCTCGAGGCCGCCCGGGCGCTCGTCGGATCGGTCGCGTCCGCCGAGCTGTTCCTCTACCCCGGCGACCGCCACCTGTTCGCCGACGCCGGCCTGCCCTCGTACGACGAGCCCGCGGCGGCGCTGCTGACTCGCCGCGTGCTCGACTTCCTCGCCGCGCGTTGATCGGCACCCGTCGCGCGACCCGCGACGGCTCGACTCTTCAACCGGTCCGCGTTCTCGCGGAGCGGCGGTAGAAGGGCGTGCAACGCCCCAGCGGGGCCGAGGCGGCGAGGTCGGTCAGGAGAGCCCGAGCTCGACTGGCGACTCGCAGCGGAGGGCGTACTTCGGGTTCGGCAGGAGCGTCGAGCTGCGGCGGCGAGGCCGGGTCGCATCGCGCCCGTGGGAGGGCCGACGCTGGTGGCCAGCCGGGCGCGGTCCAGGCTGGATGGCGAGGAGAGCATGTTTTATAAGACATGCCCTTTCGAGCATGACCTGAAGAACATGCGCACTCGGGCATGTCCTTCTCTTTTTAAAAATCTCAGAAGGCTGCGAGTAGCCCGAGCTGCGGGCCGAATTGCAGCTCGCAGAAGCCGGGCGCGGCCGGGGCCGAGAACGCGGCGCGGCAGCGGCCGCCGGGGAAGCTGAGGGAGAAGCGGATCGCCAGGTCGAGCCAGACGCGGCCGCCGAGGTGGATGGTCGCCCCGGGGGCCGCCACCGCGTGGCCGACCACCCCGCCGCGGGTGCCGAGCACCTGCGGACCGACGGCGGCGAGCAGATAGGCGGCGAAGGTCTCGGTGCGCAGGGGGATCCACCGCACCATCGGCGCGATGCGGAAGGCTGCGCCCGGATCGCCGGCGCGCGGCCGCTGCGACGGGTCGGTCGGCGACGCGAGCAGCACCGTCGCCTGCAGCTCGCCGCCGATCTCGAGGCTCTCGCGCAGGAAGTAACCGCCGCGAACGCCGACCCCGACGAGCGTCAGCTGACTGGCGATGCTGCTGTCGGCGAAAAGCCCCAGCTCACCGCCGCGGCGGCGGAACGGGGCCGCCGGGACCGGCGTGGGTTCGGCCGCCCGTGCCTCGATCGTCGTGCCCGCGACCACCAGCGCGAGGCCGACCCGCGCGATGTAATTGCTGCGCCGAACTCGGGGTCGTCGCGTGTTGGGCCGCGCCTGACCGCCCGACGGCCCGGCCGCGGTCGCGACGAAACCCGACGCGAACGCCCGCAGTCGTGGCACGGGGGAGAGGTCGCGCACGGCGGTTCATCGTAGCGGTCCGCGGTGCAGGGTCAATCCGCGACTACGATCGGTGGATGTCGAGTTCGCTGCTGGTCCTCACGCTCGCCGTTGCCGCGGTGACCAATCCGTACGCTCCCGATGCGCGGCCGGTGGTGCTCGACTTCCGCCCTGGTGCGGTCAACGCGGTGCCGCTCCTGCCCGCGCCCGCGACCGGCGCGACCTTCTCGGACCTGGCCGCGCACGAGGGGCGGCCGGTGGTCGAGAAGGAGCCCGGCACGCTGCCGCCGGGTTGGGTGCAGCTCGGCGGCATGGTCGTGCCCGAGGCAGTGGCTGAGGGCGCGCCGGTGATCTCGCCGTTCGCTGCGCGCCCCGAGATCGCGGCAGGCAAGGTCGAGGGGCCCGGCGTCGAGGAGCTGTGCGCCTACCCCGAAGCGGTCCCCGCGGGCATCTACCCCGGCGAGTTCCGCCTCGGCACCGAGTTCCCGCGCCGCGGCACGATCTACATGAACTACACCGGCGGCACCCTTTATAACGGCATGGGCGACAACTCGGCCGAGAACTGGTCGGCGCTGGCCAAGACCGGCTCGAAGTACCCGGTGTACACGGGCGGCGAGGAGCGGGCGATCGCGGTCGCGCAGGCGGTCCAGGCCGACTTCGCCGCCTGGGCCCTGCGCGTGGTCTACCTCGAGCGCCCGCCGAAGGTGCTGCCCTACGTGATGATCATGATGGGCGGTCACTACAGCGACACCGTCGCCGGCCCGTCGGGCGGGGTGGCGCCGGGCGCCGACTGCGAGGACCTGGGGCTGCGCAACGTCTGCTACGCGTTCGTCAACAACGAGTCGACGAGCAACCAGGCCAACGTGGCGAGCCAGGAGATCGGCCACACGATGGGGCTCGGCCACACGGAGGGCAACGACCGGGTGATGGCGTTCGGCTACGACACGTACGCGCCGATCGACATGGGCTTCGGCGCCGAGTGCACGCCGATCATCAGCGTCCAGGGCCAGTCGGGCGCGTGCCAGGGGGTCAACAAGTGTCACTGCAACGACGGCGAGCTGCAGGACGACACCCTGACGCTGTCGGCGATCTACGCCCCGCCCGGGCCCGACGTCGTGCCGCCGGAGATCGCCATCACCGCGCCCGCCGACGGCGCCGTGTTCCAGGAGGGCGACGACGTGACCGTCACCTTCGAGCCGTGGGACGACTACGGCGGCTACGGCTGGAAGCTGATGGTCGAGCACGACGGCGAGCTGGTGGCCGACGTGGTCGACTACAACGCCGCGCTCGAGTTCACCCTCAGCAACATGCCCCCGGGCAACTACGAGCTGACCGCGCTGGTGATGGACCAGGCCGACCAGACCGCCGAGCACACGATCTCGATCACCGTCGAGGGCACCGCCGCCCCGACCACCAGCGCGGGCGAGAGCGAGAGCGAGGGCGAGAGCGAGGGCGACAGCGACGCGAGCACCGGCGAGGCGACCGACGGCGCGAGCGAGGGCAGCGAGGGCGCCTCCGCGGGCAGCGAGGGCACGGGCAGCGAGGGGACCGCCGGGAGCGACGCCGAGGACTCGTGCGCCTGCCGGTCGGACGGCGCGCCGGCCGGGGCCGCGTGGGGCCTGCTGGCGCTGCTCGGGCTGCGCCGGCGCCGGCGGTGAGTTCTCGGGAACATGTCGAAAGCGACAGGCTCCATGGCGCCTGCTGGCGCTGCTCGCTAGGCGAGTCTTCGGACCATGTCGGAAGAGACATGGCCCTGCTGGCCTGCTCGGAGGAGTTGATCTTCGGAGCATGTCGTCATGGACATGTTGAATCGGGCCTCGCGCCGGTGCTGAGGTGTTACACGGGCATGTCGGAAGAGACATGCTTCATGGGGCCCGGCTGCTGGGGCGAAGGCGCGGAGGTGTTCTTCGGGGCATGTCGGAAGCGACATGCTTCATGGCGCTGCTGGAGCCGCCGGTGCCGAGGCGGTCTTCAGGGCACGTCGTAAGAGACATGCCTCATGGGTCTGCGGGCGCGGCGGTGGCAGCGTCGAGGCGCCTTCGCGGTATGTCTTGATAGACATGTCTTGATAGACATGTCTATTTCGACATGCTCATAAGAACATGTCCGTTCAAGCCGTCCGTCGGCGCCGTCGCGTCAGCGCCAGGGCTGCCAGCCACCACGCGCCGCCCGCACCCGATGCGCACGCGCAGCCGTCCTCGCCCTGCTGGCTGCCGGTCCCGTCCTCGCCGGGCTGGCCGTCGGTCGCGCTCGGGTCGATGAACCCGGCGCTCGTGCTCGAAGTCCCCGAGCCCTCTCCGGTCACGGGCGGGCCGGTGGTCGGCGCCTCGCCCGTCGAGCTCGAGTTGGCCTCGCTCTCACCTGTCTCCGGGGACATGCAGCCCCCGGTCACCAGCTGACACGCTGCGTCGCAGCTCAGGTCGCCGGGACCGAGGCCGAGGGCCTCGCAGCTCTGCCCGCCGAGGTCGCCGCCGTCGCAGGCCTCGTCGCCGGTGCGGACCCCGTCGCCGCAGTCGTCGCACAGGGCCGGCAGCGGAGCGTCGCACGGGCGGATGTGGTGGTGACACAGGACCTCGTTGAGCTCGAGATACGCCGCCTCGCCATGGTTGCAGGCGACGTAGGTGGCGACGTCGTCGGCGAACCCGCGGTAGGTGCCGCTGCTGACCTGCGCGGCCCAGAGCAGGGCGCGGCCGATCGCGTCGGCGGCCGGCGCGGCGCTCAGGGCGGGCAGCGGGACGCACTCGTACGGCGGCGCGGTCGCGCAGCTCTCGCCGTGCAGCAGCTCCCAGAAGGCCTGGAACCAGCTGTCGATCGCGTAGCCGACCTCGCGGTCGCACAGGCTGGTGCCCTCCTCGAAGTCGATGTCGATGAGCGACGGCAGGTCGCACATGTCGGGGTAGTTGGCGTCGTCGTTGGGGCAGGCGGGGTCGTCGTCGGCGACGAAGCGCGAGAACTCGCCGCCGCCGGGGCGACAGGCGTCGCTGTGCGGGTTGCGGTTCTCGCCGAGGCTGAGCCGGGTGAGCGTCGCGCACGAGTCGGCCTGGCCGGCCGCGGGGTAGAGCGAGGCGTAGAACCACAGCGCCATCAGGCTGGCGTAGGTCTCCGACAGCGGCAGGGCGTCGTCGGTGGTGCCCGGGTAGCAGTCCGGCCCGCACGACAGGCACACGAACGGCTCGAACATCAGGCCCGGCGCGGCGAACAGGTCGACGAAGTGGCCGAACTCGTGCGGCAGCACCGACGGCGAGTAGCTGGCGCCCGCGAGGTACATCGCCCCGACGACCTCGTACGGCCCGCCGCCGAGCGGCTGCTGCAGCGCCTCCGCCGGCTCTTCGAGCGCGCCGCCCCACGCCGACGACACGCACCAGCTGGCCTCGGCGCCGCACAGCGAGGCCGCGGGGTCGGCGGCCACGACCAGCCGCGGCGAGAACTGCCCCGCCGGCGTCACGCTCTCGAGCCCGAGCGTCGGCAGGGCGCTGTCCCAGCGGCCCTGCATGACCGCGTCGGTATGTTCATAGTAGCTGCGCAGCAAATAATAGGAGTTCTGCAGGCCGTATTCGCGGGTGTCGGGGTAGGCGTCGAAGTCGGCGCCGAGCTGGCCGTAGATCGGGCTCGCCAGCGCCTCCGCGCGCGAGCCGGCGCCGGCGGCGTCGATCAGCACGAGCTGCTCGTCGGCCAGCAGCACCTCGCCGTCGGCCAGCGAGCCCGAGGTCGGCATCGCCACGGTCGAGATCGGCGCGGTGAAGACGTCGCTGCTCAAGCTCTCGGCGCGCACCTCGAGCGCCAGCGCGTGGTCGAGGCCGGCCCCCGACGGATCGGTGTAGGCCAGCAGCGGCAGGACTGCGGCCCGCGGATCGGCGGCGACCACCACGTCGGCGACCCGCGCCGGACCGTGGAACACCGCGGCGGCCCAGGCCAGCGCGCGCGCCCGCGGGAACGCGACCAGGCGCAGGTTGACCGGCCGCAGCGCGCCGGCGGGGAGGCCGGTCCGCGCGGCCGCGTGGGCCAGGACGCTGGCCGCGGCCACGTCGCGGCCGGCCGGGGCGGCGACGAAGGCGTAGTCCTCGCGGCCGTCGACCACCGCGCCGCGGAGCCCGATCACCCCGGTGCGATCGGCGATCAACGTCAGCGTGGCGTCGGCGCCGTGCACCGGCCATTCGCGGTAGTGCTGGCGCAATCGCAGCAGTCGCAGCGCCCCGGCCTCGACGCGGCCGATCGGCGCGGCCGGCAGCCCGAGGTCGCTCGCACTCGGGCCGGGCGCGAGCCCGAGGTCGCGCGGGTGGTCGACGATGAATCGCAGCACCCGCAGCCGCACCAGCCAGTCGGGCTCGTCCGGCCCCAGCGCGAACAGCCGGGCGCCGAAAGCCGCGAGGCCGTAGGTGTCGCCGTCGTCGTGGCAGTACCGCGCGGTATCACATTCGCCGGCGACGCAGGGCAGGTCGCAGGCGGGTCCAGTCATTCCGGGCGGGCAGCTCGCGGCCGGGGCGACGCGGCAATCGTGGGAGTCGGCGGCAGGCGACGACAGCAGCAACAGCCACGCCAGCAACATCGCCGCCAGCGTTTCACAGCCCCGCAGCGAGCGTCAACGAGGCGGGCGCGCCGCCGCTGCAGCGAGCTCCGAAGCAGCAGGCCCCGAAAGCGAACAAGGCCCCGGAGCGGGGCCTTGCGAGAGAGAGCGGGAGACGGGGATCGAACCCGCGACATTCAGCTTGGGAAGCTGACACTCTACCAACTGAGTTACTCCCGCGGGGCCGGTATGTCTACCAGGCTGCGCGGCGGCCCGCAAGTCCGGGGCGCATCCGCCACCCGGCCGGCAGCGCGGGTCTTGCGAGGGGTGCCCGCCCGGGCCCGGCTGCCCTCGCGTACGGCCCGGCAATGCGCTCCTGCGGCGCGAAACTTGCGCCCGGTCGCGACCAGCGGTAAGTGCGCGGGTGGATGCTTTCGAAGGCGGACATTCGAGCGCAGAGCGCGGCGAGGCGGCGGGAACGCGGACCCGAGGCCGCGGCGGCCGCTTCGGCCGAGCTCTGCGCCCACGTGCTGGCGGAGGCCCGCTGGCGCGCGGCGACCTCGGTGGCCGCGTTCGTCGGCGTCAAGGGCGAACCCGACACCCGCCCGCTGCTGATCGCCGCGCTCGCGGCCGGGAAACAGCTGTGGCTGCCGCGCATGGCCGGCCACCGCCGCCAGTCGATCGAGTTCGTGGCCGTCGCCGACCTCGTGACCCTCGCCCCGGCCCCGTTCGGCCTGCTCGAGCCGCGCGACGGCCCCGGCCTGGCCCTCGCCGACACCGACGTCGACCTGGTGCTGATGCCCGGCCTCGCCTTCACCCGCACCGGCATCCGCCTCGGCTACGGCAAGGGCCACTACGACGGCGCCATGAACCCGCTGCGCAACCACTCGCGCCCGGTCCGCATCGGCCTGTGCTTCAGCGACGAGCTGGTCGAGGCGCTCCCCGAAGAACCCCACGACGTCGGCGTCCACGCGCTGGCGACCGAGCAGGGGCTGCTCGACTGCGTCTCCCTGCAGTGACCTGTTTTTAAAGAAACAGCCTGTCTTGAGAGACAGGCTGCTGCGGCGAGACGGCGGCCGACGCCGATCGGTCGCCGCGCTCCGCGAGCGCACTGCGGCGGGCTGCCGAGGCAGTGCAGGGCATGTCTATCGGGACATGCTCTTCAGGTCATGCTCTCCAGAACATGTCCCTGAGGGCATGCCCGAGCGTGCGGGTGCGGCCGGCTCTCAGTCGACCCGCTGGATCACGTGGAAGCCGAAGTCGGTCTCGACCACCGAGCTGAGCTCGCCGGGCTTCAGCGCGAACGCGGCCGCCTCGAACGCCGGCGCGAACATGCCGCGGCCGACCGAGCCGAGGTCGCCGCCGCGCTCGGCCGAGCTGTCCTCGCTGCGCTTCTTCGCCAGCGCCTCGAAGTCGGCGCCGGCCTTGCTCGCCTCGGCGTGGAGCTCCGTCGCCAGCTTCTGCGCCTCCTCCTTGCTGCGCTTGATCTTGGCCTCGGCGTTCTTGGCCCCGGCGTAGCGGACCAGGATGTGCCGCGAGTGCACCTTCTCGACCTTGCAGCGCTGGGCGACCACGAAGCCGTGCGGGTGCTCGACCACCGCCGAGGTCTCGCCGATCCCGAGCGCGAACACGACGTCCTTCAGCGGGGCGTACTTCTCCGGCCACTTGTCCTTGGCGTAGGTGCCCATCGCGCCGCCCTTGGCCTTCGTCTTCGGCTCGTCGGACTCGCCGGCGAGGTCGGCGAAGGCTCTGCCGGAGGACAGCTTGCTGCGGAGCTCCTCGGCCCGCGTCTGGGCCGCGGCCTTGTCGCGGGTGACCGTCGGCTCGGCCCCCTCGGCCCCCTGCCAGGCGACGACCACGATCTTCGCGCAGGCCTCGTCGGCCTCGCCCTGCGGGTACTTCGGGGCCGGCGGCTCGGCGACGGCCTCCGTCTTCGCCGGCGGCGGCGCCTCGACCTTCTTGGCCGGCTCGGCCGGCGGTTCGCCGGACTTGGCGGCGCCCCCGTCGCAGGCGGCCAGCAGGAGGACCAGGCAGGACAGGGCGGCGCGCTTCATCGCGGCGAGGATACACCGCGCGCGGCCGCCCGAGCGAGCGCCATCCCTGCCGCCCGAGCTCGCCGGGTCGCCGATATCGACAGGCGACATCGGCGATCCGGGCCTGTCCCCGGGGACAGGAACTGCCCGCGATCGCCGCGCGAAGCCCTTCACGCCGCTTCGCGCGGTCTTCGCGGCCGGACCGGGCGCTCGCGAAAATTCGCGAGCGCGCCCGGCCGCGGCCGCGGACGGGGCGACGAAATCAGCAATCGACAGGCCTGGGAGCGGTCTGCACCCTGCCGGTATGGAAGATCGATCGGTCCACGTCGTCACGACCATGTCGACCAGGCCGCAGGCGCCCGAGGTGTTCGCCGGCGCCATGCGCGAGCTCGTCCAGGCCGGCCGCGAGCTGCCCGGCAACCGCCGCTTCGAGGCCTACCAGGGCACCACGGACCCGCGCGAGTTCGTGGTGATCGAGGTGTGGGACAGCGACGAGGCCGCGGACGCGCACCTGAGCGCGGATCACACCGAGCAGGCCTTCGGCGCGATAGGTCCGCTGCTCGAGGTGCCATCGGCGCTCGTCCGGCACGTCCGCGTCGCCTGAGGTTCGTCATGAACATCAAGGAGCTCCACCACACCCTGGCCGACATGGAGGACTCGATGCTCGGCGGTCTGGCCGCGATCGACGTGTTCGCCAAGACGTCGGGCATGTCGGTCGCCGGCCTGCGCACCTCGCCGCGGGCGTGCGCGCTGTTCAACATCCTGTTCGACCGGATCAGCGACACCCTCAAGAAGACCGGCCTGCCGGTGCCCGAGAACGTGCATCAGACCATGCTGCGGCTCGGCGAGGACGGCCAGGTCATGATCATCGTCGTCGACCTGTCCGACAAGTACCGCATGGGCATGGCGCTCGACTGCACCCGGGCGCAGCTCGGGATCATGGTCAGCGTCGTGCTCCCCGAAGCCATCCCGCGCATGCGCGCGGCGCTCCTCTGACTCCTTCCAGTCACCGTCAGGGCATTCGTCGGGCCATCCGACTTCCTTGCCATCCACGATGGATTTGATCAGCTCGTGTTTCCCCGCAAATCTGATTCACGATTCGCACGAAGAACTCCAGATCAAAATCACAGGCTGGAGTGACGCCAGCTCGCGTCTCTCGCCAGAGAGCGGCAAACAACGCGCCCGCGATATGCCTCGTCTTCTCGTCGCCGATTGCGTCGAGCAGAAGCACCGCCTCTTCTTGCCGGATCAATTTACCCTTCGCGTCGCTCATCGACCAATCCTTCGAGGATTTTCATGCCAGTATTCGATCCTTCGATCCTCGCCGTCGTCAAGCTGTCCGTCGAGCGCGTCGCCCTCGACGCCGCGATCTCTCTGCTGCAGGAGCTCGCCGAGCGCAGCCGGTCCTCGCGCGGCTGCTTGCGCTTCGAGGTCCTGCAACAGGAGGCCGACCCGACCCAGCTCGTCACGGTCGAGCGCTGGGACAGCGACGTGGCCGCCGACGCCCACATGCGCAGCCCGCACGCGAAGGTCGCGCTGGCCCGCCTGACGCCGCTCCTGCGCGCGGCGCCGCGGTTCGCCCGCTACCGCAGCGTCGAGCGCTGAGGCTCACGCGAGCGAGGCGACCACGGCCTCGACGACGAGGGTGGCGAGGGTCTCGAGGATCTCGCGCCCCTCCTCGGCGGTGGCGGCCGCCGGCGCGCCGCAGTAGGCGCGCGGCATGTCGCACTCGAGGAAGCCGCGCTTGCCCGCGCGGATGTGCTCGGCGAGCGGGACGGTGTGCTCGGGCAGCGCGGCCGCGAGGTCCATGCGCACCAGGTCGGGGCGGATCGCCAGGACCAGGCTGGTCTCGTAGCGGCCGGCGTGGCACGAGCCGCTCTGGAACTCCGGCGTCAGCCGGGCCGCGAGCGCGCGCCGGGTGGTGTCGACGAACAGCAGCGCGTCGCCGGTCTCCGCCTGGTAGCGGCGCGCGACCTCCCGCAGCGAGGCGATGTGGTCCGGCTCGAGGTGGGCGGTGAACACCACCACGCGGTCGAAGCCCATCGCCCGCATCGCCCGACATGTCCCGAGGACCAGGCCGATCGCCGCCTCGGCGCCGATCGACGTCGAGCCGGCGAAGTCCCTGGCCCACTCGGTCACCGCGTAGTGGATCGGCGGCAGCGCGGCCGCGAAGTGCCCGCGCGCCGCCAGCTCGCCGGCGGCGCGGTCGACCACTGCTTCGCCGATCAGGCTGTCGGTCGCCAGCGGCAGGTGGGGCCCGTGCGCCTCGGTGCTGCCGACCGGCAGCAGCGCGATCTTCGGCTGCGGCAGCGCGAGCAGGCGCTCGACCTCCGGGTAGCTGAGCTCGGCGAAGCGGACGTAGAGGCCGGGTGTCTGTTCAGCCATGGCGTTTCAAGCAGGTCCTTCCGGGCATGTCGGAACGTTCAGGTGAGGGCCGCCGCCAGCTTGCGCAGCTCGCCGCGCTTGATCTTGCCGGTCTCGGTGCGCGGCAGGGCGGCCACGAACTCGACCCGCCGGGGGGCCTTGAAGGCGGCGATGTTGGCGCGGGCGTGGGCGAGGATCTCGGCGGCCAGCGCCTCGCCGGCGGTGTGGCCGGCGGCCAGCTCGACGTAGGCGACCGCGCGCTCGAGGCCGTCGGCGTCGCGGTAACCGACCACCCCGGCCTCGTGCACCGCCGGATGTCCCAAAAGACAGTTCTCGACCTCGACCGGCGAGACGTACACGCCTGAGCACTTGAGCATGTCGTCGCCGCGGCCGCAGAACCAGAAGTAGCCCTCGGTGTCGACGTGGAACTTGTCGGCGCCCTTGACCGAGTCGCCCCAGAAGGTCGCGCGACTCTGGTCGCGCATGCGCCAGTAGCCCTGGCCGGCGGAGGGCCCGGTGATCACGAGGGTGCCGATCTCGCCGGGCGGGACCTCGCGGCCGTCGTCGTCGAGCAGGCGGTAGGTGTAGCCGTCGACGATCTTGCCGAGGCTGCCGTCCTTCACGTCGCCGGGGCGGTTGGTGATGTAGACGTGGAACATCTCGGCCGAGCCGATGCCGTCGAAGATCTCGACCCCGGTCGACTGCTTCCACAGCCGGTACAGCCGCGACGGCAGCGCCTCGCCGGCGCTGACCAGCGAGTGCAGCGACGACAGGTCGCGCCGCCCGGCCTCGTCGAGGTGGTCGAGCATCTTGGCGATCGTCGTCGGCACGGTCACGAACTGGGTCGCGCGGTACCTCTCGATCAGGCCGTACCACCGCTCGGGCGCGACCCGCTCGGGCACCAGCACGCAGCTGCCGCCGACGCTGAACGGGAACAGCATGTTGCTGGCCAGCGCGTAGCCGAAGAACAGCTTGGGCGCGGAGATCGTGACGTCCTCGCGCTTGATGCCGAGGGTGCGCTGGGCGTAGGCGACGGTGTTCCACACGAAGTCGTGGTGCATGTGCACGACGCACTTCGGCTTGCCGGTCGAGCCCGACGACGACAGCCAGGTGGCGAAGTCGTCGCGGTAGGTCGGCTCGGTCCGCGCGGTGTCGGGCTGGCGGGCCAGCTCGGCGTGCCAGTCGAGGGTGTCCTTGGGGACAGGTGCGCCGGAGCGGTCGACGACGATCACGATCGGGGGGTAGGGCGCGTCGCGCCACACCGGCTCGAGCTGCGGGTAGACCTCGGCGTCGACGATGACCGCCCGCGGCCGCGCGTACTCGAGGTAGTAGGCGTAGTCGGGCGGCAGCAGCCAGGTGTTGGTCGGCACCGCGACGCAGCCGGCGCGCAGGACGCCGAAGTAGGCCGCCGCGAACTCGGGCGTGTCGAGCAGGAGCAGCTGCACGCGGTCCTCGATGCGCAGGCCGAGGGAGCGCAGCAGGTTGGTGACGCGACACGACGCGGCCACCAGCTCGCGGTAGGTCACCTGGGCGTCGCCGCAGTAGATCGCGGTCTTGTCGCCGAGGCCCTCGGCGACGCGGGCGTCGAGGAACCACTCGGCCATGTTGAGGCGATCGGGGACGACGATCGGGGCGGGCATGGGTCGCGGCGAAATTCCCACAGGGCCCGCGGGTGCGGGCAGGCGCGCGCGGGTGCGGGGTCTCACGGTGGGCCGCCCGCCGCGCCGCGCGTTGGGCCGCCGCGCGAGCTGGGGTATGTTCCCCGCCCCGTGGAGGTCGTCTACCCGCGCCTGTCCTTCGACCTCGACCGCGACTCGTTCGTGGTCTGGCTGCGCTGGGTGTCGCTCGAGCGGCCGCCGTCGCCCGATGCGCCGCCGTCGCAGGGCATCCGCGTCGAGCTGCAGCTCAACCGCAACGCGGTGCTCGGCCCGACGATCGCCTACCGGCGCGAGCTCGAGGCGGCCCCGCGGCTGTACCGCGTGCCCAGGAGCCGCTGCACCGAGGTGCTGCGCGTCGCCTCGCGCCGCGGCCTGCTCGACGTCCAGCTCATCATCCACGGCTCGATCGCCAACGCCCCCTACGCCGCGCTCTACCACGTGCGCGACGACGACGCCGAGCTCACCGAGCTGCCCGGCACGCCCCTCTTGCAGCTGCAACCGTCGACCCCCGGCGACCGCTGGCACGTGGCCGGCCAGGCCAACCTGCGCGTGCAGCTCGAGCTGGTCGAGCGCAAGCGCCTGCGCGTGCTCGCGTGAGCGGCGACGCGAGGGGCCCGTGCACGCCGAGGGGACGAGCCCGCCGCACGCTGCGCGGGGATCGCGTGAGCGCTTGGTGATCGCGCCAACCGGAGTCGACCTCACGCGAGAAATCACTCCTGCTCGAAGCGGGCGATCGCGTCGAGGGCGGCGCGGGCTCGTTCGACGCTGCGACCGCTGGCGCTGCGCTCGAGCGCGGCGTTCAGCTGCGGCCGCGACTTCGACCAGCGGATGAACACCAGGATCGCCGCCAGCACGACCGCGCCGATCACGAGCTGAAGGATCACGAACTCCGGGGCGCGCGCGACCAGGTCGTCGCCGTTGCTCGCGGCCAGGCAGATGATCATTGGGATCCACAACAGCGCCCACGGCAGCCCCAGCCACGGCGACGTGCGCACCCGCCAGGCCCGCAGCTCGGCCAGGCGGCGCTGGTTTGTCACCACCGGCTCGGCCGGGTCGATCTCGCGGACCATCGCCAGCTCGCGCGCGCCGAGCACCACGACCATGATCAGGTAGGCCTGCAGGACGACGCCGCACAGCATGAGGTGCAGGCTGTCGCGGTGGTTCACCCAGAACGACGCGCACACGAACACCAGCGCGCCGGCGATCAGCGTCTGGCACCACAGGCCGAACACCAGCGGGCGCAGGCGCGAGCGGGCGCGGCCGATCGCACGTTCCTGCAGGAGCTGCAGCTGGAGCGCGTCCTGCCGCTCGAGCCGGCGGTCGAGCGCTTGCCAGGCTTGCTTGAGGTCGTCGAGTTCCATGCGTCAGGTCTCCGTCGCCGCGGCGGTCATCTGGCCGCGCAGGCGCTGTTTGAGGCGGCCGAGCTTGGTCGCCACGTTGGTCTCGCTGATGCCGAGGATCGCCGCGATCTCGCTGTGCGGGCGCTCCTCGAGGTAGAGGAGGATGAGCGCCCGGTCGAGCTCGGCGAGTCCGGCGATCACCGCGTGCAGCTGCTTGAGTCGCTCGTCGGGTTCGTCGGCGTCGTCGGCGATGTCGCGCGGATCGCCGAGCGGCTCGAACCGGCCGTCGCGGGTCCGCTCGCGCCGCGCGAACGAGATGCCGACGTTGAGGGCGACGCGGTACATCCACGTCGAGAACCGCCGCTCGGGGTCGTAGCGGGGGAACGAGCGCCACAGCTGGATCGCGATCTCCTGCGCGAGGTCGCTGCGGTCCTGCCGCCCGCGCGCGTACACGCTCGCGACCTTGAGCACGATCTTGTGGTGCTCGCGCAGCAGCGCCAAAAATCGCGGCCGGAGGTCGTCGCCCGTCATGGTCTGCGCTGGTGATTCGCGCGAGCCCCCGCGAGGTTCACAGGGTCGGCGAAATTAATTTCGCCGGCGCGCGACCCAACGAAAACGGCCGCCCGGGGGGCGGCCGCGTGCGCGCGAAGGGGGCGGCTCAGCTCTGGCCGCCGCCGCCGGTGAGCATCTCCTTGAGGCCGGGGATCTCGCCGAGCAGCGGCATCAGGACGATCTCGATGCGGCGGTTCTTGGCCTTGCCGTCCTCGCTGGTGTTGTCGGCGACCGGGTCGACGTCGCCGTAGCCGGCGGCGCCGAGGGTGCCCTGCGGCATGCCCTGGGTGACGAGGAACTGCACGACCTCGACCGCGCGGGCCGTCGACAGCTCCCAGTTGTTCTTGAACTTGGCGGTCTTGATCGGGACGTTGTCGGTGTGGCCGGCGACCAGCCATTCGCGGTCGTTGAGGCTCTTGAGCGCGCTGGCGAGGTTGCCGAGCGCGGCCTGACCCTCGGGCTTGAGGTCGGTCTTGCCGGAGTCGAACAGGATGCTGCTGGCCAGCTTGACGACGAAGCGGCCCTTGCGGACCTCGACCTGAATGGTGCCGGCGTCGATGAGCGACTTGAGCTTGGCGAACAGGTCCTTGTAGACCTGCAGCTCGGCCAGGCGCTTGGCCTTCTCGTCGCGCAGCTTCTTGAGCTCGTCGGCGGTCGCGCCGGCCTTGCGCGCGAGGTCGGCGTTCTGCTCCTCGAGCACCTTGATCTCGTTGCCCAGCCGCGCCACGTCCTTCTCGAGCTGGGCGATCTTGTCCTTCAGCGAGGTGTTCTCCTCGTTGAGCTTCTTGTTCTTGCCCTGCTCGTCGCGCAGCTCGCCCTCCGTCTTCGTGAGCTTGGCCTGCGTCTCCGCGAGGGCTGCCTCGAGTTCTTTGCGTTTGCAGCCGGACAGGGCCAGCGTGGACAGGAGCATGAAGACGGCGAGCTTGCGCATGGCGCAAGGCTATCCCATGCCGGCCAAATTTTTGACGCATCTCGACTTCGGGGCTTACCCTCGGGGTCCGGGCCCGGGTTCTGGGCCATAACGCAGCGAGATCACAGAGAAAATGGCCAACAAGCGAGCCAACTCTCCCCCTGCGCGCAATGCGCAAATGCGCGAAAGTTCTTCCGGGCTGCCGCGGCCGTGGGGCGAGTTCCTCGGCGTGGTGCTGCTCGCCATCGGCGTGCTGATGCTGGGCGGACTGTTCTCGTACCAGTTCGGCACCGGCACGCTCATGGGCCCGGTCGGCCGCCTGGTCGCCGGGGCGCTGTACGCCTCGCTCGGCATGGGCTCGTACCTGCTGGTGCTCGGCGTGCTCGGCCTCGGGGTCAAGGCGCTGCACGGCGACGCGATGGAGCTGCGCTCGGGCGAGGGCCTCGGCTTCTCGCTGGCGACGGTGGCCGGCTGCGTGCTGCTGCACGTGATGTTCCCGACCTACCGGATCTACGGCTTCACCGCCGGCGGCCTGGCCGGCGAGGTGCTCGGCGAGATCGGCCTCGGCATGTTCGATCGGGCAGGGACCTACCTGATCGCCGGGGCGCTGCTGTGCGTCGGCCTGTTCGCCTCGACGCCGCTGTCGACGGCTCACTTGATCGGCGCAGTGCGCATGGTCGGCCGCGGCTTCGTCGCCGTCGGTCAGTACCTCTGGGGCGGCCTCGTCGGCATCGGCGAGTCGCTGCGCGGCCGCGCCGAGGACGTCGAGGAGGAAGAGGAAGAGGAAGAAGAGGTCGACGAGGAGGAAGAGGCCGAGGAGGAAGAGGCCGAGGAAGAAGAGGAAGAGGAGGAGGAGGTCGAGGAGGAGCCGAAGCCCAAGCGTCGCCGCCGCAACAACAAGGCCAAGGCCGCGCCCGCCGAGGTCGAGGAGGAGGAGCCCGCCGCGCCGTCGGTGCCCGCGGCGGCCGTGGCCGACGCCCCGCGCAAGAACCGGAAGGTCGCGCGCCGGCCCGAGGACATGCCGGAGATCGTGCTGACGGGCGGACGCCCGGAGGCCGAGGCAGGCAAGGCCGAGAAGGCGAAGGCGGACAAGAGCGAGGCGGACAAGGCCGAGCTCGCCGAGGACGTCGCGCCGCGTCGCCGTCGCAAGCCGGCCAAGGTCGAGCCCGAGGTGTCCACCGACCTCGAAGAGACTTCAGGACATGTCGCCGAGGACAGGGCCGAAGAGGCAGCCGACATCGAGGTCCCCGTGCCCGCGCCCGCCAAGGTCGCGGTCGCGGCCAAGGCCGGCAAGAAGGCGCCGCCGCGGCCGCAGGAGCTAGCGGCCGCGGTCGAGGTCACGACCGAGCTCGACGACGAGGAGAGCGCCCCGCCGGCGATCGCCGCCAGGGCTCCGATCGCGCCCGCACCCGCGCCCGCGCCCGCGCGCGTGCCCGAGCAGCTGCCGCTGGCGCCCGCCGCCGCCGCGGCCAAGCCGGTCGAGCGCGTGCCGTCGATCCCCGGCATCGTTCGCCTGACCTCGGGCCCGTACAACCTGCCGCCGTCGAAGCTGTTCGAGGCCGCCGACACGCCGGCGGTCGAGGTCGACAAGAACTTCGTGCTCGAGCAGGCCGAGCGCATCGAGCACGCGCTGGCGCAGTTCAAGGTCAACGGCAAGGTGACCAAGATCCACCCCGGGCCGGTGATCACGCGCTACGAGTTCAAGCCCGACCCGGGCGTCAAGCTGTCGCGCATCGAGAGCCTCGAGAACGACCTCGCCATGGCGCTCGAGGCGATCGCCATCCGCATCCTCGCGCCGATCCCCGGCAAGGCGACCGTCGGCTTCGAGGTCCCGAACGCCACCCGCGAGACCGTCTCGATCAAGGAGATCCTCGAGAGCGAGGCGTTCGAGGCCGCGCGGGGCGGCAAGCTGCCGATGGTGCTGGGCAAGAACATCACCGGCAAGCCGGTGGCGATCGACCTGGCCAAGGCGCCGCACCTGCTCGTCGCCGGCGCGACCGGCTCGGGCAAGTCGGTCGGCGTCAACGCGATGATCTGCTCGCTGCTGTTCGCGTGCACGCCCGAGGACGTGCGCATGATCATGATCGACCCGAAGATGCTCGAGCTGAGCATCTACAAGGACATCCCGCACCTGCTCTTGCCGGTCATCACCGACGCCGAGCAGGCCAGCATGGCCCTGCGCTGGGCGGTCGACGAGATGGAGCGGCGCTACGCCGTGCTGAGCGACGCGCAGGTGCGCGACATCGCCGGCTACAACAAGAAGCTGCCGCAGCTGATCGACGAGTGGGAGGCGGAGAAGCGGGCGCTCGAGGAGGCCGCGGCCGACGCCAGCGCCGCCGCGCGCGAGGAGGGCGAGGACGCCATCCCGGCCGAGTTCCTCGGCGGCGTCGGCTTCGACGAGGACGGTCCGGTCGAGTCGATGGGCGGCCTGCCGAGCGGGGCCAAGGTCGGCGACAAGCCGGAGAAGATGCCGTACATCGTCGTCATCATCGACGAGTTCGCCGACCTGATGATGGTCGCCAGCAAGGAGGTCGAGACCAGCGTCGCGCGGATCGCCGCCAAGGCGCGCGCGTGCGGCATCCACCTGATCCTGGCGACGCAGCGGCCGAGCGTCGACGTCATCACCGGCACGATCAAGAACAACTTCCCGTCGCGCATCGCCTTCCAGGTGACGAGCGACATCGACAGCCGCACGATCCTCGACGGCAAGGGCGCCAAGCAGCTGCTCGGCATGGGCGACATGCTGCACATGGACCGCGGCGGCCAGCCGCAGCGCGTCCACGGCTGCTACGTGTCCGAGGACGAGATCCTCAAGGTCGTGGCGTTCATCCGCAAGCAGGCGCGGCCGACGTACAACCTGGCGATCACCGCCAAGCGCGACGAAGAGGAGGAGGAGGCGCCGAGCGACCGGCGCGCCGATCCGCTCTACGACAAGGCGGTGCAGATCGTCGCCGAGACGCGCAAGGTCAGCACCAGCATGATCCAGCGCCGGCTCAACATCGGCTACAACCGGGCCGCCAAGATCGTGGAGATGATGGAGGCCGAGGGCGTGATCGGCCCGGCCCGCGGTACTGCGCCGCGCGAGGTGTTCGTCCAGGCCGCGTGATCGGCGAGATCTCCGCCGCCCGGGCATGCGCGGCCGGAAGTGTGCTAGGACTCTCGCGGCATGGCCCTGCGCGGCCGCGAGCGCGGCGTCGGCGCGGCGGTGAATCGCCCCCAGCCTCCGCCCGTCTTCTCGGCCACGGGGCGTCGCCCCAGGAGCTCAAACATGGAAGCCACCACGATCTGCGCGCTCTCTCTCGGCCTCTTCTGCAGCGATGTTGCTCTCGCGAACGCGATCGACGCTCCGCTGCTGCCCCTGAGCGTGACCCAGGGGGCCTCCGCGCAAGCGGCCGCTGCGCCGGTGACGGCGCCCGAGATCAAGCCCTCCGCCTCGGCGGTGCTCGCGTCGGTCCAGTCCTTCTACGACGGCACCACCGACCTCACCTGCAAGTTCAAGCAGACCTACGTGCACCCGGTCTACGGCACGCGCACGGTCAGCACCGGCGACCTCCGGCTGAAGAAGCCCGGCATGATGGTGTGGGACTACGAGGGCAAGGCCGACCCCGACTTCTACGTCGACGGCCAGAAGCTCTGGGTGGTCGAGCACGACACGCGGCAGGTCGTCAGCCAGAAGGTCGAGGGCAACTCGAACCTCGCCGGGGCGATGAAGTTCCTGTTCGGCGGGCAGAAGCTGATCAAGGAGTTCAAGGTGCGGATGGCCCAGGATCAGCAGACCAAGAGCTACGGCATGCCGGGGCACAAGGTCATCGAGCTCAAGCCCAAGGAGCAGAACCCGCACTACAAGTCGCTGCTGCTGGTCGTCGACGATCTCACCGGCCGGGTCGACTCGTTCGTGGTCCGGGCGCAGGACAACAGCACCAACCACTTCGTGCTCACCGACGTCGCCAGCAACCAGAACCTCGCGGCGAAGGACTTCAAGTACAAGGTGCCGACCGGCTACGTCGAGACGAGACAGTGAACGCGGCTTCATGGCCGCGGTGAGGCCCCGGGCCCGCGCGCGCAGCGTGCGGGCCCGCTCGCGTTTGCGGAAGCGATCGCTCGGCCTGGCGTTGGTTGCGCGACGCGTCTCGGCTGTGTACCGTGGCGCCGACTACGACCATGCAGCGCACTTCACTGGTTACCCTGGGTTTGCTGACCGCGCTCGTCGCGACGGTCGGCTGCGGCGACGACAAAGGCACCTCCGCGACCGACGCGACGACGAGCACCTCGGGTGACACCGAGGAGCCGACCGCGGGTACGACGCCGACCACGACCGACGGCGCGACGGCGGGCACGACGACGACGGACGACACCGAGGGGACGACCGCGCCGACCACGACCGGGGGCGCGTGCGAGGATGGCATGCAGATGCCGGGCGCCGGCGCCGAGGGCTCGGCCTGCACGCTCAACGCCGACTGCGAGTCGGAGTCGTGCATCAAGTGGACCGACAGCCAGACCGACGCCGTCTGCGGCGTGCGGGCCGAGTGCGGCGCCACCCGCTTCATCGGCACCCTGACCGACTTCGCCACCGGTGAGCCGATCGCGGGCGCCGACCTGCGGGTCGTCGGCGCCCTGGCCGCGATCCAGGGCATCGAGAGCGCGGTCGACATCGTCAAGGTCACCTCGGGCGCCGACGGCCACATCGACGCGACGTCCGAGACCCCGGTCAACACCGGCATCGGCGTGATCGGCGTGGTCGGCGGCGGCGACTACTACCTGACCGCCACCGGTCTGGCCCAGCCGTACGAGGGCTCGACCCTGTACCCGCCGCTCAACGGCATCCACGACATCTGGGGCGTGCCCGCAGCCAAGCTGACCGAATGGACAGGTTATCTCATGGCCGACGCCGACCAGGCGGTCGTCGACGCCCTGCCGCTCGGCGAGAACGGCGGCGTGGTCGGCCTCGTGCGCCAGGGCGGCGTCCCGGTCGCCGGCGCGGTGGTCGTGCCCGAGATGGACAGCTCGACCGCGGCGATCCGCTACCTCAACGAGGACGGCATGGGCTTCAACAGCGACGGCACCAGCAGCAACGGCGTGTTCATCCTGCTCAACCCGGCGATCGCCGAGAAGTTCACCGCCCAGCTCGACGGCAACCCGATCGGCCTGGTCGGCACCGCCGGCAGCGCCAAGATGGCCGTGTTCGCCCTCATCTTCAACGGCACCTGAGGCTTCCGTGAGCGCGTCCCGGGGAGGGAGCCCGGGCGGCCCACCGCGGCCACCGCAACGGCGGTGGCCGCGTTTTATTTTGTGCGAGCGCGTGACCCTTCAGACATGTCCGAAGGAGCATGCCCCGAAGGTCAGACCCACATGTTGACGGTCGGGTCCCAGCGCTTGAAGGTGCCGGAGAAGTCGCGGAAGATGTCGCGCTGGCCGGCCTGGACCTGGAACTTCTCGCGCTTGAACTTGCCGGCGAGGGCGTCGTCCATGCCCTCGTAGTCGGTCAGCGACACGTCTTCGCTCAGCATGTGAAAGGTCGCGTTGACCGCGGCGCCGTCGACCACCACGCTGACGAAGCCGTTGCGGCTCGAGTCGGCGAAGCCGAGGTGCGGGTTGGTGGTGGTGCCGGTGAACAGGGCGTCGATGGCCGACGCCAGCATGGAGGCGCCGGGCAGGCTGCTGAGGGTCGGGTCGGCGGCGACCTGGAGGACCAGCAGCGACTGGAACGGCGTCGAGCTGATGCCGGCGCCGACCAGCTCGACGATCTTCTTCTCGGGCGCCCCGGCGACCATCGGCGTGCCGGCGTAGAAGGCGTGGATGTCGCCGGTGATGGCGACCACGTTGTCGACCGCCTGCAGCTCGGCGAGCAGCGCGTCGCGGGCCGGGTTGAAGCCGTCCCACTGGTCGACGTTCATGTAGTAGAGCTGGTTGTACGGCTCGATCGGGAACGAGGTCAGGTCGATCACCAGCGGCATCAGCGTGTACTCGGTGCCCCACACCTTCCACGTCGCCGTCGAGCCCTTCATCGTCGCCAGGAACCACTCGCGCTGGGCCTGGCCCATGACGTCGACCGAGGCCGGCTCGGCCGCCGCGCGGGCGGCCGCCCAGGCGTCGAACGCCGGCTTGACGACGAAGTAGCGGGCGCCGATCGAGCCGTTGAAGCTGCGCTTGCCCATGCCGAGGAACGACAGGCCGCGCGGCAGCGTCGCCAGCTCGGCCTCGTCGATCGGCGGGGTCGGGTCGCCGAGAGTCGCCAGGGTGCTGTTGATGAAGCCGGCGTCGATCTTGCCGGTGAGGTGCGCGGGGTCGAAGGCGAGCTCCGCGGCGCCGGCCAGCAGCGCGTCCTTGTAGACGCCGCCCTGGTAAGCGTCGATGTCCTCGACGTACGGGGTGGCGAACTCGGGGATCGATCCGAACTGCTCGACCAGCGCGGCCTCGTCGATCACCACCGCGCCGGGGAAGCCGTCCTCGGGGATCAGGTGGTCGGGCCGGTAGCTGCGGAGGTCGGTCATCACCAGGTGGAGGTGCTTGCCGAAGCGGAAGTCGCGGTAGATCGTGATGTCCTGCGGGTACGGCTTGCTCGGGTCGTACACGAATTCGTCGTCGCCGAAGTCGATCGGCATGTACTCGAACCACGCCTGGTTGGCGTGCTTGCGGCGGGCCTCGTCGTGCTCGTCGACCCGGCCGTCGAAGTAGGTCGCGGTGGCGCCGAAGCAGTCGTCGCTGAACTCGTGGTCGTCCCAGATCGCGATCATCGGCAGGCTCTCGTGCACCCGCCGCAGCGCCGGGTCGGAGCGGTAGCCGCGGTACAGCTCGCGGTAATTGCTGAGGCTGCTGGCCGCGAAGTACTCCTCCGGGGTGCCCTCGTTGAACACGATCGCCCCGGCGGTGTCGGAGAACGCGATCCCGCGGCCGGCCGCCTGGAAGGTCGGGTCGCCGGTAGTTTCGTAGACGTAGTCACCGAGGTGAACGAAGAAGTCGAGATCCGGCTGCGCCAGCAGGCCGCGGTAGCTATTATAATAGCGGCCGTTGTAATCCTGACACGACGCGTAGGCGAAGCGGATCGGGACGTCGGCGTCAGAAGCCGGCGCAGTGCGGGTTCTGCCGACCGCGCTGCCGTATCGGCCATCTTCGCGATTGTGAACAAATCTATAATAATAGGTGGTCGCCGGCTCCAGGCCCTTGAGCTTGGCCTTGGCGCAGCGGTCGAACATCGTGCGGGCGGGGACCGCCGCGCTGGCGGCGTCGAGCTCGACGCGCATGGAGAAATCGGGGTCCAGGGCCAGCTCCACGGTGAGCTCGAGATCACCGTCGCCCGCCGCCTCGTCGTCGACGCGGGTCCACAGGATCACGCTGTCGGGCCGCGGGTCGCCGGACGCCACCGATTGAGGGAAGTACGCCGCACCGTCGAGCAGCGGCTCCTCGGCGCCGGTGGTCGGCGCGGTGCTGCCGGTCGGTTCGGTGCCGTCGGTGCCCGTCGATCCGTCGCTGTCGGTGGTTCCGTCGCCGTCGCCCTTGCAGGCGGACAGGCCGGCGGAGACGACGCTGACGAGCGTCGCGCGCAAGAATTGACGGCGAGAGAATCGTGAAGTCATGAGTCGGTGGCTCCGGCGAGCCACTCTATCGCAGTCCGCGCAGACGCTCGCGGGTCCGCGCCCCGTGCGTTTTGCCGCGGCTCATGGATGCGGCGCAGCCGGCGATGCGGCGCGCGCTGGAGGAGCCCCGCGTGATGAAGAAGTTGTCACGCGATTGTCGATCTGGCGACGCGGTCCTCGCATCGGGTATGAAGGGTGCGATGTCTGGCATGAACTCTCCTTGTCCTCGTCGCACCTTCTCCTTCGCGCGCGCCGGCGCCACCGGCCTCGCGCTCAGCCTGTCCCTCGGGGCATGTGGCGGCGACGACAAGGGCGACACCGACGCCGCGAGCGACTCGACGGTGGGGACCCAGGGCACGGACGACACGGCGGACATGACGGCGGGCACCGAGCCGACCGGCACGAGCACCGACGGCGCCACCGACACCGAGACCGAGGGCGGCACCTCGCCGACCACGGGCGGCGAGGTCCCGGCCGATTGCGACGCGTTCGTCAGCCCGAGCGACGACGACGTGGCGACCCTGCAGGGCGCGCTGCTCAACGCGGCCGACGGCGACGTCGTCTGCCTGGCCGAGGGCACCTTCTCGCTCAACACCGAGATCTCGATCTCCGCCAACAACCTGACCCTGCGCGGCGCCGCCCGCGACCTGACGATCCTCGACTTCAGCGCCCAGGACCTCGGCGCCAACGGCATCAAGATCAGCGGCGACGGCGTGACGGTGCGGTCGTTCACCGTCAAGGAGACCCCGGGCGACGGCATCCGCGGCGACGACGTGGCCGACATCACCTTCGACGACGTCTCGGTCGAGTGGGCCGCCAAGGAGTCGATGGAGAGCGGCGCCTACGGCTTCTACCCGGTCGGCAGCACGGGGGTGGTGATCCGCAACTCGCGGGTCATCGGCGCCCGCGACGCCGGCATCTACGTCGGCCAGTCGACCAACATTTTGGTCGAGGACAACGAGGCCTACGACAACGTCGCCGGCATCGAGATCGAGAACTCGACCGGGGCGACGGTCCGCCGCAACCACACCCACGACAACACCGCCGGGATCCTGATCTTCAACCTCCCGGGCCTGCCGGTGCAGGACGGCAAGCACACCCTGGCCTACGAGAACATCGTCGAGAACAACAACGGCGAGAACTTCGGCATCCCCGGCACCTCCGTGGCCGCGGTCCCGCCGGGCGTCGGCTTCATGATCCTGGCCGCCGACGAGAACGAGCTGCGCGACAACATCATCCGCGGCAACCGCACCACAGGCGTGATCATCGTCAGCTACAACGAGGCGATCGGCCTCGAGCCGGCCGACGACCCCAACTTCGACCAGTACGCCGAGGGCAACTACGTCCACGACAACAGCTTCGAGGGCAACGGGATGATGCCGGCCTCGCCGATCGACGGGGTGGCGGGCGTGCCGGCGGCCGACGTCCTGTTCGACGGCTGCCTCGACCCCGACGCGATGGCGATGGACCCGGCGCTGGTCAACTGCCTGTGGCAGAACGGCGACGCCGACTACATGAACTTCGACCTGTGCGGCGGCCTCGCCAACAAGAGCACCGACCTCGAGCCGGTCACCTGCCAGCACACGGCGCTGCCCGAGCTGCCGGAGGGCTGAGCGCCCATGCTCCGGAGGACATGTATGCGAGGCCATGTACTGAAGGTCATCCTCGTCGCCGCCGCCGGCTGCGGCGGCACCGGCGGCGCGACCACCGAGGCGACCGGCGCCACGGAGACGACCACCGGCACCGGCGCAGCCACCCTCGACGCGAGCACCGACGCGAGCACCGACACCACCGCGCCGACCACCGGCGACCCGTGCGCCGGGACCACGCGCTGCCCGGTCGAGGGCGAGTGGCCGCTGCCGAAGCTCAGCGACTACGACTTCTTCGTCCAGCCGATGGTCGACCTGGCGCCCAAGGACGGCGTGGTGCCCTACACCGTGGCGGCGCCGCTGTGGTCCGACGCGGCCGGCAAGGGCCGGTTCATCGTCCTCCCGGAGGGCGGCAAGATCGGCTTCAGCGACGGCGAGGGCTGGGACTTCCCCGACGGCGCGGTGATCATCAAGAACTTCTGGTTCGACCACGACCGCCGCGACGCCGCCGCGGGCCGGCGGATGATCGAGACGCGGCTGCTGTTCCGCGTCGCCGGCGCCTGGGAGTCGGTGACGTACCTGTGGGACGACGCGCAGACCGAGGCGACGCTGCACAAGATCGGCAAGCGCGTGAACGTCGAGTTCATCGACGAGGAGGGCGTCGCCAAGGTCGAGGAGTACATCGTGCCGAACCTCGACCAGTGCGGCAGCTGCCACGAGCGCGACGACGCCACCGAGCTCCTGGGGACGATCACCCACCAGCTCAACATGGAGGTGGTCGTCGACGGCCAGGCCGTCAACCAGCTCGAGTGGCTCGCCGCTCAGGACATGTTCTCCGGGACATTGCCCGAAGTGCAGACGCTGCCGCGCCTGGTCGACCCGTTCGGCGACGAGCCGCTCGAGGCGCGCGCGCGCTCGTACCTGCACGCCAACTGCTCGCACTGCCACCGCCTCGGCGGCGGCGCGGGCAAGAGCGGCCTGGTGTTCCTCGCCTGGGAGGAGATCGAGGCCAAGTACGGCGTGTGCAAGGTGCCGGCGGCCGCGGGCCCGGGCACCGGCGGGCACCACTACGACATCGTCCCGGGCCAGCCGGACGACAGCATCGTCATGTTCCGCATGAACTCGCTCGACCCGGAGATCAAGATGCCGGAGCTGCCCAACCGCGTCATCGATGCGCGCGGGGTCCAGCTGATCCACGAGTGGATCGCGGGGATGCCGGCGAAGGACTGCGAGATGCTGCCCTGAGCTGGCCTTGGGGACAGCCGCCCCGCCGCGCTCACTGGCGCGGCGGGACCGGGTCGCAGTAGAGGCAGGGGTCCATCACCGGCGAGGGCGACTCGACCGGGTGGGGCGGGCGGCCGAGCGGGATCGTCACCGTGCCCGCGCCCCAGCGGCCGGCGCGGCGGCGGCGGAGCACCGCCGAGACGCTGTCCTCGCGCACGTACAGCTCGGCGAAGCCGGCCCGGTTGGTCTGCAGCTCGGCCTTGAGCGCGGTGCCCTGGAAGTACCAGAAGCCGCGCGCGCCGGCCCGGCTGTCGGGCGCGGAGGCCGAGCCCGAGATGACCTGAAAGACAGGTGGCTTGAGCCAGTAGCGGCTCGAGCGCTTGGTCGCCGGGCCGATGTCGCCGGTCGCCAGCAGCATGCGGTCGTGGGCCGACAGCGCCCCGGCGAACAGGCCGGCGTCGACCGCCCGGCGCACCGGCTCGGCGTGGAGGTAGTAGCCGCTGTCGCTGTACATGCCGCCGACGCCGTGCGGGCCGGCGCTCTCGAGCGGGTGGTGGCTGACGAGCAGGCGCGGCCACGGGGCCGGCGCGGCGGTCAGGGCGGCCAGCAGCGCCGCCTGCTCGGCCACGCTCTGGTCGGCGCGCGCGGCCGCGGGGGTGTTCACCGGCGGCGGGACCAGCCAGGCGGCGCTGTCGACCACGACCAGCTCGACCAGCGGGGATGACTCCGGGGACATGTCCTTGGGGCCCGGTGCGCAAAGACCTGTCGAACAGGACATGGTCACACGGACATGTCCGTCGGGATAGACGGCGAAGGCGTAGTTGTGGCCCGGCATGGCCCACGGGTGCGGGCCCTCGTCCGGCTCCGACTGCAGCTCGAGCTCGGGCTGGCCGCAGCGCCAGTCCTGCTCGCCGAGAGCGGCCAGGGCCGCGCCGCCGGCGGCCGCGTGGGCGCGGACGACCCGGGCCAGCGCAGCCGGACCCTTGGCCTGCCACGCCGCCGAGACCGCGGTGCAGCGGCCGAGGTCGCCGGGGCCGACCGGGCCGATGTTGTCGCCGAGCCAGAGCACCACCACGGGCCGGCCGCGGCGCTTGTGCTCGGCCAGGACGCGCTCGAGCTCGGCCGCCGTGGCCTGGCCGGACGATCCGCGCGCGCCCACGTCGCCGAGCAGGACCAGGCTGACCTCGGGGACAGCCGGCACCGCGGGCACCACCGGCGGGCCCCACTGCTTGCCGCGCTCGATCGCGCAGGCGCAGGCGCCGAGCGCCAGGAGGGCGGCGAGCACGGAGGCCGCGCCCCGGGAGCGGCCGCGACGGCGATGCCGGCGAGATCGGCGAGCCTGCGCAGCCGTCATGGACGCGCGAGCATAACACGCGAAGGCCTGCGGATGCGCGGGCGCCCGCCGCGGCCGGTCCGGTGGCCCCTGCGAGGCCGCGACGCCGGAGCGTGCGGCGCGTCGCGCACTCGAAGCTCACGCAGGCCGGCCTCAGCGGGCCGCTGCGGCGAGCTTACGCACGGTCTGGGGCCGGAGGCGCGCTTGCGCGGCCCCAGGGGCTCGGGCAAAAGTCGACGCATGTCGCCCGCGGCGATCATGCTGTCGATGACCGTCAACGGCGAACCGGTGCAGGTGGCCGCGCCGCCGCACTGGACGCTCCTGGAGGTGCTGCGCTACCGCCTCGACCTGATCGGCAGCAAGCAGGGCTGCGACAAGGGCGACTGCGGGGCCTGCACGGTGCAGATCGACGGCGTGCCGCAGCTCGCGTGCCTGACCCTGGCGATCCACGCCGAGGGCCGCGCGGTGACCACGGTCGAGGGGCTGGGGCTCCTGGCCGGCGGGGTCCACCCGCTGCAGGACGCGTTCGACCGCCACACCGCGGCGCAGTGCGGCTTCTGCACGCCGGGCATCCTGCTCAGCGCCGAGGCGCTGCTGCGCAAGCGCGGCCGCGAGGTCTCGCGCGCGGAGGTGTGCGAGGCGCTCGCGGGCAACCTGTGCCGCTGCACCGGTTACACCAAGATCATCGACGCGGTGGTCGACGCCAGCCGCGTGATGGCCGGGGCGAACACCCAGGAGGCTGGCCGTGGCGAGTGACGACGCAGAGCGCGAGGCGACGGGCGACGGCATCGGCGAGGCGAGCGCCGCGGTCGGCGACGAGGCGAGCGAGCAGGCCGAGCGCGACCGCGTGGCGTGGCAGCTCGGCAAGAGCCACCGCAAGGTCGACGCGATGGAGCGCATGCGGGGCGTCACCCGCTACACCGACGACCTCAAGCTGCCGGGCATGCTGCACGCCAAGATCTTGCGCAGCCCGCACGCCCACGCGCGCATCAAGTCGATCGACAGCTCGGCCGCGCTGGCCATGCCCGGGGTGTTCGCGGTCGTCACCGGCCAGGACTTCAAGATCCCCTACGGCATCATCCCGTGGACGCCCGACGAGAACGCGCTCGCGGTCGACAAGGTGTGCCACGTCGGCGACGGCCTGGCCGCGCTCGCGGCCGTCGACGAGGACACCGCCAACGCGGCCCTGCGCGCGATCAAGGTCGAGTACGACGTCCTGAAGCCGTACTTCGACCCCGAGGAGGCGCTCAAGGTCCGCGACCGCGAGGGCACGATCAACCCGTACTCGCGCAAGGGCAACGTGTCGAAGCACGTGCTGCTCGAGTTCGGCGACATCGAGGCCGAGCTGGCCCGCGCCGACCTGGTGATCGAGGGCGAGTACTTCTTCGAGGGCACCACCCACGGCGCGATCGAGCCCCACTGCGCGCTGGCCCACGTCGACGGCGGCGGGGTGCTGACGGTGTGGTCGGCGACCCAGGTCTCGCACTACCTCCACCGCGAGCTGGCCAAGGTGCTCGAGCTGCCGGCGCACAAGATCCGCGTGATCCAGCCGCCGCTCGGCGGGGCGTTCGGCGGCAAGAGCGAGCCGTTCGACCTCGAGTTCGTGGTCGCCAAGCTGGCCATGAAGACAGGTCGGCCGGTCAAGCTGCTGTACACCCGCGAGGAGGTGTTCTACGCCCACCGCGGCCGCCACCCGATGAAGATGAGGCACCGCACGGGCTTCACCAGGGACGGCGGCCTGCTCGGCGTCGACGCCCGCACGATCCTCGACGGCGGCGCGTACTCGAGCTTCGGCCTCGTCACCACGTACTACTCGGGCCAGCTGATGTGCTCGCCCTACATCTTCCCGGCCTACCGGTTCGACAGCACGCGCGCCTACACCAACAAGCCGGCGTGCGGGCCGAAGCGCGGCCACGGCTCGGTGCAGCCGCGCTTCGCCATGGAGATCCAGCTCGACAAGGCGTCGGTGGCCCTCGGCCTCGACCCGATCGAGCTGCGCCGCCGCAACGCGATCAAGGCCGGCGAGAAGACCGTCAACGAGTTCCAGGTCGGCTCGTCGGGCTTCCTCGAGTGCCTCGAGAAGGTCGAGCGCTCGTCGGGGTGGGTCGCCAAGCGGCGCGAGCTGCCGTACGGGCGCGGGATCGGCATCGCCGGCTCGACCTACATCAGCGGCACCAACTACCCGATCTATCCCAACGAGATGCCGCAGGCGGCGGTCCAGATCTGCCTCGACCGCAGCGGCCGCGCGCGCGTGTTCAGCGGCGCCAACGACATCGGCCAGGGCAGCAACACGATGCTGGCGGTGATCGTCTCGGAGGAGCTCGGCATCCCGCTCGAGGACATCCGCGTGCTGTCGGCCGACACCGACCTGTGCCCGGTCGACCTCGGCGCCTACTCGTCGCGCATCACCCTGATGGTCGGCAACGCCTGCCTCGACGCGGCGCAGCGGCTGCGGCGCAAGGTGTGCGAGAGCGTGGCCAAGCGCTGGGGCGTGTCGCGCAAGCGGGTCACGCTCGCGGGGCGGATGGCGATCGACCGCGAGGACCCGGCGCGCCACGTCGACAGCGCGCAGGCGTTCCAGTGGGCCGAGGCCGACCACGGCCTGCTCGGCGAGACCGGCAGCTACAACACGCCGAAGGACCGCCACGGCGAGTACCGCGGCGGCACGATCGGCGCCTCGCCGGCGTACTCGTTCACGGCGCACGTGGCCGAGGTCGAGGTCGACGCCGAGACCGGCCTGGTCGAGGTCAAGACGATCTGGATCGCCCACGACTGCGGCAAGGCGCTGTCGCGCAAGATCGTCGAGGGCCAGATCGAAGGCTCGACCTACATGGGCTTCGGCGAGGCGTTGATGGAGCGCCACGCGGTCGACCCGGCCCACCGCGGCGTGCACGTCGGCCCGAGCTTCCTCGACTACCGCATGCCGACCTTCCTCGACACGCCCGACCTCGAGGCGATGATCGTCGAGGCGCCCGACGCGAACGGGCCCTACGGCGCCAAAGAGGCCGGCGAGGGGCCGCTCCACTCGAGCATCCCGGCGATCGCCAACGCCATCTACGACGCGGTGGGCATCCGCCTCGACCGCCTGCCGTTCTCGCCGCAGACCGTGCTCGCGGCCCTGCGCCAGCGCGAGGAGCGGGAGCGGGCCGGGCAGCTCGCCCCGCACAAACCCGCGGACCGTGAGTCCCGGAGGAGCGCCTGATGCTGCGCCTGCCGCAATTCGAGGTCGTCGCCCCCGAGAGCGTCGCCGACGTCGTGACCGCCCTGCAGCGGCCCGGCGCGCGCGTCATCGCCGGCGGCACCGACATCCTTCCAAATCTGAAGCACCACCTCGGGACGCCGCAACATCCCGCGGAGCTGCCGCCTGTCCTGGTGAGCCTGTCCCGAGTGACAGCCCTGCGCGGGGTGGCGCTCGACGAGGCCGCGGGGGTGCTGCGGATCGGCGCCGGGGTGACTCTTTCGCAGCTCAGCGAGCACCCCGAGGTCCAGCGGCGCTTCCCCAGCCTGTCCCAAAGCGCAGGTGCGGTCGCGAGCCCGCCGATCCGCAACATGGGGACCATCGGCGGCAACGTCAACCTCGACACCCGCTGCCGCTACGTCAACCAGACCCACTTCTGGCGCGAGGCGCTCGGGGGCGGCTGCCTCAAGTCGGAGGGCAACGTGTGCCACGTGGTCCCCGGCGGCCGCAACTGCGTGGCGGCGATGAGCTCCGACAACGTGCCGGTGCTGATCTCGCTCGACGCGACGATCGTGCAGGCCGGCCCGGAGGGCGTGCGCGAGCTGCCGATCGAGGAATTTTATAAAGCCGACGGCCTGGCGCACACCAACGCCAAGCCCGGCGAGGTGACCACGGAGCTGCGCGTGCCGCTGCCGAAGGGCCCTCGGCGCTCGCACTATATTAAATGGTCGGTGCGCAAGAGCATCGACTTCCCGCTGGTCAGCGTGGCGCTGCGCTTCGACCTCGGCGAGGACGAGGCGACCGTCGCCGCGGTCAAGGTGGTCGTCGGCGTGCTCGGCTCCAAGCCGCGCACCCTGAGCAAGCTCGACGACGTCGTCGGCAAGAAGTTCGGCGACCCCGCCGTGGCGCGGATGGTGTCCGACGCCGCGTACGCGCAGTGCAAGCCGCTCGAGAACGTGCCCTACGAGGCGGCGTACCGGCGCGACATGATCCGCGTGTACACGCGCCGCGCCATCGAAGCGCTGGCGGCGTCCGCCGAGTGACGCGATTGCGGCCCCGGCCGCAATCATCACAGTCTGTCCTCCTCGGCGGGCGAAAATCGCGGGGCGTGGCCGCGAGCCCTCGAGGCTGCGATGGATTTCCCTGACCGGCGGTCGTGCAGGCGCGCGCGGCCGAATCGGCGGGCGGGGTCGCGCGCGCGGCCGGCGCTTTTCATCGTGACGCGGACTGCCTAAGCTGGCGACGTTCGCTGTCTTTTAAAAACCAGAGAAAGAGACATCATGACTCAAATCCCGCAGCTCGCCGCGCCCCAGCTCGTCATCAACAGCCGGATGCTCTATACGAGCTGGATCCCCGCAGATCCGGCCGCGTGCCGCAACTTCTTGCCGCCCGCGCTGCGTCCGGCGCCAAACGGCGCGGTCTACATGAACCAGTACGTCGTCGACTCGGCCGAGCAGACCACCGGCTTCGGCGCTTACTCGTTGACCTACCTCGGACTCGACCTCGACTCGTTCGCGCCCGACGGCGCGACGCCGGCCCGGTTCTTCACGCATTACTTCAATTCGTCGCCGATCGTGCGCGCCTACGCGGCCGAGAGCGGGGTGCCGGCCAGCCCGGGCAGCACCGAGCTCGACCTGCACGCGCACACGTTGACGGCCACGGCCACGGTCGACGGCAAGCCGCTCATCCGCACCCGGGTCAAGGTGAGCAAGAAGATCGGCGTGACCGTGGCGGGGCACCTCAAGTACGTGACCCGCGTCGGCGACCGCCTGGTCGGCGGCAACTACCCGTACATCGCAGAGCTCGTCGACGAGTTCGAGGTGCAGTCGATCGAGTTCCTCGACCCGAGTCACCCGGTCTACGCGCTGCGCCCGGCGTCGCCGCTGAAGATCTTGCCGGCGGCCAGCTTCTACTCGCCGCGCGACTCGTTCGTCTACCCCGGCGGCGTCGAGGATATGGGGCCGGCCGACGGCTAGCGCTTCGGGACATGCTCCGAAGGGCATGTCCTTGAGGATAGATTAATGTTTCGCGGGCTCGCCCGTGCGGCAGGCCGCGGCGAGCTGGGCCCAGAATTGGCCGGGCAGGCCGTGGCCGTAGCGCAGCAGCGGATACAGCATGCGGCCGGTCTGCCGCTCGCAGCGGTCCATCGCGCGGATCCGCTGCGGATCGTAGCCCTCGCGGCCGCGCTCGACCTGCTCGGCGAGGCCCTCGACGCCGAGGTCGTCGAGCTCGTCGCGCGGCCGCAGGAGGGCCGCCAGCTCGGCGTAGTCGTTGCGGTAGTGGTTCGGCGGGGGGGGAGGGAAGTCGAGCTCGAGCCGCGCGAGGACCACCAGCAGCGGCTGATCGCGCGGCTCGGCGGCGGCGAGCAGGCGCTCGCGCGCGGGCAGGTCGATGCGCGCGAGCAGCTCCGGCCGGTTGGCCAGGTACCACGCGGCCTCGTCCTTCACCGCTTCGGGCCCCCCGGCGATGGCATCGACGAGGGCGCGCACGCGGGCGTCGGGATCCTTGGCGGCGGCGAAGGCCCGCAGCGCGAGGGCCTGCGGGTCGCCGGCGCGGCCCTCGTGATAGGCGATCGTCTCGCCGCGCGGGCCGAGGAACACGACGGCGCGCCGACCGGTGCGATAGCCGACGTGACAGCTGGTGTTGGTCTCCTCCCCCTGCAGCGTCGCGCGCGGCGAGCCCTTGAGCGTCCGCAGCACGTGGAGCCGGGCCATCCCCGCCTGATGCCGCCCGGGAGTCTCCTCGACGCGGACCTCGGCCACGCGCGCGGCCTGTTCGAACAGCTCGAACTGGGTCATGTAGGGCTTGCTGCACGCCGACGCGGGCCGAGGGGTGACGAGCAAGAACAACGCTGCGGCCGCGAGGAGCGTGCGGGCGATCATTCGGGGGAGAACGCGCGCTCGGTGGCCCAGATTCAGGCGCTGTCGCGCTGCAGATGTGAGGCAACGGTCGGTGCCCCCGCACGCGAAGAACAGCGCCGATCCGTCTGGAGCTCCAGACCTTGGCCTCGTCCTCGCGGGAAAGGCCTGCCGGAGCCATCCCCGATCATTGTGGACACCTCACGGACGCCGAAGGCAGGCGATCTCTCGCCGGCCTCAATATTTGTCGGGGCGTGGCACGAATCTGGCCAGTTCTCTGGTGGCGTCGACGGTCGACCGGAGATGGCCGCGGGGCGCGTCGACCCCGACGTCATCGTCCGAAGGTGGACCTGGCGGCTCTCGCTTGTCGTCGAGTTCGCTCTCGACCTGCGATTGAATTGCCTTGACCTTTACCTCATCTCTGTGGCTGAGCGGGGGTTCCATTTCTTGCAAGAGCATGATCTTCTGCTCGGACATGCGAAACTGCGCTACAAGGCCGGAGTAGACCTTGTCGTCGAGTTCCTCATCAGTCATCACCTCCAGGTCGCCCTGGATGGCCATGAGTTCAGCCTCGAGCCGCACCCATGAACGGCGCAGTTTCTCGTACTGATCGTGCGAGCTCGCGACTCTAAATCCACGCACAACCTGTCCAAGGCCAAAGGAGACGGCCGTGACGATGGCCCAGGTCTGTGACCCCTGGAGAGCCGCAGTGGTGATGACGCTGCCGGTCGTGAAGGAAGTCAGCGAACGATCGATCCCAAGGAGCATCTTCGCCTCGCGGAGCTTGCTCCCGAACAGCCGGGCGCTGACCCGCGCCTGGACGATGCGATCATGGACGCTCTGCACCAGATCGACATTCCTCATGGCGCCCACGTATTGTGCAGCATGGCAGCGACATGTGTGAAGCGTGTGCCGGATTCTTCGCGTAGAAGGTGGGAGGGCCTCCGTGGCCGTGAGTCTCTCTCTCCAGCATGCGGCTGCGCGAGCTGCCCACGATGTGGGGCGCGTGGTAAATGTAACTCGTATGTGAATCGGCAGGCCAAATTGTCAGGCCCCAGGAGCCCTTGCGAGGCGACGGTCTCTAATGCAAGACCAGAGTTGCATCGGGGGCGTATCCGATCCTCGGGAGGCGAATCATGACGCTGCCCTCTGCCGGTTCGGCGGACGAGACCGCGGTGCAGGCCCAGGAGGTCGTCTCCTCTGCGATGAATCGAGTGAGCACCATCGCGGCGGGGCCGGCTTGAAAGGCTGCACGTCGAGCCGCTCGGGGAGGAATGCAATGTTTCGAGTTCGTCGGTGTCTGTAGCGTCTAATTTGTAGCGGGCGTGGGTGCAGACCGCGCCTTTGGGGGCGTCGTCCGGCAAGAAGAGTCCTCTGATTGCGGGGATAGGATGAGAGGGCAATACCTTCGCATACTCGAATGCGCCGAGAGAAGAGTGCGACACCGCCGTGCCGGGCGCGGCGCCTACGATCGACGGCTCGTCGAGGCGTTCGAGGGCCCTGAGAGAGGCGTTCGAGCCGACGCTCCGGGCGTTGGTGTCCTGATTGATAAGCGGAAGAGTCCTGCGGGTCGCCGGCGCAGCGACCGCAAATCGAGGCCGCGCTGAATCGCTCGGCTTGTGCGGAGTGGCGGGGCGCACAGGCGCAGGAAGTGCGGGCTCGGGGGGTGCAGGGGGCGCGAGCGCGGGTGCTGCAGGCGATGCGGGCGCGGGAGCCGCGGGGAGCGGGCGCGCGGGCACCAAGGGGGGCTCAGGACCAGGAGCCACAGGCAGCGGAGGAGCCATCGGGACCACGGGAGCAACAGAGGGGACCAAGATAGGAGACAGCGCAGGGATCCCCCGCCGATCCTTGGAGATGCGTGACCGGCGAAGAAAGCCAGGCTGGGTCCAGGGTTTCCTCGGAAGTTCGACGGCGCGCTCAGACATAATTTCGCGCAGTGTGGGCCGACTCCTAAAATCGCGCCACCTGCGGTCCACGGACCCCTTGCCGGTTGCTCCAGCTCGCATGATTCCCCGGACCAACTCCCGTCTCAAGCCGTTCGGCTGCCAGCGATTCGTGCGCCAGCTCCGGCCGTCTTGCTGACATGGGCCGAATGGTCCCATGGCAATTATTTCTGGCGAGAGCGGGCACGCTGCCGCGACTCCCGGCGCAAGACAGCGCGCGAATCACAGGACTCGCGCGCCGATTGCATTCTCGACTCTTCTTTCTTGAGAAATCACCGCACCGATCATTTGCCGATCAGCACGGTGCCGGCCTTGCCGACCGCGAAGACCTCGCCGGACGGCGCGGCCCAGGCGGCGAACAGCGCCTTGGCGTCGGCGGGGGTGGCGACGGGGCCCCAGCCGATGCCGTCGAAGGCGACGATCGAGGCGACGCCGACGAGCGACTCGCCGACGCCGAACACGCGATTGGTGGCAGTGCCGGCGAACATGTGCAGGTAGCCGTTGAGGCCGGGGTTGACGATCTTCCACGACTGGCCGTCCCAGCGGTGACCGATCCCGCTGTGGCTGGCGGCGGCGTAGGCGAACTGCGGGGTGAGGGCCCACAGCCCGAACGAGGGGTTGGGCGCGGCCATGTTGACGATGTTGGTGCCGTTCCAGCGCAGGGCCCGGTCGGCGGTGATGAAGGCGTCGTCGGCCGAGAAGGCGCGCAAGGAGATCGTGCGGGCCTTGCTGCCGTCGGGGGTGAACACTGCCTGCGGGGTGTAGACGGCGAGCTGGGTCTTGACGCCGCCGGTGACGCGGTACAGCACCTGCTTCTCGCCGTTTTCGTCGTAGACGAGCGCGAGCAGGTCCTCCTGGCCGAGCACCGAGAGGCAGGCGGAGGACTCCCAGATCGGGTTGAGGTCGGCGTACGGCAGCCACTCGAGGCCGTCCCAGCGGATGATCGCGCCGTCGCTGGCGATCGCGTACACGTCGTCGGCGGCGCTGCCGTGGACGCACTCGAGCCGCTTGCCGACGCCGCTGTCGATCGACTTCCAGTTGACGCCGTTGTGGTAGAGCGCGGTGCCGCTGGCGCCGACGACCCACACTGCCTTGGCGTCGCTGCCCCACACGCTGTAGAAGTCGACGTCGCCGGGGACGCTCTGCTTGGTGAAGACGCAGTCGTCGAGGCACGCCGGCGGCGGGGTGAGGCACTCGCCCTGCTGGCAGACCTGATTGGGCCCGCAGGCGGCCGCGTCGGTCCACACGGTGCAACCCGACATCGGGTCGTCGACGCACTCGCTGACGCCCCCGCCGGTGCACTGGCTGGTGCCGGCGTCGCAGGCGTCGACGCAGCCGACCACGCACTCGCCGTCCTGGCACGATTCGTCGGCGTCGCACGGCTCGGGCTCGGACCACTCGAGGCAGCCGCTGCGGCCGACGCCGCAGGTGTGCACGGCCCCGTCGCCGACGCACTGCACGTCGCCGTCCTCGCAGGCGTCGACGCAACCGGTGGTGGTGCTGCTGCTCGTCGTGTCGGTGGTGCTGGAGTCGGAGGTGCCGGTGGCGTCGGAGGTGCCGGTGGTGTCCGTGGTCGCGGTGCCGTCAGTGACGGTCGCGACGCCGGTCTCGGTCGCGCCCGACTCGGAGGCGCTCACCGCCGTCGACATGGTGGCGCCGGTGGTCGGCACGCCGGTCTCGCTCTCGGAGTCGCTGTTCGAGCCGGCCTCGCCGGTGGTCGGCACCACGGTGTCGCTGCCGGTCGCGCCGCTGGTGCTCGTGGTGGCGGTCGTGGTGTCGCCCGAGTTCGAGTCGGAGACGGAGGAGCTGGCGGTGCCGTCGTCGCCGCAGGCGGCCGCGACGACGAGGAGCAGGGGCAGGAGGCGGGGGGAAGCCATGGGCCGGGTATCCCGCGGGCGGCGGTCGGCCGTCAAGGTCGGGGAGTCGATGTGTCTTGAAAGACATGGCTAAACAGACAGATTGTGCCGTCGGTGCGGTTTGATGGGCGATCCGGGGGCGAGGCGCACGACCGGCCCGCGCGCGGGTGGACGCTCGCGGGCGAGCCGGGGCAGACTCGCGCGGCTCATGGACCGCTTCGCCGTCATGCAACTGTTCGTGTGGGTCGTCGAGACCGGCAGCTTCTCGAAGGCGGGCAAGACGGCGGGCGTGGGTCAGCCCGCGGTGAGCAAGCAGATCGCGGCGCTCGAGCAGCGGCTCGGCGTCCAGCTGCTGCGCCGGACCTCGCGCGGCCTCGGCCTCACCGCGGCCGGGCGCGACTACTACGAATCGACGGTGCGCCTGCTCGGCGAGCTGCAGGCCGCGGAGGCGCGGGTGGGCGGCAATCACAGCGCGCCCGAGGGCGTGGTGCGCGTGGCGATCTCGGCCGGCTTCGGGCGGATGTACGTGGTGCCTCGCCTGCCCGAGTTCTTCGCCCGCTATCCGGGCATCACGCTCGACTTCGGCGTCTCGGAGCGGCACGTCAACCTGGTGGAGGACGGGATCGACGTGGCGATCCGGATCGGGCGGCTCGCCGACTCGACCCTGTCGGCGCGCCGGATCGGCAGCGTCGACCTCGTGACCGTGGCCTCGCCCGCGTACCTCGAGCGCCACGGCGAGCCGAGGAGCCCGGGCGAGCTGGCCCACCACGCGTGCGTGACCTTCGTGTTCGACGGCAAGCCGCGGCCGTGGGAGTTCCGGCGCGGCGAGCAGACGGTGACGTTCACGCCGCACGGTCCGGTGCTCTCCAACGACGCCGAGTACATCCGCGCCGCGGTGCTCGCCGGCGTCGGCGTGGCCCAGGCGGCGGGCTGGCTGTTCGCCGCCGAGGTCGCGTCGGGCGCGGCCGTGCGCGTGCTCGCCGACGACAGGCCGGTCTACCACCCGCTCCACGCGGTGGTAGCGAGCGGCCGCCGCGTGCCTCGCAGGGTCAAGGTGTTCGTCGACTTCCTCGCGGAGCTGTTCGCCGACCACCCGAGCTTGCGGCTGCACGCCGCGGAATAGCTCGTATTCCGCGGCCGGCAGTTCTGGCGCCGCGCCGCGGGGCTCATGTTCCGACCGCGCCAGTCACGGCGCAGCTCGAGAGAGCGGAAGGATCGGTCATGGGAAAGTTGAACGGCAAGATCGCGGTCATCACCGGCGGCAGCAGCGGCATCGGCCTGGCGACCGCCAAGAAGTTCGTCGCCGAGGGCGCGCACGTGTTCATCACCGGGCGCCGGCGCGCCGAGCTCGACGCGGCGGTCGCCGCGATCGGCGGGAACGTCACCGCGGTGCAGGGCGACGTCGCCGACCTCGCGGACCTCGATCGCCTGTACGCGAGGGTCGCGGCGGACAAGGGCGTGGTCCACATCGTCGTCGCCAACGCCGGCGTCATCGAGCGTCGCACCCTCGCCGCAGTCACGCCGGAGCACTTCGACAGGACGTTCGCCATCAACGCGCGCGGCGCGTTCTTCACGGTGCAGAAGGCGCTGCCGCTGATGACGCAGGGCGGGTCGATCGTGTTCGTCTCGTCGGCGGTCCACCTCCTGGGTCTGCCGGAGCATGGCGTCTACGCGGCGACCAAGGCGGCGGTGCGGTCGTTCACGCGCACCCTGGCGGCCGAGCTCAAGGGCCGCAAGATCCGCGTCAACAACCTCAGCCCGGGGCCGGTCGAGACGCCGATCATCGACGGCCAGTTCGCGAGCAAGGAGCAGGCCGACGCGGAGCGGGCGGCCTTCGTGGCGGTCACGCCGCTGGCCCGGATCGGCCGTCCGGAGGAGCTCGCCGCGGCGGCGCTGTTCCTCGCCTCGGACGACAGCAGCTTCAGCACCGGCATCGACCTGGTGGCCGACGGCGGGATCTCCCAGGTGTAGCGAAATGAGATGTTCGAAGGGGCATGTTCAATGAGACATGCCCCTTCGGACACCTACGCGTCACGCGGCGGCGAGGCGGAGCAGGGCGGCCAGGACGGCCGGCTCCTCGGCGGCGTTGAAGTGGCGGGCGCCCGGGACCACTTCGACCGCGGCGCTCAGGTGTTCGCGCCACAGGGCGGCGTTGGTCTGGTAGTCGCGGGTGAAGGGGTCGCCGTCGGACAGGAGGACGGTCAGCCGGGGCACGGCCGCGCGCACGCGCTCGAGGTCGGGGAGGTCGTCTTGCCAGGGGCGGATCGTCGGCCACGGCTCGTCGACGCGCCACCAGCCGGCGACCGCGAGCATGCCGGCGATCCGGCAGCCGGCGGGCAGGGCGGCGAGGGCGTGCAGCAGGGCCTGGCAGCCGACGCTGTGGCCGAGGACGAAGGTGTCCCGAAGGACAGCCGGGTCGTCGCCGAGGAGCCGGCCGAGCGCCGGCGGCCAGGTGTCGAGGCGCGGCGTGCCGGGGTTCGGCAGGTCTGCGACCACGACCGGGTCGAACGGCCGGCCCGGCGCGCTGGCGAGGGCGTCGACCAGCCAGGGGTAGTAGTCGGAGCGCGGAGTGCCGGCCCAGCGCGGGGCGACGAGGAGGCGAGGCATCGCCGAGAAGGATAGCCGGAGCCGCGCGCGAGGGGCGAGGTCGGCGCGCGACGACCGGCGCGTCTCGGCGGGCGATGCAGCCACGTGCTCCGGCGACGCCAGTGCGTCCTCGCGGCGGGTTAAAATGGCGTAAAAGACATGCCCTGAAGGACATGTCCTTTGTCGCTACAGCAGCAGACCCGGGAGCGGGCCGGAGCCGACGTCGACGTCGTTCTCGCCGTAGTTGGCGATCGAGGTCTGGCCCATCGCGTGGAGGATGCCGACGAGCAGGCGGTGGTGGGCGACGTCCTGGTGGGTGACGAAGCGGCCGCTATTCAGAAAAGATTTGCCGCCGAGGATGACGAACGGCATCTCGGTGAACTGGTGGGTCTGGCCGTGGCCGACCTCGGTGCCCCACACGATCATGGTGTTGTCGAGCATGGTGCCGTCGCCCTCGGGCACGGCGGCGAGGGCGTCGGCCAGCTCGCGGACCTTCTCGGCGTAGTAGCGGCGGATGCCCCGCAGGTAGGCCTCGGCCTCGCTGCCCTCCGGGGCGTTGTGGGTGTGCGCGTGGTGGAAGTCGGTCATGGGCGCCGGGATCCACGGGTACGTGTTGGCGTCCCACTCGCCGCGCGCGACCTGCAGGGTGGCCACGCGCGTGAGGTCGCAGCGCAGCGCGGCGGCGAGCAGCTGGATGTGCCGCGACAGCACCTCCGCGCTCGACTCGTTGGCCGTGAAGTCGATCGGCTCGCCGAGCGGCGGGACCTCGCACTGATAGCCGTTGATCAGCGCGGTCTCGATGTCGCCGAGCGCCGCCAGGTGCGACTCGATCTTCGGCCGCTCGTCGCTGCCGACCTTGAACCTCAGGCCCTCGAGCTCGGCGCGCACGACGTCCATCGAGCTCATCCGCTTGGTCTTGAGCCGCTCGTAGGCCTCCTTGTCGAGCGCCGCCAGGCCGAACAGCTGGTCCCACGCGTGCTGCGGGTCCTCGTACAGCTCGGTCGGGGTGTCGGGCGCGGTGAACGACATGCGGTTGGCGACGTGGACGCCGCCGACCTGATAGCCGAGGTGCAACGAATTGAGGGGCGTGGCGCCGGCGAGGCCCTGGGCGATGACCTGATCGATCGAGGCGTTGACGTTGCCGCCCCAGCCGAGCGGGTCGTCGGGCGGGGCGCCGCCGTGCTTGTACTTGTCGCCGGGCAGCTGCTCGGAGCCGGTGAAGAGGAGCGGCATGCCGCGCGTGTGCGGGCCGGCGCCGCCCTGGCCG
Source organism: Nannocystis punicea (assembly GCF_026965555.1). Classification (GTDB taxonomy): domain Bacteria; phylum Myxococcota_A; class Polyangia; order Nannocystales; family Nannocystaceae; genus Nannocystis; species Nannocystis punicea. The sequence goes on along the minus strand of NZ_CP114040.1, from coordinate 10,591,007 downwards.
TTGAGGCGCATGCCCTTGAGGACGATCAGGTTGTCCTGTTGATAGGGCGCGAGCGGGGCCAGCAGCTCGGGCAAGACGAAGTCGGTCTCGCTGCCCTCGGGGTTCCAGAACTTGTGGAGGGTGCCGTGCGGCGTGTAGACGAGGATCAGCCGGCGCGGGGCGGGGTCGGTCTCGCCGCGGGCGTCGAGCAGCGGGACGAAGGGGGCGCACGCGGCCCCGAGCCCGAGCGCCTGCAGCAGCTTGCGACGGCCCCAGCGGCCGCTCTTGCGATGGTTCGTTGCGGTCATGGCGGCGGGCTCCTTCACTGGGCGGCGAACACCAGGGTGCGGAAGGCGGGGCTGGTGACGATGTCGCCGAGCAGGGCCCGCATGTCGCCGTCGTGCGCGGCGAAGCGGTCCTGGAGGTCGGCGACCTGGCAGGTGTCGGCGGTGGCGAGGATCCGTCCGAGCGCGTAGGTGGTCCACTGGAAGGCGACGCAGTCGCGCACGACGGGGTCGTCGGCGAGCAGCTGCGCCAGCTCGACGGGGCCCTCGAACGGCTTGTCGGTGATGCCGTAGCCGCGCAGGACGCCGCTCTCGTCGACGGGCAGGCCGTTCTCCTGCTCGCGCACGACGCCGAACGCGTCGTAGCCCTCGAAGCCGAAGCCGATGCCGTCGATGTAGAGGTGACAGCCGGCGCAGCTCGGCTCGCTCGAGTGTTTTTCGAAGCGCTCGCGGGTGGTGGCGTCGGGGTCGGGCGGCGGCGGGAAGATGTTGTTCGGCGGGGCCGGCAAGAAGGTGCAGAGCAGGCTCTCGAGCACGACGACGCCGCGCAGCACCGGCGAGGACTGGCCGGGGTTGGCGTGGGTCGCTAGCCAGCCGACTTGCGTGAGCAGGCCGGCGCGGCGGGCCGGGTCGAGCTGGACGTAGCCGCCGGGCTCGGCCGGCTGGGCCAGGCCGTAGAGGCCGAGCAGCTCGTCGGGGACCGGGGAGTAGGGGGCGGTCAGCAAGGTCGAGAGGCGGGCGTCGTCGTCGCGGACCACCATCGCCATGAAGTCGGCGGCCTCGCGCTTCATCGCCTCGCGCAGGTCGTCGCCGAACTCCGGCACCAGCGGGTGCGGGGCCTTCTCGACCCAGTCGAGGTGGTCGAGCTCGAGCCACTGGACCGCGAAGGCCCCGAGGCCGCGTCGCGCCCTGTCGTCGGCGAGCATGCGCTCGAGCTGCGCGAGTAATTGCGCGTCGTCCTCGAGCAGGCCGGCGTCGGCGGCGGCGCGCAGGGCGTCGTCGGGCATGCTGTTCCACAGGAAGTAGGACAGGCGCGCGGCCAGCTCGTGGTCGCCGAGCGGGGTCCAGCCGCGCGAGTCGGGCGCGGCGGCGCCGAGTTCGACCTGGTAGAGGAAGTACGGCGACTGCAGCATGGTGGCGATCACCTGCCGCACTGCCGTCGCCGGGGTCTCGCCCGCGAGCGCGCGGGTGACGTCGTAGACCCCGACGTAGCGATCGATCTCCTCGGTCGTCAGCGGCTTGCGCAGCGCCCGGGCCCCGAAGTCGCGCACGAATTCGCGGACGCAGGTCGTCAGCTCGGGGGCGTCGGGCGCGAGGTTCTGCACGTCGCACGGGACCAGGCCGGCGAGGTCGGCGATGCCCGCGACCTGCTCGGCGATGTCGGCCAGCGAGCTGACGCCGATGGTGTCGAGCGGGACGACGACGTTGCTGTCGAAGGTGCCGACCTTGGCGTCGAGGCCGGCGAGCGCGGCCGAGGGGACGTCGGCGACGCCGAGCAGGTCCTGGATCGTGTAGTCGTACTGGGCGCGGGTGAGGCGGCGCAGCGGGGTGGGCGAGAGGTCGATCGTCTGGCACTCGTCGGCCGGCGGGGCGTCACCGGTGGTCGGCTCGCTCGCGGTGGTGGCCGCGTCGGTGGTGCCGACGGTGCCGGCGCCTTCGGTGGCGCCAGGGTCGGGCCCGTCGCCGGTGCTCGCGGCGCCGCTGTAGCAGCCGCTGGCGACCGTGCAAAGCCACAATGATGCGCTGATCGATCGCCGCTGCATCCTCACCTCCGCGTCCCCTGCATCCTCCATGTTTGCGGCGGCGACGAAGAGGGTGTCAAGGCCACGCGAACGCGCGCATGCACGAGGCAGTGACGCGGCGAGGGGCCGGATGTCCCGATGGCCAGGGACCCCGTCGGTGCGAGGCGCGCCCCACTGCGGCGGGGTCACGCGATCGATCGGCGCTCGTGCGTGCTCGAGGATGGTGGGGAGCGCGGGGCGGAGATCGGGGGCGCGCTGTGGACGACGCGGGCCACGACCCGAGCGCGGCAGTCGAGGACGTAGCGAGGTGGGGCTCGCCCCGTGTTCGCGAAGGCGGGGTGCGGCTCGTCGCCGCCATCTGCACTCACGTGTCGAGAAGCGAAGTGCGAGAGGGGCGACGCGGTAGGCTCATGAGCAGCGGCATGAACCTCTCCGAGCTCCGCGCCCAGATGGCGAAGAACCTGTGGTTTCGCGGGCCGTCCGGAGCGCATCCGCGGCTGGACGGGCTGCGCGCGGCGACGGAGCGGTGGGCCACGTCGCTGCGCGAGCAGACCGGGCTGTGCACCACGCTGTTCGGGATGGAAGGGCCGAACGCTTACTTCCGGATCTTCATCGCCCTCGCCGCCGATCTCCCCGACCACCCCTCGGAGCTCGACTACGACGAGGTCGAGGCCCGCGGTCCGGCCGAGTACCTCGAGATCCGCAGCTGCGCGGTGATGCCGGTCGCGGAGTGCACGTGGCATTCGTTCCGGGTCGAGGACGACGAGTGGGAGCACGACGTCTTCGATCTGTTCGACGAGCGGTGGTTCGCGGGTCGTGAGACGAGGAGGGCGCTCGCCGAACTGGTCGTGCGCCTCGGCGAGGGGGCGGGGCTGGCGGTGCTGAGCTGGGAGCTCACCCACGCTCCCGCCGATCCGGAGTGGCCGCGGCCGGAGTTCGCGCCCGAGGCGCCGGAGCTGCGGCACTTCTTGTTCCCCGGGTACTTCGACTGATGCGGCCGCGCGCGAGACGCGAGCGCGCAGCGGCCGGGGCGGTACGTGCAGTCACAGGGGCGGTCCCGGCTTGACCGCGGCGGCGCCGCGGGACAGTGTGTCGGCCGTGCCGCTCGCACCCGCGCGCGTCGTCCTGCTGGCAGCCTTGCTGCTGGGGGCAGCGTGTACGAGCGCGCCGGTGGACACGGGCAAGGCGGCCGCGGGGCCGCAGCCGCGGGCGGTCGAGGTGGCGGAGGCTCGGGCCGCGCCGCATCCGCGTATTCTGACGCTCTCGGGCACTCTGGCGGCGCTCGAGAAGGTGCAGGTGGCGGCGCGGGTCGAGGGGCCGATCACGGAGGTGAAGGTCGACCTCGGCGACCGGGTGACGCGCGAGCAGGAGCTGGCGGCGATCCGGCCGATCGACTACCGCGCGCGGGTGTCGGAGATCGAGGCCTCGCTGGCGCAGGCGGAGAGCGACGTGAAGCGGCTCGAGAGCCTCGGCGGGGTGGCGACGCAGGAGGAGCTCGAGCGGGCGCGGACGCGGCTGGCGGGGGCCAAGGCGCAGCGCTCGCAGGCGTCGCGCCAGCTCGGCGACACGACGGTGCGGGCGCCGTTCGCGGGGGCGATCGCGGCCCGCCACGTGGCCCCGGGGACCTACGTGAAGCCGGGCTCGCCGCTGTTCGACCTGGTGGCCGACGACCAGCTGCGCCTCACCGTCGAGGTGCCCGAGCGCTACGCGGCGCTGGTCCAGGTCGGCACGCCGGCGACGATCACCCTCAAGGACTCGCTGGTCGGCGAGCCCGGCGAGGCGGGGGCGAAGATCGCCGAGGGCGCCGGCGCGGCCCGGGCCGCGGTCACGCGGGTGTCGCCGGTGGTCTCGCCGACCACGCGCACGTTCACCGTCGAGGCCGTGTTCTCGCCGGCCGGCAGCGTGCTCCGCCCGGGCATGTTCACCGTCGCCACCCTGTCGCTCGGCCACGAGGCCGGCAGCGTCCGGGTGCCGCGGGCCGCCGTGTTCCACGTGCTCGGCCGCGACCGGGTGATGCGCGTCGAGGACGGGGTGGCGCTCGCCCACGACGTCGACCTGATCGCCGAAGAGGGCGGCGACGCGATCGTCCTCGGCCTCGAGCCCGGCTCGCAGGTGATCGTCCGCGGGGCGGCGCTGATCGCCCCGGGCACGCCGGTGGCGCCCTCCGCGGTGAAGGACATGCCCGCGGGGACAGGTGACGAGGGACAGGGCGCGAAGGACATGTCCGCGGGGGCAGGCGAGAAAGGCGCGGAGACGAAGGCCGCGGCGGCGCTGCCGGCGCCTGCAGGAAAGGACATGCCCGAAGGGGCAGGCGAGAAGGGGAAGGCGCCGTGACGCTGTCGGAGATCTGCGTCCGCCGGCCGGTCTTCACCCTGATGTTGATCTTCGCGTGCATGACCTTCGGCGTGCTGTCGTTCCGCACGCTCGGGGTCGACCAGTTCCCGGACGTCGAGATCCCGGTGGTCACGGTGACGACCACGCTGCGCGGGGCCAGTCCGGAGGAGATCGAGACCCAGGTCTCGAAGATCGTCGAGGACGCGGTCAGCACCGCCGAGGGCATCGACGAGCTGCGCTCGACGTCGCTCGAGGGCGTGTCGGTGGTCACGATCAACTTCCTGCTCGACCGCGACCGCGACCAGGCGACCCAGGACGTGCGCGACAAGGTCGCGGCGGCGATCAAGAACCTGCCCGAAGGGACAGACCCGCCGGTGGTCACCCGCTTCGACACGACGGCGGTGCCGGTGATCACTCTGGTGGTGTCGTCGGACCGCCGCGACCTGCGCGAGGTCACCGAGATGGCGCGCAAGCAGGTGCTGGAGCCGCTGCAGGGGGTCGCCGGGGTCGGGCAGATCCAGCTGACCGGCGGGCAGCGGCGGGCCTTCAACGTGCTGCTCGACGCCGACGCGCTGGCGGCCCAGGGGCTGTCGATCCAGCAGGTGCGGCAGGCGATCGAGCAGCAGAACCTCGAGCTGCCGGGCGGGCGGCTCGAGAGCTCAGGGCGCGAAGAGGTGCTGCGGACGATGGCCCGCGTGCAGGACGCGCGCGAGCTGCGGCGGCTGGTGGTGGCCGAGCGCCAGGGCGCGCCGGTGGTGCTCGGGCAGATCGCCGAGGTCGAGGACGGCACCGAGGACCCGCGCTCGCTGTCGCGGCTTGACGGCGAGAACGCGGTCGCGCTGGTGGTGCAGAAGCAGGCCGGCACCAACACGGTCGAGGTCGTCGACACGATCCTGAAGCGCATCGAGACGCTGAAGCGCAGCCTGCCCGGCGACATCGAGGTCACGCCGATCCGCGACGCCTCGCGCTTCATCCGCAGGTCGATCCACGAGGTCGAGCTCCACCTGGTCCTCGGCGCCCTGCTGGCCAGCGTGTCGGTGCTGCTGTTCATGGGCTCGCTGCGCTCGACGCTGATCGCGGCGCTGGCGATCCCGTGCTCGATCGTCACCACCTTCGCGGTCCTCAACGCGCTCGACTACACGCTCAACAACTTCACCCTGCTGGCGCTGACGCTGGCGGTCGGCATCGTCATCGACGACGCGATCGTGGTGCTCGAGAACGTGTACCGCCGGGTCGAGCACGGCGAGCCGCCGATGCAGGCCGCGATCGACGGGACGCGCGAGATCACCCTGGCGGTGTTCGCCACCACCCTGTCGCTGATCGTCATCTTCCTGCCGACGGCGTTCATGGAGGGCCGCATCGGCCGGTTCTGGCGCTCGTTCGGCATCACCACGGCGTTCTCGATCGGGGTGTCGCTGTTCGTGTCGCTGACGCTGACGCCGATGCTGTGCTCGCGCCTGCTGAAGCGGCCGAAGCACAGGGATCGGGACAAGCCGGGCCTGGTCGCGCGCCTCAACGACGGGCTCGACCGCGGCTACGCGTGGCTGGTCCGCTGGTCGCTCAACTGGCGCTGGCTGGTGGTCGCGCTGTCGCTGGCGACCGTGGCGACGGTGGTGCCGCTCGGCCAGCGGATCGGCAAGGACTTCATCCCCAAGGACGACACCAGCGAGTTCATGGTGGTGCTCACCATGCCGGAGGGGTCGAGCCTCGAGGCGAGCTCGGCGATGGCGGCGCGCATCGAGGGCCACCTCCGCGAGCTCCGCGGGGTCGAGCGGCTGTTTACCAGCATCGGCGCGGCCCGCGGCGGCGACGACGTCACCGAGGTCCAGATCTACGTGCAGGTGACGGACATCGAGCACCGCGACTATCCGCTCGAGGCGGTGCAGAAGCAGGCCCGCGCGGCGCTGCGGCCGTACCCGGACCTGCGCCCGAGCGTGCAGGACCTCGGCGGCATGGGCGGCGGCGGGCGCCGGACCCAGCTCGCGTTCTCGCTGCGCGGCCCCGACCTCGAGCAGCTCGGCGAGTACACCGCGACCCTGATGGCGAAGATGGCCGAGGACCCGGGCTTCGTCGACATCGACTCGTCGGCGGCGGTGCGCAAGCCGGAGGTGCGGGTCAAGATCGACCGCGACCGCGCCGCCGACCTCGGGGTGCGCGCCGGCGAGATCGCGGCGGCGCTGCGGACGATGGTCGGCGGCGAGCCGATCTCGAAGATCCGCGAGGGCGCCGAGCAGTACGACCTGTGGCTGCGCCTCCGGCCGGAGGACCGGCGCGACGTCGACTCGCTGCGCGGCCTCCCGATCCAGGCCCGCAGCGGGCTGATTCGCCTCGAGGCGCTGGCCGACTTCGAGCGCGAGCGCGGGCCGGCGCAGATCGATCGGCTGGGACGGATCCGCCAGGTCGAGCTCGGGGCGAACCTCGACGGCCTGCCGCTCGGCGACGCGGTCGCGCGCGTGCAGGCGATGATCGACGAGCTGAAGCTGCCGCCGGAGTACGAGGTGGTCTTCACCGGGCGGGCGAAGACCATGAGCGAGACGATCACGAACTTCCTCAGCGCGCTCGCGCTGTCGTTCTTGTTCATGTACATGGTCCTGGCGGCGCAGTTCGAGAGCCTGCTGCACCCGGTGACGATCATGCTGTCGCTGCCGCTGTCGCTGCCGTTCGCGCTGGTGTCGCTGATGCTGCTCGGCGACACGCTCAACATCTACTCGACGTTCGGCGTGTTCATGCTGTTCGGGATCATCAAGAAGAACGGCATCCTGCAGGTCGACTACACCAACACCCTGCGCGAGCGCGGCGAGGCCCGCGACGCGGCGATCGTCGAGGCCAACAAGACCCGCCTGCGGCCGATCTTGATGACGACGATCACGCTGATCGCCGGCATGATCCCGATCGCGCTCGGCAAGGGCCCCGGGGCGGCGTCGCGGGCGTCGATGGCCAAGGTCATCATCGGCGGGCAGGCGCTGTCGCTGCTGATCACCCTGCTCATCGTGCCGGTCGCCTACTCGCTGTTCGACGACGCCGGCAACGCGCTGGGCCGGCTCGGCCGCCGGGTCCGCGGGCAGAAGGACGAGGCCTGATGTGCACGCTGCTGTTCGCGCTCGGGGTGCACCCGCGCTACTCGCTGGTGCTGGCGGCCAACCGCGACGAGTTCTACGCCCGCAAGACCGCGCCGGCCGGGTGGTGGCGCGAGACGCCGGCGCTGTTCGCCGGCCGCGACCTGCAGGCCGGCGGGACGTGGTTCGGGGTGACCCGCGGCGGTCGCTGGGCGGCGCTGACGAACGTACGTGACCCTTCGGACATCCGCCTCGACGTCCGCTCGCGCGGCGAGCTGGTGGCGGACTACCTGCGCGGCGCGGCCGGGCCGGGCGAGTACGTGGCGGCGATCGCGGGCGAGCGCTACGCCGGCTTCAACCTGGTGTGCGGCGATCCGGGTGGCGTTTGGTACATGAACAACAAGACAGGTGATCGCCAGCGCCTGGGTCCGGGGGTGTACGGGATCAGCAACGCCGCCCTCGACACGCCGTGGCCGAAGGTGGTGCGCGGCAAGTCGGGGCTGTCGCGGCTGCTGACGGGCGCGGAGATCGAGCCGGAGGCGATCATGGCGATGCTGGCCGACGCGACGCCGGCGACCGACGCCGAGTTGCCGGACACGGGCGTCGGGCTCGAGCTCGAGCGGGCCCTGTCGCCGCTGTGCATCGCCATGCCGGGCTACGGCACGCGCGTGTCGACGGCGATGCTGGTCGCCAGCGACGGCTGGACGCTGTGCCGCGAGCAGGCGACGGTGCCGGGGCCTCAGCCGGCGAGCGCCGAGGTCAAGTTCCGGCGCGAAGGCGCATAAAAGGGCGCAGGGCGTCGCCACGAGCGCGTGGGGGCTCGTCTTTTGCCCAGCTTCGCGGTACATCATGGTCCGCCTGGAGCCCGCATGATGCGACCGTCGACCCTCCTCGCCCTGGCCCCCGTCCTGGCCTCCGCCCTCGCGTTGCTTCCGCCGTCGCTCGCCCGCGCCGCCGACGACGAGCCGGCCGCGGAGGCCGAGGCCAAGCCCGAGAAGCCGGTGGCGCCGTGGCGCAAGGAGCTGCACATGATCGAGGTCGGCTGGCTGATGGGGGCGCTGTTCCCGGCCAAGGACCACGGCCTCTACGGGGTCGAGCCGCCGGCCCCGCCGCGCTCGTTCAAGACCGGCTTCGACATCGGCCTCCGCCTCGCGTACCTGCCGGTCCGCTTCGTCGGCGTCGAGATCGAGGGCAACGTGTCGCCGACCAAGGTCGACGTCGAGGAGGGCAAGCGCGCGGTGCTGTTCGGCCTGCGTGGCCACGTAATCCTGCAGCTGCCGACCCGGATCACCCCGTTCATCGTCGCCGGCGGCGGTATGTTCGGCGGCTCGTCGAAGGACGAGCTGGTCGGCAAGAAGGTCGACGGGGCGCTCCACGTCGGCGGCGGCCTGAAGATCTACGTCAGCAAGTGGGTGGCCATCCGCATCGACGGCCGCGACATCATGACGCCGTCGTACGCGAAGGCGGCCGGCGGCGAGCTGAGCTACGCCCACCACGGCGAGTTCACGTTCGGCGTGTCGTTCGTGTGGGGCCGCAAGGGCACCAAGATGTGGTCCAGGGGCTAAGTCAGGCCGGGGCGATACAGTCGGTCGAGGTGCAGGTCGCGCGGAGCTCGTCGTCCGGCGCCAGCGCGGCCAGGCCGGGGCCGACGATCGCTTCGCCGCTGCGCTCGCGCTCGGTGAGCTCGAGGTTGAGGTCGAATAGGAAGCGCAGCGGGTCGCCGCGCAGGCCGTAGGCGGCGTCGACGGCCCGATCGAGCCGCTCGTGGGCGTCGCGCAGCGGGCCGTCGAGGCGGCGGTAGAGCTCGCGGCGCGAGCAGTCGTGCTCGAGCAGGGCGGCGCTGCGGAGCGCTCGCAGGTCGCGGGCGGCCGCGGCGACCTGGTGGACCTGCGCGACGCTCGGGGCCTGCGGCCACGGGAACGCGTCCCACACGGTGCTCGAGGTGTAGCGAAAGTCGCGCTTGAGGGTCGAGCAGCGGGCGGTGAACCACTGCCAGTGCGCCGCGGACTGGAGGACGCCGAACGAGTAGTCGTCGTCGAGGGCGAACACCACCAGGGCGTCGCTCGGACGGATCTGCGCGCTCACGAACTCGAAGATCGGCCGCCGGGTGACGCGCACGCAGGCGATGAAGCGGTGCAGAGGCGCGAGGGCTTCCAGCATCTCGCCGCGTCGCCACGACAGGCGCCACCAGCGGTCGAGGAAGCCGGCGTGGTGGCGGTTGATGCGGGCGCCGGGGCGGGTGCGCTGGAGATCGGCGTTGCGCCGCTGCTCCTCGGCGGCGGCGCGGCGGCGGTCGGGGAGGACGGTGTCGGCGACGCGGGCGAAGGGGCCGGCGAAGGCCTCGGCGGCGGACAGGTCGCGCTCGCCGAAGTCGATGACGCAGCGGCTGGGCGCGCCGTCCTTGCGGCCGAGGAGGTCGTCGCCGCCGAGGTAGGGGAACAGCACCGCGGCGTCGTGACTGGCGTGGGCACGCAGGGCGCTGGCCTCGGCGGAGGGCAGGAGGAAGCCCTCGTGGCCGGTGGTCTGGCCCTGATAGCAGCGCGCGGCGGCGAGGTTGCTGCGGAGGGGCCTCGCGGCGCTGACGTCGGTGTCGGGGCTGAGCGAGGGGCCGATCCGATCGACGACGACGGTGTGCCAGGGGCTGTGCGCGGCGTCGCCGGTCTGCCACGCGAGGAATTTTTTGCCCGGGAGGTCGGGTCGCTTGATCCAATTGACGATCGAGACGTTGACGGCGGCGTCGCCGGACCAGACCTCGGCGGCGACTGCCTCGGTGATGGTGCCGGAGCGGGCGATGGGGCCGAGGCCGCTGTCGCGCGATTCGTTCTGGCGGATGGTGTTGGTGCCGACGAGGCCGGCGCGGCCGTCGGGCGGCAGGTGGTCGTGGGCCCTGCGGAACCAGTAGACGCAGTAATCGGCGCGGCCGGAGACGTCGGGGTAGGCGTCGCGGAGCCGGCGGAGGTACTCCGGGCCGAACTCGCGCTGCATCTTGTTCTTGGCCTGAAACGGCGGGTTGCCGAGGATCACGTCGGCGGCCGGCCAGTCGGTGAAGAGGGCGTCGGCGACGCGGAGGTTGTCGCGCAGGTCGTCACGTCGGACGGCGAGCGGGTCGGGTGAGACCCCGAGGTCGTGGCGCGCGGTGACCTGACCCAAGAGCAAGGTGAGCCTGGCGAGCTCGACCGCGAACGGATCCTTGTCGAGGCCGAAGAAGTTGCGGACCGAGACGCGCGGGCGGATGAGAGGACCTGACTCGGACGCCGCATCGATCTGCAGGAGGAGCTCGAGCTCGAGGCGGAGGAGCTCGCGGTAGGCGACGTAGAGGAAGTTGCCGCTGCCGCACGCGGGGTCGAGGACGCGCACCTGCGCCAGCTCGGCGTGCAGGGCGAGCGACTGCTCGCGCGTGGCGGCGGCCTCGATGCGCTCGCGCCACGGGCGGACCAGGGTCGGCAGGACGATCCGCTGGATGTCGGCCTCGCTGGTGAAGTGGGCGCCCAGGGCGTGCCGGCGCTCGCGGTCCATGCCGCTCTGAAACAGGGCGCCGAACACGGGGAGCTGGACCCGCGACCAGTCGGCCTCGGCGGCCCTGGCGAGGTAGCCTCGCTCCTCGGCGGTGAGCTCGAGCGGCCCGGGTGGGGCGGACAGGCCGATGCCGTCGGCGTGCGCGAGGTCGAGGCCGGCGGCGAGCTGCTCGGCGACGCAGCGCAAGGTGAAGCGCTGCGCGACGTCGCGATCGACGCCGCGGACGACGAGCAGGTTGAACACGGTGGCGAGGTGATCGGCGGCCTCGCGGGTGAGGGCGACGCGGTCGTTGCGGAACCGCGGCGCGCGAGGCTCCCGGAGCAGGAACGTCAGGGCCGCGTGGTCGCGCGGCAACGCGGCGACGGCGAGGGTGTCGAGCGGCTCGGTGAATTGCGCGGCGAAGTCGTGGAGGACCAGCTCGTCGAAGTTGCAGAGGGCGACGAACTGCGGGTGATGGGTGTGATACTGCCAGTGCTCGAAGGCCTGATGCCGGCGTCGATCGAGGCGGGTGCCGCGGGGCCACAGCTCGAGCAGGAAGCTGCTGCGCCACCCGAGCCGGGCCGGCGCCGCGGTGTTTCGGGGGGCGAAGGATGCTCCGGCGTGGCGCAGGTCGTCCCAGCCGAACGCGCGGAAGAGGCGCTCACAGAAGGCTTCGGCGTCGCCTGCCCGGTCGCCCGCCAGCTCGCCGGCGTGGGCCGCGAAGTCGGCGAGTCGCTGCTCGATCGGCGGACCCTCGGACATGCGGGGCGCACATGGGAGCACGCGACCCCCCGGGTGTCCAGAGCTCGGACGGCCGCGCTAGTTCGCGGAGGCCCGCGCGATCAGCAGGGCGGTGGCGGCGGCGACCAGGTTGCCGCCGGGCTGCTGCGCCTCGCGAACCAGAGCGGCGCGCTCCTGCGGATCGTCGCAGTGCGCCGCCAGCTCGACGCACAGGCGGCTGCGCACGTCGGGCTCGCCGTCGCCGGCGAGGCCGTCGCGGAAGGCCGCGGCCGCTTCGGTCGCGCGTCCGAGCCGCGCGAGCTGCCGGCCGCGGTGCAGGTGCAGCAGCGAGAGCCGGGGCGCCGTCATCAATGTCTTTTCGGCCAGGTCGAGCTTCTCGTCGGGCGGCATCGGCCCGTCCTGCAGGGCATGGGCGGCGAGGAAGACGGCGTGATCGAGCTCGCCGGCCGCGAGCCGGCCGGCCAGCCAGAGATCGGCGCGGCAGTGGAACCACCCGGGGGCCAATCGTTCGACGTCGGCGTAGGCGGCCTCGGCCTCGGCGTAGCGCCGCAGGTGCAGCAGGGTGAAGGCGGCCTGGTAGCGACAGTGGGGATCGTGGCGATCGGCGGCGGCGGCCCGCTCGAAGCAGGCGAGGGCCTCGGCGTATTCGCCCTCGCCGCCGTGGGCCTCGCCCTCCTCGGTGGCCGCGGTGGCGCGGCGCAAGGTGATCCGATCGCGCTCGAACACGAAGCGGACGTGCTCGGCGAGCGCGGGCAGCTCGTCGAGCTCGTGCGGGGTGCCGTCGACGACCGCCAGGACGCGGTTGCGCGGCTCGCCGGCGGCGACCAGCTCGGCGCGGCGCAGGCGCCGTCGCTTCGCCTCGGGATCGCTGGTCTGCTCGGCCAGTCGCCGCGCGCAGGCAGCGGCCGGCTCGCGCTGCTCGAGCCAGCGGTGGGCCTCGAACAGGTTGCCGAGGTAGATCGCCACGCCGTCCTCGTCGCCGGTCTGCTCGCACCGCGCGAGCGCCTGCTGCATGTACGGCAGCGCCTGCTCGGCCTCGCCGAGCTCGAAGTGACACTCGCCGATCCGCCCGAGAGTGATGGGCAGCAGCTCGTCGGCGCCGCTGCCCTGGAGGCGCTCGACGTCGGGCAGCAGGTGCATCAGGAGGCCGCGCGCCGCGGCGAAGTCGAGCGCCTCGATCATCCCCTGGGCCCGGGCGAGCGCGTCTTGCCAGCGCATCAGCGGGTTGTCGCCCGGGGTGCCCATCAGCCGCTGGAACAGCGAGGGGTCGTCCAGCTGCTGGGCGAACACCTGGGCGATCGCGACGAGCGACTGGACGTGCGATTGCAGGGCGCCGGGGTCGGACCGCAGGTGCTCGGGGACCTTCTGCCAGGCAGGGAATTGCGCCGCGACGGTCTGCCGGTGCTCTCCGCAGAGCTTGCCGAGCCGCGACAAGTCGCCGCGCGCGGCGGCGTCGAACAGCTGGCGGCGAAGCTGCTCGGGATCGTCGGTGCCGGCGCCGCGCTTGCCGAAGAGACGCGCAAAAAATCCCATCGTCGAGCTCCTCGGGCGAGTCTACTCGAGATCGCCCGGGGCTCGCCGGTGCACGGCTGCCGGTGTACGACGTTCATCGGGACGCGTAGCATCGCGTCGCGCGGCGACGTGCTCGTGGGGGTCGGAAGCGGCTGCGTGCGAGTCAGCGGATCGGCACAGGGCGGCGCGCCGGCGCGTCCGGATGATCGAGGTCGACGTCGAAGCGGGCGACGACTGCGAGGAGCACCGCCTCGACGGCGACGATCGCGTCGCCGACCCGATGCTCTCGCCGAGCGCGGCGAACCTTGCCGTCGTCGGTGGGAATAGCGGTAGGTGGTCGCGTAGGCGGAGAGATACTCGATCTCTCGCAGCCGGGGCTTGATCGGGTTGTCGTCGGGGAGCTTGTCGATGAGCGCATCGAGGTCGTGCTTGATGCCGACGTGCACGCCTCGGAAGTGAGGACCGCCTTGATCAACTTCTCCGCGGCCTGTTCGCAGAGGTAGATCGCGTTCCGATTGTTCGCGGCCGCCAGGAGGCGGGCCCCGGCGAGGTCCTCGTGGGCCACGCGCAAGAAGCCGGCGATCTTGCTCTCAACGCTCATAGATCAGCACGCCGCGGTGGGCGGCCTCGTGGGCGAGGGTGTTCGGGGTGTCGCGATCCTCGCGGAAGTCCTTCTCATGGCAGGCGATGAGGTCGGCCCTCACGCGGGACTCCTTGCGCAGCTGCCAGCCGACCAGCGGATCGATGTCGTCGTCCGAGGTCTCGTCGGGGACGATCACCAGCAGGTCCCAGTCGCTCTCGAGCGTCGCTTCGCCGCGCGCCCGACTGCCGAAGAGCCACACCTGTTTGGGGCTCCAGCGGGCGATGAGACGCTCCAGAACGGGCACCACGCCGGCGAGGTCGATCTCTTCGCCGCGAAGATCGAGGACCGAGCGCTCGCGGGCTCGGTCCGCGTGGCCCGGGCGTGAGGCGTCGGCGCGCACGGACTTCATCGTAGCACGCCATGAACTTCCCGCCCCGCGAGGCGGGCGCAGGCCGCCCCGGGCAGTGGAGCGGGCTGCGCTGCGCGACGCTCAGCGGTTGCGGGCGGGGCGCTGCCAGTCGTGGTCGAGCATCGTGACGCCGCCGCGGGCGGTGACCCATTGGTTCGTCACGATGTAGTACGAGCGGAAGAGCCACGGGCGCACTGCGAACACGAAGTTGTGCTCGTGGGTGACGCAGATCGGGGTGCTCGGGTGGCGCGGGAATTTCCAGGCCTTGACGGTGTCGCGCAGGACCTGGTCGACGGCCGGGTCGCCGACCGAGTCGAGGGTGGTGATCTTGTCGACGGCGCCGGTCGGCTCGACGCAGAAGCCGGTGCGGCCGATGCCCTGCGACCAGTTGACCTGCAGGTCGAGCGCGGCGAGGCGCTTGGGGTCGGGCGGGGCCCAGGTCTTGGTCGCGGCGTCGTCGGCCAGCAGGGCCCACAGCGCGGTGTAGTGGCCCGACTCGGCGTGGCAGGCCTCGAGCGAGCCGCGGCTGCACCACTCGCCGGCGAGCGACTTGGCGCGGTCCGGGTCGGCGGGGGTGCCGATGCCGTGCTGCAGATAGGCGGCGACGCCGACGCAACCTTCGGCGAGCTCCTTGTCGCAGGCCTTCTGGTAGGCGGCGAACGCCTGCGTCAGCGACGACTCGTCCTTGCTGCTGGCGGCGTGCAGCCAGCCCAGGCGGGCGCAGCCGATCGCGTCGCCGAGGTCGCAGGCGGCGGTCAGCGCCTGGATGGCCTTCGGGACATCCGGGGCCGAGCGGCGGGCGAGCCACTCGTCGCTCAGGCACATGCCCTCGATGCGACAGGCCAGCGCGTCCTTCTTGCTGCAAGCGGTGGCAGCCTCGGCGCACGAGGCGTCGCGGACCTTGATCGCGTCCTGGCGCGCCGGCGGCTCGGGGCGCACGACCGAGTAGTGGTTGCCGAGCAGCACGCACGCCGGGATGTAGTTGAGCTCGCAGGCGCGGCCGAAGAAGCTGGCGGCGGTGTTGAGGTCGCGATAGCCGCGCGACAGGTCGTGGCGGGCCTCGTAGGCGTGCGCGACCGTGAGGCAGGCCTTGAGGTCGCCGCCGTTGCACTCGTTGCAGGTGCGCGCGAGCTGGCCGTGCTGGTCGCAGCTGACCATCGCGGTGGCGTCCCACGGCGACAGCGCGTAGCCGACGTTGGGGCGCTTGCAGGCCGCGGCTCCGGCGGCGACGGCAAAGCAAGCGAGTAGGAGCAGCGACGTGGTGCCCTTCGTCATGGCGCGCGGAATCTACCAGGCGAGGCGGGTGGGGTCACGCTCGAACTCGTGCCCCAGCACACAGCGCGAGAACGGCGCGGCGAGCCGGGCGCAACCCGAGCAAACGCGTGCGGACGGCGCCGTCAGAAGGCGCTGGTGGTGACGGAGACGGTGCGCTCGGGGATCGTGTAACGCCGTGGCAGCCGGACCGTGAAGGAGCTGCCGCGCCCCACCGAGGAGCGGACCTCGATCGCGCCGCCCATGAGCGAGACCAGGCGCCGGCACACGGCCAGGCCGAGCCCGGTGCCCTCGTAGCGGCGCGTGGACGAGGCGTCGACCTGGGTGAAGGGCTCGAAGATCCGCTCGATCTTGTCGATCGGGATGCCGATCCCGGTGTCCTCGACGAACACCTCGAACAGCTCGGGCTCGCCGCGTAGCCGGACCGTGACTGTGCCGTCACGCGTGAACTTGATGGCGTTGCCGATCAGGTTGATGACGACCTGACGCACGCGCGTCGGGTCGTGGTGGACCTCGCCGACGTCGTCGGCGAGGTCGAGGGTGAGGACGTCGTTGTTGCGCAGGGCCAGGGGGATGAAGATCTCCACGACCTCGCGCAGCAGCTTGGCCGGCTCGAAGTCGGTCGGGCTCAGCTCGAGCCGCGAGGCCTCGATGCGCGTGAGGTCGAGGACGTCGGTGATGAGCCCGAGCAGGTGCCGGCCCGAGGCGTGGACCTTGCGGATGTCGTCGATCAGGTCCTCGTTGCCGCCGCCGCGGTCGCGCAGCTCGTCGACGACGAGCTCGCTGTAGCCGAGGATGGCGTTGAGCGGGGTCCGCAGCTCGTGGCTCATGGTCGCCAGGAAGGCCGACTTGGCGGCGTTGGCGGCGATCGCCTGGTCGGCGGCGTGACGCGCCTTTTCTTCCTCCTGGATCGCCGACGCCAGCTGCGCCGAGGCTTGCTCGATCTGCACGATCGCGGCCTCCTTCGTCGCCTCCGAGTACGAGGTCATCCACGTGACCAGGGTGGCGGTGCCGGCGATGGCGCCGAAGGCCAGCAGCACGGTCGTCTCGGGGTCGTTGAGCTCGGGCAGCTCGAGGCCGCCTGCCTGGGCGACGTAGACGCCGGCGATCGTGGCGACGCTGATGACGCCCCAGGCGAGGCCGCTGCGCCGGCCGGCGATGATGCCGGCGAGCATCGGCAAGAGGGTGATGCAGACCGTGAACGGGGCCCGCACGCCGCCGCCCTGGAAGGTGGCGAACACGAAGCCGGCGTAGAGGATCGCGCAGATCCAGTTGCCGGTCAGCCACAGCGAGCCGCGGCGCAGGAACAGCACGCCCAGCAGCATGAGCAGCAGGCACACGCTGGTGTTGACGAGGGCGATCGCGCGGAGGTCGGGCTCGCGGATCATCGCCAGCGGGATCAGGAGCGCGGTGCCGACGACGAGGTTGGCGCCGAGGATGCCGAGCGCGAGCTGCGAGCGACGATGGTTGACGGGGTCACGCCGGAGTTGCGCCGGGATCAGCCCCTGGGCCCACGAGAGCCATCGCCGCAAGCTGGGCGCGTCCGTCATTTCGCCCCGCCATTGTCGCCAAAAGCACCCCATGTGGGCCAGCGTCCAATCGTGAGGGCGCAGGAGTCCGCGCTTGCCCGCTCCGGGTCCGCGGCCCTGGCGCAAGGATCGGGGCGGGCCCGCGCGGGGGCCCCGGGTCAGGCGGCGGGCGCCTCGTCGTGCGGCTCGGTGACCAGCTGGCGCGGCAGCCGGACGCGGAAGGTCGAGCCGATCCCGGGTTCGCTGGCGACGCCGATCTCGCCGCCCATGAGGCCGCAGAACCGGTGGACGATGGCCAGACCGAGGCCGGTGCCGCCGTACTTGCGGGTGGTCGACATGTCCGCCTGATAGAAGTCCTGGAACAGCTTGTCGATCTGGTCGGGGCGGAAGCCGATGCCGGTGTCGGTGACGGTGAAGAGGATGTCGTCGCGCCCCTCGGCCTCGTCGACGATGTGCTCGACCCCGAGCGTGATGACGCCGTCCTGGGTGAACTTGGCGGCGTTCGACAGCAGGTTGAAGAGGATCTGCTTCACCTTGGTCTCGTCGCCGGTCATGAATTCGAGGTCGGTCTGGATCGCCTGCGCCAGCATGTTGCGGTTCTTGGCGATCATCGGCGTGAGCATGGCGGAGACCCGGGCCACCAGCGCCGGCAGCGAGAACTCGACGATCTCGAGCTGCATCTTGCCGGTCTCGACCTTGGAGAGGTCGAGGATCGTGCTGATGAGGTCGAGCAGGTGCGAGCCCGACATGCGGATCTTGCCCAGGTCGGTGACCATCTGCCGGCTGCCGAGGTGCTCGGCGTCCTCGACCAGCATCTCGCTGAAGCCGATGATGGCGTTGAGCGGGGTCCGCAGCTCGTGGCTCATGTTGGCCAGGAAGGTGCTCTTGGCCCGGCTGGCGGCCAGCGCCTGGTCGCGCGCGGCGGTCAGCTCCTCGTTGAGCCGCAGCAGGTTCTCCTCGGAGATCTTGCGCGGGGTGATGTCGCTGACCAAAAGGACATGTCCCGGAGTCGCGAGGTCGAGCTCGTGGAAGTGGCCGGTGAAGGTGATCTCGAACACCTGGCGCTCGCCGCCCTGGAGGAGGTCGGCGACGCTGCGGCCGAGCGACTGCATCTCGCCGCAGTGCGGGCAGGGGCGCGGCTCGGGCAGGAGCAGCTGGCGGGCGGCGCCGGCCCACCAGTCGGCGACGGAGGGCCAGCGGCTGGTCATGTCGGCGAGGATCGGGCTGTGGCGCGCGAGCTCGCCGTCGGGCTGGAGGACGGCGATGCCGATGCCGACGGCGCTGGTGGCGTGCTCGAGCAGGGCCGACTTCTCCTGCGCGGCGGCGACGACCTGGGCCTCGAGCTGGGCGGCGCGCGCGGTCTCGAGGGCGATGGCGATGTGGCCGGCGATGGCGCAGAGGATCTCGACGTCGCCGCCGGTGAAGGCGCCGCGGACCAGGCGGTTGTCGAGGTAGACGATGCCGATCATGCGGTCCTTGAGGATCAGCGGGGCCGCCATGGCGCTGTGACGCCCGCGGCCGCCGCGGTCCTCGCCGGACACGACGACCGGCTCGCGCGTGCTCTGGACCTGCTCGACGACGTCGCGGACGACGCCGAAGTCGGCCGCGAGCTCGCCGCCGCGGGCGTCGCGGCCGACCTTGAACTCGAGCTTGCCGGCGTCGTCGCACAGGAACAGGGCGCAGCGCTCGGCGGCCAGGAGCCGCGCGAGCTCGTCGATGGCGATCCGCGCCTGCTCCTCGAAGGCGCGCGCGGTGGCGGAGGCGAGGCTGAGCTCGAGCAGGGCGTCGAGGTGGCGGCGCAGGCGGGCGGCCTGGACGTCGCCGAGGTGGCCGTCGCCGGCGCCGCGGTGGTCGTCGCCGAACCCGAGGTCGAAGGCCTTGCGCAGGGCCTCGGCCCGCGGGCGCCAACCCAGCTCCTCGGCCAGAGCGGCGGCGGCCCGGGCCTCGCGGCGGCCGGCGTCGACCCGCCCGGCGCCGCACAGGGCGTACGCCCGCTGCTGCAGCGCCTCGCAGCGCAGCCAGCGGTTCTCGGTGGCGAAGGCGATCTGCTCCGCTTCGGACAGGTCCGTAAGGGCATGGTCGAAGAGACCTGTCATCCAGGACATGCCCGAACGGCCAAGTAAGAGGAAGCCGCGCAGGACCGGGTGGGCCGGCAGGAGGGTGAGGGTGTCGAGGGCGGCGCGCAGGCGGACGAGGTGGGGCCCGCGCTGGGCCGGCGGGGCGGCGAGGGCCTGGTGGAGGCGGGCGTAGGCGACGAAGGCGTAGGCGAAGCGGACGTGGTAGGGGACCTGGCGCGGGCGCAGCGGCAGGGCCTCGAGGCGGGCGACGGCGTCGTCGACGGCGACGAACGGCTCGTTCAGGAGGACGAGGGTGATGGCCTCGAGGCCGAGGAGGTTGGCGAGCTGGCCGCGGTCGTCGGGGAAGGCGGCGGCGCCGCGGCGGGCCTGGTCGAGGTGGCGCAGGGCCTCGTCGCGGCGGCCGGCGCCGGCGAGCACGACCGCGTGCAGGCCGTGGGTGAAGACCATCGCCTGGCGGGTGGTGCGGTCGCCCTCGATCTCGAGCTCGGCGGCGAGGCGGCGCAAGATCGCCAGGGCCCGGCCGTCGTGCCCGCGCAGCCACAAGTTGAGCGCCAGCAGCTGGTGGGTGAAGGCGAGGCCCCAGCTCTCGAGCCAGCGGTGGTGGTCGGCCAGGGTGCGCGCGAGCATCTGCTCGGCGGCGATGACGTCGCCGCAGGACTCGTGGATCGCGGCGGCGTAGAAGCTGACGCGCGCGAGGGTGCGGCGGTCGCCGACGGCGCTGGCCATGGCCACGGCCTCGGCGGCGCAGCGGCGGGCCGAGCGGGTGCGGCCGACGGCGGCGTAGACGATGCCGAGGGCGGTCTTGGCCCGCGCCAGCTCGGCCGAGGGGCCGAGGCGCTCGCTGTAGTAGCGCTGGCGGATCACCGCCTGCAGCAGGGTCGACGGGCGGATGTCGAAGTAGGCGACGCGCACGGCGTCGTCGTAGAGCTGGGCGAGCAGGCGCTCGCGGGGGCGGCGGCGCGGCGAGGCGCGGCCGGCCCCGGTGGCGGCGATCAGCACCGCGAGGAGGCCCATCACCGCGCTGAGGGCCAGGGCCAGCGGGCCGCGCGAGGGCATGGCGGCGTCGACCTCGGCGAAGGCGCTGGCCAGGCTGGCGAGGGCGCGCTGGTGCTCGAGGCGGAACAGCTCGACGCGGGCGCGCCGGCGCAGCAGCTGGGCGCGCCGCAGCGGGTCTTGCTCTTGGGACATGGCCCGAGAGACATGGACGTCGGCCTCGTCGTGGCGGCCGGTGCGGCTGCACACCTCGCTGAGGCCCTCGTCGAGGCGCGGATCGGGCGGGAGGCCGACGCGGGCGCGCAGCTCGTCGGCGCGGCGGAAGTAGCGGTAGGCGTCCTCGTCGGCCGACTCGGCCTGGGCCAGGCGGCCGGCGCGGAGGCAGACCTCGATCGCGCGGCCGGGCCTGGAGTGGTCGCCGGCGAGGTAGTGGTGGGCCAGGCGGTGCAGGCCGTCGCCGTCGACGTCGGCGACGTCGAGCGCCTCGGCGACGCGCTGGTGGTAGGAGGCGAGGCCGGCGGCGTCGAGGCCGGCCAGCAGGACCTCGCGCACGCGGTTGTGGACGAAGCTGAAGTCGCCGTGGCTGCCGCGCTCGAGCAGGCGGGCGGCGGCGGCCTCGGCGAGGGCGTGGCTGACGCCGAGCGGGTCGCGGGCGAGGACGCGGGCCAGGAGCGCGGGCTGGACGTCGGGGCCGAGGACCGCGGCGGCGCGCAGGGCGTCGCGGGTGCGCTCGCTGAGGCGGGCGACGCGGGTGAGCAGCAGCTGCTGGACGTCGCCGGGCAGGTGGAGGCTGGCGAGGCCGGCGACCTCGACCTGCCAGACGTCCCAGTAGGGCCGCAGCACCCCGCCGTCGAGCATGGCCCGCACGTACTCGATGACGCCGAGCGGCAGGCCGCCGCTGCGGGTGGCGACCAGGCGCACGAGGCCGTCGTCGACGCGCCGCTGGCCGAGCAGCGCCGCCATCAACGCCGCGACCGCGGGCTCGGACAGCGCCTCCAGGGCCAGGAATTCGCACGCGCCGTCGCGGTCGAGCTCGCCGGCCCAGCGCTCGAACCGGCCGACCGCGACCAGCAAGAGCGGCAGCTCGGCGACGCGGCCGACCAGCAGGCGCAGGGCCGCCAGGGTGGCGTCGTCGATCGCCTCGGCGTCGTCGACCCACAGCACCGCGCCCGGGTGCGCCTCGGCGATCAGCGCCAGCGCGTCGACCGTGGCCGACACCAGCTCGCCGCCGTCGCCGCCCGCCAGCGCCAGGGCGTCGGGCCGCAGCCGCCGCAGGTGCGGGTCGACGGCGGCGCGCAGGCCCGCGAGCGGCCGCGCCTCGGCCCGGCACCTGACCGCGAGGACAGGTACGCCGCTGTCGGCCTTGGCGGCCGCGAAGGCGGCCAGGAGCCGCGACTTGCCGCTGCCGGGCTCGCCGGTGACCAGGACCCCGCCGCCGAGGCCCTCGCGCGCGCGCGCGTGGGCCTCCTCGAGCCGGCGCAGCTCGGGCTCGCGGCCGACCAGCGGGCCGTCGAGCTTGTCCTTCGAGACATGTCCGAACGGACCTGTCGGAATGGACTCGTCGATGGCGAGCAGGGCCTTCGCGGTCTCCTCGCCCGACTGGAAGCGGTCGTCGGGGTCCTTGGCCAGCAGGCGGGCGACCACGGCCGCGAACGCGGGCGAGCAGCGGGGCGCCAGCTCGCGCAGCGGCGGCGGGGCGAGCACCGCGTGCTGGCGCAGCAGCTCGTCGGGCTCGCGGGCGAGGAAGGGCGGGCGGCCGGACACCGCCTCGAACAGCATGGCCCCGAGCGCGTAGAGGTCGGAGCGGGCGTCGACGGTGCGGCCGAGCATGCCGCCCTGCTCGGGCGCGCGGTAAGCCGCCGGCCCGGCGGCGCCCGGCGGCGCGGCGTCGAGGCGGATGTCGAAGTCGACCAGCTTCACCAGGCCGCTGGCGTTCTGCAGGAACAGCACGTTCTGCGGCCGCAGGTCGCGGTGGATCAGGCGCCGGCGGTGGACCTCGCCGAGCGCCCCCGCGAGCTGCAGGCCGAGCTGGATCGCCTCGGTCTCGGACATAGGTCCGGCGGACAGTCGTGCGGCCAGGGTGCGGCCCTCGACGTACTCCATGATCACGTACGGCAGCCCGCCGGCGTCGCCGATCTCGAACACCTGGACCACGCACGGGTGCGACAGCGTCGCCAGCGTCGCCGCCTCGCGGCGGAAGGTCAGCGCCGCCGCCTCGAGGTCGCCGCCGGCGTCGGTGCGCAGCAGCTTGACGGCCACCACGAAGTCGCCGCGCCGCGCCCGGTAGACCACGCTCCGCGCGCTGCGGCCGACCTCCTCGAGGAGCTGCACGCCCGGCAGCTGCGCAGTCGGTGTGTCCGGCACCGCGGAAGTATCACCCAATCGGCGGCCGCTTCGCGGCGCTCGCAGCCGCGCGTCGGCTCGGATCCGCGCCGATCAGCGGGTCGCGTTCGCGGTCGGCGGCGTCACCAGGCGGGGGTACAGCGCGGCCGGCGGGACGCCCTCGCGCAGCAGCGCCTCCGCGCGCTCGAGCTCCTCCTGGATGACGAGGCGGAACTCGAGCTCGGGCACCGCGCCGTCGACCGCGCGGCCGTTGACGAAGTACGCGGGCGTGCCGCGGACGCCGAGGGTGCTGCCGAGGTCCTGGTCGGTGACGATCCGCGCGTCGGCGTCGGCGGCGTGCAGGCGCTGCTTGAACTTCTTGAGGTCGAGCTTCAGCTCCCTGGCGATCTGCAGCAGCGTGTCCTCGTCGAACCGGGCCTTCTCGGCGTAGAGGCGGTCGTGGAACTCCCAGAACTTGCCCTCGGCCTGGGCCGCAAGGGCCGCGCGCGCGGCCAGGAAGGCGTGGCTGTGGAACGGCAGCGGGTAGTGCTTGAACACCACGCGGACCTTGTCGCCGTAGCGGCGGCGCAGCTTCTCCAGCGTCTCGTGGCCGCGCACGCAGAAGCCGCACTCGAAGTCGGCGAACTCGACGATCGTGACCGGCGCGGTGGCCGGGCCGCGCTGCGGCGAGTCGTCGACCGGCACCGGGTAGATGACATCGGGCTTGAGCCCCGGCCGGGGCCGCCGCACCTGGACCTCGCGGTAGCCGTCGGCGATCGCGTGGGCGTAGATCTGGTCGGGCGCGACGCCCTGCTCGCGCCACTTGGCGGCCAGCTCGAGCTCCTCGCGGACCACGGAGCGCAGCAGCTCGAGCGGCTTGGCGCCGTTGATGTGGCGGCCGTTGATGAAGTACGCCGGCGTGCCGGTGACGCCGAGGCGGCGGCCCTGCCGGAGGTCCTTCTGCACCGCGACGCCCCAGCGCAGCGACTCGAGGTCGTCCTGGATCTTCGAGAGGTCGAGCTCGGCGGCGCGCGCGGACTCCTGCAGGCGCTCGAGGTCGAGCCCCTTCTGGCCGAAGATCCGGTCGTAGAACCCCCAGAACTTGCCCTGCTCGAGCGCCGAGCGGGCCATCAGCGCGGCGACCAGGGCGTAGCCGTGGAACTCGAGCGGGAACGCCTTGTAGGCGAAGCGCAGCTGGCCCGCGAACTCCTTCTCGAGCGCCAGCATGCTCTGGTGGCCCTTCTCGCAGTACGGGCACTCGAAGTCGGAGAACGCGACGACCGTCACCGGCGCGTCGGCGGGCCCGCGCACCGGCGCGTCGCCGACCTCGACGTAGAACCGCTCGTGCGGCACGTCGCGCGCGGCGCCGCCGGTCTCGAAGCCGGGCAGCCCGGCGGCGGCCTGGGCCAGCGGGCTCTCGCCGGTCGCCTGCGCCTCGGCCGGGGCCTCCGTGCTCGCCTTGTGGCGCGAGCAGGACAGGAGCGCGAGCGAGGCGCCGAGGAGCGCGGTGCGGAGCGAGAGACGCGGCATCGGCGTGCAGTGTACCGCGCAGCCGCGGGCGTTGCCTGGTACGCTGGCGGGAACATCGGCCGGCGGCGGCCGCGTCTTCTCCGCGAACCACCACGGGAGTCCCAGGCCATGCAGCGCGTCGTCTGTGTCGACGTCAACCACTCGTACGACGGGGTCCGCGACGCCGTCCGCGAACTCCGCCTCGAGATCCGCGCCGGCGAGGTGCTGGCGCTCATCGGCCCCAACGGCGCCGGCAAGAGCACGACGCTGCGGATCCTCGCCACCCTCCAGAAGCCCGACCGCGGGGCCGTGCTGTGGGACGGCCGCGACGCCTGGGGCGAACGCTACACGATCCGCCAGAAGATCGGCTTCCTCGGCGACGGGACCGCGCTCTACCCCGGCATGACCGCGGCCGGCTACCTCACCTTCTTCGCCGAGTGCTACGGCCAGGAGGACAAGGTCGCCAAGGCGCGCGTCGACGAGCTCCTCCAGGTGTTCGACCTCGCCAGCAAGGCGCACGCGCGGATCTCCGACATGAGCAAGGGCATGCGCCAGCGCCTGGCGATCGCGCGCACCCTGGTCCACCGGCCCGAGCTCCTTCTGCTCGACGAGCCGGCCGACGGCCTCGACCCACTGGCCCGCCGCCAGCTGCGCGAGGTCCTGCGCCAGGTCGCCGGCGAGGGCGTCGGCATCGTCATCAGCAGCCACATCCTGCGCGAGCTCGACGGCTTCTGCGACGCGGTCGCGGTCATCCAGCAGGGCAAGCTCGAGGTCCACGGGCCGGTCGACGAGGTCATCAACCGCTACGAGGTCGGCCGCCGCCTGCACGAGGTGCAGGTGACGCGCGGGCTCGGCCGAGCGATCGAGCTCCTGCGCAAGCACGAGGGCCTCATCGAGGCGATCTTGCCCCTGCACAAGGGCGAGCCCCAGCCCGACCCGGAGAAGGACGAGCGCGGCCTGCTCCGCGTGCGGATCCACGGCAGCGAGGAGCGCGCGGCCCACCTGCTCAAGGAGCTCGTCCTCGCCGACGTCGAGGTGATCGCGCTGGCCAAGGTCCGCTCCGACCTCGAGGACGTGTACAGCAGCCTCGGCCGCGACAAGGTCAGCTGATTTTTATGATCAAGAGCATGCCCGTGAAGGCATGTGCTAGGGGACATGTGCATCGGGGCATGTCTGCATGGGCATGCTCGAAGCGACAGGTCCGGCGTCCGGCCTGGTGACCGTCAGGCCTGGAAGAACAGCCAGACGAGCGCGGCGTAGCGGGCCAGTTTGCCCGCGGCGATCCAGCAGGCGGCGGGCAGGGCGGGCAGGGCGAGCCAGCCGGCCAGCAGGCACAGGGCGTCGCCGACGAACGGGAGCCAGGCGAGGAGGAGCACCGGGGTGCCGCGGCGCCGCAGCCAGGCGGCCCGGCGCGAGGCGAGCGCGGCCGGATCGACGGCGACGCGGCCGAGCCGGCCGAGCGCGTAGGTGGTGAGGCTGCCGGCCGTGTTGCCGACGGTGGCGACCGCGAGCGCGGCCGGCCATAGATCGGGCCGCGCGGCCAGCAGGGCGAGCAGCCAGACCTCGGAGGCGAGCGGCACGAGCGTCGCCGCGAGGAAGCTGACCAGCAGCAGCACCAGCAGCGAGGCCTCGGCGGGCGGGAGCAAGGCGGCGAAGTCGGGCACGCGCGCGCCCAGCATGCCCGCGCGCCGGGCTCGCGTCACGCGGAGGCGAGCAGGGGACCTCGAAGTTGCGCCGCGGCGCTCGCGGGCAGCGCCGGAAGAGCTGGCGCGCCCGCGGCTTCGGGGGTCGGGCTCGGTCGATGCGGGCTGGAGGTGCGGAGCTCGCAGGCGGCGCCGGAAGAGTTGGCGCGCCCACAGCTTCGGGGGTCGTTCTCGTACTGGTTCGTGCTGGAGGGGCGCTCGCAGGCGGCGCGGAAGAGCCGGCGCACCCGCGGCTTCGGGCGTGCTCTCGAGTCGGACGGGAGGCGATCAGGTCTCGTATTCGAAGGCGTCGATACAGACCTCGCTGGCCTCGCCAGTCACGAGATCCTCGAGACAATCGGCCTTGGCCTGGATGTCGGCGGCGGCGCGGCAGGTGTCGAAGTAGGCGGCCTCGCGGAGCTCGTAGCGGCCGGTCGGCGCGAAGTGGCCGCTGACGTCGAGCTCCTCCTTGTCGGCGACGTAGGCGGTGCGATCGCCCTGCAGGTAGAGGTCGAGCTTGCGCTGGCCGTAGTTGCTGTCGATGTCGTAGTGCACGCTCAGCGAGCCGATCATGGTGCCGGCCGCGAGCGCGTCGAGCATGCAGTTCACGGCGTCCTCGTCCGCGGTGGTGCAGGTCTCGTCGATCTCGCTGCACTCGAACTCGACCGCGGGACAGAGGCTGGTGGTGCCGCACACGTTCTCGACGGTGGAGGAGATGTTCATGTGCGCCTCGAAGCAGCAGCAGGCGTCGGCGGCGGTGTGCTCGGGGCACAGAGCGCCCGGCTCGCCGGTGTCGGTCGTGCTCGAGGTCGGCTCCGTGGTCGAGGCGCCGGGGCCGGTCGTCGAGGTGTCGGTGGCAGATTCGCCGGCGGTCGTCTTGTCGGTGCCAGGACAGGCCGGGAGGGTGACAGCGAGGAGGGCGAGGGGGGCGAGGAGAGGGCGCATGAGAGTGGCTTGGCGAGGGAGACAAATTCGAGGGCCGAATTTCCAGGCCGGGGAATTTCCGCGGCGCAGGCGACGAGCGGCCCCGGCGAAGAGCGTTCGCGGAGCATGCCTGCGCGCCGGCCTCGCGTCACGCGGACGCGACTGGGCGCAGTCGAGGCGCTCCACTCGCCTCGGCCGAGGCCCATGACGGGTTGGCGTGTCCCAACGCGGTTCTGCGCGTTTGCTCAGCTCGGTGTTGCCTCGTGCCGATCGGTGGCCTGTGCTATCCCGAGACGATGAGCGACGGCAGCGCGATCGAGTGGACCGACGCCACGTGGAACCCGGTGCGGGGATGCACCAAGATCAGCCCGGGTTGCAAGCACTGCTACGCCGAGACCTTCGCCGAGCGCTGGCGGGGCCTGCCGAACCATCCTTACGGTCAGGGGTTCGACTTGCGGCTCGTGCCCGAGAAGATCGCGGAGCCGCTGCGGTGGCGCAAGAGCCGGCGGATCTTCGTCAACTCGATGAGCGACCTGTTTCAGGACGGGGTGCCGGTCGAGTTCATCCGCAGCGTGTTCGAGACGATGAACCGCGCGCCGTGGCACACGTACCAGGTGCTGACCAAGCGAGCCGAGCGCATGCGGTCGGTGTGCGCCGGGCTGCCGCGCGATTTGGTTCAACAGCCGCAGATCTGGCTCGGGGTCAGTGTCGAGGATCGCAAGTACGGCTTGCCGCGAATCGACGTGTTGCGCGAGACCCCGGCGGGATTGCGCTTCCTGTCGGTCGAACCGCTGCTCGAGGAGCTCGGGCGGGTCGATCTGCGCGGGATCGACTGGGTCATCGTCGGCGGAGAGAGCGGGCCGGGAGCGCGGCCGATGCAGGAAAAGTGGGTCATCTCGCTGCTCGAGCAGGCGCGGGACGCCGATGTGCCGTTCTTCTTCAAGCAGTGGGGCGGCGTCCAGAAGGGTCGCCACGGCCGAACGCTGCTCGGCCGGACCTTCGACGAGCTGCCCGTCGCTCGACGTCGCGCGGCCCCACGCGACGATGAGAGGCGCGAGCCCGTCCGCCTCGAAGTGCTAGCCTGAACGGGTTTCCTGGAGGGACCCGATGGTCCAACGCGAAGACTATCGACGCCGCGAGCAGGCGTTCGTGAAGCATTACGTCCTCGATCACTATCTGCAGAAGCTCGCGCTGAAGATCGGACACTACCGGCCGAATACGACCCTGAATTATATCGACGGGTTCTCGGGACCCTGGCAGCACGCCACGGAGGAGCTGCGGGACACCTCGCCGCACGTCGCCCTCACTCAGCTGTGCGCGGCGCGGGAGGTCTTGCGGGCGCGGCCGATCGAGCTGCACGTGCGAGGGATGTTCGTCGAGAGGGACCGCGAAGCCTTCGCGTTGCTGGAGCGCTTGCTCGGCGAGCAGTTCGCCTCGGTCGAGTGCGAGGCGTACAACGGCGAGTTCGAGACGCATATCCGGGAGGCGTGCCGCTTCGCGGAGGGAGGGCCCCAGCCGTTCGCCTTCGTCTTCATCGATCCGACCGGCTGGACGGGGTACGGGTTGAAGGCGATCACTCCGCTGCTGCGGGTCCGTCGCAGCGAAGTGCTGATCAACTTCATGACCAAGGACATCACCCGGTTCGTCGACGACGGGGAGTCGGTCGCGCTGCAGTCGTTCATCGACCTGTTCGGCGACGCGACCTACCGCGAGGCCTGGCGCGGGCTGGCCGACCTCGACCGTGAGGACCGGATCGTCGAGGTTTACTGCGAGCGGGTGCTCAAGGCCGGTGACTTCGCGTATTGCGCCCCGACGGTCGTCCTCAATCCTCGCCACGACCGGACCTGCTACCACCTCGTCTATGCCACGCGCAGCCTCCACGGCCTCATCGCATTCCGTGACACCGAGCGCGAGGCGACGCCCGAGCAGCGAGAGGCGCGGGCCGAAGCCAAGCAGCGCGAGCGGCTCTCGAAGGGCGGACAGTTCGAGATGTTCGCGGCGCCGGTCATGGAGACCTCGTACATGGCGGAGCTGCAGCAGCGCTACCACGGCAAGGCTCGGGCGGCGGTGGCGAGCAAGTTGTCCGAGGGCGGGGAGGTCGACTTCGACGTTCTGGTCGCGGCCGCGCTCCAGTACCCCATGACCTGCCTCGGTGACGTCAAGGACTGGCTGAACGGCTGGCGAGATGAGGGCGGGCTCGAGTTCCTGGGCCTGAGCCCGGGCGAGCGCGCGCTCGCGGTCCAGAAGAAGCACCGGCTGCGCGCGCGCGGTAGGCGATCGTCCTAGATTACCGCGACGGGCCGTCAGTCGGGAGCGAGGCGGCGCATCGTCGACCAGTCGGGTACGGCGCGCCAGATCCCGTCGTGAACGAGGAGGGCCTGGACCTCGAAGTCGGCGGGGGCGACGAGCACGACCTGGAACCCGTTCATGATCGTGTGACGCGCGCGCTCGAGGTCTTCGAGGGAGCCGATGTTGTTGAGACGCACGCGGCCTTGCTCGTCGAGGTTGTTGAAGTCGGCGTAGATCCGGACGACGTTGCGCCGGTATTCCGGGTCCGCCCACGCATGGGCGCAGTGGAAGCACTGGACCGTGAGCTTGTCGTGGATGCGTGAGGGCTCGTCCTCGCAGGCGGCGCGCTCGAGCTCGTCGCGGCACGCGTCGCACAGCCAGCACGTCGCCAGGAAGGTCTCATGGTCGACGGGTCGAAACGCGAGGGGCCGGCGTTCGGAGACGGCCGAGTCGACGTGGACGCACAGGGAGATGACGAAGTCGCGGCCGTGCTCGGGGCATTGGAACATCGTCATCGCGCGGGTCCTGTCGTGGAGGCATCGAAGACATGTTTTCAGGACATGCCCGATCGAGCATGTCCTGAAGAGCATGCCTATTTAAAAATAGGCATTCACTGCGCGCCGGAGTCGATGGAGGCGAGGGCGCGGGGGGCGGGGGCGTCGGTGAGGGAGTGGAGGGCGAAGTCGATGGCGACGGACAGGGTGTCTTTCGCGCCGGCCGGGAAGCCGCGGGTGTGGAAGCGGACGATGCCGCGGCGGTCGAAGATGACGACCACGGGGGCGGCGAGGTAGTCGAACATCGCCTCGCGGATGTCGGCGGCGGAGCCCTCGAGGCCGACCGTGTTGCCGTTGTTGGGCGAGGAGTACAGCTGGAAGATCGGGATGAAGCCGTTGGGGCCGGGGTCGGCGTGTTCGCGGACAGTGTCGCGGAAGGCCGGCTCGGCGCGGAAGTCGGTGACGAAGTAGGTGTCGACGCCGGCGGCCGCGAGCTCGTCGCTGAACTCTTGCATCTGGGCGTACACCGCCGGCAGGACGGCCAGCGAGTTGCGGCGCTCCTCGATCATCGGCGGCAGCTCCCAGATCACCAGCAGCGCGGCGCGGCCGTACAGCTCGCGGCCGGTGACGAAGCCGCGCGGCTCGTCGGCGCGGTAGAAGCGGATCGCCGGGATCGCGTGGCCGAACAGCTTGCTGCGGGCCCAGTCGGGCGCGCGGTCGAGGGCGTCGGCGCCGACGGTGAACATCGGCGGCGCGGCGGCGATCGGCGGCAGCAGCTCGTTGGGCCTGGCGACGATCGTCACCTCGCGGATCTCGTTGCCGCCGTACTTGGCGACCTGCAGCTTCAGCGGCGCGTTGCGGGCCAGGTCGATCTGATCGATCTCCGCCCCGCTCGAGACCGGGCGACCGTCGACCGCGAGGATCCGGTCGCCGCGCTTGATCTCGTCGCAGCCGACCTCGCAGCCGAGGTTGTAGGCCACCCACACGCCGCCGGGCGCCAGCTGGCCATGCGCGGGGGGTGGACGCGGCGGGTTGAGCTCGGGGCCGCAGGCACACAGACCCAACGACAGGGTCAGAGCGGAGAGCAGGGAGCGCTGCATGGCGATGTCCTTTGCTCCGTTGAGATTGCCCCGGTTTTCGGCCCGCGCCAGCAGAATATGAATGGCTCGTAATGACGCGTCCGAAGGCCGTCCGAGGCCCCCGGACCGCGAGCCCGGGGGCGGTGCGTGCCGCGAATCAGGCTTCGGCGGTCGCTTCGGCGGCCTGGTGGGCCGGTGTGGTCTGGGGTTTGCGCTCGAGCTTGGGAATCAGCTGCCCGACGAGGCGGATGCTCTTCATGACCTTGTCGTGGGGCAGCTGGCCGACCTGCTGGAAGCACATGAGGCGGTCGATGCCGAGGTCGGCGTAGACCTGCATCTTGCGCAGGCAGGTCTCGGGGCTGCCGACGATGAGCGAGTCCTGCTCGGCGAGGGCCTCGTAAACTTCTTCGGGCGGGACGTCCTCGCCTTGCATGATGCGGCCGATGACGATCTGGGCCCGGTTGACGCGGCCGCCGCTGCGGGCCTTCTCGTCATTGAGGAACTGGCCGAGCAGGGCGCTGCCGGCGGGGTCCTTGAGGCGCCGCTCCTGCTCGGCGGCGACTTGCAGGAACTGCTCCTTGGCCTCGAAGAAGGTGAACGAGCGGTTGGTGTACCAGGCCGCGGCCGTGGCGGCGCCGTTGCGCATCGCCTCCTCGTCGGTGTCGGCGCAGTGGACGAAGGTGAAGAAGGCGACCTTGTCGTTGATGAACTCGCCGACCGGCTTTTTGCACTCCGCGATCGCCTTGCGATAGAGGTCGATCCACGCCTTCACCTGCTCGGGCGGGGCCCACAGAGTGACCCCGAGCGCGCCGACGCCGTTGCGGCCCGCCTGCTCGAACGAGGCCGGCGACGAGCACGCCTGCCACAGCGCCGGGTGCGGCTGCTGCAGCGGCTTGGGCACGATCGGCACGTCCTTGATGTCGAAGTACTGGCTCTTCCACGAGAAGCGCTCTTGCGTCCACATCTTCGGGATCATCTCGAACGCCTGCTGCATCTGGTCGCGCGCCTCGTCGGCGGCGATGTTGAAGGTGCGCCACTCGGGGATGGTCGAGCGCGCGAGGCCGAGTTCGACGCGGCCGTTGCTGAGGTGGTCGAGGAAGGCCGCTCGCTCGGCGATCCGGATCGGGTGGTTGAACCGGTACGGCGCCAGCGCGGCCGAGTGGCCGAGGCGAAGGTTCTTCGTGTGCTGCGAGATCGCCGTCAGCAGGATCTCCGGCGCCGACGACAGGCTGAACTCCTCGCCGCCGTGGTGCTCGACCTGCCACCACGTGCCGTAGCCCATCTCGTCGGCCAGCTTGGCTTGCTCGAGCGCCTCCATGATCCGCCGGTGCTCGTGGTCCGGCGTCCACGGCCGCGGGTCCTGAATTTCGGTGAAGATATCCAGCTTCATCGCAACCTCCTCCCGGGCGCGGCCCGGCCTTCGTCCCTCTGCAAATAGTGCAGAGAAAACAGAATAGCGGTCAGGTGTCCGGCGCCAAGCTCAGGTCGCTGGAAAGCTGCGGTCGTGATCGCGCGAGCGCGGCGGAACGCGAAGACGACGCGACCCCGGCCGAGGGGCGCGGGGTCGCTTGGGGTTCGGCGGCCGCGGAGGGCGAATCGCCGAAGGGAAGGCTGCGAAGGCGGGTTTACGAGCGGCGACGACGGAGCACGAAGAGGCCGGCGAGGGCGAGGATCGCCGCGCCGAGGTCTCCTGCCCCCTGATTGCAGCCGCAGCCCTGATCTTTGTCGCCGCCGCCGGTGGCCGAGTCCTCGCCGAGGGTGTCGGTGTCGGTGTCGGTCGCGGTGAGCACGGGGCCGCCGGGGCCGGTGGTCGGGTCGATCGACTCGATGGTGCAGCTCGGGCTGCAGCCGTCGCCGGCGTCGAGGTTGCCGTCGTCGCAGGCCTCGATGCCGCTGACGATGCCGTCGCCGCAGGTGCCCTGGGTGACCGAGCCGGTGCCGACGACGCACAGCTCGTCGATGTTCCAGCCGCCGAACTCGAGCGCCTCGTCGCCCTCGAGGATGAACTCGAGCTGGAGCTGACCGTCGCTGACGAACGGCGTGAGGTCGATGTCCTGGAACCGCCACTCGCCGTCGAGGTGGTGGAGGTTGCCGGCGTCGTTGGCGGCGTTGGCCCACGCCTCGCCGTTGTTGGCGAGCACGATGGCCTGGTCGAAGGTGTGGTCCTCGACCTCGAGCCAGCGGTGCATCTGCAGGCGCACCGTGCTGTGGCCGGCGACGTTGAGGACGGGGCCGAGCATGTGGCTCTCGAGGAAGCTCTCGTAGGTGCCGGGCGGGGCGAGGCCGTTGCCGGCGACGCTGCTGCCGTTGAAGGCGGCGCCCGGGTCGGGGCCGCCTGCGGGCGCGCCGAAGGCCCAATCGCCGGTGAGCTGCCAGCCCTGGGCCCCGGGGCCCGACTCGAAGTCCTCGCAGAAGATGTTGGTGACGGGGCCGAGGTAGAGCTCGTAGGTCGGGTCGGCCGGGTTCTTGGGGAACACCACGGTCGAGCCGCCCTGCAGCAGGAGGCGCACCTGGTACTCGAGCACCTTGCCGTCGCCGACGTTGGGCATGATGCCGGCGAAGCCGCCCTGGCTCGGGTTCATCGGCACCATCCCGCTCTGCTCCTCGCCGCGCACGCGCCAGTGCAGCTCGGCGCCGAGCGGGCTGAGGTTGAGGCAGGCCTTCTGCTCGCCGGCCACGACCAGGTCGACGAGCACGCCGTCGGGGGTCGGGGCCGCGGTGATCACCTGGGCGTCGACGGCCGACGCGCCGACGAGGCCGTGGGCGTCGAAGGCGACGTTGATCTCGCACTCGTTGGGTGTCCCGTTGGACAGGTCGCCGTCGTCGTCGTCGGCGAGCAGGACCTCGGGGTACATGCTCGGCATGTCGACCGCGCGGCGGATCGACTCGAACCACAGCTTGTTGACGAGGGTGACGCCGGGGCCGGCGCCGTGCTTGTTCCGCAGCGCCTTGCGCAGGTCCCACAGCGCGCCGGCGATGATCCGCCCGGCGTCGTGGATCTCGCCGTTGTCCTCGGGCCAGTGCCACTCCGAGCCCTGCGGGTCGAGCTCGCGCAGCGGCGAGTCGCTGCCCTTGAAGAAGCCGGGCGCGAGGTCCGGCGAGTCGGTGATCGTCGCGCTCAGGAAGTCGGAGATGCCCTCCGACAGCGCGCCGTCGGGGAAGCCCACCCCCGGGATGATGCCCTGGAAGTGCACGTTGTGGCCGAACTCGTGGTAGACGACGTCGGCGATCCGGCCGGTGTTCTCGCACTGGACGTCGGACTGGAAGAAGTTGATGGTCTCGCCGTCGGCGAAGGCGTTGCACACGTCGGCGATGTTGACGTTCGCCGGCATCTGCTGGTCGAGGAAGGTGAAGTCGGGGGCGATCGCGCGGACGAACTGCTTGACCCGGTCGGCGTGCACGTAGGTGCTGAGCTGGGCGTCGAGGAACTCGTCGGTCGAGGCGTTCCAGGTCACCTGACCACCTGGCGGAAGGGCCAGGTTGGTGGCGGCCGAGGGACCGGCCTCGCTGGCGACGGCGACGAACGAGCCGAGCACGCTGGTGGCGACGTTGGCCGGGCCGCCGTCGGCGAAGCTGACCGCGCCGGTGATCGAGGTGACCGCGGCGGCGCCGTTGACGACCACGCCGAGGTTGGCGGCCGCGAACTCGAGCCGCTGGCCGCCCGGGCCGCGCACCGGCGCGTTGATCTTGAGGTTGCCGGAGGCGAAGCGCAGCAGCTGTTCGCGCGCCAGCGGCTCGCCGGTGGCGGCGTCGACGTAGACGGCCCAGCGACCGATCGGCGCGGTGGTGTGCACGGTGACCCGCAGGACCTCGCGGTAGCCGCGGACGCGGTCGTCGTCGACGAGCGGGAGGATGAACGGGCCCTCGACGAGGTCGGCGCGGGCGGTGCTGCCGTCGGCGGCGATCCACCCGCGGGCCCGCTCGCGCGCGACGGGGTCGGGGACCGGGCTGTCCGTGAGGACAGCCTTGACCCTGGGCAGGGCCTCGCTGCCGATCATCGCCAGCTGCCCGCCCTTGAAGCGGAAGCTGACCTGACCGCCGAGGACCGGGCGCCCGTGGTAGCGCTGGGCGAAGCCGAGGCTGTGGATGCCGGCGGACAGGTCGTCGCCGACGAGCACGAAGTCGTCGGCCTTGCTGCCGGGCGCGAGCAGGTCGAGGTGGCGACCCAGCAGGTCCTGGGCGCTGCGCAGCTCGAGGTCGCGGCCCTGGATGGCCCTCGGGACAGCTCCCTTGAGGCCCCAGATCCGCAGCGGCACGCCGGTCGCGGCGTCCCACAGGACGTCGCCGGGGTCGAGCGCGGCGGCGAGGCGGCGATACGCGGCCCGGGCCGCGGGCGGGGCGGCGTGGACCACCGCCCGCGAGGACCTCGCCTGGGGCCCGGCAGCGGCCGCGAACTCGACGGTCGCGCGCCGGCCTGCTTGCGGGACGAACGCCTCGGCCCGCTCCGGCGCGAGCCAACAGAGCGCTGTCACGATCGTCGTCGAAAGACTACCCGCAGCAATATTCTTTAAACGCACATTACTCGCTTACGCGCTCCTCAGCAGGCCGTCAAGCGCGGAGCGCGGACGTCGGCCGGCGTCGCGTCCGCCGCCGCCAGCCGAGTCCGACGAGGGCGAGCATCCATGCGCTGGAGCCACCCGCGCCCCCCGCGCCCCGGCAACCACAACCGCCCATGTCGGCCGCGCCGGCGGTGGTCGCCGAGTCGTCGCCGGCGTCGCTGTCAGTCTCGGGCTCCTCGCCGCCGGTGGTCGACGGCGCCCCTTCGGTGGGGTCTTCGGGCGTTTCCACGGTGCACGTCGCGCTGCATCCGTCACCGTCCGCGGAATTCCCGTCGTCACATCCCTCACCCGCGGCGATCACCCCGTCGCCGCAGACGGGCGCCGGCGGCTCCTCGACGCCGACGATGCACACGTCGTCGATCGTCCAGCCGCCGAGCTCGAGGCCGCCGTCCGACGACAGGCGGAAGATCAGCTGAGCGGTGCCGGAGAAGGCGACCGGGGTGATGTCGACGTCGTGGAAGTTCCACTCGCTGTCGCGATGATGGGTCTTGCTGTTGTTGTCGCCCATCATGCTGTTGAAGTTGCGCCAGCCGAGCTCGCCGTTGACGAGGATCTCCGCCTTGTCGAAGTAGGCGTCCTCGACGTTGAGCCAGCGCTGGTACTGCAGGCGGTAGGTGGCGAAGCCCGGCGGCAGCTCGACGAGCGGGCCGGTCAAATTCATGACGCGCTGCGGCGAGTAGCGGCCGTCGCCCGCGAGGTCGATGCCCGCCACCTTCTCGCCGGCGAACGCGGCGTCGGGGTCGCCCGACTTGGCCTGCGGCGCGCCGACCTCCCACTCGGTGCCGAGCGTCCAGCCCGACACGTCGCCCTCGAAGCCCTCGCACCAGATCGGCACGACCTCGCCGTAGTAGCGCTGGTACCACGGATAGGCCGGGTTGGCCGGGAACTGGGCCTGCGTGTCGTCGCTGAGGTCGGCGACGACGCGGTACTCGATCACAGTGCCGTCGGCCTGCGGCGGCAAGGCGCCGGTGAAGCCCTCGGGCGTGGTCGTCATCGTCGCCTCGCTGACCTCGGGGGTGCCGCGCACGCGCCACTCGAGGGTCGCGCCGGTCGGCGCCAGGTCGATGCACGAGCCCTGCGCGGCCTGGATGTCGAGCGCGACCGGGACGCTGCCGTCGGCCTCGGCCGCCAGGGTGCGCACCTTGCCGCCGAGGATGGCGGCGCCGACCAGGCCGTGCTTGTAGAACACCTGGTCGATGAGACAGCTGTGAGGTGTCCCGTTGGACAGGTCGCCGTCGTCGTCGTCGACCAGCAGCGCCTCGGGGTACATGGTCGGGATGTCGCTGGCGCGGCGGATCGACTCGTACCAGATCTTGTCGGAGTGGGCGACGCCCTCGGCCTCGCCCAGCTCGGCGACGAGCTCGGTCCGCAGGTCCCACAAGGTGCCGCCGATGATGCGGCCCTCGTCGTGGGCCTCGCCGCGGTCCTCGGGCCAGTGCCACTCGTAGCCGTCGGGGTCGAGGTCTCGCAGCGGCTGAGTGTTGAGGAAGAAGCCGCGGGCCATGGCGGGATCGCCGGTGATGGTGGCGCTGAGGTAGTCGGAGATGCCCTCGGACAGCGCGCCCTCGAACAGGCCGACGCCGGGGATCAGCGACTGGTTGTGCACGCTGTGGCCGGACTCGTGATAGACGACGTCGGGGATCCGCGCGGTGTTCTCGCAGTTCTCGCTGCCGTCGTAGAAGAACAGGTCGTCGCCGTTCGACATCGCGTTGCAGGCGCCGCTGTTGTCGCTGACGGTGAGGTTGACCTGTCCGTCGAGCCAGGGCAGCGGCTCGCTGATGATGCCCCTCACGTACTCCTTGGCGAAGTTCGCGGCGACGTAGGCGGTGAGCTGGGCGTCGAGGTGCGGGTCGTCCGAGCCGCTCCACTGGACGTCGCTGCCGCCGTCGAGCGAGACGACCTGGCTGGCCAGCTCGCCGGCCTTGTTGATGATGCGGACGAAGTCACCGCGCACGCCGAGGCCGATCTGCACTGTGTTGGCGTCGAAGGTGACGACGCCGGCGCCGTCGGTGGTGGCCGGGACGTCGTCGATGGTGACGTCGAGGAACGGCGCCGGCCGCAGCACCCGCTCGCCGAAGCTCGGGCTGCGCTCGGGGACCTCGTAGAGGACGGTGCCGGTGGCCGAGACGACGGTCGAGACGCGCGCCAGCGGGGCGCCGGTGGCGGCGTCGACGTAGACGGTCCAGCCGCCGAGCGGCCGCTCGGAGGCGACGTCGACCGCGCGCGCCTCGACGTAGCGGATCGGGCCGCTGCCGACGAGCGGGAGGATGACGGGGGCGGAGACGTCGCCGGCGGTGGCGTTCGGGTGCTCGACGCGCAGCCACTCGAGGGCGCGCGCGCGGGCGAGGTCGTCGGCGATCGGGCTGTCCGTGAGGACAGCTCGCACGTGCGGCAGGGCCTCGCTGCCGATCAAGGTGAGGCGGTCGTGCTTGAAGCGGAGGCTGAGCTGCCCGCCGACGACGCGGCGGCCGTGGTAGGTCTGGGCGTAGCCGAGGCTGCGGATGCCGGCCGAGAGGTCGTCGCCGACCAGCTCGAAGTCGTCGAGCCGCGCGCCAGGGGCGAGGAGGTCGAGGTGCGCGGCGAGGAAGTCGCCGGCGACGCGCTGCGCCACCAGGCTCGAGGCGAGGGCGCCGTCGGCCGGCAGACCCGCGCCCCACACGCGCGTGGGCACGTGCGTGTCGGCGTCCCAGATCGCCTGGGCGCCGGGGCCGAGCTCGGCGGTGAGCCGGCGCCAGGCGGCAGTGGCCGTCCGCGGCGGCGTGTGGCCGAGATCGACCGCTCGCTGCAGGCGCATCCCGACCCCCGGAGCAGGCTGCCAGGCGCCCGGCGCGACGGGACGGGCCTGGGCCTCGCCCGCGAGCGGAAGAGCAAGAATCACGACGAGACTGGCGGAGCTCAGGAGACGGCTGAACATGGACTTCCTGGCAAAGCACGCTAGCCGCGCCCGCAAGTCCCCGTCAACCGAAGCGCTGGGCTCTTATTGTGAAGGTATGGTCGGCGGGAGCTCCGCCGGGTCGTGGAAGATCTGCCAGCGCGCCTCCGGGACGCCCGCGAAGGCCGTGCGGTAGCGTGGGGCATCGCGGCCCTCGTCGGTGACGTCACGGATGTAGATCGCGACGACCTGGTCGGGGAACTCACGGTAGGCCTCGGCGTAGGCCTCCGGATCCATCTCGCCCGAGTCGCCGACGAGCACGAAGCGCCGACCCGGCGCGCCGCGGAGGAGGGCGCGCAGCAGCGGGCCCTTGTACGCCTTCGGGTCCTCGAACAGCGAGAAGAAGCTCGAGTCCTTCGCGCGGAACAGCTTGAGGTGCATGCTGCCCGCCGGGAAGCCGGCCGCGCCGGAGAAGTCGAGCAGGGCGTCGTAGAGCTGCCACGGGCTGGCCGAGAGGTAGTGGAACGCAGCGCCGGCCGCGGCCCACCGCTGGTACTGCGCGGCCATGCCGGGCACTGCCTCGAATTCTTTCAAGAAAGTCCGCTCGAGCAGGCGCTGCTTGTCGCGGACCTCGCTGATCTTGATGGTGTCGTCGACGTCCGAGACGACCGAGACGCCGGCGCCGTCGAGGCGGACGATGGTGCCGACGAAGCTGCGCGCGTCTCCCGGCTGCAGCACCGCGGTGACAGGGGTCATGAGCGACGGGAGGTCGGCGTCGTCGAGGCGCAGGGTCGTCTCGCTGTGGCCGTTGGCGCCGGTGACCGCGAGGGCGTGTTCTTTTGAAGCAATGCGGACGACGACTCGCTTGCCGCTCTCGTTGTCGACGAGGAAGGCGCGGGCCCGCCGGCGGAACACCTGGTTCGACTCGCTGCCGGGCGGCAGCTCGAGCGCGGTCACGAGGCCGTCGATCGCGGCGCCGCGCAGCCAGGCGTCCTCCTCGGGCTCGAACGTCCAGACGCGCAGGTCGACGCGCCAGCCGTCGCCGTCGCGCACCGCGACCGCGGGCAAGAGGCGCACGTCCTCGTCGGCCTTGAGGTTGGAGGGAAAACCGACGCGCTGGACGGTGGGCTCGGGCTCGGGGACAGGAGGGGCGGACGGGGCGGGGGACGCCGGCGCGGGGTCCTGGGGGCGATCGCAGGCGGCGGCGAGCAGCGACGACAGGGCCGCGAGGACGAGCCGGCGGGCGAGCGGGGCGGTTGTGCATGTCCGAGAGGACATGTTCGAACGGTCATGTGTGAAGGAGCCGGCTCGAGGGGCGGAATGATCCGCGGCTCTTGCCGGGCGGGACATGCCCGGAAGGACAGGCTCGCACGGGGGCGCATGCGCGCTCGAGATGTCCGGAAGGACAGGTTTCTCCGCGGCTCGAGCGGGGACGGCCGCGCCGGGCGTGTCCTGGAGGACAGGTCCGGCCGCGGCCGTCGTGGGGGCGGCGCGGCTCTCGAGCGCCGAGTGGGTCACGAGGCGGCGCTCGTCCGGCCGATCGTCTGCTGCCAGGTGGGGCGCTCGCTGAGGCGGCGCCACCAGTGGCCGACGCGCTCGCTGGCGTCGATGAGGCCGATCTCGCCGGCGGCCGCGAGGTACTCGACGTAGGGCATGAAGAAGATGTCGGCGAGAGTGAGGCCGTCGCCGACCAGGAAGTTGCGGTTCTCGAGCTGGCGCTCCATCACCGCGACGGCCTTCTTCACGCCCTTGCGGCCCTCCTCGACGGCGGCCATGTCGGGGTCCTTGCCGAACAGCTTGCCGAACACGAGGTTGTAGATGATCTTCATCGCCGGGCCGGTGAAGTTGGAGGTCTCGATCGAGATCCACTGCTCCACGAGGGCCCGCTGGCGCGTGTCGGCCGGCATCAGCGAGGGGCCCGAGAGCTTGGCGTCGAGGTAGCGGCAGATCGCGCGCGACTCGTACAACTGCCAGCCGTCGTCGTCCTCGAACGCCGGGATCTGGCCCCACGGCTGCCGCGCCAGGTGCTCGGCGTTGTGGCCCTCGCCCTTCATGATGTCGACCATGACAAACTCGGCCTGGTGGCCCTTCTCGGCCAGCGTCATCAGGACCTTGCGCGTACACGTACTCATCGGGTGCCCGTAGACCTTCATCGTCTCGCGTCTCCTGCTTCGCGGAAGTGGGCGCCATGTTTATCACGACAGCCGCGCGCATGTCCGCGCGGGGCCCGAGGTGTCGCAGCGGGCGGAGCGACGATGTTCTCGCGCGCAACGCGAATGCGCGGAGAGTCGCCTACATCGAGCTCGGCGCGAGTGCGAGGTGAGGCGCGCGTGCGATCGTCGCACGACGCGGTGATGTCGCGAAGGATCACCGCAGGTCACGATCGCGTCGTCGCGCGTCGCTCGCGGTCGTCGCAGCTCGGCGGCCGTTCGGCAGCTGCGACGTCGCCGCTCACTCGGTGATCACGACCGCCGAGGCCTTGCCGAACGCGCCGCTGGCGGGCGTGACCGAGTGCCAGCCGTCGGGCAGGGCGGGCGCGGTGAAGCCGAACAGCCAGCGGGCGTCGGGCGGGGACAGGTTGACGCAGCCGTGGCTGCGCACCAGGCCGAAGCCGCCGTGCCAGAAGGCGCCGTGGAGGGCGACGTTGTTGTGGAAGTACTGCGTCCACGGCACGTCTTCGATCGAGTAGGCGTCGTCCTCGACCGGCTGGTCGCGCATCGACGTGGCGATGTGCTTGCTCTGCAGCCGGTGGACGCCGATCGGCGTCATGCCGGGCTCCTTGCCGGTGGACACGATCGTGGTGAACACCGGGCGGTCGCCGACGTAGGCGACGAGGGTCTGCTCGGACAGGTCGACGTGGACCCACTTCTCCTCGGGGCCGACGCCGGGCGGGCGCTTCAGCTTGTACGACTGGCCGACGGCGTACTCGGGCAACAGGTTGCCCTCGGCGTCCTCGTAAAAGCGGGCGGTGCCGATCGTCACCTTGCGGACGAACGGGTGGCGCGAGCGCCGGATCGGCTTCTTGTCCTCGAGCTTGATCAGCGCGTCGCCCTCGCCCGAGCGGCGCTGCAGCGGCGTCTCGCGCACGATCCAGTGGATCGGCAGGTCCTCCTCGCCGCGCAGCACCAGGCCCTGGAAGGTCGAGCCCTCGCGCTGCTCGAGCTGGTACTTGCGGGCGAACGTGCCGCGCAGGGTGCGGAGGAACTTGCGCTCGCTCTTGACCGCCTCGCCGGCCACGGTGACGTAGAAGCCGGCGTTGAGGTACTCCTTGACCACCGCCGGGACCTCGGGCGGGCGATCGGCGGGCGTGGTCGGCATGAGCGCTCGGCCATGTTCCGAGAGCCATGTCTTTGCGGCCATGTCGGCCTGATCCTGCTCGCCGAAGGCCGGCAGGCGGTGGAAGAACGGGGTGCCGTCGTGCGAGACGCGCCAGTACTCGTAGGGCATGGCGGCGTCGAGGCGCGGGCGCGGGGTGGCGACCACGCCGTCGTCCGGCGGCGCGTCGGCGACCTCGAGGCCGGCGTTGAGGCAGACCCACCCGGTCGGGTAGACCTTGTGCCAGCCCTTGGTGCAGCCGCCGCCGAAGCTGAGCTCCGTGTCGGTGCGCACGCGCGTGCCGATGCGCAGGATGCCGAGGATCGGGGCGTCGCGCTCGGTCCGCTCGCGCACCAGCGCGGCGAGGCCGGTGACGAGGCCGTGCTTGGGGTACTTGGCCTCGAGCTCGGGCGTCCACTCCGGCGGCGCGGCGTAGACCGGCGGGAAGGCGGTGAAGGTGCGGTTGGCGTCGGGCGTGTAAGGATCGGCCGGGGTGGCCGGCGTGTCCGCGGCGATCGCGGGCGCTCCGGCCGGTTCGGCGGCGGAGGAGATCACGGACGCCTCGGGCCCCGCGGGTTCCGGCGCGAGATCGGCGGGCGGTTCGGGGTGATCGCCCGGCGCCTCGAGCCCGCCGTTGGGCTGGCGCAAGCCAGTCTCGTACACCGCCGCTGATAGGACGACGCCGCAGAGAAAGCTCCCGACGCCCTCGATGAGCCGCCTGCGCTGCATGTCGCCGAAGTGCCGCGGACGATAGCCGCGCGGCCCCGCGGTGGCAACCCGCTTGCTCCAAACGCAGGGGCTCGTCCATGCTCTCCGCCGTGACCTTCGTCCCCGCGCCGCCCCGGCGACTCGCGCCCGCTCCCGCCCTCGCACCGGCGCGTCGCGCTTCGCGGCGGACCCGGTGGGGCTCTGCGATCGCGGTGGCCCTCGCGCTGGCCGCGAGCTCCGCGACCGCCGCGGCTGCGGCGCCGTCGTCGGCCGCGGCGGGAAGAGGGGAGGCCCTGTCATTGCCCGCGTCGTCGCCTGCTCCTTCGGACAGCTCGTCTGGCGCGCCAGCAGCGGGCGCGTCGGCGCCCGGCCCGGCTGCGTCACCTGCTCCGGCCGCGGGCGCGGCTCCGGCAGCCTCGGCGCCCGGTCCGGCCGCGTCACCGCCGGCTGCGTCGTCGCCGGCTGCGGCGGGGAGCGCACCTGGTCCTTCGGACAGCTCGGCACCCGCCGACGGCGCCGCGGCAGAACCTGGCTCCGAAGACAGCTCGAGATCGGAGCGCAAGCTCGAGGGTCCGGCCGACGCGGCGGCCGTGGAGGCGCCGGCCGAGGCCCCGCCGCCGGCGCGTCCGGCCTCGGCGAAGCCGCCGCGGGTCGACGGCACCTACGTCGGCGGCACGCTCGGCCCGGGCGTCAGCTTCGCGCGGGTCAACGACTTCCCGACGCCGAACCCGTTCGTCGGCGGCGGCGGCACCCTGCGCGTCGGCGAGGTCATCTACCCGTGGATGAGCATCGGCGTCGAGATCTCCGGCAACCTCGCCTACCGCAACGCCGACCCGCGCCAGCGCCTGCTGCAGGGCGCGTTCCTGGTCGACTTCGGCTTCTACCCGGCCGCCAAGAAGCAGCTGCCGCTGTCGCTACGCGCCGGCTTCGGCGCCGGCGGCGGGGCGGTCCGCGAGCGCGGCCGACAGGACCGGTCCGGCTTCGGCGGGGCGGTGTTCACCGCGGCGGTCCGCTACGAGTTCTTCCCGGGCGCCGCCAAGCGCCGGCCCAAGCGCGGCGGCGGCCTCTCGATCGGCCCCGAGCTGGGCTGGATCGGCTTCCTGCCGGCGGCCAAGGGCCGGCCGATGTCGAACACCGTGTACCTCGGGGTGTTCATCGGCTTCTACTTCGGCTCGTGAGCGCCAGGGCCCTCGCGGGGGCCGGCGCGCGAGGCGTGGCGCGGCGCATAAAGCGGGCGGCGAGGCTCGGGAAGGCTGAAGCG
Organism: Nannocystis punicea; assembly: GCF_026965555.1. Lineage (GTDB taxonomy): Bacteria > Myxococcota_A > Polyangia > Nannocystales > Nannocystaceae > Nannocystis > Nannocystis punicea. Next base: position 10,547,986 of record NZ_CP114040.1, on the reverse strand, counting down.
GCGAGGCGCTTCGAGGGCCAGCGAGCGGCCGCGGTCAGCTCGGCGGCCGGTGAAGCGGGTGACGGATCGGGCATGTCCTCGAGGGCATGCCCGATCGGACATGCTTTAAAAAGCATGTCCAGGAGAACATGCCCGATAGGGCGTCAGCTGAACATCATCGCCGCGACCACCAGGGCCAGCAGCGCGGCGATCCACGTGAGGGTGGTGGCGTCGAGCGGCGGCGGGCCGTGGACGGGCAGGCGGTAGGAGACGGCAGGGGCGGGGGCCTCGGCGGGCGGGGCGGGGGCCGGCATCGAGGCGAGGGCGAGCCGCACCTCGGGCGGGGGTTCGGTGCGGCGGCGGTCGACCTCGACGTGCACCAGGAGGTCGCCGGGACGACCGCCCGCGAGCGCCTCGCCCTGGCCGCGCAGGCGCACGACCCCGCCGGTGGGGAAGCCGGCCGGCAGCGACAGGCGCACGCGGTCGTCGGTGTCGAGCGAGGACACGGTGCGGCGCGCGTATCCGCCCTCGGCCGCGAGGTCGAGCGGCACGCGGACCTCGTACGCGAACGGGAGGCCGAGAGCCCAGGCGGGGACCGTGACGTCGGCGTGGAGGTCGCGTCCGCGGGGGCCGGGCGCCTCGGGTTCGAAGATGCTGCCGAGCTGCGTCAACGCGCGGCCACTATACCGCGCGCCCCGGCGCTTGCGCCACGGCCCTCGGTGGTGCCAAAACCCCGAGGACATGGGCGAGGTCAACTTCGACGGGCTGATCGGGCCGACCTACAACGATGGGCTCGCCGCCGGTGTGGCGCCGAGTCAGCGCGCCGGCTCGACCACCAACCCGAAGGCCGCGGCGCTCGCGGGCCTGACGAAGATCCGGCTGGCCCGCTCGCTCGGCCTGCAGCAGGCGGTGCTGCCGCCGCAGCCGCGGCCCAACGTCGACTGGCTGCGGCGGGTCGGCTTCACCGGTGACGACGAGCGGGTCCTGCGCGCCGCGGGCGAGGGCGACGGCATGTGGCTGCGCCTGTGCAGCAACCCCTCGTCGATGTGGGCCGCCAACGCGGCGACGGTGGCGCCGAGCAGCGACACGCGCGACGGCCGCGTGCACTTCGTGGTCGCCAACCTGCAGCACATGCTGCACCGCTCGCAGGAGGCCGAGGCCACGCACGCGGTGCTGTCGGCGATCTTCCGCGACGAGGCGCGCTTCGCCGTGCACGCGCCGCTGCCCGGGGTGCATCAGCTCGGCGACGAGGGCGCGGCCAACACGCTGCGGCTGAAGGTCGGCGAGCGGCCGGCGGTGCACGTGTTCGCGTGGGGCCGCGGCGCGTACGTGCGGCACGCGGCGGCGCGGTTCCCGGCGCGGCAGACGATCGAGGCCTCGCAGGCGCAGGTGCGGCTGCTGCAGCTCGAGGCGGCGCGGGTGTTGTTCCCGCAGCAGCACCCCGACGGCCTCGACGGCGGCGCCTCGCACACCGACGTCCTCGCGGTCGCGCACGGCTCGCTGCTGCTGATCCACGAGCTCGCGCTGCGCGACGTCGGCAGCGTGCTGACCGAGCTGCGGCGGCGCCTCGGCTCGGCGCTGCAGGTCGCGCTGGCCCGCAACGCCGACCTGCCGCTGCAGGACGCGGTCGCCACCAGCGTGTTCGGCGGCCAGTTCTACACCTGTCCCGACGGACAGCTCGGCTTCCTGGTGGCTGCCGAGACCCGCGAGAACGTCGCGGCGCGCGGCTACCTCGACCGCCTGGTCGCCGACGGCCACGTGTCGCAGATCCGCGAGGTCGACCTGCGGCCGGCGCTGCGCCACGGCGGCGGCCCGGCGTCGCTGCGCCTGCGCGTGACCCTCGACGAGCGCGAGATGGCCGCGCTCGGCGGGCGCGTGATCGTCGACGACGCCCTCGAGGCCGCGCTGGTCGCCTGGGTCGAGAAGCACTACCGCGACCGCCTCACGCCCGACGACCTCGCCGACCCGCAGCTGCTGCGCGAGGTCCGGACCGCGCTCGACGAGCTGACGCAATTGTTGGCGCTGGGTTCGGTCTACTCGTTCCAGCGCTGACCGCGGCGAACGCAGCGCGAGGGCGCGGCGCCGGCGGCTCCTCCGGGGCTGGCCCAGCATCCGTGACGTGGTCGGCGGCGAGGCGCCCGCGGCCCGGTCCCGGCTGTTGGACATCGGCTACATTGACGGGACCATGACGCCGCCATCTCCGCAGGCCTGTGCGCTCGCCGAGCTGCTGGAGCGCCGCCGCGAACACATCATCGAGCGCTGGAGCGAGCGCATGCGGGGCCACGCGCTGGTCGACGCCCAGCTCAGCGCGACCACCCTGCGCAACAGCCTGCCGGAGTTCCTCGCCGAGGTGGCCGCCGCGGTGCGGCGGTGCTCGCAGGCGCCGCTCGCCGTCGAGGACGTCGCCCGCGAGCACGGCCGTCAGCGCTACCGGGTCGGCTTCGACCTGCGCACTCTGGTGGTCGAGTACAACATCCTGCGCGAGGTCCTGCTCGACACCATCGACGAGTCGGGCGTGCCCGTGCGGATGGCCGACGTGCGAGCGCTGTGGGCGGCCTTCGCCGACGGCATCGCCGAGGCGGTCGACCAGTACTCGTGCGAGCGCGAGCGCGACCTGCAGGCCGGCGCGGCCGAGCGCGAGCGGGCGAGCGAGTTCGAGCAGCAGTTGATAGCGATCGTCTCGCACGACCTGCGCAGCCCGCTGGCGGCGATCCTGATCGCGGCCGAGGCGGTGGTCCGCCGCGGCGCGGCCGACGACAAGACGGCGCGCCTGTTGCTGCGGATCGAGACCGGCGCGCACCGGGCGACCCGGCTCATCAACGACCTCCTCGACTACACCCACGAGCGGAAGTCGGGCCGGATCCCCGTCAGGCCGCAGGACGTCTCGCTGCGGGGCCTCGTGCGCGAGGCCATCGACGAGGCGGCGACGATGTTCCCCGAGCGCATCATCGAGTACGCGTGCGACGACCCGATGGAGGCGCGCGTCGACCCCGACCGGATCGCGCAGGTGCTTTCGAACCTGCTGACGAACGCGCTCAAGTTCAGCCCGGCGGGCACCGTGGTGCGGGTGGGGACGCGGGTCGACGTCGACAGCGACGCTGTGGTGCTCGAGGTGCACAACTGGGGCCCGCCGATCCCGCAGGAGCGCCGCGCCACGATCTTCGAGCCGTTCCAGAGCGACTCGTCGCTGCAGACGCGGGCCTCGCTGGGGCTCGGGCTCCACATCTCGCGCCAGATCGTGCTGGCGCACGGCGGCACGATCGACGTCTGCTCGAGCCTCGAGGACGGCACGACCTTCACGTGCAAGCTGCCGCGGCAGGCGCAGGCGATGCCGATGGCGGTGCCGGCGTAGCGCCGCGAGCATTGCGAGCGCCACTGGACGGGCGCCCTCGCATGGTCGATGCTGGGGCCGATGTCCGCAAGCCTTCGGCTCGCGTTCCTCGCGCTGGCCCTGCTGTCCGCGAGCACGGCCCGGGCCGACGGGCTGGCGTCGGGCTTCCAGGCCCATTACTACAGCTACGAGCTCATCGGCCTCGACGCGCTCTCGGGCCGCGTCCTCGTCGCGTACCCCGTCCTCTGCGATTACCGGACCGGCGAGCCGCTCGCCGCCGAGGTCGCCGACGCCGAGGGCGAGCTGCCCGCCCTCGTCGACTACGAGATCGTCCGTCCCGGCCGCAGGCATCGTGCAGCGTACCACTGCCGCGAGTCCCGTCTCTACGTGGTCGACGTCACCGGCTTGAAGGTCGAGCCGACGGCGCCGCTGCCCGGCGAGGGCGAGGGCGAGCGCGACGGGCTGCATATCGCCGCGATCGACGCTCTCGGGGCCGATGGTCGCAGCAAATTCTTCCGTGCGGACCCACGGGTCCGCGACACCGGCTTCGTGCTCGAGCGCGACAGCGTCGTCCCGAGCGGCGACCCCCTGCGGAGCTTTCACGATGTCCTCGAGCTCGCGCGCGTCGGCGAGGAGTTCCGCGTGCACGGCCTCCAGGTGACGTACACCTACCGCGACGGCACTCGCGAGATCCTCGCGTACGTGGACGGGCTGCGCCCGCAGCCTGCGGGCAAGGGCAATCTGCCGCCCGACCCGTCGTTCATCCCCGAGCCCGAGTCCCTGCCGCCGCCCGTGGATACCGCCGATGAAAATTTCGCCGGAGGTCCGCCGGCTCTCCCCGGGTCCGACGAGTCGCCGGCGTGGCTGTGGCCGCTCGTGGTCGCCTTGCTGGTGATCGCCGGACTGGTCGGCGTGCGCCTCGGCCGACGCCGCGCGTCGGCCGGCTCGCAGTGATGCGCGGCGTGACGGTCTGGCGCGAGGGCGGCTGGGCGGTGCCCGGCGGCGGGTGCGTCGGGTATCCTGGCGGTCATGTCAGGCGCCGCCGCATCGTCGAGCGAGACCGAGCCGTCCCCGCCGTGGTTGAAGCCGCGGCCGCCGATCGTCACCGGCGAGGACTACGTCGCCAGCCTGCGCGGGCGCGGGCTGCGGGTGTTCCTGCTCGGCGAGCGGGTGGCCGAGCCGGTCGACCACCCGGTCCTGCGGCCATCGATCAACGCGGTCGCGCGCACCTACGACCTCGCGCTCGAGCGCCCCGAGCTGGCGACCGCGGTGGTGAGCGAGACGGGCCGGCGGGTCAATCGCTTCCTCCACGTCACCGAGTCGGCGGCCGACGTGGTGCAGCAGAACAAGATGCAGCGGCGGCTCGGGCAGCTGACCGGGACCTGCTTCCAGCGCTGCGTCGGCATGGACGCGATCAACGCGCTGTTCGCCACCACCTGGCTCATCGACCAGGCGCACCGGACGCCCTACCACGAGCGCCTGCGGGCGTTCGTGCGGGCGATGCAGGGCCAGAACCTGGTGGTCGGCGGGGCGATGACCGACGTGAAGGGCGACCGGGGCAAGGCGCCGCACGAGCAGAGCGACCCGGACATGTTCGTGCGGGTGGTCCGGCGCGAGCCGGGCGGGGTGGTGATCCGCGGGGCCAAGGCGCACCAGACCGGCTGCATCAACTCGCACTGGATCGTGGTGATGCCGACGATGCGGCTCGGGCCGCGCGACCGCGACCACGCGATCGTGTGCGCGGTGCCGGTCGACCACCCGGGGCTGACCTTCGTGGTCGGGCGGCAGTCGTGCGACACGCGGGCGCTCGAGGGCGGCGCGGTCGACGTCGGCAACGCCCGCTACGGCGGCCAGGAGGCGCTCATCATCCTCGACGACGTGTTCGTGCCCGACGAGCTGGTGTTCATGGACGGCGAGTTCGAGTTCGCGGCCGACCTGGTCGAGCGGTTCACCGCGTATCACCGCCGCAGCTACGTGTGCAAGGCGGGCGTCGGCGACGTGCTGATCGGCGCGGCGGCGCTGATCGCCGATTACAACGGGGTGCCGCAGGTCTCGCACGTGCGCGACAAGCTGGTCGAGATGGCCCACCTCAACGAGACGATCTACGGCGCCGGGATCGCGGCGTCGCACGAGTCGACGGCCACGCCCGCCGGCAACTGGCAGAACGACCCGATGCTCGCCAACGTGTGCAAGCACAACGTCACCCGCTTCCCCTACGAGCTGGCGCGCCTGGCCCAGGACCTCGCCGGCGGGCTGCTGGCGACGCTGCCGTCCGAGCGCGACTTCGCCGACCCCGAGGTCGGGCCGCTGTTGAAGAAGTACCTGCGCGGCCGCGACGGCGTGTCGGCCGAGGCGCGGGCGCGGGCGCTGCGACTGATCGAGAACATGACGATGGGGCGCAACGCCGTCGGCTACCTGACCGAGTCGATGCACGGCGCCGGCTCGCCGCAGGCCCAGCGGATCCAGATCGCCCGGCAGATGCAGGTCGAGGACAAGAAGGCGCTGGCCCGCGCGCTCGCCGGGATCACCGACGAGGTCGAGGGCGGATGAGACATGTCCTCGAAAGCATGTCTGAGGCGACATGTCGCATCGGACATGCTCGATGGGACATGTCCTGAAGCGGCTCAGCCCGGCTTGACGCCCGGCTGCGACGCTTGCAGCGACCACTCGAAGTTGTCGATCAGCACCAGGGAGTCGTACCAGGGGTCGCCGGTGTCCCACAGGACGAACCGGAGCTCCATCGTCTCGCCGGGTTCGACGTTGCCGGACATCTTGAGCCAGCCGGTGCCGCCGCCGACCTGGTTGTTGCTGCCGCAGAAGCCCAGGTCGTCCTTGAAGTGCGGCTGGGGGTTCAGGTTGTGGAAGCCGGTGCCGGCGAGCTCGTCGTTGCCGACGCAGCTGTCGTAGGTCCCGGCCGGCGGGGCGGCGCAGCTGACCTGGCCGTTCTTGCACTGCGTGAACAGGCCGGGCGCGCCCTTGAGGATGTTGACCCCGAGCGGGAACAGCTGGTTCATCGGGTTCTTGTAGATGGCGACGTTCTTGTCGGCCGGGTTGCCCGCGCCCTCGCCGTCGACCAGGGCCAGGAAGAAGTCGTTGTACGGGCTGCACACCCACTCGGGGTACTCGCTCGAGAAGAAGTACACGTGGGCGCTGAACGACTTCGCGTTGGTGGGCACGCGGATCCGCAGCTTCAGCTGGATCGTGTCCTGCCCGGTCGCGCCGCCGCCGGGCTTCGGGCAGCCGGGCGCGTTGGGGAAGTTGTCGCCGTTGGCGGCCAGCCAGTCGGCGGGCACGGCCGCGGGCGTGCCCAGCTCGGTGCCGCCCTGGAAGGCGGAGAAGCTCGGCTTGGTGTCCTTGTTGGCGGCCGCGGCCCCGGTCGACAGGACGACCAGGCGCTGGTTCTTCTGCGGGACGATGACGGTGCCGAAGTCGGGGCGGATCGACTTCGCGGCGCTGGCCGGCGCGCCGCTGCCGTCCGAGCGGCTGAAGGCGCCGGAGATCACGCCCCACTTGCGGTCTGCCAGCGGCGCGTCCTCGCTGGTGAACTGGCACAGGTCCATGGCCCGCGCGTACTCCAGCGGGTCGCTCGAGTCGCTGGCGAGCCCGCCGTCGCAGGCCGGCAGGACGTTGTCGGCCCCGCCGTCGCAGTCGTCGTCGACTGCGTTGCCCATGACCTCGAAGGCGCCGGGGTTGACGAGGTCGGGGTTGCTGCAGTCGGGGCCGATCTCGTCGCAGCAGTCGCCGCCGCACAAAGTCCAGCCGTCGCTGTCGGCGTCGGCGTCCTCGTCGACCTCGCCGTCGCAGTCGTCGTCGACGGTGTTGGCGCAGAGGTCGGTGGTCGCCGGCAGGACCTCGCCCTCGCACGCGCCGAAGCCGGTGCCCTGCGGGTTGCACGTGCGCGTGCCGGGCTTGCAGGCGCCGACGCCCGCGGTGCCGGCCGGGCCGCCGTAGCAGTCCTCGACCGCGTTCGGGGTGCACTGGCAGCTGCCCTGCTTCTCGCAGCCGTTGGCGGGGTCGCCGTCGCAGTCCTGCCAGCCGTCGTCGCAGGGGCCGAGGTCGCACTGTCCCATGGAACAGGTCGCGGCGGCGTGGAGCGGGGCCTCGCACGGGTCGCAGCCGCCGCAGTGGGCCGGGTCGGCGAGCGGGTCGACGCAGGCGCCGCCGCAGCAGGCGAGGCCGCCGTCGCACGGCTGGCCGTCGCTGCAGCCGGCCATGCAGGTGCCGTCCTGGCACACGCTGCCGGGGTCGCAGCCGGCGTCGGAGGTGCAGCCCTTGCACGTGTGGTCGGCGAGGTCGCAGGTGCTCGGCGCGACGCAGTCGCCGTCGTCGTCGCAGCCGGGCAGGCACAGGTCGCCGAGGCAATACTGTCCTTCGGGACAGTCGGGTACGCAGCCGCCGACCGTCGGCGCGGCCGGCATGGAGGTCGCTTCACCCGGCTCGGTGCCGCCGTCGGTGACTGTCCCCGCGGTGTCGGTCGCGGCGCTCGAGGTGCCGACGGTCGTGACGCTGGTGATGCCGGGCGGCGGGTCGGTGTTACCCGCCGTGGCGGCGGGGCGGTCGTCGGTGCAGGCGGACGACAGCGCGGCGAGGACCGCGGCGATAGAGGCAAGGCCCGGGGGGCGACGAGTCCACATGTCCGGCAAGATGGGACCCTTGCGCGGAGAAGCCGGAGCGAGGCGCGTCGGAGCGGCCGTTCGGGCGCAAGAAGCAGACGAGCCGCGCGACGGTGCGCGCGGCTCGAAAGCTGCGGGTGGACCGCCGCGCGGCGCCGCTCAGCCGGCGTCGCAGTAGTACTCGACGTCGGCCGCGCCGGCGATCTTGAGGTCGGCGCAGGCGGTGCCGCACAGCTCGAGCGCCGTGTACGGCATCGGCTCGATGTAGCGCCAGCCGCTCTCGTTGGCGCAGTCGGTGATCATCGGGATCTCGGTGTTGCCGAGCTTGACGATCGTCTTGTCGGGGAACGCCGGCGGCGACTCGAGCGGGATGATGCAGCTCTGCGCGTCCTGGACGATGGCGTTGAGCGCGTCGCTGAGCTCGATCGCGTTCTTGGCGCTGTAGAACTTCTCGTCGCCCGCCTTCGCCGTGCCGCCGAGCGTCGCCAGCTCGTTGAGCTTCTCGTACGGGTTGATGGTGTTGGGGTTGCCGTCCTGGATGTTCGGGTTCGGCGCGTTGTCGATGGCGATGCCGATGACGTAGGTCGGGATGCTGTCGACCGAGAAGGCGTCGCCGACGATCGGGGCCAGGTTGGCGTCGTAGACCTCGAACAGCTCGGTGAGGTTGGCGGCGGTGGTGCTGCAGTTGGCGGCGCCGTCGGTGACGAGCATGACGATGCGCGGCACCGCCGGGTCGAGCGACTTGAGGTGCTCGAGCGCGGCCGTCATGCCGAGCGCGGTCGGGGTGCCGCCGGCGATCGTCATGTTGCTCTGGGCCGGCAGGACCGGGATGATCGCGTCCTTGTTGAGCTCGGCGACCGGGACCTCGACGGTGTCGTTGACCAGGCAGGCCGTCATCTTGTACTCGGCCAGCGCGTTCTTCGACGGGAACAGGTTCATGCCGAAGTTGAACTTGTCGTTGAAGTCGGTCAGCACCTGGTTGACGACGCCGTAGAGGCTGTACCAGCGGGTGACGGCCGGCGTGTTGGGGTCGGCGTCGGCGTCCCACGTCTGCAGCATCGAGCCCGACTTGTCGAGCACGAGCATCGTGTTCGGCTTGATCGGCTGGACGGTGACGGAGATCTCCTGACACGGCGTGTTGCCGGTGGTGCCCATCGTCATCAGCGTCGTCGACGTCAGCGGCTCGGTGGTCGGGCCCGCGGTGGTGGTGTCGACCGACTCGGTGGTGCTGGTCGGGCCGGTGCCCTCGGTGGTGGTGGGGCCGGTGGTCGACTCGCTGACGGTGCCGGTGCCCTCGGTGGTGGTCGGCACGGTCGTGTCGGACTCGCTGCCGGTGGTGGTGCTCGGCGTGGTCGTCAACGTCGTCAACGTGGTCGTCATCGTCATGGTGCCGGTGGCACCCTGTGTGTCGTTGCCGTTGTCGCCGCAGCCGCTCACGAGCCCGAAAGAAGCCAAGATCAGAACACCCGAAAAACGTCGCATCACCACTCTCCCGCGCGAAAACGGAGGTTAAGGTCGACGGCGACTATAACTCAGGCACGCTGTCCGTGCGCGACTGTTTTTATGGCGACGTCGACGCGGACGGATCGGCGCGCGGCGCGGGCCGTGGGTCTTCGCTGGCGACAGAAGTGTGGTCGTGGATGATGGACCAACCGCGAGCGTCGCGCTGGAGCACCAGCGTGAAGACACCCGCGCCTGCGGCTTCCGTGTCCGTCAGACGCCAGCGACCGAGGACCACCGCGGCGTCGCGGCCGAGCCCGCGGACGTCGAGGATCGTGAACTCGAGGTGGCCCATCGTCTCGGCCCCGCGCGCGCCATAACGCTCGAGGTAGCGAGCTCGTGCGGCGACGAAGCCGCGCCGGATCGCGCCGCCGGCGGTGAACACCAGCGCCTCCGACGGCTCGTACGCGCGCAAGAAACCCTCGAGGTCGCCGTGGTTCCAGGCCGTGGCCTGGTCCGCCAGCACCGCCTCGATCGCGCGGCGATCCTTGCTGGTGAAGCCGCACCCGCCCGCGACCAGACCCAGCAGCAGGACCAGCCGCAAGACCACACGCCGGCCGACCCCTCGCGCCGCAGCCCGCCCGGGCCCGAGAGGGCCGCTCACGGGGGCTGCTGAACCGCGTCCCCGGGCTCTTACACGGCTCTGAGCGGCGTTACGAGGCGACATGTGCTCCGCGTCACACGTTCGGGCGCCCGGGGCGGTCAAAAAACCTGGATAAGTTGCCCAGAGCAGAGCCCGAGTATAGCTCAGGGCGGTCCAGCGATGCCCGAATCTCTCCCGCAACGGATCTTTAACCGCATCGCGAACCTGAGCCTGGGCCGTCCGCGGCTGGTGCTGACGGTCGCGGGGTTGTTGGTGGTCGGCTCGGCGGTGACGCTGCCGCAGCTACGAGTGTCGACGTCGCGCTACGGCCTGGTGTCGGACACCAACCCCGACCAGGCGCGGATGCTGCGGTTCTTCGAGCGCTTCGGCAACCCCGACGCGCCGGTGGTGGTGGTCTCGGGCGACAGCGTCGAGGCGCGCCGCGCGGTCGTCGACCGCCTGATCGCCGGGTTCGAGGCGGTGCCGGAGCTGCACGGCCGCGTGCTCGCCCGCGTGGGTCCGAGCGAGGTCGCCGAGGTGCTGCTCTTACAGCGGCCGGAGATCCTGTCTCAAGTGACAGGCGACCTGCCGCCCGACGTCGCGCTCGCGCCGCTGGTCGAGGGCGGTCTGCCGGCGTGGTTCGGGGCGATCGAGGGCCAGCTGCAGGCGGGGCTCGACGGCGAGGCCGCGCCGCAGGACCCGGCGCGCGCGGCCGAGGGGCTGAAGCAGCTCGGCGGGATGGCGGGCACCTTCGACCGCTACCTCGCCGGTGAAGATCTCATGCGCGCGGCCATGCAGGCGCAGGCCGGCGAGGCGCCGGTGCGCGGCCGCGACGAGGCCGGCTACATCCAGACGGTCGACGGCAAGCACCACGTCGTCAGCGTGTTCCCCGAGTTCCTCGGCAACGAGGTCAGCGACTTCGCGCCGCTGATGGGCAAGATCCGGGAGGTCCGCGACGAGGCGCTGGCGGGCGCCCCCGCCGGCGTCTCCGCCGCCATCACCGGCCTGCCGGCGCTCGCGTCCGAGGAGCAGCAGCTGGTCAGCCTCGGGCTCATCCAGTCGAGCGTGTGGTCGGGCGTGGCGATCGTGGTGCTGTGCCTGGTGATGCTGCGCTCGCTGCGGCAGACGGTGCTGGCCCTGGTGCCGCTGCTCGCCGGCCTCGCGCTCACCCTCGGCGCGGTCTACTGGATCTACGGCTACCTCAACCTGATCACGTCGAGCTTCGTGTCGACGCTGCTCGGGCTCGGCATCGACTTCGGCGTGCACATGATGCACCGCTTCAACGAGCAGCGGCGGGCCGGCTCGTCGGTGGCGGCGGCGATCCGCGAGGCGCTGGTCCACACGGGGCCGCCGATCCTGGTCGGCGCGCTGGTGACGGTGCTGGCGTTCCTCACCACGCTGGGCTCCGACTTCACGGCGTACGCGGAGCTCGGGGTCATCACCGCGATCGGCCTGGTGTTCGTGGTCCTGGCGACGGTGTTCGTGCTGCCGTCGCTGCTCATCCTGGCCGGCAAGACCGGGCTGGCGGCGGTCAAGAAGGAGCCGCCGATGGTCCACCGCCTGGTCGGCTTCGTGGCGCGCGCGCGGGTGTTCATCGTCGTGCTGGCGGTGCTGGCGGCCGTGGGCGGCGGCTGGGGGCTGTCGCGGATCGCGTTCAACGGCCGCTACTTCGACTTCCTGCCGCGCAACAGCGAGGGCGTGCAGGCGCTCGAGTCGCTCGAGGGCGACCCGCTGATGAGCCCGGTCTACGCCAACGTGGCCGCCGACGACGTCGAGTCGGCGCGGCAGAAGGCCGAGGCGCTGCGGGCCCTGCCCGAGGTCGCGGGGGTGCAGACCGCGACCGACCTGCTGCCGCCGCTCGACGAGCAGCGGCTGGCGCAGCTGAAGGCGATCGACAAGCTCGGGCCGCTGCCCGACTTCGCCAAGCTGGCGGCGCGCAAGTCGACGCCGGAGGAGCTGCTGCCGAAGGTCAAGGCGATCGTCGACGCGCTCGACGAGGTCCGCTTCGCCATGCAGCAGGGCGGCCAGCCGACCGAGGCCGTCGACCAGGCGCAGGCCAGCTTCCGCGCGCTGCGCGACCGGCTCGAGAAGGCCGGCCCGGGCGAGCGGGAGCGGCTGGCCGCTGCCGAGCCGCAGGTGGCCGACCTGCTCCGCCGCGCCTGGACCACCGGCAAGAACGTGGCCGAGCGCGGCCGCTACGCGCCGGAGGACCTGCCGCAGCTGTTCCGCACCCGCTTCGTCGCCCGCGACGGCGGCGGCCTGGCGCTGTTCGTGGTCCCGGCGGTGTCGCCGTGGGAGTCCCAGTCGGCGGAGGCCTTCCGCGACGCGGTCACGTCGGTCTCGCCCGACGCGTCGGGCCTGGCGATCAACATCGAGCTGCACTCGTCGATGATCGTGGCCGGCTTCCGCCGGGCGGCGCTGTGGGCGGCGCTGCTGATCCTGGTGGTCGTGACGCTCGACCTCCGCTCGCTCCGCGACGGGGCGCTGGCGCTGGTGCCGACGGTGCTCGGCTGGTTGTGGATGCTGGGCCTGATGGCGGCCGTCGGCCGCACGTTCGACGTCGCCAACATCGTGTCGCTGCCGCTCGTGATCGGCATCGGCACCGCGTTCGGGGTGCACCTCATGCACCGCTGCCAGGAGAGCGAGAGCCACAACAGTCATGCGCGTCTCGACGACCTGGTCCGCGGGACCGGCAGCGCGGTGGTGCTGTCGGCGCTGACGACCATCGCCAGCTTCGCGTCGCTGACGCTCAGCGACTACGGCGGGATGAAGAGCTTCGGCTCGGTGATGGTGATGGGCATCTCCAGCTGCCTGCTCGCCAGCTTGCTGGTGCTGCCGGCGCTGCTGCTGATGAGCGGGCGGGTGCGCGTGCACTGAGCCGGGGGCCCTCGCGGGGTCGTGAATGGGGGCCGCTCTCCGTGCGGGAGCGGGCGAGTGACGGCACGTTCTCCGTGCGGGAGATGCGGGGTCCTGGGTTAGCGAATTGCCGACTGCGCCTCGCGGGGGGTCCGGGGAAGGGTCGCCGGCGAGTTCAGCGTCTGCATGGCCGCTCGTTCCTCGCGCCCATGCTGCCTCGTATTCGCCGGCGACCCTTCCCCGGACCCCTGGCACGGCTGCAGCCGTGAGAGGCCGCCACGCGGTCTCGGCTTCGCTGGCGGATGTCCTTCGGGGCAGGTCGTGGGGCGCCTGTTCGACGGCCAGGTCTGGCCGCCGAACAGACGCCATCTCGCGTCCTCGAACCGCGTGGCCTGGTTCGCGGCGGACTTCATGGCTCCGCAGCTGCTCGAGCCGGAGTACGAGGAACTATCATCGCGGCGACGAGGGCGTGGGCCTCGTTCGCCGCGGTCTTCACGGCTCCCCCGCGCCTCGTGCCTGGGCGCGGGGAACCATCATCGCGGCGACGAGGGCATGGCCTCGTCGCCGCGAACAACTACGAGCCTGGGCTCTGAGACATGTCCCCGAAGACATGTCCCAGCGTGCATCCGCGCGAGCGATCAGAGGTGGCGGGTCTCGGCCGGCGGCGACTGCCAGTTGTTGTCGGCGCCGTCGGAGTACATGATCGGGGCGTCGGCCAGCTCGGTCCAGTCGGCGTCGTCGAGGCAGGCGAGGTTGACCGAGACGAAGTCGCCGCCGAGCACGTCGAGGTGGCCGCGGCCGAACGGGCGCACGCCGCAGCGGCGGCAGAACGGGTGGTGCATGCTGTTGGTGTTGAACTGGTAGTCCGACAGGGCGTCCTCGCCCTTGAGCAGGCGGAAGGCCTCGGGCTTGACGATGGTGCCCCAGGCGCGGGTCTTGGTGCAGATCGAGCAATTGCACTTGCCGCTGCCGGCGGCGATGTCGATGTCGGCCTCGAACTGCACGTCCTGGCAGTGACAGCTACCCTTGTACGTTTTCGCGCTCATGCGCCTGCGATACCCCCAGGGGCCGGCGGCTGTCAATCGCGTAACCGTGACCCGCGCGACGAGGGGGCGGTCCACCTCCGTGCGGGCGCGAGTCAACATGCCGACCAACCTGGACCGTGGAACGCGTGCAGCCGAGGCTCAGCCGACGCCGCCGGCTCGCCGAGGCCGCACAGGTCCCGTGGAGCAGAGGCCGTGGGGTGACAGCGACACCCGACTCACCGGTCTCTTCTTATCTGTCCTTCGGGACATGAGCGGGCGACCGTGGCAGTCCCAGGATCTTGCTCGGTGAGCTCGTCTTTAAGGTCAGGGTTCGGTGCGCATGCAAGGACGGCGGCGGCCTCGGCCGTGGCCCGTTCGCCGCCCGCGGGTAGGCGACGGCGGCGAAGTTCACTATGCTTCGCGCGTGCCGATTCACGTGCATGGCGGATCTGTGCTGCTCGCCCGGCTGGCCGAGGCCGGCGTCCCCGGCGAGCGGCTCGAGTGGTCGGAGGTGCTGTGCGAGGGCCCGGTCCCGGTCGAGGCCGACGACGAGGTGTTCCGCCATCTCCGCGCCGACTGGCTCGCCGAGCACACCGGCGACCCCGCGGCCGCCTCGCGGATCGCCGCCGGCCTGCGCGCGCAGGACGAGGCGCTGGCGGCCGCGGCGGCGCGCGACGAGCTGGTCTTGTGGACAGGTAACGAGTGGTTCTGCCAGGCGATCGCGCTGGGCCTGATCGCCCGCCTCGCGCCGACCGGGGCCCGGCTGTCGTGGGTCACGGCGGACGACCACCCCGACCGCCCGGGCTGCAGCGTCAGCGAGCTCGGCGAGGCCGCCCTGGCGCAGGCGTTCGCCGCCCGCGAGCGCGTCGACCCGGCCACGATCGCGCTGGCGGTGCACGCGTGGGACGCCTACCGCGCGCCGGCGCCGATGCGGCTGCAGGCCCTGGTCGACGACCCGGCGGCGTTCGCCGCCTGGCCGGCGCTGCGCGACGCGTTGATGCTGCACCTGGCTGAATGGCCAGGTCGGGACGACGGCCTGGCCCGCACCGAGCGCCAGCTGCTGGCCGCCCTGGTCGACGGCCCCGCCGACGTCGGCGCGCTGCTGCGGGCCTGCGGCCGCGCCGAGGCCCGCCCGTGGCTGACCGACCTGCTGGTGCTGGCCCGCCTGCGCCGACTGGCCAGCGGCGACGACCCCCTGGTGCGCCTCCACGGCGCCGCCCCGCCCGAACTGACCGCCGAGATCACCGAGGCCGGCCTGGCCACCCTCGCCGGCCGCGCGCGCTGGGGCACCCCGGTCCGCTGGCTCGGCGGCGCCTGCCTCGACGCCGTCACGCCCTGGTGCTGGGACGGCGAGCGCGGTCGCGTGGTCCAGTGGACATGACCTTCGGGGCATGACCGCTCAGACATGCTCAAGAAGACATGCCTGAATGTGCATGTCTGACCGAGCATGTCCGTACCGCGCCTCGTAAGCCCGCGTGTCGGCCCCGACGCACGGGCTAGAACGAGGAGCCCGGCTGCATCAGGAACTCGCACTCCTCGGCGGTGCTCTCGCGGCCGAGGATCGCGTTGCGGTGGGGGAAGCGGCCGAAGCGGGCGATGACGTCGCGGTGGCGGACGGCGTAGTCGTGCCACGTCGGGGAGTCGTCGAGCGCGCGCATCAGCTCGACGCAGCGCTCCTGGTCGACGAGGTCCTCGCTGTGCTCGAGCGGTAGGTAGAGGAACACTCGCTCCTCCTGCGTGAGGTCGTGGTCGTGGCCCGCGGCGAGCGCGGCGTGGGCGACCTCGCGGGCCTTGGCGTCGGAGGCGAACGCCTCCGGGGTCCCGCGGAACATGTTGCGGGGGAACTGATCGAGGAGGATCACGAGGGCCAGCGCGCCCCGCGAGGAGGCGGACCAGCCGTCGAGCGTGCAGGAGGCGGCGCGCGCGTGCAGCTCGCCGAAGGTGTCGCGGATCTCCCGGTCGAGCTCGTCGGAGCGGACGAACCACTTCGGCCGGACTCGCGGCGAGAACCAGAACTCGAGGACGGCGTCAGGGGTGCTCATATGCCGGTGAATTTGTGCGTGGACCGAGCGAGGAGCAACGCCTCCGGCGCCGACCGCGGCGAGAGATTTTCGGCGGAAGGCGGCCTCGGGCTGCGCCTCAGGGGCGGGCGCGGGCCGCGAATTCACGGGCGCAAGCCTCGCACGCGGGTTCGCAGATCGGGGGCTGCGAGATGGGGGCGCGGGACTGCGGATCTCGGTTTCCCGCGAGACGATCTGGCCGGCCGCCTCAGCCGGCGAACAACAGCGCCACGCCGGCGACGGCGACCACGGCGCCCAGCAGCCCGCGTACGCCGACGCGTTCGCCCTCGAGCCCCGCCGCCAGCGGGATGATGAAGATCGGCGAGGTGCCGAGCAGGCTGGCGGCGACGCCGGCCGAGGTCCGCTGGAGCGCGAACAGGGCCAGCGAGACGCCGAGGAAGGGGCCGAGCAGCGCGCCGACGGTCGCGTAGCCGAGCGCGCCGCGGTCGCGCAGGGCGAGCCGCAGCCGCGGCAAGGTCGAGGTCGCCAGCACCAGCGCGACGAAGCAGGCCAGGCCGACGAGCATCCGGATCTGCGCGCCCGCCAGCGGCTCGCAGCCGACCATCCCGCGCTTGCTCAGCACCAGGCCCACGGCCTGCCCGAGAGCGCCGCCGATGCCGAGCAAGATCCCCCGCAGCCTCGGGTTGGCCGGCCCCGGGGTCGCCGCCGCAGGTGTCCTTTCGGACAGGACCCAAGCGACACCCGCGAGGGTGATCGCCATCCCCGCCAGCGACAGCGGGCCGAGTCGCTGATCGAGCACCGCGAAGTCGATCACCGCGGTCAGCGGCGGAGCCAGCGCCATGATCAGCAGGGTGAGGCGCGGACCGATCTCGATGAAGGCCCGGAACTGACACAGGTCGCCGAGGAAGTAGCCGACGAAGCCGGACAGGCCGAGCCACCACCACTGCTCTGCCGTCGCGTCGGTCGGCAAGGCCCGCCCGCGCAGCGCGAGGCCGGCGAGCGCCGCGAAGCCCAGCGCGAGAGCCAGGCGGATCACGTTGAGCGGCAGGCTGCCGATCCGCCGCCCCGCCCGCGTGAACGCCAGCGAGCCGAGCGCCCAGCACACGGCCGTGCCGAGCGCCGCGAGCTCGCCGAGGTGGTCCGTCACCGCGGCGAGTCTACGCGAGCGGCGTGCGCCGGCGAAGGTCGGCCGCGCAGGTGTCGCTGCAGTCGCCGGCGTCGTCGCAGGCCTCGCCCGGCCGTCGCCGCGGACGTCGAGGATGCGATCGAGCTCGCAGGTGGCGTGCGGGCCGCGTGGCGGCGGCTGCACAGGCGGGCGTGTGGCACGAGACACGTCGCTGCGGGTTGTCGAGAAAACACGCGGCGACGACCGGGGGCGCCAGGATCGAGCTCGCAGGCGGCGTGCGGGCCGCGTGGCGGCGGCTGCACAGGCGGGCGTGTGGCACGAGCGACGAGGGGTCGGGCGTACGGCGTCGCTTCCAGGTTCGTCGAGAAACACGCGGCGCCGACCCGGGGCGTCGGGCGATCCCGCCGCCGCGCACGGCCGCCCGTCCACGTCGTGGCCGAAGCGGACGGCCTCGCTACGCTGCGAGCCGGGGGTCGTGACCGCGGCTGGCGTCGCGGTCATTCCTGTCCCGAGAGACATATGTACCCCGCTCGGCGCTCGCGTGCGGCGGGGCCGACGCCGATGAGCAGGGTAGCGTCCGGGGCCGCGGCGCGGACCGGCAGGGAGGGGCACGACATGAAGATGCGATGGGTTTCGCTCGCGCTCGGCGCGGGTCTGACGGCGGCGTGCGTGGACGGGGAGGGCGAGGACTTTCGCGCCGGGGAGGTCGAGGCCGCGCGAGCGCTGCAGTTCTTCTCGCAGCGAGATCCGTCATGGGCGGACGTGCAGCTCGGCAGCTGCGGCGAGACGATCGGCAGCGACGGTTGCGCGATCTCGGCGATCGCCATGGCCATGCGCTCGCTCGGCGCGGACGTGACGCCCAAGAGCCTGAACGCGTACCTGCAGGGCCACGGCGGCTACAGCGACGGCTGCCTGGTGTACTGGGGCGAGGCCGCGGACATGGACGGGGCGGGCGGCGTGCAATGGGTGCACGGCGGCGCGCTCGCGTCGCCGGAGGCGATCCGCGCCGGCCTCGACCAGGGCAAGCGCGTCCTCGTCAAGTCGAGCCGCTTCACGCCGCACTGGGTGTTTTTGGCGGGCTACGACGGGGCGGGCGCGGCCTGGGACGACTTTTATTACCTCGATCCGTACGACCTGACCGCGACCGAGCGCCGCGTCGGCGACGGCTGGGTCTCGCCGGGCGCGAGCACGCGGGTGTATCGCTGACGCGGTCGCGCGGGCTGCTGTACGCTCGGAGGATGACGATCGCGCCGGCGCGCCGGGAGCAGGACGGGGTCCGATGAGCGACGAGCCGGCGAGCTCGGGGCCTCCGTCGCGCCGACGCGGCCGGGGACGGGTCCGGCGCGAGCTCGGCAGTCACTGGTTCTCGGTCGACCTCACGCTCGAGGCGGGGCCCGCCGAGCGACACTCCTTCACGGTCGACCTCGAGGAGCCCGCCGGCGGCTGGGATGCCGCGTACGCCGGTACGATCGACGCTGCAGTCCGCTTCGCCGAGGAAAAGGCCCTGTTCCGCCTCGGCCGCGCCGATCTCGCCGTGCTCCACGTGTCGCTGAGGCGCCTGTCCACGAGCCACATCGGCACCACCGCCCCGCTGGTGTTCTACGCGACCCTGCTGGCGCTCGAGGAGGCGCTGGAGATCTCCATCCCCGACGTGAAGCTCGACTGGCGGACGCTCGAGCTGCGCCTCAAGTTCGCCAACGGCAAGCGGCGCCAGGACTCCTGACGGGGGGACTGTCCTTCGAGACATCTTTTAATAAATATATTTAAACAACAATATATAATGTTGGCAGAGCATGCGGATGCAGGGCGGGGAGCAAATTTATAGACCCCAGTTCGTGCGGTGGAGAGGCGAGCTTTCAGGTCACAGTCGGCGAGGTCGACATCGGCAGGCTGTGCCGCGACGCGCTTCGAACCTGCTCAGAACGGGCCTGGGCGGCTTGGTAGAGGTCGTTGCGCACGCAACGGATAAGAGGGCTCCGTGTCCGGATGGCGCCGCTGTGCGGGCCGATCGTCCTGCGAGGAGTTCTGCATCGCGCCCGGAACGAGTCTCGTAGAGCCGGCGTGTGGCGGTCCTCTTGCGTCCGCCCTCGCGGCCTGTGTGAGTCCTGGGAACGGCGAGCCCCGCAGAACCGGCGTGGGACGGCTCTTTCGCGCCCGCCAGGCGGCTTCTCGAAGCCTGTGCGAGTCCGATGGACGCCCACACGATTGTCTGCGTCGAGGGCAGGGCGGTCGCGCCGCCCGGGCGGAGTTCGTTGCTCACGCAAACAATTAAGATGCGCGAGAACGCTCCAAATGAGTAGCGTCGATGCTCGGAGGTCGGTAGTTTAGTGCGCGGTGTCGCGCCTCGCCGGCCTCGTCGTCACTTTCCACGTAGCTGGCTGCCATGCCGCTGCGCCCGGTTCTGTGCCGTTCGGGAGCGCGAGCAGCGAGGACACGCCGAGCAGCACGACGAGCACGACGACGACCTCGAGCACCACGCTCACGACGACGTCGAGCACGGGTGACGCAGCGACATCGACGTCGACCTCGACGAGCGAGGCGGTCACGAGCAGCGGCAGCGGGAGTGTGCAGCCCGACTTCGGCGATGTGGCGCCGGCCGGCTGTCACGGCAAGCTCGACATCATCTTCGCGATCTCCACCGAATGGTGGATGAAAGATTATCAAACGCGGCTCATCGCGGCGTTCCCCGAGTTCGCCCAGGCGCTCGAGGAGGAACTCGGGGCGTACGACCTGCACATCCTCGTCACCGACTCGTCGTTCGTGTGGGGGATGGAAGACTGCTCGCAATGCCAGGACCCCGACGACTGCGATCCCAACGGGGAGCCGAGCCTGTGCGGCGCGAAGCTCGACGCCTGCGACACGACCATGGGCTCCGGGGAGACGTTCAGCAGCGGGATCGGCTCATCGGGACGGCGCTGCGACCTGGCGGGCGGGCGCCGATACATCGTCTCCAGCGAGGAGCAGGATCTCGTCGGAGCCTTCACTTGCCTCGCTCGCGTCGGATACGGCGTGGCGACGCCGCAGGCCTTCGACTCGATCCTCGCGGCGCTGGATCATCCCTTGATCGAGTCGGGCGTGACTCTCAACGGACCAGGCGACTGCAACGAGGGGTTCTTGCGCGACGACGCGCTGCTGCTGGTGGTGATCATTCAGGACTCCTTCGAGTGGACTTCACTGGGCGGGCCGTATCAGTGGCGGAAGGCATTGTACGCGGTGAAGGGTGGCGACGCGGACGCCGTGATCGGGCTTGCGATCACCACGGACAACGACGTGTTACCCAGCCTGTGTGTTCCGGCTGCTCCACTCGGGTTCACCAACCGAATGCGGCTCTTCATGGAAGAATATCTCAAGCACGGCAACATGGCGTCGATCTGCGCCCCGGCGTACGGGTCCTCTTTCAAGGATATCGCGGCTCAGCTGGCGCCCTTGTGCGATCAGTTCATCCCGCGATGAGATATTTTCATCATGTCCGAAATTGCGGCGTTGCCTGCTCCCATCGGACGTCGAGCGAGGCGTACCGTCCAGACCTGTACAAATGAGAAGTGCAGCCGAGCTTTCGTCATCGAGTCCAGGCAGGTCGAGCTCGTGGTTCGCGCAATCAATTATAGGGTCTCGTCCTCGCCGCGAGAGCGCATCAAATGAGTAGCGTCGATGCGCGGAGGGGGGTAGATTGGTGCGCGATGTCGCGCCTCGCTGGCTTCGTCGTCTCTTATTTGTTTGGCTGCCATGCCGCCGCGCCCGATTCTGTGCCGTTCGGGAGCGCGAGCGGCGAGGACAGCCCGAGCAGCACGACGAGCCCGACGACGACCTCGAGCACCACGCTCACGACGTCTTCGTCCTCGAGCACGGGTGACGCCGCGACGTCGACGTCGACCTCGACGAGCGAGGCGGTAGCGAACAGCAGCAGTGGGGGGGTGCAGCCCGACTTCGGCGACGTCGCGCCGGCCGGCTGTCACGGCAAGATCGACATCATCTTCGCGATCTCCACCGAATGGTGGATGAAGGATTATCAAACGCGGCTCATCGCGGCGTTCCCCGAGTTCGCCCAGGCGCTCCAGGACGAACTCGGGGCGTACGACCTGCACATCCTCGTCACGGACTCGTCGTACACGTGGTCGATGGACGACTGCGCATTGTGCCAAGACCCCGCCGATTGCGACCCGAGCGGAGCGCCCGACCTGTGCGGAGCAAATATCGATGAATGTGACTATACCATGGGCTCGGGTGAGACCTTCGCCAGCGAGGCCGGCTCCTCGGGTCGTCGGTGCAAGCTCGTCGGCGGGCACCGCTACATCACCAGCGAGGAGCCGGACCTCGCGGGAGCTTTCGAGTGCCTGGCCCGGGTCGGCTACGGCAGTGCCACCCCGCAGGCCTTCGACTCGATCCTCGCGGCGCTGGATCATTCCTTGATCGAGACGGACGTGAACCTCAACGGCCCGGGCGGGTGCAACGAGGGGTTCTTGCGCGACGACGCGCTCCTTCTGCTCGTGATCATTCAGAACTCTTACGAATGGACCTCACTGGGCGGACCGTATCAGTGGCGAAAGGCGCTGTACGCCGTGAAAGGGGGCGACGAGGACGCCGTGGTCGCGCTCGCCATCACCGCGGACAATGACATCTCGCCGAACCTTTGCGCCCCGGACAGCCCGCCAGGGAATCCCAACCGGATGCGGATCTTCATGGAAGATTACCTCAAGCACGGCAACATGGCGTCGATCTGCGCCCCGGCGTACGGGTCCTTTTTCAGGGATGTTGCGGCTCAGCTGGCGCCGTTGTGCGATCAGTTCATCCCTGATTGAGAGTGCAGCAGCTCGTTGTCAGGGATGGTGCACCCGAACCCAGGCGCGATCTCCGAGCAGACCAGCCACGGCGCAGAAGCCACGCGCATCGCAGGCAGCGGCTTTCAGGCCGGCGTTGTCGAAGTCCGACTTGAACAGAAAAGGATCGTCGCTGGCCCTAAACCCGAGGGCCGTAGCGGTGGAGGGAGTACTGCCTGCTGCAGTGAATTTGCGCTCACGGTCACAAGCGAGCCCATGAAAAGTCGTTCCCGCCAGCGGATCCAGGCGACGCTTGGTGCTGCCGTTGCCCTCGGCGTCGAGCCAGCGCGCTGCTGGCGACCGAGTGTCCTGATCGTCCTCGACCCATCCGCTCGCCACGAGTTCGTCACCGCAGATCGTGAGCGCGACGAGACCGTCCTCAACTGCGTCGAGCCCGCTCGATGTCCACGCGTCGATGAGGCCTTGCTTGAGTGAGTACTGCGCCGAGAAGGCTCGTAACCGCTTGTCGTTGTTCTCGAACACGTACCGCTCACCGACGACGACCAATCGATTCAATTTTGGGGACCACACGATCGCCCGCGGATGTTCGTCGAAGGCATTGAGATCGTCGTCAAAGGTGTCGCCCGGCAGCGGCGCCGCCAGCGTGTCGGTCCAGAGCTTGATCCCGCCCTCATCAAAACTCTCGACGAGGCCGTCGTAGCGCGGGGGCAGCTCGTTCACCAGCTGCTCGCCGACCACCACGAAGCCGCTCGGGGCGGCAGTGATCCCGCTGTAGGTCTGGCCGGGCGGGCCGCGGTGCTCCCACTCGAGCGCGCCCTCTTTGGAGAGCACCGCGACGTACGGGCGGCGTGAGAGGCCCGAGCCGAGGTTGGCGGCGATCGCCATGCGGCCGTCCTCGTCGACGGCCAGGCCGATGGCCTGCGAGGGCGGCGCGAGCTGCGGCAGGGCGCTCCACTCGGAGATCTGCCACGGGAAGCCGGCTTGCGGCTGGCACGTGTCGGGATCGAGGCGCCACACGGTCGCCTCGAGGGCGGGGGTCGCGAGCGCACCCGCGACGACCAGAGCATCGTCGCCGTAGACCGCGGCCGTCAACCAGCCGGGACCGAGCGCTTCCTCGAAGCTGCACTTCTCCGCGCCGGTCTCGGGCAGCGACACCCACAGCGTCGCGCTCGCCTCGTCCGTCAGTCCCTCGGGATCCCTGGCGGTCAGCACCAGCTCGTACTTGCCGTCCGACGCGGCCTTCGAGGTGGCCACGAACCTCCAGTCGAACTGCGACGGCGCGCGAATGTAGTCCCCCGCGGGGCCGCCCGCGAGAGTCAGCTCGACGACGTCTTCGCTGACGATCACGACGGCCTTCGCCTCGCCGGCCTCGTGCAGCGTGTCGGGCTCGATCGTGAAGCTGATGATCACCGGGGCCTCGTTCGCGGGCCCGCCGCTGGTCTCGGGCGAGGGCGGCTCGGTGTCCGCGCCGCTGGTCTCGCTGCTCGTCGGCGGGCTGCTCGTGACCGTCTGGAACGAATCGCCCCAGCTCTCGTCCGCGCTGCCGCTCGCGGCAGATTCGGAGCCGCCGTCGCTGTCGGTGTCGGTGGGGAACAGCGCCGAACCCTGACCCCACACGTCGGCGAAGCAGCCGGCGGTCAAGAGAGCGACGAGAAGTGTACTTCGGGACATGTCCTCGGCTCCGCTCCGCACGCGCCGCGCAAAGATGATACCGGGGGAGCGGCCGCGCACGAACAGAGGCAACCAGATAGTCCCCGTCGCGACCGCGAACGGTCCACGAGCCGCGCGCACGGCGGCGAGGCTGACGCCCGAAGCCAATTCCCCGATCGTTGCTCACGCAATGAAATAAATTTGCTCGAAAAGTGAGCAAGAGTCCCACGGCAAACAGGTAGCAGCCTCCCTCGGCGCCCGATAGCTTCGTGCGCGAAGTCGCGCGATCGTGGTCTCAGTCAGGTTCTCTATCTTGTTGTGTATAACGTCACGACAGCGCGGTGCGGCAGCACGAGCCTCGAGGTGACGCCGAGCAGCACGACGACGTCGACGACGAGCACGACGACGTCGCCGACGACTTCCTCGATGTCCGGTGATTCGTAGTACACGTCGACGGGCGAGCCGGTCATGATCGCTGGTAGCT
The DNA here is from genome assembly GCF_026965555.1 of Nannocystis punicea. Classification (GTDB taxonomy): domain Bacteria; phylum Myxococcota_A; class Polyangia; order Nannocystales; family Nannocystaceae; genus Nannocystis; species Nannocystis punicea. The sequence continues at coordinate 10,524,040 of NZ_CP114040.1, read as the reverse complement.
ACCAGCGCCTTCTCGCCACCCAGGCGGCGCTCTCGCGCGCGAGGGCGCGCGGTTCAACGTCGTGCCGGAAGGCGCGCTCTCCGTAGTTGGAGCGCTCGTCGACAACAGAGCTCAAAGATGCCGCTCCAGACTTCGGTGAGCGCGCAGGCAAACAGCACGTGATGCCACCATGCGAAGCTGCTGATCGGGATACCCAGGAGGTAGCCGATCGCCCCGATCAGGCAGATATAGCCCCATGCAGCTCAGCGCTCCGAGGGGCGTGTAGATCGCGAGCTCCCAGAATTCCTGGGTCGGCAGGAAACCGAACCGCTGCGGCGGTAGAGGCGCCTTGAGCGGCACTAATTCGGCGCGCCTTCGCATTTGTCCTTGATGTAGCCGAAGACGGATGTGGTCACACCGACCATGACCTTTTTACACGTCTTGAACTTCTTGAAGAACCACCAGCAGCCGGCGCCGGCGGCTCCCCGATCGCTCCACCACTGAGCCCGCCGGCAACATCGCACAGCGACGAGCGCGAGGGCACCGCCTCCGCGGCGTCTGCGAGCGCCTGCTCGACCTCAGCCGTGGTCCAGACCTGGACGAAGCTGTTGAAGAGAGCGACAGCGTCCTCTTGCTTGAGGGTCTCGGATGGTCGAGCTGATGCTCGCTGTTTTCTCGCTACACATGACCTGGGGCGACCTTTCGAGCGGTGGGCCCGGACGTGCTATCTGCCGCGCCTGGCCAGACGAAGAGCTCACCTTGAGGCGGCACCAGCTGGCTTGCCGAACGCAACGACGAGGAGCGTGGCCACCTTGCCGGCCAAGATGACGTCGATTACCACCTCACCGACGGATACCTCGCGGAGCGACGAGCTCGGGCGCTGAGCCGCTGTTGTCGACGCGCAGAGTGATCGAGAGGGCCACCACGACCCACGCGTCGCCGTAGGCGTCGCAGGCGCTGGGCCCGGTCGTTGCGCAGGCAATGAAATAAAATTTCTTGGACCAGTGAGCAAGAGCGCGCCAAACGAGTAGCAACGCTGTCCAGAGGCCGATAACCTCGTGCGCGATGTCGCGCATTTCGAGCCTTGCCGTCGCTCTCTACCTCGTTGGGTGCAATGCCGCTGCGCCGGCCGAGACGATGCCGTTCGGCAGCACGAGCCTCGAGGTGACGACGAGCACCACGTCGACGTCGACCACGAGCACGACGACGTCACCCACGACGTCCTCGGTGTTCGGTGATTCGTCGTCGATGTCGACCACGACGACGACGGGCGAGCTGGCCTTGAGCAGCAGCAGCGGCGGCAATTTGCTGCCCGACTTCGGCGACGTCGCGCCGATGGGCTGTCAGGGCAAGATGGACATCATCTTTGCGATCTCGGCCTGGCACACGATGGAAAATTTCCAGCCGCGGCTCATCGCGGCGTTCCCCGAGTTCGCCCAGGCGCTCGAGGAGGAGCTGGGGGCGTACGACCTGCACATCCTGGTCACGGACTCGTCCTACTCGTGGTCCATGGACGATTGCGCGTTGTGCCAGGATCCCGTCGACTGTGATCCGGACGGCGTGCCCGACCTGTGCGGGGCAACCATCGACGAGTGTGACTACACGATGGGCGCTGGCGAGACCTTCGCCACCGAGATCGGCTCCTCCGGCCGCCGCTGCAAGCCCGCGGGCGGTCATCGCTACATCACCAGCGAAGAGCCCGACCTCCCGGCCGCCTTCGACTGTCTCGCCCGCGTCGGTTGGGGTGGCCCCAGCCCGCTGCCCTTCGACTCGATCCTTGCGGCGCTCGATCATCCCTTGATTGGGACCGGCGACGACCTGAACGGCCCCGGCGGTTGTAATGAAGGGTTTTTGCGCGACGACGCGCTGCTTCTTGTGGTGGTCATTCAGGATATCTACGACCAGGACTCGGCCGGGGGCCCCTACCAGTGGACAAAGGCCCTGTATGCGGTGAAGGGAGGCGATGAGGACGCGGTGTTCGCTCTCGCCATCATGACGGATGCGGACGCGTCGCCGAGCCTGTGCTTCCCTGGTGAACCGCCGTTCGCAAAGAACCGCGTCCGGCTGTTCGCGGAGGATTACATCAAGCACGGCAAGATCGAGTCGATCTGCGCCCCGTCCTACGGGCTCTTCTTCAAGGAGACAGCGGTCCAGCTCGCCAAGCTGTGCGATCAGTTCATTCCGAAATAGAGCCTAGTGCTATCATCGGCACGAACACGCATCACGGGTGATGCACCCGGACCCATGCGCGGTCGCCCAGGAGGCCGGCGGCGGCGCAGTGGGTCGCCGCCGGCGACAAGTTCATTCTGCAATAAGAGCTCACCGCGGCGATCGAGGAATTGCTGGTGTTGCCCCCAAACAGGAGCCCGGACGCGTTGCCGCATGTGCCGCCGGTCGAGGCTGGTCTCGTGTCACCGGCCGTTGCTCAAGCAACGAAATAAATTTGCTGGATCAGTGAGCAAGAGCGCGCCAAACGAGTAGCAACGCTCTCCGGAGGCCGATAACCTCGTGCGCGATGTCGCGCATTTCCGATTTCGTCGTCGCTCTCTACCTCGTTGGCTGCAATGCCGCTGCGCCGGCCGAGATGATGCCGTTCGGCGGCACGAGCGGCGAGGTGACGACGAGCAGCACGTCGACGTCGACCACGAGCACGACGACGTCACCCACGACGTCCTCGGTGTTCGGTGATTCGTCGTCGACGTCGACGACGACCACGACGGGCGAGCTGGCCTTGAGCAGCAGCAGCGGGGGCAATTTGCTGCCCGACTTCGGGGACGTAGCGCCGGCTGGGTGCCAGGGGAAGATCGACATCATCTTTGCGATTTCTACCGAGTACACGATGGAGGAATACCAGTCGCGCCTCATCGCGGCCTTCCCCGAGTTCGCGCAGGCGCTCGAGGAGCAGCTCGGGGCGTTCGATCTGCACATTCTGGTCACGGATTCCTCGTACACCTGGTCGATGGACGATTGCGCCTTGTGTCAAGATCCCGCCGATTGTGATCCGAACGGCGTGCCCGACCTGTGCGGTGCGACCATCGATGAATGCGACTACACTTTGGGTTCCGGCGAGACCTTCGCCAGCGAGCTAGGCTCCTCCGGCCGTCGCTGCAAGCTGGCGGGAGGCCATCGCTACATCACCGGCGAGGAACCCGATCTCCCTGCGGCGTTCGACTGTCTCGCCCGCGTCGGCTGGGGCAGCGCCTCGCCCCAACCGTTCGACTCGATCCTCGCCGCGCTGGACAATCCGCTGATCGAATCCGGGATTGAGCTGAACAGCCCGGGCGGCTGCAACGAGGGATTTCTGCGCGACGACGCCCTCTTGCTGCTGATCGTCATTCAAGACTCGTATGAGTACGCCTCGGCCGGCGGGCCTTACCAGTGGCGTAAGGCTCTGTACGCGGCCAAGGGCGGTGACGAGGACTCTGTGATCGGCCTTGCCATCACTACCGACAACGATCAGTCGCCCAACCTGTGTTTTCCGGACGAGCCGCCCGGCCCGCCGAACCGGATGCGGACACTCATGGAAGAGTACCTCAAGCACGGACAGATGGCGTCGATCTGCGCGCCGAGCTACGGGGCCTTCTTCAAAGACGTCGCCGCAAAGTTGGGACCGCTGTGCGACCAGTTCATTCCTCGATGAGAACGCAATCACGGCTCGTCGGTGCGAGGTTCATCTCAGGGGTGATGCACCCGCGCCCAGGCTCGATCTCCGTGTAGACCCCCGACGACGCAGAAGCCTCGATCATCGCAGTCCGCTGCTTTCAGCGTCGAATCGGGGAAGTCGAGTTTGAACAAGAACGGGTCGTCGCCGGCGCGGAAGCCGAGCGCGAAGGCTGTGAACTCGCTGCTCGCGGCAGCCGCGAATTTCTGCTCGCGGTCGCACGCGATGCCCTGAATGATGGTGCTGTTCAGTAGATCGAGGCGGCGCTTGGCGACCGCATCGCTAGATGGATCCAGCCACCGTGTCGCCGGCGACCGGGTGCTCTGCTCGTTCCGGACCCATCCGCTGGCCACGAGTTCGTCGCCACACGCGGTGATCGAAAGCAGGGCGTCCTCGTCCGCGTCGGACCCATCAGAGGTCCATGCGCCAAGGATGGCTCCGTTCGCGGAGTAGCGAGTGAAAATAGCTCGTTGCCGTTTGTTCTTGTCCGCGAGCACGAAGCGCTCGCCAGCGATGACGAGCGCGTTTACGTCCTCGGACCACAACACTGCGTGCGGATGTTCGTCGTATATGTTCATGTCGTCCGGGAAGCTGTCGCCCGGCAGCGGCGCCGCGAGGACGTCGGACCACGCCTTCGTGCCCATCGCGTCGTAGCTCTCGACGAGCCCGTCGTAGCGCGGCGGTGCCTCGCCCACCAACAACTCCCCGACGACGAAGAACCGCTCGGGCCCCGCCGCGATCGCGCTGTACGTCTGACCCATCGGCCCGAGGCGCTCCCACTCGAGCGCGCCCTCGGGCGACAGCACCGCGATGTAGGGCCGACGCGAGACGCCGGAGCCGAGGTTGGCCGCGAGCGCCATGCGTCCTTCGGCATCGAGCGCCAGGCCGACGATTTGCGACGGCGGCTGGACCTCCGGCAGGGCGGTCCACTGCGAGATCGACCACGGGTAGCCGGCTTGCGGCTGGCACGAGTCGCGGTCGAGGCGCCACAACGTGGCCTCGAGCGACGGCTTTGCGAGCGCGCCGGCGACGATCAGCGCGTCGTCGGCGTACACGGTCGCGGTCAACCAGCTCGCGCCGACGTCCTCCTCGAACACGCACTTCTGCGTCCCGGTCTCCGGCAGCGTCACCCACAACATCGCCGACGCGCTGGCGGTGAGGCCCTCGCTGTCGCTGGCGACCAGCTCGAGCGCGTAGGTGCCCTCGGAGGCGGCCTTCGACGTCGCGTGGAAAACCCACGCGAACTCGGACGGCGGCCCCGACCACACCTCCTCGCCGTCGACGCGCAACGTCAGCGACACCACGTCCGCGCTGACGATCGCTAGCGCCTCCGCCGAGCCGGCCTCGAGCAGAGTGTCGGGCTCGACGGTGAAGCTGACGATCTCCGGCGGCTCGTTGGGGACGTTCGGGAGCGTGGTCGACGACTCGAGCGACCCGGTGCTGCTCGTCGTCGGCGTCTCGCTCGTCACCGTCTGGACCGGCCCGCCCGTGCCCTCGCTCGCGCCGGAGCTGGTCGCCGCCGCCGAGGTCGCGTCGCTGTCGGTCTCGCTGCCGAACAGCGCCGAGCCGTCGGCCCACACCTGCGCGAAGCAGCCGGCGGCGGCGAGCGGGAGCAGAAGTGTACTTCGGGACATGTCCTCGGCTCCGATCAGAACGCCCCGCTGAAGATGACACCGGCGGCCCCGCCGCGCACGTACGGGCTCAGCCGGGCGCGTCGCTTCGCCGACATCAGCAGCGGGATGCCGGCGGCCAGAGTCACGGTGCCGGCGATGCCTGCACCCAGCGCGACCCACTTCGCTTGCTCCGCGATCCCGTAGACGCGGCGAAATTCGAGCTCCTCTTGCTCGGTCATTCTCCGCTCCTCGACCAGCACTCGCGTCGTGATCGCCTCGGCCGCCATGAGGTGGTAGCTCATCACCGACAGCGAGATGACCGTGGCTGCTGCCAGGCCGACGCCGGTGCCGAGCAGCGCACGGCCGGCCACGAGGCGCGTCTTGACGGGGCGGTCGGCCGGCGTGGACCAGCGCGGCGTCCCGATCGCCGGGGACGACCTGGCCTCGAGTGCAGGTGTCGGCGGCGCGGGCGGGGGAGACGCCGCGGGGGACGTGGTCGAGCCCGGCGCCCCGGACTTTTCACACTTATCGGCCTCGACCTCGCGGTGGTGGCGCTCGAGCGCCGACGTGCGCGGCAGGGCCGGGTCGGCGAAGTACGCCGCGAGCAGCGACTGCGCCTCGCAGCGCGACGCCGGCGAGCCCTCGCGGATCCACGTGCCCGCGGCGAGCGAGGCCGCGAAGCGTCGATCTTGCGGCGCGACGGACGCGTCGCGGGCGAGCCGCGCGGCGAGCTCGGCGGCCTCGAGCCGGCGGCCGGCGGCGAGCTCGGTGCAGACCGGCACTAAAACTTCGGGACAGGTGTCAGGGGCCCCGATCAACGTGAAGAGCAACATGTGCGTGTACATCGTCTTGCCGCCGTGAGCCCGCTGCGGTCTTTGGTATACCAAGAACTTGCAGCGCCGGGGAAACATGTGCGTGTACATCGTCTTCCCGGCGGAAGGCTCACGGACCCTCGTATACCGCGGACCTGGCGTCGTGCTATGAGACGCCATGGCCAGGCCGGATCCGAAGGCGCTCGTGGGACGCACCTTGGGCGGCGTCTACCGGATCAAGCGGCACGTCGCCGCCGGGGGCTTCGCCGACCTCTACGAGGGCTGGCACGAGGAGCTCGAGACGCCGGTCGCAGTCAAGGTGCGGCGGGCGATCGGCCTCACGGGTGATTCCCAGGACGTCGCCCGCAACGACGACTATTGCTTCGCGCACTTCAAGACGGAGGCGATCCTCGGCTTCCGCCTGCGTGACCCTCACGTGGTGCGCGTGCTCGACTTCCGCCTCGAGGCCAAGGTCGAATACCTGGTGATGGAGTGGCTCGACGGCAAGAGCCTGCAGGTGCTCGCCGACGGGCGGCCGATGTACTGGCGGCGGGCGGTCGACCTGATGGCGAAGGCAGCCGACGCGGTGGCGAGCTTGCACGCGGCCGGGTGGTTTCATCGCGACATCAAGCCCGACAACTTCATGGTCATCGGCGGCGGCGACGACGAGCGCGTCGTGCTCATCGACCTCGGCCTGGTGCGTCAGCGGCCGCTCGCGGCCCCGATCGTGTCGCAGCTGGCCGAGCCCACGGCGTGGATCGCCCACACCCCGGGTTACTGCGCGCCCGAGGTCTACGCGCAGGTCGGGCAGAAGATCACGACCTCGCCGTTCACCGAGGCCTCCGAGGTGTTCGCGCTCGGTGTGACGCTCTACAAATTGATCACGGGGCGGATCCCGTGGGTCGGTCACACCGCGCAGCAACAGCAGGCCGAGATCGCGGGCGGCTCGCCGCCGATCCCGCTGTCCCAGCTGGGCACGCGCGTGCCGCCCGAGCTCGAGCACCTGCTGCTGCGCGCGCTCGGCTCCGATCCGTCGCAGCGGCCGAGCTCCGCGCAGGCGTTCGCCCGCGAGCTGCGGCGGGTGCTGGTGCCGTCCAAGCCGCTGCCCGAAGTCGCGACCGCGCGGCCGCCCGAGGCCGCCCAGCGCGAGGACGCCGGCGAATCACCGCGGCGAATCACCGCACCGCCGGCGTCGCCCGCGAAGCCGGTGCGGCCGCTCGGGCGCCTCCTGCGATGGGCGCCGCTCGCGTTCCTGCTGGTGCTGGGCTGGTGGCTTTGGCTGTTCGTGCCCGCGGTGCCGATGGAGCTGCCGGTGAGCGACGAGCCGCCGCCGAGCCCGGCGCCGTCGCCGGTGATGATGACTGTGCCGGACCTCGCGCCCGCGATCGCATCATCATCACCGCCGCCTGCATCGACGCGCCGCCGGCCCTCGCTCGTCGATCAGCTGCGCCGCTGCCCCGGCGCTCCCTCGGGCACCGTGGCGCTCGAGGTCCACGGCGGCCTGCTGGTCGCCATCGACTCCGAGCCCGTGCGCGACGACGACGCCTGGCACCGCTGCGCCGCTCGACGTCTGCTCGGCGCCAGGGACGGGCTGCAGATCGTCAACCTCTGAGGAGACGTCGATCGTAGAATTCGCGGTGCTTGAATTTCTTGGTGATGTGATTGCGAGGCGAGCGGCGAATCGAACACGCTCTCCGAGCATCGTCGTGAGGGCCGACGCGGCTATCATTTCGGCGCCAAAGTAAAGGTGGTTCCGGCCCGTCGTCGGGGTCCGTAGTTTGTGCGTTCTCGCGCCTCGCGAGCGAGATGCGCAAGCGCCGCGAGGACGATGCAGGGAACGGGCGTGAGCCAGAGGAACCTTGTCTGGCGCCCCGTTCTCGGGCATACAGCGGCTGTACGGGCGGCCGGTACGTGCGCGGGTCCGCTTGCGAAGATACCGACCAGCCGGTATGTTTCCCGCCCCCGTGTCGCTCGCCAATCAGCGCAAGAAGGAGCCGGACGTCGTGCGGCAGAAGCTGCTCGATTGCGCTGCGCAGATTTTGGTCGACCGGGGTCTGGCCAACCTGACGGTGCAAGCAGTCGCCGAGGCCGCGGGTGTGACGAAGGGCGGCCTGCTGCACCATTTCGCCAGCAAGCAAAAGCTGACGGAGGCGCTGTTCGCCGAGCAGCTCCGGATCCTCGACGGCGAGATCGACGCCGCCATGTCCGCCGATCCGGTAGCCCACGGACGCTTTACGCGGGCATATGTCCGCAGCACTCTGCGCGTCGAGCAGACGGGGCCCTGTCCCTGCGCGGCGCTCTCTGTCTCGACGCTGATCGACCCGGCGCTGCGGCAGGCGTGGGGCGACTGGTACAAGGAACGTTTGAATCGTCACCGTGAGACCGACGGGGACCTGGCCCTGCAACTCGTACGCTACGCGGCGGACGGGGTATGGCTGGAGGACCTGATGGCGCAGGACGGTGAGTCCCCGATCGACCGGCAAGCACTGCTCTCCAAGATGATCGACCTGACCCGAAAGCGGTGACCACGAGAACCTGCTGGTTCGACGGCGCCTGCGATCGCCCCCTGACATTTCCTACCAATGCGCGCAGCGCCCGGGACCCGGACGTCGTCCGGTAGACGAGGTGCGAATGCGACAGAGGTCCTGTGATCATGCAACCGCGTCTCCTCTCCCTGTTCGTGAAGCGTCTGGCGCTGCTCGTCCTGCTCGTCGGCTGTCAGCCGACGACGACCGAGGCTGCTCCCTCGCATGAGCCGCCGAGCCCGGAAGTGTCCACAGTGGTGGTCGAGACCCGCGCGGTCCCTCGCGTGCGCGAGCTGCCGGGGCGCGGCGTCTCCTCGCGCGTCGCCGAGGTGCGCGCGCGGATCGCCGGCATCGTCTTCGAGCGCGTGTTCGAGGAAGGTAGTTATGTGCGCAAGGGCGACGTGCTGTTCCGCCTCGAGCCCACGATCTACCGGGCGGAGCGCGACGCACAGACGGCCGCGCTGGTGCGGGCAGAGGCGACGCGCGACCAGGCCCAGCGCCACGCGAACCGCACCCTGACCCTGCTCGAGCGTCAGACCGTCAGCACGGCCCAGAACGACGTCGCCGACTCGGCGCTCAAGCAGGCCGAGGCGGACGTCGCGTCGGCGAAGGCGCGACTCGCCCGCGCGCGGGTCGACCTCGACCACGCCACGGTGCGGGCGCCGATCAGCGGACGAATCGGTCGCGCCCTGGTGACCGAGGGCGCGCTCGTCAGCGACGTCGCGGCGACTCACCTCGCGACCATTCAGCAGATCGATCCGATCTACGTCGACTTCGTGCAGCCGGTCGACCTGCTCGAGCCGGGCGACGGCGAGGGCGCCGAGGTCAAGCTCGTGCGCGCCGACGGCAGCGTGTACGGCGAGGTCGGCCGGCTGCTCTTCACCGACGTCAACGTCGACCCGGGCACAGCCCAGGTCACCATGCGCGCCTCGTTCGCCAACCCGGACGGGGCCCTGCTGCCCGGCACCTACGTGCGCGTGCGGCTGGCCCGCGGGCGCGACACCGAGGCGATCGTGGTCCCGCCGCAGGCGATCCAGCGCAGCAGCGCCGGCGAGGCGCAGGCGTACGTGGTCGACGGCGACAACAAGATCGCGCTCAAGCCGCTGCGCACCGGGCCGCTCACCGACCTCGGCTGGGTCGTCGAGGACGGGCTCGTCGCCGGCGAGACCCTCGTCGTCGAGGGGTTCCAGAAGATCGGTCCGGGGGCCAGCGTGAAGCCGGTGCCCTGGTCCGCTCCGGCGCTGGCGCCGACCACCGCGCAGCGCTGATCGATTCATCTTCGCCCGAGGGCATTGTCATGATCTCCTTCTTCATCGACCGCCCGATCTTCGCCTGGGCCATCTCGCTGTTCATCATGCTGGCGGGGGCGATCTCGCTGACGTACTTGCCGGTCTCGCAGTACCCGAGCGTCGCGCCGGTGACCGTCTCGGTGACCGCGAATTACCCGGGCGCGCCGCCGGAGCGGCTCTACGAGGGCGTCACGCGCATCCTCGAGGAGGAGCTCAACGGCATCCCGGGGGTGATGTACTTCGAGTCGACCAGCGACGCCTCGGGGACGACGCAGATCATGGTGTCGTTCGCGCCCGGGTCCGACCCGGCCAAGGCGACCGTGGCGGTGCAGAACCGGCTCAAGCGCGTCGAGGCCCGATTGCCGCGGGTGGTGACGCAGCAGGGCGTGCAGATCGAGGAGGCGACCACCGCGATCATGCAGTTCGTCACGGTGCGCGCGACCGACGGCAGCATGACGGAGATCGAGCTCGGCGACCTCGCGGCCCGGCGGATCCTCGGCGAGCTGCGGCGGGTCCCGGGGGTCGGTCGCGCCACCCTGTTCTCGACCGAGAAGGCGCTGCGCGTGTGGATCGATCCGGCCCGCCTGGTCGGCTTCGGCCTCACCGCCGGCGACGTCACCGCGGCGATCGAGGGTCAGAACGCCCAGGTCGCGTCCGGCATCGTCGGCTCGCCGCCGTCGACCGAGGGCCAGCGGATCGCCGCCAACGTGCTCGTCAAGGGCCAGCTGGGCACGGTCCAGGAGTTCGAGGAGATCGTCCTGCGCGCCAACCTCGACGGCTCGTTCGTGCGCCTGCGCGACGTCGCCGACGTCGAGCTCGGCGGCCAGAGCTACTTGATGCAGTCGCGCCTCGACGGGATCCCCGCGGCCGGCATCGGCATCCAGCTCGCGCCCGGCGGCAACGCCCTGGCCACCGCGACCGGGGTGCACGAGAAGATCGCCGAGCTGATGCGGACGATGCCGGCGAACGTGGAGATCTCGGTCCCGTACGACACCACGCCGTTCGTCGAGGTCTCGATCCGCCAGGTCCTGGTCACGTTGCTCGAGGCGATGGGCCTGGTGTTCGCGGTGATGTTCGTGTTCCTGCAGGACCTCCGCTACACCGTGATCCCCGCGATCGTGGTGCCGGTCGCGCTGCTCGGGACCTGCGCGGCGCTGCTGCTGGCCGGGTTCTCGATCAACGTGCTGACCATGTTCGGCATGGTGCTGGCGATCGGCATCCTCGTCGACGACGCGATCGTGGTGGTCGAGAACGTCGAGCGCATCATGGCCGAGGAGGGGCTGCCGCCGAAGGCGGCGACGCGCAAGGCGATGGGCCAGATCACGGGGGCGATCATCGGCATCACGGTGGTGCTGATCGCGGTGTTCCTGCCGATGGCGTTCTTCCCGGGCTCGGTCGGGGTGATCTATCGCCAGTTCGCGGTGTCGATGGCGACGTCGATCGCCTTCTCGGCGTTCCTGGCGCTGTCGCTGACGCCGGCGCTGTGCGGCACGCTGCTCCGGCCGGTGCGCGAGGGCCACGGCCGCGCCCGTCGCGGGCCGTTCGCGTGGTTCAACCGCGCCTTCGAGGCGATGACGATGGGCTACCGCGCCGGCGTCGGCGGGGTGGTGCGCCGGCCCGCGCGCTTCCTCGCGATCTACGTCGCGCTGCTCGGCGGGCTGGCGTGGAGCTGGCAGCGGCTGCCGTCGAGCTTCCTGCCGACCGAGGACCAGGGCTACCTGATCGTCGACGTCCAGACCCCGCCGGAGGCGTCGCAGGAGCGCACGCTCGAGGTGGTCGAGCGGATCGAGAAGCACTTCGCCGGCGAGTCGGCGGTGGCGAGCCTGGCGACGATCGCCGGGTTCGGGTTCTCGGGCCAGGGCCAGAACGCGGCGCTGGCGTTCGTCATGCTCGACGACTGGGCGGAGCGCGGGCCAGAGGACTCGGCCGACGCAGTGGGCGCGCGGGCCAACGCGGCGCTCGGAGCCATCCCCGACGCGCTGGCCTTCGCCCTCGCGCCGCCGGCGATCGAGTCGCTCGGCAATTCGAGCGGCTTCAGCTTCCGCCTGCAGGACAAGGCCCAGCGGGGCCACGCGGCCCTGGCGGCGGCCCGCGATCAGTTGCTGGCGGCGGCCTCGCAGAGCCCGGTCCTCGCCAACGTGTACGTCGAGGGCCTGCCGACGGCGCCGCAGATCGAGCTCCGCATCGACCGCGACAAGGCGAACGCGCTCGGGGTCAGCTTCGCGGCGATCAACCAGACGCTGTCGACCAGCCTGGGCTCGGCGTACGTCAACGACTTCCCCAACCAGTCGCGCATGCAGCGGGTCCTCGTCCAGGCGGACCCGGCCCGGCGGATGAAGGCGGAGGACCTGCTCGAGCTGTTCGTGCGCAGCGGCGAGGGCAAGATGGTGCCGATGCGCTCGTTCGCCGCGGTCGAGTGGACGATGGGGCCGTCGCAGGTGGTCAGCTACAACGGCTACCAGAGCATCAAGTTCAGCGGCAGCGCGGCCCCGGGGCGCGCCAGCGGCGACGCGATGGCGGAGATGGAGCACCTCGCGGCCCAGCTGCCGGAGGGCTTCGACTACGCCTGGTCGGGGCAGTCGCTGCAGGAGAAGCTGTCGGGCAGCCAGGCGATCTATTTGCTGGCGCTGTCCCTCGTGTGCGTGTTCCTGTGCCTCGCGGCGCTCTACGAGAGCTGGTCGATCCCCGTCGCGGTCCTGCTCGTCATCCCCACCGGCGTGCTCGGCTCGGTCCTCGCCATCTCGTGGCGCGAGCTGCCCAACGACGTCTACTTCAAGGTCGGCCTCATCACGATCATCGGCCTGACCGCGAAGAACGCGATCCTCATCATCGAGGTCGCCAAGGAGCTGGTCGCCCAGGGCCGCTCGGTCCGCGCCGCGGCGATCGAGGCGTGCCGCCTGCGCTTCCGCCCGATCGTCATGACGTCCCTGGCGTTCATCCTCGGCGTGGTGCCGCTGGCGATCGCCAGCGGCGCGAGCTCCAACAGCCAGCGGGCGATCGGCACCGGCGTGCTCGGCGGGATGCTCGCCGCGACGGTGCTGGCGATCTTCGCCACCCCGCTGTTCTACGCGCTGATCGCGTCCGCCTCGCGCCGCCGCGGCGAGCCGGAGGCCTGAGTCTCTTGGGACATGTCGTATGGGGCATGCCCATTGGGGCATGCCCGATGCGACATGTCCCTCAGGCCCGGCCGAGTTGATCGCGGAGCTCGCGGGCCCAGCGCTCGAGGTCGTGGAGGGTCGCAGCCGCGACCTCGGGGGCGGGGGCGAGGGCGCGGAGGCGGTCGCCGAGCAGCTCGCGGGCGCGGCGGAGGCGGCTGCGGACGGTGCCCTCGGGCAGCTCGAGCGCGGCGGCGATGGCCGGGGCGGGGTAGCTCTCCCAGTAGAACAGCTCGACGACGATCTGCAGCTCGAGCGGCAGCGATCGCAGGGCGTGGTAGAGTAGCTGCAGGTGCTCGCGGCGGTCGAGCAGGGCGCTGGGCGACTCGCCGAGGTCGGCGACCGAGACCGTGTCGCCGTCGAAGATGCCGTCGCGGTACTGGTCGCGGAAGCGGCGCAGGAGCAGCTTGCGCGCGATCCCGAACAGGTAGGCGCGGACCGGCACGCCCTCGGGGAGCTGCTCGCTGCGCTCGATGAGGGCGAGGAAGGTGCGCTGCACGAGGTCTTCGACGCCGGTCTGGACCTTGCTGTAGAAGAAGCGCGCGATCGGCTCGAAGTGGCGAGCGAACAGGCGGCTGCCGGCGCGCTTGTCCCCGTCTCGCCAGGCGGCCACCAGCGCCTCGTCGGTCTCCACGCGCCGATGGTAGTCGGGCTCGCGGCGGGCGGTGAAAAAAAATCGTCATTGGTCGTGATCGATCGGCATCCTCGGGGAACGTCGCGGGCAGAGCTTCCGATGACCGCCGCCGCCCTCACCCCGAGCTCCGACACGATGCGAGCGCCCGAGAACGTCCTCCTGCACCCGCTCGAGCAGATCCGCCGCCAGGTCGCGGCGTCGCTGTTCGACGAGCCGCACGAGCCGAGCACGATCGGCCGCTTCCAGGTGCTGCGGGTGATCGGCGCCGGCGGGATGGGGGTCGTGTACGCGGCCCGCGATCCGCAGCTCGACCGCACTGTCGCGCTCAAGCTGCTCCACCCCGGTCAGCTCGGGCCGCTGGCGCAGCAGCGGCTGTTGCGCGAGGCGCAGGCGATGGCGCGGCTGCAGCACCCGAACGTGCTGGCGGTGTTCGACGCCGGGGTCCACGCCGGGCAGGTGTGGATCGCGATGGAGTACGAGGGCGGCGGGACGCTCGCCGACTGGCTCAGGGCGGCGCCGCGGCGCTGGCAGGAGGTGGTCGAGGTGCTGGCGCAGGCGGGGCGCGGCCTGGCGGCGGCGCACGCCGCGGGGCTGGTCCACCGCGACTTCAAGCCGGCCAACATCCTCGTGGGCGGCGGGCGGATCCGGATCTCCGACTTCGGCCTCGCGCGGCTCGGCGAGGACGCGCCGGCCGAGGTCGAGCGCACCGCCGACGAGCGCGCCGCGGCGCTGGCCGAGCCGATGACGCGCACCGGGGCGGTGCTCGGCACTCCCGCGTACATGGCCCCGGAGCAGCTGATGGGCCGGCAGGCCAGCGCGCGCAGCGATCAGTTCGCGTTCTGCGTGGTGCTGTTCGAGGCGCTGCACGGGCACCGGCCGTTCGGCGGCGACGACGTGGCGCAGCTGTGCGAGTCATTCCAGCGCGGGGCGATGGCGCGGCCGTCGCGACCGGTGCCGCGGGCGCTGCAGGCGGTGCTGGAGCGCGGGCTGCAGATCGATCCGGCCGCGCGCTTCCCGGCGATGGACGCGCTGCTGGCCGCGCTCGCCCGCGCGAGCGCGAACCGGCCGTGGCGGCGCGCGCTGGCGGTCGCGGCGGGAGTGGCTGTCTCTTCGGCCATGTCCTATGGGACCTATGCATATTTCGCCGGCGACCCGCCGACGCCGCCGGCGAGCAACCTGCCGGAGAAGTTCACGTTCAAGTGGGGCCAAGAGCGGCCGGGTAAGCAGATCGAGGCGGTGTGGAACCCGGACCGCGCGCGGGCGCTGCAGTGGGCGCTGCCGCAGGCGCGCGAGGAGGTCGAGGCGCTGCTGGTGGCGCTCGACGACTACGCGACGCGCTGGCGCGAGGTGGCCGCGAAGCCGTCGGCGACCAAGGACCTGTACAACTGGACCAACACGTGCCTGGCCGATCGGCTCACCGCGCTCGACGACCTGGTCACGGTGGCGGAGGAGGGCGTCCGCGAGAGCGCGAAGCTGGTCGGTCAGGCGGCGGAGTTCTTGCCCGACCTCGCCGATTGCGAGCAGACGTCGCTTTACAACACCCTGACCAGCCAGGGCTTCGCGCCGACGCGGCGCATGGCCTGGAGGGCGCGCCTGCTGATGGCCGGCGGCTACGGGCCGCGGGCGCTGCACGCCGCGCGCCTCCCCGAGCTGGGCGAGGGGTTCGAGGCGCTCGGTTCGGCGTATCTGCTGGGCGACGCGCGCGTCAACGCGGAGATCGAGCTGGCGTGGGCGATCCTCGGCTATCACGATTCGTCGGACGCGCCGAACACGCATTCGTACACCGACCCGCGGACCGGCGAGGAGGTCATCCATTACAAGCACAAGCTCCCGCCGCGGACGGGCGCGCTCAACGGGCTGCGGGTGGTCGCGGAGAAGAGCGCGGCGGCCGGGTTCGCCGACGTCGCCGCGCGGGCGTGGGCCGCGGTGGCCGAGCTGCTCGAGGCCGGTCCGCACAGCGATCACGAGCGCCTGGCCGCGTGGGATGGCCTGCGCGCCGCGCTGGCGAAGTTGCCGGCGGAGCACCGGCTGCGGCGGCGGCTGGCCGCGGACCTGGCGATCTTCGCAGCGGCGCACGTGCGCCACGCGACGCCCGCGGGCAGCTGCCGCACCCCCGACGGCACGCTGCCCGCGTGCGAGGCGGTGCGCGGGGCGCTCGACGACTTAGCGACCGCGTCGCGCGGCGAGACCGACGCGGCCAGGCGCGGGTGGCTGCGCGGGCAACAGGCGGCGCTGCTCGACTACGCCGGCGACGTCGCCGGGGCGGCGGCGCTGCGCGAGACGAACCCCGGCGAGCTCGACAACCGCAGGCCGGGCGAGCGCGGCTTCCTCGACTTCTCCGCCGGCACGGTCGTCGCCCACACGCCGGCCCTCGCCGAGAGCCTTCGCTGCACCTACGACTACAGCCGCTGCGAGATCGATCCGGCCGTCCTGACCCGCGAGCTCGATCCGGCGGCGCTGCTCGAGGGCGGCTGGTTCATGCCGGCGCAGAAGGACGGCGAGCTCTCCGGCTTCAAGGTGATGAACTCGCGCGAGAGCGAGGTGCTCCGCCGGCTCGACCTGGCGCAGCGCGACCAGATCGTGGCCGTCGACGGCGTGCCGGTGCGCCAGGACTTCGTGTGGGACACCGACGCGGCGCTGGCTCGCCGGCGCCTCACTCTGACGATCGTTCGCGCCGGGGCGACGATCGAGCGCGAGTACGTGCTGCGATCGCCGCGAGCCGGCGAATGACCACAGGATTCGAGGGACATATCGCGGTACCGACATTCATCGCAGCGGACCGAGCCGGAGCTCGCGGGGCTCGCACTGGCAGACGTCCTCGCTTCTCGGGCGCCTGGTCTCGCCCTGAAACGTGTTTCAAGGGCCCCTGAAGGCCGCAATGCGGTTCGCCGACAGTCGGGCCGATGTCGGGAGGAAATGTCGGCAGCGCGGCGCCGAGGCCGCGGAAAATGTGGGCACCCACGGCTCGGTTCGCTGTCCGGAGCCGACCGCGATGGAGGCGACGAGGCGAGCTCTGCCGGACCTGCACGCCGTCGATTCGGGCAGGAGAGGCACCTGCGAGCCTGGCGGCGGACGAGGCCGGGCGGGCGCGGAAAGGCGGGCTCATGCGCGGGGCGGGCGAGGCGACGGCGGCCGCGAGCGGTGGAGCGGCGGCGTCGTGGTTACCGTCGCCTACAGCCCTGCGGTGATGGCAATGAATTGGTCGTTCGAGCGGTCTTTCTCGGTACCAATTCGCCTGCGATCATTGCACAACTGCCGCGATTTTACGCGCGGCTTCCGCAGGTCGGGGGCGTTCGACCGGACTCGGCGCGGCGACTTCCCGGTTGCACTCGGTCCCCGCAAAATCGCCGGAAACGGCCTCCTGGCGGGTCTGGCGAGGCTGTAGCGGGCGGCCTACGCGGCCTGCGGGCCCCGGGTGCAACCGCTCACCCCCGATTTTCCGCTTGCCCGGTACAACGTGCGCAGCATGGTTGGCTCGTCAATGTCGCCTGCGGGATCGGCCGCAGCGATTCGATGGAGTCCTCGCCGTGTAGATCCCCCATCTACCAGCGATTCACACGCTTCTGTTACCGAAAGGAAGGCTTGCCATGTCTCGCATCATCTCTTCGCTCTTCGTCGCTTTCTCGTTCGCCGCCGCCGCCGGTTACTCCGTGTCGACGCCCGTCGCCGAAGCTCACGGCTGCGAAACCGGCTGTGGAGGAGGTTGGGGAGGGCTGGGAATCGACCTCGACCTTGACCTCGACATCGATGTCGGCCTCGACATCGACCTCGGGACCTGCTTCGACATCGACGTCGGTCTCGGAGCTGACTGCGCCATCGTCGCGGACGTCGACGCGGAGCTGTACTGCAACCCGCTCAGCGTCGAAGCCGCGTGCATCGCCGAGCTCGGGCTCGACTGCGGCCTCGACGCGTTCCTCGGCTGTGTGGCGGACATGACCGCCCACTGCGAGGCGGAGATCGAGGCCGGCGGCGCGCTGTTCTGCGACGGCGTGTTCCTCGGCGCCGACGCCTGCCTCGGCGGCCTCGGCGGCCTGCTCGGCATCGACATCGACCTCGACATCGACGCGTGCTTCGATGTCGACCTCGGGGTGGACGTCGACCTCGACGTCGACATCTGCCTCGACGTCGGCCTCGGCGTGGACGTCGACTGCGATGTGGCGCTGGGCGTCGAATGCCTGGCGAAGTGCGACCCGGTCGCGGTCGAGGCGGCCTGCCTCGTCGAGCTCGGCGACGACTGCAGCCTGCACGAGATGGCGGCCTGCCAGGCCGGCCTGATTGCGCATTGCGAGGCCGCGTGCAACCTCGGCGGCGCGCTGTTCTGCGACGGCGACATCTACGCCGGCTTCTTCTTCTGCGGCTGATCGCGGAGGGAGCGGGTCACGTGGCCGCCCCCGCGCGGCCATGGGCCCGACGACTTCGACGAGAGCGGCGAGCCCGCGACACCTGGACCCCCTCGCGAGCTCGCCGCGTCTCGTCACCTTTTCTTAATGCAAAATTCTCGGGCGCGAGCGCATCGTCGCAGATGTCCTCCGGGACATGCGATGATTGCCTCGCGCCTTTGGTGATGCCCGAAGGGACATGTCGAGGAGCATCACGCGTCGATCGGCAGCATGCGTCGGAGGCGGGCGAGGCCGCGGAGGACCTCGTCGCGGTGGCGGGCGAGGATCAGCCAGCGCGGGAGGCGGGCGATCCTGTACCGGTCGGGCAGGAAGAGGCGCAGGCGCTCGCGCAGCGGGCTGCGCACGTAGTCCTCGAGCTCCTGCAGGTGCTCGGCGCCGGTGGCCCACAGCACGTGGCCGCAGCAGTCGGTCCGCAGCCAGAAGCGGAGGCCGATCGGCTCCTCGCGGATCGCCCCGCACGCGGGGCAGTGCAGCCGGCGTCGGCGCGACGGCGGAGAGTCGTCGCTGTAAAGGGTGACGAGACGAGCGCAGCCGTGGCAGCGAGGACAGACGACGAGGACGGACTCGCGCGTGCCGGGCCTCAGGGGCTGCGGCTCACGGTCGTGGAGCTGGCGAAAGCGCAGCGGCGGTCCAGGGCGGCGGCGCTTCGGCATGCGCGGAGCGTCGCACGAACGGCGGGGCGAGGGCGAGCGGGGACGAACGGCCGCGGCCCGGCTTTGCGGTGACGGCGAACCACGCGCGGGGGAGGCCGCGGTCGATCCGGTTGGGGCGGATCGGCATGACCATGCGGACAGGTGAGCCGACGCGACGAGCCCGCGACGCAAGGGCCTGCCTCGCGAGTCCGCCGCGTCTCGTCCCTTCTTCGGGTCGGAGCGAGTCGCCGTCGAAGATGTCCTGGGAGACAGCCACGGGCGGCAGCGCCGGCCCGCTCTCTTCTGAACAAGATGTCCGAGGGACGTCTCGCAGCGCTCGCGGGGAAGCCCATGCCCGGGGCCTCCGCGAGTCGCCGCGTCCGTACGCGAGGAGCAGGCGGCCAGGCCCCATCGTCCCCGGCGATCGCTCCCGGAGGGCCGCCGCTTCGGGCGGTTTTGCCGGCCAACTGTGCGGCCGAATGGGGTAACCTGCGCCCGTGCTCTATTCGCTCGCCGGGCTCGTGGGAGGGATCGTCGCGCTCGCATGCCTCGTCGGCTACGTCCCGCCGTACTCGTGGGTGGCCGACGCTCAGCTGTCGCTGACGGGCACGAACTTCGTGGCGGTCTCGTACATGGTGACCTTCCTGGTCACGTCGGCGCCGTTCGTCCTGCTCGTCCGCGTGTTCCACGGCCGCCTCGATCCGGATGGGACGCTCGAGCGAAAGGTGTTCAAGTGGGACGCCTTCCTCGACACGTGGCCGGGGAAGTCGATCTTGATCGGCGCCACGGTCGCGATCGCGGGCGGCTATCTCGGGTACCGCGACGCGACGCGGGGCCCGCTCACGGACGCCGACGTCGGCGCCCTCGAGCGCGGCGAGGACCCGCGCGGCACGTACGTCACGCTGACGAACGCGGGTGCCGTCGACGCGGGCAGGATCGACTTCCGCGAGAACAGCTCGACGAGCACGTACGTGCCGATCGTGTCGCGCGCGGACCGGAGCACGGCGGCTGTGTTCGCGCGCTATCGAGACGGCATCGACCGCGGCTCGCCGCTCACGGGGACGCTCGATCGCAACGATCTGCCGGGCGAGATCCGCTCCGCGTACGAAGGCGCGGGGGTGATCGCCTCGCCGCACTGGGTGCTCGACGTCGGGGCCGACCCGGCAGAGCGCGCCAGGTTCTCGGTGTGGATGGTCGCGTTCGGTCTGGTCGTCGTCGCGGTCGGCATCCCGGGGGCCGTCGCTGCGAGCCGCCGGCGCTGACCGGCGCGGCGCGGCCGGCTCGAGTGCCTTGCGCGCGGCGCTAGACCAGCGTGGCGATCAGGGCGCAGGCGAGGTAGGCCATGCTGATGTAGCCGTTGAGGTCGAAGAAGGCCTTGTCGATGCGGCTGAGATCGCCGGGGCGGACGATCGCGTGCTCGTAGACGAGGATCGCGGCGATCAGGGCCACGCCGACGGCATGGGCGGCGCCGAGGCCCTCGCGCACGTGCACGGCCAGCAGGGCGGCCACGGTGCCGACGTGGAGGAGGGCGCTGAAGACCAGCGCGCCGACGGTGCCGAAGCGGACGGGGATCGAGTGCAGCCGCTGCTCGCGGTCGAAGGCCTCGTCCTGCAGGCTGTAGAGGATGTCGAAGCCGGCCACCCAGGTGGCGACGGCGAGCATCAGCCACAGCGGAGTGGCGGGCGCGGCGAGGTCGCCGGTGACGGCCACCCACGCGCCGCCGGGCGCGAGCGCCAGAGCGACGCCGAGCACGAGGTGGGCCGACCACGAGAATCGCTTGAAAAGGCTGTAGGCGAGGACGACGCACAGGCAGGCGGGGGCCAGCAACAAGGGGACAGGTCCCAAGAGCCAGGCGAAGCCGAGGAAGGCCAGCGCCGAGAGGACGGTGAGCAGCACCGCGGCGCGCAGCGAGACCAGGCCGGCCGGCAGCTCGCGCATGGCGGTGCGCGGGTTGGCGGCGTCGATCCGGCGATCGACGATCCGGTTGAAACCCATCGCGGCAGTGCGCGCGGCGGTGAAGGCGAGGACGATCAGCGCCAGGCGCCCGAGGTCGAGGCCCGGCCCGCCGTGCGCCAGGGCGTGGCGGTGGGCGAGGGCGACGGCGGCCAGCGCGAACGGCAAGCCGAAGATCGTGTGGCTGAAGCGGACGAGGCCGCCGAGACGACGCACGGCGAGCCACGGAGCCTGGGCTGCGGTCACGCGCGGAGTGTAGCAGCGCCCGGCGCGTGAAGGCCGCGGCAGACGGTCGCGGGAGCCGCCCGGGGCGTGCGGAAGGGCAATTGCGAGCCGCCGGCGCGCGGGCGGCCGCACGCGGCGGGCCGGCAGCTTCGGCGTGCGGATCGGGCGCGGCGGGGCCCCGCGGTGCGCGCGGGCTGTCGCGAGATGGGATGTCCCGAGGGACAGGTGGACCGTGGACGCGGGCGGGACGCGGCGACGGTGCTCGAGGCATCCGGGCTCGCAAACTGGCGGATCGGATGCCCCGAAGAGAGAGGCGGCACGTCGGCCGGGGGCGAGAGAGGCGGAAGCCTGAGAGACATGCGTCGGGCGGCCGCGGTCGTGAGATGTCCCGAGCCGCACGGGGCTCGTCGATCGGCGAGCGGATGTCCCGAGAGACAGACAGCGTGTCGGCCGGGGCCGAGAGAGCGGAGGCCGCGAGAGGCATGCGGTCGGCGGCCGCGGTGGAGAGATGCCCAGAGCCGCATGGGACTCGGCGAGCGGCGAGCGGATGACCCGAGAGACAGGCAGCAGGTCGGCCGGGGGCGAGAGTTCGGAGGCCGCGGAAGATATGCGCCGGGCGGTGTGAGATGTCCGGAGGGACAGGCCATGCGAATGGCCTGAGAGACATGTTGTCAGGCGTGTCGAGGCGCGGTCCGGGCCGTCGCACCTGGTACATGTTTTAAAAGACATGCCACGCAGTTCATCGGGAGGCGCCTGCGAAGCGGATTCGGCGGTCATCCTGGCGCGATCGAGCGCGAGCGCGAACGAGGAGCCCGGGCGAAACGACGATCTGGGGCTGTTTGCCGGCGCTTTGCCGGCGCTTTGGCGTGTGCTACACCGCGGTCGCAATGACTTTTCATGGTCTGAATTTTAGGGTCGTCGCGGCGCTGTGCTGCGGGGTGTTGGCGTGCTCCACGTCGAAGGGCGGGTCGTCGGAGACGACGCCGCAGGAGACGGAGGGGGCGACCGAGGGCGAGCCGACCGACACGGGCGACGAGCCGACGGCGGGAGACACCGACGGCGAGCCGCCGGCGGCCTGCGAGGAGAGCGATCCGGCGGTGTCGGCGGAGTTCGAGGTGGAGATCGACGGCGCGGCCTCGTACCACGAGATCGATCTGCCGTGCACGGTCGACGAGGTGGTGACCGAGGCGGGCAAGGCGATCACCCGGCTGACCTGCGACGAGGGCGGCACGTCGCGGGCCGTGGTGTTGAGCCTGCCGGCCGCGCCCGAAGGCGACGTGGCGTGGGCGGCCGGCGACAGCGTGCAGCTGGCGTCCCGCTCGGAGGACCTCGACGTGACGTCGGAGAAGGAGCTCGAGCTGCGCGGAGCCGACGACGCGCTGCTGGTCGCCGGGTTCTGGCCGATCCCCACGGTGAACGCCAAGGTGATCGCGCCGATCACCATCGGCCTGACGATGGCCTGCGGGCCCGAGGAGCTGCAGGGGACGCCCAGGTCGTTCCAGCTCGACTTCACGCTCGCGGAGCAGTCGCTGACCCTGTTCTCCGGCCACCGCGGCGAGCTCGTCATCGACGCGGCCGAGAGCTTCGCGATCGACGTCGACACCGCGATCTACAACGACTGCTGCCACTGGACCGAGAGCTTCTCGATGCTGATCCGGCGGGTCAAGACGGCCTAGTGCAGTCAGCAAGAAGTTCTCCAGGGGGTCGCTAGACCCCCTCTGCGAGGGTCCAGCCGAAGTTACCGAGGAGCATCTCGAGTAGCTCGTCGCGGGCAGCGCGGAAGGGGGTTGGTTCCCAGCGCCGATATGAAATGCCATCTCCAGCTGCCACAAGTCGGCGGCGAAACGGCGCAGCGCGCGTGCAGGACGGAATCGTCAGCGGGGCCGGACTCGAGGGTGATGAGTGGGCCGCGATGCCGGACGCCGGCTGAAGCGAGCCCAGCAGGCGATCCCGACGTCGACCCGCTCGCGAATCTCTTCTCCGGCGAAGGGATTCCGGGCGCCAGCGAGCCGACCCCGGAGCCAAGCAACGTCGACGAGATCGGCCGCGCCGCCGGCTTCGACGAGGAGGATGACGACCGCTTGAGCGGCGACGGGCTGCGTACGCCCGCCGGTGGGGGTTGGATCCGCGGTTGAGTGGCAGGCCCGGGGACAAGCAGCGCTGAGCACGTCCAGCCCGGGTCCGTCGAGAGGAAGCACCAACATGACGCTCGCGCTGTGGTCGTGCCTGCTCGATTCGTCGAGCCCGAGCGGCCTCCCCGGGCCGATAATTTTGCGGGTGAACGGGGACGGTTTGCGGAGGTTGTCGGGGTAGATTTGCAGTGCAACGCAGATGAAGAGCCTCTCCTGGTGCCACGTACCTCGGGGGCGACTTGGACCGATGGCCGTCGATGCGAGCCGAGCGTCCGGTGGCGGGAACGCTCGCGCGTTCGCGCTTGACTCGCTCCCACGACCGGCCCGAGACTGAGGCTGCGCATGCCACCGACGGGCTCCCCTGAGGAGTCGCTCTGCCGGCTCTTCCAACAGTTGTACACCGCAGGCGCGCTGCGACGGTTCATTGCGCTGCGTTTCTCCAGGTTGGCGAACGAACTGCCCGACGGCGACGCCTCGCTCTCCACGCTTGCATTCGCGGCGACGTTCTCGCTGAAGCAGCACGTGGGAATCGACGCGACGCTCTTTGCTCACATCCTGCATGACCGACCCGGCCGATACGCCGATATCGCCGCCTGTGCGCGACAGTTCGGTGTCGAGTTGCCGCCGCCCGTCCCCGCGCTCGAAACTCGTGTCCGGCGAGGCATCTGGGTGGCGTCACTGGCCGTCGGCCTCGCCCTCGTGCTGCTACGGGGCCCGATCGTGCAGGCGCTCGGCGGGGCCGACGCGTCATCGGCTGTCAGCATGCTCCTGGTATGCCTCGACGATGGCGGCGCGCGCGACAACGCCGAGCGCTTCGAGGTTTCCATCGCGGACCCGGGTGGCGAGCGGTTTCCTTTGGCACCGGAGTGCACGGCATTGGCGCCCAAAGGCAACTTGACACACCTGGTGTTCGACGAACTGCGCAGCGACCATAGGCTGGGTCTTTTCCTCAATGACCCCGAACTCCCGCCGACCAGGTCGATAGAGGTGTTGGGGGCCGCGCCGATCGTCTATTGTCACGACTTGGCGCCTGGCGCGGACGCCTGCGCGAGCCCACGGCCGTCAGCCGGCTGCGACCCAGCCCCAGGGCACTCGGAACTGTTCGTATGTATTATTTCGTTCATGTACTGCTGCATTTGATCGCCGCCACGCCTGCGATCCCTCCGAGCGAGGAACCGACGCTGGTGAGTGTCGAGGTGCGATTTATGGGCGACCGGAGCACCGATGGGGCGCGTATGGCGAGCTTCGACGAGAAGCGGTACGCCAAATGGTGTCGCACTGGCGAAAGCGATCCCGCGGCTCAATTGACCGCGGGGATCGCGGAGGGGCTTGAAGCGGAATTGATGGTCTTTCGGTTTCTGTCTCACCCGATGGAGCAACCGGCGGCCAAACTAGTGCTCAGTGTCGAGTATTACTCAACTCTCGTCCCCGCGTATATTCATGCCAGCCTGGACGACGGCGTTCAGGAAAGGTCGCTCGGTGCGCCGATCACGATCGAGCCTGGTCACTACAAGAAAATCTGCGGCCCCGAGTCGGCCTTCATCACGTATACAGTGATGCACGCGCAGGTACTGCTACGGGAACTGCTGCTCCGCATCCCGCTGGCGCGGGTCGTCGTGCTCTCGGCAAAATGCTGGGACATGCCCGCCGACGGCGTGTGCAAGCGGCCTTACCTCGACACAGCAGTCGGCTTCTGGCGCGAACGCGAGGAGAAGATCCGTCGGCGGTTCGAGCGGACCCCGCCGCTGCTTCGGGTTGAGTGGTCGGCGGAGATGCGGGGCACGTCGTACATCGATTTCGTTAACTGCATCGAGCCCGGCTCGCTGCCGGTCTTTCGCGGGCCGGTCGCGGGGCACACCCGGAGTAGCGACGCCCCCGCGGGTGCTTCGCCTGTTCCGAGCAAGCGGGTGTGCGCGAGCAGCTGGGAGGTCCTTATCAAGTCGCAAGAACTAGAGACGCCGTCGGGTGAGGGTACACTGTATCTGCTGCGTTTCGAGTGACGAGGATCGATATCATGAATATGTTCAGTTGTGTCCGAGGAGGCATGAACGCCCTCTGTGCGCTGTCGCTGATAGCGTGCTCGACTGACGAGCCCGCGATACCCTCGACAGGGGCGGCATCCGAACCGGTCGACGCCCCGCCGGCTGAGTGTTCCGACGCATGGCTTGTCGCCCAGGAAGCACTGGCGAGCCCAGATGCGGTTGCTCTGGGCGTGCGACGGTGCGGGGAGCCCACCGAGGAGGGCCAAGTGCGGTTAGTAGAGCGTTTACGAGCCGTCGGTACACACACTCTCGCTGACTGGGTGCTCGCGGCGCTGTATGACTCGAGCGATCCTGGAGGGGTGAGCGGTCTGTCGGCCGAGCGCAGGGCACTACGGGCCGACATCGTGTACGCCCACGCCGGCGCCGTGAAGAGTCGAGATCCGAGGCGAAGCGTCGATATCTTACGGACATATCTCAGGGGCGAGCGGTACGAACGCTCGCATGTAGGGTTGCTGCTCGAGATCCTCGTCCAAAGGCACGAGACGAAGGAGGCGGTGCGTGAGTGCGAGTACTGGGCAAAATCGGAGCACGGCCTCGACTGTGTCCTCCTGCTGCATGACCTCATGGACTCGCAGTCGCTTGCTGACCTTGGCCGGTCCTGGGACGCTCTCGTAGTCGCGGCGCTGGCCCGTGCGCCGTACATTGGCCGTAAAGAGTTCGAGGCCCTCGTCATGACTCGGCCGAGCCTATGGGACGGGCTGTCGAGGTTCTGGGAGTGCAACAGGCTCGACAGATGCCTGCCCTGGAGGTGCCCGTGGAAGACCAGCATCTACCGCCAAGGCGGCGTCGAGGCGAGGTCGGGCAATCAGCTGTATTACGCGCTGGCGCGTACGAGCGGGGTGTCGAGCGAAGTTCGCGAGTGCGCCGCGAAGACGGCTGCCTCCTGGTGTATCACCCAGCTCGAGGCGTTGGGAGAGTGCGCGGCGCCAGAGGCGGTGCTGTTGTATTTTCGCGAGCATGTCCTCGACCCGGAGGGAGGGACGCGGGGCGCCTCGTGGAGGCGGGAGACGGTAAAGGAAATCTCGGACGTCGTCAGCGACCTCCGGCGTCTGAAGAACTCGTATTACCTCATGCCGCATGGCGGCCCATCCTGGCGCAGCGAGCGCACGCCGGAGGCGTTATTCATGATTCATTATAGCCTGGCCGCGGCGTTCTCGGCAGCTCCGGAGTTGCAGAAGCCCGGATCGCCATATCTGGTGGAGCGGTTTCAGACCTGTCGGATGCGGCTGTTCCATAAGATGCTCCACGGCACCGAGATGGCGTGTGGCGACCACCCTGGCGCGACCGGGAGGATCGTCTGCACCGGCAAGCAGCAGGAGTTGCGGTTCTTCGGCACCACCATCAGCATCGCGCGTCGGTGTCGGGTCGTCGACCACGAGCCGTGACCGCCGAGTTTGCGGTGGGGACGTGATTCCCCCCAGATCGGCGTGCCGGGGGCAACCCGCGGACGGAGGTCATGACCCACGTGGCGCGTGATGCGGGGTCTCGATCCCACCACGCTGGCGATTCATGGCGTGCGCCCCTCGCTTCGAGGAGTCGAGTCCCGGCGTGGCCATGCCGAACGCCGGCTCTCCGGTCATCTCGACCTCGGCGAACACGCAGGTGATCGAGGGGTCCCAGCCCGGGGAAGTCGATGCCGGCGCGCTTGCGGACGAGGCTGCGACCGCCGTCGCAGCCTGCTTCCGAGGACATGCCCCAAGCGACATGTCTGATAGGACATTCCCTTGGGGCCAGGCTATTTGCCGAGCTTGGCCTTGAGCTTGGTGAGGCGCTCGTCGGCGTCGCGCGAGCCGAGCTCCTTGGCCTTGTCGTAGGCGCGGCGGGCGTCGGCGTAGCGCAGCAGCTTGAAATAGGCGTCGCCGAGCTTGAGGTGGTAGAGGGCGGTCTTGGGGGCGGCGGCGATCGCCTTCTCGGCGTAGTCGGCGGCGCGCTGGTGGGCGCCCTTGTCGAACTCGAGGTCCGACAGGCCGATCAGCGCCACCGCGTTGCGGTTGTCGGCGGCGAGGGCCTGGTGGAAGAGCGTCTCGGCGCGCTTGCGGTCGCCGCTGGCGAGGGCCGCGCGGGCCTCCTGGGCCAGATTGGTCGAGTGCTTGGCGTCGCGCTTGCTGCTCGGCGCGGGCTTGCCGGGGGTCGCCGGCGCGGGCTCGGGCTCGGGCTGGGCGGCGGCGGGCGGCGGCTGGCCGGGCTCGGCGACGCCGACTTCCGGCCTGGGCTCGCCCGGGCGGCGGCCTTTCGGCCGCGCTTGCGTCGACTGGACCAGCTTCTCGGCCGACGCGGCGATCACCAGCGACGTGCTGTCCTCCTCGTCGACGAGGTCGAGCAGCGCCTGGTCGCGCTTGGCGGTGTCCTGCTCGGCGAGGGCCACCAGCACGCCGGTGTTGCGCAGCTCGGCGGGGGTGAAGCCGCCGCTCAGGGCCCGCTCCTCGAGGTCGGAGACGAAGCCGGGGGTCACGCCGGAGCGCTCGCGGGCGCGGACGTCGCCCGGGTCGAACAGCACCGCCTGGATGTAGTAGTCGCGGGCGAACGGCTTGCCGCCGTCCATGTCCCAGTACTGGTCGCCGAGGCGGACCAGCGTCTGCGCGAACTCCTCGCGCAGCTCGGTGGCCTTGGTGCGGGCCATGTGGCGGGCCGCGCCGCGCAGCTCCTCGAGGTCGCGGATCTTCAGCAGCGCGGTGAGGTCGGGCTGGTCCTCCGGCGGGTAGACCCAGTGGGCGCGCGCGCCGGCGGCTCGCGCCTCGTTGACCAGGTTGTCGACGACGAGCTGCTCCTCGGGCGCGGGCAACCGGCGCAGGTTCCACAGCGCCAGGCCGAGCAGCAGCGCGAGCATCGTGCTGGCGCCGGCGATCGCCGGCCACAACCATCGCCGACGCTGCCGGACCACCCCGGGCTGCGGCATGTCCTTGCGCAGCCGCTCGTAGCGGTCGGGGTCGACGTCGGGCAGCGGCAGGTCGTCGTACGCGGTGTGCAGGCCGGCGGCGATCTGGGCCTCGCACAGCGCGGCCTCGACGTCCCGCATGTCGCGGTAGCGGCTCGTCGGCTCCTTCTCGAGGCAGCGCAAGATCACCGCCTCGAGCGCCGGGTGCACCGAGCCCGGCGGACACAGCTCCGACGGCGGCGTCGGCGACTGCGTCAATTGATTCTCGAGGATCTCCTCGATCGTCGGCGCGACGAACGGCGGCTTGCCGACCAGCAGCTCGTACGCCGTGCAACCGAACGAGTACATGTCGAGGCGGCCGTCGAAGGGCTGGCCCAGCACCTGCTCGGGCGCCATGTAGTGCGGCGTGCCGGCGGCCCCGGCGTCGGTCTCGGCGTGGACCGTGGCGATGCCGAAGTCGACGACCTTGACCCAATCGGCCTTGCCGTTGTGAGTGACCAGGATGATGTTGTCGGGCTTGACGTCGCGGTGGATGATCCCGACCTCGTGCGCCGCCGCCAGGCCCTTGCACACCTGGCGCAGGATCCCGATCATCCGCGCCTGGTCCATGGGACACTTGTCGAGCTCGCTGTCGAGGCCGTGGCCGTTCAGCAGCTCCATCGCGAACATGAGGCGGCCGTCGGGCAGCTCGCCGAAGTCGAAGATCTCGACGATGTTGGGCGAGCCGATCCGGCTGGCGGCGCGCGCCTCGTCGCGGAAGTGGGCCGCCTGCTGCGGGTCCTCGCTGGCCTCGTGGCGGAGGATCTTGAGGGCCACGCGGCGCTCGATGTCCTCGTGCTCGGCCTCGTAGACGACGCCCATGCCGCCCTCGCCGAGCCAGCGGATCAGGCGGTAGCGGGTGCCCGGCACGCGACGGCCGGGGAGCAGTCGGACTTGCTTGCCCTCGGCGTTGATCTGCGAGCTGCTGCTGCGGGTGGAGATCCGGCCGCTGACTGCGACGGGGCGGCCGGTCTTGCCGGCGAGCGGGCGCAGCATCGCGGGGCGTGGCTCGTCGAGCGGGCTCGGCTCTCTGCGCGTGATGGCGTCGGGACGGCCGGGCGTCGCCGCTTCGGGCGGGCTCGGCTCCTTGCGCGTGATGGCCTCGGGGCGACCGGGGCCCGACTCGAGGCCGCCGGGCTCCTTGCGGGTGACGGCGCGGTCGTCCTGGCGGACCGGCGGTGGTTCGGGCCCGAGGTGGTCCTTGCGAGTCCTGGCGCGGTCGTCGACGCGACTCGGCGGCGCCGGCTCGTCGAACGAGATCGTCCAGGAGTCGCCGGCCGCGGGGGCACCAGCGGGTCCGCGCGGCGGGGCGGGCACGAGCGGGGCCGGGATCAGGTCTCGGGGCGGCGCGGGCATCCGGGCGGGCGCCTCGAGTGTGGGCGGGCATGGGGGGGCGCGACAAGGGGCGAGTACCGTGATGCGCGTTTCCGCTCGGTGCGGGCGCGCCCGGGGAGGCCCTGGGCCGGGGGCGTTGATGCTAGGGTAGAGGGGTGCGGGTCCCGCTGTGCGTGCTTCTGGGGTGGCTGCTGGCGATGCCGCCCGCCGGGGTGGTGTGGGCCGCGCCGGCCGGGGGCGCGGCGACACAGGCCACTTCGGTTCAGATCGCCGTGGCGCCGCTGCAGGTCGCGGGGCAGGTCGACGAGGCGACGCGCACCGGCTGGGTCGCGGGCCTGCGACGCGGGCTCGGGCGCGGCAACTTCACGCTGCTCGAGCAGGAGGTGGCCGACCGCGCGGGCGAGCCCGGCTGCGAGCGCCAGGCGTGCCTCGACGCGCTGCGACAGGCGGGCGCGACCCATGTGGTGCGCACCGGCATCACGATGAAGAGCCGCGACTTCTTGCTCGAGCTGGAGCTGGTCGACGCGGCCTCCGGCGCGGTGATCTTCAAGTCGCAGGAGAAGTGCGAGATCTGCGGCGTCGGCGAGGTCGCCGACTTGCTCGACTCGCAGGGCGCGCTGCTGCAGACGCGGCTGGCGGCGCTCGGGCAGGGGCCGCCGGTGCTGGTGCTCGACACTCGACCGAGCGGCGCGCTGGTCTACGTCGACGGCGAGGTCGTCGGCACCACGCCGCTCGAGCGGCCGCTGCTCGCGGGGGCGCGGAAGATCCGCGTGACGATGAACGGCTACGTCGCCGAGGAGCGCGAGCAGACGTTCGTCGCCGGCGCTCGCGAAGACGTGGTGATCGAGCTGCAGCGCACGCCGGGCAACCCGCGGAGCCGGGCGCTCGGCGGGGCGGCGCTCGGCGGCGGGGTGGCGCTGCTCGGGGCCGGAGTGGCTCTGCTCGCGCTCGACGACATGCCGTTCAAGAAGCGCTGCAGCGGCACCGAGGTCGACGCCGACGGCGACTGTCGCTGGCTCTACAACACCGGCTGGGGTGGAGCGGCGCTGGCGGTGTCGGGGGCGGTGCTGCTGACGCTGGGGATCGTCGCGCTGGTGCGGAATCGCGCGCCGAGGCCGTCCCGGAGCGCGGTGGTCCTGCCGACCGGGCTGGGAGTGATGGCGCGGTTTTGAGCGCGGGGCGCGGCTTATTTGCTGCTGCTCGCGGCGACCTCGGCGGCGTCCTGGCAGGTCAGTACGCAGGTCGCGCGGTTGGTCGAGTTGAGGCTCTTGTCGGCGAAGCAGGAGTTGATGCAGCCGGTGAAGCTGGCGGTCGCGGCCTTGAAGGTCTCCTTGGACGGGCCGTTGGGCATGCCCTCGAGGGTGGCCTCGGCGGCGGCGTCGCAGGTGAGCTTGCAGGTCTCGCGGTTGGTGGCCTTCTTCTCGTTGAGACAGTCGGAGTAACAGCCGCTGTAGGTGCGGATGACGCCGGCGACGTCGGTGGGAGAGCCAGTGGCAGGAGGCGGGCTGACGACGGGCGGGGTCGCGGTGTCGGAGCCGGTCGCCGGCTTCGCGGGCTTGGGCGGCGTGTCTTTGGTGCGCTCGACCGCCGGGACCGCCGGGGTCGGGCCTGGTTTACGCTGCTCGGCGGAGTCGTCGCAGCCGGCGACGAGGATCGCGCCACCCAGCAGGAGCCCGCGAGGAATGTGCTTCACGGCCCACCGGGCCGGGACGCGGGGCAGGGTCTGACAGATCTGGGTCCTCGTGGTCATGCACCAAGCATACACATCGTGGGGAAATTGCCCAGAAACGTTGACATTCGCCGGCGCGGGCTGGATCCTGCGAATACAAGGCCTGCTTGGACCTGACGCCCGACAGCGACGAGCCTTCGCCGGAAGTGACGTGGGCAGTGCGGCTGCAGGCGTCGCGGCTGGTGGTGCGCGAGCCCAACCGGCGCGAGGTGCCCTATCCGCTCGACGGCAAGCCGTTCCGGCTCGGTCGCGCCGACGACAATCGCATCGTCGTCAAGGCCGAGTTCGTGGCGGCGCACCAGCTGAAGTTCGAGCCGACCGGCGTCGCCGACGGCTATCGCGTCCGTGATCTCGGCGGGCCGTGCAGCCTGATGTTCAACGGGCACCAGGTGCCCGAGCACGAGCTGCGCCACGGCGACGTGCTGCGCGTCGGCGACCCGTACACCGGCAGCTTCGTCACGATCACGTACCAGCGGCTGGCGCGGACGATGGCGCCGCCGGACGAGCAGGTGCCGCGCTGTCGCCTCGACCAGCCGGAGGTGACGATCGGGCGCGAGGGCTGCGAGCTGACGCTGGCGAGCCTTCTGGTGTCGCGGCGGCACGCGACGGTGCGGGCGGTGGCGGACGGCCACGAGGTGCGCGACCTCGGCAGCGCCAACGGCACCTTCGTCAACGGCGAGCGGGTCCAGCTCAGCCGCAAGCTGGCGCGCGGCGACATCATCCAGGTGGGGCCGTTCAAGCTGGTCTACGACGGGCGCTCGCTCGATTCGTACGACCACCGCGGGGCGATCGAGCTCAAGGCGCGGCGGCTGGTGCGGGTGGTCGGGGGCGGCAAGGTGATCCTCGACCGCGTGTCGCTGGTGATCCAGCCGCGCGAGTTCGTGGCGATCGTCGGCGGCTCGGGGGCGGGCAAGTCGACCCTGCTCGGCGCGCTGTCGGGCTTCAGCCGCGCGACCGACGGCGACGTGCTCGTCAACGGCGACGACTACTACGCCAACTTCGCCGCCTACCGCGGCGAGATCGGCTACGTCCCGCAGAGCGACATCCTCCACCAGACGCTCACGGTCGACGAGGCGCTGCGCTTCACGGCCCAGCTGCGCCTGCCCGAAGATACAGGTGACGCCGAGATCGCGGCGCGGGTCGAGCGGGTGCTGGCCGACGTCGACATCGAGGACCGCCGCACCACTCGCATCAGCCAGCTGTCGGGCGGCCAGCGCAAGCGGGTCTCGATCGCCGCCGAGCTGCTGGCCGACCCGAGCCTGTTCTTCCTCGACGAGCCGACCTCGGGGCTCGACCCGGGGCTCGAGAAGCGGCTGATGTACACCTTGCGCCGCCTGGCCGACGGCGGGCGCACGATCGTGATGGTCACCCACGCGACGGCCAACATCCATCAATGCGACCACATCGCGTTCATGGCCGACGCGCGGCTGGTGTGGTTCGGGCCGCCGGCCGAGGCGCTGCAGCACTTCGGGGTCCGCAGCGGCGACTTCGCCGACATCTACACCAAGGTCGACGGCGACGCCCACGAGTCGCATCCGCTGGTGCTCGGCGAGCTGCGCAGCGAGTACGCCCGCTGGCGCGAGGCCCACGAGCGCGGCGAGCCGTCGCTGGCCGAGCTGTGGGAGCTGCGGTTCCGCCGCTCCGACGCCCGCACGCGCTACATCGTCGAGCGCCTGGCCGGCGAGACGCGCGGGCCGGCGGTCAAGTCGAACAAGGCGCAGACCTCGCAGAGCCGGCCGTCGATGTCGATGGCGGCGATGAAGCTCGGCGGGACCACCCCGGAGGACCGGCCGGAGGCCGCGCGGGTGTCGGCGTGGCGGCAGTGGCTGATCCTGATGCGACGCAACCTCCGGCTGCTGGCGGTCGACCGGCGCAACCTCTCGACCTTGCTGCTGCAGGCGCCGATCATCGGCGCGATCCTGGTGCTGGTCGCCCGCCCGGCCGCGCTGCAGGACCTCCAGAGCTCGCACGGGCGGCTGGTGCTGTTCCTCGTCGCGCTGGTGGCGGTGTGGTGCGGGATCTTGTGCTCGGCGCGCGAGCTGACCAAGGAGCGGGCGATCTACCGCCGCGAGCGGCTGGCGAACCTGCGGATCGGGCCGTACCTGCTGGCGAAGTTCGTGGTGCTGGCGGCGGTGTGTCTGGTGCAGTCGATCGTGCTGCTGACGGTGCTGGCGCTGAAGGTCGACTTCTCGGCGGCGGTGACGACCTTCACCGCGGACGGGCCGGTGGCGGTGGTGCGCGGCGTCGCGGGGCTGGGGTTCTTCGGCGGCCTGTTGGTCACGACCTTCTTGAGCTCGTTGTCGGGGCTCGGCATGGGCCTCCTGCTGTCGAGCACCTCGTCGACGTCGGACCGGGCGATGAGCGTGGTGCCGCTGGTGCTGGTGCCGCAGCTGCTGCTGGCGCTCGCGCTGGTGTCGCTGCCGGCCGGGCTCGCGCCGCTGTCGTACGTCACCAGCGCGCGCTGGGCGATGGAGGCGTTCGGGTCGCTCACCCACCTGCAGCCGCCGCGGGACTTCGCCGCGTGCACGATCCCCGGCAATCCGCTCAGCTGCCCCGTGTACCCGACCGTCTCCTACGACCCCTCGACCGCGCACGTGGTCGGGGTCTGGGGCGTGCTGCTGGCGTACACGGCGCTGTGCGTCGGGATCGCGGCGGTGGTGCTGGCGCGGCGCGACCGCGAGCGCTGACGCCGGGTCATTGCGCGGACCCGCGCTTTTCATCATAGATGTCCTGAGGGACATATCGACATACTGCCGTCCGTCCGCCGCGGGCGGCCCGCCCGGCCCATAATTTCGCGGCAGAGCCCGCTCGACGGCCCGCGGGACCGGGCTCATGGTTCCCAGCACCCGTCGCATTGGGCGCGCGGGGGCCACGTCATGCGCGTGGGGACGAACATTCGATAGTGAGAGGAGACAGGTGTCATGATGATCTTCAACGCATTGTTCAGCGCGTGGGCCGCTCTGGCCGCGCCGGAGCAGCCGGTCGAGGAGCTCGCGGACGAGGTGACAGCGGCGGACGACGTCTCGGTCGACGACGTCGAATTTACCGACGAGGTCGACCCCAGCGAGAACGATCTCTGGGAGTGCTACGACGACGACGACTATCACGCGCGCGGCTATTGCCTGGCGCTTTGCGAGCGCGGCCATCGCTATCGCCGTGTGACCGACCGGATCCGCATCCGCGGCAACCGCGACTTCTGCGAGCGACGCGCCCGCAGGCACTGTCGCGGCCGCGGCGGCCTCGAGGACGTGTGCTTCGGCGAGCGCGATTGAGGCGACCGATGCGGCGAGCGTGACCGAGACGACCAGCGTCGCGCTCGCGCGGCAGGTCCGGCGGAGGCTCGCCTCCGTCGGGCCTGCGTCTATTCGCGAATGAGCATGGTCGCCCGGCGATTCACGCGGCCGCCGGCGGGTTGGCGTCGACCGCCATCAAAGTGCCGACCAGCATCTGCGCCAGCAGGTCGCGCAGCTCCTCGCGCGGGAGGTCGCGCCGCGCCAGCCAGTCGAGGCTCGAGCCCTCGACGAAGCCGACCCACCCGCGCAGGGCCAGGCGCACGCGCGGGGTCAGGTCGGCCAGGCCGAGGCGGGCGGCGAGGCGGGCGACGAAGCGCGCGCGGGTGTCCTCGACGATCGCCGCGACCTCGGCGTCGTGGCCGACGCCGCTGCGCATCAGCGCGACGTAGGCGCTGGCGTGCTCCTCGGCGAACAGCAGGTACTGGTCGAGCGCGGCCAGCAGCGCCTCGGGGTCGGGGCCGTCGCCGGCGGGGTCGGTGCGGGCCAGCAGCGACTCGGCGGCGCTGCGCACGGTCGCGGCGTAGAAGTCGCGCTTGCTCGAGAAGTAGTGATAGAGCAGGCCCTTGGAGATGCCGGCCGCGGTGGCGATATCGTCGATCGAGAGCTCGTCGTAGCTGCGCTCGCTGAACAGGCGCAGGCCCAGCTCGACCAGCTGGGCCCGACGTTCGTCGACTTGCAGGCGCGCGCGTTCGCGCGCCTCATCCGGTTCGCTGCGACGGGGCGCCTTGGCCACGGGCCACCGTACCCGAAGTCGCGGCCGACGCGGACAAGAAGTCGTGATCCGTGCTGCATTGTTTCACGACGGTCACAGCGGGCTCCGCGCTGACCCCGAACATCGCCACGGTCAGGACGATCATGATCCCCGCGAACACGTGGAGCCCCATGAAGACCCCGATGCCGGCGTGCATCGCCGCCACCGCGGCGACCCACCACCGGCGGGTGCGGGCCGGCCAGATGAGCACCGCGTAGCCGATCTCGACCACCAGCACCAGCCAGCCCGACGCGACGGCCAGCCACGGGACGTGGGCCAGCCAGGTGAAGTCGAGCAGCTCGTAGCCCTGCGCCACGAGCGAGCGCCAGATCGCCTCGCCGTCGTGCCACTGGTGGCCCATCGCCTTCTCCGTGCCGGACAGCAAGTAGGCGATGCAGAGGTGGATCTGCATCACCCGGATCGCCAGGCGCGTGCCCGCGGTCGGGACGTCGCTGGCGCGGCCGGCCCGCCGATCGAGCGACAGGAAGGCGCCGCCGGGGGCGACCGTCGAATAGAACAGGAAGATGTTGGCGAAGTGGTCGGCGCCGTAATTGGTGTGCGGGGCCAGGTGCATGAACCCGAGGTGCAGCAGCCAGGCGGCGCCGGTGCACAGGCGGGTGCGCCAGCCGAGCAGCATGCCGACCAGGCCGGCGACGTAGACGGCGCCGAGGGCGGCGAGCAGCTGCGTCTCGAACGGCGACGCCAGCAGCTCGCCGAGCGACGGCAGGTGCTGCGACCCGAACGCGTCCTTGAGCGGGCCGCGGAGCAGACCGCGGTGGTGATAGAGCGCGCGGAACAGCGGCGCGATCTGCAGCGCCTGGGCCAGCAGCACCGCGGCCAGGCCGATCCGCAGGGCCACCAGCGGAGCCGGACGCGCCGGGGCGAAGAAGAAGCGATCGATCGCGCGGAGGGCGGCGATCAGACGGGCTTTCATGATGCACCTCCGGCGTCGGGGCGAGCCGGGCGGACGACGCGAGCGCGGTAGACCGAGCGCCAGCGGGTCGCCTTGCCGCGGGCCGCGTCGACCAGCGAGGGCACGCGGCGGAAGCCCATGTCGATCGTGACGCTGCGGGCCTGCGGGTGGCGCCAGAACAGGGTCGCGGCCCACGAGGCGGCCAGCTGCGCGCGCAGCTCGTCGTCGGCGCGGCGGTGGTGGAACAATTCGATGAGGTCCTCGACGCGGATGTCGGCCTCGCGGGTGAGGTGCGGCGCGAGGGTGTCGGCGATCGCGTGGCCGGCGTCGTCGACGATCGTCAGGGTGATCGTCGGCGGGTCGCCGACCGAGGGCGCGTAGAAGCCGTAGCCGGAGTCGGCCCCGGTCAGCGCGCTGTAATACGTAAAGAGGGGCCCGAGCGGTCCGAGCGCCTCGACCTCCCACAAGCAGATGCCGAGCCCGCCGAATACGACGAGCACGAGGTGAAGCGCAGCGGCCGAGAGCAGCGAGATGCGACGTCGGAGGGTCATGGGCGACTCCGGGGGCGGCGGCCGGCCGCGCGGCGACGCGAAGGTCGCGGGCCCGCGGCCGGCCGTCGGGCGTCACTCACCAGTGTCTGCGGCCCCAGCCGTCGCGCCGACGGCCCCAGCCGTCGTCGTCGTGACGACCCCAGCCGTCGCGGCGGCGTCGGCCCCAGCCGTCGTCGTCGTGACGACCCCAGCCGTCGCGGCGGCGTCGGCCCCAGCCGTCGCGGCGACGTTCCTCGTCGGCGCGGACCGCCTCGTCCGACTCCTCGTCCTCGTCCTCCTCCGTCAGCTCGTCGACCGCTTGGTCGTCGACCGCTTGGTCGTCGACCTTGGTCGACCTCGGCTTCTCCTCGTCGGCCGCCTCGACGGCCAGGTCCTCCTCGTCGATCGCATCCGCCTCGTCGCACGCGCTCGTCACGAACGCGGTCGCGAGCGCGAAGATGGTGGTATGAATCCAGGTGTACTCGGTGATTCTCATTCGCATGTCACTCCTCCACCACGCCATTGGCCAGTGGCGAGACGCGTCTATGCTTCGGGTCGAGGAGGGCATCAAGCGAGCTCAGTCGAGAATCATGGCACCCGGCGAGCGGCCATTCACCCGACGTCCGCCCGCGTGGCGGCCCCGCCGGGCCCAGGCCCGCGCCCGCGCGGGCGTTCGCGCGGACGCGTGAGCGGGCGAGGAGCGGGCGGACTGCATCGCCGGCGATCGGCGCTATCCCGCCGGCCATGCCCACGTCCGCTGCCTCGTCCGTCGCGTCGCGCGCCTCGCTGGCGCGCCGGCTGTTCGCCACCGTCGACATCGCGTCGCTTGCGGCCTTCCGCCTGCTGTTCGGCCTCTTGATGCTCGTCGAGGTGTGGAACGACATGCCCGATATCGGCGAGCACTACGTCGAGCCGGAGTTCCACTTCACGTTCTTCGGCCTCGACTGGGTGCGGCCGCTCGCCGGCGACGGCATGTACGTGGTGTTCGGCGGGCTCGGGTTGGCGGCGCTGTGCGTCACGATCGGCCTGTGCTACCGCCTGGCCGCCGCGCTGTTCTTCGTCGGGATCTCCTACGTGTTCCTGATCGAGCAGGCGCTCTACCTCAATCACATCTATCTGATCGCGCTGATCAGCTTCTTGATGATCTTCGTCCCCGCCCACCGCGCCGCCTCGGTCGACGCCTGGCTGCGGCCGCGGCTGCGCGACGACGCGGCCCCGACGTGGGCGCTGTGGCTGGTGCGGGCGCAGATCGGGATCCCGTACTTCTACGCCGGGCTGGCCAAGCTGAACCCGGACTGGCTGCGCGGCGAGCCGATGCGGATGTGGCTGGTCCAGGGCGAGGAGCTGCCGATCGCCGGGCCGCTCCTGCGCGAGTGGTGGGCGCCGTACTTCTTCA
Source organism: Nannocystis punicea (assembly GCF_026965555.1). Classification (GTDB taxonomy): domain Bacteria; phylum Myxococcota_A; class Polyangia; order Nannocystales; family Nannocystaceae; genus Nannocystis; species Nannocystis punicea. The sequence goes on along the minus strand of NZ_CP114040.1, from coordinate 10,486,127 downwards.
GCTACGGCGGCCTGGTGTTCGACCTGCTGGTGGTGCCGGCGCTGCTGTGGCGACCGACCCGCGCGCTCGCGTACGTGCTGGCGCTGTGCTTCCACCTGATCAACGCGGCGGTGTTCTCGATCGGCATCTTCCCGTGGGTGATGATCGCGGCCACCACGATCTTCTTCGAGCCCGACTGGCCGCGCCGCCTGTGGAACCGCGCCGCCGCCCGCGTCGGCGCCCCCGCCTCGCCGCCGCCGCTCCTCGCCCGGCCGCCGGCGCGGCTCGGTCGCGCGCAGCGGGCGACGCTCGCGGCCCTGGCGATCTACGTCGGCTGGCAGCTGCTGTTCCCGCTGCGCCACTGGCTCTACCCCGGCGACGTCGCGTGGACGGAGGAGGGCCACAAGTTCGCGTGGCGCATGAAGCTGCGCGACAAGGACGGCTACGTCCGCTTCTTCGCCACCGACCCCGAGCTCGGCGCGACGTGGAAGATCGACCTGGCCGGCCGCCTCCGCGGCTGGCAGCGCGGGGAGATGAGCGGACGGCCGGAGATGATCCTGCAGTACGCCCGCTTCCTCGCCGACGACCTGCGCGCCCGCGGCCACGCGGCGATCGAGGTCCGCGTGGTCGCCCTGGTGTCGCTCAACGGGCGCACGCCGCAGCCGCTGATCGACCCGACCGTCGACCTGGCGCGCGTCGAGCCGTCGCTGCTGCCGTGCCCGTGGATCGTCCACGAGTTCTTCGACCGCTGACCGGGCGATTTCGCGCGCAGCCCGTGACGGGGGCCCGAAACACCCGCCACAGGCGCGTTCGGAGGTCTATTGACTATGATTCAATAGACGCTAGGCTCGATCGGGTAGAGGAGGATCTCGATGCAACACGCCCCCGCCGACCTGGGACCCATCAAGCCGCGAGCGATGGACTTCGACCTCGACGACATGCCGCGCTACTGGATGGCGGGGCTGCCGGTGTCGACGGCGATCGGCAACGCGCTGCACCTGATCTTCCCGATGGGCGAGCGCTTCTTCGTGCGGGCGGTCCGCCACTACATGGGCGAGATCGACGACCCGACGCTGCGCGAGCAGATCCGCGGGTTCTTCGGCCAGGAGGGCCGCCACGCCCACGAACACGAGCGCGTGTTCGAGACGCTGCGCGGCCAGGGCTACGACATCGACACGTTCCTGCGGGTGTACAAGCGGGTGGCGTTCGACTTCATCGAGCGCGTCAGCCCGCCGGCGCTGCGGCTGTCGGTGACCGCGGCGCTCGAGCACTACACCGCGATCATGGCCGAGGGGGCGCTGGGCCACCAGGGCACGCTCGAGATGGTGCACCCGAAGATGCAGCGGCTGCTCCGCTGGCACGCGGCCGAGGAGATCGAGCACAAGGCGGTGGCCTTCGACGTGCTCAAGCAGGTGCACCCGAGCTACGCGCTGCGGATGGCCGGGATGGCGCTGGCGACCACGCTGCTGGGGGCGTTCTGGGTCGCGGGCGCGACGATGCTGCTGCGCCAGGAGAAGGGCCTCGGCCTGCGCGAGGGCCTCCGCCAGCTGCGGGCGACGCAGCAGCGCGAGCCGATCGTCCGCCGGGTGTTCCTCCGCGGGCTGCGCGAGTACCTGCGGCCGAGCTTCCACCCGTGGGACAACGACAACCTCGAGCTGGCCCGCCGCAGCTTCCAGATGCTGGCGGAAGAAGCGGCGTGACGGCGACGACCGCTCCGCGGTGAGCGGCGCGACCCGAGGCGCGTCCGCGAGGACCGACGCGCACGACAGCGCCGGCGGTCCGCGCGGCGCCGGCGGTCCGGCGGCGCGATGCGAGCGTCGTCGACGACAGGACCTCGGTTGCTCGCTACCTGGCCTTTGGGTCATTTCCATCGACGCCCAGGAGCGTGCCGATCCGTGCGTCGCGGCAATCGCGCACGCCGAGGGCACGAATGCGCGCGTCCTGCTCGCGGGCCTCCCTGCGCGGGCGTTCGCGGTTCGCCGGGCGAGGCGCGGGCAGCTCGCTGGACGGCCGCGAGGTCCCGGCTCACGAAGCCGCGAGATCGTGGGAGGTCGAGGAGCATGGCGCACAGCAGTTTCATGGTCGACGCCAGGACGCACAGCATCTCGGGCGGAGCGGCGCTCGACACCGGGATCGCGCTGTCGCCGGGGCAGCTGTTGCTCGTCAACGTCGACCCCGCACAGACGTGGAGCGCCGGGGTCGCCGACCGCACCTCGAACGCGAACGGCCTCGGCAACCCGCTCGGCGGCGATTACGGGCTGCACAGCCGCGGCGCGCAGTCGTTCCTGTTCGGCGCCCTGGTCGGCAGCCTCGACGGCGGGAGCACGTTCTTCGGCGTCGGCACCCACCTGAGCATGACGATCCTGACCGAGGGGACTCTCAGCTTCTACTACTGGGACAGCAACCACGAGGACAACTCGGGCCACATCCGCGTGGTCGTCCAGGTCTACGACGGGCCGCGGGTCTGAGGCCGCGCGGCATCGAGTGTCTCGAAGGACAGGTCTCTTCGGACGTGTCGGTCGAGCGACCCCGGCGAGCCGCGGTCTCGGCGGCGCCGGCGGGCCGCGGCGCCGGCCCAGGCCCGATCCAGTATGTTCTTTGGGACAGATCGTTGCCCCTCGCGGTCGGTTGACACCCGTCGTCCGGGGTTCCTATCGTCCCCGGCATGTCGAGCTTTCAAATTAGTTTCATGGCCGCCGGGTGGGTGCTGCTCTTCGCCGCTTGCCCCGGCGAGAAGGGCGACACCGATGCGACGTCGACGGACGACAGCAGCGATTCGGCGCCGACCGACCCCGCGTCGAGCACGTCGCCCACGAGCAGCGGCGGGCCGGCGCCGACGGAGCCGGGCACGAGCACGGGGCCGGCGGCCACCGAGAGCGTGACGGCCGCGAGTGATTCGACGGAGTCGTCGACGACCAAGGATTCGACGACCGACGTCCCGGTCGATTGCGCGGAGGTGGAGTTCCCCGACCCGGCCCTCGAGTTCCGGGTGCGCGAGCTCTTGCAACAGCCGGACGGACCGCTGCTCGGCGCGGACGTGGCCGGGCTGAAGGAGTTCACCGGCGGCGCGATGACCATCGTCGACCTCACCGGTCTCGAGTGCGCCACGGGCCTGCGGATGCTCGAGCTGGTGTGGCACGAGGTCGGCGACCTCGGGCCGCTCGCGGGGCTGGCGACGCTCGAGCGGGTCGAGCTGCTGGGGAACAAGGTCACCGACCTAGGGCCGCTCGCGGGGCTCACGGGGCTGCGCGACCTCGGCCTTCACGCCACGAACGTCGTCGACCTGGGGCCGCTCGCTGGATTGGCGGCGCTCGAGATCTTGAACGTCTCCGGCACGGACGTCGCCGACCTCGGGCCGCTCGCCGGGCTGGGCGCGCTCGACATCCTGGACATCAGCGACACCGCGGTGGCCACGCTGGCGCCGCTCGCGGGCCTGACCGGCCTGCGCAAGCTGATCGCCCCGGGCTGCGATTACCTCGACGTCGAGCCGCTGGCCGGCCTGACCGGGCTGGATCAGCTCGACATCTCCGGGACCGCCGTGGCCGACCTCGGCCCGCTGGCGGGCATGAAGGCGCTCGAGCGCTTGAGCATCCACCACACCGACGTGGACGACCTCGAGCCGCTCACGGGCCTGCCGATCCACTCCTTCCACGCCGAGAGCGCGCTGATCTCCGACCTCACCCCGGTCGCGAGCTTCCCCACGCCGACCATCATGCTCCTGTCCGACAACCAGATCGTCGAGGCCGACCCGCTGGTCGGGTCCGGCTGGGACGCGACCGACAACCCCGACGAGTGCCTCGAGGTGCACATGACCGGCAACCCGCTGTCGGCCGACTCCCTGGCGGCCGCGCTGCCGGCGTTCTGCACCGCCACCGGGGCGTGGGTGTTCGCCGACGGGCTGTTGGAGTGCCCGGGCGGGCAGCAGTGCGTCTTGCCGTGACGCGAGCGCCTCTTCGGCCATGTCGGAAAAGACATGGGCGAAGGGACAGGCTCAGCGCTTGCCGCCGAGGCCGATCACGACCACGCCGGACAGGATCACCGCTGTGGCCAGCCAGGTGAGCGGGCCGACCGATTCGCCGGCCAGGGCGGCGCCGAGGACGATGGCGACGACCGGGTTGACGTAGGCGTAGCTGTTGGCGACGGCGGGGCGGGTGCGGCGCAGCAGGTAGCCGTAGGCGGTGAAGCCGATCAGCGAGCCGCTGATCACCAGGTGGGCGACCGCGGCGATCGACCTGGCCGAAGGGACAGCCGGAGACTCGCCCAGCAGCGCGGCCAGGACCGCCATCATCAGGCCGCCGGCGAGCATCTGCGAGGCCGCGGCCATCGGCCCGGCCGGCAGCGGGCGGGTGCGGCCGAGCACGACGCCGAGCGCCCAGCAGACCGGCGCGAGCAGGACCAGCAGGGCGCCGAGGCCGGCGCCGGCCAGCTCGCCGCCGAGCTGCAGGACGGCGACGCCGACGAAGCCGAGGCCGAGGCCCAGCCACTCGCGCACGGTCGGCGGCTGGCCGGCGGCGCGCCCGAACAGGGCGGCCCACAGCGGCATGGTGCCGACCACCAGCGCGACCAGGCCGGAGCTGACCCACTGCTCTCCGAGCACCACGAAGCCGTTGCCGGCCACGAACAGCAGCGCGCCGGTGAGGAACGAGGTCCGCCACTCGGCGGCGGTCGGCCGCGGCACGCCGAGCAGGCGCAGCCCGGCGTAGAGCACGCCGCCGGCGATCAGGAACCGCGCGGCGCCGAGCGAGAACGGCGGGATGGTCTCGAGGGCGACGCGGATCGCCAGGTAGGTCGAGCCCCACAGGAAGTACACCGCCAGCATCGCCGCGACGATCAGCAGCGGGGGCCTCGCGCGCGCGGGTCGGGCCGCGGCGGCGGCGGCCCGGTCCCAGGCGATCCGCACGGGCGGGGCGATCCAGACGCCGGAATGGGAAGCCATGGCCACAGCATGGGCCGGCGACCCCGACCGTAACAGATGCAGAAAGGCCGCGATGGTACCAGTACAGTTCCGGTTCGCTGCAACTGTGCCGGTCGCGCCCCCGCCGGGCTGTGCTGGTCGCACCCGCCGCGTCGGGGTAGGCTGGTGTCGTGGACGCGCAGTCGTTGCTCTACGAGCGGGTGGCCGCCCACGTGGCCGGGCTGATCGAGCGCGGGGCGCTGCGCCCCGGCGACCGCGTGCCGTCGGTGCGGCGCCTGAGCAAGCAGCAGGGCGTCAGCGTGTCGACGGTGATCCAGGCCTACCAGCACCTCGAGGGCAGCGGCCTGATCGAGGCGCGGCCGCAGTCGGGCCACTACGTGCGCCGGCGCTGCGCGACGTTACCCGAGCCGCGAGCGCCGCGGACGTCGACGACGGCGTCGAAGGTGTCGGTGGCGAGCCTGGTGGCCAAGGTCTACGGCGCCGCTCGCGACCCGCACATCGTGCCGTTCGGGGCGGCCACGCCGAGCCCGGAGCTGCTGCCGACCGACCGCCTCAACGGCACCCTGGCGCGGATCGCCCGCGCCTCCGGGGCGGTCGGCGTGGCCTACGATCCGCCGCCGGGCTGCCCGGCGCTGCGGCGACAGATCGCCCGCCGCGCGGTCGAACGCGGCTGCACGGTCACCGCCGACGACGTGGTGACCACCGTCGGGGCGATGGAGGCGCTCGGCCTGTGCCTGCGCGTGGTGGCCCAGCCGGGCGACACCGTGGCGATCGAGAGCCCGCTGTACTTCGGCCTGCTGCAGCTGATGGAGGGCCTGCGGATCCGCGCGCTCGAGATCCCGTGCCAGCCGGGCACCGGGATCGACCTCGACGCGCTCGAGGAGGCGCTCGCGGTCCACAAGATCAAGGCGGTGCTGACCCTGCCGGTGGTCAGCCAGCCGCTCGGGGCGTCGATGAGCGACGCCGCCAAGCAGCGCCTGGTCGAGATGCTGGCGCGCCGCGACATCCCGCTGATCGAGGACGACATCTACGGCGAGCTGTACTTCGGGCCGACGATGCCGCGCCCGGCCAAGGCGTTCGACGAGGCCGGCCTGGTGATGCTGTGCTCGTCGTTCACCAAGACCCTGGCGCCCGGCTACCGCGTCGGCTACGTGATGCCCGGCCGGTTCCGCGACCAGGTCGAGCAGCTCAAGTTCGCCAACAGCGTGGCGACGCCGACGCTGCCGCAGCTGGCGATCGCCGACTTCGTCGAGAACGGCGGCTACGAGCACCACTTGCGGGCGATGCGGCGCAAGCTGCAGGCCCAGGTCGAGCAGGTCAGCGCCGCGATCGCCGAGCACTTCCCGGCCGGCACCCGGGTGTCGCGCCCGGCCGGCGGCTTCGTGCTGTGGGTCGAGCTGCCGCCAGGGACGTCCGCGCTCGAGCTGCACGCCCGCGCGCTGGCCCACAGCATCAGCGTCGCCCCCGGGCCGATCTTCTCCGCCAAGCCGCGGTTCGCCAACTGCATCCGCATGAGCTGCGGCTACCCGTGGTCCGACCTGCTGGCCCACGCGGTCCGCACGCTCGGCCGGCTCGCCCGCGAGGTCGCCGAGCGGCCGGGGCCCGAGCTGGCTTGATGGGCATGTTCTTTGGAGAATGTTTTATGGGACATGATGTGAAGGTCATGTCCTGGGTGACCCTGTAGAGGACGCTCGGCGCGGGTGGCGACGGCCAGGCGGTTCCGCAGGCCGCGAGGGCGACTGCCAGGTCGCCGGCGGCCGGGTCCACAGCCGGCTCGAGGGTGAGGATCTTCAGGCATGTTTTTAAGAACATGCCGTGAAGGTCATGTCCGTACGAACATGTAGAGGACGCTCGGCGCGGTGCGGGTGGCGACGGCCAGGCGGGCGCCGTCGGCCGTGAGGGCGACCGCGAGGCCGCTGGCCGGGCTCTCGGGGCGGAACGAGAACGGCTCGCCGTCGCCGGCCAGCGCGGCCGCGCGGAGGCGCAGGCGGTTGTCGGGGTCGCGGGCGACGACTGCGACGTGGCTGCAGTCGGACGCGACGACCAGCTCTTCCGGCAGGCGCTCGCCCCACAGCGCGCGCAGGCCGAGCGGGCGCGGCGACCACACGCCCCACTCGAGCAGCACGAGGTCGCCGAGCGCGTCGCTCACGGCGATCAGGCCGCGCGGAGCGGTGCGCACGGGGCTGTACACGAACACGGCCGGCAGCGGCTGCTGCGGCGTCGGCTGCAGGTTCCACCCCTGCGGATCGAGGTCGATCGTCTGCAGGAAGAGCGGGCCGGAGACGCGGCTGGTGAACCACAGCTGGGCGCTGTCCGCGGCCCCCGACGGCCGCTGGCTCGCGCTCCACAAGCACCTCGACGTGCTCGAGCTGTGGTACCGGCGACGAACAGCGCGCCGTCGCCGGCGAAGTCGAGGTCGTTGCGGATGAACCGCGGCGCCGGCACCGGCGCGAGGTCGCCGGTCCGCAGCAGGCGCACGCTGTTGTTCTTGTCGCTGGTGAGCAGCGCCAGCCGCTCGCCGTCGGGGGACAATCGCAGCTGGCCGATCGCGGTGTCGGTCGCCAGCTCGCGCTCGAGTCGATAGGTCATCCGGGGTCTCGCCGCGGCGACGCTAACACGGGCGAGGGGCGAGTCACCCGTCGCAGCTGCCGGTAGCGAGGGTCCCCCGGCGGGAGACCAGGAGGCCGAGCGGCGCCTGTCCTCGAGGCAGCTGCGCGCTCTCACGCGCGCCCGACGGGCGGCGGCGCGGGCGGACGAGAGGCCCGTCGCGGGCCTGTCTCTCAGGGCAGCTGCTCGCGGGCCGACGCCGAGGCCGACCCTCGGTCGCGCGCACGGCCTGTCTCTGAGGGCAGCTGCGCGCGGGGCGGCGTGGCCGACCTCGCGGTCGATCTCGACCTGTCTCTCAGGGCAGCTGCGCGCGCACCCACGCGCGCGCGCCCGGGCGGGCGGCGGCGCGGGCGGACACGAGGTCGCGCTCGACCTGGGACATGTCCGCAGGGACAGGCAGCTCGGCGGCCGCGGCGACCTCCAGCAGGCGGGCGCGGGCGCGCAGGCCGAGGCGGGCGAGGGCGCCGACGAGGATGTCCCCGGGGACAGGCTGTCCCGAAGGCAAGGCGGGCGCGCCGACGGCCTCCCGGCGCGGCGGGTCGGCCAGCTCGACCAGGGCGAACGCGCACTCGAGCCAGGCCAGGGCCTCGGCGAGGGCGAAGCGGACGCCCTGGTCGTGCCACGCCTTGTGCCCGCGCAGGCGGCGGCCGAGGGCGACGAGGGCGTCGGCGAGGGCGACGAAGGCGGTGAAGCCGACGCCGCCGTCGATCGCCTCGAGGGCGCGCGCGTGGGCCGGGAGGTCGAGGTGGCGGACCGGCGCCCGGGCGTCGCCGAGGGCCGCAAGCGGGCGCACGGGCGCGGCGAACATCGCGGCCACGCGCGGCAGCGTCGGCTCGACGTCGTCGCGCGACTTGACGAGCTGCGGCAGGCGCAGGCTGAGGTCGTTCAGCATCAGGTGGCTGGTGCCGTCGAACACGCCGTAGAGGGTGACGTCGCGGACGAACTTCTCATAAGGCCGATCGGCGAGCAGGGCCCGGCTGGAGACGACGCGCCGGCCCTGCTCGACCGCCTCCTCGGCCAGCGCGCAGCAGGCCAGCTTGGCCGCGGCGGTGTAGACCGCCGCGCCGATCCCGAGCGCGTTGGCGGCCACCGCCGCCTTCACCGCCATCGCCGCGGCGGCGAGGTCGAGCTCGGCGTGGGCGACGAGGTGGTCGGCGATCGGGTCGAGGCCGACGATCGGCGCGCCGTAGACGTCGCGGGTGTGGGCGTAGGCCAGCGCCAGCGCCAGCGCCCCCGAGGCGCAGCCGGACGCGAGCCCGCTGATCCCGCCGCGCGACAGGGTGAGGGTGCGCTGGACCAGGCTGAAGCCGTCGCCGAGCTTGCCGATCAGGCTGTCCTCGGGGACATGTGTGCCGTGGAACCGGACCCCGGCGATGTCGGCGGCCCGCGCCGGCAGGGTCGACCAGCGAGGCAGGGCCTCGACGCTGTCGTCGCGGTCGACGCAGAACACCGAGAAGTCGCCGAACGCGACCGCACCGCCGCGGGCGGTCCGCATCAGCGCGACCAGGACGTCGTGGTGCGTGGCGCCGTTGATCAGGTGCTTCTCGCCGGTCAGGCGGAAGCCGCCGTCGGGGTGCGGGGCCGCGGCGGCCTCGTTGCGCAGCAGGTTCGAGCCGTGGTCGAGCTCGGTCAGCAGCATCGCCGCGAACGCGCCGTCGTTGATTTTTGTAAAAATTCGGCTGCGTAGCTCGGGGCCGGCGCCGAGGTGCACGGGTAGCAGGGCGAGGGCGTTGACGCCGAGGGTGATCGCCAGCGAGCCGTCGACGGCGGCCGCGATCGCGTTGAGGCCGCAGAGGTGGAACACCTCGGCCTCGTCGGTGTAGAGGCGGGCCACGCCGATCCGCCGCAGCGCGGCGACGATCTCGGCCGGATAGGCGCCCGCGCGCTGGCCCTCGTGCAGCGAGGCCTGCACGTCCGGAGCGGCCAGCAGCTCGGCGACGCCGGCGAGGACCGGGTGACGCAACACGTCGACAGGGCAGAGGCGGGTCCAGACGGGCAAACCGGGCACGCGCGGAGCTTCGCACGTCCGCGCCCCCGCGCGGGATCCCGCCGGGCGTGAGACCTCGCGGACATCGGGACGTCTTCGGGGCGGGGCGTCAACGGACGAGGGGGAGACCGCGAGCGGGCGCGAGCCGCCACACGGCCTGCCGGCAGTCCACTCGCGGGGTCGGAGGAGGGGCACGGCCGTGCGCGACCGCGGCAGACCCCGCGCGCGGACGCCGACGCCAGGAATGCGGGGACCCGGCTCACGCGTTGCCGAGTCGTGCGCGCGCCCGCCCGTCGCCCGTCCCGACTCGCCCCTGCCTCTGTCGGATCGGACATGTCCTTTCGGACAAGTTGGCCGGGCCGTCGCCAGCCCCCGCTCTCCGGCTCTGTCTCTGTCGCATCGGACATGTCCTTGCGGACAAGTTGGCCGGGCCGTCGCCAGCCGTGGCTCGCTGGCTCTGTCTCTGTCGCATCGGACATGTCCTTGCGGACAAGTTGGCCGGGCCGTCGCCAGCCCCCGCTCGCCAGCTATGTACCTGTCGCATCGGACATGTCCGTTCGGACAAATGCGGCGGGCGCGCCGGCCCGTCGCTCGCTTCGGCTCGCCGGCCTCCTCCTCGCTGTCGCCGCGGCCATGTCCTTTTGGGCAGGTTGCCCCGCCGACAGCGGGCTCGCCGCGGGCGCGGGGGAGGCCGCGGCGGTCGAGGCCCCGCGGCCCGCTTTTGAGAACACTCTGGCGGCGATCGCCGGCGAGCGGGCCCGGCTCGGCCGGCGTTATGCGGCCACCACGGACCCGGCGAAGCGCGCGGAGATTCGCGCCGAGGCGCGCAAGTACTTCCGCGACACGGTGGTGCGGGAGGTGTTCCCGGCCTGGCTCGGCATGCCGTGGGGGCTCGGCAAGAACAGCACTGCGAATCGGCCGCACGCGCCGGGCCAGACGGTCGCGTGCGGTTACTTCGTCGCCGCGGTGCTCGAGAACGCCGGCCTCGAGCTCTCGAGCCGCTACAAGTACGCGCAGGCGCCGGCGCTGACGGTGCAGAAGGCGCTGGCTCCGGCGCCGGCCGACCTCCACCGCTACTTCAGCGTCCCCGCCGAGGCTCTGGCCGCGAAGATCGCCGGGCTCGGCGACGGCCTCTACATCATCGGCCTCGCCAATCACATCGGCTTCGCCGTGGTCGACGGCGCCGAGGTCCGCCTGGTCCACGCTTCCTACACCGGCGAACAGGTCGTGACCGACGAGCCGCTGGTGTCGGCGCAGGCGATCGCCGACTCGCGGCCGAAGGGCTACTTCGTCACCCCCGTGATGCACGACGACCGCCTCGCCGATCTGTGGCTGCGCGGCGTCCCGGTCCCGCTGTGAGCTGCGCGGGCGGGGTTCGCCGAACCCCGCTTCGGGGCCGGGACCGCGGCGGACGCCGACAATGTGACGGCCCGCGCCCTCGGTGCTAGGTTGCGCGCGATGTCCCGCCGTCGCGCCGCGCTCCTCATCCTCGCGCTGACCGCCTGTCGACCGGCAGCCGAGCCGGCCGTGGTCAGCGCACCCGACGCGGGCCCCGGGCTCGACGAGGCGGCGATCCGGGCGATCGTCGAAGACCCGGCCAGGCCGGCGGCGGAGCGGGAGCTCGACCCCGGGCGCAAGCCGGAGGAGCTGCTGCGATTCTTGGCCCTGCGCCCCGGGATGCGGCTCGCCGACCTCGGGGCTGGCCGCGGCTACACGACGTTCCTGCTGGCCCGCGCAGTCGGGCCTGACGGCGTGGTGTACGCGCAGAACAACAAGTTCGTCCGCGAGCGGTTCCTGGAGCCCGCCTGGACCGAGCGGCTGAAGACGCCGGAGCTGCGCAACGTGGTCCGCGTCGACCGCGAGTTCGACGACCCGCTGCCGCCCGAGGCGACGGACCTCGACGGCGTGATCAACGTGCTCTTCTATCACGACACCTACTGGATGGGCACCGACCGCGCGCGCATGAACCGGGCGATCTTCGCCGCCCTGCGCCCCGGCGGCTTCTACGTCCTCGTCGATCACAGCGCGGGCGCGGGCGCGGGCGCCAGCGAGGCCGAGTCGCTCCACCGCGTCGAGGAGTCGATGGTGATCGACGAGGTGCTACAGGCGGGCTTCGAGCGCGCGGGGTCGGCGGAATTTCTCCGCAACCCGGACGACCCGCGCGACTGGAACGCGGCGCCGTCGGCCGCGGCGGCGGCGGGGAAGCGCGGCACGGCCGACCGCTTCGTGGTCCGCTTCGTAAAGCCCGCGGCGCTCTGAGCCGGCCGCCACCCGCGGCCCGTGCACCCGCATCCAGGTCTGGCCCCAGGCCCGCTCGATCTCCCGGTCCTGCAGCCGGTCGCGCCGCCGCTCGAGCGCCTCGCCCAGCGGCGCCACCAGCAGCAGCGGCAACAGGAGCATGGCCACGAGCGCCTCCATCCCGTCCAGTGTGACGCCGCCGCGACCGCCCGGCCACTCGCCGACGTGACGCGGTCGGCTCGGCGCGGCCACGCGCGGGGCGTTCACGAACGAGAGTGTCTTTGAAGGCATGTCCTCATGGGCATGCTCGAAAAGACAGATGACACGCCGCGCCAGTCGTCGCCGCCACGGCCGCGTCCGCTGGCCGCGCAGGGGGCGCCGCGCGGCCGGCTTGACAGCTCGATGTCGTCGGTCACGGTTGCGTTCGGAGGACGCGCCATGGCACTACCCAAGCCGCTCATGGACTCGCTGCTGTCGCAATACCGCGGCGAGTTGTCCGCGATCGAAGCTTACGACCGCGCGCTGCAGAAGTTCGCCGGCCAGACGGAAGAGGGCGCGTTGCGCCAGCTGCGGGAGGACCACGTCAGCGCCGTACGGCGTCTCGGGGCGATCATCCGCCAGCACGGCGGGGTCGAGCCGGACAGCTCGGGCGCGTGGGGCTCGCTGGCGACCAGCCTCGAGGGGCTGGCCTCGATCGTCAACGACGAGGTCCCGCTGCGGGTGCTGCACCGCGGCGAGGTGGTCGGCTACGAGGGCTACGCCAAGATCCTGGCCGACCCGCTGCTGGCGAGCGAGGTCGTGCAGGAGCTCCAGATCTTGCTCGACCACTCGCAGGACCACCTGATCCGCCTCGAGACGATGCTCGAGGCCCTGCCCGCCGCGCCCAACCGGCCGATGATCTGAGGCCGCTGGACGCGGGCGGCGGCCTGGTCCATCGTGAGTGCATGCACTTACGATGGATTGAGCTGTCATCTCCGCTGATCGCGCTCGCCTGTCTGCTCCCGGCCTGTGTCCCGCAAAAGGCCGACACCGGCAGCACCGGCGAGCAGACCACGACCACGAGCGACACGTCGGGCCCGGCCGCCAGCACCGAGGCGCCGGGGAGCGAGAGCGAGGGCGCGAGCACGACCACGAGCGCCGTCCCGAGCACGAGCGTGGCGACGAGCCCGGAGGAGACCACGAGCGCCACCAGCGGGCCGCTCACCACCACCGCGGACTCGCAGAGCTCGACCAGCGGGGGGCTCCAGCACGCGGTCTGCGAGGTCCCGTTCCCCGAGCCGGCGCCGCCGCTGCCGCCGATCAACTTCGCCCCCGACGCGACCCCGCGGTTCGACGACTGGACCGACCTCGACTGCGCCGGCCTCGGCGCGACGGCCTGCGGCCGGCCGGAAGACCCGCCGTGCAACGGCCTATGCCTGCGCGGCACCGAAGACGGCCCGGGCGTGTGCACCTCTGCCGACATCGACATCTGGTGCGACGGCGAGGGCGAGGCGATCGGCTACGCCGAGGGCAGCTGCTGGGCCTGCTCGCCGTCCGAGGTGCGGGCGCTGGCGTGCTGCGAATTCCCCGACGGCTACGACTGCCGCCACTGGCCCTACCCGAGCGACGGCCCGCCCGGGAGCATCTGCGCCCGCCACGAGGACTGCGAGGCGGGGCTCGTCTGCGGCGCCCACCGGGGCGAGGGCTACGGGATCTGCCAGTGCCCCGGCCTCGACCCCGAGGACGTGGCGCCGCCGCAGAGCTGCTTCCAGCAGTAACTCGCGAGGACGACTTCGAGGCGGTCGAGCAGGTCGCGCGCCACGCACGTCCACGAGAGCGCGTGCCCTGTCGGCAGGCTCGATCGCTCATGTCTTGTCGAGACATGCGGACGACGGTGAGCCTGCGCGAGACGGCCTGCCCTTCGGGGCAGGCGATCAGGCCGCGGGCGAAGTACGTGTCTGAAGGAGCATGTCCCGAGGCGAATGTCTGAATCAACATGCTCGATAGAGCATGTCTTACGAGACATGCCAATATGTCGACCGTCGCCACGCCTCGGCGCCGTGAAGCGGAGATCGACCGCGAGAGCGGCCGGCCTCAGCCGAGGATCACGCGGGCCACGTCCTCGGGGACGGCCATGCGCGCGGCGAGGGCGAGGAACAGCTGGCGGCCGACGGCGACGTGGTCGCTGCCGCGGATCAGGCGGGCGATCTCGTCGAGCGCCTGGCCGCGGCGCTCGGGCTCGGCGAGCTGCAGGGCGCCGCCGAGCTCGTCGAGGGTGGGCGCCTGGTCGAGCAGGCGCAGCGCCCGTTTGCGGCGCGGCTCGCTGAGCGGCAGGCGAGCCAGCAGGGCGCCGTACTCGGCCCGGCCGGCGTCGTCGATCGGCTGCATCGGCTCGCGGGCCGCGTCGGCGCGGCGGTGCAGCATCATCGCCGCGAACGCGGCCACGTACTGCGCCAGCTCGTTCGCCTGCGCGGTCCAGGTCTTGCGCCAGCCCTTCAGCTGCTCGCCGTCGACGCCGAGCAGCTCGCCGACGCGGTCCAGCACCGCGGCCTCCTCGGCGCTGCCTTCCCCGTCGACCAGCGCGATCGACCACGCGCTGCGCAGGATGTCGGGTGTCCGCTCGGCCGGCGGTCGCGGCAAGCCGCGGGCGTGGTCCCACAGCGCCGCCCTGTCGGCGAACCGATCGATCCACGCGTCCTGGTCCTCGCGCGCCAGCTGCTCGTTCGCCAGCCCCAGGATCCGCGCCGCCTCGCCGCCCTTGAGCACGCCGTCGGCCAGCGCGACGAGGCCGGCCGAGGTCAGAGTCCACGCTTGTTCGTCGGTGAGCGCCACGGGCCCACGTTAGCCAGCTTCGCCCGGTGCGTCACCCCGAACGTGCGGGCGCCGGCGAGCCCACGAGCGACCCACCATCATATCCGCCTTCGCCCCCGAAAGAGAAGTGGTTTCGCGCAGCGGCGCGGACGGCCGGGAAACAGGGCCCCTGAGCGGGCCTTCTTGATGACACTCGCGGGCCGGGACGCATGGGGACTGACGGGGACGCGCCGAGACCAGAGGGGACTTGTGGGGACATGCCGAGCTCGGGTATGGTGCGGGCGAGGCTACGTCATGGACTTCAGGCAGCGGACTCGACACGAGATCACCCGCGACGTCCGGATCACCACCGCGGGCTTCGCCCAGGAGCTCGTCAAGACCGCGGTCGCGTCGCTGCAGCGCGCGGCGCTCAGCGACAGCGACCCGGACGTCGCGCGGCTCTTCGACGAGGTCGACGCGCTCGTCGACCGCTTTCGCAGTCATCACCGCGAGCTCAGCAACGCGCGGGTGCTGCGGCGCGGCACCCGGCTGGCGCGGCCGCCCGATCCCGGCGTACCGGAGGCGGCGCGGCCGTTCTCCTACGTGGGCACGTACTTCGGGGCCTACACCGACTTCGACGCGTTCGCCCGCGGCGCGCTCGGCTTCTCCGGGCGGATCCACCCGCGCACCGACCTCGCGGGGATCGGCCTCGACATGCACCTGCAGCGGCACTTCTGGACCGTCGAGCGCCAGGGCACGCTGTACGCCTTCCGCCTCGGCGACGACGGCGACCCGGGCGAGGCGCAGCAGGCCGAGCAGGTGCGCGCGCTCCTGCGGGCCCGCTTCGGCGACGACGGGATCGACGAGGCCCTCCCGGTCTACGCCGGCAAGTTCGACAGCCTCACCGCGTTCGTGCGCGACTTCCTGTGGCGGCTGCCCTATCCGACATGGCTCTTGATTCATGTCGACGTGTCCACTCTCGGCTACGAGTGGAGCGTCGACCGATCGATCTTCAGCCTCGCGGCCGGCGAGGGCGGGATGCACGTGTTCATCCGCCGCGATCCGCTGTCGCACTGGCGCTATCAACTCCCCGTGTGACCCGGGGCGCCCTGCGACAGTCCACGCGCGGCTCGGCGGTGACGGTCGCAGCGCCGCTCGACGTCGACGTGCGCGCCTCGCCACGGTCGACCTCGCGCGGGGCGTCGGCGGGTCCGCGCGTGCGCCGGACGTCGGCGGGCTCCGCAGTGTCCTCGAGTCGCGGGTGGTGCTCGAGACACGCTCGCTCCTCATGTCCACGGTCATCGTCCCGAGTCACCCGTCCGCCGCGCGCCGCGCCGCCGGCACCGTCACCGCCGGTCTGCTGGCGCTCGTAGCGGCTTGCCAGGGAGACATGTCCTTCGAGACATGTGAAGACATCGCCGCGATCGACGCGCCGATCGCCCCGCGGTCCGACCCCGAGCCGGGTCGGCTGGCGGGGCTCACCGCCGCCCACAACGCGGTGCGAGCCGAGCTGGGCATCGCTCCGCTCACCTGGTCGCCGGAGGTCGCCGCCTTCGCCCAGGAGTGGGCCGACAAGCTGGCCGCGATGGGCTGCGTGATGCAGCACCGGCCGTACCAGGGGCCCGACGCGCAGAAGTACGGCGAGAACATCTTCAGCAGCTGGGGCTACATGCCGACCGCCCAGGACGTCGTCGACAGCTGGGCCGTCGAGGTCGCGGACTACGACGCGATCGCCAACACCTGCAGCGGCGTGTGCGGCCACTACACGCAGGTCGTGTGGGCCGACAGCGAGCGCCTCGGCTGCGGCATGGCCAGCTGCGACGACCAGGAGGTGTGGGTCTGCAACTACGACCCACCCGGCAACATCTGGGGTCAGCGGCCCTACTGACCCGCGCGGGCGCGCCGCGATGTCAGCGGCGCGCGATCAGCACCAGCCCGGCGATCAGGAGGCCGAACGGGATCAGCGAACCCAGGTCGCCGAGCTCGGCGGTCTCGCCGAAGTTGATCGCGTGCTGCACCGAGGGCGCGAGCGCCAGCAGGGCCAGGCCGATGCCGGCGATCGCCCCGCCGGCGATGAGGCCGCTCGACATCAGCACGCCCGGGCTCGACTCGGCCTCGAGCTCGCTCTCGGCGGCCAGGCCCACGGCGACGCGCCGGCGCGTGCGCGCGCGGTCGGCGAAGTGACGCACCAGGCCGCCGATGAAGATCGGCGCGCTGGCGGAGATCGGCAGGTACACGCCGACGGCGAACGGCAGGGCGCTGACGCTGGCCAGCTCGAGCGTGACCGCGATCATCACCCCGAGGATGACGAGCACCCACGGCAGCTGCTGGGTGAGGATGCCGTCGGTGATGAGCGCCATCAGGCTGGCCTTCGGCGCGTCGTACTTGACCACCGGCGTGCCGTCGTCGCGCTTCTTGACCCGACCGTTGATGCCGGGGTCGACCAGGTACTTGATCTTGCCTGCCTCGTCGACCAGGTACTTGCCGGCCGGGATCCCCTCGCGCGGCTTGGGCAGCTGCAGCACGCGGTAGCTGGCCGAATCGTTCAGCGCCTCCGGCCCGCGCAGCGGCTCGGCCGGGCCGAGCGGCACGTCGGCGGGCGCGAGCACGCCGACGGCCTCGTGCTCGAGGGTGAAGACGGTGCTGGCGTTGTTGAGCAGCAGCAGGGTGAAGCCGATCACCAGCGCCGAGGTGGCCGAGCCGAGGATCATCGTGATCTGCTGCCGCCGCGGGGTCGCGCCGATCAGCGCGCCGGTCTTGAGCGACTGGGCGGTGGTCCCGCCGACGCTGGCCGCCACGCAGACGACGCCGGCGATGGTGAGCGCGCCGAGGCGGTGCTCGGCCCCGACCCAGTCGGCGGCGAGGAAGATCAGGCAGGTCAGCAGCAGGGTGGCCACCGTCATGCCGGAGATCGGGTTCGACGACGAGCCGATCTCGCCGGTCAGGCGACCCGACACGGTCACGAACAGGAACGCGAACAGGCCCATCAGCAGCGCGCCGAGGAAGCCGACCGGGAAGAACGGCGACAGGCTGATCGCGGTGATCACCGCCAGCGCGCCGAGCAGCACCGTCTTCATCGACAGCTCGCGCTCGGTGCGGACCACCTCGGTCTTGCCCTTGTCGGCGCCGAGCGAGGACAGCCCGGCGCGCAGCGACGAGACGATGGTCGGCAGCGAGCGCGCCATGCTGATGATGCCGCCGGCCGCGACCGCGCCGGCGCCGATGTAGAGCACGTAGGCGTTGCGGATGTCGTCGATGCCCATCGACGCGATCGGCTTGGTGGCCGGGAACACCAGCGCGTCGGGGCTGGCGCTGCCGAAGAACTTGATCATCGGGATCAGCACCAGGTACGACAGCACGCCGCCGCCGAGCATGATCCCGCCGACGCGCAGGCCGACGATGTAGCCGACCCCGAGCAGCTCCGGTGAGATCTCGGCGCCCACCGAGCCGCCCGGCAGGACCCCCGGCGTGTTCACGGTGAGCGTGCCCTGCGGCGTCACCACCGTCTTCGTCCCGCCCGAGACCCACATCGGCACCTCCTTCCACAGGTGCGCGCCCGCCATCGCCAGCTTGTAGAACAGGCCGACGAAGAAGCCGGTGAACACGGTCCGCGCGGTCGCCCCGCCGCGCTCGCCGACCTTCAGCACCTCGGCGCAGGCGGTGCCCTCGGGGAACGCCAGCGTCTTGTCGGCCATCATCGGCCGGCGCATCGGCGAGAACAGCAGCACGCCGAGGATGCTGCCGAGGATCGCCACCAGCATGACGCGGCCGATGTCCATGTCGTAGCCGAGGATCATCAGCGCGGGCATGGTGACGCCGACGCCGAACGCGATCGACTCGCCGGCCGAGCCGGCCGTCTGCACCGTGTTGTTCTCGAGGATGGTGGCGCGGCGGGTCCCGAGCGCGCGGCTGAGCGCGCGCAGGACCGTAATCGCCAGCACCGCGACGGGGATCGAGGCCGAGACTGTGAGGCCGACCTTGAGGGTGAGGTAGATCGACGAGGCGCCGAACACGATCCCGAGCAGGACGCCGAGCAGCAGCGGCCCGCGCGTCAATTCGGGCGGGTCGCGGTCGGGCGGGACGGGGATCGGGAGGGCTTCGCCGGCAGACACGCGGCGACGGTAGCCCATCCGCGCCCAGCGGTCACGTGTGGAGCCGCGGCGGGCACGGCGGCGGTTCGCCGACCGCGAGGCCCGACTCGACCAACCAGTGACGGCGGTCGCTGCCGGAGCACATCGACCCGATCATCCGCTCGGAGTGAACCAGCAGGGTCGTCCAGTGGGATCGCCCGACGGTGCGGGCAGCCAGGTCCGCGCGAGATCTTGACCGGGACCGCACTTCGGCGGGCGGGGACTCTCCCGGCGGCGAGAGGAGGGGGCGCGCAGCAGCGGCTCGTGCGTGCCGTCGCGGATCTGGTCGCAGTACTCGTGGACGACCGCGCGGCGCATCGACGCTTCACGCCGTTTTGGCGCGCCGCTGCTTCAGCTCGAGCACGAGGCCGAGCAGCAGCGTGATCGCGGTCAGCGGCAAGGCGACGTAGCGCATCGCCATGCCGTAGGTCGCCAGCGCCTCGTGCTGCAGCGACGCCAGGACCAGGTAGGCCGTGTACGCGACGTAGTAGAACAGGAACAGCGCGCCCTCCCAGCGGGCCAGGCCGCCGCCGGTGATGAACAGGGGCAGGCACGAGATCGCCACCGCGGTCATCACCGGGATGTCGAACGCCAGCGCGGCCGGAGCGACTGTGACGCCGTTCGGGGCGATCGCGGCGCTGATGCCGAGGACGCAGAAGACGTTGAAGATGTTGCTGCCGACGACGTTGCCGACGGCGATGTCGCGTTGGCCGCGGATGGCGGCGAGCACCGAGGTCGCGACCTCGGGCAGCGAGGTGCCGGCGGCGACGATCGTCAAGCCGATGACGAGCTCGCTGACGCCGAACAGGCGGGCGAACGCGACCGCGCCGTCGACCAGCCAGCGCGAGCCGATCACCAGCATGGCGAGGCCTCCGACCACCATGGCCAATTGGACAGGCAGCTTCGCGGTCGCGCTGCCCGGCTGGGCCAGCGGGACCTCCTCGTCGCCGCTCTGGCCGTCGCGCCTGGCGATCCGCAGCAGCATGAACGTGTAAGCCAGCAGGGAGACGAACAGGATGACGCCGTCGACGCGGCCGATCGTGCCGTCGAGGGCCATCAACCAGCAGGCGGCGCTGGCGACGATCATCAGCGGCACGTCGAAGCGGACCAGCTGGCGCTGGACCAGCAGCGGCGCGATCAGGGCCGACACGCCGAGGATGAACAGCACGTTGAAGATGTTGCTGCCGACGACGTTGCCGATGGCCACGTCGGCGCCGCCGTCGCCCGACAGCGCCGCGCTGATCGAGACGGCGAGCTCCGGCGCGGAGGTGCCGAAGGCGACGACGGTGAGGCCGATGACCAGCGGCGAGATGCCGAGGCGCGCGGCCAGGCGGGCAGCGCCGCCCACCAGCAGCTCGGCGCCGACGACGAGGAGGACGAGGCCGAGGACGAACAGCGCGACGGTGACGGCGGACATCGGTGGCCGGGAGGATACGCGACCGAACCGCCGTTCGCCGCTCGTAGGCGTCTGCGCGCGGGTCTGAGAGCGATGGCGGGGCGCCGCGTGGCCGTCGCGGTGAAATTGCGCGCGGGCGCGCGGCGGCGCTCGCCCTTACTTCTTCTTCTCTTCCTTGGCGTCGCCCTCACCCTCCTTGAACTTGTTGGTGGTGAGGGTCTCGTCCTTCTCGATCTCCTCGAGCGCCTTGTTGATGCCCTCGAGCTCGGTGCGCGCGTTCTTGATGGCCTCGGTGAACGCGGCCTCGCTGGCGATCGCGGGCCCGAGGTTGTTCACGACCTCCTCGAGCGGGCGGAACAGCTTGTTGTAGCTGGCCTGGGTGTTGCCGCCCTTGGTGCTGCGCTCCGACAGCTTGTCGATCTGCTTGATCAGCGCCTTGAAGCGGTCCTGCAGCGGCTTGATGCCCTTGTCGGCGGCCTTCTGCGGGTCCTTGGCGGCGGCCCACTTGCCGGCCTCCTTCTCGACGTCGTCGATGAACTTGCCGGTGTCGACGTCGAGCTGCTTGTACTCCTTGAGCCGCGTCTTGATCCACTCGCGCTCGACCTTCTCCATCTCCTTGGCGTTCTCGGCCGCCAGCTCGGCGTCGATCTCGGCCTTGGTCTTGAAGCCGGCCTCCTTGCGGCGGCGCGCCAGTTCCTCCTCCGACACGCCCGAGTCCTGCTTGAGCTCCGACACCTTCTTGGTCGGCGGGCCGATCTGCTCGGCGATCGACTTGCGCTCGCCGCCGTCGCACCCGGGCGCGGCCATGAGCGCCCACGGCAGGGCGAACATCAAGCTGCGCGTTACGACATGACCCGAGAGAGCAGAACGTTTGGACATGAAGCAGATCCCCCAGCCGGCACGATACGAGCGCGGACGCGAGGTTGTCAAATACCGCCCTGCTCCCCGCTTCATCCGTTCTTCTTCAGGATGAAACGCAGTTCGCCGGCTTGAAGCGTGAGATGGGCGACGGGCGCGCCCGGCGGGCCGAACTCTGCCAGCGTGGCCGAAGGGTCCTTGAAGAAGAAGCGATCGTCGCCCATGAAGTGCATCCATTTGTCGCCGTGCTCCGGCACGTTCATCCACAGGCGGTCGCCCGCGCGGAACACCCGGACCTGCTCGATCGCGCTGAGCTCGTCGTCCTCGACCAGGCCCTTCAGCTCCTTGTGCGTCGTCTCCGTCAGCACGTAGGTGCCGACGTAGCGGCCGAGCTGCGCGGCCGACAGCCGGACCTCGTCGTACTCGCGCGGCGGCGGGACCTCGCCCCCGTGGACGATCTGCGCCAGGTCGTAGGCGACCGCGCGCGTGTCGATCGCCTCGGTGTTGGCCAGCACGAACACGGTGATGCCGTCGCCGAGGAAGCGGGCGATCGTCGCGTTGTAGCCCTCGACGCCGCCGGGGTGCCACGCGATCGTGCCCGTGGCGTCCTGGCGGACGAACCAGCCCATGCCGTACTCCTCGCGCACGACGGTGGTCATCTCGTCGAGGCTCTTCTGCGCGAGCACCAGGCCCGGGGTGCGGAGGGCGCGGTCCCAGCGGGCCAGGTCGGCGGCGGTCGAGACCATGCCGGCGGCGGCGCCGTAGGCCGAGAAGTGGCGCTGCGTGGCGGGCACCAGCACCTCGTCCTCGTCGAACTCGTGGCCGAGCGCCGCGGCGGCGAGGCCGATCCCGCTGTCCCGCATGCCCGCGGGCGCCAGCACGTTGTCGCGCAGGTAGTCGGCGAACGGCACGTGCGCGACCTGCTCGATCAATTGCCCGAGCAGGAAGTAGCCCGAGTTGCTGAGGTCGAAGTCGGTGCCGGGCACGAACTCGAGCGGCAGGTCCTGGAAGATCGCCCGCACGTCGGCCGCCGCGACCGCGCGCGTGTGTCCGACCGAGAACACCGCGGCGTCGGTGTAGCTGGGGATCCCCGAGGTGTGCGTGAGCAGGTGGCGGACGGTGATCCGGCCGCCGATCGCCGGGTAGTCGGGGATGTACTTGCGGACAGGTGCGTCGAGGTCGATAAGGCCGCGGTCGCGCAGCTGCAGCACCGCCACCGCGGTGAAGGTCTGGGTCAGCGAGCCGATCTTGAACCGCGTGTTGGCGTCGATCGGGCTGTCCTTGCCGAGGTCGGCCCGGCCGTAGCCGCGGGTCAGGGCGAGCTCGCCGTCCTTCACCACGCCGATCACGCCGTGGAACTTGAAGGCGTCGCCGTAGCTGCGGCCGAACGCGCCGACGTAGGCGTCGACCCGCGCGGCCAGGTCGGCCGGCAGCGCCAGCGCCGGCGTCGGCGGGCCCTCCGGCAAGACCGCGCTCACAGACGTCTCGTCGCGCGGCAGCTCGGCCGGGACGATCTCCGGGACATGTCGCGAAAGACCTGTCCATTCGGGCATCCAGCCGGCGGCCGCCGCGGCGACCGCAGCGACGGCGACGGCGAGCACGCCGGCGACCGCGACGCCGGCCAGGCGGGGGAGCCCGAGGCCGAGCAGGCGGCCGAACGGGGCGCGCCCGGGCTCGCCGCGGCCCTCGGCGGCGGCCGCCGCGAGGACGCGATCGGCGAAGTCGGCCGGCGGCTCGGCGGCGGTGAAGGCCGCGAGCGCGCGGCGCTCGGCGTCGGTGCGGGGTTCATCGTGCACGGTACACCTCCTCCAGAGCGCGGCGCAGGGCGGCGCGGGCGCGAGACAGTCGGGACTTCACGGTGCCGAGATCGACCTGCAGGTTGTCGGCGATCTCGGCGTACTCGAGCTCGTGATACTCGCGCAACAGGAAGGCGGCGCGGAACTCGGGGGACAGGTCGTCGATCGCGTGCTGCAGCGCGGCCGCCAGGCGCACGCGCTCGGCGTCGGCGTCGGCGGCGGCCGGACCCGCGGGCTCGGCGAGCGGGTCGATCGGGGCGACTTCGGGGCGGCGCCGCCGCAGCTCGTCGATCGCCAGCCGGCTGGCGATCGTCAAGATCCACGTCGACAGCCGCGCCGGGCCGCGCCGGTCGAAGCCCTGCAAGGCGCGGAACACCCGCAAAAATGTCTCTTGGGCCAGGTCCTCGACCTGCGGCGCCGCGGCTCGCCCGTGCAGCATGCGCGACAGCAGCGCGAACACGGGGCGTTGATAGCGGATCACCAGGTCCCTCCGCGCCCGCGCGTCGCCCCGCTGGGCGCGGGCCAGGGTGAGCTCGTCGAGCTCGTCGGGTGGAGGTCGAGGCGGCACTGCGTCGGGGTCCCGCGAGGCGAGGGCGGTCACGCGAGGGTGTCACGGGCGGGCCGCCCGCGGGTTCCCGAACGACGCAAAAAAGCCTCGAGGGGGTATCAGGGCGGCGATCGGGGCGCCTGCGCGCAGACGCCCGCCGAGGTTCTCGACGACCGGGCGGCGAGGGGGCTCCTCTTCTTCAGAGAGAGCGCCGCGGATCCCAGGTCGTAGCGAGATCCTCGCCCGCGATCTTCTCGGTGAAGAGGTAGCGAGAAGGAGCGCAGCCTCGGGAACCTCGCGGCCGCGCCTCCGTGAGACAGGGTGAACGAAGGAGACGCGACGATATGCGCAGATGGTACCCGGCGATGCTCATCACCACGATCGTGACGGCGGCCACCCCGGCCCGGGCCGGCGGCGGCTCGCTCGACAAGGACGAGATCCGCAAGGTCGTGAAGGCCCACATCCAGGAGATCCGGGCCTGTTACAACGAGGGCCTGACGCGCAAGCCGACGATGGCCGGCAAGCTGACGGTGGACTTCGAGATCGCCGGCGGCGGCGAGGTCAGCAGCAGCGAGATCCAGCAGGGCTCGACGCTCGCCGACGCGAAGGTCGAGAGCTGCGTCGCGACGACGGTGCAGACCTGGAAGTTCCCGGCGCCCAGCGGCGGCTCGGTGCAGGTCAGCTACCCCTTCGAGTTCGCGCCCGGCTGACCGCTGCATTCTGCGCGAGTGAATGACCCGTGCGAGCTCGCGGCGCCCGAGCTCGCACGGGTCATGACCCTGGCAGCAACATGTCTAATGGGACATGAACTTAAAAAAGAGAGTCAGCCCCACAGCTGGAGGCCGAGGGCGATCAGGCCGCCGAGCACGGCGCCCCACAGGCCGCCGAGCACGGCTCCGGCGGCGCCGCCGACGAGGGCGGTGTCGCCGTACGGCGGCTCCTCGCTGTTCGCGGCGGGCTCGTCGGGCGGGTCCTCGGCGGCGGCCGGGGGCCTGTCCTCGGCCACTGCAGGGGCCGGCGCCGACTTGGGGATCCGCCGCGGGGTCGGCTTCTGCACGCAGCGGAGGCAGCCCGGCAGCAAGGCCATGACCTTGGGGTGCGGGCTGACTGCGTCGATGTCCCAGGCGCCGCGGCCGTCGCAGCAGCCGAACCGCGAGAACGCGAGCTTGCGGCGGCAGCGGTGACAGAAGCCCTGAGTGGAGGCGTAGATCGTGTTGAGGGTGTCGCTGTCGAAGGCCATGGTGATCGCGCGGGGTGGAGCTCGTATAGGCCAGTCGCCTTATCTGGTGCGGACCATGCGAACCGGCCGCGAAAGGCCTGCTGGCGGGCCCACGCGGCGTTTCTCGCGGGGTCGGGGCGATGCTGCGCAGCGGGCGCTAGCGCGCTTTCGCGGGCCGTCGAGCGGCGCGTGCGAGCGCAAGACAATCCGCCTGTGACGGTCGCCACGATGCGCGCGCGAAGACGACTGCCACGGACGAGACCGCATCGATCGCGCGAGGCTCCGCGATGGTTGAAAGGACATGTGCTTTACGACATGTCCATAAACGCAGGAGATGGCGTGCGCGCCGAGCTGTCGGCGAGGACCCGAGCTTGAGTCGGGTGGGCCGGTGGGCTATGCTGGCCGCGGCATGATGATGTTCACGATCGCTTCGGCCTTCTTCGAAGTCGTTTGAGGCCCCTCGCTTCGAACCGGGCGCCTGGCGCCCACGGCTGAACTGCCGGCCTCCGGGCGCCTCGCGGCGCCGCGGGCCGGCGCGATCGGAGAATTTTTTCATGGCTGCTCACGACAATTCCTTCCGCGCGCTCGGCGACGCGGACATCGAGAACTTCATCCGCGACGGATTCGTCCGCATCGACCACGCCTTCCCGCGCGAGGTGGCGGACGAGGCCCGGGCGATCCTCTGGCGCGACACCGGCTGCGACCCCGACGACCCCGCGACCTGGACCCGGCCGGTGATCCGGCTCGGCCAGTACGGCCAGCCGCCGTTCGTCGCCGCGGCCAACACCGCGGCGCTGCGCGACGCCTTCGACAAGCTGGTGGGGCGCGACCGCTGGTGGCCGCAGAGGGCGCTCGGCACGTTCCCGGTGCGCTTCCCGTCGCCCGTCGATCCAGGCGACGCGGGCTGGCACGTCGACGTCAGCTTCGGCACCGAGCACCCCGACTTCATGGAGTGGCGCGTCAACGTGTCCTCGCAGGGCCGCGCGCTGCTGATGTTGTTCCTGCTCTCCGACGTCGGCGACGACGACGCGCCGACGCGGATCCGCATCGGCTCGCACCTGGCGATCGCGCGCCAGCTGGCTCCCGCCGGCGAGGCCGGGCTGAGCCTGCGCGAGCTGGCGGCCGATGGCTTCGCCGGCTCGGCGCACCTGCCCGAGGCGCTGGCGACCGGCGAGGCCGGCGCTGTGTACCTGTGCCACCCGTTCCTCGTGCACTCGGCCCAGCCCCATCGCGGGACGCGGCCGCGGTTCCTCGCCCAGCCGCCGCTGCTGGCGCGAGAGCCGTTCCAGCTCGAGCGCGCCGACGGGCGGTATGTGCCGGTCGAGACGGCGATCCGCCGCGCGCTGGGTCGTGCTTGAGGCGGCTCGCCGCGTGATGCAGTGACCGAGCGTGCGGCGATCGGCCGCGCGCTCGAGGACCTCACGGAAATCGAGCGCAGCAGGTCGGCGCGCTCGCGTCCCGGACGTTTGCTGCGGAGCGTCTCTCGATGACTCCGGGGAGTCGAGCGCGGCAGTTCGTCGCGCTCGATTCTCGGGACGTCCCGGCAGTCGTGAGGCCGAATGAGGGGCTCGCTGCGAACGAACCAGGCGACGCGAGTGCGAGCGCTTCAGACGATCCGCAGCGAGCGCGAGACCTCGCCGTCGAGGAGGTCGATCACCAGGGCCCGGCCGCGATCGTCGGCGATCGCCAGGACCTGGTCCGTCAGGCGCAAGGTGGCCCGGCGGGCGCCGGCCAGCAGGACGACGGCGCGAGGCTCACGGTCGTCGACGGTCATGACGAGGACTTCGAGACTTGTCTCGGAGGCGGAGACGACGGCGAGCCAGTTGCCGTCGACGACGACGCTCGTGGGGGCACCGTTGAGGCCGCGGAGGGTGCCGGCGCGCTGGTCCTGGTACGAGACGTGGAGGAGGGCCGGCAGGTTCGGGATGTCGGGCTTGTAGCAGGCGACGTGCTCGCCGCGCGGGGATTCGGCGCTGCACAGGCGCTTGCAAGGGATCGGACCGACGAGATGCGGTCCGAGCAGGTTTGGGTCGGTGAGCTGGTCCGGGTGCGGCAGCTCCTCGCGTCGGCGCAGGGTCCAGTCGGGCAGGTCCCACCGCCAGCGCTCGAGCTCGCCGGACGGCCGGGCGAGGAGGACCACGGCGGCGGCGGCGGAGCGGGCGACGTCGAGGACGGCGGCGTCGTCGAGGTCGCGGCGGTCGAGGGCGCGCAGCTCGGTGTCGACGAGGACGTCGACGACGACCAGCTGCTGGCGGTCGGGCCGCAAGCTCGAGCTCTCGGCGACGAGCCAGGTGTGGCCGTCGAAATTCGCGGCCCAGCGCGCGAGCCGGCCCTCGCACCACGAGGTCGCCTTGTGACGCACGAGGTCGAGGCGGGCGAGGCGGACCACGCCGCGGCCGCGGCCGACCACCGCGATCGCCCGATCGCCGTGGTCGGACAGGACCAGCGACTCGGCCGGCTGATCGGCGTACCAGAGCAACCGCCCGTCGCGGGCGTACAGCCGCACGCCGAGCTCGCCGAGGGCGACCAGCAGCTTGCCGTCGGGTAGCAGGGCGAGGTCGTGCACCGCGATCGCGCCGACGTCGCCCGGGCCGAACTCGAGGTGGCGGAGGCCGGAGCGCATGGCGAGGGAGGTCGTGACCTGGCGTTTGGGCCAGGCCGGCAGATCCACGCGGAGGGCGTCGGCGCCGAGCGCGAGCGCCAGCGTTTGCAGCTTTGCTTCGTCGATCGGGCGGTCGCCGCGGTCGGCGTCGACGAGGAGGCCGCGGAGCAGCGGGCGCGCGGCCAGCCGCACCGCGTCGGTGACGGGGCCGGCGACCAGGACGTCGAGCAGCTGCTTGCGGGCGTCGGTGTGCGCCGGTTCGTCGGGGTCGGCGAGGCGGAGCAGCTCCTCGAGGTGCAGGGCGAGGTCGTCGGGGAAGCGCTGCAGCGCGCGCCCGAGCATCCGCGCGCCGCCCGGGCCGCCGCGGGCGATGGCGAGGTCCATCCACCGGCGGACGTCGGAGATGGCCGAAGGGTCAGGTGTTGCGATCTCGACGGCCACCTCGTAGTCGCCGGCGGCGGCGAGGGTGCCGGCCCACGCGCGCCGCAGGGCGGAGGCCTCGTCGCGGTGCTGGGGGTCGCGCTCGAGGCGGGCGACCGCGTCGGCGAAGGCGCCCTTGCGGCGCGCGACGAGGATGCCGCGCTGGCGTTCGCCGGCGAGGAACCATTGCCGCACGACGAGGCCGGGCGCGAGGTTGCGGGCCTCGGCGATCTCGGCGGCCAGGCGGCGGCGGTCGTGACGCTCGAGGAAGCCGACGGCCTCCTCGTCGGCGTGCAGCAGCTCGGCGAGCAGGAAGGCGGCCTCGTCGATGCGGCCGGCCTTGACCAGGCGATCGAAGGCGGCGCGGTAGGTCTGACGGAGGAACGAGAAGTCGTCGCCGGCGAGCAGCAGCGACGACGAGGGCGCCGCGGGGCCCGGGCGGATCTGCAGGTCCTTGCGAACGGTGGGGCCGCGCAGCGCGGGCGGCCCGGGCTCGCCGTCGCCGTCGCCGAGCGGGATGGCGTGACGCAGGGCCTGGTCGTAGTCGCCGCGCTCGAACATGTCGACGAGCCGTTGCAAGTAGCGAGCGTGGCGCCGGTTCAGGCCCGTCAGCAGGCCGGCGCGCGCGAGCATGCGGAGCATGAGGTCGCGCAGGCGCGAGGGCGCAGGCGGCGGCGATGGCGGCGCGGGCAGGGGGCGGGGGAGCGGCTGCGGCGGCGGTGGCGAAGCGCCGGGAGAGGACGGGGCGCCGCTCATGCCGAGGACGCGGCGCAGGACCCCGGCGACGGCGAGCATCACGGGGATGGTGGCGAGCACGCCGAGCGCAGAGACGGCGGCGAGCGGTGCGGCGAGCAACATGGCGACGCCGCCCACCGTGCCGATGCCGGCGATCCAGCCGGCCTTGCGGGTGATGGCGGCGTTCGTCGGCGCCGCGGGCTCGCCGGTGCCGGGGATCGATCCCGACTTGCGCGCGAGGGCGGTCGGCTCCGTCGCGGCCTCGCGTGAGCGCGACGAGCGGGCTGCTGCCCAGGCCACGCCGCCGGCGGCGAGCGCGGCGTAGAGGCCGGCCCCGACGAACTGCGAGGCGGCGAGGAGCCCGACGGCGAGGACGACTGCGATCGCTGCGACCGGTTTTTTGCCGGACGCGCGCGGCTCGTCGGGCGCGGCGCCCGAGAGGTCGCCCGCGTTCGCTTGCGCGGCCGCGGGTACGAACAATCCGCGGCGACGTCGCGCGGCGGTCTGCATGGCGGCGGCGACGTCGCGGGCGTCGGCCGGCGGGGCGGCGACGAGGTGGCGGAAGAGCGCGCGGACGGGCGGCGCGGGGTCGTGGCTCGACGCGGCAGGTCGCGGCGGATCGCCGAGCGAGCCGACCTCGACGGGCTCGAAGTCGGCGACCGCGAGCCACTCGGCGACGTCGACGGTCCGCTCGAGCGAGACGACTTCGCAGGCGCCGTGGCGCACGTACAGCAGCGCGCCGGCGGGAGCGGCGAGGGCGGCGAGCTCGTCGTCGGCGAGCGGCGCGGTGGTGAGCCAGGAGCCGCGCGAGACGATCGGGAGGCCGGGGGCGCGATCGCAGCGGAGGCGCTGCGGCAGCGGCCACCTCACCAGCCAGGTCTGCTCGGCGACGACGAAGACGGTGGTCCCCGGTCGCCAGAGGTCGAGGATCTTGCGGCGCGCGGCGAGCTCGTCGCCGGCGAGGTCGCTGACGAGCACGCCGATCGCCTCGACGCTGCCGCGATGAAGGGTCTGGCGCGGGCGGACGGTCGCGGCGGTCATGGGTCCTCCACGACGAAGCGCGCGAGCGGGGTGTCGTACGGCGGGCGCAGGACGACAAGCGTGTTGAGGGCGGTGAGGTAGGCGAGGTGGCCGGTGACGGTCGAGAGGACGGCGTGGACGACGGGCTCCTCGGCGCGGGTGAGGAGCACCGCGTTGTCGCCCTGGCGGGCCATGAAGTAGCGGTCGGAGGCCAGGGTGACGAGCGCGGGGCCGAGGTCGGGGGCGTCGGCGTGGCGGTACGCGGGGAGCATGCCGATCACGCGATCGTCGGTGCGCCACTCGAGCTCGAGTGGTTTCTTGCCGTAGTACTTCCAGCGCCCGGGCTCGTGGCTGATCGCGCATTGCCAGTCGCCGCTGATGTCGCGGGTGATGTGGGCGCCGTGGGGACGTTCGAAGCCGAGATGGACGTGCTGCGACGGCTGGGGGCCGTTGTCGACGCAGATCGACCAGTACCACGGGAGGGCGCAGTCGTCGTCGAGCATGTGCAAGGAGACGTGCACGAGCCACTCGGGGCAGTCGGCGACGGCGAGCGTCTCCGTCTCGACGCGATGCATGGCGTTCGCGCCGCTCTCGGGCAGGCCGAGGGCGTACAACTTGTCGACGCAGTCGCGGAAGAACGCGTAGCCGCGGCGGAATCGCAGGAGGTCCAGGCGGTCGCCGGCCACGACCGGCGCGTCGGCGTCGGCGTAGCGCAGGTCCTCGTGGCTGTTCGCGGAGCGCTTCGCCTTGCGGAACAACATCGCCGCGCCGTTGGTGTTGTCGGCCACGGCCGCGCTGCCGCGGTTGTACCAGCCGACCGCCACGGGCGGCCGCGACAATTCGGGGAAGTGCAGCTTGGGCTTGCCGACGCCGCCCTGCGGCGAGTGAGGGACGGGATAGACGATGACGCCGCCGCCCCTGGCGCCGGCGAACACGCGCTCGCCGTTGTTGGTGATGACGAGGTTGGTGACGGGCACGCGGCGGGTGCGGCGGGGGGCGGGGACTCTGGGGGTCGCTCGCTCCGGAGGGAAGGGCTCGCGGATCAGGCGGACGCAGGTGGGGCCGTCGGGCAGCGGGAGGCGAACGTCGGCGGTGCGCCCGGTGGCGGTCCGCAGGTCGGCGGCGAGCTCCGAGGCGCCGGGGGCGACGAGGTCGCGCAGCTCGACGGTGGCGACGCCGGCCCAGGCGTGGCGACGGACCGCGGCGCCGCCGATGATCCATGTGTCTTTGGAGTCATGTCCTCCGAGACATGTCTTCCAGGCGGCCAGGTGCGCGGCGGTGACGGTGGAGGTCGAGCGGCTGGCCAGGAGGGCGTGGACGGTCTCGCGGGTGACGTCGCGGTGGAGCGGGACGTCGGGCGCCTGCAGGACGCCCCAGGCGAGCGAGGCGTGAGCGGCCTGAGCGCGGCGGGCGAGGGCGATGAGGGCGGCGAGCTGGGCGAGGCGCGGGCCGCCGAGCTGGGTCGGGCCGCTGTCGAACAGGACGACGCTGGTGCGCGCGAGGGCCGGCTCGCGCCGCTCGAGGCGGAGGAAGGCGTGCTCGGAGGCGGCGGCGCGGCGCAGGAATTCTTCGGGGGCGAGCTCGGCGAGCAGCCACTCGCTGGCGAGCAGGCGCTCGTAGTGGCCGCGGCGATCGAGGCCGCCGAAGCCGTCGGGCTCGCCGTGGCCGCTGTGCGCGGGGACGGCGAGCGGGCCGAGTGCGGCGGCGAGGCGCTGGATCATCGGACCCAGCGAGAGCGCGAGCTCGGCCGGAAACAAGGCGAGCCACGGCTCCCACGGCACGAGCGCCGGCGGCAAGACGTGGACGCTCATTCGCGACCTCGCGCGCAGCCGCGAGGGAGCGCGACGGACGAGGAGCGGCCCGCGAGACGAATCGCGGCAGCACGAGCCGCGTGGATGGGTCGGCGTCGCGGGACGGAGAGGGGCGGGGCGAGGCGGTTCATGCGAGACCTCGCCACGCGCGGAGTTTGGCGTTCGCTCGACGACGAGGATCGGCGCGCGAGACGAATCGCGGCAGCACGAGCCGCGTGGATTCGTCGGCGTCGCGGGGCGGAGAGAGGCGGGGCGAAGCGGGTCATGCGAGACCTCGCCACGCGCGGAGTCTGGCGCGCACCAGCGGTCGGGCGTCGGCCAGCGAGACGAGGCGCGGCCGTACGAACAGCGTGGAATCGTGGGAGTCGCGAGGCGGTGAGGATGGAGGTCGGGTCGAATCGTGGGAGTCGCCGGGCGCAGGTCGATGGAGATCGGACTCGTGGGATTTCTCGGCGAGCGACACCAGCGCGAGCGGCGGGGCCAGTTGCGGGGCGCGCTGTCGCAGGGCTCGCTCGAGCAGCGCCGCCACCGGCGCGGGCTCGAGGGTGGTCGGTATGTACAATCCGGGGGCGAGCGGGTCGCGGCCGAGGTACTCGACGCCGTCGAGCCACGGCAGGTCGGCGGATTCACCGGTGAGGACGAGCAGGTCGGGGCCGGCGACCCCGCGCAAGCGCGTCAGGGCGTCGTCGGTGAATGTGAGCAGTCGATCGACGAGGCGCGCGGCGACGGGCCCGGCGGCGGCCACCGCCTGCGGGGACAGGGGGACGGCGCGGGTCCGCCAGGTGACGTGAATCGCGGCGGTCACACGCCGCCCGGGCCCGGCGCCGGCGCGGCGGCGTCGAGCGCGGCGAATCGTTCGACGATCGCGGCCCGCACCCGCGCGGCGTCGGCCGGGAGCTCCTCGGCGCGGAAGCTGGCGTCGATCTCGCGCGCGAGCGCCTCCAGCTTGAGCCGCCACGCCTCGCGCGCGAGCGGCTCGATGCCGGGGTCGCGCGCGAGCAGGAGGTCGGCGTCGCCGGCGATCCGCGCGGCGCGAACCAGCGGGCCGAGCGACGACTCGGCCGCGGCGGCGCCGAGCACTCCGCTCTCGGAGCGCTGCAACAGGTCGCGCAGGGTGTCGCGGGTCTGGGCCTGCTCGGCCGCGGTCGGCACTGCGGCGACGATCGGCCACAGATCGCCGTCGCTCGCCCGCGTGCGCCCGGCCAGCGCTGCGGCGGCGGCGACGAGGCGCTGGATCTTGACGAGCCGGCGATCCGACAGCGCGATGCCGGCGCCGCGCAGGCGACGGATGGCGTGCGCGAGCGCGGGACGCACGCCTTCGAGGTCGACGTTGCGAGCCGCGGCGCCGAGGACGTCGAGCTGCGCGAGCGAGGCCAGCGGCGCGTCGAGCTCTTGTGCGGCGCCGAAGCCCTGCTCGAGCAGCTCCTCGAGGCGAGCGTCGGGGATCGGTTCGACGAACACGCGCACGAGGAAGCGATCGGCGAAGGCGGCCAGGCTCTCCTCCTGCGGCAGTGCATTGGCCGCGCCGACGCACACGCGCAGCGGGCAGCGCATGGTGGTGTGACCGCGGCGGAACACCCGCTCGGCGAGGAGTCCGAGCAGGGCGTTGAGGATGGCCGTCGAGCCGAGGAAGACCTCGTCGAGGAAGGCGATCTCGGCCTCGGGCAACATGCCGGCGGTCTCGGTCTCGACGCGGCCCTCGCGGAGCTTGCGGAGATCGACGGGCCCGAAGATCTCGCTCGGCTCGGTGAAGCGGCCCAGCAAGTACTCGAAGTAGTTGCCGCCGAGGGCCCGCGCGATCCGCCGGACCGCGGCGCTCTTGGCCGTGCCCGGGGGACCGATGACCAGGAGGTGCTCGCCGGCGACGGCCGCGAGGACGACGAGCTCGAGCAAGGCGTCGCGCTCGACGAGCCCGCGGCCCGCGACGGCGAGGGCCCCGCGAACGGCAGCGGCAGCGTCGGTGAGAGACGAGAGAGTCACGCGCGACCGCAGGGTACGCGATTCGGCGGCGGAGCGGTGAGGTGGGCGAAAGTGCGCGGTGGGCTCGCGCTGGGCTCCTCGAGGCGAGGGGCGATGGATGTCCTTCAGGACATGTGAGAGGCCCGTTCACGGCGCCGGGGCGTCGCGGGCGATGCGGAAGCCGAGGTGGTTGGTGGCGCTGTCGGGGGCGCCCTTGCCGCGGGCGTCGGGGGTGTAGCGGCCGCAGTACTGGTCGGTGCAGAGGTAGGAGCCGCCTCGCTGGACGCGCTTGGCGACGCCGGGTTCGGCCGGGTCGAAGCTGTCCCGAGGGCCAGGCGGATCGACGGCTCGCGGCGGGCGGCGGGCGTAGGTGTCGGGGCGGTACCAGTCGGCGGTCCACTCCCAGACGTTCCCGGACATGTCGTAAAGGCCATATCCGTTGCTGGGGTAGCCGGCGACCGGGGCGGCTCCCGCGTGGCCGTCGGCGGCAGTGTCGTGGCCGGGGAAGCGGCCCTGGAAGGTGTTGGCGGGGTGCGCGTCGTTCACGAGCGGCGCGTCGCCCCACACGTAGCGCTTGCGGTCGAGGCCGCCGCGGGCCGCGTACTCCCACTCGGCCTCGGTCGGCAGGCGGGCGCCGGCCCAGCGCGCGTAAGCGACGGCGTCGGCGTGGGCGACGTGGACGACGGGGTGATTCATGCGACCTTCGAGGTCGCTGGTCGGACCCTCGGGGTGCCGCCAGTCGGCGCCCGGGACGTAGCGCCACCACGCGTCGGCGCGCGCGAGCGAGGCGACGCGCCCGGGTGGGGTGAAGACGATCGAGCCGGCGACCAGGCGGTCGGGCGGGACGTCTGGATAATCCTCGGCGCGCGGGATCCGTTCGGCCAGCGTGACGTGGTCGGTCGCGCGCACGAAGGCGGCGAACTGGGCGTTGGTGACCTCGGTGGCGCCGAGCCAGAAGCCCGAGACCGCGACGCGGTGGCGCGGGTGCGCGTCGGTCAGCCGCGGGTCGTCGGAGCCCATCCAGAACTCGCCGGCGGGGATCCACACCATCCCGGGCGGTGATGATTCGCAGGCTGCCAGGCACGCGGCGAGCAGCGAGCCGCGCGCGGCGACGAGGAGGCGGGTCATTGCGTGAACTCGATCTGCTTGCGCGCCGGGAATTTCTTCAGCACCTCGCGGTAGCGCAGCAGCTCGGCCTCGAGGGCGAGGACGACCGGGAGGTGACGGACCCCGATCGAGTCGTCCTCCTGCGGGTTGGTGTAGAGGTTGAACATCAGCGCGCCGGCGCCCGGCACGATCGCGCCGGTGAAGCCGCCCTGCTGTCCGCGCTGCGTCACCAGCTGCGGCAGCTGGGCCTGCAAGCTGAACTTGAACTCGTCGATGCGGGTGCCGACGAGGCGGTCGTTCCAGAAGTAGAGGACGCTGCGGCGGTTCGATTCGCCGTCGTCGGCGACCAGGAAGGAGGTCTGGTCGACCCCGTCGACGTAGCGATCGTCGGGCACGAGCGCGGACAGCTCGCCGCCGGGCCGGCCGGCGAGGGCGAGCGCGGTGTTGAAGATGTCCGCGAGGTCGAACAGGCCCTCGGACCGGCGCGGGGTGATGGTGCCGCGCCACGAGGCGAAGGTCGGCACGCGCACGCCGCCCTCCCAGGTCGAGCCCTTGCCGCCGCGGAACGGGGTGTGACCGTACGGCGCGATCTCCTGCTCGGGGCCGTTGTCGGAGGTGAACAGCACGAGGGTGTTGTCGACCAGGCCGGTCTGCTCGAGGGTGCGGTAGAGGCGGCCGAACACGTCGTCCATCTCGACCATGCAATCGCTGTAGGTGGTTCGGGCGGGCGAGCGGCCGCGGTAATGAGCGTTGGGGTAGTTGTCGAAGTGGCAGCCGCGGGTGTTGTAATACATGAAGAACGGGCGCGATTCGCCGGCCATGCGGCGCAGGAATCGCTCGCCGTAGGCGGCCCACTCCTGGTCGAGGTCCTGGATCGTCTCGAGATCGATCACCTGGACCGTCTCGAGCGGGCCGCCGCGGACCGCGTGGACGTCGGCGCGGGAGAACGGCAGGCTGCGGATGAATGCGGTGCGGGCGGGGCTCAGCGCGATCTCCGGGTTGAAGTGCGGGTCGCGCCATTCGGTGTACATGTCCGAGACGCTGAGGAAGCCGCGGAAATCGTCGAAGCCGACGTGCTGCGGCTGAGACCCCTCGTTCTCGCCCAGGTGCCACTTGCCGATCGCCTGGGTGACGTAGCCTTGCTCCGACAGCAGGCGGGCGAGGGTGACCGCGCCCTCGAGGCCGCCGGACTGGCCGTACATCGGCGGGCGCAGGATGCCATGATGGACCGGGTATTGACCGGTCATGATGGTGGCGCGGGTCGGCGAGCAGCTCGGCTGCGAATAGGCCGAGGTCAGGACCAGGCTCTCGGCGGCGACGCGATCGATCTGCGGCGTCGGGTTGCCGACGCTGACGCCGCCGCCGTTGAAGCCGGGGTCCATCCAGCCGACGTCGTCCATCAGGAAGACCAGAATGTTGGGGCGCCTCCCCATGCGTTGCTGCAGCGCGGCCAGCTTGTCGCGGGCGGCCCGGACCTGCGCGGCGTGGGTGACCACGGGTTCCATGTTGGCAGCCGGGCGGCTGGTGCGGGCGCTGAGGAATTGATCGGGGTGATCGTAGCCGGGGCCGAGCGGCCGGGCGGCGGGCTCCGGCTCGACGAGGCCGTCGGGGGCGAGCGGCGGGGCCAGCTCGGGCCCCTCGATGGGCGGCTCCTGCCCGGCTGCGGGCCTTTCCCCGGGGCGCGGCGTGCAGGCGAGGGCGAGGCTCAGCGCGGCGGTCCGCCGGAGGAGCGCGGTCGAGGTATGAACATTGCGCGGGGGCACGGGACCGTCCTTGTCGTCATGGTCGAGCGCGAGAAATGTGGGCAGGTCCTTGGCCCCGGACGGGGTGTGGCGCAATGGCGTCGGGCACGAGAGGGCGCGTCTGCGAGGGCGTGTGTGAAGGGTCGCGGGCGCAATGGCCGGTCGGTCGGGGCGGGCGGTGCTTGCGCCGGCGGATGCGATCGCCTAGCTTCGCGGCCCCCCATGGCGAAGAAGCAGACCGAGTCGTTGACCCTCGAAGACGTGCGGCCCAGGCTGGTGCGGACGGCGTTCGTGCCGGCGCTGGTAGCAGTCACCGACGAGCCCGATTACGTCGACGACGAGACGGTGCTCGGCGCCGACGACGTCACCGCGTCGAAGGTCGGCGGGGCGCCGTTCCTGTCGAAGGAGGCGCCGGCGCCGAGGTGCGGCGAGTGCAAGCAGCCGCTCCGCTTCGTCCTGCAGCTGCGCCGCTCGGACCTGCCGCAGGCGGCGCAGGCGAGCCTGAGCGGGGAGCTGCTGCAGCTGTTCTGGTGCGACGATTGTCAGAGCAGCGGCGGCGCGGAGAATCCGTGGAGCAAGGGCGCGCTGATCCGCGAGGTCGCGCTCGGAGAGCCGATCGAGCCGGG
Organism: Nannocystis punicea; assembly: GCF_026965555.1. Classification (GTDB taxonomy): domain Bacteria; phylum Myxococcota_A; class Polyangia; order Nannocystales; family Nannocystaceae; genus Nannocystis; species Nannocystis punicea. The sequence continues at coordinate 10,449,664 of NZ_CP114040.1, read as the reverse complement.
CGAGGAGGACGAGGACGACGAGGACGACGAGGACGCGCTGTCGGTCACGTTCCTCCGCGACTGGCGCGAGGTCGAGGATTACCCGTCGACCCTGGTCGAGTCGCTGGCGGCCGCGCTCGCGGTGAGCCCGAAGTCGGAGGCGACCCGCGAGCGGCTCGAGGCGCTCGCGGAGGCGATGGACGAGGCGGAGCTCGAGACGCTCGACGGGGTCAAGCTGGCTGGTTGGCCGCGCTGGGTGGCGGAGCCCGAGACCGTGAAGTGCAAGTGCAAGACGCCGATGCAGCCGGTGCTCCAGCTCGGCGAGAGCGCGGTGGTGGTCGGCGACGGCGGGACGACGTGGATCGTCGCCTGCCCGGCTTGCGGCAAGAAGGCGTACTTCTGCCAGCAGTGACGCGCGGGCCGCGAGCGCGGCGGGGGTCGTCGGGACGGGCGAGCCTCCGGTGAGCGGCACCGCCGAGCGCGTCGGGGACTTCATATGTCCTTCGGGACATGTCGATCCGCCTCAGGCGGGAGATCGTGGGACGGCTCATTGCACCGGCGCGTCGACGCCGGCGCCGCCGAGCGCGAGTCCTCGGGGTGAGGATGTCCTGTAGGACAGGTTACTCGCGGAGCGCTGCGATGATATGTCCGAAGAGACATTTTCGCTCCGGCGTGCGCCGGTGCGAGCGCTCGGAAGCCTTGGCTGTCATGCGGGACAGGTCATGGCCAGTTCTGGGCGGCGCGGGGACCTGGTCGCCGCTGACGCGCTATTCGGCGCGTGCTGGCGGGCCTTGAACATCTTGGGCTGTCCTGCGGGGCAGGTCAGGGCCAGTTCTGGGTCGCGCGGGGGTCGGGCGCGGGGGCCTGGCCGCCGCTGGCGCGCTGGATGGCCTCGTGGGCGGTGAAACTGAAGCGGTCGGGGCCGAGCTCGGCGGTGAAGCCGCTGCGGGCCAGGACGTCGCGCACGGGGCCCTTGAGGTCGGCGACGTGGAGCTCGATGCCGTGCTGGCGCAGCTCGCCGAGGAAGTCGCGCAGGTTGGCGAGCGCGGACACGTCGATGTCGTGCACGCCGCCGGCGTCGATCACCACGGCGCGGGCGCTCTGGGCGGAGATCTGCCGCCGCAGCTCGTCGATCAGGTAGGTCGCGTTGGCGAAGTACAGCGGGGCGTCGAGGCGGACGATGACGACGCCGGGGACCGTCTCGGCGTCGGGGAAGCGGAGGACGTTGCGGTAGACCTGGGTGCCGGGCAGGCGGCCGAGCACGGCGGTGTGCGGGCGCGTGGTCCGGAGGACGAACAGCAGCAGCGACGCGCCGACGCCGAACGCGAGGCCGAGGCCGACGCCGAGCGCGAGGGTGGCGGCGAAGGTGATCGCCAGCGGCACGAGCTCGCGCGGGCGGGTGCGCCGGAGCTCGCGCACGAACGCGAGGTCGACCAGGCGCGCGACGGCGACGACGATGATCGCCGACAGCACCGCGCGCGGCAGGGTGGCGAGCAGCGGGGCGAACAGGGCGAGGGTGAGGGCGACGATCGCGGCCGTGACGACGCCGGCGAGCGGGCTGCGGGCGCCGGCCTGGGCGTTGACGGCGGTGCGCGAGAGGCCGCCGGCGATCGGGTAGCCGCGCGCGAGGCCGGCGGCGATGTTGGAGAAGCCGAGCGCGAGCAGCTCTTGATCGGGCTCGACGACCTCGCCGCGGCGCGCGACCGCGAGGCCGGACGAGAACGCCTCCATGAAGGAGATCAGGGCGATGAGCGCGGCGGCGGGGGCGAGGCTGACCAGCAGCTCGCGGTCGACCGCCGGCCACGCGGGCACCGGCAGGCCCGAGGGCACCGGACCGAGCAAGGCCAGGCCGCGAGCGTCGAGGGCGAAGAGGTGGCCGGCGAGGGTGGCGAGGACGACCAGGAGCAGCGCCTTGCCGCGGAACTTGCCGAGCGCGACGAGCAGGACCACCGCGCCGAGGCCGAGCGCGAGGGTCGGCAGATGCACGGCGCGCAGCTGCTCGCCGAGCGCGACGAACAGCGGCCACATGCCGGCGCTGGTCGGCAGCCTGAGGCCGAGCAAGGGCCCGAGCTGGCTGGCGATGATGAGGATCGCCGCGGCCGAGGTGAAGCCGCGCAGCACCGGCAGCGAGAGGAAGTTGACGACGAAGCCGAGGCGCAGCGCGCCGGTGAGGGCCTGAAACGCGCCGGCGAGGATCGCCAGCGCGGCGGCGGCGGCGACGTAGGTGGCGACGTCGCCGGCTGCGAGCGGCGCGAGAGCGGCCGCGGTGAGCAGCGAGTCGAGCGCGACCGGCCCGACCGCGAGACGCCGCGAGGTGCCGAGCACCGCGTACACCAGCGGCGGCGCGAGCGAGGCGTAGAGGCCCGTGATCGGCGGCAGACCGGCGAGCATGGCGTAGGCCATCGCCTGCGGGACCAACAGCACCGCCGTGGTCGCGCCCGCGAGCAGGTCGGCCGCGAAGTCGGGGCGGCTGTACCCCGCGGTCCAGCGCAGGAGCGCGCGGCGCTTGGGCTCGAGAGACGACATGCGGCGCGGCGAGTGTGGCACGTTGTCGCCCCGGCTTCAGCGGCCCGCGACCGGGCGGCAGCTGCGTCGGGCGCCGCGGCGAACGAGGTCCTGGCGGGCACAGCCGGTCCGGAGCGAGACGACGAGCGTCTCGTCACGCCCGCGGTCGCACCGCCGGCCGCGGCGAGGGCCGGGGCGGGGCGGCGGGTAGATGGCGCGAGGGACAGGTGAGGTGTCCCGAGGGACATGCGGCCTGCGGCGCGATGGGAAGTATGGCGCGAGGGACATGTCCTGAAGACATCCTTGGTGCGGCGAGCGACGCCGAGGGCGGGGCGGAGACGACGAGCGCCGCGTCAGACCCGCGGCCGCACCGCAACCTCGTTCTCCGTACGCCCCGAGAGAGACGGCTCCCCGGACATCGGCCTGGTGTCAGACGCCGTATGTCCGGAGAGACATGTCGAACGGAGTCACCGGATCGCCGCCTGGCCCGGAAGACAGGCGGCGTGGTCCTCCGGAAAAAATCTACTGGGCGGCTGCCTGGAGGGCCGCGGCGATGGCCGGCTCCTGGGCGTCCATCGTGGTGAGGAGCGAGTTGCAGGGCACGTAGTCGTCGACGGTGATCTGCGACTCGGGCCACTCGCGGAAGCCGACGGTGTCGGCGCGGAGCTGGACCTTGCCGACCCAGGGGACGATCTTCGTCGGCGACACGCCGGGGCGGGAGATCAGGGCGATGACCAGGCAGCCCTGGTTCTGGCGCGACAGCAGCAGCCCGACCGACACGCCCGCGCAGCCCTCCTTCGGGCACACCCGCTCCGGCTCGGGGCGGAAGTCGATCGGGCGGCCGGGCAGGTGCTTCTCGACGATGCGCTTCATCTGCTGCTGCAGGGCCGAGGCGAGGCCGCGGTTGTCGTCGACGATCTCCCGCGGGATGATGCGCGGCCACAGCACTGTCACGCCGCCCGCGGTGCCGGCGGACTTCGAGACGTTGCGCTCCTCGAGGGACTCGGGGGCGGGCTGAGGGGCTGGCGTCGGCGTCGGAGCGGGAGCCGAGGTGGCCGGCAGGCCGGGCGATTGCGCGGGCGAGGACGGGGGTTGGCTGGGCGGCGCGTCGGTTGTTACGGGCGTGCAAGCGAGCAGGGCTGCGAGCGTGGGGGCGAGGCGCGTGCGCATGTCGCGAGTGTATCAAACGCGGCGCGCGCTTGCGCCCGCGCGCGTGAGGCTTCGGCGGGTGCAGGCGGCCCGGCGGGGCGGTGTTCCGGCTAGAGTGGGGAGCGATGCGTAGGGTCGCTGTCTTCTTGCTCGTGCTCGCCGCGGGCTGCACGTTCGACGCCTCGGGGCTGGGCGAGACGCCGCAGACCGGCGCCGGCGCGGGGCCGACGACGACGACGGGCTCGACCACCGAGCCGGGGCCGCTGACGGACACCGGGCCGGGGCCGGCGACGACGAGCGACGAGACGGTCGGCGTGTCGGGTTCGGAGTCGATGACCGACGGCACCGGCGGGCCGGGCGGCGACCCGACCTCGATGCCGTCGCTGACGACCACCGGCGAGCCCGAGACCACCACGCAGCCGATGACCAGCACCACCATGCCGGACATGACCACCGGCTGCCCGCTGGTGATGGCCTACAAGGACTTCGACAACGACAATTACGGCGACCCCAACATGCCCATGCTCGTCTGCGAGGGCGAGCAGGGGTGGGTGCCGGACAATACCGATTGCAATGACATGGCTGCCTACTCGCACCCCGGCATCATCGAGATGTGCGACACCCTCGACAACGACTGCGACGGCATGTTCGACGAGTACGACGCCGAGCAGAACTCGGAGAGTTGCGCCGGCTGCCGCTTCGTCGTGCGCGAGGACAGCCTCTACTACTTCTGCACCAACTCGCTCGAGTGGGAGCAGGCGGAGAAGTTCTGCGTCGGGCACGGGCTGCACCTGGCCAAGGACGACGGCGGCGCCGAGCACGACTTCCTGGTGCAGGAGATCGGCGACACCGGCCTGTGGTGGCTCGGCGGCAATGACCTCATGACCGAGGGCACCTTCAAGTGGGTGTCCGACGGCGTCAACGTGGCCGGCGACGGGTGGGGCAACAATCAGCCCGACGACCAGGAGTGGCTCGTCTGGGAAGAAGCGGACTGCATGGTCCTGGTCGACAACAACGGCGTGGGCGGCTACTTCGGCGAGAAGGGCAAGTGGGCCGATAGCATGTGCGACGGCGGGCTCAAGTTCATCTGCGAGGGCCCGTTGCCATGAACGGCGCGCCGGGCCCGCGACGGACGCAGGTCCTCGCGCTGGCGGCGGCGCTGTCGCTCGCGTGCACCTACGACGGCAGCGGCCTCGGGGCGCAGCCGGACGACCTGCCCCAAGAGACATCCACGTCGACGACCACCGGCGAGCCGCCGGCGACCACGATCGCGCCGACGACCACGACCACCGGCGGCCCCGCGGAGACGACCGAGGCGGCGGTGACGTCGACCGGGCTCACCACCGCGGAGCCGACCACCACCACCACCACGACCGCCGGCGAGCCGGACACGACCGGCGAGCCGTGCGCGACGCCGGAGGCGCTCTACGTCGACGACGACGGCGACGGCTTCGGCGACGACGGGCAGCCGGTGACCGCGTGCGCGGGCCCGGGCTTCTCGCCGCAGGCGGGCGACTGCGACGACGCCGACGCGGCGGTGTTCCCGGGCCAGCCGGAGACGTGCAACGTGGTCGACGACGACTGCGATCAATCGGTCGACGAGTTCGACCCGCGCAGCAACATCGCCTGCGGCGTGTGCACGTACATCCTCGCGGCCGGGCGCCTGTACGCGTTCTGCACCGGCGCCCACAACTGGGCCGACGCGCGCGCCGACTGCCAGCTGCGCGGGCTCGATCTGGCGATCGACGACGACTGGCTCGAGCACAACCTGCTGGTCAGCTACCTGGCCGAGAACAGCGGGCAGTGGTACCTCGGCGCGCAGGACGGCGACGGCAACCAGGAGGGCAGCTGGCGCTGGCTCGACGGCTCGGAGGTGCCCAAGTGGGACGGCCGCTTCGCCCCGAATCAACCCGACGACAAGGGCAGCGGCGACGGCGGCGCCGACTGCCTGGCGCTGGTGTCGAAGGGGAAGGGCAACACCCAGGAGCGCTGGGTCGACGAGAGCTGCGGGGCGCTGCACAAGTGGATCTGCGAGGGGCCTCCGCCGCCGTGAGCGGCGAGTGAGGGCTGTCTTTCAAGGCAGGTCCGATTCGGCCGCGCGCAGCACGGCGGGGCGTGATCGGACATGTCCTTTGGGGCATGCGGTCGACGATGCGGGCGCGGCGGCGGTGCGAGGCCTGTCCCTTGGAGCATGTGGTCGACGAAGGGGCACGCCGCGCGGCGACGTTCACGGCGGCCGGCGCGGTCCGCATGGTTCCGCAGCGCGGGGCGCGGCTCGATCCCTCGAGCGAGGCCGGCGACGGCGCCCTGGCGGTGTGAGACGCCGATGAGCGGGGGCAGACGGCGCGGCCGGGTCCGGCGCCGACCGAACGGCGCGACCCTCTTCAGGCCGGGGCGGTGCCGGCGGCGCGCGAGGGATCTGGGTGTCCTTTGGGACAGAAATAGCCATGGAGGATCCAGCCTGGAGGGCGAGCGCTCGACGACACGCGAATATGAACATGTCCTGAAGGACACGTGATGCGCAGGCCCGCGCGGGGCGAATGTGCGCGGCGCGAAACGGCGCGCGCTTCGGTGATGGCGAGGCGGCGAGGGCTGGGGCATAGAGGGGTGCGTGAAGGCTGCGAGTGCGGGGACGGGGCCGAGCCGCTGGGCTCGGCAGGCGGCGACGCTGCTGGCGCAGGTCCGCGACGACGCGCTGCGCGACGACCTGCGGCTGCGCTTCGACGAGCGCGCTGCGATCTGCGAGATCGACGGCGAGCTGTCGCGGACGGAGGCGGAGCGGATCGCCTTCGAGTCGCTGGTCCAGGCGCTCGAGCGCCTGCGCGGCCGCAGCTAACCCCGCTCGTGCGGCGGATGGGGCGAGCACGGCGGTCGACGTGCTCGCCAGGGGCGGGAGCGCGAGGCGGTGAACGGCTGTCCTTTGGGACATTTTGATCGACAGGGAGTGAGCGCCGGCGGGGCGACAGTGAGAGGTTGTCCTCGGGGCAGGTTGTCGAATGTCCGGGGGGCGCGGCGATGGTTGGCGCGGTCGTCTTCGACAGGGCTCGTGAGAGGATGTCCCGGGGACAGGTGAATGGATGCGGGAGTAAGCCGACGGGGGCGGCGATGGTAGCTGTCTTGGGGGGCAGTTTTTTTGACTGCCTTGGCGTGGCGCCGGGAATGATCGCGGCGGGGATCACGGGGTGATGATTCTGTCCTCGGGGACAGGTTTGTCTGGCCGCGGTGATGGGTCGGCCTCGCTGGTCCTCGGAAAGTTGTCCTCGGGGACAACTTTGGAGGATGAGCGGGAGCGCGCGGCGGGCTCGGGATTTGGCTCGCCGGCGATTTTTCGCCGCGGGGGCGCGACCTGCTCGCGCGCGCTGCCTCGTCCAGGCAGGAGGCGCGGCGCCCGGCGCCGGCTCCATCGAGGTCACGAACATGTCGTTTTTCACCCTGCGAATCCTCCCTGCTCTCTTGCTCGCCGTCGCCGTCCCGGTCGCCTGCGACGAGGAACCCGTCGACGTCGCTCACGGCGAGGCGGCGCCCGTCCTCGAGGTCGCGGCCGCGACCGCGCCGGTGGTGCTGGCCCGCGGCGTCACCGACTACACGATCACGCGCGAGGCCGCCGGCGCGCGCGTGGTCCTGCGCGGGGCGGCCGGGCCGGGCGCCCTGGTCGCGGAGACCGTGGCTCCCGGGGTCGTGCGCCTGCAGCTCGACTGGCAGGGCCGCGCGCTCGAGTTCGAGGTCGACGCCAACCAGCAGCCGGCGCCGCTGACGATCCGCGCCGGCGAACGCAGCGCGGTCGTGCACCTCGAAGGGACCGACGAACCGGCCGCGCGCGCGCTGTTCGACGAGGTGCGCGATGAATGGGAGCTGGCGCGCGCGGCCTTCGTCGAGCTCGATCTGGTGCCCGGCTTGCTCGCGCAGGTCGAGCAGCAGATCGCCGGCGGCGACGCGCTCGTCACCGACGACCTCACCCTCACCCCGCGCCCCGCGGAGGACGGCGGCTGCCCGAACATCTGCTACCAGAACGGGTGCGCGTGGTTCTGGGACCAGTACTGTCACACTGCGCCGATCGGCGGCGGGCAGTGCGTGGTGGGGGTCTGCGGCTGCGGTGACTGCTGACGCCCGGTGTGGCGCGCGGTCGGCTTGACCGGACCGCGCGCGCGCGACGACCATCGGCGACCTCGACCGCGGGGTTCATCCTCATGGATCTTTCCACGAGTCCCGACTCGATGCCGGCGCCGTCGGCGGGTTGTCTGAGCGAGGACGAGGTCGTCGAGTACTGCGGGGGCGAGGCGTCGACGGCGACGCGGCGGCGAGTCGAGGTGCACATCGATCGCTGCGGCGAGTGCCGCGAGCTGGTGGCGACGTTCGTGCGCGGCTGGCAGACGTGCGGCGCGACGGCGCTGGCGGGCACCGAGCCGCCGGGGCCCGCGGACGAGACGCGCGTGCCCGAGCGGATCGGTCGCTACGTGGTGCTGGGGCGCCTCGGCGCCGGCGGCATGGGCGTCGTACATGCCGCGTACGATCCGCAGCTCGGCCGTCGCGTCGCGCTCAAGTTCCTCGCGCCGGGCATCGCCGCCGATCCGCTGGCGCGGGCGCGGATGGTGCGAGAGGCCCAGGCGATGGCCCTGCTGGCCCACCCGAACGTGGCGACGGTGCACGACGCGGGGGTGCAGGACGATCGCGTGTGGCTGGCGATGGAGCTGGTCGACGGCGAGACGCTGGTGGCCTGGCTGGCGGCGCGACGGCGGGGCTGGCGCGAGGTCGTGGCGATGTTCCTGGCCGCGGGCGAGGGCCTGGCGGCGGCGCACGCGGCAGGGCTGGTGCACCGCGACTTCAAAGCCGACAACGTGCTCGTCGGTCGTGACGGGCGACCGCGCGTGGTCGACTTCGGGCTGGCGCGCGGAGAGGCGGACGACGAGGCGAGCGCGGCGTCCGGAGCGGTCGAGGCGGCGGCGCTGCGGCGGACGTTGACGCGTCCGGGGGCGACGCCGGGGACGCCGCGCTACATGGCGCCGGAGCAGTGGCTGGGTCAGGCGGTCGACGCTCGCAGCGACGAGTTCGCGTTCTGCGTGGCGCTGTGGGAGGCGCTGTACGGCGAGCATCCGTTCACGACGGCGAGCCCGCTGGCGCTGGCGGAGGCGGTGATCCACGAGCGGGTGCGGACGCCGAGCGCGGGGGCTCGCGTGCCGGGGTTCGTTTATCGGGCGCTGCGGCGCGGGCTGGCGCGCGAGCCGGAGCGGCGCTTCGCGACGATGGCGGCGTTGCTCGCGGCGCTGCGCGACGATCCGTGGCGACGCCAGCTGCGACGCGGGCTGGCGCTGGGGGTGACGCTGGCGCTGGCGTTCGCACTCGGCTGGCGCGTGGTGGCGCGGGAGGGGGCGATCGTGGCCTGCACTGCGGAGGCGGGCGCGATCGCGACGGTGTGGAGCCCGGGTCGGCGCGAGGCGCTGGCGCGGGAGATCGCGGCGAGCGGCGATGCCCTGGCGCAGGCGAGCTTCGCGGCGACTGCCCGGCGGATCGACGAGTACGCGGCGGGTTGGGCGAGGCTGCGGCGCGAGGCCTGCGCTCTGGCGACGGTCGACGGGACGATGGACGCCGAGGTGCACGCGCGGCTGCGCGGCTGTCTGGACGAGCTGCTGGCGGGGCTCGACGCGACGCTCGAGGTGCTCGGCACGGGGGCGACTCTGGGGCGCCTCGGCGGGGCGGTGGTGGCGATGCGGCCGCCGGGGTCGTGCCGCGAGCCGGGGCAGCTGCGCGAGCCGTCGGCGGAGCAGGCCGAGGTGGCGGCGGTGCGGCGCGCGACGCTGCGGGTGCGTCTGTCGCTGGTGGCGGGCCGGCTCGACGCGGCGGCGGCGGCGGTGAGCGCGGCGCAGGCGGCAGCGAAGGATCGACCGCAGCTGCGCGCGTTGACGGCGATCGCCGCGGCCGATGTGGCGCTGCACCGCAGCGACTTCGCGGCGGCGCGGGAGCAACTGCTCGACGCGCTGCACTTCGCCGGCGCTGCGGGAGCTTACGAGATCGCGGCCGAGGCGGCGCGCGGGCTAGTCGACGTGGTGGCGGTGAAAGGCGGCGACGTCGCGGGTGGTCGGTTGTGGACGCGACAGCTGGAGATGTGGTGGGCGCGACTCGACGCTGCGCCGGACGACGTGCGACGGGCGGCGATCGACGGCGCGCGCGCGCAGCTGGAGCTGGCCGCGGGCGACGAGGAGGCGGCCGTCGCGGCGATGCAGCGAGCGCTGGCGATCTACGGGCGCGGCTTCGGCGAGCACGACGGCGAGGTGGCGACGATCCTGATCGACCTGGCCAATCTGCACACCCGCCGCGGCTCGCACGCCGCTGCGTACGCGGAGTACGTGCGAGCGCTGGCGATCCACGAGCGGCTGCACGGGGCGGGCAGCACGTACGCGGCGGACGTGCGCTTCAACCTGGGATCGCTGAGCGAGACGCTCGACGCTCACGCGGCCGCCGGGCACTTTTTTAGAGAGGCGCTGGCGATCTACGAGTCGGCCTACGGGCGTGAGCACGTGGAGGTGGGCGAGACGTGGGCGCGCGTCGGCCGGACCGAGCTGACTCGCGGCGAGTTCGCGGCCGCCGAGAGCAGCTTCGCGCGGGCGCTGGCGCTCGCGGAGGTCGACGCCGGGCGCGCCGAGCTGCGCGGTGTGGCGCTCGCGGGCCTGGGCGAGGCGCAGCTGGGTCGCGGGGCGCTCGCGCAGGCGCTGGGGACGCTCACGGGGGCCGAGGCGGTGATGCGAGCGGCGGAGCCGGGCGCGCTCGACCGGGCGCACCTGCAATTCGCGCTGGCACGCGCGTCGTGGGCCGCGCAGCGCGAGCTGCCGCGCGCGCTCGAACTGGGGCGCGCGGCCGCGAAGACGTTCGCGGAGAGCCCGGAGGCGGCCCCGAGCTGGCGCGCGGCGGCTTCACGGTGGCTCTCTGCGCGAGAGCGACAAGACGATCGAGGTAATTTTTAGATGTCCTTCGGGACATGTTCTCGGACGTCGACCCGAGCGGCGCGGTGGCTCGCGGCGGCTCGCTGCGCCAGAGCGATGAGACGATCACGATATGTCGGATAATACATGTCCTTGAGGACATGGTCTTGCGACGCTCGGCCCGCGCGTGCGCGAGGATGAACCCCACCGCTCGCACGTCGTGCGGCGACCCCGAGCGTCGAGGTCGGGGTCGCGCAGGCGGGGCGTTCACAGGAATTCGTAGGGGCCTGCGCGCACGCCGGTGCGGATGACGAGCGGGCGGTCGGTCCGCGGCGGCTGGGGTTTCGGGGGCGGGTTGTTCTTGGGCTTCATGGCGGATCTTCCTGGCGCCGCGGGAAGGGCGGCGCCACCGGGGAGAGGCGGCGTCGGGCGCCGAGTCGCGGCTGCCGGCGGCGCAGGTTCCGTGACAAACTGCACGCGCTTGTCGGACGTCCTCGCGGCTTCGTTCCTCTCGTGTCTCTCGAGCCCGGCGCAGGTCGTCGATCGGGCCGCGGTGTCGTCCGCGCTGGCGGCGATCGTCGCGGCCGCGCGGCGTCGCTTCGCCGGGGTCGCGCTGAGCGAGGACGAGGTCGGGCGGTTCCTCGGCGAGAAGGTCGCGGCGGAGGCCGACCCGCTGGCCGCGCTGGCGAGGCTGCGGGCCGAGGAGCTGTGCCTGGTCGCGGCGTGTCTGGCGGGCGACCCGCGGGCGCTGCAGTGCTTCGACGCGGCGTATCTGTCGCCGGTGGCCGAGCGGCTGGCCCGCGCGGGGCTGACGGCGGACGTCGTGGCGGACGCGCGGCAGCGGATCGCCGGCAGCTTGCTGGTGGCCGACGCGAGCGGGACGCGGCGGCTGGCCACGTACTCGGGGCGCGGCGACCTGGCCGGGTGGCTGTACGTGGCGGTCGCTCGCGAGGCGCGGCGTCTGGCGGGCCGCGAGGCGCGGCAGACGTCGGCCGACGATCTCGAGCTGGCCGACGAGCGCGTCGGCGGCGATCTCGAGCTGGCCCACCTCAAGGCGACCTACGGCGAGGCGTTCCGCCGCTCGTTCCACGCGGCCCTGGCCGAGCTCGACGAGCAGGCGCGCAACCTGCTGCGGCAGCACCTGCTCGACGGCCTCAGCATCGACCAGATCGCGGCGCTGCAGAAGGTCCACCGGGCGACCGCCGCGCGCCGGCTGGTCCGCGTGCGCGAGGATCTGGCCCTGCGGACCCGCGCGCTGCTGGTGCAGTCGCTGAAGCTGTCCGAGTCGGAGTCGCACAGCGTGCTGCGGCTGATCCGCAGCCAGCTGGACCTCAGCCTCTCGCGCGTGCTCGGGGCGGGCGGGTGAAGCGAGCGGGCCGACTCGCGGTCCACGGCGAGGGACCCCGTTCCCGGCACCGTCGGTCACGCGCCGATGCCCCGCGAGCGCCGCGGCTGAATCACGTTCGGCTCGTCGTACCTGGCGACCGCCGTCGCGCCGCCTGACTGCAGTGCACTCCTGGCGATGGGTCGGGACGGCGCGGATCGTCGGTCGTCGTGGACGGCGACGGGGTGCGGCGGGTCAGCTGCTATATGGTCTTCAGGGCATGCCCGTTCGGGCATGTCTTGAAAGCTCAGTCCGAAGAGACAGGGCCTTCGGGCCATGTCCCTTGTAACAGGTGAATGACGAGGCCGACGTGCGACAGCGGGCGGCTGAGGTCGTCGGGGTCGGGGTTGGTCTCGTAGTCGAGGAGGACGACCGGGCCGGCGGCGCCGAGGCGCTGCAGCTCGAGCAGCTGGGGGCCGAGGTGGTGCGCGAGGACCCAGCGGTAGGTGGGCAGGTAGATCTGCCGCCGGGCCTCGGCGTAGGACAGGAGGCGCGTGCCGGCGAGGCCGTCGCGGTGGCCGAGGCAGGTGCCGAGGCGCTGCACCGTGCGCTTGATGCCCTTCATGGTGGTGATGTCGAGCTTGCTCGGGTCGACGTCCTGGGTGGCGAACACCTTGAGCGCCTGCCACACGCCCTCGACCGAGGCGGCGGCGCGCCCGGGGGTGAAGGGCACCGGGATGCCGCCGTGCGGGTAGAAGGGGCTGAACTTGACCCACGGGTCAGGCCCGCGCGAGGTCAGGTCGAGGACGGTGGCGCCCGGGAAGCGCTTGCCGACGTGGGCCAGCGCGTGACGGTTGTAGAGGTGGAAGCTCATGGCGCGTGCACGGCGGCCAGGGCGTCGAGGTCGAAGCCGCCGCTGCGACCGGTGCACCACTGGCCGGACGGATCGTACTCGTCGCCGACGTCGATGAGGCGGACGTAGTGGGCGCGCGCGAGGCCGACCTCGGCGAGATCGAAGGCGTCGCCGCCGGCCTCGGCGGGGTCGGTAGGGTCGAGGCCGTTCTGGGAGTTGGCGCGGACCAGCGCGACGCCGGCGCAGCCGCGCAGGAGATCGTCACCCACCGGGTCGCAGGCGAAAGCGCGCCAGTCGACGCCGTCGTCGCTGACGAGCACGCGCGCCGGCTCGGCGAAGGTGCCGTCGCCGACCACGAACGGGTTCTCGAACACGAGCAGGTCGGGGCCGGGGCCGTCGACCACGCCGTCGCCGGCGAAGTAGACGGTGATCTGGCCGCCGCAGCCGAGCGACAGCACGTCGAGGCCGGCGTTGCCGTTCGCGCCGGCTTCGGGCGGGCCGAGGACGATCTCGGGGAACGACTCGTCGCCCCAGCCGCCGCCCTCGGGCACGAACTCGTCGACGCAGTCGGCGAACGCATCGTCTGTCCCCGAGGACATGTCCTCGGGGCAAGACCCGAGCGCGGGGTGGCGGTCGAGGCCGTCGTCCGCGTCGTCGATCGGGGCGCAGGCGAACGCGAGGAGCAAGGGGGCGAGGCGGGCGCGGATCGTCATGGCGCGGGGCTGGTGACCGCAGCGATCGCGGCGCGCAGGGTGCTGTCCATCGCCCGGCCCTGGTGGACCCAGCGGATCTGCCCGTGGGCGTCGACGAGCACCAGGTGAGGATAGACGGACAGGCGGAAGGCGCGGGCGATCGCGCCGTGGTCGAGGACGATGCGGAACGGCAGCTGCTTGTCGTCGCGGTAGCGGGCGGCGATCGCCCTCTGGTCGCCCTCGCGGTCGCAATTGACGCCGATCACCGCGAAGCCGCGGTCGCCGAGCTCGCGGTGGACCGCGGCGTACTTGCTCATCTCGTCGCTGCACACGCCGCACCAGCTGGTGAAGAAGACCAGCAGCCGGGCCCCGCCGCGCAGGTCGGCGGTGGTGAAGTCGCCGCCGTCGAGGTCCTCGGCGTGGAAGTCGGGCACCCCCTCGCCGACGGCCACCGGCGCGAGGGTGCGCCAGTGCGCGGCCAGGTCGGCGGCGTCGCGCCCGGCGCTGACGAGCGGCAGCAGGACGACGAGGGCGCCGACGACGACGGCGGCGCGGCCGGGGGGCGCGGGCGTGGCTGTCTCTCGGGACATGCACACCGCCGGGCGGACCCACAGCGCGAGGCCGGCCGCCAGGACCGCGCCGAAGATCTCGAGGCTGTACTTCGGGACAGGCAGCGGGTGGCCGGCGCCGGCGAGGAGGCGGGCGAGCGCGACCACGAGCAACATCGGCAGGAGGCACAGGGCAGCCCGGTGGGCCCGCTGCGGGCCGAGGATCGCCTCGACCGCGAGGGTCGTGACGAGCCACGGGATCAGGACGGTGAAGCCCGACAGCAAGGTGGGCAGGGCGGCCAGCCCGGCCATGGCGGTGAAGTCGGCCACCGCGTCGCCGATCGGCAGGAGGTGGGCGCCGGCGGCGAACAGGAGGATGAAGAGGAGGCCGTCGCGCGCGCCGTCCTCGGGCGCCAGCGAGGCGGCTGTCGCTCGCGGGTGGAGGAGCGCGCCGCCCCAGCGCGCGAGCGCGGTGCGGAGTCGGTTCATGGGCCGCGCCTCCGGGCCGGGCGAGGGATGAGGTGTGAGGGGGCGAGGCGAGCGTTCACCGCGGAGGTGGTGAGCAGGGGGACGGTCGAGGGGGCGGCGCGATGATTCACGCTGCGTTCGGCCCGGTGCGCGAGGAGGGCCGCGGTACAGGCGGATCGGGCGGTGCGATGGGGCATGGCGGAGCCGTTCAGGGTTGACCGAGCCTACGGCGGGCGGCGGCGACGAGCGGGCGCGGGAGGCGGCGCGCGTCGGCGACGCGGCGGAGGTCGGGCCGACGCAGGCGCCACAGCAGGCTCATCGCCTGCGGCAGCGGGGTGGCCGGATCGAGGACGGCGGCGACGCGGGCGTCGTAGGGCGCGACGCGTCGCGCGGGCACGGGCACGGGCACGACGGCGGCGGGCGCGGGCTCCAGCGGCGCCGGCAGATCGGCGTCGTCCTGGTCGGGCGGATCGGCGGGCAGCGGCGGCGCGGCGGCCAGGTCCTCGCCGGCGCGCGAGCGGACGGCCGCCTGCTGGCGCGCGGCGTGGTCGTCGGACCTGTCGTGAGGGACATGTCCGGAGAGCAAGGCCCCATGCAGGCCGCGCAGGCCCGGCACGCGCTCGCGGGCGCCGAGCTCGACGGCGGCGTGGAGGGCGGCGCTCGGACAGCGCGGGTTGTGGGCCAGGGCCGCGAGGATCGCCGGCGCGGCCAACAGGCGCGCGTGCGCGAGGGCGATCGCCTCGCAGGTGCGCGGCGGGCCGCAGCGAGCGACCAGCGCGAGGGTGTCGGCGTGGACCTGCGGGTGACGCACGAGCACCGCGAGCTCGTCGGCGCGATCGATGCGGCGCCGGGCCATGAAGTCGAGCGCGGGCGCGGGCAGCAGCGGGTCGGCGAGGGCGGCGAAGATCGCAGGGCCCGGGAGCTCGGCGGCGGTGCGCCCGGCGAGCTCGGCGTGCGGCGAGTGATCGAGCGCCCACAGGTGATAGAGGGCCAGCCAGGTGTCGCTGCCCGGCGCGGGGATCAGGGCGCGGGCCGCCAGCTCGCGTTGCGCCGGGCCGGCGCCGGGGCCGACCAGCTTGTGCAGGCGGGCGCCGAGGCGCGCGTCGCTGAGGGGCGGGTGCAACATGGCCGAAAGGTCAGGTGGTCGGCCGCGGGAGGAACAGCCGGCCGACCGGGAGCTCGACGTCCTGGAACGGCGGGACGCGGGCGACCGCAGTGTCGTCCCAGGCGCCGGCGACTACCCACTGACTGTCCTTGAGGACATATGCTTCGAGGAGCCGCTCGGCCGGGTCGATCAGCCAGTAGTAGGGGACGCCGTGCTCTGCGTACAGTCGGGCCTTGAACACGCGGTCGTTGCGGGCGTTGGAGGGCGAGAGGACCTCGCAGATCCAGTCGGGCACGACGTCGATCGGGCGTAAGTTGGCGGGCGAGGGGAGCCGCGAGCGTCGCCAGCCGACCAGGTCGGGGCGGGTGACGTCGTGGCGCGTGAATCGGACGTCCATCTCCGTGAAGATCCACCAGCCGTCGGGGCCGTCGGTGTCGTCGTCGAAAGGACCGCCGATGAAGCGGCTCATGCTGCGCTGCACGCGGCTGTGATCGGAGAGGCCGCCCGGCTGCGTGACGATCTCGCCGGCGTGCAGCTCGGCGTGCACGTCTTCGGGGACCGCCAGGAGATCCTCGTAGGTCTTGAGCTTGCGCGCGGCCTCCATGGCTCGAACCGTACCACATGCAGCCGGGGCGGGCGCGCGGAGGCGGCGCCGGGCTTCACGGAGGGCCTTCAGCGCGGCCGTCGAGGATGTTTGCGTCAGACCGCGGGCGGGCGGTGGAGGGCGTGGATGAGGCGCAGGCCCTCGAGCACGAGGGCGTCGTCGACGACGTCGATCACGTCGGTCTCGCGGGCGACGTCGGGGGCGAAGCCGCCGGTGGCGACGACCGTGACGGGGTGATCGAGCTCGTCGCGGATCCGCCGGATCATGCCCTCGACCAATCCGACGTAGCCGTACAAGAGTCCGGACTGCACGGCCATGATCGTGTTGGTGCCGATGACGCGGGCGGGCCGGGCGATGTCGACGCGCGGGAGCTTGGCGGCGCGGGCGAACAGGGCGTCGGCGCTGATGCCGATCCCGGGGGCGATGACGCCGCCGAGGTACTCGGGCGCAGGCGTGACGACGTCGAAGGTCGTGGCGGTGCCGAAGTCGACGACGAGGACGCCGCGGGCCGGCTCGGAAGCGCCCGCGGTGCCGCGCGCGCCGTAGCGGCGGTGGGCGGCCACGGCGGCGACGATCCGGTCGGCGCCGACCTCGTGCGGCGGGTCGTAGAGGATCGGCATGCCGGTCGGCAAGCCCGGCTCGACGACCAGCGCGCCGAGCCCCGCGTAGTGCGAGAGGGCCCGCAGGAGCGGCCCGACGACCGGAGGGACCACGCTGGCGATCACCGCGTCGCGCAGGTCGGCGAAGCGGATGCCGACGAGCGCAAGCACGCGCTCGACGGCGACCGCGAGCTCGTCGCGGGTCCAGTTGCGCTGGGTGGCGAGGCGCAGCTCGCATCGCAGCTCGGCCCCCGCGAACACCCCGATGGATGTGTTGGAATTGCCCACGTCGATGGCGAGCAGCATGGCCGGGGCACTCTAACCCCGGCGGCTCGACCTCTGCTACCGTGGCGCCCGTGGACGACGAGCCCAAGGCAGCGCAGGGGCCGCAGCCGCCGCAGCGGCCGCAGGAGCCGAGCGTGTCGCCGACCGCGGTCACGCGCGAGGAGAAGCTCGACGACACGATGCACGCCAGTCGGTCGATGATCCTCCGCCGGCTGCCGCTCGACGGCCAGGCGCGCGAGGCGGAGATCCGGCGCCGGCAGCAGGCCCGCGGGCAGTACCGCCTGGCCCTCAAGACCTGGTCGATGCCGCTGCTGATGATCGGCGCGGTGGTCGTGGTCTTCTACCTGCTGTCGTTCTGGCTCAACGTCCTGTCGTACACCGGCACCGACGAGCTGAGCCTCGTCGACCGCCTGATCCACCAGGACCTCGAGAAGGCGCAGAACACCGTCGGCGGCCTCGGCGAGGTGATGGCGGCGGTCCTCGGCCTGGCGCTGACCGTCTCGAGCATCATCGTGCAGCTGGCGGCGACCCGGTTCACGCCGCACATCACGGTGCTGTTCTTCCGCGCGCGCACCAACATGCTGGTGCTCGGCTTCTTCGTGGTGTCGACGCTGTTCGTGGTGTGGGTGAACTTCTCGCTCGACGGGGCCGACTACGCCGGCCCGCGCTGGGACGTGATGTTCTCCATGATGCTGATGACGACCAGCCTGCTGCTGCTGTTCCCGTACTTCGCGTACGTGTTCGACTTCCTCGACCCGAACAAGATCATCGGCCGGATCAAGACCAACGGGCTCGACGCCTGCACCACCAAGCTCGGCCGCCAGTCGATCAGCATCGAGCAGCGCCAGCGCAGCGCGGTCGAGGCGGTCGAGCACCTGACCAACATCGGCCTCAACGCGCTGCAGCAGAAGGACAAGAACATCGTCTCGACGACGATCGACGCCCTGCGCGAGTTCTGCGTCGAGTACGGCGAGATGAAGAACGGCATGGTGCTCGAGTGGTTCAAGATCCCGGACCGCCAGAGCCCCGACTTCGTGTCGCTGTCCCCGGAGGCGATCACCGACCTCCGCCACCGCCGGACCTGGCTCGAGTGGAAGGTCCTGCGCCAGTACCAGATGCTGTTCACCGAGGGCCAGTCGCAGATCAAGGACATCTGCTACCTGCTCGCCATCAACACCCGCCGCCTCGGCGAGGCCGCCTCGGTCTACGGCGACCTGCGCGCGCTCGACCTGACGATCAAGTTCTTCAACACCTACCTGCGCGCCACCCTCAACGCGTCGGACATCCGCACCGCGTACAACATCCTCCACCAGTACCGCCAGCTCGGCGAGACGGTGCTCGAGATCGGCAAGCGCTCGAAGCCGACGGTGATCGACCGCGACAAGACGCTGGCCGACCGCGCCGTCGAGATCGCGCACCGCATGCGCTACTACTCGGGGGTCGCGTTCCAGCGCAACATGGCGTTCGTCGCCGAGGTGATCGCCCACGACATCGGCACGATGTGCCAGCGGGCGTTCCAGCTCAGCAGCGAGTGCCACGACGACCTGCTGAAGATCTTCCTCGCGGTCGACGACGCGACCGAGTCGAGCGACAAGGCCAAGACGCTGCGCGGGGTGCGGAAGGCCCAGATCAAGCTGGCCACCCACTACCTGGTGTACGGCGCGACCTCCCTGGCGCGCCGGATCGCCGAGGACATGCGCCTGGAGGACCCCCGCCGCCTGCGCTCGATGTGGATCGAGCTGGCCAACCTCGACACGCCCGAGTTCTGGGAGGTCAACGACCGCGGGTCCAACTTCGACTACCTGACGCCCGACCAGAAGGCGATGCTGCCGAAGTTCTTCCAGTGGTTCGACGGCCTGCAGGCCGAAGGCCCGGTGCTCTACGACTCGCTGGTGCTGCGCAAGTGAGCCGATTGTCGGGACATGTCTGAAGGGACATGTCCACGCCGGCGCTGTTCGTCCGCCAGCGCGAGCAGGCGCAGCGGCACGTCCTCGTCGGCGGTGAGCTCGAAGGTGGCCGAGAACGGGGTGCCGTCAGCGATGCGCTGCAGGACGTCGGCGCACATCTGCGGGGCACAGTCCACTTCGGTGGCGATCACGCGCAGGCGGGCGCCGGAGGCGACTGTCTCGCCCGGGGCTTCTCGCGGCGGGCGCCCTCGTGGCACGCTCGCGCGCGATGCAGCCCGCCCCCCGGTCCCTCGCGCTGTTGTTCGGGTCGCTCGCGGTCGCCTGCGGCGAGACCACGAGCCCGCCGATCGTGGCGAAGCCGGAGGCGCAGGAGAACCCGGTGGCGCCGCCCCTGGCGCCCGAGATGAAGCCGGTGAAGACCGAGGCGAAGACCGAGCCGAAGCCGCACGTGCCCGAGGCGGCCCTGGTCGCGGCGCCGAGCGAGCCGGCGGCGCCTCCCCCGGTGGTGTCGCAGGCCGCGGGCCCGGCGTTCTTCGCGGTCGACAAGAAGGGGATCGTGCGGCTCGACGGCGGCGAGTTCGTGCCGCTCAAGGACGGGCCGGACGAGCTGATCAAGAACCTCCACATCGCCGCCGACGGGGCGCTGTGGGTGCTCGGGTTCGAGACGATCTACAAGCTGCCCAAGCTCGACGCCGACGGTTTTAAAGAGGTCGTGCGCGGCGACTTCCGCGAGACCGGCACGATCGACGACTTCTTCGTGGTCGCCGACGATGACCTGTGGGTCGCGGGCTTCGGCGGCGTGTCGCACTGGGACGGCAAGGCGTGGACGCGCGAGGAGAAGCCGGCGATCGGGGCCGGCGACGACATCCTCGACGGGATCGCCGTCGACCGCGAGGGCAAGGTGTGGATCGCCTCGTCGAACCGCGTCCATGTCAAGGACAGGGGCGCCTGGAGCACCCTCGACCTCGGCAAGATCAAGGACCCGCTGTTCATGGAGGGGGTCGGGCGCGCCGCCGACGGCACGGTCTACGCATTGGCCTCGGCGGCATTGATCAAACTCGGGCCGGGGGCGGCCGACGCGGAGGCGGTGAAGATCGGCGGCGGCAGCGTCCCGTCCTACAGCGACCTGGCCCTCGGGACAGATGGCACGTTCGCGGCGCGCAACCTGTTCGACCTCGTGATCTCGACGCCGAAGGCCACCAAGGTGTGGCGGAAGAAGGACTACATGTCCGAGGGCGTGCGGGCGCTGGCGGTCGATGCGTCGGGGCGAGTGTGGGTCGGTGGCGAGATCGGGGTGACGATCCTCGGGCCGGGCGACGTGAAGGTGGAGTGGCCGTCGGGGTCGGTGCCGGAGCTGTCGGGCGAGGTGGTCGGCGTGGCCGTCGCCGGCGCGGGTCCGGCCGTGCTGCCGGCGACCGGGCCCGTCCAGACGGGCGGGCTCAAGGGCAAGCTGTTGCGCGGCGGTGGGCCGGTGGTCGGGGTCGAGGTGGAGCTGTGCCCCAGCCCGAAGCTGATGTTCACGAAGACGCCGTGCGCCGACAGCTCGGTCAAGTTCGCCGGCAAGACCGACGACCAGGGCGAGTGGAAGTTCGACGCGGTGCCGCTCGGCGCCTACGGCATCGCCCTCAAGTCCGAGGGCAAGTGGCGGATCACCATGGGCTCCGACCTCGGGATCGAGATGAGGCGCGGCGAGGTGTTCGATGTCGGGTCCATCTCCCTCGACAAATAGCGGAGAGCGGCGAGGAGGCCGCCGCCCGGGCCCTGCGGGTGCGCGGCCGGCTCCGGCGCCGGTCTCGCCTCGAGACGTCGCCGCAACGATCCTGCGGAGTTAGCCGCGGCGGTCGGGTCGGCGATTGTATAGACCTGTCGCCGTCGCCGATGTAGGCGATGGACGGCACCTGAGATTTCGCGGCGAGCGATTGTGGAGACCCGCACGGGCGGTCGGGCCGCCGTCCGGAGCCCGCCGCGCCCGTGAATAACGGCGTTCTGCGGGGGATGGACGGGTGTTTGCGGGCTTTCGTGGCGCGCGCGCGTCGCCTCCGGCTTGCGCCTCTCCACAGTGTCTCGTGGCGGCCCGAGGGGGTCGACGAAATATTCGGTCCGTGCGTCCCGGCGGATGGCCGGCGACCGGAGGGCCGAAATGCTTCGTTCTGCCATGATGTTAACGACTACGTTTGCGTTCGCGTCGCCGTTCGTGCTGCTGCAATCGACGGCGGCCCAGCCGCTGAAGGCGGAGGATCCCGAGACGTCGTGGTGCCCGGGTGATTGCGACGACGACGAGGATTTCGCGGCGAGCGAGAGGGACTTCGAGCTCGACCTCGCCCTGTGCGGGGGGGTGCTCCTCGGCGAGGATCACCGCGACTGCGAGGTGCGGAAGGGGCCGGCGTGCCTGGCCGCGTGTACGTTCGACGCGGTCGGGCCGGCGTGCCTGTCGGAGGTGGGCGATCGGGCGACCCCGCGGGCGCTGGCGGCCTGCGAGGCCGACAGCGTCGCCGTGTGCCGCAGCGAGTGCGACGCGGGCGGGGCCGCGTTCTGCGAGCGCGGCAAGGAGGTGGCATTCGTCGATATTCTCGCGTGCATCGGCGTCGGCATCGACGCCGGTTAATCGCCCCGGAACCGCCGCACGCACGTGACGGGCCCGCGTCCTGCACGCGGACGACGGGGCCGTCGCGGGCGGCTCCGGGACCGGTGCGACCTGACGTTCTGGGGAGTACGGACAGGTCGGGGGTCCCGGGGCTCTCCCGGGCGCGCGGCGGGGCGGGAGGTCGACTCCCGCGATTCGGGGCGAATCATCGAAGCCGCAGGGCGCTGCGGACGGAGCTGGGCCGGGGGCGTCGTATCGACGCCCCCGGCGGCCCCGTCTTCGCCGCCCGACGACGTCCCGCGAATGTTCCCTGGATTGTGATCACCATGATAGCTCGTGCGACTGTCGACATCACCGAGTTGCACCGCAGGATCGCGGAAGTACGATTCGGGGCGGCGACGGAATGCACCCCGGCGCCGCTTCGAAAGGATCGAACATGATGCGCAAGATCTTGCTGGTCGCGCCGCTCCTCGCGTTCACCCTCCCGTTCGCGAGCGCTGCCCGGCCGCTGGCCACCCCGGCGCCCACGGCCGAGCTCTGCTGGGGCGACAGCTGCGACGACGGCGACAAGAAGCTCGAGATGCTGATCTGCGTCGAGGTCCAGCTGCCAGCCCATCGCGACTACCAGTGCGATCTCCAGCAGGGCCCGCAGTGCCTGACGAACTGCACGGCGGAGGCCGTGACGCCGCTGTGCCTCCAGGAGCTCGGCGACCGGACGCGCTCGGCCGCGGCGCTGCAGGCCTGTCAGGCCGAGCGCGAGGCGACCTGTCGCAGCCAGTGCGAGGGCGCCGGCGCGGCGTTCTGCAGCGAGGGCGCGCGCTGGGACGACGACAAGTACGACGACAAGTACGACGACGAGTACGACGACGACGACGAGTACGACGACAAGTACGACGACAAGTACGACGACGACGACGAGTACGACGACGACGACGACGAGTACGACGACGACGACGACGACGACAAGTACGACGACAAGGACGACGACGACAAGGACGACGACGACGACGACGACGACAGCGGCGGGAAGCTGGTGTTCGTCGACGTCGACGTGTGCTTCTGGCTCGACGTCCACGACTGAGCGCCGGTCTGCCGGCCGCTCGTGCGGCCGCCGCGTCCGCGCCAGGGAACCGGCGCCGCGGCCGTCGGACGGCCTTCCAGGACCCCGGGGCGCCCCTGCGCTCCGGGTCGTTCGCGTTACAGAGGGGAGTCCGCGGATGTCGACAAGAACATGGCTGAAGAGACAGTCGCTGGCGCGCGGCCCGGCGGCGCGGCGCGTGGGCGAGCGCCCGCGCCGGGCGAGGGGGCAGGGCGGCGATCGGGCGGCGGCGAGCGCGGCGGTCCGGCCCGCGGGATGGCAACACAGACATGTCCCGAGCGACATGTTCGAAGCGGCCCGGCGCGGACGCGGCCCCAGGGGCGTCCTATGGGATGTCCCGAAAGACAGGCGGCTCGAGGCGCGGCCGGAACTCGCATGTCTCGAGGGACAGGCGCCTCCGGAGGGGCGTCCACGCGGGCGGGCGCGTCAGCGGGCGTGCGAGCGCGCCCGACGGCGGGCTGGTGGGGTCTGCGGGGCGTTGGCGTGCCTCGCCGGTGCGGGAGCTCGGGACCTTCGGGAGCATGATCGAGCGGGGCTCCGGGGCGCCGGATCGGCTCTCGACCGACGTCCCCGACGACGACGGCCCCGGCGAGCGCGAGGCGCCGGGCGGCGGCGAGGCCCGGAAGTTCGGCCGCTTCCGCCTGCTGCGCCTGCTCGGCCCGGGCGGGATGGGGGTGATGCGCGCGGCGTACGACGGCCAGCTCGACCGGGCGCCGAAGAGGGTGCACGGCGATCGCAACACGGCGGTGATCGGTCGCTTCATCCGCGAGGTCAAGGCGCTGGCCGAGATGTCGCGCCCGACCGGGGTCCAGAGCTTCGACGCGAGCGCGCTGCGGAGGTCGGTGTTCCGGGCGATGGAGCTGCGCGAGGAGACGGCGGTGCGCCGGCGCGAGGGCGGGTTCGAGGCGAGCGTCGGCCTGTTCTTTCAGGCAGGTCGGAGAGCGTCGGCGGTGCACGCGGCCGGGCTCGTGCGTCGCGACTTCAGGTCCGACGACGTGAGGGTCGGCGACGACGGGCGCGCGCGGGTGATGGACGTCGGTCCGGCAAGGGCGACCGAAGGGCCGCCGTCGGTGTCGTCCGTCCCGGTCGCCGCCGACGAGCCGCGCGGCGAGGTTGAGCGGACTGCCGTCGTGCGGCGGTCGGCACGCGGGCGTGCATGTCGCCTGCTGCACCGTGAGGCGGGGGTCGAAGGCGCGCTCCCCCCACGAGGTCACGCGCTCGGCCGACGGTTCAGCGGGCCGTTTGCGTCCAGGTGACCGGCAGTTCGTGGACGCCGTAGATCTGCATGTTGGTCCTGAGTTTCACCTCGCCGGCGGGGACGGCGAGCTCGAGGGTCGGGAAGCGACGCAGCAGCGCCGCGAACCCGGCACGCATCTCGATGCGGGCCAGTTGGTTGCCGAGGCAGTGGTGGAAGCCGTGGCCGAAGGCCAGGTGACCGCGGGCCTTGCGTTGGATGTCCAGAGTGTCGGGGTCGTCGAAGCGCCGGGGGTCACGGTTGGCGGCCAGCATCGAGACGACAACGGTCGAGCCCTTGCGGATCGTTTCGCCGCCGAGTTCGAGGTCCTCCGTGGCGTAGCGATAGAGGATGTCGACGACGGACAGGTAGCGCATGAGCTCCTCGACGGCGTCGGGGAGCAGCTCCGGACGAGCGCGCAGTTCGGCGAGCTGATCGGGGTGCTCCAGGAGCGCGAAGGTGCCGAGCGCCAGCATGTTGGCGGTGGTCTCGTGACCTGCGAGCAGCAGCAGGAAGGCGATGCCGGTCAGCTCCTCGACGGTGAGGTCGTCGTGGCGGGCCAGGTCGGACAGGATGTCGTCGCCGGGGACGGCGCGTTTGCGCGTGACGAGTTCGGAGAGGTATGTGGTCAGTGCTCCGTACGCGGCCATCTTCTCGTCGAGCGGAATGTCCTTCTCCAGGAACCTGGCGGAGTTGACCTGGAAGTTCCCCCGATCGGCGTAGGGGACACCGAGCAGTTCGCAGATCACCAGCGAGGGCACCGGCAGCGCGAACTCCTGGACCAGGTCGACCGGCGGGGTGAGGCGCGCCAGTTCGTCCAGTTGTCGCTCCGCGATGGCGAGGATCTGCTCTTCGAGCATTTGCATGCGCTTGACGGTGAAGGCGCCGGTGAGCCGGCTCCGCAGCCGGGTGTGGTCCGGCGGGTCCATGGCGATGAACAGGCCCGGCACCTGCGGGGATGGTTCGGTCATGGCGGGCATGCCGGGGACCTCGTACGGCACGTGGAGAACGCCGAGGTCCTGGCGAGAGCTGAACCGGGTGTCGGCCATGAGCTGGCGGACCGCGTCGTGGCCGGTGACGAGCCAGCCCTCGTGACCGTCGGGGAAGATCATGGGACTGACAGGGCGAGCCTGGCGCAGCCGGGTGATCGGGCGCGGCGGATCGAAGGGGCCTGCATCGCGCTCCATGGGGAGGCCGTGCGGGATGGGAATCGTCAACGCGGGGTCGTTCATGACGCGAGCGTGCACCTTGACCTCGGGTCAAGGTCAAACCGCGATTTTTTGCGCGGTTCGTGATCCCGAATGCGGACGGGCTCGAGCGAACAATGAAGGGACCACGCTCGGCGTGGCGCCTCGTCCAGGCGATGGCGCCGAGCCGGGCCGAGGAATCGAACCGATCGACACGGACCCGCGAATGCGAGGCCTCGCCGTCATGGATCTGGAATGGGCACGCCCGCGGCGCGGAGTTTGTTCTCGACCAGCTTCGTCAGCCTCGCCCAGGCCAGCGCCTGGTCGGGCCCGTAGCGGCGGATCATCCCGTAGCGGGCGTCGGCGTCGTCGCTGTGGCCCTGGAAGCTGGTCAGGATCGCCAGCAGCCCAGGGTTGGCGAGGAAGTGATCGACCGTGGCGGTCGCGAGCTCCTCGATGCGCGGATCGTCCGGTGCCCAGGCCGCGGCCTCCAGGGCGCGCTTGGACAACTCGACGAACTTGGCGTCGCCGAGGGCGCGCTCGACCTCGGTGAGGTAGTCGTCGAAGCCCTCCGGGACCAGCGCCCTGGCCAGCACCAAGCCGTCCCGGATGTCCGCGATGGTCTCGGCGCTCAGCCCGAAGTCGGGCAGCCGGTCCAGGAACGCACGTGCCCGGTCGGGCAGCAGGACCCCGGCGCCGCCGGCGAGTCGGTGCAGCATGGCGCGTCGGGCCATCAGGTCGTCGATCCGCTCGGTGAGGCGCCGCTGGACGTCGGCGATGGCGGCGGCGAACTGCGCGGCGTCGGCGTCCAGCATCGGCCCGATCTCGGCCAGCGGCACGCCGGCGGCGGCCAGCGTCCGGACCTGGACCAGCCGGAGCAGCTCGGCAGGGCCGTATCGCCGGTAGCCGGAGCCGTCACGCCGGGGTTCCTCGACGAGTCCGTGCTTGTGGTAGTGCCGCACGGTCTTCACCGTGACACCGGCGAACGCCGCCGCCTGGCTGATCGTGACGCGGTTGCTCATCGGCTCGGAGGACTCGCTGTCGGTAAATGGCGGCGGTCTCGCGGACCGCATCGACGATGGCAGGACAGTTCGTGGTGTCCACGTGTAAGCATGAACGTTGACCCAAGGTCAAGGTCAAGACAGCGAAGAGACGATCCGTTCAATACCCGTTGCGCGCAGGGCTGCCGAGCAATCGTCGGATGGATCGACTCCTCGTCGAGCGCAGCGCGGGGCGGGTCCATGGCGAACGAATGGCTCGCGGCGGACGCGGGTGAGCGGGCGCGAATGACAGGACCTGCGGTGGGAGGCAGCGGCCGCGGCGCGACGACACGGGGGCGCGAATCCTCGGGGTGGGGTCGATCGCGAACGCGTGGCTCGCGGCGGACGCGAGCGAGCGGGCGCGAATGACAGGACCTGCGGCGTGAAGCGGCGGCCCGCGAGGCGCGACGGCAGGGGCGCGAATCCTCCTGGCGCGAATCGTCGACAGGGCCGGCGGCGTGACGCGTCGATGGCGAACCGATCGCTCGCGGCGGATCTGTGAGGCACGGGTGGCGCGAATTCTTCGCGGGTCCGTGGCGAAGCGATCGCGACTCGGCGGACCCTGGCGAGCGGGCGCGGATCCTCGACAGGACCTGCGGCGAAGCGGCGGCCGGCGCCGACGAGGACTCCTGGTGCGAGGAGGACGATCGTCCGGCCTCGTGGAAGAGCACCGCGGCCGCGGCGGGGCTGGCGGCGTGCGGCGACGGGACGCTGCGCGGAGAAAATCGGGCTCGCGCTCAAGATCGGCCTGCGCCGGCGTTTTCGGGCCTCAGGCCCTGTTTGCGCGAAATCGCGCAGGAGCCCGAAGGACGCTTCCCTCTGGTGTCGGGCGGGCGAACTGCATAACTTCGGCCGACGAGCATGCAGGGTCGGCGACAACCGGACGAGTCGACGCTGTCGGAGACGGCGGAGACCACCTACGACCGTGACTTCACGGCGCCGCAGCGGTTCGCGCCGGCTCTGGTGGTGTTGTGGTCGCACGACGAACCGGACCGGGTCGGCGAGGTGGTGGTGTTGCCGCCCACGGCGCGCGGGATGAGCTTCACGCTGGGGCGGGCGGTCGAGAGCTACGAGGACGGGTCGTTGCCGCTGACGCTGAGGCGGCTGCGGCCGTTCGCCAGCGAGGATCGCGGGCCGTTCCAGTCGGCCCGGGTGTCGCGCTGGCAGATCCGCATCACCGTCGAGCAGGGCGACGAGCTGGCGATCGAGGGCATCGGCAAGGGCGAGCTGCGGATCAACGACCAGCCGACGCGCGGCGCCACGGTCCTGCCCGGCGACACGATCGAGGCGGTGGGGCGGTTCATGCTGCAGGCGACGCGGCGGCCGCTCGACTGGCCGCGGCCGGGGCCCTGGCCCGACCCGTTCCCGTTCGGCACCGCGGACCGGTTCGGGCTGGTCGGCGAGTCGCCGGCGGCGTGGCTGCTGCGGCAGCAGATCCTGTTCCTGGCCCAGCGCGACGGCCACGTGCTGGTCGAGGGGCCGAGCGGGGCGGGCAAGGAGCTGGTGGTGCGGGCGATCCACGCCGCCTCGAGCCGCGGGGCGCGGCCGCTGATCGCTCGCAACGCGGCGACGATCCCCGAGCGGCTGATCGACGCCGAGCTGTTCGGCAACCTCAAGGATTACCCCGTCCCCGGGACGCCCGATCGCAGCGGCCTGTTCGGCGACGCCGACCGCTCGTCGCTGTTCCTCGACGAGATCGGCGAGCTGTCGGAGACGCTGCAGGCGAGCCTGCTGCGGGTGATGGACAGCGGCGAGTACCAGCGCCTGGGCGACTCGTCGATGCGGGCGACCGACGTGCGGGTCCTGGCGGCCACCAACCGCGAGCCCGGCGAGCTCAAGCACGACTTCTTGGCCCGCTTCACCCACCGCGTGCGCGTGCCGGGCTTCGACGAGCGGCCGGAGGACGTGCTGCTGGTGGCGCGGCACCTGCTGCGCGGGTTCGCGGCGCGCGACCCGACGATCGCCGAGCGCTTCTTCGTCGCCGGCGAGCCGCAGCTCAGCCCGCGCCTGGTCGCCGCGCTGGCCCGCCACCGCTTCACCGCCCAGACCCGCGAGCTCACCGAGCTGCTGTGGCGGGCCATCGCCACCAGCTCGAGCTCGCTGCTCGACCTGCCCGACGACTTCGTCGCCCGCCCCGCCGCGTCGACGCCGGCCCCGACCGCCGACTCGACCGACCCGCGCGAGCTGTCGCGCGAGCAGATCGTCGCCGCCCTGGCCCGCGTCGGCGGCGTGCGCGACCGGGCCTGGCGCGAGCTCGGGCTGCGCAGCCGCGACCAGCTCAAGCGGCTGCTGAAGAAGCACGACATCACGTGAGGCGCGGGCGGCCGCGAGCGCTGGCGATATGTCCTGAAGGACATGTTTTAATCATAATAATAATGCCGCTCGTCCGCTCGCTCGGGTCGCCCGCGAATACGTGTCCTTTGGGACATGGGTTCGGCTGAAGCCGCTGCGGGGCCGGCGGTCGCCGGCGGGCGGAGACATGTCCTGATGGACAGGTGTTCGAAGCTCGGTCGCGCGGAGGCCGGTCAGGATGAGGCGCGTCGCTCGGCGCTCCGGTGGTTATCTGTCTCTGAGGACACGTCGACGTCCGCTCGCCCGCTGCGCGGCGCGCCCGAGCAAATCGTACCGGCGGCGGGGCCGGCCCGCGCAAGCGCTGCGGTGGTCGGCAGCGGGCGCGGGTCTACGCTTTCGGCCAGGAGGTCGTATGTCGAACGTCGTCGGCGGACTCATGGGATGGACAGTCGTGGCGCTGCTGGTCGCGGGCGGGTGCGCCCCGCCGGAGTCGCGGCCGGGCCAGTCGGGGGAGCCGGGCGGGATGGTGAACTACGTCGTCGCGGGCCGGCCGATCGAGACCGACGACGGCCTGTACGTGCTCGAGTTCTCGCCGTTCTCCAACAGCAACTTCGCCTGGCCGTCGACGCCGGGGCGCACGCGGATGTCGCTCGAGGTCCGGACCGGGCCGGGGTTCGTGGTCGACGACGAGGACGCCGCCGTCGACGAGACGGCCGAGGCGGAGATGCCGACGTACCCGCTGATGCTGACGTTCGACGCCGCGGTCCCGCCGGCCTCGGCGATCGGCCACGCGTTCTTCCCCGACGTCTGGCCCACGCGCTCGGACGGGACCCAGTGGACGGTCTCCGTCGACTTCGCCGCGCCGGGCGACTGGGTCCTGCCGATCACCGTGGCCGACGGCGACGGCCACATCGACCGCGTGCGCGCGACCTTCCGCGTCGTCTCCCAGAACCCCGGCCAAGGCCGCCCGGCCCGGCCGCCGGGGGCCGGCTGAGGGCCTGTCCTCGCGGACAGGCCCGAGCGGGCGAGGCCGATGACCCGGGCGGCGACGCGAATGTCCCGGAGGACAGGTTCGGACGCCGGTCCGGGTCTCCGCCCGATCACCCGCGATGGCCCTTCGGACATGCTCTTCGAGTCATGTCCGTGAGCACCTGCGCTCAGAAGTTGGCGTTGTCGGCGGAGACGAGGGCGTTGATCTTGTCGCGGGCGGTGTCGCCGGCGGTCTTGCCGAGGGACACGGTCTCCTCGTAGTTGTCGTTCTTGCCGGTCTGCCACTCGTCGCTGGGGATGAAGTAGCCGAGGGCGTCGCCGGTGTTGCCGAGGATCATCTTGTGCGGGGTCTTCATGACCTCCTTGATCGCCAGGCCGTTGCGGGTCAGCGACTCGCCGGGGAAGGCCACGGCCTGGACCTGGGTGCCGAGGCGGAAGTAGGTGCTCTGGGTGGTGACGACCTGCGACAGGCCCATCGACTCGAAGTCGAACTGCAGGATGCCGAGCCCCGCGGCCAGCTGGAACAGGAGGTTGTCGACGCCCTGCTCCCACTCGGTGTGCGACCACACCAGCGAGCCCTCGACCGGCTCGGCGGTCTCGACCGCTTCGATGGCGATGTCGGCGAGCAGCTCGCCGTAGGCCTGGGCGCGGGCGAAGTCGTCGGGGTACTGGCCGTCGGGGACCTTGGGCGTGGCGTCGCCGAGAGCGCCGTTGAACAGGCTGGCGGGCGCGCCGAGGGCCGCCTCGATCTTCTGGACCGAGTAGCCGACGTAGTCGCACGAGATCTCCTTGTTGTCCTCGCCGAGGATCACCGGGTGGGCGGCGAAGTTGACGAGCGTGCCGATCCGCTCGCCCTCGAGGTCCTTGGCGTCGAGGATCGTCATGTCGTCGTCGGTGAAGCCCCAGCCGCGGCGGTTGTTGTTCGGCGCCTTGACGGTGGCGACGGCCAGAGTCGCCGGCACGCGGGCCTCCCACGCGGCGGCCATGCTCTGGGCGATCTCCTCGTTGATGAAGTCGCGGTAGTCGCCCGGCACGCCGCCCCACAGGCCCATGAGGTCGGGCGCAGAGTGGCTGTGGGTGGTGCCGACCAGGATCTGCCCCTCGTCGAGGCCGGTGAGCTCGGCGACCTTCTGGCGGACGGCGCGGGTGTTCTGGTTGCCCATGCCGGGCAGGTCGACGATCGTCATGATCACGCCGCCGCCGTCGCCCTCGATGGCGAAGCTGCGGGCGAAGATGGAGTCGTGCACGCCCTGGGCCGGGCCGCGCGTGAACGGGGCCCCGTAGGCGCCCATGTAGACGTTCTGGTTCAGGTGCGCGTCGCTCGGCGAGACGTCGGCCGTGTGCACGCCGATGAGGAAGCCGTCGACCACGCCGCCGGTGGTGGTGTCCGGGTCGCCGGTGGTCGTGGTGGTGGTGTCGGGATCGCCGGTGGTCGTGGTGGTCGTCGTCGAGGTCGCGGGCGCGGTCGTCGTCTCGTCGCCGGTGGTGGTGGTGCCGGTGGCCGAGGTGGTGGTGGACGTCGAGGTGGTCGGGTCGACGCCGGTGCTGGTCGGTCCCGGGGTGTCGGTGGTACCGGTGGTGGTGCCGGGGCCGGTCGAGGTCGAATCGTCGGTGCCGCCGGTGCTGCCGCCCGGGTCGCTGCCGCCGCAGGCGAGGGAGAAGAGGAGCGGGACGATCAGCAGGCGAGGTGTCGACATAGGAGTGGACGGTGACCATAGCGGAAGGCCGCGGGCGCTCGCCAGGGGGCCGGGCTCACGCGCAGCGCGGGCACGGACGTGCGGACACGCGGGGCCGATCGATCACGTCCGCGAGCCGCGAGGTCGCAAGGCGCGGCCTCGCTTCGTGCAGCGGCTCACATGCCGGATGGCGGCGCTCCGCACCGTCGGTCGCGCGGCGGCCTTCGTCGCGGAGCGCGAGGCGAGTTCGTTACGTCGCCGGCAGGATCGACCTGCGACGCGATCGCGCGTTGCGGCCCGGTCCAGGCCTTTGAGCGTGAAAGGAAGCGTCGACGCCGGGGCGCTCGCTTGGTCGTGATCGGCGGTGCCTTCGTTCGGCGTGACGGTCCGATCGTGCGTGGCCGAACTCGAGCTTCGCAGTGATCGTCATGAGGATCGCAGGTCGCCGTCGAGGTCGGCCCAATTACAGGGCGCCCAGGGGGCGACTTCGCGGGTGATTGGCGGCGAATGTCGTGACTCGGCCCGGCGAGCGAATGCGCAGAAGCGGCGAAGCCGAGTTCGCGTCAGCGGTCGGCGCGGCGCCAGATCTCCACCTTGCCGACGCGGAGGCCGTGGTCGCGCACGTAGTGCTCGACGAGGAAGCGGCGCAGGGCCGGGAACTCGTGCTTGGGCGCAGTGCCGCCGATGGCGACGAAGGCCGGCGGGTCGGCGGCCAGGTCGCTCAGGAGTTGTTGCGCCCACGGGCCTTCGGTCAGCACCTGCGGCGCGCCGGCGGGGGTGCGCCAGGTGTCGTCGGGCGTGGTCGTCAGCAGGCCGAGCGTTTTATAAACGCGGCTGGCCGAGAGGCGGCCGCTGTAGGCGTGCACGCCCCACAGGTGCCAGCCCCACACCCAGATCTTGTCGTCGGGGCCGGTGCGTTCGCCGATCCACCGGCCGATCGTGCGGGCGCCCTCGTCGTGCGGGCGGGCGCGGTCGTCTCGCGTCAAACGCAGGGCCCAGGCGGCGCGGACGGTCAGCGCCAGGACCAGCGGGGCGACGAGGAAGCGCACCCGGCCGCGCCGCCACAGGGCGGGGGAGGTCGCGCCCCACGGCGCCGCCGCGAGCAGGCACAGCGGCGGGAGGACGCCGAGCCAGTAGCCCTTGTAAAAGCGCAGGCCGGTGGCGGCGGCGGCCACGGCGGCGGCCATCCACGCGAGCAGGAAGCGCATGGTCCCGGGGACGTGTGGGCTGGCCTTCGGGGCATGTCCCGAGGGACCGGCAGCCGAGGCGGGTGGTGGGGCCCCGAAGTCATGGGCGCTGTCCGCGGGGCCATGTTCTCGAGCGGAGGCGGCCGGCGCGGCGGGGCTGGCCGCGGGGACCGGTAAAACGGCCTTTGAGGCGGGTTCGCCGGCGGCGACGGCGTGGCTGGCCTCGGGGACATGTGATATGTCCTTCGAGGCATGCTCGCGAGCAGGGGCTGCCGGGGCGGAGGGGCTGGCCGCAGGGACATGTGATATGTCCTTCGGAGCATGTCCTCGGGGACGGGCGGCCAGGGCGAACGCGGCCAGCGCCAGCGGCAGGGCCAGGAAGTGCACCGCGGCCGCGACGAGCTCCCAGGCCGCCCGGGTCGGCGCGGTGGCGGTGGTGTTGCGGGCGATGTACTCGAAGCCCCACGGGTTCCACACGTAGCCGCCGAGCAGCGCGCCGAGTTGACCGCGGGCGAGGTAGTGGAGGGCGACGGGGAGGTGCGCGAGCAGGAAGCCGGCGAGCACGGCCAGGCCGGCCCGGACGTCGCGGCGCCCGGGCGGGCACAGGGCCCACAGCAGCACCGGCACCAGGACCACCCCCGAGGGCTGCTTGCACAGGGCGGCCAGGCCGCACATCACCCCGCTCAAGAGCCATGTCCGAAGAGACCTGCTCCGAAGGGCATGCCCCTCGCGCCAGGTCGCGGCCCAGGCCGCGCACAGCCCGGCGGCCACCGCCGGCAGCTGGGCCCAGGTGACGTAGTTGGCGTCCATGCTGTCGAGGTGGGCGTCGTGCAGGGCGTACAGCGCGGCGGCGACGACGGCCGCGCGCGCGCCCCACAGGCGCCAGGCGAGCGCGGCGAACACCACCAGCGAGGCGACCGCGACCAGGTTGGCGGCGATCTGGAAGGCGGCGATGTCCCGCCCCTCGGGCCCGGCGAGGACGGTCGCCAGGTAAAACGTGCCCGGGGCCTTGAGCTCGATCGCGTCGACGTAGGGCAGGCCGCCGGCGCGCAGGAGCATGGCCTCGTAGAGGATCCCGCCGACGTCGTGCGAGGCGAACCCGCCCTCGGTGAAGCCGGGCAGGCGGATCAGGCACGACAAGCCGGCGATCGCGGCGATGGCCAGCGCGGCTCCGATGTCGCGGCGGGCGAGCACGGGCGGCGATGATGCCCGAGTCGCAGGCGCGCCGGCCATTTGCGGCCACGCTGCCGATCGCGCGGAAACGCTCGGGTGCGTTCGCCGCGCCGTGGAGCCGCTGCGGGCGCCCTTGCGAGGCCTCCGGGCGGTCGAGGTGCAGCGGGTCGGCGACGAGCAAACGCCGCCGCGGCTTCGCGCGGCCAGGGTCCTGGGGGCAGGCAGGCGACGATCCGGCGCCGCCGCGGGCGCGCGTGCGCGAGGGTTGTATGCCTGCGCCGATCTGCTGCAATAAGGCGCATGCGCTCTCCCCTAAGACTTAAGCTCGCGCTCGGCCTGGTGGTCGTCCTGGCAGGTTGTCCGCCGCCGGTCGCCAACACGCCGACCACCGACAGCGACAGCGACAGCAGCGGTAGCACCACCGACGCACCGACGACCGGTGAGATGCCGACCAGCACCAGCGATCCGCCGACGCCGACGACCGGCGACGAGGAGGAGTTCGACGGCGTGATCGCCCCGGCGACGCGCACCTATCGGCCGCTCGACGGGCCGGAGATCGCGGCGGCGCGCGACCCTCTGCTCGACTACACGGAGATGGCGATCGTCGCGGTGGGCGCGACGTATTCGCCGATCTACGCCGAGGCCGAATCGCGGCTCGAGTTCGCGGGGGTGCCGGAGGCGGTCTATCAATTGCGCACGCGATTGCCGGGGTTGCCCGAGCTGCCGGGAGTGCCGGGGCCGCAGCAAGTGACGGTGAGCCAGGCGCGCCAGCTCGGCAATTACGCGGGGATCTTCGCCGGCCGGTCCGACGTCGCGTTCACCGACGACGTCGCCACGGCGGTGAGCGTGTCGGTCGGCGATATGCTGCCGCTCGGGCCGGAGGATCAGTTCGAGCTGTACTCGTACAACGCCGACGCGCTGCTGCTGGTGTTCCCCAACCTCGACCCGGAGGACATGTCGGGCTCGCCGCAGCTCGACGCGACGGAGATCGGCGAGTGGTCGATCGCGTGGCGACCGGACAGCGGACGCGTCGGCTGGCCGCTGGTCGACACCGGCGAGGGCGACGAC
Organism: Nannocystis punicea; assembly: GCF_026965555.1. Classification (GTDB taxonomy): domain Bacteria; phylum Myxococcota_A; class Polyangia; order Nannocystales; family Nannocystaceae; genus Nannocystis; species Nannocystis punicea. Next base: position 10,415,202 of record NZ_CP114040.1, on the reverse strand, counting down.
TTCTGGCTCGGCCACCTGGCGGCGCGGCCGCTGGTGCCGGAGCCGATGGGCGCGGAGCTGCAGGACCCGTGGTCGTTCGCGCAGCAATACGTGCTGGCCGAGACTGCCAAGCTGTCGCTGTCGCCGATGGAGTCCGGGGCGACGACTGCAGTGACCGGCACTTTTAAAAAGATCGATAGCGAGTTCGTCAGCCTCGACCTGCGCGCGAGCGAGTTCATGGCCGAGCTGCAGGTCTACGACGCGGACCTCAAGTCGGTCGGCTGCTTCGTCGCCGCGGTGCTCGAGCCCGGCACGGAGCATCCCATCACCGGCATGACGCCGAACCTCGGCGGGATCAACGTGTACGGCCTCGACGCGCCGGTCGACCCGGGGTGCATGGGCCCGGACTGCGCGACGATGTTCGTCACCCCGGGTGACCGCGTGCTCGACCTCGAGGTCGGCGACCCGTATTCGGACGACGGCACGCAGACGCTGATCGTGCAGTGCTCGCGCTACGTGTTCGTCCCGGACCCCGGCGGCGGCGGGGTCTACGATTATCTGGGGTCCGACCTGATCGTGCAGGGGCGGCTCGAAGAGCTGGCGCTGGCGCCGATCGTGCCGAAGCTCGGCCTGGTGCGCGACCTGGCGGTCAACGGCGTCGAGGTGGCGCCCGATTCGTCGCTGTCCGGCGTCGGCGTCAACCCGACGATCAGCTTCTCCGCGCCGAAGTTCGGCGCGCCCGATGCCTACACGATCACGATCCGCACCATCGACGACATCGACGGCGTCGACGGTCCGGTCCTGCGCCGCTCACTCGGCAGCATCCGTACCGAATTCACGGAAGTGACGATCCCCGACGGCTACCTCGAGCCGGGCGGTCATTACTACATTCAGGTCACCGCCGAGCGCGGCCGCGGTCTGACCGAGGCGCACGCCGATTCACACGACATCTGGCTGTCGCGGGCGATGACGGGGGTGCTGTCGCCGTGAGCGTGGGAGTGACGTAGAACCCGACGACCGAGGCCCGTGCCCGCGCCCGCACGAGGGTCGCTCTTCGGATCTGCGAAGCCGAACCAGAGGTCGCGCGTGCGCGGAGGCGGGCGGGCGCGTACACTGGCGGGCCCGTGAGCCCGAAGGACCCGCTCTCGCTGTTTCACCCGCCGACGCGGCGGTGGTTCGCGGACGCGTTCGGGGCGCCGACGGCGGCGCAGGCGGCGGCGTGGCCGGAGATCGCGGCGGGGCGCTCGACGCTGCTGCTGGCGCCGACCGGCTCGGGCAAGACCCTGGCGGCGTTCCTGGCGGCGATCGACCGCCTGATGTTCGCGCCCGAGCCCCCGCCCGAGCGGCGCTGTCGCGTGATCTACGTGTCGCCGCTCAAGGCGCTGGCGGCCGACGTCGAGCGCAACCTGCAGCGGCCGCTGGCGGGCATCGCCGCGGTCGCGGAGGCGATGGGCGCGGAGTTCCGGCGGCCGACGATCGGGGTGCGCTCGGGCGACACGACCCAGGCCGAGCGCGGACAGCTGCGCCGCGCGCCGCCCGACATCTACATCACCACGCCGGAGTCGCTGTACCTGCTGCTGACCTCGAGCGCGCGCGAGGGGCTGCTCGCGGTCGAGTCGGTGATCGTCGACGAGATCCACGCGGTCGCGGCGACCAAGCGCGGGGCCCACCTGTTCCTCACGCTCGAGCGACTCGAGATGCTGCGCCGCCGCCACGACCCGGCCGCGCCGCCCCTGCAGCGGATCGGCCTGTCGGCCACGCAGCGGCCGCTCGAGGAGGTTGCGCGCCTGCTCGGGGGCGGGGCGACGGACGCGGCCGGCGAGTGGCAGCCGCGGCCGGTGACGATCGCTGCGCCGCCGGGGCGCAAGGCGTGGGAGCTGACGATCGAGGTGCCGGCCGAGGAGAGCGCCGAAGGACAGGCTCGAGAGGGAATGTCGGAAGGGACAGGGGTGAAGGGACATGCTCCCGAGGGCATGTCCGAGGGGACATCCGCGAAGAAAGGGGCGCGTTCCCCGGCGCGGGCGCGGCGCAAGGCGCCCGGCGCGGGCGGGCTGCAGGGCGGCGGGAAGTCGATCTGGCCGTCGATCGTGCCGCGCCTGGTCGAGCGGATCCGGGCCCACCGCTCGACGATGATCTTTTGTAACAACCGCCGCCTGGCGGAGCGGCTGGCGGCGGCCATCAACGACCACGCGCAGGCCGAGATCGCGCTGGCGCACCACGGGGCGGTGGCGCGCGACCGCCGGCAGATCATCGAGGCGCGGCTCAAGGCCGGGGAGCTGCCGGCGATCGTGGCGACGTCGTCGCTCGAGCTGGGGATCGATGTCGGGGCGGTGGAGCTGGTGATCCAGATCGAGTCGCCGCCGTCGGTGTCGGCGGGGATCCAGCGGATCGGCCGGGCGGGCCACCAGGTCGGGGCGGTGTCCCGCGGGGTGCTGGTGCCGAAGTTCCGCGGCGACCTGCTGGCGTGCGCGGCCGCGGCCCCGCGGATCGCCGCCGGCGAGGTCGAGCCGATCGCCTACCCGCGCAGCCCGCTCGACGTGCTGGCCCAGCAGGTGGTCGCCAGCGTGGCGATGGACGCGACCACGGTCGAGGCGCTGCACGCCGAGGTCCGCGGGGCGGCGCCGTTCGCCGACCTGTCCCGAGAGACATTGGAGGGAGTGCTCGACATGTTGTCCGGCCGCTACCCGTCCGACGAGTTCGCGGAGCTGAAGCCGCGCATCACCTGGGACCGCGACTCGGGCCGGCTCACCGCGCGCGCCGGCTCGCGCACCCTGGCGGTCGTCAGCGGCGGCACGATCCCCGACCGCGGGCTCTACGGGGTGTTCCTGCAGGGCGAGCCGGGCGCGACGATGCGGCGGGTCGGCGAGCTCGACGAGGAGATGGTGTTCGAGTCGCGCGTCGGCGAGGTGTTCCTGCTCGGGGCGTCGTCGTGGCGCATCGAGGAGATCACGCCCGACCGCGTGATCGTCAGCCCGGCGCCGGGGCAGCCGGGCAAGATGCCGTTCTGGCGCGGCGACGCGGCCGGCAGGCCGGCCGAGTTCGGGCGCGCGATCGGCCGGCTGGCGCGCGAGCTGGCGTCCGCGACCCCGGCGGCGGCCCGGCGCAAGCTGACCCGCGAGCACTTCCTCGACGAGAAGGCGACCGACGACCTGCTCGACTACGTGCAGGCGCAGCGCGCGGCGACCGGCGAGGTGCCGAGCGACGAGGCGATCGTGGTCGAGCGCTGGCGCGACGACGTCGGCGACTGGCGGGTGTGCGTGCTGTCGCCGTTCGGGGCCCGCGTGCACGCGCCGTGGGCCACCGCGGCGCTGGCCCGCCTGCGCGAGCAACGAGGCGAGCAGGTCGAGGGGCTGTGGTCGGACGACGGGATGGTGTTCCGCTTCCCCGACGCCGAGGCGGCGCCGGACATGTCGGCGCTGCTGCTGGCGCCGGAGGTGATCGAGGACCTGGTGGTGCAGCAGCTCGGGCAGACGGCTGTCTTTGCGGCCAGGTTCCGCGAGAACGCCGCGCGCGCGCTGCTGCTGCCGCGGCGGTTCCCCGGCCGGCGGGCGCCGCTGTGGGCCCAGCGCAAGCGGGCGGCCGACCTGCTGAGCGTGGCCGGGCGGTTCGGCTCGTTCCCGATCGTGCTCGAGACGTTCCGCGAGTGCCTGCGCGAGGTGTTCGACCTGCCGGCGCTGCGCGAGCTGCTGCGCCAGGTGCAGACCCGAGAGCTGCGGGTCGTGACGGTCGACAGCGAGCGGCCGTCGCCGTTCGCCGGCTCGCTGCTGTTCGGCTACGTCGGTAACTTCATGTACGAGGGCGACGCGCCGCTGGCGGAGCGCCGCGCCCAGGCGCTGGCGATCGACACCGGCCAGCTGCGCGCGCTGCTCGGCGAGTCGTCGCTGCGCGAGCTGCTCGACGCCGAGGCGATCGCGGAGGTCGAGCGCGGGCTGCAACGAATCACCCGGCCGGCGACGTCGGCCGACGCGCTGCACGACCTGCTGATCGCGCTCGGCGACCTGTCGCGCGCAGAGATCGCCGAGCGCTGCGCGCCGCCGGACGCGGCCGGCGAGTGGCTCGGCGAGCTGGTGGCGGCCCGGCGGGTCTTCTCGATCCATGACAAGATGGCCGAAGGGACAGGTCGATTCGCGGCGGTCGAGGACGCGGGCCGCCTCGAGGGGGCGCTCGGGGTGGCGCTGCCGAAGACGATCCCGCAGGCGCTGCGGGCGGCGGTCGCCGACCCGCTCGGCGACCTGGTCCGCCGCTACGCGCGCACGCACGGGCCGTTCACCGCGGCGGCGGTGGCGGCTCGGCTGAGCATCGGGACAGGTCCCATCGACCATGTCCTTAAAAACATGGCGGCGGAGGGGCGGGTGGTCGCCGGCGAGTTCACGCCGGGGGGCACCGGGGCGGAGTGGTGCGACGCGGAGGTGCTGCGGCAGATCAAGCGGCGCAGCCTGGCGCGCTTGCGCAAGGCGGTCGAGCCGGCGCCGCAGGCGGCCTACGCCCGCTTCCTGAGCCGCTGGCAGCACCTGCAGCCGCGCCTGCACGGGCGCGACGCGCTGCTGCAGGTCGTGGGGCAGCTGCAAGGGGCGCCGCTGCTGGCGTCGGCGCTCGAGACGGAGATCTTGCCGGCCCGCCTGGTCGACTACCGCGCCGGCGACCTCGACGGGCTGTGCGCCGCGGGGGAGGTCGGCTGGCTCGGGGTGGCGGCGGTCGGCTCGAGCGACGGCCGGATCGCCCTGTACCTGGCGGACCAATTGGACATGCTCCGAAGGCCAGGTTCGGAGGTGCCCGGCGAGCTGCCGGCGAAGATCCGCGCGGCGCTGCGCGAGCGCGGGGCGCTGTTCTTCAGCGACCTGGCGCCGCTGGTCGGCGGCTTCGAGCCCGACCTGCTGCAGGCGCTGTGGGACATGGTCTGGGCCGGCGAGGTCAGCAACGACACCCTGGTGGCGCTGCGCAAGCTGGTGTTCGGCTCGGCCAGCGACCGCCGCCGCGGCGCGCCGCCGCCGAGCCCGTTCCGCGCGCGCAGGCTGGGCCCGCCGGGCTCGGAGGGCCGCTGGTCGCTGGTCTGGCCGCCGCGACATGTTTTAAGGGATATGCCCGATGGGGCAGATAGTTTGAACGCGCTCGAGACGCGGCGGCGGCACGCGCTCGCGCAGGCGCTGCTCGAGCGGCACGGGATCGTGACCCGTGAGGCGGTCCAGGCCGAGGAGATCGCCGGCGGGTTCTCGGCGGTCTACGAGGTGCTGAAGGCGATGGAGGAGGCGGGCAGGGTCCGCCGCGGCTACTTCGTCGACGGGCTGGGGGCGGCGCAATTCGCAGTACCTGGCGCAGAGGACAGGTTGCGAGCGCTGCGCGAGCCGCCGGCCGAGGCCGAGGCGGTGGTGCTGGCAAGCACAGACCCGGCCAACCCGTACGGGGCGGCGCTGCCGTGGCCGGAGCACGCAGGCACGCGGGTCGGGCGCGCGGCCGGGACGTCGGTGGTGCTGGTCGACGGGATGCTGGCCGCCCACGTCGGCAAGGAGGCCCGCAGCGTGGTGATGTTCGCGCCCGCCGACGAACCCGAGCGCTCGCGCGTGGCCGAGGCGGCCGCTCGCGCGCTGACGGGGCTGCTGTCGCCGGTCCGGCGGACCTTGCTCATCGGCCAGGTCGACGGGGTGCCGGCGCAGGACTCGCCGTGGCTGCCGCTGTTCGAGCGCGCCGGGTTCGCGGCGACGAGCCAGGGGCTGTTCGCGCGCTGGTCGGGCGGCGAGGGCTGAGAGTCGGCAGCGGTCCCTGAGACATGGATGACGCGCAGCGATGAACGCCTCGACCCGGCATGAGCGGCGAAGAAGGTCGCCCCTCCAGGCGTCGGGACCCACGTAGAGGAGCGGGGCGCGGGCGGTCTGCTGGCGGCGAGGCGCGTCCGTGCGAATGGAAGATCGACGCGTCACGAGCTGGCTGGCCGGGGGCGCTGTCGGCCGTTGCCGGGGTGATCGCGGCGTGTCAGACTGCTGCGATCGATGTTCGATGCGGCCGTTCCGGCGCGCAGCGGTCATCGAATGGCTATTGTCTTGAAAGAGGTGGTGCGATGGCGAAGAAGGACGATTGTTACTGCCCCGATCCGTCGGAGCTGCGCGTGTTCCGGCTCACCGCCGAAATGGGGGATCACTTGAGCTACACGGTGCCGGCGGGGAAGGTGCTGGTCATCAATGCGTGGATGACCGGCATCATGAACTCGAACCTCGGCTACAAGATCCTGCGCAACGACGAGGTCGTGGCCGAGCGCTCGCAGTACATGTCGCCGACGGACGCGGTCACGCAGGTGTTCCCCACCGGGATCGCGTTCTTCGCGGGGGACACGTTCACCCTCGAGTCGTATCCCAGCAAGCCGACGTTCGCCTACGGGTACGAGCGCGACGCGTGAGGCGGTGATTCATCACAGTGCGAGCCGCCGGCGTCGTTCCAGCCGAGGAGCGGGCCATCGCGGGGATGTGCCAGAGTACGCGCGGCGGCGCCGACGTCGAGCGGGACACCGCGCTTTTACTCGTCCGCGAGGATGCGCTCGAGGTCGTCTTCCGGGCTCAACGGGGCTCATCTGTGGGCGGCGGTTCGGGCAGGAACAGGCGAGCGACCGGCAGCTCGATCGCCTCGAACGGGGCGATGCGGGCGTGGGCGGTCTCGTCGTACACCCCGATGGTCTTCCACTGGCCGCCGTCGAGCGCGTAGGCTTCGAGCAGGCGGGCGACGGGGTCGAGGAGCCAGTAGTGCGGGACGCCGTGCCGGGCGTAGAGCAGGGACTTGTGCAGCCGGTCCCGCTTGGTCGAGGAGGGCGAGAGGATCTCGCAGATCCAGTCGGGGATGACGTCGATGGGAAGCCGCTGCTGGTCGCCCGCGAGACGCTGTCGGCGCCAGCCGACGACGTCGGGTCTCACGATGTCGTGGGCGGTGAATCGGACGTCGATGTCGACGACGATGTACCAGTCGCCAGGCCCTTGGTCGTCATCGTCGAAGAAGCCGCCCAGATAGCGACTCATGCGGACCTGAGCCCTCTGGTGGCCGAAGGTCGGGCTCGGCTGAGTGACGAGCTCGCCGCCGAGGACCTCGGCCCTGACGTCCTCCGGCAGCGCGACGAGGTCGGCGTAGGTGGCGAGCTTCGTGGCGGCGGTCACGAAGTGAGGATACCACGGGTGTCGCGGGCGTGTTCTGCGGGCGCGTGGCGATACACTCGCGCGGCGGCATGAGCGAGCAGGACAGGGTGATCGTGATCGGCTCGGGGCTCGGTGGGCTGGCGGCGGCGATCCGGCTGCGCGCGCGCGGGCACGAGGTCCTGGTGCTCGAGGCGATGGATCAGCCCGGCGGGCGGGCGGCGGTGTTCGAGCAGGACGGGTTCTCGTTCGACGCCGGGCCGACGGTGGTCACCGCGAGCCATCTGTTCGACGAGCTGTTCGCGCTGGTCGGGCGCGAGCGGCGGGACTACGTGCAATTCGTGCCGGTCGATCCGTTCTATCGCGTGCTGTTCCCCGACGGCTCGCGCTTCGACTACGTCGGCGACGAGGCGCGGATCCTGGCGCAGATCGAGCAATTCTCGCCGCGCGACGTCGACGGCTATCGCCGCCTGGCGGCGCAGGCGCGCGAGATCTTCGACATCGGCTACACCGAGCTGGTCGACCGACCCTTCGATCGCTTCACCGACATGCTGAAGATCGTGCCCGATCTGGCGCGGCTCGGCTGCTGGCGCTCGATGTACGAGTGGGTCAGCCGGTCGATCGCCGACGAGCGGCTGCGCCAGGTCTTCACGTTCCAGCCGCTGCTGATCGGCGGCAACCCGTTCCGCGCCCCGGCGATCTACGCGCTCATTCACTGGCTCGAGCGCAAGTGGGGCGTCGAGTTCGCGCTCGGCGGGACGACCGCGATCGTCCAGGCGATGGTGCGCCTGCTCGGCGAGCTCGGGGTCGAGGTGCGGGTGAACGCGCCGGTGACGGAGATCGAGGTCGAGGGCGGGCGCGCGACGGCGGTGCGCACGGCGGCGGGCGAGCGGCTGGAGTGCGCGGCGGTGGTCAGCAACGCCGACCCGGCGACGGTGTACACGAAGCTGGTGGCGCGGCGGCACCGCCGGTGGAACAGCGACTTCTTGATAAGCCGCAAGAAGCTGTCGATGGGGCTGTTCGTCGGCTACTTCGGGGCCGACCGCACCTGGCCCGAGCTGGCGCACCACACGATCATCCTCGGGCCGAGGTACCGCGAATTGCTCGAGGACATCTTCGAGCGCAAGGTGCTGGCGGACGACTTCTCGCTGTACCTGCACGCGCCGACGCGGACCGACCCGAACCTGGCGCCGCCCGGCTGTGAGGCGTTCTACGTGCTGTCGCCGGTGCCCAACACCCAGGCCGAGGGGCTCGACTGGGACCGGCTCGGCGAGGCCTACTTCGCCAAGATCGTCGACTTCCTGAGCGAGCAGCACGTGCCGGGCCTGCGCGAGCACATCGTCACCCGCAAGCACGTGACGCCGCGTTACTTCGAGACGACGCTGCGCTCGTACGGCGGGGCGGCCTTCGGCCCCGAGCCCCGGCTGACTCAGTCGGCCTACTTCCGCTACCACAACACCTCGGAGGACGTGCGCGGGCTGTACTTCGTCGGCGCCGGCACCCACCCGGGGGCGGGCATGCCGGGGGTGCTGTGCTCGGCCAAGGTGCTCGAGCGGGTGATGCCGGGGCCAGGTCGCAAGGGACATGTCTCTTTAAAAAACATGCGAGGAGCGGGCCGGTGAGCTACGACCGCACCCGGGTGGTGGCCGAGAGTCGGGCGACGCTGGCCCGCCACGCGCGCACGTTCGACCTGGCGGGTTGGTTCCTGCCGGCGGAGCGGCTCGACGAGGCGGCGGTGGTGTACGCGTTCTGCCGGCTGGTCGACGACGCGGTCGACCTGGCGCAGGCGCCGGGCGAGGGGCTGGCGGCGATCGAGGCGATCGAGGCCGAGCTGGCGGGCGCCGCGGAGGCGCGGCCGCTGGTCGCGTGCTACCGCGATCTGCTGAGCGGCTGGGGCGTGCCGCTGCGCGTGGCCCACGAGCTGATCGCGGGCGTGCGCGCCGACGCCGGGCCGGTGGCGCTGCCCGACGACGCGGCGCTGCTGCGCTACTGCTATCAGGTCGCGGGGACGGTGGGGCTGATGATGTGCGGGGTGATCGGCGCCCGCGAGCCGCTGGCCGCCCCGTTCGCGCTCGACCTCGGGATCGCCATGCAGCTGACCAACATCGCCCGCGACGTCGCCGAGGACGCCGGGCTCGGGCGGGTCTACCTGCCGGAGACGCGGCTCGACTTCGCGGGCACGAGCGCCGAGGCGCTGCTGGCCGGGACCGCCGGGCGCGAGGCGGTGGCCACGGTCGTGCTCGACGTGCTGGCGCTCGCCGAGCGCTACTACGCCAGCGCCGACGCGGGGATGCGGTTCATCCCGTGGCGCACGCGGCTGGCGATCGTGGTGGCGAGCCGGGTCTACCGCGCGATCGGCCTGCGCCTGCGCCGGCGCGGCGGCGACGCGCTGGCGGGGCGCACCGTGGTGCCGGCGCTGGAGAAGGCGCTGTGGACGGGGGCCGCGCTGCTGGCGTTCGTCCGCGGGGCGATCCGCCCGCGCCGCGCGGCCCACGAGCCGGCGCTGCACCGCTTGATCGCCGACCTGCCGGGCGCCGACGCCGGGGTGCGTCGGGGCGCGCGGGTGACTCGCGGCGGGCGCGTGCTCGAGCTGGTCCGCGAGGTCTTTTGATGACAATCGAGGCGCCTGGCCGAGAGGGCATGTCGCGAGGGACCGGTGACAAAAGACATGACAAAAGAGACATGTCTTGACGTTCATGTGACGAACGAGCGGAGGGGCGACGATGGCCAGTGAAGGAGCGATCGCCGGGGTCGTGTTCGACCTCGACGGGACGCTGTACGACAAGCGGCCGGTCGAGCGGTGGGTGCTGTCGCGGATGTTGCCGGCGCTGCCGCGGCTGCTCCGGTACACGAAGGTGCGGACCGGGCTGGCCGGGGTCGATTTCGACGACGCCGGGGCGCTGGCGCGCGAGACGCTGCAGCGGCTGGCGAGCGACGCGCGCGGGCAGGAGACCTGGCGCCGGTGGATCGCCGAGCGCTACGAGCCGCAGGTGCTGCGGGGGGTCGAGCGGGCCGGGCGGGCCTACCCGGGGGCCGCCCAGCTGCTGCTGCGGCTGCGCGCCGGCGGCCTGCGGCTCGGGCTCGTCAGCGACTACCGCGGCGCCCACGACCGCCTGCGCGCGCTCGGCATCGACCCGGCGCTGTTCCACTTCTCGCTGGTGACCGAGGAGCACGGGGCGATGAAGCCGGCGGCGCGCATGGCGGCGCGGACCCTGGCCGGCATGGGGCTGCCCGGCGAGCGCATGGTCATGGTCGGCGACCGTGCGTTCGCCGATCAGCGGTTCGCCGAGACCTGCGGCATGCGCTTCCTCGGCGTGCTGGCCGGCGGCGACCCGCCCGACCCGACGTGGACGCCGTGGCCGGGGGTGCGCGCGCGGCTTTCCGCGCTGCTGCGCTGAGGGTATGTTCCGGTCATGCGAACAGCCGTGATCGCCGCGATCGCCGGGGCCCTGGTCGGGTGCGGCAAGCCGGCCGCCCCGCCCGCGGGACATGACGCGAAGAACATGCCCGAGACTACAGGTCCCAAAGGACATGACCACGAGGCCAGCAAGGAGCGGGCCTACCACGCGCAGGAGCACGAGGAGGAGGCGCTGGCCTACTCCGACCACCGCGGGCGCGGGCACCACAAGCACCACCGCTTCGACAACGCGGCCGAGTGGACGGCCCAGTTCGACAGCCCGGACCGCGCGGCCTGGCAGAAGCCGGACGAGGTGGTGGCGGCGCTGAAGCTGACGCCGGCGATGACGGTCGCCGACCTCGGCGCCGGCACCGGGTACTTCACGGTGCGGCTGGCGAAGGCGGTGCCGCAGGGCCGGGTGATCGCCAACGACCTCGAGCCCGACATGGTGAAGTGGATCGGCGAGCGCGCGACCAAGGAGGGCCTCGCCAACGTGACCACGGTCGAGGGCGCCAGCGCCGATCCGAAGCTGCCCGAGGGCCTCGACGTGGCGCTGATGGTCGACACCTACCACCACATCGAGGAGCCCTCGCGCTTCTTCGGCAAGGTCCGCGACGCGCTGAAGCCGGGCGGGCTGTTGGTGGTCGTCGATTTCAAGAAAGACGCGCCGGACGACGCACCGGGGCCGCCGGCGGCGATGCGCGTCGACGACGCGATCGTGGCGGCTCACCTGCAGAAGCTCGGGTTGTCCCACGAGCGCACCGACCGCGAGCTGCTCCCGTACCAGTACCTGGTGTTCATGCGCAAGCCGGGCTAGCGCCGCGATCGGGGCATTGTCGCAGCGAGAGGCCGGCGCGAAAGGTTTGGGTCACCGCGCAGAGTCTGCTAGCCTGCGAGTCATGACGCGTGCGTGGCTGCTCGGCTTGTCGTTGTTGTCTGCTTGCGGGCCGGAGTTCGAGCCGCGCGACGGGCGGTGGGAGTTCGCGGTCGGCGAGATCTTCGACGACGGCTGCGGGACGATCTCCGACATGCTGTCGGTCGACTTCGCGCTGAAGGCCAACGGCGACGGGACCTTCACCATCACGCCGGACGAGGCCAACGGGGCGATCCCGTGCGAGCTGTCGGGCAAGGAGTTCGAGTGCCCGCAGCACGTGCTGCGGGCGAAGCTGTCCGGCGCGACGGTCGACGTGACCCTGACCGAGGTGGGCAGCTTCACCTCGGAGACGGAGGGCAGCGGGCGACGCGACGCGCGGGCGACCTGCAGCGGGACGCAGTGCTCGCTGGTATCCGCGGTGACGAAGGTGCAGTTCCCGTGCACGGCGGCGCTCGAGTTCATGGTGGCGCACGCGGAGTGATGTCTCATGGGACATGCTCGATCGAGCATGTCTTTTAATTAAAGATCACGGCAGGACCACGAGCGCGAAGGCGTAGCCGCTGCCGCCGCCGTTCTCGCGGATGAGGGCGATCTTGGTCGCGGGATCGGGCTCGGTGTTGCCGCAGTCGACGTTGTTGTCGGCCATGCAGTACTCGAAGGTGACGTTGACGACGAACGGGCGGGCGACCAGCTCCGGCGGCAGGTCCTGCGCGAGCTCGTCGATGCGGATCGCGTGCGTGAAGCTGTCGACGCCGTCGAGCACCGTCTTGCTCGCCGGGCTCGCGGTGACCTGTGCGGCCTGGGACAGGCCGTTGTAGTGGAGGTAGTAGGCGTAGTAGCACTGGATCCCGGCGCACTCCGGCGGGCCGTGGACGAGCACTTGCGGGTCCGGGGTGTCGTCGCCGTAGTGGATGTCGGGGCCGTCGGACTGGGCTCGCCACAGCCCGGGCGAGTGGGTGCGGTCGTCGCCCTGGTCCACGCGCTCGACGGCGTAGGCGGCCGCCGGCTGGTCCGTCTTGGCGATGCAGTACGGGAGGTGGGCGGCGACGCCTTCCTGCTCGAGGGTGACGATGAAGGCGTGGACGCCGAACGGCAGGGCGTCGTCGACCGCGCCCGCGAGCTCGCAGGTCGACGGGTCGACCATGATGCCGGGAGGGAAGGAGTCCGGCGTGTTCGCGTCGTCGTCGAAGTCGCGCGAGCCCATGCCGCGGCCGGCCACGAGCTGGCAGGTCGGCGTCGCGGCGGCGTCGCCGTCAGGCACGACGATGCCGTCGGCGATGAGCGCGTCGAGGGTGACGCCCGGGCCGACGCAGCCGTCGGGGAAGGTCAAGAGCAGGGCGTCGAGGTCGACGCTCAGCGGCCCACTCGGCGCACTCGTGGCGCTGGCCGTGGTGGTCGGTTCGACCTCGCCGGTGGTGGTGGTCGGCTCGACCTCGTCGGTCGTGTTCGTGTCGGACAGATCGCCGGAGCCGGTCGGGTCGGGGGCGCTGGAAGGGCCGGGCGATGTCTCCGGCACGGGTTGGCCGCTGAGGTTCGGCTCACTGGTGTTGCACCCGAGCGCGAGGAGGCCCCATCCGACCGCGAGGCGACGCAGGCGAAGATCCACGCGGCGACCATAGTCGGCCTGGCCGACGAACACAACGCGGCCCGGCCGCGAGGTCGCACGAAGTCGAGCGCGGGGCTCGTCGAGGGACGTCAGGGAGTGAGGCGGACGGGGCCGCTGTTCGTCGGTTCGCGTCTGCGTCGACGCCGGGCCGGCTCCGCGGTCAGCGGCCCTCGGCGAGCTGCAGCTTGATCGACTCGGTCCAGCCGGCCATGTCGCGCATGGCCCGGAGGAGCTCGGCGAGGCTGTCGTGCGGCAGGCCGAGTTTTTCCAGAAGGGCACGCTTGGCGAGTCGCAGGCGGCCGCGCACCGTCGCCTCCTTGCAGCCGAAGATCTCGGCAATCTCCGAGCCCGACAGCTCCTGCCAGTAGTACATCTCGAACAGCGATTGCTGGTGGATCGGCAGCTGCCGCAGGGCCTCGACCAGCCGCTGAGCGGCGGCCTTCTGCGCCGCCAGGGTCGACACGCCCGGGCCCAGCTGGGCGACCGGCAGGGCCTCGATGTCCTCGACGTCGGCGCGGCGATCGGCGGCGCGCTTGCGCTGGCGGTAGTCGCTGCGGAGCACGTTGTGCGCCACCCCGAACAGGTAGGCGCGGAAGCCCGAGCGCTTCTCGTAGGTCTCGGGCTTGAAGACGACGACCTCGAAGGTCTTCTGGGTCAGGTCGTCGCCCGTGCTCGGGTCGGCCACCTTGTTGATGAAGTAGCCGCGGAGCTTGAGGAAGTAGCGGTCGTAGAGGACCGCGCCGGCGTGCTTGTCACCGGCGAGGAGGGCGTCGTGGAGGGCTTCGTCGCTGCGGTCGTCGTGCTTCATGGCGGAGATTCGGGGGACGGTGGACATCGCGGGCCTCACTTTTTAAAAGGCCCGGTGGGCGCCCGATCGATCACCGTCCCGCGAGAAAATTTCGCACGGGCGTCATGCGCGAGCCGCGCATCGGGCCGGGGGCTGTCACGCGACCCAAAGGGCGGGCGGTCCGCGGAGGCGTCTCATGGCGCAGGGGAAGTGCCCGCGGGAGAGCCGGCCGATCACGGCGGAGGCGGCGACGAGCCGTGTGCTTGCGGACGCGCACTGATCGTCGGGCCGTGCGGCTGACACTCCCCATCCGACCATGTCAGTCGAGTTCACGAGCACCATGCGAAACTCCGACGCGATGCCGCCGGACATCGCCCACGCCGGCACGAGGCCCGGGATCGCCGCCGCGTTCGCCTATCTCGACGGACGCGCGCGCCTGTTCCCCGACGAGCCGCGGACTGCGGTGATCCTCGGCGGGTGTTTTACGCTGCTCGGCAAGCTCGGCGAGGGGGCGATGGGCGTGGTGTTCGCCGCCGCGGACACGCAGCTGCTGCGCAAGGTGGCGATCAAGGTCCTGCGCACGCCCGGCGATCCGGAGGCGCGCGAGCGGCTGCTGCGAGAGGCGCGGCACCTGGCGCAGTTCAGTCACCCGCACGTGCTGCAGATCCACGCGGCCGGCGAGCACTGCGACGAGGTCTACCTGGTGATGGAGTACGTGCGCGGGGCGCCGCTCGACGTGTGGCTGGCCGAGGCCAGGCCGAGCCCGCGGTTGGTGCTCGACAGGTTGGTCGACGTCGGCCGCGGCCTGGCGGAGGCGCACGCCTCCGGGATCATCCACCGCGACGTCAAGCCGGCCAACATCCTCGTCGGCGCCGACGGGCGGGTGCGGATCGGCGACTTCGGCCTGGCCTTCTTCGACAGTCACATGGGTGCGACCCGTGACGACGCCCTGTGGGCCGAGTTCGAGCACACTCAGCCGAGCGCTTGGTCGCGCAGCGGCGCGGGCACGCCGGCGTACATGTCCCCGGAGCAGTTCCGCCGCGACGAGCTCGACGCGCGCACCGACCAGTTCAGCTTCTGCGTGGTGCTGTGGGAGGCGATCTACGGCCAGCGACCCTACGAGGGGGCGACCGCGGAGGCCTTGTTCGCCGAGCAGCGCGCCGGTCGCATCGTCGCCCCGAAGACTCGCCCGCGCGGCGTCCCGGCGGAGCTCGAGAAGCTGCTGCGCCGCGGGCTTGCGAGCGATCCGAAGGCGCGCCACGCCGACATGGCCGCGCTGGTGGCTGCGCTCGATCGGCTGCGTCGGCAGCGGCGGTTCGCCTGGTTCGCGCTCACGGCCGTGTGCAGCGCCGGGGTCGCGCTCGCCGGTTCGCACGCGCTCGCCGGCACCTGCAAGGACGTCGGCGCCGGCGTCGACGCGTTGTGGTCGCCGTCGGTCGCCGCCGGCCTGGCGGAGTCGCTGCCGGTGCCGGATCGGAAGATCGCGGCGGTCCTCGTCGACCACCTCGACGGCTTCGCCGACTCGCTCCGCGACGGTCGCGTCGCGCTGTGCGAGGTGCATCGCGACGCCCAGGTCGGCGACGCCGGCCACGCGCGCGCCACTGCCTGCCTCGACGAGCGCGAGGACGCGTTGCGCTCGGTGCTCGCGGTGCTGCAGGCGCCGAACGTGAAGAGTCTGGCGATCACGCCGGGCGATCTCGACGGCGCGCTCGGGTCGGTGGCTCGCTGCCTCGATCCGCAATTTCTGGCGGCCGACGTCGCGCCGCCCACGGCCGAGCAAGCCGTCGGCGTGGCGGTGGTCCGCGGCCTGCGGCGCGACGGCGAGGCGGCGCTGCTGCGCGGCGAGTTTCCGGCGGCCGCCGAACACTTCGCCGATGCGGTCGCGCGTGCCCGGGACGTCGCGTACGACCCGGCGACCTCGCAGGCGCTGTACGACCTCGGCCGCACGCAGCTGCGGCTGCGTCGCGGCGCCGAGGCGGTGACGAACCTGCGAGAGGCGCGGGTCCTCGCCGACGGCGCGCGCGACAGCTTCGCCGCGGCCGACGCCTCGCTGCTGTTGACGAGCGCGACCGTGGTCTGCCACGACCTCGACGCCGCTGCGTGGCAGGAGCAGGAGACGCTGGCCCGGCTGCGGCAGACCGGGCGCGACCGCGGCGGCCTCCTCGGCGAGCTCGAGCTGGGGACCGCCGATCGACTGCTGCGGCTCGGTCGCGTCGACGAGGCCGGACCGGTGCTGGCGTCGGCCAGGGAGCACCTGCGGGTCGATCCGCCCGTCGGTCTGTGGCACTACAACCTCCCGCGTCTGGAGGCGGCGCTGGCAGCGGCGCGCGGCGAGGCCGACGAGGCGGCTGCGCGGGCCGAGGAGGCCCGGGCGGCGCTCGCGGAGTTCGTCGGCAGCGACGCGCATCCTCTTTACGCGGAGGAGCTCGGCAAGCACCTGCTGAACGCGGGCCGGCGCGCCGAGGCCAGGCGCGAGTTGACCCGCGCGCGCGACCTCTACGCCGAGGCGTTCGGGCCCGACAGCGTCCTGCTGGTCAGCGTCGACGTCGCGCTGGCGCGGCTCCACGATCGCGAGGGCGACGCCGCCGAGGTGACGCGCATCGCCAGCCGCGCTGACGCGATCCTCCGCCGGCACCCCGACGAACCGGCGCTCCTGGACGAGCGCGTGTACGTGGCAGTCTTCCTCGGCCGCGAGCTGGCGGGCGCCGAGAAGTACGCGGAGGCGCTGGCGACCTACGAGCACGCGATCGCGGCGCTCATGGAGGTCGATCTCCCGGTCCACGCCATCAACTTTGCGCTGCTGTCGGCGAGCGCCGCCGATCTCTTGATCGACAGGCCGGAGCTCCGCGACGTCGGCCGCGCCCTTCAGCGCATGGCCGTGGCGCTGGAGCGGTGGCCGCCGGCGCGGCGGGCCGAGGACCCGGGGCTCGGCGCCTTCGTGTTGCGCGTGGCCGCCGACGTCGCCCTCGCGGCCGACGACCGCACCGCGGCTGCCCGCCACGCCGAGGCCGGGCTCGAGTTGCTGTCCGCGGCGCCCGATCCGCTGCTCGCGGCCCGCCTGCGCTTCGCCCTCGCACGCGCCCTCGGCCGCGATGCGCCCGAGGCATGGGGGTTGGCGACCTCGGCGCTCGACTTCTTCCGAAGCGCCGGTCGGCCTGAGGACGCTGACGTGATTCAGGCCTGGCTCGCGTCGAAGCCTTGATCGATACGTCCGCGCGTGGGCACTTGTGTACACGCAACGACCGCCATGACCCACGAACGACCCGTCAATTCATCCATCCGCGCCGCGAGGGACGTCGCGACGCAATCCTCCGACCCCGCGCCGACCGAGATCGACAAGCCGCCGCCGCCGAAGGACGTCGCCCCGCCCAAGGGTCCCGATCGTCCGGAGCGAGTGCCCGCGGCGCCGCGGCCGGACAAGCCCAAGAGCCCGATGCGCGGGGCGTAGGAGGGTGTGATGCCTCGCTATCCCGAGTTTCCCACCGCGCTCTACGAGTACCTGCTGCACCAGGTCCCGCCCACGGCCCTGCAAGAGTTTTTGACGATGCACTACGCCGACGTCGTGCCCCGCCTGCCGGGCCCCGCGGCGGTGGCAGTCTCGCAGTACGTCTTCGATGCAGTGCGCGCGCTGCAACAGTCCGGGTACGTCGACGACGCGCTGTTCGTCAAGTTCGCCGAGTGGCGCCCGCGAGACCCGTACGTCCGCACCGTCGCAGTCACGGTGCTGGGTCACGACCCGCTCCTCCGCGGCGGCGACGCCCCGACGCGCGGACCGGGAGACTCCGGCGATCGTCCCCGGCCGGTGCTGCTGGTCCTGATGGCCTGTCCCGAAGACCAGTCGCAGCTCGACCTCGCCAAGGAGGTCGGGCTGATCACCGACACGCTCACGCCGGTGCGTGACCACGTGCAGGTGGTCTACGGCTGGGAGGTCGGCGCCGACGACGTGCTCGACCTGATCGCCGATCACAAGCCGACGTGGATCCACTTCGGCGGACACGGTGGCCGCGACGGTACGCTCCTGGTCGTCGGCCCCGCCGGGTCGACGCACCGGCTCCGCTACGACGCTCTGGCCCGCTTCATCGGCGTGATGCGCAGCCCGCCGAAGTGCATCGTGCTCAACAACTGCTTCAGCGGCGCGGCCACGTCGCCGCTGACGCAGTACGTCGACGCGGTGATCGGCATGCGCAAGGAGGTCACCGACGAGGCGGCGCTGAGCTTCTCACGCGGCCTGTATCGCCGTCTCGCCGACGGGCTCGATCTCGAGGAGGCGTTCCTCTACGCGCGCGCGCGCCTCGGCTCGCTCGAGCCGCCGGCGGACGAGCTGCCGCAGTTGAACCCGCGCGCCGGCGCCGATCCGCGGGAGCTGCGGATGGCCCCGGCCCGGCCGACGCGCTGACGCGGGGCGCCGAGATGCATCCGTCACGCGTCGGCGCCGATGCGTGACGCGATGCATCTCGCCCGCTTGTCACGAGGGCATGGCAGGCGGGGTGGCCTCGTCGACGCGGCCGAGCACGTGGACCGCGGCGACGACGGCGGCTGGCCGAAAGACCAGGGCGACGAAGGGGACGGCGAGCATGGCGGCGACGCCGAGGCCGAAGCCGAGCGCGAGCTCGGGGTGGCGGGCGACGAGCTGCAGCTCGCGCCGCCACGGGCGGCTCAGTCGGCGCAAGAGCCCGGAGAAGCCGCGCAGGAGCGGGACCTGCCACAGGCGCACGAACCAGGGGTCGGCGGGGCGATCGCCGGTGTCCTTCGTCGGTGCGGCGGGGTCGACCGTGTGGCCGTTGTCGAGCGCCTCGACGACGATCCAGTGCAGGGCCCAGAAGCCGGTGACGGCCCAGGCGATCCACACGAAGCCGGGGGCTGCGGCGGGCCAGAACGCCTGGATCAGCTCGAACGCGAGCCACACCGGGACCAGGCCGATGCCGAGCAGGATGGCCTGGCGGATGGCGTCGGCGATCGCGGTGCGCAGCTTCGGCATGTCGGCTGTCCTTGGGGACAGGCCGAGCGGGACCCGGGCGGCGGCGGCCAGGCGCCGGTAGGTCTTGCCGAACAGGATCACCGGCGCCGGCGCGAGGGTGACGAGGGTGGTGAGGAAGACGTCGAGGCGGCCGCCGAGGTCGTCCTCGGAGCCGAGCGCCACGAGGGCGCAGAAGCCGGCGAACAGCAGCACGGGCCAGGCCGCGGCCCTGAGCAGGGCCGGCTCGCGCACGACGACGCGCAGGCCGAGCAGCGGCTGGGCGAGGCCCCAGCCGAGCTGGGCGAGACCCCGGCGAGCAGGGAGCGGACCGGGGGCCAGCCAGGAGAGCGAGGCGAGGACCGGCGGGGCAGAGGTCGGGGCGGTCACAGGCGCGGGGAGACTAGCACGCAGGGCAACGCCGGCCGAGGTCGTCCTCGCGGGCGGGGAGACGTCGGCCGGGGCAGACCGAGCGGGCCAGGGCGGTCCGGACGTGCAGGGGCGGTGCGAGAGGGCGGCGAGCGGTGCACGAGTGACGCGAGTCGAGAGCGATTCGGCGGAGAGTGAGCTGTCCCCAAGGACATGGAGGAGCAGCCCGGGCGGTCCGGACGTGCAGGGGCGGTGCGAGAGGGCGGCGAGCGTCGCACGAGTGACGCGAGTCGAGAGCGATCCGGCGGAGAGTGAGCTGTCCCCGAGGACATGGACAGGCCCGAGCCGCCCCGACGTGCAGGGGCGGTACGAGAGGGCGGCGAGCGTCGCACGAGCGACGCGAGTCGAGAGCGATTCGGCGGAGAGTGAGCTGTCCTCAGGGACATGGAAGCTGTCCCGAAGGACGTGAGACCTTCAGGCGGCGGACGGAGCGAAGGTCGGAGAGGACGGGCGGCTGGTGAGCGCTGCGGGCCGAGAGATGGGACGGGAGGCGGCTGGATCGAGCTGTTTAGAAGGACATCCTGGCGGCGGCGGACCGAGAGATGGCGGGACAGGGAGGTGGCGAGCCGAGAGATGGGACGGGAGGTGACCGGGGGAGCTGTTTAGAAGACATGTCGATGGCGGCGGACCGAAACACGAGGCGGAGAGGGTGGTGCCTGATTTAAAAACTGTCCGGAAGGACATGTGGCGGCCGGGCGATCGAGGGGCGGAGAGGCCCGCGCGAGCTGTCGGAAGGGACAGGTCGAGGCGAAGCGGAGAACCCGCCAGCGCGCGTTCCCTCTCATTCAAAAATGTTCGAAGGGACAGGTTGTGAGATCGAGGCGTGCGTGAGCGCGCGGGATCTGTCACAGCTCGGCGTCACGGTCGCGAACGGTCACGCCGCGCGTGACCCAGAGGTCGCGAGCTCGCGACTTGTCGCGCGGGTGCTTGAACCGGCCGCCGTGCTCGCCACACTGGGGGCAATTTCGAGGTTGCGCTCTTGTCACACGGATCATCGTCGCTGCTGTCGCGCCTGTTACCGTCGAGTTCGGCCGCGGGCGCGCGGGTCTACGACCGGGTGGCGTGGGTGTGGCTGGCGGCGGCGCTGGTGACGGTGCTGGCCACGTTCCGGCAGTACGGGGTCACCTGGGACGAGGCGTGGCACCTCGCGTACGGCTACCGGATCTCCCAGTGGTACACCTCGGGGTTCACGGACACCGGCGCGCTGACGTACCGGATCAACTATCTGTACGGCGGCGGCTACGACCTGCTCGGGGCGATCTTCCGCGCGATCGCGGTGCCGATGGAGGGTTTTCCGGCGATCCACCTGCTCGGCGGGCTCGTCGGCGTGCTCGGTCTGATGGGCGTGTGGAAGCTCGGGCGGGCGCTCGCCGGGCCGCGCGCGGGGCTGCTGGCGCTGGTGATGTTGACGCTCCACCCGGTGTGGTGGGGCCACATGTTCAACAACCCCAAGGACAGCCCGTTCGCGGTCGCGTACGCGTGGAGCCTCTATTACATGGTGGTAGCGATCGGCGAGCTGCCGCGGCCGTCGCGCGGGACGCTGGCCAAGCTGGCGGTGGCGATCGGCCTGGCGCTGAGCGTGCGGATCGCGGGGCTGATCCTGCTGTGCTTCCTCGCGCTGGTGCTGGGGCTGTTCGCCGCCCACGCGGCCTGGCTGCGGCGCAGCTGGGCGGCGCTGGCGGCCCACGTGCGGCGGGCGCTGGCGATCGGCGCCGGCGTGACCGCGGGCGCGTGGGCGGTGATGCTGATCGGCTGGCCGTGGGCGCAGCTGGACCCGCTGACGCGGCCGTTCATCGCCCTGCGGCGCATGAGCAGCTTCGACGCGCACCAGCGCAAGATGCCGTTCGCCGACGAGTACCTGTGGAACTACGAGATCGGCTGGGACTACCTGCCGCACTACTTCGGGTTCCAGACGCCGGAGCTGGTGCTGGTGATGCTGGCGGTCGGCACGGTGTGGGGCGTGGCGGCGCTGCTGCGCCGCGGCGGCCGGCCCGAGCACGTGCGGCCGGCGCTGGCGCTGCTGCTGCTGGGGATGTCGATCTTCGTGCCGCCGGTCTACGCGGTGTACAAGGGCTCGCCGCTGTACGACGGCTATCGCCACTTCCTGTTCGTCGTCCCGCCGATGGTCGCGCTGGCGGCGGTGGCGAACGAGGCGCTGATCGTGCGGCTGCGCCGGCGGTGGGCGCGGGCGGCCGCGTGGGCGCTGACGGGCGCGCTGCTGCTCGACCTGCTGGCGCAGTCGATCCGCCTCCACCCGCACCAGGTGGTCTACTTCAACCGCTTCATCGGCGGGGTCGCCGGGGCGATCGGGCACTACGACACCGACTACTACGGCAACACCAACCCCGAGGCGATGCTGGGCATGCAGCGGTGGCTGTGGGACAACGAGCGCGAGACCTACCTCGACTCGGTGTACTACTTCACGGGCTGTCTCTCGGGCAAGGCGATGCACCTGCACGTGCCGAGCAACTTCCGCTCGTTCAAGACCCGCCCCGGCGAGCAGTACTCCGACTTCAGCGTCGGCTACCTGCGCGACCGCTGTGACACGCGCTTCCCCGACGCGCCGCAGATCTTCGCGGTCGAGCGCGACGGCGGGGTGCTCAACGTGGTGAAGGACCTGCGCGGCCGGCCGATCTCGCACCGCACCGAGAAGGGCGCGCGAAAGCGGCTGCCCCCGCCCAAGCCCGCGGCCGAGGCGGCGCCGACCGTGAGCGACAAGGACCAGGAGGTGAGCGGATGATGACCGAGACGCAACGCGCCCTGACCGTGGCGGAGGCGGCCCATCGAGCCGCGCGCGCGGTGACCGTCGACCCCTCGTGCGAGCCGCGCAGCGCGGCGCACCACCTCGTCGGCGCGTGGGAGGCGCTGGCGCGGGCGGTATGTCTGGATGGACATGTTCCGGAGGACATCTCCGCCGTCGGCGCGTGGCTGCCGGCGCGGCTGCAGGCCGCGATCGGGCCGCGGGCGGTGGCGGAGCTCGGGCGGGGGTTGCCGGCGCTGCAGGCCGAGCGGGCCCGGCCGGCGTGGGAGCCGGGCGGCTTCCCGCTCGCTCGCGGGGAGGTCGAGGCGCACACGTGGCGGCTCGGCCAGCTGCTCGCGCTGGCGCGCGGCGAGGCGGCGCCGCGGCCGAAGTGGCACAAGCAGGCGGCGATCGCCGCGGCGGCCGCGGCGGTGCTGCTGATCGCGGTGCGGCCGTGGTGGACGCTGACGCTGCAGCCGTGGCGCGGGACCTACTACGCCCGCTCCGACCACAGCGGGAAGTGGCAGATCCGCTACGACCGGCAGATCGACTTCGACTGGGGCCGCGACGCGCCGATGGACGACGTGCCCGCCGACCGCTTCTCGGTCCGCTGGGACAGCTGCCTGCACCTCGACGCGCCGACCAAGGCGATCTTCCAGTCGATCTCCGACGACGGCTCGCGGGTGTACGTCGACGGCGACCTCGTGGTGCTCAACCGGACCCGCGGCAAGACGCAGTCGCGCGGCGGCGAGGCCCAGCTCGAGGCCGGGGTCCACCACGTCCGCGTCGACTACAGCGAGTTCACCGGCGACGCTCACGTGCAGGTGCTGGCCAGCTTCGACGCGAACGACCCGCCGAAGCCGATCCCGCCGTCGATGCTGCACGCGCCGCGCGGGCCCGCCGACGAAGACGATCCCTGCGAGTGAAACCTTGCTTATCCTTTTATAAATAAAGGGCATGTCCTTCAGGGCATGCCCTTTTGACTGCGGCGGATCGAGCATGTCCTGAAGGGCAGGCTCACAGCGCGGCCGCGAGGGCCTCGTGCAGCTCGTCGTCGGTGAGGTCGATCGGGTTGCCCTTCATGCTGCTGGCGCGGCGCGAGCGGTCGACCAGGTCGGGCAGGTCGGCGGCGGCGAGGCCCCAGGCGGCGAGCGGGCGGATCTGCAGCGACGACACGAGGGCGCGCAGGTGATCGACGGCTTCGTCGAGGGGGGCCGCGGGGTCGCCGGTGACGAGGCGGGCGACCTCGTCGAGGCGGGCGAGGACGGGGCTGTGGGGCTCGCGGGCTCGCAGGGCGCGGGCGTTGATCCGCAGGACCTCGGGCAGGAGGCGGGCGCACACGGCCCCGTGCGGGGCGCCCGGGAAGGCGCCGCCGATCGGGCCGGCGAAGCCGTGCACGGCCCCGAGCCCGGCGTTGGCGAGGGCGAGGCCGCCGAGCAGGCTGGCGAGGGCCATGTCGCTGCGGGCGTCGAGGTCGCGGCCGTCGGCGACGGCGCGCGGCAGGGCCCGGGCGGCGCGGGCGATACCGTCGCGGCACAGGGCGTCGGTGATCGGGTTGGCCTTGCGCGACACGAACGGTTCGATGAGCTGGGTGAGGGCGTCGAGGCCGCAGTCGGCGGTGACTGCCGGCGGCAGCGAGACGGTCAGCGCGGGATCGACGATCGCGACGCGCGGCAGCATCTTCGGGCTGCGCAGGCTGACCTTGACGCGCTGCTCCTCGGCCGCGAGCACCGCGTTGCGCGTGACCTCCGAGCCGGTGCCGGCGGTGGTCGGCACGGCGATGAAGGGGACCGGGTCGTGGACGAGCGGGCGCCCGCGGCCGACCACCTCGAGGTAGTCGAGCGGCGGGCCGGGGTTGCGCACCAGGGCCGCGATCGCCTTGCCGGCGTCGAGCGGGCTGCCGCCGCCGATCGCCACCACCACCTCGCAGTCGCAGGCGCGGGCGGCCGCGACGCCGCGCTCGGCGTCGGCCACCGTCGGCTCGCCGGCGACCGTGAACAGCGAGGTCTCGAGGCCGGCGGCGCGCATGGCCTCGAGGACAGGTTCGACGCGGCTCGGGTCGCGGCCCGTGACGACGAGGGCGCGGCGCCCGTGCTCGGCGGCGATCGGGCCGACCTGGGCGGCGGCGCCGAGGCCGAACACGATCCGCGCGGCGGTCGCCAGCTCGAACGGGATCACCACGCGTCGTCCGCCGGGAAGACGTTGGCGAAGCGGACGCTGGTGCGCGGGCTGGCCATCATCGGCGCGACCGCGTCGCGCCACCGCTGGTAGTGCGCGGTCTCCTTGTGGCGCGCGGGGGCGTCCTCGTCGCGGTAGACCTCGACCAGGATGAAGCGGGTCGGGTCGCCCTCCTGCTGGAGGACGTCGAAGCGGGCGACGCCGGGCTCGCGCACGCTCTCGCTCGCGTTGGCGACCGTGGCGGCCCGGAACGCCTCGACCTGGTCGGGCACGACGTGGACGTGGACATGGACGACGAGCACGCCTCGACCATAGCAGAGGTCGGGCGGCGCACGAAGTCACGGCCGAGCACGTCCTGGCGGGCCCGGCTACTGGGCTCGGTGGGGGCGGGGGCGGAGAGGGACATGTCCCGAAGGGCATGCGGCGCTGGCTTTCGGGGCTGTCCCGGACGATCGATGCACCTGTCCGTGAGGACAGGCGATCGCGGGTGCTCGCGGCGAGCGCCGGATGAGCCCGATCGAGGTCCCGAGAGACCGGGGCTCATGTCCGTGAGGCCAGGCATCCGCGGGCGGGGGGCGAGCACCGAGGTCCCGAAGTTCAGATGCCTGTCCGTGAGGACAGGCGAGCGTCCGCGGGCGGCGGGCGAGCGACCGAGGTCCCGCAGTTCAGATGCCTGTCCTTGAGGACAGGCGAGCGTCGGCGGACGGGGGGCGAGCGACCGAGGTCTCGAAGTTCATACGCCTGTCTCTGAGGACAGGCGAGAGTCCGCGGGCGGCGGGCGAGCGACCGAGGTCCCGAAGTTCAGACGCCTGTCCTTGAGGACAGGCGAGCACCCGCGGGCGGCAGTCGAGCTCGACCGAGGTCCCGACGATCGACGTCCCTGTCCCCGCGGACAGGCAGGGCGCGTCAGCGGGCGCGCGGGCGGCGGACGATCTCGACCGAGTTGAGGAGCTCGGGGTCGCGCGGCTTGTCGTTGCCGTCGCGCGGGACCAGGGCGATGTCGTCGGCCAGGCGCATGGCGGCCTCGTTGCAGTGGCCGAACACGGTGTGCTTGCCGTCGAGGTGCGGGGTCGGGTTGAGGGTGATGAAGAACTGGGCGCTGCCGGTGTTGGGGCCGCGGTTGGCCATGCTGAGCACACCGGGCGCGTCGTGGACCAACTCCGGATCGATCTCGTCCTCGACGAGGTAGCCGGGGTTGCCGAGGCCAGTGCCGGTCGGGTCGCCGGCCTGGACCATGAAGCCGGGGATCACTCGGTGGAAGGTGGTGTTGTCGTAGTACGGCCGCTTGACCCACGCGTCCGAGGCCTTGTCGTACCAGGGCCGCAGACCGCGGGCGAGGCCGACGAAGTTGGCGATCGTCTTCGGCGTGCGGTCGACCTCGAGCTCGCACTCGAGGACGCCGCGCGGGGTCTTGAAGAGGGCCCACAGGGCGTCGTCGGGGCGGCCGGGTAGGCCGGCGAGGGCTTCCTCGAGGGTGAACTCGCCGGATTCCGGGTCACCCTGGGCGATGTTGTAGGCCCGCAGCTGGGCCGGCGAGAGGCCCTCGGGGGCCTGGTCGCCCTTCTTGAAGGCGATCTCGCTGCCGCCGCCGCCGCCGCTCTCCTCGGCGCCCTCCTCGCCCGGCGTCGGCCGCTGGCCGGACTTGCGGGCCGCCTTGGCGGCCTCCATCGCGGCGATCTCCTCCGGCAGCGGCGGTGGCGGGACGAACACGCAACCGACCAGGAGGGCGGCGAGCAGGCTCCACGGGCGCGGCGAAGGGCAGGTCGGCATGGTTGTGAGGGTCTACACGCGTCGGGCCGCCGGCGCACGGTCAAAACTCGGGTGTAATGACCCGTGGAGCCCAGGGCCGCGGCGCGCGAGGCGTACAGTGGCAGCCGGGCGTCGCCTTGACAAGGGTAGCGCCTCGGGTCCATAAGCTCCCTCCCCTCCAGGAAACGAAGAGCAAGAGCCGTGGCGAATCACAAGTCGGCAGAGAAGCGCAACCGTCAACGTCTCAAGCGGCGCGAGCGTAACGTGTTCCACCTGTCCACCATGCGCACGTACATGAAGCGGCTGCGCAAGGCCCTCGAAGGTGGTGACCTCGAGGGTGCCAAGGAGACCCTGCCGCTCGCGCTGCAGGCGATCGGCAAGGCGGCGAGCAAGGGCGTGATCCACCGCAACACCGCGTCGCGCTACGCGTCGCGCGTGCGCCTCGCGTTCAACAAGAAGAACGCCCCGGTGGCCTGAGCCGTCGGTCGTTCTCGCAACCAACGCGCGAGTCGAGCGCGCCAGGGCCCGTGGTCCGGCGCGCTCCTCGTATTGGGTCGCCGCACGAGTGACGATCGGCCTTGCCCCAGCCCCGGGCATCGGCGACCCTTGCCGCCATGCAGCAAGACGCCCCGCCCGTGGTCCGTACGGTCATCTCCACCCCCGACGCGCCGGCGGCGATCGGCCCGTACAGCCAGGGGATCGTCGTCAGCGGCGGTCGCACCCTCTACACGGCCGGCCAGATCCCGCTCGACCCGCAGACCATGCAGATCGTCGGCGAGGGCGACATCAAGGCCCAGACCGAGCGGGTGATGCACAACCTCGCCGCGATCCTCCGCGCCGCCGGCATGGACTTCGGCAACGTCGTCCGCTGCGGGATCTTCCTCAAGGACATGAAGGACTTCGCGGCGGTCAACGAGATCTACGGGCGCCACTTCGGCGACCACCGCCCGGCCCGCTCGACCGTCGCGGTGGCCACCCTGCCGAAGGACGTGCTGGTCGAGATCGACGCCATCGCCGTCGGCTGATGCAGCGACGAACCCAGGCGGCGCTCGCGGGCCTGGTCGTCGCCCTCGCGGCCACCGGCGGGTTGCTCCTGCGCGGCTGCGAACCGGCGACCGAGGTCGCCGGCGAGGCCGCGGGCGGCACCGGCGAGCTCCCGGGCGAGGCGACCGCGGCCCCGGCAGAGACCGCGCCGCCGGCCCGCGTCCGCGGCAAGGTGATGGTCGAGGTCGGCGGGGCAGTCGAGCCGCCGGCGCCCGTGGGGGAATCTGGCGCGAAGGACATGGCCGATGGGACCGGTCCTGACGGCTATGACCCTTCGGCCCTGGACAAAGAGCCAGGTGCCGACGGGCCGGCGGTGCCGCTGGCGCCGCCGCGCGAGTGCAAGGCGCGGGCGTGGCGGGGCGGGTTCCTGCTGGCCGAGGCGAGCTGCGACGGCGAGGGGCAGTTCGCGCTCGACCTGGCGCTGCCGGCCGGGCCGGCGGCGGCGGTGACGATCGAGGCGCAGGTGCCCGGGCACCTGCGCGGGGTGCTGACCGCGCCGGCGCAGGCGGGGACCGAGGCGGTGCTGCCGACGCTGGCGCTCGGGCCGGCCTCCTGGCTCAAGGGACAGGTGATCGATCGGCGCGGGCTGCCGGTGGTCGGGGTGCGGATCGAGGCGACGCCGCTGCCGGGCCTCGGCGAGCCGGAGCCGTGGCGGGTCGACAGCGACGCGGCCGGGGCCTTCGTGCTCGACACCGTGCCGGCCGGGCCGCTGCGCCTGCGCGCGACCGGGCAAGGCCTGGCGCTGTCGGTGGTCGAGGCGTTCGCGCCCGAGGCCGCGGTGGTGATCGTGGTCGACTCGCTGCAGGACCTGAGCGGCGCGGTGGTCGGCGACCCGGCGCTGGTGGCCCGCGCCCAGGTGCGGCTCGAGGGCTCGTCGCTGTGGCCGCCGATCGTCCAGCCGGCCGGCAAGAGCGGCGAGTTCCTGTTCTCCGACCTGGTCGACGGGGTCTACGGCCTGGTCGCGCAGGTGCGGGCCGAGACGCCCGGCGAGCAGGAGTACGCCTCGATCCCGCTCGAGAACCTCAGCCCCGGCGCGCACGTCAGCCTGGCGCTGATCGCCGCCCAGCGCGTGCCGGTGCAGGTCGTCAGCCCCGACGGCTCGCCGGTGCCGCGCGCCCGCGTGACCCTCGGCTACGCCAGCGTCGGCCTGCTGCAGACGATCGCCGAGTCCGACGACGCCGGCATGGCCGACCTCGGCCCGGTCGTGCCCGGACCGTATGTGGTGCGCGCCGACGCCGACGGCTACCTGCCCTCGGAGTCGGTGGCGGTCGAGGTCGGCAAGGAGACGCCGCCGCGGCAGACGTTGACGCTGGTGCGCCCGGGGCGGATCGCCGGCACCGTGATCGACGACGACGGACGACCTGTCCCCGAGGCCAGGATCGTCGTCGACGCCGACACGCTCTACAGCCCCGGCGAGGCGATGATCCGCGCGCGCACCTTCAGCGCGCTGCAGCGCGGCGGCAGCCTCGGGGTCACGCGCGGGGCGGTCCCGCCGATCCCGCTGGTCGGCGACGACGAGGCCGTCGGCACCTGGGCCGAGACCGACGAGCGCGGCGACTTCTCCCTCGACACCCTGATGCCCGGCCGCTACCGCCTGCACGCGGTCCACGGCGACCACGCCGGCTCGGCGACGGTGATCGTCGACCTGTCCCCGGGCGAGCGCGAGGACGGGGTGGTGCTGACGCTCGGTCACGGGGTGCCGCTCGGCGGGCGCGTGCTCGACGGCAACCGCCAGCCGATCGCCGGCGCGCGCATCGAGCTGGCCGACGGCTCGGAGGTGATGAGCGACGGCTTCGGCATGTGGAGCGCGGGCCATCGCCGCGGCAAGCAGCGGATCGTCATCCGCGCGGCGGGCATGGTGCCGGCGGTGGTCGAGGTCGACCTCGAGGGCCGGGCGACGTCGGTCGAGCAGATCTTGCAACCAGCCGAGGGCGGGCTCGAGGGCCGGGTGCGCGACGGCAACGACCAGCCGATCGCCGGCGTGCGGGTGACGCTGCTGCCGGCGGGCGAGCTCGCGCCGACCGAGGTGACGTACACCGATGCGCGCGGGCTGTTCGAGCTCTCGCGCCTGGTCCCGGGGACAGCCACGCTCGAGCTCGACCACCCGGAGTACGCGCCGGCGAGCAAGCGCGTGAAGATCGACAAGGCCAGCCGCGGCGAGGCGCCGGTCGAGCTCGTGCTCGCGCGCGGGTGGTCGCTCGAGGTCGTCGTCCGCGCCGCCGGCAGCGGCGACCCGATCGCAGGGGCGCGAGTCGAGGTCGACGGGCAGGTGTGGGCCGCCGACGAGGCCGGCGAGGTGCGGGCCGCCCGGCTGGCGCGCGAGCGGGTGCGGGTGCGCGTCGAGGCGCCGGGTTGGGTCGGCGTCTCGACCTCGTCCGCGCGGCCGGCTGGCGGCGCCCCGGGCACGCTGGTGCTCGACCTCGAGGAGGCGGCCGGGCTCGACGGCGAGGTCACCGACGAGCGCGGCGAACCGGTCGCCGGGGCGCGCCTCTACGTGCGCACGCGCGACGGCAACACAGTGCTCGCCGAGACGACCACCGACACCGAGGGGCGCTGGTCGGTCGAGGGATTGCCCGAGGGCGACGTGACGGTCGAGGCGATCCCACCGCCGGGGCTCGCCGAACTGCTGGCACCCGTGACTTTACAGACCGACGTCCGCCGCGGCCACGTGACCCGCGAGGTTGACCTGCGCTTCGATCGGCTATGATTCGCGCGCCATGACCATTCGTTCGTCGCGTTACGCGCTGCTGGTGCTCGGTCTCGCTGCCGCCTGCGGAGGCGACCCGAAGAAGCCGGCGACCCCCGATGCCAAGAGCCCCGAGGCCAAGCCGGTCGCCGAGGCCGCGAAGCCGGCGGAACCGGCCAAGACCGCCGACGCCGCCCCGGCCGGCGACAAGGTCAAGATCGTCGACGGCCCCGGCGACGACCGCTTCGCCCTCCGCATCACCCCGCCCGCCGACGCCGCCGTCGGTCGCGAGGGCGTGATCACCGTCGCAGCCGTGCCGCAGGGCCCCTGGCACATCAACCTCGACTTCCCGACCAAGCTCGCGCTGTCGGCGCCTGACGGCGTCACCCTGCCGAAGGCCGACCTGGCCAAGGCCGACGCCGCCAAGCTCGACGAGAAGAGCGCGGAATTCGCCGTGAAGTTCACGCCCACTTCCGCCGGAGACAAGGCCTTCACGGGCGAGTTCAAGTTCGCCGTGTGCCAGGACGAGGCCTGCTCGCCGGTCACGCAGAAGGTCGACTTCAAGGTCGCGGTGAAGTAGCGCAGGGCCTCGCGAACGTCGTTCGCGAGGGTCGGCCTCGCGCCCCGGGCGCCCCGGCTTTTTGCCGAGCGCGGCGAGCTCGATTACCATGGGGCTTCTCGTCGCCGAGCGACGAACGGAGGCAGCGATGGACGAGCCAGTGAGCGCCAAGACGAGGATCGAGGCGCTGGCGGCCGCGGTCGCCCAGGAGTTCGAGAGCACCCGCCGGGTGCTCAGCTTCGAGGAGTGGTTCGAGCTGCTGTGCACCCAGCCGCACGTCCACGCGCGCAACGCGGCGCAGTACCTGCGCGACTGCTTCGACTTCTACGGCCGCCGGGATGTCCGGATCCCCAGCGGCAAGGTCGCGCGCTTCAAGCTGTTCGACTGCGAGTTCGACGGCGGCTCGGGCCGCCTGGTCGGCCAGGAGCCGGCCCAGAACGCCTTCTACGAGGCGCTCGACGGCTTCGTCCGGATCGGCCGCGTCAACAAGCTGCTGCTCTTGCACGGGCCCAACGGCTCGGCCAAGACGACCTTCCTCGACGCGGTGATGCGCGCGCTCGAGGCCTACTCCGAGACCGACGGCGGGGCGCTCTACCGCTTCTCGTGGGTGTTCCCCAACAAGAGCTCGAAGAGCGGCGGGATCGGGTTCGGCAGCGGGCCGTGGAGCGCGGCCATCGGCGAGGCGACCTTCGCCAAGCTCGGCGCCGAGGCGATCGACGCCAAGCTCAGCGACGAGAACAAGGACCCGCCGCTGTACCTGATCCCGGTGCCCGAGCGGGCGGCGCTGCTGCAGTCGCAGCTGACGGCGGCGCAGGCACGTGACCCGAAGGACAGCCGGCTCGAGCACTTCGTCATCGGCGACGCGGCCCTGCGCGGCGACCTGTCGCAGCGCAACCGGCGGATCTTCGACGCCCTGCTCAACATCTACCAGGGCGACCTGCGCAAGGTGTACCAGCACGTGCAGGTCGAGCGGCTGTTCCTCAGCCGGCAGTACCGCAGCGGCCTCGTCACCGTCGAGCCGAAGCAGACCGCCGACGCGCGCAGCTTCCCGGTCACCGGCGACCGCGCCTACGCCAGCCTGCCGCCGGCCGTCGGCGGCCAGGTGCTGTTCGCGTGTCAGGGCGACCTGGTCGACGCCAACCGCGGCCTCATCAACTTCAGCGACCTGCTGAAGCGGCCGTACGAGCACTACAAGTACCTGCTGACGGCCACCGAGTCGGGGC
This sequence comes from Nannocystis punicea, assembly GCF_026965555.1. Taxonomy (GTDB): domain Bacteria; phylum Myxococcota_A; class Polyangia; order Nannocystales; family Nannocystaceae; genus Nannocystis; species Nannocystis punicea. Next base: position 10,383,888 of record NZ_CP114040.1, on the reverse strand, counting down.
AGGTCGCGCTCGAGCACGTGGTGCTGGCGCTCGACGTGGTGTTCAGCGGCTCGGCCAACGACCTCAACCTGCTCGAGTTCCGCGCGCTGCGCTCGGGCGAGTACCAGAGCCTGCGCGGGCGCCTCGAGCTGATCCCGGTGCCGTACCTGCTCGACTACCGGGTCGAGCGCAAGGTCTACCAGGAGCAGGTCGGCGACGTGCTGCGGGGCATCCACATCGCCCCGCACGTGCCGCGGATCCTCGCGCTGTGGGGCGTGATGACCCGCCTGCGCCCGCCCAACCCGGCCGACTACTCGCCCAAGCTGCAAGCGGTGCTGTCGCGCCTCGGGCCGCTCGACAAGGCCGACCTCTACGCCTACGGCCGCGTGCCCGCCGGCCTCACCAGCGACGAGGCCCGCGAGCTGCTGCTGGCGGTCCCGCAGATGCATCTGGAGCGGTTCCCCCAGGCGGTCGTGCGCGCCGAGGGGGCCGAGCACCTGCTCGGCGACTACGAGGGCAGCTTCGGCGCGTCGGTCCGCGACCTCAAGCGCGTGCTGCTCGCGGCCGCCAGCGAGCCGGGCACCACCTGCGTCACCGTGCCGCGCCTGTTCAAGGAGCTGCGCAAGTTCATGGGCGACGCGCTCAACCACCGCTGGATGCTGCTGCCCAAGGCGGCGAGCGGGTTCCACCTGCTCGACGGCGAGGGCAGCATCACCGCCGCGGCCTGGAACTACTGGCTCAGCGCGTCCGACTGGGAGGTCCGCGAGGCGATGGGCCTGGTCGACGAGGCCCGCTACCTCGAGGTCTTCAAGAAGTACGTGGTCCACGTCAAGCACGCGGTCAAGCGCGAGAAGATGTTCGACCCCGTCACCGGCAACCTGCGCGACCCGGACGAGAAGTTCATGCAGGGCCTCGAGAAGACGATGGACCCGAAGGCGGGCCCGCACTTCCGCACCGACCTGCTGTCGCGGATCGGCGCCTGGGCGCTCAGCCACCCCGACGAGGAGCCGGCCTACGCCGAGATCTTCGCCGATTACTTCTACCGCCTGCGCGACGACTACTACCGCCAGCAGAAGGGCCTGGTGGCCCGGGGGATCCAGCGCATGCTCGAGCTCCTCGCCGACGACCGCCGCGCCGACAACCCGCTCGCCCCGCAAGAAGAGCAGGTGGCCCGCCGCGCGCTCGAGATCCTGCTCGGCAACCACGACGGCGGGCTGAGGCGCGAGCGCCACACCCGCGAGACGCTGCGCGAGACGCTCGTGCAGCTGTCCAAGGCCCGCTACTGACGGCCGGGCCGGCAAGGTCCGCGGGCCCACGCGAGCCGCTCCCCGGGCCTCCTGGAGCGCCACGCACGGCGCGCCGGAGGCCGCGAGCGATCATTGAGGTGAGCGCGGTCCCCGTTTCACGGCGAGACGTCACGATTGCATATTGCGCGGTAGCGCGCGATATGTCGCAGTGTGTCCGGGTACTACCATTGGTTCGACGACCAGGCGCTGACGACGCCGGAAGCGCCGCTCGCGGCCGATAAGGCGTTCCACGAGGCCAGCTCCCGCGACGCAGGCAGCGGGGGCGCGATCGTTGACTCCAGCAGAACAGCGTGTCAGGGTGGCCGGCGGCAACACCCGGGGATGAACGTCCAGCGCTTCTTCAACGAGGACCTGCCGGCGGCGCTCCGCCGTAATCCGGCGGCCGCGGCCGAGATCGGCGGGACGTATCAGTTCCGGATCTCCGGCCCCGGCGGCGGCGAATGGTGGGTCGAGGTCACTCGCGCCAAGACGGGCGTGTGGGCCGGCTACTGGCCGGGTGCGCAATGCGAGCTGGCGATCGACAGCGCCGACTTCACCAGCCTGGTCACCGGCGATCCGAGCACCGTCGACGCGCTGGCCACCGCCGGCCGGCTGGTCGTGATGGGCAGCAAGTCGCTGGTCGCCCGCGTCGGCCAGCTGTCGCGGCTGTGAGCCGGGCCCCGCGAGCGCGGATCCTGTCGCCATTGGCAATCGTCGCAGGCGTCGCGCCCGGCCGTCCGCGAATGTCGTGAGTGGCGCTCGGCGGACGTCGGTCTCGCGCCGGACGACGCCGAGGAGCAGCCCGTCGGCGCGCGAACGGGCTGACCCGAAGGTCATGTCGCTTCGGCCAGGTTCTTGAGGCCAGGTCCGGTGAGACGGAAGATGGTCCAGTCCGCCACGGCCCGGGCGCCGAGCGACTCGTAGAAGGCGATCGCCGGGGCGTTCCAGTCGAGCACGGCCCAGTCCATGCGGGCGCAGCCGCGCTCGACGGCGATCTGGGCCAGGCGCACGAGCAGCTGCTTGCCGATCCCGCGGCCGCGCCGCGAGGGGTCGACGAACAGGTCCTCGAGGTAGAGGCCGGGGCGGCCGCGCCAGGTCGAGTAGTTGTGGAAGTACAGGGCGAAGCCGACGACCGCGCCGTCATCGTCCTCGGCCAGGAGGCACTCGAAGGGCGGGCGCTCGGCCGCGAGCTGGGCCTCCAGCTGATCGACTGTGACCTCCACGGCGTTCGGCTCGCGCTCGTAGACGGCGAGGTCGACGATCAGGCGATGGATGTCGGCGGCGTCGGCGGGTCCGGCGGTGCGCAGTCGGGCAGGCATGGCCGCGAGGATACGCCGCGCCGTCGCCGCGGGCGAGCGGCGGTGAAGCCTCTCGGCCGCGACGTGGGGCCGCCTCGCGAGACGCAGCGAGAGCTCGCCGTGGTGCGGCTTTTGCTTTTTTTAGAAATTCAGCACCAGGCCGCCAGTGTTGACGCCGAGGGCGGCGCGCTGGCGCTTGCCGGGCTTCTTGTTGTCGTGCTGGACGAGGCGGCGGGTGAACATCACGGCGGGGACGAGCGCGGCGATGGTGAGCACGCCGAGGATCGGGGCCATGATGCCGGCGGTCCTGCGCTCCTGGCTGCAGTCGATCATCGCCCCGCGGTCGGACGCCTGGTTGCAGCGATTGAGCATGCCGAGCGGGACGGCGAAGCCGATCGTGCCGAGGCCGGCGAGGGCCCACGACACGCCGGTGCCGGCCTGCAGGAAGCGCTGTTCGCTCTGCCAGTCGCGCTTGTAGTCGGGCGGGACGATATCGGGCTCCTTGCCGGGCGAGATGAGCCCCGGCTGGTTCGCGGGCTCCACATTGCGCGCCGCCAGCGGGCGCGCGACGGGTCCCTGCGCGGCCGCGACCTGCGCGGGCTCCTTCGCCGCCGCGAGGGTCGAGGTGCAGCAGAGCAGCAAGGTCAGACATGAACGTGCGAGCATGGCGGATCTCCTTGAACCTCGGCGCCGCGCCGGTCGGCCGGACCGACGCGCACCACAATGGTCGGCCTGCTTATGTACCGGAGCCACGAGTGGCACCAATACAGCGACCTCGAGCGTGACCCGTCCTATCGCCCCAATCACCGCGGTTGCTGCCCGTCGCGGGCGAAACCGGGCCCGCGCCGGTCGCCGCCGCCGCGACCTCGAATGCCCGCGGTCCGCCGGTCGCGCCGGCCCGCGCCCGTGTACCGACCGGTACGCGCATATGTCCCGAAGTTCCAATGACCGTGGTGCCGGGCGGACGGGCGCGCAGGCCCGTCGAGCGCGGCATTCGTCGCAGCGAGCGAGCGGTCGCGCGACGTCCAGCCGGGCTCGTCGGTGACGGCGGCCCAGCGGGCTCGTGGGGGATCATCGAATGCTCGAAGGGACATGTCTTGCGATCCCGCTCGCCCCGCGGCCAATCGCAGCAGTCGGTCGCAGGCTCAGGCGCGGGCGCGGTAGGCCACCGGGATGCGCAGCGGGCCGTAGACGGCCTCGGTCGGCGGCAGCCAGGGGATCGGGCCGTCGGGGTGGAGCTCGCCGAGGCGGGTCGCCAGCATCGGCAGGGTGATCTGCAGCTGCACACGGGCCAGCGCGGCGCCGAGGCAATAGTGAATGCCGCCGCCGAAGGTGGCGTGGACGTCGCGCTTGCGGGTGATGTCGAAGCGGTCGGGGTCGACGAACACCTGCGCGTCGCGGTTGGCCGAGCCGGTGATCGGGAGGATGAAGGAGCCGCGGGGGAACACGTGCCCGGCGACGGTGACGTCGGCGGTGGCGATCCGCGGCACCCCGAGCAGCGAGGCCGGCGAGAAGCGCACGACCTCCTCGGCGGCGGTCGCGGCCAGAGTCGGGTCCGCGGCGAGCAGGCGCCACTGCTCCGGGTGGGCGAGGAAGGCCGCGAACGCGTGGCCGAGCTGGTTCAGCACGGTGTCGCTGCCGGCCGACATGAAGGTGACGATCATCGCCCGCAGCTCGAGGTCGGTGAGCGCGTCGCCGTTCGCCTCGGCGGCGACCAGCTCGCTGAGCAGGTCGTCGAGCGGGTCGCGCCGGCGGAGCGCGATCAGGTCGTCGATGAACGCGCGCAGCTCGAGCATCGAGGCCTCGATCTGCGCCCGATGAGTCGCGACGCTGAGGCCGAACAGCAGGCCGAGGTCGGCGGTCCAGCGGCGCACGCGGGCCTGGGCGTCGGCGGGGATGCCGACGAATGCACACAGCACGCGGCGGGCGAACGGGTCGGCGAACTCGCCCACGAGGTCGCAGCGGCCCTTGGCCGCCAGAGCGTCGGCGAGCTCCTCGGCGATGGCGACGATCCGCGGCCGCACGGCCTCGACGCGGCGGACGGTGAACGAGCGGCTGATCAGCCGGCGCAGGCGATCGTGCGCGGCGCCGTCGGTGTTGAGCAAGAAGCCGGCCATGATCTCGACCAGCGGTCCGTCGTGGATCCCCTGCATGGCCAAAAAGTCAGGTCCGGGGGTCCGCAGCGTGCGCTGGGCCAGAGTGGCCTGGACCTCGTGGTAGCGCAGGATCGCCGGGCCGAGAGCCGTGTCCGCGCACCAGCTCTGCTCGCGCGCGGCCCGGAGCACCGCGTGAGGGTCGCGCGAGAATTCGGGTCCGTGCAAATCGAGGAAGGGACGGGCGTCGTTGCTCGCAGTCATCCAGATATCACCGTACCAGCCTCGTCGGCCGCGTGTCTCGGGTTCGCGGTGGAGCCAATGCGATGAACGATCGGTCGTCCGCGGTCATGCGTCCGCGTCGGCCCCGTCGCATCGCGTCGGCGCTTCACTCACGCCACCGCGTCGACGCTCGCTTCACAGAGAATCCATAGACTTGGCGCGACGAGCCTCGCGCCTCCAGGGAAGCGCCGGCTCGAGGTCATGGAGCACGGCGAGCTGCTGTCACCTGTTCGCGATCGCCGGTGGCTCGCTCCTGGATCGGACCTGCGGCGCGCCAGCGGAGCCCGACTCGCGAGCGGCGAACTGTCGCGTGAGCAGAGCGCGAGGGCCTGAAGCGCGAGGGGCTCGAGCGGCGAACTGCCGCGACGGCCCGACCGCGATCCCACTGGCGCTCGAGCGGGTGAGTTGTCGCGATCGTGGGGCGCCTCGCTCGTGGATCGGGCCTTCACCGCGACGCAGAGTCTCCCGCCCGGCGTGGGTTCGCGAGGCGGTGTGCGTCTCTCCAGGAGCCAGGGCCGTGGGCAGACTCCCGGTGCAGACGATCCGCCCCTGGCGATCGGGGCCGGCCGGTCGATGCGGGGAATGCGTGCGCGACGAATGGGCTGCGTGAATGACGACAGACGGCTGGCCGGGCCGCGCGGGGCAATAGGAGTACATGGCTCGAGAGGCAGGTCGAGGGCGGAACTGCGCCCCCGGGCGGCCTTGAGTTCATGCCCCGCGTCGTTCACATTCACGGCAGTGAGCTGGGCGATCACCGTCAGCGCAGGGGTCACGGCCGTGGCCGCGGCGCGCTGGTGGTCGCGGGAGCGCGAGCGGGACGCCCGGCGGCAGGAGCTGCTGGCCCTCAGCGAGGGCGACGGCGACCCCAGCGTCGCGCACCTGAGCCGCGGCCTGGGAGAGCTGGCGCGGCAGGCCCGGGTGGTCCGTCACGCGCTGGCGACCCCGCTGTCGTGCTGGGACAACCCCCTGGCCCCGGAGACGCCCTGGGGCCGACGCGCCCGCTGCGACGCCTACGACCGCGCGATCGGCGAGGCGCGCCGGGCGCTGTGGGAGTGGCTCCTGCTGTTCCGGCGGCTCGACGAGCGCGAGCGGCTGTTCCTGCTCGGGCTCGGGCTGTCGCCGGCGCCGTTCTACGCGGCGCTGTTCCGCCCCGGGGTGTTCGACCGCAGCGACGACCTGTGGGAAGAGGTGCTGTACCCCGAGGCGCCCGACCTGGCCCACGTGTTCGCCGAGCTGCGGCGGACGATGATCGCGCTGCGGACCTTCGAGTCGACCCTGCTGGCCCGGGTGGCCGACCCGTACCGGCGCTGAAGCACAGGTTTGATTGAGCAGGTCCTCGAGGACATGCTGCAAGGGGCATGTCCAATGTGAAATGTCCTTTTGGACATACGTGGCACACGGGCCGCGGCCCTCGTTTATGAGCGCTCCGCGGGGAGGCCTCGACGAGTTCGCTCCGCGCACGCGGGCGCGAGGGGCTGCACGGCCTCGAGGTCGAGGATCGAGCGACCGGCACCGTGTGAGCAGCGCCGACGAGAAGTCCGCGAGGGGCAAGCCCGAACGAGTTCGTCCCTTCGCTCGCGCGTGCGCGAGGGGCCGCGCGGCGGCGAGGTCGAGCGACCGGCTCCGTGCGGGCGGGAGCGGGCGCGCTCAGGCGGGTCCGCCGGGGCGCACTGCCTCGAGGTCGAGGCTGAACAGGTGGTCGTCGACGGCGAACACCCAGCGCTGGCCGCGGCCGTCGAGGTCGCCGAGGACGCCGCCGGCGACGAACACCGGGCGCTCGGCGTGGCCGCGCCAGCCGGCGCGCTCGCTGCGGACCTCGAGGGTGTGCTCGAGGGTGGTGGCGCCGCCGAGCGCGAGCCGCGGGGTCGCGCGCAGGCCGAGGCGGACCTGGAGGTCGCCGCCCTCGAGCGCGACTTTCTGGTCGACGGCGGCCTCGGTGCCGACGACGGCGGTGACGAGCGGGGAGGACAGGACGTCGCCGCGGTCGTCGAGGGCGTGGTCGTCGGCCTTGACCGGCAGGGCGGGGTCGTCGTAGCGGCGCAGGACCAGCCGCAGCTGCATGACCTGCGGGCTGCGCAGCTCGGGCGAGAACTCCTGCACCTCGACCGGGCCGGCAGCCCCGCCGTGCGCGGACGGGTCGGCCCGGACGAGCGGCGGCGGGGCGAAGTCGACGGTGCGGGTGAGCACGAGCAGCGCACCGGCCGCCAGGGCGACGTAGGCGTGCCGGCCGAGGAAGGCCCGAACGGCGGTCCAGCGCGAGGTTCCGGGGCTCACGGGGCGCAAGGAAACACCGGTCGCGCGGGCGGGGCAAATTTCCCGCCACAAAGCCGCCGCGGGCCGCCGTTTGACCCTGCGGGCCCATCTGGAGTACGGATCTCGTCGCCATGACCAGTGAGAGCCAGCCGCCAGTCGACGATGGACCCTCGAACTTCATCCGCGAGCGGATCGAACAGGACATCGCCCAGGGCCGGCGCGGCGGCCGCGTGTGCACCCGCTTCCCGCCCGAGCCCAACGGCTACCTCCACATCGGCCACGCCAAGTCGATCTGCCTCAACTTCGGCATGGCCGCGGAGTTCGGCGGGCGCTGCCACCTGCGCTTCGACGACACCAACCCGGCCACCGAAGACGTCGAGTTCGTCGAGTCGATCCAGGAGGACATCCGCTGGCTCGGCTTCGACTGGGGCGAGCACAAGTACTTCGCCTCGGACTACTTCCAGCGGCTGTACGACTTCGCCGAGGACCTGATCCGCGCCGGCAAGGCGTTCGTCGACAGCCTCACGGCCGAGGAGATCAAGGCCTACCGCGGCAACTTCTACAAGAAGGGCACGGCGAGCCCGTACCGCGACCGCGGCGTCGAGGAGAACCTCGACCTGTTCCGCCGCATGCGCGCCGGCGAGTTCGAGGAGGGCGAGCACGTGCTGCGCGCCAAGATCGACGTCGAGCACGGCAACATCAACATGCGCGACCCGCCGATCTACCGCATCAAGAAGGTGCACCACCACCGCACCGGCGACCAGTGGTGCGTCTACCCGATGTACGACTACGCGCACTGCATCTCGGACGCGCTCGAGCGGATCACCCACTCGCTGTGCACGCTCGAGTTCGAGGACCACCGCCCGCTGTACGACTGGATCCTCGCCCAGCTGACGGTCCCCGGCGACCCGGAGCAGATCGAGTTCGCCAAGCTCAACCTCAGCTACACCCTGCTCGGCAAGCGCAAGCTCAAGCAGATGGTGCTGGAGGGCTACGTGTCCGGCTGGGACGACCCGCGCATGCCGACGCTGGCCGGGCTGCGCCGCCGCGGCTACACGCCGGAGGCGATCCGCAACCTGTGTGAGCGCGTCGGGGTGTCGAAGCGCAACGGCCTGATCGACGTGACGCTGCTCGAGCACGCGCTGCGCGAGCACCTCAACGCGACCAGCCCGCGGGTGATGGGCGTGCTCTACCCGCTGAAGGTGACGCTGACCAACTGGACCGCGGGCGAGGTCGAGTGGATCGATGCGCCGTACTTCGCCGACGACCCGACGCGCGGGACCCGGCCGGTGCCGATCGGCCGCGAGCTGCTGATCGAGCGCGAGGACTTCAAGGAGCAGGCGGTCAAGGGGTGGTTCCGCCTGAGCCCGGGCGCCGAGGTCCGGCTGCGCCACGTCGGCATCATCCGCTGCGACGAGGTGGTGAAGGACGCGCACGGCGAGATCCTCGAGCTGCGCTGCACGCTCGACGCGTCGTCGCGCCCCGGCCAGCCGAACTCCGGCCGCAAGGTCAAGGGCACGATCCACTGGGTGTCGGCCGCCCACGCGCTGCCGGTCGAGGCGCGCCTGTACGACCGCCTGTTCATGACCGAGGACCCCAACGAGGCGCCCGAGGGCAAGACCTTCCTCGACAACCTCAACCCCCACTCGCTCGCGGTCGTCGCCGACGCCCGCGTCGAGCCGAGCATGGCCGCCGCGCCCACCGGCACCCGCGTGCAGTTCGAGCGCCTGGCCTACTTCTGCGTCGACCGCGACAGCACCGAGGAGCGCCTGGTCGTCAACCGCACGATCGGCCTGCGCGACTCGTGGGCCAAGCTCGAGGCCAAGGGAGGTGGCAAGTGAACCAGGACGACCGCGTCAACCTCGGCAAGATCGCCCCGGAGCTGTACCGGGCGGTGGTGTCCCTCGACGCGCAGGTGACCCAGCGCGCCCGGGCGGCCGGCCTGGCCGACGGCTTCGTCCACCTGCTGCGCCTGCGCGCGTCGCAGATCAATCACTGCGCCTTCTGCCTGCGCATGCACAGCCGCGACGCGCTGGCCGCCGGCGAGTCCAGCGACCGCATCAACGTGCTGCCGGCCTGGCGCGAGACGCAGTATTTCAACGACAAGGAGCGCGCGGCGCTCGAGCTGACCGAGGCCGTCACCCTCGTCGCCCGCGACCAGATCCCCGAGACCGTCTACGCCGAGGCCGCCGAGGTGCTGTCGTCAGAGGAGATCGCCGCGGTCGAGTGGCTGGCGATCCAGATGAACGTGTGGAACCGGGTCGCAATCGCCAGCCGCTACCCCGTCGGGCCGTGAGGGCGAGGCGGTCGAGAGCGGCCTCGTGCGCGTCGGCGGCGAGGCCCTTGACGGTCGCGGTCGAGGCCGGTGCTCGCGGGTCGAGCCGCGGACGGTGAATCCGCCGGCGGAGGCCTGTCAGGGCGCCTGCGTCGGCCTCGCGGCCGAGCCCGCGCCTCGGGCTCGGGACACGACGAGCGCGGGGCCGTGAAGATCACGGCCCCGCGGAGAGGTGTCCTGCGGGACAGCTCGAGCCTCGCGGGACGGGCGAAGCAAGCTGTCCCGCAGGACAGGTTGGAAGTTGGCGCTCACCGCCGCATCACGAAGGTGACGACCGCGAGGATGAGGCCGATGAAGGCCAGGATCTTGGCGATGTAGGCGCTCTCGGCCGCGAGGCCGCCGAAGCCGAAGATGGCGGCGACGAGGGCGACGATGAAGAAGACGATGGACCAGTAAAGCACGGTGGACCTCCATTCTCGGGGGCCTCGCGGCTCCCATCGAAACCGTGATCGAGGCGCGAGCAGAGTCAAGCGATGACCCCAAACTCGTCGCGCGTCCTCCGCCGCGCCGCGCCTGCACGCGCTGGCGAGGCCGTCTCGCGCGCACGCGGGCGATCGCCGGGACGGCTCGACGGAGGTCGATCTCTGGCGTTTCGCGGCTAGCGAGCTGGCGTGCACGACCCATGCAGCGAGGCGCGTGGTGGCGACGACGCCGACAGCTCTCATGGCTCTCGCATGCGACCCATCGACCAGCGCGGCGTCACCCTGATCGTTCTCCTCGCTCTCGGCGCTCCGGCGTGTCTCACCGCCGAGGGCGTGGTCCGCAGTTCGGTGCCGGCGGCGCTCGACGAGAGCGTGGGCTTCCTCGAGGACCCGCAATCGCAGGAGCGGATCCAGAAGCTGCTGGCGGACCCGCAGATCCAGGCGGCCGGTCGCGAGCTGACGGCGTCGCTGGTCGAGGGGGCGCTCGACGGGCTCACCGACGAGGAGCGCCAGGCCGCGCTGCGGAAGGCGACCGCGCGCTTCGTCGACACGATCGCCAGGGCGGCGGGCACGAGCTTGAAGGAGCAGATCAGCCCGGCGCTGGCGTCCACGGTGCAGCAGACCCTCGACTCCGCGCTGTCGCCGAAGACGCGCCGCGAGGCCAGCGCGATGGTCGACGAGCTCACGCGGACGACGGTCGTCGCGCTGACGCAGTCGGCCGGCAAGGGCCTGAAGGAGGACCTCGGGCCGGCGCTGCGCTCGGTGCTGGAGCAGGACCTCGGCCCCGGGCTGAAGAAGCTGGTGCGCGCCGACCTGGCGCCGGCGCTGCGCGACGCCGTGCGCGACGAGCTGGTCCCGGTGGTCGGCATCGTCTCGCGCGAGGCGAGCAAGCAATTGGTCCTCGGCGCCGCCGACGCGCTGGCCGAGCTCGAGGTGCGGCGCGACCTCGGCCAGTACGAGGAGTCGCTCTGGAGCCGCCTCGACCACACGCTGCACAAGGGCATCCAGATCAGCCAGGTGATCGCGTGGGTGCTGGGCCTCGCGCTGGCGATCGTGATCGGCCTGGTCGTGCGCGCGACGGTGCTGCGCCGCCGCATCGAGGCGGACCGCGCACGCTCCGAGCGGCTGCTGCTCAGCCTGGTCGACGAGCTCCACCGCGGCTGTGACAAGCCCGACGTCGAGGAGCTGCTGTCGCAGATCCGCACCCGCGTGCCGGATCTCGACGACCGTCATTTCATGGAAGAGCTGGCTCGTCGGGCCGAGAGACCGCGCCTGCGCAGCGATCGTCCGCGTCGCCGGCTGTGACCGCGAGCGGGGAGCGGAGAAACGTCGGGCGCGGTCCGCTGATTCGCCGCGAATGTGATGGGTGTGACGTGGACTCCGCGGTCTTCGCCGCCGGCGGGCCGCGCGCGATTGGTCACACCCGTGCGCCCGCGTGCGCAACTCGCACAGGCCGCAGAACGCGTCTGAACGGTGATTATCGCCGTCTGCGCCGCGATCGAGCGGCTGGGCCAGGGGGCGGGTCGCGCATTCGAGCGGTTTGCGGATTGCTCGCACGTGGAAATGGATCATTGCATGGACATGCGTCCGATGCGGGTCCCTCCTGCGCGGACCGGAGAGAGGAAGCGATGGAACCGATGGAACGACAACCCCGCCCGCGGCGCGACCGCACCCCGTCGGCGCCGATCCTGCTGCGCCGGCTGGCGCAGACGGACGAGCTCGAGCTGCCGATCGACGTCGAGGTCGTGACGCCGCCGCCGGCCGACGCCCCGGTCGACTTCCGCGAGCGGCTGGCGCTGGCGCTCGGGACCACCGACGCGCGCCTGCTCGACGCGGCCGAGCGCGGCTACAAGGGCACCTGGCCCGGCGTCCACGCCTACGTGATCGAGCGCCTGGCGCTGACGATGGGGCCCAACTTCTCCGAGGTGCTGGCCGGCCGCGACGAGGCCGAGCTGCTCCGCACGTATTGCGGCGACGAGCGCCTGGTGTGGTCGATCGCGGTGGCCGACGGCCAGGTGATGGTGTTCGAGCTGCCGCGCGAGTCGTCACGCGCCGCCGCCATCGCCGCGCGCCTGTTCCCCGACGATCCCGAGCTGCTGGTGTGAATCGCCTGTCCGTCGGGACAGGTCTAAACATTGTCAAAATTACATCAAGATCTCGCCGCGCGGCTGCAGCGGCGGCGGGATGTCGTCCTGGCCCAGCATCTCGCGCAGGTCGATCTCGATGGCCCGCGCGATCGCGGTGATCGGGACGTCGTTCGGCCCGCCCTCGAACGGGTTCTCCGAGCTCTCGCCGATCTTGTCCATGGTGTGGAACACCCACGCCACGACCACGCCGGCGGGGATCGTGAACCACACGAAGCCGTCGCCGAGCTTCGAGAACTCCTGCAGCAGGCCGAGCGGGACCAGGGTGATGAACAGCCACACGAACAGGAGGTTCAAGGTGGCGAACTGCCGCGGGTAGGGGAAGTTCTTGATCCGCTCGCACTTGCCCTGGTGCTCGTAGAGCTCGGCGAGGACGCGGGTGAGGGCGACGTGGCGGTAGTCGGACAACAGGCCGCGCTCGCGCAGGGCCCGGAGCGCGTGCGACTGCTGGGCCAGCAGCTGCGCGGCGGGGTTCTTGGCGGCGAGGATCGCGGCGCAGTCGGCCCCGCCGAGCAGCTTGCCGAGCTCGATGCCGAGGTAGTCGCTGTCCCGCTCGGGGATCTGGTAGTGCCGGCGATACTCCACGTTGTGGGTGAGGCCGATGTTCTCCCACGCCCGCGGCTCCCGCAGCTGGAACCGCAGGGCGGTCAGCCAGGCGATGTGCCGCGCGATCAGGCCGTCGCGGAGCGCCTGGAAGTCGATCGCGGCGCCGGAGTGACCTGGCTCTTGGAGCAGGTAATCACAGGCCATGACGCCGAACGAGCGGCTGGTGTTGACGATGCCGCCCCAGATCTGCCGCGCCTCCCACAGCCGGCCGTAGGAGGCGTTGTTCTTGAAGCCGGTGATGAAGGCCACCGCGGTGCCGATGAGGGCGATCGGCAGCCACGGGACGGTCAGCCAGGTGAAGCCGGCGACGACGTAAAGGACGGTCGGGACGGCGGCGATGACGGCGAAGGCGAGGGTCTCGCGCCGGGTCCACAGGATGACGTGCTTGAGGGGATAATGACGGCCCGCGTGCATCGATCGGCGTGAAACGGCGACGGTATCACGGGGCCGGGCAGGCGAGCCCGGCGACGCGGACGACGACGTCGTCGCCGGCGAGGTAGGTGACGCCGGTGATCCCCGAGGGCGCGACGGCGACGCCGAAGGCCGGCGGGGCGCCGACCATGGTGCTGTGCACCGCGGTGACCGGCGTGTGCGGGGTGAGGTCGGCGCGGAACCACCGCAGCCGCAGGTCGGAGGCGAGGGCGCTGCAATCCTCGGTCGCCGGCGCGTCGGCGTCGCCGCACTCGGCCCAGGCGACCGCGAGGTTGCCCCACGCGTCGCTGCCGAGGTCGACGAACGGGGCGTGCATGCGTGGCGCCTCGGAGACGGCGACGATCGACTGCGGGACGTCGGCAGGGTCGAAGGTCTGCAGATCGACGAGGCCGTCGTCGCCGATACCGCCGAGCACGACGCGGAGATCGGGTGTCACCGCGAGGCCGCTCCACGGGTTGGCGCTGCCGGTGAGGGCGATCCCGCCGGTCCGGAGGCCGCTGGCGACGACGGGCCCGGGGACGCCGTCGACGGTGAAGCGGCGGTAGACGATCGCGCCGCCGGGATCGCCCCAGGCGACCACGAAGGCGCCGTCGGGCCAGGTCGCGACCGTGGGCGGGCCGGGGACGCCGACGTCGTGCTCGCTGATCGCAAACTCGGGCGGCGATGCGGGATCGAAGTTGGCGATCCGGCGGACATAGACCTGCGAGAGGTTGGGCAGCACCGCGCCGACGTAGGCGAGCGTGAGCCGGCCGGCGTCGTCGAGCGCGATCGCGGGGGACTGCTGGATCGGGTTCTTGGCGACCAGAGCGTTCATGCCGGGCTCGGCGACGCCGGCGACGACGCCGCGGACGAGGATGTCGTCGTTGTTGGCGTTGATCTCCCACGCGAGGGCGAGGTCGCCGACCGGCGAGACTGCGATCACCGGGTCGCGCAGGACCTGGGACGGTGGGTCGGCGAGGTCGAGCGGCGCGCCGACGAGGGTGCCGTCGGCGGCGACCGTCTGGACGTCGAGGCGATCGACGAGGGCGTTGACCCGCCACACGACCGAGAAGGTGCCCTGGGCGTCGACGCCGATCGCCCGCGGGACGTCGTCGCTCTGCTCCGCGGTGGGCTCGCTGGCGGCGATGACGGGCGGGCCGAGCGGGCCGATGTACAGGGCCCCGTCGCCGCACGCGGGCTTGTGACAGTCGGGCCGACAGGCGGTCGGCTCGCTCGGGTGATTGGCCGGCCCGTCGTCGCACTCCTCGACGCCGCGCTGAACGACGCCGTCGCCGCAGCTCGCAACCTGGCAGTCGGTGCGGCAGGCGTCGCCGTCGTCGTCGTCGCCGTCGTCGCACTGCTCGCCCGGGTCGAGCTGGCCGTCGCCGCAGAACGGCGGGGGCTCGCCGGTGGTGGTCGAGGCGGAGGTGGTCGTCGGCTCGCCGGTGGTGAGCTCGACGGTGGTGCCGGTCGTGGTGGTCGTGCTCGTGGTGGTCGTGCTCGCGGGGCCGCCGGTGTGCAGGCCGCCGTCGCTGAAGCAGGCCACGCCGGCGCAGGCGAGGACCAGCGCTCCGGCTCCGGCGATCGCCCGGGTCGACATGCCCGGGAGCTTACCCCGGTCCGCCGCCGCCGCGGGCCGGGCTGCGTGTGTCTCCGCTCGCGCCTGCGCGAGGCCGCGCCGGGTCGCAAGGGACATGTCTCGAGGGAAATGTGACTGCGGACAGGTGATGCTGCCGGGAAGAACGCGGCCGGGCAGCGGCGGGCACGACGCCCGTGTACGGCGATCGCTGTGCGCAGCGAGCCGACGCGTGCGGGACCACGACGCTCATGCACGGCCGCTGCAGGCACAGCGAGGCGAGGAAGGCCCGGTCCGTCGCCGACGACGCGCCGCGCTCGCGCACGGCGAGCCGACGGGTGCGTGACCACGGCGCTCGTGCATCACTGCGGGCACAGCGAGGCGAGGAAGGCCCGGGTCCGGTGCCGACGACGCCCGCGCTCGCGCGGCTCGCCGACGCGAGCGTGACCACGGCGCTCGTGCATCACTGCGGGCACAGCGAGGCGACGAATACGGGTTCGTTGCTGGCGACGCTCCGTGCTTGCGCACGAAGGGGATCGGACACCCTGAGATCCACGCTCCGCCGGGGAGGTCCTCGATCCGGCGCATGCAGGCAGCGCCGAGGCGTGTCGTCATGTGCCCTTTTGGACATGACCTTTGAGCAATGTCAGAGAGGACATTGCAATTGGGACATATTTAGAAGGACCTTGTCGCCTTCGATCCGGGCGACTGCGGCGGCGCCGGTGGGGGCGACCGCGAGCGAGAGCGGGTGGGGCATGCCGTTGCGGGTGGTGACCTGGGCGGCAGGGGCCTGCGGGGTGAGGTCGGAATAAAACCACCGGAACGAGGACACCGAGGTCACGTCGGCGCAGGTCGGGGCGAGATCGCCGGGCGCGCCGCAGGCCGACCAGGCGACGGCCAGGTTGCCCCACGGGTCGGCGGCGACGTCGACGAACGGGACGTGGAGCGCGTCGACGTCGTCGATCTGGACGACGCCCGCCGGGAGGTCGGCGGCGTCGAAGCGCTGCAGCACGAGGTGACCGTCGACGTCGCGGCCGGCGATCACCGCGGCGTCGGTGCCGGGCTGGACGACCGCGCCGGTCCACGCGAGGGCGCTGTTGTTGGCGCCGCCGCCGACCGAGAGGCCGGTGGTGACGAGCCGGCCGGCGACGAGGTCGGGGGTGAAGCGGCGGAAGACGATCGCGCCGTCGGGGTCGCTCCAGGCGACGAGGAAGCGGCCGTCGGGGTGCAGGGCGATCGTCGGCGAGCCGGCGACGCCGGCCAGGTGGTCGCTGATCGCCTGCTCGGCCGGGGCCTCGGGCGCGGTGAACAGCGGGAAGCGGCGCAGGTAGACGTGGGTGGTGTTCTTGAGCCCGCCGGCGCGCCAGGCGGCGATCATCGCGCCCGACGGATCGAGGGCGAGCGCGGGCGAGGAGCCGACGAGGCCGGTGAGCTTGAAGCTCTCGGCGGCCATGTCGCTCGCGACGCCGCGGACGAACAGCTGATTGTTCTCGAGCAGGGTCTGCCACGCGACCGCGTAGTCGCCGTTCGGCGCGACGGCGATCACGGGATCGCGGACCTGCACGAGCGGCTGCTCGACCAGCTGGACGACCTCGCCGAGCGGCAGGCCTTCGGGGTCGACGCGGCGGGCGTGGACCTGTTCGAAGAAGCCGGCGCTGACGCGCCAGGTGACGACGAAGCTGCCGTCCCCGGCGGCGCCGATCATGCGCGGGGCGTCGTCTCCGCCGGCGATGTTCTCGTCGCCGGTGGGCAGCTCGAGGTCCGGGCCGAGCGGGCCGACGTAGAGGCCGCCGTCGCCGCACGCGGGCCACTTGCAGGTCGGTCGGCAGGTGTCGGGCGCGGTCGGGTGGTTGTCCGCGCCGAGGTCGCAGTCCTCGACGCCGACCCACACGACGCCGTCGCCGCAGCCGGCCGCGACGCAGGTGCCGAGGCAGGCGTCGCCGTCGTCGCGGTTGCCGTCGTCGCACGCCTCGGTGTCGGGATCGACGACGCCGTCGCCGCACTCGGGCGGCGGCGGTCCGGTGGTGGTGGTGGTCGCCGGCTCGTCGGGCCCAGTGGTAGTGCCGGTGGTGGTGGTGCCGGTGGTGCTGTCGTCCTCGCCGGTGGTTAGGGTGACGGCGCCGGCCGGGTGATAGCCGCCGTCGCTGAAGCAGGCGGGCGCGAGCACGACTGCGAGCAGCGAGCAGGCGCAGGGCCGAAGCGCGACGAGGCGGTCGTGCCTTGCCTGGCGCCGACGTGCGCTCGAGCGCGCTGCGAGCTCGGTCGACAAGGACGAGCCCTCGCGGCTTGCGAGGGGATCGATCGTCGCGGCCGCGAGGGCGCGTCCGTGGTGGGCGAGGAGATCGATCCGCGCAGAGGCGGGTGAGTGGGTGCGGAGCTCGTCGCGCGCGGCGGCGAGCGAGCGCTCGGAGACTTCGTGGCGGCGCATCAAGGCGCTCGGCCGGGCTTCGGCGGGACGGGCGCTCATCCCCGGCACTTTACTCCGGGCGGCGCGCCCGCTGGCGCAGCGGCCGCGTGTGGTCGCGCGCATGCCCGGCGCCGACGCAGGTCGGGCTGCCGCCCACGTGGACGGGCGGCGACAGGGTTATGTCTGAAGAGACAGGGCTCTTTGGACATGGTGAAAAGTACAGGCAAGCGACGACGCCCTCACGAGCGAGGACCCGGCGGACGACAGGACCGCGCAGAGGAGCCAGGCGAGCGAGGATGCAGGACTGCGAGGCCCGAGCGGCGCGTCGGCGACAGACAGGACCAGGAGGCCGAGCGGGCGAAGCACACGGGTGCGGGGCGGGGCCCGAGCGGCGCGTCGGTCGACAGACAAGGCCAGGAGGCCGAGCGGGCGAAGCACACGGGTGCGGGGGGGGCCCGAGCGGCGCGTCGGTCGACAGGGCCAGGAGGCCGAGCGGACGAAGCACACCGGGGTGCGGGGCGAAGCACACGGGTGCGGGGCGGGGCCCGAGCGGCGCGTCGGTCGACAGGACCAGGAGCCGAGTGGGCGAAGCACACGGGTGCGGGGCGGGGCCCGAGCGGCGCGTCGGTCGACAGGGCCAGGAGGCCGAGCGGGCGAAGCACGGGTGCGGGGCGGGGCCCGAGCGGCGCGTCGGTCGACAGGGCCAGGAGGCCGAGCGGACGAAGGACTGGGCGGTGTGCGGGGCGGGGCCCGAGCGGCGCGTCCGAGGTCGACCCGGCCGCGCGGAGGGATGAGGCGCGCCGGGGCCGCGAGCGGGCGGGGGGCGCCGTCGCGGGCGCCGGCGGGCTCGCGCTCGGGTCAGGAGGCCGAGGAGGCGCCGATCTGGGCGACGGCGGCCTTGACCTCGTCGTAGTTCGGCTCGACGCCCGGGTTCGGGGCGACCCACGCGTAGCGGACCACGCCCTGCGGGTCGATCACGAACACCGAGCGCTTGGCGGCGGTGTAGCCGGGCATGCCGGCGAAGTCGTCGTGGGCGACGCCGTAGGCGCGCACGGCCTCGCGGGCGTAGTCGGACAGCAGCGGGAAATTGAGGCCGTTCTTCTCGGCGAACGCCTTGTTGGCGAACGGCGCGTCGACCGAGACGCCGAACACGGCGGCGTTGAGGTCGTTGAGGGCGGTCAGCGAGTCGCGGAAGGAGCACAGCTCCTTCTCGCAGACGGCGGTGAAGGCGGCCGGGAAGAAGGCGAGGACGACGGTCTTGCCGCGCTGGCCGGCGAGGCCGACGCGCTGCTTGGCGTTGTCGAAGAGGTCGAAGTTGGGGGCGGGGCTGCCGACGGCGACGGACATGGGACGCTCCTTGGAGTGAAGGCCTAGTACCCGCGAGCGCGGCCGCCCGCAAGGGGCCGGGCCGAACCCGGACGTCGCGGAGCGGGCGCGGACGATGTTGCAGTGATATGCTGGCGGCCATGCTCGCATTTCCGACCGCGGCGCTGCTCTCCGTCCTGTGCGGACTGCCGCTCGGCGCGGGGGCGCCGCGGCCGGTGCCGATCGTCGGCGGCGAGGAGGTGCCGGTCGACGAGTGGACCTCGGTGGTGGCGATCCTCAGCCAGGAGACCGTGTCGACCGCGAGCCTGTGCACCGGCACTCTGGTGGCCCCGCGGGTGGTGCTGACGGCCGCTCACTGCCTGTCGCACGAGCCCAAGCTGTCCGAGATGGCGGTGGTGTTCGGCGACTCGATCTACACCGACGACGAGCGGCGCATCGCCGGGGTCGAGCGCTACGGCATCTACCCCACGGCCTGCGTCGAGGACTGCAAGTCCGACGCGTGGGATTTCGGCTATGTGATCCTGGCCCAGGACGCGTACGGCGTCGACATCATCCCGCCGCTCACCACGCAGGACGAGTGGGACGAGACGATGCACGTGGGCGACGAGATCCACGTGGTCGGCTTCGGCACCGTCCACGACGCGGAGGAGGACCCGCTGCAGACCACCGCGGACGTCGGTCACAAGCGGATCATGACCACGCCGATCGACACGTTCAGCAAGAGCCGGCGCGAGTTCCGGGCCGGCGGCGAGGGCCAGGACGCGTGCGGCGGCGACTCCGGCGGGCCGGCGTTCGTGCGCCTGTCGAGCGGCGAGTACCGCCTGGCGGGCGTGACGTCCCGCGGGGTTCGCCCGTGCGGCACCGGCGACAGCGTGTACGGGGCGCCGTACCCGATCCTCACCTGGCTGCGCGAAGAGACAGGTGCCGACCTGCTGCCCGACGACTGCCCCGACGGCGGCTGCCTGGTGATGGCCGAGCCGGCCACGGGTTGCGCGATCTCGCGCGAGCGCGAGTCGCTGGCGTGGGCGCTGCCGCTGCTGGTGTTCGCGCGGCGCAGGCGGCAGACTCGTTGTCCTCGCCGATGAAGCCCGAGCCGTCCCGCGCCGTGGAGAATGCCGCCGAGCGGCGGCGCTTCGAGGAGCAAGTGGCCTGGAAGGAGGTCGACCAGCTGCACGCGGCGACGCTGCAGTTCGCCGGCAAGTGCCTCGAGCTGAAGAAGCTGTGCGTGGCCCTGTGCGCGGCGCTGGTGGTCTGGCTGGCCGACAAGGACACGCGCTTCGTCGAGTGCGCGGCGCTGGCCCTCGCGCTGCTGCTGTTCTTCTGGCTGGCCGACGCGCAGAACTTCTACTACCAGCGCAAGACCCGGCGCGGGATCGCTGCGGCGCTCGGGCGGGCTCGCGTGGCCCGCGGGCTCGGCAACTCGATGTCGCCGCTCGGGCTCGAGAAGGACGCCGTCGGCTCGGTGCTGTCGAGCCTGCTCAACGCGTCGCAGCTGTTCTACTTCTACATCGGCGTGGGCGTCCTCGTCGCCCTGGCGCTGACGCACCATGCTTAATCCGCTCCGCCGGTTCGACCGCCGGCGCACCTTCATCAGCTACGCGGTCCGCGACCTGCCGCTGTCCCGCGCCCACCTCGAGCGCCTGCGCGACTGCGACGAGTTCGTGTTCCTCGACTACCCGCAGCGGTGGTCGACGTCGGCGCAGCGCACGATCGCCGAGTGGGTGCGCTCGGCCGACCGCGTCCTCTACGTGGCGACGCCGCACAGCCGGCTGTCACGGTGGGTGCGCTTCGAGGTCGAGGCGGCGCGCCGCTGCGGGGTGCCCGTCGAGCGCGTGGCGCTGCTGTGAGGGCGAGCCTCAGGACTTGTTGCCGAGGTGGCCCTGGAGGTCGGCGAGGTAGCGGCGCGTCGAGCCTTCCCAGCCGAAGAGGGCGCCGGCGAGGAAGCGCAGCGCGGGGTTGGGAACGTCGCCGACCTCGGTGAGGGTGAGGCGCGTGCCGCCGCCCTCGGCGGGCGCGAACTGGAACACCCAGTGGCCGGTGAAGGAGCGGCCGGGGTCGACCATCTGGGTGACGAGGCGCTCGTTCGGCACGTCCTCGGTGACCTCGAAGGTCGTCGCGCCGTCGTCACCGATCTCGCGGTAGACCCGGCGGTCGTTCTTGTCAGGCAGGAGCTCGACGCGCTGGAGGTCGGAGCGCCAGCTCGGTTGCGACTCGACGTCGCGCACCGCGGCGTAGACGGCCTCGGGCGCGGCGGGCAGCACCACCGTCTCCATAGCGAGGTGCTCCCGCGGCATGAACAGGCCGCAGGTGTAGATGAACACGAACACGCCGAGGAGCCAGAGGACGACGCGGAGGACGCGGCGGGGCATCGCCCTCGCGAATAGCCGCGCGCCGGGCGGCCGTCAAGACGTGGCGCTTGAGACAGGTCCGTGCCGGCTCGGCGTCAGTTCGACTTCAGTTGGGTTTGGGCGCGTCGGGCGGCAGCTTGGGCGGCGGGGGGCGGATGTGGCTGCTGACGTCGCAGAGGTCGATCTCGACGGCGCCGAGGCCGTCGAGCGCGATCTTGAGGCTCATGCCGGCGTCGCCGTCGAACAGGAGCCGGGCGCCGAGGCGCGCGGTGGCGACGAGCGGGACCGCGTCGCCGGCGGTGGTGAGCAGGTTGCGCCCGCTGGTGGCGGTGACGCGGACGGTGCGGGCCGGGTTCGGCGCGCCGGGCTCGACCACCAGGTCGATGCCGCGGTCCTGCCAGGCGATCCATGTCTCTCGGGACAGGTTGATGAGGCCGCCGGTGACGCGCTGACCGGCGCACTCGAACACCGGGAGGCTGCCGCTCGCGCCGTAGCGGACGGTGAGGAGGCCGTCCGGCAGCGTCACGGGGACGAACGACGCGATCAGCGGACGGGTGCTGCGGACGAGGGTCATTCGGGTCGACATCGGCGCATATGGGTGGCGCGACGAGGTCGATCGGATCATGCAGATCCGACGTCGTCCGATTTATTTCCGCCGGCCGCTCGCGGAGGCTCGGATCCGTACCAGCAGCTGGCGCAACTCGCGGGCCATCGCGTCATCGTCACTCAGCAGCGCGAGCGCGCGGCGGCAGTGCGCCTCGGCCTCGCGGCGGTGATTGCGGGCCAGCTCGAGCTCCGCGGCGGTGCCCCAGGCGTAGGCGGCGACGTCCGGCGAGACGCCGCCGACCTGCGAGAGCGCGCGCTCGATCGCGTCGGCGGCGCCCGCGAGGTCGCCCATGCCCTGGCGCGCGGCCGCGAGCCCGACGCGCATGGCGACCGCGTTGTCGCGCGTCTCCGGCAGGTCGGGCCCGGCGGCGACCAGGGCGAGGCCGGCCTCGTAGCTGCGCAGGGCGGCGGGGTTATCTGTCCCGAGGGACAGGTCACCGCGCAGCTTGGCGAGGGCGATCCGGTCGGCGCGGCCGGCCAGCGGATCGGCGACCTCGGCGAAGGCAGTGGTGGCGCGCTCGGCGGCGGTGCGTGCGGCGGCCAGGTCGCCGCGGGAGTAGTGGACGACCGCGAGGTCGAGCTCGAGGCTGGCGCGCTCGCGCGCGTCGGGGTCGTCGGCCGCGACGGTCAGCGCGGCGCGCAGGTTGGCCTCGGCCTCGGCGTACTGGCCGACCGCGAGCTGGTAGCGGGCCAGGCTCTGACGGGTGTCGGCGACGCTGCGCGAGTCGGGGCCCTCGCGGCGCAGCTGCAGGCTCAGCGCCTGGCGGGCGAGGTCGACCGCCGGACGCAGCTGGCCGCGCTGGTGGGCCTGCTCGGCGTGGTGACGCAGGACGCGGGCGGCGAGGGCCTCGTCGACGCCACTGCCGCCCTGGAGCGCGCGGGCGAGGCGGGCGTGGGCGGCGTCGAGGTCGCCGCGGCGCAGCTCGGCCCACGCGGCCGACAGCTGCAGGTCGACCATGCGCGGTCCCGTGGCCTGACCGATCCGGTACAGCGTGCTCTCGGCGTGCGGCAGCAGCAGCAGCGCGTGCTCCGGGTCGGGGTCGCGGGCGGCGTCGACGAACACCAGCCAGCGCCAGGCGTCGGCGACCAGGAAGTCGTCGCCGACGGCCCCGGCGTCGCTGGCCGCGGCCTCGAAGCGGCGGCGCGCGCCGGCCTCGTCGCCGCGGTCGAGGGCGGCGATGCCGAGCGCCAGGTCGGCCCGGGCCTGGCGCCAGCGGTCGCCGGCCTGCTCGGCGCGCACGCGGGCCGGGTGCAGCCGCGCAGCCGCGGCGTTCGGATCGCCCGCCAGCGCCAGCGCGGCCCCCGACTGCAGCTGCTCTTCGAGCCATGTCGCTTCAGACAGGTCGATATGGACAGGCGGCTCGACGGTGAAGGCCAGGCGGCGCGGGTCGACGCAGTCGGAGGCGGGGGTCAGGGCGCGGTCCCACAGGGCCAGGCGGCCGTCCCAGCGGCGGCCGGGCGCGGGATCGGCGAGCGCGCCGGGGCGGTTGCGGCTGCCGCTGGCGACGGCGCCGGCGGTCGGCTCTCCCGCGGGCGCGCCGGCCAGCGTCCCGGCGACCGCGCGCAGCGCCCGCTCGCGCTCGTCGAGGCAGGTCGCCGCGCGGGCGCGGGCGGCCTCGTCCCAGCGGGCGCCGTCGCGGCAGGCGGTCGCGCGGGCCTTTGTGTACTCGAGGACATGTTCCGAGAACCATGTCTCCACAGACATGCCCGATTCGCCAGCCGAGCGCAGGGCCGCGCGCTGGTCGGCCGGCCACAGGGCGTCGGCGAGGGCGGCCGGGTCGGCGCAGGCGGACGCGGGGCCGGCGGTCTGGAGCGCCGCGCCGACGCCGGCGCCGAGCACCGCGGCGAGGGCGACGACCGCGAGCGGGCGGCGTCGGGGCGGCTGCAGGCCGGCGGTCAGCTCGGCCAGCAGGTCGTCCATGGTGGGGAAGCGGCCCTCGCGGTCGAGCGCGAGGCCGCGGCGCAGGGCCGCGAGCAGCCAGCCCGGCACCGCGCGGGGGTGGGGCGCGGTGCGGCGCCAGTCGGGCAGCTCGCCGTAGAGCGCCTCCCACAGGGCGACGCAGAACGAGTACTGGTCGCTGCGCGCGTCGACGGTCGCGCCGGTGTCGTACAGCTCCGGGGCCATGTAGCGCGGCGTGCCGGCGCGGCTGGTGAGCACGAACTCGGGGCCCGAGGGCTCGTCGCCCTCGAAGGTCGCGGCGATGTCGCGGCTGGAGTCGCGCATGCGCGCGAGGCCGAAGTCGATCAGGCGCACGCGGCCGTCGCCGTCGACCAGGATGTTGCTCGGCTTGAAGTCGCGGTGGAGCAGCCCCTGGTGGTGCGCCGCCGCCAGGCCCCGACCGGCCTGCAGGTACATCTGCACGATCTCCCGCCAGCCGCGCGGCGCCTCCGACAGCCACTTGCGGAGGGTGACGCCCTCCACCAGCTCCATGGCGATGAAGAGGTTCTCGCCCTCCTCGCCGATCTCGTACACCCGGACCACGTTGGGGTGGTCGACCTGGGCCAGGCTCTGGGCCTCGCGCATGATGCGGGCGCGGACGACCTCGTCGAGGCTGCGGGTCGGGATCTTGAGGGCGACGCGGCGGGCCAGCTTGTGGCTCCACGCGGCGAACACGACGCCCATGCCGCCTTCGCCGAGGCGGCGCTGCAGGGTGAAGTCGCCGATCTCGTCGCCGGGGACGGGGCCGCGGCCGCGGCGGGTGCCGAGCTCGCCCGCGGCCTCGGTGCTCAGCGCGGACTCGCCGCCGATCTCGCTGGTCGGATCGGGGCGCGACGGCGCCGACAGTACGTCGGCGCAGAGGGTGTCGGCGTCGCCGTCGATCCCGGGCTGGACGGGCATGGCCCTCATGAGCGACCGCGAGGGGGTCGGCGGATCACCGGGAGATCGTGAGGAGGGTGACGGCGGCCCGGGCGCGGGCGCTCGCGGCGCGGGTGGAGAGGGCGTCGGCGGGCGCGGCGCCGAGCTGTCCTCGGGGACATGCGGCCGCGGGGCCGGGCGAGCGGCGGGCGCGGCCGAACCTTCGGGGATGTCTCGAGGGACATGTCGAACTGGACATCCCGGCGCGGAGGCGCGGCGTGCGACCTGTCCCCGGGGACATCCTCTGCGCGCCGGCCCTGGCGGCGTCGTTCACGGCGCTCCGGCCGCGGCCGAAGAGCTCGACGGTGCGGCGGCCCGGGGGGACCTGTCCCCGGGGACATTTTGTCTCTGCGCCGGCGCGCGAGGGAGCGGGCGCGGACGTCCCGACGACGGCGCGACGCCGGGCCGGCTCAGGTGTGCTCGCGGGTGGCGCTGAAGCGGAGGTCGGGGAAGCGCTCCTCGACCTTGGCCAGGTTCCACTTGTTGGGCGCGAGGTAGGCCAGGTCGCCGTGGCTGTCGTGGGCGAGGTTGCCCTGGTTCTTGTGCTGGAAGCCCTCGAGCAGCTTCTGCACCTCGATCTTGCTCTTCGTGGTCGGCTTGGGCGTGACCCACCGGGCGGTGGTGTACTCGACGCTCTCGTAGTCGGCGTCGACGTCGTACTCGCTCTTGAGGCGGTGCTTCATCACCTCGAGCTGCAGCTGACCGACGGCGCCGACGACGAACAGGCTGCCGACGAGCGGCTTGAACACCTGGATCGCGCCCTCCTCGGCCAGCTGGTGCAGGCCCTTGGCCAGGGCCTTGGCCTTGAGCGGGCTCTTGAGCAGGACGCGGCGGAACAGCTCGGGGGCGAAGCTGGGGATCCCGGTGAAGCGGAGCACTTCGCCGGCGGTGAAGGTGTCGCCGATCTTGATGGTGCCGTGGTTGGGCAGGCCGATGATGTCGCCGGCGTAGGCGGCCTCGACGATCTCGCGGTCGCGGGCCATGAACATGGTCGCGTTGCCGAGGCCGACCTCGCGGCCGAGGCGGCAGTGGTAGGCCCGCATGCCGCGCTCGAACACGCCGGAGCAGACGCGCAGGAAGGCCATGCGGTCGCGGTGGTTCGGGTCCATGTTCGCCTGGATCTTGAACACGAAGCCGGTGAAGGCCTCCTCGGTCGGCTCGACCATGCGCGTGGGCACCGGCTCGCCGGGCGCGGGCGCGGTGGCGGCGGCGGAGCCGGTGATCGCCTCGCGCGCGAGCGGGCCGGGGGCCAGGC
This sequence comes from Nannocystis punicea, assembly GCF_026965555.1. GTDB lineage: Bacteria > Myxococcota_A > Polyangia > Nannocystales > Nannocystaceae > Nannocystis > Nannocystis punicea. The sequence goes on along the minus strand of NZ_CP114040.1, from coordinate 10,358,404 downwards.
GGATGTAGGCCTCGAGCAATTCGCGGACGCCGAAGTTGTTCATCGCCGAGCCGAACAGCAGCGGGGTCTGCTTGCCGGCGAGGAAGGCGTCGCGGTCGAGCGGGGCGCTGGCCTCGCCGAGCAGCTCGGCGGCCTGGCGCAGCTCCTCGACCTGCTCGCCGAGGATCTCGTCGAGCCGCGGGTCGTGCAGGCCCTCGACCCGGATGCCTTGCTGGATGCGGTCGTGGCCCTGGGCCTGGAACAGGTGCAGGCGGTGGTGGAGCAGGTCGTACACGCCCTTGAAGCGCTTGCCCATGCCGATCGGCCAGGTCAGCGGCGCGCAGGTCATGCCGAGTTTCTTCTCGACGTCGCTCATCAGCTCGAGCGGGTCGAGGCACTCGCGGTCGAGCTTGTTGATGAAGGTGACGACCGGCGTGTCGCGCAGGCGGCAGATCTCGATCAGCTTCTCGGTCCGCTCCTCGACGCCCTTGGCGCCGTCGATCACCATCAGCGCGGCGTCGACGGCCGTGAGCACGCGGTAGGTGTCCTCGCCGAAGTCGGCGTGACCTGGCGTATCGAGCAGGTTCACCTGGACCGGCGGCGCGTCGGCCGGCAGCTCGGGGTGCGGGTACTCGAAGCTCATCACCGAGGTGGTGACGGAGATCCCGCGCTCGCGCTCCATCTCCATCCAGTCGGAGGTGGTGGCGCGCCCGGCCTTCTTGGCCCGCACCGCGCCCGCCAGCTGGATCGCGCCCGAGTACAGCAAAAGCTTCTCGGTCAGCGTGGTCTTGCCGGCGTCCGGGTGGCTGATGATCGCAAAGGTCCGACGACGGGCGACTTCGGCGGCGAGCTCGTTCACTGCCCGCGGGGAGGTAGCAGAGGTGACGCATCACCGCCAGCCCCGCAACGAGCGAGGTCGCGCACGGCGCGCGGGCGCACCGTCACTTCGGCGGCAGCGGCGTCACCCACAGGCCCGGCTCGGGGCCGTGGAGGCCCTCGCCGTCGTAGGCGAGGAAGCCGGGGCGGCCAGCGGTGCTACGCGTCGGTGAGAGGATCCCAGATCACGAGCGACGACTTCGTCGCCGAGCCGGTGGACCTCCGCGACCTCGAGACGGGGCAGTGAACAACTGCTGCGGGTCAACGACTTCTGTCAGCGCTCGTCAACGCCAGCCGCGGGACCTTCGACGGTTCGCCGGATCCGGCGCGAGCCTCCCCGCCGCGCATCGGCTCGCCGACGGCGCCGCGTTCGGGGCGACGGTGCCGAGCGGCGTCGCCACGAGTGTCCGAGAGAGCATGTTCATAAAACCATGGTTATTAAGACATGCTCCATGGAGCATATCGAAAGAACTCACTTCGGCGGGATCGGGGCGGCCCACAGGCCGGGGCCGTCGTCGCTTCCGTCGAGGTAGACGAGGCCCTGGTCGGGGTGGAAGTGGAAGTCGTCGACCGCGGCGGCGAGCGTCGTGTACTGCGAGGTGTCGGGGTCGAAGAGGACCACGTCGAGGGGGTAGTAGGCGAACGAGGGGAAGGCGGTGAGGTAGCGGCCGTCGGCGAGGACGGTCGTGCCGATGCCGATCCGCGGGGCCCGCATCACTGCCTCGCCGGTGCGGTGATCGGTGCGCCAGAGCACGCCGGAGAAGCCGCTGTCGTCGGGGACGAGGTAGTCGATGAAGTCGTCCTCGACGAAGAACGCCTGCGGCGGGGGGGCGCTCGCGGGGCCGCGGTACCACTCGCGCAGGGCGTCGGTCTCGGGGTTCCAGAGGATGAACACGGTGTCGTCGCCGTCGTCGCGCGACAAGCTGAAGTCGCGGCCGAGGTAGCCGCGCAGGCGGGCGCCGGCAGGCGGGTCGATGGGGGCGCCGTCGGCGGTGCGGACGACTGCGGCGAGGGTGTGGCGGGGGCCGTAGAGGGCCGCGTGGGCGCCGTCCTCGGCGAATTGCCAGGTGCCGGTGTTGCGCGATTCGTCGTCGCCGGGGCGGTTCCACGACACTGCGGTGAAGTCGTTGACGGCGATCTGCGTGTCCTCGCCGGTGTCGAGGTCGCGGAGGAAGATCGGCTCGCTGAGGTCGTCGCCGAGCTGCTGCCAGATCAACCGGCGGACCTCGCTGCTGACTCCGAAGCGGCGCACGCCCGCGAGCAGGAGCTCGGAGGCGCCGGTGACGGGGTCGACGGCGCGGAGGTCGCCGTCGTCGTCGAGCGCGAGCATGCGGTCGTCCAGGTTCTGGAGGCTGACGATCGCGTCGCCGAACTTGACGGCGGGGACCTCGGGGTCGCCGTGGTGCATGTAGATCGCGTGGGCCGAGGTGCCGATGCCGGCGACGTTGGCGAGCGAGTTCGGCGCCGCGGGGACGCTGGAGAAGTACATGCCGCGCGCGGTCGGGGTGGCGGCGAACTTGCCGGGGGGGAGGCCGGGCACGGGGCGCGTCTCGTCGAAGCCGGGCACGTCGAGGCGGTCGAGGACGAGGTGGCGGTCGCCGTCCTGGGCGTAGAGCACCCAGCCCTCGTCGGTCTCGAGGCCGGTGTACCGCGACGTGCTCACGGTCGCGGGGGTGAACCGCTCGGGCTCGCCGCCGCAGCGGTCGATCCGCCAGTAGGTCGGCGCGGGGTGGTCGTACCGATCGAAGCGGTAGAACACGTGGTCGCCGAAGGTCTGGAAGGAGATCCGCCGGTTGGCCACCGGCTGCCAGCCGCGCGGCGGGGCGGCCATGCGGGTCACCTGGCCCGTCGGACAGGTCGAGACGGGGCCGACGTCTTCCGGGCCGCAGGCCAGCAGGGCCGCGGCGAGGGGAAGATGTCTAAGAAGACATGTTTTTAAGGACATGACGGACAGGGCGACTCAATGGGAGACCAGCGGCGCGGCCCACAGCCCGGGCTCGTCGCCGCGGCTGTCGAGGTAGAGGACGCCCTGGTCGGGCAAGTGGAGGAAGTCGTCGACGCGCTCGGCGATGGTGGTGTAGACGCGGGTGTCGGCGTCGAACACGAGCAGGTCGTAGGTCCACTTGATGTCGGCGCCGGCCTGCACGGGCTCGGCGTGGACGGCGGTGAAGTAGCGGCGGGCGTCGAGCTGGCGGTACTCGCGGCCGATCCGCGGGGCCCGCTCGGTGAGCTCGCCGGTGCGGAGGTGGACGCGCAAGAGGCTGCCGGTCGCCTCGTCGGTCGGCTCGGCGAGGAAGTACTCGAGCTCGTCGCCGACGCGCGCGCGGGGCTCGACCGTCGCGTCGGCCGGGCCGCGGTACCACACGCGCAGGTCGCCGTCGGTCGGGCGCCACAGCGCGAGCACCAGGGTGTCGACGTCGGGCATGACGAGCACGAAGTCCTGGCCCAGGGCGCCGCGCTGCTGGCGGTGCTCGGGGATCTTCAGCGACTCGCCGGTGTCGCTGCGGACCGCGGCGACGAAGGTGTCGTCGGGGCCGACGAGCGCGGCCGCGGCGCTGTCCTCGGTCCAGGTCCAGCGGCCGACGGCGAGGCCCTGGTCGGGCATGCGGTTCCACGAGCGCGCGGCGAAGTCGTTGACGCCGATCTCGCGATCGAGGCCGGGCTTGACGACTGCGAGCCGGGCGCTGACCTCGAGGTCGCGCAGGTAGACCGGCTCGACGTCGTCGTCGCCGAGGGCCTGCCAGATCAGGTGGCGGCCGTCGTCGGCGAGGGTGAAGTAGCGGACGCCGCTCTGCACGGGCTCGACCTCGCGGGTGAACGGGTCGACCCTGCGCAGCTCGCCGGCGTCGTCGAGGACGAGGAGCTGCCCGCCGTGCTGGGCGAGGCTGACGACGTCGTCGCCGAGGTGCAGGGCGGGCGCGTCGGGGTCGCCGTCGTGGGTGTGGACGACGGCGGTGCCGGCGTCGACGCCCGCGGCCTGGCGAGCGGCGCCGAGCGGGCGGTTGGCGCGGGCGAACAGGGCGTAGCCGGCCTCGTGCGGGGCGCCGCCGGGGATGTCGTAGCCGGGCAGGCCGTCGATGGCGCGCGGGACGTCGAAGCCGGGGACGTCGAGGCGGTCGAGCACGACGTGCCGGCCCTCGCGGTCGACGGCGTAGACGAGGGTGCCCTCGGCGGTCGCGAGCGCGAAGGGCAGGACGGTGCCGGGGGTGAAGGTGGGGAAGCGCTGCGGGGGGCCGCCGCAGCGGTGCACCAGCCAGTAGCCGGGGTCGGGGTCGGAGGGGCCGTCGAAGCTGTAGAGCAGGCGATCGCCGAGCTGCTTGAACGGGTAGACGCGAGAGGCCCCGGGCTGCCAGCCGGCGGGCGGGGCGGCCAGGCGCACGGGCTCGACCAGCGGGCAGGCCGAGGCGAAGCTCTCCGGCGCGACCACATCCTCGCCGCACGCTGCGAGCAGCAGCGGCAGGGCGGCGAGGTGGGATGGTCGGAGAGACATGGCCTTTGGGACTTGTTGGCGGGAGCTACTTCAGCGGGAGCGGGTGCACCCACACGCCCGGGGCGGGGCCCTGCGAGTCGAGGTAGACGAGGCCCTCGGCGGGGACCATGCCGTACGCGGTGACGTCGTCGGCGATCGCGGTGTAGAGGCCGCTCGCGGGATCGAAGAGCTTGAGGTCGCGGGCGACGGCGGCGAGGAAGCTCGAGCCGGACAGCGGGGGGCCGGGGAGGCTCTTGCGGTTGAAGAAGAGGAAGTAGCGGCCGTCGGCGAGCTCGAGGGGGACCATGTTCGAGCGCGAGAGCAGCTGCTCGCGCTCGCCCGTGGTCCGATCGACGCGCCAGATGGTGCCCGTGCCGGTGTCGCCGGGGTCCTCCTGGAAGTACTCGACGCGGTCGCCGTCGACGCGGCGCAGCATGACGTTGACCCGCGGGCCGCGGTACCACTCGCGGACGCCGCCGCCGACCGGGTCCCACAGCGAGAGGGCACGCTCGGCGTCGTCCTCGGTGAGGAGGTTGATCTGGTCGCCGGCGAAGCCGATGAACCGGAGGTGCTCGGGGACGGCGAAGGTCTCGGCGTCGGTGGTGCGCACGACCGTGACGAGCACCCGGTCCGGGCCCGGCTGGGCGACGAGGTCGCCGTCGGCGCCGACCTGGACGCTGCCGAGGTCGCCCTGCTCCGGGTCGCGGAACCACGACCGCTGGGCGAAGTCGTTGACGGCGATCGCGAGGTCGTCGCCGGTGGCGAAGTCGTGGACGTAGATCGTCTCGGCGAGGTCGTCGCCGAGCTCCTGCCAGACGATCTTGTTCTGCTGCGCGAGCGCCTGGAAGTGACGGACGCCGGCGAGGAGTGGTTCGCTGTCGCCGGTGAGGACGTCGAGGCGGTGCAGCTCGCCGTCGTCGCGGAGGGCGTAGTAGTGCGGATCGTCGCCGACGATCCGCTGGAACAGGACGAACTCGCCGACTTCGACGGCGGCGACGTGGGGATCGCCGTCGTGGCGGTACCAGGTGGTGGTCGTGCCGCCGATGCCGGCCGCGTAGGCGCCCTTGTCGCTCGGATGCGGCTCGGAGAAGAGGACGAACGGCGACTGGCTGAGGCCCGTGGCAGGGAAGCCGCCGAGCTGCTCGGGCAGGCCCTTCACGGGCCTGGCCTGGTCGTCGCCCGCGACGTCGAGGCGGTCGACGACGTACTTCTTGCCGAGGCCGTCGTTGGCGTAGACGACGGGGCCGTCGGCGGTGGTGATCGCGAACGGGTTGTGCAGGCCGGGCGCGAGCGAGGAGAACGGGGCGAGCTCGCCGGTGCAGCGATCGAAGCGCCAGTAGACGCGGTCGGGGTCGTCGAAGCGATCGAAGGTGAAGAGGATGTGATCGCCGAAGACGTACAGGCCGTACCAGGCCTCGGGATCGGCGACGAAGCCGGGCGGGACGGCGACCAGGCGCGTGGGCTCGGTGATCTCGCACGCCTCGGCCAGCACGTCCGGCTCGCCGCTCGCGGGCTCGCGACAGCCGGCCAGCAGGCTGCCGGCGAGGGCGACGGTGATGAACCCAAGGGACATGGTCGATCGGTCAGGTGTCAGATCGAGCTCGGAGGCGGGCCTACACGTCGGATATGGAGCAGACGCGATCGCGGGGCCCGATCGAGGCATGATCGCGGTCGGGCCGACGGGCCAGGCCCCGGCCGGCCGAATCACTCGCTTGGCCGCAACTGAGGATCGGCCGCGCTCGATCGCCGATGCGCCGGCGGATGGAGACGCCGCGCGGCGCAGGCGAGCCAGACGGGTCGACGAACGCACACTTCGAGGTTTACCCGCCGGGCTCCGCCAGGCAAGTGCGCGCGTTCGCCCGGGCCCACCGCGAGTGTGGGGAACAACCCCAGATACGACGACGGCCCGCCCCTCGCGGGTGCGGGCCGTGAGGCGGCTGGATGGCCAGCAGGCTAGCGATCGCGGTCGTTCGCGCCCAGGCCCATCTCGTTGATGTCGACCTTCATGCCACCCGACGGCTTGCTGAGCCACGAGCCGACCGACTTGTAGTGGACGCCGAAGGCTGCGCAGGCCGCGAGGAAGATGAAGGCGAAGTAGGCGATCGACGCCGGGTTGCCGATGACGTGGACGTAGCGCAGCTGGAGGTTGATCGGCAGGTTGGTGGCGCCGGTGGCGAGGCCGAACACCAGGACCAGCAGGCCGAAGCCGATCATCATCAGGCTGTAGATGTTGGTGTGCGTCCAGCGACCGACCTGGCCGCGATCGTCCTGGCGGAACCGCTCGAGGGCGAAGCGGATGACCGGGTGGGTGATGAGGTACAGCGCGGCGAACATGCCGTCGAACACCTTGAACGGCAGCAGCGCGTAGAAGATCGTGAACTGGATCAGGTGGGCCGTCAACGCGTAGAGCTGGGTCGGGTGGATCTTCACGCCCTGGAGGTCGGGGCGGAAGCGCAGCACCTTGGAGTGCGGGCTGGTGTAGGCGACGCCGAACCGGCTGTCGGTCGGGCGGCCCCAGCAGCAGCCGTACACGTAGCAGCCGAGCCGGCAGATGGCCTCGCCCAGCGGCATGCAGAAGCCGGCGGCGTCGAGCATCGACAGCAGGCTGACGTTGGTGAACAGCGCGTAGCCGCCGAACGCCATCATGCCGCCGAAGATGCCGCCGTGCAGCATGTAGCCCGGCTTGAGCAGGGTCTGCAGCGGCTTCTTGAACAGCTCGCGCCACTCGAGCAGGATGCTCGTCAGGCGCGAGACCATGAGGATCGAGGGGATGGCGAAGAACAGGTAGAAGGCGGCCATCTGCGCCGTGTCGGCGCCGACCATGCCCATGTACCAGGTCGCAGTCGACACGCCGACGAGGAACGCCAGGCCGGCGATCATGCCGTAGGTGACGATGATCCAGTCACCGAAGCGGAACAAGATCGTCTTGTTGTGGAAGTCGCGGAGGAAGGCGAGAAGCCCGGTCCGCGGGGCCTCGAGCTCGACGCTTGCGTGGCGTGTGGTCCCGGACATGGTCCGCGGCAAGGTACCCGTCCACGCCGCTCGGCTCAAGTCCACGACCGAAGTGTGCCTTCGTCGGGGGATCCCCTGAGGCCCACGATCCACGGCGGCGTTTTATTCCCGCGACGTCGCCCGCATCCGGCGAAATTCGTCGCGAACGCGTCACGCGGACGCAGATGCGCGAGTGACCTCGGTCACCGCCTCCGGTTGTTATACGCCTGTCCAAAAAGCCCGATCGGCGCGGCCACGCCCCGGGTCAAAATGGCGCGCCATGAGCTGTCCCTCGGGACATGCAGAGGCGGCGGCGAGCGCGGCGGGTTGCGAGATGGCCTCAGGGACAGGTGAGCGTGAATGTCCCTGGGGACATGTGGTGCGGATCGGAGACAGGGCTGGCGGCCGGGCTCGGCGCGCCGATCGAGCGCGTGCTGCTGAGGACGCGCGGTTCGAGTGGCGCGCTCGTGCGGCCGGCATCGCGCCCGGGGCGGCTCGTCGCCGCGGCGGCGTGAGGCGCTGGATGTCCCCGGGGACATGCTGGCGGGGCGAGGATCTGGATGTCCTCGGGGACATGTTCGAATGTCCATGGAGCGCGCCGGTGGGTGCGCGGGGCGACGCGGGCGGGGCTCGCCGCCCTCGCCGGCGGAGGCGGCCGCGGCTACTTGGCCGCGGGCGCGGAGTTGGCGGCGGCGCGCTTGGTGACGACGTCGAGCTCGCCGAGGCGGCGCTCGAGGTGAGCGCTGAGCGGCAGGCTGGGGTCGCTGCGGGCGGCCTGGAGCTCGCCCCAGATCTTGCGAGCGTCGGTGAGGAAGGTGATCGCGGCGTCGAGGTCGCCGGAGGCGAAGGTGGCGGACGAGGCGGCGGCCAGGGCCTCGGCGTGGGCGAGGGTGGAGGGGCCGACCGTGGCGATCGCGTCGTCGTAGAGCTTGCCGGCGGCGATCACCGCCTCGACCGGCTGGTCGGCGGCGAGCAGGATGTCGACGGCGAGGACGCCGTCCTCGAACAGGGCGAGGCTGTCCTTGTGGACAGCCATGGCCCGGCGCACCGACTCGAGCGCCCGGTCGGCCTGGCCGAGCGCGAGCTGCTCGCGCGCGAGCCCGCGGAAGGCGTCGCCGGCGAGGCCGGGCTCGAGCTTGAGGTCGATGGCCGCGAGGGCCTCGAGGCTCTGGCCGCGCGCCTCGGCGTGGCGCTGCTGGGCGCCCAGCAGGGCGCTGTGGAGGATGTGCCAGCGGGCCCGCTCGGCCCCGCTGGCGCTGGGACCGAGGCGATCGAGGTCGCGGGCGAGGACCTGCAGCTGCTCGAGCGCGGCCGGCTGGTCGTTTTGGCGCAGCGCGAGCTCGATGGCGAGGGCGCGCAGGGCGTCGCGCCCGGGGTCGGGGCCGGCCTCGGCCGCCTCGGCGAGCCGCGGGACGAGCTCGGCGCGGACGACGTCGACCATGCCCATGGCGGCCTTCTGGCGGAGGATCGGCAGGTCGCCGATGGCGGTCGGTTCGGGGCCCGAAGGATCGAGCACGACGGCAGGCGAGGTGCTGCCGGCGCGCGCCGTGGTCTTGCAGCCGCCGAGGCCGGCGGCGAGGAGGAGGACGAGGGCGAGGCGAGCGAGCACGGCGGTACGTCGGCGGAGGTTCGGTCGTGCGTCACTCGTAGTAGTACACGCGGCCGTAATTGAGACTGTAGCCGACGGTGGCGAGGCGCAAGCTGCCCTGGTCGAGGGTGAACGGGTAGGTGCGGGTGACGCTCGGGGTGCGCAAAGTCAGCTGGCCGGTCACCGCGCCCTGGCCGGAGATCCGCGAGACCTCGAGGGCGAGGCTCTTGCGGACGCTGCGGTAGATCAGCTCCTCGGCGTTCGCGGTCTCGGCGACGAGGATGTCGTCGGGACGCAAGGCGCTGAGGCGGCGGCCGCTGGCGTCGACGACGGCGATGTCGACGTCGCCGGCGCCGGTGAACACGAGGCTGGCCCGCAGGTCGCCCGCGCCGGGCAGGTCCGGGATCTGCGGCCGCAAGGACCCGAGGTCGAGGTCGCGCATGGCCCGGGCGATCTCGGGCGTGCGGGCGCGTGCGGCGGTGAGTGTCTCTCGGGCCATGTCCGTTTGACCCTGTCCCGAGAGGCAGCGCGCGAGGTCGACGCGGTAGTTGGGGCGCGCGGGGTCGATGCTGACGAGGGCGCGGCGGTGGGCGCAGCTGCGGGCCAGGTCGCCCTTGCTGGCGAAGGCCTGCGCGAGCTGCTGGTGCAGCGCCCTATCGAACGGCTTGACCTCGGCGGCGGAGGCGTAGGCGCGCGCGGCCGCGGGGTCGGAGCGGGCGGCGAGGAGGTCGGCGACGGCCATCAGCGCGGGCGCGTGGTCGGGGTCGGCCTCGGCCCAGGCGCGGGCGTAGGTGAAGGAGTCGGTGGCCCCGGCGCGGATGGCCGCCTGGACCAACTTGCGGTGGGCGGAGCGGCTGGTCGGGTCGAGGTCGACGCCGCGGCGGAGGGCGTCGATCTTGGCGAGCGTCGAGGCGGTGGGCGCGGTCGCGGGGCTGACCTTCCAGACAGGTTTGGGGTGGCGCGGGCGCGGGCCGCCGTAGCCGCGGCCGACGCCGTCGCCCGGGCTGTAGCCGCCGCTGCTGCTGCCGCTGCCGGCGAGCATGTCGTCGAGCGAGATGTCAGTCTTGGCCTTGGCGGCCTCCTTCTTGGCCGGGGCGGGGGCGGGCGAGGTCGGGGCGGGGCGAGAGGCGGCCTTCTCCTCGGCGGGCGCGTCGTCGAGGTCGATCGGCGCGTCGGGCTCGGACGGCGGGGTCGCCTCGGTCTCGCCGCGGGCGCGGCGGTTCTCGTCGCGCTCCTGCTCCTGGGTCAGCGAGTCGTACAGCTCGCCCTCGGCGTTCTTGTCCTTGTTGAGGCGGGTGCTGCTCGCGGCGTCGGCCATCGGCGCCGGCGGCGGGGCCGGCTCGGGGGCCTCGCTCGCCTTGGTGTCGGGGCCGATGGAGGACATGTCCTTCGGGTCAGGTTGCGCGGGCGCCGGGGCGGTGGTCACCGGCACGCCGCCGGTCGGGGCGACCGTGCCCTTGGCGTCGACCGTGCCGGGCTCGATCTTGCCGGTCCAGCCGGTGGTGCGGCCGGACTGGCGCACGACGTTGAACTCACGGTACATCGCGTCGTTCTCGAGCACGAGCAGGGCGGTGTAGCGCGACAGGACGGTGTACTGGCGCGACAGGTCGATGATCTCCGCCCGCGCGGCGTGGCCGCGGCCGGCGGTGAGGGCCTCGATCTCCTCGCGCGCCCAGGTGCGCGGGAGGTGGGCCCGGCGCGACGCGTCGGGGCCCGGGACGGCCTCGAGGTCGACCTGGATGCTGTCCGAAACGACCTGTCCGTCGGGACCGGTGGCCTGGATCGTCAGCGGGCCGTGGACGGGCTGGCTGAGCTTGCCGACCAGGGTGATGGTCTCGCCGGGGCGGACGCCGGCGATCTGCTCGGGGTGGCTGTAGACCATGCCCTGCGGCAGGTTGAGGTCGACGTTGCGGGCGACCGGCAGGGCCGCGCGCACGCCGAGCTCGCGCGCGAGGCCGCGGAGGTCGTCCTTGGCGTCGGCGCGCAGCAGGTCGCCGCCGGTCTTGCGCGCCAGCGCCGAGAGGACGGTGAGGTCGGAGCGGGCGCCGAGAGCGACGGCCTGCACGCGCGTGCCGGCGAGCGGGCGCTCGACGTCGCGGAGCAGCTCGTCGGGGGCGAGCGCGCCGGCGCTGGGGCTGCCGTCGCCGAGGTAGACGATCACGCGCTCGGCCTGGCTGGCCTTCGGGTCCGCCGAGTCGCCGCCGAGAGCGGTGGCCGCGGCGCGCATCATGCCGCCGAGGTCGCTGGCGCCGGCGAGAGTCTGGGCGTCGAGGAAGCGCTCGGCCTCGGCGAGGTGGGCGCCGTTGGCGGGGCCGAGGCCGCCCGGGGCGACGTCGCAGGCGGCGTCGCAGGCGAGCACGGTCATGCGGTCGCCGTCGCGCAAGGTGGCGGCGGTCGACTGCACGAGGCTGCGCGCGACGGTCCACAGGTCGGGGGTGGTGCTGTGGCTGCGGTCGAGGACGAAGGCGACGTGGCGCGGGCGGTCGCTGGCGGTGAGCTTGAGATCTGGCTTGAAGGCCAGCATGAAGTAAGCCTGGCCGTCGCGGTCGAGGTGCGTCTCGGTGTGGACGCGGCGGTCGCCCTCGGGCAGCGGGATGTCGACGCCGAGGTCGTGGACCGGGCGGAACCGCTGCGACCGGGTGGCCAGCTCGACGCGGTCGCCGAGGTCGCGCCGCTGCAGCGCGGCCATCGGCGTGACCAGCTCGCCGCTGGCCGGCAGCTCCGACTTGTCGACCGCGATGGCGAACTCGAAGTTCTCGATCTGGGTGCCGCTGGCGCCGCTGCTGGCGCCGGTCATCGGATAGCGGTAACGCAGGTCGTCGCCGACGACCGGCAGCACTTGCGTGTAGCTGAGACGGATCTTGCGCTCGCCGCGGCCGGGGATCGGGAAGATCTTGAGCTTGAAGATGTTGCCGCGCTCCCACTCGAGCAGGGCCGGGTCGCGCGGGATGGTGGCGTCGACGATCTGGCGGAAGATCTCGCGCGCGCGCTGCTTCTCCAGCATCTCCGCGCTCATCCACGTGTTGCCGACCAACAGCTGGAGGCCCGAGATCGAGGCGTCGGCCGGCAGCGGGAAGCGGTACGTGCCCTCCAGCACCTCCGCGGCCTCGTTGTAGAAGGTCTGCTCGATCTCCGTGCGCGCGATCCGGCCGGAGATCGCGACGTTCACCTTCTGATCGACGAGCGCGAGCTTGTAGAGCTCGGTCTGGCTGCCGGCGCGGCGCGCGGTCAAGCTGCCGACGCCGGCGGGCACCGCGTCGGCCAGGCGCGCCGCGGCCTCGAAGGCGCGCGACCAGGCGGTGTCCTCGAGCGGGCGCAGGCTGACCTCGGGCCGGGCCGGCTGCTGCGGGGCGAGCGGGGTGTCGACGTGGGCGCCGGGGCCGAGCGGGACGTCCTGGCCGGCGGTGCGCAGGCGGGCTGACCCATAGACCACGTCGTAGCTGCGGCGGTCGCCGCGGGCGAGGACGCGGGCCTCGCCGCTCGAGACGTCGAAGGTGTCGGGGCCGGCGCGCAGGGCCAGCGGCGGCTGGTCGGCGGCGACGATGGCGACGAGCTCGCCGCGGTCGAGGTCGAGGGCGCGGGCGGTGGGCGCTTCGGGGAGGGTGAGCCGGGTGTCCTCGTTGATCCGCAGCACAGTGCCGCCGGTGAGGCGGACCTCGACGATGGTTCCGCGCGGGACGACGAGGATCTGGCCGCCGCGCAGCTTGGCGCCGGGGCCGAGGAATGTCCCTTCGGGCAGGTCCTCGGTGCGCGCGCCGACCGGTCCGGAGAAGTTGGTGAGCTCGGCGACGGCCTCGCCCTTGGGGTCTGCAGGGGCGACGGGGGTACCTCCGGGGCCGACCGGGCCCTCGGTGGCGGGGGACGCCGGCGGGTTGCAGGCGGTGACGAGCGCGAGGGACAGGGTCGAACAGAGGAGGCGTCGCGCGTGCGGCATGGGTGGCTCCGGCGGGGCGGGGAACGTCCCTGGGTTGGGGTGTGGTCTCGCCCGGCGCTCGGCCCGAAAAACGCGGGGCAGCGGGCCATCCTTACACAGTCGGTAGCGCCGCGGGGGGCCTTCGCGGGGGGCGCACGGCCGGGCGGGCTCGCGCGTGGCCGCCCACATCTGCGCCGCGTCGATGATCCGCGGCGGATCTCGCCAAGTTATAGCCAGGCGCGGCGATGTTGCTTACTGTTAGCGCCCCATGGCTTCGGCGAAGGAAGTCTTCCTCGCGCACGCGGACAATCCGGCGTACGACCCCACGGTGGCGGAGCTCCGCCGCAGCTTGACGTCGGCCAAGCAGGAGGCGCTCGAGAAGGCGCGCACGGTCGCGCAGGACGAGCTCAAGCACGTGATGCCGATCCTGTACGAGCGCATCGTGGTGACGACGATCCAGATCGCCGCGCACGTCGGCCTCGGCGTCGGCCTCGCGCTCGAGGCGATCGACGAGACGCGCAGCCACACCTCGCTGTCGCTGTTCTCGCGGGAGATCCGCGAGATGATGACCGAGACCGGGGTGTCGCTGAAGCGCCGCCACTCGAACCGCATCGCCAAGCTGGTGGCCGAGATCGAGGCCCAGCGGCTGGCGTGGCGCCACAACCACGAGTTCCTGTCGTGGCTGGCGTTCCGCCGCGACGACCCGCGCTACCCGCCGCACGACCGCCGCGAGCGGCTCGAGGCGTTCAAGCTGCAGCACCGCCTGCTGACCAGCCGCGACGCGGTGATCGCCAAGCTCGGCGGGCCGCTCGCCGCGGCGCTCGAGGGCCACGACCGCTTCATGCTGGCCAACCGCTGGCGCCTGTCGCCCAACGCCGAGCACTCGGTCGAGCGCTACTCGTGGCCGCTCCTGTCTCTTCAGCCAGGTCCCGTGGTGATGCTGGAGTTCGCCCGCCTCGAGTACGACGCGTTCGTCGACGCCGGCGGCAACAAGGAGCAGGCGCAGGCGCTGCTCAAGAAGATCGCCGCGGCGGTGCGCGACCAGCTGGCGTCGGCGCTCGAGCACCTGCCGGAGGACGCGCGCTCGGGCCTCATCGCCTGAGCCGCGGGCGAGTCACTCGCGGGTGTCGGGGCAGCCGGGCGGCAGCGACGCGCACGGCTCGAGCGGGTCGTCGGACGGACACGCCTCGTCGAGCGCGGCCCAGAACTCTTCGCCGTCGTCCCAGCCGTCCTCGCGGGCGACGTCGCCGAGGCAGAGGTCGATCATCTCGAAGCGACGCGGCAACACCCCGGGCGGGTAGGCGGCGCGGTCGTTGCTCTGGCAGAAGCCGGCGCGGCACTCGAACCCGTCGGGGTCGAGGAAGAAGTTGAGCTGCGGGCAGTCGCTGTCGGCCTCGCACACGACCATGCGGCTCCACTCGTCGACGAACTCCCACGCGCCGTAGCCGTTCGGGACGACGCAGGCGCCGTCGATCGAGAGGAAGCGCGACCACGAGTAGCCGTACCAGGCCCGGTAGCCGTCGTCGCAGCTCGGCAGCGGCGCGGAGCCCTCGATCCGCCGCACCTCGCAGCCGGTGTACTGCGTGCAGTCCCAGGCGAACACTGCGCCGCTCTGGTCGGTGAGCCGCTTGGGGTTGATCTCCTCGACCGGATCTTCGCCGATGATGCAGGCGACCGCGAGGAGCGAGAGGGCCGCGAGACGTCGCATGGCCGCATCCTAACACGGCCTCGCCGCGGCGCAGGCGAGCGGCCTCGCCTGGGGCTACGATGGTGGGGAGCAGCGTTCAGGCGGACGTCAACCCTGCGGGTGGCGGCAGCCCGCAGGCAGGCTGACGCAGGGGTCGTCGAGCTCGCCGGGGCAGGCCTCGTCGATGGCGATGGTGTCGCCGAGGTATCCGGCGGTGCGCCGGCGCATTCCGTCACTGTACGCGATCGAGCCGCTCGAGGAACGCGTTGATGTCGATGGGCGGCGGGATCTTGGCGGTGTCGAACTCGTCGCGGGCGAGGACGGCGTGCGAGCGGGCGTGGTCGTACTCGGCCAGCCGGGCGTCCATGGTCGCGGCGAAGAAGTAGCGCAGGCCGCGGCGCATGAGGTCCTTCTCGAGCTCGACGTCGGCGAGGAGGGCGTCGCGGCAGACGGTGATGAGGTCGTTCTCCTGCGGCAGGGTGACATAGGCCTCGAGGTTGTCGAGCGCGAGCTCGAGCTTGTCGGTGACCAGCGGGCCCTCGAGGAGGATCGACGGGAAGGCCGCCTGGAGCTGGCGGATCGCCGCGTTCTGGCCCTCGGCGGCGAGGGTCATGCGCGTGAGGCCCATCAGCGACGGCAGGTGCGAGCCGTCGAGCTTGCGCGCGGCCTCGTAGAAGCCGCGCGCGGCCTTGAGGTCGCCCTTGTTGCGCGCGACCTCGCCGCGGAGGAACAGCGCCTGGGCCTGCTGCTCGACGTCGCCGAGCTTCTTGTAGTTGGCCTCGGCCTCGGCGGCGTGCTTGTCGGCGGCCGCGAACTCGCGCTGCTCGAGGGCGATGACGGCGAGCATGGTGGAGATCGTCGGCTCGTCGTAGCCGCCCTCGCGGGCGAGCAGCAGGAACGGCTTGGCGGCGGCGCCGGAGTACTCGCCCATCTGCACGCCGGCCCACAGGAACGCGAGGTCGGGGGTGAGGTGGTTCTCGGCCGCGAGGGCGGCGAGGTCGCCCTTGAGCACGCCCTGGGCCATCTCGGCGACCTCCTTGGAGGCCGGGCAGCGCGACACGTAGGCGGTCGCGCGGGCGCGGGCGATCCGCGCCTGGGTCTGGAGGATCGGCTCCTTGGCGACGATCGCGGCGTCGAGGTTGGTCAGCATGGCCTCGACCGCGATGTCGCCGGGGCCGAGCTTGGTGTTCTCGCTGTAGTCGCTCTTGCGCGTGGGCGGGGTCTTCTCGTCGAGGTCGACGAGCCGCCAGGCGACGCCGCGGATGCACACTGTGAAGTAGAGCGCGGCCAGATCGGCGCGGGCGACGGTGATCCAGTGGCGACCCTCGCTGTCGGCGAGAGCGGCGAGGGCATCGTCGGCGGTGCGGGCCTTGCCGTCCTTCAGCAGCTTGCTGGCGTTCTCGAGCGCGGCGACGGTGGTGGGCCCGGCGTGCGAGCGAGCGGCCTCGACCAGCGGGGTGAGCGTCAGCCACTCGGGCCACGAACCCATGGCGACCTGCGCGGCGCCGGGCTCGGGCCCGGCGGACGGGCGGCCCTTGCAAGCTGTCCCGAGAGACAGGCCAAAGGCGAGCGCGACTGCGAGGGCGGAGCGGCGGGGCGACACGGCTGCGAAGGGTAGCGCGCGGGCGCTCGCGACCTCGGGGCCGGAGGCGTGACGATCTTCACGGAGGGCCCGGCTGTAAGTCGCGGCGCCAGGGGGGCGTTCGGGGCGCGAGGCCGGCAAACGGCCGGAACGGGCCCCTCGGGGCCTGCGGAGACAGACGATCATGCGACGACCCAGCAGCAAGTCCTTCGGCCTGATTGCGACCCTTCTCCTCGGCGCGGCGGTGTTCGCCTGCGGACCGGGCGTCGCCGAGGCCCACCGGCCGTGGACCGATGCGGGGCAGACGGTGGCGCCGTGGGGGCAAGAGGTGTCGCTGTCGATCGAGAGCGGGTACGGCGGGGCGCTGCCGACCTACCAGCACGGCGGCTCGATGTTCGTGGCCGGGCAGATGGGCGAGCGCTACAACATCCGCGTCCGCAACAACACGGGCGAGCGCGTCGAGGCGGTGGTGACGGTCGACGGGCGCGACGTGGTGAGCGGGCAGCTCGGCAACTACAAGACGCAGCGCGGCTACGTGCTCGAGCCGTACGGCTCGGTGCTGATCGAGGGCTTCCGCCAGTCGCTCGACCACGTGGCGGCGTTCCGCTTCACCGACGTCGGCAACAGCTACTCGGGCCGCTGGGGCACGCCGCAGCACGTCGGGGTGATCGGCGTGGCGGTGTTCAAGGAGCACCAGCCGCGCAAGCTGCGGCGCGAGCCGCCGCCGCCGATCGCCACGCGGCCCTACTACGAGCCGTACTACGGCGATTACGACGCCGGCGGGCGCGCGGCCGGGAGCGAGGCGCGTCCGGCCCCGCCGCCCGCGCCGGCCGACGCGCCGGCCGCCAAGAGCGCGTCCCCGGGCCCCGGCGGCTACGCGCAGGGCGAGGCTGCGGCCGAGTACAACCGCAGCCCGCGGCTCGGCACCCAGTACGGCGAGACGACCCACAGCTCGGTGCGCGAGGTGACGTTCGAGCGCCGCAGCAAGCGCCGGCCCGACGTGATGATGACGGTCTACTACGACAGCGCCGAGAACCTGCGCGCCCGCGGGATCATCGTCGACCCGTACTTCTCGCCGCCGCCGCCGCACGACCCGCGGCCGTTCCCGGCGACCAGCGAGCGCCACAACCAGTACGCCCCGCCGCCGCCGGCCCGTCGCTACTGAGCGTTCGAGCATGTCCTGAAGGGCATGATAGAGAGGACATGTCCAAATGGATCTGTCCTCTCGCGCATGTCACCCGGGCCAGCCGATGTAGTAGCGGCTCAAGAAGCCGAGGCCGGCGCTGGTGGCGTTGGCCAGGAGGGCCCACAGGAACGCGCGCCGGAGGCCGCAGCCGCGCAGCAGCAGGGCCTCGACGACCACGGCGAAGGTCTCGGCGACGATGAAGTAGATGGTGTAGCGGTGGACCTCGAGGAACGGCCAGCGGTAGCCGAGGTCCTCGTAGGCGCGCGAGTAGAACACCCCGAAGAACACGAACCACACGTAGGGGTGCGTCAGCGCCGAGGCGAGGAAGGCAAGCCCCACCCGCTGCGGCCACGCGAGCGTCGGCACGCGGTCGGGCCCGCCCAGCGCGCGCAGGTAGATCGGCACCTCCACCAGCTGGGTGAAGGCGAAGGACCAGAACCAGCGACCGACCATCACGTGCGCGCAATGTACCAGGTCGCCGGCGGTCATCGGGTAGACAACGCGGTTGTCGCACGCGGTCCCTGCTGTTATGGTCCGCCCGCCGGCCGTCTCGGCCGCAGGAGCGAACTGCCCATGAAGCGCCTCTCCATGCCCATCGTGTCCGTTCTGGTCGCGCTCGCCGCGGGTTGCGGGGTCGGCCCGCACGTCGACGACTACAACGAGTCCCTGGTCGCCGCGGCAGTGGCCGGGTGCCCCTGCGGCCACGTCGGCTACTCGTCGGAGGAGGAGTGCCGCGCGGAGGCGCCCCCCACCGCCGGCGAGCAGGCCTGCATCGAGGCGCTGTTCAAGAACGCCGAGGCCAACTACGAGTCCCAGCTCGACTGCCGCACCGCGGTCAACAACCGCCTCGCCAGCTGCCTCAACAGCAAGAGCTGCACCGACCTCGCTCGCCTGGGTTGCGGTCTCGACGCGGCCGAAGACCTCGAGGACTGCCCGGATCTGCCGGGGGACATCGAGCAAGAGCTGCTCGAGTGCCGCACTTGAAGCCCATGCGCCGCGCCGAGCTCGCCGCGATCATCGACCACACGCTGCTCCGCGCGACCGCGACCGCGGCGCAGATCGAGCAGCTGTGCCGTGAGGCCCACGAGCACGGGTTCTTCAGCGTGTGCGTGCAGCCGTGCCGGGTCGCGCTGGCCCGCGGCGCTCTCGCGTCGCTGGGCGCGAGCACGAAGGTCTGCACCGTGATCGGCTTCCCGCTCGGCGCCAACACGCCGGCGATCAAGGCCGCCGAGGCGGTCCAGGCCGTGGCTGACGGGGCCGACGAGCTCGACATGGTGATCGCGCTCGGGGCCCTGCGCGACGGCGACGAGGCGGCTGTCCTCGCGGACATCCAGGGAGTGGTCGGCGCGGGCGGCGGGCAGCACCTCACGAAGGTGATCCTCGAGACGGCGCTGCTGACCCCCGAGGAGATCGACGTCGCCTGCCGCCTCAGCGTGGCCGCAGGGGCGCACTTCGTGAAGACCTCGACGGGCTTCGGTCCGGGGGGCGCGACGGTGGCGGCGGTCCAGCGCATGCGCGCGGCCGTCGGCCCGGCGTTCGGGGTCAAGGCGAGCGGTGGGATCGCCGACGCCGCGACCGCCCGCGCCATGCTGGCCGCCGGCGCGTCGCGCCTCGGCGCCAGCGCGTCGCCGGCGATCGTCGCCGGCTGGGACGAAGATGTCCCCTTCGACAGGGTCGTCGGGACAGGTCAGGAGCAAGCATGACGCAAGGCTACGAGTCCGCCACGGTCGTCCGCGACGCCGAGGGCCGCCAGTATCACATCGCCCTCAAGCCCGGCGAGGTGGCCCGCCACGTGATCCTCGTCGGCGACCCCGAGCGCGCGCGCCGGGTCGCCGGAAACTTCGAGGTGGTCGAGCTCGAGCGCTCGAACCGCGAGTACGTGACGATCACCGGCCGCCACCAGGGCCTGCGCGTCAGCGTGATGGGCACCGGCATGGGCGCGGCCAGCACCGAGATCGCGATCGTCGAGCTGTGCCAGTGCGTCGAGCGGCCGGTGATGATCCGCTGCGGCAGCACCGGCGCGCTCCAGCCGGGCATGGCGCTCGGCGACCTGGTCATCTCCCAGGCGGCGCTGCGGCTCGAGAACACCACCCGCTTCTACGTCGAGGACTCCTACCCGGCGGTCGCGGACCCGCAGGCGGTGATGGCCCTGGCGGCCGCCGCCGACGCGATCGGCCAGCGCTACCACGTCGGCGTGACCGCCACCTCGCCGAGCTTCTACGCCGGCCAAGGCCGGTCGATCGCCGGCTTCCCGCCGCGCGAGCCCGACATCGTCGAGCGCCTGGCCAGGCAGGGCGTCAAGAACCTCGAGATGGAGACCGCGTGCCTGCTGACGCTGGCGACCCTGCGCGGGTTCGTGGCCGGGGCGGTGTGCGCGGTCTATGCCACCCGCGCCGACGACGTGTTCATTTCACATGACCAGAAGGACATGGCCGAAAAGGCATGTGTCGCCACCGGCCTGGGCGCGCTCCACCTGCTCGACGCGATGGAGCGGGCCCGCGGGGCGCGGCCGATCTGGCACCCCGGCCTCGGTCTGAACCAGTCGGGCACGTAGCCGCGACCGGGCCGTTTCGGCCCTCCCTCGCTTGTGCTCCGTCACGCTGGCTGCATTCTTCGTCAGTTACATCTTCCGATATGCGCCCTCCTCGCGCTGCCGGATCGCGGCGCGAGGAGGGGTCGAAATGCCCTGGTCGCGGGGCTAGCCGCGGCGGGCGGCGCGGGCGCGATCGGACGAGAGCCGCGCACGCGCGCCCGCGCCCGTGCGCGCGGCCGACGATCGCTCTGCACGCGGACCGGAGCCGCGCGATCGCCCGCCTCGCGTGGCCGACGCCGCAGGCGCGCGTAAGGCTTGGGCGGATGTCGCCCTGCAGTCCCAGGAGCGCCGTCGCGGCCGAACTGGTGCTGGCGCTCGGGCTCGTGCTGGTGGCGCTGCAGGCCCGCGAGTTCTTCCGCGCCCGCGCGTCGCTGCTGCAGGCAGTGTACGAGGACGTCGCGGCCGCCACACGGGCCGCGGCGGCCGACCTCGACGCGGCGCAGCGCGAGTGCATGACCGCGGTCCAGGGCCTCATCGCCGACCTCGCCGCCGGTCGCCTGTCGTTCGCCGACGTCGAGCGCCGGCTCGCGCACGAGGCCGCGTCTCATCCGCACCTGTTCGGCGTGGTGGTGGTGTTCCCGGGCTCCGGCGGCGCGCTGCTGGTCCCCGCCGACATCCGCGGGGTGAAGGGCAGGACGCACGTGCGCCTCGATCGCTCCGTCGATGTCCCTGGCACCGACTGGTACGCGTTCGCGGCCGCGCAGACGGAGCCGGCCTGGGGCGGGCCGGTCCGCGGCACCTGGTCCGGGCACTACCTCGCGCTGTTCTGCGGGCCCTGGTCGCCGCCAGGCCGCCCGAGCGCGCGCGGGCACGTGTGCGCCAGCCTGTCGTTGCACGATCTCGAGGCCCTGCGGCAGTCGTTGCCCGCCGGACGGTTCGGCTATACGTGGCTGCTGTCGCGCGAGGGACGCTCGCTGTCGCATCCGAAGGTCGACTGGGTGCGCGCGGCCAGGACGCCGGACGAGCTGGCCGAAGAGACAGGCGACCCGCGGCTGCGCGAGCTCGGCCGGCGAGCCGCCGCGGGCGAGGCGGGCAGTCTGCAAGCCGCCGATCCGCTGACTGGCCGGGCGGCGGTGATGATCCAGGCGCCGATCCCGGCCTCGGGGGGGTCGCTGATCGCGGTGATCCTGCGCGACGACATCGTCGCCGCCGAGCCGTCGCTGCGGCGGCGCCAGATCGACATCGTCGTCGCGGTGTTGGCGACGCTGACCGCGACCGCGACGCTGCTGCTGACAGGAGGTCGGCGATGAGTCCGTGGTGGCTGGCGGTGGCGGCCACGCTGCCGTTCGCCGTCGGCGTGGTGTTCGTGTGGCGGCTGGAGCTCGAGGGCGTCGACCCGTCGCACGCGACGCCGGTGTTCGACACGGACTCGGTCGACCGGTTCGTCGCCGAGCTGGCGCGCCGCACCGGCCGGACGGGACTTCCACCGCCGACGCGGATCGAGACGGGGATCGAGCTGCAAGCGATCGTGTTCCCGGGGCCGCACGACGTGATCCTGACCGGGCACATCTGGCAGCTCTATCCGAAGGCGGCGCCGCGCAAGCTGAAGTGCGGGGTGGTGTTCCCCGACGCGGTCCCGGTCGACGACGACGTGATGCGTCGGGCCTGGCGGGTCGATACGCCGCGCGGCGAGGTGATCGGCTGGTACTTCCGCACTACCCTGTACCGCCGGTTCGACTACGCCAAGTTCCCGATCGACGAGCGCCGCGTGGTCCTGCGCATGTGGCACGCCGACCCGACCGAGGATGTGGTGCTGGTGCCCAACTTCGCCGCCTACCACGCGATGTTCCCCGCGCTGCAACCTGGCCTGAGGGACAGACTGCAGGTGCCGGGCTGGAGCGTCGAGACCAGCGAGTTCTCGCTGGCGACCACCGAGCGGCGGACCGGCTTCGGCCTGCCGGGGTTCGCCGGCGAGGGCGAGGCGCCGGAGCTCGGCTTCGAGGTCCGGCTGACGCGCAACTTCACCGACGCGTTCGTCTCGAACCTGCTGCCGCTGATGATCGTCGCCACCCTGCTGTTCGGCGTGCTCATGACCGCCAGCCTCGACAAGGAGAAGGCCGAGCACCACGGCTTCACCAGCTCGGCCGCCTACGCGACCAACGCGGCGCTGCTGTTCGTCGCCCTGGTCGGCCACCTGCGGATCCGCGAGGAAGTGTCGACGCCGCAGATCCTCTACATCGAATACTTCTACTTCGTCGCCTATTTCATGATCCTCGCAGTGTCGGTGGTGGTGTACATCACCGCGACCCCGGGGCCGCACCCGCGCTTCATCGCGTACCGCGACGTGCTGCTGCCGAAGCTGGCCTACTGGCCCGTCAGCTTCGCCCTGTTCTTCGCGGTGACGGTGCGCGTGTTCTATTGACAGGAGCGGCCGCGGAGCGCTCGCCGCGAATTGGACATGGCCTCTCGGACAGCCGCGGAGGCCATGTCCGATGCATGCGAGGGCTCCTACGGCGCGGCGCCGGCGGCCGCCATGGCGGCGTCGTAGCTGCTGTCGCAGATCGAATAGAACCGCGGGGTGCCGACGGCCGCGGCGAAGTCGAGCAGGCGGCTCGGCGGGATGGCGCCGCCGTCCACTTCGTCGGGGACGACGCAGCCGGGGCCGATGCCGAACAGCTCCTGCTGCGAGGGGTCGGGGTCGTCGGCGTAGACGAGCGGGACGTTGCCGGTCTCGAAGCCGATCGGGACGCCGGCGATGGCGAACAGCTGCACGGAGGCGCCGCCGGTCTTGGTCGCCTGGATGTCTTGCAGCACCTGCACGTAGTTCGACACCGGCCGCAGCACGGCCTGCTCGGGGTCGGGCGTCAGGGCGCCGTCGCTGGCGAAGTCGGCCGACTCGCAGCTCGAGTAGGTGGGGCCGGCGCCCTCGCACTTCACCCCGGCGTTGAAGCAGACGGCGCTGGAGGGCCCGGGCGACTCGGGATCGGGCCAGAACGTCTTGTTGGTGGTGAAGATGTCGGCGAACTCCGGGACGTAGCTGCAATCGGCCTCGTCGGTGACGAAGATGATGCGCAGGTCGGCCTCGGGGCGCAAAAAGCCGTGGTTGGACAGACTGTCGGCGAAGCCGGTGAGCTCGAGCGCCTTCGCCATCGCCTCCAGCGGCGACTCGAAGCCGCAGCCGGCGACGCCCTGCGGCAACGCGCACGCGAGCGCGTCGACCAGGTCGGCGTCGACGTTGAGGCTGCCGCCCGTGCGCTCGAGCCAGCGACGGGGCCGCGGCTCGGGGTCGAGGGCAGTGGTCGTGGGCGTGATCGCGAGGTCCGGGAGCGCGCACTTGTTGGTGCACGCGCTCGAGAAGTCCTCCCCGTTGAACGAGAACAGCCCCTCCGCGACGGCCTCGACGCAGCTGCGCAGGACGAAGCTGCCGCCCGCGGGTTTGGTCTGGGCGGGAGAGCAGCGCGGATTGCCCATGTCGGTGGTGGTGACGGCGATGCGCAGGTCGAGGTCGTCGAGGTCGGCGAGCAGGGCGGGCATGCTCGAGGCCAGCTGACTCTGGCGGCTGGCCATGCTGCCGGAGTTGTCGATGACGAACAGGATGTCGACGGCGGTGACCGGCGCGGGCGGTTCGCCGGTGGTGCCGTCAGTGGTGTCGGTGGCGGTGGTGCCGTCGGTGCCGGTGGAGGGTTCGACGCTGGTGGTCGGGTTGTTGCTCGAGTTGCCCGGGCCTTCGCCGGTGGTCGTCTCTTCGTCGGGGTCTCCGCCGGTGAGGGTGATGCCCTTGAGCTCGCAGGCGGTGACGAGGGGGAGGAGCAACGAGAGGGTGAAGGGTAGGCGTGTCATCGACCGGGCAATGGCCGCGGGTCGCCGGAATCGTCGGACGAATTGCAGGCACCCGCGGCCCGCTCGCGCAGGGGTGAATGTGGGTAGTCGGCGAGGAATGCGTCGACCTCGCGGCGCGCCTCGTCGGCCCGCCCCAGCAGGCACAGCGCCTCGAGCCGCCGCAGGCGCGCCTCGGGCACCAGAGAGCCGCGCGGGTGGGCCGCGAGGTAGGCGTCGGCGTGGCGCAGGGCGCCGGCGCCGTCGCCGGCTCGCACCGCCTGGGCGGCGGCGCGGACGGTGGCGAGCTCGCTCGCCAGGTCGACGTCGGAGGCTGTCTTTTCGGGCATGGGCGAAGAGACAGGTCGCTGAACGCTCGGCGCGGTCGGCGGGGCGAGCGAGGAGATGTCCGTAGAGACAGGTTGCGCGGCGGTCGGGGCCGGCGGCGGGGTCGGGACCTCGACGGCGCGCGGCCGGGCGTCGGGTTCGTGCTGGTAGGGCGCGGCGGCCCCGAGGTCGCGGCCCTGCGCGGAGAACTGCTCGGGCCAGACGAGGCGGGCGGCGAGCAGGGCGACGGCGGCGGCGGCGAGCAGGCCGAAGGTCCAGGCGCGCGCCGACGAGGAGGCAGGCCGCGCGGGCGGCCGGGTGAGGCCGAGGACGGGCGCGGGCTCGCCGGCGTCGATGCGCCGGACGAGCTGCTGCCAGTTGTCGGCGGCGGCGCGAGCCGGCGGGCTGTGCCGCGCGCGATAGGCGAGCAGGACATCGCGCGAGTCGTCATCGTGGCTGGCCATGGGTCCTCCGCAATTCGGGGGCGAAGCGTCGCACCGCGCGATCGAACAGGGCGCGCGCGGCACGAAGTCGCGAGTAGACGGTGTTGGTGTTGGCGCCGGTGGCGGCGGCGATCTCGGGCGCGGTGAGGAACTCGAGCTCGGCGAGGACGAAGACCTCGCGCTTGTCGTCGTCGAGGGTGGCGAGGAAGCGCTCGACGAACGCGGCGGCCTCGGCCTGCGCGAGCGCCTGGTCGGGCTCGACGGCCGGCGCGCGATCGGGCACTGCGCGCAGCCGCCGTTCGGCGCGCTCGGTGCCGCGGCGGAGATCGGCGGCGACGCGGCGGGCGATGCCGTAGAGCCAGCTGCGCATCGAGCTGCGACGGTCGAAGTCGTCCCACCGGCGATAGACGACGAGGAAGACGTCCTGGACCTTGTCGTCGACGGCCTCGGCGGGGACGCCGAAGTAGCGGAGGACCCGCCACACGAAGTCGTGGTGTTCGCGGAAGACGACGGCGAACTCGGAGGCGACCCCCGAAGGACCGGACCGCGCGGCGAGCGGAGGCATGTCGAGCGGGGATTGGCCGCCGCGCGTCCGGTCCATCATGGAATTCGCAGCTGCACGCCGAGGACGGCGCGGAAGGCGGCGGGGTTGGCGCGAAACACCGGTCCGATGCCGTCCAGGACGAACAGCGGCCGCACGATCGGGACCACCGCGTCGACCCCCAGGGTGACCGCGACCCGCCGCGCGACCGGCACCGCCAGCTCGGGCCCGACGACCATCGCGAGCCACGGCTGCGCGCGCGTGCGCGCGTCCTCGACCCCGAAGCCGGCCCCCAGCAAGGCCCCGGCCTCGAGGCCGCCGCAGCCGGCCAGCTCGAGCCGCGGCCGCAAGCCGGCGACGCCGCAGGCGCGGAGAGAAGCTGTCCACAAGGACAGGCGTGCTCCCGGCGGCTGGGTCGGGTCGAGCCGGGCCTCGCGCGGCGCCAGGCCGGACAAGCCGAGCTCGACGCGGAAGCGGCGGCGCATGACGCCGAGAGCGAGGCCGAGGCCGCCGGTGGGCCCGGACAGGCTGCCCTGATCGAACACGCCGGTGAGGCGCAGGGAAGCGCGCAAGGGATCGGGCGGCGGGGCCGGTGCGGGCGTGGGCGGCGGGGCGTCGAGGGGGTCGTCCGCGCCGGGGCCGGGAGGCGTGGGCGCGGCAGGTGGCGCGGGCGCGGCAGGGGGCGGGGCGACGGGGCTGAAGAGCGTCGGAGTCGGCGCTGGAGTCGTTTTGGACATGTCTGAAGATTCAGGTTCTTCAGGCCATGTCCCATCGGACTCGGGCGGCAGCGGGGGCGGGACCGCGGGGGCGAGGCTCGGGTCGACGGCGGTGGCGAGGATCTCGGCCGCGGCGTCGGCGAGGACCTGGCAGCGGCGATCACGGAGGCTCCGGCGGTCGCGGCCGGCCTGGCTCTGCAGCTCGAGGTCGAGGCGGAAGCCGCGAGGCTCGCGCGTGACGGTGGCGCGGGCGTGGACGCGCTCGCCGGCCTCTCCCGGGTTCAGGGGGCGGCCCAGGAGCTTCGCGGTGGCGGCCGCGACGTCGCCGGCGGGAGGGCAGCCCTCCGGGGCCTGCCACTCGAGGTCGACGCCCGCCGGGGCGAGCGCGGCGGCGAGGCCGAGAGCGAGGACGGGGGCCGGCACCACGGCGGAGAGTAACGAGTCCGACGGCCGTCTGCACGCCTCGGCGGATCATGGGCAGGTCCGAGCGGCGGACTCCCGCCCGGCCGTCGGGCGCAGGAGCGACATGGCGAAAAGGCCAGGTGGCCGGGTGATCAACAGCGACGCGGGCGCGGTTCACATCACGCGGGGCAAGCACCCGGTGACCGCCGAGGTGGACTGCGCGTATCTGGAGGTCGTCGACGTCATCGCCGGGCTGGTCGACGAGAACACCCGCCGCGTTTACACGCGCGGCGAGGTGTGCTTCGAGACCTCGCCGATGTGCGACGAGGGCGTCGACAACTGCGGCGCGTATCGCAGCGTGTGGTGCGACGGGCCGCCGCCTGAGTGCGAGCCGTCGTAAGTTTCTCTCGCTCAGAAGAGAAGAAGAGATCACCCGCGCTCGAGGATCTCGCGGGCGCGGGCGATCGCCTCGGGGGTGCCGGCGAGGGCGAGCACGTCGCCCTCGTCGAGCGGGGCGTGCGGGGCGGGCGAGGTGTCGGGCGTCGAGCGGCGGCGGATCGCCATCACGGTGGCGCCGGAGCGCTGTCGCAGCTGCAGGTCGGCGAGGGTGCGGCCGACGGCGAAGTCGCCGGGGTCGAGGCGCAGCGGCGCGAGGTCGGGGAAGCCGGGCAGCAGGTCGCGCACGCCCGGCAGTTGTCGATGCTCGTCGCTGCCCTCGTGGCTCTGTTTGGCGAGCATGGCGACGATGAGCTCGGTGCCGGCGCGCACGTGGCCCTGCAGGTTGGCGAGGCTGCGCCAGCCGTCGTAGAGGAGCACCACGGCGATGAGGCCGAGCACGAACAGGATCGTGCTGAGCGGCACGAACGGCTGGGCGATGGCCACCAGAGGGCCGCTGACGGCGAGGCTGAGGGCGACCTCGAGGGCGACCGTGAGGGCGCGGCGCGGCGCGGCGCCGAGGTCGGGGCCGTCGTCGACGTGGGCCGGCACGACGATGCGCGCCAGAGTGCGCGCGACGGCCCGCAGGTGGCGCAGCACGCCGAGGAAGAACAGGCCGACGACCACGAGCGACAGCGCGACCCACACGACGTCGACCAGCGACGGCGGCAGGTGGAAGCGGTCGGCGAAGAACTTGACCACGTCCCAGTGGATCAGCCGCGAGCCTGCGGCGCTGGCGATCAGCAGCGCCGCGTCGACCACCAGCAGGATCACCGACCGCCGCACCCGGCTCCACACGGTCACCGCCCGCGGCGCGGTGCGGAGCTGCTCGATCCACGACTCGTAGAAGTCGACGAACGTCTGCAGGCGGCCCGGCAACCACCGCTGCAGCGCGTCGGCCATCCGCTCCGAGCGGCGCACCAGCAGCGGCGTGCTGATCTGCGTCAGCAGCGACACGCCGACGACCACCGGGAAGATGCTCTTGTCGAGGATCCCGCTGGCGACGGCGAAGGCGGCGATGATGAACGAGAACTCGCCGTTCTGCGCGCAGCCGAGGCCGGCGCGCACGGCGTTGCCGAGGCCGTTGCCGGTGAGGAAGGCCCCGGTCGAGACGCCGACGATCTTGCCGACCACGACCACCGCCGTCAGCGCGAGCACGAGCGGCCACTGGGTGGCGATCTCGAGCGGGTCGGACTGCATGCCGACGGCCACGAAGAACACCGCGCCGAAGATGTTGCGCAGCGGCAGCACGTGCGGCTCGAGCTTGTGGCCCTCGCCCGACTCGGACACCAGCATGCCGGCCATGAAGGCGCCGAGAGCGATCGAGTAGCCGGCGGCGGCGGCCAGCGAGGTCATGATGAAGCAGACGGCGACGCTGGCGATCAGCAGGGTCTCCGGCCGCTCGTGGGCGGCGGCGCGGCGGATGAAGCGGGGGATGACGAGCAGGCCGAGGGCCAGGAGGGCGAGCAAGAACGCGATGAGCTGGCCGACGGACCAGGCGAAGTCGCCGGCCGACACGCCGCTGCCCCCGGCGACCGCGGTGAGCAGCGCGAACACGAGGATCGTCAGCATGTCGTCGAACACGAGGATGGCGAAGGCGAGGTCGACGAAGTCGGCGCGCTGGCGGTGCTCCTCGAACGCCTTGGCGGCGATCATGGTCGAGGAGCTCGAGATGCAGGCGGCGACGAACAGCGCCTGGAAGCGATCCCAGCCGAACAGACGCGCGCAGCCGAAGCCGAGCGTCATCATCAGCGCGACCTCGAACAGCGCGGTGAGCCCGGCGGCGGGGCCGATCCGGGCGATCTTCCGCAGGTTGAACTCGAGGCCGATGCTGAACATCAGCATGATGACCCCGAACTCCGAGAGGTCGCGCGTCAGCAAGCCGCTGTCGCGGCCGACCTCGATGCCGGGCACGTACGGGCCGATCAGCACGCCGGCGAGCACGTAGCCGAGGACCGGCGGCTGGTTGAGCCGCTGCGAGAGCATGCTGGTGATCGCGGCGGTCGCCAGGATGACGCTCAGATCCTGAATGTAATGGACGACGTCGCCGGCCATGAAAGGGTGGCGAGGTATAGCGCCGCAGGTCGGCGAGCGCGCCGCAGCGAGGCGCAGCGCTCGGCGCCGTGGATCGACGGCGGCGACCGACGAGACGGCCGAACGGGCGCGCAGTCGGCGGACCTTTCGGACATGCGAGCCGGAGCGCGTGGCGGCGCGGCGCGGAGGGGCCTGGACGCTGAGTCCGCCGCAGGTGCCGGATCGCGGTCCGGGGGCGCGAGCGCGCGGCCGGGCCGGCTTTCGCGGGCGAAAGCCGTGGTCTAAAGTCGGCGATCATGAATTGGCTTGCCTGCGTCCCGGTCGTCGCTCTGCTGCCGCTCGTCGCCTGTCAGCCGACGCCTCCGGGCGGCGACGGCGAGAGCACGACGACGACGGAGGGGACGACCGTGGGGCCCACCACGGTCGGCCCCGCGACCACGGTCGATCCGACGGCCGATCCCACGGAAGATCCGACGCTCGATCCCACGTTCACGACCACGAGCACGAGCGAGCCGCCGGTGCCGGTGTGCGGCGACGGCGTCGTCTCGGGCGACGAGGAGTGCGACGACGGCAACCAGGTCGACGACGACTGCTGCACGACCGCCTGTACCAAAGGACAGCCGGAGCCGGGGCAGGTGTGCTGGACGGCGATCGTCGAGGGCAGCAAGAACGGCGAGGACCTGGCCGGGGGGATCGCGGTGGACGCGGCCGGCGAGATCTACATCGCCGCCAGCGTGGTCGACATGGCGGCAGGGCCCGACGCGCGGATCCAGAAATTCGACCCGAGCGGGGTCAGCCAGTGGACTCAACAATACGACGGCGGAGTCAACGCCGCCGATTCGGCGATCCGGCTGGCGGCCGAGCCGAGCGGGTTCATGGTCGCGGTCGGCCGGCAGACGATCGCGCAGGGGCAGCCCGGTCTGTTCTGGCTCAGCAAGTGCACGCCGACGGGTCAGCTGGTGTGGCAATTCACCGACGCCGCGCCGGTCGCCGGCGCGGCGATCGCGATGGCCGGCAGCGACTTCGTGGTGGTCGGCAACATCAAGCAGGCCCAGGACACCGACGGCCTGGTGCGCAAGTTCGACGAGAACGGCGGCGAGATCTGGTCGCGCGTGCACGTCGGGGCCAGCGGCGGGCTCGACAGCCTGAGCGGCGTGGCGGTCGACGGCGCGGGCAACGTCTACGCGGTCGGGCGCGAATCGACGGACACGCAGGGGTTCGACCTCCTGATCCTGCAATACGGGCCCGACGGAGCGCCCGGGTGGATGGACACGGTCGACGGCGGGGTGAGCGGCAACGACTGGGGGCTGGACGGGGTCGTCTACGTCGCCGGCCGCGTCGAGACCGGCGGGGGCTTCGCCGACGCGTGGCTGCGCAAGTACGACGGCGCCGGGGAGGTGCTGTGGACAGACACGTTCGTGGGGGCGTTCGGCCAGAGCGACGAGGCCACCGCGATCGCGGCGGTGGCCGGCGGCGGCTTCGTCGCCGCCGGCGGCACGGCCGTGGGCGAGGACGACGTCGACCTGTGGATCCGCCGTTACGACGCGGACGGCGGCGAGATCTGGACCGACGTCGTCGCCGGCATGAACGGCGGGGTCGACTCCGCCACCGACGTCGCGTTCACGCCCGACGGCGGGGTGGTGGTGACGGGGACCGTCACTGTGGCGCCCGACATCAACAGCGACGTGTGGGTCCGCAAGTACGGGCCGTGACGATCGGACATGGCTTTTCGGGCATGCTCGAGAGAGCATGCCCGAAGGGCCACATCAGGTCTCGTCCTGGTCGATGTCCTCGAGCTTGAGCTCCTCGGCGTCGAGGTCCTTGTTGTCGAGCTCGACCTGCTCGTCGACGGGCTCGGGCGCGGGCCAGCGCGGATCGGGGACGATGAGGGGCCGCTCGGGGGCGGCGACGCGTTCGTCGGCCGAGGTGTCGCGCGGGCCGGTGTAGTCGTGGCTGCGCAGGTCGCGACGCTCGATGGCGCGGAGGGCCGCGTCCTGCGAGGAGCCGCGGTCGCGCAGGTGCTCGCTGATCCACGCGTCGCGACGCGAGGGGTGGTCGTCCTTGCGGGTGCTGCGGGGCTTGCTCTCGACGTTGTCGTCGGCGAACTGCTCGGGCTCCGTCCGAGGGGCGAGCGCGTGCGGGCCGATCCGCAGCAGGTTGGTGACGTCGCGGACGCCGGCGATCTGGTAGGCGATGTCCTCGATCAGCCGCTTGGTCGCGCGGCGTCGGACTCGGCCGCGCAGGAGGACCTCGCCGCGCTCGACGAGGACCTCGACGTCGCTGGCGTCGATCTCGTCGTGCGCCGTGAGGATGACGTGCAGGTCGTCGCGGATCGACTCGTCGGAGCGACGGTAGCCGCGCGGCCCGCGGCCGGTGTGGTCGGGTGGGGTCAGCTCGGGCTCGAGCTCGAGGCCGGTATAGTCGAGCTCGGCGTACTCCGATTCGTCGACGCGCGTGCCGTC
The DNA here is from genome assembly GCF_026965555.1 of Nannocystis punicea. GTDB lineage: Bacteria > Myxococcota_A > Polyangia > Nannocystales > Nannocystaceae > Nannocystis > Nannocystis punicea. The sequence goes on along the minus strand of NZ_CP114040.1, from coordinate 10,327,424 downwards.
GAGCGTGGCGTACGCGCCGTAGCCCTGGTACGAGGCGTCGGCGAGGGGGGCCCGAGATTCCGCGAATCCCAGGGGGAAACGCGGTCCCTGGCCGAAATCGCCTGGGTGACGAAATCCGTCCTCGATGGGTAGTCTGCGCCGGGTCATCGGATTGATTACCTCCGCGCCACAAGTCTTGTTCATGGTCAGGGCGCGGGCAAGCGGCGGCGCTCGCCGCGACGTCAATCGACCGGCAGCAAGACGACGTCGACGCGACGCTCGTAGGGCCAATCACTCGGTGCATCGGGCGCGGCGCCGGCCTCACCAGCGGGGCGGACGACGATGCTCTCGGGGTCGACGCCCTGCGTGGCGAGGAACTCGCTGACCGAATCGGCGCGCGACATGCCGACCTTGTCGTCGTACGTGTCGCGGCCCCCAGGCGTGTGGCCGCGCAGCTCGACCTTGCGGTCGCGCAGCGGCCCGGTGGTGAGGCACTCGGCGACGCGCCGCAGCAGGATGTTGTCCTCGGGCTCGAGCGCGGCCACGTCGAACTCGAAGTAGGCCTCCGGCGACAGCGGGATCCCGCAGGCGGTGGCGAGCGGGACGTCGATGAACACGCCGGTGATCTCGAGGGGCCGCTCGCTCGCGGGCTCGGCCTCGACGGCGGCCGCCGGCGGCAAGGCCTCCCGCTCCTCGGCCTCGGCGATCAGCGCCTCGTCGACGCGCTCGGCGACGTCCTCGGGGTGCTCGACCGGGCGGTCGGCCGAGGTCTTGTGGCAGCCCGCCGCGGACGCCAGAATTACACAGAGGGACACATGGACGGCTCTCATGGGCCCGCAGGATTGGCGAGCGCGCGCGACCGTCAAGCCGGGCGTGCTGATCCGCGAGCGACGAGCCGCGCCCGCCCGGCGTGCGCCCGTCCGCCCGCCACGGCTGCGCGTGGGGCGGCCAGTTCTTTTAATCATGACAAAAATGTTCTCGGGACAGAGAGGCGGGCCGCCCGGTCGTCCGCTCTCCATCGGATGTGTCTTTGGACATGTCTTTTTGGACATGTTTGTAAAGACATTGTATATTGTATGAGGATCAGTACGAGACGCCGATCGACTCGGCCTGGCGGCGCAGGGTGGCGGTGACCGTGGCGTCGAAGCCGGCGCCGGCGCCGGCGGCCGGCTCGGCGTTGCGGAGGTAGGCGTCGCGCTGGACCGAGAGCTCGCGGATCTGCTCGTTCACGGCGGCGCGCTGGCGGCGAGCCTCGGCGACGTGCGCGACCTGCTGCTCGAACGTCATCTTCTGCATGGCGTCGGGCAGCTGGTCGGTCGGGATGTCGGTCAGCGCCTGGCCGCCGTCGAGCGCGCCGAGCAGGTCCTCGCTGTTCATGCGCCCGATCCTGGCGCTGTAGCTGGCGGCCTCGGCGGCGGCGCTGGCCGACATGGCCGTCCGGTGGCCGAGCTTGACCGCCGCGTTGAGCTTGTCGCCGTGGCTGCCCCAGGTCAGCACGGTGGCCGAGAGCTGGTTATTGAGCTCCTGCAGGCGGCCGTCGTAGGGGGTGGCGACGGCGACGACGCCGCCGTTCTGGGCGATCTGGCTGTACTCGCCGTTGGTGGCGCCGGCGATCCTGCGCCACGCGACCTCGGCCTCGGGCGAGAGGCCGCACTGCACTGTGTTGATGACGATCCCGCGCTGGGCGGCCCGCTTGGCCAGCTCGGCCGTGGTCGGCGAGTCCTGGTAGTCGTCGTGCGGCGGGGCGTCGCCGACCAGGAAGACGAGCTTCAGGACCTTGTCGCCGTCGCTCCACTGCATGCGGTCGAGCGCGTCCTCGAGGCCGCGGCCGACGTGCTCGGCATGGTCGCCGCCGCCGCCGACCTCGTAGCCGAGCAGCTCGGCGTAGACAGCGTCCATGTCGCCCGAGAAGTCGAACCGCTTTGTGACGTATTCGTCACCGTTGTCGCGATACGCGACGAGGCCGATCCGCAGGTCGGGTCGCGGCTCGCCCGAGGCGAGGCGGTTGGCGATCGCCCAGATCTTCTGCTTCGCGCCCTCGATGAGCCCCGACATGCTGCCGGTGGTGTCGAGGACGAAGACGACATCGATCCGGGGGCGCGTGGCCGCGGGTGCTTGCACCGGCGACGCGACCTGGAGCTGGGTCGTCGTCACCTCGGGCGCCGGGACGACCTCGGCGGGGCTGCGGAGCGTGGGGTGAATCGCCAGGGCGAGGCAGCAGACGGCGATGGCGCTGGCGGCGAGGACTTCCATGGGGCGGTGACGCATGCCTGCACGCTACGCGCGAGGCGGCGAGCTCGCCGCAGGCCGGTGTGGGCTTTTACACAACCTTGACCGGAGCCCGGGCGGGTGCGCGAGCAAAGACTTTCGATCGAGGCGTGGACCGTCGGCGTATCATCCGCGGCGGCTGCCATGATCTGGTCACGGCTCGGCAAGCGGCAGAAGAGCGCGATGGCCTCGGCGATCGGCCGGGAGCAGGAGCAGAGCGTCCGCCGGGTCAATGCCATCCGCTTCGCCGGCGCCAGCGGGCTGCTCGCGCTCTACATGGTGCTCGACCTGCTGCTGCGGCAGGCGGAGTGGGGCGCGGGCGGGGTGTGGATTGTGGCCGGCTACTGGTTCGTGGCCGGTTCTCTGTTCGTCGGCGGCCGGCGCCTCGGCGGGCGCGGGTCCCTACTCGGCATGGCGATCGCGCTGGTCGACGTGCCGTTCATCTTCGTCCTGCTCTACAGCACGATGGGCACCGGCTCGGCGGCGGGCACGGCCGGGTTCGCGGTCGGGGTGTTCGCGCTGTTCATCATCCTGTCGGCGATCACGCTGCAGCGGTCGCTGGTGATCGCGTGCGCGGTGGTCGGCAGCGCGCTCGAGATCGTGCTGCAGGTGACGGCCGGGGTGACCGTGGGGGCGATGGTGGCGACGGTGCTGCTGCTGTCGCTGGTGGCGGCGACCTGCGCCTATCTGATGGGCCGGTTCCGCTTCCTGATCGAGACGACGGCGCGCGACCAGCTGCGACTCGATCGGATGGGCCGGTACTTCTCGCCGGCGGTGGCCGAGCTGCTCAGCCAGGCGCGCGAGCAGCAGGCGCTCGGCGAGTCGCGCGAGCTGACGGTGCTGTTCAGCGACATCCGCGGGTTCACGAGCCTCGCCGAGTCGATGCCGAGCGAGGCGGTGGTCCGCCTGCTCAATGATTATTTGACCTGCATGGTCGACGTGATCTTCGCGGCCGGCGGGACGCTCGACAAGTTCATGGGCGACGGGATCATGGCGTACTTCGGCGCGCCCATCGAACAGGCCGACCACGCCGACCGGGCGATGTGGTGCGCGCTGCACATGCAAGAGGCGCTGCACCGCTTCAACCTCAGCCGCGAGGGCGCAGGGGTGCCGCCGCTGAAGATCGGGGTCGGGCTGCACAGCGGGCGCGTGATCGTCGGCGACATCGGCTCGCCGCGCCGCCGCGAGTACACTGCGATCGGCGACGTGGTCAACGTGGCGTCGCGGCTCGAGGCGCTGACGAAGCAGCTGGCGAGCCCGATCGTGGTGTCGGAGACGACGCGCTCGCGGATCCGCGGGCCGGTGAGCTTCGTGCAAGCGCCGGAGGTGCCGATCCGCGGGCGCAGCGGGCCGCTCACCGTGTTCTTGCCGGTGTTCGATCCGTCGGCGGGCGCGCTCGAGGGGATCTGGCTGCGCGACCACGAGAGCATCCTGGCGCTGGCCCAGGCCGCCGATTCGACGGCGATCGGCGAGACGATTCAGAGCGTGCATCCGGGGGACTCGAACCCCTGGCTGGCGAAGAAGGAAATCACGGCGACCCCCGGGCGCTAGAGCCCGCGCACGGCGGACCGCCGGATCGGGTGACACGAATCGCGGGTTCGCTGTATGGTGGCGACAATGCTCGCCGTTCAGCTCCGCAGGGCCCTGTTGTGCGCGACCGTCCTCGCCGTCGGATGCGGTGAAGAGGCCCCGCCGGAGCCGGCGCCGGCGGCCCCCGAGGAGTTCGACGATCCGTTCGCCGAGGACGCGAAGGAGACGAAGGCCGAGGTCGCGGCAGACGAGGCGAAGGCGGAGCCGGTGATCGCGCTGGCGCAGCCGACGGCGGCGCCGGCCGAGCCGGGTGTGGCGGCGCCGGGCGAGGCTGTGGCGGGGGACGAGGCCGTGGCGGGGGGCGAAGCTGCGAAGCCGGCCAGCGCGATGGCGGAAGGCGAGGCGGCGAAGCCGGCCGGGACCGAGGCCAAGTCGGGGGGCGAGAAGGCGGCGGCGAAGAAGGCCAAGCCGACGGCCGAGGCGCAACCTGTCCCGAAGGACAAGTCACCGACGCCGGCGGCCCCCGATGCACCTGTCCCTGCGGACAGCCCCGCACCGACGCCTGCGCCCGCGCCGACGCCCGCGCCCGTGGCCACGCCGACGCCCGCACCGGCCCCGGCGGCGCCGGCCCAGCCGGACCAGGCGCGCTTCGCGGGGACGTTCCGCTACGCCGGCGGCGAGGCGCAGCGCACCAACCTCACCGACGCGATCGAGACGGCGGTGCAGCAGCTGAACGCGCTGATCCGCGGGATCGGCCGCAAGCGCTTGACCGAGGCCAACCCGATCCGCGATCAGATGACGTTCGTGGTCGACGGCACCAAGGTGACCGCGACGTTCGCGGCGGGGCGCACGATCTCGGGGACGATCGGCGGGCCGCCGGTGGCGTGGACCAGCGACAGCGGCAGCCCGCTCACGGTCGCGTTCTCGCTGGTCAAGGGCCGCCTGGTGATGGACTACAAGGCCGACGACGGCGGGCGCCGCAGCACGTTCACGCTCGACGAGTCGGGCGCGAAGCTGACGATGAGCGTGACGATCACGTCCGAGCGGCTGCCGAACCCGCTCAAGTACGCGCTGACGTACAAGCGCGTGTGAGCGCGCATGCGGGTCCGGCGATCGCCGAGTCGATCGCCGCCCCCACGCGTCGGGGCCGCGGCCCCGTCCGGTCGCACGCCGATCGCCGTGGCTGCGGTCCGTCGAGGCCGATATTTTGGCCCGCATGAGGACGAAGGGACTGGCGGTCGCGGTGGGGCTGTTCGTCGCGGCGGCGGGCTGGGAGGCGCGGGCCGGGCAATTGGTGGTGATGGACGAGACGTGGGTGCACGCGCCCGACCTGGCTGATTCGCATTACCGCGTGACGCCGATGATGGGAGTGCCGGAGGACTGGACGAGCCCGATCGACTGGACGCAGGGCTCGGTGTGGGTCCACCTCGAGGTGCTGACCAAGCCGACGACGCAGGAGACCCGGTTCCAGGTGTGCTTCGAGGCCAACCCGACCTACGCGTGCACGCTGCAGTCGCCGACGTACACCGAGGTCGGGGTGTACGAGTGGGAGTCGACGTTCGCGCAGTTCTGGTCGCCGCCGAACGAGTTCGTCGACTGGACGCAGGGCGTCAACAAGTTCGCGTGCATCCTCAAGGACACGATGAACGGCAAGCCGTCGGCCGACAACGTCGGGCCCGAGACGGCGGCGCTGTACATGCCGACCGAGGTCCGCATGGTCATCACATTGGTGGAGCCGGGCAGCACGTACGAGCCGCCGGCGCCGGTCGGCGAGGAGACGACGGGCGGGGAGTCGACGACCGGGGAGACGACCGGCGAGCCCGGGACGACCACGAGCGACACGGGCGGCGAATCGACGACGGGCGAGGCGACGAGCACGGGGCTGCCGACGACGACGGGCGAGGCGACGAGCGGAGAGTCGACGACTTCGACGAGTGACAGCGAGTCGACGTCGGAGATCAGCTCGGCCGACAGCTGGCCGAGCGAGGCACCGGACACCACCACGAGCGGCGGGGCGAGTACGGACGGCGGGGCCACGGACACGGGCAAGGAGGGCTGCGGTTGCCGCGGCGGCGGGGGCGATGGGGCGGGCCTGTTCGGGCTGGTGATCGCCGGGTTGGCGTGGCGCCGGCGACGGTGAGGTGGCCGAAGGGACATATACGGCGGCGCCGGTGATGCGAGGTGTCCGAAGGGACATTTGTGGCGTCCGCGCAATCGGCGAGGCGACGGCGACGGTGACGCGAGGTGGCCGAGGGGACATGTAGCGCTCACGCGAATCGGCGAGACTGCCGCGACGGAGGCGCGATGTGTCCGAAGGGACATGTGTAGCTCGCGCGGATCGGCGAGGCGCCGGCGACGGTCACGCGGTCCGAGCTTCGCCGGTCTTCGATTCACCCGGCCGAAGAGACGTGCTGCGGACGATCGCCGGCGGTGAGGTCCGGGGGATATCACTGCCGGGCGGAACGAATCAGGCGAGGGCGACGCGCAGGGTCGAGGGGCCGCGCACGGTGAGGTTGTCGAGCCAGGCCGGCTTCTCTCGCAGCTCCCAGCGCGGGAACTCGAGCAGGGCCTCGAGGGTGAGGCGCGCCTCGAGGCGGCCGAGGGCGGCGCCGATGCAGTAGTGCGGGCCGGTCGAGAAGCCGAGGTGGCGGTTGTCGGCGCGGGCGATGTCGAAGCGGTCGGGCTCGGGGAACTGGGCCTCGTCGCGGTTGGCCCCGGCGAACGAGAGGAACAGGCGGTCGCCGGTCTTGACCTGCTGGCCGTGCCACTCGAAGTCGACGCGCGCGACCCGGCCCATGCGCGAGACGGGGCACTCGAAGCGCAGGACCTCCTCGATGGTGCTGGCCACGAGGCCAGGTTCGGCGCGCAGCCGCTGCAGCTGGTCGGGGAAGCGCAGCAAGGTGTAGACGGTGTTGGCGATCAGGTTGGTGGTGGTCTCGTGGCCGCCGAACAGGATCGCGGTGCAGGTCGACAGCAGCTCCTGCTCGCTGAGCACCGAGCCCTGCTCCTCGGCGGCGACGAGGGCCGAGAGCAGGTCGTGGCGCGGCTGCTCGCGGCGCTCGGCGATCGCCTTGCGGAAGTACTCCTCGAGCTCGAGGATCGCCGCGCGCGCGCCGGCGAGCAGCGCCTGGCTCATGGCCGCGGCGCCGAAGAAGCTGGCGATCGCGTCGGAGCAGGCCTTGAGGCGGTGGCGATCCTCCGGCGGCAGGCCGAGCATGTCGCCGATCACGAGCACCGGCAGCGGAGCCGCGAGCGCGTGCACCAGCTCGACCTCGCCGGGCTCGATCGCCGCCAGGAGCTCGTCCCGGATCTGCTGGATCCGCGGGCGCCAGGTCTCGATCAGCCGCGGCGTGAAGGCCTGGTTGAGCAGGCCGCGCAGGCGCGTGTGGTCCGGCGGGTCGCGCAGCAAGATCCAGTGCGCCAGGTTGTCGATCACCGGCGCGACCCACCCGCGCGCTTCGGGCGGCAGACGCCTGGCCATCGCCTCGGCCCGGCTGGCCGAGAGGCGAGCGTCGCGGAACCCTGCCGCGACGTCGGCGTAGCGCGTGACGATGAACGAGCCGGCGCCCTCGTTGCCGGCGAAGTACAGCGGCGCCTCGCGGCGCAGCCGCGCGAGCACGGGGTAGGGGTCGTCGCGGTTCTCGGGGGCGTACAGACCGAGCGGATCGTGCATGACCTCCGAGAGTAGCGGAGTTGACGACGCGCGGGCGGCGGCTGGGATGGTGCACTTTCGCGGACGCGATGCTCGCAGTCAGATCGGACCGAGACAGTGTTCGGGTCCGGGACGGACGAACAACATGCCCTCGGCGATCGCGTACTCTTCGTCGGCGAACGCGTCGTAGGACAGGACCTCGCCCGGGAGGCGATGATGGGTGGTGAGCCGGGCGGTGCCGACTTCCCAGGTGAGGATCGAGGAGCCGACGAGGAGCCGCGCGTAAACCGGAGAGCCGGCATACATGTCGAGCAGCTGAACTTGTCGCGGAAAGTCCGCGAGCGGCAACTCGGCGGCCTCCCAGGTCGCGCCGCGATCGCGGGTGAAAAACACCGTGTCGGCGTCACCGACGACGACGCCGGTCGACTCGGTGTGGTTTTCCGGGTTCAGGCAGGGGCCGAAGTCGAGCGATCTCAAGATTGCTTTCGTCGCCAGCGGGACGGGCTCCCAGGCGGCGCCGCCGTCGATCGACCGCAAGAGCGTGCCGCCGTCGCCGACCGCGACGGCGAGCTGGTCGTCGAGCACCGCGATGTCGCGCAAGGGCAGGGCCGTACCGCTGTCCAGGCGCTCCCAGGTCGTGCCGCCGTCGAGCGTCCGCAGCAGCGCGCCCGAGTCGCCGGCGATCATCCCGAATCGCGGCCGGGTACAGGCGAAGCGCACCGCGTGGAGGTCCTCCGCGATGGGCTCGGTGGCGGGCGCCTGCCAGGTCTCGCCGTGGTCCTCGGACCCGCGGATGGTGCCGGCCTCACCCACGACGAACCACCGCGACCGGCTCGGGGACGTGGGGACGAAGGCCCCGAACAGCTCGGCGTCGATGTCGCTCGGGACCTCGGCGAACTCCACGAACGGCGAGGTCGCGACGGGCTGCTGCACGAACAGCGCGCCGCCGGTGCCGAGCGCCAGCGGCCCCCGGGCGAGGCGGATCCGCCGGTCCTGCGAGGCGGATTTCCAGAAGTCGCAGTCCTCGCCGCCGCAGCCGAGGCCCGGCACGAAGGTAAGCGCCAGGAGCGTGGACAAGGCTGCGACGGACGGCTTGCTTCTCATGGGCCTGGCCTTCGATCGGAGAGCTTCGCACGATCGGCCCGTCCCTCCAAGGGCCCGCCAGGACGCCGCGAGGGACCGTCGACAGCGCCCGGCGAGCGCGCTTGCGTGGCGGTGAGCGGCCGGTGAGGAGCGCCCGACGTTTTATCAACTGTCCATTTGGACATGTCTTTGTGGATATTAAAGACACCGAGACCGCCGGCGCAGTGCCGGCGGTCTCGGTGTCGTGGATTCATCCTGGATGTCCCGAAGGACATCTATCATCACTGCGGGAAGACCTGCTGGCAGTAGCCGTCGATGCAGGGCGTGCCGGGTTCACAGCAGTCGGCGTCGGACTCGCAGGCGTTGCCGGCCTCGGAGCAGGGGCCCTTCTCGCCGCAGACCTTGAGCTCGCCCATCTGGATGCAGTGGCCGGAGCAGCAGTCGATGCCGGACTCGCAGACCTTGTTGGGCTCCTCGATGCAGGGGTCGGGGGCGAAGTAGGCGTTCTCGGAGAGGGCGCAGTCCTCCTGGCCGCGGACGTAGAAGGGCGGGTTGGACGGGTCGGTGCCGGCGTTCGGCGGGTCGTTGATGGCGGTGATCCACAGCTGCTGGCGGTTGGCGCCGACCAGGGTGTTGCCGTAGTCGCGGCGGGACATGAAGACGACCCAGAAGTAGCCGCCGGCGCGGAGGGGGGCGAAGGTCGGGTTGAAGCTCTTGTTGTCGGAGCTGGCCTTCTCGAGCATCACCTGGTCGTTGCCGTCGACGCCGACCAGGAACAGCTTGCCGTTGCCGGTCGAGCGCGAGCCCTGGGTCGGGCGGCCGAACACCAGCCACTCGTTGCCGGGCGAGAAGTTCGGGTAGGCCGGGCGGCCGACGTCGGCGCCCTTGGGGACGATGACCTTCTGGTTGGTGACGGTGATGCCATCGGGGTTGACGTCGGCGACGACGAGGTCGGCGTTGTTGGCGTCGAAGGTCCAGCCGCCGTTGGGGTAGCCGCAGGTGGCGGCGATCTTGGTGCCGTCGGGCGACCAGGCCGGCTCGCCGCAGCCGGGCTGCAGCACGTTCGGGTTGAGGACCGACCCGTTCATGCTGTCGAGGATCTGCAGCACCGAGGAGTTGGCGTTGCCGCCAGTGTTGTTCGACAGGAGCAGCTTGGTGCCGTCGTGGTTGAAGGCGCTGAAGGTGCCGCCGCGGCCGGGCTGGGGGGCGATGCTGCCCTGGACCGCCGGCTCCTGCGAGACGTCGATGGTGAACGCGGGGAACGGGGAGTTGCCGTTGTCGACGACCGCGGCGACGCTGCGACCGTCGCGGCTGACGGTGTGACAGCCCCAGCAGAAGCCGGGCTGGAAGAACTCGTTGGCCTGGGCCTCGCTGGGCTTGATGCTGAGGACGCGGCCGTTGCCGCCGCCGCACTGGCTCGGCAGCTCCCAGTAGTAGACGCGGCCCGGGAGGCGGGCCTGGGCCATGCGCCAGGTCTGCTTGACCGACTCGTAGACGTTGTTGCCGCTCTTGCGCTGGAGCTCGAAGTTGATCGGGTCGCTCTGGGCGCCCTGGCCGGACTCGGAGATGGCGATCCACTCGGCGGCGTCGATGAGGTGGCGCGCCGGGACGTTGGTGGAGAAGTAGATGGTGTAGTCGTAGAACTGCTCGCTGATGTGCAGCTTGTACTGGTCGCCGTTCTGCACGTTGTTCCACTGGACGACCGGGGCGGCGACCTTGAGCGGGAAGACCGTCTCGTTGTACGGGTAGACGATCGTCATCGACGGGTCGGGGCCGACGGGGTTGCCCCACCCGGGCTCCATCATGCCGGGGTCGATCTTCTTGATGATCTTGACGGAGACGGAGGTCTCGGCCTGGGCGGCCTGGTAGGTGGCCTTGAGGGTGCCGGTGCCGCCCATGGCGCCGGTGGGGATGAACTCGGCGTTGAGCTGGATCTCGCCGATCTCGGGCTTGTTGTAGCTCCAGGCGACGTCGCCGGTGACGTCGACGCCGTTGTAAGTGGCGGTGTAGGCCTGGGTGACGATCGCGCCGTCGATGATCTCGAGGGTGATGTCCTTGGGGTTGATGTCGAGGACGCCGTTGCCGGTGTCGGTGCCGGTGGTGGTCTGCGGGCCGGTGGTGTCGGTGACGGTGCCGTCAGTGCTGTCGGTGCCGGGCGAGGTGTCGGTGGCGACGGTGTCGGCCGCGGTCTCGGTGCCGGTGGCGGTGTCGGTGCCGAGAGTGCTCGCCGAGGTCGTGGGGGTGTCGGTGGTGGGGCCGGCGCTGGTGGTGGTGGGGCCGGGGCCGGTGGGCTCGGTGAGCGTGGCAGGTCCGGCGGTGGTGCCGGGGCCGGAGTCGGTGACGTTGCCGTTCGAATCGCCGCAGGCGGCGACCGGGAGACACAGGACGAGCGACAGGCGCGGTACGACGGTCCGTAACGAATGCATGCCGCCCAAGAGACGCGTAGGTCGAGCGGCCGTCAAGCGGAGCCGGCTGTTATTCGGGGCAGTGCACGGGCGCAGGTCCGAAACCGCCCCGCAGAGCGCGCGTGACCGGGCGACACGGCACACGCAGACGAGAGGATCCACCTGTAGGCGACGGTATCTTCCTCGATCGGCGCGGGCGCGAAATCATCGCAGGCGTCGACGGTCCGGGATGGTGGGACAGGGCGCGACCGTCGACGTGTCCCCACGTCGACGGTCGCGGGTGGAGTGATATGTCCCGAAGGACATATCCTATCACTGCGGGAAGATCTGCTGGCAATAGCCGTCGACGCAGGGGGTGCCGGGCTCACAGCAGTCGGCGTCGGACTCGCAGGCGTTGCCGGCCTCGGAGCAGGGGCCCTTCTCGCCGCAGACCTTGAGCTCGCCCATCTGGATGCAGTGGCCGGAGCAGCAGTCGATGCCGGACTCGCAGACCTTGTTGGGCTCCTCGATGCAGGGGTCGGGGGCGAAGTAGGCGTTCTCGGAGAGGGCGCAGTCCTCCTGGCCGCGGACGTAGAAGGGCGGGTTGGACGGGTCGGTGCCGGCGTTCGGCGGATCGTTGATGGCGGTGATCCACAGCTGCTGGCGGTTGGCGCCGACGAGGGTGTTGCCGTAGTCGCGGCGGGACATGAAGACGACCCAGAAGTAGCCGCCGGCGCGGAGGGGGGCGAAGGTCGGGTTGAAGCTCTTGTTGTCGGAGCTGGCCTTCTCGAGGGTGACGAGGTCGTTGCCCTCGACGCCGACGAGGAACAGCTTGCCGTTACCGGTCGAGCGCGAGCCCTGGGTCGGGCGGCCGAACACCAGCCACTCGTTGCCGGGCGAGAAGTTCGGGTAGGCTGGGCGGCCGGCGCCGTTGGCCTTGGGGACGATGACCTTCTGGTTGCTGACGGTGATGCCGTCGGGGTTGACGTCGGCGACGACGAGGTCGGCGTTGTTGGCGTCGAAGGTCCAGCCGGCGTCTTCGTAGCCGCAGGTGGCGGCGATCTTGAGGCCGTCGGGCGACCAGGCCGGCTCGCCGCAGCCGGGCTGCAGCACGTTCGGGTTGAGGATCGCGCCGTTCATGGTGTCGATCACCCGCAGCACCGAGTTGATGGCGTCGATCGGGTCGTTGGACTGCAGCAGCTTGGTGCCGTCGTGGTTGAAGGCGCTGAAGGTGCCGCCGCGGCCGGGCTGCGGCTGGATGTTGCCGTAGACGCCGGGCTCCTGCGAGATGTCGATGGTGAAGGTCGGGAACGGGATGTTGCCGTTGTCGGCGACCGCGGCGACGGTGCGGCCGTCGCGGCTGACGGTGTGACAGCCCCAGCAGAAGCCGGGCTGGAAGAACTCGTTGGCCTGGGCCTCGCTGGGCTTGATGCTGAGGACGCGGCCGTTGCCGCCGCCGCACTGGCTCGGCAGCTCCCAGTAGTAGACGCGGCCCGGGAGGCGGGCCTGGGCCATGCGCCAGGTCTGCTTGACGGACTCGTAGACGTTGTTGCCGCTCTTGCGCTGGAGCTCGAAGCTGATCGGGTCGCTCTGGGCGCCCTGGCCGGACTCGGAGATCGCGATCCACTCGGCGGCGTCGATGAGGTGGCGCGCCGGGACGTTGGTGGAGAAGTAGATGGTGTAGTCGTAGAACTGCTCGCTGATGTGCAGCTTGTACTGGTCGCCGTTCTGCACGTTGTTCCACTGGACGACCGGGGCGGCGACCTTGAGCGGGAAGACCGTCTCGTTGTACGGGTAGACGATCGTCATCGACGGGTCGGGGCCGACGGGGTTGCCCCACCCGGGCTCCATCATGCCGGGGTCGATCTTCTTGATGATCTTGACGGAGACGGAGGTCTCGGCCTGGGCGGCCTGGTAGGTGGCCTTGAGGGTGCCGGTGCCGCCCATGGCGCCGGTGGGGATGAACTCGGCGTTGAGCTGGATCTCGCCGATCTCGGGCTTGTTGTAGCTCCAGGCGACGTCGCCGGTGACGTCGACGCCGTTGTAAGTGGCGGTGTAAGCCTGGGTGATGATGGCGCCGTCGATGATCTCGAGGGTGATGTCCTTGGGGTTGATGTCGAGGACGCCGTTGCCGGTGTCGGTGCCGGTGGTGGTCTGCGGGCCGGTGGTGTCGGTGACGGTGCCGTCAGTGCTGTCGGTGCCGGGCGAGGTGTCGGTGGCGACGGTGTCGGCCGCGGTCTCGGTGCCGGTGGCGGTGTCGGTGCCGAGAGTGCTCGCCGAGGTCGTGGGGGTGTCGGTGGTGGGGCCGGCGCTGGTGGTGGTGGGGCCGGGGCCGGTGGGCTCGGTGAGCGTGGCAGGTCCGGCGGTGGTGCCGGGGCCGGAGTCGGTGACGTTGCCGCTCGAGTCGCCGCAGGCGACGAGCGGGAGACACAGGAGGAGCGACAGGCGCGGTACGACGGTCCGTAACGAATGCATGCCGCTCAAGAGACGCGCGGGCGCGGCGGGCGTCAAGGGGCCTGCGGCTGGTGGTCCTGCGAGACCCAGCGCGCGGCGAGGCGAATTGATAGAGTGTGGCGCGAGAGGATCTACCCATGCGACTGGCCCTGATCATCCCCCTGCTGCTGTGCGTGTTCGGGTGCGACAAGCCGAGCACCACGAGCGCGCCGCCGCCGTCGTCGGCGGTCAGCGAGTTCCACGTGTCGATCTTCAACGCCTGCGGCAACGACGTCACGGTCGAGGTCGGTGCCGCGGCCGGCAGCGGGCGCAAGGTCCTGCTGCTCAACGCTGCGCGCGAGACGATCACGGGCGGCGCCGAACAGATCTTCCTGCTCGGCAAGGACGGCGAGCTGCTGGCGACGTACCAGCCGATCCAGGGCAAGCAGAAGGCGCAGGTGACGAGCGACTGCACCGCGATCGAGCGCGTCGACTGACTTGTCGCGCGCGCGGGGCGCGGATATGCTCGCGCGGATGCTCCGCCCCTCGCTCGTCCTCGCCGTCGCGCTCGCAGCTTCCGCTTGCTCCGCCGCGCCGGCCGGCGCGCTCGAGGTGCAGACCGCCGCGCGCTCCGAGTCGCTGCCGGTCGCGCGCCTGGCCGAGCTGCCGCAGGTCGAGGTCCGCGTCGGCGACAGGCGCTACGCCGGGCCGCTCCTGCGCGAGGCGCTGCTGGTCGCCGGGATCCCGGCCGGGTTCGACGTCGAGGTGGTCGGCGCCGACGGCTACAAGCAGACGGTGAACGCGGCCACCGTCGGGCGCGACGACGTGATCGTCGCGCTCGGCCTGCCGCCCGGCGAGGGGCCGCTGCGGCTGGTCGTGCCCGGGTCGCCGGGGCTGTCGGTCAAGCAGGTCGTGGCGCTGCGGGCGACCCCGGCGGCGGCGACCCTCTGAGCGAAGAGACATGTTTCAAGGGACAGGGGCGAAGGGACATGGTTGAAGAGACACGTGTGCTGCCGGCCGAGTGGGCGCCGCAGGCCGGGGTGCTGCTGACGTGGCCGCACGCGGGCAGCGACTGGGGGCCGACGCTCCGCGCGGTCGAGCCGGTGTTCGTCGAGATCGCGCGCCAGGTGGCGCTGCGCGAGGTGGTGGTGATCGCGTGCCACGACGCGGCGCTGGCCGGCCACGTGCGCGGGCTGCTGCGCCGCGCGGGGGTCGACGACGCCCGCGCGGTGCTGCACGCGGTCGCCTGCGACGACACCTGGGCCCGCGACCACGGGCCGCTGACGGTGATGGTCGACGGGGCGCCGCGGGTGCTCGACTTCGTGTTCAACGGCTGGGGCGGCAAGTTCGCCGCGGCCCAGGACGACGTGATCCCGCAGCGCCTGCACGCGCTCGGGGCCTTCGGCGCGGCGCCGCTCGAGATCGTGCCGCTGGTGCTCGAGGGCGGCAGCGTCGAGTCCGACGGGGCCGGCACGATCCTGACGACCGAGCGCTGCCTGCTGTCGGACCACCGCAGCGGGCTCGACGCGCCGGCGATCGAGGCGGCGCTGCGCCGCCACCTCGGCGCGTCGCGGGTGCTGTGGCTGCGCCGCGGCTGGCTCGAGGGCGACGACACCGACGGGCACATCGACACCCTGGCTCGCTTCTGCGACGCCCGCACGATCGCGTACCAGAGCTGCACCGACCGCGCCGACTCCCACTGGGAGGAGCTGCAGGCGATGGCCGCCGAGCTGGCCGCGCTGCGCACGCTGGCCGGGGAACCCTACGAGCTGGTGCCGCTGCCGTGGCCGCGCCCGCGCTTCGACGTCGGCGGCGAGCGGCGCCTGCCCGCGACCTACGCCAACTTCCTCGTCATCGACGGCGCGGTGCTGGTGCCCACGTATGCCGACCCGGCCGACGAAGAGGCGCTGGCGCGCATCGCCGGGGCGTTTCCCGGGCGCGAGGTGGTCGGCGTCGATTGCCTGCCGCTCATCGAGCAGGGCGGCAGCCTCCATTGCCTGACGATGCAGCTGCCGCGGCCGCTGGTCGTCGGTCCCACCACTGCAGGCTGATGTCCTGAAGGACAGGTCGTCCGTCGTCGGCGGGCGCCGACGTTCGACTGCGCGCCGCCTCGCAGGCCCGCGTCGGGCGTCTCGGCGGGCGTCGTTCGCGGCGGGCGCGGTTGCACCGATCGACGGGGGTGCTAAGGAGGGCGGCCGTCGCGTCGCAGCACGGACGGCCCAAGGGAGGACGACGAGATGTCGACGGACGATCGCAACGAGAAGGACGAGGCGCCGCGTGGCCCCGGCAATTGCCCCGACTTGACGACCAATCAGGGGGTCGCGGTCGGCGACGACAACAACTCGCTGAGGGGAGGCGCCCGCGGCCCGACGCTGCTCGAAGACTTCATCCTGCGCGAGAAGATCACCCACTTCGATCACGAGCGGATACCCGAGCGGGTGGTCCACGCCCGCGGCGAGGGGGCCCACGGTTACTTCGAGGTCACGAACTCGCTGAAGAAGCTGACGACCGCGAAGTTCCTGCGCAAGGTCGGGCAGAAGACGAAGGTGTTCGTCCGCTTCTCGACGGTCGCCGGCTCGCGCGGCTCGACCGACCTGGCCCGCGACGTGCGCGGCTTCGCGGTCAAGTTCTACACCGAGGACGGTATCTACGACCTGGTCGGCAACAACATCCCGGTCTTCTTCATTCAGGACGCGACCAAGTTCCCGGACGTCATCCACGCGGTGAAGCCGGAGCAGGACAACGAGATCCCGCAAGCAGCCTCGGCCCACGACACGTTCTGGGACTTCGTGTCGCTGACCCCCGAGAGCATGCACATGCTCATGTGGGTGATGTCGGACCGGGCGATTCCCCGCAGCCTGCGCATGGTCGAGGGCTTCGGCGTCAACACGTTCCGCCTGCTCGACGAGGACGGCAAGGCCCACTTCGTCAAGTTCCACTGGAAGCCGAAGCTCGGCGTGCACTCGGTGGTGTGGGACGAGGCGCAGAAGATCAGCGGCAAGAACTCCGACTACCACCGCCTCGACCTGTGGCAGGCGATCGAGCGCGGGCAGTACCCCGAGTGGGAATTCGCCGTCCAGACCATCCCCGAGGGCGAGGAGGGCAAGTTCCCGTTCGACGTGCTCGACCCGACCAAGGTGTGGCCGGAGCAGATGGTGCCGCTGCAGAAGGTCGGCCGCCTGGTGCTCGACCGCAACCCCGACAACTTCTTCGCCGAGACCGAGCAGGTGGCGTTCTGCCCGTCGCACGTGGTGCCGGGCATCGACTTCTCCGAGGACCCGCTGCTGCAGGGCCGGCTGTTCTCGTACCTCGACACCCAGCTGTCCCGCCTCGGCAGCCCGAACTTCCACGAGCTGCCGATCAACCGCCCCGAGAACGCGATCGACAACAATCAGCGCGACGGGCACATGCGCCACATGATCAACAAGGGGCCCGTGGCCTACTCGCCGAACTCGCTGGCGAAGGGCTGCCCGTTCCACGCCGGCGCCAAGGGCTTCAACACCTACCCCGAGAAGATGGAGGGCAAGAAGGTCCGTGAGCGCAGCCCGCGGTTCGGCGACCACTTCGGCCAGGCCGAGCTGTTCTGGCGCAACCAGTCGGAGCCCGAGAAGCAGCACGTCGTCGACGCGTTCAGCTTCGAGCTCAGCAAGGTCCAGGCGGTGATGGTCCGCAAGCGCATGGTCGACCTGCTGACCCAGGTCGACGTGCAGCTGGCCGAGCGCGTGGCCAAGAACCTCGGCCTCACCGTCGACGACCAGGCCGCGGCGATGAAGCGCCTCAAGGCCGAGTGGGCCAAGTACGGCGTGACCTCGCCGCCCGGCCAGCGCCGGGACTACGACGACGTCAAGGCGCCCGAGCTCAGCATGGCCGACACCGTCAAGGACACCATCGAGTCGCGACAGATCGCCGTGCTCGTCGCCGACGGGGTCGACGGCGCCCAGGTCGACGCGATCAAGTCGGCCCTCACCGCCGGCGGCGCGATCGTCGAGGTGGTGGCGCCGACGATGGCCCCGGTCAAGCGCAGCGACGGCAAGCCGCTCGCGCCCCAGCAGTCGCTGCGCACGGCGGCGTCGGTGCTCTACGACGCGGTCTACGTGCCAGGCGGGGCCGACAGCGCGGCCGCGCTGAAGAAGGAGGGCGTGGCGCTCCACTTCGTGGCCGAGGCGTTCGCCCACTACAAGGCGATCGCCGCCACCGGCGACGGCCTCGACGTGCTGCTCGCCAGCGGCATCGTGCCGCCGGGCGGGTCGGAGGCCGACCTGCTCAAAGAGCCAGGTGTGGTCGGCGCGCGCAAGCCGGCCGACGTGCAGCAGGTGGCGCAGCAGTTCGTCAAGGCAATCGCGGCCCACCGCCACTGGGACCGCAAGAACGTGGCGCGCGTGCCGGCGTGATCGCCGGCGCGGACGAGCGCGGCCGCGCTGCGGCTCGCGCTCGCCCGCGTGGCGGATGCGCGCCGCCGCGAGCGTTTGCGGCCGCGCCCACGCGAGGCCTGTGAGACCGCGGGGAACGACGATTCGGCGCGGCTCCGGGCGGGGCGTCGGCGAGCCGGCGCGAGCCGGCGAAGACGGGGCTAAAATCCGCCGGCCTATGAACGTCCCCGTCCTGACCTCGCGGATCGATTCGGTCACGGTGTATCGCCAGGGCGCGCTGGTCTGTCGCTCGGCGATCTTGCTGGCGGCGCAGCCGGTGCCGCCGCAGGTCAAGGTGCTCGGGCTGCCGCTCAGCCTCGACGACGGCTCGGTCCGCGTGCGCGTCGAGGGCGAGGGCGGCGAGCTGCCGGTGGCGATGGACCTGCGGATCGCGCTCGACCTCGCGGTGCCCGACCCGGCCCTGCCGCCGCCCGACGACGCGGAGCTCAAGCAGGCCCGCCGCGAGGTCCGCTCGCTCGCCGACCGCCGCGCCCACCTCGAGGCGCAGCGCGCCCGGCTCGAGCGGCTGCAGGTGTACGAGCGCCCCGCCAACAAGCGCGGCCAACCACCGCTGCCGTCGCCGACGGCCGCGAGGTTGTCGCTGATCGAGTTCCAGCAGCAGCAGATCGCGGCGCTCGACGGGCAGCTGCAGCAGCTCCGCGTCGACCAGCGCGAGGCCGAGGAGCGCCGTGAACACCTCGAGGCCCGCCGCAAGGCGGCCTCGAAGGCGCGCCAGGCCAAGCCGCACGAGCTGCGCAAGGCGGCGCTCATCAGCCTGCGCGCGCACGAGGTGCCGACGGCGCCGGTGCGCGTGATCCTCGAGTACATGGTGCCCGGCGCCCGCTGGGCCCCGGCCTACGCGGTGAGCCTGACCCGCGACATGGCGAGGGCGACCGTGGCCGTGCGCGCGGTGGTGGCCCAGGACAGCGGCGAGGACTGGACCGGCGTGCGCCTCACTCTGGCGACCGCCGACGCCCAGCGATGGGTCGAGCTGCCGGAGATGCAGGCGCTGCGGATCGGTCGCCGTCAACCTCCGCCGCAGCGCCGCGGCTGGCGGGCGCCTCCCGCCGGCGCGGGCGAGCTGTACGCCGACTACGATCGCTTCCTCGCCGGCGGCGGACCGCCGAGGCGCAAGTCGGCCGCGTCCGAGCCGGCGCCCAGCGACGAGTGGGACCGCGAGGTCGCGGGGGAGATCGACACGCTGCTCGCCGACATGCCGACCGAGAGGACGCAGAGCGGGATGATCAGCCCGCAGCAGCAACAGCTGCTCGCGCAGCTGCAGCAGCTCGAGCAGGCGCGCAACGGGCCGGCGCCCGGGGGTGCGCGGCCCGAGGCCAAGGGCGGCGCGCCGGCGCGACCGATGGCGCCGCCGATGCGCTCGGCCCCGCCGCCTCCGGCTCCGCCGCCGTCGGCCGCTGCGCCGCAGGCGATGACGTTCTCGGCCGAGCGGCGCAAGAGCAGCGGCTTCGGCGGAGCGCTGGCGGACGCCGGCGGCGCGCTGGCGGGCGCCGTCGGCGGCTTGTTCGGCGGTGCCGAGGGCGGGGGCGGCGGCGCGCCGCGAGGCGGCCTGGCGCGCTTCGAGCCGGAGCCCGAGCACGAGGCGGCGCCGGAGCAGCTGGCCTACGGCGACCTGCGCATGCCTGGCCCCGAGGCCAGCCGACGCGGCGTGCTGACGCTGTCGCACCGGCGCGAGCGCTACCTCGAGATGTTGTGGGTGCGCGAGGTGACGCGCGAGATCGACGTCGTCTCGCTGATCGACGGCGCGGTCGCGCGGGCCCAGCACGCCGGCGCCCGCGGGCTGCCGCCGCGCCACCGGTTCGCCGAGTCGTGGTTCGGCTTCGACTACGTGTACGCCGCCGAGACGCCGATCGACATCCCGTCCGACGGCGACTATCACTCGGTGCCGCTGCTCAAGCAGCAGGCGCCGATCCAGCTCGGCTACGTGGTGGTGCCGCGCGAGAGCACCGACGTGTACCGCTTCGTCAAGCTGAAGAACCCGCTCGACGCGCCGCTCCTACCTGGCCCTGCGGACATCTACGTCGGCGGCGACTACTTGCTGTCGGCCGACCTGAAGGTCGCCCCGCCGCGCGGCGAGGTGCAGATCGGCCTCGGCGTCGAGCAGGCGATCAAGGTCTCGCGCAACACCCACTACAAGGAAGAGGCGGCCGGCCTGATGGGCGGCTCGCTGTCGCTGCGCCACGAGCTCGAGTTCGAGGTCGCCAACCGCTCGCAGCGGCCGGTCGAGGTCGAGGTGCAGGAGCGGATCCCCAGCCTGCGCGAGCGGGAGGACGAGATCCACGTCGAGCTCGGCGCGGTCGAGCCGGCGTGGGCGCCGTTCGAGCCCGAGCACTACGAGCTCGAGGGCGGCTACCGCTGGCGCGTGCAGGTCCCGCCCGGCCAGCAGAAGAAGCTCAGCGCGACCTACGTGGTCCGGATCTCCGCGAAGAAGGAACTGGTCGGCGGCAACCGCCGGGAGTGAGTCATGTCCGAGCCCACCGTCATCGACAAGCACGAGCCCGTCACCCCGTCCGTCGCGCCGGTCGAATTCAAGGCCCCGATCGTCGAGGTCACCGTCCTCGAGGACCGCGCCCACGTCGTCCGCCGCGGCTCGATCGAGCTGCGCGCCGGCGTCACCCGCCTGCGGATCGCCGGCGTCGCGCCGGTCATGGCCGACAAGACGCTGTGCGCCGCGATCGTGCCGCACACCCAGAAGTCCGGCGACGGCGCGCGCGAGCGCGTCAGCGACGTGCAGGTCCGCCGCTCGAAGCTGGTGCTCGGCGACGACAAGCCCGAGCGGGCGCGCGAGCTGCAGCGCGAGCGCGACCGCCTGTCCCAAAGGCTAGCTGAGCTGCAGGCCGCGCGCGACCTGGCCCACCGCCACGAGGCGGCGCTCGCCGGGGTCGGCGAGGTCACGATCCAGGACATCGGCGTCGACGTCTGCTACGGCCAGGACGCGCCGGCGCAGTGGGCCGAGGCGCTCGAGCGGGTCGCCGCGCGCGAGCGCAAGGCCCGGGAGGAGCGGCAGGGGCTCGACTTCGAGGTGAGCGAGGTCGAGGCCGAGCTCGGGCGCTTGAACCAGCGGATCGGCGCGACCTCGCAGGTCAGCGACGCGGTCTCGGCCGAGGTCGTGGTCGAGGTGTGGGTCGCGGCGGCCGGCGTCTACGGCGTGCAGGTCGACTACGTGGTGCCGGGCGCGTGCTGGCGGCCGTACCACCGCGCGCAGCTGGTCGAGCTGGTCAAGGGCGCCGACCCGATGCTGCACTTCAGCAGCGAGGGCTGCGTGTGGCAGAACACCGGCGAGGACTGGAGCGACGTGCAGCTGATCTTCTCGACCGAGCGGCCGTCGCTCGGCACCGAGCCGCCGCAGCTCGCCAGCGACGTGCTGTACGTCCAGCGCAAGAGCGAGGTCATCGTCGTCGAGGCGCGCGAGCAGGAGGTGCAGACCACGGGGCTCGGCGCGGCGCCGAAGCAGCGCACGGCCGACCTGCCCGGCATCGACGACGGCGGCGAGGTGTTGACGCTGCGCGCGGCGGCCCGCGCGAGCGTGCCGAGCGACGGCCGGCCCTACCGCGTGCCGCTGATGAGCGGGACCTTGAAGACCACGATCGAGCACGTGCTGATGGCCGAGCTCGCCGAGGCCGTGATCTTGAAGACGACCCACGTCAACGACCGCCTGCATCAACCCATCCTCGCCGGGCCGGTCGACCTGATCAAAAACGGCGGGTTCGTCGGTCGCACCAGCGTGTTGTTCATCGCGCCCGGCGAGAACTTCGCCATCGGCTGGGGACCCGACGGGGCCGTGCGGGTGCAGCGGACGGTGACGCAGGCGCGCGAGGAGCGGGCGATGCTGTCGGGCTGGACGTCGCAGATCCACAAGATCGAGGTCAAGCTCAGCAACCTCGGCGCGCAGGCTCGCACGGTGCAAGTCAGCGAGCGGGTGCCGGTGTCGGAGATCGAGAAGGTGAAGATCGAGGTCGACGCCGCTGCGACCAGCGATCGGGCGCGACCCGACAGCAACGGACTGGTCCGCTGGAAGGTCGAGCTGCCTGGTTACGGGCGCGCAAGCCTCAGCCTCGGCTTCATCGTCCGCAAGCACGGCGACGTCGTCGGGATCTGAGGTCGTCCGCAGACGTCGGACACGAGTGCAGGTCCGGGGGGTGCGTAGCGCCCAGCGCGCCTGCAGTAACCTGTTCTTGCAGACAGGTCGTCGCGGCGAGGCCGCCGATGTGTCACGCCGACGTCGCCTGTTCCAAGGGCCCGGCGTCCGGTTTTCCCACCGCGCAGGGGTGTAAGCCCGGAGGCTCGAGACCGCGCGTGACCTCACTCTTTACTGGACGGCGGCGCGAGACCCTTCTTATGCTGGCTACGGCGCTCCAGGGCCGTGTCGCGGGCGGCCCGCTGCGGGCGGCTCGTTACCTCGACTTTGTTCCCCCCGATTGAAGGTCCAAAAACATGCAGTTCGTCCGTCTGCCGAAGTCCCAACCTCTCTGTCGATCGCGCCGTGGCGTCAGCTCGCGCGCCCGGGCAGGTCAGACCCTCAAGATCGTGGCGGCCGTGTCTGCGGTCTTGATGCCCGCGCTGGCCGGCGCGACCCCCTGGGAGCCCAACAACAACGTCCAGCTCCCCGACGACGCCCACACCTCGCAGAAGGTCGAGCTGGTCGACATCGACGCCGACGGCTGGGTCGACATCGTGTTCGCCAACAGCAAGGGCGAGGGCCTCATCAACGGCGGCCAGGCCACCGCGGAGTTCAGCCAGCTGCTGCATAACGACCAGGGCACGGGCTTCACCGAGCTGGGGGGCGTGTTCGAGGAGGAACACAACTCGTGGGTGATCAAGGTCGGTGACATCGACGAGGACGGCGACGCCGACCTGGTCGTCGGGGACAGCTTCAACGGCAGCATGAGCCACGTCCTCATCAACGAGGGCAACAACACGTTCACCCGCGAGGACATCGTCGGCAGCGCCAACGCGACCATCGGCGACCTCGAGCTCGGCGACGTCGACGGCGACGGCGACCTCGACATCCTGGCGGCGGACTGGGGTCCGCTGCCGCACGGCCAGATCGACGACCCGGGCAACCCGCTCCGCCTGTGGCTGAACGACGGCAACGGCACCTTCAGCGACGGCAGCGCCAAGCTGGCGATGGGTATGGAGGTGCTGGCCGCCTGGTCGTTCGACCTCGAGCTGGTCGACATCAACAACGACTACGCGCTCGACATCATGGTCTCGACGCGCGGCGACGCCGACCCGGCGGTCGTGATGTTGAACGACGGCGAGGGCAACTTCTCGAATCATCCGGTGCCGGCGCTGCAGCCGATGAACACGAAGAACATCAACGTGGCGTTCACGCCGATGGACTTCGACGGCGAGGGCTCGCTCGACGTGCTCACGCTGCAGGACGGCGGGCTCAGCCAGTGCGTCGGCGACCCGCCCGTGTGCGCCCGCCGCAACTCGGTGCTGATCAACGACGGCGCCGGCGGCTTCACCATCCCGATGAACTACTGGGCCACCCAGTTCAACCCGGGCAAGAACGACTTCGACGCGGCGACCCTCGACTTCAACAACGACGGCAAGCCGGACTTCGTGGTCCTGGGCACCAGCATCAACAACGGCGTCAACGCGCGGCTGCTGATCAACGACGGGGCCAAGTTCGGCCCGCCGGCGCTGCCGATGATGGACGTCGCGTTCCCGGCCGACCCGAGCCTGAGCCGCACGACCAGCCTGATGTTCGCCGACTTCAACCACGACCGCCGCGAGGACATGGCGGTCGCCCAGCGCGACGCGAACCTGGACAACTCCGTGCTGTTCGGCAAGGCCGACATGGCCGACGGCGTGCCGGAGGACGTGACGCCGCCGCGCATCTACGACGACAACTTCGGCGAAAAGCTCGGCACGCTGCTGTTCTTCGGCAAGGACGCCGGCCTCGACGCGCGCGTCAACGACTACAAGACCCCGATCCACTGGCACGACTTCCAGTTCGACACCGCGCTCGACACGTACAACCTGATCGGCGACGGCGCGGCGCTGACGGCCCACAACCGCCGCCTGCCGTACATGGAGATGGCCCTCAGCCTGGAGGACCCGGAGGACATCAAGAGCCTGGCCGACGGCGACCCGAAGAAGTACATCGCGCCGTCGATCTGGTTCGGCGAGGGCCTCTGGACCGTCAACTTCAAGGTCCCCTACAACCAGATGGCCGAGGACACGCTGACTTGGCAGTACTGTGCCATCGACGCGGCCGGCAACAAGACCTGCCTCGGCCCGTTCTCGGTCAAGGTCGAGATCGATCCGAACGACTGCGGCGACGGCGAGGTCCAGGAGTGGGAGACCTGCGACAGCGACTCGCCGACCTGCGTCGCCTGCAACGAGACCTGCGGCAACGGCACCTGCGACGACAACGAGACGCCGGAGACCTGCCCGGAGGACTGCGGGCCGTGCGACAACGACGAGGCCTGTGAGCCGCCGGAGAACGCGGAGAACTGCCCCGACGACTGCGACTACGACGGCGTGTGCGGCGACGGCACCTGCCAGAACCCGCCGGAGAACGAGCAGAACTGCCCCGACGACTGCGGCCCGTGCGACAACGACGGCGCCTGCGAGCCGCCGGAGAACGCGACCAACTGCCCGAACGACTGCAACTACGAAGGCTACTGCGGCGACGACATCTGCCAGAAGCCGAACGAGAACGAGACCAACTGCCCCGACGACTGCTTGCCCGATCCGACCGACGGCGGCGTTTGTGGCAACGGCGTCTGCGACTCCAACGAGTCCTTGGAGCTCTGCCCCGAGGATTGCGCGGTCTGCGGCGACGAGATGTGCACCGAGCCGTACGAGAGCGTCAAGACCTGCCCGGTGGACTGCGGCGGCAACACGATCAGCGACGGCGAGTGCCCCGACACCGCGGGCGGCGTCGACGGCCAGTGCCAGCTCGACGACGACGGCTGCGGCTGCGTCGCCGAGCCGCAGGACGGCACGCGCGGCCTGTGGGCGTCGCTGCTGCTGTTCGGCGTGTTCGGCGTGCGTCGCTTCCGCAAGCGCGCCTGATCGCCGCGCGTACGGGGGTCGAGCGGTCTCCACGGCCGCTCGCCCCTCGCTCGATTTCCAGCGTCCCTGTCCGGAACCGTGATTACCTCTTGCTCCTAGGGAGAAGTGCCATGCTCGTCGCCCTTGCCGTGAAGTCTTCATCCTCTCCTCGTCGTCGCGCCGGTCGGGCGCTCCAGGTGGTCACCGCGGTCACCGCGGCCGTCCTCCCGGCGATCGCGGGCGCGTCTCCGTGGGAGCCGAGGCCGGAGATCCAGCTGCCCGACGACGGCCGCACCGCGCAGAAGGTCGAGCTCGTCGACATCAACGCCGACGGCTGGGTCGACATCGTGTTCGCGAACAGCAAGGGCGAGGGCGTCTCGGGCTCGAACGCCAACGCCGAGGTCAACCAGGTGCTGGTGAACGACCAGGGTACCGGCTTTACCGAGCTCGGCGGGATCTTCACCGACCCCGACAACGCGTGGGTCATCAAGGCCGGCGACATCGACGCCGACGGCGACGCGGACCTGGTCGTCGGCGTCAGCTTCTCCAGCCCCAGCTTCGTGCTCATCAACGACGAGGGCACCTTCACCCGCGAGGACCTCGTCGACAGCGCCAGCGCCAGCATCGGCGACCTCGAGCTCGGCGACGTCGACAACGACGGCGACCTCGACATCTTCGCCAGCGACTGGGGCGACGCCGCCCAGCACGGCTTCATCGACGACCCGGGCGGTCCGCTGCGGCTGTGGCTGAACAACGGCGACGGCACGTTCGCCAACGGCGACGCCCAGCTGATGATGGGGATGGAGCTGCTCGCGGCGTGGTCGTTCGACGTCGAGCTCGTCGACATCAACAACGACTACGCGCTCGACGCGATGATCTCGACCCGCGGCGACGCCGACCCCGCGCGGGTGCTGCTGAACGACGGCCAGGGCAACTTCAGCAACCACCCCGTGCCGGCGCTGCAGCCGATGAACACGAAGAACATCAACGTGGCGTTCACGCCGATGGACTTCGACGGCGACGGCGCCGTCGACGTGATCACGCTGCAGGACGGCGGGCTCAGCCAGTGCATGGGCGACCCGCCGGTGTGCGCCCGTCGCAACTCGCTGCTGCTGAACGACGGCAGCGGCGGGTTCACCATCCCGATGGCCTACTGGGGCCCGGGCGACAACCCGGGCAGGAACGACTTCGACGCGGCGAGCCTCGACTTCAACAACGACGCCAAGCCCGACTTCGTCATCACCGGCACGAGCATCAACAACACCGTCAACTCGCGCCTCCTGCTGAACGACGGCGCCAAGTTCACCGTCGCGCCGGCGCCGCTCGACAGCGCGTTCCCGGCGGTGGCGCAGCTCAACGACACCGTCGGCCTGATGTTCGCCGACTTCGACCACGACCGCCGCGAGGACGTCGCGGTCGCCCAGCGCGACGCGGCGCTCAGCAACCACGCGCTGTTCGGCCGCGACGACCCCGACGACGGCATCGCCGAGGACGACACGCCGCCGCGGATCTACGACGACAACATCGGCAGCAAGCTCGGCACCCTGCTGTTCTTCGGCCAGCACGCCGGCTTCGAGGCCCGCGTCAACGACTACAAGACGCCGAGCCACTGGCACGACTACCTGTTCGACGCGACCCTGACCGGCCTCAAGCTGACCGGCGACGGCGCGGCCCTCACGACCCACGGCCGCCGCCTGCCGTACATGGAGTTCGCGCTCGGCCTCGGCGATCCGCAAGAGCTGGTGACGATGGCCGACGACGACCCGAAGAAGTTCATCGCGCCGTCGATCTGGTTCGGCGAGGCGCTGTGGCGGGTCGGCTTCACCGTGCCCTACAACGGCAGCAAGACCGACACTCTGACCTGGCAGTACTGTGCCATCGACGCCGCCGCCAACCGCGTCTGCGTCGGTCCGTTCACGGTGGAGCTGGGGATCGACCCCGAGAGCTGCGGCGACGGGACGGTGCAGGAGTGGGAGACCTGCGACGACGACTCGCCGCTCTGCGTGATGTGCGAGAACACCTGCGGCGACGGCATGTGCGAGATGCCGGCCGAGAACAGCACGAACTGCCCCGAGGACTGCGGGCCGTGCGACGGCGTGTGCGGCACCGCCGACGACCCGATGTGCCCCGACGACTGCCCCGACACCGACAGCGACTCGGGGGCCGTGTGCGGCGACGGGACCTGCGACGACGGCGAGGTGTGCCCGGAGGACTGCGGCGAGACGGCCGGCGAGTGCAACGGCGTGTGCGAGCCGACCGGCGGCGAGACCTGCCCCGAGGACTGCCTGTGCGGCGACGGCGTGTGCGGCCCCGGTGAGGACGCGACCCTCTGCCCGGAGGACTGCCCCGGCGAGACCGCCACCGACTCCGACGGCCAGTGCCCCGACGGCGGCGCGCCGGGGGCGGACGGCCAGTGCCAGCTCGACGACGACGGCTGCGGCTGCGTCGCCGACGGCCAGGGCACCCGCGGCCTGTGGGGCTCGCTGCTGCTGCTCGGCGTGTTCGGCGTCCGCCGCTCCCGCAAGCGCGCGTGAGTCGCAGCGACGCTGCGTGAGGGCTCCGGCGCGCCGCGCCGGGGCCCTTTCTGCGTGCGCTCATGGACGCGGTGACGAGCCACGAATTCGCGTGAGTCGAGGCAAAGACGTCCTCGGTGCTTGCGACACCCGCACGTCGCGATGATTCGGCGCAGTAGTCCTTTCCATGATGGCCGAAGAGACAGGCCACGCGGATGTCACGAGTGCAGCGGCAGACGGACGACCATGGGGCCTGCAGCGGTCACCGTCGAGACGCGTCGAACTTCGAGGCCTGGCGTCCTCGTCCGGAATTCTCCGGATGAACGAGAGGACGCCGTCCTTGTCGACGCATCGCCCGGTTCGATCGGGACGATCCACTTGAACGCGCCGAGCCGCCCGAGTAGACTCCAGGCGACGTTCGATTCACGCTCGCTCTCGCGGTCGGGTTTCAATGTCGTGAAATGGGGGGATGCGGATGAATCGGCAATTGGGTGCAGGGTTGCTCCGGAGGGTTGCGACGATCGGCGGTTGCATGGGCGTGCTGGGCTCGGGGGCCCCGATCGCACACGCGGCCCCGACGGTGGATTGGTCCACGTATCACGGCGGTCTCATCGATGAAGCCGGCCATGACGTCGACATCAGCCCCAGCGGTCTGGTCGACGTGGTCGGCGGGACGACCTCGAATCTCCTGAGCACCGCGGGGGTGTGGCAGACGCTGCGGGGCGGCGACGAGGACGCGTTCGTGACCCAGTACGATCCGTCGGGCGGATTGCCGTCGTGGTTCACGTATTACGGCGGCTCCGGCTTCGACCAATTCCGCCACCTGGTCCACGGCAGCAGCGACGAGATCTACGCGGTCGGGTACACCACGTCCAGCAATGGCAACAACGTGATCGCCAGCGTCGGCGCGGAGAACACCGCGCTGAACGGGGCCTCCGACGCCATGCTGGTGAAGTTCGACGATACCGGGACCAGCCGGCTGTGGGGCACCTACTTCGGCGGGAACGGCAACGAGATCGGCGAGGGCATCTGCATCGCCGAGACGGGGACCGTCTATATCGTGGGCAGCACGACTTCGACCGCCGACCTGGCCGACTTCGTCGCCCACGACAATGACCTCAACTCGTTCCAGGACGGGTTCGTCGCCAAGGTCACGAGCACCGGCGACGTGCTGTGGGCGGCCTATATCGGCGGCTCCGACGGCTATTCGGTGGCGCTGGGTTGTACCGTCGACTCGTCGAACAACGTCTACGTCGTCGGTTACACCGAGGCTTCCACGGGCGACGTCGGGATTCACCAGACGACGACCGAGGGCACCACCTACGGGGGGGTGGGCGACGCGTTCATCATGAAGTTCAACACGAACGGCACGCGTCAGTGGGGGCGTTACTTCGGCGGGACGGCCCTCGATCGGGCCGAGGCCGTCGACCTCGACGAGGCCGGGAACCTGATCGTCACCGGCCACACCCTCTCGAGCTCGGGCGTGGCGAACCTCCACGACACGACGCTGGGCGGCGGCCATGACGCGTTCGTCGGCGCGTTCCTGTCGTCGAACGGGAACCGCCGCTGGGCCCGTTATTACGGCGCGGCGGGGGTGGACGAGCTGGACGACGTCCAGGTCGTCGACGACAAGATCTTCCTCAGCGGGTGGACCAGCAGCGACAGCGGCGTGACCACCAGCAACGCCTTCGACGGGACCTTCGGCGGGGGCCTCGGGACCAGCGACGCGTTGTTCGTCGTCCTCGACCGGGCCAATTCCGGCAGCACGCTCTACGCGACCTACATCGGCGGCGACCAGGGCGAGAACGGCATGGGCGTCTCGGCCGAGCCCGACGGCCTCGGCGAGTACAACGCCGTGCTCAGCGGCTACACCCGGGGCTCGCTCACCGGCATCTGGGTCAGCCCGGGGGCCGACTCGTTCTGGAACGGCGGCTCGATGGGCAACCCGTTCGACGCCATCGTCACCTACTTCAGCGGGCTGTGAACCGGCGCCTCCGCGCGTCACGTGAATGAACGAAGGGACATGTCGTGCACGACATGTCCCTTCGGACCGGACCCGGGAGCGCCGCTACTTGTCGGTCAGCGGCAGCGACCGGTACTTGTGGCTGATCTGGATCGACTCGGCCTTGGTGACGGTGCGCCGCCCGCCGTCGACGCGGGCGATCTGGGTGACATCGTCGAAGCCGTCGGGCAGCGCGACGACGATGTTGACGACGTCGCTGTCGGGCTGCGGCCGGACCTCGGCGGCGTGGGCGGCGATCTGCTCGCCGCCGGCGAAGAACTCGACGCTCTGCACGGCGCTGAGGTTGGTCTGGTCGACCGCGCCGGGGGTGGTGATCCACGACTCGGTGCCGTCGGGGTAGACCATGCCGAGGAGGATCGCGCCGTCGTCTTCGGGCGCGGGCGCGCCGGACATCTCCCACGAGCTGAGCTGCTGGATGGTCGGATAGACCTTGTTCCACCCGAAGGTCGAGGCCCACACCGGGTGGCAGTAGGTCATGTAGTCCTTGTGCACGGTGGGGTGATAGAGCTTGAAGTTGATGACGCCGAAGCCCCACTCGCCGATGTCGCCGCCCTGGTGCGGATAGGTGTTGTCGGTCCCGGCCTCGCCGCTGCACGCGATGTGGTAGCGGCCCTGGGAGTGGCCGACCTCGTGGACGAAGGTCTCGGCCGACCAGTCGACGTTGTCCTTCAGCGACAGACCGGACGAGATCCGCTTCCACGCGTCGCTCTTGCTCGCCCCGCTCGGGATGTCGATCGCCTGCCCGCCGGCGCCGCCGAGGCCGCCCGAACACACGTCGACCAGGCCGAAGTAGTACATCTCCGGCGGCGCGCCGTCCTGCTGGCGCAGGTCGACCATGAACTGGTTGAGCTGGCCGAAGTAGGTCAGCTCGCCCTGCCAGTCGATCGGCTCGTGCATCGTGATCTCGAGCTTCTCGACCGGGTTCATCATGAACATGAAGTTCTCGAACTTCTTCATCGTCTCCGCGGACGTGTCCGGCTTGGTGATGCAGCCGCCGAAGTTGTAGTTGTACGGGACGATCGTCACCTTCATGCTCTGGTAGCTGTCCTCGATGCCGATGAAGGCGTTGCCGGACAGCGGCAGGTTGGGCGCGTTCTTGCCGGCCGGGGTGGCCGGATCGATCAGCGCCCAGCCCTTCTCGGTCTCCCACAGCTCGATGCGGTACTTGAGCCCGGGGATGACCTCGCCCGGCATGAGGCCCCAGAAGAAGCTCTTCTCGAGGTTGCCGACGAAGGACGCGCCGTCGACCATCGCCTTGGCCGTCAGCACCTTGTCGCCCTCGGGGTAGCCGCTGATGATCAGCCGGCCCTCGATCTCGCGCGGGACCCAGTCGTCGGGCAGCTTCTTCCAGAACGCGCGGATCAGCGTGAGCCGGTTCTGCAGCAGGTACGAGGTGCGGTCGGAGCCGCCGACGCCGCCGCCGTCGCGGCCGATCGCCACGCCGATGCCCTGGTTGGCCTCGACCCACTCGAGCTCGATGCCGCCGACCGCCTGCACCGGCACGAACGGCTCCGCGGTGTCGGTGGTGGTCGGCACCGAGCCGTCCGAATCGCTGTCGGTGACCCCCGCCGTCCCCTCGGGCGCGTCCGTCGCGTTGACGTTGGTGGCCAGGCCGTCGGAGGCGCCGGTGTCGTCGCCGCACGCAGGGGCGAGCGCGAGCGCGAGGGCTGCGGAGATCGAGAGCTGGGGGCGCGTCATACGGACACGCTATCCGGCGCGCGCGGGCCCGACAAGCGCGTCGTTCGGTCGCGGTGCTAGGGCCTGTGAAGATCTCGAGGCGAAGCGGCCCGGCGGGTGCGCTCAGCGCCGGCGCAGACGCGGCGAGCGGACGAGGATGACGGTGAGTCCGAGCACAGCGCAGAGGGCCACCGCCGGTGCAGCGATTCGCAGCAGCGCGGCCGGGTCGCAGGCGGGGCCGGCGACGACGCAGACGAGGAACACGAGCGCGACCCCTGCCTCGCCGCCGCCGAAGCAGCGCGCGCCGAAGCGCTGGCCCCGGCGCAGCCAGAACATCAGGCCCGCGAGGGTCAGGGCGCCGAGCACGAGACCGCCGGCGACGGCCCCCGTGCGGCCGAACGCCGCCGTGAGCCCCGGGAGCACCTGCGCGGCGCCGAACTGGTCGCGCACGGGCGCCTGCATGCCGGCGAGCAGCAACTCGGCCGGGTGCGGCGTATAGAGCGAGTAGCCGGGGTTGCCGCTCGGACGGAGATCGCGGTGAAGCGGAATTAACACCGGGCCGTCGGGGCGCGGCGCAGGCACGCGGGTGGCCGCGCGGACCTCGGCGGCGAAGCGATGGCTCGGCGGCGAGAGCCGCGGCGCCCCGTGCTCGGGGTGGGTCCGGGCCAGCTCGCCGAACACGATCGCGGGGTCGGCGCTGGTGAAACGCAGGCGGCCGAACGCGAGCCGGCTGCGCACGGGCACGCGCACGTCGAGCTCGGGGTCGTCGCGGTGGGGCAACACCGCGACCGTGAGGCCGGCGAGCAGATCCCACGGCGGGACCTCGAGCTCGCCGAGGCGATTGATGAACCCGAGTTCCAGGCCGCGCGCGGGCGCATCGAGGCGGAGATGCACGCGCTCGTCGTACGTCAGCGAGGCCCCGGGCGCGGCGGCGAAGGCCAGCGGCGGCGCCTCGGTGGCGCCGCCCGGATCGAGGTACGGACCGGCGTAGCCGAGGGTGATAAGCTCGCGCAGGCTCGGGTCGGCCGGGGCGTCGGCGGGGCGCGGCTCCTCGTAGAGGAGGTGGCGGGTCTGGTTGCTCTCGAGAGTGACGGCGGCGCGGACGCTGGCGGTGAAGCGATAGTCCCGCAGCGGCACGTACGGCCCGTCGAGGTCGCGCGCCCGCATCAGCTGCGACAGGTTGATGTTGGGGTCGCGCGGGCGCAGCTTGTAGAACTCGCCGACGCGGGTCTGCACGCGCTCGCGGGTGCAGGCGATGTGCACGTCGAAGCCGGGGTTGCCGGCGCGCGCGGGGTCCTTGTCGCGCAGGATGACGCTGTCGACGTCGACCGCGACGGCGTAGGTCGGCACCACCACGAGGTTGTCGCCGGGGATGACCTCGCCGGCTCGATGCCCGCGCGGGTCGGCGCGCAGCACCACCTCGTAGCGCTTGCCCGGCTCGAGGCCGAGGCCCTCGGCGAGCACCACCGTCTGGCCGTAGTCGCTCGGCTGCAGGCCGACGCCGAGGTGCTGCTCGAGCGCGACGGCGCCGGCCGGCGCGCCGGGCAGGGCGCTGGGCTGCGCGGAGAACACCGGCGCGCGCGGGTCACCGCCCGCGAGCACGAGCAGGCCGGCGAGGGTGGCCGCCACGGCCGTCACCGGGGCGACGCCGACCAGCCGCTCGGCCGGCTCCGACGGGTCGCCGTCTTCCGCGCCGCCGGTGCCGGGGCCCGCGGCGAAGCTGCTCCAAAGGACAGCCTGGCCCGCGGCCGCCAGCGCGCCGGCCAGCGCGGCCTCGCCCGACCATGCCCCTTCGACCATGGCCGAAAGGCCAGCTGCGATCGCGCCGGGGACGGCGATCAGGGCGGCCAGCGCCAGCGTGGCCCACGCCACCAGGGCGAAGGCGGCCAGGGCGTCGACGCCGGCGAGGTCGTCGGCGGCGGGCCGGCGGCGGGCGACCAGCGCGAGCGCCAGCACCAGCCCGGCGAGCAGCGGCCCGGCCGCCCAGGAGGCCAGGCCGACGCCGTCGCGCAGGACCTCGGCGCCCTGCTGGGCGAGCAGCAGCCCGCCGGCCGCGAGGGCGGCGCCCAGACCTGCGCAAGCGGACAGGAACTTCAAGACATGTCCGAAGCGACCGGAACTTCGAGACACATCATCGACCGGACCGGCGTCGGCGAGGCGCGCCTCGGCCCAGTGGAGGCCGGCGCCGAGCAGGGCGGCCAGCCACCACCAGGCGATCGCGCCGGGGCCGCCGGCCGCGAGGGCGAACGCGGCCCCGACGACCGCGCCGAGGCCGGCGCCGGCCAGGAGGCGGCGGCGCGCGCGGCTGGGGCGGAGCGCCTGCGCCAGGCCGCGGAGCTGCGGGGCCGCCCCGAAGGCGGCGACCAGCAGGCCGGCGGCCGCGAAGACGGCGACGAGGAGCGCGAGCAGGCCGGAGATGGGGTCGAACATGCGTCAGGGGCGAGGAGATCGGAGGCGCACAGGAATCGAACCTGCCCAGGGCGCTCCTCGCACCCCACTCCGGTGTTGAAGACCGGGGGCCGCACCAGCGAGCCGAGCGCCTCCGCGGCTGAGGATAGCGGAAGCGCGCCGGCGAGGGAACGGCGTGCGGGTCACATCTCCGGCTCGCCGGCGATGCCGCACACCTCACGGCAGCCGGTCACGTCGAAGAAGGCCTCGCTGCGGCCCTGGAACACGTACTGCGAGGTCAGGCCGTTGCTGTCGAACACGCCGAACGGCAGCGGCCGGTAGCGGTACGTGTCGTTGTACGTGTCCGGGCTGTACTCTTCCAGCTCGATCCGGACCCCGTTCTTGGGCGGGACCACGCCCGCCGCGATGTCCTCCTCGCTCGGCTCCGGCGGCGCGGGCTGGCTCTTGGGCACGAACTCGGTCCAGGTCATCAGCGTCTCGTCGTACTCGTAGTTGAAGCAGCGGCAGTAGTAGCCCCCCTGCTCCTTGCCGATGTCGCACTGGCTCGACTTCACGCCCTGGTCGCCCATCGAGTCGTTACACGCCGCCGTGGCCACGATCTTCGCGTCTTTGTCGTAGAAGATCATGTACTTCTCCTGGCGCAGGCCGGAGCCGAAGTCGCCGATGACGTCGCCGTCCTCGAGGGCGAACAGCGAGAGCACCCAGGTGCCTTGCTCGTCGAACAGCGGGATCGGTTCTTCCTTGCACCCGGCGGCGAGGACCGGGAGTGCGCAGGTGGTCGCCACGAGCGCGCGGATGAGAGCAGTCTTGTGCATCGGGCAGTGTCCTCGGTGGCGCACGCTACCACAAGCGTCATCGCCGCGCGCGCTCCGCTGAGCGCGTGGCGGTCCGCACGGCGGGCCTCGTCGACTCCGCGGAGCCGTCGTTGACAGCGAGGACGCAGGTGTTTAGCTTCTCGCGCGCGGTGCCCGCAAAACGCGATTACTATGAGGTTCTCGGGGTCGAACGAACGGCCCCTGCGCCCGACATCAAGCGCGCCTATCGCAAGGCCGCGATGCAGTGGCATCCCGACCGAAACCCCGGCAACCCCGAGGCCGAGGAGCGCTTCAAGGAGGCGGCCGAGGCGTTCGAGGTGCTGAGCGACGACGGCAAGCGTCGCCTCTACGACCAGTACGGGCACGAGGGCCCGTCGCGCGCCGGCTTCTCCGGCTTCCAGGGCACCGACGAGATCTTCAGCCGCTTCGGCGACCTGTTCGGCGACCTGTTCGGCAACCTCGGGTTCAGCGGCGGCCGCCGCGACGGCCCGCAGCGCGGCGCGGACCTCAAGACCCGCGTGGTCATCCCGTTCGCCGAGGCGGTCGCCGGCGTCGAGCGCGAGCTCACGGTCCAGCGCCGCGAGGCCTGCGAGGACTGCAACGGGAGCGGCGCGGCGCCCGGCACCAAGCCGCAGACCTGCAGTCAGTGCGGCGGTCACGGCCAGGTGATCCACCGCCAGGGCTTCTTCACCATCCAGACCACCTGCCCGCGCTGCCAGGGCCAGGGGTCGATGATCACCACCCCGTGCAAGACCTGCTCGGGCACCGGCGCGGTCCAGCGCGAGGCCACCCTCAAGGTCAACATCCCCGCCGGCGTCGACGACGGTCAGACCTTGCGGATCCCCGGGCGCGGCATGGCCGGCGTCAAGGGCGGCCCGGCCGGCAACCTCTACGTCGAGGTCGCCGTCCAGCCCGACGAGCGGTTCCAGCGCGACGAGTACGACGTCCACTCGAAGGTCACCGTCTCGATGGTCCAGGCGGCGCTCGGCTGCACGGTCAAGGCCGCGACCCTGTCCGGCGACATCGACCTCGAGCTCGAGGCCGGCACCCAGCCGAACCACGTCGTCACCCGCAAGGGCAAGGGCGTGCCGGTGATCGGCGGCCGCGGCTTCGGCGACCACCACATCCACGTCGAGGTCACCGTGCCGACCAAGCTGTCGGGCGACCAGGAGGACCTCCTGCGCGAGCTCGCCGAGCTCGGCGGCGAGTCCGTCGCCGAGCCGAAGAAGGGCTTCTTCAGCAGCCTGCGCCGGCGCAAGCGCGGCTGCTGAGCGCCGGCTCCCTGTCAGTCGGGGCATGTCCATCGGGACATGCTCGTGGGAGCATGCCCGAGGAGACCTGTCCGAGCAGACAGCCTCAGGCGCGCTGCCCGAGCAGGCGGACGGCGGCCCGCTCGCGGACCACGCCCTCGCGCAGGACGCGGGCGTAGAGGCGGCTCCAGCCGGGGTGCAGCTTGGCGGAGATCCGCTTGAACTCGCCGCCCTTGAACGAGCCGGCGATCGTGTTGCACGGCGGGGCGGGGCCGGTGATCTCGAGCAGCACGTCGTCGCCGACGGCCAGGCGGTCGCCGACGCCGAGGCGGTCCCAGTCGAGGCCGGCGATCGTGAGGTTCTCGCCGGTGGTGCCCGGGGCGATCGGGTGGCCCTCGCCGGCGAGCGCCTCGATGCGCTCGAGCGCGAACAGACAGACCGCGCGGTCGGGCCCCCCGTGGTGCTTCAGGTCGCGCTGGCGGTCGCCGGCGACTCCGCTGCCGGTGACGAGCGCCAGGCCGACGGCGTGCTTCGGCACCCCGCCCTCGGGGTTGACGTGGACGCCGACGACGACGCCGCTCTCGCCGTCCGCGCTCATGACCTCACTTGGGGTCGCCGCAGCGCTGCAGCGCCTCCATCGACTCGGCCGCGAGGGCGCAGCGGACCTCGGCGGAGGTGCCCTCGCTCAGGCACGTGGCCTGGAGGTCCTTCGCCATGTCCTTCGCCAGCTGGGTGGTCTTGTCGGCCTCGGCCGCGTTGACCCCGCCGGTCATCAACTTCTCGAAGTGCGCCGCGAACTGGGCGCACTCCGCCTCGGTCGCCTTGCCGTTGGAACATGCCCCAAGGAGCAGGACGAGAGACGCGCAGGCGGAGAGGGTGACGTGTCGCATGAGGGGTCCTCGGGACTGGCTTACGGGCGAAGGTAGACGAAGTCGAGGCGCGGTTGCGCGCAGCCCGTCGTGCGGCCGAGGACGACGCCCTAGCCGGCGCTCATGAACGGATAGCGGTAGTCGCGGAGCGGCGTGAAGGTCTCCTTGATCGTCCGCGGGGAGATCCACCGCACCAGGTTGAGCAGGCTGCCGGCCTTGTCGTTGGTGCCGCTGGCCTTGCTGCCGCCGAACGGCTGCTGGCCGACCACCGCGCCGGTCGGCTTGTCGTTGATGTAGAAGTTGCCGGCCGCGTGGCGCAGGGTTTCGGTGGCTTCGACGATCGCCGCTCGGTTCTCGGCGAAGATGGCGCCGGTCAGCGCGTACTCGCTGCCGCGCTCGCACAGCGCCAGCGTCTCCTCGAAGCGACCCTGCGGGTAGATGTGGACCGTGAGCACCGGCCCGAACAACTCCTCCTTCATCGTCCGGTAGTCGGGCTCGACCCCGGCGATGACCGCCGGGCGGATGAAGAAGCCGGTCTTGTCGTCGCTCTCGCCGCCGATGACCTCGCCGACGCGCCCGCCCTGGCGGCTGCGCGCCTCCTCGATCGCCTCGCGCAGCTTGGCGTAGCTGCGGGCGTCGATCACCGCGCCCATGAAGTTGGTGAAGTCGCTGACGTCGCCGACCTTGATGCCGGCGATGCCGTCGGCCAGGATCTCCCGCACCTGCGGCCACAGGTTGTCGGGGATGTACGCCCGCGAGGCCGCCGAGCACTTCTGGCCCTGGTACTCGAAGGCGCCGCGCAGCAGGTTGTGCGCCAGCGACTGCACGTCGGCGCTCGGGTGGGCGAACACGAAGTCCTTGCCGCCTGTCTCTCCGACCAGGCGGGGATAGCTGAGGTAGTTGTCGATGTTGTTGCCGATCGACCGCCACATCTGCTTGAACACCGGGGTCGAGCCGGTGAAGTGGACGCCGGCCAGGTCGCGGTGGGCCAGGACCTGCTCGCCGACGGCGGCGGGCGAGCCGGGAACGAAGTTGATGACCCCCGGGGGCAGGCCGGCCGCCTGCAGCAGCTCCATGATGACCGCGCCCGACAGCACCGCGGTCGAGGCCGGCTTCCACACCACGGTGTTGCCGCACAGCGCCGGCGCCGTCGGCAGGTTGCCGGCGATCGACGTGAAGTTGAACGGCGTCACGGCGAACACGAAGCCGTCGAGCGGGCGGTACTCGACGCGGTTCCACGTGCCCGGCGACGAGATCGGCTGCTGCTGGTACAGCTGCGTCAGGAAGTGGACGTTGAAGTTGAAGAAGTCGATGAGCTCGCAGGCCGCGTCGATCTCGGCCTGGTGGGCCGTCTTCGACTGGTTCAGCATCGTCGCCGCGTTCAGCTTGTCGCGGAACGGCCCGCGCAGCAGCGCCGCGGCCCGCAAAAAGATCGCCGCCCGCTGGTCCCACGGCATCGCCGCCCAGTCGGCCCGCGCAGCCTGTGCGGCGGCGATGGCGTCGCCGACCTCGCGGGTCCCTGCCTGGTGGAACCCGCCGAGCTCGGCCTTGCGGTGGTGGGGGCAGATGATGGGGCTGATGTTGCCGGTCCGGACGGCCTTGCCGCCGATCCACAGCGGCAGGTCGTGCTTCTTGGCGGCGAGATCGGCGTAGCAGGCCTTGAGCGAAGCGCGTTCCGGCGTGTCGGGCGCGTACGTGCGCACGGCTTCGTTGACGGGGTCGGGGACGCGGAACAGGCCAAACGACATCAGGGCGGTCTCCAGGCTGGCGCAAGCATGCACGGAATCCCGGCCGTCGGCGACGGTCGTGGTGGCTCCAGGCATGCCGCCCAGACGGGCGCGAAGGCTATCAGGCTCCGGGCTCGCTGACAGGGGTCTGCGCGCGCGCGATCGCGCACGTCAGCGTCGGCGACGGCGATAGAGGAGGGGGCTGAGGACCGCCAGGCTGAGGAGGGCTGCGGGGCTGGAATTGGCGGCCACATCGCAGCCGCGGCGGGTCGCCGGCGCCGGGGCGTCGAGGGCCGGCGGGGCGGCCGGGGGCTCGATGCGCGGGGGTTCGCGGCTCTGCGTCTCGGGCGACGCCGGAGCGGGAGGCGGTGTGCCGGCGCCGAGCGCCGCGAGATCTTCGTCGGCCGTGCCGATCTGGCGGGTGCGTGAGCACATCGTGTCGCCGAGATCGCCCTCGGGGGTGCGGTGGGCGTAGACCAGGTAGTTCTTGCCGAGCACGAAGCTGCGGCCGCAGGCGGCGCTGCTGGAGCGCGTGACGATCGACGTCGACGCCGGCAGCTCGCCCTTGAACACCCGCTGGACCGAGAGCACGTAGCGGACCATCCCGGTGTCGGAGCTCTGGACGACGTCGACGCGGCCTTCGAAGACCGCTTCCGCCTGGTCGCGGGCGACCGTGGGCGCGGGCGGCGGCATGCAACTGCAGGCGTGCACCTCGTGAGGAACCGCCCACGCTGCGACCGCGATGAGGCTCACGGCGAGGAGGATTGGGCGTTGCCGGTGCAAGTCCCGCAAGCTAACCACGCACCGGCGCGCCCGGCAAGCGGCGTGCCGGCCTCGGGGCCTTCTGGCGCTCGACGATCGTTCGATCGGAGCGCGGCCCTGAACGAGGTTATTTGCGAGGAAGCCAGCGATGTTGACGGTATCTGAGATCACCAAGTCGTACGGCGGGAAGGTGCTGTTCGACGACGTCACGACGTCGTTCGAGCCCGGTCACCGCTACGGTCTGACGGGGGCGAACGGCGCCGGCAAGTCGACCTTCATGAAGATCCTCGCCGGCGAGCTCGACCCCGACAAGGGCGGCGTGTGGAAGCCGCCGCGGACCCGCCTGTCGGTCCTTCACCAGGACCACTTCCGCTACGAGAGCTGCCGGATCCGCGACGTCGTCATCATGGGCAACCGCCGCCTGTGGGACGCGATGGAGGAGAAGGACAAGCTGCTCGCCAGCGGCGACATGAGCGACGAGGTCGGCATGCGCCTCGGCGAGCTCGAGATGATCATCAGCGAGGAGGACGGCTACGGCGCCGAGACCGAGGCCGAGCGCCTGCTCGAGGGCCTCGGCATCCCGGCCGCCGAGCACGAGCAGCCGCTGTCGATCCTGACCGGCGGCATGCGCCTGCGCGTGCTGCTGGCCCAGGCGCTGTTCGGCAACCCCGACATCCTGCTGCTCGACGAGCCGACCAACCACCTCGACCTCGAGTCGATCCACTGGCTGACGAACTTCCTGCTCGAGTATAAGGGCGTGCTGGTCGTCATCTCGCACGACCGCCACTTCCTCAACGAGGTGTGCACCCACACCGCCGACGTCGACTACGAGAACATCATCACGTACACCGGCGGCTACGACGACATGCTGCGGCAGAAGATCCAGTACCGGATCTCGGCCGAGAAGCACAACCAGAGCAAGCAGAAGCGGATCTCCGAGCTCAAGGAGTTCATCCAGCGGTTCGGCGCCAACGCCAAGAAGGCCAGCCAGGCGCAGTCGCGGCGGCGCGCGATCGCCAAGATCGAGCTGGTCGACCTCAAGCGCAGCAACATCCAGCGGCCGTTCATCCGCTTCGATCAGAAGGCCCCGAGCGGCAAGCTGGCGCTGTCGGTCGACCGCCTGTGGAAGTCGTTCGACGGCAAGCCTGTCCTCAAGGACATCACCTTCAACGCCACCCGCGGCGAGAAGATCGCGGTCGTCGGCCCCAACGGCATCGGCAAGACGACCCTGCTCAAGTGCATCGCCGGCGCCTACGAGCCCGACCGCGGCAAGCTCACCCTCGGCCACGAGGTCGTGCTCGGCTACCTGCCGCAGGACCACGAGGACGCGCTCGGCAACGTCGAGAACCGGACCGCGTTCCAGTGGCTGTACCAGTGGGACCCGAAGTCGACGGTCGAGGAGATCCGCGGCCTGCTCGGGCGCATGCTGTTCCCGTCCGAGGACGCCGACAAGCCGGTCAAGGCGCTGAGCGGCGGCGAGACGGTGCGCCTCTTGCTGGCCAAGATGACGCTCATCAAGCCGAGCCTGCTGCTGCTCGACGAGCCGACCAACCACCTCGACCTCGAGTCGATCCGCGCCCTCACCGAGGCCATGCAGAAGTACGAGGGCACGCTCATCTTCGTGTCCCACGACCACGCCATGGTCTCCGAGGTCGCCACCCAGGTGCTCGAGCTCAAGGGCGACAAGGGCTACGACCTGTTCCCCGGCAACTACGAGGAGTTCCTCGAGAAGACCGGCAAGGCCCCCGGCCGCTGAGCCCCCGCTCCGGGCGACGTCCAGGCGACATGTCGCCGAGGACATGTCGCCTGGGCCCTGTCCTGAGGGTCCTGTCCGTGAGGGCAGGGCCCTCAGAACATCTTCTTGGCGGCGTTGATCTTCTCGACGTACTTCTTGCTGCCCTCGGGCACGCCGCGCTTGCCGGCCTTGCGCCACTTGAGCACGTGCCCGGGCCCGCCGTGGTAGGCGGCCAGTCCGAGCTCGGTGTTGCCGTCGAACTTGCGGATCATGCGCGCGAGGTAGAGGCTCCCGGCGCGCACGTTGAAGCCGGGGTCGAGCGGGCGAGAGCGCTCGCCGAGGCTGTTCGCCAGCTCGCGCGCGGTCGAGGGCATCAGCTGCATCAGCCCCTGGGTCCCGCCGGGGCCGCGCGCGCGGGCGTTAAACTTGCTCTCGACCCAGATGACCGCGTTGATGAGGCGCGGGTCGAGCTTGTTGCTCTTGGCCGCCGACTGCACGTGCGGCTGGACCGCCGCGATTTGGTCGCGCTGCCCAGCAGGCCAGCGTTCGCAGGCGTCTCCCCCGCCGTCGCCAGCAGGTTCCGCCGAGGCCTGGGCGGGAGATCGCGCAGGCTCCAGGCGTGAGGTCGCACAGCCGGGGCCGCTCAACGCGACCCCAAGCAACATCCAAACAACGGTCCATCGCGCAGGGCGGAGGCTCCGGGAGGCCGGCGGCGCGGTCGAAGGCTGTAGGGTAGTCATGGGTGTGAAATATCCTACATTGTCCGGGGGAGACCCAGAGTTTAGCGAAAAATCGAGGCCGGCGTGCATCTCGCCACGCGTGCTCTAAGGGAATGTTCGTAAGATGGGTTCTCGTAGCTCGCCTCGGCGAGCAGGCAGGAGCGGAGACATGGCTTTGAGGGCAGACGCACTTCTCCTCCTCTGCGGCGCGGCCGTCGGGGTGCCGGCGGCCGCCGCGGCCGCCGACGGCGAGCGTTACGACCCCTACGCGAAGATGGCCAGGGGCGCGCATCACTACGACATGCGCGAGGTGTTGCAGTCGCGTGGCGAGTTCGTGGCCGAACCGGTCGAGCAGCCGGACCTGTCCCAGCTCGACACCCTGCCCCTGAGCGCGCGCGCGTCGGAGCCGCTGGCGCCGGGGCAGCTGCCGGAGGGCTGGGTGCAGCTCGGCGAGGTCGTGCAGCGGCGCGAGATCGCCGAGGGCCGCAAGCAGATCGACCCGAAGCCGCTGCCGGCCTGGGAGGACATCGAGGGCAACCAGTACCCGCGCAAGGGCACGGTGTTCCTCAACTTCAACGGCGGCATGCTCAAGGCCGGCGACGACAACTCGGCCGAGAGCAAGTCGATCCTGGCCCGCCACAACCACCCGTATCCGGTGTTCAACGGCTCGGAGGCGACCGCGCTGACCCTGATCCAGGCGGTCCAGCAGGACCTCGAGACGCTCGGGATCCGCGTCCTCTACCTCAACCGCCCGAGCAAGACCGTGCCCTACACGATGGCGATGGTCGGCGGCTCGTGGACCGACACCAACATCGACTCCCCGGCCGGCGGCGTCGCGCCCGGCACCGACTGCGAGGACCGCGACCAGCGCAACGTGGTCTACGCGTTCGACAGCAGCTCGGCGACGATCAGCCAGGAGATCGCCCACGCGTGGGGCCTCGACCACACGCTCGGCAGCGATCGGATCATGAGCTACCAGGCCGGCAACAACAAGCACTTCGGCGACAACTGCCAGGCCCTGTGCGAGGAGCAGTGCCAGGGCCCCGGCACCATCGGCTGCCGCCTGATCCACGAGATCTACTGCGGCGTGGGCAGCGAGCAGCAGAACGACCTCGCGGAGCTCAACAAGATCTTCGGCACCCCCGAGCCCGACACCGAGCCGCCCACGGTCAACATCCTCCCCGACGGCGACGTGCTCGAGCTGGAGGTCGGCGCCAACATCGAGGTCAAGGCCGACATCCACGACAACTACGGCGGCGTGGGCTGGAGGATCACCGTCAAGCGGGACGGCGAGGTGGCGCTCGACGAGGTCGACTACGAGAAGGTCGGCGCCTGGTACTTCTCCAACCTGGCGGCCGGCACCTACGAGGTCGTGCTCGAGGCCGAGGACCACGCCGAGCACGTGGTCCAGGACAAGCTGACCATCCTCGTCGGCAACTCCGAGGCGCCCACCACCAGCGCCGGCGACAGCGCGGGCGACACCGACACCGATACCGGGACCGACACGGCCGGCGACACCGGCGACGACACGAACGATCCCGGGAGCGCCAGCGACAGCGAGACCGAGGGCCCGGGTGCGCTCGAGAAGGACGGGTGCGAGTGCCGCAGCAACCCCGGGCAGGGGGCGGGCAGCGCGCTCGGTCTGCCGCTGTTGGGCTTGTGGCTGGCCCACAGGGCTCGCCGCCGGCGCCGGGCCTGAGACCTCGCGGCGGCCCACGCGCGAATACGCGCGTGACCTCCGCCGCGCCCCCGCGGCTTGACCGGCCCGGGCGGCCACGCATATAAGCCTGTTCCCTCGCGCCCGGCCGAGGGTCTCGAAGATCGATCCGGGCGGTCGCAGCCACCATCTGGCTGCCGCGTGGGCGGGCGAATCGCCCCAGAGAGTGCGAGCGCTTCGTGTCCGAGAACCAGCAAGCCATCATTCGTACCGGCGGGAGGCAGTTCCGCGTCAGCACCGGTTCGGTGCTCCGCGTCGAGAAGCTCCCGGTGGAAGCCGGCGCCACTGTCAACTTCGAGGTGCTGCTCGTCGGCCAGGGCGACGCCGTGAAGATCGGCAAGCCGCTGGTCGCCGGCGCCAAGGTCGAGGCCAAGGTCGTGAGCCACGGGCGCGGGTCCAAGCTCATCGTCTACAAGTTCCGCAAGCGCACCAACTACCGCAAGAAGCAGGGCCACCGGCAGGCCTACACCGAGGTCAAGATCACCTCGATCGCGGGCTGAAAAGCGCCGCTGGAGAACGACGATGGCACATAAAAAAGGTCAAGGTTCGATCAAGAACGGCCGCGACTCGAACGCGCAGAACCGCGGCGTGAAGCGGTTCGGCGGCGAGGTCGTCCGCGCCGGCAACATCCTGGTTCGTCAGGCCGGCAGCAGCTTCCACGCCGGGCCGAACGTCGGCACGGGCAAGGACTACACCCTGTTCGCGCTGGTCGACGGTAAGGTCCGCTTCTACAAGCGGGGCCACGAGCGCAAGGCGTTCATCGCCATCGACCCGCTCGCGGCCGAGGCAGACACTGCCGCCGCTGCGGAGTGAGCGATGCGCTTCATCGACCAGGTCCGGATCGTCGTCCGCGCAGGGCGAGGCGGCGACGGGCTGGTCGGCTGGCGCCGTGAGAAGTTCGTGCCCGACGGCGGTCCGGCGGGCGGTGACGGCGGCAAGGGCGGCGATGTCGTCTTTGTCGCCGACGATCATTTGACGACGCTGCTGGACCTGAAATTCCGCCAGCACTTCGCGGCCGAGAGCGGGCGCCCCGGCGGGCCGAACAAGATGACCGGCCGCTCGGGCAACGATCTGCGGATCCGCGTACCCGTCGGCACGACGGTGTTCTTCGAGGCGCTGGCCGGCGAGCCCGGCGAGCGCCCGCCGTGGCTGGCCGACGACCTCGACGAGGAGCTCGACCAGATCGGCGCGATCGCCTGGACCGACGACGGCACCGACATCCCGGAGCCGGTGCGGGTCCAGAAGTCGGGGCCGATCCGCCGTGCGCAGGCCGAGAAGGATCGGCGCGAGACGGAGCTCGAGCCCGGAGCGCAGCTCGGCGACCTGACGTTCCACGGCCAGGAGCTTGTGGTGGCCCACGGCGGCCTCGGCGGCCGCGGCAACGTGCACTTCCGCAGCTCGACCAACCGCGCGCCCGACTTCGCCGAGCCCGGCATCACCGGCGACGCGTACTGGCTGCGCCTCGAGCTCAAGCTGCTGGCCGACGTCGGCATCGTCGGCTTCCCCAACGTCGGCAAGTCGACCTTCATCCGCGCGATCAGCCGCGCGCGGCCGAAGGTCGCCGACTACCCGTTCACCACCCTGGTGCCGCAGCTCGGCGTGGTCGCGCTGGCCGGCGAGCGCTCCCTCGTGGTCGCCGACGTGCCGGGCCTGATCCACGGCGCCAGCGAGGGCCGCGGCCT
Organism: Nannocystis punicea; assembly: GCF_026965555.1. Classification (GTDB taxonomy): domain Bacteria; phylum Myxococcota_A; class Polyangia; order Nannocystales; family Nannocystaceae; genus Nannocystis; species Nannocystis punicea. The sequence continues at coordinate 10,282,762 of NZ_CP114040.1, read as the reverse complement.
CGGCCTCGACTTCCTGCGTCACCTCGAGCGCACACGCGTGCTGCTGCACCTGCTCTCGCCCGACCCGACGCCCGGCCGCGATCCGATGGTCGACCTCAAAGCGCTCGAGAAGGAGCTGGCGCAGTACGGCTCGATGTTCGAGGGCCGCCCGCGGGTGGTCGCGCTCAACAAGGTCGACACGCCCGAGGGCCAGGAGGCGATGGGCCCGCTGCGCAAGGCGCTGCGAGCCCAGGGCATCCCGCTGTTCCCGATCTCGGCGCGCACCGGCGAGGGCGTGCCCGAGCTGCTCGAGGCGCTGTGGCGCCGCGTCGACATGGTCCGCCGCGGCGGCGTCTCGGGTCCGACGCCGGCGAGCCAGAGCTGACACGCAGGACATGCCCGCTCGGGCAGGTCCTTTCGAGCATGACGAAAGGGGCATGTCCTTGCGGACATGCCCCTTCGAGCGTTCGGAGCCGGGCGACTAGCCGCGGGTCGCCTTGTCGCGGGTATCGTAGACCTGGACGTTGTTGGGCTTGATGCGGCCGGTGGCGTAGAGCAGGCGGGCGTTGGCGGTGCGGAGGTCGATGCGCGAGTTGACGATCCGGAGGATCGCGGTCAGCTGGTCGGCCTCGGCGTCGATGATGTCGTTGGTGGTGGCGGAGCCGACGGCGAACAGCTCGGTGGCGACGCGGTAGGCCTCGACCGCGGACTCGAGGGTGCGGGCGCTGAGCTCGATGTCGGCGATCGCCTTGTTGCGGGCGAGGTAGGCCTGCGTGACCTCCATGGCGATCCCGCGGCGCAGGACCTCGAGCTGGGCCATGAGCTCGCGCTTGTTGGCCTTGTACTCGCGGATCTCGGCGCGCGTGCGCAGGGCCGAGTTGAGCGAGTAGGTCAGCTGGGCGCCGACCGACCACGACCCGCGCCACACCGGCGCCAGCGGGAAGAACCGCTGGTTCGGGTTGGCGTAGGTGGCCTCGGCGAACGCGTCGAGGCGCGGGAAGTAGCCGGCGCGGGTCGCCTTGATGCCGTAGTCGACCGCGCCAATGCTCTTCTCCATCGACTTGAGCTCGAGCCGCTTGCCGTGGGCCTCGCGGATCAGGGCCTCGAGGCTGCCGAGGTCGGCCATGTCGGGCGGCAGGTCGATGACGTCCTCGCCCGGCGCGAAGTCGAGGTCCTGGTCGTTGAGCATGATCGCCAGGCCCTGTTCGGCGGTCGCGCGGAACACCCGGGCGTCGTTGATCGCTTGCTCGATCTGGGCGATCTGCGCGCTCAGGCGCATCACCTCGGCCTTGGTCGCGCTGCCGGCGTTGAACAGGTTCTCGACGTCGAGCGCGCGCGCCTTGACGCGGCGCAGCGAGTCCTCGACGGCGACCACCGAGGCGACCGTGCGCAGCCAGTTGTAGTAGGCGAGGCGGGCGTCGGTCTCGACTTTGATGCGCTCGGCGTCGCGGGCGAGGGCGACTGCGTCGCGGCGGGTCTCGGAGCCGCGCTTGGCCGGCACCAGCGAGAGGATGTAGTCGGAGATCGGGATCGAGAGCTGGGCCTGCAGCGAGTAGGAGTTGAGCGGGATCTGGATCTTGAACGGCGGCGCGACCACGAGGGTGAGCGGCTGGCCGGTGTTCGGATCGACCGTGCACATCTGCGGCGAGCCCATGGCGCACGGGCCGATGCCGATCGGGATCGGGTCGCCGCCCGCCTCGGGGCCGGAGGCGGCGCCGACGCTGTAGCCGCCGCCGAAGTTGATCGCGGCCTTGGACAGGCGGGTGTAGCCGGCCTTGCCCGAGATCTGCGGCAGGAAGGCGATCATCGTCTGATCGAGCTTGGCCGCGGCGGCCTGGATCTGGGCCTCCTTGGCGGCGACCGCGGGCGACTCGGCGATCGCCTGCACGGCGACCTTGTCGGCCGTGAGGCCGCCGGGTTTGGGCGAGAGCGCCTCGGCGAGCGGACCCTCGCGCAGGTAGGCGGTGGCGTCGAACACGGCCGCGTCGGCGGCGGCGCGCGGAGCTTCGCGGGTGGGCGGCGGCGGGGGGCCGGGCGGGGCCGGGGCCAGCAGCGCCAGGGCGACAGACCAAACAAGGGACATGGCGGGAGCGTCCTGTGCGAAAGAACCTGTTTAAAGGGAAGGCGAGCGACCGCTCACTCCGGCGGCTTGGTGCCGCGGTGGAGGCGGGGGAACACCACCTCGCGCTCGATCTCGAAGTCGTCGGAGCGCGGCGGCGAGGCCTCGGCCACGAGCACGGGCATGACCAGGTCCGGGGGCGGAGCGGCCATGGCCGGGGCGGCCGGGGCGACCGGGGTCGGGGCGGTCGGGAGCGGGTCGTCGAGGGTCTCGGCCGGCTTGTCGACGTCGACGCCGAAGAACTTGAAGCTGATCCAGCGCATCGACCGGCTGGTGACCATGCGGTCGAACAGCAGGTAGACGACGGGGACGACCACGAGGGTGAGGACCGTCGAGGTGATCATGCCGCCGATGACGATGACGGCCATCGGCGCGCGGGTCTCACCGCCCTCGCCGAGGGCCAGGGCGACGGGGATCATGCCGAAGATGGTGGCGGCGGCGGTCATGACGATCGGCCGCAGGCGGATGGTGCCGGCCTGGACCAGGGCCTCGGTGATGACGGCACCCTTCTCGCGCTCGCTGTTGGCGAAGTCGACCAGCAAGATGGCGGTCTTGGTGACGAGGCCCATCAGCATGATGAGGCCGATGAACGAGAAGATGTTGAGGGACATCCCCGCGAGGTAGATGCCGCCGAACGCGCCGACGACCGACAGCGGCAGCGAGACCATGATCGTGATCGGCTGGATCAGGCTGTCGAACTGGGCCGCGAGGATCATGTAGACGAGGATGATCGCCAGGGCGAGGGCGAAGATCATCGACTCGAACGACTCCTGCATGACCTCGGCGTCGCCCATGAAGCTGGTCTGCAGCTTCGCCGGCACGACCCGCTTGGCGGCGTCGGTGACGACCTGCTGGGCCTCGCCGAGGGTGACGTCGTTGAGCGCCGCCAGCACCAGCACCTGGCGCAGGCGGTTCTGCCGCTCGATCTCGCTGGGGCCCTCGCCGCGCTCGACGCGGACCACCGCCGACAGGTCGACCAGCCGGCCCGAGGCCGAGCGGACCTTGATGTTGCTCAGCGACTCGAAGCTCGAGCGCAGTGACTCGGGCATGTAGAGGATGACGTCGTAGATCTCCGAGCCCTCCTTGAGGTCGGAGATCGGGTCGCCGGCCATCAGCGAGCGCACGGTGCGGGCGATCGAGGCGATCGGGACGCTGAGGTCGGCCGCCTTGTTGCGGTCGACGGCGACGGCGACCTCGGGCTTGCCGCCGCGGTACGAGGTGTCGAGGTCGACGAACTTGCCGGTCTGGGCCAGCTCGCCCTTGAGCGCCTCGGCGGCGGCGACGACCTCGTTGAGATCGGTGCCGCGGATCGAGAACTGGATCGGCTGGCTGCGGAAGCCGCCGTCGTTGCCGAACGGGTCGAGCTGGTCGACGGTGAACATCGCGCCCTCGACGCCGGCGAGGCGCTCGCGGGTCCACTTCATCGCGTCCTGCTGCGAGAAGCCGCGCTGCTTGGGCCGCTCGAGGGTGACTGTGATGCGCGCGCGGTTGACCTGGCCGACGGCGCCGCCGCCGATGGTGGTGAAGGTGTCCTTGATCTGCGGGAGGTTGGCCCGCAGGTCGGCGGCCACGGCCTCGGCGGTCTCGACGGTCGCCTCGAGCGCGGTGCCGGTCGGCAGCTCGACGTTGACGGCGAACTGCGACTGGTCCTCGGGCGGGAGGAACTCGGCGGGCACGCGGGTGACGAGGGCGCACGAGCCGAACAGCGACAGCAGGGCGATGAGGACGGTGGTCCACGGCCAGCGCAGCGACCAGCGCAGGACGCCGGCGTAGCCGCGCTCGACGGCGCCGAACAGCTTGTTGAACAGGCGCGCGAACAGGCCGGGGGCGTGGCTGTGTTGCTGCCGCATGATGCGCGACGACAGCATCGGCGTCAGCGTGAACGAGACCAGCATCGACAGCAGCACCGCCGCGGAGACGGTGAGGCCGAACTGGAAGAAGAAGCGGCCGATGATGCCCTTCATGTAGGCGACCGGCACGAACACCGCGACGATCGACAGGGTGGTGGCGATGACCGCGAGGCCGATCTCGCTGGTCGCGTCGAGGGCGGCGCGCATGCGCGGCTTGCCCATCTCGAGGTGGCGGTAGATGTTCTCGATCACCACGATCGCGTCGTCGACGAGGATGCCGATCGACAGCGACAGCGCCAGCATGGAGATGTTGTTGAACGAGAACCCCATGTACTGCATGAACGCGAACGTCGCCACGATGCTGGTCGGGATCGCCAGCGCGGCGATGAAGGTCGCGCGGATGTCGTGCAGGAACACGAGGATGATGACGATGGTGAGGATCGCGCCGAGGATGAGGTCGAACTTGACGTCGCCGATGGCGTGCTCGACGAACACCGAGTTGTCGGTCGGCACGGCGGCGGTGATGCCCCGCCGCTCGAGGTCGGGGCGCATCTCGTCGAGCACCTCGCGGACCTGCTCGGCGAGGGCGACGACGTTGGCGCCCGACTGCTTCTTGACGACCAGCGCGAGCGCCGAGTTGCCGTTGAGGAACGAGGCCGAGCGGGCGTCCTCGACGTCGTCGAGGACCTCGGCGACGTCGCGGATCCGGACCACCGCGCCGGGCGGGCCGGGGATCAGGATGTCGGCGATCTCGGCGGCGCTCTTGACCTCGCCGCGGGTCTTCAGGGTCAGCTCGCTGGTGCCGGTCTTGATGAAGCCGGCCGGCAGCTCGAGGCTCTGCGCCCGCACTGCGTTGGCGACGTCGTCGGCGGTGAGGCCGAAGCCGGTCATGCGCGCGGGGTCGACGAGGACCTTGATCTCGCGCTCGCGGCCGCCGATGAGGTCGACGTTGCCGACGCCCGAGATCTGCTGCAGCCGCTGCTTGACCTCGTCCTTGGCGATCCGCGTCATCTCGGCCATCGGCACGTCGCCGGCCAGCGCGATCGAGAGGATCGGCGCGGCGCCGACGTCGAACTTCTGCACCACCGGCGGGTCGATGCCCTGCGGCAGGTCGCGCTCGATCGCCGAGATCTTGTCGCGCACGTCCTGCAGCGCCTGGTTGCCGTCGACCTCGAGCTCGAACTCCATCACCACCTGGGTGACGGCCTCGAGGTTGCGCGAGGTCATGCGCTTGACGCCGCTGATCGACTGCAGCGCCTCCTCGATCGGGTCGGCGACCTTGGTCTCCATCGTCTCCGGGTCGGCGCCCGGGTAGACGACGGTCGCGGTGACGACCGGGAACTCGACGTTCGGGAACAGCTCGACGCCGATGCGCGGCAAGCTGAAGAAGCCGAACACCATCAGCGCGGCGATCAGCATCGTCGCGAAGATGGACCGGCGGATCGAGACTTCGGCGAGCAGCATGGCGGGACCTCAGTGGGTGCCGGCAGACGGCGGCGGGGGGTCGCTCGGGGCTTTCTTGCTCGGGCTCGCCTTGGCCACCTCGGCCTTGGCGTCGGGCGCGGCCTCGGGCTTTTCACCCTCGGCGCCGGGCAGCACCGAGGCGAGCGGCGGGCGCAGCTCGATCTCGACGTACATGCCGGGGCGCAGCGCGCCGTCCTTGTTGTCGACGTCGGTGACGATCTCGATCGTGCGCGTGGCGGCGTCGACGGTCGGCTGGACGCGCACGACCTTGGCCTCGCGCGAGACGGCCAGCGCGGTGAAGTGAGCGGAGACCTGGTCGCCGACGTGGACGAGCCGCAGCGCGGCCTCGGGGATCCGCGCCCTGACCTCGAGGACAGATTGGTCCTGGATCACGACGACGATGGTCGGCGGCATCATCGTCACCGTCTCGCCGACGTCCTTGAACTTGTGGGCGACGAGGCCGTCGATCGGCGAGACGACGGCCGAGTCGGCGGTGCCGCGGCGGGCCATCGACAGCGCGACCCCGGCCTGGCTGACGTTGTTCTCGGCGCTGTTGAAGGCCGACTCGGCCCGCTCGAGCACGGCCGCGGCGACGGTGCCCTTGGCGGCCAGCTGCTGCTGCCGCTCGAGCTCGCGCTTGGCGTTGTCGCGGGCGATCTGCGCGCCCTGCAGGCCGGTCTCGGCCTGGCTGACGCCGAGCCGGGTCGAGCGCGCGTCGAGGCGGAACAGCACCTGGCCCTTCTTGACCATCTGCCCCTCCTCGACGTCGACGCTGGCGAGCGTGCCGCTCATGCGCGGGCCGAGCTCGGCCTCCTGCTTGGGCAGCGCGGTGCCGACGTAGCGCTCGATCGAGAGGTCGCGCGCGCCGACCTTGGCGCCGGGCTGCGGCCCGGGGCCCTTGTTGCTCGGGACCGGGATGGTCGGCGCGGCGGCCTGCGCCGGCAGCGAGGGCTTCTCGGCTTCCTTGCTGTCGCACGCGGCGACGAGGAGGCCGGCGAGGACGAGGGGGACGATTCGGGGGCGTGCGGTCATGGGGCTCTCGCGCCGTTGAGGAAGAAGTCGATCAGGGGGTCGGCTTGCGTGCGGAGGCCGGGGGGACAGCCGGCTCGCACCCAGGAGAAGATCGTCGCGTCGGTCAGGCCGCTGAGGAACACCGCCAGCTGCTCGACCGTGAGGTCGTTGCGGATCTGCCCGCGCGCGGCGGCGTCGCGCAGGGTGGCGTGGCTGAGCGCGAGGTAGCGGGCGTGGTTCTCGTTCATCAGCGCCTGCTCGATGCGCTTCTGGGCCCAGTCGAAGCCGCCGCCGATCGAGACGTAGAGCAGGAACAGGGCGCCGTGCTCCTCGAGGAAGTCGAACGCCTCGCGCGTCGAGGCCCGCATGCGCTCGAGCGGGTCCTCGAGCTGCTGGTGGACCAGGATCCGCTGGTACACCAGCTCGTGCGTCCGCTGCAGGATCGAGCGGAACACCTCTTCCTTGTTCTTGAAGTAGTTGTAGACGGTGCCCGCGGCCACGCCTGCTTCGGCGGCGATGTCGGCCATCTTCGCGTCCTGGAATCCGAGCCGCCCGAACACCCGCGTGGCCGCGTCGAGGATCGCCTCGCGGTACGCAGCGCGTGTCTCCGTCCGTACCACCTCGCGGACTCGCGCACCACGCGAATTGCGCGGCTCACCGTCTCGCCCATCGACCCTGCGCGACACCGGGGGTTCATTGGCGTGAACGAAGATTCATGTCAAGGTGAGATCAGTATCGCTCGCGAAACGGGCCGAGTTTCGCTGTCTTGTCGATTGGCACAAAAACTCAGCGCCAGGCCGCTGCATGAGCGAGCGCTGGCGCTGGTTCACGGACTTGAATCGAAATTCAGGTCGTGCGTGGGAGCGGCGGAGACTTCTGCGGCCGCAGATCTCCCAGGGCGTCCCGCAGGGACTTCGGCACGTCGATGCCGGTGGCGGCCTTGATCTGCTCCGAGGCGTCGACCAGGCGGGCGCCGAGGGGCTGTCCTTCGGTACCTGTCCCCTTGGGCAGGATCGTCAGGCGGTCGATCTTGAGCTCGCCGATCGTGCCGGCCAGGCTGTGGAACAGCGGGACCAGCTTCTGCATGAGCAGGACGTCGCGGGCCGCGGCGCCGCCCTTGTTGTAGGTGGCGGCGATCTGCGCCAGCACCTGGGCGGTGGCGCGGCCCTGCTCGATGATCCGCGCCGCGTGGCCCTTGGCGTCCTCCTCGGCCTTGCGGCGGGCGGCGTCGGCGGGCGCGAGGATGTCGGCCTGCAGCTGGCGGCGCACCTGCTCGATGCGGGCGTCCTGCATGCCGACCTCGGCGCGGGCCTGGGCGATGAGGGCCTCGACCTCGCCCTGCTGCTGGGCGATGAGGGCGGCGCGGCGGGTCTGGGCGTCGGCGATCCGGCGCTCGTTCTCCTTGAGGGCGATCTGGGTCTGCGCCTCGAGGGTGGTGAGCTCGGCGTTGCGGGTGTTGGTCCACCGCTGCTCGGTGGCCTGGGCCTGGCTGACGGCCTCGGCGATGAGCGCGTCGCGGCGGATCGCGGCGGCCCGCTGGCGGCCCATGGCGTCGAGGTAGCCGACCTCGTCGCTGACGTTCTGGATCTTCAAGGTGTCGAGCACGAGGCCGAGCTTGTTGAGGTCGTGCTCGGCCTCGGCGGCCAGGCGCTGGGCGAAGGTCTCCTTGTCGGTGTTGACCTGCTCCGGCGTCATGGTCGCCAGCACGCCGCGCAGGTTGCCCTCGAGGGTCTCGCGCGCGGTCTTCATGATCGAGTCGCGCGAGCGGCCGAGGAACCGCTCGACGGTGTTGTTGAGCAGCGGCTCCTCGCCCGGCACCTTGATGTTGGCGACGCCCTGGATGTTGAGCGGGATGCCGCCGCGCGAGTAGGCGTTCTTGACCTGGACCTCGATGATCATGTTCGTCAGGTCCATGCGGTCGACCGTCTCGAACAGCGGGATCCGGATGGCCCGGCCGCCGCGGATGATCTTGTACCCGAACAGCTTGCCGTCCTCGGTCTTGCGCTTGCGGCCGCTGAAGATCAGCACCTCGTTCGGCTGGCAGACGTAGAAGACGTTCTTGATGAGGAGGGTGAGCGCGACGACAAAGATGGCGACGATGCCGAGCAGGGCGAGCAGCAGTTCCATGGTCACTGGGCACCTGCCTTTCCGGACAGGATTGCGGGCACGTCGACGCCGGTGGTCTCGCGCAGGGCGCTGAGCACCGAGGCGACTGCGCGCGGGTAGGAGGCGGCGTAGCTGGAGATCGCGCTGCCGTCGCCCGGGTCGAGCGCGGCGACCTCACGGATCTTGAGCTTCTCGATCGGCTGGAGCACCGCCGACAGCAGCTCCTCGAGGTGCTGGATGACGTAGATCTCGCGGGCCTGCGGGCCCATGGTCTGCCACGCCTCGCTGGTCAGCCGCAGGACCTCGGCCACCGCGGCGCCGTTCTCGATCGTCGGCGCGGCGTCGCCCTTGGCCAGCAAGAGCCGCGCGGCCCGGTCGACCTCGGCGGGGATGATGACCTCGGCCATGAGGCGCTTCTGTTCGAGGTCGCTGCGCACGCTCTGCAGCTCCTGCTCGGCGGCGGCGCGCGCGGTCTTGGCGGCGGCCTCGGCCTCGCGCTCGACCGCAGAGGCGCGGCCCTCGAGCTCGGCGCGGATCTTGGACAGCTCGTTGCGCTTGACCAGGATCGCGGTCTCGGCGGCGGCCTTGGCCACCTCGGCGCGCTGGTTGGCCTGCGCCTGGGCCTCGGAGATCTCCTGCTGGGCCTGGCTCTCGGCCTTCTCGGCGTCGCGCAGGACCGCGGCGATCTGCGGCCGGCCCAGCGAGTCGAGGTAACCTGTCTCGTCGGCCACGTGCTGGATCTTGAGGGTGTCGAGCTGCAGGCCGAGCTTGTCGAGGTCGTCCTGGGCGCTCTTGGCCAGGTTGTTGGCGAACTCGAGCCGGTCGTGGTTGACCGCCTCGGGGGTCATCTGCGCCAGCACCTCGCGCAGCGCGCCCTCGAGGGTCTGGCGGGCGACCTGCTGGATCTCGTTGGGGGAGCGGCCGAGGAACCGCTCGATCGCGTTGCGGATCAGCCGCGGGTCGGGGCTGATCTTGACGTTGGCGATCGCGTGGATCTTGAGCGGGATGTTGCCGGCGGAGTAGGCGTTCTGCACGTAGACGTCGATCGACATCGCCGACATGTCGAGGCGGTCGACGACCTCGAGCACGGGGAGCCGCCAGCCTCTGCCCTTGCCGCAGCCGTGGTACTCGGGCGCCTGACCGACGACGCCGCGGCCGAGGACCACCAGCGGGCCGAGGTCGACGCCGTCCTTCATCCGCTTGCGGCCGGTGAAGATCAGCGCCTCGTTGGGGTGACAGATGTGGAGGAAGTTCTTGACCAGCAGCAGTAACAGCAGCACGCCGAGGCCGATGCCGAGCCCGCCGACGAGCACCAGCCCGGCGCGGTTATTGGTCAGCGCTTCGAAGGTGGATTCCAGAGCTGGCGCGAAGGCCAGGTACGTGAGAGACGGATTCACTCGATCCTCCGGTGGCAGGTTGGCCGCGGTCAGACGCCCGGGGCGCGGGCGACGACGGCGGTGGTGTCGTTCATGGCGATGACGAGGGCCTCCTCGCCGGAGGCGAAGCCGCGCTCCTCCTCCGTGGTGGCCAGGACGTCGACGGTGGTGCCCTTGAGCGTGAGCCGCACCTTGCCGAGGTCGCCGGCGGCGAAGCCGACCATCACGCGGCCGCTGCGGCCGATGTAGTCGGCGGCGCTGGCGGCCGTGCTGGTCTCGCTGTGCGAGAGGCTGCGGAACACGGCCACGGTGCCCTGGCCGGTGAAGAGGCCCATGCCGAGCGCGGCGACGAGGGCGACGCTCGGGCTGTCGACGAGGTCGAGGCCGTCGAGCACGAGGCCGGTGAGGCCGAAGAAGGCGAGGAAGAACATCCAGAAGCGCAGCGAGAGGAAGGCGGTGAACAGACCCGGGAGCGCGCCGTGGGCCTCGACGACGCCGTGGTCGAAGTGTTGCGCCGAGGTGCTCGCGTCGCCGTCGCCGCCGTCGCCCCCGGTGTCCTTGCCGCCGATGAAGATCGAGCCGAGAAGGAGGACGCCGCCGAGCCCGAACGCGAACAGGTAGAGGTAGATCAGCATCGCCGAGAGGGCGAATATTATGCCACGCCGACCGGGCCGATGCGCGCCGTAGCCGCCCGTTCGGCCCCAGGAGCGTGAATGTTCGCGAATAACGGCGTACGCCCGCGGCAGGATCGACGCTAGGCTGTTTGTGAGCCAGCCACTGGCGCTGGAGCCACATGGCCGCCGACGAATACCGGATTTTGCCGCGTTCTTTTTTCGCCCGCGACGCGCTCGCGGTGGCGCGCGACCTGCTCGGCAAGCTGCTGCGGCGCGACGGCGTGATCGTGCGGATCACCGAGGTCGAGGCCTACCGCCACCCGAACGACAGCGCGAACCACTGCCGCTTCGGCCTGACCGAGCGCAACGCGGCGATGTGGGGCCCGCCGGGGCGCGCGTACGTGTACCTCTGCTACGGCATCCACAACATGCTCAACCTCTCGACCAACAAAGAGGGCGAGGGGGCGGCGGTGCTGATCCGCTCGGCCGAGCCGGTGCTGGGCCTGACGGAGATCCAGCGCCGCCGGGGCGGGGCGTCGGGGCCGACGCTGCTCACCGGGCCGGGCAAGATCGGCCAGGCGCTGCAGCTCGACACGTCGTGGTCGCACCACCCGGTCACCGAGCCCGGCGGGCTCGAGGCGCTCGACGCCCCGCCGGTCGGCGAGATCCTCGCCGGGCCGCGCGTCGGCATCGACTTCGCCGCGCCGGACGACCGTGACGCGCCGTGGCGCCTGGCCGTGGCCGGGACGAAGTGGGTCAGCGCGCCGAAGGGCCTCCGACCGGTGTAGCATCCCCGCAATGCCGTCCGTGTTCACCCGGATCATCAACGGCGAGCTGCCCGGTCGCTTCGTGTACCAGGACGACCGCTGCGCCGCATTCCTGTCGATCGCGCCGCTGCGCCCCGGCCACACTCTGGTGGTGCCCAAGCAGGAGGTCGACCACTGGCTCGACCTCGACGCCGACCTCGCGGCCCACCTGACGACGGTCGCGCAGGCGATCGGCCGCGGGCAGATGCTGGCGTTCGCGCCGACCCGCGTCGGCCTGATGATCGCCGGCCTCGAGGTGCCCCACGTGCACCTCCACGTGGTCCCGATCGACGGGCCGCACGACCTCGACTTCGCCAACGCCGACCACCGCGCCAGCGCGGCCGCGCTCGACGAGGCGGCCGACAAGCTGCGCCAGGCGCTCGCCAAGCTGGCGCCCGAGGGCGCTGGCGACTGGTGTATCTGAGGACATGTCACGGAGGACAGATACGATGACGCTCGACCCGCTCAACCTGCTGCAACGACCGCGGCGCAACCGCAAGCACCCGGCCATCCGCGCGTTCGTGCGCGAGACCACGCTGGCGCCGGAGCACTTCATCTACCCGCTGTTCATCCACGCCGGCGACGACGACGTGCCGATCGCGTCGATGCCCGGCTGCGCCCGGCTGTCGCGCCGCGGTCTGCTGGCCGAGGTCGAGGCCGCGCGCGCGGTCGGGGTGAACCTCGTCGCCCTGTTCCCGGCGGTGGCCGAGTCGCTCAAGACGTCCGACGGCCGCGAGGCGTGGAACCCGAATGGATTGATCCCCGAGACGATCAAGGCGCTGAAGGACCGCTGGCCCGACCTGGTGATCGTCACCGACGTCGCGCTCGATCCGTACAACAGCGACGGCCACGACGGGATCGTCGCGCCGGACGGGCGGATCTTGAACGACGAGACGGTGGCGGCGCTGTGCAACCAGGCGCTGTGCCAGGCCCGCGCGGGGGCCGACATCGTCGCGCCGTCGGACATGATGGACGGCCGCGTGCAGGCGCTGCGCGAGGCGCTCGACGGCGAGGACTTCATCGACGTGTCGATCCTCGCCTACACTGCCAAGTACGCCTCGGCGTTCTACGGGCCGTTCCGCGACGCGCTCGACTCGGCCCCCAAGAGCGGCGACAAGAAGACCTACCAGATGGACCCGGCCAACGCCCGCGAGGCGCTGCGCGAGGCCGAGCTCGACGAGGTCGAGGGCGCCGACATCCTGATGGTCAAGCCGGCCGGGCCCTACCTCGACATCCTCGCGGCGCTGCGCCGCGCCACCAACCTGCCGCTCGCGGCCTACCAGGTCAGCGGCGAGTACGCGATGCTCAAGGCGGCCAGCGAGCGCGGCTGGCTCGACGAGAAGCGGGTGGTGCTCGAGAGCCTGCTCGGCATCCGCCGCGCCGGCGCCGACGTGATCTTCACCTACTTCGCGCGCCAGGCGGCGGAGTGGCTGACGGGCGCGAGGAAGTAAGATGGCGGCGCGGCTCGAGTTCTGGTTCGACTTTTCGTGCCCGTTCGCCTACGTGGCGTCGACCCAGGTCGAGCAGCTGGCCCAAAGGACAGGCGCCGAGCTCGACCTGCGGCCGATGCTGCTCGGCGGGGTGTTCAAGGCCCGCGGGACGCCGCAGAACCTGGCGGCGACGCTCAACCCGGCCAGGGCCCGCCACAACCTCGACGACATGCGGCGCCAGGCCCAGCGCGTGGGCGTGCCGCTGCGCATGCCGCCGAACCACCCGATGCGCACGGTCGAGGCGCTGCGCTGCGTGCTGGCGGCCGGGCTGTCGCTGCCGCTGGCCCACCACACGCTGCCGCTGATTCATCGCATCTACCGCGCCTACTGGGACGAGAACGCCGACATCGCCGATCGTGCGGTGCTGACGCGGGCGCTCACGGAGGTCGAGCTCGACGCGGCGGAGATCCTCGCCCGCGCCGAGTCGCAGGCGATCAAGGACGAGCTGCGCCGCCGCACCGACGAGGCGGTGGCGCGCGGGGTCTTCGGCGTGCCGACCTACTTCGTCGGCGATCAGCTGTTCTGGGGTCAGGACCGCGCGGACATGGTCGAGGCGGCGCTCGGCGGCGCTCCACCGACGACCGTGCCGTCGCCGACTGCGCCGGTCGATTTCTACTTCGACTACTCGAGCCCGTTCGCCTACCTGGCGATCCTGCGCGCGGCGGAGCTGGGCCCGCAGGTGCGCTGGCGGCCGATCCTGCTCGGCGGCCTGTTCCGCAACATCGGCACGCCGGACGTGCCGCTGTTCGTGCAGAGCCCGGAGAAGCGGCGCCACACGATGCAGGACCTCGACCGTCAGGCGGAGCGCGCAGGGCTGCCGTTCAAGTTCCCGGCGCGCTTCCCGATCCGCACTGTCCTGCCGCTGCGGGTCACTCTGGCCGCCGGTTCGCCGCCGGCGCTGGCGCGCGCGCTGGCGACGGCGCTGTGGGCCGAGGACCGCGACATCAGCGACCCCGCGGTGGTGGCGGCGATCGCCGACTCGGTCGGGCTCGACGGGGCGGCGCTGGTGGCCAGAGCGGAGACGCCGGAGATCAAGCAAGCGCTGGTGACGAGTACCGCGGAGGCCGAGGCGGCCGGGGTGTTCGGGGTGCCGACCTTCGTGGTCCAGACGGCCGAGCGCGGGCCCCAGCTGTACTGGGGCGCCGACCGCCTGACTCTGGCGGCCGCGGCGGCCGGCGGCGACGTCTCGGCGATGTGATTTTCAGACATGTTCGAAGGGGCATGTCCGTGAGGACATGCCCCTGCAAACATGCCCCGAGAGGCTACGACCTCACAGGTGGGCGTAGCGGTCGGTGGCGCGGCGGAGGCTGAGGGCGATGCCGGCCTCGAAGGCGGAGTGGCCGGCGTCGGGGACGATCACCAGCTCCGAGCGGGGCAGCCGCTTGTGCAGGGCCCAGGCGTTCTCGAGCGGGCAGATCACGTCGTAGCGGCCGTGAACGATCGTCGTCGGGATGTGCTGGATCTTCGGCGCGTCGTCGAGCAGCTGGGTCTCGCTGCTCAAGAAACCCTTGTGGACGAAGTAGTGGCACTCGATGCGCGAGAAGGCGAGGGTGAAGTCGGTGTTGTCGCAGTGCATCTCGACGTCGGGGTCGGGGTGCAGGGTGGCGACGCGGCTCTCCCACAGGCTCCACGCGCGCGCGGCCTCGACGCGGGCGCGCGGGTCGGTCGAGGTGAGGCGGCGGTAGTAGGCGCCGATCAGGTCGCCGCGCTCGGCCTCGGGGATCGGGGCGACGAAGGCCTCCCAGGCGTCGGGGAACAGGGTGCGGGTGCCGCGGCCGTAGAACCACTCGGACTCGCGGCGGGTGAACATGAAGATCCCACGCAGCACCAGCTCGGTGACCCGGTGCGGGTGGGCCTCGGCGTAGGCGACCCCGAGGGTGCTGCCCCACGAGCCGCCGAACACCTGCCAGCGGTCGACGCCGAGGTGCTCGCGCAGGCGCTCGATGTCGTCGACCAGGTCCCAGGTGGTGTTGTCGTCCAGCGAGGCGAACGGCTCGCTCTGGCCGCAGCCGCGCTGGTCGAACAGGATGATGCGGTAGCGCGCCGGGTCGAAGAAGCGCCGGTGCTTGGGGTCGGTGCCGCCGCCCGGCCCGCCGTGCAGGAACACCACCGGCTTGCCGGCCCGGTTGCCCGACTGCTCGAAGTAGAGGTCGTGCCCGCCCGGCACCTGCAGCCGGCCGAAGTGGAACGGGTCGATCGGCGGATACAGGCCCGACAGCGGGTCCTGACGGTGCGGGGCGGAGTGAGCTGGTCGAACGGTCATGACGAAAAGCCCAGGTTCTTATGGACAGGTCGGAACGGTCAGGTGTGCTCGGCGAAGCGGTCGGTGGCGGACACGAGCTCGTGGAGGATGCCGGGCTCGAAGGCGGAGTGGCCGGCGTCGTCGACGATCCGCAGCTCGGCCTCGGGCCAGGCGCGGTGGAGGTCCCAGGCGCTCTGGGGCGGGCAGACGACGTCGTAGCGGCCCTGGACGATGACGGCCGGGATGTTGCGGATCCGCGGGACGTTCTCGATCAGCTGGTTGTCGCGCTCGAGGAAGCCGCGGTGGACGAAGTAGTGGGCCTCGATGCGGGCGAACGCGAGGCTGAACTCGTCCTCGCCGGCGCGCTCGATCTGCTCCGAGTTGACGTGCAGGTAGCTGGTGCTGGCCTCCCACACGCTCCACGCGCGGGCGGCCTCGAGGCGGACGGCGGCGTCCTCGCTGGTGAGCCGGCGGTGGTAGGCCTTCATCAGGTCGCCGCGCTCGGCCGCGGGGATCGGGGCGAGGAACCGCTCCCACGCGTCGGGGAACAGGGCGCTGGCGCCGTCCTGGTAGAACCACCGCAGCTCGCTGCGGCGGAGGAGGAAGATCCCCCGCAGCACCAGCTCGGTGACCCGTCGCGGGTGCTTCTGCGCGTAGGCGAGGGCGAGGGTGCTGCCCCACGAGCCGCCGAACACCAACCAGCGCTGGACGTTGAGGTGCTCGCGCACGCGCTCGATGTCGGCGACGAGGTCCCAGGTGGTGTTGTCCTGCAGCTCGGCGTGCGGGGTGCTCTTGCCGCAGCCGCGCTGGTCGAACAGGACGATCCGGTAGCGCTCGGGGTCGAAGAACCGCCGCTGATCGGGGACGGTGCCGCCGCCTGGTCCGCCGTGGAGGAACACCGCCGGCTTGCCGTCGGGGTTGCCCGACTCCTCGAAGTACACGCGGTGCAGCCCGCTGACCTGCAAGAAGCCGGCGTTGTAGGGCTCGATCTCCGGGTAGAGCGTGCGCCTTCGTGGGGGGGCCATCGGCGCGAGCTTGGCAAAGCGCGATCAAGGCGTCCATAGGCGCCGCGTGCGACCGACTCGCGGCATTTGCTGCGGCATCCGCGGGCAAAACCGCGCAGCGGCCGAACGCGCGCCTCCGGCGGGGTTCGGCGGGCGCCCGGGCAAGTAAGAGGGAGATGACTCGCGGCGTTAGCATCGACCTCGCAGGAGATCCCTCGCACGTGTCCAGGCTCGCCTCGTCCGCCCTCGTCGCCCTCCTTCTCATCGGCTGCGCCCACGGCCGCAACCCTTACGCCGCCACCGAGAGCTCGCTCGGGCTCGACCGCGTGGTCCTCTACCGCAACGGGATCGGCTACTTCGAGCGCCGCGGCGAGGTCAAGGGCGACGCGCTGGTGATCAAGGTCCGCAAGGACCAGGTCAACGACCTGCTGAAGAGCCTGACGGTGATCGACCGCAAGAGCGGGCAGGCGGTCAGCGTGTCGATGCCGCTCGACCCCGAGTCGTGGGCCAATGCTGCCCTTTCGACCCTGGCCCCGGGGCAAGGTAGTTTGGCGCAGGTGCTCGACGCGCTGCGCGGCACCTACGTGACGTTGAAGACGACGCAGGGCAAGCTGCGCGGGCGCATCGTGATGGTCGAGGCGATCGTCGACGAGCCGGACCCGACGCCGCCGCCGTCGTCGGAGCGGGTGCCGCCGCCGCAGGGCGGGGCGCGCGACTACAAGGTCTCGCTGATGGACGGCAAGCAGCTCGAGGTGGTGCGGCTGTCGAAGGTGCGCGGGGTGACGCTGCAGGACGGCGACCTGGCGCTGCAGTTCCACCGCACGCTCGACGCGACCGCGGGCGAGGGGATGTTCCAGCAGGTGGCGGTGGAGATCCGCCTGGCCGGCGCGAGCAGCCACGACCTGGTGGTCAGCTACGTGGCGGCGGCGCCGATGTGGAAGCCGACCTATCGGGTGGTCCTGCCCGAGCCCGGCGAGAAAGGGCCGGCGCTGCTGCAGGCGTGGGCGGTGGTCGACAACACCAGCGGCGAGGATTGGGGCAAGGTGTCGATGAGCTTGACGTCGGGCGCGCCGATCGCGTTCCGCTACGACCTGCACACGCCGCGCACTGTCGGCCGCACCGACCTCACCGAGGCCGGGGTGCAGAAGCGGGCCGCGGTGGCGATGGGCGAGACGTCGTACCAGTCGGGCGGCGACCGCGACGGCGACTCGATCCCCGACTCGCTCGACCAGTGCCCCGACAACGCGGAGACGTTCAACGGCTACACCGACGAGGACGGCTGCCCCGACGCGGCAGGGGCCGTGGTGGGCCAGGCGGCGCCGGCGCCTCCGCCTCCCCCGGCGCCCGACAGGTGGATGACCGAGTCCGAGAAGAAGGACGCCAAGCGGCCGATGCAGAAGCCGAAGGCGACGACGAAGACCGCCGGGGCCGTCAGCGCGAACCGCAGCTACGACCTCGAGGACGAGCGCTACGGCGGCGGCGAGATGGCCAAGGCCGAGGAGACGGCCGCGGCGCCGCCGGCGATGGACCAGGAGTCGCTGCGCCGCAGCACGCAGGCGAGCGCGCGGGCCAAGAGCGTCAGCGGCCTGACCCGCTTCGACCTCAACGACCGCGTGACGGTGCCCGACGGCAGCTCGACGATGGTGGCGATCGTCAACCAGGACGTGGCGGCCGAGCAGACGTTCCTGTTCCGCCCGGGCGGCGCCGGCACCGGCTACGAGCAGAACCCGTACCGCGTGGTCCGCTTCAAGAACACCACGCCGTTCGTGCTCGAGCCCGGGCCGATCGCGATCTACGCCGGCGGCAGCTTCGTCGGCGAGGGCCTGTCGGAGGCGGTCGGGACGCAGACGAGCACGACGATCCCGTTCGCGGTCGAGCCGTCGCTGCTGGTGTCGTCGCAGGCGCAGTACACCGGCGACGACATGCGCATCGTCAAGATCGTGCGCGGGGTGATCGAGGTCGAGAACTTCCAGCGCGTGGCGACGACGTGGACGGTGAAGGGCCAACCGGACCCGAAGGGCTACTCGGTGCTGATCCGCCACCCGAAGCAGGGCGGGCCCTACGCGCTCAAGTCGAAGATCGACGGCCTCGAGGAGCTGCCCGACGCCTACCTCGTGCCGATCAAGGTCACCGGCAACGCGACCGAGGGCAAGGTCGAGGTGGTCGAGCAGACGCCGTCGCGCAACACGATCACGATCTGGGACGGCCGCGTGCCGCAGCTGCTCGACGCGCTGCTGCGCGTGCCGAACCTCGACGCGGCGACCCGCAAGAAGATCGAGCCGCTCGTGCGTCTGCGCCAGGAGATCGCCCGCATCGACACCGAGATCGAGGGGTTCGCGCGCCAGCAGGCGGAGCTCGACCAGCGCGCCAGCGAGACGCGGCAGAACCTCGAGGCGATCAAGAAAGACGGGGCCGCGGGCGATCTGCGCGGCAAGCTGAACAAGCGCCTCGACGAGTTCACGCGCGATGCCGACAAGCTCGGGCGCTCGATCGTCGAGCTGCAGTCGAAGCGACTCGAGAAGAAGATCGAGCTCGAGGACTCGCTGCAGAGCATCGACCTCTCGGCTCCGACGCCGTGACGATCGATCCGACGGCACTACGCGAATTGACGGATCTGCAGGGGTGAAGAAAGCTGCACCCCTGCGGAAGACGCCGTCGCGAGCAGGCCTGCGCAGGTCCAAAGTGGGATACGCACGGACTTGCCGTGCCCCCGCTGGCCGTGCGACGCTAAAGGTGATGTCCCGGAACCCCGAGGGATTTCGGTGAGCGATCACGACGCAGGCGCGTCCGGCGCGATTCCGAACGTGGATCCGAGGCCAGGTCCCAAGGGCCAGGTCACCTCGGCGTCGGTGCACGCCCGGTCGATGCGGGCGGTCCCGAAGATCGTCGACATGCCGGTCCACGAGTGGGAGCCCCCGCCCACCTTCGACGAGTACAAGCTGGTCCGCCTGCTCGGCAAGGGCAGCATGGGCCGGGTCTACCTGGCCCACGACACGGTGCTCGACCGGCCGGTGGCGGTGAAGTTCGTCGGCCACGTCGCGCCCGACGCCGACGACCGCGAGCGCTTCCAGGTCGAGGGCCGCGCGGTGGCCCGCATCCAGCACCCCAACGTGGTGACGATCTACCGCGTCGGTCAGCTCGAGGGCCACCCGTACCTCATCACCGAGTACATCCGCGGCAAGAGCCTCAACGAGATCCAGGTGCCGCTGCCGTCGCGCAAGGTGCTGGAGCTGGCGATCGGCCTGTGCCGCGGGCTGGCCGCGGCGCACCGCCACGGCGTGCTCCACCGCGACATCAAGCTGGCCAACGCGATCCTCGCCGAGACCGGCGAGATCAAGCTGCTCGACTTCAGCCTGGCCAAGCTGATGGACCCGGCCGCGCTCGACCCGGTGCGCCCCGAACCCGCCAAGGAGGAGGCGATCGAGGCGGCGTCGTCGGCGGTGCTGCGCAGCAACGACGTCGGCCGCATCGACCGCGCGGCCGAGACGATCAAGCTGCGCGACGCCAGCGCCAGCGGGGCGCTGCCCCGCGTCCACGCCGACTCGGCCGGTCGCTCGAGCGCGGGGCTGTCGGCCGCGGCGCTGTCGGCCGCCGACATCCCGGTGACCGCCGAGTCGCTGACCCAGGCCGGCACGCTGCTCGGCACGCCGCACTACATGGCGCCCGAGCTGTGGCGCGCCGAGCCGGCGTCGCGGCGGTCCGACGTCTACGCGCTCGGGGTGCTGATGTACATCCTCGCCTCCGGCCGCCCGCCGACCGAGGCGAGCACGCCGCTGGAGCTGGCCGAGCGGCTGCAGGAGTACGAGCCGCGGCCGCTGATCGAGAAGGCGCCGCGCTGCGACCCGCGCCTGGCCGGGCTCATCGATCGCTGCCTGCGGCGCGACCCGTTCCTGCGCTTCGGCTCGGCCGACGACCTGCTGGCCGCGCTCGAGTCGCTGCAGCCGAGCGGCCGCGAGCTGGTGATCCCCGAGGGCAACCCGTACCGCGGCCTGCAGGCGTTCGAGTCGAAGCACCGCGCGGTGTTCTTCGGTCGCGGCGTCGAGATCCGCGCCGTCATCGAGCGCCTCCGCGCCGACGCGCTGGTGGTCGTCGCCGGCGACTCGGGCGTCGGCAAGTCGTCGCTCGTCAAGGCCGGCGTGGTGCCGATGGTCGAGGAGGGCAACCTCGACCACCACCGCCAGTGGGCCTCGGCGGCGATGACCCCGGGCCGCTATCCGCTGCAGACGCTGATCTCGACGCTGGCTGTCCTCTTCGACATGTCCGAAGAGACACTCGCGGCGCTGATCGCCGAGAGCCCGGGCGAGCTGGTCCGGGCGCTGCGCAAGCAGCTCGGCGAGGCGCGCGGGCGGCTGCTCGTCATCGACCAGTTCGAGGAGCTGGTGACGCTGAGCGCGACGCAGGAGGTGGCGATCGTCGGGCCGCTGCTGGCGCGGCTGGCCGCCGGGCTGCCCGGGCTGCGGGTGATGGCGACGGTGCGCGGCGACTTCCTGACCCGCGTGGTCCAGGTGCCCGGCATCGGCGACGAGCTGTCGCGGGCGATCTACATCCTCCGCCCGCTGTCGCCCGAGGGCGCGCGCGAGGCGATCGTCGGCCCGGCCAAGGTCAAGGGCGTGCGCTTCGAGCCGTCGACGCTGGTCGACGAGCTGGTCGAGGCCGCGGCGCGCGGCAGCCTGCCGCTGCTGCAGTTCGCGCTGGCCGAGCTGTGGGAGATCCGCGACCAGGCGGCCAACATCATCTCGCCCGCCGACCTGCGGAAGGTCGGCGGCGTCAGCGGGGCGCTGGCGCGGCACGGCGACGCGGTGCTGGCCGAGCTGATCCCGGCCCAGCGCGCGGCGGCGCGGCGGATCTTGATGCGCCTCGTGACCGTCGACGACACCCGCGCGGTGCGGACCGAAGACGAGCTGACGGCCGACTCGCCCGCGGCCGCCGAGGCGCTCAAGGCCCTGGTGCGCGCGCGCCTGGTGGTGGCCCGCGAGGTCAACGACGACGCTGTCTTCGAGATCGCCCACGAGGCGCTGCTCGGCGGCTGGTCGACGCTCAGCACCTGGCTCGAGGAGGAGCGCGACGGCCGGGCCACGCGTCACCGCCTCGAGCTCGCGGTCGCCGAGTGGGAGCGGCTCGGCCGCGGCCGCGACGCGCTGTGGAGCGGCGCGCCGCTGCAAGAAGTGATGGCGCTCGACCCGGCGTCGCTGCGGCCGAAGGAGCGCGACTTCATCGCCGCCTGCAAGGCCGCGGCGGCGCGGGTGCGGGCGATGCGGCGCGGGGCGATCGTGCTGGTGCCGGCGGTCGCGATCTCGATGTACGGGGCGATGTGGCTGAAGAGCCAGCGCGACCTGCGGCTCAAGGTCGACGCGCAGGTCACCGCGGCCGAGCAGGAGCGGGCGGTCTCCGGCAAGGCGCGCGCCGACGCCGAGGAGCTGCGCACGCAGGCGCTGGCGGCCTACGACGCCGGCAAGACGGCCCACGCCGACGGGCTGTGGACCCGCTACGAG
This sequence comes from Nannocystis punicea, assembly GCF_026965555.1. Classification (GTDB taxonomy): domain Bacteria; phylum Myxococcota_A; class Polyangia; order Nannocystales; family Nannocystaceae; genus Nannocystis; species Nannocystis punicea. The sequence goes on along the minus strand of NZ_CP114040.1, from coordinate 10,261,209 downwards.
GCGGCGCTGCCGGAGGCGGAGCTGCGGCTGGCCCGCTCGGCGCAGAAGCTCGAGACGGCGCTCAGCCTCGACGGCCGGCGCGACGACATCCGCGAGCGGCTCGGCGAGGTGCTGCTGGAGCGCGCGCTGCTGGCCGAACAGGCAGGTCACGGCGAGTTCGTGATCCAGGACCTGCTCGAGCGCCTCAAGCTCTACGACGAGGACGGGGGGCGGATCGAGCGGTGGAACGCGCCGGCGCTGTTCACCGCGACGAGCCACCCGCCGGGGGCGCGGGTGCAGCTCGAGCGCTACGACCCGAAGCGCACGCGCATCGACAAGACGGAGGAGCTCGGGACGACGCCGGTGGCCGCGCGGCCGCTCGACCGCGGCTCGTACCGCCTGCGCTTCGAGCTCGCCGGCTACGCGCCGGTGACCCTGCCGATCACGCTGGCCCGCGAGGAGGTCGCCGACTTCGCGGTCGTGCTGCCGCCGGCCGACACGGTCCCCGCGGGCTTCGTCTACGTGCCCGCGGGGCGCTTCCTGTACGGCACCGGCGACATCGTCGACCTGCGCCAGAGCATGAACGCCGAGCCGCTGCACCGCGTGGAGACCGGCGCCTACGTGATCGGCCGCCACGAGGTGACGTGGGCCGATTACATCGAGTTCCTGTCGGCCCTGCCGGCCGGCGAGCGGGCGGCGATCCTGGCGATCAACGCGGCCCGCGTGCTCTCGGACAGCGCGCGCCTCACGGAGCTGCCGCAGGGCGGCTGGCAGCTCGAGCTGCATCAGACCGTGCGCGTGTACACCGTGCGGACCGGCGAGCCCCTGGTCTACGAGGGCAGGACGCAGCGCGCCCGAGTCGAATGGGAACGTCTGCCAGTGACGGGAATCGGCGCCGAGGAAGCAACAGCGTATTTCGCCTGGCTCAATGCATCAGGGCGGGTCCCAGGCGCCCGCTTCTGCAATGAGCACGAATGGGAGCGTGCAGCCCGCGGGGCCGACGATCGCAGATTCTCCATCGGCGAACACCTCGAGCCCAGCGAGGCCAATATCGACAGGACGTATGGTCTTTTGGGCCCGGCCTTCGGCCCCGACCCGGTCGGCTCGTATCCCCAGTCCGTGAGCCCCTACGGCCTCTATGACACGATCGGCAACGCCTACGAATTGACCGTGTCGCCCTACGACCACAAACAATTGAATGCGCGCGGCGGCGCCTTCTACTACAACGAGTTCGCGGCCCGGGTCCCCAACCGGTTCGAGATCGCTGCGAGTTTCCGCCACAGCACGGTCGGGTTGCGCGTATGTGCGACATGGCCGCTCACGCGCTCATAAAAATGAGCATGAACGGACATATGTCCTTTCATGTGTCCGCTACCTGTGCTACAGTCCCGAGAATCGATGGGGGTGGTTATGGCCGTGAGTCGTGTGGCGCTTGTCGTGTCGCTGCTGGGCTTCAGCGCAGGGTGCTACGTGGGGGCGGAGGCACCCTCCGATGTCGTCTCGACCCGTGACGAGGAGTTCAACTCCGTCCAGCTGAACGGCCCGGTCCTGCAAGGGCCGGTGCTGAACGGGCCGGTCCTGCAGGGCATCATCCTCGGGCCGGTGCTGAACGGGCCGGTGCTCAACGGCAACGTGCTCGAGGGCCCGCTCATGCAGGGCCCCGTGCTGAACGGCGTGAACCTCAACGGGCCGGTGCTCAACGGCCCGGTGCTGAACGGGCCGGTGCTCAACGGCTCGGAGTTCAGCGGCAAGGTCGTCAAGAACGGCAAGAAGGTCTCGGTGAAGGGCAAGGACTTCATCGGCTCCGAGTGGGAGCTGACCGTCGGCCAGGTCATCGACGGCGAGGAAGTCTACGAGGACTACGTCCTGCGCATCGACGACATCACCAAGTCGCCCGACCAGGACGACGTGTACCTGTACGACGTCGTGCACCGCGCGAAGGCCTCCAACCAGTGGAAGCCGCTGTGCCAGGACGGTCAGGGCGGGCTGGTGTCGGCGATCCCCGTCGCCAACTACTGGAACCTCGAGACGGGCGACCGCGTCGACGATCCCAACGTGTTCGTCTTCGCCTGTACGAACGCCGTCATCGCCAAGTGCGTGCTGTGGGGCTACCGCCCGTGGGCGAACACCAAGCGCTGCAAGGACTGGGAGAAGGGCAAGAACTGCAAGACGATCTCCCTCGCGGATCACCACCAGGCCTGCACGCGCATGGCCCGCGCTGACTACTGCGGCAACGGTGAGCCGTGGACCGTCAACGGCACCCCGATCGACCTGTGGGACCACCTGTCGCCGCAGGTCGAGGCGCGCGCGACCAACTGGTTCATCGAGGCCGAGTGGAACCCGGATGGGGCCTACTGCCTCCGCGACATCCGCCACCAGGAGTACAAGGAGCAGGGGCTCTACCCCAAGTGCTTCCTCGACAAGAAGGGGAACCCCAAGAAGGCCCCCAGCGACTGCGGCTCGCTCGACGACCACCGCGCCCTGATCGTCAGCGCCTTCGACAAGTACGGCGAGGGCCTGCCGGACGACAACAACGACGACGACGACGATGACGACGACGACGACGACGACGGCGGCTGGGGCGGCTGGGGCGGCGGCCATGGTCACGGCCACGGCCACGGTCACGGCCACGGCGGCCACTGAGCGCTAGCGCGGCGCGCTTTACATCGCCCGGCGGCTGTGTTGCCGTCGGGCGATGACGCTTGTGCCGGAGCTGCCTGCGTGGCTCGCCGACCTCTTGCCGCTGCGCCGGAGCGCGAGCACGCTGGCCGATGGTCGGCGGATCCACCGCATCGACCACGGCGATCTCGCAGCACCGGTGGTGCTCCTGCTCCACGGCAACCCGACCTGGAGCTTCCTGTGGCGCGAGGTGATCGCGGGGCTGTCGGGGCTGCGCTGCGTGGCCCCCGACCTGCTGGGGTTCGGCCTGTCGAGCCGGATCGCGCTGCACGAGCACAGCGTCACGCGTCACGTCGACGCGCTGGTCGAGCTGGTGGAACAGCTGGGCCTGCGTCGCTTCGTGCTCGTCGGTCAGGACTGGGGCGGCGCCCTCGGGGTGGCGCTGGCGGCCCGCACCCCCGAGCGCGTGGCCGGCGTGGTGCTGGGCAACACCTCGGGGGTGCTGCCGCCGCGCCCCCGCGGGACGTGGTTCCACCGGTTCGCGCGGGTGCCCGTGATCAGCGACCTGGTGTTTCGCGGCCTCGGCTTCCCGCAAAATTCGCTGTGGGTGGCGCAGGGCGATCGCAGATCGATCAAGGGGGCGGTAGCCCGCGCGTATCGCTGGCCCCTGCGCCACCTGTCCGATCGGCCAGGCCCGCTGGCGCTGGCGCGCATGGTCCCCGACAGCCTCGAGCACCCGAGCATCCCGCCGCTGCGCGAGGGCGAGGCGTGGCTGCGCGGGTTCGTGGCAGCAGGGGGCCCGCTGGCGCTGGTGTGGGGCGAGCGCGACCCGATCCTCGGCCGCGCGCTCGGCCGCCACGAGCGGGCGTTTCCGGCGGCGACCGTGACGCGCACGCAGGCCGGGCATTTCTTGCAGGAGGAGGTCCCCGCGGCGCTGGCGGCCGCGGTGCGCGAAGTGGCCGCCCGGGCGGGCCTGATGTGATGATTGCCGGCGAATGTCGCGTGAGCGTGCGGCGAATCGTGTGATCGTAGATGTCCCGAAGGTCATGTCGCGTCCGGGGCCCCGATCCGGGGGCTCGACGCGCTCCGGTGCTCCTCGTCCTCGCGAACGCGCACGCGGCCGCCGGGTCGTCGAGCCCCCTCGAGGTCCGCAGGCCGTGCACGGCTCGCTCGCCGGCGAGACCTGCGAATCCGCATGTCCTTCAGGGCATGTCCATAGAGGCATGCCCTGAAGGACCTGTCATGCGTCGATGTGATGATGAACGGTGATGACGCGGGTGAAGCGGCGATCGAGGCCGTCGGCGTCAGCGACGTAGCAGGGGGCGAACTGGTCGAACAGGGCCTCGACCTCGGCGCGGACGGGCAGCTCGGGGTCCTGGGCGCCGCCGTCGATGTAGGCGGCGAAGAAGTCGTCGACGTCGCGGGCGAGAGGCGTGCCGATCGCGGCCATGATCCGCAGGACCGCGCCGCGCTGCTCCGACGGGAGCTGCGCGGGGTCGCCGAAGCGCAGGCCGGCGACGGCGTGCAGCGCCTGGGCGACGTTGGCGGCGATGTCCGACTCGGGCAGGGCGTAGAGCGAGGCCATCAGGTCGGCCTCGTCGCACCAGACGAGCAGGATGTGCGGCGGCAGGGCCAGCAGCTCGTCCTGAGCGCGGGCGACGAAGCTGCTCATGTCGAACTCGAGCGCGCGCGCGACCGGATGGAGCGCCTCGGCGATGGTCGCGTGGAGCGCTGCGTAACCGTCGGGGTCGCGCCGCGCGACCGCTTTCGTCGGGAAGGTCTGCTGCGAGAGCGCCTCGAGCTGCGCGAGCGTCAGCGGCATCTTTTAAAAGGATACCGCGGCCGCGGCCGCGCGGGGCGGGCGAGAGCGCTCGCCCGCGAGATCGACAGACGCGGACGGGCGGCGGTCGGCGGCGGGGCTGTTTGTGCCCAGCGAGCGGGGGGCGGTGGGGGCTGTCTTAAAGGCCATGTCGAGGGCGGCGGCGACCGCGGCAGGGTGACCCGCCGGGCCGCGCGCGGAGTGACAAGATGTCTGAAGAGACATGTCACGGCGAGGGCCGAAGCGGCGGGTGACCCCGCGCCGCGACCGGCAGGGTCTTTTGGACATGTCTTCGGAGACATGATCGTGGGTCAGACCGGCAGCTCGTCGACGAGGGCGTCGGGGACGTCGCGGCCGAGCTCGGCGAGGGCGGCGAGGGCGGCGCTGCTGCCCTGATAGAACGCCTCCTCGAACAGCGGCAGGCCGGCGACGTCGGCGGCGCAGGGGCGCAGGCGGCCGAGGGGCGCGCGGGCCGTGGCGAGCGTCTCGCCGAACAGCAGGCCGGGGACCGGGCGGATCATCGCGTGACCCCAGCGGGTGACTGCGACGTGGGAGATCTCGGCGGCGATGCCGGGGTGCATGGCCGAGAGCGCGGCGACGACGTGGTCGGCCCAGTGCTTCGGGTCGCCGGCGAGGAGGCGCTGGCGCTGGGCCGCGAGCTCGGCGGGGCCGTCGCCGCACAGCGGTTCGTAGTAGGTGAGGACTGCGCCGGGGCGGCGCGCGTCGGCCGACTCGCCGTGGGTGGCGACGACGTAGCCGAGGCTGGGGCCGGCGAGCGGGACGTTGTCCCACGCGAGGCGGGCGCCGACGCCTCGCGGGGCGGTGCGCACGTCGACGCTGGCGACCAGCCAGGGCGCGTAGCTCAGGGCGCCGGCCGCCAGCGGATCGGCGCCGACGAGCAGGCGGCCGAGGACGAAGCGGGGGGCGGCCCACAAGATCGCGCGGGCGTGCACGCGCAGGCGCCGGCCGTCAGCGGGGCGATGGACGCGGAGCTCGCCGGCCTGCGGATCGACGGCGACGACGGCGGCGCCGCGGTGGAGGCGATCGCCGAGGTCGGCGCGATCCAGCATGCCGCGGACCAGCCGCGCGTTGCCTTCGGGCCAGGTGAGGATGAAGCCGCCGCGGGTCTCCTCGAGGCCGCGGGCGAGGAAGTGGTGCAGGCCGGCGAAGGCCGAGGTCTGGGCGAGGGTGCAGCCGTAGTCGTCGCGGCAGGCGTAGTCGAGGGCCCAGCGCAGGCGCTCGCTGACGAGGCCGAGGTCGTCGAGGTAGGCGGCGAACGAGACGCGGTCGAGGTGGCGCAGCTCGGCGCTGCTGCGGGCGACGGGGATGGCGAACAGCGGGCGACCGTCGCCGCCGCGCCCGCCGTCGAGCTCGCGCAGGTGAGCGTGCCAGCGGGCCCACTGCGCGGCCTCGTCGGCGGTCTCGCCGGTCGCGGGATAGAGGCCCTCGTACCAGCGGCCGCGGCCGAAGTGACGCTCGAGCGGGGCGGCGGCGATCGCCGAGGGCGCGTACTCGGGGCGGCCGTCGGCGTCGCGGCCGAGGATGACGCCGAGGTCCGCGAGCAGGCGCTCGAGCGCGGGGCAGCCGGCCGGCGGGGTCGGCAAGTAGTGGGCGCCGAGCGGGTGACGCGAGCGCGGCAGCTCGCCGCCGCGGGCGGTGCCGCCGACGTCGTCCTCGAGCTCGAACAGGTGGACGTCGGCGAGGCCGGCCCGCCCTAGGCGCCAGGCGGCGGCGCTGCCGGCCACGCCGGCGCCGACGATCGCCACCTCGGTGTGGATGGTCTCGTGGACAGGTCCTTCGCGCCATGTCCCTTCGCGCAGGTGGTGGCCGCGCGCGGGATCGGGGCCGGCGAACTCGACCGCCGGCGCGGGCGGCTCACCGGGGCCGCAGGCCGCCGCCGCGACGGTGCCCGCGGCCGTGCCGAGGAAGCCGCGCCGCTTCACGCTGGGCCTCCGGGGCGAGTCGCGTCCCCAGGAGCCTGTCCAGGAAATCGCGCGGCCGAAGGCGCGGGGCCGTGGGGATCTGGGTGACGGCGGCCACGGAGCGGCGGAGCGGGTCCTTCGCGACGGCGGGGCCCTCCCAGGCAACGTGCTCGGCGCCCTCGGGCTTCGATCGTGAGCTGTCGTCGAGGACAGGTTCGTTCGTGCTTGGCGGACGATGGCGCCTGCGCGCGGTCGCCTGCGGCCCCTCCCGCCTGCGTCCCACTCCGCCGCTCCGTGCCCGCCTGCGGAGAGCGTCGCCGGCCCCGCTGTCGCCGTGCGAGGCGATCGTGCAGGCCGTGCATGCGAGATGTCTCGAGAGACATGAGAGTCCTCGCGACGAGCCGACGATGTTCATCGCTCGGCTCTGCGCGATTCGTCTTCATGAGAGTCGACATGAGCAAGACGTTCTGCCCGTGGGAGATCGACCAGGTCCAGCTCCTGCCGCCGTCCGCGCACGAACTCGTGCCCCAGGGCCAGGGCTCTTGGGATATGTCCGATAGGACATGTCGCGCCGGCTCATCCGCGGCCTCCGCGGCCGGGCAGGGCGCGCAGGTCCTCCTCGTAGTAGTGGACGAGCAGCTGGTCGTTGAGGCGGTTGGCGTCGACGTCGGGCGGCTGCTGGTCGCGCGGGAACACGAACAGGGTCGGCAGGAGGGCGTCGTCGAGGAAGCGGAGCGGGACGTCGGCGAGGTGGGTCGGCTCGGGGCGCGGGGCGGGGGACACGAGGACGAAGCCCCAGTCGCCGAACGACGGCACGTGGGCGTGGTAGGGGCGCGGGTGCAGCTCGGCGGCGGCGAGGGTCTTGACGACGCACCAGAACGAGCGCGGCGCCAGGTACGGCGAGGTCGCCTGGACCACGCCGACGCCGGCGGGCCCGAGGGCGCGGCGCAGCAGGCGGTAGAACGAGCCGGTGTAGAGCTTGCCGAGCGAGAAGTTGTTGGGGTCCGGCAGGTCGACGACGGCGACGTCGTACGGGTCGCTGGCCGTTCGGACATGTTCTTCGAGCCAGCGCATGGCGTCGGCGTTGTGCACGTGCACGCGCGGGTCGGACAGGCTGCCGTGGTTGATGCGGACCAGCAGCGGGTCGCGGCCGAACAGGCGGGTCATGCCGGGGTCGAGGTCGACGAGGTCGACGCGCTCGAGGCCCGGGTACTTGAGCAGCTCGCGCACCGCCAGGCCGTCGCCGCCGCCGAGCACGAGGGCGCGGCGCGGGGCGGCGCCGGCCAGCGCGGGGTGGACCAGCGCCTCGTGGTAGCGGTGCTCGTCGCTGCTGGCGAACTGCAGGTTGCCGTCGATGTAGAGGCGGATGTCGGCGCCGCTGCGGGTGATCGTCAGGCGCTGGTAGGCGGTCTTCTCGGAGAAGATGACCGGCGCGTCGTAGAGCTCGCGCTCGGCCAGGCGCTCGAGCCGGCCGCCGAACACGAGGCCGCCGGCCAGCGCGGCGCAGACCAGCGCGGCCTGGGCGAGGGCGGCGCGCGGGCGCGGCAGGTGCTCGCGGAACACCCACGCGCAGGCCAGCGCGACCGCGGCGTTGAACAGGCCGCACAGCAGGGCGGTGCGCACCAGGCCGAGGTGGGGCAGCAGCGCCAGCGGGAACAGCAGGCTGGCCAGCAGCGCGCCGACGTAGTCGAACGCGAGCACCCGCGCGACAGTGTCCTTCAGCTCCTGGCCGTCGCCGACGATCCGCATGAGCAGCGGGATCTCGAGGCCCACCATGGTGCCGACGATCACCAGGATCGAGAACAGCAGCGGGCGCACGCTGGCGAGGTAGGCGTAGCCGTAGAACAGCGCCACCGCCGACAGGCCGCCGACCGCGGCGATCACCAGCTGGACGGCGATGAAGCGCGCGTGCAGGCCGGTGACCACGAACTTGCTCAGCCACGAGCCGAGGCCCATGGCGCTGAGATAGACGCCGATCACCAGGCTCCACTGGGTGACGCTGTCGCCCAGCAGGTAGCTCGCCATGGTCGCGGCGATCAGCTCGTAGACGAGGCCGCAGGTGGCGACCACCAGCACCGAGGCGAGCAGCAGGCGGGTCCCGGGCGCGGCCGACATGTCACTTGCCGCCGTGGTAGCCGCCGCCGAGCCAGACGAAGGCCGCCCGCCCGCGCACCGTGCCGTCGGGGTCGCGCTCGACCTTGCCGCGCTCGGGCGTGCCCGCCAGCAGCGCGCCCGAGCGGGCCCCGAACAGCAGCAGCAGCAGGGCGGCGACGGAGCAGATCCAGTAGGCCTTGCGGAACATGGTCAATCGGACAGGGGTAAAAGGTCAGGTCGAAATGGACATGTTCTTTTAAACATGTTCATGGGGTCACTTGGGGTGGTCGCTGTCGGCCCAGCGCTTGCGCTCGCGGCGGCGGCCGAGCAGCCAGGCGAGCAGGGGGAAGCCGAGGATGATCGGGACGGGCAGGACGGCGTAGCGGGTGAGGAACACGTCCTCGCGCAGGCGGATCGCCCAGGTGTCCGGGCTGTGCACCCCGTACGGGCCGCCGAGGCGGACGCCGAACGGGTCGCTGTCGGCGAGGGCGCTGGTGTCGCGCTCGGGGGTGACCTGCAGCAGGTAGCGGCCGCCGGCGACGCGGCCGAGGATCCGGTCGGCCTGGCGGTCGCCCTCGGACCACGACTCGCCGCCCTCGAAGCCGCTGTAGCTGTCGGCCTCGAGGCCGAGGCCGATCGCGTCCTCGCCGTCGAGCGGGATCAGCACCACCTCGGCGAACGCCCACGAGTTGTCGAGCGGGAAGGCGGTGAACGAGACCTCGACCGTGGTGTAGGAGCCAGGCTCGCCGATCGTGACCTCCTGCGACAGGACGCTGTCGAACCGCAGGTCGGTGGCCTGGAACACCTCGCGCTCGCTGGCGCGGCCGGCGACGAACTCGACCGCGAAGTACCAGGCGACCAGCAGGACCAGGCACGACAGCCACAGCGAGCGCGCCTGCTCGCGCCAGCGGTTGGGCGCGAGCATGCCGACGCCCTTCTGCTTCGGCGGCTTGCCGGGGCGGTCGAAGGCGCGCCAGACCTCGGCGGGGTCGAGGTGGCGCATGGCCGTGCGCGTCAGCTCGACGCCGTCGCTGCCGGCGACCTCCTCGATCGAGATGCCGTGCGGCGGGGCCACGAAGTCGTCGACGTGGGCGACGTCGCCGACCTGGACCTGCCACGGGAACTCGCCCTCGGCGTAGGTGACGCGGGCGTCGGCGCCGGAGAAGTGGCGGTAGCGGCGGCCGCGGTGCTCGATCGCGTGCTGCTTGCCCGGCACGATCTTCGGCGCGCCGGGGATGACCTGTCCCAAAGACCAGTGGCCGTCGTCGGCCGACCAGGCCAGGTAGCGGTAGCCGCGGTACGGGTTGTAGAGCAGGAACTCCTGCCACCCCCATACCGAGACGGCGCGCCAGCAGATGCCGACGATCTCCCAGGTCGCGCCGTCGAGGCGGCCGCGGGCGTGCAGCGGCAGGGTCGACGGCTGGTGGGCGCGGGCGGCCCGGTGGATCAGCGCCAGGGCGCCGCTGTCCTCCGGGCGCAGGAGGCTGCCGCAGGCCGGGCAGACGACGCGCTGGATCGCCCCGAAGCCGCGCAGGGCGATCGGCCCGCCGCAGGCCAGGCACTGCACCGCCTCGGTCCGCGCCTCGTCGCGGAACAGCCGCTGCGGGGCGGACTCGGCGGGGCGCGGGGCGGCCGCGTCGGTGGTCGCCTCAGTCACGCCAGCCCTCGAATCTGCGCAGGCGGTCGAGGCCGAGCTCGGCCAGCTCGACGGCCCGGCCGAGGTAGACCGCGGGCCGCGTGTGGAAGGGGTCGACGCCGTAGTCGAGGCTGATGAACTGGTCGTCGGGGCCGGCGAGGTCGAGGCCGTAGAAGTTGAGGCCGGGCTCGGCGACGAAGGGCAGGACGCCCTCGGCGCCCTGGTAGCGGGCGGCCCGGCGATCGACGATCATGGCCTCTACGCCATGTACGTTGTGCCATGTCCCGATGGACATGTTGTAGAAGCCAGGCAGCTCGCCGCCCGCGGGGGCGGGGGTGGTGACGGCGAAGTTGCCCTGGAAGTCGGCGAGCCAGCCGACGCCGTCGGCGAACTGCAGGTACCACTCGCTCCACGCGCCGCGGGCGTAGCGGAGCTGCAGGCGGCCGACGATCTCGAAGCCGCGGCCGGCGAAGCTGCCCTTGCCGCCGAGGAGCAGCGGGCTGCCGTCGTCGACGACGGCCGAGACCTTGCCCAGGAGGCGGACGTCGAGGCCGGCGCGGACGACCGTGCTGCCGCAGTGCTCGCACACCAGGGAGACCGCGGTGCCGCGGAACGGCGCCGGAGCCCCGCACTGCGGGCACGACACCTGGCGCTCGCGCTCCATCGCGCGGCCATGGTGCCACTTCCCCGGGCGCGGCACAAAGGGCCGTCAGGGCGCTCGCGGCCGCGCGGACGCAGGCGATGCGCGGGCGTCGGCGTCATCGCGGGCGGGTTGCAGCTCGCGCCGGGGAAGGGGGGGCGGAGGTGGCGTCGGGCGATGTCGCTGCCGGCAGCGCGGCGGTGGTGCGCCCGGCAGGTGATGGATCGCCTCGCCCCACGGTGCGCAGTGGTTGGCGGCGGAGTGGAGGGGGACTGCAGCGAGCGGGCCGCGGAGATGGAGCGGGTCGCCGGCTCCGAGTCGGGGATGTTGCTGCTCTCAGTAGGCTGGTGGTGATGCAGTCGGATGGATTGCCTCGGAGCGGGCAGTGCCGGCTTCGAGGAGTCGGCAATGTGCGTGAAAGGACATGTTGTTAAAGACATGTCCATAAGGGCGAATGAGCGAGCGGCGGAGACGGGCCCCGGCGCGGACGAGCTCTCGGGGGTGGAGGGCGGGGTCCGCATGCGCGGGTTTCTTCGCCCAGGGGCGAAAATGCGCTACGGTCGTCTGTCATGGGGTTGCCTGGCGGAATGCGAACTTTCGGCCTCTTGGTGGTGTTGCTGACGGCGTGTCCCCCGGCGGACGGCGGGACGGCCAGCGAGCCGCCGACCACGTCCTCGACCACGGCCGCGACGGAGACCGGGACCTCGCCGACCTCGTCGTCGACGGCGGCGACGACCACGACTGGCACGAGCGGCGAATCGACCACCACCGGGGCCGAGGCCAAGCGCTGCCAGTCGCAGTGCGACAACGACCGCGACTGCCGGATCGGCGGCGGCGACCTCGGCTTCCGCTGCATCGACGGCCTGTGCCTGTACCCGGACTGCACCAGCGACGCGCAGTGCCTGGCCGAGCTGTCGGGGTGGAAGAACCCGTGCGCGGGGCCGAGCGAGTGCGCGACCGGGGAGGCGTGCGTCCTGGTCGCGGACGCGGGTCGCTGCGCGCTGACCCCGGGGACCTTCGCCTGCGCCGACTTCGGGCTGGTCGAGAAGATGCTGCCGGCGTTCGACGGCGGGCCCGACGTGACTGTGTGCGGACAGGCGGTCGCGACCTGCGAGGCCGGGGCGTGCCAGAGCCCGTGCGCCGGCGACGAGGCGTGTCAGGCCCAGACCGGGCACCCGGTCTGCGACGTGCCGTCGGGTCGGTGCGTGTGCCAGATCGATCAGGACTGCCTGGACTCGGGGTTGCCCGGCTACACGCAGTGCGTGGCGGGGCGTTGCGGCTGCGCGATCGACAGCGATTGCGCGGGCGGACAGAACGTGGACACCTGTTACGCCGGAGTGTGCGGCTGCGCGGCCGATCCGACCTGCACCGTGACGATCTTCGACGGCGCGCCGCTGGTCTGTCAGTAGCTGCGGCCGGGCCTGCAGTCGCTGCAGCAGGGCCTGCGGAACTCGCGCGGCGCGGTATTTCGCGGTACGCTCCGCGCCATGTCGACGCACGATCCAGCCATCGCCATCGTCGGCCCCGGCAACGTCGGGTCCGCCATCGCCCGCCGACTGGTCGCCGCAGGCTTCACGCGCGTGAGCTTCGGGGTCCGCTCGGGCTCGAAGATCGCCGAGGCGCTGGCCGAACTCGACGGCAAGGTCACCGCCGCGCTCGCGCCCGAGGCGGCGGCGGCGGCCGACATCGTGTTCCTCGCGGTGCCCGGCAACGTCGCGGTGGCGGCGGCCCACGCCCTCGGCGATCTCCGCGGCAAGATCGTGGTCGACTGCAACAACCCGCTGACGTGGTCGCAGGGCCCGGTGTGGGCGCCGCCGCCGGAGGGCTCGATCACCGCGGCGCTGCAGGCCGCGCTGCCGGGCGCGCGGGTCCTCAAGGCCTTCAACACGTTCGGCGCCGAGTTCCACGCCGACCCGCAACTCGGCGACACCGTGGCCGACGTGCCGATCGCCGGCGACGACGCCGAGGCCAAGGCGACGCTGTCGGCGCTGATCCAGCGGGCCGGCTTCCGCCCGCTCGACGCCGGCCCGCTGCGCAACGCGGCCGCGCTCGAGAACATGGCGGTGCTGTGGATCCACCTTGCGCTGGTCGGCGGCCACGGGCGCGAGGTCGCGTTCAAGCTGCTGCGTCGTGGATGACCGATCGAGCATGTTGGAAGAGACTGATTTTTCGGTACCTGTCCCTCAGGCCAGGGAAGTCTTCACCCGCCTGCGCAACTTCCTGGCCGGCCGGCTGGTCGGCGCCACGCGCGACGCGGCGCTGCTCGACGAGGTGCTGCGCTGCGTGTTCTGCCGGGCGCTGACGGTCCGCGGCGGCGAGGCGGCGCCGGACGAGGCCGGGGCGCTGCTGGGGTTCTACCGGGCCCAGCTGGCGCGGCTGAAGGCGCTGATCCCCGACGTGTTCGCCGCCGACGCGCAGATCGGGCTCGACGCGGCGACGCTGCTCGAGGTCGACCGCGAGCTGCGGACGCTCGACCTCGACGACCCGCGCTGCGACCCGATCGGCGACGCCTACGAGGTGTTCACCGCGGCGGCCACGCGCGGGTTCGAGGGCCAGTTCTTCACCCCGCAGACGGCGGTGCGCATGCTGGTCGACCTGGTCGACCCGCGCCCCGGCGAGCGGGTGATCGACCCGGCCTGCGGCGCCGGCGGGTTCCTCAGCCACACCGCGCGCCGGCTGGTCGCGCGCGGGGTGCCGCCGGCCGAGGTGGCGCGCAGCGTGGTCGGCATCGACAAGGACCGCTACCTCGCCGGGCTGGCGCGCGCGCACGTCGGCCTCGTGACCATGTCGCCGGCGCAGGTGCACTGCGGCGACACTCTGGCCTGGCAGGCCGACGACGGCGGCCCGCTGCGCTGCGACGTGCAGGGCGGGTTCGACGTCGTGCTCGCCAACCCGCCGTTCGGCGCCAAGATCGTCGCCGCCTCGACCGAGGTCCAGCAGACCTTCGCGCTCGGCTACGTGTGGCGCCTCGGCCCGAACGACCGCTGGGCCCCGACGTCGCGGCTGCAGCGCGGGGTCTCGCCGCAGGTGCTGTTCGTCGAGCGCCTGCTCGCGCTGGCCCGCCCCGGCGGCCGCGTCGGCCTGGTCGTGCCCGAGAGCCTGATCTCCGGCAAGTCGTATCGACATGTCGTTCAGTACATGTTCGAACAGGCAGATCTGCGCGCGGTCATCGGCATGCCCGAGGAGCTGTTCAAGACGTCGGGCAAGGGCGGCACGCACACCAAGGTGTGCCTGATGCTGCTCAACCGCCGCGAGCCGGCCCCGGGGTCGACGCGGCCGGCGATCTTCATGGCCGAGGCGGCGTGGTGCGGCAAGGACAGCCGCGGCCGCAGCATCGCCCGCGACGAGCTGCCGGAGATCGAGGCCCGCTTCCGCCAGCACGCGGCCGGCAGCCCGCCGGAGGCCAGCCGCCTCGGCCACGCGGTCGCGGCCGAGGCGGTCCGCGGCAACGTGTTGGCGCCGCGCTACTACGACCCGAAGGTGGCGGCCATCCTCGCCGGCCTGCAGCACACCCACGAGCTGGTGACGGTCCAGCAGCTGCTCGACGACGGGATCCTCGCCATCACCAGCGGGCACGAGGTCGGCAAGCTGGCCTACGGCGGCGGCGACGTGCCGTTCGTGCGCACCTCCGACCTGTCGAACTGGGAGCTCAAGCTCGACCCCAAGCACTGCGTCGGCCAGGAGGTCTACGAGTCGCTGCGCGCCAAGCAGGACGTGCGCGCCGGTGACATCCTGATGGTCCGCGACGGCACCTATCTGATCGGCACGTGCGCGTTCATCACCGAGCACGACACCCGCATCGTGTTCCAGAGCCACCTGCTGAAGCTGCGGGTGTGCCGGCCCGAGCTGCTGTCGCCGTACCTGCTGCTGGCGGCGCTCGGCTCGGAGCCGGTGCGCAAGCAGATCGAGGCCAAGCGGTTCACGCAGGACATCATCGACTCGCTCGGCGACCGCGTCGGCGAGCTGGTGCTGCCGCTGCCGCGCGACCCGGCCCAGCGGGCCCGGATCGCGGGGATGGTGGAGGCGTCGATCCGCGAGCGCGTGGCCAGCCGCGAGCGCGCGCGGGCGGCCTGCCTCGAGGTCGCCCGCGTCGACTAGGCCATGTCCGAAATCGCGCATGAAGCACGCAGGCGCAGGTAGCGGTGGATAAACGCCAGTTTAACCATCGCGCCGAAGTTGATGGCTTTCTTCTCGAACCGGGTAGCGATCCGGCGTGACTCCTTGAGCCAGCCGATGAGGCACTCGATGATGCTTCGACGCCGGTACGCGGCCTTGTCGAATGCGACAGGCCGAAGGGAGCGGTCCTCGTTCTCCTTACTCGGGATTATGGGCTTGATGCCGAGCTCCAACAGGTACTGGTCGACCCAGTTCGCTCGGTAACCCTTGTCGCCGGCGAGCGCGACGGGCCAAGCCATCGGTGTCCCGTGTTCGTCGTGCAGAGTCTCATCGGCGCCGCAGAGCAAGGTGTCGACCATCGTCTGGTCGTGGATCTGGCCGGCGCTGAGATGGAAGTGGAGGGGGTGTCCGTGTGCGTCACACAGGATGTGGATCTTCGTGCCCCAGCCACCCCGGGAGCGCCCCAGCGCGTGATCCTTCGGTTCTTCTGGGTTCGTCGATTTTCCCCCCGCCGCTGCTGCAGCGAGCCGCGCGGATCGACGTGCCGTCGATGCACCAGAGCTCGGCGGGGGGGTCGTCATGCGAAACCACGCAGCTGCGGAGTCGTCGCAGCACCTCGTCGAACGTCCTGTCTTGGTTCCACTTGTTGAAGAAGTCCCACGCAGTCGACCATGGACCGAACTCGATCGGAAGATCACGCCACGGCGCTCCTGTGCGGAGCACCCAAAAGATGGCGTTCAGGATCGTCCGGCGATCTCTCGCGGGCCGTCCCGTCTTGCAGTTGCGAGTCGGGAACAGGTCCGCGATCAGGTTCCACTGGTCGTCCGTGAGCTGGTGGCGGGGAACGCGGGGCGTCATGTCCCCGACCAGATCAAGAAACCCCGATATCTCCAAGAAACTGGCGTTTTCGGGATTTCGGACATGGCCTAGCCGAACAGGGCGCCGCGCATCGAGATCGAGCCGAGGTCGAAACCGGGGTTGAAGAACCGCGGGGCCTCGGCCTCGCTCGCCGCGCCGACGGCGTAGAGCAGCGGCAAGTAGTGGTCGATGCTCGGGTGATTCTGCCGGCCGAGCGCGGTCTCGGGGGCGCGCGCGAGGTAGTCGTGGTCGCGCTGCTCGACCGCATGGGCGACGTCGGCGTCGAACCGCAGGGCCCACTCCTGCAGCGAGGTATCGCCGCTCCGGGCGTGCTGCATGGCGGCGCGCAGGTTGTGGGTGATATTGCCGCTGCCGAGGATCAGGACCCCCTCCTCGCGCAACGGCGCGAGCGCGCGACCGATCGCCAGGTGCTCGGCCGGCGGCCGCTGATGATCGATGCTGAGCTGCAGCACCGGCACGTCGGCGCGCGGGAACATGTGGTGCAGCACCGTCCAGGTGCCGTGGTCGAGGCCCCAGTCGCTGCGCGGCGCGGCCCTGTCGCCGCTGAGCAGCTCGCACACCCGCCGCGCGACCTCGTCGCTGCCGCGGGCGGGGTACTGGATCTCGAACAGCTGGCGGGGAAAGCCGCCGAAGTCGTGAATCGTCGGTGGGTCGCCGCCGGCGGTCACGAAGGTGCCGCGAGTGTACCAGTGCGCCGAGACGGCGAGGATCGCTCGCGGCGTCGGCAACGCCGCTCCGAGATCGTTGAACGTCCGCGTCCAAGCATTGTCGAGGATCACGTTCATCGGCGATCCGTGGCCGACGAACAGGACGGGCGTGGTGGGCATGTCCGGTCTCCTGACCGCCCGGTATGTTACCCCGCGCGCGCCCGGACAAGCCGGCCCGAAGCAACGCATTGTTGCGCTGGTGCCGACAATCCCCGAGGCCTCGACGCAGCCCCGCGCCTCGGGCTAGCGTCGGCCCAGATGCGCGCGCCAGACGGCTGCCCCCGCGTCGCTGGCTCCGGCGCGGTCGTCGTACCGTTCGTCCGTGACAGCGAACCGGCCTGGCTGCGCAACCATGAGCCCGCCGCGGAGCTCGTGTGTTTCGACCCCGACGGTCAGCGCCTGTGTGAATTCAGCGCGGCCGAGGGCGACGATCCCCGCGTGCGCGTGACTGTCGTCCCCGAGGTCGGCCTCGCCGACCGCGACGACCTCGACCGCACGGGCCTGGCGGAGGAGGCGGAGATCCTCGCAGGCGAGCGCGGGAGCCCGCTGTGGCTGCGGATCTGCGAACCGCTCGGGCGCTCGACGCGGCTGATGCCGCTGTCCGGGCAACGACGCATGCCGTGGGCGCTCGGCCGCACGGTCAGCGGCTACGCGCTCGCCGACGGGGTGGTGCTCGCGCTCGAGACCGAGAGCTGGCGCAACGCCTCACAGCTGGTGATCGCCCACCCGAGCGGGCGCGTCGAGCGGCGCGCGCTGGCCGAGACCGGCACGATCCGCGGCGGGTGGCTGTTCGGCGCGATCGCCGAGGCGACCGTCTTGCGGATGTTCGCCCGCCGCGTCAGCGCCGCCGGCGTCGGCCCGCGCGTCGACCTCGGCCTCGTGCCGGCGACGTCGCCGGGCGTGTACCCGTGTCACTTCCACCTCCGCACCGCCGGGTCGTCGTTCCTGGCGATCGAGATCTCCCACGGCCCCGAGGCGCCGCAGGTGGCGACCACGTTCTACCGCGCGGGGCAGTGGTCGCCGCTGGCCCTGCACACGCTCGACAGCCTCGACACGCGGGTCGCCTTCACTCGCGGGGTGGGCCGCGTGCTGTGGAAGGACGACAACATGTTCTCGGGGACAGGTTCGCGCGACATCGTGGCGCTGACCGCCTCGGCCGAGGGCACGGTGCGGGTCGAGCGGCACCCGCCGCTGCCGGCCAGCGAGTACCTCGACTTCGAGGTGTTGCCGCTCGGCGACCGGGTGCTGGCGCTGTGGCTCGAGGAGTCGGCCCTGGTCGCGCGCCTGGCCTCGCTGGCCGAGCTCGGCCGCGCGCCCGACCTGGCGCTGGTCGAGCTGCCGGACGGTCTGTGGTCGTTCACGGCCCATGCCCGCGGCGAGCACGCGATCGTGCTGCTGCGCGAGTCGGAGCAGCGCTGCGAGTTCGCGGTGCGGGTCGCGGCCGACGGGAGGGTGCTGCCGGTGACGCCGTACGGGTGAGACGGGCGGCCGGGCGCGGCGGAAAAAAATTTCGAGCGGACCGATGAGTCGCGCCGGCGGCCGCGGTCTGTGTGGCGGAGGCTCTGTCATGTCCGCTGTTTCTTCCGCCGATGCCCTGATCCCCGCCGAGTTCCCGGTGCGCCTGCTGGCGCGTGGGCTCGATGTCCTGGTCCTCGCCGCAGTCGACGTCGGCCTCGGCCGGCTCATGGGCTACGGCTTCGACTGGCTGCTGGTCGGCTCGGCGTTCGTCTTCCTCTACTTCAGCCTGCTCGACGCCTGGGCCGGCGCGACGCTCGGCAAGTTCGCGCTGGGACTTCGCGTCCTCGGGCCCGACGGCGGTCGACCCACGGTGCGGCAGTCGTTGCGGCGCGAGGCGTTCACCTTGATCGGATCGATCCCCTTCGTCGGCCCGCTGCTCGCGCTCGCGGCCTGGATCGTGATCGCCAGGACGATCCGCGCCAGCCCGCTGCGTCAGGGCAACCACGACGCGTTCGCCGGCGGGACGCGCGTGGTCCAGGTGGCGCGCTTCGTTCAATGACTGAACCAATCGGCGTGGGCGCGAGTTCCTCGGCGACCAGGTCCGTTCAGAGGCGGAAGCCGAGCAGCAAGTCGCCGACCAGGCGCGGGTGCGGCGGCTCGGCGCGAGGGCGGCCTGGTGCGGGCCACGTCGCCGCCGACGCCGACCTGGGGCAGCAGATAGAAAGTGGTGAGCGCCAGCCGGCAGTCGACGCGCCAGCCGAGAGTGGCGGTGAGAAACACGTTGAAGTTGACGTAGCGGCGGCCGTCGACGCTGCTGTCGACCTGGCGATAGCCGATCTCGCCGCCGGCCTCGAAGATGGTGCCCGAGCCGGCGATCCGCTGCGGGACCCGCACCAGCGGCGCGAGCAGGACGTCGCCGGGTCGCCGACCAGCACGTCGCCGCTGTCGAGCCGGATCACCGCCGAACCGGGCGTGTAGCCGTCGCCGACCACTTCCATGAGCGCGGGCACGCCGAACGAGTGGAGGTCGAGCGCATCCTCGACGACGATGTCGGGCTCGAACGCGGGGAAGCGGCGGTGCACGCGGCCTCCCTCGAGGCGGCGGCGACCGATCCGCGGGGTCGCTGTTGTCGGGTTCGCGGGATGCCTGATGCGACACGCGCGCAGCCTCGACTGCTCGTAACTCGACGTCCTGCGAGTCGCGATCGCGGAACAACCACGAGGCGGCCGAAGTTGGATCGACATGCCCGATGTGCCATCACGGTATGTGGTTGCTGCGCTGCTCGCGACCTTTTCTTTCGCCGGGACCGCCCGCGCCGAGCTGCCCGATCCAGCCGATTTCTCCGTGTCGTACTATTTGACCGACGAGAACGGCGAGTTCGTGCGCCCGATGGTGGAGCGCGATCTCAGGCAGTCGATCAACCGCGCCCGCTGCCAGTGCGGGCAGAAGATCGGCGTCAACATCCAGGCGCAGGCCAGCGCCGTCGATCCCACGAAGATGCTCCAGGCCCTCGTCGGCACCCAGTGCGCCACGGCCGAGGTCTCGATCGACGGTCAATTTCGTCGCTGCGGGGAGCTGGCCAGGGCGCTGGCTTCGACCTTCACGCAGGGCGTGACGGGCGCGTTCCACCCCGCGTTCCTGGCCGTCGGCGTCGATCCCTCGTCGCCGGAGCGCAGCGTCGACGCGCCGGAGACGATCGTCGCCGACATCTGCGACGCCGACGTCACCGGCGAGGCCGGCCTGTGGATGTGCGACCCGCAGGAGAACGGCATGGCCGGGTGCCAGCCCGGGGAGTTCTTCATCACGGCGAGCCAGCCCGCGCTGAAGTTCGACTTCATGCCGCCGCTACTCGACGTCACGGACCTGACCGCAGAGTCGGGGAACGGCGCGGTCGAGCTCCACTGGGAGGCGGGCTCGGGCGACGTCTATGGGTTCCGCGTGCTGTGCGAGGAGGCGGACACCGGCGCGTCGCCCGGCCTCGACTTCCCGACGCCCGAGCTCGGCGAGGTGCCGGACGGCAATCACTACTTCACTGCCGGCAACCTGTGCGGCGACCAGCCCTTCTCGACAGTCATGACCGTGCCCGGGGACGTGAGCGACCCGGACACCTGCGGCAACGGCGTGGTCGAGGCCGGCGAGGCCTGCGACGACGGCTTCGACAACGACCCCGAGGGCCTGTGCGACGCCGATTGCAAGCTGCGCGTCAGCCCGGCCATGCACGCCCTCGACTGGGACTACGTGTGCAGCGACCACATCGCGTTCGCCGGCAAGTCCGCGACCATCCACGGGCTCGAGAACGGCAAGGCCTACAACTTCGTCCTCGTCTCCTACGACCTGTTCGGCAACCCGCGCGCGCACCAGGTCGTCACCGCCACGCCCGGCGAGGACTTGCCCGACCTCGACGGCGACGGCGACGGCGACGGCGGAGGGGAGGGTTGCGGCTGCGTCGCGGGCGAGTCGGGCGGGGTCGGCGGCCTGGCGCTGTCCCTCGGCATGCTCCTCGGGCTCGCGCGCCGGCGTCGCCGCTGAGGCTCCTCGGCGAGCGCGCGACCAAAATGCAAAACCCCTCCAGCGAAACGCTGGAGGGGTTTTTGGGGCTCCGACAGTAGGACTTGAACCTACGACCCGCGGATTAACAGTCCGCTGCTCTACCGACTGAGCTATGTCGGAATGACCTGGACTTGGGAGCCCGGGGCGAGCGTGTGTACTCGATCCCCCGTGACGGCGTCAAGCAGCATCGCCGGAGAACCTGTGAGATGGGGCACGAATGAGCGCCGCGTTCGGACCGGCGCCCCGGAACCGCCGATCGGGCCCCGCAGGGCGGCTGGAGCGCCCGCGCGGGGGCTTGCGAGAACATGTCGAAGGGGGCTTGACACTCCATGGGGCTCGTATATTCTCCGCCTCCCCTCGCCACTGGCACGGGGCCACAACCTGAACCAACCGGCAGAGTGCCGTCCTCGGACGTTGTTCTGCACGATCTGCGGGAGTAGCTCAGTTGGTAGAGCACGACCTTGCCAAGGTCGGGGTCGCGAGTTCGAGTCTCGTCTCCCGCTCTAGAATCGAAAGCCCCGTCACCTCCGGTGACGGGGCTTCGTGTTTGGTCCGTCGCAGGTCCGGTGCCCGCTCCGCAGCCTCGCCGGGGCCCGTGAGCCCCCGGGCCGAGCAGCGTCCCGTGGTCGGCCGCACGTGCGGGAATAGAAGGCGGCTTGCGCAGTTTGCAAAACCCGCCTAACGTTTCGCCGCGCTCCGTGTCTGCCCTGTTCTCCAGCTTCTTGCGCTGTCTCGTGGTGCTCAGCCTGTGGCTGAGCGCGGGCGTGGCCGCCTCGAGCGCGGAGGCCGCGGTTCCGGGCACCCCAGATCTGCGCAGCGACATTCACCTGCGGCTCGTCGAGCTGCTCGGCGCCGCGGAGTTCTGCGGCGACGAGGACGACCCCGACGCCGAGGTGCTGTGCGGAGGCGATCTCCTGGCCGACCTGGTCGTCGACCCGTCGGTCCTCAAGCTGTCGCGCGGCTCTTGCTCGCGCCTGCTCGAGGCCCTGTTCAAGCGGGCCGTGTGCGACCCGACCGACGAGAACTGCGGCAAGCTCCAGCGCGGCGGTTTGCCGGCGCGGCCGCCGCCCGACCTGCTCGGGCCGGGGTCCAGCGCCATCGCCGCGCTCCTGCGCGACGAGTGGTCGCCGCGGCGCGTGTCGCTCACGACTGCGCGCCCGCGCGACGACCCGCCGCTCCTGTCCCGAACGACCTGTCCCGAAGCACCCCCGCCTCGCGTCGCGCCCGCGTAGTCCGCTCGGGCCGACCGGAGGTCTTGGGTCGCGCCCGAGAGGCTGCAGGTGCCTCGTGCACCTGCACGCGGGAGCCGGCGCTGCGCGCCTCGGCGGCGCCCTCCGGGTGTTCGAGACGGTCCTCTCATGCGTGTCCCTCATCTCTGGCTCGGCCAGGTCGCGTTCGGCCTGGCGCTGAGCAACGCAGCCTGCGAATGCTCGCCGGGCGCGCCTGAAGCGCCCGCAGCTCCGATCACCACTTCTTCGGTGCGCTACCGCATCGACCTCGACCCCGACGAGCACGCGCTCGGGGGGGCGGAGCCGCTGGTCACGGTCGTGGTCTTCTCCGACTACGCCTGCCCGCCGTGCGCGCGCACCTGGAAGGTCCTCGACCACCTGGTCGAGGACTACGGCGACGACCTGCGAGTGGTGTTCCGCAGCCAGACCCTGCCGGGCTTCGCCGACGGCGAGCGGGCCGCCGAGGCCGCGCTGGCCGCCGGGGCGCAGGGCCAATTCTGGCCGATGCACCGCCGGCTCTACGACACGATGCAGTTCGACCGCGCGGCGCTCAAGCAGGGCGCCGAGGCGCTCGGGCTCGACGTGCCGCGCTTCCTCGACGACCTCGACGCGGGGGTCTACTCGGGCACGCGGATCCGCCACCGGCGCCAGGCGGTCGAGCTGGGGATCTACTTCAGCCCGGTGGCGCTGGTGAACGGCCGGCCGGTGATCGGCTTCCGCGACGAGGCGGCCTGGCACGCCCTGATCGACGAGGAGATCCTCGCCGCCCAGGCGCGCCTGCGCGACGGCACCTCGCGCGCCGACCTCTACACCGCGGCGATGACCGACGCAGTGGTCGCCCCGCTCGAGGTCGACGACGCCACCGCGCAGCAGCGACGGCTCCTCGCCGAGCGATTCAAGGCCGCCGAGGCGCCGCCCCCGCAGCGGGCCGAGCCCGGCAAGCGCTACGCCGTCGACGCCGGCGCCGCGCCCACGCTCGGGCCCGACGACGCGCCGGTGCTGCTGGTCGCGTTCATGGACTTCGAGTGCCCGTTCTGTCGCAAGGCCGCGACCGAGGGCATCGCCGAGCTGCGGCGGCGGTACCCGAACGACGTCCGGATCGCCTACCGCCAGCTGCCGCTGCCGATCCACTCCGGAGCGGACAGCGCCGCGCGGGCGGCGGTCGCCGCCGACCGCCAGTCCCGCTTCTGGGACTTCGCCGAGCGGCTGTTCACCGCGCCGCGGCTCGGTCGCCGCACCTACGCGGCGATCGCCCGCGAGCTCGGCCTCGACGAGGCCCGCTTCCTCGCCGACCTCGACAGCGCCGAGGTCGCCCAGGTCGTCCGCGACGACCTCGTATACGCCCGCAGGCTCGGGCTCGACGCCACCCCGGCGATCTTCCTCAACGGCCGCTACGTCGACGGCTTTCGCGGCGCCGAGGCGCTCGCCGCCGACGTCGAGGCCGAGCTGACCCACGCGCAGGAGCGGATCGCCGCCGGCGCCGCCCGCGGAGCCGTCGTGCGCAAGATCCTCGACGAGGAGGCGATCCCTCCCAACGAGTTCCCGAGCGCCGATCTCCACCAGTGACTTCTTCCATGATGTCCTTTCGGACATGATTTTTGTGACATGTTCCTTCAAACACCCAACCAACTACAGACACAGAGTCCCATGAAACGCATCAGCCTCCCCGTGTTCCTGGTCTCGGCGCTCGCCCTGGCCGCTTCTCCTCTCACTGGTTGCACCGGCAACCGCGGCGGCAAGAAGGAAGAAGCCGCCGCCGCCGCCGGTCCGGCCGCCGCGGGCGGCGGGCTGGTCACGATGGACCAGGTCGACGACTCGCTCAACAGCAAGATCACGGGCGAGCGGTTCCGGGTCACCTACACCGACAAGGACCAGGTCAAGGGCGCCGCGGACCCGCTGGTCACGATCGTCGAGTTCAGCGACTTCCAGTGCCCGTTCTGCTCGAAGTTCACCGACATGCTGAACGAGCTGATCAAGGACCCCGCGTACGCCAACGACGTGCGCGTGGTGTTCAAGCAGTACCCGCTGCCGATGCACAAGGACGCGGCGATGGGCTCGGAGGCGGCGCTGGCGGCCGGTGAGCAGGGCAAGTTCTGGGAGATGCACGACATCCTCTTCAAGAACCAGAAGGCGATGACGCGCGCCGACGTCGAGAAGTACGCCGAGGAGCTGAAGCTCGACATGGCCAAGTTCAAGGCCACGCTCGACGCCAAGACCTACCAGGCGCAGGTGAACGAGGACATGGCGCTCGGCAAGAAGTTCGGCGTGCGCGGCACCCCGAGCTTCTTCATCAACGGCAAGTGGCAGCGCGGCGCGCCGCGGACGATCGACGGCCTGAAGAAGCTGGTCGACGAGGAGAAGGCCGCGGCCGAGCAGCTGATCAAGGACGGCAGCAAGCGCAGCGAGGTCTACGCGCGCATCATGAAGGCGGCCAAGGACGAGCGGAAGGAGCCGCCGCCGGAGAACAAGCCGAAGGTCGGCGAGCCCGACCCGGCGGCCAACTACGCGGTGCCGGTCGACGGCCGCCCGGCGTTCGGCCCGGCCGACGCGCTGGTCACGGTGATCGAGTTCAGCGACTTCCAGTGCCCGTTCTGCAACCGCGTCACGCCGACGCTCAAGCAGATCAAGGAGAAGTACCCCAACGACGTGCGCGTCGTGTTCCGCCAGCTGCCGCTCGGCTTCCACGACCGCGCCCGCCCGGCCGCCAAGGCCTCGCTGGCCGCCGCGCAGCAGGGCAAGTTCTGGGAGATGCACGACCTCCTGTTCGCCAACCAGAAGGCGCTCACCGACGCCGACTTCGAGGGCTACGCGCGCCAGATCGCCGGCCTCAACTTCGACCAGTGGAAGAAGGACCTGGCCGACCCGAAGCTCGAGCAGATGATCAAGGAGGACGAGCAGACCGCGCAGAAGTTCGGCTCGAACGGCACGCCGGCGTTCTACATCAACGGCCGCCACCTCTCGGGCGCGCAGCCGTTCGAGGCGTTCCAGAAGCTGATCGACGAGGAGAAGGTCAAGGCCGAGAAGTTCCTGGCCGAGAAGAAGCCGGCCAAGGACAAGCTGTACGACGAGATGATCAAGGGCTTCGAGACCGAGCTGAAGGTCCCGCCGCCGCCGCCGCCGGCCGACTTCAAGCGCCGCGAGGTGAGCACCAAGGGCCTCGCGGGCAAGGGCAACCTCAAGAACCCGAAGATCAACATCGTCGAGTGCTCGGACTTCGACTGCCCGTTCTGCAAGCGCGGCGCCGACACCGTGGCGCAGATCGTCAAGGACTACGGCGACAAGGTCGCGATCTACTTCCGCAACTACCCGCTGCCGATGCACAAGATGGCCGAGCCGGCCCACCGCGCCGGCATCGCCGCGCAGAACCAGGGCAAGTTCTGGGAGATGCACGACCTGCTGTTCGCCGACAAGACCAAGCGGTCCGACGAGGACTTCAAGGGCTACGCGCAGCAGCTCGGGCTCGACGTGGTCAAGTTCGAGCGCGACTACAACGACCCCGCGACCGCGCAGCGGGTCAAGGACGACATGGCGGAGTGCAGCAAGATGGAGGTCCGCGGCGCGCCCGGCTTCCTCATCAACGGCCGCCTGATGAGCGGCGCGCAGCCGATCGACCGCTTCAAGATGGTCCTCGACGAGGAGCTGAACGGCGGTTTCGAGGCGACGCAGAAGAAGGAGAAGGACGCCGCGGCCAAGGGCGGCGCGCCGGTCAAGGCGCCGGCCCCGACGCCGGCGCCGGCTCCGGCGCCGGGCAAGTGAGCCTGGTCTCCGGGCCAGGCAACGCCTGGTCCTGACCCGCCCGGCCCCGTGCGCGACGGGGCCGGGCGTCCCCAACCGGTTTGCATCGCGCGCTACTATTGGGTACCCACGAGGTCGACGATGTCCGACGCCACGACGCCTGCTCCCACCCCCAGCAAGAAGTCTCCCGCCTCGATTCTGATCGCGGTCTTCGGGTTCGCAGCGACCATCGGGATCGGCTTCTACGCCGGGCAGTGGGTCCGTGACCGCTTCTTCGTGCCCTCGGCCAAGCTCGAGCAGGGCGACCGCTACCGGGCGGAGCTCCGCGGCGACGAGCCGCAGTTCGGGCCGAACGACGCGCTCGTCACCGTGGTCGAGTACTCCGACTTCCAGTGCCCGTACTGCGCCAAGGTCACCGATCCGCTGAAGGACGCGATGGCCGCCTACGATGGCGACGTGCGCCTGATCTTCAAGCACTACCCGCTGCCGGGCCACACCGCGGCGCCGCCCGCGGCCCAGGCCGCGTGGGCTGCGCACCAGCAGGGCAAGTTCTGGGAGATGCACGACCTCCTGTTCGCCAACCAGCGGAAGCTCGACGACAAGAGCCTCGAGGGCTACGCGCAGCAGCTCGGCCTCGACATCGCCAAGTTCAACGCCGACCGCACCAGCGACGCCGCCAAGGCCGCGGTCGACAGCGACTACACCTCCGGCGGCAAGGCCGGCGCCACCGGCACGCCGTACTTCCTGGTCAACGGCCGCCCCTACTCGGGCTCGCTGCCGGCCAAGCAGTGGCGCGAGATCTTCGAGTACGAGCGCGAGCAGGGCCGCCAGCTCGAGAGCCAGGGCACCCCGCGCGCCGAGGTCTACGGCGCCCTGATGAAGGACGCCAAGGCCACGCGCGGCCCCGGAGCCGGGCCCGGCAAGGCGCCGAGCCAGCGCGACGACGGCCCCGACCCGAGCAAGACCTACCGCGTCCCGCTCGACGCCCGCCCGCAGTGGGGCCCCGACGACGCGCTCGTCACCATCGTCGAGTTCAGCGACTTCCAGTGCCCGTTCTGCAAGCGCGTCAACGCGGCCATCGCCGACGTCAAGCAGAACTACGCCAACGACGTCCGCATCGTCTTCCGCCAGCGCCCGCTGGCGATGCACCCGCAGGCGCGGATCGGCGCCCGGGCGATGCTCGCGGCCCACCGCCAGGGCAAGGCCTGGGAGATGCACGACCGCCTGTTCCAGAGCCCTTCGGACATGTCCGAAGAGGCAGTCAAGAAGCACGCCCAGGAGCTCGGCCTCGACGTGCCGATGTTCGAGCTCGACCTCGCCGCCGCCGAGACCGAGCAGATGGTCAAGGACGACGAGGCGGTGGCCAACCGCCTGCGCAGCGGCGGCACCCCGTCGTTCTTCATCAACGGCCGGTTCCTGTCCGGCGCCCAGCCCTACGAGGCGTTCAAGGCGCTGATCGACGAGGAGAAGGCCAAGGCGCAGAAGCTGGTCGACGAGGGCACGCCGCGCAATCAGGTCTACGACAAGATCATGGCCGGCGCCGAGGAGAAGCCGAGCAAGTGACGGCCACGCGGTCCCCGGCGGGCGAGCCCGCGGGCTCGCAGGTCCCTGTCCTCGAGGACAGGGGAGAAGGCCGCGGCCTGATGGGCCCGCTCGCCTACGTGGTGTTCATCGTCATCGGCTCGCTGTGGATGTTCTGGTTCGCCGCCTCGCTCGGCCCGGCCGCCAAGGCCCAGGCCGAGGCGGCCTGCCGCGCGCTGCAGCCCGAGCTGCGCGAGGGCCCGGCGCCGGAGTTCTCGCTGCAGGACCTCGCCGGCCAGACGGTCAGCCTCGCCGACCTGCGCGGCAAGTTCGTGGTCGTCAACTTCTGGGCCACGTGGTGCGAGCCGTGCATCCGCGAGTGGCCGCAGCTCGACCGCCTGGCCGAGCGCCTGCAAGGCCGCGACGACGTCGCGATCCTGGCGATCAGCGTCGACCAGGACCAGAGCCTGGTCGCGCCGTTCCTCGCCCGCATGGGCCTCGAGCAGACCGGCGTGCGCGTGCTGTGGGACCCGACCGGCAAGCTGCACAATGCCTACGGCAGCGAGAAGCTGCCCGACACCTACTTCGTCGACGCCGAGGGCCAGCTCGTCCACGCGTACGTCAACGTGCGCGACTGGGGCCGCCCCGCGGCGCACCACTGCGTCGAGTCGATGCTCGCGCGCTAGGCCGCGAGCATCGACGCGGACGCGGAGCTCCGCGCCGCGGCGTGACAGGCGATGTCGTGATTCGCTGTCCGCACGCCGCCGCGGCGCGCCGCGGGCCTGACAGGCGATGTCATGGCTCGCGGCCCGCGAGCGCGCCGCGGCCTCGCGCGCTGCCTCTCCCCATCGCAGTCACGAGCGAGGATCGCGGCAGTCGCGGTCCGCGAGCGCGCCGCGGCCCCGCGCCGCAGCTTCTCATCGCGGACGCGACCTACGATGTCGTGAGTCGCGGTCTGCGAGCAGGCCGCGGCGTCGCGTGGTGCTGCGCGTCGCGGACGCGACAGGCGAGGTCGTAGGTCGTGGCCCGCGAGCACGCTGCGGGCTCGCGGGTCGGCGTCTCGCGCCCGCGTCGTCTCACGGCAGCGCCGCGAGCTGGTCGATCGACTTCTTCAAGGTCGTGCGCAGGCACTCGAGGCAGTCGCTGCCCTTGAACACGCCGCAGCCCTTGCGCGGGGTCTTGTTCAGGCGCTGCAGGGCCGGCAGGCCGCGCTTGTCGTTGGCCTCGGCGATCCGCTTGACCGCGGCGCGCTTGGCCTCGCAGCTCTCCGCCTTCTCGAGCAGGGCCAGGCCGTGCAGCCACAGCGGCACGTCGACCTCGGGCTCGTAGGCCAGCACCGCCTCGGCGGCCTTGAACTGGCCGTCCTTCGTCTCACCCAGCAGGGCCGTGGCCGGCTCGCGCAGGCCGGCGGGCAGCTCGCCGAGGTCGTTCTTTCTGGCGGAAGGGACAGGTTCCGAAGGACCTGCCCCTTCGGACTTGCCGTCGCCGGGCGGCGCGCCCTTGCCGGCGGCCGGCACGAACTCGGCCGGGCGCTCGCCGGCCTCGGCGGGCGCGGGCGCCTCCTCGCCGCCGGGCTGGCGGACCGCCCACAGCACGACGATGAGCAGCGCCGCGCCGACGAACACGGCGATGAAGCCGGACAGGCCGCGGTTGCTCGCCGCCGCCGGGGGCAGGGTCGGGGTCGGGCTCGGCGGCGGCAGGGTCGACACCGGCACCGCGCTGACGCTGCGGCTCAGGGCGCGCAGCGCGTCGCGGACCTCGCGGGCGGTCTGCGGGCGCTGCTTGGCCTCGCGCGCGAGCAGCTGCTGGATGATGCGCTCGAACTCGACCGGCAGGTCGACGACCTCGCCGGCCAGGGGCGGCGGCGGTTGGGTCAGCTGGCGCGTCAGCAGGTCGCTCATCTCGCCGCCGTCCCACAGCGCGCGGCCGGCCAGGCACTCCCACAGGATCACGCCGAGCGCGTAGAGGTCGGTGCGGTGGTCGGTGGGCTCGCCCATCGCCTGCTCCGGCGCCATGTAGCCGGGCGTGCCCATCACGGTGCCGAGGCGGGTCAGCGGCTCGGTGCCGGCGCTGTGGTCGGCGACGCGGGCGATCCCGAAGTCGAGCACCTTCACGACCTCGCCGTCCTCGCGCGGCTCGAGCAGGATGTTGTCGGGCTTGAGGTCGCGGTGGACGATGCCGGCCGCGTGGGCCGCGGTGAGCGCGTCGGCGATCTGGGCCCCGATGTCGCAGACCGCCTGCCAGCGCATGCGGCCGCGGTTGATGATGTCGGTCAGCGACGAGCCGCGCACCAGCTGCGTCACCAGGTACGCGCCGCCGCCGGGCAGCGGGCCGAAGTCGATCGCGCTGGCCACGTTGGGGTGCTCGATCTGCGCCGTCGCCATCGCCTCGCGGCGGAACCGCTCGGCGATCTCCTCGTTGCCCGTGTACTCGGCGTGGATCATCTTCACCGCGACGAGCTTGCGCAGGTTGAGGTGCTCCGCTGTGAACACCGCTCCCATGCCGCCCTCGCCGAGCAGGTCGCGCAGGTGGTAGCGGCCGTCGAGGGTGTGGCCGATCCACGCGGTCGGCGGGGCGTCGGGGGTGGGTAGCGGCGAGGCTGCGGCGGAGGTCACGGCGGCGGCGGCATTATAGGCGGTTTACCCGGTCGCGTGCGCGCCGGCTGCCGTGCGTCCGCCGTCCCGTTATACTGCCGGGCGGGCCCTCGCCTGGAACCCGGCCCCGCGGCGCTGTCCCAGCCGCGCTCTCCTCGCCCTCAGGGGCGCCCTCGCGGAGGTCACATGTCCGAAAGTACAGCTCGGAACGCAGCCCTGGTCCTCGCCGTCCTCGTCGGCGCGTGCGGCAAGCCGGTCGACCCGTCCGGCAAAGAGGACGCCACCTTCACCAAGGCGTCGATGGCCGGCGCGCCGGCGCCGACCGGCGAGGATCGGCCGCTGTCTGCCGACCTGGCGGTCGAGCCGGTGTCGATGCTGGTGACCTTCAACCGCCTGAAGACGCCCGACAAGCTGCAGGACGCGCTGAACAAGAAGCCGGGGCAGTTCAGCCACATCGACCTCGACAAGGACGCCAACCCCGACCCCCTGACCGTCGCCGACCGGCCGTCGAAGGACGGGCACGCGTTCGAGATCCGCGTGCGCCCTGCCACCGGGGAGTTCGTGGTGGCGACGATGCTGTTCGACCACGAGTGGAGCTACCTCGGGCATTACGACGGGGTCATGGGCGGGGCGGCCTCGACGACTGCGCGCCCGCTGCCGGCGGCGCCCCAGCCCGGGGCGCCGCCGGCCGCGCCACCGGTGGTCGCGACCCCGCCCGCAGTGGTGCCCTCGGCCGCGCCGACGCAGGTCATGGCGGCGCCGGTCGCACCCGTCGCACCGACGACCACGCCGGCCCCCGGCGCGCCCGCGGTCCCTGGCGCGCCCGCCGCGGCGCCCGCGGTGGCCGGGGCGGTGCAGGCGGCCCCGGCCGGCAGCGCCCAGCCGGCCGGCGTCGCGGCGAAGCAGCCCTGAGCACACCCGCCTGTTCGGCCCGACCCGGGCCACCGCGACATCCGCTCGCACTGCTCGTCCGGCGAGGGCGGGGAGCGGCCATGACTCTCGGGACATGGTCGATAGGACATGCGAGCATGGGCTCGTCGAGGCGCGCTCGCAGGTCCTCGATGTCGTGGACACGTCGAGGTGGACCGCCGTGGGGAGGGGGCCGCTGTCTCGCGGACACGCCGAGGGTGGGCGCTGCAGCCAGAGCTGGTTCCGCGTCGCCAGGCGGCGCGGCGCTCCGAGAGTGACAAAAGGACATGCCCGCAAGAGCATGTCCTCTTCGACCTGTCCTTATAAACATGCCCTTACGGGCATGTCCCTCGCGTTACCCCCGTCGGCGCCGGCGCAGGGCCAGGAGGCCGAGGCCGGCGACGCCGAGCAGGGCGGCGCCGTTGTGCGGCTGGTCGCTGCTGCAGCCGCAGCCGGCGTCGTCGCCGCCGGTGCTGCCGGCGGTGCCGGAGTCCGGGGAGGTGCTGCGCGGCCAGCCGTGCGAGGTGTTCCACTCCTCGATCTTGGTGTTGATCGCGGCGGTGTTGTTGACGAGGTGCATCGGCTTGCCCTTGAGGGCGACCTGGCTGATCTCCTCGGCCCACCACATCTCGCCGATGAAGTCGGGCCACGGGCCGCCGTCGGGGACGAAGATCTCGCGCTCGTCGGGCAGGGTGATGACGCTGTTGCCGTCGCACAGGTTGTAGTTGCCGGCGATCCGGACGTTGGCGACGTCTTCGAGGTCGGGGTTGATGTGGAAGGTCGGGTCCGCGATCATCTCGTTGGGCGAGATGACGGTGTACATGCGGGTCAGGTACGGGTAGGTGTCGAGCAGGTCCTGGGCGTGCAGGCCGGGGCTGATGATGCGGTCGGCCAGGGCCGTGGCGAAGGCGCTGCCGTCGCCCCACGTCATCACGTCGATCTGGTCGACGTAGGCGGCCAGGTTGCCGTAGAACTCCTCGGGGGAGAGGCCGTCGGGCACGGGCAGGTGCTCGGTGAGGACGCCCCGGATCAGCGGGTGGTTGTAGAAGCAGAAGCCCGGCTCGTAGCAGTTGGTGAGGCCCTGCTCGTTGAGGCGGTTGACGACCTGCTCGGGCGCCAGGCCGCCAAACACCGCCTCGTTCCAGTTCGGGTTGTAGACGTTGAAGGCGAACGGGGCGGTGATGCTGGTCGCGCCGGCGTACTCGGTGACGAACGCCAGGCCGTCGGCCTCCAGCTCGTCGACCGCCTTGCCGATGACTTCCTTGTAGTTGGCGGCGAAGTTGAACCAGTCGATCTTGAGCGGGTTGACGAGGACGTGGCGGTAGTTGGTCGGCGCGGCGCGGCCGTTCGCCAGCAGGAACACGCGGATGTCCATGTCCTGGACCGACGAGAAGCGGGTCAGCCGCAGCGGGAAGCAGTTCTCGTCCGACGGGTAGCGGAGGACGATCGGGTGCACGTCGCCCTCGTCGGCCCCGCCGGTCAGCTTGAGCGCGACGATCACCTGGCCGTCGTCGAGGTACTGCTGGAACACCTCGTCGGCGCCGTCGATCCACAGGAAGTCGTTGTCGAGCAGCCACTGCTTGATCGGCGCGACCGTCTTGTCCTGCAGCACGACGATCTCGAACGCGCCGGCGGTGGTCTTGAGGAGCACCGGATCGTCGGTGGTCGCGCCGGTGGTGGCGGCGCCGGTGGTGCCGCTGTCGAAGCCGCCGTCGGTGCCGCCGTTCGGCGAGCTCAGGCCGCTCGAGTTGCCCTGGTCGCCGCACTGCTCGAAGCTCTGGTTGAGGCCGTACTGCGGCACGGAGGCCTGCAGGAGCGCGTCGAACAGCGGCTGCGAGCCGACCTCGAACTCGGGGATCTGGGCGATCGGGATCAGCCACGCGAACTTCTGCGCGTTGGTGTTGGGGTCGATGCTGATCTGGATGTGGACCTCGACCTCGCCGGGGTTGAGGACGAACAGCACGTTCTCGCCGTCCTGATTGACCGGCATCGGCCCGGGCACGCCACCGTCGCAGCCGTTGACCCCGCAGGCCTCGGCGGGCCGCGATCGGGTGAGGGTGAAGGCCGCACAGGCAGCGGCGGCCAGGATCGAGGCTCGCTTCCACATAAGCTTAGTTCGCATCGCTAGACTCCAGGCCGCAGGGTCGCACAGGTCGAGGTGCCGCGCCACAACGCGGCCGGCCGCGGCTCCAGGCGTCAGACCGCGCGGCGAGGAGTGCATGTTTTCAGGGACATGTCCATGCGGACATGTCGCTCGCAGGCCTCGGCCGCGGGCGGGCCCCGGTCGGCCAGCGATTGCGGTTCGGCGGCTCAGCGCGGGCGCTGGCCGGCGAGCAGGCGCTCGGCGTCGGCGCGCAGCGGGTCGTCGGCCGCGAGGGAGGCGAGGGCCGGGCCGGCGAGGGCCCGCACGCGCTCGCGGTCGCCGCGGGCGAGGAGGGCCTCGGCGAGGCCGAGGCGCAGCGTCGTGAGGTCGCGGGCGGCGATCTTGGCCGCCTCGGCGTCGTGCACCGCGGCCTCGAGCGTGGTGACCGCGCGGTCGAGCCGGCGGGCCCGCAGGAGGCACTTGCCGAGCTGGCCGCGGGCGAGGAGGGCGGTGGCGCTGTCCGGGCCGTTGTCCGCGGCCAGCCGCTCGGCGCCGTCCTGGGCCCGCTGCAGCCCCTCGTCGACCTGGTCGGCGGCGATCAGCGCCTCGCCGAACGCGAGGTCGAGGGTCGGCAGCTCGGGGTAGGCGGCGCCGAACTTGTCGACCAGCAGCGCGCGCGCCTTGGTGAACGCGGCCAGGGCCTCCTGGTAGCGGCCGAGCGCCGACAGCGACAGGCCGGCGGCGCTGTAGGTGATCGACACGAACTCGTGCTCCGGGCCGAGGGTGCCGAGGAACACCTCGCGGGCCCGCGCCTGCTCGGCCAGCGCCTTCTCGTGCTCGCCGCGGTGGGCGAGCACCTCGGCCAGCTGGACCCGGCGGATGGCGACGTCCGCGTGCTCCTCGCCGAGCAAGGCGACGTCGATGGCCAGCGCCTCGCTCGCGCGGGCGAACGCGAGGTCGACGGCGCCGCGCCGCAGCAGCAGCGACGCCATGTTGCCGAGGAGGCGGCTGACGGTGGTGTTGCGGTCGCCGTGCAGCGCGCGCGCGCGCGTCAGCAGGTCCTCGTAGCGCGCGAGCGCCTCGTCCTCGCGCTCGAGCCCCTCGAGCGCCGTCGCGACCCGCTCGTCCGTCAGCATCGTCCCCGGGTTGTCGGGCCCGAACTCGGCCAGCTTGATCGCCCGCGCCCGCTCGAACTCGGCCAGTGAGCGCTCGAGGTGACCTTGCCTCGCGGCCAGGTCGCCCAGCGCGTGGTGGACGTTCGCGGTCATCGGGTGGCCGACCCCGAGCAGGCGCTCGATGTCCCCGAGGACCGCCTGCAGGGTGCTCTCGGCCAGCTCGCCGCCGTCGGTCCCGACCAGGTGGGTGGCGCGGTTGAAGCGGGTCCGCAGGCGCTGCATCTCGCCGACGTCGGGCGAGTCGAGCAGCGCGAGCGCGGCGTCGTAGTGCGCGGTCGCCTTGTCGCTCATCGACAGCCGCTGGTACGCGTGGGCGACGGTGCTGTGGAACAGCACTGCCAGCCGCGGCGGCTCGCGGGCGCGGGCCAGGGCGACCTCGGCGGTGCGGATGAGCGCGGCCGTGACGTCGGGCGTGGCGCCGCGGACGCTGTGCTGCCAGACCGTGGCCAGCCAGGCGTCGACCAGCAGGTCGTCGCGACCGGCGACGGCGGCGGCGGTGGTGGCCTCGGCGAGGTGGGCCTCGGCGTTCTCGTGCTGGCCGAGCTCGAGCTCGAGGCGCGACACGAGCAGCGCCATCTCGGCCAGCGTCGGCGCGAAGCCGATCTCCGCCGCGCCGGCGCGGCTGGCCTCGGCCAGCGCGAGCGCCTCCTTGGTGCGCCCGGCGGCCCGCATCGCCACCGCGCCGGTGCGGTCGCGCTCGACCTCGGCCAGGCGAGCGCGCGCCTCCGGGTCGCTCGGCAGTGGGACGGCGGCGCCGAGGCGCTCGCGGTCGGCGCAGGGCGCCAGCGGATCGAGGTTGTCGACGAGGTCGAGCGCGCGCTGCGACGAGCCGGGGTCGAGCGTGAGCAGCTGGCCGACCGCGGCGTCGAGGCCGGCGAGGCGGCGGTCGAGGCAGGCCGCGCGCAGGTCGAGCATCGCCTCGCTCTGGTCGCCGTCGACCCGGGTCGCCTCGCAATTGTCGACGGCCGCGCGCGACCACGCCTCGGCGTAGTCGGTCAGCGCCGCGTCGACGCTGCCGGCGAGCGCGGCGGCGTACGGCTTGCCGGAGGCCAGCAGAGCGGCGTGCACCGCGGCGCGCCGGTCCGCGTCGGCGACCCCGACCATGCGCTCCGGGATCGCGGCGCACGGCTCCTCGCCGCCGAGCGACAGCGCGGCGATGCCGAACCCGCCGGCCAGC
Organism: Nannocystis punicea; assembly: GCF_026965555.1. Lineage (GTDB taxonomy): Bacteria > Myxococcota_A > Polyangia > Nannocystales > Nannocystaceae > Nannocystis > Nannocystis punicea. Next base: position 10,226,367 of record NZ_CP114040.1, on the reverse strand, counting down.
GCCGCGGCGACGCCGAGCACGACCGTCGCCCGTCGCACCTGCCGCGGCCGCACCGCCCGCTCGAGCGCCTGCAGCAGCGACTGCATGTCGGGCCAGCGCCGGGCCGGGTCGACGGCGAGGCCGCGCCGCAGGATCGTGAACACCGCCGCCGGCGCCTCGACCTCGCGCGGGGGCGGACGGATCTGGCCGCTGCGGATGGTCTGCAGCAGGGCGTAGGGGGTGCGCCCGGCGAAGGGGCGCACGCCGGCGAGGGTCTCGTAGAGCGCGACGCAGAAGCTGAACTGGTCGCTCACCGCGGTCGCCGCCCGGCCCTCGAACTGCTCCGGCGGCATGTAGGCCGGCGTGCCGAGCATCGTCCCGCTGCGCGTCAGCTCGACGTCGAACGAGCCGCGGGCGACGATCGAGGCGGCGGCGTCGACGATCTCGCTGTCGATGCGCGCGAGCCCGAAGTCGAGGACGCGCGCGCGCCCGCGGGCGTCGACGAGCACGTTGCTCGGCTTGAAGTCGCGGTGGACCAGGCCGGCCTCGTGCGCCGCGGCCAGTCCCCGACCTGCCTGAAGGAACATGTCGAGCCGGGCCCGCCAGTCGGGCCGCGGGCCCTCGCCCGGGCGGCACCACTGGTCGAGGGTGACGCCGTCGACCATCTCCATGGCGACGAACAGCAGGCCGTCGCTCTCGCCGACCTCGTGGACGACGACGACGTTGGGGTGGGCGATGCGGGCCATCGCCTGGGCCTCGCGGGCCAGGCGGCGCAGCGCGTGTGGGTCGGCGGTCGCCCCGCGGAGCAGGACCTTGATCGCGACCTTGCGCGCCAGGGCGTCGTCGCGGGCCGCGTAGACCACCCCCATCGCCCCGCTGCCGAGCCGCTCGATCAGGCGGTAGCGGCCGAGGCGCTCGGGCATGTTGCCGATCAGCCGCCGCGCCTCGCTCTCGGCCGGCGACGAGGACGCGGTCTGCTCGTCGACGTCGCCGGCGAGGGTGGCGGCGATGTCGGCCGGCGCCTGGCTGTCGGACGTCTCGCTCACGTCGACCTCCGCACCGGCTGGACCACGATCGGCGGCCCGCGGCGGCGCGGGACCTTGCCGAAGATCGCGGCCGCCGACTTGACCCGCACCGCCTCGCCGACCTCGCGGCTCACGCTGCGCAGCACCGGCGGCGCGAGGGCGGCCCCCAGCGCGAAGCCGCCGAGGTGGGCGTACCAGGCGAACTGCGGCGCCTCCGAGGTGGCCGCCATCACCGCCTGGAAGCCGATCCACGCGCCGAGGTAGACCCACGCCGGGATCTTCAGCTGCACGTACACCAGCGGCAGGGTCTGCAGCAGGCGCGCGCGCGGGAAGATCACCAGGTAGGCGCCGCACACCCCGGCGATCGCCCCCGACGCGCCGATCACCGGCGTGCCGGTCGCGCTGGTGAGGAGCAGCTGCAGCAGGCCGCCGAACAGACCTGCCCCGAAGTACAGGATGAGGAAGCGCCGGCGGCCGAACACGTGCTCGACGTTCCGGCCGAACACGTAGAGGAAGTAGAGGTTGAAGAGGAGGTGGAACCAGTCGGCGTGGAAGAACGCGTGGGTGAGGACGGTGTAGAGGTGCAGCGGCCGGCGGACGACCTCGCCGGCGACCAGCGCGTACTCGCGGGCGTAGACGAGGCCGAGGACGGAGGCGACGTAGCAGCCGAGCAGGAGGGCGCCGAGGCCGAGGACGACCCAGGGGATCCCGCGCCGCGGATTGTCGACCTCGATGGGCAGCTGGGTCAGCACCTGAGCGGCCCAGATGACGCCGCGCTTGGCCAGCTGGACCGCCGGAGCCTCCTGACCGGACGGGGTGCTCGAGCGGGCGAGGGCGTGGCGCTCGTCGCCGTCGAGCCACAGGCCGCGGCAGCGCGGGCAGCGGTCGACCGGGGTCTTGAGCATGCCCGGCAGCAGGTGTTCGTTCATGAAGCCGTGGCCGCGCGGGCACATGCGCCCGGCCGAGCGGCCCACCATGGTCTTGAGGAACGCCGGGTCGACGTCGGCGTCGCCCAGTTGGTCGAGCTCGCCCTGATCGAGCCACACCCCGAAGCAAATGGGACATGTATCGAGGGTCAGGTCCCCGGGGACAGGTCGCTCGCGCGCGCCGAGCTGACGCCAGCGCCCGCCCGCGGCCTGCCGGCGCAGGTGCACCGCGACCAGGGCGTGCAGGCTGCAGGCCGGGCACTGCGCCGACAGCGGGGCGAGGCCCGGGGCGGCGGCCGCCTGCTCTTTCGGACCTGTCTCTCGCGGCAGGTGAGGCGCGAGCAGGTCCGGCGGCCGCAGGCTCGGCGGGCGCGTCGCCGCCGGCAGGTGCGGCGCGAGCAGGTCGGGCGGCGGCGTCTTCGGCGCGGCCTCCTGCGGCAGGTGAGGCGCGAGCAGGTCGGGCGGCCGGGCGGGACGAGCCGCGGCAGGGGCCGCCGGCGCAGTCGAGGCGCCCCTGGCCGCCTGGCCCTTGGAGCCTGTCCTGAGCGACATGTTACTCGCGGACGCGCCGACCCGCCCCTTCGTACCTGTCCTCGGCGACATGTCGCTCGCGGACACGCCCGGTCGTGTCTGTCCCTTGGGGCATGTCGCGAGCGACATGTCAATCGCGGACGCACCGGGGCCCTGCTGGCCCTGGGAGCCGGCCCCGAGCGCCACGCGGATGGTCGCCGCGGACGCGCCGGGGCCCTGCGGGTCCTGGGCGCTCGTCTCGAGCTCGACGCGGATGGTCGCCGCGAACGCGTTCGGCTCGGGCTGTCCCACGGGACCTGTCCCTTGCGTCATGTCGTCGGCCGACGACGCGGCCGCGGCGGCGCCGGCAGAATGCCCGGATCGGGGCCCCGCGGGGCCAGGAAGCGACTGGGCGGGCTGCACGGCGGACGCTGGGGCGGCAGCATAGTCGGTCACTGCCGGCGCAGCCAGGCCAGGACCTGCGGCTCCAGCCCGGGCGCGTCGCCCATGCCCAGATCGAGGCCGGCGCGGAAGCCGACATGACCCCCCGGGACCCACCGCGCGTGGACGTGGCTCGGGAGCTCGCGGAGGTGCGGCGCCACGGTGGCCGCGGGGACCATCGGGTCGCCGGTGGCCGCGACGATGAGGCTCGGGAGCGCGAGGGCGCGCAGCCGCGGGCCGGCGCTCTCGCTGGCGTAGTAGTCGTCGACGCTGCAGAAGCCGTGGCGCGGGACGACCGCGAGGCGGTCCCAGGCGCGGATGGTGGTGAGCGCCTGGATCGCCGGCATCGGCGTGGGCACGGGCTTGCGCGCGGCCACTGCGGCGTAGATCTCGCGCAGGCCGGCCAGCACGTGCGCGCGGTACACGGCGCCGCGCCCCTGATCGATCGCCGCGCACCCGGCGGCCAGGTCGAGCGGGGCGCACACGCTGGCGACCGCTCGCACCCGCGGGTCGGTCGGCGCCATCGCCCAGCGCAAGGTCATGTGTCCGCCGAGCGAGAAGCCGATCGCGTACACGCGGTCGTAGTCGGCGAGCGCAGGGCTGGCGAGCGCCGCGGTGAGGTCGTCGACCAGACCCGCGTGATAGAAGTCCTCGCCGCTGCGGTCGGCGCCGCGGAGCGACAGGCGCAGGCTGTCGAGCCCGACGGCCGCGGCCGCCCGCGCCGCCTTGATCACGTAGCTGCTGTCGATGGCCCCGCCGAGGCCGTGGACGAGGACCACCAGCTCGCGCGCGCCGGGCAGGCGGGCGAGGGCGCCGGTGAGGCGCACCGGGCCGACGCGCGGGTCGTGCAGGGTGGTCGACCACGGCGTCGCCGCCGGCGCCGCGTGGGGCAGCAGGCGATGACGCAGGTTGGGCCCGATCGTCCAGAGGTGTCCGAGCATCGCGCCCCGCCGCATAGCACGGGTGTATAGGAGGATCCACACGGCCTCGTGCGCAGCGCGTCGCAGGGGTGCGACCGCCGGTCGCCGCGCCGTTGACCGCCCCGGTCCCGGCGGCTAGCGTCGCGCCCGTGACAAGCCCTGACCGTTCTGCCCGGCCGTCGCGGTCGGAGTGGCGAGGCCCCAGCCTGCGCACCGTGATGATCGGCGTCTTCGCGCTCGGCGGCCTGATGACGTGGCAGATGCACCGCGCCTACGTCCACGGCGAGCGGGTGGTCCAGGCGGTGTTCCCGATCATGGAAGAGAAGGGCAAGTCGCTCGACGCCGAGGGCTGCATCGACGCCGTGATCGCGTGGCACAAGGAGTGCGACGCGACCGCGGTGATGTGCAACCACGGCGTCAAGCAGGCGATGTACCACTGCCTCAAGAGCCAGGACCGCAAGGAGGGCTGCGGCAAGCTGCCCGCCAGCGAGAGCATGGACGGCAAGTGGGTGTTCCTCACCTGCAAGGAGCGCGGCAGCCAGTGCAAGCGCACCAAGGACTGCGCGTGCGCCGACGCCTACCGCGCCTTCGACAGCTTCTGTCGCACCGCCGGGGAGGCGGTCCAGCTGTGAGCGGCGAACCGACGACCGGTCTTTCGGAGCATGTCCCTGCGGACAGCTCGCGCAAGCGCAAGCGCCACAGCCCGGCGCGCGACCTGTGGGAGCTGACCAAGCCCGGCGTGACCCGCATGTGCGCGCTGACGGCCGCCGGCGCCGCCTGGCTGGCGCTGCAGTCCGACGACGCGCCGTTCCCGGCCGAGACGCCGGCCGACGGCTGGTGCTCGCCGGGCTTCGCCGCCGGGTTCGCCGGCGTGGTCGGGGCCAGCCTCGCGGTCGCGGCCGCCAGCGCGTTCAACATGTGGCTCGAGCGGGCGCGGGACCCGCTGATGGCGCGCACCAAGGACCGCCCGCTGGCCGCGCGCCGCCTGTCCTCCGCGACAGGCCTCGGTTTCGCCGCCGCGCTGCTGCTCGGCTCGATCGTCACGCTCGCGCTGTTCACCAACCCGCTGACCCTGCTGCTCACGCTGTGGGCGACCGTCGGCTACGTGCTGGTGTACACGCCGCTCAAGTACCGCACCCCGCTGGCGCTGCTGATCGGCGCCTTCCCGGGGGCGGCGCCGCCGTTGCTCGGCTGGACCGCGGTGACCGGCCGGCTCGACCTCGGCGGCCTGGCGCTGTTCCTCATCCTGCTGGTGTGGCAGATGCCGCACTTCCTGGCGATCATGCTGTTCCGCCGCCAGGAGTACGCGCGGGCCGGCATCCGCTGCGTGTCGGTGGTCCGCGGCGAGTCGGCCGCGCGCGTGCAGGCGTTCTTGTGGTCGATCGTGCTGCTGCCGATCTCGGTCCTGCCGAGCGTGATCGGCCTCACCGGTCCGCTGTACTGCGCGGTCGCCCTGCTGCTCAGCCTCGGCTTCCTCGGCTGGGCCTGCACCGGCCTGGTCGCGTTCGGCGACCGCGCCAGCGAGCTGCGGTGGGCGCGGCGGTTCTTCTTCGCCTCGCTGATCTACCTCCCGGCGCTGATCGTCGCCCTCGTGCTCGACGTGGTGCTGCGATGAGCGACGGTCCCGAGCAACGCGAGCCCGAGCTGCCCGGCATGGTCGAGGGCGGCTGGTTGCGCCGCAAGTTCATGCAGTACCCGTGGCACTTCGCCACCGTGGTCGGCCTGGTGATCGTCACCGCCATGCGCCCGTGCACCCGGCACGTGCCCGATCCGCCGCCGGTGCTGTCGCAGCTGCCGGCGTTCGCGCTGGTCGACCAGGACGGCCAGCCGTTCACGCCCGAGTCGATGCGCGGCAAGGTCTGGGTGGCCGGCCTGATCTTCACCTCGTGCCCGAGCACGTGCCCGAAGATCTCGCGGGCCATGCTGAGCCTGCAGGAGCGCTACGCGCAGCACGGCATCGAGGGCGTCGACCTGGTCAGCTTCTCGGTCGACCCGGAGAACGACACGCCCGCGGTGCTCAAGACCTACGCCGGCCACCTCGGCGCCGACGAGACCCGCTGGCGCTTCGTCACCGGGCCGCTCGCGGCGATGGAGAAGCTGGTCGTCGGCGGCTTCGCCAGCGCGATGGACAAGAAGACCGGCCCGGCCGGCATGATCGACATCGCGCACACCACCAAGCTCGTGCTCATCGACGGCGACGGCAACATCCGCGGCTACTACGCCAGCGACGACGAGATGGGCCTCGACGAGGTGTTCCACCGCTCTCAGCACGTCCTCCGCGAGATGCGACAGCGGACCGGCGGGGGCTGCAACCGGACTCCGTGACGGTGTTCAATTCCGACTCATGACATTGAACATCAAATTCAATAGGGCGACTGCGGTCGCCCGATTGCCGGTCCGGCGATTCGCCCTCGCCGCGTCCTGCCTGTTGCTGGCCTGTGAAGCGGGCCCTCCGCCGTTCACCGAGGCGCAGGTGCTGGGCGGCGTCGAGGTCCCCGCCGAGACCCTCAATCACGGGCAGAAGCTCTTCAACCGCTACTGCGCCTCGTGTCACGGCTACGACGGCGGCGGCAAGGGCCCCGCGGCGCGCAACCTCGAGGCGCGAGACTTCCGCGCGGCGCACTTCCTTTATAAGTCGACACCGGGCGACGAGTTACCGACCGACGGCGACCTCGCCAATACCATCAAGCAGGGCAGGGTCGACAAGGGCATGCCTGCGTGGGGTGGTCTGCGCGACGACGACGTGCGCGCAGTGGTGAGTTACATCAAGACCTTCTCACCGCGTTGGCGCGAGGCACCAAAGGCCGACGCGCCCGCAGCGACGGCGCCGTGAGCGACGAATCGGCGCCCACCCGGTCCTGCGGCGCAGACACGTGCCGCGCTGCGTACGACCGCCTCGGCGGCGCTCGAGAGATCGCGTTGCGGGGCTCTTGTGCCTCCGCACATGTCGCCCGGCGGAGGCTCCGACCGGCGAATTGCGAACACCTGTACGCGTCGCAGCGTTGCGTGCTCGACCGGTCCGGAGTGAGGCAGGCGGTCGCACCGGTCGTCGGCGCCGAACCCGTCGATCACGATCCATACGGACCACCCGCGAAACTTGCGGGAGCATTCGACCCCGGGCCCGTTCACGACTGTTGCACTGGCGCCCGCGGTGCTGTTAGGGTGCGCCGCGAAACAAGGGTCCTGGTCGTTTCTCGCTGCTTTCATGTCGCGCCACGAACACGTCCCAGCACGGGGGGTCCCTGCGGCCTCCTTGGACCTTTTAAGAAGAGGGTGAACTGAAGTGCCGGCCATCTTTCCCCGCTGGACCAACAACATCCCGCTCGCCGTCGCTGTGCTCGGCCCCTTCGCGCTCGCCGGCCTCGTGGGCTTCGTCTGGTACTACTTCTCGCCGAAGTACACGGATGTCGGCTACCGCCCGATCCAGCCGGTGCCGTTCAGCCACAAGCTGCACGCGGGCGACATGGGCATGGACTGTCGCTACTGCCACAACACGGTCGAGCGCGCCGCGGTCGCGGCGGTGCCCCCGGCGGCGACCTGCATGAACTGCCACTCGCTGGTCAAGACCGACAGCCCGCGCCTCAAGCTCGTGCGCGACAGCGCCGAGACCGGTGAGACGATCCCGTGGGTGCGCGTCCACCAGCTGCCCGACTTTGCGTTCTTCGATCACCGGCCGCACCTCGCGGCGGGCGTCGGCTGCTCGTCCTGCCACGGTCGCATCGATCAGATGACGATCGTCGAGATGGCGCAGCCGCTGTCGATGGGTTGGTGCCTCGAGTGCCACCGCAACCCGGAGCCGAACCTCCGGCCCGTCGACCAGATCACCAACATGGCGTGGGACCCCGCCACCGACGGCAAGGCCTACGACGCCGCCAAGGATCCGAAGCGCAAGCGCGACGTGAACCCGCCGGAGCACTGCTCGGGGTGCCACCGCTAACCCGCCGCCAGACAGGTTTTTCGCATGACCAAGTCCACCGACAACCTCAAGGCATACTGGCGCAGCCTCGCGGATCACGACGGCACGCTGGCCCCGCAGCACGACGAGTTCCCGGGCCTCAAGGACGCGAGCGCGCTGGCCGGTGACGGCGGCGCGACCAGCTTCGTGCCGGCGACCTCGCTGGCGCGGCGCAAGTTCATGGGCCTGGTCGGCGCCTCGACGGCGCTGGCCTCGGCCGGGTGTATCCGCAAGCCGGTCGAGCACATCGTGCCGCTGAGCAAGCGGCCCGAGGACACCATCCCCGGCCAGGCGGTCTACTACGCCACCGCGTACCAGGTCGGCGGCACCGTGCAGGGTCTGCTGGTGGAGTCGCAGGACGGGCGCCCGACCAAGGTCGAGGGCAACCCGCGGCACAGCGGCTCGCTCGGCGCGACCGACTCGTGGGCCCAGGCCAGCGTCATGGGCCTGTACGACCCGGCGCGCTCGCGGAACCCGCTGAAGCGCAGCGGCGAGACGCAGGAAGCGGTCGACTGGGAGACCGTCACCGCGGAGCTCGGGGCCAAGTTCAAGGAGCTGCGCGGCAAGCAGGGTGAGGGGCTCGCGGTCGTGCTGCCGACGGTGCTGTCGCCGTCGCTGCGCGAGGCGCTCAAGACCTTCACCACCAACTTCCCCAAGGCCCGCCTGTTCGACGGCGACGTCGTCGGCTCGCGCAACGCCAACGCCGGCGCCGAGCTGCTGTGCGGCGCCGGCACGCGCTTCACCTACCACATCCAGGGCAAGGGCAGCGCGGGCGGCCAGATCACCGCCGCCGGCACGCGCGTCATCTTCTCGGCCGACAGCGACTTCCTGTGCGGCGAGCAGGACAGCGTCCGCCTGCAGCGCGAGTTCGCGGCCGGCCGCGAGGTCCACTCGCAGGCCGACGCCGCCAGCATGAACCGGCTCTACGTCGTCGAGCCGCACTTCAGCATCACCGGCGCCCAGGCCGACCACCGCCTGCGCATGCGCGCCAGCCAGGTCGGCGCGGTGCTCGTCGCCCTCGCGGGCGAGATCAAGGGCAGCAGCAAGGCCCCGAGCGGCGCCGAGGCGGTGCTCGACGCCCTGCCGGCGGTCACCCTCACCGACGCCGAGCAGAAGTTCGTCAAGGTCCTGGCCAAGGACCTGCTGGCGGCCAAGGACGCCCGCGACGCGCACAGCCTCGTGATCGTCGGCGAGCGTCAGCCCGCGTGGGCCCACGCGCTCGGCCTGCTGATCAACGTCATGCTCGGCAACGTCGGCAGCAGCGTCCGCCTGCGCCACGACGACACCGCGATCGCGCTCGAGCCGATCGGCGCGCTGCCGGGGTCGTTCCAGGCCGGCGTCGACACCGTCCTGGTGATCGACTGCAACCCGGCCTACGACGCCCCCGGCGACCTCGAGCTGGCCAGCAAGCTCAAGGCCGTCACCGTCATCCACCACGGCCAGTACAACGACGAGACCGGCAAGCTGGCCGCGTGGCACCTGCCGGCCACCACGTACTTCGAGGCGTGGGGCGACCTCGAGGCCGCCGACGCGACCATCTCGATCGTCCAGCCGCTGATCGCCCCGCTGCACAACAGCAAGAGCGCGCTCGAGCTGCTGTCCTGGATCGCCAGCGACGCCGAGGTCGACGGCTACAGCCTCGTTCAGGGTTACTGGAAGAAGGCGCTCGGCGCCATGTGGTCCGACAAGGTCTGGCGCCGCTGGCTGCACGACGGCGTCGCCCACGGCGTCCCGCGCTCCGGCCAGAACCCGATCCCGCGCGAGTACGCCAAGGTCGCCGAGGCGATCAAGGCCGCGGACTTCACGGCGAACAAGTTCGAGGTCAACTTCCACGTCGACCCCAAGGTCGCCGACGGTCGCTTCAGCAACATCGCGTGGCTGCAGGAGCTGCCGCACCCGATGACCAAGCTGACCTGGGACAACGCGGCCTACGTCAGCATCGCCACCGCGCGCAAGCTCGGCGTCGAGAACTGCGACCTCGTGACCGTGACCGTGGGCGGCAAGTCGGTCCAGATCCCGGTCTGGATCGCCCCGGGCCAGGCCGACGACACCGTCTCGCTCGCGCTCGGCTACGGCCGGCAGAACCTCGGCCGCGCCGCCGACGGCGCCGGCGTCGACGTGTACCCGCTGCAGTCCGCCGCCAACCCCTGGTTCCTCCAGGGCGGCGACGTGGCCAAGGCCGGCGGTCAGCGCAAGATCTACTCCACGCAGGACTGGGGCTCGCTGTCGCCGGCGATCGACACGGCGTCGACGCGCGACGACATGGACCCGAACCTGCTGAACCCGGGCCGCGGCTACCCCGAGCGCCCGATCGTGCGCGAGACCACCGTCGAGGACTTCAAGGCCAACGGCCGCGAGTTCGCCATCAAGGGCGACCTCATGAAGCCCGAGCAGCTGGTCTCGCTGTGGGACCACAACACCCACCCCGACTTCGGCGCGCCGGCGCTGGTCGGCAAGCAGCAGTGGGGCATGGTCATCGACCTCAACAAGTGCAACGGCTGCAGCGCCTGCGTCGTCGCCTGTCAGGCCGAGAACAACATCCCGGTGGTCGGCCGCTCGCAGGTGGCCAACGGCCGCGAGATGCACTGGATCCGCCTCGACCGCTACTACAGCGGCGCCAAGGAGGACCCGTCCGCGGTCGTCCAGCCGATGCTGTGCCAGCACTGCGAGACCGCCCCGTGCGAGAACGTGTGCCCGGTGGCCGCCACCGCGCACAGCCCCGAGGGCCTCAACGACATGGCCTACAACCGCTGCATCGGCACGCGGTACTGCGCCAACAACTGCCCGTACAAGGTCCGGCGCTTCAACTTCTTCAACTTCAACCGCGACCCGATGAACAGCGACGACGAGAAGTTGCTGTGGATGCAGAAGAACCCGGACGTCACGGTGCGCTTCCGCGGCGTCATCGAGAAGTGCTCGTACTGCGTCCAGCGCATCCAGGAGGCCAAGATCCAGGCCCACGTCGCGGGCGAGGACACCGTCAAGGACGGCGTCATCGTCGTCGCCTGCGAGCAGTCGTGCGCCTCCCAGGCGATCGTGTTCGGCGACGTCGCCGACCCGACCACCCGGGTCGCGCAGCTCCGCACCAACGTCCGTCACTACGGCGTCCTCACCGACCTCAACACGCGGCCGCGCACCACGTACCTCGGCCGGATCCGCAACCCCAACACCGAGCTCGCTCCGTCCGCTCCGGCGCCCGCCGCTGCTGCTCCGGCTGCTGCCCCGCACGCAGCCGCCGAGCACAAGGCCGACCACGCCCCGGCGCACTAAGCCCAGGTGACGCACATGGCTCAGTATCAAGACGAACTCGACCCGATCACCGGCCGCAAGGAACTCGTCGACGGTGACAACGTCACCTTCCACGACGTGACGGAGGCCGTCGCGCGGCCGATCGAGGTCCCCAGCAGCCGCTGGTGGATCGCGTTCATCCCGTCGGTGATGTTGCTCGGCGTGTACCTCATCTCGATCGCCTACCTGCTCTACATGGGCACCGGCATCTGGGGCCTCAACAACCCGGTGGCGTGGGGTTGGGCGATCGTCAACTTCGTGTTCTGGGTCGGCATCGGCCACGCCGGAACGCTGATCTCGGCGATCTTGTTCCTGTTCCGCCAGAAGTGGCGCACGTCGATCAACCGCGCCGCGGAGGCGATGACGATCTTCGCCGTCATCTGCGCGCTGCAGTTCCCGACGTTCCACACCGGCCGCCCGTGGTTCATCTACTGGCCGCTGCCGCTGCCGAACCAGATGGAGATGTGGCCGAACTTCCGCAGCCCGCTCCTCTGGGACGTGTTCGCGGTCTCGACCTACTTCACGGTCTCGCTGCTGTTCTGGTACGTGGGCCTGATCCCCGACCTGGCGACGATGCGCGACCGGGCCAAGACGCCGATCCGGCGCTTCGCCTACGGGCTGTTCGCGCTCGGCTGGCGCGGGTCCACGCGGCACTGGCTCAACTACGAGAAGGCCTACATGATCCTCGCCGGTCTGAGCACGCCGCTGGTGCTCTCCGTGCACACGATCGTGTCCTTCGACTTCGCCGTGTCGCAGCTGCCCGGCTGGCACACCACGATCTTCCCGCCCTACTTCGTCGCCGGCGCCATCTTCTCCGGCTTCGCGATGGTGTTGACGCTGCTGCTGCCGCTGCGGGCCTGGTTCAAGCTCGAGCACATCATCGGCATCAAGCACCTCGAGAACATGGCGAAGATCATCCTGCTGACGGGCACGATGGTCGGCTACGCGTACGGGATGGAGTTCTTCATCGCCTGGTACTCGGGCAACCCGTACGAGAGCTACGCGTTCCAGAACCGCCTGTTCGGCGACTACTGGTGGGCCTACTGGATCATGGTGAGCTGCAACGTCATCACCCCGCAGTTCTTCTGGATCAGGCGGATCCGGCGCTCGGTGGTGTGGCTGTTCATCCTCTCGATCTTCGTCAACATCGGCATGTGGTTCGAGCGCTTCGTCATCACGGTGACCTCGCTCCACCACGACTTCCTGCCCTCGAGCTGGGACTACTACTCGCCGACGGTGTGGGACGTGTCGACCCTGGTCGGCAGCTTCGGCCTCTTCTTCACCCTGTTCTGCCTGTTCGTCCGCTACTTGCCGACGGTCGCCATCGGCGAGGTCAAGAGCGTGATGTCGATTGCCAACCCGCACTACCACGGCGACGGCGGTTCGCACGGGGAGCACCACTGAGCCATGAGTAAGCCCCTCCTCAAGAAGAAGACCTACGGCTTGCTCGCCGAGTACGACTCGGCTCGGGCCATCTACCACGCGTGCGAGCAGGTCCGCGACGCGGGCTACAAGGTGTGGGACTCGCACACGCCGTTCGCGGTGCACAACCTCGACAAGGCCATGGGCCTCGGCCCGAGCGTGCTGCCGTGGATCGTGTTCGCCATGGGCATGACGGGCGCCTCGCTGGCCCTGCTGCTGCAGTGGTGGACCTCGACGGTCGACTACCCGATCGTCATCGCCGGCAAGCCGTACTTCAGCTGGCAGGCGTTCGTGCCGGTGACGTTTGAGCTCGGCGTGCTGTTCTCCGCCTTCGGCGCGGTGTTCGGCATGCTCGGGCTGAACCGGTTGCCCATGTGGTACCACTCGCTGTTCAACAGCGAGCGGTTCCTGCGCCACACGGACGACAAGTTCTTCATCGCCATCGAGGCGCGCGACCCCAAGTACGACCCGCAGAAGACCCGCGAGCTGCTCGAGCGCACCGGCGCTCTGCACATCGAGGAGGTCGAGGACTGACATGGCACGCAAACTCCTTCCCAGCCCCTTCGGGTCTGTTTCGGCCATCGCCCTCGGCTGCGCCCTCGTCGGCGCCGCCGGCTGTCAGGGCAACCGGTCCGAGCTGCCGCCGGTCCACCTCATCCAGAACATGGACTTCCAGCAGCGCTTCGACGCTCAGGAGGTCAACGAGTTCTTCCACGGCGTCGACTGCAAGAACGCCCACAACAAGCACCTGTGCGAGGGCAGGGCGGCGCGCCTGCCGATGGCCGGCACCGTGGCCGTCGGGCAGCTGCACGACGACGACGAGCTGTACCGCGGCCGCGGCCCCGACAGCCGCCTGCTCGACCGCCTCCCGGCGGCGATCAAGCTCAGCACCGAGCTGATGGCCCGCGGCGAGGAGCGCTACAACATCTACTGCCAGCCCTGCCACGACTACACGGGCGGCGGCCAGGGCGTCGCCACCCTGCGCGGCGGCGGCTTCAGCGTCGCGCCGAAGAACCTCAACGACCCGCAGATCCGGGCCATGCCGCTCGGCCACTTCTTCGACGTCATCACCAACGGCAAGGGCACCATGCAGTCCTACGCGGCCCAGATCCCGGTGCAAGACCGCTGGGCGATCGCCGTGTGGGTCCGCACGCTGCAGGTCGCGCGCACGCCCGAGGAGGCCAAGTAGCCATGAGCCACGCTCACGACAAGCCGTTCGTTCTCCCGGCGGACCAGATCCACATCCCCGCCGGTTCGATGTGGCGCAAGATGCCGATCATCGGCCTGCTGCTCGGCGCGGCCAGCCTCGGCGGCGCCTGGGCGACCAGCGCCGGCGACAGCCACGCGTTCTGGTACGCGTACCTGGTCGGCTACATGGTGTTCCTGGCGTTTGCCCTGGGCGGTCTGTTCTTCACGATCGTCCAGCACCTGGTCCGCGCCGGCTGGTCGATCGCGGTCCGCCGGATCGCCGAGAACGCGATGATCACCCTGCCGGTGCTGTGTCTGCTCGGCCTGCCGATCATCTTCCTCGGCGCCCACGACCTGTACCACTGGACCGACGTCGCCGCCGTCGAGCACGACTTCATGCTCAACGCGAAGAAGGCCTACCTCAACGAGGGCTTCTTCCGCATCCGCATGTTCGTCTACTTCGGCATCTGGACCGTGCTGTCGCTGTTCTTCTACGGCAAGAGCACCGGCTCCGACGGCAACCCCGAGGCCGGCCTGCGCGCCGCCCACTCGATGCGGTTCTGGGCCGCGCCGGCGCTGCTGCTGTTCGCGCTGTCGCTGAGCTTCGCGGCGTTCGACCTGCTGATGTCGCTCGACCCGCACTGGTTCTCGACCATGTTCGGCGTCTACTACTTCGCCGGCAGCGCCCTCAGCGAGTTCGCCCTGATCACGCTGACGGTCATCCTGCTGCACAAGTCGGGCTACCTGCGCGGCGTGGTGACGACCGAGCACTACCACGACCTCGGCAAGTTCCTGTTCGGCTTCACGGTGTTCTACACGTACATCGCGTTCAGCCAGTACTTCCTGATCTGGTACGCGAACATCCCGGAAGAGACGATGTGGTTCGGTTACCGCATCGCCGACGACTTCCTGCCGCTGACCTTCCTGCTGGTCGTCGGTCGCTTCTTCATCCCGTTCTTCTTCCTGCTGCGCCGCGGGGTCAAGCGCAACGCGTTCACGCTGACGCTGGCCGCGGTGTGGATCCTGTTCATGCAGGTGGTCGACATGTTCTGGCTGATCCAGCCGGTGCGTTCGCACCACCACGCGCTGGAGAGCGGTGACCACGTGATGCACATGCACATCGGCCCGGTCGACATCCTCGCGCTGCTGGGCGTGGCCGGCGTGTTCATCGCCGCCTTCACCTGGGCGCTCGGCCGCAAGGCTCTGGTGCCCACCGGCGACCCGCGGATCGAGGAGTCGGTCCGGTTCGAGAACTTCTGAGCGGAGCGGAGGCAGTCATGACCGAGCATCACAACGATTCGCACGGCGCCCACGGCGGCCACGGACACGGTGGCGGCCACGAGCTCGACGCGCCGCCGACCCGCGAGCTGTTCAACATCGTCTGGGGCCTGGGCGCGCTGACGCTGCTGTCGCTGATCACCTGCGTGCAGCTGTTCAACGACCAGGCGCGCGACCTCAACGCCGAGCGCGGCAAAGAGGGCTCCGCGCTGCTGGCCGAGTACCGCAAGGGCATGGAGACGCGGACCCGCGGCCAGGGCGAGGACACCCTGACCGACGCGACCGGCAAGGTCGTGGCCCGCTACAGCTACATCCCGCTGGCCTCGGCTCGCGACCTCATCCTCGCCAAGCCGGAGAAGCTCGGCGCCTTCGCGCCGCCGCCGGGGTGGATCCACCCTGACGACGTCGCCACGGGCGGGCAGAAGGCCGCCGCGCCGACGCCGACCCCGGCCGCGCCGGAGGGCACGCCGCCCGCCGACGGGACCGCGCCTGCGGTGCCGACCGAGGGCGCTGCTGCCCCGGCCGAGGGCGCCGCTGCCCCGGCCGAGGGTGCCGCTGCGCCCGCTGGCACGCCGACCGACGCCGCCAAGCCGGCCGACGCCGCCGCGAAGCCGGCCGAGGGCACCCCGCCGGCCGCTCTGCCGCCGGGCACCAAGGACGAGGCCATGCCGGTCAACGCCGACAAGGGTCAGTCCGAGAGCACCAAGCCGGTCCCGGGCGGCACGCCCGAGCCGGTCGGCGCCAAGAGCAACCCGTCCGCGCCCGCGCCCGCTCCTGCGCACTGAAGTCGTTCGTCATGTCTTGCCGGATCCCCGCAGCCTGTCTCTCCGCCGCGCTGGCCTTTGGGTCAGCCGCGGCCGTGCGCGCCGCTCCCGGCGACGTGCGGCCGGCGGGCAGCAACCAGGCGCTGGCGCCGGCGATGACTGCGATCGACGTCGACGAGCACCTCGGGCTCGACGTCGATCGCGGCCTGAGCTTCGTCGACCACACCGGCAAGCGCGTCACCCTCGGTGACTACCTCGACGGCAAGCGGCCGGTGCTGGTGACGATGAACTACTTCCGCTGTCCGGTGCTGTGCAACGTGCAGCTCAACGAGCTGACGGACGCGCTGGCCAAGCTCGACTGGACGGCGGGGGACGAGCACTTCCGGGTGCTCACCGTCAGCATCGACCCGCGCGAGACGCCGGAGGTGGCCGGGCCGAAGCGGCAGAACCACCTCAACTCGCTGGGGCGGGGCGACGACGTCGACTGGGCGTTCCTCACCGGCGACGCCCTGAACATCCGCCTGCTCGCGGCCCAGCTCGGGATTTCGTACACGTACGACCCGGAGCAGGACCAGTACGCGCATCCGGCGGTGATCGCGTTCCTGTCCCCCGAGGGCAAGATCGCCCGCTACGTCTACGGCCTGTCGTACAACCCCAGCGACCTGAAGTTCGGCCTCATCGAGGCCAGCGAGGGTCGGGTGGGCACCACCATCGACCGGCTCATCCTCAGTTGCTTTCACTACGATGCGACCCTCGGTCGCTACGGCCCGTTTGCGTTCGGTCTCATGCGCATCGCGGGCGCCGTGACTGTGTTATTGATCGGAACAGCCCTGCTCGTGTACTGGCGGCGTGAACGCCGGGCCACGGCCTGACAGGGACCTGCGGAGGTAAACCCGTGCTCTTCTCGCTCTTGATCGCCCCTGCCGCCGCGGAAGCCGCGTTGCCGCCCTCGAACCCGGGCACGCCGCCGATGTCGGACTCCCCGTGGAGCCTCCTGCCGGCGGCTTCGGCCAACGCCGAGGCGCTCGACACGCTCTACATCTTCTTCTGGATCCTCTGCGGCATCGCCTTCGTCGGCATGATCGGGGTCCAGGCGTACTTCATGTGGAAGTACAAGAAGCCCGCCGAGGGCCACGCCAAGACCTCGCCGCTGACCCACAACGGCAAGCTCGAGTTCATCTGGAGCGCGATCCCGACGTTCTTCTTCGTGATCTTGTTCGCCTGGGGCGAGATCGAGTTCATGAAGCAGGCGACGCCGCCGCCGGACGCGATGGACGTGCGGGTCACCGGCCAGAAGTGGTCGTGGACGATCGAGTACCCCGAGGTGAAGGGCTGCTCGCTGACCAACGACCTCTACGTCCCGGTCGGCAAGCCGATGCGCCTGACGATGACCTCGGTCGACGTCATCCACTCGTTCTACCTGCCGGCGTTCCGCCTGAAGAAGGACGTGGTGCCGGGCCGCTACACGGTGCTCTGGTTCGAGGCGACCAAGCCGGGCCTCTACCCGCTGATGTGCACCGAGTACTGCGGTGACGAGCACTCGAGCATGGTCGGCCGCGTGCACGTCGTGGCGGCCGAGGAGTACGACGCCGTCCTGGCCAAGGCCTGCGAGCTCAAGCAGGGCGACACCGAGTCGGCCGAGGACTTCGGCGCCCGCGTCGTCGTCCGCGGCGGCTGCGCCAGCTGCCACACCACCGACGGCACGGTGAAGACCGGTCCGAGCTTCAAGGGTCTGTTCGGCAGGACCGAGACCCTGGCTGACGGCAGCACCGTGACCATCGACGAGAACTACATCCGCGAGTCGATCCTCGAGCCCAACGCGAAGATCGTGTCCGGCTTCAGCCCGCAGATGCCCAGCTTCGCCGGGCGCTTCGACGACAAGCAGATCGCCGCGCTCATCGCCTACATCAAGGCCCAGAAGTAACGCTTCGCCCGCGGCACCCACGGAGTCTCCCATGTCCAGTGCTGTCCAGTCGCACGACCCACACCCCGCCGTCGAGCCGAGCTACCTGGTGTCGAAGCGGGGCCTGATGTCCTGGCTCGTCACCGTCGACCACAAGCGGCTCGGCCTGATGTACCTGGCCTCGGTGATGTTCTTCTTCCTGATCGCCGGCATCCTGGCGATCATCCTGCGCACCGAGCTGTTCACGCCGGACCAGGACTTCATGAGCGCCCAGACCTATAACCAGGTCTTCACGCTGCACGGCGCGATCATGGTGTTCCTGTTCATCATCCCGAGCGTGCCGGCGGCGCTGGGGAACTTCTTGCTGCCGCTGATGCTCGGCGCCAAGGACGTGGCGTTCCCGCGGCTCAATCTGTTGAGCTTCTACGTCTACTCGGCGGGCGCGGTGTTCCTGATCGCCGCCATCTTGACGAGCGGTCTCGACACGGGCTGGACGTTCTACACGCCGTACTCGACGAGTACAGGGACGGCGGTGATCACCGCGACGACCGGGGTGTTCATCGCCGGCTTCTCGTCGATCCTCACCGGCCTGAACTTCGTCGTCACCGTGCACAAGATGCGCGCGCCGGGCATGAACTGGAACCGGATGCCGCTGTTCGTGTGGGCGATCTACTCGACCGCGGTCATCCAGGTGCTGGCGACGCCGGTGCTGGCGATCACGCTGCTGCTGCTCATCATCGAGCGGTCGCTCGGGATCGGCATCTTCGACCCGGCGATGGGCGGCGACCCGGTGCTGTTCCAGCACTTCTTCTGGTTCTACAGCCACCCGGCCGTCTACATCATGATCCTCCCGGGCTTCGGCATCATCTCCGAGCTCGTCACGGTCCACAGCCGCAAGCACATCTTCGGCTACAAGGCCATCGCGCTGTCCTCGGTCGCCATCGCCGTCATCTCGTTCGTCGTGTGGGGCCACCACCTGTTCGTCTCGGGTCAGTCCGAGCTGGCGGGCGTGCTGTTCAGCTTCCTGACCTTCGCCGTCGGCGTGCCGACCGCGATCAAGACCTTCAGCTGGGTGGCGACGCTCTACAAGGGCAGCATCCAGTACAACACGGCCTGCTGGTACGGCATGGCGTTCCTGTGGACCTTCACGGTCGGCGGCCTGACCGGCCTGCCGCTGTCGACCCTGGCGATCGACGTGCACCTCCACGACACCTACTTCGTGGTCGCGCACTTCCACTACGTCATGGTCGGCGGCACCGTCGTCGCCTTCATCGGCGGCCTCCACCACTGGTGGCCGAAGATGACCGGCAAGATGTTCAACGAGACGGCCGGCAAGATCGGCTGCCTCCTGGTGTTCATCGGCTTCAACGTCACCTTCATGACCCAGTTCTTCCTGGGCCACCAGGGCATGCCGCGGCGCTACTACGCCTACCTGCCCGAGTACCAGGTGATGCACCAGGTCTCGACCATCGGCTCGTACATCCTCGCGGTCGGCCTGCTGTGGACCCTCATCTACCTGGTCCACTCGCTGTTCAAGGGCGAGAAGGCCCCGTCGAACCCGTGGGGCGCCGTGAGCCTCGAGTGGCAGACCCAGAGCCCGCCGATCGAGCACAACTTCCACGAGACGCCGCACATCCACGGCAGCCCCTACGACTTCCCCGAGATCGACAAGTCGGGCGCGGGCGGTCACCACTGATTTCTTTGACGCGAGTTCCACGGGGTACGCAGCCATGAGCAACGAACACGCCCACGCGCCCGCCCACGACGACGACGAGCACAACCCGCACCTGGCCCACCACTTCGACACGATGGGCCAGCAGACGGCCTCGGCGAAGCTCGGGATGTGGCTCTTCCTGGCCACCGAGATCCTGATGTTCTCGGGCCTGTTCCTCGCCTACTTCATCCTCCGGATGTTCTACCCGGAGATGGTGCTCGAGGCGCACGAGCACCTCAGCAAGTGGGCCGGCGGCATCAACACGGTGGTCCTGCTGACCTCGTCGTACACCATGGCCCTCGGGGTCCGCTCGATCCAGCTCGGCGACGTCAAGAAGCTGCGCCTGATGCTCGTGCTGACCATCCTGTGCGGCTGCATCTTCATGGTGGTCAAGTACTTCGAGTACAGCGCCAAGTTCCAGCACGGCATGCTGCCGGGCAAGTACTACACGGCGCACCTCCACGGCTACGAGATCGACGGGCTGCCGCACATCTTCTTCGGCGTCTACTTCATGATGACCGGCCTCCACGGCATCCACGTGGCGATCGGCCTCGCCATCATGTTGTGGATGTTCGTCCGCGCCGGTCGCGGCGAGTTCGGCGCCAAGAACTACGTGGCCATCGAGAACACCGGCCTGTACTGGCACCTCGTCGACCTGATCTGGATCTTCCTCTTCCCGCTCCTCTACCTGGTCAAGTGACCCTCGCCCGGAGTTGATTGTCATGGCAAAGGTCTTCCTCAACGGTCAACCGGTCGAGCACCCGCACGAGGTCCACGAGCACATCTCCCCGATGAGCACGTACAACGCCGTCATCGGCGCCCTGTTCGTCCTCACCGGCCTGACGTTCGCGGTCTCGTTCGCCGACCTCGGCCCCGCCAGCCTCACGGTGGCGATGGTCGTCGCTTTCATCAAGGCGTCGCTGGTCGTCGCCTACTTCATGCACCTGAAGTACGACGACAAGTACCACCTGTTCGTCTTCCTCGGCACGATCATCTTCGTCGGCATCTTCTTCGGCTTCACGATGTTCGACCTCAAGAGCCGTGACGCCCTCAACGACGAGCAGGAGACGTTCGTCCGCTGGAAGGAGCAGCAGAACGCCGGCAAGGGCCTCGTCGTCGGCGTCGACAACGTGCCCGAGCGGCGCGCCAAGGTCCTCGCCGACATCGAAGCCCACGGCGGCGGTCACGGCGGCGGCGACCACGGCGGCGAGCACAAGGCCGACGCCAAGGCCGAGCACAAGGCCGCTGCGCACTGAGAGTGATCACGAGCTCGCTCGCGTCCCGCGCGAGACGAGGCGAATCCGGCCACGAGCCGCCCGAGACGGGGCAGCTTCGTGGCCGGGCCCGCTTTCGGGCCCCGGCGGGCGCTGCTCGCGCCTGTGGTAACATAAGGTGACGCAGCAGGTTGTTCGCGCATGACCCTGGTTCAACTCCGCACCGCGCGGCCGCCGTCCGCGGTCGGGGGGCCTCCGCTGTCGGAGGGGCCGCTGGTCGACCCGCAGGCGCGACGCGTCCGCTACTTGCGAGTGTCGCTGACCGACCGGTGCAACTACCGCTGCACCTACTGCATGCCCGAGGAGGGCATCGACCGGCTCGCGCGCGCCGACCTGCTCACGCTCGAGGAGGTCGCGACGATCGTGCAGGTGTTCGCCGGCCTCGGGGTCGAGCGCGTGCGCCTCACCGGCGGTGAGCCGACGGTCCGCCGCGGCCTGGTCGAGCTGGTCGAGTCGCTGGCCGCGATCCCGATCGACGTCGTCCTCACCACCAACGGCGCGCGCCTCGCCGAGATGGCCGCGCCGCTGCGCCGCGCCGGCCTGCGCGGCCTCACGGTCAGCCTCGACAGCCTCGACGCCGAGCGCTTCGCAGCCATCACCCGCCGCGGCGTGCTGGCCGAGGTGCTCGCGGGCCTCGACGCCGCGCAGGGCGCCGGCTTCGAGAGCGTCAAGATCAACACCGTGGCGATCCGCGGCTTCAACGACCACGAGCTCGGTGAGCTCGCGCTGTGGGCGTGGGAGCGGGGCTTCGTGCCACGCTTCATCGAGGTCATGCCGATGTCGGGCGGCCGCCTGTACGTGCCCGGCGAGCTGATGCCGGCTGCCGAGATCCGCGAACGGATCGCCGTCGCGGCCATGGCGCCGCTCGTGAGCGACAGCGGCGAGGGCGTGCGCGGCCTCGGCCCTGCGACCTATTGGCGCGTCGCCTCGGGCCCTCACGCAGGCCGCCGCGTCGGCGTCATCGCCCCCATGACCGAGAACTTCTGCGCCTCGTGCAACCGCCTGCGGCTGTCGGCCGCAGGCACGCTCCACAATTGTCTCGCCCGCGACGACGCCGGCGATCTACGCTCGGTCCTGCGATCCGCCGGCCCGGTCGCCCTCGCGGCGCGCGTACGCGCGATCCTGGGGTCCAAGCAGTCGGGCCACACTTTCGCCCTGGATGGCCACGGAGGCCCGGACAAGGCGATGATCAGCATCGGAGGCTAACCCCGTCATGGCGCTCCCCGTCTCGTCCAAGGTCTTCATCAGTCTCTTCGTCGGCGGCGCGGTGTTCTACCTCGTCAGCACCAGCAGCGGCGAGGGCGTGCTCGACTACATCTTCGTCGACAAGGTCGTCGACAACCCGGCGATGTACAGCGGCCGCATGATCAAGGTCCACGGCACCGTGGTGCCCGGCACCGTCCGGCAGAAGAAGGGCGAGGCCGGCGACTACACCTTCGACATCGAGCGCGACGGCCGGCGCATGCCGGTCCACTTCACCAGCATGGTGCCCGACACCTTCGCCGAGGGCGGCGAGGTCATCCTCACCGGCGAGCTGCAGGACGGCCGCTTCGAGTCGGAGGAGATGGCCGCCAAGTGCCCGTCGAAGTACGAGGAGCGGCCCTCGGCCGACCCGAGCAAGAACGGTCGCTGATCTGTCCCAAGGAGCAGCCCCATGTCGATCGCCACCCTCGGTACAGCCTCGATCCTCCTGCTGTTCGTGCTCAGCCTGGCCAGCGCCGGCTTCTCCGCCCTCGGCGCGGCTCGCCGCTCCGAGCGGCTGATTGAGGCCGGCCTGCAGGGCGCGTACGCCAGCTTCGCCCTGGCGGCCTTCGCCTCGTCGCTCATCATCTACGGGTTCGTCGCCGGCGACTACTCGATCCAGTACGTGCAGAAGACCAGCGACGCCGCGATGCCGCTGTTCTACAAGATCACGTCGTTCTGGGGCGGGCTCGACGGCAGCATGCTGTTCTGGGTGCTGCTGCACACCCTGTTCGCCTCACTGGCGCTGCACGCCAACCGCGACCGCCACCGCGAGCTCGTGCCCCACGCCGCGGCTGTCCTTTCGGTCATCACCGCGTTCTTCGCCGGGCTCCTGCTGTTCATCAAGGACCCGTTCGGCGTCTACCTGCTGGACATCCCCACGCAGGGCAAGGGCCTGAACCCGCTGCTGCAGAACCTGTACATGATCGTCCACCCGCCGAGCCTGTACCTCGGCTACGTCTCGCTGGCGGTGCCGTACGCGTTCGGCATGGCGGCGCTGATCACCGGCCAGGTCGACGCCGCGTGGCAGCGCAGCGTCCGCCGCTGGACCCTGTTCTCGTGGATGTTCCTGACCTTCGGCCTCATCCTCGGCGGCCTGTGGGCCTACGAGGAGCTGGGGTGGGGCGGCTACTGGGCCTGGGACCCGGTCGAGAACGCGGGCCTTCTGCCGTGGTTCACCGTCACCGCGTTCCTGCACTCGATCATGATCCAGGAGCGCCGCGGCATGATGAAGGTGTGGAACGTGTCGCTGGTGATCGTCAGCTTCCTGCTGACGATCGTCGGCACGTTCATGACCCGCAGCGGCGTGGTCCAGAGCGTGCACGCCTTCGGCGCCGACCCGGTGCTGGCGTGGACCTTCGGCGGCTTCATGCTGGCGATCGTCCTGTTCAGCTTCGGCCTGGTGATCTGGCGCCTGCCGCTGCTGCGCTCGCGCGGCGAGCTCGAGAGCGTGCTGTCGCGCGAGTTCGCGTTCCTGGTCAACAACTGGCTGTTCCTGGTCGCCGCGATCTTCGTGCTCGGCGCGACCATGTGGCCGACCTTCACCGAGTGGCGGATGATCCTCGCCGAGCGCTACCCCGACCTGCTCGGCTGGCAGGACCCGGGCGAGCGCGTCACCATCGGCGCGCCGTTCTTCAACCGCTACATGCGCCCGCTCGGCCTGTCGCTGCTGCTGCTGACCGGCGTCGGCCCGCTGCTCGCGTGGCGCAAGACCTCGCAGGTCAACCTGGTCAAGCAGTTCCTCGGGCCGCTGGTGGCCGGCGCGCTGACGGTGCTGGTGCTGCTGGCGCTCGGCCTCGGCTCGCCGTGGGGCCTGGCCTGCTTCGGCCTGTGCGCCTTCACCTTCTGGACCATCGTCCAGGAGTTCTACCGCGGCGTGGCCCTGCGCCGGCGCCAGCGCCCGCAGAGCGTCCTCGACGCGCTGATCGGCCTGGTCCTGCGCGCGCGCCGGCGCTACGGCGGCTACATCGTCCACCTCGGCGTGGTGCTGATGTTCTTCGGCTGGGCCGGCAACGCCTACAAGATCGAGCGCAAGACCACGCTGCGCCCCGGCGACACCACCGAGCTCGGTGACTACGTGATCCGGCACGACGGCCTGCGCGCGACCGAGGACTGGCAGAAGGAGATGATCACGGCCCACATCGCCGTGCTCAAGGACGGCGAGCAGAAGACCACCCTGCTGCCGGCGCGCTGGTGGTACTTCCAGCTGCCCGAGCAGCCGACCACCGAGGTCTCGCGCTACATGACCTTCGGCGAGGACGTGTACGTGTCGATCCAGGAGGTCGACATGTCCACCGGGTGGACGCAGATGAGCCTCTACATCAACCCGCTCGTCAACTGGATCTGGTTCGGCTTCGCCGTCATGCTCGCGGGCTCGCTGATCTGCGTCGGCACCCGCAAGAGCGACGGGCCGGGGGAGGACGCCTGAACGTGACCGAGGCGCCGCAGAGCACGGACGCTCGCGCCGCGACCGGGCCGAAGATCCCGCGCACGGCGCTCCTCACCGCCGGCCTCGCGCTCGTCGCGTTCGTGCTGGTGCTCGTCGCCGCCGGCGCGGCCGGGCCGATCGACGACGCGACCCTGGCCCTCGCGGCCGCCGGCGCCGCGCTGGTCTACGCGCTGCGCCGCATGTACGCGATGGTCCGCGCGCTGGCCCGGCCCGACTCGCTGGCCCAGGTCGGCCGCGGCGTCGGCCACTTCAGCCAGTCCGAGCTGCGCGAGGAGAAGCGCCGGCTGCTGCGCGCGATCAAGGAGCTCGAGTTCGACCACGGCATGGGCAAGCTGTCGACCGCCGACTTCGAGGCCGTGATCGGCACCTACCGCGTGCGGGCGATCGAGGTCATGCGCACCCTCGACGGCGGCGGCGACCTCCACCCCGAGCTGCAGAAGGTGCTCGCCGACCTCGACCGCAAGCGCACCGACGAGTCAGCGCCCGCGGCGCCCGGGGCAGCAGCGGCCCCGACGCCCGCGCCCGCGAGCACCGACGAGGTGAGCGAGGCGCCGCGCAACCTGATGGAGATTTCTTCGCCGGATCTCGACCGCACCTCGCGGATCTGCGCCAAGTGCACCGGCCCCAACGACAACGACGCCAGGTTCTGCAAGCACTGCGGCGTCCCGCTCGAACGCAACACCCGCAAGAGCGGCCCGACCACGGAGCGCCGCGGCGGCTCTTCGACCGCGGGAGAGATCGGTCCATGACTGTCCTTCGCCGACCGCTGCTTCGTCGGCCGCTGCGGGCAGCTGCCCTGATGTTCATGTTCGCCGGGACATGTCTCGCGGGACATGCCTCGGCCCAGCCGCCGGGCGGGCCGCCGATCGACCCGCGGGCGATGTCCGGCATCCCGCGCGCCGACCCGCAGACCGAGCCCGGCACCATCACCGTGCGCGCGCTGCTCGGCTCGTTCAGCCAGCCGGCGGTGGGCGTCACCGTCGAGCTCGAGCTCAAGTCGCAGGACGGCAGCAAGACCGAGACGCGCACCGCCGTGGCCGGCGCCGACGGCCGCGCCAGCTTCGCCGACCTCTCGGCCTTCAACGGCGGCACCGCGGTCGCCCGCGCCGAGCTCGACGGCGAGCGCCAGAGCTCGCAGCCGATCACCGTGACCCCGGCGCAGGGCTACCGCGTCCTCCTGGTCAAAGGGGCAGGTTCGGCGAGCGCCGCTCCGCAAGCTCCTGGCGCGGGCCCGGCGACGGCCCCGTCCGCTCCGCCCGCCCAGCCCGACGTGCCGCTGCCGGGCGTCGCGTTCGTCAACCCCGGCACGCCGAAGGGCACGCTGCTGGTCGGCACCCTCGACCTGCGCGGCGGCACCCCGCTCGAGGGCGTCAAGGTGCGGCTGGTCTTGACCGCGCCCGACGGCAAGAGCGAGACGCGCGAGGCGGTCAGCGACGCTCGCGGCACCGCGCGCTTCCCCGGGCTCGACGAGCTCGCCGCCGACATCGCTCTGGTGGCCGAGGCCGACCTGTCGAGCGGCACCGAGCGCAGCCAGCCGTTCTCGCTCGCCGGCAAGGACGTCGGCATGGCGGTGGTGCTGGCGGTGATCGGCCAGCGCGCGCCGCAGAAGCGGCAGATGATGGGCCCGCGGGCGTTGCCGACGATCTTGCCCGGCACCGTGCGCGTCACCGTCGTCGGCCCCGACGACCAGCCGATCAACGGCATCCCGGTCGCGATCGTCAAGCAGGACACCACCGGCTTCAGCAAGCGCTACGAGGACGCCACCGGCGAGGACGGCGTCGCCCGAATCGGCGACATCCCGGTCGGCAACGAGGGCCTGTTCCACGTCGAGGCCTCGTACGCCGGCGCCCCGTGGAAGTCGAGCTTCTTCACCCTCGACGAGCGCATGGGCGTCGCCGTCGAGATGCGGGTCTATCCGATCACCACCGACCTCACGCGCGTGCGCTCGGCGGTGCAGTTCGGCGTCGAGTCGATGGAGAACGACCTCGCGCGGGTCGACCACCTGTTCCAGGTGTTCGTCGACGGCGACGCCGCCTACTGGCCGGGCAAGCCCTACAAGTTGAACGCGGCCGACGGCGCCACCGGGCTCGTCGTCCGCGACCGCGCCGACCAGGTGCTCGAGCACGACGCGGAGGCGCCGTTCACCACCATCACCGGGCCGTTGCCGCCGGGCGAGCTGATCGACCTCTCGACCGCCTACTTGCTCGAGCACGACGGCACCGCCGAGATCCGCTGGGCCGCGCCGTTCCCGATCGTCGACGGCCGCGCCGTCGTGGTCGACGGCCTCAAGCTCGCCAAGGGCGCCAAGAAGCCGCCGGTGCGGCCGCCGCACGAGAACGGCGAGAGCCGCGTCGACCTCGACGTCTACGAGATCGGCGCCATGCCGCAGGGGCAGGCCTACGACCTCGTGGTCGACGGCCTCGTCACCCGGCCGCGCACCTACAAGTGGCTCGGCCTCGGCTTCGGCCTGTTCGTCGCCTTCGCCTGCGGCCTCGCGTTCGCCCTGCGCCCGCGCGCCAGCCTGCGCGACCGCCTGCTGGCGCGCAAGGCGTCGCTGCTGCGCAAGCTCGAGGCCGCGAGCCTCGACCGGCGCGAGCCGATCGTCGCCGCCCTCGACCAGGTCTACTGCCAGCTCGACGCCCTCGACTCGCGGCCGCGCCACGCCGACCCGGGCGCCGCGTGGCAGGACAAGGCATGAGCCGCGCGCGCGAGCCGATCACCCCGGTCGTGCTGAGATCGATCTCCCAGCGGTTCGGCCGCAAGGTCGTGCTCCGCGGCGTCGACCTCGAGCTGCGCGCCGGCAGCATCACCGGCCTCGTCGGCGCCAACGGGGCCGGCAAGACCACCCTGTTCCTGATCCTCGCCGGCCTGCTGCAGCCCGACGGCGGCGAGCGCCGCTTCGGCGAGCGCGTGGTCGGCGACATCGACCTCGAGCTGCGCGCGCGCCTGGCCTACGTCGCCCACGCGCCGCAGCTGTACCCGGGGCTCGGCGCGCGCGCCAACCTCGAGCTGTACGCCGAGCTGCGGCGCGCGGCCGGCCTGTCCTCGCGGCCAGCCGACGCCGTCCTCCGCGGCCTGGGTCTGGCCGACGACGCCCTCGATCGGCCGGTCTCGACCTTCTCGCGCGGCATGGCCCAGCGGGTCGCGCTGGCGCGGGCGGTCGCCGGTGACCCCGAGCTGCTCCTGCTCGACGAGCCGTTCACCGCGCTCGACGCCCGCGGGCGGTCGCAGCTGGCCGGGGCGCTGGTGGCCGAGCGCGACCGCGGCGCGGCGATCCTGCTCAGCTCCCACGACCAGGGCACGCTGCTGCGGGTGTGCGATCGCCTGGTGTTGCTCGACGCGGGCGCGATCGTCCGCGAGGTCGAGCGCGGCGGCGACGACCCGGCCGGCTTCGCCGCCCGCGCAAGCGACGTCCTCGCCGCCGTCGGCCCCGACGATCACGCCGCCGCCTGAGCCGCGTCCGCGGGCCGCAGGGACCGCATCGGCCCGGTTCCGCCGCCCGCCGCCCCTGTGCTACACCTGGCGCGCGTGCGTGTGCTCCGCCAGAGCCTGCTCCTCCTCCGCAGCGAGCTGCGCCAGGAGCTGCGCGACCTCGAGCTGGTCCTGACCTCGACCTTCTTCACTCTGGTCGTGCTCGGCATGTTCTACCTGTCGTTCGCGGCGCTGGAGAAGAAGCACACCTTGCCGGCGGTGCCGGGCCTGTTGTGGCTCACGGTCGCGTTCGTCGGCTCGATCACCTTGACCCGCGCCTTCGACCGCGAGCGCGAGGCCGACACCTTGCGGGCGCTGCTGGTCGCGCCGGTCGAGCGCACCGCGATCTACGTCGCCAAGGCCGGCTCGACCCTGCTGGTGCTGCTGGTCTGCTGCGCGCTGCTGGTGCCGGGGCTGGCCTCGATGTTCCCCGCGGGACAGGTCTTTTTGGACATGCCCCTCGAGACAGCCACGCTCGTGGTCCTCGGCTGCCTCGGCTACGTCGCCATCGGCACCCTGTTCGCCGCCGGGCTGGCGGGGGGCGGCGGCAAGAACATGCTGCTGGCGGTGATCCTCTACCCGGTCACCACCCCGGTGCTGATGTTCGGGCTGGTGACGACCCGCGCGCTGCTCGACAACAACCCCAACCTCCCGAGCTACCTCGGCCAGATGGCCGCGCTCGACGTCATCTTGCTCGGCGTCGGCGCGCTGCTGTTCGAGCCGGTGCTCGTGGGAGCCGCGCCGGCCCGCACGGCCCAGGCGGCGCGGCAGCACGCGCGCGAACGACTGCGCGCCGCCGGCCGAGAGGAGCCCCGATGAAGCGGAAGTCCGAGCTCGTGGTCCCCTTGCTGTTCCTGGCCGCCGCGCCTCTGGCGGTCTACAGCGTCCAGCGGGTGTTCCTGCACACGCCCAACGAGCGGACCATGGGCACCGCGTTCAAGATCTTCTTCTTCCACGTGCCGATGGGCTGGCTGTGCATGCTGATGGCGGTGATCTCCGGCGTCGCCGCCTACGTGCAGCTGCGCCGGCGCTCGCGCACGGCCGCGGCGGTGGCCCTGGCGTCGGCCGAGATCGGGTTCCTCGGCGGCCTCGGCGTCATGCTGACCGGCCCGATCTGGGGGCACGCCACTTGGGGCACCCCGTGGACCGGCGACGCCCGCCAGGTCACCACCGCCTTGTTGTGGCTGGTGATCGCGGCCTACCTGCTGCTGCGCCACTTCGGCCAGCACGCGTCGGAGCGGCTGGCCGCGGCGCTGGCGATCTTCGGCGCGGTCAACGTGCCGCTCATCTACTACGCGGTGAAGCTGTGGAAGACCACGCACCCGACCACCGGCGTGGTCGCCAAGCTGCCGCCGGAGATGTGGGCCACCTTCTGGCCCGGGCTCGGCGCGCTGCTCCTCGTCAGCTTCGGCCTGTTCGCCATCCGCGCCCGTCAGCTCGTCCTCGCCGGCGAGCTCGACGACGCCTACGTCCGCCTGGAGGACTCTCGCGCATGACACCGATCGCTCCGCCCGTCCTGATCACCGGCCTCGTCTTCGAGGCAGCGCCCGCGCCGGCCGACGGCGGTGACTACGTGCCCGCGGTCGGCACGAGCCGCGAGGAGAAGGAGATCCTCGCCGCCCTCGAGGACAAGGCCGCGGCCAAGACCGCCAGCGACTACCAGCACATCGTCTGGGCCTACGGCATCCTGTGGGCCATCTTCGCCGCCTACGGCCTGTTCCTGTGGCGTCGGTCGGCGCGGCTGCGCGCCGACGTCGACGCCCTGCGGCAGGCGCTGGACCGGCCCGCGGCCCGCGGAGGGCCCGGGGCGTGACGCTCGGGCACTTCCTGTACATCCCGGGCGTGTTCCTCCTCGGGGTGCTGATCGGGTACATCCTCGGCGGTCGAGCCGCCGTCAGCAGCGCCGCCGACCGCGAGCTCGCGGCCCGACGCGGAGCTGCCCGAAGGGCCAGGTCGGAGCCGACTCACGAACCGCCGCGCAGCGGCGACGCGCCCCCGTGACGCTGGCGTCGCTTGTGAGGCCGTGGTATGCGGGGGCGCCGTGTTCGACCCGACGTACACCGACGAGCAGAACGCCCTCATCCAGACCGCGCGCAAATTCACGCGCGAAGCCGTCATCCCGGTCGCGCACGAGTATGACGAGTCGGAGAAGTTCCCCGTCGACGTGTTCAAGGCCGCGTTCGACCTCGGCCTGATGAACATCGAGATCCCCGAGGAGTACGGCGGCCTCGGCTACCACACCCTCGACGGCTGCATCGTCTCCGAGGAGCTCGCGTACGGCTGCGCCGCCGTCGCCACCAGCGTGATGTGCAACCACCTCGGCGCGCTGCCGCTGCTGGTCGCCGGCAGCGAGGAGCAGAAGCAGAAGCACCTGCGCCGGCTGACCGAGGAGTTCATCTTCATCAGCTACGCCTGCAGCGAGCCCGAGGCCGGCTCCGACGTGGCGTCGATGAAGACCCGCCTCGTGCGCGACGGCAACGGCTGGCGCCTCACCGGCCAGAAGCGGTGGATCACCAACGCCGGCCACGCCAGCATCTTCACCGGCTTCGCCACCCTCGACCCGGCGCTCGGTCACCGCGGCATCACTGCCTTCGTCGTCGACCGCGAGCGCCCCGGCATCAGCATCGGCAAGAAAGAGAAGAAGCTCGGCCAGCGCGCCTCCGAGACCTGCGACGTGATCTTCGAGGACGTGCCGCTGACCGACGCCGACATCATCGGCGAGCCGGGCAAGGGCTTCTACGTGGCGATGGAGGTGTTCGACCGCTCGCGGCCGATGATCGGCTCGCAGTGCGCCGGCATGATCCGCCGCTGCCTCGACGAGTCGGCCCGCTACGCCAAGGAGCGCAAGACCTTCGGCAAGCCGATCGCCGAGCACCAGGCGATCCAGTTCATGATCGCCGAGATGGCGATGGCCTACGAGACCACGCGCCTCCTCTACAACAAGGCCGCGTGGGAGGTCGACAAGGGCATCCGTCGCACCACCACCAGCGCGATCGCCAAGTGCGTCGGCGCCGACAGCGTCGTGAAGTGCGCCGCGGACGCGGTGCAGGTGTTCGGCGGCTACGGTTACACGCGCGAGTACCCGGTCGAGAAGATCTACCGCGACGCCAAGCTGATGCAGATCTACGAGGGCACCTCGCAGGTCCAGCGGATGGTGATCGCCAAGAACATCCTCGCTCGAGGCTAGCGTGAGCGGGTCGCGAGCCGAGGCGTCCGCACCCGCAGCGACTGCGGCCGATCTACCGATCGGCGTGTTCGACTCCGGCGTCGGCGGACTCACGGTACTGCGGGCCCTGCGGTCCGCATTACCAGACGAGCGATTCATATATCTCGGCGACACGGCGCGCCTGCCGTACGGCACCAAGAGCGGCGAGACGGTCACGCGATACGCCGAGCAGGCCACCCGCGTCCTGGTCGGCCGCGGGATCAAGCTGCTCGTCGTGGCCTGCAACACCGCCTCGTCGGTCGCTCTCGGTCACCTCGCGGCGGTGTTCGCCCCGCTGCCGGTGATCGGCGTCATCGAGCCGGGGGCCGCGGCCGCCGGCGCCGCCTCGGCCAGCGGGCTGATCGGCGTGATCGCCACCGAGGGCACCGTCCGCGGCGGCGCCTACGAGCGGGCGATCCGGGCCGTGCGTCCGGGCGCCGACGTGGTCTCGGTCGCGTGCCAGCTGTTCGTCGCGCTCGCCGAGGAGGGCTGGATCGACGGGCCCGTCGCCGAGGCGGTGGCGCAGCGCTACCTCGCGAACGTGGTCGGCGAGCGGCCGACGCTCGACTGTCTGGTCCTCGGTTGCACCCACTTCCCGGTCCTGCGCCAGGCGATCGCCGCGGCCGTCGGCCCGCGCGTCCGCTTGGTCGATTCGGCCGAGACGACCGCCGAGGTCGTGGTCGATTGTCTCCTGCGATCGGACCTGCGCGCCGGCCACCGGACCCGCGAAGGCGGGGCAGGGCAGGCGGGGGTCCGCTTCCTCGCCACCGATGCGCCCGGCCGGTTCGCGCGGGTCGGTGCCGTCTTCCTCGGCGAGGCGATCGCGCCCGAGGACGTCGAGCTGGTGGACCTGTAACGGACCTCTGGTGTTTTCAAAGCAGGACGCTGTCTCGCAGGCCCGCGGTTTTCGCGGCCGTGGGGGGGAAGTCTGATCGCAGTCCGGCCCCGAGGGGGCGGCACTTTTGGCAAGATTCCCGTATTCAGTGTTGCTTTCGTTGTGATATACCCCCCGCTGGTATCCAAGCCGATGCCCGAGGCGCTCGCCGTGACCGCAAGGAGCACCCTCCTGTGAAGACAAGCCGCTCTCTGCTCAAGTACTCGCTGTCCCTGCCGCTGGTCGTCATCCCGCCGGCGGTCGCGGCGATGGCCCCCAACCTCGCGCTGGCGGCCTCCGACGTCACGATCAGCGGCGTCGTCACCGACCAAAACACCGGCCAGAAGATCTCGGGCGCCCTCGTCATCATCCAGTGTACGTGCCTCCAGGGCGCGCGCGAGGTGATGACCAACGCGGACGGTCTCTACACCTTCCGCAACTTGCCGCAGGGCAAGTACACGGTGCAGGTGCTGTATCAGGACGCCAACGTCAACAAGACGATGGATGTCCTGCCCGGCGCCAAGATGCGCGCCAACTTCCAGATCGATCCGAAGCTCAAGTTCCGCGTCGACATCGAGGTCCAGACCAAGACGCGCAACGACGCCGCCCAGGTCACCAAGGTGAAGATGGAGCAGGCGCGCAACATCCCGGTCGGCGGCACCAGCCGCGACTTCACGGCCGTGGTCGACATGTCGCCGACCGCCAGCCGTGACGCCGCCGGCATCCGCCTCGGCGGTTCGACCGGCGCCGAGGCGAAGTACGTCGTCGACGGCCAGAACGCCACCAGCCCGGCGTTCGGCACCGTCGGCGCGACGATCGTCCAGGAGTTCATCGACGAGGTCGAGGTCGTCGAGGGCGTGTTCGACGCCGAGCTCGGCGGCGCCAGCGGCGGTCTCGTCAAGGCGCGCCGCATCGGCGGCAGCAACAAGCTGCGCGGCACGGTGCTGTTCCGCATGACCCCGCGCATCGCCACGCCGCGCTTCATCAGCGCGACCGACGAGTCGCTGCGCGTGGCCGAGATCAACAACTACGAGGGCCAGGGCGTCGTCACCCTGTCCGGCCCGATCATCAAGGACAAGCTGTTCTTCGCCGTCGGCGTGTCGCCGGGCGGCCGCAACAACTCGCTGATCCAGTCGTTCTACAAGCGCCGCGACAAGGACCGCTCGGGCGGCTACGAGGATTGCGCCTACGACAACGGCACCAACGACTGCGCGGCCAACGGCAACTACATCGACTCGGTCAAGTTCGCCGAGCAGCGGTTCAAGACCGGCCGCTTCGACATGGGCTGGTTCGCCACCCTCGACTGGCAGATCAACCCGAAGCACCGCCTGCGCCTGTCGGGCGGCGGCGGCCCGACCACCCAGCGCCGCAGCTACCGCCAGCCGGCGGGGTCCGAGCCCAACTCGTTCGGCACCAACCCGAACGCGACCATCGGCGGCGCCTCGCGCGTCGGCTCGGGCGTCGTCAACAACAGCTTCGGCAGCGACCTGTTCAACGGCACCCAGGTCGGTCTCGACTATGAGGGCCGCGTCGCCAACGACAAGCTCGAGATCGACGCCGGCATCTACTACTCGCGCTTCAGCAACAAGCAGGCGTGGAAGCTCGACAACGAGAATCAGCGGAACGTCCCGCTGACGCAGGAGACCGACAGCCAGGGCCGCAACCTCTACGACCTGCTCGACCGCGACGGCGCGGTGCGCCTGGTCCAGGGCGTCGACGAGGCGTGTAACAACGCCAACCTGCCGGGCCTCACCTGTCCGACGCGGACGTGGCTCTCGGGCGGCATCGGCACCTACTCGCAGTCGGTGCAGGACCGCGTCGGCGGCAACCTGGCGCTGACCCACTTCCTCAGCGGCAAGCGGGCGGGCGCGCACCAGCTCAAGTACGGCACCGAGATCGACAGCGTCCGCCTCAAGCAGAGCACCGCCTACTCGGGCCAGAACGACCCCGACTTCTACCAGAACTGTCCGGTCGGCACTGTCGGCGGCGGCGAGTACTGCTACGACCCGGCCACCAACAACTACTTGATCGGCGGCGACGTCAGCCCGAACCGGGTCAACAACAACCGCATCAGCATCGTCGACGCCGACAACCCGGACAACCGCCGCACCCTCGGCTTCGGCCGCGTCCGCTACGAGCAGGAGGACCTGCGCGCGATCGCCAGCCCGATCGGCGCCGGCGTCCGCGTCTCGGCCTACAACTCGACGCTGACCACCCAGAACTACGCGCTGTTCGTCCAGGACAAGTGGTCCATCTTGTCGAACCTGTACCTCAACGCCGGCGTGCGTTGGGAGATGCAGGACATGAAGGACGTGTTCGGCAAGCGCAACATCTTCATCAACGACAACGTCGCGCCGCGCGTCAGCCTCGTGTACGACTGGACGGACGAGGGCAAGAGCCGCCTGTACGCGTCGTACGGCTGGTTCTACCAGCAGCTGCCGGTCATCCTGAACAACCGCGCCTTCGGCGGCCTCGTCAACGTCCAACGCAGCTACCGCGCGTCCGACTGCGCGACTCCGGTGCTCATCGGCGGCGAGGCGCGCGCCCGGTCGGAGGACGGCCACCCGACCGAGTGGTGCACCGACTTCAACCAGTCGACCACCGGCCTGACCGCCGGCTCCGTCGTGCCGAAGCTGCGCGGCATGTACACCCAGAAGTTCGTCGTCGGCTACGAGCAGGAGGTCATCGAAGACCTGCTCGTCGGCGTCAAGTGGCAGCACGAGAGCCTCGGCCGCGCGGTCGAGGACGTGTCGACCAACGGCGGCCTCAACTTCATCATCGCCAACCCCGGCGAGTCGGTCTCGGCCGCCGACATCCAGCGCCAGACGGACGCCTGTACCAAGCTGCAGGACCAGTTCGACCAGGCGGCCGACGACGACCCGCAGCGCGACGTCCTCGCCCGCGAGCTCAACCGCTGCACCTTCCTCGCCGACGCGTACACCAAGGTCGGCACGCTGTTCAACAAGCCGGTCCGCAACTACGACGCGTGGGTGTTCAACATCACCAAGCGCTTCGCCAAGAACTGGACGATCCAGGCGAGCTACATCTACAGCCGCCTCATCGGTAACTACGACGGCTTCGTCAACCGCAACACCGGCGCCATCGACATCGGCACCACGGCCACCTACGACATCCCGGAGCTGGTCCGTAACAGCTACGGCCCGCTGTGGGACAACCGGCCGCACCAGATCAAGTTCGACGGGTACTACTCGTTCGACCTCAAGAAGGCCGGCCGCCTGACCCTCGGCCTCAACTTCCGCTACCAGTCGGGCACGCCGATCAGCGTGTTCGCCGACAACAACCGCTACCCCGGCCAGTTCCTGGTCTACGCCATCCCGCGCGGCGCCGGCGGCCGGCTCGAGCCGAACTACTTCGCCAACGTCGGCATCAGCTACGCCTACCCGCTGCCCGGCGAGGTCGAGCTCGAGGTCTCGGCGCGCCTCGTCAACATCACCAACAACAAGGCGGTGCTCCGCGTCGACGAGACCTACTCGTTCTCGCAGGGCCGCGCCATCGCCGGCGGTGACCTCGACGACCTCAAGCACGCCAAGCTGCAGAGCCCGAACGCGCCGACCAGCTTCTTCCAGCGCGGCGTGCTCCCGCCGCAGGGCAACTTCCTGGTCCAGACCGTGTTCCAGCAGCCGATCGGCGCCCAGTTCGAGCTCCGCCTGCGCTTCTGAAGCCCGGCCTCGAGCCCGCGAGCCGCGTCGGCCCGCCTGTCCGCGACAGGCGGGCCGAGCCGCTTTCGGGCCCTGGCCCGCGCCGCCCGGCGGCGCCGCTCCGCTCGTCCGCAGCGTGACGATCCGCGGGGGTGAGCGTCCGGAGTCGTCGACTCGAATCATTCACCGCTAAACTACTCGCGACGGGCTGCGTCGATTCCCACCCATGAATGCGGCGCCTGGCCGGCGAGCATTGGGCGGAGTGGCATGATTCCCGGCAGTGCCGTGATTCGTCAGGCAGGCCCGTCGATTCCCGATGATGGGCCCTTCGCGGCCCGTGTCGGCGAACGCGGGTGCGTCGCGATTTCGCTCCGATTCGTGCGATGATGGCGGGCATCATGCGTCGTGGGTTCCTCTGTCTTCCTCTCCTCGCGGCCCTGGCCTGCGGCGACGACCTCGTGGGCGACACGGACGTGGCGACGCTCGCGACGTCCGAGCCGACGTCGAGCACGGGCACGCCGGGCCCGACCGACGCGACGACCACCCAGCCCACGCAGGGCAGCAGCGAGGGCAGCATGAGCGGGGCCGAGACGACGACCACGGCCGCCGCGACGTCGACCTCCGAGCCGCCGACGAGCACCACGGCCGATCCGCCGCAGCCCGACATGGGCAGCGGCGGCGACGACTTCCTCCGCTGCCACGACGACCCGCCCGACGGCGCCACCCTCGCCCCGGACATCGCGGCGTACGGCGGCACCTGCCCGGCCCTCGAGGTCGGCTTCATGGAGGGCCAGGCGTTCAACGTCCTGCCGCAGCAGCTCGGCAACAACACCGTCGAGCGCCTGTTCCTCGTCATCGCCCCCGAGGACGCGAGCCCCGACGAGCGCCTGCCGGTGATCTTCCTGTGGCACTGGCTCGGCGGCGAGGCCCAGGACTTCTACGAGCGCGGCGACGTGCAGAACGCGGTCAACCAGAAGCGCTTCATCGCGGTCATCCCCGAGGCGCGCGGCGACCTGCTGTTCAAGTGGCCGTTCAGCGCGATCGACAGCGACGCCGACCTCCAGGCCGAGTTCCAGTTCTTCGACGACATGCTGTCGTGCGTCGCCGAGCAGTTCAACGTCAACAAGGAGTGCGTCTCGTCGACCGGCGTCAGCGCGGGGGCGCTGTTCACCAGCCAGCTCGCGGGCGGCCGTGGCGACGTGCTGTCGTCCTTCATGTCCCTGTCCGGAGGGACAGGCGGCGCGATCAAGCCGTGGACCGCGCCCGCCCACAAGATGCCGGCGATGGTGCTGTGGGGCGGCCCCGACGACTTCTGCATCCTCATCGACTTCGAGCAGACGTCGAAGGACCTCGAGCAGAACCTCGAGGCCGGCGGCCACTTCGTGCTCGAGTGCATCCACAACTGCAACCACTCGACGCCGCCGTTCCCGGTCGACCCCGGCCAGACCGCGTTCGCCCCGCTGTGGGACTTCTTCCTCGATCACCCGTACTGGCTGGCGCCGGGCGAGTCGCCCTACAACGAGTTCGGGATCCCCGAAGGCATGCCCGACTGGTGCGCGATCGGGGTCGGTAACGCGGTCCCGCCGCCCGAGCCGTGCGACAAGAACGAGTGCTCGTGACGCCTCGCGCGTGACCGCCGGCGTGCGGGGGCGGCGGATGCTCCTCCGGACGCACGAAGGGCCCGGGGCGTCGCCGCCGGGCCCTCGCTGCGCCGTCGTGGCGCGGGTCGGGTCACAGCCCGCTGACGTTCAGGCCGCCCGCCTTCACCTTCGACTTCGTCTTCATCGGACCCTCCTTTCGCGTCGACGATAGCCGGCGGGCCCGGGCCGCACCACGCGCCGGGTCGCGCCTGTCGCGTTCGCGCGGGGCGGTGCTCGGGTTGCACCGGAGCGCGACTGTGCGGCATCCTGACCGCGATGTACGGTTCGTTCGTGACGCGCCGCTCCGGCGTCCTCCTCGCGCTGTTCTGCGCCTGCAACGACCCCGCCGCGACCACCGCGAGCGGGACCGACGACAGCAGCAC
Organism: Nannocystis punicea; assembly: GCF_026965555.1. Classification (GTDB taxonomy): domain Bacteria; phylum Myxococcota_A; class Polyangia; order Nannocystales; family Nannocystaceae; genus Nannocystis; species Nannocystis punicea. The sequence continues at coordinate 10,188,857 of NZ_CP114040.1, read as the reverse complement.
CACCGCGACCGACACCGGCGAGCCCGGCGCGAGCACGAGCACGACCACCGGCACCACGACGGCGCCGACGACCACCGGCGACCCCACGAGCAGCAGCAGCGGCGACCCGGGCTTCGACCCGCCCGCGCCCGTGTGCGGCAACGGCTACCTCGAGGCCGACGAGGAGTGCGACGACGGCAACGACGCCGACGACGACGGCTGCGACAGCGCCTGTCTGGTCCCGTGCGGCCTGGCCGGCGAGGCCGTCGCGCTCGCGCCCTCGGCCGAATCGGAGCTGTGGGTGGTCGCGGTCGCGCCGGCGCCCGACGGTGGCTTCGTGGCGATCGCGCGCCAGCGGGAGATCACCAGCGACGAGGAGGGCATGCAGACCATCGGCCTCGCGCGCACGCGGGTGATCCGCTACGACCCCGACGCGCAGCCGGCCTGGGACGTCCTGCTCGCCCCCGCCGACGTCCGCCTCACCCCGGTCGACGGGGTCGTCGACGCCGACGGCCACGTCTACGTCGCGGCCACGGTCGACGGCGCCGACGGCAACGACGTCCGCGCGGTCAAGCTGGATGGATCCGACGGACATGTCCTCTGGACCATGGACAAGGACGGCGCCGAGCCGACGAGCGATGACAGCGCCAGCGGGATCGCGCTCGCGCCCGACGGCGACGTGGTGATCGCGGGCGACGTCATCGAGGGGCCCGGCGGCGGCGACGTGTGGGTCGGCAAGCTGGCCGCGGCCGACGGCGCCGAGGTGTGGACGACCGTGTGGAGCGGCGAGGGCAACGGCATGTTCTCCAACGACGACGCCGGCCGCCTGGCCGTCGCCGAGGACGGCTCGATCTACGTCGGCGCCCGCGAGTACGTCGACTACAACATCGGCGAGGCGGTGCTGCTCAAGTTCGCCGGCGACGGCGGCCCCGCCGAGTGGGTGTTCTCGCCGCTGGCCGACGGCAGCGTGCACAACCACGGCCCCGGCTGGGTCTCCGTCGACGCCGCCGGCGACGTGCTCTACACGGCGGTGCGCCTGCAGGGCGCGGTGCCCAACTTCTGGATCTACAAGGTCGGCCCCGACAACGAGCTGCTGTGGGAGCGGGCGCTGGCCGACTACGAGAACGACGGCGACAGCTGGTCGCTCGACGGCGCGGCCTTCACCCCCGGCGGCGAGGTCGTGCTCGCCGGCGGCTTCCGCGTCAAGGACAAGCAGGCCCAGCTCGAGTGGCGCGAGGCGTGGGTGGCCCGCCTCGGCGGCGACGGCGAGGTACGCTGCCGGGTCCGACACCGCGCGCCCAGCCCCGACCTGCTGCCGCCCGACATCATCGCCTACGACGCGGCCGTCGGCGCCGACGCGACCGCCTACCTCGGCGGCGTGCAGGTGGCCGCCGGCGAGTCGCAGAGCTGGGTCGGCCTGTTCCGGCCGTAGCTCGCCTGTCCTTCGCGGCATGTCGTGAAGGACCTGGCCGAGAGGGCATGACCGAGAGGGCATGCCCGAAGGTTCATTCGGGCGAGCTCAGCGCGGCCGGATGGCGTCCGCGGGCGCCTCGATCGTGAACGGCGGGTCGGCGGCGATGAACCACGCCTCGAGCTCGAACCCGGGCCCCGCGGGGCCGGGCGCCGCCGGCTCGACGCGCGCGTGGGCGATCCAGCCGTCGCGGTGATCGATCCACAGCGCCACCGCCAGCGGGCCCGGGTCGCCGGGCGGCTCGAACCCGGGCAGGCGCGGCACCTCCCAGGCGAGCACGAGGTGCGGCGAGTCGGCCGGCGCGTGGGCCCGGACCGGCGCGCCGCCGGCGGCCACGGCGGCGAACGGATCGACGCGCACGTGCGCGGGGGCCTTGCAGCGGTCGCGCCACTCGTCCGGCAACCTGGCCCAAAGACCAGGGTTCACGTAGGTCGCGCTGTCGCGGCGGATCCACTCGTCGCCGAGGCCGTCGTGCTCGCGGTTCCAGCGGCCGAGAGTCACGTGCTCGTGCTCGCGGCCGGCGAAGCGGGCCCGGTACTCGCAGCGGCTCCAGTCCTCGCCGTGGACGGATTCGGTGACGCGGGCGTGATACGTCGGCGGCCGGCGGAACCGGGCGGCGCAGGCGGTCAGCGCCGCGGTGACCACCTCGGGTGCGACGGCCTCGCCGCCGCCGTCGCCGGTGCGCGCGCGCAGCTCGGCGAACTGCGCCTCGAGCTCGAAGCGGGCCAGCGACGGCCGCAGATCGACGCGATCGGGGTCGAGCTCGAGGTGCCGCGCAGTGACCCGATGGGCCGCCGCGAACTCGCCGCGCTGCGCGTACGCGTGGCCGAGGATCGCCAGCACCCCGAGCAAGGCCGCGCCCTCGAAGCGCTCGGCGGCCTGCTCGCAGACCGCCACGACGGCGGGGTGCTCGGCGCCGTTGACGGCCAGCGACCACATCGCCGACGACTTCATCGCCGCGCGCACGAGCGGCTCGGCCGGCACCTTCGCCGGCAGGGCGGCGTTGACGGCCTTGAAGCGCTCGACGTCCTGGCGACAGCCGGTCATCATGATGAAGCGGTCGAGGTCGTCGCGGTTGATCACCGCGCAGGTGTCGGGGTCGATGCGCACGCCGAGCTCGGCGAGTTCGCGGATCGTCTCGCGCCGCCGCGCGCGCCGGCCGGACAGGCGCGCCAGCAGCCCGGTCTTCGGCTGCAGCTTGGCCTTCAGGTGGGCGCGCACGCCGTCGGGCCAGGTCAGGAGCTGCAGCAGCTCGTCGATCGGCGCGGCCTCGCCGGTGGCGAAGAAGTGAGACCAGCGCATGTCGAGCTGGTGCAGCTCGGTGATCGGCGCCCGCAGCTGCTCGGCCCCGTTCGACCCGCGCGGCGCGCGGAGCAGGGCGTCGATGGCCTCGGCGAGGTCGGGGTCCCGCTGGCCGATCTCGCGGAGGACCGCGTCGCTCTGCTCGTCGCCGACGTCGCGGAGGATCGGCACCAGCATCGACGCCTCCTCGAAGCGCTCGCGGACGAATTGCTCGTAGACGCGGACGAACTCCGGCCGGGCCGCCGCGGCGTGGACGAAGAAGGCCATGTAGATGAGGATCGTCTGCTCGCGCTGCGGTCGCTGAGCGGGCGGCCCCTCCTCGGCGGCCTTTTGCCACCCGGGCAGCTCGGCGAGGAACTCCTCGACGAGCGCGGCCATGGCCGCCGGGGACGGGTCGAGGTAGAAGAAGTTGAGCCTGCGCTCGTCGTACTTTTTTACCATCGCGTAAGTCCTCGAGCGGGCGCGGCTCGTACCTGTCCGCGAGGACAGGCGATGGTCGCTCAGCGCAGGCGCACGACCTGGCTCGCGCCGACCTCGGCGCGCAGCTTGCCGCCTGTCTTGAAGGACAGGCCGCTCAGGCTCCCCGGCGGCAGGGCGGCGACCACCATCGTCGCGTCGCTGTCGGGGATCTCCACCGCCGCGGCCGGCTCGCGCACGGTCGCGCCGTCGACCGCGAACTCGACGAAGGTGTCGCTCGCGCGCCCGCGCAGCGGCACCTCGCCGACTGTCGTGTACCAGTGGGACTTGCCGTCCTTCATCAGCGTGCCGACCACGATCGGTCGCGCGACTGGTTCGAGCGGCGCTCCGCCGGCGTCCCACGACGTGAGCTCGCGGATATTATCGAAGGTCTTCTCCCAGCCGAAGTCGGACACCCACGACTGCGAGCAGTAGCTCATGTAGTCGCGGAAGCTGGTCGGCGAGCGCATCCCGGTGTCGTGGATCCCATAGCCCCAGCGGCCGATCCGACCGTTGGGGTAGGGGTATTCGGGGTCGGCCCCGGCCTCGCCGCCGCTGCAGCGGACGTGATAGAGGCCCTGGGTGTGGCCGATCTCGTGCACGAACGTGTCGCGCGCGCCGGCCCCCGACGATTGATAGCGACCGACCGCCAGGCGCTGGTACGCGTAGCCCTTGGTGGGCAGGTCGGGGATGCCCGCCGCCTGGCCCAGCAGCCCCGGCGGGTAGCCGTCGCAGCTCTCGATGAGGCCGTAGTAGTAGACGTTGTCGGCCGGCGCGTCGGCGGCCCGCAGCTCGCTGAGCTTGGTCAGGATCGGCACGAACCCGTTCGGCTCGTTGCCGATCGTCGCGGTGTACTCCCACGGCGCGTGCACCGTCAGGACCGCGCGCTGGATCGGGTTGTGCTGCTCCATCCACACCTGCATCGCCTCGACGTCGGCGTCGGTGATGGTCGGCGTGCAGGTCATGCCGTTGATGACGTGCTGCAGCGGCACCAGCTCGACCTTGATCTCCATCGGCGCGTCCTCGACCTGCAGCGTGCCGCGACCGGCCAGCGGCAGGAGCGGCGGCGGATCGCTGACCTCGCCGGTGGCCGCCGCGGGGTCGGGCTCGAGCGCCTCGATGCGGTACTGCAGCCCCGGCCCGACCAGCGACGCCGGCAGCTCCCATGAGAAGGTGGTGAACAGGTCGCCGTCGTTGCTCGGCCCGCTCACCATCACCTTGAAGTCGTCGACGCGGGTCTCGCCCTCGGGGGTCCACAGGGTCAGGCGGCCGATGATCTCGCGCGGCGCGAACCCGGCGTGGAGCAGCCAGTCGGCGCGCATCACCGCCTTGCGCCCGGCCAGCAGGCGGGCCCCCAGCTCGCCGCCGGGCACCTCGACGCCGTCGCGCACGATCTCCAGCTGGACCCCCTGATTCACCGTCGCGCGGGTCAGGCGGATCCCCCTGGCGTACTCGAGCGCGGGCTCCTCGTCCTCGCCGGTGGTCGAGGTGGAGCTCGTGCTCGTCGTCGGCGCCGCGGTGCCGGTGCCGGTGCCGGTCGAGGCGTCGCCGGTGCTGCTGGTCGAGGAGGGCAGGGACTCGGTGCCGCTCGCCGGGTCGTCGGCGCACGCGGGCAGGAGGACGATCGCCAGGACGGACGCGAGGCGGGGGCGCGACATCGCCTGCGACTTTATCAGGCCGGGCCGGCGCGGAGTACCGCTCGGGGGGGCCTCGTGGGCCGCTCGGGGAGGTTTTCCGGCGTCTTCGCGGGCGCGGGCGGCCGCGCGCGTCGGTCCCCGGCGTGATCTCGGCCGGCGCTCGCACCTGCTTGCAGGTGCAAGCCGGTCAGGGCTATAGCGGGAGTGCCGTGAAGTTGATCCGTCGCGTCTCCCTCGGCCTGCGCGAAGGCTCCTCCGACAAGGTCTACATCGTCGACCTGTGTGAGGTGAGCAAGGGCAAGTTCGTCGTCAACTTCCAGTTCGGCCGCCGCGGCGGCCCGCTGAAGGACGGCACCAAGACCGAAGCGCCCGTCAGCGAGACCACCGCGCGCTCGGTGTTCGCCAAGCTCGTCGACGAGAAGAAGCGCAAGGGCTACACCGAGTCGAGCGAGGCGGCGGCCGCGGCGCGGACGCTGGGCGGCACCCCGAGCGAGACGGCGGCCGCGGCGGCACCTGCCCGAAAGGCCAGCCCCGCCTTCACCACCCCGGGCGAGGCGATCCTCGCCCGCCTGCAGGGCGGCGGCGGGCGCAAGCCGTGGAAGCCGGCGCGGGTGGTCTGGCGCGCCGGCGAGTACCGCCTGCGCGAGGCGGTGCCGCACCTCATCCGCCTGATCGGCAGCGGCGACGCGATGCTCGACTACTGCATCGCCTGGGCCCTGGCCCGCTGCGGCGACGCCGACACCTTCACTGCGCTGGCCCGGGCCCGCAACGAACCTGGCCTTCAGGCCAGCAGCATCGACGAGGCGGTGCGGCTGTTCATCCCGCGCGCGACCAAGAGCGACATGGTGATGCGCATGACGCTCGAGATGCTGCGCGGCTGGAGCGACGAGCTGCGGGCCGCGGTGGCCGAGAAGGCGCGCGCCGCCCTGCCGCCGACGCTGAAGGAGTTCGCCAGCAAGGGCGATCCGGAGGCGTTCACCGCGGTCCTGCTGGCCGCGCTGGCTGCGGGCGACACCGCCGCGCTCGAGGATCTCTACCGCATCGACGACGACACCGTGCGCCCGGGCCTGCTCGCCGGCCTGCGCACGATCCCGCTGCAGGTCGGCAGCTTCCGCCACGTCCGCCACCTGCTCAAGATGGCCGAGGTCCGCGGCGACGCCGAGGTGTTCGGCCTCATCGCCTACCGCGTCGAGAAGACCCCGGCGACCTTCGGCTCGCGCCGCAACATGTACCTCGGCGGCCGCTGGACCGACGTCGGCAAGGAGCTGAAGCGCACCGACTCGCGCCTGGCGTACTCGAGCAAGACCCGCGACTACCTGCGGCGCCGCGCCTTCCGCTCGCTGCGGCGCCTGGCCGAGGCCGGCGACGCCATGGGCTACGTCAAGATGGCGGTCGGCGTCCTCCTGCCGTTCTCCGACGCCGACGGCCAGGAGGTCAAGACGGCCACGCGCTACAGCTACAGCACGCGCAAGAACAAGGTCACCCGCTGGGACCGGTTCGCCGCCTACAACGCCTTCAACGCGATCCTCTACGGCGGCAACAGCCCGCGCTACGAGCCGCGGGTGCGCGGCGCGACCTGGCGCTGCCGCGGCAACTACAAGCCCGGCGACCCGGCGCCCGCCAGCCGCGAGGAGTCGTTCCCGAAGATCTGGGACCAGGTGCCGATGGGCCTCATGCACCTCCTGTCCGAGAGCGCATGTACTTTGGTGCATGAATTTGCGGTCAGGGCGGTCCGCGACAACAAGGAGTTCCTGGCCGGCCTCGACGTCGAGGGCATCGTCATGCTGCTCGAGCGGCCGTTCGAGGTCACCGCGCAGCTCGGCTTCGAGCTGGCCAAGGCCCGCTACAACCCCGACGAGCCCGACCTGGCGCTGATCGCCGCCGTCGCCAACTGCGCCGTCCCGGCCGCGCGCAAGCTGGCCCACGGGTGGATCGACGCCGACCGGGCCCGCTTCGCCGGCGCCCACGACCTGCTGATCGCGCTACTGTTCTCGGCCCACGCCGACACCCGCGCCTACGCTCGCGTCCTGCTGCAGGGCGTGCCGCTGCCGGCCGCGGCCGCGTCGACGCTGATCGGCAGGGCCGTCGCCGGCGTGCTCGCGCTGCCCGACACCCCGGAGGCGGCGGCGATCGCCGCCGACGTCGGCGAGACGTTGATGCGGGCGTTCGCCCGCCCGCTGCGCGGCGTCGGCCTCAACATCGTCGTCGACCTGGTCGCCCACCCGCTCGAGGGCGCCCAGCTGCTGGCGGCCAACATCCTGCTCAACCACGACACCCGGCCCGAGGACCTGCCCGAGCAGCTGGTCGCCGCGCTGGCGGTCGAGAGCAAGCACGCGGCGGTGCGCAGCCTCGGCATCCGCCTGTTCGGCGAGCTGCCCGACGGCGTGCTCGTCCACCGCGGCGCGCTGATCCTGGCCTTCCTGACCTCGGCCCACGTCGACCAGCGCGACGCCATCCGCCCGGTGGTGCAGCGCCTGGCGAGCCGCGACCCGGCGTTCGCCGCCGCGATCGTCGCCCCGCTGATCGGCGCGCTGCTGGTCAAGGAGGCCCACGAGGGCGTGCACAGCTTCGTCCTGCGCCTGCTCAAGACCGACCTCGAGCAGGCCCTCGGCGCGGTCGACAAGGACCTCGTCATGCGCCTGCTGCGGGCCAAGGCCTCGGCGGCGCAGGAGCTCGGCGGCATCTTGCTGGCGCGCAACGTCGACCCCGACAGCCTCGACGTCGGCGAGGTGGCGCGCCTGGCGAGCCACGAGATCCTGGCGGTGCGCCAGGCCGCGTGGAGCTTCTTCGAGCGCAACGTCGAGCGGATCGGACGCGAGCTGCCGCAGGCGATCAAGATCCTCGACGCCAAGTGGGACGACTCGCGCGCGTTCGCGTTCGCGTTCTTCCGCGAGCGCCTGCAGCCGGCCGACTTCCCGCCCGACGTCCTGGTGGCGATCGCCGACTCCGTGCGCGCCGACGTGCAGGCGTTCGGCCGCGAGATGATCACCCGCTGCTTCCAGGAGGAGCACGGCCTCGAGTACCTGCGCCGCCTCAGCGAGCACCCGTCGGCCGACGTGCAGCTGTTCGCCACCAACTACCTTGAGCAGTACGCGGCCGGCTCGCCGGGGCGCCTGCGCGAGCTGACGCCGTACTTCCTCGGCGTGCTGTCGCGGGTCAACCGCGGCCGCGTGGCCAAGGCGCGGGTGTTCCGCTTCCTGACGGCGGAGGCCGAGAAGAGCCCCGAGGGGGCGCAGCTGGTCGCCGAGCTGATGACGCGGCAGAGCCTGACGATGGCGATCGGCGACCGCGCGGCCAGCATCGTCGCCATGGTCGGGGTGCGCCAGCGCTTCGGCGACGTGCCGATGCCGATCGAGATCCGCCAGCCGCCGGTGCGGACGAAGGGACAGGTGCAGCGTGGAGTTTGAGTACCGCTATCACGGCAGCACCGCCGTCGACTCGTCGGCGCGGGCGACCAGCATGTCGTTCTCGCCCGACACGCGGCGCGAGCCGACCTACTTCGTCGGCGAGCTCGGCAAGTGCCTCGAGTTCCGCGAGGCGATCTCGGCGCTGCACGACGTCGTCGTGTCCGACCTCCGCTTCAAGCCGAAGGACAAGACCGAGTACAAGGAGTGGCTGGCCAAGCAGGAGCAGGTCAACTGGCAGCAGGTCGCGCTGCAGCGCTCGCGCAACGCCGCCGAGATCAAGCGCATGCAGGAGGAGCTGGACGGGCTGTACCGCACCAGCTCGAGCCGCATGCAGGGCTACTACACCGCCAAGCGGCGCTACTTCGACTACCTGTACCAGAAGGACCGCGACGCCTGGTTCGTGCTCGACCCGGTGATCACGGTCCACCCGGACGAGGTGTTCTTCGAGTGCTTCTCGCAGGACGAGTCGACCTACGGCCGGCTCGGCGCGCGCTACGAGGTGTTCAAGCAGGTCAAGGAGTTCGCCTGCGGCACCACCAACATCGACTACTCGGCGGCCCTCTACGACGAGTTCCAGAAGATCCGCCGCTACAAGCAGACGATGTTCAGCGTCGACCCGTCGGGCTTCGGCGTGCAGACCACCGCCGAGGACGACTTCAAGGAGCTGAAGATCGACCTGCCCGATTCGTGGGTGCGCGGCTTCCTGCAGGTCAGCTCGGCGATGACGCTGCCGACGATCTCCTTCGATCTTCACCCGATGGACGTGCACAACCTGTGCTTCGTCCTCCGCCGCCACAAGGAGAAGGTCGGCCCGCGCAGCCTGCGGTACAAGCTCAAGCCGGGGCACCCGGTCAAGGTCGTGTTCGAGCCGTGGAACCGTGAAATCGTGTTCCCCCGCTCGATCTTCCGCGGCGACAAGGAGCACGAGGTCCGCGTGTGGGGCCGCCGGCGGATCCTCATCCTCGAGCGCCTCATCCAGCTGGCGAGCAAGTTCACCGTCCACCTGCTCGGCACCGGCCTGCCGTCGTTCTACATCGCCGACCTCGGCGACATGAACTTCACCCTCGGCCTGTCCGGTTGGACAGCCAACGACTGGTCCACCGCCGGCAACTTCGACCTCATGGCCCCCCGCGCCACCGTCGACGAGTTCACCAAGCGGCGGGTGTTCGACGGCCTCAAGAAGCACTGGTTCTACAAGCCGGACGCGCTCGCGCGCGAGCTCGAGCTCGACACCAGCGCCGTCTACGGGGCCCTCGCCGCGTACACGCAGGCCGGCCGGGCCATGTACGACCTCGACAAGCAGGTCTACCGCGTCCGCGAGCTCAGCCGCGACCCGCTGCCGATGGACAAGCTGCGGTTCGCCAACGAGCGCGAGGCCTCGGCGCAGGCGCTGGTCCAGCAGAACCATGCCACGGTCCGCCAGGCGCTCCCCTCGGGCGAGGGCGGGCTGGTGCTGCGCGGCCGCGTCCGCGACGGCTCACACAACTACGAGCCCGAGCTCGCGCTCGACCGCGACGAACGGCTCGCTTCCGCGTCGTGCACGTGCAACTTCTACCAGCAAAATAAACTGTACAAGGGGCCGTGTGAGCATATACTGGCCCTGCGGATCCAGCACCGCCGAGCCCAGGGCGGAGGCCTCTGAACCTGTCCTCCGGGGCAGCTCACGCGAACCACCTGCTCCCTCCCGCTGACGCGATTCTTCGCTTCGTCCGCCATCCTCCCTCCCCACGAGGCGCATCACCCACCCAGTTTCGTCATGACAACGGCGAAGGCCGAGCCTAGCAACCCGGGCGGTGGATCGCCGTCCTTGCGAAATGCTCGTTCACGCTTCACTGGCCCGCTCTTGACTGTGCGGCCCATCGGGTAGCCATCGCTATTCCGGTGTGACTTCCATGAAGCGACTGAGCGATGGCTACCCGGGGCCGCTTGAGTTGAGCGGTCCAGTCCTTTGAGCCTTCGTAGCGGGTCTTCGCCGTTGTCATGACACCTATCTCCACGCCGCTGCACGACCGCTGACGCGCCCTCCGACGCGCCCCTCACGAGCCTCTGGAACAGCCTGGATCATGGCCGGCCAACCGACATCCCGCGAAGCGCTGTACGAGCGGATCCGCAGCACCTCCAAGGAGGAGGTGATCCTCGAGGAGATGGTCCGTCTCGGCTTCTGGCCGGCGCAGGGCACGGTGCCGCACGACCCGGCCGAGGAGATCCGGCGCCGCGGCGAGCTCGAGCGCCAGCTGGCCGAGCTGCGCGAGAAGTCGCGCAAGCTCTACAACGAGAAGGTCCTGATCGCCGAGCAGCGCAAGGCCCGGCTGCTCGAGTCGCGGCGCAAGCAGAAAGAGACGAAGGCCCGCCGCGAGCGCGAGCGCCAGGAGCGGGCCCAGAAGTGGGCGGCCCGCAAGGCTGGCGAGATCCTGCACCTGGGTGAAGATGTCTCCGGGGGCATGTCCCAAAAGACATCCGACGCCGAGCTGCTGAAGAAGGAGGGCCTGCCGCCGCTCGCCGGCGCCGAGGAGCTGGCCAAGGCGATCGGCGTCGAGGTCAAGGCGCTGCGCTTCCTCGCCTACAACCGCAAGGTCTCGCGGGTCTCCCACTACCGCCGCTTCCTCCTGCCCAAAAAGACAGGCGGTTTCCGCCTGATCTCGGCGCCGATGCCCCGCCTCAAGCAGGCCCAGCGGTGGGCGCTCGAGCACATCTTCGCCAAGCTGACCGTCGACCCCGCCGCCCACGGCTTCGTCGCCGGCCGCTCGATCGTCTCCAACGCCAGGCCCCACGTCGGCGCCGACGTGGTCGTCAACTTCGACCTCAAGGACTTCTTCCCCACGGTGACCTTCCCGCGGGTGAAGGGCGCAGTGCGCCGCCTCGGCTACAGCGAGTCGGTAGCGACCGCGCTGGCGCTGCTCTGCACCGAGCCCGACGTCGACGAGGTCGCGCTCGACGGTACCACGTGGTTCGTGGCCCGCGGCCAGCGCTACCTGCCGCAGGGCTCGCCGTGCAGCCCGGCGATCACCAACCTGCTGTGCCGCCGCCTCGACCGCCGCCTCGGCGGCCTCGCCCAGGCGCTCGGCTTCGTCTACACCCGCTACGCCGACGACCTCACGTTCAGCGGCCGCGGCGAGGCAGCCGAGAGCAAGCGCGTCGGCAAGCTGCTGCGCGGGGTCGCCGACATCGTCGCGCACGAGGGCTTCGTCGTGCACCCGGAGAAGACGCGGGTGATGCGTCGCGGCCGGCGACAGGAGGTCACCGGCATCGTCGTCAACGACCGGCCGACGGTGCCGCGCGACGAGCTGCGCAAGTTCCGGGCGACGCTCTTCCAGATCGAGAAGGACGGCCCCGCGGGCAAGCGCTGGGGCAATGGCGGCGACGTGCTCGCGGCCGTGCACGGCTACGCCTGCTTCGTCGCCATGGTCGATCCGGCGCGCGGCCAGCCGTTGCTCGCGCGCGCGAGGGCGTTGCTCGCCAAGCACGGCGGGCCCAGCAAGCCGCCGAGTGGCTCGGGCCCGCGCGTGCCCTCGCCGAACACGCAGGCAGTAAATCCCCCCGAAGCGCCCAAGCCCGCCGCGCCCGCTGCGCCCGCTGCCCCCGCCAAGAAGGGCTGGAAGCTCTTCTAGCGCCCGTCGGGGCGTGCGACAGTCACCGGCATGACGCCGGAGCTGAGCGCGCTGATCGTCACCGCCGGGGCGTGGATCCTGCTCCACCTCGTGGTCGCCGGTTCACCGCTGCGGCGCGTCATCGTCGCCAAGGTCCGCGAACCTGGCTTTCAGGGCATCTTCTCGCTGCTATCGCTCGCCAGCCTGGTCGCGCTGGTGATGGCGTACCGCAGCGCCGCCGCCCCCGGTATCAACTTCGACCTGTGGGTGCCCAGCCACGCGGCGCTGTGGACGCCGCTGGTCGTCATGCCGGTCGCCCTGCTGCTGCTCGTCGGCTCGCTGACGACGCCCAACCCCACCTCGGTCGGCATGGAGCGCGCGCTGCATGCTCCCGCGCCGGCCCGCGGCATCTTGCGAGTCACCCGCCACCCGATGCTGTGGGGCTTCGTGCTGTGGGCCGCGGCGCACACGGCAGCCAACGGCGACGCAGCCTCGCTGGTGCTGTTCATCGCCATCGCAGTGCCCGCGCTGGCCGGCATGTTCAGCATCGATCGCAAGCGCGCCCGTCGCGATCCGGTCGGCTGGCAGCGCTACGCCGCGGCCACCTCGATCGTCCCGTTCGCCGCCATCGCCGCCGGCCGCAATCAGTTCGTGGCCGGCGAGATCGGCCTGTGGCGCGCCGGCGTGGCCCTGCTGGTGGCCGCGGCGATCGTCGCCGCCCACCCGCTGCTGATCGGCGTGTCGGCGCTGCCGTTCCCCTGAACTTTTGTGCATGTCCCTCAGGACAGGCCGCGAGACGCGGTCGACGTCTGCGACGACCCGCACCTGCTGCGCCGGGCCGGCGCGCCCGAACGCCTCGGTGACCGCACGGCGCCGTCGCGCTCGAGAATCTACCGCCGGCTCACGATGACTTCGCCCGCCACGCCTCGTACACGATCTCGGCGGCGAGGGCATGGTCCGCACGCAGGACGTGAACCGCCTGCTCGGCAAGCTCAGCGATCTCGGCGACCGCCGGGTCGCGCGAGGAGCGAGTCGGCGGCAGATCGGACCTGTCCCGAGAGTCATTGTCTATAGTCGCGCCCCGTCCGGGCGCGCCGACCTCAGCCACGCACGCCGCGGTCCGGCGGGCGGACGGCGAAGTGGGCGGGACGCAGCGAACGCTCGAAACTCGGACGGCCGCGCGATGCCGACCGCGTGGCGGCGCGTTCGCGCCCGTTGAGCCGTCGAGCCGGCCGCGCTACCGTGCAGGCCGGCGCGCGGCCCGGGCATCACCTGTCCCGAAGACCATCCTCCGCGCGCCCGGAGCGGACATGGGCGGCGGAAGTTACGACGGCGAAGTGGCGAGGGAGTCGCGCTCGCGCGGCGGCGACGTGTTCACCTACCGCGGCGAGGCGAGCCCGCACGGGCCGCGGGGCGTGCACCCGCTGCTCAATGCGCAGGGCAAGGTGCGCGAGTGCATGAACCCGACGCCGATCGTGGTGGCAATGGACGTGACGCGCTCGCGCGGCGACGACACCCGCATCATCTACGCCAAGCTGCCGCTGTTCATCGGCCAGATCGAGCTCAAGGGCTACGTGCCCGGCGCCGCGATCAGCTTCTGCGCGATCGGTGACGCGACCGCCGGCGACAAGGCGCCGCTCCAGATCGGCCAATTCGAGGCCGACAACCGCCTCGACGAGGCGCTCAGCAAGTGCTGGATCGAGGAGGGCGGCGGCGGCTCGGGCCAGGAGTCGTACGAGCTCGCGGCCTACTACTACGCCCGCCACACCAAGCTCGCGTGCCTCGAGCGCGGTGCCAAGGGCTACTTCTTCTTCCTCGGCGACGAGGGGTTCTATCCTCAAGTCAGCGCCGAGCAGGTGAGGCGCGTGCTCGGCCACGACATGCCGGAGGCGCAGCCGGTCCACGGCGGCGACCCGCGCGACGGCTTCGGCGCGCAGCCAGGCGCGACCGGCGTCGACAGCCGCACGATCTTCCGCGAGTTGCAGGACAAGTTCCACACGTTCCTCATCTACCCGCAGAAGTCGATGTCGGAGCGGCGCGCCGACATCGACGCGGAGATCCGCCAGCGCGTCCTCCAGGCCGGCGGCCGCTACGAAGGCGTCGACATCCGCGCGTCGCTGATCTGGGACAACCGCAACGACCTCGACCTCCACGTGATCGCGCCGTCGGGCGAGCACATCTACTACGCCCACAAGCGTTCCCAGTGCGGCGGCTGGCTCGACGTCGACATGAACGTGCGGGGCGAGTCGATCAAGCCGGTCGAGAACGTGCAGTGGATCCGCGGCTCGGCCCCCGCCGGCCGCTACCGCGTGTTCGTCCACAACTATCGCTTCCACGAGCCTGACCAGCGGCCGACGCAGTTCCGCGTCGAGGTCGAGATCAACGGCAGGGTCGAGCATTTCACCCGCGTGATCTCCGAGAAGGGCGAGACTGGGGTCGACAGTGAGGTGACGATCCTCGAGTTCGACTACGACCCTGCGGAGCGGCCCGCCGAACACCCTGCCGATGCCGGCGTGTACGCCAGCTACAGCGACGACGTGATCCTCCGCCAGTGGGGTGAGGTCCTGCCGCAATCGCACATCCTCCGCATCGAGGATCCGAAGGCGATCATCGACGTCATGCTCGGCGCTCTGGCGATCACCGGTGGCGGTCGCACGCTCGACGAGTACATCGCCGACATGCGTGGCCGCGAACAGCTCGACCTTCGCCAGGACCAGGCGTTCCGCACCCTCGGCGCGCTCGCTGCCGCCTGGCGCGGCGGGGAACCGCCGTCCGTGCTCGCGCCCGCCGAGCCGCGGGCGGGTCGCTCGCGCCGGCTGTGACATGTCCTTGAGGACATGTGATTGCCAGGGCCGGCGATGGGCCCGGGTAGGCTCGCGGGGCGACCAAACGCTTGCGGCCGCACGGCCTCGACCGTTCGGGTCGGGGCGTTCGTGCGGCCGCAGGTCTTCCTCATGCTTGCGGCCGCACGGCCTCGACCGTTCGGGTCGGGCGGTCGTGCGGCCGCAGCTGGGCGGGCCCTGCGAATCAGTGGCGGCCGCAGGCGATCGCGCGCAGCTCGTTCATCGTCTTGAGGCGCAGGCCGCACGGAAGGGTCTCGACGAACTGGGCGGCCTGGCGCCACGAGTCGCCGCGCATCTTCCACGAGCGGAGCTCCTCGGTCGGGGTGTACTTGCGGCGCTCGAGGTCGGCGCAGTACTGCTCGGCCGAGCGCTTGGCCATGCGCTTCGCCGGGGTCAGCTTGCTCTTGTCGACGGCCTTGGCGGCCGGGGCGGCGGGCGCCATCTGCAGCGGCGTGCCGGTCCACATGCCGGCGGTGACCGTCAGCGCGTCGCGCTTGCTCAGGCCCGCGGCCTGCCAGGCGGCGACGTCCTCGGCCGGCGTCGGGCCGAACGCGTCATGGCGTTGAAGCCATGTCCCGAAGACCAGGGAGGCGATCGCGGCCACGGCCAGCGCGCCGGCGCGGGCGGGACGGATGGCGGTCTCGGAGCCGCGGAGCACCACCACGGAGCCGGCCAGGGCGGTCGCCACCGCCGCGATCGCGGCCACGGCGGTCGAGCCGGACAGGCCCACGAGCAGGCCGAACAGGGTCCCCACGGCGCCGCCGAGCGTCAGGTCGGCGGCGAGGGCGTGACGGGGAGCGAGGTCGGTAGGCGAGGGGAAGGCTTTCATCATCGTGCCGCCAGCGTATCACTCCCGCGATGAACTGCGACGGGCGAGCCCGCGCGGTGCAGCGATCGGCGAGCGTCGGATATCCTGCGCAGATGAGCCCACGATCGCCGCTCGTCGTCCTCCTCCTGGTCGCCTGCACCGGTGAGCCGGCGACATCCGCCAGCGAAACCGACGCAGGTGAGAGTCCGACGGCGACCTCGAGCACCTCCGGCTCCAGCGGGGAGGGCGCGACCGGATCGACGGGCGATGTGACGACGACGACAGGGACTGGCGGATCGCCGACCGAGGTGACCACCGAGGTGACCGGAGAGACGACCGCGGCCTCGACCGGTGAGGACCCCGCGCTCGCCTGCAACGGCCACGTCGCCCTGTGCTCGCGCCGCTACGACGAGGTCGCCTACCCGTGCACCCACAACAGCTACTCGTCGCAGGACGCGGGCTTCACCCAACTGGTCGCCAACCAGCGGCGCACGGTCGCCGTCCAGCTCGCCGACGGGGTGCGGGCGCTGATGCTCGACGTCCACCTCGACGAGGGCGCGACGGCCCTGTGCCATGGGTCATGTACTTACGGCAAGACGCCCCACGTCGAGGTGCTCGCCGACATCGCCGCGTTCCTGGCCGACAACCCGCGCGAAGTCGTGACGATCCTCTACGAGGACTCGGCCAGCGTCGAGGCGATCGCCGCCGACTACGCCGCGCTCGACCTCGAGGACCGGGTGTTCGTGTACGGGGGCGGCGAGTTCCCGACGCTCGAAGCGATGATCGCCGCCGACACCCGCCTGGTCGTCACCGCCGAGCAGGGCGGGCCGCCGCCGGCCTGGTACCACCACCTGTGGGACCTCGCGTGGGACACGCCCTACTCGTACATGAGCCCCGACGACTTCTCGTGCGAACTCAACCGCGGCAGCACCGAGAACCCGCTGTTCCTCGTCAACCACTGGGTCAACAGCGTGCTCGACCTGCCGAGCGAGATGAACGCGATCGAGGTCAACACCTACGAGGTCCTGCACGCGCGCGTGGTCGAGTGCATGCAGACGAGCGGCGATTTCCCCAACTTCGTGGCGGTCGATTACTACGAGCGCGGCGATCTGTTCGCGGTGGTCGACGCGATCAACGGGGTGTGACGCAGGGGCACACGCGCGCTGGGCAGCGATCCGCGGCGCTCGGCCGCGCGAGGTCCATCCGGGGCCGCGGCCCGCCCGCCTCCTGTCCTTCCGGGCCGGGTGAAGGGAGGATTGCGGCCTGTCCTTCGGGTCATGTGCTCGCGCGACGCCGGCGTCGCGCGAGCGGGGCGAGCAGCGCGAGCAGCCACGGCGGCCTGGAATCGCGGCGCAGGGAGCAGCCGCTGCTGGCGAACTGCTGCGGCTCGCCGGCCGAGGTCTCGGCGCCGCTCGGGGCGCCGGCGGCGGTCGTCTCGAGGTCGTCGGGGACCGGCTCGCTCGGCCCGGACGTCGGGACAGCGGTGCCGTCGCTGCCCCCGGTCGTCGGCAGTTCGCCGCTGCTCGTGGGGTCGGACGTCGCGCTCGTGGTGAGTTCGTCGCTGGTCGACGGCGCCTCGCCGCCGCTCGAGCTCGCGCCGGCGGCGAGGTCGGGCGGCGAGGCCAGGATCCGCGCGTGGGCCCGGCGAGAGCTGACGGCGCTGTCGGCCACGAACCGCGAGTAGGTGGCGAGTACGTCGCCGCGATCGTTCACGGCCAGAACAGCCGCGCCCTCGCTCTCGGGCGCAGCAGACAGGGCGACGGGGCCGCGCAGCGCTCCCGACGGATCGAGCTCGGCGACCGCGAGGTCGAGCGACGCCGGCATCGAGCCGCCGGCGCCCGCGCGCCAGGTGACGAGGAAGCGGTCGTCGGCGAACACGGCCTTGGGGCACGCGCCGGCGAACCGGCTACAGCCCCAACCATCCGTCAGCACCTCGGGCGGCGCCAGCGACAGGACCGGCGAGGCCCCTGCCGGGCCCGCGAGCGCGACGAAGGTCGCGTGCAGGCCGAGCGTGTCTTGCCAGAGGACCAGGTACTCGTCGGCGCCGAACTGCAGCGAGAGGTCGCTGACGGCCACGCCGGGCGACGCAGGGACGACGACGAACCGCGGCCCGAGCGGCGCGCCGGTGGGACCGAGCCGCTGGCCGAAGATCGTGTCGTGGAAGATCCACGCGGCCAGGAAGCCGTCGCCGTGCGACGCCAGAGCGGGCTCGCGGATCATCGAGTCGTCGGGGCCCTCGGACAGCCAGTGCACGGATGAGAGTGCGCCGGCGCCGTCGAGGAGGATCGCGGCGAACTCATGGTAGCCGACTTGCGGGTCGTACTCGCAGCTGGGGCCCAGCAAGAGCACCCCGGCGTCACCGCGAGCCGCTGCGGGAAAGGCTTCGCACATGGGCAAAGGGAGCGGCTTTGGATCGAGGATGGTGCCGTCGGGACGGAGGCGAACGGCGCGGGATTGTTGGTCGCTGTCATTGAAGTACTGCAGACCGATGATCCAGTAGTTCTGGCCGTCGAACACCACGTCGACGTCGTCGACGTGCCCGGGGAGAGCGATGCCGGCGGGATCCAGCACCACGCCCGCAGGCGTGACGCGCGTAGCGAACAGGTCGCGGCCCTGGCTGGCGAGGTCGCGGGTATCGGTCCACAGGACCAGGAAGTCGTCGCCGTCCGAGGCGGCGGCGCGCACCTCCTGGGCGTTGGCGTGGCCGGAGATCCGCCGCGGAGACGGCTCGATCGCCGCTCCGGAGGAGGACGAGAGGCGCAGGCCGAAGATCGGGGCGAAGTTTTCGTCGGGGCTCGACCCGCCGGCGCTCCACGCGAGCAGGGCGTCGTCGCTGCCGTGGCCGGCCAGCGCGACGTCGATGCCGCGGGCCCCGGGGAGCGGAGCACTCCTCGTGATCGCGCCGTCGAGGCCGATCCGGGCGGTCTCGACTGCGAGCCAGAAATCGCCGCCGTCGTCGGAGCCGTCGCGACTCCACGCCACGGTGGCACCGAGACCGTTGCCGATGACGTCGATGCGGGAGAAGCCGTCGAACTCGCCGTCGTATTCGGCGATGAGGAGGCCGCCGGGATCGAGGACGACGCCGGCGGACGTGACGCGCGCGGCCATCAGCTTGTCCGGTTCCGGATCGCCCTCGACGTTGCGGCCCCAGACGACGACGTGCTGGACGCCGTCGAAGGCGACCACCGGCCCGGCCATGCCGCTGAACGGGTCGATCGTGATGGGCACAGGATCGAGCAGGGTGCCGTCGAGCCCGAGACGGGCGGCCTCGACGACGCGGGAGCCGAAGCCGGCCTCGCGCTGCCACACCACGAGGTGGTGCTGCCAGTCGAAGGCGATATCCAGCGAGCTCGGCGAGATGTCCGCGAGGACAGGTTCTTCGCCGGTGGCGAGGACCTGCCCCGAAGGACTCAGGCGTGCGACGTGGAGCCCCGGGGCGCCGGTCCAGGCGTACAGGAAGTCGGTGCCGTCGAATTCGAGCGCGCCGAGCCAGCCGCCGGTGGCGAGCAGGACGCCGTCGAGGTCGGGGACGGTGCCGTCGGCGAGCACGCGAGTGGCGTGGATCGGTCCGTCGACCGAGGGCATGACGACCATGAAGTCGACGCCGTCGCTGGCGACCGACGGCACGCTGTAACTGTCGGCGACGTCGCGCACGAGGAAGCCCGACGGGTCGAGGAGCTCGCCGTCGAGGCCGATGCGGGCGCCGCGGAGCTGCGGGCGCAGGGTCCGGAAGTCGCGCCACACGGCGAGGCACTGGTCGCCGCTGAAGCCGAGTGCCGGGGCATCCCCCGGGGCGGCGGCGACGACCGGCTCGTCGAGCGCGAACTCGGCGGAGAACACGGAGACCCCGGGCGCGCCGCGCAGGGCCTGCCCTTCCGAGGGGGGACAGGCGGCGAGGCAGAGGACCGACGTCGCGGCTCCGAGGGCGCGCGGGCGGACGCGAGAGCGGTGGTTCACACCGCGAAGATGACGCCGGCGGGCGCGGTCGCTGCGTCGGCACGTCCCTGCTCGTCCGCCGAGCGCCTGCCCCCCGCGAAAGAGGTGCGCGAGCCGAGTGCGCCCGCGCCGCCCGAGGTCGTGTCACGGCGAGGCCGATCCGGCCGATCGGCGCAGTCGAAGCGCCGGCGCGCTCCGAGGCCCGCAGGTGAGGCGCAGGTCACGAGTGACGGTCGCGTCCGACCGGCGTCCGCATCGGCCCGGCGAGCGCCGCGTGACGACGGACCTGGCCGCGAAGACAGGTCGATGCGCGCGAGCTACTCCGGTCCGTCGGTCTGCTCCAAAGGACAGATCAACGCCGACGACCTGCGACTCTGGAGGCACACCGGTGCAGCTTCACCTGGCCTTGAGGATACGTCCGTGCTGCGGAGCGCCGACGAGGAGCCTGCCCGTCGCGCGGGTCCGGCAGCGAGGTTCCACTTCTCTCTGAAGAGAAGATCCGCCGTGGCACCGTGGAGGCTGCCGCGATCGAGCACGCCTCGGCGAGGTCTCACATCTTCGAGAAAGAAGATGTGCCGAAGCACCGTGGAGGCTGCCGCGATCGAGCACGCCTCGCGCGGTCTCACCTCTCTTGAAGAAGGACCTCAGCCGTGGCGGACGGTGACCTGCAGGCTGCCGGTCTTGGGCACGGTGAGCACGCCCTCGGCGAGGATCTTCTGGCCGTCGCGGACCTGGATGTCGTGCTTGCCGGGCAGCAGCGACAGGTTGGCGTCGGGGGCGGTGCCGGCGTAGCGGCCGTTGACGAACACGCTGCCGCGGCCGCCGTCGATCTCGAACGCGACCTTGCAGGCGGGGCCCTTGCGCTTGGCCTTGAGCTGCTTGGCCGACAGCGACGCGTCGGGCTCCCACTTGGCCTTGTCGTCGGACAGGCACACCCCGCTGGCGTCGGAGCACGCGGCGGCGGCGCGGGCCGGCGCGGCGGCGCCGAGGGCGAGGGCGAGGGCGAGGACGGACAGGACGGCGGGTGTACGGAAGGACATGGCCGATGGTTCCTGGTCGAAGGGGAATGTCCTCACGGTCAGAAGCGACCGCCGAGGGTGAGGCCGCCGTAGCCGTAGCCGAGCGCGGGGGCGACGTGGACGCGCGCGGTCTCGTCGGCGCCGTGCTCGGCGCGGTAGGCCTTGCGCTTCTTGACGCCGAGGGCGAGCAGCGCGATGCCGACGCCGAGGCCGACGGCGGCCACGCCGATGCCGGCGTAGGCGACCACGTTGGCGGTCTTGCCCTTCTTGTCGATGTCGGCGAACTGGGCGTCGAAGTCGATGGCCGAGGGGTCGAGCGCGTCGACGTCCTTCTGCGCCTTGCTGCTGAGCGCCAGGCCGGCGCCGATCATCGCCAGGCCGCCGACGCCGACCACGGTCGCCAGCGCGCCGCCGGCGATGAGGCCGCGACCGTCGCGCGGGGTGCCCTTCTCCTTCTTCGGCTCCTCGACCGGCGGCGGGGCCTCCACGGGCTTGTCGAGGTCGGCGATGGCCTTCTCGCTGTCCTCGACGACCTTCTTGCCGCGGGTCATCTCGCGGTCGAACTCGCCGGCGTCGAGGTGCTGCCAGGCCGGGTCGCAGCGCGGGTCCTGCTGGAAGGCGGCGATGTCCATGCCGATCGAGGCGTGCTCGACGGCCCGCTCGAGCGCCGCCTTGTCGCGCTCGGCGACGCCCTCGGCGAGGAAGGCCTCGCCGGCGTCGATGTAGAGGACCGGGTCGCTGGTCTTCTTGGCCTCGCCGGCGAGCAGCTCGGCCGCGCCGCCGGGATCGCTCGAGAGCATCGGCTTGGCGCGATCTTGCACCGTCTTGCGCACGCCTGCGGCGCTGGCCGGCGTGACATCCCCGGCCAGCGCCGGCAGAGGCAACGTCGTGATCGGGAGCGTGACGGCGAGCAACGCCGCAGCGAGCTTCGGGACGGGCCTTCGCGCCGGTCCCGGGATCGAGTGCGCGATCATCCCGGGCACGGTACCAGGGCCGACGGCGGAGGAAAACACGCGCCCGAGGCGCGAATGCCAGGCCCGCAGAGCTGTGAGCAGCACCCCCGGAATAGCCGTCGAGGAGCGCGGCGGGGTCTCCGTGCCGCAGTGCCTCGACCTGGCCCCGAGGCCCGGCGACGACCGTCCATGTTCGCGGGCCCGTCGTCGCCGCCCTTCCCATGCGCGCGGTTTTGCGGCTACGTTGATCGGGTGACGACAGGCCACCACGGAGTTCGCGAGTGGTTGGGCGTGGCGCTGCTGGGCGCGCTGCTCGGCGGTGCGTGCTACGAAGGTCCGGGCCCGAAGGAGCCGCCGCCGGGCTCGCCCGGAGGCTTCTGCGCGCCCGGCGGGCTGTGCAACGAGCCGACGAGCGTGTGCGACCCCGACGGCGATTATTGCTACGACAAGTTCAACGTGTGCCGCGGGATCTTCTGCGGCGAGGCCGGCCAGTGCGTGGCGGTCGACGCCAAGCCCACCTGCGTGTGCGATCCCGGCTACACCAACGAGGTTTATTCGCTCTACTGCGAGCCCCTCGCCGCGCGGTGACGGGCGGCGCGCTCGCGCCGACGCACCCGCGTGACGCCGTGGGAGTAGTTGCGGCGCCGCGAGCCGGTTATGCTCCCCCGGCCCATGCGCTCGTTCGTGCACCGCCTGCTGTCCCGCCCGCTGCGCCTGCCGGCCATCCTCGGGCCCAGGCCGCAGCCGGGTGACCCGCAGATCTTCCGCTTCAACGGCGAGCGCGAGCAGATCATCGCCGAGGTCGTGCGGCGGACCGAGCAGCACTTCGCGGCCGATCCGAAGAAGCTGCTGTACGCGCTCAACGAGGCCGGGCACGCCGAGATCCGCCGCCTGTCGGCGCAGGGCGACGCCGAGGCCGACCAGGCGCTGGGCTCGTGGCGCCGGCTGGTCAAGCGGCTCGGCAAGATGTCGGACGAGGAGCGGGCCGACAGCCTGCGGGCGATCGCCCGCGTCATGGCCGAGGACATCGCCGGTAACTTCGACCCGCGGGTGTACAAGCTGGCGACGCGGCTGATCCCCGGCGTGCTGACGGCGGTGATGAACCCGATGGGCCTGCCGAACCAGCTGCTGGCCGGCGGCTTCGCCCAGCTCGACGCCCTGATCTCCGCCGAGGGCCCGCTCGACAAGCTGCGCCGGCTGGCCCAGATCGGCACGCTGGTGCTGGTCCCGACCCACTCGTCGAACCTCGATTCGGTCGCGCTCGGCTACGTGCTGATGCGCGAGAACCTGCCGCCGGTGGTCTACGGCGCCGGCAAGAACCTGTTCAGTAACCCGCTGATCAGCTTCTTCATGCACAACCTCGGCGCCTACCGCGTCGACCGGCGGGTCTCGGCGATGCTCTACAAGGAGGCGCTGAAGACCTACTCGTGCCTGATGATCGAGCGCGGCTATCACTCGCTGTTCTTCCCCGGCGGCACGCGCTCGCGCTCGGGGACGATCGAGCGCAAGCTGAAGCTCGGGCTGGCCGGCACCGCGGTCGAGGCGTTCTCGCGCAACCAGTCGCGCGGGCTGCACCGCCCGGTGTTCTTCGTGCCGGCGACGCTGAACTACGCGCTGGTGCTCGAGGCCGAGACGCTGATCGAGGACCACCTCAAGGGCGCGGGCCAGGCCCGCTACATCATCGACGACGACGAGTTCTCGCGCGTCGACCGGGTCTACGCGTTCCTGACCAAGCTGGTCACGCTGCGCTCGGCGCTGGTGGTCCGCTTCGGCGACGCGATGGACCCGTTCTGCAACCCCGTCGACGACGAGGGCCGGTCGATCGCGCCGTCGGGCAAGCCGGTCGACCCGGGCTCGTACGTCAGCCGCCGCGGCGTGCCGTCGGTCGACCCGGCGCGCGACGCCGGCTACACGCGCGAGCTCGGCGACGCGATCGCCCGCGAGTACCAGCGCGAGACGGTGATCGTCTGGACGCAGCTGGTCGCCCACGTGCTCTACCGCTACCTGGTGTTTGCCACGCCCGAGCTCGACCTGTTCAGCCGCCAGCGCCGCCGCGGCGAGGTGGCGATGCCGCGCGAGCAGCTGGTGAGCGAGGTCGCCGAGGCGCGTGACCGCCTGCTGCGGGCCGAGGCCGAGGGGCGGGTCCACGTCGGGCCGGTGCTGCGCTCGCAGTCGCCGGAGCGGCTCGTCTCCGAGGCGCTGTCGGCCTGGCGCGACTACCACACCAAGGTCGTCGCGCGCGAGGTCGGCGACGACGTGCTGATCGAAGATCCGAACCTGCTGCTGTTCTATCAGAACCGCCTGCTGCCGTGGGCCGAGGAGCTGGCGACCGAGGAGACGCTGGCCGCCGCGCGCAGCATCGTCAACCAGGGAGGCAAGGCATGAGCGCGCCGCCGGTCGGGATCGTCGGAGGCGGAAACTTCGGCTGGGGCCTCGCGCACGCGGTCGAGCGGGCCGGGCGTCAGGCGCTGCTGTGGAGCCGCCGGCCGCAGCGCGCCGGCACCGAGCACATCGACCTGGTCTCCGGGCCAGCCGCGCTCGCCGAGGCCGAGCTGATCTTCTTCGCCGTGCCGTCGCCGTACGTCGCCAGCATCGCCCGCGAGCTCGGCGTGCACCTCGACGGCGGCCACTTCCTGGTCCACATCTCGCGCGGGGTGGTCGGCGACGACCTGCACGGCCTGACGCAGGTGCTGCGCAGCGAGACGCCGTGCCGCCGCGTCGGCGCGCTGGCGGGGCCGCTGGTGGCCGAGGCGCTGATCACCGGCGCGCCGAGCGGGGGGGTGGTCGCCAGCCGCTTCCCCGAGGTGCGGGCGGCGGTGCGCGAGGCGATCGGCGGGTCGTCGGTGCGGCTCTACAGCACCGACGACGTCACCGGGGCCGAGTTCGCGTCGACTGCGGTCGGCCTGTTCGCCACCGCGATCGGGTTCGCCCAGGGCCACGGGCTCGGGCCGGCGGCGCAGGCGATGCTGGCGACGCGGGCGATGGCCGAGGCGGCGCGGATCGGCGTGGTGCTCGGCGGCAAGCACGAGACGTTCATGGGCCTGGCGGGCTTCGGCGACCTGATGGCGGCGGTCGCCGGCGACGAGCGGCCCGAGCTGGCGATCGGGCGGGCGATCGCGGAGAACCAGCCGTTCGAGCAGATCGGCTCGATCGGCGGCACCTACTTCGAGGGCCTCGAGAGCGCCGGCCGGATCGCCGCCTACACCCGCCGGGTCAAGCTGCACGCGCCCGTGATCACGCTGTGCGCGGCCGCCTTCGCGCGGGAGATCCCCGCGGGCGAGGCCGTCGCCGCGTTGATGTCGCGCGAGGTCGGAGAAGAGTGACGTCATGAATCTGCTGCCCACCACCCGCTACGTCCCCTGTCCCGCCTGCGGCGAGCTGCTGCGAGCCGGCGCCGCCTGCTGCCCGCACTGCGACGCGAGCCTGTCCTCGGGGACAGGTGTGTGCACCGCCGCGGCCCTGCTGGTGTCCGGCCTGACGCTGAGCGGCTGCCTGGTGACCGCCGTCTACGGGGTGCCCGCGACCGAGTCGGACTCGTTCGAGCCGCTCACCACCGGCACGAGCAGCGGGACCGACACCGGGACGGGCGCGAGCACGGGCACGACCGCCGGCGAGACGACCACTGCGCCGACCACCGGGACGCCGACGACCGACGCGACCACGACGTCGACCGGGACGACGACCACGGACGAGACGACCGGGACGACCACCGACGAGCCCGAGACCGGCACCTCGACCACCGGCACCGACACCGGCGCGACCACCGGCTGAACGAGCCGAGCCGGCCGCGGGGCCCGGGCGACCGACGCGGTTCGGCCGCGGTGAGCCCGAGCCCGAGCCGCTGTACGGCGTCGTCGGGCTAATAAAATCTGTCTCCAGGGGCATGTCTCCTGGAGCATGTTTGAAGGGCAATGTTCCTTCGGGCATGGGCGAAAGGACATGCCCCGCGCCCCGAGCCGCGGCCGGGTCGTGGTAGATCGATCCCATGGACTGGCGAAGACTTGGTCTATCAGGAGCGATCGCGGTGGTGCTGCTCGGCGGGTGTCCCGGGGTCGACAAGGGCGACTCCGGCACGGACGGCTCGAGCGGCACGACGACGGCGGTGACGGGCGGCGAGAGCACGAGCGGCGGCGAGAGCACGAGCGGCGGCGAGAGCACGAGCGGCGGCGGGAGCACGAGCGGCGGCGAGGGCACGACGGGCCTGCCGACGACCGGCGGCGCTTCGACCACCACGGGCGAGCCGGCCGGCGCGTGCGGGGAGTACGCGGCTGCGCTGGAGCACACGGACGAGGTGTGGTGTCCCTGCGCGGTCGAGTCCGACCTCGAGCCGGACGTCGAGTCCTGCCTCGACGACTCGGCGACGGAGGGCGCGCCTTACGTCGCGTGCCTCTGCGAGCTCGAGGAGGTCGATCCGGCGCACGCGGAGTACATCGCGTGCATGGCCGCGGCGGAGGAGGGTTACGCGACCTGCACCTCGCCGCTGAGCTGCGACGAGCTGGTCGACCTGGGGCCGCAGGAGCTCGAGTGCAACGGCACCTTCCTCGAGCAGCTGCGGCTGTGCGCCAAGGCGTCGCCGGCGACCGCCCTCGTCGCCGAGGAGAAGTGCGAAGACTTTCCACCGTTCGTGTGCGGCTCGGGCGAGTCGATCGCGTTCTCCTTCATGTGCGACGGCGAGGCCGACTGCATGGACATGTCCGACGAGAGCGAGGCGACCTGCCAGTTCTGACGGCCGGCGTGGCATCAGGCGGAGGCTTCGCGGCGGAGGTCGCGGGCGCGGCGGCCGGCGTCGGCGACGATGAGGCCCTCGACCTCGCGGACGATGTGCGCCAGCAGCGGGCCGAGGACGCGCTGGCGCCGGCGGACCAGCGACCACAACAGGGCGGCGAGCGCGGGGACGTCGACGTCGGCGTCGCCGGAGACGCGAGTCAGCAGGTCGCGCAGGGGCCGGCCGCCGAGCTCGGCGAGCCACGGGGCGAGGCGGTCGTCGAGGGTCGCGGTCACCTCGCGCCACAGCTGCTCGTCGTCGGCGAGGGCGTCGCCCAGCGCCGCGACCACGGCCGAGGGCCACAGGCACTCGACCTCGCCGGCGCGCGCGAGCAGGCCGGCAGCCTCCCGCCGCGTCAGCGCCAGAGTCAACACCAGCCGCAGCGCGCCGGCCTCGGGCGGCTCGCTGGCGGGGAAGCCGGCGGTCACCCCTCGCCTCCGCCGGGCAGGACCTCGAGGCCAGGTCGCCTGGGACAGACCCGCGCCAGCTGCACCATCGCCCGCGCGAGGGTGGTGGTCAGCGCCTCGCAGGCGTCGCGCGCCAGGCGAAAGCTGAGCGGGCCGGCGTGGACGTGGACGACGCCGTCGCCGGCGAGCTCGACGCGGTAGCCGGGGGCGCTGGCCAGCACGACCGGGTCGGGACGTCCGCTCACGCCTCACCTCGCACGCGCCGCCCGAGGTGCAGCGGGAGGCCGCCGTCGTGGTCGCTCGGCGGCCGCGCGGCCAGCTCGGCGACCGCCTCGAGGATCAGCGCCGACAGGCCCTCGAACGCCTCCGGGGTGAAGCGCAAGGTGGTGGCGCCGACGTTGAGGTGGATCATCGTGCAGCTGCACGCATCGATCGTGACCATCGCGCTGGTGGCGAGGCGAGTCCGCTGACAGGGGCGTGTGGGGTGCATGGGGTGCTCTCGGTGTTAATTGATATGGGTTTTGAATATCATTTTCAAGAAGTGAAAAAAGGCGAGTAAGGCGGGTGTAGGCAGCGTTCCTCGTGATGGTGCGAATTCGAGCTGGCCTCGAGGCAGGGCCGGGGAGGCGGCATGAAGGACGGATGGGTCGCGGTTGAAGAGACAGGTCGTGCTGCGTGGAGCCGGGAGTTCCAAGCCTTTCGACATGTCTTGAGGGACATGCGAATGCGTCCGCGGCAGCGCGACGGCTGCGACCTCGCTCCGCGAGCGAACATGCCTCGGCGTGGTGACGGCGAGCCCGGTGCCTTCGCCCAGGTCCTGGTCCCGGACTCATGCTCCGAGCCTCTTCCGCCGCTCCGCTGCGGGGCCTGACAGGCCCATGAGCTCCGCGAGCGCGCGCATGCAAAGGGCATCGCGCCGGCGGCTTCGGGCCGAACGGCGAGAGCTCGAGCTCGGCGCTCGGCCTGCGAGCTCGGCGGCCCTCCGCCCGGCGAGCGCGCGCATTCAGGGGGCTTCGTGTTCGAGGGCCTCGAGGTCGAACGGCGGGAGCTCGGCGAGGCGGGGCTCGAGGCGAGCGAGCTCGGCGGCGCTCAGCGAGCCGGCGAGGCGCTGCGCCAGCCGGATGTAGCAGCGCCGCGACGCCCGATCGAGGCGGCGCGCGAGGGCGCCGATCAGGCCGCGCGGGAGGCCCAGGAGCGGCGACAAGCCGCGGGCGTGGACCTGGAAGGGGGCGAGCACGTAGCGGTCGTCTCGACCTTGCAGGCGCTGCAGCAGGCCGGCGAGGAACGCGAGGCCGGCCAGCTCCATGTTGTTCGCGTGTTGCCCGATCACGGCGCGGTGCAGGCGTCGGAGCGCGTCCTCGGCCGCCGAGAACTGGCCCTGCCAGGCGAGCAGCAGGGTGCGGTGCGCCAGCGCCAGCTTGTCGTCGGGATCGGCGGCGAGCAGGGTCGTGACGAGCGACATGGCCGATGAGACAGCTTCGTGCGTGGGCGGATCGGTGAGGCGCTCGACGAGGTCGAGGGAGAGCGTCCGGTCGGCGGGGAACTGCTCCAGGCCGGCGCGCAGCAACGCGACGGCGCGGCCGCTATCCGGCTCGGCGCGGGCCTGCATCGAGATCGCCCAGGGGTCGGTGTGAGCGGCCTCGCCGGCGACCTGCTGCATGGCGCGCTGCAGGTCGCCCGCGGCGGCCGGCCAGCGCCGCAGAGGACCCGCGGTCCACGACCTGGGCACGGCGGCAACTTCTTCGGCCTCGGCCGCCCACGACTCGTCCACGACGGGTTCCGGAGCGAGTGCGAGGTCGGCGTCGTCGTCCGCGTCTTGCCGTTGCGAGCGCCGGTCCGCTTCGGGGGGCGCGGCAGGGCGAGAGGAGCCGGAAGGGAGCTGCGAGATGTCCGAGAGGTCAGGATCTGCGGCGGGCTCGGCGCTCGGGTCGCGACCTGCGGGATCGTCGAGTCGAGGGATCGGCGCGGCCTGGAGCGACTCGGGCCCTCGCTGCGCCGGATCGACCGAGGCGCCGAGCGGGGACGGCGAACCGGTCGGGGCCGCCTCGCGCGAGGCGCCTCCGGGAGCCTCCGCGATCTTTCCGCGCCCGTCGGTGCGCGCGACGGGGGTGCTGTCCGAACGGACAGGAGACGAACGGCGCGTGGACTCGAGGCCGCGCAGCGGCGGTTGCGAATCGGACCGCGACTCGCGGGCGGGCGGCGGCGGCGGTGGCGTTAAGATGGCCGAAGAGACAGGCGACGGCTCCGCGGCGCTGCGGTTCGCGGGGACGGCCTGACGCTGCGGGGGGTCGTCCCCCGCGCCGAGCGACCCGGCCCGGGCTTCCGAACGGACAGCAGGAGCGGCGGACGGCCCGCCCGGGGCGCGGCTGTCCGAAGCGACAGGTTGACGCGGTGCGCGAGGCGGAGCCGCCGCGGGCGGCGCAGGGTCGGGGCTGGTCGAAGAGGTGGGGGCGGCCTCGGATCGGATGTTCGAAGAGACAGGTGTGCGCGATGCGCCCGAATGCTCCGCGGGGCGTGCAGGGCGAGAGCCGGTCGAGGAGGCGGGTTCGGCCGAAGGAGCGGCCTCGCTGTGGATGTCCGAAGAGACAGGTGTGTGAGATGCCCCCGCCGGCGGCGCGGCGGGGTGTGCAGGGCGAAATCTGGTCGAAGAGACAGGTTCTGCCGAAGGCGCGGCCTCGGCGTGGATCTCCGAAGAGTCATGGAGGCGCGAGGCGCCCGCCAGCGGCGCCGGGGGGCGACCAGGACGAGAGCTGGTCGAAGAGACATGTTCGGAAGATTCGCCGCGTTCGGTCTCCCGCGCCTCGAGCTCGGGTTCGGCCTCCTCGAGCGCCGGCGAGGGCGGGGGGAACACGCGCGCGTGCAGCTCCTCGACGCGGCGGCGGTAGTTGTCGACGCGGGTGCGGGCCTTCGACTCGATGACCTGGTCGAGCAGGGGGATCCGCAGGCGCGCGCTGAGGCGCAGCATGAGCTCGTCGAAGCCCTCGATCGGCACCAGGACCCCGCGGTGGCGGGCCACGAGCCGGCGGATCTCGGGGCCGGGCGGGCCCGCGGGGCCGTAGTAGCACCAGAAGATCCCGCCGGGGATCGCGTCCTCCGGCAGCCCCTTCAAAAATCCCATCAGGCTGCCGTCGTTGCCGCCGTAGCCGATCACGATCGGCGTGTAGGCGCGGAACACCCGGGTGAGCGGCTCGATCCACGCCGTCTGCAGGGCCGCGATCTCGGCCGCGTGGTTCATCGGCGCCATCAGGAGGTCGCGGTGGATCTTCACCACCACCGGCCGGCGCGGCTCGACGTGGACGAAGTTGGCCAGCGACTCGTGGCCGCACACCAGCGGCGCGGTGCCGGTGAAGATCGACAGCGCCTCGCCGACGAGGTTGTCGAAGTTGGTGGTGATCACCAGCTTGTGGCGCGTCTCGGCGAGGATGTGGGCCAGCACCGAGTAGCCGAAGCTCGGGTCCTTGCCCTGCATGATGTCCTCGAGGTCGGCGTAGCCCTCGTCGGGGTGCTGGCGGAAGCGGCGGGCGAACACCTGGCTGTAGAAGGCCGGCGCGTCGGGGAGCGAGAAGTCGCGGATCTCGAGCGCCTCGGGGGTGGCCCACCGCTCGAGCGGCACGCCGCCGCGAGCGAGGCGCCGGTGCAGCTCGCCGAGCCAGCGCCGCACCAGCGCGCCGGCCGCGGGGATCCCCGACTGCACCGACGCGCCGGCGCCGAGGATGAAGGCGAACCGCCGGTTGTGCATCTTGCGGTCGATGTCCCAGAACTGCTCGCACAGCCCCTCGGGGCCCCACTCTTCGGGCTCGACCACGCTCATGCGGGCCCAGGATGACCCCCCGCGACCGCGGCCCGCAAGGGCCGGGGAGGCCGGCGACCGCTTCGCCGGCGCGGCGGCGACCGGGCCCGCGCGCGAGCGCGGCGGCCGGGGTCGAGGGCGACGAGGCGCAGGCCGTCCGGCGCGGTTATTCCTGGTCTTTGGGGCAGGTTCGTCGCCGCGGGCGGGCGGACCGCGGGCGGGCCGCCGGGGCTGCGGCCTTGTGCCGGCGGGCGGGCGGTGCTACGAGGGTCGCATGCGCAGGGTCGCACGCGTCGCAGCGCTCGTGGTCGCGGGGTTCGCCTCGGGGGCGGTCGGTCCGGGATCGGCGCGCGCCGAGGGCCTGGTGCTCGACCGGATCGTCGCGGTGGTCGGCGACGAGATCATCCTCCTGAGCCAGCTCGACACCCTGGTCGCCAGCTCGCCGCTGATGCAGGAGGCGCTGCAGAAGTACGGCCGCAACCCGACCCAGCAGCAGGTCGAGATGGCGACCCGCGAGGCGCGGACGCAGGCGCTCGACGAGCTCATTGATCAGCAGCTGATCAAGAAGGAGGCCGTGCGCTTCCAGATCAGCATCACCGACGCCGACGTCGACCGCTACTTGCAGCAGATCGCGCAGGAGAACGGGTTCTCCAACATCAAGCAGCTGCGCGAGGCGGTCGAGCAGAGCGGCCAGTACGGCAGCTGGGCCGACTACATCCAGGACACCAAGGACCAGCTGCTCGTGTACCAGACCACCCGGGCGCTGGCGAACACGTCGGTGACGGACGCGCAGATCCGCGAGCAGTACCGCAAGATGGTCCGCGGCGTCGACATCAAGGCCGACCTGCTGCGCTTCGTGTTCACGCCCGAGGAGCAGACCGCGAAGTCCCGCGACGCCGCCTACGCCAAGGCCCAGGCGGTCGCCCGCCGCATGCGCTCGGGCGAGGACCCGATGGCGCTGGCGCAGGAGTTCCTGATCACCGAGCCGAAGGCGACGCTGTCGCGCGGCGAGGTCGCGCCGACCATCGAGGACGCCATCTTCGCCGCCCGCGTCGGCGAGACCGTGGGGCCGCTCGAGACCGGCCAGGGCTACCTGGTCGTCAAGGTGGTCCGCCACGACACCGGCAACGTGCTGCCGTTCGACCAGGCCAAGGAGCGCATCCGCATGCAGCTCGAGCAGGAGTCGTTCGCCCGCGCGGTCAAGGACCTGCGGTCGAGCCTGCGGGCCAAGACGCACATCGACCAGCGGCTGTAGCCGCCGGTCCCGTGGGACATGTCTTCAGGGGCATGCCCGAGCGGACATGTTCAGCCGCACATCACGTCGGCCGGGCAGTAGAGCGAGTCGAAGGCGCCCGCCAGCAGGACGTCGTCGGGCAGGGTGACCTCGTAGGTGCCGCGCACGCCGTCGGCGGTGATCTCGGTGATGACGACGGTGCCCTGGTCGCTGGTCTCCGGCGTGCCGTCGCCGTCGTCGTAGGAGGCGAAGCCCCAGCCGCCGTTCAGCGGGTGCTCGCCGAGCGCGAGCGAGTCGACGCCCTTGAACAGGACGATCCGGAGCAGCGGCGCGTCCTCCGGCCAGTCGGAGTCGCAGGCGCGCTCGGCGAGGTCGATCTTGAACTCGACCGCCGGGCCGTCGTCGGGCGCACACGTCTCGTTGTGCGCGCTCGGCTGGCCGACGAGCGGGCCCTCGGTCGTCTCGCCGGTCGATGTCTCGGCGGTGGTGCCGGGCCCGGTGGTGGTCTCGGGCTCGCCGGTGGTGGTCGTCGCCTCTTCCGAAGTCGAGGTCGGGCCTGTCTCGGTCTCGGTCGAGGTCGGCTCGCTGGTCGTGCCGGTCTCGTCGGTCGTCGACGCAGGAGGGTCGCCGGTGGTGGCCGTGTCGGTGGGTGCGCAGTCACCGTCGTTGCCGCACAGGGTCGTGGCACAGGCGGGCGTGAGCGCGAGGAGCAAGGCAGTGAAGGGGAGCGCGTAAGCGTAAGTTCGCATGGCCGGAGTATAGGAGACGCGATCCGGCTGTCGAGGCAGGGCGAGCTCGAAGCGCGCTCGTCGCGGAGGCCGCGGCTCAGGCCTTGCGGGTGCGGGCGAGGTAGACCGCGGCGGAGGCGGCGAAGCCGGAGAACCATGCCCCCGAGAACAGGAACTCGAGGCCAGGTACGAGCTTGCCGAGCAGGACCACCGCGACGCCGACGCCCATCGCCAGCATCGCGTCGGGGTTGAAGCCGCGGCGGTAGGTGTAGGGGCCGTGCGAGCGGTAGAGGCCGGCGAGGTCGAGCTCGGTGCGGCGGACCAGCCAGTAGTCGGCGAGCAGCACCCCGCTGACGGCCCCGAGCAGGCCGGAGTAGCTGACCAGCCAGGCCTGGTAGACGTCGAGCAGCAGCCACGGGCACACGAGGACGCCGACGGCCGCGGCGACCAGGCCGCCGCGGCGGAAGTCGAGCGCGCGCGGGAAGGCGCTGGCCAGCGAGTTGGCCGGGCCGACCACGTTGGCGGCGATGTTGGTCGACAGGGTCGCGACCGCCAGGGTGAGCATGGCGAGGACGGCGAGCAGGGTCGAGCCTGTCTCTCGGGACATCCGGACCACCAGCTCGACGGGGTCCCAGATCGCCTCGCCGTAGAGGATCAGGGTCGCGGAGGTGACCGCCACGCCGATGAACGAGAACAGCAGCATGGTGGTGGGCAGGCCGTACAGCTGGCCCAGCAGCTGCTCGCGCTGGCTGCGGCAGTAGCGGGTGAAGTCGGGGATGTTGAGCGAGAGCGTGGCCCAGAAGCCGACCATGGCGGTCAGGCCGGGCAGGAACACCTGCACGAACCATGTCCAGGAGGACATGTCCCGAGAGCCCTGTACGAGCGCCTGCGAGCGGGTGAGGATCACGCCGAGGCCGCCGGCGCGGCTCTGGGCCCACCACAGCAGGGCGAACCCCACGACGATGAGGAACGGCGCGGCCAGGTTCTCGAGCCACTTGATCGACTCGGTGCCCTTGTAGACGAACACGACGTTGAGCAGCCAGAAGCCGAGGAAGGCCAGCCACATCGGCAAGGACAGGCCGATGAAGGTCCCGCCGCCGCCGAGGTCGTGCCACGCGGGCCACAGCAGGCCGATCAGCTGCGACATCGCCTGGCCGCCGATGAAGGTCTGGATCCCGAACCATCCGCAGGCGATGAGGGCGCGCGCCAGGCTGGGGATGTGCGCGCCGCGGGTGCCGAAGGCGGCCCGCGCGAACACCGGGAACGGGATGCCGTAGCGCGTGCCGGCGTGGCCGCACAGGATCATCGGCACCAGCACGATCAGGTTGCCGAGCAGGATGGTGAGCATGGCCTGCCACCAGTTCATGCCGCTCTTGATCAGCGAGGCCGCGAGCACGTAGGTCGGGACGCACACGCTCATGCCGACCCACAGCGCGGCGAGGCTCCAGCGGTTCCACGTCCGCTCGCTGCGCGGCGTCGGGTCGAGGTCGGCGTTGCGGAGGGCGTCGTCGTCGGGCGGGCTCGTGAGCTCGACGAGGCCGTCCTGCTCCTGCGTGGACATGAAGCCGATGCTACCAGGCCCTCGCGGGGCCCAGGCCGCCGCCCGCCGCGCCGCCGCAGAACAGCGCTCGGCGGCTCAACAGCCGCTGACCGCCAGAGAGTCGGCGACGACGCTGACCTCCGCGGGCACCCACGGCAGGTCCTGCGGGAAGCCGAGGACGAGGTCGAGGCTGTCGATCGTCGGGGGGCAGAACGGCTCGGTGACCCAGACCGCGACGCCGGCGACGCTGTCGGCGGCGACTGCCTGCGGCATCGGAGCCATGAAGTCGAGGCAGTCGGCGGCGCCCTGCGAGACCGTGGCGCCCTGGTACCACCATTCGGGCGGCAGGGTGAGCTCGGGCGCCGGGACGTCGCCGGGGCGGGCGAAGCGAATGTCGACGCAGAAGTCGTCCTTGAGCGCGGCCATGCGGACGGTGAGGTGATCGAGGCCGCCGGCCCAGAACTCGGCGGCGAAGGCGACGTCGGGCGGGCCGGCGCTGTCGGTGGTCGTGGTGGTCGAGGGATCGGTCGAGGTGGTCGAGGTGGTCGTCTCGACGGGCTCGGTGGTGGTCTCGGCGGTGGTCTCGCCGGTGGTCGTCTCGACGCCGGTGGTCGGCAGCGCCTCGGTGAGGGTGGTAGCGACAGTGGTCGGCAGGGCGTCGGTGGTCGCGGGCTCGGTGGTGGTGGTGCTCGCGGTCGAGGTGGTGCCCGGCGCGGTCGAGGCGTCGCTCGAGCTCGAGGTCGTGGGGTCGGTGTCGGTGTCGCCCGGCGCCCCGGGGCCGCAGGCGAGGATGGTCGAAAGGACAGGTAAGGTAAGGATCGCAGTGCGCATGTCTCGAGGATGCGCGCGCGCCGGCGACGTGTCCACGCGCGCGCAGGGATCAGCAGCCCTGGAGCGGCAGGTCGGTGGCCTGGACCAGGTCCTGCGCGGGCACCCACGGGAGCTCCTGCGCGAACGTGACCGCCACGTCGATGTCGAGCGTGCCGGGACAGACCGGCGCCGCCGGCCAGTCGCTCGAGCCCGCGGCAGTCTGCGCGGGTCGAGCGGCGAAGGCGGGGTTGTGCGAGGAGCGGGCCGGGATCCTCGCTCATGGGCGTGAGTGTTATTTAGCCGATCTGCTAAATTTTATGGACAAGATCGAACCGGTTGGCTAAACGGGGGCCGTGGAGGCAGAATGCTCATGAGTCACGAACCCGACCGCAGACGCAAAGACCCGGAGGCGCCCGTCATGAACGTCGTCACGTACGTGCCGAAGGTGGGCAAGGAGGAGGAGCTGCTCGCGCTCGTGAAGAAGCACGAGCCCGCGCTGCGCAGCGTCGGCCTCGCCGGGCCGGAGCCGTTCCGAGTGTGGAAGGCGTTCGACATCCGGAAGCAGCGCGTGTCGTTCATCGAGCAATTCGCGTGGAAGGACGGGAGATCGTCCGACGTCGCGCACCAGACACCCGAAGTGATGGCGGTCTGGGAGCCGATGGGACCGGTCCTCGAAGAGCTGATCATCTGCGAGGTAGAGCCCATCTGAAAGCGCAGGAGAAGCTCGAGGCTCTCGATCGAGTCGTGTCGGCGCTCGCACACCCCGCGCGCCGGCAGATTCTGCTCACGCTCCATTTTCGCGGCGGAGAGGCGACCGCCGGCGAGATCGCCGAGCGCTTCGAGCACGCGTGGCCGACCACCACGCGCCACCTCCACGTGCTCGCGGAGGCGGGGCTGCTCCAGCAGGAGAAGCGCGGTCGTACGCGGGTCTACACGCTCGATCGGAAGCGGCTCGCCCTCATCACCGAATGGCTCGCGTGGTTCGACCGCTAGCCGTCAGCGCTCGTAACTTTTTTGGGGCGCCCTCGCATCTTGCTGCGCAAGGTCGACCTCGAACACACCGAGCTGATGTCGCGCGGGTCCCGTTGGGTCAACGAGCGCCGTAGGACCGTTGAGACATGCCCTGAAAGGCATATCCCATGAGACATCGAGAGGCCGCCGGAGCGGTGGGCAGAGCTCCAACAGACATGTCCTAATGGACATGTCTGTTGGAGCATGTCACGGGAGGTCGACCACCGGGGTCGGGGTGTTCGACTGGCTGCCGGCGCCGCCGCCGAGCTGGCCGCGCTGGTTGCTGCCCCAGCACAGCACGCGGCCGTTCTGGCGCAGGGCGCAGGTGTGCTCGGAGCCGGCGCTGAGGCGGATCGTGCCGTCGATGCGCGGGCCGGGGACGGGGAAGCGCTGGAGCTGGGTGCCGCGGTCGCCGAGCTGGCCGGCGTTGTCGCGACCCCAGCAGTAGATCTGCCCGCCAGCCACCGCGGCGCAGGCGTGGGCCTCGCCGCCGGCGATGGTCGTGGTACCGCGCATGTCCTTGACCCGCACGCGCGCGACCGAGGCGATCGTGAGGCCGGCGCCGAGCTGGCCGTCGTCGGTGTTGCCCCAGCACCAGACCTCGCTGTTGCTGGTGCGCGCGCAGGTGTGCAGGGCGCCGGCGGCGATCTCTTCGGCGGGCAGCAGCTTCATCACCGGGACCACCGCCTGGCCGGTCTGGGTGCCGACGCCGGCGAGGTTGCCGAGCTGACCCCAGCGGTTCTGCCCCCAGCACAGCGGGATCCGGTTGCTCTGCAGGGCGCAGCTGTGGACCTCGCCGAGGGCGAACTGAGTGATCTGTCCGAAAGATCCATTGACGATCGTGGGCCGGTCGGCGTCCTCGATCTTGCCGACGGCGACCTGGCCCTCGGCGCCGCGGCCCCAGCACACCACCTGGCCGGACTTGCGCTGGGCGCAGGTGTGGTCGCGACCGGCGCCGAGCTCGACCGCGTCGCTGAGGCCGGCGACCGCGACCGGGCGGGTGCGGGCCTGCTTGCTGCCGTCGCCGAGCTGGCCGCGGCCGTTCTGGCCCCAACAGGCGACGGCGCCGGTCTTGCGGCGGGCGCAGGCGTGGTTGCGACCGGCGGCGATCTGGACGGCGTCGTCGATGCCGCTGACGTCGTCGGCGCCGCCGCGATCGGCCTGCGAGCCGTCGCCGAGCTGGCCCATGTTGCCGGCGCCCCAGCACAGGATGGAGCCGCCGGACAGGGCGCAGCTGAAGTCGTCGCCGCTGGCGATCTCGCTGACGCCGGTGAGGTTGCGGACGCTGACCGCGACGCCCTCGGTCTCTTCGCCGGCGACGCCGTTGCCGAGCGCGCCGGCGCCGTTGCTGCCCCAGCAGACCACGCCGCCGCTGCGCAGGGCAGCGCAGGTGTGGTCGGCGCCGGCGGCGATGCTGACCGCCTGGGTGAGGCCGACCACCGCGGCGGCGGCCTTGCGATCCTCGGCGGTGCCGTCGCCGAGCTGGCCGTTGGCGTTGTCGCCCCAGCAGCGCGCGGCGCCGTCGCCAGTGCGGGCGCAGGTGTGGGCCTCGCCGGCGGTCAGGGCCACGGCCCCGGCGACGCCGGCGATGTCGACCGGGTTCTTGCCGAAGCCGGCGCCCCAGCACAGCACGCCGCCGCCCGCCTTGAGCGCGCAGGTGTGACCCTGGCCGGCGGCCAGCGCCTGCACGCCGTCGACCCCGGGGACCGGACCGGGCGCGCGGGCGCTGCCGCGGTCGCCGAGCTGTCCGTGAGAACCTGTCCCCCAGCACATGACCTTTCCGCCCTGTACTCTCGCGCAGCTGTGACGCGCGCCGGCGACGACCTCGCCGGCGCCGGTGACCCCGGGGACGAGCGCGGGCGAGACCCACACCTGGCGGCTGAGGTCGCCGATCTGGGCGTGGCGGTTGTCGCCCCAGCAGGCGACCTGGCCGGTCTTGCGCACGGCGCAGGTGTGCGTCGGGCCGGCCGCGATCGCGGCGGCGTCGGTGATGCCGCGGACGGTGGTGGGCCGGGCGCTCTGGGCCCCGGGCCGACCGGCGCCGTCGCCGAGCTGGCCGGCCGCGTTGCTGCCCCAGCACTGGACCTGGCCGCCGCGCACGAGGGCGCAGCTGTGCTGGTCGCCGAGCGCCAGCTGGACGACGTCGCCGAGGCCGACCACCCGCACCGGTCGCGGGCTGTCGCGCAGGTTGCCGTCGCCGAGCTCGCCGCTACCGCCCCGGCCCCAGCAGTCGACCGCGCCCGAGCGCAGCACGGCGCAGGTGTGCGCGCCGCCGGCGGCGACCGCGGTGGCAGGGTCGGGGCCGGTGTTGGTGTTGTTCGGGACAGGTTGTGAAGGACCTGTCCCGGGGGACGTGTTCTGAGAGCCAGGTTTGGCGGTGGTCGGCGGCTTGGCGGTCGGGTAGCCGCGCGGTCCGGTGGCGCAGGCGGCGAGGGCGAGGAGGCCCGCGGCGAGGCCGAGGGCGCGCGGGGAGCGGCGCATGCGGCGAGTATGCCCGGGCCGAGGCGGCGGACGGCCGCAAATCGCGGGCGCCCGAGCGCGAGGGCCGCGGCCTGCCGGAGCCCGCAGGCGCCGCGAGCAGAGCGGCCGTCGTGAAGGAGCCGAGGCGTGCCGTCGCGGCGAGGACGGCGAGGTCCTGTGCGCGTGGCCTCGCGCGAGCGCCTCACGGCTGCGCGAGGCTCAGCGGGCCACGGTGGCGGGCGCGTCGAGGGGCTCGCCTTGCTGGCGAGCGGCGAGGCCGACGAGGGCCAGCATGCCGCGGCGCCAGCCCTTGAGGTCGGGGCCGAGGGCGCCCTCGGCGAGGCCGCGGATCTGCCGGTACGAGACCGACCGCGCGTGCTCGGAGTTGCGCAGCTTCATGCCGAACATGGCGACCGCGGCGGCGAAGCGGAGGTCGGCGGAGGCGGCGTCGAGGGCGCTGCCCGGATCGGCGACCGGCATGGTGAGCAGCTGGCTGTCACCGCCCTCGGGCTGCTTGAAGCGCAGCTTGACGTGCATGAGCTCGCCGCTGCCGGCGCTCGCGGCGGGCGCGGCCTTCTCCTGCTGGTAGCGCAGCGGATCGACGCCCGGCACCGCACCCTCGGCTCCGGGCGGCAGGACCTCGTAGAGCGCGGTGACCGTGTGGCCGGCGCCGATCTCGCCGGCGTCCTTGCTGTCGTCGTTGAAGTCCTGGTGGGCGAGCACGCGGTTCTCGTAGCCGACGAGGCGGTACGCGCCGACCTTGAGCGGGTTGAACTCGACCTGGATCTTCACGTCCTTGGCGATCGTGACCAGGGTGGCGCCGGCCTGCTCGACCAGGACCTTGCGCGCCTCCTGCAGGCTGTCGATGTAGGCGTAGTTGCCGTTGCCCTTGTCGGCCAGCAGCTCCATCGTGCTGTCCTTGACGTTGCCGGTGCCGAAGCCGAGGACGGACAGGAAGATCCCGCTGTCGCGCTTCTGCTCGATGAGCCGTTGCAAAGCGCCCTCGCTGCTGACGCCGACGTTGAAGTCGCCGTCGGTCGCGAGGATCACGCGGTTGATGCCGCCCTTGCGGAACGACCGCTGAGCCAGCGCGTAGGCGGCCTCGATGCCCTGGCCGCCGTTGGTCGAGCCGCCGGCGTAGAGCTTGTCGATCGCGGCGACGATCGCGTCGCGGTCGGAGGTCGGCTCGAGCACGACGCCCGCGGCCCCGGCGTAGACGACGATGCCGACGCTGTCGACCGGGCGGAGGTCGGCGACCAGCATCGTCAGCGACCGCTGCAGCAGCGGCAGCTTGTCGGCGCTCGCCATGCTGCCCGACACGTCGAGCAGGAACACCAGGTTGCGCGGCGGGATCTCGGCCGGCGCCAGCGACTTGCCCTTGATCCCGATCTGCACGAGCCGCGCCCTGTCGTTCCACGGACAGGCCGCGACCTCGGTCCGCACCGAGAACGGCTGCGCGCCCTCGGGCTCGGGGTAGGCGTAGGTGAAGTAGTTGATCATCTCCTCGATGCGGACGGCGTCGGCCGGCGGCAGCTGGCCGTCCTCGAGGAAGCGGCGCACGTTGCTGTACGAGGCCGTGTCGACGTCGATCGAGAAGGTCGAGAGCGGGTCGTCCGTCACCCGCTTGAACGCGTTCTCGGCGATGTGCGCGTAGCTCTCGGTGTTCGGCGCCTCGTCTGCGACCGCGGCCGGGGTCGCGTAGTAGCTCCGTTCCGCGAACGACGCCCGCTTCGCGCAGGCCGGGGTGAGGAGCAGCAGGGCGACGACGGAGAACAGACGCGGGCGGGTCATGCAGCCGCCCGAACGCCGGGGTCCCGGAGGCTCTTACAGGACGCCGTGGCGCGCGGGCGCGCCCGCGCGGACGCCCGCGCGCAGGGAATCAAATGTCCCTCGGGACATGTTCGAGGGGACACTCGATTCCTGCGCGTCGACGCCGCCGAGGGCCGTCGAGTCGCCGAAGATGTCCGCGCGCGGGTCGGCCTCGCGGTCGCGGAGATCTCCCGAGCCGACGAGCGGCGAAGGTCGCGCTCGAGCCGAGGGTCGACGCCCGGGCGGCGAGGCGACCAAAGCAAGAAGGCCCGAGTCTTGCGACCGCGGGCCTTCTTACTTTTGTTGTCGGGGTGAGAGGATTTGAACCTCCGACTCCCTGGTCCCGAACCAGGTGCGCTACCAGGCTGCGCTACACCCCGAAGAGGAGGCCGGGTAGATAGCGGAAACGAAGGGTCCGTGTCAAAGGGTAAAACGTGATCAAACTCGCTGGTCTCGGGGCCGAAACGGGCTCAGGAGCGAGAATTGAGGCGGGCGCGACGGCCGCGGTCCAGGAGCGGCGAGCGCGGCGACGGCGGCCGGGAGATCGCGCGTCTCCAGGCGCCCGAATGGGCTCGCGAAAGGCCCGCAAAATGGCCGGCGAGCGCCGCGCCTCAGGTGACGATCGAGATCTCGTAGGGGCCGACCCAGATCTTGTCGTTCTCTTCGAGCTCGACCGGGCGCTGGACGGGGGTGTCGTTCACGCGCACGGAGCCGTCGCCGATGATGGGCCGGAGAAAGGGATGGTTGGGGATCCCGCTCCACTCGAGGACGGCGTGGACGCGCCGGATGTGCTGCGAGTGATGGTCGGGGAGCATGATCTCGCAGCGCTCGCCGCTGCCGATCCGGTAGCTGCCGGGGAGGAACATCCGCTCCTCGACCCCGCCCTCCGGCCAGCGCAGGCGCAAGGTCGCCGCCACCGGGATGCCGAGCTCGCGGTGCAGCACCTCGCCGAGGATGTTGGCCAGCACCCCGGCGTCGTGCGGCCGCCGCTCCGGCTCCTTGTCGAGCGAGGCCATGAGCCCCTTGACCAACATCCGCGGCAAGCCCTCGCAGCCCTCGTGCTTGTCGATCGGCACCACCGGCATGCTCGCGTGCGCATGCAACCATCGGACCGGCTTCTCGCGGTACTCCTCGCGCACCGCGTTGAGCGGCCGGTCGCCGTGGAACGGCGATCGCGCCGACAACAGCTCGTACAGGATGGTCGCCAGGCTGTACACGTCGCTCGCCGGCGACAGCACGCGGGTCTTCAGCTGCTCGGGCTGGCAGTAGTGCGGCGTGCCGACGACCATGTGGATCTGGGTCGCGTTCATGCCGATCACGCTCTTGCCGTCCCACGAGCGCGCCAGGCCGAAGTCGAGCACTTTGATCTGCCCGTTGTCCTGGACGAAGATGTTCTCCGGCTTGACGTCGCGGTGGACGATCCCCTGCGCGTGCGGCTCCGCCAGGCCCAGGCAGGCCTGGTGCACGATCGTCACCGCCTGCGCCGGGTGCAGCGGCTGGTCGAACTTGTGCCACGTGTTGAGGGTCTGGCCCTCGAGGTAGTCCATCAACATGTACACGTGGCCGTCAGGCCGCAGGCCGCAGTCGAAGGTGCGCACGACGTGCGGGTTGGTCAGCGAGCGCAAGATCGTGATCTCGCGGAGCGCCCGCTGGGCCTGGTCGCCCGAGGTCACCGGCTCGCGCGTGAGCTTCAGCGCGAGCGGCTTGTCGTAGCCGCGGACCTCGACCTTGTACACGCTCGCAAAGGCGCCGCTGCCGAGGACCCGCAGGATCTTGATGTTTCCGGCGTAGACATCCCCGGGTTGAAGTACAAGCGCCATAGCCCGCCCGAAAACTATCACGAGGGCCCCGCGAGACAGCAAGGGGGCCCGCGAACGAGCCGCCGGTCCCATGAACACACACCTGCCGAGCCGACCCACCCCCCAGCGCACATCGGGTAAAGCCCCGGAAATTACGCCGATTTCGCGCCTGAGCACGCCCCAGCGGCCTGCGCTGATTGCGACCGACGTCGACGGAACGTTGACCCGGGCGGGAAAGCTGGACCCAGCGGCGCTGGCGGCGATCACCCGCCTGGTCGCCGCCGGGGTCGCGGTCATGCCGGTGTCGGGCCGGCCGGCGGGTGAAGTCACGGGACTGTGTCGTTACTTGCCCGGAGTCACGCGTGGACTGGCCGAGAACGGCTTGCTCGAGGTGATCCCCGACCGGGCGCCGCGCTGGCTGGGCAAACCGACCGACAAGCCGCGGTTGCGCCAGGTCGGCGAGCGCCTCAACGCCGAGCACGACGCCCGTCTGCGGCTCACCGGCGACGACTTCTGCCGACTTGGTGATATCGCCTACGAACGCGACGGTCGCGACGAGCCCGAGCTGGTGCGCCTGCGCGACCTGGCCGCCGAGATGGGCGTGCACCTCGTGTGGTCGAACGTGCATGTGCACCTCGCCGAGTCGGTGCCGGACAAGGGCGCGGCGGTGCTGCAGATGGCCGCGGAGCTGGGGCTCGACCCGCGGGCGATCGTGACGATCGGCGACGCGCCCAACGACGCGGGCCTGTTCGTCGGCGGCCGCTTCGGCGCCACGGTGGGGACTGCGGACATCGCCGGGCAATTGCAGTACCTGCCCGAGGCCCCGCAATTCATCACCCAGGCCCGCGAGGGCGAGGGCTTCGTCGAGATGGCCGAGGCCGTCCTCGCGGCGCTCGCCGTCGGGGCGTGAGGGCCCCTACGCGAGAATTCGCAGGTTCGCGAAACTGGGCGCGCGCTGCGGAGGTCGCAAGGCTCCGCCGCGCGGCTCCGTCGTCGCGGCGAGCGTCGCGGGTGTCCGCGGCGATCTCGCCGCTTTCGTGCTATGCCGCGGGGCGTAAGGCCCGGACATGCTGAGTTCGCCCGCCCCCACGAGGATCCGTCCTTCGCGTCGTTCGCTGCTGCTCTCGCTCGCGCTCGCGCTCGGCTGTCAGGCCAGCGCCGGCGGCGTCGAGAAGAAGGCCGCGGACGCGGAGGTCGTCGAGCAACCCAGCCCCGTCGTCGTCAGCGCCGTCGAGCGCGGCGCGATCACGGCGACGATCTCGGCCGCGAGCACGATCGAGGCCGAACGCCAGGTCACCGTCCACTCCGAGTCGGTCGGCAGGCTCGTCGACCTCACGGTCGAGGAGGGCGACAAGGTCAAGGAAGGTCAGGTGCTGGCGAGGATCCGCTTCGACGCCCAGGCCAACTCGCTGCTGCGCGCCAACACCTCGCTGGCCAAGGCGCAGACCGACTTCCAGCGCATCGAGCAGCTCTACAACGAGCGCGTGCTCGGCCACGAGGAGTACCAGAAGGCCCGCAACCAGCTCGACATCGCCGAGCTCGACCTGCGCGACCGGGCCCGCGAGATGAAGAACACCAAGGTCACCGCGCCCTTCTCCGGCACGATCACCCAGCGCAAGGTCATCGAGGGCGGCTTCGTCACCAACGGCGCCGAGCTGCTGCAGGTGACCGACTTCAACACTCTGGTCGCCCGCGTGTTCGTGCCCGAGAAGGAGCTCGACCGCGTCAGGGTCGGGCAGGAGGCGCTGGTGGTCGGCAAGGCGGCGAAGGGCCGCAAGGGCACCGGCAAGGTCCTGCGGATCTCACCGACGGTCGACGCCGGCACCGGCACCGTCAAGATGACGGTCGCGCTGCCGCAAGAGCTGGCCGGCGCCCAGGGCTTTCTGCCCGGCATGTACGCCGAGGTGACGCTCACCGTCGACCACCGCGAAGACGTCGCGCTGGTGCCCAAGGGCGCGATCGTCCACGACGAGGAGCAGACCTACGTGTTCGTGCCCGAGGGCGACAAGGCCCGCCGCGTGCGCGTCGAGCTCGGCCTGCAGGACGCCGAGAAGGTCGAGATCCTCAAGGGCCTCGGGGCCGGCGAGGCGGTGATCGTCGCCGGTCAGACGGGCCTCAAGGACGGGGCGAAGATCGTCCGCGTCGACATGCAAGGCCGACCCGAGGGCGGCGAGGCCAAGTCGGCCGAGGCGAAGGTCGAAGAGGCGAAGGCCGAG
Organism: Nannocystis punicea; assembly: GCF_026965555.1. Classification (GTDB taxonomy): domain Bacteria; phylum Myxococcota_A; class Polyangia; order Nannocystales; family Nannocystaceae; genus Nannocystis; species Nannocystis punicea. The sequence goes on along the minus strand of NZ_CP114040.1, from coordinate 10,144,890 downwards.
GCGGTCGTCGCCAAGACGGACGCGAAGGTCGAAGACGCGAAGGCCGCCAACAAGGAGAACTAAAGCCGTGGAGCCCGTTCGTCCGGAGTCCGGCGACCTCCAGCTGGCGGCCAAGGCCCGCGAGATGGAGCGCTACCGCTTCACGGTCACGCGGCCGGTCGCGGTGCTGATGGTGTTCCTCGCGGTGGTGGTGTTCGGCGCGTTCAGCATCCGCCTGCTGCCGCTGAACCTGATGCCCGACATCAGCTATCCGCGCCTGACGGTCCGCACCGAGTACCCCGGCGCGGCCCCGGCGGAGGTCGAGAACAACGTTTCTCGGCCCATGGAGGAGATCCTGGGGGTGGTCACGGGGCTGAGTCGCATCGACTCGGTGTCGCGCGGCGGCTACAGCGACGTGATCCTCGAGTTCGCCTGGGACACCGACATGGACGAGGCGAACCAGGACGTCCTCGAGAAGATCGACGCGATCAAGCCGACGCTGCCGACGGAGATCAAGCAGCCGCTGATCCTCCGCTACGACCCCACGCTGGACCCGGTGCTGACGCTGTCGATCAGCGGCGAGGGCGAGACGTTCGCGGGCACCGCCGGGCTCAAGTACCTGCGCCGGATCGCCGACCGCGACATCCGCCGCCTGTTGGAGCCGCTCGAGGGCGTCGCCGCGGTCAAGGTCAAGGGCGGCCTCGAGGAGGAGATCGAGGTGCGGCTCGACGAAGATCAGCTGCGCCGCACCAACATCAACATCGACACCGTGATCAAGCGGCTGCAGGCGGAGAACATCAACCTCGCCGGCGGCAGCATGCGCGACGGCCGGACGCGCTACCTGGTGCGCACGGTCAACGAGTTCCGCGACCTCGAGGACATCCGCGACCTGGTGGTCGTCTCGCGCGACGGCAAGGACATCAAGCTGCGCCACCTCGCCGAGGTCTCGAGCGGCTTCAAGGACCGCGACGTGATCACCCGCGTCGACGGCCGCGAGGCGGTCGAGATCGAGGTCCACAAGGAGGCCGACGCCAACATCGTCGACATGGCGGCGCGCGTGACCGACGCGGTCGAGCAGCGGGTGCAGCCGCGGATCCTCAAGGAGTACGGGGCCCAGGTCGACATCCTCACCGACCGCTCGAAGTTCATCGAGTCGAGCATCGACGAGGTCCGCGGCACCGCGCTCTCGGGCGGCATCCTCGCCGTCATCATCCTGTTCCTGTTCCTCCGCGACGTGAAGACCACCCTCATCGTCGCCATCTCGATCCCGATCTCGGTGCTCGTCACCTTCGCCCCGCTCAACATCGCCGGGGTCTCGCTCAACATCATGAGCCTGGGCGGCCTGGCGCTCGGCATCGGCATGCTGGTCGACAACTCGATCGTGGTGCTCGAGTCGATCCACCGCTGCAAGGAGGAGGGCGACGACTACGTCCGCGCGACCATCCGCGGCGTGTCCGAGGTCGGCAGCGCGGTCATCTCGTCGACGCTCACCACCGTCGCGGTGTTCTTCCCGATGGTGTTCGTCGAGGGCATCGCCGGGCAGATGTTCGGCGACCTCGGCCTGACCGTGGTGTTCAGCCTGCTGGCCTCGCTGGCGGTGGCGCTGTTCCTGATCCCGATGCTGGCGTCGCGCCGGTTCATCGGCGGGCCGCCGTCGAACGAGCGGCCCGCGGTCGGCTTCTGGCGCTCGCTGGGGCGGCTGTGGCTCGACTGGGAGTCGCTGCGCGACCTCCGGCGGGCGGTCCGCCCCAGCTGGTGGTGGATCACTCTGGTGCCGATCCTCTACGGGGTGCTGCGCTTCGCGCTCCACTTCGTGTTCGAGCTGCTCGGCAAGCTCTTCACCGCGCTGTTCCTGCTGCTGAGCTTCGCCTCCGTGCGGGCGGTGCGGGTCGGCGGCTGGCTGCTGCGCTGGCCGCTGATGCCGGTGCTGTTCCTGTTCGACGGCCTGCTGCGCCTGCTCGAGACCGGCTACCCGAAGCTGATCCGCTGGAGCCTGCGCAACCGCTTCGTCGTCTACGCGCTGACCCTCGGCGCCGGCGCGGCCACCCTGTGGGCGGCGCCGCGGCTCGACAGCGAGCTCATCCCCGAGCTCCACCAGGGCGAGTTCACGGTCGAGATGAGCCTGCCGGTCGGCACCCCGCTGCTGGCCACCAACGAGACCACCGCGCCGCTCGAGCGCCAGCTGCTGGCCAGCATCCCCGACCTGCGCACCCTGATCACCACCATCGGCAGCCAGCGCGACTCGAGCGAGGCCGGCGAGCGCGGCGAGCACACCGCCCGCCTGCGCGTCGCCCTCGGCGAGAAGCGGGCGAAGCCGGCCGACAAGGCCGAAGGGGCAGGTCCTGAAGGACAGGGCGTGAAGGACACGTCCGAGGGGACAGGTCCCGAAGGTCAGGCGCGGCAGCCGGAGGAGGAGAAGAAACTCGACCCGGCGGCGGCCGAGGAGGCGGCGCTGGCGGTGATCCGGCCGCTGGTGAAGGGGGTGCCGGACGCGATCATCCACGTGGCGCGGCCGGTGCTGTTCTCGTTCGCCACGCCGATCGAGGTCCAGGTGCGCGGCTACGAGCTCGACGAGCTGCGCGACGCGACGGACGCGGTGCGCGACGCGCTGGCGGGCATCGCCGACCTGCGCGACGTCAAGTCGTCGATCCTGCCGGGCAGCCCGGAGGTCCAGATCGTCTACAACCGCGACGCTCTGGCCCGCCTCAACCTCGACATCCGCTCGGTCGCCGAGCTGGTGCGCAACAAGGTCCAGGGCTACGAGGCCACCAAGTACAACCGCAAGGACCGCAAGATCCCCGTGCGGGTCCGGCTCAAGGACATCGACACCGCGACCGTGAACGAGCTCGCCGACCTGGTGGTCAACCCGGGCCAGCCGCGGCCGGTGCCGCTGTCGGCGGTGGCCGAGATCACGCTCGGGCGCGGGCCCAACGAGATCCGCCGCATCGGTCAGCAGCGGGTCGGCCTGGTCACGGCCAACCTGGCCGGCTCGGGCCTCGGCAGCGCGGCGCGGGAGATCGACGAGCGGCTGGCCAAGCTCAGCCTGCCGGCCGGGGTGACGACGGCGGTGACCGGTCAGAGCGAGGAGTGGGAGACCTCGTCGCGCTCGCTGTACCTCGCGCTCGGCCTGTCGATCTTCCTCGTCTACGTGATCATGGCCTCGCAGTTCGAGAGCCTGATGTACCCGATGATCATCCTGATCACGATCCCGCTGGCGCTGGTCGGCGTGGTCTGGACGCTGCTGCTGCTGAACGTGCCGGTCAGCGTGCTGGTGATCCTCGGGCTCATCTTGCTGGCGGGCATCGTCGTCAACAACGCGATCGTGCTGGTCGACTACACCGGCCAGCTCAAGGAGCGCGGCTACAGCACCGACGACGCGCTGGCGCTGGCCGGGCAGGTGCGCCTGCGGCCGATCTTGATGACGACGCTGACGACCGTCCTCGGCCTGGTGCCGATGGCGCTCGGGCTCGGCGACGGCGCCGAGCTGCGCACGCCGATGGCGATCACGGTGATCGCGGGCCTCAGCTTCTCGACGCTGCTGACGCTGATCGTGATCCCGACCATCTACGCCGGGGTCGACCGCATCTTCGGCGGCGGGGTGCCGGAGTCGCGCGAGGTGACGCTGCTGCGGGAGGTGCGGGCGGTGACCGCGGAGCAGCTGGCGCCGGAGGTCGAGGTGCCGAAGTCATGAGCGTCGGGCCCGAGCTGCGCGACAACGGGATGGTCCACCTGTCGCTGGTGCGGCCGGTGACGATGCTGATGGCGCTGCTCAGCGCGGTGGTGATCGGCGTGGTCGCGTTCTTCGGGATCCCGCTCGAGCTGATCCCGTCGGGCTTCTCGCCGCCGTTCCTGCAGATCGAGGTGCCGTACCCGAACGCGACGGCGCAGGACATCGAGGACCGGATCACGCGGCCGCTCGAGCAGTCGCTGGCGACCACGCCGGGGCTCGAGGAGATCAACGCGACCTCGCGGGCCGACCGCGCCAGCGTGAGCCTCCTGTTCGAGGGCGACACCGACATGGACATCGCCTACCGCGAGGTCCGCGACCGGGTCGCGCGCGCGCGGCCGGAGCTGCCGAGCGACGTCCAGCGGGTGCGGATCAACAAGCAGTCCGGCGCCGGCATCCCGGTCGCGTTCTACAGCGTGACGTGGGACGAGTCGATCGAGCTGCCGCGCGACCGGGTGCAGAAGCACCTGGTCCGCGCCATCGAGCGCATCGACGGGGTCGCCCTCGTCAACCTGTGGGGCAAAGAGGACCGCGAGATCCGCATCGAGCTCAACCGGCCGCTCGCCGAGGCGGCCGGGGTCAACATCTTCACGCTGGCGCAGAAGCTGTCGCAGGCCAACTTCAACCTCGCCAGCGGCGAGATCCGCGACCCCGACGGGCGCTTCGTGGTCCGCTCGATGGCGACCTACCGGACGGTCCAGCAGCTCGAGGACACGATCGTCGGGTCGAAGAACCTGCGGCTCAAGGACATCGCCGACGTCGTCTACGACTACCCGGAGAGCGACCGCATCGACCGCTTCAACGGGCGGCCGTCGATGGTGCTGTTCGTGCTCAAGGAGTCGCAGGCCAACACGGTCGAGGTCTGCGACAAGATCCGCGAGGCTGTCGACGCGGCGGTGCGCGAGCCGGGGCTTTCGGGCTTCGACGTCAAGGCGTTCTTCATGCAGGGCGACGCGATCCGCTACTCGCTCAACCAGGTCACCAGCTCGGGCCTGCAGGGCGGGGTGCTGGCGATCGTGGTCCTGCTGTTCTTCCTGCGCCGCGTCCGCCTGACGCTGCTCATCGCCGCCTCGATCCCGCTGTCGATCTTCCTGTCGCTGCCGGTGATGTACTTCCTCGACCAGTCGATCAACATCATCTCGCTGCTCGGCCTGATGATCTGCGTCGGTCTGGTGGTCGACAACTCGGTGGTGGTCGCGGAGAACATCGACCGCTACCGCGAGCGCGGGATGGGGCCGTACGCGGCGGCGCTGCACGGGGCCTCCGAGGTGGCGCTGCCGATCACTCTGGCGACGCTGACGACGATGATCGTGTTCGCGCCGGCGGCGCTGCTCAGCTCGGGGCCGACGCAGTTCTTCATGATCCGCATGGTCACGCCGGTGTGCGTGTCGCTGCTGGCCAGCCTGTTCGTGGCGCTGGTGCTGGTGCCGATGACCAGCGCCATGGCCCTCGGGACAGGTGACCCGCTGCGCCGCAACGGCAAGCTGTGGCGCGGGCTGCTGGCGGTCGACGCCTGGTGGAAGGCGTGGATGGGCCGGGTGTACGTGGCCACGCTGGGGCGGGTCAACGCGTGGTACGGGGCGCTCCTGCGGGCCAGCCTGCGCCGGCGCATCGACGTGGTGATCCCGTCGCTGCTGATGCTGGTGGCGACCTGCGCGGTGCCGATGCAGCGCGTGAAGTTCTCGAGCGGCGAGAACATGGGCACGCGCAACTTCTGGACCTACTACTCGATGCCCTCCGACGTCACCAAGCCGGAGGCGGAGGCGTTCTTCGTCGAGGTCGAGCAGTCGATCGCGGAGGCCAAGGACGAGTACCGGATCTCCGGCCAGTACATCGGCTTCGACGGCAGCTTCGCCCAGGTGCAGGTGTTCTTCGAGCCGCAGCAGCCCGGCGAGCGGCCGTTCAACGAGGTCCGCCAGGAGGTCTACGACAAGATGCCCAACCGGCCCGGTTGGGTGAAGGAGGCCCGCTTCGGCGGGGCCGACGGCGGCCAGGACAACACGTTCATGGTCACGCTCTACGGCGACGACCACTACTCGGTGCAGGAGGCCCGCGAGACGCTGCAGACGCAGCTGCTGCAGCAGCCCGGGGTGCTCGGGGTGTCGAACCGCGGCTCGGACGCGGTCCGCCGCGACGAGCTGGCGCTGGCGGTCGACCGGACCATGACCGAGCGGTTCGGGATCCCGGCCGGCAACATCGCCAGCTCGATCGCCTACGCGATCCGCGGGCAGGTGCTGCCGCGGTTCCAGAGCGCCACCGAGGACCGCGAGATCGAGGTCCGGATCCGCTACCGCAAGGAGGACCGCGAGCAGCTCGGCGAGCTGCTCGAGTTCAAGGTCCCGAGCGAGAAGAAGCCGGGCACCGTGGTGCCGGTGCGGGTGCTGACCGAGATGACGGTGCAGAAGGGCGACCAGGCGCTGATCCGCAACGACAAGCGGGTGGCGGCGCTGATCCGGCTCGAGCTGGCCGACGAGGGCCGGATCGAGACCATGGACAAGCTGCGCAAGTTCATGGCCGGCTACCGGCTGCCCGCGGGCGTCAGCTTCGACGCCGACCGCGAGACGCGCGAGACCGACGACCTGCGCAACGACATGGTCGGGGCGATGATCCTGTCGACCGCGTTCATCTTCCTGGTGATGGGCTTCCTGTTCGAGAGCTTCATCCTGCCGATGAGCGTGCTGCCGTCGATCCCGCTGTCGTTCATCGGCGTGTGGTGGTTCCTGATGTTCACCGGCTCGCCGATCGACGCGCTGGCGGTGATCGGGATCCTGCTGCTGCTCGGGGTGGTGGTGAACAACGGCATCGTCCTGGTCGACTTCATCAACAGCGCCCGCGCCTCGGGGCTGTCGCGCGAGGAGGCGATCGTCCAGGCCGGCATGCAGCGGTTCCGCCCGATCTTGATGACCGCGCTGACGACCGTCGGCGGCATGATCCCGCTCGCGTTCACCACCCCCAACGGCGAGGGCCTCGACTACGGCCCGTTCGGCAAGACGCTGGTCGGCGGCATGACCACTGCGACGGTGCTGACGCTGGTGGTCGTGCCGGTCGCGTACACCTACTTCGACGACCTCCGGCTCGCGGCCGGCGAGTGGACCCGCCGGGTGCTGTGGCGCCGCCGCTGAACGGTGATAGGTTTCGGCTCGGAGAGGGTGTCTCATGAGCCAGGTTCTCAGGATCGGCGCCGGCCTCGGCGCGCTCGCGCTGGCGGCGCTGGCGGCCTGCCCGTTCCCCCGCGCGACCCAGGTGCCGATGCGCTGGAGCGGGCTGCCGGCGCACGAGGGCGAGCGCAGCGACACCGTGGCGATCCTGCTTCAGGGCCACGGCGACGCGCCGGACGAGTTCGTGCGCCACGGCTTCGTCGCCGAGCTCAAGGCCGCCGAGGTCGACGTGATCGTGGCCGACGCGCACTCGGGCTACTACGCCGACAAGTCGACGGAGGCGCGGCTGTACGAGGACATCGTCGCGCCGGCGCGGGCGGCCGGCTACGCGCGGGTGTGGCTGGTCGGCATCTCGATGGGCGGGATGGGGGCGATCTGGACGGCGTCGATGCACCCGGGGAAGATCGACGGCGTGGTGTTGCTGGCGCCGTACCTCGGGCGTCGCCGCACGCTGCGGGCGATCGAAGCCGCAGGGGCGGAGAACTGGCAGCCGCAGGCGGAGACGGGGCCGTGGGACTACGAGATCTGGCGCTGGCTCAAGCTGGCGAGCGCGGCCAGAAACCCGCCGATCTTCCTCGGCTACGGGACAGAGGACGGCGACCGCGGGCGGGCGATGCTGGGGCGCATGCTGCCGCCGGAGCACGTGTTCACGCGGCCGGGCGGGCACGACTGGCGGACGTGGACCGAGCTGTGGCACCTGATGGCGGTGAAGGTCCCGTGGCGCGGCCAGGACCCGCGCAACCCCGCCGCCGGGCCGGTGCTGCGGACCGCCGACGAGCTGTGCCAGGACAAGGGCTACGACTTCGCCTTCGACCCGACCGCGGTGCCGACCGAGGGCAACCCGGAGATGGCGTGCGGCTTCGGGCCCGGCACGACGTGCACCCCCGAGACCAGCGACGCCTACTGCGACGGCGTGGCGATGGTCGCCTGCGAGCGCGGCAAGATGACGGCCACGAACTGCGTCCAGCGCTGCCGCAGCGTCGGCGACCCCGAGGGCACGCCCCGCGACTCCGGGCGTTGCGCGATCCGCAAGGACGAGGCCGCCTGCGTCTGCTGCGACCGCGACGAGCCGGGCTGCCTGCTCTGAGTGTGCTAGCTTCGTGGTGAAGACGGGCCGGGGCGCCGCAGTGGTTGCGAGGCCGCCAGCCTGTCCCTTCAAACATGGATTCAAGGATATGTTTTTAAGGACATGGCTTTTCGTACTTGTGAGCGCGGCGCTGGCGAGCTGCGGCGACTCGTCCGAGCCGATCCTCACCACCGACGGGGTGACGCAGACGACTACCAGCCCGGGGACCGACGGCATGAGCTCGAGCGACGAGACCGGCGGGCCGCAAGCGTGCCCCGACCCGAACAGCTCGCAGGAGAACGGGGAGTGCCTCTGCAACCTCGGTTATGCGTGGTGTAACCCCGACGATGCCGACGACCTGTCGTGCTGCGTCGATCCCGACCAGACCACGGCGACGCCGACCGAGGGGACGGGCGAGCCGACCAGCGACGGGACGAGCGGCGGCGAGGCGTGCCCCGACGCCGTCGATCCGCCGGCGAGCTGCGACGAGAACAGCGAGAGCTTCTTCTGCACCAACCCGGCCTCGTGCGGGCCGCAGGGCAGCGCGCAGTACTACTGCGAGGGGGGCGTGTGGGCCGAGGACACCTCGCTCGACGACACGTGCGAGCTCGACGGCTACGACTTCGCGTACGGCTGCGTCGATGACGGCGCGACGGTCTACGTCGAGTGCGGCTCGGGCTCGGGCGCGGCCTGCTCGGGCGACGCGCCGAGCTGCGAGGGCGCGAGCACCTGGGCCGGCTGCAAGTGGGGCAAGACGACCGAGGTCGACTGCTTCGTCCAGTGCACGGAGGTCGGCGACGGGATGGGCGCGACCTACGACCACGGCGCGTGCGAGGTGCAGGACGGCGAGGCCGTGTGCGCCTGCTGCGACGCGGGCGACCCCGGCTGCCCGGTCTGACGCGCGCGTTCGCGTGCGCTGGTGCCGGCGCGGCCGCGGGCGTAGTCTTGGGCGCGAGATGCCGCGCCCGCCGGTCCCTTCGTACTACTTCGCGCTCGTGGTGGTCCGCCGCGGCGACCGCTTCCTGGTCGTCCGCGAGGTCAAGCACGGCCAGCTCTGGTACCTGCCCGCGGGGCGCATCGAGCAGGGCGAGTCGCTGTTCGACGGGGCCCGCCGCGAGGTGCTCGAGGAGACCGGGCTCGACGTCGAGCTGACCGGGGTGCTGCGGGTCGAGCACACCGCCCACTTCGAGATGACGCGCGTGCGCGTGTTCCTGACCGCGGAGCCGGTCGACGAGCGCCCGCCGAAGTCGACCGCCGACGAGCACTCGCTCGAGGCCCGGTGGGTCACCCTGGCCGAGCTGCGCGCGCTGCCGCTGCGGGGCGAGGAGGTCGAGGAGCTGTTCACCGCCGTCGAGCGCGGCCTGCCGGTGCACCCGCTGTCGCTGATCACGCCCGAGGGCGCGCCGTGGCGGTGAGCCGCTCGCGGTCCGAGCGGCGGCGACGCCACAGCAGCGCGAGGACGACCAGCACGCTGGCCTGACAGACATGTCCGAACAGCCAGCCGCCGCGGGCGTACACGGTCGGCGCGGAGGCGGTGTCGCGGCCGAGCTCGAGCCGGACCACCAGGTGCTCGGGCGGCACGAGGGCGTCGATGCTGGCTGCGCGCAGGTCGGTGGTGGCGACGACGCGGCCGGCGCGGTCGACCAGGGAGCTGGGGCCGGAGTTGACGGCGCGGAGCACCGGGACGCGGTGCTCCACGGCGCGGAGCTGCGCCAGCGCGAGGTGCTGCCACGGCTCGGCGGTCGCGCCGAACCAGGTGTCGTTGGTGAGGTTGACGAACGCCTCGATGCCGCCGGGCTGGGCCGCGACCGCGCGCGCGTACGCGGGCAGCACGTCCTCGTAACAGACCAGCGGACCGAGAGCGATCGGCGCCTCGTTGCTGCGGCCCGGCTGGACCAGCAGTCGGCCGGGCCCGTCGCCGCGGAAGTTGTGGGCCATCCCGGGCACCAGCCCCTTGGCCCACTCCGGGTCGACCAGCGGGATCTCCTCGCCCAGCGGGACCAGGTAGATCTTGTCGTAGCGGCCCACCACGCGGCCGTCGGCGGCCATGTTGATCACCGAGTTGTAGCCGTACAGGTCGCTGTCGGCGGCGGTGCCGGCCCCGAACAGCGTCGGCAGCGAGTGGCGGCGGAGCACGCGGTCGTCGTCGCTGAAGTCGCGCTCGAACGGGCGGTTCAGCGTCCACGGGAACATGTTCTCCGGCCACACCACGAGCTCGGCGCCCTCGGCCTCGGCGCGGGCCGACGGCTCGCGCAGGCGCTCGAGCTTGGCCTGGCGGTCGAACCACAGCAGCGGGATGTTGGGCTGGATCAGCGCGACGCGGACCTCGCGGGTGGTCTCGCCCGCGAGCGACGCGATCCGCCAGCTGCCGAGGGCGAGGCTGGCGACGGGGAGGAGCAGCGCGAGCGTCCCGAGGCGCAGCTGCGCGGGCCGGCGCGCGCGCCAGGCCTCGCCGAGCAGGACGCCGCACAGCAGCATCGGCACCTCGACCAGCGCCGCGCCGCCGAGCTCGGCCGCCTGGATCCACTCGGGGCGGGCGGCCAGGCCCATCGCCAGCGAGAACGGGAACAGCATCGGCCACGACCACCACAGCCCGGACAGGGCCATCGACATGACCCATGGGACATGTCGTGAAGGACCTGTCCACGCGGACACCAACGCCGCCCACGCGGCCAGCGGCGCGGCGGTCCACAGCGCGAACACGACGAACAGCGGGACGCACAGCCACAGGTCGAGCTCGCCGAAGGTGTGGAGGAGATCGACGATCCAGGGGTAGCCGATCGCACCCATGACGACGCCGGCGACGAGGCCGAGGCGCAGGGCCGCGCGCCAGTGGGGGGCCTCGCGCGCGGCGACCCACAGCGGGGCGACTGCGAGCCAGCCCAGAGCGGGGGCGCCGTGCGGCGGGAACGAGGCGGCCAGGAGGGCGCCGGTGCTGGCGGCGGCCAGCAGGTGGAGCAGCGGCGCGCGGTCGGAGGGCACGCGCGAGAGTATTCCGCGCGCGGCGGCGAACGCAACACGCGCTTGACTCGCCGGGCCCGGCCGATAGCCTCATCGCCCACCATCGGAGGCGTCATGCCCAAGCTCAATGCCATCCTCGCGGTCGAGAAGGGCCGCCGGACCGAGCTCCACACGCTCATCACCAGCCTTCACAAGTCGACGCAGCAGCCGTCGCTGATGACGGGCCACCACAAGAAGTTCACCCCGCGGCGCGAGGACGGCGAGACCTTCCCGGACGACTCGCAGGTGGTGCAGCTGACCTACGAGGCGGCGATCAAGGACATCACGGGGGCGCTGGTGTCGCTGCTCGACACGGTCGCCACCAAGGACTGGACCAACTGCGAGGCGCGCGCCGACGTGGTGGTCGACGGCAAGGTGTTCCTGCCGCAGGTGCCGGTGACGTACTTGCTGTTCCTCGAGAAGGAGCTGCACGACCTGCAGACCTTCATCGAGAAGATGGTCGAGCTCGACCCGGCCGAGCGCTGGTCGTACGACGCCGGCACGGGGCTGCACCAGAGCGACCCGGTGCAGACGCAGAAGACCAAGAAGGAGCAGCGGCCGATCGTGCTCTACCACGCGACCGAGCATCATCCGGCGCAGACGCAGCTCATCACCGAGGACGTGGTGGTCGGCCACTGGACCACGATCAAGCGCAGCGGCGCGATCCCCCGCCCGCGCAAGAAGGCGCTGCTCGAGCGGATCGCCAGGCTCGGCGAGGCGGTCAAGTTCGCCCGCGAGCGCGCCAACTCGATCGACGCCACCGAGGTCGTCGCCGGCCGCCGGATCCTCGACTTCATCTTCGAGGGCACCCAGGCCGAGGGCCCGGTGAAGAAGTAAGACCACCCGCGACCGCGCACGCGCGAAGGAGGCCGAGAATTCCCGACAGGGAGACAAGCTCAAGCTGGAGTTCAATCTCAAGGCCAAACAGGCGGGCCATGAAGGTTCGAGTCCTTCCCCCGACATCCACGACCCGCGCGGGTCGGCCACGCGTCGGGGTGGCGAAACGGTAGACGCACCTTCACTTTCTGGTGAGGGCGGTTCGCCGAGCTTCAAGCTCAACTTCTCTCCCAACTTCAAGACAGGTCGGACGAAGCTCTCTCGACGCCCAGCCACACCCCGATCCGAGATGCCGGTTAGATTCCGGCCTGGCACGCCAATCGTATGTGCCGGTGGTCCAACGTCAAGACGCGGGTCTTCAGATCTAAGGGCTGGAAAAGGCCGTGAGCCTCGAATTCCGACCCCGCGGGCGCAAGTGCCGGTGGCACCCAGGCCCGCGGACCCCAGGGGCTCCAGGGTAGGCTACACCCTGGAGCTCCGCCTATTTGGTCAGCATGAACTTTTGGCCAGGTGGGACGGGCGGTGGAGGTCTGCGCGGGGCTGGCGAGGGTGGGCCGAGCGTCGGGCAAATTGGAGCGGGGGCGTGGCCGGGTCGTGACAATGTTCGAATGGCGGGCGCTCGTCGGCGTTGCGGCGCGCGTGGCGATCGTTGTATGGTCCGGCTCGCGTGTCTGCTGCGTCCCCCCGCTCCGTGATTCGCCCCCGAGTGCTGCCGCGCCCGCGCAAGGTCCAGAAGGTCCCGTTCGTCGAATTGTACGCCGGCCGCCTGCAGGGGGTGGTCTCGAGCGGTTCGGACGAGGAGCGGGTCTACGTCTCGTACTTCGAGGCGGGCACCGGCAACTTCTATTGTAGTACGAACAACAACCGGCCCTGCGGCGGCCTGCGCGGCTCGCCGTGCAAGCACCTGGTCGAGCTGCTGAACGAGGGCGTGCTGCAGTACGGGCCGGCGCGGGTGATCGCGTACCTCGGGCTGCAGCAGGCCGAGCCCGACAAGGTGAGGGCGGGCGGCGAGCTGCTCCGCTTCATCAAGGGCGGGCCGCACAAGGTCGAGGCGGGCATGGTGTTCAGCCGCTTCCTCACCTATCTGCAATACGTCAGCGTCGCGCCGACCGGCGTGCCGCTGCCCGACATGGCCTGGTTCGTGCGCTGATGCCTTTGACGGATCTGAAGAGTGTCCCCGAGCCCGTGGTGCACACGGCCGAGCTCGTCGCGCGCCTCGACGAGGTGTTCGAGTCCGGGTTCGGCCGGCTGTCGAGCGCCAACTTGCAGACGCTGGCGTCGCTGGCGGCGAGCTTCGCCGGCACGCCGCTGGCGGAGCCGCTCGACGCGGCGATCGCCGGGCTCGGGCGGTCGGAGTTCGTCGATCGTCACTTCGCCGCGATCGCGGCCGCGCGGGCGGCCGCCCACGGGGCGATGCACGACGCGCTGGTGGCCCAGGCGTGCGCGGCGCTGTCGCGGCCGCGGCCCGAGCTCGAGGCGCTGGCGGACACGCCCGGGCAAGCGGCCCCGCCGCGGGCGGCGGTGCTGCTCGAGAGCGTGCGGCAGTGGCTGATGGAGCTGGCGATCGCCGGCTTCGCCAACCTCGAGGTCGGGGCGTTGTTGCCGTTTCAGGCCACGCTCGACGCGATCATGGCCGAGCCGGCGCTGGTGCGGCACGCGGCGCTGCTGAGCGGCTTCCTCGACGAGCTGCTGACGGTGTTCCCGGCGCACGGCAAGCCGGAGGTGCCGCGACTGCGGTGGGTCGACCTGTGGACGCGCTCGATGGTGCTGTCGCTGGCCCCGCCGGCGCCGGCGGCCACGCGCGAGGTCAAGGGCGAGCTGCGGGTGTTCGCCACCGACTTGCGGCAGCACGATCACGTGGTCTCGCTGGTGGCCTTCGGCGCGCTGCACGAGCCGGGCAAGCCGCCACGGGTGGTGCGGACCTGCGTGTCGGCGTTCAAGGTCGACGTGCTGCAGGGCGAGGACTTCGCCGGCCTGCTCGGCGAGGTCGGCGGCAAGCTGCTCGAGGCGATCGCGGGCGGGCAGGGCGTCAAGATCTCCGGCATGTTATTGCAGGCGACCGGTGACCTGCTGTGGCAGGAGGCGCGCGCCGAGGTGCTGCCGGCCAAGTTGAAGCTGGCCGAAGAGGCAGCCGCGGTGCTGGCCTCGCCGACGGCGCTGCGGCCGAGCGCGCGGCCCGAAGATCGCCACCCGGCGCTGATCGAGGAGCTGGTGTGGCTGCCGGGCGATGGTTACTCGGCGGCGGGCAAGGAAGTGCGCGAGCTGTCGCTCAAGGGGGAATCGTTCGCGGTGGCGTCCGAGCGCTGGCCGAGCAGCGACGATCTCTTGCCCGCCGACGTGGCAGGCAGCAAGGGGCTGGTGGCGCTGCTGCGGTTCGACGGCGGGCGCTGGTCGCTGCAGCCGGTGATGATCGACAAGGGCAAGCCGCTGCCGCGGCTGGTCGGCACCAGCCTGCAGGCGGCCCGCGCCAAGGCCAGGGGCGGCAACCTCGGGACCCTCAAGGAGCGCGCCGGCAAGCTGCTGCGCAAGAAGAGCTGACATGAGCGCCGCCGATCCCGAGCTGATGCAGCGGGCCCGTCAGGGGCTCTACTGGCGGTTGATGTCGGCCCTGTTCGAGCAGGGCGACGCGGCGCCGAACCTCGAGTCGCTGGCGCGCGAGCTGGCGAACACGACCGACCTGCCGGTCGAGCTGCTCGACCCCAAGGTGACGGTCGACGTGCTCGTGCACCGCTTCCCCAGGCTCAAGCCCGAGTTCTCGCGACCGCTCCCGGGCTTCGAACCGCCGACGCCGGATGGGGAAGCGCCGCAGCCGACCGAGAGCCCGACCGATCTGAAGAGCACGGTGCAGCGGGCGCTGGTCGTGTCAAAACTGCTGCTCAACGCGTTCGGGCCCAACACGCAGGGCTCGGTGACGGCGCAGCAGTACGGCGCGTGGGCCCGCGACGTCGAGTGGCTCGAGGGCGCGCTGGGGCTGCCGCCGGGGTCGCTGCGCCAGAGCGGCAGCGCGCAGAACTCGGGGGCGCCGTCGGGGGGCGGCGGCGAGGCGACGCGGCCGCCGATCGGCGACGAGGAGCTCAAGGCCGGCCTCGCGGTGCTCGAGGCCGACATGATCCACCGCATGGACCTGCGCGAGGTCCTCAAGGACCCGGTGCTGAGCGAGCGGCTGACGCCGTCGATGGCGCTGCTCGAGCAGATCCTGTGGGACAAGGGCAACCTCAGCGGGCCGGCGCTGCAGAACGCGAAGCGGCTGATCGCCCGCTACGTCGACGAGCTGTCGAAGGTGCTGAAGCTGCAGATGCGCCAGGTGACGTCGCGGGTGCACGACCACCGGGTGCCGCCGCGGCGGATCTTCCGCAACCTCGACATGAAGCGGACGGTCTGGAAGAACCTGACCAACTGGGACCCGAACGAGCGCCGGCTGTACGTCGACCGGCTGTTCTACCGCCGCACCGGCAAGAAGAGCCTGCCGAGCAAGCTCATCATCATCGTCGACCAGTCGGGCTCGATGACGTCGGCGATGGTGCAGACGACGATTCTGGCGTCGATCTTCGCCTCGCTGCCGAAGGTGATCGTCCACCTGTTCGCGTTCGACACCCGCGTCATCGACCTGACGCCGTACGTGCACGACCCGGTCGAGACGCTGCTGCGCACCAAGCTCGGCGGCGGCAACGACATGCGGCTGGCGCTCGACCTGGCGGCGCCGTGCATCGACTCGCCGCAGAACACCGCGGTGGTCGTGATCTCCGATTTTTATGATTGGAGCGACTTCTTCTCGGTGCTGCGCCAGTGGAAGGAGTCGGGCTGCCACCTGATCCCGGTCGGGTCGCTGCACACGACCGGGTACTTCGCGGTCAACCCCGAGTACGCGGCGAAGTTCAAGGAGATCGGCGCGCCGATCCTCAGCGGCAGCCCCAAGAAGCTGATCGAGCAGATCAAAAAGGTGATGTAGTCGCGATGGCCAAGAAGATCTCTACCCCCGCCACGACTGATTCGGTGCCCGCGCCGGCGCCGGCGACCAGCGAGACCAAGCTGCGCATGCCGGCCGAGGAGAAGTACGCGGCCGAGCTGGCGTACCTGGCCAGCGTCGACAAGGACCCGCGGCCGTTCGCGTGGCGGCTGTCGCCGCGGATGATCCGCACGTTCGTCCTCGGGGCTGGCCCCGGGGACAGCTTCGACCGGCCGATCGCGCAGAAGTTCTTCGGCGACGCGTCGCTGGTCGAGCGGGCGATCGTGACGCTGGCGTCGGACCGCGGCCTCCTGCTCATCGGCGACCCGGGCACCGGCAAGAGCTGGCTGGCCGAGCTGCTGGCGGCGGCGACCTCGGGCAACTCGACGCACGTGGTCCAGGGCACCGCGGGCACCACCGAGGACCACATCAAGTACTCGTGGAACGTGGCGATGGTGATCGCCAGCGGACAGTCGCGCGAGTCGATGATCCCGTCGCCGATCATGACCGCGATGCAGCGCGGCGAGATGGGCCGCTTCGAGGAGCTGACCCGCTGCGGCTCCGACGTGCAGGACGCGCTGATCTCGATCCTGTCGGAGAAGTACATCACCATCCCCGAGCTGCGCGGCGACGAGAGCGTGGTCTACGCCAAGCCGGGCTTCAACATGATCGCCACCGCCAACAGCCGCGACCGCGGGGTCAACGAGCTGTCGACGGCGCTGAAGCGGCGCTTCAACTTCGTGACGATCCCGATCGTCACCAACAAGAAGTCGGAGAAGGAGATCGTGCTGTTCCGGACGCGCGAGCTGATGGCTCGCCACACGATCACGGTCGACGTGCCGCCGACGATGCTCGACATCCTGCTGCAGACGTTCGCCGACCTGCGCGAGGCGACCGCCAACACGACCTCGGAGGATCAGCGCCTCGAGTCGTCGCTGTCGACGGCCGAGCAGATCGGGGTGCTCGAGGACGCGCTGCTGCACAGCAACTTCTTCGGCGACAAGGCGCTGCAGCCGGGCACTCTGGCCCGCTCCCTGGTCGGCACGCTGGTCCGCCGCGTGCCCGAGGACGTGTCGATCCTCAACAAGTTCTGGCACGCGACCGCGGCCGAGACCGAGGGCGTGAAGAAGCGCAAGAAGGGCGAGGAGGCGGCCACGTCCGCGGCGCCCAAGGGCGAGAAGTCGCCCGAGCTGGAGGCGTTCGTCGCCGGCGGCAAGCAGGCGCTGTCGTCGTTCAAGTAGGCGGTACCGCGTGAACTCGATCCTCGACCCTGCTCTCCTCGACCCGGCGCTGCAGGCCCTGCGCACGCAGCTCGAAGCGGCGGCGGCGGCGTTCGCCGGCGACTCGGCCCACCTCGGGGCGCTGCTGCGCGCGATGATCGAGGACGTCCAGCGCGCCACCGCCGAGCCGGTCGAGGTGTTCCCGGTCAAGCACCACTCGCCGGCGTCGGCGCTGCACATGCTGCGGCGGCTGCGAGCGCGCGCGCCGAAGGTGATCTACATGGAGGGCTGCGAGGACCTGAACGCCTCGCTCGCCGGCCTGCACCACTGCCGCTTCCCGGTCGCGCTGCAGGCGTTCGCCCCCGAGGCGCCGGCGTTCCCGGCCGACTGGACGCCGCTCAACGTGGTGCTGCCGTTGACGGAGTTCTCGGCCGAGTACCAGGCGATCGCGTACTGCCTGCAGAACCCGGGCACCACTCTGGTGTTCGTCGATCGCTCGGTCGACCACGTGTTCCAGTGGATGCCGAAGGGCGGCCCGCCGCCGGGCGAGGACGCCGGCGAGGCGGACGACGGCGGCGACGAGTCCGAAGCGGAAGAGACGGCCGGCGAGGGCGAGGGCGAGGGCGCGTCGACCGGCAACACCGGCAACCTGCACGGCGGCGCGGTGGGCCTGCAGATCGGCGACATGCAGCCGACCTTCGGCGACTTCCTCGACGTGCTGCTGCGCAACGCCAAGGTGCGCCACTACAGCGAGTGGTGGACGCAGTACGTCGAGGGGCCGACGCTGTCCTGCGACTACGGGACGTATCGCCAGGTGTTCTTCCTGGTCGGCTCGTTGCTGCGGCGGATCGGGATCACCGAGAAGGACCGCGTCGCCGACTGCGAGCGCGAGCGCTACATGTGGACGCGGATCCGCGAGCACATGAAGGCGCACAAGATCGACCCGCGCGAGGCGATGTACGTGTGCGGGGCGATCCACGCGGTCTCGCCGATCCCCGAGTTCGGCTCCAAGGGCGCCGCCTGGACGGTGCCGGCGAAGACGCCGACGCAGTGGTTCTACGGCGTGGTGCCCTCGAGCTACGCGGCCATCGAGCGCCAGTTCAGCTTGCCGGCCGGCGAGGTCTCGATCGCGCAGTCGATGTGGGACAAGGGGCTGCAGGCGCTCGAGCTCAAGCCGTTCAAGATCGAGGCCGAGAAGAAGGCCGAGGGCGAGGGCAAGCCGACGGTGCGCAAGAAGGGCGCGGCGGCTCCGAGTGCGGCGAGCGTTTCGAGCGCCGCGGTCGAGGTTCCGGCGGCGGTCAGTGGTTCGGGGCTGCGCGAGTTCTTGACCCGGCCGCCGACCTTCGTCGCCGCCGACGACGAGCAGCTGATGCGCTGGTGCGTCGACGTCGTCCGCCTGGCGCGCAAGCACGGCTACAACGCGTCGACGGCCGACACGATCGCGATCCTGCACACCTCGACGCTGCTGGCGCGGCTGCGCGACCGGCCGCACCCGTCGCCGTACGACTTCCAGGACGCTGCCGTGACGTGCCTCGAGAAAGATCGCGTGCCCGGTCGTCGCGACGTGCGGCGGCTGTGCCAGATCTTGCTCGGCGGCGACCGCCTCGGCCGGGTCGGCTACGAGTCGCTGCCGCCGCTGGCGCAGGACGTGTACGACCGCCTGGCGGTGCTCGGCGTCAACCTCAAGTCGAGCCGCATCGAGCGGGCGCTGCTCGACATCCAGGGTCGACCGGAGTTGCTGCCGGCTTCCGATCTGCTGTGGCGGCTGCGCTACCTCGGGGCGGGCGTGCGGCCGATCATGGGCGAGCGCACGCTCGGTCACAAGCCGAAGCAGGAGTCGTGGGACATCGAGATCGGCAAGCACCAGGGCTCGCTGATCCAGCTCGGCTACGAGGGCCTGACGATCGAGCAGGTGCTCGAGAAGCGGCTCAAGGCCAAGGCGTTCGAGGCGACGTCGCGGGCCGCGAAGGCGCTCGAGGCGGCCGAGGACAGCGTGCTGTATCTGCGCAGCGGGCGACTGACGCGCGAGCTCGGGCTGCGCGCGACGGAGCTGCTGCGGGCGGAGCTCGGAGGCAACGACGCGCCGGAGATCTTCCAGCGCGTGCGCGGCCTGGTGCACTACTACCGCACCCTGGGGATGCCGGATTGGATCAAGGACTTCGTGTCCACCGGCTATCGCCACTACGCGACGCTGCTGCCGACGGCGTTCACCGACCGCGGCACCGCGCCGCGCCAGCTGGCGGCGATGCTGGCGTTCATCTTCACGCAGGAGGCGCTGGCGTTCTCGATGGGCTGCGAGCGCAGTCAGCTGCTGATCGCGGTGGCGCAGGCCGAGCCGGAGGACCCACCGAAGATCGCGCTGCGCTGGGCGGCGCAGTGGATCCTCGGCCAGCGCAGCGAGGACGAGATCCGCGCCGACTTCCAGCACCTGCTGCACAGCCCGATGCTGCTGCCGGTCTTCCCCGAGTACATGGCGGGCTTCCTGCTCGCGCTCGAGTTCACCCCGCGGATCTCCCGGCTCGCGGTCGAGTTCCTCAGCCGCGCCTTCGCGGCCCTGCCCGACGAGGTGCTGGTGCCGTGGCTGCCCAAGCTGGTGGTGACGCTGCGCCCGCTCGGCCCCGGGGTGATGCAGACCCTGGTCAAGGAGGCAGGCCTGGCGTTCCCGCGCGAGCTGAGCAAGCTGCCGGCGTGGGAATTT
This sequence comes from Nannocystis punicea, assembly GCF_026965555.1. Classification (GTDB taxonomy): domain Bacteria; phylum Myxococcota_A; class Polyangia; order Nannocystales; family Nannocystaceae; genus Nannocystis; species Nannocystis punicea. The sequence continues at coordinate 10,125,259 of NZ_CP114040.1, read as the reverse complement.
TCCTGGGACCGCAGCGTGCCGGTGGCGCCTCCGCCTGCCCCGAAGGCCAGGTCCGAGGCGAAGCCGGCCGCGAAGGCGACGAGCGCCGCGCCGGCCGTCGAGCGCTCGCCCGCGGAGCTGGCGGTGGCGACCCTGCTGCGCGCCGAGCCGGCCACGCTCGACGCGCTCGCGGGGCTGCTCGGGGTGCCGCCGACGTGGGCACCGCTGGCGCCGGCAGCCGAGGCGAGCGCGGCGACGACCTCGGCCGAGCCGGACGAGACGAGCGACACGAGCGAGGCCGCGGAGCCGGCGAGCGTGGCGGAGACGCCCCTCGCGCGGCTCCTGGCGGCCCATCCCGACGCCTTGCAGGCCCTCGCGGCCCGCTTGCAGGCGCTCGCCTGAGCGTGTCACGCTGACGCAGTGCGAGGACGGATCGCGTGGCTGGTGGTCGGCGGGCTCGCGGCCTGTGCGGGCTCGAAGGACATGTCGCAAGGGCCAGGTTCGGCGGAGCGCCCGGCTTCGACGAGCGCGGCGAGCGTGAGCCCGTCGACGCCGACGGCCGAGGTCGCGGCGGGGGCGAGCGAGGGCCCGGCGGCGGCCGATGCAGTCGACCCGGCCGCGAGCGCGCAGCCGGAAGCGCCAGCGCCAGCGCCGGCGAAGGTCGCCCCGGCGCGCCTGCTCGGGCGCGAGCAGAAGGACATCGAGGCGCAGCTGGGCGCGCTGCGGTTCGCCGACGGCTGGGCCACGCCCGCCGACGACGCGCTGCAGCTGCAGTTCCGCGGCGGGCGCTGCGTCGGTCTTCGCGGACATGTCCCGGAGGACATGGACTGCGCGGCGGTCGCGACCTGGCTCGGCTTCGCGGAGGCGACGTACCCGCTGCGCCGCTCCGACGGTTGCGAGTGGCCGGGGATCAGCCTCAAGCACCGGCTCGCCGAGGGCGTGGCCGGGAGCTACGTGCCTGCGACCCGCGAGTTCACGCTCACGGTGCGGCGATGACGAGGTCGAGGGGCGTGTGCAGCGGTTCGGGCCGCGCCAGGGCGGCAGCCCGGGGCCGCCGCCGTGCGAGGACCGGAGCTGAGCGCGACATGTCCTGAAGGACATGGGTGACGCCCCGGCCGTGCTGCGAGCCGCGGCGCTCGGCGAGGATCGCCGTCGAGCTGGGCTGTCCTTACGGACATATGATGTGCGTTGCGACGGACGCGCCGATCGCCGCGAGCGCGCGCGTCGAGCCCCGATTCGCGGGCTGCGCCGCCGGTTTTTGCCGGGTCTGCAGCGGTTCATGCGATGATTGTGCGAAAGCGCTCCGCGCTCTCCGGCGTGTTCACGGCGGTCGCCTTGCCAAGGCGGACCCGGTGTGGTCTCGTGAGCGCCCATGCGCCTGACGGGCCTCGCGGCGAGCTGTCTCTTCGGACATCTCGTCGCGGCGTCGGGCTGCGGCGGCGACCCGCGCGGGCCGGCGGAGCGGGCCGAGCCGCCGGCCGAGCCGGTGCTGCGCGCGGTCGACTTCGCCGACCCGCAGGGCGGGCAGCGCTTCGATGGCGAGGTGAAGTTCGCGGGCGGGGCGACGATCGGGCCGCGGCAGATCGCGCCGGCCGAGGCGCATGCGGGCGAGGCGATCCAGGTGCGCTTCACGGCCACGGGCATCGGCGCGGGCGCGCGGCTGCGGGTCGGTTTGCGGGCGCCGCAGATCGCGGGGCTGCAAGAAGCGCGCGGCCAGACGAGCGTGCCGAGGGGCCAGGTCGACGACCCGCGCGACCGCTTCGTCGAGCTCGCGGGGCCGGTCGAGGAGGTGGCGGTCGAGCTGCCGCTGGCGTCGCCGTGGCACGCGAGCCACGCGGTGATCGTGGCCGAGCTGGTCGGCGACGTCGCGGTCGCGGGGCCGCGGCGGGCCGACGGCGCGGCGATCCTCGCGGCAGTGCGAGTGGCCGGCGGACCGCTGCAGATCACCGCGGCGCGGGCGAGCGCGATCGCGGTCGACGGCGTGCTCGACGAGCCGACGTGGACCGCCCAGGCCGGCGTGCCGCTGACGCTCTCGCTCGACGGCGAGCCCGACCCCTCGGCCAGGGCGCCGGCGCAGGCGGGCTCGCTCGGCTCGCTGGCGCCGGAGCTCGGCACGCGGGTCGCGTTCGCCTGGGACGACGAATTCCTGTACGCCGCCGCCGACGTGCCCGACGACGACCTGTGGACCGAGTACGCGCAGCAGGACGACCCGCTGTACAAGCAGGAGGCGTTCGAGCTGTTCGTCGCGGCCACGGGCGAGGGCCGGCGCTATCTCGAGTACCAGGTGTCGGCGCGCGGGGTGACCTTCGACGCCCGCTTCCCGCGCTACCGCGCCGGCGACGAGGCGTGGGATTCGCGCTGGGAGACGGCGGTGCGGGCGGACGGCACGGTGAACGCCGCGCGCGACCGCGACCGCGGCTTCGTCGTCGAGGTGGCGATCCCCTGGGACGAGCTGTGCGCCGAGACCGAGCTGGCCTGCCCGCCGCGCGCGGGAATGCAGCTGCGGGTCAACGCGTTCCGGCTCGAGCGGGTCGGGCGCAAGCGGGCCGTCGGCCTGTCGCTCAGCCCGACCCGCGCGCCCGACTTCCACGCCTGGGACAACGCGGCGGTGCTGCGGCTCGAGTGAGGGGACGATGCTGAACTTGAAGACATGTGCGTTGGGACTTGTCCTTGCGAGCATGTTCGTACAGACAGGTTGCGCCGGCTCGTCCGGCGGCGGGAGCGGCGGGAGCGGCGGGGCCGGCGGCGTGCTGGCCGACGGCGCCACCTCGGCCCCGCGGGTGCGCGGGATCTCCGTCGCGGTCGAGGACGTGCGGCTGTCGACCGCCGCGACCCCGCGCTACGGCACGCCGGTCGAGCAGAAGCTGAGCGCGGCCGAGTCGGCGCTGATGGAGGCGGTCGGCGGCGCGGGGCTGCGGCACGACCCCGGGCTGTCGCGGGCCGCCCGCGAGCTGGCCCGCACCGCGCCCGACCGCACCAACGTGCCGGGGGCGCTGATCACCGGCATCACCTCGTGGGTCGGCCTGTACGACCCGCCGCCGCGGCTGGCGATCTCGGAGCTGCCGCCCGACGGGGCGCCGTGCGGCGATCAGGTCAGCGCGAGCTGCCGCGAGGCGATCGCGATGCTGGCGAAGGCGGCGCGCGAGTCGGTGCGCCAGCTGACGCGCGGCGGGGTGTACTTCGGGGCCGGGGTGTCGACGCTGCCCGACGGGACGACGCGGCTGGTGGTGGCGCTGACGGAGCGCGGGGCGGCGATCGAGCCGATGGCCAAGACGCTGCCGGCGAACGGGCGCGCGGAGATCCGCGGGCGCCTGCTGGGCAAGCGGCACAGCCCGTCGTTCGAGGTGTTCGACCCGCAGGGCCGGTGGACGCCGATCCCGGCCAAGATCTCGCGCGGCGAGTTCGTCGGCCAGTTCTCGTGCGAGCGCGGGGGCGGGGCCTACCAGGTCGAGGTCCTGGCCGAAGGGACATACGGGCCCGAGGTCGTGGCCAACTTCCCGCTGTACTGCGGCGAGGACCCGCCGGGGGCGCTGCGCGTCGAGGTCGAGCAGATGGATGCCAGCGTCGACGCCGGCGAGGTCGCGCGCGCCAACTTCGCGGCGCTCAACGACACGCGCGCGCGCCAGGGGCTGCCGCTCCTGCAGTGGGACAACCAGGCGGCGGCGATCGCCCAGGCCCACAGCGAGGACATGCTGCGCAGCGGGTTCGTCGGCCACACCTCGCCGAGCACCGGCGACGTCGACGACCGCTTCGGCCGCGCCGGGGTGAAGTCGGCGGTGGTGCGCGAGAACGTGGCCCGCGGCTACGGGCCGTGGGCCATCCATCAGGGCCTCATGCAGAGCCCCGGCCACCGCGTCAACATCCTCGCCACCGACGTGACGCACGTCGGCATCGGCGTGGTCATCGCCCCGCCCGAGACCGAGGCCAAGGACGCGCCGCGACCGATCCTGCTGACGCAGAACTACTACTCGAAGGTCGGCGCCGACGCGCCGACGTCCGACATGCCCAAGGCGCTGCGCGACCGCGTCGACGCCCTGCGCGACCAGAAGGGCCTGGCCGCGATCGCCTGGCACCGCGGCCTGTCGGAGGCGGCGCAGGCGTTCGCCGACGGCATCGCCGCCGGCAACGAGAGCCGCGTGACCAAGCAGTACGACGCGATGCTCGAGCAGCACCGCTTCGCCCGCGTCGAGACCCACCGCGTGCTGGCGCCGAGCTTCGCCTCGCTCGACGGCTTCCAGCTGTGGTCCGAGCCGGTCGCGGGGGCGGTCGGGGTCGGGATCGCCAAGGTCGCCAAGGGCAAGGACGTCGGGTCGCTGATCGTCATCGTCGCCGTGGGGGCGCGCTAGGTGCTGCTGCGATTCCTCGTCTACGGGGTGATCGGCTGGGCGGCCGAGATCGTATGGACCGCCGCGTACGAGCTGGTCAGCGGCACCCGCAAGGATCCGCTCGACCCGCGCGTGCGCGTCAAGATGACGCCGCCCGAGCGGTGGAAGCTGGCCGGTCACACCTACCTGTGGATGTTCCCGCTGTACGGAATGGGCGGCCTGGCCTTCGAGCCATGTCACGAGTGGATCCGCCACCTCCCGTGGCCGGTCCGCGGCGCGCTGTGGACCGCGGCCATCTTCGCGGTCGAGTACGCGTTCGGCCGCCTGCTCCGCGCCGCGTCCGGCCGCTGCCCGTGGGACTACAGCTACGCGCGCTGGCACGTCCACGGGCTGGTGCGGCTCGACTACGCGCCGGTGTGGTTCGCGTTCGGCCTGCTCCTCGAGCGGCTCCACGACGCCCTGGCCGGCCTCGGCGCCTGATCGTGACGCGGGCGACGCGGCGGCGCAGGCGCCGGTTGACCGCGTCGCCGCCCCGCGGCAGACTGATCGTCGTGAGCCTCGCCCTCGTGACCCGTATCGATGCCGCCCTCGTGGGTGGTTATCGCTATTACGGCGCGCGGGCGTAGCACCTCGTCGCGCCAACGAGGGGCCGCCCGCGGAGGGCAGGCCCCTTTCGTCGTGTGCGAACGGCCTGCCGCGGGAGTCCCCCAAACCCCCAGCAGGCCAATATGTTCAACGTCGACCTCGATCCCGACCACCCCGGCTTCCACGACCGCTCGTACCGCGCCCGGCGCGACCAGATCGCGCGGATCGCCGACAGCTACGCGGGCGATGGCGCCATCCCCGACGCGCCGTATACCGCCGCCGAGCACGCGGTGTGGCGGACCGTGACGACCGCCCTGGCGCCGCTGCACCGCCGCTTCGCCGCCCGCGAGGTGCAGGCGATGCTGGGGCGCTTCCCGCTGGCGACCGGCCACATCCCCCAGCTCGCCGGCGTGTCGGCGCGCCTGCGCGCGGCCTCGGGCATGCGCCTGCGACCCGTCGCGGGGCTGATCGGCGCCCGCGAATTCCTGGCCGCCCTGGCCGCCGATACCTTCTTGTCGACGCAGTACATCCGCCACGCCAGCCGCCCGTGGTACACGCCCGAGCCCGACGTGATCCACGAGCTGGTCGGCCACGCGGCGAGCCTCGCCGACCCGCGCGTGGCCGCCCTGAGTCGCAGCTTCGGCCGCGCGGCCCTGCGCGCGAGCGAGGCGGAGCTGTCGGCGATCGAGCGCGTGTACTGGTTCACGCTCGAGTTCGGCCTGGTCCGCGACGCCGGCGAGGTGCGAGCGTTCGGCGCCGGCCTGCTGTCGTCGGTCGAGGAGATCGAGCGCGGGGTGCTGCACACCGAGCACCGCGCGTTCGACCTCGACGCGATCGCTGCGACCGAGTACTCGCCCGCCGACCTGCAGCCGCAGCTGTTCGTGGCACCTGGCGTCGAGGACATGTTTAATAGGACATCCGAATGGCTCGGCCGCTTCGGGGGGTGAGCGGCGGGTAGCTCCGGGCGAGGATGCGAATCGGCGCACAGCGCCGCGACGCCTCGCCCGGATCACGCGAAGGACTGCCGGTCGTTCGCGAGGTATGGAGCGGGTGCGGTCGAGAGTCGTGCGCGAGCAGGTGATGACCGGCCTGCATTCGAGAGCGCCAGCGGACGCGGCAGGACCTGGTACCCGTCGGCATGGTCGATGATTCGCGCGGCGGGGGACCCGCCTGCCTGCGGGCCGCGAGAGCGGTCCGGAACGCGGGTACGAGACCGATCGGCGCCGCCGTCGCCGGGGCCGGGCGGACGCCGTCGTCTGCTCGATCTCGCTGTCAGTCTCGCGCTGTCACGGATCGTGATCCCGCAGCGCGAGCGGGGGCTCGGCCGAGCCGGCGGGTGTGATGACCGACGGCTCCTGACGGAGAGGACATGGCCCGCGAGACATGCTGCCGGCTCGTCCGAGACGCAGCGGCCGCGAATGAGCAAGGGCGCACAGAGACAGCGACGAGCGGTCGTGGAAGATGAGAATGCCCGCGGATCGTTCGCGAAGCCGCCCGGGACGGCGTTGTGCGACACCCTCGCAGGATGCAGTCAACCCGTGTTCTCCATCATCGCGCTCACGGCCTCCGGTACAACCTGAGCCATGCTTGTGCCCGTACGCTGCTCGGCTGCGAGGTCTGCTGGCACGAGGTCGTGATTCACGCGGACGACGAAGTCGGAGCGGCCTGCATGGACGAATGAAAGGATCGAGCGACATGACAATGACGATTCGATGTGGTTTGCCCCGGTGGGTCACCGGCATGTCGATGGCCATCATCGGTGCGGGGGCGTTGCTCCTGGGGGCGAGGCCGGTGTACGCCGATGCTTGCATGCAAGAGGTGTGGAATGCACACGGGAACAAGCAGAAGCTGACCTGTTCCGCCAATGACGTGACCCTCTCGTCGGTGTCGAAGATCTGCGTGCATGTGGCCCCCGGTGGTCCTCAGGACCCGGACGGCGATGGCTGTCAGAATCCGAACGCGCAGGGACAGCTGACCTGCGTCTCCGGGCAGGACTTCACCTTCACTGCCGACTACGCCATGCCGCTGACCGCCCAGGAGCGGGTGGACCTCGGCCTCTACGTCTCCGTCGACGGCGACCCCAACGGCGACCTGGCGCTGACGGGCGTATGCGAGGCCAACGTGCTCACCGCCGCCAATTCGTCGACGTTCATCCTGAGCCCGAAAGACGGGCAAGCCAATTCGGGAGATATCTGCGGTGACATCACCAGCGAGGCGACCCCGCAGGTGTTCTCCCAGACGATCACCGCCAGGTGTAACGACCCCGAGGGCGACGGGGTCAATCTACCGTTCTGTACGACCTGGCGACAGCCCGGAGCGGACACTCTCTGCGACACGACCGTGTTTACCACGGCCGCCCAGTGGGACGCCTATCCCGGGTCGCCGTCGAAGTGCAACTGCGGCGTCCTGGATATCGACGTGTTCACCGAGCCGCCGGGGATCACGGTGAAGAAGACCGCGTCTCCACTGACGGTCCCGGAGCAGGGCGGGCAGGTGACCTACACGGTCGAAGTGCACAACGACGCGCAGGTCACCGCGATCACGCTGACGTCCTTGCTCGACAGCGTCTACGGCGACATCACCACTGCAGGCCACGACGATATCGTCTCCACGACCTGCGCCAAGGTGAAGATCCAGGCGGGCAATGTCCCCGACGCCGATCCCACGACCGTCAACAATCCGTACGTGTGCAGCTTCACCGTGGCGATGCCCCCTGGTGATTCCGGCGATTCGGTCATCGACCTCGTCGAGGTCTGCGGCGTCGATGTGAACGGCGATCCCGCGTGCGGCGATGATGACGCGGAGGTCACGTACGAGGACACTCCGGCCAATCCGAACCTGCTCAAGGACGCGGTGGCGGTGACGAACGTGGTCACCCAGATGGACGTGCGCTTCAACGTGATCGTCAACAATCCGACCACCGTGGGCGACGTCCTGACGCTGAACACCCTCGTGGACAACAAGTTCGGCAGCATCACCGCGGCGCACGCCGCCGGCGGCGGCTTCGAGCAAGTGGTCAGCACGACCTGCGGCGTGCCGATCGCCAGCGGGGGCGCCGGAACGCTGCCGGCGACGATCGCTCCCAATGGCTCGTACAGCTGCTCGTTCGTCGGTCGAATCGTCGCGTCGCCCGTGTTCGATCCGCTGACCGGCGCGTTCGTCCTCACGCATATCGACCGGGTCAGCGGTACGGCGACGGACGACGACGGCAAGAGCTACGCCGATCCGCCGCTCGGCAACGACGCCACCGTCAGCATCAGCGTGGACGTCAGCTTCCCCTGACGTGACGGTCGGTCTGACCCTGGATGTTCGTGCTCGTCCGGCGCCGGCTCGGCAACGCCACATTCAGCGCTCTATGCCCAGCGACAGCGGCGACGACCGCACGCGAGGAGGACGAGCGCCATCAGCGAACCCGGGCCGGGGCTGGGCGTGGAGCTGCAGGCGCAGCCGTCGGCCGGGTCCTCGGGGGTCTCGCCCGACGTCTCGGGTTCGCTCGGCTGGCCGCAATCCGGCAGCTTGTCGGCGGCCGGGTTGTCGCGGCAGAAGTCGAAGTCGTTCGGCTCGTCGCCGCCGCTGCCGGTCACGCCGGTCTGCTTGCGCATCAGCACGGTGCCCGGGGTGGGCATGTGGGCGATGGTCGTGCGGCCCTCCGGGTCCTCGACGACCAGGCGCACGTGCAGGCGGACGTCGGCGTGGGCGTCGTCGAGCACGAACTCGATGTCGAAGTCGGTGGACTCGACCGGCGCGACCGGGAGCAGGGTCTGCCAGTCGAGCTCGAGCCGGGGCTCGTCGGGCATCTCGGCGAACTCGAGCCGCCAGGTCGAGCCGGGCATCGCGTCGACGCACGCGGCCAGCCGCACCGGGTCGCCGTACCACACGTCGACCGTGTGGGTGAAGATCGCCGCGGCCGGCGGGGCGGCGGCGAGGTCACCGTCGTGCACGCGGAACACCCCGCGGCGCGGCGTCCAGTCGTTGAGGGTGGGCTCGTAGGTGTAACCGGCGACGAAGTAGGCGCCGGGCGCGAGGGCGGAGGTGTCCCAGTCGACGCCCGGTCGCGCGGCCTCGCAGGTGATCGGCCGGCGCTCGGCGGCGGTGGTGATCGGAAACCAGCAATCGGCGAAGTAGTCGGTGTCCTCGACGATCTGGTTCGGCTTCAGCTCGGCCGGGTCGAAGTAGCCGGAGTCGATGTTGGCCTGGACGTCGGCCAGGCTCAGCCAGTGGGGGATCGACTCCGGCGGGGCGTCGCGGCAGAAGGCGACGAACTGGTGGGTGCGGCTGTCGGCCGGCTCGTCGGGCGTGAGGCAGATGTCGACCGAGGGGATCGTGTACTCGAGGTGCACGACCGGGTCGACGCTGCGGTCGACCCGGGTCAGGCAGACCTCGTCCTTGTGCTGGACGGGCGTGCGCGGCAGGCCGACGTTGCCGGCCCGGGTCGTCGGCGTCCACGCGAGGGCGCCCAGCAGCGCCGTGGTCGGCGCTGCCCGGGTGAGGATGTCCCGAAGGACAGGCATCACTCGAGGCCGACGACGCGGATCCGGTGATTGTGGGTGTCGGCGATGTAGAGGAGGCCGTCCTCGAACTCGACGCCGTACGGGCGGTCGAGCAAGGCCGCCGCCGCCCGGCCGCCGTCGCCGCCGTAGCCAGGGCTGCCGCACTGGCCGGCGACCGTGGTGATGACGCCCTTGGTGTCGACCTTGCGCACGCAGGAGTTGTCGGTGTCGGCGATGTAGAGGTTGCCGTCGGGGTCGAGGTCGATGTCGCTGGGGCGCGACAGCGAGGCCGCGAGCGCCGGGCCGCCGTCGCCGCCGAAGGTCGGATCGCCGTTGCCGGCGTAGGTGCTGATCACGCCCTCGGGGTCGATCTTGCGGATCCGGTTGTTGCCGGAGTCGGCGAGGTAGATGTTGCCCGCGCCGTCGATCGCCAGGCGCCCGGCCGGCGGCGCCGATTGCCCGCCCGGCAGCTTGATCTGGGCCCCCGCGGCCGGACCCTCGTCGCCGCTGAAGCCGGCCATGCCGTTGCCGACGAAGGTGTCGATGACCTTGTCGACCCCGACCTTGCGGATCCGCTGGTTCGCCTGGTCGGTGATGTACATGTTGCCCGCGGCGTCGAAGGCGGTGGCCACCGGCAAGTCGAGGATCGCGTCCTTGGCCGGGCCGCCGTCGCCGCCGTAGCTGCGCATGCCGTTGCCGCAGATCGTCGTCAGCGTGCCGGCCTTAGTGTCGTACTCGATGATCTTCGAGTTGTGCCAGGCGGAGATGATGAGCTTGCCGTCGGGCGAGTTGCTCAGATGGGTCGGGTGATTGAGGTTGGTCTTCAGCGCGTCGCCGTCGGGCGCGTCGCCCAGCTCGCCGGTGCCGACCACCTGCACCACGGTGTCGTCGGCCTCGACCGCGATGATGCGGTGGTTGTTCCAGTCGAGCACGTAGGGCCGGCCGTCGGCCGCGAAGGTGAGGTCCTGCGGGAGGTAGAGCTGGGTGTCCTCGCGGTCGAGGCCGTCGTCGCCGAGGCCGGCCTCGCCGGTGCCGAGGAAGGTGCAGATCTTGCCCGGGCCGGGCAGGCAGCGCTCGTCGCCGCGGTCGCAGGCGGAGCTCGCCGCGAAGCCGAGGGCCGCGAGCGAGAGCAGGGTGGCGGTGGTCTTGATGGACATGGCTTTAAGTTCCTGTGCTTAAGTTACTTGCCGAGGACCACGGTGCGGACGCGGTGGTTGTGGCTGTCGCTGATGTAGAGGGTGCCTTCGGCGTCGAAGGCGACGCCGGTCGGGCGGTTGAGGCTGGCGTCGACGGCGGGGCCGCGGTCGCCGCTGAACTCGGCGCGGCCGTTGCCGGCCACGGTGGTGATGACGCCCGACTCGACGTCGAGGGCGCGGACGCGGTGGTTGAGCTCGTCGGCGATGTAGAGGCGGCCGTCGGGGCCGAACTCGATGTCGCGGGGGTTGTTGAGCTTCGCCGCGGGGCCGGGGCCGTCGTCGCCGCCGTAGCCGGCCTCGCCGGTGCCGGCCACCGTCTCGATGGTGTCGGCGGCGAAGTCGATGCGGCGGATCGCGTGGTTCAGGGTGTCGGCGATGTAGAGCCGACCCTCGGCGTCGCGCGCCAGGGTGCCGGCCGGCGGCGGGTTGCTGCCGGGCGGGAAGTGGAACTTGGCCGCCATCGGCGCGCCGCCGTCGCCGTCGTAGCCCATCTCGCCGGAGCCGGCGACGGTGCTGAGCAGCGAACCATCGGCCGAGAGCAGGCGGATCCGCTGGTTGCGCTGATCGAGCAGGTAGAGGTTGCCGTCCTCGTCGAGCACGCCCCCCGAGGGCTGGTTGAGCCGCGCGTCGGGGTCGTCGATCGGGCCGCCGTCGCCCGCGTAGCCGGCCCCGCGCCCGCACATCACGTAGGCCTTGCCGGTCTTCGGGTCGTAGCGGCGGATCTTGTGGTTGTGCCACGAGATCAGCAGCAGGGTGCCGCTGGCCTCCTCGAGCATCTGCGTCGGATGGTTGAGGTTGATGTTGGTGCCGGCCGTGCCCGGCTGCATCAGGTCGGACAGGTCGAACGGGCCGTCGCCGACGAAGTCGGTGCCCAGCACCGTCTTCAGCGTGCCCTCCTCGGTCAACAGGCGCACCTGATGGTTGTTCCAGTCGAGGATGTAGAACTGGCCGCCCCGGGTGATCGTGACGTCGATCGGCCAGTAGAACCGGGCCTCCGACAGCGGCTCGTCGTCGCCGTTGAAGCCGGCCTCGCCGTTGCCGGCCCAGGTGCAGATCGTGCCGGCGGTGGTCGGGCAGGGCGGGGGACCGTCGCTGTCACATGCGGACGCGAGGGCGACGACTGCGAGGAGCGAGAGGAGGGGTTGGCTGCGTGTCATCTCGAGGTACCGATGCTTTGGGCTAAGAGAGGGGTGTAAGCATTCACTGGGGGAGCGGAGCGCCGTAATGGGTGAGCAGTCCGTCGCTCAGGTTGCCGGTGTAGATGCGGCCGCCCACGGCCCAGATCCCGCCGTCGGGGTCGACGTAGACGGCATGGTACTCCAGCGGCGTGGTCGGGGCAGCCTCGATCGCGGTCCAGGCCCCGTCATCCCTGCGCTGCCAGACCGCGCCCTCGAGCCCGACCGCGACCGTGTCGAAATCGCCCGCGTAGATCCCCGCGAACTGCGGGACTTCTCCCTTGGGCGTGACGTCGCGGACCTCGTCGCCGAGCTCGACGATGTAGCCCGAGACGGCCCCACCGACGGCGTAGACCTCGCCGCCGTCGCCGTGGACGGTGAACAGCGGTCGGTCGGAGGGGAGCTCGATGCGGCTCCAGGTGCCGCCCTTGTAGCGGAGGACGACCCCGCCGTAGCCGACGAACCACAGATCGTCGGGACCCGATCCCCAGACCTTGAAACAGGCGAAGCCGGCCATCAGCTCGGGGGTGAGGTCCGCGGGCGCAGCCCAGGCGACGCCGTCATAGTGCCAGATCACGCCGGCGGTGTTCTGTTCGTTGCTGCCGCACGACCACACGTCGGTGTCGGCCAGCGGGAACACACCGTAGAGGCGCTCGGGCGAGGGCGCTGTCCATGTCTTGAAGGACATGTCCTTGCGGACATATCGGAGGATCCGCCCGCCGTCGCCCGACATCCATACGCCGTCGTCCAGACCGCTGACCCACCACAGGTGCCCGGGGCTGCCGGCGTCGAGCTCGGTCCAGGCGATGCCGTCCCAGTGCTTGATGGCCGGGCCGTCGCCGGCGTCGGCGCCGACGACCCAGACATCGTCGATGGCGCTGCCCCACACGCTCATCAGAGCGCCGGGCAGGCCCTTCTCGACGATCTCCCAGGTGTTCTCGGGGCCGGAAGGGTGCGGGCAGGCGGCGAGACAAACAAGACAGGCTAGGGCGGCGCGACGCATGGCGCGACGGTAGCACACCGGCGCGACCGGCGGTCGCAAGCCCGCGCGCGACCGACCTCGGCGCGACTTTTGTGGCATGGTCGCGCGATGCAACGGCTCACGAGCTCGGTCCAGATCACCCTGCGGCTGTTCGTGGTGGCCCGCTGGGTGATGCTGGGGCTCATCGCGCTCGGCTGGACGCTGCAGGCGGTCCGGCCGACGCTGTTCCGCCAGATCGTGTCGTGGTTCCCGCCGCCGCCGGAGCCGATCGGGACCAGCATCGTCGTGGTGCTGATGGCGGTCGCCAACTTGTGGGTGTCGCGGCGAGTGCTGGCCCGCGGGCGGGCGACGATGTCTCTCGCGGGCACGCACCTGCTGCTCGACACCGCGGCGCTGACGGCCCTGCTGGCGCTGTCGGGCGGAGTTTCGAACGCGTTCACGAGCATGTACTTCGTGCCGATGACGCTGGCGATCCAGCTGTCGCCGGGCTGGGCGTGGGCGATCGGCGGGGCGTGCTTGCTCGGGTTCGCCAGCCTGTTCGTGCTCGGGCCGGCGCCGGTCGGCCCGCCCGGCCACGAAGAGCACTTCCTCGGCCACATCCGCGGCATGTGGGTGGCGTTCGGCATCTCGGCCGCGTTCGTGATCTACTTCGTGCACCGCATCGCCCTGTCGCTGGCGCGTCAGCGCGCCGAGCTCGAGCGGCTGCGCATGACTGCCCAACAGGACCGCCAGCTGGCGGCGCTCGGGACCCTGGCCGCGGGCGCGGCCCACGAGCTGGGCTCGCCGCTGGCGACCATCGGCGTGCTGGTGACCGACCTGCCGGTGATGGAGCCGCGCGAGCAGAGCGAGGCGATGCAGACGATCCGCCACGAGCTGGCGCGCTGCAAACACATCCTGCAGCAGATGTCGTCGCCCGAGCTGCGCGTCGGCAGCCTGGCGGCTTCGGCCGAGGCGTGGCCGCTGGCCGAGCTCGGGGAGGCGCTGCGCTCGCTCGGCGGCGAGGTGACGATCGAGATGTCGGCGGCCGGGGCGGCGGCGACGACGACGCAGCCGCAAGAAGTGGTGCTGCAGATCGTGCGTGCCGTCGGCACCAACGCGGTCGACGCCTGCCGCGCCAAACCGGGCAGTACGGGGGTGCGGGTGGCGATCGACGTGGCGGCGGACCAGGCGCTGCTGCGGGTGCGCGACGACGGGGTGGGCATGCCGCCGGAGGCGGTCGCGGCCGCGTTCGACCCGTTCTTCTCGACCAAGCCGGAGGGCAAGGGGATGGGTCTGGGGCTGTTTCTGGCGCGGGCCCACCTGCGCAAGCTCGGGGGGACGATCGAGCTCGAGTCGGAGCACGGCCGCGGGACCACGACGACCGTCCGCTTCCCGCTGCGCGAGGCCCTGCGCGAGGGTGCGACCGACGGTCGCGGCGGCTGAGGCCGCGCGCTCGCAGACTTGCCGCGACGTCACCGGCGCGGGATGCTTGCGGCGGAGGAGCGCGTGATGTCGGAGGCAGCAGACAACCACAGCACGGTGCTCGTGGTCGACGACGACAAGCCGTTCTGCGCCGCCCTGGCCGGCTCGTTGCGCCGCCGCGGCTGCGCCGCGATCGTGGCCCACAACTTCGACGACGCCATGTCCGAGGCGGAGGCGTGGGCCCCCGACCGCGCGGTGGTCGACCTGCGCATGCCGGGCCGCGGCGGCCTCGAGCTGGTGGCGGCGCTGCGGAAGCTCGACCCGACCATGGCGATCGTCGTGCTGACCGGGTTCGGCAGCATCGCCTCGGCGATCGAGGCGATCAAGCTCGGGGCCACGTACTACTTGACCAAGCCGGCCGAGCCCGACGAGATCCTGCGGGCGTTCGAGCGCGTCGAGCCGACCATCGTCGAGCCGCCGAGCCCGCACGCGGCCAAGCCGCTCGACGAGCTCGAGTGGGAGCACCTCCAGCAAGTCCTCACCGACTGCAACGGCAACGTGTCCGAGGCGGCGCGGCGGCTGGGGATGCACCGCCGCAGCCTGCAGCGCAAGCTGGCCCGCGGGCGGCCGACGCACGAGCCGCCGCCGGAAGCGCCGTGAGCGCGGCGCGGCGGTTCGCGCTATAGTCGCCGCGTGCCGCGCCTGTTCATCGGGATCGATCTGCCGCCCGGGGTCGACGACCACCTCGAAATGATGTGCTACGGCCTGCCCGAGGCCCGCTGGGAGGGCAGCGACAAGTTCCACCTCACCCTGCGCTTCATCGGCGAGGTCGACGGCCGGGTCCACCGCGAGATCGTCGACGCGCTGCAGGAGCTCGACAGCCCGTCGTTCATGCTCGGCCTCAAGGGCATGGGCATGTTCCCGCCGCGCGGCCTGCCGACGTCGGTGTGGGCCGGGATCGCCGACCCGGGCCCGGTGCTCGCGCTGCGCCAGAAGGTCGACGCCTGCCTGCGCAAGGTCCCCGACGTGCCGCCCGACCCGCGCAAGCTCATCCCGCACGTGACGATCGCCCGCGTCGGCGACTGCGAGCTCGACGACGTGATGGTCTACCTGACCGAGCACTCGCTGATGCGCACCGAGCTGTTCCCGGTCGAGCGCGTGCTGCTGTTCTCGAGCACGCAGACGCACCGCGGCTCGGCCTACCGCATCGAGGCCGCGTTCGCGTTGCGACCTGTCTGAAAGGCCATGTCCTCGCGGCGCGCCTCGATCCCCTGGCCGGCCGTGCTGCGGCGCCTGGTGGTCGCGGCGGCCTCGCTGGCGCTGGTGGCCGCGCTGGTGTTCGTGACCTTCGAGTGGCTGGCCGACCCGGCCGCGCTGCGCCTCGGCCGCGGCGCCAGCCAGGAGGCGCGCGAGGCCCTGCGCGCGGCGATGGGGCTCGACAGGTCCTTCGGGACACGTCTTTTGGAACATGTCGTACGGGCCATGACGTTCGACTTCGGCGTCAGCCAGGTGCGCGGCGGGCCGGCGGGGCCTTTGATGCTGCAGGCGCTGGGGCCGACGCTGGCCTACGCGCTGCCCGGCTGGCTGCTCGGGACGGCGGCGGCGGTGTTCGGCGGGCTGGCGGCCGCGCGGCGACGACGGGCCGACCGCGCCCTGCTCGCGCTGTCGACGGCGGTGATCAGTACGTCGAGCGTGATCGTGGTGGTCCTGGCGCAGCACGTGCTGGCCCACCGCCTCGGCTGGTTCCCGGTGCTCGGCTGGCCGCTCGCCGGCGGCGCGAGCCCGCTGGCGTACGTGATGCTGCCGGCGCTGGTGTGGGCGCTGCTGCAGTGGGGGCCCGACGTGCGCCACTACCGCGCGGTGTTCGAGCGCGAGCTGGCGGCGCCGCACCTCGACGGCCTGCGCGGGCGGGGCGTGCCGGAGCGGCGGGTGGAGCGGCACGTGTTGCGCGCCGCGGTCGGCCCGATCGTCGCGCGGATCGGCCAGCGACTGTCGCACGTGGTCGTCGGCAGCGTGGTGATCGAGGAGCTGTTCAACATCTCCGGGCTCGGCGCGCTGCTGGTCGCCGCCATCCACGAGGCCGACGCGGCGCTCGTGCAGGCGATCGCGGTCGCCACCGCCGCGGTGACCATCGCCGGCCAGGCGCTGTGCGACGGGGTGGTGTGGCTGGTCGACCCGCGTGTCCGCCGGAGGGACGTGGCGTGAGTCGCGGGGTGGAGGCAGGGGCGCGGTGTTTCGGATGTCCTCGGGGACAGATGAAGGCGCCGCGGTCGAGGGGCTCGGCTGGTAGCAGGCGGCAGGACGCGGCGTGGGACGGGCGCTCGGGGGGCATCGCATGAGGTTGTCCTGCAGGACATGTCCAGAAGGACATGGACGTATGGGCGGAGGCGGCGCGTGAGGTCGGGGCTCGGGCGCGCGGGTCGGCTGGCGCTGTTCGGCCTCGGCGGGTTCGCGGTGCTGGCGGTGGGGGCGGCCGCGGGGCTGTGGGCGCAGGCGTGGGACGTGCCGGTGGGTCGACCGTACATGTCCCCGGGGACAGATGCATGGCTGGGCACCGACGCGCTCGGCTACGATCTGCTGGCCCAGGTGGTACAGGGAGCGCGGGTGTCGCTGGTGGCGGGGGTCGGCGGAGCGGTGGGCGCGGTGGCGGTCGGCGGGGCGCTGGGGGCCTGGGCGGGGCTGCGCGGCGGGTGGACCGACCGGCTGCTGTCGGGGGCCACCGACGCGTTCGCAGCCGTGCCGCCGGTGGTCGCGCTGCTGGCGATGGCCCTGGCGCTCGGGCCAGGTGTGGCGACGGTGGTGGTGGCGATCGCGGCGACGCAGTGGACGGGGGTGTTCCGGGCCGCCCGCGCGGAGGGTCAGCGGCTGCGGGCCGCCGACTTCTACCGCGCGGCCCAGGCGATGGGCGCGGGCACGCTGCACCAGATCGGCTGGCACGTGATCCCGGCGCTGCGGCCGGTGCTGCTGTCGGCGCTGGTGGTGCTGTTCGCCCACGCGGTCAAGGTCGAGGCGCTGCTGGCGTACCTCGGCGCGAGCGCACCGGAGCTGCCGAGCTGGGGGAAGCTGCTGGCGCGCAGCGGCAGCGAGCTGGCGCGCGGGGTGTGGTGGCCGACGCTGGCCGCGAGCGCGCCGCTGGCCCTGCTGGTGCTGTGCGCCCAGGTGCTCGCGGACAGGTCGGGCCGGCGCCCGGACTAGTTGATCTGTCCTTCGGGTCATGTGGCGATGCGGTCGAGCTGCCGCCGGCGGGTGGTGATCGACGTGGGCGCGATCGAGGACCGCGGCTGGGCCGTCGCGGAGGCCAACCCGGCCTGGGCCTCCGGGCTGTGCGGCTGCGAACCCGCCCGAGTGCTCGCGGTGCTGCGCGCCTGCGTGGTGGCCGGCGAGGCGAGCGAGGCTGCGCGATGGTTGCGTCCGCGCGCCGGAGTGACGCGGTAGCGAACCGCCGCCGCGCCGTGATAATCGAGGACGGACGTCATGAGCGCGCTGTTCCGCCGATTCTTCGACCGTCTGCCCGTGCGCACGAGCCCAAGCGATGGTCAGCTGCACCTGCTCAGCGACGCGGAGCTCGGCGCCGTCCGCCGCACCCATCGCGGCGCCGTCGCCGGCGCGGCGGCGATGAGCGTGGTCGGCTTCCTGCTGTACTTCATGCCGGTGTATAGCGCGCCGGAGCTGTTTCCGTCGGTCTCCGTGACGCTGTTCGGCAGCGAGGTCGCGCTCCCGTGGGCCGAGACGCTGTGGGGCCTGCTCCTCATGGTGATCGAGATCTACGCGCTGGTGCTGCTCAACCTGTGGGGGGTGCACGAGATCGCGGCGGCGACCGGGCTGCTCGGGCCGCACAACAAGGCCGAGGTCGCGGGCACGCTCATCGACATCGGCCTCGAGAACAAGCACCGCGGGCTCCTGCAGTACGGCATCGATCCGTTCCTCGGCGTCAACCCGTGGCTGCTGTTCCTCGTCAACCTGCTCTTGCGGCTGAAGGGCTGGCTCGGCAGCAAGATCCTCCGGTACGCGGTCCAGCGGCTGCTCGGGCGGTTCGCCGTGCGCGAGGTGCTCGACTTCGCCGGCATGCCGATCTACATGGCGATCAACGCCTGGAGCACGCATTCCGTGCTGCACGAGGCCAAGGTGATCATCATGGGCCAGAAGCTGATCGAACACCTGTGCGTGCGCCTGCCCGCAGATCTGGCGCAGAGCGCCGAGGATAAGGCGCTGCTGTACGACACGTTTCGGTTCATCGCCGTCAGCAAGCGCGACTTCCATCAGAACCACTTCGCGCTGACGAAGGCGCTCATCGAGCGCTACGCGATCGCGGTGCAGCCGGAGCAGGGGTCGCTCGACGACTACCTGGCGCGCCTGGCCGTGGCGCCGGAGCGGCTGCGGCGGGCGGCGGTCCTGCTGATCGTGATCGGGTTCCTGCTCGACGGCCAGATCTCCTGGCGGGAGCGCCGGCGGATCCGCGAGCTCTCCGAGCGCGGCGTGTTCCGCTACAGCGCCGCCGAGGTCCGGGTGATGTGCCGCGACTTCGTCCGCGGGGCCGGGATCGAGGCGCTGCTGACGCGTCAACTGGTGCCGGCGTGAGTCTGCATCAGCGGAGCCGGTCGACAGCCCCGGACCGGGTTGGCAAGCTGCTGCGCGATGCCGACCGAATTCGAGGATTTCGTCGCCGTCCCGGGCGTCTGCGAGGTCGCTTATACGCCGCCGCGGGCGGGTGCACCGACGCTTTTGGTCGAGCTGCCGCACGGGGCTACGCGGACCGCCGATTACGAGGCGACGCGGGCGCGGCTGACGGGGACGCTGCCCGACAACCTCGAGGCGTTCTTCTATGTCAATACCGACATCGGCACCCCCGAATGTGCACAGTGGTTGGGCGAGGCGCTGGCGGCCGAGGGCTTCGGTACGCTGATTCTGCGCTGCCTGGTGCCGCGGACCTTCATCGATTGCAACCGCGTGGTCGAGGGCTCGCAGCGCGGGGCCGTGGTCGACGGGCTGACGCCGGCGGTCGCCGCGTACATCGAAGAGCCGGCGGACCAGGCGCTGCTCGCCGAGCTGCACGCCAGCTACCACGCGCTCACCGAGCGGGCCTATCGCCGTCTTTGCGGTACTGGCGGGTTGGCCTTGCAGCTGCATTCGTACGCGCCGCGGTCGGTCGGTATCGACCGTATCGACGGTGAGATCGTGAAGGCGTTGCGCCGCGCCTATGAGCCGGCGCTCTACGAGACCTGGCCCGAGCGACCGGCGGTCGACCTGATCTGCGCCGACGGGGAGGGCACGATGTGGTCGTCGCCGGAGCTGGTCGGAGCGGTGCGGGCGGCCTTTGCCGCCATCAACGTCGACGCGCGCGAGAACGCGACGTACAAGCTCCACCCCGCGACGATGGGCTACCAGTACGCGCGCGCCTATCCCGGCCAGGTGCTGTGCGTCGAGCTGAATCGCGGGCTGTTGGCCGAGCCGTTCGTCCCGTTCGGCGAGTCGCCGATCAGCCCCGCCCACGTCGAGCGGATGACGCGGCCGCTCGCCGTGGCGCTGTCGCCGGCGCTGGCGAGGCAGAGACACTGAGGCCGGCGCGAGGCTGCCCGGGGCCTGGGGGCGGCACGCGGCGAGACAGGCGGCCGCGAGTGTGCGACGGTCGAGGGGATGCAGCACCACGACTCTCACGAAACGAGCCTCGGCCGGCGCCTGTTGCGGGCGGCAGTGGTGATGTCGTCGACCGGCCTGGCCGCGGTCCTGATCTTGCGGGCGGGCGGGGTCACTGGCTGTGACGGGCACGCCTCCCCGCCCCCGCAGCCGGCCAGCCAGGTGCAGCAACCCGCGGCCGAGGCCACCAAGAAGACCCCGGAGGCCGAGCCCGCAGCCAGCCAGGCGCAGGCCGCGAGCGCCCCGAACCCCGCCCCGCAACCGGCAGCGGCGAACCCGGGCAACGCGGCCAACAATGTCGAGCCGAGGACCCTCGAGGTCGGCAAGAATTACTTCCCGGCCTCGAAAGCGGGGCCGGCGATCCATCCGGAGCCGCTGGTCGAGCCTGCTCGAGAGCCCGCAGTCCAGCAGCAGGCGCCGCAGCCGCAGCAGGCGGCGCCGCAGTGATCGACCTGCTCCTGGCCACGGCCGCCAGCGCGGCCGTGATGGCGGCGATCTACGGGCCGCTGGAGCGGATGTTCCCCGCCAGACCGCAGCAGGCGGTGCTGCGGCGGGAGCTGGCGATCGACGCGGCGTTCTTCCTCGGCCAGTATCTGGTGTTCTCGGCGGTGGCCGTGACGGCGCTGACGTGGGTCGACTATGCGCTCGTCGGGGTCTGGCCCCTGTCCCTCCGGACATGGTCGATGGAGCTGCCGCTGTGGATACAGGTGGTACTGGCGCTGGTGCTCGGCGATCTGCTGACCTACTGGTTTCACCGCGCGTGCCATTCGTGGGGGCCGCTGTGGCGGTTCCACGCGGTGCACCATAGCGCCGAGGAGCTCGATTGGCTGGCGGCGCACCGCGAGCACCCGGTCGACGGCGTCCTGACCCAGCTGTGCGTGAATCTGCCGGGCATCGCGCTCGGCCTGCCGTTCGCGGCGCTGGGGGGGCTGGCGATGTTCCGTGGGCTGTGGGCGATCTTGATCCACGCGAACGTGCAGCTGCCGCTGGGACCGCTGGGGCTGGTGCTCGGGGCCCCGGAGCTGCATCACTGGCACCACGCGCGGGTCGAGCGAACGCGGCACAACTTCGCCAATCTGGCGCCCTATCTCGACCTGCTCTTCGGGACATATCACCGTCCTCGCGGGCCGGAGACCTACCTGCTCGGCCTGACGGAGCCGTGGCCGCGCCGCTACCTGGCCCAGCTCGTGCGGCCGTTTCGACGCAGTTGATCGGACGGCGCGGCGATCGCTCGCGCGAGACGTCGATCGTCATGTGGGTCGCGTCGGGCATGACAGTGGGACTCAGAACACGCGCACGCGGCGGCACGCCAGGCGGAAGCCCTCGCCGGTCATCCCGGCCGCGCGAGCCGCCGCGATCTTCGTGCGGTGGGCGCATAGTTGATGGCGGAAGTAGAGGGTCTCGAAGCCGGCGACGGCCTCGTCGTGGGTGCTGCGCATGAGGGCGGCGACCCGGGCCAGGTTCGGATCGAGGTCGCGGCCGAGGCCGAGGTCGGCGCGCTCGATGGTCGGGCCTTCCGCGGCCAGTCGGGCGCGCTCGACCACGAACTCGAGCTCGCGCACGTTGCCCGGCCACGAGTACTCGCGCATGGCGGCGACGGCCTCGGCCGCCAGGGTGCGGCTGCGGCCGTCGACGCTCAGGCGGGCCAGGAGCCGCTCGGCGAGGAGGACGACGTCGCGGCCGCGCTCGCGCAGCGGGGTGAGCACGACGTGAAAGCCGAGGCGCGAATATAGGTCGCAGTCGAAAAGATCGGCAGCGGCCAGGCGCTGCAGGTCGCGCCGCGTGGTGGCCAGCAGCCGCACGGGCGCGGTCACGAGGGCGCGTGCGAGGGCCGACTGGCTGGCCAGCGGGAGCTCGTCGATCGCCTGCAGGAGCAACGTGCCGCCGCTGGCCTCTGCCAGGCGGCCGCGGCGCGTGGCCGTGCCGAACAGTTCGACGTCGACCTGCTCGCCCGCGACTCGACGCAGGTCGACGACGACGAAGGCGGTGTCGCGGTCGGGACCCACGAGATGGAGGCTGCGCGCGGCGAGGCCCTTGCCCGTCCCGGCCTCGCCGGAGAACAGCCCGTGAAGGCGTCCGGGCCGGGCCATCAACTCGGCCAGGCCGTGGAACAGCAGCCGCATCGCCGGGCTATGGCCGTCGAGGTCGCCGAAGCGACAGAAAGGTGGCAGGGGCACATCGACCAGCTCGAGTGCGACGAGTTCGAGACGAGTGGCGCCGATAGAAAAGCCTGCCCCCGGGGCCATCCAGGCCTCTCGCACCCGCATGTCGCCGACGAGCACCCCCGTCGCGCTGTCGAGGTCGCGGACCACCAGCGCCCCACGCTGCGGGGCGAGCTCGAAGTGCAAGTCGCTGACCCGAGGATCGCGGAGGTGGAGGTCGCACAGCTCGCTGCGGCCGCCGCGGAGCGGGCGACCGGCGACGTCGAGATCGAGGGAGAACACGCGGCCGGCGTCGGGACCGGCGGCGACGCGCAGCACGACGCGCTGGACGACGCGCTCGGAGGTCGAAAGGGACATGTCCTGAAGGACGCTTGCGGTGGTCATGGCGGCGGCGAGAACGTGGACGGGCGAGGGCGAGGCAGGACAGGTCTCGGTCATGCGCGGGGGCTCCTGATGCCGCGGCCTTTGCAGGGAGCTTGCCAACTGGCGAAGACGGCAGCGGAGGGCTCTGGTGGGCGATCGGAGGGGGGGACCAACGGGGGTTGGGCAGCGACGACGGGGGACACCCACTGGAGTTGGGGGATGACATGACCTCAGAGACATGTCATGGCGAGACCGCCGGCGAGCGCGGCCATCCGGCCGGGGTGCAGCGGCGGGAGTCGAGCAGTTTGACGGCGACATCGCGCGAATACAGCTCGTCCCGGGCGCGATAGACGTGACCAGAAGGGCCGGAGCCGAGATATTCCTGCAGACGAAAACCTGGCAACGAGGGGAGGGACGTGAGCATGGGTCATTCCTGGGAGGGGCGAGTGCGAGCCATGCGGTGAAGCTAGTCGATGTCGATATGGGGGGCCATGATTTAATCGACGCAATCGAGCTTGGTGGTCGGCTACTGTGATTGCGTATACCCAACTGAATTTGGTGAGGACGCACGAATCGACGCACTGGCGCGGTGGGGTCGCTGCGATACTCTGGGGTCGTGACCTGGGCGATTCACAGGTTCCGTCGAGGCAACGCGGACCGATGTCTGGCGCAACGCAGCGCCATTCGCTTCGCAAGAGGCGGGGCCAGGGCTCGTGACAGGAGCGACCAGGGCCGCGGGCTCACGGCATGGCCGCCGCCGCGTCGCCAACCTGTTGCTGTGGACGGGGCACCCGTGACGCACGGGCTTGTCGCGCTCGGCCGGCCAGGCGGTACGCGGCCGGTCAGACGGGAGCGGGTCGGGCTTCGCGGCGGCCGTGGAGGCGCCGCGGCCTCACTCGCCGATGATCTTGATCAGCGCTCGCTTGCGACGGCGGCCGTCGAATTCGGCGTAGAAGATCTGCTCCCAGGGGCCGAAGTCGAGCTTGCCGTCGGTGATGGCCACGACCACCTCGCGGCCCATCAGCTGGCGCTTGATGTGAGCGTCGCCGTTGTCCTCGCCCGTGCGATTGTGACGGTAGTGGCTGGTGGGGGCGTGCGGGGCCAGGCGCTCGAGGAAGTCGTCGTAGTCTTGCAGCAGGCCCGGTTCGTCGTCGTTGATGTACACGCTCGCGGTGATGTGCATTGCGTTGACGAGGCACAGCCCTTCACGCACCCCGCTCTTGCGCACGGCGGCTTCGACCTGCCCCGTGATGTTGAGGTAGGCGCGTCGGGTGTCGGTCTGGAACCACAGCTCTTCGCGGTACGACTTCATGCCTGCGAGCGTCGCTCACTTGGCGGAGGAGTGCCAGTGGGGCATCGAGCCGTGCGGCGAGTGGAAGTAGCGGGTCGGCGACACGTACCGGAAGTTGGTGACGCGGCTGGTGTAGATGCAGGCGTAGCTCTCGACCTGGGCCCCGAAGCGGCTCGAGTCGCGGCGGGCGGCGAACACGGAGCCCCAGTAGGGGTTGAAAGCCTCGTCGACGTCGGCGATCCGGCGCTCGAGGGTCGCGGCCATCTCTTCCTCGTACTTGCGCAGGCGATCGAAGCGGCGGCGGACCTGGATCCGGGTGTCGGCCAGCAGGCTCTCCGCGGCCTCGAGAGCGACCCCTTGGCGGACCAGGTCGTCGGGGGTCATGCGGGCGAGCAGGCGCGACAGATAGCGCTGGGCCGAGAGTTCGTCGGCCAGCGAGATCCGGAGCGACGAGAGCTGCTCGATCTCCTTGAGCGGGATCTGGCGATCGCGGCGGATGCCGAGCTCGTGCTCGAGGTCCTCGACGACCAGCGCCGTGCGCCAGCCGGAGCTCTTCTTGCTGCGGACGATGTCGCCGTAGATGTGGTCGCCGACGTAGAGCACTTCGTCGGGATGGACGCCGAGGGCGGCTTGCAGCCCGAGCTGATTGCCGCCGTTGTAGATCCGTCCGCGCCGCGGCTCGCCGGTGGGCCGTCCGAGCGGGTTGGCGGTGGCGTCGAGCTCCTGGAAAGGTTGGTTGCCGGTGAAGAACTCGGGTTTGCGGGCGCCGACGACGACCCAGTCGAAGTAGTCGCGCCAGGTGGCGTACGCCGACATTTGCCCGCCGAGGACGTAGCCGAGCACCGACTCCGTGTAGGGCAGGAGGCTGTTGGTGAGCAGGAACAGGCGTTTGCCGGCCGAGCGGAACTTGTGCAGCGTCGGCCCGAGTTCGAGGTCGAGCTGGAAGTAGCGCGGCAGGTCGGCCTGGATCAGGTCCTTGAGCGAGCCGTCCTGGTGGGCCTGGTCGATGCATTCGCGGACGTCGTTCCACGCCTGCGCGTAGGTCGGCGGGCCCGAGGGCCACAGGTCGGGGCGCTGATCGATGCGATCGACGACCTCGGCGTACATCGTGACTTCGGGCAGCGCGAACAGGGTGTCGACGGGGGCGAAGCGCTCGCGCTCGGTGCCGAGGCGCTGGGCGCGGTAGAGGGCCTTGCGCGTCGGCTTGGGCAGCAGGTTCTTGCCGTGATACGCCCGCCCGACGTAGCCGTGGCGGTCCATCTTGATGATGTTGCCGTACGTCTTGTCGACCACGAGGCCGCGGATGGCGAACGCGGGGTCGGCCTGCATGTCGCGCAGCGCCTCGGGGTAGCCGCGGGCGATGAGCTTGTCGAGCGTGCAGCGGATCGACAGCGCCTCGAGCTCTTCCTGGCGGTAGAGCGCGAGGGTGTAGTCCATGTCGAAACCGATGACGCCGATCTGGTCGAACGCGAGGTCGCGGTTGGTGAAGATCCGGCGGGTGAACGGAGCCTCGAGGACGAGCTCGCCCTCCTGAAGCACTCTGCGGATGGGAGACGGAAGCCCGCTGGCGATCGACATGGGGGGACGTTCAGGGTAGCAGCGCAGGCCGCTGGTGGCGGAGCGTTTCCCGGATTGCGCGGATCCGCAAAGCCTCGTAGTTTAGGAGGTAGCGAGAGCGCGCATGCATCAAGCCGCCAAGGAGCCTGCTCCGCCCAGGGACGAGCGCCGTGTGCTCTGGTACCTGCGCAAGATCCCGCTGCTGGATGGCGTGGGCGGCGAGCACCTGAGGGCGCTCGCTGCGGTGGTGGAGATCAAGGAATTCCGTCGGCGACAGATCGTGTACCTGCCCGGCGATCCGGGGGAGCACGTGTTCTTCCTGCAGGGCGGGCGGGTCAAGTGCAGCAAGGTCTCCCGCGACGGCAAGGAGCTGACCCTCGATTATCACGGTCCTGGGGCGTTCTTCGGCGAGTTGTGCGTGTTTGCGGGCGCGCCGCGCGAGGAGATGGCGGAGGCGATGAAGAACGCGATCGTGGCGCTGTTGCCGCGAGAGCCCCTGCGGGACCTCATCTTCGCCGATCCGGTGCTGGCGTTTCGCTTCGCCGAGGTGCTGGCACAGCGTCGCCGCAGCGCGGAGACCAGGCTCGAGCACTTCGTGTTCCGCGACGTCCACGCCAAGTTGGCGGCCCTCCTGCTCGAGCTCGGCCGCGAGTACGGGCACGAGACGGACGACGGGATCAAGGTCGACCTCAAGATCACGCACCAAGAAATGGCCAACCTGATCGGGTCGACGCGCGAGACGATTTCCTTGGCGCTGGCGAGCTTCCGCAAGCGCAACCTCGTCAACCTGCTCGGGCGTACGGTCGTGCTCGTCGATCTCGAGGGCCTCGCGGCGCTCTGCTGAGCGGCCCGGCTTCGTGGTGGGTCTCGGCGGCAGAGCCGCGAGCCGGCGGGATCGGCGAGGGCGAGTCCGCGGCGCTGTGCGGGTGTCGCCTGCGCGATGGACGATCAGGGTTCGTCGCGGTCGCTGAGTTCGACGCCGATGAACTCGGACAGGACGCCGAACTTGTACATCGGCACGCGACCGAGCTCGCGCATGACGAGGTTGCCCTGCGGATCGACGACGACGAGGGCGGCCTCGCCGGCGGGGATCTGGAAGGCCGCGCGGGCCTCCGCGCTGTCCGGCGTGGCCTTCCAACGCTTGAGCTCGGCGCCGTCGACCTGGCCGACGAGCTGGGCGCTGACCTTGCCCGAGTCGAGCTTCGCGTCGCTGTCGACGACGATGCCGGCCAGCCGCACGTCGGGCTTGGCGAACTGCTTCACGCTGTCGTCGGCGCCGCCGTCGAAGCCTTGCTTGCCGCCGGGGATGTCCTTGCGGGCGACGGGGCCCCCGAGGAAGACCAGCGCGCAGGTGCGGCCGGCGCAGGCGGCGTTGTCGAGCTCGCCGACCTTGAAGGTGGGCGCGGGAGCGGGCGCGGGCAAACTGGCTCCCAGCAGCTCGCGCAGCTTCTCGATCTCCGCGGGCTCCATCTTGCCGCTGTGGCGGTAGACGACGGCGCCGGTCGGGTCGAGGACGACGACTCCGACGTGGCCCTTGGGCAACTTGAAAGTCTTGGTGGCAGCGCCCTCGAAGTCGATGTAGAGCGGCAGCCGCAGCTCGGGCCGCATCGGCCCGACGAACTCCTCGATCTTCGAGGCGAGCAGGCCGAAGCCTTCGGCGTCGCCGATGGCGAAACCGGACACGGTGTCCGGATAGACCCAGCGGGCCATGGCGCGGCTCATCGCCGACGACTCTCGCGCGCCCATGCTCTCGCGGTCCTCGACGATGAGGTAGGCGGTGCGGCCCTTGAGATCGGCGATCACGAGGTCGCTGAGGCCGCCGCCGCCGGGGATGACGAGCTTCTGCGGGTCGGCCTCGGCGACGTTGATCGCGGGCAACTCGTCGGGGATCTCCTCGGCGCGCGAGCGCAGCATCCAGGCGACGAGGCCGAGGGCGATCAAGACCAGGAGGACGAGACCGAGGGCGATCTTGCGGAGGATCGACACGAGGTGGGGAGTATATCGGCGGGGCCCGCGGGCGCCACTTCACAAGCCGCGGCGACGGCGGCAGATCGGTCGTCCTCGGGGCGTCGACGGCGTGAGCGATCGATCATGCAGGAGGCGTCCGCCCACGGTCCTGTGCTCGCCATGAGCGAGGGGCGGTCCGGGGTCGGTGAGGCTCGCCTTGAGCCCAGCGGGCGGTGGGTCGCCTTGCAGGCGAGCGAGGAGCGGTTCGGGGTCGGCGAGGCTCGTCTCGAGCAATGCGGGCAGCGAGGCGTCTTGCAGGAACGCGAGGGACGATCCGAGGTCGGTGAGAGTCGCTCTGAGCCCGGCGGGCGGCGGGTCGTTTTGCAGGCAGGCGAGGGGCGGTCAGGGGTCGGTGAGGCTCGTCTTGAGCACGCCGAGCCGCAGCGAGTCACCTTGCAGGCAGGCGAGGGGCGGTCAGGGGTCGGTGAGGCTCGTCTTGAGCACGCCGAGCCGCAGCGAGTCACCTTGCAGGCAGGCGAGGGGCGGTCGGGGGTCGATGAGGCTCGCCTTGAGCACGCCGATCCGCAGCGAGTCACCTTGCAGGCAGGCGAGGGGCGGTCAGGGGTCGATGAGGCTCGCCTTGAGCACGCCGATCCGAAGCGAGTCACCTTGCAGGCAGGCGCGGGGCGGTCAGGGGTCGGTGAGGCTCGCCTTGAGCACGCCGATCCGCAGCGAGTCACCTTGCAGGCAGGCGAGGGGCGGTCACGGGTCGGTGAGGCTCGCCTTGAGCGCGCCGATCCGCAGCGAGTCACCTTGCAGACAGGCGAGGGGCGGTCAAGGGTCGGTGAGGCTCGCCTTGAGCGCGCCGATCCGCAGCGAGTCACCTTGCAGACAGGCGAGGGGGACGATCGGTTCGTCGCGGTTGCCGTCGAGGCTGGGCATCAGCACGACGGAGCGGCACGACAGCGGTTCGGGACCGTCGAGCGGGATGACGTAGGTGCGCATGCCGTCGCCCAGAACCAGGTGGACGGGCGCGGCGTCGCCGTACGGCAAGAGGAAGGCGGAGTAGCCGAGGACGACGCCGGCGCCGGGCTGAGCAGTGAGGCGTGCGTCGGGCAGCTTGTCGGCAGGGACGTTGACGACCGTGTTCTTCGGTTTGCCGCTGGTGCCGAGGAAAGCGATACCGACGCCGCGATCGGGAGTGACCGCGGCGACGGTGCGGGCGCCGAGGCTGCTGGAGATCGTGCTGAGGATCGCGGGCGCGCCGGGCAGCAGATCGACGTCCTCGCCCGGCGCCGAGATGAGGGCGGCGCCGGCGTCGGAGAGGGTGAGCAGGCCGGTGAGGCGCTGACCGAGGCGCACGGAGATGCCGGCGCCGAGGTTGAGGTGAGGCAGGGAGAGCGCAGGGCCGAGGGCGTCGAGGTCCAGCGGTTTCGCGGTGGGGACCCGCTCGGGGATCGACCAGTTGCTGCGATCGCTGCTGCGCCGCACGTAGGCGATGCCGCGATCTCCGGGGTGTGCGGTCTCGGCGTCGTCGGCGGCGAGGAACTCCGCGAACAGGACATCGCCGAGGAGGAAGGGGCGGCCGAGCGCGGCGAACTCGGCGTCCCGAAAGAGCCCGGCCGACAGGTCGACGGCGGTCTGCAGGGGGCCGATGTTGGGCTCGGGAGCGAGCGTGATGTCGCGGGTGACGACGGCATCACCGGGGACGCCGCGGCGGTACGCGACGCGTACGACGGCGATGTCGCTGCCGGGTGTCGGCGGCAGAGCGGCTGCCGCAACACCTGGTCCGAGAGCCATGGTCTCGGGGACATGTCCCTGGAGGCTGGTCTCGAGGATCGGCATCTCGGGCCAGGTCCCCTCCTGGACGCGGTAGAGGCGGAGCGTCGGGTCGATACCGCCAGCGAGCACGCCGAGCAGGGTGTCGGGACCGGCGCCGCTGAGGAGCAGGGCGGCACCGCCGTCGCGCGGCTCGGGGTCGAGCTCGGCCCATACCTGCGGCAGCGGGGTGTCCGGCGCGGTGACGTTCATCGTCAGCTCGGCCGAGAAGCGGGGGCCGTCGGGGGTGTGCGAGGCCAACTGCAGGGTGTGAGTGCCGACCGCGAGGGCGCCGTGGAGGAAGATCCGCAGGCGGTCGCCGGTCAGCTCGCCGAGGGCGCTCCCGAGGCCCAAAGTGCCGGCGGTCTGGCCGTCGATGAGCAGCTGCGTGTTGCCGAGAGTGATCTTCTGGACGACGATGTCCTTGGGGACATGTTGGGTGCTGGCGACGTTGAAGGCGCCGAGCGCCGGGTTGAGGAAGCCCGGGTCCGGGACCTCGCCGGTGTCGGAGTCGCTGCCTGTGCCGGTCTCACTGCCGGTGCCCTCGTCCATGGGCCCGCCGTCGGGTCGACAGCCGAGCGAGAGGAGGCCGGCCGAGAGGGCCAGCACGGCCGGACGCAGGAGCCCACGAGGGAGCACGCCTCAGGCGTATCGCGTGCGCGCGGGCTCGCCAAGGGGTGTCAGCCGGACGTAGCGATCGTCCAGACGAGCACCGCGAGGGCGGCGTGGCTCGCTCCGAGAGCAAAGCCGGCCCAGCGCAGGCGCGCGGCGCCCGCGAAGAAGAGCGGCAAGCACAGGCCCAGGCCGATGAGGAACAGCGGGAGGGCGTCCTGGGCGAGCGGGACGCGCAGGTCGAGGAGCGCCCGGCCGCCGAGCCACAACAGCGCGAGAGCGCCCCACCAGGCGCCCCGCAGCGCGAGCGCGCGCAGGGCGGCCCGCCGCTCCCACAAGAGTCCGGCGACGCGGCGCGAGAGGCGGCCGGTGACCACGCCGAGTCGTCGAGCGCCGCGGCCGATGGCGAGTCCTGCGACGCGCGACAGGCGGGCCAGCTGCGCGCAGGCGCGCAGGCTCAGCTGCGAGAACTGGCGTAGGCCGCCGGCGCCGAGTCGGGACAGGCTGCGAAGGCCGCGCCCACCGGCGACGGCGGAACGGCCGAGCTCGGTGGCGCCACGGTCGAGGCCCTTGCCGACGCCGGAGATGGCGCGCTGGGCCGCGGGCATGAGGGACCGGCTCCGCTCGACCACCAGCTGGCCGGCGCGTCGCCAGGCGATCCGGCCGCGCACGCGAGCGGGGAGGCCGCGCACGACGAGGGCGCCGCGGCGGAGTTGGTTCATGAGCCAGCGCGTGTGCCGGCGAGCAGCCGCCTGGGCGGGAGGCCGGCGGCGCCGGTTGCCCTGGCCGGCGCGAACAGGAGGCCGGGGAGTCACGTGGCGAGTGTGCGACGGGGGCGAGCGGGGACCAAAATTTCGGCGCGGCGGGCTGTCGATCGGGCGCCCGCAGCGGGCCGGGCCAGATGCTAGGCTCGCGACCGATGTCGTTCGTCACGGCGATCTGGCTGATGCTGGCGCCGGCGGGGTGGCAACCCCGGCCGCCCGATCCACCCACGGTGTGGGCCGAGGCGGGCAGCCGACCGTGGGGTCAGTGTCGCGAGCTCGAGCGGACCGCCGAGCTCGCGGTCGCCAAACAATCGGTCGGGGCGGACGGGCCGAACCTGTGGGCCGAGCGGGCCCGGTTGTGCCCCGGTGCGCCCGCGGTGCTGGTGGCAGCAGCGATGCTCGAGTTGACGCAGGTGCCGAGCTTGCCGCCGCTGTCGGAGCTGGCCGGGGAGGTCGGCGCGCTGGCGGAGACGCAGCGACAGAGCCGCAAGCGGGCGGCGCAGTGGTTGGCTGCGGCGCGGAACGAGGCGAACCGGCGCGGGCAGGCGCCGCCGCCGATGACGTGGGTGATGACGGCGATCGCGGCGATCGGGCTCGGCGAGCCGGCAGCAGCTCGCGCCGCGCTGGCCCAGGCGGAGACGCGGGCGGAGGTCGAGGGCCATCGCATCGATCGCCTGGCGTCTGTCGCGGCGCTCCTGGCCGGCGACCTCGCTCTGGCGCTGGAGCTGGCGCACCGGGCACGCGAGCGCGCGGCCTCCCGCGAGCAAGTTCGCACGACGCTGATCCTGTCCCTGGTCTACGACCGCAGCGGCGCCGCCGATGCCGCTCAGCGGGAGCTGGCGCTGCTGCGGCCGCTGGCTTCGAGCGCCGAGCGGATGGCCGTCGATGCCCTGCTCCCGTTGCACGAGCGCCTGTACCTGGCGGCGATCGAGCAGATCGCGCTGAAGAACCCCGCCAACGCGGGCCTGCTGTTCAAGGGCTATCTGGCGTGTCCGGAGCCCGAAGAGGCGGAGCGGCGGCTGGTCGAGCGGCGGCTGGCCGAACTGCGCCCGATCTGAGCACCTCGCCGTCGTGCCGACCCGGGCAGTCGGCCGGGGGAGGTGGCGGTGTGAGCGAGCGGCGCCTCGCGGACGAGCGGAGTGGCGACCCAGGCAGGCCGTTGGTGAGGCATGACGGTGCGAGCGGGCGGCGCCTCGCGGCCGAGCGACGGGGCGACCGGGGCAGTCAGCCGGGGAGGTACGGCGGAGCGAGTGAGCGGCGCCTCGCGGCTGAGCGGCGGTGCGACTTGGGCAGTCGGCCGGGGAGATTTCGCGGCGAGGTCGAAGCAGCCGATGGCGACGCCGTCGGTACCTGGGCGGCGGCTCGACAGCGAACGGATGTGACGCGTGCGGGCTCGGGTGCGCCGGAGATACGGCGAAGCCCCCGGGTCATGGCGGAAAGGCCATGTCCCAGGGGCCATGCTCTCAAGGGCAGCCGGTCAGCGCAGCTTGAGTCCGTCGGCGCTGCAGGTCCACGCGAACTTGTCGCCGAGGAGCTGCGGGGCGTGGACGTTGCACAGGGACTCGGTGTCGGTGCCGGGGACGGCGAAGGCGGGGATGGCCGCCGGATCCTGGTCGCGGCTGGGCACGCCCGACAGCATGAACTGCGGGGTGCTGAGCAGCATGCCGGCGAACCGGCGGGCGCCGGACTCGAGCTGGCCGGTGTCGGCCTGGCTCATCGGCGTGTCGAGCGGGAGGCCGATGACGCCCTCGATCGCGGCGATCTCGGCCGGGCCGTCGATGGTCGGTTCGGTGATCAGGCGGTCCTTGATCGCCGCCGCGATGTCACCGACGGTGGTGCCGGGGACCATGCTGGCCTCGACCAGCATGAGCTCGATCCACTCGTACTCCGCGCACGGCTGGCCGAGCGGGCCGGTGCAGCTGCCCTCCATCGACTGCTTGCTGCCGCTGGCGAGTTGGTTCTCCCACGACAGGAGGCCGTTGAAGTCGACGCCGTTGAAGCCGTTGATCGCGTCCTTGAGGAAGATGCCCTGGTCGCGCAGGAAGTTGACGCTGGGGAAGTTCCACTCCTTGTCCTGGATCTGCTGCACCGGCAGCTCCCACCACATCGCCCGCATGGCCGACTCGATGAGCACCCAGGCGCTGTAGCGCTGGACGCGGTCGCCGACGCCGTTGCCGCGCATGTTGGGGTCGGCGGCGGTGATCGAGAACGGGTCGAACACCGCCTTCATGTGGTACGAGTTCGAGGCGTCGCACAGGTCGGGCGCCTCCTGGTTGAAGTACGGGTGCGTGACGATCTCGACGAGGAGGGTCCGCAGCGAGTAGCTGTCGGAGATGAAGGCGTCGGCGAGCTCGCCGAGGATCTCGCGCTGCTTCTCGTTGCGCGGGAAGCTGTGCGCCAGGGTCAGCGGGTAGCCGAGCATCTCCTTCCACACGCCGTTGGCGATGTTGACGGCGGTGAGGTACGCGAGCGCCTGGTCGGGGGCGACGGACAGGTCGCCGTCGACCATGAGGCCCTCGCTGGCGAGGGTGGCGAAGCCGGTCTTGAACAGCGGGTCGATGTCGAACAGCTGGCCGCCCTCCGGCAGGGCGCCGCCGAGGTAGCCGGGGATCCCGAGGATGTCGCCGCCGGTGCCGGGGGTGAAGCGGCCGCAGGCGCCGCTCCAGCCCCACGGAGTGACGGGGCCCTCGTCGTCGACGAAGCCGGTCCAGCGGAACGCGGCGTACAGCTCTTCTTCCGGCCGGCCCTTCGGGTCGCCGTAGATGGCGCCCTCGAAGTCGCCGGGCAGGGCCCAGAAGTGGTTGTACTTGGGGTCGGGGTTGTAGGTGACCGACTCGGTGCTGGTGTGGCACTCGAGGCAGCCGCTGCGCCGGCCGAGGTAGCTCGACTCGAAGATCTCGCCGTAGTTCGAGCGCGCGTTGACCTCGAACTCCTCCTGCGTGATGTTGGCGCCGGACAGCGGCCGGGCCATGCGCGCGAACATGTCGGCGCGGTACATCGGGCTCAGGTCGTCGAGCCGCAGGGCGCTCATCATGACGTCGGCCATGGTGAACGGGGCGTCGAAGCTCGAGCCCTCGGCGTCGTTGTCGCGGATGTAAGCGGCGAGGTCGCCGTCGTCGCCCGCGCCGGTCGGCTGCGAGTAGCAGCCGTAGTTCGACTTCATCTCGAGGCGGTTGATCTTCAGCTGCTCCCAGAAGAAGGTGCGCCAGCGGTGGAGGTAGAGGTCGCCGGACGCGAGGCCGCGGGCGACGATCGCTCGCCCGTCCTGGCCCTTGGCGTCGAGCTGCTCGATCGCGCTGACCAGCAGCTGGACCTCGCGCATGCCCTCGGGCTTGCGGCCCTGCAGCAGCGGGACGATGCGCTTGACGAACGCTTCGTCGCCGGCGTCGCACGACTCCTCGGCCTCGCCCGCGGGCGGCGGCTCCTCGCCGGGGTCGCCGGAGTCGCCGGTGGTGGCCGTGGTGCCGTCGGTGGTCGGCGCGTCGGTGGTGGTCGGCGCGCTGTCGGTCGCCGTCGGGTCACCCTCGGTCGGATCGCCGGTGGCCTGGGTGTCGCTGGCGCTGGCGCCGTCGGACGTAGACTGGTCGTTCGGACATGCCGTAAGGGACATGCACGCGAAGACAGCCGTGAAGAGAGGAGCGTGGTTGGAATGAAGTCGAGTCATGGTCGCGCCTCCTCTCGCTCAGAGCTTGAGCCCCATGTAGACGTCGCGCAGCCGCTGGGCCGCCTCGACTTGGTTCTTGACCCCGCCGGCGACGTCGCCGACGGCGAAGGTCTGGGAGCTGAACGGGTAGATGCCGAGGGCCATCATGACGAGCATGCGGTTCTCGGCCGGGCTGATATAGGTCTCGGCGAAGCCCTCGGCCTCGGTGATCGCGCCGTAGATGCCGCGCTCGGCCTCGGTGATCGGGCCGCCGATCACGACGTTGACCATGCCCTGCGGCCAGTGGTTGAGGCCCGACTGGCCCTGCCGGTGCGGCGTGCGGCCGAACTCGGTGTTGATGACGATCATCGTGTCGTCGAGGTTGATCTTGCCGGGGTCGTTCTCGTTCGGCGCGTTGATGATGTCCGCCAGGCACTGCATGGTGTGCGTGACGTTGCGCGAGGAGTCCTCGACGTGGCTGTCGTGGGTGTCGTGGCCGGCGGAGGGGTTGGGCTTGAGGCCGCCGTCGATCCAGTGGACGTAGCGGGCCTGGTCCTTGGCGCGGGTGAGCAGGCTGGCGGCCATGCGCGCCTGCATGCGCGGCTTGTCGTTGCCGGCCATGTCGCTGCACTCGGTGCCGGCGACGCCCTCGAACAGGTCGGCCGACAGCACGTCCGACAGCTCGCCGGCGCCGCGGCGGGCGAAGTGGGCGAACTCGAAGTTGCTGCGCTCGGCCGAGCGGGTGAGCTGCCCCTTGCCACCTGGCCGAAAGCGCTGCTGGTAGGAGGCGAGGTAGTGGTCGACGGCGGCGTCGTAGGCGTCACGGCCGGTGCCGACGCTGGGGCGGGCGAGCAGCTGCGACAGCGACGAGCCGGGGTCGACGGTGACGCTGAGCGGGCGCGCGGAGCCGGGGTGGAGGCCGATCGCGGAGGCGGCGAGGACGTTGTCGGTGGGGAACTCGACGCCGGGGTAGAGGACGTAGGCGTACGGGGTCGGGCGCAGGCCGCCGGGCTGCTCGAGGAAGTGGCGCTGGATCGACGCGCCGACGCCGGCGAGGCGCGGCGAGCCGAGGCGGCTGCCGGTCAGCGCGTAGGGGTTGGCGCCCTCGTGCGGCAGGAGGTCGTGGCGCTGCACGAGGATCCGCATGCGCGCGACGATGTCGGGCCGGGCTCGCAGCGGTGCGACCCACGGACCGAGGTGGACCAGCAGGCCGTTGGCGTCCTCGGCGAATTCGTCGGTGAGGGTGTTGCCGAAGCCGCACTGGCCGAAGCGCGTCTGGGTCTGGTTGTAGTAGGCGTGGAGGAACCGCTCGGTGTCCTGACCCCAGTCCGGCACCGCGTAGAAGGTGTCGAAGGCGTTCATCCCGCCGTAGAGGTAGAGCTCGAGCACGTTCTTGGCCTGGCGCTCCACCGGGATCATGGCGTCGAGCTTGTCGGCCGGCCACTCGCCCCAGTAAGCCTCCGCGCGCCGCGGGTGGCGAAGAATGCCGAAGGAGGCGCCGGCCGCCGTGGCGACGCCGAGGGACTTCATGAAGGTTCTGCGCTGCATGGTCCGTCTCGTGGGTGTCCTTTAAATCAGGTCGGGATCGGCCCAGACCTCGTAGCGGAGGACGACCCGCAGGTCGCCGTCCGGGAGGCCGAGGTCGAAGCTTTGCTCGCGGGAGATGGTGAGGGTGGCAGGGCCCGGGGCGAGCTTGGTCAGCTCGGCGCTCGGGATGGTGAAGCTGCCGTCGTCGACGGCGTGGGCGGTGAGCATCTGGCCGTAGGTGTCGATGAGGCGGATGACGACGCGGTTCGCCTGGCCGCCGTTGGCCTCCCAGTCGATGTCCAGGTCGGTGGCCCGGTCGTGCTCGAACAGCGAGGTGGCGACGTCGGGCGCGGTGACGGTCAGCGCCGGCGGGGCGGTGACGGCCGCGGGGAGGACGATGTCGTCCTTGCCCTCGCCGCCGAAGGCGATCACGTCGTACGCGTCGTCGGCGACCCACTTCGCGGGGTCGGGGGCGCACAGCGGGTCGAAGAACTCGGCGTCGTCGCTGAAGTAGACCGGGAAGGTGTCCTGCACCAGCACGAGGCAGGCGAGCGACTCGCCGGCCGCGCCGCGCAGCTTGAGCGCGTTGCCGCCGGTGATCCAGGTCTCGTCCTTGCCCCAATCGTAGGGGGCCGGGATCGAGTTGTTGACGACGGTGTTGGCCTCCTCCGGCGGCGGCGGGAGGTGCATGCCCCACGCCTGCACGGCGAAGAAGTCGTCGGTGGTGAACGGCTCGGTGCGCCAGGCGCCCGCCATGCCCAGCTCGGCCGGCAGACCGCCGGCGGTCTCGGGATAGAAGGTGAAGTTGAGCAGGCCCTTGGCCTCACCGACGACGATCCCCGAGTCGCTCGTGGAGCTCGACGGCTCGGAGCCGCTGGTGGTCGGCGCCGTGGTCCCGGACGTCCCGTCGGTGCCGCCCGTCGTGTCGCCGGTGCTGTCGATCTCGGTGTCGGCCTCGCCCTCCGAGGCGCCCCCGCCGGGTTGACCACAAGCCCACAGGGACATGGCACAGAGAACCTGGCCGAGAGGACAGGTACCGCGAAGCAGCGGTGTCGCACTGAAAATCGTGCGAGCGAGACGTCGATCAGTCCTTCCCATCAAACTCATCATTTCCTAATGAGGAGAATAAGTCTGCGTGAAGACACGGCGGGAACTTCACACTCGGGTGATTTTTGTCACCGCTGTCCCGCGAAACCACGCAAGGTGAATCGCAAGCTCGCGTGCTGTGAAATCTTCACCGCGGGTATCGCGTACACGATGCGCTCGGTTCGTGAGTCGAGGCGCGAATCGGTCCGCACACGTGCCCCGATCGAGGTCCTACCCGGCCAGGGAGCGCGGCGGCGAAATTCTTCATGGACGGCGACCTGTCTGCTCTGCGATATGCTTCGCGCGAGCCACGTATGACCCTCGGAGCCAAGCCCGCAGCAACCGGGGAGATCCCCGCGACCATTCGCCGAGTGACCGCGCCGGTGCTCCATCAATACAAACGCCAGGGCCAGCGCATCGTGATGATCACGGCGTACGACGCGACCTTCGCTCGCCTCGTCGACGAGTCGGGCGCGGACGTGGTGCTGGTCGGCGACAGCGTGGGCATGGTGATGCAGGGCCACCCACACACGCTCGAGGTCACGCTCGAGCACATGTGTTACCACGCCCGCTGCGTCCGCCGTGCGGTCCAGCGAGCGCACCTGGTCGTCGACCTGCCGTTCATGAGCTACCAGGTGAGCGCGGAGCAGGCGTTACTGTCCGCGGGTCGGCTCGTGCAGGAAGGCGGGGCCGAGGCGGTCAAGCTCGAGGGCGGCGGCCGGGCCGATGCGGTGCGCAAGATCGTGCAGGCGGGCATCCCCGTGATGGGGCACCTCGGCCTCACGCCTCAGAGCGTCCATGAATTCGGGGGCTTCCGCGTGCAGGGTCGCGAGGACGCCGCTGCGGAGCGTCTGCGGCAAGACGCGCTTCAACTGCAAGAGGCCGGCGCGTATGCCGTGGTGCTCGAGGGCATCCCGGCGGCGCTGGCGCGGCAGATCTCGCAATCGCTAGCGATCCCGACGATCGGCATCGGTGCAGGTGTCGGCTGCGACGGACAGGTGCTGGTGATGCAGGACCTGCTCGGCCTCGACGACCGCTTCAAGCCGCGCTTCGTCAAGCGCTTCGCCGAGCTCGCCGGGGTCGTGCGCGACGCGTTCGCCACCTACGGCCGCGAGGTCCGCGAGGGCACCTTCCCCGCCGCCGAGCACAGCTTCTCCGGCGGGCCTGCGACCCAGAGCGGCTCGGAGTCGGCGGAGTAGGATCATGCTGGTCGTTCGGACATGTTCGGAGATGCAGGTGTGGCGGGCGTCGCTCGGTCACGCGACCCGCGTCGCGTTCGTGCCGACGATGGGCTACCTCCACGAAGGCCACCTGTCGCTGCTGCGCGAGGCCCGGCGGCGCGGCGATCGCCTGGTGCTGTCGATCTTCGTCAACCCGACCCAGTTCGGCCCGAACGAAGACCTCGCCCGCTACCCCCGCGACGAGGCCGGTGACCTGGCCAAGGCGAGCGAGTGCGGGGTCGACGTCGCGTTCTGCCCGACCGACCCGCGCGAGCTGTACCCGCACGGGACGAACACATGGGTCGAGGTCCAGGAACTCGACCGCCACCTGTGCGGGGCCTCGCGCCCCGGTCACTTCCGCGGGGTGTGCACCGTGGTGGCCAAGCTGTGGGGGCTGGTCCGCCCCGACGTGGCGCTGTTCGGCGAGAAGGACTTCCAGCAGCTGGCGATCCTGCGGCGCATGCACGCCGATCTGTTCCTCGGCGGCGAGGTCGTCGGCATGCCGATCGTGCGCGAGCCCGACGGCCTGGCGATGTCGAGCCGCAACGCCAACCTGTCCTCCGAGGCACGTGCGCAGGCGCTGGCGATCTCGCGCTGGCTGGCTTCCGTGCGCCAGCGGTTCGCCGCCGGCGAGCGCGACGCAGCGGCGCTGCTCGGCGATCCCGCAGCTGCGCTCGCTCCCGGACGAATCGACTACGCGTCGCTGGTCGACGCCGACGATCTGCAGCCGGTGACCGAGGTGGTGCGGCCGGCGCTGTGCGCCGTCGCGGCGTTCTTCGGCGGCGTGCGCCTCATCGACAACACGGTCCTGCGACCCTGACGAGCCACGTTTGGACCGCACGGTCGCGCAGGGCCGTCCGCACCAGTAACGGTCGCCCGCCGCCCAGATGGCCAAAGTCGGCAAGCCGTCGTCGGAAGGAGTTCGCGCGGCCCTCTGGTGACGGAGGCTTCCAAACCCGATGACGGCCCGCTGCCCTGCGTCGAGCGAGCTCAGGCGGTCGTGCCGAAGGCCAAAGGTCCGTGGATCAATTTGCGGGGTCGGGCAGGTCTCCGGACCGAGGAGCATTCCCGGCCCTGCACCGAGCTCAGGCGGTCGTGCCGCACCGATGCTCAAAAGAAGAGGTCGTGTCCGCCGAAGTCGAAGAGGGCCCCGGGCCCCCCGACTCTCTGCGGAACTCGAGTTCATCGGCGCGGCGACGAACTCGAGTTCGCCGATTACTGCAGGTCGTCGCGCCTCCCGCGCACGAGGACGACGCCGGCGGCGCCGAGTCGCTGCTCGTCGCGTGGATCGCCGTACTTCTTCCAGCGCTCGTACAGGCCGAGGAGGTCGCCGTCAGGACAGCTGTCCGTGGCCTCGGAGATCGCCTCGGCGGCCTTCTCGAAGGTGGCGGCGAGGGTGTTGAACACGGTTGGTTCGCCGATCTGGCGGTACGCGCTGGTTCCGATCGAGCGCACGTAGCGCAAGTCGACCGGGGTGCGGTCGACGCTGTGCGGGACGACGCCGGCGATGAACAGCGCCCGGTCGCCGACGGCCCGCAACGCTTGAGCTCGTCGCGTACCTTGTTGCTCGCGGGCCGCGAGGTACTGCAGCGCGAGCGGTCCGGCGGTCCGGCCGGCGACGCTGGTCCGGCGCACGTGGTCGGCCAGCATGTGGACCACGTACGCTCCGACCTCGGTCGGCAACGAACTGCCGGTCTTTCCCTGGGCCACGCGGTCGTAGAAGAAGGACTCGAGGGTTCCTGCAAAACGAAGTTCTGGCTCGGGCATGAGGAGTTTCCTATTTCCCCACGCTACCAGAGAGGAACGAGCAGGCAAGCGAATTATGTGAGTTAACCGCACGAGTTCCGAGCCGAAAACGCCCCGCGAGGAGGGGTTGACCGGGTACCGACTCGCTTTACACTCCGCGCCGCGTTAGCACTCCTACATGGGTGATTGCTAACCGAGCCCCCGCAAATTTCCACGGCGATTCCGCAGAGTTACGCGGAGTCGCGCGGGAACGCTCGCAACCGCGAACAGCATCTTCCCCCCCCACGGGGCCTGCATTCGGAAATCCCAGGAGAGACCGCAGATGACAACGACGAAGGTTCGTCCCTTGAACGATCGCGTGCTGGTGAAGCGCATGTCCGAGGAGGAGAAGACCGCCGGTGGTCTGTTCATCCCCGACTCCGCCAAGGAGAAGCCCGCCAAGGGCGTGGTGATCTCGGCTGGCCCGGGCAAGGTCGACGACAACGGCAAGCGCACCCCGCTCGAGGTCAAGGCGGGCGACAAGGTCCTGTTCGGCAAGTACTCCGGCACCGAGATCAAGCTCGACGGTGAGGAGCACATGATCCTGCGCGAGGACGAGATCCTCGCCATCCTCGAGGCCTGAGCGGGCCTGACGACGCAACGCTTTTCCCCACACACACGAGACACACATCATGGCTGCCAAAGAAGTTCGTTTCGAAGAGTCCGCTCGTCACGCCATCCTGCGCGGGGTCAACATCCTCGCCGACGCCGTCAAGGTCACCCTCGGGCCGCGCGGCCGTAACGTGGTGATCGAGAAGTCCTGGGGCTCCCCGACGGTCACCAAGGACGGCGTGACCGTGGCCAAGGAGATCGAGCTCGAGGACAAGTTCGAGAACATGGGCGCGCAGATGGTCAAGGAGGTCGCCTCGAAGACCTCCGACATCGCCGGCGACGGCACGACCACCGCGACCGTGCTCGCCCAGGCGATCTACCGCGAGGGCCTGAAGATGGTCGCCGCGGGTCACGACCCGATGGAGCTCAAGCGCGGCATCGACATCGCCGTCGAGGGCCTCATCAGCTTCATCAAGGGCAACCTGTCGAAGGCCACCAGCAGCGACGAGGAGGTCGCGCAGGTCGGCACCATCTCCGCCAACGGCGACGAGGAGATCGGCAAGCTCATCAGCAAGGCGATGAGCAAGGTCGGCAAGGAGGGCGTGATCACCGTCGAGGAGAACAAGTCCTCGACGACCGACCTCGACGTGGTCGAGGGCATGCAGTTCGACCGCGGCTACCTCAGCCCGTACTTCATCACCGACCAGGAGCGCATGGTCGTCTCGCTCAGCGAGCCGTACATCCTCTGCTACGAGAAGAAGGTCTCGACGATGAAGGACCTGCTGCCGGTGCTCGAGCAGGTCGCCAAGCAGGGCCGCAGCCTCCTCATCATCGCCGAGGACGTCGACGGTGAGGCGCTGGCCACCCTCGTGGTCAACAAGATCCGCGGCGCCCTCCACGTCGCCGCCGTCAAGGCCCCGGGCTTCGGCGACCGCCGCAAGGAGATGCTCAAGGACATCGCCGTCCTCACCGGCGGCAAGGCGCTCACCGAGGACCTCGGCGAGAAGCTCGAGAACCTGACCCTGAAGGACCTCGGCACCGCCAAGCAGGTCACGATCGACAAGGACAACACCACGATCGTCGACGGCGGCGGCAAGAAGGCCGACATCCAGGCCCGCGTCAAGCAGATCCGCGCCCAGATCGACGAGACCTCGTCGGACTACGACCGCGAGAAGCTGCAGGAGCGCCTCGCCAAGCTGGTCGGCGGCGTCGCCGTGATCAAGGTCGGCGCGGCCTCCGAGGTCGAGATGAAGGAGAAGAAGGCTCGCGTCGAGGACGCGCTCCACGCGACCCGCGCGGCCGTCGAGGAGGGCATCGTCCCCGGTGGCGGCGTCGCCCTCATCCGCGCCCAGAAGGAGCTCGAGAACGTCAAGGCCCCGACCGCCGAGCAGAGCGTCGGCATCAACATCATCCGCCGCGCGATCGAGGAGCCCCTCCGCCAGATCGTGGCGAACGCCGGCGCCGAGCCGTCGGTCGTCATCAACGCCGTCCGCAACGGCGAGGGCGCGTTCGGCTACAACGCCCGCACCGGTCAGTACGTCGACCTCGTCAAGGACGGCGTCATCGACCCGACGAAGGTCGTCCGCACCGCGCTGCAGCACGCCGCTTCGGTCGCCGGCATGATGCTGACCACCGAGGCGATGATCGCCGAGAAGCCCAAGAAGGAGGCCCCTGCGGCCGGCGCCGGCGGCCACCCGGGCGGCGGCATGGGCGGCATGGACATGTGAGCCTCGCTCGCGCTCGCCGATCTGC
Source organism: Nannocystis punicea (assembly GCF_026965555.1). Lineage (GTDB taxonomy): Bacteria > Myxococcota_A > Polyangia > Nannocystales > Nannocystaceae > Nannocystis > Nannocystis punicea. The sequence continues at coordinate 10,083,413 of NZ_CP114040.1, read as the reverse complement.
GCGCGCGTACGAGCCCCGATCCGCGAGGGTCGGGGCTCGTCCCTTTTTGCGCCCTGTGTCGGCGCCGTGGGGCACGTGAGCCCCGATCCGCGAGGGTCGGGGCTCGTCCTTTTTCGGCGGGGTTTTGCTAGCGTCGCCGCGTGGAGCTCAAGGACAGGGTCGCGCTCGTCACCGGCGCGTCGTCGGGCATCGGCCTGGCGACCGCCAAGCTGCTACACAAGTCCGGCATGCGCGTCGTGATGGTCGCGCGCACGGCGTCCAAGCTCGCGGCCGCGGCCGCGGAGCTCGGCGACGGCGCCGTGGCGATCGCCTGCGACGTCGGTGACCTGTCCCGATTGCCATGGCTCATCGACCAGGTCGTGGCGCGCTTCGGCGGCCTCGACGTGCTGGTCAACAACGCCGGCGTGCACTACCGCGGAGACATGTTGCGCCACCCGCCGGAGGCGCTGGCGGAGATCTTCAACGTCAACCTGACCGCGCCGGTGGTGCTGACGCGGATCGCCGCCGACCACATGCGCGCGGGCGGCTGCGTGGTCAACGTCGCCAGCCTGGCCGGCAAGCTCGGCGTGCCCGGCTCGGCGGTGTACTCCGGATCCAAGGCGGGGCTGCGCTTCTGGGCCCTCGCGGCCGCCGAGGACCTCGCGCGGCGCAGCATCCGGATCGCCAACGTCAACCCCGGCCCGGTCGACAGCAGCTTCTTCGACTCCGACATCCAGGGCGTCAGCAACCTGACCTTCTCGCAGCCGATGAGCACCCCCGAGCAGTGCGCGGAGGCGGTGCTGGCGTGCATTCAGGACCCGCGCAGCCCGATGGAGATCGATCTGCCCTTTGCGTCAGGCAAGCTGGCGACGCTCGGCTACCTGTCGCCCCGCCTGCGCGCGTGGCTGCGACCCGCGCTCGAACGGCGCGGCGCCAAGAACAAGGCGGCCTTCATGCGCCGTCGCGGCATGTCCTAGGCGCGCGGCCGTGCGCGCCGCTTTCGCCGTTGAAATCGCGGCGGCGGCGGACGATCCTCCGCACGCGTGGGGATGCTTCACAGCGGGCTGGTCGCGGCGCTGCTCGCGGGCCCGGCAGGTCCGAGCGAGGCGCCCGCGAGCTCGCGCCCGGTCGTCGAGTTCCGCTGGGACGCGCCCGCGAGCTGCCCCGCCGAGGCCGAGGTCGTCGCCGAGCTCGAACGCCTGCTCGGCGGACCGCTGGCTGCTCGCACGGGCCCGCGGTTGACTGCGATCGCCCGCGTCCGCCAGGAGCCCGCCGGCGGCTTCGACCTCCGGCTGTGGACCGTCAGCGACGAGGGTACGCTGCAGCGGTCGCTGACCCACGCGCAGTGCGACGCGCTCGCGCGGGCCGGGGCGCTGATCGCCGCGATGGCGATCGATCCGTCAGTCCTCGATCGCATGTCCGAAGAGACAGATGCCGCCGAGGTCGCGGCCGAGGCGAAGACGGTCGACGACCCGGAACCACCGCCGGAGCCCCAGCTGCCGCCCCCGGAGCCGGAGCCCGCGCAGCCGCAGCCGCAGCCCGAGGAAGTGGAACCACCCAGACCGCCGGAGAAGAAGAAGGAGAGGCGGGTGCGGGGCGGCGTGCGGCTCGGCGCCGGCCTGAGCTTCGGCGACCTGCCCGGCGTCGGCGCCTTAGTTAAACTCACGCCGGCGTTGATCTGGCCGCGCGCGCGGCTCGAGTTCGAGGTCGGCTACGGCCCGCTGCGACGGGCTCGCTTCGACGACGCGCCCGACCGCGGCGCCGACCTCCAGCTGGCGGTCGGGGCGGTGCGCGGCTGTCCGTTGCTGCACGCGCGCAAGTTCGAATTCCCGCTGTGCGCCGGCCTCGAGCTCGGCGCCATGTACGGCCGCGGGGTCGGCTACGAGATCACCAGCGACGCGCGTCAGCTGTTCGTCGCCCTGCATCTGGCGCCGGGCGTGTTCTACGCCATCCATCCGCGCGTCGCGGTCGGCGCCATCGTCGAGGGCGCGGTCCACATCGTACGACCCCGGTTCACCGTCGAGAACCACGGGGAGACCTATCGCAGCGCCCCGGCGAGCGTTCGCGCGCTGCTCGCCGCCGAAGTCCGATTTCCGTGACGAGCCGTGATGATAATTCGCGGAGCCGGTCACCAACCCGCGAACCGATGGCCGCCGCCGCCCAAGCCGCCGCTCCTCCCAGCCCCGCGCTGGTGGCGGTCTACCGCGAGCACTTCCAGTTCGTGTGGCGCAGCGCCAGGCGGCTCGGTGCGCCCGCGCCCGCGCTCGACGACGTCGTCCAGGACGTGTTCCTCATCGTCGCGCGCCGGCTCGCCGAGTTCCGCGGCGAGGCCTCGATGCGGACCTGGCTGTTCGCCATCACCATGCGCGTGGTGCAGCTCCACCGCCGCAGCGCCTCGCGGCACCTGCGGCGGGTCGAGGCCTTCGCCGAGGCCCACGCGGAGGACGGCGGCTCCGACCCCTACGCCCGCAAGGACGCGACCGACACCCTATTAAAATTGCTCGACCAGCTCGACGACGAGCGCCGGGCCGTGTTCGTGCTCGCCGAGCTCGAGGGCATGACGGCGCAGGAGATCGCCGCGGGGCTCGGGCTCAACGTCAACACCGTGTACTCGCGGCTGCGAGCGGCGCGGCAGCAGCTCGAACGTGCGTTGCCGGCGGCGGCGCGGACGGAGGTGCGCTGATGCAGTCCGACAGGCTCGAAGATCTGCTCCGCGCCGAGCGCGAGGTCGTGCCCGAGCCGGGCGCGGAGGACCGGATCTGGGCGGCCGTCGAGCATCGCCTGGCCCATGGGCCAGCTCCGCCGAGCGGCGCCGACGTCGCCCCGGGGACCCTCGCAGGGGCCACCGGCGGCGGCGGAGTCGTCCTCAAGGTGATCGCCGGGCTCGCGCTGGTCGCGGCCGCGGTGGGAGTGTGGGCCGCCCGCGATCGGCCCGAAGCGCCGCCGGTCGTGGCCGCGGCGGCGCCGATCGAAGCTGTCCCCGAGGCCAGGTCACCGATCACCGCACCCGTGGCGGCGCCGACACCCGCAGGGGTGGAGGCGCTTGCGCCTGCGCCCGATCCTCCCGTGGCCGAGGCGCCCGCGCCCGACGAGCCCGCGGCCGAGGAGCCGAGCGAGACCAGGAAGAAGCCGCCGCGCACCAAGCCGAAGCTCGAGGCTTTGCCCGCTGACGCGGCGCCGGCCGACTTCGCCGCCGAGCTGAAGCTCATCGCCGAGATCCGCGGCGCGCTCAAGCGGGGCGACAGCGCCCGCGCATTGGCCGGGGTCGAGGAGCACGAGCGGCGGTTCGGCGCGCGCGGACAATTGGTGCAGGAGCGACTCGCCTACCACGTCGAGGCGCTGTGCGCCGCCGGTCGCGTCGCCGACGCGCGGCGCGTCGCCCGCGACATGCTGGCGAAGTGGCCCGACTCGACGCACGCGCCGCGGGTCAAGAGCAGCTGCGCCGGCGCGTGAAGCTCGCTGATCTTCTTGTAGGACATGTACGATCGTACATGTCCTTTTTACCATGTCCGAAGGTGGATTTCGCGGACATGTGTCGGCCTGGGGCGTATTCACTGGCTCACATGGACCGCGTGTTGAGGAACCTCCTGGCCTGGTCCCGCTGAAAAAACGCCGCGGCGGTAACGAATCGATGGAAGAAGAGAACGACGCTATGAAGCTCACCACGACCCTTACGATCCGCTCGTTGTTCGCCGCCGTGTGCCTCGCCGCCTGCAGCCCCTCGCTCGGCGACATGACCGACGGCTCGGACGACACCGGCGCCGACCCGACCGGCGCGTCGAACCCCACGGGCACCCCCACCACGACCGATGGCGACGTGCCTGGCCCGTGCAGCTCGTCCAACCCGTGCCCGGACGGCCAGTTCTGCTGGAACGGCCTCTGCGCGCTCGGCTGCAACAGCAACGAGGACTGCGCCGACGACCAGTTCTGCGCGACCGACACCGATCGCCTGTGCCACAACAAGGAGGTCACGACCTGCCCCGACGTGCCGTGCGAAGAGGGCCAGGTGTGCGTCAACGGCTTCTGCAGCACCCCGCCGCCGGACACTCAGTGCACCCCGTCGCTGACGGACGACGGCTGCGAGTCGAACGCGGTGTGCCTGTACAGCTCGGAGGAGGAGGCGAAGTGCTACACGCTGCCGTACTGCGCGCAGGACGACACCTGCCCGGTCGGCCCCGAGGGCGCGGTGTGCAACACCGACATCCTGACCGCCAAGGACAAGATCTGCCTGATCGGCCTGTGCACCGAGGCGTCGCATTGCCCGGCCGACTGGAAGTGCGTCAAGGACCAGCCCAACGCCGTGATCGGCTATTGCAGCGACGGCGGCCCGTTCGCGCCGTGCAGCTCCAACGAGGACTGCTTCAGCAACGTGTGCAACCTGCCGTTCCCGGGCGAGGCCGGCCTCTGCCAGTGAGCGCCGCTCACGAGCGCCAGCGCAGGCCGATCACGCCGTAGGCGGCGGCCGCGTAGAACAGGGTCGAGATCCACGGGATCCCGATCGGCGACGTCGCCGGCAGGCCGAGGCCGAGGGCGTACGTGCCGCAGGCGATGCAGGTGATCGTCAGCGCGGCGCGTACGCCCTGGTTCATGCGCCGCTCGGACGCCTTGTCGAGGGCGGTGAGCGACGCGGGCGAGAGGCCGACGGCGAGGCGGCCCTCGTGGATGTCCTCGAGCAGGGCGGGCAGGCGCTGCGGCAGGCTGTGGGCCGCGCGGGACAGCAGGTGGAAGTCGGCCAGCAGGGTCTGCTTGATGCGGTCGCTGCTGTAGCGGTCCTGGATCATCTGCGAGATGAACGGACGCGCCAGCTCGAGCGGGTCGACGTCGGGGGCGATCGAGCGGGCCAGGCCCTCGGTGGTGAGGATCGCCTTGAACATCATGGTGAAGTCGGTCGGCATGCGCACGCGGTGGCGCGTGGCGCCGGCGACCAGCTCGCCGAACAGCTCGCCGATCTGCAGCTCGGACAGCGGCACGCCGCCGAGGTAGCGCTCGGCGATCTCGACCACGTCGGCCTCGAACGCGGCGTAGTCGACCTTGCCGGCGGTCGGGATCGCCAGGGCGTAGAACGAGCGCGCCAGCGCCTCCATGTCCTCCGACATCACGGCCCACAGGATGTCGATCAGCTTGTCCTTCATCGACGGCGACAGGCGGCCGACCATGCCGCAGTCGATGATCGCCAGCCGGCCGCCCTCCTGCACGAACACGTTGCCCGGGTGCAGGTCGCCGTGGAAAAAGCCGTCGATGAACAGCATCTTGTAGGCGGTCTTGAAGTACACCTCGACGAGCGGGCGGGTGTCCTCGCCGGACTGCAGCACCTCGCTGAACTTGCGGCCCTCGACGAACTCCATGCACAGCACCTCCTCGGTGCTGAGGGCGTCGTAGACGACCGGCACGCGGACGCTGTCGTCGTCGGCGAAGTTGCGGTGGAAGCGGGCGATGTTGCGCGCCTCGACGCAGAAGTCGAGCTCCTGCGCCAGCGACTTGGCGAACCCGCGGATGACGCCGACGAGGTCCATCGCCGCCGCCTCGGGGAAGGCCTCCTCGACGTAGCCGGCGGTCGCCAGCAGGATGTTGAGGTCGCTGGCGATCTTCGGGCGGAGACCGGGGCGCTGGACCTTGAGGACCACGCGCTCGCCGGTCTTGAGGGTGGCGCGGTGGACCTGGGCGATGCTGGCCGACGCCAGCGGGGTCTCGTCGATCTCGGGGAACTGCTCGCGCCACTTGGGCCCGAGGTTGTTGCGCAGCTGGCCCTCGATCTGCTCGAAGGGCAGCGGCGACACCTGGTCTTGCAGACAGGTGAGCTCGGCGATGACCGCGTCCGACAGCAGGTCGGGGCGGGTCGAGAGGATCTGGCCGAGCTTGACGAAGGTCGGGCCGAGCTGCGTAAACGCGGCCACGAGGCGCTTGCCGGTGTCGGCGCTGCCGACGGTGGCGCGCGTCAGCTCGCCGCCCGCGAGCTCGACCTGCAGCTCCCGCCGCAGCTTGAGCTGGGCGACCCACCAGCCGAAGCCGTGGCGGACGAAGACGGTGGCGATCTCGCGGAAGCGGGCGACGTCCTTGGCGCCCGTGACGAGGGCGCGCGAGGAGCTGACGATCGTGCGCAGGACGGACACGCGCGCGCAGTATACGAGACGCGCGTCAGCTAGCGGCGCCGGATCTGCTAGACTCGAGGCGTGCGACGTCGGCTCTGGACATGGCTCCTGGTCGGAGCGGCGGTCTCCGGGTGCGACGCGCCCGAGGGCCGCACCCGGGCGGCCGCGGAGATGGCCGAGATGGCCGGCTCGCGCACCGCGGAGGCGGCGCGGGCGGCCCGCGCGTGGGCCGGCCAGCTGAGCCTGGGCGAGCTGTCGGAGTCGGCCAAGGGCTGGTTGCGCCAGGGGGCCGGCGCGTCGTCCTCGGGCATCGAGGCGGTGCTGCAGAAGGGCGAGCAGGTGGTGCCGGTGGCGGTGGAGATCGGCCGGGCGCTCGGGGCCGCGGTCGACACCAGCACGCAGTTCGAGCCGATCTACCAGGAGGTCCCGGGCGGCTCGTCGGAGCTGGCGGAGCGGCGGGCCGAGGCCGACGCGGCGATCGGAGACATGCCGCGCGTGGAGGTCATCGACGGCCTGTCGGTCGGCTTCAAGCAGCTGTCGAGCGTCGACGTCGCCCGCACGAGCTCGGAGTCGGCGTACCTGGTGATGTGGCGCCAGCACGACCGGCTGATCGGCTTCGTGTTCCGCTCGCGCCGCGACGTCGCGCTGGCCGACCTCGTGCGCGACGCGCCGCGGCTGGTCGCGCTCGTGCGCTCGGTCCTGTGAGCGGGCGGTTGCTGCGCCGCCCCCGCCCTGGTATGCCGGCCGGGCGTGGCGAGCCTCCAGCAGACGCTCTTGCGGCAGATCAGCCGCGCGAATCGGCGCTTCGGGCTGCTCGAAGACGGCGACAAAATCATGGTCGCCATCTCCGGCGGCAAGGACTCGTGGGCGATGCTCCACCTGCTGCGCGAGTACCGGCGGATGGTGCCGTTCTCGTTCACGTGGGTGGCGGTCAACCTCGACCAGGGCCACCCGGGCTTCCCGGTCGAGGTGCTGCGCGAGTACCTGGAGCGCGAGGGCCACGAGCATCGCATCGTCCACGTCGACACCTACTCGGTGGTGAAGCGCGAGGTGCCGGCGGGCAAGGCCTACTGCTCGCTGTGCTCGCGGCTGCGGCGGGGCATCCTGTACGACGTCGCGGTCGAGCTCGGCTGCACGAAGATCGCGCTCGGCCACCACCGCGACGACCTGATCGAGACGCTGCTGCTCAACCAGCTCTACGCCGGGCAGCTCAAGGCGATGGCGCCGCGGCTGCGCTCCGACGACGGGCGCAACACGATCATCCGCCCGCTGATCCTGTGCGAGGAGCGCGACGTGGCGGCCTACGCGATCGAGCAGGGCTTCCCGGTGGTGCCGTGCGACCTGTGCGGCTCGCAGGACAACCTGCGGCGGGCCCACGTGCGCCAGCTGCTGGTCCAGCTCGAGGCGAACAACCCCGACGTGCGCCGCAGCCTGCTGGCGGCCGCCGGCAACGTCAAGCCGTCGCACCTGCTCGACGCCCGCCTGCAGGGCGAGGGCGACGACGACGGCGAGGCGGCGGGGGCGGGCGACGGGGCGCTGCTGTCGCCGCAGATGCTCGTAAGGGCATGAAGGAGAGGACATGCTGCAACGGACATGGCTCTTGGGACTGGTCCTCGCCGCGGCGCCGGTCGGCTGCAACAAGTCGTCGGGGATCTGCATGAACGCCGGCTGCGAGGCCTCGGTGCCGGTCGTGGTGGTCGACGACGGCCAGCCCGGCGGGCGGCTGCGGGCGGGCTCGTACACGTTCCGCGTGGCCACCGACTACGCCGAGAAGACGTGGAGCTGCGAGCTGCCGGCCGAGGACTGCGCGCTCGACTTCTTCACCGACTTCGAGGACGGCGAGGACAGCGGCACCCTGTCGATCATGGGCCGGGCGGGCGAGACCGGGCTCGAGCTCGAGGTGCTCGAGACCCGCGGCAACATCTGGAGCGGCCCGGCGAAGTTCGTGGTCGCGGTCGAGCGCGACGGCGCGCCGGTGGTCGAGGAGACCTTCGAGCCGCGCTACGAGGAGCCGCTGGTGCCCGACGCGTGCGCGGTGTGCCTGAAGCGCAAGGGCGGCGACCTCGTGGTCCACGTGCCCGCCGAGTAGCGTCCCGCGGGCTGGACGGTGTCCCGCGGGCTGGACGGCCCCGGGGCGAGGGCGGCGCGAAAGGACAGGGGAATTCGCGGAGGTCGGGCGCGGCGCGGCGTGCATGACCCCACCAGTGTGCGCCTCGCCCGTCGATCCCGTCCTCGAACTCCTGCAACGCCGGCCCGAGCTGATCGTGCACGCGCTGCACCGGCTGCTCGGCTGGGAGCTCGAGCAGCCGGCCCTGGCCGAGCTCGTCGACGTCGGCGACACCCAGCTTTACGCGCACGGGCACGAGTGGGCGGCCGACCTGGCGTTCGCGCTCCGCCGGCTCGGCGGGCCGTCGACGTGGCTGGCGGTGGTGGCTCCGCAAGCCCGCGAGGAGCAGGCGCGGGCGTACCTGTGGCCGTGCTACGCCGCCCTGCTCGGGCTGCGCCGCGGCGGGCCGGCCGGGCTCCTGGCGCTCGTCGGCGACGACGACGTCGAGTGGGCGCGGCAGACGGTCGCGTGCGGGTTCGGGGCGCTGACGTTCACGCCGCTGGTGGTCAGCCGCGCCGCGCTGCTGGCGTTGGCGGAGGATGCCTGATGAGACATGTTCGTGCGGCCATGTCATGGCCTGCGCCGGCCGGGGCGATGCCTGCGCCGGAGGCAGGGCGCGCGGGGTGGCCCGGTGCGCCGGCGCGCGGGGGCGGCGAGCCCTGGGCGGCGCAGCGGGCGGAGCGCCAGGCTGTCCGCAGGGACAGGTCGAACGTGGCGGCGCGCCTAGGCCTTGCGCCTGTCCTTGAGGACAGGGAAGCGCTCGCGCGCGTCGCGGACGACGTCGGCGCGGACGTCGGCGAGGACCATGGTCTCGCCGCCGGCGGCGGCCGCGAGCACCTCGCCCCAGGGGTCGACGATCCGGCTGTCGCCGCTGTAGTCGAGGCCGTTGCCGTGGCCGACGCGGTTGACGCCGACGACGTAGGCCTGGTTCTCGATCGCGCGGGCCTGCAGCAGGGTGGTCCAGTGGTGGCGCCGGCGCTCGGGCCAGTTGGCGACGACCACGTAGGCGTCGGTCTGCTCGGCGCGGGCCCAGAACTCGTCGGCGAAGCGGAGGTCGTAGCAGACGAACAGGGTGCAGCGCAGGCCGTCGACGTCGACGGTGATGTGGTCGCTGCCGGCGCCGTAGTGCTCGTGCTCCTTGGCGAACGAGAACGGGTGGATCTTGCGGTAGCGGACGACCTGGCCGTGCGGGCTGGCGAGCACGAGCGTGTTGTAGGGCTTGGGCTCGTCGTGCGGCACCTCGGGGATGCTGCCGCAGATCCACAGGTCGTGCTGGCGCGCCTGGGCCTCGAGGAAGCGGGTCGAGGGCCCGCCCGGCGGCTCGGCGATGTTGGCGGTCGCCATCGAGAAGCCGCAGGCGAACATCTCCGGCAGCACGACCAGCTTGGCCCCGGCGGCGGCGGCGGCGGCCACCCACGGGCGCAAGCGGGTGAAGTTGGCCTCCGGGTCCTCCCACGCGATGTCGCTCTGGATCGCCGCGATCTTCATGCTCCGGTCCTCCTGCGTGCTGTCCTTCGGGTCATGTTGGATACTCTATCCGGCCGCGCTCGCCAGCGGCGCCCGGCGCGGCAGCTTCTGCAGGCGGCGCAGGCCCTCGTCGAGCACGTCGTCGGTCTTGCAGAAGGCCCAGCGCACCAGGTGACGGCCGGCCGCCGGGTGCTCGTAGAACGACGACGGCGGGATGGCGGCGACGCCGACCTGCTCCGGCAGCATGCGGCAGAACTCGACGTCGTCGGCGTAACCGAGCGGGCGGATGTCGGTCATGACGAAGTAGGTGCCGGCCGGCGCGAGCACGCCGAAGCCGAGCTCGCGCAGGCCCTGGCACAGGCGATCGCGGCGCGCGCGGTACTCGGCGATGAGGCCGGTGAAGAAATCGTCATCGGCGACGAAGGCCTTGGCGAGCGCGTGCTGAAACGGCGTGGCCGTGCAGAAGGTCACGAACTGATGCGCACAGCGAATCGCAGCGCTGAGCGCCGGAGGCGCGCACGTGTGCCCGACCTTCCAGCCGGTGAAGCTGAAGGTCTTGCCCGACGAGGAGATCAGCACGGTGCGCTCACGCATCCCGGGCAGCGTCGCGAGCGGCACGTGCGAGCCCTCATACACGAGGTGCTCGTACACTTCGTCGGTGATCGCGAGGAGGTCGAAGCGCTCGCAGAGGCCAGCGATATGCTCGAGCTCGCTGCGCGTAAAAACCTTCCCAGTGGGGTTGTGCGGGCTGTTCAGAAGAATTGCCCGAGTCTTGGGGGTAATGGCGGCCTCGAGCTCTTCGGGGCGGTACGCGAAGTCGGGCGCGTGCAGCGTGACGACCTTCGGGACCGCGCCGGCCATGGTGATGCTGGCGCGATAAGAGTCGTAGAACGGCTCGAACAGCACGACCTCGTCGCCGGTGTCGCACAGCGCTTGCAGCGTCGCGCAGATGGCCTCGGTCGCGCCGGAGTACACGGTGACCTCACTGTCGGGATCGTAAGAGAGGCCGTAGAAGCGCTGCTGGTGCGCTGCAATCGCGCGGTTGAGCTCGGGCAGCCCGCTCATCCGACAGTACTGGTTTGCGCCTGCGCGGATCGCCGCGATCGCGGCCTCCTTGATGAAGTCGGGCCCATCGAAGTTGGGAAAACCCTGGCCGAGGTTGACCGCGCCGAATTGAATGGCAAGGCGCGTCATCTCGGTGAAGATCGTGGTGCCGAATCCTTGGAGGCGGGCTGTGAGGTGCGGCTGGCGAGCGCTGCTCATGGGCCGCTGGAGTGTGGCATAGTTGTAGCGATGAAGGACGTCCAGAGCGCGCAGACCGACCTCACCGCCCACGCCAACGACGCGGGTCCCGACCCGGCCGCCCGTCTGTCGAGCATGGCCGGGGCGCTGGTCGGCTCGGAGATCCTCAAGATCGCGGCCGAGATCCGCGCGCTGATGGCTCAGGGCGTTCCGGTCTGCAACCTCACAGTCGGCGACTTCAGCCCCAAGCAGTTCCCGATCCCCGAGGTCCTGCAGCAAGCCATCCTGCGAGCCCTCGAGCGCAGCGAGACCAACTACCCGGCGGCCAACGGCCAGGCCGAGCTGCGCCAGGCGATCCAGCGCTTCTACGAGCGCGAGCTCGGCCTGCGCTACCCGCTCGACAGCTTCCTGGTCGCCGGCGGCGCGCGCCCGGTGATCTACGGCCTCTACCGCACCGTGGTCGACGCCGGTGACACCGTCATCTACCCGGTGCCGAGCTGGAACAACAACCACTACGTGCACATGTGCGGCGCCCGCGGCGTGCCGGTCGTGTGTGGCCCCGAGACCAGGTTCCTGCCCACCGGCGAGGCGCTGCTGTCCGAGCTGCCCTCGGCGCGCCTGGTGTGCCTCAACTCGCCGCTCAACCCGACCGGCACGGCGATCACCGCCGACGCGCTGCGCGGCATCTGCGACGCGATCCTGGCCGAGAACCGCAGCCGCGAGCAACGCGGCCAGCGCCCGGTCTACCTGATGTACGACCACATCTACTGGATGCTGCGCTTCGGCGACACCAAGCACGTCACGCCGCCCGGCCTCCGACCCGAGATGGCCCGCTACACCGTGTTCGTCGACGGCATCAGCAAGGCGTTCGCGGCCACCGGCCTGCGCGTCGGCTGGGCCGTCGGCCCCGTCGACATCATCAAGCAGATGTCGGCCGTGCTCGGCCACGTCGGCGCCTGGGCGCCGCGCCCCGAGCAGATGGCGACCGTCGACCTGCTCAGCGACTCCGAGGCGATCCACGCCTACGGCAGCCGTTTCCTCGAGGGCCTCGACCGCCGCCTCGAGCTGCTCCACACCGGCTTCCAGGGGCTGAAGAAAGACGGCCTGCAGGTCGACAGTATCCCGCCGATGGGCGCGATCTACCTGACCGTGCGCATCAACCCGTTCGGCCGCCGCACGCCCGCGGGCCAGGTGCTGCAGACGAACGAGGATGTCCGCAAGTACCTGCTCACCGACGCGGGCATCGGCATCGTCCCGTTCCAGGCGTTCGGCGTGCCCGGCGACGAGGGCTGGTTCCGCCTCAGCGTCGGCGCGGTCTCCGAAGAGGAGATCAAGGCGGCCCTGCCCCGCCTCGCCCGCGCGATGCAGGCGCTCACCTGAGCCGCCGGCGCGGGCAGTCGTCAGCCTGTCCCGAGCGGCAGGTGAGTGCGATGCAGGCCCGGTAGCCAGGCGGCGGTGCAAAGGGCCCGTATCGCTCGCGTTCGAGGCCCTCAGTCGCGGCGCCTAGCGAGCCACGCGCGGTCTCCGAAGCGAAGATCAAGGCGGCCCTGCCGCGCCTCGCAGGCCACGCGCGGTCTCCGAAGCGAAGATCAAGGCGACCCTGCCGCGCCTCGCGGGCCACGCGCGGTCTCCGAAGCGAAGATCAAGGCGGCCCTGCCGCGCCTCGCCCGCGCGATGCAGGCGCTCGGCACGCCCGCCTGGCTCAAGAGGCAGATGAGAGCAGTCCGGTCGCGGGCCCCGCTGCTGGCTTGAAGAGCAGGGGGAGCCGAGGCGGCCTGGCGGGAAGTACAGTCATTAGAAAATGACTGATAGGACATGCCTTTTCAGGCATGTCCCATCGACCATCCGAGGCCGCTCAGGCGCTGCGGATGCCGTGGCGGGCCAGGACCTCGACGAACGCGGTCACGTGCGAGCGGCGCTTGCGGAAGGGCGAGGGCGGCGGCGAGGGGTTGGTGGTCGGGTAGACGACCGGGGCGCCGGCGAGCGCCTCGCCGATGGCAGGGCGGATGTCGGAGGTGGCGGCGCCGCGCAGGTCGACGCGGGCGAGCAGGGCCCGCATGGCAGGGCCGTGGTAGGCCGAGAGCACCAGCGCGTCGGTGATCTCCTTGAGCAACGACATGTTGCCGCCCTGCCACATGCCGCCGCGGTAGTAGCAGGTCCACGAGAACAGGCTCTGGCCGGCGTCGGTGTCGGCCAGGCCGCGCAGGCCGGGCAAGGCCCGCAGGCGCGCGAGCGCGAGCGAATGGTTGTAAGTGCGCCACTTCGGCGTGGTGAAGGCGTCGGCCATGGCGCCGACCCAGAAGACGGCGCGCCGCTCGAAGCGGGCGGCGAGCTCGCGCAGCTCGGCGACCCAGCGCACGTGATCGAGGCCGATCCGGCAGGCGTTGACGGCGATCTCGCTGTCGAGCAGCGAGGCGTCGCGGTCGACGAGCTCGACGACGTCCATGCCGAGCCGGTTGTCGCGCACGAACTGCTGCACGAGCGGGAAGTTGGGCCGGGCGCTGACGGCGATCACCGGGTTCTTCCACGGCAGCAGCAGCAGGTTGAGGCTGTCGCGGCCGCCGCACAGGACGAGGTTGGTGAAGCCGGGATGCCTCGCCTCGACCCGGGCGACGTCGCTGCGCGTGGCCGCGGCGAAGGCGGCGACGTACTCGCGCGGGTCCGACAGCTCGAGCGTCGACAGCTCGGGGCAGCCGACGCGCCGCACGCGGCGATCGATGGTCGCGTTGGTGGCGAGGTAGCGGACGGCGGCGCCGACCTGGCGGGCGACGTCGGCGTCGAGCTCGAGCGCGCCCTTGTGCACGATGAGCGGCAGCGGCGAGGTCGCGAAGAGGTCGCCGCTGCGGTAGACGGGGTAGAACATCGGCGGCGGCCCGCGGAAGCGCTCGGCCTGCCAGACCACCGGCCCGGGCGTGAGCCACAGGTCCTCCTCGTCGATCTCGGGGCGCCGACGCAGCTCCCACGCGTCCCTGGTGGTGAGGTCGGGCAGGATCATCGCGGGGCCTCCGAGGTGTCGCGTGGGCGCTCCTGCAGGGCGCACGCGGGTGGCGGGGTGAGGTCGAACAGGATCATGGCGGAGCTTCCGAGGTGCCGCGCGGCCGCTCCTGCAGGGTGCAGGCGGGCCGAGTCGTGGAGCGGGACAGGGATCATCGCAGAGCCTCTACATCGCAGCGTGGCGCTGCTGCAGGGTGCAGGCGGGCCGAGTCGTGGAGCGGGACAGGGATCATCGCAGAGCCTCTGCGCCGCAGCGTGGGCGCTGCTGCAGGGTGCAGGCGGGTCGAGTCGTTGAGCGAGGCAGAGAGCATCGCAGAGCCTCTGCGTCGCAGCGTGGGCGCTGCTGCAGGGTGCAGGCGGGCCGAGTCGTGGAGCGGGGGCAGGATCATCGCAGAGCCTCTGCGTCGCAGCGTGGGCGCTGCTGCAGGGTGCAGGCGGGCCGAGTCGTGGAGCGGGGCAGGATCATCGCAGAGCCTCTGCGTCGCAGCGTGGGCGCTCCTGCCGGGTGCAGGCGGGCCGAGTCGTGGAGCGGGGGCAGGATCATCGCAGAGCCTCAGCGTCGCAGCGTGGGCGCTCCTGCAGGGTGCAGGCGGGTCGAGTCCTCCGCGTCGCAGGGCGGCCCCGCAGGACGCACGCGGGGCACGCGGTGAAGTCGAGCAGGCTCATCGCAAGCTTCGAGGTGCAGCGCGGGCGCTCTGCAGGGTGCACCCGGTGGAGCCGGGCGGGATCCTCGCGAGGCGTCGCTCCTGCAGGGCGCACGCGGGTCGAGTGGTGAGGTCGGGCAGGAGCATCGCGGTCCTCGTGAGCGGCCTGCAGCCTGGCCGTGCGAGCTGCGGCGGCAGGTGAGGCCACCTTTGTCGCGGGTCCTCGCGCGATACCAGAGCTCGGCGAGGACTGCGTGCCGAGGCGGCCGCGGAGGGCGTGCGGCAAGTCATGGGTGGGCGAGGGCCGGTTGACACCCTCGCGCGCCGGAGCGTACGTTCGCGGCCGTTCGCTCGGCATGTCGACCTCGCCGACCGTCGGCTTTGTGCGCCACGAATTCCTGCCGCCGTCGGAGACGTTCATCTACACGTCGATGCGGTCGCTGCGGCGCTACGCGGTGCGCGTGTTCGCGGTCGAACGCCTGTCGCGCGACAAGTTCCCGGAGGGCGAGGTGACCGCGCTGCGCGACCTGCCGCTCGGGGCGCTCGAGGCGCTGCTGTACCGCGCGACCACGCTGTCGCCGCGGCTGTCGCGGTGGGCCCGCGGGGTGTCGCTGATCCACGCGCACCTCGGCCAGACGGGGGCGCACGCGCTGCTCACGGCGGCCCGCTGCGGGCTGCCGCTGGTGACCAGCTTCTACGGCAAGGACGTGACCGTCCGCCGCTCGCGGCTGCGGCTGCTGCCGGCCTACTGGCACTTCGCCGCGCTGGCGCCGGCGCTGTTCCGCCGCGGCGACCGCTTCCTCGCGCTGTCGCAGCACATGCGCGGGGAGCTCGTCGCCCAGGGCTGTCCCGAGAGCAAGATCCGCGTGGTGCCGCTCGGCGTCGACCTGTCGCGGTTCCAGCCGACGCAGCGGGCCCCGCGGGCGCGCACGCGGGTGCTGATGGTCGGCCGCGAGGTCGAGAAGAAGGGCTTTGACGACGGCCTGCGGGCCTGCGCCGAGGCGCGCGCGGCGGGGGCTGACCTCGAGGTCATGCTCCTGGGGACAGGTTCGGCGGGGGCCGGGCCGCTGCGGGCGCTGGCGGAGTCGCTGCGGCTCGACGTGACGTGGGCGGCGCCGGCGACACCTGTCTCTTCGGCCATGCAAGAGGCGGACGTGCTGCTGGTGCCGAGCCGGACCGCCCGCGACGGCGACCAGGAGGGCACGCCGACGGTGATCTGCGAGGGTTCGGCGGCGGGGCTGCCGATCGTGGCGACGCGGCACGCGGGGATCCCCGAGCAGGTCGAGCACGAGCAGACGGGGCTCCTGGCCGCGGAGCGCGACGTCGCCGGGCTGGCGGGGCACCTGGTGCGTCTGTCCCGAAGTGCAGACGAGCGGCACGCCCTCGGCGAGGCCGGGCGGCGCAAGATGCAGGCGGAGTACAGCGTGGAGGCCCACCGCGAGCGCCTCCAGGCGGTCTACGACGAGGTCCTGGGGAGGTCGTGATGAAGGTCGTCATCCTGTGCGGGGGCAAGGGGACCCGCTTCAAAGAGCAGACGGAGCTGCGTCCCAAGCCGATGATCGAGGTCGCGGGGCGGCCGATCCTCTGGCACATCATGAGCTACTACGCGTCGTTCGGGTTCGACGACTTCGTGCTGTGTCTCGGCTACCGCGCCGAGGTGATCAAGCGCTACTTCCTCGACTTCGCGGCGCTGTCGGGCGACTTCACGGTCGACCTCGGGCAGGGCGGGAAGTTGACGCTGCACAACCCGCCCGAGGCGCGCTGGCGCGTGACCTGCGTCGACACCGGCGAGGAGGCGATGACCGGGGCGCGGCTGCGCCGGGTCGGCCGTCACCTCGACGAGGACGACTTCATGCTGACCTACGGCGACGGCCTGTGCGACGTCGACCTGCGCGCGCTGCTGGCGTTCCACCGCAGCCACGGCAAGATCGGGACGGTCACCGGGGTGCGGCCGCAGAGCCGCTTCGGCGAGCTGCTGACCGACGGCGACCGCGTCGACCGCTTCAGCGAGAAGCCGGCCGTCACCGAGGGCTGGATCAACGGCGGCTTCTTCGTGTTCCGCCGCGGCATGCTCGAGTACGTGCGCGACGACGACGCCTGCACGCTCGAGCGCGAGCCGCTCGAGCAGCTGGCCGCCGACGACCAGCTGCGGGTCCACCGGCACGAGGGCTTCTGGCAGTGCATGGACACCTTCCGCGACCTGCAGCTGTTGGAGCGCGCGTGGACCGGCGGCGCGGCGCCGTGGAGGAAGTGGTAATATGTCCTTTTGGACAGACAAGAACGTGCTCGTCACCGGGGCGACCGGGCTGCTCGGCAGCCACATGGTCGAGGAGCTGCTGGCCCGCGGGGCGGCGCCGGTGTGCCTGGTCCGCGACGGGGTGCCGCGCAGCCTGTTCCACGGCCGCGGGCTCGACCGCCGCTGCGTCAGCGTGCAGGGCCAGCTCGAGGACTACGCGCTGCTCGAGCGGGTGATCAACGAGCACGAGATCGAGGCGGTGTTCCACCTCGGGGCGCAGACGATCGTCGGCACCGCCGGGCGCAACCCGCTGTCGACCTGGGAGGCCAACGTCCGCGGCTCGTACAACCTGCTCGAGGCGTGCCGACGCAACGAGCGCAAGGTCCGGCGGGTCGTCGTCGCCAGCTCCGACAAGGCCTACGGCGACCAGCCGGTGCTGCCGTACACCGAAGCGTCGCCGCTCGAGGGCCGCTTCCCCTACGACTGCTCGAAGAGCTGCACCGACCTGATCGCCCGCTGCTACTTCGACAGCTACCAGCTGCCGGTGTGCGTGACCCGCTGCGGCAACCTGTTCGGGCCCGGCGACCTCAACTGGAACCGCATCATCCCCGGGACGGTGCGCTCGGTGGTCCGCGGCGAGCGGCCGATCGTGCGCAGCGACGGGACCTTCGTGCGCGACTACGTGTACGTCGGCGACGCGGTGGCGGCGTACCTCGAGCTGGCCGAGCAGATGGACCGGCCCGAGGTGGTCGGCGAGGCGTTCAACTTCTCCGACGAGCGGCCGCAGAGCGTGCTCGAGATCGTCGACCGGGTGCTCGGCCACATGGACGCGCGCCACCTGCCGCCGGTGATCCTCGGCGAGGCGTCGCGGGAGATCCGCGAGCAATTCCTGGCGTCCGAGAAGGCGCGGCGGGTGCTCGGCTGGCGCCCGCGCCACGGGCTCGACGAGGGCCTGCAGCGCACGATCGCCTGGTACCGCGAGCTGCTGGGGGCGGCGTGACGGGCGCGGCCGTGGCGATCGGCGGCGGCGGCGGCTTCATCGGCCGCGCCGCCGCGGGCGCGCTCGCCGGGGCGCCGGTGGTCGCGTTCGGTCGCGAGGGCCTGTCGGAACGGACATGTCCGGAAGTGCATGTGCTGATCTGGGCCGGCGGCGGCCGCGAGGGCGGCGAGGAGGCGCTGGCGGAGGCGCACGTGGCCGCGCCGCTGCGGGCGCTGGCGGTGGCGGCGGCGCGCGGGGCTCGGCGGGTGGTGTACGTCAGCACCGGCGAGGTCTACGGGCTGCAGCCGGTGCCCTTCGTCGAGGACGCGCAGCGGCTCGGCGACACGCCGTACGCGCGGGCGAAGATCCGCGGCGAGGACGAGGTCCGCGCGGCGGCGGCCCGGCTCGGCCTCGAGGCGGTGATCGTCCGCCCGGGGGTGGTCTACGGGCCAGGTCAGCGCCCGGGGATGCTGATCCCGTCGCTGCTCGCGGCCCTGCGGGCGGGCCGGCGGTTCGCGTGCACGCCCGGGGAGCAGACCCGCGACTTCATCCACGTCCGCGACGTGGCCCGCCTGCTGGCCCGCTGCACCGAGCGCAGCGCGCCCGCCGGGGTCTACAACGCCGGCACCGGGGTCGAGTCGGCCGTGGCGATGGTGGTGCAGGCGCTGGCGTGGCGCCTGGACCGCACGGACCTGGTCGACCTCGGCGCGCTGCCGTACCGCGGCAGCGAGGTGATGCGCTACGTGCTCGACCCGGCGCGCGCGAAGGAGCGGCTCGGCTTCGTCGCCCAGGTCGCGCTGGCCGGCGGGCTCGAGTCGGTGGCGAGCAGCCCCGAGGAGCAGGTCGGTGCCTGAGCGGAACGTGGCCGAGAGAGTAGGTGCTGGCCGTGCGTGTGAGTCGGCTGTCCGGAGGGGCAGGTCGTGCCTGAGCGGAAGGTGGCCGAGAGCAGGTGCTGGCCGTGCGTGTGGGTCGGCTGTCCGGAGGGGCAGGTCGGTGCCCGAGCGGAACGTGGCCGAAAGAGCAGGTCCTGGTCGTGCGTGTGGATCGGCTGTCCGGAGGGGCAGGTCGGTGCCCGAGCGGAACGTGGCCGAGAGAGCAGGTGCTGGCCGTGTGTGTGAGTCGGCTGTCCCGAGGAGCAGGTCTGTGCCTGAGCGAAACGTGGCCGAAAGAGCAGGTGCGCGTGTGGGTCGGCTGTCCCGAGGAGCAGGTCGATGCTAGAGCGGCGATGCGAGCGGGGGCCGAGGTTCGGCTGTCCCGAGGAGCAGGTCGGTGCTTGAGGTCGAGGCGCGGTGGTTGCGGGCGCGGCTGCAGGAGCTCGGCGACGCCGAGCTGACGCCGCTGCTCAACCTCGGCAGCAGCGACCTGCAGTTCCGCACGGTCGTGCAGCCGTGGATCGACCGCGAGGTGTTCGCGCCGCTGCGGGGGCGCGGGGCGGCGATCGTGCACAGCGACCTGAAGGCGCTGCCGGGGGTCGACATCGCCGCGGACGCGCTGAGCGAGGCGGGCAGGGCCCGCCTGCGCGCGGTCGGGGCGCGGGCGATCCTGTGCTGCAACATGCTCGAGCACGTGACCGACCGCGCAGCCCTGGCCGCCGGCCTGTCGGCGCTCGTGCCCGCCGGCGGGCTGCTGGTGGTCACGGTGCCGTTCAGCTACCCGTACCACCCCGACCCGATCGACACGTACTATCGACCTGACCCCAAGGACATGTCCCGCGAGCTGTTCCCGGAGCTGCGCCTGGTCCGCGCCGAGGTCGTCGACGGGCCGAGCTACGGGCCCGAGCTGCTGCGCCGGCCGTGGCTGCTGGTCCGCGACGTCCGCAAGCTGGCTGGCCTTCGGGACAGCCCGAGCGGGACCGCGGGCTCGCGCCTGCGGTGGCTGTTTCGCCCCTACCGGGTCAGCTGCGCGGTGCTGCGGCGGGAGTGAGGATGTCGGAGCGCGAGGAGCAGGTCCGCGTCAACCAGAGCCTGGCGTGGGTCGGCACGGCCACGGCGCTGATGGGCGTGCTCGACGTGGCGACCAAGGCGGTGCTGCTGGCGATCTGGATCAGCCCGGAGGAGTACGGGGTGGCGACGCTGGCGCTGGCGGCGATCCCGATCCTCGACCTGGCGACCGAGCTGGGGCTGCCGGGGGCGCTGGTCCAGCAGGGCGACCACACGCCGGCGCGCCTGTCGACGGTGTTCTGGCTCAACCTGCTCCTGTCGCTCACGATCGTCGCGGCGATCTTCTTCGCCGTCGCGCCGCTGCTCGCCAGCCACTACGAGGCGCCGATCGTCGGCTGGATGCTGCAGGCGCACTGCGTCAAGCTGCTGCTGCAGAACCTGTACATGGTGCCGGGGGCGCTGATGATCCGCGAGCTGCGCTTCCGCGAGTTCTCGCTGATCCGCTTCCTCGCCAGCGTGGCCGAGAACGTGGCGCTGCTGGTCGCGGCGCCGCTGGTGGGGATCTGGTGCTTCATCGCCGGGGCGATCGGCCGCACCGTGGTGACCACCGCGGGGGTGCAGTACTTCCAGGCGTGGCTGCCGCGCTTCCTGTTCGACTGGGCGGCCACCCGCGAGGCGGTGCTGTTCGGCCTCAAGACCTCGCTCAGCCGGATCCTCTTCTTCGTCTACACCGGCCTCGACTTCTACATCGTCGGCTCCTTCTTCGGCCGCGCCGCCCTCGGCCTCTACAAGGCCGCCGCCGACCTCGCGCTCGACCCGGCCCGCATCATCTCCACGGTGGTCGTGTCGGTGGCGTTCCCGGCGTTCTCGCGCGCGCGCGACCGGCCGGCCGCGCTCGCGGAACAGTTTTTAAAATTGTCGCGGCTCAGCTTCCTCGTCGTCGCCGGCTTCCTGGTGATCGTGGTGCCGGCGGCGCCCGACCTGCTGCTGCTGCTCGACGAGCAGTGGGTCGGCGCGGCGGCGGCGGTGCGGGTGCTGGCGATCGCGGCGCTGTTGCGGGCGCTCAGCGCGGTGGTCCCTCCGCTCCTCGACGGGGTCGGCCGGCCGAGCCTGACCCTGACCTACATGGCGGTGGCGGCGGTGACGATGCCGCTGTGGTTCGCGGTGGCGGCGATCGTGCTCGGCGACTGGCTCGGCTACGCGTCGGTGGCGTGGGCGTGGGTGCTCGGCTACCCGGTCGCGTTCTGGGTGCTGCTCCGCTTCGCCCTGCGCCACCTGCAGCTCGACGTCGGCCGCTACGTCGGGTCGCTGCTCCGCCTGGCCTTGTGGACAGGTCTGGCGATCGCCGCGGGCGCGGGCGTCCGCATGCTGCTGGCCGGGGCGGTGCCGCTGCCGCTGGTGCGCGCGCTGGTGACGGCGGCGACGTCGATGGGGACGTTCCTGGCGGCGCTGGTGCTGGCCGAGGGGATCACCCCGCGCTCGGTGTCGGCGGCCCTGAAGCCGCCGCCCCGTGACGCCGCGCCGGCGATCGAGTAGAGCTGCAGTCGTGGGACCCGAAGCCGGCGACGACGACCTCTCGCTCCTGCGCGCCTGGCAAGCCGGCGCGACCGCGGCCGGCCGGACGCTGGTGGCCCGCCACTACCCCAGCGTGTACCGGTTCTTCTTCGCCAAGGTGAGCGGCGACGCCTGCGAGGACCTGGCCCAGGCGACCTTCGAGACGCTGTGCCGACGACGCGACGCGTTCCGCGGCGGCTCGTCGTCGTTCAAGGGGTTCCTGTTCGGCATCGCCCGCAACAAGCTGCTCGAGTACATCCGCCACCGCTCGCGCCGCGGGCCGACGTTCGATCCGGGGGAGGACAGCGTGATCGACCCGGCCACCGAGGCGTCGCTGTCGTCGCTGCTGGCAGACCGGCAGATCGAGCACGTGGTGTCGCAGGCGCTGCGCGGGCTCAACCTCGACGACCAGATCTTGCTCGAGCTGAAAGAGTACGAGCAGCTGACGGCCCGCGAGCTGGCCGAGCTGTTCGCGGTCCCGGCCGGGACGATGGCGGGACGGATCGCCCGCGCCCGTCAGCGCCTGCGCGAGGCGACCGACCGGCTGCTGGCCCAACCTGACCTGAGGGACAGCCGCGAACGCGACCTCGACAGCGCGATGCGCAGCATCTTCGAGAAGATCGACGACCACCTCCGCGGCCCGCGTTGAGCGGGCGTCGCGCGGACGCGCCAGCGTCTTTTTCGCCGATCAAAGTCGCCGCAACCAGCACTCGACCGGTGATGCGCCCCGAGCTCCCGCCCCCGCCCTCGCCCGACCCCGCCGCCCTCGCGCGCGCCCAGGCCCGCCTGCTCGCGGGGCTGTCGCGGTTCGGCCGCGAGTCGACGGCGGCGGGCGAGGCGTCGGGGCGCGTGACGTGGCTCGGACCGCAGGGCGACTGGGAGACGGGCCGCGCGGAGGCGTCGGCCGGCGAGCGCTACCGCTTCGGGGCGGTGTTCGCCCGCGGCGGGCTCGGAGCGGTCCGCCGCGCCGAGGACCTCAAGCTCGGGCGCACCGTGGCGATCAAGGAGCTGCTGCGCTTCGACGAGCGGTCGGTGCAGCGGTTCGTCCGCGAGGCGGCGATCACCGCCCGCCTGCAGCACCCCGGCATCGTGCCGCTGTACGACCTCGGGCGCGGCGACGACGGGCGGCCGTTCCTGTGCATGAAGCTGGTCGAGGGCGCCTCGCTCGAGCAGCGGATCGCCGGCAGCGCCGACGTGAGCGCGCGGCTCGGCCTGGTGCCGCACGTGATCGCGGCGGCGGAGGCGATCGCCTACGCGCACCGCGAGGGCGTGATCCACCGCGACCTCAAGCCGGCCAACCTGCTGGTCGGCGAGTTCGGCGAGGCGGTGGTGATCGACTGGGGCCTCGCCAAGTACATGTCGCAAGAGACAGATCTTCCCGCGGCCGCCGATGACCGCCAAGATCCGGCGATCTCCGACCTCACCGCCGCCGGCTCGCTGCTCGGGACGATCCGCTACATGCCGCCCGAGCAGGCCCGCGGCGAGCCGCTGGACGGGCGCACCGACATCTACGCGCTCGGGGCGGTGCTCTACCACGTGCTCGCCGGGGTGCCGCCGTTTCACGACCGCCGCGCGGCCGAGCTGATCCACGACGTGCTGGTGGGCCGGCCGCGCCCGCTGGCGCAGCTGGTGCCCGAGGCGCCGCCGGCCCTGGTCGCGGTGGTCGAAAAGGCCATGTCCAAACAGCCAGGCGATCGCTACGCCGACGCGGAGGCGTTCGCCGACGATCTGCGGCGCTACCAGGCCGGCCGGCTGGTCGGCGCGCACGCGTACTCGCTGGCAGAGGTCGGCCGGCTGTGGCTGCGGCGACACCGGGCGGCGGCGACTGTGGCAGCGGCGGCGCTCGTGGCGTTGGTGGCGATCGGCGCGCTGGCGGTCGGACGGATCCGCGAGGCCCGCGACGTCGCCGAGGACCAGCGCGCGGCGGCCGAGACGGCGCAGGAGGTCGCAGAGGCGCGGGCGACCGAGGCCGAGGCGGCGCGGGCGACCGCCGATAGCCGCGCCGACGCGCTGCTGCTGGCGCAGGCGCGGCTGGCGGTCGAGGCCGAGCCGTCGCGGGTCTATCCGCTGCTGGCGCAGCTGCAGCCCGATCCGGCGCGCGACGGCGCGGTGCGGGCGCTGGCGCTGGCGGCGTGGCGACCCGGGATCGCGAGCGCGGCGCTCGCGGGGCCGAACCGACCGCTGCTCGACGGCATCCATCTGGCCGATGGGACATGGATCGCGAGGAGCTTCGACGAGGTGTGGCGCTGGCGGCCGGGGGCGGTCGACGGCGAGCGGCTGGGCGGGCGCGCGGAGCTGGCGGTGACGCCGGACCGCAGGACGTGGGCGCACATCCGCGTCGAGGAGGACACGCGGCCCACGATCGAGGTGCATCGACCGGACGGCGAGGCGCGCTTCATGGCGACGACGGACAAGCCGGCGAGGCTCTATCGCTGGGCGTTGAGCCCGGACGGCGAGCTGCTGTGGGCCTGGCCGATGCTGTCCACGCCCGCGCTCGAGTTCGAGGTGCGGACGGGCGCGCGCCGCCAGCTGCCCGACGCGGGCGCGCCGAGTGCGGTGGCCGGGCTGGCGCTCCACGGGACCCGCGACGGCCGCCGCCTCGCGGCGATGCGCGGCGACACTCTGGTGGTGTGGGACCGCGAGACCGGCGCGGTCGACGTCTCCCGGTATCCGTGCCAGCCCAGGCTGTTCGGCCACCACTGGACGGCCGCCGGGGACGCTCTGGTGGCCGCGTGCGTGGCCGCGAAGCCGGCCGCGGCGGAGGTCGGCCGTCAGCTGGTGTGGCGGGCCGACGCGCCGCCGCGCCTCGTCGAGGCGGACTGGTCGGTGCCCGGGCGCGACGCGCTGGTGTTCATCGCTCACCGCGACGGCTCGACGACCGCGTGGGCCGAGGACCCGGCGGGCCGCCGGCTGTGGACGCGAGATGTCCGAAGGGACAGGGTCGACGACTTCGTGGTGGCGCCGCACGTCAGCCGCGACGGCGGGCTGGTCGAGTGGGACTTCGGCGTCGCCTACGAGGTGATCGACGTGGCCAGCGGGACGCCGGTCGCGTCCGGGCCGTCGACCCTCGACGCGTCGATGCTGGGTGACGGCGAGCTGCTGCTCCCCGGCTCCGGCGGTTACCGCCGCGTGACCACGGCCGAGGCGGCCTGGCAGTCGCGCTGGCCGGCGCCGCGGGAGTCGCCGCGGGCGGCGTTGCTGGCGACGGGCGGCGGCTGGGCGGTGGCGGTCCGGCCCGAGGAGGGCCTGGTCCGGCTCGACCTGAGCTCGGGCGCCACGGAGGCGCTGCCCAGGGCGTGCGGGCCGTGGCAGAGCGACCACCGCCTGATGGCGATCGCGGACGACGGCCGGGTGCTGCTGTCCGCCGGCTCCGGCGTCGGGTGTCTCTTCGGACATGGTCGTGGGGACATCTTCGAGGTGCCGCAGCTCGCGTGGATGGGTCTGGCCTTCGCGCCGGGGCGGTTCGCGATCGGCTTCGCCGACGGCGAGGTCCGCGAGTGGACCTCGCCGTGGGACTCGCGGGCCTTGTCGGTGAACGCTGCCGCCCATGGCCTGCGGTACACGCCCGGTGGGGAGCTGCTGGCGGTGCTGTCCGGCGACGGGGCGGTGACGATGATCGGGCGCGACGGGGAGGCGTGGGTGGCGGTCGAGCCGGCCACGGACGAGCAGAGGTCGGTCCGCTCGAGCCTGGCGTTCGCGCCCACGGGGGCGACCCTCGCGGTGTACCACCGCGGCCAGCCGGAGCTCGAGGTCGTCGACCTCGAGAGCGACGTCCGCCTGCGACTCGCCGGCGCGGCGACGGACGCGGAGGCCGGCATGTTCGTGTCGCTGCGCTTCAGCCCTTCCGGCCGGACGCTGGCGGTGAGCGACGGCGAGCTGCTGCAGGCGTGGTCGCTGGCGCAGCCCGAGGCGCCCACGCGGGTGACGGGCGTGCGCGGACAGGACCTGGCGTTCCTCGACGAGCGGACGCTGGTGGTGGCGGAGGCCGACAGCCGGCTGGTGATCGTCGATCTGGTCGCGGGGACGAAGGCGCCGCTGCGGCCGGCTGCGGGCGGGCGGGCGCGGCCGCAGCTGGCGACGACCGTCGACGGCCTGGTGCTGCTGGCCGGCACCGGCGAGGTGCTGCGCTTCACCGACCGTTTGCCGCCCGCGGGGGCGCCGCTCCAGGCCTGGTTGCGCGATGTTCATGGTCCAAAGGACATGCCCTGAAAGACATGTATAAAGGGTAATCTGCGGACGAGGCGGAAGGGTCGCTGGAGGGGCCTCTTCCTCGCGGACATTGCGGTCCCGGCGCGTGGGCTCACTCGCATGGCCGACGGCCAGGCGGTGCGGGGCCCACGAGCGTGGCTTGCGGGCTTCGACGTGACGAGCTGCTGTCACGAGGGCGGCGCGCACTGCGACCGTCCTGGCCTCATGGCGGCGGTAGTCGCGGGACTGCCGGCCGCGGACCTCGTGGTTCAGCGCGGGCCGGATGCGAGCGAGTGGCGAACGACATGGAGGATTCGGGCCTGTCGTTCAGGACATGTTGCCAAGCGGTCGTGAGACCGAGGTCGCGCCCGCGCCCGGCGCGGTTCGTCCGCGCGCTCGCACGCTGCACGCCCCGGGCCCGCGGCGGCCTGTTGCGGCCGCGTCGGCAGCCGTCGGGGGTCGTGGTAGGATCTGCCGACGATGCCTGTACCGATCTTCGCCGTCGCCGCCGCGGTCATCGCCGGAGTGGGGCTGTCCTACGTGCTGTCGACCGACGCCCGCACGCGTCGGGCGCTGAAGAAGCGGCCGGTGACGCCGGTCCGCGGGCTGCGCGAGGGGGAGGTCGCGCGGGTGCGCGGGCGCGTGGTGGCGGGAGAGCGGGTGCTCGGGGCGCCGCTGTCCAATCGCGCGAGCGTGTACTACGTGGCGACGGTCGACCAGGAGACGGGCCGCAACCACTGGCGCGAGGTGGCCCGCGAGGAGCGCTACGTCGAATTCGCGATCGACGACGGGACCGGCCGTGTGCAGGTCGTGATGAGCGTGCCGCGGGTGGCGGTGGTCCGCGACCATCACACGCGCTCGGGCACGTTCGACGACGCGAGCGAGGTCGAGGAGGCGTTTTTGCGCCGCCACGGGCTGAAGAGCACCAACCTGATCGGGCTCAACATGGGCATCCGCTACGACGAGGGGACGATCGAGCCGGGTGAAGAGGTGACCGTCCTCGGGCTGGTGCGCGCGGAGATCCGCGACGGCAAGCGCGTGCTGGTGCTCGACGCGCCCGACGACGGGCCGCTGCTGCTGAGCGACGATCCTCGCGCGGTTCACGGCTGAGCGATCGCCCACGTGGGGCGTCACGGCTGTGAGCGACGCCCGAAGACCTGCTGCGGAGCGAGGATCCTCGGGCGGGGAAATCGGATGAGCGTTCGCCGTCGCGGGGCGTCACGGCCGTGAGCGATGCGGTCCGAGGACCTGCTGTGGAGCGAGGATCCTCGGGCGGGTAAGCGGATGAGCGTTCGCCGTCGCGGGGCGCCACGGCTGTGAGCGACGCTGCCCGAGGACCTGCTGCGGAGCGACGAGCCTCGGGCGGGGTAAGCGGATGAGCGTTCGCCCGCGTGGGGCGACAAGGCTGTGAGCGACGCGGGCCGAGGACCTGCTGCGGTGCGACGAGCCTCGCGGGGGGACCCGAGCGACGAGCCTCGCCACGGTGAGCGAGTCGCCCCGGGGGGCGTCGCATCGGGAGAGCGATCGGCGACTGCGGGGAGTCGTGCCGGGTCCGGGGCGGGTCGCGCGGAGCTGCGCCGCTCAGCGCTCCCACGGGCGGCCGCGGTGGTTCCACAGGTAGACGGCGAGCACGGCGAGCAGGAGGCCATTATAAAAGGCGACGATGGACAGGATCGAGACGGTGGAGAATGCGACCAGCAACATGCGCGACACCTCGTTCGTCGATGAGGTTGATGCGTCGCGGTCGCGGCGGCGCGCGAAGGTTTTTCGCCGGTTCACGTTACGTCGCGTGATGTGCTAAGGCCTACGCGTGACGCTCACGAGCGCTGCCTCTCCTCGACCGATCTGGATCGTCGGCGCCGGCGCGGTCGGCCTGCACCTCGCGGCGCGCCTGGCCGCGGTCACGGCGGTGACGCTGGTCGCTCGCGGAGCGCGGGTCGACGCGCTGGCGGCCGAGGGGTTCGAGCTGACGGGGGCGGAGCGAGCGCGGGCGCGGGTGCCGGTGCTCGACTTCGCGGCGGCGTGGACGGTGCCGGCGGAGGCGTTCGTGCTGGTGGCGGTCAAGGCGACGCAGCTGGCCGAGACGCTGGAGGCCCTGGCGCCGCGGATGACGCGGGGGCAGGTGCTCGGGCTGTGTCAGAACGGGCTGGGGATCGCGGCGCTCGCCGCAGGGCGAACGGCAGACGCAGCTTTGGTGCGCGTGGCCTGCTGGCTCGGCGCAGGGCTGGCGGGGCCGACGACGGTGCGCGTCGCGGGGGTGTTCCAGCTCGAGCTGGCGGCCGACGAGGAACCTGCTCGTTCGCACATGTCCGAACTGCAAGGTCTGCTGGCGGGCGCGGGGTACCCGGTGAGCGTGGCCGCGTCGATCGCCGCCTGCGAGTGGCGCAAGTCGCTGTGGAACCTCGCGGTCAGCGGACCGTGCGCGCTGCTCGACGCGGTCAACGGGGCGATCCTCGACGTCCCGGAGCTGCGCGCGCTGGCCGAGACGCTGCTGGTCGAGGCGCGCGCGGTGGCTGCCGCCGAAGGGGTGGCGCTGAGTGATGCCGATCTCGAGCGCGTGTTCGCGTCGACCGAGAAGACGCGCGCGAACACCAACGCGATGCTGCAGGACCTGCGGCGCGGGGCGGCGACGGAGATTGCCTTTTTGAATGGGGCGGTGGCGCGGCTGGCCGAGCGACACGGGCTGTCGGCGCCGACGCACGCCGCGGTGGCGCGGCTGATCGCGGCGCGCGAGGTGCTCGGGCGTCGCGAGACCTGAGCCGCCGGAGTGGGCAGTCGCGGAGCGGGGTCATCCCTGCTCCTCGCGCGCCGTCTGCTCGAAAGGTCCGGCGTCGGGGCGCCGCCCGGGCTCGGACGGACACGCGCTCGGGGGTCCTGTCCGCGGCCGGCGATCGGCGACGCCGGACTGCTCGATAGATTCGTCGCTCGGATCCCAATGCGCTCAGAGTGAGGTGCGAGACATTCCCTGCATCGACGCGCCGATGATGACAGCGTGACGGGCGAGAGCTGATTGCGGCGCCTCTCCCGTGGCCGTTCGGCCGGGTGCGAGGTCGTGCGGGATCGGGGCTGAAGGCGGATGTGCCGAGGCTGCTCGGGCCGCAGACGCAGATCAATTTTTCGGCCGGCCGCTGGACGACACCCCGGAGTCTCATCATTGTTGAGCTGCCGTCGACAATGCTGCGAACGGCACCTCAAGAAGCGAAAGGAGACGATCCGATGTTGTTCTTCAACTGCATCCAGAGTGCGCTGTTCAGCGCTGTCACCGCATTTGCCGCGCCCGACGTCGCCGAGCCCGACGAGATTACCGCGCCCAACGACGAGTTCGTCGAGCCCGCGGACGAAAATACCGACGACGGCGTCGAGCGGCGCTCGCGCTATTGCTCGGCGTCGGCGGACTACGGGCGGCAGCTGGCCCGCGTTTGGAACTCCTCGCGCGACCCGTCCGTGTGCCTGCGGGAAAAGCTCGGAGGACGCTCCGATCGCCGCGATTGCTGGTCGGTGGGGCGGGAGATCGGGTGCGAGGAGATCGTCGACGTCAATTAGCGCGTCGAACGAGCCCTCGCGCCGCGCCGCGCTGGCTGTTGGGAATCCTGCTTCCGAGTGATTCGTCGTCGGGGCCTCGCGGCCCGGCCGGCGATCAGCCGCGCGGGCGCGCGAGGACCATCGTCCACGGGAACACGCCCGGGGCGGCGAGGACCTCGAAGTCGCGGGCGACGAAGCGGTGGAAGCCGGCGCGGCCCCAGTGGTTGACGTGCTCGGGGTCGTTGCCCAGGCGGGTGAGGTTCTTGCCGCGCATGAAGTTGAGGGCGCAGAAGAACGGCTCGCGCGGGACGCTGAGGAGGACGTGGCGGCGGGCCAGGCGGCGCAGGATGGGCAGCATCTGCGCGGGGCCGGGGATGTGCTCGAGGACCTCGAGCATCATGACCATGTCGAAGCTGCGGCCGTCGTCGATGAGCTGGCGCGCGTCCATGACGTCGAGCCGGGCGCGCTCGCCGATCCGCGCGCGGGCGTCGGCGATCGCGGGGCCGGACAGGTCGACGCCGGTGAACTCGGCGTCGATGCCGGCCTGCAGCAGGGCCTCGATCATGAAGCCCTCGCCGCAGCCGAGGTCGAGGATCGTCCGCGGCGCGGCCTGCCGCACCAGCGCCGCGGCCTCGCGCTTGAAGCGGGCGATGAGGGCGCGCTGGATCGGGTTCTTGCTCTCGTGCTTCTGCTTGTTGCCGCTGGTCATGCGGGTCTCGAGATCGATGGTTCGCGCGCGCGGCCGCGAGGCGGCCGCGAGGGCTCAGCGGCGCGCGGCCGGGGTCGGCTTGTTGGCGATGTTGACGGTCCGCGCCTCTTCGCTGATGTCCTCGGCGGCCGAGACGGGCAGCTCGCGGCCGCTCATCGGCGGGGCCGAGGGGCCGAGCTGCGGGCTCGGCTGGGCGTAGATGGCGGCGCGCGTGGCCGCGGGCGCCTCGCGCTCGTCGCGGATCGAGAACACCTCCTGCGAGCGGATGGTGGTGCGCACCAGCAGCTCGCCGAGGAGGCCGACGCCGACGAACTGCATCGCCACGATGGTGAGCAGCACGCCGAGAGTGAGCAGCGGGCGCTCGCCGATCGCGTAGCCGAACAGCCACAAGAAGCTCAAATAGACCAGGATCAGCACGCCCATGCCGCCCAGGACCATGCCCGGGATGCCGAAGAAGTGCAGCGGCCGGGTGCGGTAGCGCGTGACCAGCAGGACCGTCAGCAGGTCCATGAGGCCGTCGAACATCCGCTTGACGCCGTACTTGCTCTTGCCGTGCTTGCGCGCGCGGTGGTTGACGATCAGCTCCTCGACGCGGAAGCCGCGGTGGTGCGCGAGGACCGGGAGGAACCGGTGAAAGCCGCCGTAGACGGCCAGCTCGCGCACGCAGTCGGCCCGGTAGGCCTTGAAGCCGCAGTTGAAGTCGTGCAGCCGCACGCCCGACAGGCGGCTGACCACGGCGTTGAACAGCCGCGACGGCAAGGTCTTGTCGAGCGGGTCGTGCCGCCGCTTCTTCCACCCCGACACCAGGTCGGCGCCGGCCTCGATCCGCTTGACGAAGTCGTCGATCATCGCCGGGTCGTCCTGCAGGTCGGCGTCCATGGTGACGACGATCTGCCCGCGCACCCGCTCGAAGCCGGCCGCGAGCGCCGACGACTTGCCGAAGTTGCGGCGGAAGTGGACCACCCGCGAGCGTGGGTCGCGCGCGGCGAGGTCGTCGAGCGCGTGCGCCGAGCCGTCACGGCTGCCGTCGTCGATCCACACGATCTCGTAGGTGCGACCGAGCCGGGTGCAGGCGTCGGTCACCTGAGAGTGCATCTCGGGGATCGATCGCAGCTCGTCGTACAGCGGGATGAGGATCGAGATGTAGGGCAGGTTGCTCAAGTGGGTCCTAGCGGTCGCCCTCGGGGGCGATCATGGCCTCGGGGCGGACGTAGCGGTCGAACTCCTCGGCCGAGAGCAGGCCGAGCGCGACGGCGGCCTCCTTCAGCGAGGTGCCGTCCTTGTGCGCCTTCTTGGCGATCTTGGCGGCGTTGTCGTAGCCGATGTAAGGGTTCAGCGCGGTGACGTTCATCAGGCTCTGCTCGAGGTTGTGCGCCAGCTTCTCGCGGCGCGGCTCGATGCCCTCGGCGCAGAACTCGCGGAAGTTGCGGCAGGCGTCGCCGAGCAGGCGGACCGAGTGCAGGGTGTTGTGGATGATGAGCGGCTTGTAGACGTTGAGCTCGAAGTTGCCGCTCATGCCGCCGATGTTGACGGCGACGTCGTTGCCGAGCACCTGGGCGCACACCATCGTCATGGCCTCGCACTGGGTCGGGTTGACCTTGCCGGGCATGATCGAGGAGCCGGGCTCGTTCTCGGGGATGGTGAGCTCGCCGAAGCCGCAGCGCGGGCCGGAGGCCAGCCAGCGGACGTCGTTGGCGATCTTGGTCAGGGCGCAGGCGAGGGTCTTGAGCGCGCCGTGGAGGGCGACCAGCGCCTCGTGGCCGGCCAGCGCGGCGAACTTGTTCGGCGCGGTGACGAACGGCAGGCCGGTCAGCCCGGCGATCTGCCTGGCGCTGGTGACCGCGTAGTCCTTGTGGGTGTTGAGGCCGGTGCCGACGGCGGTGCCGCCGAGCGCGAGCTCGTAGACCCGCGGCAGCGTGGACTCGATCGCCCGGCGGGCGTCGTCGAGCTGCTGGACGTAGCCCGAGAACTCCTGGCCGAGGGTGATCGGGGTCGCGTCCTGGAGGTGCGTGCGCCCGACCTTGACGATGTCGGCGAAGGCGGCGCTCTTGGCGGCGAGGACGTTGCGCAGGGCGTCGAGCCGCGGCAGCAGGTGGTGCACGACCTGCTCGGCGGCGGCGATGTGCATGGCCGTCGGGAAGGTGTCGTTCGACGACTGGCCGCGGTTGACGTCGTCGTTGGGGTGGATCGGCTTCTTGCTGCCCAGGACGCCGCCGGCGAGCTCGATCGCGCGGTTGCCGATGACCTCGTTGGCGTTCATGTTGGTCTGCGTGCCGCTGCCGGTCTGCCACACGCGCAGCGGGAAGTGGGCGTCGAGGTCGCCGGCGATCACCTCGTCGGCGGCGCGGACGATCAGGTCGACCTTGTCCTTGGGCAAGGTGCCGAGCTCGCCGTTGGCCAGCGCGGCGGCCTTCTTGAGGATCCCGAGCGCGCGGATCATCGGCCGCGAGAAGCGGTCGTCGCCGATGTCGAAGTGGTGCAGCGAACGCTCGGTCTGGGCGCCCCAGTAGCGGCCGCTCGCCACCTGGATCGGGCCCATGCTGTCGGTCTCGGTGCGGCTGTCTTCCTTTGCGCCTGCGGTCATGCGCCGGGCAAGCTAACACCATCAGCGTCACAGAGGTGGGCCTTTGTCGCTACAACTTCACGACTTGACCGCACGCGCGCTACCGGGCGACGGTCGGCGCATGCGCAAGGTCTTGATCGCCGCCGCGGGCGGACACGAGCGGCTGACTCTGGTCGACACGGAGGCGCCCCGACCCGGCCCGGGCGAGGTCCGGATCGCGGTGGCGGCCATCGGGGTCAACTACGCCGATTGCGTGGTCCGCATGGGCCTCTATGCGTCGGCGCAGGAGTTCGTCGGCTGGCCCATCACCCCGGGCTTCGAGGTCGCAGGGGTGGTCGACGCGCTCGGCGACGGCGTGACCGGGCTCGCGGTCGGGGCCGAGGTCGTCGCAGTGACCCGCTTCGGCGGCTACGCGACGTCCGTCTGCGTGCCGACCCACCAGGTGTTCGCGGTCCCCGCGGGCCTGACCCTCGCCCAGGCGGCGGCGGTCCCGGCGGTGTACCTGACTGCCTGGTACGCGCTCCACGCGCTGGCTCACGCGTGCCCGGGCGAGACGGTGCTGGTCCACTCGGCCGCCGGCGGGGTCGGCGGGGCGCTGTGCCAGTTCGGCCGCCGCGCCCGCTGTCGCGTGATCGGGGTGGTCGGCGGGCCGCACAAGGTCGAGGCCGCGACCGCGGCCGGGGCCGAGGTGGTGATCGACAAGTCGAGCGCGCCGCTGTGGCCGGCGGTGAAGGCGGCCGCGCCCGGCGGGCTCGACGTCGCCTGCGACGCCAACGGCCCGGAGACGCTGCGCCACAGCTACCGCCACCTGGCCGCGGGCGGGCGGCTGATCGTGTATGGCTTTCACACCATGCTCCCGAGGACAGGTGGCAAGCCCAACCTGCTCAAGCTGGCCCTGGGGTTCGTGCGCACGCCGTGGTTCTCGCCGCTGGCCCTGACGAATGAGAACCGCGGGGTGCTCGGCTTCAACCTGTCGTACATGTTCCACCGCGCGCCGCTGCTGATCGAGGGGATGGCGGCGATCGCCGACGGCCTGGCCGGCGGCGAGCTGCGCCCGCCGCCGATCACGACCTATCCTTTGGACCAGGTGGCCCAGGCGCACCGCGACCTCGAGTCCGGGCGCACGATCGGGAAATTGGTGCTCCTGACCTGAAGGCCAGGTCGCTCGAATCCGCGGGCGAGGCGAGCTCGCGGGACGCGCGGCGCGCCGGGTGCGAGGGATCGACGCGCGCCGCCGCGGTGATGCGGCGACGGCGGGATTGCACCCGAGCCCGCTCGACCGCCAGCGCATCCGGCTTCAAAGTTCGAGCCGAGTTGAAAGTGCGACCATGTTGATCCTCAGTACGTTCATCAAGCATCAGGCGATGTTGTTGGGCCTGCTCGCGTCGATGGCGGCGCCTCCGTCCGAGCTGGAGGCCGGGCCGGAGGGCGCGCGCGCTCCGGCGGGCTTCTCTGTCGAGGGCGTGACGAACGGCGGCTCGGGCTGTCGAACCTCCGCCGACGTCACCGTCGACGAGGCGAAATTTCGCGTGGCCTTTCACGACATGGCCCTCGAGAACCCGACGTCCGGCTCGCTGGTCCAGTACGTGAGCTGCTACGTCAAATTCTCGCTCCGGATCCCCGTCGGCTGGCAGGTCGCCCCCGCCAGGGTGGCGATCCGCGGCGCCGCGGAGCTCGACCACGGGATCACTGCGCGACAGACGGCGCGCTACTTCTTCGCCGGCGCGTCGGCGACGACGACGCAGCGGATCGATTTCGCGGGGCCGTACGAGGACGGATTCCTGGAAGAGAAGGCGGTCCCGTCGGGATCGGCGGGCTGGTCGCCGTGCGGCGGCTCGGCCATCTTCGCCATGAACGCCAACCTGCAGCTCAACGCCAAGAACAACCCGGAGGGGGACGCGGCCGTGAAGACGATCGCCCAGCGGGTCACCAAGTGGCGCTGGCGGAAGTGCTGAGCCACCGCGTCCGTGGGGCGTCGCGTGCGTCCGAGGATCGACGCTCGGTCCTCGGATCGTCGCGACAAAACAACAAAAAAACTGGAAGCGAACTCGTGCGGCGAGTTCGCTTCCAGTTTGTTCGCTTCCAGGCGGCCGGGCTCGCGGTCCGGCGGATGGACTTCAGCACTTTTGCCACTGCAGCTGGTAGACCATCTCGAAGCGGCCGTCGATGCTGTTGAGGTTGAACAGGGCCACGCCGTTCGGGTTGGCGATGGCGTTGAGCTGCAGCGAGCTGTCGATGGCGAAGATGGCCGAATCGCCGCACGGCGACCACGCGGCCGAGCCGAACGGGATCGCGTCGGCGAAGTCGTAGTCGTCGTCGAACGGGCCGGAGAGCTCGGTGTGCAGCTTGTTGCCGACCGGGACGCCGGCGAAGAAGTACTTCGACGTCTGGCGCCCGCGGATCCCCGGATCGAGGAAGGCGTAGCCGCGCGAGTTCACGGTCGCCACCGAGACCTGAAGGCCGCCGGGGACGTGGAGCTTCACGGTGGCGAGGCAATTCGTGTACTGGATCTTCTTGCCGGCGGGGTTCGGGTTCTCGAGGCGCAGCTCGAAGAAGCCGATGATGAAGCTCTTCTTGTCTTCGGCGATCGTGTAGTCGAACGTGCCTGCCGGGCACCCCGGGCCGACCCCCTTGATCTCTTCGATGTAAACCTCATTGAGGTCGGGCTCGCTGGCAGTGGCCTCGGGCGCGTCAGCCAGAGGCTGCGGCTCGTCGCTGCTCGGCGCGGCGAACGACGCGAGCAAGCCCAAGACTGTCGCCTGGAGCTCGGTAAATGCGCTGAGAATGAGCATTGGCGTCTCCTTTCATCAATTGCATCAATGCCGGAGAGACCTTGAATTCGATCGCGCTCGCGGTCGAGCGGGCTCCGGTGCGATTCCCGGTGG
This sequence comes from Nannocystis punicea, assembly GCF_026965555.1. Classification (GTDB taxonomy): domain Bacteria; phylum Myxococcota_A; class Polyangia; order Nannocystales; family Nannocystaceae; genus Nannocystis; species Nannocystis punicea. The sequence continues at coordinate 10,048,375 of NZ_CP114040.1, read as the reverse complement.
CCCATGCGCCGGGACGCGTCCGCCGTTCGCAGCACCAGGTCCGCGGCGGGCGAACACGTCGCGGACGGGCGGTCCGGCGATTGAGCCCCGCCGTCGAGCGGCGAGCTCGCCGGGGGGCGAGCTCGATTCGGCGGCCGGGGCCGGGTCCTGGGATGGTTCAGCACTCCTGCCAGGTCAGGTGGAAGACCATCTCGAACCTCCCGTCGATGTTGTTGAGGTTGAACAGGGCGGTGCCGCCCGGGTTGCCGGTGGCGTTGAGCTGCAGCGAGCTGTCGACGACGTAGATCACCTGCTCGCCGCACTCGGACCAGGTGAGGAACGGGACCTCGTCGGTGAAGTCGTAGTCGTCGTCGTACGGGCCGGAGAGCTCGGTGTGCGCCTTGACGGAGGTCGGCTCGCCGGCGAAGAAGTACTTCGACGTCTGGCGCCCGCGGATCCCCGGGTCGAGGAAGGCGTAACCGCGCGAGTTCACGGTCGAGACGGAGACCTGGAGCCCCTCGGGGATGTGGAGCTTCACGGTCGCCAGACAGTTGGTGTACTGGACCTTCTTTCCGTCGGGGGACGGGTTCTCGAGCCGCAGATCGTAGAACCCGAGGATGAAGCTCTTCCTGTCTTCGGCGATCGTGTAATCGAACGTTCCAGGCGGACACCCGGGGCCGAACGCGTCGAGCTCCTCGATGTAGACCTCATCGAGGCTGCTGGCGGTCACCGTGGGGGGGATCGCCAGATCGAGCGGCTCATCGCGCGCGGGGGCGGCGAACGACGCGAGCAAGCCCAGTAGGGTCGCCTGGAGCTCGGTGAAGGTGCTGAGGATGAGCATTGTGATTGTCTCCTTTCATGGTCTCAATGGTGCGAATGCATGGACTGCGACCGAAGCCCGCGATCGAGCGGACTCCGGCGCGATTTGCAGGAGGTTGCAGGAGGTGCGGCGGAGCAGGCGCAGACGGATTCGTGGCAGTCAGGCGTCCGGACAGGAGCTCCTCGGCGGCTGCGAGCGGGGCTCAGCAACGCCTGGCTTGAATCTTCATGTCCAGCCTGTCCACGGAGAGCTCGGCGGTCCCGGCGGGGTTGTGGCTCGCGTTGAGCTGTAGCGAGCTGTCGATGCCGAGGACGACCGGCTCCCCGCAAGTCGACCAGGCCTCGCCGCCGGGCGAAAGTTGGCCGGACAGGTCGTAGTCGTCGTCGAACGGGCCCGTGAGCTCGGTATGGGACATCGCGCCGCTCGGGTCGCCGGCGAAGAAGAACTTCATGGTGTGCCGCGCGACAATCCCCGGATCCAGGGTGGCATGGCCTCGCGCCCTGGCGTGCGCCACGGACACCTGAATGCCCTCGGCGACGTCGATCGCGATGGTCGTGAGGCAGTTGGTGTACTGAACCGTCCTGCCGGCGGGGTCGGGGTGCCAGAGGATCATCTCGTCGTAGACGAAGTGCTGGCCCTCGGCGTCGAAGTCGAACGTGCCGGGCGGGCAACCGGGGCCGACGGCCCGGATCTCCTCGATGATGTAGCTGTCATCGGCGCCCTCGGCGGGCGCGACCCCACCGGCCGCGATGATCGCGAGCAGGGCCTTCTGGAGCCCGGTTTGAGCGCTCGGGATGAGCATTGGAATCTCCCTTCATTTCATTGCGGCGAAGAGAGATTGAGGGCGATCGAGTTCGCGGTCGAGCGGACTCCGGTGCGATTCCGGAGTCCGCGGGCACCGCCGCGACGTCGTGCGGCCGTTGGCCGGCGCGCTCCGGTCGCCCCGAGCGATCGGGGTCGAGCTCCGTGGAGCCAGAGAGCGCGCTCAGATCTTACAGCCGCACTTACACTCGTCGGGTTGGTTGGGGTCGTCGGCGACGCACAGGGTCCAGCCCGTCGGCTTGGGGCCGCAGATCGTGGTGACCTCGACGATGCCGTCGACCTCGCGCCAGTAGACCGGGTCGGTCCAGCCCATGCAGTAGCCCTGATCGACGTAGGGCAGGCTGATCTCGTCGCAGGTGTTGCTGCTGAGGTCCGTGCCCGGCAGGCAGACTTTCTCCCACGGCGGGTCGTCGCAGGCGCCGTCGAGCGGACCTTCCTGCGAGACGGTGAACCAGCCGCACGCGAACTGGCCGGCGGCGGCGGCGTTGCTGCAGCTGTTCTCGCTGGTGATCGCGCCGCAGAATTCTTCGAGGCGCTCGGGGCAGTCGAGGGTGGCCGAGGTGCACAGGCAGGCGAGGGGGCTGTCGCAGTCGCACACGCTCCACTCGGGGCCGAGGTCGGTCGGGGTGAACGGGAACTGCATCACCTCGATGTCGCCGTTGTCGTCGCGCCACACGCTGGTGAGGCCGCCCGAGGTCTCGGTGGGCACGCAGAAGCCGCGGATGTCGCCCTGACAGCCCTGGGTGCCGTGGGTGTAGCTGACGATCTGCGCCCACTCGCAGCCGCTGCCGCACTCATTCTCGTCGGTGTACTGCGCACAATTGGCCGGCGGCGGGCCGGTGGTGCTGTCGTCGGTGGTGCTCGCCGTGTCCTCTGTAGTGGTGGGCGTCCCGGTCGTGGTGGTGGTCGTCGGCTCGCCCGTGGCCATGGTGGTGGTGGTGGTGACGGGCTCGGTGGTGGTGTTGTTGCTGTCGGTGCTCGGCATGAAGCCGTTCATGCCGTTGTCACCACAGCCGAGGACGAGCAGGAGGGCGCACGAAAGTAGGCGATAGGGCGAGGTCATGCGGCTCACTATACGCCAGCGTGCCAGGCCGACGCGAGGGCGCGGCGCCGCGGCCGATCGGGCGCGAGCGAGGTGACGGCGGGGTCAGAATCCGCCGCGGCGGCGCCCCGGGCGCTCGGGCTGCGGGCCCGCCTGTGGCCGCTCCAGGGCCCCGGCGCCCGCGTGCGCGGACCCGGGCGAACCCGCGCAGGTCTGTCCGAAGGAGCAGGTCGAGCTCCATCCGGGTCGTCGACGGCGCGGAACGGACGGTCGCGACTCGCACGTCGATGGCGTGGTCATCGACGCGGGTGAACCTCAGGTCGATCTCCTTCGCTTACGAGGCGGTCAGGCTGCGGCCGCCGGCCTGCGGGACAGGGTCGATCCAGCGCGCCCAGGAGCTCGAGGATGCCGGCGCGGTGGGTGAGGTCGACGTCGGTGACTCGCGGATGATCGTGTCGGCGAAGGTGCGGCCGTTGTACTCGCAACCGTCGTCCGAGCCGCCGACTGCCGGCGACGGTGGAGCCGAGCACCTCGAGGTGTTCGCGGGCTTGGGGTCGTGGTGAGATGGTGACGCAGGGACTGTCGACGAGGTCGGTCACGGGTGGACGCGGCCGAGGGCGACGAGGCCGTCGTGCGGGATCTGCAGCGTGAGCGGTCCGCGGACGGCGAGCAGGAGCTGGGCCTCGGCGAGCACCATCTCGCAGTCGTCGGCGCGCGCGATCGCGGTCCCGCGCGCGCCGACGATCAAGGTCGGTTCGTCGAGCTCGCGCCGGTGTTCGCCGGGGCCGAGCAGCTCGAGCTCGACGTGGGCGCCGCGCAGCTGCGGGGAGGCGTCGCCGGGGCGCCACAGCTGAGGTCGGGCGGAGACGTCGAGCGTCGCCAGCGCCGCCTCGACGTGCAGGGGGCGACCGCTGCCGTAGTCGTAGAGGCGGTATGTGCAGTCCGAGGGTTGCTGGATCTCCGCGAGGAGGATCCCGGCGCCGATCGCGTGCAGCGTGCCCGCGGGGACGAGCACGACCAGGCCGGGGGTGGCGACATGTTCTTCGAGACAGGCGACGACGGTGCCGTCCTCGGCGGCGCGGGCGAGGTCTTCGCGGTCGACGCCGGGGCGGACTCCGGCCCAGAGGCGGGCGTCGAGGTCCGCGGCGAGCACGATCCACGCCTCCTCCTTGCCAGGCAGAATCGCGCCGGGTCGCGTGGGGTCGGGGCGATCGTCGGGGTGGACCTGAACGCTGAGCGGCAGGGCGGTGTCGATGAGCTTGGCGAGGAAGGGCAGCGCACCGCCGAGGACGTCGTCCAGGCGAAGGCCGCCGGCGACGAGGCTCTCGTGGCCGGGGAGGGTCGAGAACTGCCACAGCTCGCCGATGTTGCGCCCGGCGAACGCGCCGCGCGTGGCGGGTTCGTCGCGCAGCAGCTCGGCGAGGCGGTGTCCGCCCCAGCGGGTCTCCTTGATCGTCGAGGGAGCGAGCTCGGGGCGGAGCAGCGCGGGGACGGCGGCGGGCATGCGCCGAGGGTAGCGTGGGTCGCGGGCGGTCGGGTATCCTGCGGTGGCCGCTCGTGGGCGGCAGGAGGGTCATGTCGAGCCGAGAACGCGGTCACGGAGCGGGGCACGGAGATGAATCTCGGGACATGTCCTCCGGGTCAGGAGGCGAGCCGGACGCCGGGCGTCGTGGGGTGTTGAAGCTGGGGATCGGGGCGCTCGGGCTCGGTCTGGCGGCGGTGCCGGCGGTGCCTGCGATCGGCTACTTGCTGTACCCGACCGGCGGGAAGGCCGGGGAGGGGGCGTTCCTGCCGGCCGGCAAGCGCTCGGCGTTCGTCGGCGCGGTGCCGGTGCGGGTCGACCTCTACGCCGACAAGGTCGACGCGTGGAACAAGACGCCCGACGTCAAGCTGGGCTCGTGCTGGGTGCTCGAGCGCGACGGGGCGCTGCACGCGTTCTCGACGGTGTGCCCGCACCTCGGCTGCGCGGTCGACTACGACGCGGAGTCGCAGAAGTTCAAGTGCCCGTGCCACCGCTCGGCGTTCGGGCTCGACGGCGCGGTCGAGGCGGGTCCGTCGCCGCGGCCGCTCGACGCGCTCGACCTTCAGGAAGAGAACGGGCTGGTGGCGATCCGGCTGGTGCGATACCGCCAGGGCGTGGCCCGGAAGGAGCCGGTCTGATGGCGTTCCTCGACTGGCTCGACGAGCGCACCGGGATCCGCGCGGCCACCCGCCTCATGCTCGAGGAGGACGTGCCCGGCGGCGCGCGGCTGCGCTACGTGTTCGGCTCGGTGCTGGTGTTCCTGTTCATGCAACAGGTGGTGCTCGGCATCCTGCTGGCGTTCTACTACAGCCCCTCGGCCACCGACGCGTGGGCGAGTACGGCGTATCTGAACGACCAGGTGACCTACGGATGGTTCCTCCGCGGGCTGCACCACCACGGGTCGTCGGCGATGGTCGTGGTCGTGGTACTCCACCTGTTGCAGGTGGTGTTCGCGGGCGCCTATCGCAAGCCGCGGGAGGTCAACTGGTGGACCGGCCTGGTGATGGGCGCGATCGTGCTGGCGTTCGCGCTCACCGGGTACTTGTTGCCGTGGGACCAGAAGGGCTACTGGGCGACCCAGGTGGCGACGGGGATCATGGGGACCGTGCCCGGAGGCGAGCCGCTGCAGCAATTCGTGCAGGGCGGCGCGGACTACGGCAACCTGACGCTGACGCGGTTCTTCGCGCTGCACGTGTTCGTGCTGCCGATCGCGCTGGGCGGGCTGCTCGTGGCGCACCTGCTGCTGTTCCGCAAGCACGGGGTGACGCCGCCGGAGCTGCCGGAGGCGGAGCTGCGGCGCAAGACGCAGCCGTTCTGGCCCAATCAGCTGTTCCTCGACGTGCTGGCGATGACGATCTGCGCGGCGGTGCTGGTCGGCCTGACGGTGAAGACCCACGGCGCCGAGCTGTTCGCCCCCGCGGACCCTGCCAGCAATTTCGTGGCCCGGCCCGAGTGGTACTTCCTGTTCCTGTTCCAGCTGCTCAAGTACTTCCAGGGGCCGCTGCAGATCGTGGCGACGGTGCTGCTGCCGGGGGCGGCGGCGGCGTACCTGTTCGCGCTGCCGTTCGTCGACCGCGCGAAGTCGCGGGCGCTGCGTTCGCGCTGGTCGGTGCTGTCGGGGGTCGGCCTCCTCATGGCCGGGGTGACCGCGTTGACGGCGGTGGCGATCGTCGAGGACGCGAACAACGAGTCGTTCCAGCACGGCGTCGAGCAGGCCCACGCCGAGGCCGGGCGCGCGCGCGAGCTCGCGCGAGAGGGCGTGCCGCCGGTCGGCGGGGTCGCGGTGTTCGACAACGATCCGGAGCAGAAGACCCGCAACCTGTTCAAGGAGCATTGCGGGACCTGCCATACGCTCGAGGGCAAGGGCAGCGAAGAGGCGCCGGTGCTCGACGGCTTCACCAGCCGCGAGTGGCTGGCGGCCCTGGTCCGCAACCCTCGCGACCGCCGCTTCTACGGCGCGACCAAGCACAACACGATGGAGCCGCTGACCACCGAGCAGGCCAGCGACGAAGAATTGGCGGCGGTGGTGGAATACCTGATCAGCCTGTCAGGAGCGAGCGCGGCGGCGAGCGTCGACGCAGCGATGGTCGCTCGCGGCAAAGAGCTGTGGGACAAGAAGCTCGAGTGCTCGTCGTGCCACGAGCTCGAGGCCGGCAAGGACAGCACCGGGCCGACGCTGGCCGGGCGCGGCTCGCCGGCGTGGATCGCCCGCATCATCCGCGACAGCAGCCAGAAGGACCTGTACGGCGATACCGCGGAGATGCCGAAATTCGCGGACAAGCTGACGCAGGAGCAGATCGAGGCGCTCGCACAATTCGTGGCGTCACGCAAGACGCCTTGATCGCGGGTCGTCGCGGCGGCAGGGGCTCGCTCCGATGAGGGGTGCGAGCCCCTGTTCGTCTTGATGGCCGTGCGAATATTCGACAGGTCCTGTTGGCGGGATTCCAGGTCGCACGAACATTCGACGGGTCTTGATCAGGGTGATATCGAGCCCGACGGCTTCGTCATCCGACCGCCGCGAGCGGGCCGCGCGCCGCGGCTTCGGCCGGTTCCCTCGCGGCTGCCGCGCAGATCTGGTGTGTCCAGAGACAGCTCATGTGATTGCGTCGATGTGGCGATTGCATGAAATGTCAATCGTGTCGCGCTCGCCGGTCCGCGAGGCCACCCGTCGGGCCGCCCGCCCCGCCGATGATTCACCGCGACGCGAGTACGCTGAAGGGCGAGGGGGAACTCGAGCATGCGGAAGTATCGGCATATACAAGCGATGACGGTCGCGCTGACCGTCTGTGGCTGCGACGACGTCGAGGGCGGCGTCGAGGACGTCACCGGGGGCGCGGACACGCAGCTGCGCGCGCTCCACGACAACGGGGTCGAGCTGAACGGCACCCGCTTCAATGGAACCCGTTTCAACGGCACGTGGTTCAACGGCGTGAAATTGATCGGCGCAGGCTTCGCCGACGGGCAGACGAAGTCGAACCTGAGCGGCTGGTCGCTGGTGCCAGGCACGAGCGAATTGCAGGCCTACGGCAACAACGGCGTGGTGTACCGCGGCGACGACCTCGAGGGCGTCCGGCTGCAGTGGCTCGTCGACGACGGCGCGAAGGAACTCTTAGGGGTACAGCTGAGAATCGTCGCGGTGACCCAGAGCGCCGACCGACCTGATATTTATTTTACGGACATGGATGTCCGCATCAATGAGGGCAAGTGGCAGTCGCTGTGTACCGACGGTGCGGGCGAGCCGACCGCGGCGATCGTGGTGCCGGGCTACTTCGACCTGGCCAACGCGGACTGGCGGCCGGGCGAGCACGGCGAGCTGGCGCTCGCCTGCCGCGGGACCGCCGCCGGCAAGTGCCTCGAATGGGGCTACCGAATGTGGGCCAAGCAGGGCGGCCTATCGCTCGCCGACCACTATCGCGCCTGTACCCGGATGGTGCGCGCCGACTACTGCGGCAACAACGTCCCGCACACCGAGAACGGTACGCCCATCGACGTGTCGGACGGGCTGTCGCCGGCGATCCTCGAGCCCGAGACGGACTGGGCCATCGAGGCCAAGTGGGGGCCGCAAGGAGCGGTATGCCTCAATCAGCCGCGCAAGCTGGCCCACTCGCGCAGCGCGGTGGTCGCCGAGTGCCAGGCGGCCGGCCGCGGCGCGCTGCCGACCTGCAACAACGACAAGCCCGGCGAGCACGGCGGGCTTTTGGTCTCGCAGGCGGTGCCGGGCTGAGCGACGACCGGCGAGCCGCTCGCGCGGCGGCTCGTCGCTTCAGGGCCCGCCCGGTCCGCGCTGCGGCTCCGGGCCGGCGGGCTTCGGCTCGGCCTTGCCGTGCTCGCGCGCGCTGAGCCAGTCGCGCGCGACGCTGCGCAGGTGAGCGTCGCGCAGCACGATCGCGTCGTTCTCGGCGTCGTGGGCCAGCTCGAGCGCCCGCGCGCGCTCGTCGGGCGCGTGCTCCCACAGCGCCTGCGCGTACGACAGGCGGGTGCGGTAGCGGGCGGCCGAGTGGCCGCGGCGCTCGCCGAGCTCGTGGGCCCGCCGCAGCTTGGCGAGGCCGCCGGCGACGTCGCCGTCGCGGATGTCGAGCAAGCCGGCGACGCATTGCTGCTCGGCGGTGTTCGGGTTGTCGGGGCCGAGGATCGCGGTCCAGGGGTCGAGCAAGTCGGTCAGCGACTCGCGGGCCTGTTCGTATTCGCCGCTGTCGAACTGCACGAGCGCGAGGTTGGCCAGCGACTGCAGCGTGTGGGGGTGCTGCTCGCCGACGGCGTCGCTGAAGGCGTCGATCGATTCGCGGAGGAGCTCGCCGGCCTCGGAGAAGCGCCGCAGCTCCTGCAGGTCGACGCCGAGGTTGTTGAGGGTCATGGCGATCTCGGGGTCGTGGGTCGGGAGGATCGAGCGGCGGAACTGGAGGTTCTCGTGGTGTAGCGCCTCGGACTCGTCGTGGCGGCCCTGCAGGAACCGCAGCACCGCCAGGTTGTTGCGCAGCTCGCCGACCAGCCGGCTGCGCGGGGCGATCCGGTCGAGCAGCGCGCCTGCCCGCTCGGCCATGCGCTCGGCCGACGCGAACGAGTCGGCGGCGTGGGCGAGCACGTACACCTCCTTGACCATCGCCTTCGCGAGCGCGTCGTCGTGGTCGCTGCGGGTGGCGGTGACGATCGCCCGCCACAGCTCGTTCTCGGCGGCCATGATGTCGTTGGAGGCGATCAGCAGCGAGCCGCGCTGCAGGTGGGCCTCGGCCACCACCGGGTGGTCGTCCAGCGCCTGGGCGTCGCGCACCGCCTCCTCGGCCAGCGCCAGGCCGCGCTGGAACTGCCCGGCGCGCTCGAGGGCGTCGATGTGGGCCAGCTTGCGGCGCAGCGTCTGCACCCGCGCCGGCGCCGTCGGGTGGCGCGGAGCGTCGATCCGCTGCCACTCGTCGACCAATTCGGCCGGGTCGCTGCAGGCCGCGACCGGGGGCAGCGAGCGGACCGCGTCGACGGCGAACGTCACGGTCGACGGCACCCCCTCGGTGAGCACCTCGACGCGCGCGGCCAGCTCGGTGCGGCGCCGCTGCAGGCACGACATGCGCAGGTCGAGGACCATGTCGGACTGCTCGCCGCGGTGGTGGGCCAGGCACGCCTCCTCGTGCACGGCCTTCCAGTCGGAGGCGTAGCGGTCGAGGGCGTCGCGCGTGAGGGAGGAGGTCTGGGCGGCGAACGGGAGCTCGGTGGCGAGGAAGGCCTCGTGGAGCTCGCGGTCGCGGGTGCTGTCCCAGACGCCGGCGAGCTTGTCTTCGGCGCCCTGACAGACGGGGGCGGCCTGCGTGAACACGAAGGCGGCGACGCCGAGGCCGAGAGCGGCGACGCCGGCGGCGATCAGGAGTCGGCGGCCGCGTACGCGGTCGAGCTCGGCCAAGAGCGCGTCCATCGACGGGAAGCGGCGGGTCGGGTCGCGGGCGAGGCCCCGCATGGTCAGGTCCTGCAACCACTGCGGCACCATCGTCAGCACCGGCGGCGGCAGCAGCTTGCCGAGCAGGACGCTCTGGCGCAGCTCATCGACGGTCTCGCCGACGAACGGCCGCCGGCCGAACAGCGCCTCGTAGAGGGCGACGCAGAACGAGAACTGGTCGCTGCGGGCGTCGGCCGGGACGCGCATGAACTGCTCGGGCGCCATGTACTTCGGCGTGCCGACCAGCGAGCCCATCGCCGTCAGGCGCGCGAGCGAGGGGCTCGAGCGCGAGGCCAGCGGCGGCTGCTGCTCCGGCACCGGCGAGTCGGCCGAGCGCGCCAGGCCGAAGTCGGCGACGAACACCCGGCCCTGGCCGTCGATCAGCACGTTCTCGGGCTTGAAGTCGCGGTGCACCAGCCCGGCCGCGTGGGCCGCCGCCAGCCCCCGCCCCGCCTGCGCGAACACTTGCAAGATCTCCGACCAGCTCCGCGTCTGCTCCGAGAGCCATGTCCTCAAGGTCTGGCCCTGCACGAACTCGAGGGCGATGAAGTCGAGGCCGCCCCACTCGCCGACGTCATAGACCTGGACCACGTTGGGGTGCGACAGCTGGGCCAGCGCCTTGGCCTCGCGCAACAGACGGGCGCGCGCCTGGCTGTGGTCGGCCCCCGGGGCGCGCAGCAGCTTCAGCGCGACCTTGCGATCGAGCGCCTCGTCGTAGGCGCGATAGACCACGCCCATCGCTCCGGCGCCCTGACGTCCGAGCACGACATATCGACCGATCCGTACGACCTCACTGGGGTCGGTGGTGTCGTCGGAGGGAGGGTCTGCATTCGTCGTGGACAGCAGCACCGACGACCCAAGGCTAGGATCGGATCTCTCTGGTATGCAAGCGACAGCCGGGAAATGCTCTGGGCACAGGAACGTGGGTAACTTGGTTAGGGGTCATGGGCCCGCCGGGGTGTGGGCCGAACACCGCCATCCGATTCGCAGCCATTGCGTTCTCATTCGCCGACTGGCCGCGACGGACACAGTGTAATGATTTGCCGGCGGCGTATGGTTTGCGCATTCCCGGGTGCCGCGATCGCTGCGAGCCGGCGCCGGCGGGCGAGCGATTCCCGGCGCGGCGACGGATTCGTCGTTTCGCGGCGTGGAACGGCGATCGATCGCGGGGCGGCGAGTCGGCCGGCGCGGGCCCGGAGCGCCGGTGGGGCGGGGCGGATCGGCGGTGAGCGGGGTTCATCGCCGCCGAGCCGTTCGCTGGCGAGCGCCGCTGAATGTGCGTAGGCGCCGGCGGAGCGGCCGGCGACGATCGGGTCATTCGCAGGAGTCGGTCCGGCCGCCAGTCTTGCGCGACCTGTCGGCCGACGGGCGGCGCGGACTCGACCTGGCCCGAGAGACAGGCCGCGAGGCTCCGGGCGGTCGACGGCGGCGCTGCGCGGGTGCTGCGCTGCAGGCGGCTGCACGTCCGAGCGCGGTCGCTTGCGCGGGGCCGCCCTTGTTGATATTGCCCGGGTATGCATTTTCGGACACTTAGCCTTTGCACCTTCGGCTGCGCGATCCTGGCGGCCGGCTGCACCGACCGCGAACCGCTCGACAGCGCCACGGTAGGCGGCACGCTCGAGCCGAGCGGCGGATCGACCATCGAGCCGACCACCGAGCCGCCCACCGATCCGCCGTCGGATCCGACCACGACCACGACCACGACCACGACCACGACCACGGGCGAGGGGCCGACGGCGACGACGGTGCTCGACACCGGCGACCCGACGGCGAGCGGGACGACCGGGGACGCGCCGGTGGAGTCGGGGCAGTACCTGCTGGCGGTGGGGACCATCATCGCGCCGAATCTGCCGATCCAGTTCCTCGCCACCAACACGGTGACCGGCGCGCCGGGCCGGGCGTCGTTGCGCACGGAGCTGCAGCCGCTGGCGGTCGAGCAGGGCAAGGTGACGACGCCGCGCACGCCGGTCGGCGAGCCGCTGGTATTCGACGCGATCCCGGTGTCGGACGGGCTCTTCGCCTTCGACCTCGGGACGGTGATGATCGCCGGCGCGGCCAACCCGGTCACCGGCGGCGACCTCGTCGTGACGTTGACGATGACCGGCGAGTTCGTCAGCGAGGACTTCTACTGCGGGACGGTCGACGGCGAGCTGATCTCGCCGTTGCAGGCGTCGCTCAAAGGGTCGACGTTCGCGGCGGTCCGCGTCGACGACCCGAACGACCTGCCGCTCGACGTCACGTTCAATTGCGCCGGGGACGCCGTGACCGACCCATGATCGCTCAGCCGTGCGGGGTGATGTCGATCTCGGGCGTGCTGCTGAAGAAGTTGTTGCGCTGCGGGTCCTGGTAGCGCGCGTAGTCGATGGCCCACGGGACGGCCTCGACCAGGCCGTCCTTGCTGGTGACGGTGAGGGCCATCGGCCGGACGTCGCGGTAGTTGCTGTCCGGCGGGAGGTCGTCGTTGCTGACGCCGCCGGCCGAGAACAGGGTGAACAGGCGGATGTCGGCGTCGCCGTAGTGGTTCTTGAAGCCGGCGTTGACCTTCTCGTGGCCGCGCACCAGGACGTTGCAGCCGATCCGCTGCATGAACTTGCGGAACTGCAGGCGGCCGAAGGCGAACCGGGCGGAGGCCTTTTGCAGCTCGTCGGGGACGATGTCGGCCTTGCTCGGGTCGCTCCACAGCATCTGGAAGCGGATGTCCTCGCGGTTGAGCGACTCGAGGTCGGCCCACTTCTCGGCGATGAGGCTGTCGCGCGGGATGCCGGCGTGCACGAACAGCATCTGGTCGAACAGCAGCATGTTCGGCATGGCGTCGAAGAAGTCGAGGAAGCGGCTGAACACGTCGGTGCCGAGGTGAGGGGTGAGGCTGTTGATGGCCTCGGCCGGGCGGACGCCGCCGTACACCTTGCCCTGGTACTCGATGTAGTACTCGTGGTTGCCGCGCAGGACGAACACGTGGTCGGGGGCGGCGAGGAAGAGGTTCAAGATCGTGCGCAGGACGCCGTTGTAGCTGAAGCGCCCGCGGTCGATGTAGTCGCCGAGCAGGACGAGGCGGACGTCGGGGTTGTTGTCGGGGTCGGCCTTGAAGCGCCGGACCTTCTCGAAGAAGTTGCTCTGGTGCACGGCGGCCTTGAGGCACGAGTAGCAGCCGTGCAGGTCGCCGAGGACGATGAGCTCGTACTGGCGGCCGGGCTTCGACGGCAGGACGTAGACGTGCTCGTCGAGGAACTCGTCGCCGCCGGCGAAGTCGGCCACGCTGGCGTGACCCTCGAGCCGGCCGCGGCCGCGGACGCGGTACTCCTCCCACTTCTCCTCGACCTTGTCGAGCAGCGCGAGGTCGACCGCGAACTGCCGCTGCAGCTGTGACGGGTCGGCGGAGTAGTGGTACTCGAACTTGGCGAAGAACGGGTGGTTGTCCTGCGCCGGCAGGGCCAGCTGGATCGGGTCCCGGACCTCGATGCTGACGCTCTCGAGCGCGGCGTCGTCGAGGATCAGCTCGGCCCCCAGCAGCTCGGCCAGGTCGTTGCGGAACGCGGCCTCGTCCGGGTGCACCTGGCCGTCGGCCTCGATGAAGCGGTCGACGACCTCGAGCAGGTGCTGCCGGTTGGCCTCGTCCAGCTCCTGGAACATCTCGAAGCAGCGCAGCTTGAGCTGAGAGACGACGAACCGCTGCGGGTCCTCGCCGTCGGCGACCGCCTCGGTCAAGAGATTCTTGATCTCGCGGTCGATCTCCTGGAACCGCTGCACGTAGTGCTCGTGCTGGTTCTCGATCCGCTCGAACCGCAGCTCGGCGTCGAGCGGGCCGCCCTCGTCGATCCGCGCGGTCACCAGCTCGCGCAGGAAGGCGCGCACGAACGCCTTTTCGCGGATGTCGAACTCGGTGTCGATGTAGCCCAGAGTCGTGAGGTAGAAGATCAGGGCTTCGATCTGCTGCTCGGCGATGGCGGGATCGGAGTGGAGCTGGATCATGTCGCGACCGGCGCAACAATATCGCGGGGCCGCCCCCGACGCGGACCCGGGTGCTCCCGGGCACGCCAGGGTCCTCGTCGCGCGGTTCCGCGCAAGAGGCCGCCGGCGCGCTCCTGCGCGGTCGTACGCGGTTCGCAGGGGCCTGCGACGAAGGAGTGACTTTTCGCCGACCGCTGCGCCGCGGGGCGAGAGGTGGCGACCCGCGGGGCGCGCCTGCGTCGGTCGACGCAGCGAGAGGGGATGGGGTGATGTCTCCCAGGACATGTTCTTTCGGACATGCTTGGAGGCGATGGGCGAGGTCGGCAGGGCGGCCGGCCGCCGAGGTCGGGTCGTGCCCGCCGGGGCCGGTGCGATCGCGGAGCTCGGCGTCCCATGTCCTTTAAAACATGTTTGAAGGGATAGATTTTCGACCGGGGCTTCAGAGCATGTCCGTACAGACAGGCGAGGCGGCGTCGCCGCGGCGGGTGGTGTGCGCGGATGTGCGATCTCCCGGCGCGGGGCTTTGCCCGGCCGGGTCCGTGAAAATGGCGGGCGGGGGACGCGGCGGAGGTCGGACCGTCGCACGCGCGCAGGGCCGCTGTGAGGCCCGTTCGGCGCGCTGTGAGGCCCGTTCGGCGGCAAATATCTCGGCGAGCGACCGGGCTGCGGAAAGGGCCAAGGGGGCAGGGTCTCCTGCTGAGGTCGGGCGGCAAATCTGGTAGCGTTTGCGCCTTGCGCTGCCACGCGTACCTCATACGCAGCGAGCGCTACCTCGACATCGAGGAGGTCTTGCTGCACCAACTGGCCACGGCCAGCCGCGAACAGGTCCTGGACCTGATCGGGCGCGACTTTCGTCGCGTCGAGCTGCTGAGCGGAGAGTGGCGCCTGCTGTTCACCCAGCCGCGCGTGCACGAGGCCTACCGACCGACGATCGGGACCCCCCAGCGGCGAGTGGCCCGGATGATGGCGGCGCCCGACCAGCTGGCGCCGCTGGTCAACACCCTGTGGCAGCACGAGATCCGCGACCGCTGGCGGGCGATCACGTTCGGCCTGCAGCACCTCACCTGCGCCTTGCCGCTGGCCTCGGGCCTGGTCGGCGCGGTGTTCGTCGAGGAGCCCGACCTGTGGCTGTCGGCCGAGCCGACGCACGAGATCCTGGCGATCCACCCCGAGGTGTTCGCGCTGATCGGGACGCAGATCCGCAAGCTGGCCGAGGAAGGCGACTGGGCCCAGATGGCGCGCCTGGTCGCCGACCACTGCGACTCGTCGGTCGAGTTCACCAGCGACAAGTGGCTCGGCCTGCGCGAGCAGGGCGCCGCCAAGGCGCCCGCGCTGGTCCGCTACATGGACGGCTTTTTGACGCCGCCCGAGCTGCACGAGAGCGTGATCGCGGCGATGCGCCAGATGCTCGACGCGCATGCCCAGCCGAGCCTCGACGCGTGGCTCCGCGTCCACGCCGACCGGGCCCGCTACGCGCTCGTGTTCCGCGACATGCGTCGCGAACGCTCGCGGGCGTCGGCGCCGCTGCTGGTCGCCGCCGGCTGACGGCCCGGACGGCGGCGAGACGCACTCGCGAGCGCGAGTGCCTGACCGCGCGGGCCGGCAGCGAACGGGCGCGGCGCGAACGGATTGCCGGCGGCGCGGGTGCGGGCTTCGTGCTTAGATGAGGCGATGCGGACGATCCCCGGGCGCGCCCTCGCCCTCGCGCTGGTCGCGGGCTGCGCCGACGACGTGGCCCAACCGACAGGTGAGCCGACGACCTCGGGCGAGGCGACGACGACCTCGTCGACCGGCGACGCCACGGCGATGGCGACGGCGCTGCCGGTGACATCGACCACCGGCACGACGACCAGTGACGGGACGACTGCGACGAGCGAGCCGACCGGCCCGGGCACGACCGACATGGTGGACGAGGCGCTGTGCATGCGCCTCGGCGGGCCCGACGGGGCCGAGGCGCTGGCGATCGCAATCGCCGGCCAGGTGGTGGCCGACGACCGCATCAACGCCTACTTCCTCAACGCGCAGTTCGACGGCGGCCGCTTCATCGACTGTCTCATCGACCAGCTGGCGACGCTCGCGGGCTGCCCGGGCGCGACCTACACCTGCAAGGGCATGAAGTCGGCGCACACCGGCCTCGGGGTGTCGGCGATCGACTTCTCCGACTTCGTGGCCGACGTGGCCACGGCGCTCGACGCCCACCAGGCCGGCCCGGCGCCGCTGCTGACCGAGGCCGACAAGGCGGCGCTGGTCGACTCGCTGGCGGCGATGGAGGCGGAGGTGGTCGAGGACGCGGGCGACGACGCGACGCTGTACCAGCGCCTCGGCCGCAAGCCGGGGCTGCAGGCGGTGGTCGGCGCGCCCGAGGCGGCCGGCTCGTGGCTGGCGGGGGTGACTGCCGACGCGACGCTGTCGGGGTTCTTCGCCGGGATCGATGAGGTGCGCTTCGGGACATGTCTCGTGAGACAGCTTGCGAGCGTCGACGGGCCGGCGGTCTACGGCGAGGAGGTCGACCCGCCGCCGGGGATCGAGCCGGGGGTGAGCGCGGCGTCGCCGTGCCGGGCGATGCAGCCGGTGCACATGGGGGTGACCAACGAGTCGCTCGGCGGGGCGCCGATCACCGCGGCCGACTTCGTGGCGATGCTCGGTCACCTCGCCGTCGCGCTGACCGACGCGGCCGCGGACGACGACGACGCGGCGGCGCTGCAGAAGGCGCTCGAGCCGCTGTGCCCGGAGATGGTGGTCGACCCCGAGGACTGCCCGGGCGTGACGGAGGTCGAGGAGTTCGCGGAGGTCGACCTCGGCGCGGCGCTCGAGGACGGCTTCTACGACGGGACGCCGGCGACGATGGCCTGCGTGACGCTCGTGGTGCCGGCGACCGGGTTCGACGTGGTCGAGGGGGTCGAGGTCGAGGTCGGGATCGACACCGGCTACGCGGGCGACCTGACGATCAAGCTGCTGTCGCCGGCCGCGGAGACGGTGACTCTGGTCAGCCGCCCGGGCCTCGACGAGGGGGCCGACGACGGCTCCGGCTGCAGCGGCGACAACTCCAACCTGAGCGCGACGGCGCCGCTGACGTTCAGCCTCGCGGGCGAGAAGGACGCGGAGCTGATGGGCGACGGGCTCGGCACCGACGAGGTGATCTGCAAGGACGACATGGCCTGCAGCTACACGCCGAACCCGGGCGCGGCGATCGGGCCCGATCTGGCCAGCCTGGCCGGCTCGGCGGCCCCCGGCGAGTGGCAGGTGTGCGCCGGCGACAGCTGCGGCGGCTTCACGGCCACGCTGCAGCTGGTGCGCCTGCGGCTGACGCGGGGCAAGTGAAGTGCGGCGTGAAAGGTCGTGGCGGCGTGAAAGGTCGTGGCGGCGTCACGCTCGCAGCAGACGCGGAGCGCTCGAGGCGGGCGGCGGCTGCTCGCGGAGCTGCGGGGGCAAGGGAGGCCGACATCGGCAGCGTCACGGCTAGCGAGGCGGGCGGCGGGCGGCGGGTGCGGGGGCAAGGGAGGGCGACAGCGGCGGCGTCACGGCTCGCGAGGCGGGCGACGGTCGCCGGCGCGACGAGGAGCCCTGGAGGCTCGCGACGCAGTAGCGGCGGGGGCGAGTGAGGCGGCCGGTCGCGCGGGGGAGGTCGCGGCCGGGGACTGACTCAGGGGTCGTTGAAGGCGCCGGGGACGAGGCAGGCGGCGAGGTCGCTGCGGCGGATGAAGACGCTGCGTCCGAGCCGGACGGAGGGGATCTGGCCGCGACTGATGCGGTGATAGATGGCCTTACGGCTGGTCTTGAGCATGGTCGCGACCTCGTCGACCGTGAGCAGGTCGAGCGCCGCGGCGTTGTCTGAGCGAGGCTTCGCGCTTTTCCTATCCCCACGCGGGACCATTGGTTCCCTCCCCGTTCCCCGCGGTCACGCTAACCCAAGCCGCGTCGGGAGCACAATGGCCGCCCGGGACGGCTCTGGGCGCGCCTGGGGCTCGCTTCCGCGAGGTTGGAGCTTGCTTCGCGGGGCCCGGCGGCGCAAGACTGCGCGGCCGATGTCGCTCGCCGAGCTCGTTCACGTCTCTGCCCTCGAACAGGCGCGCCTGCTGCGGCGCCGCGAGATCCGCAGCCAGGAGCTGGTCGGGCTGTACCTCGATCGCATCGCCGCGCACAACCCTGCGCTGTCGGCCTTCGTGTCGGTGTTCGACGCGCGCGCGCGCCGGGCGGCGAGGGTCGCCGACGATGCGCTCGACCGCGCAGCGCGGCGCGGCGCGCTCGACTCGATCCCGCCCTTGCTCGGGGTGCCGATCGGCGTGAAGGACCTCAACTTCGTCCGCGGCTCGCGGACCCGCATGGGCTCGCACGGGGTGCTGCCGCTGTACTCGCCGGTCGACGACGCGACCGTGGCGAAGCTCCGCGCCGCCGGGTTGGTGGTGCTCGGCAAGCTGGCGACGTCGGAGCTCGGGGCGCTGCCGGTGACGGAGCCGGACACTCACCCGCCGACGCGCAACCCGTGGGACCCGGCGCGCACGGCCGGCGGCTCTTCCGGGGGCTCCGGCGCGGCGGTCGCCGCCGGCCTGCTGCCGTGGGCCCAGGGCAGCGACGGCGCCGGCTCGATCCGGATCCCCTCCGCGTTCTGCGGGCTCGTCGGCGTCAAGCCGTCGCGCGGGCGGGTCGCCAACGCGTTCGGTCGCGACGACCGCACCCTGCTCTACACCTGCGGCCCGCTGGCGCGCTCGGTCGCCGACGCGACGGCGCTGCTCGACGTGATGGCCGGGCTGACCGTCGGTCGGCCGCACTGGCTGTCCCCTCCGCCATGTCCTTACGGACAGATGAACGAGCCGTCGCCGCGCCTGCGGATCAAGCTGGCGGTCGACTCGCCGATCGCCGCCGCCGAGCCGGAGTGGGCCGCGGCGGCGCGCGCGGTCGGGCAGGCGCTGGCCGAGGCGGGGCACCGGGTCGAGGAGGTCGAGATGGCACGCGGGTCGGTCGACGACTTCCTGCCGATCTACCAGCGCATGCTGGCCGACGTGCCGTGGGTGCGCGCGCATCGGTTGCAGCCGGCGACGCGGTGGTTGGTCGAGGCCGGTCGGCGGAACTCGCCGACGCTGGCGCGCGCGGCGTACGAGGCGCTGCGCGAGCGGGTGCTGGCGTGGGTCGGGGACGCCGAGCTGGTGCTGACGCCCGCAGTGGTGGGACCTCCGCCGCCGATCGGGGCGTGGCGCGGACCCGACGGCGAGGCGGTGTTCCGCGCCTACGCGGTCTACGGGGCGTTCACTGCGCCGTTCAACATCACCGGCCAGCCGGCGGTCGCGCTGCCGGTGGCGAGCTCGCGCCAGGGCCTGCCGATCGCCGTCCAGTTGGTCGCTCCGGTCGGTCGTGAAGACCGTGTGCTGGCGGTCGCTCGCGAGGTCGAAGCGCTGTTCCCCGGGCGCCCGCGAGTACCTGTCTCTTTCGCCATGTCCTGACAGGCAGGTATCTTGGCCGCCCGGTGCGCCGTCCGTTACACCTGACGGACAAAAAGTCGCGATGGAATCTCACAGGAATGCGGTGCGTTCCGACTGAGTCCGATCGTCGTGTCGGTGCGTGATCTGCAAGAGACCACCGAGACGTGCGAGATCAAAACGGTGTCGGACATCGAGTGATCCAACACGCGGCCAAGCGCCGCTAGTAACGACGAAGACCTTATCGCGGAGAACGTGCCATGACCCCCCCCACCGCTTCCAAGCTGCCCCTCTACGTGCTGACCGGCGTCTACTACCTGATGACTGCGCCGCGCTCGGTCCGCAGGCTGCAGAAGAAGCTGCTTGCGTTGGCCTGATTTATAAAACCCCCGCGGCGGCCGGTTCGCCGGCCGTCACGGGCACGTGTCCGGGCGACGCGCTCCGCCCTTGACGAAGCGCGAATGAAATAAAGCGACCTCTGCCACCGCCCGATGTGACAGCGGTGTCAGGCCCAGTGGAGCTCGCCGACCATGGATGTCGCGGTGAACTTGCCATGGGCGTCGCGGATCAGCTTGCTGGCCGCGACATCAGGATCGTGGGTGTAGAAGACGGTGCCGTCGTCGGCGAGGATCCGGCCGAGCAGGGCCTCTTTCTCGTCGATGAGCAGCTCGGGGTACCTGTCGTACCCCATGGTGATCGGCAGGTGGACCCACGGGACGCCGGGCACGAGATCGCCCAGGAAGGTGACGGCCCCCCGCGGTGTCTCGATGCGTGCGAGCAGCAGGCCCGGTGTGTGCCCGTTGGACACGGTGAAGGTGTAGCCGGGCCCGAGCAGCTCGCTGCGGTCGCCGGTGACCCGCTCCAGCCGGCCGGTGGCGAGGATCAAGTCGGTCAGGCCGGGGATAAAGGAGGCGCGGTCGCGCGGGTGCGGGTGCAGCGCCCGCTGCCAGGCGTCCTCGCCGACGACGTAGCTGGCGCGGGGGAACACGAGGGCCGGCGCCTGTCCTTCGGACCAGGCGGTGAGGACGCCGCCGGCGTGGTCGAAGTGGAGGTGCGACAGGACGATGATGTCAATGTCGTCCGGCCGCACGCCGAGCTCGGCGAGCGAGGCGAGGAGGACGTGCTCCGACTCGACGACGCCGAAGCGCTCGCGCAGCTTGGGCTCGAAGAAGGCGCCGATGCCGGCCTCGAAGAGGATCGTGCGGCCGCGGTCGTCGCGGACCAGCAGGCAGCGGCAGGCGAGAGAGATCCGGTTGAGCTCGTCCGGCGGGGCCCAGCGCTGCCACATGGCCCGCGGGACGTTGCCGAACATCGCGCCGCCGTCGAGCCTCTGGGTGTTGCCGCGCACGCTGTCGAGCCGCATGCGGGCGGTGTATCACTTCTCCGCAGGCAGCGCCCGCACCAGGCGGGCGAAGGTGTCGCCCCGCTCGCCGTAATTCTTGAACCAGTCGTAGCTGGCACACGCAGGGGAGAGGACCACCGCGTCCCCCGGCCCGGCGAGCGCGGCCGCGATCTCGACGGCCTCGGCCATGGTGCTCGCCCGGCGCGCCTCGACCACGCCCTCGGCCAGCGCATAAAAGGAGTCGGCCGACTCGCCGATGGCGACGAGCGCGCGGCCGCTGCGGCGCAGCAGCTCGCGCAGGGGGGAGAGATCGTCGCCCTTGGCCCGGCCGCCGGCGATCAGGACGAAGGGGCGGTCGAAGCCGTCGAGGCTGGCGAGGACGCTGGCGACGTTGGTCGCCTTGGAGTCGTCGTAGTAGCGGACACCTGCCCGCTCGCGGACGAAGGTCATGCGGTGTGGGAGGCCGTGGAAGCCCTGCAGGCCGCGCAGGCAGGCGTCGGCGGCGACCCCGAGGTGGCGGGCCGCGAGCAGGGCGAACAGGGCGTTCTTGCTGTTGTGGCGCCCGGGGATCGGCAGGGCCGCGCGGGCGAAGGCCTCGCCGCCGGGCAAGAGGAGGCTGTCCCCGGGGCCAGGTCCGGCGATCCGCGCGCCGTCCGGGTCGTCGACGAGGACGAGGCGGCCGGCGCCGACGCGGGCGCGCAAGAAGGAGGTGAAGCCGTCGCCGGCGTCGAGCAGGGCGAGGCCCCGGGCGTCGAGGCCGGTGAACACCCGCGCCTTGGTGGCGGCGTAGTCCTCGAGGGTGGGGTAGCGATCGAGGTGGTCGGGGGTGATGTTGAGGATCATCGCCACGTCGGTCGCGGCGTGGCCCAGGGTCTCGAGCTGGAAGCTCGAGCACTCGAGGACGAGGGCGTCGGGCGCAGGAGCTCCGGTGCGCAGGAGGTCGAGCAGGGCGGCGGCGAGCGGGACGCCGAGGTTGCCGCCGACGAACGGCTTGCGGCCGCCGGCCGCGAGCAGGGCCCCCGTCAGGGCGGTGACGGTGCTCTTGCCGTTGGTGCCGGTGATGAGGACGGTCGGCAGGCGGCCGAAGCGGGCCCCGGCGATCGCCAGGGACAGGCTCATCTCGCCGTGGACCTGGGCCTGCGGGGCGAATTCCTGCTGAGCGGCGCGGAATGGCGTGGGCGGGACGCCCGGGCTCAGGACCATGAGCTCGACGCCGGCGAAGGCCTCCGGTGGGACTTCGGCGGCGCCGAGGACCGGCTCGACGCCCTCGGGGACGGCGGCGCCGGGGTTCTGGTCGTAGAGGCGGACGCGGGCGCCGAGGAACACGAGCAACTCGGCGGCGGCCCGACCGCTGGCGCCGGCGCCGATGACGAGAGCGGTGGTGCGGGCGAAGTCGAGGCCGGCCGGCGCAGCGGGGTTCGGTGAAGACGCGGAGGCCACGGAAGCGGAGGACGAAGACGACGGCGAAGCGGGGTTCGGCGAAGCGGCGGTCGAGCGCGAGTTCGGCGAGTCGGCGGTGGTCGAGTGAGAGGACGAGGTCATCGTGGGGCTCGTCGAGTGAGAGGACGAGATCACGGCCGCAGAGGACGAAGCGGGGTTCGGCGAAGAAGCGGAGGCCGGTGAAACAGAGCCCGAAGTCGGCGACGCGGGATTCACCGAAGCGGCGGTCGAGCGCGAAGGCGAGTTCGGCGAGTTGGCGGTCGTCGAGTGAGAGGACGAGGTCACGGCGGGGCTCGTCGAGTAAGTGGACGAGGTCAGGGGGGTGCTCGTCGAGTGAGAGGACGCGATCAGGGCGGCCGAGGACGAAGCGGGGTTCGGCGAAGAAGCGGAGGCCCGTGAAGCAGAGCCCGAAGTCGGCGAAGCGGGATTCACCGAAGCGGTCGAGCGCGAAGGCGAGTTCGGCGAGTCGGGGCTCGGCGAGTGAGTGGACGAAGTCACCGCAGTGCTCGTCGAGCGAGAGGACGAGGTCATCGAGTGAGAGGACGAGGTCCCCGCGGGGCTCGTCGAGTGGGGGGACGAGGTCATCGCGGCCGCAGGCGAAGCGGGCTTCGGCGAATCGGCGGTCGCGGGCGAATCGGGGGCCGACGAAGCGGTGGGGGGCGAAACGCCGACCGCCGAGGCGTCGGCGGCGGCCGTCGCGTCGGCGGGTTCAGGCTGCGGATGGGCGGAGGGATTGGACGCGGTCACGGGGACTCAGCGCAGCTTGAGGGTGGCGAGGCCGATGAGGGCGAGCATGAAGCTGATGATCCAGAAGCGGACGACCACCTTGGGCTCGCTCCAGCCCTTGAGCTCGAAGTGGTGGTGGATCGGGGCCATCTTGAACACGCGCTTGCCGGTCAGCTTGAAGCTGACGACCTGCACGATCACGCTGACGGCCTCGAGCACGAAGATGCCGCCGACGACCACGAGGGTGAACTCGTTCTTCGAGGCGACGGCGAGGAAGCCGATGCCGGCGCCGAGCGGGAGGCTGCCGACGTCGCCCATGAACACGCTGGCGGGGAAGGTGTTGTACCAAAGGAAGCCGATGCCGGCCCCGCACATGGCCCCGCAGTAGATCGCCAGCTCGCCGACGCCCGGGATGTGCGGGATGTTGAGGTAGCGGGCGATGTCGAAGCCGGCGATCAGGGTGCCGGCCGCGTAGGTCAGCACGAGGAAGGTGGCCGCGCTCATGCACACGGGACCGATGGCGAGGCCGTCGAGGCCGTCGGTCAGATTGACGGCGTTCGAGAAGCCGACCACGACCAGAGTGGCGAACACGAGGTACATCCACTCGGGGAGCACGAAGAAGTGCTCGTAGAAGTCGGTGAACGGCATCGCCAGGCGGAAGCGGATCGCCTCCGGCATGAGGCCGCTGAGCGGGCTGAAGAGGTACCAGACCGCGGCGCCGGCGATGAGGAACTGCAGCAGCAGCTTCATCTTGCCGGGCAGGCCGCCGGAGTGCTTCTTGCGGATCTTCAGGGCGTCGTCGACAAAGCCGATGACGCCGCACCCGGCCGTGACCGCGGTGGCGAGCAGGACGAAGCCGTTGCTCATGTCCGACCACAGGACGGTGGGGATGATGAGGCAGAAGAGGATCAGGCTGCCGCCCATCGTCGGCGTGCCGCGCTTGGAGAAGTGCGACTTGGGCCCGTCGTCGCGCACGACCTGCCCGAGCTGGATCTTCTGCAGGGTGCGGATGAACCACGGGTAGAGGATCAGCGACAGGACCAGGGCGGTCAGGGTGGCCGCCAGGATCCGCGTGGACGTGTAGCGCAGGACGTTCAGCCAGCTCAGCCAGCTCACGTCGTCGTGGAGCGCGAATAGGAGTTGGTACAGCACGTCGCGAGCCGGCTTGCCATGCCAGGCCCCGGCGGCGCAACTATTCGCCGAACGCGCCTCTCGCCGGCGCCCGGGCCGCGTCCGCCGATCGGGGAATGCAGGCGGGTCGGCCGCGCGTCGATGTCGGTGCACCGGGGCAGGTGAACGCGGAGCCGTCACCACGACAGCGACGGCGAGGTCGACAGGCATCTACCGCCGACGGGTGCGGCAGGGCCGCGTGGGCCTGTCGCTACAGATCGAACAGGCGCGGGCGGTGGTCGCCGCAGGTCCAGGAGCGCGACGATGTGAACGGCCGGCAACGCGTGCGGCAGGGCGTGACAGCGAGGACGACGAGCACCCGGCGATGCCCGCGGCAAGGCCGCGAGGTCGCTGCGACGAGCACCGGGCAAGGCGTGCGGCAGGGCCGCGACAGCGAGCACCGGGAATGCTCGCGGCAGGGCCGCGACAGCGAGGACGCCGAGCACCGGGAATGCTGGCGACAGGGCCGCGACAGCGAGGACAGCGAGCACGGGAATGCTCGCGACAGGGCCGCGACAACGAGGACGCCGAGCACCGGGAATGCTCGCGGCAGGGCCGCGACGGCGAGGACGCCGAGCACCGGGAATGCTCGCGACAGGGCCGCGACGGTGAGGGCGACGAGCACCCGGCAACGCGCGCGGTGGGGCCGCGCGGGCGTGCCGCGTCGGTCAAGCAGGCGCGAGCGGGCGTCGCAGGCTCAGGAGCGCGAAGGCGAGGACGACGAGCACCACCTCGACGGGGCCCGGGACGACGCCGGCGACGAGCCAGCCGGCGGGCGGGACGGCGGCGAGCAGGACGACGAGGGCGCCGTGAAGGAGGACGGGGGCGCGTGAGATGGTTCGCGCGAGCAGCAACGCGAGCACGAGCACCGCCACGAACACGCGCAGGGCGAGGTCCTCGGCGCGCGCGAGCGCCGGGACGCGCGAGAGCAGCAGCAGCGCGGCGGTGGCCAGCGGCAGGCCGTAGCCGAGGCCGTACAGCCAGCGACGCAGGCGCTCGGCGGAGCGAGCCTCGCCGTCGCGTTCGCGCCGGCGGGCCAGCAGGGCCCCGCCGAGCCACGAGAGGGCCACGAGGCCGGCGCCGAGCAGGACGTAGGCGAGGTCGACCAGCCACGCCGGGCCCCACTCTCCGTAGTGCAGCACGATCGTCGCCATGAAGGCCTGCAGGCCGGCGCCGGCCGCGGGCAGGGCGCGACAGTCCCGCAGGGCGCCGTCGGCCGCGCGGGTGAAGGAGCCGCGCTCGAACAGGCCGTCGCCCTCGAGGTCGACCCGCACCGTGCCGCTGGCGAGGCCGGGGTGACGCACGCGCAGCTGGTGGACCTCGGCGTCGGCGAGGTGCTCGTCGACGACGGGGCAGCGGGCCGCGAGCGCGCGCTGAAGGTCGGGCCGCGGGACGGCGGTGTCGACCAGCGGCGGGCGATCGCTGGCGAGGACGTCGCGCATCAAGGCGGGCCGGTCGCCGCCGTAGGCCGCGCCGCCGACGATCGGCACGACGATCAGGGTCAGGCCGAACAGGGCGCCGGTCCACGCCCACAGCAGGGCCGCAGGCAGGGTGAAGAAGCCGACCCACTGGTGCATGCGCATGGCCAGCGGCTGGGCCGGGCGGCGCCTGCGGACGAGGTTGCGCAGCCAGTCGCGGCGGGTGGCGAGGCCGGTGCAGAGGATGAGGGCGAGGGCGAAACCGAGCAGGCCGAGCACTGTCTCGCCGAGCAGGGGTTGGGTCAGGAGGCGGCGGTGGAGCTCGCGGACGACCCACAGCGGGCCGCGGCCCTCGGCCACGCGGGCGCCGCTGCGGGGGTCGAAGTCGACGCGGACCGGCTCGCGGGTGGGGCCGAAGTAGACGACCTCGATCCACGGGTGCTCGGGCGCGGCGGGGTGGAGCGAGAGCTCGCTGCGGACCAGGTCGGGGTGGGCGGCGAGCAGGCCGGACAGCACCGCGTCGAGCGGTTGCTCGGTCACCGGCGGGACGTCGGCGGCCGGGGCGTGGACGACCTGCCAGCGCGCGAGGGCGCGGTCGAGCACGGCGCCGACGCCGGAGCCGAAGATCAGCATGGCCACGAGCGCCAGCGCGCCGCCGAGGCCGCGGTGGACGGCGAACAGGCGCCGCCGACCCGAGCCCGGCGCGGCGCGGCGACGCCAGGTGAGCAGGGCGAGGGCGAGGAGGGTCCAGATCGGGATGAAGGCGACGCTGGCGACGGTGGCGCGCTCGACCGGGAGGTCGGGCCAGGCGCGGGCGACCAGCCAGGTGAGCGCGACGGCGCCCACGCCGGCGAGCACGACCAGGCCGAACTGCGCGGGCGCGCCCGACTTGCGCGGGGCGTCGGTCATCGCGACCTCGCGTCCTCGCGCGGGCGGGCGCGCCAGCGCACCAGCTCGCGCTCCTGCTCGACGGCGAAGCGGCGCCGGCCGAGCACGTCGTTGAGGATCACCGCGGAGCGCCAGGCCATCAGGCTGAGCTGCGACTCGGCGATCCCGTGGGTCGTGCGGCCGCCGTTGACGATGTAGAGCCGACCGTCGCCGGACCGCCGGCGGCGCAGCTCGAAGTTGGCGTCGACCTGCAGGCCGCCGTGCTCGTCGCGCTCGAGCTCGGGCAGGAGCGACTCGATGCACGGCGGCAGGTGCTCGCGCAGGCCGGTGCAGAGGATCACGGTGTCGGCGACCACCGACTCGTGCTCGCCGTCGAGGTTGTTGCGGGCGTCCAGCTCGAAGCCAGTCCCGCGCGGGGTCAGCGACTGCAGCTCGCGGCCCGGCAGCAGCTCGACCCGCGGGCCGGAGCGCAGGGCGGTGAGCTGGTAGACGCGGTCGTGCAGCTCGCGCAGGGTCGACAGCGAGATGCCGTCGCCGGCCAGCTTGTGGCGGGCCAGCAGCGACTGCCGGCGCGGGCGGTCGAGCTCGTGGAAGGCGGCGACGAAGCCGGGCGTGAACAGGTGGTTGGTGAACGGGCTCTCGTCGAGCGGCTCGAAGTTGAGGCGGCGCGAGACCCAGCTGAGCTCGGCGACCTCGCCCCAGGCGCCGCGCAGCAGCTCGAGCACCACCTCGGCGCCGGTCTGGCCGCCGCCGACCACGGCGACCCGCGCTCCTTGCAGGTGCAACGGTCGCGCGAGGATGTCGATCGCGTGGAAGCAGTTGGGCCCGAGGTGGGCCCGCGCGCACTCGGGCACGGCCGGGACGCGACCTGTCCCGAGGACCACGTGGCGCGCGTGCGTGCGGCCGCGGTCGTGGCGCAGCTCGAAGCCGCCGGGCACCGGGGCAACGTCGCGGACCTCGACGCCGAAGCGCAGCGACGACAGCCGGCCCGCCACCCAGCCGAGGTAGTCGGCGAACTCCAGCCGCTCGATCGCCGAGCTCTCGGCGGCCAAAAACGCGTGGAAGCGGCCGTGCTGGACCAGGTAGTTGATGAAGGAGTGCGGGCTGGTCGGGCTGACCGCGGTGACCAGGTCCTTCAAGAAAGAGGTCTGCATCCGCGAGCCGCGGAAGAGCAGGCCCGGGTGCCAGGCGAAGCGCTCGCGCTTCTCGAAGAAGCGGGCCCGCAGCTCGGGCAGCTCGTCGGCGAGCGCCGCGATGCTGAGGTTGAAGGGCCCGACGCCCACGCCAGCCAGATCGATCTCATCGTTCATGGTCCACCTCCCTCACCAACGGATTGTGCAGCGGGGGACCGAGCGCCGGCAGCGGGCGCGTCGCGCCGCCGCCGTGGCCGATCCGCAGACGGGCGCGGTTGAGGCAGATCCGCTCCATCTCGGGACGGAACAGATCGAAGCCCGCCGTCGCCTCGCGCGGCACGGAGTCGCAGTAGTCGCGCAGGACGCCGGCCAGCACGCGCAGGAACTCGCGCTCGGGCAGGCCGAAGCTGCGCTCGCACAGCGGCGCGACGAAGCGCAGCACGCTGACGAAGTAGCCGGTGTAGAGGTCGTGCACGATCTGCCCGGCCGGCAGCGGCTTCAGGCCGCGCAGCGCCGGCTCGTGATCGAAGCGGTCGTCGGCCGCGCGGCGGACGTCGCCGTGGACGTCGCGCAGCAGGATCGCCGTCGGCAGGCCGGCGCGCAGCACCAGGCCGAGGTTCTGGCCGTGGGCGATCACGCCGATGCCGTGGCGGCACAGCAGGTGGTACAGCGGCACCGCGGTCCGCTCGAACAGCGCGCGCAGCCACTTCGTGATCGAGAGGCCGCTCTGCTCGACCCACGTGCGCAGCAGCGGGTCGCCGTGCAGGTCGGTCTGCTGCAGCGCGGCGGCCGGGACCTCGCGCTCCTCGGGGCCGAGGCGAGAGTTCGCGCTCTCGCGCCAGATGGCCCCCAGCTGCTCGCGCAGGCGGTAGGGGGCGGCGCCGAGGGCCTCGAATTCGGGCTGCGGCACGTGCACGCCGCCGAGGTCGCCGAGCACGTGGACGGCGCGCAGGCGGGCGTCGCCGTCGACGCGTCGGCGCAGCGCGGCGCCGATGCCGACGCCTTGCTCGACGTGCTCGCCGGGCAGGCCGCGCCAGCACGAGGTGTTGAGGATCGTCAGGGCCAGCTTGACGTCGGCCCGCTCGGGGCGCGAGGCGTCGGCGAGGGTGCGGATCGACAGGCGCGGGGCGTAGGCGTCGCCGAACTGGCCGAGCGAGACGATCGCGCCGCGGGTGAGGGCGTCGATGTGCTGGGCGGCGAGGTGGTGCTGCCACTGCCACGGGTGCACCGGGACCAGCACGCCGGCCTGGGCGAGGCCGGGGGCGCGCGCGTGCAGCTGCTCGAGCAGGCGGGCGCGGGCCTCGGCGTCGCAGCTCTCGTCGACGAGCTGCAGCTGCCCGGGCCCGGCAGCGCCGCTGCAGCGTGCGAGCTCGGGGGCGACGACCAGCCAGTGCAGCTGGAGGCGCGCGACCGACTCGGGGGCGTAGGCGGCGAGGTCGGCGACGCCCCAGCCGACGCGGCCGCGGTGGGCGACGAGCTTGGGGTGACCGTCGAGGTGCTGCTCGAGCGCCGCGCCCGACAGCGCCGCGATCTGCGGCGCGCGCAGCGTCGCCAGGCGCGCGCACTGGTTGGTCTCGGCGAGCAGGCTGTTGTGCAGCTCCTCGAGGAACTCGGCCAGCGCGTCGGCGGCGACGCCGAGGGTGGCGCGAGCGTCGAGGATCAGCTGCACCGGCGACTCGGCCGGCAGCTCGGGGCCGTCGCCGACGCGGCGGGTGATGCCCTCGGCCTCGACGTGCAGGCCGCCCCAGGCGCTGGGCCGGGCGGTGAATTTGTAAGATGTCTCTTCGGACAGGTCGAGCGCCCAGCGATCGCCGCCGAGGGCGCGCGGGTGGAGCAGGCCCTCGAAGCTGAGCTCGCCGATCGCCTGCGCCAGGCGCCTTCGGCCGGCCAGGCGGGCGTGGTCACGCCATTCGGATGTCTCGCCGGGGTTCACGACACTAGCCCTCGAAGGTGGCGAAGAAGCGCTCGCGGGTGAGCACCATCAACACGGCGGTCTTGTGCGGGAAGCGGACCTCGCCCCACTCCTCCCACGGGGTGCTGTTGGCCCAGTTGCGCACGCGGGCCTGATCGACGCGCGGCTCGCCGACGAGACGCTGGGTCCGCGGGTCGTCGAGGAACAGGTAGTGCGCCATCGACAGGAACCACTGCCGGCCCCAGCCGCGGTGCCGCACCTCGGAGTCGCCGATCGCCATGTGGAAGCCGCGGTCGAAGTCGTCGGCCGCGTAGTGGGGGCCCAGCCGATCTTCCTTGGCCCAGTAGATCTCGTAGTAGGCGACCGGGCGATCGTCGAAGTAGCCGAGAGCGGGGATCGTGTGCGGGTCGGCGAGGCGCTGGTCGATGTAGTCGGCCAGCTGCGCGCGCGGCCAGGCCTGCTCCCAGAATTGCGCGACCACCGGGTCGTTCATCCAGGCGCAGAAGAGCTCGAGGTCGCGCGACGGATCGAAGCGGCGCAGGCTGAAGGTGCGATCGATGGCCGCGCAGTGGCGGCGGTAGAGCAGCGACTCGCCGTCGTCCTGGCGCAGCGGGTGGACGATCGCGCCGGTCCGGGTGAGAGGCGTGGCCTCCGGCGGTCGCTCGCCGCGGTGGTGCCACAGCGGGCGCTGATAGAAGGCCTCGCGGGCGACGATCTCGCGCCTGTCCTGATGGACATGTGCGAGGTGACGCAGGCCGAGGCGGCCGGTGAACAGGCGATCGCTCACCAGGTCGCGCGCGCGCTCGTCGAAGTCTTGCCACGCGATCGTGGCGTGGCCGTCGGCCAGGTCGAGCGTGAAGTGCCTCGCGTCGACTCGCCCGCTGAACTGCGAAGGCGTGACTCGAGTGAGCTCGACCTGGGCGTCGCCGCCGGCGAAGTCGGCGGCGCGGCCGGAGGTCGGTTCGGGCAGCTCCGCGGGCGGGCGGTGCAGGGGGCTGGCGATCGGGCGGTAGATGGTCAGCGGGTCGGCGAGCGAGACCTCGTCGACGCCGCTGGCGAAGCAGCGCACGTTGGCCTTGGTCCACAGCTGCGGCGAGCGCAGCAGGTAGTCGATCGCGCGCGGGTCGGCGGGCTCCTGCGCGCGCAGGCCGAGCAGGCAGGCGCGCAGGTGCTCGAGCAGGAGGCCCTGGTCGAGGCCGGGGATCATCGCCAGCGAGGCGACGGTGTTGAACACGCCGTTGATGACGACCGAGTAGGCCCACACGCGCTCGGCCAGCGGCGAGCGGAACATCGCCCGCTCGAGGCCGGGGACGCGCTCGCCGTGGCGGCGCAGGGCCAGGTCGGTGTAGGCGGTGCCCTGGGCGTCGCGGAACCACGCCCGCGCCGGGGTGAGGCCGTCGTCGGCGAGGCCGATCACGAGGTTCTGCTGGTGGGCGCTGAGCAGCAGGCCGAGCTCGGCCTGGGCGGCGACGATCGGCGCGAACACGACGGCGAGGTAGCGCTCGAACCACCGCTCGGCGAGGGCGATCGCGCGGACGCCGAGCCGGGCCGCGGCCTGCTCGAGGCGGAGCGCGAGCCGGCTGCGCCCGCTGCGAGGGTCGTCCTGCAGCAGGGTGGCCAGCATCTCGGCCGGCTCGTCGGCGCGGAACGGGTTGTCGCGGAGGGCGAAGAAGCTGACCGAAGGGCCAGGTTGATTCTGGTCGTCGCGCAGGCCGAACCACGCCGGCTCGCGCAGGATGTGGAAGTCGGGGTGGCGCGGCAGCGGGGCGTCGGTGTCGCCGAGGACGCGGCCGAGCAGCAGGCCGCGGTCGAGCTCGGCCAGCGACAGGGTCCGGCGCGAGTTGGTCAGGCGCACCGGCAGCGACTGCTTGAGCATGAACGGCGCGCCCTCGGCGTGGAGGGTGCGCAGCGACGAGGTCACGGACCACGCGCGGCCGAGCGGGCCGAGCGGGGCGAGCTCGCCGCGGCGACGGCCTGCTTCCAGCGACGGATCGTCGAGCAGCGCGCGGTGCTGCAGCGGGTGCAGCGGCAGCAGCACGAACTCGGGGCCGATGGTCGCGGCCTGGGCGGCCCACGCGAGATCGCTGGCGACCAGGCGCGACAACAGTGACAGCGGATCGTCGCCGCCGTGCAGGACGCGCTCGCGGCGGACGGCCCACACGCTCAGCGGCGTGCACCCGCGCAGCTCGGGCACCAGCGCCTCGTCGCCGTCGCCCACGCCCTCGCGCAGGCGCGGGGCCGGGTGGACGGAGTGGCCGAGCAGGAGGCCCTGCTCGGCGGCGATGAAGCCGAGCGGGCCGGTGAACAGGGCGTCGAGGTCGCCGGCGCGGGCGGCGACGGTGGCCTCGAGGTTGGCCGCGCTGGCGCGCACGCGGGCGACGAAGCGATCGAGACCTGGCCCGGAGGACAGGCCGAGCGCGGCGGCGATACCTGGCTCTTCGACCAGGCGGGCGATCAGCCGCGCGAGCGGCAGCGGCTCGCTGGCGCCGGCGGCGTCGCGCCAGCAGGCCTGGCCGCCGGCGATCCGGCCGACCCCGGCGGGGCGGGCCAGCGGGACCTCGACGGCGCCGCCCTGGGCCGGCATGTCGAGGCGGAGCCACTCGCGGCCCGGCGCCCGCACGACGGTCCAGCCGTCGAGCTCGCGCAGGAGGGCGCTGAGCAGCGCCCGGCTGGCGGGCTCGAACGCCGCGTCGTCTCGCTCACCCAGTCGTGGTTGTGCGCGCGCGGTCATGGCTCACTCCGGGATCACGCAGGCGCCGACGTGGGCCTGTTCGGGGTCGGTGGCGCCGATCGCCTCGCAGGTGGCGCCCATGCCCTGGGCGGCGCAGGTGTTGTCGGCGCTCTGGGTGTCGCAGTAGTCGGTGCAGCAGTACGAGTCGGGCGGGCAGCCGACGACGCGCTGCGAGCAGTGTAGGCCGGGGGCGCAGGCGATCGCGGTCTCGCAGTCCTCGCCGATGTCGTGGCCGTCGACACCCTGCGGGAAGCAGACGAAGCCCTCGGGCTCGCGGTAGATGCAGGCCTCCTCGGCGGTGCAGCCGACGGCCAGCAGGGGGTCGCAGATCGGGGCGCACACCGGCAGCGCGCCGATCGAGACGCAGCGCTCGTCGGTGCCGCACACGTCGCCGACGCACAGCGGGTAGCACAGGCCATCCCACGGCGCGCCGGTGGTGTCGAACGAGCCGATGCACCACGAGTCCTCGTCGCAGTCGTCGGTGCCGGCGATCACGCCGTCGTGGTGGCAGCCGTCGCCGGCCCCGTTGTCGCCCTGGACCGGCAAGCACACGAACTCCCAGTCGGCGGCGCCGCGCCGCAGCACGCACTTGAAGCCGTCGGGGCAGTCCTGCAGGTCGGCCTGACACTGCGCTTCGCCGGGCTCGGAGGTGCCGCCCGTGGTCGGCTGGCCGGTGCTCGGGGCGTCGGTGCTCGCGTCCGTGGCGGCGTCGGTGCTCGCGGCCGTGCTCGCGCCCGTGCTGGTGTCCGCGACCGTCGCGGTCGCTCCGGTCCCGGTCTCGTCCGCCGGCGAGTTGGTGGTGCCGCACGCGAGCAGACACGCCGCGGACAGCAGGCCACCGAAGGGTCGTCGCAAGGTCGTTCGCATGCGTCGGAAGGTAGAGTTAAGAGATAATGATTTTCAAAATTAAACGTAACCGGCTTGGGAGAGAATTCTCAGGGGGTTTTGCGCCGCACTAGTAGGATTTTGATATTCAGAATCGTGACGTTGCCGTGAACTCCCTCGCGCCGCCGGCTTCGACGTCGCAACGCGCGATCGCGCGGGGTGTATGGCTCACGGCTGCGGATGACATGTCTTGAAGGACATGTCGATGCGCTCGCGCTCGCCACGGCCGCAGAGGCGCTGCACGTCGACGACAAGGGGCCGCGACGTGAGCAGGCGCGAGGTTCGTGGCGCGAGCGAGTCGCGCGCGCCGGCGTGGAGGTGAGCGGCGTGATGGGGTGGCGATGCGAGGGGTGGGCCGAAGCGAGGCGACGCCGGCGGCTGACGCCTGGCCGAAGAGCCAGGCGTCACCTCACGCTCGAGATGTCCCGAAGGGCATGTTCCGGAGTTCGTCGCTCGCGCGTCCGCTCGCGCGTCCGCTCACGCGGAGGCGGGCGGGCGCAGCTCGAAGCGGTGGAGGGCGTGTGAGCGCAGGAGCTCGGGCTTGCGCGCGCGCAGGTAGGAGAAGGCGAGGCGGTGCTTGAGCGGGACGCGGCGGCGCAGCTCGGCCGGGAGGTCGAGCATGGTCATCGAGTCGAGGCAGCGGTGGCGGCCCCAGGCCTCGATCGTGCGCGGGTCGTCGCAGCCCCACACGAACGGCGCGCGGTAGGTCTGCATCATCCGCCGCGCCTGGCTGGCGATCGCCCGCGGGGTGATGGTGTCGAGCACGAACTGGCTGCCGGGGTAGGCGGCGGCGATCGCGTTGAGGCCGCGGCGGACTGTCTCTTCGGTCAGGTAGACGAGGACGGCCTCGGCGATGAACAGGAACGGGCCGTCGCCGGCCGAGCCGAGCTGGGCCAGCCAGTCGTCGTCACCGAACGCGCCGACGACCATGCGCCGCCGCGCGGTGTCGCTGAAGAACCGCCGCCGCAGCGCCAGGGAGTCGGGCAGGTCGACGTCGAACCACCGCAGGGCGCCGTTGTCGACCCGCTCGAACCGGGTGTTGAGCCCGGTGCCGATCTCGACGACCGTGCCGCCCGGGTGCATGCGCAGGAACTCGTGGACCCACCGGTCGAACATGACGGTGCGCAGACATGCCCGAAAGGCCAGGTCACGCTGCGAGGCGAACCGCCGCTCGAAGTCGTAGTCCAGCTGCGCGACGATCTCCTGCGCCCGCGGGTCGCGGAGGATCGGCCGCCTCCGCCCGGTCTCGATCGCCCGACACCACAGCGGGATCATGAGCGTCTCGCTGACGTCGCCGAGGTCCACCGCTTGTTTGTTCGTCATGAGGTGGAGTTAATAGTGAAAATGATTTTCACTGTCAAAAATGAGCCAGCGCACGTCGCAGGGGCGACTGGGGCGTGATCGAGCGAGACCGCGCGCCGACTCGCACGCGAAGCGGCGAACTCGCGTCAGGTTCGCGGCGCCCTCGCGACAACGGCTGCGCGAGCGCGATGCGCGGGTCGGCAGATCGATCACGGACCGGTGAACGCCGAGGCCGGCGAGCGATACGAGCGGACGCACAGCGCAGGTCGACGACGAGCGAGCGAGGCATGAGCTCGGAAGATCGATCGCGGACCGACGAGCGCGAGCCGATGAGTCGCGAGTCGCCGCCATCGTCGTCGACGCAGGTGCGCGATACGCAGGCCGGAAGATCGAACACAGACCCGCAATGCCCACGAGCGACACGAGCGGACGCGTGACGCAGGTCGTGCGACGACCCGCCGCATCGTCGGCGAGCGAGCGCGATGGGTGAGGGCGGACGATCGAGCGCGGACGGCGAATGTCGACCATCGATGAGCGACACGAGCGGACGCGTGACGCAGGTCGTGCGACGACCCGCCGCATCGTCGGCGAGCGAGCGCGATGGGTGGGGCGCGAGCGCGGACGGCGAATGTCGACCATCGATGAGCGACACGAGCGGACGCGTGACGCAGGTCGTGCGACGACCCGCCGCATCGTCGATGCGCGAGCGCGATGGGCGGACGCGCGAGCGCGGACGGCGAATGTCGACGACCGATGCGCGGCATGAGCGGACGAGAGGCGCAGGTCGTGCGGCGACCCGTTGCATCGTCGATGCGCGAGCGTGACGCGTGAGCTCGGAAGATCGATCGCTGACCAGCGAATGCCGACGGCCGATGAGCCGCACGAGGTGGCGGGCAGCGCAGAGGAACGAGCGTCACGCGAGGACGTCGGGGAATCGACCACAAACAGCGCGGGCGGGGGCGAACCGCGGAAGAACGCCGACAGCGCCTGGGGCATGCTCCGAAGAGCATGTCCTCCAGGTCATGTTTCGTGGGATAGCTCGCGCGTCGGTGCGGACGCATTCGCGAGCTCCGGCGGGACCGACTGCGTGCATCGGCGAGCGCCGGAGCGCGCGCGCGTGCCCGCAAAGTCGCGGCGCGGTGCGGGCACCTGCGCCCGCGGCCGACATGCGCCTGCCTGGACAAGCCGGGCGGGCGCCGCGACACTGGGTGACCGTCTCGAACGAGGTGAATTTCTTGCCGATGACTTACTCGACTCGCGCCGCGCTCCTCTCCCTCCTCGCCGCTCCGCTCGGCCTCTTCGCCTGCAATCCCGGCGACCCGGCCTCGACGGACACCGCGGCGGTGTCCGACGCGTCGACGGCGACGACGCTGACGACCGGCCCCGACGACACCACCGGCGACGGCGAGACGACGACCGCGACCGACCCCACGCTCGGCACCGGCGACGCGAGCACGACGACCACCACCGACCCGACCACCGAGGCGCTGCCGACCACGGACGCGACGACGTCGACGACCACGACGACGACCGACGCGACGACGACGACCACGACGACGACCGACACGACGACCACCGAGACGACCGGCGGCAACGGCCTGTGGGACTCGCCGAACCTGTGGTACTCCGTGGAAAATTATCTCGTGTACATCGAGATCGATCCGGCCGACGGCTCGGTGGTCACCCTCGTCAGCAACGAGCTGGTCGCCGACGAGCCGCTCGTGTTCGGCCAGAACGGCCTGACGATGCTCGAGGACGGCTCGCTGATCGGCTCGCGCGAGTCGGCCGAGGGGACCCAGATCTTCCACGTCGCCGACCCGCCGACCACCGAGAACACGCCGGCCCAGGCGACGCTGCTCGGCGTCGTGCCCAACGACGGCCAGGACCAGCCGATCCGCGTCGAGGCGCTCTACACCGACTGCGACGGCCGGGTCTATCTCATGGACACCGGCGAGGACGTGTCGAGCAACGTGGGCAACCGCCTGCTCCGCTTCACCGGCGCGTACCTGCAGGGCGACCTGGCGTTCGAGGTCATCACCGACCTCGGCAACGCGTCGGTCGCCGACATCGACGACATGTCGCCCGGCATCGTCGACGGCGAGGTCAGCGACAGCCTCGGCTTCGCCATGGACTCGAGCAACCTGTGGCAGATCGACTACACGACCGGCACCGGCATGCAGCAGGCCGACACCGACGGGACGTGGGGGATCCACGCGCTCGGCGGGCCGCTGTTCGACGATCTCCAGCCGCGCCTCTACATCCTCAGCTCCGGCGACGACGAGACCGGCGCCGAGCTGATGCAGGTCGACCTCGACGATTTCTCCAATTCGCGGCCGCTGGTCACCGGCCCCGACTACGACTTCAACGGCGGCTACAACGGCTGGAGCGGCCTCGCCGGGCCGCTCACCGAGTGCATGACGACGATCCCGGGCTGACACCAGGCTGTCCTTCGGGACATGACCTTGCAGTCGCGTCGGGCTCGCCGAGGGCATGGCGGCGAACCCGGGGTTCGGCGGTCTTTTGGACACGTGGCGGCCGCGGCGGGCGATGTGAACGCGCCGGTCCCACGGGCCTGTCAGCTCACTGTCCGATGGCGCGGCTTCGGCCCGGCGCGAAGGCGAGATATCCTTCGGGACAGCTCATGATCCAGCGCGTCGACGCGGCGGGCCCTGCGCCGCGGCGGCCATGGCGGCGGGGCGACCGGGCTCGACCGCGAGAGCGACCTGTCCCGCGAGACAGGTGCGGCCTCACGCGGCGCCGAGCCAGGCCCGCCAGGCCTCGGGGACGTCGTGGAACGGGAGGCGCTGGGCCAGGGTCAGCGGGGTCCACTTGGGCCGGGCAGGGCGGGTGCGCAGCGGCAAGCCGGCCTGCTCGGGGGTGCGCCC
Source organism: Nannocystis punicea (assembly GCF_026965555.1). Lineage (GTDB taxonomy): Bacteria > Myxococcota_A > Polyangia > Nannocystales > Nannocystaceae > Nannocystis > Nannocystis punicea. Next base: position 10,011,577 of record NZ_CP114040.1, on the reverse strand, counting down.
GCCCTTGCGCCGGTTGCAGGCGCCGCACGCGGTGACGACGTTCGTCCAGGTGGTCTTGCCGCCGTCGACCCGCGGGACCACGTGGTCGAGGGTCAGCTCGTGGTCGCTGTATTGAATGCCGCAGTACTGACAGCGATGGTTGTCACGCAGATAGACGTTCTTGCGCGAGAACCGGACCACCTGCGGGCCCGGGCGCGCGGCGTGCAAGAGCCGGACGACCGAGGGGGTGGGGTAGCTGTGGTTGACGGTCCTGACCTCGCGCTCGTAGCTGGCGAGGACCTCGACCTTGTCGAGGAAGCTCAGGCACAGGGCACGCCGCCACGAGATGACCTTGATCGGCAGGAAGCCGGGATCGAGCACCAGCGTGTGCATGGGGTGGCCCATCCACGAGGCTAGCATGACCCGGCGTCAACGCGGCCACGGACCCGTGACGCCTGCGACGCAGCCGCGCGACGACGCGCAGCATGCGGCTGCGGGCGAACGCGAGCCAGGGCCGCAGCCGACCACGCAGCCGCGCCCGCCTGTGCAGCATCGGGCCGATGGGACATGTCCCTTACGACATGTGATGGGACAAATCGGAGGCGGCGCCCGCCGCGACCGCACCGACCGGGCGGGGGACGCTCGCCCCGTCGCGGCTCCGCGGCCCCGGTGGCCTCGCGCCCTCGACCCGCCGCCGACCCGCTGCGCAGCCGCCGCGGCGGGCCGAGCCGAAGATTGGCGCGCCGACGCGTCGGGGTGCTAACGGTCTTGCGTGCACTTCACCCCCGAGTCCCTGGCGGCGACCACCGGCGGAGCGCTGCTCCGCGCCGGTTCGCGGGAGATCCGCGGCGCCTTCGTCGACAGCCGCGACCCCGTGCCCGGCGGCCTGTTCGTGCCGATCGTCGCCGCCCGCGACGGCCACGCGTTCATCCCCGACGCGATCCGGGCCGGCGCCGCCGCGGTCCTGCAGGCGCCAGGGCACCCGCTGCCCGACGACCCGACGGTCACGGTGATCGAGGTCGCCGACACCTTCGCGGCCCTGACGGTGCTCGGCCGCGCCGCCCGCGACCGCTGCCGCGGCCCGGTGGTGGCGATCTCCGGCAGCAACGGCAAGACGACCACCCGCGCGCTGATCGAGGCGGTCCTCCGCAGCCGCCACGGCCGGGTCCTGGCCACCCGCGGCAACCTCAACAATCATCTCGGGGTGCCGCTGTCGCTGCTCAACGGGCCCGATCACCCGGAGGCGATCGTGCTCGAGCTGGGGATGAGCGCGCCCGGCGAGAACGAGCGCCTGGCCGCGGTGGTGCGGCCCGACGTCGCGGTCATCACCAGCGTCGCGCTCGAGCACCTCGAGTTCATGGGCAGCCTCGAGGCGATCGCCGCCGCCGAGGCCGAGCCGCTGCGCCACGTCCGACCGGGCGGCGTCGCGGTGGTCCCCGACGACGAGCCGCTGCTCCCGCCCCACTTCCCGCCTGGCCTTTCGATCCTGCGCTTCGGGGAAGGTCCCGACGCGGCCGTGCGCATCGTCGGGGTCGAGCTCGACGAGCGCACCCACGCGACCCTGCGCCTGCACCTGCCGGGCGGCGGGGAGGAGGAGATCCGCCTGAGCCTGCGGGTGTTCGGGGCCCACAACGCCCGCAACGCGGCGGCCGCCCTGGCGGTCGGGCTCCACCTTAATTGCCCGGTCGGGCCGATGATCGAGGCGCTCGAGGCGGTCCAGCCGGTCGGCGATCGCGGCCGGGTGCTCCACTTCGACGAGCACCACCTGCTGATCGCCGACAACTACAACGCCAACCCCGGCTCGGTCACGGCGGCGCTGCACAGCCTCGCGGCGCTGCGCCCGTCGCGGCCGGGGCCGCTGGCCGCCGTGATCGGCGACATGCTCGAGCTGGGCGAGCGCGGGCCGGAGCTGCACGCGGAGGTCGGTCGCCTGGCGGCGGCGCTGAAGCTCGACGCCCTGTTCACCTTCGGCACGCTGTCGCAGGCCGCCGCCGACGCGGCCAAGGCCGGCGGGATCGCGTCCTGGCACGCCGGCCTCTGCGTCTCCGACCTCGTCGCGGCCGTCCGCGCCGCGTTCGCCGAGCGACCAGGCGCCCTGCTCGTCAAGGGCAGCCGCGGCATGAAGCTCGAGCGGGTCGTCGAGGCCCTGCTGCAGGCGCCGCCCAAGGCCGTGTAGACTGTGGCCATGCTCGTCGCGCTCGCCGTCGTGTCGCTCGCCCTCGCCCCGCCCGCCGGCCTGCGCGCATACGCCGGGCCCGAGGCGGTCGAAGTGGAGGTCTCTTCGGACATGTCCGATCGGCCCTTGCCCGGGGGACAGGTCACGCTGATCCACCACGCGGTCGCCGGCGACGCCGCGGCGCCGGCCGAAGCCCCGGCAGCGGCGCCGGCGGCGGACAACATGCCGCGTTACTACCCGGCGCCCGTGACCGACGCGCAGTGGCAGCGGCTGGCCGGGCGGCGGGTGCTCATCATCCTCGGCACCGCGGGCCGCGAGTGCGTGACCTTCACCCGCGCCGACAAGTCGGCGGTGTTCTACCAGCACCCGAAGAACGGCGCGCAGCAGGCCCCGCTGGCGGCGGTCACGGCGGTGCACGAGAACTCGTGGGAGTGCGCCGAGGGCCGCGAGTCGACGCCGTCGGAGTGGGCCCGCGTGGGCGCCGGCGTGGGAGTCGGCTTCTCGGCGGTGGGCATGCTGATGGGCGTGATCTACGACGCCGGCCGCGCCGGCAAGACCGACCCGAGCGACTTCGCCATGAAGCACTTCATGTACGCCGGCCTCGGCCTGACGACGACGCTGCTCGGCACGCCGATCGTCGCCATCGGCGGCGCCAGCACCAGCCGCGACCTGCGGGTGCGCGGCAAGCTGTGGGCGCGCGGCCTCGGCTACGCCCTCTACGCCGGCGCGGTGGTGTTCAGCGCGCTGTGGCTGATCGGTCAGTACGGCGACAAGGAGCCGCTGCGCTTCGTCGGCGTCACCAGCCTGGCGGGCGGGCTCGGCCTGGCGGGCTCGGCCTTCATGGCCGTCGACGCCCTGTCCTCGCGCGCCGAGCTCAAGACGCTCGAGCGCCAGGACACCGGCCAGGGCAAGAAGACGGCCCGCCGCGGCCAGCTGCACTTGGGAGCAGGTCCTTCGGGACAGGGCTTCGGGGTCGCCCTCGGCGGGAGGTTCTGAGTGCGCGCCGCCTATGCCGGCGTGCGGGCGGCCACGCAGGCGCTGGTCGCCGGGCTGCCCGCCGAGGACCTCGTGGTCCAGAGCATGCCGGACGCGAGCCCGGCCAAGTGGCACCTGGCACACACCACGTGGTTCTTCGAGACCTTCGTGCTCGGCCCCGCGAGCCGCGGCTACCGGCCCTTTCACCCCGAGTTCGAGGTCCTCTTCAATTCGTATTACGAGGCCGTGGGCCCGCAGTTCAGCCGGCCGCGCCGCGGCCTGCTGTCGCGGCCGACCGTCGCCGAGGTGCTGCAGTACCGGGCCCACGTCGACGCGGCGATGCACGAGCTGCTGGCGCAGGACGGGCCGCCGTGGCTCGGCGAGCGGGTGCGCCTGGGGCTCGAGCACGAGCAACAGCACCAGGAGCTGATCTTGATGGACCTGCTGCACCTGGTCGCCCAGAGCCCGCTGCGGCCGGGGCTGCGGACGAGCGCGGCGCCGGCGTCGTCGCACCCGGCGCCGCCGCTGCGCTGGTGCCCGGGCCCCGCGGGGGTGCGCGAGGCGGGCCACGCCGGCGACGGCTTCCACTTCGACAACGAGGGCCCGCGCCACCGGACGCTGCTGCGGCCCTACGCGCTGGCGTCGCGCTGCGTGACGAACGCGGAGTACGCCGAGTTCGTGGCCGACGGCGGCTACCGCCGCAGCGCGCTGTGGTTGTCCGACGGCTGGGCGCAGGTCCAGGCCGAGGGCTGGACGGCGCCGCTGTACTGGTACATGTCCGAAGGGACATGGTGGCAGATGACGCTCGGCGGCCCCCGCCCGCTCGACCCGCACGCGCCGGTGGTCCACGTCTCGCACTACGAGGCCGACGCGTTCGCCCGCTGGGCCGGCGCCCGCCTGCCGACCGAATTCGAGTGGGAGGCGCTGGCCGAGAGCGCCCCGGTCCGCGGCAACTTCGTCGAGTCGGGCCGCCTCCACCCGACCGCCGCGGACCCGCCGCCATCAGGCGACGGGCGGCCCACGCAGCTGTTCGGCGACGTGTGGGAGTGGACGGCCAGCGCGTACTTGCCGTACCCCGGCTATCGCCCGCCGGAAGGCGCGCTCGGCGAATACAACGGCAAGTTCATGTCGAACCAAATGGTGCTCCGCGGCGGTTCGTGCGCTTCCCCGCAGGATCATTTGCGTGCCAGTTACCGCAATTTCTTTCCGCCCCGGGCACGGTGGCCATTCACGGGGATCCGACTCACCAAGGATGCATGATGCGACCGCTCCCCCGCACGCTCGATGAGGCGACGCAGGCGCCGACCGACGGGTTCCTCGCCGATGTGCTCGAGGGCCTGTCGCGCCCGGCCAAGCGCCTGCCGTCCAAGTACTTCTACGACGCCCGCGGCTCGCGCCTGTTCGAGGCGATCTGCGAGACCCCCGAGTACTACCCCACCCGGGCCGAGATCGAGATCCTCGGCGACCACGCGATGGAGATGGCCGCTGCCGTCGGCCCGCGCCGGATCATCGTCGAGTACGGCAGCGGCGAGAGCATCAAGACCCGCCTCCTGCTCGACCACCTCGACGCCACCGCCTACGTGCCGGTCGACGTGTCGCGCGAGCCGCTCCTGGCCGCCAGCGCGGCGATCCAGCGCGAGTACCCCAAGCTCAAGGTCCTGCCGCTCCACGCCGACTTCACCCGCCCGTTCGCCCTGCCGGCCGGGGCCCTCGGCCGCAGCCTGGTGTACTTCCCCGGCTCGACGATCGGCAACTTCGAGCCGGCCGAGGCCACCGCGCTGCTGCGGAACATCGCCCGCTCGCCCGGCTGCGAGGGCGCCCTGGTCGGCATCGACCTCGTCAAGTCGAAGCAGGTGCTCGAGGCGGCCTACAACGACCGCGACATGGTGACCGCGGCGTTCAACCTCAACCTGCTCCACCGCATCAACAGCGAGCTCGGCGGCGAGTTCCAGCCCGGCCGCTTCTCCCACCGCGCCGTCTACAACGAGGCGGCCGCGCGCATCGAGATGTACCTGGTCAGCAAGATCGACCAGGTCGTCGGCGTCGGCGGCCGCAGCTTCAGCTTCCGCGCCCGCGAGGCGATCCTGACCGAGCTGTCGCACAAGTACACGCTGGATGGCTTTTCAGACATGTCCTCCAGCACAGGTCTGACGCTGACCCAGGCGTGGACCGACGACGCCGCCCGCTTCGCCGTGGTCCACCTGGTCCGCCGCGCCGCCTGAGGGGCCCGCGAGCCCCGAGGCCCGCAGTCGGGGCCCGGGCGCGCCTTCGCCAGCCGGACGCTGTTCGCCCGCAGCTCCGCGCCCGCGGTCTGCAGCTGTGAATCGGCGCCGACCCGAGAACTGCAGGTCGATCGCGCGGCGGTCGTGCGCGACGTGGCGATCGGCTTGAGCGAGCCGCGCCGCGGTCGTACCGTCGCGTCATGCTCCGCGCCGCAGCCCTCGTCACGCTCGCCTCGCTCGCGCTCTCCGGCTGCTCCGACGACGGCGGCCGCCGTGACTCTGCCACCGCGGCGATCATCTCGGGCGTGGGCTCGCTGCCGGCGACCACCGACGAGGCGACGTCCACCACCGCGCCGACCACGGGCGAGGCCACCGGCACGACCGCGCTCACCACCGGCGACGACGGCAGCAGCGCGCCCGACCCGTCGGGCGCCGGCCCGAAGTTCGACATCGGCAAGACGCCCGACGCCGGCCCGCCGCCCGAGCCGAAGGCGTGCCTCAAGGTCGACCTGCTGTTCGTGGTCGACAACTCGTCGAGCATGAAGGACGAGCAGGACAACCTGGTGGCGAGCTTCCCGGGCTTCGTGCAGGAGATCCAGCAACAGCTGGTGGACGCGGAGAGCCTGCACATCGGGGTGGTCTCGACCGACAAGTACGAGGGCAACGAGAACCCGTGCGACGGCGTGCTCGGGGGGCTGATCACCCAGACCGACGGCAGCAACTCGAGCAACGCCTACTGCGGCCCCTACGTCAGCGGCAAGCGCTACATGACCGAGCAGGACGACCTCGGGACCCGCTTCTCCTGCGCGGCCCAGGTCGGCACCTCCGGCGACAGCAACGAGAAGCCGCTGCAGGCGGCCCTGCGCGCGCTCGGGTCCGAGCTGGGCCAGCCGGGCGCGTGCAACGAGGGCTTCGTCCGCCAGGACGCGCTCCTGGTGCTGGTCGTCATCACCGACGAGGAAGAGGACGGCTCTTCCGGCGACCCGCCCGACTGGTTCAATGAGCTGGTCGCGCTCAAGGGCGGGATCGAGACCAACATCGTCACCCTCGCCCTGATCGGCCCCGAGAACCCCGAGTGCGCCAGCGCGGCCGAGGTCGCCCACCGCATCATCGACTTCGCCGAGATGTTCACCTACGGCAGCATCGGCCAGATCTGCGCCGACTCGTTCCAGCCGTTCTTCCACGACGCGATCGCGGTGATCGACCAGGCCTGCGAGAACTTCGTGCCGCCGGGCTGACGCGCCGCAGGCGCCGTGCCTGCACGTTAAGACAGGTGAAGTTGCCTCACGCCGCGCCGGCCGGGCCCGCCGGGTCCGAGCGGCTAAGCTGAGCCGAACTTCGCCCGCATCGCGGGCCCGGACGAGGTGCGCCGTACCCGGTGAGGACAAGACGACGCGAGAAGGAGCGCGTCATCATGTCCACCGCATGGATGTATCTCGTCGTCGCCGGCCTGCTCGAGGTCGGCTGGGCTCTCGGCCTCAAATGGAGCGACGGCTTCGACGTCCGCAACAAGCCGACCGCGACGCTGCTGACGGTCGTGGCCCTGCTCGCCAGCTTCGTCCTCCTGGCCCAGGCCAGCAAGTCGCTGCCGATCGGCACCGCCTACGCGGTGTGGACCGGGATCGGCGCCGCCGGGGCGGCGATCGGCGGGATGCTGCTGCTCGGCGAGCCGGTCGCGCCGCTGCGGGTGGTGTTCCTGACGATGCTGGTGGTCGCCATCGTCGGCCTCAAGTTCAGCGCCGGGAACGCTTGAGGACATGCCCCGAGGGGCATGTCCATTAAAACATGGCACGAGGGGCATGCCCCTCGGGGCAGATCACTCGGGGGTGCCGCAGCTGGCCCAGCGGTACAGCTGGTCCTCTTCCTCGGCGGACAGGGCGGGCAGGCCGGCCGGCGGCATGGCGCCCTCGTTCACCTCGTGCATCGCGGTGGCGGCGTGGGTCTTGGCGGTGGCGTAGGTGTCGAAGTCGACGCCCACGGGCGCGTTCACGCGAGAGGCTCCGGTCAGCATCGAGGAGTGGCAGGTGGTGCACTTGTTCCACACCGCCGACATCTCCGAGAACTTCGGCGCCGGGGACTCGGCACAGTCGATCTCGGGGACGTCGCCGGCTTCTTCTTTGCCCTCGTCGCCGCCGCAGGCCGTGGCCAGCGGGGCGAGGGCGAGGGCGAACAGCCACGTACGGAGGTCGGTGAACAGGGTGCGGGCGCGCGAGTCGGTCATGAGAGTCTCGATCGGCGCGGACGATAGCCAGCGGCGGGCCGGGCGCGCAAGAATCCGTTCTCGCGCACGCGGCCGCGCTCGCCGGTGCGCAGCCGTCTGCGCTCGCGGCCGCCTCGGCGAGGCGCACGGGCGCGCTCCGGGGCGCGGTGCCGCCGGCGGAGTGCTAGATCCGGCTCTCGAACGGTACTTCGAGCAGCTGCGCCAGCCAGCTCGCATTGGTCTCGATCGGCTCCCACCGGTGGTTCGACTCGAGGTCGTGCGGCTCTCCGTGGCTGTCGACGAGGAAGCTCGAGTAATTCGGCCGGCTGTCGTCCACGGTCCCGAAGTCGCCGTGTGGCACGTCGAAGATCGGGATGCTGACCGCGTGGATCGAGCGCGCCTTGCCGCGCAGGCGTTCGCGCCACAGCTCGGGGGCCGCGCGGATCTCCGCCATGTTCAGCCGCCAGGGGAACGCAGGTTCACCGCTGGTGAGTACCGCCTTCATTTCGCGGTCCGCGCGGATGTGGCGTCGAGCCACCGGGATGATGATCGCGAGCAGACCGAGGAGGTACAGCGGGACGAACCAGCTCACGCGAGCGAGGCTAGCATGGGGCTGACGCGCAACACCTCCCGCGCGGCGTGGTCGTCCGGCGGGGCCGCCACGCAGGGCGCGGAGGAGAGGGTCGAGGTCGGCGGAGCGGTTGGCGTGTCAGCGAGCGGGTGTCGGCTCGGGCGCGTAAGCCCTGGCGAGGTAGCCGACGAAGGTCAGCCAGGCGCCGACGGCCGCGAGCGCGGCGAACCCGGCCTGCGCCACGGGCACCATCGTCATCGACGCCGACACGCCGCGCGCCATAACGTCGGGGATCGCCAGCAGGGCGAGGCCGCGGAGCGCGAGGAACCAGCCGAACAGCGAGATCGCGATCGCCGGACCGCTCGACCAGTACTGATGGTGGGCGATGATCATCAGCCCGGAGACCAGCAGCAGCGCGCCGAACTGCCACACGACGATCGGCAGGGCGAAGATGTCGAGGTCGCCCATCGCCGGCAGACGCACGGCGATGATGAGCGGGACGATGAGGACGAACGGACCGATGACGCGAGCGAACGCGCGGGTCCGGGCCCTCGACTCTGGCGTGGCAGGCATGGCACTGCTCCTCGTTGATGACCGCGAACGGGTCGTTGATTCGTAGACCGTTGGTCTAACTATACAGTCAGTAGAGGGCCCGTCAAGGCGAGGGGAGAGATGCATCGCGCGCGAAGACGCGCGCCGCCGCCCCTCGTTGCGCACGAACCTCGCGGATTCTGCGGGCCTCGCCAGCGATGTCGTCGAGGTCGGCCGCGGGTCCGCGCTGGAGCTCGCCGTCTGCGCGGGAGAGCTCCGCACGATCACGTCGCAGCGGCGCGGCGGGGCCGCAACGCCCGGGCTGCCGGCCAGAGCGAGCCGGGTGCCGCGCCGAGCAGGCGTTCGATCGCGTCCGCGGTCGCCTCGGCCATCCTGGCGACGTCGGGCTCGCCGTGCGGGTCGGCGACCACTGCCTCGGCGATGGCGCGGCCGAGGTCGTGACGCAGGCAGAGGATCATCCGGGCGGTCTGCTCGGGGTCGGGGGTCGTGAAGGCGCCCTCGTCGACGCCCTGGCGGACGATCTGCGCGAGCAACGGGGTGACGCGCGCGAGGCCGTGGACGAGCAGCTTGTGGCGGAGGAGCGCGTTCTCGTCGGCGTACCACGAGCGGGCCACGTCGACGACGATTCGCCCCGCGTCGCGCTTCCAGTCGTCGACCGCGGCGAAGTGGCGGGCCAGCTTGTCCGGCCCGGACAGCCCGGGTTCGTCGACGAGCGCGCGCAGGTTGGCCTCGACGGCGGCGGTCCGGCGCTCCACCAGCGCGAGCAGCACGTCCGGCTTGGACTCGAAGTAGTGGTAGAAGGCGCCCTTCGACATCCCGAGCGCGTCGAGCAGGTCCTGCAGCGACATGGCCTCGTAGCCCTTCGTCGCCACCAGGCGCTCGGCGGCGTCGAGGATCGCCGTCCGCTTGGCGTCGTGCAGCCGGGGGTCGATGCGCCGCGTCACCCCGGCCCTTGTAGCACGCGAGCGTCGGTCGCGCTCAGGCCGTCGCGCGCGCTCCGCCTCACGGCCGCGGGGGCCCGGAGAAGCGGGCCGGCTGTCCCGAGAGACACAAGCATGGGCCCGAGAGACGGGCTGCCCGTCACGGGGAGGATGTCCCGAGAGACAGTGGCCCGCGTGCCGAGCGACGGGCTGCCGTCACGGGGAGGATGCCCCGAGAGACAGTGGCCCGCGTGCCGAGAGACGGGCTGCCCGTCACGGGGATGATGTCCCGAGAGACAGGAGACCATGGGCCGAGCGCCGGGCTGCCCGTCACGAGGAGGATGTCTTGAGAAACAGGAGTAGGGGCCGAGAGAGGGCCGCCCTGTCACGGAGAGGATGTCCCGAGCGGGCAGCAGACGATGTCCCCAGAGACAGGCGGCAGTCTCCTCGTTTGCATGTCCCGAGAGACAGCAACCAGGTCCAGCGAGACGAACGCGCGGCGACCCGGGGAGGGCGCCGCGAGAGGAAGAATCAGATGTCCCGAGGGACAGGTGTCAGCGCGCCAGCCAGGCCGGGAGCTGCTCGTCGGCGATGAGGTCGTCGACGGTCTTGCGCGCGCGGGTGACCGCGAATTGATCGCCGCGCACCATGACCTCGGCGGCGAGCGGGCGCGAGTTGTAAGTGGAGGCCATGGCCATGCCGTAGGCCCCGGCGCTGAGGATCGCCAGCAGCTCGCCGGGCTCGGCGGGGGCGATCAGGCGGTCCTGGGCGAGGAAGTCGCCGCACTCGCACACCGGGCCGACGAGGTCGGCGCGGATCGGCGGGCGCTCGCCGGCGGCGACGTCGACCGGGACGATCGGGTGATACGCGCCGTAGAGGGCGGGCCGGAGCAGGTCGTTCATGGCCGCGTCGACGATCACGAACTCGCGCTCGCCGCTGCGCTTGCGGCCGATCACCCGCGTGAGCAGCACGCCGGCGCTGCCGACCAGGTAGCGACCTGGCTCCAAGACCAGCTCGAGGCCGAGGGGCGCGACCGCGGTCGTGAGCGCGGCGCCGAGGCGTTCGACGTCGAGCTCGCGGTCGGCGGGCGCGTAGGTGATGCCCATGCCGCCGCCGAGGTCGAGCTGGCGCAGCGGCGCCCCGTCCGCCTGCAGGGCGCGCACGAGGCCGGCCAGGCGCTCGAAGCTGGCCAAAAACGGCGACTCGTCGAGGATCTGCGAGCCGATGTGACAGGCCAGGCCGACCAGGCGCAGCTCGGGCAGGGCGCGGGCGCGGGCGGCCACCGCCGCGGCGTCGCTCATGGCGATCCCGAACTTGCTCTCGCGCAGGCCGGTGGCCAGGTACGGGTGCGTGTCCGGGTCGATGTCGGGGTTGAGCCGCAGGGCGACGGAGGTCACGCGGCCGAGCGCGCGCGCCCGGGCAGCCACGCGGTCGAGCTCCGCCACCGACTCGATGTTGATCGCGCGCACGCCGGCGGCGATGGCCGCGTCGAGCTCCGCGTCGAGCTTGCCGACCCCGGAGAAGACGATCTTGTCGGCCGGGACGCCGGCCACGAGGGCCCGCCGCAGCTCGCCGCCGGACACGATGTCGGCCCCGGCGCCGAGCTGCGCGAGGTGAGCCAGCACCGCCTGGCTGCTGTTGGCCTTGACCGCGTAGGCGACGAGCGTCGGGTGCGAGCGGCACGCGCGGGCCAGGGCATGAAAGCGAGCGGCGATTTCGCCGGCGCCGTACACGTACGTCGGCGTCCCCACGGCCGCGGCGATCTCGGCGAGCGCGACATCCTCGGCCGCGAGCCGGCCGGCGCGGACGCTGAGGCCCCAGCGCGCCGGAGCGGCGAACACCGGCGCGTGATCGGGGCCGGTCTGGACCACTTCCGAGTTTACCACGAGGACCTCATCGCCGTGGCTCTTGCCACGCGTGGCGCGGCACTGTCAAACCCGCTCGCGCCCCGGCCGCGCCCCGCTGCCCGCGGGTCCGCCGCGAGAGGGGCGCGAGCGGGTCACAACTCTTTGCCGGCGCACGCAACCTTGCTAAGGTTGGACCGTCACCCTCAGGCCACCGGCAAAAGGAGGTAACTGATGAACCAAGCAGATCGTTGTGTGTGTCGTACTTGCGCTGCGCCTCGACTGTCGTGCTCTTCAGGAGGTGCGGACTAGCCTTTGCCGGGGTCTGAGGCTCGCTTCGCCGAGCCGCCCTTCTCGTGCATGCTCTGCGGGGCGTGCACGCAGTGACACCCCCGGCCGCCCCGACGCGGCCGTAAAGTCACGCCCTTCACCGGTTCGCCGCGCGCGAGCCGACCTGCGACGGCGCCGCCGCGCCGCCGAAAGTCACCCCCTGGTCAGCCCGGCGACTGACCGCGCGCCACGCCCGTGGCACCCGGCCCACCACGGCCGGAAACCCCTGACGGGGTTCACAGCCCCGCAACACGAACCGGCATCGCGCCCGAGGTGACCCGCGGCGGAGCAAGGTGCTCCGCCGCTTCTTTTTGGGTCGCGGCGGCGCGCGCGGTCAGCTGCGCAGGGCGCGAGCGAAGTCCTCGCGCGTGACCAGCGACGCGTCGCGCAGGCGATGGGCGAGGAACGAGCGGGACGGATCGTCGCTGTCGGGGCCGTGGCCGAGGCCCACGAAGATCGCCGGCATCGCGTCGCGCAGGCCGTGCGCGAACGCCTGGTAGCGCTCGCGGGAGACCGCAAGGCCGCGCGGCACCGGCTCGACCCACTGGCTCGTGCGCGCCCTGTCGTCGCCCGTGTCGAGCTCGCGCGTCAGATTGGCCCAGCCCTCGTCCTCGACCGCCTCGAAGCGGAAGCGCAGCGTCGCCTCGGGCCGACCCCACCACGCGTCGGGCTCGAGCGCGACGACGATCGGCGCGGCGAACACCTCGCGCAGGATGACCAGGGCCTCGTCGGCGGTGATGGCAGCGTCCGTCATGCCGCCGATGGTAGGCGCGGCGGCGCGGGCGCTCAAGCGGCGCGGGCGCGCCGGTTTCGAGCAGGAGGTTGCGAGAGCATGCTCTTCAGAACATGCTCCGAAGGACATGGCTGCGCAGCCATGTCCCAGGGGACATGCCCGTCAGAGCAGGTGGCCGCTCTTGTCGCGCTTGGTCGCCAGGTAGCGGCGGTTCTGCTCGCGGGCCTCGGCGATCAGCGGCTCGCGGCGGGCCACGGCGACGCCGCCCTGCTGCAGGCCGGCGACCTTGCTCATGTTGTTGGTGTGGAGCACGACCGAGCCGACCCCGAGGGCGCGCAGCATGGCGGCGGCGACCGAGTAGTCGCGGAGGTCGTCGTCGAAGCCCATGTGCAGGTTGGCCTCGACGGTGTCGAGGCCCTGCTCCTGGAGGTGGTAGGCGCGGATCTTCTGGGCGATGCCGATCCCGCGGCCCTCCTGGCGGAGGTACAGGATGATGCCGGCGTCGCCCCCGGCGATCCGCTGCAGCGCGAGCTCGAGCTGGTCGCGGCAGTCGCAGCGGAACGAGCCGAACACGTCGCCGGTCAGGCACTCGGAGTGGATCCGCGTCGGCACCTCGGCGCGGCCGGCCACGTCGCCGCGGACGATCGCCACGTCGTCGAGGGTGCGGCCGACGTCGTCGATGAACGACACGATCTCGAACTCGCCGTGGCGCGAGGGCAGGCGAGCTCGCGCGAAGACCTGGGCGCCGCGGACTACGCGGAGCGGCCGGACCTGGAGGTTGTTCGGCACGGGCATGCGCTGCCTACTGTCTGTCACGCCCGCGAAGAGTCAACAATGCTCTGGTACAGCTTGCTGGACGAGCGGATCCCCTCGTCCATGCTGTCCAGGACCAGCTGCAGCAGCTGGTCCTGATCGAGCCGGAGCACGTCGTAGTAGGTCTGGCGCTCGTTGTGGTGCAGGATGCACGGCCAGTAGTTCTCGGCGATGAGGATCGCGTTCATCGCCAGGCGCGCGACGCGCCCACTGATGTCCGGCCAGGGGAAGATCCGGATCAGCTCGCGGTGGACCTCGACCGCCAGCTCGATCGGGTGCGCCTTGCGGCACTCCTCGGTGCGGAACCAGTCGGTCAGCTTGCGCATGCGGTAGCTGATCTTGTCGGCCGGCGCGAGGTCGTGGAAGTACATGCGGTGGATCGGGTTGTCCTTGCGGTACTGGACCTGATCCTTCTTGCCCTGCGGCAGCAGAGTCTGGTGCAGCTTCTTCAGCCACTCCAGCGACAGCTGCAGGCGCTTGCCGCGGGTCTCGAGCAACATGTAGATGCCGTCGCGGACCGCTTTGACGTGCAGATACGCGGGGATCAGGCTCGGCGTCGAGATGATCTCGTCGTCGATGGCGGCCTTGATCTCCGCGACCGAGAGCATCTGCCCCTCGAGGGCGAAGTCGTGGAAGATCCACGACATCATGAAGCGCTCGTCGAAGTTCCGCCGCTGAGCGGCGTTGAGCATCCCGAGCTTTTCCCAGAGGAGCTCCGAGGACTCGAAGAGCTGGCGATAATTCTTCATCCGCGTCGAAAGCACGGCGGGCTCCCTCGAAATAAGGCAGCGCAAGCTACAAATTTTGGCCCGTGGGGGTCAATGAAAAAGTGCCCAAGGTGTTGTTTTTTCGGGAGAATTTTCCCCGTTGGCAGACCGGGGCGAGCGGCCGAGTCCGGTGGGACGGCCCCTGGCGGGGCGCCCGAATCGCCCGCGCGGACCCCTCGCGGCCCGGTCCCGGCCCCAGGCGGGCCTGTTTTTTGACCGGGCCGGCGAGCGCTGTCACACCCGCCTGGCGCGCGCCATGTCCTCCGAGTTCCACAGGCCGGTCCTGGTCCGCGAGGTCTGCGAGGCGCTCGTGCCGGCGCTCGTGCGCGCCGAGGCGCCGGTGTTCGTCGACGCGACCTGCGGCGGGGCCGGCCACACTCTGGCCGTGCTCGCCGCCTATGCGGACGCCCGACCCGAAGGCCCCGGGTTGCGGGCGATCGCTCTCGACCGCGACGAGGAGGCGCTGGCCGAGGCGCGCCAGCGTTTGCCAGCCGAAGTCGAACTCGTGCATTCGAGCTTCGGTCGTCTGCCCGAGGTGCTCGACGCCGCCGGAGTGACCGCGGCGACGGCCATCCTCGCCGACCTGGGAGTGTCCTCACACCAGCTCGACACGGGCGCGCGCGGCTTCTCGTTCCAGGTCGACGCGCCGCTCGACATGCGCATGGACCCGAGCCGCGGCGTGCCGGCCTCGCAGCTGCTGGCCGACATCAGCGTCGCCGAGCTGACGCAGGTGCTTCGCGACTACGGCGAGGAGTCCGACGCGGCGCGGATCGCCACCGCGATCGTGGCGGTGCGGCCGACCACCACCGGGGTGCTGGCGAAGGTCGTGGCGGCGGCGATGAGCGCGCCGCAGCGGCGCAAGCTGGGGCTGCGGATCCACCCCGCCACGCGCACCTTCCAGGCGCTGCGGATCCGCGTCAACGACGAGCTCGGCGAGCTCGACCGGCTGCTGAGCGCGGCGCCCGAGCGGCTGCAGGTCGGCGGTCGGCTCGGCATCATCACCTTCCACTCGCTCGAGGACCGCGCGACCAAGCAGCGCTTCACGGCGCTCACGCGCGCGGAGCAGCCGCCGCCCGGCCTGCCGATCGCCGCGCGCGACCTGCCGCGGCCGCGCTTCGTCGTCCCCGCCGGCTGGCGCCAGGGCGCGGCGCCCGGCGACGCCGAGGTCGCAGCCAACCCGCGCAGCCGCAGCAGCCGGCTGCGAGTCCTGGAGCGTGCGCTGCCATGACGCCGACGACCACGCCTCCGCGCAACGCCCGTCGCGGCGCCGCGCCGCCGAACTTCGAGCACGGCTTTCAGCGCGCCGACGACCGCCTGCCGCCGCCCCCGCCGCGCCGGCCGACCGGGCTGCCGCTGGTGCTGATGCTGGCGCTGGGGCTCCTCACCGCGGCCGGCGTGGTGCAGGTGCGGACGCGGGCGCGGGTGCTCGAGCTCGGGGCCGACATCGCCGAGCTGACGGCCGAGCACGGGCGGCTGCTCGACGAGAAGCGCCGGCTCGAGGCTGAGCGGGCCTACCTGCGCCACCCCGACTACATCGAGGACGTGGCGGCCGGGCGCATGCAGATGGTGCCGGCCACGCCGGACCGGCTGCAGGCGATCCGGCTGCGCGACGAGTCCAAACAGACAGGTCCCTCGAAACAGGGCGGATGAGACAGGGCGGATCGAACATGTCCGAAAAGCGCGGCAACATCATGCGCAAGAACCTGATCCCCGCGCCGATGGCGAGCGACATGCGGGCGGTCGGGGTGCGCGCGTCGTTGGTCGGCGCGGCGATCTGCGCCGCCCTGGTCGGCGCCGGGGTCAAGGCGACCCGGCTCGCCACCGTCGAGCACGAGGCCTACGCCGAGCAGGGCAACCGCCAGCAGCTGCGCAGCTTCAAGCTGGCGGCCAGCCGCGGCGAGATCGTCGACCGCGACTTCATGACCCTGGCGGTCGACGACCGCGTGCACAAGATCGCCATCAACCCCCGCCTCGTGCGCGCCCGCGGGGCCGAGGAGGCGCTGATCGAGGCGGTGCTGGAGATCGAGCCCGACGAGAGCGCCGACTACCTGCGCGAGGAGATCGCCAAGGACAAGGCCTACCGCCTGCTGCGGCTGCCGCTGTCGGACGCGCAGATGGCGGCGCTGCAGGGCAAGGGCATCCCGGGCGTGTCGTTCGAGCCGTCGACGGCGCGCGTGTACCCGCGCGGGCTGCTGGCGTCGCACGTGCTCGGCCGCGTCGGCGCGCAGGGCAGCGGCACCGCCGGCGTCGAGCTCGGCCTCGACATGCAGCTGCGCGGCCGCGAGGCGCTGTCGCCGGCCTACTTCGCGGCCGGCAAGAAGCTGCTGGTCGACGGCGTGCCCGACCCCGGGGTCGCGCGCGGCGACACCGTGGTGCTGACGATCGACTCGCAGATCCAGGCGATGGTCGAGGAGGAGATCAACACCCTCGTCCGCCAGTGGAACCCGGTCGGCACCTCGATCCTCGTGCTCGACCCGCGCAACGGCGAGATCCTCGCCATGGCCAACCGGCCGACCTACGACCCCAACCACCCGGTCGAGCGCGCCCACCAGACGCAGAACCTGGCGGTCCAGGCGGCGTACGAGCCGGGCTCGACGCTCAAGGCCGTCACCGTCGCCGCCGCGCTCGAGCTCGGGGCGGTGCGCGAGAACGAGACGTTCTACTGCGAGAAGGGCCGCTGGAAGTACACGCCGCGCAACACCATCCACGACGCGCACCCGGCCGAGTGGCTGACGGTGACGGAGATCCTGGCGGCGTCGTCGAACATCTGCACGACCAAGATCGCCGACCGCCTCGGCAAGCAGACGCTGTCGAAGTGGGTCAAGAAGTTCCACTTCGGCGAGCGCCCCGGGGTCCAGCTGCCCGGCGCGACCGCGGGCCTGCTGGCGCCGCCGGAGAAGTGGTCCGACATCCAGATGGCGAACATCTCGTTCGGCCAGGGCATGGCCGCGTCGCCGCTGCAGGTCACCGCCGCGTTCGCGGCGCTGGCCAACGACGGCGTCTACCACGACCCCACCATCGTGCAGAAGATCCTCGACGCCCGCGGCGGCTCGGTGTGGGAGCACGCGCCCGAGGGCGAGCGACTGGTCCGCAGCGCGACCGCCAAGACGGTGATGCGCATGCTCGAGGACGTCGTGCACACCGACCTCGGCACCGGCGAGAACGCCCACGTCGACGGCTACCGCGTCGCCGGCAAGACCTCGACGGCGCAGAAGGCCGGCAACAAGGGCTACGCCGACGGCATGTACTACGCGAGCTTCATCGGCGCGCTGCCGGCCCGCGCGCCACGGGTGGTCATCCTCGTGTCGGTCGACGTCCCGGAGGGCGCCCACTACGGCGGCGACGTCGCGGCCCCCAGCTTCGCCCGCCTCGGCGCGCAGCTCATGACCCACCTCGGCGTGCCCCGCGACGACGGCAAGACGCCGCCGCCGCCCAAGCCCGTGGTCGTCGCCGCCAAGCAGATGGCGGCCTCGCTCGGCGTGCTCGCCGACATCGACGTCGAGCCGTCGCTGCCCGGCACCGACGAGCGAGGCAGCGGCGCCGCCGCCCACCCCAAGGTCACCACCGGCATGCCCGACTTCACCGGCCTCACCCTCGCCCAGGCCCTCGACCTCGCCGGCCGCGCCAAGGTCGAGCTCCGCGCCTCCGGCTCCGGCGTCGCAGTGTCCCAGGACGTCGCCCCCGGCCAGGTCGAGAGCGGCCGCGTGGTCCAGGTCGCGTTCGCGCCGAAGAAGTGAGCTGTTCCCATGGACATGCCGTAAAGGACATGTCTTCCAGAGCATGCTCCCGGGAGCATGTCCAAACGTTCATCTGCCGCGCAGCGCCGCCAGGTACACGTGGAGGTAGCCGCGGTAGCGGTGGGGCAGGCCGGCGGCGACGCGGCGGTGCAGGTCGGGGACGGCGTGGAACGGCACGGCGGGCCAGCCGTGGTGCTCGGCGTGGTAGGGCATGTTCCAGAACAGCCACCTGACGACGGCGTTGCTGCGGATCGATCGGGTCCGCGCGAGCACGTCGCCCTCGGTGGGCATGCCGGTGTGCTCGGCGGCGAGGTAGGGCCCGAGCACCACGTGGGCGCCGACGCAGCCGGCCAGCAGCCACCAGAGCGGCGGCCACGCCAGCCAGGCCGCGGCCGCCAGCGCGACCAGGGCGGCGACGATCGCCCGCGACTCGCGGATCGTCGCCGGGCGCTGCGCCTCGGGCAGAAACGGCAGCCAGCGCGCGAACCACCGCGGCCCGCGCGGCACCGCGAGGTTGACGACCGCCGCCAGCTTGGCGAGCAGCAGCGGCAGCCCGCTCAGCACCACGAGCGCGGCGATCGGGTTCTTCGGCCAGGCGGCGAGCGCCAGGTTGCCGCCGGGGACCTCGGGGTCGCCGACCTCGTGGGTCTTGCGGTGGTGCTCGAAGTGGAACGCGACGAACCCGGTCGGCGGCATCAGCGACAGGTAGGCGGCGACCTGCAGCACCCGCCGGTTCAGCCGCTTGCTGGCGAACGCGGTGCCGTGGCCGGCCTCGTGCATCGGCGCGAACATCGAGGCCAGGAGCACGCTGTAGACCGCGAACACCGGCCAGAACACGCGCGCGTCGGCGTCGGCGAGCGCGACCGAGGCGACCGCCGAGGCGACCAGGAGGCCGAACTGGACCGCGAAGCGGCGCAGCCCCGGGCCGTCGCGGCGGGCGTACAGCTCGCGCCGCTCGTCCGCGGAGAGCACCGCGGTACTGGCGAACTCGGCCTCCATCGCGCCCTGTACGCCGCGTCAGTTGTTGCGCCGGCGCAGCGCGCCCTCGATCGCCTCGAGCTCGTTGATGTACAGCTCGCCGCCGACGTTGCCGCGCGGGTTCACCAGCAGCGAGCCGACCCGGCGCGACACCGCCAGCGGCACCAGGCGCGAGCCCGGCACCAGCGCGAACGGCCAGCCCTTCGGCTGCCACAGCCGCAGCGAGTCGGCCTCGGTGAAGGCCGCGATGACCGGGAAGGTGCCGAGGCGGTCGACCTCGAGCGGCTCCTCGCTGATGCGACCCGCAGGGTTGATCGGCATCAGGAAGGTCGCGTTCATCACCGCCACGTAGACCCGCTGGCGCGCGTCCATGTCGCGGCGCACCGCCAGGGCCTTCATCGCGCGCACGAGGTCGGGGTTGCGCGTCGGCTCGGGGTCGCCGAGCTGCAGCTCGAAGGTCGCCGGCGCGTCGGCCTCGACCCCGAAGATCTGGGAGAACAGCGCCAGCAGCTCGTCGGCCAGCTTGGCGGCCGGGTCGGGCCCGGTCAGCCGGACGTCGCGGAACAGGTTGTTGTAGCCGCTGCGCTCGAAGTAGCCGCGATCGCCGAGCGACCGCAGCCGCGCCGGGGTCAGCTGCGCCGGGCCGCCGAGGTAGAAGTTGGACACGACCTCGACCGCCAGGTCGCTGCCGCCCAGGCGGCCGTGGACGACCACGTAGTAGTCCCCCGCGGCGACGACCAGGTGGTTGTCGGCCCCGCCGCTGGCGGTGAGCTGCTGCAGGGACGTGACGAGCCGGTCGCGAGTGAGCGTGGACATGCGGGGGAGGGGCGAAGATAGCAGAGCCGCCCCGGCGCGCCCGGCCGCGCCCCCTGCACGCCGTGCGCGATCGGGCACGCAGCCCGGCCGAGCCCGGCGGCGCTGGCCGTGACCGCCGCCATGCGTCACCCTGCGGGGGATGTCCTGGTTCGCCTCCTCCGACAAGCTCCGTATGCCCCGCCCCGCAGAGGCGCTCCCCGGCCGCGACACGCCCATCCCGGTGGCCGCGCAGCACGCGGTCCTCGGCGGGCCGATGTCGCCGCCGTTCCCCGCCGGCGCCGAGATCGCCACGTTCGGCATGGGCTGCTTCTGGGGCGCCGAGAAGAAATTCTGGCAGGTGCCCGGCGTGATCTCGACGATGGTCGGCTACGCCGCCGGCTACACCCCCAACCCGTCCTACCGCGAGGTGTGCAGCGGGCGCACCGGCCACAACGAGGTCGTGCAGGTGGTCTTCGACCCCGAGCGCGTCCGCTACGAAGAGCTCCTGCGCGTGTTCTGGGAGAACCACGACCCGACCCAGGGCATGCGCCAGGGCAACGACGTCGGCACACAGTACCGCTCCGGCATCTACTACACCAGCGAGGCGCAAAAAACGGCGGCCGAGGCGTCCCGCGACGCGTACCAGAAGCGCCTGCTCGACGCGGCGTACGGGGAGATCACGACCGAGGTGCTGCCGGCTCCGACGTTTTATTACGCGGAGGACTATCACCAGCAGTATCTACACAAGAACCCGGGGGGATACTGCGGGATCGGCGGGACCGGCGTGTCGTGCCCCACGGGCCTGTCGACGTGAGCCTCGGTCCTGGGGGCGGAGGTCGCGGAGCGATCGATGCCTCGCGCGAAAACGCAGGCCGGCGGAGCGCTCCTGATGCATGCAGGAGATCCGTTTCGCCGGCCGCAAGCTCTACTCGGATGCGGGGAGGGTGGGAGGCTGCATCCGATTTACGATGAGGGGCAGGACGGAGACGTTCACCCCGCAGAATCAAGAGCTTCCATGAATAGGAAGACAAAGCTCCACGTGGTTGGGTTTTGGTGCGACACTAGGCAAGTGCCCGCAAGGATCGAGGAGTCGCGTGAGCGCGCTCTCTCCGTATTAAAGGCGAAGAACCCCGAGTTGTTGGCGAGGTCTCGGCCCGTGAAGTACCCTCACCCCAAGTACTTCGTGTCGGAGCAACCGAGCCCGGATGCGCGCAAGATCTGCGAGTATCTGCGGAGGGGGCACCGTATACGAGAGCAGATGGGATACGCGTACTGCAGGTTTGCGGGCGACACGCCGGATGAGGCAATGGGTACGGCCGACATGACCGATGGCACGTGGGTGTGGCCCGAGGGGCTCCCGATCTACGTGGAGCGGTACGATGTCCGTCTTCCGGACGAGTTTGTCGAGCATATGAGGCGCCGCGACTTCAAATCTCCTCCTTGCGCGCTGAACTACGAAGATGTCGAGTACCACCTGGGGAAATGGACGGAATGGTCGGAGCGATGCGGGGCCTTTGAAAACCCGCCTCATGCATGAAGGAGATCCGTTCGTCGGTCGCAAGCTGTCCCGGGATTGGCTCCTGCTGCAGAGATTCGGCCCAATTCGGGACATCTCGATGTACCTCGCGGAATGTCGTGGCAGCTTTCCTGCGGGTCTTCTCGCGCAAACGCGATTCATGATACCGTCGAGCTCGTGCCTTCGCAGATTTCACCCGAGGATCTCGATCTGCTCTACCCGGAGGATCTCGACCTCTACTACGTGTGGAACTGGGACTGGAGCGTCCGCGAGAACGTCGACGAGATCGTCCGATGGTTCCCGGGGCTCGCGGTCGAGCGAGGCAGCCTGGAGCGCCTGGTGGACCGCGCGCTTCGCGGTGAGGAAGAGCCCTTCCGCGGCGAATTCTATCTGCGCTCGGGCACCGAGGAGCAACTGGCTGAAGCCGCGACGCGAGCCTGCGCCCTCGGTGTGGCGTACCTGATGCATCGTCGGGCAGGCCGAGCAGACGAGGCGAGATGAGTCGATGAACGGCTGGCCAGGACTGGTGCGGCCGTGAATGCTCGACACCTGTCGCTCCCTCATCTGCGAATCGATGCGCTCGCACCCGAGCCCGCTTGGGCGCCGCCAGGCGCGGTCGAGCTCCGAGAGCGGCGTGCGAACACGAGCAGGGCGCACGGGTATACTCGGGGCGATGAACGACGCCCTCGCCGCCCGCATCGTCGACTCCCGCGACCAGCACAAGCTGGTCGCGCTCATCTTCGCCGGCATCGTCGGCTTCCTCGGGTTGATGGTGGGCGGGGTCCTGTACGCCCGCGCCAACGAGGCGTTCCAGATCGCCGGGCTCGGAGGTGTGCAGACGGACTTCGACCGCGAGCTCGTCGCGCGCGGGTGGACCCGGCTGTACACCGCGATCGGGGTGCTCGTGGGCGCGGTGGTGGCGTGCGTGGCGATCTACCGCTTCGGCCTGAGCCGACGCCGCGGGGCGATCGTCAGGGTCCAGGAGCTGCTCGAGCGCGGGGCGCGGGCCGAGGCGCGGGTGGTCCAGGCGCGGCGCGTGAGTATGACGCAGCTCCGGCTCGCGGTGCAGGTGAACGGGCCGGTGGCGCCGTTCTCGACGCTGATCGACACGCGGAGCGACGAGGCGGCGTTCGTGAACCGCGGGGTCGAGGTCGCGTACGACCGCGCCGACCCGCGCACCTACGTGCTCGTGCCGAACTGGTGACGAAGATGAAGCTGCGTGCCGGAGCGTCTTCATCACGTTTCTCGGGGCATGCCGCGGGAGCGCCGTCGGGCGCGTTGGCTCGTCCAAGCGGTTGTCACTCCTGTTCGGCAGCTCTTGACGGTCGAAGGGTGGCGAGCAGACGCGGCTGGACCAGCCGCGCCTCCAGAGGCCCTTCGTACGCTCTCGGAGGTGAAGGAAGCACCATGAAGTCGACCCGGCGATCCCGTTTATCGACATCACCGGAGCCGCACGGAAATGGTTCCGTCGCACCGAGCGCCTGAAGCTCCAGGCGAGCCATGGAGATCTTCAGGGTCCTCGTGAGGTATTCTTGGACCGCGCGAGCTCGTCGTAAGCTGAGCGCTTGCAGCACTTCCTCGGAGGGAGACTCGTCCGATGAGGCGTGGCCGCGGACCTGGATGCGGTACTGCGGATTCTCTCTCAGGAATACTGCCACGCGATGGAGCGTGCTTGCCGATCTCGGTTCCAATTTCGTTTGCCGTTTTCGGGGAAAGCTTACATGCTCCGAACCTGGCTCGGTGCAAATGCGTTTCGGAACCCTATCTGGGCATCCGTCTTCGTCCAGGAAGCCATCGCGGACTTCAGGCTCCAAAGGGCATCGGTCCACGATATCCGGTAGACCGTCTCCGTCGCCGTCCGGCAGGGGCTCTTCTGCAGGACGACCGATGGCGAGCTGTCGGGAGTGTCGGCGGCGACATGCTCGGACAATCGAGGTAGAGCGCCACTTTCTGCACCAACGCCGGATTTTTGCGCTCGCAAAGGTCGCTGGGCGCAGGCGGACATCACCAGCAGCGCTGCAGCGAGGACGCGTGGAGGCCTGGCGATCATCGTCGGGAGTTAGAGTAACCTTTGCGCCGTGTCTGGGCCAGATTCTCTGTCGCCGGGAGGTCGGTCTTCGGGCCCATGCTCAGGAAGCGGCGAACCTGCTGCCAAGCAGACGGCGCCCGACGCCAGCGGGGCCGAGAACCTGTACGACGAGGGCGGCAAGCCACTGGCGGTGCGCAGCAAGCTCCGCGGGGCCGGGACTGCGACGGACTTCGTCCAGTCGATCGAGTACGACGAGCGTTTCAGGGAGTCAGTGAGTGAACTTTGTCGGGAAAAGCTTCCTGTGTGTTCTGTGTGTCCTGGTGCACTTCGCCGGAGGCTGCCGTGCAGCCTCGCGCACGAACACAGCCGTCGACGAATTGATCTTGATCCCCGGCGGCCGGTTCCTGGATAACCACGGGAGCATCAGGACGGTTCGATCGTTCCATGCAGACGCGGCCGAGGTCACCGTCGCGGAGTATAGCGAATGTGTCGCGGCCGGTCATTGCTCCGGGGAAATTCGGCTGGTCAGCGATGAATTTGATCGGTGCGTTCGCGCGGGGTTTTGTAGAGAGAGACACCGCAATGTGGGCTGCAATTATCGAAAAGTCGGTCGCGGGGATCACCCCATGAACTGCGTCGGGATCGGCCATGCCCTGCAGTATTGCGCCTGGAGGAAGATGAGTTTGCCGACCGAGTGGGAGTGGGAATGGATGGCGCGTGGCGGAGATGCGGCGCGCAGATTTCCCTGGGGTGACGAGCTTCCGACATGTGAGCGCGCCGTGATGGCCCAGCCGCGCGCCGAGGGTTCCTGGTACGGTTGCAATGCCGACTCCACCTGGCCTGTGGGATCGAAGCCGGCGGGAAAGAGCTACCACGGGGTGATGGATCTCGCCGGGAACGTCGCGGAGTTGGTATTGGCGGAGGAGGAGCGGCTCTTCGCCCGAAGAGGGGGGTCGTTCGGCCAATCTGCTCCCTTCGATTTCGAGGTGTACCCACAAACCGAGCCTGCGGGGTTCTCGGGCGAATTCCCGTTCAGCAGCGCGTCGTCCGACGACGGGTTTCGGTGTATTCGACGCATCGAGCAGTAGTGTCGAACGTGATGCGTGCGGCACAGGCCGGAGAAGCCTTCGACGCGCGTCCGCCTGGTGCTGGACAACATGCCGCGCTCGGTCGGCGCGACGCCGCGAGGAACGACTCCAGTGAATGGATGCGCCGACTGTCCGACGAGTGAATTCGAAGAACGGAGCTATCTTCAGAGAAGCAGCGAACACCTGCTGGAACCGCGATGCCGACGAACGGTGACATGCCCGATCGGATATGTTGGTTCGGACATGCGCGAAGGAGCGCACGGGCGTGAGCTCGGTTGACAGCGACACGCGGCGCGGACACCCTCGCGCTTGCGATGTCGAAGCACCCCCCGAAGCCCGCACACGTTCCTGTCGACGCGTTCTGGGAGGACGACGCCTAGAACTCGGGGCCGAAGGACGCGGAAGGCACCTGGACGTCGTGGCGGTCCCCGTCCTCGAGACCTGCTCCTGATCTCTGCGTCCCGAACCTCAGAGGGTGCAACGAAATCTTCTGCAGAAGAAGTACGAGCGTGCGCTTGGAAAACTGGCAGAGAAGCCCATTTGAGGACCTCAACCGTGACCCTTGAACGTTCGCTTCTGGCGGCATCCCTCTGCGCGCTTCTCGCCGGATGCCGGGGCGAATGGGAGAATACCCTCATTTCACGGCAACTCGCGCAGCTGGAACGAGCCGAGCCGCTTCGCCTGGGTGGTGAGGGTGTCAGCCTCGGGGCCGGGGCGTCTCACTCGTGTGCGGTTCTCGACGGCGGGGCTGTTCGCTGCTGGGGAACTCCATACATCGGCTCGTACGCACCTCGACGTCTGCGCTACATCGGTGACAATGAGCACCCGGCGCGGGCCGGTGCCGTCGACATCGATGGCCCGGCCGTTTCACTCTCGGCGAAGGAGCACAACACCTGCGCGCTCCTCACCAACGGAGGCGTGCAGTGCTGGGGCAGTGCATTCGGGCCGGTCCCGCTCTCCATCGTGGCGAGGGGAACCGCGACGGCCATCGCCCTCGGCGATGAGATGTTGTGCTTCTTACCCGCCCACGGAAAGCCCGGCGTCGTGAACTGCGCGCGCTTCGGCGCCGAGGGACAAGGTTCGACCACCGACTCGCTGACGATCGACGTGGGGACTCCGGTCAAGAGCCTCGCCAGCGGCTATCGGCGGTTCTGCGCGCTGACGTTCGACGGGGAGGTGAAGTGTTGGGACGATCCGCTCGGGGAGCAGATAGAGCCTCCGGAGCTCGTGCCCCTCGACGGAGGAGCGAGCGAAATTTGCGGCGGCGACTATCACTTCTGCATCCGTTCGGCGCGAGGTGTGCAGTGCTGGGGTTACGGTCCCGGGGTGGGAGGAAGCGACAAGTTTCGCGTGACGCCCGCGTTCGAGCTCCCCGACTCCGTCAGCCTGCTCCGCTGCGGCGGGGACCAGACCTGCGCTCTGATGGAGGGAGACACGGTTCGATGCTGGGGGCGTGTGCCGAGCGGAGTCCGTCAAGACGAATATCAGGTAGGTCCGTCCAGATCTGTCGTTTACAGGCTCGGCTCACCTGTCATCGACATCGCTCCGTCGAGAGAACATACCTGTGCCGCCCTCGAAAACGGAGACGTGCTGTGTTGGGGCTATGTCGTGGCGCTTGGCTCTCCCCAAGAGTACCGGCGCGCCGTACGGGCGGTTCGACGCATACGCTGACTGGAGCCTTCCATCATGGCGTGACGAGGCGGCGTTCGTGAACCGTGCGGTCGAGATCGCGTACGACCGCGCCGACCCGGCCAGCTACGTGCTCGTGCCGAACTGGTAGGCCGCAACGATTGAACCGGTACGAGCGCCGGCGGGAGGTCGAAGACTTGACCGGGACCCCTGGGTTCATCGCCGTGGCCGGGTCCGCGTCCTCGCGCTCCTGGCATCATCCGCGGTCTCCTCGCTTCGATATGAATCATGACATGCCCGATCGGATAGGTCCGTTCGGACATGCGCGAAGGAGCGCACGGGCGTGAGCTCGGTTGACAGCGACACGCGGCGCGGACACCCTCGCGCTTGCGATGTCGAAGCACCCCCCGAAGCCCGCACACGTTCCTGTCGACGCGTTCTGGGAGGACGAGGCCTGGAACTCGGGGCCCAAGGACGCGGAAGGTCGGCGCGTCGACACCTGGACGGCGTGGCGGCCGAGCGGCGAGGTCGAGTGCGTCGAGGAGTGGGGCGACGGGAAGCAGCAGCTCACGTATCGCCGCTTCCACCCGGACGGCTCGGAGTCGCAGAGCGGGGCCAAGGACCTGGTCAAGAACGCCTGGGTGGGCTTGATGCGCTGGACCCGGCTGGACGGGCGGTCGCCGGAGGACAAGTACTGGGACCCGGGCCTCGGCGAGGCGGTGTACGTCATCGAGCGCGAGCTCGACGACGGCTACGTGGTGACGGAGCGGACGTTCGACGCGCAGGGGCGGCCGGTGGGGCGCGACGGCGAGCCGCTGCCGCCGCGGCCGGCGAACGTGCCGACGGAGGCGTTTTACGATCCGGCGGAGCAGGGGTGGGTGCTGCAGCGGAGCGCCCTGGAGAGCGGCGAGCTCCGCGGGGAGCGGCGCGTCTGGGATCGTAACGGGGTGCTCGGCGAGCGCAGCCTGCACGAACCCGCGGGCACGCCGCGCGAAGAGGACACCTACGAGGACGGCCGATTGTGGGTGTCCAAGCGGTGGGCAGAAAACGGCGACATGGTCCAGTCGTTCTATTACAGAGACAGCGACCCGCCGGCGGTCCGCAGTGCGACGCTCTACCGCAACGGCGAGGACGACCGCACCGAGACGTTCTATGACGCGCAGGCGCAGAGGCTCTACTCGGTGCGCATGGAAGAGGTCCGGCCGCACCACGTGCGCCGCTATTACGATGACCGACTGGTGTTCGAGGCGATCGCGGGCGACGACCCGAAGCGGCCGCCGAGCAAGGTCGAATACTACGACCTCACGGGGGCGCGAATCGTCTCGTACACGTCGACGGGCGGGGGCAAGGGCGTGTGGACGCTGCACGACGCGACGGGCGCGGCGGAGCTCACGCTGGCGACGGAGGGCGAGCACTCGCTCAACGAGTACGACAATTGGGACTGCTTCCTCCCGGGCTTCGCGAGCTACGACGAGGAGCGCACGCAGGACGATCCGTCGTTCGTGCGCGAGGCCTTCCACGAGGCCCACGACGAGGAGGTCACGCTCGCCGCGCTGAAGCGGCTGCAGCCGTCGCCCGAGCTGGTGGCTGCGCTCGGTCCGGGGTCGTGGGCGCGGGTGGAGACCGCGTTCGGCGGCGGCAAGGAGCTGCCGCTCCACGTCAAGGGCGCGCTCGCCGACGATCCTGCGATCGCGGAGTATTCGCTGGACCAGATCTGGCCGGAGATCGAGCATCAGGGCAGCGTGTATCCGGCGACGTACCGGGTCGCGACGGTGCTGGCGAAGCTGCTGCCGCTGCAGGCGTCGCGGCCCGCGGTGGAGCGGCGCGTGATCGACTTCCTGGTCGCGGTGCTGCGGCTCGCCTACATCTCGGAGGACCGCAAATCGTACGAGGCGTGGATGACGGCGATGCGTCCATCGCTGGCGCGCTTCGAGGCGCTCGCCGCCGACACGGACGAATCGGTCGCCCGCGCCGGGGAGTTGTTGCTGGCGCATGCCGGGCGCGGCGAGGCCGGGGTGATCGAGTTGTTCGCGCGGCGCCTGCGAGCGGGCGCGACGCCGGCGGACCGCGGACGCGCGGCCCTGGGGCTGGGCATGACTGCGACGGCACAGGCGTCGCGGGCGGCGTTCGAGCGGGCGTTCGAGGCCGAACAAGACAACATGGTGCGCTTCCTGCTGGCGGTGCTGCTGGCAGCGCGGGTGAAGCGACCTGCGCCGGAGTGGATCGCGGCGATCGAACCGTACGCGATCGACGGGTCGCCGATCGAAGAGTCCATGGCCGAGCTGGCGCCGTTCTTCGCCGGGGACGTCGCCGCCGTCGCGCGCGAGCATCTGCCCGAGGAGGTGCTCGCGCGGCACATGGACGCGCTCACGGAGGCGCTGCGGGAGCAAGATCCGCTCTCGCAGGTGGAGTCGCTGGAGGTGCTCTTCCGCGTGCTGTTCCCCGAAGGCGCGCCCGAGCAGCTGTCGGAGATCCAGCGCCGGGCGCTGCACGCCTGCGCCGATCTGGTCGACGCGTTCCCGAACTTCGTCAATCACGCGGAGGTCTTCCACGAGTACGACCTGCCCTACGACTCCTTCGAGCTGCGGCAACTGGCCGACCGCGAAGGACCGCCGGCTCGCGCGCCCGGGAGCGCGAGCCGGTCCGATGCGAAGAAGTCGGCGACACGCGCGAAGAAGGCCGCGACGCAAAAGGTGAAAAAGAAGTCGACGAAGTCCGGGGCGAAGAAGGCGGGGGCGAAGAAGTCGACGAAGTCCCGGGCGAAGAAGGCGGGGGCGAAGAAGTCGACCAAGGCGGAGGCGAAGAAGTCGACGAAGGCGAAGAAGACGGCGAAGAGGGCGACGAAGAAGGCGGGGGCGAAGAAGTCGACGAAGAAGGCGACGAAGAAGGCGGTGAAGAAGGCGGGGGCGAAGAAGTCGCCGAAGAAGTCGACGAAGAAGGCGGGGGTGAAGAAGGCAGGGACGAAGAAGTGGGTGAAGAAGGCGGGGGCGAAGAAGTCGCCGAAGAAGTCGCCGAAGAAGGCGGGGGCGAAGAAGGCGACGAAGAAGGCGACGAAGAAGGCGGGGTCGAAGAAGGCCGGGAAGAAAAAGGCCGGGAAGAAGAAGTCCCAAGCTGCCAAGGTGGGGTGAACCGAGCCTGCCGGACTCGCCCGGCCGAAGCTCTGCCTCACGAGCTCGGGCGCTGACTTGCGACCGAGACTGCGACGCGGCCGACCTGGCAGGTCGCTGAAAAAGTCCCGGCCGGCCGAAATCGGCATGTCCTTTCGGACAGGATATGGCCGAATTCGGCCCCGTACGACACTTCTCGCCGACGGGCCGAGGGGCTTCACAGAGCCCCGGCGCGTTTCAGCGACCTGCCAGGAAGCGCGGGGCAGTGACGCTCGATGGGATGTCGACTCCGCCTGGGGCTTCGTCCGCGGTTGGAAGACGCGCGTGAAGCTGCGCCAGATGAGCCGTTTGGCGGGTAATGTCGAGCCTCGTCGCCGTACCATGCAGTTCGGGCGTACCCGTGGCGTGGCGGCGACGCTCGGGTACACTTGCGTGCGATGCGGCGACGACTCGTTGCTGGAATCACTCGACTTCGCGGTTCGACGCCGAGGCGTTCATGCGTGGGTCGGGCGATGGGACTGCGAGGGCGATGGCCATGAATGAGCAGGAGCAGGCCGCCGCCGCGGACGCGGCCCGGACGGAGACCCGGGGGCACGTGCGGGTTGTGCTCTCAGTGGCGGTACTGTCGCTCGTTCCGCTCGCCCTCGCCGGCGCGCCGGTCCTCCATGTTCTCCTGGCGTGGCTCGCGGTCCTCGTCGTCTATGGCGGTCTCCTGTGGCTGTTCGGGCTCCGCTCGGCGATCGAGGTGGGCGTGGGTGCCTTCTTGCTGGCGGTGAACGCCGCGGTGGGGCTCTGGGGCTATCAGCTCGAGGCGTCTGCAGCAGAGCGCGCCAAGAACCGGCCTGAAGCCGCGCCCTCCGGAGACGCGGCGGTCCCTGATACGGCAGAGGACCGCCGTGCGCCGTCCGGAGCGAAAAGCCGCTGGTGGCGGGTCACTGAGGATTGATGATCTTGAGCTTCAGGCCGCCGGGGTAGGCGTAGGACGTCACCGGCGTGTAGCCGATGTTGAGGATCCCGAACGGCGCGTCGCTCTCGGCCAGGTGGGCGCCCTCGGAGATCACGAAGTCGGCGACCTCGTAGCCGCCGACGGTGTAGTAGCCGCCGACGACCTGGCCGTCGATGACGACGTCGGGGTTGCCGGCGAGGCGGATGATCTGCGCGTAATGGACGGAGTAGCCGGTGCCGGTGACGAAGGCGTAGCGGTCGAGGAACTGCTCGACCGGGACCATCTGGTACATCGCGGGGTCGCCGGTGCCGGCGCCGCCGCCCTCGCCCTCGAGGTATTGCACGGGCATGAACGGCTTGTCGCCGTCGAACACGAAGCTCGTGTTGTTGGGGATCACGAGCTCCTTCCACTGGCCCTTGTCGAGGGTGAAGGGAGTGCCGGGCTGGGCCGGGGTGGTCGTGATCGTGGTCTGGTCCTCGCCGGCGTAGACGCGCCAGTAGTGCTTCTCGTTGCCGCGCTTGGGCGAGTGGGCGCCGATGTACTGCTTGCCCCAATAGTCGAGCGGGATCACCTGCTCCTCGAGGTGGTCGCAGAAGACGACGTTGGCGGGGACGTTGGCGCAATTGACGGCGCCGATGACCCAGATCGGCTTGTCGGCGTGGACGAGGGTGCCGGACAGGTCGGTGTCGTTGGGCACGCGGACCTGCATGACGTCGAAGCGGTTCATGGTCACCGAGCCGGTCTGCTTGGCGGCGACCGCGGGCACGCCGGCGCCGGCCATGGTGCCGATCGGCGGGGTCCACTGGACGACGGTGTTGTCGGCGGTGGCGACGACGTTGAAGTAGCTGGGGCGCTCCTCGCCGAAGACGGTGTCGCCGTAGGCGGTGATGACGTGATCGAGCCGCAGGGCATGCTCGGGCAGCAGCATCGACGAATCGTTGGTGGCCTGGGCGGTGATCGGCGAATGTTGATAGGCGACGATGGGGATCGAGCTCTGGACGCGGTAGACGCCGCCCTTGCGCAGCGCCGAGACCTTCATGAACGGCTGGTTGGTGAGCTTGAACTCGAGGGTCATGCCCGGGACGAGGTCGACCGGGGCGCCGGACGGCTGCTCGTTGTTGGTGCCGTCGGGCGTGAAGTAGAGCTGGACCTCGGCGGTCTTGGTCTTGGAGGTGTTGCCGACCACCAATGAGTCGACGTTGGCGTAATCGTAGTTGTCCTGGCGCACCGCGAAGAACGAGCAACCGACCGAGCTCGGGGTCTCCTCGGCCAGGCTGCACAGCGACAGGCACATGCCGCCGGCGCAGGTCTCCTCGGGCGCGCAATCCACCGGCG
Source organism: Nannocystis punicea (assembly GCF_026965555.1). Taxonomy (GTDB): domain Bacteria; phylum Myxococcota_A; class Polyangia; order Nannocystales; family Nannocystaceae; genus Nannocystis; species Nannocystis punicea. Next base: position 9,980,335 of record NZ_CP114040.1, on the reverse strand, counting down.
GCAGCCAGCCGTCGCCCTGCTCGTTGCATTCTTTGTAGGCGTCCTCGCCCTCGCACACCTTCTTGCCGGGGTTGCAGAGGTTGGCCGGGCACGCGCCGTCGGTGCACTGCCCGCCGCCGGGGCACGGCTCGGGCGCGAAGGTCTGACAGTCGTCCTGACACACCATCTGCTGACCGTTGGGATCGCAGCCGTTCGCCTCGCCGGGGTTGCAGGTGCAGGCGCCGGTGGTGCCGGTGGTGGCGTCGCCGGTCGAGGTCATCACGCCGGTCGCCGACGTGGTGGTGGTCGTGTCCTCGGTGGTGGTCGACGTCGAGGTGCTGGTCGTCGTCGATTCGGACGCGCCGCCCGTGCCGGTGGGATCGGTGGTCGAGGTCGTGGGCGTCTCGCTCGTGCTCGTGCCCTGGGTCGGAGCGACCGTCGTGCTCTGGGTCGTCGTGGTGCCGTCGGTCTGGCTGGCGGAGACGGCGCTGTCGTCGCCGCCGCAGCCGACGAGGGCGACCGCGATTGCAGTGAGGGGCAAGCTGAATCGATGCATGCCGGGACTTCACCGCCGTCCGCCGCCTCCGCGCAAGGGCCTTCGCTGCGGGCAGATCTGCGCGGACGCACGCGCGCGCCTTGAATGCCGCGCGCGTCGGGCCCGCTCCGAGGGGCTTGTCCGCCCCGGCTTCGCAAGTCCATGGGCGATCCGGGTCGCGGAGCCGACGCGGTGGCTGTCGTTGCGTGCGCTCGCGGATGAGCGCGGCCCGACTCACGTGGCTCGCTGGGCTCGTCCTCGCGAGCTGCTCGCGCTCGCGGGGGAGTCCCTTTAAAAATGTCAGCGGATCGTCGGCGAGGGCGCGCGGATCGGCTCGGGGGCGTCGACGGGGGGCTTGCGGAGCTCCTGGTCGGCGTCGGGGCGCTGCGCGCGGGACCAGGGCGGCAGCTGGACCGCGCGGCCGCTGCGGGCCGATTGCAAGATCGCCTCGACCACGCGGAGGTCGGCCAGGCCCTCCTCGCCCGACGGCTCGGGCTCGCGATCCTCGAGCACGCAGCGCGAGAACTCGACCAGCTCCGGCGCGAACTGGTCGCGCGCGGGGAACTTGTGCTCGCGCCGCTCGCTCTCGGTGGTGAGGACGAACTTCAGGCCCTGCTCGTAGTCGTAGATCGGCTCGGCGTGGAGGTCGCCCTCGGTGCCGACGACGCGGTAATAGCCCACCGCCGAGCCGCCGAGGCTGACGGTGAGCTGGGCGACGCGGCCGCTGGCGAACCGGAGGACGGCGGTGGTCGTCTCGTCGACGCCGTCGAAGCGCGCGTCGCCGCTGCTCGACACTGCGGCGAGCACCTCGATCGGCTCCTCGCGGAACAGGTAGCGGGCGGCGTTGATCGGATAGACGCCGAGGTCGAGGAGCGCGCCGCCGGCGAGTTCGGGCCGGGTGCGGATGTCGCCGGGGCGGACCTGTTGGGTGAACAGCGAGCTGAACACGCGTGGGTCGCCGATCTTGCCGGCCTTGAGGGCTTCGATCGCCTGCAGGTTGGCGGCCTCGAAGTGGAGGCGGTAGGCGATCATCAGCTTGACGCGGTGCTCGCGGCAGACGGCGATCATCGCCTCGCAGTCGGCGACCGTGGGCGCCATCGGCTTCTCGCACAGGACGTGTACGCCGGCCCGGGCGGCGCGCTCGGTGAATTCGCGGTGGTGGGTGTTCGGGGTGGCGATGAACACCGCGTCGACGCGGGCGCGCTGCAGGACGTCCTCGAATTCGCCGTAGGTGCCGAGCGCCTCGATGCTGGCGTAGCGCTCGGGCAGGGCCATGCGCTTGGCGAGGTCGCTGGAGACGAGGGCGACCAGCTCGGAGTTCTCGTCGGCGTGGGCGAACGCCGGCAGGACGGCGACCTGGGCGATGTTGCCGGCGCCGACGACTGCATAGCGGACCTTCTTGGCGGGTGTCTTCGCGGTCATGCGCGGCCAGGCTATGCGAGGGCCCGGCGGCGGCAATGCGAGTACCGCCCGATCCGCGAATCGCGGGACCGACCCGGCGCTCGAGGCCGCGGCGCGGGCCGTCGCGCAGGAGCCGCGGCGGTGGCGCGGCCTCGCCGCGAGCGCAGCGGGCTCGTCCGTGTGTTGCCATTGAGTGCGCCGCCGACCCGAGCCGTGGCGTGGCCTTGCTTGCGCGGAGCGACGATGCCGCTCACCGTGCCGAGGTGAGCGAAACACCGCTGGGCCACCGCCGCTGGGCCATCGCCGACGGCTACATTCCGCGCGGGAGCCACGGCCCCGCGCCGGAGATGATCAGCCACGAGACCGCCTCGATCCTCAACGCCACGGATCGGGACGCGAACGTGCGATTCACGATCTATTTCTCCGATCGCGAGCCGGCCGGGCCGTATCACGTGACAGTGCCGGCCCGACGGACGCGGCACGTGCGATTCAACGACCTCACGTATCCGGAGCCGATCCCGCTGGCCACCGACTTCTCGTGCGTGATCGAGTCCGATCAGCCGATCGTGGTCCAGCACACCCGCCTCGATTCGCGGCAGGCCGAGAACGCGCTCATCACCACGATCGCCTTCCCGGCCTGATCGCCCCGCGACGATTTCATCATGACCGCCGACGACCCCGTCCTGCTCGCGCTCGGTAGCATCAACCTCGATCTGCAGGTCCGCGCCGACCGCTGGCCCGGGCCGGGCGAGACCTTGCCGGTCCGCGACCTCCTGCGCGCCGCCGGGGGCAAGGCGGCCAATCGCGCGTACGTGGCGGCGCGGCTCGGCGTGAAGGCATGTCTCTTGGGACATGTCGGAGACGACGACTTCGGCGAGGAGGTCCTCCGCGGGCCGCGGGCGGTCGGGGTCGATGTGTCGCAGGTGAAGCGGATCGCGGGGCAGGCGACCGCGCTGGCGATGATCGTGGTGCGGGGCGACGGCGACAAGACCATCTTGCTGGCGGCGAACGCCAACGAGGCGTGGGGCGAGGCCGATGTCGAGGCGGTGGTGAAGGTCGTCGAGGCCGCGCCGGAGGGGTCGGTGCTCACGGTCGACCTCGAGGTGCCGATCGCGGTCGTCCGCGCCGCCGTCTGCGCCGCCCAGGCGCGCGGGCTCAAGGTCTTGCTCGATCCGTCGCCCGCCGATCGCATGCCCGACGACCTCTACGCGATGATCGACGTCATCACTCCCAACCCCGAGGAGACGCGCGGCCTCGTCGGGGTCGAAGTCGAGTCGGCGGAGGACGCGGTGCGGGCCGGCGAGCAGCTGCTCGCGCGCGGGGTCGGGGTGGCGTGCGTCAAGCTCGGCGACGGCGGCGCGGCGCTGGTGACCGCGGGCGGGCGCGAGGTCGTGTCGCCGCTCGACGTCGAGGTCGTCGACAAGACGGGGGCGGGCGACGCGTTCGCGGGTGCGCTGGGGGTGGCGCTGCTCGAGCGGCAGGAGCTGCTGCAGGCGGTCAAGTTCGCGGTGGCGACGTCGAGCCTGGCGGTGACGGCCTATGGCTCGCAGGCGGCGTATCCCGATCGCGGGCAGCTCGAGCGGGCGCGGGGCGGCCGGGAGCCGCGCGGATGAGCCCGCACGACCGCGACGGGGCCCGGCTGGCGCCGTGGTCGATCGTCTACGATTCGTTCGACCGCGAGCACGAGGGGCAGCGCGAGGCCCTGTGCGCGCTCGGCAACGGCCGCTTCGTGACGCGCGGCGCGGCCCCGTGGGCGGTCGCCGGCGAGCCGCATTATCCGGGCACGTACCGCGCCGGGCTCTACAATCACAAGACCAGCGTGGTCGACGGCGAGCCCCTGCACCACGAGGGTCTGGTCAATCTGCCGAACTGGTTGCGCGTCGACGTCGGCCTCGACGACGGCGAGTGGTTTTCGCTCGAGCGGGTGACCGTGCGCGAGTTCCGGCAGGAGCTCGACCTGCGGCGCGGTCTCTTGAGCCGCGTGGTCCGCTTCGAGGTCGACGGCCGGCGGGCGACGCTGACCGAGCGACGATTGGTGCACCTCGGCGATCCACACCTGGCGGCCCAGCAGGTGCGGCTCGAGCTCGACGGGGCGGGCGGGCGCGTGCGCGTGCGCTCCTGGCTCGACGGACAGGTGACGAACGCCAACGCCGTGGAGTACCGCGGGGCCGACGGCGACCACCTCGAGCAATTCGAGGTCGCGGCGGCGGGCGCGGGGCTCCTGACCTTGCGGGCGCGCACCTGCGGCTCGCGCCTCGAGTTCGCGCTGGCGACGCGTACGCGGGTGTTCGTGTCGGGGGGCGAGGTCGGTCCGCTGGGGCCGTGCGAGGGCGGGCCGCGGACGGTCGGCCTGCAGGCGTGCGCGGAGCTGCAGACTCATGGGAGCGTGACGCTCGAGAAGATCTTCGCGCTGTACGCCCGCCACGATCGCGCCATTCGCGAGCCGCTGGACGCGGCGATGCGTGCGGTCGGCGGGGCCCTGGACTTCGAGGCGATGCTGCCCGCGCACGCGCGGGCGTGGGCCGAGCTGTGGGACCGCTTCGACGTCGACGTCGAGGGCGAGCAGGAGACGACCACGGCCCTGCGCCTGCACCTGTTCCACATCCTGCAGACGGTCTCGCCGCACACGATCGGGCTCGACGCCGGGATCCCCGGGCGCGGCTGGCACGGCGAGGGGTACCGCGGGCACGTGTTCTGGGACGAGCTGTTCGTGTTCCCGGTGCTGGCCTACCGCCTGCCGGAGCTGGCGCGGTCGCTGCTGCTGTATCGATTCCGTCGCCTGCCGGCCGCCCGCGCCGCCGCGCGCGAGGCGGGCCTGCGCGGGGCGATGTTCCCGTGGCGCAGCGCCAGCGACGGCCGCGAGGTCAGCGAGCCGCGGCGCAAGAACCCGCGCTCGGGCCGGTGGATCGCCGACAACAGCCGCCTGCAGCGGCACATCGGCGCCGCGGTGGCCTACAACGTCTGGCATTATTACGAGATCACCGGTGACCTCGAGTTCCTGGCCGAGCACGGCGTCGAGATGATGGTCGAGATCGCCAGGTTCTGGGCCAGCGTGGCGGTGTTCGAGCCGTCGCGCCAGCGCTACGTCATTCGCGGCGTCGGCGGCCCCGACGAGTTTCACGACGCCTACCCCGACGCCGCCCGGCCCGGGCTCGACAACAACGCCTACACCAACGTCATGGCCGTGTGGTCGCTGCTGCGGGCCCGCGAGGCGCTGGCGCTGCTGCCGGCGGGGGCGCGGCGGCTGCTGGTCGACAAGCTGGGGCTCGGCGACGACGAGCTGCGGACCTGGGAGGACGTCGCCCGGCGGATGTTCGTGCCGTTCCTGGACGACGGCCTCATCGCCCAGTTCGAGGGCTACGAGCGGCTGGCCGAGTTCGACTGGGACCTCTACCGCGCCCGCTACGCCGACGAAATCCACCGGCTCGACAACATCCTCGAGGCCGAGGGCGACTCGGCCAATCGCTACAAGGTGTCGAAGCAGGCCGACGTGTTGATGCTGTTCTACTTGCTCGCGCCGGAGGAGCTGCGGGCGATCTTCACCGGCCTGGGCTACGGCTGGGACGACGAGGTGCTGGCTCGCAACACCCGCTATTATTTGCAGCGGACGTCGCACGGGTCGACGCTGAGCCGGGTGGTGCACGCGTGGGTGCTGGCGCGCTGCGATCCGGCCCACTCGTGGAAGATGCTGCGCGAGGCGCTCGGCAGCGACCTCGGCGACATTCAGGGCGGCACGACGGCCGAGGGCGTGCACCTCGGGGCGATGGCCGGGACCATCGACATCTTCCAGCGCTGTTACACCGGGCTGGAGGCGCGCGAGGGGGCGCTGTGGCTGCGGCCGGGGCTGCCCGACGAGCTGCGCTGCGTGTCGTTCCGGGTGCGGCACCGCTGCGCGTGGCTGTCGCTGGCGGTCCGCAACGATCGGGTGATCGTGCGCGTGGACGACGACGCCGCGCACGCGGTGACCGTGCGGATCGACGGCCGCGCGGAGGAGGTCGAGCCGGGAGCCACTCGCACCTTCACCGTGACGCCGGCCCGCGAGCGGGTGGGCGGCCGCTGCGTGGAGGCGCAGTGAAGCTGGCGTACCATTGCTCGCACGAGCAGTTCGCTCCCGGCGCCCTGTTGGCGCTGGCGCGGCGGGCCGAGGCCGCCGGCTTCGACGCGGCCACTTGCTCGGACCACTTTCACCCGTGGAGCGAGCGCCAGGGCCACAGCGGACACGCGTGGACGTGGCTCGGTGCGGCGCTGCAGGCGACTGGGTTGGGCTTCGGCGTGGTCACTGCGCCCGGCCAGCGCTACCACCCCGCAGTGCTGGCGCAGGCGGTGGCGACCTTGCTCGAGCTGTTCCCGGGCCGCTTCTGGCTGGCGATCGGCAGCGGCGAGCGGCTCAACGAGGGCATCACCGGCGAGCCGTGGCCGGTGAAGGAGCGCCGCAACGCCCGGCTGCGCGAGTGCGCGGACGTCATGCGCGCGCTGTGGGCCGGCGAGACCGTGACGCACCGCGGGCTCGTGCGGGTCGACGCGGCCAAGCTGTACACGCGACCGCGCGAGCGGCCGCTCTTGTTCGGCGCCGCGGTCACGGCCGAGACGGCGCGCTGGCTCGGGAGCTGGGCCGACGGGCTCATCACGGTGGCGCAGGCCGACGAGGCGCACGCGGAGGTGATCGCGGCCTTCCGCGAGGGCGGCGGCGCGGGCAAGTCGGTCCACCTCAAGGTGCAGCTGGCCTACGCGGCCAGCGAGGCGGCGGCGCTGCGCGGGGCGTGGGAGCAGTGGCGCACCAACGTGTTCGCCAGCGACGTCCTGGCCGAGCTGCGCACGCCGGCGCAGTTCGAGGCGGCCGCCGCGTTCGTGACGCCCGAGGCGATCCGCGGGCCGGTGCGCGTGGCGGCCGATCCGTCGCGGCACCGCGAGTGGCTGGCACGCGACGCCGAGCTCGATGTCGACCTCTTGTCGCTCCACCACGTCGGCGGCGAGCAGGAGCGCTTTATCGAGGCCTTCGGTGCGCACGTGCTGCCGCAGCTGCGGGCGCGATGAAGTGATATGTCCGCACGGGCATGTCGTAAAACACATGAGCGATCGACCGCGTGCTCATGAACATGACTGTTCAAACATGTCTCGATGGATATCGTAGAAAAAGACGTGGCCGAAGCGACTCGCTGTAGCAGTCGCCGGGCGTCGCGGCGCGTGGGCGCGCCTCGGGGCTTCGGGGCCGGGGGCGGGCGCCGGCGAGCTCATGCTCGCCGGCGTGGCGCTTTCGGGCGGCGCACAGCGCGGCGAAGGCACTCGAGGTTCGCGCGTTCGCGGGATGCGCGGGCGTTCGCGGCGGAGCGCGGCTCGGCGGCGCGGGCGGCTGGCAGAAGGCGGGCATCGGTCCAATGGTTTCGGACGTGCGCATCCACCCCTCCTCGCGCCGGCAATTCCTCGCGCTCGCGAGCGGCAGCGGGCTCACTGCCGCGCTCGCGTGCACCGCGAGAGCGCCGGGCGGGCAGGCGCGCGGGGGCGGCGGCGCGGAGCTCGTCAAGGCGCTGCCGGACGAGTGGTTCATCCGCCACGGGACGCACAACGCAGAGACGCGGCTCGAGGGCCTGCCGGTCGGGCAGCTCGTCACGCCCATCGATCGGTTCTACGTGCGCAACCACGGGCCGACGCCGCGGCTGTCGGCGGCGGACTGGCGGCTGGAGATCCACGGCGACGGCGTCGAGCGGCCCGTGAGCGTGACGTACGATCAGCTCGTCACTTTGCCGTCGGTGACGATCACGCGCTACCTCGAATGCGCGGGCAACGGCCGCGCCTTTTTTAAAGAATTGCTGGGCGCTGCGGTGGAGGGCGATCCGTGGCGTGACGGGGCCTACGGCGTGGCGAAGTGGACCGGGGTGCCGCTGGCGACATTGCTGGGTCTGGCGGGCCTGCGCGGCGGCGCGGCCTGGGTGATGCCCGTCAGCCTCGACGGTGAGGGCTACGCGCGGCCGATGCCGCTGGCGAAGGCGATGACGGGCGACACGATCCTCGCCCATCGCATGAACGGCGAGGCGCTGCCGATGGACCACGGGTTCCCGGCGCGCGTGGTGGTCCCGGGGTGGATCGGGGCGGCGAGCGTGAAGTGGGTCGGCGCGCTCGAGGTCTCGGCCCAGGAGCCGGCGGTCGAGATGAACACCGAGGAGTACGTGTTCCTCGGCGCCGACTATCCCAAGCCGCCGCCGGTGTTGACGACGGGCGTGGTCAAGAGCGCCGTGTGTCTGCCGTGGCCCGCGCTGCTGCCGGCCGGACGGCGGACGATCCACGGCCTGGCGTGGTCGCCGTTCGGCGCGATCGACCGCGTCGACATCAGCCTCGACGGCGGCGGCACGTTCACCCGCGCGGCGCGGCTCGTCGGCGACAACTTGCCGGTGGCAGGCACGTGGTGGCAGCTCGAGCTCGACGCGACGCCGGGCGCCGTCACGATCACGCCGCGCGCGGTCGACGAGCACGGCCACACGCAGCCGCCGCTGTCGCAGCAGCTGCCGAACGACAAGGGCTATTTGTTCGCGGCCCCGGTGCCGCACCCGATCCACTTCGTGTAGCTGCAAGCGTCGGCTGAGGTCGCCCGATGCGGTCCTCGCCGCGCATTACCGACGACGAGGTCCTCGGTCGTACACCGATCATTCGTGAGGGGCTCGGGATTGCGCCCCGCGGGCCCCCACGTGGGGGCTCCGGGCCCGGGAACGCGCGGGAGCTGCGGCTGCGGGAAATGCGGAGAGTGCGGAACATGCGGGAGAGGGGGAAAATGGTCTTCGCGCGTCTTTGGTGCTTGACGTCTCGCGGCCAATCGCGATAGCGAAGGGATGAGCTAGGATTCGAGTGCCCGCGCCGCGACGTACGATTCGACCGACTCGCGCCTGCCGAATGCGGTGGGGGCGAGGATCGACGTCAATGGCAAGACCAATGCTGGTCCGCCCGATCCTGGCCCGCCCGGGCGCGTGAGGCCCCGGCCCTGCGGCCGCGCGCCGCATCGACCGATCATCGACAAGGACGCTCGCCATGACGCATCAATCCCTGCAGGGGAAGATTGTTCTGTTCACGCCGCTCTCGCTGCTCGCGCTGGTCGCGGGCGCCTGCGACCCGGACATCGAGACCGACGCGGAGCTCGACGCAGTGGACGTCGCGTCGGCCAAGGCCGACATCACCGACGCCGGCCAGCCGACGATCATCAGCCACGAGGATCTGTTCGCCGGCGTGGCCGACCCGCCGCCCGCGCCGCCGCGCGACGACGAGGCCAGCGACGAGTTCACGGCCGCGGAGGAGGACGAGGGCGACGCGATCTACGGCGGCACGACGGTGCCGGCGTGCGGCTGGGCCTCCACGGTCGAGCTCGGCGGCGCTTGCTCGGGCACCCTGGTCCACCCGCAGGTGGTCATCTACGCGGCCCACTGCGGCGCCAGCTACAGCAAGATCTACTTGGGCGAGAACTACGCGGCGCCGGCCAAGACGGTCACGCCGCAGTGGTGCAAGGTCTACCCGGGCGGCCAGCCCGGCAGCGGCAACGACTTCGCGGTGTGCAAGCTGTCGACGCCGGTCAACGACGTGCCGATCGTCCCGATCCTGATGGGCTGCGAGACGAGCAACCTGCAGCCGGGCAAGCAGGTCACGCTGGTCGGCTTCGGCAACGCGGACAACGGGCCCTACGGCATCAAGCGCCAGGTGACGACGACGATCAACGGCTTCGACGGCGACGAGATCTCGATCGGCGGCAACGGCAAGGACACCTGTCAGGGCGACTCCGGCGGCCCGGCGTTCATCAAGCTGGCCGATGGGACATGGCGCGTGTTCGGCATCACCTCGTACGGCGGGGCGTGCGGCACCGGCGGCATGTACTCGATGATGCACAAGGGCATGGCGTGGTTCGAGCAGCAGACCGCGCTCGACATCACCCCGTGCCACAACGCCGACGGCACGTGGAACCCGGGCGCCGGCTGCTACAACTTCCAGACCAACCCGGGCAGCGTGAACGACACGTGGACGGGCGGCTGCAACGCGGGCGCCCCGAGCGGCGCGTACAGCCAGACCTGCGGCGCGCCCTACCAGGGCGGCGGTAACCCGCCGCCGACCGACCCGCCGCCGAACAACGCGCCGTGCACCGGCTGCACCGAGTACGGCGGCACTCTCTCGGGGGCCGGCGACGCCGACCAGCACCCGAACGGCAGCTACTACCAGAGCGTCGGCTCCGGCGCGCACGAGGGCTACCTGGTCGGCCCGGCGGGCACCGACTTCGACCTGTACCTGTACAAGTGGAACGGCAGCGCGTGGGCGACGGTCGCCAAGGCCGAGACCGCGTCGACCAACGAGACCGTCAAGTACAACGGCACCGCCGGCTACTACGCGTGGCTGGTCCAGTCGTACAGCGGCAGCGGGACCTACAAGTTCTACGTCAAGAAGCCGAACTGAGGCCCCGAGGTCGCGGTGAAATCGTAGGACATGTCCGTTCGGACATGTCCTTCGGTGCTGCGCGCTCGTCCGCTCGCCCGTCGCGCCCGCTGACCGCGAGACAGTCGAGCTCGGCGGCCGCGCACGTCTCGGCCGACGCCCGAAGCCCGCCGCGGTGCGCCTGTCCGATCGGCCTGATGCCGCGGCCCGAGGCGCCGGGGACAGTCGACCGCAGGCGTCCGTGAGGCCCGTCAAGGGGGGCTGCGCCGCGGTTGCACTCGCATCGTTCGCGGTCGCGAGAGTGAACTGCGTTCGCCTGGCCGCCGCCGGGGAGGTCGCCGCGGAGCGCGCTTTGCGAGGCGGGGCGGTTCTCGCTATCACGGGGGCTGTGGCGGGCAACCTCCGGACCCTCGGCGCGCGCACTCTCCGCATGACGCGGCGAGAGGTCCATGCCCTGTTCCCCGGCGACCCGCGCACGCGCTACGACGACGGGATGCTGGCGTGGTCGCTGGCCTTCCACGCCAGCTACTTCGCGTTCGTCGCCGAGGTGCTGCCGGGCTGGCTGTTCGGTCCGCTGGGGGTGGTGCTGTTCCTGCGCTACTTCAACCGCTGGCACGAGGCGCTGCACTCGGACCAGCGCGTGGGGTCGCGCTGGCACCCGGCGCGGGCGCTGCTGGTGGTGGTGTCGCCGATCTATCTCGGGCGCCCGCAGCTCGAGGAGCTGCACGTGATGCACCACCGCGAGGAGGGCAGCGAGGCCGACCCGGACCGCGAGATGATGCACCCCGGCCCGCTGCGGGCGGCGCTGCTGTGCCTGGTCCAGCCGGAGCTGCTGGCGTGGTGGTACCTGCGCCGCCGCGGCCTCGACGCGCGCCTGGCCGTGGACATGTTCACGCACGCGGCGATCTGGTCGGCGCTGATGTGGATCGGCGGCCTGCGCGGCTTCATCGCCTACAACCTGGTGGTCCGCGTCGGCAACATGCTGGCCTGGCTGGTGTTCGCGTGGCTGGTCCATCAGCCATGGCTCTACGGACATGTCGATCCGCCCGAGCTCCCCCGTCCGCTGCGGTGGCTGTGGATCGCGGTGGTCGGCCGCGAGAACTACCTCGGGGTCCGCTTCCACTTCCTGCACCACCTGTTCTCGGCGGTGCCCGACCGCCGCCTGCCGGCGCTGGCGCGACGCCTGGCCCCGGCCACCGCCGAGACCACCCCCGAGGGGGCGTAAGCCGGGCCCCTTGCGCTCGAGACAGGTGAGCGGGAGGGGCCGCTCCGGGAGCGGCGCCGAGCGCGCCCGGGGAAGTGGGCCGGCGTAAGCTGGCGCAGCGACCGAGATCACACATGTTGCCGGCATGACGCGGCTCATCCTCGAGGCGATCGCGGAGCGCACGATCGCGGCCGCGGGCAACCGCGATCCGGCCAGCATCGCGCTGGCGGTCAGCGACGAGGATGGGATGCCGATCACCGACGTCGACATCGCCGACATCCGCGTCGACGCGATGATCGTCGGGGTGGGCGGGGTGCCGGTGCGGATCGCGGGCGTGATGCCTGGCCGTCTTCCCGGCACGTACATCGCGCAGGTCGTGCCGCTGCGAGAGGAGACCTGGAAGCCCGGCGGACATGTGTTCGCCGTCGCAGTCGCTCATGGAGCGCGGCGCGGGCTCACGCTGACCCGCATCGTGCTGAACTGAGAGCCGCACCCGCCCGCGGCCGATGTTCGCTTCGCCTGGCATTCCCGTCTATGCTTGGGACCCGCCGATGACGGACTCCGGTGATATCTGGCAGCGCTACGACGCGAAGGTCCTGCAGATCCAGCTTCTCGAGGCGCGGGTGGCGGAGCTCGAGGGGGCGGTCGCGACCGGCCAGCACGAGCGCGACCACTGGGCTCAGCTGGCGCGACAGCTGAACAAGAAGCTGCAGGTGGCGGCCGGTCTCGCGCAGCGGCTGCGGGCGACGCAGCACGGGCCGTCGCCCGCAGCGCCGCCGGCGAGCCCCGCGAGCGCGGGGCCGGCGACGGTCCAGGCGGAATTCGACCGCGCCCGCGAGGTGCTGGGCCTGGTGCTGTCGGCGCTGACGCGCGCCCTCGACGACGACGACGAGGCGGTCGCCGAGCTCGGCCGTCGCCTGCGTCACCACGCCGGCGGCAAGCTGCTCCACAGCATCACGCGCGGCTCGCTGACTCTGGTGCCGGTCGACGGCCGCTACCTGGTCGACCGCACGTGGCTCGACCGCCTCGACCTGACCGCGCTGCGCGGCGAGCTCGACGTCGCGGCCCAGTCCGGCATCTACCCGCGACCGCCAGGCTCGTCGATCGGCTACACCGAGCCGCCCGTGCGCCGGCCCGAGCTGCAGGCCCGCCTGGCCGAGCTCAGCCCGCAGCCCGCCACGACGCCGCCGGCGACCCGGCCGCCGTCGATCGCGATCTCGGGCGAGCTCGGCTCGTTGCCGGCCACGACGCCGCCGGCGAGCCGCCTGCCGCCGATCTCGATCTCGGGCGAGCTCGGCGAGCTCGAGGTCGAGCTGGAGGACGAAGAGTACGGCGCCTATACCGACCTGCCGCCGCCGCCGCCGATGCCCGCGGCCCAGCTGCTGATGCCGCCGCCGCCGCTGCTCGCCGCGCTGCCGGCCGAAGACACCCTGCCGCCGCCGCCGGCCCCGACCGAGCCGCCGCGCCGGCTGGAAGACACTGTGCGCGGCAAGATCCAGTCGCCGGCGGCCCTGACCGAGGCGTTCATCCCCAACCTGCGGATCGGTCGCCTGGTCAAGACGCCCAGCGGCGGGTGAGACGGGGTGTCCTGCGGGACATGTTCGTAGGGGCATGTCCTTTGAGGCATGGGGCGTGTTCCTCGAGCTGCGGATCGGGCGCCTGATCAAGAGGCGGGTGAGACGGGGCGCGGAGCGAGATGTCTTTCGGGACATGTCTTTCGGCGCGTGGGTGATGCGGCGTCCAACCTGCGGCCGCCTGGTCCACACGCAGCGGCAGGTGAGAGGGGGCGCGAAGGAGGACATCCTTCGGGGCATGTCCTTCGGCGCGTGGGTGAATGCGGCGTCCAACCTGCGATCGCCTGGTCCACACGCGCAGCGGCAGGTGAGAGGGATGTGTCTTTCGGGGAGGCGGGCGGGGCTGCGGGTATTCGTCTTCAGGGGGCTCGCGCCGTGAGCGAGGCGGGCGGGCTGGCGAGTGGTACAGGCCGCATGACCTCGAGGACACGTCGATCTACCGCCGAGAGCGGCGGCGCTCTGGGCGGGCGACGCCCGAGGATGCAGGCGCGCCGCGATCACCTGCCCGCGAGGACATGCTGCTCTTCGGCCGCGCCGCGCCGGGTCGAGAGGCGAGGCTGGCCCGAGGGACATGTCGCGTCGGCGGCGCGAGGCGACGCGCGAGGTGCAGGTCTCGGGTGATGCGGGCGAGGGAGGCCGCGCGGCGAGCGGCCGGACGAGGTCGCGCCCGGTGCTTCCCGGGCGGGCGCGGCTGCGCTAGCCTGCCGGCGATGTCCGACACGCTGCGGCTCGGCGCCTTGCTCGCCGGCGAAGACGCGAGTTACCACGGGTGCGGGCCGGAGACGGCGGTCACGCGGCTGGTCGTCGACTCGCGGCGGGTGGTCCCGGGGGCGGCGTTCGTGGCGGTGCCGGGGCTGGCGCACGACGGGCACGCGTTCGTGCCGGCGGCCCTGGCGGCAGGGGCGGCGCTGGCGATCGTCGAGCGCGGGCGGCTGGCGGGGCCGGAGCCGCGGGTCGAGCTGCCGGCGATCGCCGAGGCGCTGCCGCGGCTGTGCGCGCGCGCCTTCGGCGAGCCCGGCGAACACCTGCGCCTGGCCGGAGTGACAGGTACCAACGGCAAGACGACCGTGACCTTCCTGGTCGCGGCGATGCTGGCGGCGGCCGGAAGAAGGCACGCGCGCATCGGCACCACCGGCAACTGGGTCGCCGACCGCGAGGAGCAGGCCGCCTTCACCACGCCGTTCCCGCTCGAGCTGCAGGAGCTGCTGGCGCGGGCGCGCGGGCGCGGGGCCACCGACGCGGTGATGGAGGTGTCGTCGCACGCGCTGGCCCAGGGGCGGGTCCGGCCGCTGCGCTACGACGCGGCCGGGCTGACCAGCTTCTCTCAGGACCACCTCGACTTCCACGCGACGATGGCCGACTACCTGGCGGCCAAGTGCCTGCTGCCGGCGGCGCACCTGCGGCCCGGCGGGGTGGTGGTGGCGGCGGTCGACGACCAGCCGGCGGCGCGGCAATTCCTGGCCGCGGCGCCGGCGGGGGCGCAGGCGTGGCGAGCGTCGCGCGGCGGAGCGCCGGGGGCGGAGATCGTCGCCTCTTCGGTCATGTCCGAAAAGACAGGGCTCAGGGCGCACGTGGACACGCCGGCGGGGCCGCTGGCGCTGCGCTCGCCGCTGGTCGGCGCGTTCAACCTCGACAACCTGCTGGTGGCGATCGGCCTGGGGGTGGGCCTGGGCCTCTCGCTGGAGGGGATCGGCGCGGCGCTGGCGAGCTGCCGGGGGGCGCCGGGGCGGCTCGAGCGGGTCACCGTCCAGGGCGTCGAGGGGCCGGTGGTGCTGGTCGACTACGCGCACACGCCCGACGCGGTGGCGCGGGCGCTGCAAGCGGTGCGTCGCGCCTGCAGCGGCCGCCTGTTCGTGGTGCTCGGCTGCGGGGGCGACCGCGACCCGAGCAAGCGCGCGCCGATGGGCGAGTTCGCGGCCACCCTGGCCGACCGCTTCTACGCCACGTCCGACAACCCGCGGACGGAGGACCCGGAGGCGATCGTGGCGCAGATGCTCGCCGGGGTGCCGCCGGACCGCCGCGACCGGGTGGTGCCGCTGGTCGACCGCAGGACTGCGATCGCCCGCGCGGTCGCCGAGGCCGTCGCCGACGACGTGGTGGTGATCGCCGGCAAGGGCCACGAGGACTACCAGATCGTCGGGACGGCCAAGCTCCACTTCGACGATCGCGAGGAGGCCGCCGCGGCGCTGCGCCTGCGCGGGCCCGCGGGGCACGGCGCGGGTGTCCGCGAGGACAGGTGAGGCGGTGGTGGCGGCGCGAGGTCGCAGGGCGTCGGGCCTGCGCGGGTCGGCGGGTCATGACGCGGATGTCCGCGAGGACAGGTTGAGCGGTGGTGGCGGCGCGAGGTCGCACGGCGTCGGGCTGGCGCGGGGTTGGCGGGGCATGACGCGGATGTCCGCAAGGACAGGTGACGAGATCGTGGCGGCACAGCGACGAGGCGGCGGCGTTGCGCCCGCGCGGGGCCGGCGGGTCATGACGAGGATGTCCGCGAGGACAGGTGAGCGGGCATCCGTGCGGCGAGCTGCGGATGTCCGTGAGGACAGGTGATGCGTATCGCCGCCGCGCGGTGATCTGGACGGCGGGCGCTGCCTCGCGCGGCGATGCAAGCGCGGACGGGTCGCTGTCTGGGGAGGTGACGGCCCGGTGCCGCGGCTGCGGGGTCGCTGGGCCACGCGCGGGATGACTTCGGGGACAGGTGAGCGCCGGCGTGCCGCATGCACCTCGGGCGAGCCGCGCATCGGCTGTCCGTGAGGACCGCCGATGACGCCGCGGCCGCGAGGAAATTCGCCGGAGCGACCGTCCGGCCCGACGAACGCGGCCGGGGCCGCGATCGGGCGGGTCCGTTGCGACGCGTGCCACCCCGGCCGACGGCCGCGACCGTGGTTGTGATCACTTCGACTCGTCCGGGGCCGGATGCGAGGTCAGAGTTAAGTGCCACGAATGGAGCGAGCGATGCGTACATTGATTGTGACGATGACCACGCTGGCGCTGGTCGGCGCCCTGGCGTCGACGCTCGCGGCGGCGAGCGAGAGCGCCGGCGCGGGCCCACGGCTCACCGACCTCGAGGTCTTCCGCGACGGCCTCACCTTCGTCGCGTCGGGCAGCTTCGCCAGCGTCGACGCCGAGCCTGCGCCGGTGCTCGTCAAGGCCCGCGGGCTGGTGACCGGCTCCTGCGTCGGCCCGGACCAGGCGACCCAGCCGTTCGCCCTGCCGATGATGCTCAAGGGCACGGCCGTGACCCGCAAGGCCGGGCGCGAGGCGACCTTCTTCGTCCGCACCAGCCCGCCCGAGGTGGCCGCCGCCGAGGTCTGTCCGGCGGCCGGCTGGCGGGTGTCGCCGACCGAGATCGAGTTCACCGCCGTCAAGCTGCAGGTCGGTCGCGCCGGCGCGCGGGTGCTGTGCCAGTTCCCCGCGGTCGACGGCCGCGTCGACGACCCCGGCTGCCAGATCGATCGATGAGATGGCTTTCAGAGCGGTGCAATCGGCCATGTTCGAAAGAACATGGCCGAAGGGACACAGGCGACGCGGCTCAGTCGCCGACGACGGTGACGGTGCGGACCTCGACGACCGCCTCGGCGCCGACGAACTCGCCGGCGTCGAACACGGTGCGGCCGGAGCGGGTGGCCGAGACGCGCAGGGCGGTGCCGGGGCCGCCGTCGAGGCCGAGCGCGTGCAGCTCGTCGAGGTCGGCGACGAACGAGCCGTCGTCGTGGGCGACGCAGGTCAGCTCCTCGCCGACCGGCTCGCCGCCGATGAGGCTGACGAGGCGCAGGACCAGCGGCTCGCGGCCGTCGGGGCGCCACTCGAGGCGGAGCTCGTCGCGGTCGCGGTCGAGCGTGCCGGACAGCGCGGCGGGCTCGGGCAGGCGCGGGCGCAGGGTGAAGCCGGGCAGCTCGTCGCCCTCGCCGTCGACGCGGACGACCAACTCGGACGGGGCCGGCTCGCCCGGCGGCCAGGCGCCCGCGGGCAGGCTGTCGCCCAGGTAGGTGTAGGTCACGCCGGAGATCGTCGGCACCAGGTCGGGCACCAGCGCCAGCGGGACGTCGAGCGTCGCCTCGCCGAGGCTGACGCTGAGGTTGCCGGCGTCGAGCAGGATCAGCTCGCGCGAGCCGCTGCTGTCCTTCGAGACAGTGTCCTTGGAGACAGGTTCGTCGCCCGCCAGCAGCTGCTCGGTGGGGACACAGTGGCCGGCCCGCAGGCGCTCGGCCGGCGGCCGCGGCAGATCGAGGCGGGTGCGCGCGGCGGCCTCGTCGTAGCCGCGGTACTGGGCGAACACCGCCGCGACCTCGAGCGCGGGCTCGTCGCCGCCGAACTCGCCGGGCGGCTGGACGACCACGCGGATCTGGGCGAGGCGCGACGTCGCGGCCGGCTCACCGGACTCCGGCGGGGCCGCGCCGAGCTCGCCCGCCTCGTCGACCACGCCGTTGCACGCCGCGATCGTGGCGGCGAGCAGGAGGCCCAGAGTGGCGGGCCGGCGACAGGCGACGGAGCGGTCGGTCACGGATCCAGAATTACCGCGGCCCGGCGGCCAAGTCACGGAAGCGGGGCGAAGGCCCGGTCGCGACCCCTGTGGTAGGCTGCCGCACCCGCATGGACCCCGAAGCGGCTGTGGCGCTCGCACGCGCGGTTCTCGTCGATCTCGACCCCGGCGAGGCGCGGGCGATCTCGGCGGCGCTCCAGCCGCTCCTCGCGCGTCTTCGGGCTCTTCCGGACCGACCTGCGGAGGCTGCGCCGGACGCTTGCCCGCGCGAGGAGCAGGTCCTGCGCGCGGACGTCCCGGGGCCGGCGCTGCCGCAGGCGCTCGCGCTCGCCGGGGTGCCGTCGACCACCCCCGAGGGCCTGGTGCGGGTCGGCTCGTTCGCGGGCCACGATGTGTCGTCGCGGTCACGCGAGGCGGGCTCGTCGTGACCGCGGACCGCGCGCGGATCATCGCACTCACTGCCGGTGAGCTCGCCGACGCGGTGCGGATGGGGACGATCGCCGCGGTCGAGGTGGCCCGCGCCTACCTCGCGCAGGTCGAGGCCAGCGCCGACCGCCTCGCGGCCTACGTGCGCCCGACCCCGGAGGTCGCGCTGGCCGAGGCCGCTGCGGTCGACGCGGCGCGGGCCCGCGGGGAGCCGCTGGGCCCGCTGGCGGGGGTGCCGTATGGCCTCAAGGACAGCTTCGTGACCGCCGGGATCGCCACCGCCGCGGGCTCGAGGATCCTGGCGGGATGGGTCCCGCCGTGGGACGGCGCCCAGGTCCGGCGGATGCGCGCCGCCGGGGCGGTGCTGCTCGGCAAGCTCGCGCTCGACGAGTTCGGCATGGGCGCGCACGGCGACCTGTGCGCTTCGGGACATGTTCTTCAGGACATGCTCGGGCGCGGGGCCGACAAGCCGGCGGGAGGCACGAGGGGCGAGGGGCGAGAGGGCGTGGCCGAACGGCCGGCGGGGCATGAGGGCGCGAGGGGCGAGAGGCGAGAGGACGTGGCCGGCGGCGCGGCGCGAGATGGCGGGCCTTCGGGGCATGTCGTTGAGGGCGCGAGGCGAGAGGACGTGGCCGGCGGCGCGGCGCGAGATGGATGGCCTTCGGGGCATGTCTTCAAGAACATGTCTGGAGAGTCATCGGAGGCGGCGAGCCGGGGCGGGTCGGTCCGGCCGCGCAACCCATGGTCTTCGGGACATGTCCCCGGGGGCTCGTCGAGCGGCGCGGGGGCGGCGGTCGCGGGGCGGGCGGCCGCGGTGGCCGTCGGCAGCGACACGGGCGGATCGATCCGCGTGCCGGCGGCCCGCTGCGGGCTCGTCGGCGTGCGGCCGACCTGGGGCCGGGTGTCGCGGGCGGGGCTGGTCGCGTTCGCCTCGAGCCTCGACACGGTCGGCCCGCTGGCGCGCACCGTCGACGACGCGGCCCGCGTCCTCGCCTGTCTCGCAGGACATGACCCGGAAGACAGTACGTCGCTGCGCGCGCCGGTGACCGACTACGCGGCCCTGGCAGCGCGCGGCCGGACCTGCGGGCTGCAGGGGGTGACGATCGGCGTCGACCCTTCCGACCTCTCGGGGCTCGAGCCGGCGGTGGCGGAGGCGTTCGCGGCGGCGCTGACGACCCTGGCGGGCGCGGGGGCGACAATCGTGGAGGTCGCGCTGCCGGACCCGAGCCTGGCGCTGACGGCCTACGCGGCGCTGTCGGCGGTCGAGGCGGTCAGCAACCTGGCCCGCTACGACGGCGTGCGCTACGGCCTGTCTGTCCCGAAGGACAGCTACACGGCGACCGCCGCGGCTACCCGCGGCGCCGGCTTCGGGCTCGAGGTCAAGCGCCGGCTGGTGCTCGGGACGTGGCTGCAGACGCAGCCGGAGCTGCTCGCGCGGGCGCGGGCGGCCCGGGCGACGACGACTGCGGGCCTGCAGGCGGCGCTCGGGCGCTGCGACGCGCTGGCCAGCCCGACCTGCGCCGAGGCGGGGGTGCGCGTGAGAGGAGATGTCCTCGAGGACAGCCACGGGGCCGCGCGCGCGCTGGCCGACCTCGACGTCGACCGCTTCACCGTGGCCGCCAGCCTGGCCGGGTTGCCGGCGGTGTCGCTGCCGTGCGGGCTGACCGCGGGCGCGCCGGCGCTGCCGATCGGGCTCCACCTTGTCGGCCGGCGGCTCGAGGAGGGGCGCCTCCTGGCGATCGCGGCGGCCTTCGAGGCGGCGACTCCGTGGCGCGCGCGCCTGCTGGCCGGCCCGGAGGGCGCGTGACGGCGTCGAGCGCGAGGCGAGTGAGGTCGGCGGTGAGGCGAGGCGAAGGGCTCGTGCGATCGACGGCAGTGCGGCCGCGAGACGTCGAGACGCAGGAGGTCGGGCGAGGAGCGGGTGAGGTCGTCGGCGGTCATGTCGAGCGAGGCTCACTCGCGGTCGCGAGGCGGAGGGCGAGTGAGGATGATGAGGTCGC
Source organism: Nannocystis punicea (assembly GCF_026965555.1). Lineage (GTDB taxonomy): Bacteria > Myxococcota_A > Polyangia > Nannocystales > Nannocystaceae > Nannocystis > Nannocystis punicea. Next base: position 9,960,336 of record NZ_CP114040.1, on the reverse strand, counting down.
GGTCGCGGTGACTGCGTCGAGCGCGAGCCGTGGGAGGTCGGCGCGATGCGGGGCGAGGAGCGCGTGCCGTCGTCGGCAGGGATGCCGGGCGAGGTTCACTCGCGGTCGCGAGGCGGAGGGCGCGTGAAGAGGATGATGTTCGCGGAGGGCGTGTGACCGTGTCCGAGTTCGTGCCGGTGATCGGGCTCGAGGTCCACTGCCGGCTCAAGACGGCCAGCAAGCTGTTCTCGGCCTGTCCCTTGCGACCTGGCGCGGAGGCCAACTGCGCCACCGACCCGTACACCTGGGGGCTGCCCGGGACCCTGCCGGTGGTCAACGCGGCCGCGGTGGCGCTGGCGGTGCGGTTGGCGGTGGCGCTGGGCTGCGAGGTCGCCGAGGAGAGCGGCTGGGACCGCAAGCACTACTTTTATCCGGACCTGCCGAAGGGCTATCAGATCAGCCAGCACGCGCGCCCGCTGGCCCGCGGCGGCGCGCTCGAGGTGCCCGATCCCGAGGCAGGGCCGTGGGCGACCCGGTCCGTCGCGCTGCAGCGGCTGCACCTCGAGGAGGACGCGGCGAAGGTCCACGCGGGCGCCCTGCTCGATTACAACCGGGCCGGCGCGCCGCTGGTCGAGATCGTGACTGCGCCTGTGATCCGCAGCGCTGCGGAGGCTGCGCGAGTGCTGCGGTCGCTGCGCTCGCTGCTGCTCCGCCTCGATGTGTCCGACGCCACGATGGAGGACGGTTCGCTGCGCTGCGACGTGAACGTGTCGCTGCAGCGCCGCGGATCGACGGCGCCGGGGGTGCGCTGCGAGATCAAGAACCTGAACTCGTTCAACTTCATCGAGCGGGCCGTGACGGCCGAGGTCGAACGCCAGGAGGCGCTGCTTGCCGCAGGAGAGCCGGTCGCGCCGGTGACCCTGCGCTACGACCCGGCTCGCGCGGCGGTCCAGGTGATGCGCGTGAAGGCGACAGAGCTCGAATATCGCTGGCTCCCCGAGCCGGACCTGCCGCCGCTGCGCATCGACCCGGAGGCGGCGGCGGACAGCCGCGCGCGCCTGCCCGAGCTGCCCGAACGGACCCGCGTGCGCTACTGCGTGCTCGGGCTGGCGCCGGCCGAGGCGGCGCTGCTGCTCGACGAACCTGTCCTCGGGGCCTGGTTCGACGCGGCGCTGGTGAGCCTCGGGCCGCGCGGGCCGGCGCTGGCGGGGCGGCTGTGCAAGTGGCTGACGGTCGAGCTGATCGGCCGCGTGCCGCCGGCGCAGCTGGCGACGTCGAAGGTGGTGCCGGCCGCGCTCGCCGAGCTCGTCCGTATGATCGACTGCGGCGAGGTCAGCGCACCGGCGGCGAAACAGATCCTGGATCTTCTGGTGGAAGAGGGCGGCGTCCCGGGGGGGATCGCCGCGCGCGAGGGCCTGGTCCTCGAGAACGACGACGCGGCGCTGACGGCCGCGATCGTCGACGTGCTGCGTGGTTACCCGCGGCAGGTCGCGCAGTATCGCGCAGGAAAGGCAGCGTTATGGGGGTATCTTATTGGTCGGGTCATGCAGGCGCTGCGGGGTCGAGCCGATCCGCGACGCGTCCACAAACTCCTCGTGGTGGCGTTACAGTCGCCGCCCCCAGGAGACGACACGATATGACCAGCGAATCCAGCGCCATGCTCCGCCCGGTCAAGCTCAGCCCCGACGGCCGGGTGCTGCACCTGCTCGACCAGCGTTCGCTCCCCGAGCGCGAGGACTGGCTCGACCTCGAGGACGTGGAGTCGGTGGCGGAGGCGATCGAGCGGCTGGCGGTGCGCGGGGCCCCTGCCATCGGCTGCGCCGCGGCGCTCGGGCTGGTGGCGTCGTCGTGGCGCTTCTCCGACGACATGGCGATGTTCCGCGAGTCGTGCCTGATGGCGTTCGAGCGGCTGGCGCGGACCCGGCCGACCGCGGTCAATCTGTTCCACGCGATCGCCCACATGCGCGGCGCGCTGGCCGAGTGCCCGGCCGGGCTGACGGTCGCCGGCGTGCGCGGCCACCTGCACGCGGCGGCCCTGCGCTACGTCGACGACGAGCTGCGCGCGTGCCTGACGATGGCGGACCACGGCGCGCCGCTGATGCCCGAGGTCGGCACCGTGCTGACGCACTGCAACACCGGGGCGCTGGCGACGGCCGGCTGGGGCACCGCGCTCGGGGTGATCCGGCGGGCCCACGCGAGCGGCAAGAAGCTCCGCGTGCTGGCCGACGAGACGCGGCCGGTGCTGCAGGGCGCGCGGCTGACCGCGTGGGAGCTGCGCCACGACGGGATCCCCGTCGACGTCATCGCCGACAACATGGCCGGGTCGCTGATGGCCCGCGGCGAGATCCAGGCGGCCATCGTCGGCGCCGACCGGATCGCCCGCAACGGCGACGTCGCCAACAAGATCGGCACCTACACCGTGGCGGTGCTGTGCCGCTACCACCAGATCCCGTTCTACGTGGCCGCGCCGTGGTCGACGATCGACCCGTCGACGGCGAGCGGGGCGGAGATCCCGATCGAGGAGCGCGACCACAACGAGGTCCACCTCCACGGCGGCCGGCGCATGACCCCCGCCGGCGTCGGCGCCCGCAACCCCGCGTTCGACGTCACCCCCGCCGAGCTGGTGACCGCGTTCATCACCGAGCGCGGGGTGTTCCGCCCGGCCACGCTGTCCGCGCTGATGGATTCTTAAAAAAAAACATGCTCTGAAGGGCATGTCGTGAAGAGCATGTCCGTGAGGGCATGTTCTTCGGGGCATGCGACGCAGCTCGCGCTCCGCCGGCCGGGAGGCGTCCACGGCCTCGCGTGGGCCGACAAGCGGGCTGCCCCGAGGGCCTGTCCTTTGGAACAGGAGCCCCGCCGCTCACGGCCGAGAGGCCTCGGCGGGCCTCGCGTGGGCCCGTGAGCGGCCGGGGCCTGGCGCGAGCGAGCGCCGGGCGGCTCACTTCGTGCGCGGCTTGGCGGGGGTCGGGGCGGGGCCGGCCTTGACCTGATTGGACAGCCAGGTCGTCAGCTGGTCGAGGAACGCGTGGTCGACGGTGCGGGCGGCGTCGAGGTAGCGGGCGGGGTTGGAGTTCTCGGGTTCGGGCTTGAACAGGTGGTCGAGGTCGGCGAACTGCTTGAGCTCGGCCTTGCGTTTGCGCCGCTTGGCCAGCTTCATCAGCTCCTGCGGGTCGCGGTTCGGGTCGACCTCGAAGTCCTTGTTGCCCTGGGCGACCCACAGCGGCGCATCGCCGCCGGCGAGCAGCGCCTCCGGCGAGACCTGCAAGATTTCCCGCACCCACAGCGCCTGCGAGGCCAGCTCGGGCGGCACGTTGTGGCCGGTCTTGAGCGCCTGCAGCGTCTTCTCCTGGGTCTTGCGGGCCTCCTCGCGCAGCTGCGGCGGCACCGCCTGCAGGGCCGCGTCGCTTTGCGCGCGCAAGATCTGCTCGTACGGGCGGCCGGGGGTGGCGAGCAGGGCGACCGCCTTCACGCCCGGGTCTTCGGCGGCCAGGGTGAGGGCCTTCCAGCCGCCCTCGCCGTGGCCGACGAGGACGATGCGGTCGGGGTCGACCTCGTCCTGGACCAGCAGGGTCCGCAGGGCGCGGCGGGCGTCCTCGAGCTGGCCGAGGTAGGAGATCGGGCCGTCGGCGCTGCTGCCGAAGCCGCGCTCGTCGAAGCGGAGGACCACGAAGCCGGCCTCGGCGAGCGCGTCGGTGATGGTGTGGCTGCCGAGGTCGACCGGCGGCGGGCCGGCGAAGCCGAAGCGGTCCTGCTGGCCGGTGCCGGGCAGCAGCAGCGCGGCCGGGAACGGGCCCTTGCCGGGCGGCAGCAGCACCTCGCCGGCGAGCGCGGGCTCACCTGGCCTTCCGGGCAGGTCTATGTCGCGGCGGGTGAACTTCGCGCCCGGAATCGGGCTGTACTTGAGGACAGGTGGCCCGGCGATCTCCCACTCGGGCCAGGTGGGCGGCTGGACGGGGACCTGGATCTCGACGTCGTCGGCCTCGATCTGGACCTTCTCGATCCGGCCGTCGCGCAGGTAAACCGTCTCGCCGAGGTTGGTCTTGATCGTGGCCTGGCCGGGCGTCGCCGGGTCGGGGATCGTCAGCGTCGCCGTCCACTCGGTCGGCATCGAGCCGGACAGGCTGACCAGGCGCCACGACAGCTCGCCGGCCTCGAGGCGGCGCAGGCCGAACATCAGCTCCTCGTGGAAGATCGCCGAGAAGGCCATGTACGCGTCGCCGTTGCGGTAGGTGATCTCGTCGCGCTCGCGGCCGGAGTTGAAGTGGATCGCGTCGCCCTTGCGCTCGAAGGTCAGCTCGGCGGCGTTGCTGCGCTCGAAGCCGCGGACCAGGTCGCCGCGGGCGTCGACGACGAGCTCGCCGGAGCTGCGCAGCGGCTCGGCCGGCTTGCCGTCGCGGCCGGGCGGGCGCAGCTCGATGCGGGTGGCGAAGCGGAAGTGATCGGGCTCGCCGTCGACCGGGCCCTCGTAGCGGCCCCACGAGGTGCCGATCGGCTTGCCGGACTGCATCATGGTGTAGACGCGGACCTCGCCCGGGCGGTAGAGCTTGTCGACCGCGGCGCCGGGCCACGAAAGGGTGACCGCCTGTCCTTCGGAACCTGTCTCCGGGGACTTGGAGCTCTCGGTCGGGATCTTGAGGCAGCCGCCCGCGAGCGTCAGGGCGAGGGCGGCGAGGGCGAGCGGGCGGGGGCGCATGCGCCCCGGGGATAGCCCAAGACGGCGGGCGACGCCACCGTCGCGGCGGGCGCGGCGCTCACGGGTCGCGGCACAGGCGGAAGCTGTCGAAGCGGGTGATGTCCGGCAGCGGCTGGCCGCCGATGTAGCCCCAGACCCGCAGGCGGACCAGCGACTTGTTGCCGTCGAGCAGCGGGAGGATGTCGTGCAGGACCCAACCATCGAGCTGCTGGTTGGAATACAAGGTGCTGCCGCTGGTGTTGTCGGCGTAGCCCCACTCGACGGACATCGCCGGGTTGTCGGCGGCGTCGTGCCAGGTCCAGAAATTGGCGCTGGTGAGCTGCGCGACCGGGGTGGCGGCGAAGGTCTGCTCGACGTACCAGTTGTTGGTCGCCTCGGCGGCCCACACCCCGTCGTGGGGGTTCATCGTCACGGTCACGCCGCCGTTGGTGGTCCACGGCGCCAGCGCCCCCGACTCGAAGCCCTCGTTGACGAGCAGGCTGATCTTGCCGGGGCCGCACAGCGACACGATCTCGACCTCGCAGGCGGCGCTGCAGCCGTCGTCGTCGTCGGTGTTGCCGTCGTCGCACTCCTCGCCGTCCTGGACGACGCCGTCGCCGCAGACCTCCGTCTCGCAGGTCGGGCCGCAGCCGTCGTTCGCGTCGGTGTTGCCGTCGTCGCAGGTCTCGCCGAGGCCCGCCTGGGTGACGCCGTCGCCGCACTCCTCGACCGCGCAGGTCTCGCTGCAGCCGTCCTCGGACACGTCGTTGCCGTCGTCGCAGCCCTCGCCGAGCTCGATGTCGAGGACGCCGTTGCCGCAGGTGTCGAGCACGCAGGCGTTGCAGCCGTCGCCGTCGACGTCGTTGCCGTCGTCGCACTGCTCGCCGAGGCCGGCCTGGACGACGCCGTCGCCGCACGACTCGAGCAAGCAGGCGTCGCTGCAGCCGTCCTCGGCGTCGGTGTTGCCGTCGTCGCACTGCTCGCCGAGGCCGGCCTGGACGACGCCGTCGCCGCACAGCTCGCTGACGCAGTCGGCGCTGCAGCCGTCGCGACCTTCGAGGTTGCCGTCGTCGCAGCCCTCTCGCGGGCCCTGGTCGCCGTCGCCGCAGACGTTGAGGACACAGCCGGCGAGGCACGCCTGGTTGGGGCCGTTGCCCGGGCCGTCGTCGCACTCCTCGCCGTCCTCGACCATCCCGTTGCCGCACTCGACCGGCGCGTCGGTGGTCGCGGCGTCGGTGGTCGCGGTGCTGGTGGTCGTCGAGGTCGTGGGCTCGCCGGTGGTGGTCGAGTCGCCCTCCGAGGCGGTGCCCTCGTCGGTGTCGGAGGTCGTGGTCGGGACGCCGGTGGTCGGCGCGTCGGTGGTCGCCGGCTCGGTCGAGCCGCCCTCGGTGGTGGTCGAGGAGGGGTCGAGCGTGTCGGTGGTGGCGACGTCGTCGCCGCAGGCGAACAGCAAGGTTGCGAGGGCCGGGAGCGCGCAGCGGGCGAAGGTTCTCATCGCAGCCATCGTATCAGCGCCGCGAGCGGGCGCGCGCGGGCACGATCGAACATGTTCGAGGGGACAGGTCCTGGTCGAGGGCCGCCGCACATGTCGGACAACGCGCGCCGGGGCGTCGGCGGCTGGCCGGCCGGCGTGATGTCCGAAGGGACAGGTCGGATCAGCCGCCGGCGAGGCGGCAGTCGGCCTCGACCTGCTCGTAGTCTTCGCGGTGCGGCGCGAGCTCCTCGCAGGCCTTGCGCAGCAGGTCCTCGACCGAGGTCGGGTAGAGCTTGATGCGGCCGTCGCGGCCGGCGGTGACGATGAAGCGGCCGTCGGGCGAGAACTCGGCGTGGTTGACGGCGGCGGCGTGGCCGTGCAGCGTGGCCAGCAGGTCGTAGTTGGAGGAGTCGACCGGCGCGTCCCACAGCTTGGCGGTGTTGTCGGACGAGGCGGTGACGATCCTACGGCCGTCGCCGTCGAAGGTGGCGTGGAGCAGCGAGGCGGAGTGGCCGAGCAATGTGGCGAGCACGTGCGGGCGGTCGTCGGGGCCCGACAGCGACCACACCCAGGCGTCGCGCGCGGTGGCGAGGACGAGCCGGCCGCCGTCGCGCGAGAAGGCGGCCGAGGCGATCGCGCCGGCCGCGGGGTCGAGGGTGGCGATCTCGCTGCCGTAGCGGGCGACCCACAGCTTGGCGGTGTGGTCGGCGCTGAGGGTGACGACGGTCTCGCCGTCGGGCGAGAACACCGCGCCCTCGACCGGGGCGCTGTGACCGACGAGGTCGGTGATGAAGCGCTGCGCCTCGGCGTCGATCAGCTGGGCGGTGTTGCTGTCGCGGCTGGCGAGCACGACGTAGCGGCCGCCGGGGGCGAAGCCGGCGACGGCCTGCTGGCCGCGCGTGCCCTGCCACGGCTCGCCGACGACCGCGCCGGTGGTGGCGTCCCACTGGCGCAGGGTGTCGTCGGCGCCGGCCGAGACGATGCGCGTGCCGTCGCGCGAGAAGCTGGCCCCGAGGACATGTCCCGCGTGACCGAGGACGGCGACCTCGTCGCCGTTGCTGGCGTCCCACAGCCGCAGGTTGGAGTCCTCCTCGGCCCAGGTGATCAGCCGGCCGGAGCCGTCGCCGGCGAACACCGCGGCGACCACGGGGCCGGCGTGGCCCTCGAGCGTGCGGATGTTGCGGGTGCTGACGACGTCCCACAGGCGCGCGGTCTTGTCGTCGCTGGTGGTGACGATCCGGCTGCCGTCGGGCGAGAAGCGGGCCAGCCGCACCGAGGCGCCGTGACCCTTGAGGGTCGGCACGGCGTTGTTGAGCGAGCCGTCCCAGATCCGCGCGGTGTTGTCGCCGCCGACGGTGAGGATCCGGGCGCCGTCGGGCGAGAACTCGGCGGCCAGCACGGCGGCGGTGTGACCCTCGAGGGTGGCGATCGGCTGGCCGCTGGCGCTGTTCCACAGCCGCGCGGTGTTGTCCTCGCTGGTCGTCAGCACGCGCGAGGCGTCGAGCGAGAACCTGACCGTGAGGACCTGTCCCGTGTGACCGGTGAGCGTGGCCGCGACCTCGCCCTTGACCGGGTCCCACAGCTTGACCGCAGTGCCCGCGGCGGCGCCGGTGCCGGCGCCGACGGTGGCGACCCGGCGGTCGTCGGGCGAGAAGGCGGCCTGCTTGAGCAGCTCGCGCGGGTCGGTGAGGCTCGCCAGCTGCTTGCCGGCGTTCGACCACACGATCGCCCGCGCCAGGCTCCACGTCAGCACCCGGTCGCCGCTGGCGGAGAAGCTGGCCCCGAGGACAGCATCGCCGTGCTCGAGGGTGGCGACCGCGGCGCCGGCGGTGCTCCACACGCGCGCGTCGCCGTCCTCGCCGACGGTGACGAGGCGGTCGCCGAGCGGCGAGAACTGCACCGAGGAGACGTTGCCCTTGTGCCGCTTCAGCTCGGTCTTGAGCTCGCCGGTGTCGAGGTCCCACAGGCGAGTGACGCCGTCGCCGCCGCCGGTGGCGACCAGCGGGTCGCCGTCGGCCAGGGCGATCGCGGTGACGTTGCCGCTCTGGGTCCGCGGCAGGTCGCGCGCCTTGTTGCCGCGGATGTCGACCAGGTGCGCGCCGCGGTCGACGCCGAGGAAGTAGACGCTGTAGCCGTTGTCCGACAGGCCGGCGATCATCCGCTGCGGCGGCACGGACACGTTCTTGTACTCCTCGAGGTTGTCGCCGGTGGCGGCGTTCCACAGGCGCGCGCTCTTGTCGGCGCCGACGCTGAAGATGCGGGTGTCGTCGCGCGAGAAGCTGGCTGAAAGGACAGGCGATGCGTGCTCGAGCACGCGGATCGTCTTGCCGGACACCGCGTCCCACAGGTGGGCGGTGCCGTCCTTGCTGGCCGTGAGCACGCGGGTGCCGTCGTGCGAGAAGTGGGCGCCGTGGACGGCCTCGGCGTGGCGCAGCACCAGCGGCCGCTGGACCGGGGTGGCGACCGCGGCGGCCAGGCCCTGCATGACCCGCGGCGGGACCTCGCCGTCGCGGGCGAGCGCGTCGGCGGCGGCCTTGATCGCCATCAGCAGGGCGTCGCGCTCCTTGCCGGGCTGCTGGGCGTAGAGGAGGGCGTCGGCGCCGAGGCGGTCGAGCCGGGCGTCCTCGTTGCGGCGCTCCGACATCCGCGACAGCTGGTCCTTGCTCTGCTCGGCGACCACGAACTGCCACACGGTCAGCGCGAGCAGGAGGCCGAGGGTGGCGACGGTGCCGGTGAGGATCGAGATCGTGCGCCGCTGCGACACGGCGCCCTCCTCGGCCCGCTCGCGCCGCTCTCGCTCGATGTCGGCCCGGTAGCGCTCGCGCTCGGCCTTGCGCTGCTCCTCGAGCGCGGCCAGGCGGGCCTGCTCCTGCATGCGCGCGGCCTCCTCGAGCCGGTGCCGCGCCTCGGCCTCGCGGCGGGCGAAGTTGAGGCCGGCGAGCAGGAACTCGTGGTCGCCGAGGGTCAGGTCGCTGCGACCCTGCGACCACGCCAGCGCGTCCTCCAGCGCCGCGCCGCGCAGCAGGTAGTCGTCGTGCCGCCCCGAGCTGTCCCAGCGGACCACGAACTCGGCCAGCCGCTGCTCCTTCTCCCGCTCGCGCAGCCACTTGTGGTCGTAGACCTCGGCGAACACGAGGTTGCGGACCCGCAGCAGGATGTCGCCCTTCTCGTCGCGCGCCTCGGCCGCGAGCCCCGTCAGGCGCAGCTCGATCTGCACCGGGTTGTTCGGCTCGGCCGGCGTCGGCTCGCCGCTCAAGATCCGCCGGTACAGGTCGAGCATGTCGCGCGCGCGCGCCCGCGTGGCGTTGGCGTTGAGCCGCTTCTCGGCGTACGCGAGGTTGGCGTCGGCGGTCCGGCCGTTGCGCACGAACAGGGTGTAGGCCGAGTCGTCGACCCGCCCGGCCTCGGTCTTGTCGCTGACCGGGCCGCGCCGGACCAGGTCGTCGCATAGCCTTTGGGACATGTACGGATGGCCAGACGTCCAGGCGTACACGGCGTCGAGCAGGGCGTCGGGGCTGCCGCCCAGGCCCTCGAGGCCGGGGCGGAAGGCGTCGAGCTCGGCGCGCGAGAAGTCTTCGAGGCGGATCTCCCGGCCGATGTTGAACGGGGTGCGGACCGAGTTGGAGATCAGGTCGGCCGGGGCGGCGACGCCGAGCAGGCAGAAGGTGAGGCGCTCGTAGGCCGGGTCCTCGGCGCGCAGGTTGAAGGCCGAGCGGATCGAGGCGAAGAAGTCGTCGGAGCTGAACGGCAGCGCCAGCACCGACTCGACCTCGTCGATGAAGACGACGATCGGCGCGTCGGTGCGGTCGATCAGCTCGTTGCGCAGGTAGCGGTACCAGCGGTGGACGGGGGTGAGGTTCTGGTGGGTGCTCCAGAACAGCTCGGGGCTCGGCAGGCCGATCGACTCGGCGATCTCGACGGCGATGCTGAAGTACCAGTCGTCGATCGAGACCAGGGTCGAGCCGATGTTGGTAAAGTCGATGCTGACGCAGCGCACGCCGCCGGCCTGCAGCCGCTTGGCCGCGCGCACGCGCAGGCTGGTCTTGCCGATCTGCCGCGGCGCGAGGATGTAGCAGAACTCGCCCCGCATCAGCGCCGACAGCAGCTCGCGGTCGGCCTTGCGCTCGATGTAGAAGGCGCCGGCCTGGACCGCGCCTCCGACCTGGAACTGGGCGCCGTGGTGTCCGAGGCCGCCCGAGTTCGAATGTGCCGGACTCATGGCCGCAGCCGCTCGTACAGCCGGTAGCGCAGGCGGTAGAAGCCGACCTTCTCCTCGACCGCGATGCCGCTGCTCTCGAGTGCGGCCGAGGTGTCGGAGTCGAGCTCCGCCAGCGAGTCGCTGCGCAGCCGCTTCACGCCGGCCATCATCTCGGGGTGGAGGTGGAGGCGCCGCGCGTAGCGCTGGAGGAAGTCGTCGAACAGGTTCGACGGCTCGGCCAGCAGCTCGCGCGCCGACAGCCCGCCGGCGAGGTTGGCCCTGTGCATGGCCAGGCGCACGAGGTACGGGTGCCCGCCGACGAGGCTCATCAGCGCGGCGAAGTCCTGGTGCGTCCACTCGAGCCCGTAGAGGTGCGACAGCGTCTCGACCTGGTCGCGCGTGAAGTCGCCGAGCACGATCGGCGGGCTCAGGTTGAACGGCGACTGCGTGGTCCGCTCGATCAGCCGCCGCGGCGTGGTGCTGATGCCGAGCACCAGCCGCAGCTTCTCCAGCCGCGGGTCCTCGGCCCACGCGCGCAGCATGCCGAACCAGTCGTCCTTGAACGGCAGGCCCCACACGGCGTCGACGCGGTCGAGCGCGAGGATCACCCGCGTGCTCGCCAGCGGCAGCACGTTGTCCCGCATCAAGCGGCCGAGCTTCTGGTTGACGCTGCCCGGCGACTTCCACAAGGTGGGCACCCAGTCCTCGGGGCCGCCGATCGAGCCGACGATCTGGAACGCGAACTCGCGGATGAAGTTGGCGTAGTCGCTGCGCGACTCGTAGTCGAAGGTGTCGAGGTTGATCGCCACGACCCGGCAGGCGCCGCCGTCGGCCTGGTAGACCATGTCGGTCAGGAACTGCGACATCCAGGTCTTGCCGAACTTGTCGGGCCCCCACAGCACCACCGGCGCGCCCGGCTGGTCGAGGTAGTTGAGCGCGGTCCGCTCCTCCTCGGCGCGGTGCACGTGCCAGTTGATGTTGTAGGGGGCGCCCGGCGGCTGCACGCGGGCGGCGATCGACGAGTAGAAGATGCCCGAGTCGCCCGCCGCCCCGCCCGACAGCGAGGTGATCACGCCGAGCGGGATCGGGGCGGTCTGCGAGATCGACGGGTGCGAGCCGGACGTGCTGGCCGAAGGGACAGGCCCGGTGGCGATCAGGTTGGCGGGGTTGATCGGCGGCGGCGGAGGCGGCGGCGGCGTGCGCCGACGCGGCGGCGGGAGGGTCTCCGGCTTGGTGCCCTGATCGTCGCCGAGCTCGAAGGCGTCGAGGTCCTGGACGATGCGCCAGTGGCCGGCCGCGTGCTTCTTGGCCGCGCGCGGCCACAGCCGCAGGGTCGCCTCGTTCTTGTCGTCGACGGTGATCCGCGCCGCGGTGTAGCCGTGGCGGCGGTCGACCTTGCCGCCGTAGACCTCGAGGCCGAACAGCGAGCTGCCCTGAAGCTCACGCCGGCCCTGCGCGCCGCCGATGGCGACCACGCTGCTCGCGTGCTCGTGCATGTGGCCGTAGACGTGGGCGACGAACCGGCCGGGCGGGGCGATCTCCGCCACCAGCTCGTCGCGCGCCTTGGCCTGCAGCCAGTTCGGCGGGTGGTGCGTCATCAGCAGGGCGAAGTCGCACTCCTTGACCCACGCCGGCCCGTCGCCGCCGCAGGCCGCGTGCAGCTGGCGGACGTCGAGCGCCAGCTTGCCGGTGTAGTCGCCGTCGCCGAGCTGCAAGAAGGCGCTGTTGAGGCCGACGATGCCGAGCTTGAGCCCGTCCTTGGCCAGCACCGCCGAGCAGTCGCCGGGCAGCATGCCGCGCTGCAGCTGCAGGCCGGCGAACGGGTGGTTCTTCAGCCACTCGCTGTACGGCGCGAAGGCCTGGTCGACGAGGGCGCGGTAGGGCGAGCTGGCGTCGCGCCAGAACTCGACCTGTACTTCGGGATAGGTGTCCCAGCGGCCGAGCACCAGCGACTCGGGGCGGCGCGGGTCGGGGCGGATGAGGTCGTGGTTGCCGGGGACGGCCACCAGCGCCGGGGTCGAGCCGAGGGCGCGGAGGTGATCCCACAGCTGCTGCAGCGTTTGGTTGAGGCGCGCGAACTCGGCGGCGCTGCCTCGCTGGGTCAGGTCGCCGCTGAACAGGACCAGGTCCCAGGGGCCGCAGCGGGCGTGCAGCTTCTCGAGGTCGGCCAGCAGGACCTCGCGTACGCCCGGCCACAGCCAGCCCTGAGCGTCGAGGCCCTGGTGGAGGTCCGTGAAGTGAAGCCAGCCGAAGGAGCGCATGGGAGCGGAGCTGCGCGGCCAAGGGGCCGCAGGGAGCCGATACCAGTGTACCACCGGGGGCCAGCGGCCTTGCCGCGTCGGCGCCCCTTTCGACCCCGCGATGGAACGATTGTCCGGCGGGCCGCCGAGGCAAGCCCCGGGACGAGACATTACGCAGGAACTGGGGCCCGGGCTTCCCGCCCGGACGCACGCCGGGGGGCACGCCCGCGCCGGGGTTCGGCGGTACTAGCCAGGGGCGCCGGGCTTGGAGCATGCTCCTGCCGCTTGCGCCCGCGACCTCGCCGCCTCGCCTGCCACCGGATCGGGACCGCCGGCCTGCGTGGTCTGGGCGCGGTGCTGACCCTCGCGGCGGCGCTGCACGCCGGTTCCGCGCGTGCGCAGGACCCGGCCGATCTGGTCCAGCCGGTGCTGCAGAACAGCGTCGAGCTGGCGTACCCCGAAGATCTGCGCCGCCTGCCCGCGCCGCCCTCGGGTCAAGTCGTCGTCAAGCTGGTCGTCGGCGTCGACGGCGTCCCCAAGGAGCTCGAGGTCGTGCAGAGCGTGCACCCCGAGCTCGACGAGCTCGCCAAGTCCGCCGTCGCTCAGCTGCGCTACGCGCCCGGTCTCTACAAGGGCCGCCCGATCGAGGTCGTGCTCAAGGTCGGCATCGACATCGCCGCTCCGCCGCCGCTGCCGCCGGAGCCGGCGGAACAGCCGCCCGACGTCGACGCGGGCGAACCCGCGACCGACGCGGGCGAACCCGCTCAGCAGTCCCAAGGGACAGGTCCGATCCGGCTGCGCGGCGTACTGCTCGAGGCCGGTCAGCGCGTCCCCGTCTCGGGCGCGAGCGTGCTCGTGGTGCCGGCGCCGCCGGACTGGCCGGTGGGACAGGTCACCAAAAAGATCTACGGCGACGAGCCCGAGCCGGCCTGGACCATGCGCGCCGAAACCGCCCCGGACGGCAGCTTCGAGCTGCGCGGCGTGCCCGACGGCAAGATCCGCATCATCGCCCTCGCGCAGGGCTTCGACCGCTACGAGGTCGTCGAGGAGCTCGCCAAGGGCGACCTGCTCGAGGTCAAGTACTTCGCGCGACGGCTGGTGTCCAACCCGTTCCGCACGGTCGTGAAGCAGCGCCGCGACGCCCGCGAGGAGGTCGCGCGGCGCACGATCACGCCGGAGGAGATCTTCAACCTCCCGGGCACGCAGGGCGACGCGCTCAAGTCGCTGCAGAACTTCCCCGGCGTCGCGCGGGCGCCGTTCGGCCTCGGCCTGCTGATCATCCGCGGCGCCGCGCCGGGCGACTCGAAGACGTACCTCGGCTATCACGAGATCCCGCAGCTGTTCCACTTCGGGGCGCTGTCGTCGACCTTCAACTCCGACATCCTCGCGCAGATCGACTTCATCCCCGGCAACTTCGACAGCCGGTTCGGCGACGCGATCGGCGGCATCATCAACGTCAACCCGCGCAAGGGCCGGCGCGACGGCTACCACGGCTACGTCGACGCCGACGTGTTCGACGCCGGCATCATGATCGAGGGCCCGATCAAGAAGGGCAGCTTCGTCACCAGCTTCCGCCGCAGCTACGTCGACGCGATCCTCAAGGCCGCGCTGCCGAAGGACATCGGCCTCGGCCTGTCGCAGGCGCCGCGCTACTACGACTACCAGTTCCTGTTCGACTACCCGGTCGGCGGCGGCGAGCTGTCGGTGCGGTGGTTCGGCTCCGACGACCGCCTGCGGGTCATCTCGCAGGGCCCGAACGAGACGATGACGGGCTCGGAGAACCAGGCGCGCACGGCGATCCTGTTCCACCGCCTCGACCTCGTCTATCGCAAGCAGGACGGCCCGTGGGACTTCCTCGTCACGCCGTCGATCAACTACCAGTCGCTGACCGGGGCGTTCGGCGGGCTGTTCACCTTCAACTTCCCCAAGTACGAGTTCAGCTGGCGCGCCGAGGCGTCGCGGCAGCTGAGCAAGCGGGCGGCGATCCGCATCGGCACCGAGCTGCAGGCCGGCCGCTACGAGATCGGCGCGCGCGCCCCCAGCCTGCCGGCCTCGGCCGGGACCGGCGACACCGGGGTCTACAACGTCGCCGACGTCGGCCAGAACTACGCCACCCCGGCGATCTACACCACCGCGACGATCGGCCTCGGCGAGAAGTTCACGCTCTACCCCGGCGCGCGCATGACCTACTACGCGCTGCAGGTGAAGAAGGCGACCGTCGACCCGCGCGTGCGCTTCAACTGGCAGGTCGGCGAGAACACCGCGATCAAGGGCGGCGTCGGCCTCTACAGCCAGATCCCCGACCTCATCAGCCTCGCGCCGGTGTGGGGCAACCCGCGCTCCGGCATCGAGCGGGCGGTCCACACCAGCCTCGGCGTGGCCCAGGTGTTCGACAGCGTCGGCGTCGAGGCCGAGGTCACCGGCTTCTACAAGTACGTGTTCGACCGCTCGACGTCCTCGAGCGTGCTCATGCGCGACCCGGTCTCGGGCGACCTCCGGCTCGAGAACTTCGCCAACCAGGGCATCGGCCAGATCTTCGGCATGGAGGTGCTGGTCCGCAAGGCGCTGACCAAGCGGCTGTTCGGCTGGGTCAGCTACACCTTGATGAAGAGCCTGATCCAGGCCAAGCCCGGCGCCGAGTACCGGCCGTTCAGCTTCGACCAGCCGCACATTCTCACCATCCTCGCCGTCTACAAGCTGCCGCGCGGCTGGCAGATCGGCGGCCGCTTCCGCCTCGTCAGCGGCAACCCGACGGTCGCCTACTTCGACAGCGCCTTCGTCCAGGACGGCTACGAGCCGTGGTTCGGCCGCGACGAGCGCCTGCCGGCGTTCCACCAGCTCGACCTGCGCGTCGACAAGCGCTTCACCTTCAAGCGCGTGACGGCGAACTTCTACCTCGACATCATCAACGTCTACAACCGCCAGAACGGCGAGGCGTGGATCTACTCGTACAACCTGCAGCAGCGCCAGCTGCAGACCGGCCTGCCGATCTTGCCGTCGCTCGGCGTGCGGCTCGAGTTCTGACAATCTGACAGTGGCGGAGCCGGACGCGCCGGGCTCATCGGACGGCGGAGCGGGCGACGGGCACGAGCGCGCCGGCGTCGCGCGCGCGTGACCGGCGTCGCGTCTCGCGAGCTCCGTTCGCGGCGCCCTTGACACCCGGAGTCGCGGCAATAGTTTGTCAGCGCCGGTGCGGGACGACCCGCCGAGGCCGCCGAGAGCCCCGCGAGGGGCTCGGTGCTCACCAACCACTCTACCACCGGATCCGCGGGCTCGTGCGCCCGCACGGGCCGGGGGTCGCGGCGGAGCCACGGCCGCACCAACAAGACCGACGAGCGACGAAGGAGACACGACCATGCTGAGCTACTGGATGGACTTCAACGACCCACTGCGCACCTTTGACAGCCTGCGCCGGCGCATGGACCAGGCGCTGCGCGAGTACGCCGACACCGAGGGCCGCGGCCAGGCGCTGGCCTTCCCCCGCGCCGCCCTGCGCGACACCAAGGACGCGTTCGTCCTGGTCGCCGAGGTGCCGGGCCTGACCGACGCCGAGCTGCAGCTGTCGGCCACGCAGGAGAGCCTCACCGTCAGCGGCGAGCGCAAGGCCACCGCGCCCAAGGGCTACGCCGTCCACCGCCGCGAGCGCGGCGACCTCCGCTTCTCCCGCAGCTTCGCCCTGCCGGCCCGCATCGACGTGGAGAAGGTCAACGCCGAGCTCAAGAACGGGCTCCTGGTGGTGACGATGCCGAAGCACCCCGAGGCGCAGCCGAAGCAGATCACGGTCAAGGCGGCCTGAGCGAGCGCGACCCCACGAGATCCACGAGAGGAGAACTTTCAGCCATGTCCCAAGAGACCACCACCCAAGTGACCCAGCCGAAGCCGGCCACGCCCGCCGCCGAGACCACCCGCGGCCGCCCCGTCGTGGCCCCGCCGGTCGACATCTACGAGAATCAGGAGCAGTACCTGGTGCTCGCCGACCTGCCCGGGGTGAAGAGCGACGACGTGCAGATCCGCTTCGAAGAGGGTGAGCTGACCATCCGCGCGTCGCGGGCCGACAACGGCAACGGCGAGGTCCTCGGCGCCGAGTTCACCGCCGCCGACTACGTGCGCCGGTTCTCGATCCCCGAGACCGTCGATGCCTCGAAGATCGACGCCAAGCTGCAGGCCGGGGTGCTCGAGCTCACCCTCCCCAAGGCCAGCCGCGTCCGGCCGCGGCAGATCGCCGTCAAGTCGGCCTGATCCGCCCCGCTTCCCCTGTGAGGTCGCG
Source organism: Nannocystis punicea (assembly GCF_026965555.1). Lineage (GTDB taxonomy): Bacteria > Myxococcota_A > Polyangia > Nannocystales > Nannocystaceae > Nannocystis > Nannocystis punicea. The sequence goes on along the minus strand of NZ_CP114040.1, from coordinate 9,943,503 downwards.
TCCTCGAGCGAAGGGAGGTGCAACGTAACAAGGCGCATGTTGAGAGGCGCGCAGGCTCGGGCCTGCGCGCCTCCCTTTTTTGACGTTCATCGACGTGTTCTTTGGGGCATGTCCTGGAAGACATGCTCGGCCGCGGACGCTCGACAGGGGCGCGCGGGCGCGGTATCCCGGCGAAGATGAGCGAAGGTCCGATGCTCCACGTCGACGGCGCGGCGGTGCCGCTGGAGCCGCTGGTCGAGGACGACGGCCAGCCGCTGGTCGGGCCCGAGGCCGCGGCCGAGCTGGCGCTGTTCTACCGCGCGTCGCGGACCCTGTGCGTGTTCGCCGACGGGCCGGCAAGGCCGCTGTCGGCGGTGCGGCGACGATTCGTGCGAGAGCTGCGGTCGGGTGATCGGGACGGGACCTACGAGCGGCTCGAGCTGATCCCGAGCGCCGGCGGGTGGTGGATGCGTCACTCCGCCGAGCCCTTCCAGACGACGCTCGTCCCGCTCGCGGGCCAGCGGCCGATCTCCGCGGTGTTCGGGGGCACGGCCGCGATCTGCGTGCTCGCCGACGGCTCGGCGCTGGCGATCGAGGCCGACCACCGCCCGCTGGTGGCGATCGCCCGGCCCGGCGCCGAGGTGACGCGCACGCCGCTGCCCGACTGGCTGGCGGGCGAGGAGTTTTGCGGGGTCCACGGCGAGTGGCTGTTCAGCTCGCGCGCGGAGGGGCGCACCCGCGAGCTCCTGGCCCGGCGCGTGGGCGCGGCGGGGCTGGGGCCGCGGATCGATCTGGGTCGGCTGGAGTTCGCGGAGCGGCACATCTACCCCTGCTGGCCGCACCTGCGCGGCGGGCCGGACGACGCGTTCCTGGCCGTCGGCGTGTCGAGGGGCGGCGCTGCGCCGCTGGTGGCGACCTCGTTCCTGCGCGCCGGCACGTGGACGCCGCTCGAGACGTGCCCGAGCGACAGCCTGGCGCTGCAGGTCGACTACGCCGGCGGTGTCGGCCGCGTGTTCTGGCGCGACGACCGCGAGCAGGCGTGGGGCGTGCTGACGACCCGCGGCGGCGGCGTGAGCTTCGAGCGCCACCAGCCCGACGAGGAGCGCTTCCTGGGGTGCTCGCTGCACCTGCTGGGCGAGCACGCGCTCGGCCTGTGGACGGAGGAGGACGCGCTGGTCGGGCGGCTCGGCCCCATCGCCGGCCTGGAGGACGCGCCGGCGCGGTTCCGCGTGACGGGGGCCGGCGAGTATCCGACCGCGGAGGTGTACCCGCGCGGGCGCCACGCGATCGTGATGCTGACCGACGGCGACTCGCCGCGCCGCCGCGCGCTCCGGGTCGGCGCCGACGGGCAGGTCGTGCCGCTGGCGGTGGGATGATCCTCGCCGCGAGGCCGCCGCGTCGGCTTCGCGCGCGAGGCCACGCGTCTGGGGCCCGCTCGCGGGGCGGGGACCCAAGCGGCGAGGCCGCCGCGTCGGTGACGCGGCGGCCTCTTGGGACATGTCCCTTTGGACCTGTCTCTCAGGGCACGCAGCTGGCGACGAAGTTCGAGAAGCAGGCGTTGACCTGCGACTTGGTGTACATGCCGAACTTGCCGTTGGCGTAGGTCGTGTCCATGAAGGTCTTCATGGCGACGACGTTGTTGTTGGCCTTGAGGCGGACGATGATGGTCATCTCGCCGGTGGCCTTGTGGGTCAGCTCGAAGGTGTACTCGGTGGCCTCGGTCCAGCCCATGGTGGTGAACTCGCCGACGGGGACGAGCAGCTTCGAGTTGGCGGTGTCGGCCGGCTGGAGCCGGTCGGCGCAGGTCTGGGGCTCGTTCATCGGGTCGGCGACGTTGATCGCCTTGACCTGCATGCCGGCGGGCAGCTGGCCGCCGCAGTTGGCGAAGTTCTGGCCGACGCGCTTCCACGAGAACAGGTAGTAGTGGTCGGTGTCCTGGAGGCCCCACATGAAGCCGATCCAGTCGTCGTCGTTGGTGTCGTCGGTGACCTCGAAGGTGCCGGTGATGGTGGCGTTGTCGAGGTCCCAGCCGCAGAACAGGGCCGCGCTCTTGCCGTTGACCGTCTGGCACAGCGTCTGGGTGTTGTCGTTCCACACCCAGTTGGTGGCCGGGTCGGCCTCCTCGCCCGCGCCCGGGAAGTCGTAGGTCTCGCAGATGTCGGGGTCGAGCTGCAGCGTCTGGTTCTTGAGGTAGACGGTGACGCTGTCCGAGGCCATGTTGCCCTCGCCGTCGTTGACGGCGATGGTGTAGGTCGTCGGGCCGACGGGGTTCGCCGTCGGGTTGGCGATCATGGCGTCGCTCAGGGTGTCGGCCGGGGTCCAGTCGTAGGCGTAGTTGCCGTCGCCGCCCATGGCCACGGCGTTCAGCTGGGCGGGCATGTTGAGGTCGACGCAGATGCTGTCGCCGGCCTCGACCGAGAGCGGGTCCCAGCACTTGAGGCCGTCGTCGTCGCAGCCGTTCTCGCAGGTGACGATGTCCTCGGCGGTGCCCTCGCCGTTGCAGGTATGGAGGTCCTTGTCGACGCACTTGACCTCGTTCGGCTCGCAGCGCGCGCAGTTCTCGTGCACGAGCGGGTCGCGGTCGGTGCAGTCGGTGCCGGGCGTGACGCCGGGCTCGGGCATCATGTCGCCCCAGTCGTCCTCGTCGGCGTCGGTCATGCACGCCGTCGGGTCGTCGTTGGGCGCGGCGCCGGGGAAGGTGAACGGGTCGTTGTCGTCGCAGTCGGTGCCGGGCACCGCGCCGTCGTCGTCCGGGTCCGGGTCGGCCCAGCCGTCGCCGTCGGCGTCGGTCTGGCACACGTTCGGGTCGACCTCGTTCTCGGCCACGCCGGGGCCGGTGGCCGCGTCGCTGTCGTCGCAGTCGACGCCCGGCTGGACGCCCTCCGGCGGCATGTCGTCGCCCCAGCCGTCGCCGTCCTCGTCCTCCATGCACGCGCTCTCGGACTCGTTCTCGGCCGCGCCGGGGAACGCGTTCGGGTTGTCGTCGGCGCAGTCGGTGCCGGGCAGCGCCTCGGGCACCGTCGGCATGTCGTCGCCCCAGTCGTCGCCGTCGGCGTCGGTCATGCACGCCTCGGCGCTGTCGTTGGGCGCCGCGCCGGGGAAGGTGTTCGGGTCGTCGTCGGCGCAGTCGTTGCCCGGCGGGACGTCGGGGTCGTCGGGCATGCTGTCGCCCGAGCCGTCGCCGTCGGAGTCCTGCGTGCACTGATCGGGGGGCAGGTCCTTGGCCGCGCCGGGGAAGATCGTGCTGTTGTCGTCGTTGCAGTCGGTGCCGGGCTCGACGCCCTCGGGCGGCATGTCGTCGCCCCAGCCGTCCTCGTCGGCATCTTCCATACAGGCGGTCATCGACTCGGCTTCGGCCGCGCCCGGGAACGCGTTGGCGTTGTCGTCGGCGCAGTCGGTGCCCGGCTCGACGCCCTCGGGCGGCATGCTGTCGCCCCAGCCGTCGCCGTCGGCGTCCTCCATGCACGCGGTCATCGACTCCTTCTCCGCCGAGCCCGGGAACGCGTCGGCGTTGTCGTCCGCGCAGTCGTCAGCGTTGGGGACGGACCCGGGGAACATGTCCGGCTGGCACATCGTCGGGTCGCCGAAGCCGTCGCCGTCGGCGTCCTTGCACCACATCTCGCCCATGCCCATCGTCGACGTCGGCACGTCCATCGTCGTCGTCGGCGCGGTGTCGGTCGGGTCGGTCGCGCTGCTGTCGGTCACCGTCTCCGAGCCGCCCTCGGTCGCCGTGACCTGCTGACACGCCGGGTTGTCGGCCTGATTCCACACGAGGCCGTCGTCGCCGCACACGGTGCCGCAGCCCTCGAGCGCGAGCAGGCCGAGGCCGCCTACCAAGCTGGTTCGCACATCAATTCGAAGCATGCCGCGATGGTGAGCGCGGCCGTGCCGAGGCGTCAAGCGCGTCGAGGTCGTCGCTCACGCACACGCACACGCGGACCCGGCGCGCCGACGCACACTCGCGCGACGTGACATGTCCCGAAATTCAGGTGGGCGCGGGCGGGCGCGGGCGGGCGCGGAGCGGGCGCCCACAGCGTCTCGTGGATACATCAAAGAATTGCCCTCAAAACGCTCATCCGTGGCTTCCAGGAGGCTAACATGTCGGAACGTACAGGTCGCGATTGCGGAGGTGTTCGCAGGCCCCGGTGTGATCCGCGTCGTCGGCGGCGCGAGCAATTCGTCTAGGCAGCGCCGCCGATCTTATGTACAAACCAGGCCGCCGTCGGCGTGTGACGGCAGTCGTGGGTACGACCATGTCCAAATTCTCTTTCACTGTCGTGGCAGCCATGGCCCTCTCCATCTCCTCGACCGCGCGCGCGGCTGAGCCCGCCGGCGCGGCTGCGGGCGGCTCGGTGTCCGTCTCGCCCGCCGGCGCCTCGGCCGACGCGAACGCGGCGAAGAAGGGCAAGAAGGCGAAGAAGGAGCGCGCGGCCGACGGGAACGACACCCCGTGGATCAAGCGCCACCGCCCGACCCGCAATCAGCTCGAGCTCGGCATCTACGGCGGCATCCTGCTGCCGGCCAAGGACCACGAGCTCTACAACCCCAACGTCGCCTGGCAACAGTACAAGTCGGTCGCGCCCGACATCGGCCTGCGGTTCGGGTATTACCCGCTGTCGTTCCTCGGCCTCGAGATCGAGGGCGGGGTGGCGCCGACCAAGACTGCGACCTCCAACCAGAGCGCGGTGCTCGGGATGTTCCGCGGCTACGGCATCCTCCAGCTGCCGTACCGCATCGCGCCGTTCGCCCTCATCGGCTACGGCCTCATGGGCACCAGCGGGCTCGGCAAGGACATCGACCCGACGCTCCACTTCGGCGGCGGCGTGAAGTTCTACATCAACGACCGCCTGCTGCTCCGCGTCGATGTGCGCGACAATGCGACCGCGCAGTACCGCACCAACGGCGGTCGCACCAATCACCTCGAGGTCCTGCTCGGCCTGTCGTTCATCCTCAACAAGAAGAAGCCGGCTCCGGCGCAAGATCCGGACAGCGACGGCGACGGCTTCAAGGACAAGGTCGACAAGTGCCCGACCGTCCCGGGCGTCGCGCCCGACGGCTGTCCCGCGGCCACGCCCGAGCCCGACAGCGACGGCGACGGCTTCCTCGACAGCCAGGACGCCTGCCCGCAGGAGCCGGGCGTCGCGCCCGACGGCTGCCCGGAGAAGGACAGCGACGGCGACGGCTTCGTCGACAGCAAGGACAAGTGCCCGACGGTCCCGGGCGTCGCGCCCGACGGCTGCCCGCCGCCCGACCGCGACAAGGACGGCATCCCCGACGCCGACGACAAGTGCCCCGACATCCCGGAGACGAAGAACCAGTATCAGGACCAGGACGGCTGCGCCGACGAGGTGCCGAAGCAGGTCACCAAGTTCACCGGCGTGATCAAGGGCATCTTCTTCGACGTCGACAAGGACTCGATCAAGAAGACGTCGCGCACGACCCTCGACAACGCGGTCAAGGTCCTGAAGGACTTCCCCGACGTCAAGGTCGAGATCAGCGGCCACACCGACAGCACCGGCGACCGCGACCACAACGTCGACCTGTCGAAGCGGCGCGCCGACGCGGTCAAGCAGTACCTGGTCGACAAGGGCCTCGACGCCGGCCGGATCACCACCCGCGGCGCCGGCCCCGACGAGCCGATCGCCGACAACAAGACCGCCAAGGGCAAGTCGCAGAACCGCCGCATCGAGTTCAAGCTGCAGTGAGCTGTCCTGCGGGACAGGCTGCGTGACCGCCCCCGGCGGCGCGCGGGCACGACGGCGCCGGCTCCCCGAGCCGGCGCTCGCGCTCGAGCGGGTCGCCGACGAGCGGCGAGCGCTGGCCGAGCGATGATTCTCAGAACGTGCTCCGGCAAGCGTGGCGAGAGCATCGACGAGCCGCGCCGGGCGCTCGAGGATGCGGAGGCGTGCCGGGCGGGGGCCGATTGCCGTGTCCTTCAGGACATCGGCCGCTGCGGGCGGGGCAGGGCCACGGGAGGCGTGTCGAGCGGGGAGCCGCTCGCGCGATGGCCTTCAGGACATCGCTGCGGGCGGGGCAGGGCCACGGGGGGTCGAGCGTGGCCGATCGCCATATGTCCTTCAGGACATTGCCCGCCGAGCGCACGGCAGGTCACGGGAGGCGTATCGAGCGGGGGCCGATGCCGCGTATGTCCTTCAGGACATGAACAGCGCCAGAAATAACGGGCAGGCGCTCGAACGGAGACAGCAAGGGATGTCCTTCAGGACATCTTTCGTCTATGTCCCGTCGGACATGTCCAGCGGGACATGAAACGCGCCGACGTTCGCGCGGCGGGCCCGCGCGTCCGCCTCCGCGGCCGCGAGCACGGCCTCGGCGTCGATCGACTCGTCGCCGGGGCGCCACTCGAGGTCGGCCTCGTAGGCCTTGAGCGGCTGGTTCAGGGCGCGCAGCCGCTCGAGCGCGCGGTCGAGGCGGTCGAGGGGCTCGCCGAGGCCGGGGCTGCGGCGGCGGGCGGCGGCGCTGGCGAGGGCGATCACCTGCAAGGGCGTGTTCGACAGGTCGCGCACCGCGAGCAGCAGCCGCGCGGTGCGGCGGGCGTCGGCGACCTCGGTCTGGGCCTGTACTAGGGCCCGCTCGGTGGCCAGGCCGCGCAGGCGGTAGAGCAGCAGCACGGCCGCGACCGCGCCGTAGACGAGCATGACGAGCGGCTCGCTGGTGTCGATGCGGGCCTGCTGGGCCGGGTCGAGGCTGAAGAACTGGACCACCGGGATCAGCGCGAACGCGAAGATGCAGAGGAGGCCCGCCCACCGCTCGGGGGCGAGGAGGGCGACCGTGAGGGTGCCGAGCTTGTGGACCTGGAACGGGAGGAGGTTGGGGTCCTGCAGCTGATACGGCCCCATGATCTCGGCCGAGCCGAGGACCGCGGCCTGGTTGAGGATGAACAGCAGCGAGCCGAGCCGCACGCTCTGCGGCCGCCGGCGATGGACCAGCAGGATGAAGGCGGCGATCGCGAAGCCGACCAGGCTCGAGCCCAGGATCGGCCACCACGGCGCCGGCCCGATGTCGCGCCCGCGCAGGAGGTCGAGCGGGTAGAGGCACGCGTTGAGCACCGCCGCGATCAAGGTGCCCCGCCAGACGTGACGGGCGTGCAGCGCGGCGAAGCTCCGGGTCGTCAATGCGGCTCCAGCTCGAGCAGTCGCGCGATCGTCGGCACCGGCAGCGGCTTCTCGTACACCCGCACCCCGGCGAGCTGCCGCGCCTCGGCGACCAGCGGGTGCGAGGCGGCATGACCGGTGAGGAACACGACCTGCCCGCCGTAGTTCTGCTCGCGCAACCACCTGTAGGCGTCGAGCCCGCTCGGTACGCCGGGCCCGAGGTTGATGTCGAGGATCACCAGCTCCGCGTCGAGGACGCGCTTGCGGTTGCGGACCAGCTCGTCGACGCTGCCGACCGTCAAGCAGTCGCGCTCCGCGAGCAGGCTGACGACATCCACGAACAGGTCGCGCAAATCCTTGTCGTCGTCGAGGAAGACCACGCCGGGATGAGCCACGACGCCACCTTAGCACCGCTTGCGGGGGAACCGGAGCCGGCGCCTGCGGCGCGGCGCCAAGGGCGGACCGGACAGGTCCGCACCGGCGGCCCCTCCCCGGGCGCCAGGCGCGGGCCGCTCACCTCAGCTCGTCGACAAATGCGGCGATCCGGTCGGCCACTGCGCGCGGCCGGTCGAGATACGGACAGTGGCCGAAGTCGTCCGGCTCCTCGATACGCACGTGGGCCGGCACTGCCCGGCGGAAGAACTCCAGCGAGGCGCTCGGCAGCAGCCGCTCGGACCGACCCCACAGGATGAGCGTGGGCGGCTTCAGAGCGCCGACCTCGTCGGGCGTGAACATGTGCTCGGGCCGGAACGACTCGAGCACGTGGCGCAGCGGCCCGAGCGCGAAGCGGCGCAGGATGTCGGGCGCGAGCAGGGTGTTGTACCAGGGGGGCTCGTGATAGAGGCGGTCGAGGAGATCGCGCGCCTGGCCGAGTGAGCGGACGCGGAAGCTGCCCGTCAGGGCCGCGAAGTCCTGGGCGTCCAGTAACGCCCCCGCCGGCGAGGCGAGCAGCAGGCCGCGCACGCGCTCGGGGTGCTCGAGCGCGTAGCGGATGGCGAACGCGCCGCCGAGCGAGTTGCCGAACAGGATCGCCGGCTCCCGCAGCCGCGCGTCGAGGAAGTGCGACAGCGCGGCGTAGGCGTCGTCGACGGTGAGCCGCCCGTTGGCGCTCGAGCTGAAGCCGTGCGCCGGCGCCTCCGGCACCCAGATCCGCCCGACCCGCCGCCGCAGCAGGGCGATCACCCGGGCGAAGCTGCTGCCGCTGGCGCCGAAGCCGTGCAGGATGACCACCGGCGGCCCGTCGCCGTCCCCCCGCGCCTCGTAGTAGTGCAGCCGGCCCTGCGGCGTGGCGTGGTACTGGCTGGCGATCCCGAGCGAGACGAGGCGCCGCCGGATCATGCGCTCGGCGAGGGGCAGGACGAACATGGGCGAAGGCTCCGGGGTGCGTGAGGACCGGTCCGATGGGACATGTGATAAAATACATGTCCGATGGGACAGGGCGGAGAGGACAGGTCGAACGGGACAGGCGAGCGCGAGCGCGAGGTGTCGGGCGGGCGAGGCCGCGGCGGCTCGTGACGAAGAGGGCGGCCTGGCGCGGCGGTGCTGCGCGACGGAGTGAAGGAGCGCGAAGGGCGGTCGCGGGGAGTGAGCGGCTCGCCGTCGTTGCGGGGCGCGCGGCGGAGGGATGATGTGCGCGGCTCGGCCGCGGGAGCGAGCAGCTCGAGTCGCCGCGGGATCGCGCGAGACGGAGAGAGGACGTGCGCGGCTCGGTCGCGCGGGGTGAAGTCCAGCGCGGCGGTCCGGCGTCGGCTCAGTAGGTCGGGCACGTCCAGGCCTTGGGCGGGCAGTCGGTGCAGCCGCGCCTGCAGACGCCGCCGCACTGGCTGACGATCTCGAGCGAGTCGCGGCGGACGTAGTGGTACGGACCGTCGACGGCGGACTCGCAGTCGACGCCGATGAGCTCCCCGCAGGCGCGCTCGTAGCGGCAGCGCTCGCCGAACTTCTCCTTGATCCGCGCGGCCAGCTCCGGCGAGGCCTTGGTCTGGGCCTGTTCGCTGCGCGGCTGCTCCTCGGCGCCCTGCGGCGCGGCGAACCCGGCGCCCTCGCTCTCGGCGGGCGTGGGCTCGGTCGCCGGGGCAGGCTTGGCGGCGGGCGGGGTGCTGGTGCCCGACGCGCCGCAGCAGGCGAAGAGGACGGCCGGAGCGAGGACGAGGAGCAGGCGGCGCATGACGGCGCCAGACTACCCGCTCGCGCGCGCCGGCGGTAGCGAGCCGGCGATCCGCTCGATCGCCTGGGCCAGATCGACGTCGAGCTGGGTCAGCCCGCCGGCGTCGTGCGTGCTGAGAGTGACGTCGACCCGGTCGTAGACGTTGAACCACTCGGGGTGGTGATTCATGCGCTCGGCCACCAGAGCGACCTGAGCCATGAAGCCGAACGCGGTGACGAAGTCGGCGAAGCGGAGGCTGCGAGCGATGGCGTCGCGCCCCTCGACCTCGCGCCACCCGGGCAGAGCGGCGAGAGCGGCGGCGCGGGCTTCGGGCGAGAGACGAGCAGGCATGGCGGATCAGAAGAAGTCTGGATCGTCCGGCGACATCGCCGGCATGATCTTCGGGTCAGATTCCTCGACCGAGAAGCCAGGCTGCGTAACGGGCTTCGACGGCGGCCGCGGAGGCTGCGGCGCCGGCTGCGGCTGGGCGCGCAGCGGGGGCGGCGGCGGCTTGGCGACGTGCCGCGGCGATGGGTCGACGAGCTCGGGCTCGGTCTCGCCGTCCTCCGACTCGGGCTCGAGCGTCCGCGGCGGCTGGGCCTGCGCCTGCTCCTGCGCCTGCTCGGCCAGCGCCATGAAGCTGGCGAGCAGCGACGACTGCGAGACCGGCCGACCCCGCGGCTCGGCCCGGTTCTCGGCCGGCGCAGAGACTGCGTTGCGCAGCGGGGTGACCTCGGCGGCGCCGCCGAAGCCGGTGAAGTTGACGCGCGGCGGCGGCGGCGGCTCGGGCTCGGCCGCCTCGAGGTCGAGCAGAGCGATGTTCGAGTTGCGCGGGACGAGGTCGGCGAGCTCGCGCAGCTGCGGCACCTGGGCCGACCACAGCTCCTCCCAGGCGATGCCGAGGAAGGGCTTGGCGGTCTGTCCGCGCTGGTACGCCTCGGCGAGGATCGACAGCGCGTCGCCCAGCTTGTCGGGCATGTCGCGGGTGATCTGCAGCAGCGCCGAGGAGATCATGACGCCGCTCATCAGGTTGCCGAGCTGACCGACGTAGTACGACTGGACCGCCAGCTCACCGAGCGGGCTGGCGTCGTACTCGGTCAACACGTGGATGATCGGGTGCGTCATGCGGACGCGCAGCGCGAGGTAGGCGGCCGGGTCGCGGAAGTCGAAGCCGGCCGGAGGGCCGATCAGTCGCTGCTGCTTCTGGGCCCGCAGATAGCGGGCGACCTCGCGGCCGAGCGTGCCGTCGCCGTACGCGTGCAGGCGGTCGAGCGGCTCCGGCTGCGGCAGGTAACGGCTGTCGAAGAGCGGACGAACCCCGTCCTGATCGAGGAGGCGCGCGACGTCGAGGCCGAGGCTGCGGATGTCGAGGCGGCCGAACAAGTCGCCGAGCTCGAGGTTGCCGTCGGCCCGCACCGCATCTTCCGCGACGCCGAGGAAGGCGCTCGCCAGCTTGAGCTTCTTGAAGGGGTCGAACATCCTGGGCGTGTCTCGAGAGAGGACGCGGCGCTCACGCGCCTGCAGCCATGGTACCCCACAAGCCGCGGCCATGGGAACCGCCGAGGGCGGCCGTCCCACGCCGAGTAGCGGGGAATTTCGTCTCGCGGGGCCGACAGGTGCGGGCAAGACGCCGTTCTGGCGCCCAGACCCCCACCCGCGGGGCTGCGGCGACACCGCAGCGGGGGCGGAGATCAGGATGCGATCACGGGGAGCCCGTGGGGGCGCCGGGTCCGCCGCGGGGACTCCGCCGGAGCCCGGCCGAGCTGACCGCACGCGGCCATGGTGTCGTCGCCCCGCGTCGCCCGGATCGAGGTGTTGAGCCGCAGCCCCTGCAGGTGAGCCTTGAACGCCGCGACCTGCTCCGGCTCAGGCCGGCGGAATTCGCTGCCCGGGTGGGGATTCCACGGGATCAGGTTGAGCTTGCAGGGCAAGCCGCGGACCAGCTCGGCCAGCCGCTCGGCGTCGGCGAGGCTGTCGTTGACGCCAGCCAGCAGCACGTACTCGAGGGTGACGCGGGCCCGCCGGGCCAGCGGCAGCTCGCGCAGCGCCGCGAACAGCACCGCCAGCGGGTACTTGCGGTTGACCGGCATGATCGCGTCGCGGATCTCGTCGGTGGTCGCGTTGACGCTGACCGCCAGCTGCGCCGGGCTCTCGGCGACGAGCCGGCGGATCTGCGGCACCAGCCCCGAGGTCGACACCGTGACCCGCCGGTGCGACAGGCCGAGCCCGTGGTCGTCGACCATCACCGCGATCGCCGGCAGCACCTGGTCGAGGTTGTGCAGCGGCTCGCCCATGCCCATGAACACGACGTTGGAGATCCACACGTCGGGGAAGCGCCGGCGGGCGATCACCAGCTGGTCGACGATCTCCGCGGCGCTGAGGTTGCGCGCCAGGCCCATCGTCGCGGTCAGGCAGAACTGACAGTTCATCGCGCAGCCGACCTGGCTCGACACGCACAGGGTGGCCCGCTCCGGCCCCTCATTCAGGGCCGAAGGGCCCGTGGAGGGGATCAGGACCGACTCGACGGCGGCGCCGTCGTCTGTCTGAAAGACCAGCTTGCTGGTGCCGTCGGCGGCCTGCTTGACGGCCTCGAGGCGGAGGACGTCGAGCCGCGCGACCGCGGCGAGGCCGTCGCGCGCGCTGCGGTCGAGCTCGGGCATGACTGCGAGGTCGGACCGCAGCTTGCGGTAGAGCGCGGCCCACAGCGCGTCGGCCTGGCCGGGACGCAGGCCCTGCTCGCCGGCCCACGCCAGCAGCTGCGGCCGGGGCACGCCCTTCAGGAGGAGCCGTCCGTGGTCGTCGCGCGGGAGCACGGAGGTGGGGATAGCACAGCCGCGCCGGCTCAGGCGGCCAGCTGGCCTTTGAGCCAGGTTGCGATCGCCCGCCACAGCGGCTCGCGGGCGGGATCGGTGACCGCGGCCATGTGCCCCGGGGCGCCGACGCCGGCGAGCTCGGGCAAGGCGCGGCCGTCCTGGTCGGTGGCGCCGGCGGCCGCGAGCCGCCAGGTGGTGAGGCGCGGTACGGGTGACCACAGGCGCACTGCAGTGCGCGGAGGGGCCAGGCGATCGCCCTCGCTGGCGACCAGCAGCACCGGGAAGGCGAGGCCGGCGAGGCCGGCCCGATAGTCGTGGCCGTCGCGGGCCCGCCAGCCGCCGTCGGCGACGCAGCGGCGGAAGTCGGCGAAGTAGGTGTAGGCCTCGTCGGCGCTGCCGACGCCGAAGCGCCGCGCGGGCAAGCAGCCGAGCGCGGCGGTGAGGCCGGCGCCCAGGCCCACGAACAGCCGCTTGAGCGGCCACACGAGCCGGCGATCTTCGGTGCCGGGCAGCCAGAAGTCGGAGCCCAGGGCGACGTGCGCGGCCGGGGAGATCTCGCGCGCGGCGGCGGTGGTGCACCAGGCGGCGGCGGAGTGGCCGAACAGCGAGTGGCCGAGAGTGGCCAGCGGGAGGCCGGGGGCGAGCCGGCGGGCGAGGTCGAGGTAGATCGCGGTGTCCTCGACCAATTGATCGTAGGACCAGTCGCCGCCGCGTGCGGGATCGGGGCCGCTGGCGCCGTGGCCCCGCAGGTCGGGCAGCAGCACGCGCAGGCCGGCGTCGCACAGGCTGCGGGCCAGGCACGGGCGGTCGCGGCGGAAGAAGGTGCGGCGGTCGACCATCATCGCGTGGCCGGCGACGACCACCCCCCACGCCGCACCGTCCGGCTCGAGGTCGAGGACCGAGAGGCGCCAGCCGTCGGTCGCGCGGACCCGGTGCTCGGCGATCATGCGGTAGCTTCCAAATTGCCGTCAGCGTGGGGCTCGAGGGGCGCGCGAAGGCCTCGCGGTCGAGGAGCGCTCACGCGGCGGCGGCCCCGGCCCGGCGGGCCCAGAAGAGGATCAGCGAGCCGCGTCGCTCGCAGTCGAAGTCGACCAGGCCGTGCGCGCTCAGCATGCCGCGCAGCTGGTCGACCTCGAACACGTGGAACTGGCCGACGGCGGAGACCACCGACTCGAAGGTGCGCCGCAGACCCTCGGTGTGAGCGAAGGTGCTGGCGACGAACGCCCCGCCCGGGCGGACCACCCGCGCGACCTCGGCGACCGCGCTCGCCGGGTCGGGCCACACGTGGAAGGCCGCGCCCGCGTGCACGCCGTCGATGCTGCCTGTCTTGAAGGGCAGGTGGCCGACGTCGCCGCGGACCAGCCGCATCCGCCCGCGGTTGTCGGCGGCCGCGCGCGCCAGCATGGCCAGCGACCAGTCGAGCCCGAACACCCGCGCGAACCGGCCCGACTCGGCCAGCTTGCGCCCGGTGAAGCCCGGACCGCAGCTGAGGTCGACCACCGCGCCGCCCTCGGCCGAGGCCAGCGCCGCCAGCACCGCCTCGAACTCGGCCCGGTAGTCGGGCAGGCCGTTGCTCGCGACAGTGACGAAGAAGGGCCGCCACAGCCGCTCGTACACGCGGGCCAGCGCCCGGCTGTGCATCAGCCGCGGGCCCAGGCCCTCGCCGGCGGCCCCGAGGTCGGGCAGGAAGTCGAGGTAGCCGCGGTCGCCGGGGTAGCGCCGGTCGCACCCGCGGCAGACCGCGCCGACGCCCTCGACGTCGAGCGGGCCGCGGCAGGCCGGGCAGCACAGTTCGGAGGGCAAGGACATGTCGTGGAGGCCAGGTCGTTGGGGGCAGGTCGGGTCGAACAGGTGCGAAGGGACAGGCGCCGAAGGACAGGTCCCGAAGGACAGCTCAAGGCGCGGGCGGCGGGTCGGCCGGCGCGGCGGTGTAGCCGAGCTTGGTGATGGTGGCGGCGATCGCGTCCGCCGGGGCGCGCGCCGGGTCGTGGCGGACCTCGGCGGCGCCTGCCGCGTGGTCGGCCGAGCAGGCCTCGACGCCGTCGAGCTTGCGGACCGCGGCGCAGATGCCCTCCTCGCACGAGTGGCAGACCATGCCGCCGACCGCGAAGTGGGTGGTGCGGAGCTCGGGCTCGCCGGCGCAGGCGGCGGTCAGGGTGAGGACGAGGGCGGCGATCCAGCGCATGAGCGAGGCGAGTAAAGCGCAAAACCCCGGCCCGCGCGAGCCGGACGACTGTTCGTCGCAGCGGAGCGCGGGGACGCAGGGCGGCGGCTGCCGGAGGGCGGCGAGTAACGTCCGCGGTTCGTCACAGTGGAGTGCCAGGCGAGCGGGGCGCAAGGCGACGCCCCACGGGAGGCGGCCGCCGCCCTCTTCGCCGGGGTTGGGCCTTCGCCGCCGCCTTCCTCGCCGCCACATTCGGCCTGGTGGCGATCGCAGTAGAGACGAAGGATGCCTTCGTCGGCGCGCAGCGTCTGCGGTCGAGGGCGACGTCTGCTGCGGGCGGTCCGCGAGCCCCGAAAGCGAGCAAACCGCCGGCGCGGGTGCGGCGGCGGTTCGCTGGGGCGGCGGGCCGGGAGGATCAGTTGGGGGCGACCACCGTGAGGGTGATCGTCGTGCCGAACGGGACCTTGGCGCCGGCGGCGGGGTCCTGCTTGAGGACGTAGTTCTCGCCGTGCTCCTCGTGCTCGACGCGCTTGACGTCGCCGACGTCGAGGCCCGAGTCCTTGAGCACCGTTTTGGCCTTGTTGAGGTACTTGCCGGTGACGGCGGGCACCTCGATGAGGGGCAGGGCGGCGATCGTCAGCTCGACGCTGGTGCCCGGCTGGACCTTGACGCCGGCGGCGGGCTTCTGGCCGAGCACCGTGCCCGGGGTCTTGCTCGAGTCCTTCTGCACCTCGGTGAACTCGACGCCCAGGCCTTCGAGCGTGGACTTGGCCTCGACGATCGGCTTGCCGACGAGGTTGGGGACCTTGGCCTCGCGGGCGCGGGCGACGATGACCCGGATCTCGCGGGTGCTGGTCAGCATGGTGCCGGCGGGCGGGTTCTGCTCGAGAATTTCGCCGGGGGTCTTGTCGGGCGCCTCGCGGTCGCCGTCCTGGATGATGATGATGCTCTGCGACACGGCGATCTTGCGGGCGTCCTTGATCGTCGTTCCGACGAACTCCGGCGCGGGAATCGCCGCCTCAGCCGGAGCTGCGGAGCCGGCTGCGCCGGGGCCTGCGGGGTCGGCTGCGGCGCCGGCTGCACCGGCTGCGGCGCCACGGCCACCGGCGCGGCGCCCTGGTGCTGTTGCTGCTGCATCCGCTGGATCTGCGGCCCCAGCAGCACCTGGACCAGGACGGCCGTAATCAGCGAGATCAAAAACATCTTGACGGTGTCGTTCATGGGCGTCCGCGCGGGCGTGGGGCTCGTGTGAAGCATACCCCGGCCGGCGGCCTGGCCGCAAAGACTTCACGGGTCGGGCGGGCCGTGCAGCGGCACCTGCGGCCGCTCCGGCCGAAGCTGCCGGGGCCTGTGCGCAGGTCCCGGGCCGGCGCCTGCCGCCCCGCGAAGTCGGGGTCGGGCCCGCGGCGCGAGAAAAGGCGCGCGGGCCGGCGGGCGGGTGTATGCTCGTCGGCCCGATGGTCGATCCACGCACGCTCCCCGAGGACCGCTCCGAGGCCGGCTTCGGCGACTTCAAGCCCGCGCTCGGTCCGGCGCAGGCGCTCGCCGAGGCCAATCGTTGCCTCTACTGCGCCGACGCGCCGTGCGTGCAGAAGTGCCCGACCGGCATCGATATCCCGGAGTTCATCCGCAAGATCTCCACCGGCAACCTCAAAGGTTCGGCCCGCACCATCCTCGACGCCAACATCTTCGGCATGAGCTGCGCCCGCGTGTGCCCGGTCGAGGTGCTGTGCGTCGGCGGCTGCGTGTACAACGAGATGGACGCGCCGCCGATCGCCATCGGTCGCCTGCAGCGCTACGCCACCGACGCGGCGCTGGCCGGGGACTGGCGCTACTTCGAGGCGGGCCCCGACAGCGGCCGCTCGGTCGGCCTGGTCGGCGGCGGGCCGGCCTCGCTGGCGGCGGCCCACGAGCTGCGCCGCCGCGGCCACGCGTGCACGATCTACGACGCCGGCAGGTGGCTCGGCGGGCTCAATACCACCGGCGTCGCGCCCTACAAGCTGCGCGCCGACGACGCCCTGGCCGAGGTCGCCTACGTGCTCGGCATCGGCGGGATCGCCGTCGAGTCCGGGGTCCAGGTCGGCCGCGACGTCACCTGGGACGCGCTGCTGGCCCGCCACGACGCGCTGTTCATCGGCGTCGGCCTCGGCGCCGACCGCACGCTCGACGTCCCCGGCAAGGAGCTGGCGGGCATCGACGGGGCGGTCGCGTTCATCGAGAAGTTCAAGCTCGGGCGCGTCGACCTCGCGGGCGTCCAGCGGGCGGTGGTGGTCGGCGGCGGCAACACTGCGGTCGACGCGGTGCGCGAGCTGGTCGGCCTCGGGGTGCCCGAGGTGACGATGCTGTACCGCGGCGACGAGGCGGCGATGAGCGGCTACGAACACGAGTGGAAGGCGGCCAAGGTCGAGGGCGTGCGGGCGCTGTGGCACACGCAGCCGACGGCGTACCTCGATCGCGGCGGGCGGGTCGCCGGGCTGCGCTGCGTGAAGCTCGGGGCCGACAAGCGGCCGCTGCCGGGCGAGGTGTTCGAGGTGCCGGCGGAGCTGGTGCTGCTGGCGATCGGGCAGGCGCGGCTGGGCGAGCTGGTGGCGGGGCTCGCGGGGGTGCAGCTCGAGGGCGGGCGGCTGGTGGTCGACGCCGACGGGGCGACGGGCCACCCGCGGGTGTTCGCGGGGGGCGACTGCGCCAACGGCGGCAAGGAGGTCGTCAACGCGGTCGCCGAGGGCAAGCGGGCGGCGCTGGCGATCGATCGGGCGCTCACGACGGGCGCGAGCAAGTAGCCGCACGGCCCTCCGGGCCTGAAAGGACCCACGTAACATGGCCTTCGGGACATCTGTCGACCTGACCTCGAACACCGGCGGGATCGTCACGCCCAACCCGTTCTGGCTCGCCTCGGCGCCGCCCGCCAACTCGGGCGCGCAGATCATGCGAGCGTTCGACGCCGGCTGGGGCGGGGCGGTGTGGAAGACGCTGGGCACGCCGATCCAGAACGTGTCGTCGCGGTTCGGCGCGCTCCACTTCAAGGGCACCCGCGCGATCGGCTTCAACAACATCGAGCTCATCACCGACCGCCCGCTCGAGGTCAACTTCCGCGAGATCGCCGAGGTCAAGAAGCGCTACCCCAAGCACGGCGTGATCGTGTCGCTGATGGTCGAGACGCGCGACGAGTGGCGCGACATCATCAAGCGGGCCATCGACGCCGGCGCCGACGGGCTCGAGCTCAACTTCGGCTGCCCGCACGGGATGTGCGAGCGCGGCATGGGCTCGGCGGTCGGCCAGGAGCCGGCGCTCAACGAGACGATCACCAGCTGGGCGGTCGAGTTCTCGACCGTGCCGGTGCTGGTCAAGCTGACGCCCAACGTCGACGAGATCAACCCGCACGGGCTGGCCGCCAAGCGCGGCGGGGCCCACGGGGTCTCGCTCATCAACACGATCAAGAGCCTCATCGGCGTCGACATCGACCGCTTCGTGCCCGAGCCGCGCGTGGCCTCGCTGTCGACCAACGGCGGCTATTGCGGCGCGGCGGTCAAGCCGATCGCCATGCACATGATCGGCTGCCTCGCCCGCGACCCCGACTTCGGCCTGCCCATCAGCGGCATCGGCGGGGTCGCCAACTGGCGCGACGCAGTCGAGTTCATCCTGCTCGGCTGCTCGTCGGTCCAGGTGTGCACCGAGGTCATGCTCCGCGGCTACCGCGTCGTCGGCGACATGATCGAGGGCCTCACCGAGTACATGCGCTCGCACGGCTTCTCCACCATCGAGGAGATGCGCGGCAAGGCGGTGCCGCAGTTCTCCGAGTGGGGCGAGCTCGACCTCAATTACGAGACGGTGGCCAAGATCGACCCCGCCAAGTGCATCGGCTGCCACGCCTGCGTGGTCGCCTGCCACGACGGCGCCCACCAGTGCATCCACCCGGCGCCCAAGGAGGCCGGCACCCGCGTGCCGGTGGTCGACGAGTCGGAGTGCGTCGGCTGCAACCTGTGCCAGATCGTCTGCCCGGTGCCCGACTGCATCACCATGGCCGCCGTCGACAACGGCTTCAAGCCGGCGACCTGGAACGAGTTCGTGTCCGAGGGCAAGCCGCTGCGGCCGAAGAAGGGCGCGCACTGAGGTCTTTTATAAAGGACATGTCCCCGGCGACATGTCCGTAGCGACCGGGTACAAGGGGCATGCTTTTACAAACATGCCCTTCGGCGCTCACCAGGGGGCGAGGTCGAGCCGGCTGGTGAGGTCGACGTCTTTCTTGTAGGGGCCCTTGGTGCGGATCGGGGCGCCGTCGCGACCGATCAGCTCCATCGTCAGGGTGTGGCTGGCCCGCTCGGCGGTGATCCGCGCGAAGTTGTCGTCGTTGCAAAAGTTCCAGGCGCGGTAGTCCATCGTCACGCCGGGGCGGATCTCGAAGGTGTCGGGGGTCCGCGGGTCGCGGGAGTCGTGGACGAACTCGGCAGGGTCGCCGTCGGCGAACGGGAACGGCCAGTAGAACGCCGAAGAGACCAGGGAGTAGGCGCGCAGCGCCTCGCTGCCGTCGCCGCTGAAGTCGAGCCGGGCGACGGAGGCGCTGTGGACGTCGCCCGACAGGAACACGACGTTCTGGATCTTGCTGTCGACGATGGTCTGCAGCAGGACCCGCCGGGTGTGCGGGAAGGCCGGCCAGGCGTCGGTCTTCTCGAGGTGGGCGACGCTGGCGCCGTTGATGGCGAACACCGGGTTGGGCGCGAACACGCTGGAGCTGATGATGAACTTGGGCACGTTGCCGCGGTCGGCCTGCTGGTCGCGCAGCCACTGGCACAGGACGTCGAGCTGGCTCGGCTCGTCCGGGTCGAGCGAGGGCCGGCCGAGCATGTGGTTGTCGTCGACCGTGTCCGGGACGTCGTCCATGTAGCGCTGGGTGCGGCAGTCGAGGGCGAAGAACGGGTAGCCGCTGCTGACGAAGCTGT
This sequence comes from Nannocystis punicea, assembly GCF_026965555.1. Classification (GTDB taxonomy): domain Bacteria; phylum Myxococcota_A; class Polyangia; order Nannocystales; family Nannocystaceae; genus Nannocystis; species Nannocystis punicea. The sequence goes on along the minus strand of NZ_CP114040.1, from coordinate 9,924,352 downwards.
AGTAGAGCCGCTTGCCGTAATTGCGCGGCGAGTGGCTCCACTGGTAGCTCATGTACGAGCCGATCGCGAGGTTGAACAGGATCTTCTTGCCCGTCTTCTTCAGGCGGTCCTGCGACCAGTTGTCCTCGATCTCGTGGTCGTCGAGGCACATGTACGTCGGGACATGTCGCAAGAGCCTGCGCATGTTGAACGAGCCGAACGCCTGCTGGTAGCGGTCGGTGAACTCGGCGTGGGTGTCGGCGAGGCCGACCGGGACGGCGCGGTGGAAGGCGTCGGCGTAGATCTGGTCGCCGCACATGACGACGAGGCTGGGCCTGGCGCCGAGCTTCTCGGCCGCCAGCTCGTCGAACATGGGGCCGAAGATCCGGTCGGACTCCTTGATCTTCCACATCAGGCCGGGGTACCGGCACGAGCCGAGCATGAAGGAGAAGGCCGGGGCGGCGGCGCTGCGCGGGCTGCAGGTGCGGAACACGGCCTCGCAGGCGACGTCGGGCAGGCGCTCGGCCTGAGCCGCCCACACCTGCGGGTTCGGCAGGGTGGCCGCGAGCTCCTGGTCGCCGGCGCGGAGCTCGTTGTCCTCGGCGTCGTCGAGCGCGAGCGAGGCGAGCCGCACGCGGTAGGTGGTGTCGGGCTCGAGCGCGTAGACGGGGGTGGTGCCGCCGAGCCCGGCCTCGAGGCCGAGGATGAAGGTGCCGGTGCGATCGAACTCGCGCTGGAGACGGAAGTAGAACACCGGCCGCACGGGCGCCGGGATCACGTGCTCGCCCTTCTGCATGACGACGAGGACGCCGACGGTCCGCCGGTCCTCGTCGGCGACGATCTTGCGCGGATCGTCGAGCGTGGCCGCCTGCATCCACAGGCGACAGGAACGGTCGGTCGTGTGGCCGACGATCGGGCCGAGGCCGGGCGGACGAAGCGTGCTCATGCGCGCTCGATCGTAGAGCGGAAGGCGAAGTCGTTGCAAACCGGTGACGCTGTCGTGAAGGAGACGTCATCGCGCGCATTCGCCCGCGCCGGCGCGCGTTCGCGGGAGACGACGGACGGTAAAGTTGCGGCTACAAGCCGGCGCAGCCGCGCCGCGAGTTTTTTGGGCGGATGAGCGGCGAGCTTTCAGAGGCTGTCCTTTGGGCCATGTGGATGATCGCGGGCGCGGCGGCGACGGCGAGCCCTGCGCCAGGGCGGTCGGTCGAGGGGCTGGATGAAGTGCGCGGGGAGGCGTCGCGCGCGAGCGAGCCTGGGGCGGACGGACGTGAAGCCGTGGTACCCAACGAAGTCGGCGTGGAGCCGCGCGAGGGGCGATCTGGAGGTGCCGGCGGGCAGGGGAGCGCGGAGGTGACGACTCGCAGAGAGGATGGTCCCGAGGACATGTCCTCGAGGATTGGTTCGGCGAGCAATGAGGATGTGTCCTCAGGGACAGAGTCTGGAAGCGAGCAAGACGTGTCCTCGGGGCCATACCAGACGGCGCGTCGGCCCGAGGGCGACACACAGAGGGGGGCGCATGAGGCCTCCCAGGCAGAGAACGAGGAAGACATGTCCTCGGGGACATCCCACGCGGAGCGCCCTCCTCGCCGCGACACGCAGATGGAGGCGCATGGGGCCTCCCAGGCAGAGAACGAGGACGACATGTCCTCCGGGACATCCCAGGCGCCGCTTCGGCGCGACACGCAGATGTGGACCAATTACTTCGGCGTCGGCGGGGCCGTGCGCTGGGGTCGGCGCGAGGTCGAGACTGCGAGCGAGGACGACGTGGAGACGACGGTGACCGGGCTCGGCGGCGTGCAGGGGCGGCTGGCCGGCTTCGCGTCGGCCAAGCCGAGGTTCGGCCGCGGGCTGCGGTTCCTGACGCCGGAGCTGTTCCTGGCGCTGGAGGTCGGCGGCACGCGACGCGCGGGCGAGGGGCAGCCGTCGCGCGCGGGTGGCTTCGCTGTCGGGGCCGAGGGGGTGGTGCGGATCGGTGTCGGTCGCGCGCTGGCGTCGCGGGTGTCGCCGTACGGGAAGGTGCAGCTCGACCAGCGGTTCGCGGTGCACCTGCGCGACAGCGCGGAGGGCAATCACTACCTCGCGGCCCTCCGCGGGAGCGCGGGCTTGCTCGTGCGCACGCGGCCCGAGTCGTTCGCGGTGCTGGCGGGGGCGGCGCTCGACGGCGTCGTCGGGGCGCAGAAGCTGGGGAGCCGCAGCGCGGTGGCCCAGCTGACGGCGGGGGCGGAGCTCGCGATCTACGCGCATCCGCGCCGGCACCTCGCGCTGGCGTGGGTCGGCGACGTGCGGACGACCATCGCCGGCCGGCAGTTCGGCGGCGGCCGCCTCGACGGTCGCGTGACCTTCGACGTGATGATCGGACGCAGCGCGGGGCCGAAGCAGATCGGCTACGTGTCGCTGTTCGCGGCGTTCACTGCGAGCGAGATCTGGGCGACGCCGATGCAGTCGCCGGGCGAGGCGCGGAGCGGCTACGCGGCGTCGCTGGGCGTGGGCGTCGGGCTGTGAGTGCGCGATCGGTTGGCGTGGTCGGGACTAGACCCTAAGCTCTGGGCCTCCATGGCCGGCGCTGTCATCCCTCACGCGAAGATCCGCGACGCTCACGATCGGTCCTGGACCGCGCGGCTGCTCGCGCGCTTCGTCGCCGACGATCTCGATCCGGACGAGCGCGACGAGATCGCCACGACCTTGGAGATCCTCGCCGATCCGCGCGCGGAGGCGCCGCTGGCGGCCATCCTCGCCGATCGTGCGCGACCCGAGATGCTGCGGCGCGCGGCCGCGTGGATCCTGCGGTCGAGCGACGCGGTCGATCGCGCCACGCTCCCGGCCCTGCTCCGCGACGGCGATCGGGTCGAGCAGGGGCATGCGGTGCTGGCCATGGATCACGGGCACGCGGAGCTCGTCGCGGCCATCGCGGCGGCTCCCGATCACCCGCTCCATCTCGAGGCCATTCAGACGATGGCTTGGGACTTCGAGCCGCCGCGCTTCCAGGCGTTGAAGATCGCCGCGCTCGCGCACGCGGACCCGGAGGTGCGCGAGGCCGCCGCGGAGGTGCTGATCTGGGACGAGCCGGTCGCCGCGGAGGAGCCCTTGCTGCGGGCCATCCACGATCCCGACGACGCCGTGGCCGTCGCAGCCGCGAAGACGCTGGAGTATTATCCGAGCCGGCGGGTCCTGCTGGGCCTCGCCGAGATGCGCGCGGCGGGGGGCGAGCGCGGGAAGGCGGCCGACGACGCGATCTGCGGGCTGGGCGCGCCGTTCTCGCACACGCTCCACAAGGCCGAGGGTGCGCGACGAGAGGCATTGATGGCCTGGATGAAGCCCGTCTGGGACATCCTCGCGCTCACCGAGGAGGACTTGCTCCCCGACTCCTACCGGCCGCCTGCGAGCGCGACGCCGGTGCGCCAGCCGCTCGACGCGAGGCGGCTGATGCGGGACCTCGCCGATGTCGACGGCGCATGGGACGAGAAGGTGCGCCGACTCCGGGCGAGCCCCTCGCTCGTCGGTCCGGCCGATCGAGCGCGCCTCGTGCCTTTCCTCGTCGAGCACCCCGACCCCCTGGTGCGGAGCTCGTGCGGGCACTTGCTCGCGGCGTGGGGAGAGCAGGAGGCGCTGATCCGCCTCACCGGCGACGCGCGGTTCACAGTGGTGAAGAGCGCGATGTACTCCCTCGGCAAGACGATGCCGAGCGCTGCCGCGGCGCGGTGCGCCCGGGAGCACCTCGATCGCCCGTGGGTCACGAGCACGCACGCCTACGAGACGCTGGCCACCTACGTGGCCCACGCTCCGGCGTCCGAAGCCGTACCGTTCCTGACGGAGCGCGCGGCGGAGGACTCGCGGGAGTCGGTCTGCCATCATGCCGTGGACGCGCTGATCGAGCTGCACGCCACGCGCGAGCTCGCGGGGCTGTTGCCGCTGCTGGAAGCGCCGCCGCGGGTGACGTGGGCCGTGCACCTGGCGCTGCTGAAGGCTTGTCGCAAGCTCGGCCTCGACGCGTCTCGCTTTCTCGAGCGGCTGCGCGAGGTCGACGACTTGTACGTGCAGGACGCGCTGTCGCTCGCGCTCTGAGCTGCCCCTCGACCGGCGAAGAGGTGCCGGCATCGCTGGCTCAGCCTGGCGGCTCGATCTGCTCGCACTTCTCCTGGATCACCCCTGCCAGCGCGTCGCCGACCACCATCGCGTAGTCGCTGGGGTCGCCGTCGATGTCGCCGGTGAACGGCGGGGCGGAGAACGACTCGAGGAACGTCTTCAGGGTCGAGTCGCCGGGGTTGTCGTAGCAGAAGCCGGGGACCAGGCCGGAGGCGAGGATGCAGTCGATGCCGCCGCACTGCTGCTTGGCCGCCACCAGCTTGTCGACCCATTGACTGACCGGCTCCGGCGACTTGTCGGGCTCGTCGGTGAGGACGAAGACGACCAGCACCGCGCCGGCGTCGCGGATGAAGCCGGCGTTGGTCGGCGCGGTGGCCGGGTCGGCGGCCCAGCCGGCGGCGGCGGCGGGCATCTCGAACGAGCAGCCGGTCTCGCCGGCGGCCGTGGCTGCCGCGGTGAACCAGGCCTTGAGGGCGGCAGGGTCGTCGTCGGTGTCGAGCGCGAAGTAGTGCTGACCTTGCCATTCGAACAGGCGGCCCTGGCCGCCGTTCTCGGTGGTCGTCGCCGGCGGCGCCACGTAGTGCTGGAGGATCTCCTGCTCGCTCGATTGGCTGACGCAGTTGTTTGTGCTCTCGGAGCAGCTGCCGTCGTAGAAGGAGGTCGTCGTCAGGGCGACGTGGAGGTCGGTGCCGGGCGGCAGGGCGGCGATGATGGCGTCGACGAAGTCGGGGAAGACCGCGCTCAGGTCCTCCTGGTGCTTGCCCATCGACACCGAGTTGTCGATCACGAACAGCAGGTCGACCGCGGTGCAGCCCTTGGCGGCGTCGGTGTCGGCCGTCGGGTCGCCGGGGAAGTCGGGCTGGCCGAGGTCGAGCTTGATCCCGCCGGTGTCGCCGGTGGTCGGGAGGGGGCCGGTCGAGGTGGTGGGGCCGCTGGTCTCGGTGGCGGTGCCGGTGCCCTGCTCGGTGGTCGTGCCCTGCTCGGTGGTCGTGCTGGTGAGGGGCGGCAGGGTGGTCGGGGCGGTGGTCGGCGTGCCGGCGGTGGCGGTGGTTCCGGCGTCGTCACCGCAAGCCGCGAGGGTGACTGCGAGCGCGGCAAGGACGCGGACAGGGCCGCGGGAGCTCGAACAAACGGATCGCATACGGGGAAATAGCCTCCCGCGATCGCCTATAACAGCCGAGCTCGTTCGCCGGCAAGGGTCTTCCGCGGCGCTCCGCTGCCTGCGAGGTCTTCCGCGGCGTTCACCTCCCGACGTGGGGGAAGGCGGCTACAATGCACGCACGATGCGGTGGTTCATCGGCGACCTGCAAGGTTGCGCCCGGGAGTTCGACGACCTGCTCCGGAAGATTCGCTTCGACCCGCAGGCGGACGAGCTGTGGTGCCTCGGCGACCTGGTGAATCGCGGGCCGGATTCGCTCGCGGCGCTCCGCCTGTGGCGGGACGTCGGCGGCCGCGGCGTGGTGGGCAACCACGACGTCTACGCGCTGCTGGTCGCCGCCGGGCGATGGCCGCGCAAGCACGACACGCTCGGGCCGCTGCTCGCCGCGCCCGAGGGGCCCGAGCTGCTCGCCCGGCTGCGGGCCATGTCTGCCCTGCAATTCCTGCCCGCAGGGCCAGGTTCGAAGGGACCGGACGTGTGGGCGGTCCACGCCGGCCTGCACCCGCGCTGGACCGACCTGCACGCGCTGGCGGCGAGGGTCAACGGGGCCGCGCACGACGACGCGTGGCTGGAGTCGCCGGAGCTGTCGTTCATGACGCGGGTGCGCTGCTGCACCGCGTCGGGCGAGCGCAGCAAGTTCGACCGCAAGGCCGAGGAGTGCCCGCCCCCGTACCGCCCGTGGGACGAGTTCTACCGCGGCGAGCCGATGGTGATCCACGGCCACTGGGCCTGGCGCGGGCACTACCGCGGGCCGAAGACGATGGGCCTCGACTCGGGCTGCGTGTACGGCGGGCCGCTGACTGCGTGGTGCCAGGACGACGACCGCGTCGAGCAGGTGCCGGCGCGCGGGGCTTGAGGTCGGCTGTCTCTCGGGACAGGTGAGCCGGGGTCGATCGGGGCGGCTCGACGGGGCGCTCGCTCGGAGCTGCGCGTCGCGGAGCGACTCGACGAACTGCTCGGCGACGAGGCGGGCGAACCCGAGCTGCAGGGGTCCGGCGCGCTCGGCCGAGGCGCGTGGTGCGAGGGGATGTCCTGTCGGACATGTACTAAACGCCATGCCGTCCGGCGGCCCGCCAGGCCCGGGCGAAGCCGCCGGACAGGACGAAGCGCGGGAAGGTGACGAACTGCTCGGCGACCAGGCGCGCGAGCAGGTCGCCGCGCGAGCGGAACGGGGCCGGGGCGTGCTGCTCGCGGCGGTGGCCGCGGCCCTGGACGGCGATGGCGAGGACGGCGAGCGCGAGGCCGGCGCCGGCGAGGGCGAAGCGGCCGGTGGCGAGGGCGAGGATGGACAGGGGCAGGCCGAGTACGAACAGCGGGGCGGACACCGCGTGCAGCGCGAGGTTGGTGCGGTCGGCGTGGTTCAGGGAGTAGTGCTCGAACTGCCAGGCGAGGAGGTCGGGGCGCATGCGCAGGGTGTACCGCGGGGGCCGACGGGCGGCTTGAACGGACTGGCTACGATCGACCCCGAGCCGGCGAGGGCGGGGCGGCGGACGGCTCGAACGCCTGCCGCGCTCGTGCCCGGAGGGTCGATCCGACCCGACAGGACTGGACCATGGCCGCGAGGGAGCACAGCGACAGCGGCGTTCACGAGCGCCCGCCCCGTCCGTAGTGTCGCCCGCCCGGACTTCGACGTGGCCGGTCGCTGTACCCGAGGGCGCGACGGTCACGGGCGAATCGCTGCGCGACTCGCTGCCGTGACGGTGCGGCGCGCCTGCGGTCGCCGCTGCTCGACCTCGGAGGCTGCGTGCGCGACCGGGATGGGCAGCAGCGGGCGGGCGAAGGCGGGGCGAGGGCGTGCGCTACGGCGGGCGCGGCAGGCTGCGCTGCAGCTCGGAGGCGGTCATGCCGAACATGCGGCGGAAGGTCCGGCTCATGTGGGCGGCGTCGGCGAAGCCGGCCGAGTGGGCGGCGCGGGCCAGCGGCTCGCCGGTGGCCATGGCGACGACGGCGCGCTGCAGCTTCTGCCACAGGAGGTAGGGGCGCAGGGGGATGCCGACCGAGTCGCGGAAGGCGTGGACGAGCCGGCCCTCGGACAGGCCGGCGAGGGCGGCGAGGGCCGGCAAGGAGGTGTCGGCCTCGGGCTCGGCGCCGCGGAGGGCGCGGAGCAGCTTGCGCACGCGCGGGTGGATGGCTCTCGGGACAGCTGTCTCTCGGGACAGGCGCTCGGCGGCGGCGTGGCCCCAGGCGTGGAGGGGCTCGGAGCCGGGGTCGGCGGGCAGGTCGGCGAGCAGGGCGTCGCGCTCGGACGGCTCGACCTGGCGCACCGGCGCGTCGAGGCCGGCGCGCAGGCGCTCGCCGGCGTCGCTCTCGGGGTCGAAGAAGACGAGGACGATGTCGACGCCGCGGGCGTCGAGGGCGTGCTCGCTGTCGGGCGCGGTGACGATGCCGGCGGCCCGCACGGTGGCGCCCTCGACCGTGACCGCGAGGGTGCCGGCGCGGGCGAGCACGAGGTGCATGGCGTGGTGCGCGTGGGCGTCGCTGCGCCCGCCAGGGCCGGCGGTCACCAGCACCGGGGGCCAGACGCCGGAGGTCGTGACGGCGGGCAGCTGCATGCGAGGCGGGGGGGAGAGTGAGGCTGTCCCCGGGGACAGGTCACGCGGGCGGGTCGTGGGCGATGGTGACGGCGCGGGCGGCGGTGTCGACGGTGACGACGGTGAAGCGGCCGCCCGCGCAGGTGCCGGTGTTGACGACTGTCCCTTCGGACATGTGATGGGCGTGGGCGACGTGGGTGTGGCCCATGACGACGATGTCGGCGCCGCGCTCGCGCATGAGCGCCCGGGCGGCCGCCGCGTAGGGGCCGGCGGCGTGGCCGAAGCGGCGGTGCTTGATGGCGATGTCCTTCTGCTCGAAGTAGTGGGCGACCGGGCCGAGGCCGGCGCGGCGCAGGCGGCCGGTGAACCAGGTGGCGGCGCGGGCGGCCGCGTAGGCGCGGGCGAACACGGGGTCGTACTGGTGGCCGTGGAGGAACAGGACCCGGCAGCCGTCGGCGTCGAGCTGCAGCTCGGACGGGGCGCCGAGCTCGTCGCGGGCGATGAAGTCGTGGTTGCCGTGGACGTAGTCGAGGCGGTCGAGGGCGCGCGTCAACCGGGGCAGGCGACGGCGCGCGAGCTGGAGCTGACGGGCCGCGGCGCGCCGACCGGTGAAGAGGGCGTGGTCGGTCTGCCAGATGTCGCCGACGAGGACGACGCGGTCGTGAGTGTCGACGACGCGGGCGAGCCGCTCGAGGAAGACGCCCTCGTCGTGGCGGAACTCGTCCATGCCGGCGCGCGCGCCGATGTGGAAGTCACTGAGCGCGGCGAGCCGCATGGGCGAGGGTCACGAGGCGCGACGAGCGACGGGGCGAGTGGTCACGAAGTCGGCGAGTGAAAGTCACTGCGAGCGTGAGTGAGGAAGAGTGGAGCGCGGGCGCGAGTGGAAGTCACGGCGTGCGAGACCCACGGAGCGCGCGAGCGGGGCGAGGTCACAGGGCGCGGCGGGCGGCGGCCTCGAGTTCGGCGGTGAAGGCGGTGTGCAGGCGCTCGACGAGGTCGCTGCGGAAGCGGTCGTCGTGCTCGCGGTCGTAGAGGTAGCCGCGGACGCGCAGCTGCAGGTCGAGGGCGCTGCCCTGGCGCGGGGCGAGGAAGACCTCGGGGGAGCGGCGCGGGGAGGCGTAGCGGCTGAGGGCGGCGGCCTGACGGGCGAGCTCGGCGGCGCGAGTGGGGGCGAGGCCGGCGGGGACGTCGAGGGTGAGGTCGCAGGGAGTGTCGTGCTCGCCGAGGTTGAGGCGGACGACCGGCTCGCGGAGCAGGCGCTCGTAGGGGATGGTGGCGTCGACGCCGGCGAGGCCGCGCAGGGTGATCGCGCGCAGGCCGACGCCGATGAGCCGACCCTCGAGGTCGCCGACGCGCAGGTCGTCGCCGATCTTGTAGCGGGCCTCGACGGCGAACACGACCCCGAGGAACACGCTGCGCAGCCACGGGAGCCCGGCGACGGCGAACAGGAGCAGCCACAGGCCGCGCGACCACCAGTCGGCGCTGCTGGCCGCGGGCACGAAGCGGTGCTGCAGCAGCCACACCAGCGGCACCCACACCGCGAGGTGGAGCAGCGGGATCCACGGGTGGACCTGACGGAAGGTCTCGACCGTGGCGAGCTTGCGCAGCACGAACGAGACCAGGAGGCCGAGGGCGATCAGGCCGCCGAGATAGACCACCGGGAACAGGCGGCCGATCAGGGAGGTGGAGGCGCTCAGCGGGTCGATGGCCACAGCCTCGAGCATGCGTCCCGGCCAGGATGCCACGGATCGCCGCGGAGGATGAAGCCTGCGCGCGACGGCCGCTCGCTGGCGCTCACTCGGGGTCGCACGCCCCGTCGCAGAAGGTCTCGACCACGCCGGTGCGCAGGAACTGGTCGAGCATCTGCGCGGCGCTGGGCAGCCTGCGCGGCTTGCCGTGCGGATCTTCGCCGTCCGAGGCCGGGATGTTGGTGGTGGGCTCGGGGGCGAGGCCGAAGTCGTACTCGACCATGGCGGAGCCGGTGTAGGGCCCGGCGGCGCTGTCGATGCCCCAGATCGCGCGGTTCTCGGGGGCGATGCTGGCGACGCCGCCGATCGCGCGGGCCATGACGTGGGCGCCCAGAGTGCTGACCTGATGATCGCCGATGGCGACCTCGAGCAGGACCTCCTTGGGCGGCGAGCCGGGCAGGTTGTCGGTGCGGATGGTGTGGCTGTACCCGGTCGGCTCGGTGCGATCCCAGAGGATCTGGAACAGCGCGAGCACCATCTGGCGATCGATGGCGTCGGGGAAGGCGCCCTTCAGCAGGACGAAGAACTCGTCGAAGTCCTCGCTGCGGTCGAGCAGCAGGTTGTACGGCTGGCCGGGGACGCCGAGCATGCCGCGCTCGACGTCGGTGCTGAGGGCCATGTAGGTGGCGCCGAAGATCCCGCCCTGCGAGTTGCCGTGGTAGTAGCGCTCGCTCGGGTCGATCAGCGGCTGGCCCATCGGCTGGAGCATCGGGTCGTCGACCAAGGCGCCGCTGACGAGGCGCATGGCGAGCAGCGCGTTGAGGATGCCCTGGTGGAGGCGGTCGACGAGGGTGGCGAACTGCTCGAGGTCGCCCTCGTCGACGAAGGCGGCGATCGGGACGTAGTCGTCGGCGGCCATGCCGATCCAGTCGACCGCGAACAGGGCGTAGCCGTAGGTGTCGGCGAACTCGAGCCGGTAGTCGTCCTGGACCTCCTCGCGGCCGGAGCCGAGCAGGCCGTGGCCGTACTGGAGCGGCGTCGCCGGGGTGGTGAAGGCGCTCTGCGGGATGACGAGGGTGAAGTCGAACTCGGCGGCGCCGTTCTGGCTCGGCAGGCCGTCGTCGCCGAGCACGAGGTGGGCGCCCGGGCCCGGCTGGTCGAGGTAGAGCGGGACGGTCATCGTGCCCTCGACGTAGAGACCGACGTGCGGGTCGGGGTGCTCGGCGTCGACGAGGGTGAGGGTGTAGGCCGGGCCGTCGTCGCCCACGAGCGCGAGCGCCTCGTCGCGCATCTTGAGCAGGCCGGCGGTGTTGTTCTCGCGGCTGGCGGTGGTGAAGTCCCAGGCCAGCTGGAGGTCGTCGCGGGCGACGCCGGCGTCCTCGAGGCGCGTGAAGATGTCGGCGTAGAGGCCGCGGCGCGCAGAGATCGACGGGTCGTCGAAGGCCTCGACGTCGCGCAGGGCCTTGAACGCGGGCGAGGGCGGCAAGACGTCGCCGTCGACGTCGACGACGCCGCGGATGGCGGCGATGTAGCGGCGGTCGTCGGCGAGGCGTACGACGGGGCGGAGCATGAAGGCGCGCCGCTCGTCGTCGTCGTGCGACATGTCGAGCTCGGCGAAGTGGGCGATCCGCTCGCCGGTCTCGGCGTCGATGAGGACGGTCGGTGATCCGGCAGCGAGCGAGGCCTCGAGGGTCCACGGGCCGGGCAGGCCGCCGATGGTGGCGCCCGGCAGATGAGTCATGAGCGCAAGGCCGGGCGAGAAGCCGTCGGAGCGGTTCCACAGGTCGGGCTGCGCGGGCTCGCCGTGGGCGCTGTCGGGGATCAGGGCCCCGGAGAGGGCGAGGCGACGGCCGGTCGGCGCGGCGGGGTCGGCGACGGTGAAGACGTTGGAGGGGAACGGAAAGCCGCAGTAGGTCGGGACCAGCGGGTCGCACTCGAGGGTCGGCCAGTCGACCTCGGGGACGATGTCGCCGGTGGTCGGCTCGCCGGTGGTCGGCGCAGGGTCGCCGGTGCTGCCGGTCGGCGCCGCGGTGCCGGCATAGCCGTCGGTGTCGTCGCCCCGGGACCCCGTGCATGCGGCGAGCGAGACGACGGCGACGGTGCGGACGAGGGCGAGCGACCGGCGTGACACAGTCGCAGGATAACGGGCGGCCGATCGGCGGCGACAGGCTCTGCACCCTTGCGAGGAGGCCTGATGGCGAGCTCGCGCTGCGTTCGGAACGGTGTTTTCATCGCTATCCCGGGCGTCCAGAGGAGGATCGCCGGAGGGATGCTGCAACATGGCGGGCGCCGGTGAGGTCGGCGCACAATTGAATTGCCAGCGGACCCTCGCGACGCCCCGGTGACGCGCGACGCCGAGGGCGCGACGGAGTGGCTCGGCGAGCTCGAGCTTGCTGGATGGCGATCGCCTCGTAAGCGAGTTGCAGGCGGAGACGCCGCCGATGACCGCGAGTTCGTGGGGCGGGGATCGAGTCGGCGATCGCGCGGCGCCGAGCGGTGGCGGCGGCGCGTAGAGCGGCCAGCCTTCCGGGCCCCGGCTGAGCGGTGTTTGTGTCGACCTGCAGAGCTTGATGAGGTCGCGGCCGCTTCTGCCGTGAAGTCTGGCCGATGGGACAGCTCGGGGCGGTCGATGGATCGCGACGGGAAGACCGAGTTATGCTGCGGCGGTGGTGCGTCCTGAAGACACGGACGAGCAGGACCCCGGAGGGGGCGGGTCGGCCGCGTCATGCTGCACCGTTCCAGCGGGTGAAAGTCCCGTCCGGGTAAGCGCCGGAGCGCCCGGTAGCAGGCCCCAGGCGCGAGGAGAGATCCTCGCGGCCCGAGCGGGGCGTCAAGAGCCTCTACGGAGGGAGCAAGAACGCGGGCCGCAACATCAAGTGAAGCCTGCAGCCTCGTCAGAGAAACAATGGGGGAGCCGAGCCGATCACTTCGCGGCGAAGGCCACGTCCACCGCGCACGAGTCCGGAACAGAAAGCGCGGGGGGTCCACCCGGGGTAGGGGGCGCAGCACGCGTTCAAGGAGCGATGCGGAACAGGAGAGGCCCGTCTGCACGGCCCGTGTCGGGGCAAGGTGGCTCGTATAAGCCGAAGGCGAAGTCGAGCGCTGTGCAGCGGGAGTCCGAGGGGGTCGTAGTACCGGCGATGGCGGCGCAGAACAACGCCGCCGGAGGGAAGGGCCCCTGGGGTGGTCGTGTCGGAGAAGAAGGTAAGCGCGAGGGCATGGCCTGCAGGACAGGTCCCAACAACCCCACGCGGCGCAGGCCGCGTGACAAAGTGCGAGAACTTCGACGCCGACTGTGGGCCGCAGCCAAGCGGCATCCGGGTAGACGTTTCCATGCGCTGTACGACCGCATCTTCAGGCGTGACGTCCTGAAGGAAGCATGGAGGCGGGTGAAGAAGAACAGGGGGTCAGCGGGCATCGATGCCCAGACGCTGGCCGAGGTGGAAGAGCTCGGCGTCGATCGCTTCCTCGAAGAGATCGGTGCAGAGCTCGAGGCGGGGACGTACCGGCCGAGCGCGGTCATGCGGCGGTACATCCCGAAGGCGGACGGGAAGAAGCGGCCGCTGGGGATCCCGACAGTCCGGGACCGAGTGGTGCAGATGGCGGCGAAGCTGGTGTTGGAGCCGATATTCGAGGCGGACTTCCTTCCGTGCTCGTATGGCTTCCGGCCGAAGCGCAGCGCGACGCAGGCGCTCGAGCGACTGCGCGTGTTGGGAGCGCGAGGTGGAAACCATGTGCTCGACGCCGACATCCGCGACTACTTCGGCAGCATCGATCACGAGCGACTCATGAAGCTCGTCGAGATGCGGATCTCGGATCGAAGGGTCCTCAAGCTGGTGCGGCAATGGCTCGAAGCCGGCGTGATGGAAGACGGCGAGGTGACGGCGATGCTCTCGGGGACACCCCAGGGCGGGGTCATCTCACCGCTGCTGTCGAACATCTACCTCGGCGTCCTCGACAAGTTGTGGCAGCGACGGCACGCCCACCTGGGCGAGCTCGTGCGCTACTGCGATGACTTCGTGATCCTGTGCAGGACCAGGAAGGCGTGCGAGGAGGCCGAGGTCAGGGTCCGCGAGATCCTGCGTCGACTTCGACTCGAGCTGCATCCCGAGAAGACGAGGCGCGTCGAGCTGAGCCGGGGACGGCAAGGCTTCGACTTCCTCGGCTGTCACCTGCGTAAGCGCATGTCCGGTCCGATCTGGGAGAAGGAACGCCGCAGAGCGTACTTCCTCCAGCGCTGGCCTTCGACGCGCAGCTTGACGCGGGTGCGACAGCGTGTGAAGGAGCTGACCGGTCGTAACCGCCACGGGGTCAAAGATGTGCGGGTGATCATCCGCGACATCAATCCGGTGCTGCGCGGCTGGGCCAACTACTTCCTCACCGGGAACGCCGCCGCGAAGTTCAACCAGATCGACACCTACGTATGGAGTCGACTCCGCGCCTTCATGGTGAAGCGCAAAGGTCGACATCTCCACGCGGGGGAGGCCAAGGTCTGGACACGCGACTTCTTCCACAACCACGGCCTCCATCGTCTGCGGGGGACCGTGCAGTACCCGGAGGCAGCGTAATGCAACGGCCCGAAAGTCCACCGGTAAGCCGTGTGCGGGAAATCCGCATGCACGGTTTGAACGGGGGTCCTGCCCTTCCTCCGGGGCAACAGCCGTACTCGGCAAGACCGAAGGAAGGGTAGGATCTACCAGTGTCACGGCGCTTGCTCGAGTCGATGGAGATCCCGGCGGACCTGCGGGTCAATCCGGTCATGGTGGCGGAGTCGGTGTCGGAGGCGTTCCCGGTGGCTTCGATCGTCGGCGGTCGTGACGACCAGGAGCTCCGCTTCGTCTCGCCGGCAGAGCTGGTGGTGGTGATCTCGGCGACGGCGGTGCACTGCTACGAGGAGCCGCTGCCGGTCGAGGAGGTCGAGGAGGACGAATACGGGGAGGTGATCGAGGACGACGAGGAGGACGAGGTGGAGGAGGATGACCCGCGCGACACCGCGGAGGACATCCTGGCCCACGTGTCGGCGCTGCTCGGGCTCGAGGTGGAGGAGGACGAGGACGAGATCGAGGACGAGGCGAAGCCGGACGACGCGGCCGATCGCCGAGCGGCCGCGATCGTGGCTGCGCTGCTGGACGCCGGGCTGCTCGAGCTGGTGACGCCACGCTCGCGCCCGCAGGTCGAGGGCCGCCTGGCTCACCTGCTGGCTCACGGGGTCCACCACCCGGGCGCGCTGGCGGAGTCGATCGCGGACTGCAGCGGGGTGGCGGAGTTCTACGCTGACGACGGGCAGATGGCGGCCGTGCTGGCGAAGGCGCGGTGAATGCTCGAGAGACAGGTTCGAAGGGGCATGTTGTATGAGACATGACTTTCTGGGCATGTCGATCGAGACATGGTTTCGAGCCTTCCTGGGTCTCGGGCTCGTCTCGTGCTGGGCGCCGCCGGCCATCCCTGAGCCGCCGGAGCCGCCGGAGGTCGCGCCCGCGGTCGAGGCCGAGGCGCTGCGTGAGGAGCCGGCGCCCGAGCCGGTCGTGCAGGCGCCGGTGTGGCGGCTCGACGATCCGCAGGTCCAGCTGGTCGACGCCGACGCCGACGGCGGCGGCCGAGGACGTGACGATCACGGGGACGACGGCGATCCACGGGCGGCCTGGCGGTGGTGTGGCGGTGCGGGTCGGCGGCCGCGAGCTCCGCAGCGATCGTCGCGGTCGCTTCTCGGTGACGCTGCCGGCGATGCGGGGGGTGGTGCACGTCGAGGTGTCGCGCGAGGAGGCCGAGCGCCGCGCCGGGCGGCCTTGCGGCGGCGATACGCGGGTAAGCGTGCGCCTCGACGGCTCGGGGCGCTACACGGTGGCGGTCGACGCGTGGGCGTACGGCTACCAGTGCGACCAGGCCTGCGACTGCGACTGAGCTGGGCTCGACGCGCATGGCGTGTCGAATGGGACATGTCCTTCGTGACATGCTGCTCGCGAGGCCGCGAGACTCTCGGCCGGTACGACAGGGTCGTGGAGCCGCATGAGAGACGACGGAGCGGCGATTCACCGCCACCGAGGGCATGGAGGTCCTCGGTGGCGAACCAGCGCTGAAGCGATCTTTAGGACATGTCGCCGGGAGCATGTCGATGAAGACATGCCATCGGCGACATGTCGCTTCGATCAGGCGGCCGCGCGGAGGGCGGCGGCGGCCGGCTGGACCAGGCCCTGGAGGCCGCGCAGCCACACCGAGGCGCGCAGGGGGGCGTCGACGACGCCGTGGGCGCGGAGCTCGGGGGTGCCTGTCTCGCGGGACATGTCGCCGGCGGACGCGGCGGCGTCGGCGACGGCGGCGGCGAACACTGCGTCGGTGCGGGCGCGGGCGTCGTCGCTCAGCTGCTCGCGGGCCCAGCAGACGAAGCGCCAGCCGAGCTCGGCGTGGCGCTGCTCGTCGTCGGCGATCCGCGCGAGGATCCGGCGCAGGCCGGGGTCCTCGGCCCGCTCGGCGGCCTCGCGCGCCTCGAGGGCCGACAGCGTCTCGCCGACGCAGGCCTCGCGGATGACTGCGGCGACCACCGACTCGAGGTCCGTCGCGCCGGGCTCGTGCGCCTGCGCGAGCGGGCCGGGGCCGACGCCCGCGCCGCCGTAGCTGCTGGCCAGGGCGAAGCACAGGCGGGCGTGCTCGACCTCGTCGGCGAGCGCCCGCTGGGTGTCGAGCACGAACTCCGGCGGCGCGCCGACGGCGAGCAGCTGGAGGACGTGGCGCGCGAACGAGGCGACCGAGGCGTGCTCGGCCAGAGCGATCTGCGTCCAGTGGGCCGCGAGGGCCGCGCGCACCGCTGCCGGGGCCGTCGGGACCGAGGCCACCGCGCGCCAGTCGTCGCGCTCGGCGGCCAGCGCGGTGACTGCGTGGTCGTCGACCATGAACGGCCGACCGCAGGCGACCAGCGAGCACTCCCACTGGTCGATGTCGGTGTTGTAGGCGCACGGGGTGTCGCCGCACGGCGGGTCGGTGTCGCACAGGTCGTTGGGCGTGGTGCAGGCGCCGTTGACGACCTCGATCGGGCAGTCGTAGCCCTGCGACTGCGAGAACTGGCACACCTGGTCGCCGCAGTCGGCGTCGCTCGTGCACTCGGAGGGGACGCAGCGGGTGGCCGGGCCGAGGACGTCGCCGGCGCAGCGGCACACGTTGCCGGGCTCGCAGTCGGCGTCGGTCTCGCAGCCGTAGGAGCAGCCGCAGGCCTCGAAGCCGACGGTGAACTTCTCGCACGAGCCGAACGGGAACTCGGTGCAGTCGTCGTTCGTCTGGCACGGCTGGTTCATCAGGTCGCAGCTCGAGGGCGGCGCCGGGACCAGGCACACCTCGGCCTCGACGCGGTGCGGCAGCTTGTCGCCGCACTTGACCCACCCCGACGGCACGGGCGGGTCGGTGAAGGCCTGCATGAGCACGGTGCACTCGGGGTCGGGGCCGGTGTCGGTGTCGCCCGTGGTGCTCGTCGTCGTGTCGACGGTGGTGGTGTCGAGCGTCGTGGTGTCGAGCGTGGTGGCGCTGACGGCGGTGGTCTCGCCGGTGGTCGTGGAAGTGGTGGGGGATGTCGTGGTGTCGGTGCCGGTGTCCGAGGTGCCGGTCATGCCGGTCGTGGGGGCGCCGGTGGTCTCCGTGGTGCCGGTGGGGGTGCCGGTGCCGTCGGTGGTGGGGGATTGCGTCGCGCCGGTGCTGGTCTGGTTGTCGGTCCCTGCCGAGGTCGCGCCGTCGTCGCCGCACGCGCCGAGCAGGCCCATCGCCAGGAAGATCGAGAGCCGCAGCGGCTCGATACGTGTATGGAGGCTAACAAGCATGCGGGCATGCTGGCCCGATTCGTGCCTCGCGGCAAGTCCGGTCCCTGCAGCCGGGCGTGACCGCGAGCGTCAGGGGGGTCCCGAGCGCGCCCGATCGCGGCATGGATTGAAACAATTGTCAGGGACATGTTTTATGCGACATGTCCCTTTGGACATATCATTGGTCGGCGGCGACGAGCGGCCGGCGCTCGCGCGGGGGCGGGTCGAGCCGGTAGGTGCCGTCCTTGTCGGCGACCACCCGCGGCGGGGCGCCGGTCTGGAGGAAGGCGAGGTAACCGGGCACGAGGCCGTCCCAGAAGGCGGCGAGCTCGGGGCGCGCGGCGGCCTCGGCGGCCAGGCGGGCCTGGCAGTTCGGGTCGTCGAGCCGGCACGGGAAGATGTGGATCGGGATGTCGCCCTGGCCGGCGTCGCGGGCGAACACTGCGGCGAGGTAGAGCTCCTCGATCGGCTCGTCTTGCAGCGGGATGCAGCCGATGGTGACGCAATCGCCGTGGATCATGATGGCGTTGCCGGGCGGCTGGCCGGCGCTGTGATGGCGGTCGGCGGCGTTGGGGTAGCTGACGCCGAGCGAGAGGTGATAGCTGCTGCTCGGGTTGAACAGGCTGACCCGGTAGAAACCCTCGGGGACCTGCCAGTCGCCCTGGCGCCGTTTGGGCCCGAGCACGCCGCTCTTCTGGCAGACCGGAAAGGTGCGCACGAGCACGTGCGGATCGCCCTTGCGCTCGGCCGCGGCCCACAGCTCGGTGACGGCCTCTTCCTTGAAGCTGCGGATGAACAGACCCCGCGGGGGCCACGCCGCGCCGGCGGCGCGGAAGCGGTCGACGAGCGCGTCCTGGTGCTTCTCGAGCGCGGCCTTGACCCGCGGGAAGCGGCGCTGTCGCTGCAGGAAGTCGCCGGCGTGGGCCTCGGTGGCGGGCATCAGCGGGGCAGAACAGACGAGCGCGGCGAGGACGGCGACGACCGGACTGAGGCGGGGCACGGGGAGAGGTACGCACACGCGAGCCGAGAGATTCGTTCGGGTTGCCAGACTCGCGGGCGGTGACTAGCTTCCCGGGCGCGCAGACGCGCGGCGAAGGGGATGACGATGAGCGAGGCGCTGTTCTTTCGGTGCGGGGCGTGCGGACAGTTGAACAAGATCGCGGCCGAGCGCCGCTTCGACGCCCCGAAGTGCGGCCACTGCAAGCAGAAGCTCGACACCACCGGGCAGCCGCAGGACGTGAGCGACGAGGAGCTGCAGCGCGCGGTGGCCAGCGCGCCGGTGCCGGTGCTGGTCGACTTCTGGGCCCCGTGGTGCGGGCCGTGCCGGCAGCTGGCCCCGCACATCGCCGAGCTGGCGGCGCGGCACGCGGGCAAGCTGTTGGTGCTGAAGCTCAACACGGAGCAGCACCGACAGACGGCGGCGGCGCTGCGCGTGCAGTCGATCCCGACGCTGTGCGTGTACAAGGGCGGCGAGCTGGCGTTCCGCCAGCCGGGCGCGGTGTTCGGGCCGCAGCTGGAGGCGGTGGTCGCTCCGTTCCTGTGATTGTGCGATAAGAGGGGCGCGATGAAGCGCAACCTCTTCTCCCCCGAACACGACCTGTTCCGCGCGACCGCGCGGGAGTTCTTCGCCCGCGAGGTGGTGCCGCATCAGGAGCGGTGGATGGAGGAGGGGATCGTCGACCGCGAGACGTGGCGCAAGGCCGGCGCGGCGGGGCTTTTGTGCCCGTGGCTGCCGGAGGAGCTGGGCGGGCCGGGCGGCGACTTCCTGCACTCGGTGATCGTGATGGAGGAGCTGGCGAAGGTGCACGAGTCGGGCTTCGCGCTGCCGCTGCACAGCGACATCGTGGTGCCGTACATCGTCAGCTTCGGCACCGACGAGCAGAAGAAGCAGTGGCTGCCGGGCTGCGTGTCGGGCGACCTGGTGACGGCGATCGCGATGACGGAGCCGGGCACGGGCTCGGACCTGGCGTCGATCGCGACCACTGCGCGCCGCGAGGGCGACGAGTACGTGATCAACGGGGCGAAGACGTTCATCTCGAACGGGATCCTGTGCGACCTGTGCGTGGTCGCGGCCCGCTCGGAGAGCTCCGACAACCCGCATCAGAACCTGTCGCTGTTCGTGGTCGAGGGCCACCGCCCCGGCTTCGTCCGCGGCAAGAAGCTCAAGAAGGCCGGCATGTACTCGCAGGACACCTCCGAGCTGTTCTTCGAGGAGTGCAGGATCCCCGCCGACAACATCCTCGGCTCGCCCGGGGCCGGCTTCCTCATGCTCATGCAGAAGCTGCAGCAGGAGCGGCTCGTGGTGGCCATCGGCTCGCAGGCCGGCGCCGAGGTGGTGCTCGCCGACACTCTGGCCTACGTGAACGAGCGCAAGGCGTTCGGCCGGCCGATCTCCAAGTTCCAGAACACTCAGTTCAAGCTGGCCGAGTGCGCGACCGAGGTCGAGGTCGGGCGGGCGTTCCTCGACCGCCTGATCGCGGAGCACATGGCGGGCGAGTACCTGGTCAAGGAGTGCTCGATGGCCAAGCTGTGGCAGACCGAGATGCTGGGCCGGGTGGTCGACGCCTGTCTGCAGATGTTCGGCGGCTACGGTTACATGCTCGAGTACCCGATCTCGCGCGCCTACATGGATGCGCGGGTGCAGCGGATCTTCGCCGGCACCAACGAGGTCATGAAGATCATCATCGCCAAGCAGATGGGGTTGTAGACGGTCGGCGGGATCTGCCGCGCACGGCCGGCGGAATCCGCCGGGGCCTGGGCGGCGGAGACCGCCGGCGTGGTGGAAGTGCCCGGGGTCGTTGCAGATCCCGGGGCTGCGGGGCGACGGCGTGCGGGGTGCTTGAGACGGGGGGTATGCCCGTCACGAATTCGAAGCACTTCTGCATCGGTCTTCTTCCTCGAACGAGCCTCGCGCTCGTGCTCGCGCTCGCCGGCGCCTGCGATGCCGGCGGGTTCGGGGCGAGCGACGGAGATGGTTCGACCGGCGCGTCGTCCACGAGCGAGGACGGCGGGACCGGGAGCGATGCGTCCTCGAGCAGCGGGTCCGACGAGCCGACGACGGACGCCGGGGGCAGCGGCGGCGAGGACGAGGGCGACGTGCTCGACCTGCCGGCGACGCCCTTCAACTACGCGAACCCCGACTTGCCGGCGCACTTCCGGACGCCGCTGGTCCGCGACCTCGACAACACGCCGGTCGACAACCCGATCACCGATCACGGGGCGACTCTCGGGCGGGTGCTGTTCTACGACACTGCGCTGTCGCGCAACGAGACTGTGGCGTGCGGCTCGTGCCACCGGCAGGCGGCGGGCTTCAGCGATACCTCGCAGTTGAGCGAGGGGTTCGCGGGCGGGCTGACGGGGCGCAACTCGATGGGGCTGTCGGAGTCGCGGTGGTACGCGACGGGGCGGTTCTTCTGGGACGAGCGAGCGGCGACGCTCGAGGAGCAGGTGCTGGGGCCGATCCAGAACGAGGTGGAGATGGGGCTGACGCTGACGGAGCTGGTGGAGCGGGTGGCGGCGCGGCCGTACTACCGCGACCTGTTCATCGCCGCGTTCGGCGACGAGGAGGTGACGACCGACCGGATCGCCCGCGCGCTGGCCCAGTTCGTGCGCGCGATGGCGTCGTACCGCTCGCGCTTCGACGAGGGGCTGGCGGCGGCCGGATCGATCCGCAGCGAGTTCGCCAACTTCACGGCCGCGGAGAACCTCGGCAAGGACCTGTTCCTGCAGCCGCGCACCGCCTGCGTGGCCTGCCACCTCGGCGGTCCGCCGCCGCCGCCCGGGCAGGATTTCCGCAATCAGGCGATCTTCCTGCCGCTGGAGCCGCTCAACAACGGGCTCGACGCCGGGCCGGTCGAGGACGACAACGGGGTCGGCGACATCACCGGCGACCCCGCGGACGACGGGCGCTTCAAGTCGTCGTCGCTGCGCAACATCGCGGTCTCGGGGCCGTACATGCACGACGGGCGGTTCGCCACTCTGGCCGAGGTGATCGACCACTACGACAGCGGGGTCAAGCCGCACCCGAATCTCGACCCGCGGCTGCGCGGGCCCGATCAGCAGCCGCGGCGCATGAACCTGACGCCGGCCGAGAAGAGCGCGCTGGTGGCGTTCCTAGGCACGCTCACCGACGAGGCGCTGCTCACCGACCCGAAGTTCGGCGATCCGTTCGTGCGCTGAAGGATCGAGAGGACATGTCGTGACGGGAATGACCTAAAGGTCATGTCCGACACGACATGTCCTTCGCGTCATGTTCCGCCGAGGGCCGAGGCCATGGCGTCGCAGTAGCTCTGCGACAGCTCGATGCCGATGGCCGGGTGGCCGAGGGCGCGGGCGGCGAGGAGGGTGGTGCCGGAGCCGGCGAAGGGGTCGAGGACGACGCCGCCGGGGCGGCAGCCGGTGCGGATGCAGCGCTCGGCGAGGGCGGCGGGGAAGGGGGCGAAGTGGGCGTTGGGGTTGTCGGGGCGGGCGGTGATCTGCCAGATGTCCTCTTCGCCCTGGAGCGCGCCGCGGTCGAAGTGGTAGCGCGGGGAGAGGGAGAACAGGAACACGTGCTCGTGGGTGTTCCACGGGCGGTCGCGGGCGGTCGGCTCGGGCATGGTGGCGGGGCGCTTCCAGATGATGTCGCTGCGCAGCGTCCAGCCGTCGTCCTGCAGCGCGAGCGCGACCCGCCAGGGGATGCCGATCAGGCTCTTGCGCGGGAGGCCGAGGCCGGGGCCGTCGACGGCGCGCAGGGTGCTGCGCGCGAGCATGCGACCGCGGTGCTTGTCGTCGCGCCCGTGCGGGCGACCCTTGGCCGAGTAGTAGGTGTCGCCGAGGTTGAGGAACAGCGCGCCGTCCTTCTTCAGCACGCGCCGGGCGGCGGCGAACACGTCGCGCATCGAGGCGACGTAGGCGGCGATGGTCGGCTCGTGCCCGAGCTGACCGGCGACCCCGTAGTCGCGCTGCCAGAAGTACGGCGGGCTGGTGACGATGCAGGCGATCGAGCCGTCGGCCAGCGCGGCCAGGCCGTCGCGCACGTCGCCGTGGAGGATTGCCCAAGGGACATGTACCTCGGGGCGGGACAGCCGCGAGACCACCCGCGCCGCGCCGGTTCGCAGCAGCGGCCGCAGCGGATGGGCATTGTCCATAGCTGGCGGTTCGGACAGGTCCTGTGCGCCATTGTGCCGACCGTGCAGAGCGCCCGGCGGCGCGGGCGGCGACGGCGGCGAAAAGCCGTCGGCGCGCGAGGGACCGACGGGATCGCGGTCTCCGGGGCCTTCCGGCCGATCGAAGTCGGAGGGATCCGCCGCCACGCCCGGCGAATGATGGCTGTCGATTCCGCGACTGTAAAGAGGCGGACCTACCGCCGGAACAACAGGACCACCAGCTGGGTGCCGAGTCCACTGGCGACGAACACCTGGCGGCGGTTGGCGGTCAGCCGGGCGACCCAGTCGAAGGCGCCGCCGTCGGCGATCGGGATGACGCTGCCGTCCGGCGCGCTCAGGTCGATCATGAAGCGCAGACCGTCGTAATACGGGTGATCGAGCGGCCCGCGGACGATGTCGACGACTGGTGCCAATTGCTCGGCGATGCGATCGGCGACGGCGCTGCGAGCGGCGGTGGCCAGCAGTCGCACGGACCGTCGGCCGAATGTGTAGCCTTCCTGGGTCAATTCGTCGAAGCCGGTCAGTAGAGTGCGCACATGCTCGATCAGGGCGTCCACCAAGAAGCCGTGGTCTCGCGTCTGTCGCCCGGCCGTCGCCAGCGAGAACAGCTTGAAGTGATGGGAGTAGCCCGGTCGCTTGGGAATTTCCTGAGCCCGGACGACGCGCTGACAGGTGGCCAATCGGACAGGTGTGTCGGGATCGCGCCGCAGCCGACGGGCACACTCGAGCGCGAGAACATTGGTCGAGTCGGACACGACCTCGGTGCCGCGCATGGTGGTGACGATCTTGTTCTGACTGGTCGGCCCGACCGCCGCGCAGGTCGAGAGCGGGGCGAGCGGCGGCAACTCGACCGCCTCGAAGCCGGCCGCGGCGTCCAGGAGCCGCAGCTCGGCCCGCAGCAGCCGGCGCAGGTCGACCGCGGCGATGCCGGTGAAGGTGTCGGCCTCCCACTGTCGGAGCACGTCGGCCGGACCGCGAGCGCGCGCGCGTCGGTCCGCGAGGGTCAAGAGGAACGATGTCAACACGGAGCCCGGCAAGTCGGTCAGCTCTTGCAACAGGGATTCGCCACCGCCCGCAGTGGTCCAGTCACGCGTCGTCATTTGCAGCACTACAGTAACAGGCCAGACGGAGAGATCGCGCTCCGAGAGTCAGGAGCTCCAGGAGACCCCGAGCGCGACTGTGTGCAGGCGATCGCTGCACTGCGCTTCCTCGGTGTCGCCGGGACCGCCGGTCGCGAGGGCGAGAGGAACGAACGAGTACATGTCTCAAGGGACATGTGACAGCAGGCGCGGCCGAGCGAGCGGCGAGGCGCGAGGAGCGGCGTCGCGGTCGCGATCGTCGTGCTCGTGTCGGCGAGAGTCGTCGCGGCGGAGCGCGCTGTCGCGAGCCCGAGGCTCGCTCGCAGCGAGCCTGGGTCGGTCGTGCTCGCGCCGGCGAGGGTGGCCGAGGCGAAGATGCCGTCGCGGACCGAGGCTCGCTCGCAGGAGGCTGCGTTCGCCGTGGCTGCGATCCGTCGGCGTGGCGCGGGAGCCCGGGCGGCGCGTGAGGTCCTCTTAAAAATTCGAAACGCCGCGAGCGCGGGGCGTCGCGGCGTCTCGGAGCGAGCGGGCGGTCGGCTCAGTGCTTGCTCTTCACCAGCTCGCCGGTGAACGAGAAGCCGAGCAGGAACAGCGGGATGCCCTGGTGGATCTGGTCCTCCATGCCCGGGGCACCCTGGGCGCGGTAGCGGTGCTTGAGCCACCACTGGGCGGCGAACACCAGCGTCGGCTTGTTGAAGCGCTTCTCCGGGCGGTCGAAGAAGGTGTAGGTCAGGACCGGGCCGAGGCGGTCCATCGGCGTGTTGGGGTTGACCGAGGCGTCCTCGCCGGGGCCGTACATCTTCGAGGTGTAGAACACGTGGACCAGCGAGTTGCGCACGCCGGCGTTGAGGCCGAACTTGGTCATGTACAGCAGGTCGGTGTCGTTGGTGAGGAACCAACCCTTGGCCGGCACGAGGACGTCGTGGCGCAGGTCGTAGAACACGTCGTTGCCGGTCGGGAGGCGGATGTTGTTGTTGTAGAAAGTGACCTCGTTGCGGATCGCGATCATCTTGACGCGGACCTGAAACAGCGCGCTGAGCTCGGCCTGGCCGCCGAGGACGTTGGCGCCCGCCTCGTCCTTGAGCTTCTTGGGGCCGTACTCGGCCGTCGGCGAGGAGTAGGGGTGGGCCTTGAAGCGGTCGCTGCCGTACCAGGTGGCGAGGTAGTAGGCGCCGCGGAAGCGGAGGATCGTCAGCGGGGCGAAGTCGATGTTGCCGCCGATGCGGGAGATCGAGGGCGAGATGGTCGGGCTGAAGGCGACGCCGAAGTAGGCGTCGCGGAACAGCGGCTTCGGGTTGTTGTAGAGGCGCAGGTTGTAGCCGAGGGTGAAGCGGTCCTCGGCGCCGAGCGGGTTGACGCGCAGGACCAGCAGGTTGCTGTAGACGAGGCGGTGGCGGGCCGGCAGCGGCGGCAGCTCGCCGGTGGAGTCGGGCTTGGCGCGGGGCTCGACGATCGGCGTGCGCGACGAGTCGGCGACGCCCTCGGGCGACGAGGGCGGGGCGTCGGCGTGCGCCGGTTCGGCCGCGGGGGGCTCGGCGGCGACTGCAGTGTCTTCGGCCGGGCCTTCGGGCGCGGCCGCGGCGGGCTCGCCCGCGGGCTCGGCAGCGGCGGTCGTCGCCGGCGTCGGCTCGCCCCGCGGACCTGGAGAGATGGCCGGTGACTGGGCCAGAGCTACGGACGAGTAAAGAGCCAGGACGACTGCAGGCCAGACTTGCGAGACACGCATCCAGCGCACAATACCGCAGGTGCCCCGCGCAAGGGCGAGTTCGGGGATGGTCTTCGGGACAGGACGGGGCGATCGGGGAAGCGCGGGTCGGGCGGATGTCCCTCGCAGCAGGTCCGGAGGACCAGCTCGTGTGCATGCGCAGACCGGCGCCCGGCTGTCCTTTGCGGCAGGTCCGTCGGGACAGCTCGAGCGTGGGCTGACGCGGGTGCGGGACCACCCGCTCGGTGGGTCGCGCGCGGGCGAGCCTACATGGCTGAAGGGACAGGGCGCGGTGAGCCTGATTCTCTGGACATGCCCCGAGAGTCAGGCGTGATCAGCCGCGAATCAGGTGCGGTGCAGGTAGCGGCCGGCGCCGCGCTCGACGCGGAGCTCGCCCTTCGTGAACGCGAGCTTGCCGGCGACGACGGTGTTGGTGACCGCGCCGCGGATCTCGAAGCCCTCGAAGATGTTGCGGTCGACCCGCTGGTGGTGGGTGCGGGCGCTGATCGTCGAGGAGGCGGCGGGGTCGTAGGTGAACAGGTCGGCGTCGGCGCCGACCCGGATCGCGCCCTTGCGCGGGTAGAGGCCGAAGATCTTGGCCGGCTGGGTGCAGCAGACGTCGACCAGCTGGTTCAGCGTGAGGCGGCCGGTGGCGACGCCGTAGGTGTACATCAGGGCGATGCGATTCTCGATGCCGGCGGCGCCGTTGGGGATCTTCGTGAAGTCGTGCAGGCCCATGACCTTTTGGTCATGTTGGCGGAACGGGCAGTGGTCGGTGGCGACGTGGTGGATGAGGCCGCACGACAGCGCGTGCCACAGCGCGTCCTGGTGGCCCTTGGGGCGGATCGGCGGGCTCATGACGTAGGCCGCGCCCTCGAAGTCGGGCTTGTCGTAGACGCTGTCGTCGAGCAGCAGGTACTGCGGGCAGGTCTCGACGTAGACCAGCTGGCCCTCCTGGCGGGCGCGCACGACCGCGTCGAGCGACTCCTTGCAGGTGAGGTGGACGATGTAGATCGGCTGGCCGGAGCAGCGCGCCAGCATGATCGCGCGGTTGGTCGCCTCGCCCTCGACCCACGACGGCCGGCTCTCGGCGTGGTAGCGCGGGGTGGTCTTGCCCTGGGACACGAGCTTGCGCTGCAGCGCCTGCACGGCCAGGCCGTGCTCGCAGTGGGCGGTGACGAGGGCGCCGAGGTCGGCGGCGGTGTCGATGACGCCGATCATCTCGTCGTCGTCGACCCCGATCGCGCCGGTGTAGGCCATGAAGACCTTGAAGGAGGAGATGCCGTCCTCGCGGTAGACGCGGCGCATCTCCTGCTCGACCTGCTCGCCGTACCAGGTCACGGCCATGTGGAAGCCGTAGTCGGCGCACGCCTTCCTGGCGTTGTTCATCCAGAAGTCGCGGGCCTCGATGAGGCTCTGGTTGCGGCTCGGGATGATGAAGTCGATGATCGAGGTGGTGCCGCCGGCGACGCCGGCGGCGGTGCCGGTGAAGAAGTCGTCGGAGCTGACGGTGCCCATGAACGGCAGCTCCATGTGCGTGTGAGCGTCGATGCCGCCGGGCAGGACGTACTGGCCGGAGGCGTCGACGACCGCGGTGCCGGCGGGCACGTCGAGGTTCTCGCCGATGGCGACGATCTTGCCGCCGTCGCAGTAGATGTCGGCGACGTATTGATCGAGGGCGGTGATGACTTGGCCGTTGCGAAGGACGATGCCGGACATGCGAGACCTCGGGGGAGACAGGGCTCAGGGGGCAGGGACGAGCGGGGGGCTCACAGCTTCGTGAGGTCGCCGTAGGTCTCGGGGCGACGGTCGCGGTAGAACTGCCAGACTTGCCGGACCTCGTCGATCACCGACAGGTCGAGGTCGGCCACCACGAGCTCGTCGTTGTCCTCGCTGCCCTCCGCCAGGAACTTGCCGCGCGGGTCGACGAAATAGCTGTGACCGTAGAATTTGCCGATGTTCCACGGGGCCTCGGTGCCGACGCGGTTGATCGCGCCGACGTAGTAGCCGTTGGCCACCGCGTGGGCCGGCTGCTCCAGCTTCCACAGGTACTGGCTCAACCCCGCCACCGTCGCGCTGGGATTGAACACGATCTCGGCGCCGTTGAGCCCGAGGGCGCGCGCCCCCTCCGGGAAGTGACGGTCGTAGCAAATGTAGACCCCGATGGTGGCGAATTGCGTGCGGAAGACCGGGTAGCCGAGGTCGCCCGGCTTGAAGAAGAATTTCTCCCAGAACCCCGAGGTCTGCGGGATGTGCTGCTTGCGGTACTTGCCGAGGTACGTGCCGTCGGCGTCGACCACCGCCGCGGTGTTGTAGTAGACGCCGCGCATCGCCTCCTCGTAGAGCGGCACGACGATGGCCATGCCGAGCGACTTCGCGTACTCCTGCATCAGCGCGGTCGTGGGCCCCGGAATCGGCTCGGCGGCCGCGTACCAGCGGCGGTCCTGGCCCGGACAGAAGTACGGTCCGTTGAAAATCTCTTGCAGGCAGAGGATCTGCACGCCGCGCCGGCCGGCTTCCTTCAGGAAGGGCAGGTGCTTGTCGAGCATGGCCTGCTGGATCTCCTTGACCGGGACACTCTCGTCGTTGATGGGGTTACTGCACTGGATGAGGCCGCAGCGAACGGTGGGGTTCATCACTCGCGACTCTAGCTCGAGAACAGGCGGCTCGAGAACAGGCCGGCAGGAGCGCCCGGATGCGCCGCAATTGCGCGGTTCGCGGGTGCTTTCGGCGGGGACTTGCGCCGGCATGGAGGAGCGGAGTACTAAGGCGAAGATCCCAAATCGGGCCGCCAGGGCCTCGATTCATGACGATCGCTTCACCCGCCGGGCAGCCCGCCCGGCCGCTCGCTCCGGCCTCCCTGGCTGAATCCTGGTACCAGCGAGGCCTTCGGCCCTGCTCCTTGCTCCTGGCCCCTGTGGGCCCAAACCCTGGTTCTCTCAGTCCTGTTCGAGCCTGATCCTACGAGTTGGGGGACGCACCCCACGGAGACCGCGATGACCTGTACCAACCTGCGCTTCCTCTTCGCCAGCGCGCTGGCGCTTTCCTTGACCACCATCGCCTGCGGCGACGACAGGGGCACCTCGGCCTCCGCCACGGAGACCACCCAGGCTCCGACGACGGGTGACGAGACGATGGGCGAGTCGACGACGACGAACCCGACGACGACCACCACCACCGAGCCCACCGCCGGTACGGCCAGCGCCTCCGAGACCGGCACGACCGAGCCGGAGCAGCCGACGACGACCACCACCGCCACCACGGTGACCACCGGCTCGGCCTGCCAGGACATGGAGGACCAGCCGATCAACAGCCCGTGCACCGACTCGTCCGGCTGCGGCTGCGACACCGAGAAGTGCTTCGTCGTCCCGGCCCTCGGCGGCTTCTGCGGCGAGTGCCTCGCCGACGCCGACTGCGCCCCCGGCGGCTGCTCCGTGCCGAACCCGATCGCCGGCGTCGGCGCCACCTGCAACAACGGCGGCCCGGGCGAGGGCTGCATGAGCGACGCGGTCTGCGTCGACGCCGACAACGGCATCTGCGGCACCCTGCTCGAGGTCCCCGGCATCATCACCGTCGCCACCTGCGGCCAGTGCAAGGTCAACGCCGACTGCACCGACCAGGCGGCGCCCAACTGCACCCCGACCTACGACGTGCCCAACTTCAAGGGCAAGCTCGACTGCGTGGCCGACGGCGCGATCGCCAACAACAACGGCTGCTCGCTCGAGGACGACGGCGGCAACCCGGCCGGCAACAAGGCCTGCATGTCGGGCTTCTGCGGCGAGGCCAGCGTCATGGGCCTGCTCAAGCTCGGCGTCTGCGGCGAGTGCAACTCCGACGCCGACTGCGACATGGGCAAGATGTGCACCGACCCGGCCGTCGACCTCGACATGGGCGCGCTGGTCGGCTCGGTCTGCATGTGATTCGAGCGCCGAGGCGCCTGTCCTGAAGGACAGGCGCCCCGGCTCTGCCACGACGGCGGAATGAGCGCTTACCGATCGCTGCGCGAGTGCGTGGCCGACCTCGAGCGGCACGGCCACCTCGTGCGCGTCGACGTCGAGGTCGACCCGTACCTCGAGGCGGCCGAGGTCCAGCGCCGCGTCTACGAGGCCGGCGGCCCGGCCCTGCTGTTCACGCGGGTCAAGGGCAGCGCCTTCCCGATGGTCAGCAACCTGTTCGGGACGGCCGCGCGCACGCGGTTCGTGTTCCGCGACACTCTGGCGCGCGTGAAGCAGCTGGTGGCCCTGCGCGGCGACCCGGGGGCGGTGATGCGCCGGCCGTGGCGCTACGCGGGCCTGTTGCGCGCGGGCTGGCACGCGCGGCCGAAGTTCGTCGGCTCGGGTCCGGTCATGGCGCGGGAGATCCGGGTCTCCGACCTCCCGCAGCAGGTGTCGTGGCCGCTCGACGGCGGGCCGTTCATCACCCTGCCGCAGGTGTACAGCGAGGACCCCGAGCGGCCCGGGTGGATGAAGAGCAACCTCGGGATGTACCGCGTGCAGCTGGCCGGCAACCGCTACGCGCAGGACCGCCAGATCGGGCTGCACTACCAGATCCACCGCGGGATCGGGGTCCACCACGCGGCGGCGATCCGCAAGGGCGAGCCGCTGCGCGTCAACATCTTCGTCGGCGGCCCGCCGGCGATGACTCTGGCCGCGGTGATGCCCCTGCCCGAGGGGCTGCCGGAGCTGGCGTTCGCCGGCGCGCTGGCCGGGCGGCGGGTGCGGATGGTCCAAAGGCCAGGTGAGCTGCCGTTCGCCGGCGAGGCCGACTTCGTCCTCTGCGGCACGGTCGACCCCGAGCTGCGCCTGCCCGAGGGGCCGTTCGGCGACCACCTCGGCTACTACAGCTTGACCCACGACTTCCCGGTGCTGCGCGTAGAGAAGGTGTACGCCCGCGCCGACGCGATCTGGCCGTTCACGGTGGTCGGCCGGCCGCCGCAGGAGGACACCCAGTTCGGGGCGA
This sequence comes from Nannocystis punicea, assembly GCF_026965555.1. Classification (GTDB taxonomy): domain Bacteria; phylum Myxococcota_A; class Polyangia; order Nannocystales; family Nannocystaceae; genus Nannocystis; species Nannocystis punicea. Next base: position 9,894,238 of record NZ_CP114040.1, on the reverse strand, counting down.
TCATCCACGAGATCACGGGGCCGGCGATCCCGGCCGTGATCCCCGGAGTGCACGCGGTGCACGCGGTCGACGCGGCCGGCGTCCACCCGCTGCTGCTGGCCCTCGGCAGCGAGCGCTACACGCCCTACGCCCCCCGCGAGCGCCCGGCCGAGCTGCTGACCCAGGCCAGCGCGATCCTCGGCCAGGGCCAGATGTCGCTGGCCAAGGTGCTGATGATCGCCGCCGCCGACGACGCGCCGAACCTCGACCTGCACGATGTGACAGGTTTCTTCGGACATGTCCTGGAGCGCGTCGACTGGCGCCGCGACCTGCACTTCCACACCGAGACGACCATCGACACGCTCGACTACTCGGGCGGCGGGCTCAACGTCGGCAGCAAGGTGGTGATCGCGGCGGTCGGTGCGCCGCGGCGCTCGCTGCCGATCGAGGTCCCGGCCGACCTCCGGCTGCCGGGCGGCTTCTCGGACCCGCGCGTGTGCATGCCGGGGGTGCTGGCGGTGACGAGCCCGGCGTGCGTGGAGGCCGGCGACGGCGCGCTGCAGCGGTTCTGCGCCGCATTCGCCGGCGGCGACGCGATCAATCGCTTCCCGCTGGTGGTGCTGGTCGACGACAGCGAGTTCGCGGCGCGCACGCTCAACAACTTCCTGTGGGCGACGTTCACCCGCATGAACCCCGCGGTCGACATCGAGGGGGTCGCGGCGCGGACGGTGCACAAGCACTGGGGCTGCGAGGGCGCGCTGGTGATCGACGCGCGCCGCAAGCCGCATCACGCGCCGCAATTGATCGAGGACCCGGCGGTGACCCGCCGAGTCCTCGAATGGGCGGCCCCTGGCGGGCCGCTGCACGGTCTGTACTGAGCGGGGGGAGGCTCAGACGCCGCGCTCGAGCTCGACGTCCTTGATCTCGGTGCCGAAGAACGAGCCGGTGATCGTGCACTGCGTGGTGGGGATGCCGTCGCAGTTGCCGCCGCAGGTCGTCGAGGTGAAGTCGACGACCTGGCCGGTGATCTTGTAGCCCTTGATCTCGATGGCGACGTCGACCGAGCGCGTCTGGGTGACGGTGGTGCCGTCGATCGGGTCGTCGACCTGGACCGAGTCGCCCTCGAAGGTGTAATCGGTGCCCGAGCGCGAGCCGATCAGCACCGCGTCCCCGTACTCGAGGAAGAAATCGTCGGCGTCGGTGGCGAAGATCTGGATCGACTGAGCGCCGAAGAAGGTCGTCGAGTCACGCGGATCGGGGTTCACGCCACAGTCGGCGCCCATCTGCACGGGCAGGGACGTGATCTTGTAGATCCGGTATTCGCCGGGCTTCACCTGGCAGGCGCTCAGGGAGGCCATGAGGCCGGCCGCCGCAACGGCCGCGAAAATGCGAGAGGGGTGCTTGCGCATGGGCGGCATCCTACTCAAGGCGGGGGCCAAGGGGGAGAATTGTGACAGCGTATGCAAGCGCGTTCGCCCACATTTGCGGCGGGGCCCCGGAGCCCCGCGGCCTTGAATTCTCCGGGACTGCATGCTCGCGTGTTATAGGAGGACATGGCGCTGTTTCGCCCGACAGGATTGTCATTTGTGGTCGTGTTGTCGGCGCTCGCCGGCTGCGGCGAGGACCCGGCCACGACCACTGAAACCACGACCAGCAGTGCAGCCACGACCGATGCGCCGGTCACCGCGACGACGACGACGGATGTGCCAGTGACGGGCCCGGCGACGACGAGCGAGCCGACCACCGGCGACGATGACGGCACCAGCAGCACGACCGGCGGCGACCCGCAGGAGTTGGTCCCGGTCGCTCATACGCGCGAGTTCAGGGCCGTCTGGGTGGCGACGGTGTCGAACATCAACTTCCCGAGTTCGACCGGGCTGTCGGCGACTGCGATGCAGGACGAGCTGCTGGCGATCCTCGATACCGTGCAGGCGGCCGGCCTCAATACCGTGGTGTTCCAGGTCCGGCCGGAGTGCGACGCGGTCTATTCGTCGAACCTGGAGCCGTGGAGTCGTTACCTCACAGGCGAGCAAGGGGAGGATCCCGGGCTCGACCCGCTGCAGTTTCTGATCGACGAGGGCCACGCCCGCGGCGTCGAGGTCCATGCGTGGCTCAACCCGTACCGCGCCAAGGCCAACGCCAACCACGACCTCGCGCCCGAGCACATCGCGTCCCTGCTGCCGCAGTACGCCTACGAGTACTCGACGTTCCTTTGGATGGACCCCGGCGCGAAGGAGGTCCAGGACCAATTGCTGGCGGTCGTCGCCGATCTGGTGACCCGCTACGACGTCGACGGCATCCACTTCGACGATTACTTCTATCCGTACCCGGTCGACGGGGTCGACTTCCCCGATGACAAGACGTGGGAGGCCTATCAGGGCGGCGGCGGGCAGCTGTCGCGGGCCGACTGGCGGCGCGACAACGTCAACGCGATGGTCGAGGCGGTCGGCCTCGCTGTCGCCGATATCGCGCCCCACGTCCGTTATGGCATCAGCCCGTTCGGCATCTACCGCCCCGGGATCCCCGAAGGCATCAACGGCTTCGATCAATACGAGGGCCTCTACGCCGATCCGCTGCTGTGGATGCAGGAGGGATGGGTCGATTACCTGGCGCCGCAGCTGTACTGGCCGACCACCCAGGCGGCCCAGGCCTACGGGGTGCTGATCGAGTGGTGGTCGAGCATCACCGGGGGCGGGCGCTACATCTTCGCCGGCAACTACCTCAGCAAGCTCGGCTCCGAGGACAAGTGGTCGCTCGACGAGTTCAAGCAGGAGATCCTGCTCAGCCGGCAATACGCGGAGGCCGGCTCGCAGGGCAACATCTTCTTCCAGATCGCGCCGCTGCAGGAGAACCTGCTCGGGGTCACCGACGCGTTCAAGGCCGAGTTCTACCAGACGCCCGCCCTGACCCCGCCGATCGCGGCGCTCGCCGGCGAGGCAGTGGCGCCGCCGACGGTGACGCTCGAAGGGACGCAGGCGTCGCTGGCCCACGCCGACCCGGCCAGCCTGCGCGCGTGGGTGGTCTACGCGCAGTCCGGCCAGGACTTCGTGATCGACCGCATCGTCCCGGCGCAGGCGACGAGCATCGACCTGTCCCCGGGGACATGGGCGATCAGCGCCGCCGGCAAGCACAACGTCGAGAGCCAGGGCGTGCTGGTGACGGTGCCCTGATTCAGACGAGCCGCCAGCGGATCGCCGGCGGCTTCACCCGGGCGCAGCGCGGGCCGCCGCGGTCGTCGGTGAGCGCGAGGGCGGCCTCGAGGTCGCGGCCCTCGTCGGCCGCGCGCGCGAGCAGGGCCGGGTCGATGTCGGCGAAGCACAGCTTGGCCCGGCGGAACATGGCGAAGGCGCCGCCGTCGCCGACCGCGCCCCAGGTGAGGTAGAGGAAGCGCTCGCCGCGAGGGCCGTGGACGAAAGGGCCGCGGACGTCGAGGCCGTGGTCGCCGCGGACGAGGGCGACTTCGGCGACGAGCTCGGCCCGCACAGCGTCGCCGGGGACGAGCTGCACGGGCTCCTTGCCGCGCTGCAGGCCGACGTGGACGTTGTCGTACGCGTCCCCCTCGGCGTTGCAGAAGCGCCGCCCGGGCAGCTCGGTGCCGACGATCCGGATCTGCATGGCTCAGTCGGCGCCCTCGTACATGGCCTCGATGAGCTGGGCCCACTGCTTCTCGATGACCTTGCGCTTGAGCTTGAGCGTCGGGGTGAGCTCGCCGTGGTCGGTGCTGAGGCTGCGCGGCAGGAGCTTGAACTTGCGGACCTGCTCGACGCGGGCGAACTGCTCGCCCGACTTCTCGACCCACTTGCCGATCTCGGCGACCAGCGCCGGGTGTTCGTGCAGCGGCTCGTCGGCGGCCAGGCCCTGGCCCGTCAGCCACTTGGTCGCGGCGGCGCGATCGATCGCCAGGAGCGCGCTGAGGAACTTGCGGCGGTCGCCGATCACGACGGCCTCCTCGATCAGCGGGTTGTCCTTGAGCGCGGCCTCGAGGTTCTTCGGCGCGATGTTCTTGCCGCCGGCGGTGATGATGATCTCTTTCTTGCGCCCGGTGATCGAGAGGAAGCCATCGGGGTCGAAGGCGCCGAGGTCGCCCGAGTGCAACCAGCCGTCCTGCAGCGCCTCGGCGGTGGCGGCGGGGTCCTTGTAGTAGCCCTTGAACACGCTGGGGCCGCGCACGAGGATCTCGCCGTCCTCGCCGAGCCTGACCTCGAGGCCAGGGATCGGGCGGCCGACGCTGCCGAGCTTGGTGGCGCCGGGGATGTTGAGGCTGGTCGGGCCGCAGTCCTCGCTCTGGCCGTAGACCTCGGCGACGACGAGGTCGAGGCCGGTGAAGAACTCGAGCACGTGGGCGGCGATCGGCGCGGCCCCGGAGACGCAGGCGCGGGCGCTGCCGAGGCCGAGGGCGGTCTTGAGCTTGGCGAACACCAGGCGCTGGGCCAGCCGATGCTGCGCGCGCAGGGCCAGGGGGACGGGGCGGCCGCGGGTGGCGAGCGCGTGGTAGCGGCGGGCGACCCCGGAGGCCCAGTTGAACAGCTTCTTCTTGGTACCTGTCACTTGGGACAGGCGAGCGCCGACGGCGGCGTGGAACTTCTCCCAGATCCGCGGCACCCCGAAGAAGACGGTCGGCTGGACCTCCTTGAGGTTGTCGGGCACGCGCTCGAGCGCCTCGGCCCAGTAGATCGCGTGGCCGCAGCAGGCCGGGCCGTGCAGCGACAGCATCTGCTCGGCGATGTGCGACAGCGGCAAGTACGACAGCAGGCGGTCTTCAGGGCTGTTCTCGACCAGCGCGACCAGGACCTCGGTGGTCCACAAGATGTTCTTGTGCGACAGCATGACGGCCTTCGGCGGGCCGGTCGTGCCGGAGGTGTAGATGTACGTGCTGGTGTCGTCCTCGTGCAGGCCGGAGAGGCGCTCGGTCAAGGCGGCCTCGGGGACCGCGTCGGCGCGGGCGAGGAACTGCTCCCAGGTGAGCACGAGCGGGTCGTCGATCGCCGGCGCGCCCTGCATGAGGACGATGTGGCGCAGGCCGGGGAGGTCGGCCTGCTGCTCGCGCAGCTTGTCGTACTGCGCGCGGCCCTCGACGACCACCAGCGCGGCCTCGGCGTGGCGGACGATGTACTGCACCTCGCTGGCCGAGCAGGTGGTGTAGATGCCGGCCGGGACGCCCCCCGCGGCCATGGTGGCGAAGGCGGTGATGGCCCACTCGGCGCGGTTGTAGGCGAGGATGCAGACGCCCTGGCCGCGCTCCAGGCCGAGGCCGATCAGCGCCCGCGCGGCGCGGCGGACCTGGTCGTTGTATTCGGCCCAGCTGGTCGGTCGCCAGGCGCCGTCCTTGCGGATGTAATAGGCCGGCTTGTTCGGGTGGGCCTGGCCCCGGGCGAAGAAGCGGGCTGGGATGGTGTCGAGGGCCAACTGCGTGCTCCTGAAGCGAAGGTGTCTAGAGTCCCATCTGCTTGGCGGCGAGGTCCTTCATGATCTCCTCGGCGCCGCCGCCGATGGCGAGGACCTTGGTTTCGCGGTAGATCCGCTCGACCTTGGCGCCGCGGATGAAGCCGGCGCCGCCGAAGATCTGCACGCCCTCCTTGGCGCAGAACTCGACGCACTGGGTGGCGGCGTTCTTGAGCATGCAGATCTCGGCGATCGGCCACTCGCCGGCGTCGATCCGCTGCGCGAGCTGGTACAGCCAGGTGCGCACCGGATGGATGCGCGTGGCCATGTCGACGAGCTTGTGGCGGATGACCTGGCGGGTGACGAGCGGCTTGCCGAAGGTCTCGCGCTGGCGCGCGTAGGCGATCGACTCGTCGAGACAGACCTGGGCGAAGGCGACGGCCATGGCGGCGAGCATCAGCCGCTCGCGGTTGAAGTTCTGCATGATGCCGAGGAAGCCGTGGTTCTCCTCGCCGAGCAGGTTGGCGGCCGGGACCCGACAATCGTCGAAGTAGAGGGTGGCGGTGTCGGAGCACCACCAGCCCATCTTCTTGTCGAGCGCGGTGCGGGTGAAGCCGGGCGTGTCGGCCTCGACGACGAGCAGCGAGATGCCCCCGAGGCCAGGCGGGCCGGTGCGCACGGCGACCGTGACGTGGTCGGCGCGCACGCCGGAGGTGATGAAGGTCTTGCTGCCGTGGACGACGTAGTGGTCGCCGTCGCGGCGCGCGACTGTCTTGAGGTTGGCGACGTCCGATCCGCCCGAGGGCTCGGTGATCGCGAGCGCGGAGATCTTGCGACCGGCCAGGACGTCGGGGATAAAGCGCCGCTTCTGCGCGTCGGTGCCGAGGTTCAAGATCGGCGGCAGGCCGATGCCGTGCGAACACAGGCCGGCGATGAGGCCTCCGGATCCTGTGCGCGCGAACTCCTCGCACAGGATGATGATGGCGGTGCTGTCGCCCGGACTGCCGCCGAGCTCTTCGGGGTAACCGAGGCCGAGGATCCCGAGCTCGCCGGCGCGGGCGTAGAGCTCGCGCGGAAAGCCGCCGGCCTCCTCCCAGGCGTCGATGTGCGGCATGACCTCGCGCTCGATGAATCCACGCAGGGTGCCGCGCAGGGCCTCGCGGTCGGCGTCGTCGAGGACGGACATTTTGCCGCCGATCTTATCATCACGGCCGGACCGACGACGGGCCAAAAGGGGGCACGGCGGCCGCAGCCGTGAACGTGAGGGCGGAGGGGGAGGGATGCGAGGTCGCTCGCTCGCGCGGCGAGTTCGAGACTGCGACCGCGGCCCCGCGCGGGAGCGGAGGCGCTGGCGGAGCGACGTTGAAGGCGGTCAGCTCGCGAGGTGCATGCGCTGGCGAGCTTCGGCGGGCGAGGCGATCTCGCGGCCGACCTCGCGGGCGCTGGCGACGAGGGCCTCGATGAGCCGACCGTTGCTGTCGGCGCGGCTGCCGTCCGGCAAATAGAAGGTGTCCTCGAGGCCGGTCCGCAGGTCGCCGCCGAGCTCGGCGGCGCGGCGATGGATGGCCCAGATCTCCTCGCGGCCGATCGCGGTGACCTCCCAGCGCGAACCTGGCTTGATGTACTTGAGCAGGAACGACAACAGCTCGGGGTCGGTCGGCATGCCGGAGGCGACGCCGGTGACGAGGTTGTAGTGCGGGTGCCTGGCGAGGCCGACGTCCACGTAGAGGCCGACCGAGCGGACGATGCCGAGGTCGAAGCACTCGAACTCGGGGACCGTGCCGCACTCGGCCATGACGTCGAGGAAGGCCTTCACCTTCTCGACGGGGTTGTCGAACACCATCGGCGGCCAGGCCCAGGTGCCGTCGCTCCTGGCCTTGAGGTAGTTGAGGCTGCCGGCGTTGCAGGCGGCGATCTCCGGCTTGATGGCGCGCATGCAGGCGACCGGCCCGCTGATGTCCTCGCCGACGACGCCGGTGGTCATGTTGAAGATGAGGTCGGGACACTCGGCGCGGATGGCCTCGCGCACCGCCACCGCCACCTCGGGCTCCCACGACGGCAGAAAGCCCATGCCGGGCTCCTGCCGGCGGAAGTGGACGTGCACGACCGAAGCGCCGGCGTCACGCGCCTGCCGGGCGGCGCGCGCGAGCTCCTCGGGGGTGACCGGGACGGGGTGCTGCTTGGGGTTGGTGAGCACGCCGGTGAGGGCGCAGGTGACGATCGCTTTGTCGTGGGTCATGGCGAGGTCCAGGCGAGGATCATCGAGCTGGCGACGGACGAGCGGGCGCGAGCGGCGGTGAGAAGATGAAGGCGAGCGCCTCTTCGTGGTCGACGGTGGCTTCGAGGCCGGACTGGATCGCCTGCCAGCGGCGCTCGACCTCGGCGAGCCACGCGTCCTCGTGCGCGAGGGCGGGCGATTCGTCACAGGCGGGTCGAGCTGGCGAGGAGGCGAGGCGTTCGGCGTTGCGATCGGTCATGCTGGGAAGCGGCGGTTCGGGTCTTGGCGCTGATGGAGGAGCGCCACGATGAACACTTGATCCGGCGATACGATGCGATAGACGACGACGTAGGAAAATCAGGGACGAGCGCTCGCCGGAGCTGCGGCGGTCGCCAAACCGTCCAGCGTGCTGGTGCCTCGGCCAGGTCCTTCAAGGTCTCATCGAACGCGGCGACGAGGCGTTGAGCGAGACCTGGCCCCTGGGATAGGTAGTAGTCGACCGCGCGATCGAGGTCGTGGCCGGCGCGGCGAGACAGGCGGACGACGACCTCGGAACCTTGCATGGTTCAGGTGCCGTGGCGGGCGATCTTGGCGTTCAATTCGGCTTGAACGATCTCCCAATCCACCAGCTCTTCCTTGCCCTCCTCGATGTCGCGGAGGCGGCGGAGGACCTCTTGATATTGGGCCTCTTCAACCTCGAGCGGGATGGGATCCTCGACGCTGTCGAGGACGCGCCGCGCGATCGCGCGGCGCTCGTCAGGCGGCAAGGCCATCAGGTCGTTGAGGATGCGCGCGGCGCTCATGACTGCACCTTAGCACGCCTAGGCGGCGGCGGAGGCGGCGCCGGGTTCGGGGCCGTCGTCGGGGGTGACGACGGCGAGGAGGCGACCTTGCGGGACCTGATCGCCGGGCTTCACCTTGACCTCGGTGACGACGCCGGCGACGGCGACCGCGAGGGCGTTCTCGATCTTCATCGCCTCGAGGGTGACGAGGGTCTGGCCGCGGCGGACGCGGTCGCCGACCTGGACGTGCACTGCGACGACGCGCCCGCTCGTGGGCGCGAGCAGGTTGCCGTCGCCGCCGACCTCGGCCTCGACCTCGGCGCCCTTCGGCGGCGGCTCGACGAACTCGGCCTGCACGCCGCGCGCGTCGAGGAACAGGCGCTCGCCGACGACGGCCGCGTGGACGGTCTCCTGCACGTCGCCGACGAGCACGCGGAGGACCACGCCGTCGCGGCCGAGCACGCGCACGGGCAGGGCGGCGCCGTCGACCGTGACTGTGGTGAGGCCGCCGGGGTCGAGGTCGACGGCGAGCTCGCGCTCGCGGTCACCTGCTCGAAGGGTCAGGGGGAACGCGGCCCGGCCGGCGCTGCGCCACGGGCTGTAGTCCCCACGGACATGTCCCAAAGTCCAGATGGTGGCGGCGATCGCCCACGCGCGGGCGTCGGGCTCGGGGCGCGCGGGCGCGGGCAGGTGCTCGTCGAGGAAGCGGGTGGTCGCGCCGCCGGCGGCGAACACCGGGTGCTCGAGGATGTCGGCGAGGAAGCGCTTGTTGTTGGGCAGGCCGAGCAGGACGCTGCGGGCCAGCGCGCTGACCAGGCGGCGGCGGGCCTCGTCGCGGGTGCGGCCGTGGGTGATGACCTTGGCGATCATCGGGTCGTAGTAGGGCGAGACGGTCTGCTGGCGGTGGAGGCCGTGGTCGACGCGGACGCCGTCGCCGCTCGCGGGCTGCCAGGCGACGACCTCGCCGGCCTGCGGCAGGTAGCCGGCGTACGGGTCCTCGGCGTAGAGGCGGACCTCGATCGCGTGGCCGCGCAGCTCGACCTGCTCCTGCGTCAGCGGCAGCGGCTCGCCGGCGGCCACGCGCAGCTGCCAGGCGACCAGGTCGAGGCCGGTGACCAGCTCGGTGACCGGGTGCTCGACCTGCAGGCGGGTGTTCATCTCGAGGAAGTAGAACTTGCCGTCGGCGTCCAGCATGAACTCGACGGTGCCGGCGCCGACGTAGTCGATCGAGCGCGCAGCGAGCACCGCGGCGGCGCCCATCTCGGCGCGCAGGGCCGGCGACACGGCCGGCGAGGGCGACTCCTCGACGACCTTCTGGTGGCGGCGCTGGACCGAGCAGTCGCGTTCGCCGAGGTGGATCACGTGGCCGTGGCTGTCGCCGAACACCTGGATCTCGACGTGGCGGCCGCTGGTGAGCGCGCGCTCGAGGATCAGCTCGCCGCTGCCGAACGCGCTCTCGGCCTCGCTGCGCGCCGACGCGAGCGCGGCCGGGAGCCCGCTCCACTCGCGGACCATTCGCATGCCGCGGCCGCCGCCGCCGGCCGCCGCCTTGATCAGCAAGGGCAGGCCGATGCGCTCGGCCTCGGCGGCGAGGCGCGCGTCGGACTGGCCCGCGTCGCTGCTGTCCTGAAAGCCAGGGATGCACGGGACGCCGGCGGCGATCATCGCCCGCTTGGCGGCGGCCTTGTTGCCCATGGCCCGGATCGCGGCCGGCGACGGGCCGATGAACACGAGGCCGGCGTCGAGCACCGCCTGGGCGAAGCCGTCGTTCTCCGACAGGAAGCCGTAGCCGGGGTGGACCGCGTCGGCGCCCGCCTTCATCGCCGCGGACAGCAGCGCCGCGACGTCGAGGTACGACTCGCGCACCGGCGGCGGGCCGATCCGGACCGCGCGGTCGGCCAGGCCGACGTGCGGGGCGCCGGCGTCGGCGTCGCTGTAGACGGCGACGGTGCGGTAGCCGAGGGCGTGGGCGGTGCGGATGATCCGGCAGGCGATCTCGCCGCGGTTGGCGATCAGGATCGTGGAGAAGGTCATTGGTCGCTCCAGGCGGCGTTGCGCTTCTGAATGAATGCGAGCATGCCCTCGACGCCCTCGGGGCCGCGGGCGGCGCGGGCGAAGTCGTCGGCGGCGAGGTCGAGCAGGGCGGACAGGGCGTCGCCGTGCGGCGCCCCGCTGGCGGCCAGGACCAGCCGCTTGGTGGTGGCGACCGCCTCGGGGGCGCAGCGGGCGATGTCGGCGAGGACCTTCGCTACCTGTCCGTCGAGACCTGCCCGATCGGTCACGTGGTGGACCAGCCCGAGGCGCAGCGCCTCGCCGGCGTCGAGCGCCCCGCCGGTGACCGCGAGCCCGCGCGCGGCGCTGTAGCCGACGCGGCGGACGATGAACGGCGCGATCTGGGCCGGCGGCACGCCGAGGCCGGTCTCGGGCAGGCGCAGCCGGGCGTCGTCGGCCGCGACGGCGACGTCGCTGACGCAGCACAGGCCGAAGCCGCCGCCCATCACCGCGCCCTCGAGCACCGCGACGACCGCCTGCGGGGCGTCCTCGATCTGCTGCAGCATGCTGCCGAAGATCCGGTTGGTCGTCGCCAGCGGGTCCTTGCCGTCGGGCCCGGGCTCGGCCCCGCGGGCGCCGGCCATGTCCTTGATGTCGCCGCCGGCGCAGAAGTTGCCCCCGGCGCCGCGCAGGACCACCGCCCGCACCTCGCGGTCGCCGGCGATCGCGGCGAACACCGCCTGCAGCTCGCGCACCATCGCGAACGACATGGCGTTGCGCGCCTCGGGCCGGTTGAGGGTGACGTGCAGGCGCCAGCCGTCGCGGCGCAGCAGCAGCGTCTGGCACTCGGGCAAGGTCGTTTGGGACATGTCCTTTCAGCCTTTCCCGGGCAGGATGCCCTCGAGCTTGGCGATGATGCCGAGCATGACCTCGTCGGCGCCGCCGCCGACGGAGATCAGGCGCGAGTCGCGGAACATGCGCGAGATCTTCGATTCCCACATGTAGCCCATGCCGCCCCAGTACTGCAGGCAGCTGTCGGCGACCTCGCGGCCGAGGCGGCCGGACTTGAGCTTGGCCATCGAGGCCAGGCGGGTCACGTCCTTGCCGGAGATGAACAGCTCGGCGGCGCGGTAGATCAGGGCGCGCAGCGACTCGACCTCGGTGAGCAGCTCGGCGATGCGGAAGTGGACGACCTGGTTGTCGAGGATCGACTTGCCGAAGGCCTTGCGCTCGCGGGTGTACTTGACGGTCTCGGTGATCGCGGTCTCCATCGCGGTCAGCGAGTTGGCGGCGCCCCACAGCCGCTCCTCCTGGAACTGCAGCATCTGCAGCATGAAGCCCGCGCCCTCGGGGCCGATCGCGTAGCGCTGCGGGACGCGGACCTCGTCGAAGAAGATCTGCGCGGTGTCGGACGACCACATGCCGAGCTTGTGCAGCTTGCGGGCCCGCTCGACGCCCTTCGAGTTCAGCGGGACGACGATGAGGGTCTTGTTCTTGTGCGGCTTGTCGTCGCTGGTGTTGGCGAGGCAGCACATCCAGTCGGCCTGGATGCCGTTGGTGATCCACATCTTGCCGCCGGAGATGACGTAGTCGTCGCCGTCCTTGCGGGCGTACGTCTTGAGGCTGGCGACGTCGGAGCCGGCGCCGACCTCGGACACGCCGATGCAGCCGACCAGGTCGCCGGCGATCGACGGCGCGAGGAACTCCTTCTTGAGCTCGTCGGAGCCGAAGCGCGCCAGCGCCGGCGTGCACATGTCGGTCTGCACGCCGATCGCCAGCGACACCCCGCCGGCCTCGACGCGCCCGAGCTCCTCCGCCATCACCAGCGCGTACGAGTAGTCGAGGCCGGCGCCGCCGTACTCGGTCGGCTTGGTCAGGCCGAGGAAGCCCTCGTTGCCGAGCTTCTTGAAGAGCTCGTGCGCCGGGAAGATCCGCGCCTCCTCCCACTCGTCGCAGTAGGGGTTGATCTCCCGGGCGATGAACTTGCGCAGGCTGTCGCGCAGGAGGTCGTGCTCGTCGGTGAACAGCGGCATGTCTGGACTGGCTCTCGGGTCAGGTGGTCAAAAGGACAGGTCAGACGTCACAGTCGAGCGACGCCGAAGGTGTTGGGGCGGACGCGGCGGGCCTCGCCCTCGCGGCAGACCGCGAGCGCCAGGGCGAGGACGCGGCGGGTGTCGCGGGGGTCGATGAGGCCGTCGTCCCACAGCCTGGCGGTGGCGTAGAGCGCGGTCGACTCGGCGTCGAGGCGGTCCTTGATCGACTTGCCCATCTGCGCCATCGCGTCGGCGTCGGCCTTCATGCCCATACGCGCGAACTTGGCGGTGGTGATGATCTCCATGACCTTGGCGGCCTGCTCGCCGCCCATCACGGCGATCCGGCTGCCCGGCCAGGCGAACACGAACCGCGGGTCGTAGGAGCGGCCGCACATGCCGTAGTTGCCGGCGCCGAAGCTGCCGCCGAGGATGACGGTGAGCTTCGGGACGTCGGCGTTGGCGACCGCCTGGATCATCTTCGAGCCGTGCTTGACCATGCCGGCCCGCTCGGCGGCGGTGCCGACCATGTAGCCGGTGGTGTTCTGCAAGAAGACCAGCGGGGTGCCGCTCTGGCAGCACAGCTGGATGAACTGGCCGGCCTTGCAGGCGCCGTCGGGGTTGATAGGTCCGTTGTTGCCGAGGACGCCGACCGCGTGGCCCTCGATCTGGGCGTGGCCGCACACCGTCGCCGAGCCGTACAGCGCCTTGAACTCGAAGAAGTCGCTGTCGTCGACCAGGCGCGCGATCACCTCGCGGACGTCGTAGGGCTTCTTGAAGTCGACCGGGACGATGCCGAGCAGCTCCTCGACGTCGTGGCGCGGCGGGCGGTGCGGCCTGGTCGAGAGGTCATGGGCGAACCGGCTCAGCGGCGCGCGCCCGAGGTTGGCCATCAGCTCGCGCGCGAGGTGGAGCGCGTGGGCGTCGTTCTCGGCCATGTACTCGGCGGTGCCGGTGACCGTGGCGTGCAGCTCGGCGCCGCCGAGCTCCTCGTCGGTGGCGACCTCGCCGAGCGCGGCCTCCACCAGCGGCGGGCCGGCGAGGAACACCTTGGCCTGGCCGCGCACCGCGATCACGTAGTCCGACAGGCCCGGGAGGTAGGCGCCGCCGGCGGTGCTGCTGCCGTGGACGATCGTGATCTGCGGGACGCCGGCGGCCGACAGCCGGGCCATGTTGGCGAACACGCGCCCGCCGTCGACGAAGATCTCGGCCTGATACAGCAGGTTGGCGCCGGCGCTCTCGACACAGGAGATGATCGGCAGCTTGTGCTCGAGCGCGATCTCCTGGGCCCGCAGGCTCTTGCGCAGGCCCATCGGGGAGATCGCCCCGCCCTTGATCGCGCTGTCGCTGGCGCTGACGATGCACCGTACGCCGGCGACCACGCCGATGCCGACGATGCAGCCGCCGCCGCTGGCGTCGCCCTTGCCGTCGTCGTCGTGCATGTTGAAGCCGGCCAGCGTCGACAGCTCGAGGAACGGCGCGCCGCGGTCGAGCAGGCGCGCGACCCGGTCGCGCGGCAGCAGCTGGCCGCGCTTGGCGAACTTCTCGGCCTGCTTGCCCGAGTTGTCGCGCACGCGCTTCTCGGCGGCGCGGAACTCGTCGATGAGCTTCAGCTGGGCGGCGCGGTTGCTCTGGAACTGTTCGCCGTGGAGGTCGATGCGGGACGAAAGCACGGGCATGACTGGCTGGCCTTTAGCGCAGGTTGTCGGGGAGCTCGGCGCGGTGGAAGCCCTCGTACGGCTGGGAGCGGTCGTGCTCGCTCGCGGGCCACACCGCGCTGGAATTGGGGGCGGCGCCGTCGACCCGCAGCGTCGCGCCGCTGATGAACGCGGCGGCCTCGCTGAGCAGGAAGACGATCGCGGCGCTGACCTCGGCCTCGGTGCCGAGGCGGTGCAGCGGGACGGCGGCCTTGAGCCGCGGGAGCAGGGCCTTCAGCATCGCCGGGTCGTAGTTGTCCATGCCCGACGAGGCGATCCACCCCGGCGCGACGGCGTTGACGCGCACGCCCGAGGGCGCCCACTCGACCGCAGCGGTCTGCGTGAAGTTGACCATGCCGGCGCGCGCGGCCCCGGAGTGGCCCATGCCCGGCATGCTTCTCCACATGTCGGCGACGATGTTGACGATCGCTCCGCCGCGCTCCGCCATCGACTGGGTGTAGACCTCGCGCGCGAACAGGAACCCGCCGACGAGGTTGGTGCGGACCACCGTCTCGAAGCCCTTCTGCGAGATCGCGGCCAGCGGGGCCGGGAACTGGCCGCCGGCGTTGTTGACGAGCCCGTCGACGCGGCCGCGCGCGGCCACGATCGCGGCCACGGTGGCCTTGACCTGCGCCTCCTCGCGGATGTCGCACGCGTGCAGCGAACAGGTCCCGCCGTCGGCGACGATCTCGGCGGCGGTGGCCTCGAGCTTGGCGAGCTTGCGACCGACGAGCACCGGGTGGGCGCCCAGCGCGGCCAGCTCGTGCGCGGTGCAGCGACCGATCCCGCTGCCGCCGCCGGTGACGACGATCGTTTGCCCGGCGAACAGCCCCGGACGAAAGACGGAACGGTACCCGCTCATGGCGCCGCATCGTACACAGCCGCGGGACCAGGGGAAGCGGGAATTCACCGCCGGGGGCGCGGAGGGTCGGAGGAACGGCGTATGCGCTGACGTGGGGGTAGGGCGGATCGAACCCGCGTGGGCGAGTAGATTTTCTCCGGCCCGCCACGGGGGCGCTGCGGGCGTCGAAGGCGCCGGTAGATTGTGGTAGGCAGGCGTCATGAGCGACATCAGCCTGGAAAAGTTCACCGAAGAGATCCGCGCGAAGGTCGGCGCCGACTCGGGCCTCAAGGCGACGATCAAGTTCGTGTTCTCCGACTCTCAGGTGCTCTACATCGACGGCGAGAGCACCCCCAACACGGTCGACAACACCGACCGCCCGGCCAAGTGCACGGTCAAGGTCTCGCTCGAGGACTTCGCCAAGATGGCGGCGAAGAAGCTCGACCCGACCACCGCGTTCATGACCGGCAAGATCAAGCTCGAGGGCGACATGGCCGTGGCCATGCGCCTCGGCAAGCTGTTCAACTAGCGCGCCGGGCGGCGTCCGGCCGCGCTCAGGTGCAGCGCTCCAGCGCCGCCCGCACCCGCGTCACCGCACGGGCCTCGAGCTCGCGCCCGAGGCCCGCGGCCGCGACCTCGAGCGCGCGCCAGAGGTCCAGCGCGGCGACGTCCTCGCGCGTCAGCGTCGCCGGCAGGACCTGCTCGATCGCGCCGAGGCCGGCGTCCACCAGGGGCCCGCTCAGGCCGGCGCACGGGGCCAGCAAGGCGCTCGCCCCGTCCGGCTGGCGCAGGCGGTCGTCGATGTCGCCCCACCGCCCGTCCTGCTCCGCGAACGCGTACGGGTCGAGCTCGCGGGCGACGTCCTCGCGGGCCACCAGCCGCAGCGCCGTCGCGTACGGCGCCGCCAGCCGGGCGAGGTGCCGCGGCCGGTCGGCGTCGGCGGCCGCGCGCAGGTCGGCGTCCAGGGACCGCAGGTCGGGCACGATGTGCCCCAGGGCGGCGTCGTCGTCGCCGGCGGCGAGAGCGACCGCGATCCCGGCCGGCAGCAGCGAGCCGAGCCGCGCGGCCGGCCGCACGGGATCGATCAGCGCCTCGCGCCCCGCTCGCGCTCGGCGAACCGCCACCCGGTGCGGGTGCGCAGGCGATAGCCGGCTGACTTGAAGGACATGTCTGGATGGTCATGTCCTTCAGCGCCGCGGAGGTGTGAATCGCCCTCGACGATCCATGGCGGAGCCGAGGGTGGCCCGCACGAATCGTAGGAGACGCCCGGTCAGGGGAACCGGCGCAGCGGCGGCGCTATAGCGCCGTCGCGTGCTCGATCTCGGCGAGCGTCCGCCTCGCCATCGCCAGGTTCGTCTTGTTGCGCTCGCAGGCGATGTAATAAAAGACCGCCGGGGCCCGGCGCAGCGGTCGGATGATGTGGTACTGCTTGCCGAGAGTGATGAGAATGTCCTCCAGCTCGTCGGCGAGGCGGAGGGCGTGCATGGCCTTGAGCTTGGCCTGGACCACGTTGGTGTTGGCCGCCGCGGCCACCTCGATGTCGAAGGCGGCCCCGCCGCCGGCGGTGGCGAGGGTCATGCCGCTCTCGCTGTCGACAATCGCCGCCGCGATCGCGCCGTCAATCTCCATCACCTTCTTGATCTGATTCCCCGTATTTCCCATCGCCCACTCTCCCGTAGATCGGTGATCCATCCTCGCGAACACTTTACCGCCGGGCAAGAGCAAGGTTTGCGGCGCGCGAATGCGGCGTGTGATGATTAATGAACCTTCGCTAATGAATCGACGATTCGCCGGAACGACGAATCGACGGCGGTGAACGCGAGTCGACCGGCGTTCGTTGTCTCATTGACGAGTCGACAGGGATCCCGAACACGGTGAGCGTGGGCGCAGGTCGGGCTCCGAGGTGGGACTCGTCCGGCGGGCCGGACGGCGTCCAGCGGGCGGGACGCCGCTGGCGAGACGGCCGTGGCAAGTCCTTGATTTACTTGGGCCGCCACGGAGCACGGCGATTGTAAAGAGTGCGGACGTGCTGACCCGCTCCTACTCCGCCAGCGTCCTCGGCGTCGAAGGCTTTGTCGTCACCGTCGAGGCCGACGTCGGCCTCGGCCTGCCGGGACTTACCCTGGTCGGGCGCGCGAGCGGGGCCTTGATGGAGGCGCGCGAGCGGGTCCGCAGCGCGCTCGGCCATTGCGGCCACAAGCTCCACCCGCGCAAGCAGGTCGTCAACCTGGCGCCGGCGGATGAACGAAAGGACAGCCCGGGGATCGATCTCGCGGTCGCCTGTGCGCTCCTGGCGAGCCACGAGGTCGTGCCGGCCGAGCGCCTGCAGGGGCTGATGCTGTGGGGCGAGCTGTCGCTGGACGGCTCGCTGCGCCCGGCCGCGGGCACTCTGGTGATCGCCGACTGCGCCCGGCGCATGGGCTTCACCGCGCTGGCTGTCCCCGAGGCCAGCGCCGACGAGGCGGCGGTGCTCGGCGGCCTCGCGGTGCTGCCGGTCCGCGACCTGCCGCAGCTCGTCGCTCATCTGCGCGGCGATCGCGAGATCGGCGCGCACGCGGCCAACGATCCGCCGCCGCGACCGCCGCGCGAGCAATACGACCTCGACGACGTCCGCGGCCTGGTCCTGGCCCGGCGCGCGATCGAGGTGATGGCCGCCGGCGGCCACAACGTGCTGCTGCACGGCCCGCCGGGCGTCGGCAAGACGATGCTCGCGCGCCGGGCCATCGGCCTCTATCCGCCGCTCGACGACGAGGCCGCGCTCGAGGTGACGAAGATCTTCGGGGTCGCCGGCCTGCGCGCGCTCGACGGGTTGGTCCGCGAGGTGCCGCTGCGGGCCCCGCATCACACCGTCAGCGTGGCCGGGCTGCTCGGCGGCGGGCCGTTCCTCCGCCCCGGCGAGGTCAGCCTGGCGCACCGCGGGGTGCTGTTCCTCGATGAGCTGCCCGAGTTCTCGCGCGGCTGCCTCGAGGCGCTGCGCGAACCACTCGAAGAAGGGGTGGTCCGGATCGTGCGGGCCCGCGGGAGCGTGGCGTTCCCGGCCCGGTTCCAGCTGCTGGCGGCGATGAACCCGTGCCCGTGCGGGTTCCTCGGCCACCCCGACCGTACCTGCGTCGACAACCCGGCCGCGGTGCTGCGCTACCAGCAGCGGGTGTCGGGGCCGCTGCTCGACCGCGTCGACGTCGCCGTCGCCGTCGGGCCCGCGAAGCCCGAGGAGCTGCGCTCGGCCGATCCGCCCGACTCCAGCGCGGTGGTGCGGAAGCGGGTGACGACGGCGCGCGCGCGTCAGCTGGCGCGGCTGCGCGGGACGCCGTGGCGCACCAACGCCGAGGTGCCGGCGGCGGCCGGGTCGATCGAACGCCTGTGCGCGCTGACGCCGGCGGCGGAGCGCCTCCTCGCCGCCACGGCCGAGCGCCGCGGCTGGAGCCCGCGGGCCCAGCATCGCCTGCGCCGCGTCGCCCGCACGATCGCCGACCTCGCCGCCGACGACCGCTGCCCGCGGGCCCCGGCCACCGAGACCGACGTGGCCCAGGCGCTGCACCTGCGCGCGCTGCCGGAGGCGCAATGAGCTGTCCGAATGGACATGCGCTTCCGGCCATGTCGCAAGCGACATGGCCGGAAAAACAGCTCAGGAGGAGGTCAGGCGCCGCCCATGGCGAGGACCTTGCGGCCCTCCTCGAACAGGATGGCGCACTTCTTGGCCTCGATCACCTCGAGCACCACGCCCTTGCCGAACTTCGGGTGCGAGACGGGGTCGCCGGCGGCGAAGGTCTCGCGCATCGAGTAGGGCTTGATCGGCGTGCCGCCCTGGTGGGCGAGGTCCTCCATGCGTCGCAGCCACTCGCGCGCGCCGGCGCCGGCCGGGGGGCTCAGCGCCGCGGGCTTGGCGGCCGCGGACTTGGGCGGCTTGGGCGGTTTGGGCGGCGCCGGATTGCGAGCAGCCGCGCTGCGGTTCACCACCGCCGGCTGGCTCGGCGCTTCTGTCCGAGAGGGCAGCTTGGGCGCGTGGTACATGTGCTGCCCGCCGCAGCTCTTGCACTCGACCCGCTTCGGTCCCTCGTTGCCCGGCTTGAGCGCGACGACCACGTGAATCGTGTCGAGGCGGCACTTGGTGCAATAAGCGTCGATGTCTCCGCCGACTTTGAAAACCATGGATTGATCGAGCAGCAGAGTAATGCAGGCCCGCGCCGGGGGCCACGGGCTCGGCGTGAGCTGAGGAGCGCTCGGCGAGGACACGTGTCCGCATCCGGGTGGCGCCCGCTCCGCGAGGAACGGTCGACGCCGCTCGTGCCCGCCATGGGCGTCGCGCCGCCGGTGCGGTATCGGCGCGAGATGCGGCCTTGGGAAGCGAGCCCTTGCGTGCGATCTTCAAGGAGCGAGGAGGCCCGTGGACACCGCGCTCGAACAATTCGCAGACCTCGACGGCCGCCTGGTCGACGCCGCCAAGGACATCAAGGTGCTCAGTCAGCTGGCCTGGCCGCCGCAGGTCGGCGCCGAGTTCCTGGCCCGCTGGCACGCCGGCGACCCCCAGCTGCCCGCGGTCGAGCCGCCGCGCGTGCGCTTCGACTCCAACATCCGCGCGCTGGCGTCGATCATGCGCGAGTGCGACCGAGACCACCCCGTCGGCCGCTACCTGTACCGCACCGCCCGCAGCTACAAGCTCGCGGCGGCGATGATCGAGCAGGCCGGCACGCCGGAGTTCACGGCCCGCTCGATCGAGCTCTACGGCGGCCCGCGCGACCCCGTCGGCCCCGGCCAGGTCAGCAACCTCTCGGCCGCCGAACAATTCCTCGCGCTGACCGACGACTTCCGCGCCGAGGGTTACATCCCCGAGCAGGACTTCTTCGTCACGCCCGAGCAGGCGGCCGACGCGCTGCGAGAGCGCATCACCCCGGTGTTCGGCGACCTGCCGATCGCCGTCGTCATCGACCCCGACATGGCGGCCAAGGCGGCCGCCGGCCCGACCCGCGTGCGCCTGCGCGGCGCGACCTGCTTCAGCCCCTACGACGTGGCCCAACTCGTCGAGCACGAGGTGTTCGTCCACTCGCTGACCGCCCTCAACGGGCGCGAGCAGCCGCACGTGCGTTCGCTCGGCCTCGGGGCGCCGCGGACCACCGCCACCCAGGAGGGCCTGGCGACCTTCGCCGAGATGATCACCAACGCGATCGACCTGGCCCGCCTGCGCCGCCTGGCCCTGCGCGTCAAGGCCGTCGACCTCGCGCTGTCCGGCGCCGACTTCATCGACCTGTTCCGCTTCTTCCACGACGCCGGCCAGGACCCGGGCGAGAGCTATCACTCGGCGGCGCGGGTGTTCCGCGGCGGCGACGTCGCCGGCAAGGTCGTGTTCACCAAGGACACCGTCTACCTGCGTGGCCTCCTCGGCGTGCACACGTTCTTCCTCAAGGCGATCCAGAGCGGCCGCCCCGAGCTGATGCACCACCTGTTCTCCGGCCGCATGGCGCTCGGCGACGCGATCGAGCTCGACCCGTTCTTCCGCGCCGGCGCGCTCGCTCCGCCCCGGTTCGAGCCGTCGTGGGTCAAGAGCCGCGCGACCCTGGCGGCCTTCCTCATCTACTCGGTGCTCAGCACCTCGCTGCGCCTGACCGGCGTCGAGCTCACCGACTTCTCGGCCGACGCCACCGACATGGCGACCTGACCGCGCCCGCTCGGCCCATGGCGATCGGGACATGCCCGATCGGTCAGGCGTCGGCGCGCCCGGTCGACTGCCCGGGAGAGAGCTCACGGCACCTGGCGATCGGGACATGCCCGATCGGGCAGGCGTCAGCCCGGCATCAGCGACGACTTGAAGCCGAGCGTGACCCGCAGCCGCTGCCCGGGGGTGTCGACCGTGTTGCCCATGGTCGTGTGCGTGTCGAGGTTGTTGTCGATCGCGTTGGGCTCGGAGCCCATGATGTAGTTGTCGCCGAGCCCGACGTAGCTGGCCAGGAAGCTGCCGAACTCGAACACGTTGTCGTCGAAGTTGAGCGAGATCTCGGCCAGGTTGAGCCCGCCGCCCGCCGGCAGCTTGGCCCCGAACGAGCCCGCGATCGTCAGGTAGCTGCCCAGCGGGTCGAACACGCCGTCGACGTCCGAGTAGTAGACGTCGTAGAACTCGACGCTGGTGCCCTCGATGTCGCGGTTGGCGTTGCTCAGCGGGTCGGGCAGCAGGTTGTTGAGCTCGGGGCCGTCGATGAGGAAGGTGTACTGCATCACGCCGCTGGTCGACTCGTAGAAGGTGATCGACATCAGGCCGGGGATGTCCTTCACCGGGATCGGCATCTCCGGCGGCAAGTCGAGCTTGGGTCCGACCGTGGTGGTGGTCGAGGGGTCGACGGGCTCGGTGGTCGTGGTGGTGTCGACATCGGTGGTGCCGGTGACGGCGGTGGTGCCCGTCGCGTCGGTGGTGCCGGTGGTCGTGGTCGTGGTGCTCGCGTCGCCGGTGGTGGTCGGCGCGACGTCGCCGCTGCTGCTCGAGGTCGAGGTCGGCGCGGTGGTGCCGGGCTGCGTCGTCGGGGAGGTGTCGGTGGCGTCGGCGCGGCCATCCGGGCCGCAGGCGGTGAGGACAGCGAGGGCGAGGCCGAGGCGATGCACGTGCATGACCTCGTGTTTCACGTCGCGGCCGCGCGTGTCAAACCCGCCGTCGCGAGTGCGCAGGTCCGCGCGCGTCGGCGCCTCCGTGCGCGAGCTTCAGCGATCGAGAGTTCGCACGTCGCCGTTGCGGCTGACGTGCCGGCGCCCGCGGGCCTCGCTGACGACGAAGCCGCGGCCGTCGTCCGCCAGCGCCACTGCGACGGGCAACCAGAAGCGGGCCCGCTCGCCTGCGCCGTCGACGTCGCCGTGCGACCCGGGGCTGCCGGCGAGCAGCGCGAGCCGATAGCTGCGCAGGTCGTAGCTCCACACCACGTGGTTGCGCGTGTCGGCGATGACCAGCCATTCGCCGTCGCAGGTGACCCCGCTCGGCGTGAACTCCTGGACGTGGGCGATCGCGCAGATGTCCGCGAGCGTGATGACCGTGTTGACCACGCCGGCGCGGGTGTCGATGCTGCGCACTGCGCCGTTGCCGGTGTCGGCGACGAACAGCAGCGACGCGCCGCCCTCGGTCAGCGCCCTTGGGCCGTGGAACCGGGCCTTGCGGCGCGGGCCGTCGATCCGCCCGGGCGCGCCCCGAGAGCCGGCGTAGACCGGGTCGGCCTCGGCCCCGCGCGAGCCGATGAAGTGCTCGGCGGCGTCGCAGTAGTAACGAGGCGCGGCGGCGGTCGGCATGGCCCGGCAGCCAGTGTGCGCGATCCCACCAGCGTCGCCAAGTGGTGGCGCGATTCCGCACCAGGTGCCCGAATTGGCCGCCTGAGCCGCCTCCGGGCCCGCTTGAGGTCGGGTACGATGGGCTTCGATGCCCAGGCGGACGAGCTCGACCGAGGGGCGAGTGGAGCTGACCTGGCCCGGCAAGGCCACGCTCCCTGCGACAGTCGCAGCGGGGCCGCTGACGCTGCGCGAGCGCGTCGGCGAGGCGAGCGACTGGCACGACCGATTGATCTGGGGCGACAACTCGCTCGCCCTGGCTGCGCTGCGCGAGGAGCTCGGCGCCGCAGTCGACCTGGTCTACATCGACCCGCCGTTCGACGTCGGCGCGTCGCACTACTTAAGGAGGGGCGAGGTCGAGGTCGTGGCTTATCGCGACACGTGGGGCGGCCCCGGTTATCTGTCGATGCTGTACCCGCGCCTGTCGCTGCTGCGCGCGCTGATGAAGCCGACCGCGACGATCGCGGTCCACGTCGGCATCCAGGTGTGCCACCACGTGCGCGTGGTGATGGACGAGGTGTTCGGCGCCGGCAACTTCGTCAACCAGATCGCGTGGAAGCGCTATTCGGCCCACAACGACGCCGGCCAGGGTGCGCGCCGGCTGGGGGCGGTGCACGACGTGCTGCTCATCTACGGCATGGGCCCCGAGCGCACGTGGACCACGTTGCGCGCGCCGTACGACAAGGACTACGTGGCGAAGTGGTACCGCCACGTCGAGCCGGGCACCGGCCGCCGATTCATGTCGAGCCCGCTGACGGCTCCGGGCGGCGCGGCGAAGGGCAACCCGAGCTACGAGTTCCTCGGCGTGCGCCGGTTCTGGCGCTACGGACAGGCGACGATGGAGGGGCTGTACCGCAGCGGCCGCGTCTATCAGAGCCGCCCGGGCGCGGTGCCGCGGCAGAAGCACTACCTCGACGAGCAGGAGGGCGTGCCCTTGCAGGACGTGTGGACCGACATCCGCGCGCTGCAGGGGACGCACGCCGAGCGGGTCGGCTACGACACGCAGAAGCCGGAGGCGCTGCTCGAGCGGATCGTGCACATGTGCTCGCGTCCGGGCGACCTGGTGCTCGACGCGTTCGCCGGCTCGGGCACGACCGCCGCGGTCGCGGCCCGCTGCGGCCGCCGCTGGGTGGTGATCGATCGCTCGCAGCCGGCCTTCACGGTCACCCGCCGGCGCCTGCGGGCGATGACGCGGTGCGGCGAGGCCGGCCCGTTCGCGGTGCTCGACGCCCTGCCGGCGGCCCGACGCGCGCTGCTCGAGCGGGTCGGCGAGGCCGAGCTGCGCCGCCGCGTGCTCGCGCTGCACGGCGCGACGATATGTCTCGAGGGACAGGTCCACGGGCGGCGCGGCGACGCGGCCGTGGTGGTCGCGCTCGGCGAGCGGCCGCCGACGGCCCTCGAGGTCGCGACCTGGCTGGGCGCGGCGCGGTCGGCCGGAGCGGCCGCGCTCGAGGTGGTGGCGTGGGCCTTCGAGCCGTCGATCCACGACCTCGACACGCCCGACGTCACCTGGTGGGAGGTGCCGCGCGCGTTCGCGGAGGGCGAGGAGGCCAGGCCGCGCCGTGTGCCGCGGTTGTCGCTCGCCATCGAAGAGACCTCTGCAGGCCGAGCGCTTCGCCTCACCGACTACGCCGGTCCGGTCGACGACGCGCCGGACAGCTGGGCGCCGCTCGGGGTCGAGGCGATCGTCGAGTGGGCGATCGACGATCGCTGCGAGGGGTCCGTGTTCGTGCCGCGGTGGTCCGCGCAGCGCGGGCGCGACGGAGCGCTGGAGCTGCGGTCGCCGCCGCTCGCGGAAGCGGGCAGGGTGGTGGTCGAGGCCGTCGATGCGAGCGGACGGATCAGCACGCGGGCGATCGGCTGAGCCGCCGTCGCTCGACCCTCCGCAGGCGACCTTCATCGTCGTGGCGTGATTCGCCTCGGCAGTCTTTGCTGCTGCCACGATACGGGTCCGCAGCCGAGAGTCCGAGCCACACGGCGACGCGGCGCAGAGACGCGGTGAAACGCTCATTATCCATGGACCGACGCGGGCTCACGACAATGGCCCTGTTCTCGTCCTCGGCGGCGAGCGTGAGCCATGATGGCGACTTCGGGCCGATCGTCACCGACGGAACAAGCTCGACGCGGACCGCCGATTGTGGGCGCATGGCGGCAATGCCGACAATGCGATCGGGTCGGCCGGGCGTGACGAAGCGCGTCGGTGTGTTGGGAAGGGGGTCGCGGGAGGTCGATAGGATGATGACCGAAAGGACAGGTCGCCGACGATCGGCACACCGCGTCGGCGCGTTCGTGACCGTCGCCCTGGGATACCGAGGTCAGCAGTGGTACTGTCGCGCGCGCCCCACCTCGGACGCGCCGACCCACGAGCCGCGCATGGCCTGTCCTGAGCCCGCGGACGGTCTTTGCCGTGGGGCGCACCCCGCCAGATCCTCCTATCACCGCGCGGGCGAGCGCCCGGGGCGAGGTCTGGAGGAGACGGGTGTCCGGGGGGACCACCAGTGCGGACGCGGGGCCTTTGCGATACCCTCGGCCGACCCTGGGCCCCGGCCCGAACGCAGAGGACGTGATGAAGCAGCACATCGAAACGATCACCCAGCTCCTGCTCGGCGCCGCGTATGCCGACAAGCGCCTCTCCGGCGCCGAGATCACGCGGATCCGCTCGCTCGTGTCGACATTGCTCGGAGGCGCCGAGGTGCCCGAGTCGCTGCTCCGGCAGATCAATACATTCAGTCCGGCGGCCTTCAACGTGCAGCAGGTCGCCTCCGGGCTCGACGACCTCAGCCCGGAGGACAAGCGCAAGCTGCTCGAGCTGGTCGCCAGCGTCAACGACGCGGACGAGGAGCTCGACCTCGCCGAAGACATCTACCTGCGCACCGTCGCCGCGGCGCTCGGCCTGGCCCAGGAGGAGTACTCCGATCTCACGCTCGAGATCCTCGGCGGCGACGACCTCCACGGCCTGCTGGCCTGAGCATCATCGCTGGATCTCGCTCGTCGCCCGCTGCTGCCCACCAGTCGCCGGCCACCGCGGACAAGGAAGCGCGGCGGGCGACTGGAGGCAGCCGCGAGCGAGGCGCGTCGGGCGATCGCTCGCGCTGGCCGAGTCCGCCGAGCGACGGGCGGGTGGTCGCGTCGAGGGGATCGAGCAGCGGCGATCGATCACTCGCGTGCGCTGGTCGGCAGGTGGAGGAAAGGCGAGTGGTCGAGCGGCTCGAGCGCTCGAGGGGCGCGGCGGGCGATCACTCGCGCGAGGCTGGTCGAGTACACGGAGTGACCAGCGAGCGGCCGCGTCGAGCGGCGTGGCGCTCCGGGGCGCGGCGGGCGATCGCTCGCGTGAGGCTGGTCGAATGCGAGGAGTGATCGGCGAGTGGCCGGGTCGAGCGGCGCTCAAGGATCACGGCGGGCGATTGCTCGGGCAAGGCTGGTCGGGCACGCGGAGTGCCCGGCGAGGGCCCGGGTCGAGCGGTGCGCCGAGCGACAGGGCGGGTCATCGCTTGCGGGAGGTCGAGGAGGACCACGGTGCGCGCCGAAGCGCTGCGCGGCAGGCGCGCGAAACTGCGACTTGCCGCACACAACTTGCGGTGGAATTAGTCTAAAGACCCTTGAAATTAGATTATATCCGGGTCTATTTAGCCTTCATGTCTCGCCCTGAAGCGCCCACGACCCTCCGTGACTTCCTGGAGATCCCCTATGACCGCCTCGAGGAGCTGAACCTCGAGGTCAAGAACGCGCGCCTGGCTCGGGTGCCCCAGGATCAGGTGCGGGAGCAGCGCGTCAAGTACCTGACCGACGAGAAGCGGATCAAGGCCGTGACGGTGTGCTTCACCGACCTCGAGGGTCGGCTGCACATGCTCGACTATGACAAGAAGTTTCTGCTGCGTTCGGCCGACAACCTGACCTTCGACGGCAGCTCGGTGCGCGGCTTCTCGCAGCAGCACGAGTCGGACCTGCGCCTCAGCATCGATTGGTCGGCCTTCTACTGGCTGCCGTCCGACGTGTTCGGTCCGGGCAAGGTGCTGGTATTCGCCGAAGTGCGCGGGCAGGACGGTCTGCCGTATCTGGCCGACATGCGCGCGCGGCTCAAGGACTACACCGCCGCGCTCCACGACAAGGAGGGCATGGTCGCCCAGTTCGCCCACGAGATCGAGGGCTTCTTGTTCCACGGCCGCGACGCCGAGCGCAATTACCACGAGCGCGGCGCGTTCGACTTCATCTCGACCGGCGGTTACTATCATTCGCTCCCCGGCGACGCCCTGCGGCGATTCATCGACTCGGCGGCCGAGGTGCAGCGGGCGATGGGCTTCGGCAACGAGAAGGATCACCCCGAGGTCGCGCCGTCGCAGTTCGAGATGAACTTCATGCACACCGAGGCGCTGGTCGCCGCCGACCAGGTCCAGCTGTACAAGCTGCTGTGCCGCCAGGTCGCGCAGAACTACGACATGACCGCGTGCTTTTTGCCCAAGCCGGTCACCGGCATCAACGGCAACGGGATGCACACCAACATCTCGCTCGCGCGCAAGGGCACCAACCTGTTCCACGACAAGAACGGCGACAGCGGCCTGTCCGCCGCCGGCTGGAGCTTCACCGAGCGGATCCTCAACAGCGCGTCCGACATCTGCCTGATCCTCAACGCCAGCGTCAACGCCTACCGCCGCCTCGACCCGCACTTCGAGGCCCCCAATCAGATCAAGGCGTCTGCGACCGACCGCGGCAGCATGGTCCGGATCCCGCTCGGCAACGAACGCTCGGCCCGTATCGAGGTCCGCTCGGTCGCCCCCGACGCGAATCCCTACATGACGGTCTATACATTGCTCCGCACCGGCCTCGAAGGCCCGCTGCCCGACCCGGCCGAGATCGCCAACAAGCGCGCCCGCACCCGCTTCCTCCCCGACAACGTCAACGACGCCATCCGCCTGTTCAAGTCGTCCAAGTTCGTGTCCGACCTGCTCGGCGAACAGGTCCAGACCCGCTTCGCCGAGGTCAAACAAGCCTCCGCTGAACGCTGCCCCCGCGCCCTCGGATCCCTCATCAAGACGGCAGAGGTGCAGTTCCATCATGAGGTGACGAATCAGTATCTGTGGAACAAGTTCTGACCCATCCTCGCCGAAGGCCCCTCCGCTGCCAAAACGCCGCGGATCTCCATACGGAGGGGCTTTGTCGGGGAGGGCGACTTGCCACGGGTTGCCTCTGGGTGCCTCTGGTTGCCACAAATCTGCCCCAAAACCTAAACGACCTCGGGTAATCGTCTCGCTCTTGGGCGGGGGGTGGCAGGTCGTGAGCCTGCGCGAGACCGGGCATTCAGCACATGCTCGCCGTGCCCCCGTCATGACGTGAGTTGGGCGCGGCCGGACGCTCGTCGGCGGAGGAACGCCGATGAACGACGACGGCCTCCGAAGCGCGCGCGCTGCTCCCGCCGCGCCTCCGGAGTCTACGCCGATCCCCCCTGTCCTCGTTCGACGTCTCGATCGAGGACGTCGTCGGGGTCACGCAACCCGCCGAGGTTCAGGGTTACATGACGACCGAGGTCGCGCTCCAGACCTTGCTGGAGGTAAGCCGGAGCAGCGGGGCGACCTCACGGTCTGGGTCCTCGACACGTCGAAGTGGGCAATTTCGCTCGCCTGTCGCCCGGGTTTACGCGGCCAGGTCGCTAGCGCGCTTCGTTCACGAAGGTGGCAGGGAAGCGGAGCCGTTCGGCTGATACGATGCGTTGATGCGGCTGATCGCCAACGCCTTGAACGGGCAATACTTCGCCAATCTCGTCCGTGATGCCGATGTCCCGGCGCTCACGCGCATCCGTCTGGCGGTCGCGTATGCACAGTCGATGGATCCGCTGTTTGAGCTGGCGGCGAAGCGGAAGGTCCCGCTCGCGCTCTATGCCTTGATGGACGGTGAATTTCCGTCGATTGCGATCCTCCGAAAGTTCGTCGAGCTGTCGCCGCCGTCGTGGCAGCTGTTCCTGACGCGGCGGTTCTATCACCCGAAGATCTACTGGTTCGAGGGGGTGGGCGCGTACATAGGTTCGGCCAACCTGACGAACAACGGGTGGTTCGGGAACCTCGAGTGCGGCGTATGGTTCACGGCGAGCGAGCTCGCGGACGAGGGCTACGACGATCAGCTGGCCGCCATGTTCGACCTTATTGGGGGCCGGAGCGTAGCTGCTTCGCCTCAGCACCTCGCCGTGGCCCGTCGGCTGGCGGAGAGTCGTAAGGACATGATCGATGCACAGAAATCGTACGACGCCGAGGTCGAGGCGGCGTTGAAGAATCTTCCAGGGCAGACTGCGGCGACCCAGGTCGGTAAGACCGATGAGCCGGGCGGCACGGCGCGTCGAGCCTTCGTGAGCGAATGGCACAGCACGCACACGATCCTCAAGAAACTTACGGCGATGGTCGCCGGCATGCCGCAGCCGTCGTGGCTGGACGCGTCGGTGCATCCGGCGATCGTCCAGGACCAGGTGACAGAGTACTGGTACCACCGAACGGTCCGCTCGACGGGCGAGTCTTACGAGGAGATAGAGCGGCTGCATCGCGCGAACGAGAAGCGGACAGAGGCGGCGGTCGCGGAGATGTTCGCGCTGTGGCCCGAGTCCTCGGACGAGGATCAGTGGACGGAGTGGACCAACGAGACGCCGGCGAGGCTTCGCACGCTCCTCGCACGCGAGAGCGTCGCCGCGCTCGATCTGGAGAAACTTACCGAAATCGTGTGGGGCGCGCACGCGGCCCGCGAGTGCGCGCGGCAGGTGGAGAGCTCCCGCGTCGGCCTCCAGTCCGGGCAACACTACTCCAAGCACGAGCGCTGCGAAGCGTTCGCGCGGGCCTTGCTGGCGAGGAGGCCAGGCGAGAAGACAGTGGGCGAGGTATTCGAGTACGTGCTGTGGGGGGACAAGCGGCGCTCGGACTGCGCCGAGCGCATCTGGGACGCGTGCCATTTGCCCGAGTGGCGCCTGCCGTTCGTCGGCGTGAGCATTTGGGGCGAGTTGCTGGGTTATGCGCGTCCGGACGAGTTTCCCCCGCGGAATAACCGAGTCAGCAAGACGCTGCGCGCGTTGGGGTTCAAGGGCGTCGCGGTGCGTTGAGCGTCGTCGCAGGGCGAGGGTCCGGAGGTCTCGCCGGATCGCCGAGGGCCTGGTGCGCACGCGCGGCCAGGGGCCACGCCGCGCCAATAGCGTGCCTCCACCCCGCCGTCTTCCGCGATCCAGCGCGTGACGACAGCTAGGCACGCCACCGCGTCGC
This sequence comes from Nannocystis punicea, assembly GCF_026965555.1. Taxonomy (GTDB): domain Bacteria; phylum Myxococcota_A; class Polyangia; order Nannocystales; family Nannocystaceae; genus Nannocystis; species Nannocystis punicea. The sequence goes on along the minus strand of NZ_CP114040.1, from coordinate 9,864,792 downwards.
GCTCGGCTGCCGCGAGGTCGCCGTCGTCGGTAGCGATGGGCCCGTCAGGGCTCGTCGTGTTGTCCGCATCGAAGGCCTGGGGACGTGGACGATCTGCGAGTCGACGGCTGCCGGCTTGCTGCCAGAGCCGCCGTGCGGATCGCTGTGGGAACGCTGCGGTGGTGCGCGCGGTGATCCGAGCCGGCAGGCCGAACAGGCGGCCCCCCGGCGGGACGCTCCCGGTGGCCCCCCGCGCGGTGTCGTCACTGTCGACGGCGGTCTGGAGCGCGAGCGCGAGCGCGTCGGACCTTCGGTCAATCGGGGTCGAACATGTCGGGCAGCCGGAGGATCTCATCGACGACCGGAACGTCGCCCAGGTCGTTCAAGACGTCTCGCGGCATGCGCCTGCCGTCCAGGACGGCTCCCCGGACGGTCGACGCGCGATCGCCAGGCAACAGCCCGGCCAGCCGATCAAGGAGCGCTGGGTCGCGTCGTCCCGCGGCGGCCAGCAGCGGGATGAAGAGCGCCCGCCGCTGGGCGCTCCCGGCCAGGGACCGCGCGAGCGCCGTCACGTGCTCGCGCGAACCCCTGCGCCCGGCGAGCACGACCAGCGGGGCTGCGATCTCCGGCCGGCAGCGCTCGAGGTGCTCGCTCGTGATCCGTGAGACGAGGTCCTCGTCGACGTGGTCCGACGCGCGCACGAGCGCGCTGGCGATCGTGTCGCCGGAGGCGGACGGATTCAGACGAAGCACGAAGGCGAGCGCCTCGCGCGGCATCGCGGGGCCGGCGTTGCGGATCAGCGCCAGGAAGAGCTCCTCGCAGACGACGGGATCGCCCGTCCTGTTAGCGATCCGCAACACCCGCTTGCGCACCTCCTGCGGCAGCTCGGGCGGCTCGCTCAACGTCTTGGCGGCGACTCGCGCGATCGGATACACGGCGGGCTCATCCGCATAATGCTGAACGAAGCGGGACCATGTGTCCTCGGCCAATGTCAGCAGGGCTTCCACGTGGCTCGGATCGGGCCGAGCTCGCAGCAATTCTGCCAGCGCGGCGCGCACGCGGCTCCCCGGATCTTTGGCGAGTGCCAGCAATTTCGGCGGCAGCGGACCACTCGTTCGGCCGGACAGCGCCTCCAATGCCGCCTGGCGGACATCGGCGAAGCGATGCTCGAGCGAGCGCTCGACGAGGGACCAGTGGCCCTGATCGGCGGCGAGCTTGAGGGCGTGAACGGTGCGTGTGATGTCGCCGGCGTCGTCACCGGGAGCGTTCAGAAGCGCATCGACGTGCGCGGCCACGTCCTGCGAGGCCGCGGCGAGCAGCCGCGCCTGCGCGAGCCGGAGCGCCGGGTTTCCGCTCGCGTCGACCTCGTTCAGGACGGCGAGGGCGTCCCCGTCCAGTCGTGGAGGGGTATCGGGCGGTTCGATCAGAGCGGCCGCGAGCGGACACAACGGCTGCGGTAGACTCGCGCTGAATCGCTCCACGGCGGTTGCGAGCGACGCCTCGTCCGCGCCGGCGACCCGGCGCGCCTGGCCCAGGTCGGTTGCCAGCTCCAGGATCCGGCACCAGCCACGAGCGCCGCACAGGGTGGTGACCAGGGGCTCGATCGATCGCGGCAGGTGCTTGGCGAGGCACCCGACGGCGGCGACCCGGACAGGTTCATCGGAATGTCCTTCCTGCGCTCGCCGGACGAGCTTTTCCTCGAGGGAAGGGTGCCAGCGACCCGTCGCTAGCCGCCAGAACGGAGCCTCGTCGCCGGTGTTCCAGACCGCATCGACGAGCGCGAGCGCCTCAGCCTCGAGCAGCTGACCCTGCGACTCCACGGCGGCGAGCCAGGCCCGTCGCAGAGGCGCGTGAGAGGCGAGCCCTTCGAGCGCTCGCCATCCTCGCGCGCTCCGCAGGCCGTCCGCGTAGATCGACACAATCCTGTCGGCGTTGCCTGCCACGTCCGAATCGGCCAGGAACTCGGCGTGCTCCTCGTTGTACTCGCCGTTGAGGATCTTGAGATGGGTCGCGCGATCGGCGTTCTCGAGCGCATCGAACCGCTTCGCCGCCCTGAGCGCGATGCCTTGAAAGCCGTCGAGGTCGCCGAGGCAGCCCCTGGCGATGGTGGTGACGTTCCATCTCTCCTCGCGGTCGACGATCGCGGCGGCCGCCTCGAGGAACGCGCCGGCGAGATCGGGCGCCAGCTTGGCGATCGAGCGCGAGAAGTCGTGTGGATAATGCGCCCACGCGGACGGCAGAACACCGCGAACGAATTGTCGGCAGACGTCGGCCGTCAGCGGGTCGGCCGCGATCCTATGGTACCACTCGGGCTCGTCCGGCTCTGGCGACCACGCTCCAAAGATTTCATCCGGATCGCTCACGTCATGCAGGAGCCATCGCGCCAGCTCCGCGAGGACGGAGGCCCCGGATCCGATCTCCGCGGCCAGGCGCAGGTGGCTCTCGAATCGAACTACACCGGCGCGGAGCCGCTCCGCAAGCCACGTGTCGAGGGCAGACTGTGTCTCCGCGGAGGGGTGCCAGGAAAAATCGTCGAGCCGCTTGATCGCGCGGACCAGATTCGCGGCCAACTCGCTACCGTCCGGGTCCAGCCCGATCATGATGTCCGCGAGCAACCTCAGCGCCCGCGCGGAGCCCTGCTGCTTATGCTTCATCGCCTGTTCGAGCGCCGCCTCGACGCGCGGGTGCGAATAGACGACCTCGTCCTTGATCTGCCGCAAGTTGCGGCCGGAGAGCAGGAATCGCACGAACGGCTCCAACCCGTCCTCGTAGCTGTGGTCGCTGGCCGCCAACTCCTGCGCGATGGGCGGGATCAGGGCGCGCGACAGCCGGGGACGCGCCTTGAGGAGGCCCCAGACGATCGCGGCCCAAGGCCACGCCTGTCGCGCCTTCACCTGCTCGATGATCGTCAGCTCGATGGCGTCCCTGTGAGCCTGGTCGCAGCAGCGCTCGATGAAAGCCGCCTCGTCCTCGTCGGGCTCGCGGCCCCCCACGAGCCCGTCGAAGAACTTCTGGATCTCCAGCGGGCTCAGGAGCTTCTCCAGCACCTCGTCGCGGTGGCGCTCGGCGAGCGCCCGAAACTCCCAGGGCAATAGCCCTTGTCGGATGGCGTACATCCGGGCGCGCTTGTCCGGACCGTAATTGTCGCTCTCGAGGGTATTGACGTACCTGGCCGGCAGCGGACTCCCACCGGCGTCGGCGAGCACGTCCGAGCGGCTGGTGACGATGAACTTGCGGTTGCCGCTGGCCTTCGGCAAGAACCTGGTGAGGGCCTCGTTCCACGACAGGGGGGTCGATTCGAACTTGTACCGTCCCCAGGGATCTTCGATGAAGAACACCACCGGTCCCGCGGGTCGCGGAGCCGTGATCTCCTCCGGTCCGCGCGTGACCCAGGCGACGTCGATCCCGGGGACTTCGCCCCGGAGGTCGCGCAGGAGGACGTTCGCCGCCGTCGTTTTCCCCGTGCCGGACGATCCGAGCAGGACGATCGCGTGGTGCTGCCGCAACGTCCCGGCGAGCTCGGTCCAGTTGTCGGGCGGGACGAACTGGTCGACCTCCAGGCTGCTGGCGAAGTAGCCGTCGTGCTTCCGGACGATCGCTTCCAGGTCTTCACGCCGCCACACGCCGTCGCCCGCGCCCAGCATGCGCTCGACGGCCGCGCGACTCAGGGCGCGCTTGCAGTCCTCCGTCTTCGTGTGCGGCACCCTGAACGTGTCTTCGAGCAACTCGCGCAGGAGCCGGCGGAGCCGCCATTCGTCCATGCCCGCGAGGACCGCCAGGCGTCTATCCTGAGGCGAAGGCAGCTCCTTCTTGATCGAGGGCGGGACGGCCTTCGGCCACGCGCCCAGCGCCTCCGCCACCAGCTTCTGCGCCTCTCCCTTCAGGGCCGCGTTCGTCACCAGCAGGTAACGAACGGCGGGGTCCTCGAGCCGCTTGATGGCCGGCTTCCGTCGCTTACCGTGCTTCAGCAACTTCACGAGGTCTTCGACGCTCCACGGCTCCGTGCTGCGACGCTTGGCCTGGATCACCAGAAGGTAGGGCTCCGCGCTGGTGAGCTCGGTTCGGGTCGCTACCGGACCGGACTCGCCGTCGACGACCTCGGCCTCGAGATCCTCTTCGCTGACCGGTTCGAGCACCACACGCTCCGCCAGCCGCTTGTCGAGCAAGAGATCCAGGGCGGCCCAAACCGACACCAGGATCTGGTACTCGGAGCCTTTGAGCGTGGTCGTGCCGCCCGACTGCTCGTCGGCGTCTTCCGTCTCGGTCTTCATCCCCGGTGCGCCGATTCGGAAGGCGCAAATCGCGCCTCATACTATCCCTGGCGCCGTCTGCGGTCAATGAGGGCACGACGCGAGGCCCGCAGCGGCGGCGGCCGGGCGCGTCGCTGGCGAAGCAGGGCTCACGGTCTCGGGCGGATGGACGACGCGGCGGCGCGGGAGCCCGTCGACGCGCCCCACGCGCGAGCGCTGAATCCTCGCTCGGCGGCGCGTCGTCGCCGGCGAGGGCGAGATCGAGCGCATTTGATGCAGCCCTTCCGCTTGCCCGGGCTCGCCGCGTCCCGAGCTGCAGCACCCTGCGGTACGCGACGATCAGCCGCGGGGTCGCCGGCGCGCTCCAGCGCCTCGACGGCCGCGTTGCCGAAACACGACCGCTTGCTGCTCGTCGGCCAACCCGGCTTCGGCAAGACGACCTTCCTCCGATCAGCAACTCGGGCAGGAGCACCCTCCCGGGGGCCTGCGCGCGGCTGCCACCGCGATGAAACTGTTGCCGTCGCTGTGTTAGCCTTCGGTGGCGCCTTCACCTGTCAGGATCGCTAGGCCCTCGATCACGAAGCGGTTGGAAGGACGAGCTCCATCATGACAAGCAACGGCGAAAAACTCATCATTGGCAGCTTCGCTGTTCTCATCGGCGGCACGTTGCTCGCCTCTCTTCTCGGTGACCGCCACAAGAAGTCGCGTCGCCGGCGGCGCTCGACTGTTTACTACGACGACGAGAGGGACCTCGAACCCGAGGTCGAGGAAGAAGAGGTGGACCTGCCCGATGATCTGGATCTCGAGGACGAGGCCGCGATCCGCCGAGCCACGCCTGTTTCACGCAGGAAGAAGGCAGAGCAACCCCCCGACGAAATTCGCCTGCGCTTCCAACGCTTGGTGGACCTCCTGGAGCCCACGCATGGTGAACGCGACAAGTACGCATCCCACCAGCACACGGTGACCCGGCGCCTCGAGACGTACCTCGAAGCCACGGTGCTCCCGGTGGGCAGCCACGCCCGCAACACCTACCTCAGGAAATCCAGCGATCTCGATCTCTTCGCTGTCCTCCCCCCAGGTAGTGCCCTATGGGGTGGCAATCGCAAGACCAGCACAACTATCCTCAACAACGTCCGCGCTGAGCTCGCGGCCCGATTCCGCGATACCGAGATCGGCAAGAGCGGTCCGTCGGTGCTCGTGAACTTCGGCCAAGGAAGCTACGCCGTTGATGTGGTCCCCGCGATTCGGGTTTCTGCCCAGATGAATGGCCTCTATGAGATCCCCGCGAGCGAGGGCGGATGGCTACGGACCAACCCTGTCGCACACAACAAGTATCTGATGGAGCAGAATGAAGCGTCCACAGGGAAGCTCCGCAAGATCTGCATGCTCGTGAAGTACTGGGCCCGTTGCCGCAAGTCGCTTTCACTCCACTCCTTCACTTCCGAGATCATCCTCGCCGACTCCGGCGTCTGCAAGGGCGTCAAGTCCTATGGCGAACTCCTCCACGGCGCCTTCTCCCGGCTCCTGGAATACGTCGACAGTCCTTACCCCGACCCGCTCCGCATCTCCGAGTCCCTCTGCCTCGCATCGACCGAGAGCAAGGCCAAGAAGCTCCGTGGAGTCCTCCAGACCTCGCTCGAGCGTCTTGACGCGGCGCTGAAGGCTGAAAGGGCCGGCCGGATAAACGAAGCGCTCGGCCATTACCAGGTCATCTTCAACAGGAATTTCCCCCTCAAGGCATGACCCTCGTTCCGCCTACAGCTTCGGGCCCCTCTCGGGAGGGGGAATTCCAGCGCGCCATGGTCGCCTACTACAAGCGGGCCAAGGATCACCAGCGCGCCGTCTTCGTGATTTCCTACATCTCTGCGGCGGTTGCCGCGATCAGCGCACTCGATCTCCCATGGTGGGGCACGCTCATTCTCTTCGTAACGATCGTGGCCCTTCAGGTCGCATCCCGTCTGTTCACCCGCTTCAGCCGTACCGCCTACGGCCGGGGCGAGGAAATCCGCCGAGAGCATCGTCAACTCGAAACACTGGGACGTGAACCCTCGCCCCGCGTGGTACACGACCTGCCCGCCCCATCAGAGCGACTCGATCTCGGGGCCGTGGAGGTTGATCGTGTGTATTATAACACACACGCCGCTGTTGGTCGAGCTCGACTCATCGATGCACTTACGCAATCTGCACTGCAGACAGAGCTGATTGCGGAACGAGGCGCTCGGGAGAGCCGTCTTGTCTTCTTTGGACTTTGGATAATGTCCTCGCTTTTGATTATTATCTTGTCATCACTGTCTGACGGTGCCGTGACTTTTCAAACCAACCAGGCCGCTCTCGCGCTCGTTGCCGGTCTGACCCTGGGACCACATCTCGACGCCTGGCTTGCCTATAAAGACCTGCATTTCACTGCACACGAGTGTGCTGGCCAGTTCATTACTCTACGTCGGTCCCGAGGCCCGAGCGCGGAAATAGAGATCCAGCGCTGGACCTCGACTTATGATTGCGCTCTCGCCGCTGCTCCAGTGCTTCCAGACCGCCTCTGGAAGAAGACCGAACAGATAGCGAACGAGAAATGGGAACGCATTACCACACTCCAGCAAACCCAATCGTCGCCCGGTAGTTCTGCGCGCTCGTCCAAAGGGTAGCCTATCAAGTGGTAGTCATGAACACGTGATTCCGTGGGAGGGCGTCGCTGCCGAGGAACAGGCAGTTCTTTCGGCCAAGGACTTCGCGGCCGAGGTTCCCCGACCTGCTAATGTTGCGTGAGACACGGCCACCCCGGATTTCAAAGAGCGTGATGGCCAGCGTGGTGGGTTCGTGCTCGCCTGCTTTCTGCTCCCGCGCCAAACGATGCGGATATACGACCGCCGTCGTCGCCTGCATCCAATGTCGTCCGACTGCCAGCATACGGCCCCGCTGGAGCGGCGGCCCACGTCCATTACTGCATGAAATGGCACTCGCAGCGGTGGCACACGATCGGGCTCCGGCTCAGCCGCACGATATCGACGGTGATCATCACCGGTGGCTCGCACGAGCATCGCATCACCACGGGCTCGATCGCGGGCGCCGGCTCGCCGGCGGTCAGCAATCAGATCGCGGCGGCTCGCCGATCGCCTTCGGTCCACGCAGCCTGTGCCTCGAAGATGTCGAACCCGTAGCGCACCACGGTGCCGGGTGGACGCCTCTTCGCCACCCATGCTCGTCGCCTTGCCGTTCCGAACGCCAGGACGAAGCGAGCTGCCCACCACGCCGCGGTCTTCTCAGGCTGAGCTTCAGCCCATGCCCGGAAGGCATCATCGTTCCAGGGGTTCAGCGGTGCCCCCTTGAGAGAGGGGAAAGAGGCGGCGATGGACGCGAGGTAGCGCTCGAAGGGCGTCGTCATGGTCGGTGGTGGACGCGCTCGACCAGCTGACGCTTCACGCTTCACGGTCTTAAAGCAAAGAAATTCAACATGCTGTCGGGGCCGAGTGCCGCGGTCTTGGCGTAGTCGGCGACGCAGCGGCCGAACCTCCCCTGGACGCTGCGACCGTTAATCTCGCCTCGCCGGAGCCGTCGGCGAGATGCCTGCTCACGACCGCGACGGTGGCGAGCGCACCGTCTGGGTTGCACTCGAGGATGCTGCCGCGGGCCTTGCGGATGAGTCGCTGCTCTGCACGCGTTGCCGCGCCTGTTGGCCCACCCCGCGCCGACCTGTTATGCCACCGTGTGGCGCGCCCGGGCCCCCTCGATGATTCGACCCGTCAGTCCCCGCGGCGAAACACCCGGGCCAGGGTGAACAGCCCCGGCCGCTCCGTGTCGCCCACGATCAGCCCCGCGCGGTATCCCACGGCCCGTGTCGCCGCGATCACACGCGCGTCCCATGCCCCGTCGGGATACGCCGCGAACTCAACCCGCGCATCGGTAGCGCCCTCCAGCACCTCCCGGCTCTGGATCAGCTCCGTGGCGAGTTCGTCGGCCGTCAGCGCCGTCCAGGGCCGGTGCGTAACACCGTGGGCGCCGAGCGTGTGCGCGCGCGCGAGGCGCCGCCATTGCGTCTCGTCCATGTACAGCGCGGCCGCGAGATCCGGCGCCACCCGCACGCCGACCGCCTGCTCCACCGCGGCGAGTATTTCCGCCTGCACCTCCGCCCCCTCCCGGGCCAGGGCGCGCTTGATCGGCGACTCAATCACCAGCCAGCGCTTGCCAGCCGCCGTGCGCAGGTCGCCGTGGCATACCTGTCCGCCAGGCAAGGTCACACGCCAGACCGGCGCCCGCGCCTGGTCGAGCAGCCAGTAGTAGGCGTCGATCGCCTGCGGCCGCGCGGCCGCCCGGTGCATGCCCGTGGTGACAAAGAAGGTGGCCGTCGCCCCAGCGGCGCGCAGGCTGTCGGCGACCAGCCCGGACCACTCGGCATAACCGTCATCGAACGTCAGCACGTTCCCGGCCGGCGGCGCAGTGCCGGCTTCCAGCGCCGCAACGACCTCCTCGAGGGCGATCACCGGTTGGAGCCTTCGCAAATCGTCGGCCCACACTTCCGGCGTGATGGCCGTCTCGCGCAGGTGATAACAGCTCGGGTGTCCGAACGCCGTCAATTGGAGCGGCAGTACCCGGTGATACATCCAGATCCGCGTGCCCACCACGTGTCTCCCCGCTCAGAATACCGGCGGCGGCTTGTTGCCCGGCCGGGCTGCCAACAGCGCGACGATCTGCGCCAGCGCGTCCTCTGGGCCGTGGGCGCGCCGGATCGGCTCGCTTCGACGGTCGTCGAGGACCTCTCCGCCCAGCCGACTCGACCAGCCCTCGCCGACGTCGAGGCCGAGCACCGGCTTTCCGTGCGCCCACGCGAGCGCGATCTCGGACAGCGTCCCGGCGCCGCCTCCGACCGCCACCACCACGTCCGCGCTAGCGACCACCACCACGTTGCGCGCGTGATTGAGGCCCGTCGCAATGGCGACGTCGACCCATGGATTCGCCGCCGCCGGATCCAGCCCCGGCAGGATCCCGAGCACCGCGCCCTCGAACCATCCGCGCGCCGATCGACCGCCGCGCGACGCTGCTTCCATCACACCGGTCAAGCCTCCGGTCACCACGCGGAACCCGGCGTCCACCACCAGACGACCGAGCGCCTCGGCCGCGGCCAACACCGGCGCGGGGGCGTGGGCTCCCCCCACGATCGCAATGATGGGTCTCATCGTCCGCTCCATGGCAGGATGCTGTAGATTTTCGCGTGCCGCGCCCGGTCGGTCAGATCGACGCGGCCGCGCAGCGTCCCCCGCGACCGCTCGATCCACAGCACCGACGTCTCCGAGCCGGCGGGCGCTCGCTCCGACCAGCGGTGGCGCGGCAGACGATCGGCGCGGACCTCCGTCAACCCGACCGCGAGCGCCTCGCCGTCGATCCATAGCCCGCGGCACCACCCCCAGTGACCCGTCGACGCGAACACGTCGAACACACGCTCCGCCCTGTCTCCGGTCGACTCGGGCGCCCCCGACAGCCGCCAGATGCCGCCGTCGATCGATGTGAACCATAGCCCGTCGGCGCGCCGGAGCCCGTCATGCGGAAACGTGCCTGGCAAATGCGTGACCGTCGTCAGGCCGGTTACCTCGCGGATCGAGCCGTCGTTGAGGCAGGTGACGAGCACCCGCCCCGCGGCGACACACACGTGATTCGGGTGAAAGCGATCCGGCAGCTTCGACCGCCAGTATGGGGTCGTCACGCGCTGGGCCACCGGCGTGTGGTAGCCGTCGTCCCCGGCCTCGTGCGTCCATCCTGGCGGCGGCTCGCCGTCCCACTGCGACGCCGCGACGTCGACCTCGCGTCCGGGCGTCGATCCGGTCATTCGCCGGGCCAGCAGCCATCCGGGCGCGAGATGGTGGCTGCCGACAAAGCGCCCATCGCGTGCGAACACGTCGATCGCGTCGCTGCCCGTGTTGGCGACGTACAACCGCTCGTCGTCAGCGGCGACGTGGTGGAGGTCGTTGAAGGACGGCACGTGCAGCACCCCGTCGACGGCCCACCGGCCCGGATCGATGCGGAACACGGCCGCGTGCCCGGCGATGTAGAGCGACCCATCGGGGCCCCAACACCCGCCGGTGAAGCCGCGCGTCGGCACGCGCAGGGCAACGGGGGGCGTGTAGCGCAAGAGCAGGTCCGCGCGACCGGTCGCGAGATCGAGGCCCCACAGAGCTCCGTCGCCGCCGGCGTCGAAGTAACCCATCGTCGCCAAGACCTTCACCGCCACAGCTCCTTCCAGCGCGCGACGGCGGCCGGAATCGACGCGGCAAATGCCTCGAGCTCCGCGGCGACAGCTGGCTCGGCCGTCGCCCCGCCGAGCTCCGCCGTCGTCGCGGCGACGGCGGCGAGCGCGGCGAGGGCCTGTTTGAGGGCGGCGAGCACCTCTCCGCCGTCGTGCCACCACACCGCGCGGTCGGCTGTCCAATCGGACAGCCGCGACAGGCGCTGCCAGAAGCACGCCATCGCGTCGCGCTGCCGGCGAGTGCGCTCCGCGAGCACCGCCAGCGCCTCGACGCGCTCGCCGCTTCGGCGGACCGCGACGAGCCGCGCGAGCGTCGTGCCGCGCAGCTGCGCCTCCGCGAACCGCCGCATCGCACCCTGGGATCCCTGGGCGCCGACGAGCGGCGCGCTGTGATCGCCGGCGCGGCGGACGTGGTGCAGCGACAACGGCCCGCGCACGACGACCGTCGCCGGCTGCCCGGCCATGAGCTCTCCCCACACTGTGTCGCCGCGCCGCGTCACGATCCCGTCGCGGCAGCGCAGCGCAAGCGGCGGCGCCGCGAACAGCGCGTCGAGGTCGAAAAACAACGCATTGCCGCCGCGCGCCGTGGTCGGCACCAGCGGCGCCGCCGAGTCGTGCACGAGCAGGCGCGTACAGGGCATTCCCCACGCGAGCCCCGGCACCGCTTGTAGGTGGGCGAGGAGCGCCGCGCGCGTGTCGAGCCGCGCGCCATCGATCGACTCCCACGAGAACGCCTCGAGGTACGCCGGTCCGTGATCGCTGAGATCGTAGTGGTAATCGGTGCGCGCGCGATCCCGCCTCGTCGGGACATACCGCGCACCGGGTGACGACACCCCGGCCTGCTCGACGTGCGCCGCCAGATCGACAATCTGCGACGCCAGCATCGTGAACCCCGGCACCGGCGGACAGCCGGTCGTGCCGCCGATCAGCACGGACACTTCCGGGTGGTCTCGCCGCAGCGACGCCGCGGTCACGAGCACGTCGTCGGCCGGCCGTAGCGCGAGGCCGTCGCCCTCCACCTCCAGCCGCGAGAACTCGAGATCGTCGTCGATCATCCACACCGCCGGCGAGCCGCCGCGGGGGAGCGCGCCGAGCCCCGGCTCGACGGTGAAATGTCGCCACAGCGCCGCGACCTGCAGCGCGCGACAGGTGGCGATGCAGCGCGGCCGCGACTCGGGCGAGTCCGCCGCGAGGCCGCCCGCGACCAGCCGCGCGTGCCACTCCGCCGCCATGTCCGCGGGCACCACGATCGTCGGCAACCCCTCCGCCTGCAGCGCCGCCGCCTCCGTCGCCAGCGCGCCCGCCTGCACCCCGTTGTCGAGCGCCAGAAGGCCGACCGCGTCGGCGGCCAGCCCCGCCCGGCTACGCGCTCGCAACAGCCCGCTTCCGAGACGGGACAGCGCACTCGCGCGATCGGTGACCCCGACTGTCGCCAGCACGCGCAGCGGCTCCGCCGTCACCTCCACCGGCAGCGCCCAACTTAACGGATGGCGCCGGCGGAGTGCCGCCAGTGCCGCCAGCCACGGTGCACTCCCGAGGCCGAAGCAGCGCGCCAGCACGCGCCCGATCGCCGGCTCGTCGGCCACCATGCGCCGGCTCGTCAGCCGCCCGCTGCGATGAAACCGCTCGAGCTGGTGATCCCGGAGCGTCACCAACACGTCCGCGGTCATCCGCACCGCGCGGAGCCCGGTCATGAACGGACCGAAGCCGACGCGCGTGTGGTGCTCGCGGATGATCGCCGCGAAGGACGCGTAATCGACCGGGCGCGGGTCGAGCGTATAGACCGTCTTCCACGACCCGTCCGCGAGCCGCCGGCGGAGGCGGTGCGTCGCGCCCGCCTGTCCTTGTGGGCAGGGCCCGAACGCGAACTGCCAGCCGTACGCCGTCTGGCCGTGCTCGTCGGCGGCGAGCGGGAACGGCTGCAAATACGGGTGTCCGTTGCCGACGTCGCACACGAACAGGCCCTCCCGCAGGCGGACCACGCCGACGATGTGATCGCCGGGGGCGCCCACCGATCCCGCCGCCAGCCAGGCGTCGAAGCCGAGCGCGCGCAGCAGCGCGACGAACGGGGGCGACAGGAGGTGACACGTCCCGCCCTCGCCGCGGAGCGCGCCCTCGACGGCGGCCTCGATCGACGGCAGGCCCGGATCGGCGCCCTCGCCGGCCAGCAGGAACAGGTTGTGGAACGGCAGCGCCCGCAGGTGCGCCACCTGCAGCGCCGTCAGCCCTGCGAGATCGACCTCGACCGCCGCCACCCCGAGCCGCTCGAGGTACGCCCGTCGCGTCCGCGGCGAGAGCACCGGCAGATCACGGGTCATATTCGCCAGCCACCCGGTGAGCCCAGCGGAACAGTAGCGCTAGCTCGTCGCGGTGCAGCCCTCCGGTCCACGCCGGAATCGATTCGTCGGGGGCGTGGATCCTCGCGCGCGAGTCGTTGATCCCGAGCGCGATGTAACGCGCTCCGGGCGGCAGGTTGCGATTGAACGGGCAGCCACCTTCGACGACGTCCTTGTTGAGCCCGCGAGTCTCCGCGCGGGTCCCCAGCCTGCGGCTGCGCATCAGCAACCGCAGCCCGAGCAGCAGGCGCTCGAGCGCAGCGTCCGGCGCCTCGCTGGCGTCTGGCGCCGCGCCGATCGTGCGCGAGAGCAGCCGCAGCGTCCCGTCGGCGTGATCATGGTAGCCCGTCTCCTCGAGCCAAAGCGTCGGCCGTAGCCCCGCCAGCAGCTCCGGGAACACACGGTGGGCCAGCGGCGACCCGCGCTCCTCCTCGCCCTGAATGATCCACCGCAGCGCCGGCGCCTTGGTGAGCGTCTCCAGCGCCCACAGCCGCGTCGCCAGCGGTCCGAGGTTGTCCGCGACCCCGCGCCCCCACAGGCGCCCTTCCGCCGCGGTCAATCGATTCGGCGGATAGCGCCACGCTCGCCCGGGCTCAACCGGCGAGACGTCGTAATGCCCGTAGAGCACGAGCTCGCCGTCGAGCCCGCGAGCTCCGCGCGTGGCCGTGATGATCGGCGCGTGCCCCTCGGCCCGCCGCAGCTCGACCTCGAACCCGCGCGCGGCGAGCAACTCCGCCAAACACTGCGCGCAGGCGTCATGGTCGGCCCCCTCGGGGCGGGTGTCGAATGTCATCAGTCGGGACAGCAAGTCCAGCACCGCCGGCACGGGCGCACTCTCCCGGACGTCACCGCTCGGCTCGCCCATCAGCCCCGCGCCGTACGTCGCGTCGAGGGCCTGCGCGACCGGGCTCACCAGCACGTCCCACAGCCGTTTGTTGCTCGCCCCGTACACATCGCGCCCCGCGTGCGCCGCCAGCGCTCGATTCGACAGCACCGCATCGGCGAACATCTCCGCGAGGGTCTCCGCGGGCGGGGGCGGTGCAGCGCCGACCCGCGCGAACGCGGTCAGCAACCGGGCGTGGCGCTCCGGCGTCGTGAACAGCGGCGCCAGGGACTCGATCTTCAGGTCGCCGCGCTCCGCCGCCGCCCGCTGCGCCTCCGGTACCGCGATCCACCACGGCGCGTCCGCCTCGGCGCCGAACCCGGTCGCTGCCTGAATCAGCGAGAGGGAGCGGTGGAGCCCCTCGCGCAGGTCGCGGCTCGACGAGAACATGCTGATCGTCGTCACGGTGCCTCGCCGACGATCGGAAAATTATCGTCGTTGAACACCCCGCCCGGCGGCACGGTCACGCGCGCGTTCATCGGGTGCCACTGTGAATGCGCCGGGTCGTAGGTGCAATCCGCGTCCATGTAAATCGAGATGTACGCCCGGCGCGGGCGCTCCGACGTGTTCGCCGGCGTCGTGTGCCACGAAAGACAGTGATGAAAGATCCCCCATCCGGCCGGGACCGGGACCGCGCGCACGGCCAAGCGCCGCGGCCCCCAGTCCTTGCTATCGTTTAGGAAATCGACGGCCGGGCACTCACCCTCGCGGTGCGCGCCCGGCATGAAGTGCATGCACCCCGACTCCGGCGTCGCATCGTCCAGCGCCAGCCACAGCGATACGGCGCGCGGGGCCTGCAGCGGCCAGTACGGATAATCCTGGTGCCATGGCACGGCGCTGGACTGCCCCGGCGGCTTTGAGATCACGTGATCGTGGAACACTCGGACCCGGCGGCAACCAATCAGGTTGGCGGCCATCGCCGTGCACACCGGGTCGCGCAGCTGCTCGGCGAACGCCGGGTGGGACTCCCACAGGTTGGTCCACTGCGATACCACCCGGCAGTAGGCCGCGCGCGAGACCCCGAGCTCGGCCGACCACGCGTTCCACAGCTCGTCGAGTGCCGCGCGCAGACGTTCGACGCGTTCCGGTGGCAAAAGCGGACCGACGACGAGGTAACCCGCGGCAGCGAACGACTCGAGCTGGGCCGGATTGAGCTCCATGGCGGGACGCCAGCATATCCGAGCGCTCGCCAGGAGAAAAGCGGACTCTTGACGCCCCCGGCGGGACCCGGCAGCCTCTTTTTCACCCTTCTGGGACAGGACATGCGCGTGTCGTCACCGTCCAGCAATGCCCCTCGGCGCGTCGTCGTCACCGGCGGTCGCGGCTTCATCGGCGCCGCCCTCGTACGCCGGCTCGCCGCGAACGGCTATCCGGCGCTCCCGTTCGACCTCCACGACGGCCACGACGTCTGCGACGAGCGGGCCCTGCTTTCGGCTATCGAACCTGGCGATACCGTCGT
The DNA here is from genome assembly GCF_026965555.1 of Nannocystis punicea. Classification (GTDB taxonomy): domain Bacteria; phylum Myxococcota_A; class Polyangia; order Nannocystales; family Nannocystaceae; genus Nannocystis; species Nannocystis punicea. The sequence continues at coordinate 9,849,653 of NZ_CP114040.1, read as the reverse complement.
TCACCTCGCCGCCTATGCCGATTTGTACGAAGCACGCGAGCGTCCGGTCGAGGCCACACGCATCAACGTGCTCGGCACCGCCTGCGTCGCCGACGTCGTCCGCCGCCGCCAGGGCCGGCTCGTCCTCGCCTCGACTTTGTGCGTCTACGGTAATCAGGACACTTACCCGACTCCGGAATGCGCCGTCCCCAACCCCACCGAAATTTATGCGCAGACCAAGCTCGCGGCTGAACAGGTTGTCTCGGGGATGGTGGCCAGCTTCGGACTCGACGCGGCGATCGTGCGGTTCCCGGGGGTCTATGGCCCGGGCATGCGCGAGGCCCTGGCGGTCGCCCGCTTCATGCGCGCCGCCGATGAGCGGGGTGAGCTGCTCGTCCACGGCGACGGGCGACAGACGCGCTCGCCGATGCACGTCGACGACGTCGCTGACGGTCTGGCGACCGTCGTGCGCCACGCCGGGTTCCGCGGCACCGTCAACCTCGCCGCGCCCGAGGAGATCAGCGCCCTCGACCTCGCGCGGCGGATCATCGCCCTCGCGGGGGGCGGCACGATCCGGCACACCCTCCAGCGCACCCCGCAAACCCTCCGCGAGCTTGCCGACGGTACCCACGCGGCGCGCGAGCTCGGATGGTCGCCGCGGATCTCGCTCGCCGAAGGGTTGCAATCGACGTGGCGCTGGTGGCGAGCGCAGCGCCTGGCGGGTGGCCTGAGCGACACATGACGTGTTCGCAGGAACATTCATCGTCACCAGCGCGATGCCCCCACCAGAAGCGCTACGGTGGCGTGGTTGTCGGAGTGACCTGGAAGCAGGCTGGTCCACGCGACAGCCACGCAGCTCCTCGGTCAGCGAGCCGGGCAGCTTGCCCAGAATGGTACTGCTCGCGGTCCGAGGACGCCTTCGGCAGCGCCTCTCTTCTCGTCGATCTCGATCGAGCGCTGCGACGGGTTTGCGGCCTTCCGCGCCGTCGTCATTGCGCGGTACAGTCGTCGCGGCCGGCCCTAGTTCCTCCCTTGGAGGCCAAAGCATTTTTTGGCAAAAAACGTACTGGCGATACTGGTCATCCGACCATCGACCTCGTGACCGTTTCCTTTATTGGCTAAGGCTTTTTCAAAGAGAACCTTGAGCTGTGCAGGTGAGGCGTCTGGATTCTCTCTCAAGATTCGCTTGAGGTCGCTTGACACGCCCTTCACGGTCACCAAGTCCAACTCAAGGAGGGCCATGGCCAGCAACTCGTCTCCGTCTTCGACATCCACGAATTTCAAGAGGCGATCGATAAACAACCTCTTTTCTCCTTGGGCTGAAGCTCGAATTTGGCCGACCAACCAAATCCGACGCAACTCTTTTATGCTAAGGCGATTGAAGTTTTTCCCCGGGAGTGAGCCTTGAGCGAATCTTGGAGTGCCTCAAGAGTCTGGGGAACGGCTTCAATAATCCACTTCAAGTCTCCAGTCCTAACCGTGGGGGGGGAGACTACGGCCGCTGTGAACGCGGGATTGCCGCGCGAGACGCAAGATCCGCAATAATCAGAATAGTGAGGCTCCCTGGCAAGGCTTGCCATCACATCGTGGACATCTTTCCATTGGCTGGGGGTAAGGTTGTCGGAGTCGACATTCTTGAGATGCGCAAGCCTACCGCCTGGTGCAAATTCCTTCTCAAGAGCTGTTTTGAGGGTAGCGCCATTCAGAGCACCTTCGCCGCCGGTCTTCAATCTCTTGAGCACTCTTTTACCGATGCTGGTCAGCTCTTCGAGCCCCAACCGGACGGCGCTGGCGTGGACATTGAAGCTGCAGAGAAGCACGCAACTGAGGCCCAGGTATTTCAAGGCGCGTTTCAAAGTGCAGACTCCTGCTGGGTTGTCGGTTCTCCATTCTAGCGCGCGGCGAGCAGATTTCACGGCCCCCCCGGGGGGGGACCTGAGGCCGAATGGACATGCCACATCTGGGGGCAATCGGCACCAGGCCTCGCTTCGCTAGCGTGACGTGAAGACGTCGGCGGCGAGGCGCGCCCGCGATCGTCGAAGGCTCTCGTCGTCGATCTCCGAGGGCGCTTACGCTTAGTAGATCGGGGCCCGAGCCCGTCAGTACGCGGTCCGCCGCATGATTATGAACCCCGTCCGGGAACTGGCATGGCAATTCGCTAGATGAGGAACTGCGGCGGTCCGAACCGCGTTCTTTGGACAGCGAGCTCGACCTTCTGGCACACAAATGCCTACGCCCGCTGGCCCGCGTATGGGCCGCCGAGGTAGTTGCCGCCGTCCGAGTTGTCGGCCCACTCGGGCAGGTTGTCGACGGGCTTGGTCGCCATGACCTGCGCCTAGTCGCCCGTCGCGTCGACTTCAAGAGCCGCGCCTAGCTCTTGCCGCTCCGGTCCGGGGACGTCGGTCCAGAGCAAGGTCTTCTCTTCGCATTCTCCTTCAAAAACCTCAAAGCCGGTCTCTGGCTTAGGAATCCAGACCTGGTTTCTGGGCGAATATCCTAAGCTCCCGATCTCGCAGTCCGTGCTCTGACCCGGCCCGATCACAAAAGGAACGCCAGCCTTGAGCTGACAGATCCTAACTTTCTTCCCCGAGTTCCACTCTTTACAAATAACGTTTTTGCTTCTATACTCACTCAAGGTTTCTTCCATCGGCATTTCTAACGACCACCACCCGCTAGATTTGCCTGCCGGGAAGCCGAATACACGATACACCTTTAGTCCACCGTTAGAGATAAACACCCGTCCGGCACACAGCCCCCCTCGACCAGCAGGGCGAATTGCACAACGGCCATAACGCTTTACCGAAGCGTGGTCTTCGGCCGGCGTGGCACCATACACATCGGACACCACGTCATTCACACACAGGTCGGTCGCCAGATGCGCTCCAATCGCACCAACCATCACCACATCAATACAATTGTCGATATCACCATGAGCATCTCGGCCAGGGAGAACCATTGCGGCCAAGAAGCCACTCATCGCGCACAGAGTTAGACGCCATGCTTTCATAAAGCAAGAATATCCCGTCCGGGCCCGCTCAGCAAGCCCGCTCTCAGCGGGCTATGACCCATAGTCATCAAAGACTACCGCAAATTATGCTTCAGAGGGCGCAGAGCCGCGCGTACTCGCAGAACGAAAGCGAGCCCGCGGACCGGCAGGTCGAGCAGCTCGACCTGCCCCATCGCCTGCTGGGCCGTCGCCAGCGGGACCCGCTCGGCCGAGCAGCGGCGCGATGAGCTGCAGCAGCGCCGGCTCGGCTTCCAGCACGGTGATGACCCAGGCCTTCGGGTAGAACGGCGAGAACTTGATCGTCGGCTTGCCGCCGACGACCTTGCGCACGATGTACATCAGCTGCGTCGAGGTGCCTGCGGTGCGGAGCGCCAGCATGCGGGTCAGGATCGCCTGCCGGTACTGCTCGTCGCCCATCGCGTTGCGGGGCACGTTGATGAGCGGCCCCCAGTGCTGGTCGAGGTGGTAGCCCGGGCAGGTGAGGATGGTAGTGCGCGCGACCGCGGTGGCGCCCGCCTCAGCCCCGGCGCCCGCGCGGCCGGACCGACGCGAGCGGCAGCCGCCTGGGCAGCTTTCGCACCCAAATCATCCGATCGTGGCACGCCGCCTTGCGGCGACGGAGCCAACGAAGCCGGATGAACTGGGCGCGCACCACGCCTTTGAGGCATCCACGTCGGCCGCCGCTCTCAGTTCGGCGTTCAGGATGCACCTGTATGCCGCGACGACCATCGACGGCCGCGGCCGCAAGCAACTCATCGAGTCCTACGGCGCGGCGCCCCTGTACTTGCCGCCTACTCTCCCGACCTCAGCCCCGATCGACTTGGCCTGGTCGAAGATCAAGGCGTTGCTGTCCGTTCGTATCTCGGAACGGAGCCGCCCTCTTACGCCCTTCGCTGTCTAGGGCAACAACCCAATCTTCTCCTTCCTTCCTGAACAAGAGACGGAACTCCGTAAGGGGGATCTTGTCGTGGGCCGTGAGAACAGCCGCCAATACTTCATCCAATGTTTCGGTTCCAGTAAAGTTCATTATCCGGATCTCCTGATGATCCTGCTCCGGACTGGTGTCGGGGTCCGGACGACGTGCCCGGCGTAGCCAGAATGGCGGCGCTCATCGGGTGCGGCAACTCTGCGAGCAGTCTTCATCTTGTGAGGATGCTTTTTTCCAATTGCGCAAATTTGCGCAGAGCCTTTACCGAAACTTGAAAGCCCCACCTATGGGAACGAAAGAATGCTCGTTTTCGAGCAGGGTTGCGGTGCGAAGTCGGGTTTGTCCACGATTCGAAATCGGCTATGGAAGCGGCGAAGCGACGGTCGAGGCTGGCGCATGCGTGTTTTCGCTCCTTGATCCCTGAGCCGACCCGGGAGAAGCTCGACCGCCGCTCGGCCCTTATGGTGTACCGTCTGAACATGCACGTGTGCCCGTTGGTGCAAGGGACCCGAACAACCACCCGAACGAGGAGATAGCGGCGTGACCTTCACGGCATCCGGAGCACGTCGCACAGGCGACGAGTATCAAGATCTTCAGTCGGCCGAAGTCCTTGTTCAATGGCTGGAACAACCAGAACGCTACCGCTGGGTCCGCCTGGAGACGATGGACGGCTCACTTGACGACATTCAAGCGGAACTCCGCGACGGCACCCATCGCATGTTACAGGTGAAGTTCGGCACTAACCCTGCGGTTCCCTGGGATTGGGAGGCATTGACGACACGGGAGAAGGGAACCAAAGGCCCGAAGCCCTCGCTACTGCAGAAGTGGAAGACCTCGCTCGATGACGCCAGGCGCGACGGCAAGCTGCGCTATGGCACATCCCACCCCTCATCCCACAAAGCTTCGCCGTGCCGGACGATTACGTCGCTCCCCAGGAATGGAGCGACCGCGAAGTTTGGCCCCGGATCTCGAGTAGCGAGGAGCGTGTCGTCGTAGTCACGGGCAGCCCTGGGGCCGGAAAGAGTACGTATCTCAGCTGGCTGGTTGGCCGCCTTCACGACGCTGGCGTGCCGGTTGTGCGACACCACTACTTTCTTTCGCTTACCGATCCCACCCGGTTCCGAACCGCATGCGGCACGGCCGCCGAGGCGCTCCTCGGACAGTTGCGTACGTCGTACGCGCAGCTCGTAGCAGGAACCGACAGTGCGAACCCCGTGGCGGAAAGATTGCCGCAGTACCTGGCGTCCGCGGGTCTCGGGCGAGCCGGTATGAGCCCATTGGTCGTCATCGTCGACGGACTCGATCATGTTTGGCGCGACACTGGGAGTGCGGACGAACTTCGCCGTCTCTTCGACCTACTTCTGCCAATCCCAGAGGGGGTCGTCCTCGTCATCGGAACTCAGGCCGTCGACATGGCGCTCATTCCGCCGAATCTGCGCGAACATTGCCCGCGCCAGCGATGGCTGGAGGTTCCACCCCTTAGCCTGAGTGAGGTTCGCAAATGGATCGAGTACTATACGGACGAACTCGGTTTGCCGGGCCCTGAGCACTCATCAGAATGGATGCTCGACGAACTGGCTGCTGCTTTCAACGACACGGCAAGCGGTCACCCACTGATCCTGCATTACACTCTGAATGCCGCCCGAGAGACCGGGGTCGGACTCCGTCCCGCCCGAGTTCGGGCGCTCCCTCGATTCGAGCCAAACAGCCCTGTAGCGAGTTACTATCAGCGACTTTGGGACAACATCACCCCGGAGGGCCACCAACTGCTCCACCTGCTCGCCAAATTCGATTGGGCCTGGCCCCGTAATGGCCTGATACAGTGTCTTGCCACCCAGGGCGACATCCCACGCCTTGAGCATGCCGAGCGTTCGGTCCGGCACGTACTCGGAGCATCACGAGCCGGTACGACTGCCTTCCACGAGAGTTTGCGCGCCTTCGTCCGGGCCCTCCCCGAACACCAAGCGGCTTCGGAGGCGCTTCGCCCACGCGTGATCGCATGGATCGAGACTAATGCACCCGAGTACTGGCGATGGCGACACGCGTGGGAACTGCGGGCCGAAGCCGGGGACAACCAGACCCTGATCTCGTCCGCCACACTCGATTGGTGTGTACAATCGCTGGTCGCCGGCCGTAGCCGCGCCGATATTGCCGGTGTGGTGGCTGCGAGCGGATGGGCCGCCCTCGAGTCGGGCGATCTGGGAAAAGCGACAGAGCGGCACTACCTTGACGACTACCTGCACGCCGCTGCCGATGCGACCGACGTCCTCGGAAGACTAACCTGGCAGGCGCTGCGAGCGTGCGAGCCGCGCAACCTCAACCTTGAACTCAACCTGTTCGCGTCCCGCCGGAGCAAAGCGTCTGTTGATGAAATCGTGGCAGCCTCTGAGGTGGCCTTTCAGGCGGAAAAGCTCGACATCTGCCGCGAGCTATTCCTCGGCTGCGCAGATCTCTGGCGCACTTCCGCTTATCATGGAAATCGTGCGGACGGCTCGTTGGCGCTTCTCGAGCAGCGTTTACCGTCGTTGCTGGCGGCAATCCTCGACGACCCAGCGGAGGGACCATTCCGGCGCCACCTCGGGAGCTACGATGAAGAGCCGAGGTGGTGCTCTTCCGAACGCTACGTGAGGGCGCTCGCCGTACACTGCATCGTTGGAGGGCCCACCCAGCCGCAGCGGGAGGAGCTCCGGTTCTTGGCCAATCACCCAAGGGGCGCGCCGTCGGAGGCCGCCGACGAGATTGTGAGGCTCGGCTGCCGGGAAGGCTTCGATCCCGATCGCTGGATCAACACCCCACAGGCCCGACAATCTGGGCTCTTCCGCTGCCACCGATCGTGGGTGGGGCGCGCGAAGGCGACCACGATGGACTTGCCCCGTGCGCTATCGTTCGCTGAAAGCGGCGATGAGCCTCGCCGCGAAGAGAGCAAGTTCGTAGAACGAGCGCGCAGCTACTTCTTCGCGTGTCTCGCCTGCGCTATTGAAGAGCGCGAGCCGCCCGAACCGACAGGTCTCAGGCCGAGCGCAACCGAGGTGTCGTTGTTTCTGTCCTTGCTCGGCGAACTCGCCGAGGCAGGCGCGTCCGCCGCTGTCGCAGAGGAGGGGGGTGGCGCTGCCTGGTGGCTTGGCCGGCTCAAGGCCATCGAGCCGTTCTTTCTCGAAGTCCGCGGTTTTGAGAACCATCTAGGCCATGTCCGAAATCGCGCATGAAGCACGCAGGCGCAGGTAGCGGTGGATAAACGCCAGTTTAACCATCGCACCGAAGTTAATGGCTTTCTTCTCGAACCGGGTAGCGATCCGGCGTGACTCCTTGAGCCAGCCGATGAGGCACTCGATGATGCTTCGACGCCGGTACACGGCCTTGTCGAATGCGACAGGTCGAAGGGAGCGGTCCTCGTTCTCCTTACTCGGGATTACGGGCTTGATGCCGAGCTTCAACAGGTACTGGTCGACCCAGTTCGCTCGGTAACCCTTGTCGCCGGCGAGCGCGACGGGCCAAGCCATCGGTGTCCCGTGCTCGTCGTGCAGAGTCTCATCGGCGCCGCAGAGCAAGGTGTCGACCATCGTCTGGTCGTGGATCTGGCCGGCGCTGAGATGGAAGTGGAGGGGGTGTCCGTGTGCGTCACACAGGATGTGGATCTTCGTGCCCCAGCCACCCCGGGAGCGCCCCAGCGCGTGATCCTTCGGTTCTTCTGGGTTCGTCGATTTTCCCCCCGCCGCTGCTGCAGCGAGCCGCGCGGATCGACGTGCCGTCGATGCACCAGAGCTCAGCGGGGGGGTCGTCATGCGAAACCACGCAGCTGCGGAGTCGTCGCAGCACCTCGTCGAACGTCCTGTCTTGGTTCCACTTGTTGAAGAAGTCCCACGCGGTCGACCATGGACCGAACTCGATCGGAAGATCACGCCACGGCGCTCCTGTGCGGAGCACCCAAAAGATGGCGTTCAGGATCGTCCGGCGATCTCTCGCGCGCCGTCCCGTCTTGCAGTTGCGAGTCGGAAACAGGTCCGCGATCAGGTTCCACTGGTCGTCCGTGAGCTGGTGGCGGGGAACGCGGGGCGTCATGTCCCCGACCAGATCAAGAAATCCCGATGTCTCCAAGAAACTGGCGTTTTCGGGATTTCGGACATAGCCTAGTACGGCCGGAGCAGGTGAGAAAGGTCGTCGTCGCAATCGCGCAGGATCTGGAGGATCTCTACTATGCGGTAACCAAGCACTGGTCCATCAACAATGGGGTCATTGAGGCGGCTCTCGCTAGCGGCTGGACGTCCACGCGTGCGTGGATCGACGATCGCGTCGAGCGCAGACTGCGAATGGGCGACTCCGACGCAGCGAAGCTCTTAATCGCCCACGAGCGTACCCGCCTGGCGAACGGCAGGGATTTCTTGCACACCAGAGCGGAAGAGTACGCGATTCTTGCGCAGTTTTGCACCATCCATCACGAGCCGCGTGAGGAGGTTCAAGCCATCGCATTTCTCGCTGCGCGCAATCATATCACAAAGATCTCGTCCTGAGGGACGTACTCGAGAGCGTGCGGACAGCGCCAAACGCGAACCAGAACCGCACCTTGCCGCGTCTGGCGGCGATCTCCCCGGTGGTGCAGGTGATCAATGAGATCACGGACCGGGATCACACGCGATACCTCCCTGGCGAGTTGGCTGAGTTGCTTGAGGAGGTCGCTTGCGAATCACTTGTGCCGTACCTGAGAGCGCTTCAGCGCGAGAATCATCACTGGGACGTGGAGTCATACTTCACCCGCTGGGCGAGGCAGGGTCCGTTGACGTCGGCGTACGATAAGGCGCTGGGGCAAATCCTCGTTCACGAGGAGGCATTGCAAGCACTTCAGGGGCGTGCGCAAGGAGGCGACCTCGCGGCACGGGACATCCTCGCAAGGATACTCGCGTTCTGCGGTCGGGAGGCCGTTTCCATGGAGGGATCGGATCGAGGGTCGGACCGACTCGAGGATGACCACGGGCAGCGGCGGTTGCCCGACCCAGCGGAATATTCGCCGCCGAGACTGTCCGAATTCATAAAAGCAGTTCACGACGCGCGGGACTTCGGTGACGATCACATCGCGGCCTGGACAACCTATTGGCATCGCGTAGATCCCGACGGACTGCTCGCGGCTCTCACCGAATACAGGAACACGCACGGTCGCCCGCACGAGAGGCAGACCCCGAAGCTCGTCGTCGAATTGGCGCGCGAGCGGAGGGGCCCGGCAGCGGCCTGGGAGTGGTTGGTCGCGTACCACGACGCCTTGTACGGATGGCAACTGTACATGTACTCGCTCAGCGAGATACGGTGGATCTGGGATATGATTTACAACCATTTCCCGACGAGGTGGTTAGAGTTCATCGCGCAAACGGCGCGTCCGCATTGGCGGAGAATTGACGGCGCACCTAGCCCGGATTTCTCACCACGGGAAGGAATTCCGGCCGTACTTCCCGAGTTCGAGCGGGTGTGAAACGATTGCTGACCACCCAGGGGTACGGCCGGAACACGACAAGGTGTATCCGCACCGAGTTCGATTTTCAACCGGCCGGGCGGAGACGTGTCGAGGGCGCCTTTGACGGCGGACGGGTCAGCTCGGACGGCGGCCTGCTGTTGCTGCGCGAGCTGACCGAGAGTTCAGGTGTGTTCCGGGACTTCGCCTCCTGCTTCCGGGACCACCGCGACCCGAGCCGCGTCGAGCACACCGTCGAGGAATTGCTCGCGCAGCGCGTGCTGGGCCTGCTGTGTGGTTACGAAGACCTGAACGACCACGACATGCTCCGCGATGATGCCTTGCTCGCGCTGGCGGTAGGCAAGATCGATCCGACCGGCGAACAGCGCAAGCGGGAACGCGACCGGGGTCACGCGTTGGCCGGCAAGAGCACGCTGAACCGTCTGGAGCTGGCGAAGCCCACGGTGGCCGGCGACGAGCGCTACAAGAAGATCAGCTACGACGACCACGGCATCCAGCGCCTCTTCGTCGACACATTTCTCGCCGCGCACGATCGGCCGCTCGCCGAGATCGTCCTCGATCTCGATGCGACGGACGACCCCGTACACGGCAAGCAGGAGGGTCGCTTCTTCCACGGCTTCTACGACAGCTACTGCTACCTGCCGCTGTACGTCTTCTGCGGCGACTTCCTCCTCGGCGCCGCGCTGAACACCGCCGACAAGCAGCCAGTGAGCGGCGCGGTCGAGGAGCTCGAGAGGATCGTCAGCCAGATCCTCGCCCGCTGGCCCGACGTCCGGGTCATCGTGCGCGGCGATTCTGGCTTCTGCCGCGACGAGGTCATGCGCTGGTGCGAGGACAACGGCCTCTTCTTCGTCCTCGGCCTGCAGAAGAACTCGCGCCTGATCGTCGAGATCGAGGACGAGATGAAGCAGGCCCGCGCCATCTCCGAGCAGACCGGCAAGGAGGCGCGCGTTTTCAAGGATTTTCGCTACGAGACCAACCGGACGTGGTCACGAGAGCGCCGGGTGGTCGGCAAGGCGGAGTACACGACGGACAAGGAGAACCCGCGCTTCGTCACCACCAACCTCTCGCATGACGAGTACGACGCGCGCTCGCTCTACGAGGACCTCTACTGCGCTCGCGGAGACATGGAGAACCGGATCAAGGAGCAGCAGCTCGGCCTCTTTGCCGACCGCACCAGCGCCCACACGCTGCGCGCCAACCAGCTCCGCCTGTGGCTCTCGTCCGTCGCCTACATGATCCTCAACGAGCTCCGCCGACTCGCCCTCGCCGGCACCGAGCTCGCCCACGCCCAAGTCTCCACGATCCGCACGCGGCTGCTCAAGATCGGCGCCATCGTCACCGCATCGGTCCGCAGGATCCGCGTCTCCCTAAGCTCAGTCTTCCCACTCCAGCACGTGTGGTGGCGCGTCCTCGAGAACCTCCACCGCCATCACGTCATGAGACGCTGACGGCCCTCGCCATCCGTCACACAATGGTGCGCTTCGCTGCGCGCCGGGGTTCGTCTGTCCTTATGCTCAGGTCACCCAAAACGCGTAGCCAGCTTTGTAATCCCTCTTACAGCTCGATCTCGCGCCAGCCCCGAGCCTAACGAGCGCGGCCTCGCGGCTCACGTCGACGGCATCCAACAATCTCCCGCCACGCCGCCTGGCAGCCGCCTGGCGGGCCCCACCTATCCGTGGTGAGAAATCCGGGCTAGTTGGAGTGCCGAGCGAATGGTCCATTTCCTCGCCGCGGTCGGCAAAACGAGCCATGCAGACGACGTCATCGATGCGGCGGTCGCTTGGGGCGCTGGGCTGGCCGCCAACATGCGGCTCCCCGAGCCGGCCTTGACCCCTGCTCATCCAAGGCTCCCGCTGTCACTCCGCCTGCTGCTCGATCGCCTCGACTGCCCGTCGCGGATGGTACAGGAGCGTGCAGCATCATCAGTAGCTGCACTCCTGGCCGCCGACGAGACGCGCGAGGAAACCTCCACAGCGCTACTCGATTGGCACGCCGCTGAGGCTCTCGAAGCCCGCTCTTGCATGCTCCTACTCGTGCTGCTGCTCGCGCGTTCTGCACACGGCATTTCCGACGAGACTTGCATGGCGATCGTTCGTCCGGACGACCTGATACCGTCGCTCGGTCTGAATGTCCTGCTGCGAGAGTTCGGAGCCGAAGGGCAGCTATACGCCGAGTTGCTCGAATATCGAAAACGTCATTCCGGGCAGCCGACGGCAGGTTTTTCGCGAATCGCGGACTTCAATGAGATCGTCGATGCACACCTCGCGCCTATTTTTCGCCAATGGGCCAAGGAATGGGATGACGAGGGAATGCCGTTCTCGCTACAGTGGGAGTGGGAGGCGGCTGCGCTCGCGGAACAAGTCGGACTCGCCCTAGCGGCCAAAGATATCTACCATTTTCGCGGAAGTTTCAAAATTCCCACGCTGCCAATCAGCGACCGAGTGTCCTGTTTACTACGCTCCGCGTACCTGCGGGCGCTGCACTGGTGCATCGACGAGCACGGGCTTGGCGTCGACCGGGCCGAGTTCCAGACCTTTAGGATCGCGCCAATGGCGGACCCGATGCTGTGGGCCGTCCGTCCCAGCGTACGACCCGCTTGGTGGCCGGCGTACCCGGGTAAGTCCGGCGGGAAAGAGCGGTTGGGCGAAGTCGTCGGCAAAACTGTATCTGAGTATCTTGAAGGCGCAGATCCAATCGGCGAAGAGGTACTGCTGTTCGCCGCCGGGCCAGTCGGGGCCGACCCACGAGTGAGCGTCCAGCTTATCATCCAGGCATTTCTCCAGTCGGCTCAAGGTGCCCTGAGGCCGACCGTGGAGGAGCTCGTAGGAATGCCGCGGGTGATCTGTCGACCGATACCTTCTCGCCTGACTGTGCCTGGAAGTTACATAACCTTCACAGAATATTCGCGGCAGCTCGGTGACTGGCTCGTTGCTCCGCTGGTCTGGACCCTCCAGCCAGAGACCCAGGATTGGCTCATGCCCGGACGCCAGTCGCGTGGTCTCCACGTTCCTGCGGCATGGCTTTTTGCCGGCTCGCCGTCGATCAACACCGCGGTAGATCGCGTCACTCTGACACTTGGAGACGAATCGATCGGTCACTACCGATTCTGGCACGACGAACTGTGCGAGAGAAGTTTTCCTGGCGCAGGCTCGAGAGTCGGGGGGGAATTGTTCGTGCGTCGCCAGTGGCTGGCACCGCACATCTCGTCCGGCGCTGCGCTCTGTTGGAGTGTTACATTGATCTTTGCCGAGCGTGGCGAGTACGAGCACAGCTTCGACCATCCGCCGAGTATTGCGAGGTGGCTGGTCGGAGGAAGCCGGATAGTATGGCCTAAACCTTGGCGTCCGCCCTGACGCGTTATCGGCAGTATCCGTTCCACGGACAGCGTCGTGACGTGAACCCTTCCGAGGCGCTACTTTCTGCCGATGCCACGCCCCTTCTTCGTCTCGGGCCGGTTGAGCCTCTGGCGCGCGTCCAGCTCGGCCAGCATCGCCAACACCTTGACCGTCGTGTAGCCGGCCGCTCGGCGCTGGGCCACGAAGCGCGCACGGTCGATGGCCCACGCGGGAAAGCGGTTGAAGACGCCGCCAGGCGACCCTTGCGACACCTTCGTCGGCGGGGGCAGCAGAGGAGGACCGTCTCGATCTCCGAGTAACGAACGACGGTCGCCAAGCCGGAGGCCCGGCTACGCGTAGATGGACCCCGGCACAACCGCGCGGACGGGGCGGTCCAGAATCCCCGACAGGACAAGCTCAGGCACAGCCCGATGAACAACAGCCAAATAGGAGCGAATTAGCGCCAAGTACTCGTTGTTCTCCCCTTCGGTAATCTCGCGCCAGAGCTTCGGCTTGTAGCGGACCATGATACTCAACATGTAGAGGGTGCAAAAATGGATGCACAACATGTCCGATGTCTTTGCCCACAACGGCTTGACCCAGAAATTGGGACAGGCGGCAGAGCCATACAAATCAATGTAATCAAACCAGTACTTACCTTCTGCTATTTCCGCCTGCAACGCTCCCATGACGGATGGCCTCTCATGGGAGTCTACACGCTCCGGGAACTTGGCCTCGGTGAGTGGGATCGCCAAGTGGCGAAAAAGCTCCTCCGGGGTCGCAGGAGAGTTGCCGATTACGTCGACCCTCAGCCAAGTCTTCGGCAGCGGTGGCGGCTGCTGACTCGGCTGGCTCATTGCACGATTGTCGAGAAGGCCGTAAGACACCTGGGCGGTCAACGGCCGTCGGCCAGAGACCTCAAAGTAGAACGAAGACAGCTCGGGGATTCTTGCGAGAAGTTCGTCCAAGCTCAAGAGCTTGCTAACCTCTTCAGGTTGTGTGGGCAACGTCTTGACCCGCGAGGTAAACTTCACGTGGGACAGCTCTGCATCAGAAAAACCAACGTCCTTCAGATAGTAGTTAAAGAGGCCGTCGTTGCTAACGTAGACTTTCTGAGAGGCTGGAAAAGATGCTGTACTGTCTTCGGCGGATTGCAGTCCATGCCCGTATTTCCCTGCTTTTTCTGCTCCTGCCAGATCGTACTGATTGCGAGGGTTGGCAATCAACAAGGCGCTAAGAAAAGAAAACATACCGTAGTACGAATTAAGAATCTGTTTCGTATGTGATCGAGTGGGATCTTCAAGAAAATCTCGAGCGTTTCTGAGTGTGTATGCCAAACCGACCGCTTTCCGTCCCAGTAGATCGTCTGAAAGTTGAGAACCGCATCGCTGTGCTCGTTCAAGGATTGCCTTACGTGCTAGAGCGACGCTCTCCATTTTTGCGAGATGCAGCCAGATTTGTTCCAAAGGGTTTTCGGAGGCAATTGCGATCTCGTCGTTGGTGGACATGTCGGCAACCTAGCACGCTCTCCCGCGAGACGACAACGCATCAGCGGGGCAGGCGGCCGCGCATGCGCTCAGTCTTCGGAGGGCTGCAGTCCGCGACGACCCCCAACCGAAGGTTCCCACGCCGCTGACAACCTCGGGTCCACCTCCGTCGCCACCTGCGCCGTCGGTCACCGGGCGCCGACCAAGAGAAGGCGCCTGAGCGGACCGGCAGGCTCGTCGATCCTGGGCACCGCGGGCCCCGCGGAGAGGCTCTCCCGTGCGCGCGTGACTAGCGGTTCTGCCCCGCCTGCGCCTCTGCCGCGAACTTCTCGCGCAGTGCGTCGGTACCCCAACCCTCGCCCTTGAGTTTCACGATCTCCGCCACCCTGTCCGCAGCCGAGGCCGCCCACAAGATCCGCACCCCACCGCTTCCACCCTTCTTCGTCGTCTTGATCCCGACAAATAGCCCGAGTTTTCGCCATTCGCGAATGGTGGGCACGGTGAGATTGGCCATTTTCGCCAATTCCTCGGTTGTGAGGGGGAAGGACACCGCGCGGACGGTACCGGACGCGTCGACGCTGCCGCAAGGGTTCCGGCTTGTGCCGCGAGATCGCGCCGGCGGTCGCCGGTCGTGAGATGGCGCGATGGGCACGCCGTGCTTGGGGCTAGCGTGGTGGGCGGGTGCGCGCCCCGCGGCTGCGCGCGCAAACAGCGGTTGACCAGAGCATGGGCCGATGATAGACCGAGGATAGCCGCTCCTGGCCTGGCCAGGGTGCGCGTCCGCTCCCCAGCCGGCTGGCCGGCTGGACGGAAGCGCGCTTCCGCTGCAACATCGGACGTCGATGGAAACCCCGACCCCTGAAGCCTCGGGCTCCGCCGCAGCCCCTCACGAGGCCGCCGCAGACAGCGAGCACCCGCTTGTGGTGCTGTTCGCCGCCTGGATGGCCGGCTCACAGCAAGCGGGGCGCGCGATGCTTCAGAGTACCGCGGAGCCATCTGGCGTGTGGGGCCGGCGCGATCATTTGGGCAAGGGCAAGAACCCGCGCCTGGAACCCACGTCGCCCCTGACGGCACGGCTGGCTGTCGTGGTGCGGTGGTTCATGACGCCGCGTGAGAAGCCGATTGACCTGGACGAGGGCCTGGGCCGCTTCGACGGGACGACGCAGCTCGGGATAGAGCACCCGTTGATCCGCGGCGACGTCCGTCGGCTGCATGTGCTCCAGCGCGAGCTACAGCGGAAATGCTTGACCGTCACGCTGGGGAACCTCGCTGCGGGCCCACGCGCGGCTTTCGTCCTCCGCTGGATCCTGGGTCTGTCGGACGACCAGATCGCCGAGGTGTTCGGCACCGTGGAGGCGGTGAAAACCAACGGCGGGCGCGCCCTTCGGGACTTGAGGGACTCGCTCACGCCGATCTGCGAACACATTGACCCCGGCAACGGCTGTCGCTGTCGAAACCGGCTCGCCGGGGCAGTGGAGCGTGGGTTTGTCACCTGGCCCGACCGCGACGACCTCGACGGCGATCGGCCCCTGGTCGGGCAAGCCCACCAGGACGTCGAGTCCCTTTACCCCAAGCTACCGCCGCCTCCCTGAGAGAGCCCGGACCTTTTCCGTGACCGCCCTCGCCGACAGTCCGTTCCCCCCGCTCGACCCCGCCGAGGCCAGCCCTCCGGTCCGGGAGTTGCGTTTCGGCCTGGTCGAGCCGCTCGACGTGAGCCCCGCGCTCGACGTGGACGCCAAGGACGACGGGGAGGTCGTGGCGTCGCTGCCGCTCGGTCCCTTCGCCGAGCGTTACACGCTGCTGCGCACACTCGGAGCCGGGGGAATGGGGGTCGTTCAGCTCGCGTACGACCGCACGGCCTGTCGCAACGTGGCGATCAAGCGGATCCGGCCGAGCTACGCGGACGCGAGTTTCACGGAGCGTTTCCGGAGGGAATACCGCGCCCTCGCTGCGATTGAGCACACCGGCGTCCCAGCGATCTACGACATCGGAGAGACCTCCGCCGGCGAGCCTTACTTCACCATGCAGATCATTTCGGGCGAGACGATCCGTGCTCGCTTGAACCGCGAGAAGACGATCCCGCCAGCGCGAGCGCTTGCGCTGGCGATCGACCTCGGGCGCGTGTTGATGGCGGTTCACGCCGCGGGCGTGATCCACCGCGACGTGAAGCCGGACAATGTGATCCTCGAAGGCGAGCGCGTGCGCCTGATCGACTTCGGAGCGGCCCTGCTGACGGCGGATTACTACGAGCAGCCCCACCTGCGCGACGTGACTGCGGTCGGCAAGCGCTGGCGAACCGCACAGGTCGAGTGGATCGGAAATGCGGCCTACATGTGCCCGCAGTGGATGAACGAGGGCAAGGTCTCGCCGGCAACGGACGTGTTCTCGGTCTGCGTGGTCCTGTACGAGATGATCACCGGCCGGCCCTTGTATGCCCGGGAGGTGTACCGGCACCGGGAGATCCGAGCCGAGGAGTTTGCGCCCGCGCTCGGGCCGCTGGTGGCCGAGCTTCGGCGCGGGGTCTCGCGGGTGGGCGAGCGTCACCGCAGCATGGCGGAGCTGGTCCGGGCGCTCGAGATCGTGCGGTCCCGACTCGCCGCGCCGGCGAGGCGACCTTCGCTGCCGCTCGTCCTCGCCGCGTCGGCCGCGTCGTTCGTCTTCGGCGTCGGAGCCACCGTGGCCCTGCTGAGGGCGCCGGTCGAGCCAGCGGTCGCGAGCAGCGCCGTGGAGCCGTCGCGGGTCGTCGCGCCGCCGGCGGTGGAGCCGCCGCGGCCCGAGCTGACGCCGCCCGCCGTGGAGCCGCCGCGGCCCGAGCCGCCGCCCGCCGTGGAGCCGCCGCAGCCCGAGCCGTCGCGGGCCGAGCTGCTGCCCGCCGGCGAGCCGTCGCCCCCCGCGTTGCCGGGCTCGACGAGCACGCCGGCCTCATGGGCGACCCGCATGCGCCGGGCCGAGGCTCGCGCGCGGGCCTGCCTGAAGCGCGCGAAGATCGATGCAGAACCGCTCTTGACGACTATCGCCGCCGGCGAGCCGGCCAGTGTTCGAGGTGTCGCCTCGGACTCGCCGGAGACGCGGTGCATCCGCGAGGCCCTGGATCACTACGATCTCCAGGTCCCCAAGGGTCAGCGGCAACACACCTTTTTTGCTCGGTAGGAGGTCCCATGTTGATGCGCCTCGTCCTGGTGTCGACCATGCTCGCCCCGCCGCCCTCCGAGGCCGAGGCCGTCGCGGCCTTCAACGAGGGCAAGCTAGAGCTCGCCCTGAAGCTGCACCGCGAGCGGGCTGCCGCTCCCGGTGTCCACGCTCCCGCGGCGCTCTACGGCGTCCACGACAGCCTGCGCGCTCTCTACCGCATGACCGGGGATGTTGCCCACCTGTGCGAGGCCCACGACGTGGCGAGCGGCCTGCTCGCGCGAGGGGGCTTCGCCAACGAGAAGGAGCGGGTCTCGTGGGTCGAGCTGGAAGCGACCGACGCGGCGCTTATGGGCAAGGTCGGCGCGAAGTGTCACACGCCGACGAGCGAACCGACGCAGGCGACCGAGCCGACGCCGACGACCGAGACGACGCCGACGCCGCCCGAGCCGACGCCGATGACCGGGCTTCGAGCCGAAGGACCGGCGCCGCAACCTGGCGCGAAAGACAGCACGCCCGAGCCTGGCGCGAAGGACAGGCCGCCGTGGAGACCTCGCGGCCGCGTGATCGCGGCCTCCGTGCTCGGCGGGATCGGGCTCGGCCTGCTCGGGGGCATGGCCGGCGCGTTCGTGCGGCGGGATCATGCGGAAGCCGAGCTCGCCGCCATCGTCGACGCCGCACAGGGCCGCGAGTACACGGCCGCCGAGCGGGCCGCGGCGCACGACGCCGACGAACGCTATGTCCGGCTCCATGCGACATGGCCGGCCCTGCTCGCGGTCGGATGTGTAAGCGTAATTACAAGCGCGGCAGTCCTGTTCGCGCCGACCCGCGCAGGCTCACGCGCGAGAGCGCGCGCCGGCGGCGCCGGCTTTGTATACTCGTTCTGAGCCCCTTTTGCGCTCGGAGGTCGCCATGTCCCGCGCTCGCGTTATGTCCCTGTGCATGCTCTTCGCGTTCGGCGCCTGTGTCGATCACGCGCCGTCGTGGGCCGACTTCGTGGCGAACGACATGACCGCGGGGACAGGTGAGAGCGGCGACGGGGGAGCGGCGGAGACGACCAGCCCGGCGAGCACGAGCGACGAGCCGAGCCCGGCGACCGGCGAGCCCGAGGACACGACGGACGCGACGAGCACGGGCGAGGCCGGCAGCACGGCCAGCGACGCCGAGCTTGTCCAGCCGCGGATCCTCGCGGTCGACGTGCCGGCGAAAGTCCACCTCGCCGGGCCGGTGCCGGTGACTGTGACGACCGAGGGCGCGAGCCTCGTGCGGGCTACGCTCGACGGCGCCGAGCTGGAGCTTCTCACCGACCAGGGCGGCGGCGTGTGGACCGGTGCCGCGCCCTGCTACGGCGCCGTGGACAACGGCGCGCACGTGCTCGAAGTGACCGCCACGCGCGGGCCGCTCGCGCACGTGTGGCCGCCGGTGATGTTCGAGGTCGCCGCGCCCGCGCCCGGCGATCTCGCGTGGGGCAGGCTCGGGCCGAGTGGCTCGATCTCGCGGCGCGTCGTCGCCACCCCCGAGGGGGACGCGATCGAGGTCGGCGCCATCTTGATCGACGGCGCGCTGCGGCCGTCGATCCGGAAGCGCCGAGGCGAGGACGGCGCGGAGATCTGGGCCGAGGGAACGATCGTGCTCGACTCGCGCGAGGGCGCGGTCGATGCGGTCGCGCTGACGCCGGCCGGCGAGATCTGGGTCGCTATGAACGTCCGCCAGGCGGACAACAAGTGGCGGCCGCGGATCCTCTTGCTCGACGCGGAGGGCCACGAGACCGGCGTCGAGATGCCGACCGATGCGGGGTCGACGGTGCGGGGCATCGCCAGCGACGACGCGGGCGGCTGCATCGCGGTCGGCTTTGGGGCCTCGGGCTACGGCGACACGGATATCAAGGTCTGGCGCATGACCGCCGAGGGCGTCGCGGTCGTGAGCGCGAAGGGGTGGGACCACGTCCCCAACGGCAACCAAGCCCTTAAGCACACGTTCGACGATCTCGCGTTCGACGTGGTGATCAAGGGCGGCACCGCATGGGTCGCAGCCGCGAGCGCTGGGGAACACGACGGGGTTTGGATGGAGTCACGCGGCGTCCTCGTGCCCTTGGATCTTGAGACTGGCGCGCGGCTCGACCCGGTGATCGTCCAAGAGGTCAGCGGCGGCTGGCGGCAAGGGATGTACCTCGGCGCCGCGGCACACCCGGACGGCGTGGTCGTCGTCGGCTACGGAGCGACGAGCGACGGGACGTCGCAGCGGATCGAGCTAGCGCTCTACGACGCCAGCGGGGCCCGGATCTGGTGGGTTCCCGAGGCGGCCGCTGATGTCGCGTACGGGACCGGCGTCGCCGTGAGCGCACATGGCGGGGTGATTGCCGGGGGCGTGGTGAAGGTCGGCGGTGTGCTCCGCGGCGTCGTGCTCGGGCGCAAGGGTCTTGTGTACGAGCACCAATTCTCGTCCGGCCTGGACGCGTCCGCGGTCTACGGCGTCGCGGTCGACCCCTGGGATCAAGTGTTCCCGGTCGGCGAGCTGACCTCCGCTGGCGTTCGGTACGCCCGGGCGGCGCTCGTGCGGCAGTGAGCGCGGCTCACTGAGGGATGAAGGCGTTACACGCCTCGTGAACAAGATCAGCGGCCTCGCTGAAGAACCCGTCGTAGCTGTCGGCGCAGATGTTGCCTTCGCGGTGGTAGTCGAAGGTCTGGACGACTTCGCGTAGGTGTTGCTGCCAAACGCCGTCGTCGTAGACGCAATCCGGCTCGGGCTCGCCCTCTAGCGGCTGCGGGATGATCACCAGGCCGACGACCGCGTGCTCGTCGCCACCCTTGGCAGCCACCACCGCGTCATGAACTTTCTTCGCGCTCAGGACCGATTGCTCGTCGTCGTTGTCCATGATGAGGACGAACACGAGCAGGGCGTCGTCGCGGAGAAAGCCCTCGTTGCAGCCGCCCGGGCCGTTGAGCTCGTCGGACACAGCCGCGACGAGCGTGTCGGCGATCGGCGAATTGGCGCCGAAGGTCCCCACCTGCGCGATGCAGGCGAACGCATCCGGATCGGTCTCGCCCTCGATGATGTAGCGGTTCCCCCCGTCGAGCTCGCACACGTGGTTAGTGGCGTAGGGGCCGGCGTTGTAGAGCAGGCCGGCGCCCCGCTTCCGGTCGCACTTGAACACGGTGTCGGCATACGAGCCGCAGACGTAGTCCATCGCGTACGGGCCGCAGTTGCCCTCGTTCCCGCAGTGCTCGGGCTCTTCACAGCCGAGGCCCCGCCAAAACTCGTCCGTGTTCACGGAGATCACGTGCTTGTCGAAGCCGGCGAACTTCGACTCTAAGGTCTCCATGAAGCCGGGAAAGCTCGCCACGAGTTGATCTTGTTCGTGGCGCATGGTGAAGAGCGCCGAGATCACGAACACGAAATCTACCTTGCCCTTGCACCCCTCGGGCTGCGCGTCGCCGAGATCGGGCGCGGGGTCCATGTCGAACGTCGAGACGCCGGCGGTGCTGGCGGCGGCGCTGTCCTCGACGCCGCCGGACGTCGAGGTCGACGACGAGCCGGGGGAGCTGGTGGACGAGGTCGAGGTCGACGTGCCCGGCGTCGTCACGGACGTCACGCCGGGCGCCGTCGTCGAGAACCCCCCCGGCGAGTTATCGCCGCCGCAGGCGAGCACGGCGAGGACGACGGCGAGCGCGAGGCGGCGCATGGGCACAAGCGTACACCCGACCCTGCGCCTTGTCCCGCGCCTGACGCCGATCCGGTCCATGGCGCGGACAGAGGGTCCTGTTGGGCGAGCTCGGCACGCGCGACGGCTTGCGCCTCGACGGTGCGGGTCCCGGTCTGCACTGGGGCTCGAGCGCGGCCTTCCCGGCGGGAAGGGCATGATCGACGGCGACCTCGAGGCGCATGGCTGTCGAAGTATCAGGGGTGCTTGACCGGTTCCTGCTGAGGGCCACGCTCGTCGCCATCGTGATGGCGCCCCGCGTCGACAACGCCACCGCCACGGTCTGGCGACGGGGGGCGCCACGCCTGTGGACCCTCGGCCGCCAGACCGTGGCCTCCATAGTAGCCACAGGTGTAGCCCGTCGGAGGGGCCCTACATGCGGCGTCTGCCTGTCATCTGCCCCCCCTGCCGGGCGTGATCTTGCCGTACGACGCCGACCAACAGCAGTGTCACCTGGCTGCGAGTCGCGTGCGATCGCTGGCTGATCGATGCGCACTTGACGGCACGATGAGGCGCGCCTCGTCGTCGTACGGCTGGAAGTTTCGAGCGCACGCTGGGTGTCCGCTGCGCGCGGCGTCGAAGCGACGGATGCGACCCGTCAGTTGGTGCGGCGCAGCGACGAAGCCACCCGCCTGCACGGCGCGCATGGGCGGGTGTGGCACGGCAGGAGGACGGGCTCCTGGGGACGCCTCAGCGCGGCCTTCGCTGCACGAGCCGCGGGGACGTCGTGGCGGCCCATCGGTCACGTCGCGCAGGGATCCGGCGCAGCGCACGCCTTGTACCTCGAGAGGTGACAGCGGTGGTGCGCCCATGCGAGGAAATGCGGTGTCACCAGTGCGTTCAGCGAGCCCCCGATGCGCGCTCGCTGGGACGTTTGGGCACGATAGTGATGCCGCGCGCGTGGGACGTTTAGGCAGCACCGTGATGGTCCGCGATCTCGAGGCGGCCACACAATCCTGGCGGACAGGCGTATCCACCATCAGGATGACGGCATGAAACGCGTGATCGTCTATAACAACAAGGGTGGCATCGGTAAGACCACCTGCTCTGTCCACCTCGCGCTCTTTGCCTCGGAGCGGCGGATCAAGACCCTCGTGGTCGGACTCGATCGACAGGGCGACATCTGCCGCTGGCTTTCCGGCGGCGACGAGCACCTGATGAACGGGCACATCTTCCGCGTCAACGAGTACCTGCAGGTCCTCTACAGCCCGATGGAGCTGCCGCAGGACCTCACCAACTTCGACCTCGTGATCGCGGATTGCCCGCCGCACGTTGAGATCGTCGATCAGGTGGACGCGGATCTGTGGCTCGTCCCGATCGACGGGCGCCTGGCGATGGAGAACATGGGGAACGTCTACACGACGCTGCGGCGGGCCGAGGGCACGATCATGATCGTGCTGAACCGCTGCGACCTCATCGGCAAACGCGCGCTCGAAGGACTCCGCGAGGCCGCGCACCAGATCCCGCACGCCACAGTGCGGGACGAGCCGATCCCTTCGTCGGCGGCGATCGCCAAGGCGTCCGAATACTTCCGACCGGTTTGGAAGGTGCCGTACGGCAAGGACACCCAAGGGGACCGCGCGATGCAGGCGATGTGCAGCGACGTGCTGGTGTCATGTGGCTTCGGGGGGAGGCTGTGACATGGCATCGAAACCCTCCAAGAGCGACGGCCTTCGTTACGGCATGACGGGCTTCGCGCACGCGAGGCAACCCGCAGGAGCTCATCCCGCGGCCATCCTGGCCTTGAGGGAAGGCGGGAATATTCGCGAGGAGACTCGTGCCCCAGCCGCACCACAAGCCGGCGAGTCACCCATGGTCGGGCCCGTTTTCGACACCACGGCGACCGACGTCCCGAAGAGACCTGTCACCGCGGTCTCCCACATGGCCACGACCCCTGAGCCGCCGATCGAGTCGGAGCTTCCACACGGAGCGGCCGGGACGCGGCCGGCGGACGTGTCGCGGGCGAACGCGGGCGCTCCTGGCGAGGCGCCCGGGGACATGAGCCGACGACGCTCGCGGCGAGCCTCCGACGACTACAAGTTGCCGCCGAGCGGGACCCCAAAGCGGCGGCCACGCTCGCATCACTTCCGGTTTCCGGAAGAGATTGACGACTACCTCAACACGCTCGCCGCGGCGTTCGACTGCACGCGGACGCACGTCGTGTGCTCGGCGATCCGTGCGGAGTGGCAGCGCCTTCGCCGAAAAAAGGCGCGGAACGCCAAGCAGGGCGCCACCCCTCACTGACCGCCACGGCCGGCAATGTGGGCTTCTTCCGCGGGCTTCGCGGACATTGCCGCGATTCGCGTGAGGCACGTCGCGCTCGGAGCGCTGAACCACTCGACGTGGTTCTCCAGAACGCGATCCGCTTGACAGTCGCGCGCTCGAACAGCGGGGAACGGGCGGCGAGCCAGTGCAATGCGCCGCGGCCGGCGCGGTCCTTCGGCGGCGCCCGCATGTAGCCCTGCTCGAGGACCCAGGTGAAGACCTGCGTATGGGTGCCAGCCACGGCGGTCCGGTGGCCCCGTGCGTGCGCTGCCACGAGCGCCCAGACCAGGTGCCGCGCGTACTCGGTGCCGATCTCGTCCCGCGCGTCGCGCACGATCGCTGCGAGGTGGTCGCGGATCGCTGGGTCCAGTTTGGGCTGCCGAGCGACCGCGTCGGCGACGTGCTCG
The DNA here is from genome assembly GCF_026965555.1 of Nannocystis punicea. Lineage (GTDB taxonomy): Bacteria > Myxococcota_A > Polyangia > Nannocystales > Nannocystaceae > Nannocystis > Nannocystis punicea. The sequence goes on along the minus strand of NZ_CP114040.1, from coordinate 9,825,955 downwards.
GGCGTGAAGGGTCTCGGCCGCTCCAGAAGCGCGACAGGGACCTCGTCCGGCAGAAGCTCGAGGCCGTTCGCCCGGCTTGCTGTCCCTCGGAACAGGCACCGTGGGGCCCCGTCCTCGCGGACCAGGAGGAGCGCGACGTCGTTATGGCCCAAAAGACAGAGGTAAACCTCGCCGAGCGACGTCTGCACGTATCCGGCGAGTCCCGGAAGCCGGATGTACTCGAGCCGGTGCGGGACGCCGCGGATGCGAACGGCGAAGGGCTCGTCGCCGTCGTGCAGGTCGCCCGCGAACTCGTCGGCCAAGTTGGCGCGCCAGAAGTTCGCGAGCGGTGTCAGGTTGTAGTCGGGCCCGAAGTCGACCAGGATAAACGACCCCATGGGGCTGACCAGGAAGAGACAATGGTCGCCTTCCAGGTCAGCTCCGACCGGGCGCACACGCGCTTCGTAGCCGGCGCCGAACGTTTGCGAGAGCGCATACTCGTGGGTCTTCGCCCTTTTGAACTGCGTCAGGTGCAGCCGGCGCTGGGGGCGCCCGGGTCGAGCGAGCTCGGCCTCGGCGACGACCGGCGCGCCGTGCGGGCCCCCCCGCCGGCAGAGCAGCGCCGCGCGAGCCTGCAGCGCCTGGAGCTCGCCGCGGCTGACGATGCGAGACCCACCACGCGGCCATCGAAACCGCAGCTTCATCTCGCGGCTCCGCGCGCGCCCCGACTCAATCTTGATGCCGAAGTCCTTCCACCACGCGTAGTAGTCGCTCCCGTGGCGTTCCCACTCGAGTGAGACTGCCTGCGAGGTGAACGCCTGCCAGCACCGCAGCAGATATGCGAACGGCTCTTCCTCGGCCGGGAGCCTGAAGAGCTCGCGGAGCCGCTGCTGGATCTCGAGCATGATGGATGCGCTCCCGTCGGCGTTGAGTGGAGACACGGAGATCGCCTCTTCGGCAAGTATCGAGGAACTCTAGCATCCTCGAACTTTTACCTGCCAGCTTCGTCGTGTCATGCGCTCGAACGCGCATATATCGCGCGAATTCAGGCAAATTGGGACCGGTAGATAATGCAGCGAGCGAAAATAGACGCTGGCAGGCATCGGGACCTCGGCGATCGAGATCCTATGCTCATCACATCGGGAGGTTGGGGATGATGAGTGAAGCAGGGTTCAAGACGCTAACGGAGTACGTCCGGGGGGTGATCCGGGGCGAGCGCCTTGACATCGATATGGTGACAGCGCGGATGCTGGAAGGGCTGCGCCGGCAGCCACTTGCGGTCTTTCTGGCTGAGTTGGAAGCGTCGAAGTGCAAGCTCCGCGGCGCCCGCGGGAACACGCTCGTCGACGTGATCGACCTGCTCGAGCAAGTGCGAGTGCAAACCGGCGTCTCGAAGCAGGAGCTGTCGAGGCGATCCGGTGTGTCGCGCGGACACATCATCGCGTTGCTCGGCGACGACGCCAACCCCATGCTCGAGACCATCGTCCGCCTGGCGATCGGGCTCGACTTTCCGCTCGAGGTCGTCTCCCAGTCCGCGAGCAACCTCGATGACATCAAGGTGGAAGAAGGATCCCAGGGGCACAGCGAGACCTCGTTGGGAGACGAGGGCGCTGCTTGGGGCCAGGTCGGCACCTTCGGTGCGACCATGGCGGGTTCAGCGCTGCTCCCGCAGTTGTTCGGGGATTCTCGCGCCGCGTCCATTGGGTGCGGTGTGCTTGGGGCAGCGAGCCTCGGCATCGCGGTGTTCGCCGCGGATCCTGCCTTGCGCCGCGCGTCCGGCCTCGTCGCCGCCGGCCTGCTCACCGGCGCGGCGCTTGGCGGCATCGTCTCCCTTGTGCGCTCGCACCGCGGCACGAAGCCGCAAGGAGAGGCCCATGCCGGCTGAATCGACCCGGGAGTACATCGGGTCCGCCGAGGCCATGGCAATCATCGGCTTGTCCCGGACGACCTTCTACCGCCGGGTCAAGCATGGCGACATCCCGTGCGTTCGGGCGATCCATCGCTGGATCTTCCACCGCGAGACCCTCATCGCTTGGCGCGACAAAATGCTGGCCCCATCGCGGGCCGCGCCCTGAACCGCTCGTCGGCACCTCGGGACGCCCGCACCCGAGAGGCTGGCCACCGAGGCGCCAACGCTCGACGGCCGAAGAACTCGCTGTACTGCATCCTACGTGCAAGAGCTCCCGGCGATGCCCGGTACATGCCGCGAGCTACGGCGCGGTGCGAGAGATGGAACGGTGAAGATAGGAATGGTCCAGTGAGCGATGATTGTGGATCGCCTGAACGGATGGAGGTAAGGCAATAGCGATTTGACTTTGGAGTGGGCTCTCGAGGTTGCAGGGGCCGAGGAGAGCGCGCGCTAACTCGGGCGCCGACCTGCATCGGCTCCGCATTGTGTGGCCTGGGCTATCGGGCTCAGCATTCGTAAGATGTAAATAACACGTCAGGAGGTGGGGCGTGGCAAGGGGTAAAGGGCAAGGTGGGGTCGTCGATAACTCCTGTCTCTACAATATAGTTGCTCATCCGGCGAGGCACGTCCCTGCCGGTATGGGTGGAGCGATCGCGGGCGAACACTGCTCCGACAGCGTGAGTTCGCGCCCGGACCTGCCGCCGATCCTCTACGTGCAGGATATCGCCCAAATCCTCGGGCGGAGCGAGAAGGCTGTCAGGGCGGCCATCTCGCGGGGGCGTCTGCCGCCCCTGCGGAGGATCGGGGGCCGCTCTTGCTGGGTGAGGCAAGATTTGGTGGACTTGGAGGCGGAGACCCGCGGCGGAAAGCGCCCCGCCGTGAACATCAACGTCAGCCCCTACAACTACAAGAACAGCGCCCGAATGCTCGTCACCTTCACCATCCCCGCCGACAAGTCCAAGGGCCTCCCGCGCCTGCGTCACAAGCGCGTCGCGCCTGAGGGCCTGGACAAGCCTGGCGCGTTTGCATGGGCAGAAACCCTCAAGCGCGAGGTGTGGAGCGAGCTCATGGGCGGTGAGAGCAGAAAGGAGAGAATCGCTGCAGAAGAGACAATTCCTGCGCCTTCCGCTCCCGCGCCCTGGAGCGTCAAGAAGACCCAGACGGTTGTCCAGACCTTGAAAGGGTTCTGGACGAGGTTCGAGGCCGAGTACCTCTCGCAGCAGAAGCCGGCCACGCGGAAGAACTATTCGAGCGCATGGTGCCGATATATACGCCCTGTCCTCGGCGATCTCCCGCTCGATGCAATCGGCCGCGAAGCGGTCGGGAAGCTTCGGGCGAAGCTCGGGAAGATGAAGCCGCAGAGTCGCAATGAACTGCTCGGGAAGCTCCGGGCGGCGCTGCGACAGGCGGAGGACTGGGCCCTGCTCGAGGATGCTCCCAAGATCAAAATGGAGAAGGCCCCGAAGCGTGCCGAGCCGGTCGTGTACACCGAGGAGGAAGCGGAACGCCTCATCGATGCCGCGAAGCGGGAGGGAGGGGATGCACCCGTTCTGGTGCTTCTCCTGCTCCACGGCGGCCTCCGATCGTCGGAGGCCCGAGCCCTGCGTTGGGGCGACATCGATCTCCGCAAGGGGATCATGAAGATCCAGCACAACTACAGCGACGGGGAGGACGCCACGCCCAAGGGCGGCGTCGCCGCGCCGGTCGGGATGTCACCCGAGCTGTCCGCGGCTCTCCGAGCCCTGCCTCGCGGGTACAAGGACGACCACGTGTTGACCCGCGTGGTGCGCGAGGGGCCGCTCAAGGGCCAGGTCTCGCACCACACACCCAACACGATCACCTACAGGCTGAACAAGCTGCAGGAGGCGGCCGGGTTGGAGAAGTCAGGACCGCATCGACTCCGTCATGCCTGCCTGACGATCCTCGCCGGACGCGGGACGGATCCATACCGCCTCCAGGCGCACGCGCGTCACTCCCGACTGTCGACGACGCAGAAGTACATCCACCTGGCCAGGGAGCAGGCGGCGCTGGAGGCGGCCGCCATGTGGGGTGACCCCGTGCCCCAAAGCTGCCCCAAAAAGCCCCAAACGGCCGAGAACGCGGCCACGTTGGCGAATTAGGCCAAGCTGCGACCTGTGGAACAAGTTCTGACCCGCTGGCCACCTCCCGCTAAAACCCGGCAACCGTCAAAAAGGCCGTGCTTCTTCTTTCCACGGGGTTTTTCGGGAGGAGGGGTCTTGCCACCCCTTGCCTCTGGTTGCCACTCCAGGCCACAAAAAGGGTTAGATTTTGGTTAAGTCGATCTGGCTCGACAGACAGGAGCCCGTCTTCGGTATTCCGGAGGGGCTTCGAGCTCGAGCGGACGGAGAGGGGCGGGGCCGGCGCAGGGCCCGGTCGACGCTTGAAGCGGTAACTCGCGGCGGCGCCGCTCCCTCAGAGCGACCGTCGGTTGGGCGGCGGCGAGCGCGGGAACACGCTTGGGCGCGACACCATCCGCGCTGCTCTTCCGCTGAGCGCGCGGCAGTCGCTCTCGTTCCGTTGACATGCGCGGCGAGGGCGGCGCGTTCGACAGACCATCACCGCGACCTCTCGCATGTCCCGATCTGGTCGGCGATGCGCGGCTGGCGGCCGTCGCTTGCTCGCCCGCGAGGAGACGACGGAGCAGGGCGAGTAGGTTGCGGAGGTCGTGCGAAACGATGCCGGTTTCGACTTCCCTGACATCAGCGTCCGCGAGTTGACGGCGGCCGCGTACTCTTCATGGCGGAGTACCAACCGACCCTCGCAGACGACCCCTCAACCCCGGTTCCCGCGTTTTCTGGCTCGGAACGGTCGTCTGCGAGGGTTTCACTTTGCCGTCAGGAGCCGCCAGGAGCCGCCAACCGACCTGGAAACGTGGCGGCTTGGAAGCGCGGCGGAAACGTCGCCTCCCTGAGTCGCTGCCCTCATCGGAGGGAGGCGCCTCCACCGCCACAATTTCGGCGCGGTGTCAATGGACCCGTTAGCGGGTGTCTGCGGACCAGTACGCACCTGGAGCTCGACTTGCTCGACCAGGAGATCGCGTCAAGGTCGCACCCGGTCGACACTTGGAGCGGCAGCTTGCGCCGCCGCTCACTCAAGACGACCGTCGGTTTGGGCGGCGGCGAGCGCGGGAACGCGCCTGGGACCCAACGCCATCCGCGCTGCTCCTCCGTCGAGCGCGACAGTCGCCCAGACTTCGTTTCGTTGACATGCGCGGGATCGCCCCTACAGAATTCCTACTGTGGTCGAACCGAAAGTCACGGTCGTCAACCCCGCGCACTGGCTCGATGAGCGCGGCGAGATTCCCCTCGCGCCGGCGGCCCTGCGGGCGCGTGCCCTACGGGTCGCGCAGTGCATCGAATATGGGGGCCCGCTCGCGCGCGGACACTGGCGTGAGACGCTGATCCCGTGTCGTCGACGGCCAAGCGGCGAGGCGTGCTCGGGGTTGCTCGGCGTCCTCAAGCAGAGCGACGATGCGATCCTCGCCTTCTGCGCGGTTTGCAAGGCCGACGAGTATCTGATCTACGAGTGGGAGGAGACCTTGTGGGCCGAGGGGCCAATGGAGCCCCTCGATGTCGCGGCCATGTCCGGGGCCGATGAGCGGGAGCCGAGGCGAGCACCGGGTCCCGAGTCGCGCGACGAGCTGCTCGCACGGACGCTCAAGCTGCTCGGCAGCTCGCTGACACCGGCAGAAGTGAAGCGTATGATCGCGGTCGCTCGAGCGCCCTCGGAGGTGATCCACGCAATTGTGGGCTCTTTGCCAGCGCCGCCCGCGATCGCCTCGCTCGAGCGCTTCATGCCGTTGTTCATGGACCTGTGGAACGATATGCAGCCGACCCCCCCGGGTCTCGCGTTGGAGCCGCCGCGCATACGAACCAAGGTCGGCGCGAATCAACCGTGCCCGTGCGGCAGCGGCAAGAAGTTCAAGCGCTGCTGCATGTTCAGCGACACAGTTCACTAAGCGCGCAGGCACGCGCCGCCGGCCATGGTCGCCACGCCCCGGCGGGTCCATCGCGACCTCAAGCCCAACTACCGACTGCCCTCTCCCAAAGCCCCCCGCTGCCCAAACCGCCGCGGATCTCCACCAAACGGGGGCTTTGGAGGGGGACGGGTTGTCGCCGCTTGCCCCTCGTTGCCCCTGCGTGCCCCAAAGTTGCCACAAAACCGTGGGCTCGCCTGGTCCTCCGGGCCGGCGCGCCGAGCGGCGGCGAGCTGAGCGCGGCTAGCCGAGTACACGCCCCCTCGCGTGCTCCCCGCGGCGTCCGGCGGGCATGCCCACGCCAGCAGCGCGCCCGTGTCGACCAGGTTCCCCGACGCCGCCCCCGCAAGCGCGATATCGCTTCGCATATAAGAAGAAATTGACAAGGATAAGCACTTCGGCGAGGCTGCTTGGGGTGTTCACCGGCAACGCCATCCGCGAGCTTCGCGAGAAGCTCGGCATGACCCCCGAGCAGTTCGCGGGCCTTCTCGGCGTACACCCCTCGAGCCTGTACCGCTGGGAGGCAAAGCACGACGACGTCGTGCGCCTCGACCCGATGCAGCTCCGAATTCTGACGGCCCTTCGCGACGAGCTGAACCGGAAGCAGCACCCCCGCGAGCAGGCCGAGTGGGGCCAGGTGCTGCTCACCGCGCTCCTCATCGGTGGCGGGCTCTTCGCCCTGTTCAAGCTCCTCGAGGCCGTCTTCGATGACGGCTCATCGGCGCGATCGAGTGCGCGGGCATCCTCGAGAGGGGGTGCCGGAACGCGGAGCTGATGATCGTGAAGAATTCGGGGCCCGGCGTTGGCGCGCCGGACCCCGAGGTGAAGCATCCCGACCTTCGACTGATGCCAGCCTCGAGCCAGGACACCCCTGCTCCACAGGTAGTGTTACCTCGTCGCTCGAGCTGGTCAACGGGGATGCGCGTGCGCAAAGGGCCAGGACAGCCCTCTCCGGCGGAGCCCCCGCCAACCATGCGGTGAGTGTCCCGCGACCCGAGATGGTCGGCCTCGCCGCCTCGAGAAAGGCAACATGACGAGTTGGAGTAAGTGGCACCCGCTCACGGAGGCGACCTGTCGGCTCGCACCCATCTACCAGGGCAACTACGAGATCGCCCTGGCGAGCGGCTTCATCGAGTACGAGAACGGCAAGAGCAAGACCCTCTACTACGGGAAGTCCTACAAGGGGCAAAGCTCGGTACGCCAGCGCATCACCCGGCACCTGGCGGGCGCCGGCAGCTCGGTGATCGCCGACGTCATCGACCTGGGCCTTCGGCTGAAGGTCCGCTGGCGGCAGCACGACGACCCCAGCGATGGCGAGTGCGCGCTCTTCGGGGCGTTCGTCGACCGCTTCGGCGAGCTGCCGAAGGCGAACAAGCGAGGGTGTAGTACCAAGAAGGTACTCGAGCAGATCGCGGCGTAGCCGTCCCCGAGCGGCCGGCTGCTCATGCGGAGCGGCCGGCCGTCGTTGTCGCCGCCTCACTGCGGCGCCCGAGCTCCAAGATCGCGAGCGCCACATCGATGCCGTCAACGTCGAGTTGGCCCTCTTCATCGACGTGAAGCAGCTCGTGAACCCGCTCGAGCACGTGTTCCTCGCGGCGGTGGACACGTGTCGTGCGTGGATGCTCCAGCCGATCCGCGGCGCTGAGGTGCCCCCGGACGAGCTCGACGAAGCGCGCGACGTACCGTGGCCTTGGTCGCCGGCTCTTGCACTCGACGAGAGCCGCGTGGAGCCATGTGTGGGCAAGCACGAGGTGCAGACGAGATTCTGTCATCGGGCCACCTGGTGGCAGCCTCAGCTTGTGCTGTCGGATCAGCGGCGTCTCGAGCCAGCGGGAGGCTCGCCGTGCCAACACTTCGCGCACGATGCTGTCCGGGCTCTTGCTCATCGTCTCCTCGGAGAGGTGTGACCGAGCCTCGGCGAGGTGGCCAACGCGGCTGGCGCGCGGCGGCGGTCACACCGCCGCATCCAGCGGAGTCAGCGGTGCGCCAGTCTGCCTCGAGCCAGGTTAGCCCGAATCGATCACGAAGTGCAGCGGGTCGGGCACGTCAACGCCGTGTTGTCGGCCCGCTACGAGCGCAGGCCGTCGGCGTCGGCACACCACGGCCATATCTCGGTGTCAATAGCCGACGGACGCAGGTCGGCGCCAATGGCTCGCCTCGCGGCCCGGGGGTACACGCCGACACTTGTGAGCGATTTTGCGCTGTGCAAGAATGCGCATCAGGTTATGAGCCGACGAAACCGAAAACTGGCGCTCACGCCGGTACGGCGGGGTATCCGTGCGCTTCCTGCCCCGGACGATCCGAGTTTGCCTGCGCTGGTGCCGCTCGACCGGCTGTCCGGGGCGCCGCACCGCTGGCCAACGCCTCACGTGCTGCGAACGCGCTGGGCCGCCGCGACCGATGTCGGCGTGCGGCGTGACCACAACGAGGACGCATTCGCCATCGATCCAGCGCTTGGGCTGTTTGTCGTATGCGACGGGGTCGGCGGGCGTTTGTCCGGGGAGGTAGCGTCGTCGGTGGCGGCTTCGACGATCCAGGAGTGGGTCCAGCGCGAAGCACAGACTTTAGCCGCAGCAGCCCGCTCGCCCCGCGATGCTCGGGCGGTCGCCAGCGTTGGCGTGCTCGTGCACGATGCGATCCAGGGGGCGTCGCTGGCAATCCGAGACCTGGCGCAGTCCGATCTCCGGTACGAGGGAATGTGCACCACCGCGACGGTAGCGCTGATCGTCCACGACTTCGCGGTCATGGGACAGGTGGGTGACTCGCGGGTGTATCTCGGGCGTGGCGCCGATGTCCGCCAATTGACCGAGGACCACACGCTGCACAACCTGCAGGTCCAGCGGGGCTTGCTCAAGCCGCACCCGGCACGCGGACGCAAGAGCCCAATCACCCGCGTGCTCGGGCGCGGCGACGCGGTGGAGGTCGACGTTGGGGCGCTGCCACTCATGGCCGGCGACCGGTTGCTGCTGTGCTCGGATGGGCTGCACGAGTACCTGGCGAACGACGATGAGCTGCAAGGGCTGCTCCGACTGGACGTCCACGAGGCCGCGCCGGCCGCGATTCGGCATGCAAACGCCCGCGGGGGGAAGGACAACATCACGGCCCTGTTCGTCGAGCTTGTCGCGGGCTGACCTGCCGGGGCGTCGTCGCTCCAAGGCCGCGGCCCCCCGCTTCTGGTGCTCCGGCTGAACCGGACCACAAGCCGGCAGAACCATGTCCCGCGGTCTTGGCGCCGAGCACGGCTGGCGGTCACGCCAGTGCTCGGCGATCGGCGACATGTCCTTGCTTCGTCATCTCGTCGGCGAGCTGCCGCAAACTCTTGCACGTCCAGACCCCACGTAGCGACGTACGTTCGTCGAACACGCCCGAGCCCTTGCGGTCGCCGGACAGCGGCCGCACGTTGAGGGTGTGGGGGACCCTTACTTCGTCCTTGGCCTGAATCCACGCATGACCGACGAGGAAATTCACCGTGCCTGGCGCCGTTTGATCGCGTCCTGGCACCCGGATCGACATAGCGGAAGCCCCTATGCAGAGGCGGAAACTGCTAAGATCAACGAGGCTTACCAAGCCATCAAGGCGCTTCGCGCACGACCGGCCGGGGCGAGACCTACCTGGGAAAGCCCGCCTCCGCCTCCGCCTCCGCCTCCCCGGCCCTCACCACCCAAGCCGCCTCCCCCACCTCCCCGGCGCGGAGCGGATGTTCGCAGAGACATCCAGGTTTCTTGGGAGATCGCGTTTAAAGGCGGCACCATCGCACTCCAACTGAACGGCGAAGTGTTGGAAGTCAGGGTGCCGGCGGGCTGTGAAATCGGCAAGACTTGGCGTCGCAAGGGGCGAGGTCGACCTGGCCGGCCTCCAGGAGATCTAGTGATTCGGCTTGCGCGATACACCGAGAGTGTTCCTTGGAGAATCAAAGGACTCAACGTGCACATGACAGTGCAGGTGACGTTCTACCAGATCTATCTGCAAGAAGCTGTAACGATCAAAACGCCCTGGGGGCAGCCGCATCGGTTCGTCCCTAAATACCGAAACACCGAAGCAACACGGATCAAGGGCGCAGGGGTGAAGAAGGGCCGAAAGAAGGGAGACGTGATCATTGAGTGGGATGTTGTGTATCCTCCACGACATGATCCGCATCTCACAGCGGCACTGAGGGATCTGCAGGGCTAACCCTCCGGGAAGCATCGGGTACGTCCGCACCGCGGAGTAGCCGGCTCGCGCCGGCTTACGACGGCGAGAAGCCCTGGCACACCGCGATCGAAATAGGCGTCACCCAACACGTCCTCGAGTACATTGACGATACCAGCGCGAAGCGGCAACTCGCCTGCGCCGCTCACGTCTGCGTGGGTCCCGGGCGTGCGGACGAGCCGGTTGCCCCGAGAACCTCCGACTCCTCCGACCCCGCCGCCTGGAGTCCCCGACGAGTTGGCAGGGAGCGAGTAAAGGTGGGTTTCGGAGGCACCCGAGCGGTCGAAGTCCCGGGCAGTGTCCCTCCAGAACCTGTCGAGCTACCGCCCACGGATGATGTCATTCCGGACGTGGGCGTGCCGGGCGTGGTCGTCGCGGACGAGGTTGGGCGCATGGCGGTGTCCGAGACTAAGGTCGGCGTCGTCGCTTCCACGTCTCCCTCGCTCAACTCGGCTACGTCGTCGGTACACGCAAAGGTGAGGAGGAGGGGGAGGAAAAAAGAACAGCGAGCAGGCATGGCCCACTATAAGCCGAGTGCTCACGACGGACCAGCGCCCCGAACAACGGCCGCGGCTCACGGGCGGTCGAACGGGACCGCCGTGGCGGCAACTGCGCGCATCACCACTCCCCAGGCAGCGACAGCGGGTAAATGAACATCGTTTCAAGTTGTGCGCGGTATCTGCCTCTGGCAGTTTTCCGTCCACGGAACAGCGATGGACAACGACGAAAACAACCTTGATGCCGCGGAACGGCGCTGTGCCTCGACGCCCTACGCACCACCGGTAACATCGTCGGCGCCGCGGAACTGCTGGGCATCAGCCGTCAGACCTTGAAGAATCGAATCCGCAAGTACGGCATCCAATGGCCGCCCGGCCGAAAACCTGACCAAGCGTAGTTTCGCCGAAGGGCTGGCAGCCACCCCGAGCCACCGCAGAGCCGAACGCGCGAGCGCTGCTGAAACTGCCTCCGAAAGTTACGCCCGCCGATGCTGGCGGATGGCGGTGTCGTAGGAACTCAACACGCGTGAGACCTGCTGTGAGTCGGCGGCGAGCACCGGTTGGTTCCTACAACATCTCGGGCTCCGCGCCCGTCGGTATGGCGATGGGCGCGCCGCGTCGCAGCCAGCCGATCGGAGCGCCGCTGCCATGCACGAACACCTCCGTGCAGCAGCTCGCGTCGGGACTACAAGGGGCGTCGCACCCCGCATCGGCCGCCTGTGCCTCGGTCGTCACCCGCACGGCTACCTCATCGGATTTCGCGGCCTCTACCACTCGGCCGCGTCGGCCCGCGTGGCAAGGCCCTCGTTTGCGGATTGTCCAGCTCCTTGGCCGACGTCGGCCGCCGGCTACGGGGCCGTAACGAAAGATTTTTTCGCGCTGGGCGTTGACGAGCATCCACCGACCACTACACTTCGGCCGTCTTCGGTTGGTGCGGCTCCACAGGGGGCCGTGGTCGTGCCATTTCGGTGTGGCCGGGGGCAGAGGAGGTGATTGCGTGATGTCTGAGTACTGGATTGTTGGTGTTGACTATCGGGAGGGGGTCATTGCGGAAGTGTGTGCTGCGAGCCTGGATCGGAGCACGCGTGACGCCCGGGGCAACTGGCCCATGGGGGAATTTCGGCGGGTCTCGCGGCAGCAGGTCATGACCTGGCTGCGGACGGGCGTCCAGGTGTACACCGCCACGGCAAAGCCGAACGAGAACAGTGTTTGGACCTTGGGCGCTCGCGTTGAGCCGACGCGCGATGGGAAGTACATCACGACCGAAGGCAATGACACGACGCGTAACAACCTCGGCAACTTGCCGCGGTGTACCTGCTGAACGGGCTGTTCTTCGCTACGCACAGCAGGTCACGCGCGTGCTCGCCGGCCTGCTGGTCCATGTACACCAGGCCGACGCCGGCCCGGTCGCCCTCCATGTGGCGCGCGATCGGCTCGTCGACCTCGTCGAAGTAGCGCCGCACCGCGGCGTCGACGGGCAGGAGGACCAGGGGGCCGTAGGCGCTCGGACCGCGCCCGAACTCGCCGGACCGGCTCGCCTTGATGTTCGAGCCGTTCCAGGTGGCCGACCGTCTCACGGGGACGACTGGAGGCCCACTGAATATGGATCTCGGGGGTAGTAAGCGTCCGGCGAGCTACGTCGTGACAAGGTGCCAGCCGAGGACCTACAAGAGGGCCTCGGAGGCTGAATGTCGAAAGAGAGTGATGAAGATCGTGGTGACCAAGGCGCGGTCGTGCTGCAGCCCGAGCCGCCGGCGCGAGGGACGTTCGCGCTGCTGATCCCGAGCGACATGTCGTGGCAGGCGAGCTCGTTCGGCGGTGCGCTGCGGCTGGACTTCCGACCGATGCGGCCGAGAGACCGGGCGGCGCGAGCGCGGGCGAAGGCCAAGCCATGAGCGCGAGGGGGGAGGCGACGTGGCGCAAGCGGGTCGACGGCTGGATCGCCAGCGGTCAGACCTGCAAGGAGTACGCGGCGCGTATCCGGGTCAATCCACACACCCTGGGTTGGTGGAAATGGCGCCTGCATGCGGCGCGGGCCGATGCACGCGACCAGGGCACGGGCGAGGCCGGCTTCGTCGAGGTGACGCAGGAGGTCGCCGCGTCGATGACGAGCGAGCCCGGCGTGCTCGAGCTCGAGGTCGGGCGCGTGGTGCTCCGGATCCTTGGCCATGTCGAGGCCGACATGCTCGGGCGCGTGCTCGACGTGCTGGAGGGACGACGATGATCCCGGCATCGGTGCGGATCTTCGTATGCACGGAGCCTCAGGACATGCGGCGCGGGTTTGATGCGCTCGCGCTCACGGTGCGGCAGGTGATCGGCGAGGACCCGCGCGGCGGGGCGGTCTTCGTGTTCGCCAGTCGCAGGTCCGATCGCGTGAAGGTGCTGTGGTGGGACCGTAACGGCTACTGCCTGATGTACAAGCGGCTGCATCGGGCGCTGTTCCGCGTACCGGCGGCGGACGAGCCGGCGCAGCGCTCGGTGGTCGTCGACCCGAAGGGCTTCGCGGAGCTGCTGCGGGGCGTCGAGCGAACCTCGCGCCGTGAGGGTCGAAATCGCTCTTGACGTGAATGCTCAAAAGCGTACGTAGGAGGCGTGACCGAGGTCGAGCTCGTCCGCAATGAACTCGAGAGCCGCATGCGCGAGCATGCGGACGCGATCGGCAAGCTGACCGCCGAGCGCGAGCGGTACAAGACGCTGTACATGGAGCTGCTCGAGCGCTGCAAGCTGCTCGAGAAGGGCATCGTCGTCGGCAAGAAGGCCGAGCGCTTCGCCGCCGGCGACGACCCGCAGCTCGCGCTGCAGATCCTCGAGATGATGCTCGCCGGCCGCGACGTCGTCGTCGAGGAGGTCGAGGAAGAGGTCGAGCTCGACGACGCCGAGGATGAAGACGCCGACGACCCGGAGGTCGATCGTCCTGCGCCTGCCCGGCGGCGCTCTCGCGGTCGCCGCCCCTTGCCCGAGAACCTCCCGCGGGTCGAGATCGAGGTCCTGCCGCCCGAGGTCGTGCGTGAGGGCCTCGACGCGTTCCAGCGGATCGGCCAGGTCGTCAGCGAGGTCGTCGAACGTCGACCGGCCTCGCTCGTCGTCGCGCGGATCGTCCGGCCGAAGTTTGTCCGCAAGGGCGAGGCGCTGGGCACGGTCGAGGACCGGACGATCGAGGCACCGGCGGTGCAGATTGCCGAGCGCCTGGAGCTGCCGATCGAGCGCGGCCTCGCCGGCCCTGGCCTTCTCGCCGACACGATCGTCCATCGCTGGCAGGACCACCTGCCCGCGAACCGCCTCGAGGCGCTCTACGCTCGCGACGGCCTCCAGCTCGCGCGCTCGACGATCTGCGGCTGGCACGAGCAGCTCGCGGACCTCGTCGAGCCGCTCGTCGAGGCCATGTTTGCCGACGCCTTCACCCAGCCCTATCTCTGCACCGACGCGACCGGCGTCCTCGTGCAGGCGAAGGAGCAGTGCCAGCGCGCCCACTTCTGGGTGCTTGTCGCGCCGGAGCGCCACGTCCTCTTTCGCTTCTCGCCGGCCCACGACAGCGAGGCCGTCGACCGGCTCCTGAAGGGCTATGCGGGCTATCTCGTCGCCGACGCCCACGCGGTCTACGATCACTTGTACGCGACCGGCGACGTCCTCGAGGTCGGCTGCTGGGCCCACTGCAGGAGGTACTTCTTCAAGTGCCTCGGATCGGAGCCGGAGCTGGCCCGGCACGCGTTGTCGCTGATCAAGGCGCTCTTCAAGATCGAGCGCGCACTGGCGACGGCGCCCCGCAAGAAGCGAGAGTCGGTCCGCCAGGCAAAGTCGAGACCGATCGTCGACGCATTCTTCCTCTGGTGCGACCAGCAGGCCGCGCTCGCCCTCGACGGTACGCCGCTGGTCAAGGCCCTCGGCTACGCCCGCAATCAGCGGATCGCGCTGCAGCGCTTTCTTGGCGACGGCCGCCTGCCCCTCGAGAACAACATCTCCGAGCGCAACCTCCGACGCGAGGTCATCGGCCGCAAGAACTGGCTGTTCCTCGGCAGCGAGGAGGGCGCCCGCGCCAACACGCTCTTCGTCTCGCTCCTGGCGAGCTGCCAGCTCCACCGGATCGAGCCCTTGGCATACCTCCGCGACCTGCTGTGCCTGCTTCCGTCGTGGCCCCGGCGCCGAGTCCTCGAGCTCGCACCGGCCTTCTGGCAGGAGACTCTGAAACAGGAGGACACTCAGCAGCGGCTCGCCACCAACGTCTTCCGCGGCGTGTCCCTCGGGAAGCATGCGAGCGAGGTGTAGCCGAACGGCGGATCAACCGGGAACGTAGCTCGCCGGACGGATACCGGGGGTACCCCGGACATGGGGATGCCCGTCGGAATGCTGCAATTCGGTCGCTGGACGTTGTACGACAAGGATGCGATGGCCGTGAAGGCCATAGCGAGCCCGACGACATACGTGGGGGCAGGGAAGGTCGAATTCGGGCTCTACGAATTCTCGTGTGTGTACATCAACTTCCTGGACACCGACTACATTGGTGTCGTTTACGAGCTTGCAACGGGTAACCCGAAGCCATGCTATAAGAACTACGCTTCTTGGAAGGAGGCGAGCCCATATTTTAAAGACGCGAACTGCACTCAAGCAGTTGGGTACACGTTGCCCGGATATCCACCGTCCGTTCTGCAAGTCAGCGGAACGCTCTTCTACGTGACCGGCAACAGTCCCATTGTGACCCCGACATACACATGGAACGCCATGCAGAACACCTGCGTGATGAACAACGTCGAACTCGAGTTCCATGAGTACAAGCCAGTCCCCAGTTGGGTCTTGGAAATCATGGATTCACCACCCTATTCCATGGTGCTCGAGTACTGAGGGTGTTAATTCCTCGCGCAAGCCCCCGCGATCGTGGCCTCGCGGAGGCGGGTCCTGTCCTGAAACGCAGTCTGGCTTGCCGAGCTACGGCGGTCCTCGACTGGCGAGCCACGCGCCGGACGCGGCCTTGCTCGACCATCACAACCGAGTCTGACCATGGTCGGCGGCCCCGCTTTTTGGGGCACGGAGGGGCAGCCAGGGACTGGTGCGGCGGCTCAGACATAGAACCTGTAAGGCGCGGCTGCCGTCAATCGAGCACGGCAATCCCCTCTAGCTCAAGATCCCGGTGCAGCGTGACCGCCAGTACCTTGAGCCCCGTGAGCTCGTACCAGGGAATCGAGGAGCATGCCTCCTCGTTCATGTCCAACCACTCAATCAGTCGAAGTGAGGCCTGTCTCACGCTACTCCGAATGGCTCGTCGCGAACGCTCGCCGTGCGCGAGCTGCAAGGTCGCCACGGTCACGAGGACCTCAAGGCGCTCACTCAGCGCTTCAGGCAGGCGCAAGACCTCCCAGTGAACATTAACGATCGTTTTGTAGCCCAGATAGGCTGCCGCACCTGCCTCGGCCGCGTCATGACAGAGCGTATCACCGCTCAGGCACGCGAACGCGTGGAACCAACGGTCGCGGAGGAACCTGACCTCTTCCACCCCGACCAGGACCGCCCCGTGGCGAGAGAGCCTGCGCTCACTACCGTGGCCGAAGTACGCGAAGCCCTGGTGTTCCTGCTGCAACTCCACCGACACGCGCGCGCGATCGACCTCGTCCCCGCTGACGAACTGGATCCCGTCATCAGGAAACGCGCGCCTGAGCGCAATCACTGTCTTCTCGGCGAACCAGTGGCTGGTGACCAGCGCTGGGTCGTCGGGGTGCCACGCGTCCAACACACAGAGCTTCACTTCGGCGTTCCTTGTGCGCGTTTCGCTCGAAGCCCCGTCACCTGCATCGCCGCGGCATGGAGGCTCTCGAGGAACGCCTTGGCCACGTCCTCGTCGTTCTGCAGCGCCGCAAGCATCTCGGTCGCCGTCAATTTCTGACCATCGCCTGTCCTGAAAACCACCTCGTCACCGAACAGCCGGAGCATCTCCTGCAACTGGTGCTTCGCCGGCCCCGGTTCATACAGGTGCACCCGATCGACCTCGTCGAGCGGCTTGCGCTGCACGACCGTCTCGCCGTTCGCCAGTGACACATCCCAGTAGCCCGTGAGGTCGAGGTCGAACAGATTGCTGTGGGTGGCGATAAAAAACTGTTCTACCCGGCCATCTTCCATCATCTTCTGCAAGATGCCGCGCAGTTCTCGCCCCAGCGTCGGCGCGTGGAGGTGCGCCTCGGGCTCCTCGATCGCCACTAGCCGCCCCCGAGCCAGCAAGATCGAGGCGACGATCGCGTACATTTGCACGACGCCGTGACCCGCGCGATCGACCCGAATGTCGCGACCCAGGGGATTCGGCTCTGGCAGCCGTTCGCGCAGCTCAAGCCCCGAATTCGATCCTATGAATACGTCGAACTCGGGGCGGTGGAGGGTATCAGCAACAAACTCCCGCAGCTCATGGTAACGGCGACGCAACGCCAAGTCGCTCGAATTCTTTGCGGCGAACAGCTCGCGTACAACTTCTCCATCAGGAATGGTACTGCCCCTCCGGGAGCCCGAAGCACTCGCGTCGCCAAAGGCATTCACCGCGAGCGTCCTTGTCACGCCGAGATGCGCAAATGCGTCTGGCACAATCCCACGGAGCAAATCACGGACGTTCCGGTCGGCGAAGGGAAGACCTACCCATTGACCATTGACAAACAGGTGCTTGAACCGCAGGTTGAAGCCCCCGGGCCGGCGCCAAAAGTGAATCTCGACCTGAACCCGCTCCACAGGTTCATTCCCGCGACTGAAGGTAGCGAAGTTATCAGGACCTTCGATCTCGGCCCCCATCACGATCGACTGGGTATCCTCGCGGGCGAAGAAATCATCCTCGCCGATCCACTTCGCGGCCGCCTCGCTACCCGCCTGACGAAACGACGGGCGCTCGTCTACACCGCCGTACGCCGTATCGACCGCTAGCGGCATCAGCGTGAAGAACGTCTGCAGCGCGTCGAGGATATTGCTCTTGCCGCTGCCGTTCGGCCCGTAGAAGATGTTGAAGTCCCCGAGCCCCTCCAGCGTGACGTCGCGCAGGCTGCGATAGCCCTTCACCCAGAACTTCTTGACCTTCATCGTCCGCCTGCTCGCCGATCCAGCAAGGCCACGAGAATCATGTCCGGGCGCGGCTTCATGTCGCTCCAAGCTACCGGACTGCCGGCGCGGTTTCAAGCCGCGGCCGTGCGATATCGAGCCCCGCCGCTGGGCCGTCCGACGTTCGCCCGTCCAGGCGCTTGAGTCCGCCCTAACCCGCGTAACGAGGGCATGGCGAGCGCCCGGAGCCGACGCGCTCCCAGTTCGTCGACGGCTGGACCTGCGTGCGGTGCGACGAGGACCCGACCGGCAAGCCCACCGATGCCCCCTTGTACCCGCGTCGGCCGGCTTGGCCGGCGTGCCGATCGGGCCGCACGTGTCCGTGCCGTCGCTTTCGGCGGCGCCGTCGGAGGCGCCGTCGCCGTTGGCGGCGACGACGTCCTGCGCACGAACTCGTCGCGCTGTCGGCGTGGCCGGCGAGTCGATCAGGCCGCACGCGTCCGGTGCCGTCGCCGTCGGCGGCGACCTTCCGGCGCGGCCTGGTCGCCACTCTCGAAGGACAAGAGGGCTCGATCTTCGAGCATAGGTCATGGCGGCGGCCGCGCCCGCCGCCCGGCGCAGCTCCGTGTCTACCCCGCCGCCTCGACGGCCCCGGCCTCGGGCCCGGTCACGGGGTGCTGCGATTGCTTCTGCCGCGGCGCCGGCTCGCGTCGCCAGTGTTCTTCGCGTGGGCCTTCTCGTGTGTCCAGCGTTGCGCCGCTGCCAGCAGATCGACCGTGGCCTGACTCCGCCTCCCGTCCTGCATCGGGAACGTCCAGAAGTCGCCGGACACGAGTTCGGCGCGCGCCGCTGCGTCGCCCGAGGATGCGAGGAAGCGATCGATCCGCGCCTGCTCCGTGGTGGGGATCTCGAGCGCCAACACCAGCGGTCGGCCTTGCGCGAGCACGTGCCTGCTCCAGCCTAACGCGCGCCTGCGCATGATGCCCCTGATCGCACAGCACCGCGCCCAGGCAGGTCAGCAGCAGCGGATCGGCTGCAGGTCCGGGGCGAGGCACTGCGCTGGCGGACCCGTGCGTGAGGCTCGCCACGCTCCCCCAGGCCGAACAGAACTTCCTGCGCGGGCGAGCATCGCAGCGTACCTGGTCGCGGTGCTCGTTCGGCTCGGTCTTCACGCGCATTGCGCGCGGTGCGATGCTCCCGTTCAGACCAAGCACATCAGGCTCGGGTCTGTTAGATTTTGAACATGCCGCGCGCCACTTTGCCCGACGCCATCTCTTCGCCTGTCCAGGACAGCCTGGAAGAGCGCGGCGAGCGCCAGCCCAAGCTCTCGCGCCAGGAGCTTGAGCGACTTGGACGCGAGGGCCAGGTGCTGCGCCAGGCGATGCAGAAGCAGGTCGAGGAGTTTCGCAAAGACCCTGGTCGAAACAGGAGTCGGTGGCTCTGATTCGCCGTACGATGAGCCGCCGATTTCGCGGCGCCTCGATATCCTCGCTGCGCGACGAGATCGCTCGTGCAGCGGGCTTCCGGGGCGACGCGGTGCCCGCGCAGGTCCGTTATCTCGAGTCCTATCTGACCAATTCAGAAGTCGGCGCTCGCGGTCTCCTGATCGAGGAAGATTACGTTGATCGCCATTTTCTTCACGAGTTCGTCGCCTATTACGCGACGATGCTCGAGCCTCCTCCCGGGCACTGCACCCGGCTCCATGTCTTCATCCAGGAAATCGGAGAGGACACGCTCGACCACTGGATCGAGAGCCTGTCAACGAAGCGAGAAGAGCTCCAGCTCCGAATCGCCGAGATGTACCTCGGCTTCATCGTCGTCCGTCCGCTCCCGTTCGCGCCGATAGGGAGGACATTGCTGCGGCCATATCCCCACAACGGGCTGGGTCGCTGTTATGAACCCGCCAACACTGGGCACCGGGTCCACTTCCTTGGGTTGGACCTCGCCATCAAAGCGCTGCCGTTTCAGCAGCAAGATCAGGCGGTAGGGGCGTGCGCGACAACAGCCCTGTGGGTCGCCCTCTCCAGGGTGATGAAGGCGGATGGGCATCGTGCCGTGACGCCCAAGGATGTCACGGATGCTGCTACGCGGCATGTCGTCAACGGCCGGGCGATACCGGCGGTCGCAGGTCTCAGCGACGAACAGGTTGACTCCGCTGTGCGCGCCTTCGGCTACGAGCCCTATCGCTTCTCGGCGGAGGCGCGGGACAACTGGTCGCTCTTTCAGCTCGCCCTGAAATGTTACGTCACTTCGGGGATCCCGGTGCTACTCCGTGTCCATGCCGCCGGTGCGTTGGGCTGTCACGCTCTTGTCGTCGCCGGGATCCGGGAGGATGGGGATCCAACAAGTCACGAAGAGGTCGTGGGGCTAGTACTGCCTGCCCGAAGTTCTCCAGGGGTTCTGTCCTGGATCCATCGCCAGGGCGGTATAGGCGGTGGAATAGGCGAGGCGCGAAAACGATCTCGTCGATGTGCCAGGCCCACGAGCACAACGGCTTCGTTTGGCACCTTCGGTCCGTGACGAACTGGAGGTGCTGGCCCGGAGTGGCCGCGCCGAGGCACGCCTCGTACTCCGGGCGAGGCTCGTGCTCCTCGCTGCCGAAGGGCACTCAAACCAGGAGATTGCGCGGAGATTGGGCTGCCACGTGGACACGGTGAGGGTGTGGCGTGGGCGCTTCGCGCGTGATGGGCGAGTCGTGACGCTCGAGGATCGTCCGCGAAGTGGGCGACCTCCTCGGGTATCGCCGGCGACACGCTGCAAGCTCATCAAACTCGCCTGTGACAAGCCTGCCAGGCATGGCCAGCAGACCCGTTCGACGTGGACATATGCGACGTTGGCAAGGCGCCTGCTTCATGAGACAGGTGTCGGGCTCAGCGTGTCCGAGGTGGGGCGAATCTTGCGCAACGAGGATTTCCGGCCGCACAAGATGAGGCTCTGGCTGCACAGCCCCGACCCCGACTTCTGTCGCAAGGTTCAGCGCATCTGCGATCTCTACCATCATCCCCCGGACGGAGCTCATGTGCTCTGCGTCGACGAGAAGACCGGCATGCAGGCGCTCGGACGGAGATTTCCCAGCAAGCTCCCCGCGCCCGGCCGCGCGGGCCGTTTCGAGTTCGAGTACGTCCGCCGCGGTACCTGGTCGTTGTTCGCGGCCTTCGACGTCCGCACCGGTGAAGTCCTGGGCGAGTGCAAGCCGCAACGACGGGCCGAGGACCTCTTGGACTTCATGGAGAGCCTTGCCCGCAAATATCCTACCGGCCAGCTCTACGTCGTCTGGGATAACCTCAACATCCACTATGAGGGTGCGGACCAGCGTTGGGCTCGCTTCAACCGGCGTCACGGCGACCGCTTCCACTTCGTATACACGCCGATCCATGCCTCGTGGGTCAACCAGATCGAGATCTGGTTCTCGCTGCTGCAGCGCCGCGTCCTTCGTTACGCCGACTTTCCTTGCGCCGGAGCCTTGCCCCGCGCCGTGATGAGCTTCATCCGGCGCTGGAACAGCGACGAAGCGCACCCGTTCAACTGGACCTTCCGCGGTCACTTCGTCCACACTCAGCGGCACCACGCCGCATGAGCCGTCCACGCACCACCCGCAACGCCGCTGCGAAATCGGACGATGACGCTCGCGCTGTCGAGCAGTTCCTGCGCCAACACCAGGGCCTCGCACATATCCGTGTCCGGCATCGCGCCCCGCTCATCACCCTCGAGTCCGGCCCCACCCACGATCCGATCCCGCACGCGCGCCTGCGCCGTCTCGCCGCCAACTTGTGGCAGCTGGAGATGGCTACCCATACCGGGCGCTGGGAACCAACACCCTTCCGCGCCTCTCGCGACGAACTGCTCGAGCTACTCCTCGGCAACTTCGGCTGGACCCTTGCAGAGAGGGCCTAGCAACCCCTGGAGAACTTCGGGCCGGATGTACTAGAGCGGATGAACTATCGGCCGATCGTTCGCGTATATGCCCACGATGATAGACTCGGGCCGTATGCCCGTATGGTGCTTGTCAAGGGCGAAAGCGGGGAAATCCCGAGCCTGCGCTTCGAGCCCCGGAGCGCCGGTTTCGAAGATTTCACAGGGCCCCTCGACATTCAGGGGGGGTGCGTCCCACTCTATACCAAGCTCCGGCTGACCGCGGAAGATCTCGTGCTCGTGCTTGCGGGTCTCGCTCCTCTCGTGAAGAGGCTTTTCCGCGCGCCATCGTCCGTAGACCTTCGGTTCCAGCTCAGCGGCGACTATCTGGCGGATTTGGCGACGCTTGTTGACGATGGGGAACGTCTGAAGAAAGCGCTCCTTTGCGCTCGCTTGTCTCGCTATGTGGGACGAATTCGGCTCCGAAATCCAACCGGTGATTGGCGGCTGGACATCGTTTGCGATACCACGGACATCTACCGCGCGACGCCCCTCGGCCACATGCTGCTGATGATCTTCTGCGCTGATGAGCCACACGCCGAAGAATTCCGAGATTTCTGCGAGGTCCACGGCATCAACGCGTTTGTTCCCTGAGAACCAAAGAGCTTTTTACGAGCGCGCGACCGCCGTCGGTCCCGACTGCCAGGGACCGCCTGGCAAGCCCGGCTGGCCAGCATGTCGCGCCTCCACGGCAGCCGAGTCGTGCTGCTCGCGACGAATGCAGGAATTTTGCCAGGCCCTCGCATACGGCCCCGGTCCGCGCGCTCGTCGCGCAGTGCCACGGCTATCGCGCGTTGCGGGAGTCGACCCTGGGAGCGGTTCGTTCTCCACTGCAGGACGGCCATGACGCGCCAGCGGCCACGCGCCGCTCGGGCACTACCTCCTGGCCACGGTGCTGCACGAGCAAGGACGCGGCGGCGATGCGGTGCCGCGTGGGAACCCCGGGCGCGCACTGTGGCAGCGCCGTGCGCTCGCCGTCGCGGTCCCGGCAACTGTCGGGTGTGGCCCTGGCCGTAGACACGGCGTCGAAATTTCGCAAGCAATGTCCATGCCATGATGTGTGCAGACTTCGCATGGCGATGTTTTATACAATAAATACGCATATTTAGACTCATGCGCAGCAGGCGCCCGTCTACTGGTTTTCGGGCCGTCCGTCCGGATTGCCCCAATTCTCGCGTATACGCATGAATCAGCCCCTTCTGCGG
Source organism: Nannocystis punicea (assembly GCF_026965555.1). Lineage (GTDB taxonomy): Bacteria > Myxococcota_A > Polyangia > Nannocystales > Nannocystaceae > Nannocystis > Nannocystis punicea. The sequence continues at coordinate 9,803,269 of NZ_CP114040.1, read as the reverse complement.
CCCCTGGGTCCGAAAAGCCCCATTAAGAGACGCGGAGGGCCATCCGCTCGAGGACGACTGTCGGCGCGCCCTCGCCCGTGCAGTGGATATGCATAGCCGCGCCGTCGACCGCCCAAGTGACCCGTTCATGCACCTTCCTCCTGGTTCGACAATTCTTCTTTCGCACGCTCCGCCGTCGTGTGATCAGCGCTTCTCGGCATGCACGAACCGCTCGAGATCCGACACCGACAGGTCGCGGCCGGACGGCTCAATGAACCGTGTCATGTACTCGCGGCGGCCGACTTGCTCGCGCTCGGTCCAGCCATATTCACCGAGCAGGCCGCCGGCGTTCTCCGGCGCGATGCCGAAGCGCCACACCTCGTACTTGAGCCTCATGTCCTGGTAAAGAGCCTCCGCGCCATAGAAGTTGGCCCCTGTGAGGAAGTCCGCGCGAACGTACGTGAAGATCAGCTGGCTGCCCGTGGCGGCCCGCGAGAGCACGCGGAGCGTGCTGCGAAAGCCATCCTCGGTCAGGTACTGGGTGACGCCCTCCCATACGACCATGATCGGCCGCTCGAAGCGGACGCCGCTCGTTTCGAGGGCGGCCGCGAGGTCGTCGGTCTGGAAGTCGACCGGGACGAGCGCCACGCGCTCGGGCTCCGCGCCGAAGATGTCGCGCAGGCGTTCGCGCTTGTACGCGATGTTCACCGGCAGGTCGACCTCGAACGCCGCGACGCCTGCCGGCACGGCCAGCCGGTACGCCCGCGTGTCGAGGCCGGCGCCGAGGATCACGACCTGATCGATCCCGGCGGCGATCGCCTCGGCGACCTTGTCGTCGGCGTAGCGCTTTCGACAGAGGATCGACCCCCAGATGCCCGGCGTCTTCTTCTCGGCCGCGCGAATTCCCCAATCGCGCATGAAGCTCCACTTGCAGAGGCGCACGCCGAACCTCATGCCCGGCGGAAGAAAGCGGACGGCGAGGTCGTCGCGGACGATGCGCTGCGCCTCGGGATAGGACTGCTCGACCGCCGCGATCACCATCGGGCCGAACGCGGTCTGGGCTGCATCGGGTCGCTTTGTCATGGTTACCTCCTTCGGGTACGCGCCGCGGAGGGCGGCGGTACCTCCGCAAACACACTCTCGATCCACTTGAAGACTTCATATGCAGTGCGGGCCCGGGCCGCGCGCTTCGGCGACGCACCGACCAGCTCGACGCCGGCCTGGACGATCTCGCCGAGAGCCCGCAGCGAGGCGACCTGCCGCAGCACGACCTTCTCCCATGCGTCGTCGTCGACCCGGTAGTACACGGTGCGGCTCCCCGGCCGGGTAACTTGGGAAACGAAGCCGACTGAGCCCAGCAGACGCATGTTCGTGGTCAGCGAGGCACGGCTGGCGCCGATCGCCTCGGCGATCTCGCCGGCCGACTGCTCGGGGGGGTCGCAGATCGTCAGCCAGCCGAGGCAACGGCCGGCGATCATCGGCAGACCGTCCTGGTCGGCGCAGTACTTCGCGATCCGCTCGACCCACTGCAGCTCGGCTTCTCGCCCCGGGGCTTTCCGTCGCGTCATCTTCAGTTCACCGTTGAGGTGCTAGTCATTTCAGCATGGACTGAAACAGCTAGCAAGACATCTACGTGAGCAGATGCGGCGTGTGCCACAGCGTGCAGCATGCGCGCTCCTGCTTGGCCCTCATCGAGGGTGAGGACGCGATCGGCGCCGACGGCGAGCGCGCCGAGGCCGGTTCAAGGTCGAAGACAATCCTCGCCCTGCAGACTGAGCTCGCGAACCGGGATCTTTAACCTTTTCTTAACCGCGGAACCCGCAACCTTATCCCTCTCGCCTCCGAATGGAAGTCCGCCGGCCCGACCCTGACCAACTCCTCGCACGCGTCCTCGCCGAGGAGGCGGCCACGCAGCGCGGCAAGCTCAAGGTCTTCCTCGGCGCGGCCCCCGGGGTCGGCAAGACGTACGCGATGCTCGGGGCGGCCCGTGAGCTGCGGAAGCAGGGCGTCGACGTCGTCGTCGGCATCGTCGAGACGCACGGACGCCAGGAGACGGAGGCCCTGCTCGACGGTCTCGAGGTGCTGCCGCGCCGGCGGCTCGAGTACCGCGGTCGGACCTTCGAGGAACTCGACCTCGACGCCTTGCTGGCACGCAAGCCGGCGATCGCGGTGGTCGACGAGCTGGCCCACACCAACGTCCCCGGGTCGCGCCACGAGCGTCGGTGGCAGGATCTCGAGGAGTTGCTCGATGCCGGCATCGACGTGTACACGACGGTCAACGTCCAGCACCTCGAGAGCCTCAACGACGTCGTCGCACAGATCACCGGCATCCGCGTCCGCGAGACCGTGCCTGACGCGTTCCTCGACCGCATGCGGGACGTCGTGCTGATCGACCTGCCGCCGCGCGAGCTGATCGAGCGCCTGCGCCAGGGCAAGGTCTACGTCCCAGACCGGGCCCAGGCCGCTCTCGATCGCTTCTTCTCGCGCTCGAACCTGACGGCGCTGCGCGAGCTGGCGATGCAGGCCGCGGCCGCCCGCCTCGACGCCGACGCGCACGACGACGTCTCCGCGCTCCCCGCCCACAACGGCGCCGGACTGCGCCGGCGCGTCTTGCTCGCGGTCGACGGCCACGAGCACAGCGAGTACCTCGTCCGGGTGGCACGCCGATTCGCTGCGCGCCAGCAGGCGCCGTGGATCGTCGCCTACGTCGAGACCGGGCGAGGCGCGCGCACCGACCATACCAGGCTCCAGGCGGCCTTCGAGCTGGCCGAGCGGCTCGGCAGCGAGACGATCGTCCTGCGCGGGGCCAACGTCGCGGACGAGCTGCTCAGTTATGCCAGCCGCCACGGCGTCTCGTCGATCCTCCTCGGCCGCACCCGCGAGCGACCGCTCGCGCGCATCTTCGGCCGCACGGTCACCCAGCAGCTCTTGAACCGCGGCGCCCGCTTCGAGCTGACAATCGTCAGCACCCCGGCGGCTCGCCTCCGTTCGTGGCGGCTCCTCTCCGACGGCCCGTCGTGGCCGCAGCGCATGCGCGAGTATTTCGAGGCGACCATCATCACGGCGGCGGCGGTAGCGTTGTGCGCCGTCCTCGAGCGCTGGCTGCCGGTCGCCAGCGTGGCGCTGGTGTTCCTGTGCGCCGTCCTGCTCGTCGCCGTCCGCTCACGCACGCTGGTCGCGGTCTACACCGCCCTCGTCAGCTTCCTCGCCTACAACTTCTTCTTCACCGAGCCGCGGTGGACGTTTCACATTGCCAGCTTCGCCGACGTCGTCGCCGTGTTCGCGTTCCTGGTCGCCGCCCTCGTGTGCGGTCAGCTCGCTGCGCGGCAACACGAGCAGGTGGTCATGCTGCGCGCCGCCAATGAGCACGCGCGGGTGCTGCAGTCGCTCGGCGAGCGCCTGGCCGCGGCCGTTGACGAGGCGCAGGTGTTTCAGGCCGCCTGCGACGCGATGATGGCCGCGCTGGGCTGCGAGGCGATCGTGCTGCGGCACGACGGCGAGGCGGCGGCGCTGCGGGTAGCCTGTGCGAAGCCGATCGCGGCGCAACTCCAAGCCAACGACATGGCGGCGGCGGACTGGGTCGTCGCCCACGGTCAGCCTGCCGGGCGCTACACCGGGACGCTGTCGGCGTCCGCGTGGTGGTTCGTCCCGCTGGTCGTGGAGAGCGGGTGCATCGGCGCAGTCGGGCTGCGCTTCTCGGCCTCGCAGGTGCTGCTGACCCATGAGCAGCGGCAGCTCGCGGAGGCGATCGTGCACCAAACAGCGCTCGCGGCCGATCGTACCCGGCTCTCGGACAACCTCGAGTCGGCCCGCGTCGAGGGCGAGACGGAGCGCTTGCGGGTGGCGCTGCTGTCGTCGGTCTCGCACGACCTGCGGACCCCGCTCGCCGCGGTGATCGAGGCTGCATCGAACCTCTCGGTCAACGGCGAAGTCATGACGGCGAACGAGAGCCGCGCGGCGGTGGCCCAGATCCGCAGCGAGGGCGAGCGTCTCGATCGCTACATCCAGAACCTGCTCGACATGACCCGGCTCGGCTCGGGGCCGATGAAGCTCCGGCGCGCCTGGGTCGGCCTCGGCGAGATTCTCGGATCGGCCCTGGCCCGACTGCGCAAGTCGTTCCCGGCCCTGGAAGTGACGGTGGACCTTTCGGGCGACCTGCCGCCGCTGTACGTACATCCGGCGCTGATCGAGCAGGCGCTGTTCAACATCCTCGAGAACGCCGCCAAGTTCTCGCCCGCGGGCGCCCCCGTGCACGTTCGAGCAGAGCGTGCATCGGGGGCCAGACTCGTCATCGACATCGTCGACTACGGCCCGGGCATTCCGGAGGAGGAACGGCGCCGGATCTTCGACGCGTTCGACACTTCCCATGTCACCGGCCTCGGCCTCGTCATCGTGCGGGGCCTCATCGGCAGCCACGGCGGCAAGGTCGAGGCACTCGCCGGGGCCGGCGGGCTCGGCACCATCGTCCGCGTCACACTGCCGCTCAGCGAGCTGCCCGGCGGCGAGGACCGCGCGCAAAATTCTTGATCCCGTCGCGTGCGCTCGGCTCCTCGGCCGGGAACGGGATCAAGCTCATCGAGAACGATCACCCAGGAGCCGCGATGACCACTGCAACTGACCTCGGACCGCTGAGGCGGCGCTACCGCGCTGACGGACGCCATCTGGCCCTGCACAAGTCCGGCACCGGCGGCCCAGCCGTGGTGTTCCTGCCCGGCGCCGGCCTGGTCGGGCTGGACTACCTGAACATCCAATCGTGTTTGACATTGACCTAAGGTCAAGGTGCACGCTGACGCCATGACCGACACCGCATTTACCAATCCCTGGACCGGCATGGTGCCGATCGAAGACACCGCCCTGGCCGTGACTGACACTGGTGGCCGGGGTATCCCTGTGGTCTATCTCAACGGCCAGTTCGCCACTCGGGGGTACTGGCGGCGGGTCATCGCCGAGCTCGGTTCCGGCTTTCGGCACATCACCTACGACGAGCGGGCCCGCGGCAAATCGAAAACCTCGCGCGACTACTCCTTCGAAGCCGCCGTCCGCGACGTCGACGCCGTCCTCACCGCCAGGGGCGTGAAGGAGCGGCCGCTGGCGGTGGGCTGGTCCTACGGGGCGTTCGTCGCCGCACACTGGACCAGCCGCAACCATGACCGTGCCCTGGGCACGGTCATGGTGGAGGGCGCGCAACCCTACGACTGGCTTGATGAGGCCATGGAGCAGCGGATCCGCAAGCTGTTCAAGCGGTTGGCCTGGTTGAGGCCGGTGCTGCGCCCGCTGGGCCTGTTTCCACGGTTGAGTGCCGCACAGATGGCCGACTGCAACATCGAGCTCGGCAAGCTCGCCCGCGAGCGCGAGCTGGACCCCGTGCTGGATGCCATCACCGTCCCGGCGCGGTATGTGGTCGCATCAGGTGCGTCGTTCGGCAGCAAGGGCGATGGGCAGGAACGCATTCGCGCCAGCCTCACTCGGGTAGTCGAACGCAACCCGAACATCAAGATCAGCGCCAAGGTCGCCAGTAACCACAGCACAATCCTGAAGAAAGACGCTCCGGCCATCGCCGACGCGATCCGCGAGATCGCCGCCCTCAACCACAAGAGCCGCTGAGGACATGGCCAGCGGTCTGACGATCGGCCAGGCGGCGGCCTTCGCCGGCGTCACGATCAAAACCATCCGGCACTACCACCGGCTCGGCCTGGTCGACGAACCCCGCCGCGACGGTTCCGGCTACCGGCGATACGCCTCGTCCGACCTGCTGCGGCTGGTCCAGGTCCGCACCCTGGCCGAAGCCGGCGTACCGCTGTCCGAGATCGGCGCCATGCTCGGCGCCGATCCGGAGCGGTTCGCCGCCGACCTGGCCGACGTCAAACGGCGGCTGACCGACCGGATCGCCGACCTGGTCGCGCGGCGCGACATGCTGGACCGGCTCGCCGGCGGTAACCGGCTCCTGCTGCCCGACCGCGCGTGCGCACTCTTGAACCGGGCCGCCGAGCTCGGCTTCACCCCCGACGACCTGGCGATGGCCCGGGAGAGCCTTGTCCTGGCCAAGGCCCTGGTCCCGGAGTTCGACGACTATCTCACCCACATCGAGCTCTCGACGACGGCCACTACGTAGCCCTGCTCAAGCGCTGCTATGAGGCCCGCGCGTGGGAACCGGATGATCCGCGGGTCGCCGAACTCGCCATTGCCGTGACCGACCACTTTCTCGCCAACCCGGAACTGCTGACGATACTGACCGATTTCATACCCAAGAACGACGCCGCGATCCGGTACGGGCTGATCAACAACTACCGCGCGGAGGTGGCGCCCGCCTGGGTCCGGCTGTCGGCGCTAACCGAAGCCAACCTGCGCTCGGCTGGTATCGATACCCCGGGAGGAACGGGCGGCTCCCTGCGGCGGTGAGCCCGCACCGCGGTGGGAGTGTGCGGCGGAGCGAGCGCCGGACCTCGGGTGTTGGTCCTGGTGAGGCGGTCGCTCGGCGCGAGCGCGGCCGTCCGGTGTTGCTTTCGGTGAGGCGGTGTTGCTCGGCGCGAGCGCGCGGCCGTTGCTCCCGGTGAGGCGGTGTTGCTCGGCGCGAGCGGCCGTCGGTATCCGTGTCCCACGCTTCGCAACGGACTCCGTCCTGCGTCACCGGCACTGAGCGCGACAAGCTACCGTGCAGACCGAGGCCGGCGCCGTAGGGCCGCCGTAGGCACGACGCGGGCCCGCGGGCGCGGGCCGCTTCTTGCCGATGGCGAGGAGGGCGTCGGCGAGCCGGAGGTGTTGGCCGCGCAGATCTCGTGGCGCGGCACAGTGGCGCGGCCCACCGTTCCGCCAGCCCCCTCGCAGGCCGATGGGGCCGGCGTCACCCTGCGCCGATCCGCCGACGACCCAGCGCTCCGCGACCTTGCCGCAGAGGATCCCCCACTCGAAGCCGCCGCCGACGAAGCCGGCCCGCGCGAGCAGCGACGCGCCGTCAGACTCGCAGACCACGGATGCCCAAGCTGGGATGGTGAGCGACCGCGACCGCCGCGGCCGCTGACAGCAGCCAGATCGACGTTCGAATCGCTCCGGAGAGGCCCAGCGCCTCTCCGAAGAGTAGATCGACCAGCCGTTCCAGCAGGATAAGTCCGCCATAGGCTCCTGCAGCGGCCGCGACGATGTTGGTCAACCGATGTGCGAGCGCGCCTGCCCGCGGGGTGTTGTTCCACACGTGCTTTCGCACGAAGCGGACACACAACCATGCCGGTGTCGCCAGGGTCGCCACTGTGCCGACGACAGCCAATTGTCCGCCGCCGGACTCGGCGAACACGGCGGCAAGACCGTCCGCCAGGCCGCTGGCGAGGAAAATGAAAGCGATCACCGACATCACCACGATCGTCGGTCGATACAGCCGTGATTCGGCGTTGGTCTGCTCGATCCACGCGTTCGCCGATTTTGGACCCGGCGTGGACGAGTCCGCGAATCGCTCCAGCGCACCCTGGAATTCTGCGAGGGTCGAATATCGTTCGTCCGGGCTCGGTGCCATCGCCCGTTGAATCACCAGTTCGAAGGCCTCGGGCAGGTCGGGGGCGAAGGTGCGCGGGCGAGGTGGCTCACTGGTGAGGACTGCGTGGAGAGCCGCCGCAAGATCCTCGACGTCGAACGGGGGTCGACCGGTGACACACCGATATCCGATCGCGCCGGCGGCGTAGATGTCCGCGCGCGCGTCGATCACTTCGCCGCGAGCCTGCTCCGGCGCCATGTATGCCGGGGTGCCCATGATTGCGCCGGTCTGGGTGTGCGAGCTGTCGCCTGGATGATGCAGCTTGGCGATCCCGAAATCGAGCAACTTGACTGTCGGCCGCGCGGGATCGCCGACCATGAACAGGTTGTTTGGCTTGAGATCGCGGTGCACGATGCCGCGCTGATGGACGACCGCCAGGGCCGCACAGAGCTCGCGGAGAATGTGTACCGTCTCGGACACGCCGAGGCGACCCCGGCGCTCGAGCCACTGTGCGAGGTCTTCACCCTGCAGGCGCTCGGATACGATATAGGGCGTGCCGTCAGGGGTCGTGTCGATATTGAAGATCTGCAGGATGTTCGGGTGGTCGATGGCACCGGCGATCTCCGCCTCGCGCCGGAACCGCATCATGACGTCGCTGTCGCGCACCAGCGGCCGATGCAGGACCTTCAGCGCGAATACACGCCCGGGCAGCCGCACGTGCTGCGCCTCGTACACGCGGGCCATCCCTCCCTCTGCGATGAGCCGCTCGATCCGGTACTGCCCGGACAAGACGACGCCGATGTAGGGGTCATCATCGGCGACCTCCAGCGGCTGGAGCTCGACGGCGTCGCGGGGACACACGCGGAAGCTCGATGGGAAGCGCTCGCCGCAGCTCGGACAGTGGGTGAAGCGGGCGCTCTGGCCGGTCGCCTTCGCCCGAGAAGCGTCCATGCCAGCGAGGCTGCAGCACTCGGAGTTAAGAAGGTGTTAAGATGCGAAGCGTGTGAGGCCGCTGGGCGCCGCCGCGAGCACGATCACCCGGAGAACTCGACGAGTTCGCCGATCCGGCCGCGGATGCGCGAGCGGGCGAATCGACGATCTTGCGAGTGCACGCGCACGGGGATGCCTCTCGCCGGGCGCATGCCGAAGTCGGCCTCGATCACCGCGTCCTCGACGATCGAGAGCCGGTAGCGTTGGACCAGCATCGCCAGCACCACCTTCATCTCCTGGACCGCGAACTCTGCCCCGATGCAGCGGTGAGAGCCGGCGGCGAACGGCAGGTACTCGTAGGTCGAGGGACTCAGCGCGGCCCAGCGCTCGGGCTTGAAGCGGTCCGGCTCGGAGTACAGCTGCGGCATGCGGTGGGTGACGAACTCGCTGTAAAAGACCGTGGCCTTCTCCGGCAGCGCGTAGCCGCCGAGCTCGCATGAAGCGGTGGTCTCGCGGAGCCCGACGGCCGCCGGCGGCATCAGGCGCAGGGTCTCCTTGACGACGCCGTCGAGCAGCGGCAGCGAAGAGAGTTGCTCCGGGCTCGGGGGCTCGCCGTGCAAGGCGCGATCGAGCTCGTCGACGAGGTCCGCGTTCACCCGGGGATGTTGTGCGAGCAGGAAGGTGGCCCAGGCGAGGGCGTTCGTGGTCGTCTCGTGCCCAGCGACGAATAACGTGAAGGTGTGGCCCACGAGTTCGTCATCGCTGAGGCTGGTGCCGTCCTCGTCGCGCACGTGCGTCAGGGTGGCCAGGAGGTCGTTGCCCTCGGGCTGGCTGCGTCGCACGGCGACGAGTCGGCGGACATAGGCGTCGAGCTGACCGACCGCTCGGCTCATCCGATGGTACGGGAGACCAGGCAGATCGAACGGGAGGATGAACAGCAACGGGGAGCTCGTCGCGCGCACGGTCGCCTGAAGTAGCTCGCCCGCCTGCTCGAGCTCGTCGCTCTGATCGAGTCCGAACAGCGTCTTCACTGCAATGTGTCGCGTGAGCCGCTTGAACTCGGGCAAGACGTCGACCTGCTCGCCCGGCTGCCACCGCTCGAGGGTCTGAGTAGTGAGCGCCACCATGGCGTCGCGGTAGCCCTGAATCCGCTGCTTGTGGAAGGCGGGTTGCATCAGCCGCCGCTGCTGACGGTGGTGCGGCCCATTCATCACCGCGAGGTTGTTGAGGAGCAGCCGCTCCATCGGCGTGCCCTTGGCGAAGCGGAAGAACGGACCCGCGCCGTTCTTGAACAGCTCGGGGTTCGACAGGATGCTCCGGTTGTGCTCAGGCCCGAACGCGAACACGTAGGTGGGGTCTCCCCGCCTCAGCGCGACGAGCTCGCCGTAGGTCGCGTACATGCGCCGCATCGCCGCGAGCGGGTCGCGGAACATCCGGAGCATGTTGATGTGCCGACCAAGGAGCGGTACTCCACCGGGACCGGGAAGCGTGCGGAGCGAACTCATCGCCGCAATTAGTAGCACTCGCGGCGTACACGGTCAACACGCAGCCACGCCGCGTTCGCGGCCTCCGGCGCGCTGAACGTGCAGCTGCGGTCTGCCCGGACCGAGGCTCATAGCCAGCCCAGACGCTTGAAGTTGGCGTAGAACGCAGCGCAGCCGAACCCGATGAAAGCGAGCGCGCCATAATAACCGTAGTGCCAGGCCAGCTCGGGCATGTACCTGAAGTTCATCCCGTAGATCCCGGCGACCGCCGTGGGGAAGGCGAGTAGCGCGGCCCAGGCCGCGAACTTGCGCTGCACCACGCTCTGTCGCGACGCCTCGAGCAACAGGCCCATCTCGATGGTGTAGCTGCCGATGTCGCGCAGGGTGTTAAGATCTTGCAACAAGCGGTTGGCGTGGATGGCCACGTCGCGAAAATACGGCCGTATGTTCGGATCGATGAACGGAAATTCCAGGTTCTGCAAGTCGTGGCAGATCTCCACCATCGGTGCGATGTAGCGGTGCAGCCGGAGCACGTCGCGGCGCAGGCCGTGGATGCGCTCGATCTCGGCGTGGCTCGGCGCATGGGTCAGTACGCCGGTCTCCGCGCGTTCGAGCTCTCCGTGCATCTCGCCGATCACGGGCCGGTAGTTCTCCACAATGAAATGAAGCAAGGCATAGAGGACGAAGTCTTCACCGTGCGCCAGGAGCAGCGGCCGTGCCTCGCAGTGTCGGCGTACCTGCGAGTACGACGCGGACGCGCCATAGCGAGCGCTGATGACGTAGCCGTTGCCCGCGAAGATCTGGGTCTCGGCGAATTCCAGCCGCTCGTGATCGGGGACCGGTGAATAGACGACGAGGAACAGTGCATCACCGAACGTCTCCAACTTGGGGCGAGGATGCTGTGCGAGGGCATCCTCGACCGCCAACTCGTGGAGGCCGAATTGCCGCTTCAGGCAGGCCAACTCCTCCACACTGGGCTCCTGCAGGCCGATCCATACCAGATGGTCGGGCTTGCTCGCCCACGACTGGGCCTCGTGGAGCGCAATGTCGGCGATTCGCTTGCCCTGATTGTAGACCGCGGCTGCCACGACTCGCCCCATGGTCTCGCCTCCTCCGGCCCCACGAGTAGAGGCGATCCTGGGGTCCGAGCAAGCAGGGCCATCCGTGCGCCGGCGCTGCGGTCGGTCGTCTCCCCGACACCAGCCGTCGGCCATCGACGGCCAGACGCGTGAGCGTTTCGTTCGAGCGCAGGGCGCGCCCTCCGCCGTTGTCGGCCAATGAAGTACTCGGAGATCACGGAGGCGTCCGCCTCTCCCCGACGCGAGGCATACTCCGGGTCTGCCGACGATCGACCGGCCATTGCTCGATCGTGTGACGGAGCGCTTTCCGGCGACGGGCTCGATCGTCGGCGCGATCGCTGATGGCGCCGTAGATCCCGAAGCCGGCGAATACGACGAGGAGTATGATCAGTGGAGTCATCCGACCTCCGATGGCCGGGTCATGTGGGCTTGCCGCCGAAGCGGTGGGCGAACACACCCGCGACGCTGAAGAACACGGTGTGCTGGTCGCGCGCGAGGCCCATCGCGTCGTCGGCGATCGCGGCCCCGCGGTAGAAAAAGCCATTGCGGTTGGTCGAGTGGTCGTAGCGGTACTCGACGCGCAACAGGAGGTTGTTGAAGATGCGGAAGTTGTTGGTGAAGGCGCCCGAGATCAAGGTCTGCGGGACACCGAACATCCGGCCGTCGCGGTCCCAGAAGAACTCGGGGCGCAGCGCCATGTCCCACGTGCGCTCCTTCCCGAGCACGCGCCAGCGGGTGAAGATCGCCCCGTTCATCCACATCTGCCAGGGCGACAGCGGCAGGTCGGTGCGCGGGTCGGCGCCGATGTCGAACAGCCCGCCGACGCCGAAGCGGTCGGTGTTGTAGGTGAACTGCGAGTCGGAGAACAGTCGCCAGGCCTTCGGGCGCATGTCGGCCTGCTCGGGGCCGATCCACACGTACTCGCCGAGATTGAAGCGCTCGCTTGCAGTGAAGGTGTAGCCGAGCATCACGCTCGGCGCCTTGTTGTTGTCGGAGAGGAGCTGCCAGCCGTTGACCACCCACAATTGGACCTGGTGCTTGTCGCGGATCGTCTGCGCCAGCTTGATGCCCGAGAGGTAGTACGGCACGCTGTTGAGCTGCCAGGTGACCGTGTAGTTCCAGTTGTAGGGACTCCAGTGAATGCCGATCCCGACCGGGCTCAATTGCAAGCCCGCGACCACCTCCGTGCCGTGTCGTGTGCGAAACCCGATGTTGGCCCGCGAGATATGCTTCCACACCTCGGGGCCGGCGAATTTGCCGTTGGCGCCGCCGGGGTTCGGTTCGTAGGCGACCAGTGCGTCTGCAGCCGGACCGCCCTGGGCGGCGAACTCGAACAGCGGCGAGAACCGGCCGGGGATCGCGTCCCTGCGGATGTAGGCGACAGCGAGGTTGAGCGAGAACTCGCCGGTCCGCGGCTGCACGCTCGTGCCGCGGTAGACATGATTGTCGGGGTTGTTGCTGTTGTAGCCGTAGTTGACGTCGATGAAGCCACCGACCTCCCACGGCTTGAAGCCGGCGACCCCGTATGGGTCCATCTTGTCACCCGCCGAGATCGCGGGGTTGTTCACCGCCGCCGCGTCCGTCCCCGGCAATGCCTTCTGCACCTTGTCCTCGTCCGCTTCCGCGCGGGGACCGACGGGAACCGCGGCCGGCACTGCCGGGGTTCGCCCGGCCGAAATCGCTGGGTTGTTCACCGCCGCGGCATCGGTGCCGGGTAGCGCGCCCTGAATCTTGTCCTCGTCGTCCGGGGGCGTCCATGGCGGGAGCGAACTCGCAGACGACGGGTCTGCAGGGGGTGTCGCAGGGGCCGCGGGCGCGGCCGTAGGCGCGGTCGCGGGCGGCGCGGAGGGGGCGCCTGCCGGCGTGGTGGAGGGCGCTGGACCCGGCGCCGGCGTCGGCGGCTCGGCCGGCGCCACGGCTTCCAGCAGCGTGATGAGCGAGATCAGGAGAGAAGTTGGCGTACTCATGACGATGCGCTGCCAGCGTAGAGAGGTGCGGGTTAAGACGATGCTAATTCGCGGTCGAGCCGCAAACGGTAGCCCACGCCGGGCTCGGTGATGATCCAGCGCGGGCGCCCCGGTACGGGCTCGAGCTTCTGACGCAGAGTGACCATGTACACGCGGAGATAGCGGGTCTCTGTGCTATGCCCCGGTCCCCAGACTTCGTTCAGCAGTTGTCGGTGGGTGACGACCCGATCCGCGTGTCGCAGCAGGACCTCGAGCAGCTTGTACTCGTGCGGGGTCAGGTGAATCTCCTGCCCCGAGCGCGTCACCACCCGACGACTGAGGTCGACCCGCACGTCGCCCAGATCGATCACTGGATCACGAATTGGGGTGCGTAACGCGACGTGGCGCAGCGCGACGCGGATCCGCGCCAGCAGTTCGTTCGCGCTGAACGGCTTGATGAGATAGTCGTCGGCGCCCGAGTCGAGCGCCGTCACCTTGTCGCCCTCCTGGCCGCGCGCCGACAGTACGATCACCGGTGCCAGCGACCAGGCTCTCATCGCCGTGACGACCGTGAGGCCGTCGCGGTCGGGCAGCCCGAGATCGAGGAGGACGAGGTCGGGGTTGTGCTCGCTGGCCCGCTGCACGGCCTCGGCGGCGGTCCCGGCCTCCACGACCCGAAACCCGCAGTCGAGCAGGATCGCCCGCAGGGACCGCCGCACCGAGGCCTCGTCCTCGACGATAAGGATCAGTGCTCCGGACTCGCTCATGCGGCTGCCTCCTGCGCGGACGGAATGGCGGTTTGCGTCTCCTCCCCGACGGGCAGGGTGACGCGGAAGATCGCGCCGCCCTGCGGCCGATTGGCGGCGGTGACGGTGCCGCCGTGGGCCACCGCGATGGCGCGGCAGATCGCCAGGCCGAGTCCGAATCCACCCTGGCGTGCGCCGTCGACCCGGAAGTACTTCTCGAAGAGCCGGTCCTCCTGGCCTGCGGGGATCCCCGCGCCACGATCGGCGACCTCGACGACGACAGAGGCGGCCTCGACGCGCGCGGAGACATCGATGGCGCTGCCTGGCGGTGTGTACTTGGCGGCGTTCTCGAGCAGGTTGAGCATCAGGTGCTCGAACAGCACCTCGTCGAGCAGCACCGGCGGCAGGTCGGGCGCGAGTGACACGTTCACGACGTGACCCGCGAGCACCCGCTCGAGCCGAGTCAGCGCCGCGCCGATTGGATCTTCGAGCGGAGTCCACTCGCGTCGTAGCGCCACTCCCTGAGTTTCGAGGCGCGTCATGTGCAGGAGGTTCGTGACGAGCCGACCGAGGCCGAGCGCCTCTTCGTAGATCGAATTCGCGAACTCGCGCCGCTTCTCGTCCGCCATTGGGCCCGCCTGGCCGAGCACGCTGGCGGCCGTGGAAATCGCGGTCAGAGGCGTGCGCAAGTCATGGCTGACGGAGCTGAGGAGGGCCCCGCGCAGCTCTTCCGTGCGCGCGCGGAGCTCGGCCTGCTGGGCCTCCTGAGCGAGCAGGACGCGGTGGAGCGCCAGCGCGACCTGGCCGCTCATCGCCGCCAGCAGCTCTTGTTCGGCGAGGTGACGCAGACGCACGGGGTCGCCGGTGGTCACGCCGAGGACGCCGATCGTGCGGCCGACCGCCTGGAGCGGTACATAGAGGGCCTTGGCGGCGGACAGGGTATCGGTGCCGGCGCCCGCAGGGCCGCGTGTTAGCGCCTGGCGGGCGGCTGCCTGCTCCAGCGGGTCCGCCACGAGCTCGACGTCGGTCCCTTGCAGCGGCGTCAGCGAGTCGTCCGGGCCGGCGACGAGCACGACCACGCGTCCCCCGGCGAGCTCGGCGACGTGTCGGGCGGCGCTGGTGCCGATGCTGTTCTTGTGGCGGAGCTGCGCCAGCTCGCGGCTGAGCGAGTAGAGGATCGCTGTTCGCTGCTCGCGCCCGCGAGCCGCCTCGGCTTGCATGCGCACGCGCTCCGTGAGGCCCGAGATCACGATGCCGACCAGCAGCATCACCCCGAAGGTCAGCATGTAGCGGGCATCCGCGACCGCGAACGTATAAAACGGCGGAACGAAGCAGAAGTCGAAGGAGGCGACGCTCAGGACCGCGGCCAGCATCGACGGTCCGCGGCCGAAGCGGGCCGCCATCATCATGATCACCAGCAGGTAGAGCATGATGACGTCGGACAGGTCGATGTAGCTGTAGAGCACCGTACCTAGCCCGGTCACGCCGGCGACGCTGCCGACCGCCCACGCGTAGGGGATCGGTCGGGCGCGACTCGGCGCCATCGGCCGCAGCATCGGCCCGCGCGCCAGAGGGCCCTCGTCGCCGGAGATCACGTGGACGTCGATGGCGCCGCTGCCACGGACCAGCGTGTCGAGCACCGAGCCCCCGATCAGCTCGCGCCAGCGCGGCTGGCTCGGCTTGCCGACGACGAGGCGAGTGACGTTGCGCGCGCGGGCGTACTCGAGGATCCTGTCGCCGATCGGCTCGCCGCTGATGTTGACGACCTCGGCCCCGAGCGACTCGGCGAGGCGGATCGTCTCGACCAGCGTCCCGCGACCCGTCGCGCGCACGAGCGCCAGGCGCGGCGTCTCGACGTGCAGCGCGATCCATTCGGCGCGCAGCCCCGCCGCCATGCGCGCCGCGGCGCGAACCAGCCGTGGCCCGTTGGGGCTCGGACCGATGCACACGAGGATCCGCTCGGACATGGCCCAGGTGGACGAAATTCCGTGCGCGCGGCGATACGCCTGCACGTCGCTGTCGACCCGCTGGGCCATGCGCCGCAGCGCCAGCTCGCGCAGCGCCAGCAGGTTGCCCTTGCGAAAGAAGGCCTCGGTCGCGTGCCGGGCCTGCTCGGGCAGGTAGACCTTGCCCTCCCTGAGCCGCTCCAGCAGTTCGTCCGCCGGCAGGTCGCACAGTTCGACGTCGTCGGCGCGGTCGAACACCGCGTCAGGGATCGTCTCACGGACGCGGATCCACGTGATCTGGGCGACGACGTCGTTGAGGCTCTCGAGATGTTGGACGTTGAGGGTGGTGTAGACGTCGACGCCGCTGGCGAGCAAAAGATCGACATCCTGCCAGCGCTTGCGATGCTGAGCGCCGGGCACATTCGTGTGCGCGAGCTCGTCGACGAGCAGCAGCTCTGGTCGGCGCGCGAGCGCAGCCTCGAGATCGAACTCTTGGAGCGCCTTGCCGCGATACTCGATCGTGCGCAACGGGAGGCGCTCCAGCCCCTCGAGCAGCGCCGCCGTCTCGCTGCGCCCATGCGTCTCGACGACGCCGACGACGATGTCGATCCCCTCGGCCCGTGCGCGCCGCGCCGCCTCGAGCATCGCGTACGTCTTGCCGACGCCCGGCGCCGCGCCGAAGAAGATCTTCAGCTCGCCACGGCTGGCCCTGGCCTCCTCGGCGCGCGCGACCTCGAGGAGGGCCTCGGGGTCGGGACGGTCGTCGTCGAGCTCCATGCGGTTCATCGCGATGGTCGGAGCCCCTCGAGGGCGCGGTTGAGGCGAAGCACGTTCACGCGCGGCTCCCCCAGGATACCGAGCGTGCGCCCCTCGGTGTGGACCTCGATCAGCGCGAGCACTTCTGCCGTGGGAACGCCACGTGCCTGCGCGACGCGCCGCGCCTGGTAGCGGGCCGCTTCCGGCGAGATGTGCGGGTCGAGGCCCGACCCCGACGCGAGCACGAGGTCGGCGGGGACGGGAAGCTTTGCCTCGGGGTCGGCCGACTGCAACATGGCTATCCGCGCCGCGACGGCCTCGTGCAGGCCTTCGTGCAGCGGCCCCATGTTGCTCGCGCCCGAGGACTTCGCGTCGTACTGGACCGCCGATGGACGGCTCCAGAAGTCACCCGGTCTGGTGAAGTTCTGTCCGACGAGCTCGGAGCCGAGGGGGCCCGCCGACGCGACGACCAGCGAGCCATGGGCCTTGTCATGAAACAGCAGGTTCGCGATCCCCGTGACGAGGAGCGGGTAAACCGCGCCGGTGAGCGCGGTCAGGAGGGCCAGGAGGACCAGGGCGGGACGAATGGCGCGAAGCATGCTCGTTTCCTCCTCAGGCGACGCCGATGGTCGTGATGACCAGGTCGATGAGCTTGATCCCGATGAAGGGAGCGACGAGGCCGCCGAGTCCGAAGATCAGGAGGTTGCGCCGCAACAGCGCCGCCGCCGGGAGCGGACGCACCTTCACGCCGCGCAGCGCGATCGGCACCAGCAGGATGATGATGATCGCGTTGAAGATCACCGCCGCCAGCACCGCGCTCTGCGGCGAGTGCAGGTGCATCAGGTCGAGCGCGCGCAGGTCGGGGTAGGTCACGGCGAACGCGGCCGGGATGATGGCGAAGTACTTGGCGACGTCGTTGGCGACGCTGAAGGTCGTCAGCGCGCCGCGAGTCATCAGCATCTGCTTGCCGATCTCGACGATATCGAGCAGCTTGGTCGGGTCGGAGTCGAGGTCGACCATGTTGCCGGCCTCCTTCGCCGCCTGCGTGCCGGTGTTCATCGCCACCGCGACGTCGGCCTGCGCCAGCGCGGGCGCGTCGTTGGTGCCGTCGCCCGTCATGGCGACCAGGTGACCGGCCGCCTGCTTGCTGCGGATCAGCGCCAGCTTGGTCTCGGGGGTGGCCTCGGCCTGGAAGCTGTCGACCCCGGCCTCCGCCGCGATCGCGCCGGCGGTCTGCGGGTTGTCGCCGGTGATCATGATCGTCTCGATGCCGATCCGCCGGAACTCGGCGAAGCGCTCGCGGATCCCGCCCTTGACGATGTCCTTCAGGTGCACGACGCCGAGCGCACGCGACCCCTCGGCGACGACCAGCGGGGTCCCGCCGCTCTTGGCAATCGTCTGCACGAGGGCCTGGACGTCGGGGCTCAAGCCGCCGCCCTTGGCCTTGAGGTGCTTGCCGATCGCGTCGGCGGCGCCCTTGCGGATCTCGCGACCGGCGAGATCGACGCCGCTCATGCGAGTGTGCGCCGTGAAGGCGATGAAGCGCGCCTCGGTGTTTGCGAGCTCGCGCTGGCGCAGGCCGTACTTCTCCTTGGCGAGGACGACGATGCTGCGGCCCTCGGGCGTCTCATCGGCCAGCGAGGCGAGCTGAGCGGCCTCCGCGAGCGCCTCGACCTTCACGCCCGCGGCCGGCAACAGTTCGACCGCCTGACGGTTGCCGATCGTGATCGTGCCGGTCTTGTCGAGAAGAAGGACGTCGACGTCGCCGGCGGCCTCGACCGCGCGCCCCGAGGTAGCGATCACGTTGGCGCGGATCAGGCGATCCATGCCGGCGATGCCGATCGCCGACAGGAGTCCGCCGATCGTGGTCGGGATCAGACACACGAGCAGCGCGACGAGCACGGTGATCGGCACTGGCGCGCCCTGGCCGCGCGTCTCGAGCGCGTAGAGCGAGAACGGGTACAGCGTCGCGCACGCGAGCAAGAACACCAGCGACAGCCCGGCGAGCAAGATGTCGAGCGCGATCTCGTTCGGCGTCTTCTTGCGCTTGGCGCCCTCGACCATCGCAATCATGCGATCGAGGAAGGTCTCGCCGGGGTTGCTGCGGATCTCGACGATGATCCAGTCCGACAGCACCCGCGTGCCGCCGGTGACGGCGCTGCGATCGCCGCCGCTCTCGCGGATGACCGGCGCCGACTCGCCCGTCACGGCGCTCTCGTCGACCGAGGCGATGCCCTCGACCACGTCGCCGTCGCCGGGGATCGTGTCGCCGGCGATCACGAGGACGAGGTCGCCGCGGCGGAGCTGCGCCGCCGGCACCTGCTCGGCGCGAGCGTGCCTGTCGCGCTCGGCAAGCCGACGCGCCTGCACGTGCTGCCGCGCCTTGCGCAGGCTCTCGGCCTGCGCCTTGCCGCGACCCTCGGCCAGCGCCTCGGCGAAGTTGGAGAACAGCACCGTGAACCACAGCCAGGCGGCGACGCCGGCGATGAAGCCGAACGGCGCCTCGCCCTCGCCGACCAGGGCCTGCACGGCGAGGATCGTGGTGAGGACGCTGCCGACCTCGACCACGAACATGACCGGGTTTCGCACCATGCGCCGGGGGTCGAGCTTCGTGAACGCCTCGATGGCGGCGCGACGGATGATCGGCCCGCGGGCGGGCTTGTGCTTGGGCGAATGCATGACGACGAACTCTCAGGGGTGGGTGCCGGTCATCTGCAGGTGCTCGACGATCGGTCCGAGCGCGAGCGCGGGCACGAACGTCAGCGCACCGACCAGGACGACAATCGCGGCGAGCAAGAACACGAACAACGGCGTGTGGGTCGGCATCGTGCCGGGCCCGGGCGGGACGGTCTGCTTGCGGGCGAGAGCGCCGGCGAGCGCCAGCACCGGCACGATGATACCGTAGCGCCCGATCAGCATGCATAGCCCGAGTGCCAGGTTGTAGAAGAACGAGTTGGCGCCGAGACCGGCGAACGCGCTGCCGTTGTTGTTCGACGCCGACGAGAAGCCGTACAGCACCTCGCTGAACCCATGGATGCCCGGGTTGGAGATGCCGGCCCGCCCCGCGGCGCTGGCGACCGCGATCGCGGTGCCGACCAGCACGCCGGCCGACGGCAGCAGGACCACGAGCGCGGCCATCTTGACCTCGAAGGCCTCGATCTTCTTGCCGAGGTACTCGGGCGTGCGACCCACCATCAGACCGGCGAGGAACACCGCCAGGATGGCGAACACGAGCATGCCGTAGAGGCCCGAGCCGACGCCGCCGAACACGACCTCGCCGACCTGCATGAGCCACATCGGCACCAGGCCGCCCAGCGGGTTGAACGAGTCGTGCATCGAGTTCACCGAGCCGTTCGACGCCGCGGTGGTCGCCGTCGCCCACAGCGCCGAGGCGGCCGGACCGAACCGCACCTCCTTGCCCTCGAGATTGCCGGCGGAGGGATCGACGCCGAGCTCGACGAGCTGCGGCGCGAGCTGTCCTTCGGACCAGACGCAGAGTCCGAGCAGCGGCAGGAAGATGGCGAACATCGCCCCCAACACGGCCCAGCCCTGGCGCCGATCCGCCACGATCTTGCCGAAGCTCAGGCACAGCGCCGCCGGGATCAGCAGGATCGCCAGGCACTCGAGGAAGTTGGTCAGCGGCGTCGGGTTCTCGAGCGGGTGCGCGGAGTTGACGTTGTAGAAGCCGCCGCCGTTCGTGCCGAGCTGCTTGATGGCGATCTGCGAGGCGCCGGGGCCGAGCGGGATGGTCTGCTGCGTGATCACCTGTCCTTCGGGACCAGTGGCCGCGCGCATCAGCTCCACCTCCGCCGCCGGCGCGAACGTCTGCACCACGCCGTCGGCGGCCAGCGCGACCGCGAGGATGAGCGACAGCGGGAGCAGGATGTAGAGCGTCGAGCGGACCAGGTCGGCCCAGAAGTTGCCGATCGTCTCCGAGCGCCGGCGCGAGAAGGCACGCGCCAGGGCAGCGAGGACGGCGATGCCGGTCGCTGCCGACACGAAGTTCTGCGTCGTCAGCCCGACCATCTGCGTCAGATAGCTGAGCGTCGTCTCGCCGCCGTACGCCTGCCAATTGGTGTTCGAGGCGAAGCTGACGGCCGTGTTGAAGGCGAGGTCCGGCGCGACCGGGCCGAGCTCCTGCGGGTTGAGCGGGAGCAGGTGCTGCACCCGCTGCAGGCCGTACACGACGAGCAGGCCGAACAGGTTGAACCACAGTACGGCGGCGGTGTAGTCGCGCCAGTGCATCTCGTCGTCGGGTCGGACGCCGGCGATGCGATAGAAGCCGCGCTCGAGCGGGCCGAGCGGGCGTTGAAGCAGTGTCGCCTCGCCGCCCAGGACCCGAGCGCAGTAGCCCCCGAGAGGGATCGCCAGGGCGACGAGGACGGCGACGTACGTGCCGCACAGCAGGAGCGCGTGCGCGGTCACGAGAACTTCTCCGGGGCGAGGAGGGCGACGAGGAGGTAGACGCCGAGGCCGATCGACACGAGGCCGGCGAGCCAGTGCATGACAGACATAGAATGGTCTCCCTGATCAGAGCCGGCCGAGGAGGCGCATGAAGCCCCAGAAGGCCGCGAACGACGCGAGAACGACGGCGATGAAGAAGAGGTCGGTCATCGGTGCCTGGGTCGGAACCGGACGGTGTGATGAGGCGAGCTCGAGCCCCACCGGCACAGTCCTGGCGATCGGGAAGCTGCATCGGTCCGAGTTAAGAAGGGGTTAAGAATGTCGTGATGCCGGCGCTCATGCCCCGGGCGAGCGCCACGCGGTCCTCCCGGCCCCCAACGGTCGAGCGGCTTTTTGGCGCCATCTTAACCTCGCCGGCAGCACCTTCGGTTCGCCATGCTCATCACGACATCGATCGAACCCCAGCCGACGGAGCCCCTCAGGCTCGACGATCCGTACGATCCGTTGCCGCTGGCTGCCTCGCTTCTACGTTGCCCGAGCGTCACCCCCGCCGAGGGCGGCGCCCTCGCCGTCATGGCGCGCGCCCTCGCGGCGCGCGGGTTCTCGTGCACGCGCGTCGACTTCGCGGGCGCCGGCGGACACACCGTGCACAACCTCGTGGCGCGCCTCGGCAGTGGTTCGCCTCACGTGGCGTTCTTCGGCCACGTCGACGTCGTCCCGCCCGGCGACGGCTGGACGGTCGACCCGTTCGCCGGCGAGCTGCGCGGCGACGTGCTGTACGGGCGCGGCGCCTGCGACATGAAGGGCGCGATCGCCTGCTTCGTCGCCGCGGTGGCCCGCTTCTGCGAGGCCCGCCCGCGCGGCTTTCCGGGCACGATCAGCGTGCTCCTCACCGGCGACGAGGAGCACGACAGCGACGGTGGGGCGGCGCAGCTGCTCCCGTATCTGGCGGAGCGCGGCGACGCTCCGGACATCTGCGTCGTCGGCGAGCCGACGTCGCTGAAGACGCCAGGTGACATGATCAAGATCGGCCGCCGCGGTCAGATGTGCGGGACGGTGCGGGCGCGCGGGGTTCAGGGACACAGCGCCTACCCCGATCGCGCCGACAACCCTCTCCCGCGCCTGATTCGCTTCCTGAATCAGCTCGGCGAGCTGCCGCTCGACCAGGGCTCGACCCACTTCGCGCCCTCGACCGTCAGCATCACCTCGATCGACGTCGGCAACGCCGCGGCCAACATGACCCCGGCGCGAGCCGAGGCTCACTTCGACATCCGGTTCAACGACTGCCATACCCGCGCATCGCTCGAGTCACGGCTCCGCCGCCTCGCGGCTGGGCAGCTCCGCGAGACGCACGAGCTCGAGCTGCGCTGCAGCGCCGAGCCGTTTGTCTGCGCGCCGGGGCGCTGGCACGAGGCGATCGCGCGGGCCGCGTGCGAGGTGGTCGGGCGCCCGCCGGAGCTCAGCACCAGCGGCGGGACCTCCGATGCCCGCTTCATCCATCCGTACTGCCCTGTGGTCGAGCTGGGGCTCGTCGGAGCATCGATGCACCGCGCCGACGAGCACGTCTCCCTCGCCGACCTCGACTCGCTGACGGCGATCTACACCCTCATGCTCGCCGGGTTCGTGCGCGTCGCCGCTCACTGACCGGCGGCCGGTCGCGTGTGCGCGCGAGACCCGCCCTTCGGGACAATCCCCGTTTTAACTCTTTCTTAACTCTGGCCAACCAATCATCCGGGGCCGCCGCATGAAGAGCGCGTCCCTGCCCCGTCCCGCACGTCGACTTCAGGCCGCGCGCCTCCTCGGGGCGACGGTGCTGAGCGCGATCGGCGTGCGCATCGTCGTCGATGCCAACGAGAACAGCTTCCTCGGCGCCCCCGACCAGCTCTTGACGCTCGGAAGCCTCTACTGCGTCCTCGCCGGCCTCGCCGCGATCCTGGCCGTGGTCGGGATCCTCCGCGGAGCTCGCTGGGCGCTCCCCGCGGAACGGTTGGTTCTGTCGCTCAACATCGGCATGGGCGTCCCGATGATCGCCGTCGACGTGCTGATCGCGGGGGTGCTCGTCGTGTGGAACCTGCTGCTGCTCGGTGACAGCCTGTTCGCGGTCACCGAACACCCTCGGCGCGCACGTCGGTCGAGGGAGCGCGACGTCGGCGAGCTATGGCAGCAGCGCTACGGCGCCGCGGCGCAGCACGCCCTGCTGGTCTCCTTGCTCGGCAGCCTCGCGGTGCTCGGCTACCCGATCCGCGACGCGCTCGTCCCCGGCGCGCTGGCACTCGCGTTCGCGCTGGCCACGACCCTCGTGACGGCGCCGTTCGTGCTTCAACTCCTGAGGCGGCGACGACGCTATGCGCTCGCGCTCGCGCTGCTGTTGCTGATCTGGCTGCCTGGCGCGCTCACGAGCCTGACGGTCGCGCTGGTTCTCCTCTGGATCCTGCACGCGAGCGTCCTGCTGGTGCTCCTCGCCGGTGGGCCCGTGTTCGGGGATCTGCTGCGGAGCTTCTACGAGCGCCCGGCGCTGCTGATCCTGTCGACGTTCGGCTTGCTCGCATTCGCCGGTGCGCTGGTGCTGACCTTCCCCGCCGCGTCGGCCACGGGGGCCTCGCTGCAGTTCATCGACGCGCTCTTCACCGCGATGAGCGCCACCTGCGTTACGGGCTTGATCGTGCTCGACACGCCGGTCGCGTTCTCGAGCTTCGGCCACCTCGTGATCCTCGTGCTGATCCAGCTCGGCGGCCTCGGCATCATGGTCCTGTCGACCTTCGCCGCGGTGCTCCTCGGGGGGCGGCTGGCGCTCCGCGGCGAGCAGGCGCTCGAGGAGGTCCTGGACCTGGCGAGCCCCGGTTCGGCCTACGAGCTGACGCGCTTCATCGTGCTGTCGACCCTCGCCATCGAAGCGCTCGGCGCCGCTGCGCTGGCGCTGTCGTTCTGTTATGAATATGGCATGGCGCCGATCGACGCTGTGTGGCGCGGGTCGTTCCACGCGATCTCGGCCTTCTGCAACGCCGGCTTCTCGCTATGGAGCGACTCGCTGATCCAGTTCCAGAGCGATCCGTGGGTCCTGAGCGTCCACGCGGGGCTGATTATTCTGGGAGGCCTCGGCTTCCCTGTCCTCGCCGCGCTCTGGTGGCGAGCGCGGGGCAACGAGCGCCGCCTCCCGCTGCAAGCGCGCCTTGTCTTGATGATGTCACTCGGGCTCCTCGTCGCCGGGGCGGTGCTGTACGCGCTCGCGGAGTGGGACGCCTCGCTCGCCGCCCTGTCCGTGCAGGACAAATTGCTCAACGCGTCGTTCCAGAGCGTGACGCTGCGGACAGCCGGCTTCAACAGCGTCGACTACGCGCCCCTCGAGCGCTCGACGATCCTGATGATGATCGTCTTCATGTTCATCGGCGCCTCGCCGGGGAGCACCGGCGGCGGCATCAAGACCACGACCCTCGCGGTGGTGCTCGCCGCGATCCCGGCGCTCGCACGCAACCAGGCGCGCGCCCTGCTGCTGCGCCGGACCATCCCGCACGATATCGTCTACCGCGCGGCGACGATCATGACGATCGCCACGCTCGTCGCGGTCATCGTCAGCTTCGCGCTGCTCGCTAGCCATGACATGGCGTTCGAGAAGGCGGCCTTCGAGACGGTGAGCGCGCTCGCTACGGTGGGCCTGTCGATCGGAGCCACCGCCGAACTCAACGCGCTCGGCAAGTGGCTCATCATCGTCACGATGTTCATCGGCCGCGTCGGGCCGGTCTCGCTGGCGCTGGCACTCGGTACTCCTCGAAGCGTTCACGTGTCCTTCCCGGAGACCAAGCTGATGGTCGGTTGACCGCCGCTGCTCGCTTCACCCGGTCCCCGGCGACCGAGTCGAGCGCGTCGAGGGCGGGCTCCCGGGCGCGGTCGCAGGGCGCTCGACGTGCCCCACACGATGAGCGCGTCTGCCGAAGGCTCATCCCCCGACCCCATGCTCTCGTTCGCCGGCGGGCTCGTGCCTGTCATTCACCCCTTTCTCAAGCCGAGGCTGAAGCGCGGCTTCTGAGAACAACGGGCGCAATCAGAAAACCTGGTGATCACAGGGGAAGGCCATGTCTTCGAAATTGAGACTCTTCCGGAGAGGGAAGGGAGTCGGGTGACCTTGTCGATAGCAGTATGTCACCCAGAGCCTGCGCTCAGGAAGTCCGTTGATTGGGCGCTGAATACATTCAGGGATCTGAATGCATCCTCCATCTCAATCATGGAAGATCTCCCCCCGGGGTCGATGGTGATTTTCCGCCCGCGCCTAGCAACCGGCTTGCCAGCACCCTGCTGGCATTACTTGAACGCAAGCGGACATTCTGGCGTGCCGAATTCGGTAATGATGAGGCGGCAGTTACGGGCCGTGAGGCGCTCAGGTTGTTCGTGCTCAGCGGGCAGACCTAAACAGGAGCGCAGGGACCCGATCGTCCTCGCCGAGTCCGACCTCCCATGGGTGCTGAGCGTCCTCGACCGCTTCCATATCATCGCCACAAGGACAGCAGCGCGAGCTGCTCACGCCGGCCCGCCCCTCTGCTCGACGCTCCTGCGCAACTACGGCGCACGGATGGGGATGTCACGCTTCAGGGGCTCGGGCTCCGCCGGCCGAGAGGGAGAGCAGGTGCGTCGAGATCATCAGCGACGCCGCGACCATGGTGCTGACGAGCTCGAGTGAGCTCCCCTCGGCCGACCCGTGGGCACGGGTCAAGGCGAGCGTCAGGATACCCAGCGTGTATGGCACGGCAGGGATCAGACGCCGCCTGGCCAGGCTGAGGCCGACCGAGATCGTGGCGAGGGCGATCAGGGACCACGCCAGTAGCCCCTCGAAGCGCTCGCTCACGACCAGCGGGAACAGGACCACGAGCAGCGGCGTCGCTAGGCAATGGATCAGGCACAGGGACGAGGCTACGACGCCGAGTCGATCGAGACCGCGACGAAATTTCAGTTCAGGATGTTCCACATTGGTCTCTCGTTCTGGCGGTGCCTCGTCGCCAGCGACTCGGTGTCGCGCAGGACGGCGGCAGCGTGAAACTGCACGCATCCGCGCGCGTATCAACGATGCAATACTATTGTAAGAGCCCGCTCATCCGCTGGGCAGGCGATGCATACATCCACGTGCTGGCTCGCTACGAGCCCGGCTTCGACGGTCCGCGGGTCTCAGGCGCACCGCATGCACTGACCTTTGAGCAGGATCTCGGAGACGTGGTTCACGACCGACTTGAGTGAACCGGGCGCAGGAGTGAGTTTGACCCGCACCTGTGCGAGGCAGGTGATTTCGCCGCACTCGACGCAGACGAAGTGCGGATGCTCGCTCTGCGTCTCCGTGTCCTGGTCGCGCAGCTCGAACCGCCACACGTTGTCGCCGACGTTCACCCGGCTCACGAGGCCCGCGCTCTCGAGGTCGATCAGGTTGCGGTAGAGCGTGGCCGCATCGAACTCGCGATCGGCGAGCGCCTCGACCAGCTCGCCGTGGCTGAGCGGCCTGCGGCGGGTCTGAAAGTGCTGCAGCACGGCCACACGCGGCGCCGTGCTGCGCAAGCCGGCCTCGCGCAAGAGATCGCGCAAAGCGTCTAGATGGGTAGTTTTCGAGGGCGCCTTCTTCACGGCAGGGTGTGACGGTGACGACTGGTCGCAGCCGTGGTGTGTGGTTCGGCGACGGCGCGCTTGACAGCGCGCGTTGGCCTCGACTAGGTTGGCCTACATGCAAAAGCATTGCAAGAAGATTCTCGGGGCGCCGATGCCCACCGCGGCCCTCTTGGCGGCCCTGGCCGCCGTGGCCTGTGAGGATCACGGCCACGACGACGATCACGACCACGACCACGAGAACGAGGTGATCTCTCGGGTCGAGCTGACCTTCACGCCGACCGCGGGTGGCGCCCCGCTGGTCTTCGCGTTCGACGATCCAGACGGCGACGGCGGGGCTTCGGGTACGGCCGAACGCATCGAGCTCGCGTCGGGCGTGGAGTACACGCTGGCCGTTCGCTTCCAGAATTCGCTCGTCGATCCGCCTGAGGACATCACCGCGGAGATCGAGGCCGAGGCGGAAGATCACTTCGTGTTCGTGGTCGGCGACGTGGCCGGGCCGGGGTCTTCCCCGCCGACGGCGCTGGTCACCCACGCCTACGCAGATGTCGAGTCGGACTACGGCACGAACGCGGTCGGCGAGGACCTGCCGGTCGGCCTGGTCAACACGATCACCGGCAACACCGCCGGCACCGGCAAGTTCCGCTTGATCCTGCGGCACCTCCCCGAGGTGAACGAGCAGCCGCAGAAGACCGGCGAGCTCCCCGCGGATCTCGCCGCGGGTCGCGACCTCCCGGGCAGCGTCGACGCCGACGTCTCGTTCGACCTCGTCGTATCGTAAGGCGAGCGATTGGCCGCGGAACTCGTCGCACTCATCCTCCACCTGAGCCTCTCCGAGCCCGCCGCCCCGCCGACTGCACCCGAGCAGCCGGCGTCGGTGAGCGGCTGCTCGGCGGTGTGGGTCGCGTCCGTCGTCGAGGCCGGCACAACCGAGGCCCTGGCGGGCGCGCGGCTCGAGCTGCGGGCGCCTGGCCGGAGCTCGCCGATCTACGCGCGCACCGACGAGCAGGGGCGGGTCCGAGTCGACGGGCTGTGCGCGGGCGAGATGCAGGTCGTGGCGGAGATGCCGGAGCACACCCCGGCGCGCCTCGAGGTCACGCTGTCAGGGTCGACCACCACCTCGCGCATCGAGCTCGAGGCCATGCACCCGCGCCACAGCGGCCACGTGATCGCCGTCAACGTCCACACCGAGCGCCCCACCGGGGTGTCGGCCAGCCAGTCGCTCGCGGGCGCCGAGCTGGCGCGTACGCGGGGCCAGGGCCTCGCGGATGCGCTGTCGGGCATGTCCGGCGTGGCGACGCTGCGCGGAACCGCGGGCGGCATGAACAAGCCGATGATCCGCGGGCACGTCGGGCGGCGTAACCTCATCGTCGTCGACGGCATCCGTCACGAGGGCCAGGACTGGGGCATCGACCACGCGCCGGAGGTCGACCCGAACGTCGCGGACCGGATCACCGTCGTCAAGGGCGCCGGGACCACGCGCTTCGGCGCCAAGGCGATCGGCGGCGTCGTCTTGCTCGATTCACGGCCCCTGCCGCAGCGCCCGAGCGTCCGCAGCGAGATCGGGACCGTCGGCTACTCGAACCCGCTCGGCGGCGGCGGCTCGGCGCGCATCGACTACGCCCCCGCCCGCGCTCGCGGCTTCGCCATCCGGGTCGAGGGTAACGCCTCACGCCACCGCGCCGTGGTGACGCCGACCTACCCGCTCGACAACACCGGCGCGTCGACCTGGAACGCCGGGACGCAGCTCGGCTACTCGAGCGACGCGGTCGACTTCGGGGTCGGCTACCGCGTCATGCGGGCGGTCGGCGGGATCTGTACGTGCTTGCGGATCTCGAGCCCCGAGGACTTCAGCAAGAGCCTCGCGCGCTCGCGTCCGATCGGCGCCGAGCTGTATCGGGCGGACTTCGAGATCGAGCGGGCGAAGCAGGAGATCTGGCATCACCTGGCGTTCGCGCGCACCCGCGTCGGGCTCGGCCGCGCCGGCGAGCTGCACGCGCTGTACTCCTTCCAGTTCAACGACCGCAAGGAGTTCGACGTCGTCCGCAAGAGCGTCGAGGGGCCGCAGTTGACGTTCGGCCTGGCCACGCACGCCGCCGAGGTCCGGTACGAGCACGCGCGGCTGCAGCTCGGGCAGTGGTCCCTGGTCGGCACGCTCGGCTCGACCTTCAGCCATCAGACCAACCGCTTCACGTCATCCTCGACGCTGATCCCCGACTACCGTCAGAGCAACTGGGCGGTCTACGACATCGAGCGCTTCGTCCACGAGCGCGCGGAGATCGAGCTCGGCGCGCGCTACGAAGGGCTGCAGCGGACCGCGGCGCTGGGGGAGCGCGACTTTCTCAGCCAGCAAGCGGGCGGGCGCCTCGACCCCGGCGCCTGTCGGGCGAGCGGCGACGGCGGCACCTGCGAACGCGCCTTCCACACCGCCTCCGCGACGCTCGGCGCGCTGGTCCGGCCGGTGCGTCGCGCCCCCGAGTTCACCTGGCGGACCCAGCTCAACTCGTCCGCGCGGATCCCCTCGATCGACGAGCAGTTCATGAATGGCGCCGCCCCCTCGTTCCCGATCCTCGGCGTCGGCAGCTCGAAGATCGGGGTCGAACGCTCGTGGGGCGGCGAGTCGACGCTGCAGTACGACGGCGACTGGCTCCTCGTCGAGGCGGCCGGACATGCGGCCTACATCGACAACTACATCTATTTCGTGCCGCAGCGGCAGGAGGGCCAGTGCGCCCCCCTGAGCTGCACGTCCCGCGGGCCGCTGCCGGTGTTCGCGTTCACGCCGGTCGACGCGTTCTTCGGCGGCGGCGAGGTGCGCTTCGACCTGCGAGCGCCGCGCTTGCCGCTCGGGCTGGCCGGCAGCGCCTCGTGGGTTCGCGCCCTCGACCTGCAGACGAATGCTCCGCTGGCGTTCATCCCGGCCGATCGCTACTGGCTCGCGGGTCGCTATTACTTCCCCGACACCCGCGTGTCGGGGCGCGGCTACATCGAGGTGAACACCACCATCGTGGTGCGCCAGCGGCGGTTCCCAGCGGACGTCGACTTCAGCCCACCCCCGCCGGCTTACGCGCTGCTCGGCGCGGGAGCCGGCGTCGAATTCATGTCGGAGCGGCGGCTGTTTCGCCTGTCCCTGATCGGGACGAACCTGCTCAACACGCGCTACCGCGATTACACCAGCCTGTTGCGCTACTTCGCCGACGAGGCGGGCTGGGGCTTGCAGCTGCGCTTCGCGGTCGACTTCGACGTGCCGCTCGACGAGCCTACTCGCCGGTGATCAACTCGTCGTCCTGGTCCTCGCCCGAGGAATCGGAACCGTCATCCGCTCCCTCGCTCGAACTTGACGAGGCCGGCCCATCGAGACCGGGCAGCTCTCCGATCGCGCACGGGCCGAAGTTGTTGGGATCGAGGTCCCGTCCGTAGCGACAACTCTCCCCGCACCAGGGACACACGTTGCCGTTTCCAGTGTGGCACATGCCCGGATCCAACGATGCGTCGCACTGCGTTGCAGCGCCGAGCAGCGCGAGCAGGAACAACCGAAGCGGGAACCGCATGTTCGATCCGTATCAGGCACGGGGCTTCTGTGCCAGGCGCATGTGCTCGCCCGTCCGGACGGCTGGCTAGGGCAACCGCCACAGCGCGACGCCGCCGACCGCGTCGGTCGCCAGGAACGCGCGGCCGGCGGTCGTCCAGGTGACTGCCGAGATATCGCCCTCGTGCGCGCCGACGCTGACGAGCGGAGCGGCGGCGTTTGCGAGGTCCCACGCGCACACGCTGCCGTTCGCGGCGCCCGAGGCGAGCAGGAGACCGCGTGGCGCGAAGGCGACGGCGCCGACGAGGTCATCGTGGCCGGCGAGCTGGATCGGCTCGCTGCCCTCCGGGCCCCGACCTCGGAAGTCCCACACGATCACATTCGGCTCGCCGCTGGTGGCAAGCATCGACGAGCGCGTGTCCCATGCGAGCGACTTCACCTTCGACGCGTAGCCGCCCATGCGCGAGTCCTGGCCTCCGGCGAGCCGCCAAAAATGCACGGATGCGTCCTGTTCACCGCAGACCACGACGCGACCGTCGGGGCTCCACGCGAGCGAGATCATCGAACCCTTCCACGCGAGCTTGCGGACGACCTTGCCGGTGCGAGCCGTCCAGATCGTGACGCCACCGTAGTGCGACGTCGCGATCCGCTCGCCGGCGCGGTTCCACGCGAGGCCGGTGACGGTGCTCGGGTGCGGTTCGAGGCGGGCGACGGTAGCCCCCGATGTTCGGACGATCTGCACGACGCGGCCCGATGCGATCGCCAGGTGCTCGCCGTCGGGGCTCCAGCGCAGGTGCTCGACCCACGCGGCGTCGTCTGCCAGATCCAGGAGCAGCGCGCCGTCGTCGCTCCACACGCGCGCGTGGCCGTCCTGCCCTGCCGTCGCCAGTAGCGGCGCTCGGGGGTGCCACGCGAGCGCCAGGACTCCGCCAGAGTGCGCATCCCTGGCCCATCGGACAGCCCCGTCCTCCGCGGCGAACACCGTGATGCGACCCGATGCGGAGGCGACAGCCGCGCCTGCAGCGGATAGATCCGCGGCTGTCGCGAAGTCGTCGACCTGCGCGCGCCAGCGGGCATTCAACTGGGGGAGCGACGGCGGACGCGACCGGCTCACCGCACGCACCCCCACAAGCCTGCCTGCAGCTCGGCGCGGTCGAGGTTGCGGCCGATGAAGACGACTTGGTTGGTGCGCGGCTCGTCGCCCCACGGCCGACCGGGCTGGCCGTCGAACAGCATGTGGACGCCGTGGAACACGTAGCGGCAGTCGTCGCCGCCGAGGTCGACGATCCCCTTCATGCGGAAGATGTCGGCGCCCTGCTCGCGCAGCAGCTTGCTGAGCCAGGCGTTGACCCGGTCGGGGTCGAGGGAGCCCTCGACGAGGAGACCCACCGAGGTGACCGCGGCGTCGTGCTCGTGGCCGGAGTCGTACAGCCGGTCGAGGATCGGCGCGACGATCCGACCCTGAGCGTCGCGCAGCGAGAGGTCGAACTCCGCCGGCTGGTGCTCGGTGAACAGCGCGTGGAGGCCTGGTTGCGCGGGCCGCAGGCCGAAGCGGTTGGGGCCGGCCGGCGGCAATATCAGCTTGTAGAGCTGCCCGCCGGCCTGCAGCTCGTAGTCGGGGAGCACCGACGCGGCGGGTTCGGCGAAGCGACGGACCGCCTGCTCCTGGGCGGCGGCGAGCGCCTCGGCGTCGGCGCGCGCGACCGGCAGGGCCACGAGCTTCATCGACGCGTCGGGGCCGTCGTGCAGCTCGAGCGTATGTGCGTCCGCGGAGAGCTCGACGATCGCGCCCCACTCGAACGGGTAATCCGGCTCGAGGAAGGTCGGCTTGACCTCGAGCGCGCGCGCGAGGTCGAAGCCGCCGACGTTCAGGACGGCGTGGATGTCGACCGCGGCGTGTCGGGCTCGGACGACCTGCGCCATCGCGTTCATCCCGCGGATCCGCTGCTCGAGCCGGTCCAGGTCCGCGGGCTCGACGAGGTCGGTCTTGTTGACGACGACGACGTCGGCGAAGGCGATCTGCTGCCTGCACTCGTCGCTGTCGTCGAGGTGCAGGTGGACATGGTGGGCGTCGACGAGGGTGACGATGCCGTCGAGGCGGACCTGCTCGCGCAGCTCGTCGTCGACGAAGAAGGTCTGGGCGACCGGGCCCGGATCGGCGAGCCCGGTCGTCTCGACCAGGATGTGGTCGAAGCGGTCTCTTCGGCGCATCAGGCCGTTGATGATCCGGATCAGGTCGCCGCGCACGGTGCAGCAGATGCAGCCGTTGTTCATCTCGAAGATCTCCTCGTCGACCCCGACGACGAGCGCGTGATCGATGCCGATCTCGCCGAACTCGTTCTCGATCACGGCGATCCGCCGGCCGTGGCGCTCGGTGAGGATCCGGTTGAGGAGGGTGGTCTTGCCGGCCCCGAGGAAGCCGGTGAGGACGGTGACCGGGACGCGGGTGTCGCTGGGCATGCGCGAGGTCCGCTGTACCATTCATGCAAATTGATTGCAATAATTCTTGAATGTCTCTTGCAATCAAGTTGCAAGAATGGAAGTATGACGGCCCATGTCCACCCCTGTCGAGGTCGTCGTGGTCGCCGGCCCTCGCGGCCCGGCCCGCGAGCCGCTGCGAGCCCGCTTCCTCGCCTTGGGGGGCCCGGGCGAGAGCGTCTCGCTGTGTACCGACGACCCAGCGTGGGGCATGGGCTGCGAGTGCTGCGAGCTCCGCGGGGCCCTGATCGCCGCCGTCACCCGGATCGTCGCGGACCCGGCGGTGCGGCGGCTGCTCGTGGACGTCGGCGACGCGACCGACCTCGGCGAGGTGGTCGCGGTGCTCCGCTCGCCGCTGCTGTCGCGCGTCCTCGAGTTCGTGGGCGCGGTGGGGCTCGTGCGTGAAGACGAGGTGTCGAGCGCCGGGTCATCGACTGTTTTGCGACCACTCGCCCGGCTGAGGCGCGCGGGGCTGATCCTCGTCCAGGGCGGTGGGCCGTTCTTCGCCCGCGTCCGCGAGGAGTGCCGAGACGCGCGCGTCTTGCCGATCGACGACGGCCTCGAGGTCGCCGCGCGAGTCCTGTCCGGCGGCAACGGCCGCGGTGGGCACGAGGTCGTGCGCAGCCGGCCCGTCCGGCTCGCGGGGCTGGAGGCGTGGCTCGACGCCCTGCCCGACGAGGTCGTCCGCGTCGACGGCGACGCGCTCGTCCTCGAATGGCCGGCGCGACGCGCCGTCGTGCGCAAGCTCGGCGGTCGCTCCGAGATCCGCTCGCTCCCGCGCGACGGGCTGGCGGAGACGCGGCTCTGGGCCGTCTCCACGCGGGACGGCGTCGCCCCCAAGGAACTATGACGCAAGAGACGCTCGATCCTCGACTCCCCGTCACCGTGCTGTCCGGCTTCCTCGGCGCGGGCAAGACGACGCTGCTACGCCACCTCCTGACCCAACGAGAGGGCCTCCGGATCGCGCTCATCGTCAACGACATGAGCGAGATCAACATCGACGCCGAGCTGGTGCGCCAGGGCGACGCGCAGCTGCGGCGCGTCGACGCCCGGCTGGTCGAGCTCTCGAACGGCTGCATCTGCTGCACGCTGCGCGAGGACCTGCTCGTGGAGGTCGCGCGGATCGCCCGCGAGGGGCGCTTCGACCACCTCGTCGTCGAGTCGACCGGGATCTCGGAGCCGATGCCGGTGGCCGAGACCTTCACCTTCGAGGACGCGCAGGGCCAGCGGCTCGACGCCGTCGCGCGCATCGACACGATGGTCACCGTCGTCGACGCGGCCGGCTTCCTCGCCCACTACCGCAGCCCGGACTCGCTGCAGGCGCGCGGGCTGGCCGTCGGCGAGGGCGACGAGCGGCTGCTGGTCGACCTGCTGGTCGAACAGGTCGAGTTCGCCGACGTGCTCGTCCTCAACAAGACCGATCTCGTCGACGCCGAGGCGCTCGGCCGGCTACGGGCGTTGCTGCGCCGCCTCAACCCCGCCGCCGTCGTGCTCGCCGCGGAGCGCGGCCGGATCGCGGTGCGCGAGGTCCTCGGCGCGCGACGCTTCGATCCGGAGCGCGCCGCCCAGGCCCGCGGGTGGCTGGCCCAGCCGCGCGAGATGGTGAAGTCCGAGGCGCAGGAGTACGGGATCGGCTCGTTCGTGTACAGCGCTCGCCGACCATTCCACCCCCAGCGCCTCTACGAATTCATCACCCATCGCCTGCGCGGCGTGCTGCGCTCCAAGGGCTTCGTGTGGTTGGCGACTCGCGAGGGCTGCGGGCAATGGTCGCACGCGGGCGTGGCCTGCACGCTCGGCGGGGCGGGCCCGTGGTGGGCCGACCTGCCCGAGGAGGCATGGCCGAAAGACCAGAGCGAGCGGGAGGAGATCGCGGCGGTGTGGGACCCCGACGTCGGTGATCGCCGGCAGGAGCTGGTGTTCATCGGCCAGCGGCTCGACGAGGTCCGCCTGCGCGCGGCGCTCGACGGCTGCCTGCTCACCTCGACCGAGTTCGCCGCGGGGCCGACGGCCTGGCGACGCCTTCCCGATCCTTTCGGCGCCTGGGATGCGCAGGGGGAGTGACGCATGCTCGACTGGCTGATCGTCGGCGGCGGTGTCCACGGCACCGCGATCTGTACGCAACTGCTGAAGCGAGGACGGGTGTCGCGCGACCGGATCCGCGTGCTCGATCCGCACGACGAGCCGCTGGCGCGCTGGCACGCCTTCACCCGCAACACCGGCATGCCGTTCCTGCGCTCGCCGGTGGCGCATCACCTCGACGTCCAGCCGGCGGCGCTGCACCACTTCGCGGAGACCGAGGCGCCGGAGGCCCGCTTCACGCGGCCGTATCATCGGCCCTCGGTCGAGCTGTTCCGCCGTCACTGCGAGGCGGTGATCGAGCGCAACGACCTGCGCGCGCTGCGGTCGCGTGCGACGGCGCTGCAGGTGCGCGCGCGCGAGGGCGGGCTCGCGGTCGAGACCGACGCCGGCGTGCTCACGGCGCGACGCGTGCTGCTCGCCCCGGGGGCCGGCGACCAACCGTATTGGCCGAGCTGGGCGCGGGCGATCCGCGGCGAGCTCGGAGGCGTCATCGATCACGTGTTCGATCGCGGGTGGGAGCTCGAGACCTTCGCTCCGTCGGGCCGCACGGTCGTGGTGGGCGGGGGAATCACTGCGGCGCAGGTGGCCGTCAGCCTCGCTCGTCGGCACAGCGGAGGCGTCGCGCTGCTGATGCGCCATGCACCGCGAGTACATCAGTTCGACAGCGACGTCTGCTGGCTGGGCGAGCAATGCATGCGGCACTTCCGGCGCACCGACGACATGCGCCACCGCCGGGACATCCTCCGCAGGGTGCGTCACAGGGGGTCGATGCCGCCCGACGTGTACCGGCAGCTCCGCAAGGCGTTGACGCGGGGAGCGGTGTGCATGATCGAGGCCGAGGTCGAGCGGGCGACCGCCGATCCGCTGGGGCGGGGGATCTTGCTGCACTGCGCCGGACAGCCGCCGATCGCCGCGGACCATGTGCTTCTGGCGACCGGGTTCGATCCGCGGCGTCCCGGCGGGGAGCTCGTCGACCGCGCCGTCGTCGAGCTCGACCTGCCCGTCGCGCCTTGCGGCTACCCCGTCGTCGACGGACGACTCGAGTGGGGCCGGGGCCTTCACGTCACGGGTCCGCTCGCGGAGCTGGAGATCGGCCCCGTCGCGCGCAACATCATCGGTGCCCGTTATGCGGCGCTTCGACTGGTGGAGGCGCTGTGATGCCCTGGTGAGTCGCGGGCCGTGCGTTCGCGGACCTCGTTCGTGAATGGAAGCAGAGGTCATGACTTCGGCGGCCCTGGTTCTCCCACATCGGCGCGGCAGAGGTAGGATTTAAAAAACACAATTAAGATTGCTATTGCAGTCAAATTGCAATAATTGCCGAGCGACCAAGAGAGGCAACATGCGTCGTATCACGAACGATCTCCGAAGCATCACCGCGCTCATCTTCATCAGCACCCTGGGGCTCGGCGCCGCCTGTGCCACCGACGACGCCGAGCAGGCCTGCGGGGGCAACGGGGAGCTCCACGGGGATCACTGCCACTGCGACTCGGGCTACGTGCTTTCGAAGGACGAGCAGAGCTGTTTGCCGGCCGGGACGGGGGGCGACGACGGCGACGACGCGGACACCGCCGAACCGACCGGAACCGGTGGCGGGGCGACGGACACGACGGGGGCAGACAGCGAGGGGACGGACAGCGACGCCGAGGAGGCCCTGACGTTCACGCCGGAGGAGGTCCGCGCCTTCACGGAGGTCGTGGATACGAAGCGGGTATGGGTGCTCGAAGCGATCGAGGACACCCGCGTGCTGAACCTCGAGATCTACGAGGCGTTCGGCGGGCCGACGGCACCGACGACCGTCCCGCTGACCGCGGCGGAGACGGATTATGCGACCTGCGGGACCTGCCTGCTCTTCCGCGACGGGTGTGAGGCGCACGACGATCATTTCCACTGCGGGCGCGCGTGGATGCCCGAGGTCGGCGGGGCCATCACGCTGACCGCGCTGGGGACGAGCGCTGGCTCTCTGTTCGCGGGCGAGATCGACGGCGTGACCCTGAGGGAGGTCACGATCGCCGAGGATTTCACCACGACCCCGGTTCCCGGGGGCGAGACGATCGTGCTGGAGACGTGGAGCTTCGAGGCCACGCTTGCCTCCGAAAGCAGCGGCGAGGCCGAGTGCGGGGGGCACGGCCACGAGCACGACGACCAATGCCACTGCGACCCCGGCTATATGACGGATCCGCAAGATCCGCTCAATTGCGTCCCCGTGTAAGCGTGTAGACGCAGGCCTGTGCAGGGCTCGCAAGTCCATATGGCGACTTCGAGCAGGCGCGGCGTGGGAGGCGGCTGACTGCAGGTTCAAGTGGATTTGAGCTTGCTGACACGCTTGAACCGCGCGCGGTTGAGCGCCTCCGCGGCGTCGGTGGCGGCCTCATGAGCGAAGCCTGCGGCGCAAGACATCCTCCTGGAAGCCCGCGCGTCTGGGCTCAGCGATTCTTACCCCCTGTATCCGCTCCATGGAGATCGCGCGTTTTGTGCTCCTGGTCACTGGCTGCGCCACCTGCGCACCTCCAGACTACCATCATCCGCCAAAGCGGAGGAAGGAAAACATGTTTGCGGCTCACACCGAACATCAAGATGCGATTATCATCGCTTCCTGCGGCGAAAGCGTCGAAGGTGCAATCGAGGCAGCCATCAGGGAGGTAACCGATCCGAATGGCCGTCACAGGGACCTTCATTTCAAGACATTCGAGGTTCTCAACGTTCAAGGAATGATCGATTCGAATGGCGCCGGAAAGACGGGACACGTGGAGAAGTATCAGGTGGTTCTTCGCGTCTTCGGGGCCCACCGGGGGCAGAATGGCCAGCAGGTGGGTAAAAAGTAGTAAATCTGAAGAGCAGTACAGCCCTTGAGAGAAATGGCGTCTGTTCGGCGGTCAAGCTCTGGCCGTCGAACAGACAGCCGAGGCGCCGCGTGCTTGGGCCACTCGGGTGAGACCTCCTCATGGCCGGGCATCGCTCACGTTGCGAGCTTCATTCCTCCGATGCAGCGGGCTGGTCTAAACATTGCGGGGTCGTTCCGGCTCAACTCGAGCGAGATTTGCTGTGAGAGCACGCGTCAGGCCACTCGTGCCGGAGCTCATCGAACGAGCCGATCTCTGTTGGGGTCCGGCGAGTGAGGCCAGACCGATTTCGCGTCACGGCGCCGCTCCGCTCGGGGAGCGCTGCGCCAATCCGAGACGGAGCTCGGCACGGTCCCCCGAGCATTGCAGGTGTGCGGCGCCGAGGACGACGTCGCAGGTCGCAGCGCGCGTGAGACGAAACGTGACTGCGAGCAGCCGGGTCGGACCGCTCCCTGCATCGAGCGAGATCTCGAGCCCCGCTCCTGTCAGCACATCGCCCCGGGCCTCGTATCCGAACGCGCGCAGGCCGTCGACGACGGTCTGGCGGGCAGCGGGAGCGACGCCCAGGCGCACGCCGACGATGTCCGCGAGCAAGCGGTCGCCGCGGAACCGGGGCCGCAAGAAGTCGCTGCGGGCGATGGCTCTTGGGTCGGTACCCTGCGGATCGAGCCAGTGGGCGAAGCCTGGCGCGTACTCCGACGCCCACACGGCGAGTCCGTCGACCAGCGGCGCGCGCGGGCCCGTGGTCTGCTTCCACGGGATCGGCGCCGGCCCGGCGAAGTCGACGTGGTCGCTGGAGAAGAAGGGTCGCAGTCCGGCAGCGCGCAGCGAGGCGAACACCCGCGGCAGCGACCCCGGCATCTCGACTCCGAAGCCGAGCCCGATCTGCCCGACGGGCTCGCCGAAGTGGTTCTGCGGCCCCATCAGCTCGAGGTACGTCTCGGCGCCGCGGACATAGAGCACATCGGTGTCGGGACCGACCGGGCGGAAATGGGGCAGTCCGGCGTCGACGGCCGCGAACTCCTCGAGCAGGAAGCTGGAGGTGCGGAGCGCGGTGTGCGTCTCGGCGTCGAGCACGACGTAAAGATGGTTGAGCGGCACCGGCGGCAGCCGATGCCGGCGGAAGAAGCGGTCGAGCGCGTCGAGCGCCTCGCTGTGATGCGACCACAGCATGTGGCCGTCCTGGAACTCGAGCAACTCGCCGTGGATCGCGGCGAAGCGTCGGGCCTGGGCGATGTCGACGCGGCGATCGTCGGTGCCGTAGATCAGCAGCGTCGGGGCCGCGATGGCGTTCGCCCAGGAGATCGGGCTACGGGCGCGGAGCGCCGCGTCCCGGTCGACGTCGAAGTTCGGGATGCTGGCGCGGAGCGTCGGCTCGACCTCGGGGCGCGCGGCGAGCAGTGCCTCCATGTCGAGCAGCCCGCTCATGACGGCGACGGCGGCGACGTCACGACGATCTCGCGCGAGCTGGAGGGTATTCACGGCCCCGCGCGAGTGGCCCCACAGGAGCAAGCCGCCGCTCTCCGCGTCGGGCTGCTGCGCTGCGCGGTCGATCCACGCCATGATGCGCTCGTGCTCCGCGCCGCCGATCTCGTCGCTGCCGACGGCTGTTCCGTACTCGGGGACGAGGACGATGTATCCACGCTCGGCGAGACCGGCGAGCTCGACGAGGTTCCCGAAGCGCAGCCGCTCTCCCTGCTCGAGGCCGCCGCGGAGAAAGACGACCACCGGCCAGCGCGCGCCCGGGACCGGGCGCGGGCGCAGCACACGTCCCTCGGGGAACGTCAGACACCGGCCATCTCTCGCCTGGAGGGCGGCGAAGGCCGATTCGGGGAAGGCGGCTTCGAGCTGCGCCCGCGTCGGCGCCGCATCCAGCGGGTCCGCAGGTTTGGCCGCGAGGGCGTCGATGAACGCGTCGTACGAGGCGAACCGCACCGCGCAGGCGAGCGGCGTCGGCGGGTCGGCGGCTGGCGTCGGTGCGGGCTCGAGCTCGCGGGTGTCCGGCTCGATCGCCGGCGCGTCCGCGGCCCCGCAGGCGACGAGGTGCGCGAGCGCGGCCGCGAGGCCTCGCCAGGCCCACGTCCTTCGCCTCGGCTCGCCGGCGCTCATCGATCGACCTGCATCAGCGCATGCCGCGGCGAGCATCGACCGGAGCCGTCGTCGAACCAGGTGCGGACGAGGGGGAGCACGCCGGGCTTGTCGTCGCCGATGAAGGTGGTGCGCAGCTCGGCGTAATGCGCGAGCACCGGGGCTGCGCGCGCGCGGAGAGCCACGTCGTCGTCGTTCTCCTGGTGACCGACGGGCACCGCGTAGACGAAGCGCCCTTCGGCCGACTCGAAGGTCGGGATGTGGATGAACTCTCGCTCGACGAATTCGCCGGTCATGGCCTCGTGCTCCGCGGCCTCGGCGAAGAAGTCGACGGCGTATTCGGGGTAGCCGAACAAATGGCCGTAGCCGCGGAAGCGCCGGGTCGTGGGATCGGCGTCGACGGCGTCGACGACGGCGAGCGGCGGCTCGTCCGCGGCGATGCCGATGGCGGCGAACAGATCGGCGAAGGCCTCGACGGTCTCCCGCACGCGCGGGACGTGGAAGACCACGCCGTCGGAGTAGGCGACGCCGTCGAAGGTCGCGTGGAACACCTGGACGCTCGCGGTCAACTCGGGGGTGCAGGTGAACGCGGCCACGATCGTGCGCAGCGCCTCGAGCTCGGGGGGCGTCGGCCCGTCCGCGGGATAGCTGAGCTCAGCGAAGCCCGAGCTCATCGGCTTGATGTCGGCTGCGATGGTGTAGAGCGCCTCGCGGTCGAGCGCGAGCAGCAGCAGATCCTCGGCCTGGGCGCGCAGATCGTCCGGCAACTGTTCGAGCGGGAAGCACTCGGAGCACGGGACGGTCGGCGTCTCGGGGAGGTCGCCGCTTGTGTCGGTCGCGCTCGCGTCATCGCCGGTGACGGTCGGTGCGGCGTCCGTCGACATGTCGCCGGTCGTCGAAACGGCCTCGGTGGCGCCGGCGGTGGCCGTCTCCCCGGGATTGCTATCGGCGCCGCAGCTCGCGGCGAACCCCGCGACGATCCACGGCAGCCACCACGGTGGTACGAACATT
Source organism: Nannocystis punicea (assembly GCF_026965555.1). Classification (GTDB taxonomy): domain Bacteria; phylum Myxococcota_A; class Polyangia; order Nannocystales; family Nannocystaceae; genus Nannocystis; species Nannocystis punicea. The sequence continues at coordinate 9,762,935 of NZ_CP114040.1, read as the reverse complement.
TCGCGCATGACGTCGCTCCTTCAGGCGCCGCGCACGCCGAGCCCCAGCAGCGCAGTCTGTGAATAGCGGATCTCTCCGCCGCCCAGGCGGTCGCGCAGATCCCCGACGACTCGAGCCGCGAGGCGTTCGCGGGCTTCGGCCGCCCTGCCGTTCAAGAGCGGCGCGAGCAGCACGTTGGCGCGCGCGTGCACGGCCCAGAACGCGTCGACGTCCGCCGCGACGAATTCGTGCGTGGCCCGCGATACTACGATCTGCTCGAAGCCAGCGTCCGCGAGCGCGTCATGCATCGCCTCCTGCGTGGCGAGCGGCAGCTCGAGCGGCGGGCCCCCCGGTCCGGCCAGCGCCGCGCGCAGGCACTCGGAGAGGACGACCGGCGGCGTCCCTGGGTCGAGCGGGGCCCAGGACCCGACGACCGCGCGCCCACCTGACCGGAGGACCCGCCGGAGCTCGCGCAGGCCGAGCGCCCGATCGAGGAAGAAGATCAGCCCGAACATCGAGAACGCGACGTCGAACGCCGCATCCGCGTACGGCAGCGCCTGCCCGTCACCGACCACCGCCTCCACGTTGCCGAGCCCCCGCAAGCTCGCCGCGGCCTGGAGTCGCTCGATCATCACCGGCGAGAAGTCGAGGGCCGAGACGTGACCGACCTCCGGGGCGACGAGCAACGCGAGGGTGCCGGGGCCCGCGGCGACGTCGAGCACGCGCGCGTCCCGGTCCGGGCCCGCGAGCTCGACGGCCGCGCGGGCGTAGCGTGCGAGCACGGGGGCGAACAGATCGGTGTAGCCGGCCTCGACGCTGTCCCAGGCGGTCGGTTGTTGAAAGGTGGCAGGGGTGGTCATCGCGTGACGGTCCTTGACGAAAGGTCGAGCGTGCGCCCTTCAGGCCGACTCGGATGCCGGCTCGGCGCGCATCTCGGGGAACGGGTCTTCGAGGGTGATCCAGGTCCGCGGCCCGCCGCGCATCTCGTCGGGGGTCAGCAGGCACGCGTCGAACTCGGCGGTCAACGCGTCGCGGTCCATGGCGCTGCCGATCAGCACGATCTCCTGACGGCGGTCGCCCCACTTCGGGCGGAAGTGGCGCTCGATCTCCGCGCGCGCGGCAGCGTCGCCGGGCCACTTCCGGCGCGGCTGCGTCGCCCACCACAGGCCCGCCTGACCGACGCGCAGGGTTCGACCGGCGTGCGACCAGCTCATCGCTTCGTTCATCCGCGTGGCGAGCCAGAAGATCCCCTTCGAGCGCAGCACACCCGGCCACTTGCGCTGGATATGCGCCCAGAAGCGCCGCGGATGGAACGGGACGCCCGCGCGGTACACGAAGCTCGAGATCCCGTACTCGAGCGTCTCGGGCCTGTGCTCGCCGCGGATCTCCTTCAGCCATCCGGCGGCCTGGGAGGCGCGGGCGAAGTCGAAGAGCCCGGTGTTGAGCACCTCCGACAGCGGCAGCTCGCCGTTGGCCGCGCGGACGATCCTCGCCTCGCGGTTGAGGCTGCGGAGAATCGCCTCGAGGCGGTCGAGCTCCGCGGGCGTGACGAGGTCCGCCTTGCTGACGACGAGCACGTCGGCGAACTCGACCTGGTCGACGAGGAGATCGGTGATCGTGCGCCGGTCCTCGTCGTTCAGCGCCGCGCCGCGCTGGCGCAGGCTCATCGAGGCCTCGTAGTCGCGGAGGAAGTTGACCCCGTCGACCACGGAGACCATCGTGTCGAGCCGCGCCACGTCGGCGAGGCGCGCGCCCTGTTCGTCCGGAAACGTGAAGGTCTCGGCGACCGGGAGCGGCTCGGAGATGCCGGTCGACTCGATCAGGAGGTAGTCGAACCGGCCCTCGCGGGCGAGGCGGGAGATCTCGACCAGCAGGTCCTCGCGCAGCGTGCAGCAGATGCAGCCGTTGCTCATCTCGACCAGGCGCTCGTCGACCCGGCTGAGCGCGGCGCCGCCCTCGCGGACGAGCTGCGCGTCGACGTTGATCTCGCTCATGTCGTTGACGATGACGGCGACCCTGAGACCGGCGCGGTTGCGCAGCACGGCGTTCAGCAGCGTCGTCTTGCCGGCGCCGAGGAAGCCGGACAGCACGGTGACGGGGAGGCGCGGATCGGGCTGAGTCTCCACGCGCTCGACCGTCGCACAGATGCAATGCCATTGCAAGAGCAATCTCATATCGAAAAAGTCGTCAGGGTCCTTGCCCGGGCAGAAACCACCTGCGATCTCTATCGTGTCGAATCGAGACGGAGTCGGACCATGCTGCGTGCCGAGGCGCTGACGAAGCGATACGGAGAAGTGGAGGCGCTCGCGGGCCTCGAGCTGGAGGTGCGGCCCGGGGAGGTGTACTGCCTGCTCGGTCCGAACGGAGCGGGCAAGAGCACGACGATGAACCTGTTCCTCGGCTTCGCCGCGCCGACCGCCGGTCGCGCGTGGGTGTGCGGCCTCGACGTGCAGCATCACTTGCTCGAGAGCAAGCGGCACCTCGCGTACATCCCCGAACAGGTCCACCTCTATCCGCACCTGAGCGGCGCGGAGAACCTCGAGTACTTCGCGGGGCTGGGCGGCAGCGCCGTGTCGGGGCCCGAGGTCACGGCCCTGCTCGAGCGGGTGGGGCTGCCTGCGGCGGCGCATCACCGCCGCAGCGGCGAGTACTCCAAGGGGATGCGACAGAAGGTCGGGCTGGCGATCGCGGTCGCCAAGCGGGCGCGCGCCCTGCTCCTCGACGAGCCGACCTCCGGTCTCGACCCGCGCGCGTCGTTCGAGTTCTCGCGGCTCGTGCGGTCGATGTGCGACGAGGGCGTCGCCGTCTTGATGGCCACGCACGACCTCTTCCGCGCCCGCGACCTGGCGAGCCGGATCGGCATCATGTCCGCCGGACGTCTGGTGTGGGAGGGCGGCAGCGGCGACCTCGCAGGCGATGACCTCGAGCGCGTCTACCTCGAGCACGTACGCCGCGCCGCGGAGGAGGCGGCGGCATGATCGGCCGGATCGTGCGGCACGAGCTGCGCTCCGCCTGGCGCGACGGCCGGATCCTCACGGTGGTCGTGCTCACCCTCGGCTTGCTCGCGGTCGCGGTGATCGTCGGCGCGACGAACGTGCGCGCCCTGCAGGCGCAGCGCGAGGAGGCGGCGGCGCTGGAGCGGGCCAACTGGCTTGAGCAGGGTCCGAAGAACCCCCATGGGGCGGCGCACTTCGGGCAATACGCGTTCAAGCCGATCTCGGGGCTCGCGCTGTTCGACCGCGGGGTCGACCGCTACCTCGGGAGCGCCGTGTGGCTCGAGGCGCACCGCCAGAACACGCTCGTACACCGCCCCGCCGACGACGCGCCGGCGGTCCAGCGCTTCGGAGACCTGACGGCCGCGAACATCCTGCAAGTGATCGGCCCGCTGCTCGCGCTGCTCCTGACCTTCGCGGCGATCGCCGGCGAACGCGAGCGCGGCACACTCCGCCTGCTCGTGAGCCAGGGCGTCAGGCCGCAGGCGCTCGTACTCGGCAAGCTCGCCGCGGCGATGCTGGTGCTCGCGCCGCTGCTGCTCGTGGCGCTGCTTTCGGCGGCGGCGCTCGCCGGAGCGAACGGGCTGCCGTACGTCGGCTTGCTCGCGCTCGGCTACGGCCTCTACCTCGGCTGCTTCGCCGCGCTCAACCTGGCGATCTCGGCGCGCGCGCGCACCTCGAGCGCGGCGCTGGTCGGCTCGCTCGCGCTGTGGGTCGCCGCGGTCGTCGCGGTCCCGCGGATCGCCTCCGACATCGCCGCCTGGGCATGTCCGACCCCGTCGGAGCACGACTTCTTCGCCCAGGTCGCGCGCGACATCAAACAGGGGATCAACGGACATGACCCAAAGGACAGCCGAACCGAGGCGCTCAAGGCCGAGCTGCTCGCCCGGTACGACGTGAAGACGGTCGAGCAGCTGCCGGTCAACTTCGCCGGCGTCGCGCTGCAGGCCGGTGAGGAGTACGGCGACCGCGTCTACGACCGTCGCTACGGCGAGCTGTACGCGATCTACCGGCGTCAGGCGGATCTCCGGCTGGCGCTGGCGCTACTGTCGCCGCGGCTCGCCCTGCAGCCGCTGTCCGCCGCGCTGTGCGGCACCGATCTCGCCGCTCACCGCGAGTTCGCGGCGGCGGCGGAGGAGCACCGACGAGCGCTCGTCCGCCGCCTCAACGAGGACGTCACGCAGCACCCGGGCGCGAGCCCGTTCAAGTACCTCGCCGGGCCCGAGCTGTGGCGCGAGCTGGGTGAGCTCCGCCGGGACGACGCCGACCCGTCGCCCGCAGATTTGCGCGGCCTTGCGATCCTCGCTGCGCTGTTTCTCCTGGCGACGTCGCTGGCGCTCGCGTCGGCGCGGCGCCTCCACGTCGACCCCTGAACCCGGAGAGCCTCGTGCGGCCCTCGCTCCTTCGATCTCAGCTCCGCCTCTTGCTCCGCGAGCCGACGTTGCGCCTCGGCGCGCTCGTGCTGCTCCTCTGCTTCGGATACGCCCTCGCCCGGGGTCGGGCGTGGACGCTCACGGACGCGGAGCAGCTCGCTCGCGTGCAGCACGACATCGACGCCGAGGTCGCGCAGAAGCGGGAGGAGGTCGCGGACGTCGAGGCCGGCCGAGTGCGTGCCGAGGAGCGGCCCTTCGCCGGCAGCCCGCTCGATTACAGGGTGGCCGCAGCGCTGCCGCCAGGGCCCCTCGCCGCGCTCGCGACCGGGCAGCGCGACCTCGCCGCCAGCGTCGCCGAGGTCTCGCTGTGGGGCCGCAGCGACACGGTCCTCACTCGCCAATCGCTCGCCGATCCGGAGCAGCTCCAGGCAGGCACCTTCGACGCGGCGTTCGTCGTCGTGTACCTGCTGCCGCTGCTCGTCATCGGCCTGACCTTCGATCTGCTGGCGGGTGAGCGCGAGCGCGGCACCTTGCGGCTCGTCCTCTCGCAGCCGATCTCCCCGGCGGGCTTCTTGCTGGCCAAGTTCGCGGCGCGGCTCGTCGTGCTCCTCGCGCTGCTCGGGCTGTTCGGCGTCGCTGCGGCCGTGACTCTCGGGACGGGGGTCACCGTCGCGTTGCTCGCGTGGCTCGCGGTCGCAGCCGTCTACGCGCTCTTCTGGTCCGCGCTGGCCTTCGCCGTGAACACCCGCCGCCGCAGCTCGGCCGCCAACGCAATGACCCTCGCTGGCGCGTGGGTTTCGCTGGTGCTGCTGTTGCCGGCCGCGATCAACACCGTCGTCGAGCAGGCGCTCCCGCTGCCCTCGCGGATGGTGCTGGTCGGCGAACTCCGCGCCGCCGAGAATCGGGCTGCGGCGTGGATCCACGACCACCCGGAGCTCACCGGCGACGACGCGTTCGCGTGGGCGCGCGGCTACTACCGGGTCCAGCGCACCATCGAGGAGGAGACGGCCCCGCGCTTCGCGGCCTTCGCCGCGCAGCTCGAGGCGCGCACGGAGCTCGTGCGCGCCTCGTCGTGGGTATCCCCGCCGGTCCTGGTCCACGAGGCCCTGAGCGAGCTCGCTGGAACGGGCCCAGCCCGCCACACGGCCTTCGGCGCGCAGGTGCTGGCGTTCGTCGACTCGCTGCGCGCGGAGATGGCGCCGCGGCTGTACGCCGGGCGACGGCTGGCAGCCGTCGAATACGACGCGCTTCCGCGGTTCAGGTTCGTCGAGGAGGAGCCCGCGCAGGTGGCCGTCCGCCTGGTGCCGCCGCTCGGGCTGCTCGTCGTCGCTTCCGCGGGCCTGCTGCTCTGGGGAGTCCTTCGCCTGCGGCGTGGAGAGCCGCCGGTGAGCGGACCGGACGTTGGATGACTCCGGTCGACGGAGTCATCCTCGCAGGTAGAGGTCGCGCCTATCAGGCCAGCTTCACGCGCCCGTGATGGTCGCAGTGGCCGCCATGCGGGTGGTGGAGATGATCACCGACCAGGTAGTCCACGTGATCTCCGTGCGGCACGGCCGGGTGACCGCAGTCGGCGCCGTGCGTATGGCCGTCGGCGTGACCGCCGCAGCGGTGCTCCGGCGTGCATCCGTCGGGGTTGGCGTCGGAGACCTCGAGCTGATGCTCGTCGTAGTGGTCCGCGTGGGGATGGTGCAGGTGACCGTCGTGGAGATAGTCGACGTGCCCATCGTGTTGCACGCCAGGATGCCCGCAACCAGCGCCGTGTTGATGCGGGTGCTCCCCGTGAGTGTGGTGTTCAGCCATGCACGTACCTGTTCCCTCTCTGCCGCCGCGAGCCGCGGCCTCGCCGTCTCGATCGAGCATGCGCCGTCACTTGCCGCGAGCAACCAAGCTGAGGCGGAGGTTCATGCATTCCGGTCCGTCCGGGACGCACGACCCGTCGGCGAACCAGCCGCCGCGCCGTCTGCCCCCAAACGTGGCGGAACATCCCAGAGCGAGACCCCGCCGTCCGCGTCACCTGCAGCGAGGCACGTCCCATTCGGGTGCCAGGCAATACGGGTGAGGCCGGCGTCATGCACCGCGAAGGCGAGGAGGCGGTCGTCCCGCTCCGGGCGCCAGAGACACAGTAAGCCGTCGCTGGCGCCGGAAGCGAGGAGCGTGCGAGCGAACGACAGCGCGCGGACAGGAACTCGATGGGCGTGCAAGAGCACCGGCGTTCGCCCGGCGGGTCCATCGCCGCGGAGGTCCCACACCGCGACGTCTACACCGCCGCCGGTGGCCAGCCATTCGCCCCGCGCGTCGAACGCCAGCGGCTCGACCTTGAGAGGATAGCCGCCCATCTCGAGATCGTCGCCCGTCGTCAACCACCAGAGATGCACCGAGCCGTCTTGACACCCGCAGGCGAGGTAGTTGCTGGCCGAACTCCACGCCACCGAGAGCATCGACGCTTTCCATTCGAGCCTGCGCAAGGGCTTGCCCGTGCGACCCGACCAGATCGACACGCCGCCGTAGCAGGCGACCGCGAAACAGTCGCGGCTGCGACTCCATGCGAGGCCCGAGATCGTGCTGGCGTGGGGCCCGACCCGCGCGATCTGGGCGCCATTCGGCCGCCAGAGCCGCACGAAGCGTCCCGACGTGGTCACGAGCGCCTCGCCGGCGGGGCTCCACGCGAGGTGCTCCACCCAGGCGGCGTCGCCGGCGAGATCGATCGACTCTGCGTCCGCGCCGAGCGACCAGAGCCGCGCCACGCCGTCCTGCCCGGCCGTGGCGAGGAGCGGCTCGCGCGGATGAAACGCGACCGCGAGCGCGCCGTGGCGGTGCGCGGCGAGCTCGTGGCACACCTCCCCGTCCGCAACGTCCAGGACATGCACCCGGCCGGACGCCGACGCGACCGCCAGTTCGCGGCCATCGACCGAGAAGTCGAGCGCCGCCACATAGTCGTCCAGATGCGCGCTCCAGCGAGCCCGCAGTCGCCGCTCCGGCGACAACGCCACCGCTCTTGCGCGGAAGAACGGGCCGTCGGCCGCAGACTCGTGCTCGAAGGCACCCATAATGCCTGGGCATTTTATACTTATACAATCTATTTGCAATTGAAATTTTATTGCAACTTCGAGATGATGACTCTGCACGCACACCGCCCATTCCCACCTGCTGTTCGTCCAACAGTGATCTCATGCGACACGCAGGGCAAGGGCGCGGCTCGTCGGCAGCGTGCGACGGGGCGCCGGTTCGGTCGCGGCAGGTGGTGGGAGCAACAACCGGACGCCGAGCGAGGATCAACATGAGCCGGAATCACGTAGTCTGGTTGTGCGGATCTGCTCGCCTGCCCGCCTGCAGACGAGATTGGCGGCGACGCGGGGCCGAGCGCCGTCGCAAGGGAACGGGACGCACGCACGCTCGCCGGTGCAGCGCGCGTAAAGCCTCCTGAGCAACGGCCGCATCACTCACCGGCCTTCGACCGCGAGCAGCACTTTGCCGGGGTGCGCGGGGCTTTGTCGCCCCCCGTGGGTCCGTCTGCTTGTCCCCGCGTTGCGGGCGTCGCCGCGGCCGCGGGGTTCGTCGCTGCCGATCACGTGGGACGGCGGGCCGCTGCAGATCGAGGTCGAGCTCGACGAGCGCCACGGCGAGCACAACACGGGGCTGCTGCTCGGGCTGTTCGACGAGGCCGGGCGCTCGGCCTGCGCGCCGGCGGCCACAACCGCAAGCACACGCGCCAGCACCGAGTGCGTGGCCGTCGACGGATCGAGGACGAGGCCACGACCAGTGACTGGAGCTCCAGCCACTCGGCGCTCCCCACACGACCTCGCCCGCATCTCGACCCACGCACCCGAGCGGGCACGCTTCACGCTGCGGCCGTCATCCTCGGCCGACGCCGTCTTGCGCGGCGAGCTGCGAGCGCCACCCGATCGGCGAGGCGCCGCTGCCGGGGGCCGAGCGTCCTCACCCAAGCGCGAGGCCAGGCCCGTCTCGGAGCCGCCGCGGCACGAGGCCGTGACCGCCGCAGAAGCGAGCATGCTGCGAGCGGTGGCCCGAGTTCGAGCGAAGCGAGCTTCAGGCGCCGCCGCCGCCGACGCCTACGATTGCCGCCGGTACGGTAGGTGTGCGACGTCCTGACGCACCAGCACCGTGCGCCGGCGGGCGGGTTGCACATCGGGCACGCTCAGGATGATGCACTCGTGGCTCCGGAGACTCGTCACGCTCGTCGCACTCGCCGCAGCGGGGTGTCAAGAGGAAGATGAAGGCACTCCTACGGGAGCCATGTGCCCCGAGGACTCGACGCTGACCTGGGACAACTTCGGCAAGGACTTCATGGCGAACTACTGCACGCGCTGTCATGCCGTGGCCGTCAAGGGTTCGGCGCGCATGGGCGCGCCCAACGACCACAACTTCGAGTCCGCGCCGCTCGTGCGCCTCGAGCTCGAGCACATCGACGAGTCCGCCGCTGCCGGCCCAGACGCGATCAACACCTCAATGCCCCCAGGCGGGCCGCAGCCGACCGAAGCAGAACGCCGCAAGCTCGGCGAGTGGGTCGCGTGCGGCGCGCCCTGATCGTCGCGGCGTGCGTGCTGGCGTGGATCCGTCCCGCGTCCGCCCAGCAGTGCCACTCGATGAGCACGTCATCATGGCGTACGCCAGGCGTGTTCGTCGGTGTACGCTTCGACGCCGCCGGATACCGCAATTTCAGCTACGAGGGCGACTACCAGGGCCTGGCGCCGGTCCTCTCGTACAACCACCGCCGCTTCTCGCTGATGGCGATGCAGCCGGTGTACCGCCTCACCCGCAACGGCCTGGCGACCTACGGCCTCGGCGATCTGCTGCTCGCGTTCCGCGTCCCGATCCAGCGGTGGAGCCGGGAGCACTTCACCGCCGGCTTCGGCATGGCGACCACGTTCCCGACCGGCGACGCCAGCCGAGAGCTGGGCATGGGCCACGTGATGCCGATGCCCGAGTTCTGGTGGGCCAACGACTTCGGGCGCGTCGTGCTGCTCGGCAACGTCGGCTTCGCGCGCGCGCTCGCCGGCGCCGGGGGCGGCGGGCACCACCACGGCGGCGGCAACAACCCGCACCCGATCGTCAACCCCATGAACATGTCGGAGGCCGAAGGCGCATTGACGGCCCTCGTGCAGATGCATCGGCTGGTGTGGCTCAAGATGGGCGCCTACGCGGCCATGCCCCTCGGCACCGCCGACGCGCCAGGCATCACGCGCGTCATTCTGACGCAGGGGGTGTCCCTCTCCGTGCGGGGTCTCGAACTCGGCCTCGACGTCCAGGTGCCGCTCGCAGGCGCGCCGTTTCTCGCGCGAGGGGTGCTTCAGGTCGGCTACCGCTTCGACGTCAAGCCTCGCCGCCGCCGCATGCGGCCGTGATTTGCGAAGCAGGACATGTCCCCAACGACATGTCCCTGATGCCATGGCGAGAGCGAGCGGTGCTGCGACAGCCTGTCGCACGTCGGGCCTACCCGCGAACATGCGACTGACGGTCGCGGCGCCAGCGACGGTCGTCCGAGCGGATAAGGTCGCGGGTGATGAACACCACCAAGTCGGCCTACACCCTGATCTTGATCGCCGCGCTCGCGGGCGCCTGCAGCGACGACGGCAACGGCGGGACCGAAGCCAGCGGAGGCAGCACCGCCACCACCGAGACTTCGAGTGACACCTCGACTACCGGCGCCGCGACGACGAGCGAACCGACGTCGACGGGAACGACGCACGATCACGGGACGACGGATGACCACGAGACGGACCACGGCACGGAGACGACCCACGACCACGAGACGACCGATCACGCGACGGACACGTCCGGATCCACCGAGCCGGCTTCGACGACCGAAGAACCTTCCCCCGTCGCGGATTACTGCGCCTGCATGCTGACCAACTGTCACGACCTCTATCACGGCACCTGGGGCGAGGATCACCACGAGGCCGAGGAGATGTGCGCGGCCGCTGCCGAGGCGTTCTCGGCCGAGGTACTCACCTGTCGCCTCATGCAGTGCGAAGCTGCCGCCGGTGACGAAGCCCTGTGCGAGGGCACGCTGCAGGGGCCGCCGTGCGAGTGAACGAGCAGCACGATCCAGCGTGAGCCGAGCTCGCCTTCATGCTGCAGAAGACCCGCGACATCACGTCGCAGAGACAGCGCTCTCGATCCTCCGTATGGTCGGGTGCCACCGCTCAAGGACACCGTACGATGCAACCGTCCCGCCTTGTCGCCCTCCTCCCGCTGCTCATCCCCGCCTGCGACTCGCACGAGCCTGGCTTCACCGACGAGCCCGTCGAAATCGTGTTCGAGGGGCGCGTCGAGGGCGAGCCGTTCGCCTGCGGCCGGAGCTACAGCGGGCTCGGCAAGGACGGCGCGACCGCGACACCGCAGGACTTCCGTTTTTACGTCCACGACGTCCGGCTCGTCACCATCGAGGGCGAGGAGCACCCTGTGACGATCGAGGACGACGGCGTCTTCCAGGGCGGCGGCGTCGCGCTCATCGACTTCGAGGACGGCTCGGGCTCCTGCGCCAACGGCACGCCGGAGCTGCACACCACGCTAAAAGGCGTCGTCGCGGCCCAGCCGCGGCACGGCGGCGGCGCGCACGACTTCGTGGCGCTCCGCTTCAAGATCGGCGTGCCGGAGGAGGTGAACCACACCGACCTCACGCAGGCCCCCGCGCCGCTCAACGACACCACCATGTCGTGGAGCTGGAACTACGGCCACATCTTCTTCACGGCCTGGGGCGTGGTCGAGGCGGATGCGCCGTCCACGGTCGGCCTGCACGTCGGCAGCATCGGCTGCGAGGGCGACGCGATGGCCGGCGAGATCGTGTCCTGCGCCAACTCGAATCGGCCGGAGATCGAGCTCGACGGCTTCGTCGCCGAGACCGGCAAGGTCTCCGTCGACTGGGGCGCGGTCTTCAGCGGCCTGACGCTGGCGACCCCGTCGGCCGAGTGCGAGGAGATGGACGGCAAGACGACCTGCGCCTGTCACTCCTTCGGGCCCGAGGCGCTGTGTTCGTCGATGTTCAGCCCGCTTGGCCTCGACTGGACGAACGGCGACAGCTCCGCCAACCAGGCGATCTTCCGCGTGCAGTGATGCGTGTCCCGCTCGCGCTGACAGCCTGCCTCGCGCTCGTCGCCTGTGACGACGGCGAGCCCGATCGCGGCTACGCGTGGGCGCTCGGCGTCGGTCTCCCGGTGCCGCTCGTCCCCGAGGACAACCCGATGACCGCGGAGAAGGTGGAGCTCGGGCGCCATCTGTTCTACGACACGCGCTTGTCCGGCAACGAGACGCAGTCGTGCGCGAGCTGTCACCGCCAGGAGCTCGCCTTCACCGACGGCGAGGCGCTCTCGACCGGCTCGACCGGGCAGCGTACGCCCCGTAACTCGATGAGCCTGGCCAACATCGCCTACTCGACGACCTACACCTGGGCCAACCCGCTGCTCCTCGACCTCGAGAAGCAGATGATGACGCCGCTGTTCGGGTTCGATCCGGTCGAGCTCGGGCTCCGCGGGATGGAGGACGTGCTCATCGAGCGGCTACGTGAAGAGCCGCGCTACGAGGCGCTGTTCGCCGAGGCGTTCCCCGCCGACGACGACCCCTTCACGTTGACCAACGTGACCCGCGCGCTGGCCTGCTTCGAACGAAGCTTGCTGTCGGGTAACTCGCCGTACGATCGGTACCTCGGCGGCGACCAGGACGCCATCTCGGAGTCGGCGAAGAGCGGCGCGAGACTGTTCGCTTCGGAGAAGCTCGAGTGCTTCCATTGCCACGCCGGCTTCAACTTCCAGGACAGCATCGCCTACGAGGGCAGGCCGCCGCGCAACGGCATCTTCCACAACACGGGCCTCTACAACATCGACGGCAAGGGCGGCTACCCCGCCGGCAACACCGGCCTGCACGAGTTCACGGGCGTGGCGGCCGACATGGGCCGCTTCCGCGTGCCGACGCTGCGCAACGTCGCCGTGACGGCGCCGTACATGCACGACGGCAGCATTGCGACGCTGTCCGAGGTCCTCGACCACTACGCCGCCGGCGGGCGCACGATAGTCGACGGCCCGAACGCCGGGGTCGGCAGCGCCAATCCGTTCAAGAGCAGCTTCATCCGCGGCTTCGAGCTGACGGAGGACGAGCGCGCCGACGTGCTCGCCTTCCTCGACAGCCTCACCGACGACACCTTCTTGACCGATCCGCAGCTCGCAGATCCATGGCAGTGAAGATCGCGTCGCAGGTTTGTGTCCTGGCCGTTCCCACGCGCGGGCTCGGCCGGGTGCCATTCTGGGCCGCGCCTCGTCGGTGCATTGCTCGACGCGAACCCGTAGCGGCAGCTCAAACCGCGTGAGACCTGCCGTCAGGACGGCGAGCGCTGCCCACGCGGATGAGCGACGCGCAGGGCCGGTCCGGAAAGGCCCAATAAGAGACGCGGAGGGCTCCCCGCTCGAGGTGACGCTGGCCGGCCGGGGACTTACAAGATGCGGCCCGGCGTTCGTCATCGAGGCGGCGACCTCCTGCGTCACCTCGACGAAGCCGGCGGCGCCCGTACTCGAGCTCGAGGTTGGGCGCGCGATGGTGTCGGACGCGTGCGAGCTGCCAGCTCCACCGGAGCGAGCCCTGGCCTACCTGCGTGACCTGCTGTGCCTGCTCCCGTCGTGATCCCGACGCCGCGTCCTCGAGCTCGCCCCGGCCTCTGGCAGGAGACTCTGAAACAGGAAGACACTCAGCAGCGCCTCGCCACTAACGTCTTCCGCCGCGTGTCGCTCGAGGAGCATACGAGCAAGGTGTAGCCGAACCGCAGCTCAGCCGGGAACGCAGCTCACCGGACGCTTACGGGCCGATCATTTTACGGAAACGACACAGTGAAGGCTGATCTTGTCAATGGGGCGTGTACCTGAACCGACGAGTGGCACCCCAGTGGGTGTCTCGGAATAAATGAACTCCGCAATTGCCCCCGGACCCTGCACTCTCAACGATGTCACCGACGCCTGCTCCAAGTGTGACTCATAAACTTCCAGTCGATACGCTTCGCGTTCCAGAGATCTCCCTCGGTCAACAACGCTCAATTTCCCCCCCGGTCGTAGAACTACGTCTGCTAGCTCGTAGACCGTATTCTGAGTCCAGAGCCGATAGTCAGCATCGGACTCGATGCCTGGCTGCCCGCGTTTGCGGCGCCGTTGGTATACCTCATTGTACTTCCGCTGGGGATGTGTCCCGACTAGGCCATGTCCGAAATCGCGCATGAAGCACGCAGGCGCAGGTAGCGGTGGATAAACGCCAGTTTAACCATCGCACCGAAGTTAATGGCTTTCTTCTCGAACCGGGTAGCGATCCGGCGTGACTCCTTGAGCCAGCCGATGAGGCACTCGATGATGCTTCGACGCCGGTACACGGCCTTGTCGAATGCGACAGGTCGAAGGGAGCGGTCCTCGTTCTCCTTACTCGGGATTACGGGCTTGATGCCGAGCTTCAACAGGTACTGGTCGACCCAGTTCGCTCGGTAACCCTTGTCGCCGGCGAGCGCGACGGGCCAAGCCATCGGTGTCCCGTGCTCGTCGTGCAGAGTCTCATCGGCGCCGCAGAGCAAGGTGTCGACCATCGTCTGGTCGTGGATCTGGCCGGCGCTGAGATGGAAGTGGAGGGGGTGTCCGTGTGCGTCACACAGGATGTGGATCTTCGTGCCCCAGCCACCCCGGGAGCGCCCCAGCGCGTGATCCTTCGGTTCTTCTGGGTCCGTCGATTTTCCCCCCGCCGCTGCTGCAGCGAGCCGCGCGGATAGACGTGCCGTCGATGCACCAGAGCTCGGCGGGGGGGTCGTCATGCGAAACCACGCAGCTGCGGAGTCGTCGCAGCACCTCGTCGAACGTCCTGTCTTGGTTCCACTTGTTGAAGAAGTCCCACGCGGTCGACCATGGACCGAACTCGATCGGAAGATCACGCCACGGCGCTCCTGTGCGGAGCACCCAAAAGATGGCGTTCAGGATCGTCCGGCGATCTCTCGCGCGCCGTCCCGTCTTGCAGTTGCGAGTCGGAAACAGGTCCGCGATCAGGTTCCACTGGTCGTCCGTGAGCTGGTGGCGGGGAACGCGGGGCGTCATGTCCCCGACCAGATCAAGAAATCCCGATGTCTCCAAGAAACTGGCGTTTTCGGGATTTCGGACATAGCCTAGCCCTTCGGGAGCGCTTGCCTGTGGATCAGGCGGCACGTCTTGATCCTCCAGCACGTCCGCGACGATGCACGACCGGGTCGTCGTGGTCAACCGGATCACGGGCCGCTGCCCTTCTCATAGCGCCCGTCAAAGAGCCCGTCCAGCCGTGAAATTCGTGTATGCGGCATACAACGCGAGCTGGCCCTTTGGACATCCGACGCCGATGCGGCGTGCGTGTCGACGTGAAGAACCATGCTCTTCAAAGCGCGATGAATCGCGAGTAGGCGAGTCCGCTGCGTCACGGTGCGCGCGACAACCTTCTCCAGGCGCGTGGTCCGCGGCGCGCGGTCTGCGGCCTGCTCCTCAATGAGCTGCAGCCCCTAACGGCGGATTGCCGGGGAAATGGTAGAAAAACCTGCGAGATGATGGCACCATCCGAGCGGTCATGTCCCACGAGTCCAAGGGCCTTCCGCGCTTCGCCACTCCCGAAGAAGTCGATGCGGCGGCGACTCGCAGAGCGGTCGAGGTGTTCAGGTCCTTCCCCAACGTCTACGTACCCGCCGAGCAAGTCGCGGGTGCGGGCGGCATCGAGAAGCTCTCCCTCACCGACTGGGTACGAGCGGGCCTCTTGCCGAAGCCCGAAGGCTCGGGGGGGCGCGGCAACAAGTCCAGGTATCCGCTGTACGCCGTCACGTGTGCGAGCTTCGTCAAGGGGCAGCGCGAGATGGGCTTCAGCCTCGCCGAGATCCGACCCCAGCTCACCGTCAAGTTCGGCAAGAAGATCGTCGAGCTGTTGGCGGAGCCTCGCCAGTCCCGCAACGACGCCAGGAAGAACCGGCTGGACGACGCATAGCCTGCCAAGGCACACCAGGGCTGCCTGGGCCCAACGCCGTCGCCTGACCGGACCATGGGTCACGCGGAAGCACGTTCGCGCGGCCATGGCGCTTGTATCTGCACCTTGCAGGTGCGACCATGAGGACATGGTTCCAACACGGCAAACACTACTGTTCGGTTTCGGTGCGCTGCTGGTCGCAGCCGCTTGTCACGAGGACGATCCAGGAGCGAGTTCGGGCGGACCGCTCCCGGGCTCGACCGTAGATCCCCCCGCTACTTCGGGTGGCAGTTCAAACGGTGACACGACGGACGGCTCAGGCTCGGGCATGAACCCCACCGATGGAGGAGATGAGGTGGGGGAAACCGAAAGCGCAGCGGTTTGCGGTGACGGCACCTGCGACGTCTGGGAGGGATGCGTGGACTGTCCCGAGGACTGTGGTGCGTGTGCGATGTGCGACCAGGCGCCGGCTTGCGATGGCAACCTCCAGCCGCCCGCGATCACCGAGGAGATGCCGGAGCTAACGACCGAGATGGCGCTCCTGACGACGAACGAGATCCTGAGCCGAGTCGCTGCGCGGGTCGCCGGCGGCGATGCGGGTGTACGGCTTCTCGCGCATGCCCTCGCCGTGCCACGCCCCGACGAGCCCGATCGAGTGACCCGCTTCCGCGCGGCCCTCGCCGATCATCCGGCGTTGGCGGCCCGAATTCGTCACGCCCTCGGCCGGGCCGGCATGGGCTCGGTGGAGCAGTATCGGGATCATTTCCCGCTCATCGTCGAGCACCTGCCGCTCTCACAGCCGACGCACCCCACGGCCGTCTGCGACAACCCACGGCTGCGGATCCGGGTCGCGTCGATCACCGTGAACGAGGACTACGACGACGTTGCGGATGACGTCGTCTACTGCATCATCACGACCGAGGCCGAAACCACCGCCGAGTTGCATCTCCTGCCCCCCACGAAGGAACTGGACGAGGGGGATACCCACAACTATGGCACCACTGCCGGCATCATCTGGGGCGCGGACAACCAGCTCGCGCCGCCGGGCGGCAACATGCACGTCACCTACGATTGTTTCGAGTCCGACGCGGCCGATGGGTTCAACCAGCTCGTGAAAGCGGCCGCCGAGATGGTCGGTAACGTCGACGGCATCCCGATCCCGGGCCTCGACGGTTGGGTCGTGCCCAGCGACGTGCTCTCGTCGCTGCTCATGAGCCTCCTCGCCCTCGACGGCGACGACTATCTCCTCAACGCGCAACAGGTCATCGAGAAGTCGCTGCTGCTGGAGCTCACTCAGGGCCGCTACTGGAACCTGCGCCGCGCCGATTCGGGCGCTCTCTGGGCCTGGGACTGGACGCTGCGGCTCGAGGCGTGGGGATGCACCGACGACGGGACGCTATAGCTCCACATGGTGGCGCGCCCGCCGCGTGTCGGGCACGCCACTCTTCTCCAGTGAGATCGGCAACGCTTGGCCACGCGTGGTCCGGCCCGCCGGACTCGGCGTCGTCCCGGCGAACTGGCTCCTGCAACAGCGCGTCGGATGCCGGGCGTTCCAAATGCCCACGACGCCGCAGATCCTCGCCAAGGTGCTCGCGGCCGCCGGGATCCCCCGCTCCGAGCGCCGGTTCGACCTGCAGGCGAGCTAAGCCCCCACGACTACTGCCGGGCCCAGCGCGGCGTCATGCCCTGATCGCTATCGCTGCTTGAGTGGCCCTCGACGAGGAACTCGGCGACGTCGACGAGGCGACCACGTGCGTGGCTCGCGGCGACCGAGCGCAATTACGTGGATACTCGGACCTGGCACACCCGCCGAGTTCGGAAGCGTCAATGTCGTGATGTTCTCCTCGGGCTTTGGCTACGGCCTCGACTGGGGCGACCCGGCTTGAGCGTGGTCTCAGGCTAAGTCTCCCGCTCGAAGGCCGGCGCTACGTTGCCTCAACAGAGCCCTTCCGCCAGTCGGAGCCGTCTGGCCATAACGGAACAAGTCCAGGTCGTGCCCAGAACTCCTCGCACTGGCCGAGGTGCAGGAGGCGACCCATGTACTCGTTCGGGATCTGCGAAGTCGCCATCCAGACCGCGATTCTCCTCTCGCCGTCTGGGCGGTCCTTGGGGCTCATCCCCTGGACGCGGCCGCCACTTCGAAGGTAGAGGGTGTGGTGCGTCTTGACGACCCTATCAGCCTCGCCGCCCAGCTCGTCGCGTAGTTGCAGGAGAAGTTTGAAGCAAGCTGCGCGGGTGTCGGCCCAGAGCCAGACATCGGGTTTCGTGTGACTGAGTATCCGTTCGGCGATAAACTGGATGGGATTCAAGGGCAGGTCGTTTGCAAGTCGAAGCGGAAGAGGCGCCATTGCGCGCCATCTTGTGCCTCACATCGTCGCGCGCAAGTGGCGACGTGGCCATTTCGTGGCTGCGGCCAGCCCAGCCACGGTGGGCGTCATGTCGGCCGGTGGGGCGCTTCCGTCGACGTGGTCACGCCCGGATCGTGTCCCCGCATCCGGCGACGATCGCCGAGCATTTTGACGACAACGTCTTCGCGCACGGCCATACCGACGAAGCGCAACCGCTCACGCTCGCGCCGCGCTTGCGGCGATCGACGAGTACAGTCGGCTCGAACTCATCGAGCGCTCGGCGTCGATGGGCGTGCTGCTCGGGCAGAAGCTCAAGGCGCTCGCCACCCTCGATCGGCGACGTGCACGGCCTCGGCCTGTTCTGGACCGTGGAGCGCGTCAGGGACCGCCTGGTCGCCCCCGCTGGCCGCGCTGCGACCCGACCGCGGCCGCGACCTCCACGTCGAGGACCTCCGCGTCTCATAATGGGACTTTTCGGACAAGCTCGAAGCGGTTGTTCGTCGCCCGCTCGGGCCGCGGTGGTCGCGGCGGAGCGGCCAGGCCCAACCGCCCGACCAGACCGCGCCCCTGCCAGCGCGGGCAGACCGACGAGCTCGCCGGCCGTGGCGACCTTGCGCGTCGTCGTGATGGACTGCATGGCGACCTGGCCCGCCGGGGGCTCCACAGCGCCGCCCGCGGCGACTCGTCGGCCACGATCCGCCCCCGGCCCACGAGGCGCCTGCTCGGTCTACGTCAGCGTAGCTCGAACCCGTCGGGCGCCCCTGCCAACTCCTCGATCCCCGGCTCGATGTGGCCCAGCTTGCGGGCGTGGAGCGGGCACGCCCCTGAATGGAGGGGAGGATGCTCTTGGCACGTCCGGGTCTACGTCGGGACCAGGCATTGGCCCGGGCGTTACCCTCGACGAGTTCGTCGCCGACGGCATCGTCGTGCCGGACGGCGACGCCGCCGCACCGCCGACCTGCCGACTCGTGGCCGGCCGTGGCATGGGCTCGGCGGACTTCGACGCCGACTCGACAACACGAGACGGTTCATCGACCGGTGGACACGTAGTCCAGGAGGGTTGACGCGGATAGGGCCGGCCTTACAGTTCCGCGCCTCATGGCCGACCTGACCCTCACGTTGACCGAGCGCCTCCTGCTCGCCAACCAGCTTCGCATCCTTCAGCACCTCAACCCCGACGAGGACTACTCGCTGCATCTCGAGATCGTCGAGAATGGCTACGAGCACCTGTACGACGAGCTGACGAACGGGCTGTTCGATCCGCCAGCTCCCGGCGTTGGTCCCGAGGTCTACGACATCTTCGACATGTTCCGTTCGCTCAGCCACTCGATCGACAGCCTCTCCGACAAGAGCGGCGTCGACATCGATCGAGCTCGGTTCAGGGGATACGACAGGAACCACGAGTCGCAGCACTACGCGTTTGCGCGCTTCTTGATCGAGAAGAGGGGACACTACGGCGAGTCGAAGCCCGCCAAAGGGAACTACAACACGCACTGGCCGGTCCTCCCGGTCTACCGCCGGATGCTCGCGGCCTGGCGCTCGCTCGGGAAGCGGTCCGAACTGCTGACGCAGGACGAGATCGTTCGGATCATCGCGGCCGGTCAGGAACAGACCTGAACCACGCGGGCGGCTTGTATGGTCTCGCCGAGCACCGCCGGTACGGCGAGGAGTAGACGCCTGGCCCGCAGGCCGCGCTTCGACTACGCGAACGGGAGCAACTGTGCTATGGGGCGGGTCCATGAACGGCAAGAGCGACGAGCATGAGTGGCGCGAAGGGCGCAGATGCAACCTGGAGACGTCCTATGCGGAGTACACAGAACTGTGGGAGAATTCATCGTTTTCCTTGGCTGGACAGGGAGCGTATCCTTGGATGGCCGGCTCGCTCGATGGGCTTACGCGAGTCTTGGAGATTGGCACCGGGACTGGTCGGTCGACTTTGGAGTTGCTGAGCCAGGGGCATGCTGTGACCAGCATCGATGAGAATCCCACTTGTCTGGAGAGAACACATAAGAGTCTAGCCGCTAGTGGCTTCAAGTCCGTGCTTCTACTTCGAGGAACGAGGAACTTTTCGTCTGTCTACTATCAAATTCAGTACAGCCCCTTGGACCCTTGCATTGCAGAGCCCGGACCTGGGACCGCCCTCCTGATCGAGGCAGATGTTGGTAACGACGCCAGATTGCTGCGTTGGCTTGGCATGAGGCCGAAGTTCGACGCGGTGGCTTGTTGGTTAGGCCATGTCCGAAATCCCGAAAACGCCAGTTTCTTGGAGACATCGGGATTTCTTGATCTGGTCGGGGACATGACGCCCCGCGTTCCCCGCCACCAGCTCACGGACGACCAGTGGAACCTGATCGCGGACCTGTTTCCGACTCGCAACTGCAAGACGGGACGGCGCGCGAGAGATCGCCGGACGATCCTGAACGCCATCTTTTGGGTGCTCCGCACAGGAGCGCCGTGGCGTGATCTTCCGATCGAGTTCGGTCCATGGTCGACTGCGTGGGACTTCTTCAACAAGTGGAACCAAGACAGGACGTTCGACGAGGTGCTGCGACGACTCCGCAGCTGCGTGGTTTCGCATGACGACCCCCCCGCCGAGCTCTGGTGCATCGACGGCACGTCTATCCGCGCGGCTCGCTGCAGCAGCGGCGGGGGGAAAATCGACGGACCCAGAAGAACCGAAGGATCACGCTCTGGGGCGCTCCCGGGGTGGCTGGGGCACGAAGATCCACATCCTGTGTGACGCACACGGACACCCCCTCCACTTCCATCTCAGCGCCGGCCAGATCCACGACCAGACGATGGTCGACACCTTGCTTTGCGGCGCCGATGAGACTCTGCACGACGAGCACGGGACAACGATGGCTTGGCCCGTCGCACTCGCCGGCGATAAGGGTTACCGAGCGAACTGGGTCGACCAGTACCTGTTGGAGCTCGGCATCAAGCCCGTAATCCCGAGTAAGGAGAACGAGGACCGCTCCCTTCGGCCTGTCGCATTCGACAAGGCCGCGTACCGGCGTCGAAGCATCATCGAGTGCCTCATCGGCTGGCTCAAGGAGTCACGCCGGATCGCTACCCGGTTCGAGAAGAAAGCCATCAACTTCGGGGCGATGGTTAAACTAGCGTTTATCCACCGCTACCTGCGTCTGTCTGCTTCATGCGCGATTTCGGACATAGCCTAGTCGGCGAGGCCGTCTCGGGCGTGGCGATCACGCCGGGGCCCGCCCCGATCGTCGTCGCGGTGGGGTGGTGGACCGTGAGCGAAAATCCGTTCTCGACCGACTGGCGGTGGTGGCGCATCCACGCTGCCGACGACGTAAATACAATGGGGTCCCCGGCCCCCTGGACCGAGAACGAGCAGCCGGACCTCCTTAACAAACTGAGCGAGCGGGCGCGCGCGATCCTTCTCCATCCCGATACCGGCATCCTCTACATCGTCGGCGACCGGGATTTCCTGGGTGACGACTTTTTCGTTTATACGCGAACTTGGGTCGCTCGCGTGGATCCGCTCACCGGCGCGCTGCTCGGCTCGCCGTGGACGTATCCGTCCGGCGAGCTACGTTCCCGGTTGATCCGCCGTTCGGCTACACCTCGCTCGCATGCTTCCCGAGGGACACGCCGCGGAAGACGTTGGTGGCGAGCCGCTGCTGAGTGTCCTCCTGTTTCAGAGTCTCCTGCCAGAAGGCCGGTGCGAGCTCGAGGACTCGGCGCCGGGGCCACGACGGAAGCAGGCACAGCAGGTCGCGGAGGTATGCCAAGGGCTCGATCCGGTGGAGCTGGCAGCTCGCCAGGAGCGAGACGAAGAGCGTGTTGGCGCGGGCGCCCTCCTCGCTGCCGAGGAACAGCCAGTTCTTGCGGCCGATGACCTCGCGTCGGAGGTTGCGCTCGGAGATGTTGTTCTCGAGGGGCAGGCGGCCGTCGCCAAGAAAGCGCTGCAGCGCGATCCGCTGATTGCGGGCGTAGCCGAGGGCCTTGACCAGCGGCGTACCGTCGAGGGCGAGCGCGGCCTGCTGGTCGCACCAGAGGAAGAATGCGTCGACGATCGGTCTCGACTTTGCCTGGCGGACCGACTCTCGCTTCTTGCGGGGCGCCGTCGCCAGTGCGCGCTCGATCTTGAAGAGCGCCTTGATCAGCGACAACGCGTGCCGGGCCAGCTCCGGCTCCGATCCGAGGCACTTGAAGAAGTACCTCCTGCAGTGGGCCCAGCAGCCGACCTCGAGGACGTCGCCGGTCGCGTACAAGTGATCGTAGACCGCGTGGGCGTCGGCGACGAGATAGCCCGCATAGCCCTTCAGGAGCCGGTCGACGGCCTCGCTGTCGTGGGCCGGCGAGAAGCGAAAGAGGACGTGGCGCTCCGGCGCGACAAGCACCCAGAAGTGGGCGCGCTGGCACTGCTCCTTCGCCTGCACGAGGACGCCGGTCGCGTCGGTGCAGAGATAGGGCTGGGTGAAGGCGTCGGCAAACATGGCCTCGACGAGCGGCTCGACGAGGTCCGCGAGCTGCTCGTGCCAGCCGCAGATCGTCGAGCGCGCGAGCTGGAGGCCGTCGCGAGCGTAGAGCGCCTCGAGGCGGTTCGCGGGCAGGTGGTCCTGCCAGCGATGGACGATCGTGTCGGCGAGAAGGCCAGGGCCGGCGAGGCCGCGCTCGATCGGCAGCTCCAGGCGCTCGGCAATCTGCACCGCCGGTGCCTCGATCGTCCGGTCCTCGACCGTGCCCAGCGCCTCGCCCTTGCGGACAAACTTCGGCCGGACGATCCGCGCGACGACGAGCGAGGCCGGTCGACGTTCGACGACCTCGCTGACGACCTGGCCGATCCGCTGGAACGCGTCGAGGCCCTCACGCACGACCTCGGGCGGCAGGACCTCGATCTCGACCCGCGGGAGGTTCTCGGGCAAGGGGCGGCGACCGCGAGAGCGCCGCCGGGCAGGCGCAGGACGATCGACCTCCGGGTCGTCGGCGTCTTCATCCTCGGCGTCGTCGAGCTCGACCTCTTCCTCGACCTCCTCGACGACGACGTCGCGGCCGGCGAGCATCATCTCGAGGATCTGCAGCGCGAGCTGCGGGTCGTCGCCGGCGGCGAAGCGCTCGGCCTTCTTGCCGACGACGATGCCCTTCTCGAGCAGCTTGCAGCGCTCGAGCAGCTCCATGTACAGCGTCTTGTACCGCTCGCGCTCGGCGGTCAGCTTGCCGATCGCGTCCGCATGCTCGCGCATGCGGCTCTCGAGTTCATTGCGGACGAGCTCGACCTCGGTCACGCCTCCTACGTACGCTTTTGAGCATTCACGTCAAGAGCGATTTCGACCCTCACGGCGCGAGGTTCGCTCGACGCCCCGCAGCAGCTCCGCGAAGCCCTTCGGGTCGACGACCACCGAGCGCTGCGCCGGCTCGTCCGCCGCCGGTACGCGGAACAGCGCCCGATGCAGCCGCTTGTACATCAGGCAGTAGCCGTTACGGTCCCACCACAGCACCTTCACGCGATCGGACCTGCGACTGGCGAACACGAAGACCGCCCCGCCGCGCGGGTCCTCGCCGATCACCTGCCGCACCGTGAGCGCGAGCGCATCAAACCCGCGCCGCATGTCCTGAGGCTCCGTGCATACGAAGATCCGCACCGATGCCGGGATCATCGTCGTCCCTCCAGCACGTCGAGCACGCGCCCGAGCATGTCGGCCTCGACATGGCCAAGGATCCGGAGCACCACGCGCCCGACCTCGAGCTCGAGCACGCCGGGCTCGCTCGTCATCGACGCGGCGACCTCCTGCGTCACCTCGACGAAGCCGGCCTCGCCCGTGCCCTGGTCGCGTGCATCGGCCCGCGCCGCATGCAGGCGCCATTTCCACCAACCCAGGGTGTGTGGATTGACCCGGATACGCGCCGCGTACTCCTTGCAGGTCTGACCGCTGGCGATCCAGCCGTCGACCCGCTTGCGCCACGTCGCCTCCCCCCTCGCGCTCATGGCTTGGCCTTCGCCCGCGCTCGCGCCGCCCGGTCTCTCGGCCGCATCGGTCGGAAGTCCAGCCGCAGCGCACCGCCGAACGAGCTCGCCTGCCACGACATGTCGCTCGGGATCAGCAGCGCGAACGTCCCTCGCGCCGGCGGCTCGGGCTGCAGCACGACCGCGCCTTGGTCACCACGATCTTCATCACTCTCTTTCGACATTCAGCCTCCGAGGCCCTCTTGTAGGTCCTCGGCTGGCACCTTGTCACGACGTAGCTCGCCGGACGCTTACCCGTGGACGGCGTCCGGAGATGCTACTACGAACACGATGCGACAATGTCCCTTGCCTTCTGCGGTGAGCGCCTTATCGGGTCCGGCTGGACGCAACGCACCCCAATCAACACGAGCAAGCGGCAGCAGTTGACCCGATGGATCGAGTTCGACGGAACCTCGACCCACAGGATCGCCGAGTCTACGCCGAGCGAAGGTTTCGGCGCCGCTTGCGACCGCGAAGGAAAAGCGGTCGTGGCTGGGAAGCGCCAGTCGATCGACCTTGACGCTCAGGTCTTCGCCTTCATGGATGCCGAAGGCCCACGCATCCCCTATACGTTCCACGTTGAGGGTGATGATGCCGCTCTTGGCATGGCCTGCGATGTGCGAGGATTCTGCGCGTGGCCGGGATACCGCACTGCCGACGACCATTCAGTCGGAATCGTGCAAATCCACCACCCGTAACAGACGGCTGTCCTCATTGAGGAATCTGAAGATTCTCGCAGAGCGAGACGACCTCGTCGACGAAGGTGTCAAACGGCTCCACATAGCTCGACTCGCAGATCGAGACAAAATGTCCGTGCTTGACACTGTTTGCGAATTCGCGCAGTGGGTTCGGCTCTTCTGTAGGCTCGAAAGGCTTGCACAGATTCCCGAAGCCAGCATCGACATCTGTGGAGAACACGAGTACGGCGTAAGCGTCCTCGTTATCGTGCTTTGCATGGCGAAGCGCCTGAAGCCAGTCATCCATGGTGCCTTGGGAAAACTGGTCATACAGATCGTCGAGCAGCGTGACGACGAGGAGAGCGTCCTTGCGGAGGAATCCGGCATTACATCCTTCGGGCCCGCTGAGCTCGTCGCTGATCGCTTTGGCCATTGACTCACGAGTTGACGCGATTGCGCCATTCATTCCGGCCTGGATGATACACTCGAACGAGCTCGTAAAATCGGGATCCTCACCGAGGATGTAGCGGTTGCCCCCGAATAGCTCACAACGGCGATTGCTCGAACCAGTGCCCGCCGGGAACGTGACGCCGGCCCCAAGCCTCGTGTCGCAAGCATCAAGTTGAGCACCGCAGAGAGGCGGTTGAGCGTTATAGGTGCAATCCGCGGCATCCGCACAGTTACTGCAAGGGTCCATGTAGAAACCGCCGGTAGGGCTGGCTGACAGAACGTGCACGTCAAACTCACCGAGCTGCCCCTGGATCTTATTCATGAACCCCGGGAAGGCGTCGGCGAGCTGCTGCTGTTGGTTCAGCATCGTGCCCGAGGTGCTGATCACGAAGAGGAAATCGATCTTCCCGTTGCACCCGACCGAAGGCGTGGAGGCGTCGGGTACGGGCATGTCGAGCTTGGGGCCGTCCTGCCCCGTGCTCGTCGAACCCGACCAGCCGGACGAGCTGGTGGACGACGTCGAGCTCGAGTCCGGCTCCGCGCTCCCCCCCGTCGAACTGCTCGAGCTGAGAGGGACCGTCGTCACTCCGGGATGGCTTGGGTCCGAGAATCCGGTCGCGGCATCCCCGCCGTTGCAGGCGACGGTCAGACCGATGAGGACGGCAAAGCTGAAGAACCCGGGCCGCACACGCTTACTGTAGCGGAAGTGCGCCTCCCTGTCACGTGTCGACCGCGCGGGAGGCCGTCATCGGCGCGTGCGGGCGCCTGACGACAAGTGCGGGCCCTGAGCAACAACAGAACGCCAAGGGTGCGCTCCCGACTGGCGGATGAACGACGGTACATGTATGCCGCGTACACCGGGAACTGTCTTTATGGACAGATTAGGACTCGAAGGCATCAGGGCGAGATCCACATGCATGCCGCTTATGCGATGGGCTGTCTTTATGGACAGGAGCGATGCTCGACCCAGAACCTGGTGTTCGACTCAAGGAACGCGTACACCCCGGACATAGCCGACCAGGTGGCCCCCCTCCTCGCGAACGTTCAGGAACAGCCACATATCGCTGCGCCCTTCCTCCTTAGTCCATAGGGGCAGTTCGACGCACCACGAAACATAGCCCGAGGTGGGTTTGAACGCATCCATCTCGTCAAGGCCATGCTCGGGGATCGCCACGAAAGTGGCCGGATACTCTCGAAGGGCGAGTTTGAAGTCCTCTCTGTCGCTGCCGGGTTCAAGACGGATCCGGTCCAGGTCGCGGTCCGCGATCTGCTGGATGATCTCGCGAGTGAGATTGCGGAGGGAAGTGTCGGTCATTTTCGGTTCTTCGGGATGTTGGTTCGCGTTGTCGGGGTCACGCCCAGCGAACCGAAGTACTGATCCGCCTGCTCGATCGCTTGGCGAGCTTGCTGAGGGGTGAGACCCGCCTTGCGCAGCGCCTTGTAGCCGATCCGGCGCTCCGACGCATACGTGCCGCCGCCTGCCTCACGCTGCACCGTCGTTGCCCTGTGGTGCGGCGAGCCGGGGAGGTGCGCGCCTCCCTCAAGGACGATAGCGGGGGCCTGCGACCGGCTATACCCCGGGAGGTTCTCGACGGACTTGTTCTGGATGATGTGGTGGGCTTCGGTGCCCGGAACGCCAGGCGATCGCAGTTCACGGTAGGTCCCGAGCTTCGGCCCCGTGTACTTTTCGATGGCCTTGGCCGCCTCGGAGTAGTCGCGGCGCTCGACGCGCTTGGCGGCGTCGGCCACGTTGTCGGCGCCGCGGACGTAGCGGTAGACGTCCTTCGCGTCGCCGGCGCTGACGGGCAGCGCTTCGGAGGCCAGCGAGACCAGGGCGACCCCGCGATCGACCCACGAGGACGCCGGGTTCACGACGGTCCAGGCGTCGTCGACGATGCCCATAAAGGCGTCGAGGCCGTTGCCCCCCTTGGCGATCGAGCGGCCGGCCTTGGCGAGCTTCGACCAGAAGCTGTGGCCGTCCGGGTCGACATTGGCGACCGGGTTGTTGGCCGCGTAGCGGTAGAGGTTGCGCTCGCCGGCGTTGTCGAGGTCGGCGGCGGGCTCGTACAGGAACCGCGGGTCCGGCGTGGCCCAGCGGCCGAGCGCCGGGAGGTAGTGACGCGCGCCGACCGTGACCGCGCCGGCGAGCGCGAGGTCTTCCTTGTCGGTGAAGCGGTAGGTCGGGCCGGCGGCCTGTCCCTCGCGCCACGCAGTGTGGGGCATGCCGTAGGCGGTGCTCGCGTCGCGGGCGACGACCTCGCCGTGGTGGTCCAGGACCAGCGCGGCGCTCCCGAGGCGGTCAGACACGTGCCACCGCGTCTGCGTGTCCGGGAGGAGCGACGCGGCGCCGGGCTCGTGCCGGCAGCTTTGCGCGCCGAGGCCGAGCGCGAGCACGGCGGCGAGGCGCATGAGCTGGGGCCGCGAGCGGGCGACGCCGAGGGCGAACAGGACGAATGCGACGAGCAACGCTGCGGCCGCGGGCCGGTATCCGCCGCGGGGGAGCTTCGCCGGGGCCTCGGCGATGCGCTCGCCGCCCCAGGTGATCCACCGGACGATGCGGCCGTCGCGGACCTCGACCGCGGGGGTCAAATAAAGCGTCTCGTGGGCCAGCGCGCCGGCGGCGGTGTACTCGCGGCGGATCGCCTCCCGACCCGCGTGGTCGTAGACGTGCTCGGTGC
Source organism: Nannocystis punicea (assembly GCF_026965555.1). Taxonomy (GTDB): domain Bacteria; phylum Myxococcota_A; class Polyangia; order Nannocystales; family Nannocystaceae; genus Nannocystis; species Nannocystis punicea. The sequence goes on along the minus strand of NZ_CP114040.1, from coordinate 9,735,513 downwards.
GCCGCCCGTCCGCGGCGACGAACGACGCGAGGTGGTCGTGGGGGTCCCAGCGCCAAGTGCCGGGGGAGAGCGGGCCGTCCCCCGCGACTCGCGTCAGCCGCCCGGCGTCGTCGTAGGTGAGGTGCTGGCCGTGCGCGTCGGCGACGGCATGCGGATGCACTCGGTCGTAGGTGAACTCCGAGCCGGCGAAGCTCGAGAGGTTGCCGTCGTCGGTGTATGCGAATACCTGGACCTCGCCGGCCTCCTCGGCGCGCACCAGGCGGTGCTGGTCGTCGTACTGGTACCGCGCGTCGAGCGAGGGGCTGTGCGGCGTCGGACCGACGAGGTCACGCGTCTCGCCGAGAAGACCCGCGGCGTCGTACGCGTGGGTGAGCGCGCGGAGCGTGGCGACGTCGGTGACGACGCGCTCGCCGAGCTGGCGACCGGCGTGGTCGAGCTCGCGGGTGCGCGTGACGCCGTTGGCCAGGTCGATCCGGGTCCACCGCCCCGCGGCGTCGAGCGCGGCGCCGTCGACCCAGCCGGCGAGCGGCTCCTCGAGGCCGCGCGCGGTGTACTGGCGCTGGAAGCCGCTGCCGTCCGGGTACTCCTCGCGCAGCGGCCGGTTCTGAGCGTCGAAAACGGTTCGCGCCGTCAGCGTGACCGCACCGGCCTGCGCAGTGAAGCGACGCGCCTGGAGGTTGACGTTGCCGCGGGCGTCGTGGCCGATCTCGAGGTGGCCGGCGTCGTCGTCGACGCGGCTCAGATAGCCGCGGTCCCAGGGGCCGGGGCCGTCGTAGGTGCGAGTCGATTCGCGGGCCGTCGTGCCCGCGGGGGTGAGCGCGAGCTCGTGTACGAGCCGGCCGGCGCGATCATGGGACCACCGCACGCGGGCGCCGGTGGCGGTGACGCGTTCGATCAGGCGGCCCGCGTCGTCGTAGCGCTGGACGATGTGGCCGGCGTCGGGACTGTCGATCGCCGCGAGGCGGCCCGCGCCGTCGTAGGTGTAGCGGCTCTCGTGGCCGGCGGGATCGGTGTGCGAGGCGACGCGCCCGGCGGCGTCGAAGTTGTAGCGGTCGCGAATGATCCGATCGACCAGATGGGACTCGAGCGTCGTGGTGCGTCCGAGCCCGTCTTGCAGCCGGAGCTCCGGGGTGTCGGCGTATGGCGGTTCGGGGTGGAGATCTTCGTGCTCTCGATGCTCGCTCCGCAGCGGGCCGTAGGTCGTGACCGTGTCGCGGCCGTCCGCGTCTCGGGTGTGCGTGATGCGGCCGAGCGCGTCGTAAGCGTGACGTACTCGCGGCCAGTCGGACGCTGGCGTCGGCGGCTGCCCCGGGGTGAGGCTGGAGGCGGGCGCCGCGTGCGGCATGAACCGCTCGGCGATCTCGCCCTCGGCGGTGTAGACAATGGCCTCCCCGACGATCGCGGCGACACCGGCGTCATCGGAAGTCACCCGCGCGAGCGAGCGGCCCAGGCCGTCGATGTGTTGAATGCTCGTCTCGATTTCGGGCGCGCCGCTGTGCTTGCGCAGCTCGGTGACGACCGCCGGCGCGCCGGCGTCGCCGGCGAGGAAGTAGCGATAGCGGCGGGTCGGCAGCTCCGCGGAGTCGCCGTGCTCGACATCCGCGACCAAGCGGCCGAGGCGGTCGTACTCGAACGAGCGCGCGGCGCCGTTCTGCGCCACGACCTGCGTGGGGTGGCCGATCGCCGGGTCCCATGCGGCGCGCGTCGTAAGAGCCTCTCCGCCCTCGAGCAGGAGACGCTCCTCGATCGGGTACAGGCCGTCCACGTCGTAGCGGCGCTCGAGGGTGCCGTCCTCACCGTCGCGGATCCGGGTGACGTTGCCGTGAACGTCGACGCGCTGGCGCAGGGTCGGGATCCAGGTGTCGCTCGCGAGCCAGGTCTCCACGCGGCGGACGACGCCTTGCGCGCCGAGATGGCCGAGCGGCAGGCCGCGCTCCTCCGGGCCGTCGTAATGCGTGCGCGTGGCACTGACCTGGGTGCCGTCCGCGTCGGCGATCACGGTCTCGGCGATGCGGTCGCGCGGCGCGTCGGCCGACGCCGCAACCGCATAGGTGTGTGTGGTGATTCGCTCGTCGCCGGGGATGTCGATGCCGGTCATTCGGTCGACGCGGCCGAGCGCGCGCTCCTCGAGCACGTTGCCCCACGCGTCGTGGTCCCACTCGGTCCGCGTCCGCACTGCGGCGGCCTCCGGCCCAGCCTCAACGTGGTAGGTGTCCGTGGCGCGCCGACGCACGGCCCGGACGCCTGGCGCGAGCGCGTCGACCTCGAGTTCGTGCTCGTCGCGGACGAGCACGCCGCGGGGGCTCCGCGTCTCGCTGGCCACGAGCTGGAGCTTGCGCGCCTCGTCGCCCTGGCCGAGGTCGTAGCGCTGAATCTCGGTCGCGGCCTCGGTGAAGGCGTCGCCGGGGCGCTCGGTCCGCAGCTCCGCGAAGCCGCGGAACTCGCCGCGCGCCGGATCGTACCAGCCGTCCCGCACGTGGTGCGCCGCCGCCCGCGTCCAGGGCGTGTGCGCGTCGGCCTCGCGCGACTCGGCAAGCACCGGCGTCGCCGTCGGCGGCGTGAAGGCCCACCCCTCGCCGGCGTCGGCGTCGGCGAGCGCAAGGGCGGCGGCGGTCGTGTAACTGAACGCGTGCGAGTAGCTGAGCGCCGTCTGCACGCCCACGAGCAGACCCGGACGAGCCCCGATCGACCACACGCGCCAGGGATCGGAGCCGTCCGTATCGATCCGGAGCACCTCGATCGTCCCGTTCGCGTCCACGTCGCTCAGGACGAGGACCTCGTCGGCCTGTACCTCGGGCCAGGTCGCGGTGAGCGCGTGGGCGAAGCGCCCGTCGAGCTGGTTGACGTGGACCTCGAGGGCGGCGCCGAGACGGACGAGGTCCGCGGCGCCGTCGCCGTTCACGTCGGAGAGCTCCCAGCGCTCTTGCTCGATCATCGCCGGCACGCCCGCGAACTCCACCGGGTCGGCGAAGAGGCCCCGCCCCTCGCCGCCGGCGACGAGGACGCGGCTCTCGCTCTGCATCACCCTGACGAGCTCGGGGATCCGGTCGCCGTCCATGTCTGCGAGCTGCACGCCCGGGTCGCCGAGGCGCATGCCGGCGGGCGGCGGCGCCACCGCTTCGGCCGCGAGGTAGCCCGGCTGGTCACGGTGGCGCAGCCAGATCCAGCCGTCCGCGTCTTCGTGCCGCAGGACGTCGATGCGACCGTCGAGGTTGAGGTCGACGACGGCGACCCGCGGATCGGCGAGCTCGAAGCTAACGTCGAGCGTGATCGGCGTGACCTCGCCGAAGGGCGCGCCGGTCTTCGTCGTGTACGCCCACACCTCCCCGGCGTTGGGTTGCGCGAGCAAGTCCTCGATGCCGTCGCCGGTGAGGTCGGCGAAGCGCGCGGACTTCGTGAGCGCGAGCGCCGGCGAGGGGATATCCGTCCAGGTCGCCGCGAGCGAGTCGCCTCGCCCCTTGCGATAGCGCCACGCGCCCGGCGACGCGTCGAGGAGATCGGGGAGCGCGTCGCCGTCGATGTCGACCCACGCCCGGCCATCGGCGGTCGGATCGAGCGCCGGCGCCCCGGCGAACACCGCGACGCGCGCCTCCTCGGCGGCCCCCGTGTAGTCGAGGCGCCAGGACGGGAGCGCGGCCCCGTCGCTGGCGACGGTGCGGATCGTGGTCAAGCTGCTGGAGGGCCTCCACGCGTCACTCGAGTACTCGAGGGTCGTGGTCCGCACGACGGCGCCGTCGAACTCGGTGGCGATCGTGCGCAGGCGGTGCCGCAGCTCCGTCGCGAAACCGGGGGCGCGCGAGCGGACGATGTCGGGGCGCGCCTCGTACTCGAACCGCACGGCGGCGCGGCCATCGTTGTAGCGAATCGCGGCCAGGAGCGGCAGGGACCCTTCGGGGCGGACGTACTGGAAGTCGAGGCGGTTGCCATGGGGATCGGTGACGGCGGAGAGCTCGAGGCGATAGACGTTGCCGTTCTCCTCGAGGCGGGCCTCGGGCTCGAGCCCGAAGAGGTAGCCCGTCCCGTCCGTCGTGACGGCCGACATGGCGCCTCCCGCCAGCGCGCGGACGACCACCGGCGCGCCCTGCTCGATGCGTTCGCGGTAGATGCCATCCTCGACCTCGACGAGGTCCTCGCCACCGCCGAGGCCGCGGAGCTTCCAGCGGTCGGTGCCGTCGTAGCGTGGGAGTCCCCCGTGGAGGGAGCGCTCGACAGCGGGCTGCTCCAACGACCAGCCGAGGCCGACCGGACCTGCGCCGCTGCCCGCATCGTACTGGAGCGCGAGTTGGGGATCGAGGCCGGCTCGCCCCGGGGGCACTTCGAGCGCGTAGCGAATCGACGGGAGCCCGCTCGCCGCGCTCACGTCGTACCCTTGGCCGTGCCCCTCGATGGTCGCTGGACCCTTGGGGAGATTGATCGCGGTCGCTAGCGTCGCGCTGGTGTCGGCATGGACGAGCGTCGGGGCGAGCCAGGCGCCGAGCGCCAGCACGCCGATGAGGGAAGACAGCGATGCACGCATGACGGTCCTTTCGAGAGCGGCGACGTGGAGCCGCGGTTAGAAGCGCAGATCGAGCCCGAGAAACAGGCCGCCTCGGCTGGGGCGCAGCAGCGGAGCGAGTCGCGGCGGCGTGCGGGTGAGGTGGCGCTGACGATCCTGCTCGTCGAGCCACTGGCGATAGCGGTCGCGCCTGCGCGTGCCCTTCACCAGCAGCGGAATGCCGACCGCTGTCGAAACGACGCCGGGCACGACGAGATAGTTGGCCGCGCCGAGGAGAACATCGGCCACCGGGAGGTCGTCCCGGCCGAGGCCGACCGCGAGGAACGGAATCCCGATGGCGAGCGCCCCGCCGCCGAGGGCGGTCAATGCGATGCCGACCCTGCGCAGGCCCACGCCGTCGTCCTCGGCATAGGCGGCGCCGTACTGCTCCTCGAGCGCAGCATAACGAGCCCTCATGCTCGCGGCGGCCGAGGCCGTTCGCGGACTCCCGCCCTCGGCGGGTGTCGAGACGAGGAGGAGCGCGAGCGCCACAATCGGGGCGAGAAATGAATGGTTCGCGGGCATCGTGAATCCCTTGATGAACTTAAGGCCAGGCACTCACGCGAAGTAGGATGAGTGCTCCTCGCTCGGCCGGACTCGACTGTCCGGCTGGACGCGAACCGACCTCGCTATGACCGCCAGGCGTTCCGGGCTGACCAGCACGAGGAAGCGGCCCTCGCGGCGGACGAGGCCCTTCGCTTCCAGTTGCCGAAGCTCGAGCGCGGCGGTCTCGCGCGTCATGCCCGCGAACGCGGCGATCTCCTGCTGGGGGAGGCGCCACGGGAGCCGGCACCCCTCCTCCGTGGCGATGCCGTGCGCCGCAAATTCGAGGAGGACCGCGGCGACCTTCGACCTGGCGCTCTTCGTGAGCGCGGAGCACAGCCGCCCGGCAGAACAAGCCTGGCGCTCGATCAGCCGGGCATAGAGGGTCCGTTCCAGGCCGACGTGAGCGTCGAGCAAGCGGCGGAAGTCGTCCCGCGGCAACTCGGAGTAGACCACCGGGGTCGCGGCGAGCGCCATTGTGTCGCGCGTCCGCGGTGCCCAGCAGCATTCCTCGCCGAGAAGGTCCCCGCGGTGATGATGGGCGAGGCCGACCGCGCCACCGCCCCCGTCGACGTGAAGCTCGTTGACGCGGCCCTCGTGGACGAGAAACACCTGACTGGCGACGTCCCCGGTGAGATACAGGACGTGCTGGCGCCGAGCCGACCCGAGGTACCCTCGCTCCGCGAGGGCTTGAAGCTGGCCCTCTCCGATCCCTGCGAGGATGGGATGCGACTGAAGGAGCTCGAAGTGCCGATCTGTAGACACGCGGACCTGACCTTTCATGCAGGAACGAAAAGGAAGGCCGCTGCCCGCACGGGAGGGGGGAAGATGCGTGCGGGCAACGGCCGCGAGGGAACTTCAGCCGCAGCTCGGGGTGAACAGCCCTTGCCCGTGCGGGGCGAGCGTGCCGGCGCGGTGGCGGAGGCGCAGGACGACGTCGCTGATGCGGCGGATGTCGAGGTCGCGGTTCGCCGGCGCTCGGTCCGCGGCGGGGATCGTGAGCGTCCACTGCTCCCCGTGGACCGGCCACGCCGCGAACCCCCAGTTCGCGCCGGCCGTGCCCCAGTCGTTCACGCCCGCCTGGATCACGAGCTCGTCGCGCTCGAAGCTATACGGGACATACGCGTCCCAGTCGGGCAGCTCGACGCCGTCACAGCGGCGAACGCCGGCGAGCCCCTGGCGGGTGAGCATGACCTCAGCCTCGGCGTCGCCGAGGTAGGCCATGTCCGAAATCGCGCATGAAGCACGCAGGCGCAGGTAGCGGTGGATAAACGCCAGTTTAACCATCGCGCCGAAGTTGATGGCTTTCTTCTCGAACCGGGTAGCGATCCGGCGTGACTCCTTGAGCCAGCCGATGAGGCACTCGATGATGCTTCGACGCCGGTACGCGGCCTTGTCGAATGCGACAGGCCGAAGGGAGCGGTCCTCGTTCTCCTTACTCGGGATTATGGGCTTGATGCCGAGCTCCAACAGGTACTGGTCGACCCAGTTCGCTCGGTAACCCTTGTCGCCGGCGAGCGCGACGGGCCAAGCCATCGGTGTCCCGTGTTCGTCGTGCAGAGTCTCATCGGCGCCGCAGAGCAAGGTGTCGACCATCGTCTGGTCGTGGATCTGGCCGGCGCTGAGATGGAAGTGGAGGGGGTGTCCGTGTGCGTCACACAGGATGTGGATCTTCGTGCCCCAGCCACCCCGGGAGCGCCCCAGCGCGTGATCCTTCGGTTCTTCTGGGTTCGTCGATTTTCCCCCCGCCGCTGCTGCAGCGAGCCGCGCGGATCGACGTGCCGTCGATGCACCAGAGCTCGGCGGGGGGGTCGTCATGCGAAACCACGCAGCTGCGGAGTCGTCGCAGCACCTCGTCGAACGTCCTGTCTTGGTTCCACTTGTTGAAGAAGTCCCACGCAGTCGACCATGGACCGAACTCGATCGGAAGATCACGCCACGGCGCTCCTGTGCGGAGCACCCAAAAGATGGCGTTCAGGATCGTCCGGCGATCTCTCGCGCGCCGTCCCGTCTTGCAGTTGCGAGTCGGAAACAGGTCCGCGATCAGGTTCCACTGGTCGTCCGTGAGCTGGTGGCGGGGAACGCGGGGCGTCATGTCCCCGACCAGATCAAGAAATCCCGATGTCTCCAAGAAACTGGCGTTTTCGGGATTTCGGACATGGCCTAGTCGCCGATGAGCTTCACCTCGACCTGCTCGAGGCGGTCGTCGCAGAGCGACGCCGAGAACAGCGCGTGCTCGAAGGCGCTGAGCGTGAACGGCAGGTGGACCGAGCCGTCCGGCGCGCGGTGCAGCGGATCCGCGAGGAGCGCCGCGAACTGCTCGGCCGGGGTGGCCGGTGAACCGTCGACGTCCGGGATGTCGGAGGTCATGCCGAAGATGTCGGCGCGCAGGCTGACCTCCGTGACGTACGCCTGGGGAGCGCCCTGCTCGAGCCGATAGTCCTCCGCGATCGTGTCCAGGCACGCGAGGATGTCGACGAAGTCCGCGGGCGCTCGCGCAGCGGCGAGCGAGCCGCGGAGCGTCGGGAACTCCTGGTTGAGGTGGTACTCGAGCGCCCGGAGTGCCAGGTAGACCCGGCGCATGGTCTGCTCGCGCGCCGGCAGGACGCGGCCGGCCGCGGCGAGGCGCGCCGCGAGGAAGTTCGGACGCTTGAGCGGGTTGTCGGGGCTGTCGTCCACAAGTAGACCGACCGCGTTCGCCTGATCGATGAGCAGCGCGCCCACCTCCTGGAACGCGCTCGACATCGCCGTCATCGCGGTGTCCCGCGCGAGCTCGGCTTCCTTCACTTCGATCTGCAGGAGCAGCGCCTCGGAGCGCAGGTTCTTGACGCGCGCCTCCGACTCGGCGCGGCGGACGTTGAGCTCGCCGGCGCGGATGATGGCGTCCATCTCGGCGTTGATCATGCGCAGCTCGAGATCCTCGTTGCGGCTGAGCTCGTCCATCTCGCCCGCGAGTTCGGCGTTGGCCATGATGCTCTCGCACTGGTTGTCCGTCGCGGCGACGTGCGCCGCCTTCTGGGCCTCGCACTGGTCTCTTGCCAGCACCAGACCCCGCCAGTCGGGCGTCGAGAAGCCGAAGACGCCGGGCCCGGAGAGCAGCGCCTGCTGCGTCTGTTGCTTGCACCCGGCGATGAGGGACTGGTACTCCGCGTTCGCGCTGGCGCGCACGCGGGTGCATTCGGCGATCGCCGCGGCCTGCTCGGCGGCCGACCGCGCCGTGCCGTAGTAGGTGACGACGTTGATGATCTTCCCCTGGGCGTCGGCGACCGCCTGCTCGAGCTCCTCGTGCGCCGCGAGCTCCGCCGCGAACCGCTGCTCCTCGACCTCGACCGCATCGAGGTTGTTCTGCACGGCCTGTGCGGCGTGGTTGATGCGCAGCGTCGTCGCCTCGATGTTCGCCCGCAGCTCCGCGATCTGGCCGCCGTGATCCCCGCAGGTCGCCAGATTCGGGGCATTTTCGCCGGGAAGGCTGCCGCAGTAGCCGCGGAGCTTGCTGCCGTACTCGTCCTGGATGCGCAACGCGGTGGCCGCGAGGCCGTGGGACTTGGTCTCGTAGTCGCGGATCGCCTGCCAGGCCTCCGCCGTGATCTGCTCGAGCAGCTCGAGGTCCCCTGTCGCCAGCTCTCTAACCGCCTCGAAGTTGGTCCGACCTTCGGTGATGTCTGCCTGATCCAGGGCGAGCGGCACATACGCCGCCGGGTAGCCGAACCGGCTCCCGCCTTCGGCGAGCTCCGCGTACGCGCCGGCGAGCGTATCGAGCACGCTGCCGAGCGCCTGAAGCCCCGGAGCCGCGTTCGCCTCGTCGGCGAGGCGCTCCGCCAGCTCGGCGCTCGCCGCATGCATGGCGATCATCCCCAGGCGAACGGCCGCGCGGAGATCGGCAGCATCTTGACCGGCGCGATGGCCGAGCCGGGCCCACGCGGCAGTCGCCCGGGCGTACTGGGCCAGCAGCTCGAGCGGGATTGTGCGCGCGCGTGCCAGGGAGTCGTAATCCGCGTTGTCGGCGAGCCACTCGAGGCTGCTCGGGTAGACCGGCGCCAGCGTCGGCGCCAGCGCGGCCGCGAGGCGCGTGCGGCTCGACGCGAGCAGCTTCTGCTCTCGCGCGAGCGCGTCCGCGACGGGCTCCCCGAGGGAGTCCTTGAACGACAACGCGACGTCGACCTCCGTCTCAAGCGCGAGCAGCGTGGCCGCTCGCCCCTCGTCCGCTGAGAACGTCGCGGCCATGTGGGAGAAGGCTTCGCCCCAGGGCCCGGGGGTCTGCGCAGCGCCGGTCCGGAAGAGCGCGTGGGCGCAGCGCATCCCGTCGATGTCGAGGCAGGTTCGGCCATCGTCCCCATAGTTGGGCGTCTCCGCCGTGCAGTCGGTCCAGGTGTCGCTGCCAGCGGGCGGGCTCACGTCCTGGCCCCCCTGCAGCGGGGCGAGGACTGCGTCGATGTTGAACGTCGCCTCGCGGAGCGCCCCGGCGCACTCGATCCGGTCGGCGGCCGGGCAGCCGCCGGTGGCGCAGGCGCTGCAGGCGGCGCTCGGCTCGACCAGGGTCTGATCGGTGCCGAACGACTTGCCGAGCAGCGCGCAGGCCTCGAAGTCAAGGCTCGGTGGCGCGAGCCAGGCGGGCGCGGTCGCATCCTCGGGGACATAGGCCGCCGGGAGCACGAGGCCGCCGAGGGGTCCGCGACGCCGCAGCACGAACGAGCCCTCGAGCTCGACAGGCGCGGGGCGCATGCCCGTGAGGGTCTCGTGGACCGAGCCCGCGATCTGGTCCGCCGTGTGCTTGCCGCTCAGGACAAATTCACGGCCGAGCTCGCGGGCGATGGGACTGTGTCGCCAGTCCTCGGCGGGGAGCCGATCCCGCAGTACGACCACGACGTCGCCCCCCGCGGTCCACGTCCCCGTGACGACGACCGGCAAGGGCCACAAGGGGCTCGCGTCACCGCGGACACGGCCCGCGATCGTTCCGTCGTCCCTGAAATCGAGCTCCAGCGCCAGCGCGGCGCTACCCAGGCCGACGTCGCCCGCCTCGTGCTGCAGCGCCCCCTCGAAGTAGCCGGGCTGCGGCAGGCCCTCCACTTCAATCGACCACAGGAGCGTGCCACCTCCAGCGACGATCTGGACCGGGAGCATGCGATCATCGGGCGAGATCTGGGCCCAGTCGAGAGCGACAACTCGACCTCCTCGTCGGCTCCGAGCACGGCGGGCCCCGGGTCGAACGTCAGGGCCGGACTCCCGGCCGCGAGACGGTACGTGAGAGGGTGCTGGCCGTCATTGCGGAGGACGGTGGTCGCCGCGGGATCCCCAGGACGGACGATCGTCGTGCGGGTCGCCAGCACGGGCACCGCGGAGAGGGCGAGCGGCGCCTCCTCGTCGCCGATGCAACGTCCGTGCGCATCGCATGTGCCCCCGTCGCAGGCGTCATCATCGAGGCAGCCGTCGACGCACACCCGGAGCTCGCAGTAGCGGCCCGCGCCGCAGTCCGCGTCGAGCAAGCACACCTTGCCGGGCGGCCTGGTGGTCGCGGGCTGGAGAATGTCGAATGTCGTGTCCGACGACGTGCCCGGTGCGTGGGCAACATCCGTATGACAGGCGAGAAGACAAGAGAGAGCCCATGCGGCTCCCCGGAGGTAACGCTTACTCATGACACACCTTTCCCGTGACGCCTGAAGCGGCGCGATCGAGCGAACAAACTCGGCGGCGGCAGCCGTCGTCGGGCGCCCGGCGCGGGCGCGAGGTAGATCAGGAGGCGCGCGCCTCCAGGCTGAAGAAGAGGGTCGACGCGCCCGGGGCCTCGTCCTCGCCGGTGAGATCGGGCCGCTCCCGTGCGATAATCTGGTCGGCGAGGCTGTCAGGGGCCCCGAACACGTGAACCAGGCCGAGATGCTCGACGACCCAGATCTCCGAGCGCACCCGCAACGTGTCGACGATCTCGACGCGCGCCTCTCGCGAAAGCCCGGCGCTCACCTGGAGCGCGGGACGCAGGATGTTGCCCAGGTCCGCGCGGGAGGCGAACGCGCCGCGGTAGTTGCCGCGCCCCCTGTGGGCCTCCAAGGTCGCCGGCACTGGCACCGAATCGTCGAACATCACGAAGCCTCCGGCATGGGTGGTTTCTTGGCACCCGACTCGGCAAAAGCGATGAGGCGCTCGAGCTCGGGCTCGCTGCGATCCATCCGCTGGCTTGATGCGGGCGGGCCCGACACAGGCCACAGACCATGACCACGAGTGCCCCGCAGGAGATAGGCGGCGCCATCGGTGGCCACGTAGAAGATGCGGCTGCCGCAGGCGTACAGCCCCGCCGGTAACGTGGCGCCGCACCGACTCATCGGCTCCCTCCACCTGCTTGGGAACGGCGAGCTCGCGGGGCGGGCTGCGGCTCAGCGTCGCATGCGCAGGCTTGCAATCCCTCAAGGTCGAGGAGGGCGATGACCTCGCCGCGTCGTACGATGAAACCATCGCGCTCGAGGCGCTGCAGCTCCACGGCGATCGTCTCTCGCGTCGCGCCGACAAGCGCCGCGAGCTCGCGCTGGCGCAGCCGCACCGCGCGATGCTGCGAGCGACACCCCTGCTGCTCGCCCATATCCAGCAACACCGCGGCGAGACGAGCACGGACGCTGCGGTTCAAGACCGAGAAAGTGCGACGCAGGGCGGCATCCCGGTGCGCGATGGCCTGCTCCATCAGCGCTCGCTCGACGCCCGGGTGATCGTCGAGGAACAACCGAAAGCAGGCGCGAGCGAACGCTGTCACCAGGGCAGGAGCGACCACCACGGCGTCGTCTTCCCAGTTCGTCGCCGTCCAGAGACAGCCCTCGCCGACGACGTCGCCTGATCGGCGGATATCGATGGTGATCACCCGATGCGGGCTCGCGCGACGGCCGAGCGCGATGCGACCCGCGTGGATGAGGTAGACGTGCTCGGCGGGATCGCCGGGCGAGTGAATGACGCTCCCGGGGGGATGCTGGCGGGTATCGGCGGCTTCGACGAGGAACGCCAGGCTCGATGGCGGCAATACCCCAATCGCTAGCCGACGAAAAAAGTCGTGGACGGGTTTGGCGTGCATGAGCCCCATCTCCACATGCAGGCTGTCAGTTGGATCCACCCGTGGGGCCGGGACCTGGGGGCCACATCAGTCGGCGTGAGCACAGGTGCCGGTCGACCAGCGCCGCGAGCTCTCGCGACACCAGACGGACAGCGGAGCGGCCCACAGGCTCAGCGTCTCGAGGCAAGTCCTCCTGGATAGGCTGGAGGACGAGAGGGACGTCCGGCGCGCTCAGCAGCCACTGGGCGCCGGTCGCATCCACGTACCACACACGCGTGCGGTTCATGTAGAAGCCCGACTTCCGGCGCCGAACTTCATAGATCGTGACCGCGAGCTCATGTTCGTCCTGGTTCGGAGGTGGCTCGGAATCGCCCATTACGAGAGTATCTCCGTGAAAACCAGCGAAAAGCTACAGTCATTCATCATGCTAATCAAGATTAACTTGCAGTAAAATTATGGGTCGCGCTACCCTCCGTCGGAGTCATGGAGCGCATCCGCCCTGGGGTCTGCCGACCCTACGAGCCTCCCGGCGCTGCCCAGGACAAGGCCATGACGCATGACGATTCGCCGCCGCGTGTCCTACGCTTCGCTACCCCCGAGGAGCTCACCGAGGCGCTCCGCGCAGGGGACGTACTTGTGGTGCGCGAGGCCTTTCCCAACATCTACGCCACGACCGAGCAGGTCGCAGCGGCTGGTGAAATCGAACGCGGATCGGTCGGTGACTGGGTACGCGCGGGCCTCTTGCCGATCCCCGAGGGCAGCGGCGGGCGCGGCAACAAGTCCAGGTTCCCGCTTTTCGCGGTCACGCTCGCCAAGTTCATCCGGGAGCAGCGAAAGCAGGGATTCGGTCTTCTGGACCTGCGCCCCATCATGGTCGCCACCTTTTGCCCGCGGATCCTTGAGGTACTACCAGACCCGCGGCGGTCGCGTGCCACACTCGCAGGCGGAAGCAACAAGAGCGCTCGCAAGCCTGACACGTGAGCGGCGACGCCCGTCCTCGGCGAGCTCATCCCCCAGACGGCGGTCTCGGCGCATCGGGTCGTTCATCGGTCTGCGTGCGCCATGCACATTCCCGACCGGGACCACGGTCTCGCCGTCGAAGGCGCCGGAGCTGATCTCGAGTAGATGCACGTTCGTGACGTCGGCCTCACAGGGTGAATGCACGGCTCCCGTGCCCGCTTGCGTGCATCCAGCTCCGCGGCGCCGGAGGCCCTGTGCTGCCTCGCCGATCTTGCGCGGCGCGCCCGGCGGCGCCGTGTTCTCCCCCTGAGTTCGCGCTCGACCAGCCCGTGCCCGCGGCCGCCGCTGAGAGAGACCCGGTCGGCAACAGTTGGACCGACCCAGTGCTCGGCTTTGACGGCATCCGCCACGTCGTCGTCTGGAGCCGCGGAGTCGACAATGACCCGCACCTGGACAAGCGATTCACCATGCGGGTCACTGCGGGTCACCCGCCGGCGTCATCCTCGACCCGGGCAGAGTCCTCCTCGCCGAGTACGACGGCGATTTCGATAGCTTCAACCGCGTGGACATCGCGGCCAACAACACCGGCGCGACCGTGGCGTGGAGCCGCGACGGCACCGACGACGGCGGTCTGTTCTGGCGCGACGTCGAGCCGCCCGGATCGTCGTCGACGGTCCGGTCACGAGCAACTCGCTGCTTCCCGGCGCGACCGGCGTCGAGGTCGCTTTGGCCGCCGCCGACGGCAGCGGCGGCGCCCCGGTTGCGCGGAGCCGGCGGGTCGGACCCGCTCGATCCCGCCGGCCATCCCCGATCGAGCCGACGAGGTCGCCGTCGCCTTCGACGGCGAGAACTACCGAGCACGACTACGTCCAAGCGAAAGCGAAAGTCTCGACAGCGGCGTTACGCCGCGGATGAGGGCCGGCGCGGAGCGCGGCCGCTCGCGGGATGCTGGCCGGCGTGGACGCTGGTGAGCGTGGCAAGTCCGTTGCCTTCCTTGGTGCCGGGACATTAGGACGATGAGCTCCATCGAGGCCGTCCTTGGTCCTGAGACGCCTTCGTGGGGCGCAGCCGAACGCGTTCGCTACGGACAAGCTGATCGGCGGCGGCGACGCAGGTGAAGGCGTCAACTCCGAGTTGGGGTTCGGAGGCCCAGCTGAGCCGGGGGGCCGACCCATGCTTGGGCGTCTCTATACCCCGCGTCCACGTCGAGGCTTTCGAGGTACTCGGCGTTGGGCCGACGGTGCTCGCGCGCACCACACCTCTGACGTGCCGACCGTTTTTCGAGCTCGACGAGTCCCGCACCGCGAGCTCGAGCGTCACCACGAGGGGCCGCATCGAGACCCGCGTCGACATTCTGCGCCGAACTTCCTCCCGATGATCGAGCACAGCGACGTGTCGCGCGTCGCCGAGGGGCTGCCGCGATGGGTCACACAGACCGCCAGTGGCCAAGGCTCGGGCGCGCAGGGAGGCCCTTACTCGGGCGCGTGCGTGCTTGAGAGCGGCTGGCTCTCAATAGAGGCCGGTGGCGGCGACCTCGCCGGCCCCGACGATCTCGCCGGGAGCTTCGACATGGCAAGCCTGCAGGGAACCGCGCCGAGCCGCAGGGGACCGCGTCGAGCCGCAGGGAACCGCGCCGAGCCGCAGGGGCCCGCGGCGACGACCTTGAATTCGGTGGATTCCGCGAAGTTAACGCCCGACGCCCAGAGCATCGACGAGGCGAGGATGAGCAGCACCTTGACCCCGAGGACGAGGACGTAGCCACGGCTAGGACCTCGTTTCTGGCCGAAATGGTTTTCGCACGGTTTCATGGGGACCTACAGAGCCCAAGCGCGGCCATAACCTCCTCGAAAAGTCCGAGTGCTCGGCGAACGACGAACTCGAGCGGCCGCCGCGCTCGTACCGCTGGCGGATGGCTTCGTAGAGGTCGAGCGGCTCGTCGTGCGGAAGCAGGAACAGCCGGGCATGACGGAGCCCCGGGAGGTCGGACCGGGGCTCGGGAAAGCGCGAGGCGGCGGGCTACTCGGTCGCAGTCTGCTCGGCGGCGCGGAGATTGGCGAGGTGCTGCCGGTGGGAGGGGCAGGGTACGGGGCCGTGCCCATCGCGTCGGTCCACGTCGCGTCGGTCACATCAGCTCGGGCCGTCGACCGCGTGGCCTCGAGGTCGCGCTGACGTCGACGCCGGGCAGCTTGTTCTGCCGGGCCCGGCGGCACTCCGTCGAGCACGTCTTCTGCCGGCCTGCTGCCGTCACCGCCGGCATGAAACAACGACGGCACTCGGTGCAGCAGCAAGCTCAACCTCGGACGCGAAGGGTGCCCGGGGGCACCCTTCGGGCAACCTTGATTCGGCAAGGGTGCCCGTCGCTAAATGGGCTCAACCTCGGCCCAGTGGGCCCTGTCGGCGAAGCGCCTGACGCGCGTACACCCTGACCCCCTCAAGCCCTGCAAGCGTCGATCGATCTACCGAACTGTCCCTCGCACTCGCCGCTCCAGCAGGTTCGCGGGGCCGATGTACTGTCGGAATCAACGCGAAGCTCAACCTCAGACGCGAAGGGTGCCCGGGGGCACCCTTCGGGCAACCTTGATTCGGCAAGGGTGCCCGTCGCTAAATGGGCTCAGCCTCGGCGCAGGCGGGCCATCTCGGCGAAGCGCCTGATGCGCGTACACCCTGATCACCCTCTACGCTCTGCAAGCCTCGATCGATACATCGAACGGATCCCGCACTCGCCGCTCGAGCCGGCGCCCGTTTGGCCTGTACGTCACGCGCCTGCGGAGCTGTGATGTGCCGCCATCACGACCATTTACCCGCCGTTGCTATCATCACACTCATTGAACGCGGAGTGCGACATCGGACTTGGACCAGCCGGGGACTTTATCGCGAGGGCTCCCGAAGGGGCCGAAGGTTCCCCTTCGGCCCATACTGGCCTGGGAGACCTCGGGCGGGGTCGGGTCAAGGGGCGCGAAGCGCCGAGCGAAGCGAGCTTGCCCTTTACCCGACCCCGCCCGAGGGCTATCGCTGGGCCTCCGCACATCTCGGACGTCGCGAAGATGGTAGTGCACAAGCCTGAAGGGCTTGAAGGTGGCCAGGGTGTATGCGCGACGGGCGCTTCGCCGAGACGGCCCACCTGGGCCGCGTCCGGGCCCACTTGACGACGGGCACCCTTGCTGAATCGAGGCTGCCCGAAGGGGGCCCCCGGGCACCCTTCGGCGTCGAGGTTGTCCTCCGTCATCGCCTCGCTCCTCCATGAGGGAGGTTGGGCGGTTGTGTCCGGCGGTGGCGAGTGCGCACAGTTAGCGACGAGCACCGACGGTATCGACGTGATCTCTCATTCACGCGATGCTCATGCGCGCGTAGTGTGTGACAAGAGCGCGAGCCTGGAGGGCTTGAAGGGTGCTCAGGGGGTCCGCGCATCAGGCGCTTCGCCGACAAGGCCCGTCTGGACCACGCCTCGCTGGTACTGGGCGGATTCGTCGTACAAGGCTACCAAGACCCAGAAGGCCCAACGGCCCGCCGTCCGTCATCGAGCGAGGCGATGACGGGGACGACCTCGGGCGCGAAGGGCCCCTGGACCCTTCCCCCGTCCGAATCATTGGACCGTCCAGAACCTCGGACGTCCGAATCCTTGGACCGTCCAGATCCTTGGACCCGTCCAGACCCTTGGACCCGTCCAGACCTTTGGACCCGGCCCCCCTTGCCCTCCCCCTCCCCCCTCTCCCACACCCGTCGTCCGCCCCGCCGGACTCGTCCGCCCCGCCGGACTCGTCCCGCCGGACTCGTCCGCCCCGCCGGACTCGTCCGCCCCGCCGGACTCGTCCGCCCCGCCGGACTCGTCCCGCCGGACTCGTCCGCCCCGCCGGACTCGTCCGCCCCGCCGGACTCGTCCGCCCCGCCGGACTCGTCGGACTCGCGTCAGCGCAATGGTCCGCCCCGCCGGACTCGTCGGACTCGGCGTCAGTGCAATGGTCCGCCCCGCCGGACTCGTCGGACTCAGGACGACGAAAGGGGTTGAAATTCCTCCCTGGGCCTGGCACACCAGCCCCGCGGCGTCCTGTGGTCCGCCGCTCGCTGCCTGAAGTGAGCACTGGTAGCTTTCGTACGTGCCGCGGGAAGCGGCTGTGAGGTGCGCATCAGGATGTCGTAGAAGGATGGCGATGTCGCAAGACAAAACTATGAATCTTCCCCCCATCATGACGTTGCAGGAGGCGGCCGACGCTTGTCGCCTCCACCACACGACGTTGCGGAAGGCCATCCGCGAGGGGCGCTTGCTGGCCTCGCGGCCGACCGGTCGGGACATCCGCATCACCTCCTCGGCCATCGAGCAGTGGCTCGAAGCCACCTGCACCAGGCCCCAGACGCGGTAGAGGGCCAGGGCGGCCGCAGCGCTGCGGGCGTCGAGGGAGCGCGCCTCTGTGCGTCGGCGGCCACGACGCCGCCGGTTCCCCCGAGGAACCCGACCACGACGAATTCGCGACCACCGCTCCCCGGGCGGGGGAGTGCCGAACGAGACCCAAGACGAAAGGCCCGCCGGTCCAGGGCGAGCCTTTCAGGGAGCACAGTGCGATGACCACCGCGTCCTGTTCCAGGAATACCTCTTTCCACGATACCAAGCAAGTTGCGCTTCGTCGGGTCGACGAGCGCATCGCGCGACATTGGGCCGCACAGGTCGACAACGCCGATGAAGGCGCGGCCATCCGCTCTTTCGGCGCTTCCCGAGGGATCATCCATTCCACTCTCGCGCGCTGGTCCATCGGCTACATGCCGGCGGCGCACGAGCACGGGTGGAACAAGTCCTTGGCGGCGCTCGGGCTCGGAACTCGGGAGCTCCTCCAGAGCGGCCTTTTTGCGCAGCGCTTCGCGGGTAGCGTCGTGATTCCGGTGCGAGACCAGAATGGCGGCATCTGCGGCTGGATTGCGCAGCCCGTCAACATCGCCAAGCCCTTCGTTGAAGAGACGAGCGACCTGCGCGACGGGGCCAAGAAGGACCTGCTACTGGCTCGAGAGCCATGTTCCTGCGCGGTGCACGGCGGCAATCGCGAGAATGCTTACCCGCTGGTCTTCTCGCCAGGGTTCCTCGAAATGTCGGCCGGCGCCAAGCTCGACGGTGCGGGCGACAGGCAGGGCATGCTCCCCAAGAATGACGCGCCCATCATCGTGTGCGCGGACGTCGTGGATGCCGTCCTTGTCGATCAGGCAGGCGCCGCGGCGATCGCCATTGTGGATGCCGGTGCCTGTCCGAAGCAGCTTGACCTGCTTGTCCGACTGCTGACGCCGCATGCCAAGGCGCATCGGCGGCTCTTCGCGTGCTTCAACACGAGCCCTGAGGGCAAGCACCGCGACAAGGGCACCGAGGCGAGTCTCGGCGACTGCAGGATGGCGCGCTTCCTCGCGGGGATGTGGGAGAGGAACAAGGAGCTGGCGCGCTCCATCCGCGTGATCAGCCTTCCTGCTGGCGACAGCGAGGTCGACTTGGCCGGTGTGTTGAAGGGCGCCCATGACGCCGCCGCGGCCGCCGGCACGGAGATCATCAAAGCTCAGCGCGCGAGGTTGAGGGAGATGGCGGCATCCTCGTCCGAGAGCATCGAGTTCTTGATCCAAATGGTGCCGCCCTGCGTGCCTGCTGCCGATCGAGCGTCGGTGTTTGACATGACGGGCCTCAAGGCGGTCGCCGCTCACGATCCCGACGTTTGGCGCGAGATTGCCCCGCGCGTAGCGAAGGCGGCGGGCATCGACCCGAAGGATCGCAATTCGCGGGCGAAGCGGGTGGTGAAGAAGACCGCGGAGGCCGAGAACGTCGAGAAGGGCGGACGCGATAAGCGCCTGGCTCGGTACACCACCAAGAGCGGGACGATCCGTGCCACGTACGCCGCGGTGCACATGCTGCTGCGCAAGCGTTCCGCGCTTCGCCTGGTCTTCGACACGATGACCCTCGCTACATCCGAGATTCTCGACGAAGAGCGCCCCTGGGAGCTCAGCCCGCTCGACGACGAGCGCATGAGCGATCTCCAGCTCGATCTGGCGGAGCTTCGCTGTGATGCTCAGCGCCAGACGGTCGAGCACGCCGCGAGCGCGATCGCCCTCAAGAATCGGCTCAATCCGGTGGAGTGTTACCTGCGCGCTCTGCCGAGGCACAGCGGAGAACGCGACTGGGTCGCCTACGTGAGCTCCAAGGTATTGGGGATCACCGCGGCCAACGGCTACACTGCCGAGCAGATCGATCTGTACACCCTCTACCTCCGGAAGTGGTTTCGCTCGGCCGTCGCGCGGGCGGTCGAGCCGGGCTGCAAGGCCGATCTCATGCTTGTCTTCTCCGGGACGACCCAGGGGCAATTCAAGTCGTCGTTCGCCCGGGCGCTCGTCGCGGTGAACACGTGGTACGGCGTCCCGGATCTGAAGAAGCTCGACCGAGACTCGGTCATGGCGATGCGGTTTCACTGGATCAACGAGGTGCCCGAGATCGAGAAGGGCTCCTTCTACAGGAACACCGAGGGGTGGAAGGCCTTCCTGTCCTGTGAGGCCGACACCATTCGTCCGGCCTACTGGCGCCGGGTTGCCCGGTTTCCGAGGGCTTCGGTGTTGTTCGGGACCACGAACCAGGTCCAGATCCTGGCTGACCCCACCGGAAGTCGACGGTTCTTGTGCATCCCGATCTGCGTTCCGATCCGGCTCGACCTGCTGGAGCCGATCCGCGACGCCCTCTGGGCCCAGATCTTCGCGGAATATGATGCCTGGGTCCAGCGCGGTCGCCTCAACGCGGAATGCCCGTGGTGGCTCACGCCAGAGGAACGACAGCGCCAAGACGCTGACGGCGCACAGTTTGAGGTTGACGACCCCGTCAAGGAAAAGTTCCTCGAGTGGCTCAACGGCCAGCCGAGCCGGTGGCTCACCGCTCGCCAGATCGTGGTGGGGGCGAAGATCGGGTCGGGCAAGGACGGCGAACCGACCCAGGGCGATTGCACTCGGGTCGGAATCTGGCTCGCCCGTCTCGGGTGGCGTCGCACCAAGCGCGGCGAACAACGGGGCTACGAGGCTCCGGCTCACTGGCAGGCCAAGCCGCGGTGAACCAACGTCACCTCACGAGGGCTTGGAGCGGATCGGGGCTTGTGCAGCATTCACCGCCGCGAGTGCGGCAGCCGCCTCGGCAAGCGCTGGGTCCATCGACCTGGACGGCGTTGGCGACGGCAGCGAACTGCGGCCGCGTCGCCGGGGGTTGGTTCGCGTCCACGAGTGCAGCATTCGCTGCTGTGAGGGCAGAAGCAGCATCGGAAAGATTCGGGCTCGCATCGAACTGCGCAGCGTTGGCGGTCACGTGAGCTGCGGCCGATCGATGCTCACGATCTGATGTGGGGGGCGGACGCTGCATGCCGCAGTGCAGGATTCGCTTGAAGGTGCGGACGGACTGAGCTATTGGTGAGATCTCGGGCTCGCGTGAGCCCTCGTGTGGAGCGTCCGGCGAAATTCTGAGATCGCCGCATAGCGACGGAGGCGTGTGTCGCCCACGGTGGAATGCAGGGATAATGGAATGGAAACGATTAACGGTATGGAGATCGCCGAACAGGTCTTGGCCGTTGGTGGGCAGGTGGAGGGCTCCCAGCGATGACGCGGCACTGCGGGAAGCCGGCGGCTGCCGAGCTGTGCCGGGACTCCCGGGACGCCTTTACGAGTGACGGCCCTTCGGATGAAGCCCCCGACCTCGTTCAGCAATTCCTGAGGGATGAGCCGGACCGGCCGGTGATGGCGCGGGACGTCGCGACTTGCCTCACAAGTGTCCGTACCCTGGAGCGGGAACGGTCCCTGCCGCGAGCGGCCGTCTGCGACCTTCCGGCTATCGCCTACGTGGACGGCGATGTCCCGTGGGCTGTTGAAAATCGCGCAGCGGCATGAGGCACTTACGCGACCTTCTCGGCCACGTCAATGGGTGGATCGAGTTGAGCGTCGCGGGTGCGAAGGGCAGTCACGAGGTCCTTCATGCCGCGACAGCCCTTGATGCGATGGAAGCCGCGCTGCAGCTCGTGGAGGGTGACACCAATCCAGCGCAGGATCATCGAGCCGCCGCGCCAGCGCTTCACGCGGCCGGCGATCCGGCGGATGCCGTTGTTGACGTTCTCGATGGCGTTGGTGGTCGAGAGCGATCGTACGAGATCGTCGGGGAGGCCGAGCTCCTTGACGGTGAAGAGCTCGTCGAGGCCCTCGCGGACGGACGCGGCGGCGCTCGGGTGCTCGCTGGCGAGGCTGCCTGCGAGCGCCTCGAGCCTTCGCTTGGCGGTCTTGGCAGTGGTCGCGCCCAGGGCCTCGCGGAGAACCTTGCGGACGCTGTCCTTCTTCTGCTCGGGCAGGTGGTCGACGACGTTGCGGACCTTGTGCACCTGACAGCGCTGGATGAGCGCCCGCTTGCCAAACACGTCGAGGATCGCGCGCCTCATCGCCTTGGCGCCGTCGATCACGAAGAGGGTCGAGCGCCTGGTATCGAGGCCTCGCTCGGCGAGGTCTCGCAGCAACGCCGTGCAGCTCTCGCGGTTCTCCGTCGCGCCCTCCTGGACGCCCAGGACGTGCTTGGCGCCGGTCTCGTCGAAGCCGAGCGCGATCAGGACAACGTGCTGGTCGATGTAGATCCCATCGATCATGATGGCGGCGAGCGCGAGCTCGCTGAGGTCGCGCCGGAGCCACCGATCCAGCTCGGCTCCGGTCGCCGCGACGAATCGGCGACTGACCGCGCTCTTGCTCGTGCCGCGCGTCTTCACGTCCTCAGGCACCGTCTCCAGCGAGCGCCCATACTTGCGGGTCGACACGCCGATCAACATCTGTTCGACCGCCCGCCGATTCAGCGGATCCTCGGAGGCGAGCCGGTCCCAGGTCGCAAGATTCACCTCCTTGCCGTCCTTGCGGACCCGTGGCCGCTGCACCTCGACCCGCCGACCGCCGAGGGCCAGACTCCCTGCGGTCGTGCCGTTCCGGCTGGGCCGATCTCCCATGCCCCGCGCGTACCGAGGCCCGCACAGCTCCTCGACCTCCTGCTGCAGCAGGGCGCTCAGCGCGACCAGTCCGAGGCGGGTCACCGCCCCGTACAGCTCCTCGTGGAGCAGCTCCGGCAGCGGCATCGTGAGCTGACGGGTCGCAGGCGCGACAATCTCGACTTCGTTCCTGGGGCTCTTCCTGGCACTCTTGGTCACGGCGGTCCTTGTCGTTTTGGAGCCCCGCGAATCCTCTCGGGGTGATGAGGCCGCCACTTGAAATTTCAACAGCGCCCGGGACATGGCCTACGTGGACGACGTTGCGGCCTTCTTTGGGAAGAAGCCGAAGGCATTCAGGGCGGCCATCGCTAGGGGCAAGTTCCCCGCCGGCCGCATCATCGGTGGAAGGCGTTGCTGGGTCCGCGAAGATCTGGTCCCCTTGCTTGAGGCGAAAGAAGAGGCCGGGCCTTCACTCCAGAAGGCCAGGCTCATGAAGGTCTGCACCAGGCCATCACCACACAACCCAGAACGCGTCCAAGTCGACATGCGCTTCTCTTGCCCAGACCCCCGCAGCACCAAGGGGAAGAACCTCCGGATCCAGCGCACGGCCCCGGAGGGCTACACCGCGGACACCGCGATGGTGTGGGCACGCGAGAACGCGGATCGATTCCTTGCCGAGATCTTCGGCGAGACGAGGAAGGAGAGGGGACAGGAAGAGGAATCCAAGCCTGAAGCTCGGGCAGCACGAGTGCCCGAACCTGAGACGGACCCGGGGCGGGTCGTCACCCTCGAGCACATGTACAAGCACATGGAAGACCGGGTGATCAGCCACGAGGAGCCGACTTCGCGGGAGACGTGGGCAAGCGTCTGGCGCCGCCACCTGCAGCCCAAGTTCGGCCAGATGCCGCTCGACCTCATCACGAAGACGAGGATCCTGGACTACCGCGAGGAACTCCAGAAGCGTTATGCCCCGTCGACCTGCAACCACATCATCGTCAAGTTGCAGGGGATCCTGTCCTACGCGGTCGAGAAGGAGAAACTGGCCGGGGTGCCCACGATCAAGCGGCTGAAGACCCGGGACGCCGCCGAGAAGGACCCGTACACGGACGAGGAGATGGAACTCCTCCTCGCCGCCGCGGAGGGGGACGAGATCGGGACGCTTGCACTCTTGCTCAGCCTTGATGCCGGGCTGCGGCGGAACGAGATGCTGGCGCTCCGGTGGTGCGACGTGGATCTGAGGAACAGCGAGGTCCACATCAGGCATTCAATGCACCGGACCGGCCTCAAGTGCCCGAAGGGGAAGAAGGCCGTGTCCGTGCCGATGCGTGCCCGGCTCCGCTCCGAGCTGGCGAAGGCGCGGAAGGATCGCAAGCTGACCGACCACGTCTTCCCGGGTGAGCGGAACGCCTGGATGTCGGAGAGCGCGTTTCGCAACCACATGATCGAGCTGGCCGGCAGGGCAGGGGTCGAGTGGAGGGGCTTCCACAAGGCGAAGCACACCTTCATCACGCTCTTGCTGGAGAAGGGGGCGAACCTCCAGGAGCTCCAGCTCCTGGCACGCCACAAGCATGCCAGCACCACCGAGGGCTACATGCACGTCCGCAACGCGGCCAAGGCCATGAAGGCCGGCATCGCCCGCCTCGACGAAGGGGTGCCCGCTCCGACCCCGACGCCCACGCCCACGCCCGAAAGGGTTAGGCCGAAGTTACGAATGTTAAGTTCGTAGCGCAAAATGCCTGTATCTCCGTGTCGGCGGGGAGATACTCGGTATCTGTGGAACAAGTTCTGACCCATCCTCGCCAAAAGCCCCTCCGCTGCCACAACGCCGCGGATCTCCACGCGGAGGGGCTTTGGCGAGATGGACGACTTGCCCCGGGTTGCCTCTGGGTGCCACAAATCTGCCCCAAGACCCGGACGACTTCGGGTAATCGTTGCTACCCGAGTTCGTCAAGGCGGAGCTCGAAGCGTTCGCGGAGTGCGGCGACTTCGAGAAGGGCTTCGAGCCGCCGGCTCAGGGACAGCCGGCCAAGTCCGGTCGGATCTCGGCCGGGGCCGCGCCGCGCAGGGCATCGCGCTGTGCGGCCGAGAGCTCGGCGCAGCCTTGATTCCACGCCTGCGACAGGGCGATGTGGTGCCCCTGCGTCAGCACGCCGCCCCCGGCGACGAACTCGGCTTGCCTGGCGAAGAAGCGGCGCAGGATCGTCGCGCGGTCGACCGGATCCAGGCGTCGCATCGGGACCGCCAGCAGCCGCACGGGGCCGTGCTCGGTGCCCCATTTCTCGGCCACCGGCCCGCGCGACTCCTCCCAGCTTCCGTACAGGTGCAGGAACGCGATCTCGTTCGGCCCCGCGCCGCCGGCTTCGGCCGCCGTCAGGACGTCTTCGTAGTCGAGCGGGCGCTGACCGGTCGAGAGGCCGCGCCCGGGATTGGCTGCGAGCTGGGCCCACCACCACGACAGGGTCTGCGCCATGGGTGCGGGTACCCCACCCGGGGCATCGGCGGCCTCGAAGAACGCGAACCCGACCTCGTACGGATACGCGGGGCTGCCGTCCGGCATGCCGTGATCGGGAGCGTCAAAGCCGTTGCGTCGCGACCAGTCCCACAGCTTGACCGCCGCGTAGCGCAGCAGGTCGATGCGCGCGAGATGATCGCCCTCCTCCACGAGGAGCTCCCGACCCACGGCCATGGCCGCGGTCATGAAGGCCTGCGCGTGCTCGAGAGAAGGATCGTCGGCCAGCGCGGCCTCGGCGACGGCGAGCTCTCCGTCCCGGCGGGTGAACCAGCGTTCGTCGATCCTTCGCGGCAGCCAGCGTACGAAGGTGGGGACCGCGATCGACGTCGGCAGCACGAACGTGTCGACGGTCTCGGGCCAGTCCCAGGGTAGATCCGCGGGCAAGCTCGCGGCGCCCCAGAGGTGCTCGCCGAAGCTCGCGTCGTCGGGCAGGATGGACTCCGGCCCCGCTCCGGCGGCGCCGTGGTTGTCGGCGCCCGGTTGGAACGCTGGCCGATACGGTCGCCCTTCCGCGGGCACGGGCAGGCTGCGAATGTAGCTAGCGAGGTCCTCGGCCTCGGTGCGCGAAAACTCGTGGTGCATCGCGCGTTCGACGATGCTGCGATCGGAGAACGCGTAATACTGGAGATCGGCGCCCGAGTCCGCATGGCAACGCCCACACGTCGGTCCGCCGTCGCGTGCGACGTCCTGGAAGTACGAGCGGCCCCGCTCGATGGACGCCGCGTCGTCTCGGAGCGGACGCCACCGTTCGGGCGGCTCGGCGGGCTCGCCGAGCACGTGTGTGGTGTCGCCGATGCGGAGCGCCACGTGCAGGACGCGATACCCGGAGACGGCCGCCCCCGCGTCGACGATCTGACGCGGGTAGCGAAAGGCCAGGCGGTTCGCCCCCGGCACGAGGAGCCCGGGGTCGATCGCGATCTCGGCCGTGCTCACGCGCCCGTCCGGGTGCACGAACGGCTCGCTCACGTCGATGGGCTCGCCCGCGTTGACGACCAGCTCCGCCGACCCGGGCGCCACGACGTTGTGCAAGGTGAGCACGAGCGCGGCGGAGTCGGCCGCCGCGAGCTGGGTCTCGTCGAGCCACAGGTCGGCGATCCGCTCCGTACCGGCCGGGCCGAGGACCTCGAGCGGCAGGACCAGCGGCGCCTGCAGCTCGTCGTCGGATCCCGCGGTGCAGCCCAGGATCCACGGCAACGCGAGCATCCAGACCGTGCGTCTCATTGCGGCACCAGCCAGGCGTCGAAGTCCGCGTGGTAGCTGCCCCCCGCGACCATGTTGTCCGCGCGATACAGGTCGAAGTTCGCCGGCAATTCCGGATAGTCGGGGTGGGAGAATCCACGCACTTCCCACACGGTGTTCAGGTTCTGGTGCCAGCCGAAGTCGAACGGGACGACGCCGGTCGGGAACACCGGGTTCTCGATGAGCAGCCAGGCGAAGATGCACTCGCCGTCCTGGGGGTCCGTCTCGTCGCCGCCGCTGCACTCGTCGTGGATCTGCGTGAACGCGGGCGAGCGCTCGCCGGTGAAGGTCACGTCGCGGAGAACGAGCGCCGACTCGGGCACGAACGTGTAATCGACGACCCCGACGTTGTCCATCGTCGCGCCATCGATGCGCGGGACGTCCTCCTGGTTGATGCCCTTGATGCCGAACCCGAGCTCGGCATTGTCGATCGCGACGAGATCCTGGTACGAGATGCTGTTGCCGTAGGCCCCGTGGAGGATGCCGTAGGCTCCGTTCGACCACGCGCTGGCGGTGTAGGGCGTGTCGTTTTGCGTGTTGTTTTGCCAGTTCGAGATGCCGTTGCCGGCATTGTTGTGCGCGACGACGCCTTCGAAGCGGTCGGCCGGATCCATGCCGGAGCCGATCTCCGACCAGTGGAACGCGGCCACGTTGCCGAAAGTGCCATAGTTGTAGGCAGTGCCGGTGACGACGCAGTCCAGCGTGTCTCCGCCGCCGGCGAACATCGCGATGGCTCCGCCGATCGCAGCACAACCCTCGACGCGGTTCGGTACGGCCACCCGCGCGGCGAGCACGTGGGTCAGGTCGTTGTCGCGCGGCTCGAACTTCTCGCGCTCGGTGCAGCGCAGGCCGCAGGCGCTGTTGTCGTAGGTGCGGGCCACGGCGGTCTCCTGCGTGTCGTAGACGACGACGTCGGTCACCTCGATGCCGTTGCTGTGCTCGATGGCGATGCCGTCCTTGCCGCTGGCCCAGATCGCGGTGTGCCGCACGAACGAGGTCCCCGAGGCATCCGCCTGCTGATGGAACCGCAGCGGCGACCTGCGGGCCGGCTCGTCGGCAGCGGTGCAGTCGCGAAGCGGTCCGAGCCAGCGCAGCTCGACGCTGTCCAGCTGCGCGACGCCCTCCTCCCCGACGATCACGTGGGCGTGGGCGGAGGCGTCGAACGAACGCACGACGACGTTGCGCGTGAGGTTGGCCGCCTCGCCGCGGCGCACACAATCCGCGCAGCCCGCGTGCTCGAAGGCGGTCGCGCTCGCCAGGGTCACCTCGGTGCCGTTCACCGACGCGATCGTGGCCTCGTCGAACTGGTCGGCGAAGTCGGCCTCGGCGATCACGGTCGTCGGCGTCAGCAGCACGCGATCGCCGGGCTGCCATCCCGTGGCATCCTCCACCGACAGGGTCGGATCGCCCGGCGCGGTGCCGTCGGTCAGCTTCGACCAGGACTGCTTGAGGGCGCCGGCCGCAGAGAACACCCCACGCCCCATCACCCACAGGCCCACGTCCGTGGCGAGGATCTCGAGCGGCGTGTTGACGGGCGGCGTGAACTCCTCGCCCCCGAACACCGTGCTCGGGGTGCCGACGTAGTCGTCGTCGTGCATGCCGGCGAACACGAGCTCGGACACGACGTCGGCCGGAAGCCGGTCGTCCTCCGTGCCGAGATCGAGCCGGCCCCACACGATCACGTTGCCGTGCACGGTCAAGCTCGACGAGGTCGATCGCGAGGCCTTGACGGCGCCGCCCGATTCGATGGTCAAGGTCTTCGCCTCGGCGTCGCAGTCGAGCAGGACGACCTTGCCGTCGGGCACGACGACGTCGGTCTCGGCCGTGGGGATGGGTCCGCCCCACGTGGCCTCGTCGCACCAGGACTGGCAGGTGAGGGCCTCGCAGTCCACCGGCTCGCCGTCCGTGCCGCCCACGCTCGTGCCACCGTCGTCGGGCCCGGACCCCGTCGGGCTCGTGTCACCGTCGTCGGGCCCGGTCGCGCCCGTAGCTTCCGTCGTGTTTGTATCTCCGGTCGTGGAGCCGTCACCGGTAATGATGGGATCACCTGCGCTCGAAGCCTGGCACGCGAGAGCGGAACCGATCAGCAAAAGAATGGTGGGACGCACGTCAACTCCTCCGGACCGTGAAGTGTCCCGACCGGCCCATCACGGCTCAACAATCACGCGATCACGGGAGCACGATCTCGACTCCCAGGGCACCGATGCCGAAGGGTCGCCCCCAGTCTGCAACCGTGCGACCGGCGAAGCGCACGAGCGGTCGAGGCACGAGCGCCCCGATGTGGCCGTCGAGCCGGAGACGAACGCGCGGGTGCACCGCGACGGCCAGACCGAACCGGGCCGCGAACGCGGCGGACGCCACCACCTCGGTGGCGTCGCCGTACGCCGGTGCGGCCGAGCCTCGCATGCGCAGGAAGGCGGGACCGATCCCAACACCTGCGTCGGGTTGCCAGCGTGCGCTCGAGCGCACGAACGACACGTGCAACCCGGCGAGCACGAGCGCGGTGTGGATCCGCGCGGTGCCCTCGGGGCCGCTCGCCACGGTGCCCACGGTCGGTGCGAGGGCCTGGATCGCGAGCCCCAGGTGCCGATGCGGCATCCAGCGCAGCCCGAGCAGGGCATGAAGCGACGGGCCGAGGCCGCCGGGGCTACCGGCCACCGCCGGAGCGAGATGGATGAAGAAGCGCGGGGCCGCGGGGCGTGGCGGCGATGGCGTGGATGGCGTGGAGGGCGGGGATGGCCTGGGAGGAGGCGGACTGACCACGGGCGCCTCTTGCGGCTCGCGCAGGCTGGCCCGCAAGAGCTCGATCGCACGCATGGCCACGATGCGGGCGTCCTCCTCCGTATGCGGCTGTGGGATCGCTACGCGGTGGCGCACCGACTTGCCGGCGACACGATCGGCGATGTGGATCTCGAGCGCCTCGTGCTCGACCACTCGGATCGCGGCGACAGCTCCGAGGTCGTCGGCCCAGAGCTCGTCGCCCTCCGCGGGGGCCTCCGGGGCCAGCACCTCGAAACCGAGGGCGGACAGCTCGGCGCGAAGCTGACGGACGATCGCCTCGTCGTCGGCATCGCCGACCACCGCGATGCGATCGCTTGCACCGCCCGGCGCGGGCCCGGTGCCCAGCAGCGATGCGACGAGCGCGAAGGTGGCGAACGGCACCGACAGGCTCAAGGTGCACCGAGCCGGTGCGCGAGATCGGCGTGTGGACCCTCGGGATGGCGCGCGAGATATCGTCGTGCGGTCGCCTGCGCTTCGCTCGCCCGGCCCGCGCGCTCCTGCGACTCCATCAGGCGCCCGAGTGCCTCCTTCGCGAGCGGGCCCTCGGGATGCTCGTCGAGGTAGGTCGAGAACCAGTGCATGGCGCGATCGTAGTCGGCCGCGAGATCGAAGGCGATGCGGCCGAGCATGTACCCGGCCGTGCCGGCCTCCGGCGCGTCGGGAAATCGCCGGCGCAGCTCGGTGAGCGCCTTCTGGGCTCGCCCGGAGTTGCGCGCGAAGCGAGCCGTGTCGGCCAGACGCAGGAGGTCCGCGGCCGGCAAGGTGCCCACGAGGTCGGCAAATCCGATGCGTTCGGCCTCGGTGAGGGCATCGCGATAGCGGCCGAGCTGCGCGAGCTGTTGCCACGAGGGTTCGGCGGCGGCCTCGGGGGGAGACGTCGGCGTCGGTGCGGTCGATCGGGCGGCCTCGGGCTTGGCCGACCGAGTGGTGCGCCGCGGCGGTTCGAGCTCGGGCGGCGAAGCCTCGGATACGGTGGGGAGCACGGCGGTGGGCACGGAAGGGCTCGGCGCGGGCTGGGAGGTCGGGACGGCGGCGGTGTCGTGCAGATCCATGCGCAACGATTGCCCCGTCTCGAGGGCATGGGTCTCCCCCGCCATCGGACCGAGCACGGTGATTCCACCCTGCTTTACCTGGACCTCGAAGCTCGCTTCGTCCGGCCGCCAAGCGATCGTGAACGTGGACGTCGCACAGCTCACGGTGAACGGCCCGGCGCTCACCTGCCAGGGGGTCGCGAGATCGACGGGGACGGTGACCGTCGCCGTGCCGGACACGAGGGCGACACGCGCCTCGTCGGCGTCGGCCCGCTCGACGCGTGCGCGCCCCCCGGGATGCAGGCGAAGCTCGCCGCCGCTGGCGAACTCGATCACGAGCTCCTCGTCGGCCGGTGCGGTGACGTACGCGCCCATCATCGCCACCGGATCGGCCGCAGGCTCGCCCGCGACCACGGCGGATCCGTCCTCGCGGAAGCGCAACAACACCAGCGCGAGCACACAGACCGCGGCCGCGGTGGCCATGAACGCGGCCAGGAAGGGGCGGCTCGAGCGACGCGGTGCATCGAGGGCGGCCAGCACGTCGGCGAGCCTGGCCTTCGGCAGCGCCGCGCGCCCGTGATCCTGCATCCGCGCCATGGCGACGCCCAACCGCTCGAGTGGGGTCTCTGGATCGGTCATCCGTCCCCTCCTTGCAGCCACGAGCTCAACGTGGCGTCGCGGGCCGCCAGCCGCTGGATGCGAGCCTGGGCGCGGGCGAGTCGGCGCTTGATCGTGGCGAGCGAGGTGTCGCAGGCCTCCGCGATCTCGCGCAGCTCCATCTCTTCGAGGTACCGCAGCGAGAACGCGATGCGTTCGTCGACGGGCAGCCGATGCAAGAGCCGCAACGCCCCCGCGGCCGCGTGGGCCAGCTCGGGCGACGCGTCGTCGGCCTGTGGCTCCGGCAGTTCCTCCGGCGCGATCGATCGCAGCCACCATCGCGCCCGCCGACGCCGAATGCACCCGCGGGCCGTGAACACGGCGATCCGGGTCGTCCATCCGCGCAGCTTGTCGGGTCCACCGCGAAAGTCCCCGATGCCCCGCAGCGCGCGGAGGAACACCTCCTGCACGAGGTCGGGGATCTCCGCATCGACCCCGAGCACGCGTACGAGCACCCGCTCGACGTGATCGGCGTGGCGCTCGAAGAAGGCCGCCGCGGCGCCACGGTGGCCGCTCTGCAGCGCGTGCAGAAAGGCCTCGTCCTCTTCGAGGAAGCGAGCCGTGGAGAGCAGCGTGCCCGTGGCAACGCCGCTGCGTCGTGCGTGCGCGGTCAATGGGAGGTGCCCAGGGTCAAGTGTCCGCGCGGCGCCGGCACGGCTCAAATATCTTGGGGCGTCGGAGCGGAGCGGCGGCGAGCTGCGGAGACGGGCGCGGGTGGGTGCTCGGGACCCCACCGGGGCCGCGAATGTGGCGCTCGACGGCCTCAGAGCGGGCGGGTGACGCAGATGCAGGCGCCTTCCGGGGCGAGGCAGGCGAGCGGCGGGGCGGTGAGCTGGGCGAGGAAAGCGTCGAATGCGGCCTGCGGCAGCGCGGGGCTGTCGACGATGTCGAGGTGAGCGAGCTCGGTCAGGAGCGGTGCGCCAGCGAGGGTGGTGAGACCGGTGAGGCCGAGCAAGTTCAGCGACTCGACGCGGGCCAGCGAATCCAGGCCGTGGAGGCCGTGGAGGCCGGGGAGGGACGGAGCCGAGCAAGCGCCGAGCTGGAACCTGTGTTCGACGCGCTCGAGTGCGCCAAGACCGATCAGGCTGGTGAGCTGCGGGACGTCGTCGATCATGATCGTCTCGGCCTCGCGGAGTCCGGCGAGGGGCGCGAGGTCGGTGAGCGCGGGGAGGTCGACGAGCCGCAGGCTGCCAGAGGTGAGCGCCTCGAGGCCGCTCAAGGAGGTCAGCTCCGGCAGCGTGGTGAGCTCGATCTCCCCGGACGTGATGGCGCCGAGCGGGGCGATCGAAGCGAGGACGGGGAGGTCGAACAGGCTGACGTCGACGCGGGCGGCGTCCACGAGCGGGAGGGCGGCCAGCGGGCCGAGGTCGGTGAATTGCGGGATGCGGTGGAGCTCGAGCGCGAGCGTGTCACCGGCGAGCCCCCAGACCGCGAGCTCGGAGATGTCGGTGAGCGAGGAATTGCTGGCCAGCGCGAGCCGTTCGATGCCGGCGAAGTCGGCCGCGAATGTGGGCAGTGCGGCGATACCGAGGTTGCGGAGGCGAATCGAGGGCGCCCGGCGCAGCCCGGACAGCGGCGAGAGATCGGCGACGTGCGGGAGGTCGATCAGCTCGATCTCGCCGACCTCGCGCAGGCAGGCGAAGGTCGAAAGATCGGGGATGTCGGTGCCCCAGATCCGGAGTCGGCCGTCGACCCGGGTCAGGTTCGCCAAGGTGGCGACGATCGCAGGGTCGGTGTTCCCGGGGATGGTGAGGTCGCCGCGCACGCGGGTCAGGCAGCGGAAGTCGGACTCGACCATCCCGGGGATCAGGAACGAGTCGTACTCCCAGGTGTGCTCGCACGGCGGGCCGCACTGCGAGGGCGGGCCCGAGGCGGTGGTGCCCGAGGTCGTCGGGGTGGGGCTCTCGGTGGTGGTCGATGGAGTCGGCGTGGGCGAATCACCCGAGGTGCCGGCCATGGTGGTGGGGTCGTGGCCGGTCGTCGCGTCGCTGTCGCTGTTCGCGGTGGACGGGCCGCAGGCGGCGACGAGGAGGACGGCGAGGGCGAGCCGGGGCAGGTCGCCACGTTATCACAGGCGACGACGTACTCCGGCGCGCTCCACCAGCACGAGGTGCTCGCAGGGCAACGCGGTTCGGCGCGCAGGCCGAGGGGCGCGTGCAGCCCGGCGAGGCCGTCCTCGGCCTTGCCGAGGCGGCCGCGGCGTGCCAGAGCGACGCTCTCGAGCGCGCCCTGCGGAACGAGGCGAGCGCCGCGCGGCGCTCCGCCTACTTCGCGGCGACGGAGGAGAGCGCGATGTCCGTGACCTCGGCCGGTACGTAGACGTCGAACTTGACCTTCCCGCCGTCCAGGAAATCCTTGCGCGGAGTGAATTCCCAGACCTCGCCCTTGCCCGAGTCTCCCTGGACGACGACGAACCCGCGCATGAACCCTTGATCGTAGTTGACCAGCTGGTCGCCGTGCCACTCGCTGCCCGACTTGCGGCCCCAGTCGTCGTACAGCAGCACGACGTCGACGACGGACTTCTTGGTGTGGCTCGCGGCGTAGTCGGAGAAGAGCCGCTTGAGCTGCTTCGCGTCCTTGGCCTTGTAGACGTCCTTCGGCAGGCGGACCGCGGCGGCGAGCGCCTCGTCGAGCTCCGCGTACTTCGCCTCGACGGCCTTCCACTCCGGCGTCTCGAGGTCTTCGGCCTTGCGCATCGACTTGTGCGACCAGGCGGACTTGTACTGCTTGACGAACTCATGGCTCGGGTACGGCGACGTGAGCTCCAGCAGAAAGTCCTCGCTTTGACAGCACGCCGGCAGCTGCTGCTGCAGCTTATCGACGTCGTCGATCAGCGGCTGGTAGTACGCGCGCCGCTCCGCGGCGGGGTCGGCGGGCGGGGTCGCGGTGGGCTTGTCCGACGCGCCCGCCGCGGCGACCTCGGCCTCCGGCGAGGCAGCCGACGATTCGTCCGCCTTCTTCTTGAACAGCGAATTGCTGTCCAGCTTCAGGCCGCCCGCGCAGCCCGCTCCGAGCCCGAGTGACAGGGATGCAAAAATGACGATGATCTTGTTCATGTGTTCGACCTTCAGACAAAGCGGGCACGACGCTGTGCCCGCGAGCGTTGCAGTTCACGCGCGCGTGAACTCTGCCGGCGACGATCGCCGGGCCATCGGGAGACGACGGGTGCGCGCAGGCAGTGGGCCGCCGTGAAGCAGTGTCATGATGCGCACCATCGCGGCCGTCTTGGCGCGCATCACCTCGTCCGCGCCGGTGTCGTCGAGGGTTCCTCTCGGCGTCCGTCGCGGCGTTGCCGGTGTCTCGGTGAGCTGTACGTGGCCGCAGACGGAGTTGGCCGTGAATGTCACCGCATGGATGACGAGCCCGCCTCCGGCAGCGATGGCCAACGTTACGATCCCGTTTGCGTGCGCGCTCCTTCCCGGGCCGGGCGCGATCGCCCAGGCCGACAAGGAGACGGGAACCGTTGCGGGTTTTTGCGATATTTTTTTGAGCGTGCCGTCCGGTCGCTTCTTGCACCATGCGCACGAGACCCGTCAGCGCCGCGGCGGGTCTGAGCGCGGCCTCCGGGCGGCCCCCGGCGGTGCTTCCCGTCGATGGATGCCCTGCTCGGCGCCGGTGAGCGGGTCGTGGCCGGTGAGGTGGAGGAAGTCGTCGGCCAGCACGACGACGCGGTCGGGCAGGGCGGTGTCCAGCGACCTGCGCGAACAACCGAAGGCCGCCCCGAAGCACAACTGCGACGCCCTCAAGCTCCACCGCAAGGGCGACTACACCGGCTCGCTCGCCGGCTTCGACGCCGCCATCGCCGTCGCCCCGACATCGCGATCGCCCACTTCAACCGCGCCTGCGCGCTGAGCCGCCTCGGTCAGCCGATGGTGGCGGTCGATGCAGTGACCGCCCTCGGGTACAGCCGGCCTAATTCGTGATGCACCTGCCGCGGCCGGCGCTCGTCGTCGGCGGTCGCGTCGAGCAGATACGGCGCTGACCGAAAGCGATCCACGCGGTCCACACCGCGTGGCTGCGGAGGAAACCTGGCTCGACATCCTCGTCGAGCACCGACAGCAGCGGTTGCGAGCGGCGGCAGCGTCTGCCGCGCTCTTCCTCGTCGGTGTCGTGACCAGGGATCGAGCTCCCTGTGGTGATGATGGCCGGCGTCGCGGTACTCGCGGTCGGCGGGATCGCGTGGAGCATCAGCGGCGCGACGAGGCGATCGCCCGCCGGCAACGGCGGCGCCACGCGACGATCCACAGCAGGAAGAACAGGCTCGGTGGCGGCGTCGACGAGGAGCGGCAGCCGCAGCCGCTCGCGTCGTCGTCGTTTCCTTCCGCGGGTGACGAGCCGCTCGACGTGTCGCCGGCGCTCGCGTTCGACGTCGCCGTGTCGTCGGCGTCCATCGAAGTCGCCGACTCGGTTGGGGTGCCGCCTTCGTCCGCGCCATCGCTTCCGCCCTCGCCCCCGTCCGCGCCCCCGTCCGCGCACGTGCACGCGCCGGGCTGGCCCGGCGCGATGCAACCTTCGGCGCAGCTCGCAGCGTCGTCGCCGTCGCACGCCTCGTGCGGATCGACGATGCCGTTGCCGCACATGCTCGCGCTCTTGCACGATTGCCCCGGGCACGAGCAGTCCTCGGCGCAGGCGCGAAAGCTCTGCCACATGCACTCGCCGAACGGGCGCGAACGATTGCCTCCGTTCGCGTTGTTGCCGTCGAGCTCGGGCACGCGGCCGCCCCCTGCGATGCAGCCGCCCATGCCGTCGGGACCGTAGTCGACGCCGTACTCGCCGCCGATCGGCGCGCAGTCATCCGGCTGCGTCAGCGCGCCGTGCTCGACCCAGCGATCCGCATACGCGAGCACGACGTCGCCGTTCACCGGCCAGTTCGCCTGCAAAGCCGGCATGATCCGCATCAGGAGCGCGGTGTACTGCGTCGGCTTCGCCGTGTTGTCCTGATACCAGCCGCCGGGCTCGAAGCCGCCGTCGATGGAGTGGTACGGGTCGCGGATCGTCCGCGTCGACTGATCACCGAAGTCGTTCCAGTACGCCGCCTCGTCGCCGGTCGGCTGGCCCCACAGCGCGACGCCGCCTTCGCCCGCGTAGTAGCTCGCGCTCTCGAAGAAGCGCTCCTCGTCGATCGCCGCGAGATCGGCGAGCATCTCCGCGTCGGCGAGCATCGTCGCCGCGAACACGTACGCGTGCAGCTTGCCGCCGCCGTTGCCTCCGCCGCCGCGGAACAGGCTCGCGTCCTGCCGGTCGACGCCCCACACGTCGATGCCGTGCTGCACGTAGCCGACGAGCACGGGCATCTTCGTCGCGAGATCCTGCTCGGGCGTGCACGGCGGTGCGTCGCAGACGTCGGCCAGGTGCAGCCACCCATGCACGTCGGTGTCGTCGGCCCAGATGTCGGTCGACCACGGCCGGCCGTTCGGGATCGCATCTTCCGGCGGCATCAGATCGCACGTGACCGAGTCGCTCGTGTAGTCGAGCCGCAGGTGCCGCGTCCACGCCTCGGCGGTTGCGAGCGTGGGCACATCGGCGCAGTCGGCCGACAGCCGCGACAACAATTGCGTCTGCAACGTCGCCGCGGACAACGTCGGCTTGTCCGCGCCGACGAACGGCGGACGAAACGCGGTGCTCGGATCGTCGGGCGCCGCGTCCACGATCGTCACCACCGCGGCGAACCGTCCGCATGATTTCTCGTCCGCATCGCCGTCGCAATCACCGGCGGGATTGTCGGACACGTACTTGACGACCGAGCTGTTCGCTGCGACGTCGAGCGGCAAGCCGACCGCGTCGGCGTAGTCGCCGAGGCGATCGTCCCAGCGCTGCGGTCCGTTCGGATCGGGATTCACGTCGACACCGTGACGACCCGGCGCACCGTCGGGCGTGATCGCGGCGATAGTGATCGCTGCGCCCGAGGCGACGACGAAGAACTCGCCCGTCACGTACTGCCCGCACTCGTACGCTTCGGCGAAGCGGAACGTGATGTCGTTGCCGGGGCCCGACGGGGCCGCGTAGCGCAGGCAGGGTCCGTCGCCGTCGGCGGTGATCGTGCCGTCGCACCCGCAGTCGGCGTGGGCCTCGGCCTCGGGCAACGCGATCGCTAGCACCGTCGCCAGCACGAGGCCCGTTTGTGCATGAACATTCGAAGCGAATCTCGGAAGCAAGGGGGGCCTCGTCTCGGTGTACCTTCGGCCGGCGAAGGGTTGGCAGCGTCTACTGAGTGCGCTTGGGAAATTCCAAGCCACAGTACTCTCGCCGGGTCCAGTGCCAGAACACCGAGGGTCCGCGGATGCGGGCCGGGGCGGCATCTCCCCGTCCGACCTTTGAGATCGTCGGACCGACGATCCCGCGTGAGCGGGATAGGGCGTGATGCAACAGCTCCCGCTCCTTGCGCCACCGCACCTGACTCGGCGGTACCCGCTTCATCGCGGGCGCTGGCGAAGGCGCCGGAGCGGTGGCAGGCCGAGGTCGAGAAGTTCTACGCGGGGCGGGTGGCGGCGATGCGGTGAGGCTTCGCGTCACGGGTCGAATACGAAGCAACTGCACATGTCGAGGTCCTGGCTCTCGCACAGGATCGGGGTGGGGTCGAGGGTGGCGGCCCAGGCGGCGAGAGTGCCGGGGGCGAGCGAGGGGTTGTGGACGGCGTGGAGCTCGCTGACGGTCGCGAGCTTGGGGGCGCCGGTGAAGCCGGCGAAGTCGTCGTTGTTGCCGATCACGACGTTCAACGCGACCTCGAGGTTGTCGAGGCCGGTGAGGTCGACGAGCTTGTCGAGGCCGGCGTCGGGGCTGTCGTCGCACGACCCGAGGCTGAGCTGGATGCTGATGGTGTGCAGCGACGACAGGCCCGACAGGTCGGGCAGGGCGGGTAGGCGGTCGAGGGAGAGGACCGCGATGTTCGTCAGGGCGGACAGGGCGGACATGTCGGTGAGGAGCGGGAGGTCGGCGAGGGCGAGGATGTCGGTCTCGGCGAGGTCCTCGAGGCCGTGGAGGTCGGCAAGCTTCGGCAGCGAGGAAGCGTTCAGGGTGTGGATCGTTTGGGTGCCCTCGAGCTCGGCCAGCGAGGCGAGCTGCGGCAAGGACAGGAGGTCGAGGTTGTTGAACGCGGGGACGCCGTCGAGGCCGGCGAGGTCGGTGAGCGTGGCCAGGTCGCGGAGATAGACGAACACCGGGTCGGCCGACCGCAGCAGGTCGCCGACGCCGACCACGCTGGTCAGCGCGGGGCAGCCGATCGCGGTGAAGTAGAATTCGCCGTTGGTGGTGGTCATGCCGGCGAACACGTCGAGGTCGGTCAGGGCCGGGAGGTCGATGAAGCTGAGGCCGCCGAGCGCGTTGTCGGGTTCGAACGTCCATGCGGGGAGCTCGCTCAGGACCGGGAGGCCGTCGAGGTAGATCCCGCCGGCGCGGCGGAGGTCGGCGAGGCCGGCGAGGCTGGTGAGGGCGCCGTTGTCCTGAAGACTGAGGCTGCCGGCGTTGCGCAGGCCGGCGAGGCCGGCGAGGCTGGTGAGGGCGCCGTTGTCTTGAATACGGAGGGCGCCGACGCTGCGCAGGCAGCCGAGGCCCGGAACGTCGGTGAGGCCGGCGTTGTCCCGGATCGTCACGCCGCCGGTGACCTCCTCGAGGTTGCCGAGGTGCGCGAGGATGTCGCCGTCCGCCAGGTCGTGGATCTCGAGGTCGCCGTCGATGCGGCGGACGCAGGCGAAGGTCTGTGGGTCCGTGCCGGGCTCGATCTCGAGGTTGCCGGTGATGTCGCGCAGCTCGGCGCACGCGGGGCCGCACAGGGTCGGCTCGCCGGTCGTGGTCGATGTGGTGGCGGGCGGGTCGAGCGTCGTTGACGTGTTGTCGTCGGGGGCGCTCGTCGTGGCGTTCGTGGGCGTGTTGGTGGTCGCGGGCGAGCCGCTGGTGTTCGTCGGCGAGGGCGCGGAGGACGAGCCGGGGATGTCGCTGGTGGATCCGTCGCCGGGGGTCGGGAGGTCCGGGCCGCACGCGAGGAGGAGCAGGACGGGGGCGAGGCGGCGCATCTCGCCACTTTATCTCCGTTTGAGGCCGCCTCCCGCTCGATAATAGCGTGAGCGAGCGGAACCTCCGTCGCGACATATGCGGAGGACGAGTGGGAAGGCATCGAAGGGTCGCTGAAGCACGTGTCCGTCGCCAGCGACGGGAGTTCCTCTGGATGGACCCGAATGAGGCGATCTATCGCTGGCTCGGCGCGCCCTTCTGATCGGCGGTGCTGCAGTCCGAGCTGCTCGAGCTCGGCCAACGCCAAGGGCGCGCGGATCAACCGGACTCGCAAGTGCGGCGCCGCGCAGGGTTCGCGCCCGCGCTCGCGGCGAGGCGATGGTCCCGCGGACGCGCCGAGAGCGGGTCCACGGGCTCGCGTTGCGCTACAGTGCGGCCGCGCCATGGCCGAGATTCGCCGGATCGACGGAGCAGGAGCGTGGTTTCTCCACGAGCGCAGCCTCATCGGCCGCTCTCGCGTATGCACCGTCTGCCTCGAAGACCGCAAGGTGTCGGCGGAGCATGCGCTCGTGCGCTGGAACGGGCGCGCGTGGGAGCTGCAAGACCTGAGCAGCCGCAACGGCACCTTCGTCGCGGGCCGGCGGGTCGGCGTCGGCGAGCGCGTGTCGCTGACCGCGGGGGCGGCGCTCGGCTTCGGCAGCGCTGACGGCTACGTGTTCGCCGGCGTCGAGCCGCCGGCGGCCTTCGCCGTACCACTCGACGGCGGCCCGCAGATCGAGGCGCAGGACGGCCTGCTCGCGCTGCCCGACTCGAACGCGCCCGAGATCACGGTGCATCGCAGCGCCGAGCACGGGTGGTCGATGGAGCAGGCGGGTCGCGTGAGCGAGGCACGCGACGGCGACACCGTCCGTTCGGCGAGCGGGGCATGGCACCTCCACCTGCCCGGGACTTTGATGCAGACCGACGAGGCGCAGGGCGACGAGCCCACGATCGATTCGATCGGTCTCCGGTTCCGCGTCAGCCGCGACGAGGAGACCGTGGAGATGATCGCGCTCCATCGCGGCGGCGTGATCGACCTCAAGGTCCGGGTCCATCACTACCCGCTGCTGCTGCTCGCGCGCGCGCGCCTGCGTGACGCGGCCTCGCCCGCCGATCGCCAGGGGTGGATCGAGCAGAGCGACTTGCTCCGCCAGCTCCACTGCGACGGCGATCGGCTGTACATCGACATCTTTCGCAGCCGTCGTCAGCTCGCCGACGCGGGGGTCGCCGACGCGGCCCGGCTGATCGAGCGGCGCCCCGGGACGGGGCTGCTGCGGATCGGCGTGGCGTCGCTCGAGATCTTCCCGCTCCTCGAGAACTGAGACGAGGCCAGCCTCACGGAGGGGCGAGCTGCTGCATCCAGGCCTCGAGTTCGGCGAGCGCCGGGAGGCGTTGGCCCCGGACCTCGCGGAAGACGGCGGCGGCCCTGCCCGCCAGCGCGAGCGCGGTGACCCGATCGCCCCGGGCCTCCCACACAGCGCGAGCGAGCCCCGCACGGGCGTCGGCGACGAGCTCGGGCGGCGAGCCGCGGGTCTCGCCGAGCTTGATGGCCCGCTCGAAGACGACGATCGCTTCCTCGGCGCGCTGCGCCTGGAGGGCGAGCCCGCCGAGCGCGTTCAAGGCGAGGACGAGCTGCGGGTGCTCCGTGCCGAGCGTCTCCTCCCAGAGCGCCAGGACGCGGCGGTAGTTCCGCTCGGCCGCCTCGAGCTCGCCGGCTTCCTTCTGCATGAAGGCGAAATCGAGGAGGGTGAGCGCCGTCTGGGGGTGCGTCGGGCCGAGCGTGGCCTCGACCGCCCGGTAGGCGCGCTCGATCTGCTCGCGGGCTTGCGCGTGTCGACCGAGCTGGCCCAGCGCGACCGCGAAGTTGTGGCGCGCACGCGCGACATCCGGGGCCTCGGGCCCGAGCGCGCGCTCGAGGATCGCCAGCGCCCGCTCCTGCAACGGCAGCGCCGCCTCGTCCTCGTCGAGCTGGGTGTGGGCAGCGCCCATGTTGGTGAGGCACGCCGCGGCCTCGATGCTGTTCGCGCCGTACAGGGCCTCGGCGTTCGCCAGCGCCGCGGTGTGCAGCGCCAGCGACTCGCGGTACTTGCCTTGCTGGTAGTAGATGTTCGCGAGGTGGCCCATCGACACCGACAGCTCGGGGTGGACCTCCCCGAGCTCGCGCCGCAGCAGCTCGAGCGCTCGCTCGTTGAGCGCCTCGGCCTCGGACAGCGCGCCGGTCCCCCGGTGGACGACGGCGAGGAAACCGAGCAGCCGCGCGCCGCGGTAGCGATCGGCCTGCTGGAGTCGTCGCACGAGCATCTCCGCGAAGTCGCCGATCACCAGCGCCTCCTGATGCCGAGCCTGGTGGTCACCGACGACGAGGATCAGCCGGATCGCGGCGT
The DNA here is from genome assembly GCF_026965555.1 of Nannocystis punicea. Taxonomy (GTDB): domain Bacteria; phylum Myxococcota_A; class Polyangia; order Nannocystales; family Nannocystaceae; genus Nannocystis; species Nannocystis punicea. Next base: position 9,694,914 of record NZ_CP114040.1, on the reverse strand, counting down.
CGGCGGCGACGTCGTCGCGCTTCGATGCGCCAGCCTCCACGACCGCGCGTCGCAGCAGTCGCGCGGCCTCGGTGTAATCGGAGTCCCAGTCGGCCAGCATCCCGGCGACGTTCGTCGCCTCGGCGTGGAGGCCCGGGAGCCCCGCGCTCGCGGCCTGTCCACGCACCTCCAACGCCCGCGCCCTCGCCTCGTGAAGGTGCCCGGAGGCTCCGGAGACCTCGATGCGCCGCAGCTCCTGCCGCAGGCGGGTCGCCACCAATTGCGCATGGAATCCTTCGGCCGGCGGCGCGGACGGCACGAGCACGGGGTCGGCGCAGGTCCTCGGGTCCGGCAGCGCTGCGGCGATGCGGATCGCTCCGGACCGGGCGCGAGGGTCGTCCTCCGCGAGCGCGTCGAGCAGGCCGAGGAGCCGCTGGCGTTGATCGTACAGGCACCCGAGCGGGTGCACGTCGCCGACCAGGCACGCCTCGGCGCGGACCTGTCGCCAGCGGCCCGCGAAGGTGTCGATCCACCCGGCGATCCGCGCGGCGAGGTCGCCGGCGTCGGGTAGCCCCGAGGCGGCGAAGTTCGCCTGCAGGCGCGCTCGCACGGCCTCGTTCCACGCGTCCGCGAAGATGCTCTCGCCCACGCCCGCGCACGCCGCGACCTGCTGCTCGTGCTCCCACCAGCGCACGCCAGCGGCGCCGCCGAGCACGAGCGCCAGCGCGGCCGCTCCGGCGGCGATGAAGGAGCGGCGACGCCTGGCCTGTCCGGAGGCCAAGGCGACCAGCAGGGCGTCCATCGTGGGAAACCGGTCCTCCGGTCGCGCCGACAGACCGCGCAAGAGGACGGCGCGCAGCCACGAGGGCGCGAGGGAGGGCTGCGGAGGCGGGCGCGGGCGGAGCTCCTGCCGCGCCCGCACATGCGTCGCGACGTGGCCGTCGGCGAACGGCCGCTCGCCGAACAGCGCCTCCCACACCACGATACAGAACGAGAATTGGTCGGAGCGCGCGTCGAGCGAGTCCTCGTGCCACTGCTCGGGCGCCATGTATTGCGGGGTCCCCTTGATCGTCCTGGTCCCTCTGCTCTCCATGTCGAGCGCGAGCCCGGACAGGGACTGCGGCGCCTCCGTGCGCGGCGCTCCGTCCACGCGGGCGATCCCGAAGTCCATCACCCGCGGCCGTTCGTCTGCGCCGAGCATGATGTTCTCGGGCTTGAGGTCGCTGTGCACCAGCCCCTCCGCGTGCGCCGCCGCGATTCCGCGACCGACGGCGAGCAACACCGCGAGGAGCTCCCGCCATTCCCACGCGCGCGCTCGCAGCCACGCCCGGAGCGTCTCCCCATCGATGAATTCCATGGCGAAGAACACCCGCCCGTGGAAGCTCCCCACGTCGTACACCGGGCATATGTTCGGGTGTGACAGGCGTGCCATCACCTGCGCCTCTCGGAGAAGTCTGGCCTGGCGCTGGTGGCCCGTCGCATCGTCGTGCAGCAGCTTGAGCGCGACTTTTCGACCGAGATCCGGGTCGTACGCCGAATAGACCTGCCCCATTCCTCCGTCGCCGATGCAGTCGATGATGATGTATCGACCGACGAGCACGCCGCGGGTGAGGCGATCCGCGGGCGGCTGGGTGGACGGGGCCGTGAGGGTGTCGGCGCTCACCGAGAGCGTCGCCGAGTGCGTGGGCAGCGTCGTGGACATGAATCAGGCGGCGACCGAGGATACCCGGCCGCCACCGACGGTGTCGGCGCTTCGTCGCAAACGACGGTGTCCATGACCGCGCTGGCGTGGGCGCGCTCGTAATCCCCCGGATCGGCATCGTGATGGTCCAGATCGCCGGCCGGTGCTCGGAGCGCCGGGGGAGCGGGGACGCTCCGCGTGTTACGCGCGGCCGAATGCGCGAGGGAGGCGAGAAGCACCTCGAGCTCGACGAGCACTGCGTCTACGCGCCGACGGCGATCAAGAGAGGTGGACGTGTCGAGCGGCCACCGCGATGACCGAGCCGCTCTTGGGCACGAGGGTCCACTGACCATTCACACCCGGCCGCGTGTAGAGCTGGTGGTCTCCGCCCGCCGCCAGCAGGGTGCCGTCCGCCAGCTGGGTTACCGACAGGACCGTGGCGCTGTTGGGCACCAAGGTCCACTGGCCCTGCACGCCAGGGCGCGTGTAGAGCTGGTGGTCTCCGCCCACTCCCAGCAACCGTCCGTCCTGCAGCTCAGTCACCGAGAGGATCGTGGCGCTGTTGGGCACCAGGGTCCACCGGCCCTGCACGCCCGTCCGCGTGTAGAGCTGGTAATCGCCGCCCACCCCCAGGATGGTTCCGTCCTTGAGCACGACCACCGATCGGACCGTACTGCTGCCCGGCACGAGGGACCACTGGCCCTGCACGCCGGTCCGCGTGTAGAGCTGGTTGTCTCCGCCTACTCCCAGCAGGGTGCCGTCCTCCTGCTCGGCCACCGACAGGATGGTGCTGCTGTTCGGCACGAGGGACCACTGGCCCTTGATGCCGGTCCGCGTGTAGAGCTGGTTGTCCGTACCGACGCCGAGGATGGCCGGGAGCAGCGAGGTGACCGCGATGACCGAGCCGCTGTTGGGGACGAGGGACCACTGGCCCCGCACGCCCGCCCGCGTGTAGAGCTGGTGGTCTCCGCCCGCCGCCACCAGGGTGCCGTCCTCCAGCTCGGTCACCGACAGGACCGTGGCGCTGTTGGGCACCAGGGTCCACTGACCCTGCACGCCAGGCCGCGTGTAGAGCTGGTGGTCGCCGCCCACGCCGAGCAGAGTGCCGTCCTGCAGCTCGGTCACCGACAGGATCGTGGCGCTGTTGGGCACCAGGGTCCACTGACCCTGCACGCTACGCCGCGTGTAGAGCTGGTAGTCGCCGCCCACCCCCAGGATGGTTCCGTCCTTCAGCTGGGTCGCCGAGATGACCGTGCTGCTGTTGGGCACCAGGGTCCACTGGCCCTTCACGCGGGCTCGCGTGTAGAGCTGGTTGTCCGTGCCCACTCCCATCAGGGTGCCGTCCGCCAGCATTTCCACCGACTTGACCGAGCCGCTGTTGGGCACCAGGATCCACTGGCCGTTCACCTTGTTCCGCGTGTAGAGCTGATTGTCCGTACCAACGCCAATAAGGGTTACATTGCTCATTTGTTCATCTCCTTCTGTACGTGTCTTCGAATCACTGAGCCATTTATTTCGCGTTCAAGAAGTTCAAAGTGAGATTTTCGATGGGTAAGAGGAGGTCGAAGCGAGCGGACGACCCGTCGCCCGGGGAGGTCGCCTGTGAGATTGATGTCGGCGAGCAAACCCCCGAGGTTGACAGGGGAGGCGCGGCGTCAACCCGGCGACCCGACAGGCACCCCGGTCGCGCTCGGGTACCAAAACGGACCCAAGCGGAAGCCCAGCCCCAGCGTCGGTCCTTCTTCCCACGCGCGGCGGAACGCCGCCGCCTCGTCGGGGCGACCCGTCTTGTCCTCCTGCCAGGTGCGTCGAACATACGCGTGATCGTGGAGGATCGCCCGGAACTCGCGTTCGTCGATGCGATAGCCGGGACGCTGCGTCCAGTAGGCGTCCATCTTGCCGACGAGCAGCGGTGGCACCTGCTCGGGCGACACGAGCGGCTTGCCGAACGCGACCATCAATGTGGCCAGTGGGATGTCCTCACCATAGACCGCAGAGATGGCCTCCTCGCGCGTGCGTGCGCCGCTGCGGACTACCGCCTGCAGCAGTTCGCTCCATGGCGCTCCCGTCTCGGCCACCACGGAGCACCACAGCGTGTGATCGCCGTACGGGGTCGCTTCGATCAACTTCGCGGCGTAGGGCCGCAGTTCCGGCAGGCTGTCGCCTCCGAGGAGCCGCACGCGCCAGCCGTGCGTGATGTACGGAGCGAGGAATTCCGGCTCGCTGGCGATGAGCCCGGCATACTCGAACAAGCGCTCACGGTAGCCGGGCGTCTTCTCTCCAAACTGGCTCGGCGTCAGAAACGGCGTGAAAACGTGACGGACGCCGTGCTCGAAGAACATGCGCACGCAGGCGTTCATCCGCGGCACCGACCAGCGCCCATAGTCCTCGGCGGGGACGCCGGCCAGCGCCGCGCTGCGACGGGTGCCCTCCACGACCCATACCATCGTCGCCGGCGCCACAGGCCGCACCTCCGCGAGCGGGGCTGCGAGGAATTGTTCGAGCGTGGGGATCGAGTGCGTGGACCTCTGTGACATTGTCGGAATCCTCCTATCCCTGGGACAACCGCTGAATGGTCAGCGATAGAGCCCATACACCCATCACGGTGCTCAGCACCGGGACCTCGTAGGGTATCGGCCGAGGTCCCATTTGATCCGGGATCGACACGAACGCGCCAGTCCGCGGATCTTGCTGTCCCAGCAGGTATGCGGCTGCTCGCCGCGCACATGCCGGCGGAACGACGGTAGCGAAGCGCGGCAGACTCACAGCTGCGAGGGCGTACGCGCTGCTCAGGGCGTCAGAAGGGGCAGTGGCGGCCTGCCCCCAGCCGCCGTCGGTCCGCTGATGCGCGAGCAGGTAACGCAACGCTCGCTCCCCCACAGTGTCCGGGGTCTGCCCGGGGTCCACGGCCCGGTGAGCTTCCAGCGAGGCCATCACGCGAAAGATGGAGTAGGTCTCGCACAGGCTCCAACTCGTCTCGAAGCGACCGTCGCTGCGCTGGCTGCCACGAATGAACTGCCGCGCGGCGCGCATCGAAGGCACTAATTCCGGTCGCCGGCCGACCCCAAGGCACTGAGCCAAGAGGACATTGGCGGTCATGGTAGGCTCGGACTCACCCGCGCGCTCATATGCCGGGTATCCGCCGTCGTCTCGCTGCCTCTCGCGGAAATACTCCAGCGCGCGGTCGACCGCAGGAGCATGGCGCTCCGCGTCTTCGCGCAGCAACAGCTCGACGCAGAGCGCAGAGCAGTCACTATCCGTCTGCTGGACGCCGTCGGTAAAGCTCCACCCGCCGTGGGTGTGCTGGCGCGAGATCAAGAACCGCGCCACCTGCCGGCGCACCTCGGGCAGCGAGGACCCCGCCTGCAGGGCGAGGCCGGCCAGAGCGTTGAGCCATACATCGACGTCGGGAATGAACGGGATGCCCCCGTCCTCACGCTCGAGCCCGCGTAGGAACCGCAGGCCGCGCTCGAAGGCTGGGTGGTCGGGGCCGAGAGCGAGCATCGCCAGCAACGTGAGGAGCGCTTGCTGCTCCCAGCCGCCGTTGGCGGCTTGGCACGCCACGATGAAAGCGGCGTCGCGCGGTACCGTGCCCTCGGGGATACCGCCCGCATGTCGTCCGAACATGAGCCGCGAGGCGGCCCCATGCAACTGACTGAATCGGTGGGCCGCCTGCACCGCGAAGTCGTCCAGCATGATCCCGGCGCGCGCGAGCGGCACCACCTCCAGTTCGACCAGCAGCATGAGCAACAAGGCCCGCTTCCGGCGGCGGCCGTATGCGAGATCGCCGAGGAAGCCGTCCAGCGCCGTCATGGCGTCCTCGGTCTGTGTCAGCCCGAGAGCGGCGGCCGCGAAGAGCCTGCTGATGGGATCCGCTCCCGCGCTGTGGCCCACCAGGAAGCCCCGCAGCCGCTGTTGCCATTCCGGCTCGATGTTCGTGCGTCGGAGGACGTGCAACGTGAGCGCAGATTCCAGGACCCGGCCGCTCGCAGGGCCGAGGAAGCGGAACTCACCTCGATCCTCCGGGCACTGGAAGTGGCGGAGCATGTGCTCAAGTCCCCTGTCCCGACCGCGCTCGAGCTCGGCTCGGTCAGGAAGTGGGATCTGCGCAGCCGACGCGTTCGCATTCACGCGATTTTGATGATCGAACCCGCCATTTATTCGTTTCGAAGATTCGTCCGAACCATGAGTCGTCACGAGCATCGTCGTCCTCGCCAAGCCGCGGTGCAGTGATACCCGGAGAATGGTGATTCGCATCTTTCACCGACCTTGCAAAAGGTGACACGCGCAGCCGCGCGCCGGTGAAAGCGCAGTACTGCGCTCAAGCGCCGCGATGTAAGACGGTGGCTGAGGGCGGCGACGCGCGCCCACGAGCACTCGCGGGCCGGCGACTGGAATTTCCGCAGGGCTCATTTCACGATGCTGGCCTGGCGGCCGAGCTACGTGACCGCTACTACGGGTTGTCTCCCGACCGGGCCGGCCTGGTCGCCGCCCTCACCGACCGCCCGAATCGCACCTGCCGGTACGTCAGGACGTCGCCCACGGCGTATCTGCGGCGGTAGCATGCGATAGCCGCGATTTCGGCGCCTGGGCTCGAGCTCGGGCTCACCGCTCGCTAGCGCTGTGCCGAAGGATGTTCAGCGCTCTTCGGTCGCGTCCGGTGGTGACACGCCGAGCTCGCGTTCCCCGGCGGCCAACAAAATCTCGACCTCCCGGAGACCGTCCGCGTGCTGCGGCAGTTGGGCAAAACGCGACGACAGTGCGGTGAACGCCTGGCGGTTGGAGATCAGCCCGCGCGGCGACCCCTTGTCGCGGTTGTAGATCACCGAGTCGCGGAGCATCGTGATCGCCTCGGCGTTGCGACCGCACCATGCCAGCACCTCCGACAGAAACTCCGTGGTCTGCGCCAGCCCAGTCAGGTCGCCGATTCGCGTCTGCACCTCGAAGGCGGCCTCGAGCCGCAGCCTCGCTTCCTCGAGGCGGAGGCGCTTGAGATCGAGCCGGCCCATCGTCTCCCACACGCGGGCGAGCTCGCGGTCATCGTCGAGCTCGCCAAACGCCCGCTCTGCTGCGAGCGCATGATCCATACCGATCGCGTAGCCCTCCTCTTCGCGACCGAGCCGCATGCGTGCATGAAGCGGCAAGTTGGCCAGGAGGTGCTCCGACTCGGCGAGCTCGCGCAGCGCTGCCGGATCGTCCTGGGCGCGCGCGTCGAAGATCGCTCGAGACGCGCGCAGGAGCTTCAGTGCGTGGGCGCCGTCGCCCATGCGGACGCGCACCGCGGCCTGATCGTTGAACAGGCGGGCCGCCCCGATCGCGTCGTTCGCGGCGTGCAACACGCGGCTCGCCTCCTCCACCTCGGCGAGCGCCAGCGCGAGCGACGGCGGATCACCGAGGTCGAAGTGGACCCCTGCCAGCGCCTGCGCCAGATCGACGACGAGCTCGACCGGTGCGTCCGCGTCGAGCTCGGCGCGCGCTGCCTCGAGCGACGCCCGCGCCCGCGCCAGCGTAAACCCGTGCTCGTAGCCTGGCGCTTGCCACTGTACCCGTCCCAGCTCGAGCAGCGCCCGCGCCTTGAGTCGCTGTCGAGACACGCCGACCGGCAGCGTCGCCAGCAGCGCGAGCGCCCCATTGGCGTGCTCCACCGCGGCCTGCGGCGCGCCCATCGCTGCCGCCTCGCGGGCCGCCTCGCACAGGTGCTCCGCGGCCGAATCGAGGTCACCGGCCCGGCGCATGTGCTCGGCCGCCCGAACATTGTCGATCAGCGGGTCGCCGACCGTCGCCGCTGCGACCTTCCCGGTCGCGGTCAACTCGACCGGCGCCGGCATGTCCACTTCCGGCTTCAGAACCAAGGTCTTGCGCCGTGTCGAGCGTGCGCCCTCGGCGGGCGGGGCTAGCACGGTCTTGCGCTGAACCGGCCGCCGAGGTGGGTTGCTCTGGGCCGACTCGACTCGATCTGAAATCTCCCCGGAGATAGCTTGCGGGCGGCTCGTGTCAGGAGCGACGGGGCGCGCACCGGCGTCAACGCCGGCGCCGGACGTTCCGGACGTGGCCGCGGCTGTCTCTGAGGCCAGGTCGACGACCTCATGAGACATGTCGATGATCTCCGCGACGCGGGTGTCGTCGACGCTCTCCGCCTGGAACTTTGCTATCCCCGCGATTCCTGGAGCGGGAGGGGGCGGCGGGATGGCCCTCGCCGCCCGTGCGCCGAGCAGCTGCCCGAGCTTTCGGTGCCACGCCTGTGCGAGCGACGGGATGATGGACGCGGACAGGGCCGAGAGCGCCGAGCTCGGCAGCGAGAACTTGCCTTCACCCCGATCTTCGACCGGGACGCCGAGATCGATGGCGTGCTGGAGCCGCTCGAGCACGAGCTCCGGATCGATCGACAGCAGCTCGGCGAGGACCCTGACCTCGAAGCCCGGGCCGATCAGCGCCCCGGCACGAAGCGCGCGCAGAACCTCGGGAGGCAACGTGCTCCACTTGATCGGTTTCGCCTCGCTGGCGAGCGCCTCCTCCCCACGCACCACCGAGTCGCCGTCGCGCGCACGCACGGCGGCGAGTAGCTCGGCCGCGGCCGCCTTCGGCTCGTCATGGAACACCAGCAGCAGCGGCAACCGAAGCCAGCCGGGCTGCTGCACGATCTGGGTCAGCGCCGCCAGGGTCGCCTCGTCGGCCCGCTCCACCGCGTCGAACACGACCACCCACCGGGCACCGTTCTGTTTGGCGAGGCGGTTCCACAGCTCGACCACCACCGCCTCCGTCGCGCGCTCCGGCGTGTCGCCGAACAGCGTGCGGGTCCGCGGACGGGTCCGTCCGGACCTCGTCTCGCCCAAGATCGCCTCGGTCAAGCGTCGCGCCTCGAGGAGGGGTCGCAAGGCGGCCGGTGCGACCTCGCAGCTCACGCGGATCAGCTGGCTGTCCGGCGGCGGATCGGGCAGGCGGCCGCGAGCCGCAATGATCATCTTCTCATGGAGTTTTTGCCAGAGAGAGTCGCTCATGGACGAGGGTACCTTGGTGACAGTGGATAGCGACGCCGAGCGGCTTCACTACAGGCTGACGTCGACGTTGAAGACCCCGTAGTCGGAGGTCGCGGTGCCCACGACGTGAATCGTCCCCGCCTTGCGACGAAAGATCCCATTGGGACCACCGTCGTAGACGACGTCGTACACGCCCTCGATCAGTCCGTCCGAGTAGTCCGCGAGGCTGACCTCGAGCCGCATCCCCTTGTTGGCTGAGCTGCCCTGATCGACCTTCCCATTGACCACCATCAACCCCGCGGCCTCGCCGGGTTCGGACTGCTCGGGGATGTTCGCGCTCGAGGCCGCGTTGAAGCCGTCGAACCCGAGCTTGAGCGCGCGGTCCACCGCATGATCGAGGCCGGGGTACGCCAGACGCGCCGCTTCAGCGTCATCGATTACGGAGTGCGGCGGCGGACGCGTACAGCTCGCTATCAACAGCGCGGCGATGGGGACGGTGCGCAGCAGCCCATGGCGCGGGAGGACATGGGGACGGGGGGCACGACGCATGCGCAGGGTCTCCTCGAGAGGCCGCATGATACCGCAGGCCGGGGAGCCGAGAACTGCAGCACTGCGCGGCCGGGGTTTGGAATCGCCGCTGGCGCGGCGGTCCAACAACGATGGCCGACCCGCGACGTGAAGCTGACGCCACGGCGAGCGCGTGAGCACGGGGCCATGCACTTGAGCTGCTTGCACAGGGCGCCGGGGGCGCGGCCGCCTGAGCGGCGACACGAGGTTGCGCGGCTCCGACACCGGCGACGCGAGCGCGAGGAGCCCGCGCCGCAGCCCTGGACCTGTCTCTTCGTGCAGATCGTTGCGGCAGCCGCAACCCGCCAGTTGACCGCCAGTCTCGCCCCGCGCTGTCTCGCGATTCAGGCTCCCACCTGAAGCGTGGCTGAGCACGACGTCGGGATGGATTGCGGGGCGAGCGGGCCGATTCTTACAGGAAGGCGACGCGGGCTCAGGCCGGGTAATAGCGAGTCCCGCGCGCCTTGCCCGTCCAGGTGACATGGCCGGCCTCAATCAGACGGTTGACTCCCGAGCGCACCTGCATGTTCGTACCGCCGACGCGGCGCTGGATCTCGGTCGCGCTCGCGGGGCCTCCAATCGCCTCGATCACCTCGAGGATCTGCTTATCGAACGCCTCACGCCCCGCCGCCGTGCGGGTGACGACCTCGTTGCGCAGGGGCTTATTCTGGGAGGAGGACGAGTTGCTCGGGTTCCGCCGGGGTACCCGGGCCTCCGGCCGCGGGGAGGCGCCGCGAGCGGCACCCGAGACGCCCGGCACCGGCCCGGACCCCATCAGCTCGGCGATCGTGATCGAGCGGAGCACCGGGCCGAGCTCGCCGCGCGCCAGCTGGTTGAGCTCGCCAATCGTGAGCTCATGCTGCTTCCGCAGCTCCTCGACGAGGAGCTGACGCTTGCGATCTTCGATTGCAGAGACAAAGTCGAACTTGGGCATGGCCGCGACCATAGCATGCACGCTGGCGTCCTTCCTCTCAAAATCATGCGCCTGCGGACGACCGCGGCCGGTGGAATCTTCGTTGTTTGTAGACGAATTTAGACCCGACGAAATCTGGTGATTCCAAAGTTGGCATAAGTGCGAGCACTCGCCTGTGGCCGTTCTCTGAAGAACGTGATCACCCGGCAGGCTACCATTCGCAGACTCGGTCGTCGTGCTCGCAGCTCGGACCGGGAGCGCGGTCGCCGTCGTGATGGACGGCCAGAAGCACCGTGCGAGTCGAGCGCCCAGGTACCGAGGCCGCGACCGCAAGCATCGAAGGAATGTTCAAAGCGCCGCCGCGGGCAACGGGCTCGAGGTCGAGGCCGGCGGCTCGCCCGGCTCGGCTCACGTTCCTCACTCGAAGCGGGCGATCAGGCGGGTGAGCTCGTCGCGGAGCTCACAGGAGTCACTCCGCCCGCCAGCGATGGCTTTCAGCCCCGGGAGCGCCCGGACCTCCTCGGCTGCTTCGAACTTCTTCAGGATGGCTTTCTTGTCATCGCAGTCGTCGGCCAGCTCCAACCGGGCGAAGTCGCGGAGGTACTCCGGGATCTTCTTCAAGTCTCTGGACGGCGCACCCGCGATCGCCTCGCTTGCGAGTCGGCGGGCCTGCGGGTGCCTGCTGATGAGCAGCATCTTGACGTCCTCGGCATAGGCCGCCGGCGCCTGGGCGATGAGCTCGTCGACGGTCGCATGCGGCGTGGGCTTGGTGTCGACAGGGGCCGACTCGGTGCCGACAGCCGTCTCGCTGGTGATCTCGTCCGTCTTGCTTCGGCCGTACACGAGCACGGCGAGGACGATCACGAGCGCCCCCGCCATGCCGATCCATACCCCGCGGGGGCTCTTCCGCGGGGATGTCCCAGGCTCGAGCACTCCGGATGGCTTGGTCGCTGCCGTCGTGCCGCTTCGTACGTCGGCGTGAGTCACTTCGCCGGGCGTGGCCACGAGGGGTCTCGCTGCGCTGCCCGACATCGCTGACGAAAGCGCTGCGCTCGCGGAAACCGCTGGCGGGAGGCTGACCTCGTTGCCGAACACCAGACGACGGAGCTCGTCCCGAACCTCGAGCGCCGATTCCGGGCGCTCCGCCGGAGCGCGGGCCAGGAGCCGCTCGATCATCACCGCCATGGCCTCGGGCACATCTGCGCGCAGGCTCGGCGCGGGGCGCCCGAGCTGGCGCGTGAGCATCTGAACCAGCGTGTCGCCCTGCCACAGCTGCTGTCCCGTGAACGACTCCCAGAGGATGACGCCGAGCGCGTACAGGTCGGCGCGGAAGTCGACCTGCTGGCCCGTGCCCTGTTCGGGCGACATGTACCCCGGCGTGCCGATCACGGCGCCCAAGCGCGTCAGCGGCTGCGCGACGTCGGCGATGGTCGCCTGCTCGCCCGACACGCGAGCGATCCCGAAGTCGACCACGCGAACGTGCAGCGCCCCGTCGCGGCGCTGCTCGAGCAGGATGTTGTCGGGTTTGAGGTCGCGGTGGACGATGCCGAGCGCGTGCGCTGCCGCCAGCGCATCGGCGATCTGGCTGCCGAGCAGACACACTTGTGGCCATGGCAGCGGCCCCGCCTCGAGCCGCTTGCTCAGGCTCTCACCGCGGACCAACTGCGTCACCAGATAGAACCCGCCCTCCGGCAACGGTCCGTAGTCGATCGCGCTGGCGACGTGGGGATGGTCGAGGCGCCCGGTGGCCAGTGCTTCGCGCTCGAAGCGGGCCTCCGCCTGGGTGTGCGCTGCGAACTCGGCCCTGATCGTCTTGAACGCGACCTGCTTGCGCAGACGCAGGTGCTCGGCCACGAACACCGCCCCCATGCCGCCCTCGCCGAGCACCTCGACGATCTTGTAGCGCTCGTCGACGACACGGCCGATCCAGCGCGACTCGCGGGGGGTGCTCTCGGGGGCGTTCGACATGCGAAAGCGGGGTGGACTATACCCGAATGCCTAGCCCCCGAGGAGCGGGCCCAGCGCCGGCCTGGGCATTACCCTCGGCCCAGTCCCAGGCGTAACTGCAGCGCCTGGCGCGGTAACGAGGTTCAGGCCCGAGGCGACCGCGGCGTAGGCGCTCCGGATGCCCGACAGGAAGAGCATGTCGTCGCCTGGAGGGGGAACTTCGCGGTCGCCGACAGCTCGCCGTTCTCGTCGCGCGGCGCGCTGACGACGAGCACGTACAAGCCGTCGACGGGAGCGCACGTGGGCCCGTCGAGGCAACGCGGCGCCTCCTCGCGGGACGCTTCACATCACGGCGCCCCGCGTCGCCGGCGTGCGGGCTTGAAGACTCGATGCCGCATCGTGGGTAGACGTCCTGTTCATGCCATCGCGTCGAGCGCCGCCGCATGGGCCCGGCTGGCCTCGCTTGACAGGGCCAGGGCCACAGCGGAAGAACGCCAGGAAGGAGTTCATCATGCAGGCACACGTGGGCGATTCCATTCGCATAACGGTCCTCAGCGATCCTCCGTTGGTCGGCGAGATCGTCGAGGTCCTCGGCCCCGACGGTGCGCCACCGTACAGGGTGAAGTTTCCGAACGGGCACGAATTGGTGATGAATCCGTCTCCGGACACCATCATCGAGCACAAGCGGCCCAGGTAACTGGCTCGCGCCGGGCGCATCGAGGCGACCGCTTGCTCGGGAAAACCTTCTTGGACCGGCCGCCCGTGAACTTTTCCAAGTGAATGGGTTCGCGCCGCAGCACGCGTTCGAGGACTCGGCGGCCGGTGCGCCATGCGGGAGGCTGTTGACCGCCGCACATCGAGCCTGGAGACTGCGGTCGTCGGTCTGCAACCGCCCGAGTAGAGGTCACCATGCACACGAGGCCGGGGGTACTCCCACCCGTTCTCGGCCCAGTCGCCTCCCCCACGACTCCGGAGTCATCTTGAGCAACGCCGCATCACTCAACCCCACTCCTGGTGCGTCGCCGGCGACATGGATCGGGCACACGCTGGACGGCCGCTACCGACTCCGTGAGCTGATCGGCGAGGGGGGGATGGGAGCCGTGTTCACGGCGGAGCAGCTCAGCCTCCGCACGATGGTCGCGGTCAAGATGATCCACGCCGAGTTCACCGGCAACGCCGAGATCTCCGAGCGCTTTCGGCGTGAGGCGATGGCGACGGCGAAGATCGATCACCCGAACGTGGTCCGCGCGATCGACTTCGGCCCGCTGCCGGGGGGCGGCGCGTACCTGGTCACGCAGTTGGTCCGGGGGCGCACGCTGACGAACACGATCGCCAGCGGGAAGTTGCCCTGGCGGAAGGCTTGTGACATCGGAGCCCAGATCGCCGACGCGCTCGTCGCAGCCCATGGGGCCGGCATCATTCATCGCGACCTGAAACCCGACAACATCCTCCTCGAGGCCCGCGAGGACGCTACAGTGGTCAAGGTGTTGGACTTCGGACTGGCCCGCGTCGCCGATTCAGGTCCCGACATGACCCCCCTGACGCGACTCGGCACCGTGATGGGCACGCCCGGCTACATGTCGCCGGAACAGGCCGCAGGCGAGCCGACCGATCACCGCACGGACATGTACGCGCTCGGGGTGATCCTCTGGGAAAGTCTCGCTGGGCGCGAGCTCTGGGACGGCGGCGAGCTGTCCGACATCACGATTCGACAGCTCACGCAGGCACCGCCGGCGCTCGCGCGCGAGATTCCGGATCTGCCCCCTGAACTCGACCGCCTCCTGAGCCAACTGCTGGCGCGTGAAGCTGCGCAGAGGCCACAAACCGCTCGCGAGGTCCGTGACCAACTGCGCGCTCTTGCCAATCGTCCGGCCTCCGCAGTGGTGGCTCCGACACCGCCGCCTCAGCCCCCAGCATCGCAGCCCCAACGACCGGCGCCGCCGCCGAACCGCGGGTTGATGGTTTTCATCACGGTGTTCGCCGCTCTCGCGCTGCTGATCATCGCCCTCTGGGCGATGGGGCAGTGAGGTGGCCGGCGGCTCCGGCGGACGCTGGCCACTGCGATGGCAGGACGACTTCGTCGATGCGTTCTTCGGGCACACCGATGCGCCTGTCCGAACAGCCAGCCGACTCCCATGCGGTCGAACGGCGTCGGCGATCCGCAGCTCCCGTGGCCGAGCCTCGCACGCTCACGAAGGACCCGGAGGACCCCGCCGTGATCGCGGCGGCTCGCGCTGGTGAGCGCGCAGCCCTCGCGGTGATCTTTGACGCCGTCGTGGGGTTCTTGGAGGGTCCGCGGATCGCACGGTCCAACGCCCGTCTTCGCCCTGCTCAGGACATGCGCATGTTCAAACCCCGGCAGTCTCGCCTCGTCTTCATTCCCCTCCTGGTCGCCGCCACATGCGGTCTGCATCCTTCTCCAAGGATGCCTTGCACATGACGAAGGCAGACATCATCGAGCGTGTGTCCGACGAGCTTGGCGGACTCTCGAAGAAGGAGGCCGTCGACATGGTCGAGATCGTTCTCGAGTTGATCAAGGAGACGCTCGCTTCGGGTGAAAGCGTCAAGCTGCCTGGTTTTGGCAACTTCGTCGTTCGCTACAAGACCACGCGCCGCGGTCGAAATCCGAAGACCGGGGAGGAGATGATGCTCGAGGCTCGCCGCGTGTTGACGTTCAAGCCAAGCAATCGCCTGAAAGCCACGATCAACGCGTAGACGAGAGAGCCTGGCGCGCGCCTGGTCGGCCTGCGCTCGGCGTCGTCGGAGGGGCTGTCTCTTCCGACAAGACATGATTGGTGGGCGGCCACGGAGCCCGCTTGTCGTCGGGAGGCGGCTGTCTCTTCAGACAGCATGAATGGGCGTTCCCAGCCCCGGTCCTGCGTTTCGCGCTGCGTGTCGTCGCCGACGACAGCACACACCCTGGGGAGTATGCCGCGCTCCCCGCCCTTGCGCGGCGGGGCGGGCTCTGCGACGCTCTGCCCATGCCGAGCGGACTCGCGTCGGGGGAGCTCCTCGAAGATCGTCATCGCATCATCACCGCGGCCCTCAGTGGCGCGCGCGATCGAGGCGCGGCGGCAACGCCACTCTCCTCACTCATCATGATGGCACAGGCGGGTGGTCCGACGCCCCCGCCTTCGGACAAGTGGAGCGAGATCATCCTCGGCGAAGAGCCCTCGGTGCCGCCCAAAGCACCCCCCGCGCCCGGCGTTCCACCACCGACACCAACAGGTCAGCGACGGCCGCCCGGGCTCATCGCTGTTCTCGCGCTGCTCGGGCTGGGTGTGGTCGTGCTCGGCGTTCGCATGGCGAGTTCGGACGGGGATGAACGAGCGGAGCTGCTGCCGGCAGAAGCCGCGGCCCCGGAGAGCGCTGACTCGTCACCGGCGGGCGAGACGCCTCCGGCCGATTCGTCCCCGTCCAGGGCGAGCGAGCCCGGCGCGGGAGATCCCGGCGCGGGAGAGCTTGGCGCCGAAGAGCCAAAAGCAGCAGAGTCCGGGTCCGAGAAGTCCGGGTCCGAGAAGTCCGGGTCCGGGCAATCCGAGTCCGGGCAATCCGGGTCCGAGAAGTCCGGGTCCGGGCAATCCGAGTCCGGGAAGTCCGGGTCCGAGAAGTCCGGGTCCGAGGAGTCCGGGTCTGGGCAATCCGAGTCCAGGAAATCCGGGTCCGAGCAATCCGGGTCCGAGAAATCCGAGTCCGGGCAATCTGGAGCCGGGAAGTCCGAATCAGCGAATACCTCCTCGGCGAAGTCCGAATCGGCGGGGACCCGCGAGGCCGATCGGCAGAAACAATCAAGTGGCGAGGTGGAGCCCGCGGCGCAAAAGACCTCCGAGAAGGCGTCCGCCGACAGGGGCTCGTCGGAGTCGAGTCCTGCGAGCGAGCAAGGGCCGCCGCCGGCCATGCCGGATCCGCCGACCGAGCCCGAGCACCTGTTTCGACCGCATCGCGACGCGATCGCCAAGCAATGCAAAAATCCGCGCGGGCTCGGCAACGCGCTCGTCGTCCTGCGGATTACGATCGAGGAGACCCGGGTCGCGCGCGCCGAGGCGAACATCAGCAGCGAAGACAGCGCTCGCCAAGCGGCCGCCAGCTGCATCGAAACATATCTCCGCACCAAGGTGAAGGTGCCGACGACCTACACGGGGTCGAGAAACTTCTCGTACGCGTTTTGATGCTGGGCAGCATCTGCGCGCCAGCCGAGATGAGCCCCGTGGAGGCGTTTCGTCACGGAGAGGCGGTCCTGCAAGGCGCTCTGGCGCAGCATCGGATGAAGAATGAAGAACGGAGCGCGCCGCGAGTCGCCGCTGACTCGACGGCCCCGTTCGCGGTCTGGCCGTCCTCGGTGGTGCCGCAGTCGATGAAGTCGGCGATGTTCCCGTGACGGAGGTTCGCGAGGATCTTGCCCTCGCGGCAGAAGCGTTCCTCGCGACCGCCGTCGAGCTCGGGCCGGAGGCTCTTGACGGCGACGGCGGCCCGACCGGCGCTGTCGGACGGGGTCGCCGAGCAGCCGCGGGCGCCGCTGCTGGAATACCGCTCGAGCCGTAGAACGCCTCAGGTCGGCGTCAGCAACTCGGAGCGCCGATTCGTGATCTGCACCAGCCGTGGTTGCGGGGACGTGAAAGCGACGTAGGGGCAGCCGGTCAGCTCCGGATCGCGGGACTCCCAGCCCTGCAGCCATGGGCGCAGCTGGGCGTTGTCGATCCGGACCCTGCCGTCGGGAAGAAGCTGCCCGATCGTGTTGGCCGGGTCCGACAGAGCCACCGTGCATTTTCCCAGCCGGCCGTCTGCGCGCACGACCAGTGAATTGGCGCGCGCCGCATAACAGACCTCCTCCGGCTCGAACAGCCGGTCCTCGGTGCCGCCTTCGGCGACGAGAGCGACCAGCGCCGCGATCCGCGGATCGTCGGACTCGAGGACCTCCATCGCCGGGTCGTTGGGGCCGCCGAGGCGCACCACCCGCTTCAAGAACACGGTGAAGCGCGGATCGACGAGGAGGGTGTCGCGGACGAGCCGCAGGAAATCCTTCATCGTCGGGATGTTCTCCGGGGTCAGGTGGATCCGCAGCATCACGTGCACGTCCGCCGAGGAGGCCCGGATCGACAGCAGGTTGGACCAGATCCGTTCGAAGGTTCCCTTGCCGTCGGCGCGCAGTCGGGTGCGGTCGTGGTGCTCGCCGGGGCCGTCGAGCGAGACCTGGTACCTCCGAATCCCCAGCCTGCTCAGGTGCTCGGCGGCAGGTCCGTCGAGCAGATAGCCGTTCGTGGTCATGTCGCTCTGATAGCGCAGGCCCTCGCACCGCTCCTGCGTCCGGAGCACGTGCGACGAGATGTCTTCGATGATCGAACGCGCCAGCGTCGGCTCGCCGCCGAACCACGACAATTGCAGGTGTGACAATCCGTCCGCGCGGCGGTCGATGAGCTTCTTGACGCCGCTCACCACCTCCGGCGTCATGCGTCCGATCGCAAAATCCTCATAGCAGTACGTGCAGCGAAAGTTGCACTGCTCGGTCGGCAGCAGGATGAGCTGCAGCCGATCGGCGCGGACGGATGCGGTCAGCTGTTCGTCGAAGGACGACAGTTCCCCGGTCATGTCCACACCGTCCTCTTACTTCGGGTGGCAGCCCGCGGCACAATTGCCGCCGTGGCAGTTGTTGACGCGCGGGGTCGGCGTGTCGTCGGTCTCCGCCCGCTTCATGGCGGCCGCGACCTGTTCGGCGATCGCTGGATTCCGGATAATCACCTTTCCTTCCTCATCGAGGGCGAGGTCCGCGACTTGGATGCTGATCATGAGTCCCTGGTCGGCCATTTTCGTGCTCCTTCTGCTCGGTTCCCAGCGCGCGCGCGTGCGGCCGCCGCATCGGTGGCCCGATTCGGCGGTTGCCCGCTCCGGCCGATACAGTAGTGCATGACTCGAGCTTGCGAGAGGCCGCGTGGACGCAGGTGGAGCAGGTCGACCGGCCGGCCGAAGGGTTCGCTGTTCGTCGATATTGGCCACAGAAGCCGGAGCGAATGCGCGGGGCACGCTCAAGCGACGACGCCGAGAGGGCCGCGCGGATCCGTGCGGGGCGCAAATGTGCTCACGCGGCCTCGCGGTCTGTTCCACCGGGCGCAGTCGCGGGCCCGTCGACCCGCAAATGGCCCGTCATGCGAGCGGGGCTCGGTGTCTTGCGCCACGGCGCTGCCGCGCGGGTCGACTTGTCGAGCGGGTCGGCGAGGATGCGGGGCGCACAGGTCATGGCGGCCCTGCACCGCGCCCCCGAACAAGGGCTCACGGGCTGCCCGCGATCGGGCCGGTCATCGGGACGTGGTGAACGGCCTCAAAAGCGCGGACAAGGCGGACTCGGCCACCTTACCCCAGAACTGGGCGCCCGGGCGCGCGGGGCCGCTCGGAGGGGCTGATGATTGCGGCCCGGGGTTTTGGCGAGGCGTGGCGGGGAGGGTGTGCGCAATCTCGGCGAGCTCCGAGTCGACGGCCCTTCCGTCTCTCACCTCGGCGAGGCGGCACCGACGAACCCCAATGAAGGCTGCGCAATCGGTGTAGATATCCGGGTGGGCCGTCCTGGCGCCGGTCGTTGGTTCGCGCGGTGTCCACGTCCCGACGGGGATCGACGTACACCCGGTCGCTAGGGTCAGGACGAGGGCGAGCCATCGCATTGGCCACATCCTAGCAGACTCACCCCAGCAGCGTCGATGATCCATGGCGCTCCCGCATGCCTCTGCCGCGCCCCTCGGCGAGCGGTTGCGACGAACGCTCACCCCATACCGCGCTCCTCGGCGAGCGCTCTCGGCAGCGCCATCGCCGTGTCGTGCAGCGCCTCCACCCGCCACCGGAGGCGACGCGGCGAGTCTTTCACCATGAGCGCGTGCTCGCGGACGGCGGTGGCCACGGCACGCACCGGCCTCCGTCAACAAACGCCGCAGCACCTCGCTGCTCTCACGCATCGGCGTCGGTGCGCTGGAGCGGTTCGAAGCGGCACGCCTCCGGACTCCTGCGCGACAGGCCCTGCAGCCGGCTTGCGCGGTTCGTCACGCGCGGGTTATGCTCGTGGTCGTGTCGCCGAAGCACGGCCTCATCCTGCTGGCGTGCGCCTGTGGGCCCTCCGCAGGACCTTCGCAGGAGACCGACGACGCCACCACCCAGGGCACCACGACTGCACAGGAGGTCACGATCGGTGAGGTGACCACGAGCCTGGAGACCGCCGCTCCGACCAGCGGCGACGTCGTGGTCGGCTGCGGCGACGGAGTCCGCGACGAGGGTGAGGAGTGCGATGACGGCAACCTCGGCGGCGGTGACGGCTGCGAGAGCGACTGCAGGTGGACGCGACGCGAGCTGTGGTACCTGCACATCGACGACGGCGGCCACTTCGGCGCGCCCGCGTGTTACGGCGACCCGCGGCAGCTGGCGGTCACTCCGGAGCTCGTGGCGATCCAGGTCGGATGCCTCGGTGATGCGACCGCCCGCCAGGCCGCCGCGACCCCGGACGGTCAGCTCGCGGGCCGCACGACCTGGGACGGGCGGGCCCGGTGGGTCGCCGCCAGCGGCGCGGACACAGTCTATGTGGCAGGCGACGGGGACCCGCTCATCCGCACGGTGACCGGTGCACTCGTGAAAGCGCTCGAGATCCCGGCCCGCGTCGGCGCGACCGAAACGTGGGTCACGGGGCTCTTCCCCTGGCCGGGGCACGGTGTGGCCGTGTCGGTGTCGGACGATCTCAGCGAGGACAACCAGCGGATCCTCCTTTACGAGGAGGACGCTGTCGCCCGCGAGCTCGAGGTCAAGCACTCGCAAGACACGATCGAGCTGCCCGACATCGTCGCGGCCGCCGACGAGTCGGGCCGGATCTGGGGCTCCAACTCGCAGCGAGCGGGGTTCTTTCGCCTGGACGCCACGGGCGTCGTCGACCTCGTGATCGGCGAGACGGAGCGTCCGCAGTGGTTCCAGCTCGCGCCGAACGACGCGTTCGTCGGCGCGCGCGGAGCCACCGACGTCGCCAACACCTGCAGCCCCTGGCACGCCGCCCGCGTGTGGCGCTGGTCGGCCGGCGGAGCGCCGCTGTGGACCGCGAAGGACTGCGAGGGCGACGCGCTCGCGGCCCTCGGACGGATCCAGCTCGGCCTCCTCGCAGTCGATCACGCCGGCGACGTCCTGATCGCCGGGCAGGTCCTCTCGGCCGATGGCACGACCACGGCCGGGGCGACGGTCCTCAAGCTCGATGGCCTCACCGGCGCGCAAAAGTGGCAGACAATCGTCGATCCGGGGCCCGGCTACGTCGCCACCACCATCGACGCCCTGCAGATCGGCGTCGACGACAGCATCTTCCTCGCCGGTCGCGAGGCCGCCACCGCCGCGACCCAGGACGGATGGCTTCGGCGGTTGTCTCCGTAGTCCTGTCCCCGGGGGTCCCGCGGGGCGCGTTCACCTTCTCGAAGCGAGGCCCTATCATTCCGTAATGATGATAATGAGGCCATGGGCGTGGAGCTGTGGCGTCGTGTGCTGGGTGCGGGTTGCATGGAAGGCGCGATCGATGAATCTGGGCCACACGGTGTCGGAGCCGGATTGATTCTTGCGGGTGTGGAATGCGACGCGCCCGCCCGTGGCGTCGCGGCAGCGATCGATCGCGAGGCAAGAGTCGACGGGGTCGGCGGATGAGGACCGAGAAATGCCCGACTGGAAGCCCTGAGCGCTCGACAGCGAGACCAGGAAGTTTCGGAACTTGACGGTTTCGAAACTTAACGGTATCGATTTTCCCGCTGCGCCTCGGACAGCGGAAGGAGCCTCACGCGAATGCGCTACAACGTCCTCGGAAACAGCGGGCTGTTCGTGTCGGAGATGTGCCTGGGCACGATGGTCTTCGGCCCCAGCACCGGACGCTACGCCGGGGCAGGGGACGTCCGACAGGACGAGGTCGACCGGATCGTCCGGCGGGCGTTCGACGCGGGGATCAACTTCGTCGATACCGCCAATGTCTACTCGGGTGGACAGTCCGAAGAGATCCTCGGCCGCTCGCTGAAGAACCTCGGCATCGCCCGGCACCAGGTGGTGATCGCGACCAAGGTCGAGCACGCCACGGGCTCGGGGCCGAACGACGGCGGCGCGTCGCGCTACCACATCATGGGCCAGCTCAAGACGAGCCTGAGGCGGCTCGGCACCGATCACATCGATCTTTACCAGCTTCATGGCTGGGACCCGGCGACGCCGCTCGAGGAGACGATCCGCGCGCTCGACGACCTCGTTCGGCAGGGACACGTCCGCTACGTGGGTGTGTCCAATTGGGCAGCGTGGCAGATCTCGAAGGCGCTGGGCATCGCGGGGCGACTCGATGCCGTGCCGTTCCAGTCGGTGCAGGCCTACTATTCGCTGGCCGGCCGCGAGCTCGAGCGCGAGATCGTGCCCATGCTCCGAGCCGAGCGACTCGGCTTGCTCGTGTATAGCCCGCTCGCTGGTGGCTACCTGTCCGGCAAGTATCGGGACGGCTCGAAGGGACGACGCTCGATCATTCCATTCCCTCCGGTGGACGAAGCGAAGAGCGCGTCGGTGCTCACGGCAATGGACGGCGTCGCCGCGAGGCATGGCGCGTCCCTGCCGGCGATCGCGCTCGCGTGGCTCCTCCACCGGCGAGCGGTCACCAGCGTGATCCTCGGCGTCAAGCGGGTCGATCAGCTCGAGGAGAACCTGAAGGCCACGGAGGTTCGGCTGTCGGACGACGACCTCGAGACGCTCGACGCGGCGAGCGCTCTGTCCGTCGAGTACCCCGCGTGGATGTTCCAGGCGGCCGACGCCGCGCGCGCGACGTTGCTGAAGACCGGCGAGCTTCCCACCCAGCGTTGAATGACCCACCATCCCGCGAGCACAGAGATGCGCGACAAGACCGAGCAACATGACGAGGCCGGGCCGATGAAGCGAGGGCGCAAGAGAGACTCTTCGCTCGATCCCAGGCTCCTCGACGCCACGCTCGACGTCCTCGCCGAAGTGGGCGCCGCGGGCTTGACGATGGACCTGGTGGCCGCGCGCGCCGGGGTGGGCAAGGCGACCATCTACCGCCGGTGGACGTCGAAATCCGAGCTGATCATCGATGCAGTCGCGCAGATGAAGCGCAATCAGGTCGATCTCGAGCGCCTCCCCGACACGGGCACGCTCCGCGGCGACTTGCTCGGCTTGTTCAAGCCGCTGTCGAACGAGGAGCGCGAACGTCGACTCAAGATCATGACGGCGCTCGCCTCGCTGATCTCGCAAGACCTGGCGCTCGCGGGGGCCGCAAACGACGCGGTCGTCGAGCCGTGGGCGGCGGCCCACCGCGCCTTGATGGAGCGAGCCGTCGCGCGAGGCGAGATCGCGGCCTCCGCCGACATCGCCACGCTGTCGCAGGTCATCCCGTCGATGGCCGCCTACCGCAGCCTGGTCCAGCGCAAGTCGTTCGACCTGGCCTTCCTCGTCTCGATGGTGGACGGCGTCATCCTGCCGGCCCTCGGGATCGAGCCCTCACCGGACAACGAATCCTCGTCGCCTCGACGAGCCGGGCGTCGCAGGCGCCCAAACCCTGAACCAGCGAGGAGAAAATCATGACCGTCGCCGTTACCAATCATCTCAACTTCCGGGGCGAGGCCCGAGCGGCCCTCGAGTTCTACAAGTCCGTATTCGATGGTGACATCGCCATCGTCACCTATAAAGACGCCCACAGCGTCCAGGCTCCGGCGGAGGCCGATCAGGTGATGTGGGGCCAGGTCTCGGCCAAGAACGGTTTCCGCGTGATGGCGTACGACGTGCCCTCGAAGCTGGCGTGGGAGCCTGGCGCGAACGCGTTCTTCGTGTCGGTGCGCGGCGACTCGGCCGACGAGATCGCCGCGCTCTGGGAGAAGCTCTCCTCGGGCGCGATGGTCGTGCAGCCCCTCGCAAAGTCGGGGTGGTCGCCGCTCTACGGGATGCTCAAGGACCGGTTCGGCATCACGTGGGTCCTCGACGTCGCGGTCGAGTACCACGCGCAGTGATTCATGTGGCCACGTGCCGTGGCTCCACGACGCGCTCCGTCGTCTCGTACGTCGAATGGACGCAGCCCGCCGCCGACAGCCAGGGCGGCGGGTGCGATGGGCGTCGGATCACGGTTCGAAGGCGGCGACGAACAGGTCCCAGCCGCCCTTGCTCGTCTTGGGCCCGTCGCCGAGGTTGATGCCGCCCTGGAACCGGCCCGAGAACGCGACGTCGCCGGCCGCCGATCCGGCGACCCCGAGGCCGTCCTGGTTCGCGTCGTCGCCGAAGTGCTTGCTCCACACGTGGTCGCCGGACGGCGCCAGCTTGAGCAGGAACGCGTCGCTGCCCCCGTCGGAGACCAGCGGGCCGCCGCCGAAGTCGCAGAGGTTGGTGAAGTTGCCGGTGACGAGCACGTTGCCGGCGCCGTCGTTGGCGACGTCGAGCGGCAGGGCCCCGCCGGCCTGACCGAGCATCTTGCTCCACCGGTGCGAGCCGTTGCTCTCGAACTGGGCGGCGAACCCGAACGTCTGCGCCGTCATCAGCGGCCCGCCGCCGAAGTCGGCGCTGCCGCCCATCTCGCCGACGATCGTCACTCGACCCCCGCCGTCGATCGCCAGGCCGCGGCTGATCTGCGACGCGCCGTTGCCGAAGCGCTTGGCCCACACCGCGTTGCCGTTGGCGTCGAACCGCGCGAGGAACACGTCCTCGGCGCCCGCGCTGGAGAGCTGACCGTTGCCCGGATTGATGACACCCTGGAATCCGCCCGTGACGACCAGGTTGCCGGTCGCGTCGGCGGCGAGCGCGGTGACGTACTGTTGCATGCCGTCGCCGAAGCGCAGGCTCCACACGTGGGCCCCCGACGACGTGAACTTGCCGACGAATGCGTCGGACAGGCCCGACGAGTTCATCACGCCGCCGCCGAGGTCGAGCGGGCCGATGAATCGTCCGCCGAACAGGACGTTGCCGCTGGCGTCGACGTCGACCCCGCCCGCATGGACGGACCCGGGGGACGAGTTGAACGACTTGCTCCACACGTGCTCGCCGTCGCCGGTGAGCTTGACCAGGTACGTGTCCTCGGTGTTCTGAGGATTCGTCAGCGGGCCGCCGCCGAAGTCGATGCTCCCGTTGAAGTCGCCGGTCAGCACGATCTCGCCGGCGGGGCCCACGACGACTTGCCACACGTCCTGGAGGTTCGCGTCGCCGAAGCGCTTGCTCCACAGGTGCTGGCCGGTGGGCGAGAACTTGGCGAGGAGCACGTCCGACCCGCCCTTGGGCGCCAGCGGGCCGCCGCCGAGGTCGATGGTGCTGGCGCTCTTGGCCGCCAGCACCAGGTTGCCGGCGCCGTCGTAAGCGACGCGCACGCCCTCGTCGTCTTTCTCGCCGCCCGCGACCAGGCTCCACGCCTGCGCGCCGTCGCTGTCGCACGAGTCGACGCCGTCGCAGTCCTCGTCGCCCTCGGTCTCGCAGCTCTCCGCGGCCGGCAGGACCTCGCCGTCGCACGGGCCCCACGTCTCGTCCGGGCCGCACGTCCGTTGCCCGGCCGCGCACAGGCCGACGCCGAGAGTGTCGGGCGGGCCGGAGTAGCAGTCCTGCGTGTCGCCCGGGCTGCATTCGCCCGGCTCCCCGGTGTCGGTGCTGTCGGGCCCGTTGCTCGGGTCGACGGCCGTGGTCTCGCCCGTCGTGGCGTCGGTGGTCGTATCGGTCGGGTCGCTCGTCGTCGGCCCGACGGTGGTCGGATCGACGGTGGTCGTCTCGCTCGCGCTGCCCTGGCTCTCGGACCCGATGCTCATGGTGCCCGGCCCGCCCGTCGTCGGCGTGTCGAGGGTCGTCTCGTTCGTCGAGTCGCTGGTGGTCGCGGTGGTCGAGTCGCTGGTGGTCGCGGTCGTCGATTCGATGCCGGAGGTCGCGGAGGTCGTGCCAGGCTCGCTCTGGCAGGCGGCGACGAGCGCTGGAAGGAGGACGTAGCGAAATCTACTCATGCCCGCCGTATAGCCTGTCGAATCACTCCTCGCAATCGCCGTCTCCGCGCGCGCGCGCCGACCGCGAGGCGCCCGGCGAGAGACGCAGCGCACGATCGAGGGCCGCTATTCATCCGCCGCGTCGACTGGCAGCAATACGAGAACATCCCCTCATTCATGGGGCGTCGACGACCGACGCGCAATATCGTGACCCGGCCGGGTCGTCCCGATGCCGCGCTCGGACGCCACAGGACCCGAGCGGCCAGCGTGCCAAACCGCCCGGCCCCGTCGTGCTGCCCGCACTTCTCGACGTGTGCGCGACGGAGGTGACGCCCGCGCGGGAAGCTCAGTCGCACACGCCGATGCACTCGCCGAAGCAGGCATTGTTGCAGAGGCCGCTGTGATACTGGTCGTGGAGGAGGACGCCGAGATATCGGCGTCCGCGAGGCACATGTCATGGCATTGCTGGGTCTGGCAGCCCTCGACGCACGCTCCGTACGAGATGCAGCCAGGAGCTTCCGCGCAGGCGTCGTGGTCCTGCTTGCAGGACCCGGCCTCGGCGTCCTCCTTGCACGCGTCGCAGGCGTTGGTGCCCGTGCAGGTGCCCCCGCTGCAATCGTCGTCGCCGACGCAGGCGTCGCCGCGGTCGCCGCAATTGAGGGGATCGTCCTGCACGTCGATGCAGGCGTCGTTGCACGCCGCCTCGCCGGGGGCGCAGCCCTGGAACGTGTGGAACTCCGTCGAGCTGGTGACGAGCCGCAGGTGGCCGACCGGCTGCACGGTGACGCCGGTGAGCTCGCCCGTGGTCTTCAGGTCCTTGTAGAGATCGACCCGCCCGCGGTCATGGTCGCGGTCGCCGTCAGCAGCGGATTGTCGTCGTCCCCGCAGGCGGGGAGCGAGAGGATGCCGAGGCCGGCCACGACGAGCGCGGCTGCGTGAGGGATACGATGGCGGTGCTTCAAGGAGTGCGTCCTGGGGCCGCCTCGACGTGGCTGCGGACCAGAGCAAGCGGCGCCTCGCCGCGAGTCTGGCGATTGTCGGCGTGAGCTTCTTCAATCACCTGGGGGGCATGGGCTCGACGACTCCGCAGTACGGCCCCGATCTCTGGCTCGTGCGGGTCGGCGCGCCTGGAGCGGCACCGCGCCGAATTACGAGCGCCTCGGTGCGTTTGTTGGGCCACATCGCTCGGCCAGTACTGGACGCGGTACCCGACCACGCGAACTCGGCGACGATCGATGTCTTCGCCGAGGCCGGCCATCCGCGCTCGTGGCCCCCGGCACCGACCAGAAGATCTTCCGCGCGCGACGGCGTGCGACTGGCATGGATCGCCGGTGTGCCCTTCACCAGCGCGTGCGTGTGGCGTAACCTCGCTGGCCCATGCCGAAGTCGGTCCTGTTGTTCACCGCGTCGTTGCTGCTCGTCTCACTCGCTTGCCGTCGATCCGAGGTGGTCGCGCCGGTTCCTGCGAGCGAGGCCGCGACGACCGAGGCGAGCGCGCCCGTGGCGTCGCCGATGCAGGCCGAGCCGGTCGCAACGAAGGAGCCCGACTGCAGCCCGGCTACCATCGACCGTGGGGCCGAAGGATGGCGCGACGGTGCGGCCTGCGTCGAGCGGCTGGTGCCCCGGTGCGAGCAGGGTGATCCCGAGGCGTGCATCGGCGCGGCGACGATCATGCTCAACGGCAGCGGCGGCGCGGCGCAGGATCCCGCGCGCGCGCTGGCCGTGGCGGCCGGCGCGTGCGAGCGCGGCAACTCGGTCGGCTGTCTGATCGCCGCGGTCGTCCACGACAAGGGGCTGGGCGTCGCCGTCGATCCCGCGGCGGCGACTGCGTTCATCGACAAGGCGTGCGCGCTCGGGGATGCGCAGGGCTGCCAGGCCAAGGCCGCGCGCGCGCCGAGGAGCCCCGCGTTCATCGCCGAGGCCAATCTCACGGTCGGATCGATCGCCGCCGACGGGCTCGAGCTGCGCGACCTGATGTGCGACGTGACGGGTGGTATGCCGATGCTCGGGGCGCTCGTCATCGCCGGGTCGCTGGCGAAGCAGCGGCGCGCGCTCGACAAGTGCGCGCCAGCCGGTCAAGCGTTCGCGGCGACCTGGACCTTCGCCGACGGCAAGACGCGCGACGTGGCGGCCAGCGGCGGCTCGCCAGCCGCCAACGCCTGCGTCGAGAAGGCGCTCGCGCGCGCGGTGGCGACGCTCGACGGCCGCTGTGGTGCGATCGTCCTGGTCGGCAAGCTCGCGGGCGCCGAGGCGACGGTCGAGGCGGTGCGCAGCGGCGCCGCGAAGTGAACGGAGCAGGGCATGTGGTTCATTCGGCCGTGATATGCGCTTTGGGACATGTCGTGACATTCGGCGAGCGCCCCTCTCGGTCCGGATCGCAGGATGCACGTCGCCGGAGCCGGTGACCGGCGGTGGTACTGTCCACCGCGGGCGACGTGCAGGTCGGGGGCTCGGCCGGCCGATTCACTCGGGACGCTCGAGCGGCTCGGGGTAGGACCATCGCGGGGCCTCGCCCGTGAGCTCGTGCCACGCGGAGTCGATGACGTTGCCGTCGACGAACCAGCCGTCGAGCAGCAAGCGCTGGCCTGCGTAGCTGGCGTCGGTCCATGGCGAGCTGCCGACGAGGAGGCGCTCGAGGTCTGCGCCGGTCGGGCGACGCGCCACGATGAGTCGCCGGGGCCAGCGCGACGTCTCGAGCACTCTCCAGGGCACGGCGCCCTCGGGCTCGCGCTCGGCGAGCTCGTCTGCGAATCGGCGCTGCATCAGGGCGACCAGCCACCGCGGGCCGCCGCGTGGGTCCGCGAGCTCGAGCGCGACGAGGGCGTGATGCGACCGCTCGCCTTCGCTGCTCTCCTGGATGTCCCACGCGAGCAGCCATACGGGTCGCGTCGCGTCGGCACGTGCCAGCGCCCGGGTCGCCGCGTCGAGGGGCCCGCGGTCCCATCGCGGCCCGGGCCCGGGGTCGCGGTCGGGAAGCGGCCGAACGAGGCGCGGCGGGGGATCCAAATCGACCGGAGGCCCTGCGCGGGGCGGAGCAGGCGCGGCGGGCCAGCGCGCACCGAGCCACTCGGAGGCGTCGCGCAGCCCGAGCGCGGGCGGAACGTCGCGGGGTTGCAAGGTCGACGGGTCGAGACGCGCTGCGTCGGGACCGTCGCGCGTGAGCCACAGCGTGTCGCCGTGGACATCGAACGAGAGCGGCGGGTCGGCGTCGACGAACACGGCCCCGCCCGGCGTGCCCGTGGCGCCGTCGGCGGTGAACAGCAGCCATGCTTGACCGGGTCGCCTGGCGGCGAGCCCGACGAACGAGCGGCGCTCGTCGTGATGCACGCGGGCGATGAAGTCCGCGATGTCCACCGACCCCACCACGCGGGGCTCGTTCAGGTCGAGCACGAGCAGCCGCTGCTCGCGGGCCGGGCGTTCGACGAAGACCAGCGGGCGGTCGGGCAGGACGCTGCTCCCGCGCTCATGAGCCGCGAGTGACCAGCCGTCGAGGTCGACGAACCAGGCCGGCGCGCCGTCGTCCTGGACCCCGAGGACATGTCCTTGAAGCCAGACGACGTCGACGTCGCGGTGGCGATCGCACGCGAGCGGGGCGCGAGGTTCCGGGTGGAGGATCGTCAGTGCGGGATCGGGACGGTCGAGCGCGACGCGCAGCAGACCGTCCGGGCCGGCTGCGTACAGGCGATCGCCCACCAGGCATGGAGTGGCGTCGACGACGGTGTCGAGCTCGATCAGGGGCGTGAGGTCGGCGCTGCGACGCGCGACCCAGCGAGCGCCGGCGAGATCGGGGTCGTCGGGCGGTTCGGCGGGGGCGGAGTCCATGTGGACCAGGGTGGTCGCGCCGAATTGAGGCCAATCGTGGGGCTGGTCGGACCACGCGTTCGTGACGCTCTCGGTGACAGCTCCGGTCGCGGCCGCGCGAGCGACGACGAGCGTCGTCGACTCGCCGACGACCGCGTGCACGACCCGATCGCCGAACACGCTGGCGAGATGCCGGGGCCCCTCGTGGTCGACGCTGGCCTCGGGCCGCGCGAGCCACCGCCGGGCGCCGCTCGCCAGCGCGAGCCCGACGGCGCCGTGACGCCGCCCGTCCAGGAGCGCCGCGACGACGGTGTCACCGGCGATCACCACCGCGTCGCGCTCTCGGTCCGCGAGCCAGCGCGGCAGCGGCTCGTCGGGCCCGAACGTGTAGGTCCAGAGGCGTTGCGAGGGCCACCGCCACAGCGAGAGGTCGGTGATGAGCTCGCCGCGCCGCTGCAGGAGCAGCGCGCGCTGGCCGTCGACGGGGCGCACCTGCACGAGCGGAGCGTGGGGATCGGCGGGGACCCCGGCGCTCCGGGGCAGCGCCGCGGCGGTGAACGACGCGGCAGGCGTCGCCGCGGGTTGCGGCAGCGCTTGCTGGGACGGACCCGGCGCGGAGGTGGTGCACCCGGCGACCAGCAGCGAGACCGCCCACCGACGGTACTGAGGCACGCCACGAGCGTAGCCGGGCCAGGGGCTCCTGTCGAGGCGACGAGCGTCTCGGGAGACGCGCGACGGCTCAGGTCCGAAGACGATCGACGAAGGCCATGCCCAGGGACACGTTCATGGGATTCGCTGGTGGCATGACATCCCGGGAGCCGTGCACGAAGCATTCATGCGGGGGTGGTATGGGCTGCTTCGGGTCGAGGCGCGGACAGGTATTCGGCGAGCACGTCGAACACCACGCGGATTCGGCGGGCGGTCCGCAGCTCGCGGTGGGTGACCAGCCAGATCGGGAACCGCACGGGGGCCAGCGTCTCGAGCACCCGCACCACGCCCGGCGTCAGGCGAGCGACGTCGTCCATCATCGCGCCGATGCCGAGGCCCTGGCGCACCAGCTCCCACGCGGTCACAGAGTTCTCCGAGTACAGCGGGAAGTTGGTGGTCGTCAGCGGGAGGCCGAGAGCGCGGAGGTGCTCGAGGTAGCGGCCAGCTCGGTCGGCGCTGATGAAGTCGTGCGCCGCGGCCTCGTCGGCGGTGCGAGGGTGACCGTGCGCCGCCACCCAGGCCTCGGAGGCATAGAAGCTGGCCGTGGCCTCGCGGAGCAGCCGCGCGATCAGATCGGGCTGGTCGGGGTTCACGTGGCGAACCGCGATGTCGGACTCGCGGCGGCGAAGATCGCTGAGGGCGTTCGACGAGACGACCTCGACGACGATGCGGGGGGCGACCTGACGAATGCGGTGGATGGCGCGCGGCAGGAGGTAGGCCGCCACGGCGTCGCTCGCCGAGATCGAGACCACGCCCTCGACCGCCTGCGAGCGGCCGGTGGCGATCAGCGCCAGCTCCTCGGCCGCGCTGCCCATGGTGCGTGCGTGCTCGAGCAGGTCGAGGCCCGTGGAGGTGAGCCGCATGGCCTTGCCGACGCGCTCGAACAGGGTCACCCCCAACCGCTGCTCGATGGCGGCCACCTGGCGGCTCAGGGTCGGCTGCGTCAGGCCCAGCTTGCGCGCGGCGGCCGAGAGCGACCCCGTCTCGGCCGTCTCGAGGAAGGCGCGAAGCTGGTTCCAGTCGAGGTGATCCATACGCGGATGCATGAGCGGGCTGCAAAATACCGCACTTCCTCTCGTGCCCTGTATGAGTAGGATTCCGGCACCTCGCCGCGAGGCGCCTCCAACATGACCTCAGGGACGCTCCACACCCGTGCTCCTTCCTCCCCCACGGCGGCCAAGGCCCGCTTCTGGGACAAGATCGCCCGCAAGTACGCCGCCGATCCGGTCGCGGACATGGCGGCCTACGAGGCGACGCTCGCGCGCACGCGGGCGCTGCTCGGCCCTGCGCACCGGGTGCTCGAGATCGGCTGCGGCACGGGCACCACCGCCCTGCGCCTGGGGCCCTCTTGCGGGCGCCTCGTGGGCACCGACGTGTCCGCGGAGATGATCGCCATCGCCCGCGAGAGGCTCGCCGCCGCGCCGCAGCCCAACCTCGAGTTCCAGGTCGCCGACGCCGATGCCCCCGAGTTCGGTCAGGCCCGCCACGACGCGGTGCTGGCGTTCAACGTCCTGCACCTGGTCTCGGACCTCGACGCGGCCCTGACCGCGGCGCTGAACGCCCTCGCGCCCGGCGGGCTCTTCATCTCCAAGACGCCCTGTATCGCCGACATGAACCCGCTCCTCGGCAAGGTGCTCTTGCCGGTGATGCGCCTGCTCGGCAAGGCGCCGCCCGTGCTGTCCTTTCGGGCATCCGAGCTGCAAGCCGCCCTGACGCGACACGACCTGGAGATCCTCGCGGTCGAGTATCACGGCACCAGGGGCAAGGACCGCCGCCCGTTCATCGTGGCGCGCAAGCGCGGCCCTGCGAGCGGCTGAGCGATCGGTGCCACTCCGGTCGCCGGCCTCCTCGCATTCGACCTCGGCATCGAGGTCATGCAAATCGCGGTGATCGCAGCGACGATGGCCCTGGCTGCGCCTGCCCGCGGTTGACCCACGGGCCGGGCGGCTGCCCGCGACACACCGGTCACGGGAGCAGCCGCTCGTTGGCTCGCACGCGGTTCGCGGACCGCTCACGCGTGGTCGTCGGTCGACTCCTGCGGAGCATCGCAGGGCGACGACTCGACGTCGGCAGGGACGAGGCACACCGCGTCGACCTCGTCGTAGACGACCTCCTCCGAGGAGAAGTTCTCCTCTTCATCGGCGCAGGTGGGGGTACAATTGAAGCAGATCGGCGGCGGCACCTCCTGCTGGCAAATCGAGGAGCCGCAGCAGGGGACCGCGAGGGCGTCGCGGGCTCCACCGAGGGTGACGGCGCCGAACGACAGGACGACGGCCGCGAGAGAGAACATGGGAGCGAAGCGCATGATGATGACCTCCTGAATGCTCAAGGAGCGCGGATGAGCCGCGCGAGGTTGGCTGATTCGACGACAAACGCAGGAATGATCGAACCAGGGAGACGGGCCAGCTCGGCGCGCGGCCGGCGGCTCGGCTCTCGTCAGAACAGTGGCGGCCGGGTCGGAAACAATTGAGTCGTGGTAAAAAGAACGCCGACGCGGCCGCGCGTCCGCTGTGAATCGCGGCGAACTCGCGGCGAAAACGGGCGAATGGGCGGGGATCCCCGGGTGTTGGTGGCTGCGCAGGGCGATGACCGGTGACGGCCCGAGCAGTCTGGTCGTATGCGCGGCCGGGATCTGGGCCGCTTCGTCGCGGTCGCGCGCCTCCGGCGGGGCCGGAGCGTGACAGGGTGACGCCCGTCGGTCGGGGGCCAATGCGCCGGCTCATGACGGTCGCGGACCGCGAGCCGTGGAGCGACGCGCCCATCGGCCCCTCGCCGGCGACCTGGCGAAAGCGAAGTGTCTGGTTTGTTCTCTGCAGGATTGTCGGGCCGAGGAGCGCATCAATGCGGCTTCGCGGACTTCGGCGGCTTCGCCGGCACCAGCGCCGCGAACGTCGGGGCCGGCACGACCAGCCACCACGCCGGGGTCACGTCGAAGCGAATGAGCAGTCCCGTGTCCGGCGCGTGGCTGAGCGCGACCTGCAGGTTGCCGTCGTCGATCGCGCCCCAGCGGCCGAGCAGCAGCCGCCCGAAGAATTCACGGCCTGTCTCTTCGGCCAGCGCTTTCTTGAAGTCGGCGCGCGTGGCTTTTGGATCGCCGTGGCCGGTGTCCCCGAGCGCGGCCCGCCACGCGAGCGCGTGGAGCCGCAGCCCCGCGATCCGCGTCGCGGACGCGACCTCCGCGAGCACCTCGGGCAGGCGTTCGCGGTCGTTCGCCGCGAACATGAACGCGGCCAGGTTCACACGCGCCGCCAGGGCGCCGGGAGCGGCCTCCAGCGCCCGCTCGATGTCCTTGATCGCCGCCCCCGCGTCGCCCGCGGCCGCGCGCAGGACCGCCGCGTTGTTGAGGGCCAGGGCCCGCGCCTTGCCGCGCTGTCGCTCGGCCAGCGCAGTGAATCCTGCCAGCGCACGCTGCCGGGCCGCGGTGTCGCCGCGGAGGCCGAGCACCGCGTCGAGGGTCGCGCGGATCGTCGGGGTCGTGTCGGCGTCGAGCTCC
This sequence comes from Nannocystis punicea, assembly GCF_026965555.1. Taxonomy (GTDB): domain Bacteria; phylum Myxococcota_A; class Polyangia; order Nannocystales; family Nannocystaceae; genus Nannocystis; species Nannocystis punicea. The sequence goes on along the minus strand of NZ_CP114040.1, from coordinate 9,661,928 downwards.
GCCGGCAGGCTCGCTGCCGCCTGCACCGCGGCCGCGAGCGCCACCCCGTCTTCCCAGCGCACGGCGATGTCCAGCAGCGTCTGCACCTGGCGCAGGCGAATGTCGGGATCCGTCCGCAGAGCCTCGGGCACCGGCGTCAGCGCCAGGGCCCGCGCCTTGTCGCCGTCGGGGACCACGGGGACCAGCGCGAACAGCAATCGCCAGACGTCCTTCACCTCGGGGAACTTGCGGGTCAGCGCCAGGGCCTGCGCCGGCAGCTTGCGAGTCACCGCCAGGCCGGCAGCGAAGTCGCCGGTCATGAATTTCGCCAGGCCCTCGCGTGTCGCCGCGAAGATCAGCTCGAGCACCGCCGCGCGCGCCGGGTCGAACGCGCGGAACTCGGTCGCCAGCGCCATCACCTCGTCGAAGCGGCGGTCGAGGTCCTTCGGCGCGGCGCCGGTGCGAGCGATCTCCGCCATCAGCGCTCCGGCCTCGATCGTGGGGATGAGGCCGAGCGCCACCTCGTAATAGCTGCGGTCGCGGTGCAGCAATTCGCGGCCGGCCCGGATCTGCGCGACCGCCTCCTCGACGTCGTAGCCGCGGCGCAACGCGAGCACCGCCAGCCCGGTCCGCGGTCGCGCGTCCTGCGGGTCGGCCTCGATCAGGCGCTTGAACAGCCGCTCGGCCTCGTCGAGGCGGCCGAGCGCGATGAGCAGGTGGCCACGCTCGTTCAGCTCGGCCGCGCCCGTCGCCTCCGCCAGCGCGAGCGCTCTGCGGGCCGCCTCGGCGCTCGCGTCGACCTGCTTCAGCGTCCACTGCAGCAGCGCGGCCCCGCCCTCGCCGGGGGCCTCGGCCCCGCGCTGATGGGCTGTCTTCCGGGCCATGTCACCGCAATGAAGATCGAGGGCCGCGTAACACGCCAGGGCCAGCGACGCGTGGTCCGTGGCGCTCGCCTGTCCGAGGCGCGCGATGGAGCGCCGGCGCAGCTCGATCGACGCGGCGAAGTCCTGGCGCTCGAATTGCGTCTGCGCGGCGCGCCCCAGAGTGTTCGGCACTGTCGGGTGATCGGGGTGCGCGCGCAGCAGCTGCGCGGTCGCGTGCAGCTGCAACGCCGGCGCGAGCGCGGCCGCCTTTTGTAGCGCGTCGAGGCCCTCGGCGAGCTGCGCGCCCGTGAAAACACCCTGTGCGCGCACGACCTCGAAGGCCCGCGCGAAGTCCTGGCCGAAGACGCTGTCGCGGTCGAACATCCGCAGCGCATGGAGCACGCGATAGCCCTTCGCCAGCGCCGCCAGCAGCTCGGGGTCCGAACGACCCGCCGCCACCGCCTGTTCGGCCAGGACGATCCCGCGTCCGAGCCTCACCGCGCCGCGCAGCCGCCCCTCGCCGTCGTCGGGGTCGAGCGAGTCCAGCGCCGCGACGGCCTCGCGCGCCTCGGCGACCACGGCGTCGGACGCGGCTTCGCCGGTCGACGCGACGCCGAACTGGTCCTTGAGCCAGCCCGGGAAGAGCTCGCCCAGCGGCGGCTGGGGTCCGGGATCGATCCGGCGCGCCAACTCGGCGAGCTGCGAATCGGCGGCCGCGTCGGGGCTCGCCGCCGCTCCTGCAGGAGTCGTCGATTCGACGGGGATGGGCTTGCACGCGGCCGCGAGGGCCAGGGCGAGGAAGAGTCGCTGCATTGTCGGCATGCCGGTGGTGCGTGGGAGGGCGCGGCGCCCGAGAGGCGCCGCGCAGAGTGGCCGCCGAATCGGGCGGCCGAGGATCGTGGTCATTGGGGCATCTCCGCGAGGAGGGCCGTGAGCGCCCACTCCTCGCATTCGTCGCTCTTCACGGGCCGCGAAGCCGCGTTCAGGATGAACGCGGCGGTGGTCCTCGTAGCAGGTGGCTGAACACGGCGGCGCGATCCACTGGGCCGTGTTCGGCCGCGTCGCAGCGACGGAGGCCCGTCCGGCCGCGGAGATTCACAGCGGGCGCCATGGCTCGATATCCCAGGGAAGGTCGGCGAGCAGACGGGGAGCGCCGCCGAACAACGCCCCGGCGCGAGCGGCGAACTCGCCCGGACCTGCGAGCGCGATGGACAGCGTCGCCAGGAGGTAGCACTGCTCCCATTGTTGCCCGTCCGCGCCGACGACGACTCCCGACACTTCCACGTCGATCCTCGCCGGCGACCGCGGGTAGGTCCGTCCGTGGGCCCACCGGAGGAGCAGCCACTCGCCGCTCGCCAGCCGCTTCTCGAGGCGCGTGGCGGCCGGTCCGTGGACCGGGTCGCTGCGCATGACCTTCGCACGCGCGTGTTGCTGCGCACGGTGCTCCCGCGTCGCTTCGGCGTCGGCCTTGCCGTGGAGTTGCTTGCGCAGCTCGCCGATATTGCCGCCTCCGCTCCACGGGATCGGCACGCTGTCGATCAAGCGCGAGCTCAAGGGCCCGCGAGGTGCCGGTTCGTCGAGCGGCGCGAGCAGCAGCTCGGCCATGCCGAGGTCGCTCAGCAACTCCTGGTGGTCCCCGGCGAACAGCTCCGCCTCGCCGCCGTCCCAGACCTTGAGGTCATTCCGCCAGTGCGGGTGCCCGAACCATCGGTCTCCGTCGCTGACATACGCGAGCCGCACCTGTGCATCCTCGATTCGGGTCGACTCGACGTGGCCGACGAAACGCATCAGCAGGACCTGGTCGGCGAGCTCGCCCTCGATCGGGACGCCGAGCTCGCGCCCCAGCGCGCCTCGGTCGAGCACCTGTACGTCGAGCGTCAGCGCCGTCGCCAGCTCGCGGAGGACCGCCCGCTCGAACTCGGCCCGCGTCTCGCCGTCGCGGGCCCGACGACAGGCCGGGTACCAGCGGCCCTGCGCCACCTGCTCCGCGATCGCCGGGGCACAGGCCGATGTGAGCACCGCGCCGAGGAAGAGATGGCGAGCAGCGCCGCCGCGGAACAGTTCAATCATGGCGCTCGAGTCTGGCAGGTCGCCGGAGAAGGATCGCCTCCGAGGCGCCTCCGATGGAACCCAGGCACGGGGCTGCTACGAATGCCGGATCTGCAGCAGCGCCCATTGGACGCGGATTTTCGCCGCACTCGTGACGATCGTCCGCCTCGATCACTCCGGATAGCAGAGACCCCGGTTCGTCAGAGCGCCGCCCTCGCAGGTGCACGCCTCGCCGACGCACTCCAGTTCGCCGCGGCAGGTGCACTTCTGCCCGCTGGCGCAGTTCGCCTGCTTGCCGAGCTTGTCCGCGCAGTCGCTCTCGCTGTCGCAGCAAACCGGGCCGCGGCAGGTGCCGGCGTCGCTGCCGACGCCGACGCAGATGAGCCCCGTGGCGCAGATGTTCGAGCCGGAGCACTCCCACTCGCCGCTCGTCATGCCGCACGTGCAGGGGTCGCCGAATTCTCCCGCCGAGGGGCTCCCCGAATCGGAGGTGCCCTCCGACTCGCTGGAACCGCCCGGGTTGTCGTTCACGCACGCGTCGAGCTCGTCCTCGCCGGCCGAGCAGGGCAGCGCCTCGATGCACTGGAGCGCGGCCTCGGTGAGCGAATCGCCGCAGATGCCCCCGCAGATCTGCGACACGTTGGCCTCGGGCACGTCGCACCCGGTCGCGTGCGCCTCGCAGCGCGACTCGCAATCGGCTTGCGGGACGGTCCCGCCGTCGCTGCCGCTGCCCGGGCCCGGGCCCGGGTTGGTCGCCGCGGCCGTGTCCGTGCCCGGCGCGCTGCTGTTGCTGCCGCTGTCGCCGCAGGCCGTCGCCGCGAGGATGGCGGCGAACCCGAGGGAAACTGTCTTAACGGTTGCGCTCCGGAGATTTAATGAGACTCGCATGATGACCCGATCGATCGAAGGTGACGAAACATGAATTGACGGCAGACGTCGCGGCCGCGGCGTCGTCGGCCGGGTTCCCGCGCCAGGCATGGTCGTTTCAATGGATGGACGTGGTGCGACGGCTCCGCTCGTCCGGCGGGTCTCGTCGCGGCGGATCGACGAGTGTCGACGTCCCGGACTTTGATCGGCGGGCCCGGGCAACTTTTTTTCGGCGCGATGCCGCGCGAGAGGCGCCGCTGTCGAGGCGGTCGCCGCCGGCCGCTCGAGCGAGCCCGCGCGCGCTCGCAGCCGATCGGCGAGCCGACGCGGCGCTGCTCGGGCGAGCTGCTGCGTTCTTCCGGCGTGGCGGCGTGGCGGGTCGACGCGCTCGAGGCGCGGGCGAGCGGTCGACCGGGCGAGGGTATACTCGCGCGGATGTCCGAGCCCGGTGACTGGGAGCTCGCGCGGGCCTGGCGCGACAAGGAGGCGGGCGCCGGCGACGTGCTGGTCTCCCGGCACTACCGCGAGATGTCGCGGTTCTTCTGCAACAAGGTCGCCGGCGGCGACGACCCGGCCGACCTCGTGCATCAGACCTTCCTCGGCGCGCTCGAGTCGCTGCCGCAGTTCCGCGGCGAGACGAGCTTCCGGCGCTACCTCTACGCCGTCGCCCACAACGTGCTGCACGCCTACATCCGCAAGCGATACAAGCGGCAGCGCGAGCTCCTCGACTTCACCGAGCTGTGCGTCGACGACCTCGCTCCGGCCTCGCCGAGCTCGATCGTCATGGCGCGGCGCCAGGCCCAGGTGTTCGTCGACGCCCTGCGCCAGCTGCCCCTCCACGACCAGGTCGTGCTCGAGCTGCGGTACTTCAGCGGCCTCACGAGCCGCGAATCGGCGCTGCTGCTCGACATCGCCGAGCCGACGCTGCGCAGCCAGCTCGCCCGCGGCAAGGACCGCCTGCGCGCCGCCATCGCGGCCCGCCTGGCCGCCTCGCCGCCCGCGGCCCCGACCGTCGCGGACCTCGACGCATGGGCCGCCGAGGTCCGCGCGCAGCATGGCTGGACGTCCGACGCGCCGCTCGAAGACGACCCCTGAATCACGTGGCGCCCCCAGGATGCGGCCTGGGGTCGATGGCGAACGACGCCCGCGCACCGCCCATCCGGCGCCGTTGAGCCTCGCGGGGCGTGCCTCGGCCTCGCTCGTTCACGGACCATCGAGGCCGAGCCTGCCGATCCGGCCAGGTCGTGCGCCGCCCGCTGTCCGAACGGAATCATCACACCGACGAATTCACGACACATGTCCTCATGGACATGTCGCGCTCGTCGAGCGCGGCGCCGGCCGTGCCCCAGCAGGAGCATGCCCAGCCAGCCGGGCCCGGAGCTCACGACGTCTCATGCTTGCTCCGCTGTCGTTGGGTCCCGCGAGGAGCGGCCCTGCACGGCCGGTGAGGACGCGCGCGTGAACACCCACCGGGCGGGTCCAGCGAGTCGGACGGCACCGCCGAGTCGGGGTCCTTCGGAGGAGCATTCGGCGACCCCTGCACGTGCGGCAGGACGAGCCGCGAGCGCGCGAGCGCCACTCGTCGCGCGAAGGATTCCGCCTCGTTCAGGCGAACGCCACGCCCCTCGGAGGCCCGGACGGGCCCCGCCGTGGCGAACGCGCGGACGGCGAGCGGACAATTTCGAGCGCAGTACGCATCCGCATGGGATGGAGTCGCAGGTCGGGTCGTGATACCGACAACTACATGCTCCGCCCTGGAATGCGCCATCTCTGTGCCACCGCCCTGATCACCTCCCTCGCCGGCTGCGGCGACGACGGCACCGGCGTCGTCTCGATCACCGCCGGCGTCAGCACGACCACGAGCACCAGCCAGGGTTCGAGCGGGGTCGACACGCAGGACCCGACCGGCTCGACCTCTTCGCCGACCAGCAGCACCACCGACAACTCGGCCGGCAGCGACACGAGCGGCCCGACGACCTCGACGACCAGCCCGGTCACCAGCAGCACCACCGACGAGCCCGGCACCTCGACCGGCACCACCGATCCCAGCGGCACCTCGACCGGCACCACCGAGCCCAGCACCGACGGGACCACCGACGACACCACCAGCACCACCGGTCCCCAGCCGTGCGCGGAGGACCAGGTGCAGTGTAGCGGCAACGTCGCGCAGGTCTGCGACGGCATGGGCGGGTTCAAGTCGGAGACGCCGTGCCCCGAGCTGTGCGTCGAGCCGCTCGGCTGCGTCGCCTGCGACCCCGGCGCCACCAAGTGCGACGGCAACCAGGTCCTGGTCTGCAACGACCAGGGCGACGGCTTCGTCGCCGGCGACAGCTGCGACCCGCTGCTCGGCCTGTCGTGCGACGCCAACTTCGGCCAGTGCGTCGGCGCCTGCGCCAACATCGGCACCTCGTACATCGGCTGCGAGTACTACCCCGTCGTCACCCAGCAGCTCGACGTCTTCGTCGGCCCCGCCAACCCCTACGCGGTCGCGGTCGCCAACACCACCGGCAATTCGGCGACCGTGACCGTCCACCGCGGCGCCAACCAGGTCGTGCAGCAGATGGTCGCCGCCAACAGCGTCGCGGTGATCAACCTGCCGTGGGTCACCGAGCTGACCAACGGGACAGGCCCGACGGTGAAGATCACCGACGGCGCCTACCGCCTGCGCTCGACCCAGCCGGTCACCGTCTACCAGTTCAACCCGCTCAACGCCGACGTCACCAACGACGCCTCGCTCCTGCTGCCGGTCAACACCTGGACCGGCAACTACCTCGTCGCCGCCTGGAACCACTGGAACCCCTACCCGGGCTTCATCTCGATCACCGCGCACGAGGACGGCACCGTCGTCAACGTCAAGGCGCCCAAGAACGGCGTGCCGACCCAGGCCGGCGGCGGCGTCGACGCCCAGGGCAACGGCAACAACATCACGCTCAACGACGGCGACGTCCTGCAGATCACCACGGCCAACGGCGGCGACCCGACCGGGTCGATCGTCACCGCCAACAAGCCGGTCCAGGTGATCGGCGGCCACGACTGCACGCAGGTCCCGATCGGCATCACCGCCTGCGATCACCTCGAGGAGTCGATGTTCCCGATCGAGGCGCTGGCCAAGAAGTACATCGTCGCCCCGCCGGTGCAGCAACCCAACAACGCGCTCGAGAAGGCCGTCATCGTCCGCATCGTCGCCAGCGAGGACAACACCACGCTCACCTTCACGCCCGACCAGCCGGTCAACAAGGTCCTGGCCAAGGCCGGCGACTTCGTCGAGATCGGCCAGAGCACCAACAAGTACGTGGTCGAGGCCGACAAGAAGATCCTCGTCACCGAGTACATGGTCGGCCAGAGCGCCGGCTACGGCACCTCCGACCCGGCGATGCTGGTCGCGGTGCCGAGCGAGCAGTTCCGCTCGAGCTACCTCTTCTACGCCCAGACCGGCTGGCAGGCCAACTTCGTCGACATCATCGCCCCCAACAACTCGACGGTCCAGGTCGACGGCGCCGCGGTCAACAACTTCACCGCCATCGGCGCCAGCGGCTACTCGCTCGCCCACGTCAAGCTCAGCAACGCCGGCAACGGCAGCCACACCGTCACCTCCGACACCAAGGTCGGCATCAGCGTGTACGGCGTGATCGACTTCGGCAGCTACTGGTACCCGGGCGGCCTCGACCTCGACGTCATCCCGCAGTGACCCAATGGTCCTTTGGACATGTTCATGAGAACATGTCCCTTGGGCCATTGACTTGGCCGTCAATACTGCGTGCGACAGACCCCGGCCGGCCCGTCCGCGATCGGATCGCAGAACGGCACGGACTCGGGGCAGCCGGGGTCGGCCGCGGACGGATCGCACAGCGGCACGCAGCAGCCCTCGCGGTCGTCGTCCGCGCACCCGGCCTCGTCGGGGAGCCCGGAGACCCGCACGAATTCGCAGCTGAGCCCCTCCGCGCAGCCGCCCTCGCGTCGATCGCAGCCGGCCAGGAATTCGCCCGCGCCCGCGGCCACGCACTGCCCCTTGCCCGCGGCCGTCCGGGCCGGATCTGCGGCCGGCAAGCACGTCGACCCCGTGGGGCAGTCCTGCGCGACGAGGTCGCAGTCGCCACCGCACACGCGGATGCGCGCGCAGCCCGAGCCCGGGGCGCACTCCCGGGTGGCGTCACACTCCGCGGTGCAGACGCCGCCGACGCACCGCGCCCCGGCCTCGCAGGCGCGCGTCGGGCCGTCGTCCGAGCACGTCGCGCCGAGCGGCGCCGGCTGCTCGACCTGCGGCTCGCAAGCGTTCCAGATCGTGCACTGCTGGCCCAAGGGACAATCCTGGGCTTCGAAGGTGCAAGCCGGGACGAGTCGGAGGTCGAGGCGCGCCCCCTGGTCGAGGGAATCACGCCAGACGATCTGGTGCAGGCCCGGACCGAGGACGATCGTTCGCGGCGGGTTCGGCGGCAGATTCGTCGCCAGGGTCCACGGCCCCTCGTCGGCCAGGTGCTCCCAGACAAAACCGTGAGGCGCGCACCGACGCAGGCTCAGAGTGTTCGCGGCCGGCGTCGACCCCGAGAGCGTGTACACCCCGGCGTGGCGGGGCTCGACGACGAAGGTCCACTCGACCAGCCCGCCGGGCGGATCGCCCTCGCTCGCGCGCGCGAAGTCGTCGACGACCTGCGGATCGCCGCAATCCATGTCGGCCTGCAGCAGGATCCCGCCCGCCGGCCCGGCGACGGGGGCCGCCGGCGCGTCGCACTCGAGCTGCGCAGGCGTGTACGTCGACAGCGGGCCGCGCAAGTACGCCGAATAATCGTCGGTCAGCGAGCGGCCGAACCGCGATTGATACCGCTTCCGGACCTCGGCCGGCGGCGTGTCGCGCTCGAGTTCGGCCAGGAAGGCGAGCACCTCCGCCGGCCCATGCTCCGCGAGCATGCCGTGCACGAGGTCCGCGCCGGCGGTATACCCGGGCAGGCCGAGCTCCCCGGACGTCGAGATCGACAACAGGTCGTCGAGCTCGGCGCGGGCGCAGTCCTCGTACGCCAGACAACCGCCGCCGCCGCCGAGCGCGGTCGCCAGCCCCTCCTCGAAGAGCCGCTTGTTGGAGCTCACCAATTGCCGCTGTCGGGCGTGGACGAGCTCGTGGAGGTAGGACCGCTGAAATCCCCCGCCGCTCAAGTACACGATGCTGCGCAGCGCGCAACCCCGCCCCGAAGGGCAGACGCCGATCTGCTCGAGGAGGTCGGACGTCAGCGCCCAGAACGAGATCCGCTCCGAGCTGGCCGCCAGCCCCAGCTCGGCCTCGATCTGCAGGATGCCGCGATCGAGGGCGGCGAGCGTGCCGGGACAGACCTCGTCGACGAGGTCCGTCCCGAGCGAGACCCGCTCCCCGTGCCACTCGAGCGGCGGCCGCGGGTCGTCCGTCGTCGCGCCGCACCCCAGCGACCAGGCCGCCAGCCAAAGTAGCGCCTGTCCGCCGCGCCGGGTGTTTGGGGGCGACTCAATCATGGGACGAGCTCGGATCGTCGAAGTCACAGGATTCCGCGCACAGCAGGAATGCTTTCATGCGGGGATCATCCTCCGGAGTATCATCACTGATGCGCGGCCCTTTTCGTTGAAACAAAGGACGCGGGCCGCGAGAGCGCATCGAGCCATTGTGCCTCCATACCAGAGATCGAGCGAAGCGTGCACGCGAGCCGGCGAAGTGGCCAGGGCGGTGGTCGTGCCATCGCGGTGAACGGCATTGGCATCGGCAGCGCGAAGCCGAGGTCGTCCATGCTCACACCCGCGAGGCACGCCACCGGATGTGCTACCGTCGGGCGTCGCTTCATGCTGCTGCGATCGACCTTCGCGGGCCTGCTGGCCGTCGCCCAGGTGCCCGAGTCGTCGCCGCCGGCGGACCATGCCGCGATCACCTGGCGGGCACCGGCGTCCTGTCCCGCTCGCAGCGCGCTGCTGCAGGCGATCGAGACCCGGCTCGGGCGGCCGTTGCGGGCCGGCGAGCTGGCGATCGACGGCGCGGTCACGACCCACGCGAATCCGCCGCCGTATCGCCTGCGCCTGCGCCTGCGCGCCGGTGGGCCCGAGGAGTCGCGCACGCTGACCGCGACGACCTGTGCGGCGCTCACGGACGCGACCGCAGTCCTGGCGGTGACGGCGATCCGCGCGTCCTCGGTCGAGCCGGCCGCGCCGTCGCGCGCGCCCGTGCCGACCGCGCCGTCGCGCGCCGCTCGAGCGCCTCGACGCGAGTCTCCTGGCGCGGGACCGGCGGGAGAGGCCGCAGGCGCGCCGCAGGCCGAGGCGGGCGCGAGCGGGGCAGGGGACGCGCCGCCGAGCGAAGTGGAGGGCGCGCCGCCGGCCGGGGACGCGCCGCCGGGCGATGCCGGGGACGCGCCGCCGAGCGAAGTGGAGGGCGCGGCGGAGGTCCAAGTGGTGGAGGCGCCGGAGAGCGCGTCGGCGGAGGGCCCCGCGGCCACGGACGTGCCCGTGTCGGCGCCCTGGACCGCGGAGCAGCGGCAGCTCGAGGCGGTTCTTGCCGAGCCGCCGAAGTCGAGGCCGCGGCGCGCGATCGGGGGCTTCGTGCGGGTCCAGGGCGGTCCCGAGATCGGCGCGCTGCCCGGGGTCACCGGCGCGGTCGGCCTGGCGGTCGGGCTGCTGTGGCGGTGGGCCCGGCTGGAGCTGCACGGCGTCTACCTCGCGCCGAGCACCGCCACGACCCCCCTCGGCGAGCTGCGGGCCTCGCTCGCCGCCGCGTCCGTGCTCGGCTGCGCGCGACCGGGCCGCGGGCGCGTCGAGGTCCCGCTGTGCGGCGGCCTCGAGCTCGGCGGCATGCGCGGAGCTGCGCGCGACCTCCCCGACGCGCGCACGACGACCGTCCCGTGGCTCGCGGCGGTCGCCGGGGCCGGCGTCGCAGTGCGGCTGGGCGAGCGCTTCAGCCTGTGGGGAGCGCTGCAGCTGGTCGCAGGGCTCGTCCGGCCGGGCTTCGAGGTGCGCGATCCGGGCCCCCCGGTGCCGCTGTTCACGCCCGCGCCGGCGTCCGGCCGGCTGCTCTTCGGGGTCGAAGTACGGCTCCGCGATCCGCGGTGACGGATGGCCGCGCGTGCCGGGCAATCGATTCGGAGCAGCATGCAAGCGTCCTCTCCCACCGATCCGCACGTCGAGCGCGCGCGCGAGTTCCACGCGATCTACCGCCGCGAGTTCGAGTTCGTGTGGGCGTCGGCGCGGCGCTTCGGCGTCCCGCCGGAGGCGGTCGACGACGCGGTCCAGGAGGTGTTCCTCACCGCGTACCGCCGGCTGGACCACCTCGATTACGAGGTCTCGCCGCGGGCCTGGCTGTACGGCGTGACCCGCAGGGTCGCCTCTCACTACCGGCGCAGCGCGTCGCGGCGGGCCCGTCGGGCGGAGGCGCTGCGCCTCCTGCCGCCGCCGTCCGAGTCGCCGCAGCAGCGCGTCGACGCCGCGCAGCAGCTCGACCACCTGCTCGGCCGGCTCGGCCCCGGTAACCGGACCGTGTTCGAGATGGTCGAGCTGCTCGGCATGAGCGGGCCCGAAGTCGCGGCCGAGCTCGGGCAGCCGCTCAACACCGTGTACTCGCGGCTACGCCTCGCGCGGGCCCAGCTGCAGGCGCTGGTGAGTCCGCAGGAGCTGGAGGCCCGCGTGGCCGCCGAGCGCGAGCGCCACACGCCGCCGCCGGAGGCCGCGCAGCGCAACTGGGCGCTGGTGCTGCCGCTGCTCGGCGAGCCGGCCGCGAGCGTCGGTCTCGGCGCGTGGTTCACGGCGCGCGCGTGGTTCGCCACCACGCTCGTCACGGCCGCCGGAGGCGCGCTCGTCGTGGCGCTCGCCCGCGGCGGACCCGAGCCCGAGCCGTCGGCCGAAGCTCCGTCCATCCCGGCGGTCGTCGCCACCCATGCCGCGGACGCGGCCGCGCCGGAGTCCGACGCTCTCGCCCGCGAGGTCGAGCTGCTCGATCAGGCCCGACTCGCCGCCGACGCGCCGGCACGCGCGCTCGAGCTCCTGGCCCGGCACGCCCGCGAGTTCCCGCGCGGCGCCCTGGCGGACGCCCGCGAGGCTGCGCGGGTCGAGGCGCTCTGTCATCAGGGCCAGGTCGAGGCCGCGGAGTCGGCGGCGCGCGGGCTGCTCGTGGGGCACCCCGGTTCAGCGATCGCCCGTCGTCACGAAAATTATCGCTGCACCGATGACGGGCCGCCGCGGGTGCCGGGCAAGTGATGAGCATGAACTTCTTCACCCGCATTTCCTTATCGATCCCCGCAATCGTCCTCGTCGCGCTCGTGGCTCCCGGGTGCGTGCTCCACACCAAGGTCGGCGCCAACCCCGTCGACGGCTCGGACACCGATGGCTCGTCGTCGTCGGACCCCGGCGAGACGGAGACCGGCGCCGGCGAGACGGAGACCGGCGCCAGCGAGACGGAGACCAGCGCCGGCGAGACGGAGACCGGCGGGCCCGCCCCCACTGACTCCGCGACCACCGGCTTCTCGCCCTCCGCCTGCGAGGCCCCCGATCCCGCGGCCCAGGCCTCGGTGACGATCGACTTCGGCGACTGGCCGATCGACGTCGACACGTACCCCGAGGAGAAGCACATCAGCGCCGGCGACTGCGCCGTGCAGTCCGTGGCCGACGGGGGCGGCACTATCGACATTGCCCTCCGCTGCAGCGAGGGCGAGCTCGTCGACATGCCGATCGCCCTGCGCGTCACGGGCCCGGCCGACTTCATCGTCGAGGTCGTCGTCGGCGACGCCGTCGAGCTCGCCGCGTTCTGGAAGGGGGACGGCATCGACATCGTCGGCGGCAGCTGGTTCACCCTGCGCGGCGCGAACAAGTCGCTGCTGCTCGCCGGTCTCGACCTCGACGTCGCCGATCGTCCGCAGGCCAACCTCGCCCCGCTGACGATCGAAGTCGACGACAACATCTGCGAGCCGCTCTGCGAGCCTGATTGCGCCAACCCCAACGCGGATCTGGTCGAGCGCCTGGGGCTCGTGTTCACCCACGAAGGCGGCCCCAGCTTCGAACTCCTCGACGAGAACCGCGGCCAGCTGCTCGCCGGCGGAGAGCGCTACGACATCGTCGTCGGCCAGGCCGAGATCTGGACCTGCATCAATTGCGGCCCGAGGTATCGCTGGATCGTCCGCCAGGCCGACCAGGAGTAGCGATATCGGCGAAGCGGGGCCGGCTCCTGCCAGCCGGCCGCGCCCGGCGCCGTCGGACCCGATGGGGCAACATTTTCAACGGCGCCTTCCAGACTCCGCGGGCTCGGCGCTCCGGGACAAAGCTGCGAGCCGCGCGTGGGATTCACGCGGGAGAGAGCGCCGCGCGAGGCCCTCGCCCGCGCGGGGACGAGCTCGCGCAGGCGCTTCTGCGGGCGCGTACGGGCGCGAGGAACGAAAGATGTCTCGAAGGACAGGTAAGTGACGGCCGTCCGTGGCGATCGGGGCCGCGCGGGTCGCGGGAGCCACTGGGATGGGCGACGCAGGCGTCGCCAATGGGTAGAGGAAGCGGTTCACGGGGCGCTTCGCCGCGAGCGACGCGCGGTGTGCGAGCGAGAATCGGGCCGTTCGCTGCACGAAGAGAAATGATCGCGTCACGGCTGACGGACCGCCGCGGTGCCGGGCAAGTGATGGGCATGCGACCCATCCCCGGCAAACCCTCATCGACCCTGGCATCGACGCTCTTCGCGCTCCTTCTGGCTCCCGCGTGCGGGGAGAGCGGGGGGAGCGGGGACGCGACGACGGAGCCGACGACCGCCGGCTCGACGATCACGGAGGAGACGAGCGAAGCGACGACGGAGCCGACGACGGCGGCGACGGTGACGAGCGAAGCGACGACGACGGCGACGGCCGGCGAGACGACCTCTGCGACGAACGAGACGACGGGGGAGACGACCGGCGGCTCGACGATCGAGGAGGACTGCGCGGCGTACTGCGACAAGACCCAGGCGTGCATGGCCCGGCGGCCCGATCCGGGCTGTGCGTCGGCCTGCGCGGCGGAGCTCGGCTTCGACGAGGGGGAGTGCCTGGACGCGACGCAGGCGTACCTGCAGTGCCTCGCGGGATCGACGTGCGAGGACTTGATGGGACTGATCGACCCCGATCTACCCTGGCCATGCGACGACTTGAACGACGTGTTCGAGTCGCTCTGCTTCCCCGGGACGTGCGGGGCGGCGTTCGGCGGCGACGTGGAGGGGACCGTGTGCTCGGCCGAGATCCTCTGCCCGGACGAGCCGACGAAGACGATGGAGTGCGACCAAGACGAGTGCGTATGCTCGATCGACGGCGTGCCGACCGGCGTGACGTGCCCGGCGATGGGGGTGTGCGCGACGCACGAGGCGTTGCCCGACAAGGCGAGCGAGTGCTGCGGGTTCAGCGTGTGAATTCGCGGGTCCCGGCGACGGGCGTCCCGCGGTGACCGCGATACGGCCGCCGTGCCCGCACGAGCCGCGAGCGCCGGTATCACCAGAGCACGGCGCGAACGCATCTTCACGTCGACGAGTCGCCGTGGCGGGTCGTCCGCGCCTCGGCGGTGATGTTGCCAGGGAGGGCGTCGGGGGCCGTCGGGGGCGGCTCCCCGGGAGCGCCGATCGCAGTCGTGTCGGTCGTGGCCTCCACTGCGACAGGAATGCCACGAGTGATGGAGCAGGACCGTGCGCGTAGCTGCAGTCACGAAGCGGATGTCCCGAAGGACAGGCTCGGCGCACTCCTGTGAATGGTGCAGCCGTGGCCCATCGCGCGCACCCGGGCCGGGGCGGAGAGCCCGGCCCGGGGCGCGACGGAGCGGGCGCGTCACTGGCAGGCGAGGTGGACGTCGACGATGTCGCCGACTCGCTCGCGGCCGAGGTCGTCGCGGAAGGTGAAGGCGGCGCGCTCGATCTCGCAGTTGGCGCGGCCGTCGCAGCGGCTGTCCTCGCGGTAGGTCAGGCTGATCTCGACGATGCCGGCGGCGCTCATCGGGGTGAGCTCGAAGGCGGTGGAGCGGCGGTCGGCGTCGCCGTCGGCCCACAGGACGAGGCGGGCGAAGTCGGGGTCGGCGGCGGTGAGCTTGCCGTCGCGGTTTTGGTCGAGCTCGGCGAGCGCCTGGAAGCCGTTGTCGGCCAGCACGCCGCGGCGCAGGCGGACGGCGCTGCCGAACAGCTCGCGGCCGGTCTCGATCGCGCCGGAGCCGTCGCGGTCGAGGGCGAGCCACGGGGTCTCGGCGGTCGGCCAGTCGGTGGCGCCGCACTGCGGCCCGAGGTCGAAGGCGGCGGCCGAGCTGTCGTAACGGACAGGTCCGCCGCCGAAGCTCAGCACCAGCGGGGTGCTCGTCTCGGAGTCGCCGCCGCACTCGTCGATCAGGACGGGCACGCCCTGCTCGTTGAGCTGGCACGAGGTGCAGCCGTCGTCCTGCTGACCCGGGACGCACTGGAAGTCGGCGCGACAGGGGCCCCAGAAGTAATGGTACTCGGGCTCGGCCCAGTCGATGGCGCAGTACTGGATGCCGCCGTCACAGGCGCGCGAGTCGCCGTAGGCCTCCTCGTTGCAGGAGCCGTCGTTCGGCTGGGAGGAGGTGGTCGAGGTGGCGCCCGCGGTGGCGCTGCCCTCGGTGGCGCTGTCCTCGTTGCCCGTGGTCGAGGTGGTCGACTCGGTCGGATCTTCCGCGCCTTGGGTGGTCTCGCCGGTGGTGTCCTCGGGCGCGGTGGTCTGGGAGTCGGCCGCGGAGTCACCAGGCTCGGGCTTGGCGTCGCACGCGACGAGGGGGAGAGCGAGAGCGGCGAAGGTGAAGGCAGCGCGGAAGGTGGCGGGCATGCCGGCGCTCAAAGCGAGGAGCGTGCCACGCCGAGATCGTTGAATAATTCCGAAATTGGTCCGACGGCCTCGCCGGTACCCGTGGCGGGCCTCTGACGGGCGTGTCACGGGCGGGCCGCCGGGGGCGACGCGGCGGTCACTCGGGGCTCGCTCACGGAGCGGACCTGCGCCTCGGCGAGACCGCGAGGGAGCGCATCGCCTGCCGGCAGGACCCTCCTGGTCTGTTTCTGAAATTATCAGGGACCGCGGGTGGAGCCGCGGGCTCAGCGGGCGAGGCGAGCGTAGCGGGCCAGGAGCTGCGCGACGGCCCAGAGCTGGCGATCGACGGCGTGACCCCAGAGCTCGCGGTGGCGCCCGTCCCGGGTCACCTCGAGGGACAGGAAGGTCGGATGGTAGGCGCCGGACCGGGTCATGTCCGGACCGACGAACCAGAAGTGCATCTCGTCGAGCAGGGCGAGCAGGCGTGCGACCTGGCGGCGCGTGAGGTGCACGCGCCGCGCCGCCATCAGCCAGGGCCGTTCGCTGTCGCACCAGTTCAGCTTGCGAAAGACCAGAGTGCCGCTGCCGCGCGGATGCACGACCACGCGATGCGCGGTCGGTCGCTTCCACCCCGGCTCGACGAGCATGCGGATGACGTGGGTGTCTGCGGCGGGGACGAGGGGCCGCTCGCGCATCTTGCCGAGACAACCCTCGGCGAGCTCGCCGCGGGCGCTCCGCTGCTCGAGGGTCGCTGCGCTCGCGCAGCCGGTCAGCAGCACGAGGGCGAGCAGCAGCCTCACGGCGCGCGCTCCGGGATCGCCACGACCTGCGGAGTGAGCACCTCGGCGAGGTATCCGCGGCCGAGCTCGCCGCGCCGCTCGCCGCCCCAGCACGTGACCGTGCCGTCGTACAGGAGGGCACAGGCGACGCGCGAGCCGGTGTCGACGTCCCTGGCCGACTCGGCGCCAGGGACCGGCGCAGGGTCGGTGTGGCCGCATACGACGCCTCTTTCGTTCCACACGGCGCAGTGCGGCCGCTCGCGCAGGAAGAACTCGTCGGGGTCGACGTCGAACTCGCGTCGCCTGGCGCCGAAGCAGCGCGTGCGCCCGCCCTCGAAGCCGAGGCAGACGTCGTGGCGATCGGCGATCAGGTGTTCCACGCGCGACGGCCGTCGCGTGTGGCCGAAGCGCGTCGGAGTCGCGACGTGAGGCATGCACGCGTTCACCGGGTAGCGCGCGCGGTCGGGCGCGGCGCCCCAGCACCACACATCGCCGCGGCGATCGAGCGCGCACACCGTCGTGTCGAAGACGCCGATCTTGATGACATCGCGGAGCCCCGCGACGGGGCCCGGGGCGACGTCGACGCCGATCGGCCCGATGCCGACTTGACCGCGCTCGTTGTGGCCCCAACACAGGACGCGCCCGCTGCGGCCGAGCGCGCACAGATGGTGCGAGCCCGCAGCGATCGCGGTGGCGGGTTCGGGGAGCGGGATGCGCACGCGCGGATCGTCGCCGACGGGCCGTGGGATCCCGAGAGTCCCGCTCAGCCAGTCCGTGTGCACGCCGGCGCAGTGCACCGCGCCGTCGATGCGGAGCTCACAGACGTCGAGCTCGGTGGTGACGCGCTGGACGAGGTCGTCGCCGCAGTCGTCGGGCCACGGCCGGGTGTCGCCGCACACGCGGATCCGCGGCCCGAGCTCGACGATGCGGGCGACGTGGTCGTGCCTGCCGGAGCAATTCTCGGGCGCCGACAACGCGGAGTCGTGGAGGTTGGCGAGGCACAGGCGAGTGCCGTCGCCGATTCGCTCGTCGTGATGCCGGCACGGCTCGCCGCCGTCGTCGCAGGCGTAGCTCCCGTCCTCGAGGCGGACGAGGACGACGCTCTGCGACATGGCGAGCGTGGTGGGCGGGCGCGGGAAGGTGAGGCGGTCATCGTCGCGGACTTCCCGGCCGAACCGGAAGACCGAGCCGTCGGCGAGGAGCGCGGCGTAGCCGGCGTCGAACGCTGCGGTGCCGTCGATGGCGCGCGCCGGCTGGTCGACGTCGATGCGACGCGGCACCGTGAACATGTCCTCATCGACCTGTCCCCAACACCATAGGGCTCCTTCCTGGTCGATCGCGCAGGTCGAGGCGCGGGCGGCCGCGAGCCCGATGGCGCGCAGCTCGACGAGCCCGCCGGCGGCCTCGCGCGCGCGGTCGACCGCGTCCGCCCAGGCCTGGAGGTCGTGACTGCGGGCGCACTGCATCTCGGGGGCGGACAGGTCGACGCGAGCGCAGCCGAGGAGCAGGAGACAGAGACATGAGCCGCCGCGGCGCCGGTGCACAGCCCACCTTAGGCCGAGGTCGCAGGCGGCGGCGTCGGACGTCGCACGGACGACCGCAGGTCGACGCGGGGCTCGCTCACCCGCGGCGCTTGACCAGCGCGAGGCCGAGGCCGAGCACGAACAGGAGGAAGCGGCCCGCGTCGCCGGGCTCGCCGCCGTTGCTGCTGCACGCGCAGCCCTTGTCGCCGTCGTCCTCACCGCCGGTGGCGCTGTCGCCGGTGGTATCGCCGGTGGTGTCGCCGGTGGTGTCGCTGCCGGCGCTGGTCGTCGGGCCCTCGGTCGGATCGCCGGTCGTCTCCGCGCCGCCGGTCTCCTCGTCGCCCGTCGTCGCCTCGTCGCTGGCGCAGGCGCTCCCCGGCACGCCCTCGGCCTCGGTCCAGTCCGGCTCGGCCGGGGTGTCGACGGTCTGTTCGATGTCGTCCTTGCGGAAGAAGCACGGCTGGCACAGCGTGAACGGCTCGGCGGCGTTGTTGGCGAGGTCGATCGCGCGGACCTCGAGGCACACGTCCTCGAGCGGATCGTTGCCCGCGAGCTGCGCGGCGGTCACCGACAGGCTGACCACCAGCGACTCGCTGTCGGCGCGTACGGTCCTGCGGAAGCCGGCGTCGCCCTCGCCGTCGGGGTCCCAGGCGACCGTGAACAGCGTGGGGACCTCGCCGGGGCCGGGCCCGACCTGATCGAGGTGGACGTAGAACGTCAGGTCGCTGTCGCTCTGGCAATCACCGCCGCCCGACACGAAGTCGCGGTGATCGTAGATGCCGACCAGCGCCTGGTCGACGACCGGCACCGGGGCGGCGAGGTCGTGCGGCCCGGCGGTATAGGTGAGCGTGGTGATCTCGCAGTCGGGGCAGAAGCTGCCGGAGACCACCACGGTCTGGCCTTCCATCGGCGCCGGCTCGACGAACGCGGCCAGCCCGGGGACGTCGTTGTTCCACGGGGCCGTGACCAGCGTCGCGGGTTCGCCGTCGACCGTGACCGTGACGTCGTCGGTGATGATGATGCTGAAGCCGTCGAACAGCAGCGCGGCGTTGCCCGGATGGGTGCCGCCCTCGACCGGCAAGGTGCCTTGGACCGCCGGGTCGGCCGGCGAGCACGCCTCCGACACGCGCGGGGCGACAAGCGAAAGGACACACGCGCCGACGACCGCGGTGCCCTGGATGAAGCGACGAAGGAGAGGGGTCTTGCGCATGCCCGGCGCAGATTGCAGCGCCCGGGCCATGGTGAGGTTGTCTCGCCGTTACGGGGAGTTGCACGCCTGCCGAGGGCCCGCTTGTGCGCTCCCCCATGGCACGGCTGTCCCGGTCGCGGCGCCGTCGTCCTCGCAGGAGCTGTCGCTGCCGTCCGCCCCTCTCGTACGGCAATGCGGTCGACATCCCCACGTGCGACCTGGCAGGTCGGCGTCGGCCCGCACACGGTCTTCGGCGAGCGCCAGTTCGCGGACCGGCCTCGGCGACCTCCGCGACCGCGCCAGCCGCGACTGTGGACGCTGGCTCGCAGCTCCCAGCGTGAGCTCGCGGCCGAAACATGTCTCGAAGGCCATGTCAGGCCTCGCCCTCAAGGAGCGACGACGGGGAGCTCGATCGCGCAGGGGGCGGAGAAACTCAGCGAGCGCGGCCCCTCGGCGGGGACGCGCTCGAAGGTGTCGGCGTCGGCGCCGGCGAGCGAGACCCGCAGCGTCGCGCCGGGCGGCAGCTCGAATGCGATGGCCCGCAGACGCACCTCGACGTCGCCGCCACGAATGCGCGCGACCCCCTCGGTGAGCAGCCGCATCGGCCCCTCCGCGAGCTTCGCCTCGAGGTAGACGAAGAGCGCGGACTCCTCGCCGTCCGGCGTGACCCGGCAGCGCAGCACCGGCGCGCCGAAGACCGACAGCGCATCCGCGAGCGGCGCGTGGTCGAAGGACAGGAGCCCCCGGGCCTTCGCGCGGTCGCCTGTGTCGACCGGGCGCAAGAGGCCGGTCACCCAGCGGTTCTTCGTCCCCGTGGTCGCCTGGAAGTCGACGTCGAGCCGCGCCGCGAGCGGGGCCTCCCCGCGTACCAGCTCCCCGCCCGTGGCCAGCGAATAGGCCGCGGGGCGCGTCGTGGGCCACGCGTCTGCCTCGCGCCACACCTCCGCGCCGGCGACCCAGTAGCGACGCTTCGGGGCAGGCGGCGCCGTCCCTTTCAAGTGGCGGTCGAAGAACGCGACGACGGCGTCGAGGTCCACTGCGGCGCCCTCGCGCGCGCCGAACGGGCTCGCGGATTCGTCTCCCTCGTGCGTCCACGGGCCGATCACCGCCTCCGCCAGGGGCATCGCGCGATCGGCTCGCAAGACCGCGTCGGCCGTGGCGCCGTCCCAGAAGCTGCCCCACAGCGCCACTGCGGCCGTCGTGTTCGCCAGCCTCTCCGCGTGCGCAGCAGGGCCGACCTCCGCGATCGGCACGCCCGCGAACAGATCCGTCGAACCGCGCACGCCGACGACCGCGCCCGCGACGTCGGCGACGCGTCGAGCGCCGAGGATCTCGGCGAGGCCCTGGCCGTCCTCGTCGCCATCGATGGGATGCACGCCGGTCACGATGTACTTCGCCGGCGCGGGGAAGAACGCCGGCACCTGGTTCCGGTCGAGGCTGGCCACGTCCTGGCCCCACGCGGTGATGAAGGACGTGTTGCGCACGCCGCCGGGCGCGAGGAGCTCGTCGAGCAGATCCCACTCGACCTCGCGCGCGAGCACTGCCCGGAGCGCGGGGTTCGTCGTCGTCGCCGACAGCAGCGCGGTCGTGCCTTCGTACGAGACGCCGGTGACGCCGACGCGCCCGTCGCAGAACGACTGCGCCGCGACCCACGCGATCAGATCGCTCGCATCGGCCACCTCGTCGTCGGACCACGGGCGCGGCCAGGTCCCCGCCGACGCGCCCGTGCCCCGGACGTCGGCGACGACGACGCCGTACCCCGCGGCGACGAGCTTGTCGACCGAGGCGTCGCGCGGGCCGATCGGCGGCACGCCGGGCTGATCGGGGAAGAGCGTGGCGAAGCTCCGCCAGTAGCGCGTCTGAAACAGGACCACGGGGACGCGCTCGGCTGGCATGGGCTCGGGGAGGATGACGTCGACGGCGAGCCGCACGCCGTCGCGCATGGCGACCTGCGGGCGACTGACGCGAGCTCCAGGCCGCTCGGGCTGCATGGCCACGAGCACGCCCGCGGCGATGGCGAGGAGCGCCACGAGCACGCCGAGGACGAGCCCGACGATCTTGAGGACGCGTCTCATGACGAAGCTCCCAGCCCGACGCCGAGGACGCCGGTGATCTCGTACGTCAGACGCTCGGCCTCCTCGGGGCTGAGGTCGCCGAGCAGCCCGTCGGTGATCATGCGCGCGAGCCCGTACGTGAGGGCTTGCGCGGCCAGCATCCCCGCGCTGCGAGCGGCGAGCGCGGGGCTCGACACGCCCTGGTGGTCGCGCCCGAGCACGTCGTCCATGGTCCTCTGCGAGACGGCGGCGAGCTGCTGCAGGAGCGGCGACGCGGCGACGACCTCGGCCCGGGTGAGCGCGCGGAAGTAGCCGGGCTCCTCCACTGCGAACCGCACGTAGGCGACGCCGCGCGCGCGCTGCTTCTCCAGCGGATCGGCGACGCGGCCCGCCGCGGCCTCCATGCGCTCGAGCAGGCGCCGCGCTCCGTCCTCGGCGACCGCGACGAGGAGCGCGAGGCGGCTCTCGAAGTGGCGGAACGGCGCGCCCCCGGTCACGCCCAGGCGCTGGGCCAGCGAGGACACCTTCACGGCGTCGACGCCGTCCCGGGCCACGGCCGCGGCCGCGGCGTCGATGAGGGCGCGCCGCAGATCGCCGTGGTGATAGGCGTCCGCGGATTTCTTGTTGAGCCGTCTCCTCACCGGCATGACTGCGCGCACCTGCACGAAGTAAGTTCAGCTTACTTAGCAAGTAAGCCGAACTTACACAAGCCCTCGATGCCCGGGTGGGGGCATCGGGGAGGAGCGGGCGGCGGAGCCGGGTGACGGCGGGGGGCGCAGACCATGAACCGAGGCGAACGGCACGCGCGCTCGGCCCAGTGTTCGGAGGCCGCGTTCGCCCCGGGCCTGCCCGGCTGCGACGCTCGACGGCCTCGACGGACCGGGCTCGAGGGCGGAGCCTGTCCATGACCGCGGGGCGCTCCGACGGCTCGGCGACAGTCACGTCGAATTCGACCGGTGCCTCTACTCCGCGCATGGCGCTTCGTCGGCGCGGCTCCGGGCCGTAACGCCTCGACGGCCGCGCGCGACCGATGCCCCGGCGGTCGGCGTTCGTCACGCCCACGCGAGGTCGTGCATCGTCCGCGGCGCCCGCCCGAGCAGCCGCGCGAGCGTCGGGTCGACCGCCGCAAACTCGCCGGCGCGGCTGGCCCGGAACATCCCGAGCAGCAGCTCGACGCGCGGCGCCGGCAGCTGTAGGGCCAGCATGCGCTCGCGATACGTGACGTCGTCGACGACGACCCGCCGGATCGGCCGACCCGTGCGCTCCGAGGCGATGCGGGCGAGGTCCGCGAGGTCGAGGGCGGCCCCGGCCGTCAACGGCGGCGTGACGCCGGTCAGCCGCTCCGGCTCGGTGAGCACGATCGCCGCGGCCTCCGCGAGGTCGGCGTGCGCTGTCCACGACACCGGCCCGTCCGCGGGCGCCGCCAGCTCGCTGGTCTCCGCCGCGCTGCCGACCACCATCCGCCCGCTCGCCGCGTAGAAGCCATTACGCAGCGCGACGAACGGCACCCCGCTCGCCCCCAGCAGCGCCTCGGTCCGCGCGTGCGCCGGCATCGGCGCGAACGCCGAGTCGAGGCCGGCGCCCATGTGGCTGGTGTAGACGATGCGCCGCGCGCCCGCCGTCTTCGCCGCCTCGATCGCGGTCGCGTGGCGACGCACCGCGAGCTCGCCGACCGCCGCCGCAGAGATGATGAGGACGTCGGTCGCGCCCGCGAACGCGTCCGCCAGCGTCGACGGCTCGTCGAAGTCGCCGTGCCGCACGCGCACGCCGCGATGGGCGAGCGCCCGCACCTTGTCCGGGTCCCGCACGCTCACGCCGATCCGTTCGGCGGGCACACGCGCGAGCAATTGGTCGACGACGAGCGACCCGAGGGTTCCAGAAGCGCCAGTGACGATGAACATGCGTGATCCTTTGTTAGCGCCGCTAACACCATCACCTTAGCACGGATATATCGCCGGTAACAAAAAAACTATATCGACGGAAAAACATGTAACATCATGGGCATGGACGAAGGCGAAGATCCGCGCACCCGCATCCTCGCGGCGACGCTGCAGCTCCTCGCGACCGGCGGACGCGACGCGGTGACCACCCGGGCAGTGGCAGCCGCCGCCGGGGTCCAGGCCCCGACGCTGTATCGCCTGTTCGGCGACAAGCGCGGCCTGCTCGACGCTGTCGCGGCCCACGGCTACGCCAGCTACCTGCGCGAGAAGCAGGCCCGGGTCCCGATCGCCGACCCCGTCGAGGACCTCCGCGCCGGCTGGGACCTGCACATCGCCTTCGGCCTGGCCAACCCGGCGATCTACACGCTGATGGCCGACCCGGCGCTGCGCCTGACCGCGGGCGACGAGGGCCGCCAGGTCCTTGCCCAGAGCATCCGCCGGATCGCCGCCGCGGGCCGGCTCCGCGTCCGCGAGCCGCACGCCGCGGAGCTCGTCCACGCCGCCGGCCTCGGCACCGTGCTGGCGCTGCTCGAGCGCCGCCCCGAGGACCGCGACCTCGATCTGTCCGCGTCGGCGCGCGAGGCCGTGATCGCGGCGATCACGACCGGCACCCCAGTCGTCCAGGCCCCGACACCCGCAGCCGCGGCCATCGCCCTGCGCGCCGTGCTGGACGACGCGGCGCCCCTCTCGCAGGCCGAGCGCGCGCTGCTCGGCGAGTGGCTCGGCCGCCTCGCCGCGCCGCGCTGACCGGCCGCACGAACGCTCACCCGCGCGTCAGCACGACCTTGCCTCGCTGCGTCCTCGTTCGGGCCGGGCGCGTCCTCGATCCAGGTCCCGAACAGGTCGGCGAGAGCCGCGGACATCGGCCGCGCAGCATACGTGCCGGCGAGCGGACGATCGACGCGGAGCACTTCCCGGGCCGCTCAGGGGCTCGAGATGGACCGAGGCGCGCCTCGACGAAATCGGGCATGTGCTTGATGCTCGTCTCGCGATTCGCCGGACTCGGCGGGGCACCGGATCGCGCAACAGGCGGCGATCCGGTCATTCGATCGATTCAGGCGAGATCGTCGCACGAGTCAGGAGACGCGCCTCGAGCTCGAGGCGGAGGGAGGGGCGGGCACGTGATTGGTCGGGTCGGAAATTTTATGGCCCATGGGACATGTCACGAGATTCGAGCGGGCAGGGATGCGGCCGCCCGAGCCTCGCGGACGGCCATCCATCCGCGCAGCGACAGGTACGCGAGCAGCAGCGGGAGCTGGTAGAGGTACGAGGTGAAACCGCCGGAGAGGATGATCAGGAGGCCGAGCAGCCCGAACAGGACCATCTGTGTGAAGGCGGCCCAGCCGCGACCGCCGCGGGTCAGGGCGCCGAGGATGGCGATCGGTGTGCCGACCGCGAACATCAGGATCCGCGCGTCGCTGGCCCACCCGACGCCGTATTGAGCAATCCGAATCCCCCGCACGACGCGAACAGGGACCGAGGATCAGCGCGGTGAGGCCGGCAGTTCGCATCGCCGGGGGGATCGGGGCGGCGATCTTGGCGGGAGCGAGCTCGACGCGCATGGCCGGATGGTAGGCGCCGAGGCTCGCCGAGACAATGGAGAGGACCGTCCTACCGCGATCCGCGGCGCAGCCGCAGACCCAGGCACTCGAGGCCGAGCAGCAGCGCGAACCATGCAGTCGCCGACCACGCGGCGTCCCACAGCGCGCGGGTGAGCCGCGGATGCGGGTCGCGGAGCTGCATGCACGCGGCGACGCAGGCCGCGAGGAGCGGGGCCGCGAGCAGGACCAGCAGCCGCCGCGCGGCGTCGCTGCGCTCGCCGGGCTCGCTCGTCGCGGGCGCGGGCGCCGTGGTCCGGCGGAGGTATGCGAGCACGACGACCAGGCCGAGCACGCTCGAGAGGTGCTGCAGCACCCGCGACAGCAGGACCGGGTGACCGAGCAGAGAGACGGTCGTCGCCGGATACAGCGCCCGCGCGGGCCACATCCACGCGTGGGTGAAGCCGTCCCACAGCTGGTGCGTCGCGGCGCCGACGAGCAGCGCGAGCAAGACGAGCAGCCAGGCGCCGAGAGTGCGGGGAAGCGGGCGCGGGCCGAGGAGGCGGGCGACGATCGGACGGGCGCGCGCCGGCGAGGTCGCGACGAGCCACGGGCCGACGATCGGCAGCAGCAGCGCCTCGACGTAGAGGAACGCGAGGAGGCCGGCCGGCAGGCACGAGCTGATCAGCCCGCGGGGATGATGCGCGGCCGCGCCGAGCGTGCCGACGAGGTACACGAGATCCGGCGCGGTGCTGCCCAGGACCAGCGCGCTGGCGGGCAAGCGGCGGGCGCCGGGCAAATGCAGCAAGGGAAGGACCGCGGCGGCGTGCGAGGGAAAGGTCAGGGGCATGCCGGTTCGGTCGACGCTCGCGGAGTCTCGCACGGCCGGGCGCGCGAGGACACCACGTTTACGCGGCTACGCGAGGGGCGTGGACGGCACGCGACGAATCGAGCGAATCCAGGAGCGCGAGCGCTCGGGCGGCTGTTGCCTGTCGTCGGTCACGAGATGTGGATCGACGATACAAGCAAGGCCCTTCCAAGGCCTTGTCGCTCCTTCGGGCTCTAGCGATTCGTGCATGTCCTATCCGGCCCGTGAAGCCGCGAGAGACGACCCATTGGTCGACGCCCGTCGTCGGGACACCCGCAAGGCGACCGGCGAGGCGCGGGCGGACGCGCTGCCGCAGCAGCTCGGCCGCTACCACGTGCTCGGGCAGGGTGGATTTTTTCATGAACGGTACCGATACGCCGCGAGCGCGACGCGCCTCGATCCGGGCGCGCGTGCAGAATGGCGACGCACGCATGTGGCATCCGAGAGGCGTGGCGCGGACGCGCGAAGGCGTGGGTCGTCCCATGGGGTGTTCCAGCCAGCGCGGGTGTGCCCGCGTCCGTGACGATCCGGGGCGGTCGACGCCGGGGTGTCACAGGGGTCGTCGCAGGGGACGGCCCAGGCCAAGACGCGCGCCTCGCGGGGCTGGAACGTTGATATCCTTGCATTTCTCGCGAGGCCCGCCGCTTGCTGAATCGGGGGCATCGGCGGCCCGCGCCGCTCCTCTCCAAAAGGTTCGATCATGTCGCACTCGATCTTCCCCCTCTTCGCCCTGTCCCTCTCGCTCCTCGCCATCGGCTGCACCACCGAGGAGACCGACCCCGACCAGACCTTCCGCACTACCACCATCGGCTGCGGCCAATGCAGTGACAGCAACTCGCCCCAGGTCGACGACTTCGAGGTCCCCGAGCTCAACGAAGACGGCGACGCGAACGGCGACAGCGTCTCGCTGGTCGGCGCGATCACCCCCGGCAACGTCCTGGTCCCGCTCGAGGCGATCGGCGACGAGCTCGTGGCCCACACGGCCGGCAGCGACGTGATGGGCCTCGAGCTGATCGGCTACAAGCTCCGCGTGAACACGCCGAACGGCCTCTTCGACCTGCTGATCACCGCCTACGAACACTACGAGTCCTGGGCCGACGGCGAGGCGGACATCTCCGCCTACGGCCTGCGCTACGCCAGCGCCGAGTACCCGACGGGCGACGGGGGGAGCGTGTGCCCCGGCTACCCGGACGACGCCGCGGTCGTCACGGTGATCGGCGGCGAGACCTACGACCGCGAGCACAAGGTGATCGCGATCCAGGGCGACGACGACTGGTTCACCCTCGCCTGCGAGGGCCAGGCCGCGTACAAGATGAAGCGCCTGAACTACGGCCCCAACCAGGACTTCCGCGCCGGCACCGACCCCGCGACGCCGGCGGAGCGAACGGCGACCCTGAAGATGATCACCGCCGACTACTGCGGCGCCGGCACGAGCTACACCGCGCAGGGCACCGAGGTCGATTGGTTCGACGTCGGCGGCACCATCCTGCCGAGCGTCCCGCCGACCGGTGCCCTGCTCGAGGCCCTCTGGACGGACACCGGCGCGGTGTGCCTCGACACGCCGCGCCTGGTGACCCGAACCGAGGTCGAGGAGGAGTGCGACCTCCCGACGTGCGACGAGATCGATCCCGACAAGTACGCGATCGTGTGGTCCACTTACATTTGAGACGGCGATGCTCCCGCAAGATCCACGCGCTGCGAGCTCGCAGGGCTCGGTCGACGCCCGCGGTCGGGACACCCTCGACCGCGAGAGCGTGAGCGGGGCCGCCGACACCGTGAGCTCGCAGGGCTCGGTCGACGCCCGCCGCCGGGGCACCTTCGACCGCGAGAGCATGAGCGAGGCGGCCGGCGACGCGCGGGCGGACGCGCTGCCGCAGCAGCTCGGCCGCTACCACGTGCTCGGGCGCCTCGGCAGCGGCGGCATGGGCGTGGTCTACAGCGCCTACGATCCAGACCTCGACCGGCGGGTCGCGGTCAAGCTCCTGCGCCCCGATCACCGCGGCCGCGACTCGCAGATCCGCCTGCTGCGCGAGGCGCAGGCGCTGGCCCGGCTGTCGCATCCGAACGTCGTGCAGGTCTACGACACCGGGGCGCTCGGGGAGCAGGTCTTCATCGCCATGGAGTTCGTCCGCGGCGTCGACCTCCACACCTGGCTGGCCGGCCAGCGCAGCGTCGAGGAGATCCTGCGCAACTTCGTCGCCGCCGGTCGCGGCCTCGCGGCGGCCCACGACGCCGGCCTGGTCCACCGCGACTTCAAGCCGGAGAACGTGCTGGTCGGCGAGGACGGGCGGGTGTGCGTCGCCGACTTCGGCCTCGCCCGCGACGACGGCGCCGTGGCGGTCGAGGGCGGCTCCGGCGTCTCGCGGCCGCTCGACCTGTCGCTCACCGTCACCGGCGTCCTGCTCGGCACGCCGACCTATATGTCGCCCGAGCAGCACGAGGGGCGGGTAGCCGACGCGCGCTCGGACCAGTTCAGCTTCTGCGTCGCGCTGTGGGAGGCGCTCTACGGCGCGCGGCCGTTCGCCGGCGACAACCACGCGGCGCTCGCCACCGCGGTGCGGCTCGGGCAGATCCGGGACCCGCCGGCCGACGCCCGCGCGCCGCGGCGCTTCGCCGCCGTGCTCCGCCGCGGTTTGGCGGTCGACCCGGCGCAGCGCTACCCGAACATGCACGCGCTGCTCGCCGCCCTCGCGCCGGCGTCCCGCCGCGGGCGCGTCGTCGCCGGGCTCGCGCTCGTCGGCCTGGTCGGCGGGGCCGGGCTCGCGTTCGCGGACTGGCGCGCGCGCGTGGCCGAGGCGTGCAGCGGCGGTGCCGTCGAGGTCGCCGCGGTCTGGAGCGACGCCGATCACGGCGCAGTGCAGCAGGTGCTCGCCGGCGGACCCGACCCCGAGCTCGCCGGCCGCGTCGTCGCTGGCCTGGACACCTACGCGGCCGCATGGGCCGGGGCGCACCGCGAGGCGTGCCTGGCTCACCGCCGCGGCGAGCAGTCGAGCGGGTTGCTCGACGCCCGCATGCGCTGCCTGCACGGGCGGCGGGTCGCCCTCGCCAGCGCGGCGCGCCTGCTGTCGGTGCGCAGCGAGTCGCCGCCCGACGCGGCCCAGGTCGTCGCGCGCCTGCCCTCCGTCGCGCCCTGCAGCGACGTGGGAGTCGTCATGGCCGAGCTGCCGCCGCCGGAGGACCCCGCGGTCGCGGCCGCGGTCGCCGGGGTCGAGGAGCGGCTCGCGGGCGCGCGCACTCTGGCGTACGCGGGCGAGTTCGCGGCCGCCGAGGCGACCGCCGAGGCCGCGGTCGGCGAGGCGCGGGCGCTCGAGTACCCGCCCTTGCTGGCCGCGAGCCTGCTGACCCTGGGGGCGATCGAGATGGACCGTCCGGGAGGCGACGCCGAGGCGGCGGAGCACCTCGACGAGGCGACGGCCGTGGGCCTCGCCGCGCGCCACGACGCCGTCGCCGCCGAGTCGCTCGCGCGGCAGGTCTTCGTCGAGGTCGCCGGCCTCGGCCGCACCGAGGTCGCGCGGTCCCAGGTACCGCTGGCCCGCGCGCTCGCCCAGCGCCTGCCGGATCCCGCGGCCGCGCTGGCCCGCGCCTATCACAACGAGGGCGTCATGCACAAAGCCGCTGCGGACCAGCCGCGCGCGCTCGAGGCCTTCACCCGCGCCGTCGCCGAGGCCGATCGCGCCACCGACGTCGACCCGATCGAGCGCGCCAATTACCTCGCGTCACTGGCGAGCGTGACCGAAGACCCGCAGCGCCGCGAGGCGCTGCTGGCCCGGAACGAGGCCGAGCTCACCGCGCTGCTCGGCCCGATGCACCCGCGTGTCCTGTCTCGCCGGCTGTTCCGCGCCCGCTGGACGCGCGACCTCGCGGCGGCGCGTGAGGAGGTGCAGGCGATCTGCGCCGCGCTGCGCGAGCGGACCCCCGAAGACATCGAGCGTCACGCGAGTTGCAACTACATGCTCGGCCACATCGAGGCGCGGCTCGGCCGGACGGAAGAGGCCGGCGCGGCGCTCGAGGAGACCCGGCGCTTCGCGGCCGGCCTGCCTGCCGAACACCACAACCACCTGCTCGCGCGCGGGGCCGAGGCGCTGGCAGCCGTGCTCGCGGGGGAGCACGTCAAGGCCGTCGCCGCCGTCGACGCGGGCGTGGCGGAGTTCGGTCGCTACGGCGACCTCCCGTGGATCGCCGCCGAGCTGGCGGAGCTCGAGCTGACGCGCGGCCGCGCCTTGCTGGCCCTGCAGCGCCGCGACGAGGCGATCGCCGCCTTGCAGCGCGCCGTCGCCGGCCTGTCCGCGCCGCACCCCGGGCAGGGCTTCACCCTCACGCAGCTGTGGCTCGCCGACGCCCGCGCCCTGCTCGTCGAGGCGGGGGTCGCCCCCTGAGGTCGCCCGGAGCAACGGCGCGAGGCCTTTGCGGTCGACGCGCGCTCGCCTCGAACTGCGCTCTGCGCGGCGCTTGCCGTCGCGCGCCCGGCTGATCCACCATGTCGCGCCGATGAACCGGCGTTCCGAGGAGACCGTGTCGTTGGAGCACAGCGCGCCGCGCCGCGCCGCGCCGCGGGTCGCCCGGCTCACGATCGTGTTCCCGCCCGGCCTCAAGGCATCGTTCGCGCTCGGCGAGCAGGAGACTGTCCTCGGCCGCGGTGACGGCGGGCTGGCCGTGGTGCACCAGACCGTGTCGCGGCGTCACGCCGCGATCCGCTGGGATGACGTCGCCGGCCGTCACGCAGTGCGCGACCTCGACAGCCGCAACGGCACCTGGCTCGCCGGCCAGCGCTTGCAGGGTCCGCCGCGCTACATGGACGACGGCGCGGTGCTGCGGATCGGCGATGTCCTCGCGGTCTACGAGCGCCAGGACGGCGCCGTCGTCGACCCGCCGCAGGTCTCGCGCAGCGAGCTGGCTGGCGAGGCGCTGTCGATGCAGGTCCTGCGGGCCGCGGTCGCCCGCGCGGCGGTCGATCCCTCGCCCGCGCTCGTGCTCGGCGAGACCGGCGTCGGCAAGGAGCGCGTCGCCGGCGAGCTGCACCGCCTGAGCGGCCGCCGGGGGCCGCTGCTGTCGATCAACTGCTCGGCCCTGGCCGCCCACCTGGTCGAGAGCCAGCTGTTCGGCCACGTCCGCGGCGCCTTCACCGGGGCGACCGGCGAGCACGCGGGCCTGTTCCGGGCGGCCAGCGGCGGCACCCTGTTCCTCGACGAGTTCGGCGAGCTCCCGCTCGACCTGCAGCCCAAGCTGCTGCGCGCCGTCGAGCTCGGCGAGGTGCTCGCGGTCGGCAGCACGCAGCGCCATCAGGTCGACGTGCGCCTGATCGCCGCGACCAACCGCTCGCTGCTCGAGGAGGTCGAGGCCGGCCGGTTCCGCCGCGACCTCTACGCCCGCTTCGCCCTGTGGGAGCTGCGCGTGCCGACGCTCGCGGCCCGCCGGGTCGACCTCCTCGACTGGATCGACCGCCTGCACCGCACCTGGTCCGAGCAGCGCGGCCGCGGCCAGCCGGCCCGCCTCGAGTTCAAGGTCGGCGCCGCCGAGCAGCTCCTGCTCGCGCCCTGGCGCGACAACCTGCGCGGCCTCCAGCGCTGCGTGCACGAGCTCGCCGGTCGCGCCGAGGACGGCCCGATCGCCGCGACCGACCTGCCGGCCTGGCTGCGCGCCTCGACGGTCCCCGAGGACCGCTCGCGGCCCGGCGCGGCCGCTCCGGACAGGGCTGTCCTCGAGGACAGGTCAAAGGGCCGGCCGGTGAGCACGGACCCAGGACATGTCCCCGAGGACAGGCCGGGCTCCAGCGAGCCCACGCCGCCCGGGGCTCCCCCGGAGTCTTACCGACTGCAGCGGGTCCCGCGGCCGCGGCCGACCCGCGAGGAGCTGCAGGCCGCGCTCGAGGCCCACGGCTGGAGCATCCGCGCGACGGCCCGCCACTTCGACCGCGAGCGCAAGCAGATCAGCCGCTGGATCGAGATGTACAACCTCACCGTGCTGACCCCCGACGAGGACTGAGCCCGGCGAGGCTCCGGTCCAGCGATCGTGCTCGGCTTGAGCGCGATCCGAACGCCGGAGACGAGGAGGCCGCGGCCATGTCGCCGCGGCCTCGGCTGTCCGCCGCATGCCTTCCGTGGGGAAGGACGGAGCATCACGGGTCGAGCGGACAAAGCAGCGAGCTGGTCTTCGACAGCAAGCCCTCGTTCTCCACCGTGCCGTCCAGGTCCATCCACTGGAAGTGCGCCACGCTGGTCAGCTGCGAGCTGAAGCTCAACCGCACCTTGCCGTCGAGGCAGCCGGGAGTCAGGGTGTTGTCCTGGTAGATTCGCACGTTGCCCGAGATGCTCTCGAGCGTCAGCTCGCTCTCGCAAACGGTCCCGCCCAGGTTGGGATAGGTGTACTTCGCGGTGCCGGTGCCGCCGAGGCAGTTGATGACGATCCGGGTCTCGTGGTCGTACGTGGGATCGCCGCCGACGTACACCGCGAGCCCTTCCCAGGCCCCGGGCACGTACACGGACGCGAGGGCGACGGCGGGGAGCATCAACGAGAGGAGGGCGAGCGCAGCGAATGCTTTTCTTTTCATGGCCGAATCTTTCTTCATGACGTATGGGTTTGGTCGCCGCGGTCGCCGCTGTCGGGGCGGTGCCCCCGAGGCGAAAGACCGGAGCGACTCGCCCATCGAGAGCAAGCGCCGGGCCGGGAGGACCGCCTTGATTTTCTTGGGGTCCTCGGCCCATACGCGTGAACTTTTCATGACGTGCACGGGGTTGTCCCATGGGGCGTCGCATGGGCAGCCGGCTCCCGATGTTGATGCCAACCAGCAGACTCAGGGCGACCGACACGCGGGGGCCTCGGTGCTCGCGTCATCCAGGGTCGGAGACCATCGACAGGAGATGCATTGCGTCGTTCCGGCATTGCTCGACGAGATGGCCGAGCTCCAAGCTGCCTACGGGGCAACCGAGGACGCCGCTCTCTTGGAGGCGCGGCTCACGGCCAGGCCCGAGCTTACCGCTCGGGACGAGGCGCTCCTCCGTGCGAATCGAGGCCGACGACTCCCATCTCCCCCCGAGCTCCACCTCCGTCGGCGACGCGAGCGTGAAGCGCCGGGTTCGTCGCGTCCCATGTCTAGCGTGATCGGGAGTTCGACAGGTCTGGACCACGGACCGCGAATTCGCGGGCACTTCGTCGGCGGTGATTCACCGCAATCATGAGCGGGACCTTCGTGACGCGGCCCGTCGGCGCTACTGCGCGCGCGCGTAGTGGCTCGGGGCCTGGCCCACGTGGCGGCTGAAGGCGGTGCTGAAGGTGCTCGCAGAGGCGTAGCCGACGCGTTCGGCGACCTCGGCGAGGCCGAGGTCCTGGCGGCGGAGCAGGTCTTTCGCCACGGCCATGCGCCAGGCGAGCAGGTACCCCATCGGCGGCAGGCCCACGGACTGCGTGAAGCGCTCGAAGAACGCCGAGCGCGACAGCGCCGCGGTCTTGGCCAGCTGGGCCACCGTCCACGGTCGCGCCAGCTGGCCGTGCATCTGCCGGATCGCCGGCGCCAGTCGGGCGTCGGTCAGGCCGCGCAGCAGCCCCGGCGGCGCGTCCTCACCCGCGGTCGACCGCAGCGCTTCGATGAGGAGCACCTCCACGAGTCGCGCGAGCACGAGGTCGCGGCCCGACCGCCGCTCCCGCGATTCGTCGCCGACCAGCCGCACCAGCAGCGAGAGCCGCTCCACGCCGCGGATGTGCATCACCGCCGGCAGCAGCGAGACCAGGAGGGTCGCGTCGGGCGAGCCGAAGGCGAAGTAGCCGCCGAGCAGGCGCACGTCGGGCCGCCCGCCGCGCGTGCCGTGGCGGACCTCCTGCGTCGGCGCGGGCGTCACCTTGGGGTCGATGCGCTCGGGCTTCGCCGGCTCGAAGCCCGACATGGTGAAGCCCGGCGTCGCCGGCAGGAGCACGAAGTCGCCGGCCGCGAGGGTGAGGGGGCGGTGGCCGTCGACCGCGAGGCGACAGCTGCCCTCCAGCACCGTGCAGAAGCTCGGCTGGCCGAACTCCGAGTAGCGGACGGCCCAGCGACCGGCGCCGCTGATCGGCTTCGAGAACACTGCGCGCGGCTGCAGCAACGCGATGACTTCCGAGAGTGGGTCGTTCATGTCTGGACGCTCGCAAACGAAATGTGGACTTCGTAGGATAGATCGTCCGGATCGCGGCCGCTACAGTCGACGTCATGAAGACCGTGCTCATCACTGGTTGCTCCTCTGGTTATGGCCTCGAGACCGCGCGCCACTTCCACGCCCAGGGCTGGAACGTGGTCGCCACCATGCGGACGCCGCGCGAGGACGTCCTGCCGCGGTCGGAGCGGCTGCGCGTGCTGGCGCTCGACGTGACGCAGCCCGACAGCATCGCGGCCGCGCTGGCAGCGAGCGGGCCCGTCGACGTCCTCGTCAACAACGCGGGGATCGGGGCGCTCGGGGCCTTCGAGGCGACGCCGATGGCCCTGGCGCGCCAGGTGTTCGAGACCAACACCTTCGGCGTGATGGCGATGACGCAGGCGGTGCTGCCGCAGTTGCGCGCGCGCAGGTCGGGCGTGGTGGTCAACGTGACCTCGACCGTGACCATGACGCCGATGCCGCTGGTGGCCGTGTACACCGCGAGCAAGACGGCCATCGAGGGCTTCACCGCCTCGCTCGCGCACGAGCTCGAGGCCTTCGACGTCCGGGTCAAGCTGGTCGAGCCGGGCTACGGCCCGACCACGCGCTTCACGAGCAACGGCACGCGCCCGGAGACGCTGATCCCCGCGGCGTACGCACCGTTCGCGCAGCGCGTCTTCGCTGCGTTCAGCCAGCCGGCCGCGGTGACGACCGAGGCCGACGTGGCCGAGGCGGTGTACCGCGCCGCGACCGACACGTCCGGCCAGCTCCGCTTCCCCGCCGGCGCCGACGCGGTGGCGCTGGCCCGCGGCCGCGGGTGACGGCGAGCGATCCGTCGCGACCTCGACGTGACCCGCGGCGCGGCGGCCCGGCGAGCGGTCCTCCGTCTGTCATGATTCACGGACATTGATAAGACGGCGATCCATGGTGGCACCGCGCGCGGCGTCGTCGCGAAACGCTGGATTGATGCGTGCCACCATTGATCCGCGCACGCGAGCGCGACGTACAGCGCTGTCGAGAGGTCGGCGCCGGTCGCGGCGGCCCTGCGGCGGTACCGCCGGTCTCGTTGTGGGCAGTGTGGTCTTGCGTCCGAGCGCATGGGAGCCTGTAGTCCGATCAGCGGAGGGCAGCGCCCGCGAGCGCGCCGTGTCGCGCGGGCTTCTATGGCACAATCAAGCCCCCCCCGTGCACGAACGACGATCCGAGGAGCGCCCCGGCTTGTCCGGATTTCGCGTCGTGGAGCCGCTCGTCTCGCGCGCGCAGTGGCAGATCGTGCGTGCGGCCCGCGAGGACGGAGAGGTCCTGCTGCTGAAGATGTCGGCCGGCGACGACGCGACCGTGGGTGTCCTCGCCGAGCTGGAGCGGGAGCACGCGGTGACGCGGGCCCTCGCCGCGCCCGGCGTCCTCGGGACGCGAGGCGTCGAGCGCCACGGGTCGCGGCTCGTGCTGGTCTACGACGCGTTCGCCGGCGCGCCGGTGCGGGTCGGCGATCCGCGCTGGCGCGACGAGGCGGCGATCCTCGAGCTCGCCATCGCCGCGACCGAGGCGCTCGTCCACCTGCACGCGGCCGGAGCGATTCACTCGAGCCTGAGCCCCGCGGCGCTGTGGGTCGACGCCGGCGGGACGGTCAAGCTCACCGAGCTCGCGCGGGCCAGCGTGCCCGGGCTGCCCGGGCCCGCGGTGGCCGACGCGCTGTCGGGGCCGATCGAATTCATCGCCCCCGAGCAGAGCGGGCGCACGCGCAGCAACCCCGACGCCCGCGCCGATCTCTACGCCCTCGGCGCGGTGCTCTACGCCCTCCTGGGCGGCGCGCCGCTGTTTCACGGCGAGGACCCGCTCGAGCTCCTCCACGCCCACCTGACCCGGATCCCCGAGCCGCTCGTCGGCCGCGCGCCGCACGTGTCGCCGGCGCTGGCGACGATCGTCCACACGCTGCTGGCCAAGAACCCGGAGGACCGCTACGCCGGGGCCGCGGCGCTCCTGCTCGACCTCAAGGCCGTCGCCGCGCATCCGGCCGACGCGCCGTTCGTGCCTCGCCGCGAGGGCGCGGCGGCCCCGCTGCGCCTGCCGGACAGCCTCTACGGCCGCGACGACGCGCGTCGACGGCTGCGCCAGGCGTTCGCCCGCGCGGCCGACGGCGACAGCGCGGTCTGCCTGCTCGCGGCGCCCTCGGGCGGCGGCAAGACGGCGCTCGTGCACGACCTCGCGGCCGACGTCGCCGACATCGCCCGCTTCGCGGCCGGCAAGTTCGAGCCCGAGCGCAGCAGCGAGCCGTTCTCGGCGCTGACGCAGGCGCTCGGCGGTCTCTTGAGACATGCCCTTTCGAGCAGGGAGTCCGAGGTCGCCGCCTGGCGCGAGCGGCTGCGGCGCGGCGTCGGCACCGGTCTGCCGGTGATCGCCGAGCTGCTGCCGGAGGTCGAGGCGATCGTCGGCGTGCAGCCGGCGCCGGCGCCCCTGTCGGCCAACGAGCGCCTGCAGCGGCTGCAGTTGACGCTGCAGCGCTTCATCGCCTGCTTCACCGCGGCCGAGCGGCCGCTCGTGCTGTTCCTCGACGACCTGCAGTGGGCCGACGCGGCCAGCCTGCGCCTGTGCGAGGCGCTGGCGGCGAGCGTCGAGGTGCGGCACCTGCTCGTGATCGAGGCCTTCCGCGACAACGAGGTCGCGACCACTCCGCAGCTGCAGTCCCACCTCGCCGCGCTGCGGGGCGCGACGCCGGCGCCGGCGGAGATCGTGCTCGGGGCGCTCGACGTCGAGGACATCGAGCAGCTGCTCCGCGACGCGCTCGGCGGCAGCGGCTCGCTGCGGCCGCTCGCGGAGGAGATGCTGCGCCGGACCGGCGGCAACCCGCTGTTCGTCCGCGAGTACCTGCGCTTCGTCCACCGCGAGGCCCGCCTGCGCTTCGACGCCGACGCGGGCACGTGGACCTGGGCGCTCGCGCGGGTCGACGCCGCCAGCGTCCCCGAGACCATCGCCGAGCTGTTCGGCGCCACCCTCCGCAAGCTGCCCCCGTCCACCCTGCAGGCGGTCAAGGTCGCGGCCTGCATCGGCACTCGCTTCGACGTCGACCTCCTGGCCGAGGTCCTCGGCTGCGATCCGTCCGAGGCCGTCCTGCGCCTCGAACCCGCGCTCGCCCTCGACCTCGTCGCCGAGGCCGATCCGTCGGCCATGCGCTTCTTCCACGACCGCGTGCGCCAGACCGCCGACGCGCTCGTCGACGAGGAGCTCCGCCCCGCGCTGCACCTCGCCATCGCCCGCGTCCTGCTCGCCCGGGTCGACGCCGCCGGCGAGTCGCCCGAGGCGCTGTTCGACCTCGTCGCCCACCTCCGCCACGCCGAGCCCGAGCTGCACGACCCGTCGCTGCGCCGCCGCGCCGCCGAGCTGCACTTGCACGCCGCCCGCCGCGCCCGCACCAGCGCCAGCTACGACGCCGCGCTCGCCCACACCCTCGGCGGCCTGTTGCTGCTGCGGAGCCGCGAGGCCCGGGAGGCGACGAGCTGGATCGCCGGCGACGCGCTCTGCTTCGGCCTGCACTTCGAGCAGGCCAACTGCGAGTACCTGCGCGGCGCCTTCGACCGCGCCGACGCCTGCCTCGACGCGCTCGCCGCCCGCGAGCTGTCGCCGCACGAGCGGGCCCACGTGCAGGCGCTGCGCGTGACCGTCCACGTCACGACCGGGCGGATCCACGCCGCGATCGAGGCCGGTCGCCAGGGCCTGCAGCTCCTCGGCGTCGAGCTGCCGGAGGGCGCCGAGGCGCGCAAGGCGGCGGTCGCGGCCGAGCTGGCGGCGATCCAGGACGAGCTGGCGAACCGACCCTTCCTCGCGTTGATGGACGCCCCGCCGCTGCAGGAGCCCGACCTCCGCGCGGCGCTCGAGATCCTGCAAGAGCTGCTGACGCCGGCCAACATGACGATGCCGGACCTGTACGCGCTGCTGATCACCAAGCAGGTGCGGCTCACCATGGATCACGGGCTCACCGACCTGTCGGCGTTCACCTACGTGATCTTCGGCTTCTTCCTCGCCACCGTGCGCCGCAGCTACATCGAGGCGGAGGCGTTCGGCCGCTTCGCGCTCGAGCTCAACGAGGGCCGCGGCAGCGCCGAGCTGCGCTGCCGGCTCGGCTTCGTGTTCGCCTCGTACACCCACTTCTCGCGCTCGCTCGCGGAGGTGGTGAGCGACCTCCAGCGCGCGCGTCGCGACGGCCTCGAGTCGGGCGACTACAACTACCTGTCGTTCGCGTGCAGCCACCAGATCATCGCCATGCTGAGCCTCGGCCGCCCGCTGGCCGAGGTCGCGACGGCCACCGACGAGGCGCTGGTGTTGATGGAGCGGACCCGCGTGGCGTCGTCGCGGGCGGTGCTGACCGTCGCGCGCCAGTTCGTCGCCGCGCTGGCCGGCGACACCGTCGCCCCGCACGCGCTGTCGGACGCCGGCTTCGACGAGGAGTCGTTCCGCGAGCGCCTGCGCCGCGACAGCCTGACCTTCGCGCTGCGCTGGTACTACATCGCCAAGCTGCAGCTCGGCGTGTTGCTCGGCCGCCCCGAGGAGGCGCTCGCCCTGCTGCGCGAGGTCGGCCCGGTGATCCAGGCCGGCTACGGCTTCTACTTCACCACCGAGCTGCCGCTGTTCGGAGCGCTCGCGGCGGCCGCGGCGGTGGGTCGCTCCTTGAGCGTCGACGAGGCCTTGCGAGCGTGGATCGATCCGTTCCACGACCAGCTCGTCGAGTGGTCCGAGTTCGCCCCCGAGACCTACGAGCACCGCGCGCGGCTCGTCGCCGCCGAGCGCGCGCGGCTGTGCGGCGACGACGAGCGCGCCAGCGCGGCCTACGACGACGCGCTCCGGCTCGCCGTCGAGAACGGGTTCTCGTGGCACGCCGCGCTCGCGGCCGAGCTCGCGGGGCGCCACTTCATCGCCCGCGGCCGGGTCCAGATCGGCCAGATGCTCCTGCGCGACGCCAGCGAGCGCTACGCCCGCTGGGGCGCCCACCCCAAGGCCGCGCAGCTGCGCCGGGACCTGCCGCACGTCGCCGCGGTCGAGCCGACGGCGGCCTTCGTCACCCGCGCCGCCCAGGCCGAGCTCGACCTCCGCAGCGTCCTGCGCGCCTCGCAGGCGTTCGCCGCCGAGCTCCGGTTCGAGGACCTGATCCACACCGTCATGCGGATCGTCGTCCTCACCGCCGGGGCGTCCCGCGGCGTGCTC
This sequence comes from Nannocystis punicea, assembly GCF_026965555.1. Lineage (GTDB taxonomy): Bacteria > Myxococcota_A > Polyangia > Nannocystales > Nannocystaceae > Nannocystis > Nannocystis punicea. The sequence goes on along the minus strand of NZ_CP114040.1, from coordinate 9,623,243 downwards.
GTGCTGCAGGAGCACCACGGCCTCGCGGTCGTCGGCGAGTTCGCGGCCGACGACGGCGCCCGCACCCAGCTCGCCCTCCAGCCGCTCGAGGCCTGCCCGCACGTCCCCGCGGTCCCGATCCGCCTGGCCTTCCGGACAGGCCAGCTCGTCACCCTCGACGACCCCGACGCCGCGGCCGCGCTCGCGTCCGACCCGGTGATCGCCAGGCTGCGCCCGCGCTCGCTGCTGTGCCTGCCGCTCGCGCTCCGCGGCCAGCGGCTGGGCGCGCTCTACCTCGAGAACCGCGTCACCGCCGGCGCCTTCACCCCGGCGCGCATCGAGACGCTCAACCTCCTGAGCTCGCAGATCGCCATCTCGATCGAGCACGCGCGCCTGGTCGCGCGGCTGCAGGAGGCGCGCGAGGCCGCCGAGTCGGCGAGCCGGGCCAAGAGCACCTTCCTCGCCAACATGAGCCACGAGCTGCGCACGCCGCTCAACGCGATCATCGGCTACAGCGAGCTGCTGTCCGAGGTCGCCGAGGAGCGCGGCGACGTCGACCTGCTGGCCGACACCGGGCGGATCCGCCGCGCCGGCTCGCACCTGCTCGGGCTCATCAGCGACATCCTCGACCTGTCGAAGATCGAGGCCGACAAGCTCGAGATCTCGGTCCAGAGCTTCGCGGTCGCCCCGCTGGTGGACGAGGTCGCCGACGCGGTGCGGCCGCTGATGCAGCGCGCCGGCAATGCGTTCGCGGTCGAGGTCGCGGACGCGCCGGGCGACATGCGCAGCGATCCGGTGCGCGTGCGCCAGGTGCTGCTCAACCTGCTCAGCAACGCCGCCAAGTTCACCCAGGCCGGCACAGTGACGTTGCGGGTGCGTCGCGACGGCGAGCGAATGACGTTCGCCGTCGACGACACCGGCATCGGCATGACCGCCGAGGAGACGCAGCGGGTGTTCGAGGCGTTCCACCAGGCCGACAGCTCGGCCGCGCGGCGCGCCGGCGGCACCGGCCTCGGTCTGACGATCACGCGTCGCCTCTGTGAGATGCTCGGCGGGCGAATCTCCGTCGTCAGCACACCCGGTCAGGGGTCGGTGTTCACGATCGAGCTCCCCGCGACGAGCCCCGGCGCGCTCATCGGCGCGTGAACCGGGTATCCTGCGATCATGCTCAGGCTCTACTACTCCGCCATGACCTCGGCGTTCCGTTGCCGCTGGGCGCTCGAGGAGACCGGTCTTGCTCATGAGGTCGTCCACCTCAGCCTCGCGCGCGCCGATCACAAGTCGGCCGAGTACCTGAAGATCCACCCGCTCGGCAGCGTGCCGGCGCTCGTCGACGGCGATGCGGTCGTGCTCGAATCGGCGGCGATCTGCATGTACGTCGCCGAGAAAGATCCCGAGCGCCGACTCGTGCCCCCGGAGGGGTCGATCGCCCGCGCGCACTACTATCAGTGGATCTTCTTCAGCATGACGAACATCGACAGCATCGTCCACGGCCCCTACCTGCGCGCGTTCCCGCGGCCGCCCGAGCTGCGCAGCACCGCGGCGACCGACGACGAGCGGGCCGCCCTGCGCCGCTACCTGCACCTGCTCGAGGACCGCCTCGCGGCCGGCTGGGTGCTCGGGCAGCAATTCACCACGGCCGACATCATCCTCGGCGGCCTGCTCGAATGGGCCGACGTCTGCGGCCTGCTCCGCGGCGCCGGCACCCCCGAGCGCTACCTGGCCCGCCTGCGCGAGCGGCCGGCGTTCCAGCGCGCCGCCGACTGACGATTCACGAGGCGATCACTCGCCATTCGGACGAGCGACATTCGGAATGATGATAGGGGCGACGATCGCCGCGTCGCCGCCGCGTGCATCATTCCCTGGGCGGGGATACCATCGATATGTCCGTACCGACATGTCCGAAAGGGAATGGTGAGAGCGGCCCACGCTCCCTGCGCCCCCGTCCTCGCGGCCATCGTGGCCTCCGGCGCGGCCCGACCGCAGCCGAACTCGCGCACGCGCGCGCTCGCGCCCTCGATCAGGGCGAGGCGGCCTTGCTCGGGGCCGGGGTCGCGCCCGGGGCGGGCGGGGGCGTCGGCTTCTCGATCGTCATCGACGAGCGGGCGCCGCCCGGGAGCTCGCGCGTGACGGTGCCGTTGGGGGCGATCGTCGTGCGGCTGCCGTCGTCGGCGACGACGACCATCGACCCGTCGGCGGTGAACTGGGTGCGCTCGACCGACAGCGTCGAGCGCGAGCCGTCGGGGAACACGCGGACCTGCTTGCCGTCCGGCATGACGATCGTGCCGTCCTTCTTGATCTGGACCTTGCTGCCGTCGGGCTTGGTGACCGTGCCGTCGCGCTGGATCGTCACCGTCGAGCCGTCCGAGGCGGTCAGGACCTTCGTCCCGCGGCCGCCGGGCTCCACCTTGTAGGCGCCGGACTTGTCGCTCGACACCTCCATCTCGTCGACGTCGCAGGCGGCGCCGGCGAGGGTCAGCGCCACCGCCCCGGTCAGGTGCAGCAGACGCAGGGGCCCAAGAGAAGAGGTGCGAGGGATGGCCAGGATCATCTCCCGGGCAGCCTAACACGATCGGCGCAGCCGCAGATCGCCCGCGGCGGGCGCGGACCGCAACCTGTCCGCTTGAGCAGGCATCCGTTCGCGCAGCCCGCGCTCGGATCCGCCGCCTCGGCCGGTCGGAGCGGCGACGAAAGTCCCTGCGGCCGGCTTCACCAGGTACGATGCCGGCGTGCACGGGCCCGAGGATACGGTCGTCGTCCGCTCGGCGACGACCTACCTGACGATCGAGTTGGCGGGCCGCAAGCTCCAGGACGTGCGCCTGGGCATGGGTCCGCTGCGGATCGGGCGCAGGCAGGACAACGACGTGGTGATCCAATCGGCCTGCGTCGCGCTGCATCACGCGCGGGTCGAGCCCCACATGCAGGGCCACCGGATCGTCGATCTCGGCGGCGGCAACGGGCTGCTGTTCCGCGGGCGGCGCGTCAAATCGCACGTGTTCAACGACGGCGACGTGATCCGCATCGGCGATCCGGTGACCGGCAACTTCGTCAGCCTCACCTATCAGGACATCGGCAAGCGGGCCCAGGCCCAGCCCGAGGCGTCGGTGCAGCGCTGCGACCTCGCGCGACCGGCGGTGACGATCGGCCGCGAAGGCTGCGACCTGGTGCTCCCGAGCCTGCAGGTGTCGCGCCGGCACGCGACCATCCGCGCATTCGACAAGGGCCACGAGCTGACCGATCACGGCAGCGCCAACGGGACCTTCGTCAACGGCCTCCGGGTCCACGTCCACGACCTCAAGCAGGGCGACGTGCTGCAGATCGGCCCGTTCAAGCTGATCTACACCGGCAAGTCGCTCGATCAGTTCGAGCAGAAGGGGGCGATGCGGATCGACGCGCGCGAGCTGGTGCGCGTGACGCCGCAGGGCAAGGCGATCCTCGACCGCGTGTCGCTCGTGATCGAGCCGCGAGAGTTCGTCGCGCTGGTCGGTGCCTCGGGCGCCGGCAAGAGCACGCTGATGGCGGCCCTCGCCGGCGTGCGCCGGCCCGACGCCGGGCAGGTGCGGGTCGGCGCGGACGACCTCTACGACAGCTATCACTTCTACCGCGGCGGGATCGGCTACGTGCCGCAGGACGACATCCTGCACCGCAACCTCACCGTCGAGGACGCGCTCCGCTACACCGCGCGGCTGCGCCTGCCGATCGACACGTCGCCGGCCGAGCTCGAGGCGCGGATCGTCCGCGTGCTCGAGGAGGTCGAGATGGTCGAGGCGCGCAAGCAGTCGATCACGGAGCTGTCCGGCGGGCAGCGCAAGCGGATCTCGATCGCCTCGGAGCTGCTCGCCGACCCGAACCTGTTCTTCCTCGACGAACCGACCAGCGGCCTCGACCCCGGGCTCGAGAAGAAGATGATGTACACCCTGCGGTACATCGCCGACTCGGGCCGCACCGTGGTGCTGGTGACGCACGCGACCGCCAACATCACCCAGTGCGACCTGGTCGCCTTCATGGCCGGCGGCCGGCTGGTCTACTACGGGCCGCCCGCGGGGGCGCTGGCGATGTTCGAGGTCACCAGCGGCGACTTCGCCGACATCTACACCAAGCTCGGCGGGCGGGTCGGCCCGCCGGAGGTGATGCGGGGCGGCGAGCTGGCCGTCGAGTACCGCGTCTGGCACGAGCACAACGCGCAGAGCAAGCGCGCGCCGACGATGGCCGAGCTGTGGGAGATCCGGTTCCGCCGCTCCGACGAGTACCGGGTCTACGTGTACGAGCGGCAGACCGAGAGCGAGGTGTCGGGGGTCCGGCTGCACGCGATCGCGCCGGGCCACTTCCGCATCGCCGGCGAAGAGCCGGTGAAGGCGACGAGCACGCCGGTCCGCCCGCCGCCGGCCGACGACGCTTCATGGGGGTACCAGACGCGGGTGCTGGCGGACCGCTACGTGAAGCTGATCGTGAACGACCGCAAGAACCTGCTGATCTTGCTGCTGCAGGCGCCGGTGATCGGGGCGGTGCTGCTGCTCGCGGCGCGGCCGACGGCGCTGCAATCGTCGACCTCGACCAATGGGCGGCTCCTGCTGTTCTTGCTCAGCGTCGTGGCAGTGTGGTTCGGGGTGATCAACTCGGTCCGCGAGATCACGAAGGAGGCCGAGATCTACCGCCGAGAGCGCCTGGCGAGCCTGCGGATCCCCGCATACCTGCTGTCGAAGTTCGGCGTGCTCGCCGGCCTGTGCCTGGTGCAGAGCCTGGTGCTGATGCTGCTCCTGCTGCTGCGCGTCGACTTCTCCGCCGACTACGTGGCGCTGAGGGAGTACGGGCTGCTCGACCTGACGCGCCAGCCGCCGCTCGGCCTGTGGGGCGGGATGTTGCTGTCGGTGTTCCTCACGTCGCTGTCGGGGGTCGGCCTCGGGCTCTTGATCTCGACGTGGGTGTCGAGCTCCGACAAGGCGATGAGCACGGTGCCGCTGGCGCTGATCCCCCAATTGGTGTTCGCGCTGGCTCTGATGCCGCTACCGGCGATCCTGGCCCCGTTGTCGTATTTGACCGGCGCCCGCTGGGGCATGGAGTCGATGGGAGCGATCGCGGCGCTGCTCGAGCCGCGCGACATGACCCGCTGCGAGTTCCCCGGCGAGCCGCTGACCTGCGAGGTCTACGCGTCCGTCGACTACAGCCCCACGCCCGAGCACATCGGCCTGGTGTGGGCGGTCCTCGCCGCGTACACGCTGGTGTGCCTGCTGCTGACCGCGTGGATGCTGCGCCGCCGTGACGCGGCCGAGAAGTAGATCGAGGCGCCGCGGGCCGTCCCGAGCGAGCAACGCCCTTCGGGACATGTCCGTCGCGGCATGTCCCGACGGCCATGTCCCTCGAGACAGGGGACGACGCCCGCCGGGCGCTACTCCTCGCCGATCTCGATGTTGTACTTCACCGTCATCTGCGGGCCGTTGTAGCGCGGGAACTCGTGGTCGAACACGGCCTTGCGGACGCACGGGACGATGCCGAAGACCTGCAGGTGCTTCGAGGCGGTCACGGTCACGGCGTCGACGCGGCCTGTCTTTCCGAGCAGGCTGACGACCATGTCGAGGCGACCGCCCTTGAGGCTGCCGCCGTTATAGCAGGCGGCGATGCCCAGACACTCGTTGATCCCGTACTCGACCTCCCGCATATGGGCGCTCAGCACCTGCTCATTGAGCTGCTCCTCGCCCTCGCTCCAATCGAGCACGCGCGGGCGTTCGATGTCGAACTGCGGGATCTCCGAGTCGTCGACGGCGTGGAACTTCTTCGGCAGCTCGTCGCGCTCGTGGGTACACTCGCCCCACGACGTGATCTGCGGCCGCATCGGGATCTCGTTGGTCTCGACCACTTGCGTGGTGGGTGTCTCCTGCGAGCTGTCGACCACGCAGACACCGGCTTCGCAGTGAGTGCCCTTGCCGCACAGGCCACCGCATCCGTCCGGGCCGCGAGAATCACTGTTCCGCTTGCAAGCCGCCGGGCTCAGGCTGACCGCCACGAGACCGGCGAAGATCAAAGTGGTACGCATCGCCGGCTAGGGTAACACCGTCCTGGCTGCAAGAGATGCGGCTCGCCGGACGCTCCGCGCCGGCGGACGTTCGCCTCGACGAGGCCGCCGTGCGCCCGCGCGAGCGCCCGCCGACCTCTGCTTCGCGCGAAGCTGTCCCACACTGGCGCACCGACGGCCGCACTCGGGCGCTCGGGGGGCGCCGCAATGGACGAACTCGGGTGCTCGCGCGGCGCTGCGACGGAGGACGCGTGCCCTCGTCGGCAGGCGACGAGCGCCTGCGCCGGTTCGCGCAGCCTCGGGTTTCCGGGCAGAGCGGGAGGCCGACGAGCCGCGGAGCGATTCGAGGGTCGCTCACCGGTGAAGTCGATCTGCGAGTCGCGACGGACCGGGGATGTGCAGCGAGTGCTCCGGACGGCTGTGTGTTCCGTGGTACGTAGCCGGCTTATGACCGTCGACGACGTGATCCGCCGTCTCCACAGCGAGGGCGACGTCGGGAAGGCGTGGTTCCACGTCCACCGCGACCCTCGTCCGCTCGAGCGCGAGCCGCTCGCCCGGCTCCGCCTGGACGACGGCTCCGCGCCCCCGGAGGAGCTCACCACGTGGCTCGCCTATGACGCCGCGTGGTTTCCGCTCCTCGACCCGTCTGCGCCGCAGGACGCCCCGCGCCTTGCCCTCCGGCCGCTGCGCGAGATCCTGGGCCGGTGGGCCGGGGCGCCGGAAGACGGGCCCGGCGACGCCGCCGAGCAGCTCCTTGCGGCCTGGATCGATCTGCTCCCCGAGAGCGACCTCGTCGACGCGGTCGCGCTCGAGCTGCCGAGGTCGGGCAGCCAGGAGCACCTCCTCGTGCTCCGTCCAGGCCGCGAGCTCCGCGTGCTCGGATGCCACCAGGGTTACGAGTTCTGGTGGAAGTACGACGGCTTCGCGCAGTTCCTCGCCCACTACTTCGGCTACGAGGCGCGCGAGTGAGTCGGAGTCCACTATGCACATTGCTCGTCGACCGCGATGAACGACCCGCGAGGCGAGCCCGCGTCGGGGGTCCGGAGTTGAAACATGCAGCCCCGCCCGTGGGGGAGGGCGTCCTCCTCGCGGGGACGACCTGACCGATCGGCCATCCACGTTCTCGGCGCCGACGTCGCCGTGCCGGCGGATCCTCACGCTCATGACATCGGACCCGGTCGAGGAATCGTCACCCTCGTTTGTCGAGCCCGCGCGCCGGCGCGCATCGACGCTTGGCACGATCGCCAGGACCCGCTAGCTTCCGGTGGTGGCGCTCCACCGGCCGTTCCGCAGTCGTGGTGAGAGCTTCGTGCTCGCGGCCGCGAATGCCGTCGCCGCCGACGCGCCACGCATCGCCGCCCGCGCTCGCCAAGCGGAGGCTCTGCTCGCGCCGCTGTTCGCCGACGCCTTCGACGCGAGGGCGCTGCGTCTCCTCGCCGCGGAGCTCGCGTCCGGGGCCTCGATGCGGGACGACCGCGAGGTCCTGGCGCGCCTGGTCGCGGCGATCGACGCGGGGCGGCTCGTCCTGGTCCGCGTGCTCCCGGCAGGGCAATGGGGGATGGTGGAGTCGCGGGCGCGCACGGAGCGGGCGGACAGCGCGGACGACGACCGTGCGCTGGACCGGCCGGTGGATGCGACCCACTGGATCGAGATCCGCCTCGCCGACGAGGACGACGTGGCGATCCCCGGTCAGCGCTATCTCCTCATCGACCCCGACGGGCACCAGCACCGCGGCTATACCGATTCACTCGGCTCGGCGCGGATCGTGCGTCTGTCCCCCGGGACATGCCGTGTGTCCTTTCCGGACCTCGACGGCGGGGTCTGCGAGCTGGCGACGACGCCGGCACGAGCTCCGTCCTGAGCGACCCCCAGCACTTCGCCATGCCGACTCACAAGATCAAGCCGGGAGAGTGCGTCAGTTCCCTCGCCGAGCGGACGTGGCTCCCCTTCGACGCGATCTGGAACGACCCCGGCAATCGTGCCCTGCGGGATGCAGGCCGCGATCCCAACGTCCTCGCGCCGGGGGACGAGGTCGCGCTGCCCCGGCCCGATCCGCGCACCTTCGAGGTCGGGACGGACTGCGTGCATTGCTTCCGCGTGAGTCGCCCGCGGGCGATGTTTCGCCTGCGACTGCAGCGAAACGGCGAACCGCTGGCCGGCGAGCCGTATGTGCTCACCGCCGGCGGCCAGGTGCTCGAAGGCGCGGCGGACGGGGACGGACGTCTCGAGGCCGCGCTCTCTGCCGACGTGACGACCGCGACCCTGGTGCTCCCCGGGCGCGGCGAGAGGTACGAGTTCGAGCTCGGGCACCTGGAGCCCGCGGACCGCTGGCGAGGCGCCGCGCAGCGCCTGCGGAGCCTCGGGCTGTACCACGCCGAACCGTCGACGCCGGACGAGGGCATCCAGCGGGCCCTGCGTCACTTCCAGGCGCTGCGCGGCCTCGAGGTGACGGGCGCGCTGGACGAGCCGACGATCGCCGCCCTGCAGGAGGCTCACGGGTGCTGACGCGAGGTCACGACGAGAACGACCCGCGCGGCCCGACCGCGAGCGTGGCGAACGTGCCGCGCTCGCTGGCCGCGCCTGCAGGTGTGGCTGGCGGCGGAGGCGCTGTGCTGCGGCGCGCGCAGAAAAATTGCCGGTCTCGCAATTTTTCGGGCCGCTCCGGCGACTCCTCGCTCGCGCGTCGAGCATCATGATGCGGACGATCGATCCAGCCTTGCGGACGGGACCACGCCGGTGCCGCTCGGCACAATGTCGCGAAGGTCTGCAACCTCGGGTGCGGAGAGGGCTCCATGGCAAGTGAAGTGTTCGGGGCGTCGGACCGGTCGCCGGCGCACAACTGGATCTCCGCGGCGCTGGTGTTCGAGACTTGCAGCCTCTACTGCGTCCTCCTCGGCGCGGCCGCCTGGGCGGCGCAGGCCGGGGCGGGGGCGTGGGTGCAGGCGCCGCTGGTGCTCGCGCTCGGGCTGTGGATGGACCGCATGTTCACGGTCGGGCACGAGGCCGTGCACGGCAAGCTGTTCCCCGATCATCGCCGGCTCAACGACCTGGTCGGCGCGCTGCTGCTCGCGCCGCTGCTCGCGCCGCTGACCGTGGTGCGCAAGATCCACGCCTTTCACCACGGGCACAACCGGCGCGCGCCGAAGATCGCCACCCTCGACGTCGTGCTGCTGCCGCGCGCGCCCGGCCTGCGTCGGAGCCTCGCGTGGGCGCTCGGCTGGGCGGCCTGGCTGCTCGGCGTGTTCTGCGGCGGCTTCTACGTCCACGGCCTGGTCTCTGTCGTCCTCTTCTTGCTGCTGCCGACCGGCGTGGCTTGCCGGATCTCCCCGGCCTTCAAGGGCTGGCGGGGGCGACATCGGCTGCGCGCGTGGGTCGAGCTCGGCTTCGGCGCGGCCGTCCACGCCCTGGTGCTGGTCGGCTGCGGGCGCGACGTGTACCTCGCGACTCTCGGCTTGCCGACGCTCGCGTTCGCGTGGGTGTATTCGCTGTTCGTCTACATCTATCATTATCGCACGCCGCTCGGCGCCGATGTCCGCGGCAATGTCCGCTCGCTCGCGCCGGGGCGGCTGTTCGGCTGGCTGCTGCTCAACTTCCACGAGCACAGCACCCACCACGGCGATCCGCGGCTGCCGTGGTACCTGCTGCCCGCCCGGCGCCTGCGCGGTCCGGCCCCGGGCGAGGTCCGCACCGTCCTCGGCGCAGTGCTGCAACAGCTGCGCGGACCCATCTTCGTCGACCGCCCGGAGATCTAAGAGAAATATGAACACCGAGATCGGCCCGAGGGATGTGATTCAGACGTCAATCCCGTCATTGCGTCTGCGGGCGGGCGTCGTCGGCGACGCCGGGGCGATGCTGCAGGTCAAGCAGCAGCTGCGCATGCAGCCCGACGCCGACGTCGCCGAGAGCAGCCGCGGCGGGTTCTTGCTCGGCTCCACGCGCGCGCAGTACGAGGCGCTGCTCACCGGGGCGCAGGTGGAGGTCCTGCTCGACGGCTCGCGGGTGGTCGGCTTCGTCACCGCGCTGCCGGACGCGGCGTTGCGGCGGAGCGCGCTGTGGCAGCGCCGCGCGCACATCGGCTGGGGCGGCGGCGTCGGTCCGGCCGAGCTCGCGGCGATCGAGGCCCTGCGCGTGGGCTACCTCGATCAGCTCGCGGTGCTACCTGACCCGAAGTACAGGCTGTGCGCGCCGGCCCTGGCGTGGCGGGCGCTCGCGCGGCTGCTCGACGACGGCTGCGACCTCGTGTTCGCCACCGTCGTCGCTCGCCCGGTGCGCAACCTCGTCACGCGGCCGCTGCTCGCCGCGGTCGGGGCGGTCGAGCTGGGGTCGCTCGAGGAGGATTACCCCGAGGTCGGCGTGATCACCTCCGACGTGTTCTGCATGACCCGCGCCGTCCTGCAGGGCGGCGGTGACGGCCGCCAGCGAGCCCGGCTCGCGGCGCTGCAGCGCTGGACCGCGCGGCTGCTCGCCGGACGCGGCTGAGGGCGATCCGCGAGCGTGTCGGCCGTGAATCCTCGTGCACTTGCGGTCAGCGACCGTATGCCCGCGTAAAGTGGATCACCCGGGTGGAAACCGGCGAGAGGACTGCACCGCTCACCGCGGGCCGCGCGATGAGGTGACGACCTGCGATGCGGCACATCAGGACCCGAGGTCGCTCTCGGCAGAATCGGCAGGGAGGTCGCCGGCCGAATCTGCCGGAGCAGGCGGCCGGCCGCGACGGGCGATGTGTGCCGCCCCGTCCAGTTGTGAAATTGTTTAGATTGTCGATGGCACGGTCGATGAAGGCCATCGCGGTATGGCCATTGGGCTGCTGCTTTATCACAATCGCGTGACACTCCGAACTTGGTCCCGACATCCTTCTTGGAAGAGCCTCCGAGCGGCGTGTCCAGCTTCGCAGACTGTCGACTGCGCCCCCGGCCGCCTCGCCAAGAATGCGTCGGAGCGCCCGTTCTTGCGCGTGTGGACGTTCTCTCGGGCCGCGGTCGGCCGCGCACGTCGTGGCGTCGGAACATCGGGTGGAGGCCCCAATCGCGATGAGCATTGTTCCTCGGTTCAATTTGCCGATTGTGCGGAACTGAACCGCGCGGCGCCGGAGCGCGCGAATCGACGCTGCTTGTGCCGACATGACCACCGTGTAAGGCTCGCCGCCTGAATTGAAGCGGCCCGGTCGACGGGCCGCGGTTGTGCGCTCCGCCATCTGCCAGAAACGGATCTACGAGGTCATGAAAACAACGTCACTCTCGTTCAATGGAAGCGGCACCCGCGTCGAGATCGCCAACTCGAGCGAATTACAGCTCATCGGCGACCAGACCGTCGAATTGTGGGTTCGCCCGGCCTCGCTCGGGAAGCGCCAGAACCCGATCGCCAAGGCCTTCGGCGGCGAGGGCACCATCACCGTCGAGCCCGACGGCGCGCTCAACTACTATTACGGGACCGCCGGCGACAACGCCGGTCCCTATCAGGGGTTCGCCGCGCCGGCCGGGACGGTGGTGATCGGCGAATGGACACACCTCGCGGTGGTCCGCGACCTCGGTCGCAAGGTGCTCCGCTGGTATCGCAACGGCGTGCAGATCGCGGAGGCGGCGGCGCAGTTCCCGGCGGCCAAGGCCAGCAATCTCCCGCTGCTCCTCGGCCAGGGCTACGTCGAGAAGTTCCACGGCCACCTCGCCGAGGTCCGGCTGTGGTCGACGGTCCGGAGCCAGGCGCAGATCCAGGAAGACATGCGGCGGCACTTGCTCGGCAACGAGACCGGGCTGGCCGGTTACTGGCCGCTCGACGAGGGCGCCGGCGCGGTCGCTCGTGATGGCAGCGGCCGCGGCAACAACGGCACGATCGCAACGGGTCAGTGGGAAGCGATCGGCCCCTCGATCCAGCCGCGCTTCGCGGCGCTGCGCACCGACGGCAGCAACCATGTCGAGCTGAGCAACACCGGCGCTCTCGTGCTCGGCGGCAAGTTCACGCAGGAGTGCTGGATCTGCCCCGCCTTCAGCGACGACAGCTATCACGGCTTCCTCGGCAACCAGCCGGACGGAGGCGTCCCGCAGCGCTCGCCGAGCCTGTGGATCGTCGGGAAGCGGCAGATCCACTTCGCGTTCGGCGACGGCACCGCACAGCAGGGGGGAGTCACCGGGGCGGTCCTCAGCGGCCAGCGGGGCCGCTGGCACCACGTCGCGGCCACCTTCGACGGCGGCACCTATCGCATCTACGTCGACGGCGCGCTGGTGCATACATCCGCGACGAGCAAGCCGCCGGTCGCCTCGCCGGTGCGGTGGATCGGTCGCGTCGACAATTCCTTCGTCGGTGACCTCGCCGAGGTCCGATTGTGGAAGGTCGCGCGCACTCAGGCGCAGATCCAGGCCGACATGAACCGGCGCCTGCAGGGCACGGAGTCCGGCCTGGTCGGCTACTGGCCGCTCGACGACGGCCCCGGTGCCCGCGCCGCCGACCTCGGCCCGAACGCGGCCCACGGCGCGCTCGTCACCGCCGTCTGGAGCGCGGACGGTCCGGGTCTGCCCAGGCCGACGGCGCTCCGACTCGCCGGCGGCTGGGTCGACCTGTCGAACAACGGCGGGCTGGTGCTCGGCGGCGCCTTCACGCAGGAGTGCTGGATTCAGCCGGCGCTCGCCGACGACAATTATCATGGCTTCCTCGGCAACCAGCCGGCCGGCGGCGTCCCGCAGCGCTCACCGAGCATGTGGGTCGTGCAGAAGCGGAAGATCCACGTCGCGTACGGCGACGGCGCCGGCCAGCAGGGCGACGTCACCGGCAACGTCCTCAGCGGTGAGGCCGGTCGCTGGCACCACGTCGCCGCCACCTTCGACGGCAGCAATTACCGGGTCCACGTCGACGGCGCGCTGGTCCACACATTCGCGACGAGCAAGCCGCCGGTGGCCTCGCCGGTGAAATGGATCGGCCGCGTCGACAACTCCTTCGTCGGCGCCATCACCGACGTACGTCTGTGGAACCGCGCTCGCAGCCAGGCCGAAATCGCGGCCGACATGCATCGTCGCCTTTACGGCAGCGAGCCGGGCCTGGTCGGTTACTGGCCGCTCGACGGCGCGTCCGGCGAGGGCCTCGAGGACCGCGCGCGTACCGGTGCTCCCGGCGTCTTGCAGGGCGACGCGAGGCTCGCCGCCGCCGACCATCAATTGCCCGTCGCGTCTCCGTGGTCGCCGGCGCTGCAGCTCGGGGGGAGTGACTTCGTCGAGCTGCCGGACAGCAGCGCCCTGGTGCTCGGCGGCCGCTTCACGCAGGAGTGCTGGATTCAGCCGGCGCTCGCCGACGACAACTATCACGGCTTCCTCGGCAACCAGCCGGCCGGCGGCGTCCCGCAGCGCTCACCGAGCCTGTGGGTCGTCCAGAAGCGGAAGATCCACGTCGCGTACGGCGACGGCGCCGGGCAGCAGGGCGGCGTCACCGGCCCCGTCCTCAGCGGCGAGGCCGGTCGCTGGCATCACGTCGCCGCCACCTTCGACGGCAGCAATTACCGGATCTACGTCGACGGCGCGCTGGTCCACACATTCGCGACGAGCAAGCCGCCGGTCGCCTCGCCGGTGAAATGGATCGGTCGCGTCGACAACACCTTCGTCGGCGCCGTCGCCGAGGTCCGCCTGTGGAACGTCGTGCGCAGCCAGGCCGAGATCCAGGCCGACATGCACCGGCGGCTTTGGGGCATGGAGGCCGGCCTGGTCGGCTACTGGCCGCTCTCGGACGGCGGCGGCACGCGGGCGCGCGATCGGAGCGCGACCGGCAACCACGGCAACTTGAGCGGCGCACCGCGCTGGCGCACGGGCGTGGCCTTGCAGGCGTCGAGCGAGGCGCTGCCGGGCGACGAGCCGGTGGTCGGCGACACGCCGAGCGGCGTGAGCAGCCTCGGCGCGTCCACCGGTCCCAGCAGCCAGGTGCAGCCGCTCGAGCTGCCGGCCGCGGTCAAGAACCTCGGCGAGCTGCAGGCGGAGATCCTGTTCGTGCCGTTCGGCCTGCCGATCGTGTTCGAGGGGGCGGTCACGGTGCAGCCGCTGGAGAAGGCGGCGAGCTACGCCGGCAAGGTCACCTTGACCGCGCCGTTCAAGGTCACGGTCGACCCGCTCGCGCTGAACCTCGGCTCGGGCGACGACGGCCTGACGTGGATGGTGAAGTTCGGCCTGCCGCAGTCGAGCAGCATCGCTGCGATCGTTCAGGCCGAGGTGCTCAGCAAGATCCCCGGCAGCGTGCGCCCGGCGATCGAGGCCGTGGTCATGCCGTACCTCGCGCTCTACGGCAGTACCACGATCATCCTCGCCAACGAGGACGGCGAGGACGAGCAGCTCGGCAGCTACCTCGACGGCGTCAACATGTACGCCACCCTGAGCGCGGCCGCGATCCCGCCGTTCAACCTGATCCACGCGACCTTCCCGCAGCTCGGCCTCGCCTCGCGCAGCGTCGTGCTCGCGGTCGGGACCTCGCGGGGGGCCGAGCAGAACTTCTTCGTGGGCGCCACCCTGCAGCTCGACGTCGAGCTCGGCACGCCGCTGGTCGTGTTCGAGTCGCTGGCGCTGAACGTCAGCAAGCAGCTGACCGACACCACCGCCGGCGCAGTGATCGCCTTCCGGCTCGACCTCGGCGGCGAGGTCCTGCAGCTGCGCGGCGGCATCGAGGTCGCCACCGGCGTCGGCAACTCGGTGTCGGTGTGGGGCGCCCTCGACGCGGCCGACGGCGCGTGGAAGGACCCGTTCGGTGTCCGTGGCTTGACGATCGTCGGCCTCGGCGTGCAGGTCGGCGCGACGCCGGTGTTCCCGTTCGTGGTCCTCGGCGTCCGCGGCGAGGTGCACATCGGCGGCGGTCTGCTCGGCGCGCGCGTGGGGATCAAGATCGACGCCAGCGACTGGTCGAAGTGCATCCTCGACATCTACAGCGAGGAGGGCATCGATCTGCCGCGGCTCATCGACGCGCTCACCGGCGCGTGGCTCGACGTCGGCAGCGTCCTCGACGTCTCGATCAAGGACCTGCAGCTCTACCTCGCCCCCAAGGGCGGCACGATCGCCGGCCAGAGCTACCCGCCCGGCCTCAAGCTCGGCGGCCGCCTCGACCTGTGGGGCTTCAAGGCCAGCGTCGCCGGCCAGCTCGACTTCGACGAGGGCGGCTCGCTGGTCGGCGCCATGGACCCGATCGTCCTCAGCGGCGGCGGCGTCGAGTTCCTGCGGGTCAGCGCGGTCAACGGCAACGGCGGCGCGGCGATCGACGTCGTGCTCAAGAAGACGCAGGTCGGCGGCACCGTCGACGGCCAGTTCAGCCTGCTCGGCGGCGTGTACAAGTCGCAGGTCAAGGCCACGCTGTCGACCAGCGGCTTCACTGCGAATCTCAACACCGGCACCTGGGGCATCTATCAGAACGCCTCGGTGACCCTGACCTCCGCCGGCTTCCAGCTCACCTTCGGCCCGACGATCGGCGTCAGCGTCACGATCGGCGGCTTCAACGTCAACCTCTCGGTCGGCACCTCGATCACGACGAAGGTCGACTCGAGCGCGTTCTCGCAGGGCATCTCGTTCTCGTTCGCGGCGATGGGCACGTCCTACAACCCGGGGCCGTTCTCGGTCAGCGTCCCGTTCAAGGACGTCGCCGCCCTCGCGGCCGCGTTCTATCAGTACGCCAAGGACCTGATCGTCAACGGCCTGCTCGGCCCGCTGGTCCAGGCTGGTCAGGTCGCGTTCGAGTGGGTCAAGGCCAACGTCACTCCGGTCGCCAAGGACGCCGCCAAGTTCTTCGAGAACGTCGGCGCCAAGTCGGCCGACATCGCCAAGGGCCTCGTCAACACCTTCGGGGTCGGGGCCGGCGAGGCGGTCAAGATGCTGTCGATCGGCGCCAACGAGGCCGCGAAGATCCTCAAGACCAGCTTCGGCTGGACCACCTCGCAGACGGGCCAGTTCCTCAAGGACAGCTACGGCCTCGGCGCGGACGCCCTCAACACCGCGCTCTCGGGGGCCGGCTACGCGGCGAACGAGATCGAGAGCTTCTTCGGCAGCCTCGGCGGGGACTTCAAGGACTTCTTCGAGGACGTCGGCGACACGCTCGATCCTACCAATTGGTAAATCATGGGGGCGCGGTCGCCATGACGACCGCGCCCCTCAGTCTGCGACCACCTCGATCAGCGGGTTGTGGTCGGCCCAGGCGCGGGGCATCTTCATCACCCGCGCGCACCAGGTCCGCAGCGCCTCGACGTGGGCGTCGTCGGTGGGCGGCAGCGCCGACAGGCGGCGGTGCCAGCCGCGGACCGAGGGCAGGGCCTCGCGCCGGCGATCGCGCCAGTGCACGATCCGCCAGCCGGACGCCTCCAGAGATCGGCGCAATTGCGCGGAGGAGATCATGTGCATCGAGCCGGCGAAGGCCGGGCCCGGCGGCGCGGCGTCCTGGCAATTGACGCGCATCACCAGGCGGCGGCACGAAGCCCGCAGGACCTGCAGCAGCCGCTCCTTGTCGCGGATGTGGCTCAGCGACTCGAGCAGGAGCGCGGCGTCGAAGCGGCCCGGGGGGAGCGTCGATTCGGCGTCGCCCCAGCGGACGGGGAGGCCGGCCGCGCGGATGTGCTGCCATTGGCCGCGGCTGACGGTGAGCCCGAGGCACTGCGCCCGGAGGTCGCGGACGATCATCGCCTGCGGCCCGCCCCAGCCGCAGCCGACGTCGTAGATCCGCCCGCCGGCTGGCAAATGTTCGTACAGCTCGGTGACCGCCCGGCGCGAGGCCGCGGTGAAGGTCGCGTCGTCGGGATCGACGTCGGGGTCGGCGAAGATGCCCGCGTGATAATGCAGATCCTCGCCGAGGATCGCCCGCCAGCGATCGACCGCGCCGCCGTAGAAGCCGTCGAGTTCGGAGCGCTCGGGGGCGAGGGGCGGCGGGAGCTGCGGGAGGCGCGAGAGCTCGGCCTCGACGGCGGTCTGCAGGGCGCGTGCGCCGGCGACGACGCCCGCTTGCAGCGCGTCCTCGTCGGCGGGCCACGGTCCGCGCAGCGGGGCCTGGACGTAGAGCGTGAGCGTCGGCGGGTGGCCGGCTGTCGCAAGGGCCAGGTGACGGATCGGCAGGTCGAGCCAGGGCCCCTCGGGCGCGCCGATCTGCCGCGCCAGGGCGCGCAGGCCCGGCAACGCGCCGGCGCGCGGCAGCCACGGGAGCGCCAGGTCGAGCTGAACGACTGCGCCGTCGTCCTCGCGCGACCAGAAGCCGGAGAGCCGGCGGAAGCGATCGTCGGCGAGGAGGTCGGCGAGGCCGTCGCGGTGCTCGGGGCGGACGAGGGTCAGCGGATCGCGCTCGGGGTCGGGGACGAAGTGAAAGTCGTAGCGCGAGCACCTGGCTGTTCGGCCAGGTCGCCAGCGCCAGGCGTCGTATCGCTCGGCGAGGGTGGAGGCAGCGCGGCCGTGGCGATAGAAGCGGAACTCGGGCGATTCGCTGGGGTCGGCGATGGCGATGGCGACGCCCTGGCGCGCGGGGACGGGCTCCTCGGCGCGCTGGGCCGCGAGCACCACGTCGGGGGCGCCCAGGTCGCGCAGGAGCGCGGCGATCGGCGCGAGGGACCGGCGATCGGTCCCGGCGAGCCAGCCGGTGAAGCGGCCCCGGGCGCGCACGTCCCCGGGGGCGAGGCGGTGCGAGAATTCGAGCTGGACCGGGCCGTGGCCGGCGAGGGCCCGGCCCATGCGCGCGAGCCAGGCGCCGCGCTCGGGATCGCTGGTAGGCTCGGTCATGGCGAGGTCGCCGATGGTACCGCCGATCGTGGTCGAGGATGTCGTCCCGCAGCCGGCGGAGCTGGCCGCGGCGCTGCGGCCCGCGCTCGGACCTCATCCGGTGGCGCAGAGCGATCCGCGGACGCGCGGCCTGCTGCGCGAGATCGCCGACGACGCCGCGCGGGCGGTCCTCGACGCGGAGCTGCCCGCCCTCGCCGAGGTCGTGCGTCGCCTCGGCGATCCGCGGCCGCCGTTGCTGGTGCTCGCCGTCAACGAGACGCCGCCGACCGAGGCCGACTCGTTCCTGCTGCGGCCGCACGTCGATCGTCGGCCCGAGGCCGGGCGCTTCGCCGGGGCTGCGCCGCTGCGGACGAGCGTGGTGTTCCTCGACTTCCCCGCCGAGGCCCGCGGGGGCGAGCTGGTGGTGTTCCCTCGCGGGGCCGCGCGTGGGCTGGCGAGCGCGCCGCGAGCGGACGCGCGAGCGACCGTGGCGCGAGTCGGGGGGGTGATGATCGCGCCGCGGCCCGGGAGGGTGTGCACGCTCGACGGCAAGGCCGCGCACGCGGTGCTCGGCTACGAGGCGCCAGGCGAGGCGCGGTGGCGCCTCGTGGTCGTCGTCGCCGAGTTCGGCGATTCGTAGCACTGCGGGGTGTCGACAATGCGGCGCCGCGTCCGCGAGGTCGCCCTCGGCGAATGTCGGTACCAGGTCGCAAGGGAGCGGCGAGCCGGTCGTGGCCGTCCGGCGCTCCGAGGCCGGCGCGTCGCGTCGGGCGAGGCGAATGCGCGGCCGTGCCTGGGGCCGCCGCGCGCGGCGACGGCTTGCGAGCCGCGCGCCCTTGCTCTCCGTCGCGCCGGCGTGTCACCTTGCGGGGGCCATGCCGCCCCGAGCCGGTTCGAGCGACGCGCCGCGGTCGTTCGTCGAAGAAGCGCGCCGCGCCCAGATCGTGCAGTGCACGATCGAGATCATCGCCAGCCTCGGGTACGCGCAGGCCTCGCTGGCGAGCATCGCCGAGCGGGCGGGGATCAGCAAGGGCGTCATCTCGTACCACTTCGCGGGCAAGGACGAGCTGATCGCCCAGGTCTACACCTCGGTGATGACGAAGGTGGCCGGCAAGGTGCTGGCGACCGTCGAGGCCCAGCCGCGGGCGGCGGGCAAGCTGCGGGCGTACATCGAGGGCAGCATCGCGTTCATCGCCGACCACGGCCAGGAGGCGGTGGCGCTGCTGGAGATCTGGAACGGCCTGCGCACCCACACCGGGCAGCAAGTGCTCGACGCGCGCACGTACGAGCCGGGGCTCGAGTTCCTGCAGGCGATCTTCCGCCAGGGGCAGGCGGACGGGGAGTTCCGCCGGTTCACGCCGCGAGCGATGGCGGTGGCGGTGCGCTCGGTGATCGACGGCGTGCTGATCCAGCGCGCGACCTACGGCGCCGCGGTCGACCTCGCCGAGGCGTCGCGCGAGGCGGTGGCGCTGTTCGAGGCGGCCACCCGCGCGACGCCCGACGACACCGTGCGCTCGAAGGGCCCGGCCCGACGCAAGCGGCGGTGAGCGCTCATTCGCCGTCGTGGGCGTCGATGAATTCGACGATCACGTCGCGGAACATCGGGTCGATGAGCGTGGTGAGGTGCGACCTGCCGGGGACCACCGCGCTGGTGAAGCGCGGCAGCTCCCGGACCATGCGCACCGTGTTCGAGTACGGCCGATCGAACTCGCCGTTGACCGCGAGCACCGGGAACTCGACGCCGGAGAGGTCGACCGGCGGCGGGCCCCACTCGCCCCAGCCGACCGCCAGCGCCTCCATCGCGGCCTGGTCGAGCTCCGGCGGGCCGATCGTGCCCTCCTCGAGCATCTTCAGCAGCTCGGCCTCCTCGGGGTCGACGCCGACCGGGTCGAGCGCCTCGGCGGCGGCCCGCAGCGCCTCGTCGGTCTCGGTCACGCCGGCGCCGCCGAAGGTGGCCGTGATGAACCGCTGCGGCGCGACGTCCAGCAGCACGCCGGTGATCCAGCCCCCCATGGAGTAGCCGGCGACGTGGGCCCGGGCGATGTCGAGGTGGTCCATCAATTCGACGATGTCGGTGAGCATGCGCCCGCCGTAGGCGGCCGGGTCGTGCGGCTTGTCGCTGTCGCCGTGGCCGCGCTGGTCGAGGACGATGACGCGGTGGCGCTCCGCCAGCGCCTCGGCGACGCCGGTCGCCTGCCAGGTCGCGGCCCCGGTGCTGGTGTACCCGTGCAGCAGGACGACCGGGCTGCCGTCGCCGGCGTATTCGATGTAGTGCAGATCGACGCCGTCGCTGGCGACGAACCAGGCGTCGATGGCCCGGGCCGGCTGGCCTGAATCACCACAGCCGGCGAGCGCCGCCAGGACGAGGACGATGGGGATGGATTTCGACATGGGGGTCTCCTCGATGCCGGCCCAGGCGCGTGGATTCGCGCAGGTTTGGCCGAGCGATCAAAAAAATAGTCGCATGGTCAGTTCGCGGCAATGATTCGACGCGGCGCGGCGCGGAGGCGCTCGAACGCGAGAAAACCGGCGAAATTCGGCCGTCCGGCGCCAGGCCTCGGGGAAGCGCGGGCGCAGGGGTCGCGAAGGACATGGCCCTTGCGCCATGTCCTCTCGCGAGCGATCTCGCTGTCACGGGCGCGGACTGCTGCGCCTGCCCTCGAGACGACGGCGCGGAGGATCGCCTGTAGTCGCGAGCGGTCGATGTAGGCGCCCGGGGCGACCCATCGCGAGACCGCGTGCGACCCCTGTCCGGAGCCGAGGCGACGGCGCTGCGCCGAGGGCACGGGCACGGCGGCGAGCACCGCCCCCGGAGATCCGGGGGCCGCGTCGAGCGCGAGTGTGTGCAGTGCCGGCGCGGTGGCCAGGCCGGGATGGATCCGTCGAGTGAAGCCTGGCTTCGCCGGCCCGCCGCGTGAAGCAAGGCACGAGGCCCGTGTCGGACGCCCACGCGGGCGCCATGAGCTCTGCCTGCGCGAATGCTATATTACAAAAAATGCAGCGATACGCACTTTGTTGGCTGATGTTGGCGGCCTGCGGGCCAGGGGCGCCGCAGGACGATTCGACCGCGACGGACCCCGATCCGACGAGCACGACCACTGCGTCGACGGACACGACGACCTCGTCGTCGACGAGCACGGCGTCGACGACGGCCGTGCCGACCACAGGCGCGCCGACCACCGATGGGTCCACGACGATCGACAGCACGGGGGTGGAGTCGTCGACCACGGGCCCGATGCCGGTGACCTCGACGACCGGCGACACCTCGAGCGGGGAATCGACGGACACGGAGGGCAGCACGACCGGCGAGCCGGGGCCGTGCTGCGTCGCTCCGGCCGAGCCGACGTCGACCGTGCAGGCCCAGACGCCGGTCGGCGCGAGGACCCTGCCCTGGGCCGCCTACAGCGTCTCGGGCGGCGAATGCGGCGGGGCGCTGTTCCTGTACCTGTATCCCGAGGCGTCCAGCGTGGGGACGCCATCGTTCGAGATGGAAGGCCCCGACTACATGAAGATCTCGGTCAGCATGTACATGGACATGTGGCCGAACGACTTCATCGGCACCGGCCCCGCCGAGGTGGAGGTGCGCTTCGACAACGAGTTCGCGAACATCACCGGCGAGATCACGATCCTCGAGTACGACGGTGGTTTTTCCGAGGACGACGTCCTCTGGTGCGACCCCGAGGCGACACCGGTCATGCCCGACTCCCACGTCTCGTTCACGATCGCCTTCAAGGCCGACGGCTGGGACATCGCCGGCGAGGTGGTGGCCGACTATTGCCCGGCGATGAACCAGATCTGTCCGTGAGGCGCGACGCGCCGCTCACAAATCGAGCGCGATCACGACGACTGCGAGCAGCAAGAACCACAGCGGGACGTAGGGCGTGAAGAACTGGCGGGCGAGCCGACGACCGCCGCGGACGTTGATGCTGGCCCAATTGCCGGCCGCGAATTCCGGCTCCTCGATGCGGTCGCGCAGGTGACCGACGTAGGCCGGGAGGCCGGCGAGCAGGCCCGCGACCAGGCCGCCGGCGTGGCCGATGTTGGCGATCGGTCCCAGCAGGCCGGTCGCGCAGGCCACGAACCACACCATGATCATCGCCGTGGTGCGGTCGTCGATTTGGTAGCCGCGGGCCGGGGCGTAGCGCGCTTGCATCCACACGAACCCGAACAGGCCGTAGACGACGCCCGACATCCCGCCGAAGTTCGGCCCGGTGACGAGGTACTGGCCGAGGCCGCCGGGGATCTCGCTGAGCAGCACCAGCCCGATCATCGTCAGCGGGCCGTGGTTGTGCTCGATCTGCCGCCCGAGCTGCCACGCCCACATGCAATTGAACAGCAGGTGCAGCGGGCCGAAGTGAATGAACATCGGCGTGACGAGCCGCCACACCTCGCCGTCCTGCACCTTGCCCAGGAATTCGTACGAGTCCCACGGCTCGATGCTCAGGTTCTGGATCGTCATCGTCGCCGGATCGCCGAAGTCGCTGTACAGCGCGACGAGCACGGAGCCGACGACGAGGAACAAGGTGACGGGCCCGAGCGTGTCGACCGACCCGCCGCGCCAGCGGTCCGCGACGACGACCATCCGCCGGCCGGCCCGCGATTGTCGGCGCTCCCGCTCCTTGCGGAGCTCCGCGGCTGCGCGCACGACGTCGGGCGCGCGCTCGCCGGGCTTGAAGTCGGCGATGAGCTGCGCCGCCCTGGGCAGGTCGTCGTCGTCGAGGACCCATACCTCCCAGGGCGCGCGCGTGCGGATCTCGCTGTCGATCCCGGCGACCAGCAATCGATCCACCAGATGCCCGGCGTCCGCCTCGCTCGGCAACTCGGTCAGTTTGCGCATCGCGGCGCGGACGATACCCAGGCGCGGTGGCCGTCGCAATCGCGCGAACGGCGCGGGCGATCCTGGGGGGTGCAGTTGCTTCACTGGGGCGGAGCGCCCAGCTCTCTGCGTTCAGCGCTGCCCGAAGACCGAGAGCCCCCGCGACGCCGGCTCTCGAGGGCTCCCGTGCGTGGGCCGAATCGATACGCGGGGCGACCCGTGAATCGTCAGGGGAACGAGGCGAGGAGGAAGTCGCGGATGCCCTTGTTGAGCGGGAGGTCCCACGATTGGCCGGGGGCGGGAGGGGTGGTGTAGCCGAAATAGAGGTGGCCGTCCCAGGGGGTGATGTTTTCGTAGAGCAGGTAGTAAGCGCGCTTGTTCCACCCGGGGGTCCCGCCGGTCCAGGTGATGTAGCTGAGCTGGCAGCCGGCGAAGGTGACGCCGTTGGGGGCGGTCGTGCTCGCGGAGTAGTCGCCGCCGGGGAGCATCAGGTGATTCTCGGCGCCGATGGCGTCGGCGAGCATGCAGCCCTGCGAGACGGGGACGATGGTGTCTTTCTCGACGGCGATCTGCAGCAGCTTGACGTCGCCGCGGCGCTGCAGGTCGACGGCCATTCGCGCGGGCGAGCGGGCGTGGTAGGCGTCGGGGATCGCGGCGGGAGTGCCTCCGAGGGCGATGTGGATGCCGGTGGGATCGCCGACGTTGGCGGAGTATTGCTCCCAGCGCGAGAACTCGGTGGGGCTCGAGACGGCGACCGCGGCCTTGACCTCGGCGCCCTGCTCGAGGGCGCGGAGGGTGACGCACGCGCCGTGCGAATAGCCCCACATGAGGATCTGATCGTCGTCGGTGTCGGCGCGGTCGCGGACGATGTCGAGCCAGCGCAAGGTGTCGGTGACCTCGCCGAGGCAGAGCTCGGCGGGGTCCGAGGTGCCGGGCCGCGCCACTGCGGCCGGATATGTGTAGACGGGCGAGCCGTCGGGGACGATCGGCTCGTAGCGATAGGCGGTGAGGGCGGCGATCCAGCCGGCGCGGGCCCAATTGACGCAGGCATCGAGGGCGCCCCAGTCGAGCAGGAAGCCGCCGTGGTTCAGGACGACGGTGCGCCGACCCGTCGCGGGCGCGCCGGCGTGGGGCCGACAGACGACTGCGTTGACGGGGGGCGTGAGTCCGGGGACTGAATAGGTGCCGACCTCCATGTCGACGTCGGGCGTGATCGCGTAGGGCGCTCCGGGCTGCAGCACGAAGTCCGCGGCCGTGGCCGCGGCGCCGGTGAGGCCGACGCCGTCGTCGTCGTAGACGAGGAAGGAGTCGCCGTCGGCGCAATTGACGATCTCGCTCTGATTGGCGGCCACGCCGGCGCAGTCGAGCGCGGCCGCGGAGTAGGTCTTGAAGTTGGTGGCGTTGCCGTGGGCCCGCGCGACGATCTCGACGCGACCGACGCCGCGCCGGAGGCCGCCCTGGGCGCGGCCGTCGTTGGCTTGGGAGATCCACGAGGAAGCCGGCAGCTGGGCCGCGGGAATCGTGGCAGTGAAGGAGTAGAGGCCGCTCCCGGGGCTGGTCTCGGTGCCGGAGCTGGCGGCGGTGACCGGCAGGGTCGTCTCCGCCGGCGGGGTGCCCACGGTGGCGCCCCGACGATCGCGGAGGAACAGGTCGATGACCTGGTTGGGCTGGGTCGTGACTCCCGTGAAGACCACGTCGGCGTTGTGCTGCTGCGACAGGCCGCTCTGCGTCTGCACGCAAGCGGGAAATAGGAGCAGTAGGGCGAGAGTTTTATCAGCGGTTCGTCGAGCGTCCATGAGGCACCTGCAAGGGTAGTGACCGCGCGGCGCCCGGCAATTTCGCGCGGGGCGACGCCAGCGATCCATGCCTACCCCGCGGCGGCGTGGCGGAGCAAGCGGACGCGGAGACGGGCTGTTTGCCCGTCGCTCGCGCGTGAGCGGTCGTGCGCGAGCGGACAGGCCGCGTGGCCGGACGCGCGGGCGACCTCGTCGGCGGTGGCCATGGTATCCCGCGCAGGGATATCGCTCGGCGGGAGAGGCCGGAGCGCGCCGGTGCGCCGGCGTGGTTTCCCGCCCGCGGGTACGCCTTCGTCCGAGGGGGATTTTCCCCGGCGAGTCACCCGCGCGGCTGCGATGATTCATGCGAGGCGGGCGCGAGGGAGCGACGCGGCCCGATCCTCGACGAATCATTCGCGCCGCTGCGATGATTCGCGCAGGGCCGACTGGATCGATCGCACCAGCCCCGGCGGCAGCGGTCGGTACAGCTCCTCGAGCATCGGCGGGAAGCCGTCCTCGCGGGCGAGGTCCTCGAGGGTCGCGCGGCAGATGGCGTCGACGGTGCCGAAGCGGCTCAGGAGCTGCATCTCGACGGCGCGGTCGAGGCCGGGGACGCGGCCGCGCAGGGCCGCGAGGGTGACGACATCGGCGTGGCGGGCGAGCGAGAGGCGCCGCTCGGGGCCGGGGGTGCCGTCGGGCGCGAGCGGGTGGAGGGCGAGCTCGCCGGGATAGGCGACGAGGAGGCGCTCGCCGGCGCGGTCGAGGGCGACGCTGGCGAACGGGCGCCCGAGGCGAAGCACCGGGGCGCGCCGCACGTACAGGGCGCCGCCCCAGAACACGCGGAAGCCGTCGGGGGCGAGGGTGAAGGCGACGCGCGGGTCGATGGCGTCGTCCTCCTCGTCTTCGTATTCGTGGGCGTCGTCCTCGACGGGCTCGTCGACTGCCACCATTGCGTCGACGAACGGGAAGACGGAGGGGTCGTGTGGATCGATGTCGGGGGGCTGCTCGCCGCGGCGCCACAGGGCGTGTACGGGCGGCGGGTCGACGGGCGGCAGGTCGGCGAGATCGAGCTGCGGGAGGAAGTCCGTGAGGCGGAAGATCTGCCGGGTGCCGTCGATCCACGCGTGTCGCAGGCAGGGGCCGAGGACGGCGCCTTGCTTGGTGTTGCCGGGGTCCGGCAGCGGGCGCGCGAGCCGGCGGCCGTAGTCGTACAGGCACCATTCGTCGAGCTTGTACGGACCCATCGGGAAGAGCGGCGGAGTGACGGAGCCCCACGCGTCGAGGTAGACGCCGCGGCGGAGGTCGAGGAGGTGGACCTGGGCGAGCAGGTCGCCGCGCGCGACGAAGACTGCGTGGTCGCCGGTGATTGCGAGGACGTCGCTGGTGACGGCGGGGACTGCGAATCGCAGGTCGCCGGTGGCGGCGTCGACGAGGAGGACTGCGTGCGGCAAGACGAGGAGCAGGCCGTCGTCGCCGACGAAGCGGCAGGCGAGCGGGGTCAGCGGATCGACGTGATGCCCGTGGAGCGGCAGCGGCGGCCGCGGTGGTGCCGGCTGCAGGGATGCCTGCAGGTGCGAGCGATAGAGGTCGACGCGATCGGGCTCGCTGCGTGAATGGGCGAGGTCGGCGGCGCGGCGGTCGAGCCAGTCGTCGTCGAGCGCGAACGGCCGCGCGCGCGGATCGGGCTCGCCGGCGATCGCGGCGCACAGCGAATCGAAGGCGTCCTGGACGCGCTCCCACTGCGCCATGCGCATCACGCAGGGGGCGTTCAATTCGAGGTAGCGGCGGTGGACGGCGGCGGCAGCGATGAATCGCTCGTAGGCGCGGTCGACGGCGCCAGGAACAAGCTCGCCGGCGTCGGACAGCGCGGGCGGACGCTCGTCGGCGGGGAGCACCGGGACGTGATCGAGGAGGAGGTCGTCGACGCCGGTGCGCTCGCGCAGCAGGCGGCGCAGGGCCGCGCCGCCGCCGTTGTCGGCGATGTCGTCGAAGTCGACCTCGCGCAGGCGCCCGGCCTCGACGACCTCGCCGCCGAGGATGCAGGTGTCGTAGCGCGCGACGGCGGCGACCTGCTCGCGGGTGATGCCGAGGCGCGTGGCAATGTGGGCCCGCAGGCGCGGGTGCACGAGCGGCGCGGGGCTGATGATGTGGCCGGGGCGAGAAGGATCGCGGGGTGAGGTCAGTTCGGCGACCTCGCCGGTGCTGGCGGGCGGTTCGCCGTCGTCGCCGAGCAGGCGAGCGCCGAGGCGGCGCACGAGCTCGGGCGCGCGGGCCTCATCGGGGCAGAAGAAATCGCGCCAGCGGTGCATGCAGGCCGAGGAGACCACGCGGCAGGGCGGAGGTCGAGCGACCCGGGTGGCTCTTGCACCCGAGCCTGGCGGTCGAGGAGGCGCTGCTGCGCATGGCGTGCCGCGAGCATGAACTCGGCCGGCCTCGGGGCCGGGTCCGGCAGCGGGCCACGCTGATACTTCCGCCGACGCGCTCGTCGCCATCCCTCCACCTTGCGAGGAGGACGATCGTTCTCTCGACATCGACGAGGCTCCTGCCCGGCGTCGTCGGAACGATCTACAGAACTGCGCTGCGTTGACGGTCGGGGGCCGATCCGGCACCCTCACGCGCCGTGAAATCTCCAATCACTCCTATTTGTATCGTCGCCAGTTTTTGTCTCACCGCCTGTCCGGACGACGGCTCGCAGCCGATTCTGGACACCCTTACCGCCGGCGACGACGACACGACGACGACCACCACGACGTCGACCTCGACCTCTCCGACGACGACGACGACGACGACCGGGACGAGCGGCGACGTCGACCCGACGACGACGGCGACGTCGAGCTCGACCTCGACGGGCGTGGACGACTCCGACAGCTCGAGCGGAGAGCCGCCGCCGGATCCGTCGACCGGCGAGCCCGAGGAGTGCCGCGATCGGCCCGAGGGCAGCTACAAGGACTGTCTCAACGGGGAGATGTGCGACGACGATTCTCTGGGCTGCCTCGTCGACGACCTGAACGACCCGAGCCTCGGGATTTGCTCGCTCGCCTGCGTCGACGACTGCGACTGCTACGCCGGCCCGGGCGACTCCAGAGCCCCCTCGCGTTGCTTGCCGCTGCTCGAGGGCGGCGAGAAGGCGTGCGTGCTCGACTGTTCGGGCGGCGAGGCGTGCCCGCCCGGGGCCCAGTGCGTACCGCAGATCGGTATCTGCGTGTACCCGGCCCCGGAGAAGTTCGTGGACCTCCTGCTCGGGTACTTCTACCTCGCCGACCACACGCTCCAGCCCGGAGCGCCGACGGTCATGAAGTTCGAGATCGTCAACAGCGGCACGGAGGGGGTCGCGTACGACGTCGTGCTGCGCGTTCTCCTCTCGAAGAACGAGCTGTTCGGCGACGACGACGACGTCTTCGTCTGGGACAATACCTATCTGCTCGACATCGGTCCGGGCGAGGCCAAGCCGTACAGCGTCAACATCCAGATCCCCGCGGATGTCTTCGACGGCGAGTACCACGTCCGCATGGCGGTCGACGTCGCCGAGAAGATCACGGAGTCGGACGAGACCAACAACGACCTGTTCGACCCCGACAAGCTCGTCATCATCGGCAACCCGGAGCCCGGAACCGTCGACCTGAGCCTCGGGAGCGCGCTCGCGGCGGCGCACCAGGTGCTCCAGGGGGCCGAGACCAGCTTCGACCTCCAGGTCAAGAACCTCGCCGCCGCCGACGTGCAGGCGTACAGCGTCGGTCTGTACTATTCGACCGACTCCGTGATCACGCCCGCCGACACGCTGATCTGCGCCCACAACGACGTCGACGGCCTCGCCGGCAACTCCGAGGAGGCGCTGCAGCTCGACTGCGCGGTGCCGTCGCTGGTCGGCGACTATTACTTCGGCGCGATCGTCGACCCGTCGAACGTGTTCGACGAGATCGAGGAGGGAAACAACGTCGCCTCCGACCCGATGGTGGTCACGATCGCGGCGCCCGACCTCGACCTCGTGATGGGCGCAGTCGCGAGCGACGACGTGACCGTCGACACTGGCCAGCTCGTCACGCTCTCGGCCACGGTGAGCAACGCCGGGGCCGATCCGTCGCCGGCGTTCGGCGTCTCGTTCTACCTGTCGACCGACGCGAACGTCACGATCGCGGACAAGTTCGTGTGCTCCAAGGCCGCAGACGCCGAGCTGCCGGGCGGGGAGCAGGTGATCGTCTCGTCGCAGTGCACGATCCCGGCGGTCGTCAGCGGCGCGTACTGGCTGGGCGCGGTCGCCGACCCGGGGGCCCTCATCACCGAGACCGACGAGACCAACAACGCCGGAGCCGCGCCTGCTCAGCTCCAGGTCGAGGCGCCCGACGTCGACCTCGAGTACGAGCTCCACTGGGACGACGGCGCTCTCCCCCCGAGCCCGGGCGACACGCTGACGTACCACCTGCAGATCCGCAACAACGGCACCGACGCGTCGCCGGCCAAGTTCGACGCCAACATTCACTATTCGCTCGACGATTCGATCACTCTGGCCGACGCCAAGGCGTGCACGGTCAGCGTCGGGCCGGTGCCGGCGAAGACGATCACCGAGTTCGAGTTCCAGTGCACGGTCCCGCAGCTCGCGCCAGGGTGGTACTACAGCGGCGTCATCATCGACCCGGGCAACCAGGTGGCCGAGACCGACGAGACCAACAATTGGGGCTCCGCGGTCAACCCCGAGCTCATCGATTGACGGGTCCGAGAGGCCGCATGCGCCGATCGAAGTCCTCATCGTTCCAGCGCTTCGAGCCGCGCGATTCGGAGACCCCGCGGTCGCCGGCGTCGTGGACCTCGGGAGCGACCAGGTCACGAGCGACAAGGACCTCGACGGCGCGCGCGGGCAGCCGTGGTTCACGAGGTTGATGAGTCCGCGGCGCCGAGTATCCCCGGGCTGCGCAGCGAGCACCCTCTCTCACTGCTGGAAGCAGTAGATCGGCGCCTTGAACCCGCACACGCCCTGACCCGAGCACCACATCGTCCAGCGCTGATCGAAGTGGGCGGCCGAGCCGAAGAACGCCTCGCCGCCGCCGCCCGTCCAGTTTTCGCACGAGCGTTCCGGGTTGATCTGCAGCCCAGCGATCGTCGTATTGGTCCACACCGGCCGCTGGCCGCGGTTGCAGAACATGGCGATCGGCGACATACCGCCGAGCTCGGTGTACAAGATCGGGTATCCCAAGACGCCGTCGGTCAAGTCGGCCCAGTTGTCGGCGATCTTGACGCCGTTGACCTGCACGTAGGGCACGTTGGCCTTGGTCATCCGCGTCGCCGGGGTGCCGGTGTTGTCGCTGAGCCAGGCCATGTACGTGCCCGGGAGCCCGGCGGCGGTCGCTCGCTCCTGGCACTTCGCGTCGGCGCCGGCGAGGCCGCCGAGGTTGCCCGTGTACACGGTGCTGGTCACGAAGACGAGTTTCTGCGTGTCCGGCGGAGTGCATGCGTTGTCGCATTGGTCGTCGTCGATCATGTTGCCGTCGTCGCACAGCTCGGGCGCCTGGACGATGCCGTCGCCGCACTTGGCGGCCTCGCAGGCGTTGCTGCACTGGTCGTCGTCGACCAGGTTGCCGTCGTCGCACTCCTCGACCCCGGCCTGGACCTTCGTGTCGCCGCACGCGGCCGCCTTGCATGTGGCGAGGCAGGCGTCCGTGTCGTCGGCGTTGCCGTCGTCGCACTCCTCGACCCCCGCCTGCGCGACCCCGTCGCCGCACGAGGCCGGCGCGCACTGGTTGGTGCAACCGTCGTCGTCGACCGTGTTGCCGTCGTCGCACATCTCGCCCGGTCCGACGAGCCCGTCGCCGCAGGCGGCGGCGCTGCACGCGTTGGTGCACGCGTCGGCGTCGACCGGGTTGCCGTCGTCGCACGTTTCGACGCCCTCTTGCACGATCTCGTCGCCGCAGACCGCCAGCTTGCACGATGTCGTGCACGCGTCGGTAGCGATCATGTTGCCGTCGTCGCACTCCTCGGCGCCGGCCCGCACGATCCCGTCGCCGCATACGGCGATTGTGCAGGCGCCGGTGCATTCGTCGGTTTCGTCGGCGTTGCCGTCGTCGCACTCCTCGTCGTCGGCGAGCTCGCCGTCGCCGCAGTGCGCCGGCGTACCGGTCGTCGGCGCGGCGGTTGTGGGCTCGCCGGTCGTGTCGGTGTCGGTCGACGTCGAGGGGGGCTGGGTGGTCGGCTCCCCGCCCGTCCCGCTGGACGATGCGGGCGCGCCGGTGCTGCTGGGCGCGGTCGTGGTCGCGCTCGTCGCCCCGCCGCCGTCGACACACGCGACCACGAGGCCCGCCGCCACGAGCACCAGCCACCGACCCACGAAGGACACTGCCGTCGCTATCTTCATTGCGGCGCAATGATCCCAGAGTCCTCCGCGATTTACAATCGGGCTGTCCCCAGGCGCGCGCACGGGGCGAGGTCGCGGAGAGGATCCCGTCGGTCCGGGTGCTGATGGATCTCTCGGAGACTTTAGCTATTTATGGAACACGTCGTCACTGCTGGAAACAATACAGTGTCGACGTCGCCGTGCAGGTGTAGCATGCAGCCCGCTCGTTCGTCGGGGATTCATACCGGAGAAAGAGTGGGGGGTCACGCCGGCGCCCCGCGGAGGCGCAGGCTGGTCATCGTGCGCACGAGGTAGGTGTGGTTCCACGGGGCGGGCGGTCCCACGCGATCGAAGTGCCGGAAGCGCGGCAGGAGCTCGCCGAGGGTGATTCGTACCTCCATCTTCGCCAGCGCCATGCCGATGCAGCTGTGGATGCCGTGCCCGAAGGCCACGGATCCGCGGTCGCTCCGATCGATGTCGAACACGTCGGGGTTCGAGAACTGGCGCTCGTCGCGGTTCGCGGCCGCGAGCATCGCCATCACGACGGCGCCCGCGGGCACCTTCTGCCCGGCGATCTCCGTGTCGCGCTTGACGGAGCGCGCCATCGAGTGCGCCGGCGGCGAGAAGCGGAGCACCTCGTCCAGGAAGCGCGGCACGAGCGACGGATCTGCGCGCAGCCGGTCGAGGAGGTCGGCCCGCTCGGTCAGGTGGAGCATCGCGTTTGTCATGAGTCCCGTCGTGGTGTCCATCGCGCCGACGATCAGCACGGCCAGGAAGGGGACGATCTCCGCGTCGGTCAGCCGCTGTCCGTCGACCTCGGCCTGCACGAGCAGGCTCACCATGTCGTCCTGCGGGGCGCGCCGCCGGGCCTCGATCAGGGTCCTCAGGTACGCGGCCATCTCGTCGACGGCGGCGCGCACGTGGCTCGCGTGCTCGTGGCTCCGGGGCACGGGCCGGATGCTCATCATCGCCTCCGACCACCCCCGGAGCTTCGGGTGCAGCGCGGGATCGAGGCGGAGGTAGTGCCCGATCGTCCCGGCGGTCACGGGCAGACCGATGTCGTTCACGATCTCCGCCTCGCCGCGCTCCAGAAACCGCCGCGCCGCGGCCTCCGCCACGCCCTGCACGAGGGGGGCGGTGCGCTCGATCGTACGCGGCAGGAACGCGGCGCTCACCAGATTGCGCATCTTGGTGTGCTCCGGCGGATCCATGGAATGCAGGGAGTAGGCGCAGGGGTTGGGCCTGAGCCAGTCGGGCTCCCACGCGCTAGCGAACCCGCCGGACGAGAACACTTCGGTGTTCCGGAGGACGGCGAGGACGTCGGCGTATCGGCTCACCGCGTAGCGGCCTCCCGGCTCGATCCGCGAGATCCCCTCCTCGCGCATTCGGGCGTAGAAGGGGAAGGGATCGGCCTGGTAATCGGGGGAGAGGAGATTGAACGTCGAGCTCATTGTCGAAGGCCGGTCATGAATCGAGGGTCGAGGTCTATCCTCGGGCGAGGGCCCGGAGGTCCGATAGGTCGCTCACGACGGCCGGATCGTCCGGCGGGGCGCCGGCGCTGCGGCGCACGAGGAACCCTCGCATGCCGGCCGCGCGGGCCGCCGCGACGAAGCTCGGCTCGTCGTCGAAGAACAGGCAGCGGTCGGGCGAGGTGCCCAGGAGGCGCGCGACGTCGAGATACGCCGCCTGCTCCGGTTTGACGGCGCTCCCGCGGGCGGGCACCCGCACGATGTCGGCCAGCTCCGTCACGCGGAGCGGGGCGGAGGGAGATTCGAGCCTGGGCAGGGCGGAGTTCGAGAGGACGCCGATCCGGAGGCCGAGGCGCCGCGCTTCACGGAAGGCGTCGAGCGCGTCGGGGCAGCGGCGGAAGAGCGTCAGATAATCGTATGCGCAGATCTCCGCGAGCGCGGCCGCGGGGATTTGCAGCTCGACGCCGAGGCCCTCCCAGAAGGCGCGCCACATCTCGTGTGCGACCAGTCGCTCTCCGAGGTGGTCGGCGCAGAAGGCCTCCCACCGCCGGTGGAGCTCCCGAACCGGCAGCGGCGAGCGCCCGTGGAACAGCGAAGCGGCCCTGCTGCGATCCAGCTCCACCAGCACACCGTCGTAGTCGAAGATGGCAGCGTCGAATCTCATCGCGGGGTACCTCCTCCGCACGAGGCCGAGGCCCGGAGGCGCAGCTCGGCCTCGGGGCGAGCCGCGGCGAGCCGCCGCCATGCAGCCATGAGTCCCATGCCGGCGAAGGCGTGCGTGTTCGTCGGCAGGTGATAGACGAGCGGCCGGGGGCCATAGAGCTCCGGCTTGCCGGGCCAGGTCCCGTTCGGCTGCTGGGTGTCCATCAGGTAATCGAGCGCCCGGCGCAGGAACGGCTCCTGCACGTCGTAGCGCTCCGCGAGCGCCGCGACCGCGAGCCCGGTCGCGCTCGGCGTGCTGTCCTCGCCCGGGCCGAGCGGGAAGCCGCCGTCGGCGTTCTGGAGCGCGCGGAGCGATTGGACCGCGCTGTACATGACGGGGTGCCCGTCGCCGAGCCCCTTGCTCACCTCCAGCACCGCATAAGGCAAGTTGCGATACCACCCCGCGGTCCAGCGGCCCTGTGTCTCGTAGCGCTGCGCGAGCCAGCGCCGGGCGGGCCGGATCGAGCGGTGCGCGGGGCCGCGGAATGCGGCCAGCGCCGCGACGACGTGGGCCACGCAGTCCTCGACGGGGAGGTCCTCCGCCGATTGCCAGGTGGTCCACAGCCCGCCTTCGAGCTGGCACCCGAGGAGATAGGAGACGCCCTTCTCCGCGGCGTCGGCCGACGCGTCGTCCTCACGGTCGCGGAGCGCGAGGAGGGCGCAGGGCGTCGTGTCGTTGTCCGACTCCAGGTCGCTGCGGTAGCCCCACCCGCCGTCCGGGTTCTGCGCCTTCAAGAGGAAGCCGAAGGCCCGGGGCGCGGCGTCGCGGGCGAAGAGGGGGTGATCGCCATACGCGCGCAGGGTCAGCGACGTGTCCCAGACGTCGCTCGTGCAGAAGCGAAAGGTCCCGTCGGCTCGCTGCGCGCCGAGCAGGTGCGCGAGGCACCGCTCGTGGGCCGACGAGCCGGGGAGCGCGCTGGCCAACGCGAGGAGCGCGACCGCGGAGCTGACGGGGTTGTGGCAGAAGCCGCCGTCGGCGCTCTGCATCGTCACCAGGCGCTCGGCGACCTCGGCGGCCCTGCTGCCGTCGCCGTCCAGCGCTTCGAGGAGCGAATACGTGGACAGGAGATCCACGTGGCTCCACCGCTTCATCCGCAGCGTGTCGGCCCGCTCGTAGAAGCGCGCGACGAGCTCCTTGATCTGCGGCGGCGTGTACGGCGAGAGCACGCGCGCCCCGCGGCTGCGGGCGAGCGCGTAGAGCAGGATCGTCTTGCGCCGATAGAGGTCGCCGTACAGCGTGGGGCCCCGCAGATCGATGGGCCCGGCGCTCCCTCGCAGGAGGAGCCAGGGGATCTCGTCGAGGAGCCTCGCCACCGGATCGTGGTCCTGCGGGGCGCGGCGCTCGAGCCAGGTACGCGCGCTCTCCACGGCCGCCGCAGCAGCCGCCCCCCCGGTGTGTGACAGCGCGCAGGCCACCAGCGCAGTGTCGAACATCCGCGGGTCGGGCTCGATCTGCCAGGAGCCGGGCGGCTCCTGCGTGTCCAGGCAGTACCTCACCGCGCGATCGAGGTGCCGGACGACCCGCTGTCGATGCGTCTCCGCCGGCCTCTCCGAGGTCTCGAGCGGCGGCGGAGCCGTTTGCACGTAGTCTCTCCCCGTACTCGGGGCGCCGGGAAATCGCTGTTGATCGAGCATATGCATTCAATCAGTGAAGTGTCGAACCCGGCGCGAGGCCGTTCCAGCGGGCCGCCCGCCGCCGTCGAGTCCAAGTTGCGGACTCTTTGCTAGGCGAGCAGGCCGCGGAGCCGCAGCCTCGTCGGGCCGCGCACGATGACGGTGTGTGTCCATTCGAGGGTCGGCTCCACCAGCTCGAAGCGCCGGAAGCGGGCGCAGAGCTCGCCGAGGGCGAGCCGTGCTTGCAGCTTGGTGAGCGCCATCCCGAGGCAGAAGTGGATGCCTTGCCCGAACGACACCATCCCGCGCGTGTCTCGAGCCAGGTCGAACACGTCGGGCTCGGGGAACTGCAGCGGGTCGCGATTGGCGGACGCCAGCATCAGCACCACGCTGGTCCCGGCGGACACCGCGTGCCCGGCGATCTCCGTGTCTCGCGCCACGTAGCGCGGCATCCCGTGCGACGAGGGATCGTAGCGCAGCAGCTCGTTGATGAAGGCGGGCACGAGCGCCGGATCTGCGCGCAGCCGGTCCAGCAGGTCGGGGCGCTGGGCCAGCATGAGCATCGACCTCGACAGCAGGTTCGCGGTGGTCTCCATGCCACCGACCAGGAGCATCGCCAGGAATCCGATGAGCTCCCGCTCCGTCAGGCGCTCGCCGTCGATCTCGGCCCGCGCGAGCCCGCTTACCAGATCTTCGCCCGGCGAACGCCGGCGCTCTTCGATCACCGAGGTGAAGTAGCGCTGCATCTCGTCGAGCGCCTTGCGGACGGTGGCCTCGTGCTCCGGGCTCCGGGGCGACGGCGTGATGCTCAGGTAGCCGTCCGACCACTCCTTGCACTTCGCGTGCAGCCCTGGATCGAGCCCGAGAAAGTGACCGATCGCGCCGGCCGTGAGGGGCGTCGCCACGTCCGCGACGAACTCCACCTCGCCGCGCGTGGCGAAGGAGCCCACCACGGAGTCGACCAATGTCCGCAGGAAGGGTGCGGTGCGCTCGAGCACGGACGGCGTGAACGCGGTGTTCACCAGGCCGCGCATCTTGGTGTGCTCCGGGGGGTCGAGCGAATGCATCGTCTTCGTGCAGGGGTGCGGCCCGAGCCACGCCGGCTCCAGCGACCTCCGCAGGCCGGAGGCCTTGAAGACCTCCGGGTCGCGGAGAATGGCGACGACGTCCGCGTAACGGCTCACCGCGAGGAAGCCGCCCGGCTCGAGCCGGCTCAGCCCCTCTTCCCGCATACGAGCATAGTACGGGAATGGATCCGCCTTGTAGTCGGGTGTATCGAAGTTGAACGACGAGAGCATGCCGCTTCCTTCAGTCTTTTTTAAAACCGGCCCGACGCAGGGTCTGGAAACCAATCCCGACGCGCAGCGGCTGGACGCGCCTCGGCGCGGAGGCGCGCGCGGCTGTGGTTGCGATGTCGGTCGTGTTCGACATCTCGACGATTCAGTTGCAGCGGGTGCTGCTTCAATTGCGGGGCCGCCAAAGATTTTTCGCCGCGCGCGCGAGGTTCGACGCCGACGAGGTCGTTCACGCCCTGGGCGGAACCCCTCGCTCACCGACATCACCGGCGCGCTGGGCGGCGAGGTCGACGTCGACGGGCGGATCTACATCGTCGACAGGCAGCTGCTCGCGGCCTCGCTCCAGGCGCATACCGGCGATGTCAGGGTGTCCGGCGACCTCGGCGTGTGTCCCTGAGGACAGGGTCAGCCCTGCGGGAAGCCGGTGTTGCAGGCGGTCAGCGGGCCGGCGAAGCCGGTGTCGCCGGGCGGGTTGCCGCTGGCGAGGCCGGGGCCGGTGGCCAGCACGGGCGAGAGGGCGAGGGTCACCGGGTCGGCGGAGAACACCTCGGCGTCGACGCTGAGGACGTAGAGGCGCGAGACGCCGTCGTCGAACAGCGGGCCGCCGAGCGAATGGATGCCGTAGGTGCCGCCCATGCCGAGCATGGTGCCGGTGCCGGTGGTGTAGTCGAGGTTGTAGATCGCGCCGGAGTCGATGCCGAAGCCGGGGTTGTCGGTCACCGCGCCCTGGGCGTCGATGCCCGGGGCCATGTCGTCGATGTCGGCCGCGACCGCGACCATGAGGTCGGTGATCACCTCGTAGGAGAGGTCGCCGGCGAGGTAATCGCCGGTGAATCGCAACAGGCGATTGCCGGTGTTGCTGACGCTGTCGAGGCCGGTGTCCATGAGGTAGATCCGTCCGTCGCAGTCGGTGTGGAGCGCCTCGACGTAGATGCCGTCGGGCATGTCGCCGAGCATGACGACCTCGACGTCGCTGCCGTCGGTCGGCGGCTTGGGGATGTGGAACAGGCGGGTCTGGCCGTCGATGCCGCGCCCGCCGAGGAGCGAGCCGTCTTCCAGCATGGTGAGGGCGCAGGAATTGACGACGCCGGCGATGGTCGGGTCGGCGAGGAGGGTGCTGGTGACGAGCTGCGCGACGGTGCCGTCGGCCGGGTTCAGCTCGATGTAGACCAGCAGATCTTCGACGGAGTACCACAGCTGCGGCAGCGGGAGCGGCGGCGGGGGCGGCATGTCGGGCAAGCCGCCGAGGTCGAAGATCGGGCCGCTGCCGGTGGTGGTCGTGGAGGTGCTCGACGAGGTGCCGGAGTCGTCGGTGGTGGCATGGGTCGAGCTCCCCGTGGGCTCGGTGGTGGTCGGCGTGACTGCTTCGGTGGTGGAGGTGCCGGTCGGCGGGTCCCCGGTGGTGGGCGCGGTCGCCGAGACTTCGCGCCCCTCGGGTGCACTACAGGCCAGGATCACGCTGGTGCCGATCATCCCCACGCTTCGTCGCATCACCGCCTCCGTGGCGGCGATGATATCCGGGGCCCGCGGCCCGTGCGGGGCCAATTCGCGGCGCATGCGGTTCGCGGTCGGTGCGCATGCGCGGCTTCGTTCGCGGGCTCGCGCGATCGTGACAGTCTCGCTCGGGCGGCGCCGGAGTGCGACGAATCCTCCGCCTCCGCGGGCGTGATGGTGCGGTCGCGGTCACGCCGCGGTGGCGATGGCGTGGATCGCCGCGAGGGCGGCGTCGACGTCTTCGTGAGAGGTCATGACGCCGGCGGCGACGCGCACGAAAGGGACTGCGTAGGGGCTGCTGGTGGCGAGGATCTTGCGCTCGTGCAGGCGGGCGACGACTTCGTCGGGCTCGAGGCCGGCGACCTCGAAGGCGACGATGCCGGCGGCGAGCGAGGGGTCCTGCGGGGTGTGGACGACGACGCCGGGCACCCTGGCCAGCTCGGTGCGGAAGATCTGGTTGAGCTCGGCGATCCGCGCGGCGATGTTCTCGCGGCCGAGCTGGTGATGAAAGGTGATCGCGTCGGGCACGGAGAACAGGTGCTCGAAGGCGATGAAGCCGCCGGGCGAGACGTGCGAGGCGCGGGTCGGCGGGGTGCCGGTGCGGCGGATCCACGCGTCCCAGATCGATCGATCGGAGAAGTCGAAGCTGGGGACCGTGGGGCGCAGCTCGGGCCACGATTCGGCGCGGCCGGCGATGAAGCCGGTGCCCCGCGGGGCGAGCAGCCACTTGTGGGCGCCGGCGACGAGGAAGTCGGCGCCGAGAGCGGCGGCGTCGACGTCCTGAGCGCCGACTCCGTGCACGCCGTCGACGACGAGCAGGCAGCGATCGGCGGCGGCGCGGCCGGCGTTGGCGCGCTCGACGACCTGGGCCATGTCGGCGATCGG
Source organism: Nannocystis punicea (assembly GCF_026965555.1). Classification (GTDB taxonomy): domain Bacteria; phylum Myxococcota_A; class Polyangia; order Nannocystales; family Nannocystaceae; genus Nannocystis; species Nannocystis punicea. Next base: position 9,585,198 of record NZ_CP114040.1, on the reverse strand, counting down.
CAGCTTGAGGCCGGTGGAGGAGTGGACCCACGTGAGGCCGACGGCGCGCGTCTCGGGCCGGATCTGCCGCTCGAGCCGATCGACGAGCTCGGCGGCCGAGGTGTGCGAGGAGCCGCGCGGCATGTCGTGCAGGGCGATGAATCGCAGGCCGGCGCCGGTCTTGTCGACGGCCCGGCGGATCGATTCGTGGTGCGAATAATGGTCGTGCTCGGTGGTCAGCACCTCCTGGCCCGGGCGCAGGGACAGGCCGTTGTAGACGAGGGCGAGGCCGGTGGTGGTATTCGGCACGAGGGCGAGGTCCTCGGCGCGCCCGCCGAGGTAGCCGGCGAGGGCGGCCTTGACCCGCTCGATCGGGTGATGATCGGCCGTGGGGTCGAGCAAGGCGGACTCGAGCAGGAGCGGGTCGGCGTCGAGGCGCCGCCGCCAGGCCTCGATCGCCTCGCGCACGGGTCGCGGGTGCGAGACGAGGAAGAAGCTGCTGAGGTGAATCCACGCGGGGTCGAGCGCGAACTCGCCGCGCACCGCCGACCAGTCGACGACGCCGGCGCCATTGCGCAGAGGCGGGCGATAGGGGGCGGCCGAGACGTCCGTGGCAGCAGCGCCGGCGGCCACCCCGCCGGCGAGCAGGCCGAGGAAGGAACGACGATGCAGCTGCATGGGAATGGCCTCCTGCGGCGACTGTGCGCCGCTACCGGCTCGCGGGCGATGACGCGGCCGACTGGCGCGCTTCGCTGGGTGAGGGGGCCGGCTGCGGTCGGTGTGTGAACGAGAAGGCGCGTCGAGCGGGCCGGCGGGCAGGGCGCGAGGGCTCGTGCAGGCGAGCGCGCGGAGGTCGTAGGAATGAGGCCGGCGGCGCGAGCGAGCGGCTGTGAGAGGGCTCGTGCACGTGAGCGAGGGGGTCGTATGAATGATGGCAGCGGCTCAATGCGATGATCTCGCGGCGCGCGGCTCATGCAGACGAGCGAGCGAAGGTCGTATGAATGGGGTCGCCGGCTCAATGCAGGCGGTCGGGCGGAGGCTCGTGCGCGCGGGCGGAGGTCGCATGAATGAGGTCGGCGGCTCAGTGCGACAGCGAGCGGCCGCGAACAACTCACCCGGGCGAGGGCCTCGCGGCGAGCGCGGTGACCAGGCGCTGCTGGGCGGCGAGGATCGCCTCCGCCCGCAGTTCGAAGCCGCGAAGCGGCGCGCCGGCGGGCGTCCATGCGAATCGTCGCCACAGCGCCAGGGTTTCGGGGCCCGAGGGGAGGCCGTCGCAGCGGCGCAGCAGCTCCGCGCCGTAGGTGACGAGGGCGGCGTCGCCGGCGAGGGCGGGATCCGTCAACAGCTGGAGGAGCGCCGGCCGGTCGAGCGGACGGCCGAGCTCTTCCGCGAGACCGGCCACGTGGTCGGCGAGCAACAGGTCGGCGCGGTGCGCGTCGACCGCGTTCAACCGCTTGGGTTGCAGGTGCGGCGCTTGCCAGAGATAGAAGCACACCGAACACCGGCAGGCGCAGCCCTCGCGTTCGCGCTCTTCCCACATCGGCGACTCGACCAGGTCGTAGGAGACCTCGAGGTACGACGCGAGGAAGTTGGCGAAGCGCTGCAGCGCGGGGCCGGTGGCGGCCGCCGGGCGGCACTCCTCGGGCAAGAAGCGATGGTTGTACGCCAGCCAGCCGGCGGCGGCGTCCTGCTCGCTCATCTCGTCATGAATCTCCTCGAACTTCAGCTGGCGCTGGTCGAGGGCCGCCTCGATCCAGCGGAGCAATCGCCGGCTGCGTTGCTGGATCTCGAGAGCCTCGACCAGCGCGTCGTGTTCGAGCACGGTTCACCTCACTCTGTCAATTGCAGGGATACGTCGACCTGGTGGGCGACGATCTCGACGATCTCGTCGTAGCAGCAGATCAGGAAATGGCGGGAGTTTTTCATATAGTGTCGGTCGCCGGCGCCGAGCGCCCGGCAGAGGTCGCTGTCTTCGAGCTCGAAGAAGCCGCCGGCCACCGGCAGGGCTTGGAGCAGCGCGCCCGCGGATTCCCAGGTCGTGACGCGGACGGCCTGAATTTGGGTGAAGGACAGCTTCCAGGTGTTCTCGGTGTCCTCTTCGAGGAGGTGGACGGAGACGCTGCCGGTCTCGTAGCGGATCGACCTCAGCTCGTTGGCGCGGAAATTCGTGGCACGAATGGGGGTGGTCCAGATTTTGGCGTTCATGGCCGGGTCCCGTCGGGCCAGCGGGTGCGGGCGTCGTGCTTCACGTCGCGCAGCTGCTTTGGTAGGAGCGCGCCGCGGAGGTCGGCGCCGCTGAAGTTGGCGTATTGCAGCTCGGCGTCGCGGAGGTCGGCGTCGGCCAGGACGGCGCCGTCGAAGCGGGCGGACGCGAATCTTCCGCCGAGGCGGGCGCCGTTCAACTTGGCGCCGGAGAAGATCGTCCGAAAACCGTTGCAGCCGGTGAGGTCGGCGCCGGTGAGGTCGGCGTTGCGGAACACTGTGTCGAACAGGTCGACGCCCTTCAACTTCGCGCCGGCGAGGTTGGCCGCGGTGAAGTCGAGCACCTTCAGCTGGTACTCGTGCAGGTCGAGGCCCGAGAGGTCGATGCCCTGCAGGGCGGTCGGGAAGTCTTCGCCGCGGACCTCGACGTAGCGCTTTCGCCAGGCGTTCCAGCGGGCGGCGGCGTCCTGCACCTCGCCGCGCAGGAGGGCCCGGGCTTCGTCCGGGGTCGGCAGCAACAACGCGGCGAGCGCGGTCTCGCTGAGCGTCTCGAACTTGGCGCCCTTGGCCGCGAGGGTCGCGGTGACCGTGGCGGAGGGTTTTTCGCCGATTGCGAGGTGGGTGACGCGGGCGTCGGGCTTGCTCGCGACCTCGCCGCCGAGCTCCTTCACCGTCGATTCGCGGAAGTCGGCGCCGGTGGTCTTGAAGCGGCCGGCGAACAGGAAGCGGGCGCCGGCGAGGCGCTGCTCGAACGTGGGGGTCGGCTCGGCTCGGCGGCTGGCCTCGGCGGGATCGGGCTCGAGCAGGATCGGCTCGCCGACCTCCGGCTCGGCGGGTCCGAGGGTCCGGACGATGATGTTGCCGCCCGGGCCGACGTGGGCCACGTCGTCGCCGAGGATCGCCAGCGGCAGCGCCTCGTGACAGTGCGGGGTCCAGGCGTCGTCGTCGTCGGAATCGAGCCAGCGCGCGCGCGCGGGGTCGGTGAGATCGACTCGCAACAATCGCCCCGCGGAGTCGGTGACCACCAGGCGAGCGCCGCCGACGAACGCGACCTGGCCCAGGCGCACGCCCGGGCGCGGCAGGCGGGCGAGGGTCTCGCCGCCGCGCGGATCGACGATCAGCAGCGAGCACTCGGGGTAGTAGTGATTTTCGTCGACGCCGACGCTGACGGCGACGAGGCCGCGGCCGGACACCGCGAGGCCGTGCACGTACTTGTTCGCGCGGCCGTTGTCGATCGGGATGTCGCGGATCGGCGTCGGCGCGCCGCCGAGGCGCCACAGGTGCAGCGATTCGTCGGCGGTGACGAGCCAGGCGTCGCGCGGGCCGAAGGCGGCGGCGCGGGTCCGGTTGGCGTGGGGGAGGGCGGCGATCCGGACGCTCCGGGCCAGATCCCACAGCTCGACGTGGTACTGGGTCGGGACCGCGAGCAGCTTCTCGTCGCGCGAGAGGGCGAGGGAGCCCGAGGCGTATTCGGACAGCTCGAAGGCCTCGGAGTCGGTGGATTCGAGGGCGTCGCCGACGAAGATCGACTGATAGTCGAGCCGCACGAGCCGGCCCGAGGACAGGCCCCGGAGGTCGGTGGGCGAGGAGGCGGTAGCGATCGCGGTGGCGCGGCCGGTGGCGCGGTCCCAGGCGACGCAGGTGCGGCTCGATGCGGCCGCGACCACCCGAGGCGTGAGGGCGAGGCCCGCGATCGGGGCGGGCGCGGCGTCCTCGACCAGCGGCGCGCCGGCGTCGGCCGACCACACGCTGAGGGCGCCGGTGGTCGAGCCGGTGGCGAGCCAGCGACCGTCGGGCGACAGGGCCGTGACCGCGCCCTGGGCGTGGCGCTGCGGGACGTCGAGGGCGAACTGCGGACCGCCGCCGGCGAGGCTCCACGCCCGCAGCGCGCGCTCGTTGCCGAGAGAGAAGCCGCGCGCGCCGTCGGGCGAGACTGCGACCCAGCGACAGCCCGCGTCGCCGCCCGGCGGCGGGAACTCGTGCCGGCCGCCGATTCCGCGCACCGGCTTGAGGTCCGGCAGCTGCCACAGCTCGACCTTGCCGTTGCCGTGACCGACGAGCAGGTGCCCGGCGGTGGGGGAGAAGGCGAGCGCGAGGACCTTGGTGCTCTTGCGCTTGCCGAGCTCGTCGCCGCTGCGGACGTCGTGGAGGCGCACGATGCCCTTGGCCGAGCCGGTGGCGAGGGTGCGGCCGTCGCGGCTGAAGGCGAAGGCGTAGAGGTCGCCGTCCTCTGCGGGCAGGCGGCGGACGACCGCGCCGCTGCGGACGTCTCGCAGCTCGGCCTGCGCATCTTCGAAGGTGACGAGCCACGCGCCGCAAGGGCTGACCGCGCCGAGCCGCAGGCGCTCCGTGTCGCTCACGGTCCACACGGCCTCGCCGTCGGCGGAGAGGCGACGCACCGCGCCCCACTTGTCGACGACGAGGCCGCCGTCGGGCAGGACGCCGAGGCTGCGCCACTCGTCGTCGAGCTCGCGCCGGGCAGTGACCGCGCCGGTGTCGACGGCGAAGGTCAGCCAGCGCGAGGCATTTTGGCCGAGGACGAGGGCGTGCAGGCTGCGCGAGTCGGACGAGAAGCCGATGGCCGTAAACTCGCCGGGGGCGTTGAAGCGAGAGGCGCCGTAGTCGCGACGGAGGGTCATGTGAATCGCGGCATATCGCAACTGCCCGCGGAGATCCAGGGCGAGCGAGGACGCATGATTCGCGGGGGTACGGCCGGAAGCGTGAGATGTCCCGAGAGACAGCTTTGAAAGAGTCGGGGCCGATGAGCGGGACGACCTGAGCGAGGGCCCGAGGAACGGGGTCGGTGCAGGGGCCGCCAGCGATCGCTGCACGGGTAGGTCGTGCGCGAGCTGGTTCGCGGGCACGCTCGGCGCGTGACGCATGCGACGGGTCCGGGGCTCGGCGTCGTCCTCGGCCTGCTCGCGGCGGCGGCGGCATATCGCTGGACGCGCGTGTCCCGGCGCGTGCGCGTGGCGGCGGCGCTGGTCCTGGTGATCAGCGGCGCGGCGCTCGGGTCGGCGGCGGTGCGATCGACGATCCCCTTCGAAAAGCTCGCGCCCGCGGCCGGCGAGCTGGCGGCGCGGGCGGTGAGGTTCGACCTCGCGGCGGCGATCGTCGGGGCGCTCGGCGGCGTGTGCCTGATCGCCGGCCGGCCCGGGCTGGCGGGGACGGCCGGGCTGGCGGTGCTGGCGCTGGCGCGGCGCTGCTTCGTGGCGACGGCGGCCTGGTCGTCGGCGCTGTGGGGGCAGGCCGTCGTCGATGCGCGGGTGCTCGTCGACGTCGCGCTCGACGTCGCGGTCGCGCTGATCTTGCTCGCGGGCGCGATGGTGGCCCGCGGCGCGAGCGGTGCGGCCGCGACGGGCGGGTGAGCGGGCTTCAGCGGGCGTACCAGGCGAGGATCTTCGGGTGCTGCGCGACTGCCCGCTCGAGCGCGGTGAGGCGCGGGAACTCGGCGAAGACGTCGCGCGGCACGTGGTCGACGGTGCCCGAGGACAGCCAGCGGACGACCATGTAGAGCTTGAGGTCGGCGACCTGGATCGCGTCGCCGGAGACGAAGGGGCCGGCGCCGAGGTCGTTCAGGCGGCGCTCGACCGCGCGACCCCAGCGCTTGAGGAAGCCGGAGGCCAGCTCCTCGCGGGCCTTGACGCGCTCCTCGGGGTCCTGGATGCGGAGCACGGGCCCGACCGCGGCGCGCAGGTCCTCGACCGCGAGCATGAGCTCCTCGTGGCGCGCTGCGAGCCAATTGTCGCGCGGGTGCAGGCCGTGCTCGCGGCCGATGTAGACGAGGATCGCGTTGGTCTGGGCGAGGACCCCGCGGCCCTCGACCTCGAAGGTCGGGACCGAACCGTAGGGGGTCTGCTCCTTGCGCGGGGGCCAGTCCTTGATCCGGTCGTCCTCGAAGGCGACGCCGGCGAGGTGCAGGGCGAGGCGGCACTCCTCGCCGCGGCTGCCGGGGATGTCGAAGTAGCTCAGCTTGGGCATGGCGCCACCTTACGCCCGAAGCTCGCCCGTCTGACGGACGTAAGCGCGAGTCGTGCGGACGATCGCGGAGGTCGATTCGATCGTTGTACGGAGGTCGCGAGTGAGTCGGCGCGGAGGTTGACGCGGTTTCGTCGGGCAGGGGTCGGGACGAGTGCGTCGGCTCGTTCGCGGACGCGAGGACGACGCGCTTGCCGGCAGACGTCGCGCGGCCGGCGGGCGATGATTGTTTCGCTGCGAGGACGAAGGCGACGCGGCGGGGACACCGAGGTACGCCGGTAAGGCGCGGGCGAGGGGAGCCTCTTGGGCGAGCGATGATTGTTTCGCTGCGAGGACGAAGGCGACGCGGCGGGGACGCCGAGGGACGCCGGCAAGGCGCGGGCGAGGGGGGCCTCTTGGGCGAGCGATGATTGTTTCGCTGCGAGGAATAAGGCGACGCGGCGGGGACGGCGAGGTACGCCGGTAAGGCGCGGGCGAGGGGAGCCTCTTGGGCGAGCGATGATTGTTTCGCTGCGAGGACGAAGGCGACGAGGTCGAGCGACACCGGGGGTGCGTCGAGGTCACACGAGGGCGGCCTCGTGGGCGAGTAACCATTGCTTCGCGGCGAGGCCGCCGGCGTAGCCGGTCAGCGCGCCGTCGGAGGCGACGACGCGGTGGCACGGCAGGACGATCGACAGCGGGTTGCGGCCGTTGGCGGCCCCGACCGCGCGCACGGCCGAGGGGTGACCGATCTGCCGCGCCAGGTCGGCGTAGCTGCGCCGCACGCCGAAGTCGATGGCCGCGAGGGCGCGCCAGACGGCCTGCTGGAAGGCGGTGCCGCGCGGGTCGAGCGGGACGCTGAAGCGGCGGCGGCGACCGGCGAAGTACTCGTCGAGCTCGCGCGCGGCGAGGTCGAGCACGGGGTGGTGCGCGACGGCGTCGCCGGCGTGCGCGGGGGCGGGGCGATGCTCGGGGAAGTAGATGCCGACGAGGGCGAGGTCGTCGGCGACGAGGCGCAGGGGGCCGAGCGGAGAGGGCAGGGTTCGCTGGACGAGGTGGGACATGGTTCATCCTCCGGAGGACGCGGAGCTCCACAGGTGCAGCACGCCGTAGGCGCGCCAGGGTCGCCAGGCCGCGGTGCGGGCCTCGGCGGCGCGGGTGGTGGTGACGTCGAGGGCGCGGCGGACCACGAGGTCGCCGCCGGGGAAGGCGTCGGGCCAGCGGAGCGCCCTCATTGCCACGTATTGCGCGGTCCACGGGCCGATGCCCGGCAGGGCGCAGAGCGCGGCGACGGCCTGCTCCGGATCTGCCCCGAGGGACAGGTCGAGGCGGCCCTCGGCGACGGCGCCGGCGAGGGCGACGAGGGTGCGGGCGCGCTGCTCGGGCAGGCCGATCGCGCGCACGTCGGCGATCGCGGCGCCGGCGAGGACTGCGGGCGCGGGGAACACCGCGGTCAGGCCCGGGAGTAACTTCGGGACAGGTCGGCCGAAGCGCGCGACCAGGCGAGCGCACAGGGTGGTGGCGGCGCGGACCGAGACCTGCTGGCCGAGGACGGCCCGCGCGGCCAGCTCGAAGCCGTCGAACGCGCCCGGGACGCGCAGGCCGGGGCGGGCGGCGATGCTGTCTCGAAGGACAGGTTCACGGCGGAGGTGGGCGGCGATCGCGTCGGGGTGGGCGTCGAGGTCGAACAGACCGCGCAGGCGGGCGACGATCGGCATCAGGTGCGGCGCGAGCGACAGCGAGACGCGCACGCGCAGGGCCGGGCGCACGCGGTCGGGCTCGACGCGCAGCCAGCCGAGGCGGTCGCCGAGCGCGACTGCGCGGGTGTAGCCGCCGTCGTCGTCGACGCGCTCGACGCCGGCGACCTCGCGCCCGCGCAAGAAGCCGAGCAACGCGGGCCAGTCGAGCGGCGGGCGATAGTCGAGGCGCAGGTCGATGGCGTCGGCGCCGGCGACCTCGCCGGCCTCGCGGCGCAGGGCCGAGGGCGGCCGACCGAAGCGCTCCTGCACGAGGGCGTTGAAGCGGCGCACGCTGGCGAACCCGGCCGCGAACGCGACCTCGGCCGGCGGCAGGGAGGTGTCCTGCAGCAGCTGCTTGGCCAGCGCGAGCCGCCGCGTCTGCGCCAGCTCGACGGGGGTGGCGCCGAGCTCGGCCTCGAGGGCGCGCCGCAAGTGGCGGGCGCTGACGCCGAGCCGCCCGGCGAGGGCGTCGACGGAGCCGTCGTTGAGCTCGCCGGCGTCGATGCGCGCGAGCGCGGCGGCGGCGAGCCGCGAGACGGAGTCGACCGCGGCCCGCCCCGGCGCGAGCTCCGGCCGACAGCGAAAACAGGCGCGAAAGCCGGCTCGCTCGGCCTCGGCAGGCCGGCGGAAGAACTCGCAGCGCCCGCGCCCTGGCGTCCGCGCCGGGCAGATCGGGCGGCAGTAGATGCCGGTGGTGGTGACGCCGACGAAGAAGACGCCGTCGAAGCGGCGGTCGCGGGCGCACAGGGCGTCGTAGCAGGCGTCGGGGTCGAGCTCCACGCGGTCGGTGTAGCGCGCCGGCGGCCGCACGTCTCGCCGTTTTCGGACGTCGCCGCAACTCCGCGGTGTGAGCGGGTCGCGGGGCCGCTGGCGAAGGATCGCGGGCAGGTCGCCGGTTTCGGACGTCACCACGACGATGCGGCGTGGGTGCGCGGCAGGCCGTTGGCGAGAGATCGCGGGAGGATGGGTCGGCGGGGAGCGAGAGCGGCGGTCCGATCGTCGGTCGCACGCCCTCATTGGTCTCTTGCTCCTGACACACGTCGGGTGTCGAGAGCGGCATTATTTCGTTGTTGCTTGCCGACGGAGGGCTGTCCGGGGGGCTTACGTCGTTGCGTCGGGCCAATCACCTGTGGCTCGGAACCGCGCGTCGTGGGATAAAGCCGCGGTAATGTTGCGCCTGTCGAGGGCGGGAGCGGGCGTCCGATTCGTCAGGCGCACGCAGTCATCGGCGCTTGCTTCGGACACTCGCGGGGTGTCGAGAGCGGCATTATTTCGTTGCTTCTCGCCGACAGAGGCCGTCCGGGGCTTACGTCGGGCCAATCACCGGTGGCTCGAGGCCGCGCATCGTATGATACAATCGGTTCGTGATGCAGCGCTTTGTAAAATTGGTCGCCAGCTTCTCCGTCCTCGTCGGCTGCACTGTGGATTGGGACGCGGTCGCACAGGCGGGCAAGGATCTACCGTCGCTCTCGAGTTCGTCGGGCGCCGTCACGAGCGGCGCGACGACGGATGCGACGTCCATGACGGCCCCGGCGAGCACGGCTGGCTCGAGCATGACGAGCGGCGCAGCGCCGGGCAGCGGGAGCGAGGGGGACAGCGCGAGCGCAGCGGGCGACGAAGGCGGCGAGGCCGAGCCGCTCGAGGTCGAGGTGTTCTTGACTCCGTCGTCGGTGCACGAGGTCGGGGAGGTGCAGATCGGCGTGTGGACGTCGCGGCCGGTGACGGCGATCGACATCTTCGACGGCGACGCGCCGCTCGTGCTCGGGGCGGCGCCGAAAGAGCCCGTCGCCGTGCTCGAGGTGACGTCCGACGACGCGCCAGGCGACGGCCTCCACACGATCCGCGCCGTCGGCCACACCGCCGACAACGTGAGCGCCGAGGACGAGGAGGACCTGCTCGTCGACGTCGCGCCCGGTGGGACCGACGTCTGGCCGCCCTACGTGCACGACGGGCCGCTCAGCGGCTTCACCGGGGTGGCGCTGCTCGACGACTACTCGATCGCGGCGTCCGGCTTCCTCGAGACGGAGGAGGAGGGCCTCGTCGCGGTCGTGGTGAAGCTCGACAGCGCGACGAGCTCGGTCGAGGCGGGACCCATCTCGCTCGGCAAGGTGTCGCTCGCGGGCGCAGGCATCGGGCCGGCCATCGCTGCAAGCGAAGACGGGGCCGTGTACGTGGCGTCGACGCGCGCCGGATCGACGTGGGCGGTGTCCAAGGTGCGGCCGGGCGAGCCGTTGCCGCTGGTGTGGACGGCCACGGGCGACCCCAAGACGAAGGCGTTCGGGATCGCCTTCGCAGGCGACCGCGTGGTCGTGGTCGGAGCGAGCGAGGTGGCCCCGGGTACGCATGACCTCAAGGTCTGGTGGGTCTCGGCGGCCGACGGCAAACTATTCGAACAGGCGACCTTCGCCGCGTCCTTACAAGACGACCCGAAGAACGGGCTCGACGAGCTCGGGCGCGGGGTGGCCGTCGTCGAGGATGAACTCGTCGTCGTGGGCGAGCGCCAGATCTACGACGAGCTCAACCAGAAGATCCGGCGCGCGGTCGTGCTGCGCTACGGACTCGACGGGGAGTTGCTCGACGAGTGGACGTCCGCTGGCGAGCTGCTCGAGGAAGACGGCGCGATGGCCGTGGCGCCGTTGCGCGACGGCGGCTTCGTCGTCACCGGCTGGGGGCGGGACGTGCTCACGATCCGCCAGGTATTGACGCGCTGGTTCTCGGCCACCGGTGAGGCTGGCGCCGTGCGGTTCGAGCCGACGCCGGGGAGCGATGCGATCGCCTACGCGGTCGGTGAGGATCGCGAGGGCAAGATCGTGCTCGCGGGATCTCGCAAGGGGTTGGTCACCGATCAGGACGCCTGGATCTTCGCCATCCCCGGCCCGCTCGGCGTGCACGCCTGGGACGTCGTCCGCAGCGGGCCGGGCAAGGGGCCCGACGACGCGGCGGACCTGGCGATCGGTCCGTGGGGCCACGTGTCGGTGGTCGGCAGCGAGTTCGCCGAGCTGCAGCCGCGAGCCTACGCGCTGCGCCTGTACCCGTAGACGCTCACTGCGGGACGAACACGTCGCACTGCGCCTTGATCTTCGTCGCCGCTTCCGCGAAGTAGGCGGCGTAACCTTGCTCGTTGCAGATCGAGCCGAACACCGAGTGGGGAACCAGCTCGGTCCAGGTGCGGAGCTTGTGATAACCGGGCGGGACGCCCGAGTAGCCGCACAAGCCGTCCGGGTCGTCGGTGTCGCTGGCGATGACGAGGAGCACCACGGCGTCCGGATCTCCGCCCTTGGCCTCGACCAGCGCGTTCGCCCAGTCCTGGGCAGTGCCTACACTGTCCTCGTCCCACGTGTCCTGGATGGCGACGACCACGAGGAGCGCGTCGTCGCGGAGAAAGCCCTCGTTGCACCCGCCCGGAGCGTTGATCTCGTCGGCGAGGGCCGCCATCGTCATCTCGGCGACCAGGGGGGCGCCGCTGGTCCCGACCGACGCGATGCAGGAGAATGCCTCCTCGAGGTCGGGCTGGCCGGGGGTGATGTAGCGGAGGCCGCTGGCGAGGTCGCAGCGCTTGTTGCTCGCGTCCTCGCCGATCGGATACGTGACGCCTGCGCCCGCGATGGTGTCGCAGGGCTCGGGGGTGACTCCGCACGGGTACTCGGGCACCTCGGGGCAGATGTCCTTGCAGCCGGCGCAGAGGACGGGATGGCCCCACAGCGGGGACGTGTTGGCGGACAGGATGTGGTAGTCGAAGTCACCGAACTCGCTCTCGAGCGTGTCGATGAAGCCCGGAAAGCTGGACTTGAGCCAGCCCTGCGCCAGCTTCATCGTCGATTGCGAGCTGATCGTGAACAGGAGATCGACCTTGCCCCCGCAGCCCTGCGGCGGCTTGTCGCCGCCGTCCGGCGGGGCGCCGCCGTCGGGGATGCCGCCGGCAGAGCTGGTCGAGCTGTTCGCGGTGCTCGCCGCCGCCGAGTCCTCGGCCGCGCCGGTCGAGCTCGACGTCGTGGTCGACGTGTCGGGGCCGCTCGAGGTCGTCGCGGGCGGGGCAGTCGTGATGCTCGAGCCGAAGCCCGACTGCTGCTCCGGGCCGTCGTTGCAGGCGGCGAGGGCGGCGAGCGTGGCGAGCGCGAGGCGACGCATGACATCGAAGGTAGCGCGGTCGTGGGGCGATGTCACTTCGAGGCGGCGGCTCCAGGCGCGCGCTGCGGGCCTCCTCGGCCGCACGAATCGTGCGGCCGCGTGCGACGAGCGAGGCGCAAGGCGATAGCGTCCCCGTGAGATCCGGGTCGGCCGTCCGCTCTGCTCGCGTCGGAAGGGTGACCGGCGCTGCATGGACGGCACCGGAGATGCGGGCGGCGATTTCAATCTGGAAAAGTCACTGGTGCGCCACGGTGTTCGCCGGGACGCGGATCCGCGGTGACGTGGGTCCGCGCGAAGTCGTCGAGGAGCGATCACTGGTGCGCCAGGGCGAAGGTGACGGAGACGTTGGCCTGGACGCGGATCCGCCCGGTAGCGACCGTGTCGCTGATCTGCGGGGCGGTGTCGTTCATCAGCGCGATGTTGCCGAGCGTCGGGGGGCGCCAGGCGTCGACGGTCACCTCCTCGACGCGCAGCGCCTCGCCCAGAGTCTGGCCGAGGGCGGCGGCCATCGCCTCCGCCTTGGCGCGCGCGGCCTGGACCGCGAGCACGCGCGCCTCGGCCCGCTTTTCGCGGGCGGCGCTGCTGTGGAACTGGACCCGGTCGACCCGGTTGGCGCCGGCCGCCAGCATGTCGTAAAGGACAGGTTCGACGGCGCCGAGGTCGTGCAGCGTGACGACCAGGCCGCGCGTGGCCTCGTAGCCGACGATCTTGCGGTGCTCGTAGTTGTCGTAGCGCGGCTGCAGCGACAGCTCCTGGGTCTGGACGTCGCTGTCGGCGATCGAGTGGCGGGCGACCACGTCGAGCAGGGCCGCGGCGCGCTGGCGGCTGTCGTCGCGCGCCCGCTGGAGGTCGGGCGCCAGGACGTCGAAGCCGATCGTCAGCTCGAAGGTGTCGGGCGCGGTGAGGATCTCCGCGGCGCCCGAGACGGTGATGGTGCGGCCGGGCACCGGCGTGGCGGTCTGTACGCCGGGCGACCAGGTGATCACGGTCGGAGTCTCGCGGGGGCAGGGCGCGGGCTGGCAGGCGGCGAGCGCGAGGAGGACGAGCGTCAAGCGATGCATGCAAGCAGCGTAGGTGCGCGCGCCGGCGGCGAATGTAAGAGCTCGGTCAATTCCTCGGGCGCCGGCGCGCGCGTCGTCCTCGCGGAGCTCGCCGAGGGGCGCGGCGGTGGCGATGGATGAGATGTCCCGGGGGACATGTGACGCGCGGTCGCGTCTCGCGTGGGCCGCGGAGGAAGAACGCGGGGCGGCGGTGGCGGCGGATGAGATGTCCCGGGGGACATGTGATGCGCGGTCGCGTCTCGCGTGGGCTGCGGGGGAAGAACGCGGCGCGGCGGGGGTCGATGGATGAGATGTCCCGGGGGACATGTGACGCGCGGTCGCGTCTCGCGTGGGCTGCGGAGGACGAACGCAGCGCGGCGGTGGGTGATGGATGAGATGCCCCGGGGGACATGCCGCAGCCCTCCGTGTGTGGGTCTGCGAAGGGCCGAGCGACGAGGGCGTTCACCCGAGCTGAGGCCGCGTCCTCTTCTCGTGTCCGCGTCAGGCCTGGCGGCGCACTTCGGTGGCGCCGCGGACGAGGAGCTCGTCGAGCAGGGCGAACAGGGCGGAATTGGTGAGCACGGAGGTGTGGCTGCCGGCCAGGCGGGGGACGGCGCGCCGCAGCTCGGCGCGGAAGGCCGACGCGTCGCGGACGCCGCTGGCGCGCAGGTCGGCCGCGAGGGTCGGGAAGCTGCGCTCGGCCGCGAGGGCGGCGAACAGGTTGCGTCGCAGCGGGTCTCTGCCGAGGGCGCGGCGATCGCCGAGGATGGCGCGCTGGAAGCAGAGGAGGTCGGCGTCGTCGAGGTCGCCGAGGCTGCAGATCTTGTCGGCCGCGAGACCGGCGGCGGCCTGGTCGGCCTCGAGGTGATGGACGCGGAAGTGGGTCGGCAAGGCGACGTCGTGCAGGCGCGTCAGCACCGTGCTGTTCGAGACCATGTCGACCCAGGTCCGCTCGCGCCGCCAGAGGTTGCGCAGATCGAGGCGCGGGGCGAAAAAGCCCGACCACGGGGTGTCGACTGCGACGAGGTCGACGGACGCGAAGTCGGCGGCGCAGGCGGTCTCCAGGCGCACGCCGGCGCGCACGGCCTCGGCGCTGCCGCGTACGCGGACCCTGCCGCGGCGCAGCCTGCGGTGGGAGAACAGCGGGAACCATCGCGGGTCGACCAGCGAGTTGAGGGCGCAGCGGGCGACGATGCCGCCCATCGAGTGCGCGACGATCACGACCGCAGGCCGCGGCGTGTGACAGGCGAGCTGCGCGAGCGCCCGCGCGAGGTCGTCGCCGCTGCGATCGAGGTAGCGCCCGAGGTCGTCGTAGGCGAACAGGTAGGGCTGGGCGCCGCCGGCCTTCAGCGCGTGCTCCGCCAGCGCCCGCAGCTCGCCGGGGTGGCCGTGGATGCCGTGGACGAGCGCCAGCGGCCGGAGAGCGGCGCGGACGGGGCCGTACGGCGCGAGCACGCCGACCCCGCCGTGCGCGGCCAGCAGCGCCCGCTCGCGCGCCTCGCCGAGGTCGTCGGGGCCGAATGGATCGAGCGACAGCACGTACGCTCGAAGATACGGGCTCGCCGGCGGCGCGGCAGGGCAGCGAGGGACGCGGCGATCGCCGTCACTCGCCGGCTTGCGGCGCGCGGCGCGGCGAACTCCAAAAAATGTCCTTTTGGACATGTATCAAAGGCATGGTGGATGGGAGGCTCCACGCTGTCGAGCGCGCCTCGCGTCGAGGGCACGCTCGGGGTGTGTCGATCGCGCGGAGATCGGTGAGCGGTCGACGACGTCGCGGGGACGCGAGAAGCTTGCACGCGGTCGCCCGGCCGTTCACTCTCTGCGGGCTGCATGACGCATCGGTCGCGCTCGTTCTCGCGCATCGCCGTCCTCGTGGCCGTGGGGGCGCTCGCGGGGCCGGTTCTCGGCTGCGGGGACGACGGCCCGTGCGGTTCGCTGGCGCCGCTGTGCGCGGCCGAGCCGAGCGCGCGGGCGATGATCACTGCGATCGCCGACGCGGTGTTCCTCGACCTCGACGGCGACGGCCTCGACGAGGCGGTGGTGGTGACGGACTTCGGGTCCAAGCTGGTGCTCGCGCGCGAGGCCGGCACGCACTCCAGCTGGCAATCGATGGTGCACTTCGACGCGACCGCCACCGGCCTCGAGGCGCTCCCGGGCGAGGTCGCGGTGTCGCTGGCCGAGCCGTCGCAGCTCCAGCTGTTCGGGCTCGACGGCGAGGGTCGGCTCGAGCGCCGGCGAGTCCTCGCGCTGCCCGACGATCCGGCGGCGCTGCGCACCGTGGACCTCGCCGGCGACGGCGCGCCGGAGCTGGTCGCGTCGCTGCCGGGGTCGCGGCAGGTCGTGGTCGTCGATCCGCGCTCCGGCGCGCTCCGCCGCTACCTCGCGGGCCGCGAGCCGGTCGAGCTCGCGGTCGGCGACGTCGACGGCGACGGACGAGCCGACGTGGTCGCCCTCGACCGCGAGACGCCCGCGCTGCAGGTGCTGCGCGGAGCGGGCGACGGGACGCTGCAGGCGGCGTCGGCGAGCCCCTCGAGCGCGAGCGCCCGCTGGCTCGAGCTGGCCGATCACGACGGCGACGGCGACCTCGACGCGCTCGCCCGCAGCGCCGGCACGGGGGTGTTGATCCACCGCAACGACGGCGCCGGCCGGTTCTCGAGCCCGATCGCGCTGCCGTTCGTCCTGCCGGAGGACGCGGCCGAGACCGGGCTGGCGGCGGGGCCGGTGGCGGGCAGCGGGCTGGCGGGGGTGGTGGTGCCGTTCGGGTCGGTGCTCGCCACATGGTTCGGCAAGGGGGCGTCCTGGATCG
Organism: Nannocystis punicea; assembly: GCF_026965555.1. Lineage (GTDB taxonomy): Bacteria > Myxococcota_A > Polyangia > Nannocystales > Nannocystaceae > Nannocystis > Nannocystis punicea. The sequence continues at coordinate 9,569,347 of NZ_CP114040.1, read as the reverse complement.
GGCACGTCAAGCACTCCGTCGGCCTCACCCCGAGGTGGATCGGCGCCGACGCGGACGGCCAGGTGATGGTGGCCGCGCTGTCGGCGTTGAAGCGGCTGGGCTGGGCCGCGAGCGCGACGCCGCTCGAGGTCTGGCGCACCGAGGCGGATCTGTCGGCCCGCGGGAGCGCGGTGGCGGCCGGCGACCTCGACGACGATCCCCTGCTCGACTTCGCGGTCGCCGTCGTCGACTCGATCCACCTGTTCCACGGCCGCGCCGACCGCGGGTTCGTGTTCTCGCGGTCCCTCGTGCTCGACGGGCCCGTGACCTCGATGCTCCTCGTCGACGTCAGCGGGGACGGGCGCGCCGACATCGTCGTCAACGAGGGCGAGCGCGTGCGGGCGCTGATCTCCGGGGACGACGGGGAGGACGTGATCGGCCCGAGCGTCGACGTCGGCGTGCCGGCGCTGACGCTTCTGTCCCTTCGGACAGGTCCTGGGCAGCCGGCGGCGATCGTGGCGCTGCCGTCGACGCGGAGCGCCGAGGCGGCGATCGCCGGCGCGGCGCTGGTGCGGTTCGCGGCCGATGGCACGGCCGCGGTCACGCGCCTCGCCGACGAGCTGTACGTCGACGCGCTGGCGGCGGTCGACTTCGACGCCGATGGGGTCGACGAGCCGGTGATCCTCGGCCGGCGCGGCGAGCTCACGGTGCTGACGCGCATGACGCCCGACGGCGCCGACTTCAGCCCGGGGGTCGAGCACGACGTCGGCGCGCTGGCCGGGGTGATGCCGCAGCCGGGGTTCGGCAAGCGCCTCGTGGCCGGCGATCTCGACGGTGACGGCGAGGCGGAGCTGGTGGGTTCGCTCGGCGGAGGGGCGCTGCGCATCGACGGGCTGGCCGACGGGGCGCCGGTGATCGTCGCCGAGAGCGTGGGGCCGCCGACGCACCTGCGCGACGTCGACGGCGACGGGGCGCTCGACTGGGTGGGGCTGGCCCTCGACAGCTTCCGCTACCGCCACGGCCGCGGCGACGGCAGCTTCGACGAGGAGTGGCTCGAGTACGACTTCCCGTACGCCGACGAGCTGGCGTTCGCGCCGCGCCTCGACGGACAATTCGACGTGGTCGAGCTGGCCCGCGGGGGGGTCGCGGTGCATGTACTGCGCGAGGTGGTGCGGCCGGGCGAGTCGCCCTGGCCGATCTACTTCCCCAGCTCGGCCCACCAGCTCGTCATCGTCGACCTCGACCACGACGGGCTGGACGACGTCGGGACCATGAGCTTCGCCGGCGGCGTCACGTGGATGTGGGGCAGCGAGACCGAGCCGTTGATGCGAGCCGACGGCGTGACCGCCGGGCCCCAGAGCCGCGGCCTGGCGTTCGGCGACCTCGACGGCGACGGCTGGGAGGAGGTGATCGCGGCCGACCTCATCAACTGGATCCACTGCTATCGCCTGCGCCCGGAGCGGGACGAGCCGTTCATCCCGCTCACGGACCTGACGGGCGGGCCGATCCTCCGCCTGGCGATCGCGGACGTCGACGACGACGGGTGGCCCGACATCCTCGCGCTCGTGGCCGGGGACAGCACGGCTCTGATGATCGCCCACGGCACCGCCGAGCCGCTGCGCTTCGAGCCGTGGCAGCAGGCGGCCGGCCTGGCGGAGGGCGGCCAGACGCTGCAGCTCGGCGACGTCGACGGCGACGGCGATCTCGACGCGGTGATCGACCTGCTCGAAGGGTCAGGCGCGCTGGTGCGCGGCGACGGGGCGCGCGGGTGGGCCGTCGCGGACGTGCCGGGCGAGGTGGCGCTGTTCGGCCCGGTCGACGGCGACGGCCGCGTCGACCTGGTGAGCCAGGAGGGGGCGACGATCTACCGCCACGAGGCCGGCGAGGTCGACCGGCGCGTGCCGCTCGTGGGCGACGAGGGGGCCCGGCTGCTCGCCGCGGCCGACGCCGACGGCGACGGCCGCTACGACCTCGCGGTCGTCGAAGAGGACGCGTCGTTCGTGTGGCTGCGCGGCGACGACGGCCCAGTGCGGGTCCAGGTCGCCGAGGTCGCGCTCGAGGCGGTCGAGTTCCCCGACATCGACGGCGACCGGCGCCCCGACCTCGTCGGCCTGTCCAGGGGCGAGATGCTGGTCCGTCGCACGCGCCAGTGATATGTCCCCATGGACATGTCGTAGCGGGAATGTTCAGAGGGTCATGTCCTGATGGACATGGCTGTCGGGGCATCTACTTCAGCGCGAGCGCCACCGCTTCGGCGCCGACGCAGGTCGGCTCGCAGTCGGGGCCGTTGGGCTGCGACTCGCTGTAGACCGGCGAGTACTCGCCCTCGCCGAGCAGGGCGCCGTCCTGGCGGACCTGCACCGAGACGGACTTGGGGGCGCGGCCCTGCTGGAACTCGAGGCTGCCGAGCTTGTGCTGCGCCGGGTCGAGGGCGCAGCCGTCGAGGCCCAGGAGCAGCTGCGACGCCTCGGGGCAGGCGGGCGGCGCGTCGCACTGCAGCGGCAGGGTCGCGCTGCACTCGATCGTCTCGCCGTCGGCGACCACGGTGACCTCGTACTTGCCCGCCGTCCAGGCGTCGCGCTGCAGAGCGATCTGGAACGAGCTGCCGCAGCCGATCAGGGTGCACGCCTGCGAGTCGCAGCCGGCTGCGGGCAGGCACGCGAGGGACGCAGCGAGGAGGATCTTCCTGCGCATGACGGCGCGATCGTAGCACGCGCGCCGCCGACGGCTCGCCGGCGCGCGAGGCCGCGGACAGTCGTTCGACCGCGGCGCGCCGGAGCGCGACGAGGCTGCTGCGCGACGGATCGTCGGCGCGAGGTCGGGCGCAGTTCGGGCAGGGCGCGGAGCGACGCCCGCGGGCGTAGGTTGCGCGTCGCGGTATCGCGCTCCAATGCTCGCATAACGCTGTAGGCGAACGCTGAGCCGTTCGCTATGGTCGTGCCCCGCCGCCCGGCCGCTGCGCTCATGCTCAAGATCCGTCGTCCGCAGATCGAGGCCCTGGCGAACCTGTCGTGGCGGCGGTTCGTCGCCTCGGCGGTCGCCCACCTCCGTGACGCTCACCCCGAGCGATGGGCCGAGGCGGCCGAAGACGTCGCGGGCGCGTGGGTCGAGCGTCGGCTGACCCGCGGGATGCACCTCGGGCTGCTCGAGGAGGTCTCGCTGCTGCGCCACCTCGAGGTCGCGTCGCACTTCGACGAGCGGTTCGCCGACTCCGACGACGCGATCGGCGTGCTGCACAACCTCGACGAGCTGCAATCGTGGCCCGAGCCGATGGAGCTGCTGGCCAGCCTGTACGAAAGCCCGGCAGAGACATGACCCAAAGACCAGCCCCCAGACCCGCCCCGCGCAAGACGCCGCCGCCGGCCCTGCGGAGCAAGGCCGGTCAGCCGGCCAACAAGCCGTGCGCGACCTGTCAGAAGCTGCAGCAGCGGAAGGTCCCGCCGTGCGACTTCGACAAGCTCGAGTTCAGCTGCAAGCACTGCGGCGTGGCCGACAAGCGGGAGATCAAGAGCGTCGCGTTCTGGCTCGACATGGGGCGCGGCAAGATCATGACCAACCAGGTCCACTCGCCGAACAAGCGCAACCCGCGGGTGACGGACAGGTTCGAGGTCATCGATCCCGACACGATCACGGTCAAGGCCTCGGGCGGGCCCGGCTACTCGCCCGGGCACCCGGCGCTGACGATCCAGCCGCCGGCCAACCTCGGCCCGGCCAAGGTGCTGCGCGGGCCGGTGCACCAGGTCGCGGTCGGCTACGAGCCCAACTGGTTCAGGAACCGCCTCAACAACCTCGGCCGGCTCGGCTTCTTCGCCGGCCTGCGGCAGTTCTTCTTCCCGCCGCCGGCGGTGTGGGTGATCACGATGGCGGCCTGCGGGGCCCGGCCGGCGCCGCAGCCGAAGGCGTTCTACAGCTGGAAGCACAAGATCGCGGTCTATCCGCCCGACATCTTCAAGATCGGCCTCAGCCTGCCGTCGGTCAGGAAGAAGGAGAAGGCCCACTCGTGGGGCAACGAGGGCAAGGTCGCGTACGACACGCGGTCGAGCAGCGACACGCGCGGCATGGCGCGCACGTCCCATTCGGTCAAGGAGGACGTGCGGACGTCGGGCAACACGGAGCTGTATCGCCGCACCGAGTCGGCCGGCAACCGCCACGACACGATCACCCAGACCCAGCAGCTCGGCACCATCCGCGGCCGCGACTACGCGTCGGACAAGTACGAGACCGGCGGCGCGGTCGACAGCCGCACGCTGGCGACCGCCAAGAGCTTCACCTTCACGCGCAACGGCAAGGACTGGACGCAGTCGTTCAAGGCCGCGGAGTTCATCGAGTTCCTGCTGAACCTGCGCAAGCAGATCCTCGGGCTCATCGAGTTCTTCAAGGCGATCGCCAATCGCATGCCGAAGATCGGCTGGAGCTTCTCGGTCGAGGTCGAGGTGTGCGCCGGCAGCCTCGAGTACGAGTGGGGCTACAAGGAGTGGCCGAAGAATCACACGGTCTATCGCTACTACAAGGTCGAGGTGGCGCTGACGATCGTCTCGGCCAAGGCCGAGATCGCGTTCGGCCTCGAGCTGCTGAGCGCGAAGGCCCAGGTGTACGGGGCGGTGACCGGCGAGCTCAAGCTGACGTTCACGCGCGAGGCCAACCCCGACCGCACCGGCCCGGCGGCGACGATCTCGGTGCCGCCGTCGGTCGGCGGCGAGATCGGGGTCCGCGGGGCGCTCGGCGACTGGGTCGAGGTGGTCGGCAAGATCAACGCCGGCTTCGAGGGCGCCGCGGTGATGGAGCTGGCCCCGTTCGCTCTCAAGGCCAACTTCGACCTGTCCCCCGGCAAGGGCACCTTCACCGCCAAGAGCAAGCTCTTCTTCAGCGTGACGAAGCAGGCCACGCTGTGGGAGAAGCGGCCGATCTGGTCCCGCACCATCCTGTGACGATCGTGTCCACCAACGTCGATTACCTCAACGTCTCGATCCACGGCTACGCCTGCGAGGTGCTCGTCAACCGCGCGCCGATCCTGCGCACCCCGGTCGACGCGCCGTACACCGCGATCCCGTCGATCAGCGAGTGGCTGGTCAGCGGCGACAACGAGATCGCGGTCCGCATCGACGCGATCGCCCCGCCGGGCGCGATCGTCGACCCGCTGTCGCCGCGCCGGCTGATCGTCCAGCGCTGCGTCGGCCCGCTCGGCGAGATCGTGCCCGCCGGCGAGGACCAGCCGATCGACGGCCTCAGCTACGCGCCGCCGCCCGACGACCCGCCGCCGACGCTGCCGCTGCGGGTCGCCTACGAGTTCCGCCTGCCGCCCGGGCCGACGTGGGCGTGGCAGACGGCGGCGACGCTGTCGCTCGACGCGGCGACCAGCGCCGAGCTGTTGATGTTCCTCGACGCGCTGCACGCCGACCTGGAGGAGGGCGACATCCCGGGGCTGCTGTCGCGCCTGCAGATCAAGTTCGCCGAGCTGGCGCCGCTCTACGGCATGACGCCCGAGTCGGCGCGCGCGGGGCTGCTGCAACAATTCACGGAGCTGTCCAAGGACGACGCGTGGACGGTCGAGCCGCTGCGCCCGGACGACGTGGTGCTGCACCTGTGCTGCGACGGCCGCGTGGTCGAGCCGCGCACCCGCGACGACCGTCCTGTGCTGCGCGGGCTGGCGGCCGACGGCAACGCGTGGTCGCTGCCGGTGTTCATCAGCCGCATCGGCGGGATGTTCGAGGTGGTGCGGTAGGCGGAGGCTCGGGGCCGCGGTCGAAGGGGGCGAGCGCGACCGCGATCGAGCTCGTGTTCCCCTGATGCGTGGCCGTCCGCGATAGAGACGGGCAAGGTCGCGGGCGCAGCTCTTTCCGAGAATGGATCGAGCGCCGAGGTGCCTGTCACGCCGCGGGAGCGACAGGAGGCAGGACCAGGTTGCCGCGTCTTGCGTGCCGAGCAGGCGCTCGAGCCGGTGCGTCTGCGGCATCGCCGGGGTGACGGAGAGCCGGTCGAGGTGAGGATCGGCTGCGCCGGCTCCGCCGTGCATGCGCTCGCGTCGGGCTGCTCGCTCGCTCGCGCCGAGCCCGTCCGACGACGCGCCGGGCCAGCCTCCGGCGAGACGGCCGCCGCTCCTCCAGGGCTCCAGGCGAGCTTGCGGGGGCACGGCTTTCGTCCACGCTCGCCTCGAGGAGGAGCCGCGAAGCCGGGCCGTCGGTGGGCATGAACCACGAGGGCGTCCCTCTCCGCGGAGCACGGGGCCTGACTCATGCGCAAGGAAGCGAAGTTCAGCGACTCGGCGCACGCGCGGATGGAGGATCGCGATGGCCTGCTCGTCGAGCTGCGCGCGATCGACGGGCGTACCTTCCGCGACGATTGCAGCCGCTCGTTCGATTCGCAGGAGCACGCACCATGAATTCGAACCGTCCGTCCGACGCATCGCCCCGCGACTCTGCCGTTCCCTCGCGCGTGCCGTGGAAGCTCGGTGTCGTGGCGATGCTCGCCTTCGTCGCGGCACAACCGGGCGCCGGGCATGTGCCGTCACCGGCGCCCGGCGCGGGCATCGGCGCCGCACCGGCCGCGGCCCCGGCGACCCTGTTCCTGGACGTGCGGATCTTCGACGGTCGGCGCGCCGAGCTGTCCGCGCCCTCCAATGTGCTGGTGCAGGGCAACGTCATCGAACGCATCTCCACCGCGCCCATCGCCGCCGAGCCCGGCACGACCGTGATCCCTGCGGCGGGGCGCGTGCTCATGCCGGGCTTGAGCGACGTGCACTGGCACGCGATGCTGGTGCGTACCACGCCGACGGCGGCCTTGACCGACGATGTCGGTTACACCAACCTGCAGGCCGGGGTCGAAGCCACCGCCACGCTCATGCGCGGGTTCACCACCGTGCGCGACATGGGCGGCCCCAGCTTCGCGCTGAAGCGCGCCATCGACGAGGGCCTGCTGCCCGGACCGCGCATTTATCCATCCGGGGCGATGATCACGGTCACCAGCGGCCACGGCGACTTCCGCCAGCGCTCCGAGCTGCCGCGGAGCCTGGGCGGCCCGCCGTCGCGGATCGAGCAGATCGGCGGCAGCGCGATCGCCGACAGCCCGGACGAGGTGCGGCTGCGGGTGCGCGAGCAGCTCATGAAGGGCGCGACGCAGATCAAGCTGACGGCCGGCGGCGGCGTGGCGTCGCCGTTCAGCCCGCTCGACGTGTCCACGTTCACCCAGGATGAACTCCACGCCGCGGTCGAGGCGGCCGAGAACTGGGGCACCTATGTCTGCACGCACGCCTATACGCCGGCGTCGATCCGGCTGTCGATCGCGGCCGGGGTGAAATGCATCGAGCACGGGCACCTGATGGATGACGCCACCGCGCGGCTGATGGCCCAAAAAGGCATCTGGTTGAGCACCCAGCCGTTCCTGGACCTCGGCGGCGCCGCGGCGCTGGGGCCGGCACAGCAGGGGAAGATGCGCGAGGTGGTGAGCGGGACCGACAGGGTCTACGCGCTGGCGCGGAAGTACGGCATCAAGACCGCGTTCGGCACCGACATCCTGTTCTCCGCGGCGCTGGCCGAGCGGCAGGGCGCCCTGCTGGCCGATCTGACCCACTGGTTCACGCCCGCCGAGGCGCTGATCATGGCCACATCGACCAATGCCCAGCTGCTCGCATTGTCCGGATTGCGCAATCCCTATCCCGGGAGACTCGGCGTGGTCGAAGAGGGCGCGCTGGCCGATCTGCTGCTGGTCGACGGCGATCCGCTGCGGGATATCCGGCTCGTGGCCGACCCCGGCAAGAATTTTTTGATCATCATGAAGGACGGCGTGATCTACAAGAACACGGTGCCGGGATCCGGGCGATAGGACCCGAGCCGCGATCGCGGGTGCTCTCGGATCGCCGCGTCCTGCGTGCCGAGCAGGCGCTGGCCCTCGATGACGAGCCGGGACATCGCATGCATGTGTGGGTACTTCGCTGCGCTGGCGTACTCCGCGGGCTCGAGCGGGAAGTTCATCAGCTGCAGCTGAAGCCGTAGATGTGGCTGTCGATCGCTTACCAGGCGCGGTCGATCGTCGCGGCACATCAGCAGCTCGGAGGTCGAGGCCGAATTCGACGCTCTGCAGGACGTCGTTCTCGCCGGCAAATGGCGACACCGGACAGCGGTCGCGGCGTACTCGCCTGGCGCGAATGGGAAGTCCTGCTCCTGCGAGGTGAAGCCGTCTTCGTGTTTTCGGGCGCGTGAAGACAGGCCGGTCTCATGATCGGGCTTTGCATGGGCTGCATCAGCAGACGAACGGATCTCGACTCTGCCTTGGCTAGCATCCGTCGCGATGCACTTACGCAGCCTCGTGGCGCTCGTCCCTGTGGGTACTGTTCTCGCCTGCGGCGACCCGGACTCCTCGTCCGCAGCGACATCCGGCGCGACGACCTCGACGGACCCTGCCACGACGGGCGCTTCCACGGCCGTCGAGACCGGCGCCGAGGCGACCACCACCGAGAGCCCGACCGAGGCCGGCACCGCCGACGGCAGCGACGGCTCGACCGGCAGCCTGCCGCCTCCGCCGCCGATGCACGGCCTGCGGGCCGAGTATTTCGCCACCTACATCGATCCGGTGCTGTCGCGCATCGACCCCGGGCTCGACTTCGTCTGGGGCCTCGGCGCCCCCGATCCCTCGCTGCCGGCGGATCGCTACTCGATCCGCTGGACCGGCTCGCTGCTCGCGCCCGCGACCGGGACCTACAAGATCATCACCGAGACCGACGACGGCGTCCGCGTGTGGGTCGACGACGCTCTGGTGATCGACGACTGGACCCCGCATTACGTCACTCGCAACGAGGCGACGGTCGAGCTCGCGGCCGGCGTGCCGACGCCGATCCGCGTCGACTACTTCGAGATCGACATCGAGGCGTCGGCCCGGCTGCTGTGGTCGAGCGATGCCATCCCCGAGCAGGTCATCCCGATCGACCATTTGCTCGCCGCCGATCCGTCCGCCGAGCTGCGCCCGCCCAAGCCGCCGTACGGCAACCCGGTGATCGCGAGCGATTGTCCCGACCCCGGGCTCCTCGGGGTCGACCAGGTCGACGGGCCTCACTTCTACATGGTCTGCACCGGCGGCTCGTTCCCGATCCGCCACTCGCGCGACCTCGTGCTGTGGAGTGACACCGGCGCCGTGGTGCTGCCCAACGGCAAGCCCGCGTGGGCCGCCAACGGCAACCGCAACTGGGCCCCCGAGCTGCACCGCGTCGGCGACCGGTACATCGCGTACTTCACCACCGTCAACGGCGCCAACGTGCTCAGCATCGGCGCGGCGTATGCCGACGAGCCGCTCGGGCCCTACGTCGAGACCGGGGGCCCGCTCGTCGAACATCCGCTCGGGGTCATCGACGCCAGCTACTACGACGATTCCGGCACCCCCTATCTCTTGTACAAGATCGACGGCAATTCGCAGGGCCAGCCGACGCCGATCTTCATCCGCCAGCTCACCCCCGACGGCCTGGCCTTCGCCGGCGACGAGGTGCAGATCTTGACGAACGATCCCGACTCCTGGGAGGGCGGCGTCGTCGAGGCGCAGTGGCTCGTTCGGCGCGACGATTATTATTATTTGCTGTACAGCGGCAACGTCTACGACCATCGCTACCGCACCGGCGTCGCGCGCTCGGCGGGCCTGTTCGGGCCTTACGAGAAGCTGGGCCCGCCGATCCTCGTCAACAACGAGCGATGGGTCGGCCCCGGCCACGGCACCTTGCTGCCGGTCGGCGGGCTCGATTACTTCATCTATCACGCGTGGCCGAACGCCGGCGACGGCACCCACGACGGCGGGGCCGGCCGGCACGTGCTCGTCGACCGCGTGGTGTGGGAGAACGGCTGGCCGCGGATCCACGACGGCTCGCCGAGCCGCACCCTGCAGGCCTGGCCCGGCGAGCCGTGAGGCCCACGAATTCAGGGGCCGCGTTCGTCTTCCAGGGGTGGGGCTAGACCGCCGTCTTCGCGCGGTCGAGCAGGCGCTCCAGGCCGTCGAGCAGGAGGTCGAGGCCGAAGGTGAAGTCTTGCAGGCCGTCGTGCTTGCCCTCGATGACGAGGCGGGACATCGCGTGCATGTGCGGGTACTGCTCGGGGGGGATGAGGTGCAGGAACTGCTGCGCGGCGCCGGCGTACTGCTCGGGCTCGAGCGGGAAGTTCAGCTGCTGCAGGGTGAAGCCGTAGATGTGGCTGTCGATCGCGTTCCAGGCCCGGTCGGCCAGCGGGTAGGAGAAGCCGGCGGCGGTCAGGCAGCCGATCGTCGCGTCGACGTAGCGGCGCATCGCCGGGCCGATGTTCAGGGTGGCCACGACGAGCTGCGGGGCCCAGCGGTGGCGCAGCAGCACCTCGTGGGCCGAGACCGCCCGCCGGCGCATGGCGGCCTTCCAGTCGCCGCCGACCGTGGGCGCCTCGATCTCGCCGATCACGAGGTCGACCATGTTGTCGAGGACGTCCTCCTTGCTCGTCACGTGGTTGTAGAGCGACATCGCCTCGACCCCGAGCGCCTGCGCGAGCCTGCGCATCGACAGCGCCGCCAGGCCCTCCTCGTCGGCGAGCCGCACCGCCGCCTGGAGGACCCGCTCGCGGCTCAGCGGCGCCCGCCGGGCCGGCTTGCCGCGCCGTTCGCCCCGCTTCGGCGACTTCTTGCTTGACATACTTACGCTGTAAGCTTAAATCCCTGGGCGGTCAACTTACAGCGTAAGTACCGGCGGAGACGACATGACCCCAGCGAACAGCGCGAGCGCTTCCATCCACCCCCGACCGGCCGCCCAGGCCCTCCCCGCGAGCATGCGCGCGGTCGTCCAGCCGGCCTACGGCGGGCCCGACGTGCTGCGGATCGAGGAGGTCGCCCGGCCGGTCGCGGGCGACGACGAGGTGCTGGTGCGGGTGCACGCGGCGTCGGTGTGCAAGGGCGACGTGTTCCTGCTGACGGGCAAGCCGTACCTGCTGCGCCTGATGTTCGGGCTGCGCCGGCCGGGGCGGCGCGTGCCCGGGCAGGAGGTGGCGGGGGTGGTCGAGGCGGTCGGACCGCGGGTCACCGGCTTCGCGCCGGGCGACGCGGTGTTCGGCCAGGTGACCCAAGGGTTCGCCGAGTACGTGGCCGCGCCGGCGCAGCAGCTGGCGGCGATCCCGACCGGCACGAGCTTCGCCGAGGCGGCCGCGCTGCCGGTGTCCGGCATGACCGCCCTGCAGGGCCTGCGCGACGCCGGCAAGCTGCAGGCCGGCCAGCGCGCGCTGATCGTCGGCGCGTCGGGCGGGGTCGGCACCATGGCGGTGCAGATCGCCAGGGCGCTCGGGGCCGAGGTGACCGCGGTGTGCAGCAGGCGACATGTCGAAAAGGTCAGGTCGATCGGCGCCGACCGGGTCGTCGACTACACCCGCGAAGACTACGTCGCGCGTCCGGAGCGCTACGACGTCGTGCTCGACCTGGTCGGCGACCGCCCGCTCGCCGCCTGCCGCTCGCTGCTCACGCCGACCGGGGTGTACGTGGCCTCGGCGGGCGGGGGCAGCGAGTGGTTCGGGCCGATGTTCCGCCTGGCGGCGCTGTCGGTGCGGAACATGCTCCCGGGGCCGCGGATGACGTCGCTGATGGCCGCGCCGCGGCGGGCCGACCTCGAGTTCCTGGCGTCGCTGGTCGCGGCCGGGGCGCTCCGCCCGGTGATCGAGCGGCAGTACCCGCTCGCCGAGGCCGCGGCCGCGCTGGGGCACGTGGCCGAGGGGCACACTCAGGGCAAGGTGGTGATCGCGGTGTGAACCGCCGGTCCGGCGGCGTCGCGCGGCCGCCGGTCCACTCGGCACGGCGAGCGACATGGCTCTTCGAACCTGTGATAAAGGACAGTAAGTCGCGACGGTGGGCTCGCGCGGTCGAGCAGCAATCGTCGAGGACGCCGTTCATGGACCAATCGGCGGACATGGGCATTCCTGACCATGCCGAATCGACGGTATGCAGTGCTCGGCCCATTCGGCTCGCCGCCGCGTCATCCAGGGGGCTCCGCGCGGCTTGACTCTTCGGGTTCGTCAGGGTCCGATCCTCCGATCGGAGGAGACAATGACCATCTATGGGATCGGCATCTTTCAACCCGACGACGATCCGCTGATCGGCGCCTTCGCGCAGTGGTTGAACCCTGCGCCGTACACCACGACCGACGCGGGGAGCGGGGGCTTCACCCTCTGCGCGCTCTGGACGCGGATATTCAGCCCGTCCGGAATCCGTTCGTGGGTCGAGGTCGGCTACACGCAGGGATTCGGCGGGCAGAACGTCACTGCCCTCTACTGGGCCGAGGGTATCTCCGGGGTCTACTACGAATACGTCGTCGGCGAGCCCGTGGGTCCTCCGGGCACCCAGCACGCCTACCAGGCGAAGGTCGTCGGCGACGAGTGGACAGTCGTCGTCGACGGAGAGACCTGGGGATGGTCCCCCCAGCCGCCGCTAGGGACCGAGATCAACGTGGGCGGCGAGATGACCAGCGCCAACAACGTGCTCACGGCCACCAACCCGGCCGAGATGTCTTTCCAGACCCGGAACGGCTGGCAGCCCTGGACCGCGCAGCCGGACGCGATCAGCCGCGGACAGGAGGACCCGCTGACTTTCCAGTGGATTCAGCTCGGCGTCCTCGGGCAGGCCGCGAGCGGCGGAGCGGTCGAGGTGAAGGACGCGCCGCGCGTCGACGCGGGCCTGCCGGAGGGTCGGCCGGCGACGGGCCCCGGAGCCTCCGGCGGACCGTTCCTGGCGCGCTCCGAGGCCGAGGCGATCGCGCGCGTCGCAGCCGCTGCGACGGGTGATTCCCAGGCGCGGCTCGTCGCGCTCGAGACCACGACCCACGGGGACGCGGTCGCTGCGCGCCGCGCAGGGCGGTCCTCGACCGTGGCCGACGACCGCGAGGTCTACGTGGCCCGGTTCGAGGGCACCTTCACGTTCCGACGCGGTCCGCGAGGGACGCCACCGCGGCGAGCGAGCGCGCTGGAGGTCGAGATCGACGCGACCGACGGCCGGGTGCTGGCCCTCGGCTCGCGAGCGATCGAAGAGAGCGGGCCGGTCGCAGAGTAGGCCGGCACCGGCTCGCACGCGCCGCCGGTGATCCTCGCCTGGTCGCCGGCGCAGCGTCTCCTGCGTGAACGAGCGCCCGCTCGGGGTCGGGATGTGTCGATCCGGCGGCAGGATCCGCGGCGCCGCGCTCGCTGCCGTGCCAGTACGGACATGTCTATTCGGACATGATTGAAGGGATAGGCGCTCGCCGATCGCCCGCCGGCACTCAGCGAGCGTCGACGCGCCACCAGCCGGTCGGGCTGTCGAGGTCCTCGCCGAGGTGGCAGCGGACGACGTTGCCGAACCACTGCGCCAGCTCGGTCGGGGTGCAGCTGTCGAGGAAGACGCGCAGGACGTCGGGGTCGTAGAAGCGGAAGTAGGTCGGCTCCGGTTCGCCCTCGCGCTGGACCAGGAGGAACTTGCGCAGGTGCTGGCGGACCTCGAACAGCGACTTGTCGCTGACGAGCAGCACGCCCCAGCGGTAGCCCCAGCCCTCGCGCACCAGGTCGGCGCGCAGGCGCGGGTCGGCCGACAGCGAGACCACGTGCGGGGCGGCGTCGGCGAGGCGGGCGCCCTCGACGCCGTCGAACAGCGAGCGCCACGGCGCCGTCGACTCGCGCACGAGCTCGGCGATCCGCGGCTCGCAGGCGGTGTCGAGCACGGCGAACAGCGGGCCGTGGACGCGCTGCAGGGCCGTCAGCGCCGCCTCGGCGGCCGCCTCGTCGGCCGGCTCGCGCGACCACGGGCACGGCGTGAGCGCCTCGACGTGGAAGGTGAGGTCGGTGCCGCCGACGCGGATCCACTCGCCGTGGGCCAGCGGCGCCGCGGTCGTCACCGCCTGTCCCGAGAGCAAGGTCAGCGCCGGGCCGCCGAGGTGGCGCAGGCGGGCCTGCTCGCCGTCCCACTCGACGGCGGCGTGCTGCGGCGCGACGGTCGGGTCGTCGAGGACGAGCGCCGCGCCCGGGTCGCGGCCGATCGTCAGGCTCCTGCCGGGGGTGACGATCGCCTTCGCGCCCTGCTGCGGGCCCCAACACAGCTCGAGGATGCCGCGCCGGCTCGCGCTCATGCTGTCCCTTCGGGCAGGTTCCACACGACGATCTGGGCCGTGCCGCGCTCGAACGCGAGGAAGCGGCGCGGGCCGGACCAGCCGGCGCCCTGCAGGCCGCGCGAGGGGCCGAGGTCGAGCAGGGCGTGCGGGCCGACGGCCAGCATCATCCAGGTGACGCCGCCGGTGGCGATCCGGACGTCGAGGGCGTCGCCGGCGGGGGCGAACGCGCCGAAGCCGAGGTCGCCGACGGAGTGCAGCTTGGCGAGGCGGCGCACCAGCGGGTCCCCGGTCGCGCTCCACGTGACGCGGTGGAGGGTGAAGTCACGGACGCCCATCACGTCGGCGGTGCAGGCCGCCAGCACCGCGAGCGGCTGCGACGGGTGGATCCGCAGCGCGTGCACCTCGGAGGCGCCGGCCTCGGCGAGGGCGGCCCGGGCGGCGCGGACCAGCGGGTGCTCGGGGAGCGGCTGCATCGCCGCGTCGAACACCGCGAGGCCGCCGTCCCGGGCGATCGCCACCACGTCGGCGCCGGCCGCCCAGCCCTGGCCGGCGTCGCGCGGCTTCGGCAGCGGCGCGGCGCCGAGGCGGCGGCCGGCGGCGAGGTCGAACACCTCGACGCGGCCGAGCACCACGCCGCCGTCGTCGTACTGGCTGGTGTCCTCGACTTGCACGGCCAGGCGCTGCTCCTGTCCCGAGAGCCAGGCGCCGGCGATGAGCGCGTTGTCGCCGTGGAGCATGCGCAGCTGCTGGGTGGCGCGGTGGGCCAGGTCGTAGCGGACCATGCGCCGCATCTGCAGGTAGGTGCACACCGGCCCGGGCATGGCCGGGTGGACCGGGGCGAGGTCGCCGGTGGCGATCGCCGGGACCACGTCGGTGATGTGGTCGCGGATCGCCGCGCCGTGCTCGTCGACGTGGAGCGAGCACAGCGCGTTCTCGTAGGAGATCACTGCGGCCGCGCCCGGGGTGCCGACCGGGACCACGCAGGCGACGAGGGCGTCGTCGAGCGGGTAGTTGTGGAAGACGACCGCGAGCAGCTCGCGGCGCTCGACGTCGGGGCCGGGCTGGACGATCACTGCCAGCCCTCCGGGCCGGTGAAGCGCAGCGGGCCCTGCTTGACCGCGCTCTGCATCCGCGACAGGCGGGCCTGGTCGCACGCGGCCGCGAGCACCTGGTGGCGGCGCTCGAGGTCGGACAGCATCCTGGCCTTGTCACCGCCGTCGAGGTTGTTGATGGCGGTGGTGAGGTTGACCTTGAGCTTGTCGACGATCTTGTCGAGCCGGTAGAACTTGATCGGGTTGATCAGCGCGAACTGGTGGAACAGGTAGTGCGCGCTCCACTGGCCCTCGAGCGCCTCCGACACCTGCTCGAGCGACTTGATGGTCTCCTCGTACCATTTGCGGTAGCCGAGCTTGTCCATCAGGATCATGTACCAGTCGGTGCCGAACATCAGCTTGTCGACCATGTACGGGTATTCGCGCAAGATCTCGACCAACTGGTGCCAGTAGGGCACGTCTTCGCCGCCCCAGGCCGGGTACTTCTCGAAGATCGGCAGGTAGGACAGGTCGGTGTAGAAGTTGGGGTACTCGCCGCACAGCTCGACGATGCTGCGGATCCAGCTCTTGGCGTAGATGGTGTCCTTGGCGTCGACGGAGGGCATCGCCTTGCCGGCGAACGGCGACTCGGACCACAGCTCGTGCAGGTTGCGGTAGTACCGCGAGCCGTTGCGGTCGATCGCCCACTTCTGGAACTCGCGCAGCTCGGCGCGCGTCATCACCGGCTTCTTGAAGTCGGCGACCGAGTCGCGCCACAGGTTCTTGTCGGAGGCCCAGTGGGCCAGGCACAGGCGCAGCGACGGGTTGTCCTGCATCACCAGGCGCCACGCCTCCGGGTGCACGAAGTGGTCCTGGAAGTACTGCATGCGCTCGCGGTCGTCGAGCGAGCCGTCGACCGGGTGCTTGTACTGCTCGCGCACCTCGTCGCTGGCGAGGTCGATGTAGAGCGTGCGGTGGTGGGTGTACCAGCCCTCCGGGGTGCAGTGGGTCTGGAGCGGCAGGTTCTCGCTCGCTAGCCGGCTGAAGAAGGCGCGGGTGACCTCGCCGGTCTTCTTGCCGCGCTCGGTCGACTCCTTGGGCATGTAGCCCTGCGAGGTGTACATCTTGAGGCCGACGTAGAGGCCGCCGTTCTCGACCAGGGCCTTGAACGGGGCGTCGGGCTTCTCCAGCGTGATGTAGCGGCGCGGCTCGAAGTGGTAGAGCGGGAGCAGGCGCAGGGGGTTCTGCGCGGCGACCATCTCGGTGCGGCGCCGCTGCTGGCGCCACGTCTCGTAGCAGTTGGAGCGCTGGTCCTTGATGTAGCGGTCGAACTGGCGCGAGCTCTCGAGCGGGCCCTCCTGCGGCTGCGTCTCACCCTCCTCGTAGTCCATCGGCAGGTCTTCGTTGCTGTCGAGGTAGACCCGCCGGCACTCCTCGTAGCGCTGGGTGCCGTCCTTGCGGTTGGCGTACCAGCGGCGGCCCTCCTCGTCCTCTTGATAGATGTGCAGGCCGTCGTAGCCGTCGAGGTGGCAGAAGTCCATGTCCATCGTCAGCACGATCGAGACGCCGACGAAGTAGCCGCCGGCGCCGCCGGCGAGGAAGTCGATGCCGTTGTTCTCGCTGATGAGGCGCTCGCCGACCACGTGGGTCGGCTCCGGCGCGACCTCCCCCATGTCGCCGACCATCAGCGAGCTGAGGATCGGCACGCCGGCCATGAAGTTGACGGTGCCGCGATCGATGCGCAGCCCCATGGCCTTGGCCCGCAGCGGCGGCAGCGGGGCGCAGTTGCCGCTCTGGATGTGCATGTGCGCGTCGATGATGACCGGCGGGAAGCCCTCGAGCTCGGGCGGCCGCTGCTCGTACGGGCACTTCTCGCAGAACGGCTTGTCGGTCTTGAGCGCCTCGGTCTGCGCCGTCGAGCCGATCAGCACCGTCGGGCAGCCCTGCGCCAGCGCGCCGCCGTGGGCGGTGGCGTCGCCGAGGCGCGCGGCCGGCATGTTGCCGAAGATCACCGTGTTCTCGCCCTGCGAGATGAGGTCGGGGCCGCACGGGCAGATGAGGCCATCGCCCAACCTGGCCGCAGGGACATTGCCGACGATGATGGTCGCGTCGCCGACGCAGACCGGCCCGCCGCCGTGCACGGGGCAGGTGTGTCCGTCCGTGATGCGTGCGCTCGGGGGCATGGCTCAGGTCTCCGCTCCGCGGTCGGCCGGCTTCGGCGAGACGGGCTCGGCCGGGCGCGCGTCCTCGGGGGCGATCGGGGCGCAGCCGCTGCCCGCCAGCGCGGCGCCGCCCGAGTTGACCTTGACCAGGCGGCCCTGGATCACCACGCCCGAGGCGTCGATGGTGATGAAGCCGCCCGGGCCCTTGACGGTGATCCCGGTGCCGGCCTCGATGACGATCGTCGGCGCCTTGACGTGGACCTCGGCGCCCGACTCGAGCGCGGTCTTGCTGCCGACCTTGAGGTGCGCCTCGTCGCCGACGGTCAGCGAGGTCGTCTTGTCGACCTTGGCCATCGCCGAGCCCTCGACGTGGTCGTGGCGGTCGACGCGGACCAGAGTGTACTGGTGCTTGTCGATGATGACGTGCTGGTTGCCGTCGCCGTCGATGCCGCCGACGTGCACGAAGGCGTCGCCGCCGATGTGCTCGTGGCGGTGGCGGTCGACGCGGACGTGGCGGTCGCGCATCACCAGCTCGTTGAAGTCGCCGACCTTCTCGCCGTTGACCGCGTCGCCGACCCGCAGGTGGCGGTCGTGCAGCACGTTCTCCATCCGGTCATGGTTGACGTGGATGTCGAGGTCGCGCTCGGCGTGCATGAAGATCTGCTCCGAGCCCTTGAGGTCCTCGTAGCGGAACTCGTTGTAGCCGCCGCCGCCGAGCGAGCTCTCCGACTTGATCGTGCTCTTGGTCTTCTCGGCCGGCAGCGGGTAGGGCACGTGGTTGTTGCCGTGGTAGACGCGGCCGGTGATGATCGGCTTGTCGGGGTCGCCCTCGAGGAAGTCGACCAAAACCTCGTGGCCGATCCGCGGGATGAACATGGCGCCCCAGCCGGCGCCGGCCCACAGCTGGCTGACGCGGATCCAGCAGCTGCTGTGATCGTCGAACTGGCCCTGGCGGTCCCAGTGGAACTGGACCATGACGCGGCCCTGATCGTCGACGTGGACCTCCTCGCCGGGCGGGCCGGTGACCACGGCCGACTGCAGGCCGCGCACGAACGGCCGCGCGGTGGTCCGCGGCGGGCGGTAGATCGTCGCCCGTTCGATGCAGGTGAAGCGCGACTCGTAGACGAAGGCGGCGTCGCTGGTGGCGTCCTGGTCGAGCACCTGCGGCTGCTCGCCGCGGTGCCGCACGGTGAGGAGCGTGTACTCGCCGTTCAACTCGCTGCGCCGGTGGTTGGTGAGGGTGAAGGCGTAGCCGGGCACGAGGCGCATGCAGTCGCCCTTGCCGGCGCCGCTGCGGCGGGTCGCCTGCAGCGCCTCGAGCCGGTTCTTGGCGATGCCCGGGCCGCGGTCGGGGTCGCCGCCGCTGGCGAAGCGGTACTCGCCCGGGTAGTCGTAGACCTCGAGGTCGGTGTCCTGCTTGGCCTCGGCGCGCACCTCCATGCCCGCGTCGGGGGTCGGGAAGTAGAAGTCGCGCAGGCTGGCCTTGCCGGAGCGGATGTGCTGGCCGAAGCGGAACTCGTGGATGTGCTCGCGATCCTCGACGTGCCCGTCCTCGCTGTTCCACCACACCTCGGGGTCGCCGGGGATCGGCCGGTGCGTGCCCTTGTGGTCGGACATCACCAGGACGTGCTTGTCCTCCTCGTGCTCGAAGTAATAGAAGAGGCCGTCCTCCTCGAGCAGGCGGCTGATGAAGTCCCAGTCGCTCTCGCGGTACTGCACGCAGTAGTTCCGCGGGGAGTACGAGGCGACGATGTCGAACCGGTACGCGCTCGGCTTGAAGCCGGCCACCTCGAGCACCGCGCGAATGATGTCGGACGTGCGCTGCTCCTGGAAGATCCGGCAGTCCTGGCGCAGCGTCAGCCGCCACACCCGCGGCACCAGAGTGATCGCGAACAGGGCGAACTCGCGGCTCTCGCCGACGTACTCGGCGTGGGCGACGATCCCGTGGACGAACCGCGGCTCGTCGACGCCGGCGACCTCGAGCACGCCGGTCTTGCCGACCATCTGATCGACCTCGAGCATGTGCGGGCACGCCAGCTCGATGCGAAACTCGTACAGCGCGCTCACGCCTTCCTGGCCGGTGAACCGCAGCACGCGGGCCTCGACGTCGAGGCCGTCGACCCTGAAGGTGTAGACCGGACGGTTGCCGATCAACGCGAGAATAGATGCAAGCCCTGCCATCCGACCCCCTCCCCGACCACCGCGGACTTCGGCGAACGAGGCGGCGACGGTAGCCGAGGTCCGGTCGCGGGAGCAAGGCGAGAGATGCCGAGGAACGCCGTTTGAGCGCGCGAGAATGGCCGCCCGCGCGATCTCGACGCCGGGGCGCCCCGGCTTGCGCGGCGGCGGCGATTGTGCCCGTCGGAAGAGGAGCATGGCGCTCGAGACATGACCCGAGGGTCATGCTTGGCGTCGGCGCCCGCGAACGGGGCGCGCGAGCAGCCCGACACCTGCGCCGAGCCGACCGCACATCGTCGCGCGGTGAGGCCGCCGCCACGGGCCGCGCGGGCAGGGGCCTGGCGGTCGGCGCGAGATCCTCGGTCGCGGTTGCGGCCGCAATCACTGATCGGCATCGGCCTCGTCCTCGCGCGTCGCCTCGGTCCACTCGTATCGCCGGTCGCCGGCGAGGAGGTTCAGCGACGCAGGATGCCGCGCGGATGCAGGGCCGCGGGTGCTGCCGCGCCCGAGCACGCCGGCGGCGGCGAGGCGAGCCTCGCCGCTGTGGATGCGGCGCGCAGGCGCGGCGAGCAGGAACGTCACGCGGGGCCGACTTCATCGCGCCCCTCGTCTGCGAGCCGTGAGCTCGCCGCGGCCACGCATGCGTGGCGCTGCGGCGGACGTCCTGATGGAACGCGGACGCTCGTGGGACCTCGGTTCGGTCGTGTGCGTCATCACTGGCCGCCGTGAAGACTGCAACTAGCTTCTCGGTGCGACCTGGTGTCGCCAGGAGTACGTGATGAGGGGTGCGTCGGGTTCGATTCTGGTCTGGGCTCTCGCGGGCCTGCTCCTGCCGGGCGTCGGCTTCGCGGGAAACGGGGTGACCCCGCGCCCGCTGTCCGATTTCCTGGATGCACAGGGCAGCATGTCCACGTTCTTTCCGCCGGTGCCCAACTACGTGGGCTGGGGGGACGTGGGCTTCGAGACCTTCGCGCTGATCGACTACGCGGGCCTGGCCGCGACCTGGCTCGAAGACAACGGCGGCCCGCTCCTCCACACCCACGTGGGCGGCAACGTGAAGGAGCGGGAGACCGACGACGGCGCGGCGGAGATCACCGTGAACTTGCATACGGCCAACGCGCTGTCGTTCGCCCAATCCGGCGCCGAACTCGTCGCCAGTAACTTCGACTTCCTGAACACGCCGACGATCTTCGGGGAGAAAGCCCAGGATGTCCTCGCCGGTGCGGCTCCGTCGACCGGATGGGCGAGCCTGCGGTTGACGTTCACGATCGACGCGCCTGGCGACGACTTGCCCGACCTCGAGGTTCTTCTCAATAACCCGAGCGCCTATGCGCCCGTTTCGTTCGACTTCAAGTCCCAGGCCATCGGCACCCGCCCGGATGGTACGCGCGCGCGTCTCGTCGTGCATCAGGTCGCCTCGACCAACGAAGAGGACTTGCTCGTGTTCACCGTCGAGGTGATCGAGATCCAGGATCTGGGCCCGCCGAACGCGCCTTGATGCGCGAACAGTTCGCGGCGCTCGTTCAGCGGTAGTGGCCGCGGCGGCCCTCGATGTGCTTGCCGACCACGGTGAGCGCGGTGACCTGGTCGATGCGCTCGAGCGGGTCGGCGAGCGGGCCGTCGAGGGCGACGCGGACCGACTCGGCGTCGACGACGATCTCGCCGGCGCCCGGCCACAGCGGCGCCAGCGGCAGCTCGGTGGCGGGCGGGGCGCTGTCCTCGGCGCGCCACACGAGGTGGTGCCGCCGGTCGATCGGGACCGCAGGGCGGACCTCGAACAGGGTGCGCCGCGGGCGGCCGCGGGCGTCCCAGTCGGTGCGCACCGCGACCGCGAGCCCGTCGATCACGCCGGTCACCGCCATGCACGCGCGCTGCAGGCGACCGCCGAGCTGGCCGGCCGCGCGCTCCCACGCCGGCACGTGGGCGGCCATCGCCGCCGGGGCCGGCATCACCTCGCGCGCGGCCGCGAGGGCCGCCGCCACCGCCTTGACGTCGTCGACGAACCGCCGCAGCGCCGCGGCGTCGCGCCCCGGCTCGTCGACCTCGAACACCAGGCCGCGGTCGTCGGCGGCGCGCGGCGGGCAGCGCTCCAACAACTTTTCGACATGTTCATTGAGACATGTTGTTTGCGACATGTCTCTTCCGACGAGCTTCGCGGGCGCGCCGGCGAGGCCGAGGCCGAGGCCGAGGTCGGGGGTGGTGAGGCGGGCCACGGCCACCGCGCCGCGGCCGTCGGCGTGCTCGCGGGAGATCCGCAGCTGGGCGCCGGCGACGACGCCGTGCATCGCCCCGGGCTCGGAGGCGAGGCCGCAGCGGGTGGCGACGTCGCGCCAGAGGGCCTCGACGCGGCGGGTGCCGACGGCCGGCGGGGCGCGCTCGCCCTGCAGCGCCGGCTCGCGGCGGCCGACCACGGTCAGCGGGATCCACACCTCCGGGTCGCGCGACCAGGCGACGTCGACGCGCGCGTGGAGGTACCAGGCGAGGGCGACGCCGCCGTGGTCGAAGCCGGCCACCACGCCGTCGGGCAGCTGCAGGGTGAAGGCGAGCGGCTCGGCCTCGCGCAGGCGGTCGGCGGGCAAGGTCCAGCGGCAGACCTCGTGGCGGTGGCTGGTGCGGCCGAGGAAGCCGTCGGCGCTCTCGAGCGCGACGAGGGCCAGGGTGGCCTCGCGGTAGGCGTGGCGGCGGGCGTCGGCGAGGGCGATCGCGCCGCGCAGCGGCTCGCCGGGGCCGACGACGGTGGTGCCGAGCGAGAGCTCGAAGTTGGGCGATTCGCCCTGCGTCGGCCCCGAGGCGAACACGCTGGTGGCCGGCGGGCTGGCCGTCTCGGCCGGCGCGCTCTCGACGTGGGCGACGAAGGCGGCGCGCGCGTCGGGCCACCACGGCACGCTGGCGTGGACGTGGTAGGTGTACGAGATCCGGTACGAGCCGCCGCTGTAGCTGACCGGCGCGCCGGGGGGCAGGCGGAAGGTGACGCTCCACGAGTGCTCGCCGACGGCCAGCGGCCCGGCCTCGCGCACGCGGGCGCGCTGGCGCAGGAACTCGATCACGCGCTCCTCGGTGCCGCTCTCGCGCTCGCGGAAGCGGTCGAGCGCGCCGCGCAGCTCGACGTCGACGAATTCGAGCGGGACCGCCTCGCGGCAGTGCAGCACCACGCGGGTGATGAACGGCCGGCCCGCCACCACCACGCGCGGGGTGAACAGCTGGATCCGCGGCCGGCGGCGGAGCAGGGGCACCCGTCGAGTTTAGCCGATGTCGCCGCGCGCCTGCCGGGCGCGGCCGGCGGTCAACCGCCGAACAGCGCCTCGAAGGCGTTCCAGGCGTCGATGTCGGTGGAGCGGACGATCGTCGAGCGGACCTCGCCGCCCGGGCCGGCGATCTGCCACACCACCGCGACGGCGTCGGTGGAGTCGTTGACGGCGATCACCAGGCGGTCGCCGACCCACGTGCGCGCCAGCGTCTTGTCGGCGGCCTCCGAGCCCAGGCCGTACTCGCGCGTGAGGTGGATCTGCAGCATCGCCGGGCCGTAGCTGTCCTGCGACAGGTAGCGGAAGCCCTCGGGCGGCGCGGGCAGGGCGACGTCGATCGCCGAGAACGCGGCATCGATGTCGCCGTCGCCGGCCAGCGCGTACGCGGTCGAGGCCAGCGAATCGTCGTAGAGGGCGTCGACGGCCGGCTGCCCGCCGTCGAGGAAGGCGCCGAGGACGTAATTGGCGCCGTAGTAGTACTGGAACAGCGCCATCGCCACGCCCCACTCGACCGAGGGGCTGGCGAAGTCGTGCCGGGTCTCCTCGATCGCCTTCTCGTAGGAGAACCGCTGCGCCAGCTCGCCGTAGTCGAGCTCGCGCGCCCGCGCCATGTCGGCGAAGAACGTGGCCTCGCCGGCGAAGAGCGCCACCAGGGCGCGCTTGCTGTCGAAGGTCCCGGTCTGCGTCAGCATCAATCCGTCGAGGTCGGACTCGCGGTCGCGGGCGGCGAGGACGAGCGTGTAGAGCAGGCCGTACAGCTCGAACTCCGGCTGGGTGCCGTCGGCGATGACGACGATCGTGTCGCGCGCCGAATCATAGGAGATGTAGGGCGCGGCGACCGGGCTCGGCTCGGGCTCCTCCCAGCCGTCCGGGAGCAGCCAGAGCAGCTGGTAGGCGCGGACGTACTGGTCGAACAAGCGCTGCTCCTCGGGCGTGCGCGACGGGCCCGGCGGGTGCGCGGCCGCGTATTCTTCGGCGGTCATGACCTCGATCGCCGGCAGCGGGTGGTCGGTCCCGCGGATACAGGCGATCACCTCGTGCGCGTGCTCTTGGCAGTCGCTCTCGCGGACGTCGCAGCGGCTCGCGGAGCGCAGGAGGCATGGGTCTTGGGGCTCGTCCGAACCGGCATCCGCGCAGGCGGACAGGACGAGCAGCGGGATAGCGAGGGTCGATGCGCGCATAGAGGCGAACGCTAGCACAGGTTCGCGCCCGGAGGACCGAGGCCGCGGCCACGAGCGGTCCGTCGGTCTCACGCGGCCCATGGGGGAGGGTGCGAGGTTCGGCGCTCCGCTCGCGGGATGCCGGGCGCCCTGCCGCGATCACTCGCAGGTCCGGTGCAACTCCGGGTGCCGCCGATAATGCTGCGAGTCGACCGCCGGGCAGGCCGCGCGGATCCTCTGCTTGAGGTCGGAGATCTCGGCGTGGTCCAGCGCCATCGCCGGGAACACCAGCGGGACCGGGCCGCCGTCGTCGATGTCGTGGTGCAGCGCGGCCAGGCGATCGTCGGCGCGGCCGGTGTCCCAGATCTCGGCGAAGTTGTCGGCGAAGCGGGCGATCAGCTCGGCGTACTCGGGGCCGCGGAACACCAGCATGTTCTCGAAGGTGTTGTGCTCGGCGTTGTCGGACAGGTTGTAGCTGCCGGTCCACAGCTCGTCGCCGTCGACGAGCATGTACTTGTGGTGCATCTGCTGGGCGTAGCTGGCGTGCCAGCGGTAGGCGTAATACTTGTAGCGGACGGCCACGCCCGAGGCGCCGACGACGTAGCCGAACAGGAAGCCGCGGTCCTCGCAGGCGCGCCGCTTCGCCGGGTCGGTGCCGGCCTCCTCGTAGCAATCGTCCAGGGCGTCGACCTGAGCGTCGTGCGTCGATTCGGCGATGTACTCCTGGCCGTCGAGGTAGACGCGGATCTGCAGGCCCGGCTCGGCGGCGCGGGCCATCAGCGCCTCGGCGACCCCGCGCAGGCGGAGGTGGCCGGAGGCGATGTCGATCGAGTGGGTCGCGCCGGCGATGGCGGCCACCAGAGTGTCACCGACGGTCTCGCGGCCGCTGGCGACGAAGGTGTCCTCGCCGCGCAGGTCGAAGTTGGCCGAGGTGAAGTAGACGTGCGCGCCGGGCTCGTCGTCGATCATGGCGTCGGTGATCGCCAGGGTCGACGCACTGCTCGCGAGCCCGGGGTCGCCGACGAAGTCGCGCGAGTGCTGCCACAGGTGCTCGAACTCCTGCTGCATGCGCAGCACCAGCTCCCGCTCGCCGCGCAGGAACAGGGTGTTCTCGTCGTAGATCGTGGCGGCGCCGGGCGACCAGTTGCCGCTGCCGGTGACCAGGTGGGCGTCGTCGGCCGCGGCGAGGTCGTCGCGCGGGCCGTCGACGATCATGAACTTGTGGTGCAGGATCTTGTTCACCCAGCGCACGTCGACGCCGTCACTCTCGAGCTGCCCGGATTGCGAGCCCTGCAGCGCGGCGCCGGTGAGCTTGCGGTCCTCGCTGGCCTTCTCGTACAGGAGGCGCACCTCGACGCCGCGCCCGGTGGCCGCGGCGAGGGCGGCCCGGATGCCGGCGTCGTTGAACGAGTACATGGCGATGTCGAGGGTGCGCTCGGCCTCGCCGATGAGCTGCTCGACCCGGGCGTTGTGGCTGTGCTCGATCGGCTGCGGCGAGAAGACGACGTCGCGGACCGGTGCGTCGCCGTCGCGCAGGACGAGCTCGGCGTCCGCCGAATGACAGGAGAGCAGCGCCGCGCCGAGCCCCGCGCAGGCCGCGTCGAATCGTCGGTAGATCATGATGACACCGTCGGCGACGCGATCGGCGTCGTCGCGGATTCAATCGTGCGACGCCACGCGAGCGCGCGCCAGCGTTGTATCCACCGCGAGCATTGTTTGCCGGCGCGGGCCGGGCTC
The DNA here is from genome assembly GCF_026965555.1 of Nannocystis punicea. Taxonomy (GTDB): domain Bacteria; phylum Myxococcota_A; class Polyangia; order Nannocystales; family Nannocystaceae; genus Nannocystis; species Nannocystis punicea. Next base: position 9,543,808 of record NZ_CP114040.1, on the reverse strand, counting down.
GTCCGCTCAGCGCTCTTCGCCGCGGATCCGGGTGATGAAGTAGAGCATCTGCAGCGCGGTGGTGACGAGCGCGGCGACGTAGGTGAGGGCGGCCGCGTCGAGCACGCGCTTGACGCCGGCGGCGTCGCCCTGGCTCACCAGGCCGGCGGCCTGCAGGCGCTCGCGGGCCCGCCTCGACGCGTCGAGCTCGACCGGCAGGGTGACGAGCTCGAACAGGAAGATGCCGGCGAACAGGAACACGCCGAACCACGCCAGGCCGAGCATGTGCAGGGCGAGGCCGGCGATGATGACGATGTACGACAGCTGCGAGCCGACCCGCGCCGGCAGGACCAGCGCCTGGCGCACGCGCATGAGGCCGTAACCGCGGGCGTGCTGAATGGCGTGACCGGCCTCGTGGGCGGCGACGCCGGCGGCGCTGACCGAGCGGCCGGCGTACACGTCGGGCGACAGGCGCAGGACCTTGTGCGCCGGGTCGTAATGATCGGACAGCACGCCGGCGACCGGCTCGATGCGGACGTCGCGGACGCCGGCCTGGGCGAGCACTGCGGCGGCCGCCTCGGCGCCCGTCACGCCGCGCCCGCCCTCCAGCGGGACCCGGGCGTAGCGGCGAAACGTGGATTTTACGTACCACGAGGCCAGCAGCGACAGCAGCAGGCCGGGTACCATGTAGAGCATGTATTGTGGATCGAAGGCCCACATTGCGAGGACCAAGGTGATGCCGCCGCAGTCCGGTGCAAGGGCGGCGCCGGCGGCGCCTCTGCCCGAATGGGCATAGCGGGGTCGCCCGCGGTCGGCGGCGAGGGCGTGAGTCGGCGCAATCAGCGGCGGTGGACCTCGAGCGCCGCGCGCACTGCGGATTCGAGGGCGCCCTCGATCCACGCGTGCTTGAGCGAGGTGTGCTCGCCGGCGAAGTGCAGCGGGCCCTCGGCGGTGGCGGTGTGGAGGTGGAGCTCGAGCAGCTGGCCGGGCAGGAACACTGCGGCCTCGCCGAAGGCGTAAGGGTTGTTCATCCAGCTCTCGGTCTGGCCGCGGCCGGTGTAGAACGCCTCGATGCGGTCGCCGTGCACGTCCTGGAGGCCGCGCAGGGCGAACTCGTAGCGCTCGTCGTCGTCCATCGAGTCCCAGCGGGCGGCGTCGTCGGCCCAGGTGTAGGAGGCCAGGACGACCCCGCCGGGGCTGCCGCCGATGGCGTGCGACGGGTAGTAGATGTTGCGATTGGGGTTGTCCGTCACCGAGCCGCCGCCGAACACGTGGGTGACCGGGCCCTCGCCGTATTCGTCGTAGAGGCCGGGCGTGATCGCCTCGAGCTCGTGCTGCCAGTCCTCCTCGGTGAACTCCCACCAGCGGCGGCTGAACTCGAGCACGATCTTGGTGGCCGAGTCGTAGTGCATCTCGATGATCGCGCGGCGCTTGCCGTACGACAGCGGCGGGTCGAACTCGACGTGGCGCAGGCTCGAGAACGGGATCGTGACGATCGCCAGGTCGGCGGAGTACACCGGGGCCGCGGCGCCGCTCTCGTCGATGGTCTCGACGTGCACCGCGGGGCCGTGCTCGCCGTCGCCGGTGACGATCTTGACGACGCGGCGGTCCATCACGATCTCGTGGCGCAGCCCCGGCTCGAGCGCGTAGGGCAGGCGCCAGAAGCCGCCGTCGATCTCCCAGTAGCGGGCGCCGGGGTTGATGTCGCTGCGGCCGATGAAGGTGTGCATGAACGACAGCCACAGGCGCGAGGTGGCGTTCTCGACGGTGCCGATGGCGTCGACGGTGGCCTCGTCGAGCAGCGCGTACTCGGTGAGGTAGCGGCTCATCGACCAGCCGTCGAAGTCGTAGATCGCGCGGGCCCAGCCCTCGATCCACTCGGCGGTCGGCTTGTTCTCGCGGGTGCCGTCGGGCAGCGCGTCGGAGAAGTAGTCGCGGACCGGGTCGAGCGCGGCGTTGAGGATCTCGGCGGTGGTGCGGCCGGTGTCGGCGCCCATGACCCCGAAGCCCTCGTTGACGAGCGCCGGATCGTCGGCGTACTCGCTGCGGCGCACGAGCAGGCCGTTGACGGCGATCCAGGTGCGCAGGGCCTGGTCGGGCGGGACGAAGTCGGGGAGCGGCGGGCCGTTCTGCCACACCTCGCCGGTGAACGACTGGTAGCGGACCGGCGGGACCGGGCCGTCCTTCGGCGCGACGACGTCGACGTAGTAGAACTGCCGCCGCTCGAGCCCGAGCTTGTCGATCAGGGCCAGGGTCAGCGGGTGGAAGTCGGGCAGGCGCATCGCCCCGGCCTCGGCGTACAGCGCCGGGTCGGCGAACGGCGCCGGCTGCTGCGGGTCCGCGGCGCGGAAGGTCTTGATCCGGCCGCCGATCCGGTTGGCGTTGGCCTCGAGGATGGTGACGTGATGACCGGCCTGCTTGAGCAAGTGCGCCGCAGCGAGGCCGGCGATCCCGGCGCCGATGACGAGCACCTTCTTCGGCGCGTCGGTCGGCGGCAGGCCGTCGTCGATCAGGACCTTGAGGTACTCGAGCTTGAGGTCCTGGCCCTCCGGCCCGACGAGCAGCAGGTCGCGCGCGATCTGCAGCGCCCGCTGCCAGAGATCCTCGTCGAGCTGCGGCTCGCCGCCGGGTTCGAAGTCGCAGGCGAACCCGAGCGCCAACCATCCACCGAGCTTGCCGAACTGTCTGCGCCCGAGCAGCGTCATCGTGCGTCTCCGTTCTGCTGTCCATAGCCGGGCGGCCAGACCGCGCCTGTGCGGTCGAACAACGGCCGGCCGCACGCGCGCCGGTCGGCGCGCCCGACGTCCGTCACCATGGGCGGCCTGGATGGCGTGGCCGAGCCGGCGGGGGAGTCACGAGCGAGCGGGCGAGCGGCGCGACCGGCTGCTGCGGGCGATCGCGCTGTTCAAGTTCTGCAAGACCGCGCTGCTGGTGACCGTCGCTCTCGGCGCGCTCGAGCTGTTGCGGCCCGGCGTCGCCGAGCGCGCCCAGGCGTGGGCGTCGGCGCTGACGCTGCACAGCGAGCGCGTGGTCGTCCTGCGCGGGCTCGCGGGGCTCGCCGGCGTCGCGCCCGAGCGGCTGGCGGAGCTCGGGATCGGCTCGTTCCTGTACGCCGCGCTGTTCGCGGTCGAGGGCGTCGGCCTGTGGCTCGGCCGGCGCTGGGCGGAGTACATCACCGTGGTGACGACGCTGTCGTTCATCCCGTTCGAGGTGCACCACCTGCTGCGCCACGCCCGGCTCGCGGGGGTGTCGGCGCTGGCGCTGAACCTGGTGGTGGCGGCGATCCTGCTCGGGCGCCTGCGCCGGGCGCGAGCGTGAGGGCGGCGCGCGGCCGCCAAGATTGCCCAAGCGGCGCGGCGCCGGGGCGCTATGATCGCGGGCATGGCCGCCGGGGCTCAGGTCCTCTCCGTCTCGTTGCCCGGCCTGCGGGCGGTGCGAATCGAGAGCGACGCGCCGTACTCGGGGGTGAAGGAGACCTTCGTCATCACCCGCTTCGAGGCGGGCCGCTCGGAGTTCTGGACCCACGGTCGCACGTGGAAGGGCGCTCCCGGGTCGATCGTCGTGTTTCAACCCGGCGACGTGCACCGCGACCTCGAGCGCGAGGGCCCGGTCACCTATCAGCTCATCGGCTTCTCCACGCCCGAGGTCGAGGCGCTGCGCGTGCAGTCGTGTCTCGCGGCGGAGGACCCGCGGGGCGCGCCGTTTCAGCGCCTGCACGACGCGGTCGCGGTCGGGGCCGACGCCTTCACGCTGGAGTGCGCGCTCGCCGAGGCGATCGCGGCGATGACGGTGATGCGCGAGTCGAAGCTCGAGCCGACGCGGCCGGTGCGGCGCGCGCTGGGGCTGATGCGCGAGCGGCTCGCCGCAGCGCTGACGCTCGACGAGCTGTCCGAATACGCAGGGATGGACAAGTTCCACCTGTGCCGCGCCTTTCGGGCGCAGGTCGGCATGCCGCCGCACGCGTACCTGACGCGGCTGCGCATCATGCAGGCGAAGGCGTTGCTCGCGGCGGGCACCAAGCCGAAGGACATCGCCGCGCAGGTCGGTCTGTACGATCAGAGCCAGCTCAACCGTCACTTTCGCCGCATCGTCGGCATGACGCCCGGACAATTTTTCGCCAAGAACCGCCAAGCCCCGGCGCAGGCGGACCGGTAGCGTTCCGGGCATGAAAATCTTCGTCACGGGAGCCGCGGGCTTCGTCGGCAGCGCGGTCGTTCGGGAGCTGATTCACCACGGGCACCAGGTCCTCGGCCTCGCGCGCTCGGACGCGAACGCGGCGGCGATCACCGCCGCCGGCGCGGAGGTGCTCCGCGGTTCGCTCGAGGACCTCGCAAGCCTCGAGCGCGGGGCTGCGGCGAGCGACGGGGTCATTCACACCGCGTTCATTCACGACTTTTCGAATTACTCGGGGTCGGTCGCGGTGGACCGCCGCGCGATCGAGGCGCTGGGCAATGCGCTGGCGGGCTCGGGGCGGCCGCTGGTGGTGACCTCGGGAACGAGAGTGGCGCCCGCGGGGGGCGTGGCGACCGAGGACATGGCTGCAGATCCGGACTTTTCGCGCCAGTCGGAGGCGACCGCGCTGCCGTTCGCGGCGCGTGAGGTCCGGGTGTCGGTCGTGCGGCTGCCGCCGACAGTGCACGGCGACGGCGACCACGGCTTCGTGCCCGAGCTGATCCGCATCGCCCGGGAGAAGCGGGTGGCCGGGTTCGTGGGCGACGGCGGCAACCGCTGGCCGGCGGTGCACCGGCTCGACGCGGCGCAGGCCTTCCGGCTCGCGCTGGAGAAGGCGCCCGCGGGGACGCGCGTGCACGCGGTCGCCGAGGTGGGGGTTCCGACGCGGGACATCGCCGCGGTGATCGGCAGGCGGCTCGACGTGCCGGTCGAGCCGAGGCCGGTCGAGCACTTCGGGTGGCTCGGGCCGTTCTTCTCGCTCGACCTGCCGACGGCGAGCGAGAAGACCCGCGAGCTGCTGGGGTGGCGCCCCGTTCAGGCGGACTTGTTGACCGATCTCGACCACCCGCGGTACTTCGCGCGCTGACGCGCGGCGGGCGAGATGTCCTCGAGGACATGTGATTGCCCGGGTGCGGGGGTCGTCGGACGGAGTGTCCTCGGGGACATGTAATTTTTCACATGTCCTCGAGGACAGATCGTCGGTGACGTGTCCTCGAGGACATGTGTTTCGCCGGGGCGCGGACCTGCGCGACGTCGGGTGCGCGTCAGACGTACCCGCGGGGCGGTGACAGATCCGCGCAGCGGCAGCGATCCTCGGGCCTGCCCTCATCGCTGGGCCGCGCCGGGCGCCGCCCGCATGTGCGCGCGTTTCAGGCGGGCTGCGGCGCGGTTAGGATGGGCCATGCTCGGGACGAAGGGGAGGCTGGTCGCGCTCGCGTGGATCGCCGGCTGCGCGGGCGGGCAGGGGCGCGACGACGAGGGCGCGGCGTCGTCCACGGCGGAGACGGCGAGCGACGAGACGACTTCGGGGTCGACCTCCGCGGGCGAGACGACCGCGGCGACCAGCAATCCCGCGACGTCGACGGGGCCCGGGGAGACATCGACCACCGGCGACGCGACGAGCACCGCGACGACGGAGGCGCTCACCGAAGCGGACAGCGGCGAGACCACCGAGCCGGCCGCGGCCTGCGGCGACGGGGTGGTCCAGCCGCCCGAGGTCTGCGACGACGGCAACGCGGCCGACGGCGACGGGTGCAACAACGACTGTCAGCCGTCGGGCCGACTGTTGTGGTCGACCACGCACGCCGGCATGCTCAAGCTCGTCGACGAGGCGCTCGGCTGCGCAGTCGACGGCAACAACTCGATCTACGTGGTCGGTCTGCTCGGCGTCGGCGCCGACGACAGCGACCTCTGGGTCCGCAAGTACGCGGCCGACGGCGCCGAGCTGTGGACGCAGACCTACGCCGGCGGGGCGATGCTCGAGGACCAGGGCCGGGCGATCGTGGTCGACCCGGCGGAGACCGTGTACCTGGCCGGGTTCGCCCAGGAGCCGATGCAGGGCAACGACGTGGTGGTGCGCAAGCACGCGGCCGACGGCAGCCCGCTGTGGACCAAGAAGTTCGCGGGCGCGGCGATGCTGAACGACGTCGGCAGCGGCGCAGCGCTCACGCCCGACGGCGACCTGGTGATCGGCGGGGCGACCGCGACGGTCGACGCCGGCAACGACACCTGGCTGCGCAAGTACGGGCCGGCCGGCGAGGTGCTGTGGACGCGGACCTACGACGGCGCGGCCAGCAGCAACGACGCGACGCAGGCGATCGCGGTGACCGCCGACGGCTACATCTACGCGGCCGGCTACGAGGCCGCGCCCGGCGAGAGCAACAACGCGTGGATCGCCCGCTACGACGCCGACGGCAACCTGCTGTGGTCGCGCCTCTACAACGGCGCGGCCAGCAAGGCCGACTACCTGCAGGGCGTGGTCGCGCTCGCCGACGGCGGCGTGGTCGTGTGCGGCTACGAGACCGCCGTCGATCCGGTGCCGTGGAAGAGCTTCCTCCGCCGCTACGACGCCGACGGCCTGATGGTGTGGACGGAGATCGAGGCCGGACCGGAGGCGGCCGGCGCGTTGTGCTACGGGCTCGGACTCGCGGACGACGGCGACGTCCTGTTCGCCGGGGCGACCATGCAGGCGGGCAAGCGCGAGCCGTGGGTGCGGCGCCTCGCGCCCGACGGCGCCCCGCGCTGGTCGACCGTGATCGCCGGCGCCGGCGGCGGGGCGAGCCAGGCCCGCTGCGTGCGCCCGGCCCCCGACGGCACGCTCGTGGTGGCCGGCGGCATGGACGAGGCCGTCGACGGCCGCGACGCGTGGATCGCTCGCCTGAGCCCGTAGCCGGGCGGACAGGGCTGGCTGTCCTTCGGGACATATGTCGACAGGACGCCCGCCGCCCGGCGGGCAGCATTTGCGGAGGGCTGGGGGCTGGGCTCCACCTTGCAATCCCGGGCGCCGGGATCGATCGTCTGGCGTGACCGCAGATCCGGCCGTTCAGGAGGCTTTGTCATGACCCGGCTTGCAGCACCCCTCGCGCGCCTGGTGTGCGCGGCGAGCGTCGTCCTCGGAGCAGGTTGCGGCGACGCGGCGGACGCGACGGGCCAGGACACGTCGGACGCGGGCGCGTCCGGCAGCGAGACGGACGCGACGGGACCAGACAGTTCGGGGAGCGTCGCGCCGACCGAGGCCGTCACGAGCGCGCCGCCGGACAGCGACGGCGGGAGCGGCTCGCACGGGCAGGACTCGAGCTCGAGCGGCGCCGGCACGAGCACGACCGGGGAGCCGCCCGCGCCGGCTTGCGGCGACGGCCAGCTCGACCCCGGCGAGGGCTGTGACGACGGCGACGACGATGCGTTCGACGGCTGCCTGCCAGACTGCACGGCGGTCGAGCCGATCGACGCGCCGCCGCTGCAATGGCAGTACTTCGAGGTGCCGGGCACGATGTGTATGAACGGCCAGCCGGCGGGCTTCGGCATCAGCCTGAACCCCGACTCGAAGGACGTGATGATCTACCTCGAGGGCGGCGGGGCCTGCTTCAACGACGCGTGCGACTTCTCGGCGTTCAACATCCCGTTCATCCCGCCGCCCGACGGGATCTTCAATCGCAACAACCCGGGCAACCCGGTCAGGGACTGGAGCATGATCTACGTCCCGTACTGCACCGGCGACATCCACGGCGGCGACAGGGACACCATGCTCGGCGGGCAGGTCCGCCACTTCCGCGGCTATACCAACATCACCAAGTACCTGCAGCAGTGGGTGCCGACCTTCGCCGACGCCGAGCGGGTGCTGCTCACCGGCATCAGCGCCGGCGGCTTCGGGGCCGGGCTCAACGCGGCGCAGGTGGCCGACGCGTTCGGGCCGGGGCCGCAGATGATCGTGATCGACGACTCGGGCCCGCCGCTGTCCAACTCGGTCATCCCGCCGTGCCTGCAGCAGACGTTCCGCGAGGTGTGGGGCCTCGACCAGACGATCCTCGCCGCCTGCGGCCCTGATTGCACCGACCCCGACGACTTCGCCACCGAGATCCTCGCTCACACCCTGAGCGCCTACCCCGACATCCGCTTCGGCCTGTTCTCGAACACCGCCGACGCGATCATCCGCGCCTTCATGTCGTTCGGCTGGGGCAACGGCCAGTACGACACGTGCGACGGGCTCCCGCTGATCGTGCCGGCCGAGGTGTACGAGGACGGCCTGCTGGCGCTGCGCGCCGACCACGAGGACGCCGCCGCGACCTACTACATCGGCCAGACGCAGGTGCTCTACAACTTCGGCCAGGGCCACACTGTGCTGCGCTCGCCGACGTTCTGGACCACCGTGATCGACGGGGTCCAGCTGGCGGAGTGGGTCGGGCAGGTCATCGACGGCGAGGTGCATCACGTCGGGCCGTGAGTATAGCCTTTGGGACAGGTCGCGCGGGTCGGGGGCGCGGGCGCTGGAGGCCGGCGCGGCGGCGTGCTAGCTTGCGCGCCGTGGAGGCCCGATGCCCGAAGCGCTGGTGATCCCCGGACTGTTGGCCATCGACCCGCACCGGTGGGAGGGGCGCGGACAGGCCGAGATCGTCCGCGGGCCGCTGGCAGGCAAGGCCGACCGGTTCGAGCTGTCCGACACCAAGGGCGAGCGCTGGCTGGTGCCGCGCGAGGTGGCGGCGCACCGCGGCCTGCGGCTGCCCGATCGGCACCCCGCGCTGGCCGAGTACCCGCGCCTGCGCGCGCGCCTGGCGGAGGCGGCCCTGGTGGTGGTCGACGAGGCGGGGCGGCTCGCGGGCGCGACGCGTGATGCGTCGATCTACCTCGCGTATCACCGCGGCGCCGGCGGCGGGAACCTCGAGGTGGCCCTCGGAGGCGAGACGCGCGGCTTCTCGGCGGAGAACGCCGGGCTGTTCCGTCAGGTCGTCGGCGAGACCGACGACGAGGACGCGGGGTGGAACTGCTCGGTCGACGTCGTCTACGATCGAGTGCTGCGAGCGCTGACGAACGACGCGCTGTCGCTGGCCGACGTGGCGCTGGCCGAGTTCGCGGCCCACCTGTCGCCGGAGCAGTTCGCCGACTTCGAGGCCGAGCTGGCGGAGATCGACGCGCAGGCGGCCGAGCGCCGGCCGCTGGCGGAGGCGGTGCTGGCGGCGCTCGACGCCGCGACGGGCGACGCGGTCGAGCTCCCGGGTGGCTACACCGCCCGGCGCGTGGTGGAGCCTGCGTTCCGCCTGCGCTCGGGGGGCGATGTCACGGTGGGCGGCGGACCCATCGCGGTGCCGGCCTCGGTGCGGTGGTTCGCCGCCGACGTGCAAGACTTCACGCCCGCGGCCCGCAAGGCCCGGCGCGCGCGGTCCTTCGCCCGGCGACAGGCGCAGGAGCGGAGCTCGAGAGCGTCGCTGTGGCTGCTCGCGGCGGTGTTCCTGGGGCTGGTGATCGCCGTGATCGCGCGGTGCTGATGGACATGTCTGAAGGGACAGGCTTGGGGTGTGAGTCGCGCTCGTCGAGAGCTGCCCGATGGGTCAGGTCGGCTGCTCTGCTGGAGCTCGCCTGCGATCGTGCGTCGTTCGGCCTGTCCGATGGGTCAGGATGATTTCTGATGAGGGGACGCTCGGGGCGGTCCGAATGAAGGGCGAGCCGGTGGCCCGCGAGGCCGCGCGAACCAGGCGTCGCGCCTCAATGGGGGAAGATCTTCTTGGCGTTGGCGCCGAAGAGGGCCGTGGTGCCGTCGATGACTGCGCCGTCTTCGCGGCGCCAGGCGACGCCGCGCGGCCATTCGTAGTTGGGCCCGTGGCGATCCTCCAACCGCTGCTCGTCGGCCTCCGTGAACGGGGCGCCGCGGGCGTCGGTGAGGTCGAAGCCCATGCGCTCGAAGGCGAGGCGCTCGTCCTTGCCGTGGCGGAGCTGGAAGTGGATCCGCTGCGCCGGCCCGAGGGCGACGTCGACGGCGGTCCCGAGGCCGGAGATCCGCGCGACGTCGACCAATTCGCGCAGCTGCGGCAGGAAGGTCGAGCGGGCGTAGACTGCGTCCATCAGCTTCGGCACGCCCTGGTGGATCTGGCTGAACTCGACGTACTTGCTGCCGAACCGGACTGCGCCCCACTCGATCGACTCGTCGCCGAACAGGCCGTTCTGGCGGAAGACGACGTCGTCGTGGCTGAGCTCGGCCCGCGGCGCGCCGGCGAAGTCGAGCCGCAGCTCGAGGGCTAGCTGCCCCGCGTCGGCGTTGTGGCGGAGGCCGAGGCGCAGGCGGGTGGGCGGCCTCCCGGCGGTGATCCGCGGCTCGCCGTCGGCGAGCAGCGCCGACAGGTCGCCGCCGCGCGCGAGCGCCTGGCCCCAGGCGTCCCACAGCTTCACCGCTCGCAGCCCCTTGGTGCCCTCGTTCATCGCCGCGAGCGTGGCAAGCCGGGCGTCGACTGTCAACGATGGGTCATGAACCTGGCCCGTGGGACATGTCGCGTCCGGGTCACTGGGGGATGAAGCAGGCGATCGAGGTGTCGATGCGGAAGTTGCTGCCGCTGTCGCAGCGCTCGGCGTGGAAGGCGTCGAGCGAGTAGACGGCGCCGGGGGCGAGGCCGAGGTCGTCGAGGTCGATGGTGGCCTTGACGGACGAGTGCAGGCCGCCGAGGTCGAGGGCCAGCTCGCCGTCGATGAAGATCCACACGTCGTCGTCGCCGCTGAAGCTGAACTGCTGGCCCGGCTCGTAGACGAAGGTGGTGTGGATCTCGGTGGTGAAGGCGCCGTTGCGATCGGGGTAGGTGTCGCCGTCCCAGTTCGGCGTGACGTTGTTGCCGAAGCCCTGGTCCGTCAGCGGGTAGAACTCGCTGCTGGCGAAGCTCCACAGGCCTGGCTCGATCTCCGTCAGCGCCAGCTCGCCCGCGATCTCGAGGTTGACGCCGCCTGTCGTGTTGTACCATTCGGCGAAGGTCTGCTCCGACGTGATCTGCGGCTCGTCGCCCTTCCATTGCTTCGGCGGCGGCGGCGGGTTGGGGTCGAGGACCGGCTTGTGATCGGCCCCCAGCGCGCTCATCACCAGGCCCGGCCGCGCGCCCTTGCCCGCCATGTGACAGCCGAAGTCGGGGTGCATCGGCATGAAGTCGCGGTAGGTGACCCGGAGCGCCTCGCAGTTGGTCGGCTCGTCGCTCATGCCTCCCGTGGTCGGGTCGCTCGGGGCGGTCGTGGTCGGCTCGACGTCCGCGCCGGTGCCGGAGGTCGTCGAGTCGACGGGGCCGGTCACCGCGTCGCTGCCCGGCGCCCCGCCGGTGGTGGAGGAGCTCGCGTCGCCGTCGCCGGTGGTGGTGGAGTCTTGCGTGTCGCTGTCGCCGGCGGAGCTGCCGGCGGAGGCCCACGGTGAGGTGGCGCTCGCGTCAGGAGGGTCGACGCCGCAGGCGGACGTCGAGGCGAGCGCGAGCGCGACGGACGTCGCCAGGCGGCGCACGGGCAGGTCGAGCGGCATGGGCGCGAAGGTACGGGATCGATGCGACGCGGCAAGCCGACGCGCCACGAGCGGAGTCGAGGCGAGCGCGGGCTTCACTGGCACGATCCGCGTTCCGCTGGCCGCTCGCGCGACCTGGCAGGCGAGACGGCCCGGCGTCCCCGCGGGCGTGCGCAAATCGCGGCGCGCGCGGGCCCGCTGTCACACCAGGAGCTCGATCGCGATCGGCGGCGGCGTGGCTTTTGAGACATGTCGGCTCGCGCAGGCGCTCCGCGGCGAGGTCGCGCTGGCGACGCAGCGCTCGCGCCGCGTTCGTTCACATGTCTTCATGGACATGACCTTTGGAGCATGAGAAGCAGGCGCGCGTCGAGGACGAGGCCGCGGCGCTCCGGATCTCGCAGCGACACGGCTCGTCCGGCCGGAGCGGCTCGAGCGGGTGGGGTCCGACCCGACCCGACACTGCGCGGCCGGGCGAGATCGGTCGGTTCGCCGCGCTCGTGCCCCGTGAGGCCGTTTTGCCGGGTCTGCGGCGGCTCCGGAGGTCGGCGGGCGGTGAAATTCGCTTGGCCGGGCGGCGGTTCCCCGGCACACTCGCGCCGTGTCACGCATCGCCAAGTCCGAGGTCAATGCAGCGTTCGAGTGGGCCGCCGCCCAGATCATTGAAGCCGGCGGCCGCGACAAGATCACCAGCCGCGCGGAGATCCGGCGCAAGATCGCCGAGCTCACCGGGGCCGAGCGCGATCTGGTCGACTTCTTCTACCGCTTCATCGTCCGCCAGGACGGCAACCCGAGCGAGCGGGTCGACCGCGGCGACGTCGAGAAGGCGCTGGTGACGGCGCGCGAGCAGCTGGTGGCCGCGTTCGACACCAACGACAACGGCCTGTCGGCCGACGAGGTCGCGGCGATGCCTCCGCTCGGCCGCCTCGCCGTCAAGGTCGCGCGCCACCGCCAGCGCAGCGGCGAGGAGCTGTCGAACCACTTCGAGGCGCTCGCCTTCAACCTGGTGCTCGACGACTTCGGCACCGAGCTGACGAACGAGCACTTCCTCAGCTTCCACGCGCCGGCCCAGCTCGAGAGCCTCACCGCCCAGAGCTTCGTCGCCACGCTCGGCCTCGACCTGGACGACCCGACGCAGCGGATCGCCCGCATCGAGCCGGCCGTCGACTTCTTCCGCCGCCTCGTCGAGCACCACACGCCCGGCCAGACCGCCCAGGCCGTCGCGCTCGCGCAGGCGATGCAGTCGAGCCTCGCCGACCTGCAGGTCTACATCGTCGGCGCCGACCCCGAGGGCGGCCCGATCCACCCGGTCTACATCGTCGGCGTCGCGCCCGACGGCAGCCTCGCCGGCCTGCGCGCGCGCGTCCGCTGGAGCTGAGGCGGCGACGAGCCGCGGCTGACGGCCCCGTTCGCGCGACGGCGCGGGCGGGGCCGCGGCGTTTCAGGAAAGGACCGTCGCTCGATCGGTTCCGGTCGAGCGGCGGCGGCTTCGGGCTTGACACATTCCCATATGGGAATATGATGTCCAAGTGGCTCGCACGCCCACGACCACCGATGTCTTCAACGCCGTCGCCGAGGCGAGCCGACGCGACCTCCTCGATGCCCTGGGCAGCGGGGAGGCGACGGTCGGCGAGCTCGCGGAGCGGCTGGGCCTCAGCCAGCCGACGGTGTCGAAGCACCTCGGCGTGCTGCGGGCGGTCGGTGTCGTGCACGTGCGCGTCGACGGGAAGCACCGCTGGTACCGGCTGAACGGCCCGGCGCTGAAGCCCATCCACGACTGGGTACGCACCTTCGAGCGCACCTGGAACACCCGTCTCGACCGGCTCGACGACCTCCTCGCCGAGCTCCATTCCCAGGAGAAGAAGCAGTCATGACCACCAACAAGATCGTTCCCACTCGCCATGGTTCGGCCGTCGTCACCCTGCCGTCGGACACCGAGATCCTCATCACCCGCGCCTTCGATTACCCGGCCGAGCTCGTCTTCAAGGCCTGGACCACGCCCGCGCTGATCCGGCGCTGGTGGGGCTTCGAGACGTCGGAGTGGCTGGTCTGCGAGGTCGACCTGCGCGAGGGCGGCCGCTGGCGCTACGTCATCCGCGAGCGCGACATGGAGGTCGGCTTCCACGGACAATTCCGCGAGATCGATCGGCCGCGCCGGCTGGTGTCGACGGAGGTCTACGAGGGCTTCCCCGACGGCGAGGCGCTCAATGTCATGACCTTCGAGGAGGTCGACGGGGTGACGACGATGCGGACTCTGGTCCAGCACTCGTGCAAGGAGCACCGCGACGGGCACATCAACTCGGGCATGGAGGGCGGCATGCAGGTGTCGTACAACCGCATGGAGGACGTGATCGCCGAGCTGCGCGGCGCGGCAGCGGCTTGAGTCGAGGTCGCGGGCTCCGTCGCGTCCGGCCGGCGCGGGGCGCCCGTGATTGGGATGATTGGTGGGACCTGGCGAATGGCAGGACCCGCGGAGGTACGATTGCGTGTCGGCCGCGAGCTCAGAACGAGCAGCCGCTGGAGGTCGCGACCGCGTAGACGCAGCCCTTGCGATCCCACGGGTTCGGCTGCTGCTGCTGCGGGATCGGTCCGCACAGGAGGCGGATCGGGCCGCGGCTGTCGCACACCTGAGGAGTGGCGTAGCTGGCGATCCGCTCGAGGTCGCAGGGGTCGCACTCTTCACCGTCGACCCACACGAGCTCGGTCTTGTACCGACCGTCGAGCAGCACCTCGGGCGGCGGATCCTCGCAGAACCACCACAGGGACGAGGCCGAGGCCGGAGCGTCCGGCGCCTTGTCGATGGGGATCTCGATGGCCTCCTCGACGGGGCGCCCGGGCGGCAGACAGGCCGCTCCGCCGCTCGCGGGCTCGTTGCAGGCGGCCAGGCCGAGGCCGAGGCCGAGCGCGAGGGCGCACCGGCGACGGGGAGGCTTGGAAGGCATCGCCACCCAGGGTAACGTCGCCGGGTGGTCGGTTTCAAGGAGACCTGCGGAGCGGCGCGCGGCGCCAGGCTCCTGCCGATCTGCTTGAGCGTCGGGCTCGCGTGCGCCGACGAACCGGCGGCGGTCGGGGCCTGCGAGGTGGCCGCGGACTGTCCCGAGAGCCAGACGTGCGTGTTCCTCGGCGCGAACGAGCGCGACGGGGTGTGCATCACGGCGACTCCGACGCCGGGATTTCCGGGGCCCGGCCTCCTGGCGATCGACATCTCTTACTTCGAGCTCGACGTCCTGTTCGTCGTCGACGACAGCCCGGCGATCGCGCCGCGCCTGCCGCAGCTCGCGGGCGCGATGACTGCGTTCGCCGAGGCGTTGGGCGCGGCGAGGCCGGCGCTGTCGCTGCGCTTCGGCGTCACGACTACGGACGCCGGCAACCCGCAGTGCGCGACGGCGGCGGAGCGGGGGGCGCTGCGGATGGAGAGCTGTCGCGCGCGGCTCGACGAGTTCGTCGACGACGAGGCCGGGGTCGACGCGCGCGAGGCGTGCACTGCCGCGTGCTCGCTCGAGGCGCTGGCGCTGGAGCCGACGCCCGAGCGCGACGGCGAGCTCGCGCCGCGGCCGTGGCTCGAGGCGGGGCCGGGCTGGGACAACCTGCCGGACGGGGTCGGGCTGGCCGAGGCGCTGCGCTGCGCGGTGCCGCAAGGAGTGACGGGCTGCGAGTTCACGAGCCCGCTCGCCAGCATCGAGCAGGCCGTCGCGCGCTCGCTCGACGAGGGCGATCCTGCGTACGGCTTCGTGCGCGGGGCGGCCGATCTGCTGATCGTGGTGATCAGCGCGGGGAACGATTGTTCGGTCGCGCCGGGGCACGAGGCGATCTTCAGCGACAACGAGGTGTTCTGGGGCGACCTGCAGCTGCCGGAGCTGTCGCCGGGAATTTGCTGGCGCGCCGGCGTCGCCTGTGACGGGCCCGGGCCGGTCTACGAGGGCTGCGGGCCGGTCGACCGCGGCGACGACGGGATGACGACGACCCCGGAGCAGGCGGTGCTGACGTCGGCGCAGACCTTCGCCGAGCTGCTGAAGTCGTGGGAGGACGAGCGCGAGACGTACAAGTTCGGGGCGCAGGTCCGGGTGTTCAGCGTCGCCGGGGTGCCGCCCGGTTACGCCGAGGGTCAGGCGATCGGGTACGCGGACGCCGACGATCCAGGGTTCCAGACGCAGCACGGGATCGGCCCCGGTTGCAGCGACGAGATGGCCGCGCCGCCGCCGGTGCGGCTCCTGGCCGCGGGTGACGAGTTCGCGCTCGCAGGGCTGCCGGCGGCCTCGATCTGCGAGCCCGACTGGTCGGAGGCGTTCACCCGGGCGGCGGTGACGATGAGCGAAAACCTGGGCCCGGCCTGCTACTGGCGCTGCGTCCACGACGCAGACCCGGACACGCACGAGCTCGACCCGATCTGCGACGTCATCGCGACCAACTGGGCCGAGGACTGGAGCACCAGCATACCCCAGTGCGTCCGCGTGGACGGGGGGTGGGTCAGCCAGGGCGGTTCGCCGCGCTGCTTCGTCGTCCGCGCCGACAACGAGCTCGACCCGCGCTGCGCCGAGCAGGGCTACAACCTCGAGCTCGAGCTGCGGGCGACCGAGCCCGATCCGTGGGGCACGACGTACGTGGCCGACTGCTGGCTGTCGTCCAACCCGATCGGGGACTGCCCGAAGCTGTAGCGCTGGATGATCTTTCGGACATGTTCCATGCGGCATGTCCGGAAGGCCCGGCGGCGACGACGGGGGCGCGGGCGCGCCCGAAGGGGCGCGCGATCGTGCGACTCGCCGCGGGCGAATGTTCGTAGTAGGTTCGCGCCATGCCGCTCCCCGTCCCGGTGTACTTCAGCCCGGAGTACGTGCTCGCTCGCCACGAGTTCGACACCACCCGCAAGGCCCAGTGGGTCCACGAGTCGCTGGTCGCGGCGCCGATCGCCGGGATCGAGGTGCGGGCGCCGGAGCCGCTGACGGCGGCCGAGCTGGGCGAGGTGCACGACCCCGAGTACGTCGAGGCGGTCCGCAGCGGGGAGCCGCGCGAGCTGGCAGAGTCGCAGGGTTTTACTTGGGACCCTGCGCTGTGGACGATGGTGCGGGCGTCGAACGGCGGGGCGGTGGCGGCCGCGCGGGCGGCGTTGACGGGCGGCGGGGCGGGTTCGCTGTCGAGCGGGCTGCACCACGCGCGGCGGCGCCACGGGGCCGGCAGCTGCACCTTCAACGGCCTGGCGCTGGCGGCCAGGGCGGCGCTGCAGGCCGGGGCGGGCGCGGTGCTGGTGCTCGACCTCGACGCCCACTGCGGCGGCGGGACGCACTCGCTGCTCGCGGAGGACCCGCGGGTGTGGCACACCGATGTGTCGGTCGATGACTACGACGCGTACGAGCCGTCGGAGCGGTGGACGCTCGACCTGGTGCGCCGGGCGGACGATTACTTGCCGACGGTGGAGGGGCGGCTGGCGGAGCTCGAGCGCGCGGCGCCGCGGTTCTCGCTGTGCATCTACAACGCCGGGATGGACCTCCACGAGCGCAGCGGCGACGGGGCGCTGACGGGCATCACCGCGGAGGTGCTGGCGACGCGCGAGCGCCTGGTGTTCGAGTCGTGCCGGCGGCGCGGGATCGCGGTCGCGTTCGTGCTGGCGGGCGGCTACATCAGCGCGACGCTCGACCGCGCGGAGCTGGTCGCGCTGCACCGCCTGACGCTGGCGGCGGCGTGCGGGTGAAGGCTGCGTGAGGCGGCGGCACGGCAAGCCGAGCGGATGGCCGAGGTGCTGCCGTGAATGTCCACAAGGATAGGTCGCGGAGGGCTGGGCTCCGGCCTTCCGAAGGCATGTCCTGAAGGACATGTCTTCGGAGTCTGCGGAGTCACTGCCCGGCGCTCAGCGCCTGCGCTTCGGGCCAGGCGAGCTGCAGGCGGGCGTCGAGCCAGCGGGTCTGGGCGGCGGCCAGCTCCGTGGTCCTGGTGCCGATCTCGCGGTGGACGTTGGCGGCCGGGGCGAGGGTGGCGTCGCGGCCGCGGGTGAACGACTGCTCGCGGACGAGCAGCCAGTAGGCCTTGTCGAGGGCGAGGGCGCGGGCGCGCGAGGGGGCGAGCAGCCAGGCGAGGTCGCGGTCGCCGCCGGGCGCGGCGCGGCGGACCTCGGCCTCGTCGAGCGCGCCGCCGGGGAAGAAGCGCGCCATCATCTCGTCGTTGGCCCGCAGCTCGTCGCCGCCGCTGACGCGGCGCATGTACGTGAGGTACTCGGGCTCGGCGTGGCCGGCCGCGGGGACGTCGGCGAGGCCGCGCAGGTCCTGATATTTCCAGCCCGGCGCGCCCGGCAGCTTGCGCGGGAACGAGAAGGTCTGGTCGACGGTGACGCCGATGCCGTTGTGACAGCCCATGCAGAAGCGGTGCTCCTCGGCGGTCTGGAGGCGCAGGCGGCCCCGCTCGTCCTCGATGAAGCCCTGCAGCTGCCAGCCGAAGTCGCCGAGCAGGCCGACCTCGGGCGAGCCGCGCCAGACCGGCAGCTGGCCCTCCTGGCGGCTGTCGAACTCCTCCTCGTAGGCGCGCTGGATGGCCCAGCGGTCGAGCTCGTCGACCTTCCGCGCGTAGCGCAGCTCCTTCATGCGCGCGGCGACGAGGCCCGGCGCGTCGGGGTCGAGGTAGCGGACGCTGTGCAGGAACTCGGTGCCCTCGGGGTAGACGCCGCGGCGCACCGGCTGGCGCGCGGCGTCGCCGAAGTAGTGGGTCGGCAGGCCGCGCAGGACGGTGGCGCTGCCGAGCCGACCGTCGCGGTCGAGGTCGACGCCGACGGCCCGCTCGTCGAGCGGCTCGGTCGGCCAGGCGAACCCGGGCCCCGGCCGCGACGGCGCGGCCAGGGCCGCCTCGAGCACGGCCAGGTTGAGCTTGTAGATGTCCGCGGAGACATGTCCGTCCGAACCTGTCCGAAAAGACTCGGGAAGGCGGACGAAGGCGTCGCCGGCGCTGCCGTTGGTCGGCCAGAACGCGCCGACGAACGGCTTATAGGCGTAGGTGCGCCACATGCTGCCGTCGCGCGCGAGGCCGTCGGGGCCGAAGCCGGCGGCGAGGTCGAGGTCGGGGACGTAGCCGGCGAAGTCGGCCCGGTCGCGCAGCGCCTCGCGCAGCGGGCCGTAGTTGTCCTCGCGGACGTACCGGAGGACGTCGTCGTCGGCGATCGCGGCGATCGCCGGCCGGCGATCGACGAAGAGGTTGGTCCAGTGGTTGACGCGGCCCTCGTCGGAGAAGGCGTACTCCTCCTGCAAGTGCCAGTCGTTCATGCCGTTCGGATCGCGCGCGGCGGTGTGGCAGGCGTAGCACGGGTTCGAGTGCGCGCCGGTCCGCGTGTAACACTGCGGCGGGATCGAGGCCTCGAGGTTGTCGACCCGCGTGCCCGCGGCGCGCGCGACCGCCAGCGGGTCGTAGCGCTCCGCGGGGGCGCGGGCCGGCGCGGCCGCGGCCTCCGAGCTCGCGCGGGGGGACAGCCACCACTGCCCGCCCACGAGGGCGAGCAGGGCGAAGGCAGAGGCGAGGTGGAAGCCGGGGCCGTGCAGGCGTGACATGGCTCGAAGTTCCTACGGAGTGCCGGGCCAGGCCGAGTAGACCGCCTCGCCCGGGTGCTGGACCGAGAAGAACAGGGTCCGCATGTCGCTGCTCAGCGCCGGGCCGGTCGCCTCGCTGTCGCTCGGACCGGCGACGATGCGCATGGCCTTGCCCCACGTCGGCGTGACGACCCCCGGCTCGCCCGCCTTGTGGGCCGGATCGAGGTCGAGGTAGTAGACCGCGTCGGCGTGGCCGCTGACGCCGAAGTTGCCGTCGGTGCCGAACCACACGCCGCCGTTGCGATCGATGACGAGATTGTCCGGGTCGGAGGCGTCGAACGGCCCGTCGCCCTCGGTGCCGTGGAACGCCTTGAAGTAGGTGAAGGTCAGCGAGTCGGCCGGCTTGTCCGGGTCGGCCTCCTGCATGGCGAAGATCGTGCCGACCGGGTCGCTGCGCTTGGGCGCCTTCTCGGCGTACTCGTCGGGGGCGAACATCACGCCCTCGCCGTCGAGCGCGGTCTGGCCGCCGTGCTTGGTGAAGGCGACGTAGAGCCGCGGGGTGCCGCTCGGATCGTTGGGGTTCCACTCGAGATCCTCGGGGCGGTTGAGCTCCATGACCCCGAGCTTGTTGCAGGCGGTGAACAGCACCCGACGCATGTCGTCGTCGGTCGGCAGGCCGCCGATGCCGTTCCAGTCGGCCGCCTTGAGCGCGGCGCCGACCTTGGTCCCGGCCGGGCCGGCGGCGGTGCCGGCGTTGGGCGCATCGTCGGTGGCGTTGTCGACCGAGAGGTGGATCCACTTGCCCTGGCCCGGAGCGGCCTCGGTCGGCTGGACGCCGCCGGCGAGCTCGGTGCCGGTGGTGTTGTCGAGGCCGGCGAAGTGCGCGACGTAGAGGTCGCCCTCGTCGAGCAGCGCGCGCGCCTGGGCCTTCGTCATGCCGGCGGTGTACGGGTCCTTCGACACGAACTTGAAGATCCGGCCGCTGCGGCGATCGTCGCCGCCGTAGATCACGAGCGGCTCGCCGACCAGCGGCTTCCACTCGCCGTCGACCGCGAAGGTGGCGTTCTCCCAGCGCGCGCGGCCGAGGGCGCCGAGCTTGCGGTGACCGACGCCGGGCTCGTTCTTCTCGTAGAACTCGTCGGCGGGCGCGCCCGGATCGATCTCCACGAGGTAGCCGTAGAGGTCGCGCGGGTGCCTGGCGTTGGCGTCGGGCGACTTGCCGAACTCGCTGCTGTCGCTGGCGGTGACGTCGAGGGCGACGTCCTGGCCCGCGTCACAGCCGGCGCCGGGGACGAACTGCTGGCCGTTCCAGCAGGTCTCCATGTCGCCGTAGTAGTCCTGGACGTTCTCCTCGGCGGTGAGCACGGTGCCCCACGGGGTCTGGCCGCCCGAGCAGTCGCCGAGGATGCCGGCGACGACGCCCGCGGGCAGGTCGGCGCCCGCGTCGTCCTTGTCGCTGCTGAGGCCCGCGAGGCCGGTGATCTTGGTGAGGGTGGCGCTGGTGGCGTCGTAGCGGACGGCGGGGCGGCTGCGGTCGAGCGACCACTCGCCGCTGGCCGGGTCCTGCACCGCGTGCAGCCACGAACCACCGACCTGCCGCTTGTACTCCTTGCCGTAGGTGATGAGCGAGTCGTGGTCCCACAGGTCGCCGCCGACGTCGAGGGCGAGCAGCTGGAGGCGGTAGAGGAACTGGGCGAAGGTGAGGTGCTGGCCGTTCGGCGCGGAGGTGCTGGTCGGGCTGCTGCCGGAGACGTACTCGTGGTTGACCCACATCCACGCGCCGCTGCCGCTGCCGTGCCACTGCGGGACGTCGCCGGGCGAGTCGTTCCAGCCGTCGCCGAAGTAGGCGATGTAATCGTTGTTGGCGCCGAACCGGGCCGACTCCGGCAGGTCCTCGTGGCCCAGCGGGTCGAGCCAGCGCACGAGGACGTTGGAGCGCAGGCCCGCGATCACGCGCACGGTGTCGGTCGAGGCCGGGGCGAGCGGGAACTGCAGGCCGGGCGGCAACGTGTCCGTTGCGACATGTCCCGCGAGCGCCTTGACCAGCTCGGCGATGTCGGTGGCGCCGGTGTCGAGGTCGTCGGCGAAGTGGAGCGCGACGACGCTCGAGCGCGGGGCCCGATCGAAGTCGAGGCCGGGGTCGCCGGGCTCACCGGGGTCGCCGGGCTCACCGGGGTCGCCGGGATCACCAGGGTCACCGGGGTCGCCGGGATCGCCGGGGTCACCGGGGTCGCCGGGCTGACCGGGGTCACCGGGCTCGCCAGGCTCGCCAGGCTCGCCAGGCTCGCCGGGCTCGCCGGGCTCGCCGCTGTCGGTGTCGGTGTCGCTACCGGCAGCAGTGTCGGTCATGGCCGCGGAGTCGTCGCCGCACGCAGGCGCGACGAACAGACCGAGCCACAGGGCGGGGGAAGTGAGGCGGAGCGTGAAGCGAGTGCGAGGCATCGAGGGTCTCCTGCCGTCGGTCGACCGCCGGCGCGTGGACGCTAATGCTCGAAAGTCGCACCCGGCCGACGCTTCGCGGGAGATTCGGCGACGTTCGTGTCAACTACCCCGGAGGTCAGGCGACAATTGCGGTGTGATGATTGGCGGCAGCGCCGGCGCCGCCGCGTCAACCTTCGGGGAATGCGGTCCAGCCGGCGGTCCACGGCTCGCCGTCAGGGGCGAAGGCGCCGGCATACAGGGCGCCCTCGTCGAACTCGGGCGGCGGCATGAGCACGCCTTCACGAGCGATCGGCCCCGGCCGCAGATCGGGCGCCTCGCGGTTGAAGGGATCGACGAGCTGCGGATCGACGCCGAAGCGATGGCCGTGCGAGGGGTCGCGGAGGAAGGCGTCCTCGTCGAACGAGGCGTCGTCGTCGCGGCCGTCCTCGGGGGTCATGGTCTGCTCGTCCTCGGGGGTCGGGAAGAAGTGCGAGCCGCCGGCGCCGATCTTGAAGAAGAGCGCGTGCTCGACGGTGAGCCGGCGCTGCATCATCTGGGCGACCGTCTCGGCGCCGCGGACGTCGATCGCCTCGAGCGAGTGACCGACGAAGACCGCGTTGTTGATCGCGCCGCCGGTGCCCTCCTTGAAGGTGACGCCGCGCTGCGAGCCGGCGCCGGAGCTGACCGCGGTGAGGTTGTAGATCACGGGCCGCGAGCGCGGCTCGGCGTCCGGCATGTCGGTCCAATTGTCGGCCTCGATGCCGTTGTCACCCAACTCGTCCTGGACGATGGCGACGAACTGGCCGGTGCCGTGCCAGCCGCGGTCCCAGTCGAGGCCGTCGTCCTGGGGGCGGGTGATGAGGACGTGGCGCAGGCCGACGGCGCCGCCGAAGATCTCGAGGCCGTCGTCCTTGGCCAGGTGCACCTGCACGTGATCGACGACGGTGCCGGCGCCGCAGCCGGCGAGGGTGAGGCCGTTGAGCTCGGCGTCCTTGAGGACGGCGAAGCCGGCGAACTCGATGCGCACGTACTCGAGCACCCCGCAGCTCGAGCCGTCGTCGTCGCCGCCGTAGACGGCCGCCGCCGCGTCGCCCACGCCCTCGAGCACCGCGCCGGGCTCGTTGACCGCGGCGCTGCCCATCAAGGTGACGCCGCCCCAGTCGCCAGGGAGGCGCTCGCCCGCGGGCCGCGAGCTGGTGAACACGATCGGCGCGTGGACGTTGCCCCGCGCCTCGAGCCGGGCGCCGCGGCGCACGATCAGCGCCGAGCCCTCGTCGCCCTGAATGGTGGTACCGGCGCGAATGGTCAGGGTCTTGCCCGGCTCGACGAAGATCTCGCCCTTGAGCCGGTAGACCCTGTCGGCGGTCCACTCGGCGTCGGCGCGGATCGCCTCGGCGACCTCGACGACCTCGAGCTCGCCGGACTCGACGCAGACCGCGGCGACGCAGTCCCAGCCGGGCATGCAGTCGCGCGACTCGGCGCACTCGGGGAACTCGACGAGCAGGCTGCAACCGGCCCCGAAGAGGGCGCCGAGCCAGGCGGTCGCATGGCGGGTGAATCGCATGGGGCCCTTCCCTCCGCGCGGTCGGGCAGGGTCCGGCCGGCGCCCGGAGTATGGCCGGCGAAGATGGCGATGGCGTTCCGGATTGTCACAACCAGTCGGCGGCTCTCGCGACAAACGCCGCGCGATCGATGGTCCTCGTGAATGACTAGGCGGTGCCCATCGCGGGGTCGCTGATCGAGTCGAGACCGATCTCCATGCGCCCGGCGAGCCGGCGCGAGAACGCGGGCGCGCCGTCGACCGTGACCGTGAAGTCGTACCAGTAGCCGCTGTCGCGCAGGCCGAAGTTCACGTACTCGTGAGCGCCGGCGGCGACGGTGACGCGGGCGGGCGGGCCGTCGAAGTAGGCGTCGGCGGAGACGACGAAGGTGCGCGCCTCGCCGCCGCGGTTGTGACAGGCGAGCCGCAGGCGTTCGCCGAGCGGGTCGTAGATCGCGGCGATCTCGAGCGCCTCGCCGTCGCCGCGGAAGTGGCGGTGGAAGCCGTTCGGGCCGAGGATCCACAGGTCGTAGCCGGCGTCGACGGGCCAGCGGCCCGCCAGCGACTTGCCGGCCTCGACTGCGTAGCGGCGCGGCAGGGCGGCGAGGTCGTTGCGGTCGTAGACGTGGAACACTGCGCCGACGAGGCCCGCGTTGACGAAGCGGAGCTCGACCTGGCCCGCGGCGACGTCCGCCAGGACGTGCAGCTCGTAGGGCAGCTTGCGCGAGGGACGGGTGCCGGCGGCCTGGCGCGGCCAAACGCCCGCGGCGCCGACCGGGGCCGGGATCGCGGCCAGCAGCTCCTGCTCGCCGCGGATCCGGTCGGCCTCGGCGCGCGGGATGCTCGGGAGCTCCGGCGGCGCGCCGTCGTTCGGGGTGACGAAGTCGAAGGCGGAGGTGAGGTCGCCGCAGACGGCCCGGCGATACGGGCTGATGTTGGTCTCGACGACGCCGAAGCGGGCCTCGAGGAAGCGGAGGATCGAGGTGTGGTCGAACACCTCGGAGCAGACCCAGCCGCCGCGGCTGAACGGCGAGACGATCCACGTCGGTACGCGCATTCCCGGCCCGAGCGGCCGCGGGCCGAAGAACGGGTCGCCGCCGTCGTCGTCGTAGCGCTCGCCGGCGTCGTCGACGGTGCTGGCGCCGGCCAGAGTGCCGTCGCCGTTGCCCGAGGGGGCGCACGGCGGGGGGACGTGGTCGAAGAAGCCGTCGTTCTCGTCGAAGGTGACGATGAGGACGGTGCGGCTCCACACGTCGGGGTCGGCGATCAATGCCTCGAGCACCTGTTGCACGTAGCAGGCGCCCTGGACCGGGCTCGAGGGCCCGGGGTGCTCCGAATAATCGGCGGGCCCGACGATCCACGCGACGCTCGGCAGGGTGCCGGCGAGGACGTCGCGCCGCAGGCCCTCGAGGTCGGAATTGGTGAGGGTGGTCGAGACGCCCTTGACCACCAGCGGCGACGCCGGATCGCCGGCGACCGCGGCGCGGAAGGTCTTGAAGCCGACCAGCGGGTTGTCGGTGAAGTTGTCGGCCAGGTCCTGGTAGACCTTCCACGACACCCCCGCGGCCTCGAGCCGCTCGGCGTAGGTGGTCCAGGTGTAGCCGTCCGCGGCATCGCCGAGGGTGTCGTGGTCGTTGTCGATCGCCGGCGGCCCACCGGGCAGGCGGTTGGTGCCGGTGAAGGCGAACAGTCGATTGGGGTTGGTGCTGCTATGAATGCTGCAATGATAGGCGTCGCAGACGGTGAAGGCGTCGGCCAGGGCGAATTGGAACCGCAGCTCCTGCTCGGTGTAATAGCCCATCGACGCGGTGCCCTTGACCTCGGGCCAGGCGCCGAAGCGGCCGTGGTCGTAGGCGAGCTGGCCGTCGAGGAAGCCGTGCGGCGGGCCCTCGACGCGCTGGGCGTTGCCGCGGCTGCTGTCGAGGTGATACGGCAGGACGACCTCGTCGCCGCTCTTGCGCTGATGCCACACCGATTCGGCGCCGGCGACGGGGACCGTGAAGCGATCGCCGAAGCCGCGGACGCCGGGCATGGTGCCGAAATAGTGATCGAAGGAGCGGTTCTCCTGGATCAGGATGACGACGTGATCGATGTCCATGATCGACCCGTCCTCCGAATCGGCGGGGATCGACATGGCCTCGCGGATACACGCCGGCAGCGCCAGCGCGCCGCCGGCCGCGCCGCCGAGGCGGAGAAAGGTGCGTCGGTCGAGCTTCGTCATCGGCGACGACGATCGCTCCCCCCGGCCGCGGCGCGGCGTCGCCCGGGTCAGCGGCCGATGTCGCCCCGGTGACGAATCGGCGACGGGGCAGCGCGGGTGCAGGGGCGGGCGTCGGGTCTCGACCGGGACGGCCGAGGCCGCGCTGGCGCTGCAGAAGCGGGCTGTTGAATAGGCGCGGAGAGGGGTGCATTCAGTCCAGCACCGACACAAACCGCTTGCGATACTCCGCGGGCGTCACCCCCACCACTCGCAGGAACGCGCGCCGCAGCGTATCGACGCTGGAGAAGCCGCACTCTGCCGCTACCTGCTTGGGCGCGATATTGCCCTCTTCCAGCAGTTGCCTGGCGGCCGTCACGCGCGCCGCTTCCACCCAGCGGGCCGGTGTGACCCTCACTTCTTCCCGAAACAGCCGCGACAGATGTCTGGCGCTGACGCCAATCCGCGCGGCCAGGCTCGGCACGTCGTGTGCCGCTGCCGGGTGCGCGGCCACCCATCGCTGCAGCTCCTGGAGCGCCGAGCGGTTCGCGGCAGCAGGCGCTTCGCGGCGGCTGAACTGTCCCTGTCCACCGGGACGCTTGAAGAACATCACCAGTTGGCTGGCGACCTTCAGTGCGATCTCGCGGCCCAGGTCTTCCTCGACGAGTGCCAGCGCCAGGTCCATTCCGGCCGTCACCCCGGCCGCCGTGCGCAGCTTGCCATCCCGTACGTGAATGGCGTCGGCGTCCACTGTAACTTTCGGAAAGCGCGCCGCCAGCGCATCGGCGGCGGCCCAGTGCGTGGTGACGCGGCGACCATCGAGCAGCCCGGCTTCGGCCAGCAGGAATGCGCCGCTGCAGACCGAACCGTAACGTCGTGCGCCAGGCACGGTGTGGCGGATCCACTCCAGCACCAGCGGCTCGGTCGGTGCGTCACCCGCATGCGGCGCACCCCCCACCAGCAGCGTATGAAATCGCGGCAGCCGCGCCGCCTTTGGATCGTCCTCGATCACGATGTCGGGCAGCAGCCTGGCGCCGGACGATGCCCTGACCGACCCGCGCCGCACCGCCACCACCTTCATCTGGTAGACCGCGGCACCCGCCTGGACATTGGCCTCGGCAAAGACGTCGAGCGGACCGGATACGTCCAGCAGCTGGACGCCTTCGATGGCCAACAGGCCGATAGTTCGGGTGGCAGGCATGGCAATTCGGTCTTGTCGCCCGGGCGGTCCGGTTTGTCCGGTTTGTCCGGTTTTGTCTTGATTCGTCGCATCACGACGATTGAAGACATACTACTCCAGCTCCTAGACTCGAGGCAAACCTTCACCGAGCAGGAGTCAACCATGCGCTTCACAGCCGGCGACATCGCCGTTCCCGACAGCAAGCTGGCCCGCGAAATCACCGAACTCGTGCGCGATGCCGAATCGCCGCTGCTGTTCCACCATTCGAGCCGCGTCTACTACTGGGCCGCACTGGCCGGACAGCACCGGGGCCTCAAGTACGACCCCGAACTGCTCTACGCGGGCGCGATGTTCCACGACATGGGCCTGACCCACGCGCACAGCAGCCCCGACAAGCGCTTCGAGGTCGATGGTGCCGACTCCGCCGCCGATTTCCTGCGCAGCCGTGGCATTGGTGAACGGGAAGTGGAAAAGGTGTGGACCGCCATCGCGCTGCACACCACGCCTGGCATCCCCGAAACCATGGCGCCCGAGATCGCGCTGGTGACGGCTGGCGTCGAGATGGACGTGCTCGGCATCCGCTACGAGACCTTTGCCGAGGTCGATCGCGAAGCCGTGGTGCATGCGCATCCGCGCACCGAGCATTTCAAGGAAGACATCATCCAGGCGTTCTACGACGGCATCAAGCACAAGCCCGATACCACGTTTGGCAACGTCAAGGCCGATGTACTGGCCGACAAGGACCCTCACTTCCGTCGCGGCAACTTCTGCAGCGTCATCCGCGCGTCGGCCTGGAAAGGCTGATGCGAGGCACGGCGAACATTGGGGCCGGCTGATGCACGCGGCCGAGGTACGGGCGGCGGCTTCGGCGAGGTGACGCAGGAGGTCGCCGCCTCGCTGACGAACGAGGCCGGTGTGCTCGAGCTCGAGGTCGGGCGCCTCGCCGACCGGGTACACTGCGGGGGTGAGCGCGGACGAACTGCCGGAGGAGCTGCTGCAGGCGGGTGATTCGCCGGTGGAGCTGGCTCTGGCGGTCGACCGCGGGCTGCGGCTGTGGCCCCGGCTGTGCGCCGAGCCGCGGCTGCGGGCGCTGGAGCTGCGCTGCGACCTCGGCGGCAACGAGGAGGAGTTCGCGGCGCTGGCGGGCGAGCTCGCGGCCCGCGGGCTGCCGCCGCGGCTGTCGCGGCTGGTGCTCGATCGCCGGCGGCACTGGAGCGACCGCTGGGACGACACGCTCGAGTTCGACGCGGCGAGCGGCGGGCTGTCGCTGGCGATCGACGAGCCGGGCGACGCGGCGCCGATCCTGGCGGCGCTGCGAGCGATGCTGGCGCGGGCGCCGGGGCTGACGCAGCTGCACCTCGGCGGCAACGCTCACGGGCGCAACGAGCTCGATCCGGCGCTCGAGCTCGTGATCGCGGCCGGGCCGTGGCCGGAGCTGCGGACGCTCGAGCTGACGTGCGACCGATCGCACGAGCGCGACTGGGTGCAGTGGGTGGCGTGTCGTACGCTCGAGCGAGCGCTGGCGCAGTGCCCGGCGCTGACGAAGCTGAGCCTGCCGCGGGCCGAGCTGTGGGTCGATGCGCTGGCGCATCCGGAGCTGCGCGAGCTGGAGCTCGGCTGGCTCGGAGGGGCGCCGCTCGGCCCGAGCAACCGGCGCGACTGGGGTCCGGCACCGACGCCGCGCGGGTCGGGGCTCGAGTTCCTGCGCGAGGCTCGACTGCCGCGGCTCGAGCGGCTGGCGATCGACTTCCAGTACGACTGGTACGTCGGCTGGCAGGTCGCCGACCTCGAGGCGCTGTGCGCCGCGCGGGGGATGCCGCGCCTCACGCACGTCGAGCTGCGCTACTGCGAGCTGGGCGACGAGCTGCTGCGCCGCCTGCCCACGGCGGCGTGGGCCGCAGGGCTCGAGCGACTCGAGCTGCCGGGGACCGACTTCGACGACGAGACCGCGGCGGCGCTGGTGGCCGCGCGACCGCGACTGCCGCGGCTGCGCGAGCTGTGGTGCTTCCGGCCGTACGAGCTGGCGGACGAATCGTGGCAGTCGCTGCGCGCGACGTACGAGGTGCTCACGCCCGCGTGAGGGCGGGGCGGAGGAGCTGTCCGAAAGGGCAGGCAGGACTCGGCTCGCGGCCGGGTCTTGGGTTTTATAAAATCAGGGGGGTGCCGGCCAGAGGTCCGCGGCGTCGGGCATCGACGAGGAATAGGATAGGACCCGAGGGACATGAGGCCGTCCGCCGCGGACCTCTGGCCGGCACTGTTTTGGGATGCGGGGAGCTCGGCCGCGCGCGGCGGCCTCGATCCCATGGTGACGCCCGCTCGCCGATCAATTGCTCGCGGGGGAAAATTTTCTTCGGTACCGGCGCCGGGTCGGGTCGCGGCGGTCACTCTGTCTGAAGAGACAGGTCTTCCGGGGCGGTGCGCCGGCGACGCTCCTGCGATCCCCGAGCGCAGGGCGGTGAGCACGCGGTGGACACTCTGCGCGAGATGCGAGGTGTATAGGCCCGAAGTGCTCGTAGTATTGGGGCGCCTTCTCACCTCAAGGGCACCACCGGATCAGGTAAGTGTCGGAATGGTCGGCGGGATCGGGCACGAGCAGCTCGCCGCGGACCTCGAACGGCTCGTCGAACTGGCCGGTGAGCCAGACGCTGCCGTCCTCGCCGATCTCGACGACGTTGACGAGCTTCGGGCCGGGGCCGTAGGCGGCGCTGAAGCTGTGGCTGCCGTCGGCGGCGAACCGGGCGGCGAAGGCCTGACCGTCGGCCGGGTCCAGGGTCGGTCCGCCGAGGGAGAACGAGCCCTCGAACTGGCCGCCGATGGCGCTCTGGCCGGCGCTGTTGGCCGCGAAGGTCCAGGGCTCCTGGTGAAAGCCGGGATCGCCGCCGTGGCCGTGAATCGACGATTCCGTGCCGTCGGGGAGCAGCGTGGCGAACCACGCGTCGAGCTGGCCGGTCGTGGTCAGAGGCGGGTCGGCGAAGCCGAACTGTCCCTGGTAGGAGCCGCCGAGGTGGATGTTGTTCGCGGCGTCGATGTCGACGCCGACGACGAACGGCTTGCTCCCCTGCGCCTCGCCGAGGTTCTGGCGCATCCACACGAATTCGCCGGCAGGGTCGAGCTTGAGGACATACGCCTTGTTGGCGCCGAGCTCCGGGCCGCCGCCGAAGTCGACCGTGCTGTCGAACTCGCCGACGACGACGACGTGGTCGTCGGGACCGACGGCGAGATGGCGCGCGTAGAGGCCGGACTTGGTGCTGTTGTAGAAGTGGTGCCACAGGAGCGCTCCGGACGGGCTGTACTCGACGACGTGGGCGCTATTCTTGCCTCCCAGCAGGCCGTCACCGAAGTCGACGGGGGCCGTGGCCTCGGCGAGCAGCGCGAGGTTGCCGGTGCTGTCGCTGGCGATGCTCATGGCGCGGTCGCTCCCCGGACCGCCGAAGCTCCGGCTCCACAGGTGGTCGCCCTCGGCGGTCAGCTTGGCGACGAAGCCGTCGATGAAGCCGAAGGTCGCGAGCGGACCGCCGCCGAGGTCGATGGTCCCCTCGAAGCTGCCGGCGACGAGGATGTTTCCGTCGCCGTCGAGGTCGACGCTGCGAAGGTTCTGCGAGCCGCTGCCGGGGTAGACCCGACTCCAGAGGATCTCGCCGAGCGGGTCGAGCTTGATGAGGAACCCGTCGTCGAATTCTCCGGCCGTGACCGGCCCGTCGCCCAGATCCGCCACGCCGTCGAAGTAACCGACGGCGATGAGGTTGCCGGCGACGTCGGCCACCATGTCGGTGATGCCTCCGTTTTCGAGCGAGCTGGCGACGAGCCGCTTGGCCCAGGCCACGCCATCGACACAGTCGAGCTCGACGGCGCCAGTGCTGCTGTCGCCAGGGCCGGTACTCGTGCTGTCGCTGGCGCCGGTGGTGCTTTCGCCCGGACTCGTGGAGCTGCCGAGGTCACCGGTCAGGCCGTCGGCGGTGGCCGCTCCGGTCGCGTCGGAATCGGTGGCGTCGGGGGACGATGACGAGTTGGGACTCGAGGTCGCGCTCGTGACGGTGAACGAGCCGGTCCATCCATTCGTGAGCTCTTCGCCGATCAGCAGACCGTCGACGCAGCCGGCGAGCAGGAGCAGCGGCGCCGACAGTGCGAGGGACGTGCGACGGGGCGCGGATCGTCGATTCGCCCGAACGATGGAGCGTGTATCGGAGGCGATCGGAAATGGCCGCATGCCGGCAGTTTCCCGGCGCACGCTCGCGGCATCAATAAAAATGACCGCGCGGATCTGCGCCCCGGGCTTGGTGGGGTCGGACGTCTAACGGAACCGCATCTCGAGGGCCAGGGCGGCGCGGAGGCCGATCGCGCCGAAGCGGTGCACCTCGACGTCGGCGTCGATCAAGAGGACAGGTCGATGCAGCGGGACCACGCCGTCGACCTGCAGGAGCAGCGCTCCGTGGCCCTGAAGCGCGCGCGGCGTGAAGGCGAGGCCGCCGCCGAGGAGGGTCGCGCCCCACCAGGTGGTCCGTCGGTGGATCACGTCGCTGCCGACGCCGGTGGCGGTGATCGACCCGAACTCGAGCGCGAGCCCGCCGTGCAATTCGAGCGGGCCGAAGCGACGGACCGGGCCGACGCGCAGGGTCGCGACGTGCAGCGAGGTCTCGGCGCCGTACTCGGGTCGGCTCGACGATTGCGTGGTGCCGGGGAACCATCGCGCGTAGCCGAGAGACAGGCGGAGGTGCGGCCATGCGGCGCCGGCAGCCACGACGAGGCCCGGCGTCGCGCGCCGGACGATCCCCAGCGCGAGCGCCGGGCCCACGGACACGAAGCCTCGCGGACGAGCGACTCGCCTGACTCTCGGGACAGGTTCGATCGGCGAGCGCGGCGCGAGAGGAGGCTCGCCGGCGAGGGCGGGGCCCGGCGGAGCAGCGGACGGGAGGTCCGCGGCGGGGACGGGAGCGGGCTGGGCCGCCGCCGGAGCTGTCGGTGTGTCGTTCGCAGGCGGCTGCGGGACCGAGGCGGTGACAGGGGCGGCGGCGTCGACCTGGGGCGCGTCGCCGAGGGCGATGGCGGTGAGCAGGGCGGTCGCGGTCGCGGTCGCCTGACAGTCGGACAGGGTCAACCGGCGCTCGCTGGCGTCGACGCGCCCCACGAATTCGAGCACGAGCAGCCACGCGTCCCCCCGCGGCTCGACGCGGGCATGCACCTCGCGCAGGAGCTCCGTTGGCGGGGCGGGCCGCGACCCGACGAGCAGCCGCAGCTGCTTCTCCACGTGACCGGCGTCGGGGCAGCCCGCCGGGGCCTCCCACACGATCGTCGGCAGGGCGGCCGCCGCGGCGGGGGCGGTGAAGAGGGCCGCGAGCGCGGGGAGCAGGGGAAGCGCGCGGCGATATGCGGGGGGTCGCGAGGTCGACACGGAGCTTGCGCGAGCGAGCATCGCACATCCGTCGGGGCGGGCGCACGCGAGTTGTGACGGAAGGAGACGCGGCGCGCGCAGTCGCGGGGGACCGGTCCTGAGCGAAGAGGCACATGTCCCTCCCGCGGCTCATGTACCGCCTCTGCCAGGCGGAATGGGAGGATGTCGACCCGACGCTGCAGGGGCTGGCCGACTGGACGCACGACGTATTCGCCCAGTGGTGGAAACGCGACGCGAAGGGGCAGGAGCTTCTGCGCCGAGCGGTGCACGGCGTCGCCCGCAAGCAACTGGGGGCACGCCAGCGCGACGTCGCCGTCGACCTCTGCCGCCGGGGGTTGTTGGTCGAGACCATCGACGGGTACGCTCTCAACGGCGCGGCGTGGAAGGACTATGTCTCCACCCGGCCATGACCCGCACCCCGTGCTCGTGCCGGCACCGGAGGTCCCATCGGTGTTGCTCCTGACGTGGTTGCTGTTCATGCAACCCATCCGGCTGCACAGGATGTTCACCGCCTGGGGGCTTCATCAAGACCCCTCGTTGTGGTCCCTGCGACGCCGCTTGCGAGACGGTACGGTTCGCCGACTCGTCCAGCGTCTGGCAGCGATCCTGTTCCTTCTTGGACCCGCTGCAGCATTTACACTTGCCGCGGCCTTGGCACCTCGACCTTCGGTTCCCTTCTTTTATTGTTGAAACGATTATTCTCAATCTTCTTGGGATGATAGCACATGTTCCCGATAATTATGCTCTCATGATACGATGGTTGCGTTATCGGCACTATGACTTGATCCACTTCCCATTGACTGGGCTGGAGCGCTGCCTGTACGCCCTCGGCGAGCACCATCCCGAACTCGCGCGGCGACGGCGGCGAACCGGGAGGCCGCCGAACACCTGGTGAACCTGCGCGAGACGCTGCGCAGCAACCCCTTTCCCCACTACGAAGACTCCGCCGACCTGCCGCCGGCGCTGCGGGCCTACCATGACGTCCAGGGACGCTGCGCGAGGTGGGGAACATCTCCGGCCCACGATGAAGATCGCCTTCAGCATGACTCCCGAGGCGCGCCACGTCGCAGCGCTCCCGGAGCCACAACTGCACCCCGGGACGACTTCGCCGCTGAGCGAGAACAAGCGGAAATCCGGAACGTGTCCCGTATCCGCCGGTCCGCCGGCGCAAGCGGCGATGAAGTCGGTGCGCGCTGCCCCCACGGGCCGCGGGCTCGTGTGCGGTTACTTCAGGGCTAGTTTTTCGTCCACGTGTGGGCGATGTCGAACAGGTCGTCCTCCTCGGCCAGGCGAATGTCGGTCCTCCAATCCCAATCGGTTGCGGAGAAGAAGTTCCACTCGAACTGATCCGGCACGTCTGCGACGGCGACGTCGGTACTGGACAGCAGATTCCAGGTGGTACTGCCGATGGTCCTGTACCAGAATTTCACTTCGGGGCCAGGGTGCGTCTTGCGAATACCGCCGGTACCGTTGAGCCAGTTGGGGTGGCTGCCGAGCGCGCAGATCTGCACCGAGGTGAAATATTCGTCGACGTTGTCCACCACGTAACCGTTGGTGCTACCGCTGACCGAATAGCGGTAGTGGTGCGGAACTTCGTTCATATACCAATCGCCGCCCCAGTCGTTCGGGTAATCGACGAAGTAGGAGGAAGTGCTGGGTTCCTCGTCGAACAGCCACCACTCGGTGGCGTAGCCAAACGACCGGACGTGGGCTTGCCAGTTGGCGTTCGTCAAGCACGTCCCGGTCCCGCGCGTCTGGTAGAGTGGCGTCTCCGCCATCCGCGAAAGCAACCAGCCCTGCTCGCCCTTTGGGGCGGCGCCGGGCACCGCGAGGTCGAACTGCTCGGGGATCGGCGTACCGGGTTCGCTGACCGCCCAGAAGATGTCGAGCACGCTGGCCTTGCGCATCTCCGGCTGCGCCAGGAGGTCGCTCGATCCGTCGGCATAGCGACGTAACAGGCCGACTCCGTGCTGTTCATCCTTCGTCACCCCGACGAAGGTAAGCTCCGTGCCGTCGTCGAGCACGACCTCCGCCAGGATATCGCCGTTGAAGAACGTTTCGCCGTCCTCGACGAGGCCCTTCTCCTCGTCAGCGTTCTCGTCCTGTGCGATGGCGAGACCGTTGCCGTCGTCAGCCGGCGGGTCGAACGAGTCCGCGTTCGGCGCGTCGCAGGCGGTCAGCGCCACAGCCGACGCGGCGGTGCAGAGGAAGGAGAGAGCGAAGAAGTTACGAGTTTGCTTGCGCATGTTGGCCATCGTGATGATTCGCGGGTGATTGGGTGGCGTGCGGGCGCAGGAATTCGCCCGAACTATGGAGCGTGTATCGGAGGAGCTCCGAAATGGCTGCATGCCGGCAGTTTCCCGGCGCACGCTCGCGGCATTAATAAAAATGAGCGCGCGGATCTGCGCCGCGGGGCTTCGTGATGTCGGACGTCTAACGGAACCGCATCTCGAGGGCGAGGGCGGCGCGGAGGCCGATCGCGCCGAAGCGGTGCACCTCGACGTCGGCGTCGATCAAGAGGACAGGTCGATGCAGCGGGACCACGCCGTCGACCTGCAAGACCAGCGCCCCGTGGCCCTGAAGTGCGCGCGGCGTGAAGGCGAGGCCGCCGCCGAGGAGCGTCGCGCCCCACCAGGTGGTCCGGCGATGGATCACGTCGCTGCCGACGCCGGTGGCGGTGATCGATCCGAACTCGAGCGCGAGCCCGCCGTGCAATTCGAGCGGGCCGAAGCGACGGACCGGGCCGACGCGAGCAGCCATGCGTCGCCACGCGGCTCGACGCGGGCATGCACCTCGCGCAGGAGATCCGTCGGCGGGACGGGCCGCGTCCCGACGAGCAGCCGCAGCTGATTCTCCACGTTCCCGGCGTCGGGGCAGCCCGCCGGGGCCTCCCACACGATTGTCGGCAGGGCGGCCGCGGCGGCGGGCGCGGTGACGAGGGCCGCGAGCGCGAGGAGCAGGGGAAGCGCGCGGCGATATGCGGTGGTTCGCGAGGTCGACACGGAGCTTGCGCGAGCGAGCATCGCACATCCGTCGGGGCGGGCGCACGCGAGTCGTGACGGAAGGGAGACGTGGGGCGCGCGGTCGCGGCGGGCCGGTCCTGAGCGAAGGGGCACATGACCCAAGGACCATGTCGTGGCATACGAGCAGACGCGAGCGGGTCCCGATCGCCTGCTCGCGCGATCAGGCGGGCAATCGCGCCAGCCACGCGGCGAGGCCGCGTCCGATCGCGTGGGGATGATCTTCTTGCACGAAGTGCAGGCCGCGGCCGAGCTCGATCACCTCGAGCCGCGGCAGATGCTCTCGACACCACCGGGCCACGGCCGGCGGGACGAGCACGCCGGGCTCGACGGTGAAGAGCAATTTCGGCAGGTCGGAGCGGCACAGGGCGTCGCGGTAGCGTTCGACGCGGGCGACGACGTCGGCCGGCTCGCCGGCGATCGGCAGCTGGCGCGGCCAGGCGAGCACGGGCCGGCGCGCGGCCCGGTCGGGGAAGGGGGCCCGATAGTGCCGGAGCTCCTCGGGCGTGAGGCCGCGGAGGACGGAGGCGGGCAGGGCCTGCTCGACGAACACGTTGTCGTCGAGGACGAGCCGCTCGCCGACCCCGGGGGTGCGGAAGGCCTGGAACATGGCCCGGCCGGCCTCGGGGAAGTCGTCCCAGCTCGGCATGGGCGTGACGATCGCCTCCATGAAGGCGAGCCCGCGCACGGCCTCGGGGTGCGCCATGGCCCAGTCGAAGCCGAGCGCGGAGCCCCAGTCGTGGACGACGAGGGTGATTCGCTCGAGGCCGAGGGCGGCGATGAAGGCCGCGAGGTAACGAGCGTGATCGTCGAACCGGTAGGCGATGTCGGGCTTGTCGGAGTCGCCCATGCCGATCAGGTCGACGGCGATGCAGCGGCCGAGGCCGCGCACGTGCGGCAGGACGTTGCGCCACAAATAGGAGGAGGTGGGGTTGCCGTGGAGGAAGAGGATGGGGTCGCCCTGGCCCTCGTCGACGTAGGCCATGCGCGCGCCGAGGACGTCGACGAAATGCTTGGAGTAGGGAAAGTCGGGGGAAATGTCGTGAGCGTTCATGGAGTCTCCGGATTGGGTCGATGGAGGGTCCCGAGGATCCGCCGCAGGTCGGCGACGAAATCGCGGCGGCTGCGGACCTCGGGCTCGCGGCGGTAGAAATCAGTGACGCGCCGGGCCTCGGACACCGAGGCGATGTGGCTGCGCAGCTGGACGAGGGTCTCGCCGTCGATGTGGGTGACGCCGGGATCGACGCGCCCCAACGCGGCGGCGCGCTCGAGCCGGCGGTGACAGGCGCACGGCGCCCGGGCATCGACGACGCCGCAGGTGCGGGTGAGGAACTCGGTGAGGGCCGCGCGCGCGCGGCTGAGGCGCTTGCGATAGGTGGCAGGCTCGACGCCGAGGATCTCGCCGGCGTCGGCCGCGGGCAGCTCGAGCAATTCGCCGAGGACGAAGGCGATCCGGTGATCGCCGTCGAGGCAATGCAACATGGCGCGGCTGCAGGCGAGCTTGATCTGCTGATGAAGGACGGCGTCCTGCACGCGCTCGACTGCGCCGTCGTCGCGGCCGTCGGCGAGGTGCTCGGCGAAGGCGGGGAAGCTGTAGCGCGCGGCGGCGGCCCGCTGCTCGCGAAAATCGAGGATCCGCCGCACGGCGATCCGGAAGGCCCAGGTGGTGAACTTCGACTCGCCGCGGAACTGCGCGAGCCGGGTGACGATGCGCACGAGCGACTCCTGGGTCGCGTCCTCGGCGTCCTCGCGGTCGAGCAGCATGCGCCGGGCGATGGCGTGGATCGGGCCCTGGAGGCCGCGGACGATCGCCTCCACGGCCGCAGCGTCCCCGGCTGCGGCGAGGGTGACGGTGTCGGCGTCGATGTCGGGCGGTTTGCGCGTCATGGTGGCGCCGGATTAGACCGCCGCCGCGAGACGGTCGTGACCGAAAATCGGACCGCGATCGATCGGCGGCCCCGGCGCGGCCCGCCGCGGCAGAGGGTCGAATCAGCGCCACCGTCGCGGCGGCCCGAGGAGGTCGGCGCGCGATCGGGCCGGCTCAGCGGCCCGATTCGACCATCTTCAGCGCCAGCTTGTAGAGCTCCTGCTCGGAGAGGCTGGCGAAGCCGACGAGCTGCTGGATCGCGTGGATCATCCTGTCGCCGCCCAGGATGACCGCGGCGAGCGATCCGAGCAGGGCGCCCTGCGGGTTCGCTGCGAAGGCCGAGGCCGCGAGGTAGGCGGCCTCGAGCGGAACCTTGAGCTCCGTCAGCGTGATCTCGTGGCGATGGGCGTCGATCCAGGCCACGACCCGGCCGGGCAGCGCCGCGAACTCCTCGTCGTTCTGGCGCAGGGCGTGCCCGAGCAGGCGAGACAGATGAACCTCGCCGTGGGTGAGGGTGCGGAGGACCGCGCTCTGCCTGCGGAGGTTCTCATAGGTGTCGCGGACCACGTAATCGGGGGTCCTCACCGAATGCACGATCGCCCCGTCGGGGCCGATACACGGCACGGCCGCGAACCCGAACTCCTGCGCGACGGCCTGGATGTGCGGTCGCATGCTCGGCCGCTCGCTCACCAGCTCGACGAAGAGCTCGTTGTCGATCAGGTCGTTCAGCTCGAGGACCGTCACGGTGCCATGGGCGAGGAGCTCATGGCTGCACTCTCCCGGCAACTGGGAGGTGATCTGGCGGCCGAACAGGTTGCTGATGAAGCGACGGAGCTCGGCGGCATCCATCAGATCGCGGAAGAGGCTCTCGAGGCGTTTTAATAGAGAGGGCTGCATGAGTGACTCCTGGGGAGGAGTACGTGGCCGGTGCTGCGCGTATCGATCACCGGAGCGAACCGCGAGGGCGCTCACGCGTGCCGCGCAGGGCGAAATTTCAATAGAGAATGGATTGTGGGCAGTCAGGGCGGCGGCCTCTTATGGATGGACAGTCGGTCTCCCTCGCAATCGGATCGGTCGCGCCTCGACGCCGTGCGTCGTCTTCTGCGGGCGCCGGGGCGCTCGGGAGTTCGCGCGGTCCGCGGCCGTGGGGCTCGGCGGCGCGCGCAGTCGCCCGCGGCGACGTGATAGCGTCGGCGCGGAGGGGTGCGGCGGACAATGCAGCGATGGATCGTGGGGAGTGTGGTGGTGGGTTGTTTGGGCGTGGCGGGCTGCGGCGACGACGGGCGGGCCGATTCCGGCGCGGCGACGCTGACCGCGGGCTCGACGATGACGCCGACGGGCGCGACCAGCGAGGGGCTGTCGACCACCGCGACCTCGGCGCCGACGACGACGACGACGAGCGAGGGCGGCTCCGAGAGCGCCACCGCCGCGACGACCGGCACGACCGGGCCCACCTCCGGCGAATCGACGGCGACCAGCGAGCCGGTCGGCTGCGGGGTGTGCAGCGAGCCGAATCAGCAGTGCGTCGACGACCGGTGCGTCACCCTGTGCCAGGGGCAAGATCCGGACCCCTGTCCGCGGGGACAGGTCTGCGACGTCATCTCCGGCACCTGCCACGCGCCCGCCGACGCGTGCACTCTGGCCGGCGCGAGCGAGGCGTGCGGCGACGAGCAGTGCGGCCCGGGCAGCGTGTGCGACGGCCAGGGCAGCTGCGTGCCGGTGGCGCCGTGCGCCGACGTCGCCTGCACGAGCGCGGGCGCGTGCTGGGGGTCCGCGTGCGCGTGCGACCGGCCGGTGGAGTGCCAGGACCCGAGCCTCGAGCTGCTCAACGGGCCGTTCGCGGAGAAGATCATGGGCATCGACTTCGCCGACGATTGCACGGCGTGGATGGTGACGCTGCGCAGCGGCACCGATTACCTGCGGCGGCTGCGGCCGGACGGCGAGCTGACCGAATGGCCAGGTGTGTCGAACCTCGACATGGGCGAGGTCAAGGTGCTGCGGCGGTTGACGATCCCGCAGCTGCACGAGGTCCCGCCGGTGGCCGCCGGACCGGTCGCGCCGCCGCAGGCGGTCGAGGGGCTGGGCGAGGTGGCGATCACGTACACGTGCATCGGCGGCTGCCTCGGCGACATCATCCAGGGCGTGGCCCGCCTGGTCGAGGACGACCCCGACGATCCGCTGCCGATCGTCATCCCGGCGACGGAGACCAGCGGCACCGGCCCGTTCATGGCGCCGGTCGCCGACGCCGGGCCGCAGGGCCTCACGTGGGGCGAGGACCGCGTGCTCTACGTCGGCAACAGCACCGCCAACGGCGAGTACAACACCGCCGACCTCGTGCAGGCGACCGTGGCGGTGGTCCACAACTTCCCGGCCCGCGTGACGGCGTCGGCGCCGGTGAGCCCCGCGCACCTGCTGGTCGCGGTCGAGGGCGGGGCGCTCTACCGCTACAACGTGTTCACCAAGGAGTCGGAGCTGGTCACGGAGCTGGGGGCGCACGTCACCGGGCTCAGCCATGACTCGTTCACCGGCCTCGTCTACGCCTCGATGTCCTCGCTCGAGGTCCTGGCCGTCGAGCCCTTCACCGGGGTGTTCGAGGTGTTCGCCACCATGCCCGACCGGGGGCGCGTGGCCGTCAGCCCGAGCGGCAAGCTCTACTATGTGCCGGCCAAATACCTGCAGGTGCAGGAGGGCATGATCCAGAGCTGGGACCTGCCGGCGGCGATCTGAAGATCTGTCACTCGGGACATGCTCCATGGAGCATGTCCCGAGAGAAAGTACCGGGGGCCGCACCGGCGGACGAGGGGGCCGCCCTCGTCCGGCGGGCGAGCGACCGCTCGCGCAAGTCAGCTCGCCGGCGGGCCACGGCCGGTCGCCGCAGGGCCGCGCCGCCGGCCGCGCGAGGCCTGGCGTCCGGGGCCGGCTGCTCGCGGTTCGACGCCGTATTCGCTCGCCGTCGCGCGAAGGCCCGGGCGTCGCGGTGCCGGCGGTGTAGGCCGCTTGCGGCGCCGTGAGACGGCGTCATCTCAGGCTGGACGTCGTGCGAGGTCCTCATGACCCACCTTCTGGTGTACGGAGCGTTCGGCTGGTGCGCGGAGATCCTCTGGACCGCGTTGTACGCGCTGGTCACGGGCGTGCGCGGCGACCTGGGCGACGACGCCGGGCAGCTGAAGCTGAGCCGCGAGCAACGCCTGCGGCTGCTCGGTCACACGTACCTGTGGATGTTCCCGCTGTACGGCGTCGGCGGCCTGCTGTTCGAGCCCCTGCACGACGCGCTCCGCAGCTGGCCGTGGCTGGGGCGCGGGGCGGTCTGGACGGTGCTGATCTTCGCCGTCGAATACGTGGGCGGGGCGGCGCTCTGTCGATTGACCGGGCGCTGCCCGTGGGACTACAGCTATTCGCGCTACCACCTCCACGGCCTCATCCGGTTCGACTATGTGCCGGTGTGGTTCGCCTTCGGCCTGGCGCTCGAGCGAGTCCACGACGCGGTGGCGGCGATGTGACGATCGTCCGCGGCGGACGTGATCGAACGCGCGGCGCGAATGAATGACGAGACCGCGTGGGCGAGGGCGCGGGCTCGCCCGGGGTTCGCACGACGGCCGAGCACGGGCGCGCACGGAGCCGTGTTTTCGGCCGTTTGTCCGGCGGATCGCGCGAGCCGGCAAACCGAAGATTCTGCCGAAACCCCGGTAACCGCAGCGGCCGGCGAGCAGCGTGCATTCGCCGGATAGCTCGCATTGCGCCACACCGACGCGTGCAGTGATTGCGGGCGCGCACGGCCGAGCTCGCTGCGCGTTCTACGAGACGCGCCTGCGAGGCCGGGAGCCGGGCTCGCTGTGGATATTCACGGCGGTTCGAAAAAATCATGCAAACGCGGGCGAGCGAGCAGAACATGTTCTATATGTCTCAAAGAACACATCGCTCATTGCGATGTCGCCCGTGGCCGGCGGCGGCCACGTGATGTACCCTCGCGGCCATGCAACTCTCATT
The DNA here is from genome assembly GCF_026965555.1 of Nannocystis punicea. GTDB lineage: Bacteria > Myxococcota_A > Polyangia > Nannocystales > Nannocystaceae > Nannocystis > Nannocystis punicea. Next base: position 9,503,322 of record NZ_CP114040.1, on the reverse strand, counting down.
TCTTGTGAAGACGCCGGTGATTCCTCTGTTCGTGGCTCTGCTCGCTCCGCTCGCCTGCGGTGACGACAAGGGTGGCGATACGGAGACCTCGGGCGTCGCTACGGAGACGACTCAGTCCTCGCAGCCCACGCAGGCCTCGCAGACGATGGGCGCGACGATGGCCGGCACGGAGGGCACGGAGGGCACGGCCGGCACCGAGACCTCGGCCGCCACCGAGTCCTCCGAGACCGAGACCGTGCCGACGACCGCGGGCCCGACGACGGAGGGCGAGACCAACGGCGGCTCGGGCCAGTTCTGCCAGGAGGAGTGCGCGGGCGATGCCGACTGCACCCTCGGGGGCGTCGACATGGGCTACACCTGCCAGAACAGCCGCTGCGTCAACGAGTCCTTCAAGTGCTCGACCGACACGCAGTGCAACGCGACCATCAGCGGCTGGGTGCTCGACTGCGCGGCCCAGGCGGACTGCATGATGGGCTACGCCTGCGTCAACATCGGCGACGGCGTCGGCAAGTGCGCGATCGTCCCGAGCGACTTCATCATGTGCGAGACCCTGACGCAGGAACAGCTCATGGCCGACCCGATCGAGGGCGGGGCCCAGATCGCCGTCTGCGGCAAGACCGGGGCCAAGTGCGAGAACGAGGTCTGCTTCGACCCGTGCGAGGCCAACACCGACTGCCCGGCGCAGGGCGGCCACCCGGTGTGCAACACCGGCACCGGTCGCTGCGAGTGCGGCTCGGACGCGGACTGCACCGCGTCGGGCTTCCCCGGCTTCGCCGTCTGCAACGCCGGCGTCTGCGGCTGCGGTCAGGACTCGGACTGCGCCGGCACGATGTACTCCGACAAGTGCTACGACGGCACCTGCGGCTGCTCGACCGTCGACGTGTGCCAGACGGCCCAGGCGTTCGACGGCACGATGAAGGTCTGCGAGGGCGCGTGAGCCCGGCGCCGCCGGTCGACGCGGCGTGACGCCCCGTCGACCGGCGGCGAGCCCGAGCTCACGCCGGATGCCACGATTCGCGGGTCGTGGCATTCACTATTGTCGGTACAGCGGGAAGAACTGGAAGGCCCGCGGCCACTCGGCCCGCGGCTTGAAGGCGAGGGCCACCTCGGCGCCGTCGAGGGCGGACTCGGTGATCACGACGAAGTCGCCTGCCGCCCGGGCGGCCGCGAATTCGGCGTCGCCGACCTTGCACACGACCTTGCGGAACGGGCCGGCGAGCCACTCCGCGACCTCCGGCTCGTCGCGGAAGCGCAGGTAGGCGGCCAGCGAGGCGTGCGCGCACGCGACCATGGCGAACCCGAGCGGGACGTCGGCGCGGATCAGGATGTACATCTTCACGGAGCGATCCATCGCATGGTTCGCGCCGCGGGGCCACGCGCGCGGCGAGTGTCCGAAGGGACAGGTCGATCAGAGCCGCGCGCGCAGGTCGTGCGGCGGGTCGGCGAGCCCGAACATACAGCCGTTCTGCGTCACTTCCATGGGCGCGGACAGGGGCATGGTCGCGTCGAAGCTGACGGTCTGGCCGCCGGCGTCGAGCTCGACGTGGACCTGGGCGGACAGGCCGTCGAGGACGGCGGGGTCGGGGAGCTCGTCGGGCGGGATGATCGGGACCACGCCGAGGACGCCGCCGAGGACGTCGTCGCAGCCGACGTAGTACCAGACCTCGCCGCTGAAGAAGTGGCCGGCAGGGTTGATGTTGTAGCCCTCGACGTCGACCGTCACGTCGAAGCTCACCGAGTCGCTCGTCGGCAGGTAGCCGCCGAACTCGGGGTAGAGGCCGAACATCCACGAACCCTGGCCGCCGCACTCGAGCGGGAGGGTGATGCCCTCGGCCAGCGGGTTGTCCTGGAAGTCGTACAGCTCGAGGAAGGGCGCGGGGGCGTCGGCGTCGAAGCCCCAGCAGTAGCCGGGCTCACCCGTGGTGCTGCCGGTGTCGGTGGTGGTCGTGGTGGTGGTCGGCGAATCGGTGGTCGGCGAATCGGTGGTCGCGGCGGAGGTCGTGGTGTCGTCGCCGGTGGTGGTGCTCGGGCTGGACGTCTCGCTCGTGGTCGTGGTCGAAGGCGCGTCGGAGGTCGTGCCTTGCTCGGGGGTGCACGCGGGGATCGCGAGCAGGAGCGCGAGGGGCTGCAAGTTCAAGCGCATGACGCATGGTACGCGCTCACGGGCCCGGGTGCTGGAGGACGACGCCGACGTGCGGCGGCATGCCGGCGAGGTTGCCCCCGACCGCGAAGCGCGGCCCCTCCGCGAAGCCGAAGGCGGCGTGGAGCAGCAGGTTGGTCGGGCTGGCCTCGGGCTCGGGCTCGAGGCTGCCCGCGGTGATGTGCAAGATCTGTCCGGCCGAGCCGGTGATGAAGCCTGCGCCGTCGTTGCCGATCCACACGCCCGAGAGGCCGGGCCGATCGAGCGTCGCGCCGGTCCACTGCTGGCCGTCCCACCAGGCCAGTCGCGCGTTCGCTCGCCCGCCGACGGCCAGGCGCGCGCTCGCGGGGCCGCTGACGCTGATGAGGTCGGCGATCGAGCCGACGTCCTGCTGCGTCCAGGCGGCGCCGTCGTATTGCAACACGACGCCGAGGTCGCCCACTGCGGTGACGTCGGCGGTGCCGGTGCCGACGAGCTTGAACAGGGCGTGGCAGTCCTCGGGCAGCGGCGGCAGGCTCTCGGGTGTCCAGGCGTCGCCGTCCCAGCGCAGCACCGAGGGGCCGCCGACGAAGCCGTCGCCGCCGACGCTCCAGATCGCGTCGGGGCCGGCGCCCCAGATGCCCCACAGCGGCACGTCGACGCCGGTGTCGATCGTCGTCCAGGCGTCGCCGTCGCGCCGGATCGCCGCGCCTGCCTCGCCGACGGCCCACAGGGCGTCGCCCACGCCGGCGAGCCAGTGCAGGCGCGTGGTCCCCGGCGGCAGCGCGAGCTCGGTCCAGGCGACGCCGTCCCAGCGCAGCGCGAGGCCCTTCGAGCTCGGGCCGACGCCCTGGCCGCCGACGGCGATCACGTCGTCCGGCTGCGGGCCCCACACGCTGAACAGCGCGCCCTTGTCGACGCCGAGCTCGAGCGCGACCGACCAACCCGCCGGCTCGGCGGTGGTCGATTCGGCGGTCGTCGTCGGGGCGGTCGTCGTGGTCGTGGCGGTGCTGGTGCTCGGGTCGGCGGTGCTGGACGAGGCGTCGGTGGTCGAGGGGGCGGACGAACAGGCGCCGAGCAGGAGCGCGGCGCAGGCGCGACGGGCGAGCATGCGGGCGACTGTAGCGCGGGCGCGGGCCGTCGGGCAGGGGACGGCCGCGCGCGCGCGATGACGCGACTTCGAGCGTCGGCCGAGCTATCGGCCGTATGCACTCATGGACATGTCGCGAAGGACATGTGATTCGCGGCCGGCCTCACCGACCGACGCCGCGGTGGAGCAGCAGCTGCAGCGGGGTGCGACCGGTGGCGCGCGGCAGGCCGAGGACGCAGGCGAGGCCGAGGACGAGGTCGACGAGGGCGATCAGGGCGACGATCTGGCCGGCGGTGGCGGGGAAGTCGAGGGCGAAGGTGAGGGCGAAGAAGGCGAGGCGGCTCAGCCCGCTCCAGTAGGGGAAGGTGCCGTAGCGGCGCAGATCCTCGGCGGACAGCCACAGCACGAGCACGCTGAACAGGGCCAGCAGGGACGGCAGCCACAGCCAGAACGGCGAGGGCGGGGCGGCGATGCCGAGCAGCGGCAGGACGCCGGGGACGAGGAACGCGAGGATCATGCTCGCGTTGAAGAGGGCGCAGATCCGTACGAGCTTCTTCATCGAGGAGCCTCCGCGGGCGAAGGGAGCGTGGGCCGCGAGGGCGCCGGCCCGGCGGCGACGATACCCCCGGCGCGCGGTCCGAGCCACGGTCCGTCGACGCGGACGAGGGCAACATGTCCTCGCGGACATGTCGCTTCTGCGCCCCGCTCACGGGCGCAGGCGGGCGTCGGCGGACATGAGGCGGAGCAGCAGCTCGTCGCGGGCGGCGATGAGGGCGGCGCGGAGCTCGTCGCAGGCGCCGATCTTGGCGAAGTAGGGGGCGGTGAGGGCGTCGAAGGCGTCGCGCATCATCACCGGCGGGTACTCGACGACGACGGTGCGCATGTCCTTGAGGGTGACGTGGCCGAGGCCGGTGGTCTGCTTGGCGCGGGCGAAGGCGAGCAGCTGCGGCTTGAGGCTGCGGAGGAGGCCGAACATGTAGGCGCGGTCCTCCGGGCGCTTGGTGGCGACCTTGAAGATGTGCTGGTTGAGCCAGGCGGGGCCGCCGAAGTAGAGGAAGGTGTCGATCGAGGTGTCGGGGTTGCCGGACCAGGACAGCAGGAGGTCGCCGCGGTCGATCCGGCGGCCGCCGTCGCGGCGGGTGCAGTAGCGGGTCTGGCGGGTGATGCCCTGCTTGAGCTCGCCGATCTTGATGATCGGCAGGCCCTCGCCGGCGGGGCTGAAGTCGTCCAGGCCGAACGCGCTGCCGTTCTGGAACTCGGCCAGCTCGGTCAGCGGCAGCAGGCGGTAGGCGAGCGGGAACCGGCGGTCGTTCTCGACGGTGAAGGCGGGGGCGAGCCGGCTGTACAGCGCCTCGTCGACGGTCGGGTGGCGCAGGCCGTTCTCCTTGTCGGCGGTCGGCGCATGGTCGATGAACCATGTACGAAAGAGCAGGTCGACGAGCTGGACGAGGACGGCCCGCTGGTCGTCGCACAGGCTGATCCGGCGGTCGAGGGCCGAGAGGGCGCCGGCGATGGACCGCTGCTCTTCGAGCGGCGGGAGCAGCAGCGGGGTCTGTCGCAGGGTGCTGAGGTTGGTGTGCGGGACGCCGGCGGCGATGGTCCAGTTCTCGACGTAGCGCTGGACCTCGGGCGAGCGGCACCAGTAATAGACGTACTCGGGGTCGGCCCGCGCGAGGTCGCAGGTCAGCTTCATCTGGCTCTGCGACAGCAGGAAGCGCCGCCACGGCAGGTCGTCGGGGACGAGGCCGACCTGCGAGACGGTGCCGCGCTGGGTGAAGATGACGTCGCCCGGGTAGGCCTGCGAGCGCCGCAGGGCGTCGGCCTTGCTCGGGTGCACGAACACCAGCTCGTCGGGGTAGAAGCGCCGCTCGCCGTGGCCGAGGTTGCAGCCGCGGATGACCGGCACGCCGTCGGGATCGTCGACGTAATCGGCCTGGGTGAGGTCGGAGCCGAACGGGCCGCCGGCGATCGCGTTCTCGCTGTCGGCCTTGATCGTGTCGAGGGTGCACCGCACCCAGTGGGCCGGCGCGCTCACGGGACCTCGACCCGGGCCAGCGCGTCGGCGATCTCGCGGTCGAGCGCGGCGGCCCGGTCGATCTGCTCGAGCAGGTCACGGCGCAGGCCGGCGAACTGCTCGGCGAACGCCGGCGCGGCGTTGGCCGCCTCGGCCGGCCGCACGTGCCGCGTCGGCGCGAGGATGAACTCGTGCTCGGCGAGGGTCGGCAGGTCGACGGCGCGGCAGCGGCCGGGCACGTCGGCGTATGGCCGCTGGGACATGCTCTCGGAGACAGGTGCTCCGCGCCAGGCGTGGTAGATGCCGGCGATCTCGGCCAGCTCCTCGGGGCGGAGGGCCAGGTGGGTGCGGTCGAGCATCGCGCCCATGTCGCGGGCGTCGATCATGAGGACCTTGCCGCGGCGGTCGCGGCCGCTGGCCTTGTCGCGGGCGAGCAGCCACAGGCACACGGGGATGGCGGTGCTGTAGAAGAGGCGGGCAGGCAGGGCGATGATGCCGTCGACGAGGTCGGCCTCGACGATCCGGCGCCGGATCTCGCCCTCGCGGCCGCCGACGGTCAAAGAGCCGTTGGCGAGCACGAGGCCGGCGAGGCCCTGCGGCGCAAGGTGGTAGAGGATGTGCTGCACCCACGCGAAGTTGGCGTTGGCGTCGGGCGGCAGGCCGAAGCAGAACCGCGGGTCGTCGGCCAGCGCGGTCGCTCCCCAGGCGCGCGCGTTGAACGGCGGGTTGGCAAGGATGTAGTCCGCGCGCAGGTCGGCGTGGAGGTCGCGCATGAAGCTGTCCGAAGGTTCAGCTCCGAGGTCGCCCTCGATGCCGCGGATGGCGAGGTTCGTGCGGGCGAGCCGCCAGGTGGTCGGGTTCGACTCCTGGCCGACGATCTTGAGCTCGCCGCGGTGACCGCCGTGCTCCTCGAAGTAGCGCTCGCTCTGCACGAACATGCCGCCCGAGCCGCACGCGGGGTCGTAGATGGTGCCGCGGGTCGGCGCGAGCAGGGCGACGAGCAGGCCGACGACGCTCGGCGGGGTGTAGAACTGGCCGCCGTTGCGACCCTCGGCCGAGGCGAAGCAGGTGAGGAAGTACTCGTAGACGCGACCGAGGACGTCGTGCGCCTTGCGGCCTTGTGACCCCAAATCGGGGATGTCATCGAGCAGGTGCAGCAGCTCGCCGAGGCGCGCCGCGTCGAGGCCGGGGCGCTGGTAGATCTGCGGCAAGATCCCGCGCAGGGTCGGGTTCTGGGCCTCGATCGCGGCCATCGCCTGGTCGAGGTCGCGACCTAACAGCGGCGAGCGAGCCTTGCCGAGCAGCGTGTCCCAGCGCGCCGCCGCCGGGACCTTGAAGCCGCGGGTCGGCGGCGCTTTGGCGCCCGCGGCGCGCAGCGGCGGGCCGGCCTCGCTGACGAACTTGAGGAAGAGGAGGCCGAGCACGACGTGCTTGTATTCGGCCGCGTCCATGTTGCTGCGCAGGCGATCGGCGGCCTGCCACAGCGTGGCCTCGAAGCCGAGCTCGCCCCGCGCCTGGCCCTTGGCTCCGCGCTTCTTGGGTGGGGCCGCCGGCGCGCCCGCAGCGGGCGGTGCGGGGGCCCCCGGAGCCGCAGGTGCGGGCGGGGGCGCCGGCGAGCGGCCGTCGGTGAAGAGGAGGCGGTCGATGAGGTCGGCCGGATCGCCGTAAGCGTCGTGCAGGCCGACGAATTCGCAGATCCCTCGCAGCTCGAGGACACTCAGTCGCTCGAGGAAGCCGCGGAACTGGTGATAACGGGCGGTGCAGAGGAGGTCGATGAGTTGCCCCCGCTGGCGCTGCGCGGGCTCGGGGATCTGAAGGACGCGGGCGAGCTCGATCAGGCGCGGCGTCTCCAGGGCCGCGAGGATCATTTCGTGGCGTGAGAAGAACATGAAGCGGGTGCCGTCCGGGGAGGGGGCGCGCCGGCGCCGGGCGCGGGGGCGTGACGCAGTTCGGGGCCGCAGGCCCTAAAGACCGAGGGGTTGTACGACATTTCGACCCCGCTTGTGGCGCCAGCGAAGGTGGCAGCGAGGATGGAGCGAGGGGAGAGCGAGGGCCGTCTGCGCCGCAGGACGGGGCGCGGATTGACAGAGACAGGGATCGCGAGCAGCATCCGAAGTGAGGCGCCGCGCGCACGCGCGACAGAGCGAAGAGAGAATGGCTAGGAAATTATTTGTCGGTGGGCTCAGCTGGAACACGACCGACGAGGGGTTGAGAGCAGCATTTGGCCACTTCGGTACGGTCACCGAGGCGAAGGTCGTGACGGACCGCGAGACCGGACGTTCGCGGGGCTTCGGCTTCGTCGCGTTCCAGAACCCGGCCGACAGCGAGTCGGCGATGCAAGCGATGGACGGTGCGACGCTCGACATGCGGCAGATCCGCGTGAGCGTCGCCGAGGACAAGCCCCGCGGGCCGCGTCCTGACGGACCGCCGCGCTCGGCGGATGGCCCACGCGGATTCGGCGGACCCGGCCGCCCGAACTACGACCGCGGCGCGCCCGATTCGCGCCCGCAGCCGCCACGCGAGGCCCCCGCGGGTGATCGCGGGTTCTCGCCGCGTCCCTCCGGCCCTCCCGCCGGACAGGGGCGCCCGCCTCGCAACTTCGACTCGGGCCCGAGCTACGATCGCGGCGGCCCGCCCGCGAGGGGCTTCGCGTCGGCCCCGCCACCCGCTCCCGCTCCGTCCGAGAGCCGCGGGCGGCGTGACCGCGACCGCGACCGCGGACGCGACCGCGACGAGGCCGAAGACCGTGCGAAGCGCCGCAGCGGCCGCGGCCGCCGCCGCCACGAGGAAGGCGACGGCGATCTGGACATGGAGGACTAGGCCCGCCGAGCGGTGGTTCTTCGGGACCGCCGCTGTCGCAGCAGGGTGCCGTTGGCGCGTGGTCTGGTGAGCTGCTCGGCGGTTGTCAGGCCGCTTTCCTATTGGAGCGTGCTCGAGGACACAGCGCGCTCGGTGAGGTGATCCCCCGCGGCTGCCGGCGGAGGGCGCAGTGCCGTGGCTGGTTCGGGCCGCAGCTCGATACACTTGGCCGCCGGAGGCTCGCGCCCGAAGCCGAGTGGTTCCGTCCGAGGGCGAGCAGTGGGTGGAATGATATGTCTCGAAGGACATGTCGTTTCGCCGCGCCGCGCGCCATGAGGTGGTGATCGTCGGGCTGATGCGAGGGGCGGCTCGTCAGCGAACGCTTGAGTCGGTCCGAGGGGGAGGGGCGCGTGTGGTCCGAAGGACAGGTCTGCTCGCGGGCTCGCGGAGCGTCCGGACGAGGCTGCAGCGGAGGCGCGACTGGTGGAGGCGAGAGCCGGGTCGTCGGCGTTCTCCCGAGCGTTCGGGGGTCGAAGGACATGTCCGCTCAGGGGCCGGGACCGGCGAGGACGGATCTCGGTGTTCGCCAGGTTGCCTCGAGCGGTTGGGCGGCTCGAAGGACATGTCGGCTCGCGGCCGAGGCGTGACCGGCCAGGATGGCCGTCGGTGTTCGTCAGGTGGCCGTGAACGTTTGTGTGGCCCGAAGGACATGTCGGCCTGGCGGGACAGTCAGGACGGGCGTCGGTATGTGTGAGCTGGACAGGATGGTTGTCGACACTCGCCAGGTTGCCGCCAACATTCACGTGGCCCGAAGGACATGTCGGCGCGCTGGCCGGCCAGGACGAGCGTCGGTGGGTGCGAACTGGCCAGGACGGTCGGCGGCGTTCGCCAGGTGGCCGCGAAAGTTCACATGGCCCGAAGGACATATCGGCGTGCGGGCCGAGGCGCGACCGGTCGAGCTTCGGTGGGTGCGAGCTGGCCAGGAGAGACGTCGGTGTTCGCCAAGTGGCCGCGAACATTCACGTGGCCCGAAGGACATGTGGGCGCGCTGGCCGAGCGACCGGCCAGGCCAGGACGGTCGGCGGCGTTCGCCAGGTGGCCGCGAAAGTTCACGTGGCCCGAAGGACATGTCGGCGCGCGGGCCGAGGCGCGACCGGTCGGGTGTCGGTGTGTGCGAGCTGGCCAGGACGCCGGCGGCGTTCGTCAGGTGGCCGCGAAAGTTCACGTGGCCCGAAGGACATGTCGGCGCGCGGGCCGAGGCGCGACCGGTCGGGTGTCGGTGTGTGCGAGCTGGCCAGGACGCCGGCGGCGTTCGTCAGGTGGCCGCGAAAGTTCACGTGGCCCGAAGGACATGTCGGCGTGCGGGCCGAGGCGCGACCGGACAGGACGGACGGGGGGGGTGCCGGCTGGCCGGGACCGTGCGCGGTGCCCAGGGCGTGCCCTCCGGGGCGGCGGCAGCGGCGAGTCACCGCATCTCTTGAACCTGCTCCGCAGGACATGTCCGAGTGCGCAAGGCGCCTGGGACATGCGGCGGGAGAGAACTCGAGTGCGGGAGCCGAAAGCAGCGAGAGCGGAGCTGTGAGGCTCCGCTCTCGGACCATGAGCCGCGGTAGGGCTCAGCGCTTGCTGAACTGGAAGCGACGGCGGGCGCCGGCGCGGCCGTACTTCTTGCGCTCGACGGCGCGGGAGTCGCGGGTGAGGTAGCCGGCGTGCTTGAGGGCACTGCGGGCCTCGGGGTCGACCTGGAGGAGAGCGCGGGCGATGCCGAGGCGGATCGCGCCGGCCTGGCCGGACAGACCGCCGCCGTTGGCGGTGGCCCACACGTCGTACTTCTCGCGGCTACCGGCGGCGACCAGGGGCTGCTCGATGAGCTTGAGGTTGGTCGGGCGGCAGAGGTAGCTGTCAGCCTCGCGGCGGTTGATCAGGATCTTGCCTTCGCCGGGGAACAGCCACACGCGGGCGACCGCGCTCTTGCGGCGGCCGGTGGCGTAGTACTTCATCGTGTCTTTGGCCATGAGACGAACCGTGGAATGAGACTGGAGTTCAGAACGGGAGCTTGTAAGGCTTGGGCTGCTGCGCCTGGTGGTTGTGCTCGGGCCCGGCGAACACCTTGAGCTTGCTCACGGTGGCGCGACCCAGCGGCGAGCGGGGAAGCATGCGGCGGACGGCGATGGTGATCAGCTCTTCCGGCTTCTTGGCGAGCAGGGTGCGCGCCGAGGCGGACTTCATGCCGCCCGGGAAGCCCGAGTTGAAGTAGTAAAACTTCTTGTCGAGCTTGTCGCCGGTGAGCTTGACCTTGTCGGCGTTGATGCAGATCACGAAGTCACCCACATCGAGATGCGGGGTGAACGTGGCCTTGTGCTTGCCGCGAAGGATGTTGGCGATCTGACTGGCAGCGCGGCCGACCGTGAGACCGGTGAGGTCGATCAGCAGCCAGTCGCGGCGGATATCGGCGGGATTGGGGTAGTGCGTACCCATGGGACGGGGATGGATACGCGAGCACCCCGGGGCTGTCAAGCGCAGGACGCGGCGTGAGCGTCGCTCGCAAGGCTCCTGACCGGGACGGCGCGCGAGGTTCGGGCTCAGACTCACATGCCCGGCGGCGGTCGCGGATGGGCGATCTCTACCGGGACCCCCGCCGCGGGGAGGGCTGGGCCCCCGGCGGCGACTCGGCCATACTGGGGGCAGTGGTTCGCGGCCAGACACAACCCCCTCGGCCCTTCGGGTGCCTGAAGGGTCACGGCCCGGCGGGCCTGAAGGTAAGCTGAACGGCGTGACGGCGGCCCCATCCAGCTCCGGCGTGAAGATCCTGGTCGCCGACGATTCGCCGGGAGATCGCGCGACGGCCCGCTCGGTCCTCACCGACGCGGGCTTCGTGGTGGTCGAGGCGACCGACGGGCAGCAGGTGCTCGAGCTGTTCAACCGGGAGCGCCCGGCGCTGGTCATGCTCGACGTCGTCATGCCCAAGATCGGCGGCCTCGAGGTGTGCCGGATCCTCAAGGCCAAGGCCAGCGGGTTCCTGCCGGTCCTCATGGTCAGCACCCGCAACTCGGTCAACGCCCGCGTCGAGGGCCTCCGCAGCGGCGCCGACGACTACCTCGGCAAGCCTTACAACGCCGACGAGCTGCGCGCGCGCATCGACGTGCTGCTGCGGACCCGGGCGCAGTTCTCGCTCGGCGACGGCGCCGAGGGCGACGGGCCGCGGGCGCGGCGGGTCGTGCTGCCGCCCGACGAGTTCCGCCGCCGCCTCCAGGAGGAGTTCGAGCGGGCCGAGCGCTACAGCGACCCGCTGGCCTGCCTGCGGGTCGAGGTCGACGAGGTCGCCGAGAGTGCGCGGCCGGCGGTCGAGCTGACGCCGGCGCTGCACGCGATCATCGAGGGCAACGTCCGCAAGATCGACCTCGTGCACCGCACCGACGACCGCGGCTTCTTGCTGGTGCTGCCCAACACGCACTTCCCCGGGGCGCTGACGGTCGCCGAGCGGGTGGCGCGCGAGGCCCGGCGGCCGCTGCTTCACCCCTCGGCGGCCCGCGCCGCCGCAGTCAACGGCTTCTCGGTGTCGATCGGGGTGTCGTTCTATCCCAACAAGGACACCCGCTCGCTGCAGGACCTCCTCGACCTGGTCGACGCGGCGCTCGAGCGGGCCCGGCGCGAGCAGGGCGGCAAGATCTGCCTGTTCCAGCACCAGGGTTACCTCTACTCGCCCGACGACTGATGTCGAAGCGTGTGCCCATCCCCGCGGTCCGCCGCGTCCTCCTTTATCCGCGCGACGGAGCGCGGGCGTTCGAGGCGACCGTCAACGCCACCCGCTGGCTGCGCGAGCACGCCGTCGCGGTCAAGGTGTGCGCGCTGCTCGAGGGCGACGGCGCCGAGGCGCTGCGGCGCGAGGGCGCCGAGGTCGTACCGAACTGCGAGGGCATGGCCGAGGACTGCGACCTGGTGGTGGCGCTCGGCGGCGACGGCACGCTGCTGCGCGCCAGCCGGTGGGCGGCCGACGCCGGCGTGCCGGTGCTGGGCATCAACCTCGGCGACCTCGGCTTCCTCACCGCGTACCAGGCGGAGCAGGGGGAGATCGGGCTGGCGGCGGCGGTCCACGGCGAGCTGGCGTGGGAGCCGCGGCTGCGCATGCAGGTCGAGCTGCAGCGCGGCGGCCGGGTGTTCCTGCGCGAGACGGCCTGCAACGACGCGTACATCAAGCACGGCGAATTCCCGCGGCTGTTGTCGCTGGCGACCGACGTCGGCGGCCAGTTCATGGCGACCTACAAGGCCGACGGGTTGATCGTGTGCACGCCGATGGGCTCGACCGCCTACAACCTGGCGGCCGGGGGCCCGATCGTCGCTCCGTCGGCGACTGCCTTCACGATCTCGCCGATCTGCCCGCACAGCCTGACGCACCGGCCGGTGGTCGTCGACGCCGCGTCGCTGATCGAGATCACCTACGAGGGCCCGGTCGAGGGCGGAGCCTTCTTGACGATCGACGGCCAGACCAGCGTGTCGCTCGAGCTCGGCGATCGCGTCGTCATCGACGCCGCGCCGGACCCGCTGCGCCTGTGCCCCCCGGAGTACAGCGTGTTCCGGGTGCTGGCGACCAAACTCGGCTGGAGCGCCGGCACCGGCGGCCGCACGCGCTGACGCGCTGACGCGCGGCGGTGCGCATGCTATAGCGCCGTCGTGCTCAGCTATCTGCACATCCGCGGGCTCGCCCTGCTCGACGACGTCGCCCTCGAGCTGGGGCGCGGGATGAACGTGCTCACCGGTGAGACGGGCGCGGGCAAGTCGATCATCGTCGACGCCCTGGCGCTGCTGCGAGGGGCCCGCGGGCGGGCCGAGATCGTGCGCCAGGGGGCCGACGCGGCCCGGGCCAGCGCGCAGTTCGAGCTCGACGCCGGGTCGCTGCGGCGGCTGGCGCCGGCGCTCGACGAGCTGGGGATCGGCGAGGGCCGCGAGGCGCTGGTGCTCGAGCGGGTGGTCGGCCGGGCCGGCCGCGGGCGCTCGGTGGTCCAGGCGGTGCTCACCACCCAGGGGATGCTCGAGCGGGTCGGCGAGCAGCTCATCGACATCTGCAGCCAGCACGAGCACCACTCGCTGACCCACGTCGCCCGTCACATCGATCTGCTCGACGCCTACGCCGGGCTCGACGGCGAGACCACGGCCTACGCCGAGCAGTACCGCGAGTGGCAGGCGGCAGCCCAGGCGGCGGCCGACCTGCGCCGGCGCGCGGCCGAGGGCGCGGCGCGGGCCGACTTCCTGCGCTTCCAGATCGAGGAGATCGATCGCGTCAGTCCGGAGCCGGGCGAGCTGGCGGCGCTGCGCCAGCGGGCGGTGCTGCTGCGCGACGCCCACCGCTGGACCGCGTTCGCCCGCCAGGCCCACGACGTGCTCTACGAATCGGACGACGCGATCGCGGGCCGCCTGGCGATCCTCCTCGACGAGGCCCGCCGCGGCGCCGACAGCTCGCGCCTGCTCGGGGAGATCCAGGAGCAGCTGGTCGCGGCCCAGGTGGCGTGCGAGGAGGCAGCCGCGGCAGCGGCCCGGTTCGCCAACGAGATGTCCTTCGAGCCAGGTGATCTGGAGCAGGTCGAGGAGCGCCTGCACGAGCTCGAGACGCTGAAGCGCAAGCACGGCGGCGACCTCGAGGCGCTGCCGGCCCGGCTGACGGCGATGCGCGACGAGCTGTCGCAGCTCGAGCACGCCGATTCGCACCTCGAGGCGCTCGACGCCCGCGAGCAGGAGCTGCTCGGCAAGTGCCTGCAGCGCGCGGCGCAGCTGCACGCCCGCCGGGCCGCGGCCGCCGAGGGGCTGGCGCGCGCGGTCGAGGCCGAGCTGGCGGCGCTGCACATCCCGCGCGCGCGGCTGGAGGCCCGGGTGGAGGCGCTGCCGCCGGCGCAGCTCGGGCCGCGCGGGCTCGACAAGGTCGAGTTCATGTTCTCGGCCAACCCGGGCGAGCCGGTCGCGCCGCTCAACCGGGTCGCCTCGGGCGGCGAGCTGTCGCGCGTGCTGCTGGCGGTCAAGAGCGTGCTGTCGACCGGCGACAGCGTCACGACCTACGTGTTCGACGAGGTCGACGCCGGGGTCGGCGGCGCGGTGGCCGAGGCGATCGGCCGCCGCCTGCACGCGGCGTCGCGCCAGCGCCAGGTGCTCTGCATCACCCACCTGCCGCAGATCGCCGCGTTCGCCGACGCCCACTTCCGCGTCGAGAAGCACACCCAGGCCGGCCGCACGATCACCCGCGTGGTCAAGCTGTCCGACGAGGAGCGCGTGGAGGAGCTGGCCCGCATGCTCGGCGGCTCGCGCGTGACCAGCAGCGCCCGCGAACACGCGCACGCGCTGATCGCCGAGGCCCGCGCGACGCCGGCCCGCAAGAAGGAGCCCCGCTCCGGCCGGCGCGCTCAGGCCAGCCAGTCCTGAAGGACATGTCGCCCGGGGCATGTGTTCAAGAACATGCTCCATGGGGCATGTGCGATCGGGCATGCCTCCTGATGCGCGTCGCATGGACGGCCGCGCGGCGTGGCTCCGCCAGGTGGGGCCGAGCGTCGGCGCGACAGCCGGTTTCGGAGAGGATGAGCCTGGTGGGCACCTCGTTCGGAGCCGGTGAGCTCTCGGCCCTACAATTCGAGAGTGCGAGGACGTGGTGCTCGCGGCCCCGAAGGCGCTGGAGAGGCTTCACCGCCTCTCGCTGCTCATCGAGCTTCGCGCCCGCTCGACGCCGATCGAGGGAGCGAGCGAGTCAGGTTGCGCCGCTTCGCTCGCTCCCGCTGTCGGGGGTTGAACCTCGAAGTGGTCTTCGCTCGGGTGGTATCCGGCGGAAATTCACGCGACCGGTCGTGAAGCTCCGGATGAGCGGGGTGGGGCCTCCCGTATGGCGCGACTTCGGCCGCGATTCGCTCCGGGCTTCCCAGGAGCTACACTGCAGTCGTCCTGTTCCCGTCATGGGTCGCTCACGCTCGCCGAGCCGGGCTGTGCCGGACAGATTCTCAGGTCGAGGCGACGTGCGAGTCGGAGCAGAGCCCCATTGAAATGAGGTGACGATGCGAGTGCGACGGAGCTCCTGGTGGTTGCTATCGTGGATGTGGAGCGCCGCCGCGTGCGACGAGCGGCCCCCGTTGCCCGTGGAGGACCGGTGCCCGGTGTGCGAGTGCGCGTGCGAGGGCACGGTCGTGGTCGAGCCGGTGCAGGCCATTCCGCCGGGTCCGCCGCCGGTGACTCACGTGCCGCCGACGGCCGAGATCGGCGAACTCGTGGCCTCGGCGATGCGCAAGATGAACTTCGACGACGGCAAGGGCTGCCTCGCCGACCTCGACGAGCTCCACGCGATCGACCCCAAGGTCGACGCGCGCCTGGCCGTGACCCGCGGCATGTGCGAGATGCTGATCGGCCGCTGCCAGGAGGGCAAGCAGCGGGTCGCGCGGTGGTACCAGGAAGAGACCAACATGCACCCCGAGCGGGCCGCGGCCACCGCCGAATCGCTGGCGGGGATGCGCTGCCGCGGGGGCGACTCGACCGACCGCGACCGCCTGCTGCGCGCCTACTTCGAGCTGTCCGACGGCGCGTACATGAACAAGAGGTCCGCCGCGGACTGCAAGGCGGCCCTCGACGTCGCCCGCGCGCTGATCCCCAGGGTCAAGCCGCAGGGGCCGGAGGACTCGCAGATCCGCGACAGCCCGCAGGCCCTGTTCCACACCGCCGCGACCTGCCTCGGCCGCGCCGGCGACTGCCAGGCGGCGCTGGCGGTCTACCGCGAGTTCTATCCCAGCCTCGCCTCGGTCAAGGACCCGGCCATGCGCGCGAAGATCGTCCAGGACTCGTTCAACTCGTCGATCGCCCACTGCGCGCAGGCCAAGACGCCCTGAGCCGCCGGCGCGGCGGCGGCGAGTCGCGCGGCATGTCTCTCTTGGAATGTCCAAATAGACATGTCATGATAGGCATGTTCGATCGAACATGCCTCGAGGGGCAGGCGCTCCCTCGCGGGTCAGAGGGACAGCTTGCGGCCGAGCGCCAGCTTGGCCTCGAAGGTGGTCGACTGCACCGCGTCGGCGAGGCACTTGCCGAGGGCGTCGTTGACGGAGGGCACCGAGCGGGTGACCTTGCCGTCGAGGCCGACGGCGTAGTCGATGACGATCTTCGGGCCGCCGACCGCGTTGTAGGTCTTGCGGCACTTCTGGGCCTTGCGATCGATCTGCTTGAGCGGGTCAGCCGGCGCCGCGGGTTTGACGGCGGCCTTCTTCTTCTCGACGGCGGGCGTGGGCTCGACCTCGGGATCGAGCGGCGGGAGGGCCTCGTCGGGCGTCGGGGGCTTGGACTCCGGCTGGGGCGCGGGCTCGGGCGGCTGTTCGGGCGGCGGCGGGAGGGCCTCGGGTTGCGGCGGCGGCTCGACCCTGGGCGCCTGCGGCGGAGGTTCGGGCGAGGCGGTCGGCGCGGCGACGGCGGGCGGGGATTCGACGACCTGCGGCGCGGGCGTGGGGTCGTCGCCGCGGGTCAGCGCGAACGCGACGGCGGCCACGCCGAGCAGGCCGGCGCCGGCGAGGGCGAGCCCCCGCTGCGAGCGGCGCTGCTGCGGGGCCGGGAGCGCGGTGGTGGGGCTGGTCTTGGTGCCCTCGCCGGGAGTGGCGGCGTCGTGCGGAGTGGCGGCGAGGCCCGACTCCGCCGGCCGGGGCGGGGGCACGGGGGTCGGCTCGCGCGGGGACGGGGCGACGGCGGCCTGCGGGGCGCGCGGAGGCGGGGCGACGGCGGCCTGCGGGTCGCGCGGGGGCAGGGTGACGACGGTGACCGGGGCGAGCTCGGGGGCCTCGTGGCGCAGGAGCTCGGCCAGCGCCACACCGACCTCCTGCATCGACTGATAGCGGTCACCTGGCTTTTTGGCCATGGCCTTGAGGACAATGGCGTCGAGCGCCGGCGAGATGCCGGCGGCCGGGGCGATGCTCGACGGGGCCGGGGGCGGGGTCTCGCAGTGCTGCATCGCCACCTGGATCGCCTCGCCGGTGAACGGGACGCGGCCGGTCAGCAGCTTGAACAGGACCACGCCGAACGAGTAGATGTCGCTGCGGCGGTCGACGTTGGCGTTGCGGACCTGCTCCGGCGACATGTAGCTCGGCGTGCCGAGGGTGATGCCGGTCTCGGTCAGCTCGGAGTTGTCCTCGGCGCGGGCGATGCCGAAGTCGAGCAGCTTGCAGATCTCCTCGCCGTCGCGCTTGCGGGCCAGGAAGACGTTCGAGACCTTGAGGTCGCGGTGGATGAGGCCGTTGTCGTGGACGCAGGCGACGGCCTTGGCGATCTGCGCGGCCCACACGCAGGCGTCGTGGGTCGAGAACGGCCGGTCGGCGCGCTGGCGCAGGCGGGCGTCGAGGTCGACGCCCTGCAGCAGCTCCATGGCGAAGAACACCAGCCCCGACGGCTCCTCGCCGAACGAGTAGATGTCGACGATGTTGGGGTGGTCGAGCGAGGCGATCATCTGCGCCTCTCGCAGGAAGCGCTCGACGCTGGTGCGGTCCGTGGCCAACCTGGCGTGGAGGATCTTCAGGGCGCAGCGGCGCCTGAGCCGGGTGTCTTCGCCGACGTACACGTCGCCCATGCCGCCGCGGCCCAGCAGAGAGAGCACGCGATAACGGTTCTCGAGCACCGTGCCGATCACCTGGGCGTCGCGGTCAGGCACCATTTCAAGGCTTCCTACCACCAATGCGCGCGGACCATCAACGCAGAGAGCGTCGGGCGCATTATTGCGCCGCGCGATCTCGAATCGAGCGCACGCCCGGGTGTTCGTGGCGCGCGGAGCAGACAGGATGTGCTACGGTCCGCCGCATGGGAAGAAGTCGCGTGCGAGGGCGCATTCAAGCGCTCCTCGCCTGGCCCCTCTGCGCCTCGCTCTCGCTCGGCCCCGTCGTGGTCCGCGCAGCCCCTGCGCCCGCGGACGACCTCGTGAAGTTCGACATCGGCTTCCGCGAGGGACAGGAGCAGTTCAACCGCGGCGAGTATCTGACGGCGGCGCGCACCTGGGCCGTCGCGGTCGAGCGCCTGCGTGAGTCGCCCGACAACAAGGACAACCGCGCGGCGGTCTACAGCTACATCGCCGACGCGTACCGCAAGTCGGTGAACAACGGCGCGGGGATCGACATCGTCCGCGAGGGCCTCGCGGCGCTCGACGGCTATGCGGCGCAGTTCGGCGAGGCCTATCCCGGCGAGGCGTTGCCGCCCCAGGTGGCCGAGACCCGCGACCAGTTCCGCGCCGCGAGCGAGGCCATCGACGCGGCCGCGCAGCCGAAAGATCCGGCGCCGCCCGCCACGCCGCCGGGCCCGAGCGCGCCGGTCGACGCTCCGCCGCCGGGCAAGCCCTGGCGGCCCCTGGCGATCGGCGGCGGCGTGTCGCTCGGCCTCGGCCTGGCCAGCCTCGGCCTGTTCGCCGGCGGCCTCGTGCGCGTCGGCGAGGCCGAGCGCCAATACAACGACTCCGCCAACGCCTGCCCGCTGGATCCGAAAGCGGCGACCGGCGCGTGCGCGGAGATCGACGCCGACGGCAAGTCGGCCAACGCGATGGCGGCCGTCGGCCTGGTCCTCGCGCCGGCGCTGCTCGGGGCCGGCGCGGCGCTGCTGGCGATCGGCCTCAAGCGCCGCGCCGCGGCCAAGCGCGTCGTGGTGGCGCCGACCTTCGGCCCGCGCTCGGCCGGGCTGACGTGGGTCCTGCGCTTCTGAGCGCGCGGCCGTCGATCACGACCGGCGCGTGATCGCCGGAGCATGCGGGTTGCGCGATGAACCCGACTTCACCCGGGCGCGGACCGAACGGCGCGAACGACGGCGTGGCTCCACCTCGAGCCCGCGACGCACGCGGTCGGGGTCGGCGACGGCCGCGGCGAGTGTGCTATCGTCGCCCGCGTGCCGCGCTCGCTGACCCTCCCGACGGCCGTGTGCCTGCTGGCGCTGACGCCGGCGCCGGCCGCGGCGGAGGAGCCGGTGCTGGTCGAGTTCCACTTCACGCCGGTGGCCAACGCCCAGATTGCGATCTGGCTCGAGGACGCGCAGGGCAAATACGTCCACGACGTGATGGTGACCCAGGCGGTGGGGAAGTACGGGATCGGCAACCGGCCGGGGATCTGGAACTTCCTGTCGAGCTGGCGCGCGCCGTACGGGCCGCGCGTGTCGGCCCTGCCGGTGTGGGCCCACCGGCGCGGCAAGACGTACCCGAAGATCATCCTGCACGACGAGGACCCCGGCGACCTCGACTCGCTCGGCTTCCACGAGAACACCTCGTCGGACGAGCCCTACTACTGCCGGCCGCTGTCGCCGCCCGAGCACGAGATCATCTCGGTCGACACGATGACCTGCCCGTCGCCGAAGGCGTTCAACTCGGACAAGGGGCAGTTCGACCCGAAGGGCGACATCAGCTGGTACCCGCCGCGCAACGACCTCATCGCGTTCGACCCGGCGGTCGACGCCGAGGAGATCCAGACCTACGCGGAGCTCAACGACCTCGACGCGGTCACCGCCGCGACGCCGCCCGGGGAGCAGGCGGCGTTCGTGACGGTGATGGTGCCGCCGGCGGCGATGGCCGAGGCGCCGCTCACTGCCTATATCGAGATCGGCGTCGAGGCCGACGAGAACGGGTCGTACGACTTCGACCGCGACAACGACCACTACGTCGACCCCGACCTCTCGGCCTACGGGGTCGAGTACCTCGGTCAGCCGTCGGTGGTCTACGCGGTGCCGTTCGACCCGCACACCAAGGGCTTCCGCGGCGCCGTCGAATACGCCGGCTACGGCGACTGGGACGGGGCGACGGGCACGCTGCACCCGCCCGACGCGACCATCAGCGCGGCGAACGGCAGCGGGGCCGATCGCCTGCGGGTGATGACCAAGAACGGCGAGACGTTCCGCTGGGGCGTCTACTCGCACGGCGGCCCGGGCGAGGGCGGCACCAGCGGCGACGGCGAGAGCGACACCGGCGGCGAGTCGGACGGCGCCACCGGGTCGGACGGCACGACGGAGGAGCCGCCCGACGACGGCTGGGGCTCGTGCGCGCAGGTCCAGACGCTGGCGCCGGTCGACGACCTCGTGCTGGTGAGCGAGTCGTTCGACCGCGTACAGGTCAGCTTCCGCCTGCCGCCGCCCGCCGACCCGGCGATCGCGCTCAAGGAGGTCGACGTGTTCTCGCTCGCCAGCAACACGCCGCTGAGCGAGGAGCTGCTCGGCGCGGCCCACCAGTCGACCTTCGCCGCCGCCGAGCTGAACACCACCGAGGGCCTGGTGACCGTCGAGGTCGGCGAGCTGTGGGCCGACTACACCTACCAGTTCGCGGTCCGCTACGAGGACGCGTGCACCAACCGCAGCCCGCTGGCGACCGCGCAGTTCACCACCGAGGCGCAGAAGTTCCAGACCGTCGACACCTTCTGCTTCCTCGCCACCGCCGCCTGGGGCGCGCCGTGGGCGGCCCAGGTCGCGGCCCTGCGGGCGTTCCGCGACGATTTCTTGAAGACCACGCCGACCGGCGTCGACCTGGTCCGCTTCTATTACGCCCACAGCCCGCCGCTCGCGCGGGTGATCGCCCGCGAGCCGCTGCTGCGCGGGCTGGCCCGGGTGGTGCTGCAGCCGGTCGCCGACGCGGCGAGGCTGGCGACGTCGCGCGGGTGATTCTTCGGACATGTCCAAAGGGGCATGTTTTTCGGCCGGCGGTTTCGCGGGCTGAGCGCATTCGCGCCGCCGTCCATGGTCCAGCGATTGCGCAAATGCGCGGACCGGTCGGCGCTGTTTCGACATGCTCTAAAAGACAGGTCACGAGGTCGCCGGCCAGCGGCGAGCCGACGGCGCGCCCGAGAACTCGTGACTTCGGCGACGGCGATCGCGGGCGGCCGCGTCGCGCGGGCCGACCAATCGCAGCAGGGCGCGAGCGATAATGACATGAGGGTGAGCGCGGACCCGCTCGAATCGGCGCATCGGCTCGCGTTGACGCCAACGCGGGCCGGGTCGTATCCTGCGGCCCGAAGGGGCTTTGCGCCTCGATCCGACCGATGTCCATTTCCGAACTCGAATCGACGGCGTCCGGGCTCACCTCGAACAAGCCCGTGTTCGATCTGACGGTCGGCGGCGCCCCGCTGCGGGTCGTCCAGCTGTCGGGGACCGAGGCCCTGTCCTCGCTGTTCGAATTCCGGGTCGAAGCGGCGGGGCTCGACTTCGACGCCGAGACGCTGCTGGGCCAGCCGGCGCTGCTGTCGCTGAACGGGGCCGAGTCGCCGCGCCCGGTCCACGGGATCGTGTCGGAGGCCGAGTACGTCGGCTACACCCGCGGCCTGCAGCTGTACGAGCTGACGATCGTGCCGTGGGCCTACAAGCTCGGCCTGCGCGAGGACTGCCGGGTGTTCCAGGACAAGACGACCGAGCAGATCGTGACCGAGGTGCTGACGCGGGCCGGGCTCCGCCGCGATTGGTTCCGCTTCTCGCTCGGCGACAGCTACGCGCCGCGCAACTACTGTGTGCAATACCACGAGACGGACCTGGCATTCGTCAGTCGATTGCTCGAGGAGGACGGGATCTTCTACTTCTTCGAGCACGAGCAGAGCCGCCACGTGTGGGTGATGGCGGACCAGATCCAGGCGCACTCGCCGATCGACGGCACCGCGACGGTGTGGTTCAACCCGCCGCGCGGGACGGTGCAGGACCGCGAGCACATCCGCCGGTTCCGCTTCGGCGGGCGCCTGCGCTCGGGCAAGGTGACCCTCCGCGACTTCAACCTGCACAAGCCCGACCTCGACCTCGAGGTCAAGGAGGCCGCCAAGGTCGACACCGACCTCGAGGTCTACGACTTCCCGGGCGAATACCAGGACCCCAAGCGCGGCGGGCCGCACCAGGGGCAGTCGATGGCGAAGATCCGCCTCGAGGCGCTACAGGCGACGCGCCGGGCCGGGATGGGCGAGAGCGACTCCCCGCGCCTGGTGCCCGGGCGGACGATGACGCTCGCGGGCCACCCGAAGCACGAGCTCAACGCCGAGTACCGGCTGATCGAGGTCCGCCACAAGGGCGAGCAGCCGCAGGTGCTCGACCAGGACGCGTCGGGCGAGAGCACGTACCACAACGTGTTCACGGTGACCGAGCTCAAGGTGCCGTTCCGGCCGCCGCGCACGACCACCCGGCCGGTGATGCGCGGGGTCCAGACCGCGACGGTGGTCGGGCCCGACGGCGAGGAGGTGCACACCGACGCCGAGGGCCGCGTGCGCGTGCAGTTCCACTGGGACCGCGAGGGCGGCCACGACGAGAACAGCGCGACGTGGGTCCGCGTCAGCCAGCTGTGGGCCGGGAACGGCTACGGCGCGATGTTCCTGCCGCGGATCGGCCACGAGGTGCTGGTCGACTTCATCGAGGGCGACCCCGACCGACCGATCATCATCGGGCGCATCTACCACGGCAACAACCACCCGCCGTACCCGCTGCCCGAGGAGAAGACGAAGAGCACGATCAAGTCCGAGAGCTCGCTCGGCGGCGACGGCTTCAACGAGCTGCGCTTCGAGGACCGCAAGGGCTCGGAGGAGGTGTTCCTGCACGCGCAGAAGGACTGGAACACCGAGATCCTCAACAACCTGACGGAGAACGTCGGCGTCAACCGCGACGCGACGATCGGCGCCGCCGACTCGACCATGGTCGGCACGGTGCACACCGTGACGATCGCCCAGGGCTCGCCGCCGCCGCCGATCCCGCCCACGGGCACGAAGATGCACGACACCTTCTTCACCGTGACCAGCGGCACCGCCCGCGTCACCCTCAACGGCTCCGACATCTTCATCCAGGCCGACGCCAACATCACGATCCAGGCCGGCGCCAACATCACCATGGTCGCCGGCGGCACGATCACCGTCGCCAGCGGCGGGCCGACCAATGTGGCCGCGAGCGTCGGGGCGCTGTCGCTCAAGGGCGGGCCGCTGGTGAAGATCAACTGCTGAGCCGAGAGACCGGAAGGCGTCGCCAGTGTCCGGCAGCTTCGCACCACGCGTCGGCGATCGGATCGCCAATCGTTACCGGCTCACGGCCCTCGTCCGCGGCGGCGGTCCGGCCCAGGTGTTCGTGGCCCAGGACGGCCAGGCGCGCGAGGTGACCCTCGTCGTCCTCGACCCCGCGCGCTGCGAACCCGAGGCCTGGGCCTCGTTCGCGCAGGTGGTCGAGGTCGCGACTGCGGCGGCGATCCCCGGGCTCTCGCTGCTGCACGGCGTCGGCGAGGCCCCGCCTTCACCGCCGCACTGCCTCGCCGAGGCGGACGTCGGCCGCACTTTCGAACGCCTGCGCGCCGAGGAGGGGCGGGTCCCGTGGCAGCGCGCGCTGGCCCTCGGCGAGCAGGTCGCGGCGATCCTCGAGGCGGTCGACGCCAACATCGGCCTGGCCCACCGCGCGCTGACGTCCGCCCGCTGCACCGTGAGCGAGCAGGGGCAGGTCAAGATCCTCGATTACGGGATCGCCGAGTTCGAGCCGATGTCCGGCCGCACCGACGAATCGGGCTACCGCGCGCCCGAGCAGCAGACCGGGCCCGGCGATCAGCGCAGCGATGTCTTCTCGCTGGCGGCGATCCTGTTCGAGCTGATCACGAGCGTGCGCCCGTCGGCGAGGAGCGCGATGCGGCTGCGCTCGCTGATCTCCGACGTGCCGCAGGCCGTGGACGACCTGTTCGCCCAGGCGCTGGCCCTCGATCCCGAGGAGCGGATCCCCGACGCCGTCGCGCTGCGGGCGACGATGCGCGAGCTCCTCGGCCTCGGCCCGGCGCCGGCGCCCGAGCCTCCGGCGCCGGCGCCCGTGCCGGCGGCCAGCGAGTCGCCGGCCGCGGCGAGGGCGTCGGCCGTCGAGTCCGCCCCGGCGATCGCCCCGAGCGCACCGCCCACGCTCACGATCGGCGGGAGCTCGCGGGAGCTGCCGGCCGAGCAGAGGAAGTCGGTCCGCTCGCTCGCGGCAGCCCTCGCGCCGCTGGAAGATCCGCGCAGGCCGCTCTCCGGGCCCGTGCGCAGCCCCGTCGCGGGTTCGTCGGAGCCGAGCAAGGTCGGCTCCCTGCCGCCCACGGCCCGCGGCGCGGCGGCCCTGCGCCTGCTCGACAAGGCCGAGGTCCGCGTCGATGCAATCGTGCCCCTGCCGGACAATGCTGCGAGCATGTCCGGCCGGATCGATCGCACGGAGATCCTGCCCGACAACAACGCGACCCCCGCGGGCCGGGCGGACAAGACGGAGATCTTCGTCGAGGACAAAGCGCCGGCCGGGCGAGCGGACAAGACGGAGATTTTTGTCGAGAGCAAGTCGCCGGGGCGAGCGGACAAGACGGAGATCTTCGTAGAGAGCAAATCATCGGGGCGGGCGGACAAGACGGAGATTTTCGTAGAGAGCAAATCACCGGGGCGGGCGGACAAGACGGAGATCTTTGTCGAGAGCAAGTCGCCGGGGCGAGCGGACAAGACGGAGATCTTCATTGGCAACAGCGTCCCGGCGGTGCGCTCCGATCGCACCGAGATCTTCGTCGGCAGCGGCGCACTGGCGGCGCCGCGTTCCGAGCGCACCGAGCTGCTGCCGCCCGCGCAAACTTTGGGCGGCTCGCCGCGCGAACCGCCGAACCTCGAGCTGCGCCCCGAGCCCGCCCGACCCGCGCCGGCGCGCCCCGTTCAGCCGGCACCCGTCGCGCCCGTGCCCGCGCCCGCGGCGAGCGCTCCGACAGGACGAGCGGCGCCGTCGGTCAAGGTCGTGCTCGTCGCCGTCAATGTCGGGTTGTTGCTGGTGATCTTGCTGGTCTTCGCGTTGCGATGAGCCCACGCGGGGTCAGGACACGCGAATCGGCGGCATCGCGCCGGCGACCGCGCGATCGAAGTGTTCGACCAGGACCTCGCGCTCCTTGCCCTTGCCGCCGCGGGCGGCGGTGACCCAGGCGCCGAGGACCTCGATCATGTCGACGTGGCGGACCTCGCCGTCGAGACACTCCACGCGCAGCCCGAACGCCCCGTCGGGCCGGCGCTCCCAGTCGGCGCGGGCGTGCTCGATCAGCGTCTCGCCGAAGTACTGGCCGGCGAGGTTCAGCACGTCCTTGAGCTCGGCGACGGCCTGGCCGCGCGCGGCCAGCAGCAGCCAGTCGGACAGGCGCAGCAGCGAGGCCCGCGAATAGTCGAGGCTCGGCTCCGACCAGTCCCAGTGCGCGCCCCAGATCCGTATCTGCAGCAGCTCCCACGCGTGCGTCGTGCGGATGGCGAAGGCCTCGAGCCCGTCGTCGAACTCTTCCGTCATGGTGTCACCATTCACGCCGGCTCGAGCCAGGACGTGTCGTCACACGAGACCGCGAGGGGATTCTCGGGGACCCTGCTCTCGCGCTCCTGGTCGCGCCAGTTCCGCGCGAAATCGACGGCGATCGGGAGGCCGACCTGGAAAGAGGCGCCCTTCCATCCGGTCAGGGCTTGCATGCCCTTCGGCGCCCCGGCCTTGGCGACCCGGCGGTCGAGCGCCCACTGCACGCGGTTGTTGCGGGCCCACTCGCTCTGCATCTGGTACGGCCGGCCGAGGGCCGCCTTGCCGCGGACGTACCGCTGGTACATCGCGTTCTGGATCTCGGCCCGCTGCGCCGCCAGCAACGTGGTGTTGTGGGCCCGGGCGAGCCGGTTGTCGATGCCGAAGGTGTTGAAGAGGCTGCCGGCGCTGTTGACCACGTTGACGGCGGCGAAGTTGACCCATCGCGACAGCCCCGCGTTGACCGAGATGAGCTCGGAGATGCCGACCGCCGTGGCGGACACGGCCAGGGTCGCCAGGCTGGCGCCGCCGAGCGCGACCGTCAGGTACAGGCTCGCGTAGTCGAGGAAGTAGTCGAAGTTGGTCTTCTTGCTGCCGGCGATCCGGACGGTTCCGCCGCCGATGATGACGTCGGGCGAGCCGCTGGAGATCTTGCCGTCGCAGATGAGCGCGTCACCCTGGCGCGCGGCCGGACGACAGCGGAAGAACACCGTCGAGCTGCCCTCGGAGATCACCTTCTCGCCGTGGCTGTAGACGACCGGGAAATAGCACTGCGATTTGCCGACGACCGCCGCCGCGACCTTGCCGTTGATGATGACGTTGGTCTCGTCCAGGCCGACCGCGCCGGTCTCGACGCCGGGGCTGTCCGCGATCGCGTCCCACGCCGCCCCGGCCAGGTAGCCGACGCCGGCGCCGACCGCCACCACCGCCGCGAGCGCCAGGCCGCCCGTGCCGAGCACGATGATGCCGAACAGCGCGCCGGCGACGGCCCCGGCGAAGAAGCCGAGCATCTTCGACTCGTGCTTGATGATGTCGCCGTGACGCGCGGCCGGGGCTGCCATGGGGACCTCGTTGGCTCAGGGGCGTCGCGGCTCGCCCGGCGGGCCGAGGACCAGGCTGGCGAGGATCTTCTCCCATTGCTCGCTGAAGCCGGTGGCCTGGCTCTTTCGCGTGGTCAGCACGATCGACAGGACGCTGCCGGGAATGTCGAGAGCGCACACCTGGCGCTGCTCGTACGCCTCGCCGCGCGCGCTCATGGTGTAGAGGAACTCGACCGCCGGGTGACCGGCGAGCGTGCGGCTGCGCCGGTCGATGAACGCGAATTCGGGCACGCTGCGGGCCAGCTCGACCAGCAGCCCGTCCATGTATTGCTGCAGGGTGATTCGCGGCTCGAGTGTCTCCCGACGCACGACCACCGAGGCGCCCTGCTCGCCCTCGAGGCCGTTGGAGAAGGCGATGACCGCGTTGCGCCGCCAGTTCGCCGGAATGGCCAGTTTGACGCCCTCACCGGCGTTGACCAGGTTGTCGCTCGTGTTCATGCCCGATGCCCCTCACGCCCCGCGAAACTGCGCGCGTCTCCGCCGGGTCAGCGTCCATTTAGCGTGCTCCAAAAAATCGTGTCAAGCCGGCCGCGGTGTTCAAATTCGAACCGCGCGAGCCCCAGCGCGGGCGAGGATGCGCGGGGCCGCGAGCGCGGCGGGCTCGGCAATGTCGGCACCGGACGGCAGACCCGGCTCGCTCGCGGCATCGATCGAGGGCCGCGAGGCGGCGAGCCTTTGATTGGACATGTCCTGAAGGACATGTCCAGCCGAGGCGGCTACCAGATCTTGACGCGCTCGTCCGGCGCGAGGTACAGCGCCTCGCCGGCCTTCGGCTGAAACGCGTCGTACCAGGCGTCGAGGTTGCGCACGACGTCCGTCCGGAACTCGGACGGGCTGTGCGGATCGGTGACGAGCCGGTTCGCCAGCTCCGGATCGCGGTAGACCCGGCGCCAGCTCTGCGCCCAGCCGAGGAAGAAGCGCTGCTCGCCGGACAGGCCGTCGATTACTGGCGCGGGCTCACCACCGAGCGAGAGCTGGTAGGCGTGGAACGCGATCGTCAAGCCGGCGAGGTCGGCGATGTTCTCCCCGAGCGTGAGCTCGCCGTTCACGCACTGCGCGGGCTTGCCGTCGGCCGCGGGCAACGGACAATAATCATTGTACTGCGCGACCAGCATCGCGGTCGCCTGCTTGAACTTCGCCGCGTCCTCGGCCGACCACCAGTTCTTGAGCGCGCCCCTGGCGTCGTACTGCGCGCCCTGGTCGTCGAAGCCGTGGCTGATCTCGTGACCGATCACCGCCCCGATGCCGCCGTAGTTCACGGCCGGGTCCGCGGCGGCGTCGAAGAACGGCGGCTGCAGGATCGCCGCCGGGAACACGATCTCGTTGAGCGCCGCGCTGTAGTAGGCGTTGACCTGCATCGGCGGCATGTTCCACTCGTCGCGGTCGACCGGCTTGCCGAGCTTGGCGAGCGCCCAGTCGTACATGAACTTCAGGACCCGCTCCTCGTTGCCCAGCGCGTCGCCGGGGATGATCGTCAGCGCCGAGTAGTCGCGCCATTGCTTGGGATAGCCGATCTTCGGGTTGTAGGTGGCGAGCTTCTCCTTGGCCTTCGTCAGGGTCGCGGGGCTCATCCAGGTCAGCCCGTCGAGGCGCTGGCCCATCGCCACGAGCAGGTTCTTCACCAGCTCGTCCGCGGCCGCCTTGGTCTCCGGCGGGAAGTACTTGGCGACGTAGACCTTCCCGACCGCGTCGCCCAGCGAACCGACGACGTTGTCGACGCCCCGTTTCCAGCGCGCCTCGAGCTGCGGCGTGCCCGACAGGGTCTTGCCGAACATCTCGAAGTGAGCGTCGACGAATTTCTTCGGCAGGTACGGCGCGGCGGCCGTCAGCACCCTCAGCGTGAGGTAGTCCTTCCACACCGCGATCGGCTGGTCCTGGACGAGCCTGGCCGCCGCCGCGATCGCGCCCGGCTGCTTGACGTTGATCGCCGCCTGACCCGCGAGCCCGACGCCCGCGAGCCACAGCTTCCAGTCGATGCCCGGCGCGGTCTCCTCGAGCTGGGCGATCGTCAGCTTGTTGTAGGTCTGCTGCGGGTCGCGGTTCTGCACCCGCGTCCAGTGCGACGCGGCGAGCTTCTCCTCGAGCGCGTAGACGGCCGCCGCGCGCGCTTCGGCTTCCGGCATGCCGACGAGCCCGAACATCGTGGCGATGTACTGCTTGTAGCCGTCGCGGAGCGGGGCGAACTGCCCCGCGCTGGCGTCGTACATGTCGCGGTCCGGCAGGCCGAGGCCGCCTTGCGAGAGGGTGGCGATGTGCGTCTCGGGTTCGCGATCGTCCTGGTCGACGAACGTCGTGAACGGGGTCGAGCCCAGCTCGCGCGAGTGCGCGGCCAGCAGCGCGACGATGCCGTCGACGTCCTCGGCGGCGGCGATCGACTCGAGCTTCTTCTGCAGCGGCGCCGTGCCGAGCGCCTCGATCGCCGCCTCGTCCATGAAGGTCTTATAGTAGTCGCCGATCTTCTGCCCCTCGGTCCCCGGGGCGCCCTCGCTCGATTCGATGATCTGTCTGGTGCGCTCCTGGCTGCGATCGATGAGCGCGGGGAACAGGCCGTAGTTCGACTTGTCGTCCGGGATCTTCGCGGTCCTGAGCCAGTGGCCGTTGACGTGGTGATAGAAGCTGGCGCCCGGCGCGACCGCCCCGTCCATGCCCGCGAGATCGACGCCCCATGCGCCGAACTCCGGCTTCTTGTCGAGCACCGGCGTCTTCGGTCCGGTCGGCGCGACCGCGGCGGTCTTCGCGGGCGGCGGCTCACTGGACCCACAAGCAGCGAGGACGGCGAGGATGACGGCGAACGAGCGCTGGTTCACGGGACCAGGTGGTACCAACTCTCGGGTGGCTTGCAAACCACGTTGCAGGGACGGTGCAGTGGGCGTGAATCGCGGTGGCCTCGGGCCGAGCGCCACGCGCTCGTCTGCATTCCCTCGGTCGTTCATCCTCGAATCTCCGAGGACTCGCTGGACCTCGGGCACCGAGCGGGAGGGCGAGCGGGCGCTCGTCAGTCATGTTCTATCGTACATGTCCTGAAAGACATGTAAATATCGCGCCTCAGCGGCGGAACGGCAGCGCCTTGTACTGGGCGACCACGACTTGCTGCTCGTGGACGACGGCGAGCAGGCGTTGCCAGCGGGCGTTGGCGTCGGCGAGGGCGGCCACGCGGGAGGACATGGCGGACTGGCTGGCCTCGACGGCTTCGAGCTGCATGGACGTGCGGGCGCCGGCCAGCCAGGCCACGGCGGGGGCCATCATCAGCATGAAGCTCATCCACAGCGACAGGCGGAAGTAGCCGCCGACGCCGGGGACCGCGGCGGCGCAGATCAGGGCGAACACCACCGCGCTGACGCCGAGCAGCAGCGCGACCGGGCCGGCGACCTGGACCAGGCGGAGCACCGTGGGCGGCGGAGGCGGGGCGTCGCGGCGGGCGGCGACCAAGCGGACAGATACCTGGCGCGAAGGACATGTCTCCTGAGACACCTGCTCGGCGTAGCACTGGGCGCTGACCACCGCCGCGAACTCGCCGCGCGAGACCGACAGGCGCACGCCCTCGACCAGGCCGTTCAGCTCGGTGGTCTCGGTGCGGAAGCCCTCCGACGACGGGAAGTGCACCTGGCACGCGCTCTCCACGGTGTCGGCGACGCTGCGCACGACCTCGCCGGCCTGGCGCACCGTCCACGCGGGGCGTCGGACCGCCCACTGGTAGTTCAGGTCGCTCGTCCCCATGACAGATCTTTGTACCCGCAGGTGACGGTCACGTCCACCGCGGGCGCCGCGGGCGCGAGCGCAGCGGCGAATGGGACCGCGCCGAGCGGGCGCGGCCACGAACCATCAGGGAACTGCGGCGACCACGAGCGCCGGCGATCACGAGCTCTGCAGGCCGAGCAGCGGGAACACCGCGGTGGGGCGCGATTTGCCCTTGAGGTGGACCGTCACCGGCGCGCCGACTGTGGCCACGTCGCCGAGCAAGATCCGCGTGGCTTCGGAGATCAGGACGTCGGAGCCGACTTCCTTACACGCCGATTCGATGCGGGTCGCGGTATTGACCGAGTCGCCGATGAGCGTGTAGTCGAGCCGCTGCGGCGCGCCGATGTTGCCGGCGATCGCCTCGCCCGTGTGCACGCCGACGCCGATCCGCAGCGGCTGCAGACCCTCGGCCGCGAGCGCGTCGTTGAGCCGCGCGAGCCGGCGCTGCATGCCCAGGGCCGCGGAAGCCGCCGCGCGCGCGGACAGCTCGGGGGCGAGCCGCACCGGCGCGCCGAACACCACGAGGATCGCGTCGCCGATGAACTTGTCGATGAGGCCGCCGTGCTCCATGCACTCCTCCACCATCTCGGTGAAGTAGCGGTTCAAGATCCGCACGACCTGCTTCGGCGGCATCTTCTCGACCAGCGGGGTGAAGCCGCGGATGTCGGCCATCAGAATGGTGGCGGTGACGAGCTCGCCGCCGAGCTCGAGGCCGCCCTGGAGCACCACGTCGCGGACCTGGCGGGTGACGTAGCGGGTGAAGGCGTCCTTGATGAAGTCGCGCTCCTCGAGCCCGCCGAGCATGCCGTTGACGGCGGCGCTGAGCTGACCGACCTCGTCGCCGCCGATCGGCAGCGCGCGGCGCGACAGCTGGTCCGGCGTCAAGGTGCCGACCAGGTCGGTCAGCTCGCGCAGCGGGTCGGTGGTGTTGCGCGTGACGAGGAGGCAGCCCGAGAGGCTGACGAGCAGGCCGATCGCGGTGACCACGAGGATGTGCAGCGCCAGCGCCGTCGGCTCGTGGGCGGCCACCGCCGCGCTCGCGCCGCGATAGGCCAGAGTGCCGGAGATCACCGCGCCCGCCAGCTGCACGCCGACGATCACGATCGCCATCTTCGCGCCGAGGCCGAGGCGCACGATCCCCGGACCCGTCACCGGCAACATCGGGCTGCGCGCGATCAGGGCCCGCCGCAGCGGCCGGGTCGCCGCGTCGGTGTAGAGCCAGGCGAAGATCGCGTCGAGCACGGCGGCGAGCAGGCCGCCGACGGCGATGTGCAAGCCGAGCCAGGCGTCGCCGGTGATCGCGATCATGATCACGGCGGCGCTCAGGCTGACCGCGACCGCCGAGAGGCCGATGAAGATCGACAGGCGCGCCGGCCACGACAGCGCCTGGCGCCAGGCGTCGAGGTCGACGCTGTCGCCGGGGCGGCGCAGCCACGGCTCGAGGCGATCGACGAAGCGGCGGTGGCGGGCGTAGACGACGGCGATCGAGGCGGCCACGAGGGCGGCGAGGATGACGAGGAATTGCGGCAGGACGCCCGGCGGGAACACTGCGGCGAGGGTGATGTAATAAGCGCCGACGGCGGCGGCGGTCGAGCCGATGGCGATGGCGACGGCGAACACGTGCAGCAGCCGGCCCGGGGGCGGCAGCGGCAGGTCGGGCCTGGCGACGGGGAGCGGGCGGGTGAGCAGGCGCAGGCGGGGGGAGGTGCCTGCGGGATCGTGCGGGGGATCGTTCACGGGGGCCTGAGCAGGGCGTCGTGGAATTTGGGGGGCGTTCACGGGGGCCTGAGCAGGGCGTCGTGGAATTCGCGGGCGAGGCGGAGCGGGTCGCCGGCGTCCTCGAAGATGTCGGAGGGCGTGACGACGGTGTCGGCGCCCATGCGCAGGGCCTGGCGGCCGCTCTCGGGGTCGAACTCGTCGGAGATGACGAGGTGGAGCCCGGACACCTGCTTGAGCGCGGCGATGAGGTTGGGGTCGATGGCCAGCGCGGGGTCCTCGTAGTCGAGCGCGAGGTAGCGGTAGCCGACCATGCGGGCATAATTGGCGTAGCCGAGGATGATCTTCGGCGAGGGCACCAGGAAGGCGTCGAAGTACCAGCGCGCGGTGCTGTTGCCCATGATGAAATAGGCCAGCGGGATGAAGTTGAGGCCGCGCCGGGCGACGTGCATGGCGGTGGCCACGGAGCCGGACCCGAACGGCCGCGCGTAGTGCGAGTTCGAGTTCATGACGTCAGGCAGGAGGACGACGTCGGCCGGGGCCAGCGAGTCGGGGCCGGCCGGGTAGAGCACGACCTGCAGTCGGGTGTTCTCCTTGAGCTTCATGGTCAGCCCCGGCAAGTCGGCCGCACCGGTGCCCCCCAGCAAGACCTGGCGGTAGCCGATCCGCTCGAGCTCGCGGTAGAAGGCGAGGTCCGAGAAGGTGTCCGGGTCGAGCAGCGGGATGTAGCGCTCGAACACGAAGTTGCGGTCCTGCTCCACGACTGGGCCTCCGGTCCTCTGGCCCGCTGGGCCTTGCGGGCCCCAGGGTAACGCAACCGCGGTCGGCGCGTATGTGCGAAAACGAGCGGCCTCGAGGTGGGGGCGTGGGTTCCCTCGCGCCCACGCGACGGCCGCCGCGGGCGATCGTGACAGCGGGTCGGCGTCGGCGGACGGCGATTGTCGAGACCGCGCGATTGTGGAGAGTGAGGGCGGCGTGCCGACAATCGCCGCGCGGCCGAGTGGCGCGTCGACGCGCCTCGCGCGACAGGGGAGCCGCGGCGCGTCGACGCGCCGCGGGTGCGTGGCGGCGGGGCATCTGTCCCATCGAGCAGGTCCTCGAGGGTCGGTGGTCGGCCAGGCGCGACGCGGGGCGCACGGCGCGAGCGGCCGCGGATCGATGCGCGGCTCGATGGGTGTTTCGAGGCTGCGGCCTCGGCGAGGCGCGACGCGGGTCGCACGGCGCGAGCGGGTCCCGGATCGATGCGCGGCTCGATGGGTGCTTCGGGGCTGTGGCCTCGGCGAGGCGCGACGCGGGTCGCACGGCGCGAGCGGGTCCCGGATCGATGCGCGGCGAGGGTCGCGGGGCCGGTGTCCGGGACGCCCTGGCCCCTCAGACAGTTGCTCGGACTTCGCCCGGGGCAGGGCGCTTCGAGGCGACAATTGCCTCGTCCTGCGCAAACTCGGTTCCAGGGCGTCCCGGCCCCCGTCCACGGGAGCTCTCTTTAAGCGGTGACGGTCGACTCCGTCGAGATCCGGGATCCGCTCGCGCCTGAACCACGGACCGGGTACTCGGCGAATTCGAGTGGCGACGATCGGCGATAGGGGCTGGCGGATCGGGCAATCTCGCCGAAGCTGGCCATTCGATGGGACTGTTACCATTGCTCGGTTCGTCGCAGGCGCTCCGACTTGGGGCGCACGATCGTTATTGGCCTGGGACAATCGCGCGATCCCGCAGGTCGCTGCCATCGACGAGCGAGTGCGACTGAATCGACGGGGCGCACCCGAGTCGCGCGCCGGCCGGGGCGCCCGACTCGGATGAATGTCTTTTGAGACAGGTCGACGGGTGCCTGCCGCGATGCGCGACAGTCGATGCGACGGGCAGGGCAAGAGCGGTCGTCGCTCGAGCCGCCGCTCCGAGGCGGTAGCCGGCGAGGCCGACCGAACCCAGCACGCCGCCGCCGAGCGTCCCCCGGGCAAGAACGAGCCGGGCACGCGCGGTCGCTGCGGGCGATCGACGAGGTCGAACGGGTGATCGAGCTCGCGGCCGGAGCTCGACGCGGAGCGGGGCCACGTCACCGCGAGCGCATCAGGGCTTCGAAGCTGGGAAACAGCGTGATCCCGACTTCGTGGTCCCAGTTGCACACGCCCCAGGGGCCCTTGCCGGGGTGCAGGAAGATGTACTCGTTACCGTCGCCTTCGCCGATGAGCAACGTCTCGCGCACGAGGTCGACTCCCCGGAGCTCCGAGGCGTGGTGTTGCATGACCCAGTCCACGTTCGCCTCCGAAGCGTGCGACGGCTGGACCTCTTCGACCGGCAGGAGGGCGGCCAGGCCGTTCGGGAACATCAAGCAGCCGTACCAGCCGTTGGAGACCGCCAGGAACGCTCGGTAGTCCGGCGGCAGCGAGAGCCCCAGGCGCACCTCCGCCGCGCGGAGGGCCTCCTCGGACGCCGGCGGGCGGCCGAGCCAGTGGTCCGCGATCACGCGCTCGTACACCTCCGGTTCCAGGCAGAAGTCGGCCTCGTCCTGCGCCTCCTCGAGCAGGTCGTCGCTCAGTTTCCGCAAGAGCTTCTGCCAGTTCGTCGGCTTGGGCATGGGGGCGTCATATCACGGGCGACCTCGCGCGTTCAATGATCGCGCGCTCGATGATCTCTCGGCTCCGTCGGCGAGCCGGAAGATCGCTGTGCGCATCGACTCACTTCACTCGACGTGGATCGCCAGCTCGCGCCAGTCTGCGGCCCCGCGATCGTCGCGGAGCACGATCCAAAGCGTGTAGTCGCCGGCCGTCTCGGGGGCGGTCCACGCGTTGTCGCTGAAGGCCTCGCGCTCGGCCGGGGAGCGACCGGTGCGCGCGGCGGTGTAGCGGCCGCCGGTGGCGTACCAGGCGACGCGGATCGCCTCGCGCGTGCTCACGAGCTCGAGGGTCGACGGGTCGAAGCGCAGGTAGGTCTCGGCGCCGCCGCAGCCGAGCGGGCCGCCGCAGTCGGCGGGGCAGCTGTCGGCGGCCTCGTCGAGGGTGCACAGGGCGTCGCCGCACTTTGGTTGTTCGGGACATGTCTCCCAGACCAGGCGCAGCGGCAGCTCGGCGCCGGGGGCGACGGTCACTGCGGCGCCGGGCGCGAGCGCCTCGCCGTCGCGCTCGACTGCGAGCACCGCGGGCGCCCGGTTGGGCCGGGCGCGGGTGCGGTACTCGGCGGATTGCTGCTGGTCGGCGCCGGCCAGGCCGCAGGTGATCCGCAATTGAAACAGGGTGAGGTCGGCGTCGTCGTCGCCGGCGAAGATCCGCAACGGTTGATAATAGCCGCCGGTGCCGTCGGGGTCGACGGGGCGCCCCGCCGGCTGGTCGCCCATCGCGGGCGGGGGCTCGGGGCCGAACAGACGGCAGCCTCCCTCGGGGGCGGGGGCGGTGACGGAGAGGCCTGTCCCGAGAGACAGCAAGGAGTCGCCGCCGCGCCCCAGGCAGGCGCGGTGGACCGGCCCGAGCTCGGCGAGCGGGCGGCGGGCGGCGCAGAAGGCCCATTCGAGCGGGCCCTCGGCGAGGGTGCCGCCGGCGTCGACGTAGAGGGCCGACAGCGCGACCGGCTCACCGGGGACGACCTCGGCCGGCTCGGCGCGGACGGCCAGGACGCGCGGGGCGTCGACGCGCGCGAGGTCGACGTCGAGGTCGGGGACGCAGGCGAGCAGCGAG
The DNA here is from genome assembly GCF_026965555.1 of Nannocystis punicea. GTDB lineage: Bacteria > Myxococcota_A > Polyangia > Nannocystales > Nannocystaceae > Nannocystis > Nannocystis punicea. The sequence goes on along the minus strand of NZ_CP114040.1, from coordinate 9,467,861 downwards.
GCGAAGGCGAGGAGATGGCGCATGGGACCTGTCCTGGAGGTCAGGGAGGCGGACACGGGATGAACGCCGGGGCGGGAGAGCGGAGGCGAGGCGGAGGCGCAATGGACCTGTCCTGGAGGTCAGGGCGGCGGGATGAACGCCGGGGCGGGAGGAGCGGAGGTGAGGCGGAGGCGCAATGGACATGTCCTGGAGGTCCGAGAGCCGGGGACACGGGATGATGGCCGGGGCGCGAGGAGCGGCGATGGCGATGATACGATGGATATGTCCTCGGGGACATTACGGCAGCGAATGCGCGGGGTGAGGCGCGAGCGCCGGCGAATGCGAATAGATGGTGCACGGGACATGTCCGCCGGTTTAAAATTCCCACTGCAGGCCGAAGGCCGGCAGGACGGGGAAGCCGCGGATGGTGTCGCGGGCGGCGAAGTCGGGCGAGTAGGCGATCTCCTCGGGGTTCTTGCGGTTCCAGGCGTTGAGCAGCTCGAGGAAGAGGTCGAGGTGGGTCCCGGCGATGTCGAAGCGTTTTCCGATTCGCAGGTCGAGCTGGACGAAGGCGGGGATCCGCGTCGAATTGTGGGCGCCGAAGACCGGCTGGAAGCGGTCGAAGGTCGAATCGTGGTAGGCGCCGACGACGGGGGTGCGCGGGAAGCCGGTGGCGTAGCGGAACCGACCGCTGACCTCGAAGCCGCGCGGCAGGGCGTAGGCGAGGACGGCGGTGAGGATGTGGGTCTGGTCGTAGTCGGACAGGCGGACCGGGACGTCGGGGCCGTTCTGCCGCTCGGAGCGCATGAGGGTGTAGGCGACCCAGCCGAACAGGCCCTTGAACATCTCCTGCCGCAACAGGAATTGCGCGCCGTAGGAGCGGCCGCTGCCGATCGGCGCCAGCGCCTGGGCCGGCAGCGGCGAGTCGGCGGGGCTGCGCATGGCCAGGCGATTCGAACGGGTGAAGAAAGCGGTGAGGTCGAGCGAGAGGGTCTTTGTGAATTTGACGGCGGCGCCGACGACGGTGTGCAGCGCGCGCGAGGTCGGCAGGCGCGGGTTGCCGAACACCGCCGAGAGGTCCTCGGGCGCCGGCATCTGGCGATAGAGGCCGGCGGCGCCGCGCAGCTGGACGCGCCAGTGCGGCGCGCCGACGACCGCGAAGCGCGGCTCGACGGCGAAGTCCTGCTCGAACAGGCCGACGGCCGGGACGCCGCTGGCGGGCGGGTTGCGCCGGCTGATGCTGCGCGCGTAAGGGTCGATGCGCAGGCCGGGGAGGACGCGCAGCTTGCCTGACCAAAAGGACAGCTCGGCCTGGGCGTAGGGAGCGAGGCCGACGGAGGTGGTCTGCCAGTCGTCGCCGCCGATCTGGTCGGGTGGCGGCTGGCCGAACACGCGGATGTCGCCCTCGCGCGCGGGCAGGCCGAGCGAGCCGCGGCGGCCGAGGGAGGTGATGTTGACCTCGGCGTCGAGGCCGACGTCGAAGTGCAGCCAGCGGGCGGCGCGGATCCGCCGGTTCGCCCGCACGCCGACGAGCCAGCTGTTCGAGGCCAGGGAAGTGGCGATGTCGCCGTAGCTGCTGACCTGCCGGGCGCGGGTGTAGCCGACGAAGGGGGTGACCGTGAGGCTGCCGCCGTCGTCGTAGTCGCGGGTCCAGCGGGCGTAGACGCGGCCGAAGTCGAGGCTCCGCTGATCGAGGACCGCGAGGGCCGGGTCGGCGCTGGGGATCCCGCGGGAAAACCGGTCGCCGCTGGCGAGGCCGACGATCTCGATGCGGTCGCGCGAAGACGGTTTAATTGAGAGGCGCAGCTGGCCGTCGCCGTAGCGGGGGATCGGCAAGAAGGCGCGGGCGGACGGATCGAGCAATCGGTCGGCCCACGACTTCAGGTAGGAGACGCGGGCGGCGAGGGCGAGGCGGACGCGCTCGCGCCTGTCGAGGGCGACCGAGACGACCGCGGAGGCGTCGAGGGTGTCGGCGGCGAGGCGGCCGCGCACGCGCTTGCCGTCGGGGGTGCGCGTGCCGACCGAGACCATGCCGCCGAGGCCACGGCCGAACGCGGCGCCGTAACCTCCGGGCACCAATTCGATGCTGTCGACCAGCATCGGGTGAATGACGGAGCGCAGGCCGCCCTCGTGGTAGAGGCGCGGGATCGGGACGCCGTCGACGTAGACGCGGGTGTCCTGCGGCGCGGCGCCCCAGACGATCAATTGGCCCGCGCCCGCCGCGCTGCGGGCCACGCCGGGCAGGCTCTCGACCACGCGCAGGACGTCGCCGGAGGTGCCGGGGACCTTGCCGGCCTCCTCGGCGCGCACGGCGGTGGAGACGACCTCGCGCCGCAGCGGCGGAGCGACGACGACGATCTCGAGGTCGTCGCCGCTCGGCGCCTCGGGCTCGGGGTCGACCAGCGAGACCTCGTAGGCGAGGTCGTGCTCCTTGCCCGACTCGAGCTCCTCGGTGATCTCGAGCGCGGGCAGGCGCTCGCCGGCGAGGGTGACGGTGGCTGTCCCCGGGGGCAGGTCGGTGAACTGGAACCGACCGGCGGCGTCGGTGACCGCGACCGCGGGCGCGGCCAGGCCGGGGGCGGTGACCGTGACAGTGACGCCCTGCACCGGCGCCCCGGTGCCGCGGCGCTTGATGACGCCGTGGAAGGCGGCGGTGACCGGGGCGGCCGGCGCGAGCTGGAACTCGTAGCGGTAGGCGATCTTGATCGCCGAGGGCTTGCCGTCGACCTCGGCGGGACTGAACCTGAACTTGAGGGCGGCCGCGACCGCGGCGGCGTCGAACGCCGGGCCGGCCGACTCGGTGACCTCGGCCGACTTGACCGCGCCGGTGTCGTCGATGTGGAGGCGCAGGACCACCGCGGCCGCGCGTCCGGCGGCGCGCTCGCTCTCGGGGTAGTCGGCCGGCACGAACTCGACCATTTCGGGCGCGCGGGTCAGCTGCGGCGCCGGCGGGGCGACCACGTGGGCGGCGGCGCCGGCCGGGGCGAGGGCGATCAGGGCCGCGAGGAGCGCGGATTTGGCTGTCTTCAAGGACATGTTCGAACGAGCAGCCGCAGGACGCTCGCGGCGGGTCGCAGACGTCGAGGACATGTGCGAAGGCGCGGACGCAGGGACTTCGCGATGGGATGCTGTCTGCGAGGACATGTGCGAAAGAGCATGATCGTGGCCCTCTCGGCGATGAGCGGTCTTCGAGGAGGTGTGCGAAGGGGCGGGCGCATGGTGCTCGCCCCGTGATGCTGGCTTCGAGGACGTGTGTGGGCGAGCAGGCTCATGGCGGCCGCGGCTTGAGGCTGTCTTCGAGGACATGTGCGAACGAGCGGCCATGATCCTGCGGTCACAGCGTGAACTTGATCGAGATGGTGAGCGTGGTCGCGACCGGCTTGCCGCAGCGGGTCGCGGGCTCGAACCGGGCCGCCTTGGCGGCGACCTTGGCGGCGTCGTCGAGGTCAGGGTGGAGCGAGGCGAGCACGGTGACCGCGCCGACGCTGCCGTCGGCCTTGACCTCGAGCTGCACGCGGACCTTGCCCTCGATCCCGGCCGCCCGCGCGGCCTCGGTGTACTGCGGCTGCGGCAGCTCGAGCGGCTTGGGCTTGACCTCGGGCTCGGCGCAATCGTCGGCGGCGGCCTTCTTCGGCCCGGGCGCGAGCGAGCGCGTCCTGGTCTCGACCTTCTCGCGCTTGCCGCCGCCGTTGCTGCTGCCCCCCGGGTCGCCGGGGGGGACGGGCAGGCCGCCGGGGCCGCCGGCGTTCGACATCTGCCCGCCGAAGTCGGGCACCTCGGGCGCGGCCGGCGGGGTCGCGGGCGCGGGCTCGGGCGCGGGCTTGGGCTCGGCCTTCCTGGCCTTCGGGGCAGGTGGTGCGGGTGGCGGCGGGACCTCGGGCGCGGGCTCGGGCGGGGCCTCGGGGGCCGGCTCGGGCGGAGGCGGCTCGGGCTCGGGCGGCTCGGGCGGCTCGGGCGGCGGCTCGGGCGGGACCTCGGTGACCTTGATGACGATCGGCGGCGGCGGCGGCGGCTCGGGCCTGTCGACGCTGCGCACGCCCAGCCACAGCGCGCCGTGGAACAGCGCGCTGAGGACGTAGACCGCGCGGGCCGACAGCCGCCGGCGATCGCTCATGGCTTCTTGCGCTCCACGTTGACTGCGAAGCTGGTGATGCCCTCGACGCGCGCGAGGTCGAGGACGTGGACGACCGCGCCGTGGTCGGCCCGCTCGTCGGCGCTGACGACCAGGGTCATGCCCCTGTCCTCGGCGTAGAGGCCGCGCAGGCGGGTGCTCAGCTCGGCCTCGGTGACCGGCTGCTTGTTGAGGTAGAGCGCGTGCGCGTCGGTGATGGTGACCGCGGCGACCGTGGCGGTCTTGCCGTCGCTGGTGGCGGTCTTGGGCAGCTCGACCTTGAGCGTCTGCGACACGATGTACGTGGCGGAGACCATCATGATGACGAGCAGGACCAGCATCACGTCGACCAGCGGCGTGACGTTGATGGCGGCGATCGGCGCGCGGCGGCGGCCGCCGGTGTCTGTCGTTCCGGCCATGTCCCTAAGTACCTCCGCTGCGGATGGGCCCCAGCGCGCGGCGGGCCGAGCGGTCGGGCAGGCGCGCCAGGTTGTCGGGGTCGTGGGCCTCGGCCTCGGCGTGGGCCTCGGCCAGCTTGAGCCAGGCCGACAGCAGGCGCGCGAGGGACAGCACGCTGTTCTCGAGCTCGCCGGCCTTCTTCTGGGCGACGTTGAAGCCGATGACCGCGGGGATGGCGACGAAGATGCCGACGGCGGTGGCGACCAGCGCCTCGGAGATGCCGCTCATGACGTTGCCCATGGCGGCCTGGTCGCCGGTGCCGAGGTACGAGAAGGCCTCGATGATGCCGAGCACGGTGCCGAACAGGCCGACGAACGGGGCGTTGTTGCCGATCGTGCCGAGCAGGACGGTGCCGCGGTCGAGGCCGGCGCGCTCGGAGGCGAGGCCGCTCTCGACCGCGTCGAGGAAGGCCGCGGAGCCGCCGTCCCTGAACAGCATGGCCTGGCGCAGCACCTCGGCCTCGACGGTCTTGCTGGCGGCCAGCGCCGCGTCGAGGCGGGCCTCGTCGCGGGCGGCGATGGCGGCGAGCAGGTCCTGGCGCAGCTTGTCGCCGCCGGCGCGGTTCTTGCGGAAGAACAGCCAGCGCTCGACCATCGCCGCGATCGACAGCACCGACAGGGCGAACAGCAAGTAGAGCACCCAGGTCGCGCCGAGCAGGGCGATCTTGATCAGTTCATCGACGACGTTCATAAGGCACGGTCCTCACGGTTGCTTGCTGGCCATCACGTAGAGCGGGGTCTTGCCGCCGCCCGTGGCCTGGAGGTCGACGAGCGCGCCGCCGGTGCGCGCGTCCTCGACGAGGGCGAAGGTGCCGTCGTCGCGCTCGACCCGGCGGTACACCGCGGCCGAGAACAGGGTGCCGGGCGCGCCGCAGGCGTCGAACAGATCGGCGTAGATCAGATAGGTGCCGCGCGCCGGCGGCTCCTGGAACACCACCGATTCGCTGTTGCGGCCGTCGATCGCGCAGCCGGCGTTGCTGTCGCGCACGAGGCGGCCGGTGGTGGGATCCTTGACGACGCCGGCCGGGACCTCGGTCTCGACCTTTTCACCGGAGGTCGGGGTGGCGTGGGCGATCTTCTTGCCGCTCGGCGTCTCGACCACGAGGTCGAGGTCGACGTCCTGGTCCCACTCGAGGGTGATCACCACGGCCGGCGGCGGGATGGTGGCGTCGCAGGCGTTGAGGTTGTCGGGCAGGCCGTCGTCGCGGACGCACACCTCGAGCTCGAAGGCCGGGCCGCGCCGACCGGCCCCGTCGATCGCGGCGAGGAGCAGGGTGTGCACGCCGGGCGGGGCGCCGCCGCCGATGTCGTGGCGGAGCTGGAAGTCGCGCTCGCCGGGGAACATCGGGTTCTTGTCCTGCACCGGGCGCACCCACCAGCCGCTGCCGAGGCCGTCGAAGCGGACGGCGATCGCGTGGGCGTCGTCGGTGGTGCGGCCGGAGAGCAGGCGGTCGCGCTGGCCGACGGTGAGGATCCCGCTCGAGGTGTCGAGCGAGGTGACCTTCGGGCCAGCTTCGTCGAGCGGCGGCTCGTCGTCGAGCAGCTCGCCGTCGGGCACGCGCAGCGGCTCGAACAGGCCGATCTGCTGCTCGACCTCGCCGGTGCAGGCGGCCATGAAGAACAGTGCGGTGAGTGCGGCGCGCATCGCCTTTTTAAAACTCCCCCTGCAGGCGGACGATGAACTGGTCGTTCTTGAGGTTGGCCGGGACGCCGCGGCTGTCGCGGCCGAGGGCGTCGAGGACCGCGTCGTACTGGAACACCAGGCGGCCGCGCACGCCGGGGATCCAGCCTGGCGGCAGGAGGGCGCCGACGATCGGGGAGATCGTGTGAATGGCGGCGGCCTTCGGCACGAACTCGCCGCGGCGGCGGTCGAGCAGGTCGGTGTTGGGGTCATAATAATCGTAGCGGGCGCCGACCACGGCCCGGCCGAACAGCTCCTGGATGACCGCGACGTAGCCGTGGAGCTCGCGCAGGTCGGCGCCGACGACGACAGGGTCGGCGACGATGAGGTCGCGGTCGAGGTTGCTGGCGATCGTGCCCTCGGCGAGGATCTGCGTCCAGCCGGCCTTCGAGCGCAGGCCGACCTGGAAGTCGGCGCCGACGGCCCAGCGGCGGAAATTGAGCGAGGGGGTGGCGGCCTGGCCGGGCACTGCCACCAATTCGCCGGTGTCGATCGCGCCGTTCTCGTTGAGGTCGCTCCACTCGAGCTTGTTCTTGGTCGCCTCGCTGCCGCGGTGGAAACCTGTGCCGTAGAGCAGGCTGACGCCGCCGCTGAGGGCGTGCTTGCCGGGGCGGGCGGCGAAGCCGAAGCGGCCGATATAGTCGGGGGCGCGGGTCGGGTCGGTGGTGTTGCGGGCGCCGGCGCGGTCGTCGAGCGGGGTGCCGTTCATGATCGCGAGGTCGTAGCGGAACGCAGCGACGCCGCCGCGCACGCGCACGCCGACGTCGACGGGGCCGGGGAAGAACGCGAGCGAGCCGAGCGAGCGCTCCATGAACATCATCTCGCGCTGGCCGAGGCGCAGCTCGTGGCCGAACGGGGCCTCGGTGAGGCCGGCGGTGACCATCATGTACGGCGGCCGGGCGGCGTCGGGGTTGCGCCAGACGAAGCTGAGGTTGGCCTGGCGGACGCCGACGAACGGGCCGCGGGTGGTGCTGCCGTCGAGCTCGAAGTCGAAGGCGACCCATTTCCAGTCGCCGCTGACGCGCAGGCGGCCGCGGCGGACCATGAAGCGGTTCTGGTTGAGGGACGCTCCGCCTTGCTGGATCTGGTCCTCGGACAGCTGGCTCCACTGGTACTGCGATTGGATGTAGCCCGACAGGCGCACGCCCCATTGCGACACGCCGGCGCCGGGGCCGAAGCCGATATGGGTGGGGGCGATCTCGGCGCGGCCGACGTCGCCGACGCGCACGAACGGGCTGCGGGCCCTCGTCTTGCGCTGCTCGGCCTTCTCGGCCGCGCGCTCTTTCTCGACCGTCTCGAGGCGGGCCTGCACTGCCGCCAATTGCTCGCGCAGCGCGGTCAGCTCGGGGTCGGGCTGCGCGGGCGCGGAGGGTGGCGATTCGACGACGGGCTCGTCGATCGGCACTGCGTCGACGTCGCTCGGGGCGCTCGGAGGCGAGATCGTCGGCGCCGTCTTTGTCGACGGCGTCGGTGCGGTCGTCGTCGTCGTCGGCGAGGACGGAGCAGGCGAGGTCTTGCTCGGCGTCGTCGGCGTCGTCGGCGTCGACGTGGTCGGCTTGGCTGGCTGGGGCTTGGGCGTCGGCGCGGGCGCGTCGTCGTCCTCGATCTCGATCTCGACCGAGGGCGCGGCGGCGGCGACTTGCGGGAGCGCCAGGACCAGCGCGCCGAGCCACGCCAGGGGGCGGGAGTGAGAGGCGGAGGTCACGGCAGCGGCGGCAGCGTCCCGTCCTCTTCGAGTAGCGGGAGGCGGTCCTTCGTGTTGGGGAAGGGCTCACAGGTGGCGTCGGTGCACGCGTTGAGGTGCTGCTTGTGGGTGGTGGGCGTGCAGCTCCAGCAGCCGTCGCGGGTCTCGCACTCGGCGGGGTCGCCGGTGGTGCTGGTCGGGTCGGGCGGGTCGTCGGTGGTCGTGCCCTCGGTGGTGGTGGTGCCGGTCGGGTCTTCGGTGGTGGTGGTGCCGGGCTCGGTGGCGGTGACGGGGCCGGTCGGGTCGGCGGAGGTGGCGGGGTCGTCGGTGTCGTCGCCGGGCGGCTCGACCTGCTCGCTCGAGCAGGCGCCGAGGAGGCCGACGGCGAGCGCGAGGGCGCGGGCGGCGACGTGGGCGCGGACGGTGGAAGAGGCGGTGGGCATGGGGCTCCTGGAGGCTTCGTGGGTGGCGCGAGGGACAGGTCGCAAAGGTCAGATCACCTCGCAGTAGCCGTGGCGGCAGGCGGGGGCGTCGGCGGAGCAGTCGTCGTCGCCGGCGCAGGTCTGGCAGTCGGTCCCGCCGGCGGCGCGCGACTCGAAGTAGCAGCCGCACGGCGCGTCGGGCTGCAAGCTGTAGAGCGGCCCGATCTCTTCGTCGCGCCACACCTGCATGGCGCACTGCGGGATGGTGCCGTTGTCGATGATGATGTCGAGGAGCGGCAGGCCCTGCGGCAGCGGCTCGGCGCCGGTGAACCAGCCGATGAGGCGGCGGGTCTCGGGGTTTGTGATCTCGCCGCCGCCGTCGACCGGGACGTAGAAGTTGTACGGGCTCCACAGGTCGTAGTGGCCGTCGCGGACGTTGCGCTTGTCGAAGCCGGTCGCGGTCGAGTCGGGCCAGTAGGCGCAGGTCTGGTCGGGGGCCTGGTAGGCGAGCGTGTGGACGGTGTCGCGGTTGAGGTCGGCGACCTCGGTGCTGACGAAGCCGAGCGCGGCCTCGGGGTTCAGCGATTGGCCGACGCTCGAGATCATGGCCTGGTTGGTGCCGACGTCGAGGCCCTTGAACTTGGTCGGCGGGATGCCGGCGCCGAGGGCGATGGCGATCAGGGCGGCGGAGGTGGCGTTGCGGCTGTACAGCTCGGCGTCGACGGTCCACGGGGCGACCTGGCCGAGCGCGGCGCCGAAGCCGTAGATGAAGTAGACCGCGGCGGCGCTGATGTTGGTCTGGCTCGAGTCGTTGGAGGCGATGAGGCTCCACGAGGTGATCGGGCCGGGGAACTCGGCGATGCCGTCGGGGATGGCGTCGACGCCCTCGCACAGGGTGCCCTTGACGCCGAGCATGCCGAAGTCCGGGTCGGCGCCGGTCAGCGGGAGGTCGCAGGTCTGCTCGTTGCCGTCCTCGTCCCAGTAGTTGGCGGTGCCGGTGATCTTGGTGCCGTCGACGAAGTAGGTGATGCCGAAGCAGGCGCCCGGGCTCTGGTAGACGAGGTCGATCGGGTCGTCGACGGCGTGCAGGGCGGCGGCGACCTTGGCCAGCAGCGGCTTGCTGGCGCTGCCGCCGATGCCGATCACGGGGTTCGGGAGCTCCGCGCACGGGGCGGCCACGGCCCCGCGGGGCGCGAGGGTCAGCCCGAGTGCGGCCGCGAGCGGGACGTACGAGGCGAGGCGAGGGGACATGCTGCGTGGAGGAATCCATTAAAAAAGACAGCTTGCAAGTTAAACTGAACAGCCATCCTTGCGGCTCCAGGGCGGTTGTTCGGCCAAGAGGCGGGAGAACGAGGGATGGAGCGTCAGGTCTTCATCGGGAGATCGTTTTGTCATAATGTCGGATGTTTAATTTTAATGAAGGAGCGAAAACGCGCGCGTAGTGAAAATTCGGACATGTCGAATCGGGCATGTCTCATGGGACATGCGTTCTCCGCGGATCCGGCAGGTCCGACCGAGGTCCGATCAGTCGCGCGGGGCGAGGCCGATGCCCCCGCGGGAGGCAGCGAAAGATCCTCGATGCATTCGCGGGAGGACGCCGTCGGGACGGGACCTACATCGGTCGAAGGCGGGTAAACCACGCCTGCTGGGATTCTCCTGAATCGTCGCTCGATACTCTATGCATTGGGCTCGGGACAGTGTTCCGTCGGAGGCGTCAGGAGACCGCCGACGGGAGAGCCTCGGTTCGCGCGCGCACAGGCCGAAGAGCCGGCAGCAGCGGGGTCTACGGGGCGTAAGGAGCACGGCGTTCGTGCGCTCGGGGGCGTCCCGACGGATGGGAGGAGCGGCGGTTTGCAGTCAACGGGCCGCGACGGGGCCTTGACTCCTATACGTATTCTGCGACTATCAACATATCGCTCGCTCGCTCGCTCGAATTGTTCGAGCGGCGGTCGATGCTGGAAACTACTGCAAATACTGGAGGAACCTATGCGTTTTGCTCAATTGTGGTCGATGATGGCGGTCGTGGTGGCGTTCGGCGGGGTCGGCCTGGCTTCCCAGACCGCCGCGGCGGTTTGTTGCAATGCCCCGATCTGCCTGCAGGAGGAGCCGCCGATCATCTGCAACTGGTGTGTCGAGTGCCCCGCGGTCGAGCAGATGTCGATCGTCCCCGAGCTGGTGTACGACGAGATCGAGGGGGTCTGCTACGAGACCAGCGCCGCCGAGCCGGTCCCCTGCGACGGCGGCCGCGCGCTCGAGTAGGCCCGCCGAGCGCCGCGGAGCAGTCGGGGCGTCCCGACGACCGACAGCGTGAATCGACGCGCCGAATGGCGGCGCGGAGCGTCATGGTATCGCGCGGGCGCGCGTGAATTTTCGCGGCGGCCCGAAACAGATACGTCGACCCCCGTCCGGCGCGCAGGAGGGGCCGCGGCGGTCGCCCCGGCGCGCCGGGGCGGACGATTGGCTTACTCCGACGAATCGGCCGATTCGTCGGAGCCGTCGCCGTTGGGTCACTGTCACGATGGCAGTCGCGGTGAAAGAAGAAGTGGCGGCCGCGGGCAGTGCCGAGCGGGGCAGGAGCGCGGCCGGGGGGTGAAGGCCCCGGGCCGCTGTCGCCATTCGGATGTCTCCCATCGACGGAAGTCAGGGGGCCGGGCGCCGTCGGGCCCGGGGCCGCGCGCGGCGATGGATCGGGCGCGCGAAAACGTGTAGTGATGGGCGATGGCCATCGACGTCCGCGGCAAGACCGTCGTCCTCACCGGGACCTTTTCGAAGTTGAAGCGCGCCGAGGCGGAGAAGCAGCTCGCGGCGCTCGGGGCGAAGATCGGCGGCAGCGTCGGCAAGTCGACGCACATCCTGTTCGCCGGCGAGAAGGCCGGCAGCAAGATCGACGCGGCCGGTCGCCTCGGGATCACGGTGCTCGGCGAGGACGAGCTGATGGCGGTGCTGGCCGGTGAATCGAAGGCGGTGGCGCCGGCGGGCGCGGCGACGTCGGGGTTTTCGGGGCTCGACCCGCAGAAGGCCGGGCCGGCGCTGGCGGCCGCGATCGAGGCGCTGCCGTGGGACGAGTTCGAGGCCGACCGCGACCTGCCGCCGCTGCGCGAGGCGCTCTACGCCCACGAGGCGGCGCACGGGATCACCGCGGCCCACCGCGCCGCGACCGCGCGCCTGCGGCCGCACGCGGCGCTGGGGCACGCGCACGGCCACGACGTCGAGGTCGAATGGACGGACCTGTCGCCCGACGGCCGCTTCCTCGCCACCGGCTCGTGGGTCGGCGACGACTACGACCGCGGCGGGGTGCTGCAGATCTGGGACGTCCGCGCCGGCCGCTGCGTGAACCTGCTGCGGATCCGCGGCGGCGTCGGCTGGCCCGACTACGGCGGCTGCATTCAGTGGCGCCCCGACGGCAAGCGCGTCGGCCTGGCATTCGACACCAACGGGGTCGGCAGCTTCGACCCGTTCGCGCAGACGGGCGAGCCCGATTCGTGCGCCTACGTGACCGACGGGTGGAGCCGGCCGCCGTCGTGGGCGTGGTCGCCGAACAGCCGCGACGTGTACATCGCCTGCTGGGGGCCGAACCTGGCGCTGGGGGCGATCGTGCCGCTGATCGGCCGGCGCCCGCAGCCGCGCTGGTGCGAGTCGGCCGGCCTCGCCGACCCGAGCAACCCGAACTCGGAGCCGCGGCTGCAGCCGCTCAAGGGCATCGACTGGTCGCACCCCGATCGCATCGTCGGCTACAGCGGGTGGTCGCAGCTGTTCGCGCTCGACGCGAAGACGGGGAAGATCCTGTGGGAGCACCAGGCTCACCCGCCGGTGTCGTTCTCGCCCGACGGCAGCGAGTTCGCGATGCACCCGGCGGGGATCGTCTACTACGACGCGAGCACGGGGCTGCCGAACGGGAAGTTGCCGATGCACGTGGGCGCGGAGTCGCTGATCTATTCGCGCGACGGATCGCGGCTGGCGGCGATCGTGCAACCCGGCAACAAGTGGGGGGCGGAGCCGGGGATCTTCATTTACGACCGCGGGGAGTACCGCTACAGCCCCGACGCGCCGGCGCTGAAGGCGGGCGAGGACGAGGACGAGGACGAGCGGTACGGCTTCTCGTGGCGACCCGACGGCCGCGCGGCGGCGATCTCGGCGCGCGGGCGATTGCAGATCTGGGAGCTGGGAGACAAGCCGGCGCTGCTGCTCGACATCGAGGAGCCGAGCGGCGGGGTGGCGTACGGTGACGGAGTGCTGGTCAGCCACACGTCGAAGGGGCTGGCGTTCCTGCGCGAGCGCGACGGGTCGGAGATCGGTCGCTTCCACCCGGCGATCGAGGCCAGCGGCGAGAGCCCGCTGGTGACCGACGGCGACGACTACGGCTCGCAGTGGGACTGGAACCCGGCGTTCCCGCTCGACGGCGAACGCGTGGCGGTGGCGATGCCGGAGGGCCTGGTGATCGGCCCCCCGGAGGCGAGCGCGACGGAGGCCGAGGTCGACGCCAAGATCGCGTGGGTGGTCGGGCGCAAGTGGGCGTGGCCGTGGCGCTGGGGCGAGGCGAAGGTGTGGCCCGACCCGGCGTCGGCGACGGCCGATCCGGCGGCGTGGGCGGCGTTCAAGCGCAAGTTCGCCAGGAAGGGCAAGGCGGCCGCGCCGGCGCGCGCGACCAAGGCGAAGTGGCCGCCGCCCGGCGGGTCGATCGACGACCTGGCGGCGTTCGTCGAGCAGGGCGCGCAGGCGCTCGACGACGCTCATCACGGCAACAACGACCGGCGAAGGCTGGCCGAGCGGATGATGGTGCTGGGATTGTTCGATCGCGCGGCGGAGGCGATCGAGGGCCGCGGCGGCTGGAAGGCGTGGAAGAACCCGTGGCAAGCGGCCCGGGCCCACGCCGAGGCGGTGGTGGCGGCGCTGGCGTGGCGGCAGGCCGGGCCGCCGCTGACCGACGTGCAGACGGGGATGCTGCATCGCTGGCTGCGCGAGGCGGAGAAGCTGCTGACGAAGAAGGAGGCCAAGGAGCGCTCGCCGGCGCCGCCCAAGGCAATGATCGGCGCGGGCTGGGTGCTGCTCGGCGAGAAGGAGCGCGGGGAGGAATTGCTGAAGGCGGCGATCGCCTCGGCCGACCCGGAGACGAACGCGGGCGAGAACCGGAGCGTGGTCGCGGAGGCGCTGGCGGCGGTCGGACGGATCCGCGAGGCCATCGACGTGCTGGCCGACGGCGAGCAGGAGCCGTCGTGGACCGAGACGCCGGCCGCGGTCTCGGCGATCTGCCCGCGCGCGTCGGCGGCCGAGCTCAAGCACCTGGTGACCAAGATGAAGGCGCGCGGGGCTCACAACGAGTTCGTGCTGCTCGACCGCGGGCTGCAGCGGCTGGTGGCGCTCAAGGAGTGGGACGCGGCGCGGGCGTGGCTCGAGGAATTCGACGGGCTGTCGACCTCGTCGGCGCTGGTGCGGCTGATGACCGCGATCGCGGCGGCGGGCGAGCCGGCGCGCGCGGAGGCGGTGGCCGCGACCCAGCTGACGCCGAAGTACACCAGCTGCGCGGAGTACTTGCTGGCGCTGGCGCGCGTGGCCCCGGAGCAGGCGAAGGGGCACCTCGAGAAGATCGCCAAGGCGGCCCCCAAGCTGCGCAAGGAGGGCAGCGGGGAGTTCTTCCGCAACCTCGCCGGCGCGGCGGCGGTGCTCGGACGGCTCGAGGTGGCGGAGAAGCTCGAGAAGCAGGCGGAGTGGGAGCGGTTCGACGTGCGCGTGGGCGTGCTGGCGGCGCTCGACCCGACCCGCCGCGAATGGCAGGAGTGGTTCGCGCGGGCCCGCGAGGAGCTGCCGAAGGACCGCAAGTCGATCCAGCTGATGGCGGCGCTGGCGTCGCGCGGCGGGCTGACGGAGGTCAGCACGACGCTGCTCGACAAGGCGATCGAGCTGGCGCGCGGCGAGGGCTACCCGGACATCAAGCTCGAGGAGCTCAGCGGGGTCATGGCCGGATACGGCGACCTCGCGGGGGCGCACCGCGCCCACATGGCGATCAGCAAGGGCAAGCGCTCGTATCGCAACCATCCGCTGCTGGCGGCCTGCGAGGCGCGCGGGCTGTGGGCGGCGGCGCTCGAGATCCTGCAGGCGATGCCGCAGGACCTGAACGGCGGGCCGAAGCGCGGGCTGGAGATGCTGCAGAAGGCGACCGGGCGCGACGGGTTCTGAAAAAACGGGGGCGGCGCGACGAGCCGCGGGCGAACCGCCGTGGTTCGCGCGACGGTCGTCGCGGCCTGCGTCACGCGAGCTGGAATGATGGGACCCGCGTCATTTCGGCCGCTCGAGGGCCGCCAGCTCGGCTTCGATCTCGGCGTAGGTTCGCCGGTCGGTGGTCGAGAGATCGACCTCGATCGTGGGATCGTCCGGGAACTCCTCGTCGGTCAGGAGCCGGCCGTCGGCGATGTTCTCGCCGGTCGCCCATTGACCGTGCTCGACGCAGTCGCCGCCGCGCTTGTGGTGATGATGACCCCCGACCGAATCGGTGGCCCAGACGCCGTGACTGCAATCGTGGCCGAGCTTGTGGTGGTGATGCCCGGCCGCGTCCGAGGTCGCCCACCAACCGTGCTCACAGTCGTGCCCGCGCTTGTGGTGATGATGTCCCATGTTTCCTCCGACCCACGAATGTTGCGCGGGGCCACGGCGCCGCACCTCGTCGCACCCGGGGTCGTGACGGTGATCTCGATCGAAGCGAGAAAATGCGCGGGCGCTGCGATCGCCGCGAGCCTGGGCTCACGTGGCGAGCGGCGCGGGCACGCCGCTGGCGACGGCCTCGACGCGCGGCGGGGCCGCGGGGTCCGGGGACCAGCGGCGCGGGACGGCGAGCGTGAAGGTGGTGCCGGCGCCGAGAGTGCTGTCGACGTGGATGGTGCCGCCGAGCAGGAGGACGATCTCGCGGGTGAGGGTGAGGCCGAGGCCGGTGCCGCCCTGGCGCCGCGTGGGCGAGTCGTCGATCTGCACGAAGGGCATGTAGATCCGGTCGAGGTCGTCGGGCGCGATGCCGATGCCGTTGTCGGTGACCTCGAACTCGATCCGCGCCTCGCCGCGCTCGACCCGCTCGCGCACCGAGAGCTTGACCGCGCCGCCCTCGGTGAACTTGCAGGCGTTGCCGAGCAGGTTGAGCAGCGCCTGGCGCAGGCGGACCTCGTCGGCGAACACGGCCCCGCCGGCGGCGCAGTCGAGGCTGAAGGTGTTGCCATGGGCGGCGGCGAGGGGGGCGACGAGGCCGTGCAGGCGGGCGAGGAAGTCGCCGAGGTCGAACCAGTCGGCGCGCACCTCGAACTTGCCGACCTCGACTCTCGAGAGGTCGAGGATGTCGCTGATGATGGCGAGGAGGTGATGGCCAGCGCCGTGGATCTTGCCGAGGTCGGCGCGCACGCCCGGGTCGTCGGCGTCCTCCTGCAGCATCTCGGAGAAGCCGATGATGGCGTTGAGCGGGGTGCGGAGCTCGTGCGACATGTTGGCGAGGAACACGCTCTTGGCGCTGCTGGCCAGCTCGGCGCGCTCGCGGGCGACCTTGAGGTCGTCGACGGCGCGCAGCTGCCGGCGGAACAGGTCGCGGCTGCGAGTGGCGTCGATGAAGGCGGCGATCGCCGTGGTCACCAGCAAGGCGTCGAGGATCATGAGCTTGCCGAAGTTGTGATACGGGCCGGCGGCGCTGGCCGGCACGAACACCAACATGAGGGTGGTGAGCGCGAGGTTGAAGCCGAGGATCGCCCAGATCAGCCGCGGTCGCAGGGCGAGGCCGGAGATGAGCACGCCGAGGGCCATAAACCAGAGGCCGTCGTTGAGCTCGTGGAAGCGGAACAGGATGGCGACCGCGACGCTGAGGCTGAGGTTGGCGCTGACCAGGATGCCCGCGAGGTCGACCCAGCCGCGCCGCGCCAGGACCGCCCCGAGCGCGTAGTTGGCGATCACCGAGGCGAGCACGACCAGGCTCATCGGCAGGTCGCCGGCCGGGTCGGCGAGGGCGATCGGGATCGCCAGCACGCCGGTGATTCCGGCGAAGGTCAGGCACAGGGCGACGAACGAGCGCCCCCGCCGGACCACGTCGTGATCCTGGCTCCGGACGGCGAGGAGCCCCCGCAGCAGCGGCGAGGAAGCGGTGGAGGACGGGTCGGGCATGCCCGGAGTGCCAGGCTGCCACGAGCCCTCGTGAGATGTCACGGACAACTGTCCGCGATGAATGGTGCAAATGTTAGGAGAGCCGGGTGATTGATGGCAGGAGAGGTAGGCGCGCGGCGGTGCGGCGCCGACGCTCACTCACGACATTCGCTTCGGCGCGCGAATCGCTGGTCCGCGTCCGGGGAGGGGCGAGCAATCATGGGTGGGACGGAACCGCGCGGCTTCGGGAGCGGTGTGATGATTGAGCTGCGCCAGCTCGGTCGTGCCAGCGGGCGTGGTCTGGCGCTGTTGGCGGCCGGCAGCGGCCCGACGACCACGAGCGGACGCGGTCCAGCGCGCCGCGATTGTCGACACCCGGAGGCGCAGCGCGGCGGGCTGCGGCGACGAGCGGCGCGGGCCCGATCATGGATGTCTCTAAAAACATGTCTTTTTAGGCATGTCGATGCAATCGTGAGCGCCGCTCCCGGTTCGCGCGCGGCCGCCCGCCGCTCGAGGCGGGCCCGCTCGACAGCGCCGCGAGGGGCCGCTATCTTCGAGGTTCGATGCGTGGCTCTACGGGGTCGTCCGTCCTGGTGTTCGCGCTGGCCTGCGTCCCCGCGGCGTCCGACACGGACGCGTCGACCGCGGGCACGACCACCGGTGCCGGCGACGGCGACACCTCGACCGGGACAGTGACGGCCACCGGCACGCCGACGGTCACGGGCGAGCCGGCGCCCGTCTGCCCGGGCGGCGACGTCATGGTCGAGACGCAGGGGCAGTTGTTCGCCCTCACCGGTTGCAGCGACATCGCCGGGAGCCTCACGATCCGCGGCCCGATCACCGACCTCACCCCGCTCGCCGAGCTGCGTCGCGTCGGCGGGACGCTGAGCGTCGACACCAGCTTCGAGGTCCCGCTGCCCTCGCTCGCCGGGCTCGAGGGCCTCGAATCGATCGGCGGTCTGTTCCTCGACGGCCTCGGCGTCGTCGACCTCGCGCCGCTCGCCGGCCTCACCGAGGTGCCCGGGAACCTGTGGGTCCGCGAGAGCGAGCAGCTGCGTTCACTCGAGGGCCTGCACAACATCCGCACGGTCGGCGACGGGCTGGAGATCGCCGATTGCCCGCAGCTCGGCGATCTCACCGGCCTGCGCGGGCTCGAGCGGATCGCCGGCGACGTCTTCCTGCAGGGCCTGCCGATCGTCGACTTCCACGGCCTCGAGGGCCTCGTGGCGATCGAACCGGTCGAGGGCGAGCCGATCGAGGTGCGCCTCACGGATCTGCCGCAACTGAGCTCCGCCGCCGGGCTGTCGGTCGAGTGGGACGACCTCCACGTGGTCGAGCTGAAGCGCGTCGGGCTGACGGACCTCGCCATGTTCGCGGGCACCGAGGCCCTCGGCGGGCTGGCGCTGTTCTACAACGAGGCGCTGGCCGACCTGGGGGGCCTCGAGGCGCTGACGGTGATCCACGGCGGGCTGACGTTCATCGACAACCCCGCGCTCGGCGACATCGCCGCGCTCGCGGGCTTGCAGTCGGTCGGCCGGCTGAGCCTGCACGGCGACGTGTGGAGCCTCGACCTGTCGTCGTTCGCGTCGCTGACCACCATCGGCGAGCTGTTCAGCGGTAACCGGCAGATGACCGACCTCGGGCCGTTCCCCGCGCTCACGCAGGTCGGCTCGGTGTCGCTGACCTACACCGAGAACCTGGTCTCGCTGTCGGGCCTGTCCGGGCTGACCGCCCTCGACGAGCTCCGGCTCGACGGCAACCAGGCGCTGGTCGATCTCTCGGGCCTCGGCGTCCTCGCGCACGTCGCCGGCGACGTCGAGATCCGCGACAACGACCTCCTCGCCGACCTGTCGGGCCTCGCCGCGCTCACCGCGGTCGACGGGCGCCTGGCGGTGATCGGCAACGCCTCGCTCCTCCAGGCCGACGCCGAGGCCTGGGCCGCGCCGATCGCCGTCGGCGTGAGCCGCAAGATCGGCGACAACAAGAACGGCCCGCCGCCGCAGGACCCCTGCCCGTGGGAGGACGACGGCGTATGCGACGAGGTCGTCCCCGGCGGTTTGAACCTCTGCGTCGAATACAGCGACGGCGGCGACTGCTGCCACAGCGTTTGTCGCTGAGCTCGGGCCCCGCGTGAGCGCCTAGTGGGCGGTCAAGGCTCGGAGCTTGCGCAGCAGGCGTGCACGGCCTGGGGCGGGGCGGGGGCCGGGGCGGGCGCGGGGACGGCGCCGGGGGCGGTCTTCCAGGCCAGGCGCGGGGTCAGGCCGGGCAGATCGGCGACGGCGCGGGGGTCGAGCAGGAGGCCGGTGCGGACGTCGCGGACGAGGGCGGTGAGCTGGACGGGGATGTCGGGGCGCAGGCCGAGGGCGCGGGCGGTGCGGGTGAGGTCGACGGCGCGGGTGACGGGCTCCTTGATGCAGCGGCCCTTGTCGTCGGGCAGGCCCATGCCGACGCGGGTCATGCGAATCGCGAAGTGCGGATTGGTCGAGCGGGCGTCGGCGAGCGTGGCGCCCGGCTGATCGAGGAACAGATCGAGGGTGTACGAATCGAGGGTGCAGCGCACGCCCTCGAACACCGCGTAGAGGCGCGGGCCGTCGTCGGCGGGGCGGGCCAGCTGGGCCTCGATCGCCTCGATGCCGGCGAAGTCGTAGCCGAGCGCCCGCGAGTCGCGGGCCATCTCGCCGACGGTGGTGTAGAGGAACTGCCGCGGGTCGGTCTCGTCGATCGCCGCGGCGCGCGGGCCCACGAACGGGAGCAGCGGGCAGTTGGCGGTGAGGGTGGTGGCCGGCCGCCGCCGCAGCCACAGCTCGAACACCAGGTCGATCATCGCGTGGTGCGACCAGAACACCGGGTCGAAGGCGGTATAGGCGTTGTCGGCCATGTCGGGGCCGACCCACCCGTGGAGGTTGTCGTGCGGCTGCTCGTAGGCGCCGTCGAAGTTCTCGGTGCGGTACGGGTATTGATCGTCGGGGGCCGGGAAGGTCTGAATGTTGGCCCACGGGTAGCCCGGGGTGCCCTGGGGCACGCTGAAGGCCTCCATGGCGAAGGCGGCGCGGACCTGGTCCTGATAGACGAGCAATTGGTCGAGCTTGTTTTGCCGGGCCTCGCGGTCGCGCTCGCCGGTGGTCGCCAGCACCGGGTCGCGGTGGACGAAGCGGCAGGCGGGGTCGGGCGCGAGGTCGTCGACGCAGGCCTTGCTGCGGCCGTCGCGGGCGACCGCGAAGCGCAGCGGGTTGGGCCGGACCTCGCCGGTGTCGGGGTGGACGTAGGTTTTGTCGAGGAAGCAGCGCGGCAGGCCGGCGTGCGGGTCGCCGTCGACCGCGGCCCGCGGGGACATCCAGTTCCAGTACGGCACCGGCATGCCGATCTGCGACTCGAGCCAGAGCATGTTGGCGCGGTGCCAGAACAGGAACGCCTCCTGGTAATGCAGGCACCAGTTGGTGTGCACATAGGCGATCTTCTGCCACGGCGCCTCGGGGTCGACGCGGCCGATCCCGAGGTCGTCGAGGCGGGCGCGGTAGCGGTCGAGCTCGGCCGGCGCGAGGTCGACGATGTCGCGGCGGATCCGCAGGTTCAGCGGGCGCTCGCGCGGTCGGGCGATCCGCTCGGCCGGGTCGAGCGGATCGCCGGCGGCCCGGCGCCAGCCCTGATTGACCCACGCGCGGAAGGTCTCGAGCGCGGCGTCGGGCCATTGCTGGGTGACGTCGGTGGTCAGCGGCATCGAGCGCGTGTGCAGGTGGTTGTAGATCTGGGTCGACCACTGCTTGACGCTGTCGTACTGGTCGAGCTGGACGAGGTAGCCGGACATGGCGTCGATCCAGCCCTGACCGACGGCGGACCGCCGCGAAGGATCGATCCAGTACGGTTCGGCGAACAGGGCCCGGATCTGGCCGTCCCAGGTGGGATGCTCGAGGACGCTGGCGTTCATGGGTTCACTCGATGATCCGCCGCGCGGGCCGGTAGCCGGCCTGCACCGCGGGGGTCTTGAGGGGTTTCGGCTTGCCGGCGGTGACGGGCTGCGCCTCCTGCAGGGCGAAGCTGAAGTCCGACGGGAAACACGGCTTGGTGTTGCAGTCCTTGCTGCCCGCGATGGTGGCGTATTGATGGCAGTCGATGCACTTGCTGCGCTGGTCGTAGGTCTCGAGCACCGTGTTGGCGAGGTTCGAGTCGGGCGACGGGCTGTTGAAGATCTGCGGCACGCGGGTCGGCTGGCTCGACTGCTGCGGCGGGTTGGTGCTCCACTGCACCGCGACGACCTGGTAGTTGAGCCACACCGAATCGGGGTAGGCGGCGCGGATGGTCGCCCACGCGGTCTGGTTGACGGTCTGGGCGTCGCTGTCGATCGGGGCCAGGCGGGTCACCCGGATCGGCGTCGGCGCCGGACAGCCGTCGCCGATCCAGTACTGCGGCGGCAGGTTGGGGTCGCAGCTGACGGTGACGTTGGCCTGGTTGTCGTATTGACAGCCGGTCGGGACCTGGACGCTCCGCGGCTGACAGCTGGGGTCGTAGAAGTTCCAGGTCTTGGTGGTGGTCGACGCGTCGGCGGCGTCCGGGGCGTTGTCGACGTGTTCGAAGGTGGCCCACACCCAGGTCGGCTGGGCCTCGGTCTTGTGGATGATGTGCAGGCCGACGAGGGCGACGGTCAGCGCCTGGCACTTCTGCGTGGCCGGGTCGACGACGACCGCCTGCGACAGCTTGTAGCGGTTCCACTGGGCGTCGCTCGGGTTCGGGACCTCCATCCAGGCGGCCTTGAGCTCGAGGGCGCCGACGAACGAGGGCTGAAACGTGCCGATCGGCAGGGCCAGGGCGGTGTTCGGGTTCTTTTGATAGTAGGCGGCCTGGCCGTTGCTGTTGTAGAACTGATTCTGGACGATCGAATCGTACTCGTCCTCGCCGACGCGGACCTCGTACCAGACGTTGTTGCCGCGGACGTCGCCGAGCCACGCGGGGGCGCCGCGCGGGGCGGCCTGCTGGCCGTCGCCGGACTCGAACTCGCTCGAGAAGGCGGTCGACATGGTCAGCGGAACGACGGACTTCGCGGCGGCGGCGGTGAGGCCCGCCTCGGCCAGGCAGTCGGGGGTGAGCGCCGGCGGGGTGCCCCACGGCGGCGGGGCGCTGCCGTCGGGCTTGAACAGCTGGTGGCTGCTCATGTAACCCTGCCAGGCGACCGCGCCGGTGTCGCCCGGGTCGCCGAAGCCGACGCTGCTGGCGAGCGGCCAGTTGAGGGCGATGAACTCCTGCCAGCCGAAGCAGTTGGCGTCGCGGTCGTTGTTGTGCGGGTAGATGTCCGGCGGGACGGTGCCGTTCAGCTGCAGCGGGACGACGCACTGATAGGCGGGAGGGTCCGCGGCGACGGCGGGCGCGGGCGCGGGCTGCTTACTGTCGAGCGGCTTGGCCTCGGCTTTCTTGGCGGGCTGCTCGCGCGGCGCGGGGACGGGCTCGGCGGGCGCCTGCCCGGCGCCGCAGGCGAGCGGGCCGAGCAGGGCGAGGAGAAATGGTCTCGAAGACATGGCCTTCAGACCATGTCCTTCGTGACAGGATCGACGACGTTGAGCAGGGCGGGCGTGGCGATGGTCGGGGTCTGGCCGGGGTTGCCGACGAGGACGTCGCGCAGGCCGGGGGCGGCGTCGGGGTCGACGCTGACGAAGACATCGAGGGCGTAGCTGGTCGACGGGTAGGTGTTGCCGGGGATCGCGTAGGTGACGGCCCGCGGGGCGCCGGCGGCGTCGACGCTGACGCCGGGGCCGAACGAGAGGGTGGTGGGGAGCTGCGGCGGATTGAGCAGGCCGGTGAGGACGAGGGTCAGCCGCCGCGCGCGCGCGCCGGGCTCGATGTGCGGCGCGATCATCGTGCTGTTGCTGGCGAGGTTCATCGGTTGGCCGACGGGGTTGGCGATCGGGGTGGCGATCATGGCGTTGAAGACAGGCGTGTTGAACAGCTGCAGCGCCTGGGCCTGCGACACCGCGGGGCTGCCGGCGCAGCCCTGCGCGGCCGGGCCGGGCTTCGGCTGCGGCAGGGCCATGGCGGCGATCTGCATGCTGAAGGTCTGGGCGATCTGGGCCGCCCACTGGACCGGGACGCCGTCGACCTGGAGGTCGGAGATCGTGAAGCCGAGCTCGGGCGGGACCGCGAACACCGCGTGGAGGATGAAGTTGCCCGGCAGCGGGTTGCCGGCCGGATCGGTCAGCGACTGCTGGCCGCGCTTGACGGTCCAGAAGGTGCGCGGATCGACGCCGCCGGGGGCGGTGATCCGGCCGAAGTTCGGGGTCTGGATGTAGAGGCCGGGCGGATTGGCGAGAGTGGCCTTGGCGGGCGAGAGCGCCGGGTTCGGCGGGGTGACGGTCTGGTTGACGCTCTGGCCGATGTGCGGGTCGGAGTTGCGGCCGATCTGGCCGTATTGCGCGCAGCAGATCAGGGTGTTCGGGTTCGAGTTGCCGCTGGTGCGCGGGGTGGTGGCGGTCGAGCCGAGGCCGATCTCGGTCTGCAGGGTGTTGGGCGTGCTGGTCAGGTGCATCGCGCCGCCGGCGGTGGCGCTCGAGGCGGTGCCGCGGTTCCACTTGTTGAGCGGGTCGTAGGCGGGCCGGCCGGTCGAGGCGTCGATCACGACGTTGCCGGTCGGATCGCGCAAATACAGGTCCTCGAGGGCGATCTGCGGCTTGTCGAGGGTCTCGCGGTACAGCTCGACGACCCGCTGCGGGCTGACCATCCACAGGGTGTTCCAGTACTCCGGGTTCTCGCAGGTGAAGTCGATGCGCACGATCTTGCCGGCGGCGTTGCGGGTGATGCTCCACTCGCAATACTCGTCCTGCCAGCCGCGCGGGCCGTAGGGGCCGTAGGGGATCTTGCTGGTGTCGCTGCTGTCGCACGGGTCGGCCGGGATCTGGCCGAAGGTCGCGCCGGTGGTGTCATAGCCGGTGTCGGCCAGCGACCACATGTTGGCGTTGGAGATGTTCGGGAAGTAGTATTTGATCCGCCCCGGCACCGGCGACCAGATGATCTGCGCGTAGCCGCCCTCGCTGGTGTCCGTGGTCGTCGGGTCGAAGTACCAGGTCTGATCGCTGGAATTGGTGGCGGTCCACGGGTTGCCCGTGATCCCCTGGCGGGTGAAGCCGCTCAAATTGGTGTTCCACAGCTGGTTCATCCGCCCCTGCAGCTTGCTGTCGGTGAAGTCGACCTGGCAGGCGGGGGTCTGAAAAGTGGTCCATTGGCTGGCCTTCGAAGTGATCATGGCGGCTCCTGGTGGGCGGTGGTGGTCGTGGTATTCGGGCACGAGCTCGCCCTGCACGCACGGAAAGGCCGTGGTGGTCGCGGAGGTCGAGTTCGCCGCGGCAACATACGCCGAAAGCGAATGGGTATGGGTTAAAAAAGTCGGTCACGCGTATGCGTCGACGCGGCGACATAAAATGCGTAGAGAGCGAAATCGCCAAAGATGACCGCGTAAACTACCCGCGCGCCGCGGCAATCGCCGCCGATCGCATGAGTCCGGCCCGCGGTCAGCTCGCCGGTTCGGCGCGGTCTCGAGCGTTATCGATGTTGCATGATTGGGTCGTGCTCGCTTTACGTCATTCACTCGCGCGCCGCCGGAGCGATCGATCGCCGACGGGGGCGCGCGACGACCCCCGCGCTCACGGGAGATCTCGGGCGCGCCGAGCCGCGGGCGCCCTCCGTAGGGATGGCCGGCGCAAGGGTCGAAGCATGCGCGCTGCGCAAGGACTCCTTTCCCAGCTTGCACGACCGCGGCCCCGGTCGTCGTCGCAGCATTCGTGCATGCTCAGCACGCTTCATAGCGACCCAGTCGCGCCGCTCCTCGCTCGCCTGTTCGCCGAGGCCGAAGTCACCGACGAACGCGTCCTCGCCCCGCTGCGGACGCTGCCGCCAGACGAACGGGCCCGCCTGCTCGCGCCGGCCGGGGAGGATTGGCGGGACCTCTATACGCGGCTCGGCGCCGCCTTCCTGCCAGTCTCGCGCGAGCTCGGCGCGCTGCTCTACCTGCTGGCGCGCGCTCGCGGGGCCCGGCGCGTCGTCGAGTTCGGGACTTCGTTCGGCCTGTCGACGATCCACCTGGCAGCGGCGCTGCGCGACGGCGGCTCGCCCGACGCGCGGCTGATCGGCAGCGAGTTCGAGCCGACCAAGGTCCGGCGAGCGCGCGAGCACCTGGCGGCGGCGGGGCTGGCGGATCTGGTCGAGATCCGCGAGGGCGACGCGCGCACCAGCCTCGCCGACGTTCCAGGACCCGTCGACCTGGTCCTTCTCGACGGCGCCAAGCCGCTGTACGTGCCGATCTTGCGTCTGCTCGAGCCGCGGCTGGCGGCCGGCGCGGTGGTCGTCGCCGACAACGTGGCGAGCGCGCCGGAGCTGGTGGCCCACGTGGTGCCGGCGAACGGCTACGTGCCGGTGCCGCTGCGCTGCGACGGCGAAGAGTGCCTGCTCGCGCTGCGACTCGGCTAACCTGCGCGCAGTGGTGCCGCTCGACCTCAATCTGCTCGTCGCCCTCGATGCGCTGCTCGCGGAGCAGAGCGTCGCGCGGGCGGCGGCGCGCCTGCACGTGACGCCCTCGGCGATGAGCCGCACGCTGACGCGGCTGCGCGAGGCCGTCGGCGATCCGCTGCTGGTCCGCGCCGGCCGTGAGCTGGTCCCGACCCCGCGCGCGCTGGCCCTGCGCGAGCGGGTGCACCGCTGGGTCGCGGAGGCGGAGACCCTGCTGGTGGCCGACGCGCCGCGCTCGCCGGCCGAGTTCCGCCGGGTCTTCACGATCCGCGCCAACGACGGGGTGCTGGTCGGCCTCGGCGCGGAGCTGCTGGCGCGCGTGCAGGCGGAGGCGCCGGGGGTGATCGTGCGCTTCGTAAACGAGGGCGAGGAGGACGTGGCCGCCCTGCGCGACGGGGTGGTCGACCTCGACATCGGGGTGCAGGATGCCCTCGGGCCGGAGGTGCGCGTGCAGTCGCTGCTGGTCGATCGATTCGCGGTGCTGGTCGCCGCGAACTCACCGCTGCGCGGTCGACCGAACCTCGAGCAGGTCTGCGCGGTGCCCCACGTCGTCATCTCGCGCCGCGGCAAGACGGTGACGCTGCTCGACGAGCAGCTGGCCGCCCGCGGGCTCAAACGGAGGGTGACGGCGGTGGTGCCCAATACGCTGGCCGCGGCGGCCCTGGTGGCCCAGGGCTGCGGCCTGGCGCTGGTGGCCGACACGTTCGCGCGGCGGGCCCACGGGCTGTTGCCGGTGCGGCGCCTGCCGTTTCCGCTGCCGCTCGGCCCGATCCCGATCGCGCAGGCCTGGCACCCGCGATTCGACGACGAGCCGGCCCACCGCTGGCTCCGCGGGCTGATTAAACAGATCGCGGCGGAGCTCGGCGCGCCGGAGCGGGCGTGAGGCGCGGTTGGCTGGCGCTCGTCCGCGCGAGGACGTCACGGGCAGCCGTCCGAGAAGACGTCGCGGTCCGGTCGCCGGATCGAGGCGGCCGCGCGTGCTCGGGGAGCTTCAGGCCCGAGGTCCGCTTCGGCCGGCGGTCGGAGTCGGGTCATTGGCGAGGAGCACGGTGGCCGGGCTCGAGCGCTCGATGGATCGCGTGCCGGCGGACCGCCGGTGAAGCCGATCGCAATTTTACCCCGAAGGCAGCGGCGCCAGGCTGATCGCGCAGGCCGGTCTTGCGGCCGCCGGCGATTGACCACCTGCTCGAAGGGCCATGTCGTCACGCGCTGCGGTCGATGATCGACTGCGGGCGGGCTCCTCGCACAACCGACATGGCCGCCCCACAAAAAACAGCGGGGGTCTCGGGAGCAGCCGCATCGGCCGAGCCATGCCGACGAGCCGACCCGCCAGTCGGGCGACCGGCATCGCAGCGGACGCGAGCCGCAAAGTGCACCAGAGCTCGCTCGCACGGTGTCAAAGATGACTTATTACTCCTCTCCGACAGAAGGAGGCGCGCACATGTCGATGTCCGGTGTCATCTTTGGAATCTTCGCTATCGTCGCAGGCCCTGATATGACCCCTCAGGACGTCGCGCCGAGCGATGCGGCAAGAGAGAACCTGCTCTCCGACGAAGCTGTGGAGCAGGCCTTTGGTGACGGTGCGGACGAGGAAGCCGATCACGCCATCTCGCGCACGCAGACATGCGTGGGCGGCGGCACTTGCGGGGATGGCTATCACTGCTGCGGCGATGGCACCCGTGACTGGTGCTGTCCTCAGACCAGCGGCTGCGGGCCGAGTTACCCGGATGACGGGTGCCGCTAGTCGAGAAGCACAGGGAAGCGCCGACGGCGAGCGCGACGTCTCCCGGTGGAGAGAGCGGCCGCGATTACCCGAACGGGCGCACGGCTACGGCCGAGCCTCACGCCGGCAGCGTCCACATATCTCGCATGTCGTGCTGCGTGAGCGTCTTCCACGAAGACGTCTGACGAGCACGAGAATACTGATCAGAGGTAGCGCCATTCCTCGACGGACCGATTCGATGTGATGATCCGGGCGCCGCGCTCGCGGCGCCGTCGTCTCATTGCGTGGAGATCGGGCAGGTCGCGCGCGTCGAGGCATCTGTCACTGGGTCGATCGTGCTTCGCCGTAGCGCAGTTCGAGGGTCTGGGTCTGGCCCTTGGACGGTGCGGTGGGCAGCGTGACGACGAACAATCGATCGTAGGCGTCGTCGGGGAGGGCGGGCTGGCCGCCAGCGTCGACGGTGTCGCGGACCTGGCCGCCGAGGGCGTCGATCAGGGCGGGCAGGGTGTTGGAGTGACCGGCGACGACGGCGATCGCTCCGCCAGGGAGCGCGCGAATGGCCGCGACGAGCTCCTGCGGGGCGTTCGCGGGCAGGACTGTGACGTTCAGGCCGGTGGCGTCGGCGAGCGGGCGCAGGGTCGCCTGCGTGCGTCGGTACTCGCTGGCGAACAGGTGCGTGACACCGGCGCGGGCGAGCAAGGCGGCCAGGGCCTGCGCTCGCGCGTCACCGGCCGGGCTCAGGCTCGGGTCGCGCGGGTCATCGGTCGCCTTCTCGCCGTGGCGCACGAAGATCGCGGTGGTCAGAGCGACCGGGACGTCGGGCCTGTCGGCGGATGGCGGCGCTTCCGGGGCGACGGGCCTGCACGCGGGGAATGTCGAGAGGAGGCTCGCCAGGCCCAGCGAAGCGAAGAGGCGACGGAGCGGCGAGGGAACGGGGCGAGAGCGGGCGCGGGGCATGGACTTCGACTCGGATGCGCGGAGCGGCCGAGAGGTTTCGCGCGGCCACGCCTGGGGCCGAGAACGGGATTCGGCGGTGCTGCCGATCCGCGAACCGCGGACATTGATGACGAAAATGAAGAGGGCTCACTCGCCGGCGAAGCGGACCTGGGCGACGGTGCCGACGCGCAGGCCCGCGGCCTGGTCGCCCTGCAGGCGGGCCTCGGCAAAGATCAGCCGGGTGCCGACCTCGATCTCCGGGGCGATGGTGATCACCTCGCCGGCGAGCTCGGGGCCGTCGGCGAAGCGGACGGTGACGGGGGCGCCGAGGCGCAGGGCCTGGCTGCGGGCCTCGGGGACGGCGAAGCGGAGCACGCGGGCGTCGGAGATCAGGCGCACGACCGGCTCGCCCGCGGTCAAGGTGGCGCCGGCGTCGACGTGGCGGCTGGCGATCACGCCGGCGAACGGGGCCCGCAGCTCGGCCTCGGCGATCCGCGCGGTGGCCTCCTCCATCTTGCTGCGCTGCTGCCACATCGAGGCCCCGGCCCCGCGCTTGCGCGCGGCCGCCAGCTTCTCGGCGTACCGCTGCTCGCGCAGCTCGGCGCGCGAGACGTAGTCCTCGAGCTGCTCGACGTCGGCGCGCGTGACCCGGGCCCGCTCGAGCTCGAGCTCGAGCCGCTCGAGCTCGGCGCTCGAGGCCTTCCACGCCGCGGTCGCGACCGCCAGCTCGCTGCGATCGCCGCGGACGTCCATCTCGGCGACCACGTCGCCCTGGTCGACGTGGTCGCCGACCTCGAGGTCGAGCCGCTCCAGCCGCGAGAACCCCGACGAGACCAGCACGACCTCGGCCTCGGGCACCAGGACGCCGACCATCGGCGCGGACGCGGGCGCGGACGCGGGCGCGGCGGCGGGGACGTGCTCGGCAGGCGTGGCGTCGGTCGGCGCGGGGTCGGCCTCGCTGCAGGCGAGCAGGGCCGCCAGGCAGGCGAGGCCGAGCGCGCGGAGTGACGCGAGGGACATGTCCGAAAGGACATGACGAACGGACCCGGCGAGCCGCCGGGGAGCTCGCAACGAACCGGGACGGGGCGACGGCTGCGGGCGCGCGGCGATCGGCGGCGGTGCATGTCCGGACGCGGCCGGCCGTGGGTCGACCGATGTCATGACGTGTCTTTTAGAGCATGTCGAATTCGACATGTCTGAAAGATCATGAAGCCGCGGCGTCACGGGGCCTCCCGTTCGTAGAGCCGGCGGTACTGCGGGCAGCGCTCGAGCAGCTCGTCGTGGCGGCCGGCGTCGACCAGGCGGGCCTGGTCCATGATGAGGATGACGTCGGCGGCGATCACCGTGCTGAGGCGGTGGGCGATGACGATGCGGGTGCACTCGAGGGCCGCGAGCGAGCGCTGGATCGCCGCCTCGCTGATCGTGTCGAGGTTGCTGGTCGCCTCGTCGAGCAGGAGGATCGCGGGCTTGCCGGCGAGCGCGCGGGCGAGGGCCAGGCGCTGGCGCTGGCCGCCCGACAGCGAGGCGCCGCCGTCGGCCAAGATCGTCTCGTAGCCCATCGGCAGGGCCGCGATCGCGTCGTGGATCGCGGCCGCGCGGGCGGCCTCGACGACCTCGTCGAGGGTCATGTCGGGGCGGCCGAGGGCGATGTTGTCGCGGATCGACACGCCGAACAATTCGCCGCGCTGGGTGACGACGCCGAGCTGCTCGCGCACGCTGCGGAGGTCGAGGCCGGCGAGGTCGAGGCCGTCGTAGAGCACGCGGCCCTGCTGCGGGCGGTAGAGCCCGACCAGCAGCTTGGCGAGGGTCGACTTGCCGGCCCCGGAGGCGCCGACGACGGCGACGAACTGGCCGGGGGCGATGTCGACCGAGACGTCGACGACCGCGGGCGGGACGCTGTCGGAGTAGCGGAAGGAGATCGACTCGGTGCGGATCTGCCCCGACAGCCGCGGCGACCGCTTGACCTTCCCCGGGTCCTGCTCGGGCTCGGACTGCATCACGTCCTCGATGCGCTCGAGGTAACTGCCGAGCAGCTGGAACTTGAGCGTGACCGCGACCAGCGCGGACAGCGGGCCGAGGAAGCCGGCGCCGAGCGCCGACAGGCCGAGCATGGCGCCGAGGCTGAGCTCGCCCGAGAGCACGAGGGTGGCGCCGGTGCCGAGGATCACCAGCGGCGCGGCCATGCCGAAGCTGCCGAGCAAAGCCCCCACCAGCGCGTCGAGCCGACCGCGCCGCAGCGAGACGTTGAGGGCGTCGACGAACAGGTTGGACCAGCGGTCGACGGCGCGGAACTCGGCGCCCATGCTCTTCAGCGTCTCGATGCCGCCGAGCATCTCGACCTCGTAGCTCGAGGTCTTGGCCTGCGCGGCCAGGCTCTCGCTCATCAGCTCGCGCTGGACCCGACGCGTGGCCCAGTACAGCGACAGCTGCACGGCCCCGAGCAGGACGACGACGCCGCCCATCAGCGGGCTGGCCCAGAAGATGAGGACGAGGTAGAGGCTGACGAGGGTGCCGTCGAGCACGGCCGAGAGCGCGCCGGAGGTGAGGATCTCGCGGACCACCGCGTTGCTGCCGAGGCGCAGCATGAGGTCGCCGGTCGAGCGCCGCTGGAAGAAGGCGTAGGGCAGGTCGACGAGGTGGTCGAGGAAGCCGATCGTCATGTCGGCGTCGAGCAGGGTGCGCAGCTGCACGAGCAGGTTGGCCCGCACCCACGAGCTGATGAAGGTGAAGACGACCATCATCGCCAGGCCGCCGACCAGGACCTGCAAGAGGTCGAGGTCGCCGCGCGGGAGGATCCGGTCGACCAACAAGGTGGTCATCAGCGGCAGCGCGAGCGCGAGCAGCTGGACCAGCACCGACATCAGCAGCGAGCGGGTCCACAGGGCCGGGTGGGCGAGGATCCGCGCGAGGTAGCGGCGCACCAGCGGACGCTGGCGGCGCTCGGGCGCGAAGGCCTCGCCGGGCTCGAGCAGGAGGGCGACGCCGGTGAAGGCCTGGTCGAACTCGGCGGGGGAGATCCGCCGGCGCCCGTGAGCAGGATCGAGGATGTAGATCCCGCGCCGATCGAGGCGATCGAAGACGACGAAGTGGTTGAACTCCCAGTGCAGGACGGCGCCGCGCGGGACCAGGCCGAGGTCGTCGAGGTCCTCGACCTGCACGCCGCGGCCGCGCAGGCCGTAGCTGCGGGCGGCGCGGAGGATGCCCAGCGCGCTGACGCCGTTGTGGTCGGCGCCCATGGCGGCGCTGAGCTCGTCGAGGCTGACCTCGCGGCCGTGGTAGCGCAGCACCATCGCCAGGCAGGCCGCGCCGCAGTCGGCCGCGGTCATCTGCTGCACGTGCTCGAGCTGCCCGCGCGGCCCGGGCGCGCCGAGCCGGCTCAGCGCCGGAAAGCGGCGAGACAGCGCGCGGTCGGGCTCGGGCGAGGTGCTCATGGCGGGCGCCGGATCCTAGAGGTGCTGCAGCGCCGGGACCAGGGTCTCCAGCAGCGTCGCCGAGCGCACCTTGGCCTCGAGCGTGCCCTGCATGCCGTCGTACACCCGGTACTCGGTGTCGTCGGCGACGAAGGTGTCCGACGGCAAGACGGTGACGACGACCACCACCGGGCCGGTCAAGTCCAGCGCGCCCTCGCGGTCGCGCCCGAGGTAGCGCATGGCCTCGGCCGGACCGACGACCTCGTCGGCGACGGAGCGCACGACGACGTCCTGGCGGCTGTCGGGGAAGCCCTCGAGCGCGAGCGAGAGGCGCGTGTCGGCGGCGCCGAGCAGCGGCCGGTAGTGGCCCGGGAACAGGCCGACGACCACGGTCTGCGCGGCGTCCTGCTCGACCGCGACGACCGCGTCGCCGGGCGCCAGCGCCTGGCCCGGACGCACGCGCACGTCGGAGACCACGCCGGGCTCCGGCGCGACCACCGAGCGCTCGGCCGCGCGCGCGCGCGCGAGCTGCAATTGGCCGTCGAGCGCGGCCAGCCGCTCGCGCCGGGTGTCGTCGGCGGGCTCGCGCAGCAGCTCGACGAGGCGCTGCTCGTACTCCCGCTCGACCCGCGCGAGCTCGGCCTGCTGCGAGGCGTCGTCGAGGCGGATCAGGACCTCGCCGGCCTCGACCCGCTGGCCGAGGCGCACGGGGATGGCCTGCACCGTGCCCGAGGCCGAGGTGGTGACGACCAGCCGGCCCTCGCGGCGGACCACCGCGCGGCCCTCGGCGTACTCGCCGACGCGCACGGTGGCGGCGAACACGAGGCCGGCGCCGACCAGCAAGAGCGTCACGGTGACGGCCCAGCGCGTCCACGTGGGGACGATGTGCAGCGGGTGCCCGGGCCGCGAGGCGCGGCGGTGAGCCTCCAGCGCTGCGCCGCGGAAGATGACGCGGCGGGCGGCCTGGTCGGCCGCCTCGTTGTTGCTGGGCTCGCTCACGGTGTCCTTCACGCTCCGCGATGCGCGACGAGAGCGTCGCACAGCGGGCCGCGGATGTCGACGCCGGCGCGCGCCTCGAAGCCGAGGAACATGGCGGAGGGGTTCAGCTCGAGGATCTTGTAGCGCCCGTGGCGGTCGGCCTTGATGTCCATGCCGGTGTAGCGCAGGCCGATGACCTCGGCCGCGCGCACGCACTCGCGCGCGACCGCGTCGTCGAGCTCGATGCGATCGATGCGCTGCTCGTGCTGGCGGAAGTCGATCGCGTCGGTGACGATCCGCAGGGCGCACACGACCCGGCCGTCGATCACGTAGACGCGCACGTCGTCGCCCGGCAGCAGCTCCTGGAAGCACACCGGCGCGGCCTGGAGCTTCTCCAACCGCTCGTCGGTGAGGTCCCTGGCCTCGACCTTGCGGGTCGCCGCGCCGCCGGCGACCGGCTTGTAGACGGCCTCGTGCTCGCCGCAGAACCGCCGCACCGCCGCCGGGTCGTTGCTCCACAGGGTCGCAGGCACCGGCAAGCCCGCGGCCTGCAGCAGCGCCAGCTGGTACGGCTTGGTGATGTTGTGCGAGTTCGCCGACGGGTTGTAGAAGGCGGCGCCGAGCGCCTCCCAGCGCAGCAAGATCGCCGACAGCAGGGTCGAGCGCTCGCGGAACGCCAGGGTCGTGCGCCGCCAGTCCTCCTTCATCGCCTCGTCGGCGTCGACGCCGTAGGCGGCCGGGCTCTGGTAGAGGCTGCGCACGTACACGGCCGCCGGCCGACCGACGCGCCGGCCCTCGATGACGACGGCGTCGGGCGCCTCGCCGAGGGCGATCGGCAGGTCCTCCGGGAACCGCTGGGCGTCGAGCACCACCGGCTCGCAGCCGCGGGCGCGCACTCCGTCGAAGATGGCGGCCGCGTGCGGGTCCGCGAGCGAGCCGACGATGACGATCGGGGAATCGGACATGATGATGTCAGCCAGGCGAGAGGTTGCAGGTGCAAGCGAAGGCGGGGAGAGCGAGGGGCCGGGGGGCAGCGCGCTGCCCCCCGGCAGTCAGCGAAGGACTACTCCTCGCCCAGCGCCTTCGTGGTCGCGGGGTCCTCCTCGCCGATGGCGAGGGTGGTCATCGGCGGGTCCTCCTCGCCGATGGCGAGCGTGGTGGGCTCCGGCCCCTCCTCGCCGATGGCGAGGGTGGTGTAGATCGGGCCCTTGCCGCCGGTGACCTGACCGAGGTCCTCGATGAACAGGTCCTTCAGCTGCTTCTTGCTCTTCTTGTCGTTCTTCATGACGTTCTCTCTCTATTGCTGGTAATGACCAAGGAATGGTGGACGGACGCGCATTCGTCCGCGCGTACGAATGCGCTCACTCGGGGCGCCATTCGCGCCACGAAGCGGTACTGAGAATGCACGATCGGCTCCGTCCAGGCACCATTATTTTTTCATCGACGAGTCCGCTCATAGTCACGTCGGATTCGCCGGATATTCGTGATCCGGCCGGAAGGTCGGTGCAGGCCCGCCCCCAACGCCGTTCTGTGTGCGGCCCTAGGCCCCCACATGTGTGATCTTCGCGCGCATTCTCGGGAGTGCGATGTGTGTATCTCCGCCCTCCGCAGGAGACCGCGCATTGCGCGACGAACGTGGCCGGTGAATTCCCCGATCACCCGGTCGCTGAATCATAGTCGTGATCGAGGTCACCGCAATCACGGCGAAGCGCCGTGTCCGAACCGGCCCGTCGGCGGACATAGCCAGGAAACGGGCGGTTCGCTGCAGCGAAGCGTGTCCGAGGCGGACCCTCGGTGGACATCGGGGTGAGCGGAGCCGGCGATCGGCGGCTTCGAAGATCTCGCCACAATCACCACAGTGTCAGATTCGCGGGGCGCTCGCCACGCGAAGCCGGGTGTGCGGGCCAGCGACCCCGACCGCGGCCCGCCGACCGTTCGACGATCGCGGGCTTCTGCGGCGGACGCGAGTCCGCTACGCTTTCTGCATGCCGAACAAGCATCTCCGTGCAGTCGTCGCCATTGCGGCATTCATGGCAGGCTCCGCCTGCGGAGCGCAGCAACCGAGCGGGCCGGCCGCGGGTCCGTCGCGCGAGGCGGGGCCCGAGGCCGAACGCGGACCGGACCCGCGGGTGCAGGTGCTCGAGGAAGAGCTGTCCGCGGCCAAGCGCGAGCTCGACGCGCTGAAGACCGAGGGCGAGCAGCTCCGCAAGTCGGAGACCGAGCTCAAGGCCAAGGCCGACGAGGCCGAGGCGCTGCAGAAGAAGCTGACCGAGGTGGTCGGCAAGTTCGGCGACGTCACCACCGAGGACGGGATGGTGCGCGTCGAGCTGGTCGACAAGATCCTGTTCCCCGTCGGCGAGGCCGACCTGACCGACAACGGCCGCGAGGTGCTGGCGCAGGTCGGCGCGGCCCTCAAGGACATCGAGGACAAGCAAGTGTGGGTTCAGGGGCACACCGACGACTCGCCGATCGTGATCCGCAAGCCGAAGAAGGGCGAGGACGCGAAGAGCAAGAAAGGCGACAAGAACGCCAAGGACGCCAAGGACGCCAAGGACGCCAAGGCCGACCCGAAGGCAGCGAAGGGCGAGGAGCCGCCGGAGCCCAACGACGCGGTGCTGCCGTTCGTCACCAACTGGGAGCTGTCGGCCGCGCGCGCGCTGACCGTCGTCCACTACCTGCAGGACGAGGCGAAGATCGATCCGTCGCGGCTCGCGGCGGTGGCGTTCGGGCAGTACCGGCCGAGCAGCAAGTCGAAGGCGAAGAACCGCCGGATCGAGATCGTGCTGTACCCGCGGGCCAAGCTGGCGCCGAAGTGATCCGCGGCGCATGACGTCGCCGCGGCGCGCGCCAGCGCCGCGGCGGATGCGAGCGCGCGATCAGTAGGGATCGCGGACGCGGATGTACTCGGCCTCCCACTCGTTGCCGTCGCTGGTGGCGTAGGAGACGATCATCCGCGTGGCGGTCACCTCGATCCGGGCGCCGGCCTTCCAGTCGGCGGGTCCCCTCTCGACGGTGTAGAGCCCCTCGGGCGGCTCCTCGGGGCAGGGCTCGTTGCAGCCGAGGCCGAGCGGGGCCGCTGCGCCGAGCAGCACGGCGGCGGCGAACAGCACGGCGTTGCGCAGTCGTTGCAGGGTCATCGTTCGACCTCCCGCGCCAGGTCGAGGACGATCGCCTCGGGCTCGCTCTCGAGCTCGTCGTAGGCGACGAACGAGCGGTCCGGGACGTCGAGCCACGAGAACTTGCCCCACGCCTGGGTCGACGGGTCGGCGTTGCCCGAGACGCTGCGGACCTCGAGCAGCTCGCCGAGCTCGTTCTCCTCGCAATCGAGGGAGTAGGCCCGCGCGTGCCCGGCCCGCACGGCCGCGCCGAGGGCCAATCCGGCGGCGATCCACAGGACGGCGGCGATCCAGCTCCCACGCTCGTGCAACGCTCTCATGGCGACATCATCCTCCGGTCGATGCGAGCGCGCTCGAGCGACCTCGCATGCGTGGAGTCGCCGGTGCGGCGGGGAAAATTGCGGGAGCGAAGCTTTTTTGTGCGCGGTCGAGAGGCGCCGTGACTGGCGCCTCAGCGGGCGAGCGCTTGCGGTAGACTGCGCGCGATGGCCACGTCTCCCGCCAAGCGCCGCACCTCTTCGGCAGCATCGCGTCGCTCCGCAGTGCAGCCCGCGGGCCGCACGAAGGCGAACGGGACGAAAGCGCGCACGGGCGAGGGTGCGAGCGCGGGGAAGGCGAAGCGGCGCGGGGCGAGCGAGGCGAAGCGAGACGCGAGTGGAGTTGCGAGCGAGGCGAAGCGAGGCGGCGGGAAGGTTGCGAGCGCGGGGAAGGCGAAGCGGCGCGGGGCGAGCGAGGCGAAGCGAGACGCGAGTGGAGTTGCGAGCGGCGCGAAGCGAGGTGGCAGCGAGGTTGCGAGGGCGGGGAAGGCGAAGCGGCGCGGGGCGAGCGAGGTGAAGCGAGACGCGAGTGGAGTTGCGAGCGGCGCGAAGCGAGGCGGCGGGAAGCGAGGCGGCGGGAAGGTTGCGAGGGCGGGGAAGGCGAAGCGGGGCGGGGCGAGCGAGGCGAAGCGAGACGCGAGTGGAGTTGCGAGCGAGGTGAAGCGAGGTGGCGGCGAGGTTGCGAGGGCGGGGAAGGCGAAGCGGCGCGGGGCGAGCGAGGTGAAGCGAGACGCGAGTGGAGTTGCGAGCGAGGTGAAGCGAGGCGGCGGGAAGGTTGCGAGGGCGGGGAAGGTGACGAGGCGCGGGGCGACGAGCGAGGCGAAGCGAGGCGGCGGGAAGGTTGCGAGGGCGGGGAAGGTGACGAGGCGCGGGGCGACGAGTGAGGCGAAGCGACGCGGCGGGAAGGTTGCGAGGGCGGGGAAGGTGACGAGGCGCGGGGCGACGGGTGAGGCGAAGCGACGCGGCGGGAAGGTTGCGAGCGCGGGTGAGACGAAGCGCGGGGCGACGACCACGCGTCGGGCGACGAGCGGGGCGAAGCGACGCGCGGGCGAGGTCGCGAGCGCGGGCGAGATGAAGGAGCGGCCCGCGAGGCCGCGCGCGGCGAAGTTTCCCTTCCCGTTCTTCGGCGCCGGGCTGGCCGGTTACTTCGAGTGGGGCAGCCTCTATGTGTGGTTCGAGGAGCCGCCGCCGCGGGCGGCGCGGAAGGGGCTGAAGCGGGCGATCCCGGAGCCGTTCCGGCACGCGCCCGAGTGGGGCAGTTTCGTGCTGCACGCGGGCAGCGGCGACCAGTTCATCAACCTCCACATCTGCATCGCCTACGCGAAGCTCGGCGAGCCGAAGGAGATCGATCTCGACGACGAGGACTCGTTCGGCTTCGGCGTCGGCCAGCCGTTCCCGAACCTGAAGCAGAGCCGCGCCTTCGAGGCCGACCTGCGAACGTGGCTGCTGGCGCTGCACCGCCGGCACCCGATCGCCTTCGTCGCGCGGCGGGAGGACGGCGAGGCGGGGGGCACGCAGCTCGACGCGTGGCACCGGTGGAGCCTCGGGCGGTTCGCGGAGGTGGTCCTCCCGCGCTGGCAGGCGCACCACCGCAAGCCGCCGCATCGCCTGGTCGACTGGGCGCTGCGAGAGGTGGTGGGCCTCGTCATCGATTCGCCGGTCGCCGACCAGGTGCCGGCCTCGGTGCGCGCCTGGTACGACCGCCGCGACGGCTGACCGCGCGAGCTGCGGCGGGAGCCTCCGGTCGCCCGCCGGGGCCCCGGCTCGCGGACGCCGTTCGCCGGGCGAGGGGCGACTCTGCGCGTCGGCTGGGGGCGACGGCCGACGATCGGGGCGGAGCCCGCGAGTCGCGCGAGTCCCGAGTCGCCGGCCGGCGTCGCCGACGAGCGCGAGGCGTGGCATGCTGAGAGCATGAAGGGCCGGTGCCTTCGGCTCGTGGCGCTGGCGGCGACGGTCCTGTCGCCGCCGGGTTGCCATGTGCCCATGGAGCCCGAGACCTCGCCCCCGCCGCCCGCCAGCGCCTACGACGTGCTGGCCGACCGCTGCGACCGCGGCGACGGCCCGGCGTGCGTCGAGATGGCCGCGCAGTACCGCGAGCTCGGCGAGCTGCCGCTGTCGGCCGCGTACGCCCGCCGGGCCTGCGACCTGGCCAGCCCGTTCGGCTGCGCCGCGCTGGCCCGGGCGTTCGAGCGCGGCGAGGGGCTCCAGCGCGACCCGGCGGCCGCGACGTCGCTGTACGTCTCCGCCTGTCTCGGAGGACATGCCCCTTCGTGCATCTCCGCGGCGGCCGGGCTCGGCGAGCCGGACGCGGCCGAGTTCATGCGCCGGGGCTGCGGCGCCGAGCCGGTGCTGTGCCCGGCCCGCCGCGAGCCGGCGTTCATCGGCGTCGACCCGCTCGACCAGGCCAACGTGGTCCTCGCGATGGCCGAGCGCCGCCTCGAGCTCGGCGACTGCTATCGCCGCTCGCTCGCGCGGCAGCTGACGCTGCACGGGCGCGTGGCTCTGGAGATCGCCATCGCCGGCGACGGCCGCGCGCGCGCGGTGGCGATTCTGGAGAACATCCGCGAGGCCCCCGAGGTCGGCGCGTGCGTGGCCGACATCGCCGCGTCCACGCTGTACCCGCCGACCACCTCCGGCGAGATCGCCGTGGTGCCGTGGCGGGTGCTGTTCGAGCCGGGGCGGTGAGTGCGGAGAAGCTGAACGATCGGACATGTCTTGAAGGGCATGTCCGAAGGTGCATGGTCGGCCGAGCGAAGCAGTGCGAGTCGGCCGGCTCGCAGGCCATCTCGCAGGCCATCTCGCAGGCCATCTCGCAGGCCATCTCGCAGGCCATCTCGCAGGCCATCTCGACGGCCGCCGGTCGGCCGCAGGCCCGCGAGCGCGTGCATGGGCGACCGCGGCCTGCTCTGCAGGTCGGCGCGGACAGGCCGAGGTCGGGCGGTGAGGGCCGACGTCGCCGGGCCCTCGCTGGACGGCGCGCTCTTGCTGCGCGCGGCGCGGGTGATGTGCATCCGCGGCGCGGCGGGGTTCAGCTCCCGACCAGGGTCGGGCTCTGCTGGACCTTGTAGAACTCGAACGCCGGGGTGCCGCCGCCGAGCCCGAGGGCGCTGTTGATCGCGCTGGCGTTGGCCGCACCGCCGCACGCCGCGGCGGTGACTGCCGGGATGACGAACGGCTCCGAGGGGTCGAGGTCGAAGCGGACGAAGCCCGGCTGCGGGTTCTGCTCGATCACCTGGATGTCGAAGAAGGTCGTATTGCACGACGACGGCAAGGCGTTGCCGGCGGTCTGGAAGCGGACACGGACGGTGAGGGTGACGTCCCAGTCGCCGGTCGCGGCGTCGAGGGCGCCGAGCACGTCGATGATCTGGAGCTGGGCCTTCAGCGTCTGCGCAGCCACTGTGACCGCGGGCGAGACCGTCTCGTAGGCAGTGGTGGCGCCGACGAACAGGAAGCTGCCGTCGCTGAAGACGTCGAGATCGAGGGAGCTGCCGGCCTGGTGCAGCTTGTAGGTCGAGTTGAATGCGAGGAGGGGCGAGGCGCCGCTGGGCCAAGCGAAGGTGGTCGTACCGGGGTTGTCGATCGGGGCGGCAGAGGCCGGGGTGGCGCCGAGGGAGAGAAAGGCTGCGGCGAGGGCCGCGAGGCTACGTCGTGCGAAGATCATGCAATACTCCTGGTCGCCCGCGCCGAGCAGCATTCGTGCCAACGACCTCGGCCGGCGGAGGCGGCCCCGAACACAAGAGCCGGGTGCGCGCGCATCGTCCGATGCGCGCGCGCGCATCGAGCCGCGCATCGCCGGGGCCCTGGCTCGGCTCCTGCGGCGAGGCGGCCCTCGCTGGCCCTTCAAGAGGAGAGGGCGCTCGGTCGACGCGAGCGCGTCGCGCGGATGCTTTCTCAGCAGCGCATGGCGGCGGCCCGGAGCGGCCGGGATCGGCATGTCCTTGCGGACAGGGCATTCACCTCGCGCGGGGCGGCGCCGTGCCTGCGACCTGCTCGCATGGTAGGGATTCGCCGGAGCGTGGGCGCCGTCATGAGAGGACTCGCGCTCGGACGGCGATGATAGATTGCATGTCTTCAAGGACATGTCATGAGATTCTCAGCCGGGGCATGCTCGATGGATTCGCCCCGCGACGCGGCCGCAGGCGCCCGGCGATCGTGCGTCTCTCCACGAGTTCCGCGCCTGCCCGCGCTCGCGCGGCTGCGTCCCACCTCGGGCGGCCTCGCAGGCGCGGCCCGCGATCGGCGATCCGTTGCCTGTGATGAATTGCCTGCGCTCCCTTCGCTTCACAGCGCGCTGTGGTGGCGGGCCCGAGGCTCGTCGGCGGCACGGGCAGCACGACGGCGACCGCGCGACGTCCCCAAACATGGGTCGGGGCGCGCCCAGGCGCCGGTCCGGCGCGGTCCGCACGGCGCCATGTGCGCGGGCCGGCGCGGCGTGATTGCGATACCATCGCAGCCGCATGCGAGGTGCGGTTCTTTTCAATGGCAACGCCGAGACCGTCGACGCCCTGGTGCAGACGGCGGCGCCGCTGCTGCTGTCGTCGCGGCACGAAGACCCCGAGATCGCCCGCTCGCGGCGAGTCGTGCTCGTCACGGCCGCCTGGGGCGACGGCGAGCACGACGAGGGGCACGTCAAGCGGGCGCTCAACGGCATCGGCCTGCCGTCGCGGTTCGAGAACGGCTACGACACCAACCTGGTCAACCTCTCGCTGCTGCACGAGGTCCGCGGGCTGGCGCGCTCGGCCCCGCGGCTGCTGGCGGCGTGGCACGAGGAGCGGCGGATCGCCGAGATGGCGCGGGCCTTCTACCTCGAGCACAACGCCCACCTGATCCAGCTGTTCCGCCGCACCCTGGCGGTCGCCAAGCGCGAGGACCCGTCGATCACGGTGGCCCGGCTGGCCGGCGATCAGGGCCATTACGGCACCGGCGGCAAGCTGCTGCGCTACACGCTGTCGCGCGAGCTGCGGCACGCGCTCGACACGCTCGAGGCGAACGACGACCACCTGGTCAATCTGCTCGACCAGATCGAGCAGCGCACCTTCGACGCGGTGGGTCTGCAGTACGACCCGGCCTGGCGCGCCGCGCAGCAGCGGCTGGAGCAGCGGATCCTGTCGGCGAGCAGCATCATCCTGTTCGGCGGCCACCTCGATCTGCTGCTCGACGCGCTGCGGTTCTTCCGCCTGCGCGACGTGCTGGCCGAGGCGCTGCGCCGCGGCACGCAGCTGGTGGCGATGTCGGCCGGGGCGATGGTGCTGTGCGAGCGGGTGATCATCTACGACGACTTCGCCACCAAGCGCCGCGACTTCCAGCTGTACGACCGCGGCCTGGCGCTGGTCCGCGACATCCAGCTGTTCCCCCACTGCACGGAGCGGATCCAGACCGACGATCCGGACAACCTGTCCTACCTGGCGCGCCGCTTCCGCCACCACGCCTGCGTCGGCCTCAACCAGCGCTCCTTCCTGCTGTTCGAGCTCGGGCCGCACCGCGCCGCCAGCGTCGGCGAGGACGACTGCGTGTTCGTGTTCGACCCGGAGGGCCGCAAGCTCAGCTACCACCGCGGCGAGATCATCCGCATGTGACGCGCCGAGCCGTCGGCGAGGAGGTCGTGCGCCGCATGGCGTCCTCGTGGTCGCTCGGGTGAGCGCGCCGCGCCTCGAGGTCGCCGCGCTCCGGCGAACGCCGAGACGTCAGCGGGCGCGGGCGCGGGGGCGCAGGCGGGCCAGCACGGCCAAAATGAGCAGCACCGGCCCGGCGCCGTCGCCGGGGCGGTCGTCGCAGGTGCAGCCGAGGATCTCGTTGGCCTTGTCGTCGACGAGGTCGTCGAGCTCGTCGTCTCCCAGCTTGATCTCCACGCACTCGCCGATCGCCAGGTCGGGCGACGAGCACTCCAGCCCCACGGGACAGTAGTTGCCGACGCCGCGGCAGCCGTCGATGCAGAAGCCGAGCAGGCACACCCGCCCCTCGAAGAACCCGCCGCACTCGCTGTCGAACTTGCAGGCCGCGCAGGCGCCGTCGATGTCGCCGTCGCAGTCGTTGTCGAGGCCGTCGCACAGCTCCGCCACGGGCTGGCCGGGGACCGCGTCGCAGACGACGCCGCCCATGTCGTCGCACACCAGCTCGCCGTCGGCGAGGCACTCGCCGAGGCCGGCGGTGCACGGGTCGCCGAGGTCGAAGTCCTCGTCGATGTCCTCGTCGCAGTCGTTGTCGAGGCCGTCGCACAGCTCGGGGCCGGTGGCCTCGCACTCGCAGGTGCTGGTCAGCGGGTCGCACGCCTCGCCCTCGTCGCAGTCGCCGTCTTCGAGGCACTCGACGCACACGTTCGGCACCGGGCCGAGGTCGCACAGGGGGACGTCGAACGGGCAGGGGCTCGACTCGTCGCACTCCTCGACCAGGAACTCGATCGACTCCTCCGAGGTGAACTCCTCCACGGCCGCGCCGAGCTCGCCCGCGGCCTCGACCGTGGCCTGGTGGGAGATGATGCCCTCGGCCTCGTCGTCGATGACGACCTGGAAGCGGACGAGGGTCGAGTCGCCGACCGGCAGCTCGCCGCCGTTCACCTCGTCGGCGCCGATGCCGAGGCGGATGACGATCGTGTCGTCGAGGCACTCGCCCTCGTCGTCGAGCGCCACGTCGGAGAGCAGGCCGGGCTCCTCGCCCTCGACGACCTCGAGCGTGCCGGGCAAGAAGGTGACCCCGGCCGGCAGCTCGTCGGTGAGGACGACGTCGACGGCGTCGTCGTTGCCGATGTTGGTGACCTCGATGGTGTACTCGACGATGTCGCCGGGGACGAAGGCGCCGCCGCTCAGGTCCTCGACGGTCTCGACGATCGAGAGGTCGGGGGCGGCGGTGGTGATCGAGACGACCGCGGTGGCCAGCAGGAGGCTGTCGGCGGCGGTCGTGACCGCCAGGGACAGCGAGGTCTGGAGCGGGTCGAGGCGGTCGGAGATGTCGAGGATGTCGAGGTCGAGGCCCGAGGTGCTGGCGGCGAGGCCGGACAGGCGCGGCAGGTCGCCGGCGATCGACACCGGGAAGCCGAACGCCGAGCGGGTGCCGTTGAAGAAGTCGTCGACCGGGTTGAGCGCGTCGCTCAGCGGGAAGTCGGCGAGCAGCACCTGGTCGCCGATGACGTCGTGGTCGCCGGCGAGGCCGGCCAGGCCGAGGGTGCCGCCGACGCCGATGGTCGGGATGACGAAGCCCTCGAACAGGGCCTCGCACGGCAGCTGCGGCAGCACGGCGTCGATGCCCTCGATCACGCTGATGCTGCGCAGCGGGTCGAACGACCGCTCGTACACCACCACCATCCACCAGGCCGCGAACACCTCCTCGTCGAACAGGTGCGCGAACGGCCGCACCTCGACGCCGCCGACGCGGAACAGCCCCGGGCCGAGGTCGATCACCAGCTCGCTGACGTCGACCGAGCACACGTAGCTGCCGTCGGCGCTGATGAAGCAGGCGTCGGCCACCAGCTCGACGTCGAGGAAGCCGGGCCGCTCGAGCTCGACGTTGGCGTCGGCGCCGGCGATGTCCAGCTGGGCGGCCCAGTACAGGAACGCGTGCGTCGGCACGGCCGCCGGCGGCAGCAGCAGCACCGCCGAGCTGCGCGCGTCGTCGGCGTCGATCGCCACGTGCGCCGCGGCCTTGCCGGCGAACGGCGCGTCGGCCCGCCACAGCACGTCGGC
The DNA here is from genome assembly GCF_026965555.1 of Nannocystis punicea. GTDB lineage: Bacteria > Myxococcota_A > Polyangia > Nannocystales > Nannocystaceae > Nannocystis > Nannocystis punicea. The sequence goes on along the minus strand of NZ_CP114040.1, from coordinate 9,424,780 downwards.
CGCGCCGTCGACGATCGACGCACCGCAGTCGCCGACCGTCCCGACCAGCGGCGCCGGGGTCACGGGCGAGCAGTCGTGGGCGAGCGTGTTGCCCAGCATCACGAAGTCGCCGCGCTGGGCGATCTGCGCCCGCAACACCGGCGTCGCGCCGACCGGGCGCGCGACGAGCAGTCCGAGGCTCAGCGCTTCCATGATCGTCACTCCCCACCGGCCCGGCCGCATCACGCTCTCCGTGGCGATGAATGTGCGCGGCGGGCCCGAGATTTCATGCGACCCGTCGCACATGTCGCGGCCGCGCGGCACATCGTACCTGGCCCTCGGGCCAGGTTAAAGTTCGCCGGCGGCGACCACGTGTCGGGCGCTCGCGGGCCCATTCAACATACGCGGCGCCGAGGTGGGCTGCGCAGAACAGCCCGTGGCTCGGCGAACGCCGGAAGTGTGGCGTCCCGACTCGCGCGGCCACGCGCGGGCCGACGCGGGTCGACGCGATCGTCGGCGACGCTGCGGCGATTTGACTGCAGGCGTCAATCATGGGAGCGGGCGTCGGCGCGCGAGATCCGGCTCACCGCGCGGACGATCGTCCTCGCAATCGATCGCGTCGCGCGGGCCGGCGATCGGACCGGGGGCCGACGCGTGCTCGGCCGGCGATCGTCGTCGCGAGGCTCGCGGCCGAGTGGGCGCGCGGCACCCCGACGTCGGCGCGGGCCGGCGCCGGCCGCGGGAGCATCGTGCGATCGACGCCGGGCGCGGGCGGCCGCTCGCTGCTTCTTCGCGATCGGGCCCGGGGAGGGGTCGCGCGCGAACGCGCCCCGGCGTATGATGCCGCGCATGGCGAAGGCAGAGCGGCTCGTGCTCGTCGACGGCTCCTGGCTCATCTACCGGGCCTTCTTTGCGATCCCGGCCAACCTGGCGACCAAGACCGGGCTGCCGACGAACGCGATCTTCGGCTTCGCGACCATGTTCCGCAAGCTGTTCTCCGGCCGCATGCCGGAGCGCGGGGCGGTCGTGTTCGACTCGTCGGCGCCGACGCACCGCGAGCTGAAGTACCCGCAGTACAAGGCGCAGCGGCCGGCGATGCCGGGCGAGCTCGCGCAGCAGCTGCCGGTCATCGACCGCCTGGTGGCGACCAATCGGTTCCCGCTGCTGCGCCGGCCGGGCTACGAGGCCGACGACATCATCGCCACCCTGGCGCGGCGCGGCGTCGAGGCCGGGCTCGAGGTCGTGATCGTCGCCGGCGACAAGGACCTCGCGCAGATGGTCGGCGACGGCGTGCGCATGCAGGACACGATGCGCGACGTCACCTACGACGCCGAGCTGGTGCGCAAGAAGTGGGGCGTCCCGCCGGCGCGGATCCCCGACCTCCTGGCGCTGATGGGCGACAGCGTCGACAACATCCCCGGCGTGCCCGGCATCGGCCAGAAGGGCGCCGCCGGCCTGCTCGAGAAGTACGGCTCGCTCGACGGCGTGTACGAGCACCTGGGCGAGCTCAAGGGCAAGCAGAAGGCCGCGCTCGAGGAGCACCGCGAGGCGGTCAAGCTGTGGCGCCACCTGGCCACCGTCGACGAGCGCGTCGACCTCGACGTCACGCTCGACGCCCTCCGGCTCAGCCCGCCCGACCCCAAGGAGCTCGACGCGCTCTACCGCGAGCTCGAGTTCTTCTCGCTGCTGACCGGCGGCGGCGACGCCAAGGTCGGAGACGCGCCCGACATCGAGGTCGAGGTGCCGGCCACCGTCGAGGCCGCGCGCGCGGCGATCGCCGCCTTGCCTGCCGGGCAGGCCGTGGCGATGGTGCCGCTGTACGAGCCGCCGACGCGGGTCCACCACGCGCAGCTGGTCGGCGTGGCGATCGCCAGCGCCGACCGCAAGGCGATCTACCTGGCCTTCCGCGGCGTCGGCGGGGCGCTCGGCGACGCCGCGGTCGCGCTCGTCGGTCCGCTGCTCAGCGACACGACCCGGCCCAAATACGTGCACGACCTCAAGCAGCTGGCGATCCTCGCCTGGCGCCACGGCCTCACGCTCGGCGGCGAGCTCCTCGACACCATGGTCGCGTCGTTCCTCGTCGACCCGGTCAAGTGCATCCCGCACGGCCTCGACCAGGTCGCTCGCGAGTACGTGCAACGATCGATCCCCGCGGTCACCACCCTGCTCAAGAGCGGCAAGTCGGCCCGGCCGCCGAGCGCCGTCGAGGTCACCGCCGCGGCCACCTACGCGGCCCAGCTGGCCGACGTGGTCCTCGCGCTGGCGCCGGTGCTGCAGAAGCGCCTGGTCGAGGCGGGCCAGGCGGCCCACTACGAGGCGGTCGAGCGCCCGCTGGCGTACGTGCTGGCGCGCATGGAGCTGGCCGGCATCCGCGTCGACCGCGACGACCTCACGCGCATGAGCGAGGAGTTCCAGAAACGCAAGGCGGAGATCGAGGCCCGGATCTACGCGCTCGCCGGGCACGAGTTCAACATCGGCTCGACCAAGCAGCTGGCCGACGTGCTGTTCGAGGAGCTCAAGCTGCCGGTCATCAAGAAGAACAAGACCGGCTATTCGACCGACGCCGAGGTGCTCGAGCGGCTGGCGCCCAAGCACGAGATCGCCCGCGAGGTGCTGGCGCAGCGCGAGCTGGCCAAGCTGATCAACACGTACACCGACGTGCTGCGCGACGCGATCGCGCCGGAGACCGGGCGGATCCACGCGAGCTTCCAGCAGACCGTCGGCGTGTCGGGCCGCCTCATCTCCACCGACCCCGACCTGCAGCGCACGCCGGTGCGCACGCCCGAGGGCCAGCGGATCCGCCGGGCCTTCGTCGCGCCGGAGGGCCGCCGGATCATCTCCGCCGATTGGAGCCAGATCGAGCTGCGCGTGCTGGCCCACTTCAGCAAGGACCCACGCCTGCTCGAGGCGTTCCGCGACAAGCTCGACCTCCACCGCCGCACCGCCGCGCTGCTGTTCCGCGTCGCGCCCGAGGCGGTGACGAAGGAGCAGCGCAACGTCGGCAAGACCGTCAACTTCGCCACGATCTACGGCCAGGGGGCGACTGCGCTGGGGCAGATCCTCGGCATCGCCCGCAAGGACGCGCAGAGCTACATCGAGCAGTACTTCGAGTACTACGCCGAGGTCCGCCGCTGGCTCGACCGCACGATCGCCGAGGCGCACACCAACGGCTACGTCACCACGCTGCTCGGCCGGCGCCGCTGGATCCCCGAGCTGACCAGCCGCAACGACACCGACCGCGCCGCCGGCGAGCGGATCGCCGCCAATACGCCGATCCAGGGCTCGGCGGCCGATCTGTGCAAGCTGGCGATGCTGCAGATCGACCGCGAGCTGCCGGCCGCGGCCCCGAACGCGCGCATGCTGCTGCAAGTCCACGACGAGCTGGTGTTCGAGGTGCCCGAGGCCGAGGTCGAGGCGACCACCGCGGTGGCCCGGCGGGCGATGGAGCACCCGTACCCGCTCGACGTGCCGCTCGAGGTCGGCATCGGCGTCGGCCAGAGCTGGGGCGAGGCGCATTGATACGAATGCCGCGCGTCGATTTGGGCAGCAGCACCTCGCTGCGAGGCCCCTCGAGCTCCGCGGGGGGCGCGTCGTTCATGCGCCACTGCAAGTCGCAGGAGTTTGGATCGTCGTACCTGGCGATTCTGCGCACGTCTCGCCGATGCTCCGGCGAATCGAGGACGCACTCACCTCGCGTGCGCGGAGGAACGAGCGACGCCGCGGCGTCCGCATTGTTTAAAAAACAATCGGCGCCGTGGTGCGATGATTCGGCCGAGGTCCGCCGAGTCGAGGATGGCGCGGGACGTCAGTCGGCGAGCGCTTCCCGGAGCGGCGCGCCGTCCGGGCCGAGAGCGCGGGCGAGCTCTGCGATGTCGGCGAGCGCCCTGTCGAGCTCGGCGGTCGAGATGAGCCCCTCGGCCCACTGGTCCCGGATCTTCGGGATGTAGCGGAGGGCCGGCTCCGCGGCGGAGCGCGCGGCGGCCAGGGCCGTGTCGTCGGCGCCCGGCGTGTCGAGCACCAGCGCCGCGGCGGCTGGATCGCCGGAACGGGCCCGAGCGGCCAGCCAGTCGAGCGCGCGGTCGCCTGCCCCCGCGGACCGCAGGGCGGCCACGAGCGCCGCCGCCCTGGTCGCTTCGTCGGCGAGCAGGGTGGGCAGCGCGTCGAGGTCGCCGAGCGCCAGACGAACGCAGGCACGGTCGGCGCCGGCCAGGAACGGCGTCTCGGGCGCGGCGAGGTCGCGCAGGGCGGCCCGGGTCGGCCCGTCGATCTCGCGGGCGGACTTGCACAGCGCCTCCGCGGCGGCGCCGGCGGCGGTCGCCAGGGCGTCGTCGCCGGCGTCCTCGGGGAGCCAGCCACGCGCCGCCTCTGCGGACAGACCGAGCGCGCGGGACACCGCGAGGTCCGGCGCGTCAGCCAGCGCGACCGGCTTCGCCGTGCCGTAAAACCCCGCGTCGCGGCGGCCGAGCGCCCGTTCGGCCGCCGCGATCGGGTCGTGCGGCGACAGCAACCAGGCGGGCGCCCCGACGGCGGCCAACCGGCACGCGAGCGCCGCCTCGGGGGTGGCGACCGTCCACGGCGGCGGCCCGCCGTCGAGCCACTCGGCGACGTACAGCGCGTCGAGGCTCGGGCAGGCCACTTTGAGGGCGAGGGCGACCGGCGCGGCCAGCGGCTCGGTCGCGCCCCGCAGCGCCCGATGCAGCACCCAGCGGCGGCGGTCATGACAGAGGCCCGCGGCCTCCGAGAGCGCGTACGCGGCGTGGTGTACGTAGGACCTGGCGAGCGGGGCGAACGGCTCGGGTCGACCCTCCGCGAGCGCCGTCAGCACCTCCTGCGCCTCGGCCTCTAGGCTGCCCCGGCCCCAGCGCCGGCGGGTCAGCTCCAGCCACGGCGCGTACGCCTCGACGAGCTGCCGCGCGAGCGCCTCCTCCAGCAGGTCGAGCTCGGACGAGTCTCCGTCGCGTAGCGCGGCCAGGGTGCGGGCCTCCAGGGTCGCCGGGTCCGGCAGCTCCACCGCATGCTCCGGGACGGCGCCGACCACCGCGTCCGCGAGGGAGCCGCCGTGCTGCTTCGTCGCCACGATACGACCGCGTTCGAGCTGCTGCGGCCACACATCCAGCCGGTCCAGGTCACACAGCTTCGCGAGGTCGGGCACGCGTTCGTACAGCTCGTGCAGCTCCGCCCGCAGAAACATGGACGGGGCGCCTGTCAGCGCGGCCTCGATGGCCCGCAAGCCGAGCGCGTGCCGACCGGCTGCCGCGCGGATCTCCGGGCCCCGCCGTCGCAGCCGGTCGAGCGCGGCGTCCGTGCGGGTGATCAGGGCGAGGCCGTACGGACCCATCACGCCGTCGCCGGGCACGAACAGGATCCACCACGCGATCGGGACGAAGCCCCTGGCCGAGGCGACGAGCCGATCCGCGGGGTCGCGGGGACGGGGAGCGGAATGGGACGTGAGGTGGAGGGAGAGGTCGATGCCCACGGGGGGTGCTCCTGGCGCGCCGAACCTACCACGGCTCGAATGCGTCGAGCGGCGGGCATTGTTCTTCGGGCCCGATCCCGCCTGGCTCGGCACGACCGGCACGATCCCAGGCGACAGCGCACCGACCCCGCGCCGTCCATTGTAGGTACCGGCCGGGGCGACCTCTCCGGCCGGGAGCACCGAGGCGCGTGGAACGTGCAGTCACCCACGGTGATGGCATTCATGTCGGTGCCGAGCGAACACCCGAGCGCCCTCGCCGGTCGAGGTCGCGGGGGGCGTGCCGGTCGCGCTCGTGGAACGGCAGTCACGCGCGGTGATGACATTCACGTGCGGTGTCTGCGTCAATCTCGGTGGTGGGAGGGGTCGGTGGTGACCGGATTGTCGGCAGTCCTGGGCGGCCGCCGAGGCGGTCATGGATTCGTCGCACGCCCTGGCCGGAGGAACACAACCTCGACTTCACCACGACCGGCAGAGCGCGGAGCGATTGCCATGACATGTCTCGAGGGTCATGTGCCAGGATGAGCCGCCAGCCACCGGCTCGCGCGCGTCAAATTCGGCAGGTGCCCCAGCGTGCGCCAGTAGTCCTGCGCCGCAGTCGCCAGCTCGCGGGCGCGGGCGTGCTCCTGCGGGGATGGCCACAGCGCCTCGGCCAGGGCGAGCTGGACGTCCGCGCGATCGACCGCCCCGGCCAGGCTCAGGGCCCGCTCGAGCAGCTGCGCGGCCTCCGTCGGGCGGCCGAGGGCCAGCTCGAGCTCTCCGAGGCCCAGGAGCGACGCGGCGACCGTGGGGTGCGCCGGCCCGAGCGCCCGCTCCTGCAGGGCCAGCGCGCGCTCGTGGCGGAGCCGGGCCTCCTCGTGGCGGCCGAGCTCGCGCAGCGCTCGGCCCAGGCCGTTGAGGATCGGCGCCAGCCGGTGCGAGTCGGGGCCGGTGGCCTTCTCGCGCAGCGCGAGCGCCCGCTCGTGGGCCTCTCGCGCTGCTTCGTGGCGGCCCAGGCCCGACAGCGCGTCGCCGAGGCCGGCGAGGATGCCGTTGGCGGCGGGGTCGTCGAGGCCCACGGCCTTCTCGCGCAGGGCCAGCGCCCGCTCGAAGGTGTCCTTCGCCTCCTCGTAGCGGCCCAGGGCGCCCAGCGAGGTGGCGAGGTAGTTGAGCGAGAAGGCGTTGGCCGGGTGCTCGGGACCCAGCACCTTCTCGCGCACCGCGAGCGCCCGCTCGTGGACCTGGCGCGCCTCCTCGTAGCGGCCCAGGCCGATCAGGGCGCGGCCCAGGTTGGTGAGGGACAGGGTGGTGTACGGGTGCTCCGCGCCCAGCGCCTGCTCGCGCAGGGCCAGCGCCCGCGCGTGCCGCTGGCGCCCCTCCTCGTGCCGCTCGAGGTTCACGTACATGTTGCCCAGGCTGTTGTCGGCGTCGGAGCGGACCACCGGGTCGTCGGCCAGCTCGACGGCCGCCTCGAGCGCCAGCGCCAGGCGCAGCGCCTCCTCGCCGCGGGCCTGCCGCGACCCCAGCACGAACACCAGCTGGCTCCACGCCCGCGCGCCGAGCCGGGTGTCCTGACCCCGCGCCGCCGCCACGATCGCCTGCTCCGCCAGCGCCTTCGAGCCCTCGTAGTCGCCGGCCGCCTCGCGCAGCTCCGCCAGCACGAACAGCACGCGCGCCTGCAGCGGCGCGTAGCCCACGGCCTCCGCCTCGCGCAGCAGCGGCTCGCCGAACGCCAGGCCCTCCGGGTACTTGCCGGCCTCGTACAGCGCCTCGAGCCGGTCCGCCTGCGCCTCCAGGGCCTCGACGCGGGCGCGCACGGCCGGGTCTTCCGGCGGCGGGACGGCGGCAGTCAGGGCGTCGGCGTCGTCGCAGTCGGCCAGCGGCGGCAGCGACTGCACCGCCTGCACCGCCTGATCGACCAGGCGCCGGTCCGGCCCGCTCGCCAGCAGCTCGGTCAGCGCCCGCAACCGGCTGCGGCGCCGCTCCAGGCACGACTCCCGCAGGGCCGCCAGGGCCCCGGTCTCCCGGCCGGCGGCCTCGCAGCCCTCGGTCCGCATCTTCACCCAGGTGCCCGCGTAGTCGTCCAGCAGGGCCGCGGCGCGCTGGGCCGTGGCGGGCGCGTAGTGCACTCCGGTGGCCTGCAGGGCCTCCGTCACCCGGGCCTTCGTGGGCTCGTCCCAGATGCCCGCCAGGTGCCGCTCCAGGCCCTCGCACTGGCCCTCGCGCGCGCCGAGCCAGCCCCGCACGGCCACGGCGGTCAGCAGGACGAGCGCCAGGCCCAGCCCGGCCGCGAGGGCTCGCCCGCGCCGCCGCGCCTCGGGATCGACCGCGAGCTCGGCCAGCACCACCTCCATGGTCGCGGGGCGCCGCGAGCGGTCGCCGCTCAGGCCCCGCAGGACGGTGCGGGCCACCCAGGCCGGCACGTCCGACGCGGCCGGCGGCGGCCTCACGCGGGCGGCGACGTGGGCCTGAAGCAGCTCCGGCAGGGTCTTGCCGGCGAACGGGAATTTCCCGTACAGCGCCTCGTACAGGGCCACGCAGAACGAGAACACGTCGGTGAGGACATCGGCGGAGCGACCGTCGAGCAGCAGCTCCGGCGCCATGTAGCGCGGGGTGCCGACCAGCATGCCCGAGACGGTCAGCTCGTCGGCGGGGAGGACCAGCGGCCCACCCGCGGCGCTGTCCGGCAGCGCCTCGGAGGGCCGGTTGCTGCGCGCCAGGCCGAAGTCGGTCACCCGCGCGCGGCCGTCCTTGCCGACCAGCACGTTGTCGGGCTTGAAGTCGCGGTGGACGAGGCCGGCCGCGTGGGCCGCCGCGAGCCCGCGTCCGGCCTCGAGGTAGGTCGCCAGCACCTGCCGCCAGGTGCGGGGCTTCTCGGCGCACCAGTCGCGCAGCGTCTGCCCCTCCACGTACTCCATGGCGATGAAGAGCGAGCCGTCGGCGAGGGTCCCCGCGTCGTAGACCGCCACGACGTGCGGGTGGTTGAGGCGCGCCATCGACTGCGCCTCGCGCACCAGCCGGGCCTGCTCCTCGCGCCCGCTCGAGCCGCCGGCTCGCTGCCGCAACAGCTTGAGGGCCACGCGCCGGTCGAGCCGCGCGTCGTAGGCCGCCAGCACGACGCCCATGCCGCCCTCGCCGAGGAAGCCGAGCACCGTGTAGCGCTCGGCCAGCAGCTGCCCGGGAGCGAGCGAGACAGACGTCGTGAGATCGGCCGAAGGCAGGGTCGGCCCCTCGGCGTCGAGAGTCTTCCCGTCTTCCGAACCGGAGGAAGCGGCCGCCCGCGGCGTGGATTCGCTCATCTGCGCGCTTCAACGCGAGTCTAGCCGAGAATTCCGCCGGCGCGCGCTCTGCTGAGAGCACTGCACCGGCAGACGTTCGCGCGCGCTCTCGCTCCGGGTCTGTTTTCGCGGGAGCCTCTCCTGGGTCCATCGATTCACCCGCGACCTGCAATGCCCGCACCGTCCCCGCGCCGGCGCGGAGCCGAGACTCGGGCTCCTCGTGCGATCGAATGTCGAGCCTCTGCCGATTCATGCCTCGTCTTTCGCAGCCGGGGGCTTCGGCGATCAGGCCGCGATCGTGGCTCCGGTCGAGGCCGGCGCCGCGGACACTCAGGCCGAGCCCGCTCGGTGAGCGGCAGCCTCGCGCGACTGGCCCGCCGCGGCGATCCGCGCTACACGGCGTGGTCATGTTCGCCGTCATCTACCGCTGGAAGCTGATCCCTGGCCGTGAGGCGCAATTCGAGGAGGGCTGGCGCGCCGGCACCCGGGCGATCGCCGAGGAGTTCGGCGGCTGGGGCTCCCGGCTGCACCGCGGCGAGGGCGGCGTGGTCGTCGCTTACGCGCAGTGGCCCGACCGCGCCACGTGGGAACGCGCGATGCAGTCGCGGATGCACCACTCCGACGACGAGGCCCGCGCCAGGTACCGCGGCGCGTTCGAGCCCGACAGCTTCGAGATCCTGTTCGCCGGCGAGGTGACGGCCGACCTGCTCGAGCTCCGCCGCGCCGGCGGCGACGCGTGAGCCAGGAGTGATTCAAGCGAGGGCGCTCGTCATGGAGCTGGATCGTCTGCTGTCTCTTTCACACGAGGAGGTCCGGGAGCTCTCCGTCGAGGACTGGAGGGCCATCTCGGGGCGGCTGGTCTCCTCGCTCGCCGAAGAGCTCGGGACCCCTTGCGACTTCGGCGACTCGCAATACTTCGCGAACGGCGAGTTCTGCGGCACGCGGGGGCAATCGCGGCGCGTGGAAGGCATCCGCGTCCGGGTCGATCGCAGGTAGCTCGGGCATCGCCGCGCGACCCGCCTCGCGCGGCGAGCCGTCAGTCGACGTCGAGCTCGATGGTGAACTGCTGATCGGGCTCGACGAGGTAGCGATCGAGCAGCGGCGAGTAGGTGCGGACGTGCATGGTGCGGCCGTCGGGCAGGAGCTCGAGCAGGCGCAGGTAGCCCTCGCCGCCGACCTCGCGCATCTGATAGTTGGCGAGCATCTGATGGACGACGCGGCCGTGGTCGTCGACGCTGGCGAGGTAGCCGGTGCCGTCGCCGAGCACGTGGCCGTTCAGGGTCATGGCGAAGCGGTGGCGGCGGACCAGCTTCTGCCACAGCTCCTCGCCGTCGTTGAGGCTCCCGGGCGTGGTGTACCCGTGCGGGTTGTGCTGCTGCGGGTGGTCCGCGTCGGTGTGGTCGTAGCGGAGGTCGTTGTTGTTGAGGTACGCGTGGGTCACGAGGATCCCGAGGCGCTCGGGGTGCTCCGTCATCACCGCGTCGGCCCAGGCGACGACCTCGTCGCGCGGCGCCCACTCGAGCATGAGCGCGATCCACTCGTGCCCGCCGGCCGCGAACAAATGATAGGTGTTGTCGAGCTTGCCCGGCTCGAAGGCGCCGCCGAAGCTCGGCATCGCCGCGGTCTCGGCGAACGAGAACCACGTGTTGAGGCCGGTGTCGCGGGTGGTGGCCGAACCCGAGGGGCCGTAGTCGTGGTTGCCGGGGACCAGCGCGTAGGGGACGACGCCGTCGAGCAGGCGCAGCGCGTCGCTGGCCCGCTCCCACTCGAGGTCGGTGTTCTTGTGGACGATGTCGCCGAGGTGGAACGCATAGGCGATGCCCAGCGCGTCGGCGTTGTCGGCGAGCCACCAGGTCTGGATGTCGAGCACGCCCGGGTATCCGAGCGAGTAATACTGGGTGTCCGGCAGCACCGCGAAGACCGTCGAACCGGCGGTGAACGGCGGCGGCTCGAGCGCGCGGGCCGTCTCGCCGTCGGCGCCCACGGACCTCGCGTATTCGGCCATGTCTTGCGCGTCCGGAGCGAGCGCGAGGCCGGCCCGCAGCTGCGCCTCGGCGTCGGCCGCCGGCGCGTCGCGCTCGCCTGCGGCGAGCTGCGGCGCCTCGTCGCCTCGCTCCGGGCCCGAATCGTGGCAGCCCATCGTCAGCAGGCCGAAGCCCATGAATACGCGCGCCGTTCCGCTCCTGGACGATGCCATGATTCGAGGCTGACAGGCGCGCGCGACACGGGGGAAACTTCTGTTCGTCGAATGTTACGAGCGTGTCGCGTGCGGCGGCGCCGCCGAGAGCGAGCCGGGCGATCGCACGACCCGGCGGCTCACTCGCAGATGCCGAGGAACTGGCAGGTCCAGCGCTCCTGCTCGGCGTCGAAGGCGCAATACTTGTCCTGCGGGCAATCGTCGCTGTCGGAGCACTCGTCCTCGAGGGTGGGGCAGAACGCGCCGATGACGTGGCCGCAGAAGAACTCCGAGCCGCGGCAGCCGCACTCGCCCTCGCAGTCGGCCTTCGAGGCGCAGTTCGCCGGCATGCACGTGTTCTGGAGGTACAGGTCGCCGCCGACGTCCGGGTGGTCGCCGGCGCACACGCAGATCTGTCCGTCGCCGCAGTCGCTGTCGGACATGCACTGCGCGACGCAGCCGCAATCGCCCCAGATGTTGGCGCAGACCTGGCTGTCGGGGCAGTCGCTGTCGGCCGCGCAGTCGCCCCCCTGGCCCTCGCACTTCGGCCAGAACACCTCGTGCGCGCACTCGAGGGCCTCGTCGCGATAGATCACGGTCCCGCCGTTGCAGAACAGCCAGCCGGACTCGATGTCGGTCAGCTGGTGCTGCGGGTCCTCGAAGAAGATCGGCTCACAGTCGACCGGCGCCTTGCAGGGGACCGGATCGCCGGAGTCCCCGGTCGTCGAGGTCGACTCGGTCCCGGACGTGGTCGTCGAGGTCGACCCGGTTGCGGACGTGGTCGTCTCGCCCGTGGTCGTCTCCGCCGGCCCCGTGCTCGTCTCCTGCGAGGTCGAGCTGACCGAGACCGATCCGGTCGACGACGTGCCGGTCGTGGTCGAGGTCGACTCGGCGACGGTGATCGCGGTCGGGTCGGCCCCGCTCGATGTCTCGGAGCCTCCGCCGCTGCTCGTCGGGGTCCCCTGCGTGGCGCCGCCGGAGCTCGTCTCCGTGGTGTCGCCCGCGGTCGTGTCGGTCGAGCTCGAAGAAGGGCCGCACGCCGGACCGGACGAGACGAGGCACCACAGGCCGAGGCAGATTCGTTGGCGATTAAAAAGAGAAACAGTGCGAACGGTTCGTGAGGCCATTGCCGCATCCTACAGGTTCGTGTCCGCGGATGCCACCACCCGGTGTTCGCGGGCCTTCGCCCCGAAGGGGGTCCGAAGGTCTCTGGCCTGTGATCGGCGTTCAGGTCGCGAGCACGGCCTCCGAGCCGCGCGCCTGCGCCCGGGCGGCGCGGGTGCGACCGGCCTCGCGCAGGTCCTCCTCGGGACTCGCTCTTCGGGTCCAGCGAAGCACGCTCCCGCGATTCACGTCGACAATGCAGGCATCGCTCTCCGCGTCGCGTGATTCGCGGCAGGAGAGCTCGGGGCCGTCGCGCCGCGGGCTCGAATCGTGGCAGTCCGCCTCGAGATCGGAGCCCATGAATGTGCGTGTCGTCCGCTCCTGGACGCTGCGATGATTCCCGGCCGACGGGCGGGCGACGGATCGCGCGACGTCGATGTGTGCTGCCGCGCTGGCGGGCGCCGGGCGGGCGCCCGCTCGCGTACTTTCGTGAATCGGCGCACGCGATGCCCCGGTCGAGTTCGTGATCGATTGATCGCGGTCCGCGAGGGCTGTGATCGACGAGCGCGGCGAGGGCGGGGGCGGTGTCGGGCAGAACACGAGGGCGTCGGCGCCCGCCGGGCGACTCGCCCCCGAGCCGTCCCGAGTGCGGGCGCGAAGCCAATGTCGTGTGCGTCCACGCCGAATTCGACGAATCACACGTGCGGCTCTCGCGTCGGCGCCTTGTGGGGATCTCTCCGCGGTGATACCCTGACGGTGGCGACAATGACCATTCGCAGAGGGCGCTCCGCACGCTCCTGGGATCGAAGATCGCAGCCTCATGCGCAGCCCCATGAAACCTCTGCAGACGTTCGAGGCGGCGCTCGCCCGCGAGGTCCTGCGGCCGAGCCTGCGCGGGCGCAGCGCAGCGCGTCGGCGGGATCGAATCGACACACCGGAGCGATGACGAATGTCCATCCGCGCATCCCTGTCCCGCGTCGCCGGCGCGGCCGGAAATTACGCGATGCTCGCGCCCCTGGCGGCAGAGCTCGTCGTGTCTCGTCGCGGCTTCAAGCAGGCCGTCCGGGACCTCGAGCTGGCGCGGACCGTGGCGGCCGCGGGCGGGCTCACGGGCGAGCGGCAGGTCTACCTGGACGCCATGTTCGGCTGGGGCCTCCCGTTTCTGTTCGGCACCTATTGCAAGCTGATGGGCAAGCGGCTGCGCTCCGACGAGCGCAAGGCCCTCGTGCTCTTCTTCGCGCTCTCCGCCCCCTACGACGATCTCTTCGACGAGCAGCGAATCTCCGCGGAGCAGCTCCACAGGGTGCTCGGAGACGCCGCCTATACGCCGACGTCGAGCGACGAGCGGCTTACCCGGAGTTTGTATCGCCAGCTCGTCGGCCTGGCTCCCGCGCGGGGGAACACGTGCTTCGACGAGGCCGTGGGGGCGCTGCACGTCGCGCAGCTCGACAGCGTCCATCGCCTCGACGCGTCGTCGCCCCCGGAGCTGGCCGCGGAGGTGACGTACGCCAAGGCGCGCGCGACGCAAGCGGCCGCGTACGCGCTCATCCGCGGCCGTTCGTCGGCCGAGGAGCGCGAGGCGGAGGCGGCGGCGGCGGCGTGGCTGCAGCTCTGCGATGACGCCCTCGATCGCCGAGAGGACCGCCTCGAGGGCCGCAAGACGCTCCTGACGGCGTGCCATCGCTTCGCCGACGCGGCGGAGCTGCTGGAGCGGCACCGGCTGGCCGCGTTCGTGAAGATCCGCGCGCTCCGTCACCTGGATGCGCGGCGCCTGGAAGAGTACCTGTTCCGCTGGTATCTCGTCGCCTCGGCGGGCATGACGTACCTGTACCTGGATTATCAGGTGGAACACGGCGCGCTGCCGGCGATCCGCCTGCGGGACGCGGTCCCTCTGGCGGGCAAGCTCGTCGCGGAGTACAGCCCCGCAGCGTCGATGCGAGCCATCGTGCTCCCGTCGGTGGGGAGGCGCGGAGGCGCATGAGCCGGGCCCGGTCGATCGCCGGAGCCGCGGCCGTCCTGCGCCTGGTCCCGTTGAGCCTCGAGCTCGCCGGGCGTCGGCGACGATTCCGGCGGGCGCTCGACGCAGTCGAACGCGAGTGGAGGGCGGCGGCCGCCGGCGGCCGCTTCGGTGATTCGCGGGCCCGCGAAGACGACCTGTTCTTCGATGTGCTCGCGCCGTGCGGGGCCGGATCGTACTGCAAGCTGATCGGGCGGCCCTTCACCGGCGAGGCCTGCCGGGTGGTCGCGCTCGCGTGTGCGTTCGTGTTCCCCTACGACGATCTCATCGACGAGCAGGGGATCTCGAGAGAGCACCTGGACCGCGTGCTCCACGATCCCTCGTGTGTGCCGCGATCGGCCGAGGAGCACCGCGCGGGGTATTTTTACCGGCGGCTGGTCGCGCTCCCGGCCGTGCGGGACAACGCGCTGTTCCACGCCGCAGTGGCGCGGCAGAACGAGGCCCACCTCGTCGGCATCGACCAGCAGCGCGATCCTTCTGCGTCGCTCGCGGCGGTCCAGGCAGCGACTCACGCCAAGGCGTCGTCCACTTTGCTGCTCGGACTCAGCCTGCTCAACCCCGCCATGAGCCCGCGCGAGCAGGACGCCGCCGCGGAGCTCGCGATGTGGGTTCAGCTCGTGGACGACGCGATGGACAGGCGGCGCGATCGCGCAGCAGGCGTCCGCACCCTCATGACGGACTGCGCCGACTTCTCCGCGGTGTTCGAGCTCCTGGAGGGGTGCCGGATCCGCACGTTCGAGAAGTACAGGTCGCTCGCAGAGTACGACGAGCGGCGCATGGACGCCTATCTCTTCGAGCTCTACGCCGCGGGCGTGCTCGTGACAGTGCGCCTCTATCTCGAGGAGCGGGCGGGCCGGAGCTCGGCGGTTCGCGACGCGGCCCGCCTGGCGTACAGGCTCCTCGCGCGCTACAGCCGCGACGCCTCGATGCGACCCGTCGTATTGCCGTGAGCGACCCTCGTATCGTGGGTTCACCGGGTCGATGTATTCGCGACGGCGCGGAACGAGCGCCCGGTGAAATGCTCGCAGTGGTGATCGGCTCAACTGGAGGATGACCTCGCCGCGGGCGCGCCGTGGGCGGCCGCGTAGGCCTGGATGAGCGACCCCAGGGTGGCGAGGTCGACCTTGAGGCCGTGGGCCGAGACGCACAGGCCATCGGCGCCGAGGCGGCGATTGGCGCTTCGCGTCCAGCGGGCGATCCGCGTCCGCGTGAGGCGCTGCTCGACCTCCGGCGCGAGCGCGACGACCACGAAGCTCTGGTTCTGCATGGTCCAGAGCGAGAGCCGATCGATCGCGCTCCAGGGGATGACCTCGCGGGCGATCCGGACGTCGCGCAGGCCCGCGGGCGAGAGGGTGACGACCGCCCCCGTCGTCAGCAGCTGTCGCAGCCACAAGCACGTGCACAGGCCGAAGAACAGCGCGCCGATGGTGCCGATCACCCGGGTGAAGGCGGCGCCGGCGAGCTCCGGGACGGCGGGGACGACGAGCATCAGCGAGGCCGCGGTCATCAGCAGCGCGAGCGCGACGTACCCCAGCAGTCTCACCGGCGCGTGGAGGATCTCGAGCGTGCGCGACGTGTCCACGGGTTGCTGGGTTGGCGGCGCCGGCATGGCCTGCAGAGGATGCCTCGAGGCCTCGCCGGCGTCGAGCCGGGCCGCGGGCTCACGGCATCGAGCAGTCGTAGAACGCGGGGAACTCGGCCTCGCAGCCGGCGACCAGCGGGCGGCCGGACATGTCGCAGATGAACGTCGGCTGTTCGCCGGCGCACGCCCGCAGGTCGGAGAACTCGGCCTTGCACGCGCCGGTCTTGTTGGCCTCGCAGCCGGTGACGCAGGCCGCCTTGTCGGGCGGCCCGCCCGGGCACATCGGCACGATCACGAAGTCGCAGATCGCGTCGCACTCGAGGCACGGCTCGGGGAACACCTCGAGGTGCTGCCACAGGCCGTCCTGGCAGGTCCAGGCGTTGCAGAACGAGCACTGGTCGGAGCAATCGGTCGAGCACGACGCGCCCTCCGGGCTGCACGCGGTGCCCTCGGTCGGGAAGTTCGGCGGCTCGCAGGCCCCTTCGCCGCACTCGGGGGCGGGCATGTTCTCGAAGTGCACCCACGCGCCGCCCTGGCACTTCGCGCCGATGAACTGCATGCACAGGTCGGTCTCGAGCTGGCAGACCTCGCCCTCGACCGCGCACAGGCTGCCCTCGTCGGGCACCGCGTCCTCGCACGCCACGGGCTCGTCGCCGGTCAGCGCGGTGGTCGGCGCGGTCGGGTCCGTGGCGGTCGTCGTCGCGGTGCCGGTGCTCGCGTCGGTCGTCGTCGTCGTCGGGCCGGTCGCCGTCGAGGTGTCGGTGGCAGAGTCGGAGTCGCTGCCGCGATCGGGGCAAGCGGCGAGCGTGAGGAGGCTGGTGGACAGCAGGGCGAAAGCGAAGCGCATGCGCGGAAGATGCCCGAGCGGCGGACGGGGCACCAGCCGCTGCGCGTGAGGCGAGGCAGGGTGCACGAGCGACGACATCGGCCGCCGGAGGTGCAGTAAGATGGACCCGGAGCTCGCATGTCGTCCGCCGCCGACCCCATCCATGCCATCGACGCCCAGCTGGCGTTCACGCGGATCGAAGACGTCTCGCTCGACGATCGCGGCCTGCGGCGGGCCCGGACGCTCGACCCGGTCGCGCGCGCCGACCCGCGGTCGTACGATCGCCGGACCTGCCGCGCGTACGACTGCTCGGCCGCGGGCGGCCTCGTGCCCGACCTGCGCGAGCACGGCTTCGCCCACCTCGACCTGTCGTCGCGGCGCCCGCTGCAAGCCGCGCTCGAGCGCGTGTGCGTGGCCGGCCGGCTCGACGCCGCCGAGGCGGCGGAGATCCGCCGCAACCTGCTGGGCCGCACGTTCACGCTGCCGGGCGGCGAGCGGCTGTGGCTGTTGTTCATCGCCCCTGAGGGCTTCTTCATGCGCCGCGCCGGGCCCAACGGGATGGCGCTGACGCGCGCGCCCAACCCCGACATGAACGAGCACGACGCGGCGGTGGCCGTGCACGCCGACCAGGACGTCGAGGGCACGCCGCTGCGCCAGCTGCTGCGTGGCGCGGCCCCGTGGCTGTTCCGCCACGAATCTCCCGATCGCCGCAATCGCCGGTCGCGCCTGGCATTGATCAATGTGTGGATCCCGCTCGACCAGGTGACGCGACCGCTGGCGCTGATGGATCAGCGCTCGCTCGACCGCCGGGCCCACCAGCTGCGCTACGGCCTCGTCACCGACGCGATCCTGCAGCGCGGCGAGGACATGCGGATCAACGACATCTGGACGTTCCTGCACCACGACGAGCAGCGCTGGCACTTCAACTCGGAGATGGACGCGACTCGGGCCTACGTGTTCGAGACGCTCGGCACGCCGCACGGGTCGTTCATCCTGCCCGGCGAGGAGCGGGCCGAGGCTCGCCATCGCCAGCTCTCGGCCGTCGTCGAGGCGGCGCGGCGCGGCGACGCCGGAGCCGCGGCGCGCGCTCTGGCGCCGGTGGACGAGAGCCGCTGGCGCGCGCCGGCGACGGCCTCGCTGGCGCGCGCCATCGCGGCGATGGAGGCCCTGCTCGCCGAGGCCCGCGAGAATCTTCCAGCGCTGCTCGCCGGCGACGGCCCGTCCGACTGGTGCGCCCGCGCGACGGCGGCGGCCGAGCGGGTGGTCCGCAAGTCGATCGAGATGCGAGCGGTCGCGCTGATCCTGCCGCGGCTGTGGCCGCGCCGCGGCTAGTCTGCGGCCGCAATCACAGGACCACGGCCAGCACCTGCATCCCGCCGACCAGGGCGAGGACGGTCGCGGCGGCGACCTGCGGCTTCTGGCCGACCTGCAGGTACAGCAGCACGCCGCAGGCCGCGAGCGTGCCGCCGAGGACGAGCCCCAGGGGGACGCCCTTGAGGCCGAGCTGGACGAGCCCGAACGCCAGCAGCGCCTCCAGGACGCTCGCGGCCAGGGCGATCGCCGTCAGCAGGCGCCTGCCGGCGCGCAGGAACAGGAACAGCGACGCGGCCACCACCCCGAGGACGAGGACTGTGTTGACGTTCATCGTGAGACTCTATCCGGCTCCGGCCGCGCTGTCGCCGGGGGCGCGGGCCCCACCCGGCGTCCCCGTCGGACCACGATCCCGACCTCGACTTCGCCCCTCGGCGGTGAGCCCGCGAGCGCCGGGCGCCGCCAGGTGAAATCAGAGGAGCGTGCGTCGATATGTCCTCGGAGACATATCATGGCTGTGCGTCGGGCGAGGCTCCGCGGCCCTCGCGCCCGCCCGGCGCCGATGCCTGCCGTGACGTCTGCACACCCGAATCATGGTAAGGCCGAACGACGGTCCACGGCGCCGGGCCAGGAATGACAGTTGTATGTCCTCGGAGTCAGGCCGTGCCGGCGGTTTTCGTGACTTCTGCACACCCGAATCATGGTGCGGGTGAACGACGGTCGGCGGCGCCGGGACAGACACGACGGGCGAGATGTCCTCGGAGACATGTCGTGACCGCTGCTTCGCGCGACGCCCCGCCGCGTCCGCGGCGCCGGCGTCTGCTGCGACGTCTGCACGCACGAATCGTGGTGCGGGTGAACGATGGTCAACAGCGAAGACAATGGCCGGGCGCGCGGCGATCCGTCGGGGCGGGGCGCGTGACGTCGAGCGGGGGAACCACGAACGGTCATTCTTGGCAGGGGGCGGGCGAGTGTGGCACAATGTCGAGAGTTCGCGGCGCGACGCATTCGCCGGCGAACGCGGCGGGCGGAGGCGTATCGGGGCATCGCTGGCGGCGGGCTTCGAACCTCCGCGCGGACGGGAGCGAGCGGCATGCGACGACGAATGTTCTTGCGGGGCGCGGGCGGGGTCGCGGTCGCGTTGCCGTTCCTCGAATCGCTGTTCGGGCGGCGCGGCACGGCGCGCGCGGCCGGGCCGGGTGGCAATCGGCTGGTCGTGTTCTTCACCTGCAACGGCGTCAACCTGGAGACTTTCTTTCCGCAGGCGCCCGGGCCGTTGACCGTGGATTCGCTGATGGGCTCGGCGCTGGAGCCGCTCACCGCCTATCGTGAAAAACTGCTGATTCCTCGGGGTCTGCACATGGTGCCCAAGGGGTGGGGGCACGATCCCGGCACCGCGGGCAACGATCATGCCATGGGCATGGGCCACAAGCTCACCGCCCAGCCGCTCGATCCGGACACTCTTTATGCGCGCGGCGTATCCGTCGATCAATTCGCGGCGGCGCAGCTCAACCCCGACGGGCGGCCGTCGCTGACGCTCTCGGTCGGCTGGCGGCACCTCGACGTCCTGGGCCACATCTCCTACGCGGGCAGCGGGATGCCGGTGACGCCCGAGGGCAACCCGTGGCTGACGTATCAGGACCTCATGGGCCTGGGCGGGCTCGACGAGCTGGCCAAGCTGCGGATCGCCACGCGCCGGCAGAGCGTGCTCGACCTGGTCGAGGACGAGTTCAAGGCGCTCAAGGCGAGGGGCCTCGGCAAGGCCGACGCGATGAAGCTCGAGATGCACGCCGACTCGATCCGCGACCTCGAGGTCGAGATGGCCGGCAGCGGCCTGGTCGCCTGCGCCCTCGACCCCGCGCGCGCGGCCGAGATCGAGGCGGTCGACCCCGACTCGGTGCTGCTCGACGCGCAGTTCAAGGCGATCGGCCGCATGCAGCTCGACGTGCTGGCGATGGCGATCGCCTGCGGGGCGACCAACGTGGCCACGATCCAGTGGGCCTCGGGCTCGGGCGGCCCGGTCTACCAGTGGGACGGGATGCACCACGAATACAACCACCACAAGCTGTCGCACGGCAACACCAAGGACGACGACACCGGCGAGGAGGTGGCCGGGTACATGGAGATGCTGGCGCAGATCGATCGCTGGCACGCGGAGCAGTTGGGGCACCTGCTCGATCGCCTGTCGGCCTACGAGGAGGGCGACGGCACGGTGCTCGACCGCTCCGCGGTGGTGTGGATGCACGAGCTGTCGGAGGGCAAGATCCACTCGTACATCGACCTGCCGACGGTGATCGCAGGCAGCGCCGGCGGCTACCTCAAGCAGGGCGAATACATCGACCTCGTCGGCGACGAGGACCCGTGGGACCTGCGTTATCCCCACAATCGCCTGCTCGTCACCCTGCTCAACGCCGTCGGCTGCACGGGCGAGGACGGGTCGCCGATCACCGAGTTCGGCCGCGAGGGGCTCGAGAAGGGCGAATACAGCGAGCTGCTGGCGTGACGCCGGGCGCGGGCCGCCCGGCCAGTACGGGGCTGCCCGCGCGCGCGCCGTGACGGCGCTCCGCTACCACCACTGCAGGCGGAAGGTCTGGGCGCTGGTGCTGTTGCAGTCGTAGTGCCACAGCTGGACGCCGTCGGCGGCGCTGCTGTTGGGCACGTCCATGCAGCGGTTCTTCATGCCGTGCCACGAGCCGTCCCACTCGAGGCGCCACTTCTCGCTCTCGCCGCCGTCGCACTTCCAGATGTGGTGGCGGTCGCCGAGGTCGCCGTCGCCGCCCTCGATGTCGTAGCAATAGGCGGTGTTGCCGACGGAGCGCAGCTGGCCGGCGCTGGTGTAGATCCACGCCTGGTTGGGGTCGCCGTTGCACGACCACTGGATGATGTCGGTGCCGTTGGAGTACGAGCCGTTCCACACGTCGACGCACTTGTTGCTGGCGTCGTTGACCATCTGGAACTGGACCGGCACCGAGCCGCGCAGGCCGACCAGGGGGAGCTTGTCGTAGAAGGTGTCGGCGTTGCCGCGGCTGATCATCGACGCGCCCCAGCCGACCGCGAGGTACATGCGCCAGAACTCGTCGTACTCGTAGTCGCTGCTCCACAGGTTCAGCAGCTGGCGGTTGGCGTCGGCGCGCGAGGCGATGCTGTCCCAGCCGGCGGGCGAGCCGACGTTGCCGCAGATCACCCACTTGTTGGTCTGGTACTCGTCGAAGTCGTTGGCGTTGCCCCACCAGTCGAAGTCGGCCGGGCTGTCGGCGTTGGGACAGACGAAGAAGTTGGAATTGTAGTTGTAACGGCGGACATAGTTCTCCTGATAGTCGTTCTTGTCGCCGGTCGGGCCGCCCATGATGAGGACGATGATCTTGCCCTGCAGGGCGGCGAGCGACGGCCAGCCGTAGGTGTAGACGCCCTGGCGCATGCTGTCGTAGCCGGTCCACGCGCGCAGCTCGTCGGGCCGGTACAGCTTGGTGCCGAGCACCTGGGCCACCTGGGCGTGCAACTCGTCGTACTGGGCGTCGCCCCAGGCGTACGGGCTGATCGCCTTCAGATCGATCTGCACCGTGATCGGCAGGTGGCCCGGGTTGTAGTCGCTCCAGTTGCGGATGTCGTTGAGACAGTCGCGCAGGTAGCCGCCCTGACCCCAGCGGCAGTTGTTGCCGGTGTCGCTGTCCAGGGGGCCGTGCTTGACCGGGAATTGCTTGACCCCGTTGACCTGCTTGTACTCGTGGATGTCGAGCTCGAGCGCGTAGAAGCCGTCCCACAGGGCATAGTCGAGGTTGGGGAACTCGGCGGTCTTATGATAGGTGTTGTGCGGGCGGGCGAAGTAGACGTCGCTGTAGGAGTCGCTCCACCGGAAGTCGAGGGCGTCGGGGGCCTCGGCGAGGGCGGTGGCGGGAGCGGCGGCGAGGACGAGGCCGGCGAGCAGCGTGAGCGAGCAGATCTTCGTATTCATAAAAATACCTGAGCAAGGTCGATGGTGCGGTGATTGGACGGCCCTCCGCCGGCCGTCCCGATCGGCGGACGTACGCCGACGGACGACCTCCGCGGTGCTCGCAGTCGCGGGTAACCCACGCGACGGGGCGAGCGCGCCGAAACGGCGGAGCTCCGGGGCATCGGCGGGGGCCTTCGCCCTCCGGATGCCGCAGTCGGAGGATGAGTGTCGTCCGCCGCGCCGGCGGATCACGAGGCGAGGCGCAGTAGGCCGGAGCGGTGGGCCCCGGTGCCGGTGAGCACGCGCAACGACAATTTTGCCCGGCCGTGAAACCCCGGGGCCGTCCGCCGATTCACCGCGCGTCGCGGCTCACGCGCTCTCGCCCCCGCGGCGGCCCTGTCGTTCGACGCGCGCGAGGAGCTCGTGGTCGTCGAGGCGGCGGGCGATCGCGTGGGCGCGCGCGCGGGCGACCTCGCCTTCGGGCGGCCCGTGGATCCGGGCCACCAGCAGCAGGCCCATCGCGCGCAGGCGCGTGTAGCCGCCGTCGCCGGCGTGCTCGCAGGCTCGCAGGGCCAGGCGCAGCGCCTCGTCGTCCCGGCCGGCGCGGAGGCAGCCGAAGGCGCGGCCGGCGTCGCGGCGGTAGCTGGCGAACGGGTGGACGTCGCTCGCGGGCAGCGCCTCGAACAGCGCCAGCGCGGCCGCGTGCTCGCCGGCGCGGTTCCATTGATAGGCGCGCTGATCGACGAGCCGCGCGCGGAAGCAGGCGGCGTCGGCGGGCGCGAGCGCGGCGGCGGCGAGCATGCGCTCGACCGCGTCGAGCGCCGGGAGCACCGGCTCGCCGCGCTGGCTGGCAGTGTAGGCCTGGACCAGCGCGAGCTCGACGCGGGCGTCGTCGTGACCGGCGAGGCCGGCCAGGGCGGCGGCGGCCTTCGTCAGCTGGGCGGTCGCCTCGTCGAGCGCGCGCGACCGCAGGGCGCAGCTGGCGTGGCCGAGGTGCAGCCACACGCGCGCGCGCGAGGTCGACACCGGCGGCCGGTCCCACAGCCGCAGCTGATCGCGGCACAGCGGCAGCGGCAGGTCGCCGAACGGGCTGTGATAGAGGCCCATCCAGCGCACCCGCGACTCGACCGACGCCGGCACGCCGAACACTCGCAGCAGCCGCTGGCCCCACACGCCGCCGTCGAGCTGGCCGCGGCGACGCAGCCGTCGCAGCGCGCGCTCGATCGAGGCCACGTCGTCGCCCGGGGCCTGCTCGATCAGCTTCCACGCGACCGCGGCGAGCGTGCCGTGCTCCTCGATCAGCGCCGCCAGCAGGTCGCCCCAGGTGAAGCCCGCGGCTTGTCCGGAATCCTGTCCGCCCTCGTCGGCCACGCCCGCACTATACCTGGCCGCGAAAGGAAGCTTTGTCCGCCACAAGCATCAACCGCCATGTCTGAGACCATCACCCGCTACCTCGTCGTCGACCTCGAGGCGACCTGCGACGACCTCGGGGCCGTGCCGCGCGAGGAGAGCGAGATCATCGAGATCGGCGCCGTCCTGGTCGACGGTGCCACGCTGGAGCCGATCGCCGAGTTCCAGTCCTTCGTCCGTCCGCTCGTCCACCCGCGGCTGTCGCCGTTCTGCACCGAGCTCACGACCATCACCCAGGCCGATGTCGCCCGCGCGCCGACCTTCCGCGTGGTCGCGCCGAAGCTGGCCGCGTTCGGGCAGGGCGCGCTGTTCTGCTCGTGGGGCGGCTACGACCGCAACCAGCTCGAGCGCGACGCCCGGCGCGCCGGGATCCGCTCGCCGCTCGGTCCGCGTCACCTGAACCTCAAGGAGGCGTTCGCCCGGGCCGCCGGCGAGGGCCAGAGCGGCACGTACGGGGCGCTGCGCCGCGTCGGGCTCAAGCCGACCGGGACGCATCACCGCGGCATCGACGACGCGCGGAACATCGCCCGCCTGTTGCCGTACGCGCTCGGCCGGGCGGAGATCGGCGCGCGCCACGAGAGGAGGCCGCGATGAGCCGCGACAAGCTGTGGATCATGGTCGACGTCGAGACCTCGGGCCCGATCCTCGGCCGTCACTCGCTGACCGAGCTCGGCGCAGTGGTCGGCTCGGCGGAGCGCGGGGTGATCGATCGCTTCGAGGTGCTCATCGCCCCGATCTCCGACGAGGTGATCAATAGCCGCGGCTCGTTCGCGCGGGCCCGGACGGCGGGGCTCTCGCCGGCCGAGGCGATGCAGAGATTCGCCGCCTGGACGCTGCCGCACCGCGAGCGCCGGGCGACCTTCATCGCCCGCCCGGCCGCGTTCGACTGGCCGTGGATCGTCTGGTACGCCTGGACCTTCCTCGGCGAGAACCCGTTCGGCTTCAAGGCGGTCTGCGCGTCGTCGTGGTTCGAAGCCCGCGGCCGCAGCTTCCGCGTCGACCTGCCGCACCGCGCGGTCGACGACGCAGACATCCAGCTGCGCCACTTCCTCGCGCACGGGTGAGCGCGAATGATGGCAGTCCGGTGTATGGCGATACCCACTCGTGATTCGCTGGACTGGGCGATATCGCTCGAAATGGTGGCTGGGCGGCCGGTCTTCGTATGCGGACCGACGAGGCCGCTACCGACGGACTTGCCGGCTTGCTACACTCCATCCTTCGCTTCACGAGGAAGCCCGGATGCCGAGCAATCAGTCCAGCGATGACACCCCGCAAGGGCAACTGCACCGTCTGTTACTCCGCATGTTCAGCAGCGACGAGCTGCGTCGGTTCATCCGGTTCGCCCCGGACGGCGAGGCGATGTCGCTCGAATTGCCGGGCCCGACCGCGTCTCCGGCCGTCGTCGCGACCGCGGTCGTGACCACATTGGCGGAGCATGAGGCGATCGACGCGGCGCTGTTCGACCGCCTCGTCGCCGAGCGGCCCCGCCGTGACCGCGAGATCCGCGAGATTCAGGCGTTGTTCGCCGCCGGAACCGAGGCGGGTGGCAAGGTCATCCACCTCGCGCACAACGGCGACCGACGGTAATCGGCGCATACGGAGGCGCCTGGTCGCCCGCCCGCGGCGAGGCGGCCGCACGGATCGCTCGAATGATAGGCCTGCAGGGAATCGGTCGCGGGGTGAGGACGATGGATCGTACGGAGGCCCCGCGCAGAGCAGGTGACGCGAGCGCGTCGCCGAACTACTGCGAGTGACGTTCGTCGCTCGTGGCCTCGCGCACGGCGTCCTTCAGGCTGGCGCGCACCGTGATTCCGGTGAGTTCGGCGGCGCGTGACACCAGGGCGGCGGCGACCTCCGGGCGGACGCCGGTCACGACCACGCGCGCGCCGAGCAGCCGGACGGCCCGCGCGACGCTCAGCAGGCCCAGGGCGGCGGCGTCGTCGAGCTCGCCGATGCCGGTGAGGTCGAGGATCGCGACCTTCGCGCGCGCAGCCGCGACGCCGCGCAGGAGGGTGCCCTGCGCGAGCTCGAGGCGCGACGCGTCGAGTCGGCCGATCAGGGGCATGACCAGGACGTCGTCGCGGATCGGGATCAGCGGCGTCGACAGCTGCAGCAGCGCGGCCTCGTGCTCGCGCAGGAGCTCTTGCTGGCGCAGGTTGTCGCGCAGGGCCTGCTCGTGGCGGACCTGGTCGGTGATCTCGCGGACGACGGCGAGGACGCTGTTGGCGCCGAGAGGGGAAGCGTTGGCGCTGAACCACAGCTCCTCGCCGGCGATCGTGCGGCTGTAGACGCTGTTGACGATCCGGCGCTCGGCGAGGGCGCGGCGGATGTCGGCGACGAACGCGTCGGCGAGGTCGCGCGGCAGGACGTCGTGCATGGTCTTGCCGAGGAAGTCGGGGGCGGGCTTGTAGCGGGCGCCGGGCGCCGTCTCGGGCAGGCGCAGGTAGCGGCCGTCGGGGTCGACGATCAGCACCGCGTCGGTCATCGCCGAGAACATGGCCCGCAGCTCGGCCTCGCTGCTGCGCAGCGCGGCGGCCTCGGCCTCGAGCTCGGCGACCCGTCGGCGCAGGCGCGCGAGCTCGGGGAGCGGGCCTTCGACGGGGTCGGTCATGCGCTGCGCGAATGTAACGCACTCGCGCGCTACGAGGGCGGGGGATGACGCCAGAGTGGGCGCGCTCGCCGCAGCACTCCGCCAGGCCCTCGCCCCGTCGCCCACGTAACTCGCGTGCTCTCGCCCCACGAGCGCGCCCTGACCTGCTAGGCTCGCCAGCCCATGCGTCTCGTCCCCCTACTGTCGCTCGCTCTCCTCATGTCCGCTTGCGGCGACAGCACTGGGAGCGAGACCTCGACCTCCACCACGACCAGCTCGACCGGGAACACCTCCGAGGGGACTACCACGGAGGCTCCGATCGACTGCAAGGCGGACAACGCGTGCGTCCTTTACCCCGATCAGTGCACGGGGTGGTGCTTTTGCGACAACAAGGACTATGAGGTCGAGAAGTGCGTCGAGACGGAGTCGGGCGGGTTCCTGGTCCAATGCACCGAGGAGGCGCAGGGTGTCTCCGCTCTATGCCCGTACGGTTGCGACGACGTCTACTTCGATCCGCCGAAGTGCCTCCCGCCCGAGGAGGAGTGCGGGGCGGAGGGGGAGTGCGGGGCGACGCCGGGGTGCTCGCTATGCAAGTGCCCGCTGCAGGATGCAATGGGCGCCGGGCCGGCCTGCGCGGGCGATCTGGTGGTTGAGCGTATCGATCCCGAGGTCGACGCTAGCCCTTGCCGCGTCCTCGAGTACTGCGGCTTCGGCTGCAAAAATGACGCGTGCTGCCCGGATGGCGGGTGCAAGTGGGGCGAGACGCCGGAGTAGGGCGCACCCGCCGCAGCACTCCGCCAGGCCCTCACCCGGTCGTCCGAGTAACCCGCGTGCTCGCCCTCGCGAGCCCCGCGCTGACCTGCTAGGCTCGCCAGCCTATGCGTCTCGTCCCCCTACTGTCGCTCGCCCTCCTCATATCCGCTTGCGGCGACAGCACTGGGAGCGAGACCTCGACCTCCACCACGACCAGCTCGACCGGGAACACCTCCGAGGGGACCACGACGGAGGCTTCGATCGACTGCAAGGCGGACAACGCGTGCGTCCTTTACCCGGAGCAGTGCACAGGGTGGTGCTATTGCGACAA
Organism: Nannocystis punicea; assembly: GCF_026965555.1. Classification (GTDB taxonomy): domain Bacteria; phylum Myxococcota_A; class Polyangia; order Nannocystales; family Nannocystaceae; genus Nannocystis; species Nannocystis punicea. The sequence goes on along the minus strand of NZ_CP114040.1, from coordinate 9,398,040 downwards.
CAAGGACTATGAGGTCGAGAAGTGCGTCGAGACGGAGGCGGGCGAGTTCCTGGTCCAATGCACCGAGGAGGCGCAGGGTGTCTCCGCTCTATGCCCATACGGTTGCGACGACGATTACTTCGATCCGCCGAAGTGCCTCCCGCCGGAGGAGGAGTGCGGGGCGGAGGGGGAGTGCGGAGCGACGCCGGGGTGCTCGCTATGCAAGTGCCCGCTCGAGGGAGCCATGGGCGGCGGCCCAGCCTGCGCAGGCGACCTGGTCGTCCAGAAGACCGACCCCGAGGTCGACGCTAGCCCCTGCCGCGTCCTCGAGTACTGCGGCTTCGGTTGCAAAAATGACGCGTGTTGCCCGGACGGCGGGTGCAAGTGGGGGATGATGCCGGAGTAGGGCGCGCCCGCGCGTTTCGGCGACATCAAGCGGGCTGTAAAAAGGCGCGGTGTTGTGCGCAAACGCGGTAGCAAACCCTGGAAGGTGACACGTGAGACTAGGGTCGCTAACACCATCCCAGCGGACCATGGTTCGGGGAAGGAGAGCGCCGATGTGTACATTCGTGGTCTTGCAGGGACATCGACTGGGACCTGGACGAGTCCAAAGCGGAGCTGTCATGCGTGAAGAGACCGTTCCGCCGCGTCCTCGCCCGTGCTGACGAGGTTTACACGTCCTCGTACACCATCACGAGGTAAAGCCACTGGAAGGTCCCGCCCCCCGTGGAAGTGGCAGCCCGGACTTGGACGACCGTGGGGTCCTGCGCACCGAGCCCGCAACGGAGGTGCCCCGGCGCCGAGCGCCACGCGTAAGCCGTCCCGGATGGTACAGGGACCTGAGCGATGGAGTAGGACGCGGTCTCGAAGCGGACGGTCGCGGTCGGGCCCGACGTGGTCATGCGGCCATACACATAGCAGCGGACGGGCACGACGTTGTCATCGTCGCGCAGCACGGTCGTCGCTTCGCTCTCCTGAACTCGCCGGGCGTTCGCCCCGGAGCTCACCGACCAGCCCGACGTCGCGGCGTCGAAGGCGGTCGTGAGGCCGGAGGCGAGCTCCGTGTAGGTCATTCCGGAGACGAAGCGCGGGTCGGTCTCGGTCGAGGCGAAGTTCTGCTGCGATTCGGACCAGCCCGACGCGTAAAAGAGCACCGGACCGATCTCCTGGTTGAGGCGGGCGGCGGCGTCGCAGAGGATCTCGGCGCCCCCACCCGGATCGTCGGCCGCGAACTTCGTCACGGGCACCGATCTGGTGAGCTGGCCCAGATTTCCACCGCTGCCGGTGGAGTGCATCGGGGCGATCCAGTCGCCCCCGGCGAGGTCATATGCGAGCCCGTAGGGCTCCTCATGGATGACCAGGTCGAGGGCGCGAGGACTGCCGACGTACGCGACGACGATCCGCGCTGTGACCCCGTCGGACCAAGCCGCGAGGGTAGCCGGGTCGTTGAGGTCCACATCAGGCAAGCAAGCGACGCGGCGCCTGTAGAGCTGGGACCATGCTGCGCCAGGGCCCGTGGGCTGGGCCGCATTCGGCAATCCGGAGCCCTGGATCGAGATCTGCTTCAGAACGCCAGAGTCCGCCCCGTTGTTGTAAATCACAGCGATCTGGACGACCCCCTTGGCGCCTCCCGCCACCAAGGCGCCCATAGGGTCCGTGTATGCCGTCATGCCTGACGGGTTGGCAACGAGCGTCGCATGGACGAAATGGCCCGGAGTGAGCTTGACGGCCGGGAGCTGCAGGGGGATACGCGCCGCGTCCGGGTCAGGGGACATGCCGAGCGCTACGTCCGACACGTGCCATTTACTCGCCCCGTGAAGCCCGACCGTCGCCAGGATGCGCCGACCGTGCGTGAGGACGCGGTCACCGGTCGCGTGGATGGCGGAGGCCCGATCCTTGCGCATGAATTGGCGGCCCCGCAGGGGGTCGAGCGGGATCGGGGTCTGCGGCTCGTTCAGGTTGCGTTTGCGGTGTGCCATGGTCAGGGGTCCTGGATATCGAGCCCGCCGCCGCCGGACTGCTCGAAGTAGGGATCGATCGTGATGGCGCGGACGAAGGCGCTGGTGTCGGAGGCGAGAGCGGGGTTGGTCTCGTCGAACTCGATCCCGACCGCGAGCCACGTCATGCCCAAGTCGTCGACCGCGAGGGGCAGCGCGCCGAGGTCGAGCCACTCGCCAGCGTTCGTGCCATGAGGAGTGTTGCAGGTCGCCGCGGCCGTGCGGTGGAACGTCAGCGGCCCGACCGCCTCGTTGAGGACGGGCAGCCCGGCGATGCTGTAGCAGCGATAGCGGACCTCCGCAGTGTTCGCGCCGAACTCGATCGTCTGCCGCACGAACAGCCGCACGTGCGCGAAATTCACCTTGCGGGGGACGGGCCGGCACCAGAGCAGGGTGGTGCACAGCCGGACGGCGGTGTCGCCGGGCGCGGTCCTCCACCAGGCCGCGGGCGCGAACGTGTTGGTGATCCGCAGCGGGTCGTAGACCCGCGTGTTGACGAGCGAACCGAGCAATCGGCGGTCCGCCTGCTCGTACGCATGCCCGGACCACAGGTGCGCCGGGCCGACGAGCGAGCCCTCATCCGCGATGTCGAGCGTCGCGCGGTCTGGAACCAGGGGCGGCGAGCGACGCAGCTGCGTCATGTCCGGCGGCTTCCTCTGCGAGATCCAATCCTCCCATTGCTCGGTGGTCGAGTGGAAGCGCCGGCCGATGCGAACTTGATTGAAGTCGGTCCCACCCGCGAAGGGCGAGGAGCCGCCGAACCCCGCGCCGATACTGAGAGTGTCGGTCGGCGAGGCCGTGACCACCAGGTGCTGCCCGGTGGTGAACACGAAGTTCGCCCCGCCAAGGGTGAGGTTGTAGATGTACAACTCGGACCGGTAGTTCGGAGCGCTCGGATGTTGGCACCACGAGATGAGGAACGTGTGATCGGTCGCTGCGACCACTCCCGGCAGGTTCGCGCTCACTACGGTCGAGTTGTTGTACCGGCAGCGTACGAGATTGCCGCTGGTGACGTCGATCCTGTACGAGTAGGTCGTGCTGCTGCTGCCGTGATCGATCAGGACGCCCGTCTGACCCGACTGAATCTTCCATAGGAGGGAGATCTCGCGCGAGCCGTTGATCGCGGTCCGGGCCGAGCTCGCCTCGGCGAGCCAGTGGGTAGGACCTAGATCCTGTTCCACCACGTCTTTATGGTACTGCGAGTGGTCGATGAAGTGATCGGAAAGGAAGGCGTCGAGCAGGAGAGCGGTATCAGGCTTCGAGTTGCTGCTGATGTCAGTCATGGTCGTTACACCACCCAGGGGAAGCCGGGAGTATCGCCGGCGCCGAACTTCAGATCGCTGTCGCAGAGGACGCCGAAGACCTGCCGCGCCCAGGAGCTCGCTTCCTGATCATCGTACTTCGCCAGAGTGATGATGCCGTAGCGCCGGTCCCAGATGCCGTATTGGTCATGCACTTCGAGGGACCCCTTGGCGTAGATGATCGCGTTGGCGTCGGGGTCGACGCTCTCGACGGTGAAGGTCGCGGTCAGCTCCCACGAAACTCCGTCCCAGCTGGAGAACACGTGGGCTTTCGCCTCGGTCCCGGTGGCCCAGTCCGGCTTGATGAAGCCGCCCACATCCGGAGTTTCGGAGCCGCGGCCCCAGGCGTCCGCGTAGCACGTGATCCTGCGGTTCTCGGCGTCGTGTCGCGCCTCGACCGTGGTGTGGCCGTCGATCAACCGCGCGAGCGGGGAGAAGCGGCGCTTCGTGGTGGGGTCGCCGGCCTGGACGAGGATCTCGATCGTCGCGCCGAGGGTCATCAGGTCACGCTCGACGCTGATGACGCGGCCGACGCGCTGCGACATCCCGTATGCGCCGGACCTGGTCGCGGGCCACGGGCTCGAGTACGAGACGATGGTACCGGGCCAGATCGCCCCGGCCTTGTGCCCCTTGACGGGGACCCGGACGACCGTCCACGGCTCGGCGTAGAAGCGGGCGCCGTCGAGGGACCAGAACTTCTCGAACTCCTTCTGCCACGAACCGTCCGCGAGCAGCGTGCGCCCGTCGATCTCCAGCTTCGCGTTGCCTCGCCGCTGGGTGCTGCGGCTGTCCTTCGCCTTCACGCGAACGACCTTGTCGCCGGTCTCCTGCAGGAGCTGATTGCCGCCGTAGGTCACCTCCACGAGGTCGATGGGGAGCATCCGATCGAACGCGACCGTTTCGCTGGGAGGAGCGTCGTTCGGGCCCGCCGCGATGTCGGACGGACCGAGGTGGACTTCGACGTCGTCGAGGTCGAGCGTGGCGAACCGGTTGAAGAGGCCGTACTTGCCGTCCTTGAGGCTCATCGCCCAGCCGCGCGGCTTGCAGATCTGCTCGATCAGCTCGAGCGCATCGAAGGGGCCGAGGAAGGCGAGGCGCGTCTGGTTCAAAGGACCGGCGACGTTATTGGGGAGGGATTGAGCGGCGACTTTGAATGAGAGTAGATCCACCATCGACTGAGGAATGCCGAGGCCGAGATCAGCCATTTCTCGATCGTCGGCGGGACCTTCCGCATCGTCGTGGGTATTGAGCCCAGTGGTGACGACATCACCCGTCCAATACGCACTGCCGGTGCTCAACAGAAGCCGCGCGAGGATATTGTGGGCCTGATCGGGAATCCCCTTGAAGTTGTACCCCAGCAGCACAATCGGCGTGAATTCGACCTTCTTGATCGCCCACGGGCCCTTGAACGGCGGCGCCCCCCATTGCTCCTGCGGCAGCCAGTCTTCGATCCACATCAGCGCGCGGTCGAGGTCCGTAGCTGCGATCATTCCGTCGTCGTTCACCCATCCCGCACGCCCCAGCGCATAGACCTCCTCTTCGTCGCCATCGGTCGAGGTCTTCCGGACACCCTTCACCAACACGAAGCCGGCGGTGTCGACGTCGCCCGAGGGCAGCGTCTTTGTCGGCGGAGGCAGAGCGAGCTGCCCGGGGAAGTACGGCTGCTCTCCGTTCCCATAGCCCACGTCGAGCATCGTTCCGAAGCCTTGCTGCAGCACCCCAACCCCAAGAGTATCTTCGTAATACGGCCGATAGACGCGCTGCACGCCGTCCCCGTCCACGGTATGAGGGGATGTGAACCAGACCTGACTCATGGGGAGGGTATCGAAGTGCGCGGTCCACCACGTCCCAGTCGTCGGGTCCGGCGTCGAGCTCGTCCACGTCTCGAACTTGTTGCCGGCGAACGCCTCGATCTCGTTCTCAGACTCCAGGGGCGACATGGCCGGCTTCCCTTGGCCCGCCTCGGAGAGGTCGTATCCCAGGTAGAGCCAAACGGAGCTATGCATCCGGAGCCGCATGATCGCCCCATACGCGGGGTTGTCGACCACGATGTTCTCGCCGTTGTTCGCCTGGATCTGGATCGTGACTTCATCAGCCGTGAAGCCGACGGACGCCGGAATGTGCGTGTTGAATGTGATGTCCGGCCCCGCGGCGGCCGCGAGCGCTTGTAGTCTATCGTTGATCTGCGCGGCGAGCTCGTTCTGAGTGAGGCCGGTCGGCGTCAGGGCGTCCAGCACCTCGTGATAGGCCGAGAACGCGCCGTCCAGCCGCGTGCTATTCGCGTACATGTAATGGAAGCTCGCCGCGATCAGGTTCTCCTTGGGCTGAAGCTCCAGGAGCGGGGTCGCCTCCGCCCACGTCGTCGGTCGCGTCGTGTTGAGCGTCTTCCGCAGCCAGCTCTGCGGACCCTCGACGTCGAAGCGCCACGCGTACCCTTGCACTGTCGGAGGGTTGCGGACGACGCCCCAGAAGATCAGCGAACGCCCGCTCTCGAACTGCTCCTTCCAGCCGGGCCACTCGCCTGTCACTGGGTCTCGACGGATGAGGTAGAGGGCGCACGGCAACCCTTCATGGTGCCTCGCCTCTTGCCTCACCAGCACGGGAGCGAGATGATCCTCCGCCGTGGAGTTCACGGCAGCATGGTCATACCCGGGCAGCGGGTCCGGAATCACCTGGTACTGCCTTCGCTGCCCGTTCGGACCAATGCTCTCGCCCGAGACCCACCGTCCATGGAGCTCCACCCCGTTCCCTCCCTCGTCGAGGAGGGAGGAGGGGGCAGGGGTGTCGCGTGGCTCAAGCCGATCGATGAGGCGCACGCCAGGCTCGTCCTCGAAGTAGCGGATGATGTGCCCCTCGCGGTCGACCACGGTGAAGCTTCGGTTGGTGTCGAGCACCATGCCCGAATCGACGAGCCCGATCTCCATCTTCACCGTTCCGTCGACCTCCAGCCCCAGCGCGACGGTCCGGCCCTTGCCGACGTTGACCTCGTCACCGATCCACGAGCCGGGGCCGCTCCCCACGAGCTCGATTCTGTTTGTGAAGGCGACGGGCCACCCTTCGATGAGGAAGAGATACCCGATTTCCTGAAACTCGGCGGCGGCGAGCTGTGCGACGGTAGCCATGGGGCCCTCGAGACTTTGACGAGAGGCACCTCTACTGCCGCCCTCATTGTCCCGAACGAAGAGCCTCCGCGACGAACCTCACACTTCGAGTCGCCACGCGCGCCGAGCGGGGCGACCCCGCGCATTCGGCTGTAATGGCAGCAGTGGAAACGAGCGTGGGACTCTCGCTCATTGTCGAGATCGCACGCAGGGTCCATGTCGTCAGGACGGGCAACAACATCGCTTGTGGATGCTGAGGTCATGAAGGGGATGGATGGCGAAGGACGCGAAGACGTGACGACCGAAGCGGCCCAGAGGAACAAGGGAGGGCGATCGCGCCAGCTGCGCTCGAAGGGGACTCGCGCGGCTCATGGCCGGCGCTCCTGGTGCGACCGCTCGCTCGCGTGAGCGCTCGGGGCCGCCGACCCGCGCGCAGCCGCTTGCTCGCGCGGGCGAGCTGGACCAAACCTCGCCCGTCGTGCTCGACCTCGTCCTCGTCCTCGCCTTCATCGCCTACTCGGTGAGCGCGGGCCTGCGGGCGCGCAAGGTCGCCTCGCGCGATCTGGGCGAGTTCTTCCTCGCCGGTCGCACCCTGCGCGGCTGGCAGGCGGGCGCGAGCATGGCCGCCACCCAATTCGCCGCCGACACGCCGCTCCTCGTCACCGGCCTGGTCGCGGCTGGCGGGCTGTCCCGGCTGTGGCTGCTGTGGAGCTACGGCCTGTCGTTCCTGCTGCTGGCCTACGTGTTCGCCGGGCCGTGGCGGCGCGCTCGGGTGCTGACCGACGCCGAGCTGGTCGAGCTCCGCTACGGCGGCCGCGGAGCGCTGGCCCTGCGCGCCTGCAAGGCGCTCTACTACGGCGGGGTGCTCAACGGCGCGGCCCTGGCCATGGTCGTCGTCGGCGCGGTCCGCTTCACCGAGGTGTTCCTGCCGTGGCACGCGTGGCTGCCCGAGGCGTGGTTCTCGCCGGTGGTGGCGCTCGTGCGCGCGTTCGGCGGCCAGTTCGTCGCCATCAGCGGCGCGGCCCCCGACGTCGCCGGCGCCGACGCGCTCATCAGCCTGGTCGTGCTGCTCGGCTTCACCGCGCTCTACTCGCTGACGGGAGGCCTGCGCGCGGTGGTCGCGACCGACGTCGTCCAGCTCGCCATCATGCTGATCGGCACCGCGCTTTACGCCGGGGCGGTGCTCGCGGCGGTGGGCGGGCCGGGCGACATCACCGCGGCGCTGGTGGCCGGCCACGGCGAGGCGCAGGCGACCGCGTGGCTGTCCCTTTGGCCAGGCGATGCATTCGCCCCGGCGCTGCTGGTGGTGCTGGTGCTGCCGTGGCTGTTCCAGGCCAGCGCCGACGGCACCGGCTACCTGGCCCAGCGCTGCATGGCCTGCAGCGACGAGGTCGAGGCGCGCCGCTCCGGCCTGGTGTTCGCGTGGCTGCAGATCGTGATCCGCAGCGTGCCGTGGGTGATCACCGCGCTCGGGCTGCTGGTGCTCCTGCCCCCGGGGCCAGGTCCGGTCGACGTCGCCGCGCGCGAGCAGACGTTCGTGCAGGGCATCGACCTGTTGCTGTCGCCGGGGGCGCGCGGGCTGATGCTGGTGGCGATGCTGGCGGCGCTGGCGTCGACGATCGACACGCACCTCAACTGGGGCGCGAGCTACTGGAGTCACGACGTCTACGGCCGGCTGTGGTGCGAGGCGCTGCGCAAGCGCAAGCCGTCCGGCCGCGAGCTGGTGTGGGTGGCGCGCGCGGCCAACGTGGCGCTGCTGCTGGTGGCGTTGATCCTGGCGGCGCGGATCGGATCGATCCAGGCGGCGTGGCACGTCAGCCTGCTGTTCGGGGCCGGGATCGGCGCGGTGCTGATCCTGCGCTGGCTGTGGGAGCGCATCAATCTGTGGAGCGAGTTCGCGGCGATCGCAGTCAGCCTGGTGCTGGCGCCGACGCTGCTCGCGTGGTCCGACGACGCGCACTGGCGCCTGGCGGTCATGGCGGTGGTGTCGACGCTGGTCACGACGATCGTGGCCCTGTGCACGGCGCCGGCCGACCCGGCGAGCCTGCTCGAGTTCTACCGCCGGGCCCGCCCGCTCGGCTTCTGGGCCCGCACCGCCGCGGCCGCGGGCGACGATCCGCGAGCGCCGCGACGGGCCCTCGCGCGCGCGCTCGGCCACGTGGTCCGCGACGGCCTCGCGCTGTACCTGGCCCTCTACGGGTCGATCCGGCTGCTGTTCCCGCTGCCTGCCGGGGGGCGCGTCGGCGCCATCGCGGCGCTCGCGGTGTCCGGCGCGCTGGTGCTGTGGTCGCTCCGGTCGCGGGTCGAGTGATTCGCGGCGGACGGAGAATCGTCACAGTACGTCGCGTTATTCGTGATGACATGTCCAGAGGGACATATCATCAGTGTCTCATTGGGCCGGCGGGGTGGGGCGCGCGTGGCCTGGCGCCGGCCGGTGGCGCGGCAGGTGGACGCGGAAGGTCGAGCCGACGGCGGGGGTGCTCTCGACGGAGACGGAGCCGCCCATGGCCTCGGCGACGTGGCGCGTGACCCACAGGCCGAGGCCGAAGCCGCCGTAGTGGCGCTCGGACACGGCGCGTTCGAAGCGCTGGAACACGCGGGCCTGGTCCTTGAGGGAGATGCCGATCCCGCGGTCGCGCACCGACAGCTGCACGCAATCGGGCGTGGTTGCGAGGCTGATGTCGATCGGCTTGCCGGCGCCGTACTTCATGGCGTTGGCCAGCAGGTTGCTGACGATCTGCTCGAGGCGGGAGCGATCCCAGCGCCCCACGGCCCGGGCCGGCATGTCGAGCTGGACCGGGCAGCGGGCGCGCGCGAGCCGCTCGGCGAAGCCGTCGAGCGTCTCGCGGATCAGCGCCACCAGGTCGAGGGGCTCCGGCTCGAGGTGGATGCGGCCGCTGGTGATCTGCGAGACGTCGAGGAGCTCCTCGATGAGCCGGTGCAGCCGCTCGGTCTGACGCACGATCGTGTGCACCTTCGGCGCGGCGACGGCGGTCGTCAGCGGGGCGCGGCCGTGGCACAGGTGCTCGAGTCGCCCGAGCTGCAGCATCAGCGGCGTCAGCGGGGTGCGCAGCTCGTGCGAGGCGACGGCGATGAACTCGTCGCGCTTGTGCAGGGCGGTCTGCATCTCGCCGTAGAGGCGCGCGACGTCCAGGGACTGGGCGATCCGCAGCGCCAGCTCCTCGGCCAGCGCGAGGTCGTCGGCGTCGAACGCCCGCGTGCGCGCCGCCAGCACCAGGACGCCCAGCCGCTCGTGCCGGGCCGTCAGCGGCACCAGCACGGTCGAGCGGTAGCGCAGGCGCTCGGCCAGGGGCTCGTGCTTCGGCACCCCGGGCAGCACCGGCGGCGCGCCGTCGAGCCGCACCACGGTGGACCGGACCTCGCCGTGGCGCACCAGCGCGAGCAGCTCGCCGCGGCCGTGGGCTTGGCCGAGCCGGCGCGACAGCTCGTGGTAGCCGGCCGCGAGCTCGGCGTCGTCGGCGGCGACCGCGACGGGGTGCGAGGGGCCGAACTTGCCGTGGTCGTCGAGCAGCTCGACGATCGCCAGGTCGGCGGCCGCGGGCGCGACGTGGCGGACGACCTCCTCGAGCGAGGCGATGACGTCGAGCGAGGACGCGAGCAGCTTGCTGGTCTCGGACAGCAGGACTGCGCGGCGGCGGGCGGCTCGCTCGACCTGCAGCAGCCGCTCGTTCTCCGCCTCGGCGTGCTTGCGCGCGGTGATGTCGAAGAACGAGGTGACGACTGCGTCGGGCCGCTGCGGGCCGGCGAGGAACAGCGGCCGCGAATTGATGGAGATCCAGGTGAGCTGTCCGTCGGGTTTGTGGACGCCCATGATCACCGCCGACTGCGGCTCGCCCGAGGCGAGCGTGGCGGTCGCCGGGTGGGTGTCGCCCGGGAACGGCGAGCCGTCCTCGTGGATCGCCCGCCAGCGCGAGTCGAGGGAGGTGCGGCCGACCATCTGGTCCTGCGTCAGGCCGAGCAGCCGCTCGGCGCTGGCGTTGCAGGTGAGGATCGTGCCGTCGCGGCTCTGCAGCACGATGCCCTCCTCGAGCGCGCCGATCGAGGTCCGGTAGCGCTCCTCGCTCGCGCGCAGGGCCTCCTCGCTGCGCTTGCGCTCGCTGATGTCGAGCACCCCGCCGAGCAGCCGCGTGACCTCGCCGTCGTCGCCGCGCACCGCCTTGCCGCGCGCGAGCACCCACACGACCCGGCCGTCCGGGTGCAAGATCCGGTACTCGAGGTCCTTGAACGAGCCGCTCGTCAGGCTCGCGTGCACGCTCGCGTCGACCCGCGCGCGGTCGTCGGGGTGGATCCACTCGCACGCTCTCTTGAAGTCGGCCGGCGCCTCGCCGCGGCCGTGGATCCGGACCATCTCCTCGTCCCACGTGAGCTGGTGCGTCCGCATGTCGAGGTGCCACAGGCCGAGGCCGGTGGCGGCGGCGGCGAACTCGAGCGTGTCTCGCTGCTCGCGCAGCCGCTGCTCCATCTCGACCCGGTCGGTGACGTCGCTGGCGATGAGCGTCAGGGCGACGACCCGCCCGCAGCTCTGGACCGGGCCGACGCGGGTCTCGTAGCGGCGGAGCTCGCCCGAGACGCGGGCGCGCGCCTCGAAGTAGCCGGGCTCGCCGGTCTCGACGACCCGGCGGAAGCAGGCGCGGGCCACCTCGTGCGCTTCCGGCAGGAGGTACGAGAACACGCTGTCCCCGATCAGGCCGATCATCCCGATCCGCGGGTGGGTGCGGTTGGTGAAGTGAATGATCCCCTCGGGGGAGATCATCGTCACGTAATCCGGGCTGTTCTCCAGCAGGGAGAACAGGAACGGCGAGACGCGCTCGAGCTCCGTGAACACGGAGAAGGGCGGTTCTGGCGAGTGGAGCGCGGACACGAGACCACCCAACAATACCGAGCGCCCGGATTCGCACCCTAAAAGAAGGGTAAATCTCGTCGCCGCAGCCGCTCGCGTCCGGCTGCGCCGTCTTCCGCCGCATATGATGCGTCCGCGCGAGGTCCGCCCGATTCGCCACGTCGCCGGCGCCGGATCAAGACCGGCTCAAGCGGGGACGCCTCCGCCGTCGGGCGCGCTGGCCGCCCGTTCGCGGTCGCAGGCGCATCGCGCCGCTGAGCCGGCCGCGCGCGGCTGAATCATGAGATGTCCGAAGAGACAGGCGGTCACGGACCGGACGGCGTCACAGCCCGAGCTGCGAGAGGCCCGGGTGATCGTCGGGGCGCCGGCCAAGCGGCCAGTGGTACTTGCGGTCGGCGCGGGCGATCGGGAGGTCGTTGATGCTGGCGTAGCGGCGCACCATCAGGCCGCTCTCGTCGAACTCCCAGTTCTCGTTGCCGTAGCTGCGGAACCATTGCTCGGAGTCGTCGTGCCATTCGTAGGCGAAGCGCACGGCGATCCGGGCGCCGGCGAAGGTCCAGAGCTCCTTGATCAGGCGGTACTCGAGCTCGCGGGCCCACTTGCGCTGGAGGAACCGGCGCACCTCCTCGCGGCCGGCCGGGAACTCGGCGCGGTTGCGCCAGCGCGTGTCCTCGGAGTAGGCCAGGACCACGCGATCGGGGTCGCGGGTGTTCCACGCGTCCTCGGCCGCGCGGACCTTCTGGCGGGCCGTCTCTTCGGTGAAAGGGGGCAGCGGCGGGCGAGCTTCGGGCATGCGCACCATGCTGTGCCGGCGATCCGGCGGTCCGTCAACCCCCGAGCAGGCGCGCGGCCGGTGGCCGGTCGAGCCGGGGCGGCGCGGGCTCGTCGGCCCGGCGAGCGGCGGGGCTCAAGGCCGGGTCCGGCGCGCGGCTGCGCCGGGCTCGCGCGGCGCAGGGTTGTTTTGGAACATGCCTTCAAGGGCATGTCTTGAGAGTCATGTCTCAAAGAGCATGCTCTTCCGAGCAGCCGTGCTAGGGCCGGTCGGCGCCGGCGAAGTCGGGGTCGCCGGGGTCGCCGGGGCGCGGCTGGCCGTCGATGTCGACCGGCGGGTCGCCCTCCTGCCGCTCGGCGGAGTGGTCGAGCAGGCCGGCGTCGGGCCCCAGGTGGTAGTTGCCGCCGACGTAGTCGCTGAAGAGCGACGGGACGCCGTCGACGCTGACCGTGGTGATGTTCGGGCCGGCCAGGCCGTCCGCGGTGGTCACTGTGTGGGAGATCGTCGGCGCTGCGTCGGCGCACTGGATCTCGCCGCCGACCCCGACGAGGATCGAGTTGCGGATCGTGACCTCGGCAGGGGCCCAGCACTTCAGCAGGGCCATGCTGCCGTTGCCCTTGTCGACGACGGTGGTGTAGAGGAGGTCGAGCTCGCCGCCGTTCACGGTCTGCAGCGGGGCGCCGCTGACGGTGTCGCCGAAGATGCTGTTCTCGACGTGGACGACCGCGCCGGCGGCCGCGGTGACGCCGGCGCTGGTGGCCCGGAAGCTCGAGCGCCGGACCGTCAGCGGACAATTCGTGGCGTACAGGGCGTCGCCGCCGACGCCGTAGACGTCGACCTCGTCGAGCCACAGGTGCTCGGCGTCGACGCAGCTGACGACCCGGGTGGTCTGGCCGCCGGTGACGTGCAGCCGCGAGACGTACAGCTTGCTGTCGAGGTGCTGGAGGTTCATGCCGTCGCCGACGCTGAACACCGCCTCGGTGCTGTCGATCATGAAGACGACATCGGGCTGGCCGAGCAGGGCGACGCGCTTGCCGGCGATGGCGAGCTCGACCGGCTGGGTCTGCACGCCGGGCTTGACGTGGAGGACGTGGTACGCGGCCGGTTCGGCGGCGGCGCGGTTCATCGCCTGCGCGGCGGTGCAGCACTCGTTGGCGAGGACGCACTTGGCGTCGTCGGCGCACGGGAGGCCCGGATCGACGTACCAGTGCTTCGTCTCGAACGCCGGGAAGCAGGTGCCGACGTCGAGCTCGCAGGCGGTCTCGGGGCACTCTGCGTGGGCGCGGCACGAGCGGCAGATCTGGGTGTCGGGGTCGCACACCGGCTGGAGCTGCGGGCACTGCTCGTCGCGGGTGCAGCCGATGCACTTGCCGTCGACGCAGCTCAGGGTGTCCCCGCAGTCGAGGTCCTCGAGGCAGGGGACGCAGATCTTCTGCTGGGGGTGGCAGTGGAGCGAGGGCCCGCAGTGCTCGTCGCCGACGCAGGCGACGCACTCACCACCAGGGTCGCAGTGCGGCGCGGCGGGGTCGAGGTCGGCGCAGGACTGGCCGCTGGCCGCGAGGTCCTGGCAGCCGACGCAGCCGTCCGCGCCGCAGTAGGGCGTCGGCGAGTCGCAGGCGGCGCAGGGGCCGACGGTCGGGTCGACGTCGGTGGTCAGCGTGGTCGTGTCGGTGGTGGACTCGACGGTGGTGGCCGAGGTGGTCGGCGCGGTCGTCGTCGGGTCGCTGTCCGTGGTCGAGGGGTTGCTCGAGTCGGTGGGCGCGGACGGATCGATCGTCGCCTCGGTGGTCTGACCGGTGGGATTGAAGCAAGCGGCGACGACGAGCGACGTCGCGGCGACCGCGGCCAGGCTTCGCAGGGCTGTCAGCATCAACGGTTCCTCGCCCCGCTTCGACTCCGAGAACGGTGCCAGGATTCCTGGCTACAACCGGTGAACGACGCCTCGCGCATCGGCGGGGAGAATAGGTCAGGCAGCCGCGCGGGCCGGCGAAGCAGTAGGCTGGGTGTGAGCGCTAACTCACCGCATGTTTGTGCGGTCGCTCTGGAGTCACGATGCGACGCGCAGGCCTCATCGGCATCGCGTGTGCGCGAGCCAGGCGCAGGCGCGCGCGGGCCGAGCCGCGGACGATTGGCCGCGAATCGTGGTTCGATGATTCGCCCGCGACGAGGCGAGGTCGAGCTCGAGCGGCGGGTCCGCGAGATCGGCGACATCCCTGTCCTGGCAGGACGTGGGAGAAGGCCGCTGTCTGTTCTCCGGGGAGCCGCGGCGCGCCTCCTGGCACGAGGTCTGCTGGCCCTCGTTGGCTACCGCGACGGCGGGCAGGCGTGTTCGCCTCGGCCGATCGCATGTCCCAAGGGTCATGTGATCACAATGGTTTCGATAGGCTCGCCGAGCTCGACACGGATGGCCGCCGTATGGGTGTCATGGGCCGATCCTGCCAATCGCCGCTCGCCGGGAGAACTGCCGCTGGCGCGCTTCGAGATCCGCGAGGTCGACTGCGGGATCGAGCGAGCCGCTTTCGCTTACCACTCGCAGGGCCGGCGCCGCTCGGGCGAGGTCGTCGACGTGCGCGTGCGCTGCGAATGAGAGCGCGAGGCCGCGCGCTTCGGCGCACCGGGACCTCGACGCGGACGGGTCGCGCGCGCGTGAAGGCGCGCGCGGTCGCCCGCGCCGAGGGCTCACGAGGCTCCGGCCGGGCCCGAGGACGGTGCTCGGGGCGGCGCGGCTCCGCGCGACCAGTTGAGGCGCAACTTGATGATGCGGCGCTTCATCGCGTGACGGGTGATACCGAGGAGTTTGGCCGCGCCGACGATGTTGCCGGCCCGCTCGAGCGCCTCGATGCACAGGCGCCGCTCGGCGTTCTCGAGGTTGAAATCTTCAAGGATGAACTGAGGCATGCCCGGCTTTCTAGCGCGCGACCGTGGTCTGGCGCGGATCAAGCCAGGCTGAATATCCGCGCGCGAGAGCGTGCGTCGGTGGCGTGACCGCCAGGCTTTCGGCGATCCACGCATGTGGACCCGGCGATTGTCGCGAGCCGGCGAGGTGGTCGAGGCCGCCGGCGCGGCCCGGCGAGCGCTCGCCGACGTCGTCGCTCCCGTAGCGGAGACCGAGGCACGAATCGCCACAGCCGGTATCGGCGGTTTGGCGCCGCTGCTCGTGAGCACCGAGACGATCGTGGTGATGTCGCGGATCGGACCCGAAGCGCGTGTGAGCCAGGAGCTCGCGGCGCTCTCGGGCCCGCGAGCTCGCGGAGTCGCGGACCTCGGCCCGTCGACCCCATCTCGGCCACGCGCGTCGGCGCGCTCGGGCGGCGGGCCTGTCGGCTGCGTCCGGTGATACGCTCGCCTGTGATGGCGCGAGCGCATCTCTGGCGCAGGATCTCCCGAGCAGGTGTCCAGGCGGATCTGGACGAGCACTTGCGACGAAAGATCGAACTGACGAACAAGCTCGGCTTCACGGCCGGGGCCGTCGTCCTCGCCGGAAACATCCTCTTCTGGTGGGTCCTCGACGCCGATGTTCGGCTGTTCCTGCTGCTGTCGGCGGCGGCGAGCGCATACGCCTCGACTCCGCTGTTCAATCGTATCTGCTGGTATGACGTGTCCCGCGGCCTGCTGACGTTCCTGCCGCCCCTGTTCATCATCGCGGCGGCCGGAATCGTCAGCGACGCGCCGCTGACGAGCTTCAAGTTCGCCCTGTTGTCGGTCATCGCAGTCCCGCTCCTGGTGTTCGGCGTCGAGGAGCCGCGAAAGATGAGCGCCGGGGTCGCGTGGGTCGTGCTCTCGCTGGCCGGGATGGACGCGATGATGCCGCTGATCCCGACGCTCCCCGGTCTGGCGGCGAATCGGCTCGACGGCTCGCTGTCCGTCACCATCAACGCGACCGTCAGCTGCCTGCTCTTCACCTTCTCGTTCGTGTATTTCCAGCGGCTGAACATCCGCGCCGAGCGGCAATTGGAGGCAGAGAGAGGCAAGTCCGAGCGGCTCCTGCTCAACGTCTTGCCGCGGCGGATCGCGGACACGCTCAAGGAGTCCGATGAGACGATCGCCGAGCACTTCGACAGCACCAGCATCTTGTTCGCGGATATCGTCGGCTTCACGCCGCTGGCGGCGAGGGTCAGCGCCAGCGCCGTGGTCGAGCTCCTGAACGAGCTGTTCTCCGAGTTCGATCGGCTGGCCGAGCGCCTCGGGGTCGAGAAGATCAAGACGATCGGAGACTGCTACATGGCTGCGGCCGGCGTCCCCACGCCCAGGAGCGACCACGCGGAAGCATTGACGCGCTTCGCCCTGGCGATGCAGGAGCACATGAAGGGGGTGCGTTTCGCGGGCGGAGCTCTCGCGCTTCGGGTCGGGATCCACAGCGGACCGGTGACGGCCGGAGTCATCGGCCGCAAGAGGTTCATCTACGACCTCTGGGGGCACACGGTGAACGTCGCCAGCCGCATGGAGTCGCAGGGTCGCGCAGGCGCCATCCAGATCACCTCGGCGACCCATGCGCGGATCGAGGGCGACTTCGAGTGCGTGTCGGGCGGCGTCCTCGATGTCAAAGGGACGGGCGAAATGCCGGTCTGGCACGTCCTGGGACCCGCGAGGAGCAGAGCGGAGTGAGCGCGAGGGCCATTCCTCGAGCGGCGCTCGCGGTGTGCGCTCCGGAGTCACTCGGCGGCCACGCGTGAGAGCGCGGCGGCTTGACGGGGCGCGCGCGGCTTTTTTAGACTCGGCCCGGCGATCCTACGGGCGAGCATGACGCGTACACTGTCGACATTCTTGTGCCCGCCAGAAGCGCTCGAAGCTCAGGTCGATCCGGTGCGGGAGCTCCAGGAGGAGCTGTCGATGACGCGGGCAGAGCCGCAGGCGGTGGGCGCCGAGGGGTTTTTGATCAGCGGGTTCTCGCGCGCGGAGCTGCTCGAGCTGGCGAGCGAGCCGGGGGCGGGCCTGTGGCTCACCGTCGATCGCTCGGACGCGAGGCTCGTGGGCTATTGCTTGACCACGGGCTCGCATCATTTCCTCGAGCTCAGGGCGGAGGAATCGTCGGGGTTCTTCACGCGGCAGCGCGCGGAATGGTTGCGGCCGAGGACGTACCTCTATCAAATCGGGGTCCGCAGGCGAGGGGCGCACCGCGGAGTCGGTCGGGCGCTGGTCGAGCATGTCCAGGCGGCTTCGCCCGCGGGGCTCGTCACCGACGTCGTGCTGCGCCCGGTGGCGAACGAAGCCTCGCGTCGCTTCTTCTCGTCGTGCGGGTTCAGCGAGGCCGGGGTGTTGCAGCTCGGCTCGTATCGCGGGCAGGAGCAGCTGTCGTCGCTGGTGATGACGTGGAATTAGAGCGGCCGTCGCACGGCGAGTGAGCCGAGCTCATCCGAGGCGGCGACTCATGTGCGCTTCGTCATGTGCGGGCGCCGGCGGGCACCGATGAGTCTCGCCGGGCGCTGCGGTCCATCCCGCGACACCTTCACGGAGGCGAGGCGAAGATGGACCGAAATCTCTCAAGAAAATTCTCGAAGGCGCGGCTCGGCCGCATGCGGGACGTGATGGCCGGCTATGTCGAGCGTGGCGAGGTGCCGGGGCTCGTCACTGTGGTGAGCCGGGGCGGCGAGACCCATGTCGAGGCGATGGGCAGCCTCGCGGTCGGTGGGGCCCCGGTGCGGCGCGACAGCATCTTCCGGATCAGCTCGATGAGCAAGCCGATCACCGCGGCGGCGGCGATGATCTTGCTGGAGGAGTGCAAGCTGCGGCTCGACGACGCCGTCGACGCGTGGATGCCGGAATTGGCGGACCGCCGGGTGCTGCGGGCGGTCGACGGGCCGCTCGCGGACACTGTGCCGGCGGAGCGGCCGATCACCGTCCGCGATCTGCTGACGTTCCGGCTCGGCTACGGGCTGCTGATGGCGCCGCCGGACGCGTACCCGATCCTGCGCGCCGCGGCGGCGCTGGGCCTCGACTCGGGCCCGCCGGCGCCGGCGAAGGTGCCGCCGGGCGACGAATGGCTGGCGAAGTTCTCGACGCTGCCGCTGATGTACCAGCCGGGCGATCGGTGGCTCTACAACACGGGCTCCGAGCTGCTGTCGATCCTGATCGAGCGCGCCTCGGGGCAGCCGTTCGCGGCGTTCCTGCGCGCGCGGATCTTCGAGCCGCTCGGGATGAAGGACACGGGCTTCTTCGTGCCCGAGGCGCAGATCGATCGCCTGGCCACGAGCTACTGGCCGCAGCCGGACGGCTCGCTGGCGGTGTACGACGAGAGCCGCGGCGGGCAGTGGAGCCGGCCGCCGGCGTTCGCCTCGGGGGCGGCGGGGCTGGTGTCGACCGCCGACGATTACCTGGCGTTCGTGCGCATGCTGCTGGCCGGTGGGACCCACGGCGGGCAGCGGATCCTGTCGCGGCCGTCGATCGAGCTGATGACGACCGATCACCTGACGCCGGCGCAGAAGGCCAAGTCGGGCTTCACGCCGGAGGACTTCGCGGCGGCCGGGTACGGCTTCGGCGTCTCCGTGGTCACGCGCCGCGACCACGCGTATACGCCGATCGGCCAGTACGGCTGGGACGGCGGGCTCGGCTCGGTGTGGCGCTCCGATCCGCAGGAAGACATGATCACGGTGCTGCTCACCCAGCGCATGTGGTCGTCGCCGCAACCTCCGCCGGTGTGCCGCGACTTCTGGACGCTGGCGTATCAGGCGATCGACGATTGAGCTCGCGCCGCGCGGCGATGCTCGCGTCGTGAAGAACCTCGCGCGCGGCGGGCAAGCGCGAGGCGCCGCGCGGCGGTCCCCGGGCTTTACGCGGGTCGGCCTTTCGGCGAAGCATGGCGGCCGTGACGTCCGCCCGCCTCGCCGCCCTCTGCTGCTCCGCCTCGCTCCTGGTCGCCGCCTGCGGCGAGGAGAAAGACCCGCTCGACGGCGTCAGCACGGCGGCGTCGGCGAGCGCGTCGGCGTCGGCGAGCGCGTCGGCCTCGGACCCGGGCGCGACGACCCCGGCCACGCCGACCACGACGCCGGACTCCGACTCGACGGCCGGCAGCGAGGGGACCGACGGGACGGGCAGCGATTCGGCGACGAGCGTGCCGACGACCACCGCCGATCCGTCGGGCGATCCGACGAGCAGCGATCCGACCGGCCAGGGCCCGACGGCCAACGTCTGCATCGAGCGCTGTCAGTCCGACGCCGACTGCTTCATCGGCGGCGTCGACCAGGGCTACACCTGCACCGACGGGAGCTGCACCTACGCGTCCGGCAATTGCAGCGAGGACCTCGACTGCGTGGCGCTGTTCAGCGGCTGGCAGATGCCGTGCCTGGCCCAGGCCGACTGCCCCAATCAGGCCTGCATCGACGTCGGCGGCGGCGACGGCCGCTGCACCTACGCGCCCAACGACTTCATCGACTGCGCGACCCTGATGATGGCGGAGATCCCGATGCCGCCGATCGAGGGCGGGCCGGACATCGTGGTGTGCGCCAACGTCGACTACGGCTGCGACGACGGGCTGTGCACGAAGTCGTGCACGAGCGACGCCGATTGCCCGACGAACACCGGCCTGCCGCACTGCAACGTCGACAACGGCCGCTGCGAGTGCACCAGCGACGACGATTGCGCCGGCACGGGCGTGGCCGGCTTCACGTCCTGCCAGACGACCTTCTGCGGCTGCGACAGCGACGCCGCCTGCGCCGACAACCTGCCCAACGCCGACATCTGCCAGGACGGCCTGTGCGGCTGCTCGAGCTCGGCGGTCTGCGTGGACAAGGTGTTCGACGGGACGTCGTTCGCCTGCGAGGCGTTCTGACGGGGCGCGGCCGCGCCGCGGTCTCTCACCTGTGCCGTGGACCATGTCCGTAAGGGCATGGATCGCAGGACATGTCCGTTCGGACCGATGATAGCTCGCCCTGGCGACCGACCTCCGGTCGTTCGATGCGAGGGTGAGGGATCACGGCGGGACCAGCGGGTCGGTGCAGGTCTGCTTCCTGACGACCTTGCGCGGGCGCTGCACGTCGATCTGGACGGCGCCGGGATCGATCGCGCCGAGCGAGCGGATCGGCGTCGGGTCGGGCGGCCTCTGCTGGCCGCAGCCCTCGACGCAGGTCCCGCGCTTGACGACCCGCTTCACCTCGACCTCCGGGACCACGACGACGATCGACCAGCCGTCGCCGCGGCGACGATAGCGATGCTCGGCGGCGACGAGGCAGCCGCACGGCTCGTCGTAGGCGCACGGCTGCTCGAGGAAGCCGAGCTCGTCGCCGCCCTCGCGGACGACTAGCCGCGGATCGACGCCGGAGGGCCGCCAGCGCGGCGGCCCGGGCTCGAGTCCGGGCGGCAGAGAATGATCGACGATCGGCGGGACGTCGCCGCTCTGCGCCTCGGCGATAAAGCCCGTGTCCGCGCGCTCCTCGGCGCGCTCCTCCGGAGGGGCCCCGGAGCGGGCGTGGCTGCAGGCGCCTGCCGTGACCAGCGCGACGGTCAGCGCGTACCGGGGCCAGGGCGCGCGGGGCATGCGACGAGCGTAAGAGATCGCTCAGCGAGTCGCCAGTCGCCCTCGCAGACTTACATGTCCTTTTGGGCATGTTTTAAAGGTCATGTCCTGGCGAGGACGGTGCGTCTCCGCGGCGAGGCGTGCCGGGGCCCGGCGAAAGTGGGGGCCGGCGCGCCTGCGCTCGGGTCCGCGTTTGCATCACGGGGCGGCTCACGTATCCTGCGGCGACCGCATGGGCCGGGCATCGCTCTCTCGCCGCGCGCCGGGGCTGCTGGCCCTGTGCCTCGGCGTGAGCGTCCCGGCGGGGACGCGGGCCGCGTCGCTGCCGGCGATCGTGTGGGACGCGCCCGCGGGCTGCCCCGACGCCGAGGCGTTGACGGCCGAGCTCTCCCGCAACCTCGACTCCGCGGCCGAGGCGGCGCCCACGGAGAGCATCCGCGTGCAGGCGCGGCCGAGCGGCGAGGGCTGGCGGGTGGTCGTCGCCATCGACACGGACGGGCGCACGCAGGAGCGCACGCTGGTGGTCGCCAGCTGCGACGCGGCCGTGCGCGCCGCGGCGTTCGTGATCGCCATCGCCGTCGACCCGGCGCGACGCGAGCCGCAGGACGTGGTGCCGGCGCCCCCGGCCCCCGCGGCGCCGTCGGAGCCGAAGCCCGAGGCCGTCGCCGAACCCGCGCCGGAGCCCGCGAAGCCCGCGACCGCGCTCGAGGAGGTCGAGCCGAGGCCCGACGCGCCGGCCGCACCCCGCTCGCGGCCGCGGCGAGCGGTCCGCGGGCTCGTGCAGGTCGGTCCGGCGGTGCAGGTGGGGATGCTGCCGGTCCAGGCCGGGCTGGCCACGGCCGCCGGGCTGGCATGGCCGCGGGCGCGGCTGACTCTCGGCTACACGCGGTGGTTCGCGGCCGAGGTGCGGCGCGAGGCCGAGCAGCCGTACGGCGCCGACTTCAGGGTGCACGCGGGGCAGCTGCGCGGCGGTCCGGTGCTGCGCGCGGGGCCCCTGGAGGTGCCGCTGCAGGCCGGCCTCGAGCTCGGCGCCCTGCAGGCGGTGGGGGTCGGCGGCGCTCCCAACTACGTGCGGACCACGTTGTGGGCGGCGGCGACCGTCGGGGCCGGGCTGGGGTGGGCCCCGCGGGCGCTGCGAGGCTTCGCGGCGCTGGGGCTGCTGGCGGAGGCGGCGATCTCGCTGCGGCGCCCGCAGTTCGTGTTCTCCGGCGACCGCGAGGTCCGCAGCGTCGGCCCGGCGGCGTTCCGCGGGTTCCTGCTGATCGAGGCGCGGTTTTGATGCGCGATCGTGCGCCGGCGAAAAAATCGTCCGCCGGGGTTAATGCGATCGGTCCCCGGCGGAAAAGATCGACCCGGTGAGCAAGACGCTCGACACGCCCCTGACGTCGGCCGGGTTCGCGGCCGAGTCCGTGGTCGAGTGCAGCGCGCCGAGCCTGCGCGAGGTGTTCGCCCGCCACCTCGGGACGGTGTGGCGGATCGCTCGCGCGTTCGGCGTGCCCGCCGACGAGGCCGACGACGTCGCGCAGGAGGTGTTCCTGGTCGTGCACCGCCGGCTGCACACGTTCCAGCCGTCGCGCTCGCTGCCCGCGTGGCTGTTCGGGATCACCCGCAACGTGGTGCTGATGCGCCGGCGGGCGCACACGCGACGCGAGCGGCGGCTGTCCGCGGTGGAGCCGCCACCGCCGCCGCGCGAGCCGGAGGCGTCGCTCGAGCTGCGCCAGGCGGCCGCGTTCATGCAGGAGTTCCTCGACGGGCTCGACGAGGACAAGCGCCTGGTGTTCCTGCTCGCCGACATCGAGGGGCTGACGGCGTCGGAGATCGCCGAGGCGCTCGAGATCCCGCTGGGCACGGTGTTCTCGCGGCTGCGGGCCGCGCGGCTCAAGCTCGAACAATTCAGCCAGCGCCTGCGCGCTCGCCCCGTCCGGAGGCCGCATGACCGATGAACCGACGTCCTCCCGCGCGCTGATCGCCGCCTACAAGGCCTGCGCGCGCCCGTCCGCCGCCGCGGAGGCGCAGCTGTGGGCGAGCCTCGCCGCGGCCGAGCGCGCCGCCTCGCCGCGCCCGCGCAGGCGGTCGCCGAGCCTGGCGCCGTGGCTGGCGGTCGCGGCCGCCTTGCTGCTGCTGGCGGCCTGGCAGCTCGATCTGGCCGGTAACTTTGTCTCGGGACATGTCCTGAAGGACATGCGAGAGCAGGCCGAGTACGACGCCGCCGGGCCCGGCTCGCGGGCCGCGACGGCCCGCGACGAGTCGGCGGGCGCGGCCGACGATGCAGCGACGAGCGCGACCGCCGGCGCGCCCGGACAGGTCCTCCACCCGTCGCCGACCGGCCCGCGCCCGCTCGTGGTCGTGCCGCCGCGCCCGCGACCGGCAGCGCCGAAGACGGCGGGCCCGCGGCGCGGGTCGCAGGCGCCGGCGAGCGAGCGCGAGGCGGTGGAGGAGGACGCGGCCGTCGTCGACGACGGCGACCGCATGCTCGCCGAGATGGCGCTGTTGCAGGAGGCCCGGGCGGCGCTGCGGGCCGGGCAACCGGCCGCGGCGCTCGATCTGCTCGATCGCCACGCCGCGAGCTTCGCCGGCGGGGGGCTGGCGGAGGAGCGGCAGGCGCTGCGCGTGCAGGCGCTGTGCGCCGCGGGAGATCCAGCGCGCGGGGCGAGCGAGGCGGCGGCGTTCCTGCGCGCCTACCCGCGCTCGACCTACGCCGCGCGCGTCGCCGACGCATGTCCCAAAGAGCATGCTCAAAAGGACACCTCGAAGATTCCTTAATGCGATGAGCGGCCGGCGGACAATCTCCCGGCGAGGATGATGAACATGCGAATCCATCGATTGATGTCGATCACACGCGCGGCGAGCCTCCTGCTCGGCGGGCTGGCGCTCACCGCCTGCGACCCGAAGATCCTGCTCGGCGAATTCGGCGACACCCAGGGCGAGGAAGAGAGCGGCGACGGCACCGAGGGCCAGAGCTCGGGCAACAGCAGCCAGGGCCAGAGCTCGGGCGGCACCGAGGGGCAGAGCTCGGGCGGGAGCTCGAGCGAATCGCAGGGCGGCGGCGAGACTGGCGACGAGACGGGCGACGAGACCGGCGAGACCGGCGAGACCGGCACGACCGGCGAGACCGGCACGAGCGGCACGACCGGCGGGGTCGAGGACGAGTGCGACGCGTGGGCGCAGGATTGCCCGGTGGGCCAGAAGTGCGCGCCGTACGACGGTGGCAACCCCGGCGGGACGTGGAACGCGTTGCGCTGCGTCGACATCGACGCGATGCCCAAGGCGGTGGGCGAGCCCTGCCACGTCGCTGACCCGTGGAACGGCGAGGATGACTGCGAGCTCGGGGCGATGTGCTGGGATACCGACCCGGTCACCAACGAGGGCATCTGCAGGGCGCTGTGCGAGGGCTCGCCGCAGTCGCCGACGTGCGATTCAGGGACCCACTGCGTGTTGTCCACCGATGCCCTGAACATCTGCCTGCCCGACTGCAACCCGCTGCTTCAGGACTGCGAGGAGGGCCAGGCCTGCATCCCGCTGCCCAACCCCGACAGCGACCAATTCATCTGCGTCCTCGACGCCGGCGGCGACGAGGGCCAGGCGTTCGACACCTGCGAATTCGCCAACGCCTGCGACCCGGGCCTGTGGTGCGCCGACCCGGCGCTGGCCAGCGAGTGCGATCCGATGGGGTTCGGCTGCTGCATCCCGTTCTGCGACCTGGACGACGCCAACACCTGCCCGGGCGTCGACCAGGAGTGCCTGCCGTGGTACGAGCCGATGCAGGCCCCGCCGGGGCGGGAAGACGTGGGGTTCTGCGGCCTCGCGCCGTGACGCTGTTCCTGGCTTGAGCTCCGGGGGCGCGCGCGGGTATCGTCGCGCGACCCCGGAGGCGCATGTACACGCTCTATTATTCGCCCGGCTCGGCCAGCATGCTGGTCCACCTGCTCCTGCTCGAGATCGGCGCGCCGCACGAGCTGCGCCGCGTCGACCTCGACGCCGGGGCCCAGCGCGACCCCGAATATCTGCGGCTCAACCCCGGCGGCGTGGTACCCACATTGATCGTCGACGGTCAGCCGCGCTGGGAGACCGCGGCGCTGGCGTTGCTGCTGGTCGAGCGCCACACCGAGGCCAACCTGGCCCCGCCGCCGTCCTCGCCCGCGCGCGGCGAGTACTTGCAATGGGTGCTGTACCTCGCCAATTCGTTGCAGCCGGCGTTCCGCTGGTGGTTCTATCCCGAGGCCGGGGGCGCCGAGGCCGAGGTCGTGCTGGCCGCGGCGCGGAGGCGCATCGAGGCCGGGTGGGACCGCCTCGACGCCCACCTGGGCGGCGGCGGCCCGTACTTGCTCGGGGCCGAGGTCAGCCTCGCCGACCTGTACGCGACGATGCTGATGCGCTGGTCGCGGAAGATGCCGCGCCCCGCCACCGAATGGCCACACCTGGCCGCCCTGGCCAGGCGCGTGAAAGCGCGCCCGAGCTGGCGCCGCCTGTACGCGATCGAGGGGCTGACCGAGTGGACATGAGCGAAAGGACAGGTCGATGCTCGCCGGCGAGGCAAGTTCGCCGCTGTCGGCAGGAATAGACATGTCTTAAAGGACATGTCATTCCTCGAGCTCGGACAGGTCGAGGCGACGCAGCCGCTCGGGGTCGACGAGCGCGTCGATGGCGACGATCTTGCCGCCGGTGACGGTGAAGCCCATGACCGAGAACGGCTGGCCGTGCGGGGCGACGACGGCCCCGGCGGCGCCGTTGACCAGGGCCGGTCGGACGAACGGGGTCATGGCGGCGAAGCCGAGCGAGTGTTCGGCGACGGCCCGCGGACCGCGGGCGACGATCGAGACGTCGGCGCGGGCGGTGCCGCCGTCGGCGCGGAGCACGACGTCCGGGTCGAGCAGGGCGACGAGGGCGCCGAGGTCGCCCGCGCGGGTGGCGGCGAAGAAGGCGGACACGACCTCGCGCTGGCGGGCGAGGTCGGGGTCGGGCACAGGGGCCGCGTTGCGGACGCGGCGACGCGCGCGGCTGGCGAGCTGACGCGCCGCCTCGGGGGTGCGCCCGACCATCGCCGCGATCTCCTCGAAGGACACGCCGAAGCTGTCGTGCAGCACGAACGCGAGCCGCTCGGCGGGCGCGAGCTCGTCGAGCACGACGAGCAGCGCGAGCCCGACCGACTCGGCCAGCAGCGCCTCGTGCTCCGGATCGACGCCGTCCTCGCGCTGCACGACCGGGTCGGGCACGTGCGGGCCCAGCGGCTGCTCGCGCCGCGTGCCGCGCGAGCGCAGCTGGTTGAGGCACACCCGCGCGATCACCGTCGTCAGCCACGCGCGCAGGTTCTCGACCGCGCCGACGTCCGCGCGGCTGAGCCGCAACCACGCCTCCTGCACCGCGTCGTCGGCCTCGCTCAGCGAGCCGAGCATGCGATAGGCGACGCCCCTCAGATGAATCCGGTGCTCCTCGAAGCGGTTCGCCAGCCAGTCGCGCTCTTCCATCGGTCACGTCCTTCGCTCGCGGTGGGTCTCTCATGAAGAAGACCGCCGGGGCCGCGCCGACGTGACCGCGAGATGCCGCGGACGGGGCGTCTTCGGCCGCCAAAACGAGGAAGACGCGAGTGAGAACGCTCATGGTTCGAACCACGGTGAAGCCGGAGGACGTGCCGCAGGTCGACGCGGCGATCGAGCGCCTGTTCGCGGCGGTGCATCGCCGGCAGCCCGCGGGCATTCGCTACTGGTACGGGCGCCTGCCCGACGGCGTGACCTACGTGGCGCTGCTCGAGCTCGACGACGGCGTCGACAACCCGCTCCTGGGCCTGCCCGAGGGCGAGCAGTTCCAGGAGGAGCTGCGGCGCCACGTGGCCGCGCCGCCGCTGCCGGAGCCGGTGACGATGATCGGCTCGTACCGCCCGGCGTGACGGACGAGCTCGAACCGCGATGGACGACCTCGGCGTATCGTAGGTCCGCTCGCCGCGCTGCGAGCAATCGAGGCTGCAAACCACGCCGGTCGTGAGCCGGTCGTGTGTCCTCGCCGGCTCGCGTTCTTGCGTCGGCCGGCAGGGCCGCGCCGGCAAGTTTCTCGCGCCGGGGTCACGCGCCGGGGGCGCACCATTCGCCGAAAAATTCGCGCGTCCCCGGGCTCGGGCCGTCGTCGTTGCAAACACGAAGGCGGATGCCGTCGGTCGGCCCGGGCGCATCCTCGCGCCTTGTCGGGGCGGGTGATGATTTCAGTCTCTCGGGCCGAGGTCCGATGGCTCGAAATCAGCGCGAAGCAGGAGCGGAGGCGAGGCCTGCGCCTCGCATTCCCGGGCATGCGGAGTTGGAGCGACCTGTCCTCCTGATCCGGCCCGAGGATCTGATCTGGCTCGAGATCTCCTTCGACAACCTCGTCCTCGATACGAGCGGCCAGATGCCGGTGCTCCGGCGCGCGGACGAGGCCCAGGACGCCCACCTCGTGCTCGAGCTGCCGGCCCAGGCGGTCGCGGAGGAGGCGTTCTACTTCGACAAGCTCGAGCCGCCTCCCGCGTCGGGGGAGTTTCCGACGTGGCCGCCCGCGCGCACGATCCTGGCGAGTCCCACCCGGCTCGTCTTCCGCGTCCCGCCCGAGGTCCCGACGATTCAGTACAGTCCGGAGGGGATCCTGGCGATCCTCTCGAGCTGCCGGCTCGCGGTGGCGCGAGTCGCCCGGTCGGACCTCCCGCCGGGCGAGCCCGCCGAGCCGACGAACCCCGGGGCGCTGGAGACCGCCATCGAGGCTCCTTACCGATTGGTGCTCTCACCCGACCAGTGCGCCGCGTGGGAGCACTCCGCGAAGCCCGTCACTCACGGCGAGCGGACCGAATTGTGGCACACCCGGCTCGGCTTCCGACCGCCGCAGGAGGGGGACGAGGACGCTGCGTGCGTACCCACGGAGACCCCGAACATCCGCGCGATCTGGTCGCAGGACGCTCCCGGGGCGTACGAGCCCCTGGAGGATGTTTGCCCGCCTCCCATCAAAGAGCCGGGGGAGCAGACGCTCCGGCCGGTGGTCCACGACGCCATGCTGAACTCGCTCTGGCCGGCGCTGCGGTGGGAGCTGGCGCGACTGACCACCACCCGCAATACGCCAGATCCCGCGTCCGAGTATTCCGCGCCCCTGGCCGCGCGGCAGGTCATCCTGAGCAGCCTCGGCGCGTGGCTCGATCTGTACGGCGAATGGCGGTACCCCTCGCCGGTCGCCCGCTTCGAGCACCGCGCGACCCTGGGGCGCGAACAATACACGCGGGTGGAGCTGAGGGGCTTTTACTGGCCGCTCGGACACCGCGCCACGATCGTCGTCCTCACCGAGCGGCGGCTCCGCCCGGACCCCGACCAGGTGCCGCCGATCGCCTACCTCGTGCAGGAGATGTCCATCGAGACGGCGGAGCCGATCAAATACTACGCGCCCGAGGTCTCCCCGAGCGGGGGGCGCCAGTTCCCGTTTCAGAGCGTCCGGATCGTCACGGAGCGGACGCCGCGGATCCCCCACGACGACGTGCCGACCGAGCATTCGTTCTGGATCCGCCTCGGCGGCAGCGACTTCATGTTCGCCGTCGAGGGCGTGGACGGCGACGGCAACACGATCCGCTGGCAGATGCCGCTGGCGTTCGTGTGCCAACAAGCCATGGTCGAGGATTTCATCAAGCTCGAGACCGAGTTCACCGGCGAGCGGTCCCGGCGTCCTCTCAATGGCCAGAGGCTGGCCTACGTCGCCGAGTCGCAGGCCGGGGCAGGGCAGGCGAGCGGGAAGACCTCGCTGACCACGCAGCACTTCACGTTCGCCACCGCTGCGCCCGCGGTCGCCGACCCGGCGGCGCCGTCGTTCCTCCCGGTCATGGCCTCGGCCGAGGTGTTGGTCCCCGCCATTCAGTACCTCACGCGTGACGGCCTCGGCGTCCAGACGATTCGGTACTTCCAGGGCTTCCTCGAGCAGGGCCTCAAGCCCGAGCTCGGCGAAGTCTTCGCGGAGTTCGTACAACCTCCCGGCGGCGCGCTGCCCGGCCTCGACATGCCGCCGGAGCTCGGCGGCGGCCTCGCGAACCTGCGCCCCCAGTTCGCCGGCCTGTCGCGCGAGCTCGGGCCGATCGGACAGCTGCCCCTGCTCGTCCCCGGCACGACCGACATCGTGCCGCCGGATCCCCTCGAGATGCTGCGGGAGAGCGAGCTGCTCGGCGGCATCAAGATCCGGGACATCGTCGAGCTGCCCAATTGGGGTGACCTCGCGCCGAGCGAGCCGGGCCTGCCGAGCGTGCCGAAGATCCCGGGATTGACGGTCACCTACGACGATCCGCGCGATCCGAAGCTCGTCACCGCGACCTTGCAGTTCAAGCCGAACGTCCGTGACCGCGACCTCGGCTTCCTCGAGTTTTATGCGTCGGCCCTGCCGCCCGGCGCCGAGGACGGCCCCGGGCCCGCCGCCGTCCTCGAGCTCGTCGCCGAGACCCAGATCCGGCGCGACGGCTCGGCCCCGACCACGCAGGTCCGCGGCACCCTGACCGACTTCGTCCTTCGCATCAAGGACGTCGTCGAGCTGCGATTCGAGCGCTTCGGGTTCTTGTCCCGCGGCGGCGAGAAGCCGGACGTGAGCGTCGGCCTCCGCAAGGTCACGTTCCTCGGCGCGCTCGCGTTCGTCGACCAGCTGACGAAGTTCATCGAGCCCGCGGGCTTCTCCGATCCGCCGAGCCTGGAGGTGACGCCGGACGGCCTGATGCTGGCCTACTCCACCACGTTGCCGCCGATCCCGGTCGGTATCTTCAGCCTGGAGAACATCTCGCTGGGGGCGAGCCTGTTCCTCCCGCTGTTCGGGGGCCGGCCCTTCGCGGTGGGGTTCCAGTTCGCCCGCAGGCACAGCAAGTTCCGCGTCGGGATCGCGCCGTTCGCCGGCGGCGGCTTCTTCGGCATCGTCGTCAGCGCCAGGGGGGTGCAGGAGATCGAGGCCGGGATCGAGTTCGGCGGCAGCCTGTCCCTCAACCTCGGCGTCGCCAGCGGCGGCGTGTCGGTGATGGCGGGGATCGACTTCAAGCTCGAGAACACGTCGACGGGCACCCGCTCGGCCCTCACCGGCTATTTCCGGGCGAACGGCGCGCTCGAGGTGCTCGGCATCGTCCGGATCTCGCTCGAGATCTACATCGGCCTGACGGTGCAATTCAAGACGGCGGAGAACTCGAAGATCATCATCCATGGCGAGGCCCGGATCGTGCTGGAAGTGTCGGTATTGTTCTTCAGCGCGTCCGTGACCCTGTCGGTGGAGCGCAGCTTCGATGGCCCGGATCCGGGCTTCGCGGAGAACATGCCGCTGCCCGCGTGGAAGCGCTACTCGCTCGCCTTCGCGTGAGGAGAACAGGACTTTTGTTGCCATGCCCACGACTGCGACCATCATCTTCACCGCGCTACCGAACGGGCTCGTCCAAATGGAAGGAGGGCAGGCGCTCCGGCTCTCGGTGTTCGTCTCGCCCCGGCTCGGGCGCACGGAGCCGCCTCAGGAGGGCGAGAGCCCGGCCCCGCTGACGGACTACCCGGACCTCGCCGTCTGGCCCGACGTCGTCGCCACGATGAATTGGGCGGTGCGGATCTCTCCCCAGGGCGGCGGCGACGACCTCGAGCTGCCCGCACAGGCCGCGCCGAAGTCGCTGGATTCACCGCTGTGGCAGGCGATCTTCCCCACCGACCACCCGGTGCCGCGGTATCGATTCGACGACGAGCTGGCCACATTGCCGGTGGTCTCCTATCCGGCCGGCGCTCTGGCCGATCACGTGCAAAATTCGTACGCCGAGCTCGGCGCCAAGTTCTCGCGCGACTTGCCGCCCGCCTGGCGGCTGGAAGACAGCCAGCAGCTCGGCCCGATCACTCGAATCTCCACGCAGGTCCTGATCCCGCAGCCGTTCATGGGGTCGCCGACGTCGCTCGAGCCGGATGAGGTCGTCGGTCTGGGCCGCCGCGAGACCACCCGGGGCGCCCGCAAGGAGCGCATCGCCTCGGTGCGCAACGAATTGGGGGAGACCGAGACGAATTACCTGCTCCTCCGCGCCTTCTATCACCGGGTGCCGGCCGGCGCGCCGTATCTGCCGCCCCCGCAGCTCGACTTCCATCAGATCGTCTCCACTCTGGGCAATTATCCGGCCCTGCTGCGGCGGCTCGGGCTCGTGGTCGACCTGGTGGTCCCGCTGCCGTCTCCGCTGCCGGTGGTGCCCGCGCTGGTCCGCGTGAGGCCCGAGTGGACGCAGCAAGGGCTCGTCGACCTCCGCGCCCCGCGAACGCTCATGGGCCCGGACTTTCGCCCGCTCGCCTCGGACGCGGCCGACATCGCCGCGGGCTACCTGCGGCTCGAATCGGCCTGGCCGACGGTGCAAGACGGCCGGTTCCAGCTCTGCCGGCTCGACGTGGACGGCGCGGGGCTGCAGCTCCTGTCGCTGGCCGAGACCCTCTGGGCCAATGTGCACACCGACGCTCCGCTCGCTCGTCCCGCGTCCCTGCCGGCCCTGCGCTCGGCAGGCCTCGGCGTCCTGCGGCGCGACCGGGGCGAGCAGCTCGAGAAGAACGTCGACCGATCGATGGACCTGCAGAACACGCCCGGCGCGACCGACGAGCTGCGCGCCGAGGACGTCCTGCGCGGACTTCGAGTCGACGTCTTCGACGAGACCACCAAGGAGTGGCGGTCGCTCCACGCCCAGGTCGGTGCCTACGAGATCGAGGGTCGTACGATTCAGCAGCCGGAGGAAGAGGGGTTCACGGAGCCGGCGGCCACCCGCCCGTTCGCGCCCAAGGGCGCGCCGGAGGCCCCCGACGGCGCGCCGGCGGACGCCCTCGAGGTGCACGAGAAGTTGTTCTCGTGGGAGGGCTGGAGCCTGTCGGTCGCCCCCGAGGGCAAGGCCCATCCGCAGGACGAGCGACCCGCTCCGCCGAATCCTCCGCCGCCGCCGCGGGCCATCGTCAAGGCGAAGTTCGAGGTCGTGCCGGGCTCGTTGCCGCGGCTCAGGTTCGGCCGCTCGTACCGCCTCCGCGCCCGCACCGTGGACCTGGCGGGCAACAGCATCCGCTTGCAGGACGCCGGCGAGGAGCATGCGTCGCCGTCCGAACGGTACCTGCGCCTCGAACCGGTGGACGCGCCCGTCGTGCTCCCGGTGCTGGAGGCCGAGAAAGCGTATCCGCCGGGAGAGTCGCTCGAGCGACTGGTGATTCGTTCGGAGCGCGACGGTCAACCGATCGAGCTGCCCAAGAAGACGCGCCCGGTGCGAATCCTCGCGCCGCCGCCGACGAGCCAGCGCACCGCCGAGATGCACGGGGTCTTCGACAAGCAGCTGGACTGGGCCCGAATGTACGCTCAGGACGGGAAACCGGCCCCGGCGGACCTCCTCCTCAAGAAGGTCTACCAATTCATCGTCGAGCACGACCAGAAGCTCCCCGAATGGGTGGCGAGCCACGCGCTCGCCGAGGCGCAGGCGGGGCTCCCGCGCTATTTGCCGGATCCGCTCGCGTTCGGCGTCGCGGTGCGCACGCTCCCCGACGAGACCGCGTGGGTCCAGAGCTTCTATTCGACCGGAGAGCGCACCAGCGCCGCCTGGGAGGAGCCGCGGCCGATCCGGCTCACCCTCGCCAGAGTCGGCCTCACGGAGCAGGCGGAGGCGAAGTGGTCGTCCAAGCGCCGCGAGCTGACGGTGCGTCTGCGTCCGTCGCAGGTGCTGCGGCTCGATTGTTCGTCCTGCCTCTGCCCCGAGGATCTCGATCTATTGCAGGTCTGGCACTGGATCGTGGAAGCCTCGCCGACGCTCGCGGACGCGGAGCTCGACGCGATTCGCGGCGGCCTCTGGATGCTCACGCCGAAGCGCGAGCTCTTCCTGGTCCACGCGGTGAGGCAGCCGCTCCTGCGGCCGCGGCTCGAGCACCTCGACGAGCAGACGGCCTCGCGCCGGTGCGGCGAGACTGCGTTGACCTTCCACGATCTGCCGTGCAAAAAGCCGGTGCTCTCGGTGCACCAGGCGAGCACCTCCAGGGTCGATGTCATGGCCGAGTACCGCGAGCCCGTCGACGACCCATCGTCCGCGGACGGGACTCGCTGGCTCGAGGGCCGGGAGCGGGCGTTCGACGTGTTCGTGCCGGCCCCGCCCGAGCTCGGGA
The DNA here is from genome assembly GCF_026965555.1 of Nannocystis punicea. GTDB lineage: Bacteria > Myxococcota_A > Polyangia > Nannocystales > Nannocystaceae > Nannocystis > Nannocystis punicea. The sequence goes on along the minus strand of NZ_CP114040.1, from coordinate 9,365,482 downwards.
TCGCAGGCGAGCTCGGCCTGCCGAGGACCGCGCTGTCGCTCGCGGCGGAGAAGGAGAAGAACCCCGGCGACCCTTCGGTCATGCTTCCGCTGTACCGCCACGAGTTCGGCGACACCAAGTACCGCCGGGTCCGATACCACGCAGTCGCGACGACGCGCTTCCGCGAGTACTTCGAGCCAGTGCGCGGGGCGCAGCCTTCCGACGCCCCGCTGTCCGCCGAGGAGGCGCAGTTCGCCCTCGCCGGCGACGAGGTCACGATCGACGTGCCGAGCACTGCGCGGCCGCTCGGGGTCAAGGTCGCGTATGGGATCCCCACCTTCGCGTGGAGTCGCGGCGGCGGCCTGCTCGCGGAGGCCCCGCCGCAGCAGGAGCCGTCGCCGGAGGTCCGGCAGGTGCTGGGGTTCTCGTCGCTCATGAGCCCCGAGGACGTCCGATGGAGCGAGCGTAAGGGCAACGCGCTGCGGATCTACATCGAGGGATCGTGGTGGTCCTCCGGCGAGGGCGAGACTCTGGGGGTCATCCTCGCGCCGGAAGGGCGCGAGGACGTCGGCAACTATCTGCCGTATGTGAGCACCTGGGGGACCGATCCGGTGTGGAAGGAGCCGGGGCGCTATCCGCGTTGGGACAAACTGCCGGGGCAACTGCCGGGGCTGCGTCAATTCCCGCGGGCGGTCGCGTGCCACGAGGGCGCGCAGCTGGCCGAGCTCGCGGGGCCGGATGGCTGCGGCGAGCCCGGCGGCGGCGCGCTGCCCGTGGCGGTCGCCGGCCATGCAGTGGCGTTCGACCCGATCCGCAAGCTCTGGTACTGCGATCTGGAGATCGACGTCGGCGCCGTCTACTTCCCGTTCGTCCGCCTGGCGCTCGCGCGCTTCCAGCCCCACTCGGTGGCGGGAGTGCACCTCTCGAGCGTGACCACGATGGACTTCCTTCAGGTCGCCCCGAACCGGATCTTGACCGTCGCCTCGCGGGAGCTCGAGGACACGCCGCAGCTGCCGGGCGCGTGCGCGACGCCGTGGGCCCGCACGGAGCTCGACGTCACGCTCCTGGGGCCTGGCCCGGAGATCCAGGCCAACGAGGTGCGGCTCGACGTCCAGGTCCAGCGCACGCTGGCGGAGGGCGATTTCGGCTGGGTGACTCTGAGCTCGCCCGACGCGGAAGTCCGCCCCCAGGCGCCTCCGCCCGGCGCGCTCTTCCGGGCAATCGTGCGCGTGCCTGCGGCGGACGCCGGCGGCGCGCCGGTTCCGACTCGATTGCTCGTGCAGGAATACGAGCGCCACGTCGAGGACGCGCTCGAGCCTTCGGAGGGCGCGCAGCCCGACCCGCGGCGGGAACCGGGGCTGCGCCTGGTGTACGCGGAGATCGTGCATCTCCGGGCGGGCTGAGCGAACTGCGTTGATTCGAGCTCCGGCGGCCGACGAGCGCGCGCGAACGCGGGCCTCGTCGATCGCTACGAGGCGGCTAGACTCGGGGCCGGAGGAGGTCTCGATGAAGACGAAGAGCAAGGTCAAGGCCGGCACCAGCCACCACGGCTGAGCGCTGCGTCGAGCGCCCCGCCGGGCGGGGCGCTCGACGATCTCGAGTCGCTCGCGGAAGGGCCGCTCAGCAGCCGCACAGGCAATAGGCGCTGCCGACCCCCGGGCCGCAGGTGTCCTGGGTCGTGCGGCACTCGCCGGGCAGGTCGTACTTGGCGGTGCAATAGGCGTTGCAGGAGAAGCGGTCGGGGTGGCCGACGCCGATGTTGCCGGGGCCGAGCGCGTGCGCGTGGCAGACGTCCTTGCCGGGGTTGGTCTCGACGAGGATGTCGCCGTCCTGGCAAGATTCGCCGAACTTGTCGTTGGTGGGGGTCTCGCAGTCCTTGTCCTCGAAGGCGTAATGGCAGCCCGGGGTCTCGGGGTCGACGCCGTCGCTGTCCTTCCAGTTCTGGAAGTTACATTGAGTGCTCGTCTCCAGCTCGATGCGGTCGATCCACCCCGGGGGATAGTTGGGGGGCGGATTCTGCGGCCCGTCCGCCAGCATGTCCGAGCCCTCGACGAATGCGTTGAGCGTGTGCAAGGTCGGTGTACACACGCCTCCCGTGGTGCTCCCCGTGCCGGTATCGTCGCTCCCCGTGTCGCCGGCGCCGGTGGTCGTATCGTCGCCGCCAGTGGTCGTATCGTCGCCGCCGGAAGTGGTGGTGGTGCCGGAAGTTCTGGTGGTGCCCGACGTGCCGGTGGTCGTCCATGGACCGGAGGTGAATTCGCCGGTCTCCACGATCGGGCCGATCACGAGGTTGCGAGCGGCGACCTCGTCGCTGTCGGCGTCGCCGCAGGCGGCGACCGCCAGGGCGAACAGCAGAGGATGAATGGTGTGATGATTGCTGGAGTGTCGATTCATGTCTTGGTTTTCTTGGGATGAGCGTACCCGCTGCGGCGCGGTCGGAGTCGCCGCATTACGAGATCGAAGGGTCGATGGATCGGCCGGCGATGTGCTGCGATTGCACGGCAGAGCCTGTGTGCTCCGTGCCTCGCGCGTGGGCGGCAGACCACGGAGCGCCCGCGAGCTCCTCGAACAAGAGATGTCCGATGGGACATGTCAACGAACGCCGCCGCGATCTGTTAGGCTCGGCCGACATGTCCGAGCCCGCATGGTTCGCCGCGGAGGTCCCGCTCGACGAGGTCCAGGCCGCCTTCGTGGCCGGGCTGCGGCGGCGGGCTGCCGGGTGGATTGGGGTGGAGCCGCACGACGCGGAGCTGTTCGTGCCGGGCGACGCGAGCTACGGCCGGCGCCACTCCGATCATTCGCCGCGCGGCCGGCTGCTGGTCGCGGTCGACCTCGTCGACGTCGAGTTCCGCGTGATCCTGGCGACGTTCGGCGCCTACCTCGACCGCGACCGACTGCTCGCCGACACACTGCACTGCCAGGACTTCGCGCTGCCGGCGGTGCCGACCGCCCTGGCGCTGGACGTCACCGGCGAGCCGGCGGCGCTCGGCCTGCGGGCCGCGGACTGGTTCGAGGCAGCGCTGCGGCGGCCCGTCGACTATCAGGAGTGGTTGCGCGGCGGAGAGGTCCACGCGTATCGCTGGGTGTTCGCCGACACCGGCGAGGCGCTGGTCGAGTCGAGGACGAGCCCGCGCGGCCTGGGAGCGCCCGACCGGAGCCGCCGCGCGCGCTGCGGTCTGACGTAGACGCGCTCAGTCGTCGGCGTCGAGCGAGCGGGCGATCGCCGTGGTGTCTTCGTAGCTGGCGAAGTAGGCCCGGCGGCCGAACATCACCGACGAATAGATGCCCATGGCCCGCGGCTCGCGAGCGACGTGGCCGGGTACGGGGTGCGGCACCCACCAGCTCAGCACGTGGCTCTTGAGCAAGTAGTCGAGCTGGCGGGCGCACAGCGGGCCGTCGTCGGCGTCGGGGTGGTCGTCCTCGACGCGCGCGACCTGGTCGACGAGGAGGCCGTCGCCGGCGAAGCGGACCGCTGCGAACAGCCACGGCGCGCCGGACCAGCTCGAGCGCGCGACCACGAGGCCGCCCGCGTGGACGATGTCGAACTTGTCCTCCATCCGCTCGGCCGCGAACCACAGGCCGTCGTCGCGTCGCGGCCAGGCCGGGTAGCGCAAGGCGCAGGCGTGCCAGCGCAGCTCGGGGCCGGGCGCGGGCACGCGGGGGTCGTCGCGCAGGCGGCCGAAGCTCTCGCACTCGGCCGGGTCGGTGGTCACTGCGATCGCTGCCTGGGTGTACGAGCGGCAGTCGACGCCGGCGAGGCCGAACGGGCTGTCGGCGGCTTCCGTCCAGCGCAGGTTCTCGGGCGGTCCGACGCGCTCGGGCACCCGCCCGGGCATGCCGATCGAGGTCGGCATGCCGCCCCAGCGGTAGTAACTCGGCCCGTCGTCGGTGTCGCTCACGCGCGCCAGCATGCCACGGGCCGGTGGGCCGCGGACGACGGGCTGGCGGCCACCACGAGCGTCGGCGACGGAACAGCTCGGCGAGGAGCGGGGGCTCGGCGCCTGTCTCGCGAGGGATGGCGCGCGCGATTATCTGGTATAGAGAGGATGATGATGCCTTATTTGCTGCGTCCGCGCGGCTACGCTTTCTGGGCGCTGTTTGTAGGTTGCGCGGTGCGGCCAGGGGTCGACGGCGACGGCACCGCCGCATCGACGAGCACCGCGACAGGTACGGCCACGTCGACGACCGCCACGTCGACGAGCGACCCGACGAGCGGCGGCACGACGACGACGGGGACGACGGGCACCACCAGCGAGCCGGCGGACTCCACCACGACCGGGCACGTGTACATCATGCCGCCCGACCTCGGACCGAATCCCGGGTGCGAGTGCGCGGCCGACGAGCTGTGCATCTACGAGATGGGCCATGATTCGTGGTGGGAGATCTGCGTGATCCCGCCGGCGGGCTGCGATCCGGCGCAGAAGTGTTCGGAGGCGTGCATGCTGGCGTGCGTGAACCCGTCGCCGCCGATTGCCATGTGCGACGACGACCTCGAGGTCGGGCTGGTGTGCCTGGACGGGGCGTCGGCCTGCGGCCCATGGGCCCAGAACTGCCCCGAGGGCCACAAGTGCGCGCCGATCTGGGATCAGGTGGTCCCCGACTGGGAGCTCGAGTGCGTGCCGGTCCCTGCACCGGCGCCGGCGGTCGGCGAGCCGTGCCTCGGCCCCAAGGGCTCGCCGACCGGCGTCGACGACTGCGCGGCCGGGGCGATGTGCTGGCCGGTCGAGGGCGAGGGCGAGAAGACGTGCGTGGCTCACTGCGGCGGCTCGCCCGAGGCGCCGCAGTGCGGGGCCGACCAGGTGTGCGCGAGCCTCCACCACGGGACGGTGACGCTGTGCCTGCAGATCTGCGATCCGCTGGTCCAGGACTGTCCCATGGGACAGGTATGCTCGCCGGGCCTCGACGGGTTCGTGTGCGTGCCCGACGTCTCCGGGCCCGACGGCGACCTGCTCGACCGCTGCCACGACGAGGACGGCTGCGACGCGGGGTTTTACTGCGTCGAACATGCGTGGGAGCCGAGCTGCCAGTACAGCAGCTGCTGCGTGCCGTTCTGCGACGTGGGCGCGCCGAACTGCCCGGGTCAGGCGTCGTGCGTGTCGCCGTTCACGCTCGTGGAGTCAGAGCCGCCGTCGGGGTGGGACCACGTGGGCGTGTGCGTCGAGCCGTGACGGCCGCCTCGGTGGGATGGCCGATGGGAAATGTTTGATGGGACATGTCCTCTCCACAAGGTCGGAGGAGACATGTCCTTTCGCGCTGGTGAGCGCCGTCACCGCGCGCGCTTGATCGGCAGGTAGCCGAGCACTGCCTGCTCGAGCGCGTCCCAGTGGGCCGCGTACGCGGCCCCGAGCTTGGCGGCGTGGATGAAGGCGTTGTCGCCGACGGCGATGCCCTCCTTGAAGCCGAGCGCCACCCCGGCCTTGCGGTGCTCGTTGCCGACGTCGAGGGTCGTCCGCCCGCGGGCCCAGCGGTACTGGGTGGTGAACAGCGCGCCGTTGGCGTGGGTCGAGCTCAGCACCTCGAAGGTGAGGCCGTCGCGCGTGTAGACCAGCTTGAGCTCGTTGCCCTTGGGCTTGTAGGTCGCCTCGGGGCCGGTGAAGCCGCGCTCGCGCAGGACTCCGCCGAGGTCGCGCTCGACCGCGGCGATCAGCGGGGCGAAGGCCTTGGCCAGCTTGGCCTGCTTGTCCTCCGCGGTCTCGGGCTCCTTGAAGCAGCGGAAGCTGGTGACGACGCAGGCGAGCTGGTCGTCGGCGTCGAAGCCGAACCAGGTGGGGTAGTTGCCGTCGCCGTCGCCGGAGCGGAAGATCACCACGTTGTCGGCGGCGCCGCGGTCGGGGCGATGATTGACCCACGCGCCGCCGCTCGCGGCCAGCTCGGCCTGCACGACCGCGTCGAAGTAACCGAGGTAGCCGGGCTCCTGCTGGCGCGCGGCGTCGGCGTCGCGCAGCCGCGCCAGCGCGACCTCGTCGGCGAAGCAGCCGAGGCCGGTGCCGACCGGGTAGCCGAAGGTCTCGCGCGGGCCGAGAGTGGTCGCGTCCTGGCCGGGGAGGGTGGCCATCTCGAAGCGCGCGAGGGCGCCGTCCCGCACCCGCACCTCGGCGAAGCCGATCGCCGCGCCCTCCTTGGCGACGAACAGGTACACGGGGTAGCTGCCCGGGGCGACGGCGCGAGCGAACGGCGAGCGCTCGGGCTGCATGAGGGCGTCGCAGGCGACGAGGCGGCCGCTGGCGAGGACGAGCTCGCCGGCCGCGAGGACGCTCTGGACGCCTGCCGCTCGCTTGCCGGCGAGGTGCGCGGCGCGGAGCGGAGGGAAGGCGTTCGGGACGGGGTAGCGGGGGGTCATGCGGCCGCGACTTTAGCCGAGGTGGCAGCGACCGGCGTGTCGCCAAGAGTGAGGGACGATCTCGCCTTTCAATTCATTGACGCACGCTCTGTCCGCTAGAGGGTCGCCCATTTCCGCCGAAGAGTAGGTCCACGTGATGAACGAAGGACACTCAGTGCTGCGCGATTCACATCGAGCGCAGAGGAAAAGTCGCGCAATTGCCCTCTCACCCCGACTGCCTGCAAGGACGCAAGTAGCCCTTCGGCAGCGTCGAGAGCGCGCTCGTGCTCGTCGACGGTCTGATCGAAGGTCCCGTGGCGTGCAGAGTTGGTCTGGGACCATAAACAGTGGAGGTAGTGGCGAAACGCGCTTTGCTCCGTCCAGCGAGCTGAGGTTGGCTGAATTCCAGAAAACAGAACGTCAGCGTGCACACTACCAAGCGCGACCGGAGGGGCTAGCCTATCAAGCAGGCCCTGTTTCTTTGCAATGTCCAGGAATGGGACCTTATACTCGGAAAACGCTTGCGGGCAATAGTACCAGGTCGAGCGCTGCTTAATCTCATCGTCGTAAGGGGCGCGAAACTTATCCGGGGGAAAAGAACGCACATTCATCCAAGTGCCAGAAGCGATCCAGTCAACTCCGGCAGCAGCAAGCACCAGCATCTGATGGTTGCAATACCCCGCGAGCACTTTCTTCCCCTTAAGCTTCAAGCCAGCAACCAGGTCGAGCGCATTCGCCAGCCAATTTGGATCGGTCACCAAGTATTCACCATTGGGGTGTTCGCATAAGAGGTAGATCCCACTCACATCCCACCCTTCGGATGCTGCCAGGATCTCATCAATGGATTCATCTGATTTCACCGCATCAGCACCGAGTGCGACGGTGACAAGAAGAGGGTTGCTGCTCAGGGCTTTAGCCTCCTCGATGAATGCGCTTTGTCGAGCGATCCAATCTTCATCGACTTGCTCTGTGTACAGACCCGGCAAGATTAGGGTCTTGCAGCCAAGAGATCGGTTTAGATCTACCAGTTTCTTCATCAAGCCACGAATTTCCGAGCCAGTCCAAAAAACATCCGTGCTGTAAGCCGATGGCCAATATTCGTGAGACGTGAGTCGTTCGTGATCGGCATAAGGCAAGTAAAACTGCGGATCGAGCAGTACCTCTCCGCCCTGGAGTGACGTAATCTGTCCTGCGAGTCGCTCAAGTTGAACCGGGCTCAAGTCTCTTGGACTTAGGATAACCGAGCCACCTTTCCAGGTGTCGATCAACACTCGCGAATGATCCATCATTCCGTAGCCAAACTGTAGCTTGAGTTGCATCAGGAATCTCCGTGGTGAAAATGAGTAGCTGGACACATACTTGGCGAGATGCATCCCCGAGTGAAGGGCAAGGCGCATTAGGGGGATCCCGCAAAAGTGTCCTGTAACTCCTGTAACCACATCAGCGCGTCGCTGGCATCTCGTGGGCGACAATCAACACGACGCTGACCCATGGCAGTAAGGAAGTCCGCAAACTGTCTCCCCCGGTTCCAGGAGATCTTAGGAATAGGCAGTGGGGCACCCTCTATTCGCTTGAGCACCATCGGTGCATCGCGAGCACCATCAACATAAGGGTGTTTGCCGGAAATGCATTCCACGAGCGTGACCGCGAGCGCGAAAAGATCTGCGCGGCCATCAAGATCTCGTTTTTTGTTCCGGTACTGCTCCGGAGGAGCGTAGCCAAGAGTTCCGGGTCCTCCGAGTGCAGCCGTTGCTGTCAAAGACGAAAGATCGAGATGGCGTGCAATGCCAAAATCAATGAGCCAATATGAACCATCGGCACTGCGAATGATGTTTTCCGGCTTGATGTCACGGTGTACGATTCTGGCGTGGCCCATATCGACAAGAGCCTCTAGAACATGTCGACAGAGTGCCAAGATTTCCTTTTGAGAAAGTGTACTACGTTGTAGAATCTGCTTGACATTCTCGCCAAGGATGCGTTGTTCTCGCAGCCAGATTACATCGAATCCTAAAGGAGTTCCACGGAGAACCCCGTCTTCAAAAATACGCGGCACGCGCGTCGAGTTGATCTCCTTGACCGCAAGAATTTCACGCCGGACGCGTTCATCGGCAGTGTGAGGTTTTATCAGTTTAATCACGACTTCTCCATCCGTGGAGTGTGTAGCAGAGAATACCCACTTTTGCCCACCTTCAAGAAGGCCGCGGAGATTTGAAATACCCGGGAGGTACTTGGGTAGCCAAGTGACAACCGTCATCGATGCGTTCCTTGTTTTCTCGTATTCGTGGCGGAGCGCCAGACCCATTCATTAAAAAGCCAGGAGGCGTATGAAACAGGTTGATGAACCTTGGGGCATTGGCTCTGGCTCTTTAAGAGGGGCGAAGAGCTTCCCAAGATCCAAACACCCACGCTCGCTCGTTTTGCTGCCTCGAGCGTGATTTCCTGCGGTGGGGCGGGTAAAAGTATGTAAGTCTCCGATGCAAACCATCGATTCAGCGATGCCTGCTCAATGGCTCCTCGCCAGTCCGACATTTTGGCCTCGAAGGCGATTATGTGCCGAACGGCGAAAGCTCTTCTGAGGGAAACTGCACGCCATAAACCGCCTTGGTTTATCACAAGGCCAGCAGAGCGAAGTCGCTGAAGATTTTTCAGGATGCGAGTTCGGAAGACTGATTCTAATCTTTGTTCGGCGATGGGCCCTGTGGTAGCGAGGGTGTGAACAATTCGAAGGTCGTCCACGGCGACTCCGCCTCTTTGTTCTCTCCATCGCATAGCCGTGGGCTCATGCCACTGAACGGCAACTAGTGCTGCCGGGCGTAAGTGATGGGCGTTATCGCTCATGCGGCCAAAACCTTGCCCTTGTAGGTCCACCGGAAGGGTTTGGCCATGCACCTGTTGAAGAAGGCGATGAACTCGACCAGGCGCTCGCGGAGGGCTTCGAGAGAAGAGAAGCTCGCGCGTCGTAGCAAGCGACGGACGAGGATGCTGAACCAGATCTCGATCTGGTTCAGCCAGGAGCAGTGCTTCGGCGTGTAGACGAACCGGATCCGATGCGATGGGTCCGACAAGAACGCCGCGCGCGTTTCCATCGAGCGCAAGACGCCGCTCTCGCCCTTGGCGCCGAGGGGCACGTCGAGGCCGCAATGCGAGGCGACGAATCGCACCAGCGCCTCCGAGTTGTGGGTGTTGAGATTGTCGAGGACGAAGATCCAGCGTGCGTCGGGATCGCCGTCGACCGTGCGCGCGATGTGGTCGACGAAGTCTTGTTCGGTACGGCGCGGGCCTATCGTCGGGCTCACGATGTGCCCGGTGGCGATCTCCAGATTCGCCGTCAGGCAGAGCGTGCCGTGCCGGACGTACTCGTACTCGATGCGCTCGATCTTCCCGGGCCGCACCGGGAGCGCAGGCCGAGCGTGCTCGAGCGCCTGGATGCCGGTCTTCTCGTCACAGCTGATGAGATGGACGCCCTGCGCGTGGAGGGTCGTCGCCTGCTCGTAGAGCTCGCAGATGGTCCGGACTTCCTCCGCGAAGCGCTCCGGATCTGCGGGCGTGTTGCGCAGCCAGTACTTGACCCTGTGCGGCCGAATATCGGCCTCTCTTTAAAAATCGGCCGACCTGGCGCGCGGAGATCGAGTCGACGATCCCTCGGTTCACCAGCTCTCGAGCGAGCGCTCCCGGCGTCCAGTGGCTGAAGGGGACGCCGCTCTTCTCCGGGGGCTCGCACGCCAACGCGAAGATCTGCGCCACCTGGTGGGCCTCGAATCGAGGCGGCGCGCCCGTCCGCGGGCCATCGGCAAGTACCTTGAGGATCAAGCGCTCGAGCTCGAGGTCGCTGACGCCGCTCTCCTCCGCAGCGGCCAGTTCAGCCTGACGATTCCACCACCGGCTTCGCCACCGGCCGATCGCCTCGGGTCCCATGTCGAGCTCGACCGCCTGCTCGTTGTTCGGAACGCCTTGCCCGGACAACTTCACGATCTGCACCCTCGGGACCAGTTGCTGTGGGGTCTTGTGGCTCCGCTCGAGCTTGTCGAGGATGCGCCGCTGCCGTTCGGTGACGAGAATCCTGGGGGCCGTCCGTGCCATGAGGGTCTTCCGGCTGCACAAGTACCCCGGGGGCGATTCCGCTCCAAACTTCTGGCGTTTTCAGCCCGGCAGCACTAGGTCAGGAAAGCCCGACAAAAGGCGAGGCTCTTGAAAAAGAGTCAACTTGTAGCCCCTTTTGCCGATGGGAGGAAAATTGTTCAAGAATGCGCGAACGAGTTCGGCCTCTGGTCCTGGTCGCTCACGACGAAACTTAGCCCCTGTCCCATGAAGCGACGGATCGACGACTTCAGGGGCACTGCGCGGAGTTGGAAGCCCCTTAGAGGGAGCGTGATCTAATGGCATTTCTCGCTCCTTCCGGCAGATCTGCCAGGCGGAGACGAGCGGTCGATTAACAGGACTCGGCTCTTGTATTTCTCGTCCCTCGAGCACGGTGCTTTTGAAGCAGGGTCTGGCCCCTGGAAACGATGGCTCTGGAAGGAAGTTGAGGGCGGAGGCGAGATGGAAGAATTTCGGTATTTGGTGCGAGTCTGTCTCGCTAGTTCCAATACTGAGGATGCGGTCCGAAAACGCTCGATGCAAGGATAAAAATACATCGCTGTAGGCCGTGTTTTTTGCACTGACATGTTCGTCCTCGCGCTTTGAAACTGTGATTGACGCTGAGAACTTCATACGTCAGCTTCGTTATCTACGGCAGAACACGCGGCATCAAGGCGGCGTGGGCCATGCCTGACTGAGCAGTTCGCAACTGCAGGCGGGGTACGCGCCGTCCGGCGCGAACCGCGGCGCGCGGCTTTTGTGAATGGGCGCGAGGATGTGAAGTCGCGGCCGCAGGGGTCTCGACGTGTCGCGGCCGCGCACGAGCGATCGGTCGCCGTGACTTCGTGCTTCTCGGCACGAGCCGGGCGAAGTCCTGGCGCCGAGCGGTGAGGCTGTCGCCGTCCGGTTGCGGCGGAAGAGTTCGCGGTCACCCTCCCGGCGATGGACCGCTACGACGTGGTGATTCTCGGCTCGGGTCAGGCGGCGAGGCCCCTGGCGCTGGCGTTCGCGGCGGCCGGTCGCCGGGTCGCCTTCGTCGAGCGCGAGCATCTGGGCGGCACGTGCGTCAACACCGGCTGCACGCCGACCAAGACGATGGTGGCGAGCGCTCGCGTGGCCTACCTCGCGCGGCGAGCGGGCGACTTCGGCGTGCGCACCGGGGCGGTGAGCGTGGACATGACGCGAGTGCGCGAGCGGACGCGCCGGATCGTCCGCGACTTCGCCGACTCGAGCCGGGCAGTCCTCGCGGCCCAGGCGAACATCGAGCTGCTGTTCGGCGCCGGTCGATTCGTCGGTCCGCGGCAGCTCGAGGTGCGCCTCAATGCCGGCGAAGTGCGACGGATCGCCGGCGAGGTGGTGGTGATCGACACCGGGGCGCGCACCCGGGTGCCGCCGCTCGTGGGGCTCGACCAGGTGCAGTGGCTCGATCACGCCGGCATGCTCGAGCTCGCGGTCGTGCCGGAGCACCTGCTGGTCCTCGGCGGCGGCTACGTCGGCCTCGAGTTCGCGCAGATGTTCCGCCGCTTCGGCAGCCGGGTGACGATCGTGCAGCGGGCGGCGCAGCTGCTGCCGCGCGAGGACGCCGACGCGGCGACGGCGATCCAGGAGGTGCTGGCGGCCGACGGGATCGAGATCTGTCTCGAGAGCCAGGCGCGGCGAGTGATCCGCGCGGGCGACGGGATCGAGCTGACGTGCGACTCGCCGGTCGGCTCGCGCAGGTTCGCCGGCTCGCACCTGCTGGTGGCGACCGGACGCGCGCCCAACACCGATTCACTGGACCTCGCGGCGGCCGGGATCGCGGTCGACGATGGCGGGTACGTGAAGGTCGACGAGCGGCTGGCGACCAGCGCGTCCGGGGTGTACGCGGTCGGCGACGTCAAGGGCGGGCCGGCGTTCACGCACATCGCCTACGACGATCACCGGATCTTGCTCACCAACCTGCTGTCAGGCGGGCAGGCGACGACGCGCGGCAGGATGGTGCCGTACGTGGTGTTCACCGATCCGGAGCTCGCGCGCGTGGGCCTGTCCGAGACCGAGGCGCGCCGCCAGGGCCGCAAGATCGAGGTGGCGCGGATCGGCATGGACCGGGTCGCCCGCGCGCTCGAGATGGACGAGGCCCGCGGCTTTATTAAAATTGTGATCGACGCGGACAGCGACAAGTTCCTCGGGGCGACGATCCTCGGGGTCGCGGCCGGCGAGCTGATGTCGACGATCGAGGTGGCGATGATGGGCGGGCTGCCGGCGTCGGCGCTGCGCGACGCGACGTTCGCCCACCCGACTCTGGCCGAGAGCCTCAATACCGTGATGACGGCGCGATGACTGCGCGGCGAAATGTCGGCACCAGGAAAAAATCGGCCGCGCCCGCGGGAGACGCGGGCGTGACTGCGAGTGCGAGGATTGCCGTCCTCGAAGATCTGCCCGGGCGCCGAGCTCGTTCGTGAGGGGGAGCAGCACGCGCACGCCCGCGACCGGCGCGGGCACGACTCCGAGGATTGCGCCCATCCGACGAGTGCGGTGATTCGCGCGCTCGTCCCGCGCCGAGGGGATTGGCCTCACTTGACGAGCACTGCGAGGTTGTCGAACCAGATGTCCGAGGTGCCGCCGTCGGCGCCCGAGCCGAGGCGGACGGCGATCCGCTTGCCGACGGCGATGTCGCCGGCCTTGACCGTGTGGCTGACGCCGGCGACGGCGGTCCAGGCGTTGCCGGCGGGGAACAGCGCGGTGGCGAGCTCTTTGAACGTGGAGAGGTCGTTGGCGTTGGTGACGTAGCCGATCTGGAACGGGACCTTGCCGGTGCCGTCGCCGCCGCCGTTGACGTGGCCCTTGAAGGTGTAGGTCTTGCCGGCCTCGAAATTCAGGGCGAGGATCTGGCCGACAGTCTCGGAGGCGGCGGCGTAGTAGCCGAAGCGGGCCTCGAGTTTGTCGTTGTTGGGCCGGCTGTTGGCGCCGGCGTGCAGGGCCCAGGCGCCCTGCGGGCCCCAGTTCTGGATCCGGTCGCCCGGCTTGCCGTTGGCGGGGATGGTCTCCATCGTGCCGTTGGCGAGCGACAGGGCCGCGCCGCCGCTGTCGCCCGGGCCGGCCTCGTTCGACCACAGCGAGGCGCTGAGGACGTCGGGCTTGTTGTTCTTGAGCACGTGATAGGTGCTGCGCACCCGGTACTGATAGCCGGCGTCGGCGGCGACCGGCGTGTGGCACTGCCAGACCTCCTTGGTGCCGGTGACGCGGAAGTAGTTCTCCTTCGGCATCGGCTGCCACGGGGCGTGGATGTCGGGCTGCCACTCGACCTGGAACTTGGTGCCGTAGGTGCTGGTGTCGACCCACTTGACCATCAGGCCCTGCGGGCAATTCTTGTGCGCGGGGACGGTCGGCAGCGGCACCGGGGTCGGCAGCGGGTAGACGACGTGGTGCAGCGACGGCGCCGACAGGCAATTGTTGGTCGTGTCGTGGCCGATCACCCGCAGCCAGATCTGCTGGTTCATGAACGGGCTGACGTCGACCTCGAGCGGGCCGGCCTTGGCGCTCGTCTGCTGCATGGTGAGCCACGGGCCGGCGGTGGCGCGGGCGTACTCGACGCGGGTGACGAAGTTGGCGGGGGCGTCGAACTTGAACTCGAGCTTGCTGCGGCGCGGGTCGTCGAGGTTGGTCACCCGCGTCAACTCGGGCTTGGCGCCGCCCGCCGGGCAGGCCTTGCTGGTCTGGCGCAGGTAGGTCACCGGCTGCGAGCCGACGCCGACGCTGGTGGTGCGCTCGCCCGCGAACAGGGCCTTGACGTAGTACTGGGCGTCGACGTTGGCGGGGTCGAGGTAGAAGCGCTTGTCGGGGGCGACGTTGGTGAGGGTGGTGATCGGCGACGCCGACCACTCGGGCTCGCTCAGCTGTTTGCGGTAGACCTCGTAGCTGCTGACCTTGTGGTTGGTGTCGGCCCATTTGAGGAGGGCGCCGCCGGCGTCGGCCTTGACCGTGACGTTGACCGGCGCGCGCATGCGCCGGCCCTCGACCGGCAGCGAGGCGGTCACGTTGCTCTCCTTGCACGCGCCCTTGACCGAGAAGACGCGGTAGCGATAGCTGCGGTCCTCGAGCGGCAAGGGGCCCGGGTCGGCGAAGGTGACCTTGCCGGTGCCCGGCTTGCCGTCGAGGCGGTACTGCACCAGCGCGCCCGACTCGTTGTCGGTCCAGCGCTTGACGACGAAGCCGGTCTCGTTGGTGGCGTTGTCGGTGAACTCGAGGGTGACGCGGTCGACGTCCGTGGTGATCTTGGTGATCTCGGGGGCGCGCGGCGGGCTCTGGGGAATGACCGTGTTGGTGAGCGGCGCCGGCGGCGAGACCAGGGTCTTGCCCTCGGGGGTCTGGTAGAGCGCGACCACGCTGTAGACGTAGCTCTTGCCGGGGCTGGCCTCGATGTCGTTGTAGGTCAGGACGTTGGGCAAGGTCTCGGCGATCGGCAGCAGGAGCGGGCTGCCCTGCTCGCGGCGCATGACGTGGTACTGCTTGAGGTGCGCGGCGGTGGCCGCGGGGTCGATCTTCCAGGTCAGCTTGACGCCGGCGCAGTCGTCGTTGACGAGCGGGCTCAGGACCGGCGGCTCGGCGATGCAGTCGCGCGCGAACACCACTGGGTCGGTCCACGGCGAGGCCTTGCCGGCGCGGTACGACCGCAGGCGCACGCTGTAGGGGCCGTCGACCGGGGCGTCGAGGTCGTGGCTGGTCCCGGCGGCCATGATCAGCGCGGGCTTGGGCTTGGGGACCTGCTTGCTCGGGGCGGTGAACTCGAGCTCGTAGGCCTCGCCGCCGGCCGCGGCGACCCACGAGGCGCGCAGCTTGTCGTCGTTGCAGCGCATGCTGAGCGTCGGCCGCTGCGGCAGCGGGGCGGGGGTGGTGTTGTTGGGGGCGGGGGTGGTGAAGTCGGTGTCGGCGGTGGTCGAGGAGACGTCGTAGAAGTTGAACGCTCGGACGCTGGCGCTGTAATTGGTGGCGCCGAACAGATTGGTGAGCTTGTACTCGCGGTCCTGGCTGCCGCCGTTGGCGAGGACGACGCCGTCGATCGGGCCGATCGTGACGGGCTGGCCCTGGCCGCGGGTGTAGGTGATCTTGTACTGCGTCTTGGTGCCGCCGCCGTAATCAGGGCAGGAGGACTTCCAGCGCAGGAACATCTGGCCGTAGACCTTGGGCACGAAGTCCGCGGTGGCGGTCCGCGGCGGCTCGAGGTTGACGCCCGTCATCGCCGGCGACTGCTTGATCTTGGCGCCGACGATCGGCGGGTCGACCATCTCCCGCTCGAGCACGTAGACGAATTGCGAGCAGGCCGGCACGTCCTCGAAGGTGTCGACATAGGGATCGAGGACGTTCATGACCGGCTTCGTCCACGCGGAGTGCTCCTTCTTCACGCCGCCGTCGAAGGTGTAGATCTTGCGGTGCAGGCGGAACTTGGCCCGGCTGCACGCGGAGGCGCCGAACGAGATCTCGACGGTGCCGCGCTTGACCTCCTTGTCGTTCGGGTCGGGCCGGACGTAGGCGTGGTTGATCTTCAGCGGATCCTCGCAGCGCTCGCCCTGGGCCGGGAAGGTGCTGCCGAACGCGCGCACGAAGGCGAACGGGGTGCCCTTGTCGCGCGCGGCCTTGACGTTGACGCAGCGGTCGCCCTTGAACACGCCGGGCGGCGACCAGTTGTACTCGCTGACCTTGGCCCAGTCGCCGACCACACAATCGACGATCGCGACGTGCCCGGCGCCCTGGGCCTGGTTCTGGAACGGCTGGCTGACCATGACCGTGCCGGGCTCGGCGTGCTCCTGGACGCAGGTGCTGCCGGGCGCGGCGTCGCTGCATGTGGGGTGCTCGGCCCAGGTCCAGGCGTTGCCGGAGTGCTTGAGCTGCGAGCGATAATTGGCGTACTCGACGCATTCGACGTGGCCGACCGTGGCGGTCCAGTTCTTGGGCGGCGGCGGAATGTTGGGACACTTGGCCTGGCAATCGGCGTCCGCCGGAGCGGCGGCGGCGCGGCCGGCGAGGCCGAAGACGAGGCCCACCAGCGCGGCGGAGCAGCAGCGCGAGGTGGCGATGATCGTGCGAGTCATGTCGGTGACACCTGTGAGCGAGGGGCGCGACCATGGCGGCGGCCGCCTGCGATGATTCGCAGGCGCTCGCCGGCCGAGCACGCGGGCCCCTCTCGGCATGACAGGCGCGCCGCTTGGTTGTCGCGGCGCGGCGATCGAAAAATCCGCCGGCGCGCGGCCGCGCGGCGGACGTCAGCGGCGATAGCCGGCGGGCACGCGGCCGTCGTCGCCGAGAGCGGTGTGGCTCAGCGCCAGCTCGACGGTCGACGGCGGCAGGCGGGCGCCGGCGGCGATCGCCCGGCGGAGGATGTCACCGCTCACTCGCGCGAGCATGCCGGCGTCGACGGCCTCGAGCTCCCTCACGTCGGCGCCGTGATCGAGCAGGAGCTCGAAGATCTCGAGGCTGCGCGAGAAGGCCGCCTCGTACAGCGGCGAGAACGGGCCCGGCTCGGGCCGGACGCCGCGCTCCAGCAGGGTGCGGACGAGGGCCGGCCTGCGGACCCGCACCGCCGACGCGAGGAGCATGTTGTCGAGGCCCGCGAAACCTTCGAGCCGCGCGCCGCGAGCCAGGAGCCACTCGAGGACGTGCGCGCGGTCGGAGATCGCGGCCTGCTCCACCGGGGCCACCTTGTGACCCGCCGATTTGTCGTACTCCTGGTTGAGGTCGAGGCCCGCCGCCGCGAGGCGCTCGACCTCGCCCAGATCGCCGGCGCGGATCGCCAGCAACAATGGGTCGGTCTTGCGTCGCCTCCACATGGTCCGTCGATTCGCCAGGTGAGAATAGAGTCGGGTCGGGCCCGAGGGCAACAAGTCTTTTGGGACAGGTGAGCGCGTAGTTGCACGCGGCGCGTATGTGTTTGTGCGCCGCGGTCGCGTCGCTTCCTTGTTATCGTCGCCGCGTGTGGGGCGGGGATGAGCGAGCGGGCCGGGGCGGGGCGAAGTCGGGCTGCGACGTCGCGGCAGCGGGGCCGCGGGCCGGGGAGCGCGGGCGATGGTCGAAAGCGTGACGGGCGTCGGCGCTTGCCTCGCGGAGCACACGATCGACGCGCTGAGCCGCGGACAGCTGGCGCCGGCGGAGCAGGCCGCGGCGGCGCTGCACCTCGACGCGTGCGAGGCGTGCCGCGAGCTGCTGGCCGCGCTCGCGCGCGTGGGCGACTCGGTGCGCGAGTCGACGGCGACGCTCGCGCCGGGCGCCGCCGAGAATGCGCAGCCGCGGCTGGTGGCGGGCAGCCGGATCGGTCGCTACACGGTGCTCCACCTCGTCGGCGCCGGCGCGATGGGGACGGTCTACGCCGCCTACGATCCCGAGCTCGACCGCCGCGTCGCGCTCAAGCTGGTGCACCACCGGCTGCTCCCCGGGGCCGCGCGCGAGGCCGCCGCGGTGCGGCTGTTGCGGGAGGCCCAGGCGCTCGCGCGGTTGTCGGATCCGCACGTCATCACCGTGTTCGACGCCGGGCGCTTCGAGGGCCAGGTGTTCCTCGCCATGGAGTTCGTCGAGGGCGGCACGCTGCGCGAGTGGTTGGCGGCAAAGCGGCGCGAGTCGGCGGCGATCGTGGCGATGTTCGTGGCGGCCGGGCGCGGGCTGGCGGCGCTGCACGGCGCGGGGCTGGTGCATCGCGACTTCAAGGCCGACAACGTGCTGGTCAGCGGCGACGGGCGGGTGCGGGTGTCGGACTTCGGGCTGGTGCGCGTGGCGGCGGAGGCGACCGCGAGCGTCGAGGAGACGTTCGACCCGGGGCGGCCGCTGCCGGGCGGGAGCGAGGGGGTGACGCGGACGGGGGCGCTGCTCGGCACGCCGGCGTACATGGCCCCGGAGGTGTGGCAGGGCGCGCAGGCCGACGCGCGCAGCGATCAGTTCTCGTTCTGCGTGGCGCTGTTCGAGGCGCTGCAGGGCGCGCGGCCGTTCGCGCCGGGGGCGGCGGAGGGGCGGGTGGCCCTGCGGGACGATCGGATCCCCGCGGGCCTGCGCGAGCCGCTGGCGATCGGTCTGGCGCGCGCGCCCGAGCGGCGGCACGCGTCGATGACGGCGCTTCTCGGGGCGCTGGGGCGCGGGCTGACGCGCGCCCGGCGGCGGCGGGTGGTGAGCGTGGTGGCGCTGATGGGGCTCGGGCTCGGGCTGTCGGCGTGGGGCTGGCAGCAGGGGCAGGCGCGCGAGCTCGCGGGGCGGGTGGCGGCCTGCGCAGCCAGTGGGGCGCGGATCGACGAGGCGTGGGGCGCGGCGGCGCGGGCCGAGGTCGAGCGGTCGTTCGCGGCGAGCGGCAAGTCGTTCGCGGCGACGACCTTCGCCAAGACTGCGCCGTGGCTCGACCGCTGGGCCGCGGACTTTCGTGAGGCGGCGGAGGTCGCCTGCAGGGCGCACACGATCGAGGCCAGCTGGGACGCGGAGCTGCGCGCGCGCGCCGAGGACTGCCTCGACGAGGCGCGGGCCGGCTTCGTCGCCCTGGTCGACGAGCTGGGCGACGCCGACGCGGTGGTCCTGACGCAGGCGACCAACGCCGCGGCCGAGCTGGCGCCGGCGTCGGCGTGCACGCAGCCGGCGGCCCTGAGCTCGCGGCCGGAGGTGCCGCAGGCGCAGCGCAGCGCGGCGCGGGAGCTGCGGGTGGGGCTGGCGCGGGCGCGCTCGCTGCAGGCGGTGGGCGACTACGCGGGGGCGCTGGCGGCCGCGCACGCGGCGGTCGGGGCGGCGCGGGCCTCGGGGCTGCCGGGGCTGGTCGCGGAGGCGGAGTTCCGGGTCGCCGGGCTGCACGAGAAGCGCGGCGACTATCCGGCGGCGGAGGCGGGCCTGTTGCGCGCGCTGGCGGCCGCGGACGAGGCGCGGGCGGGCGGTCTGGCGCTGGCGATCACGACCGACCTCGTCTACGTGGTCGGCTACGCGGCGGCGCGGACCGCCGAGGGGCGGGTGTGGGCCCGCGCGGCGCAGACCCAGCTGGCCCTTCACGCCGGGGCGTCGCCGCTCGAGCAGGCGCACCTCGACAGCCGGCTCGCGGCGGTCGTCGACGTGGTCGGCGACTACGCGGAGGCGGTGCGCCTGCACGCGCGCGCGCTGGCGGTCCGCGAGCAGGAGCTGGGCCCGTGGCACCCCGACGTCGCGCGCAGCCTGGTCGGCCTGGCCGCGGCTCGCCACGCGCTCGGCGAGCTCGCGGCCGCGGGCGAGCTGTACGAGCGGGCGCTGGGCCTCGAGGAGCGGGTGTTCGGCCCGGAGCACCCGGACGTGGCGCTGATCCTCCACAACCTCGCCGGCGTGCGCTACAGCGCGGGCGCGCTGGACGACGCGGCGCGGCTGTACGAGCGGGCGCTGGCGATCTCCGAGCGCGCGCTCGGGCCCGACCACCCCGGGGTGGCGGAGACGCTGCACGACCTGGCGATCGTCCAGCGGGCCCGCGGCGCGCTGGCCGAGTCGCTGCGCCTGCAGACCCGCGCGCTGGCGATCTCCGAGCGCGCGCTCGGGCCCGACCACTGGCGCGTGGCCGGCAGCCTCAACAGCCTGGCGCTGGTGCGCCGCGAGATGGGCGAGCCGGACGAGGCGGCGCGGCTGTTCGCGCGCGCGCTGGCGGTGTTCGAGAAGTCGCTCGGCCCGGGCCACCCCGAGGTCGGCGCGGTGCTCTACAACCTCGCGCAGCTGCGCCGCGACAGCGGGGCGACCGCGGAGGCGATCGAGCTGTACCGCCGCGCGCACGCGGTCTACGCGGCGGCCCTCGGCGCGGAGCACCCGGAGGTGGTGAGCGTCGCGGAGGAGATGGCGCAGGCGAGCGCGCGCTGAGGAGAGCGCCGTGCGCGGTGCAGCGCCGACACGAGGCGTCGGCGATGCATGCGGAGTGCGCAGGCGAGCGCGCACCGAGGGGAGCGCCGATGCGAGGCGATCGCAGCGCGTGCGACGTACTGTGCGCGGTGCAGCGCGGCTTTACGGCCCGGGGGCCCGGCAGTATCGTCGCGCCCGGCGATGCGCGACGAGACCACCGCCGACGACGCGTCCGGGTGCGCGCGAGAAGCGGGCCCCGACCCCGCCAGCGAGGGGCCGTGGGCCCGCCTGTACGCCGAGGGGCGGGCGGCCTGGCCCGACCTCGACCTCGCGCGCGCGGCCTTCGTCGCCCACGTCGACCGCCACGTCGGCCGCGGCTCGGCCGAGCTGGCGGGCCTCCACGCGGCCGACTTCTACCTCGCGTGCGCCTGCCACCTGCGCCTGCCCGGCGCCTCCGCGGCGCTCCAGGCCCGCCACGGCGCCGAGCTCGAGGCCGTGCTGAAGAGCCGCAGGGTCCCGGCCGCGCACCGCGACGACCTGCGCCAGGCGCTGTGGGAGAAGCTGCTCGTCGGTCGCCCCGACGCGCCGGCGAAGATCGGCGACTACGCCGGCCGGGGCCCGCTGGGCGGCTGGCTGCGGGTCGCGGCCGTGCGCATGGCCCTCAACTTCCGCGAGCAGGCGCGCGCCGATCGCCTGGTGCCCGAGCCGGAGCTCGACGAGGCGCGCCACCCCGCCTCGCCCGACCCCGAGCTGTCGTTCCTCAAGTCGCAGTACCGCCGCGAGGTCGAGCAGGCGCTGCGCGACGCGCTCGCGGGGTTGGCGGCGGACGAGCGCAACGTGCTGCGCCTGTACTTCCTCGACCGCCTGAGCATCGACCGGATCGCCGCGGTCTACGGCATCCATCGGGCCACCGCCGCGCGCTGGGTGGCCCGCGGCCGCGAGGCGCTGCTCCGCGGGACGCAGGCGCTGCTCGAGCGCCAGCTCAAGGTCGAGCGCGCCGAGGTCGACAGCATCCTCGGCCTGGTCCGCAGCCAGCTCGAGCTGTCCATGAGCGGCCTGTTCCGCGCGCCGGAGTGACGGGTGCCGACGGTCGAGCCGACGCCCCGATGCCGGACGTGGCCGAGGGCTTCGTCGAGTCCGAGGACGCGGCGAGCGCGACGTCTCGGCCGCGCTCGCGGCTGGCAGTCGCCGCGCTGCTGTTCCTGGGGCCGCCGTGGATCGTCTGCGTCGCCGCCCTGTGGGTGGCCGAGGGGCTCGGCGTCGTCGACGCGATCGTCAGGCCGCTGGTAGTCGCGCTGCTGGTCAGCATGGTGGCCACGCTGGCGCTCGGGGTGGCGTCGCCCCTCGAGCACTTCGGCGCGACGCGCCCGCGCGGCCTCGTCCTGGCCGTGATCGCCGTGGTGTGCTCGCTCGCGGAGCTCACCTGCTTCTTGCCCCACGCCTCGGTCCCCTGCGCCGGTCGCTGAAGAGTCTGTCCTTCGGGACAGGCGTGAGCCGTATGGCGTAGGATGTCCTTCAGGACATGTCGTCGCCGCGGCGAGCGTGTCCTCGAGGACAGGTCGCTGTCGAGACCCGCGCGACGCGGCGAGCGGAGGGCCAGTGATTCGGGCTCGTGCGGCCCGTCGCACGGGCTGTCGCTCGCTGGACGGGTTAGCCCGAGACGCGCCCGGCGGGCGCGTGACCTGCGTGGCGAGACCGCGAGCGAGCCCGAATCACTGGCCCTCCGCTCAGCCGAGGAACTGGCAGCCGCAGCCGCAGCTGTCGTAGAACGGGATCCAGCCGACCTCGCAGATGAAGAGGATCTGCTGGCAAAGGTCCTGGCTGTGGGACACGAAGGTGCGGTTCGGCTCGGCGCACAGGACCGGGCGGGGCAGCTCGGCGCACACGCCGGGGCAGGCCGGCCCGCCGGCGGGCGCCTGGCAGTCGTCGTTCGGGTCGTCGATGCAGACCTGGCCTTCGGAGCAGCCGAGCCCGATCGACTCGCCGCACGGCACGGCCTCGCAGCGGCCGCGGCAGCTGGCCCGCAGCGGCTCGCAGTCGTCGTCGGGGTCGTCCTCGCACTGCGTCCCCAGCGGGCACGGCGCGTCGCCCGGCGCGCCGCACGGGGGCGGCGGAGGCGAGGGGGCGACCAGATCACAACCTGTCCCGATGGCCAGGAGACCGGCCATGCCCGCGGCCAAGCACATGCGTCGCACCATCTCGCTCGCCCCCTGGCGCCGCGGCAGCCGCGACGTCCCGGGAAAGTCTGAAACCAAGTCCAGGGCCGGCTACCGCGGGCGCCTCGCCGCTGTGTCGCGGACCACGCAGCGAGCGGCCGTCAGGCGGCGCACCCGGACTTCGACGCCAGGCGGCGAGCGGCCGTCGCTTCACGTCCTGCTGCTCGCCCGCGGCCCGCAGGGCGCAGATCGGCGCGACGCGAGGGCGGCGTCATGGCCACCATCGGCGCGCCGGAACAGCCCGCGGCGCGCCGAGCGACGCGAGGGCGAGCGCCGAGGCCGGCAGGTTCGGTCGCTCGCCGGCGCGGCGAGCGGCAGGTCGTCACGATGCGAGCGTCGAGGTCCGATCGCCTCGCGCGTCGCACCCCCTGGCGCGCTCGCGGCGAGTCGTCCCTCGCGGCCTCCATCCTCGTGCGTCGGCACGACGGAGGCCTCGTCCTCGACGTCGCGCTCGAGGGTCCAGCAGCCGAGGCGCGCGCGGGCCTCGTCGCCTCGCTGGAGGGATCACTCGGCGCGCACGTGCGTCGGCACGATGTAGGTCTCGTCCTCGTCGTCGAGCTTGATCGTCCAGCAGCCGGGGCGCGCGGCCACCAGGGTGAAGCGGGTCTTGGCGCGTAGCTTGCCGTCGCCGAGGCGGTCCTGTCCGCAGCCGCTGTCGAAGTAGGGCGTCTCGCGGGTGACGAGGTAAGTGCCGCCGACGTTGGCGTCGGGCGGCGTGGTCGACTTGTCACAGGCAACCGCCGCGACGGCGAACACCAGCACGAGGAGCGAGGACCTGCTGCGCATCGAAGCGACCTCCGGGCGGGCATTGTAGCCGCTCGCCCGGGCGCGACGCCGCGCTAACAGAGCATCGCGCGGAACACCAGGAACAGCATGCCGGCGAGCAGCATCGACGCCGGCAGCGTCAGCACCCAGGCCGAGGCGATCTTCAGCACCGTCGCGGCCTGCAGGCCGGCGCGCTGGGCGACCATGGTGCCTGCGACCCCCGAGGACAGCACGTGGGTGGTGCTGACGGGCAGGCCGAGGCCGGCGGAGATCCCGATCGTGCTCATCGCCACCAGCTCGGCCGAGGCGCCCTGGGCGTAGGTCAGGTGCTCCTTGCCGATCTTCTCGCCGACGGTCACGACGATCCGCTTCCAGCCGACCATGGTGCCGATACCGAGCGACAGCGCGACGCAGAACAGCACCCAGTTGGGCGCGTAGTCCGTCAGTTCGCGCAGGTCGGCGCGGGCGTCCTTGACCCGCTCGGCCTGCTCCTTGGGCAGGACCAGCGCGCCCGACTGGTCGAGCTTCTTCAGCGTCGAGTCGATCAGCAGCACGTCGCGGCGGACCGCGAAGCGCAGGTCGGCCGGCACCTGCTCGGGCCGCGCGGCCGAGCCGAGCGTGGCCTTGAGCGACTGCAGCTCGTCCTCGACCTCGGCCAGCTTGGCGCGCACGTCGGGCGCCGCCGTCGCCGCGCTGCCGAGCGCGTCGTGGATCGTCACCACCGCGGCGCTGGCCTCGCGCATCTGCGGCTCGGCGAGCGCGAGGTTGATGGCGAACCCGGCCGGGACGATGCCCATCAGGATCAGCATCACCAGGCCGACGCCCTTCTGGCCGTCGTTGGAGCCGTGGGCGAAGCTGACCCCGGTGCAGGTGAAGATGAGGATCCCGCGGATCCACGGCGGCGGCGGGCGCGAGCCGAGCGGCGCGCGGTACAGCTGCGGGTCGCGGATCAGGCGCTTCGCCGCCAGCAGCAGCAGCGCCGCCAGGGTGAAGCCGATCAGCGGCGACAGCAGCAGCGCCAGGCCGACGTCGCCGACCTTGGCCCAGTTGACGCCGGCGCCGAACTCGTGGCCCGGCAGCATCGAGTTGGCGAGCCCGACGCCCAGGATCGCGCCGATCATCGTGTGCGAGCTCGACGACGGCAGGCCGAAGTACCAGGTGCCGAGGTTCCACAGCGTCGCGGCCAGCAGCAGCGACAGGATCATCGCCAGGCCGAGGCCGACGCCGCTCGACACCAGCAGCTCGATCGGCAGGAGGTGGATGATGCTGAGCGCGACCGCGAGCCCGCCGACGAACACCCCGAGGAAGTTGCAGACCCCCGACAGGATGACCGCCGTCCACGGCCGCAGCGAGCGGGTGTAGATCACCGTCGCGACCGCGTTCGCGGTGTCGTGAAAGCCGTTGACGAATTCGAACCCGAACGCGATGAGGAGCGAGACGACGAGCAGGACTCCGGTCGTCGTCGTGAGTCCGTCGAACATCGCCTCCATGGGGGTTCTCCTCGGTCGAGGCCGCCCGAGGGCCGCCTACGCCCGAAATCTACGCGGGGTCGCGCGGTCTGTCAGTCACGGGAAGGCGGCAAAAAGGGGAAGTAACGTGACACCTTGGTGACAACTGCGTGACGCGACAGGCGAGCGACGCCGCGCACGATGCGCGCCCGGGGTCTGCGTCGGGGTCGCCCGGCCTCCCTTGCGGCCGCCTCGCCGCCCGGTCAAGATCAGGAGCGGACGCTACCGGTGTCCCCGCATGGCCCTTACGACCTGTCCTTAAGATTATGTCCAAAAGAACATGTACCACTTCCCGTCCGCTGCTGCTGGCCGGGCTCCTCGCCCTCGGCGGGTGCTTCGACGACTGCAGCGATGACCAGTTCTACGACCCCGAGCCCGGCCCTGGCGAGCTCGGCAACGGCGAGTTCCACTACCGCTGCATCGGCGAGGACGATCGCGCCTGCCCGGACGGCGAGTCGGTCGGCAGCTTCCCGGCCCGCGTCGCCGTCGGCGGCCGCTTCGAGCTCGAGTACAGCTGGAACGAAGATCTCTCGCGGCCTCCGCCGGACCTCCGCACCGGCTCGAGCGAGCGCCTGGCGCTGAAGGGCGGCACCTTCACCGCCCTCGCCGCCGGCTACACCGCCGTGCTGGCGCTGCTGCCCGACAGCGCGATCGGCGATCTGATCCACATCCACGCGTCGACGCCGACCGAGGTGGCGATCCAGCACCAGCGCGCCGACTACACCGCGTACACCATGGCGGCCGGCAGCGAGCTGCAGTTCGACGCGATCACCCGCGACGACGAGGACTACGTGCTCGCCGGCCTGCTCGACTTCACCTTCGAGGTCGCCGACGACGGCGTCCTCGCAGTGGTCGGCACGGGCCAGGGCCACGTGATCGTGCGCGCCAGCTCGGCCGGCACGACGATCGTCCGCGCCCGCCTCGGCGACCTCGGGGCCGAGCTCGAGATCACCGTCGAGGGTGACGCGCCGCTCACCGACACCGACGCGACGACGGACGCGACGACGGACGCGACCACCGACGCGACCACCGACGCGACCACGGACGCGACCACCGACGCGACCACCGACGGCACGACCGACGCCACCGGCACCACCGACACCACCGGAGGTGCGCTGTGACCCGCCTCGCCTTTGCCTTCGCCACCCTCGCCGCCGCGGCGGCGCTGTCGGCCTGCGGCCCGCGCTACCAGACGGTCACCTTCGAGCTGCGCAGCCAGCCGCCGGTGCCCGTGCGCCTGACCGGCGAGGAGATCGAGATCCCCGCCGGCATCGCGGTCTCGGTCCACGTCACCATCGAGAGCAGCGCCCGCATCGAGTTCACCAACAAGGACGCGCTCGCGCTCGACAGCCAGGACCGCGACATCCTCCTCTCCGACGCGACCCCCGGCGCCCACAACTTCGTGCTCGTCGGCGTGGCGGTCGGCGAGACGTGCCTGGCCGTCGAGGTCGAGCACGAGGAAGAGGAGTGCATCCCCGTCCGCGTCGTCGCGGCCGAGTGAGCGCGTGAGCGCGAGGGGCATGTCCGTAGGGGCATGCCCTTTCGAGCACGACCCCAGGAGCATGTCCTTCGGGACAGCTCAGGAGTCGCCACTCTGGAGCGACTGGCCGACCGCGGCGAGCCGCTTCTGCAGCGCGTCGGCCTCCTTGTCGCTGGGGATGAGGGCCAGCAGGGACGCCTGGGCCTCGGTCTGCGCGGTCGAGACCAGCGACGACAGCTCGCGCAGGTCCTCGGCGCTGACCTGGACGCCGTCGATGAAGCGCTGCGCGAGCACCAGGTCGACCTGCTGCAGGCGGCGCTGGTAGCCGTTGAACACGGCCAGGCGGGCGGCCGCGCGGGCGCCCGCGACCTCGACGAGGCGGCCCTGGAAGCCGACCTTGCCGAGCAGGGTGAAGACCGTGCCGGCGCCGGCCAGGACCACCGCCTGGAACGCGTCGTAGCCCTGGCGGAAGGTCAGGAGCAGGCCGGCCGAGATCGCGGTGACGCCGACCAGGAACACCACGATCCACATGCCGACCGAGATCCAGGTGGCCACGCCGTCGCCGAGGGCGATCCAGCGGATGTGCTCGCGCTGGCGGTCGTCGAGGTCGGCCACCACCTTGCGCCGGCTCTCGAGGTCCTGGTGGCGGATCTGCAGGCGGTCGATCGCCACCGAGCCGCCGAGCTCGATCAGGAGCCGCCGCGCGGCGGACTCTCGGGACATGTTGCCGCAGCGCAACCCGGCCGCCAGCGTCTCGACCACCGCCGTGCGCTGCATGCTGCGCAGCGCCGACGCCAGCTTGTCGTCGCGGTCGGCGCTGGCGGTGGCGACGTCGAGGATCCGCTCGACCGCGCGGGCGGTGGTCAGCAGCAGCTCGAGCGCGCCCGCGGCCTCGAACGCGACGCCCGGGCTGGCGCTGTCGAGCTCCGCCATCAGCAGGTCGGTCTGGGCGATGCCGAGGCGGCCGATCGCCCGCACCGCCAGGCCGACCATGTCGTAGTACTCGCGCCGGCGCCGGTTGGTGACGACGAAGCGCGCCAGGGTGTGCGAGGCCTCGGCCGCGCGCGACGTGCCGCCGAAGCGCGCCATCACCGACACCGCGTCCCACGTGTACGAGGCGAACGGCGCCGCGTCGACGATCGTCTGCACGCGGTCGAACGCCTGCGCCAGCGGCGTCGCCCGCAGCGCCCGCAGCGCCGCGCTCTGGGCGTGCGTCGGGTCGACTGGCCCTTCGACCAGGTAGCGGTTGCCCGCCGGCACCGGCTGCGGCGCGCCGTCGATGCACCACAGCAGCGCCGCGACCGCGTCGCGGTCCTCGTGGTCGGCCGCCAGCAGCGCCCAGCCGAGGCAGCGCAGCTGCAGGCGCTCGCCGGTGTCCTCGGCCAGCGCGCGCCCGCGCGCCAGGGTCCACGCGTGGTGCTCCTTGCGCTCGTTGGCGGTCACCAGCGTCCAGTAGCGGACCCACCGGTTGGGCTCGCGGGCGCGGTCGGTGGCCAGGTCCATCAGCGCGCGCGCGTCGGCGTCCTCGCCGGCGACCACCACCAGCGCCGACATCTGCCACGAGCGGGTCCACGAGCCCGGGTGCTCCTCGTCGTCGACGCGTCCCGACGAGTCGGCGGTGAGGAGCTTGATCAGCGTCGCGCGCAGCGAGAACGCCGCCGGCGAGCCCTGCGACACCAGCGCGCGCAGGTGGTCGAGCAGGTGCTCGCGGGCCTGCTCGCCGCCGTCGGCGAGCACCTGCAACATCTGATCGAGGTCGGTCGGCGGGGCGACGGGCATCACCTCCGACTATACCCGACACCCGCCCGGGACGCCCGCCCCGGCCCCGCCGGGCCGCAGGGCGGGGCAGGGCCGTTTTCGCACGATGGTCCGGGGGACATGTCCCCATGGACAGACGCACTACTCGTAGCGGAGCGCCTGGATCGGGTCGAGGCGCGAGGCCTTGTGCGCCGGGTAGAGGCCGAAGCCGACGCCGACCAGCGCGCTGCTGCCGAGCGCGAGGGCGACGATCTGCGGGTCGATCTTGGTCGCCCAGCCGAACTCGCTCGACAGGTAGGTGGCGACGCCGAAGCCGAGGCCGACGCCGAGGAGGCCGCCGACCGAGGCCAGCACCACCGCCTCGATCACGAACTGGATCAGGATGTCGCCCGGGCGGGCGCCGATCGCCATGCGCAGGCCGATCTCCCGCGTCCGCTCGGTCACGCTGACCAGCATGATGTTCATGATGCCGATGCCGCCGACCAGCAGGCTGACGAGGGCGATGCCGGCGAGCAGGCGGGTCATCGTCTCGGTGCCCTCCTGGCGGGCGCTGGCCGCCTCGGCCAGGCTGCTGACGGTGAAGTCGTCGGGCTCGTCGTCGCGGAGCTTGTGGCGCGCGCGCAGCAGCGTCGTGATCTCGGCCTGGGCCTTGCGGGTGTCCTCGGGCGTGGCCGCGCCGACGTAGATGCTGCCGCCGAGGTACTGCCGCAGGCCGCCCTGGACCTTGGCCGCGAAGGTGCCGGCCGGGACCATCACCACGTCGTCGGCGTCCTGGCCGGTGGCCGCCTGGCCCTTGCGCGACAGCACGCCGATGACCTCGAACGGCACGTTGTTGAGCCGCACGGTCGAGCCGACGGCGTCGGCCGCGTTGCCGAACAGGTTGTCGACGACGGTGCCGCCGAGCACCGCGACCTTGGCCTTGGTGGTGACGTCCTGCTCGTTGAAGG
The DNA here is from genome assembly GCF_026965555.1 of Nannocystis punicea. Taxonomy (GTDB): domain Bacteria; phylum Myxococcota_A; class Polyangia; order Nannocystales; family Nannocystaceae; genus Nannocystis; species Nannocystis punicea. Next base: position 9,336,647 of record NZ_CP114040.1, on the reverse strand, counting down.
GGCCGCCGTACTGGAAGGTCCAGTTGCGGATCTCGAAGTACTCCGGGGTGGTGCCCTCGGCCGAGGTCGTCCAGTTCTTGCCCTCGCCGAGGATCTGCACGTTCTGGCGCAGGCTCGGCGAGACCTTGGTGACGTACAGCGTCTCCTTGCGGATCGCGTCGACGTCGGTCCAGAGCAGCGTCGGCTGCGAGCCGGCCCCGCCGCGCACGCCGCTCGTCTGCGCCGAGCCGGAGCGGATCACCAGCAGGTTGGTGCCCATCTTGTCGAAGGCCCGCTGGACCTCGGCCTTGGCGCCCTCGCCGATCGCCACCATCGCGATCACGGAGCCCACGCCGATGATGATGCCGAGCACCGTCAGGAACGAGCGCATCTTGTTGAGCAAGAGCGCCAGGATGGCCACGCGGAACGTGCTGAAGAGGTTCATGCGTCGCCCTCTTTGTAGTTGGCGAGCGCGGCGCGGGCGTCGGTCGGGTTCTGCGTGACGTCCGACAGGACCTTGCCGTCGCGCATCATCACCACGCGGCTGGTGAACTCGGCGATGTCGGGCTCGTGGGTGACGAGGACGATGGTGATGCCCGAGCGGCCGAGCTCCTGGAACAGCGCCATGATCTCGATGCTCGTGCGCGAGTCGAGGTTGCCGGTCGGCTCGTCGGCGAGGATCACCTTCGGCCGGTTGACGATCGCCCGGGCGATGGCGACGCGCTGCTGCTGACCGCCCGACAGCTGCGCCGGGGTGTGGTCGAGCCGCTTGCCGAGGCCGACCTTCTCCAGCGAGGCGATGGCCCGCTCGTGCCGCTCGCCCGCGGGCACGCCGGCGTAGACCATCGGCAGCTCGACGTTCTCCTGCGCGCTGGTGCGGGCCAGCAGGTTGAAGCTCTGGAACACGAAGCCCAGCACCTTGTTGCGCACGGTCGCCAGGTCGCCGCGCCCGAGCTTCGACACCTCTTTGCCGGCGAGCTTGTAGCTGCCGGAGGTCGGGCGGTCGAGGCAGCCGAGGATGTTCATCATCGTCGACTTGCCGGAGCCCGAGGTGCCCATGATGCTGACGAACTCGCCCGGCCGGACCGCCAGCGACACGCCGCGCAGCGCCCGGACCTCGACGTCCTCCATCGTGTAGGTCTTGACCAGATCGGTGGCCTCGAGGATCGGCTCGGTCATCGTCGCGCTCCGCTCAGAAACCACCGCGACGACCACCACCGCCGCCGCCGCCGCGACCTCCGCCGCCGCCGCCCATCGGGTTGAACGGCGACGCCGAGGCCGCCTTCGTCACCGGCTCGCCCCCGGTCGCGCCGACGATCACCTGCATTCCCTCGGTCAGCTCGCCGCCGACGATCTCCGTCATCGACCCGTCGCTGATCCCGATCTGCACCTGCACCGGCTTCGGCTGGCCCTCGGCCAGCACCCACACGGTGCGGTTGTTGTCGAGCTCCGAGTTCTGCCCGCGACGCCGCCGCCGCTCGCCCTTGCCGTCCCCGGCCTTGGCCTCCTCGGCCTTGGCGTCCGCGGGCTGGCCGTCGGCGGCCTTGGTCTCGTCGGCCTTGCCTTCGGGGGCCTTCGCGTCGGCGGCCTTGCCTTCGGGGACCTTCGCGTCGGCCTTGCCCTCGGCGATCTTGGCGTCGGCGGCCTCGGCCTTGGCGTCGACGGCCCCGGTCTTGGCCTCCTCGGCCTTGCCTTCCTCGGCCTTGGCCTCGCCGAGGTCCTCGCCGCGCTTGCCCCCGCGCTTGCCGCCGCGTTCGCCCTCGGGCTTGGGGGCCAGGGCCGCGATCTTCGGGTCGGACGGGGTGAAGCGGAGGGCCGCGTTGGGGACCGCGAGCGCGTCGCGGCGCTCGTCGACGATGAACGTCACGCTCGCGGTCATGCCGGGGCGGAGCTTGAGCGAGTCGTTGTCGACGCGGACGACCGCGTCGTAGGTGACGACGTTCTGCAGCGTCAGCGGCGAGTTGCGGATCTGCGCCACGGTGCCGAAGAAGCGCTCGTTGGGGTAGGCGTCGACGGTGAAGCGGACCTTCATGTCCTGCTTGAGCGCGCCGACGTCGGACTCGGCCACGTTGGTGTGGACCTCCATCGCCTTGAGGTCCTCGGCGATCGAGAACAGCTGCGGCGCCGACAGCGAGGCCGCGACCGTCTGCCCGACCGACACGTCGCGCGAGATCACGACGCCGTCGATCGGCGACAGGATCGTCGTGTAGAGCAGGTTGACGTCGGCGGTGTCGATCGCCGCCTTGGCCACCGCGAGGGCCGCCTGCGACGACTCCACGCTGGCCTTGGCGACCTTGTAGGCCGCGTTGGCGGCGTCGACCTCGGCCTGCGGCGCGACCTTGTCGGCGAACAGCTGCTGGGCGCGTTCGAAGTTGATGCGCGCGTTCTCGCGGTCGGCGATCGCCCGGGTCACCGCGGCCTGCGACGACTTGTAGCTCGCCTTCGTCTTCATCAGGTCCGACTGGAACAGGCTCGGGTCGATGCGGGCGATCACGTCGCCCTTCTTCACCTGCGAGTTGAAGTCGGCGAACAGCTCGACGATCCGCCCCGACACCTGGCTGCCGACCGCCACCGTCTTCACCGGCGACAGCGTGCCGCTCGCGGTCACCGTGGCCGTCAGACGCGTGCGCTCGACCGCCTGCGTCCGATAGTCGATCTTGGGCGCCTCGGCGACGGCGAAGCGCTGGTAGGCGTAGTAACCACCGGCCCCGAGGAGCACGACGGTCAGGAGCGGCGCCAAGAAGCGAGGCAGAGCCATGCGTTCGTTGTACGTACCTAGCAAACGCCCACGAGGCGAGCAACGGGCCCTCCCGCGGCTTTACCGCCGGTTTACGTCGCGTTTACAGGCCTTCTCGCTGCAAGGCCAGCCAGCCCCGCTGGCTTGGCGCTCCCGCGAGGATGTGCACCTCCGCGCCATTTGGGGGTCGAAGGGGAGGCCAGCTTCGCGCCCACGTGCCTCTACATGGTCGTGGAGATACTCCTGCGAGATCCGGCAGTCCGCGTGCCCCGTGATCTGCCGGAAGACATTCAGGGGGACCCCGGCCAGGCTCATCCGCAGGATCGCTCCGGGTCGCAGACATGAGGGCCGATCTTCATAGGACGCCGACGCTGCGGTAGAGGCGCGAGCAGAGCTCCTCAGTTGCGTCGCGTCCAGGCGCTGCTCGATCGTCGCGGAAGACGAATTCGCTGCGAGAGTGCCGGATCTGCTCGAGCGCCACCAGCGTGCGAGGGATCGGCTTGAACGTCCTGCTCTTCTCGCCCTTCGGTCGCTTCAGCTGGCCCTCGAAGATCTGTCGGTCGATGGTCCGTCGTCCCGTGCGCCGATCGATCCGTTCCCAGCAAAGGCCGCGGAGCTCGCCGCTCCTCATGGCCATCTCCCCTGCGAGGAGGATGAAGGCGAACTCGTCGGCGCCGTTGGCCTTCGCCTCCGCCAGCAAGAGTTCGAACAACTCCGGCGGAAACAGTTTCTTCTTCGGCTTGCGCTTGGGCGGCCAGACGAATGTGGGCATTGTCGGCGACAAGCCCCATTCGAACGCCGCTTTCAAGAGCTGATGGAGCACCAACAGGATCTTGTCGCCGCTCTTCTTCGCTGCCAGTTCTGCAGTGAACAAAGCAACTGCCTCAGAGTCGATGCTGTCCAGCCCAACGTCCACTTCAACACGCGCGGGTACGCCGTCCAATCCGTCGTCGCGGCGAGGTGAGCCCCTGCGCTCGATCTCCCGCCTCGCTCCGCCAACGCGCTGGACCGCCGCGGGCGCTTCCGGGCGGCGATCGACCCGGTAGGCCGGCGCGGTCCGCGGATTCACCGCGGTTTCACACGAATTTCGTCGACGATTCATCGGCGATCCGGCCGCGGTTTCACACCGCGCGTGCACGCTACGGGGGTCGACGTTCCGGTCGCTGGCCGCGGACGCGAGGCGCCCGCGCCGGGCTTATCTCAACCTCGAACCGCGCAGCTCTCGGTCGGAGCGGCGCGCGGAGCCAACGTATGGTCGCGTTATTCCTGACTGTCGGTCTCGTATTCGGTGCGATGATTGGCCAATCGTTCCTGGCCGCGTTCGTCGGAGCCCTCACCGGCGTGGCGGTCGCCCACGGCTGCTCGCTGCGGACGCTCGCGGGCGAGAACGAGGATCTGCGCGAGCAATTGACGCAGCTCGGCAAGCGCTTCGAACGCGGCACGATCGTCGTTCACGAGCGCCCCGTGAGTGTCGGCCAGGCCCGCCCGTCGTCGTCGGCCCCGCCGCTCACACCCCGCGAGGCCGCGAATTACGGGCCTCCGGCCGGGATCGCCCCGCCGTCGGTCGAGCGCGTCGCTGAACGGGCCGGCGCCGTCGGCGATTCCAGACGGGATGTCCGCGAGCCGGTCGACGCGCGGGTCGCGGCGATTGCGGCGCCGCCCCGATTGCGCGATCGCTTGCCCGTAGAATCACCCGTCACCGCGACCGCGATCGAAGCGAGCGCGCGCGTCGAGCCGTGGCCCGCGCCCGCGTCCGAGACGCCGCCCGCCGAGCCGCCGTCGGACTCCCCGGCTGGCTCCGGGCGGGAGGACCGCGCCTTCACGGCCGCGCGTGAATGGCTGCTCGGCGGCAACACGGTGCTGCGGATCGGCGTGGTGCTGCTGTTCCTCGGCCTCGCGTTCCTGCTGCGCTACGCGGCCGAGCGCGTGGTGATCCCGCTGGAGCTCCGCTACGCTGGCGTGGCGCTGGTGGGCCTCGGGTTGCTCGCGCTGGGCTGGCTGCTGCGGCGGCGCAGGCCCGAGTACGGGCTGATCCTGCAGGGGACCGGCGTAGCGACCCTGTACCTGACGATCTTCGCGGCGATGCGGCTGCACCCGTTGATCGACCCGAAGGCCGGGTTCCTGTTGTTGCTCGCCACGACCGTCGGCTCGGCGCTGCTCGCCGTCAAGCAGAACGCCCGCGCGCTGGCGATCGCGGCCGCGCTCGGCGGCTTCGCGGCGCCGATCCTCGCTTCGACCGGCTCCGGCAACCACGTCGCGCTGTTCAGCTACTTCGTGCTGCTCGACGCCGGCATCCTAGCGATCGCGTGGTTCAAGGCGTGGCGCCTGCTCAACTTGATCGGCTTCGTCGGCACCTTCGGGATCGGGCTCGCCTGGGGGCTACGCTCGTACACGCCGGCGCTGTTCGCCAGCACCGAGCCGTTCCTCGCGCTGTTCTTCCTGATGTACGTCACCATCGGCCTACTGTTCGCGGGCCGTAAGCTGCGCGAGACGGCCGGGGCGCCGGCCGGGGCGGAGCGCGACGCGGTCCTGCGCTGGTCGGCGCGCCAGGCCGACGCGATCGACGGCATCGTGATGTTCGGCCCGCCCGTGGTCGGCTTCGGCCTCCAGCTCGCCGTCGTCGCGCACATCGAGTCCGGGGCGGCCTTCAGCGCCCTCGCGCTCGGCCTGTTCTACCTCGGCCTGGCGCGCTCGCTGGTCCGCCGACGAGCGGGCGCGCTCCTGCTGCTGGTGGAGACCTATGTCGCGCTCGGGGTCGTGTTCGCGACTCTGGCGATTCCGCTGGGCTTCGACGCCGGCTGGACCGCGCACGCGTGGGCGGTGGAGGGCGCGGGGATCTTCTGGCTCGGCGTGCGTCAGCAGCGTCGCTCGGCTCGGATCTTCGCGCTCTCGCTGCAGCTCGGCGCGGCCTTGATGTTCGTCGGCGAACTCGGCCCCGGATCCGTCACCCTTCTCGCGGGCCCGCCGCTGGGAGCGCTGACCCTGGGTGTGGCGCTGCTGGTGACGCACCACCTGCTACGCCGCGCCGCGCCGACCGTGGCCGCGTGGGAATCCGCGCTCGCGCCGGTGCTCGCGCTCGCCGGGCTCGTGTCCCTCTTCACGATCGCGCCGCTGTGCTTCGCCGTCGACGGCACGGCGATCGGCTGGGCGATCGCCGGCGTGGCGACGATGTTCGCCGGCTTGCGCCTGCACTCGCGCAGCTACTTGATCGCCGCGTTCGCCGTGCAGCTGCTGGGCGGCGCGCTGTTCCTCGCGCACCTGCAGGGCTCGCCGTCGGCGACCGGCGGCGTCCTGCTCGCCGGCTGGCGCGGCTCGCTGAACGCCTCGCTGATCGGCCTCATGCTCGTCGCGAACGCGCTGATGACTGCCCACGATCCGCTGATCCGGGGCGACCGGCGCCTCGCGTTCGGGCTGACCGTGGTGTTCCTGCTGGGGCTCGCGTGCGTCAACCTGGCGGTGCTGTTCGTCCTCCCGTGGCAGATCGCGAGCGCGGTGTGGGGCGCGAGCGGCCTCGCGATCGTGTGGCTGAGCTTGTTGCTGCAGCGGCGCGCGGGCCTGGTGTTCGGCCTGGTACTGCAGGCGATCGGCGGGCTGGTGTTTCTGATGTGCGGACCGCCGGTGTTCGGGCCGGCCGCCGGCGATGGTCTGCGACCGCTGGCGCACATCGGTTTCTGGACGCCGGCGGTGCTCGCCGTGGCGGCGCTGATCGGCGCCGGGAAGTTGCACCGCGCGACGACGAGTCCGCGTTCGCCGCGGATGACTTCGCTCGGTCTCGCGACCCTGTCGCAGCTGCTGCTGATCTGGGGCGCCGGCTGGTGGACCCTGACTGCGCTGGGTGAGATCGACCGATTCGTCCCGGCGAGCGCGCGCGAACACGCGGCCCTGCTGGCGGCGGCGGGCAGCGTGGCTCTGTGGACGCAGATCGCGTTGCGTGAGAGGTGGCGGGCCATGGGCTCCCTGTGTCTGGCGCTGACGCCCGCGGCGGCGCTCGCTCTGGCCCTCGTGTACCAGCCCACGTACCACCCGGCGGCGCATCTGGGCCTCGCGGGCTGGTCGGCGGTGGTCGTCGTCCACCTGCTGTCGCTGCGCCAGTTGAGCGGGCTGCTGCCGCAGCGGGTGCTCGGCGCCGCCCACGTGCTCGGCAGCGGGCTGGTGCTCGCTATCCTGACCGTGGAGCTGCGATTCCTTGTGTCCGCGGTGACCGGGGCCGAGAGCGCCTGGCGCTGGCTGGGCTGGGCGCCGGTGCCGTGCGCGTTCCTGTGGCTCGTCGGCGGCGGGCGCCGGCTGTGCTGGCCGTTCTCCGCCTATCCGCGGGCGTACCACGGCGTCGCCGGCTGCCTGGTGGCGGGTCTGCTGCTCGCCTGGTTCTGGCTGACCAACGCCGTCAGCGACGGCTCTGCCGCGCCGCTGCCATACCTGCCTCTGGTCAATCCTCTCGAGCTGGGCCTGCTGATCACTCTCGCCACGGTGGTCCGCTGGTGGCGTCGGGTCCCGAGTCGGCTCGGCGTGGAGGTGCACACCTCGTACCGCCACTGGGCGCTCGGCTCGTCGCTGTTCGCCCTGCTGACCGCCGCCGTGGGCCGCACGGCGCACCACTGGGGCGGGCTCCCCTACCGGCTCGACGCGCTGCTGGCCTCGATGTCGGTCCAGGCCGGACTGTCGCTGCTATGGACGCTGATCGCCCTCGGGATGATGATCGCCGGTCACCGCCACCGCCACCGCGCGTCGTGGACGATCGGCTCGATCCTGATCGGCGTGGTCGTGGTCAAGCTGTTCTTCGTCGACCTCGGAAATCATGGCAGTCTGGCCCGGGTCATCTCGTTCACCGGCGTCGGGATCCTGCTGCTGATCGTCGGATATTTCGCGCCGCTCCCGCCGCGACAGCCGGGCGCGGGCCCGGAGGCGGTGCGCGAATGAACCGACCGCGAAACGCCCTTCGCGGCACCGATGAGGACGACTTTATAGATCGCTGTACCGCCGGGCCTGTGTCAGGCTATGAATCGGAGGCGCCGGTCATCCCCATGGCGAACGTCCTTGTCATCGAAGACGACCGCGCGCTCGCCGAGGCGCTGTCGATCGCGTTCGAGGACGCGGGGCACAAGGTCAGCGCGGCCCACGACGGCAAGGACGGGCTGCAGCGGATCGAGCGCGATCGCCCGGACGTCGTGATCTGCGACGTCCAGCTGCCGCGACTCGACGGATTCTCGCTGTGCCGGCTGCTGCGCGAGCGAGGCGACAGCGTCCCGTTCCTGCTGCTCACCGCCCGCGACGGCGACATCGATCAGGCGCTCGGCCTCGACCTTGGCGCCGACGACTATGTCGTCAAGCCGGCGAGCACGCGGGTGCTGCTCGCCAGGGTGCACGCGCTGCTGCGCCGCCAGGCGGTGCGGGCCCAGCCGCCGGCCGAGACGTCGTCCGTGGTCGCCGGCGCGCTCCACATCGATCGCCACCGCCTCGAGGCCCGCTGGCGCGGCGCTCCGATCGAGACGACGCTGACCGAGATCCGCCTGCTCGAGGCGCTCGCCGCTCGCCCCGGCATCGTCCTCTCGCGCGCGCGCCTGCTCGAGCTCGCCCGCGGCGACGACTCCACTGTCGACGACCGGCTCGTCGACACGTACATCCGTCGACTGCGCCGCAAGCTCGAGGCCGTCGATCCGGCGTTCGATGCGATCGAGACCGTCATCGGCGCGGGCTATCGCCTCAGGGCCCCATGATCCGCAGCTCCCTCCGTCGCCGCACCTACGCGGTCGTGTTCGCGGTCGTGCTCGCGCCGCTCGCCGTCGTGGCGATCGGCGCCCGGATCGGCGCCGGCGAGATGGAGCGCATGCAGGCGGGCGTGGACCTCGCCGCGCGGGCCGTCGCCGACGGGCTCGCGGACGCGGACGCCGCCGCGCGGGCGGAGCTCGTCGCGCGCGTCGCAGGAGACGCGGGCGTCCGCGTGCTCGTGATCGATCGGGAGGGCGAGGTCGTCGCCTCCGCCGATCACGAGGACGAGACCTCGCTCGGCGATCGACTCGACGACGTCTTCTTCGGACCCGAGGGCGCGCCGAACCTGCGCGCCGCCGACGAGGAGCGTCCGGCGCCCGGATCCTGGCCCGAGGTCCTGCGCGCCGCCAAGTTCGGCCGCTCCTCCGGGTGCGCCGTCGTCCTGTCGGGCACGCTCCTCCGCTGCCACGCGTCGGTGCGCGACGATCGAGCATTCGTCGTGCTGGCCGAGAAGAGCTCGCCGCGAGCGATCCGCGCGCTGTCTCACCTCCGCTATCCGTTGCTCAAGCTGACCCTCTACGTGCTGATCCTCGGCGCGCTGCTCGCCACGTGGCTCGGCAGCCGGATCGTGACGCCGATCCTGCGCCTGCGTCGCGAGGTGCTGGCCCGCGTCGCCGATCCGCTGCGGGCCCAGCCGATCCCACGAGTCGCGCGCAGCGAGGTCGGCGACCTCGGCGAGTCGTTCAACACATTGCTCGCGGCCCTCGCGGCGCGCAGCCGGGCCAACGAACAATTCGCCGCCGACCTGGCCCACGAGCTCAAGAGCCCGATCGCGGCCGTGCGCGCGTGCGCCGAGGCCCTGCAGCGGCCGGCCGACGAGGCGCGCGCGCACCGCCTCGCGCGGCTGCTGATCGGCAGCTCCGATCGCCTCGACGCCCTGGTCACGCGCTTCCTCGCGATCGCCCGCGCCGAGGCCGGACTGCCGCACGAGCCCCGCGCGGCGTTCGATGTCGCCGCGCTCGTGCGAGGGATCTGCGACGCCCTCGCCGGCGAGGAGCGCTACGCGGCCGTCCGGTTCGAGACCGAACTCGCGGGCGTCGAGGTCGTCGGGGTCGCCGGCGCGCTCGAGACCGCGCTGCGCAACGTCCTCGACAACGCCGCGTCGTTCGCCGGCGACGGCGGCCTGGTGCGCGCGCGGGTCACGAGCGACGAGGCATCGGTGCTGGTCGAGATCGCGGACAGCGGTCCGGGGATCTGCGCAGACAACCTGCCTCGTGTGTTCGACCGCTTCTTCACTGATCGACCGACCGGCGGGGGCACCGGCCTCGGCCTCGCCTATACGAAGGCCGCGGTCGAGGCGCACGGCGGGACGATCACCGTCGCCTCCGTGCCCGGACGCGGCGCGACGTTCACGATCCGTCTCCCGCGGGCTTCACCGCCACCTCCCAAGAACCTTGCCGAAGCTTCACGGTCGACATAACCACCGCACGCGACGTGAGCCGCGCGCCGATCGGTGGTCCACGGCGCCGACGAGAAGCGACGCCATCTCGTTCCGCTGCTTGCCTCGGAATCGAGTCTTGCGGAAGGTGGCGACCGTCTTCTCCCGGCCGAAGACTCCTCTATTCGCTTCCGGAACCGTTGACTGATCAGATAGCCCTCGTGTCTGGGTAGGGATCCACCACCGCGGTTGGGGTCCTTTCGGCCTGTTTTACCGTGGGGGGCCCGCCACGAGCCTTGGGGCCGGAGGTTGTGGAGCTCCGTGGGCGGCCGCGGTCGAGGGGGTGGCAGACCGCCGTGACGGTCAGCGCCGCCGCTTCGCCTGCTCGCTCTTCGGCGCCGTCTTCGTCGTCTTCTTCATCGCCGTCTTCTTCATCGCCGGCTTCTTCGTCGCGGCGCCATCGGCGGGGTTCCAGGCGGCGAGACGCCGGACGACCGCTTCGGGCACCGGCTCGTCGAGCTCGAAGCGGATGATGCCCTTCGTGGCCTCGCGGCCGACGAGGTCCCTGGCGATCGCCGCGAACAGGTCGGTGGGCACGATGTAGACGGCGTAGTGGGTCTTCCAGCCTGCGAACGACGCCACGGCGCGCCCCTCGACGGCGTATGCGGGCATTCCGTACTTGATCGTCTCGACGGCATTCGGCAGCGCGCGGCGCAGGGCGGCGCGAGCCTGGACGAGCGCGGCGCGGACATGGTCCGGCTGGGTGGCGAGGTAGGCGTCGACGTCCGCTGGTTTCGGGGTTGCCATGCGCCGAGCGTACGCTCAAGTGCCCGCGCGTTCGTCGCGCCGAGGCCTTTTGAAAGCCGGAGGCAGGCCTTCGGCGCGTGACGAACGCGCCGGGTCCCGGCACCTTGCGCGGGCGGCGCGCGCGGGGCAGGCGAGCCAGAAGCCGATCCTGGACGCCGCCGGGGATGGTCCGACATCGTCCCGCGCTGAAACCGATCCACTCGCGTTAATTGTGCTTGTTGTGCGGATGACAAATAGAGGCCGTTCCGTCTCTCGGAGAGCTGAGAAGTCGGTGAAGTCGTGAATGCGGCGACGGGCGCGGTCGTCGGCAGGGTCGGGCATGGGATTGCGACCTTCGCTCCGCTGGGCCGCAAGCTGCTCTATCAACATACGCTGACGGATCTTCCTCCGGCCTACCGCATGCACTGGTTCGGGGACGGGCGGTGGTGTGCCAGGTCCACCGGGGCCGGCCGCCTGCGAACGACGAGATCGTGGTCTTCGACGGCGACGACGGACGCCGCGTATGCACGCTCGCGACCTCCTTGCCTGACATCGACGAGCCTCGTTCACGCCTTCGTCGTCGATCCACCTCGCGCGCGTCAAGAGCGATTTCGAGCCGGCCCCGCCGGGCCGTCGCAACGCCCGCCAGCAGCTCGCCGAGCACGGTCCGCCATGCGCTGGCCCATGCACGACGGGCCCGATCGCCCCTGGACGACCATGCGACCCTCACTCACGGCCATCTGCGACCAGGTAGGAGCCTGGCTATTTAAAGGGATGGAATCCCAACACCGATTCGACATCACCTGGACGGATAATGCCCTCGCCGGTAAAGAAGGATGGCGTCGCAACCATCCCTTCATCCGAGGCAAACTGCGCCGCATCGGAGGCGAGCCGCGCGCACACCATTTGGCGAGGCACCAGATTCAGCAACCATGAACCATGGGCCTCCCCCGCCGCGATAGCCGCATCGCAAACCGCGTCAGAGAATTTCGAGCCTGGAGCATCCAATGGAATCGGAACGATGTTGTGCCAGCGAGACGGGTCCGCGTTGATCCTTTCGAACATCCGAACGCACCCCATGCATCTCTCGGTCAGCAAAACTCCTATACGCCCCCCCTCGATAACGGGCCAAATGTGGAGTTGCCGCTCGACCCACAATAGACACAGGACACCCATGACGCTGCCCGCTACCCCGAAGAGCGCCAGTTTTACACGACTGTTCATTGCCCACCTTCAGCCATCAGCTCCCTGAGCAGAATCAAATAACTACGTTGGTGTTCCAGGCGATACTCCCAGTCGGGAGTGCCATCCGGACCCTGATTCAACAGGATCTCCAACCCTTCCTCGGCAATCGCCAGCGTGTCTTGAAATTGCTTCAGAGATAGTTCAGGATGGTTATCAGTCTGAGCCTTGTGATTGCCGAACAATCCTGTGACACCGGCAGGAACCCGAACCTGCCCGCCGACATTTCCCTTCACGACACATTTTGCGTATTCATCGCAGTCGGCGCGAAAGTCGGTGCCCATGACGATGCGGCCGAACACCACTTCGCCCACGCCCGGCGCCTTCGCTTCTATGACATAATCGATCTCGTACGGGCACGGGCCTCGCAGGTGCTCTTTACTACATCGCAGATAGGTGCGATGACTGCGCTCCGAAAAATCCAGATCGATCAATGTGTCTTGCCACTTCGTGTCCCCCTCCGCGAGGAGGGTTCGGAGATTCTTGGCCCGATCGGCCTCAGCACTGAATTCTGCCCGGCGGGTGGAGTCCGTCGCTTGCTCCGCGGCGAGGTAGTTCGCCGGATCGACCAGCGCTCCCAGAACTCCCGCTCCTTGAGCATCTGCGCTCTCTTCGCTCCCCCCCCCTCTCGGACTCGTCCGACTCGTCCCTGTCCCGACCTTGCGCGCTGGGGCAGACGAGCGCGTCACCCACAACATGATCACGCAGATCCCGGCGACGATTCCAGCGATCGAAACGGTGACTCTTGACAGTCGCACAAAATCCTCGTCAGAGAGAATGGGCGTCGGACCCCACGACTACGTCCGTTGCGAGACAGGAGGACCTGCTCAATTGCGGTGTCTGGAGCCGCGATCCGAAGCCCCGCATTTTAAGGATCCAAACCAAAATTTTGTGATCTCGATGGATGACCACGGGCATTGCATGCCTAAAGTCGTTCCATCGAGATCGAATCAGCCGGGGTTCAGCCGCCGCTGATGGGGATGGTGCAGACGCAGCTTGACACGCACACGATGCACGTCGAGTTTGGGTCTGAGGGAATCCCATAATGGCCGTTATGCACAGCGGTGGGACGGCCGGGCGCCGCCTTGCACGACGGTCCGGTGCAGGCACTAGCCTCTCCGACAACGAGACCATTGCCGGGTGCCACGGTACCCAGATATGCGAGGCCAGCGAGCATGGTGCAGCTGAATACAGCCGCGAACATCTTGAAACCCTTCATCATGAAAGACGCTCCTTCGAACCGAGTAAGATACTCACGCAACGGGTCGCGCACTTTGCGACAATCTCGATGCTCCAAATCATCTACTGGACGCTTCGGGCGAAGTCAACAAGAAAAAGAATTCGCATCGCATTCGGCAGCGACGGGCGACCCAATACCGGCGAGTCACACGGGCGCGGGCGACCGGCGGCGGCCGGCGCCCCGGCGCGGCGAACACGAGCCGGCCGCCCGCGTCGCACGCGCAGCGCAGGCTCAGGAAGCCTCGAGGGGCCTGACCAAGGCGGCGCGGGCTGGCACGACGGCGCCCGCATTCACTGTCCCATGGGACAGTCGGACTGTCCCATGGGACAATTGCTCCGGGGCTCCTTCTCGCTCGGCCTGGGTCGGTGGCCGGCAGCCAGACGATGTGGGGCCGGGGGTAGATGACCACGCTGCGAAAACGTCGTAGACGAGACGAATCGGGCGAAGAACGCCCAGCGGATCCGAACGCCGCCGCCGAGCCGGTTCGACAAGCGCTTCCGCTTCATCAGGAGGGCGATCCGTCGGCGAGACCCGCCGCGACGACGTACCCAGCCGTGATCGCCACCTACAGAATGCGCGACCCCTGCACAAAAACGCCACGTGCAGCTCCTCGCCGTATCTCCGGCACACGGTCTGAACCGGCCGACGATCCTGGATTTGCCTTGATTGAACGCTCGCCCCGAATCGCGCCCGGGGCGTCTCTCGAACCATGGTGAGAGCGCCCTGGCGTCGAGGGTTTCACAGTGATGGATGATGTATCCCGGACGTCCGACGGCTGCCGGGTCGGTCGCGTTCGCGGTTGCATCTGCGGAACACGTCTGGTAGACGCGTGGTGGAGGTGGTATAGCCGCTTCCATTGGCCAGTTGGGGAGACCGACGGCGAACGCCGTGGAGGTCGCTTCTGTCATGAGTCCGCAAGAACTGCTCGTCGTCCTGGTCGCGCTCGTCGTGGCGCCGCTCGGCGCGGTGCTCCAGAGCACCAGCCGGCTCTTCTGGTTTTATCTGGTGACCGCCGCGGCGATGGCCGTCGCACACGCGATGTGGCAGCGCCGTGCTGGGGGCGACGAGCCGCGTGCGACGTGGAGGTCGCTGAAGCACCGCTCAGCCCGTCGCGACTACGTGATCTACGTCGTGAACACGGTCCTGCTCCGCGTCTTGCCGTGGATAGCCGTCGGAGGGGCGCTGGCGAGCGGCATCGACGGCGTCGTCGTCGACGCGCTGTCGGCGTGGTTCGGTCCGCCGAGCGTCAGCGATTGGTCCGAGAGCTTCATCCTCGTGGTCGTCACTCTGGGCACCTTCGTGGCCGCCGACTTCGCGCTGTGGGCGACCCACTATCTCCAGCACCGCGTCGGGTGCCTGTGGGAGCTCCACAAGGTGCACCATTCGGCCGAGGTCCTCAACCCCGTCTCGGCGTATCGGGTGCATCCGCTCGACGACTGGATGAATCTGACAGCCACCGGTGTGGCAGTCGCCGCATTCCAGGGTTCCGCGCGCTACCTCGCGGGGTACTCGGTCGAGGGCGTCTCGTTCTTCGGCCTCAATCTCTTCATCTTTCTCTTCTACGCCCTCGGCTTCAACCTGCGGCACTCCCACGTCCAGCTCCACTATCCCGCGTGGCTGAGCCACCTGGTGATCAGCCCGGCGCAGCACCAGATCCACCACAGCTCCGATCCGGCCCACGTCGACAAGAATTTCGGGTTCGCGCTGGCGATCTGGGACGCGCTCGCCGGCACGCTGTACGTCTCGCGCCAGCGCGAGGAGCTTCGGTTCGGTCTGCACAACCAGGACGGCGAGCGCTACGAGAGCTTGTGGGAGCTCTACCTCGCGCCGATCGGTCGGGCGTGCCGGCGGGTCCGAAGCGAGCTCGGCTCCGCGATCGCCGTCTCTGCGCTGCTGGTCCTGTTCGCGACGCAGAGTTCGTGCCGACAATCCGCGCCGGTGGCGGCGTCGCCGACGCTCTATCTGGAACAGATGACGTGGGACGAGGTCCGCGAGCGGCTCGACGCGGGCTTCGACACGGTCCTCGTGCCGACGGGTGGCGTCGAGCAGAACGGGCTCCACCTCGCGCTCGGAAAGCACAACGTGGTCGTCGAGCACGCGGCAGGGCAGATTGCCGAGGCGCTGGGGAACACCCTCATCGCACCCACGATCCGCCTGTCCCCCGAGGGCGACATCTCTCCTCCGACCGGGCACATGCGGTATCCCGGAACGATCAGCCTCCCGGACGAGGTGTTCGAAGCGGTGCTCGAGTCGGCGGCGCGAAGTCTCGAGGCGCACGGGTTCCGCTTGATCTGCCTCATCGGCGACAGCGGCGGCAACCAGGAGCCTCAGCGCCGAGTCGCCGCCAAGCTCTCGCGCGAGTGGGAGGGTCGCGCGCGGGTCCTGCATGTGTCCGACTATTACCATCGCAACAGCCAAGTCGCGTGGCTGCTCGCTCAGGGTGAGGACGCGGCGACGATCGGAGATCACGCGGGCATCCGCGATACGTCGGAGGTGCTGGCGGTCGCGCCCTGGATGGTGCGACCGGAGCGCCTTCCCGCGGCCCGCGAGGACGGCGAGGACGGCTCGTCAGGCGATCCGTCCCTGGCATCCGTCCGGCGCGGCATCATCATGCTGCAGCTGAAGACCGACGCCGCGCTCGCGCAGATCCGGCGCGAGCGAACGATGATTCCCGAACAGCGGTGAATCCGGAATACGTCCGCGAAGAAGCCGATGACCGCATCCTATGGGGCCGGTGCCTTCATCGCAGGAGGCGCGCAGACCAGGGCTTGGTGATAGGGTCTCCGGCCGTATGTGCGTCGTCGAGGTGCAGACGGTTGGCGTCAGCGATCTTCGGGTTTGAGTTGAACACCCCGTTGCCGCTCGCCCTGTGTGCCCTCGTACCCCCGCCCGGCTTTCACATGATCCGATACTTCGGCGTGTTAGCGAGTCACCATCACCTCCGCGCTCGCATCATTCCGCCGTCCGTCCCGCTGCCGTGAATGATGAGCGCGCGTCCATGGATCGGCATGGCGCAAGCGGGTCGACGGCTAGATCGCCAGCGGTCAGAGTGTTCATGGCTTGACCTTCGCCCGCGCTCGAGCCGCCCGCTCTCGCGGCTACATCGGCCGGAAGTCCAGCCGCAGCGCTCCGCCGAACGAGCTCGCCTGCCAGGCCATGTTGCTCGGATCAATACTCACGCCCCTCCAGAACCCTTCGCCCATCAGTTTAGCGAAGCCCTTCGCGTCGAGGACCACCGAGCGCCGCGAAGGCTCGTCTGCCGCCGGCACGCGGAACAGCGCCCTCACGGGCTCACCTTCACCGTCAAACTGACGGTCGGCGACGCCTTCTCTGAAAGCGAGATCGTGCACGCGGCCTCAGATGAAGCGGAGACCGGTCAGGAGAGTCGTCCGAACATGGGCTGGCCGACCGCGTCGGGCTGGTACCGTAATATGTCCCATGAGACATGTAAACAAAAGGCGTTAACTCGCGGGCTTGACGAACTTGAGCACGAAGCGGTCCGCCGTTCCACGGCGCTCCGCGGCGGCGAAGGGGGCGGCGTTCCAGTCGCGCGCGTCGGCGGGGTTGCGCAGGAACTCGGCCGAGCCCGCGAGAGTGAAGCCGGCCTGCTCAATCTCCACGCGGACCGTCGACTCCTCGACCCGGTGCAGGGTCTTCGTGTCGCTGGCGCCGGCGCCGGCGCTGGCGCTGTGGTCGACGATCACATACGCTCCGCCCGGGCGAAGGGCCGCGAACACGGCGCGGTTCATCTGCGCCCGGTCCGTGCCGAACCAGAACGTGTCATGATAGAAGAGCACGTTGATCACGAGGTCAAGGTCCTTGGCCTCGGGTGGCAGCGGGTCGTCGAATTCGCGGTCGACCCGGACAACGTTGCGGAACTCCGGCGTCGTCAGGCGTTCGGTCCACTTCGGCTCGAGGAAGCGCTCGCGGGCGTAGGTGTTGTTGTGCGCGTACACCACCCCGTCCGGGCCGACGGCGCGGGACAGCAGGAACGTGGTGTAGCCGAAGCCGGCGCCGAGATCGGCGACGCGCATGCCGGGTCGGAGGTCGAGGAACGCGAGCAACTCGACGGGCTTGCGGCCGGGGTCGAGCGCGCGTTCATCGGCGGGGCGGGCCGGGTCGTCGACGATCGCCTGCCACGACGTTGCCGGTGCGGCGGACGGACGAGGGGCGCCCGCGGGTTCTGCCGACGACGGGGCCGAGGCGGCCGAGGCCGCCGGGCGACAAGCCGTGAGGGCGAGGAGCAAGATGGCGCGGCGCGTGAGCACGCGGACATCGTAACATGGGCACTGTCACGACTCGGGAGACAGGACGAGGACCAGTACCGGGTGGAACAAGTTCTGACCCATCCTCGCCGAAAGCCCCTCCGCTGCCCAAATGCCGCGGATCTCCACCCGGAGGGGCTTGGGCGGGGAGGGCGACTTGCCACGGGTTGCCTCTGGGTACCTCGGGTTGCCACAAATCTGCCCCAAAAACCCGGACGACCTCGGGTAATCGTCCCGGCCGGCGAGCCCCTGCAGTCGTCACGTTGGGCGGATGGGGGGGACACGTCCGTGCGGGTCGCAGGGCCGTCCAGCGCACGGGCCGGGTGGCCGGCCTGCTGACCGGGGAAGGTCAGGCCACGCAGGCGCTTCCGTTTCAATCTCGCTGACTTGGTGAGCTACCGGGCCCGGCCGGGCGAATGCAGGGGGACGGCATGCCCGCATGCGCGAGGCCGGGCACCTACGTGCCGCGCCAGACCCACGCGTGCGATGCGACGACGACCTCGACCTCGACTCCACGCTTGCTGCCTGCGTACAGCGTTCGCTCGTCGGCCCGCACCTGGCGCCCGCGGCCGAGCTCGGGGCTCCTCCGCCGTTGACTGTGTCTGCTTTCGGGATGCACCTGCACGCCGCCACGACCGTCGATGGCCGCGACCGCAAGCAGCTCGAGCGTCTTTGCCGCTATCTCCTGCGCCCGCCTTTCGCTCATGACGCGGTGGAGGCGCTTGGCGACGGCCGCGTCCGCGTCCACTTCACGGCCCCCTGGCGCCGCGGCACCGCCCACGCCGATATGGATGCGGACAAATTCCTCGCCCGGCTGTGCGCCCTGGTGCCGCCGCCGGGTTTCCACATGATCAGATACTTCGGCGTATACACGAGTCACCACCTCCGAGCTCGCATCGTCCCGACGCCCGACACACCGGCCCCCGAGCAGCAGCTCGCGCTTGGGTTCGCCGGCGCGGGCTTCACGAGCGTGAAGTCGGACGACGTGCCGGAGACTTCGTCCCGGCCCCGTCGCATCGGTTGGGCCAAGCTTCTCGCCCGCGTGTTTGGGATGGACATCACCATCTGCCGAAAGTGCGGCGGGCGGATGCGTGTGTTCGAAGTCGCCATTGGCCCCGATCGGATCTCGACAGGTTTAGCGGAATGGGCGGTCGCGCGCGCGACGACGTGACTTAACCTTTCGCTCAGGGTATTGGGGCGCTTGCAAGCCGGGTCACGGTGAGCCTAACCTGCGCTCTCGTCGGGATAGTTCGCCGAAGGAGTGTATCTCTGTGAATAGCGCCCTTACCGTCGATTCGCTCTTTCACAGCGACCAAGCGCCGTTCTCGCTCTCGGTTCAGGCCATGCCGGCCCCTCTCAGGGTAGTCCGCTTCACTGGACGCGAGGGAGTCAGTGCGCTGTATGAGTTTCGGGTCGAAATCGCGGCCGGCGAGTTCGACCTCGCCGAGGTCGTCGGCCGAGGGGCGACGCTGCAACTCGAAGGTGTCGGTCCGCCCCGCCTCATCCATGCCGAGATCGCCAGCATCGAATACACGGGCGAGTCACGGCACTATCATCTCTATGAATTGACGCTGGTCCCACGGGTGTGGCGGCTGCTGAACCGTCACGGGTGCCGGACCTTTCAGAACCAGACCACCGCCGAGGTGGTCGCCGCGGTGCTCAAGAGTGCCGGATTGAGCAAGGACGAGTTCCGCTTCGCCCTCTCTGCCACTTACGCGCCACGCAATTATTGCGTGCAATACCGTGAGAGCGACTTCGCGTTCATCAGCCGTCTCCTCGAGGAAGACGGGATGTTCTACTTCTTCGACCACGGCGAGTCCGGTGCGACGATGGTGGTTGCCGATCACCCAGGCGCGCACCCGACGATCGCCGGAGACTCGACCTTGTGGTTTCACAATGGCGGCCAGCTGCGCGAGCGCGAGCACCTGACCACACTTCGGCTCGTCGAGCGCGTGCGTCCCGGCAAAGTGTCGCTACGCGACTTCAACTTCCACAAGCCGATGGAAAGCATGGAGGCCGACGCCAGCGCCAAGCGCGACGCCGACCTCGAGTTCTACGACTATCCCGGGGAGTTCCAGGACCCAGGCGCCGCCCAACCGCATGAGGGGCGGTCGATAGCCAAGGTCCGGTTGGAAGAGCTTCAGGTGACGCGTCGCCAGGCGTCGGGCAGCAGCGACTGCATGCGCCTGGTGCCTGGTCACTGGTTCACCGTCGCGGGGCACAGCCGCGCCGACCTCAACGGTGCACGCATGCTGATGCAGGTGACGCATCAAGGGACTCAGACACAGGTGCTCGACGGGGACGGCGCGGGCGGCTCGTTCCATTACAGCAACGAGTTCGTGTGCATCGACCGGGGCGTGCCCTTTCGCCCGCTCCGTCTGACGCCGCGTCCGGTCGTCCGCGGGGTGCAGTCGGCGACCGTGGTCGGCCCGGCGCAGGAGGAGATCCACGTGGATGAGCAGGGCCGCGTGATGGTCCAGTTCCACTGGGACCGCGAGGGCGCGCACAACGAGAACTCCTCGTGCTGGGTGCGGGTCTCACAGGGCTCAGCTGGGCTCGGCTGGGGCGCGATGTTCATCCCCCGGATCGGACACGAGGTATTGGTCGACTTTATCGAGGGCGACCCCGACCGCCCGATCATCACCGGGCGAGTGTACCACGCCAACAACGCCACGCCCTATCCGCTACCCGACGAGAAGACCAAGAGCACGATCAAGTCCGAGAGCTCGCCCGGCGGTGGCGGCTTCAACGAGCTCCGCTTCGAGGACCTCAAGGGCGGTGAGGAGGTGTTCCTCCACGCCCAACGCGACCTCAACGAGGTCGTGCTCCACAATAACAGCCGCAGCGTGACCGCCAGCCAGACCTTCTCGGTCGGCGGCAATCAGTCCTTCACGATCACCGGTGACCGCAGCGTGACCGTGACGAAGGGCCACGAGTCGCTGACGGTCAAGACCGGCAAGAGCACGACGACCATCGAGCAGGACCGCAGCGTGACCGTGAAGTCGGGCAACAGCTCGCTCACCGTCGAGTCCGGGACCCACACGATGACCGTCAACAAGGCGATCACGGCGACGTCGCAGACCGAGAACATCAGCTTGACGGCGCACACCGACGTGAAGCTCACCGCCGAGACCGGCAATATCACGGCGCAGGCGCAGGGCGCGGTGGAAGTCGAGGCGAAGACGAGCTCGCTGAGCCTGCTCGGCAAGCAGGCCGCGTCCCTCATGTCGAGGACGAACACGTTGAGCCTGTCTGGCAAGCTGGCCGTGTCGCTGGAATCGACGAGCTCGACGCTAACCATGGGGAGCAAGGGGAAGGCGAAGCTGACGTCGAGTGACGCGGTCTCCATCTTTGGGTTGAACGTGGTCGACGTTCACGGCAAGAAGCTCAAGCTCAGCGCGACCGAGGAGCTCAAGATCGAGGTCGGGGGTAGCACGATCACGATCACGCCGGACGGGATCAAGATATCGGCGTTGTCGATCAGCAGCGAGGCGAGCGGGCTCAACGAGATCTTGGGCTCGGAGGTCAAGCTCAACTAAGGCCGGTCGAGCGCACTCGTGGAGGGGCGGCTGTTTACCAGTCAAATTCGCCCACCTCACCAGAACGGGGAACTGAGACCATGTCGATGCTGTGCGAGCGCGCGAAAACGACGATCCGACACGTGCAGGCGGCGGCCGCGGGCGTTGCGAGCGGCGCGCGTCGGCGCTAGCATTCGGAGCCCGGAGGCAGGTGCTATCGGGTGCGACGCGGATTCGGTAGCGGCGCGGTCAGCGAGGCATATGGAGCTCATCAATCGCACACCGGTCGTCGCGCAGATCAGAGTCTCCACCCTTGAGGGGACGCCGCACCGCTACGGAATGTTGACTGCCAAGGCGACCTTCATGGTCGGCGAGGACCAGTGCACGCGGCTCGATACGCAGGATCCGGTGCCGCTCTTCGACGCCGATGAGCCGACCGAATTTGGTGCGTTCCCGTCGGACGCCGTGCCCCGCCGGGACCGAGCGCTCGAGGTGATCGTGCTCGGAGCGGCGTACGGCAACGGGCGCTCGTGGCAGCAGGTTGAGCTCGCTGTCGGGGACCACCGCCGCAGCGTCAATGTCACTGGCGACCGCCACTGGATCGGCTCCGGCAGAGGCGCCCGGATCTCCGAGGCAGCCCGCTTCGATGCGATCCCCTTGACATGGGAGCGCGCCTACGGCGGCTCGGTCGAGTGCAGAATCGACGAGCACAGCATTATCGAGCTCGAGCACTCGATGAATCGATTCGGGCGCGGCCTCGACGCCGCGCGGCTAGCCAAGGACGTCGGCGCCGCGTTCAAGGCCCCGGCCGGCTTCCCCTGCCTGGCCCCGGACTACCGGCGAGCGCTGCCCAACATCGAGCACCCGCAGCACCTGATCGTGGACTGGAACGACGACCCGCGCCCGTACTGCTGGGCCACCGTGCCGATGGACATCGGCGTCCATTTGCAGCGCGCGCACGATCATTTCAAGGCCCGCGGTGAGGGGCTGAGCCAGCAGGAGATGCTCGCGCAGGTCTATCACCGGGCCCACCCGGACTGGATCTTGCCGATCCCGAGCGCCGACGCGCCGGTGCTCCTGCGCGGCATGACCCCAGGGGCCCCGTGGAGCTTCCGCTTGCCGCGCCTGCGGGTCCTGGCCGACTACGAGTTCGGGCCTCGTACCGGCACCCGCGAGCTCGAGCCGCACTTGCTGATGCTGCTGCCGGAGCAGTCGCGCTTTTATCTCGTGTATCGTTATTTTTTCACGATGCCGGACGTGACGCCCACAACGCGGCGCTCGTTCCGGCTGCGGCTAGAGAAGGGGTGGATCGAGTGACCAAAGTAACGATTCAGCGAGACATCTGTCTCAACCTGGTCGTACCGCTGACAGCGACCCACAACTTCATC
Source organism: Nannocystis punicea (assembly GCF_026965555.1). Taxonomy (GTDB): domain Bacteria; phylum Myxococcota_A; class Polyangia; order Nannocystales; family Nannocystaceae; genus Nannocystis; species Nannocystis punicea. The sequence continues at coordinate 9,314,348 of NZ_CP114040.1, read as the reverse complement.
CCGCTGCCGCCTTTTCCGCCGATTCCGCCGCCGCTGCCGGGCTTGCCGCTGTCGCTGGCGGCCTGCGCCCTCGAATCACCGGTCAACGCTTGGTGGCCGCCTGGCTACGCCCTCGGCGGGAGCCAGTTCACCACCAGCGTGTTCCACCAGGGCATGGCGATCTGCCTCGCTGGGCACGACTGCGGCAAGTTCATCCCGCATCTCCAGATCGCCCCGGCGCCCAACAACATGCTGACCCTTGTGCATATCCCGTTCTCGTCGCGGAAGGCCAACTTCAGCGCCAGCACGGTGAAGATGAACGGCAAGCCGGTCGCGGGCATGACCGCGATCGCGTGGCCGCCGACGCCGATGACCTACTGCGCCAATCCGATCAGCATGCCGCTGGCCGACGCGCCGACCAGCCACCTCAACACGGTCACCGTCCACATAAGCCTGCTCGACTGGCTGGCGGGGGTCTTCGCGGTCGCGGCCGGGATGCTCCTCGACGCTCTTTTGTTCCGCTGGAATGGCGGCACCCAGGGCTTCGGCCGCGGTGCGGGGAAGACCATCGCCCAGAGCCGCGGCGGCGCCACGGTGGCGCAGTTGCTGAAGTCCGAATTCATCGGCCAGTTGCTCCCTGGGACCCAGAAAGCTTGGCAGCAGTGGGCTGTGAAGCAAGGGGTGGGGGTCCTGGTCGGGGCGGTGCAGATCGGGCTCACGGGTGAGGGCTCGGCCAGCGTCGGCCTGCAGATCGGCGGACCCTTCCTCTCGGTGACACCGTCGGTCAGCGTCAGTCACACGAACAGCTCGGGCTGGGGCGGGAAGGCCGGGGTGTCGGGTCAGGCGGGCACGGCCAGCGGAGAACTCGACACCAGCGGCGCCGGGGTCGCCAACAATCACCCACTCGGCCTCGGCCAGGACAGCATCTCGCATCAATGGGGGAAGGGAACCACGAAGACCAATACCGACATCTCCGATCCCTTTAACGGGTTCCACAATCAAACCACGACAACCGGCCCCGACGGCAAGACCACGATCTCCAACAGCCGGGCCTCCTCGCCGCTGCCCAATTCATTATGAGCCCGCGCAAGCCGATCCATGACGGGTACGACGCGGTCGTCGACTTCTTCCCGCCCGCCACCATGCCCGAGTTCGTCTATGGGTTGGTGAAGTTCACGTACGACATCGTCGACGGCCGCTGCCGTCGCGGCGCCGTCGAGCCGCTCTTTCATGACGTCCGCGAGCCCGACGTGACGCCCCGATGGGCGCCCGGGAGCGACTTTTGGCCCAACAAGCTCGAGACCGATGTCGCCGTCCGTGGCCAGGCGTACGCGCCGCGCGGCCGGCCGGTGACCTCGCATCGCGTCCGCGTGGTCGTCGGCGAGCGAGCCCGGGCAATCCAGGTGTTTGGGGACCGGAGCGTCGCGTGGACCGGGCGCGGCGCGCTTCGCTTCGGCGCGCCGACCCCGTTCGTCACGATGCCCATCGCCTGGACGCATGCATACGGGGGCTGGGATCCTCGAACCCCCGTCGAGCCGCCGAAGACGATCGCGGACCACGGGCGGCTGCAATTTGATCACCCGGGGATGTACCCTCGAAACCCCTTCGGACGCGGCTATGTGGTCGTCGACGAACCTTGCGAGGGGATCGTGCTGCCCAATCTGGAGGACCCGCGGCAGCTCTTGAAGCCCGAGACGCTGGTCACGGGCGACCCGCGGCTGTGGTACCGCCAGCCGTTACCAGCTTGCTTTGACTTCACGAGCGCCTACATGTTTCATCGCCTGTGCTGGCTCGGCGCCGAGGCGTGGTACCATCCGCCGCCCGGGGCGCCGCTGGCCGAGGTCGAGCACGGGCTACTTCCGGTCGACTACCACGCGCTGAGCGGCGGCGTAAACACCGCCCCGCAGGCCCTACAAGAGGGCGCGATGGGGCTGGTGTTCCCGTCGATCGCCGCCCGCACGCCGATCGCGGTCGAGGGCATGCACCCGGAGCACCCGCGGATCCAGTTTGAGCTGCCGGCGCCGCCGAAGCTCGGCTGGAAGATCGAAGGCTCGTTCTACGTCGGCTGGCCGCAGTTGAACAATGTCTTGATCGAGCCGGACAAGCTCCGCGTGTCGTTGACCTACGTGGCCCGCCACGCCGAGCTGCCGCGGGTGTTCGTGCCCGGGATCCACGCCAAGATCCCGGTCGAACTTCACATCGACGGCGAGGCCAAGGTTGTCTATGACTGTCCGGCAACCCTGCGAGACCTGCGTAGAGCCGGTCCCAAGTGAACCCATGACCTCGCCCACCCCGTCGACCTCCGGCCTGACCACGGCGCGCATGCTGGCGGCCGCGCATCCGCAAGCCAAGCTGCCGTGTCCGGTATGCGCGGTGAGCCTGCGGGCCAAAAACCTCGACAAACACCTGGCCACGGCTCACAAATCGCAGGCGCCGGCGCTCGCGTGGGTCGGCATCGACCGGAGGATGATGGGTGCGTCGATCGGCGCGCTCGTGGCCACCATAATCATCCTCGGGATCGTGCTAGCGTCGAGCGACCTGAAGTCCGATGAAGCGCGAACGATGGTCCTACCGTTCCTCCCGGTAATATTCATACCGCTGGTGATGCTCCTGATGGCCGCGTCAGGCCGATTCAAGGCCCGGATCTCGGTCACCGGCGACGCGCTGCGGCTGCGGCGGACCCTCGGGCTGCGCGAGCGGGTGGTGCGTCTGCCAGCTTCGATCGAGATCGGGCGCATGACCGAGACCCGGGGCAACGCCGCACTCTCAACGTACACTGACGAGATGCACGTCGATGACGGCAAAGAGGAGCTTGTCGGCACCTACCTTCGCCTCGGCGCAGGGCGGGCGGGGATGATCATCGGCTGCCGGCAAAAGACCGGCTTCCGCCACCATTGGGATCCGAAGGGCTGGCGCGCCGGCCCGGCCTACAATGGCTGCGACATCGAGGTCAAGGGCCCGATCCTGGTCGCCATCGAGTACATGCTCGCCGAGCGCGGCCTGCTGTCCCCACGGACAGATTGATCCGACGGGCTCAGTTGAGCCGCACGACCTCGCCCTGGACCACCACGTCGTCGCTGGCCTTGATCTTCACCTGGCCGCGCACAGCCTCGAGCTCGATGGCCTCGGCGCTGATCGCTAGCTTGCCCGCGAGCTCGACGCGGACGTCGGGGCGCAGGAGGCGGACGGTGGGGCCGCCAGCTTGCTGTGAGATCTCGATCAGCGGCTCGCCCGCGCTCGAAACGACGTGCAGCGCCTCGTCGGGTCGGAGCTCGAGCGCCGCGACCGGCCGAGGTTCGACCCGCGGCCGGGCGGCGAAGCCGTCGATGACGCCGGTGACGATCCATTCGTCGCTGTTGGCCGGTTGGACCATGAGCACACGATCGCCGATCCGCACCGCGAGCCCGTGACATGTCGGCACCCACGACTCGTGCTCACGGCCCGCCGGGTCGACGAAGCGGACACGCACACGCCCCTGGAGGGTCGGATGGCGCTCGTCGGTACACTCCGCAACCATGCAGCCGCCAGCGGGCCGAACCGGCTCGTGGCGACCCACGGGGGCGTCGAGGAGCTGGGCGAGGGTGGGCTCTTCCGAGCGCTCGTCGCTACTTGTGGACGCCTGGGGGTCACGTCGAGTTGGATCCACCACGCTCATGGTCGGCGCTCCTGGTGGCTCGATGATCCCACATGCGACACGCTAGACCACTGCGAGGAGCCGGTCAAGTCGAACCCAGCGCCGCGAATCCGCGGTGGTCAAGGCGCAGGAGAAGCGACGACCGGTGGATACCTAAGCGCTCCACGCGCTCGACCTCCAACCCGGGCGAGCGGAGGCGATCCGCACGGCGTGCGGGCAAGACGAGATGATTACCATCATCCTCGCCGAGCCGGCAGCAACGAAGCCAACCTGTTCGCCCCTGATGCCGGCGCTGCGCACGTCTTCGAGCGAAAGAACGAAGCATGGACGTATCGCATCGCGTCATCGCGCAAAGGCAAGGTTCGGGCGGTCAGCGCTGCGCTCAAGGAGCGTTCATCGGTCGGTGTCGACGAAGACGCCGCCAACAATAGTGCCGTCGAATTGGGCGCGATCTACGTGTTCGTCCGGGACATCCGGACCTGGCGACCGTCTCGACCTCACTTTCCTCTCGGAATGAAGCCGGGAACGCCGGTCTCCGCCACGAGGTTGAACCTGACCCGCGACTTGATTCCTTCGCTGATGTCCCTCATGGCGTCTTCAGGGAGGGTGGAGAGTTCAAAGTTCTCCTTGATCCTGCTGGGGGTCTTCGAGGTGGTCAGGAGGGCCGTGCCGCGCTGGATAGCCCAGGCGAGCAAGACCTGCGCGGGGGTCTTGTTGACTCGCTTGGCGATGGCGGTGATCACCGGATCTTCCAGCAGCTTGGGCGGGAGGCCATGTCCCAGCGGCGCGAAAGCTTGCAGCACGATGCCATTCTTTCGGCAATAGTCCAACAGCTCCCATTGCGGGAGATACGGATGGGATTCGACGTGAACGACCGCGGGCTTGATCCTCGAGGCTTCAAAGATCTCTTTCACCTGTTCCAGGCTGAAGTCGGAGACTCCGATGGCCTTGCACTTGCCCTCGTCCACGAGGCCCTCCAACGCTCTCCACGTATCCAGCAACGTCACCCCTTTGTCGTAGATTACCTGGTCGTTCGCATCCCTCGGGTCTTGGTCGTCTCCAGGTTGGAACGCAAAGGGGGTGTGGATGAGATAGAGATCGACGTAGTCGAGCCCGAGCCTCTTGAGACTGGCCTCGAAGGCGAGTTTGGCGCGTTCAGGACGATGATTGTTGTTCCAGAGTTTCGTGACGAGAAACACGTCCTGCCGCTCGATCTTCCCCGCCTTGAACACCTCCTGCATCGCTTCGCCGACCTCTTTTTCGGTCCGGTAACGTTCCGCAGTGTCGAGCAGACGAAATCCTGCTTCCAGCGCCGCCTTGGTCGCGTTTCTGGTTGCTATGGGGTCCGGAATCAGTGTGCCGAAGCCGAGCGCGGGGATCGCACCGGATCCGGTGTTGAGCGATAGCTTCGTATATCGAAGGTTGTCGGGTTCTACCATTGTTGCGCCCTCCGATAGTCTCAAATGGACTTCAGCCCGCGACTGTGGCGAACCCATCTCAAGCGAGCGGAACGCCTCAGCGGCCGCAGCCGACTCGGTTCGCGGCTCCGCGGCGGTTGATATTCGTGTGGCGGGGATCTCTCGGCCAACATGACAAATCTGGTTCACCATGCAATCTGTCGCCCTCGTTTTGTCGAGCTCGGCGGATTCTGTCCGGCGTGCCTCGGGCGAAGATGAGCGCGAGGGGACAACACGCGCGTCTACCCCTGTGCCACTTCGCGCGGCCGGCCGCGACCGTGGCCGTGAGCGGCGCCTGGCTGCGCGGGTGGCGCCGGCGCGACGCGCTCCTCAGCTCGCTCATCCGACCGCGGTAGTCCGCCGACACGCGGCTTCCACACCGACAAGCGCGCGGGTGCCGGTGTTGACGGGACGTGATGGTGGCTGCTATGGAGCCCGCGAGGTGTGATCGTGGCGGAAGCGGAAGGCAAGCAGCCCTTTGAATTGCCGGATTTCTACGTCCCCTGGCCCGCGCGCTTGAACCCCAACCTCGAGGGCGCCCGAGCCCACACGAAGGCATGGGCGCGGAAGGTGGGGATCTTGGATCCGCCACCCGGCGAGGCCGATCCCAACATCTGGAGCGAGGCGAAGCTCGACGCGATGGACTACGCATTGCTCTGCGCCTACACCCACCCCGAGGCGCCCGGCCCCGAGCTCGACCTCATCACTGATTGGTACGTCTGGGTCTTCTATTTCGACGACCACTTCCTCGAGACCTACAAGCGCCCCCAGGATCAGGCCGGCGCCAAGAAATACCTCGACCGGCTCCCCTTGTTCATGCCGGTCGACCTCGACGCCACCCCGCCCGAGCCGACCAACCCCGTCGAACGTGGCCTCGCCGACCTCTGGTACCGCACGGTCCCTTCCAAATCCGTCGCCTGGCGCCGGCGCTTCTTCGAGAGCACCAAGAACCTCCTCGACGAGTCCACGTGGGAGCTGTCCAACATCAGCGGGCAGCGCGTCGCCAACCCCATCGAATACATCGAGATGCGACGAAAGGTCGGCGGCGCCCCCTGGTCCGCCGACCTCGTCGAGCACGCCGTCTTCGTCGAGGTCCCCGACCGCATCGCCGCCTCTCGCCCCATGCTCGTGCTCAAGGACGCCTTCTCCGACGCCGTCCACCTGCGTAATGACATCTTCTCTTACCAGCGTGAGATCCAGGAGGAGGGCGAGCTCTCCAACGCGATCCTCGTGATGGAGCGCTTCCTCGACGTCGATACCCCGCGCGCCGCCGATCTCGTCAACGATCTGCTCACCTCCCGCCTCCAGCAGTTCGAGAACACCGCCTGCACCGAGCTGCCCTCCCTCTTCGAAGAGCACGCCCTCGACCCGATCGAGCGCGCCCACGTCCTCACCTACATCCGAGGGCTTCAGGACTGGCAGTCCGGCGGCCACGAGTGGCATATGCGCTCCAGCCGCTACATGAACAAGGGCGCATCGAGCAGCTTGCTCCTCCCCAAGGGCCCGACGGGCCTCGGGACCTCGGCCGCGCGCCTCGCCTCCTCCGGCGCCCTCGGGCTCAAGAGGTGGAAGAATTTCTCCCACGTCCCCTACCAGCGCGTCGGCCCGACGACTCTGCCCGATTTCTACATGCCCTTCTCCACGGGGACGAACCCCCACCTCGACGGTGCCAGGCAGCGCCTCAAGGAATGGGCGCGCCGCATCGGCTTCACCGGGCCCGTGCCCCACGTCGTCGGCCACAGCGGCTGGACCGAGCGTGAGCTCGAGGCCTTCGATATCGCCTACTTCTCGGCGAGGTGCTCCCCGGACGCCTCGGCCGATGCTCTCGACCTGAGCGCGGGCTGGATCACCTGGGGGACGTACGGCGACGATTACTTCCCGGTGGTCTACGGGAGCACCCGCGACATGGCGGGCGCCAAGGTGTTCGTCAAGCGGCTATCTTCGTTCATGCCGATCGAGCTCGGCGTCACCCCACCCCCGACCACGTCGTTCGAGCTCGGCCTCGCGGACCTCTGGGAGCGCACGGCCGCGCCGCTCTCCGTGGACGATCGGCGAAAGCTCCGCAAGGTGATCGAGGGCACCGTGGAGAGCTGGCTATGGCAGCTCCAGAACCGGATCCAGCACCGGATCCCGGATCCGATCGATTACGTCGAGATGCGCAGGTGGACGTGCGGCGCCGAGCTCACGACGGTCTTCTGCCGGCTCGGGCAGCAGGGCGCTGCGATCCCCTCCGAGGTCCTCCGCGCCCGACCGATGCGCTCGCTGGAGAACGCGTACTCGGATTACGTCGGCCTGCTCAACGACCTCTACTCCTACCAGAGAGAGATGGAAGTCGAGGGCGAGATCCACAACTTCGTGCTGGTCGTGGAGCGGTTCCTCGACTGTGGGAAGGACGAGGCCGTCCAGGTGGTGAATGACCTGATGACCGCCCGGGCGCAGCAGTTCGAGCACGTCGTCGCCACCGAGTTGCCGGCGCTCTCCGACGACCTCGGGCTCTCGGCACACGCTCGCGAGGGGCTCGAGTGGTACGTCGAACAGCTCCAGAAGATGATGAGCGGCACCCTCCACTGGTGTCGGGAGACGGGTCGCTTCAAGGAGCCCGAGCGCCGGGAGCTCTCGCCGCCGGTGCACTTCGCGGGCCCTCGAGGGCTCGGCACCTCGGCGGCACGGATTGTGTCATTGATGACGAAAAATCGGACCGCGTGATTCCCTCAGACCTCGCGTGACCACCGGGGCTGCAGCGACGTAGAGCCCTACATACGCCTCATCCCAAAGATCTATCAGTGGTTCAGGCAGTGGTTCAGGCCGGGGGGGTGCGCGGTCTGACCCGCAAGCAGCGGCTCAGACCTCCTCCCCGCGCTCGATCACGCGGTACACGAGGCCGTACGCCTGGGCCTGGCGGGCGTTCATCCACAGGTTGCGCTCGGTCTCGCGGGTGAGCGTGGCGAGGTCCTGGCCGGTGGCGGCGGCGAAGATCCGGTTGAGGCGCTCGCGCATGGCGGCGATCTGGACCGCCTCGATCTCGATGTCGGCCGCGGGCCCGCGCAGGCCGCCGCTCGGCTGGTGCAGGAGGAAGCGCGTGTTCGGCAGCGCGAAGCGGTTCTCTCGCCGGGCGGCGACGAAGATCAGCGCGCCCGCGCTGGCGACCCAGCCGGTGCCGATCATCTTGACCTCGGGACGGATGAAGCGAATCACGTCGTGGATGGTGTCGCCCGACTCGACGTGCCCCCCGGGCGAGTGGATGACGACGCGGATCGGCTGGTCGCTCTCGCTGGCGAGCGCGAGCAGCTGGGCCGTCGTCGCCTGCGCGAGCTCGCTGGTGATCTCGCCGAAGATCAGCACCGTCCGGCTCTTCAGCAGGCTTCGGCGCAGTTCGTCGGCCAACGCGGGGACGCGCGGCCGGTCCTCGTGCGGCTCGCTCGGGTCGGGATCGGGGTCCGGCATGCTCCGAGCATCCGGCGGCCGCGGCCTGCACGCCATGTCCACGAAGCGCGTCGTCATGCCCGAGCGTCTCGATTCGCGGGGGCCCGCTGGACAGGCGGGCCCGGCGCGAGCCACCATCGAACCATGGCGGACGAGTTCGACGAGCAGCTCCCTCGCGGCGTGACGGTGTCCAGGCGTCATGGGACGCCGCCGTGGCAGGTGGACGCGGGCGAGTTGCCGAGCCTGCACGTGGTCGTGGAGGGCTCGTTTCAGCTCGTGCAGGGCGAGGAGCGGATCCTCGAGCTCGCGCCCGGCGACCTCGTGCTCGTCGGCGCGGAGCCGGCCAGGGCTGCGTCCCCCGAGCCGCGCTTGCGCTGCCTCCCGCCGCCGCCCGGCGCTCGCGCGTCGCAGGCCGAGCTGCTCTCGGCGACGTACGCGGGGGCGGTCGCGGAGCTGCCCGCGCTCGCGCCCGTGGTCCATCTGCCGGCGGCGGAGGTGCGCCGCTCGGCGGGCCTCTCGACGATCGTACAGCTGCTGCGCGCCGCGCTCGCGGACCCGGGCGCGGGCCAGGAGGCGCTGGCGCGCTCGCTGTTGCCGCCGCTGCTGGCATACACGCTGCACAGCCATCGCCGCGCCCACGCAGGTGGACGCAGCGTCGATCGGCGGATCGCGCGGGCGCTCCAGCTCATGCAGGCGAAGCCGACCGAGCGCTGGACGGTGGCGGCGCTGGCGAGCGCGGCGGGCCTGTCTCGCGCCGCGTTCGCCCGCCGCTTCCTCGCCGAGCAGGGCGTCCCGCCGCTGCGCCATCTGACGGCGGTCCGCATGCAGCGCGCGGCGAGGCGGCTCGTCGAGAGCGACGATTCGCTGGCGGCCATCGCGGTCGAGGTGGGGTATGACTCGGAGTTCGCGTTCAGCCGCGCGTTCAAGCGCCACGCGGGCGAGGCGCCGGGTGCGTTCCGCCGCCGCTTGCGTGGCGAGGGCGGGACGTTCGGGCCGCCGATCGTGTGCGCGGCTGCGTGAGCGGACCGCGAGCTTCGGTCGGGGAGGCCTTCGGGTTGGGTGACGCCAAGGAGGCGCTCGAACGTGGTGGGGGAGCGCACCTGAAGCAACGGTCGCCAAACCATCGAGGCGATGCGCACGGTGTACGTGCCACCGAGGTTGACGTTCGCGCTCCCGAGCGCTCGAACGGGCTCGGGAGCGCGACCTGAATCAGCCTCGAAGCGATCGAGGCGACGCGTGCGTGTTCGTTCGCAGGCCGGCGCTCCCGAGCGGTCGCACGTGCTCGGGAGCGTGGCCTGAATCAACGGCTAGATCTCGAAGCAATAGAGGCGACGAGTACCGTTGCACGTGGTGGTGAGGTAGTAGGTCCAGGTCCCCGTGGCCGAATTGCTGCGCCCGGTCATCCCGATGACCCCGGAGCTGCTCGAGGTCCAGTTGTTGCAGTTGGGGAGGTAGACCTGGCCGGCCTCGTTGCTGCCGGTCCACACGTCCGCCGTGACGGTGGTGCCGGATTCGGACACGCTGATGGCGGTGTCGAGCGTGCCGTCGGTCAGATCGGCGAGGGTGTTGGCGACGATCGCCCCGTCGATCCGCCGATAACCGGCCATGGGGGACACGAAGCGCGTCGACGGGGTGCTGGCGTCGGTGCTGATCCAGGCGTCCCAGGTGCCGCCGAGGCCGACCGCGGTGGCCCGGTCCTGGCATTTCGTGGCGGCGCCGGTGATGCCGCCGAGGTTGCCGTTGTAGGTCGTGCTGGTGACGAACACCCGCTTGGCGGGCGCGCACGCGAAACAACCGTCGCCCTCGACGTTGTTGCCGTCGTCGCACTGCTCCTGCCCGGTCCAGACGTAGCCGTCGCCGCACGTGGGGAGCTGGCAGTTGTTCAGGCAGCCGTCGGTCTGCGTGATGTTCTTGTCGTCGCAGGCCTCGCTCGCCTGGACGAAGCCGTCGCCGCAAGCCGGGAGCTTGCACGCGAGGGTGCAGGTGCCGGTGTTGTTGTTGCCCGCGCCCTCGTCGCACTGCTCGGCGGGCTGGACCAGGCCGTCGCCGCAGGACGGCAGCTTGCACGCGTTGGTGCAGCCGTCGTTGTCGACGAGGTTGGCGTCGTCGCAGGCCTCACCGGGACCGATGAAGCCGTCGCCGCAGATGGCGCCGGTGCAGTCGGGCTTGCAGGGCTGGTCCTCGCCGTTGTCCTCGCCGCCGTCGCACTGCTCGACGGACAGCCACAGCAGGCCGTCGCCGCACACGGCGGGCTGGCAGCTCAGGGTGCAGGCGCCGCTGTTGCTGTTGAGGTTGCTGGTGTCGCACTGCTCGTCGAGGCTGGCCTGAATGAAGCCGTCGCCGCACGCGGGGAGGCGGCAGAGATCGGTGCAGCCGTCGTCCTGGTCGTGATCCATGCCGTCGTCGCATTGCTCGCCCGGATCGACGACCCCGTTGCCGCACACCTCGAGCGCGCACAGCGGGCTGCAGCCGTCGTTTCCGACGAGGTTGCCGTCGTCGCAGCCCTCGCCGGGGCCGCGGTCGCCGTCGCCGCAGACGTTGAGCTTGCAACCGGCGAGGCAGCCCTGCTGCGGCCCGTTGTTCGGGCCGTTGTCGCAGGCCTCGCTGCCGCTGCCCTGGTCGTGGACGAGGCCGTCGCCGCAGACGGCGTGCTTGCACGCCGGCGTGCAGTCGCCGCCGTTGCTGTTGTTCGCGCCGTCGTCGCAGGCCTCGCCGGCCTGGAGGAAGCCGTCGCCGCAGGCCGCGATGGTGCAGGCGGTGGTGCAGGCGTCGATGTCGCTGGCGTTGCCGTCGTCGCAGGCCTCGTTGGCCTGGACGATGCCGTCGCCGCAGGTCGGGACGGTGCAGGCGTTGGTGCAGGCGTCGTCGTCGACGTCGTTGCCGTCGTCGCAGCCCTCCAGCGGACCGACGTGACCGTCGCCGCACACGTTGATCGCGCAGCCGAGGGTGCATGCGGCCTGGTCGGCGTTGTTCGGGCCGTTGTCGCACTGCTCGCCGGGGCCGAGGTCGCCGTCGCCGCAGACGTTGACCAGGCAGTTGGCGCGGCAGGCGGCGCTGGGGCCGTTGGCGGGGCCGTCGTCGCACTGCTCGCCGGCGCCGGACTGGAGGACGCCGTCGCCGCAGACCGCCGCCGCGCAGGTGTTGCTGCAGGCGTCGTCGTCGACGGCGTTGCCGTCGTCGCAGGGCTCGGGCGGCTGCGTGATGCCGTCGCCGCAGGAGGCGAGGGCGCAGGCGTTGGTGCAGGCGTCGCCGTCGACGTCGTTGCCGTCGTCGCACGCCTCGCCCGGGCCGACGAGGCCGTCGCCGCACACGGCGTGCGAGCACTGCGAGGTGCAGGCCTTGTGGTCGCCGTTGGCGGGGCCGTGGTCGCACTCCTCTTCGGGGCCGAGCTCGTAATCGCCGCAGACGTTGAGCTGGCAATTGCTGCGGCAGATCTGGCCGGGGCCGTTGTCGGGGCCGTGGTCGCACTGCTCGCCGAGGCCGAGCTGGCCGTCGCCGCAGACGCCGAGGTTGCCGCCGCCGCCGCCCGTGAGGTTCGGCGGGTCGACGTCGAGGTCGACGCTGACGTCGGCGTCGCAGCCGGTGGTGGCGAGCAGCAGCGCGCCCGTGAGCAGGCCCGCGCGAAGGACGATGGTACGAAAGATCGGGTTGTGCATGGAAAGACTCCTATGATTCGTGAGGTCGCGCGGACAGGTCACTGTTCGAAGCAATAGAGGCGGGCCTGCAGGCCGCACATGAGCCCCGCGGTGTAGGACCACTTGGAGTCGACCGCGAGGGTCGAGCCGACGGTGGACAGCCAATTGTTGTTGCTCTGCACCCATTTGTTGCAGTGGCTGAGGGACGCGTTCAGGTTTTGATCGGTGCCGGTCCAGACGAGTTCCGAGCCGACGATGCCGCCGAACTCGTTCATGTTGATCGGCGCGTCGAGCGTGCCGTCGGCGAGGTCGGCCCAATCGTCGGCCACGATCGTGCCGTCGAGGCGCTGGTAGCCGGCGGTCGAGAGGGTGAAGCGGGACACGGGCAGGCTGTCCGTGGTGCCGAGCCAGGCGTCCCAGACGCCGCCGAGGTCGGCCGCGTCGGCGCGGGCCTGGCACTTGGCCTTCGCGCCGGCGAGACCGCCGAGGTTGCCGTTGTAGGCGATGGCGGTGACGAACACGCGCTTGGGGACGGTGCAGTCGGCGTTGCAGCCGTCACCGTCGGCGTTGTTGCCGTCGTCGCACTGCTCGTGGCCGGCCCACACGGCACCGTCGCCGCAGGCGGGGGCCTGGCAGGCGACGCAGGCGTCGCTGTCGTCGTCGTCGCCGTCGTCGCAGGTCTCGCCGGCCTGGATGAAGCCGTCGCCGCAGCTGGCCTGCAGGCAGAACAGGGTGCAGGCGCCGAGGTTGTCGTTGGCCGGGCCGTGGTCGCACTGCTCGCCGATCTGGACCACGCCGTCGCCGCAGGTCATGGCCTTGCAGGCGCTGGTGCACTCGTCGTCGTCGTCCTCGTCGGCGTCGTCGCAGGCCTCGCCGGGGCCGACCACGCCGTCGCCGCAGACGGCCCCCGTGCAGTCGAGCTTGCACGGCTTGTCGTTGCCGTTGCCCGCGCCCTGATCGCATTGCTCGACCTCGGCCCACACGTGGCCGTCGCCGCACACGGCGTGCGCGCAGCTCAGGGTGCATGCGCCGCTGTCGCTGTTACCCGGGCCGACGTCGCACTGCTCGCCGAGGCTGGCCTGCACGTGGCCGTCGCCGCACGTGGGGACAGCGCATTGATCGGTGCAGCCGTCGTCCTGGTCGCCGTCCTGGCCGTCGTCGCAGGCCTCGCCCGGATCGACGATCGCGTTGCCGCAGGTCTCGAGGGCGCAGATCGGGCTGCAGCCGTCGCCGGGGGCGACGTTGCCGTCGTCGCAGGCCTCGCCGGGGCCGAGGTCCCAATCACCGCAGACGTTGACGGTGCAATCGCCGAGGCAGGCCTGACCGGGGCCGTTGGCGGGCCCCTCGTCGCACTCTTCGCCGCCGCTGCCCTGATCGTGAAGCAGGCCGTCGCCGCAGGTCGCGAGCGCGCAGGCGAGCGTGCAGTCGCCGCCGTCGCTGTTCTCGAGGCCGTCGTCGCAGGCCTCGCCGGGCTGAAGGTGGCCGTCGCCGCAGGCCGCGGGGGTGCAGGCGGTGGTGCAGAGGTCGGTGTCGATCGCGTTGCCGTCGTCGCAGGCCTCGGTGGCCTGCACGAGGCCGTCGCCGCAGGTGGCGGCGACGCAGGTGTTGCTGCAGGCGTCGAGGTCGATCGCGTTGCCGTCGTCGCAGCCCTCCATCGGGCCGACGTGGCCGTCACCGCACACGTTGAGGGCGCAGTCGAGCTTGCACGCGGCGTTGTCGGCGTTGCTCGGGCCGTTGTCGCAGGCCTCGCCGGGGCCGATGTCGCCGTCGCCGCAGACGTTGGTCGTGCAATTGCTGCGACACGCCGCGTTGGGGCCGTTGGCCGGGCCGTCGTCGCACTGCTCGCCGGGCTGAGGGTGGCCGTCGCCGCAGGCGGCGGGGACACAGGCGGAGGTGCATAGATCGGTCTCGATCGCGTTGCCGTCGTCGCAGGCCTCGCCGGGCCCGACGAAGCCGTCGCCGCAGGCCGCTGGCTGACATTCGGCGGTGCAGGGGGCGTCGGGGCCGTTGTCGTCGCCGTCGTCGCATTGCTCGCCAGGGCCGAGGTCGCCGTCGCCGCAGACGTTGAGCTGGCAGTCGGCGTGGCACGCCTGGCCGGGGCCGTTGGCCGGGCCGTCGTCGCACTGCTCGCCGGGGTCGAGCTGACCGTCGCCGCAGGCGCTGCCGGCGGTCGAGACGTTGATGTCGACGGAGACGTCGACGGCGCCGTCGCAGGCCGGGATGAGTTGGAGCCCGGCGGCGAGGAGGCCCGCGCGCACGCGATGAATGGGTCGGATGTGAATGAACATGACGGTGAAATCTCCAAAAGAGGTCGATGGTGTGAGGGCCGGGCTCATTGCTCGAAGCAGTACAGGCGCTGCTGAACCGAGCAGGCGGGGCTGAGGGCGAGCGAGCGCGCGGTCCAGTTGAAGTCGGTGGCGTCGCTGCGGCCGTCGTAACCCTTGTAGCTGGACAGGGTCCAGCTGAAGCAGTGATCGGCGAGGGCGGTCCCGTTGGCGGCGGTGCCGGTCCACGCGGTGGCCTGAGCCACGGGCGCGCCGAATTCATCGACGTTGATCGGCGCGTCGAGGCTGCCGTCGGTCAGGTCCTCCCAGCTCTGCGCGATCTCGGGGCCGTCGACGCGGGCGTAGTGGGTCGTCGACTTGACGAAGCGCAGCGCCGGGCTGCTGTTGTGATTGCTGATCCACGCGTCCCAGGTGCCGCCGAGGCCGGCCGCGACGGCGCGCTCCTGGCACTTGGTCTTGGCGCCGCCGATCGTGCCCACGCCGCTGCCGGTCCAGGTGGTGCTGGTGATGAACACGCGCTTGGGGGCGATGCAGCCGGGGTTGCAGCCGTCGCCGAAGTCGGGGTTGTCGCCGTCGTCGCAGCCCTCGACGCCCGTCTGCTTCACGCCGTCGCCGCAGAAGGCGATGTGGCACGTGTCGAGGCAAGCGTCGTGGGTGTCGCCGTTGCCGTCGTCGCACTCCTCCCCGGCCTGCACGAAGCCGTCGCCGCAGGCGGCGAGGGTGCAGGCGAGGGTACAATCGCCGGTGTTGTCGTTGAGCGGCCCGAGGTCGCACTGCTCGGGGCCCTGCTTGAACCCGTCGCCGCAGGTCGGCGGCTTGCAGGCGTTGCTGCAGGTGTCGTTGTCGATGGCGTCGGCGTCGTCGCAGCCCTCGCCGGGGCCGACGAAGCCGTCGCCGCAGTAGGCCAGGGTGCAATCGAGCTTGCAGGCGTGGGTGTTGGCGTTGCCGGCCCCGTCGTCGCATTGCTCGACAGCGAGGTGGACGAGGCCGTCGCCGCAGGTCGCGAGCTTGCAGCTGTTCGTGCAGGCCCCGCCGTCGCTGTTGCCGGCCCCGTCGTCGCACTGCTCGCCCAGGCTGGGCTGGACGAAGCCGTCGCCGCAGGTCGGCAGCAGGCACGCGTCGGTGCAGCCGTCGGTCGGATCGCCGTCCTGGCCGTCGTCGCACTGCTCGCCGGCGTCGACGATCTCGTTGCCGCACGCCTCGAGGGTACACATCGGGCCGCAGCCGTCGCCGCCGGCGAGGTTGCCGTCGTCGCAGGCCTCGCCGGGGCCGAGGTCGCCGTCGCCGCAGACGTTGAGGCTGCAATCGGCGAGGCAGGCGTGGCCGGGGCCGTTGGCGAGGCCCTCGTCGCACTCCTCGCCGCCGCTGCCCTGATCGTGGACGAGGCCGTCGCCGCAGGTGGCGAGGGCGCAGGCGAGCGTGCAGTCGCCGCCGTCGCTGTTGTCGGGGCCGTCGTCGCAGGCCTCGCCGGCCTGGGTGAAGCCGTCGCCGCAGGCGGCGGCGGTGCATGCATTGGTGCAGGCGTCGGTGTTGTCGGTGTTGCCGTCGTCGCAGGCCTCGGTGGCCTGGACGATGCCGTCGCCGCACGGCGGGACGGTGCAGGCGTTGGTGCACGTGTCGTCGTCGACGGCGTTGCCGTCGTCGCAGCCCTCCAGCGGGCCGATGATGCCGTCGCCGCAGACGTTGAGGGCGCAGTCGAGCTTGCAGGCGGCGTGGTCGGCGTTGCTGGGGCCGTTGTCGCAAGCCTCGCCGGGGCCGATGTCGCCGTCGCCGCAGACGTTCAGCTTGCAGTTGGCGCGACAGGCGGCGTTCGGGCCGTTGCTGGCCCCGTCGTCGCACTCCTCGCCGGGCTGGAGGTGGTCGTCGCCGCAGCTGGCGGGGAGGCAGGCGGAGGTGCACAGGTCGGTGTCGACGGCGTTGCCGTCGTCGCAGGCCTCGCCGAGCTGGACGACGCCGTCGCCGCAGCTGGCGAGGAGGCAGGTGTTGCTGCACGCGTCGTCGTCGACGTCGTTGCCGTCGTCGCAGGCCTCACCGGGGTCGAGCTGGCCGTCGCCGCAGACGGGGCCCAGGCAAGTATTGTCGCAGCCGTCGTCGTCGTCGTCGTTGCCGTCGTCGCAGGCCTCGCCCGGACCGACGTGGCCGTCGCCGCAGACGTTGAGGGTGCAATCGAGCTTGCAGGCGGCGTCGTTGCCGTTTCCGGCCCCGTCATCGCATTCCTCGCCGGGGTCGAGCTCGCCGTCGCCGCAGCCCGGTTCGGGCGCGGGACTGGTGATATTGATCGAGATATCCACAGCACCGTCGCAGCCGGCGGCCAGGAGGTGCAGCGCGGTCGCCAGGGCGCACGTGTACGCGCGAGGAGCCTCGAGCTTCTTCAGGTTTTCCATCTCTTTTCCTACTCCGATCGATTGGTTGAATGAGGGCGACCCCCGCCGCGACCGCCATGCGCGGTGCCAGCGGGGGAGCCCGGCACGACCGCGTCGGCCGCGAGCGTGAGCCCCGGCCGATAGCGATTCGTGCGCCGGTGATATTCGCCGAGAGTCTCGGCCGAAAGATACGCACCTGAACTTCGAGCCATGTGAGTTCAGGCGCCGCGGCGCCGTGAGGGCGAACGGTCGGAGTCGCGCCGATGTGCGCGGGCGAGCGCGACGAGCCATCGATCGACCGCTGCACCAGGATGGCGCGGGAAGAAGGGCGGGCCGGGCGGATGGCCTCAATAAGGAAGCAGCGCGATCGATGCCGAGGGTTCGCCACTCCGGTGTCGGGTTCGTCGCGCCGCTGTCACTCTCCACCCCGGGTCCGTGTGCGATGGGGGCGGCGTCGGTTGGCGGTCGGCGAGATCGCCGTCGGCGCGCGCGGGTCGGACAGCCGAGAGGACGCCGCGCTGGTTTTGCCGCGGGCTCGCGAGGATCAGACCCTGTTCGGACGTCGGGTGATCCGATCTCGGGGAACTGGGGGGACTTGTCGGCGTGCGACGGCCTGTCAAGGTCGCGTGCGACAAGCCAGCCAAGCTGCTCGGAGCAGAGAGCTTCACGCGATGCCGCTTCACCGACCGTTACGCAGTGGGGGGAGAGCTTCACGCTCATGGCGGCGCACGCGGTCGCAGCGGATGCGTCTCGGATCGCGGTCCGTGGCCCGCGAGCGGTGGCTCTGCTCGCGCCGTTGTTCGCCGACGCTTCGACGCGAGGGCGCAGCGCCTCATTGCCGCGGAGCTCGCGTTCGTGGCGTCACCGCTCCAGGACCGCGAGGTACTCGCGCGGCTGGTCGCGGCGATCGACTCCGGACGGCTCGTCCCGGTCGAACCTCGTCGGACATGGGGGGTTTATCCGTCGAGGCCGCATGCGGATCGACCGTGAACGGACGTGGGCACGTCGACCCCGACGAGCTGCGGCGGCAGCGACAAGCTCGCAGGCCGCGAGGCCGTCATCTTCGCCGAGCGCGACCGCAAACTCGAGGCCGCCCGAGAGCTCCGCCGTCAACGCCGAGAACTTGCTCGCCAACACCGAACCCGCCATCGCTCCCAGCGAGACTTGCCCTCCATTTGGGGTACGCTGCTCACCGTGATACACATGACCGCATGGCACGCCAGAGATCTCTGATGATCATCACCGCCGCCGCCGCCCTCTGGGCGCTCCCCCCGTCACGCGGCGACGCTTGCGAAAACGCCGTGATAGCGACGAACAAGAGCGTCGCCTCCGTGAAGGAGGCCGAGCTGATCCTCAACGGCGGCGACCCGGTGGAGGCGCGCCGCAGAATCCAGGAGATCCTCGGGGGCGCGGATGAATTCGACGAGCGGACGCCGAGCGCCAAGGGCCTCACCAAGCGTGCCAAACGCATCATTGCGCTCGCGAACGTCCGGCTCGACGACCTCCGGAGCGAACACCGCAAGGTCTTCCTCGACAACGCCGTCTTGGTGCTCTCGAGGCTCGCCGATGACAGCCCGGGCGACGTTGCGAAGAAGGCCGACCTCGCCGAGGCGCTCGCCAAGACCAACGCCGGCAAGGCCAAGAAGATCCTCGAGGACCTCGCCAAGCGCGATGTCGTCGCTACCCCCTACGCCTACGCCGCCCTCGCCCGCCTGCGCGCCTCGGATGGCGACGAGAAGGGCCGCGACGAGGCGATGGCCAGGTGCAAGCAGATGGCGAAGCCCGAGAAGGTCAGGTCGATCTGCAAGCTCGAGCAGGGGGCGCGCTCGCGACCTGGCCGCCCTCTCCAATGACCCGCCGCCCCGAACGAGCCGATCTCGCCGCTCCTAGCGAACGTGTACCTACACTACGTGCTCAACCTGTGGGTACAGCAATGGCGAGGATGCCTGGCGGCGCCCGCGGGGCAGCCGTTGAGCGTCTCGTCGAGTAACTGAAAAGCGCCGGTATCGATCCCTGGATCGACGATGTCCGCGCGTTCCAGGCCGCGAGCTTACAGGTTCGCATGGCGCCGTGCGCATCAGGCGCACCTTTCGAGCACAAGGACATTGCGATCACCGCCAGGAGGCGGCTTGCTCGCGCTGACAAATGTTGGCAAGCTCCGCCGGTGTCGCGATCTTTCGTAAGTATTTTTGGTGTGCTGCTGGCGAGCGCCTGCGGCGAGGACAAGGACCCGCTGATGACGGTCGGGGGCAGCGGCATGTCGGGGCCGTCGGGCGGTCCGTCGGGCGACCCGTCGGGCGGTCCGTCGGGCGACCCGTCGGGGCCGAGCTCGGCGGGGGAGAGCACGGCGGGGGAGAGCACGGGCGCGGCGACGACGGGCGAGCCGACGACGGGCGGAGACGGGGCCGACCCGTTCAAGACGTGCCAGGACTACGTCAACTGTATCGCGGTGACGACGCCGAACGGGCTGCCGGACGCGCAGGCGGGGTTCGGCGAGGGCAGCGCGTGCTGGAGCGGGACGCCGGCCGACGCGGAGCTGTGCGGCAAGGCGTGCATGACCGGGCTCGAGCAGGCGCACGACATGTTCCCCGACGAGCCGGCGTGCGACCCGTGCAACCTCGGGGCGGTGTGCACGGACACGATGGGGACGTTCCTGCTGGCGATCGCCACGCCGCTCGGGGAGGAGCCGTTCCAGTTCATCGTCGAGGGGACGCTGCCGGTGCAGGACGACGGGGCGCTGTCGCTGACGGTGCGGCCGCTGTCGCTCGACATGAACGCAGTGACGTACCCGCGCCAGCCGGTCGGCCAGGAGTACATGTGGAACGACGTGCCGGTGGCCGGGGGCGGGTTCACGATCGCCACCGGGATTCTGACCATCCCGGCGGAGGCGAACCCGCTGTTCGGGGTGATGGTCGGGGTCGACGCCGTGATGACGGGGACGGTGGTGTCGGAGGACCTGTTCTGCGGAACAGTCTCCGGCGACGTCGTCTTGCCGGTGCAGCAGTCGATCGCCGGGTCGACGTTCGCGGCGGTGCGGGTGCCGAGCGTCGGCCAGTTGCCGACGTCGGTGACGATCGACTGCGATGGGACGACCGTCAGCGAGTGAGCGCCGGCTGCCCGAGCCGCCGGGCTAGATGGATGTCCGATCGAGCATGTCGCCTCGGCTGATGCACTGGGCCGAGGTCGGCCGCCGGCCGTCGGCGGTGTCGATCCAGAGGCGGGCATGGCGGGTTTCAGCTTTACGCGGTAACGAAGAACATGGGTGTGTACGACGATGGCCTTTAGGCGCCTTTCGATGGCCTGAGACCACGATTCCGGCGCACAGGAGATCAACGCAGCCAGAAGCTGTTTGTCGACAAGGTTGAACTCGTAAGTATTTGGAAATTCCTCCGCCAAGCGCCGGGGAAGCTGGCACGCCTGCGGTGGAGGAAGTCGGTCGGCCAGGTAACACGCTGCAGGGAGCCACACTCGTTTGCACGGGGGGAGGGCACCGTCGGCGGCGAGGAACCGCAGGGCGGGCTCCACGCGATGTGCCCCGATTGAGCGCGACCTCGACCGACGCCGGCCGCGCGCCCTGGAGGGCGCCGCGACCTGGCGTCACGTCACGACACGCGAGTGCGAGCCCGGGAGAGGCGCGTGCGATACTCCGGCCATGGCGCCCTCGCTCCGCCACCTCATCACCGTGTTCGCGCTCGCCTTCGCGTGCGACTCCGGCTACGACCTCGACACCACGATCACCGTCCCCGCGGACATCGCGGCGAACTACAGCGTCGCGAACCAGGGCCTGCTGCTCGTGCGTTATACCGTGGATACCGTCGCCCCGCCGACGCTCCGCGAAGTCGCCGTGCTGTGCGGCGAGGCCGGCGACTTCACCACCCGCGACGTCGGCGACGGTACCGTCATGGAGACGCAGGTCACCGCGTGGATCGAGCCGGTCACCGGCCGCACCTGCGGCCCGATCGGCCCCAACGTGCTCGAGGACAGCGACTTCCAGAACGACGACGACGAGCCGCAGGCGAGCGCGACGGCCGAGGCCGAGGCGGGCTGCGGCGGCCACGATGCCTCCATCGCGCTCACGCTGTCCGCGCCGTAACGTGCGGTCGAGGCGAAATCGCTCGTTCCAACCACCCGTCCTCCCACACGCCGGCCGAGCGCATCCTCGGTGCCTCGGCGATGCCGCCGCGCCCCTGACCCGCCGCGAGCTGCGTGAGCCTCGCCGCAGGTGCGGCGTGCGCGTGCACGACGGCATTCGTGAGAGTCACCACCTGAGCTGACGCGCCTCCGCGAGGCGAGAAACGCCGCCGCACCGGCGGACTCTGTCGCATCGTCGGCCGAGCCCCAGACCCTCGAGAACGACGTTAGTCGGA
The DNA here is from genome assembly GCF_026965555.1 of Nannocystis punicea. Taxonomy (GTDB): domain Bacteria; phylum Myxococcota_A; class Polyangia; order Nannocystales; family Nannocystaceae; genus Nannocystis; species Nannocystis punicea. The sequence continues at coordinate 9,293,205 of NZ_CP114040.1, read as the reverse complement.
CAGTTTCTTGGTAGGTGGCGAACACGCGGTCGGATGCTGGACGGTAGGATTCCCAGGTACGGGCCTACATGGTTCGATCCGATTCTTCCACAATTGTCGGGTCCTTCGGAGCGTCGCTTGCTCCGTGCCGCTTATCACGAGTTTGAATTGCGTCGTGCCCAGGACGAACTCCAGTGCACGTGTTACGCGGACAACGCCCCCGCTCGCACGGGTACGGTAGCTGTACATCAGATCGATTTCGACTGCGCGTGTCTCGAAATGCACTGCTCGAAGCACGGCCAGTTCCCGCATGCCGACGTTGCGGCTTGCCGCGCGCCAGGTCGCGAGGTCGCGTGCCGGGACAATCTCGATGTAGTGGCCACAACGACGACGACCGAGGACCCTGTGTCGGATTCGGACCCGTGAGTGGTGTTCTGGTCGCTGCCGTCACCGGACCCGCTGCGTGGAGTTCACCCCCGGCCGCTCCGCAGCGAGCCCGCGCCAACTCACCGAGCGGCGCGCGGTGTTGCACCAAGCTTTCGTCGACCTCGGCGCCGGCGATGCTGATAGGCTCGCCGCGTGACTATCGAGCACTATCCGCCCGCGCCCGCCGTCGTGCCCGAGGGGCTGACGGCCCCACCTCCCTCCTATCGTCGCAAGGTGTGGCTGGCGGTCGCGGGGCTGCTCGGGTTCGTCGCGGTGTACGCGGCGCTGACCGGGTGGTTCGCGCATCAGGCGTGGAAGTTGTTCGGCGTCGGGATGGAGGGCGGGCCAGACGCGTGGATGTCGTTCATCGGCGCGGTGGTCGCGGCGTTCTTGGCGGTCTTCCTCGGCAAGGCGATGTTCTTCGTCCGCAGCCACGCCGATCGCGGCCTTATCGAGATCACCGAGGCCGACGAGCCGCGGCTGTTCGCGTTCCTGCGCCGGCTGGCGGCCGAGACCGGGGCAAAGGCGCCGTACCGCGTGTACCTGTCGCCGCGCGTCAACGCGGCGGTGTTCTATGACCTGTCGCCGATCAACCTGCTGATCCCGTCGCGCAAGAACCTCGAGATCGGGCTCGGGCTCGTCAACGTGCTGTCGCTGGCGGAGTTCAAGGCGGTACTCGCCCACGAGCTCGGCCACTTCGCGCAGCGCTCGATGGCGGTCGGGCGCTGGGTGTACATCTCGCAGCAGGTCGTCGGGCACATCGTCGCCAAGCGCGACGGCTTCGACCGCTTCCTGATCGGCGTCTCCAACATCGACATCCGCGTCGCGTGGATCGGCTGGGGGCTACGGTTAATCGTGTGGTCGATCCGCTCGGTGCTCGACTCGCTGTTCTCGGTGATCGTGCTCGCCGAGCGTGCGCTGTCGCGCGAGATGGAGCTGCAGGCCGACCTCGTGTCGGTGTCGGTCAGCGGCAGCGACGCGCTGGTGCACGCGCTGCGCAAGCTGCCGCCGGCCGACGCGGCGTGGGACCGGGCGCTCGACGTCTACGCCGGCGAGCTGCGCGAGGGCCGGCAGGCGCCCGACCTGTGCGCGCTGCAGGACCGGGTGCTCGCGCACACGCGCCGGCTGCTCGGCGACCCGCACTACGGCCAGGCGCCGCCGCTGCCGGAGGGCGACCGCGCGGCTCACCGGATCTTCTCGAGCGGATTGTGCCAGCCGCCGCAGATGTGGTCGACGCACCCGCCGAACCACGTGCGCGAGGACAACGCCAAGCGCCGCTACGTCGCCGCCGAGTTCGACGCCCAGCCGGCGTGGCGGCTGTTCGGCGACCCCGACGCGGTGCGGCGCAAGATCGCCGACAAGGTCGCGGAGTTGGTCGGCAAGCCGGACAAGCTCGAGCAGGTCGACACCGGGCCGGCGCTGGCGGCCATCGACCGCAAGTACGAGCGGCTGCACCTCGACTCGCGCTACCGCGGGGTGTACCTCGGGCGCAGCGTTACCCGCGGGGTGCAGAAGCCGGGCGAGCTGTGCCCGCCGCTGGCCGATGCGGCGACGGATATCCAGGCGCAGTTGGAGTCTCTATACCCGGAGTCGCTGTCGGAGCGGGTGACGACCGCGCGCGCGCAGGCGGGCGAGGTCGCGCAGCTCGAGGCGATCCGGCGCGGGGTCGCGACCGCCCCCGGCGGGGTGCTGCGCTACGGCGGATGCGAGTTCCGCCGCCGCGAGCTCGACGACGTGATCAAGGCGGCCAAGCGCGACCACGAGGCGACGCTCGCCGCCCTGCACGAGCACGACCGCACCAGCCGCCAGATCCACCACGCGGCCGCGGAGCAGCTCGGCCGCAGCTGGCCGGCCTATCTCGAGGGCCTGCGCGCGCTGCTGCACTACGCGGAGCACACCGAGGCCAACGTCGACGACGCGGCCGGTCATCTGAGCAACACGTGGCAGATCGTCACCGCCGACGGCAAGGTCTCGGAGTCCGAGGCCGCGCGGCTGATGGGCTCCGGCCACGCGCTGCAATTCCTGCTGAACACGGTCTACGAGCAGCGCCGGTCGGTCACGCTTCCCCCGGCGGTCGCGGCGAAGCTCGAGGTCGAGAGCTGGCAGGCGGCCCTGCCGGAGACCTTCAAGCTGCCGCCGCCGGACCGTGAGAACCTGGCGTCGTTCATGGAAGTCGTCGACGGCTGGTTCTCGGCGTTCAGCGGGGCGCTCGGCGCGTTGCGCATGGCGACGCTCGACGAGCTGCTGTCGGCCGAGGCCCACGTCGCCCGCGCGCTGCGCTCCGACGAGGACCCCGGCGACGCGCCGGCTCCGGCCCGGGTGCCGCGCAATTACGAGGGCTTCCTGTTCGGACAGGAGCGCGAGCGCCAGCACAAGCTCGACTGGTGGGACCGCTTCATGCTCGCCGACGGCCTCGGCCCGGGTCTCGCGCGCCTGGCGATCGCCGGAGCGGTGGTCGGCATGGTGCTCGGATTCGGCGCCACCGTCGGTTCGCCGACTGTCGTCATTCACAACGGGCTCGGCCGCGAGGTCGTCGTCGAGATCGGCGGGCAGCGGATCGGCGTGATGGCGCACGGGCGCGAGGAGGTGCAGGTCGAGGCGAGCGCGCAGCTCCATGTCCGCGCATTCACCACCGACAACAAGCCGATCGAGCTGTTCACGGCCGAGGCGTCGAGCGCAGCGGTCGACTATTTGTACAATGTCGGCGGCGCGAGCCCGCTGGTCGAGTGGGAGGCGGTATACGGCTACAAGCAGCAGCCCGAGCCGCGCCACCTCGGCGCGCCGCGCTGGCTGGCGACCGACGCCGACGACATCCTGCGCGAGCCGCCGGAGTCGGTGCGCGGCAAGGGCGGGGCCCGGCGCGAGGTGATCACGGCGATCGACGACGGTTCGCCGCTCGTCGTCACGGGGCCGCTCGAGCAAGCCGAGCGCGATCGCGTCACGCTGTTCCATGCCCGCTGGGAGCCGGCGGACGGGCCAGAGGCGAAGTGGCTGCTGCACGCGACGGGGCTGCCGGGCTTCCCCGAGGTGCTGCGCGAGCGCCGGGCCGACGACGACCGCTCCGTGCTGCTCGGGCGGCTCGAGCAGGACACCGCCGACGACGCGGCGCGCGCCGAGGTGTGCGAGCGCCACGCGGCCACTGCCGCGGCCGAGCCGAGCAACGTCGATGCGACCTACCTGGCGATCCGCTGCGTCGCCGACGAGGCCCAGCGCGACGCTCGCTTCGCCGAGCTGCACGCGCGCCACCCCGAGCACCCGTGGCTGACGCAGGCGGCCGCGTACACGCATATCGAGCGCGACGAGTTCGAGCAGGCGATCGCCATGCTCGAGGAGGCGTCGCGCGCGTTGCCGGCGATGGCCGAGGACAACGCGGTCGTGCTGGCGCGACTACGCCGCCGCGTCGCGCCGGACGAGGACGTCGAACTGGGACCGCTGCTCGAGCGCTCGCCGATTCTGCGCTTCCTGGTGACGACGGAGAAGGGCGAGGAACCGGAGCTCGCCGCGTATCACACCCTCAACACCGGGCTGATCGATCCGGCGTTCCAGCAGGCCAAGTCGGAGCAGCGGGCGCGGGTGCTGCGGCTGGCGGCCGCGTCCGACGGCGCCGACCCGACGCTGCGCGACGCGGTGATCAAGCTCGGACCCGACGAGGGGATCGACGGCGCGACGATCTGGACCGCGATCGCGTTCGCGGCGGCGCACGAGCTCGACGCGAGCCCGTGGATCGAGCGGCTGCGCCGCGACGGCGGCGAGAAGGCGGAGGAGCTGCTGCGCTTCGCCTCCCGCGAGCGCCTGCTGGCCGACCTGCCCGCGGCGCAGGCGGCGTTGCGGACGCTGCATCCGGAGCAGCGCGGCCACGCGGCCGTGATGGGCATCATCACGCTGCGCGCCGAGGCCCCCGCCGAGTGGCGCCTCGACGCCCGCAAGCTGCTGTTCGCCACCGAGCGCCCGTTCTTCGCCGAACGCGTTGAGCCACCCGCGCCGGCGCCGGTCGCCGAGCCCGAGCCACCGAAGCGCGGCCGGACCCGCAAGCCGAAATGATCATTGCACGCGCGGCCCGAACGCCAGCGGCCGCGCGAAACTCGGTTTGAGTGGCGAAGCGAGCCCTGGGCTGTACAGTGCCCCGCGGAGGAGGTTGCGCGCCAGCGCGCCGGCAGCGCGCCCATGACTTCGGTTGATCACGAGACGGGGCGCCTTTGGGGGGGGTTGCTTGGCTGAGACGGAGCGCCGTCCCGCGTGCGGGGGCGGTCCGAGCTGAGGGTGAAGGGCCGTCCCTACCGCGATTCCGTGGTCCGTGGGGAAAGGCGGTGATCATTGCTTGTCGCCGTACGTGAACACGGACATTACCGCTCCGCCCTTGTCTCGCAGTCGCGCACGATCGCCGCGGTCGTTCCAGATTGGGCGGTGAATCCCGAAGGTAAAACCACCGCTCTCCGGGTGCATCTCGTCGGTGTACACGCGGACGACCTGCCCGGGCGCCAGCTGCGTCTCCGGTGGGAACGTGAAGACCTGTCCGGCCCCGTCGGCGTCCAGGGTCCAACCCGACATGTCGACCGGGGTGTCACTGTTGTTGGCGATCTCCGCATATTCATCGGCCTGCCTGCGCTTGGCCGTACCCTTGTAATGGATCTGTACGATCGCCACGCCCGCGCCGCTCGCCTGTACATCGGCCGCGGCCGCTGGCGCGACGGTCGACGGCTCGGCCGCCTCCGACGCGAGCTTCGTCGCGACCTGCTCGCCCTTCCTGAACTCACGGTAGAAATGCTGGCGCATTGCTCGCGGATCGAAGTCGAGCAGGGCCCCGCCGGACTCGATGTGCATGAGGTACACCCGTCCCATCGCGTACGTGAGCGCCCCCGCGAACGTCTGGATCGACATGAAGCCGAGGAGCGTCCCCACGCCGGGCAGCAGTTTGCCGAAGCTGGCCGCGACCACGAACCCGGCCGAGAACCCACCCACGCTGCTCAGCAGCGACGCCACGATCTTCTTCGCCAGAGACTCGCGGAACGGCACGCCGTACAGCGCCGAAAGCTCGCGCATCAACTTGATCTGCACGGCGGCGAGCGCGAGCACGTCCGCGACCGGGAGCGGCACGGCGCATGCGCCGAGCGACCAGAGGATGTTGCGATGAATGATCTCTTGCGCCGCCCGCAGACGGATCGAGGAGTCGTCAGAGGACAAGGTCGGAATGGTATCGGTCACGGCGCACCCATCTTGCGGCAGGTCGATCCCATAATCAATCGGCGTCGCTGTGGGACCTCTTGTGGAGCCGCCGCGCACGTTCGCTCCCCGCGTGCGAGAAAGGGGCGGCGATCGGCGCACTGCTGCATCATTTCATGACACTCACCGCAGTCGTCGACTATTTGTAATCGACTTACCGCTCATCCGTCAGCATCACGCTCGGCGATCTGTGCCTGAGCCCGATGGGGCTTTGGTGTCCAAACTCAGCCCGCCGCGTCTCACCACCCTGATGCCCGGCGCAGTGGAGCTCGACACGAGGCTCAGTCGCTGGCGCGCTCGGCAAGCGACACGAAGGACGTTCGCGGGGATCGCGGGACGTGCTGTGACTCCATGCAGCGTCCGTGGGACTTGGTTCGAGGCGACCGGGCGCTGCCCCTGACTCGGGGTCCTCGAAGAAGCCGACGCCTCGTCGAGGGCGGCAGGGAGAGCCTCTCGTTCCCGGTCGCCGCGAGCGTCACGAAGGCGTTTTTACGTCCAAGCAGTAATTCGGACCGTAGCGCTGGTACGGCGAGTCGGCCGCTCGCTCCCGTCATCGACACGCCGCGACGATCCGCATGCAGCGGACCCGGCCCGAGGCGAGCGTCGATGGCGCGAACGGACGCCGGGCGTGCACCCGACGTCCATTCGCCGCTGACACGAACCTCTGGTCCTACGGCTCCTCGACGTACTGCTGGCAGCAGCAGAAGTCACTGGTCTCGGTGGTGCTCACCTTGCTGCCGCAGATCACCTTCTCGAGCAGGGCCTGGAAGCCGCCGAGAGCGTCCTTGTGGGTGAACGCCTGCCCGCCGGTCTCGCTGGCCACGCGGGCGTACTCCGACTCGAGCGGCTTGCGCTGCTTCTCCTTGGCGCTGCTGGTGCCGAGGTAGGTGTGGACGCGGACCCCGCCCTGCTTGGCGGCGGCGATGCTGCGGTTGGCGGCGTCGATGTCCTCTTGATCGACGTCGAGCTCGCCGCCCTCGAACGCCTCGTCGCCGAGGAAGAAGATGGCGCGCCGGGCGTCGGCCCGCCAGTCGAAGTGGAGGGTCACGTCTTCGATGGCGCGCGCGCCGTCCTCCTGCGCCCCGCCGCCGGCGACGGTGCCCTTCTTGCGGCCGTGCAGCGCCGACTCGTCGGCTCTCGCCGTCCCGACCAGGTAGTTCTTGACGGTGGTGTCGAACTTCGTGTTCTTGAACGTGCCCTCGATGCCGAGGTAGGTGACGCGCAGATCGGACGGGCAGTTCTTCCTGGCCGACTCGATGGCGGCGGACACGGCCTGGCTGAGGGCCTCGGCCTCGTCCTTCATCGAGACGCTGGAGTCGATGACGACGACGAGGTCGACCGCGGGGACGACGTCGCTCTCCTTCGTCACCGTGGTCGGCGTGGGGCCCTCGAGGGTCTTGTCGAGGTAGAACGCCGGGCCCTCGCCGCCGATCCCGGTCAGCTGCGCGGGCAGGGTGGTGTCGACGTGCAGGCTGCAGACGCCCCTGGCCGGCGTACGGCCGACGAAGGCGAAGCGTCGGGGCTCGTCCTGGCTGAAGTGGAACGTCTGCACGTCGCTCTGAGTGACGGTCCCCGACACCTTGTCGTGGTAGTAGAACGCCGACAGCTGCGGCTCACCGCCGTCCGCCGGCGTCGTGTACGTGAAGCAGCCCTTGCCCGTCACCGAGCCGTCGGGGCCGCGCACGGCGAAGGTGTAGCTGGTCGACGCCCCGGGCTTCTTGTTGCTGTCGGAGATCACGACCGTGGGCTTGACCGGCGCAGCGCCCTCGGGAAGGTCGCACTCCTTGGCGGGTTTGGCCGGCTGCGACGGCGGGTCGGCCTTGGGCAGGTCGGCCTTGGGCGGGTCGGCCTTGGGCGGGTCGGCCTTGGGCGGGTCGGCCGGCTGCGCGGGCTGGCGCGGGAAGGCCGTGGCGACGTACAGGGCCGAGAAGTCGGTCCGCGGCGACCGGTTGCCGCCGACCGGGTAAATGTCGTAGCTGAGGCGCAGGGTCTTGTAGCCGGCGGCGTCGAGGCGCACGAGGCCCATGACCGTGTCGATCGAGTTGGGAGTGCCGCCGGGGGCCGGCGTGCTGGTGCCCTGCAGCACCCCCTTGTCGAGGCCGAGCTGCGCGCTGGGCTGATTGCCGGTGCCGAACGCCCCCACGGCGCCGCCGTTGAACACCTGCCAGCCGCTTGGACTGGCGGCGCTGCCGTCGGCGAGGGTGCCGGTGACGCTGACCACGGTCTTCGCGTAGGTCAGGCCGGCGTAGATGTCGCTCACGCCGAAGAACGTGTTGGCCCCGGCGACGCCGTCCTTGCCGCCGGCGGCCGAGCCCTTGTACTGCGAGAAGTCGAGCTCGACGATGTAGTTGTGGTGGGCGCCGGTGAACTGAGTGTTCGTCTGCATCCGGATCCCGTTGACGCTGGCCGACGTGAAGCCCGCCATCTGGTTCTTGCCGAACGAGGTGGTGCCGGTGGCATCGCCGATCGAGCCGGCCGGCGCCTTGCCGCCGAAGCTGTCCCAGTTCCACGTGCCGAAGCCGGGCGCGACGCTGAAGCGCACGCCGATCTGGCCGCCGAGGCCGTCGGGGATGTAGCGCCACTGGTTCCAGTCGGAGGCGCTGTTGAAGCGGTACGTCGAGGGGTCCCAGAACACGAGGTCGAGGCCCGTCGCCGGGGCGCCCGCGCTGAAGATGTCGTCGCTGCGGCCGGCGCCGGCGATCAGATCGCTGAGCGCGGCCGCGTGGTCCGCGACGCGCTCGGACAGGGTGGTTGGGTCAGGGGTGTGTGGAGTTCGCGACATGACGAAACAGTCCTTCGATGAGTGCGATCTTGCTGGTCCGACAGTAGGAGGTCTGGGTGATATCGAGGCGTCCGCTCTCGAAGTATTTGTTGGCGGCCTGACCCCCGCGGCAAAACGCGAAGTGGTCACACGCGCGGCGGCAGGCCGCGATGCCGGCGAGCGCCTCGGCGACCCAAGGAGCCCGCGCGGCCTCTGCGAGCAGCCGGTCCAGCGGCGCCGTCAGGACGTTGCCGACGGTGAAGGCGCCCAGCCGCGGCGAGGCGAAGCCGGCCAGGTCCGGGCTCATCGGCACGACCTCGCCGTCCCACGTCACCATGGGCATCGGGTTGATCGAACGCTCGGCCCGGGCCTGTGCGAGCCCGGCGAGCTCGTCGGCGAAGTAACCGAAGGCATGGCTCAGCTCGCGGACCTTCAGGCGGCGGTCGATCTTCCAGCGGGCCGCGAGCGCCGCCCAGAACTCGACCGCGTGCGCCTCTCCGGAGTCGCCGCGGTGGACGCCCTTGCGCTCGCAGAAGTTGACGCCGAGGGTGTGCGCGCCGAGCTCGGCGGCCCACTCGTACAGCAGGACGGCCCGCGCCGCGGACGGGTCGGAGACCACCGCGATCACGCTGAACGGGACCCCGTATCGACGCAGCAGGGCCACGCCGCGCAGCGTGCGGTCGACGCTGTTCTGCCCGCGCAGGTCGACGCGCGCGCGATTGTTCGGACCAGGACCGTCGAGGCTCACGCCGACGTCGACCGATCGCTCGGCGAACAGCTCGCACCAGCCCTCGTCGATCAGCGTGCCGTTGGTCTGGACGGCGTGCCGCACCGCAGGGCCCGCGGGGAAGCGGTCCATCAACCCGCGGACGTGCGCACGGCCAGCGGCCAGCGGCTCCCCGCCGTGCCACAGCAGCGTGACCGGGTGCAGCGCCGACCACCGCCGCACTGTGGCCGCCACCGCGTCCGCGACGGTCGGCGACATGCGCCGCGATACGCTCCGTTCCGGCAAATAGCAGTAGGTGCAGTCCAGGTTGCAGAGGGTGGTCGGCAGCATCAGCACCAGCGACGCCGACGACGCCAGCGACACGGTCGCGGCGGCAGCCTCGAGCGGCGGCGCAGATCCGAGGATGGGACTCATTCGGGGTGTCGACCTATTACTGGAGCCGCGGCCCGAGCTCAACTCGCCGAGCTCACAGGGCGCTCTCGAGCCCCGAAGCGGTAACGAACTACGCGGTCGACCGTGAATTGGGCACCACGACGCACGACCGGATCGCGCGACAACAAGACGCGAATCCGAGCCGCTGGCCGATAGGGCGGTGGCGCTCCTGTCGACGATCCCGCAGCAGATCGATAATACGCTCGTGGCGCCGTAAGTGGCGCTATACAGCGCGGTGAACCGGCGGCCGCGGGTCTATTGGGCCATGTGGGCTCTCCGAGGTGCGAGAGGCGATCGATCGACTCGCCTCGACGGCTGGGCGGTCGCCGACCCCGAGGCCTGGCCGGAGTTCCCCCTGCTACTACAGGGGCGCCGGGCAGAACGAGGAGCTGCGCAGCAGCGCGCCGTCGTCGATGTCGTGAAGGAAGCTGCCGAAGATCCCCTGCGCTCGGCGAGTCGGTTCATCCATGGTCGAGGTCGCCGCGAGCATGAGATCACGCGCGAGCGTGGCGTCCTCGCTGACGAATCGCAATACCACGGCGACGCGCTGCTGCATCTCACCGACGCGGAGCGGCTCGGTGCGGTGCCAGACGAATTTGTTGAAGAGAAACGCGTCCCCCACCGCGAAGTCGGCCGTCTCGGCGTGGAGCTCGAGGAACTCCCGGTCGTACGGCCCCAGCATCGGGAACCCGGATTTCCCCCCGAATTGGGCGCGGAGGGCGACCTCGAGCTGTTCGCGGACGGCCGAATCCGAACCGCGACGGATGTGTCCGGCCCACAGCTGGAAGCGCCCACGAGCATCCCACGCGTCCGTCGGCACCCAGACCATACCTCCGTGCTGGCGCCGAGTGTCGATCGGGTCCAGCGGGATCCACAGCGAGTAACCGAGCTCGAGCGGCTGGATCGAGCAGAAGGTGAGACGTCCGAAGTGCCACGGCGAGCCGGTGGCGCCCGGCTCGAGGCTGAAGCGGTTGCCGGTGGTGAAGATCAGTCGTTCGCCGACGAGTGCGCGCAGCAGGCTCCGCAGGCTCTCGTCACCTGCGATCCGATCGAAGACAGTTTGACGGGGCGTAAATGCGATGTTTGCGAAGCCGGGGAGGCCCTTCGGGTCGTCCGGCGTCCAGATCGAGTCCATGCACCCGTTCCGGAGCGCCTCGATCTCGGATGGCGACATGAGCTGGTCGATCTTGATCAGACCCCGACGACGAAAGCGCGCGACTTCCTCGGGGGTCGGGACAGGACGATGAAACGACATGGCCCCCAGTAATTGCCGCATTCGAGCCACACATTGCAAGTCGGATGTGCTCTCTGATGATGTAATAAAAACAGTAAGTGCATTACACGCACATCGATCACAATCGGGCATCGTCACACCGGGTGACGGTAGCAGAGCGGGTGATCGTTCATACGCCGGAGGCGGCGAGGGCGAGCGCCCGCCGAGGAGCTACATGAGAGACCGACCACGGTCCGAGCCGAGTTCCACGGGAGCCGTCTCGCGAGTGCGGGCAAGACGATGAGGAGCAGGGCCAATAGAGATCGACGGCGACGATCCACGCGGGCCGGGACGCGCCACTCCACCCTCGGCTGGGGATCGAGCCGAGCGCGCGCGAGGGCCGGTATCCTGCACGACCATCAGAGCGCGAAAACGCTTGAGGCATCCCCGTACTCCTCGTCGTATCAACCTCCGCGGTGGTCAGGTGCAGACGCCCTGTGGTAATCGTCTTGCAGAAATCCGGCCCCGTGGCGCGAATTCAAACACAGGACGGTTCGTCGACGCGGCTCGTCCCTTCTCGCTGCCTCATCGGACGCTCGAGCGCCTGCCAGCTCCGCGTGGACACCCCCGAGACGTCCAGCGAGCACGCGTTGCTCCGCTGGCAACACGGGGTTTGGGAGCTGCACGACCTGCACAGCCGAAACGGCACCTACGTCGACGGCCGCCGGCTCGGGGCGGGCCGGCTCGTCGGATTGGCCGAGGGCACCAGGCTGGGTTTCGGATACCCCGACCAGTACACGCTGATCGACGCCGGGCCGCCCCAGGCGCACGCGGTCAGCGTGCATCCGCCGAATTGCGTCGTCGAGGCGCAGCACGGCCTCCTGGCCTTGCCGGGGCCGGACGAGGTCGAGGTGACGATCCTCGAGCGCGATCGGAAGTGGTGGATCGAGCGCGACGACGCGCAGCGACCGGTCGGCGACGGCGACGTCGTCTTCACCCGCACGCATCAATGGCGGCTCCACCTGCCGGAGCTGATCACCTCGACCCGTGACGCCGAGGACGTCGCTCCCAGCCTCGCGGCGCTCGCTCTGCGGTTCCTGGTCGACGACGACGGCGTGGTCGAGCTCGTCGCGTCCCGTGGCGATCAGCGCATCGACCTCAAGGCCCGAGCCCATCACGCGCCATTGCTGGCGCTCGCGCGCGCCCGCCTCGCCGGGCAGGAGCGGTTCGCCGAAGAGCAGGGGTGGATCGAGCAGGAAGAGCTGCTGCGCCGGCTCGGATGCGACGCCAACCGGCTGCACGTCGATCTCCACCGGATCCGGCGCCAATTCGCCGCGGCGGGCATCATCGACGCGGTCAACGTCATCGAGCGACGCGAGGGGCGCCAGCTGCGGATCGGTGTCTCGCGGCTCGAGGTCGTCACCGACACCCGTCCCCGCGAGGTCGCCGAGGCGATGCGGGCGATGCAGCGATGAGCCCGCGCACCCGTCAGTCGGGCAGCGCCGCGAGGGTCCGTTCGACCTCGCCCAGCAGGCCGCGGATCATGTCGACGCCGAGGTCGAAGCGCAGGCCCGCCTCCCGGTAGAGCTCCGGGACCGGCATCGATCCACCGACCGCGAGCGCCCGGGTGTAATTGCTCAGAGCCTCGGGCAGGCTCCGCCGCGCCTGCGACCACAGCTGCAGGGCGCCGAGCTGGGCGATCCCGTACTCGATATAATAGAAGGGCGCGCTGAAGAGGTGGAGCTGGCGGTGCCACTCGACGGGCAGCAGGTGTTCGACGCCTTCCCAGCTCACCGCCGCGCCGAAGCGTCCGCCGAGCCGAACCCACTCCTGCCCGCGCTCCGCCTTCGTGTGCTCGGGGTGGGTGTAGAGCCAGTGCTGGAACGCGTCGATCTGGGCGGTCCACGCCAACCTGGCGAGGAGGTCCTCGAGGTGGTTGCGGCGGGCGCGGGCGGCCTCCTCCGGGCCGTAGAACTCGTCGAGGAACGGGAGCGTGAGCAGCTCCATGCTCATCGACGCGACCTCGGCGAACTCCATCGGCGCCGTGCGGTAGTGCAGGAGCGGCTCGTGTTTGCAGAGCGCGGCGTGAAAGGCGTGCCCGGCCTCGTGCACCATCGCCACCACGTCGCGGTGGACGCCCGTGGCGTTCATGAAGATGAAGGGCCTGCGGGTGCGCTGGCGCTGGTACTGATAGCCGCCGGGAGCCTTGCCCTTGCGGGACGCCAGGTCGAGGCAGTCGCCCTCGCGGAGGGCGTCGAACATCCGCCCGAGGTCGGCGCCCAGCCGGTGGAACACGCGCGACGTCCGAGCGACCAGCTGATCGACGGAGTCGAACGGGCGCAGGGGAGGCCGCGCCTTCACGTCGACCGCCAGGTCCCACGGGCGGAGCGGCGCGACGTCCAGCGCACGCGCGCGCGCCTGATGCGACCGGCGCAGCAAGGGGACGACCATCTCGGCGATGCCGTCGTGGAAGCGCAGGCAGTCCTCCGGGGTGTAATCGAAGCGTCGCAGGCGGCGGTGCTGGTAGTCGCGGAAGTCACGAAAACCCGCCTGGATGGCCGTGCGGTGGCGGAGTGCGAGCATTTGTTCGAAGATCGCGTCGAGCCGCTCGCGGTCCTGATACCGGCGCTCGTGGATTGTTCGCCACGCGGCCTCGCGGGTCGCACGATCGGGCTCCTCGAGCAGCCCTCCCAGGTGCGCCAGGGTCCGCTCCTCGCCGCGGAACTCGACGGTCATGGCGCCGCCGATCTGGTTGTACTCCTGATCGAGCCGGGCGAGCTCGGCCGCGAGCGGGACGTTCTCCGCCCGGAAGAGCTCGACCTCGGCGGCCAGGTCACGGAGCAGGACCCCGTATCGCCCCCGCTCGAGCCCTGCTGCGAACGGGCTGGCGACGATCCGTCGATCGAGCTCGAAGGCCGCCATGCGGCGCTTCGGCTCGACCGTCTCCACGAACTCGAGGTACGCGGCCTGAACGGACGCGTCGTCGACCGCGCGGGTCGAGGCGATGTAGAGCTCGGCCTCGGCCTCGCTGACGGCGGCGTCGAGCTCGCTGCGGTCGAGCAAGAGCCGCTCGAGCTCGGCCGCCGAGCCGAGCGGCCGCTCGCGGAGAACCTTGTAGAGGGGTTCCAGGTCGTCCCAGCGCGCGGCGTCGAGGCTGGGGGGGACGAACGACTCGACGGGGGTGGTCATGGTTTCCGTGAATCGACGGAGCGCCGGTCCGCACGTCGGCGCCCCGCAACTGGCGCGACGATACGCCGGAGACGCGGGGCGGGGCAAGTCGCGGGGCCTCTTTCGTGCGCGCTCGCGCCGTCTGCGGCGAATGTTCGCGGTGATGTAAGTGTATTACAAATGCGGGGAGCGGAGCCCGTGAATAGCGTGGAGGTCTGACACTGTAATCATATTACAGGCGATCGAGCGGTGGCATGCGCGCCGGCTCTCGTGGTAAGCAGGTGATTGTTGTCGCAGCGCGACATAGGGGGTGCGGCTGGGTCGCGCGCCGGGAGCGGGCCATGCGTTGCCTCGTGACCGGGGCGGCCGGATTCGTCGGCTCGCACCTGTCGGAGCGCCTCGTCGAGCTCGGCCACGAGGTCGTCGGCGTCGATCGCCTGAGCGATTATTACCCGCTTCCCTACAAGCAGGCCAACCTCGCCCGGCTGCGCCGCGAGCCTCGCTTCCGCCTGGAGGTGGCAGATCTGGCGCGCTGTCCGGTCGAGCCGCTGCTGGCCGATGTCGACGTCGTGTTCCATCAGGCCGCGCAGGCGGGCGTGCGCGCGAGCTGGGGCGCGAGCTTCCAGACCTACCTCGACGACAATGTCCTCTCGACGCAGCGGATCCTCGAGGCAGTGCGTCGCAGCCCATCGGTCCGCAAGGTCGTATACGCGTCCTCGTCGTCGGTCTACGGCCAGACCGGGGTCCTGCCGATGCGCGAGTCGAGCCCGACCCGGCCGTTCTCGCCCTATGGCGTCACCAAGCTGGCGGCCGAGCACCTCGTCGAGCTCTACCGCCACAATTTCGGCGTCCCCGGGGCGTCGCTGCGCTACTTCACCGTCTACGGCCCGCGCCAGCGCCCCGACATGGGCTTCCACCGCTTCATCGAGGCCGCCCTCGACGGTCACGCGATCGAGGTCTACGGCGACGGCCTGCAGACCCGCGACTTCACCTTCATCGACGACATCGTCGACGCCAACCTGCGCGCCGCCGAGGCCGACGTCGTCGGCGTCTTCAACATCGGCGGCGGGGCGCGCGTCACCCTGCGCCACGTGCTGGAGACGCTGCAGGGGCTCGTCGGCGAGCTGCGCATCGACTCGCATGCGCGGGCGGCCGGCGACGTGCTGGACACCTGGGCCGACACCGGCGCGGCCGCGGCGATCGGCTACGCGCCGAGGACCTGCCTCCACGACGGCCTCGCGGCCCAGGTCGCCTGGCACCGCGAGCGCCGGGCTCGCGGCGATTGAGGGCACCCCGGCGCGCGCCCGCCTGCGTCACTCGCCGAGGTATTTGCTCATGACCCGCCGCAGCCGCGGGAGCATCAAGACGATCGTCGAGGCCGCGACGAGGGCGCCGACGAAGTTGATGAGGAAGACGCCGGACTTGTGCTCGAACAGGGTGAACAGGCCGGAGAGGATCCCCGACAGCTTGTTGCCGATCGACGTCGACAGGAACCAGCCGCCCATCATCAGGGCGGTGAAGCGCGCCGGGCTGAGCTTCGACACCAGAGAGAGGCCCATGGGGCTCAGGCACAGCTCGCCGAGGGTGATGACGCCGTAGGTGCCGATCAGCCACAAGGCGGAGCCCTTCTCGTGGCCGTTGTGGGTGACGAAGGTCGCGGCCACCATCACGAGGGTCGAGAGCGCGGTGATGAAGAGGCCGAGCGAGATCTTGGCCGGCGTCGAGGGCTCGATTCGCCGCCTGCGCAGGAGGGCGAAGAAGCCGACGACGAAGGGAGTGAGGAGGATGACGAAGAAGCCGTTGATCGACTGGAACAGCTCGGTGGAGACGAGCTTGGTCTGCAGCTGCTCGCATTCGGCGGCGGTCGCTGCGGGCCGGTCCTCGGCGGCGCAGGCCGGCGGGGGCGGGGGCGGCCGCCGATCGACGGGGACATTGTCGAAGTAGGGATCGGGGCCGAGCTCTTTTCGCGGCTCGCCGTCGGGGCCGGGCACTGGATTGCCGTGATCGTCGGTGATGGTGACCATGCGCAGGCCGGTGTCGACGCGCTGGACGCCGCCGACCGCCTCGGCGAAGGGAACGGCCACTTCCGGGATCTCCCGGCGGGTGTAGCGATCGGCCCAGGTCGTCAGGGCGTCGCCGTTCTGGTGGAAGATGGCCCAGAAGGCGATCACCGCGCCGAAGATCGGCAGGAGCGCGCCGATCCGCTCGCGGTCCTCGCCCTGTGAGCGGCGCCACAGCGAGTAATAGAAATAGGTGACCGGGAGACAGGCGAACAGGAACGCGTCGTTGCTCGCGGTGCCGAACACGGTCGTGCCGGGCCCGCCGATCAGCGGCGGCAGGAACCACCCGGCGGCGGCGAACACGGCCGCGGGCCCGAAGACCTGGCCGAGGAGCGCGCCGACCGGCTGGTCCCCCGGCGCGGCGGGCTTGATCACGTCGGCCTCGACGATGTGCTTGGTGCCGGCGAGGAACCACGCGACGCCGATGAACATGCCGACGCCGGCCGCGAGGAAGGCGTAGCCCCAGCCGTAGGTGTTGCGGAGGTAGGCGGCGACGAAGTTGCAGACGAAGCCGCCGATGTTGATCCCCATGTAGAAGATGTTGAAGCCGGCGTCCTTGAACGAGCGGTACTCCTCGTTGTTGTAGAGGTTGCCGACCAGCGTGGAGATGTTGGGCTTGAACAGGCCGTTGCCGACGATGATCAGCAGCAGCGACAGGAAGAACAGCGGCCCGTAGCCCGAGACCGCGAGGCCGGAGTAGCCCAGGCCCATGAGCACGCCGCCGATGACGATCGCCTTGCGGTACCCGAGGACGCGGTCGGCCAGCAGACCGCCGATGAAAGGCGTCAGGTACACCAGCGCGATGTACGTGCCGTAGATGTCGCTGGCGTCCTGCGGCGCGAGCCCCAGCCCCGACTTCGCCGGCGTCGCCGCGTCCGCCCCGGCCTTCATGTACAGGGTGAAGATGCCGAGCATCAAGTAGAAGCCGAAGCGCTCCCACATCTCCGAGAAGAACAGGACGGGCAGACCCCGCGGGTGGTTCCTGAACAACATCGATTGAAAGATAGTTCAGGACGCTCGGGCGCGTAAAGCTCCGGTGCTCGCACGTCGCGGTCGGTGGCGGCGCACCCGTGTTCGCAGCGCTCGCCGCGTCAGGTCGGCGTCGGCGCCGCGTCGGGCTCGCACCGCAGATCGAAGCGAGGGAGCGGCAGCGCGAGGTCGGCGTCGGTGATGGGCGCGGTCACCCGCGCCTGCCGCGACCAGTACGGGTGGCCCGGCCGATTGTGCCGCGGATCGGGGCTGTTGCGCCGTGTGTTCATGGTCGCGACCATGGCGATCCGCGGCTGGTCGGAGCCGTTGTCGTCGGAGCCGTGGATGGTGTTGCCGTGGAACAGGATCGCGTCGCCCGGCTCGGCCTCGATCGGCTCGAAGGCGTAGCCCCTGGCGAACAGCGCCTCCAGCTCCTCCGGCAGGACGCCGTCGTCGCTGCCGCGGGCGCTCCAGCCGCCGTGGGGCAGGGTGCCGAGGAGGTGCGAGCGCGGGACGAGCTTGAGGCAGCCGTTTTCCCGCGTCGCCGCGTCGACCGCCACGAACACCGCGTGCGCCTCGGGGAAGCGGCACCCGTACCCCTGCCAATACGCGTAGTCCTGGTGCGGGCGGAAGCCGACGATGCCCGGGTACTTGAGCACGATCTTGTTGTGATAGTCGTAGACGTCGTCCTCGTAATAGTGCGACAGGCGGTCGAGGATCTTGTACGAGCGGCCGATCTTGGCGAAGAGGTCGTCGCCGACGACGTCGTTCCAGACGAAGATGGTCTCGAACGAGGGGTGCTCGCCCAGCGCCTGCTGCGTCCGCAGGTGGTCCACTCGTGCGTTCATCGCCTCGATCTCGGCGACCTTGCGCTTGACGACCGCCATCTCGTCGCGCGTGAACATGTTCCGCACGACGACGAAGCCGTCGCGCCAGAATTGGAGCTTCTCGGATTGGAGGGTGTCGTGGTCGAGCATGGGTGTCTCCGGGGCGTCGTTCAACGGTGGAGCGCCGGGGCCGGGCGCCCGGCGAACCAGCGCGCGAAGGGGACGTAGAGCAGCACTGCGAGCGCCATCAGGCCGGCGAAGAACAGGAAGTAGGTCGGGCCGGTCAACAGCGGGGCGCCGGCCTCGTCGACGACAAAGAGGTTGACCGCGCTGGTGAAGAGGTTGCCGAGCGACACGCTGAACGCGAAGACCGCCATGACGAACGACTTCATGTGCCGGGGCGCGCGCCGGTAAGACAGCTCGATGCAGGTGACCGCGACCAGGATCTCGGCCAATGCGATCATGAGGTAACCGAGCAGGTGCCAGGCGATCGACGGCGTGGCTCCGGCGCCGAGCTGGGCCTCGATCCACGCCAGCAGCAGGAATACGAGGGCCATCAGCGCCATGCCGAGGCCGATCCGGCGCTCGGGCGTCGGCGCGAAGGACCGCCGCATCGCCGGGTAGAGCACGTAGGTGGAGAACGGCAGCAGCGCGAGGGTGAACATCGGCTGCACCGCCTGGACCTGCGCCGGCAGCAGCTCGACCCCGAGGAGCACCCGATCCATGCGCTGCGCCTGCAGGACCCACGCCGAGCCGGTCTGGGCGAACAGCGCCCAGAACACCGCGACGAAGCCGTAGAGCAGCAGCAGGGCGCTCACGCTCGCCAGCCCCTCGCGGCCGAAGGTCTGCCGCAGGAACGCGAGGCCGCCCGGCGGCACATGGACGAACACGTCGCGCCCGGCGCGGAACACGACCGTCGAGAGCAGCATCAAGAGCCCCGGCACGCCGAACGCGACGTGGGGCCCGAATCGCTCGAGCAGCCACGGGGTCGCCAGCATCGACAGCATGCTGCCGATGTTGATGGCGAAGTAGAACCACGTGAACATGCGCTCGAGCCGGTGCTGGTTGCGCTGGCCGAACTGGTCGCCGAGGTGCGCCGACACGCACGGCTTGATCCCGCCCGAACCGACGGCGATAAGCGCGAGCCCGAGGACGATCCCGAGGCGCGTACCGTCGACGGCGAGGGCGAGGTGCCCGAGGCAGTAGACGAGCGAGAGCCAGTAGATCGTGCGGTACTTGCCGAGGAACGCGTCGGCGAGCAGGCTGCCGAGCAGCGGGAAGAAGTAGACCGCGCTGGCGAAGGCGTGGTACCAGCCCTTGGCCTCGGCGCCCGACAGCGGGGCGAGGGCCCCTGTCCGATCGACCAGGTATGTCGTCATGAAGACGACGAGGATCGTCTTCATGCCGGAGTAGCTGAAGCGCTCCGCGGCCTCGTTGACGATGATGTACGGCAGCCCGGGCGGGGTGCCGTCGAGCTCCTGCGGCGTGGTCCTGAACCGTCGCATCGACGTGGGCCTCACGCTGCCGGCGGCTCCTGGAAGCGCACGCTCGCCTCCGGCGCCACGAAGTCGACGTGCGGCCCGCGATGGCCGGTGCCGACGCCGAGGAAGAGGCCGCGGCTGCCCTTGTGGAGCGGCGAGTCGATCGTCCAGTCCGGGGCGAGACCGGCGCAGCCGAGGCCGAGCTCGAGCACCGTCGCGCCGCGCTCGTCGTCGGCGAACAGCGCGGAGAAGGCGGCGGTCACGTCGACCCCGCCGACGACGACGCGCTCGACGCGGTTGTCGGCGAGCTCGAGGCGGTTGTCGCCGCCGGCCGCCGCTCGCAGCAATCGCCGCAGCGCGTCGCCATGGCGGCCGTGCACGTCCGCCGAGTTGCACAGGTAGGCGAGGCCGGCGAAGGCGAACACGCCGTCGGCGGTGAAGCTCGAGCCGTCGCGCTCGAGGTTGACGATCGAGGCCTCGAGGAACTCGGTCGTCGATTGCAGCCAGTGAGGCCGGACCTCGTCGCTCATGTTGGCGATCTCCAGCTCGCCGCCGAGGCGCACGCGCAGCGACCCGGCGACCTCGAGGACGTCGCTCGACAGCAGCGCGTCGTAGCGCTCGGCGCGGAGCGTCAGGGCGGCCGGGCCGTCGAGCGCCCGCAGCAGCGCCGCGGCGTGGCGGGCGGCCGCCTCGCTCGGGTCGTGGCGAGCCAGCGAGAGGTAGGTGAACTCGCACGGCGAGTCCTCCCACGTCTCGTGGAGCCGGCCGACCGTCTCGAGCCGCGAGGCCACGACGAGCGCGGGCCGGTCGTGCTCGCGGAGCAGGTCGTAGGCGGCGAGCGTCGTCACCTCGCCGAGGTCGAGCCACGGCGAGGCGGCCGCGGGATCGTCGACGACGATGGTGACGCGCCCGGCCTGCAGCGCGCGGAAGTAGTCGCTCGTGTTCATTTCGCCCTCGCTTCTTCGAGCCGCGCGCCGGTCGGCGCCTTCGGGATCGCGTGGTAGTCCAGGGGCTCGCTGCGCCAGAAGGCCGCGCCCAGG
This sequence comes from Nannocystis punicea, assembly GCF_026965555.1. Lineage (GTDB taxonomy): Bacteria > Myxococcota_A > Polyangia > Nannocystales > Nannocystaceae > Nannocystis > Nannocystis punicea. The sequence goes on along the minus strand of NZ_CP114040.1, from coordinate 9,272,902 downwards.
AGCAGCTCGACCTCCCGCGACGTCGGCTCCGGCTCGCACGGCCGCCGCGCCGAGGCCTCGTCGATCACGAGCTCCTGCACCAGCTCGTCGCGGATCGAGACCAGCTGCTCGCCGTCGAAGTACTGCTCACGGAACCGGAGGCTGGCCGCGACCACCCGCTCCTGGCCGCGGAACGCCGGCAGGTCGCCCCAATAATAGTAGTGCCCGCCGGGCGCCTTGAGCCAGCGGAGCCACGCGGGCAGGACGTGCTTGCGCGCGCCGGCGTTGAGCGAGCCGAAGAATCGATGCAGGTAGTCGACGTGGTTGCGCGCCAGCCGTTCGTCGCGCGGCTGGACGCCGAAGCGAGCGCGCACCGCGTCGAGCCCCTGCGGCTCGGGCCCGGCGGCGCACACTGCGTCCCGATGCGCGGCGTCCCAGACGGTCCCGAGGTGCGAGGTGATCAGCGGGACCGGGGCGAGGAAGCAGGCGTGGACCTTGCCGTACAGCCGCTCGTGCGGGCACATGAAGTCGCTGTAGACCTCGTAGGTCGTGCCGCTCTCCCCGCGCACCAGCCAGTGCATCCGCTGGGTGAAGGGGGTCTCCCACCACGCGAGCAGCGTCGGCCCCCACAGGCGGTTGCGCAGCGGAAACACGGCGATGAAGGCGACCGACGCCAGCACCGACTGCCAGCCGAACAGCGCGCCGTACTGCGATTCGGGCAGCGCGAGCAGGGCGAGCGCGAGCACGAGGTTGGCGCCGACCCAGTCCCAGAACCAGAACGCGCCGCACGCGAGGACCGCGAGGTGGAAGGCGGACCACGCGGCGCAGGCGAGGAGCGCGGCCTCGGGCGCGAGCAGGGCCAGCGGCGCCAGCAGCTCGAGCGCCAGGCTGCCGGCTTGCAGCGGGCGGTCGCCGCGCGCGATGAGCCGCACGAACCTGCGCCAGGTCGGCCACGAGACGAAGCGACCCCAGCCCCACGCGTAGGCGTTGGCGGCCATGTAGTGCAGGCGATTGTCGCGGACCCACGAGTACCAGCGGTCGCCCAGTCGGACCTTGGCGAGGCCGGCGCTGACGTAGTGCGAGGCGTGGATCGTGAGGACGAAGAACAGCAGGGTCGCGGCGTCCGGCGCGTAGGCGGCCGCGAAGTCAGGCAGCGGCGCGGCCAGCTGGGCGACGGCGACGAACGCCGCGGCCGCCTGCAGCGAGCGCAGGGGGAGGATCGCGTGGTGTCGCCATTGCGCGAACGGCCGCGTCAGCTGCAGCAACACCACCAGCACGAACGCCGGGCTGAACCACAGGCCGACGCAGGCGCCGAGCATGGCGAGCCGCGCCCCCGCGTGGCTCTCGCCGATCGCCGGATCGAGGTCCTTGGTGACGACCTTCCAGGTCAACATGACGCTCAGACCGAGCATCAACACCCGCGCGACCTCGACCTGCGGGACATGTTCCCAGGGACATGTCGCCACCAGCACCGCCAGGCCGCCGGCCCCCAGGGCCGGGGCGAGCGCGCGGTGACGTCGGCCCGCGGCGTCGGCCAGCCGGTGCAGCAGGCCGCGGCGAACTGCGACGTCCAGCGCCCAGTAACCAGCGCTGAGCACCAACAGGCGCGCGAGGCTGGGCAGATCGAAGCTCATCGCGCGGTACCGCCGGTCCACGCCGGCAGAGGTTCGTCTCGCCCTGCCGGCGGCGTGACCCTCGAATCGCGCAGCGGCGCCACGTCGCACACGGCACCGAGGGGGCGCTCGGGCGCAGCGACGAGCGCGGGGAGCAGCCGCTGGTAGGCCGCGGCCCAAGCCTCGACGGTCTCGCGCCGGAAGCGGCCGGGGTTGAACGCGAAGCGCATGGCGAACGTGTCGCCGTCGTCGACGCACTCGAGCACCACGTCCATCGAGATGCCCCGCGGCGGGGTCGGGATCGGCTCGACGTCCAGAGCGCCGAACTGTCGCGCGCCCCTCGCCGGCGTCGCCTCGTAGCTGAAGCCGACCTCGAACGGCGCCGCGCCTGCGCCGGGGCCGAGGAGATCGATGAGGCGCTCGAACGGGTAGTGCTGGGCGTCGAGGATCCGCACCGACTGCGCGCGGGCTTCCTCGAGGATCCTGGCGAAGGTCTCGTCGGCGTGGACGCGCGCGCGATAGACGACCGCGCCGATGAAGAGGCCGACCGTCTCGAAGAAGCGCGCCTCGGGCCGGCCCGCGGTGGGGCCGCCGAAGCACACGTCGCTCTGGCCGCTGAGCAGCCAGGCGAGCACGCGGAAGCCGGCGCCCAGCAGGACCTGCGGCGTGACCCCGTGCTCGCGGGCGAAGGTGCGGAGGCGCTGCGGCTCGGCGAGCTCGAAGTGGACGAGCTCGCCGGCGAAGGCGCGGCGCTCCTCGGGCGGGAAGTCGGCCGGGAGCTCGAGGCGCGGCGGCGGCGGATCGAGGTGCGCGCGCCAGAAGGCGGCGTCTTCTTCGAGCTTCCTCGAGTCGAGGTAGGTCCGCTCCCACGCGACGAAGTCGGTGTACGCGGCGCTCGGCTCCGGCGGCGCGCCGCCCTCGTGGAGCGCGAACAGCTCGTCGACGAGCTGGTCGAGCGAGAGGCCGTCGACGACGAGGTGATGCGCGTCGACGACGACGACCCAGTCGTCCGCGCCGAGCTCGCCCAGGCCGAAGCGCACCAGCGCGGGCGTGGCGAGGTCGAAGGGCGCGGTGACGCGATCGACGAACGCGGCGATCTGCGACGCGTCGATGCGCTCGTGGATCACCTCGAAGCCGCCCACCGGGTGCACGCGCTGCCACAGCGCGTCGCCGTCGCTGCGGAAGCAGGTGCGCAGGCTCGGGTGGCGGCGCACCAGCTCGGTGACCGCGGCCTCGAAGCCATCGGGGCGCAGGGCTCCGCGCACGCGCATCGCCGCGGGGACGTGGTAGGCCCGATCGCCGCCCGGCCGCCGGCAGCGGGCGAACATGGCCCGCTGCGCGGACGAGGCCGGCAGCTCGACGACGCCGAACCCGGGCACGGCTCGCTCGGGCACCGCGCGCGCGAGCCACTGCGCCGCCTCGGTCACGACCTCGACCACGCGATCGAGGTCGGCGTCGGAGTGCGCGGTCGACAGGAAGCAATTGCGGCCCTCCCACACGTACACGCCGCGCGCGAGCAGCTTGTAGTAGAGCAGCTCGCAGGCGCGGGGCATCACGAAGCGGAACAGCGAGCCGAAGTTGACGGTGTGGATCGGCAGGCCGAGGTCGGCGAAGACCGTGTTGAGCTGGACGCACAGGCCGCGCGTGCGCGCGTTGAGCCGCCGATGCAGCGCCGGCCCTTCGGCGCCGAGGAGCTCGAGCAGAGCCCGCGAGGTGGCCATCGCCAGGGGGTGCGAGCAGAAGGTGCCGGCGACGAAGGTGTTGGTGCGCGCGGGGTACGAGTCGTCGCCGAAGCTCCACATGCCGCCGTCGACGCCGTCGATGAAGCGGGCCGACCCCGCGACCACGCCGACCGGCATGCCGCCGCCCACGACCTTGCCGTAGGTGGCGAGATCGGCCTGCACGCCGAACCACGCCTGCGCTCCGCCGGGCAGCGTGCGCAGGCCGGTGACGACCTCGTCGAAGATCAGGGCGATGCCGGCGCTGCGGGTCACCTCGCGCAGCGCGTGGAGGAAGCCGCGGGCCTGCTGGTCGGGGCGCCGGCTCTGGACCGGCTCGACGAGGACCGCCGCGAGCTCGTCGCGGTGCGCGGCGATCGCCTCGAGCGCGGCGGGGTCGTCGAAGCGCAGCACCAGAGTGTCGTGCACCGCGCTCTCGGGCACGCCGGGGGCCATCGGCGCGGCCGCGCCGACGCTCGCGCCGCGGCGAGGTAGCGCCAGCACCCCGTCGGCCATGCCGTGATAGGAGCCCTCGAAGATGGCGATCTTCGCCCGGCCGGTGGCGGTGCGGGCCAGGCGGAGCGCGACCATGACGGCCTCGGTGCCCGAATTGTAGAAGGCCGCGCGCTCGTGGCCGGTGAGCTGGCAGAGCCGCTGCGCGACCTCGCCGGCGACGCTCGAGATCGGGCCCACCGCCCACGTCTTCTCCATCTGGGCCTCGATCGCCGTCGTCAAGGCGGGGTGATCGTGTCCGAGCAGCGAGGCGCCGAAGCTCATCGTCAGGTCGATGTACTCGTTGCCGTCGAGGTCCCAGATCCGGCTGCCGGCCGCCCGCTCGGCGATGATCTGGTAGGTCATCTCCTTCATCGCCGGGGTGAAGCCCGCGATGTTGCGGTTGTTGGCGAACACGAGCCGGTCCGCCTGCGTGCGCGCCTTGGAGGTCGCGGTGGGCTCGCAGACCTCGCGCGTCAGCTCGCCGAGGATCGCGCCGTCGTCGGCGACGGTCGCGGCGCGCTGGATCGGCTTGTAGGGGACGAACACTCCCGGTGTCGCGGCGGCGGCAGGGGCTCGCGGCGGCGGTGGCGTCGGCCGGGCCGGCGACGGGTGCTTCGCCGGATTCGTCGGACGCTCGCGGCGGCCGCCGAGCCGCTGCAGGGTCTCGAGCTGCCGGCGCGTCAGGTCGGACAGCGCCCGCAGCTGCGCTGCCATCAATCCCGCGACGTCGCCCTGCACGGCGGGCGAATCGTCGGGGTCGCCCGAATCCTGCGAGCGCACCGGCTCGGGCTCGTCCTCCGCGACCTCCTCGACGGCCGCCGGCGGGACCTGCGACGCGGTGAGGTCGATCAGGGACGCGACTGTGGTGGTCGGCTCGAAGAACAGGGGGGTCGGCAGGTCGACCTGCAGGCGCGCCCGGATCGCGTTCCTCAGCTGCATGACCATCAAGGAGTCGATGCCCATGCGGATCAGGCTCGCGCTTTCGTGGATGTCGGCGGCGGCGAGGCCGGTCACCTCCGACACGAGGGCGTGGACGGCGGCGCGGATCGCCTCGTGATGGGCCTGCTGCATGTCGATCCTTCCTCGCGCCTGCGAGGCCGTGGTCGCAGCCGGTTCCGCTCCGGCGGCCGGCGCGTCGATCCAGTAGCGCTTGCGCTGCCACGGATACGCGGGCAGCGGGGCGAGCGGGCCCGCGGGCGGGGCGAGCGTCGGCCAGGCGATCTCGACCCCGCGCACGTACAGCGCGGCGAGCGACAGCAGCATGGTCTGCCGCTCGTCCTTCGTCCGGCGCAGCGACGGCAGCGCGACGCCGCGGACGCCGGCGTCGATGATGTTCTCCTCGACCGAGGCGAGCACGATCGGGTGAGGGCTGATCTCGACGAATACCGTGTGGCCGTCGGCGAGCATGCGTCGCGTGGCCTCGGAGAAGCGCACCGGTCGGCGCAGGTTGTCGGCCCAGTACGCGGCCGTCAGCTCGGCGCCGGCGATCGGCGCGGCCGTCACCGTGGAGCACATCGGCACGCGCAGCGCTCGCGGCGAGACGTCGGCGAGGGTCGCGAGCAGCTCCCCGCGCAGCGGCTCCATCTGCGGGCTGTGCGAGGCGACGTCGACGTTGACGCGGCGGTAGAACACACCGGCGCGCTGCAGCTCGGCGAGGACGGCCTCGAGCGCCGCGGGGTCGCCGGCGATCACCGTGGACCGCGGACCGTTGCTGACGGCGACGCTGAGGCGATCCTCGCGGCCCCGCAGCGCGGCCTCGGCGTCCGCCAGGTTCAGCTCGATCAGGGCCATGGCGCCGCGGCCCCGCAGGACCCGGAGCGAGCGGCTGCGGCGACAGATGACCGCGACTGCGTCGGCGAGGGACAGCGCTCCGGCGACGTACGCCGCCGCGACCTCGCCCATGCTGTGCCCCACCACCGCCGCCGGCTCGACGCCCCAGGACCGCCACAACGCCGCCAGCGCGACCTGGACGGCGAACAGCACCGGCTGCACGACGTCGATCTCGCCCAGCCGCGAGCTCTCCTCCGGCCGCCGCAATTCCTCGACGACGGAGAAGCCGGCCTCGGCGCGGATCGCCGCGTCGCAGGCGGCGAGCGCGTCGCCGAACACGGGCTCCGCCTCGGCGAGTTGCTGGCCCATCCCGCACCACTGCGAGCCCTGGCCCGGGAACACGAAGACGACCTTTGGCGGGTTGGTCGTCGCTCGTCCGTTCGTGGCGCCGGCAGGCGCCTCTCCTGCCGCGAATGCTGCGAGCGCCGCGGCGAGCTCATTCATGTTCGCCCCGACGACGCCGAGGCGGAATTCGTGGTGGCTTCGGCGCGCGCTCGCGGTGTGGGCCAATGGGCCGAGGGGGAGATCCTGGCGCGCGACCAGCCATTGTCGCCACGCGCTGGCGCGCGCGCGCAAGGCCTGTTCGTCGTGCGCCGACAGAGGCAGAAGGACGGCCTGTGGTGCGGCCGCGATCGCCTGGCGCGGAGGCGGCGCTTCTTCGACGATCACGTGGGCATTGGTCCCGCTGATCCCGAAGCTGCTCACGCCGGCGAGACGCGGCCGCGCGCCGCGAGGGAAGGGCAGGGGCGCAGCGGCGAAGGCGAGCGCGGAGCCGGCGAGGTCGATGTGCGGGTTCGGCTCGCGCAGGTGCAGGTTGGCCGGCAGCCGCTCGTGGCGCAGCGCCAGGACCGTCTTGATCAGGCCGGCCACGCCGGCGGCGGCCTCGAGGTGGCCGAGGTTGGTCTTGACCGCGCCCAGGACGCAGCGATCGCCGTCCGGGCGCTCTGCCCCGAACACGGCCCGCAGGGCGCCGACCTCGATCGGGTCGCCGAGCGGGGTGCCGGTGCCGTGCGCCTCGACGAACCCGACGGCGCCCGGATCGATCGCGGCGTTCGCCAGGGCGCGGCGAATCACCGCCTCCTGCGCCAGGCCGTTCGGCGCGGTGAGGCCATTGCTGCGACCGTCCTGATTCACTGCAGAGCCGCGGATCACCGCCAGGATCGGGTCGCCGTCGCGTTCGGCGTCCGCGAGCCGCTTGAGCACGACCACGCCGCAGCCCTCGCCGCGGACGTAGCCGTCGGCGTCGGCCGAGAAGGTGCGACAGCGGCCGGTGGGCGACAAAGCGCCCATCTGTCCCATCACCGCCGTCGCCTCGGCGCCCAGCATCAGCGACACGCCGCCGGCGAGGGCCATCGAGCAGTCGCCGGCGCGCAGCGCCTGGCAGGCGAGGTGCACCGCCACGAGCGACGAGGAGCAGGCGGTGTCGACGGGCACGTTCGGTCCCTGGAGCCCGAGCCAGTACGAGAGGCGCGCGACGCCGGTGCTGTGCGCGGTGCCGAGGAACAGGTGCGGATCGCTCGCGCCGCGGCGCGCGACGGCCATGCGCTCGTACTCGTGGCCCGAGATGCCGACGAAGACCCCGGTATCGCTGCCGCGCAGCCCCTGCAGCGTTTGGCCGGCCTGCTCGAGCGCCTCCCAGCCGACCTCGAGGAGCAGGCGGATCTGCGGATCGAGCTCCGCCGCCTCGCGCGGAGAGACCTCGAAGAAGGCGGGATCGAAGCGATCGATGTCCCGCAGGAACCCGCCCCAGCGGGCCCCGGGCGGCTCTCCGGCGGCCGAGTCGTGGCGCGCGTCGCGACGCGCCCGCGGCAGCTCCTCGACCGCGTCGATCCCGCCGTCGAGCAATCGCCAGAACGAGTCGAGGTCCGTCACGCCGCCCGGGAATCGACAGGCCGCGCCGATGATGGCGACCGCGCCGGACGAACCCGCCGTCGCGGCCGCGGGATCGGGCGCCGCCGCGACCGTCTCGCCCGCCAGGTGCCGGCTCAATACGCGCAGGCTCGGGTAGCTCCACACGAGGGTCGGATCGACCCGCGCAGCGACGAATGACGCCAGCTCCGCGGCCATGCGCACCGAGCCGGCGGAGTCGAGGCCGTACCGGCGAAACGGGACGTCGGGCCCGAGCTCCCCGGCGCGCGCGCCGAGCTCGCTCGCGAGGTAGGCCGTCAGGAACGCCTCGATCTCGGCCGCGCTCCTGCGCTGCGGCGCCGCGTGCTCCTGCGGCGCACGGCTCGTCGGCGCGGTCGCGGGCGAATCGGTGAAGCGGGCCAGCGGCGTGAACGCGTCCTCCGTCCACGTCTGCGCCGCGGCGCGCCGCTGGATCTTGCCGCTCGACGTCTTCGGCAGGTTGCCGGGCGCGAGCAGCACGATCGAATACGGGCGGAGGTCGTGCTCCTCCGAGAGGACCTCGACGATCGCCCGCAGAGCGTCCCGATGCAGCGCCTCCGCGGTCGTGCCCGGCTGGCCCTTGATCTCCGCCGCGATCGCCAGGCGCTCCTCGCCGCCGGCCTCGACCGAGAACGCAGCGACGCACCCGGGCGCGACGGCCGGGTGGCAGCGTTCGACGCTCTGCTCGAGATCCTGCGGGTATCGGTTGGCCCCGCGGATGACGATGAGGTCCTTGAGCCGGCCGGTGATGAAGAGCTCGCCGTCGAGCAAAAACCCTTGATCGCCGGTGCGCAGATAGGTCCCGTCGGTCGCGTCGATCCGGGCCTCGAAGGTATGGGCAGACGCCTCTGCGCGGCCGAGGTAGCCGGCAGCCACGCAGGCCGAGCGCACGAAGATCTCGCCGACGCGATCGGCGGCGCAGCGCAGTCCGGTGCCCGGATCGACGATCGCCACCTCGGTGTCGGCGACGGGCGGGCCGTTGCCCACGAAGATCTGCGCGCCGGCGGTGTCCTTCGGGACAGGTCGCACGACGCCCTGCTCTGCGAGGGCTGCCGCGTCGAGCGCGACGACGCGGGGGCCGTCGGCCCGGAGCCCGACGCTGACCGTCAGCGTGGCCTCGGCCAGGCCGTAGCACGGGGCGAAGCTGCTCCAGCGAAAGCCCTGCGGCGCGAAGCGCCGGTGAAAGCGGTGCAGCGTGGCGAGGCGCACCGGCTCGGCTGCGTTGTAGGCGAAGCGCCAGCTCGACAGGTCGAGCCGCTCGCGCTGCTCGTCGCTGACCTTGCGCAGGCACAGCTCGTAGGCGAAGTTCGGCCCGCCCGAGTGCGTGCCCCCGGCTTGCGAGATGAGGCGCAGCCACAGCTCCGGCCGCGCCACGAACGCGGTCGCCGGGAACAGCAGGCACGGATAGCCGGTGTGCAGCGGCTGGACGAGCCCGTGGACCAGGCCGTCGTCGTGGAAGTGCGGCACCCAGACGACGCCGCGGCTCTCGGCGGAATAGCGCTTGGACTGCCGGATCGCCCGCGAGTTGGCGAGGATGTTCGCGTGGGTGATGATCGTGCCCTTGGGCGACGCCGTCGACCCGGACGTGTATTGCAGGTGCGCCGGCCGATCGCGCGCCGTCGTCGGGCGCCGCCACGCCGATTCGAGCCCCGGCGGCGCGTCTTCGAGGGCGAGCCAGCGGAGCGCCTCGGTCCCCAGAGCCGCCGTGATCTGCGGCGCCATGGCCACTCCCTCGCGGTTCGAGAGGACCGCGGCCGGTGTGGCGTCCGCGATCATACCGCGGAGGCGCGGCAGCGTCCTCGCCAGCCGCGAGGGGTGCGGCATCGGTGCCGGGACGGCCACCGCTCCGGCGTACAGGCAGCCGAAATAGGCCACCACGAATTCGAGGCCCTGCGGGAACAGCAGCACGATCCGCTGGCCGGCGAGGCCCGACGAGACGAGCCAGGCGGCGACGCTCCGCGCCCGCGTCGCCAGCTCCGAGACCGTCAGCGATTCACTCGCCCCATCGTCGTCGGCGACGAACGTCAACACCCGGAGGTCGGGGTCGCGTTCGGCCCGCAGCTCGAGGACATCGATCAGCGTCGACCGGGATGAGACGGGGAGGTCCATGGGCGGTACACCGCGACGGTTATCGACCGCTCGCGCTCACGCGGGGGGCGGCGCGTGCTCGGCCGGAGACGCCGGCTCGAGATGGAGGTGGCGGCACTCGGCGCGCCGGGCGATCAGGTCGAAGTGGGGGATGTCCTGTCCCATCCCGATGCCGACGTGGATCCCCCAGAAGCTCTCGTGCATCACCGAGTTGCGCGACCAGTCCTGGGCCGCGAGCGAGTAGTCGACGCAGCCGAACGCGAACTCGGTCGCGGCGCTCTGGCGCTCCTTGCCGCCCGTGAGCTCCAACAGCTGCTCGGTCCGGTCGAGCCCGCCGAGGGTCAGGCGGGTGACGCTGTTGCCCACCAGGGTGGCCGAGTTGCCGCCGCGCGCGGCGAGACGCACCCACTCCTCGAGCATCCAGCCGACGCGGCTGCGCAGCTCGGGGTTGTTGAACAGATAGATGAGGCCGTCGAACGCGAATTCGCCGTCGAGGCAGAAGGTCGAGCGGTCGCGCTCGATGTTGACCAGAGAGGCCTCGAGGAATTCGGACACCGAGTACAGCCACCCGGGCTCCATCTCGTCGTCGCGGTTGGCGATCTCGACCGACTCGCCCATCGAGCACCGCAGCGGCCCGTGCGGCGGCGTGACCTCGGCGTAGTCGCACGAGAGGATCGCGTCGTAATGCGCGCTCCTGCGCGCGAGCGTGGCCGCGAAGTCGATGTCCAGCAGCTGGTCGATCGAGTACTCGATGATCTCCGGCGAGGTGTCGAACTTCGCCAGCGAGAGGTGCGCGGTGATCCCCGGAATCTCGCCCCACCGCTGCAGAAACGCCTCGTGGGCGGCCGCCTCGGTGAAGATGACGAAGACCGGCTGCGCCGTCGTCGACGCGAAGTCGAAGTCGCCGATCGGGCGGGCCGTGAAGCCCCGCCGGGCGAGGAACGGCAGGTGCCGCGCGTCGTCGACGAGGACCGGCATGGTGCGATCGAACAGTCGCTTGAAGAAGGTGGTCGCCTGCATGACAGTGTATTCGCGCGAGCGAGCGGAGCCCGAGCGCCCGCGGAAGTTATCCGAGGCGAACGAACATTTGAAGCTGAAATGATATTTCACTGTCGACTGGTCGTGCCCGCTTGCAATGCACTTACAGCGCGATGAGCCGCCTGTAATGCGCTTACACGCAGCAAAGGGGCCCGTCGGTGCAAAATGATCGTTGACATCGTTTGAACGACCGAGATAGCTTGAGCCCGACTTTCTTTCGCGTAGAGTGTTTCTGCGCGCAACGGAATGTCCGGAGAGTAAAACCATGAAGAAGACCATCAAGACCATCACCGTGGCCGACCGCAAGCTCAACACCAACCGCTACTGGTAGTAGTGGACGATGGCGCGTGCATCCGCACGCGCCATCACCTCCCCGAGTTTTTATCGTCGTTCGCGAGGAGCCGAAATGTCGTCAGTCACGCCGCCCACCGTCGAGTCGAAGGTCGAACCCCCCGACGCAGCAGACACGGCCGTCCTGACGGATCTGGCCGACACTCGCGGCGAGCAGGCCAGGCAGCTGATCCGGCGGCAAGTGTACTGGTCGCTCGGGCTCGGCGCGATCCCGATCCCCTTCGTCGACGCCGCCGGCGTGCTCGCCTCCCAGCTGAAGATGATCCGCGACCTCTCGCAGGTCTACGGCGTCGAGTTCTCGGAGAGCCGCTCCCGCGCGATCGTCGGCTCGCTGATCGCGGCCCTCGGCGCCCAGACGCTGTCCTACGCGTTCGTCGCCAGCGTGTTCAAGCTCGTCCCCGCGCTCGGCCCCGCGTTCGGCCTGGTGGCGATGCCGATCGCCGCCGCGGCGCTGACCCAGACGGTCGGCAACGTCTTCATGATGCACTTCGAGTCGGGCGGCACGTTGCTGAACTTCGACGCGGTGGCGATGCGGGACCATTTCCGGCAGGAGTTCGCGCGCAACAAGCTGGTGGTCGAGGAGATCCGGCGCGGCAAGCCGTCGCAGTCGGGGTCCAAGCGACCGTTCACCCCATAGCCTCGGAGACGACGATGCCCGACACGACCACTCCCTCCACCAAGACCACGGACACCACCGACCCGGGCGGGCGCAGGCCCGAGGCCGCGTGCGATCCGACCGGCCGCAAGCTGCCGCCGACCAGCGGCGCCGACGCGATCGTGCTGCGGTGGACGAAGATCGGCGCGGGTCTGGCGATCCTCCCGGTCCCCCTGCTCGACTTCGCCACGACCAGCGGATGCGCGCTGAAGATGCTGCACAGCCTGGCCCGCTACTACGGGGTCGAATTCCGCGGGCACATCGGCAAGTCGGCCGTCACCGCGCTGCTCGGCGGGGCCTCGGCGCCGCTGGCCACCGCGGCCGCGTACTCGCTGGTGCGCGTGATCCCGATCGTCGGCGTCCCGCTCGCCGCCGCCGCCTCGCCGGCCCTCGCCGGCTCGCTGATCTACGCGATCGGCCGGGTCTTCACCGCCCACTTCGGCTCCGGCGGGACCTTCCTCGACTTCGACCCGGAGAAGTTCCGCGACTACTTCCAGGCGCAGGTCGAGGCCGGCAGGACGGTCCTCAAGGACCTCAAGGGCAAGGCGCCCCAGTGAACCCGCGCCGGCGGTGAAGAGCCCGAGATGGCAGCGACGACCTCCTCCGGCCGCCTGAAGCGCCTGGGCCTCAGACTCTGGCGTCAGCTGGTCTGGTGGACGAAGACGCTGCTCGTCGTCGTCCTCCTCGTCGCCTCGTTCTTCTTCGACGACATCGTGCACGAGATCCTCCCGGGCCACCGCGCCGTGCTGTGGAAGCGCTTCGGCGGCGGCACCGTCACCGAGCGATCGTTCGCCGAGGGCACGCTCCTCACCTGGCCGTGGGACAAGCTCTACGTCTACGACCTGCGCGACCTGCAGAGCCGGCCGACGACCGTGGTCTACGCCCAGGACGGGCTCGAGATCACGGTCAACATGTCGGTCCGGTTCCACCTGCTCGAGGCCGACCTGCCGCTGTTTCACAAGGAGATCGGGCCCAACTTCGTCGACGAGGTGATCGTGCCCGAGACCACCTCGACGCTGCGCAAGGTGCTCGGCAACTACACGCCCGAGATGATCTACGCCAAGGACGAGCTCGGCCTGCTCGACGAGCTGCGACGCACGCTCGAGAAGGACCTCGACCCGCGCTTCTTCGCGCTGGTGTCGGTCCTCGTCCTCGACCTCCGCCTCCCCGAAGCGGTCGAGGCCGCGATCCAGGCCAAGCTCGCGGAGGAGCAGCAGATGCTGAGCTACAAGTTCCGCCTCGAGCGCGAGGAGCTGGAGAAGATCCGCCGGACCACCGAGGCCGAGGGGATCCACGAGTTCGAGGCGGTCAGCGGGCTGTCGATCCTCAAGTGGCGCGGGATCGAGGCGACCGAGAAGCTCGCGACCTCGGCGAACAGCAAGGTCATCCTGATGGGGAGCGGCGACGGCCAGCTCCCGGTGATCCTCGGCGCCGACGCTCCAGCGGCTCCAGCTGCCCCGGGCCCGGGGGCGGGGAGCGCACCGTGAGGACCCCGTCATGAACCTCCACCCGCTCTACCTCCTCGCCTGTGTCGTCGTGGGCGTCGCCGGCCGCCGGCGCCGGGCCGGATTCCTCGGCTTCGCGGTCATCGCCATGGCCCTGACGCCGCTCGTCGCGCTCCTCATCCTCGTCGCCGCGGGGCCCAGACCCGCGCCGCAGGCGGAGCAGGACGAGTAGCGCGGAGCGAAGGAGCGTCCTCCGTGCTCGACCCCCACGTGCCCCTCGATCGCCAGCCGCGAGGCGCAGGGAGAGCGGATCGATGACCGGGCCGACCGCAGACTCGGGCCGTGACGCGCGCGCGAGCGTCGGCGGCCTGCTCGCGCTCATCGTCGCCGAGGACGGTCGTTCGCACCGGACGTGGGCGGTCGAGATCGGCCTGGTCGCGGCGGCCAACGTGCTGGTGCTCCACAGCGTCGACCAGGGTCTCGACGCCGCGGCCGACGTCGGCCTGCCCATCGGCGCCCTGCTCACCTTCGTGGTGGCGGTCGCGGTCAACGCGAGCTACCAGGGAGCCCTCTCGCAGCGGGTCCTCGACGCCCTCACCGCGGCCGTGTCGCGCACCACCGAGCGGGTCCTCGACGCGACCGGGCGCCTCGATCTCGAGCGCTTCGAGGCGATCGGCGGCGCCGAGATCGTCGGCCGGGTCACCGGCGACGCGGGTCGCATCATCCCCGGCGGCACGATCGTCACGCAGGCGCTCGTGGCCGCGGCGACGGTGGCGCTGTCCACCCTCTACGTGGCGACGATCTCGCTGCAAGCGGCGCTGGTGGCAGGCGTGGCGATGGTGGCGACGGCGCTCCTCATCGCCCGGATCGATCACGCGGTCGCCGACCAGATGGCCCGCGATCGGGCCGCCCTCCGCCGCATGCAGGAGCCCATCGACGACCTGCTGGCCGGCTTCAAGCAGCTGAAGCAGCACGGGGCCCGCAGCGCGGCGGTCGCCGCAACCTTCGAGCGCGAGGCCGAGGCCCTGCGGCGCAGCCGCGACGTCCACCACGCCGAGTTCTTCGCCCGCGACACGCTGACCCGCCAGGTCTACCTGGCGCTGCTCGCCGCGATCGGCTTCATCCTCCCGGTGGTGGTGCCCGACGCGGCCGCCGAGGTCAGCCGGCTCCTGGTCGCGGTCACCTTCATCTTCCGGCCCGTGCTGATGCTGCTGATGGCCGCGCCGCTGCTCACGCGGCTCGGCGCGACCTGGCAGCGGATGATCGACCTCGCCGATCGACTCGAAGGCCTGGCCGACCAGCGGACCGAGGCGAGCACGCCGCCGCAGCCGTTCGCGTCGCTGGCTCTCCGCGGGGTCAGCTATCGCTACGAGCCACGCGACGACCGGGCAGGCTTCGCGGTCGGCCCCTGCGACCTCGAGCTCGTCCCGGGCGAGGTCGTATTCGTCACCGGCGCCAACGGCAGCGGCAAGTCGACCTTCATCAAGCTGCTCTGCGGGCTCTACCGGCGCCACGGCGGCGAGCTGCGGGTCGACGGCGAGGCCTTGCCCGCCGACCCCGGCCCCGCGTGGCGCAGCCGGTTCGCCGCGGTGTTCGCCGAGGTCGCGCTGTTCGAGCGCCTCTACGGCATCGAGGACGTCGATCCGGCGCGGGTCGCCGCGCTCCTCGAGGAGATGGAGCTCGGCCACAAGGTCCGCTTCGAGGACGGCCGCTTCACCACCGTCGACCTCTCGACCGGCCAGCGCAAGCGCCTGGCGCTGATCGTCGCGCTCCTCGCGGATCGACCGATCTACGTGTTCGACGAGTGGGCCGCCGATCAGGACCCGCACTTCCGCGAGGCGTTCTACCGCCGGATCCTCCCGTCGCTGCGCGCCCGCGGCAAGACCGTCGTGGCCGTCACCCACGACGACGACGCGTTCGACGCCTGCGACCGCCGGTTTCACTTCCACGGCGGCAGGATGGAGCCGGTATGCGCCTGATGGAGCTGTTCCCGGGCGACGCTCGCCAGGTGATGCGGCGCGGGTTGGTCATGCTCGCCGCCTCGGCGCTCCTGGTCGCCGGGCAGCTCGCGCTGCTCAACCGCACCGTGCTCCACCCGAGTACGGCGGGCGTCCAGATCGGCGCCGGTCTCGTATTCGCCGCGCTGCTCGCGGCCGGGTTCGTCCTGCGCTGGCGCGGGGCGCTGCGCATCATGAATCAGGTCGAGGCCGCGCTGTTCGAGCGCCGTCGCCGGCTGTTCGCCAGGATCCGCGCCGCCGAGCTCCGCGTCTTCGAGCGGCTCGATGGCGTCGCGGCCGGGTTCACCCGCGACATCGAGCAGCTCGAGGCGGTCACGCCGGTGCTCATCGACTGCCTCGTCTACGTCATGATGCTCATCGGGCTCGGCGTCTACCTCGCCGCGCTCGCGCCGCTGGGCGCGCTCGTGTGGGTAGCGACCCTCTCGCTGCTCGGTTGGCGGCTACACGGCGAGCGACGCGACGCGCGAGAGACGGGCGTCGTCCTCGATCACGCCTGGTCGCGCCGGCGACGGCTCGTCGAGCAGCTCACCCGCGGCTTCGCCCAGCTCAAGATGGATCCCGCGGCCGGTGCGGCGCTGCGGGCCGAGGCGTTCGCCGCCGGCCGCGAGGTCGACGCGGCGGCGGGGCACCATTACAAGTCGGTGTACCAGGGGCCCGTCACGGCGACGACGATCTACTTCCTCGGCTTCCTGCTGTTTCGCCCGGTCGAGACGACGATCGAGCCGGCGATCCGCTTCGAGGTCGTCACCGTGCTGTTCCTGAGCTTCGCGGCCGTCATCTATCTGGTCCGCGAGCTCCACGTGTTCGCCACCGCCGAGGCCGCGCTCGCCCGCCTGGACGCGCTCGAGCAGGCCCTCGCCGGGCGCGGGGCCGCGGCCGAATCGGAGCCCGCGCTGCGGACGAGCTTCGAGCAGATCGAGCTGCGCGGCGCGGCCTTCAGCTACGTCGACGAGGGTCGACCCACGTTCACGGTCGGCCCCGTGGATCTGAGCATCGGCCGCGGCGAGGTCGTCTTCATCACCGGCAGCAACGGCAGCGGCAAGACCACCCTCATGAAGCTGTTGACCGGCCTCTATCCGCCCGAGCGCGGCGAGATCCGCCTCGACGAGCGTCCGCTCTCGCCGCAGCTGCGCGCGACCTACCGCGGCCTGTTCACCTCGGTCTTCATGGATCACCACCTCTTCGGCCTGCCGTACGGCCTCGACGTCTCCGACCCGGCGCGGGTCGAGGCCCTGCTGCGCCGCTTCAACCTCGAGGGGATCGTGGGCTTCGAGGACGGGCGCTTCGCCCCGCTCGAGCTGTCGACCGGTCAGCGCAAGCGGTTGGCGATGGTGGTCGCGCTGCTCGAGGACCGGCCGATCTACGTCCTCGACGAGTGGGCGGCTCACCAGGACCCCGAGCTCCGCCGCTACTTCTACGAGACGCTCGTCCCCGAGATGCGCGCCGCGGGCAAGACGGTGATCGCCATCAGCCACGACGCCCGCTTCTTCCACCTGGCCGACCGCCGGCTGCACCTGGACGACGGTCGCCTGGTCGCCGCCGCGGCCGCCGCGAGTGCGCCCGCACCGGAGGCTTCGCCGTGACCAATCCATCGATGATGACGTGGAGCCGCATCGTGATGAACGAGGCGTGCAACGAGTGGCTGCGGTCGCTCCCGTTCGCCGGCTTCGACGCGCTCGAGATCTCCGGCCGGCGCTGGCGCGACTTCGGCTTCTCCAGCTATCGCAGCGCCGAGTTCCCCGAGTTCGACGTCTGCGCCGGTCCGCTGGCGGAGACCTTCGATCTCGTGATCGCCGAGCAGGTCTTCGAGCACCTGCTCTATCCATACCGCGCCGGGCGCAACGTCCACGACATGCTGCGCCGGGCGGATGGTTCCTCGTGTCGGTGCCGTTCCTGGTCAAGGTGCACCGCTACCCGGTCGACTGCACCCGCTGGACCGAGCTCGGCCTCAAGCACTTCCTGCACGAGTGCGGCTTCCCGCTGGCGCCGATCCGCACCGGCTCGTGGGGCAACCGCGCCTGCGTCGCCGCGAACTTCGACGATTGGGTGGTCTATGACCCGGCGATCCACGACCTGACCGATGAGCCAGATTTTCCCTACCACGTGTGGGCCCTCGCGAGGCGCGAACCATGACGACCGGTCTCGACATCGCTTTCTTCGACATCCCCTACCACTCGCGGCTCGTGACGACGCTGCCGATCGTCCGCGCGCTGGTCGAGCGCGGTCATCGGGTCCACGCGTTCACGCTCGAGCCTTACCGTGAGCTCGTGGCCGCCTCGGGCGCGAGGGTCGTGCTGCAGCCGCCCTTCGGCTACGAGCCGCCGGACTGCACGGTGAACCTGCGGACGATCGACTACTCGATGGAGGCGGTCCCGGCGCTGGTCGAGATGTTGCGGGCGCTGCGGCCGGCGCTCGTCGTGTACACCGCCAAGTGCCTGTGGGCCGCCATCGCCGCCGAGCTGTGCGGGTTGCCGACCGCGGTCGTGCACACCAACGCCCTGTGGCCTCGGGGAGCTCGGGTCTCGGAGGCGGTCTTCGCCGCGCGGTGGCCGGGTCGGAGCGAGGCGGAGATCGGGCGGATCGAGGCCCGCGATCGAGCGGCCTGGGCGCGCTGCGCCGACCGCTTCGCGGTCACCCGCACGCACGGCGACGATGTCCTGCCCGGCATTCCCAATTGCATGAACCTCCGCGGCGACATCAACCTCGTCTACACCTCCGAGCAGCTGCAACCGCGGCGCGCGGAGTTCGACGCGAGCTATCACTTCGTCGGCCCCTGCTACGATGAACGGAGCGCGGACGACGACCCGGCCTTCACCGCCGCGCTCGCCGCGTTGCCTCGACCGCTGGTCTACGCCTCGCTGGGCTCGATGCGGCTCTACAACGACCGGCGTGACATCTTCCGCGCTGTCTTCGAGGCGCTCGCGGAGGGTCGCTACGGCGCGGTGGTCGCCGTGGGCGCTGCCGACACCAGCGCCCTCGAGCCGCCGCCCCCGCACACGCTGGTCCGCCCCTACGTGCCCCAGCTCGCGGTCCTGCAGCGCGCGTCGGTCTTCATCACCCACGCCGGGACCAATAGCGTGTTCGAGTCCCTGCTCGCCGGGGTGCCGATGTTGATGCTCCCCCAGGGTGCGGATCAACCGATCTTCGCCGAGCACATGGAGGCGCTGGGTCTCGGCGTCTGGCTGCGGGCCGAAGACTGCGAACCGGCGGCGCTCCAGGGTCGAATCGAGGCAGCGCTCGCGGATCGGGACATGGCGGCCCGAGTCCAGGAGGCCGGCGACGGGCTGTATCGCGCGGGTGGAGCGGCCCGGGCGGCGGAGCTGCTCGCCGGGTTCGCTCAGGAGACGAGTCGACCGTTCAATCGGTGAAGGGAGGGTTTCATGACGGGCGATGTGAGCAGAATTGGTACGAGTTTACCGGACAGAGATGGCCGCCCCGGCGAGGCAGCAGTGGGCTTCGTGGATCGAGCCCACGTGGAAGACACTGGCGACCTGCAGGTCGATGTGCCCGTCGAGGTCGCGATACTCTGACGCTGTCCGGCCCTGTGCGTCCAGGTTGCGCTGCGCGGCGGCGGCATGAGCGCTCGAATGAAAGATTGGTCAGAACCGAGAGATTGCTCTGATCAGCGCGATTCTGGGATTGTCGGCATGGTACCTCGAATCCCTGCATCGCGCGATTTCGCCCCTGGCGAGTGACGAGGCAGCAACCTGAAACAGATTGCAGATTCTGACACGAGCACATTCGAGCGAACAGCCTGCGGCGGCGATGTGCGGCGAGCAGACGCGGAGTCGCACGGCATCGGCCTTCGGAAGGTTGCGGTACTCCGTCGCGCCCTCTCCCTCCACCCGCGGATCGATGGTCATCGACAGCTCATCTGCCACCCGCTCCGTCACGGGCCCGGTCGACGCCGAGGAGATTCGTGAGCGCGAAGCCTCACCAATGGCCCGGCTCGGCCGCTACCTCGTGTTCGGGCTGCTCGGGCGCGGAGGGATGGGCGTGGTCCATGCAGCATTCGACGAGCGGCTGCGACGCCGGGTGGCGATCAAGCAGACCGACCGCCGCAGCGTCGATGCGCTGTCCTGGCATCGCTCCTTGCGCGAGGCCCAGGCGCTGGCCCGCCTGGCTCACCCCAATGTCGTGGCCGTGTACGAGGCCTTCGAGCTGGACGACAAGCTCTGCATCGTCATGGAGTTCGTGGTCGGCCAGACCCTGAGACAGTGGCTCGCGGAGGTACGACCTTCAGTCGACGCGGTGCTCGCAGCCCTGGTCCAGGTGGGTCGGGGGATCGCAGCTGCGCATTCAGCAGGCATCGTCCATCGCGATCTGAAGCCCGACAACATCATGATCGGCGCCGACGGGCGCGCCCGGCTCATCGACTTCGGCCTCGCGCGCGTGCTCGATGAACGCCAGGAGGCGCTCGAATTCGCGGTGGCCCGGGCCGACGACCGCACCGGCAGCGGCGTGACGCGCTCCGGAGCCGTCGTCGGCACGCCCGGGTACATGGCGCCGGAGCAAGAGCTCGGGGGCATGGTCGACGAGCGCAGCGACCTGTTCAGCTACTGCGTGCTCGCCTTCGAGGCGCTCCACGGAGCTCACCCGCATGGCAGCCGTGGCGAGAGGGAGCGGCGCGCCGCCTTGCTCGAGGGCCGCATCGTCGAGCTCGGGGGCAGCGAGGTACCCGCGTGGCTCGACGCGGTGCTCCGTCGCGGGCTGGCAGTCGAGCCGAATCATCGCTGGCCCTCGATGGAAGCCGTCCTCGACGCGCTCGACGATCCGCGCGAGCGGCGACGGCGATTCCTCTGAATCGCAGGGCGCGGGAGGATGGTCGACGGCACGAGCCGTTCTACCGATGGATAGGCTGTCTTGTTCGCGGACGGTCGCGTCCTCTCCGAATTACTACGAATGAATGGACCACGAGTTCGGAAACGAGCGCTTGCATGAATTCGCGCGGCTCTTGAACGGGAGCGCCGACGGTAACATCGACCGCGCTCAGCTCATGCCGTCTTCCGCGAGGTTCGAGGCCTGCGTGTTCCGGCGCTCGCCGAGCTCGAGGCCTGGATGATGGAGCTCTCGGCTCGGTGAGAGCTGGTCGCCGGCGGCGGGGGCGCCTCTCCCGCGTGGTCACGTCGCCCGCATCCGACGATGGGAGGACGCGCGCTCCGCTCTCGAGCTGGTCGACGTCAAAGCGCCGCAGCGATGACCGGGCACGAGCGCGAGATCGCTGCCCGCACTGCCCGCGGGCGAGGGCGCATCGGGCGACCGTCAGCGAGAAGTGATCGTGGGGGTCCGCGGTGACATGGTGTTCAGGCCCGGGGGAGCCGCTGAAACGACAACAGGTCACCCCCTGCACCCGACACATCAGCAGGAGTTCATCATGGCAAATCAACAGACTCAACAAGATCCACAGCAAGTCCAGCAGTTTCAGGCATGCATCGACGCGTGCCTGGTCTGCGCCAAGACGTGCGAGACGTGCGGGTCCGCGTGTCTCGCGGAGGCGAGCGTCGCCGAGATGGCGCGCTGCATCCGCATGAACCAGGATTGCGCCGGCGTATGCTTCACCGCGGCATCGCTGATGTCGCGCTGCAGCGAGTATGCGCAGAGCATGTGCCAGCTCTGCGCCGACGTCTGTGAGGCGTGCGGGGCGGAATGCGCGAAGTACTCGATGACGCACTGCCAGCAGTGCGCCCAGGCGTGCAAGTCGTGCGCCCAGGAATGCCGCAAGATGGCAGGCGGTCCGCCGCGGCAAAAGGCGGCCTGACAGCGCCAATGATCGGGTCGCCGACGCGAGTCGCCGACGACCCCGTCGAATTTTATCCGCAAACTCACGGCTCGGGAGGCGTTCACGCGCGAGCCTGCGGCCTTGAACCAGGACTTCGTGCGCCCGGCCGACAGGAGCGGCAGTGGCCGAACGGACGCCGGCTCAGGGCCGCACGGCGTCGATCGTGAAGTCGAACGTCCATTCCTCGGGGGGCGTCCCGACCTGGCCCTGGAGGTGAACGCTGAAGTGATCGCCCGGCGCCGACGCGGCGGACACGCTCGCCGTACCGCTGGCCGGCGGGTCCAGGAAATCGAACACGCGCGTGACCGGGCCGTCGTGCCAGAAGTACCGGATGTCGCCACCCATGGCGAGATCGACCTCGCCCGACTGGTTGATGAAAGAGAATCGCAAAAGGCTCTCGGTGTCGACGCCGATGATCGGTCCGAAACCGACGGTCACCTCGATCGAGCTCTGGGTGACGACCATGCACGGCTGGTGGACGATGGAGGCGATCGCGGCGTCGAGCGAGGTATCGACGGCCTGGCCGTGGACGACGAAGGTCGTCGCCTCGAAGGTGATCTGCTCGATGACGTCGCCGCCGCCGGAGCACGCCACCGGCGCCGGGAGGTCGGGGGAGACCGTCGAGGCGCTGCCCGTGAGAGTCTCGGCTGTGGTGGAGCCGCTGCCGGTGGTGCCGTCGCTCCCGGAGCCGGTCGAGCCGGAACCGGTGGAACCGCAACCGATGGCGAGGAGCAGGACCCAGAGACGCGCGCTCGGCATGGCAGCCAACGTACTGCAGGCGCGGCAGCCGGCCAAGTCGCGCGGCCCGCGAGATCAAGCCGTCCGTGTTTGCAGGACCACGAGCGCCGTGCTCGTAGCCATGCCCTCGACGCGCGTCAGAAGTTCGGGTATCGGCCTTCCGGCTGAGGACGCCGTCGAAGATTCGCCGGCGAGGACCGGGGCTCGCGCCGCGGCTTGCAGCCGCCTGCGCGGCGACAGGCAGGTGTCGGCTTCGCTGCCGTCGAGGTTGCCCGGCTGTACTGGCCCTACTTCTCGTCCAGATCGAAACCGACAGCTGAGCTCGGGCTGACGGACAGTCTCGAGGCTCGAAAACTCGAGGGATCGAGCCCGAATGTGTTCCGGAATGCACGAATGAAGCTGCTGCGGCTCTCGTATCCAGCGTTCGCCGCGACCTGTTCGACCGAATACGTCCCCGACGTCAGCTGGCGCGCCGCCTGCCGCATGCGCAGATCTCGCAACACGAGCATGGGCGAGCGGCCGATGACGTCATGAAAGCGAGCCATGAACGCCGACCGGCTCAGCGACGCGCTGCCCGCGAGGCTCTGCACGGTGTGCGGTGCTCCCGGATTATCGACCATGACAGCGAACGCTCGCGCGATTTGCGGATCTCGGAGCAGCGAAAACTGCTCGACCCACGAGTTCGGCGACGAGAGAGCGCGGCGCAGCAATGTGACGATCACCTGCTTCAGCAGCGCAGAGGACATCGCGTGCGCACCAACTTCTTGGGAGACGAGCTCGGCGAGCGCGGCTTTCAGCGTCTGATCCAGCATATTGCACGCCTCGAATCGCTCGACGATCGGCGCAGACAACGTGCCGAACAGACTGATCGACGACGCATAGACAGCGTGAAAGAAGCCGCAGATCATGAGGACATCTGGTGTTCCGCCGCCGGCGACGTAGCGATGCACCCCATCGATGAGGGTGCAGTTGGTCTTTCCGTCGACGAGCTTCACGGTCGATGAGGAACGCGCTCCGGGTACGTCGATTCGCAGCGGAGAGTGCGGCGGAACGATGATCATCGTATGGGGCTCGAGCTCGATCGCTGGACCGTTGCCGATGTAACCGACCCCATGACCACGGAGGTTGTAGTGGAGACCGGGCGCGTCGTGGCTACCGAGCATGAGACCGAAGCCCGAACTGACGACACACTCGGACAGCCTTACAAAGCTGACCTCGAGCGTCCGCATCAGCAGCTCGAGATCCGAACGCGAGATGCGCGAGATCGGTGAGGGTGCCTTGGGATCGCCGCCGAGAACCATAATGTTGCCTAGAGAGGAGAAGCCGCGCGAGCTGCGTCGCGGATCGGTCACGGCGGCTCTCTCGTGACTCCTGGCCCTCAACGATGCACACAGCGACGCGAGCGATCTTGACCTGGACTATGCGGCAGAAGCCGGGCGGATGCAAGCACCGGCGCGAAGCGATGGAGCTCCGAATCCGAACGATGGGCGGAGTCTGCGTGCACGGGTGGCGTTGCGGCGGCGCGGCGACCGATGCGCCTGGCTGGACCGCGCAGGAGCGGTAGAAGTTAGAAGTACGTTCCCATCGGCACCGAACGGACGCACGGACACAGACGGAGGACCCTCTGCACGGGGACCCCTGGTAGGGAACGCGGCGGTCCTGGTTCATGTCGGATTTCAAGTCATCGATCTGGCGGATGCGCCGCAAGGGCTGCCCGAGCATCGCGCCGGCGGCAGATCTGTCAAAAATAATTTTGGGACCTGCTTCGCCCTCACCGTGACCCCGCGACTGACCACGGGGATTTCCATGACCCGGGCACTCACCATGACCCACGGAACCACCATGACCAAGGGAAACACATGCCTCACGGATTGACCATCACCAACCCCGTCATCGACTGTATCCTGAGCCGCAGCGCCGCCAAGTATTACGATCCCGCTGCCAGCTTGAGCGACGACCAGATCCGCGAGCTGGTGCGCATCGGCACCACCGCGCCGACCTCCTTCCACCTGCAGAACTGGCGCTTCATCGCCGTCCGCACGCCTGAAGCCAAGGCGCGGCTGCGGCCGATCGCCTGGAATCAGCCTGCGATCACCGACGCCGCCGTGACCTTCATCATCGTCGGCCAGCTCGCCGATTCCAGCGTCATCCCGGCGCGCCTGGCGCCTTTGGTCGAAGCGGGCATCATGCCGGCGAAGATGGTGCCGGAATGGGAGATCCCCGCCCGCGATCTCTACATGGACTACCCGCAGCGCCGGCGCGACGAGGCCATCCGCACCGGCACCTTCGGCGCGGCGGCGATGATCTATGCCGCCCGTTCGCTGGGCCTGGGCTCGACGCCGATGATCGGCTTCGATGCCGAAGCCGTGCACCGCGCCTTCGGACTGGGCAAGGAAGAAGTGCCGGTCATGCTGTTGTCGATCGGCACGGAGCGTCCGGGCAACTGGCCGCAGAAGCCGCGCCGGCCGGTGGCCGATGTTCTGGATCTCGTCTGATCATCAGAGAACCCCGCAACTACGGAGAATACGATGCCGAGAAGTACAGCTCTGACGCCGGACCAGGTACCGGCCGATTCGAAGCCGACCCTGGGTGCCTTCACCAAGAATATCGGCTTCACCCCCAATATGATGGCGACCTTCGCGCAGAGCCCGATCGCATTCAATGCCTGGGCCACCCTGCTCGGCTCCCTGAACCGGGCGCTCGACGTGAAGACGCGTGACAGTATCGGCCTCGCCGTCTCGGAAGTGAATGGCTGCAACTACTGCCTGACGGTGCACAGCTATACGGCCGAGCATATGGCCAAGCTGCCGGTCGATGAAATCATTCTCGCGCGGAAGGGTCATGCCACCGACCCGAAGCGGGATGCCGCCGTGCAATTCGCGCGCAAGGTCATCGAGACCCGCGGCCAGGTCAGCGAGGCCGATCTGAAAGCCGTCCGCACTGCCGGCCATACGGATGCGCAGGTCATGGAGATCGTGGCCCTGGTCGCCATGTACTCCCTGACGAACTTCTTCAACAACGTCTTCGATCCCGAGAAGGACTTTCCCGCGGTCCCGCCGGCCGGTTCGATCTGACCTCTGGTACGATCTCCTCACCCACCTGGGCCTGCTGTCAGCGCCGCTCAGGATCCGCGTGAATTCGCCGATGAGGCATGCCGCTGGCCTCGCGGCGGCTCGGCGGCTCTCGCCTGATGTGTAAAGCCAGCTGACCATTCGGGCCGAGGGTGAACCAGACCCGCTGGTCCTCGGGCGGAATTCGCGGACGGGAACGGCGCTGCGGGTAGAGAGTCGCAGCATTTCTGTGCGGTCGGTGCCGACGGCTCATCGTGCTTTGCCGTCTATGCGATCGAGGCGACCTGCAATTCTGCTGTCCTCGGGGACATGTCCACACAATGGCTTCCAGGCGCTCGCCGACGACCGCGACGGTAAGACACCGCGAGCGACGCGCGCCGGGGCGAGCTGGTGCTGCGGGCCGACCACGACGGCGACCGCCGCTCGAGCGGCTGGGAGATGCCGGAGCGTCGGCCCGCGGCGGACTCACGGGCATTTCGGGGCGAGGAAGCGGCCCTCGACCCCGTCCTCGGGGTCCAAGATCGCGCCGGCGATGCAAGTTTCGCTGACCGCGTAGATCGTCACCGTCCCACCGGGCACGAATCCGCCGTAGCCGCCGTTCGCGCATTCCCGGTCCCACACGGCGGAGACGCCTTCCATCGTGATGTCTTCGCCGTCGACGTACTGTCCGGGGACGATCGGCCCCGGGAATTCGGCGTTGACGAGGAAGCCGCTGTTGCAGCTGGTCCCGAAGCTGTCGGGCGAGACGTCGCCGCACAGGAATTTCTCGGCGTCGGTCAGTCGAATCGACATCGGCCCGGTCCAGCGGGCACTCTCGACCATGGCGGGCGCCTCCGGCGGGAACTCGAGGCCCTGACAATTTTCCTCGACCGGATCGGGCCCGCCGGTGGTCGTCGTGGTGTCGTCCTCCGTCGAGCTGCCGGGCGAGCTGTCCGTCTCGGTCGGGTCGCCCGCGGTGGTCGTCCCGGGCTCCTCCGTGGTGCTCGTCCCGGGCTCCTCCGTGGTGCTCGTCCCGGGCTCCTCCGTGGTGCTCGTCCCGGGGCCCTCCGTGGTTGTCGGGTCATCGCTCGTGCCCGTCGAGGTGCTCGTCGCGCCGCCGGTGTCCGCGCCGGTCGAGCCGGTTGTCGCGGTCTCGCCGGTGGAGCCGGGCGTGCAGCCGGCGGCGAGGGTGAACGTCAGGATCCAGGGTGTAAGAGAGATGAATTCGTATCGCATGGTGACTCGCGTCCGTGGCAGGGTGCCCGGGTCGCGGCGCACCTGTCAGGGGGTCCGAGAAAAATTCGACGCGCCGTCGGCCTCGCAGGGCGCGCGCACGTGGAGCGCCAGCGCGCTCGCGGGGGGTGGGCGACCACTCCTTCGTGGGGTGGGCGACGACCTCGAGCGGGCGCGAGAGCAGGCCGAGGTGCTCGGCGCGACGAGGACCTCGAGGCCGAGCGCGATCGATCCGTCCGAGAAGCCCTGATCGCGCAGACGGACGAGCTGTCTGAAAGGACAGGTCTACCGCGGGGCGTGCGAGGCGCTGGGCGTTTCGCGGGCGACCGTCTATCGCCGACGCCGTCCCGCGCCGGCGAGGTCGGTGAAGCCACGGCAGTCGCCGCGAGCGCTGAGCGCGGCGGAGCGCCAGGAGGTGCTGGAGTTGCTGTACAGCGAGCGCTTCGTCGACAAGGCGCCCGAGGTCATCGTGCCGCGAGCGCTCATTGCAGGGTCGTGCATGTCGGCGTGTGACCGGCGCCTGGGTCAGAGGGGCGGTACTTCTTGAGCGCATCGATCACGCGGTCGACGTCGACGTCGCAGCGCATGCCGGTTGAGCCGGCGAGGATGACGGTCCCGAGGGAGCCGTAACAATCATCGATGACGGCGGTGAACTGTCGGCGGGCCCAGGCGGCGTCGATCACTGCCAATCGCTTGGCCGCCATGTCGCAGTCCAGCGGGAGGTCGTTGACACCGTCCTTGATGTTCCTCCTGGCAGCTTCCGCGGCCTCGGCGCCGAGCCGGGCCGCTGCGAGTTCGTCGCAGAGCGCCTCGGCCTGCGCCGTCGTCGCGGCGTCGAGCCGGCCGGCGACCGCCAGCAACTCGCTACACTCGTCCCAGCCGTCGCGCTTGGCGCCGCTTAGGCTGATCGTGTCGGGCGACAGCTCGTCGCGGATGTCCCGGACCGTTCGCGTCAACCTGGCCACGTTGCGCTCGAACAGGCTGAGGCACAGGGAGGCGAGCGTCGGGTCGGTGGAGGTCGTCATCAAGCACTCGGTCAGCGCCTCGTCGCGCTTGACGTCGCCGTCGACAGCCGAGCGGATCCTGCGGACGAGGTGCGCGTGGCTGTCGTGCTCGGCGACTGCCCGGAGGCAGTCCTTGAACTCGCCGCACCTGTAGGGGACACACGCGACCTCTTCCCTGGCGACGTCGATACTCGCCCCGCTGCGGCACACCGCGAGCGTCGTCGCGCTCGCCGCGACCGCCTGCCTGTCCTCGGATGCGGCGCACAGCTGTTGCTTGTCGACGACGGCTTTGCAAGGGTCCAGACGCGTGGACTCCGGGAAGTACAGGGCGAGCGAGGCCGCCGACAAGACGACGAGCGCGACGGCGATCGACACGACGCGGTGGCGATACAGCCATGACTTTCGGGGCATGTCCGCGGGGCCCGGCTCGGTCGCGGGCGCGGCAGGAGGGCCGGCGGTTGCGTGCGCATCTGCGCGTGGCGTGTCGGGGCGCGCGGTCGGGGGGTCCTTCGGAGGACGCCACGCGAGCTCGAGGTCCTGCGCGGCGGACGCAAGCTCGTCGGCGCGATTCTCAAGGGGCGGGTGCTCCTCGGGCTCGTTCGCCAGCCACGCGCGCCGGACGAGCTCGATCTCGTCGGCGCGACGCGGGCGGAGCTCCGCGAGCCAGTCGAAGAACCGCGCGTCGATCAGCCCGTGGCGGTTGAGCTCGGCGATCGCGTCGCTGATCAGGCGGTTGTGTGGCGCGTCGCGGCCGGGCAGCGCGGCCTCAATTTGAGGATAGCCGAGGGAAACGCAGACGCGAAACTCCTCGCTGCCGAACAGGGACATGAGAAGCTTATACAGACGCGCCTCGCGGGTCATGCTCGACGTATAGCAGCGCGGGCCGAGCGCTGGACCGTCGGCGCGCGGCGCTCACATCGTGGGCGACGCGCGGGCCCGCGCACGCGCCGGCGCGCCCACTTCTGGGTCCTCTTCGCGCCCGGCCGGCACGTGCTCTACCGCTACTCCGAAAAGCACGACAGCGCCGCGGTCGACCGCTTGCTCGCCGGCTACAAGGGCCGTCTCGTCGCCGACGCGCACTCGGTCTACGGCCACCTTTACGCGACCGGCGATGTCATCGAGGTCGCGTGCTGGGCCCATGCGCGGCGGTACTTCTACAAGGCGCTCGGGCCGCGTCCTCGAGCTCGCCCCGGCCTTCTGGAAGCAGACCGCCGAGCAGCAGGACACTCAGAAGCGCCTGGCCGCCAACGTCTTCCGCATCGCCACGCTCGCCGCGTATGCCCACGGGGTGTATCGAATTGGTCGCCCGCGGCTCGATCGAAGTCGACGGCGCGCTGGAATCGCTCAGCTATACGATCACACCGACGAGAATCCGTTGAAGATCAGCACGACGCCCAAGAATGCCTGCAAGCGGCTGATCAAGCTCGACTTGCCTCGCGACGCCTACGCGACCTTCGACCAGCTCATGGAACCTGACGAGGACGACGAGGACGACGAGGACGACGAGGGCTAGTCGCTCCTGCAGGCCCCAGACACTGATGGACTTCCGGCCGCGGACGCTCCGCGAGCGGGTGGATCGGCGGCTGTCCCTTCGCCGACCGTCTTACGCGCTCATCGGCGCATGGAAATGCGTGCGTTTGCGCCCTTAACTTGAGCGGTCTCAGCTCTGAACAGGGCCGTCCGCAAGTTGCTCGACGAGGACCCGTACCTTATCAGGTGAGCAAGCTACGCCCGGTCCTGCCGGAAGTGGAGGAAGCCAATGCCTACATCGCTCTATGACCTCAGCGTGCCGACCTTCCTGCAGACCGTGCGGGCCATCGGCGGGTTTCTCGGCCGTGCGGCCCAACATTTCGCGGAGACGGGTGTCGATGCCGATGCCTTCGTGCACACGCGCCTGTTCGACGACATGGCGCCCTTCCATTTCCAGATCGAAGCGGCCTGGCACCACGCGGTGTGGGGCGTGGAGGCGCTGAAGACCGGAGCGTTCACTCCGCCCGCGCTGGTCGGGCCCGTCCCCTTCGCCGAGCTGCAGGCGATGATGGTCAGGGCAGAGACCGCGCTAGCAGGGTGCTGAAAAAGAGCAGCGTAACCACACACCGGAGACAGAGCTGAAGGTCTTGCCGGGCATGCGCGATTTCGTACATTGGTCGTATGCGCGGCATCAAGGTCCCCCAGTCCAGCATGATCTGCCTCGTCTCGCCCGAGTCGAAGATCCCTGAGCGGCACCCGCTGCGCGCGGTGAAGAAGCTCGTCGATGCGGCGCTGAGGGACCTCGCGCCGGTGTTCGAGGGCATGTACTCGACCATCGGGCGGCCATCGATCCCGCCGGAGTCGCTGCTCAAGGCGACACTGCTGATGGCCCTGTTCTCGGTCCGCAGCGACCGGTTGTTCTGTGACCAGCTCGGCTACAATCTCTTGTTCCGGTGGTTCCTCGACATGGACATGACCGAGGATGCGTTCCACCCGACGACCTTTACCAAGAATCGCGAGCGGCTCATGGATCACGACGTGGCCCGCGAGTTCTTCGCGCTGGTCGTCGGCCAGGCGAAGGCCGCCGGGCTGATGAGCAGCGAGCATTTCTCGGTCGACGGCACGCTGATCGAGGCGTGGGCATCGCTCAAGAGCTTCAAGCGCAAGGACGGATCGGTCGAGGAGAAGCCGCCGGTCGAGGAGAAGCCGCCGGTCGAGGAGAAGCCGCCGGTCGAGGAGAAGCCGCCGGTTGAGGATGCGAAGAACCCGACGGTCGACTTCCATGGCGAGAAGCGCGGCAACGAGACGCATAGGTCGACTACCGACCCGGAGGCCAGGCTCGCGCGCAAGGGCAACGGCAAGGAAGCCAAACTGTCGTATGCGCAGCACGTGCTGATGGAGAACCGCAACGGGCTCATCGTCGACATGTGCATCACGCACGCCCATGGACGCGCTGAGGTCGAGGCCGCATACATGATGCTCGAGCGCAACGATCCGACACGAAGCCGACGCACGGTCGCCGCCGACAAGGGCTACGATACACGCGACTTCGTCGAAGGCTGCCGCCGGATCGGCGTCACTCCGCATGTGGCCATGAATACAGGCCGCAGCGGCGGCTCGGCGATCGATGGCCGCACCTCGAGGCATGAGGGCTATCTGCTCAGTCAGCGATTCCGGAAGCGGATCGAGGAGGTCTTCGGCTGGGAGAAGACAGTCGCCAACTACCGCAAGACCCGATTCCGAGGAAAACAGCGCAACGAGATGGCGTCGCTTCTCATCGGCGCCGCCTACAACCTGCTTCGGATGGCCAAGCTGCTGCTGCCCATCGCATGAGGCCCCTCGGGCAGGGGGCCCCCTGGCCCGAAGAAGGCCCCGGAGGCCTCTCGCACGGAGGCAGCGGCCCAACAAGTCCTCTCGTACAGTGCTCCGGGCCGCTGAGATGGGTTCATATTCGAACACCTGGGTCTTTTTTCAGCACCCTGCTAGAGGCGTTCCGCCGCGGCGAGGTCGACGGATGGGTGGGCAAGGACCTGGACCTCCAGATCGGCCCCCGCAGGCTGGCCTTCACCTCGGAAACCTTCATCCTCTCGTTCTCGCTGCCGAACTTCCATTTCCACGCCGTCACCGCCTACGACATCCTGCGGTCGCACGGCGTGCCGATCGGCAAGCGCGACTACGAGGGGCAGCTGCGCACGCGGACGGCCTGAGGCGGGTTCCCGCGCCGACCGGGTCAGCGCTGCTTCTTGACCGTGGTCGCGGTGAAATCGGGATCCTTGTTCGCGACCCAGCCAAAACGCCGCGGATCTCCACACGGAGGGGCTTGGTCGGGGAGGGCGTCGCCCCGGCTCATCCCCCCAGAACGCCCGCCAACAGCCGGCGGACCATCTGGCCGAGCCGGGCCGTGTCGAGCGACGGCACGAGGAGCTTCTGGACGCGGGCGCCCTGGTACAGCGCGACCATCGTCCACGCGAGGTACTCGGTGTCGAGCGTCTCGGGCAGGCGACCGCCGGCGACGGCCTCGTCGAGGATGCCGCGGATGGCATGCATCATGTCGACGTGGATCTCGGCGTAGCTGGCCGCCAGCTCGGGGTCGGTCACCGCGTCCGCGTGCATCTGCAAGGACATGCGGTGGTCGGCCTGCAGCTCGGGCGCGTCGAGGAGCTTGAACATGTCGCCCGCCATGTCCTGCAGGGCGGCGAGCGGGTCCGGGGCCGCGCGGATGGCCGCGGGGAACCGCCGGTTCGCCGCGCGCGCCTCGGCGTGGATTGCCTCGCGGATCGCGGCCTTGCTCGGGAAGTGCGTGTAGATGCCTCCCGCGCTGATGCCTGCCTCCGCGCAGATGTCCTCGATGGTGGCGGCCCGGGTGCCCTTGCGGGCGAACACTGCGCGAGCGGCGTCGAGGATCAACCGGCGACGCGCGGCAGTGTGCTCGGGGGTGACGCGGGGCACAGCGACCTCCACGTCTGTCTACCAGAACGGCTCGCACCGCGGCACCGAGGCCGCGGACGAGCGCTCGACGCCTGGCTCACAGGTTGTCGTCGAGCCAGTCGAACAGCCGATGGGTGAGCATCGCGGTGGCGCCGGGCTGCACGTGGAACTGCGCCGCCTCCTCGGCCGTGAAGCGCAGGTAGTCCTTGGGGCAGGTGAGCGCCGCATACAGCTCGGCGGCCTGTCCGCGCCCCTCGGCCTCCGCGTCGAACACCAGCGTGCGCGCGCGGATGTCGGCCGCCGAATCTCCGAGTCGGAAGCGGTCGACCTCGGCGATGAAGGCCGACGGAGAGTCGACGCCGTGGTGCCAGTACGCGTCGTGAATGCCCCAGCGCACGAAGTTGCTGTGCTCCATGAACTGCGTGATGGCAGCGTCGAAGGCGCCGGGGTCCGAGGCGTACAGGTCCGGCAGGCCCGGATCGATGAGCGCGAGTTCGGCCCGGATCGCAGCCCCCCAGTCGAGCACGCCGGGGTTGGCGACCAGCACGGCCAGGCGGTGCTCGTGGGCGGCCGCGCGCGGCGCCAGATAGCCGCCCAGGCTCACGCCGAACAACCCGAGCCGCGCCGGATCGACCTCGGGCATGTCCTCGAGGAAGTCGACCACCGGCGTCACGACGGCCTCCCAGTCGTGGCGGAACGGCAGGCCCTGGAGGCGGATGGTCTTGCCCATGCCGGGGCCGTCGAACAGCAGCACGTTGTACCCGCGGGCCATGGCGGCATCGACGACGAACTTGCCGTCCTCCGCCCAACCGTCCTTGCCCTCGTGGAAGATCAGGGTCGGCTGGGCGCCCTCGGCCTCGTGCGCGCGGCAGAAGTACCCGGGCAGCGTGGTCGACTCGTAGGGGATCGCCACCGGAGCGCAGGGCGAGTTCGACAGCAGCAGGTAGCGCGCGTGCAGGTCGACCGCCTCCGCCGCGAGCGCCGCGACCTCGGGGTCCCAGGGATCGGGATGCCGGTGCAGGGCGGCGCGGAGGTAGGTGGCGGCGCGTTGATAGGCCGTCGCGGCGGTCCGTGGGTGCCCGCCTTCCTCGCTCGCCTCGGCGAGCGCTCGCAGGCGCCGTGAGGTCTGCTGGAAGGCCGCCGTCCACCCGCGCTCATCCGCGGGATCGACCCGCGTCAGCGTCTCGAGCACCTCGGAGACGTCGGTCGCCCCCATCCACGCTTGCCCGAGATAATAGAGGGCGACCTCGTTCAGCACCGGGTCGGCCATCCCCAGGTCCCACCAGTCCCGCTCGGCGGGCCCGGCGGGCTCCATGCCGGTGTCGCACATCGGCGACGAATCGCCGCCCGCGGGCGCCGGGTCGCAAGCCGTGAGCCACAGGGTCATCCACATCCAGTTCGAAGCTCGCATCGTCATGTTCTCCGGCCGGTTCAACACCTCCTCCCGGCCGGGGTGTCACTAAAAAAACGAATAATCGTTTTCTTTTCAGGCGACCGCATCTGCAGACCTGCGAGCGCGGCCGAGGAGCGATCACGAGCGCGGCCTCTGGCGCTGTCCACCGGGACACGCCGGAGGATGTCCGGAGCGCAGGATGAGACATGTCCTTGAGGACATGTCTCTGCTGAGGGAGGGGCCGGCGACGTTCAATGTGGACGACGGGTATCACGATCGAGCCGCGGCGGCGCGCGCGGAGAAGCAGGTCGTGAGTCCGCAGTTCGATACTGCTTGCGCCCCGGTCCAGCTGGCCCGGCCGCCGCTCACGGTGTCCGCGTTCGGCATGTACTGCTCGAGGCGGAGACGCTGGTGCTCGGCCAGCCGCGCCTCGACTGGCGGGTCTCGCGGACCTGCGAACGGTCGGTCATCGCTGGAGACCTCGCCACGGGCGACCTCAGCCGGAGGACTCGGCGTCGGGCGGGCCGAAGCGGCGGACCGCGCGTTGCCGGGCCTTGCGGAGCTCGTCCTCGCGTGTGCGTGGCGTCGTCCGCACCTCGAGGGCGGCGAGGAGGTCGCGGGTCGCCGCAGTGATTCGCACTACGGCGAGGTCGAAGCTCGCCTGGTTGCTCCGCGACGGCTTTTGCATTCCACTGACCTTGCGGACGTACTGCAGGGCGGCTGCCTGCATCTCCTCCACGGTCGTCGGCGGCTGAAAGTTGCTGAGGACGCGGATGTTCCGGCACATGCAGCGACAGTAGCGGCCCGTGGCAGGACAGTTCAACGAGTCGGACAACTTCATGGTCGTAGGTCAGGGCGACGAGGAGCGCGTGGTTCTGATCGACCTGGGCCTCGTGAGACATCGGCCGCTCGAAGAGTAAGCGGGCCCGCTCGAGCAATGCGCCCCATAGCCTCGGTCCAGGGTGCGTCCTGACGACGCGGACGAGCGCGACCCCGAAGTGAGCGGCTCGGCCGCGTCACGCTGCACCGTTCCAGCGGGTGAGAGTCCCGTCCGGGTAGGCGCTGGAGCGCCCGGCAGCAGGCCCCAGGTGCGAAGAGAGATCGTCGCGGCCCGAGCAGGGCGTCAAGAGCCTCTACGGGAGGGAGCAAGAGTCGAGAAGAAGGCGAGAGTGCATGCCCGCTTGGGACCCTGGCGTGACGATTGGCTGAAGCGTCCGTCCGGTCCACGGCGGGTGCGAGGGATCCTGACGGCACCCCATCGAACTCCAACCCTGCTCGGCCGGGTCGTCAGGCCTGACCCAGCATTCGCCGGGCGATCCAGGCGATGGGGAGGCCCACCGCCAGGATATGCACTGCTAACGGCTTCAGCGCGGCGAGCAGATCGGGCGGTCCGGTCAGGGGCGAGGCGGACAGGGGCACGACGACAAAGGACATGACCAGCCATACCGCCACGCCGAAGACCACGCCCGCCCCGATCCACCATCGCCGTAGCGCCGGCATCCGCGCGGCCACGACCATGTAGATCGTGGCGATCGTCAGCATGATGGCGTAGTGGGAGACCAAGCCCAGCCAGGCCGTCGGCCAGCCGCCATGGTAGGCGGCGGCGCCGAGCCAACCGCCGGCGACCGACTGCAGCACCACCTGGGCCGGCACTTGCAGGTTGGTCAGTATGGCCGCGCCGATGTCGAGCGTACCTGCCGCCAATGTGGCCAGCAGCGTTGCGCGCACCACAGCGCCCTTGTCTGCTCCGGTCATGCGTTCGCCTCCCTCGCGCACTCAAGGCTATGCCGATCACGACGGTATGACCAGCGGCGATCAGCCCTCGTGCGCGCACGGCTCCGTAAGCTCGACGGCGCGGTCGCGCAGGCACTCGAAGAGCTCGTGGTGCTTCTCGTCAGCTCGGCGAATGGGCTACCCGGCCCGACCGCAGCCTGGAAGCGCCCCTCCGCGCCGCAACCAGCGCTTGCCCGGATCGCCGCGGTCGACCGACCAGGCCCGGAACTCGCGCTGCCCGCGGGCGCACGCCAGCAGGTTGTGGCACACCACCGCGACGTCCTCGACGCACCACATGTCCTCGCAGTCAGGTCCCGCGTGCGCGCGCGCCAGCTCGCCGGCGTGCGTGAGCACCAGTCCGCCCATCGGAGGGATCAGGGCCCCGAACGTCGCCAGCACTCCTTGCAACCGCGACAGCACCCCTTTGCCGCCGACCGAGTGTGCCGTCACCAGCACCGCGACCGGCTTGCCGAGCCACAGCGGCGTCCCCTCGCTCGGGGTCGCCTGCTCGAGGAATTGCTGCAACAGGCTCGACCACGAGTCCCAGTACGTCCCGGTCGCGATCACCAGCGCGTCCGTCCCCGCCAGCGCCTCGCGGTGGGCCGCGAAGCCCGGCGCACGCGCCAGCGACGCGCGCGCGACCGTCGCGTGCGCCTGCAACCACTCGACCGCCGCGTCGAGCAGCACCGCGGAGTTGCCGTCGTCGCCGCCGAGCGATCCGTCGAGCGCGAAGATCTGCATGAGCTTCGATACATGTCCCGCGCGCCCCTTGCAAGCCATTCCCTGCGCGCTGGCGGCCCATCTATGCGTCGCGGCGACGAGCGAGTCGTGTTCGGGTGATTCCAGGGCTCGCGTCGCTCGCCGCGATCACGAGTTGATGGTCTCCGCCTCCCCGGAGAGCGGGCCGCGAGCGCTCGGGGCGACCCACTGTCACGTGGCCGACAACGGGGAGCCGGGATTCGCAACGTGCTCGAGCTGGTGATGGACCGGCCAGGTCGTCACCAGCGAGTTCGGTGAGCTCGACGACATCGACGAGTTCGCCCTGCTCGATCGCCTTCAGGCCGTGAACGAGACCTCGCAGGTCGAGCTCGGCCTCGTCGATGTCGATGACGATCTCCCTCTTGCGAGTGCCGCCGCGGGGCTGGGGCAGGCGGAGGCTCGGACGCGGCCACGACCGGCGGAGCCGACGGACGCGGCCCAGGCAGGCCGCTGCTGGCCGGCGAGTGAGCCCCTCGGCGGGCGAAGAGCGGCGCGTCCGCCAGGCGAGCGAGGTGCGGCGGTTGGGCGCTCGCGTCGGGTTGCGCGCACCGACGTCCATCGGTGTTGCGCGTCGACGCGTCGGTCGCGGGGGCGGGACGTGGCCGGCGGGGATCCTCACATGGTCTTGGGGACAGGTCGCGGCGCTTGTCGGCGCGGGGGTCGGCGTGAGACCCTGGCGCGGTGCGGCGGCTGGGGCGCATCCTCGCGATCGAAGACCTGCTGTGGGCCGGTTGGCTGGCGATCTTGCGGCCCGCCAGCGGGGGGTTGTTCCTCGAGGGCGGGTGGGTCTGCGGCTTCCTGGTGCTGGCGGCGGCGGGCTTCTGGGCCGCGGCGCTGCTCGGCGAACGCGGGCAGGCGCGGCGGACCGGCGGGCTGTTGCTGATGAGCCTGGGCCTGTGCGCGATCATGGTCGACGCCGGCCTGAAGCAGGTCGGGGCGCCGATCGAGCTGCGGATGGCGCACACGATCGCGGTGGTCGTCCTCGGCGCGGGGGCGGCCTGGCAGCATCAGGCGCTCCGTGGCGGGGCCTGGCTGTATGCGCCGCGGTGGCTGCGGCGGGCGCTGTCGTGGCCGTTCGTGATGGTCCTGGCCGACATGTTCTCGGGGATGCTCGACGCGCTAGCGACCCCGAAGGCGTGGTCGAGCGGCTGGACGGGCGAACAATGGTTCTCTCTCGGGTTCGTGTTCCTGGTCGCCATGCCGGTCGTCTTCGCGTTCTTCGTGGTCGCTCCGCGGACGACCGTATGTCCTGATGTTCATGTCACGACGGCCACATGGTCGCTGCGCTACCTGTGGGCGGTGGCGATGGCGTTGTTCGGGTCCCTGGTGCTGGGGCCGCTGGTGGCAATGTGAGTCGCGGCGAGGGGTGAGGCCATGACGACGCTGGTGCTCTCGCCCCGCTACAGCGACGACTCGATCGCGGTAGGGCGCACCGCGGTTTCGGCCGGCTGGCGCACACGCCCGGGTGCGGCTCGCGGGGGGTCGACGCGCTGGCGAGCGAGCGGGCCGCGGACGAGCTCGTGATCGACAGCGAGACGCGACGCGCTCTCGCCGCATGGCGACGACGGCCGGCGCGGCGCCGACGAGGTCGAGCGGAAGCCCTGCCATGTCACACGGACGGGCGCTCGCCTGTCTTGGGCAACGAGGGAGAACAGCCATGAGCGCACGGATGAAGTCACGGACACAGGCAGTGCGAATGCGCGCACTCGGCCTCGCAATGCTCACCAGCCTGGGCGCCTGCCGGGCCCAGGATCCCGGCCCCGCCGGCGCTCTCGAGGCGCGGCCGGCGCCCGCGACGGCGGTCGCCGAGACGGCGCAGGAAGACGACGGTGAGCAGCGGGCGGTGACCGCGGGCGCCGGGCTGGTCGGCCGAGCCGCGCCGGCGATCACGCTGACGACGATCGACGGCCAGCCGATCGATCTGGCGCGGCTCGTCGGGAAGAAGCCCGTCTACCTCAAGTTCTGGGCGACCTGGTGCGTGCCCTGTCGCGAGCAGATGCCGGGCTTCGCGGACATCCACGCGAAGATGGCGGACCGGATCGAGGTCATCGCGGTCAACACCGGCTTCTCCGACGACGAGGCGGCAGTACGCGCTTTTCGCCAGGAGTTCGGCTTGCAGATGCCGATCGTCATCGACGACGGCCGGCTCGCCGAGGCGTTCAACCTGCGCGTGACGCCGCAGCACGTGCTGATCGGCCGCGACGGGCGCATCGCCCACGTCGGTCACCTCGCCGACGCGCG
Source organism: Nannocystis punicea (assembly GCF_026965555.1). Lineage (GTDB taxonomy): Bacteria > Myxococcota_A > Polyangia > Nannocystales > Nannocystaceae > Nannocystis > Nannocystis punicea. The sequence goes on along the minus strand of NZ_CP114040.1, from coordinate 9,235,417 downwards.
CCTGGACGAGGCCCTGCGCACGGCGCTCGCCGACGACGGCAAGGCCCCCGCCGCGAGCCTCGCCGCGGCGAGTCCGGACGCGCGCCCGCTCGCGCCCGGGGACCTCGTCCGCGATCTCTCGCTCACGACCGGCGGCGAGACGGTGTCGCTGGGCGGCGCGGGCAAGCCGAGCGCGCTGGTGTTCTTCGCGCCGTGGTGCGAGTCGTATCTCGCCGAGAGCCGGCCCGCGACCGCGACCGCCTGCCGCCGCGTGCGTGAGCAGGTCGAGGCGCTCGCGGCGAAGGGCGATGTTCACTGGCTGGGGGTCTCCAGCAATCTGTGGACGTCGGAGCGCGACTTGAACGAATACAGGACGACCACCGGGACGAAGCTCCCGCTCGCGCTCGATGCCTCGGGTGCGGTCTTCCGCGCCTTCGGCGTGCGGGAGATCCCCGCGGTCGCGGTGCTCGACGCCGCGGGACGGCTGGTGCGCGTGCTCGGTCCCCAGGAGCAGGACATCGCCGCGGCGCTCGCTGCCGCGGGCGACTGAAGACGCCGCGGTGGACGCTGTCGCCACCTCGGGGCGATCGAGGTGCACGACTCGGGCTGCGGCGGGCCTTCGCCCTCGCCGGCCGCGTTCGCGCTCGCGGCCGCACTGTATCCGCGGTCGAGACGGCGCTGCCTGACTCGCGGTAGCATCCGCGGATGCGACGACTGGCGCTGCTGGTGGCCCTCGCGGGCGCGTGCAAGCCGACCTCGACCGGGACGGCGACGCCGGCGGAGGCGACGACCCAGGCGCCGCGCCGCGTCGACCCGGAGCTGACGGCGATGGCGGATCGCATCGACCCGGGGCCGCAGGCGCCGCTCTACGAGGTCCTCCCGGCCTGGCTCAAGAGCAAGGTCGACGCGGCGCTGACCGGCGACCCGAAGTCGCCGAAGCTCATCGCCGAGGCGCGCGAGGCGATCGCGGCGGTCGACAAGATCAAGCCCGGCGATCCGCAGTCGATGCTGCAGGGCGGCTTCGAGTTCGCCCGCGGGGTGCTCCTCGCCGAGCGCGCGGTCACGGCCGGCAGCGACGACCCCGAGCTGCTGGCCGCGCTGACGACCGCGTACCGCGTCGTCCACGACCTGCAGATGTTCCAGGGCAACGGCTTGTTCGGGCAGATGTTGAACCTCGCCGCCGAGCTCGCGCGCAAGGAGGCGAAGGCCGAGTCAGCGCAGATCGAAGAGGCGCTGGCGGCCCTGAAGATCGCGGTGGCGCGGGCGCCGGCGCTGCAGATGCACGCGACCGCCCGCCTGCTGCGCGAGCACCCCGATCATCCGACGGTGCCGCCGGTGCTGGTGCGCGCAGGCCAGGTCAAGATGGAAGTCGAGCAGTACGAAGACGCGGTGGCGCTGGGCAAGCTGGCGGTCGCGCGCAAGGGCGAGAAGGCGAGCGGGAGCGACTTCGCCGGGCTGACGATGGCGTGCGCGAGGGGGCTCGACGTCGCCTGCGCCGACATGGCGCGAAAGACAGCCGAGGCGCGCGGGCCCGACGGACCGGGCGAGGACAAGGCGGCGGCGTTCGAGAAGCGGCTGGCGGAGCTCGACGAGGCGGTGGCGATCGCCCGCAAGGCGCTGGTGCTGGCGGCTTCGCCGGAGCTCGAGCCGCAGCTCGAGCGCGGCCACCTGCTGCTCAAGCTGGGCCGGCTGAGCGACGCCGAGAAGCTGTTCACGGCGCTGCGCGAGGCCAACCCGACCGATGCGCGGCCGGTCACGGGGCAGGCGGTGGCGGCGGTCCGGCGCAACCTCGACCTCGTCACGGTGGTCAAGCTCGTCCGCTGGGCCAACGACCTCGACCACCGCGACCGGCTCTACTACGAGGTCGCGCTCGGGACGGTGCCGGTCGTGATGATCGGCGAGGTGGCGACGCAGATGGCGCAGACGGCGGGCGCGCCGCTGCCCGACCTCCAGGACGAGTTCGCCGAGGTGCTCCAGCTGACCGCGGCCTACCGCTGGTTCGACCCGGCCCGCGCGGCAGTGCTCGAGCTGCTGTTCACGACGGCGCAGGAGGCTGTCCCGAAGATCCTGTCGAAGCAACGGGACGCCAGCCTGGCGGGGCTGCGCAAGCTGAGTGAGAAGGCGCTGGCGCTGACGCGCAAGTTCCCCGAGTCGCGCGACGCCTGGCGCCTGGTGTTCTCGGGGACACGGCTGCTGAACGAGCTCGGCAAGGTGCGGGCGCTGGTGACCGCGCCGCTGCCCCCGGCGCTGCAGCAGGACCCGGACATCCGCCTGCAGCAGGTGCGGGCGCAGCTCGACGCGGCGCTGTTTTGGGAGGACGCCGGGCTATTGGCCACGGCCGAGCAATCGGCGGCGACCCTGCCGAACGAGCTCGACGCCGACACTGCAGCGACGATCCGCGCGACCATCGACGCGGTGAAGGGCCGCCAGGGCGACAAGGCGGCGCTGCAGCGGGCGGTCGACGCGTTCGCGGCGCTGGCCGAGCGCAAGACCGGCAAGGAGCAGTCGACCGCGTACAACAACGCGGCGATGATCGTGGCCCACGCGAGCGAGGTCGAGACGGCGATGGCGATCCTCCAGCGCGCGCACGAGGCCGCGAACGACGAGCTGACGCCGGCTTACAACATGTCGGCGCTGGCGTTCGGGCTGCAAGCGCGCGACGGATTGCCGGAGATGTTCGCCAAGATCGTCCAGTACAGCCAGGTCCCCGGCCTCCGCCTTCACGCGCAGGCGTGGCTGGTCGCGCTGGCCGACGCCGGCCTCGGCGACGTCGCGGTGACGCGCCAGGAGTTCGCGGCCGCGCTCGACAAGGAGCAAGGCGGCTCGCTCCGCGGTCGCCTGCCGCTCGGCCGCTGGGGCGTGATCGACCAGAGCGAGTTCAACGTGTCGCTGGGTTACTCGACCGTCGCGGGGCTGACGCTGCTCGACGAGGTGGTGTCTCGCTGGATGCTGATCGTGCCGGCGCCGACGATGGAAGCTCTGGTGGGCCGATCGAAGGCCAAGCCGGGCAAGCCGGCGGCTCCGGCGAAGCCGAGCCGGTGAGGTGAATGCCCGGAGCTCGCGCGCTCTGCTCACCGCACCACGCGGAGAAGCAAGAGGGTCTACGACCTCTCGACGCTGGCGCCGCCGGAGCTCGAAGGCGCGAGCCCTTCGGGCCACGACACGCACTGACAGGGCTCGCCGACCGCCGACTGGGCCATCAACACGCGCCAGGCCCGAAAGAAGGTGTCGAGGGCGTCATCCGAATCATCGGCCCGGGCCTTCCAGCGCAGCAGCACCGCGAAGACCCGCGCCTCGAGATCCGTCCTCGGCCCGGCGACCGCGCGATAGGCGAACAGCGCCGCGAGGCGAGCAGGCCATCCGCTGTCGCTCGCCGGACCGCGTCGAGCGAGGCACACGTCGACCTCCGGCACCGCCTCCCGGTCCGCCGTCGCGGCACCCGACCGCGACCGAAAGCGGTCGACCCACCCGGCGAGATCGTCGAGGTCTCCGCCGTCCAGCGCGGCCAGCGGCCCGCCGTGGTGAGCGCTGCTCGCCGCCGCTTGCAGAAAGGGATCGTACTTCACGAGCCCCAGCGACCGCACCACGGCCCCGCGCTCGGCCAGCGCATGCTCGTGCCCCGAGCGGTAGCCCGCGAGCACGAACACCGACGCCGTCGACGAGCTCGCCGCGGCCACCCGCGCGGCCTCCGGCGTGAGACACACCTGCGCGGGCGCTCCCGGCTCCACCAACAGCGCGGCATACGGCCATTGCGACGACGACCCCACCGCGTGCGCCATCGCGTCCGCGCCGCGCAGCAGCTCCTCCGCGGACTCGACCGCGGGAGCGGCAGCGAGGTGCAGGCGGGCCTGTCGGACCGCGACGAAGCGCCTCGCGTCCGCGTGCTGGCCACCCGCTCGCAAGATCCCCGCGGTCAACCTCTCGTCCGTCCAGCGCCCGAGCTCCCGGGCCCGACCGTCGACCAGAAACGCGGTGCGTGTCATGCGTAACGTCCGCACGCGCCGCGGCGCCCCGACGAAGACCGCCACCGCCAGGACGACGAGGCCAAAGCCGAGCGTGGCCCGCGGACTCCCGCCGGGTGCGCGCCCGGTTATCCCCTCCCATCCGAGCCAGAGAAACGGCCACGACATCCCTGCGATCGCCACGGCGAGCCACAGCGACCGGAACGAGCGCCACGCCGCGACGTGATCCTCATGGTCGTACATGCACCGGGACACGTAGCGAGCCCGCGCGATCGTGTCAACGTCGATCTCGCCAGCCAGGCAGGAACCACCATGAGCGAGCTCTACAACGTTCATGTCGACCACGTGCAGCGATGACCCGCCCCTCGGAGCTCCACCCGCGAGAGGTGAGAATATGTCCGATAGGTCATGTCTCAATGACTATGCCTCAAGTGCCAGATTAATCTCCGCCGTGGACGGGCGGGCAGGCGGCCTTACGACCCCCGTTAGGGCCAGCGCGGGGTGGCCTGGGGCCTCGGATGCGCGACGGCGCGATCCTCTCCAGCCTGGCGAATTTGGCTGGAGAGGATCGCGATCCGGGAAGTTTCGAGTCAATCCCTCAAACATGAGCCCGTAGGGGGGGCTAGCTGGGGTTTACACCACATCACCAAAATCCCGTGTCTCCGAACGCCGTTAAAGCACGTAATCAGTCTCAATGGCCTGTTTCAAGCGGAATCGGTGCCACACCCCGGCCGTCGTCCAGGCCCGCGCCTCCGGGGCTCGGTGAATCCCGGGACTCTCTTCTTACTTCGCCGGTCGACGAAATTCCGGCCTAGAACCGCTTTAGCGCGTTCCGTGCTGATCGGTATTCTGCCATCCTCGCCGCATGCTCACTTCCGTTAATCATGTACATCCATGGAGCTTCCTCGGTCTCTTCTTGATGGCGCTCGCCGCCTGTCCGCAGGACAAGAAGCCGGGGACCACTGACGATCCTGAAAACGAGGAAACGACCTCCGACGCGTCCACGTCGACCACGACCGTGGCCTCGACGTCGTCGGGCCCGCCGAGCACGAGCACGGGCGAGACCACGGCCCCTTCCGAGCCCGACACCACCTCGACGTCCTCCACCTCGACGTCTTCCACCTCGACGTCTTCCACCTCGACGTCTTCCACCTCGACGTCTTCCACCTCGACGTCCTCCACCTCGACCAGCACCCTCGACCCCGACACCACCACGGGCGGCGACGTCTGCCCGGTCGACCTCACCCCCTCGCTCGCCCTCGACTTCGATCAGTGCGACCGAAGCCTGGTGCTGACCGTCACGGTCCACAACGTGGGCACCGTCGACGGCGTGCCCGCCGGGGTCGACGTCACGTTCTACGAGGGCACCGACGCCTCCGGCATCAAACTCGGCACCAAGCCGACCCTTGAGCCCCTGCCCGCAGGCAGCTCGACCGACGTGGTCTGGGTCCTCTTCGCCCCGCCCGCGGGCGAGTCGAGCGACTACTACGTCGAGGTCGACTCCGGCCCGAGCGGCGGCTCCATCGTCGAGTGCGACGAGAACAACAACAGTGCCCTCGTCACGGACGCCGCGTGCCCGGACTGACCGTCATGGCACGGCCTCGTCCGCGCCCGGGCTTCCGTGCCGCGGGCGCCCGGGCTGACCGACGAGGTCGACGTGCGCCACGCGAATCGCCGCGCTGTCGCCACGCGGCCCGTGCTGGGAGTGAGGCGTGCTGCTCGCGGGGCTCCTCCTGGTCGTGACGCTCCTGCTCGACGGCCTGCTCGTGCTCACCGCGGGTCGCACGAGCGCGAGACGCTTCTGATCGCCGCGATCAGCTCTGCCCTCGTCGGCGTCCTGATCGCTGGCGGGTTCGCCGGGGCCGTCCGACGACCGATGGTCGCCGAGCTGCTCCCGCTCTCGCCAGCCGAGGCCGGCCTCGCCGCGCTCGCGGTGATGCGCGTGTACTGAGTGCAGAACATCGCCCGTCGCGCGTCGTTGCTCCGGGCGAGGCGGTGTCGCTCGCCGGCGACCGCGTGTCACTTCCGGCCGCCGGTGTCGCTCCGTGCCGCAATCGCGCGGCCTACCAGGGTGCCGACAGCGTAGTCCTCGCCCGGTCGCTCTGATACGGTCGTACATATGCCTCGAGGGCGGATCTGCGGGAGCATCCTCGCGTGGTTTGTAGGCGCATGCAGCGATGACGTCGTCCAGGACGCGGCGACGACCGGCCAGGAACCCGAGCCGTCGACAGCAACATCCGGGGCACCAACGACGGGGGCGTCCACCGGCGACACCTCGAGCACCGGCGACACCTCGAGCACCGACGACACCTCGACCCCCGGCGGCACCTTGACCACCGGCGCGCCGGAGCTCCCTCCCGTGTGCGACGTGATCATGTTTGCCAGCAGCGGGCTCGAGGCGGCCGTGCGTGAAGCGCTGGCGCTACCCAATGGGCCGATACTTCCGTCCGATCTCGCCGCGCTCGACAAACTCGAGCCGAGCACCGCGGCATCGCGGATCTTGACGGCATAGCCTGCGCGGAGGCGCTCACCCGCATCAACCTGCGCGGTAATCCGCTGTCCGACGTCGGACCGCTGCGCTGGCTCGTCGCGCTCGACAGCCTCGACCTCGCCGATACCGAGGTCGTCGACCTGTCGCCGCTGGCCGAGATGCACAGCCTGCGGATGCTGTACGCCGGCGAGGGGGCGTTGGCTGACCTCGGGCCGCTGGCCGGGCTGGTCGGCCTGGAGGGCATCGTGGTGAACGAGACCGAGGTGACCGATCTGTCGCCGCTCGCCGGCCTGCACGCGCTGAAGTACGTGGATATTCACTGGAACGACATCGTCGACATCAGCGCACTGGCCGACGCGACCGAGCTCGTGCAGCTCAACGCCTACGCGGACGACATCGTCGACATCACGGCGCTGGCGGGCAAACCGAAGCTGACGAGGCTCGACCTGCGGAGCAACGCGATCGAGCGCCTCGACCCGCTCGCTGGGTCGGTCTCGCTCGAGTATTTGACGGCCGGGGGGAACAGCATCACCTCCGCAGAGCTCGGCCTGCTGCCGGCGCTCACCGACCTCTCGCTCACCTCCAACCTGCTCACCGACCTCGGCGGCCTTGCGCAGCTCCCGGCGCTCCGAACCCTCGAACTGGGACGCAATCAAATCTCCGACCTGTCGCCGCTGGCCGGCCTGACCGCGCTCTACGCCCTCTATGTGCATGACAACCTGCTCAGCGACCTCACGCCGCTGGCCGGCCTGGCGAAGCTGACCCGGCTCGTCATCGACGACAATCTGGTCTCGGAGCTCTCACCGCTCGCCGCGGTGCCGCTCTACGAGCTGAGCGCCGCCCGCAACCACATCGTCGATGTCGCACCGATGGCGGCGATCGCAAAGCTCCACCGGCTGCTCCTGGCCGACAACCAGATCACCGACGTCAGCGCGTTCATGGCCCCGGCGTGGCAGTCGCTCGAGTGTTTCGAGCTCGACCTCAACGGCAATCCTCTCGACGCCGACAGCGTCGCCGTCGTGCTCCCGGCCCTGTGCGCCCAAGGAGCGGCCGTGCGGTTCGCCGACGAGACGTGCAACGCGGACACATGCTTCCCGCCGTGGGGCCGGTCGAAGGCTTCATGCGAATGCTCGACGACGACTCGCATCGGGCCTTCGCATTTGCGGCAGGTTGGTGACCTGGATCAGCACCCGGGGTGCTGCCAGCGAGGCGGCGTCGCGCCGCCGTGAGCGCGCTGCGAGCATATGGAAAGAGACGCCGGATGATTCGGCCTCCACACTCGCCACGCCGACGTCGTCGCCGGACACCGCCGCGCCCGGGCCGCAGGTGCCAGCGATGGCAAGGAGCGGCCCGAGAGCGCCCGAGGACGGGAGCGATCGCATCCACCCAGGGTCTCTGCTCCTCCCAAGAGCCCTGCGTGCTCGAGCAGGGCGACTGAACGAAGACGAAGCGACCGGAAGCTCGACTTACGAGCGTTCAGCATGCTTCGTGCGCGACGCCCGGCGCGTCGGTCGCCGAATCGCTGGTCGGAGCCTCGCCGCTGCTCTCGGTCGAGCCACCGGTGGACGGGCCGCAGGCGGCCTGCGTGGCGAGGAGGAGAATCACCAATCGGTCATGACAGGACATTGCGCGAGCCTAACCGATTCGTCGCGGCACGAACGGAGTTCATCGCGGGAGAGCGGCCTAAATTGTCGTGAAGGCGCTTAACTTAAATTGTCGTGGTGCGGCTTAATCAAGGGGTCGTAGGGCGCCGATGAGCGGGGGGTGTTCTGCCACGCCTCGCGAGTTCGATGCCCTGCTTGCCAGCGGCCCCTTGATGTTTACTGCCGCATACACTGGCCGGCCGTCGACGCAGGGCTGCTCATCGAGGCTCCGCTGGGCGACCGTCTCGCCGTCAGACGCGGGGCGAGGCTGCAGAGATGTTGACGAGCAAGTCGACGACGGAGGTCGCTAGCGGCCTCGAGTTTGCGGTCGCGTTCGGTGACGATCTCGGCTTCTCGGCCAGCAAAGTTGTCGTTGGGCGCGATGTAGCCGATGGCACTGTGAAGGCGGCGAGCGTTGTAGTGCTCGACGAAGTCGGCGGTGACGCGGCGCGCATCATCGATCGATGTCCGTGCCGCCGGGCGGAGGGCGGTCGACTTGAAGGTCTTATGCCAGCGCTCGACCCGTTGTGCTCGTTGACCTTGCCGTGGCGCTCGCGCCAGCGCGTCCGCTGCGATCGCTGGACATCCAGCCACGCTGCAAGGCGGCCGGTGCCGGCTCGAGGCCTCGCGCCGCCGACCGCGCCGGCCTCGCGTCACGCTGGTGCCCTGAACCGAACCTCGCAACGTGACTGCGGGTGCAACGCCTGTTCGCGCGCCGCCGCGTCGGTTGACCACGCGGCGGCTAGTGGTTGTTGCGCCCCCCGCACCCGGAAGGTAGAGTCGGTGCCGCCACTCCGGAGACAGCCATGCCCGACCCGACCCAACCGGCGAACGCGCCGAACCAAGACAGTGCGGCCCTCCCCCTGGGGATTGCGTTCGGCACCGCCGCGGGGGTCATCCTCGGAGGGGTCACGGGGCACTGGGGCATCTGGCTCCCCATCGGGATCGGCGTCGGAACGGCCCTCGGAATCGCATTGGCAGAGGCCGGCCGCTCGAAGAGTCCGTAACGGTGGCTTCTACGGTATTGAGTCGCTCGACCTGCCGCAGTTCCTCGGCGTGTATCAAGAGTCCGCGGCCACATCGCCGCCGGCCGTATTGTATTGGCTCCAGCGTGAATTCAACCGAGCGCGGGCTCGGGTTACGGACTTGCAGGTGGGCAGGTCTGGTTGGGATGATGGCGGGTTTGGTGTTGACGAGCAAGCTCTCGGCATTGACGACGGAGGTCTCGAGCGGCCTCGAGCTTGCGATCGCGCTCGGCGAAGATCACGGCTTCACGCCAGCGAGCTTGTCGTTGGGCGCGATGTAGCCGATGGCGCTGTGAAGGCGGCGGGCGTTGTAGTGCTCGACGAAATCGGCCGTGACGCGACGCGCCTCGTCGATCGTGGTCGGTGCCGCCGGGCGGAGGGCGGTGGACTTGAAAGTCTCATGCAGCGCTCGAGCTTGCCGTTGGATTGAGGGTAGCCTGGTGAGATTCGCACGTGGGTCGTACCGGCGACGCTCGCTCGAACAGCGCCCGCTGCCGGTCGTAGAACACGCTCGGCCGCAGCTTGTACTTCTCGCACAGGTCGGACACGGGCACCTTGTCGAGGTGATGCTCGCGCAGGATCTTGGGCTTCTGCTCGGGAGTGAACTGTCGGCGTTCTTGCTTCTTCATGCGGGCCTCCTGGCCACGCCTCTCCTCATGACAGAGCTCAGGCCGTTGCGGCTCAGGCGAGTCAGTACAGATTCAAAGACGAGCCGTCGTTGCGAGCGTGACCGATACGGTCGCATCATGATGGATGCATCGAAACAGTGCTGCCTCACGTTCAGTGCAATTGGGGGAGGTTCCGCATGCCCTGCGAGCAAAGATCGGGTAAATACCGCGGCCCTCGACTGTATGCGGATCGGCGCCCTCGTGGCCCAGGAGCCATGGTGCGCGGCGAGCATCTCGTCATATTCCGATCAATTCGCGTGGAGGTTCTGCTCGCCGTGGCGAACCGGGCGGCCGCCGGTCTTCTGGCGCGTTCGGCGGCGCTCTCGACGCCTGTCGCCACGAGGCCGGCGCGCCGCCCGGACGCATCATTCGCGGTTGCAAACCCGGCGAAGCTCCACACAATCGTGGAATGATGATTGCCAAGCTCTCTCGACTTCTCCCGCTCGTCGCGCTCGTCGCCATGCCCGGACTGGCGGCAGCCGACCCGCCCGCGGACTCATCCATTTCCGGCCTGCCCGAGGACAAGCAAGTCTCCGAGCTGACCACGGTCGAGCAAGAGCAGCTCTGCGAGGCCGCCGCGGCTTACACCAGCCGCGAGATCACGGAGGACGACGTCAATCGCGCGCTGTGCTCCTTCGAGGGCATCATGGTCTCCTTGATGGAGTCAGACGGCAGCGTCGACGCCTGCAACGCCGCCCGCGACGAATGCCTCGCCTCGCCGGAGGGACTCGTCGAGCCCGAGGACGAGCAGGGAGAATCCTGCCAACCAGGCGATTGGTCCACCTGCAAGACGACGGTGGGCGAGCTCGATGCGTGCATCGAGGAAATCGTGACCGACCTCAAAACCTTCTACGAGGTGTTCGATTGCGGCAACATCGAGCAGTTCACGGGCGATGTGCCGCCGCAAGAGCCCGAGCGAGGCGAGGCGTGCAGCCGCGTGCAGAGCGAGTGCCCGGGCTTCTTCCCCGGCGACTCCCTGTCCGAGCTCAAGCCACCGCGTGTGCCCTGAGCTCACCGGCGACCCGCGAATCCTGACGGCGCGCGCGGGGCTGCCGGCTCCCATCCGCGGCAGGCGACGCGCCGGCGTCCTCGTCACCGCCGAGTTCATCGCCCTGCGCCCGCGGCGACATGGCGGCTGTCAGCGGCTCCGCCATCGTTTCCGCCTCGCATTGCTCACTTGCCGGCGAGGGCCTCCTCGAGGAAGGCGACCGCCTCGTCCTCGTCGTCGAAGGTCCGGTAGCCCTGGTCCTGGCGTTCGTGCCGGACGAGCTGGATCTTTCCGCTGAGGGTGCGCACGAGGACGGCGCCGGCGCCGGCGCCGTCGAACACGCGGACGCGGTGCTCGCGGGTCGCCTCCTCGAACGCGGGATCGCTGCGCTGCGGGCCGAGGCGGAGATCGACGAGTACGGCCCGGCGACTGCGGTCGAACGGGAGGGCGTGTACCCGCTGCCACAGCGCCTCGTAGGAGGCGCCGGCCTCGTCGGCGCTGGTGTAGAGCGCGGCGGTGCGGACGATCCGGATGATCCGCGGACCCGGCTCGACCCGCCAGAACGTATCGCCCTCGTCGCGCCGCATCGAACGAGAGCTTACGTCAAGTCAGAGCGCGCCGGCGATCGGGAGCCGGACCGTAAACCAGGAGCCCTGGTCGGGGGCGCTCTTGACGGCGATCGAACCGCCGAGCTCGTCACAGTAGCGGCGGCAGAGGGCGAGGCCGAGGCCGAGACCGCCGTAGCGGCGGGTGGGCGAGTCGTCGAGCTGCACGAAGGGGGCGAACAGCAGGCTGCGTTGCTCGGGTGGGATGCCGATCCCGGTGTCGCACACGTCGAACCGCAGGTGCTCACCCGCGGGCTCGCGGATGCGAGCCGCGCGCAGCTCGACGCGACCGCGCGGCGTGAACTTGACGGCGTTGCCCAGCAGGTGGCGCAGGATGTGCTCGATCTTGACGACGTCGGTCTCGATCGTGCCGAGGTCGCCGTCGGCGAGCAGCACGACCTCGAGGTCTGGACGGGTGAGTCGGGCGCGCGCGGCGTCGACGAGGCGGTGGAGGAGCGGCAGCAGCTCGACCGCCGCGGGCGCTTGCTGCGGGTCGCCGGACTCGATCTGCGTCATGTGCAAGATGTCGTCGATCAGCGACAGCAGGTGGTGGCCGGAGATTCGGATGCTGCCCAGGTCGGAAGCCAGCTCCTCCCGCGGAGCCAGCGGCTCGTCGCCCTTGAGGCCGGCGAGGTGCATCTCGGTGTAGCCGAGGATCGCGTTGAGCGGGGTCCGCAGCTCGTGGCTCATGATCATGAGGAAGCGGCTCTTGGCCTGGCTGGCCGCCTCGGCGCGCGCGTGGGCGTGGACCAGGAGCGACTCGGTGCGCTCGCGCTCGCCGATCTCGACGCGCAGCAATTGATTGGTCCGCTGCAGCTCGGCGGTGCGGGCCTCGACCTGTCCCTCGAGGCTGGTGAGCAGGGCCTGGACCTGGGCCTCGGCCTGCTTGCGCGCGTCGATGTCCTCGAGCACGCCGATGATCTGCCGCAGGCCGCCGGCGTTGTCGGCCTCGGCGAACAGGGTGAGCTGCGACCAGACAGGGCGCGCACCGGCGACGAGGAGGCGCAGCTGGGCGCTGCGCGGGCGGTCGTCGGCGCCGGTCAGGGCGGCGAACAGGGCGTCGAACTCCGGCCGGTCGTCGGGGGTGACGAGCATGCGCGCGGGGACACCGGGGGCGGCGTCGGGGGCAAGACCGAGCCAGGCACCGAGGGCCCGATTGACCTGCAGGAGCTCGCCGTGCGGCCGCGCGCGGAGCATGCTGACCGGCGAGGCCTCGAACAGGAAGCGGAACCGTTGCTCGCTGTCCCGCAGGGCCCGCTCGACGCGCAGGCGGTCGGTGATGTCGCGCGCGACGAGGTGGATCTGACGGACGCCGGCGAGGTCGCGGGCGATGACGGTGAGCTCGACCGGCAGAGCGACCCCGTCGCTGCGAAGGAAGCGCCCGCGGGCGATGAGCGGGAGGTCGGGCGCGGCCAGCAGCCAGGCCTCACGGGTGGCCTCACGATCGGCGTCCTTGAGGGTCTCCTCGAGGTCGAACATGTCGCGCCGCAGCAGGGCCTCGACGCTGCAACCGAGCAGCTCGGCGGCGCGATCGTTCGCGACCAGGATCCGACCCGCGAGGTCGTGGATGAGCACCGCTTCGGCGGTCCACTCGACGCCGGACGCCGCGGCCCGGACGCACGCAAGCTCGGCCTCCAGCGCAGCGACGCGGGCCCTGAGTTGCTGCGCTTCGGCGTCGGGTCGGTCGGACATGGACCGAGGACCCGAGTGTACCAGATCGCGCGCCCGACGAGGGCGAGACGATCGAGGCCCGACCCTCGCACCTGCCGGGGACGACCAGGGGCGAGATCGAGGAGGTCGTCCACGAGCTGGGAATCTCCCGCAGGGGGCGTCAGATCGGGATCTCGCAGATGCGCGGATCCCAGGCGCAGCTGCCCTGATCCCAGGTCGCCGTCAGGTCGTGCTCGCACATCGAAGGCAGCGTGACCGCGACGCTGGTGGCGTCGAGCGGGTTGGCCCGCACGTCGAGCTGCACGCAGCCCGCGGACAGCCACGGGGCCTCGGCGATCGGCCCGAGGTCGGTGATGGCGTTGTGCTCGAGCCGCACTTCAGCGAGCGCGGCGTGGCCCGCGAGCGGTCCGAGGTCGGTGATGTGATTGTTCGCCAGGTTGAGGTAGCGGAGCGTCTCCGGGGCGAGGACCGGCAGCTCCGTGAGCCCGGCGTGGGCCGCGCTGAGCCAGCCGAGGTCGTGCGCTTCGAGCCCCTGCAGCCCGGCCAGCGGGTTGCCGTCGGCGTACAGAGCGCTCAGCTTCGTCGCCGCGGCCAGCGGGGTCAGGTCGGAGATCAGGTTGTCGCTCACCAGCAACCGGCTGAGCTGGGGGACGCTGGACAGCGGGCTCAGGTCGACGAGCTGGTTGTTCGCGAGCTCGACGGTCGCGAGCGCAGGGAGCCCGGCCAGCGCCGAGAGGTCGCCGATCTGGTTGTTCGCGGCCCACAGGTTCTCGAGCTTGGTCATGCCGGCGAGGCCGGTGAGGTCGGTGAGCTGGTTGTCCTGTAGCCCGAGGATCTCGAGGTTGGGCAGGGCCGCCAGTTCGCTCACCGAGGTGAGGCCGCAATTTTTAAGGCTGAGGTTGTAGATCGCCGGGATGGATGCGATCGGGGCGATGCTCTGCGGCGTCGAATCGGCGAGGCTGAACGCGCGCAGGCCGGGGTGGTCGGTCAGCGGCGTCAGATCCGCGACGGCCGTGCCCGCGAGCGAGAGGTACTCCAGCTGCGGCATCTGCGTCAGCGGCCCGAGATCCGCGAGCGGGGCGTCGCCCACGTACAGGCTCCGGAGCGGCAGGCCGACCAGCGGCCCCAGGTCGGCGACGGCGCTGCTCCAGAGTTCCAGGTCGTGCAGCGCGTGCAGCGACGCGAGCGGACCGAGGTCGGTGACCGTCGATTCGTACAGCACCAGCCGCTGCAAGCCGGTCAGGCACTCGATGCCCGCGAGCGAGGCGACCGGCTGCATCGGAATGAGGAAGATCAGCGTGGTCGCGGCCTCGCCGGGGATCGGTCCCTCGGGGATCGCCAGCGCGTCGCGGATCGCCGCGAGCAGGCCCGGATCGGCGATCGACAGCTCGCTACAGTCGAGCGGTGGCGGCTCGCCGCTCGTGCCCTCGCTCGTCGGGGAGGAGGTCGGCGTGTCCGTCGTGTCGCCGGTCGGCGCGGTCGTGTGACGCCCGTGTCGTCGTCGGCGCTCGTCGAGCCGGATTCACTCGAGGTGCCGAGGTCGGATGTCGCCTCGATGCCGGTGTCCGGGCCGCAGGCGGCGACGAGGGTGCCGAGGACGAGGGCGAGACGGTTTGCCATCGCGACACCCTGCCACGAACGCCGCGGGCGCAGAACGACCCGCCACGCGGCGCCGATGAACCGGCCGGAACGCGGCCCGCGAGCCCGTGGCGGCAGATCCGGGCCTGTGCGGGCGACGGCCGCCGCGGCTTAAATCCCGCTTAAAAGTTCACGCACCGCGCCCGGCGATCCGCCTCGACGCCGGGGCTCGCCGATGCTGTTCGTCGCACTCGCCCGGTCGTGGGAGGACGGCACGCTCCTGCAGACCCTCTGTCAAGCACGGCTCTCGCCGCCGCGAGGTCGGGGGCGTATGTTACCCTGCGGTCTCCGTGCTCGCCGATGGCAGCGCCCCCGAATCCCACCCGCGACGCGGTGGGCGGACGCTCTCGCCGGGCGACGTCGTCGCCGAGCGCTACCGCATCGTCCGGGCGCTCGGGCGCGGCTCGTTCGGGCACACCTACCTCGCCGTCGACACCGCCGCCAGCGACCGCGAGGTCGCGGTCAAGCAGCTGCGCACCGACGGTGACAGCGGCTGGAAGGCGTTCGAGCTGTTCGAGCGCGAGGCCGCGGCGCTGCGGTCGTTGCGTCACCACGGGATCCCCGAGATCTTCGATCACCTGCGCGAGACCGCCGGCGACGCGCTGATCGCCTACCTCGTGATGGAGTACATCGACGGGGTCTCGCTCGAGCAGCGGATCGACGACGGCGCCAGCCTCGACCCGGCCGCGCTGCTGCGGGTGGCGCTCGGCCTGCTCGACATCCTCGAGTACCTGCACGCCCGCGTCCCGCCGGTGCTGCACCGCGACATCAAGCCCGCGAACGTCCTCCTCCGCCCCGACGGCGCGCCGGCGCTGGTCGACTTCGGCGCCGTGCGCACCGTGTTCCGCGCGGCCGAGGAGGGCGGCTCGACGGTGGTCGGCACCTTCGGCTACATGCCGATCGAGCAGACGATGGGCCAGGCCGGCCCTGCCAGCGACCTGTACGCCGTCGGGGCGACGCTGCTCCACCTGATCACCCGCCGCCCGCCGTCGGAGTTCGCCTCGCGCGACGGCGTGATCGAGGTGCCTGTCGACTTGCCGGGCGGGGCCGTCGTGCGCGGGGTGATCGCGCGGCTGCTCGCCCCGATAGCATCGGCCCGCTATCAGTCGGCGCGGGAGGTCCGCGAGGCGCTGCTCGCCCCGGTCCACGGCGGCGCGGCGACGCCGTCGGGGACCGTCGCGCTCGCGCGGGGCCAGCCGACGATGTCGACCCTGGCGCCGACGCCTCGGGCGCTCGCGGGGGAGCTCCGGACCCGCTTCGACCAGGTGACCCTGTCGCCCATCCGCCTGCTTTTCGCCGACCACCACCCGGCGCAGCCGCTCTCGGCGGCCCAGCGGAGCCTGATGGTGCTGCTCGGCCTGCTCTCCCTGGGTCTCGCCCCGCTCGTCTTCTGGATTTACTACAACACGCGGTGCACCCGGGCCCGCCCGTTCTTCCTCCACGGCGTGCCGGTATCCGGGCGCATCTTGCAGGTGCAGAAGACCGAGTGGATCCAGGTCACCTACGAGTTCGTCCACGCCGGCGCCACCCACCGCGGCGTCGACACCGTCATCCCGGCGGTGGCCGGGCGCTGGCAACCCGGCGACGTGATCGAGCTGCTGGTGCTCCCCGAGCGCAACCACGACAGCATCATCATCACCACCACCTGACCCCCGGGCCATCCGCGCCACCTCCGCGCCGCCGTCCTCTGGCGCCCCGGATGCACACGCCGGCCCGGCGCCGACGCTATGCACTGCGTGTGAATCGTGCGAAGCATACCGCCATGTCGCGCCGGCACTCCGTGCTCGTCGGGTGGTCGATCTTCTGGGCCGCGTGCGGCTCCGTGGAGCCCAGGGGGGCGACGCCGGGGCACCCGGAACCGACGCCGGTAGCGACCCCTGCTCCGGTCACGGCGCCGGTCGCGGCCCCGGCTGCGCCGCCCGCCGAAAGCGCGGTCGCGGCGGCCCTGGTCGAGGTGGTGAGGGTCGATCGAACCATCACGCTCACGCAGAAGCTGGGGGCTCAAGTCGAGCAGTCGGTCAGCCGGATGGTGACCTGGCAGGACGGCAGCCGGCGGCGGGAGGAGTCGGAGCCGACCGGCATCATCCCGGCCATGACGCTGATCTGGACGGGCAACGAACCACACGCGTGGGTGCTCGACGACACCGCCCGGCTCGCGGCGCCGATGGACGCGCCCGACGGGGCCGCGGCGCGAGTGATGGTCGCGGGGGACCTCGGCCTCGAGGTCGCGGCCGACGGGGCGATCGTGCTGCCGTCGCCGCTGTTCACCGAGGATCAGCGCGCGACGCCGCCGGCCGGTGTGATCGCGGGAGCGGGCAAGAGCTTCGTCCGGCGCGGCGCGAACCTGGTGGTGCGGCTGTGGGTCGTGCCCGGGCTCGAGATCGGCGCGCGCGACTACGCGAACGCGCTCCGGCGCCGGCTCCCGCCCCCGTACAGCAAGGCCGACGAGGCCCTGTTCGCCGCGCTCGAGGCCTTGCCCGGTTATCCGGTGGAGGTCGAGTCGACGCTCGCGGGCGGCAAGGTCGTCGTGAAGAACGCGGTCGTCGCGGTGACGAAGGAGAAGATCCCGGTCAAGAAGCTCGCGGTCCCCGGGGACTACGCGCGCGCGGAAGGCAGTCAAGAGCTGATCATCAAGACCGCGCTGGCGTCGTGGGACCGCGAACGCGAGGAAGGGCGCGCGCGGCTGGGGCTGGACCGGCCGTTCGAGCCGACGCAGGACCGGCCCTTGCCGCCTCCGCTGCCCGGAGGATCGTGCACCCCCGAACGGACGGGCAAGGGGACGGCCGGCTGTCGCGAGGCGTGGGACGGCAGGGAGACGAATTTCGCCGGGTTCTGCGAGATGCCGTTCGACTTCGCGGCACCGTGCCCGCGCGAGAAGCTGCTCGGGATCTGCGAGAGCCCCGATCGCGCGGAGCTCCTGTACCACTATCGTCCGGGCGGCGAGAAGTCGTGCACCGGACGCTGGTACGACGCGCGAAAGAGCGAATAGAACGGGCCGCACCACTGCAGGAGTGCGCCACCCCGTTCACCGACACCGGCCACGACGTCGCGCCCGCGCGCGACTGCCCGGCGAACCCCCGGCCGGTCGGGCGTCTGCGACCTCGGCGTGCTGACCGACTGCCTGCCCTTCGACCTGCCGCCGGTCCGCTGATCCCTCACCAGCCGAAGACGCAGACATTGATCATCGCGTCGACGTCGGTTCGCGCCGTCGTCAAAGAGCGCGTACGGGATCTCGCGCCACTGACCCCCATACGTGCTCGAATTCGAGGGGCAGTGTCGGAGACTGCCCAGATCGGGCGCCGCCAGTCGGCGGTCCGCCGAGACAGGGTCGTAACTGTGAGGTTGCGCGGGATCCTCGCCAGGATGCGGGCGCGAGGCCGTGCATCGCCCCATTCCGGGGCTCTGGAGAGCGAGGTGTTGACCTGTCGGGGCTGCTCGTTAATCATCGCGTCACTCGAGGCCACGGGTTCATGTACGAGCAATCGATCGAGCAGCAAGTCGGCGCGGCCGTCTCGGCGGTGTGGGCTCAGGCGATCCCGCCGGTCGCGTTGCAGGCCCTGTGGGCGCGCGGGGACGTCGCGCCGGTGTATGCGATCGCGGGGCTCCACTCGCCTGAGACGCGCCCGTTTCAGCTCGCATGGTTCAGCGCGCTGGATCCGGAGCCGCACTCGTCGCGCGTCAAGAAGGCCTCGCTCGCGGCCCTGCAGCAGGCGCGCGACGACGAGGCCAGGTTGCCGGCGCTCGCGCTCGTGCCGCTCGCCGAGCATTCGACGGTGCTGAATACGGCGCGCCGACTCGCCGACCGCGACGGCGACGAGGTGCTCTCGCTGCGCACCTGCGAATTTCGCGGGACGTTGGCGAGTGGAACGATGCCGGCGCTCGAGGGGGCGCTGCGCGCGACCTGGCTCGCCGAGCACGGTCGAGTCGACGAGGCCGAGGCGGCGCTGGTCGCCGCGCTCGGCGAGCTCGGCGGCGAGGCGGCGAGCGAGGCGGCGCTGATCCTGGCGATGCGTCGCCTGGGTGGTTGGGGCCGCGCGTCGGATCGTCCGTGGGCGGGGTTGGCGGTGTGGGCCGCGTTCGTCGCGGGGCAGGTCGACCTCGCGGCGGCCGAGCAATTTCTCGAGTCGCGCGGCACGATGAACCGGTACGTGGCGGCGACGCTCGCCGCGGGTCGAGCGGCCGACGCCTGGCATGAATCGTTCGGGTGGACCGAGGAGCGCATGGAGGAGCTGTACCTCGAAGGGTGGATCGACGAGGAGGGGCGCTGGGCGGCGCGGGTCGGCAATACGCTGATCCGCCCGCATTCGTATCAGGACGTGAATGCGCTGCTGGCCGCGATGCTCGTCGAGGCGCACGGGGCGGCGAGCAGGTTCGCCGAGTCCTTGCTCTCGGATGCCGGCTCGCAACGCGATCACGCGGTGTTCGCCCGGCGGGTCCAGGCGATGCGGGCGGACGTCGAGGAGGCTTCCGGCGAATCACCTCCCTGGCTGCGGGCGTACCGTCGATTGCTCGGGAGCGCGCGGGCGCTGGTCGCCGTCGGCGGCGCCGCGGAGGTGCGGGAGTCGCTCGAGGCGCTCGAGCGACACTGGGGCCCCGCAGACGAATGGGGTCGCTATGAACCGGCCTTCGTCGAGGCGGCGAGCGTCGAGCTGCTGGCGTGCGCGGAGGGCCGTGCTCTGGCCGCCCTGCGCCGACTCACGGAGCAGATGCCGGCGATCGCGGCGCGCGTCCAGGTCTGCGCGGGCCTCGCCCGCGACGGCAACCTCGAGGAGCTGCGCGGCCCGCTCGTGCAGGCGCTCGAAGGGCCGCTCGAGCCGGACGAGGTGCTGCGATTGGTGCCGCCGGTGCTGGCGGTCGAGCCGACGGCGCGCGCGGCGATCGAGCAGGGAATCGCGCAGACGCTGGGGTCGTTGCCGGCGGGCGCCGAGGCGGCCGCGGCGTGGCTCGACCGACAGGCGCTCGCGGCGTCGCGCAGGCATTGATCTGTCCTGTTAGACATGTTTATAGGCCATGTTGAGTCGGGCAGGAGTCCTCCTCGATCGCCGACGCTGAGCGGCGAGGCGGGGGCGTCTAGATTGACGACCATGGACAAGGCGCTGCAGAGGGCCGGCTTCGCGGAGACGTACTTCCATACCGGCGAGGTCGGTGGGCCGGCCAGGGGGACCTCGCTCGTCTTCATCCACGGGCAATCGGTGACGTGGGAGGAGTACACGTTCATCATGCCGTTCCTGGCCGAGCGTCGGATCGGCGAGGATGAACCGGATGATCGCGTATGGGCGCGGACGCGAGGCTCTGCGCGTCGCCTACGAGGCGTTGCCGCCGCACGACCAAAGGTACCGTCGGCGACATGGACACGAAGGACATCGAAGTGCGGATGATCCTCTGTATGGTCTGCTTTCAGCGGGCATTTCTGTGACGAGCTCTGTTGTCGGATCCGTAAGAAAGTGAACTGTATACTTCAAAATAGCGGGATGCGATGGCCTTCTTTTACGGTGGGAAACAGGTCCGAGTGACACTGGATGGAGCCGAGGAGCTGATACTTGGGACTGGTAGCTCCGATCCGCCCGGGTACCGCGTCGCCCTGGTCGCCGGGCCAGCGGTCAGTGGCGCAGGCGCTCGATGCTCAGCGACCTCGACGGCCCAGCGCGACCCAGCGCTCGGCTCGCCGTAAATTTTTGTCGGCGCGGTCTCCTCGCATAAGCAAATGATTAAATTGCATTTTACCCGATAATGCGGGTTGACGGGACGGGCTGCCAGGTCAAACTTGCAGACCTCGTCGCCGAGGTCGCCGCGCCTCGACCTGGTCGCGAAGTCGCGCGACCTGGTCGCCAGGCCACGCCCCTCAACCCTCCCTCAAGGATAAGACGTGAAAGGGACATCAAGCCGTCGGCGTCGCTTGCGGCTCACGCCCGCAAAAATTGTACAGCGTGCGGACGCACGACGAGCCAGCAGCCGCTGTCCATTCGCTGGCACACGTCTTGCTCAAGCGCGTCAGCGTCGTTGAAACGACGCGGAGAGACACACGATGACGAAGAATCACGACATCCCTGGCAGAGCGAGGGCATCGCGGCTGGCGCGGCGTGACACGGGCGCCGCGATCCTCCTCACCATACTCGTGGCCGCCGGCTGCTCCGACGATGGCGCGGGTCAGGAGACGGGTTCCACGAGCGCCGCGTCAGACGCGTCGAGCACCGAGGAAGTGACGACCGGCGGCTCCGACGACGGCAGCTCCTCCCCGCCGTCCGCGAGCACGGGCGACGGCGGGAGCGAGAGCACGGGCGACGTACCTGACGTTGTGTGCCCGAAGACCCACGACGGCGTGACGAGCGACGGTCACCCGGTCGTCGTGTGCGACGAGTTGTTCGCCGACACACCCTACGTGCGACCGCCGGTCGACAGCGGGTCGATCGTCCACGCCGCCACCGATGGTCATTCGATCTTCATCCGCGGCGAGGACCCACGCCTCCTCGAGACCGAGGAGCTCGCCGTGATGGGCCTCGACATCGACGGTACGGTCGAGCTGCGGCGCTACGGCTACGCGATCTACCGTGTCACCCTCGATGACACCGACAGGGTCACGGCCAGCGTCCCGGCGATCCTCGTGCCCGACGCGGCGTTCTTCGGGTTCCTCGCCGGCCGGGCCGCCGAGGGCGTCATCTCGCACCACGCGCCCGATCCGGACGACCCCGCCTTCGAATATGAGGTGGAGCCGACGCTCCCGGTGCGCGTCCGCTTCACGACGGTCGCGGACGGCGACGCGGATCCGGCGATCGAGCCCCTCATCAAGGAGACGCTCGCCGTCGTGGTCGAGAATGCGGAGGCGCCCGTGCTGGGGAGCACGGGCCAGTGCCTCCCAGCGCTCACCGCCGCGGGCGCCGAAAACCCGTTCGACGGCGCCGACCTGTCCACCCTCGTCGCCGAACGCGTGCCCTCGATGCACGCGCCGGGCGACAACGAGTTCGTCCTCAGCGGCGCTGCCCCCCTCAACCACATGACGCCGGCCTGGATCGTCCTGCCGCACCAGCTCCTGCTCGCCGACGCGACGATCGTGTTCCCCGAGGCCGACTTCAGCCCGCACGGCAACCCGCTGGCGATGCCGCGGCTCCGGCTCACCGCCGTCGACGGCGGGGGCGGCGACTGCACCCCCTGATCGCGGGTCGACGACTTCACCGTCGCCGAGGTCGCCGAGGCCAGCCTCGACCTCGACCTGGTCGCCGCCCAGGTCGCCGAGGCGCCTCGTCATCATCGCCTCGATGCCGTGGGCGGGATCAACAAGTCCCGGGCATGGCGTACGGATGACAAAATGTCGGCTCCCACGGCGTCTGCTGGCGATTCTCTCGGCGGATACTTGTCATGATGGTGGCATCGGACTTGCTAGGCCTCTCTGCATGTGCTCGTCCGTCCACCTCGCTCTCGGCTCGTTTGTCGCCGGCCTCACCTGCGCTGGCGTGTTGTTCCTCTCTCCCTTCAACGCTCGCCCAGCCGCTGACGCCGCCGCCCAGCTCGACAATGCGTCGCCCTTCGTGCGCTGCTGCGACGTTCGATGCACCCTCGATCAACGATTCGTCGACACGCTTGCCGTCAACACCGCGCCCGTGCGTGAGCAGGCCCGCCTGATCCCCTTCATCGAAGACGGCGTCCGTCGCGGGGTCTTCGTCTACGGCCTGCGCACCGACAGCCTGCCCAAGCTCGTCGGCCTCAAGAACGGCGATTTGCTCACGGATGTCGATGGCGCTCCCGTGGTCGACGTTGCCGGCGTCGATGCTGCTTTCGAGCACCTCCGGACCACGGGCACCAGCCGCTTTGCCATCGAGCGCGACGGCCAGACGACGGTCCTGCAAGTGGACATCGAGTGACGGTCGAAACGTCCGCTCCTCAAGACCGCGATCTGCGGGCCCGGATTCGAAGGGGTGTCTCGCGTGGTGGTGGTCGTGTCGCTCGTGGTGCCCGGGTCGACGCCGGTCATCGTCGAGTCGACAGTCGTGGTGGTGGTCGTGTCGCTCGTGGTGCCCGGGTCGACGCCGGTCATCGTCGAGTCGACAGTCGTGGTGGCGGCCGTGTCGCCGTCGGATCTGGTCGTCGGCTCACCGGTCATCGGTGTGCCGGTCGTTGGTGCGCCGGTCGTCGTCGTGTCGGCGATCGGCTCCGAGGAGCTCGTGGCGTTCGTCGTGCTCGCGTCGGTGGTCGTGTCGCTGCCGGGGGTCGGGCCGCAGGCGAACAGGGCCAGCGCGGCGAGAGTGCAGGGGCCCGGACGGCGGGATGGTGATATCCGGGCAGCCTATCATCTTCAGTCGCGGACGCGCGGCGGGCGGCGCGGGGGCGCTCACGGGTTGATGCAAGCGTCGTTGCCGTGCACTGCACGTCATTGCTGACGAGCCTGTCAGCCCTTGGCCTTCTCCTTGAACATCCTCGCGCCCGGCGGCCCCCGACGCGCTCAGTGGCCCGGCGGATCTGGGCTGGAGCGAGCTCGAGACGGATCACGGCGTGGCGGGTCGCTTGGCCTGCGCCCGCAACTGCTCATACAGCCGCTCGCCCGGGGTCGGACCCTCGGGCACCGGGTCCGGTTGGCCGGGCAGGGCCTCATGTACGTTCATGGAGGCCGTCGCCTCGTACCACCCGTGGAAATCGAGGACCTCGATCTGCCCGCCGCGCACCCGAAGGTGGCCCTCGCTGCTGGTGGAGCGCTCGTGTCCGCCATCGGCGCTCGTCCCGAGGACCATAACCTCGATTTGAACGTACCCGTCCGGCAGCCGCGGCATGGCGATCTGCCACGGCCGATTGGTGGACCGGGCGGGTACCCGGACCTCGGGGCCGAGGACCGCCGGGAGAAGCTCCTCGCCGCGCCCATCGACGATCATCATGCCCGTGGCGAACACGAGGTCGCTGTCGGTGTTGTTTGTGATCTCGGAGGTCGCGGCGGAGCCGGTGAACACGGAGCACATCACGAGATCGGGTTGTGCGCCGGTGCAGGCGTGCGCGAGCTTGAGGCTCGCCGCGCATAACGGCTCGTCGACGGGCTGGACCGGCGGGGGCTCCGGCGCCGGTCGCCGCATGCACGCAGCAAACGCGACGAGGACGACGATCGCACACGTATCCGGGCGCCAGAGCATCGCCGACCTACTTCCCACACGGCCACGCCGATGGTCAATCGCCGCAGCTCACAGTCTCCGGCGCGCCAGCGCACGGGCGTCGCAGCGGCGGCTCGCGCACGCAGGCGGCGAAGAACAACGTCGCCTGTACGCCCACCGCGGCCAGGGCCGGGGTTTCAAGGAGTTCTGCGAGGGGCTCATGCGATTTCCGCTTCAAACTTCTTGAGCGCTCCGCGCAGACTCGCCTACCGGGGTGAAATCGCGCATTTCGTTTCCCCTTGACATTCGGAACTTTCGGAACAAAATGAAAGTATAGAAATGCCGACCTCCGGAGCCAGCACATTGCAGACGGCGCGCGAGCGCTTCATCGCCCAGTGGGGCGCGCTCGGGAGCGCCTGGGGGATCAACCGCACGATGGCGCAGATCCACGCGCTGCTCCTCCTCTCGCCCGAGCCGCGCTCGACCGATGAGGTGATGGAGGCGCTGGCGATCAGCCGCGGCAACGCCAACACCAACCTGCGCGAGCTCGTCACCTGCGGCCTGTGCCGCAAGGTCGTGCGTCCAGGCGAACGCCGCGAGTACTTCGAGGCCGAGAAGGACGTGTGGCAGCTGTTCTGCACCATCCTCCGCGAGCGCAAGCGCCGCGAGATCGACCCGACCCGGACGGTGCTGCGTGACTGCGCCGATTCGACCCGCGGGCTGCGCGACGCCGAGGGCCGCGCGGTTCACGAGCAGCTCAAGGCGCTCGCCGACTTCGTCGAATTGGCGGCCTCACTGGCCGAGCGCGTCGCCGCGACCGAGCAGAGCAAGATCGTCCCCGCCATGCTGCGCCTGCTCGGCTGAGCCAAATTTTTTTTGTCTGGTGTTTTCAGAGAATCCTGAAAGTTCAGGAATATAGGAGAATCACAGTGGACACGTCGATCATCACATACACGATCTACCTCGGCATCAGCCTGGCCCTCACCATGTGGGTCGCACGGACGCTGCACAAGAACGGTCGCATCTTCCTGGTCGATGCCATGCAGGGCAACGAGGAGCTCGCCGATTCGGTCAACCACCTGCTGGTGGTCGGCTTCTACCTCGTCAATATCGGCTTTGTGACCCTGTGGCTGCGCGAGTACGGCGCCGCCCCTGCGGACGCGCGCGCGGTGTTCGAGATCCTGAGCGGCAAGCTCGGCACGGTGCTGCTCACCCTCGGCGGCATGCACTTCTTCAACATGTACGTACTCGCACGAGTCCGCCGGCGCGCCGAGCTGCGGACCGCGCCGCCGCCGGTGCACCCGAGCGGCCTGCTTCAGCCGCCCGCGAGCCCCTACCACGTCGCCGGCGCGATGAGGAGCTGAGGAGGTCGGCGTGGAGACTCTGTCTGTCCTCTACGACGCCGAGTGCGGGCTGTGCTCGACAGTCCGTCGATTTCTCGAGCAACAGCCCGCCTATGTGCCGCTGCACTTCATCCCGCTGCAGCACCCGGATCTGGCGCAGATGTTTCCCGGCATCGAAGCCTACCGTCCCGATCAGGAGCTGCTGGTGATCCGCTCGACCGGCGAGGTCTACGTCGGCGGCGGCGCCTGGCTGATGTGCCTGTGGGCGCTGGCGGACTACCGGGAGTGGTCGGTACGCCTCGCCACGCCGGCGCTGCTCCCGCTGGTGCGACGATTCTGCACGCTCGTCTCGAGCAACCGGCTGTCGCTGTCGAGCCTGCTCCGCCTGGCGAGCGACGCCCAGCTCGCGCGCCTCATCACCACGCCGCCAGCGCAGCGGTGCGCCGGCAACACCTGCCCCAGCGGCTGTCTCAGCGAGTGATCGCGGCTGCCCCGAAAGCCGCGCCGGCCAGGAACGCGAGGGCATTGCTCACGGCCCAGTACAGCCCGTCACCCGTCGATCCGGGAATCAGGGTGATGGCCGACCAGGAGAACCACATGGCGGACGCCAGGACGCCAGCCGCCAGGCACAAGAACTTCCGTCGTCTCGGCTCCGTGTGTCGCATGGTTGCGAGAGCTTACCGGCCTGGCTCTGCGGCGCAAGCGACGGCGAGGAAACACTCGTCCAGGGCGCCGCGCCGCGGCGGTGGGCTTCCTCGGTGGTCCGCTGACGGACTGCCATTGGTCGCGCTCGATGGAACTCTCCTCGCAGCAGTTCATGGCGATGTCGGCCTGCGACTAGCCCGGTCCGAGGCAGTCCCGCCGCCCGGGAGCCACGCCAATTCGGAGTCACCGGTCCGAGTGCAATGATTACATCGCGCGACAAGCCCTGGCGGCTCGTTGCAGGCTCGGCCTCGCGTCGCCGAGCGCGCGAGAACGAACGGCTGCGAAAATGAGCGAAGTGGAGCCTCGACGGCATCCGGACGGGTACCATGTGCGCCGTGAGACGCGACCTTCCACTGCGCAACTTGCTCCTCCCCCTCCTCGGCATCCTCGCGTGTCAGCAGCCCGCGGCGCCCGCGACCACACCGCCGGCGAGCGACCCGGCGACTTCGCCAGCCGCCGCGCCCGCGCCGAAGGAGGCGGTGCTCCTGCACATCAACGACACCTACCGCATCGAGGGCAATCCCGAGGCGGGCGAGGGCGGGATGGCCCGGGTCCGGGCGCTGCGAACCCAGCTCGAGCAGGAGCACCCGACGCTGCTGCTCACGCACGGCGGCGATTTCTTGCAGCCGTCGTTCATGAGCCGGCTGTACGGCGGCGACCAGATGGTCGACGCGCTCAACCACCTCGACGGCGACGGCAAGGCGTTCGACCCGCGGATGTTCGTGGTGCCGGGCAACCACGAGTTCGACAAGCGCGGCATGGACGATGGCCGCGCGCTCGACGGCCGCGTCGAGGCGTCGGGGTTCACGTGGCTGTCGGCCAGCGTCGAGTTCGCGAAGGGCGAGAACGGCGAGCCGGTGGTGGCGGCGGACAACCTCGTGCCGCGGCGGCTGGTCGAGAGCGGCGGCTACAAAGTGGGCCTGTTCGGGCTGACGCTCGACTCGGTCCAGGCCGAGTACATCGCGGCGCACCGCGACCGGGTGGCGGTGGCGAAGGCCGAGACGGCGGCGCTGCGGGCCGAGGGCGCCGACTTCGTGATCGCGCTGACGCATCTCGACATGCCCGCGGACCAGGCGTTGCTGACCGCCCTGGGCGCCGAGGGCCCGGACCTGATCCTCGGCGGGCACGAGCACAACCACCAGGACGCTCGGATCGGGACGGCGGCGGTGGTGAAGGCGGACGCCGACGCGGCGACGGCTGCGGTGGTGCGCCTGCGCAAGATCGACGGCAAGCCCCAGATCGACTGGGAGTACGTGCCGCTGAAGGGGACCAGCCCGGCGCCGGACCCGGCGCTGCAGGCGGTGGTCGACGGCTGGCGCAAGAAGCACGAGGCCGAGTTCTGCGCGAAGGCGAAGGAGCAGCCCGCCTGCCTCGCCGGCGAGATCGGGCGCACGAGCGTGACGCTCGTCGGCGAGGAATTGGAGATTCGCCGGTTCGAGACCAACCTCGGCAACCTGATCGTCGACTGGATGCTCGAGTCCGCGAAGCCCCACGGGGCCGAGGTCGCGTTCTACAACTCCGGGTCGTTCCGCCTGAATCGCAACCTCGCGGCGGGCCCGGTGACGCGGCAGATGATCGAGGAGCTGTTCGCGTACCCGAGCCCGCTGCGCCTGATCCAGATCGACGGTGCGACCCTGCAGAAGGTCGCCGAGCGCTCCGTCTCCGACTGGACCGGCCAGGGCCACTTCCTGCAGATCGCCGGCTTCGCATTCCGCTTCGACCCGGCGACCGGCGCGGTCACCGGTCTCAGCCGCCGCACGGCCAAGGGCTGGGTGGCAGTCAAGCCGAAGGACCGCTTCCTCGCGGTCACCGAGAGCTTCCTCGTCAACCCGGCGCGCGGGCAGGATGGTTACACGATGCTGACCGAGAAGATGCTGAAGAAGATGCCGGAGGTCGACCTCAAACAGCAGACGATCGAGCGCCTGAAAGCGGCCGGCGCCCAGGGCGTTGCGCCGACCGTCGACGGAAGAATCTGCAACGCGACGCGGCCCGGCCCGTGCCTCGCCGTCGGACCGTGAGCGGCGCGGCGAGCTCCAAGCTCTGCGGGTCGGGTCCCACGACAGGTCGTCTGTGGTGGGCATCCGAGGAGAAGCGGTCGGGGCTGCGTGACGGGCACCCGCAGCCCCGAGCCGACTGAAGAGAGCGGCGTCAGCACCTTACGGGGGAAGCGAGGCCGGCGCCTCGTCCGCGCCCGTCAGCGGGCGGCGCTGTAGTTCGTCCGGTGGTGGAGCAGCGAGATGTCGTTACTGCTGTTGCGCACCACGATCACTGCCTCGTCGGTCGCGGGGCGGCCGTCCATGGCGACCGCGGAGATTCCCCCGAACAGGCGCGTACCGACCCGACGCAGCAGCCCGCCGGCCGTCGAGCCGACTTTCGGACTGACGCTCCACGAGATCAGCGACAGATTCCCGCCAGAGTCGGCGACTGCCGTCAACGCGTCCTGCGTCCCGACCTTGGCAGAGCCGAGGGCGCCGATCGCCCCTGGGGACGCGTGCTCGAGCCGCGTCAGCGCGCCGGTGGTCGCGATCTCCCACGTCTGCACCACCAGGTTTCCCGCCTGCGTGCGCGCGCTGACCACCGCGAATTCACGGGAGGTGTCGCCGACGACGGCGACGTCGACCTCCGCGACCGAGATCGCGGTGTTGCTCGCGTCCTTGGCCTGCTCGACGTCGATGTCGTCGACGACCCCCGCGGCGCTGATCGCCCACGTTCGCACCCACATCGAGTTGTCCGTGCGGCGCTCGACCGTGACGACGCCCTTGAACGCGCCGGTCGTCTCGGCGTTGCCGCGGCCGGCGGTCACCGCCGCGACCCCGACGTCGGAGATCGTGTCGCTCGAGACGTCGTTGCCGAGCAGGTCCACCGCGACGTTCGTACCGGACACGGTCGCTTCATAGTCATACACGGACAGGGTGTTCGAGCTGTTCTTGAAGGCGACGACGACGCCGTCGTGCGACGGCGAGCGCGTCGCCTCGACGAAGCCGATCCCGCTGCGCGTCTCGCCGGTCCCCTCGATGAGATCGCCGTCCGTCTCGACGAAGTAGGGGATGATCTGGAGGTTGTTCGAGCCGTTGCGCACGGCGGCGACGACGTGGCGGGAGCTCGTGCTGATCTTCGCCAGGGCGATGTCGCTGACGGAGCCCTTGACATCGGGTGTTCCGAGGTCGAAGTCGCCGTTCGCGTCGAACACGAAGCCCATCGCGGTGAAATTGTTGCTCGCGTTCTTGTAGGCGACGACGCCGCCCGAGGTGCTCGGGTTCGTCATCACGATCGCGGGGATCGTCCCCTCTTCGATGTCGAGCGTGTCGACGCGCGCGCCCAGCGGATCGGACAGGAGCAGGTACTCCTGGGTGTTGTCGAAGACCCCGGCGTTGCCCGCGAAGGCGGTCCAGCTGTCGGTCAGCGGGGTGAGGTCGGCGGTCGCCTGGCGCCACGACTCGTCGAATTCGATCACCTCGTCGTCCCCCAGGCACAGCTCGCCCTGGCTATCCGTCGTGACGGACTTCACCTGGATGTGGAAGTGGGGGTTGCTGGTGTTGCCGGAGAAGCCGACCTCCCCGACGAAGTCGCCCTTGTGGATCTCGACCGGGGTGGTGAGGATCGTGTCGACCGGTAGCCGCTTGGAGCCGGACACGTTGGGCACGCAGTTGGCCCCGCTCGTGGTCACGAGGTCCACGGTGTTGGGACATACGCCGGGCGGGATCGTATTGTCTCTCAGATGGGCGAGGAGGATCATCCTCCCGTCGCTGGTGAGGATGTTGACGTGGTTGCCGGAGACGATGCTGCCGGACGCGTTGCCGTTGTCGTCGACCTCTTTCTGGCAGCCGACGACGAACCCGTCGACCGGGGAGTACACCTTGGCGCCGAACACGACGTCGTCCTGCGGGGTCGTGTTGCCGTCCTGCCCGGTGGTCCTGGACGTGGTCCACTTCCCGTTCGCGCCGATCGTCGAATCCCAGCGGACGGCGCCGAGGTCGAGCGGGTTCCCGACGCCCGCATTCCACCCGCTGTGCCCTTTTCCGCGGAAGTAGGTGTTGGCGAGGTCGAGCGAGTCGCCGCGCCAGGGCATCTTGATCGGGTAGCCCCATCCCACGAGCGGGGCGCCGAGCAGCAGCGCGAATGTAAGGCCTGAAAGGATACGAGTCGAAGTTTTCCGGGTCATGTGCATCGTTCACTCACTTTCCGGGCGGATACCGCCCTCGAGCCCGGAGGCCGCGGCGATCGGGCGAGGGAATGTCCTCGCCCGATGCGCGATCGCTGGGCTCCTCCACTCGGAGGGCATCGACCTCCGAGGGAAGCTTTCAGTGCTCCGCCGGCCGCGCGCGGCGCGGGACGTGGAGCGTCATGGAATCGGGTCAGTCATGGGTTTCCGTGGCCGACGTCGCGCGGCCGCGATTCGAGCTGCGACCGGCGACGCCGTCCCATGCGTAGTGAGAGGACCCGGCGACTTGGTTCGAAACGCCGGTCGATTTTTTTTCCGTCCTTCGTCGGCGTCGCGCGAGGCGTCCACGCGCGTGGGCGGAGTCGGGCCGCGGGGGATGAAGCAGCTCGAGGCAGGGGAGGCGGCGAAGTGAGGCGGCCGCGGGGCGCCAAATTCAGAGCACCTCGCGGCGATGTCCGACCTTCACGTGGTGTTCGGTTCTGGTGCGCTCGGCTCGGCGGTGGCGCGGGAGCTCGCCGATCGCGTGATGTGCAGCCGCCGTGCCGCTCGCCTCTCGCCCGCTCGACCTCAGGGTCGCGGGTGACCGCGTCGGGTTCACCCTGATCAGCGGTCGAGTGCAGGACGACGGGGTCGATGGTGGTGCTCCCGCGCGGCCTCGACAGATCCGTCAGCGGGTCGGTGAGGAGGCGCGGGGCGCAGGTCATGCCGGTCCTGTGCTGCGCTCCTCCCTGAGCCTGGGAGACCTGCGGCGATAAAGGAGGCCGGAATCCCCGTCGACGTGCCCTCGAACGGGTCGAGAATGCGGCCGCCGGCGGGGCAGCGGCGCCTGTCCGATGGAATAGCCATTGTCGGCACCCGCCGCCAGCCGCGGGATCGGCGAGCGCCGTCCGCCGGCCCGGGCTCGACCGGCAAAACGCGCGCGTCGGCGCGTGTGCGGCACGCGAGCCGCACGTGCGCCTTTCAGCCGATCACTGCGGCAGGAAGCACGCGATCGACGTGTCGATGCGGAAGTTGCTACCCGTGCCGCAGCGTTCGGCGTGGAACACGTCGAGGCTGTAGACGTTGCCAGCAGTGAGGCCGAGGGTGTCGAGCATGATCGAGCCGGTGACCGGCTCGTGGAGCCCGCCGAGGTCCATCGCCAGCTTCTTGTCGACGAACACCCACACGTCGTCGTCGCCGGAGAAGCTGAACACCTGACCGGGCTCGTAGAGGAACATCGTGTGGATCTCGGTCGTGAATTCGCCGTTGCGATCGCCGTACGTCTGGCCGAGCCAGTTCGGCGTGACGTTGTTGCCGAAGCCCTGGTCGGTGAGCGGATAGAACGAGCTGCTGTTGTAGCTCCAGATGTTCGGCATGATCTCGGTGAGGCTCAGCACGCCCTCGATCTCCATGTTGACGTCCGGCACCGTGTTGTACCATTCGTGGAAGGACGCCTCCGAGGTGATCTGGGGGTTCGTGCCGAACCAGTTGGGCGGCGGCGGCGGCGGGTTCGGATTGTAGACCGGCTTGTCGTCGGGGCCGAGCGTGTTCATCAGGAGCCCCGTGCGGGCCCCGACGCCGTTCATGTGGCAGCCGAAGTCGACGTGGAGCGGCTTGTGGTCGCGGTACGTGACCGTGAGGTCGCTGCACTCCTGCATCATCCCGCCGGTCGTGGTCGTCGTCTCGTCGGTCGTGCTCGTCGTGTCGCCGGTCGTGTCGCCGGTCGTCGTCTCGCCGGTCGTGGTCGTCGTCTCCCCGGTCGCGTCGGTCGTCTCTCCGCCCGTGCTGGTCGTCTCCGAGACGACCCCGTCGGTCGTGTCGGTCGGGTCTCCCGACGTGGTCGTCGTGTCCGTGCTCGTCGTCCCGGCCGAGCCGTCCGTGGTCGTCGGCGTCGAGTCGCTGCCGCTCTCCGTCCCTGCGTCCGAGTCCGATCCGCCGCTCGGCGTCGTCGTTGTCGGCGTCGTGTCGGTGCCGGCGCTCGACCCGTTCGTGGTGCTCGCATCCGCGTCGGTGCCGCTCGCCGTCGTCACACCGCTGTCGCCGCAGGCCGTCGACATCATCACGCTCAGCGCCGCAGCGCATCGATAGAACCGAATGGTTGTCATCACACGAGCGTATGCAAATCGTTACGCGCCTGCAAACCCGTGTCCGCGCCGGGGTGACACGTTCACAGCTCACGCACGGCACCGCGGTCCCATCAGGAGAACGCTCAGCGGCCGCCGCGAGCGAGGGAACCCTTGAGCAGGCCCCATGCACGCCGCAGGCTGCCATGGACACGTCTCGCGGCCGTCGCAGAGCCGTGACGAATGCGCTCCGACATCGGCGCCGCCCCTCGCGGCCTTGCCCACATTCAACGTCATACTATTGAACGCTTTTCAGTCTCGTCGGGTGACGAAGCACAATAGTGAAGTTTTCTTGAGCGTCCAGTGACGAGACGATGATGGGTGGTCTCACACGGCCGCTCGCCGGCGCTGCAGCCAACGGCGTCCGGCCCCGCGTCGGCCCAATGCGTTGACTTGCAGCGATTTTACCCGACGGCCGGCCACCATGCGGCCGCTGCGCGCCTCTTGCACGAGGGACGAGAAACCTGCTGGCCACGCCGCCGCCGCGGCATGCCCGTCGGCGACGACCCGCGAGTCGTCGCGCTCGCCGCTCATGATCTGATGATTGGTATTCGCCGCCGAGTCGAACCCGAAGACGGCGGACGCAGGGTGCGTACATTCGGTGACTGCGCCGACCCATACGCGGATGGGCCGAGGCCTTTCCCGCGCATGGCGAGCGCCTCCTCGACGCCCCGCGATTTCCGTTCGCGGCGCAGGTGCCGCTGCGCTATAAGAGAGGCACCGGCAGCGCGAGGCGCCGGTGAGGCAGGGGACATGCTCATCGCCCAGATCAGCGACACCCACGTCAGCACGCCGTAGGGCGCCGGTGACGACTTCCTTGACACCTCCGAGCACCTGGCTCGCGCCGTCGCTCACCTGAATCGCCTCGAGCGTCGACCCGACCTCGTGGTGATCACCGGCGATCTCGTCGATCGCGGCGAGATTGGCGAGTACGAGCGGCTGCGTGAGCTGCTCGCACCGCTGCAGATGCCGGTGTTCCTGCTGCCCGGCAACCACGACGATCGCGCCAATCTCCGCCGCGTGTTCGCCGATCACGCGTACCTGCCGCGCGACGGCTTTCTGCAGTACACCGTCGACGATTGGCCGGTGCGGCTCGTCGTGCTCGACACCCACATTCCGGGGGCGCCCGGAGGTCGGCTGTGTGCCGAGCGGCTCGCCTGGCTCGAGGCTCGCCTCGCGGAGGAGCCGCAGCGGCCGACGGTGGTCGCCATGCATCACCCGCCGTTCTCGAGCGGTCTCCCGCTGATGGACGCGCTCGGGCTCGAAGGCGGCGACGAACTGGCCGCGGTGCTCCGGCGGCACTCGCAGGTCGAGCGCGTCGTGTGCGGGCACCTCCACCGGCCGATCGTGCGCCGCTTCGCGGGCACCGTGGCGTGCACGTGCCCGTCCACCACGCACCAGCTCGCGCTCGACCTGCCGCCGGCGAACCGGCTAGCGATCGTGATGGAGCCGCCGGCCTGCATGCTGCACCTCTGGCTCGGCAGCGCCGGCGGGCTGGTCACGCATGTGAGCCTCATCGCCGACGAGTACCCCGCGCTCGTCGTGCACGACGGTCAGGGCTGGGTCCGCGACCCGCAGCCGCCTCCAGGCTTCCATCCGTCCTGAGCCTGGCCGGGAGCGGTCCCGACGATCTGGTGCCTGTCCGCGCCGACGTGCCTCGACATCGCCGTGGAGATACTCCTGCGAGATCTGGCAGTCCGCGACACCCCGTGATCGGATATGCTCCGCGCGATGGACCTTCGGACCCTCGCCACGGCTCGACCCGACGCCCTCGACACCACCGCGGCCCTCGAGGCCCTCGCCGAGACTTCGCCGCTCGTCGCCGCGTACGTGCGCCACCAGGCGAAGTCACCCGCGTCCGCGATCGCGGCCGCGAAAGCCTGGCGCCGGGCCGAGACGGTGTGGCAGGAGCACAGCGAGCGCCGCCACGCCATCGTCGCCCCGCTCGCCGCCCCGCTCATCTCCGCCCAGGACAGCATCGACGCGCTCGTCGCTGCGACCTCGGCGATCGCTGCCGCCGGCGACGTGACCCCGCGCGACGAGGTCATCATCGCCGCGATGGCCCTCGTGCCCGTCGGCACCCCCGCGGCCCACGCGGCCCTGGCCCGGCTCGCCGCCTGCAGCCGCGAGCTGGCCCAGCGCGTGGTCTCCCTGCTGGACGCGGCGCCCGGGAGCAACGCCGCGCTGATCGACGAGCTCGACCCCGGCCGACCGCGCGTCGGCACACGTCCCGCCACCCAGGTCGAGCAGCTCAGCCTGGCCCTCGGGCTGGCCGCCGACGCGAGCTGGGATCAGTCGATCCGCCTCTACACCGTCGACGACAGCGACGCAGTCGCGACGCTCGTGCTCACCCGAACCGCCCGACACCCGGACTACTGGAGCTTCTTCGGCCCGGACGACCTCGAAGCGCGGCGCCTCGCGGAGCTTCCAGCCGCCCTCGCCGCGTGGTCCGCCCGCCACGACAAGCCCTGGAACGTCCCCGCGACCTCGTTCGTGGTCGCAAAGGCCGGCGCCCCCGTCGACGCCGTCACCGCCTGGCTGTTCGCCGAATCGCCGCCAGTCGCCGCCGACGACGCGGACGGCTTCATCGCGCTGTCCAAGGCGCTCGGCCTGCCGCTCGGCGAGCCCTGGCGGGCCAGGCTGGAGCTCACCAGCCGCGAAAACCGCGGCTGGCCCCAACCGGCCACCGCCGTCCTGACGCTCGTGCCCGCGATGCGCCTGTTCTCGCTGCAGGTGAATATGGTGCGAGAGCGCGACTCGTCGCCCGGCACCTTCCCGAGCTCGTGGAGCTTCTCGAGCTCCGAACCCGGCGCGTCCGCCTCGGACATCCTGCGGCGGCTCCGCGAGGTCGAGGGCGATGGCTTCGCCTGGGACTTCGCCGGCGCCCGAATCTCCTGCTCGCGCAAGGGCGGCGTCGCCGCGCTCCGCCGCTGGCTGACCGGCGAATCCGTCTGACCCGAAGGACACAGCAGGTCGACGCCGCCTCGTCGCGCGACCGACTGTCTCGGCGCCGGCCATGCATGGGCCCAGCGTGAATGCAACCGAGGAAGAGGCGCTCTGGAGGCGGGCGCCCATGGGCGCCCATAGGCGCCCACCGTGGCCGTCGGAGCCAGTTTTCGGCGCTGAATCCACTATTGACTCCTGAATACGGATGAGCTGCCATGGCGAGGCAAGGAGGACACCATGAAGAAAGTTCTGACCGTCGCCGCTCTGTTCACCGCACTGACCGGGACCGCGGTCGCTGCGAGCAACTACGATCTCACGATCGAGAAGCCCGCCGCGAAGGTGAACGTGAAGACGGTCGCGGCGGTGAAGGTCACGGCCAAGGGCGCGTATCACATCAACAAGGAATACCCGACCAAGCTGTCGCTCACGGCGCCCGACGGCGTGACGCTGGACCGCGACAAGCTGACCGCCCAGAACGCCAAGATCACCGAGAAGGTGCTCAAGTTCGAGATCGGGCTGACCGCCGCCACGGCTGGCAAGAAGACGATCACCGGGGAGCTCAAGGGCGCTGTGTGTACCGAGAACGATTGCATACCCTTTAGCGAGAAGGTCAGCATCGAGGTCGGTGTCGCCGCCCAGTAGCGCGAGCGCGATCTGGCGGCAGGGGCGCTCACGGCGACCTGGCCTGCTCGTCGCTCTGCGAGGCGCGAGAGCCGGCCGGTGCCCCGTCGTGAATCTGGCGTCACCCATGCGCATAGGGCCGCGCGAACGGCGTGCCTTGACATGGAGAGCGGCGGCATGGAAGCATCAACCGCCGACTCCGAGCATTTGGGCGAGTGAGTATTCCGGATGTCTTCAACTTCTTCATCCCCTGGTCGCTGGACGGACGACGTGCTCGAACCCTTTCGCGCCATGGGCGAGCCCGTGGCGGACGAGGTCATTCAGAGGGTCTTCGCCGACAACGAGGTGGACTCCGTCAACCGGATGCTCAGGAGCATCCAGTCGAACGTCCACCTGGTCCCGGCGGAGATGCCGGATGCGGTGGAGGATTACCTGAACCAGACGGATGATTGGCCCGAGTGGGCCGACGCGGAGAAAGTCCGGCTGGGCCAGCGGCTCTTCCAGCGTTATGGCATGCAGATGACCCTGGCCTACTTCACGTGGTCCCTGCCGTGCTGCTACTCGTGGGCCAAGGCGGCCAAGGTGCTGACCTGGACGGGCGGCATCGACAAGCATGTGCACCGCCGGATCATCGAGACGGCCCAATTCGTCCTGGATGTGATGGCGGAGGGAGGCCTCGAGCCGAAGGGGTTCGGGGTGCGCACGGCGCAGAAGATCCGCCTGCTGCATGCCACCATTCGCTACCACCTCGGCCGAGACCCCGAGTGGCGAGCCGCCGAGTGGGGCACTCCGGCCAATCAGGAGGATCACGTCGCCACGCTCTTGACGCTGGCCCTGGTCCCCCGAGTGCTGACCCAGCTCGGGCTGGACTTCACCCGGGAGGAAGAGGACGCTTATTTCCACTGCTGGAAGGTGATCGGTCACTTCCTGGGCATCCACCCCGAGCTGCTGCCCCGCGACCTCGAAGATGCCGAGCAGCTCTGGGAGGCCATCCAGCGGCGTCAGGTGAGGCCTTCGGAGGATGGAGTCGCGTTGACGCGGTCGCTCGTCGAGTACCTGAAGATGCGCATCCCGGGCACGATGATGGACGGCATCGTGGTGTCGACGATGCGCGAGCTGTGCAGCGAGGCGGTGGCCGACGCCGTGGGCCTCGAGAAGGCCGACTGGACCCGCCACCTGATGGGGCCGATGCGGTGGATGTTCTTCTTGTCGGACGAGGCCCAGGATCGGACGAACTTCGCCGCGAAGATCTCCGCCTCGCTGTCGCGCAAGCTGCTGGAGGGGCTGCATTCGTCCGAGACGGGCGGCAGTCGCGTGACGTTCCAGATCCCCCGGTCGCTCCAGGAGTCGTGGAACCTCGGGGGCTGAGGCGTGATGACTGTCCGCAAGGACAGGTGATGCGACAGGCTCGGCCGCCCAGGCGGGCTGCGCTCGGGCGACGATGCGCAGGGACGGGCCCGGCTTCGCCAGCACGCGAGCCGGTGCCATCATGCGGTCCTGGCTGAGCTCGCTGCCGTCGAGGTACGTCTGCCGCCTGGCGGCATCGGTGCCCTCCTCTTGCAGACGCCGGCGGTGGTCCTCGCACGTCGCCCGCGGTTCTGCGCATGGCAGAATTGTCGGCAGCGGAGCCGGGTTGACATCTCGGGGGTCCGTCTATCGTTCCGTTTGAGGCCCGTGCCCTCGTCGCGCCCCCAGACGAATGGCGGAAATTGCGCGCCAGAAGGCGCGTGCGGCTCGCATCGAGGCCCGCGATTCGATCGCGCGGTCGAAGTGAACATTGGCCGGTGAGTCTCCGCAAGGAGCTTGATTTCGGGGGCGTACCTCGGCTTCGCGCATTGATGGGAGCGGGTCCTTCTCAGTCCGACTTCGGTGGGGTAATGGAGCTCCATGGTGCTCGACTCGGATGCCTCCGTCGGCCGCGCGGGCGGGTCGCACGTGCTCGCCGGTGGCGGCGAGATGGGCGCACGCATGCGGGAGATCGACTGGGCGACGACGCCGCTCGGCCCGGTCGAGTCCTGGCCGCAGAGCCTCAAGACCTGCGTGCGGATCATTCTGACCTCGCTCCAGCCGATGTTCGTCTGGTGGGGCGACGAGCTGATCAACCTGTACAACGACGCCTACAAGTCGATCGTCGGCGGCAAGCACCCGGAGGCGCTCGGACAGCCCGCCTCCATCGTATGGCGCGAGATCTGGGATCAGGTCGGGCCGCGCGCAGCGTCGGCGATGCGCCTCAACGAGGGCACGTACGACGAGGCGCTGCTGCTGATCATGGAGCGCTACGGCTACCAGGAGGAGACGTACTACACGTTTTCATACAGCCCGGTGCCGAACGACCAGGGCGGGACCGGCGGGATCATCTGCGCCAACTCGGACGACACGCAGCGGATCATCGGTGAGCGCCAGCTCGCGCTGCTGCGCGAGCTGGCGGCCCGCACGGCCGACGCGCGCACGTGGGAGGAGGTATGCGCCCGC
Organism: Nannocystis punicea; assembly: GCF_026965555.1. Classification (GTDB taxonomy): domain Bacteria; phylum Myxococcota_A; class Polyangia; order Nannocystales; family Nannocystaceae; genus Nannocystis; species Nannocystis punicea. The sequence continues at coordinate 9,197,328 of NZ_CP114040.1, read as the reverse complement.
GCCGCGGCGTCGCTGCAGACCAACCCGAAGGACCTGCCGTTCGCGCTGATCTACGTCGCCGACGCCGAGCGGCGCCGCGTGCAGCTCGCGGGGGCAGCCGGGCTCCCGCGCGGCCACGCCGGCGCGCCGGAGGTCGCGTCGACGCTCGAAGACTCCGTGTGGCCGTTCGCCGAGGCGCTCCACGGGCACGAGCGCGTGGTCGAGCTACCGCCTGTCCTTGGGGACATCCCGACCGGCGCCTGGCCGCGGCCGCCGACGCACGCGGTCGCGCTGCCGATCGCCCCGTCGGGCGAGACGGGTCGCGCCGGGGTCCTTATCGTCGGGCTGAGCCCGTTCCGCAAGCTCGACGACAACTACCGCGGGTTCTTGCAGCTGGCCGCCGGGCAGCTCGCGGCCAGCATCGCCAACGCGCAGGCGTACGAGGAGGAGCGACGGCGGGCCGAGGCGCTCGCCGAGCTCGATCGCGCCAAGACGATCTTCTTCAGCAACGTCAGCCACGAGTTCCGCACCCCGCTGACGCTGATGCTCGGCCCGCTCGAGGACGCGCTCTCGTCGGCGAAGCGCCGGCTCGCGGGCGCCGACCTCGACACCGCGTACCGCAACGCGGTCCGCCTGCTCAAGCTCGTCAACGTGCTGCTCGACTTCTCGCGCATCGAGGCCGGCCGGATCCAGGCGTCGTACGAGCCGACCGACCTGTCGGCGCTGACCACCGACCTGGCGAGCGCGTTCCGCTCGGCCATCGAGCGCGCCGGGCTCGTCTTCGCCGTCGATTGCCCGCCGCTCTCCGAGCCGGTCCACGTCGACCACGACATGTGGGAGAAGATCGTGCTCAACCTGCTGTCGAACGCGCTCAAGTTCACGTTCGAGGGCACGATCGCGGTCGCGCTGCGCGTGCACGACGACCAGGTCGAGCTGACCGTCCGGGACACCGGCACCGGTATCCCGGAGCACGAGCTGCCGCACCTGTTCCGGCGCTTTCATCGGGTCCAGGGCGCGCGCTCGCGGACTCACGAGGGCTCGGGGATCGGGCTCGCGCTGGTCCACGAGCTCGTGCGCCTGCACGGCGGGACGATCCACGTCACCAGCGAGGTCGGCGTCGGCACGGCGTTCACGGTCGCGATCCCTCGCGGCCACGCGCACCTGCCCGCCGAGCGGCTCAACGCTCGCCGCACCCAGCTGTCGTCGGCGACCGGCGCGGGGCCGTACGTGCAAGAGGCGCTGCGCTGGCTCGCCGGTCCGCAGCAAGGCGACGACGGCCTCGCCGCGGAGGCGCTGGTGCCGGCGTCCGACCCGGCGCTCGACGCCGGACCGCCGGCGCGGATCCTGCTCGCCGACGACAACGCCGACATGCGTGACTACGTCGGCCGCGTGCTGCAGCAGCGGTGGGTCGTCGACGCCGTCCCCGACGGCGCAGTCGCGCTCGCGGCGGCGCTGGAGCGCCCGCCCGACCTCGTCTTGACCGACGTCATGATGCCGAACCTCGACGGCTTCGGCCTGCTCCGCGCGCTGCGCGAGGACCCGCGCACGCGGCGGATCCCGGTGTTGATGCTGTCGGCGCGCGCAGGCGAGGAGTCGCGCGTCGAGGGCCTCGAGGCCGGCGCCGACGACTACCTCGTCAAGCCGTTCTCCGCGCGCGAGCTGGTCGCCCGCGTCGCCACTCACCTGCAGATCGCCCGCCTGCGCGCCGCCGCGGAGCGCGAGCGCGAGAAGCTGTACGACCTGTTCATGCAGGCGCCGGTGCCGATCGCCGTGTTCGTCGGTCCGGAGCACCGCTACGAGGTCGCCAACCCGCCGTACTGCGAGATGCTCGGGCGCCCGGAGCTGGTCGGCAAGACCGTGCGCGAGGCGTTCCCGGAGATCGGCGAGCACGCGGTGATCTCGTCTCTCGACACCGTGCTGGCGACCGGCCGACCCGTCCACGTGTTCGAGCTCGACATCCCGATCATGCGCCACGGCGGCATCAGGGACGCCTACTTCAATTACGTCGCGCAGCCGATCCGCGACCCGAGCGACGCGGTCACCGGCGCCATGGTCGTCGCCTTCGAGGTCACCGAGCAGGTGCTCGCGCGTCAACGCGTGGAGCGGCTCTCCGAGGAGCTGGCGAGTTCGAACAAGGAGCTCGACCAGTTCGCCTACGTCGCCTCGCACGACCTCAAGGCACCGCTGCGGGGGATCGCCAGCCTGTCGCAGTGGATCGAGGAGGCGCTCGTCGACAAGCTCGACGAGGAGTCGCAGACGTACATGCACCTGCTGCGCAGGCGCGTGCTCCGCCTCGAGACGCTGATCGACGGGATCCTCCATTACTCCCGCGCCGGCCGTGTCCGCGTCGACGCGACCCCCGTCGACACCGGCCAGTTGCTGGCCGAAGTGGTCGAGCTGCTGTCGCCGCCGCCCTCCGCCCGGATCACGATCGGCCCGGACATGCCGACGCTGACCGTCGAGCGCGTCCCGTTCCAGCAGGTGTTCCAGAACCTGATCGGCAACGCCCTCAAGCACGCGCGCCGCGACGATGTCCAGATCACCGTCTCGTGCCGCGACGCGGGTCAGCTCTACGAGTTCTCGGTCCGCGACGACGGCCCGGGGATCGCGCCGGAATTCCACGAACGGATCTGGGGCCTGTTCACGACGCTCGAGTCGCGCGACAAAATTGAGGGCACCGGGATCGGGCTGTCGGTCGTCAAGAAGATCGTCGAGAGCCGCGGAGGCAGCGTCGCCCTCGAGTCGCAACCCGGCGCAGGCGCGACATTCTTCGTGCGCTGGCCGAGGCGCTCCGGCTGACAGCGGGCCCGGCGCGGCTTGCTTTCTTCGCCGGTCGCGCCAAAGCTGACTCTCCATCCCTCCGTCGACCACCACGAAACGAGCCTTGATGGACAACCGCGAGCTGCACATCCTGCTGGTCGATGACGACGAGGTCGACGTCCTGACCGTCAAGCGCGCCTTCCAGCGCAACCGGCTGACCAACCCGATCCACGTCGCCAACAACGGGCTCGAGGCGCTCGACAAGCTGCGCGACGGCTCGCTGGGACCGCGCCGGCTGGTGCTGCTCGACATCAACATGCCGAAGATGAACGGCATCGAATTCCTGCGGGCCGTCCGCGCCGACCCGGCGCTGCAGGCCACGTCGGTCGTCGTGCTGACGACCTCGAACGAGGAGCGCGACAAGATCGACGCGTTCAAGCTCAACGTCGCCGGCTACCTGCTCAAGCCGGTCACGTTCGGCAACTTCATCGACGTGACGGCGACGCTCAACAAGTACTGGACCCTGGTCGAGATGCCGTGACCACGCCTCACCCCGAGCTGGAGCACACTTCGAGCCCGAGCCCCGGCGAGCCGGTGCGCGTGCTGGTGATCGACGACGACGAGCTCGACCGGCTGCTGGTGCGTCGGTCCCTGGCCAGGTCGGGCCTCGAGGTCACGCTGATCGAGGAGGCCGACCCGATCGCCGCGCTCGAGCGCGTGCGCCGGTCGCCGGTCGAGGTTGTGCTGCTCGACTATCAATTCCCGCGTCACGACGGGCTGGTCGTGCTCCGCGGGCTGCGGGAGCTCGACGTGTTCGTGCCGGCGATCGTGCTCACCGGGCACGAGGACACCGCGCTGGCGGTCGAGCTGATGAAGAACGGGGCGGTCGACTACATCGCCAAGGGCGCGTTGACGCCTCAGCGGCTCGGGCAGAGCGTCCGCCACGCGCTGCGCCTGCGCGCCTCGGAGCTGGCGACCCGCGCGGCGCAGGAGGCCCTGCGCGCGAGCGAGGAGTTCAGCCGGCGGATCCTCGAGTCGAGCCACGACGGCATCGTCGTGCTCGACCTCGAGGGGCGCATCCTGACGATCAGCCCCGGCGGACTGCGCCTGCTCGGCGCGGCCGGGCCCGGTCAGCTCCGCGGCCGCCCGTGGGTCGACCTGTGGAGCAGCGCTCACCGCCAGGAGGTCGCCGAGGCGCTCGCCACGGCGCGAGCCGGCAAGGTCGGTCGGGTCGTCGGGCTCGGCCCGACACTCGACGGCGCGCCGATGTGGTGGGACGTCATCGTCTCCCCGGTGCTCGACGCCGGCGGCAAGCCGGAGCGGCTGGTCGCGACGGCGCGCGACGTCACCGAGCAGCGGCGGCAGGCGGAGTTCGAGCAGCAGCTGATCGGGATCGTCAGCCACGACCTGCGCAACCCGCTGTCGGCGATGCTGACCGGCGCCTCGGTGATGGCCGAGAGCCTGCCGCCCGACTCGCCGCTCGCCGACATCGTGCAGGTGATCGTCCGCAGCGGTGAGCGTGCGACCCGGCTGATCCGCGATCTGCTCGACTTCACGCAGGTGCGCGCGAGCGGACGGCTCCCGATCGATCCCCAGCGGGTCGAGATCCACGAGGTGTGCCGGCAGGTCGTCGACGAGATGGCGCTCAACCATCCGGACCGCGTCATCGTCCACCAGCCGGAGGGCGACGGCGAAGGCCGTTGGGACCCCGATCGGCTCGCCCAGGCGGTCGGCAACCTGGTCCACAACGCGCTCAGCTACGGGCTCTCCGGCGCGCCGGTCACCGTCCGCAGCGTCGGCCACGGGGCGCGGGCGCAGGTGCTCGTGCACAACGAGGGTCCGCCCATCTCGCCGGAGTCGATCCCGTCGCTGTTCCAACCGTTCCGCCGCGGCGAGCAGCGCCACGATCGCGAGCGCAGCATCGGCCTCGGCCTGTTCATCGTCCGCGAGATCGTCGACGCCCACGGAGGCCACGTGGCCGTACACTCGGCCGTGGGCGAGGGGACGACCTTTCACATCGAGCTCCCGCGTCTTTAGGCGACGGAGCCGCGCGACGAAGCGCGGGAGCTCGAGCCGATGGCCGTCCGCCTTCACGTGGATGGTGTGATTGTCATGACGCCGCCGAGCACATCGCAGGCGTGATTCTTCATCTGCAACGTAGCCCGCAATGGCCACACATGGTCATGATTGTCGCGAGCGGTCAGGCCATTCCGCGCTGCCGGCGGGCCCACGTCTCGAAGCTCATGGGGGAGAGGCCGAAGGAGCGGGCGATCTCGGGCCGTGCCAGCACCGGGGCGACGTTCATGTACGTCAGTCCGCCCGCCACGCCGGGATGCAGGCCCGCTGCGACGGCCTCCTCGACCGTGCCCGACTGCACCACGTACTCCTTGCCGTCGAGGCGCGAGAGGATCTCGACGATCTGTGGCAGCGTGAGCAGGTCGCCGGCGAGTTGCAGCGTGACACCGTCGAACGTGGCCGGGTCGAGGATTGCCGCCGCGGCCGCCTTGCCGATGTCCTCCGGGGCGATCAGCCCCAGGGGCAGGTCGGGCCTGAACACGGTGACCAGCCGGCGCCCGTCGGCGAACCCGGCGGGGTCGAGCATGACGTGGTCCATGAAGGTGGAGGGCAGGATGATGGTCCAGTGCTCGAAGCCCGCGTTGCGCACGAGCTCGCAGGTCGCGAGCTTGTTCTCCCAGTAGTCCTCGCGCTCCTTCCAGCGACCCTCGGCCCACCCCTCGACGTTGCGGTGGTCGCCGACGCCCGACGTCGCGGTATGCACGAACGTCTCCACGCCCTCGGCGAGCGCGGCCTCGACGAGGTTCCTCCCCTGCTGGCGCTCCTTGCTGTAGTCGACGCCGGTCGCGGAGACGATCGGCGACTGCATCGAGAACACCGCCCGTGTCCCGGCGCAGGCGGCGCGCAACGACGCCGGGTCGTCGAGGTCGCCGCGGACCACCTCGGCGCCGGCAGCCGCGAGCGCTCTGGCGCCCGGCGCATCGGGGTTGCGCACCATCACACGAACCGAAGTACCGCCTTCGGGCAGGAGCGCGCGGGCGGTGGCGCCGCCCTGGCGCCCCGTGGCTGCAGTGACGAGAACGGGCTTGCTGCTGCTCATGCTATGCTCCTTTTCACAAGTGGGGTTACCCACCGTTTATGCCTCGGAGGCAAAATATGGGGGCCCACCCCGTTTGTCGAGGACTTTTTCGAGGGGAAGATCGCCCATGGAGCGCGTGAAAAAGCTGCGAGCGGACGGGCTGCGCAACCGGGAGCGGATCGTCGCGGCCGCCGCGGAGCTGGTCGCCAGGGATGGCGCGCAGGCGTCGCTCGAGGAGGTTGCGCAGCGGGCAGGGGTCGGCTCGGCGACCCTGCACCGGCACTTCCCGTCGCGGCAAACACTGTTGGAGGCGGTCTTCCGGGCCGGCGTCGCGCAGCTGTGCGAGCGGGCAGCGGCGCAGCGGGGCGAGGACCCCGGCGCCGAGTTGGCCGCCTGGCTCGAGGAGGTGACGGTGTACGCCGCGACCCACCGGGGACTCGCCACTGCGCTGCTGGCCGGCCCGGACGGCCTCTCGCCAGAAGAGGTCTGCTGCACCGACATGCTGCTCGGCGTGCTCGACGTCCTGGTGGCACGGGCGTCGTCCGTCGGCGCGCTTCAAGCGGGCGCCACGACGAAGGACCTGATGATCCTGGCGAACGCGGTCGCCGTCGCCACCGAGAACGATCCGACCGCCGCGAGCCGGTTGCTGCGCCTCGCGCTCGCCGGCATACGGCCCTCTTAGTCAAGACCTGTCGCTCGGCGCACATGGGACGTCGTGCTGGGCCTCGCACGATGATTGCGCGGCGCGAGAGCCGGGCCGACTCGCCGGTGCGGCGATGGGTCTGGACATTGCGAGGCGGTCGCCACGCGCCCCGCCTGGCGCGACCTCGCAGCCGGAGCCGCTGCATTCGGCGGTCTGTTCGCTGCGGGGGCCCCGGTGTGTTGTTGACGGTGGGCCGCCGGATGGAGAAGCTCGCGCCATGACGAGCGCCCTGATCGTCGGTGACCTCCAGACCGGGATTCTCGACAACTACCCGTTCACCAGGGCCGTGGTGCCGCCGGTGACCGAGCTGCTGCCGCGAGCCCGCGCGGCCGGGGTGCTGGTCGTGTTCGTGCGTACCGCATTTCGGGCCAACGGCGCCGACGTGGCGGGCGAGGTCTTCGCGGGCTTCTACCGGGCCGGTGACTTCTTCCACGAGGGTTCGCCGGGCACGGAGGTCGCGCTGGAGGTCACCCCGGACGACGTCGTCGTGCTCAAGCGGCGCACGAGCGCGTTCGCGGGGACGGACCTCGATCTGGTGCTCCGCGCCCGCGGCGTGGACTCGCTCGTGCTCACCGGAGTCGCGACGAGCGCCATGGTCGCGGCTACCTTGTACGACGCGTCGGACCGTGGCTACGGGCTGACCGTGCTCCGCGACGGGTGCGCCGACCAGGACCCGGCGGTGCACGAGCTCCTCGTCGGCACCGTCTTTCCCGGCAGGGGAGCGAAAGTCCTTACCTGCGCGGAATGGCTGGCTCCTCCGCGAACCAGTGGTGCGCGTACGGCTCCCCGTTGAACGGCTCGATCGCGCAGTAGCCCGCGGCGCCGTACGGCCTCGGCCCGCGGCGAGATGATCGGCCAGGCCGTCAGCTTCGCGCCGCAGTGCGGCCGGCGTGGCTGCGTCGGGGTCGCCGCTCCGGTGCTGTCACGCCTCCGGTCGCGGCGCACTGTAGTGTGATTTCAAATCGGCGTTGTCCCTCGCTCGACCTCGGGCCCGGCGCTGCATGTGTGAGCGCCGCTCATTGCCCGGTCCCGGCGGCCTTGGCCTCGGCGTCCTCGGCCTGGCGCTCGAGCTCGAGCAGTCGCTTCTGCTCCGCCAGCTCGGCGGCCTTCGCCTGCGCCGCGAGCTCCGCGGCCTTGGCGCGCAGGTCGGCCGCGACGCCCGCGAAGCGGATCGACTCGTCGATGGTGGCGATCCGGTCCTTCACCAGCAGGACCTCGTGCTTCCACTTCTTGTCGGCGCCGGCGACCGCGAGGAACTTGTCGTAGTGGCCCTTGGCGACGGTGATGAGCTTCACGTTCGCCTTCTCGTCGACGCTGTCCTGCGTGCTGATGTGGTCCTGGTAGAGCACCCCGAGGTTGAACAGCGGGCGCGGGTCGGTGGCGTCGAGCCGGAGCGCAAGGGTGTACGACGACTCGGCATCCTTGAACTTCTTGAGCCCGCGTTGCGCGACCCCGAGGGCCAGGTGGGCCTCGACGTTCTTGGCCTGGCGCGGGTCCTTCAGCGCGAGCTGCAGCACCTTCTCTGCGGTCGCGTAGTCGCGGAAGCGGATCGAGATGAAGGCGATGTTGAGGTTCGCCTCGACGTGGCCCGGCTCGATGCGCGTCGCCTCCTTGAACGCCCTGAGCGCGTTCACCTGATCTTCGCGCTCGAGCAGCAGGAGCCCCTGGATGTTGTAAAGGTCGGGCGACTCGCGGCCCCGCTCCTTGAGCACGCGGAGCCCCTGCGTCACGACCAGGTTCGCCAGCACCAGGTACGACTTGTCCCGGCGGCGGCCGCGATCGTAGTAGATGCGCGCCAGGTTCTCGTAGGCGGTCTGATTGTTGGAGTCGATCGAGAGCACGGTCTGAAGCGACCGCTCGGCCTCGGTGAACGCGCCGCCGTCGGCGCGGCCGACATACTGGTTGCGCAGCAGCCCGGCGACGTTGTTGCGGGCGGACTGGGCGGTCAGCTTGTCGGCCTCCACGCCTCGCTTGAACAGCTCGAGCGCCTTCGCCTCCTGACCCTTCTTCCAGTAGATCACGCCGAGGTTGTTGTAGGCCAGGTCGAACTTCGGCACCGCCGCGATCAGCTGCTCATAGATGGCCTCGGCCTTGTCCGTCTGACCGCACTGCTCGCGGACCACCCCGGCGTTGAACTCGGCGATCGCCATCGGCGCGCCGTGGGCCTGGTACACCTCGTGAAACGCCCCGGCCGCCCGCTCACAGGCGTCGCCGCTCAGCGGGCCGCCCTGCTTGATCGCGTGATAGGTCTTCACCGCGGCGGCGAAGTCGGTCTTGGCCGCCGCCGACGCCTCGGGTATCGCTGCACCGTCGTCGGGCTGACTGGCCTGACCGCCGGGCCCGCTGCCGTCCGGTACCTTGGTCTCCGCGCCCTTCGGTCCACAGGCCGTCAACGCGACGGCGACGATGCTGATGCTCGCAATCTCGATCGGACTCCGCATGGTGGTTGCTCCTTCGTCGGTGGGATTGACCGCACCCCACGACGTCATCGGCCGCGTCGAGCTCCTCGAATCGAGGCACGACCGGCGCGGCTCACAGAGAGCCGTCAGAGCATCGCCATCGGGGCATGCGCCGGTCCGGCCCGCGCTGCCACTGACCCCAAGTGCAGCGCCGCGGACCGCGAGCGGCCGGGCGGTCGGCGAGCGCGGGACGAAGCCCGCCGGCCCGTGGCGCGTGGTCGTCGTGAGCGGCTGGATATCGTCACTGGTCCGCCGCTAACGTGTCGCTCCGCTCGCCGGTCTCGCAGAATTGAATGTCCATCATGATGTGGCCTCCTGGACATGTCTCTTCACTTCAGAAGTCGACGTCCAGTCTCCACCGCCGCGATGAGTCGAGCGAGCCGGGTGCCGCCGGGACGCGCCATGCTCGAGATGTGCCACGCTGTTCCGCGTGGCCGATGCCCCGCTCGGCCGACGCCCCGAGAGCAGCTCCTGCGCCGCCGGGCTGGGGCGCTGCTCAATCCACGTTCACGCGGCCGCGGCCAGCAGCAGGTACAACCCGAGCGGCCCCGTCAGCGTGATCGGCAGGACGGATACTTGCAGCACAAGAATCCCGATCAGGATCCGCTCGGTGAGGCTCATGCCGAACATGAGCAGACCCTAGCAGTGGTCCGTCGCGGAGGCGAGCGGGAGCCCTGTTCGTCGCGGCCGCGAGGTCGCGGAGGAGTGTGGCGGAGAGGGCGAAGCGGCCCGCGCTCTGCTCGATTCTGCCCCAGCGAACCTCGGTCGTCGCGGCGCGCAGATCCATCGCCAGGTTTGCTGGTCGGACCGGCGCTGGCAGCCGTCACGGTGCCACCGGTGATGGCGAGGACCCGGGCGCCGTCGAGCAAGTCGGGCAGCCGCGGCAGGAAGGCCGTGCGGTGTAGATGGCGTCCCTCAGCCTCGGTCCTTGCCGCCGAAGGTAACGGCGCCCCGCTGCTCGATTCGTCGCGCCACACCGCCTTGCACGCGCCGAGGTGATCCCACGGCACTCGCGGCGCCCCGAGGCGCGGATGTTGACGAGCCGGCGACAGGCGAGGCATGACCGATTCCGCATCGTCATGATCCGCCTGACCGCCGACTCACCGCTGTCCGCCGCGCTCGACGCGATCTCCGAGCCGCTCGCGTGCTCCGGCGTGTGTGCGCCGGACGCTCCGCTCGCGCTGGTGTTGGCCGACGACGGCGAGCTCGTCGTCGACCTCGCGGACCCCGACGGCACTGTCGAGCGACTGCTGGCGCATGCCGAGCCCGCCCCGTTCGGCGACCACGAGCGCACGCACTTCGATCCCGCAGTTCGCCGCGCCCTGCGGCTGAGGGACCGCGGACGCGTGCGCCTGCGCGGCTTCGATCCGGCGCGTCACGGCGTGCTCGCGGAGGTCGAGGCGCTGCTCTCGCCGCGTGAGCGTCTGGTCGCGGCGCTGACCGACGTGCAGATCTACCCGCCTGGCGGGCACTTCGTGAGGCACCGCGACACGCCGCGCGATGGCGACATGCTCGGCACGCTGGTCGTGCTGCTGCCGTTGCCGCACTCCGGCGGCGACCTGACGATCCGCGAGGGCGACGTGACGCGAGCGATCCTCCGGGACAGCAGCGGCGCAGCGTCCGATGCGCCGATTCGCGAGGTCGTGCATGTCTTCGAGGACATGCCCGAAGAGACAGCCGGAAGCCGAGAGGTTCGCGGCGGTGAGGCGCGGACTGTCCCCGGGGACAGTCGAGAAGCGCCGCCCGGCGCGCTGCGATGGGCGGCGTTCTTCGCCGATGTCGAGCACGCGATCGACGTCGTCCGCGACGGTCACCGCGTGGTCGTCACGTACGCGCTGTCGCGCTCGGGGGCGCCGCGCGAGCCGACGGACGATCGGGCCGCGCCGTTCCGCGAGGCGCTCGCGCGGGAGCTCGCCGGCCGCGAGCTGTTGCCGAATGGGGGCGTCCTGCTCCTGCCGTGCACGCGGCGGGTGATCGTGCCGCGGGGGTCGAACGCCGGGCCCGCGCTGCGAGACCTCCGCGGCCTCGACCGCGAGCTCGCCGAGGCCGGGCGAGCCCTCGGCCTCGAGGTGCGAGTGCGCCAGTGCGTGGCCGCCAGCGAGGCGGACGCGCCAGTCGACCTCGCCGCCGTCGACCTCGCGCGCCTGCGCGAGGCGCTCGCCGAGCCGTCGCTCGCGGGGCTCGGCGAGCTCGTGACCTTCGCGGAGGAGGGGCACGTCCTCGAGTACCTGGCGGGCGGGGACGCGGTGAGCTCGCTGGCGCCGCTGCTGCTCGCGCGCGACGGCGACGAGTCGGTCCTCGTGCGAGCGCGAGCGCGAGCGACGCTGATCCACGAGGCGTGCTTCAGCGCCGACGGCTACTTCGGCAACGAGCACTACGATGCATGGCTCCACGCGCTCGTCGCGGTCGAGATGGTCATCCCCTCGCTGGCCGCGCGCGGGCTCGTCGAGCCGGAGCCAGCCCGTCGAGTGCGCCACGCGAAGTTCGGCGACGGCACGGTCGTGTCCGAGCAGCGCTCGGACGACAACCTCATGCTCGTGGTGCGCTTCGACGACGGCCAGGAGCGCCGATTGCTGCGGCGGTTCCTCGTCGATCTGTGAGCAGCCATGGCCGCGAAACGGAAGAATGCCTCGTCGCCGCGCACCGTGCATCCGTTCGGTGTGACCATTCGTGGAGACGTCGCCGTCGCCAACGAGCGGATCGACTCGACGCGCCTGCTGGAGCTGGTGGCGAGTCGTTTCACGCTCGAGGCGCGCGGTCGCTGGAAGACCGCGGTCGCGCGCCCGGCCAATGCGATCAGCTTGAGCATGGTCACGGGCGGCCTCGAGACCGAGTTCCACACCCATCGCGAGTCGCAGCTCTTCTATCTGGTGCGGGGGGAGCTCACGTGCGAAGCGTCGAGCGCGCTCTGGATCGTCCCGCCCCAATCGGCGCTGTGGATCCCGGGAGCCGTGAGTCACCGGATACGGGGGCGCGCGCCGCTCGAAGGATACAGCGTCTTCGTCGAGCCCGACGCCGCGCCGAACCTCCCGCGAGAGAGCTGTGCGGTGTCGGTGACGCCGCTCTTTCGCGAGCTGCTGCTTCGGCTCGCCACACGGCCGGCGCTCTACGACCTGGACGGACCGGACGCGCGGCTGGTGAGCGTTCTCCTCGACGAGCTCGCAGCAGTGTCGATCGAGAAGCACCGGCTGCCGATGCCGAGCGATCCGCGCCTCCGACGCCTCGTCGATGCCATGACGGCCGATCCGGCCGACGACGCGACGACGAAGGTGTGGGCCAGGCGGATCGGGGTCGGCGAGCGGACGCTGAATCGCCTCCTCGTGCGGGAGACCGGGCTGAGCTTCGGCCGCTGGCGTCAGCAGCTTCACATCATCCTTGCGTTGCAGAAGCTCTCTCGAGGCGCCACCGTGCAGAGCGTCTCGGAGGAGCTCGGCTATGAGAGCGCGAGCGGCTTCGTCACCATGTTTCGCAAGGCTCTCGGCACTTCGCCGGCGCGTTACATGGCTCGTCGCCTCGGATGAGGCGCCGGGAGCTCGGAGGCGCAGGGCTCGTCACGAGCGCGCCCGTTCGTCGATTCATTCGGCTTCCTCCTCGATCTCGATCGTGGTCGGCGAGAGCGGGCGCGCGACGCACGCGAGGACGTAGCCCCGATCGCGTTCCGCCTGCGTGAGGCTGTTCGGCTCGTCCATCTCGACCTCGCCCGCAGTGAGCTTCACCCGGCATTCACCGCAATTGCCCATCGCGCACGAGAACGGCAGCGGAAGACCCGCGTCGAGACCTGCTTCGAGCAGCGTCTTTCCGGCCGGCACTTCTGTCGCGCCGATCCGCTGTCCCGCCTGCTCGACGAGCAGCGGCAATCGTCGATCCGCGGCGCGTCTGTTCGGACTCCGCCGCGGCGGCGAGAACCGCTCCTCGTGGATGCGATGGGGCTGCACCGCGAGCGCTTCGAAGGCGCGACGCGCCGCCTTCATCATCGGTTCGGGGCCACAGACGAAGAAGTGCGCGTCGGGCGACGGGCCGAGGCGCTCCAGCTCCACTCTCAGGGTCGCTTCGTCGAGCACGCCCGTGCCCTCCGACCAATCCTCGGGCGGCTGCTCCAGGACGTGACGCAGCCGGAAGCGCGCGCCGTGCTCGGAGCGGAGGCGTTCGAGCGTGACCGCGAAGATCACGTCGGGTCGCGATCGATTGCCGTAGAGCAGGGCGATCCGACTCGATGGCTCGTGGGCGAGCACGGTCTGGGCGATGCTGGCGATCGGCGTGATCCCACTTCCGCCCGCGATGAGGACGAGCTCCCGCGACGCGGTCGGTCGGTGCTCGATCGCAAACGACCCCGAGGGACCGATGAGCTCGATCGAGTCGCCCGCTCGAACGCGCTCGTGGACGTGGCTCGAGCACCGGCCGCCGGCGACGCGCTTGATGGTGAGCGCGAGCCGGGGCTCGCCCGGCATCGACGACGCGGAATACGCACGACGCACCTTCTCGCCGTCGATGTCGAGACAGAGCGTGAAGTACTGGCCGGCGCGGAAGTGGAACGGCGCGCCGTCTTCGAGGAGCAGCGTCACGGCCTCGGGCGTCTCGCGGCGAACCGCGACGACACGGACCTTGCGCGTGCCGAGGCCCGGGCGCGTCTCGACCTCTTCGTATCCTTCCTTCGCGAGGTCCTTCCTGAAGCCGATGTCGAGCAGTCGACGGATCGGCGCCGGGAATGCGCCGAGCAGGCGGCCGAGCGAGCGGAACAGCATCGCCTTCGCCCCGCGGTCCTGGTTCCGCGCGAGGTGCCGAGCGGCGAGGGCCATCAGATCTGGCACCTCCGCCCGGTTCACGTGCGACGAGGGCTGCCAGACCCTCGCTTCGCGGAGCGCCGCGTTCGCGACCAGCGCCGCGTGCTCGATCCGGACGCAGAGCGCGAGATGCGGCTCCTTCCCCTTGAGCGCCATCGTCGAGAGAAGGCCCGGCTCGTCGGTGATATAGGCGGTGCCCCGTACGTGCAGGACATCGTGGCGACCGGGCACGACGGCGGCGAGCGAGATCCGATCGCAGGTCAGGAGATTGTGGAAGGTGTCGGCGCGCTGGTTGCCCTTGCGGTCCGGAATGGCGAGCGTGCATGCGTCGAGGAGTCGGATGAAGCCCGCCGGATCGCCGCGCGGGCTCGTGTCGCTCGCGCCCGATCCGTCCCACGAGGAGATCACGGCGAATGGTGACGCCGCGAGGAATGCCGCGATGCCGTGCTCCCGGTGCGATCCACGCGACGGCTTCCAGAGGCCGGATCGCAGGATGCATTTCGGACAATGAACGAATCCCTCCTCGACGTGGATCGACAATCGCCCGCGGCTCCGACCGTCGACGGAGCCGTTCAGACGGAGCGTCTCTCCGACCCCTGGCAAGAGGAAGACGAACGAGACGCCGCTGCCCGGCCTCGGCTGCACGTTCTCTCCCACCTCGACCGTGATGCGCGTCGCCGAGTCGACGCGGACGAAGCCCGGCCGTCCTCCCACGAAGTCGGAGCAGGGCGCGCCCTGCTCGTCGCGCCAGCCGAATCCTGCGATCGGTGAACGCGCGAGGACGAGGCGGCACCCTTCGTCGAGCGTGTCGATCTGCTTCATCGTCACCGCCGGAATCGGCCGGCCCACCACGGCTTCGACCTCGGCGACGCTCGTGAGTCTGTGCATGACGAGAAACATGGCAGTACGCGCGGCGTGACGGCATCACGCAATTTGGACAAAATATTTTGCGATCCGGACATGCAGCCGCCGCCCTGCGCGAGCAACTCGCTGTCGTCGATTGCGAGGGCAGGGCGAGGGCGGTGCTCGACATCAAACCGCCGCTGCGGGCGCGCGGCGTGCGACGGGCCACCGCCGCGACGCGTAACCAACTCTTGACGCGTGCGCGGAAACATGTAACCTCTCTTTTACACATGACCTGTACGCCCGCAGCGACCGCCGAAACGCTCGACGCCGTGTTCTTCGCGCTGTCGGACCGCACGCGCCGCGGCCTGCTCGAGCGGCTGCGCGGGGCCGAGGAGACCGCGGGTGCGCTGGCGCAGGGGTTCGCGGTCACGCGCCCGGCGGTCTCGCGGCACCTGCGGATCCTCCGCGAGGCGGAGCTGGTGGTCGAGCGGCGGCGCGGGCGGGAGCGGGTCTACACGCTTTCGCCCGCGCACCTGGCGGCCGCGACCGCGTGGCTCGACGCCTACCGCGTGTTCTGGACGGCGCGCCTGCGCGACCTCCGGGACCTGGTCGAATCCCTGCCCGACGACGACGAGCCCCCCGCGCCGGCACGCACGCCGACGACCCGCAACAAGAGGAGAACGAGATGAGCGAGCATCCCCCCGCATTCGAGCACCGCGCCAGCTTCCCGCTGCCCGTCCCCCCGCCGCGAGCCTTCCGCGCGCTCGTCGAGCCGTCCGAGCTGTCGCGGTGGTTCGCCGAGCACGTCGCCGTCGAGCCGCGCGTCGGCGGGAGCTTCGCGTTCCACGGCCGCGCCACGCTCGCCGCCCCGGGGGCGGACGGGGCGACCCAGCGCCTCGTCGCGTTCGAGCCCGGCGCCGGGGTGGCGTTCACCTGGAAGATCCACGGCGTCGACACCGAGGTGCGCTGGTCGATCGCCCCGGCCGACGACGCCGCGACCAGCACCCTCGAGGTCGTCCACGCGGTCCGCGGCGCCCTGCCGTTCAAGCGGCCGCGCCACGTGATCGATGATTTGTGGCGCCTGCACGCCGGCAACCTCCGCGATCACCTGGCCGAAAGGACAGACGGCGTGGTGCTGCCGGACTTCGCCGGCGGACGCGCCGAGGTGCGCGTCTCGATCGACATCAAGGCGCCGCCGGCCCGGGTGTTCCGCGCGCTGCTCGACCCGGCGCTGATGAACCGCTGGCTCTTCGGGGCCGCGCAGGTCGACCTCGAGCGGCGCACGATCTCGTACGGCTGGCGCTACGAGATCGAGGGCCGCAGCGTCGACGGCGGCCCGACGCGGATCGTCGAGCTCGTCGAGGACGAGAAGCTGGTCACCGACTGGACCGACTGGCGCGGCGAGCCCGATCAGCCGAGCACGCGCGTGACCTGGCTGCTCGAGCCGCTGGCCGGCGGTGCGGGCACCCGCCTGACGATCGTGCACGACGGCTTCGGCGCGCCGGTCGACCGCAGCGACTACCAGCAGGGCTGGTACGGGTTCGCCGAGCAGCTGCGCAAGCTGTTCGAGTGACGCGAGCTCGGGTGCCGGCGAACGCCAGCTTCAGGCTCATCGAGCGCTCGGCGGCGTCGCGAGGCGCCGCTCGTCGAGATGGCGCCCGAGGTCCATCGGGTCACCGCACCGGGCTGCGACGGGCGACGCTGCAATGAGCATTCACGGCAGCCCGAGCGCGCGCATCGATACGCGATAGATGTCGCCCTGCTTGCCGTCGCCGACGCCGGCGACGCTGCGATCGTCCCGCGGGTCGTCGAAACGCGGGCCGAGCGGCCCCGTGTAGCGGCGATTGCTGCTGAAGTACAACCATTCGCCGTCGGGCGAGACGCTGTGATTCCACTCGGAGGCCGCGGTGTTGAGGCTCGCCAGCGGGCGCGCGGGCTCCCACGCGCCGTCACGCCGGCGGCTGAAGTAAAGGTCGTAGCTGCCGACCGAGTCGACGCGGCGCAGCCCGGCGAAGATCAGATAGCTCTCGTCGGGGGAGATCCACGGCTCGACTTCGAGGCCCGGCGTGTTGATCGCGGGGCCGAGGTTCTCGGGCGGCTGATAGACGCCGTCGACGCGACGCGCGACCCAGAGATCGGTGCCGCCGTGGCCGCCGTGGCGCTCGAGCCCGAAGTAGAGGTTGCCGCTGGCGGCGATCGCCGGCGACCACTCGTCGACCGCGGCGTCGTTGACCGGCTCGGGCACGCGCTGCGCAGGCCCCCACGAACCGTCCGGCGCGCGCGGGGCGAACCAAATGTCATAAGTGGTGCGTGGCCCCGGCTCGTCGGGGCCGATCGGGCGGTTCGAGATGAAGTACACGGCGTCGCCGGCCGGCGAGAGATGCGGGTCGGCGTCGCTCCACTGCCCGGCGAAGCTCGGGTGCGCCGGCTTCGACCAGCGACCGTCGGCGCCGAGCCGCGTCTCGAGGATCTCGTAACGATCGAAGGACGGGTCGGCGCGGCCGAACAGCACCTGCCGCTGATCGGGCGAGAAGGCCATGAAGAAGTCCCAGGCCCCGGTCGTGAAGTGGCCGGCGCCGTACAGCTCGACCCCGGGGTCCGCCGCTCGCGGCGCGGCGTCGACCGGCCCGCGACCACCGACCGTGCACGCGCACGCGGCCAGCAGCGCCGCCCTGCCGTGAATTGCTCGCCTCATGCGGGTGCCATACGAGAACGAGCGCCGGCTGTCAAAGCTGTCGGCGCTGCGCCTGCTCGATCCGTCGATGTGGCGCTCGGACCAGGCGGGATGCGGCGCGCCTCGCAGGGGCGATTGCTGTGATGATGATCGCCGGCATGCGACCGGCGAAGAGCCAAAGCCTGGGATGTACGCCCGGCCGGCTCGTTCACAGGTACGAGTACGGACCTGCGCGTACGCCCGTGCGAATGACGAGCGGTCGAGCGGGCCGGGTGGGCGTCGAGGTCTGCGGTTGCTGCGGCTGGGGCTTGGTGTCGGACTTGTTCATGGTTCCCACGACGGAGAGGCGGGCTCGCGTCGCAAGTCGCGGGCCGCGGAGGTCTGGCGATCCGTGACAAACTGCACGGGCGCCTCTTCGCCCCGGCGTCCCGCAGTGGACCGGCCCGGCGCCGACGTCCCGTCCGCCGCCGCGGTGGACCGGCCCGTCGCCGCAGCCCCTCAATCGTCCGAACGATGGGCTCGCTTCGCGGGCGGCTTGCCGTCCTCGTCCAGCCGCGCTGCCCACGGCTTCGCCCACGCTGCAAACGCGCGGTACACCGCCAGCATCGACGCCTCCGTCGGGTCTCGCTCGAGCTCGAGCACTGCACGCACCACCCGGAGCATCGCCCCCCGGACCGCCGCATGTTGCTCGCTCAACGCGTCGAGCCCCGCCGCGTCGCCGTCGTCGAGGAGGTGCAGCGCGAGCCGCCCCACGAGGTCCGTCGTGATCGGGCCCTGGCAAGCCGCCCGCAGCGCTGCGCGGGCGTCCATCCCCTGGTCGAGCTCGAACCGCGCCAGCGCCTCGTGCCTCCTGCTCGTGTTCGCATCCCACTCGACGGCGTCGATGGTGCCGCTGGCGATGGGGACCACCGACGAGCGCGCCGCGACCTCGCGCAGCGCCCGGTGGATCTCTTCACTGTCAAACCCGCGACCCATCAGCGTGCAGCAGGTCGACCGCACCGTCAACGGCGCCTCCGCGGCCACGGCGAGGATCCGCGGCAGGTCCTCCGCCGTCCCGCACGCCAGGAGTGTTTTCATCGCCCGCTGCCGATCCGACGACTCCTCCTCCGCTCCGTCCACCAGCGCCCGCAACTCGGCGAGCATCCCCGCCGGCATGTCGACCTTCGGCGCCGCCCGCTCGACGAACGACTCCGCGTACCCGAGCCACGCGTCGTCGTAGTGCTCGTCGCCCTCCTGCAGGAGGCGCAGGCACGCCTCGTAGGCCGCTTGCGCCTCGTCGTGACGACCGACCCGCCCGTACGCGTGCCCGAGGCAGCGGTACGCGTGGCCGAGGCCCTTCTGCTCCGTCCAGCCCTCGAGGTGCGGGGCCCAGCGGAACATTCGTTCGTAAAGCTCCGCGTTCCACAGCACCAGGATGGTCTGCTGCACCGCGGCGAAATCCTCGCCGGCACCCTGCAGCCGCCCGAGCGCCAGCGAGATTCGCATCCCGCACTCGACCAGCGCCGGCTCGTGCGCCTCGACCAGGAACGTCCCGAAGTTGTGCCAGCTCCCCGCGAGCTCCGCGTGCAGCGGCCCGAACTTCGCGTGCTCCGCCGCGATCAGCCGCAAGTGCGCCGTACAGGCCTTCTCGCGCTCGTACTCCCCCTCCCAAAACTTCGCCAGGTAGTACCAGGCCGCCGCGACCAGCGCCCCGTCTCCCGTCTTCCGCGCCCATCGCAGCGCCTCGCGATACGCCGCCTCGCGGGCCTTGAGCCCGTCCGGCTCCTTCGCCTCCGCGCGCGCCTTGTCATAGACCGCGCTGACGCGCTGGTACGCCGGGGGCTCGAGGACTTCGTGCTCGTACACGGACGAGAGGGTGGTCCACCGTCCGCCCGCACGCAAGCCGCCACGGCGGGGTTCCAGCAGGGCCCCAGACGCTCGGGATCTGCGCGATCGCGGACTCGGGGCCATGCGGGGCAAGGTCGACGCGAGTATTCCGGTCGAATTGAATATGTCCGATAGGTCATGTCCAAATAACCAGCCGATCGCGCCCGTCGTCACGACCTCACCGATATCAGCCTCCGGCACGACCCATGCGGCGCAACCCCGTCGCGCTGGCCAGCAGCATGTCGCGCAGCTGTTGCGCGCGCTCACGAGCGACAGGCACGTGGATCCCGCGACCGTCCGCCACGAGCCCGTCGCCGACCCATACCCGGGTTTCGCTGTCGCGCTCGAACTCCTTGATGTGCTTCACGTTGACCAGCCAGTTGCGGTGGACCCGAGCGAGCGCGCGGCCGAAGGACGCCTCGATCGCGGACAGCGACAGGTCGACGTCGAAGACGCCGTGGGCGGTGTGCACCCGAGTCAAGCGTTCCGCCGCCTCGAACGCCCACACCTCGTCGCGGTCGAAGAAGACCAGGCTCTTCTGCCGCCGCGCGGCGATCCGCAGGGGCCCTGCTGGTTGCAGCCGCGGGCGGCGTGCCCGGAGCCGGCGCAAGCACTGCTCGACACGTTGCTCGGTGAACGGCTTGAGCAGGTAGTCGGCGACTCCGAGGTCGTACGCTTCGAGCGCGTGCGCATTGAAGGCGGTCGCGAGTACGAGCAATGGCGGCCGGGACAGCGCCGCGAGCTCGCGCGCGATGTCCAGCCCCTCGTTTCGCCCGCCGGACAGCCGAACGTCGAGAAACACGACATCGAACGCGAGACGCCCGTCGCCGAGCAGGATCTCCCGCGCCTCCGACGCGGACGCGACCGCGCCCGTGACCTGAGCCAGGTTGGAGCCGTCCACGAGCTCGACGAGGTAGTTTCGCGCCGTCCACTCGTCCTCGACGACCAGTGAGCGCAGCTTCTCGCCGTCCTCCTGGCTCATGCCGCACCCGCCGAAGCCACGGGGACCTCGATGATCGCCGAGGTCCCTTCGCTCGAAGACTGCAAGCGCAGGGCCGACCCGGAGCCCCTGAGCTCGAGTCGACGACGCACGGCGCGGAGGCCGAGCGCGCCGGAGCGCGGCTCGCTCGTCGACAGGCCCGGGCCGTTGTCCGTCACCGTGCACACGAGCTGCGACCCGGCGCCGGCGCCCCGGAGCATGGCACGCACGGCCACCCGGCCGCCGCCGGCGCGACACAGCGCACCATGCTGGACCGCGTTCTCCACCAGGGGCTGCAGCAACAGCCGCGGCAGCAGCACGCCGCCGACATCGGGAGGGACGTCCCAATCGAAGCGGAGCGCGTCACCGTGGCGCGCCTCGAGGATCTCCGCGTAACGCCTGAGCCACGTGACCTCCTGGTCGAGCGTCTGCATCTCGTCTTGCTCCTGCAGCGAATCACGCAGCAGGTCCCCGAGGCATCCGATCAGGCGCCGCGCCTCACGCGGATCTTGCGTCACCAGCCCGGCGATCGTGTTGAGGGTGTTGAGGAGGAAATGCGGCTCGAGCTGCGAACGCAAGCGCGCCATCTCCGACGAGGTCCTGAGCTGCTCGGCCTCGAATCGCAGCTGCTCCGTCTCGAGCTTGCGGAGCTGGGCCTGCTCGGCCACGTGCGGGGACACGAAGGCGAGCCCCCAGATGCCGGCGATGAGGACGCCGACCATGGCGCCGAACCCCGCGGCGAGCGGAAGCGGAAGCGGCCCCTTTTCATCGAGCTCGAGGCCCAGGAGCCCCTCGGACACGAACACGAAGGCGAGGGCGAAGAGCGCCCCGACGGCCATGGCGACCAGGAGGCAGGCGACGAACAATTTCGTCGCACCGAACCGCCGCTGGACGCCGTGGTCGAACGTGACCGACAGCGCGAGCACCTGCAGCGGAGCCTCGACCACCCATAGCAAGCACCGCAGCGCGATGCTCACAATGCGCTCGCCTTCGAAGAATTCGGGGGCGGTTTGCAGCAACCCGACGCCGACCGCCAGGGCCATGCCGACCGACCAACGCCGCCGCGCGAAGAGCGTCGGATGCTGCGGAGCTGAACCTCCCACGACGTCTCCAGGCTAGCTCCCCGCTCTGGCGGTCGTCAAGGCGGCCCGTCCACGCCACACTGCTGCTCGAGCCCGTCGCGCACCAGGCTGTCCGGTCTCTCCGGTTCGTCCATCCGACGACCCGGCTCGTCGCAGGCCCACGACGGTTCGTCGGAAGTCAATGGCAGAGCGCCCCGCCCAATGCGAGCACCAACCCCTACTTCACGCAGACAAGCTCGACGCTGCGCCTGGGCGATCGCAGGGCCACCCCGCCGAGTGTGCGCGCGAGCGCCGGATGCAAGCGTCCGACAGAACCGGCGCGAAGCGGCGCGCGCGCCCCTCTGGCCGGGTCGACGAGCAGGTGAGCGACGGTCTCGGCGAAGTAAAGATGTCCCGAGAGACAGAATGTCCGAAAGGACATACCATCTCATGATCTTTCAAAAACATGTCCTTTGGGACATCCTATCACCGCGCCCCCGAGCCGCCGGCGCCGCTGCTGAGACGCCCCCCGATCCGCCGCTCCGGGCCCGCTGCACGCCCGGCGTAGCCGACTCCGGTCCACCTGTCCACGGTTGATGCCTGCGCGAGGGTGGCGTACGTTCGCGCCATGCGAAAGCTCTGGACTCCCTTGCTCTGTGTACTCGCATGCGGCGGTGAGGGGCCCGCCGCCAGCGACGGGACCACCACCGGCTCGACGACCACGACCACGACCACGGGCACGGCCACGACCGAAGGCGACGCCACCACCACCACCGCGGATCCGGGCACGACGACGAGCACCCCCTCGACGAGCGACGACAGCACCACCGGCTCCACCACCGGCTCCACCACGGGCGCCACCACCGTCTCCACCACCGACGCCACCACCGGCGTGCAGGAGTGTGCGGGCGAGCTCCCGGCCCACTGGATCGACGGCATCGACTGCGGCAGCGAGCCGCAGGTCCAGGTCCATCAATACTCCGCCGACACCTGGATCCTCCGCCAGTCGCTGTGTACCAGCTTCGAGGGCCCCTTCATGATGCTGCTGTTCGGCTCGGAGCGCGCGCTCCTGCTCGACACCGGCGACGGCGGCATCCCGATCGACGACATCGTCCACGGCCTCGTCGACGACTGGTCTCAGGCCCACGGCGGCGCCCCGATCGAGCTCGTCGTCGGCAACACCCACGCCCACGGTGACCACGTCGCCGGCAACGACCTCTTCGTCGGCGACGCCAACACCAGCATCGTCGGCGTCGGCGAGGCGGCCGTCCGCCAGTTCTTCGGCATCGACGGCTGGCCCGAGCAGATCGTCCAGTACGATCTCGGCGGCCGCGTCCTCGACATCGTCCCGCTGCCCGGCCACGAGAAGGCCCACATCGCCGTCTACGACCCCGCCACCGGCGTCGTCTTCACCGGCGACACCCTCTACCCCGGCCGCCTCTACATCAAGGACTTCCCCGCCTACGTCGCCAGCATCGGCCGCCTCGTCGACCACCTCGCCGACAAGGAGGTCTGTCGCGTCCTCGGGGCTCACATCGAGATGACCAACACCCCCGGCGACGACTTCGAATTCATGCAGCCCTCGCACCCCGACGAGCACCCGCTCGAGCTCGAGCTCGCCCACCTGCTCGAGCTGCGCGACGCCGTCGAAGCCATGCAGGAGCCCGTGCTCGAGGTCCACGACGACTTCATCGTCTACCCGCTGTGAGCGAGGCGGTCAGAACGCGTCCTCCATCTGGATCAGCCGCTCCTCGAAGTCCATGCGCGCCGGCGCCGGCGAGGGCGGCGACGGCGACTGCATCTTCTCCATCCTCTTGCGCTTCACGTCGAGCACCAGCGTCGGCGGATAATCGACCTGGTACGACACCCGGAATTGCCGCTCCTCGCGGGCCGCCAGTGTCACCGTCCAGCGGACGATCCCCTTGCCGTCGGGCTTCTCGTTCGGACCGATCCGCACGTTGCTCACCCGCACCTCGTTGTTCTCCGACACCGGGATGCGCTCGGCCAGCACCACCGTGACCGGCCGCTCCGACAGGTTCTTCGCCTTGCTGACGAACGACAATTGCATGCGGTTGCGCGCGTTGCGTTGCAGCGAGCTCTGGTGCTTGTCGAGCTCGCGGGCCAGCTTGACCTGGTCGGCCACGCTGAAGAACAGCGAGAAGTCCTCGTCCTTGGCGACGAAGGCGATGTCGGTCATCCCGAGGAACGCCCCGTCTTGATAGCGGGCGACCGCGCCGGGCAAAAGCGCTTGCGCCGTCTTGTTGTTCATCTCGAGCGTGACCGCGGCGTTGAGCGACTCCTCCGGCGCGGCGATGATCCGGCGCTCCACCTTGATCGGGCTGCTGCCGATCCGGACGCGGATCGAGCGGCCGTCCGAGCGGGCGATGACCGGGTCCCTGGCGACGAAGTGGGCCGTCGTGCCGCGCGTCTGCAGGCCGGCGAAGATCTCCACCGTCTTGCTCTGGACCTGCTCGAGCAGCGCCAGGTTCGACGAGTACGAGCGCTCGAATTGCTCGACCTCCGACACCCGCTGCGACGCCGCCTGATTCATCCGATTCCAGTGCAGGTTCTGCTCCTGGAACTTCTTCTGCGCCGCCGTGAACGACGTGATCTCGCGCGTCACGCTGCGCGACACCTCCGGGCCCTTGCCGAGCGCCAGCATCTCGAGCTCCGGGATGTGCTCGCTGTCCGACGACGACTGCGTCGAGAACGACAGCTGCGCGTGGCTCCAATCCTCGCCGGTCGTCTGCGTCACCACCGCGAACGACGTCAGCTCCACCGAGTCCGGATCGGTCGCGCCCGCGCGCACCTCGTGCATCGGCTCCCACGTCGCCCCGGGCGTCGCGTACGTCAGCGTCAGCGTCGCGGCGCCCGCCTCGGTGCCCTGCACCGTCACCAGCACCATCGTCTCTTCCAGCTTCGTCAGCCGGCTCAGCTCCTCGAGGTTGCGCGCGCTGGCCTCGACGTCGGGCGCCAGCTGCTCGCGCGCCGCTCTGGCGTCGCGCCGCGCCGACGCCGTCTTGCGCATCGTCCCCGACACGAAGTCGATCACCTCGCCGTAGCTGTCGACCTTGATCTCGCGCTTCACCCCGTCGTCGCCGAGCTTCTCGAGCGAGAACACCTTGATCGACTCGACGTGCTTCTGCTGCGCGTCGAGGATCGCCAGCTCGTCGTCGATCGCCTGCAGCTGCTTGAGCAGCTCCTTGTGCTTCAGCTCCGCCTTGCGGAACCCCTCGTCGGTCGAGCGCGCCAGGAAGCGCCGCTCCACGCTCACGTCGACGATCTTGCCGGCGCTCGTCGAGGCCCGCACCGAGCCCTCGTCGACCCACCCCGGCAGCTTCTTGAAGCGGAACACCTTCGGCTCGCTCGTCAGCGCCACCGTCGCGTCCCGGCTGACCAGCGCCCGATCGGAGTACACCGTCACGCGCGAGATGTGCGATGCCAGGCCCTTCTCCGCCGGGTCCTCGGGGCCGTCGGCCACCGAGGCCGCGAGGGCGAACACCGGCGGGGTCTTCTCGGCGGGCCTGTCCCGCGTCGGGACCGCCGACCGGGTCGCACACCCGAGGGCGGCGGTGAGCGAGAACAACACGACCAACAGCTTCGGATCCGCGAGCATCTTCAAGTTGGACGCGTGTACGCGAGAAACCTTCCGCCGATCTACCTCACCTCACGCCGCCCCCCCTCGCAGGTCCGCCGATGGAGGCGTGCACATTCGATCGGCCCGTCGATGTGCACATGACCCGAGAGACAGACATGCTATTCCACGCCGAGGACGAGTCGAGCGACCAGGAATCACTTCGGTCCGGCGGGGCACCGCTGGTGCCGCCGAGCGCGAGGTCGCGGCGATCGAAGGCGACGACGCGAGGCCGCGATCACCGGCGAGACCGCACGGCGCAGTCGCCTGGTCCGGGGTGCGCCCGCACGCCCGGAGCCGGCGAGCCCCACGGGAGCGCGGGGGTTGCGGGCGCACAGGCGCAGCGGCGGAAGAGTTCGTGGTTCAGGTCGTCGCCGGCCGCGCCCGGCACCAGCCGTGATCGGCCGACCGCGCCCGCATCGCCCCGGCCTCGCTGTCGCGGACGAGGTCGACGGACGGCGAGGCGTCGCCCATCTCGCCCGGGAGCGGAACTTGGTATGGTGGAGCGACATGGAGTCGCGGACGGCGAGCTTTTCGGAGGCGTTGCGTGCGCTGGTGCCCTCGCGGGAGGCGGGGGACGAGGCGTACCTGCCGGCGTTTCGGCGGATCGCGGGGCTGGTGCTGGGCGGGGCGGAGTGGCACGTCGGCGGGGTCGCGCACCGGATCACGGAGATCGAGCTCTACTGGAACGGGGCGCAGCACCCCGACACGTTCGCTCACGGGGACCCGATCCAGTACGGGCTCGGGCAGTGGTACTTCCATCGCACCGGCGGGGAGTACCGCGGCGGGACGTACAAGGGGGTCGACATCACGTTCGGGCGCGAGGACGCGTCCGGCGGGATCCTGATCCGCGGCCTCGAGCGGCTCGCCGACGGGGCGCTGTTCGACGGGCCGTCGCTCAGCGTCGAGCACCTGCTGGCGACGACGAAGCAGCCGTCGATCCGCGCGCTCGTCGACTCGTTCGCGAACAGCGTCGAGCCGGCCGAGCGGTCGCCGCTGTTCATCACGCTCGCGCCGACGCCCCGCGACGGCGGGATCTACGAGTCGCCGCGGATCGGGTTGACGCTCAAGCGCGGGGAGCTCGAGAACCGCGTCCGCTACCTCGCGCGCCCGTACCGGTTCTTGACCGAACCGAGGCGGATCAAGAAGGGCCGCCCGCACGTCGTCGTCGGGATGCACCGCCAGGGCCGCGACGCCGGCGACATCGCGGCCTCGACCGGCTCGACGCGCGCCCAGGTCGAAAAGTACATCGCGCAGTACGAGCGCGGCAAGCTCCGCGAGCCCCGCGAGTTCATCAAGGACCTGAGCGCCGAGGAGACCTGCCAACTGTTCGGCGCCTGCGAGCGATTCATGGGACATGTCCTGTGAGACCTGTCCTGAAGACCATGTCCCATGAACCATGTCCATCCGACGGGGTCGGCGGTTCAGGCTCGACCGGCTCGGCAACGACGACGCGAAGTTCGCGCCGCTCGCGGACCTCCGTGGCGTGATGGCCGCGAGGCTGCAAGTCGCCGCGATGTCGCCCCGGCGCAGCTCCGGCGCGTGCCTCGCGGGTCGCGCATCTACTTGGCGGCGGCGGGCATCGGTGGCATCTTGGCGGCGGCCGTCGACGGCGTCACGAGGAAGCAACGATGCACCGCCTGCCAGCCTTGCTCGAGGACAAGAGTCACGTCATTTGGGACTGGAACGGGACGCTGCTGGACGACCTCGATCTGTGCGTCGAGATCGGGGCGGACGTCCTGGAGCGCTTCGGCTACCCGCGCGTCACGCGTGACACGTATCTGGCGCAGTTTCGCTTTCCGGTGGTCGACTACTACAAGAGCGTCGGCGTCGACCTGGAGCGCACCTCGTTCGAGGAGATGAGCCACCACTTCATGACGACGTATCAGGCGCGCGTGCAGCACTCCAAATTGTTCGCAGGCACGCGCGAGATGCTCGCGGGGCTGGTGGCGAGCGGCATCCGCTGCTCGGTGCTGTCGGCGACGCACGAGCCGGACTTGCAGGTGCACCTCGAGCATCACGGTCTCACGTCACTGTTCACGCACGTGTGCGGGCTCGGCGATCGGCGGGCGCGCAGCAAGGTGGAGCGCGGACGGCAGCTGCTGGCGCAGATGCAGTGCGCTCCGGCCGAGGTGGTGATGTTCGGCGATACGGATCACGACGCCGAAGTAGCGACGGCGCTCGGCATCGACGTCATCCTGCTGACGGGCGGGCATCAGAGCGAGGAGCGCCTCGCGGCGCGCGGGCACCGGGTGTTCCGGCGCACCGCGGGCTGATCTTAGTGGCGCTCACCGACCCCCTCGTCCGGGGCGCGTATCGTCTCGATGCACATGGAACGACCGGCCGTCGAGTCGACGGCACCCTCGTCGCCCTGGCCACCGGCTCCTAACGCGCGGGTCGGCGTCGCTCCCGGCGGGCGGCCACGTGCGGATCCACCGGACGCACCGGCTCGGCCCCTGAAGCCAGCTCTGCCCGCAATCCGGCGGTGATCAGCCGCAGACCGTAGTCGAAGCGCGCCTCGAGGTCGCCGTCGATCAGGTGCGAGAACGCGGCCGCGAGCTGCGGGAAGCGCATCGGGTCGAGCGCTGCCTGTAACCGCTGCGGCCCGGCGCCCGACGTACTCAGGGCCTGCTCCTCGAGGGTGAAGCCGATCACGTAATACGAGATCGTCCAGGCGCCCCAGGCGACCGCCCGCAGGGGCAGCCCCGCCTCGCGCAGCGCCGCGAGCAACCGCTCGGAGACCCGCAGCGTGTTCGGCTGCGCGACATAGGTCCCTCCGAACACCCGCGCCCCGTCGCGTCGGGTCAGCAGCGCCGCCCGCAGCTTGCCCGCCAGCTCGATCGCCTGCTCGAGCCCCGGAGCGGCTTCGGGCGGGCTCGCGCCGCAATCGGCGAGCATCGCCTCCGCCATCGCCTCGAGCAGCTCCTGCTTGTTCTTGACGTGCCAGTAGAGCGTCGCCGCCTTCACGTTCAGCTTCTCGGCCAGCCGCCGCATCGTCAGGCCGTCGAGCCCGACCTCGTCCAGCAGCCCCAGGGCCGCCTCCACCACCTGCTCGCGTCGCAGCATGCGCTTGACTTTCTAACACTGTTAGAGAACTCTAACATCGTTCGAGTTTTTGCTCGACGAGGAGGTCCTCATGAGGATGGAGATCGAGGTCGTGGTGGTCGGCGCGGGCCCGGTGGGCCTGATGCTGGCGGCGGAGCTGGCGCTCGCGGGCGTGCGGGTGCGTGTATTCGAGCAGCGGGCGCGGCGGACGGAGCAGTCGCGCGCGCTCACCCTTCACCCGCGGAGCCTCGAGCTCCTCGATCAGCGGGGCATCGTCGACCGCTTCGTGCGCCGCGGTGTGCCGATCCCCAGCGCCCACTTCGCCGGGCTCGACACGCGGCTCGACTTCTCGCGCCTGCCGACCCGGCACCCCTACACGCTCTTTCTGCCGCAGGTGCACACCGAGGAGCTGCTCGAGGCGCGGGCGCGCGAGCTCGGCGTCGAGCTCGCCCGCGAGCACGCGTTCGTCGGCCTCACCCAGACCGACGACGCGGTCGTCGTGCGCGTCCAGGCGCCTGGCGGCGAGCTCGAGGTGCGAGCGCGCCACGTCGTCGGCTGCGACGGGGCCGGCAGCGCGGTGCGTCGGGCGATCGGCGTCGACTTCCCCGGCAGCGCGACCACCCGCACCGCGATCCTCGGCGACGTCACCCTGGCCGACCCGCCGCCGGGCCCGGTCTCGCGGACGAACGCTCAGGGCCTCCTGCTGCTCGTCCCCCTCGGTGACGGCGGGCACCGGATCGTCGTCGTCGATCCGACGCGGACGCAGGTCCCGCTCGCAGAGCCGGTCACGCTCGACGAGCTGCGGAGCGCGACGAGGCGGATCCTCGGCGCCGACCTCGGGATGCACAGCCCGCGCTGGCTGTCGCGCTTCGGCGACGCGACCCGGCTCGCGGAGCGCTATCGCGTCGGCCGGGTGTTCCTCGCCGGCGACGCTGCGCACATGCACTTCCCCGCGGGCGGCCAGGGGCTCAACGTCGGCCTGCAGGACGCGAGCAACCTCGGCTGGAAGCTCGCGGCCGCCGTCCGCGGCTGGGCGCCGCGCTGGCTGCTCGACAGCTACCACGACGAGCGCCGCCCGATCGGCGAGGCGCTGGCCCGAAATACCACCGCGCAGGGCAAGCTCATGGACGTCTCGCCCGAGGGCCTGGCCCTGCGCGAGCTCTTCGACGAACTCCTCGCCGTCGCGCCGGTCCAGCGCAAGCTCGCGGGTCTGATCAGCGCGATCGATGTCGCTTATCCCGCTGCCGACGCGGCCCACCCGCTGGTCGGCCGACGCGTGCCGGATCTCGACCTGAACACCGAGCGCGGCCCGCAGCGCCTCTACGAATCATTGCACGCGGGTCGCTTCGTCCTGATCGATCGCCTCGCGGATCGCGAGCTGCACGACGCCTGGGCGCCGTGGCGCGATCGGGTCGAGCTCGTCCCCGCGAGCTTTGCCACCGACCAGGAAGAGGTCGAGGGCGTCACGCGGCTCCTCATCCGCCCGGATGGTCACGTCGCCTGGACCGGCGACGACGCGCCGTCCCTGCGCGCCGCCCTGGCGCGCTGGTGCGGGCCAGCCGCGTGAGCGGTATCGCAGGCGACGCGGCCACGAGTTCTCCGCCGCGGCGAGCTCCCTGCGATCGCCGCGGCGAGGATGTCCTTGCATGGTGTCGCGCCCTGCGCTGACCTCCGACGATCGTCGCCGTGCGCAATCGTAGGACGGGCTGCCTCTCGAGCATCGCGTCAATGTGTGCCTGGACGTCGATGCGCTGCGGAGCCGCGAGTGTTCGCGCGCTCGGAGGAGGTCGCGACCATGGGATCGAGAGATCCGCGACGCCCGGGCAGGCTGCCGCAGGGCTGATCGAGGGCAGGGGAGAGCGGGGGACCGCTCTGGTCGAGCCCCGCGATCGCAGCGCTCGGCGAGAGTCCGAACAGGGCGCGAAAGCTGCGCGAGAGGTGGGCTGTATCGGCGAAGCCCGCGTCCATCGCGGCGGTGCGCACCAGCACCCCCGCCTCGATCTGCCGCGCGGCGTGCTGCAGCCCCGACCACCGTTTGAACGCGCGGAAGGTCAGCCCTGTCGCGGCCTTGAAGCGGCGCAAGGCCTGTGTTCGCTCCATCCCGAGCCGCCGCGCCAGCTCGGCCTGAGGCATCCGCGTCATCGGGTCGGCCTCCATCGCCCGCACGATCGCGGCCAACTTCGTGGGCAGCGGCGCGGTGGCCGAGCCCAGCCGCGCGCGCAGCTCGGCGATCGCATCGACCCCGCCGCCGATCGCGTGCGCCGCCAGCTGGGCGAGCGCGCCCGTGGCCGCGACCGCCAGCGGCGCCGTGAAGGGAAAGGCGAGGCCGTTGAGATAGAGCACGTCCGCGCCGCGCTCGGCGAAGGAGACGCAATGCGTGATGCCCGGTCGCACGATCAGCACATCCCCGGTCACGCGCCCGCCTTCATCCGCCACCGTCACCGGACCCGTCCGCCCGACGAGCACCGCCAGCGACGCGTTGGGATGCGCCGCGAGCCGCCGGACCCCCACCGGGAAGGTTGGACTGCTGAAAGGCGAACTCGGGTCCGGCATCGCCGCGATTATCGGCGTGGTATCGGGAGGAAACAAGTTGGGCAGGGGCGCGGCCGGGCGGCGATACGAGCTATCGTGCGATCCCTGCGCGTGCGAACGCAGCCTGCGCCTGGGCGCCGTTCATATAGACGTCCTTGCGCGCGACCTCGCCCGCGCGATTGATCGTCACCACGTCGAGCATCTCGACGCGCGCGGTGAAGGGACCGCCGCCGGGCTCGCGGAGCGCCAGCACCATCGTCCATTCGAACACCCAGTGGTCCGCGCCATGAAGCCGGCGCCCCATTTCGAAGCTCCAGTCGAGGCGCGCGAACAGCTCGGCGCAGTGCCGCCGCAGCGCGTCGCGCCCGTGCACGGGCTCCGACCCGTCATGGAGATGAACCACGCTGTCCTCCGAATGCAGCGACGCGATCAGCGCCGGATCGCGGGTCTCCCAGCCGACATGATAGCGCGCGAAGAGATCGGGCAGGGACAGCGACGGCACGGTGTTCTGTTCGGCGGGCCTTGCGACGGACATGCGAGTTCTCCTTGCGCCGAATCTAGCGCGGGCAGCGGTCGGTCGCGTTGAAGCAACGTGCGCTCGTTGCTGGCGTAAGTGTGTAGACCGGCGCGTCGAACATCATCGTCATGACGTCGAGGTCGCGACACGGCTCACCGAGACCACGGGAACGGTCTGTCTCGAGGACTTCCTGCAGCGCGACGGGGGCCTGCTCGTGGGCACCAACCGGGCACCCATCAGGCCGTATCTCCCGCGCCACCTCCGGGAGCGGCGTGGCGGCTCCGTCTGGCATCAACGCTGGCGCGCGCGCTTGGCCGCCGGCTTCTTCTTCGGCACGCTCGCACGCTCGTGCGCTTCGGTCAGGACGCCGATCAGATCGGGCTCCGACACGACGCGCAGGTTCACCGTCGTGTAGCCCATCCGCCCCCAGCCGCCGGGCACCGGCGCGAACGCCTCCGGCTTCGCCTCGCACAGGGCCTCCTGCAGATCGCGGTCGAGCAGGAGGTTGGCGGTCGCGGCGTCGGGCGGCAGGGTGGCGAAGATGCGCCGCTTGGTGCGGAAGGCGGCGCGATCCATGTGCGGCACTTCGCTCGCGCCCTCGAAGGAGAGCGCGATCTCGCGGAAGCGGGCGGCGCTGATCATGGGCCGATGCTACCCGCCGCGACAGCGCAGCGCGACCGTCCCCGCTCGCCAGGTTCGGGATGGGCGGCGAGGAGCCGACAGCGGGGGTCTGGGCCGTCACGAGCCGGCCGGCGGCAGGACCTTCACTTCCACGATCGCGTGATCCTCGGCCGACACCTGGACCGCGGCGCCGGGCGTGGGGATGTCGACCTGATGCAGGCTGTAGACGGGCTCCCCGTCGACGATGTCTTCCACCTTGTAAAAGACGCGCTGGGAGTCCGCGCTGAAGAAGGGCAGGTGCGCCACGTTCTGACCCGGACCCAGCGGTGCGCTGAGCTTCGACGAGACTCCCGGCGCGGCGGTCTCGACGAGGAAGAGCTCCGCCGTCTCGAAGGACGCCTGGGTCCCGACGACCAGGACCCGTGAGCCGTCGTCGCTGGCCGTCAAGAACTCGAGCGTGCCCATGGCGGGCAGCGGTGAGTTCAGCATCACGGGCGCAGTGAGCGGATCGAGGCGCACCGTCCAGAGATCGACGCCGAGCCCGCTCGCCGGGCGCGCAAAGTACAGGAGACGCGTCGAATCGGCGCTGAAGCTGACGTGGGTGACGGCTCCCCCCGCGGCGAGCGGGGCGTTGAGCTTCGTCGGCGACGACGGGAGCGGGCCGCTCGTATCGACGGCGTACAGGTCCCACTCGTCCGGAGCATCCTCCGTGTCGGCGAGGTAGAAGGCGAAGCGGCCGTCGGGGGAAAAGCCGAAATACTTGCCGGACACGCGGCCGGGGGCGTCGTGGAGAGACACGACCTCGCCCGCCTCGGTCCCGTCGAGGTCGTAGAACGAGAGGTCGCCGCGGCCCGCAGCGCCGTCCCACTGCAGCACCGCGCTCGTATCGTCGCGGAGGCGGATCAACCGCTTCTCGGCGCTCTTCGGCGGCGTGATGTTCGTGGGGCTCGCCGGCGGATCGACGGAGACGTCGACCGCGTGGATCCCGGCGAAGCCGTTCAGCAGCGAGCCGAACGAGTAGTAGAGCGTGCCGCCGTCGGCGCTGAACCAAATCTCGGTGATGGCGGACTCGTCCGGCGGGAGCTCTCCCGACAGCGAGGCCGCCTCGCCCGCGTCGCCTGGGGCGGTCCCGCCGAGAAACACCTGTTCGATACCGTCGCCGTCCGGATCGCCGGCATAGGCGAGGCGGGTGTCGTCGGGCGAAAAGGAGATCGACTGGCCGGAGTGGCCTCCGCCCGGAGCGAGCGGCACCCCCCAGACCTCGGGTACGCAGCTCCCGTCGGGCCCGAGAGTGCAGAGGTAGATCTGAGATCCGCCGGTGCCCTGATTTGCAGCAAGCGCGAGCCGGCTCTCGTCGTGGGTGAAGCCCGCCACTCCGTGCGCGAGGTCCGTCGGGAGCTCGATCCGCACCGGAGCGGCGGGGAGCGGCCCGGACATGTCGGCGATCCAGGTCTCCGCGCCGAGCTCCGGGTGCCGCACGACGTAGTGCATCCAGCGCGACGAGGGCGAGAACGAGGCGAAGCCCGAGACCGACCAGCCCCCGGTCAGGGGCGTGTGGATCGGGATCGGCGGGCCGGGCGTCGCGCCCGTGCAATCGACGAAGAACAGCTCGCCGGGGCCGTCGCCCGCCCGCGCGCCATACACGATCCGGGCCCCGCCGGGCGCATGATCGCCGGACGTCTCGCCGGTCGTCGTCGGCTCGTCGCCGGTGGTCGAGGCAGCGTCGTCGGTCGTCGATGACTGCGCCGAGGTCGAGTCCGTCGACGCGGTCTCGGTGCCGGCCGTCGGGTCGCCAGGGCAAGCTGTCGCGCTGGTCAAGATACTCAGCCCAAGGAGAGCTCGTCTCATGATAGTTTCACCTCGTATGATTGCAGTGGCCAATACGGGTCGAGCGGTGTTTCGCCCGCGGGATGGAAGGAATATGGAGAGTGACGGCGAAGCCCCGACGGGGTGTCGGGTTACATTACTGCGCCGGCGTCACCAGCAGGATCTGGTAGCCGCAGGCGACCTCATTGAACTCCTCCTGGCGCAGGGCCTCACCGATGATCGCCAGAGTGCCGTCCGGGAGGAGGCCGGCGCTCTGGTTATACAGGCTCGTGGTCTCGTCGCCGACCACGAAGTCGACGCGCTCGATCGACTCCAGCTCGCACTGGCCGTGGGTGAAGCTCATGCCCCAGGCCGCGAAGATCGACAGCACGCTGTCCTCGGCCGCGCAAAACGGTAAAAGGTCGGTGCCTCCCCCGCCGAAGAGGAACACGGGCGCGCCGTCGCGGCTCAGGCCGGCGTGGAACGCGAGCGGCTTGTCGAAGCTCGGCGTATATCCGTACTCGAGGTGGACCAGATCGCCGACCGTGACCGCCAGGGTCGCGTCGACCGGCAGCGTGACGTCGACGCCGTGCTGTCGCGGCGTGCTCTCACCGTCGTACAGGCACTCCAGCTCGATATGCTGGGTCGCTCCGGGCTCGAATGCGACGACCGTGCAATCCACGCTCAGCTCGTCCGGCTCCGTGCCGTCCCAGAAGTCGAAGTCGAGCTCGAAGTCGAAGTCGTCGCCGGGGGGCGGGCACTCGGCGACGCCGCCGGTAGGGCCGTCCGGCGCTTCGCCGGACGAGGAGGTGTCGCCGCTCCCCGTGGATGTGTCGAGGTCGGTGGTGGCCCCGGTCGATCCATCGTCGCCCTCGCTGGCGGCGCCGGTGAGACTGCCGAGGAAATACCCGGGGGAGCAGGCGGTGGTGAGAATAAGGAGGAGCGCTGATGCGGATGGGGTGCGGTGATTTCGCATGGCCGGAGCCTTTCGGGCTTGCCGCGCCGACGAGACGCGGTGACTCTGCTTCGTCCTGCGGAGCCCGCCGATCCGTCGAAATTTTTTGCGGGGCCCAGAGTTCAGCGCGAGCCGCTCGGGCGCTGCACGGGGACGAGCCGCTCGTAGACGCACGAGGCCTGCAGGCGCGGGAGGAACAGCCCGGCGCCGCGCTTCGCGACGAGCGCGCGGGCGATCGACTCGGCCTGCGCCGTCTCGCCGGCGTCGCACAAAGTCAGGACCCGGAGCAGCTCGCGCTCGTCGGCGAGGAGGCCGCGCGGGAATCGGCGGGCGTGCTCGTCGAGGTGGGCGCGGGCGGCCGAGAGATCTTTGCGCTGGTGCGCGGCCTGGGCGCTGGCGATCAGCGCCCGCTCGGCGGCGAGATCGGCGTCGGGGGAGGCGGGCGGCGGCTCTCGTCTGGGCGGCCGCGGGGTCGTCCTGGGCGGCGCCGGTCGGGCCTCGGGCTCGGCCTGCTGCGGCCCTTCAGGGCTCGCGGGCTGCGGCGTCGGGGCGGGCGGCTCGGCCGGTGCGGCGATTGGCGGGTCCTCGCGCGGGGGCTCGCCGGGGCTGGTCGGCTCGGTCGCCGGACCGCGGGACACGGCGACGACGGCTCCGGTGACGACGGCCGCGGCGACGACGGCCTTGATCGCCCCGACGACCAGGGCCTTGCCGAGAGAGGCGGCAGCGGCGGCGTCCGGGGCGGGGAGGTCGGACAGGTCGAGCTCGGAGCCGCCGTCGGGATCGGTCGGTGGAGGCACCTGCAGCCGGCTCCAGACGCGTTGGAGGGCCTCGTCGCCGGGCGCGGCGCGGCGGGCCTGGGTCAGCAGGTGCTCGATGTCCCGGCGCTGATTCATGGCGCGTCCCCCCCGAGGAATCGGTGCCGGGAGTGCTCCCGGACGAAGGCCTTGCGCGCCTCTCGAAGGCGCGAGTAGACGGTGTTGAGGTTGATCCCGAGGATGGTCGCGATCTGCGGCGCGGACAGCTCCTCGACCTCGTGCAGCACGAAGACCTCGCGCTTGGCCTCGGGGAGCCGGGACAGCAGTTCGTCGAGGACCCGCACCGCCTCGGCGTCGAGCAGCGCGCGGTCGGGAGGTCGGGCGGGGCTCACGACGTCCTGCTCCGGATCGTGGGCGTCGCGGCGCAGGCGCTCGCGGTATCGGCGGGCGATCCGCACCGCGATCGCGTAGAGCCAGGTGCGCAGCGCGGCGCGGTGCTCGAAGCCGGGCAGCTTGCGCTGGACGACGATGAACAGGTCGTGCAAGGCGTCCTCGACGGCCGCAGGAGGGACCCCGAGCCGGCCGAGGACCCGCCACAGCTCCCGGGCGTGGGCGCGGTAGATCGCCGCGACGGTGTCGCGGGTGTCCGCGGCGACCGGGGTCGCAGGGAGGGTCGGTGGTCGCGGGGGCGCAGGGACGCCAGGAGGCATCGCCCCTTGGTCATCGGCGTCGCGGCGATCCATCAGAATTTTTTCGCGGCACGTCGCGCCCGAGGTGGACCTCGAGGCCGAGCTCGGCGCGCACCCCGACCGCGCCGACACGAAAGAGGGTGGGCTCGGGCTCGATCGTGAACGTGGCGCGGTTGAACGGGACGACGAGCGCGACTCCGCCCCACAGCGCGAGCCGCCGGGAGAAGCGCCAGGCCACGCCCGGCTGGACCTGCGCCGCCGCCCACAGCGCCCGGACGGCGCGGGCGTCGGAGAAGCCGAAGGCGCGGACGTCGAGCGCGCCGAGCTCGACGCCGAGGCACAGCGGAAACTCGAGCAGGCGGGGCGTCCGTGGCCCGGGGACGCCGGGGCGGGGGCCCCGGAGGTGCGGGGTCGGGCAGACACGCACGGCCACGGCGCCGAGCAGGGCGGTCGCGCCGACGCCGGGAGCGGCCGCGTCGCGGCGGCGAGCCGGCCAGAGGCTGCCTGCGAGCTCGAACCGCAGCACGGGCAGGCGCAGCGCGTAGGCGAGGTGCAGGCCGCCGCCGGGCCCGGGGAGGAGGCCGCCCTCGAAGCCGGCCGCGACGCGCAAGGCGTGGCCGTGCGGGCGCTTCGGGGTGCGCGCGGGCGCGCCTGCGTCGTCCAGGGTCGCGGCTTCGGGCGCGACGGCGCGCTCCGGGGCCGCGGCTTCGGGCGCGACGGCGCGCTCCGGGGCCGCTGGAGGCGGCTCGGCGCCGCTCGGAGGCGGGGCGCCGACCGGCCCGGGCGGCGGCAAGTCGGGGCGCTCCTGGGCTGGGGGCGGCTCCGCTTCGGTCGGAGGCGGGGTGCCGGCCGGCTCCGGGGGCGGATCGGCGCGCCCGAGGGTCGGTTCGAGCACGATCGCCAGGACCAGCGCCGCGGAGCGGGCCAGCTCTTCGCACGTGGGCCCGGACAGGGCCCGTTGGGCGGAGAAACCGTCGCGGTCGACCCTCAGGCGGAGGTGCCAGTCGGCGCCCTGGCGCGTCACCACGCCGTCGACGACGACGCCGGGATAGCCGGCCGGGTTGGCCGCAGCACCGAGGTGGTCGCGCACCCAGGCGCCGACGCTCTCCCGCGAGGGGCACCCGGGCGGGGCGCTCCAGGTCAGCGCCAGCGGGGGCGGCTGCTCGACCGGCTGCGCCGAGCTGCCCCGCGCGCCGAGGCCCACCGTGAGGAGGGCGGTCGCTACGACGCGTCGGCGGACGTGGGGAGCGACGCCTGGCACGCGGTGTTCTTATCCGCTGGCGACGTCGTCTGTCCATCGGCCTCGGGCGCGCGCCTCGACCTCGACGAGCAAGCGCAGACTTCGCCACCTCGACGCCGCGGTGGCCCGCTTCACGTCCGACGGCGGGCACGTGGGGCGCGAGTGCTTCGGCGCTGCGTCGACGGAGCGCGTCCGCGGACTCGACGATGCCGCTCACGCCGGCGGTCTCGATCACGGCGCCTTCGACGTATTCCATCTGCCGACGTCGTACGATTCGCCGGGCTCGAGTCCACCGTTGCTGCAGGCGACCTCTCGTCTTCGGCGGGCGACGAGGTCAACCGACCCGAAGACCGACGACGACGACCGCGACAATCGCGATCACTGCGACAACGGCCAGAGCGACGATCGCTGCGACAATGGCCAGAGCCACGAGCGCAACCACCTGGGCCACGGGGTGCAGAACTTGGATGGTTTGAAAGACTTCGGCCGACACGAACCATCCCATGGTCGACATCCGAGGCCCAGTCGACCGGGCTCGGCCGTCGTCATCGCGCGCGGAAGTGAAGGATCACCGAGGCGACCGTTCCTGAGGTTCCGGCCGAGCGGGCGAGCCTATCTCACCGCAGGAACAAGCCCCAAGGCCGGAGGCAGCCTGGCCGCCGAGACGAGCCGAACGAGCTCCGCGGCGGGAGCGCGCTCCGGCCAGCCGGAGAGCCGTCGCAGATCCGGCCCTGGCCGCGTGCACACCCGAGGAGGTGACGCTCGTCTTCGTCGCACCCGGTTGTTGGGCCCCAGGGGCGGCGAGTTCTTCACGGCATGGATGCCGGGCGATCCCAAAGCGACGGATTGCGTGTACCTCGCAGAGCCGCCGGTCGACTCTGTGTTCGAGGGGCTGCTCGGTGACGACGAGACCCGCGACGTCCGTTGTACGATCAGTCGCGAGGGCGACGAATCACCTCGACGGTGCCTACGAGCGGAATACTCGTACGTGGGCGCCAGCGACTTTTAGCGGCAGATCGATGCTCGCCGCACGAGCGCAGGCAATTACACCTTCATCTTCGGCAACACCAGGCTTTCACGATCCCCGCGCCGGCGCCTTGGTTCATTCCGGTTCTCCAGCAATGGCGGCCATGGGCATGGCGCGCCCTCGCCGAGGAGGGCGCTACTTCCCGAGCTGCCGCAGGGCGTATTCGACGCCGGCCTGGAGCGTTCCGCAAGTCACGATGCCGGTCAGCGGATCGCCGAAAGCCGTCAGGGTCTGGGCGACCTCGGGTCGCACGCCGCTCAGGATTGGGAGCACACCGAGCAGCCGCAGCGCCTGAGCGGCGCTGGTCAGGAGCGCAGCGGCGTGGACGTCGAGCGACGGGACGCCCGTGATGTCGATGATCGTGACGCGCGCGGCGGACGACCGCGCGCCCTGGAGCGCCACCTCGAGGATCCGCGAGCGGCGGCTCTCGTCGAGCGTGCCGATCAGGGGCATGACCAGGATGTCGTCGGTGATCGGGATCAGCGGCGTGCTTCGCTCGGCCAGCGCGGCCTGCAGGCGATCGACGATCACCATGTTCTCCAGCAGCAGCGCCGCGTTGCGCGAGAGGATCTGGTAGATCCGCTGCTCACGCGGGCCGAGCTGCACCTCGCAGCCCCACTGCACCGAGAACACGCCGACGACGTGGCCGCGCAGGGTCAACGCGATCAGCAGCGCGGCCTTGATGCCGGCCGCCGCCCACATGTCGCGCAGGACCGGGTCGATCCGCGGGTCCGTCGCCGCGGAGCCGACGAGCACCGGCACGCCCGGCTGCTCGAGGTAGACCCGCGAGAACGGGATGTCGGGGAGGTGGTAGCGGCCGCCGACTTGGGCCCGCGCCGGCCGCACCGCTGCAGGCCGGACCACCGCGACCGAGAGCCACGCCGGGTTGCCGGCGGCGTCGGGCTCGATGGTGCCGAGCACGACCTCGGCCTCCTCGCGCCGCGGCGCCGGCAGGAGGAACGCCTGCAGCGTCGCTTCGCGGAACGGGGCCGCGTTCAACTGCTCGGTCACCGCCAGGAGGACGGACCAATCGTCCGCCAGCGCCGTCGCCGATGCATCCTCGGGGCCACTCGTTCGCTCGTCCATGTCGAACTACGAACAAGGTTATCATCAGAACATGTTTTCCTGAATGCGCCAGAACGCGCACCCGCTCGTCGGCGCCTGCGGCGCCGATGAACGGGTGCGGTCGACATCGACCCTGCGTTCGCTGACGTGAACGCTGCCCCTGACCTGCAGACGCTGGCTGAAGCCGAGTGCGGCGGAGTCCGCGAGAGCGGGGCGCGGGCTCCGTGTAGCGACGCTACGCGCGCGCCTCGGAGCGCAGCGCGTCGCGCAGGCTCGCGAACAGCGCCTGCGCCTCCGCCGGCTCCGGCAGCCCCGCGAGCGCGTGCACCTCGGCGTCGTGCTCACGCGTCAGCTCGCCTGCGAGTCGCTCGAGCGCCTCCGCATGCGCCCGCGCCACGTGCTGCCGCTCCGTCGTGCGCATGCGACCGCGAGCCCAGCGCGCCAGGCCCCACGACAGCGCCGCGTGGCGCGTCTCGTCGCCGGCGATTCGCGCCAGCGTCCGGCGGACCTGCGGATCGCCGGCGCGTCGCGCCTGCACGTGCGCGACCAGGGCCCCGAACGTCTCGCGCACGCAGCCCTCGGCCGCGTTGTCGGCCAGCACCTCCACCAGCGGCCGCAGCGGCGTCGGCCGCACCCTCGGCGTGCTCGGCTGACCGCCGAACCGGCGCGCCAGCCTGGCGGTCAGCCGTGCGTGGCGGCGTTCGTCGTCGCGCGAGCGCAGTGCGGCGCGCCTCAAAGCATCCGGCGCTCCGTGGGCCCGCAGCTCGCGGGCCAGGTGCGCGAAGGCGGGGACCGACGCCGCCTCGAGGTGCGCGACCTCGGCGAAGAACGCCCCGACCGGCCGGGACGCCGCGGGTGCGAGCGGCCGGCACAGCCCCGGCGGCAGCCGCCCGATCGCGCAGTTCGGATCGCCGCGCTGGATCCGCTTGCTGTCGAGCACGGAGATGGACCCGTCCGTGCGCACCAGCACCACGTGGTGGACGATGTCGTTCTTGCTGCCGCAGCCCGAACCGGACGTGGTGTAAAGGACATGTCCCTCGGGATGGTCGCCGACCTGGTGCGGCTCGGAGCACAGCAACTCGTGGCCCGCGAGACGACCGACCAGCGCCGCCTCGCCGGCCGTGTCGACCGAGCCGAGGAACGCCAGCAACCCCGCCATGTCGGTGATCGCCCCGACCTCGTCGGCGCGCGACCAGGCGAAGAGGCGGACCTCCGGCGAGTCGAAGTTGCCGACGCCGACGAATTGCGACTCCGTCGGCAGCGCGTCGAAGGCAGCCAGGCAGGCCGCCTCGTCGCTGGCGGTGGCGCACTTCTCCCCGACGGAGTCGATCACAGTGATGGGTTGGTCGAGCTCCGGGTCGCCGTAGGACGGCACCGAGCGCAGCTCGAAGTAGTCGACCGGCGTCTCCGGCTCGACCATGGAGAGGAACCGCTCGGAGCAGATGTCGACGTCGAACTGGTCCTCCTCGATCCCGCAGCTGGCGATCAGGGGGGCGAGCGCGGCGGTGAAGGCACGGGCGAAGCGGTCAAGGTCAGAAAAAGCCATGCGTAACCATGGCGCATCTCCGTCGCCCAGGAAAGCCCGCGGCGCTGCGCCGCGAGTCGTCGCCGTTTCTCCTCCGCGGAGATCTTCTCTGGATGTCGGGACCCGGAGGCCCGTGACCGACGTGAGCACCGGTGTCGGCGGCGTCGGTGCGGGCGCCGGCCCTGCCGGGCGACGCGCGATCACGCGAGGCGGAGTTTTTGCTCGCGCGACGCGACATCGGATCGCGGCACCTGTCATCCCTCGGGGGGCTCGCCGCGACGCGCGAAGCCACGTGCGTCGGACGACCCTCCGTACCACCCCAGGAGGAACCATGAAGACCAAGTCCAAAATCAAAGCCGGCGCGTTCAAGCTCGGGCTCACCTGACAACTGAGCCCCCGGGCCAGGGCCCGCGCTGGTTCAGGCGAGCCCGCAAGCGCTCGCCCGATCCGACACCTCGCCCCGTCGAAGACGAAGGGGCCATCACCCTCGCGGCGCGACCACGCGTCTCGCCGCTTCACGGCCGGCTCGTCGCAGACGAGGGCCGGACTCAGCCCGCGCTCGTGTCCAGCGAGCGCGCTTCGCTCCCGAGCCGGAGGCGTACCGGGAGCGGATACTCGGGCGCCCGTGCCCGCGCGGTGCGCAGGAGCTTCCTGCGCAAGCGCTCATACTGCGCCGCGCCTGCGTCGGCTCTGGCGAAGGTGTCCGAGAACAACTCGCCGGGGTGGGCCTGCGTGACCACCATCGGCAGATCCTCCTTGAATTGGGTGCCCCATCGCAGGTCGAGCTGCTGCTCTGCCCACGCCAGGAGCTTGCCCAACCCGAGAGCGCGACCGACCTTCGAGATGTTGCGGTAGAACCGGAAGGTCGTCCCCGCGTCGATCGGCGTGTCGAAGACCGCGAAGCGCCCGAACGCGCCGATCCGGAGGTACGAGAGCCCAGGCATCCGGAAACTCGTGTGGCAGCGGACCCCGCTCTCGTCCGATCGCTGCGGATCACGGAGGACCCCGCTGAACTCGATGCGCTCACCCTCGGCGTCGCACGCCACTTCGTCGAGCCGCATGAAGCGAGGAATCGGCGTGAACCGCAGCGAGCGTCTGCCGTGCAGCACCGGCGCGTGGTGGTAATCGAAGGACGACTGGATGGCGCGGAATGTGGGCACCGGCCAGACGAACGAGGTGTCGCTCGCGGCGGCATCGTCCGAAGGCACCTCGGGGATCCACGGGATCTCCGGCAGCCGCTCGCGCGGTGCACCCCACCAGATCCACACGAGCCCGTGCGCTTCCCGGGCCGGGAACGCGGCGGCGCGCATCGCCGCCGGGATCTTCGCACCGGGCCCGTCGCAGGGCATGGCAGTGCAGGCGCCGTCGGTGCTGAAGCGAAAGGCATGGTAGCCGCACTCGAGCTCTTCGCCGGCGACGCGCCCGAGGCTCAAGGCGACGCCGCGGTGGGGGCAGCGATCGGTGAAGCACCCGATCGCGCCGCTCGCCGTCCTGTAGAGCACGAAGTCGTCACCGAGCCGCCGCAGCGCGACGGGGCGGGCGCCGAGCTTCCTGGCCTCCAGCACCGCGTACCATTGATCGGGGACGATCTCGAGGGGAGGCGGAGTGCGAGCGGAGCCCGTGTTCGTCATCGACATGACTCGAGCATGAGGCCGCGCCAGGGCGCGACGCCAATGACATCTTTCAGGTCCGGTGATGCCCGCAGAGCATCACCGACCGCGGCGCATCTC
Organism: Nannocystis punicea; assembly: GCF_026965555.1. Classification (GTDB taxonomy): domain Bacteria; phylum Myxococcota_A; class Polyangia; order Nannocystales; family Nannocystaceae; genus Nannocystis; species Nannocystis punicea. The sequence continues at coordinate 9,154,985 of NZ_CP114040.1, read as the reverse complement.
GGCCAGGAGGAGGGCGATCAGCGGTGAGGCGTGGTCTTTGCGGTACATGGCATGGAGCGTGATCTCGTAGACCGGCTCGACGGGCACGGCGACGACTCCGCGGTAGAGGCGGGCCTCGCCCTCCGGCAGATGCGAGACCGCCAGTCCCGCCGCCACCAGAGTCATCATGACGCTCACGTCCTCGACCTCCACGACCCGTGGAGCGGGCACCCCATGCGCCCGCGCGTGCGCCATCAGAGCGCGGTGGATCTCCGGCGCACTCACGCGGGGGAGAATGGCGACGACGTCGCGCAGCAGGTCGGCGGCCGGAGCTGCTCGCGCCCGGGCCCGCGGGTGGTCGGTGGGGAGGATGGCGCACAGGCGCTCGGAGCGGATGGGTTCGACCACGACCGCATCGTCCTCGAGCGGCGTGTGGGAGAACGCGACGTCGAGGCGCCCTTCGGCGAGGGCGGCGCCCAGCTCGGCGGAGCCTCGCCGCGACAGCTCGATCTCCACCGCAGGGTTCATGGCGGCGAAGGCTCGCAAGGCCTCGGGTAGATAGCCGAGGCCGCTCACCCCGCAGATCGCCACGTGGAGTCGGCCGAGCTTGCCTTCGCTCACCGCCCGACACTCGTCGGCGGCCCGGGCCGCGTCGGCGAGGATCGCCCGGCTGCGTCGGACGAGCGCTGCACCGGCGGCCGTCAGCTCGACCCGACGCTGCGTGCGGCGAAAGAGCAGCGCGCCGACTTCTTGCTCGAGGTCCTGCACGGTACGACTCACCGCCGACTGCACGACGTGCAGGCGTCGCGCGGCGCGTCCGTAGTGCAGTTCCTCGGCGAGCACGACCAGCGTGTGGAGGTGGCGTAGATCCATGGCTGCGACCCGCACGCGGGCAGCAGCAGCGTAGCAGAGCCTGTGTGAGCCGCGCTCGCTGCCGTCGGGCCGAAGCGATCCCACCTCGACCTCGCCGTCCACCGACACCGTGTGCGTTCGACCGACCGTCGTCGGCGTGGACTGCGTGGACGCAGAATGTTCGACGAGCGTGCGTTCCCATGCGGCGGATGCTCGCAGCGCTGCGAGCATGGGACCGACGCGTGGAGCATCACCGCGGCGCGCTGCGCCCGCCGGACCACAATTACTCCTGCGTCGATCGAAGCGCTACGGTCGCCCTGCTGTGCTCGGCGTCGGACCACTCGCGAGGGCGCCGCCTGTCTCGAAGGCCAGGTTATGCCCAGCGACGACGCACGGGTCGCCGACAGCGCGGCGCAGCCTGGCCCGCGATCGCGTTACGCCCGCACGCTCGACCCCCGAGCGCGCTCGATCTGCCCGATCGGCCCGCTCTGTCCTCGACCGCGGGCTCTGGCCCCGCTACTCTCGCCGGGTGGTGCGTCCTGAAGACACGGACGAGCAGGACCCCGGAGGGGGCGGGTCGGCCGCGTCATGCTGCACCGTTCCAGCGGGTGAAAGTCCCGTCCGGGTAAGCGCCGGAGCGCCCGGTAGCAGGCCCCAGGCGCGAGGAGAGATCCTCGCGGCCCGAGCGGGGCGTCAAGAGCCTCTACGGAGGGAGCAAGAACGCGGGCCGCAACATCAAGTGAAGCCTGCAGCCTCGTCAGAGAAACAATGGGGGAGCCGAGCCGATCACTTCGCGGCGAAGGCCACGTCCACCGCGCACGAGTCCGGAACAGAAAGCGCGGGGGGTCCACCCGGGGTAGGGGGCGCAGCACGCGTTCAAGGAGCGATGCGGAACAGGAGAGGCCCGTCTGCACGGCCCGTGTCGGGGCAAGGTGGCTCGTATAAGCCGAAGGCGAAGTCGAGCGCTGTGCAGCGGGAGTCCGAGGGGGTCGTAGTACCGGCGATGGCGGCGCAGAACAACGCCGCCGGAGGGAAGGGCCCCTGGGGTGGTCGTGTCGGAGAAGAAGGTAAGCGCGAGGGCATGGCCTGCAGGACAGGTCCCAACAACCCCACGCGGCGCAGGCCACGTGACAAAGTGCGAGAACTTCGACGCCGACTGTGGGCCGCAGCCAAGCGGCATCCGGGAAGACGTTTCCATGCGCTGTACGACCGCATCTTCAGGCGTGACGTCCTGAAGGAAGCATGGAGGCGGGTGAAGAAGAACAGGGGGTCAGCGGGCATCGATGCCCAGACGCTGGCCGAGGTGGAAGAGCTCGGCGTCGATCGCTTCCTCGAAGAGATCGGTGCAGAGCTCGAGGCGGGGACGTACCGGCCGAGCGCGGTCATGCGGCGGTACATCCCGAAGGCGGACGGGAAGAAGCGGCCGCTGGGGATCCCGACAGTCCGGGACCGAGTGGTGCAGATGGCGGCGAAGCTGGTGTTGGAGCCGATATTCGAGGCGGACTTCCTTCCGTGCTCGTATGGCTTCCGGCCGAAGCGCAGCGCGACGCAGGCGCTCGAGCGCCTGCGCGTGTTGGGAGCGCGAGGTGGAAACCATGTGCTCGACGCCGACATCCGCGACTACTTCGGCAGCATCGATCACGAGCGACTCATGAAGCTCGTCGAGATGCGGATCTCGGATCGAAGGGTCCTCAAGCTGGTGCGGCAATGGCTCGAAGCCGGGGTGATGGAAGACGGCGAGGTGACGGCGATGCTCTCGGGGACACCCCAGGGCGGGGTCATCTCACCGCTGCTGTCGAACATCTACCTCGGCGTCCTCGACAAGTTGTGGCAGCGACGGCACGCCCACCTGGGCGAGCTCGTGCGCTACTGCGATGACTTCGTGATCCTGTGCAGGACCAGGAAGGCGTGCGAGGAGGCCGAGGTCAGGGTCCGCGAGATCCTGCGTCGACTTCGACTCGAGCTGCATCCCGAGAAGACGAGGCGCGTCGAGCTGAGCCGGGGACGGCAAGGCTTCGACTTCCTCGGCTGTCACCTGCGTAAGCGCATGTCCGGTCCGATCTGGGAGAAGGAACGCCGCAGAGCGTACTTCCTCCAGCGCTGGCCTTCGACGCGCAGCTTGACGCGGGTGCGACAGCGTGTGAAGGAGCTGACCGGTCGTAACCGCCACGGGGTCAAAGATGTGCGGGTGATCATCCGCGACATCAATCCGGTGCTGCGCGGCTGGGCCAACTACTTCCTCACCGGGAACGCCGCCGCGAAGTTCAACCAGATCGACACCTACGTATGGAGTCGACTCCGCGCCTTCATGGTGAAGCGCAAAGGTCGACATCTCCACGCGGGGGAGGCCAAGGTCTGGACACGCGACTTCTTCCACAACCACGGCCTCCATCGTCTGCGGGGGACCGTGCAGTACCCGGAGGCAGCGTAATGCAACGGCCCGAAAGTCCACCGGTAAGCCGTGTGCGGGAAATCCGCATGCACGGTTTGAACGGGGGTCCTGCCCTTCCTCCGGGGCAACAGCCGTACTCGGCAAGACCGAAGGAAGGGTAGGATCTACCAGTGGAGCTGCACGTCCCTGCCCGACCCGCGTCCTTCCGCTTCCGACCGCGCGCCGCCGCCCTGCTCGTGATCGACATGCAGGGCGACTTCTTGCTCTCCGGCGGCTTCGGCGAGGCGCTCGGCAACGACGTGCGCGAGCTGCAGCGGACCATCGCCCCGACCCGCGCCGTCCTCGCCGCCGCGCGGGCGGCGGGCCTCCTCGTCGTGCACACGCGCGAGGGCCACCGCTCCGACCTCAGCGACTGTCCGCCGGCCAAGCGCGCGCAGGGCCGCGAGGGCCTGCGGATCGGCGATCCCGGGCCGCGCGGGCGGATCCTCGTCCGCGGCGAGCCCGGCTGGGACTTCGTGCCCGAGCTCGCGCCCGCGCCCGGCGAGCCGGTGATCGACAAGCCCGGCAAGGGGGCCTTCCACGCCACCGACCTCGAGGCCGTCCTGCGCAACCACGGGGTCGAGGCGTTGCTCGTCGCCGGCGTGACCACCGAGGTCTGCGTGCAGACGACGGTGCGCGAGGCCAACGACCGCGGCTTCCGCTGCCTCGTGCTCGCCGACTGCGTCGCCTCTTACTTCCCCGAGTACCACCGCGTCACCCTCGACATGATCGCGGCCCAGGGCGGCATCGCCGGCTCGGTCGGCGACTCCGCCGACGTCATCGCCGCGCTCGCGGGCGCGCCCGAGGCGATCGAGCGGCCGGTGCTGCGCTTCTACGAGGAGGCGCTCAACGCCGGCCGCGAGGACGCGTTCACCGAGCTGCTCGCGCCCGACGTCGCCTACTACAACCCGGCGACCGGCACCGCGCGCGGGCCCGGGGGCGTCCTCGCGGCGATCCGGGGCCTGCGCGCCGCCTTCCCCGACCTGCACTACACGGTCGAGGATCTGCTCGTCGACGGCGACCGCGTCGCCGCGCGCTTCACCCTCCGCGGCACCCACCACGGCCCCTTCCGCGGGAAGGCTGCCACCGGTCGGAGCGTCGAGGTCGGCGGCAGCACGCACTACCGCGTCGCCGGCGGCAAGCTCACCGAGGTCCGCGTGTTCGCCGACTTCCTCGGCCTGATGCGGCAGATCGACGCCGATCTCTAGACCTGTCCTTCAGGACCTCGTCGAGGTCCTGCAGCGTCCGCGCCTCGGATCGACCCGGAGCTCGCGGCCCTGCACGTCGGTCGCCGCCGCGGGCCGGCGACACGCGCGTGTGCTCGAGCTCGCGGCGGATATACTCGACGGGATGCCCAAGGACATGCATCCCGAGGAGTACGGCGACCTCATGGTGGAGGCGCTCCGCATGGCGGTGGTGGGGCCGGACGAGGTCATCCTCGGGTTCCAGGTCTGGGACATGGACGACTTCGACAACGAGCTCTCGTTGCTCTTCCGCGCCAACGGTTTCGCGGAGACGGAGCGCCTGGCGGGGATCAAGGATCTCGTCCGCGACCTGTCATTCGTGGACGGCGACCTCTTCGTCGTCACCGACAAGGAGGTGCACCGCTTCGCCGGCGGCAACATCAAGAAACGGACCGCGATGAAGCTCCCGATCGCGGCGGCGCGGGCGATCGGCGGCCGCTCGACGAAGGAGCTCTACGTCGTCGGCGAGGGCGTCGCGCGCTTCGACGGGAAGAAGTGGACGAAGCTCGCCTCGAAGGCCGTCGAGCTCACCTGCCTCTCGGTGTACGGGGACGTCGCGTACGCCGGCGGCAAGGACGGGACGATCGTGCAGATCTCCGGCGACCAGGTGAAGCCCATGAAGGCGACGAAGGTCGGCGACATCGGCTCGATCCTCATCGACAGCAGGGGCGTGCTGTCCGTCGCCGGCCACCGCGGGTCGCTCCAGGGTCCGCCCGACAGACTCGCCGCGATGAAGCTGGCGAAGGACGTGTCCCACGCCGGCAGCGTCTGCGAGTTCAAGGGCAAGATCTACTGGGGCTGCGTGGGCGACGACGACGGAATGGGGCTCTTCGTCCAAAATGGGAAGAAGCTCGAGCGAGTGAGCCCGGAGATGTGCCTCGGGATGATCGCGACCGAGCGCTACCTCTACGCCGGCGGCGAGACCCTGGTCCTCCGCTACGACGGGGACGAGTTCATGGCGCTCAACCTCGACTATGACGAGGACGAGGAGCAATGGGTGCTCGACCTCGCCGAGGACGAGGATGCATAGCCGCGCCCTCGGCGGGTCGCCTGCGGGCGAGCGATGACGCGGAGATGACGGTGCGGAGGGCTCGCGCGATCTTCATCCACGCCCGGTCGTACGGCCCGGAGTTCCGGCTATGGGGCGCTTTCGCGGCGCTGAGCCTTCCGCGGCGCTCGCGGCTCGCCCTTCGCGTCGATCAGGGCGAGGAGGGCGAGCGGGCCGTGGCTGCCGGTGTCGGTTCGTTCGCCGGCGCGGTCGGAGCGGGGAGGGCGTTGCGCGGGCCTTTCCGTATGGCATGCTGATGGAAGCCCGCAGTTGACGCCGCCGATCGCAACGCTCCTCAGTGCCACATCCTCGGTCCTCGCCGCTGTCGTCGTCATGGCGCTGTGCTTGTTGTCCCCGGCGGAGCAGCGCGACGCGCCGCAGGACGACGGCGGCCGCGAGGTCTCCTACCGCGGTACCCGGGGCATCTGGCTGCTGGTATTCGGCGTCCTGTCGCTGCTGTTCGCGCTGCTGGCAGTCGTGCCGGCGCCGGATGGCGAGCGCTCATGGGAGATCGTGTGGAGCATCGTCTCCGCGGTCGTCTTCGTCCACCAGCTCTGCGCCTACCAGAACCGGGTCACGCTGCGCCTGACGCCCGGCTCCCCGCGCCTCGGCGAGTCGATGCAGGTCCGCTGGTCGGTGGACTCGCCGGTGCAGGTGTCCAAGGCGAGCGCCACGCTGCTCGGCATGGAGCGCACCGTGCTCGACGCCGTCCGGGGTCCGAATATCAGGACTCACATCGTGTACGAAGCCCCGGTCTCCGCCGCCGGTGTCGCGGTCCTCCCGGCGGCGGGCGTCCCGGCGTTCCCCGGCACCACACACTCGATCGTGTGGGTGCTGAGGCTGTCCGTCCTGTTCCCGCTGTGGCCGATCCTCCATCTCGAGGTGCCGATCGACGTCCGCGGGGCCGGGGCGGGCGCTCCCCCGGACCTCGGGCCGCCTGCAGGCTTCGCGCCGCAAGAGGTCCGGTTCGGGGTCAGGATCGACGGCGACCACCGCAGCTTCGCGCCTGCGAGCCGATCGCCGGTGTGGTCACGTGGGAGCGCCCCGAAGCGCCGCGCCGCGCCTCGTTGCGGCTGGTCTGCGAGGCGATAACGGCCGGCAACGGCAAGATCTACGCGGTGGCCGAACAGACGCTCGATCTCGCGGCGCAGCCGCGGGTGTTCGCCCAGGCGCTCGACGATCCGTTCCGCCGCTCGGCCGCCGGCGAGACGAGCGCGCTGGCCGCGAGCGATTGCCGCCGGTTCCACTTCGCCGGGCCTGAGGCGCCCTACAGCTACGCCGGGGCGCTGTTCGACCTGCGCTGGCGGCTGGAGCTCGTCCTCGACGACGAGTCGGAGATCCTCGACCTCGTGATCGCGCCCGGACGCGAGGTCGCGAGCTTCAAGCGCAAGGTCGCGGCGGCCGCGGGCGACGGGCGACCGAGCGCGCCCGGATGACCCGAGAGACAGGTGCTCGCAGTGCCGCGAGAGCCTGGTCGGGCCATGGACGCCGTGGTACTCTGCCCCGATGAAGCAGATTAGCCTAATGATGTGCATGCTGTGTGGGATCGCGTGCGGGCCGGGGAAGGGCGGCGGCGACGACACGAGCGAGTCGGGGGAGTCGAGCTCCGGCTCCACGGGGGCCTCGAGCTCGGGCGCCCCGACCACCGGCTCGGAGACGACGGACGCGCCCACCGGGTCGCCGGAGACGGAGGGTGAACCCGAGGTCTGTGTGCCTCCGATTCCGGGCAGCGCCGAGGTCTCCGAGTGCGAGATCGACTTCTGTCCGCCGGCTTCGTGGCACGTCGTCGCCCACAACGAGGAGGGGACGCCGGGCCTGAAGTGCGACAATTGGAGCGGGTCCTGTGATTCGAACACCTCCGATTATCAGGCCTACATGTTCGAGAGCGAGGACCTGGTGATCTACCTGTCGTTCGAACCCCAGCTGGCCGACGAGCACTCGGACGCGTCGTTCAAGGCCAACTTCGATTATCTGTGGGCGGAGGTGCGGTTCCCGCCGGATCCGTCCGACCATAGCGAGTTCTACGAGCAGACCGACGCGATGCACGGTCTGGAGATCTTCGACTCGTTCACGTTCGAGGACGGCCGGCTGAAGGCGAGCTTGCACCTTGATGTCGATTCGATCGTGCAGAGGATCGCCTCGGACCACCCGGAGTGCATCAGCGGTGACATCAGCGGCGAGTGCTCTTGCACGTACACCGGGCTCGACATCCCGGTGACGATCGACATCGATCTCACCGTCGATCCTTGAGCGCACGCGACGGCGAGCGCCCGCCGGGGTTGACCGGCGGGCTTCGATGGGTCGTGATGGGCTCTGCGCCTCGACCTGTTCAGACGGCGCGTCGTCCCCTGGCGGTATACGGCAGCACGAACAGGTACAGGCCGGTAATCAGCAGCAAGATGAGCGGGAACAGCGCCAGGAGGCCCACCCAGACGGCGGGCTCTTCCCGGCCCATGGCGACGATGTTGACGATGACGGCCAAAGTAAAGGCAATGGACAGCCAGCGGTGGATCTGCCGGATCGACTTGTTCCAGTTCAAGGGGACCTCCGTTCCTTCGGACCCCCGTTCTAGCGCCCGCCTCCTGCCGTCGCTTCTTCAAACCTGATGTCGTGAAATTGGGCCGCTGGGCGGCCTCTTGGTGCCGTTCGGACGGGGCGTGGGCAAGCGACCGGCGGTGCACGAGAGGGCGTGGCCGATGGCATCCCGACAGGCACGACGAGGCCCGACGCGACGAGAGACGACGGCATCCATGACGAGGACCGGCTGCCCTTGTCGACCCGGGCCAGGCGCCTGCCGGAGTCGCACCGGGTGTGACGGCGCTGCAACACGAGTCCGGCGAGACGCGAAGGCAGCGCCGGCGAAGAAGACTGCGAAGGCAGCGCCGGCGAAGAAGACCGCCAAGGCGCCGGCGAAGGCGGGCAAGGCAGCGCCGGCGAAGAAGACCGCGAAGGCGCCGGCGAAGAAGGCGGGCAAGGCGGCGCCGGCGAAGAAGACCGCGAAGGCAGCGCCGGCGAAGAAGACCGCCAAGGCGCCGGCGAAGAAGGCGGCCAGGGCCAAGGTCCCGGCGAAGGAGACCGCCAAGAAGACGTAACGGCGTCGCGGTCCGCCGCGCGGCTCGCCGCTCGGCGACGCGTCGAGGAGCGGCTCACGACGCTCCCGCAGGCTCCCCCACGGCGTCTCTGCGCCGGTGTAGGCCCGCCCCCCGCCTGGTTGAAATTCGCGCCGTCCCGCGTTACACGCTGCTGCGGCGATGCCCTCGGGAGAGTCCGACGCGACGAGCAAGCTCGACGAGGTGGCGTCGGCGTTCGTGCGCCTGCGTCCCCGGCTCTTCGGCATCGCCTACCGCATGCTCGGCGACGCGACGGAGGCCGAGGATCTCGTGCAAGAGGTCTGGCTGCGCTGGCAGAACACCGACCGCAGCGTCGTCCTCAATCCTGCCGCCTTCCTGGCCACCGCGATCACGCGGCTGGCGATCAACGTCGCCCAGTCGGCGCGAGCGCGGCGCGAAGCGTACGTCGGCCCGTGGCTCCCCGAGCCCGTGGACACCAGCGCCGATCCCGAGGTCGGCGCCGAGCGAGGCGAGGCGCTCGAGCTCGCGGTCCTGCTGCTGCTCGAGCGCCTGAGCCCCACGCAGCGCGCCGCCTACGTGCTGCGCGACGCCTTCGACTACTCGTACGAGGCGATCAGCGAGATCGTCCAGCTCGAACAGGCCAACGTGCGGCAGCTCGTGAGTCGCGCGCGCAAGCACCTCGCCGAGGGTCGCCGCGCGCCCGTGAGTACCGACCAGCATCGCCGCCTGCTCTCGGCCTTCCTCGTCGCGGCGCAGGCCGGTGACTTCGCCGCGCTCGAGGGGTTGTTCGCCGCGGACGTGGTCAGCTTCTCCGACGGCGGCGGCGTCATCGGGGTCGCGCGCGTGCCGGTGAGCGGACGGACCAGGGTCGCCCGGTTCATGGCGATCACTGCACGCAAGTTCTGGCCGGGCAAGACGACCGCATGGGTCGCGGTCAACGGGCGCGCCGGCGTCCTCGTCTCCCGGGGCGACACCGCGGTCGCGCTGCTGATGATCGGCGCCTCGGACACGGGCATCGAGCAGCTCCTGTGGATCATGAGCCCGAGCAAGCTCGCCGCGTTCGCCCGCTCGCTGGCGGGCGCGCGCCGCCCCGCCTGAGGCGCTTCCGTCGCACGAACGTACGGCCGGCGGCTCGCCGGCGGCGATTGGTGCCAGGGGCGCAACACAGTGCGTCCCTCGACGTGCCTACCGCCGAGCCCGGGACGGCGCGTAAGTTCCACGCGTCGGAGCACGCGTCGCACCGCGGGCCGCCAACGAATCGAGTACACCATGAAGATCGTCGTCATCGGGGGCACTGGCCTCATCGGCAGCAAGCTCGTCCACCTCCTCCGCCAGCGCGGCCATGACGCAGTGGCGGCCTCTCCCGCGTCGGGCGTCAATACGGTGACCGGCGAGGGGCTCGCCGCGGCCCTCGCGGGCGCCGACGTCGTCGTCGACGTCGCCAACTCGCCGTCGTTCGAGGACAGGGCCGTGCTCGAGTTCTTCGAGGCTTCGGGGCGCAACCTCCTCGGCGCCGAGGCCGTCGCGGGCGTGAAGCATCACGTGGCCCTGTCGGTGGTCGGCACCGACCGCCTGTCCGAGAGCGGCTACTTCCGCGGCAAGATCGCCCAGGAGAAGCTGATCCGGGGCGGCGCGATCCCGTACACGATCGTCCGCTCCACGCAGTTCTTCGAGTTCCTCGGCGGCATCGTCCATTCGGCCGCCGACGGCGACGTCGTGCGCCTGTCGCCCGCGTTCGTGCAGCCGATCGCGTCGGACGACGTGGCGCTGGCGATGGCCGACTACACGCTCGGCGAGCCGGTCGGCGGCATCGTCGAGATCGCCGGCCCCGAACGCGTGCGCCTCCCCGCGCTCGTCCGCCGCTACATGACCGCGATGCAGGACCCGCGCGAGGTCGTCGCGGACCCCGAAGCGCGCTACTTCGGCGCCAGGCTCGAGGACGACACTCTGGTCCCGGGCCCCGGCCCGCGGCTCGGGACGGTGAACTTCGAGGCCTGGCTCGCTCGCTCGAGAGCCTCGAAGTGAGGCGTCCATGGCCAGGCTCCGACCTCCGCCGATCTCGCTGCTCGACCGCTATCACGGCGACGGCTTTCAGGCGCTCTACACGACGAAAGTCCGGGTGTCTGGCGGCGAGGCCGAGCATGCGCGAGCGTCGGGCGTCGCGCGGTCGGACGACGGCAATCTCCGCGTGAACCTGCGACTGCCGGCGGAGCTGGGCGGCGGCGGCGGCGGCGGCACCAACCCCGAGCAGCTGTTCGCGGCCGCCTACGCCGCCTGCTTCCACGGCGCCCTGAGCCTGCTCGCGACCCGGGCCAACATCCCGATCCCCGGCGCCTCCGTGACGGTGTCCGTCGCCTTCGGGCGCGATCCGGGCGACGGCCTGTTCATGGTCACTGCGGACGTCGAGATCGATCTGCCCGGCGTCGACAGGCCGATCGCCGAGGAGCTCGTCCGCAACGCCGAACGAGTCTGCCCCTACGCCAAGATGGCGCGGCAGGGCATCTCCAGCGTCGTCGCGCTCGCCGATTGAGCGCGAGCCCGACTCCGAATCTCACTCCACCCATTCCCACGACATGCCCGGCGCCTCTCGCCGGCACACCCACGTTTCACCACGACAAGGCAAGGCTCCAATGATCCGCTCCATCCAAAGAATCGGCACTCTCGTCGGTCTCGGCGCGCTCCTCCTCGGCTGCGCGGGCAGTGCGAAGCTCGCTCGCCCCGACACCGCCCCTGCGCAGGCCGCAGTCACCGAGCTCATGTCCAAGAAGCTCGCCGACTTCCCGGGCAAGGAGGCCCTGCTCATCACGGTCGACTACCCGCCGGGCGCGGTCGACCCGGTGCATCGTCACGACGCCCACGCCTTCGTCTACGTGCTCGAGGGCTCCATCGTGATGGGCGTGAAGGGCGGCCAGGAGGTCACGCTGAAGCCGGGGCAGACCTTCTACGAGGGGCCGGACGACATCCACACAGTCGGCCGGAACGCGAGCAGCACCGAACCCGCGAAGTTCCTCGTGCTGCTGATCAAGCCGGAGGGCGCGCCGGTGTTGATCCCGATCGAGTGAGGCGCGGCGACCGGCCCGCGGCCCGATTCAGGCCTGCGTAGCGCCGAGCGCGCCCGTCCGAGCGGCGCGCGCTCGGGGCGGCGAAAAATTTCGTCCGTGGTTGTCACAAGCCGGACCGGTCGCCGGTCCCTCGCACGTGCCGAACCATCCCAGCCATTCCCCGCGCCACGGCGCCGACGCGCTGGCTTCCAGCTTCGCCGCCAGCTACGCCGGCGTCGTCGCGTTCATCGCGGTCGTCACCGAGGGCAGCTTCGCCCGCGCCGGCGATCGCCTGGGGATCGGTCGCTCGGCGGTGAGCCGCAGCATCCAGAAGCTCGAGGAGCAGCTCGACGCGCGGCTGTTCTTCCGCACCACACGCACCACCACCCTGACCCGCGAGGGCGAGCTGTTCTACGAGAACTGCCACCCCGGCGTCGAGCGCATCGTCCAGGCGCTGGAAGAGATGCGCGAGCTGCGGGACGGACCGCCGCAGGGCCGCTTGCGCGTCGCTTCCACGGTCGGCTTCGGGCGCAAGGTCGTCGCGCCGCTGCTGCCTGGCTTTCAGGCCAGGTACCCCGAGGTCGCGATCGACCTGCTGCTCGACGACGCCGCGACCGAGTTCACGGCGGGCCACGTCGACGTCGCGTTCCGCAACGGGCGCCTGGAGGACAGCCAGATCGTCGCCAGGCAGCTCTGCCTCATGCAGATGCTGGTCTGTGCCTCGCCCGGATACCGGCAGGCCCATGGCCTGCCGCGTAGCGTCGAGGAGCTGGCCGACCATCGCTGCATCAACCTGCGCCAGGCCTCGGGCCGGGTCTGCGAGTGGGAGTTCAAGGTGAACGGCCGGCCGCGGAAATTCTCGCCGCAGGCGATGAGCAGTTTTAATGATGACGAGCTGGTCCTGCAGGCGGTGCTCGACGGACAGGGGCTCGCGCAGCTGCCCGGCTACCAGATCTTCGACCTCCTGCAGAGCGGCGCGCTGGTCCCTTGCCTCGCGCAGTACACCCCCGACGATCGCGGGCACTACATCTGTTATCTGAGCCGCCGACACCTGCCGTCCCGGGTCCGCGTGTTCATCGACTACATGACCGCGCACACGAAGGCCCTGAACGTCCAATCCTTGACGACCTTCTCGGCGGCGCCAGGATGAACAAAAAGACATGTTCGAAAGGACATATAAAAATCAGCGCCGGCCTCGACGTCAAGGCTTCATGCCGAGCGACAGGCCGAGGTTGGCGACGATCTCCTTGACCTCGGCGAGTTGCTTGCGGCCGAAGCCTCGCGTCTTGAGCAGCTCGGCCTCGGTGCGCCGGCACAGCTCGCCGATCGTCTGCAGGCCGGCGCGGTCGAGCGCGTTGGCTGTGGCGACCGAGAGCTCGAGCTCGTCGAGGCGGCGGTCGAGGAGCGGATTGCTCGCCTGTGGGACGGGCAGGGGACGCAGCCGCTCCCACGCCTGCTCCCGCCGCTCGCGCTCGCGTTCGGCGTAGCGCTCGCGCTCGTCGGCGTCGACGGCTTCGGGGGGACGGCCGAGCGCGAGACGCACGACCGGATCGTCGAGGCCGTCGCGCTCGCCGTGCAGCGCGGCGCGCCGGGCCGCGGCGATCAGCGAGCGGCGCGTGCGGCCCAGCCAGCCGCTCGCGCGCTGCTTCTCGGCGGCGGGGAAGTCGGCGAGCCGTTCGCACTGCAGGGCGGCCTCGTGCATCACGGGCAGGTGCAGGGTGACGACGTGGCTCGCCATGCGCTCCGCGGTGGTCGGGTCGACTGCGACGCACGGCGCGTCCCAGCCGCGCACGCGGCGGGTGACGATCGCCGGCCCGGCCATCAGCAGCACCGGAGCGCCGTCGCTGGCCGCCGCGACCGCCGCCAGCGCCTCGGGCTGTTCGGCGTCGACCATGCGCCTGGCCGACTGGATCGTGGTGACGAAGCCGTGCGTCTCGAGCACGCCGTACGCGTGCGGGCGGAACAGCTCGCGCAGCATCGCCTGGGGCACGCGGCACTCGTCCGGCGCCAGCGACGGATCGACGACGAGGTGCGCGACGCCGGAGAAATCGACGGGTTTGATAAACACGCGGTCGGCGAACGCCCTGTCGATGCGCTCGGACACCGGCAGCGGCGCGTCGTCGGCGGAGCCGCGGCGCCGGCCGCCCTGCAGCAGCCGATCGAGCGCGCGCTGGAGCTGCTCCTGCTCGCGCGCGAGCTCGGCGATCGGCGCGCGGGCCTCGGCGGTGCGAGCGACCCGCAGGTTGCGGTCGATCAGGTCGCGGTACGAAGGTTCGAGGTCGCCGTACTCGTGGTCGACGCGCAGGTCGGGCGGCAGCACCGGCACGACGTCGAGCATGAGCGCGGTCGCGGGTCGCCCGAGCCGCGCGAGCGACGAGGCGAGCTCCGCCCGCGGGCCCGACTCGCCGGCCTCGATCGCGTCGAGGTCGAGCTGCGCCAGCGCGTCCCACAGCGCCTGTCCGCCGGCCGCGGATTCGCCGGGCTCGCTGCGCCACGCGGAACCGCCGGCGAATTCGAGGACGCGGCGACCGGCGATCACCTCGCGCGCCTCGTCCTCTTCGAGGCCGAGCAGCGTCGCCGCGTCGCCGGCGAACAGCGGGTGCAGGCACGGCGCTGCGAGCTTCACGTGGCCGAAGCGCTCGCGGCGGACGCGGGACGAGATGACCTCGACGCCGCACTTCTCGCAGACGACGCCGCGGTCCTTCATGCGCCGGTACTGGCCGCAGGCGCACTCGTAGTCCTTGACGGGGCCGAAGATCTTCGGGCACGCGAGGTCGTCGGGCTCGCGCACCTCGCCGTGCGAGCGCTCGACGATCTTCTCCGGCCCGTCGATCGTCAGCGCGACCTGGGCCGCGCGCAGGTCGAGGTCGAGGCCGAGCGCGCGCAGGTGGGCGGCGAGCACGGTCACGGCCTCGGGCTCGAGCGCGGGCTCGCCGGCGGTCCCCGGCGCGGGTCGGTCGAAGAACGAGAAGATATCCCGCGTCACGCCGCCGCCCGCGGGGGCCGGCTCGCCGCGAGTCGGCACGACGTCGGGGTTCTCTTGCTTGATGATCGCCTCGTAGGCGCGCGTCCGTCCGCTCACGCTGTCCGACTTGATCGTCAACATCTCCCACAACGCCCACGGGGCGTGGACCGCGAGGGGCCCCATCTGCTCGCGCGCGAGTGGTTGACCGCCGAAACGATCGCGCCCGAGAGCCGGCAGCTGCGTGGTCGGCTCGTACGGTCCGATGCTGCGCGCGTGAAGCACGTCGCGCGCCATCGCGGCCTTGGCGACCGATGCTTCGGAGACGCCGCCGCTCCACGCCAGGTCGACCTCGAGCTCGCGGATCGCGGCGACCACGACAGGTCGTCCGTCGACGAGCAGGACGTCGCCGACCTCGAGCGGCCGCTCCCACGCGACCTCGACGCTGGCGCGCGCCAGCTCGGCCGCCATCTGTGCGAGTACGACGACGCCGAAGCACCCGGGCGGGGCGCGCAGCGAGGTGTCGCGCAGCTCGGCGGCCTGCTCGCCGAAGATCGCCCGCAGCAGCTTCTCCTCGTTCGACAGCGGCCCGCCGGCGGTCGGCGTCGCCTTGCCCACGAGGATCGTCCCGGGCATCACCGCGGTGCCGACCCGCGCGAGGCCGTCGTCGTCGAGGTGCGCGAGCGCCTCCTCGCCGGTATTGGGCACGTCGTGGGTCAGCTGGTCTTCGCCCTCGGCGGTGACCTCGAAGCGCCGCGTGTGCTCGGTGCGCAGTCGGTCGGCGAAGCGAGCGTCGACCACGACGTACCCGGGAGCGAGGGGGCAGGGCTCGACGCGGGCGGTGAAGGCGGCGGTGATCGGCGCGAGCTCGGACATCGCGCGCATTGTGCCCGATCGCGGCCGATCGGGGACGGGACGCGCCAGTGTCGAGCCCGCGATCCGTCGCTCGTGAGCAGAGATGCGGGCTGGACGGGCGCCGGCGAGGTCACGGCCGCATCACGAGCGATCTCGACCGCGGCGACGGCGAATTTTCCAGCGTAATGCTCCGTCGCCGTCGGCGTCCTGGAATGACCAGCCCATGCCACGCCGACACTCCGCCGCGCTCGCCTCGACCCTCCCGGTCGCCCTCGCCGCCGGCGGCGAGGGCCCTGCGTTCACACATTGCTGCGACGGTCCACGTCGGCGTGGCCACGGATCATCGAACATCCGAGGACAGTCATGACAGATCTGTTTAATAATCTCAGTCGACGGCGAGCCCTCCTGGCCGGCGCGGCCATCGGAGGTGCGGCCTCCGCTCTGGCGAGTCGAGAGGTGCGTGCTGCGGCGCCCGTTCACAGGTGGGAGTCGAGCTACAGCGGCGGATCGGCCGCCGCCGCGCGAGCGCCCGGGCAGCCGGGGCGCGACTACCAGCCCACCGTCACTCCCGGCGGCGCCACCCTCGATTGGAGGATCGTCGACGGCGTGAAGGTCTACCACCTCGTCGCGGAGGAGGTCGATCACGAGTTCGCCCCCGGTCTTCGCGCGCTTTGCTGGGGCTACAACGGCAGGGTCCACGGACCGACGATCGAGGCGGTCGAGGGCGACCGCGTGAGGGTCTACGTCACCAACAAGCTCCCCGCGCCGACGACCGTCCACTGGCACGGGATCTTCCTTCCCAATGGCATGGACGGGGTCGGCGGGCTCAATCAACGGTCGATCGCGCCGGGGGAGACGTTCCGCTACGAGTGGACTTTCAATCAATCCGGGACCTTCATGTACCATTCGCACCACGACGAGATGACCCAGATGGCGCTGGGCATGCTGGGCATGATCGTCGTCCACCCGCGCCCCGCGCCGCCCGGCTACCGCGTCGACCGGGACTTCGTGATCATGCTCAGCGAGTGGAAGATCGTGCCGGGCGCGCGGCGGCCCGACCCGAACGAGATGACGGACTTCAACGTCCTGACGATGAACGCGAAGGCGTACCCCGGCACTGCGCCGCTCGTGTGCCGCACCGGCGAGCGGGTCCGGATCCGCTTCGGCAACCTCAGCGCCATGGATCACCACCCGATTCACCTGCACGGATATTATTGGAAGGTCGTGGCCACCGACGGCGGGCCGCTTCCAGTGTCCGCGCAATGGCCGGAGACCACGGTGCTCGTGCCCGTGGGCAGCACCCGCGACGTCGAGTTCGTCGCCGACGCGCCCGGTGACTGGGCGATGCACTGCCACATGACTCACCACGTCATGAACCAGATGGGGCACGATCTGCCGAACATGATCGGCGTCGACGCGCGGAAGGTCGGCGCGCTCGGCGGACGCGTGGTCCGCGGCTACATGCCGATGGGGCAGCACGGGATGGGCGACATGGCCGAGATGGGGATGCCTGTCCCGAAGAACAGCATCCCGATGGTCGGCGCCAGGGGGCCGTTCGACGCGATCACGATGGGCGGCATGTTCACCGTCCTCAAGGTGCGCGACGAGGACATCGGCGACGGGAACCAGGACCCCGGCTGGTACAAGCACCCGCCCGGCACGGTCGCCGATCTCGCAAGGAAGGAGGACATGGATCGTGACGGCATCCAAACATGAAGCCCGCCGCGCTCTCCTTCTCGCCGCGCTGCTCGCGGCGCTGCCGGCTTGCCGCGCAGGCCTGCCGCCCGAGCCTCCCGGCGCCGATCCGGCCGACCCGGACGCCGCGGCCGCCCCGTACCAGGCGCAGGCGAACCCCTACGAGGCTTCGGCTTTCACGGACGCGCCAACCGGACCTCGTAACGGACACGAGGCCATGGACCATTCCGCGCACGAGCACATGGGCCATGGGGGCAGTGGCCCGGAGCGGACCTCCGGCGTGAAGGACAGGTTCGGACACGCAGGCCACGACCATGGGAACTCGCAAGGCGGGCTCGCGCCTTTCGGGCAGGAGGGTGCTTCGCGATGAAAGCTCGTGCTCTCATGATGTCGGTCGTGGCGGCGCTCCTGGGCTGCGCATCGGTCCAGCCGACCCGGGCTCGGCGAGACGTCGCGGAGATCGTCGAGAACCGCGTCGGACTGGCCGACGTGGTCCCCGCGGAGCAGGACGCGGACAGCCGCGCCCGCGTGCGTGACCGGGTCGCCGAGCTCGTGTCCCGGCCGCTGAATCCGGAGCGCGCGCTGCAGGTCGCGCTGCTCAACAACCGCGAGCTGCGGGCCGTGCTCGAGGAGCTCGGGGTCGCCCAGGCGGAGCTGGTGCAGGCGGGCTTGCTGGAGAACCCGGTGATCGCGGGCGACCTCGTGAACTCGACCCGCGGGTTCGGCCTCGGCGGCGGGCTCTCGCTGACGCAGAGCCTCCTCAGCGCGTTCTTGATCCCCGCCAAGCGGCGCCTGGCGCAGGCTCGGCTGAATCACGCGATCGTGACAGTCGGGCAGGCGGCTCTGGGGCTGGCGCGCGACGTGAAGGTCGCGTTCGTTCGCACGCAGGCGGCCGAGCAGATGCTCGCGCTGTACCGCGGGCGCGCGCAGGCGGCCGAGGTCGCTCACGAGCTGGCGCAGCGCCAGCTCGACGCCGGCAACATCGATCCGCTCGATCGACAGCTGTTCGCCGCTGCGCTCGACCGCGCCCGCGTCGAGCTCGCCGACGCCGAGCTGGCCGCGCTGGTCGAGCGCGAGGCGCTGACGCGTCTGCTCGGCCTGTGGGGCGCGGACGTCGCCTGGACGATCGCGGGCCCGGTGGCGGATGTCTTGCCCGCGGAGGTCGAGCTCGGCCGGTTGGAGCAGCAGGGGATCGCCGACCGGCTCGATCTGTCCGCGGCTCGCGTGGAGGTGAGATCGATCGCCCACGCCCTCGGGCTGCGTCGGCGCGGCATCGTCACGGGGATCGAGGCCGGCTTCGTGATGCGCAACGAGGTCGGCGACGACGCCGGTCACGAGCCGGTCCTCGGCGGATCGCTCGCGCTGCAGCTGCCGATCTTCGACCCCGGGCACGCCGACCTCGCGCGCATTCAGGCCCACCTGCGGCAGGCCCAGCACCGGCTGCAAGACGCTGCGATTCACGCGCGCTCGGAGATCCGCGTGCACCGAGCCGAGCTCGTGGCGGCGCGCCGCAAGGTGGAGCACTACCAGAAGACCGTCTTGCCCCGCGCCGAGTCGATCACCGATCTCACGCTGCTGCAGTACAACGCGATGCTCGTGGGCACTTACCAGCTGCTCGAGACGCGCTCGGACCAGATCGAGGCGCATCGGCGGTACGTCGAGGCCCTTCGTGACTACTGGATCGCCCGCAGCGACCTCGAGCTGGCGGTCGGCGGGCGCATCGGTCCAGAGAGCGAGTGAGCGCCCGGCCCCGGACCTCTGCCGGAACACACGCATGATAGCGAGGCGCCGACTGCCCCGCCAAATCGTGGGACCGCGGCATCGACGGGAGATGGTGTGATGATTCGTCGACGGCAGGGCGGGGTCACCGTCGAAACGACAGCGCCGGTCCCGTGACGCGCTGTGGAGATTCGCCGGCGAACCACGCCCGCGTCGCCTCTCGAAAGTCGGCGAGCGCGAGGCCGCCGGCGTCCGGCGCACACGCGTCGAGCTTGGCCAGTCCCCGCGCGAGCAGCCGCGCAGCGCTCTCTGGTTTGCCCTGCACGCGCAGCTTGTGATGGGCCGCGGCGACCTGGATGAGGCCCTGCAGCAGGCGGCGCTCGTCCGGGTCGATGGCCGCGCGCCAGCGGTCTTCCCAGGCCTCGTGGGCGGCGAAATGGGCGCCTGCGTTGAACAGCGCGATGCCGCGCGCGAGCGGCGTGTCGAGGCTCGTCGGCGGCGCTGTCACCGGCCCCGGCTTCTTCCGCGGTGTGCGAGCGGGTTCATCGGTTCGTCGCGCCGCCGCGCGCACCAGCGGGCTCGACCGGGCAACAGGAGCGCCGCGGACGAAGCGCCCTCCGCCGGAGGGTCGCTCGCGGTCGAGGCTCGGCGCAGGCGCACCTCGGCAGCATCGGCGATCTCACGCGATCGCACAAGCGCGCCGCACGTACGGTCCCCGGGGCGCCTGGATTGCGGCGATCGGCGCGACCGCCGTGAATACGGCCTCCTGCGCGCCGTTCCGACCAGTCTCATGTCACCGCGCATTCGCCGGTTGTTCCTCGCCTCCGCTGGCGCCTTCGCCGGCTTCACGTTCGCATGGATCCTCGTCGGCCTCTTCAACCGCGGCGACGCGTTCCCCCAGGGCCCGGCGGTCACGATGCTGCCCCTCCTGCTGGTCGGCCCGGTCCTCGGTGTGCTCGCCGGCAGGAGGGCGAGCTCTCAGCTCGCCGTCGTGACGATCCTCGCGTTCAGCGTCCTCGCGGCCGTGTTCTGGGCCCGCGCCCCCGCCGGCTGGTGGGCATCCGGACCGCCGCCGATGCCGGGCGCGAAGTAGCCGGAGCGGTCACGGGGTGAACTCCGCGATTCGCCACAGCGCGGCCGGATCGTACATCCGGCCGCGCGCGACCACTGTCGTCACCTTGCGGACGTTGCGGATGTCGGCGATCGGATCGCCGGCCACGATCACCAGATCCGCCCGCTTCCCCGGTTCGATGGTGCCGACCTGCGCCTGCATGCCCATCATGCGCGCCGGCACGCTGGTGGCGGCCTGAATCGCCGCCATCGGCGAGAAGCCCGCCTGCACGTACAGCTCGAGCTCGCGGTGCAACGAATGGCCCGGCACCGAGATGTCCGTACCGGCGACGATCGGGACGCCGGCGCGGTGCAGCTCCCCCACGATCGCCAGGTAGTTGGAAAAGATCGCCCCGTCGAGGGCGGCCTGCGCGGGCGACGAACCATCGAACAGCCCGCGGAGCTCCAGCGGCAGCTTGGCGAGGCCGGGCTCGCGGCGCGCGTTCTCGTCGGCGGTGTGATTCATCAATTCGTAGAGCGCGAGGGTGTCGTCGAGCATCACCTTCTTCGCCGCGAAGGCGCGTACCACCTGCGCGAGCGGAGGCGCCTTGACGTCGGCGTCGGCGATCCGGCGACCCCGCGCCTCGCGCGACAGCTGCCCGACCTCGCCCGGAGCGAACAGCGGATCGAACAGGAACTGCACGTGGCTCACGCCGTCGTAGCCGGCGGCGATGGCCTCGAGGACGCTCATGCCCTCCGGCACGTGGCCGACCACCCGCATGCCGCGGCGGTGCGCCGCCTCGGCGATCGGCCGCACCAGCGCGGGCGCGACGCTCGAGTAGAGCTTGACCTCGAGACAGCCGGCGCGCTTGAGGCGATCGAGCACCGGCGCGATGTCTTCTCGCCGCTTGATCCGCACCGTCCCGAGCGCGCGCGGACCGTCGCCGTCGACGATGCCGCTCACGAGGATCCGCGGCCCCAGCCCCTTGCCCGCGTCGAGGGTGTCGCGGATGCCGGTCACGAACTCGAGGATGTTGCCGAGGTCGCGCACCGTGGTGACGCCGGCCGCCAGATACGCGGCGCCCTGCTCGACCTGCTGCACGTGCGCGTGCATGTCCCACAGGCCGGGGAGGATCGTGCTGCCGGAGACGTCGAGCGTCGATGCGCCGGGCGGGATAGGCGTCGACGCGCGCGGCCCGGCGGCGACGATCTTGTCGCCGTCGTAGACGACCACCGCGTCGCGCACCGTGGGGCGACCGGTGCCGTCGACGAGGTCGGCGCCGACGAGCGCCACCACGCCGGCCGGCCCTCGCGCCGCCGCTTGCCCGACCTCGGAGAGCCACGCGACGCCGTCGGCGCCCGCGCGCGACACGAGCTCCGGCAGGAGCGCGACGAACCCCTCGCGCGCGGCCTCGAAGTGATCGAACTCGGCGTCTCGCGTCACCACTGCGACGAGCCTGCCGGCGTCGTCGAGCCACGCGTCCTCGCGACCCCACACCAGCCCGCGCACGCTCACGTGCTCGAGCGTCACTCGCTTGCCCTCGACCTCGTGCTCCTGCTTGCCGCGCGACTCGATCGTCAGCGTCGCCGCGGGCAACAGCGTCATGGTCGCAGGGCGGCCGCGGGCCACCCACGCGCGGAGCAGCAGGTCCTGGGCGAGGATCGGGGCGTAGCCCGACGCGACGACGTACGCGCCGTCCGGCTCGCCGCGCACGGGCGCCTCGCCGACGCGGCTGTGAATGAACGAGCCGTCGGCCGCGACGAGGACGCGCTCGTCGATCGTCGACATCCGCGAGGTCTTCCCCCAGGCCTGATAGTCACGCGGCGCGCCGTCGGGCCCGAGCCGGAACGCCGCCGCGAGCGTCACCTGGCTGCCGCGATCCTGGAAGCCGAACGACGCCTTGGCCTCGAGCTGGCCCGCGCCGTCGCGCGTGTACGTGTCGCGCTCGACCCCGATCCGCTGCAGGAACTTGTGCAGGTGAAAGACGGTGGTCTCGACCACCTCGCGCTTCCCGTCCGGCGCCCCGGCCGGCCCCGCGCGGCCTTCGGGCGCCGCTTCGGCGGCGACGCCGGGCGCAGCCGGGGTCGCCACGGACGGCCCCGGCGACGGACGACACGCGACGCACGCGAGCAGGAGCGCGAACAGCGAGAGCCTCGACATCTCCGTCCGTATATCGGACGCAGCGCCCGGCTGTACAGCGCGGAGATCCACCCGCGCGACGAGGCCGGCGTCCCAGGTGGTGGGGCCGCCGCTGTCGCCGAGGGCGCCGGTGTTGCCGGCGTTTCGCTGAGCCCGCTCGTCGGCTCGGCGGTTCACGCGGCCGCCGCGAGGGAGGACTCGTAGCCGGCCTCGCGCAGCGCCGCGATCAAGCGGTGGACTGTCGCCTCGTTCGGGTCGTGATGCACGAGCACCTTGCCGTCGCGCAGCCGGACCTCGACCTCGGTGACCCCGTCCAGCTGCCCGAGAGCTTCGCGGATGTGACGGACACAGGACTGGCAGCTCATGCCCGGGACGTCGAGGATGGTTTCGTGATGCGTGTTCATGGCAGGTCTCCTTGCGGCGCGGCGTTTCGCGGCTCGCAGCGAGAAGACGCGGCGGGTCCCGGCGCATTACGGCGTGGCGCGCCGGTCGGAAGCGCCCGAGGCGCGCAGCTCCGCGCAGCCCCCCTGTAATGCCCGGCGGGGTGCGGCGTCAGCGAGTCGAGGACACCATGCCGAGCAACGCAGTCATTGCGAGCAGCGCCCAGGACGCTGCCTCCCACGCCGACCTGCCGATCGAGGGGATGACCTGCGCCAGCTGCGTCGTCCGGGTCGAGCGCGCCCTCAAGGCCGTCCCCGGCGTCGAGGAGGCGCACGTCAACCTCGTCACCGGGCGCGCGAGCGTCACCTTCGACCCATCCGCGGCGACGCCGGCGGCGCTCGCCCGGGCCGTCGAGGAGGCGGGTTACGAAGTGCCGGGCGACGCCGGTGACACGAGCGTCGAGCTGCCGATCGCGGGCATGACCTGCGCCAACTGTGTGCGGCGGATCGAGAAGGCGCTGCGCGCGGTCCCGGGAGTGCGCGAGGCGACCGTCAACCTGGTCACTCAGCGCGCGACCGTGAAGTTCGCGGCGGACACGACCTCGCGCGCGCGCTGGTCGAGGCGATCACGCAGGCCGGCTACTCCGTGCCGAACTTCGACGCCGCTCCGGCCGCGCGCTCCGGGGCGGCGACTCGCGCAGAGGCGCTCGAGCAGTCCGAGCAGCGGGAGCAGCGAGGCCTCCGCCGCGACTTCATCCTCGCAGCGACGCTCAGCGTCCCGCTGCTGGTCGTGGCGATGTCGCACGGCACCATCCCCGGCACCGAGGGCACGTTCGCTCGCTGGCTGCAATTCGCCCTCGCCACGCCGGTCGTCTTCGGCCCCGGCCGCCGGTTCCTGCGCCTGGCCTGGAAGGCGCTGCGCCACGGCGCGGCCGACATGAACACCCTCGTCAGCATCGGCACGCTCGCCGCGTGGGTCTACTCGACCGTCGCCCTGATGTGGCCCGGCCTGTTCCCGCACGCCGAGCACGGGGTGTCGCCGCACCTGTACTACGAGGCAGCCGCGGCGATCATCAGCTTCGTGCTGCTCGGCAAGCTGCTCGAGACGCGGGCGCGCCGGCGGCTGTCCGACGCAGTCCGCGGCCTGGTCGCGCTGGCGCCGAAGACCGCGCGGCGCGTCACCGACGGCCGCGAAGACGATGTCCCCGTCGAGTCGCTCGTGCCCGGCGATCACGTGCTCGTGCGACCCGGCGAGCGGATCCCGAGCGACGGCGTGGTGGTCCGCGGCGTCTCGGCCGTCGACGAGTCGATGTTGACGGGCGAGAGCATCCCCGTCGACAAGACGAAGGACGCGCCGGTGTTCGGCGGGACCCTGAACCAGAGCGGCGCGCTGGTCGTGCGAGTGACGCACACGGGCAGTGAGACTGCGCTGGCGCGGATCGTCGAGGCGGTCGAGCAGGCGCAGGGCTCGCGCGCCCCGATCGCGCGGCTCGCCGACGTCGTCAGCAGCTACTTCGTGCCGATCGTGCTGGCGATCGCCGCGGTCACGCTGCTCGCCTGGGTCGCCGTCGATCCGTCCGCGGCGGGCTTCGCGGCGGCGATCGAGCGCTTCGTCGCGGTGCTGGTGATCGCGTGCCCGTGCGCGCTCGGCCTGGCGACCCCGGCCGCGGTCGCCGTCGGCACCGGGCGCGGCGCCGAGCTCGGGATCCTCGTCAAGGGGGGAGCGGCGCTCGAGGCGGCGAGCCGCGTCGACACCGTGCTGCTCGACAAGACCGGCACGTTGACGGAAGGCAAACCGGCGCTGACCGACGTCGTGCCGAACGAGGGCTGGAGCGCCGCGGAGCTGCTGGCGCTGGTCGCTGCGGTCGAACGAGAGAGCGAACATCCGGTGGCGCGGGCGATCGTCGAGGGCGCCCGGGCGCGCGGGATCGAGGCCGAGAGCGTGAGCCGCTTCCGGATGGAGCCGGGCTTCGGGATCGAGGGGGACGTCGCCGGCCGGCTCGTGCTCGTCGGGACCGGCGCGTGGCTGGGCCGCAAGGGGATCGACGCTTCGAGCCTGGAGGCCGCGGCCGAGGCTCTCGCGGAGCGCGGGCGGACGCCCTCGTTCGTGGCGATCGACGGCGCCCTCGCCGGCCTCGTCGCCGTCGCGGATCGCCCGACCGCGGGCGCGCGGCAGAGCGTCGCCAGCCTGAGAGACATGGGGATCGAGGTGGCGATGGTGACCGGCGATCGCCGCAGCACCGCGGAGGCCATCGCTGCAGAGCTCGGCATCGACCGCGTGATCGCGGAGGTGCGGCCGGAGGACAAGGCGCGGGTGGTCGCCGACGAGCGGGCCCGCGGTCGAGTCGTGGCGATGGTCGGCGACGGGGTCAACGACGCGCCCGCGCTGGCCGGCGCGCACGTCGGAGTGGCGATCGGGACCGGCACCGACATAGCGATCGCGGCCGCCGACGTCGCGCTGCTGAGAGGCGGGATCTCGAGCTTGCCGATCGCGCTGCAGCTCGCACGGCGGACCTTGCGGACGATCCGGCAGAACCTGTTCTGGGCGTTCGTCTACAACGTGATCGGGATCCCGATCGCCGCCGGCGCGCTGTACCTGTGGACCGGCTGGCTGCTGTCGCCGGTGCTGGCGAGCGCGGCGATGTCGCTGTCGAGCGTGTCGGTGCTGACGAACTCGCTGCGCCTGCGGCGCTTCGCCGCGGCTTGACCCGGGCGGCGAACGTCGACCGGCGGGTGTAATGCCCCGCCGGCGGCCGCGTCAGCCCCTTTGACGAAAGACAAAAACGCGAATGCCGGAGATCACCATGCTCACAGTCATCCTCCCTGTCGTCCTGTCCCTCGGCGTCACCGCCGCCGTCAGCGTCCTCCCCGCGCAGGCCGGTGCCGCGACCGCCGCGCAAACCCGGGCGCTGCGTGAGATCGAGGTCGTCGTCGACGGTGATTATCGGCCCGGCCGGATCACCGTCGTCGAGGGTGAGCGCGTCCGCCTGAAGTTCGTTCGCCGGGACAAGTCGCCGTGCACGCGCGAGGTCGTGTTCGCCGCCCTCGACCTTCGCCGCGAGCTCCCGACCGATCGGCCGGTCATCCTCGAGATGCCCGCGCTCCCCGCCGGCGAGTACGAGTTCAAGTGCGGGATGAACATGATCCGGGGCGTGCTCGAGGTCGTGACGCGCAAGCCCTAGCAGGTCGCACTACACTCTTGGACGACAGCACGAGGAGGACAGGCCATGAGCGCACAGGAGACGCACGCCGAGCCGAAGCCGACGCCCGAAGTGGTGAGCCGGCTCGTCGCCAACCACCGCGAGTTCCTCGGCTTCCTGCAGGCGCGGGTCGGCAGCCGAGCCGTCGCCGAGGACATCCTGCAGGACGCGTTCGTGCGCGGCCTGAACAAGCTCGGCGACCTGCGCGACGACGAGGCCGCGATCGCCTGGTTCTACCGGCTGCTCCGCAACGCGGTGATCGATCGCCGGCGGCGCGACGCAGCGGCGGGACGTCGCCTCGACGCCCTGGCGGCCGAGCTCGATGAGGCGGTCGAACCCGCGCCGGAGCTGCGCGGCGCAGTGTGCCAGTGCGTGGCGCGGCTCGCCGACACGCTGAAGCCGGAGTACGCGGAGGCGCTGCGCCGCATCGAGCTCGACGGCCTCGCGGTCAAGGACTACGCGGCCGAGGCGGGCATCACCGCGAACAACGCCGCAGTGCGGGTGTTTCGAGCGCGCGAGGCGCTGAAGAAGCAGGTCGCCCGCTCGTGCGGCACCTGTGCCGAGCACGGCTGCCTCGATTGCACCTGCGGCGCCGGCGGCTGCGGCTCGTGACTGCGCAGACGGACGAACCGAGCCCGTCTCGAGGCGATCGGGACCATTCAACGGCGGCAGACCTCCGGGCCGACGTGGGACCGCGCCTCACGGCCCGCAATCACCGCCGCGAAGAAATGCAGCACCACCAGGAATGGTGGTACTGCGGGTCGCCAATCATCACGCTTCAATCGAACGAAACGACATAATAGTCGTCGAGGTCGTTGGCGCCGATGACCACCCGGCCGGCCTCGTCGATCGCCACTTCTTTGCCGTCGAGCTCCGTGCACGCCCGCTTCGTCGTCTCCGTCCCGTCCGCGTCGAGCACCACCGCGGCCGAGGCGCCGCCCAGCTCCATCGTCTGCCCGAGCACCGCGAGCTGGCCCTTCGCGTTCATCGCCATCGCGTCGACCCGCACCCCGAGCTCCTCCTCGGTGCGCTCCCACTCGAGCGTCCCGTCGACCGTGAAGCGAGCCACTCCGAGGGCTTGCTCGCCGACCGCGATGCCGCCGCCGGCGTCGACCGCGAACACTCGATCCGACTGCGCGTGCTCGCCCCAGTCCTCCTGCCACAGCAATTGGCCGTCGGCGTCCCGCGCCCAGAAGTCCGTGGTCGTGACGTAGAAACCGATGATCACGCCTTCGGCGCTGACGCCGGCGATCAGCGGATAGCCGGGATCTTGCATCTCCCACAGCTGCTGGCCGTCGGCGTCGTACTTGAAGATCCACGTGTCCCGCGTGACGACCGTGGTGCCGCCGGGGCCGGGCTTCGCGTGCGGCTGCGACAGGCCCTTCGCGTCGGGTTGGTACTCGACCTCCCACAGCTGCGCGCCGTGGACGTCGAACTTGCGCAGGCGGTGGATCGAGTCGTCCTCGTGGAAGACCAGCAGCAGGTCGTCCTGATCGTCGATGCCGTACCAGTTCGGCGACGTGTCGGCGAAGTCCATCGTTCCCACGACCAGCCCCGACGGGTCGATGTCGAGCACGTGATAATCTCCGTCGCGGTAGCCCGTGCGCACGTGCTGGCGCGAATCGACGGCGAGCCCGCGGATCGACGCGAGCCACGGAAACGGATGAACCCAGCGCACGTCGGTGCAGCCGAGCGCGCTGCCGCCGTCAGGGCCGCCCGAGGTCGTGGGCGCAGTCGTCGTCTCGTCGTCGTCGGTGCTCGCAGTCGTCGAGGTCGAGGTCGTGCTGGCCGTCGCCGAATCCTGCCCCGGCGGCCCCGGATCGCACGCAGTCACTGCCACCACCCAAGCCAGGCAAAAGCGCGGATCATTCATGGGCGGAAAGCCTAGCCCGCCTCGCCACGCGCCACAATCCGGAGGCGCCGGACCTGTCTGGAGGAACAGCTCCGCATCCCGGCTCCAGACGAGCGTGTAGGCCCGAGCCCGCCCTGCAGCGACATCGCAGCCGCCTCGCCGGGGACCACGAGCTGCATGCACCGCCGTCGACGCGGAGGTCGTGAGCGGCGATCTCGTCGTCGTAGCGACGCTCCGACCGCGTGGTACACCCGGGTCGTGTCCACCGCGCGATCGACCGCTCGCCGCGCGCTCCTCCTCGTCTTCAGGTGCATGGGCGCGGCGCTCGGCTGTGCCACCGCCGCGACGCCGTCTGCTCAGCGGCGCCGGCGGAACAGCAGCAGCGGCGCGGCGAGCCACAAGAGAGCGCTGCTCGATTCGTTCGTCGCCTGGCAGCCGCAGCCGTCGTCCTTGGAGTTGTTGCTGCCGGTGTCCGCGCCCTTGGTGGTGTCACCGGTGGTGCTGGTGCCGTCGCCGGTGGTGCCGGGCCCCGTGGTGTCGGGCCCCGTGGTGCCCGGATCGGTGGTCCCGCCGGTGGTGACGGGATCGGTGGTGCCGGGAGACGTGGTGCTCGTGGTCTCGGTGCCGTCCGTCGAGGTGGAGCCGTCGGTCGTCGTGGCCGAGGCCTCGACCGTGATCGTGATGTTTTCGGAAGACGCGCTTCCGATGAAGTCGTCGGAGGCGATGACGCGCAGCACGTGCTCACCGGGCTCCAGCGTGACCTCGAAGGTCGCCTTGCCGTCGGGGCACTCGGTCGAGGTGTCGCACTTGCCGATGGCCGTGGCGTTGTTGTCAGGACCGACGTACAGCTCGACGTACAGGGCGGGGACGTCGGTGCATCCGCCGGTGTCGCAGTACTCGACGTCGCCGTACTTCGCCTGGACGGTGAACGGCGAGGTGACGACTGCGCCGTCGGGCGGTGAGAGGATCTGGGGGTCGGGGGCGGCGCTGGCGAGCGTGCACCAGGCGAACGCAGCGGCGAACGCGACGCGAGGGGCTACTTCAAGCAAGGACATCATGCTCGTCATGGTAGACGGGAGGGACCCCTTGCAGCAAGAGCGTGGCCGCGCTGCAAGGTCGGCGTCGCGTGTCGGCACGCGCCCCCTCCGTGAGGCGCTCCTTCGATCGCTCGTCGACCAATGGAGGCGCTCGCGGTGCGGTTCACGGGAGGAGCTCGCGCAGGCGGTGGGCGATGGTTTCGACGTTCGGGCGGAAGTTCATGGTGATGTGGTTCCCTGGCACCGCATGGACCTCGAGGCCGTGTTGCACGAGCCCTTGCCAGCCGCGCTCCGGGGTCGTCGAGTTGTAGCCGTCGGCCTCGCTCGCGCGGAAGAACAGTGCGCGCCCGGGGTACGGCCGCGGGGTGTAGCGCAGCATCGCCTCGCAGTTGACGGCGAAGAGGCGCAGGAAGTGACGCACGCGCGCGGGCTCGAGGTCGGGCAGCATGCGTCCGGCGAGCCCGGCCCGCGCGGCGAAGTAGCGCAGCTGCTCGTCGGGGGCGAGCTCCTGCAGCCGCGTCGACGCGACCGGCAGGCCGCCGCCCACGCCGAGGAGATACGTCAAGATGTCCGCGTCGCCGTCGAGCCTGGGCGGCATGTGCCCCGGGCTGGGCGAGTCGATCAGGGCCAGCAGGGCGGTGCGCTCGCCCGCGGCGTGGAGCTGCTGCGCCATCTCGTAGGCGACGAGGCCGCCGAACGAGGCGCCGCCGAGGCGGTACGGCCCCTCGGGCTGGATCGACCGGATCGCGGCGAGGTAGCGGGCCGCCATGGCCTCGATGCATGCGAGTGGTTCGGCCTCGCCGTCGATGCCCTGGGCCTGGATGCCGTGGACCGCCTGCCCGGGCCCGAGGCTGCGGGCGAGGTCGCGGTAGAAATAGACGTGTCCGCCGACCGGGTGGACCAGGAACAGCGCGCGCTGCGGATCGCCGGTCTGGATCTGGACGAGCGTCGGCCCTTCGCTCCGCGCTCGCGCGCGACCGACTTCGTGCTCGGGTGACGATTCGCGGCGCGCGAGGAGCCCGGCCAGGCCGGCGATCGTCGGTGCGGTCAACAGGCAGTGCATGGGCAGGTCGGCGCCGAGGACCTCGCGCAACCTGGCGATCACCTGGACTGCCATGAGCGAATCGCCGCCGAGCTGGAAGAAGTCGTCCTGGACGCCGACACACGCGATGCCGAGGAGCTCCTGCCAGACGTCGGCGATCCGGCGCTCGATCGCGGTGGACGGCGCGACGTATTCGACGGCGAGATCGGGGCGCGGATGACTCGCGCGCGGGAGGCCGGCGGCCGTCTCGCTCGCAGCAGGCGGTGCGAGCGAGACGGCCGCGTCTCGCTCGAGCCGCGCCTGCAGCTCCTGCTTCGAGACGAGGACCTGCGGCAGGGCGCACGACAGGACCCGCTCGAACGCGTCGACGCCCTCGGCGGGCGACAGGTATTGGCTCGTGTCCGCGAGCCATCCGCGGGACTGCGACGAGAAGCGGGCGGCCATGCCGATGTCCTGCCAGCCGTCCCAATCGATGGAGACGATCGGGGCGCCGTCGGTCGCGGCGCGGTGCTGCGCGAATGCGTCGAGGAAGGCGTTGGCGGCGCAATAGTCGACCTGACCGAACACGCCCAGGATCGACGCGAGGGACGAGCACAGCGCCAGGAAGTCGAGCGGCACGTCGCGGAGCAGCGCGTCGAGGACCAGAGTGCCGCGGAGCTTCGCCGCGAAGGTGGCCTCGATCTGCGCGCTCGTCTGGCCCTGGGTGAGGCCGCCGCCGGCGATGCCGGCCGCATGGACGACGCCGTCGATGCGCCCGAATCGTTCACAGGCGCGGCGGAGCACCGCCTCCATCGCTGCACGATCGGCGACGTCCGCGGCGACGAGCAACACTTCGGCTCCGAGTTGCTCGATCTGCAGGACCTTGCGGATCTTGGGTTGAACCGCGGCCGCCGGCGGGTCCGCGCGCTCGAGCCACCGGGGCCATTCTTCTCGCGGCGGCAGCGTCGAGCGCCCGACCAGCACCAGCTTCGCCTGCGCCGTCCTGGCGAAGTGCTCGGCGAGAGCGAGGCCGAGGCCGCCGAGGCCGCCGGTGAGCAGATAGACGCCGCCGGGCTTGAGGCGGACGGCCGCGCGCGCGTCGGGCCGCTCGAGCCGGACTGGCTCGAAGGTCTGCGTCCAGCGCTCGCCGCCGCGGTAGGCGATCACCGCGTCCTCGCGCTGCGCCGCCAGCTCGCCGGCCAATCGGTCGAGGAGCCGTCGCTCCTGGAAGCTCCCCGGCGGCGGGATCGTGACATCGATGCTGGTGCAGCGCAGGTTCGGGTACTCCCTGGGGAGCGCCTTGCAGGCGCCGAGGACCGTCGCGCGCTCGGGGCAAGGCACGTCCGCGTCGCCGATCCTTTGCACGCCGCTGGTGACGACCGCGAGGCGGATCGGGTCGGCGTTGCGGCGACCGAGGGCCTGGACGAGGCGGAGCAGGCTGTGGACCCCGAGCATGAGCCCGCGTTCGAGCCGTGACTCGAGCGCGTCCTCGACGGGCGCGACGCCCCACAGGTGCGCGATGGTCCGCGGCGACGTCCCCTGGGCGGCGAGGGCGTCGACGAGGGCGTCGTAGTCGGCGGGCCGACGCGGATCGATGCGGAAGCGGCGGGCGTCTTCTCGCACGAAGCGCTCGCCCGCGGCGACGGAGACGACCTCGAAGCCGTCGGTGACGAGCCGTGCGGCGAGTCGGTCGCCGAGGCCGAGGCCGTCGACGAACAGCAGGCAGGGCCCGCGCTCCGCGGCGGGCGTCCGCGGCGGCGGCGATGATTGCTTCCATGCCGGGACGTAGAACCAGTCGGTGATCGGCTCGCGCGCGGGCGCAGGACGGGGGGCGTGCGCGGGCGTCACGGGGTCGATCCAGTAGCGCTGTCGCTCGAACGGGTAGGTCGGCAGGCGCACGCGGCGGCGGCGTTCACGGGCGTGGAAGGCGGTCCAGTCGACGCGGAGCCCGGTGAGCCACATGCGGCCGAGCGCGCGCAGCATCGACGCGACGTCCGACTCGACCTCGTGTGCGCGCCGGAGCGACGCGAGCGCGAGCACCTGCGGCGTCGCTTCGAGCTGCTGCTTGACCAGAGTCGACAGAGTCCGTCCCGGCCCGACCTCGAGCAAGAGCCGGCGCGGATCTGCGAGCAGCTGCCCGAGCCCCGCGGCGAAGCGGACCGGCCGGCGCAGGTGCTGCCCCCAGTACTCGGGGCTCCGCGCTTCGTCCTCGGTGATCCACGTGCCGGTGACGTTCGAGAGGTACGGGATCCGCGGGGCGCCGAGGCGCATGGTGCGGACGAGCGCGACGAACGGCCCCTGGACCGGATCCATCAGCGCCGAGTGGAAGGCGTGCGAGGTGCGGAGCCGCTGTGATTCGACGCGCGCCGCGGCGAGCCGCGCCTGGAGCTCGTCGATCGCGTCGACCGGGCCGGCGACCACGCAACGCGACGGGGCATTGATTGCGGCGACGGTCAGCGCGGGCGACAGATAGGCGGCGACGTCCGCCTCGGACAGGGCGACTGCCAGCATGGCGCCGCGCGTGGCGGTCTGCATCAGTCGGCCGCGGGCGGCCACCAGCGAGAGGGCGTCGTCGAGGTCGAGGACGCCGGCGATGCAGGCGGCGACGTACTCGCCGACGCTGTGGCCGATCATCGCCGCCGGCTGGACGCCCCAGCTCATCCACAGCCGCGCGAGCGCGTACTCGATGGTGAACAGGGCCGGCTGGGTGAGCGCAGTCTGCTCGAGGCGCGCGCGCGCGGCCTCGACGTCGTCCGCGTTCGGGAACATCACCTCGCGGAGGTCGAGGCCGAGCGGGGCCAGCAGGGCGTCGGCGCAGCGGTCGACCTCGGCGCGGAACACCGGCTCGATCGCGTACAGCTCGCGGCCCATGTCGACGTATTGCGAGCCCTGCCCCGGGAACATGAACACCACGCCGCGCTCGCCCGCGTCCGCCTCGGCGGTGAGCACCCGACCCGTGTCCGGCGCGGCGAGGGCGTTCGCGGCGTCCTCGAGGTCGCGGCAGACGAGCGCGCGCCGGTGCGACCACTCCTTGCGGCCGACGTGGAGCGTGTAGCCGACGTCGGCGAGGTCGAGCTCCGGGTGCGCGACCAGGTGCTCGCGCAAGTTGGTCGTCATCGCCGCGAGCGCCGGCCTCGTCCGCGCCGACAGCAGCACGAGCTGCCACGGCCGCGACGGACCGGCAGCGTCCGCCTCGGGCGCCTCCTCGAGCACCGCGTGCGCGTTGGTGCCGCCCATGCCGAACGAGCTGACGCCGGCGCGCCGGGGCAGCTCGCCGCGCGGCCACTCGCTCAAGGCGGTGTGGACGCGGAAGGGGCTGGCGGCGAAGTCGATCTCCTGGTTCGGCGCCGAAAAGTGCAGGCTCGGCGGCAGCTGCCGGTGCGCGAGCGCGAGCGCGACCTTGATGAGGCCGGCGACGCCGGCGGCGACGTCGAGGTGACCGAGGTTGGTCTTCACCGAGCCGATCGCGCAGAACTGCCGCCGCTCGGTGCCGCTGCGGAAGGCTCGCGTCAGCGCGGCGATCTCGATCGGGTCCCCGAGCCGGGTGCCGGTGCCGTGCGCCTCGACGTAGCCGATCGTGTCGGGCGCGACGTCGGCGACCGCGTGGGCCTGGACGATCGCCTCCGCCTGGCCCTCGACGCTCGGCGCGGTGTAGCCGGCCTTGAAGGCGCCGTCGTTGTTGATCGCAGTGCCGCGAATGACGGCGTAGATCGGGTCGCCGTCGGCGACGGCGTCGGCGAGCCGCTTCAACAGGACGACGCCGACCCCGTTGCCCGGGACGGTCCCCGCGGCGCGGTCGTCGAAGGCCCGGCAGCGGCCGTCGGGGGCCAGGATCATGCCCTCGCGGTGGTGGTAGCCGGAGACCAGCGGGAAGCTGAGCGAGACCCCGCCCGCGAGCGCCAGATCGCATTGATCGTCGAGCAGGCTGCGACACGCCATGTGGATCGCGACGAGGGAGGTCGAGCAGGCGCTCTGCACCGCCACGCTCGGACCCTTGAGATCGAGCGCGTAGGAGACGCGGGTGGGCAGCGAGTCCGCCACGTTGGTCAAGAACAGCGGGTAGCCGATCGCCCGTCGCAGCTCGGTGTTGGGATGGAGGTTGTGTAAATAATAGGTGTCCGTGGCGCTCGCGCCGGCGAATACGCCGACCGTGCCAGGGCTCGCGGCAGGGTGGTGGCCGGCGTCCTCGAGCGCCTCCCAGGCGCACTCGAGGAACAGGCGGTGCTGCGGGTCGAGGATCTCGGCCTCGCGCGGCGTGAAGCCGAAGAAGGAGGCGTCGAAGCCGGCGACGTCGTCGACGATGCCCCTGGCCTTGACGTACTTCGGATCGTTCAAGACGTCGAGCTCGACGCCGGCGGCCCGCAGCTCGTCGTCGCTGAAGCGGCGGATCGAGTCGACGCCGGCGCACAGGTTGTGCCACAGCTCGGCGACGCTGCGCGCGCCGGGGAACCGCCCGGACATGCCGATGATCGCAATGCCGTCGCACCGGGCGCCCGCGGCGAGGCCTCGCTGCCGCTTCGCCCGCTCCCGTGCGCGCTCGAAGCCGGGCAGGGCGATCGCGGCGCCGCCCAGGTGCTCCGCCAAACTGCGGAGCGTGGGGAAGCGGAACAGGTCGGTCATCGCCAGCGGCTGTCCGAGCGCCCGCGTGAGGGCGTCGTGGACCTGCGCGGCCAGCAACGAGTTGCCGCCGAGATCGAAGAAGTTGTCGTGCGGACCGACGCGGTCCAGCCGGAGAGAGCGCTGCCAGATCGCGGCGAGGGTCGCTTCGGTGGCGCCGGCGAGCTCGCCCGGCCCGGCGGGGCCGCGGCGCCCGAACTCGGCGAGCGCGGCGCGGCGATCGACCTTGCCGTTCGGCAGGACGGGCAGGCGATCGACGAGGCGGAACGACGCGGGCACGAGGTGCTCGGGAGCCCTGCGCGAGAGCCAGCGCCGCAGCTCGGCCTCGCTCGGCGCGGCGACGGTCGGTCGCGGGACGACGAGGGCGACCAGGCGGCGCTCCGCGGCGAGCTCCCCCGCGACGACTGCGACGACGTCCTGCACGTGTTCGTGACCGCGGAGCAGGGCCTCGACCTCGCCGAGCTCGACGCGGAAGCCGCGGATCTTCACCTGCGTGTCGGCGCGGCCGAGGAAGACGATCCGGCCGTCGGGGAGCGTGCGGACGAGGTCTCCGGTCCGGTACATCCGCTCGCCGGGGGTGCCGCTCCACGGGTCGGGGAGGAACCGCTCCGCGGTGAGCCCGGGCCGGCCGAGATAGCCCTGCGCGAGGCCGAGGCCGGCGAGCCAGAGCTCCCCGGGGACACCGACCGGGACCGGGCGCAGCCAGGCGTCGAGGACGTGACAGCGCATGTTGGCGATCGCCCGGCCGATCGGGACGATCGCGTCGTCGCCGACGCACTCGCAGGCGGTCGCGTAGACGGTCGCCTCGGTGGGGCCGTAGGCGTTGAAGAACCGGCGCCCCGACGCCCAGCGAGCGACGAGCGCGGGCGGGCAGGCCTCGATCCCGGTGACGATCGTCGTCAACGCCGGCAACGACGCCGGCGCGTCCTCGGGGAGCACTGCCAGGACCGACGGCGGCAGCAACGCGACAGTGACCGCCTGCTCGCGCAGCGTCGCCATCAAGGCCGGCCCCGGCATCATCGCCGCGGACGAACCGAGCACGAGCGTGGCCCCGGCGGTCAATGAGAGCACGATCTCCCACACCGACACGTCGAACGACAGCGACGC
The DNA here is from genome assembly GCF_026965555.1 of Nannocystis punicea. Classification (GTDB taxonomy): domain Bacteria; phylum Myxococcota_A; class Polyangia; order Nannocystales; family Nannocystaceae; genus Nannocystis; species Nannocystis punicea. The sequence continues at coordinate 9,119,684 of NZ_CP114040.1, read as the reverse complement.
GAACTGCAGCACGCGGCTGCCCCGCTGCACGCCGATCTCCGCGCGCTGGGAGCCGAACAAATTGCACAGGCCGCGGTGCGGCAGCGCCACGCCCTTCGGCGTGCCCGTGGAGCCGGAGGTGTAGATCACGTAGGCGAGGTCGTCGAGGCTGGCGCCGGAGGGCCGATCGCCGCCGCAGTGAGCGGCGATCGCAGCCCGGTCGCGGTCGAGGACCACGAGCGAGGCCGCGGTCGAGGGCAGGCGATCGACGAGGTGCGCCTGGGTCACGAGCACGGTCGCGCCGGCGTCGTCGAGCATGAATCGCAGCCGCTCGCCCGGGTAGACCGGATCGAGCGGCACATAGGCGCCGCCGGCCTTGGCGACGGCGAGCAGGCCGACCAGCACGTCGATCGATCGCTCGAGGCACAGGCCGACGCGCGACCCCGGCCGCACGCCGCGGGCCCGCAGGTGACGCGCGAGTCGGTTGGCGCGCGTGTTCAGCTCGCCGTAGGTGATCGTAGTGGTCCCGTCGACGGCCGCGAGCGCGTCGGGTGCCTCGCGCACGCGGGCCTCGAACACCTCGTGGAAACACTGCTGCTCGGGCAGGCGCACCTCGGTATGGTTCCACGCGGCGCGCTGCTCCTGTTCGCGGTCGGTCAGCAGCGTCAGCGCGCGCAGCGGGAGCCCCGGCCGCGCGCCGAGATCGCGCAACAGCGCCGCGTAGTGGCCGGCCATCCGCGCGACTGTCTCGCCCGCGAACAGGTCGGTCCTGTACTCGATGTACAGGCGAATTCCCTCCGGGACGTCGTGCAGGTCGAAGGTCAGGTCGAACATCGCGGCGCCGGTGGTGGCGCCGTGATGCGTCATCGTCGCCCCGCGCAAATGGGCGGAGGCGACGCGATGGATGGCGGCCTGAAACAGCGGAGTCGCGCCGGGATCGCGGCGCGGCCGCAGCTCGTGGACGAGGGCCTCGAACGGGAGCGCCGCGTGCTCGCGGGCCCCGCGGAGCACCTCGTCGACCCGGCGGACGAACTCGCAGCCTGGCAGCTCCTGGTCGACGCGCGCGCGGAGGACCACTGTATTCAGCAGAGGACCGACGATCGTCCGCTTCTCCGCGGTGTCCCGGTCGGCGACGATCGTCGCCACCGCGAGGTCGGCCTGGCCGGTGTAGACCGCGAGGAGCGTGTAATACGCGGCGAGCATCACGGTGAACAGCGAGACGCCCTCGCGGCGGGCCAGCGCCCGCAGCGGATCGAGGAGGGCGCCGGGGAGCAGCTCTTCGTGGACATCGCCGCGATCGCTGACGACCGCGGGTCGCGGGCGATCGGCGGCCAGCGCGAGCCCGGCCGGCAGATCCGCGAGCTGGTGTTTCCAGTAGCGGAGCAGCCGCGCTCGCACCTCGTCGCTCAGGGCCTGTCGCTGCAGCGCGGCGTAATCCGCTATCTGGAGCCGCGCCGGCGTGAGCTGGGGGCGGCGGCCGGCGGCCAGTGATTCGTAGCACTCGAGCAGCTCGGGGAGCAGGATCTTGTACCCCGAGTATCCGTCGATGACGATGTGATGGATGCAGAGGAGGAGCTTGAAGCGCTCGTCGGCGAGGCGGACGAGCAGCGCCCGAAACAGGGGACCGCGCGCCAGATCGATCGGCCGCCGCAGCTCCTCCGTGGCGATCCGCTGCAGCTCCGCCGCGCGTTCGCTCGCCGGCGGGACCGCGCCGTCGGGCCCCGGAGCGTCCAGCGCGAGCAGCGGGAGGCGCAGCGCCGGCGCGGGCCGGACGATCTGCACCGGGCCGCCGTCCTGCGCGACGAAGATCGTCCGCAGCGCCGCGTGGCGCCGCACGAGCGTGGCGAGGCTCCGCTCCATGGCGTCGGCGTCGACGGCGAACGGCAGGTCGATCGACCACAAGGTGTTGTAGACCGGAGACTCCGGGTCGAGTCGAGCGAGCACCCAGAGTTGTTCTTGCATGGCGGAGAGCGGTCTCTCCGACGAATCCATGGCGTTCGAATCGAGCATTGGACGCACCCATGGCGCAAGCCGGCCGGGCTGGACCTGCGAGGAACGAGGCACTTGCGCACGACGGCGCCGAGCGGGCTCGGATCTGCCGCTCGCGTGGACCCCCAGGCGGGCCCTCGACCGGCAAGTGACCAGCGCCCGCGTTTCAATTTCGCCGGCTGAAAATCGCCCCCCAGCTCGACGCGCAGGTCGGCCGAAGAGACACCGCAGGACGAGGCCCTCTCTCGGCTCGGTCTTCCCTGAGAAGCCCGAACTGCGCGACGCCCCAGCGGCGATCCGCGCACCCCGCGCGGAGCGCCTCGAAAAAATTCTTTGTCGCGTGTCACAACCCGGCCGGCTCGCTCTTCAAGCCTGTGAAGGAACCGACACCATGAGCGACACCCAACCCATCCGGCTCGACCTGCTGCTCCCCGACGTCATCAAGGCGGTGATGGCCTTGCACCGCGAGATCGAGGCCCTCGGCTTCGACCGTACCATCAAGCACCTGGTGGTCACGCGGGCCTCGCAGATCAACGGCTGCGCCAACTGCCTCAAGATGCACCTCCGCGAGGCCCGCGAGCACGGCGAGACCCAGGACCGGCTCGACCGCCTCATCGTCTGGGAGCACGTCTCCGACTTCACCGAGCCCGAGAAGGCCGCGCTGGCGTGGACCGAGGCGCTCACCGTCCTCGACCGCAAGACCGACTACGGGCCGCTGCGAGCGCGCCTGCGGCGGCACTTCAGCGACCAGCAGATCGCGGCGCTGACCGCCGGCATCGGCCTGATCAACCTCGCCAATCGCATGCAGGTCTCGATGCACTGACCCGAGGCGCCTCGCCCGCGCGCGGGCGCTTCTCGAGCATCACCGCTCGTCGAGCGGGCCGCCGGATCCCCTGGGCTCGGGCGCGGAGCAGGCGCTCGCCGTAAAGTCGCGCGTACGTGACTGTCGCGGGGCTCACACGGAAGGTGCAGCCGTGGCCGCGCCTGGAGATGCTCTGTCCGATTGAATTCGAGCGGCTGGATCTCGAACTGCATCGGACGCCGTTTTCTCGCCTGCGCCCGATCCGGTTTGACCACCGCACAAAGCATATTCAGCCTTCACGGCGAAAGGATCCGGCATCGGCGGGGCCCGAGGGCAAATTCGAGCGAATGATCGCACTCCTGTGATCGCGGCGGTTCTCGCCACCGGTGTCATCATCCGCACATTTCGTGGCGCGCCGAGAGCGGCGGCCGGGCGAATGAGCGTATATCGATTCCGTGCCGCTCTGCCCAGTTCCGCCTCGCCCGGGGCAACCTCTTGACTCATTCAATTCTGATCACCGGATCTGAAGGCCTCGTCGGCACCGCGCTGGTGCACCAACTGCGAGGCCGCGGATGCGAGCTGCGCACCCTGGATCTTCGTGCTCCCGAGGCAGAGGACGTGCGCGACCGGGGCGCTGTCGCCCGCGCCGTCGCCGGTTGCAGCGGCATCGTTCATCTGGCGGCGGTCTCTCGGGTCATCTGGGGCGAGCGAGACCCGGCGCTGTGCGAGGCGGTCAACATCGGCGGTACTCGCGTGGTGCTGGAGGCGGCGGCCGCGGCGCCTCAGCGGCCGTGGGTGGTGTTCGCCAGCAGCCGCGAGGTCTACGGCCAACCCGACGAGCTCCCCGTCGACGAGGACGCTCGGCTCGCGCCCATCAACGTCTACGGGCGCAGCAAGGTCGCCGGCGAACAGCTCGTGGTCGAGGCGCGGCGGCACGGTCTGCGCACCGCGATCGTGCGCCTGTCGAACGTGTACGGCAACCCTGCGGACCACCCGGATCGGGTCGTCCCGGCGTTCGTACGCGCCGCTGTGCGCGGTGCCCTGTTACGTGTCGATGGGTCGGGCCACACCTTCGATTTCACGCACGTCCGGGATGTCGCCCGCGGCCTCCTGGGAGTGGTCGACTTGCTGGCCGGCGGTGAATCACCGCCGCCGATACACTTCCTTACGGGCCAGCCGACCACCCTCGGCGAACTCGCGGCTCTCGTCATCCAGCACGCGAGCTCTTCCTCCGCCGTCGTCGAGGCGCCGCCGCGCGGCTTCGACGTCGCCCGCTTCTATGGCTCGCCCGGGCGGGCCCAGGCCTTGCTCGGATGGACGCCGCAGGTGTCCTTGCGCGAGGGCCTCGCGGAGATGATCGCGGTCATTCGCGCCGAGAGTTCCGGGGCCGAACCCTTGTGACGGGGTGAGCCTCACAGTCGACGTGCGACGCTGCTCCGGAGTCCACGCGAACATGCACTCGTACCGTCCCACGCTTCCGACAGCGACCGAACTCTTCGCGCTCCAGGCGCAGCTCGAGGCGTTTCGGCCCGAATGGGTCCGGCTCCTGCCCGAATTCGTGCGGCTCTTCGACGAGGAGTTCTACGCGCAGGAGCTCGCGCGTCTCGGTCTCGAGGTGCCCGAGGAGCCGCTGATCCTCGACTACCTCCGCAACGGGGGCTCGACGCTCGCGTCACCGCACCCGCTCTTCGACGCTGCGTACTACTGCGAGATCCACCGGGACGTGAGTGACTCGGGGACGAACCCGCTCGCTCACTACCTCGTGTCCGGTTCACGCGAGGGCCGTCGATTTCATCCGCTGTTCGACCTGAGGCGATACCTCGCCTTCGATCCCGTGATCGCTCAGCGCGGGCTCGTCCCGCCGCTCCATTACCTGCAGGGAGGGTGGGCGCGTGGGTTCGTCCCGACGACCGTGTTCGAGCACGCGTCCTACGACCTCGGCGCACGCCGGCGGGTCCGCGAGGATCTCGATCCGTACGTCGACTACCTCGCGCACGATTTCCGGACGGCGCACGACCCGGTTCCTCTCGCATCCGAGGTCGCCGAGCTCGTCACGCGTCACCCACGAATCGAGGAGCGCGTCGACGAGCTGTTGACGGTCTTCGACCGCGACTTCTACGGAACGCAGCTCGAGCGCCGCGGCGAGCGGAGCACGACGCCGGTCCTCCACTACTTCGCGGCCGGCGCGGCGCACGGGCTCGATCCGAATCCGCTCTTCGATACGGATTGGTTCGCGACGAAGCTCGCGGCGACGCTCGATCCCGACGAGAACGTGCTCGCCCAGTTCCTTCGGATGCCGCCGCTCCCGGAGAACTCGTTCCACCCGCTGTTCCACGAGGGCGAGTTCAGGCGCGAGATGGCGCTCGTCGATCCGTCCTGGACGAAGGCGAATCGCGAGACGAACTCTCTCGTCGCATACCTGCGCCTCGCTCCGGCGAGACGTCCGACGCCGAACCGCCTGTTCAAGCGCGGCTTTTACGTGCGGACGAATCCGGACGTCGATCTCGCGGGCAAGGACCCGTTCCTGCATTACCTCACGAGCGGACACGCCGAGGATCGCTGGCCGAACCCTGTGTTCGATCCGGAGTTCTATCGCCGCCAGATCGAGAATCTCGCGCCGGAGCACGAGCTCCTGCTGGGCGACCTCGCGGCTCGACCGCCTCATCGGCGGCCGCGGACCACGCCCTTCCATGACCCTGCGTTCTACGAGCGGAACTATATTCACGAGCCCAAGGACTGTCCGGTCACCCATATCCTCGAACACGGGTGCGCCGGAGGTCGCGCGCCCAATCAGCTGATCAGCCTGCCTTATATCTGGTCCTCGTGGCCCGAGCGCTCGTTCCAGGGCGAGAGCGGGTTCGTCGAGTACTTCGAGGCGCGTCTCGCTGCCCGGCGGTCCGGCCTTCGGAGGCCGCGCATCCTGATCGTCGGCCACGACGGAGGACGGACGGGCGCGCCGGCGATCATGCTCGGCGTCGTGAAGTGGTTGTCGAGGAACCTCGACGTCGAATGCATCTCGGTGCTCGACGTCGGCGGCCCGCTGGTCGAGGAGCTCGAGCAGGTCTCGCACGTGTTCGTGAAGCAGAAGCATCGGAGCCAGCTGTGGAGCGGCCGGGTGTCGCAGGCCGATTTCGACGGAGAGCTCGCCGACCTGCTCGACCTCTTCGCGGACGATCCGCCGGTCTTGGCGATCTGCAACAGCGCGGAGACGTGGCCGTACGTCCGCTACTTCGCGCAGCGCGGCGTCCCGATCGTATCGCTCATCCACGAATTCGCGGAGTTCTACCCGGCGTCGACGATCGCCGCGCTGGTCGAAGACTCCTCGCGCCTGATATGCCCGGCCATGTTCGTCGCCGCTCGGCTCGGCCGCGCCGCTCCGGCGAGCACGACGAAGTCCGTCGTCTATCCGCAGGGCCTGACCCGCGACAATTTCGGGCGGAGTCATTGGGGGACGCGAGCGCGTCTGCTCGGCGCGCACGGCGTCGAAGAGGGCGATATCGTCGTGATGGGATGTGGGACGGCCGACGGGCGCAAGGGCATCGACATCTTCGTCGACATCGCGCGCCAGGTCCTGAGCCGCGTCGCGGGCGACAAGCGCGTGTTCTTCATCTGGCTAGGCGCGACCTTCGACAAGGACTACCTCAAGGGCAATCGAGCCCTCCCGGCCGAGTGGGACACGTCGAAGTACTGGGCGGTCTGGGACTACCGCGCGGCCGGGCTCGAGGAGCGCGTGAAGTTCATCCCACCCGTCGGTGACCCCGAGGCGTACTTCGCGTGCAGCGACATCTTCCTCCTCACCTCGCGCGCCGATCCGTTCCCGCTCGTCGTCCAGGAGGCGATGGCGTGCGCGCTGCCCGTGATCGCGTTCGCCGAATCGGGAGGCGCGCCCGAAGCGCTCGCGGAGGGCGCGGGCATCGTCGTGGCGCCGTTCGATCGCGTCGCCATGGCCGATCGATTGGTGGAGCTCGTCGAGGACGAAGCGCTCCGTGCGGCGATCGGCGCGCGGGCCGAGCGACGCGTCCGCGCCACGTACCGATTCGGAGAGTACTCCGAGCGGATCGTGAGCGTGTGCGAGGACGTGCTCGGGTCGAAGCTACCTCGGCTCGGGCTCGCTGCGTCGCCCGCGACCGCATCCGGACGACGCTGGCCGGTGTACTTCGCCGTCGGGGCGGCAGATCCGGCGGCATCGCTGGGGTTCTGCGAGCGGATCGCGGGCGCGCTCGATCCGGACGTCTTCGATGCGCAGGCGCTCTTCGTCGCCGGTCGGTTCACACCCGCCTCGACGCGAGCGGAGCGGACGACGATTCGGCATCGTTTCCTCCAGCCACGGCGCGACGACGCGGCCGCGCGGCAGGCGAGCCTCGACCTGGCGATCCGACCGAGCGCTCCGTGCGTCCTCGTCGACGTCGACGGCGCGGTGTCCCCGGCGGGCGCGGCGCAGCTTCCTTCGGGGGTCGCGCTGATCGCCATCGCCGAGGACACGCACGTATCCACGATCGCCCGCGTGGCCGCGCTCGCTCCCTACTGTAACGCGATCGTGGCCTCGTCGCCGGGCGTCCGCGATGCCCTCGAGCAGGCGAGCGGAGACTGCCGCGACAAGGTCTTCGTGATCGATGCGCTCGACTGCGGTTCCGAGCGACGGCGGCGAGACATCGCCGCTTGCGTCGAATCCGTGAAGGCTTCCGTCGAGACCAAGAGCTACGTACGACCCACCCCGAAGGGCGCCAGCGGACTCGTTCGGTAGCTCTTCCCGACAGCGTGGACACGGGCTGTCGCGCCCTCATCGAGAAGGTTGGAGAGGCTGCGTATTCTTCGAATGGTCACCGTGGCGAGGAGCCCTTCACTCCGAGGGATCGCGGAGCCCGACGAGGCGCCGGCCCGTCTCATCGATGATCTCGAGGCTGCCGTCATGACACTCGACGCGGGCCTGGCCATTGTAGAACGGCTCGACCGCGGCGAAGCGGCGGGGGTAGATCGGGCGACCGTGGCGGTCGACGTGCATCCAGCCGCGCCCGTCGCGGGCGCGCGCGAAGCCCTTGTGGAAGACGTCGAGGTCGAGCAGCCAGCGGTCGTGGAGCGGCCGGCCGTGCTCGTCGATGTGGCTCGACAGGCCGTCGTCGCGCTGGACGACGGCGAAGCCGTCGCGGTAGTCGCCGGCGTAGCGCCAGCGAGCGGAGTAGGCCGCGTGACCCTCATGGTCGATGTGGTGATAGCGGCCGGACGGGCCGCGGACGGTGCAGCGGGTGCCCTGGAAGTTGCCGCACCAGTCGTGTCGGGCCGGCGCGAGGTCGCGGCCGTCGGGGTGAATGTGATGCCAACCGTCGGGGCCGGTGACGGCGGACAACCCCTCGTAGAAGCCGAATGTGGCGAGGAACCGGCGTGCGTAGGCGGGGCGACCGTGGACGTCGACGTGCCACGCCTCGTGGCCGCGGCGCACGGGAGCGAGGCCCGGGGCGTGGAACTTGAGGACGGTATCGAAGCGGTCGGCGTAGAGCGGACGGCCGTCGAGCAGGTGATGCGTGGCGTCGTCGCTGACACGGGTGTGGACCCATTCGATGGCGCCGGTCATGACGCCTCCACGGGCCTGCGCATGTTGCAGCCGAGGCACAGCATGCGATTGCGGTAGGTCCTGACGAGCTGTCGGTAGGGCTCGCCGTTCCAGATGTCCATGATGCCGCGCTCGTGGAGGTCGCCGAACTCGCCGAGGGTCCGGCGCTGCGCGTCGGGGGCGCAGCAGGGGTCGAAGCGGCCCTCGGCGCTGACCCAGGCCTCCTGGCCCAGAAACGGGCAGGGGCCGCCGGGGGCGATGTCCGCCTGCGCGTCGGGGTCGAGCGGGAAGATGTTCTCGAGCACGATCCGCTCGCCGTTGGGGAGCGGGTTGTCGCGGGCGACCGCGCGGGCGTCCGTCACTGCGTCATTCCAGCGAGCGATCGCAGCGGCGTCGCGGCGCATCGACAACCCCGCGATCGCGTCGAAGTGGGCCCAGAGGTGATGGCCCTTGACTCGGTCGACGCCGAGCCCGATCGCCAGGCGGACGATGTCGGCGAGCTCGCGGACGTTGGCCTCGAGGAAGGTGAGCTGGAAGGTGACGCGGCAGCGGCCGTCACCGGCGGCGGCGTGAGCGTCGCGGACGGCGATGAATTCGCGGACGTTGTGGAGGACCTGCTCCCAGCGGGCGCCGAGCATGATCTGCTCGTGAGTACCGGCGGTCGCGCCGTTCCAGGAGATCTTGACGTCGGAGGTGACGGGGACGAGCCGCTCGGCCCAGGCGCGCGCGCCGAGGCGCGGGAAGGTGCCGTTGGTGGTCAAGTTGAGCTTGACCGCGTGGTCGCGGCAGAGCGCCAGGATCTCCTCGAAGTGGTCGTAGAGGAGCGGCTCACCCATGGTCGAGGGGATCATCTCACGCATGCCGTTGCGCGCGGCCTCGACGAAGACGCGGCGCAGCAGCTCGAACGGCATCAGCCGGCGCGGCTTGCCCGACTCCTTGCGCTGGATCTGCAGCAGGCTGTGCGGCGAGTGCTCCTCGCACATGATGCAGCGCAGGTTGCAGGTGTCGGGGTTGGTGTCGAAGGTGACGCGCCAGGGGCCCTGGCGTGCGCCGACGCGGGCGGAGTCGCGGCGGCGGAGGACGTCGGTGTAGAGCGCCTCGATCGCGGCGACGTGGTCGCGGATGTCGGGGATGTCGCCGGTCTCGCTGCCGAGGTAGCCGCGTGCGCCGAGGCGGCGGGCGAGCGCGGGGGCGTCGGCCAGGCGCTGCATCTGCTGCGCGAGGGCGGCGGGATCACGGTGGGCGAACAGCAGCCCGTTGACCTCGTGGTGCACGTATTCGGCCATACCGCCGACGTCGGCGGTGATCACGGGGAGCCTTACCTGCTGGGCCTCATGGATCACGAGCGGCGAGTTCTCGACCCATATCGAAGGCACGACGATCGCGTCGATGTGATCGAAGACGTCGCGGACGATGTCCTGGTTGCGGTATTCGGGGCGCCACTCGACGCGGGCCTCGGCGTCGCCGGGGAGCCGTCGGGCCAGGTCCTGCAGCGCATCCGTGTCCTGACCGCGCGGGCGGCCCCAGATCCGCAGGCGGGCGTCGCCGCGGACGCGGCCGAAGGCGTCGAGCAGGTGATGGATGCCCTTGGCCGGGATGTGCGTGCCGATGTAGCCGAAGGTGAACGGCTCGCCGGGGCGGCGCGACCGGCCGGCGAGGCGGGAGCGGTCGAAGCCATAATCGAGGTAGACGAGCTTGCGTTCGGGGAGGCCGAACTCATCGCGGTAACGCCGGTGGAGATAGCGGGCGGGGGCGATGAAGAGATCGACGTGCTCGGCGACCTCGCGGACGTGCTTCATGCGGCGGGCGACCCAGTCTGTCCAGTAGGCCAGGTCGCGCTCGTGCTCGTCCGGAGCGCCGGAGAAGTAGCGGGCGTAGCACCGCTGGGCGCACTTGCGATCGTCCTGGCCGTCACAGGCGGCCCACAGATCTCGCGGGTCTTCGGGGTGCATCTGCATGAACTGTCCCCGAGGACACATGAGCCAGTAATCATGCAAGGTGTAGACGATCGGGAGCTCGCGGCGTGCGGCCTCGAGGACGAGCGAGGTGGAGAGGTGATTGAGGTGGCCGACGTGGACGAGGTCGGGGCGGAGTCGATCGAGCAGCTCGGCGAAGCGGCGGTCGATGCCGGCCTGGCGGTAGCGATCGCGGCTGCGGGGGTTGTTGACGACGTGCAGCGAGACCCGCGGGTCGTCGCGGTCGTGCTCGCGGCAGACAGCGTCGTCGGGGGCGAAGCTGTCCTCCTCGCGGGTAAAGACGTGGACCTCGTGGCGCCCGGCGAGGCCGTGGCACAGGGTCTGGGTGTAGACCTCGGAGCCGGCGTTGTAGCGCATCGGGTAGCCGTGGATGACCTGGACGATCTTCATGGTGAAGCACCCTCCTCCGCACGAACGGCGGCGATGAAGCGAGCCAGGCCCTCGCGCAGGGGGACTCGTGGCGACCAGCCGAGGAGCCGGTGGGCGCGGGCAGGGTCGCCGAAGAAGCGGGCGACGTCGAAGTCACGCGGCGGGGCGCCGACGATCGGGGCGCGGGTGCCTGCGAGCTCGACCGCGAGGGCCGCGAGCTCGCCGAGCGTGGTCGGCTGGCCGGTGAGGAAGTGGATCGGCGGCGGCGGTGATTCTCCGCGCGCGAGCATTGCGGCGAGCACGGCGATCCCGCAGGCGGTATCGTCGACGTGGGTGAAGTCGAAAGTGTGCCCCGGCCCGTCGACGCGCAGCGGGGCCCCGCGGACCGCGGCGCGCACGAAGGCCGGTATGACGCGATCGTGGTGATCGGCGAGGCTGCCGTAGACGTTGGACAGGCGGACGATCGCGACGCCCAGACCGAGGCCGCGCGCCTCGGCGACGAGCCGCTCCCCGGCGACCTTGGTGTCGCCGTAGACGTTGATCGGCGCGAGCGCGGCGTCTTCCGTGACGGGCAGGCGCCGAGGTTGGCCGTAGACCTCGCGGCTGCTGGCGAAGATCACCCACGGCCGGATAGGGGATGCGTGGGCGGCCTCGAGGATGAGGCGCGTGCCGCGGATATTGGTCGCGCGACACGCCGCCGGGTCACGCTCGCCCCAGACCACGCGTGAGACGGCGGCGAGGTGAATAATGCCAGTACATTTCAGGACGGCGCGACGGACCGTTTCAGCGTCCCGGATGTCGCCGGGGCCGCCCGGGTCGCGCAGATCGAGGGTACGCACGTCGAGGTTCAGGGGCCGTAGATGGGCCGTGAGCGCGGTGCCTATCAGGCCCGCGGAGCCGGTGAGCAAGATCGTTTGGTTCATCGGGGGGCCTTTCTGGGCGAGGGCTGGCTCCGGAGCCATCCGGCTGGATGTAGTGCGGCGAGCGGTGAGAAACGATCACCCCTCCGCGCGTCATGCCTCCCTGGGTAATGAGCGGTCGCCGGGACAATGCAACCGTCAGGCCGGGCGAAGGCGTCGGTGGGCGCATGGCGGTCTCCGCGTGGCCCTCCGCGCTTTTGTGGGTCGCTCTTCACAAGATGCTACAGAGCAGGCGACGACCCTGCAAGGCGATCGAAGGACTGCTGGGGTCATTGCGGCGCGGGGAAGCGTCGCCTCAGCCCCGCAGGGGTGCGTTCGCGGGCTCCTCCTCGTTGTCCGGGTACCGGCCCGAACGATGGTTCGGTGCAGAGAGCGCTGTTACGGCGAGGGTGAAGATCGCGGAGATCGATGTTCGGATCGCGGGCGGCCGTCGCACGTGGCGAGGCCGATCCCCCGCTGCTTCCCGCCGCCGCGTGCCGCGGCTAGCAGGCGACGGCCGCCAGCACGCCGATCAAGATGACGAGCGCGAGGCCGACGTTGACGAGGAGCAGCTTCTTCCGCAGCGGCCACCCGGCGATGTCGGTGAGCAGCGACCTGACCCGGGGGACAGGCGAGGGGCGTCGCACGACGGTTTCCCCGCTGGTGGGCAGCATCATCGTCGACTCGGGAGCGACGGGCGCGGGCGCCGGCTCGACGAGCTCGGACGGATCCGGCGGCCTTCGCCAGATCCGGGTGGCGTCCGGATCGCTCACCGGGGGCAGGGGCGCGCGCAGATCGTCGGCGCGGAGCACCTGCGTCGCGTCGGCGAAGGGCGGCAGCGGCAATTGATCGGTCGGCGGATCGACGTGGCGGCCGCGGGCGTCGGCGAAGGGCGGCAGCGGCAATTGATCGGTCGGCGGATCGACGTGGCGGCCCCTGGCGGCGGCGAAGGGCGGCAGCGGCAATTGATCGGTCGGCGGATCGACGTGACGGCCGCGGACGTCGGCGAAGGGCGGTACCGGCAATTGATCGGTCGGCGGATCGACGTGGCGGCTCCGGGCGTCGGCGAAGGGCGGTAGCGGCAATTGATCGGTCGGCGGATCGACGTGGCCGCGCGGCGCGCTGGCGAAGGCTGGTACGGGCAATTCCTCGGTGGGCTGATTGGTGGGGGCGCGGGCGACGACCGTCGAATCGCCGAGGCCCGATGAATGGGAGGAGGCGGCGTCGTCGCGTCGCCCGGCCGCGCCGGAGGCCGCCGCGCCGCGCGAGCTCTCGCCGGGCAGGCCTCGCACCGAGCGTCGCGGGGTCACCTCGGTCTTGTCGGCCGCGGGCACCGGCGGGTGCGAGCCGGTGCTGCGGGCCACGATCGCGCTGTGCGAGAGCACCTCGGTGCGGTCCGCGGGCAAGGGCGGCGGAGACCCGGACTGCGAGAGGGTCGGATAGGAGCGGGAGGGCGCGGCGCCGGGCGGTCGCGGACGCGAGAGCGAGGACGAGGAAGCGGCGGCCTGGGCTTGCGCGGACGAGAGAGTCGGATGGGAGCGGGAGGGCGACGCCGATCCGGGGACGCGGGTGCGGCTGAGGGAGGACGACGAGGACGAGGCTGCGGGCTCGAGCTGGGCGGACGAGAGAGTCGGGTGCGAGCGGGAGGGCGACGCCGATCCGGGGACGCGGGCGCGGTTGAGGGAGGACGACGAGGACGAGGCTGCGGGCTCGAGCTGGGAGGACGGGAGAGTCGGGTGCGAGCGCGAGGGCGACGCCGATCCGGGGACGCGGGCGCGGTTGAGGGAGGACGACGAGGACGAGGCTGCGGGCTCGAGCTGGGAGGACGGGAGAGTCGGGTGCGAGCGCGAGGGCGACGCCGATCCGGGGACGCGGGCGCGATTCGGCGAGGACGTCGACGCCGAGGCTGCGGGCTCGAGCTTTGAGGACGAGAGAGTCGGGTGCGAGCGGGAGGGCGACGCCGATCCGGGGACGCGGGCGCGATTCGGCGAGGACGTCGAGGACGACGCCGAGGGGTCGACGGGAGCGATCGTCGGATGAGAACGGGACGGCGAAGTCGACCCGCGCGGGCGCGACCCGGACGTCGAGGACGAGGCGGAGGGCGATGGATCGCTGGCGAGGGTCGGATAGGAGCGCGAAGGAGACGCCGAGCCGGGGAGGCGCGAGCCCGCGAGCTCGCCGAGGGCGAGCGACGAGCCCGACTGCGGCGTCGGCGAGCGCGGCGGTGGGCCGGATGTCCCTTCGGACAGGTCGCCTCTGCCCGGCGACCCGCCGGCCCCTCGCGGGGGCGACGGGGGCGGCGCGTGGGATGTCCCTGCGGACAGGTCGCCTTTGCCCGGCGATCCGTCGGATCCTCGCCGGGACGACGCATGGGATGTCCCTGCGGACAGGTCGTCGGCGACCGGGAGGAGCGGCAGCTCGTCGGCCGGCGAAGTGGATGTCCCTGCGGACAGGTTGGTGCCGCCCAGGACCCGGGGCGGCTCGTGGGCCGGCGGTCGCTCGGACGCGGCCTTGGCCTCGGCGGCGGCCTTGGCCGCGGCGGCCCTGGCCTCTGCGGCCTTGGCCTCCGCAGCCTTGGCCTCTGCGGCCCTCGCCTCGGCCTCGGCCTCTGCGGCGGCCTTCTCCGCGGCCGTCTTCGCCGCGGCGGCCTTCTCGTCCGCGTCGAGCAGCGCGCGCATGGCGGCCCGCAGCGCGGCCGGATCGGGGTGGCGTCGCTCCGGATCGGTGGCGGTGGCGCGAGCCAGCAGCGCCTCCACCTCGCGGTTCGCATCGGCCGGGGGGCTCCGCTGCGGCAGCGGACCGGCGGGCGCGCGCTGGCCTGCCAGCAATTCGTGGAGCATCACGCCGATTGCATAGACGTCGCTGCGAGGGCCGGCGGGCAGCTTCTCGGGCGCGCGGTAGGGTGAATCGTCGGCGTGGCCGGGCGCCAGCTCGGCGATCCCGAAGTCGAGCACCTTCACGTCCCCGCGCGCCGTGAGCACGCAGCGCGCCGGCGTCAGCGCCCGGTGGGCCGCGCCGGTGGCCGCGTGGGCCCGCTCCACGATCTCCGCCACCCGCTCGCACAGCGTCAGCGCGCGTTGCCACGGCATCGGTCCCTCCTCGACGCGGCGATCGAGACCGCGCGCCATCTGCAGGTCGGCCACGCAGCAGGGCGGCGTCGGTGCCGTGCGGGTGACGCCGCGGGGCAGCACCAGGCCCGGGATCTTGGCCGCGGTCGCCGCGGTGATCAGGCGGGAAAACCGGTCCCAAACGTCCGCCTTGGCGTGCGCCGGATCGAACAGGGTGAGCTCCACCTCGCGTCCGACCTGGTGATCGACGGCCGCGAACACCTGCGCCGGGCCGTCGGCGCGCAGCGGAGTCATGAGTTCATAGCGATCGCGGACACGGTCGCCCACGCGCGGCGAGAAGGGAGCGGGCACGGAGGACCCCGCATCATGCCCGCGACGGACGGCCTCTGTCCATTGTTCCGGCGAAATCGCGCCGCGCGATATCGACATTCACACATCTGCCGACCCGTGGATCGCATGATGGCAATGGCAGCCGATCCGCCACGCCGGCCCTGCGCGCCGCGCGTCGGCGGTTTTTGTTACGCTGCCGGACGCTCCAGCACGCATGCCCGACGCCGCTCGCATCAGCGACTTTCACGTCTGTCCGAAGGTCGAGCCCGGTCCGGTACCGCACGTCGGCGGCCCGATCTTCAGCGGCAGCGCCAACGTCCTCGTCGGCTTCTTGCCGGCCGCGCGCAAGGGCGACAGCGTCGTGTGCTTCCCGGTGGGCCCGAGCGATCGCATCAAGCAGGGCTCGGCGACGGTCCTGATCAATCACCGTCAGGCGGCGCGCCGCACCGATCCTGCGGTCCACGTCGGCGGCGACCGGATCGTCGGCGGCTGCCCCTCGGTGGTGATCGGCGACTCGACGCAGAGCTTCGTCTTCCGCACTGCCGCGAGGATCGGCACGCCCTTTTGTGAGGAGTGCGAGCGCAAGCGGCAGGAGTTCGACAGCCACGACGACTCGGCCGAGCCCGACGAGCCCGACGTCGAGACCGCCACCCTCGACGACGAAGCGCCGCCGCCGGGCGGGCGCTCGGGGCGCGACGCCTTCGCCGACCTCGACCTCTCCAAGCACGAGCTCGCCGGCCAGCTCGACGAGGACGACGGCCTGTCGGAGGCGCGCCAGCAGGCCCGCTACGCCGTCGCCTATCAGTTCTACGCCGCCCACGCGACCGGCCCCATCAAGCCGAGCGACATCCTCTCCCACATCAAGGGCATCGACCTCGAGCAGCCCGTCGTCGTGCGCTCGTTCGCCGGTCAGACCATGCACCAGCGGTCGATCCCCGGCGCCGGCGTCGGCCAGTACTTCACGCTCGATCCGAGGATCACCCCCGAGCAGGTCGGCTGCTCGCCGATCAGCTACGGCCTGGTCGACGGCAAGCCGGGCCCGCCGCCGCTGGTCCGCGAGCCGCGCGAGGTCGAGTTCGGCGACCCCGCGCTGGGCCTGCAGAGCACCGCGGCGCCGATCGTCGACGACTGGTCGCTCAAGGATCCGCGCAAGGACACGCTGCTGGCGGTGTACTGCCCCGGCGGAGCGACGCAGGTGATGATCCCGAGGAAGTTCCACCCGTCGGCGGAGGGCTGAGGCGTGCCCGGGCTGATGCGCATCACGTCGCGCGACGCCTTCGCCGAGGTGCTCGCCGAGGCCCGCGCGCGCACCCGGGCCTACGATCCGTCGCGCTGGCCGGTGCTGCGGCAGATCGAGGGCCAGCTCGAATTCATGGCCCGCGAGACCGCCCGCGGCCGCGTGCCGCACCCCGACGATCGCGGGCGCACCAACCTCGGCCCGCTCGCGGTCCGCGACTTCGCCGAGCTCGACCCCGAATACGCCGACTGGCTGGCGGAGCTCGACTACACATTCGCCCGCTATCACCTGCTCGCGTCGGGCCCGCCGCGGCGCCGTCGCGGCGTCTTGCAAGTGTGGTCGGGGCGCGAGAGCTTCCGCAAGATCGTGCTCGAGCCGGGGGTCGCGCGCACTGTCGGCACCGCGAACGCCGAGGTCGTGGTCCACGGCGATCGGGCCGGCAGCCCGCAATTCCAGATCGTGTGGGACGGGGTCTGCGCGCACGTGCAGGCCATCGACCCGCACCGGATCAGCGTCGGCGGCGAGCCGTGCTGGACCGGCGAGATGGCCAACCGCGGGTGGATGCAGGCCGGTCGCACGACCTACCGCTTCCTGGTCGAGGATTACACCCCGCCGCCGGCGCCCGTGGACCCCGGCGAGGCCGCGCTCGCCGCCCTCGCGCAGCTCCGCGGCCTGCGCGACGCCGGCACGCTGTACGCGATCGTCGACGCCGCCCGCGCCGATCGCCCGCTCGAGCTGATCGAGGAGAGCGTCGATCCCTACGCCTCGCTCTACGACGGCGAGCAGGGGCGCGCCTTCGACGACGTCGCGCCGTACCTGGTCCACCTCGAGCGAGGCTCCGGTCTGCTCGAGCGGATCGTCGGCGAGGGCTGGGGCGAGGCGTGGGGCATCTTCGTCGTCAGCGGCGCCGAGTTCGAGGTCGTGCGTCGCCAGCTGCGGCGCTTCCTGATGGTCGACCTCGCGGGCGAAGCGCACCGCGTGTTCTTTCGCTACTACGACCCGCGGGTGCTGCGGACGGTCGCGCCGGTGCTCACCGCCGACCAGCGAGCCGACCTGCTGCGCCACCTCGACGCGATGCTCTACGAGTCGGGGCACGAGCTGGCCGCGCTCACCGATGCATCGGTCGGATGACGAGTCGAGGCTCGCGCGGACGCCGTCGCGTCTGCGTCGGGCGACCCGCGGCCCCGGATTGATCTTCCGCGGCGAGGGCTGTTAATGTCGCGTGCGGGACGGGTGGCAGGGCGATGGGCGGACCTCAGGATACAGGGCTGACGGCGCCGAGGTTCACGCGGGACATGCTGTCCCCGACGACCTCGGGGCCGCTCGGCAGCTTCACCGGCAAGGCCGTCTCGCCGGAGCCGATCCAGGGCGACACGACCCGCTTCTCGAAGAAGATGGAGAACGCCGGCGCCGCCGCCGATCAGCAGCTCGGCGACAAGCCGGCCGGCGGCGACTGTGCGACCTGTCCGCCGCAGATCCGCCTCGAGCATCGCAGCCAGTACACCGCGAAGACCCGCTATTCGGAGCAGGAGTGGGTCCTCGCCAGGAAGTTCATCTTCCTCGTCGGCAAGGACGCGAGCAAGAAGTTCCGCACGCTGAGCGTCCGCGTGGCCGAGCCGGCCGGCGCGTCGGCGACGTGGGAGGTCACGCCGATCGGCGATCACAGCGGCACGATCCAGAAGCGCACGGGCACCGGCAACCGCTTCGATTACACGCCGGAGGTCACCAATGCGCAGCGGCCGATCTCTGCCTCGCGCAAGCCCAACCCGCCGGTCCAGTACCGCATCAAGGCCACGATCACCCACGAGGGCAAGTCGCACGAGATCGTCGAGATGGTGACGCAGGACGAGCGCGACATCATCCGCCAGGAGTACGTCGACCAGCGCATGTGGCGAGACGGCTTCACGCTGCACGTCCCGTACCGCACCCGGATCAAGGAGACCAACCGCGCCGACCTGCGCGGTAACTACCAGCTCATCCTCGACTCGGCGATGACCGAGCTCCTGACCGCGACCGAGGCCGCGTACGGCGAGAAGGTCTACGTCTCGAGCGGGTGGCGCAACCCGCGGCGCAACCGCGCCGCCGGCAGCACGGTCCCCAACAGCAACCACCAGCACGGCGGCGCGCTCGACATGCAGCCGGTCGGTGCGAAGCAGATGACGGGCGCGACCCGGCGGGCGGCGTACCTCCGGCTGTACAACGCGGCGCGGACGGTCAGGTCGCGCGTGGTCCTGCTCGAGAAGGGCGCCAACGCGGTCTACCCGACCAGCGCGGCGGTGCCGTCGCCGACGCCGAAGATGCCGGACGACAACGAGGACGGCATCCCGGACGCGGCGACCTCGGGGGGCTCGCGGGTCGAGTCGATCTTCGACATCGCCAGCCATGTGCACATCGACCGCGCGGCCCCCGACGAGGCGGACGACGACTGATGCTGAAGCTCGACCCCGACCAGCGCCGCGAGATCACTGCCGCCACCCGGAACGAGTCGG
The DNA here is from genome assembly GCF_026965555.1 of Nannocystis punicea. Lineage (GTDB taxonomy): Bacteria > Myxococcota_A > Polyangia > Nannocystales > Nannocystaceae > Nannocystis > Nannocystis punicea. Next base: position 9,100,998 of record NZ_CP114040.1, on the reverse strand, counting down.
AGCGGCGGATCTTCGCCCTCCTGCGCCAGCACTACGGACCCACCCAGGTGTGGCCGGGCGACGCGGAGGCGCTCGAGGTCGTGCGCGCCGCGACGGTCAAGGCCGCCGGCTACGAGATGAGCGCGGAGCGCGACGTGTTCAAAATAGCGGCGCTCATGCTGAGCTTCAGCGACGATTTCGACACGCGTGAAGCGTGGGCCCGCGAGATCGTGGCCGCGCGCGACGGCAACGCGCCGATCGCCGATCTGCTGTATCAGGCCGGCATCGCCGAGGTCCGGCGATACGAGGACGCCGCGCGGAAATCCTAGCAGCGCGGCTCAGCGCCGGCGTTCGAACATCGTCGTCGGCGGCTCGATCGCCTGCGGGGCCAGGTAGCCGTCGACGACTGCGAAGGTCATCGTCGCCGCTTTGCCCTGGTCGTCCGTGTGCTCGACCTCGAGCCGCTCTCCGGCGTCGTCGGCGACGAAGCGACAGCGGGCCTCGCGGAGCTGCCCGGCCGCGGTCACGGTCTTGCACACCTCTCCACGCATCAGCAGCGCGTCGCGGCCGGGGGACAGGCGGACGTCGAAGCGCCGTCGATCGACCAGCCGCGTCATGCGTGAATCGACGAGGTAGAAGCGATCGGCGTCGAGGAAGGCGACGTCGAGCCACAGCTCGCGCAGCGGACGACGTGCGATCAGCGAGCCCTCCGGGGTCAGCGACAGCTCGTAGCTCCCCTCGCGCGAGCCCCCGTCGATTTGCAGCCGCCGTCCCCCGGACGAGATCGTCCAATCTTCGGGCGGCTGCCGGTCGCCCGAATCACGCATCGACCACTTGCCCGTCAGCGCCGCGGCTCGCCGTTGCATCTCCGCCGGGGACAGCGGCGCCGGCTCGGGTGCCGGCTCGCGCACCACGTCCGACCACGAGGGGGAGAGCCCCGGCCCGGACGGGCACGCGCGCGCGGCGTCGAGGACCGCCGGCGTCGTGGCCATGCAGAGGCGCTGCCGCAGCGGCTCCGCCGAGCACGACGAGATCATGTCGAGGCTGGCGCTCAGGTAGTGCAGCCTGGCCACGAGATCGGTCGGCGCTCCGGCGAACGCGAGCGCGGGGACGGTCTCCTCCCAGGCCCTGTCGGCGACGCGCTGGCACTGCCCCTCGGCGGTGAACGGGTCGGACCGGCGGTCGCGATGCACCGCCTTGCGCAGGGCGAAGTCGTCGGCTTGCTGCTCGGCGACCACGAGCTCGCCCATGATCACGCCCTTGAAGGCGAAGCGATCCGAGATGCCCTTGCAGACCACTCGCGGTGGCACGAAATCGCGGCGTTCGTCACACGTCGCGGGCTCCGGTCGCCAGCGGTGATCGGAGTTCGACTTCCAGCGCACCGTGGCCCCGTCGCCGTCGCGGACGAACACGCTGCTGCCGTCGCACAGCAGCATCGTGCCGTCGCTGCGCCGCCAGCCGCCGTCGATCTGGTACACCTCGCCGCCGCGCGTCACTGCGCTCATATACGACCAACTGGACGGCTCGCCGCGCTTGCTTCGCAGCAGCAGGACGCACGGCGCGAGCAGCTCGAATGGTTGCCGTTGTCCGTCGAGATGGACCCGCTCGTCGCCGTCCACGAGGCCTCCGTCGATCAGGTGACCCGCGAGCGTCGCGGCGATCTGCGCCAGATCTTCGCCGAGCGCCAGCGGCGAGGGGCGCGTCGCGGGCGCTCGCAGCTCGGCGACGGGCGCCTCCGCGGCCACGTCCGCCCAGGTCGGCGTCATCGTCTGCGCGCGAAAGCAGAAGTCGACCCCGGGCCGGGCCGCGAACTGGGCGCACATCAGAAAGCCGATCGGTCGCCAGGTGTGCTCCGGCTCGCCGTAGAGCGCCCGGACTCGCTGCAGCGCGGTGCCGACTCCCACGCCCTCCGCGGTGGTCGGGACCGAACCGACGATTCGCAGCGAGGTGACGCGCATCTCGACCGGATCGACGTCGGCCACGACCTGCGGCTGGCCGTCCTGCTCGAGCGTCCAGGCCTCTCCGAAGCGGACGGTGATCGGGCTGGGCTCGCCGTCCTGGACGAACGATGCGCTGCCCTGCGGGTGATTGCCGTGTAGGCCCAATGCGGCGAGCTCCTGGTCGCGCATGCCGATGCGGAGCGGTCCCACGCCGTGCTGGTCGATCTCGTGCGGCCCGCGAGGGCGCGCCGCGGGCGGGGGCGCGGACGGCCGCGAGACCGCCGGCGGTGACGCGGGCGGCGCGGATTCCTGCGAGATCACCGGCGGCGGCGTGGAGGTCGACGGCGAGTGCTCCTCGTGTGGAGCCGGGCCATCGCAGGCGACGGGCATGAGGAGCGCGGAGAGAACGACGCGACGCATCGGGGCGCCCGAGCTTCGCCGATTTTTCGCCGAAGGCCGAGCAGGTCGCCCCGGGGCAGCCCGAGTCATGCGAGCCACGGCAGGTCGTCACCCGAGCCGGCGACGCCCCGAGCGACGTCGCTACGAGCGTCGTGACCGTGTTCGAGACGCGCGGCGCCTCGGCGCCGAACTCCGCAGCGCGCACAGGATCCACGCCTGCACCAGGGCGGCCCCGCAGAGGGTCGCCCAGGCGGCCGCGCCCAGCCAGCGCGTGATCTGGCCGAGGGCGGCCAGCTCCAGGTGCGACTGCAGGACAGTGAGGACTTCGGCGCCGAGCGAGAGGGCGGCCGAGAGGCACAGCAGCAGGTAGGTCCGGACGATCGCGCCGTCGAGCACCGGGGCCGCGATCGTCAGCAGGCGCACCGTGGCGGTGAACACGACCGCATCGGCGAGCATGATGAAGGCGTCCGACATGGCCATCCACGCCAGATCGACCGAGGGCACGGTGGCGATCAGCTTCTCGTGGATCCCCAGCCAGCCGACCCAGGCCGCGAGCGCGAGCGCCGGCAGGCCGAGGATCCACGTCAGGGCGCGTCCGCGGCACGTCTCGAGCCCCGCCAGGCCCGCGTCGAGAGCCCGGGCAAACACGAGCAGGGCCGCGGGCCAGCAGAGATTGGCGGCGACGATCAACGCGCGACCCCCCGCGACCCTCCAGCCCTCCGGGGCGAGCGCGACCCACAGCTGCGCGAGTCCGAGGAACCAATGGGTCCAGGCGACCAGCCACCATCCGCGGCGAGGCCGATCGTCCGCGGCGAACTGCAGGGCCGCCCAGGCCCCGGCCATTCCACCGAGCAGATCGAAGAGCACGCGCAGGTGCCCGGCATAGGCTCGCACCGCCGTGAGCATTGCGAGCAACAGGACGGCTTCGATCACGCGTGGCGGCTTCATGGCGGGTCAGCGATCTCGGACACACGAGCAGCCGCCGCGGGCGAGCGTCGCGGCGCGTGGTCCCGGATGCTACGAATCTACCAGGCCCCGCTCGTAGAACATGTTGCGTTCGACGAGGCAGTGATTGGGTGATGATTGCCATGAAGACGCGCGGCGAGTTCGGCGCAGAATCAGCGCAACGACCTACAGTGTCGTCACTCCGGGATTGCAGCCGCCTCGCCGGTCCAGCCGCTCGCGCTCCACGCGCGGCCGGTGCTCGAGCCGAGCCTTCATGGCCGCGCCAGATGCGCAATCCCGAGATCGCATTGTGCTCGCTCTCCCGGAGACGCGTCGCCGCCGATCGTATCGACCTCGCCGCTCCCAAACTCGAGTGTCACGAGGGCGCCATCGACCGGCAGTGCGGCGCAGAGTGTGCCGTCATGTCGGGCGGCGATCGGTCGCGTCGGCGCGAGGCTGCGCTATGTTCGGCAGACTTCCTCACCGAGGCACCGACCGTGAAGATTCGCCCTTATACCCCGGCCGACCGCGAAGCCTGTCTCGCGCTGCTCCGCAGCAACATCCCTGAGCACTTCTCTCCCGCCGAGGAGGCCGAACTGGCGCGCTTCCTCGACGCGCTCCCGGGTCCTTACTTCGTGGTCGAGGACGGCGGTCGACTCATCGCATCCGGGGGGATCGCGGCCGAGCGGGACGGCGTCACGGCGACGCTGTGCTGGGGCATCGTCGACGCGACCCGCCAGCGGAGCGGGGTCGGCACCGAGCTGCTGGAGCACCGGCTCGACGTGTTCCTCCGCGACAATCCGCAGATCCGGCAGCTCCAGACCAATACCTCGCAGAAGGTGCAGGGCTTCTATGCGAAGCACGGGTTCATCGTCGTCGAGGTCAGGCACCGCGCATACGGCCCCGACCTCGACCATGTCCGCATGGTGCGCGACAGGCCTCCCGCACGCGAACGATCCTGAGCCGCGCATGGCACGTGAAGCGGTGATCGCTCATCGGCCGACGGCGGCTCCTGCCAGCATTCAATGAAAGAGGACCTGGCCGGAGCCAGTCTGGTCGATGTCGCGATCGCCGGGCTCGCCCCACACGTGGATCACGCCGGAGCCGGTCAATTGGACGTCGAGCAATTCGCTGGCGGTCGTCTCGATGACGCCCGAGCCGCTCGAGCGGACGACGACGGCCTCGGCGGCCAGATCGCGGACGAAGATCGTGCCCGAGCCGGTGCTTTCGAGCGAGAGGTCGGTGGCCTGCCCGCCGAGGCGCAGGTTGCCCGAGCTGGTCGAGCGCACCTCGACCGCCGGGGCGGTCAGCGCTTCGACGACGAGCTCGCCCGAGCCCTGGAGGAGGACCTGCGTCAGCTCCGTCGCCTCGCCGACGACCTCGACGTGCCCCGAACCGCTGTTCTCGAGCGTGAGCAATCGCTTGACCTCGACCTCGATCCGACAATCGCCGCGCGGCCGCAGCTTGGCCACCCCGCGGGAGTCGATCCACAGCACGTCGACGTCGACGTAGGTCTCGATGTCGTCCACGAGGTTGGAGTCGCAGACGACCCGCACGGCGTCCTCGTCGGCGAACGCGATCTCGACCTCGAGCGAGGTCGTGTTGTGGACGGCGTCGAACCCGTGGAGCGCGCGGTCCTCGACCACGACGTCGCCGTTGCCCGTCAGCTGGATGCAGCCGCCGAGGGCGAGGGCGAGGACGGGGAGCAGGCGCGAGAGTAGGGGACGATGAGAGAGCGGCATGACGGCGCTGCAACACCGAACGCGGGCGTCGGCGTCACCGGCGATCGATGCGCGCGGTTCGCGTGCCCATGGCGTCGGGATCGCCCTCATCTCCGCGACTTCGCGGCGCCTGTCGGGCCTGTCCGGTCGGGACGCCGAGCGAGCTGTTCCAGCGCTGGCCGAATGTCGACCTGGAGCGCGAGTCCGGGAGCAATGGTGGCACTCGAGCCGAGCTCACATACGATTCGCGTCGAGCGACCCGCAAGCGTCGCCGCTGAAGAGCGCAATTTCACGGACAGCGAATTCGGGTCTACGAGAATGGTCGTGACGCGGATTGACTGCACGGAGCTTCGACTGGCAGCGAGAGCCGTCGACCGATATCGTCGAGATCGGCCGTGAAATGGGATCGCGGGCCCTCGTGTCGTCGGGCTTTCGCCGTCGTTCTCGCCGCGATCTCCGAAAGAAGGTCCCGGGGCGCCGGTCGGGCCCGCCCGGCCAGGCCTGCCGACGTCCGCCGACGAACTCCATCCAATAAGGTCGTCCCGGGTCGGCGCCCGACCCCTTTGGAGATGTCGGCGCAAAGCTTCGTGCGCGACTTCGCGCGCGGGGTGCCTGGTCTGGAGCCATGCTCAAATGACCGGCGCACCAACAAAGGTGGCCCTGGCCAGCTGTCGGGTGATCCGTCATCCGTCTTGACGACGCTACCGCAGCCGCCCGACGGCTGCGAGCAGCTGTATTCTTTCTCCCGCTCGCGCTAACTTGTACAGGTGGAGCTGCGATGATGCGTTTGGTTTTGCCGCTCGGCGGCTGTCTCCTCCTAGCTGCGTGTCCGTCCGACTCCGTCGTCGACCCCTCCGACGGCGGCACGACGGCGAGCACGACCACCAACACGCCAGGCACGAGTACTGGCACGGAAGGTCCCGGCACCACCGGGGACGAGCCGACCAGCACCGGCGAAGATCCGACCAGCACCGGCTCTTCGACGACGACGACCGGCGGCGTCGAGGAGAAGCCGTTCGAGCCCGCCCCGGGCGGTCTGCGCCGGCTGCAGCATCACCATTACGTCGGCTCGATCCGCTACCTGTTCGGCGACGCGGCCGCGGCGGCAGCCGCCCCGCCGGAGGACTACTCGCTGCACGGCTTCGACGCGATCGGTGCGGCCGAGCTATCGCTGCAAGAGAGTGCGATCGAGCAGCTCGAGGCGTCCGCGCGGGCGGTCGCAGTGGCCGCGGTCGCCGACCGCAGCACCCTCGGCGGCCATGTCCCGTGCGTCCTCGAGGGCGCTCCGGGCGATACCTGTTACGACGCTGTCGCGGTCGACCTCGGGCGCCTCGCCTGGCGCCGGCCGTTGACCGCGGAGGAGGCCGACACGCTGGTCGCCATCGCCAAGCAGGGGCGGGCCTGGGGCGCCGGCGACTTTGCGACCGGCCTGCAGTACGAGCTGATGGCGCTGCTGCAGTCGCCCTACTTCATCTACCTCGTCGAGGTCGGCGAGCCGGACCCCGAAGACCCGGCGGTGCGCACGTTGACGCCGAGCGAGCTCGCGTCGCGGATGTCGTTCTTCCTGCTCGGGCGCACCCCCGACGCCGAGCTGCTCGCCGCCGCCGAGGCCGGTGAGCTCGTCACCGACGACGACGTGCGCGCCGTCGCCGAGGCGATGCTCGTCCGCGCCGAGGCGCGCGCGACCCTCTCGACCTTCTACTCCGAGCTGTTCCAGCTGCGCGACCTGTCGACGCTGAACAAGAACAACGAGCTGTTCCCGCAGTTCACCTCCGGGCTCGCGTACGCGATGAAGTACGAGACGCTGCGGCTGATCGAGGACATCGTGTGGGAGCAGGACGGCGACTTCCGGACGCTGCTCGACGCCGACTACACCTTCGTCAACCCCGCGCTGGCGTCCCTGTACGGCCTGCCGCCGCCGCCGGGGCAGGGCTTCGCCAAGGTCGACCTGGTGGCCGAGCACGGCCGCGCCGGTCTCTTGGGACAGGCGAGCTTCCTCGCCCGCTTCGCCCATCCGGCCGAGACCTCGCCGACGCGCCGGGGCCAGTTCATCCGCACCAAGCTGCTGTGCGAGGCCGTCCCGCCGCCGCCGCCCGGCGTCGACGCCAGCCTGCCGACGGAAGATCCGAACGAGCCGCAGACGATGAAGCAGAAGCTCGTCCAGCACATGGAGGACCCGAGCTGCAGCGGCTGCCACATCCAGCTCGACCCCCTCGGCTTCGCGCTCGAGAACTACGACCCGATCGGCGCCTACCGGACGCTCGACTCCGGCCTCGAGATCGACCCGAGCGCCAACATCCCCGACCTCGGTGAGGTCGCGTCCGCCCGCGACATCGCCGACCTGCTGGTCGGTGACCCGCGCGTCACCGCGTGCGTGATCAAGAACTTCGTCCGCGGCGCGCTCGGCCACCGCGAGAAGCTCGGCGAGATCGCCGTGCTCGACGAGCTCGAGGCCGACTTCGTCGCCAACGACCACCGCATGCAGCACCTGCTCGTCGAACTGACCGCCAGCCCCGTGTTCCGCGCCGTCGGTGCGCCCAAGTGAGAGCCGTTATGTTCAAGCGTCGCACCATCCCCCGTCGCACCTTCCTCCGCGGCTTCGTCGGCGGCTCGGCGGCCGTCGTCGGCCTCCCGCTGCTCGAGGCGATGCTCGACAACCACGGCGAGGCGCTCGCCGACGGCTCGCCGCTGCCGACCCGGTTCATGACCTGGTTCTTCGGCAACGGCGTGATCCTGCCGCGCTTCGAGCCGGCCGCGACCGGCGCGAACTACCCGCTGAGCGAGCAGCTGGAGCCGCTCGCCAACGTGCGCGACTACGTCACCGTGCTGACCGGCATGCGCAACCGCTGCGAGGTGACCGTCACCCACCACGAGGGCATGACGGCCTTCAACGGCTACACGATGACCGAGCTCAGCGGCCTGTTCTCCAAGGCCGGCGGCCCGACGATCGACCAGCTGATCGCGGCGAAGATCGGCCAGGACACGCCGGTCGCGTCGATCCACCTCGGCGTGTCCAAGCACCTCAGCGTGATGGACTCCGGCACCACCATGCACGCCCTCTCGCACAAGGGCCCCAACGAGCCGCAGTACCCGCAGTTCAACCCGCAGCAGGCGTGGACCGACCTGTTCGGCGCGTTCGCCCCGACCGCCGACGACCGCGCGCTGCGGATCAGCATCCTCGACGCAGTCCGCGACCAGACCGCCGCGCTGCGCACCAAGCTCGGCACCCTCGACAACCAGCGCCTCGACGCCCACCTCGACGGCGTGAGCGCGCTCGAGAAGAAGATCGAGGCGACGGCGCCGCTGTGCGCCCTGCCCGAGAAGCCGACCGAGACCAACACCGACATCAACGGCGTCGAGCCGGTCACGGCCGTCAACGCGGTCATGAGCGACCTGCTGGTCTACGCCTTCCAGTGCGACATCACCCGCGTGGCCAGCATGCTGTTCCACGGCGGCGCCGCCGAGACGGTCTTCTCGGAGATCGGCGTGTGGAGCGGCCACCACAACAACTCCCACAACCCGAACTCCGGGGACCTGCACACCGGCATCTTGCACATCATGGGGCGCTTCGCCGACATGCTCGAGAAGTTCAAGGCCTCGATCGACATCGACGGCAAGAACCTGCTCGACACCTCGATCATCTACTGCAGCAGCGACTGCGCCGAGGGCTGGACCCACTCGATCCAGCGCCAGCCGGTCATCCTCGCCGGCCACGGCCGCAACAAGCTCATCTACCCCGGCATCCACGTGCAGGCCGCCCCGTACCCGGAGAGCGACGGCAACATCTCCGACGTCCTGCTGACCTGCCTCCAGGCGTTCGACCCGAGCGCGACCTCGATCGGCGCCGGCGCGCCGATGTCGACCACGCCGATGGAAGCGATCATGGGCACCGACTTCTGATCCGAAGCCCGGCCGCGCAGAGCGACCGCCCGGGCCACGGGCGGCCGCGGCGGCGCGGGCTCACAGCAGGTCTCACGCGTGTCGAGCTCCTGATGCTTGGCCAGCCGGGAGCGTCGGCGGGTCTCCTCGCCCGCTGCGCCGCGTCGGGCCGCTGGACCCCTCATTCGGATCGGACGACGACGCCTCCGGAGCTCAGGCCCGGAGGCGATCCACCGACGGCTCAGGCCGCGCTCGCCGGGGCCGCCGCAGCGAGCACCGCGTCCCACAGACGCGGGAGGAGCCGCGTGCCCGGGTCGGTCTCGCCGAGCGCATGCGCCAGCAGCTGCGTGTCGGCCCTGTCGGCGGCCAGCGCGTCGAGGGCCGCCAGCGCCCCGGCCGGGTCCGCCGGCAGGAACGCGGCGGCGACCTGCCGCGCGGACCCGGAGCGCTCCGCGGGCGTGATCTTCTTGCCGATCTTCAACGCCAGGTCGGGCTGCCCGTGGCGGATCGCGCGGCGCATCAGCGAAGCGGTGATCTGGTTGCGCCCGTATGCGTCCCTGCCGAACCTCTGCAGCGTGGGCAACGCGGCGAAGTCCGCCGCGAGCGCCGCCAGCGTGGCGCTCGCGTTGCCGGCCTTCGCCACGATGCGGGCCCGCAGGTCGGCCACGTAGCTGCGACGGTCGCCCTCGACCCCCTGGTCGTATTGCGTCCGCTTCGGGGAAGCGAGCAGGGCATCGATCGCCTTCAGGATCGGCGGGAGCTCGTCGTGCTCGCCGCGGTCGAACGCGAAGTTGCCGAGCAGGCACAACAGGTGCACCGGCGACATCACGCTGCCGCCGGTGCGCGGGTCGATCTTCCGCAGGCGCTCGCGCGCGTCCGCGATCGACTCGACGCCGAGCTCGATCTTCAGCCGCGTCCGCGCCAGGTCGTCGCTCCACTCGCCGCTCACGACCAGATCCTTGGCCACCTCGGTGTCGCCGACGATGAGGCGATACTCGGCGAGCGTGTCGTCGTCCTCGTCGTCGTCGATCGCCGCGAACAGGACGTTCCGCGCGTCGGCCTCGCGCCCGGCCGCGACCAATTGCCTGGCCACGTCCGGCCGCAGTCGCGGCGCGAGACCGACGAACGCATCGAGCTGCTCGGCCGGCCAACCCGCGAGCGCGCGCACCCGGTCGCCGCTGTCGAGCGGGTACTCGCGCTGGGACGGCTCCATCGCCTCGAGCAGCGCGAGCGTCGTCTTCGGGTCGTCGGGCGCGATCCAGAGCAGCGGCGAGGTGTACCTGAGGACCGCGGCGAGCGAGTCCGGATCTTCGCGCTGCCAGATCTCGAGGATCCGGCGCACCGAGGTCGTGTCTCCGGCCGCGAGCTGGGCGGTCAGGAGTGGCACGAGCCCCTGGAAGCGCCCGTCCTCGCCCCACACGGGGACACCCGCGACCGCCTCGTCGAGGACCGCACGGGCGAGCTGCGCCAGCTCGGTCGCCCGTGGGGTCGCATTTGCGAGGTCGCGCGCCGCCGTGAAGGCCCGCGCCGCCCACTGCGGGCGAGCTCGGTCGTCGCCCGCCATGCTGGTCTTGATGGCGTCGATCGCCGCGTCCACCGAGCCGGCCCCGCCCGCCGCCGCGATCGTCAAGGCAGGCCCCCGCAGCGCCTCGGGCAGCGCCTCGGCGAGCGCAGCCGCGAGGTCGGGTCGTCCGGCGGCGACGCAGCGACGCGCGGCCGCCTCGAACGCAGCCGCCTGGTCGAGGTTGGTGATCTCGGCGGCGATGCTCCGACTCCGGGTGAGGAGCTCGTCGATCGTCAGCGCGCGCACCGGCTTGGCGGAGGCGGGCTTCTTCGCCGCGGAAGTCCTGGCGGCCGCGGGCTTCTTCGCCGCGGAAATCTTGGCAGCCGCCGGCTTCTTCGCCGCGGAAGCCTTGGCAGCCGCGGGCTTCTTCGCCGCGGAAGTCCTGGCGGCCGCCGGCTTCTTCGCCGCCGCGGCCTTCTTCGCCCCTGCGGCCTTCTTCGTCGTCGACGCGGACTTCTTCTTCGGCGCTGCTGCCACGGCATTCACTCCGGTGATTGGTGAGCGCGCGGATGGTAGCGTTCGGGTCGGAGCGCGTCGCGCGAAATCGTCGGCCGGGGGCCCGGGAGAACACCCTGTCTCGAGGGACAGGTGCTACGCGGCTCCGGCGAAGTGCCGCCGGCGACCTCGGCGGAGGCCCGTGTCGCTCGGCGTCCCCTCGTCACCCGAGCAGGCGGATCGCCGACCGGATGAGTGTTCTTCGAGAGCGCCTCGCACGAGACTCCGGAACGCAAGGCGACGGACAGTCACTCGCACATGCCGCAGCCGAGTGTCTCGACCTCGGCGACGCACACCCCGTCCCACGACACCATGCAGCAGAACGGGTCCTGGGCGCACACGCACTCGGTGATCGCCGCGTCGTCGCAGGTCGGCGCGTCGTGCAGCTCGCAGCAGTCGGTCTCGCGCGGACCGCCGCACGTCCCGCAGCCGAGCGCCTCGACCTGAGCGACGCACTGCTCGTCCCACGCGGTCGTGCAGCACTGGTCGTTCTGGGCGCACACACACTCGGCGACCGCCGCGTCGTCGCACGACGGCGTCGCGTGCGGCTCGCAGCAGGCGGCCTCGACCGGGCCGCCGCAGGTCCCACAGCCGAGCGACTCGACCTCGCCGACGCACGCCTCGTCCCACGTCCCCGCGCAGCAGAAGGGGTCCTGGGCGCACACGCACTCGGCGACCGTCGCGTCCTCGCACGACGGCGTGTCGTGCGGCTCGCAGCAGGCGCCCTCGCCCTGGTTGCCGCACATCCCGCAGCCGAGCGGCTCGACCAGCGCCGCGCAGGCGTCGGTCCACTGGTCCTGGCAGCAGCTCGGCGCGACGCCGCAGACGCACGCCTGCACCGCGAGATCGATGCACCCTGGACCTTCGCCCGGCAGGCAGCAGTCGCCGAGCTCGACCTGGCACACCCCGCAGCCGAACAGCTCGACCTTCTCGACGCAGCTGGCGTCCCACTGCTGCGAGCAGCAGAACGGATCTTGCGCGCACACGCAGGTCTCGATGTCCGGCTCGCTGCAGCCGGGCCCGTCCCCGACCATGCAGCACGGTCCAGTCTCCTCGACCTCGCACATGCCGCAGCCGGCCTGGTCGACGAGCGCCACGCACGCCTCGGTCCACGCGTCGTCGCAGCACTCCGGCGCCACGTTGCACACGCAGCTCTCGACGCCGAGGTCGAGGCATCCGCCGCTCCGGTGCGCCTCGCAGCACTCGCCCTTCGGCGGCTCCTGGCAGGTCCCGCAGGCGAGCGCGTCGATCGCCGCGACGCACTCGGGCCCCCACGCGCCCGAGCAACAGTCGGGGAGCTGCGCGCACACGCAGCTCTCGACCGCGTCGTCGGTACAGCCGGGCCCGGCACCGACCTCGCAGCACGGACCCTCGGGCGGCGGGCACCAGCCGCACCCGAGCTCGGTGACCAGCGCGACGCACTCGCCCGTCCACTGCCTCTCGCAACACGACGGAGCGGCCGTGCACACGCACGCCTCGATCGCCGGGTCGCTGCACAGGGTGGGCTCACAGCAGGCCGACGGCTGGACGGCGGTGGTCCCCTCGCTCGAGCCCGTGCTCGTCGTCTCCGTCGTCTCCGTGGTCGAGGAGGTCGTCGTCGACGTCGACGTGGTCGTCGTCTCCGTCGTCTCCGTCGTCGAGCCGGCCGTGGTCGTCGGTACGGTCGGATCGCCGGTGCTGGTGCCGGGGTTCGTCGAGGTCGACGTCGAGGTGCTGGCCGCGGTCGCCTCCGAATCGGACGAACCATCCGACGCGCTCAGGGTGTCGGTCGACTCGGCGACGTCGTCGGAGCAGGCGAAGAACAGCGGAGAGGACGCGACGAGCGCGAGGGTCAGCGAGGTGAGGCTACGCAAGCAAGGGCTCCTGAGGGCGGAGGACGGCGGCGCCGCTGGTCCGCAGGATCTCAGCGCACAGGACCGGCACCTTGAACAACCTATACACGAGGAACGCCCGCAGTTCCGGATCTCGATCCGCGCCTGAAGTGACCCGGCGTCCGCGTGTCGGCGGCTCGAAGCGCGGACCGCTGGCCCGCATGCGGCGGCGTGAGATCGCACGCGACGTCGTCCAGGCGATTCGCTCCACATCCGGCCATGCAGTCCGGAGCCGGGCGCCGGCGACCCACACACCGGCCGCCGATGTGGGCCCCGGCCGTTCCTCCCGGCTCGGCCCGTCGCCAGGATTCTCGGTCCAAACTGCTCGGGCCGCGGCGTGAATGCTCCCGAGAGCGGCGCGAGCGTCCCGCCCGAATCGTCAATGTCCGAAGAGACAGGTTCGGAGGTTCAATCATCCGAGCGACGATTCGGCGGCCGCGAAATCCGGGTCGGACGGGTGCTCTACCGCAGGAGGGTCCAGGGGCAGCTCGACGATGAACGTGGCGCCGGCGTTCGGCTCGCTCTCGACCCGGACGGACCCACCGTGCGCGGTCACGATCCAGCGCACCAGATAGAGGCCGAGGCCGAGGCCGCCGAAGTTCCGGGCCGACACTGCGCGCTCGAAGCGATTGAAGATCCTGGCCTGATCTGCCTCCACGATCCCGATCCCGTGGTCGCGGACGGAGATCCGCGCCGAGGCGGCCAGCTTGCGCAGGCCCACGTGAATCGGTTGATTCTTGCCGTACTTCATCGCGTTCGAAAGGAGGTTGAGCAGGACCTGCTCGAGGCGGGATCGGTCCCAGGTCCCCACCACCGGCTCGTCCATCTCGAGCACCGTCCGGCAGCCCGCGGCTGCCAGCTGCGGGGCCATTCGCGCGACGAGCTCGCGGATCAGGGAGGCGAGCTCGACCGACTCGAAGGCGAGCGTCAGCCGTCCGGCGTGCAGGCGCGAGACATCGAGCAGCTCGTTCACCAGGTGCCCGAACCGCGCGATCTGTCGATTGAGGACCTCGACGGTGGCCTGGGCCCGCTCCGGGGTGAGGTTCGCCGACGGGTCGCGGCGCAACCTCCGCTCGATCATCTGAATCTGCAATTGCAAGGAGGTGAGCGGGGTCTTGAGCTCGTGGGAGGCGATCATGAGGAATTCGTCGCGGAGCCCGATCGCCTCCTGGGCCTTGGCGTACAGGCGGGCGTTGTCGAGCGCGAGCGCTGCCCGGCGCCCCAGCTCCTCGGCCAGCGCCAGGTCGGTGGGCCCGTACCGCCGCTGGGGATTCGTCGCCAGCAGGAACATGACCCCGAGGCAGCGCTCGCGCGCGAGGAGCGGGACCCGGAGATACGTGTGGACGTGGAACTGCCGCAGGAGCGGCGTGGCCCGACCGTCGCCGAGCTCGGGCTCGGTCGGCGTCGCCGCAGTGGGGCGGCTGAGCGCCTCACGGAGGGCTTCGAGGTCTTCGGGGCGGACCCCCGAGGCGGCCGTCTGGAAGTGCGCGGCGTCCTCCGCGGCCACCGTGACGAGGCATTGATCGGAGAGCTCGGGCACCGCGAGCGCGGCCACGTTCTCGAGCGTCGCGGCGTAGCCGAGAGTCATCAGCTTGCGGCTCGCCTCGGCCAGGAAGCGCTGGGCCCGCTCGGCCCGCTTGCGCTCGGTGATGTCGGTGGAGATGCCGCAAATGGCGCGCGGCGTGGTGCCTCCGCCGAGCGGGAACTTGACCGACAAATACGAATGCAGCCCGTCGGCGAGCGGCACCTCCTCCTCCCATTCCATGGGGACGCCGGTCTCGAGCACCTGTCGGTCGTGATGGAGGAGCCGCTCCGCGACCGGGGCGGGGAACAGATCGGCGTCGGTCTTGCCGAGGATCTGCTCGCACGGCACGCCGAGCAGGTTGCTCACCTGCCGGTTGACCCGGAGGAACCGGCCCTCGGCGTCCTTGAGGTAAATGGCGGTCGCCGAGTTCTCGACGATCGCCCTGAGGGTCTCCTGATTGGCCTCGAGCGCCCGCTCTGCCCGCCGCCGTTCGGCGTTCTCCTGCTCGAGGTCGGCGTAGAGCATGGCATTTTCCAGCGAGATGGCCGATTGCGAGGCGAGCAGCTCGAGCACGCTGAGGCGCCCGGCGGTGAAGGCCCCGGTGACGAGGCTGTTCTCGAGGTAGAGCATGCCGAGCAGCCGGGCCTGGCGCGCGACGGGGAGGCACAACAGGGACCTCGGCCGCTCGCGCCTGAAGTACTCGTCCTCCAGGAATGGATGGCGAGCGGTGGCGTCGTCGAGCAGCACGCGCTCGCGGCTGCGGCGCACATAGTGGAGGATCGATCGCGGCAGCGCCGACGTCGACTCCGCGCCGGCATCGAGCACGCGCACCGCCCCGCCGCGCCCGGTGATGTGCGCCGCGACCGACAGGCGCTCGTCGCGGACCAGGAGCACGTATCCCTGGTCGGCGCCCGCGTGCTCGATCACGATGCGCAGCAACGTCTCGAGCAGGCGCGGCAGCTTGAGCTCTTCGGAGATGCTCTGCGACGCCTTGACCACCGACAGGACGTCGAACTGCTCGGCCCGCACCGCGAACGTGATGGTGGGGGCCATGGGCTTGCGCTCGACGAGGTGGGGGTGGCGCTGATCGAGCTGCTCCACCTTGGCGTGCGCGCCCCAGCGGAAGTAGCCGGCGCGGGCCCGCTGCAGGTAGGCGTCGGCAGGGATGGAGAGGCCGCGCGCGCGGTAGAACCCGGCGGCGCGCTCGCAGGCGATGGCCTCGATCTGGACGAAGCCGTGCTCGCGCGCCGACGCGGCGGCCTGCTCGTAGAGACGGAGCGCCTCGGACTCGTGGCCCCGCAGCCGCGCGAGCTCGGCGCGGACCAGGGTGTGCTTGTGGAGGAAGTTCTCCGGGCAGCTGTCCGCCCATTCGCCGAGCTGCCGCTCGCAGGCGAGGAGCGCGTCGGGCAGCGCCGCTGGCGGCGAGGTCTCCTCGCAGCAGGCGGCGAGCGCGAGGGCGCGGTAGAAGAAGCTCTCGACGATCCACGCGTTCGCGTCGTTCCGCCACGGGAACGCGACGCACGCGGCGGTCGCCGCCTCCGCCGCCGCTGCCGGGGAGCCGAGCACGAACAGGGCCTGGGCCTTCGCGCTGTAGTAATAGGCGTGGGCGCTCTGGAAGTCCGCCGGATCGAGCCCGGCCTCGAAGGCGCTCTGATCCAGCTCCGAACCGTCCAGCATCGAGAAGTGGACCGGCCGCCCGCGCAGCGTCTGGATCAGGTAATGGACGCTCAGCAAGATCCGGTGGACGAAGGCGTAGCCGGCTCTGCGCACGAAATCGAAGCGGCGTTCGACCTCGCGCAGGACGTCCTCCAAAGGCTCCCCGCACAGGAGCGGGATGACCGCGGCCAGGATGCAATTGTAGCAGGCGTAGTTCAGATCGCCGGACTCGACCGCGACCTCGAAGCCGACGCGGCTGTATTGTTGGGTCTCCCGATAGTGGTGGCGCCAGAAGACGACGTAATTGGCGAACGCGTAGTAGACGATCGACTTCGCGGTGAGGAGGCGGCCGCTGCTGGCGAGGTCGTAGGCGAGCTTGCCGAACTGGTACGACTCCTTGTATTTGCCGAACTTGGGGCCGATGAGCGTGGCGAAGGAGACGTACGCCTGGGCCGACAGCTCCGCGTTGCCGTGCAGCAGGCTGAGCCGGATCATGCGCGCGG
The DNA here is from genome assembly GCF_026965555.1 of Nannocystis punicea. Lineage (GTDB taxonomy): Bacteria > Myxococcota_A > Polyangia > Nannocystales > Nannocystaceae > Nannocystis > Nannocystis punicea. Next base: position 9,084,521 of record NZ_CP114040.1, on the reverse strand, counting down.
CGGCGAGGTACATCAAATTCGGATCCACGAAATAGGCGGGCACGGACACGCCGATCAGGACGTTCATGATGCCCTGGATCTCCGGGTTCGTCATGGGTGGCAGATGGATCAGATCCTCGATCGCCCGGTCGCCCAGGGCCTGCCAGACGCCCTCCACTTCGCCTTCGATCTCGGCGTCGGTGGGGTGGAGCGGTAGATCGATCCCGGACGCGCGGAGGAACGGCAGGCCGAGCTCGACCGCGCGGGCGCAGTGCCCCCGGGTCATGTGAAACGCGACCGCCAGCTCGACCACCGCGGCCCGCTCGATCCGGCTGCGGGCGTGGGTCATCAGCTCTTCGATCCGCTGCTCGGCCGCCTCGAAGCTGCTGCTGACGTAGGCGGCGTGGGCGAGCGCGAAGGTCAGGTCGTAGGTCAGCGCGTACTGCGTGTCCCAGCCGTCCGGCGCGAGCAGGGCCACGCCGGCGGCGAACAGGGCGGCCGCGGCCTGGAAGGCGGCCGCGGCCTCGGCCTTTCTGCCGGCGCGGAGGTTCAGGGCGGCGAGCTCGTCCTTCTCCGCCTGCGAGCGGAGGAGCACCGCGCCGCGGTTCAGGTGGTCGACCACGGCGAACAGCGCGTCCTCCCGATCGTCCTCGCGCTGCGCCCTCAGCAGCATGCGGCCGATCTGCAGATGCACCTCGGCGAGCTGTCCGGCCGGGATCAGCGAATAGGCCGCTTGCTGCACCCGGTCGTGGAGGAAGCGATAGGTCCCGCTCTGGTCGAGGAGCAGCCCCTCGCGCACGGCCTCCTCGAGCGCCTCGCGGAGCTGCGCCGGCGGGCGATTGGCGACGACCGCGAGGGTCTCGAGGTCGACGCGGTTGCCGAGGCACGCGGCGAGCTTGAGCGCGTCCTGAGTGGCGACCGGGAGCCGCAGCAGCTTGCCTGCCATCAATTCGGCGACGTTGTCGGTGAAGCCCTTGTCGCGGATCGCGGCGATGTCCCAGCGCCACGCGCCGGCCTCCCTGTCGAGCGCGATGAGGCCCTCCTCGTAGAGGGCGAGCAGGAACTGGAGGACGAAGAAGGGGTTGCCGCCGGTCTTCTCGTGGACCAGCTGCGCCAGCGGCTCGACCTGCTCCGCGCCGGCGTGGACCGCCTCGGCCACCAGCGCGCCCACGTGCGCCGCCGACAGCGGCGCGAGGACGATGTCGGTGACGACTGCGCCGCGCTTCTTCGCGTGGTCGAGCGTCAACGTCAGCGGGTGCGCCGGGCCGACCTCGTTGTCGCGATAGGCGCCGAGCAACAGCAGGTGGGCGGCCTCCGAAGACGTCGCCAGCTGCTCGAGGAGCTTCAGGCTGGCCGCGTCGGCCCACTGCAGATCGTCGAGGAACAGCACCACCGGGCGCTCTTTCTCGGCGGCGGCCGCGACGAGGCGCGCGAGCGTCGCGTGCAGTCGGCTCTGGGCCTCGGCAGGCGGGAGCGGGGGCCTGGCCGCTTGCGGACCGACGAATGGCTCGATCTCGGGGAGCACGTCGGCGAGCAGCCGGCCGTTCGGGCCGAGGGCCTCGCGCAGGCGCTGGCGGAAGCGCTCGACCCGATCCTCGCTCGCGCACAGGATCTCCTGCAAGAGCCCGCGGAACGCCTGCAGGAACGGGAGGTAGGGGACGCTCCGGTTGTATTGATCGCACTTGCCGGCCAGGAAGAACCCGCGTTCGCGCACCACCGGCTGGTGCAGCTCGGCGACCAGCGACGACTTGCCGATCCCCGAATAACCCGACACCAGCACCAGCTCCGGCCGCCCCTGCGCCACCACCCGGGCGAACGCGGCGCGCAGGGCCAGCGACTCGCGCTCGCGGCCGTAGAGGCGCTGCGGGATCTGGAAGCGGTCGGAGAGGTCGCGCTGCCCGAGTGTGAATGGCTCGATGGCGCCGCTCTCCTGCCATCGAGTGAAGCACTCGTCCAGGTCGTGGCGCAGGCCGAGCGCGCTCTGGTAACGCTCCTCGGCGTCCTTGGCCAGCAGCTTGAGCACCACCGCGGACAGGACCTTCGGAATGGAGGGGACGAGCGCGTGCGGCGGGCGCGGCTCCTGGGCGATATGGCAGAACACCCACTCCACCGGGTCGCTCGCCTGGAACGGCAGGGTGCCCGTCAGCAGCTCGTAGAACGTGACGCCGAGCGAATACAGATCGGCGCGCTCGTCGACCCAGCGGTTCATCCGGCCGGTCTGCTCGGGGGCCATGTACGCCAGCGTCCCCTCGACGAGGCCCGCGTGGGCGGGGTTCCGCGACTCGCGGGGCGCCTGGGACGCGAGGCCGAAGTCGGTGATCTTGAGCTCGTCGGTGTCGGGGTTGTAGAGCAGGTTCTGCGGCTTGATGTCCTTGTGAATGATGTGATGCCGGTGCAGCTCGGCGAGCGCCGCGGCGACGCGGAGGGCGAGGGGGAAGAAGCGAGCGAGCGGCATCGGCCCCGAGAGCAGCCGATCGAGCGAGCGTCCGCCGAAGTCCTCCAGGACCAGCGCCGGCTGGCCGTCGAGCGCATCGATGGCGCACGGCTTGACGACGGCCGCAGCATCGAGCGCGTGGGCGACCTCGTACTCGTGGATCAGCCGCCCGAGGGCGCGGGGGCCGGCGTGGTCGCGGCGCAGGACCTTGAGCACGACCGGCCGGCCGTCTTCCTTGCGACGCGCGCGATAGACGACGTGGTCCGCCCCTTCGTGGAGGACCTCGAGGACGAGATAACGCGAGTCGCTGGTCATGGGAGGTCTCTGGGGGTCGGTCCGAGCAGGTTCGTGCGCGTGACCTCCTCCGCCACAGTGACCCGATGACGGTCGTGTCGCAGGGCCCGGGTCGACCGCCTCGTCGCTCGCTCGCTCGCTTCGAGCGTGCAGGACCTACTAACTTGCGCACGCCTCCCGCGTCCTTCCAGCGCGCTCGGCAGGAGCGGCGGCTGAACCGTCGCGGTTCCGGTGCAGGGCCGACGCCGCCGCGGCCGACTCGACCGCCGACCGGGCCGAGCGATCGGCCTGGCGTACGCCGGTTCGCGTCAGGTTCGCCGCCTCGCGGCGCGCGTGCAGCAGCACGAGCCGCGCGGCCGCAGCAAGCGCGGTCTGCCGTTCGGTGACCTCGGGGCGGCGCACGGCGGAGCCCCCGCCTGGAGCGCGGGGACGCGGAGGGCGATGGCGACGCCGGTCCCGGACCTCGCATTCGGGCTACTTCGCGAATCGAGGCACTCCCCAGCGTCAAAGGGGTGAGCCGTACTCACGAGAGTGACGCGACGCAGATGAAGTCCTGGAGGTCGCGGGCGATGAACCGCGGACCGTCGTCGGGGACGACGCGTGCGCGAGTGTCGGGGGGCGACTCGCAGGCGCGCGGATTTCTTCGCGCTGCGCCTCGCGTCGACGAGGCCCATGACCGGCAGGGATGGCTGCTCCGGACCTCGATGGACGGGGTCGACCGGCCCTTGCCCGGAACCGGCTCGCGCGGGTGCGCGCGACGATCGGCGAGCTCACGGGCCTCGCGCTCGTCGACAGGGCACGGCCAGGCACCGGTCGAATGCAAGCTCGCTCGCACCTCGCTCGCGGCCCTGGCACGGGCGGGCGAGGGCGCGCGGGCAGGTCCAGGTGACGTCCTCCCGCGCGAGCGGATAGGATGGCGCCATGTCTACCCTTGCTTTCATCGCCTGGACTGTTCTTTCCCTGGAGTTGCCCGTCGCCGCCTCGCCCGCCGGGCCGACGCCGATCGTCGGCGGGGAGGTCGCGCAAACCTGCGAGTGGCCCAGCGCGGTGGCGCTGACGAAGTACAACACCGAGTATTGCTCGGGGACGCTGATCCATCCCAACGTGGTGCTGACCGCGGCGCATTGCATCCACCCCGACTCCGGCTGGGGCCTGCCCGAATGGATCGTGTTCGGTGAGGACATCGCCGAACCGCAGCTGTCGATCGGCGTCGCCGACTGCGGGATGCACCCGCTCTACGACCACTACGCGCCCCTGCATTCACCGGAGGACGCGCACGACCTGGCGTATTGCGTGCTCGACCAGCCGGTGACCTCGGTGACGCCGACGCCGCCGATCATGGGCTGCGAGGTCGACCAGCTGACGCCCGGAGCGACGGTGCACATCGTCGGGTTCGGCGCCGACGAGATCGTGCCCGTCGGCGACGGCTTCGAGCTGTTCGGCACCGGCACCAAGCGGTTCACGACGCAGGTGCTGGAGGAGATCGACGACCAGGATCAGCTGTTCTTGCTCGGGATGAACGCGTCGGCCTGCTCCGGTGATTCGGGCGGGCCGGCGTTCCTTCAGCTGGCCGACGGCTCGTGGCGAGTGCTGAGCGCGGCCGCCCGGATCCACCCGGACGCGCCCGAGGACCCGCCGTGGTGCCTGTACGGGGTGGTTCACACGGGGATCTGGGACGAGATGCAGTGGTTCGAGGCGGCTACCGGCTTCGACCTGACGCCCTGCCACGACACCGACGGGACGTGGACGCCCGGGCCGGAATGTCAGGACTTCCCGCTCGATCCGCTGGCCCCGGCGAACTGGACCGACAGCTGCGCGGCCCAGCCGCTGTCCGGGCCGAGCCTGAGCTGCGCGGCCGCCGAGACGGACAGCGATGGCGATACTGATACTGATACTGATACTGATACTGATAGCAGTACGGACACCGAGACGAGCACGAGCACCGACGGCACGAGCTCGACGACGGACGGCGGATCGACGACGACGATGGGCGCCGAATCGACGACGACCGGTGAATCGACGACGACGACCGCGGATCCGAGCACGAGCAGCTCGACGACGAGCGACACCACGACCACCGGGAATGTCGACACGACGACGCTCGAGCCGACGGGCGACGCGCCGACCGGCGCCGCAGCCACGACGGGGCCGGTCACGACGGGCGACGCGGAGGAGAGCTCGGACGCGGGCTCGGACGGCGCGACGACGGGGCAGGCGCAGGGCGACGAGGGCTGCGGGTGCCGTTCGACGGGGACCGGCGGGGCCTGGCTCTTCGGGGTGGTGCTGGCGCTCGGGCGGCGGCGGCGGCGAGCCTGAACGACCGCGGGCGACGAGTGACGGGGCCGCGGCGCCGCGATCTTTTCGTCGCATGGCGACCGCTGCTCGAACCATCGCGTGCCGCGGCGTCGGGCGTCACCGCTGCGGCGGTGCGGCCGCGAGCATCGGCGACAGCTTGAGCAGCAGCACCGGCCACAGCTGCAGGCCGCCGGCGATCAACGCCGCCGCGGCGTAGGTCTGCCACGCGCGCACCCCGGCGCGCCACGCCTCGCGGAACGTCAGCGCCGCGAGCGGCAGGAAGAACACCATCGCGCTGATGCAGCCGGGGTTGGGGTGCCCGCCGGTCAGCGACGGCAGCAGGTGGAACAGCAGGGCGTTTATCACCATCAGCGCGGGAAACACCAGAGCGCACGCGGGCATCCGCCAGCCCAGCGTCGCGGTCGTCACGCCGATGACGATCACCACCGCGTTGGTGACATAGAAGGTCGACCAGCCGGGGAACATCATCCCGACGGACTGCGCCCAGTCGAGCCAGCCGAAGGCCAGCTCTTCCATGATGTGCAGGCCGTACACGGGGACGCAGAGCCAGAGCAGGCCCGAGAAGGGGTCGCGTTCGGTCGTCATGCCTCGAACATGCCGGGCCGCCAGGCGGCCCGCTCGACGCGCGGCGCCAGCCGTCGAACCGAACGCGCCAACTCAGCGGCGGTACTCCGACGGGCTCGCGCCGGTCCAGCGGCGGAACGCCCGGCTGAACGCGCTCAGGTCCGAGAAGCCGAGCATGAAGGCGATGTCGGTCACCGTCGCGTCGCGCCGCCCGAGCTGGGCCAGCGCGGCCTCGCGCCGGACCTCGTCGACCACGTCGCGGAAGCTCGTGCCCGCCTCCCGCAGCCGCCGCTGCATCGTCCGCTCCGACGTGCCCAGCGCGCGCGCCACCGACTCGGCCAGCGCGTCGCCTCCGCCGAGCAGCGCCTGCACCCGCGCCCGCAGCTCGGCGACGAACGCCCCCTCGCCCCCGCGGCTGCGGACCTCGTGCTCGAGCTGCGGCAGCAGCGTGCGCGCCAGCCCCGGGTCGGCGCCTCGCACCGGCAGCTCGAGCACCCCGCGCGGGAACACCAGCGCGTCCTCCTCGGCGTCGAACCGCAGCGGCGCCGCGAACGACCGCTCGAGCGGCGTCGCGTCGCGCGGCGCGGCGTCGCGCAGCCGCACCTCCGTCAGCAGCTCGGGCCGGCCGGTCGCGCGGCGCAGCTTCGTCGTCCACACCGCCAGCAGGAACTGCGACAGGTGCCGCGAGCGCGGCAGCTCGCCGCGGAGCCGGTGGCCGAGCGTCGCCAGCTCGCCGCGCAGCTCGAGCCGCGCGTCGTTGGCGTCGTGGTACAGCGCCTGGTAACGCAAGAACTGCCGCACCATCGTCCCGACGTCCGCGGTGTGGGCCAGCGCGAGGTCGACGATGTCGAACGGCGCCGCGCCGACCAGCTCCGCCGCGAACACTCCGAATGCTGGATCTCCGCTCGCGCTCGCCATCGCCTCCCACACCGCGATCGCGGCCCCGTGCGGCACGCGGGCCGTCGCGTCGCCGATGGCGGAGAGCGAGATCCGCACGCGCTGCGCGAGCTCGGCGAGCGGCCGCCCCGTCCGGGCCGCGGCCGCGAGCAGCGGGACCCGCACGGACTGGATGCACACCCGCGGCTCGGCCATTCCCCCGAGGATATCTCAGCCGCGGATCCGCGCGACGGTTCGTCGCCATCACTCCCGTCGCTTCCGCGCCGTCGTGGCGCGACTCCTGCGACATCTTGGCGCCGACGCGGCGAAGCCGCCGCGTCAGGACGTGCTCGTGGCCGCGAGCGGCGGCGCGAGGCCGGGAGCGTCGTCGTCCGCGCTCGCCGGTCGCGGGCGCACCTGCTCGAGGAGCGCGACGCGGCACATCGGACCCGCGACCTCGCCTGCGCGGTCGATGCGGCGCTTCAGCGCCGCGACGTCGCGAGGCTGCGCTCGATGCTGGCGACGAAGCCGAAGATCAGGCTGTGCTGCTGCGCCGCGAGGCCCTCCGCGCCGTCGACGGTCGCATCGCCGCGGTAGAAGAACCCGCCGTCGCCGAGCGCGCGGTCGTAGCGGTACTCGACGCGGAGCAGCAGGGCGTCGAGGAGGTGGAAGTCGTTGGTATACGTCCCGGCGACGAGCCAGCGATCGAGCACCGGCCCGCCGAACATCCGGCCGCGGTGGTCCCAGAAGAATTCGGGGCGGGCCGCCATGCCCCAGCGGGCGCGGCGGCCGAGCACGTGCCAGCGCAGCGACACCATCCCGTTGGCCCACGCCGCGACCGGCTGTCCTTCGCGCCAGGTCAGTCGTTCGCGCCCGTAATCGCCGACCACGGCGACGGCCCAGCGCTTGCGCGTGTACACCACCTGGCTGTCGATCAGCACCCGCCACGCCGACAGGCGGAGGTCGACGTCCTCGGGCCCGGCGTACACGTTCTGGATCAGCGTCAAGTCCGGCGCGGCCTTGACGACCAGGTTGACGAGCCCGCTCGGGGCCCGGTTGGCGTCGGCGAGCGTGCCGTAGCCGTTGACCAGCCACAGGTTCACCCCGGCGCGCGCCCCGAGCGGCAGGTACGCCCGCAGGCCCGTGAGGACGAAGGGCACCGACGAATAGCCCCACGTGATCGACGCGTGCCAGTTGTCCTTGGTCCAGAAGCTGCCGAAGTGGGTCGGCGCGGGCATCAGCCCCGCCGCGATCTCGACGCCCGAGCGCAGCCGAACCCCGCCCCACGCGCGGCCGATGTGCTTCCAGGTCTCGGGCCCGGAGTAGCGGCCGCTGGCGCCGCCCGGCACCGGATCGGCGGAGTACACCGCGTCGGCCGCGGCGCCCGCCTGGATCGCCACCTCGAACATCCACGGCGACGCGACCGGGTCCTTGCGCACGTAGCCGACGAGCAGGTTCGGGCTGAACTCCCCGGTCCTCGCGGTCACCGGGGTGCCGCGAAAAACATGATTGGCGGGGAAGTTGCTGTTCACCACGTATTGCGTGTCGACGAATCCGCCGACCACCCATCCGGACGGGCGGAGCGGCGGCCTCGCCGGCGCGGGCGCCTTCGCGGCCGCAGAGCCCGCCCGCACGCCGTTCTCCGCCGGCGACCACGGCCCGAGAGCCGGCGGCGAGGCGAGCGTCGCCACCAGGGCGGCCATCCCTAACAACATACCTCACCCCTCGTCCCGGACGCTTCCGATCAATTCACGAATGAATGAATGTCGGGACCGCCGATCAGCCGGCCTTGGCCGTCGCCGCGCCGCACACCGTCTCGACGATCATGCGGGTGACGACATAAGGATCGCTGTTGGCATTGGGGCGCCGGTCCTCGATGTAGCCCCGCTTGTCGCGCGCGACCTGCCAGGGGATCCGGATCGACGCGCCGCGGTCGGACACCCCGAACGAGAAGGTGTCCCAGCGCTGGGTCTCGTGGCGCCCGGTGAGCCGGTCCTCGATCCCGTGGCCGTAATTGGCGACGTGCTCCGCCGCGCGCCCGCGCAGCGCCTCGCAGGCGGCGATGCAGGCGTCGTAGGACTCGCGCATCGCTCGGGTCGAATAATTGGTGTGACAGCCGGCGCCGTTCCAGTCGCCGCGGGCGGGCTTCGGGTCGAAGGTGGCGTCGCAGCGGAACTGCTCGGCGATCCGGCACAGCAGCCAGCGCGCGAGGATCAAATGATCGGAGGCCGCGAGCGGGCTCAGGGGCCCGACCTGGAACTCCCACTGCCCGGGCATCACCTCCGCGTTGATCCCCGAGACCCCGAGCCCCGCCTCGAGGCAGGCCGACAGGTGCGCCTCGACGATGTCGCGCCCGAACACCTGGCTGCCGCCGACGCCGCAGTAATAGGGCCCTTGCGGGGCAGGGTAGCCATTGGTCGGGAAGCCGAGCGGGGTGCCGTCGGGCTTGAGGAACGTGTACTCCTGCTCGAGCCCGAACAGGCTCTCGTGTTCGGCGTACCGCTCGGCCGGCCCGCGCAGCAGCGCCCGCGTGTTGGTCGGGTGGGGCGTCATGTCGGTCATGAACACCTCGCACAGCACCAGCTTGTGGTCGCCGCCGCGGATGGGGTCCGGGACCACGCACACCGGCTGCAGGACGCAGTCCGACGCGTGGCCGGCCGCCTGGTTGGTCGACGAGCCGTCGAAGCCCCAGACCGGCGGCTCCTCGCCGGCCGCGAGGATCTTCGTCTTCGATCGCATCAATGCCGTCGGCCTGGTGCCGTCGAGCCAGATGTACTCAGCCTTGTAATTACCCATTGTCCGAGCTCCTCGTTCGTTGTGGCCGCAAAGCCGGCGGCCGCGGTCACTGGTTCGACGTCGACTCGCAGTCGATCGCCGGGGCCTGCCAGGGCGTCATCTGCTCGTGGCGCGAGGCGAGGGAGTGGCGCCCGAGCAGCGCGACCACCTCGTCGCGGCGGTGGCGGACGGCGTCGTCGAGCGGCGTGCCGCCCCAGCGGTCTTTCGGGCCCACGCGCACGCCCTGGTCGAGCAGCAGCTTGACGACGGGCGCGTGGCCCTCGGCGGCCGCGAGGTGCAGCGGCGTGCGCCGGTCGTAGTCGGCGCCGTCGAGGTCGACGCCGCGGGCGATCAGGCGCTGGATCGCCTTGACCTCGCCGAGCGCCGCCGCCCAGATGAGCTCATTCGTCAGGCCGGACTCGCTGTGCTCCGCCATCGCTGCGGCGTCGCTCGGCGGGCTGAATTGCGCCCCCGAGCGCACGCCGCCGTGCGCCTCGAGCAGCGCGATCACGGCCTCGTGCCCCTGCATGTAAGCGTCGTCGAGCGGCGTGGTGCCCCAGCGGTCGCGCGGGTTCACGTCGGTCCCGCGGCCGACGAACCACTCGACGATCGCCACCTGGCCCTCGGCCGCCGCGAGGTGCAGCGGCGTCCGCAGGTCGTAGTCGGCGCGGTCGATCCCGGTGCCGCGGACCACGAGCCGCTGGATCGCCCCCAGGTCGCCCTTGCTCGCGGCCCAGATCAGCTCGTTGACGCTCTCCGCCCGCGCCTGGACCCGGCTGATCCGCGGGTCCTTCTTCTCGGTGTGGCCGGTGAGGGTGTCGTAATTGTGGAAGTTGAAGGTCGCGACCAGGCGGCGGCAGAACTCGATCCCGCGCACGCTGTTGCCCAGCTTGTCGAGCCGCGGCGACCACGTGCAGATCCCCATCACGTTCGGGACCACGATCATCAGCGCCCCGGCGACCCCGCTCTTGGCCGGCAGGCCGATCGTGAACGCGAACTCGCCGGAATAATCGTACATCCCGCACGAGTACATGAGCGACAGGCAGTGCTGTACGGTCTTGGTCTCGAACACCCGCTCGCCGCTGATCGGGCAGATGCCGCCGTTGGCCAGGGTCGCGGCGACGGCCGCCATCTGCTCGGCGTGGACCTCGATCGAGCAGCACTGGAAGTAGAACTCGAGCGTCTCCAGCAGGTCGGTGCTGGCCGGGAACGCCTGCTTCTCGCGCATGAAGTAGCCGAGGGCGAAGTTGCGGTCGGCGGTCGTGCGCTCGGACAGGTACACCGAATTGTTGAACTTGACCTTGGTCCCGCCGCCGAGCCGGCGCCAGGTGTCCATCACCAGGTCGAAGCGGTCGGCGACGTTGACCTCGCCCTCGCGCTTGAGCAGGGAGCAGCACATGATGGCCCCGGCGTTGATCATCGGGTTGTGCGGCCGGCCGTCGTGGTTCAGCGTCAGCTCGTTGAAGCCGCGGCCGCTCGGCTCGCGGCCGACGTGGCGGTGGACGACGTGCTCGCCGTGCAGCTGCAGGGCGAGCGAGTAGTTGATCGGCTTGCAGGTCGACTGCACGCTGAAGTCGGCCTTCGAGTCGCCGAGCGACAGCCGCTGGCCGTCGACGGTGCACAGCGACACCGCGAACTGGTCGGGGTTGACCCGCGCGAGCTGCGGGATGTACGAGGCGACCTGGCCCTCGGTGTTCGGCAGGGTCGACTCGTAGATGTCGGTGATGTCGCGGCAGAACTCGTCGAAGTCGCGGATCACCATGTTGCCCTGCAGGGCGCGCTCCGCCAGCAGGATGCTGGGGCGGATGATCTCGCAGAACGCCCGGTAGTCGAGCCGGTCGTCGGGGCCGATCCCGGCGAGGAGCTTGCGCGTCTCCTTGAAGCGGTAGTCGTCGAGCGACAGGCCCTCGCGGGCGATCGCCTCCTCGAGGTCGCGGCGATAGATGTAGCTCTTGTTCTCGCTGTCGAGCGAGGTCAAGAGCCGATGTTCGCGGGCGTCTCGCTCCTCGCCGCGCTCGTCGCGGCCGTGCCGGAGCTTGTGGCCGTTGGTGCCGCTCGTGCTGGTGTTGTTCACGCTCATACAGTCACTCCCGGGAGAGAAAAGGGCCCTACAGGGCGTCGATCCCGCGCTCGCCGGTGCAGACCCGGACGACCTCCTCGAGCGGCAGGACGAACAGCTTGGCGTCGCCCTGCTCGTCGCGCACGTTGTCGAGGATGGTGCGAATCACCCGCTCGACCTCGTTCGACGGGACCACGATCTCGACGCGGATCTTCGGCGTGAGGTCGGGGACGAACTCGACGCCGCGGTACAGCTCGGCGTCGCGGAGCCGGCCGTGGCCGGTCACCCGCGAGACCGTCATGTGCGCGACCTGGACGCCGAGGAGCCCCTCGCGGACCTCGTCGAGCCGCTCGTTGGCGATGATGGCGACGATCATCTTCATGACTGCCCCGATTCGTCGTCAGTTCGGATTGAGGAACCCGTAGCCGTGCTCGCCGTGCATGCTGTGATCGATGCCGGCGCGCTCCTGCTCGGCGCTCGCGCGGATGCCGAGCGTGCGATCGACCAGGACCAGCAGCGCCAGCGTCCCCACCGCCGAGACCCCGACGCTCAGCAGGACGCCCTTGAGCTGGTACCACAGCTGGATCGCCAGGCCGTGCTCGGGGAGCTCGCGCAGGAAGAACGTCAGGCCGAGCGCCCCGACGATCCCCGCCATCCCGTGGATGCCGAACACGTCGAGGGTGTCGTCGTAGCCGAGCCGCGCCTTGAGCAGGATCGCCAGGTAGCATGTCAGCGACGCGAACGCCCCCAGCAGCAGCGCGCCGGTCGGCAGCACGTCGCCGGCCGCCGGCGTGATCGCCACCAATCCGGCGAGGATCCCCGAGACCATGCCGAGGCTCGTCGCCTTGCGGTGGAGCACCAGCTCGATCACCATCCACGCCAGCGCGCCGCTCGCCGCCGCGATCTGCGTGACCGTCAGCGCCTGCGCGGTCTTGAGGCCGCTCGACACCGACGAGCCGGCGTTGAAGCCGAACCACCCCACCCATAACAGTCCGGCCCCGACCAGAGTGAGCACCATGTTGTTCGGGTGCATGGCGGTCCGCGGGTAGCCGCGGCGGGCCCCGAAGTAGAATGCACACACCAGCGCCGCGGTCCCGGCCGAGATGTGGATCACGGTGCCTCCGGCGAAGTCGATCGCCTCGCCGCAGAGGAAGCCCCCGCCCCAGATGATGTGCGCGAGCGGGTTGTAGATCAGCAGGCTCCACAGGGCGATGAACAGGCAGTAGCCGCGGAACGAGACCCGCTCGGCGAAGGCCCCGGCGATCAGCGCCGGCGTGATGATCGCGAACTTGCCCTGGAACATCGCGTACACGTACTCGGGGATCGCGTGCTCACGCATGATCGCGGCGTCGATGCCCGACAGCATGAACTTGTCCCAATCCCACCCGATCACCCCGCCGATGGTGGTCCCGAACGCCATCGCATAGCCGCAGACGGTCCACAGGACGCCGATGATCGCCATCGCCATGAACGAGTGGAGCATCGTCCCCAGCACGTTCTTGGTCCGCACGAGGCCGCCGTAGAACATCGCCAGGCCGGGCACCATCAGCAGGACGAGCGCCGTCGAGGTCAACATCCACGCCGTCGTCCCGGTGTCGAGCGCGACCGGCTCGTCCGCGCGGGCGAGCCCGGGCGCGAGCGCGATGGCGGCGGCGACGACCGCGGCTGCGCCGCGCGAGGCGCTTCGTTGTTTCGCTCCTGTCATCATTCTGTCTCCTGCAGCCCCCGCGAGCGCTCGACGGCGAGCCGTGGGCCGCGTCGCGGCGGCGGCGGTGCCCCCGCACTGCCCGTCGTGCGCCGTTCGTCGGTCGCTACGGCCGTTTGTCTGCGCGGACCTGGGGGCGTGTGCGGCGGGTCTCTCCGCATTCGCCGTCGAGTCGGAGCTCGCCGGATCGGCGGCCGTCGCTCCCGACCAACACCTTGACCGAACCCTCGCGCGCGGCGACTGAGGGAATGACTCAATCCGCGGGGGAGCGTACCGCTGCTAGTTTGATGGGCGTATGGCGACTTCCTCCTCCGGAGCGCGCCGAGGTGTGCAGGCCTCGAGGGGCGGGGTCGCCACGCACAGGGACAACGTCCTGGCCCTGCTCGTCCGCGAGGAGTCGCTGACGCGGCGGCTCGGGCACGGCTACGTCCTGGCGCTGGCGATCGTCGCGTTGCTGTGCCTCGCGGGCCTCGTGCTGATCCACGGCGTCGTCCACCGGCACGTCGCCGACGCGACGCTCATCAACGTCGCGGGTCGCCAGCGCATGCTGAGCCAGAAGGTCGGCAAGCTGGCCCTCGAGATCGATCGGGCCCACGCGTCCGGCTCGGCGCGCGAAGCGTCGTCCGCCGGCGCAGAGCTGGCGACCGCCCTCGACGAGTGGCGCGACGCCCACGCGATCCTGCGCGATCGCCCGAACGCGCGCTTGCCCGGGCGAAACAGCGGCGTGGTGGTCCGGCTCGTCGAGGCGGCCGAGGTCCACCTCCTCGCCATCGCCGGGGCCGGCGCGCGCCTCGAGCGATCCGACGGCGCCTCCCGCTCTGCCGTCGCCGCGGCAGTCTCGACGATCCTCGCGCACGAGCCCGAGTTCCTGGCGACGATGGAGGCGATCGTCGAGACCCACGAGCGCGAGTCGCTCGCCGGCGTGCAGCTGATCCGCGACATCGAGAGCGTCCTCGTCGCCGCCAGCCTCCTGACTCTCCTGCTCGAGGCGCTGCTGATCTTCCGGCCGGCGATCCGCCTGCTGGCCCAGACCCAACGCCGCCTCCGCACCGCCCTCGTCGCCCTCGCCACCAGCGAGCGCTCGAAGTCCGCGCTGCTCGAGGCGGTCCCGGACGTGGTCCTCCAGCTCGATCGGCGGCGGGTCTGTCGGCTCGTCCACGTGCCCCCGAACAGCGACCTGCCGGCGCTCGCCGGGCCGGTCGAGGGCCGCTCGCTCGACGCCATCCTCCCGCCCGCCGCGGCCCGCGAGGTCGAGGCCGCGATCGCCCGCGCCCGCGAGTGCGAGCTGCCCCAGCGCTTCGAGCTCGCGCTCCCGGGCCGCGACGGCGAGCGGCGCCACGAGGCCCGGATCGCCCTCGCCGGCCTCGACGACGTGCTGGTCCTCGTCCGCGACGTCACCGAGCAGCGAGCGCTCGAGCGCGAGGTGGTGGCCGCCGTCGGCGACGAGCGGCGCAGGCTCGGTCGCGATCTGCACGACGGCCTCTGTCAGCACCTCGCCGGCCTGTCCCTCCTCGTCGGCTCGCTGGCCCACCGCGCCGGCGCCGGGGGTTCATGTCCGATCGACGCCGCGGCGCTCGAGCAGGTCGGCGAGCTTATCGACCGCGCCCTCCGCGAGAGCAGGCAGATCGCCCGCGCGCTCCATCCGATCGCGCTCGAAGCCGGCGGCATCGCCGGCGCCCTCGACGATCTGGCCCGCTCGATCGAGGCCCTCTACCGCGTCCCTTGCGGCGCAGAGGTCGACCTCGGCGACATGCAGCCGTCGATGCCGACCGCCACCGAGCTGTTCCGGATCGCCCAGGAGGCCGCGAGCAACGCGGCCCGCCACAGCGGGGCGAAGAAGATCCGGATCTGCCTCGTCGGCGACGAGGATCGCCTCCTCCTGACGATCGCCGACGACGGCTTCGGGATGGGGCGCAAACCCGCGAGCTCGCGGGCCGGCGGGATGGGCCTGCGCATCATGCAGCACCGCGCCAACGTGCTCGGTGCGCGGCTACGGATCGACGCCAACGCGGCCGGCGGCACCACCGTCTGCTGCGAGCTGTCGGTCGGCGCCTGACACGAGACAGCAGCGATGACGACGAATCACACGACCCAGCGGATCTTTCTCATCGACGATCACCCGGTGTTCCGCCACGGCCTCCGGCAGCTGCTCGAGGCCGAGAGCGGCCTCGCGGTCTGCGGCGAGGCCGAGGACGCCCCGGGCGCCCTCGCGTCGCTGCAGGCGGGTGACCTCCCCGACCTCGCGCTGGTCGACGTGTCGCTGCCCACCAGCGGCGGCATCGACCTCGTGCGGCGGCTGCGGGTGCTCCACCCGACGCTCCGCTGCCTGGTGGTGTCGATGCACGACGAGCACCTCTACGCCGAGCGGGCCGTCCGCGCCGGCGCGGTCGGCTACATCACCAAGGCGCTCAAGCCGAGGGCGATGGTGGCGGAGATCCGCAAGGCGCTGCGCGGCGAGCTGGCCCTCAGCGAGGGCGCGGCGACGATGCTGCTGCGATCGGCGTACGGCGGCGAGCGCCGGGAGTCGCGCTACGCCAACCTCAGCGACCGCGAGCTCGAGGTCTTCGAGCTGATCGGTCGCGGGATGAAGGCCGGGGCGATCAGCGAGGCGCTGCGCATCAGCACGAAGACGGTCGAGCGCCACCAGGCCGGCATCAAGCAGAAGCTCGGGGTGGCGCACACCAGCGAGCTGCGGCGGATCGCGGCGATCTGGCTCAGCGAGAGCAGCGCCCCGCGACCGCAGGTCGAGGATGGAGGCGACGTGCCGGTCGTCTCCGGCAGCGAGCCCTGAGCCGCGTCACGATCGCCTGCCCCGACGCAACGGCGTGTCTCGAGGTTCCGCGGTCGATGGCATGGGCTCGATCGGCCCGCGGGGTCAGAGAGGGGCGTGCTCATCCGCAGCGCGGCCACGGAGACGAGCTCCGCGCACGCACGAGAGCCGCACTCGGAGACGTCCGAGAAGGCGACCCGGGCGGAGGATGCGCTCGAGTCGGGCGTTGCAGGTACTCAGGTGATTCGAGCCTCTGACGAATGTCCTGTGCGAGGAGTAGTTTTTTCTGTGCACGATGCCGCGGAGCGCGAGTTGCCGAGCGGCGTCCATTGCGTCGTCCGGGCGGCCTGCGCTCGCAGATCGGTCGCGGTGGCGCCGCCGAGTGCGGCGGTATCCCCGCAGGAGGCGCAGCGACGAGAAACGTTGTACAGTCCCGGCCGTGACCCCAGCGGAGCGGATTCGACGGCAGTTCCAGGACGCACTCGTAGAGCTCGAGACGCGCGTCGTTCTCGAGCAATTGAAGGAGCAGCTCCCCTCGCTTTCGCTGCGAGAGCTCGGCGAGCTGCTCAAGAGCCCGATGGCCCGCTCGGTGGCGAGTGTCCCGGCGTGGGAGCTCCTGGGCTCTCCCGCGAATCCGCGGGCGAAGGCGTGAGCGATCGCCCTGCGGGGCGCGGCGCCACGACGATCGATGGTCCTGTGCGACGAGCGTGACGGCGCGGAAGACGTCGGCGGCGAGACGCGGCCGAGCGCTGGCCGGTCTGCGTCCAGAAGGGCCGGGAGTTCGCGGCCGCGGCTCTCGGGTCCATCGGGCTTCGAGGCGCGGTCCCACCGCGACGGCGCCATTGTCGGCACCAGCCGATGACGCAGCTCCGGCGCGAGCGGCGACGCCTGCGTGTTCCGGGCGATGCCGGCCGCCAGCATCGCTTGCTCGCCGTCGTCGCGCCACGGCGCGTGGCCGGCACTCGGGGCGGATCATCGAATCGATGGCTTTTAAAAAATCTCGCGGGACAGTCGACCTCGGCGCCAGCCAGAAGCGCAGCGCCGTCGAGCATGAGCGCTACGGGTGGGCGCACCAGGCTCGAACCCCGCGGTCTCGCGTCCGCATATTGATAATGATGATACGAATGCTCAAGGGTAGCCGACATCCGAGTGCTCGTCGCATTCGCCGTGTCGCGTCGAGTCACCGCCGACTTCGCCGAGCAATGCGGCGGAATCGATCGCCGAGGTACGCGCCGAGAATCGGTGGCTGGAACCGGCGATCGCTCTGCCGGCGGGCCGGCGGAAGACATGGCCGTCCGCACTCGCAGCGTCCCCGCGCTCAGAGGAAATCAGCAGGAAATAGGTGAGGCCCTGCGCGCCCGCGGCCGTCACCTTGACGTCGCCGACCTCGGTGCCGCTGACCTTGACCTCGCCGGGCTTGACCTCGACGGCCACCGGTCCGGCCTTGACGTCGACCTCGCCTGGCTTGTCGACTGCGGACATTCGGCGCCGCGTCGCACCTCCCCCGGTCGCATTCACGCCGAGTCGGGCCGAGTCGTCCTCGATCGGTCGCGGCGAGGGGCCTCGTGGGGCTCCGTGCTCCCGCCGGAGCCTGCGGCCGGGAACTGCCGGTGATTGACAGGGGATCTCGAAACGGGTAGCGAAGTGGGAAGTGCGCTCGAACAGAGCCTCTGTTGCTTGAGGGCCGAGGAGAGGTCGATGCGATCGTTCCTGTTTCAGGATGGAGAGTCCAACAAGTTCTGGGAGATCGCCGTCGCGGGCGACGCGACGACCGTGCGATTCGGGCGCGTCGGGACGACCGGGCAGACGCAGGTGAAGTCGCACGGCTCCGGTGCCGCGGCCAGGAAGGCCGCCGAGGCGCTCATCGCCGAGAAGGTGAGGAAGGGGTACGTCGAGACGGCCGCGCGCGCGGCCGCGAAGGCGGCGAAGGTCGGGGCGGCGAAGGCGGCGAAGAAGCCGGCGAAGGTCGGTACGGCGAAGCCGGTGAGTGCCGCGAAGTCGGCGAAGGTCGAGGCTGCGCAAGCGACGAAGAAGGCGGCGAAGGCGGGTACCACGAAGCTGGCCAGGACGCAGGAGGCCTCGAAGACGACGAAGAAGGCGGCGAAGGTCGAGGCAGCGAAGGCGACGAGCGTCAAGACGGTCGAGGCCACGAAGGCGACGAAGAAGGCTGCGAACGTCAAGACGGTCGAGGCCGCGAAGGCGACGAAGAAGGCTGCGAACGTCAAGAAGGTCGAGGCCGCGAAGGCGACGAAGAAGGCTGCGAACGTCGGTGGCATGATTTCGTTCGTCTCGCCTGACGCGCGATTGACGGCGATCGATCGCAAGCGCCTCGCGGCGCGTCTGGCCGGGGAAGAATCCGAGTATGCGCAGCAGCGCCTGCTCGAGGAGGCGATCGAGCCGTTGCTCGCGGACGACGCCGACGCGCGTCCGGTGGCGTATGCGCTGCTCTGGGAGCTGTGGGCCAACCGCTGGCTCGCGTACGAGACGCTCGCGCCGGCGATCCAGCAATCGCTGCTCGCCACGCTGGCCGAGGGAGTCGAGGCCGGACATTTGAAGTTCGCCGCGCGCGACGTGCTTCACCTGTTCTCCTTCGTCGACGAGCCCGAGCTGCCGGCGGGCTATCGCGAGCTCGCCGACGAGGACTATCGCGGGCTCGCCGACCGCCCGCTGAAGGAGCAAGTGGGGGACGACGAGGGGGGCACGAGCGCGATCGTGACTGCGTTCCCGGGCTGGCCGAAGCACCTCGACGGCATCCTGGTGCGGCTGGGCGCCGAGGGCCTCGCGGCGCTGACGGGCGAGCCCGCGTTCGCGGCGCTCCCTGCGTGGCAGAGAGACGGCGTCCAGGCGGTGCTGCGTCGCTACGGCGTCCGCACCGCCGAGTTCTCGTGCAACATGGCGGCGCGGCTCGCGTTCGAGTTCTTTCACCGCGGCTTCGGGGTCGACGGTGGGACCGGCCGTGACGTGGAGATGGCCGTCGACGGGGAGTGGCGCGACGACGTCCATCTGCCGCTGCGCGACGGACGGTTCGGGCCCGAGCTGTTCCGCTACGTGGAGCTGTTCGCCGACCGCGACGCGTGGACGCGATCGCTGCTGTGGTTCGCCCTGTGTCCGCCGGAGGGGAGCGGCGGTCCCGGGCAATTCTGCGACCTCGTGCCGGCGCTGGACATCGCCTCGCCCGCGCAGCGACGGGCGCTGATGGGCCGGTACGCCGACAGCGCCGACGAGCTGCTGCGATTCGCCACGGTCGACGAGCTGCTCGCGTGGGCGACGGGCGCCGCCGAGGATGACGACGACACGCTGCCCGAGCGCTGCACGCTGCCGGCGCTGGTGGCAGCCGGGCGCCACGGCAGGCCGCTGCCCGAGCCGCTCGTCGCGCAGGTGCTGAAGCGCAAGGGGTGGTCCCTCGACGGCTACGGCCGGCTTTCGCGGGACCCCGCGACGTGGGGCACGCCCGAGGGCCAGGGGCTGCGCAGGACCCGGCACTACATCGAGCTTTTGCGCCAATTGCCGCGGGACCTCGCCAAGCGGGCGCTGCTCGAGCGCATTCAGGGCACCGGCGATTCGGCGCTGATCGCCGGGCTGTTCGACGAGGAGGTGCTCCAGGCGATGGTGACCGCGCTGCGCGCCAAGAAGAAGCCCGACGCGCTGCTCCTGCCCTACGGCGTCGCGCTCGTCGGCGAGGCGGCGCTGGGGCCGTTGTACGCGGCGTGGGCGACGTTGTCGCCGAAGGAGACCGCGGCGGAGCTGGAGATCCGCATGGCGCTGGTGTACGCGCTGGCGCGCGCGACGGAGTGGCCCGAGAAGTTCGATGTGGTCCTCCGATTCCACGGCTGGGGCGATCAATGGCGCGACCCGATCCTCGGCGGATACGGGCACGCCGACGTGTTCTTCCAGCACGAGGTGCGGCCGGCGCTGCAGGCGGCGATCGACAGGCTGCCGGCGGCGCGGCGAGAGGCGGTGCTCGCACGCGCGCTGGACGGCGCAGCGCCGGCCAAGTTACCGGCCTTCGTGCGCGCTCTGCCGCTCGTCGCGTCGACGCCGGTGCTGCACGAGCAGGCCGTGCGCAGCCTGGTGGCCTGCGAGCACAAGCTCGACCTCGACGATTGCCGCAATTACATCGATCCGTTCATCGCGCGCACGGAGGTCGCGGAGCGCGAGGCGATGCTCGTCCTCGCGTTCTCGCTGCCCGGCAAGCGCAATCAGGAGCTGTGGTCGCAATTCGTCGACGAGGATCGCTACGACGCGCTGAGCCGCGGTCGTGGCGCGGTGTCGACGAAGAAGGACGACGTGGACGAGCTCCTCGAGGTGATCGCGGAGAAACGGTGGCGCGGCAAGATGACGAGCCTCGCGGCGCTACGCGCCACCGAGCAGACCGACGGCACCTACAACCAGCGCCATGGCGTGCCTCGCGGGGTCGACGAGACGACGTGGCCGATCTTCGCCGCGAAGGGCGAGCCGATGCAGCACCTGCTCACGATCGATCTCGAGGCGCTACCGGGGCTGAAGCCGATCTTCCCGCGCACCCGGGCGGTGGCGCTGTTCGTCAGCGACGCGGTGCACCACCAGGCGTGGGCGCCGGGCACCGACCACGTCGCAATCGTCCGCCTCACCGAGAAGGACCTGCAGCGGCGGCCGCTGGCCCAGCCGCCCGCGCGGCCGGTCGCGGAGGCGCAGGGGTTCGAGGTGGTCCCGGTGAAGGTCCCCGCGGCGACCTTCGACGACGATCTGATCGAGCGCCTGGACGACGAGGAGGACGAGGAGGCGCAGGACCTCGGCGAGCTGAGGAAGGCAGTGTACGCGCTGCACGCCCGCGCGCTCGGCGAGCCCCTCTGGCTGCAGTCGCCCGAGCCCGCCGGCAGGTTCGTCCTGCAGCTCGACGAGGCGTTCCTCCGCATGAACCTCGGCGACGCCGGGGTCCTGTTCGTGTTCGAGGACACCGCGTTCTTCCAGTGCCACTGAACAAGGGCGGCTCGGCCTGCGAGGTCGAGGCCGTCGCGTGACGAGCGCGCGTCGCGCGGGCTCGTCACGCCCGCGACGTGGATCTATTTTGAAGTAATTTCGAGTAGTTGCGAAAAAATCGACGGGTCGTGTCGAGCCGCGCGAGTGTCGTTCGTCGTGGGGGTGAGGGGCCCGGCGGGTGCCGGCCCGGACGGACCACGAACACCTCGCAGCTCACGTAGGAGTCGACCATGCGCTTTTTGATCATGCACAAGAACGATCCGCAGACCGAGGCGGGCCAGCTGCCGCCGATGGAGCTCGTCCACAAGATGGGCGAGTTCATCGGCGAGCACGCGCAGGCGGGGCGCCTCGTCGACGGCGCGGGCCTGGGCGCCAGCAAGACGCGCACGCGCCTCGTCTTCCGCGACGGCCGCTGCACCGTGAAGCACGGCCCCTACCGCGGCGAGCACGAGCTCCCGGCGGCGATGCTCTTGCTGAAGGTGCGCACGCGCGAGGAGGCGATCGGCTGGGCCGAGCGCTACGGCAAGATCCTCGGCGACGGCGAGCTCGAGCTCGGCAAGGTCAACGAGCCGTGGGACATCGGCATGATGCCGCCGCCCGAGGATCCGCCGTTGCAGATCCTGCTGATCGAGAAGGCCGACCAGGCGACCGAGGCCGGCGGGCGCAGCCCGAAGCAGAAGGCCGACCTCACCCGCCTCAAGACCGAGATGACGAAGGCCGGCGTGCTCGTCCGATCGCACCTGCTGCGGCCGAGCGCCGAGGCCAAGCGCATGGTATTCAACAACAACGATCTGCGGACGCTCGACGGGCCGTTCGCGGAGTCGAAGGAGCTGATCGGCGGCTTCGCGGTGCTGGAGCTGTCGGGGATGCAGGAGGCGCTCGAGCTGAGCCGGCGATACGCCGAGATCCTCGGTGGGACCCTCGAGCTCGACGTCCGCCTCGTCGACTCGAGCGATTGAGATGAGTCGTCCTGGCAGCGGCGGCGACGTCTCGCGGCCTGCGTCCGCTCGGCGTCCGGTGACGGGGACGCTCGCTCGTCGCTAGACTCGGTTCATGGTGCGTCCTGAAGACGCGGACGAGAAGGACCCCGAAGGGGGCGGCTCGGCCGCGTCATGCTGCACCGTTCCAGCGGGTGAGAGTCCCGTCCGGGTAGGCGCCGGAGCGCCCGGTAGCAGGCCCCAGGTACGGCGAGAGATCGTCGTGGCCCGAGCGGGGCGTCAAGTGCCTCTACGGAGGGAGCAAGAACGCGGGCCGCAACATGAAGTGAAGCCTGCAGCCTCGACAGAGAAACAATGGGGGAGCCGAGCCGCTCATGCCACGGCGAAGGCCACGTCCACCGCGCAGACATCCGGAGTAGAAAGCGCGGCGGGTCCTCCCGGGGTAGGGGGCGCAGCACGCGTTCAAGGAGCGATGCGGAACAGGAGAGGCCCGTCTGCACGGCCCATGTCGGGGCGAAGCGACTCGTATAAGCCGAAGGCGAAGTCGAGCGCTGTGCAGCGGGAGTCCGAGGGGGTCGTAGTACCGATGATGGTGGCGCAGAACAACGCCGCCGGAGGGAAGGGCCCCTGGGGTGGTCGTGTCGGAGAAGAAGGTAAGCGCGAGGGCATGGCCTGCAGGACAGGTCCCAACAACCCCATGCGGCGTAGGCCGCGTGACAAAGTGCGAGAACTTCGACGCCGACTGTGGGCCGCAGCCAAGCGGCATCCGGGAAGACGTTTCCATGCGCTGTACGACCGCATCTCCAGGCGTGACGTCCTGAGGGAAGCATGGAGGCGGGTGAAGAAGAACAGGGGGGCAGCGGGGGTCGATGCCCAGACGCTGTCCGAGGTGGAAGAGCTCGGCGTCGATCGCTTTCTCGAAGAGATCGGTGCAGAGCTCGAGGCGGGGACGTACCGACCGAGCGCGGTCATGCGGCGGTACATCCCGAAGGCGGACGGGAAGAAGCGGCCGCTGGGGATCCCGACAGTCCGGGACCGAGTGGTGCAGATGGCGGCGAAGCTGGTGCTGGAACCGATCTTCGAGGCGGATTTTCTTCCGTGCTCGTACGGCTTTCGGCCCAAGCGCAGCGCGACGCAGGCGCTCGAGCGACTGCGGGTGCTGGGAGCACGAGGTGGAAACCACGTGCTCGATGCCGACATCCGCGACTACTTCGGCAGCATCGATCACGAGCGGCTGATGAAGCTCGTCGAGATGCGGATCTCGGACAGACGGGTCCTCAAGCTGGTACGGCAGTGGCTCGAAGCCGGTGTGATGGAAGATGGCGAGGTGACGGCGATGCTCTCGGGGACACCCCAGGGCGGCGTGATCTCACCGCTGCTGTCCAACATCTACCTCGCAGTCCTCGACAAGCTGTGGCAGCGACGACACGCCCACCTGGGCGAGCTCGTGCGCTACTGCGATGACTTCGTGATCCTCTGCAGGACCGCGAAGGCGTGCGAGGCGGCCGAGGCCAGGGTCCGCGAGATCCTGCGACGGCTCAAGTTGGATCTGCATCCCGAGAAGACGAGGCGGGTCGAGCTGAGCCGGGGACGGCAAGGCTTCGACTTCCTCGGCTGCCACCTGCGCAAGCGCATGTCCGGGCCGATCTGGGAGAAGGAAGGCCGAAGGGTGTACTTCCTCCAGCGCTGGCCCTCACAGCGCAGCATGACGCGGGTGCGGCAGCGCGTGAAGGAGCTGACCGGCAGCAGCCGCAACGGGGTCAAGGATGTGCGGGTGATCGTCCGCGACATCAACCCGGTGCTGCGCGGCTGGGGCAACTACTTCCGCACCGGGAACGCCGCGGCGAAGTTCAACCAGATCGACACGTACGTATGGCGCCGGCTCACGCACTTCATGGTGCGGCGCAAAGGCCGACACCTGCGAGCCAACGACGTCGAAGGTTGGACAAGCGACTTCTTCCACAACCACGGGCTCCACCGACTGCGTGGGACCGTGCAGTACCCGGAGGCCGCGTAATGCGACGGCCCGAGAGACCACCCGTAAGCCGTGTGCGGGAAATCCGCACGCACGGTTTGAAAGGGGGTCTTGCCCAACTTCTCCGCTACATGCGGAAAGGAAAGTAGGATCTACCAATGCGCGAGCGCCTTGCGGCTGTCCGCGTCGACCCGGGCGGTCGGCGAGTGCGAATGCAGCGGGCGGGGTCGCGGGGTCGCGCGATGAGGACGGGCCTCGCCGGCCTTTGTGCGGCGGCCCTGCTGGCGTGCGGGCCGGAGCTGCCGCGGAGCGTGCGGCCGGTCGGACAGGGCGGGGAGGCGTGGCCGGACGTGGCGGCGCCGATGCCCGCGCGCCGCGACGCGCGGGGCGACGCGGCGTTGATCGTCAGCGTCGAGGATTATGCGCACCTGCCCGATCGGTCAGGCGCGCACGCGGTCGCGGGGGCGTGGTACCGCTACCTGCACGAGGTCCGCGGATTGCCGCACCGGCGCATCCGCTGGGTGCGCGACCCGGGCGGGCCCGACGCCGTCCATGCGGCGCTGGCGAAGATGCACTGGCGAATCCGGCGCGACGCGACCCTCTGGGTGGTGTTCATCGGCCACGCGGGCACGCCGGCAGGAGGCTCGCCGGTGCTGCTCGGCGCGTCGGCGAGCGCGAGCGACTGGCGCGCGGGGATCTCGGTCGCTCGGGTGCTGCGGCTCGCCGGCCACGGGATGCACCGCGAGCTCGTCACGGTGCTGGACGGGTGTCTGCCCGAAGGGACAGGTGACAGCGCGCGCTCGGGGCTGGCCGCGCCCGGGCTGCCGGCGCCGCCGGAGCTGGTGGCGCCGCGGCCCATGCGGCAGTCTGCCGTGCGTGCCGTGACCCCGCAGATGGCCGCGCTGATGGCGATGGTGGAGCAGACGCGGATGGTCGTGGCATGGGACATCGCCCGGCGGGGCCGCGAGCCGACCGACGCGGTGGCGTTCACTGCGGGGGTGGGGGCGCATTGCCGTGAGCGCCTGCCGGGGACCGACACGCCGGCGCTGTCGTACCTGCTGCTCGGGGCGCTGCGCGGGTGGGCCGACGAGGACGGCGACGCTCGGGTGAGCGCGGCCGAGGCGCTGCGGCGTATCGACCTGCTCCTTCGGGCAGGTACCTACGGCCAGCCTGACCGGCCGCGGCCGGAGGCGCGTGGCTCCGATCTGACGCTGGCCCGCGGCGTGAGCGAGCGCGGGCCGTCGGTGACGGCAGTGCAGCCGCCGGCCGCTCGCGTCGACGAGGCGACGTTGCTGGCGGAGGTCGGCGGCGAGTTCGTCGACGAGCGGATGCAGAAGATCGATCGCGGGTGGTTCGTGCTCGGCTGCCGCAATCGCCGCGACCCCCAGTGCGAGGCCGACGAGAAGCCGCCGCGGTCGGTCCGCCTCGACAGCTTCATGATCGATCGCTACGAGGTGACGTGGAAGGACTACGCGGCGTGCGTGGCCGGCGGCGGGTGCTCGAAGGTCGCCACGTCGCGCTGCGAGGTGTGGACCGGCGAGGCGTTCGTCCGCGGGGCCGCGCTCGCTCCGGGCTTCCTCGGCGAGGACCACCCGGTGGTGTGCGCGACCTGGGAGCAGGCGGCCGAATATTGCGCGTGGAAGGGCAAGCGCCTGCCGACCGAGGCCGAGTGGGAGCGCGCGGCCCGGGGCCCCGATGCGCGCTCGCAGTACCCGTGGGGCGACGCGCCGGCGACGTGCGCGCGCGCCCATACGTACGAGTGCGGGGGGACGACGGCCGCGGTCGGCCGATACCCCGCCGGCGCCAGCCCCGAGGGCGTCCAGGACCTCGCCGGCAACGCGTCCGAGTGGGTCGCCGATTGGTATGACAAGAAGGCGTACCGGCAGATCTCCGGGCGCAACCCGATCGGGCCGCCGGGCGGCGAGGTCCGGGTGGTGCGCGGCGGCAGCTATTACGACGGGCCGGGTTATTTGCGGGCGTCGTACCGCTACGGCCTGTCGCCGCAGTGGGGCTACGGGACCGTCGGCTTCCGCTGCGCGCGCTGATGATATTTTTCAATATGCGGGGTCTGACTGTCGGACCGTGGGCTCGCGCGAATTCCTCCGAGCCGATCAGCGCTGGATTGAGCCCGGCGCCATGGAATCATACGACCTCACCGCCGGTCGTGACTACGTGTTGTTCGGTCGCGACGTGGACGAGCCCGCGGAGCTCGGGCTTGCCGTGGGGCGACCCTGAAGGCTGGCACGGTAGGAGCCCGGGTCGCAGTCCTGAGCACGAAGCGCAACGCCCAGGAGACCGAGAGCGCCGAGCCCGAACCGGGCCCACCGGAGGACTACGGGCAGATCGAGCCGCCGGCGCTGGCGGCGCTGATCGCGCATGTGATGGCCGGCTACGAGGTCGTCGTGGTGTAGAGCCAACCCGACCTGACCTCGCCCAAGCTCGGCTCCATGCTCATCGGCGCCAAGAGGTTGGTCGCCGACCGCGACGGGTTTTACGCGCTGGCAGCCGACATCTCGGTGGCTCATGCCTGGAGTTGGCCCAAGAACCGGCGCGGCCGCCCTCGGCGGCAGAACAGGACCTGAGCCGCCGAGGCGTCGGTCTCGCGTCACTCCGGCGCCAGCGAGACCTGACCCGCACGGACCGGGCAACTTTCAGGAGGCGGGCGGTCGACGCCCGTGATATCCAGCCGCCATGAACCCGACAACCTGGTGGAGCACGGTCGCCGTCAGCTGGATGATCTGCGTCGGCGCATGTGAAGGACCATCACCACCACCCGGCCCGTGCGGCCACTGGCGCGAGCTCGCGTTTCCCGCGGGCACGGAGTTCCATGGCGGATGCGATGACCGCTCCATCAGCGGACGCACGGATGCTTCGCCCGCGGCGTTCGTGAAGCTCTTCACCGACCGCGGCTACGTGGCCTCGCGGTCGAGCGGCGAGACCTTCGCGAAAGCCAGCCGGTTCCAGTATCTCGTGAAGGCGGGTGACCCAGTGGGGTTCATCGTGTTCGTCGACCCATACGGCTTCACCCTATCGCGGCGATCCGTCGCCGAGTTCACGGGAACGCTCACCGAAGGCGACTTCGCCCAGCTGTCGGACGAGCAGATGCGAACCCTTCACGGGGCGGCGATCAAGCGGGCGAAAGCTCTCGTGCCGTTGTTCGACCGGACTCCTGATGCGCCCAAGGTGTGCGCGGGCGCGGCCGACGAGCTCGCGTTCGCCGACGACGCGATCGTCATCAACGTCGATGGACCCGAGCTCGCCGCCGAGGGAAAGGCGCGGGGTCCTTATTCGATCGGTGTGGTGCGCGCCCCGGGCGAGTACGCCGCGTCGAAGGTGACCGACCTGATGAAGCTGCGCGACCAACTGCGCGCCTTCATGGCGAGCCCCGTCGTTCCGGCCTACCGGCTCGAGTCTGCGAGTACGGGTCAACAGTTTCACGGGGACACTTTTTTAGGCGGAGGCGCGAGGATCGACGTCGCGCTGCTCGACGAAGCCGCCGGCACCGTGCGGTGCCGGACCACGACGAGCGCGAGCAACAGCCAGACCGTGACGGTATACGGTCAAAATGACAGCAATAACGCCGAATTTGCGCTCAGGACCGACCTCGCTGGGAACATCGACACCGCGGTTCACAAGGCACTGATCACGCTGCTGCCGGCTCGATAGCGCCGGGTTGGCGTGTCCCCGAGGGTCGACGCCGTCGCTTCCACCTGCTCGACGCGACCGACGAGCAGCGCACCTGGACCGCGACGCGGCTCGGGGCCGCCGGCCTCGAACAATTCTTCGGGGCCGTGGTTCGAATCATTAGAGCGGACTTGAAGGACATATTCGAAGAGTCATTCATCGCCTCGCCGGCGCGGGCTCGAATGATGCCAGGCCGCGCGCAGGGCCTCCGCGAGCTCGCGCGCCGCGGCCGGGTCGGCGACGTTGGTGAAGCCGAGCAGCAGCCCCGGCTCGACCGCGTGCTCGTGTTGCCAGTCGCTCAGGGCCTGCAGCGCCAGGCCTGCTCGCTGCGCGGCGCGGGCGAGCGCGCGGTCGTCGGCGCGGCCTTGCAGGCGCGCGAGCAGGTGCATGCCGCCCGCCTGCAGCTCGACGCGGAGGCGCGCGCCGAACACCGCCTGCAGGGCCTCGACCACGGCGGCCCGACGCCGCGCGTAGAGGCCGCGCATCTTCTTCACGTGGCGGGCGAGGTGACCCTCGAGCATGAAGTCCGCCACGACCGCCTGGACCAGCTGCGGGCACCCGCCGTGGAAGGCGGCGCAGGTCGCCTCGAAGCGCGGCACGTCCCGCTCGGGCACGACCACGTAGGCGAGGCGCAGCGAGGGCAGCAGCACCTTGCTGAAGGTGCCCGCGTAGTACACCACGCCCTCGCGGTCGAGGCTGGCGAGGGCGGGCAGCGGCCGGCCCTGGTAGCGGTATTCGCCGTCGTAGTCGTCCTCGAGCACCCGGGCCTCGGCCGCCGCGGCCCAGGCGAGCAGCTCCAGGCGGCGCGGCAGCGCGAGGGCGACCCCCAGCGGCGCTTGATGCGAGGGCGTGACCACCGCGAGCCTGGCCCGCGCGGCGCAGCGGCGGCCCTCCGCCACGCACAGGCCCTCGGCGTCGACCGGCACCGCCACTGCGCGGGCGCCGTGGGCCTCGACGAGCTGGCGCGTCGGCGGGAACCCGGGATCTTCGATCCACACGGGGTCGCCCGGGCGCAGCAGGGTGCGCGCCACCAGATCGAGGGTGTGGCGATAGCCCGCCGTGACGAACACCTGCGCCGGGGCGCAGCGGAGGCCGCGCGAGAGCGCCAGGTGGGCCGCGATGGCCTCGCGCAGGCCGGGGTCGCCGGCGGGCGCGGGGTAGCCGTCCTCCTGCGTCGCGCCGCGCAGCCGGCGGGCGATGAGGCGCGACCACAGCGCGTGCGGGAAGGCGTCGAGCGCCGGCAGGCCGAGCTGGAAGGGACGCGGCGAGCGCGGGCCCGGCAGCGCGGCGGCAGGGGCGGCCGGGCGAGTGCGGCCGAGCCGGGCCGCGTGCGGGCCGATCGCGGCGACACGGGTGCCCGCCTGGCCCTGCGGCAGCAGATAGCCCTCGCCGATCAGCAGGTCGTAGGCGGCCTCGACGGTGCCGCGC
Source organism: Nannocystis punicea (assembly GCF_026965555.1). Classification (GTDB taxonomy): domain Bacteria; phylum Myxococcota_A; class Polyangia; order Nannocystales; family Nannocystaceae; genus Nannocystis; species Nannocystis punicea. The sequence continues at coordinate 9,055,765 of NZ_CP114040.1, read as the reverse complement.
GCGAGGCCCAGGGCGCTCGCCAGGCCGCGGATCGAGGGCACGCGGTCGCCGGGCCGCAGCCGGCCGTCGGCGACCGCGTCGCGGACGCGGGCGTAGATCTGCCGGTAATAGGGAGAGGCCTCCGAGGGATCGAGCTTCAGCGGAAACCCCGAGGCGGACATGTCCCAGTTATTTTCGCAGATCTTGGACCTTCCGGCCAGGACATGGTCCTTTCATATTCGTGGCGTGACGATCGCAACCGACGAGATATCGCTGCGCCACGCGGAGCACGACGACGAGCTCCGCGCCTGCTACCCGACGATGGTGGGCCTGCGGCCGGGGCTCGGGGACGCCGAGGAGCTGCGGGCGCGGGTCCGTCGCCAGCAGGCGCAGGGGTACCGCCTGCTGGCCGCCTGGCGCGCCGGGGAGCCGGTCGGGCTCGCCGGCTACCGCGAGCAGGAGAACCTGATCTACGGCCGCTTCGTGTACGTCGACGACCTGGTGGTGCGAGAGGATGTCCGCCGCGAGCAGCTCGGCGAGCGATTGCTCGCGGCGGTCGCCGCGGAGGCGCAGCGGCTCGGCTGCGCCCGACTGGTGCTCGACACCGGGATGGCCAACGCGCTGGCGCAGCGGTTCTACTTCCGCCAGGGCCTGCTGGCGCTGGGCATGCACTTCAGCCGGAGCCTGGGCTGACATGCCGGCCATCCTCGCCATCGACGCCAGCCCGCGCGGCGCGGCGTCTCACAGCGGGCAGGTCGGCCGGATGGTGCTGGAGCGCCTGCTGCGGCGCTCGCCGGGCGCGCGCCTGATCGTCCGGCCCGTCGGGGTCGAGCCGCTGCCGCACGTCGACGCGGCCTACGCCGAGGCCCTGGAATTGCCGGAGGCGCGCCGCACGGCCGCGGACCGGCAGGCGCTGGCGCGCTCGGAGGAGCTGATCGCGGAGCTCGAGGCGACCGACCGCCTGCTGATCGCTACGCCGATGCACAACTTCACGGTGCCGTCGGCGCTGAAGGCGTGGATCGATCACGTGGTCCGGGCGCACCGCAGCTTCGCGCTGACGCCCCACGGCAAGCAGGGCCTGCTGGCGGACCGGCCGACCTACGTGGTCGTCAGCGCCGGCGGGGCCGTGTCCGGCGAGGGGCCGCTCCAGCCGGACTTCGTCACACCGTACCTGCGCCACGTGCTGGCGGTGATCGGGATCCGCGACGTCCGCTTTCACGTGCTCGAGAACCTGGTGCGCGGTCCGGACGCGGTGCAGACCGCGGAGCGACGCGCGCGCGCATGGCTGGACGAACAACTGCCGGAGGAATGACGATGATGAGCCGCTACGATTACGCCACCCTCTCGCCCGAGGTGCTCCAGGGCCTTTACGCCGCCCACGCCGCGCTCCTGCGCGGCCCGCTCGGACGGCCGCTGATCGATCTCGTGTACCTGCGGGTGTCGCAGATCCACGGCTGCCCGTTTTGCCTGGAGATGCACTCGAAGTCGCTGCGCGACGACGGCGAGACGACCCAGCGCATCGACGCCCTGGCCGGCTGGCGCGCGAGCGCGGCCTACACCCCGCGCGAGCGCGCGGCGCTCGAGTGGGCCGAGGCGGTGACGGACATCGCCCACACCCACGCGCCCGACAGCAGCTACGCGGCGCTCGCGGAGCACTTCAGCGAGCGGGAGGTCTCCGACCTGACGATGGCGATCGCATTGATGGGTGCGCTCAATCGCGTGGCGATCGCGGCGCGCCGCTGAGCCCCGGCCTGGTGCGCGCGGATCGACGCTCACCCTGACAGCGCCGTCGTGACGAACAGAGGGCGCGAGCGCGCTTCGATGCGCAAACCGGCTGATTTTCCGCCCTCGCGGCGATTGTGACACTGACTCACGTGCCAGTGTTCGTCTGCGACGTCGCCGTCATGGGCTGCGCGCACATCGACTTCGCGTGGCGCCCCCGATGCGCGGCGCCTGGGCCCGTGCTAGGCCATGTCCGAAATCCCGAAAACGCCAGTTTCTTGGAGACATCGGGATTTCTTGATCTGGTCGGGGACATGACGCCCCGCGTTCCCCGCCACCAGCTCACGGACGACCAGTGGAACCTGATCGCGGACCTGTTTCCGACTCGCAACTGCAAGACGGGACGGCGCGCGAGAGATCGCCGGACGATACTGAACGCCATCTTTTGGGTGCTCCGCACAGGAGCGCCGTGGCGTGATCTTCCGATCGAGTTCGGTCCATGGTCGACTGCGTGGGACTTCTTCAACAAGTGGAACCAAGACAGGACGTTCGACGAGGTGCTGCGACGACTCCGCAGCTGCGTGGTTTCGCATGACGACCCACCCGCCGAGCTCTGGTGCATCGACGGCACGTCGATCCGCGCGGCTCGCTGCAGCAGCGGCGGGGGGAAAATCGACGAACCCAGAAGAACCGAAGGATCACGCGCTGGGGCGCTCCCGGGGTGGCTGGGGCACGAAGATCCACATCCTGTGTGACGCACACGGACACCCCCTCCACTTCCATCTCAGCGCCGGCCAGATCCACGACCAGACGATGGTCGACACCTTGCTCTGCGGCGCCGATGAGACTCTGCACGACGAGCACGGGACACCGATGGCTTGGCCCGTCGCGCTCGCCGGCGACAAGGGTTACCGAGCGAACTGGGTCGACCAGTACCTGTTGGAGCTCGGCATCAAGCCCATAATCCCGAGTAAGGAGAACGAGGACCGCTCCCTTCGGCCTGTCGCATTCGACAAGGCCGCGTACCGACGTCGAAGCATCATCGAGTGCCTCATCGGCTGGCTCAAGGAGTCACGCCGGATCGCTACCCGGTTCGAGAAGAAAGCCATCAACTTCGGGGCGATGGTTAAACTAGCGTTTATCCACCGCTACCTGCGTCTGTCTGCTTCATGCGCGATTTCGGACATAGCCTAACCCCGGGGCATGCGTTCTTACAGCTTCACTTGTCTCAGCCTCGTGTTCGCGGTCGCCCTCGCGTGCGACTCCAAGGGTGACGGCTCCGGCTCGGATACCAGCGACGTCGGCAACAGCACCACCGAAGACGCCGGCACCGACGGCGAGAGCTCGACCGGCGGCTCGGGCGATCAGCCGGCGACCACGACCGCCGGCCCCGGCACGGCGACCAGCCCCGGTACCAGCGTCGGCAGCGACGGTTCGGACACCGACGACACGGCGACCAGCACCAGCGGCTACGACCCGACCCACGGGACCACGAACCCGACCTCGCAGGGCAGCGATGTCACCAGCGCGGGCACCGACGGTCCGGTCATCGAGCCGGTCCCGTGCGAGGGCGAGCCGGTGGTGCTCGACGTCGCCTCGCTGGCCTACACGCAGGGCCAGATCCCGCCCGACCCCGATCCGACCGGCGAGGGCTCGAGCGGCGGCAGCGGCGGTGAGCCGGTCGACCCCGACACGCTGTACGTGCGCCTCTCGAGCCAGGCGGCCACCTGCGCCGACCCCAGCACCGGCCTCGACTGCGGCGGCAACTGGGCGGTGACGATCCGGATCCCCACGGCCTTCCAGACGCCCGGCCTCTACCACCTGGCCGGCCTCGACGTCACCGGGACGGGGATGATCACGTCGGAGGAGCCGAGCGAGTGCGGGTTCGGCGGCGGCACCTTCGGCGCCAGCTTCGAGCTGATCTCGGTCGACGACAAGGAAGTGGTCGGGCGCCTGTGCCACGTCGACTTCGGGTTCCTCGACATCCTCGACGAGGACGTCAACCTCGAGGGCAGCTTCACCGCGCCGCGTTGCCAGTGAATCATGATGGAGATGTCTAAAAGGTCATGTCCTCACGTGCATGAGCGAGAGGGCATGTCCGAGAGGATATGTCCTCTGCGCCGGCCGGCGTGCTCGCTCGAGCCGCGGTCACCGGGCTATCGTCGGTGAACGGGGCCGGGGCGGGCGGCGCAGGCGGGGCCGGGGCGGGGCCGCTCTCCGCCGAGGGGGCGGCGATTGGCAGGCCAGATCCGCGCCGCCTTGGCGCGACAGGAACAGGTGGTCGCCAATGGGCGGTCGAGCGCGCTCGTGGGATCCGCGCGCAACTCGCACGGGGAGCCTCACTTCAGCAGCTCGTCGCGTTCTTGTGTACCGCCGATCCTGCGAGCGGGGTGTCGCTCGAGCGGGCCGCGTTCGGGATGGCGTGACCGCAGTCGAGCTACGCGTGATGGCTCAGCGCGGGCACATCCGGGGACGGGCCTGATAGGATGGCTGCGTGACAGAGCCAGACGCACGTCCAACCCCAGCCATGTCGCAGGCGCTGTCGGAAGCGGACCTGTCCGCCTTGAAGGCCCGTTTCGAGGCCGCGAGCCGAGCTGCGTCCGCTCCCACCTCCGCTTCTTCGCCGGACGGTGCCGCCACCTCCGCCGGCTCGCCCGTCCTCGACGTCACCGACGCGACCTCTCAGGCGGAGATCGTCGAGCGGTCGCTGCAGGTGCTGGTTCTCGTCGACCTGTGGGCCTCCTGGTGCGGGCCATGCACGGTGCTCTCGCCGATGCTGGAGCGGCTGGCCAGGGAGGCGAACGGCGCCTGGATCCTCGCCAAGGTGAACGTCGACGCCAACCCGCGCATCGCCCAGCTGTTCGGCGTCCAGTCGATCCCGATGGTCGTCGCCGTCGCAGGCGGCCAGCCGGTGGACGCGTTCGCGGGCGTCCCGAAGGAGCCGCAGATCCGGCAGTGGCTGTCCGGCCTGCTCGACGCGTCGGCGCCGTAGGCGTCACGCATCACGACCCGGGGCGTTGATGGCGTCACGGGGCCGCCGATCCAGCTGCGGACGCGACGACGCGGGCCCCGGCGAATCGCAGGTGGGTATGCGTCCGCGGCCGCTGCGGGCGGCGCCGGGGACCTGCTACGATCGCGGTCATGACAAAGAAGCGCACGCGCGTCCAGGACCGCTTCGTCGATCACGACCTCGGCCTCGCCGTCGTCGAGGCGATGGTGCGGGAGGGGTTGGTGGAGACGGACCTCCGGGTCCCCGAGCTCGAGCCCGAGGAGGACGACGACCCGGACGACGAGTCGGAGAGCTGGCGCGACCGCATCGACGAGACGCAGATGGCGGTGCTGGCCGAGCTGCGCGCGCTCCTCGACGCCCACGCGGACAAGCTGCCGCACATCGAGGAGATCGATCCGTACCTCGACACGATCCACGAAGAACCCGAGCAGTGCGCGGAGGTCGACTCGCTGGCCGGCATCGAGCTGTGCAGCGGCCTCAAGCGGCTCATGCTCGACACCCGGAACAAGCAGCTGGACCTCACGCCGCTCACGTCTTTGCCGGCGCTCGAGGAGCTGCATCTCGGGGACGTGCGCCTCCGCGACCTGGCGCCGCTGCTGGCGCTGCCCCGGCTCAAGGTGCTGACCGGCCGGATCGACGAGGTGACCGCGGCGAAGCTGCGGGAGCGCGGGGTCGACGTCGACAGCGGTAAGCAGTGAACATTTCGCGCGGGGGAAGGACGACGACTCGAGAAGGAGTGCCGCCATTCCGCGTCGGCCCGTCATGCAGCGACGATGTCGATCTCCGTCAGGGCGCCGGGGCCGACCAGCCGGCGGAAGATCGGCGCGGCGGGGCTGTTCATCAGGCGGAGGATCGTCGCGCGGACGATCCGCTGCAATTCACCGGAGGGGGTGAAGAGCTGGCGCATCGTCGTCGCGGTCTGCTGCAGGCTCGCCGTGAACGGGCGCAGCTTCGCCTCCCACTCGATCAGCGCGCGCAGTACGTCGTCGGGGTGCCGCTCCAGCATGTTGCCCAGCAGCTCGGCGCCGGCCATCCCGGTGGACGCGCCCATCCCCGAGTACAGGGTCAGGCACCAGGCAGCGTCGCCGAGCAGCACGACCCGGCCCTCGTGCCAGCGATCCATGCGGACCTGCTCGACCGAGTCGAACAGGCGCTCCTCCGCGGCCGCGTAGTCGTCGAAGAGCTGGCTCAGCACCGGCCCGGCGGGCTCCGGCCCGAACGCCGCGCGGATCGACTCGATCGCCGGCCGGCGGAACTGCCCCGCGACGTCGTCCACGCGGTACGAGAACAGCACCGTGGGGTTGTGATTGACGAACGGGAACACCCACGCCGAACGCCCGGCCTCGGCCAGGACGAGGCCGTCGCTGGTCGCGTGGCCCTGCACGGGCCTGCGGAGGACGCAGGCGCCGATCATGTAATTCATCGGGTGGAGGAAGTCGGCGTGCGGGCCGAAGACCAGCTGGCGGACGGTCGAGCGCAGCCCGTCCGCGCCCACCACCAGGTCGAAGCGCTCGGTCGCGGTCGCGCCGGTGACTGCGTGGCGGGTCGTCACGTCGACGCCGTGCTCGTCCTGGGCGATCGCAACCGGGCTCGTCGAGAAGCGGACCTCCACGTCGGGCGGGAGCGCGGAGTACAGCGCGTTCTCCACGTCGCCGCGCAGCACCAGGCGCGGCCCGCCGGGCAGGTCGGGCAGGCCCAGGCCCTTGCGTCGGCGGCCGCGTCGATCGATCTCGAAGGTGTGGACGGCCGGGCCCAGGCGGTTGCCCACGGCCTCGAGCACGCCGAGCCGGGCCGCGGACGCGACGCCCGTGCCGAACAGGGCGACCGCGTAGCCGCCGCTGCGGCGCGCTGCGGCGCGCTCGAGGATCACGGGCTCCCAGCCGAGCCTGTGCAGCCGCAGGGCCGTGGCGATGCCGCTGATCCCGAGTCCGACCACCAGGACGCGGCGACCGCGTGTCGTTGAGTTTCTCATCATGCCCCGAGGCTAGCGACAGGCCGCGTCCGCGGTAGAGCGCGGCTTGTGGCGGAGATCGGCGCGGATTGGGGTCGGCGCGGGCTCGGTTCATTGCGCGGCGCGGCGGCGCTCTCGCCAGTCGCGCGGGGTCATTCCGTGGGCGCGGCGAAAGGTGCGAATGAAATGAGTGGCGTCGGCGTAGCCCACCTGATCGGCGATGCTCTCGACGCTCGCGTCGGTGTCTCGCAAGCGCCGGCGCGCTTCCGACATTCGGTGCTCCCGCAGCCAGTCGCCGACCGTCAGGCCCGTCTCTTGCCGGATCGCGTTGGCCAGGTGCGAGGGCGTGCGGCCCACCGCCGCGGCGACGTCCTTGAGCGAGAGGGGCCCCAGGCAGCGCTGCTCGATGAAGGCGAGGGCGTCACGCACGAGCCCGCCGACCAGCGGCGACGCCGTGGGCGCGTGCTCCTGCAGCTCGCGCATGAGCTCCGTGAGCAGCAGGACGAGCCACGCGTGGGCGGCGTTCGCCGCGGCCCACTTGCCCTCCCGCAGCTCCGCCTCCATCTCGGCCACCAATTGCTCGATCCGCCGGCGCCTCGTCGGCCCGGGTCGCAGGCGAAGCAATCCTCGCACCAGCAGGCTGCGCGCCGGAGCCGGCCTCGCCTCGCCGCGGACTCGTGAGCGTCCCGGCGGCGGCCCGAGCTCGCGCAGCAGCAGCGGATCGACACCCACGATCCAGCCCTGAAGATCGCCGACATCGAGCGCCTGGTGCTCCGTGCCTTCGGGGACGAGGTGGACGTCGCCGGCGCGCAGATCGATCGGCTCCAGGTGCCGTCCTCGCCCGCTGCCCGCCGTGAACACGAAGATCATGAAGAAGGTCGAGACGAGCGGACCGGTCGGCGGCGGCGGCGAGCCCGGGACGCGAGCGACGTGGAGGCGCATGTCCCCGGCGCCGATCCCCTCGAGGGTGAGCACACGCGGAGGTCGATGCTGAGAGGTGCGAGTCACGGGGCCACGCCGTCGCGGGGTGGTCCCAAGGTAACAGCGGCGGTCAGGCCACGTCGACGCCCGCCGCGAATGAGCGGTGGAGGGCCCGTCGCACCTCGCCGCACTCGACCACGCGATTCAGTTCGGGCTCGTGATTGCAATCCCGGCGAGAGGTTCGTGCTGCCGTCGGGCGCGCGCTTTCATCGATGGTGGCGGGGCGGGCCCGGCAATTGCTGGCAGCGCGGAACTGCACGTCGCGTTGCGAGGCGGCGCGGACGCCGTTCATCTCGCTCGCTCGCGGTGCTAAGGTTTTTCCAATGGCCTCTCTCCGCGTGGTCCTCCTCGACGAGGACAGGGGCTTGCGATCGTTCGTCGAGTCGGCATTGGCCCGGCGTGACGAGCCGGTCCGTCGCCGTCAACGCGTGCTCGCCCGCCTGCGCGAGCGGGGGTCGCCTTGAGCCCGAAGGACTTCATCGGCCTGCACGCTCACCACGTCTGGCGCGCCACCCTGCTCACGGCGTTGCTCACGGCCTGCCTGTACCCGCTCGACCTCCTGCGCGGGCGCGACGTCGACGCCCCGTGGTGGCCGCCGCTCACCGCCAGCTTCATCGGCCTCGTAATCGTCGCCTTCGTCCTGCTGGTCCACTGGCGGCGGCCGCAGAGCGTCCTCCTCGGCTCCGTGCTGTTCATCGTCAACCACGTCGGGCTCTTGACCTCCGCGTGGATCGTCGGCAGCTATCACATCCTCGACCCGGATCTGCCGCCGTTCCAGTCGCAAAAGCTCGCGATCCTGACGATCGCCGTGCTCGCGCCGGAGCGGTGGGTCGGCCTGCTCTGCATCGCCGGGTACACGCTGCTCCCGATCGTCCAGATGTCCAGCTTCACCGCGGCCGAGCGGGCCCGGATCGACGCCAGCGAGCCGCTCGTGCTCGTCGTCTACGGGCTCGTCGGCGCGGCGCTGCTGCTGTACCGCTGGCGCGGCCTGGCCACCGAACGCGAGCTCGTGCGGGCCCAGGCCGAGGTCGCCGAGGCGCGTCGCACCGCCCGCCTGTTGCTCGCCGTGCGCGACCTGTCGAACACTCCGCTGCAGGTCCTCACTCTCGGCGTCGCCGCGGCGCGCGGGCGCAACCCCGGGCTCGAGGAATTGCTCGACCGCCTCGACCGCGCGCTCGACCGCCTGCGGGCGCTGCAGCGGCCGCTCAAGGCCTACGAGGCCGACCTCGAGTGGCGGCCGGGCGACGAGTCGCTCGACGCCGAGGCGGTGCTGGCGACCGCCGAGGCGCACGCTCGGGCCCGCCGCTCCGACGCGAAGTGAGCGTCACACCCTCGCGGCGCGGCCGCCTCGAGGTCGCGCTGCGGCGCGACCGGCGACCCGCCAGGTCTGCATGCGGGCGCTGCCCGGCCGAGGCCCGTGTGCGACACTTTGGCGGATGTCGTCCGTCGAGGCGCGCCCGCACGACGAGCACACCGGCTTCTACCGCGGCATGTTCCTGATCGCCGCGATCACCGTGCCGCTGTTCGGCCTGGTCGAGTGGAGCGTCGCCTACGACTCGTTCGCGGTGCGCCTGACCTTCGCGGGCGTCGCCCTCGCCGTCATCGCCGCCTCGTTCCGCTCGGCGGCGCTGCGTCGCCGGCTCCGGCTCGCCGCGCTGCTGTACTGCTACGCCCTGTTCGTGTGGTTCTGCTACGTCGGGTATCGCCATGCGATGACCCTGGAGGACATCATCGGCCTGCTGCCGATCGTGCTCGGGGTGGTGGTGTGCCTGCGCCGGGCGTGGGAGGTGGTGTTCTTCCTCGGCTTCATCGCCGCCGCGCTGGTCGTCGTCTATCGCCAGCTCGACGCGCCGGCGGTCCCCTTCAGCGTCCCGCTGTCGATGTTCGCGGTGTTCGCCGGGGTGCTGGGGTGGATGAGCGTGTGGCGGACCCGGCTCGAGGAGGCGCTGCAGGTCGCCAACGCGACGCTCGAGGTGCGGGTCGCCGAGCGCACCGCGCTGCTCGAGCGCGAGGTCGGCGAGCGGCTCGTCGCCGAGCGGCGGGCCAACGCCGCCAACGAGGCGAAGTCGCGCTTCCTCGCCAACATGAGCCACGAGCTGCGCACGCCGCTCAACGCCGTGATCGGCTACGCGGAGATCGTCGAGGAGGAGCTCGCGGCCTCCGACCAGGCGCACCTCTGCCACGACCTCGACAAGGTCGGCCGCGCGGCGAAGCACTTGCTGACGATCATCGACGACATCCTCGACCTCTCGCGCATCGAGGCCGGCTCGCTGCCGCTGCGGCGCGAGCGGGTGGCCGTGCGCGCTGCCGTCGACGACGCGGTCGTCCTGGTCCGGCCGGCGATCGACGCCCGCCGCGACCGGCTGGTGATCGCGGTCGCGCCCGAGCTCGCGCTCGTCGGCGACCGCGAGGCGCTCGTCCGCGTGCTCGCCCACCTGCTCGGCAACGCGGCCAAGTTCACCGAGGACGGGACGATCACGGTCGCAGCGGCCCGCGTGGGCGACGAGGTCGAGGTCCACGTGCGCGACACGGGGATCGGCATCCCCGCGGCCGCCCTCCCGCAGATCTTCGAGCGCTTCACCCAGGCCGACGACAGCTCGACCCGCCTCCACGGCGGCGCCGGCCTCGGCCTCGCGCTCTGCAAGGAGCTGGTCGCGCGGATGCAGGGCACGATCGTGGTCGCCAGCGCGGTCGGCGAGGGCAGCTCCTTCACCGTCCGCCTGCCGGCGGCCTGACCGCGCCCTGGGCGTATGACCGCCGCGGGTGCGGCGGCAGCCGCCGCGCCTGTCCTTCGGGACAGACTCGGGACGACCGCGCCGCTCCGCCTCCTGCCGCGAGGTCGCATCACCGATGCGGTGCGGCCTCCGAACGGCCGGCGCGGGCGTCAGGCGGGGTGGAGCACGTGCTGGTGATCGCAGCGCGCGAGCACCTCGTCGCTGTCGACGCTGTCGGTGACGACGAGCAAGGTCCACGGGCGCGCGCGGTCGAAGATCCAGTCGAGCAGGGCGGCGCGCTGGGGGGCGGCGAGGTCGAGCCGGTCGAGCCCGAGATCGATGAGCAGAAGCCGCGGCTGGGCCACGAGCGCGCGCAGCAGCACCAGGCGCCGGACCTCGCAGTCGGTCAGCTGGCCGCCGTCACCGTCGGGCAGCAGCACCTGATCGAAGCCGCCCGGCAGCGCGAGCACGGCGTTGCGGAGGTCGACGAGGTCGAGGAGCTCGTCGAGCTCGGCGTGGTCGCCCAGCCAGTCGGGACCGACGATGTTCTCGAGCAGGGTGGCGCCCACGAGCTCGCCGCCGCGGACCAGCGCGACCTGCTCGCGCACGCTCGCCAGCTCGAGCCGGGCGACGTCGCGGCCGTCGAGGCGGCCCGTCATGTTGATCGGCGGGGTGCGGTCGTAGAGCCCGTACAGCAGGTCGAGGAGCCGGCTGTGGCCGTCGGTGCCGCCGACCAGGGCGACGCGCTGACCCGCCTGGACGGCCAGCTGCGTATGGTCCACGGTCAGCTCGACCGCCATCGGCCGCCCCGTCGCCGGTAAGACCTCGCCGCCGAGCGGCTCGAGCTTGGCGTCGAGGGTCCTGCCCAGCGTCTCGATCGCCGCCACGCCCTCGTACACCGGGTCGAGCTGCTGCCCGAGGCCGCGGACCATGGCCCCGATCTGCGACACCAGCACCGACGCCGCCACCAGCTGGCCCAGCGTCAGCTCGCGCGAGATCACGAGCCAGCCGCCGATCGCCAGCACGCCCACGGTCGCCAGCACCTCGAGCGCGGCGCCGGTGACGATGTGGCGGAGCAGGGTCGAGTAGTAGCTGCCGCGCGCCTTGAGCCAGTTGCGCACGAGCACCTCGCCGTGGGCGTCGGCGAGCGCCCGCCCGCGCGGGTCGGAGAAGGCGATCCGCATGTGGCCGACGTCGTCGATCCAGCAGAACAGCGACCACTTGCAGTGCGATTCGTACACCGCTCGCGACTCGGCGCCGAGCCCCGAGAGCATGACGAGGCCGATGCCGACCAGCAGCACCGCGTCGAACGCCAGCAGCAGCGGGTGGTAGAACGCGAGCAGCAGCAGGCTGGCGACGCTCACCATCATCAAGGACGTGCCGTCGAGCAGCAGCGACCAGAAGTCCTTCTGCAGGATCGGCATGTCCATGTAGCGGTTGCACAGCTCGCGGTTCGAGATCTCCTGCCGGGACTCGCGCGAGGTCCGGGAGGTGCGGCGGATCCAGTCGGTCACCCCGCGCACCCACAGGCGGCGGTTGACCCGCTCGGCGACGACGAACTGCATCACCCGCAGCACCGCGATCGCGCCCAGGGCCACCAGCAGCATCGTCGACAGCATCAGGATCGGCTGCGCCAGGGCGTTGGCCGAGATGGTGTTGACGAGCGCCTGGGCGGAGATCGGCACCGCCAGCGAGACGACCGCCATGACCGCGCCGTACAGGCTGACGACGTAGATCTCGCGCCGCTCGAGCACGAAGGTGCGGAGCAGGCGGATGAACTCGGTCGGCGGGAACGACAGCTTCGAGAGCATCATCCGCGGCTCGATCGCCAGCCACGGCTGGCTCGTCCGCGGCGCGCCGCGCGGCCTCATCCAGGCCATCAGCGCCGCCGGCCGGACGCGTTCGCGGCGTTCGCTGCGGCCGTCGATCACGACCAGGTCGAGCGCGCCCCGCCGCGCGCCGAGCAGGACGACCCAGCGATCGCCGACCAGGGTGAACGCCGGCGCCTCGAGGGCGCACAGGCGCGACAGCTCGTCCGCGGTCTCGACGCTGAAGCGTGCGGCCTTGAGGCCCGCCTGACGCACGGTGCGGGCGGCGGCGGCGTCCCACGTCTCGAGGCCGATGGCCCGCTCGCCGGGCACCGGAGGCGCGAGCGTCTGGCCGGTCGCGGCGGCGAGCAGCTCGAGCACCCGCGCGGGGACCGGGGCGGCTTCATCCATGCTCGTCTCGGGGCTCTGATTCACGAAGGACCTCTTGCATCTGCACGGAGCTGGCGGACGGGCTCACGGGGTCACCGGCTGGACGCCGCGCCCGAGCGCCCCCTCGAGCTTGGCCTTGGCGACGAAGTAGTCGAACACGGCCTGGATCTCGTTGGTGGCGGCGTCGGCGCTGGCGACCTCGCGGAGGTTGACGAGGAGGAGGTCGCCGGCGCCGAGCTGGAACTTGCGGTACTCGCTGGCCGCGAGCTGACGCGACAGCTCGACCTCCTGGTTGGCCAGGCGGGCGCGGCGGTAGGCGGCCTCGAGCGCCTGGTGGCCGTCGCGGACCTCGACGGCGATGGTGTTGTCGAGGAAGCGCAGCTCGGCGGCGACGCTCGCGGCCGCCGCCCGGGTCGCCTCGAGCTGGCCGCGAGAGGCCCGCAGGGGGATCGGGATCTCGAACAGCAGCGCGATGACGGCGTTGTTGCGGCTGAAGCCCTGGATCAGCGGCCGGCCCATGTAGCGCGACACCCAGGCCGACAGCTCGACCCGCGGCGTGCGCTGGTTCTTGGCCCAGCGCACCTCGACGTCGGTCTGCGAGCGGAGGGTCATGCGCGCGCGGCGGTCGGGCCGGTGATCGAGCGCCTCGTTGATCTTGGCCTCGACGCTGCCGGTGTCCGGGGTGAGCATCTCCGGCAGGCGCATCGGCAGCCGCTCGGCGCCGGGGACGACCGGGTTGCCGGCGCCGTCGCGCAGGTACAGCGACAGGTCGAGGCCGGCCTGCTGGAACGCGCGCCGGGCCGCGACCACGCGGCCCTCGCGGTCGAGGATCAGGCGCCGGTTGTCGACGCCGGCCAGGGGGTCGAGGGCGCCGAGCTCGATGCGCCGGCGCAGCGCCTCGTCGCGCGTCTGCGCCAGGTCGAGCAGCGTCTCCTCGATCTCGAGGCGGAGCCCGTTGGCGACCCAGGTCCAGTAGCTGGTCGCCGCCGCGACCTCGAGCTCGAGCAGCTTCGCGTCGCGGGTCTCCTGCATGCGGTCGCGCTCCATCTTCGACTGGCGGATGTTGGCGCGCCGGCGGTCGATCCCGCGGTCGCGCCACAGCGGCAGCGTGAGCCCGGCCGTCAGCGTGCCGGCGGCCGAGCGGACGTCGCGGCTGCCGACGCGGTCGTCGACGTCGAGGATGCTGTCGAGCGTGTTGTTGTAGAAGGGCTTGCGGCCCACGCCGGTCTGATAGCCGGCCCACGCGGTCAGGCCCCACAGCGGCGTCGGTTGCTCGACGCGGGCGTCGACGAAGGCGTTGCGGTAGATCGGCTCGTAGGCGACGCGGCCGCGCAGGACCGGGTCGTACGCGCCCCGCGCCCCGCGGGCGTGCCCCTCGGCGCCGCGGATCCCCAGCTCGGCGCTCTCCATCCGCGGGTCGCGGTGCTCGACGCTGTCCAGGACCTCGGCCAGCGCCAACACCGGGCCGCCGCGCACCTTGGGCGCGGCCTCGGAGGGCCGCTCGTCGGCGTCCCACGGCGGCGGCTTGGCGGGCTCCTCGACCGGGACCGCGTCGGGGACGCGGTCGCTCGGCTTCGGCGCCCGGGGCGGCGCCGCCCCGGCCGGCAGGGCCAGGCCGGCGCTCAGGACCGCCGAGAGCGCGAATCGCAGGGTGCGCGTCGACATCTCACGTGCTCCCTTGCTGGTTCTTCGTCTCGGGCGGCGTGCCGAGGGCCGGCGGGAAGCCGTTGATCTGGCGCCACACCTCGAAGCCGAGGCGGACCTCCTCGAGCAGGACCCAGCCGTTGGCGCGCACGCCCTGGCGCAGCCAGCGGCTCTCGGGCCACGGCAGGTCGTCGGGGTCGGGCAGGACGACGACGCGGTAGCGGCCGTCGTCGCTGGCCATGGCGTCGACGAACACGACCTCGCCGCCGAAGGTGCCGACCGCGACCGACGGCCAGCCGACGAACTGCACCGCCGGCCAGCCCTCGAACTGCAGGCGGACCTTGCGGCCGGCCGAGATCAGCGGGCCGTCGCGGCCGGACGCCCACAGCTCGACCGCGGTCGCGCCCATGTCGGGGACGAAGGTCGCGATCACGTCGCCGGCGGCGACCATGTCGGTGCCGTGGCGGCCGACCAGCTTCAGGACCGTGCCGTCGCGCGGCGCGACGATCTTCATCCGCCGCTGGCGGGCGAAGCGGACCTCGAGCTGGACGAGGTCGGCCTCGGCCGCGGCGAGGTTGCTCTCGGCGTCGGCGAGGGCGCTGCGCGCCTCCTCGATGGTCGCGCGGGCGGTGGTGGCGACTGCGTCGGCGTCGGCCTCGAGCGCCCCGATCTCGCGCTCGGCCGCCTTCTGCTCGGACCTGGACGTGTCGAGATCGGCCGAGCTGGTGTCGACCTCGAGCTTGGCGAGCTCGAGCTCGCGGGTCGAGGCCAGGCCCTCCTTGAAGAGCGCCTCGGTGCGAGTGAGGTTGAGGTTGGCGGTCTCGTTGGCCGAGACCGCCGCGTCCACGGCGCGCTGCGCGGCGTCGAGGCGGTCGTGGCCCATCTTCGCCCGCAGCCCGGCCGACGACGACTGCGCCGTCTCGCTCATCTCGAGCGCCGCGATCTTGGCGCGGTTGACGTCGACCGCGCTCTGCGAGGCCAGCCTGCGCGAGTCGATCGCCAGGCGCTCGCGCTCGAGGCGGGCGAGGATCTCCGGGTCGTTGTCGCTGATGTCGGCGATCGGGTCGCCGGACTTGACGTGGGAGCCCTCCTCGACGTGCCAGGTCTGCAGGCGGCCGTCGATCGGCGCCTCGATCGAGGTCTGGCGGTCGAGCGGGGCGTAGGCGATGACGCGGCCCTGCGCCGGCACGCTCTGCTGCCACGGCACCACGATCAGCGCCGCCACGATCAGGAGCAGCGCGACGGCGAGCAGCAGGACGGCCACGCGGGTGCTGTGCGGCTGGCGGACCGACAGCAGGCTGGTGCGGGTCGTGTCGAACAACGGGGTCAGGTGCGTGGGTGCACTCATCGCTCGCTCCCTGGCATGCGGATCGTGTGTTGCTGGTCGCAGCGGGCCAGCAGGTCGCGGCTGTGGACGCTGTCGGTGACGAGGAGGACCGTCCAGGGCCGCCGGCGGTCGAAGAGCCAGTCGAGCAGGGCCGCGCGCCGGGGGGCGGAGAGGCCGAGCCGATCGAGGCCGAGGTCGATGAGCAGGAGCCGCGGCCGGGCGACGAGGGCCCGCACCAGGACGATCCGCCGGACCTCGCTGTCGGTCAGCGGGCCGGCGTCGCCGTCGGGCAGCAGCTCCTGTTGCAGGGCGTTCGGCAGCCGCTGCAGCGCGGGTTGCAGGTCGACCAGGTCGAGCAATTCGTCGAGCTCGGAGGGGTGGCCCGTCCAGCCGGCGCCGACGAGGTTCTCGAGCGCGGTGGTGCACACGACCTCGCCGCCGCGGACCAGGGCGACCTGGTCGCGCAGGCTCTCGAGCTCGAGCAGGTGGACGTCGTGGCCGTCGAGCCGGGCCGACAGGTTCGGCAGCCGGGTGCGGCCGAAGAAGCCGTAGAGCAGGTCGAGCACGCGGCTGTGGCTGTCGCTGGCGCCCACCAGCGCGGCGCGGTCGCCGGGCTTGACGGCCATGACCACGGCCCCGGCGTCGTCGACCAGCTCGACGGCGAGCGGCGCCGCTCGCCGCGGCAGGGCCTCGCCGCCGCTGGGCTCGAGGTCCGCGTCGAGGGCCTGGCTCATGGACCAGACCGAGGCGATGCCCTCGTAGATCGGGTCGAGCTGGCGGCCGAGGCGGCCGACGCCGGAGCCGATCTGCGACACCAGCACCGAGGCCGCCACGAGCTGGCCGAGCTGCAGCTGCTGCGAGACCACCAGCGACCCGCCGATCGCCAGGACCGCGACGGTCGCCACCACCTCGAGGCCCGCGCCGGCGATGACGTGGCGGAGGAGCGGCCGGAAGTAGTGGTTGCGGGCGTTGAGCCAGTCGCGCAGCAGGAACTCGCCGCGGCCGTCGGCGAGGGCGCGACCGCGGGGGCCGGCGAAGGTGAGGCGGCCGCCGGCGACCTCGTCCATCCACGCGAACACGGCCCAGCGCGCGCTGGCCTCGCGCTTGGCCCCCGCGGTCGCGCCGAAGCCGGCCAGCAGGACGCCGCCGATGCCGAGGATCAGCACCGCGTCGAAGGCGAGCAGGACCGGGTGGTAGAACCCGAGCAGCACCAGGCTGGCCAGCATCACCAGCACCAGCGAGGAGCCGTTGAGCAGCAGCGCCGCGACGTCCTTCTGAAGCATGGCGACGTCGAGGAAGCGGTTGGTCAGGTCGCGGTTCGAGGCCGACTGCCGCGAGGTGCGCGAGGTCTGCGAGATGCGCCGGATCCAGTCGGTCGCGCCGCGCACCCACCAGCGGCGGTGGATCCGCTCGACCGCGATCAGCTGCAGCACCCGCAGGAACGCGACCGCGCTGAGGGTGATCGCCAGCAGGACCGCGAGGATCACGATCTGCTGCAGCATGGCCGTGGCCGAGATCGTGTTGACCAGCGCCTGGGTGGCGAGCGGGACGGCCAGCGAGGCGACGGCGATGGCGACGCCGTAGACCAGCACGACGAAGATCCCGCGCCGCTCGAGGCCGAGGGTCCGCAGCAGCCGGCGCACGTCGGTGGGCGCGCGCGACAGGGCCGAGTACATCAGCTGCGGCTCGATCGCCAACCAGGGCAGCGGCCAGGTCGCCCCGTGGTCGGCCAGCCAGCGGGTCAGCCCCGGCCCGCGCAGGTTCAGGACCTGCTCGCCGAGCGCGTCGACGACGCGCAGGTCGAGGACGCCGGCGCGCTCGCCGAGCAGCAGCAGCCAGCGCTCGCCGACCCGGGTCACCGCCGGCGAGTCGAGCGAGCGCAGGCGCGTGAGCTCGGCCGGGGTCGAAAAGGCGAAGTGAGCCGCCTTGAGGCCGGCGCGCCGCATGGCCCTGGCCGCCGGTCCGAGCCAGTCCTCGCCGGTCAGGCGCGCGCTGCGGGCGGCCTCGCGGGCCACGTGCAGCGACAATTCGTGGCCGGCGCTCTTGGCGAGGAGCTCGAGCACGCGGGCGGAGACTCGCGTTGGGTCAGTCATCGAGGGCTTGGATTCGCGGCAAGATCGCAGCAGGCACGCGCGTGCAATCGAGCGGGGTTGTGCGCAGAGCGGTGAAAGACCATGGCGCGGCCGGACACGGTGCCGGGCGCAGCCTGGCGCGTGTCACTCGGAGTGGCGGTGATGTCCTGGTCATTTCACATGACCTCCCGGACCTGCGGCGAAAACCGGCAAGACGCGGGAATGTGCGGGCGATCGAGCGGCGCCCGGGCGGATCAGGACACGGTCGGGGGGCCGCGAGCGCGCGTGCAGTGGGCCTGGTGCGAGCGGTGCGGCCGGCTCTGCGCCGGCAGCGGCCACGACGCGAACGCGGCCGCCTGAAGCTCGAAGAAGTCGAGCCGCGGGGGGGCCGGGTCGCTCTGGTCGCGCCGCGGGGACTGATCGAGGGGCGCCTGCTGCCGCGAGACGATGGGGACATCGTGGCTGCCGGCGGAGATACTGTCCTCGCCGCGACCGCGTTCCATCGCCCACGTGTCTCGCGGCGCGGAGAACAGGAGCGCGGTGAACACTGCGATGAGCAGTGCAAGCACCGATTTCCCCCCTGGACCCGCACCCTGACGCATGAAAACTCCGTAACCGTTAGCACAGACGGCAGCGAGTTGGATCACGAAACGACGTGAGGTCTGCGGCAGGGAGTTCGCCCAGCCCATCCGCACCCACGATCGAGGGCCTTGCGCCATAACAGCGCGTCACAAATGCGAAAAATTGTTCGCACGATGGACACTTGACCGCACCGCCGATGTTCGGTGGCGCACCGCTGGAGGCGCTGGATGAAGTGGAAGTTGGCGACCTTCATGCTGCGGGTCGCCAACCGTGAAGTCGTGTTCAGAGAAGCGCAGGTCCGTTGGCACGAGGTCGTGCCCCTCGGTGTGTGTCGGCGACGTCGAGGACGACTCGGGGCCGTCGAGGGACCTCGCGCAGGTGCTCGCGGGCGGCCTTCGATCTCGAGGAGTCGTCGCTCGCGGCGACGTGGCTCGTGCGCTCGGTGCGGAGCGACGGACGCTCCGCGAGGCGAGTCGACGACGACATCCTGCTCTGCTGGTCGCTCGACATCGGCGTGACGGGGGACGGGTTCGATCCGGCGACGGCGACGAGCAGCGAGCGTGAGCGCCGACGAGGCGCTCGAGATCTTCGAGGTCGAACTGCGCGAGGGGTCGGGGCCGTGCGTCGCTGTCCGCCGGGTCGTCGAGTCACCGGACACGAGCCGAACCATCGCGACCCGAAGGTTCATCGGCGAGCGCTGGAGATCGCCGAGGCCGGCGACGTCCGTCCCCCGATGATGCGAGCGAGCGAACCACTCGCCGAGGATCCGTGAGGCCGAACACGGCGGATTCATGCGTGTGACTCGAGCGTCATGACAATGTCGATAATTCCACGCGCGCGTCGCAATCCCGCGCCTTGACACGATCGAGTCGCCCTGGGCACCATCCGCGCGCCGCGACGGCAGTCGACGGCGTTGCCCGGAGAAGTCATGACATTGCGCGTCTCGCCCCTTTTCCTCGCGCTCGCCGCCCCGGCGGTGGCCTCGATCGCCTGCGGTGATTCCTCGTCGACCGCGGGGACCGAATCGAGCGGCACCACCGATTCCACCGGTCCGACCACAGGCGCCCCGACGACCTCGACCTCGGAGGAGACGACCTCGACGTCGGCCCCGACGACCTCGACCACGGAGGCGACGACCTCGACCACGGAGGCGACCTCGACCACGGAGGCGACGACCTCGACCACGGAGGCGACGACCTCGACCACGGAGGCGACCGATTCGACGACCGCGGGCACGAGCACCACGGGCGACCCGGCGACGCCGGACGGCGCGCGGGCGGTCGTCGCGCTGCTCGAGACGACCGACCTTCACACCAACATCCTCGGCTACGACTACTTCAAGCTGACCGAGGACCCGAGCTTCGGGCTCGAGCGGACCGCGACCCTGATCCAGCAGGCGCGCGAGGAGTTCGCCAATAACTTCCTCGTCGACAATGGCGACACGATTCAGGGGACCGTCCTGGCCGACTTCCAGGCGCTGGTCGAGCCGATCGGCTGCGACGACACCCTGGCGATGTACAAGGTGATGAATCACCTCGAGTTCGACGTCGGCGGAATCGGCAACCACGAGTTCAACTACGGGCTGCCGTTCCTGTCGCAGGTGACGCACACGCCGTTCGAGATCGACGGGATGGACCTGTCGGGCTCCGGCGCGTGCGGCGGGCCGACGTTCCCGCAGCTGTCGAGCAACGTGTTCAGCGTCTCCAGCGCGGCGACGCTGTTCCCGCCGACCGCGCTGCTGTCGCGGACCATCACCGCGGTCGGCCCCGACGAGGCGCCGATCGAGTCGACCCTGACGATCGGGTTCGTCGACATCACGCCGCCCGCGATCATGAACTGGGACAAGAAGTGGCTCGAGGGCAAGGTCACCACCGACGGGGTCCAGGAGGTCGTGCCGGGGCTCGTCGAGGCGCTGCGCGGGCAGGGGGCCGACCTGGTGGTGGCGATCATCCACGGCGGGCTCGACGACGAGGAGTACACCCCGGCGCTCGAGAATCAGGCCTGGTACCTGGCGCAGGTGCCGGGGATCGACGCGATGCTGATGGGCCACTCGCACCAGGTGTTCCCCAACGCCGCCAGCACGCTGCCGCAATTCGACCTGCCGATGGTCGACAAGGACGCGGGCTCGGTCGCCGGCGTGCCGGCGATGATGGCCAACTTCTGGGGGCAGCACCTCGGGGTGATGAAGCTCGGCCTGGTGTACGGCGAGGGCCGCTGGACGATCGAGCCCGGCGAGACGATCGTCGAGGCGCGCCCGATCTCCACCACGTGCATGGGCGGGCTGCCCGTCGCCTGCGACGCCGAGCAGAACTGGCGCACCGGCCAGCCGTGCGCGTTCGCGACGATGTGCGAGGGGCAGAACGACAAGGCCAAGGTGTTCGTCGCCGCCGAGCCGTCGATCGCGCCGCTGGTATCGACCGAGCACGAGTCGACCATCGCCTACGTCAAGACGCCGATCGGCATGAGCGACTTCGAGATGACGACGGTGTTCGCGGACGTCGGCGACGTCAGCGCGATCCAGATCGTCAACCAGGCCCAGGCCGACTACGTCGCGGCCTACGTCGAGGCCAACCTCCCGGAGTACGCCGGCCTGCCGGTGCTGTCGATGAGCGCGCCGTTCAAGTCGGGCTTCGGCGGCGGCAACGACTACACCGACGTGCCCGCCGGCGGCATCGCCATCAACAACGCGGCCGACCTCTACCTCTACGCCAACACCTTGCAGGCGGTGAAGGTGACCGGCGCGGAGCTGAAGGACTGGCTCGAGACGGCGGCGATCCGCTTCAACCAGATCGACCCGCAGGCCGCGACGCCGCAGTCGCTGATCAACCTGGCGATGCCCGGCTACAACTTCGACATGATCACCGACACGCGGGTCTCGTACGAGATCGACGTGACCCAGCCGCTGCCGCCGATGGGCGAGAAGGCGAGCGGCCGGATCAAGAACCTCACCTTCGAGGGCGCGGCGATCGACCCCGCGGCCGAGTTCATCGTCGCCACCAACAACTACCGCGCCGGCGGCGGCGGCCAGTTCCCCGGCCTCGACGGCACCAAGACGATCTTCGCGGCGCCCGACACCAACCGCGAGGTCCTCATCGCCTACATCAAGAAGATCTCGGACCTCACCCGCGCGGCCAACGGCTCGGCCCGCAGCTGGCACTTCACGAAGGTGACGACGATGGGCCCGGTGACGTTCTCGTCGGCGCAAGGCGCCCTGCCGAAGGCGGAGGAGGCCGGGATCGCCGGGATCTCGCTGCTCGAGCAGGATGACGGCAGCGGCAAGTCGCTGTCGCTCTACGCGATCGACCTGAGCGAGTGAGACCGATGCGACGCGCCGTCCTCGTCGTCGCGCTGGCCGCGTGCACGCCTGCGGACCACCGGCAAGCGCCCGAGCGGGCGCTGCCCGTGGCGCAGGCGCAGCACGCCGAGCACGCCGAGCACGCGGAGCTGCCGGCGATGATTGCGGCGGCGGAGGCCGGCGACGTGGCGGCCCAGGTCGCCCTGGGGCGACTGCTGCGGCGCGGCTCGCCGGATGCGCCGCGCGACCTCGAACGCGCGCGCGCGCTGTTCCTCGCGGCCGAGGCGACGCGCCCGGGCTCGGCGGCCTACGAGCTCGGGCTGATGAGTCAGAGCGGGCAGGGCGCGCCGGCCGATCGGTCGGCGGCGGTGCGGTGGTTCGAGCAGGCGGTCCAGGCCGGCTCCGCGGACGCGATGTTCATGCTGGCGAACGCGGCGCGCGCGGGGCTCGGGACGCCGGTGGATCTGCCTCGCGCGGTGGCGCTGTACGAACAGGCCGCCGCGCTCGAACACCCCGAGGCGATGCAGGCGCTCGGGCTGGCGCACCTGCACGGCGAGCTGGGGTTGCCCGTCGACGAGGCCGAGTCGCGCCGCTACATGGCAGCCGCCGGGCACGCGCTGCAGCATCACCATCGACACCCCTGAGCGGCGCGGCGGGTCGCGGCTGATTTCGCTGCGCGGGCGCCGAGAGTCCGCGCGAGCACCTCGTGCGTGCCGACCGGCGTCACGTCCGGGTCGGTCGAACGATTTTGCCTCCTTCGCGCACGGGGTCGTCCGGGCATTCGAGTGAGTCGAAGCGGGCGGGGTATAGGTCGAGGAGGGTCGGGACAGCTTTCGGCGGGTCGCGGCTGGTTTTCGGCGGTCGGGACCGACCGCGCGCATTCGTCTGCGGCGAGGGCCGCATCGCCGCTCACGCGCGTCCGCGGCGCCTCACGGCGTTGTTCGCCCGCGCGCGCTCACCGGCGCATGTCGCTGGCCTTGAGCTTCGTCAATCGCGGCAGCGCGCGCACTGCCTCCGGGATCTCGGTCAGCCGGTTCGCGCTGAGCACGAGCTCCCGCAGCTCCATTAGTTCGGCGATCCGCGGCGGGCAGCGCGTCATGCCGACGTTGGCGAGCTGCAGGACCCGCAGCGAGCCGGGCAAATGCGCGTAGGTCGGAGTGTCCGCGAGGCAGGTGCTCGACAGCACGAGCCGCTCGAGCGGGACCTCGCGCAGCTCGACCGCGAGCTCGGTGATTTTTTCGAACGGGAGGTGCAGGACGCGTAATTGAGCGAGTCGGCCGATCGCCGGCGGGATGCGGTCGAGCCCCATGCAATGCGAGCCGTAGCCGTGCAGCTCCGCGAGCGTGACGGGCAGGCGCTCGAACAGCGCCTCTCCGAGCTTGCCCGCGAGCTCGAGCGTCGTGAGGCGGGCGAGTCGCCCGAGGTCGGGCAGCGATCGCAGCTTCGATCCGAGCGCGAGCTCGCGGAGGTGCACGAGCTCGGCGATCGCGTCGGACACCTCCTCGAGTTCGGCCTGGGCCTTCAACACGGTCAGGCTGCGGGGCAAGCGGGCGACGTCGAGGACGCCGAGCGGATTGGCGGTGAGGTCGAGCTGCTCGAGCCGGCTGTCGGGCGCGAACGCCGGGGTCTGGGCGATCTGGTTGAAGCCGAGGTCGAGGCTCGTGAGCGACGGCGACGCGAGCAGGCTCGGCGGCAGCTCGACCAGCTGGTTGTGCGCCAGGCCGATCCGCCGGAGCCGCGGCAGCTCGGTGAAGCGGTCGGGCAGCGCCTCCAGCTCGCATCCGGACAGGTCGAGGACCTCGAGGCGCGGGAGCTCGAACACCTCGGGGGGCGGCCTCGGGCCGTCGTGCATGGAGATCTCGAGCGCGACGATGTTGGTCTGCGCGACCTCGGCGACCCGCGAGCGCGTCAACATGTCGGCCGGCACCGCGAGGCGGGTAAGGTTCGCGAACTCGGCCAGCGGCGGAAACTCCTCGCCGTCGCGCCACGCCATGTACAGATCGAGCGTCCGCACGCAGGAGGTCGGGTAGCGGCCCGTCCAGCAATTGAAGTAACCGCCGCCGGGATCCTCCGTGTACTCCGCAGTCATGGGTGGCGGCACGATCGCAGATCGTCGACTCGCTGCCCAGCGGGCTGACGGCGACGCATTTTCGAGTCGTTGGTCGTGCATCCTGTCGAGGCGGCCGGGCTTGCTCGAGTACGACGTACATCTCGGCGAGGAGCATTCGCGCGCTCGCTGTGAGCGGATGGATCGACGAGGGGCTCGGGGAGCGCTTCTGTTCGAGCCTGGCTTCGGCGAGGGCGCTCGTGAGCCCTGGCCGCGGCACGCGTGGACAAATTTGAAGGCGGAGGCGGGTCCGGCCTAAGCTCGCGCCCGGTTCATGGCCAATTTTCGCGTCCACTTCCTCGGGGCGGCGATACCCTCGGCGGTCGCCGCAGGTCTGGCGATCGCGGGCGAGCTGGTGACGCCGCTGGTCGGCGGCGCGTGCTTCGGCCTCGGCGTGCTCGGAGGCATGCTCCCCGACATCGACGCCGACAGCTCCGTGCCGACCCGCATCATCTTCGGCGCCCTGGCGGTGGCCGCGGCGGCTGCGGTCGTCCTGGCGCTCCACGTCGACAGCGCGCCGGGGCTGGTGGTGCTCGCGGCGGTCGCGGCCTTCGTGGCGGTCCGCGTCGGCCTGCGCGGCTTCACGGCCTGGCTCTGTGTCCATCGCGGCCTCGTTCACTCGCTCCCGTTCGCCGCGCTGGTCGGCGTCCTGGCGGTGCACGTCGCCTCGCGTGCATTCGGCCTCGCGCCGACCCCGGCCTGGCTCGCGGGCGTGTTCCTCACGGGCGGCTTCCTGGTCCACCTCGCGCTCGACGAGCTGTCCAGCGTCGACCTCGTCGGCGCGCGAATGAAGCGATCGTTCGGTACGGCGCTCAAGCTCGGCAGTCGTCGCCAGTGGTTCGGCACGGCCGTGCTCTACGCCGGCGTGATCGCCCTGGTGACGATCGCCCCGCCGGCCGATCAGTTCGTCCGTCAGGTGACTTCCAGTCGCACGCGGGCCGCGATCGCGGCGACCTTCGCCGGGCTCCGCTGAGGCGCCCCGGCTCGCCCGCGCGCTGCGACGAGCACCGCATCGAACTCCGACGGCCACGACGTCGCGGTATGATGCGGGCAATGATGCGTCGGCTCCTGCTCGTCGGGTTCCTCGTGGTCGCGTGCAAGCAGGCTCCCCGCGAGGTCAAGCCGCCCGAAAACGGGGCGGAGCGCACCGAGCGGCAGCTCGCGGAGCTGGCGGGTAAGCTCGATCCCGGGCCGCAGGCGCCGTTGCACGCGATCTTCCCGCGGTGGTTCATGGTGCGGATCGAGGCGTCGCTGGCCCCCGAGCTCGTCTCGGCAGCGGCGGGGCCGGCCGCGGTGGCGGCGGCCCGCGCGGCCATCACCACGACCTCGCAGGCACTCGAGCGACGCAGCACGGTCACGGAGATCTGGCCGGTCGCGCTGGAGTTCGGCCGCGGCGTCGTCCTGGCCGAGCGGGCCCTCGCGGCGGGCAGCGGCGATCCGGAGCTGTTGGCGGCGCTGACCGTGGCCTACGATCTGGTGCGTGGCTTCGAGATGTTCCGGAGGCCAGGTGTGTTCACACAGGTGCTGCAGGCGTTGGTCGAGGAGGTGCGGAGGGACGGCTCGTTCGACGAGCAGGAGCTCGAGGAGGCCGTGTCGGCGTTCCATTCGGCGGTGGCGTCGGCGACGGCCCTGCAGATGCACGCGACTGCACGGCTGTTGCGCGAGCACCCCCGGCACGCGCAGGTGCCCCAGGCGCTGACGCGCGCGGCGGTGGCCCGCGAGGAGGGCGAGGACCCTGCGACGGCGATCCGGCTGCACGAGCTGGCGATCGCCCTCAAGGGGGCGCGGGCGACCGGAGCGGACCACGCCGACCTGGCCCGCGCCTGTTATGGGGCGCTCGCCCGCGAATGTGGCGACATGGCCCTGAGGACAGCCAGGGAGCGGGGCCCCGGCCCGGCCGACGCGGCGGCGTTCGCCGAGCGGCTGGCGGAGCTCGACACGCGGGCCGAGCAGGCCCGGCGGGCGGTCGCGCTGGCGTCGGCGACGGACGTGGCGGAGCGGGTCGAGCGCGGCTACCTGCTGGTGCAGCTCCGCCGCTACCGCGACGCCGAGGAGGCGTTCATCGTGGCGCGCCACCGCCACCCGGACGACGCCCGGCCGCTGACGGGGCTGGCGGTGCTGGCGATGAAGCGCGACGTGGACATGCTCGCGGCGGGCGAGCAGATCTGGGCGGCGCGCCAGCTGAAGCACCGCGATCAGCTGTACTACGAGGTCGCTCTCGGCACCGTGGGGGTGCTCCTTCTGCGCGAGCTGATGGCGGTGGTCGAGGGTCGTTCGACGGCGAACGTCGAGCGTCAGGTCGCGGCCGTGCAGGCCCTGGTGGTCGAGTACGGCGAGTTCGATCCGGCGCGAGCGGCCGTGATCCAGCTGCTCGTCGCCGTGGTCGCCGCGAGCACGCGCGAGGGCGGGGCGGGGCCCGACCTCGAGCGCGAGGCCCTGCGCCTGGTCATGAAGTTCATCCTCTCGCCCGACGCGTGGCGCCTGCTCTACGCGACCGTGCGCACGATGACGGACGCGTACCTGGCCGCGGCGACGGTGATGACGCCGCTGCCGCCCGCGCTGGCGAACGACCCCGACATCCGCCTCCAGCAGGTGCGGGCGATGATCGACGTGGCGCTGACCTGGGAGGACAGGGCCGTGCTCGCCGCGGCGGCGCAGGCGGCCGCGACCTTGCCCGCCGAGCTCGACGCCGACGTCGTCGCGACGATCCGCGCGACCGTCGACGCGCTGCAGGGCCGGTTCGGCGACGCGGCGGCGCTGCAGCGAGCCCTGGCGTCGTTCACCGCGCAGGCGGCCCGCAAGAGCGGCCGGGAGCGGGCGCTGCTGCTCAACAACGCTGCAGTCGTGCAGGCGCTGGCGGGGGACGTGCCCGCCGCCCTGACGACCCTGGACCGGGCGATCGAGGGCGCTCCGGCGGCGCTGCTCGTCGCCTACAACCGGAGCGCGTTGCAGCCCGGCTCGCCGGAGGTGTTTATAAAGGCCGCGTCCCCGGAGTCCAGCGCGGAGCTGCAGCTGCACGCGCGCGCCTGGCTGGTGAAGCTGGCCGAGGCGGGCTCTGGCGACGCGAAGGCGACGCGCCAGGAGTTCGCAGCGGCGCTGGCGAGCGAGCGCGAGGCCGGAGGCAAGGCGCGCCCGCTGCCGGGCGGCTGGGGCGTGAGCGCGGAGCGCGAGAACCGGCTGAGCTTCAGCTACTGGTACCCGGGCGGGCTGGAGATCGTCGACGAGGTGGTGCCGCAATGGTGGCTGTTCGTCCCGGCGCCGACGTTCGCGGCGCTGGCGGCGGAGCGCGGCGGGAGCAAGCGCAAGACGCAACGCTGAGGGCGGGCATCGCCCGGGGCGCGGTCGCGCTGGCACGGCCTGCGACAGGTCCGCGGACGAAGCATTGGTCGCTTGCGCGGCTGCTCGTTTCGGTGGCGCACGCGCGAGGTTCAGGCGGTCGTGCGCGTTCCAATCCATGCAGAGGGGCCTGTCCGGCTGCCGGTCGCTCGAGTGCCGCGACAGTCGAGGCAGCCGGGATGGTGCGGGCCCAGCCGCAATGCCGGCCCGTCTTGCTAGATACGCAGGCTCGACATCCGGTCTGTTTGCCCGGCTGCCGGGCGCTCAATCGCAGCGGCAGTAGAGGCAGCCGGGATGGTGCGGGCCCCAGCCGCAATAGCCGTTCCAGCCCGTGTTGCTGCAGACGCAGCCCTGATGTTCGACCTCGCAGCCGTCCAGCGCGCAGAACCGAGGGTCCTCTGCGGGGGCTTCGTCGGTAGCGGGTTGGTCGGCGTCGACCGAGAGCTCGGCCGGCTCCTCGACTCCGGCCGCCTGCACGTCGCTCGCGCGCTGCGTTTGTTCTCCTGCGTCGATGGGAGCCGCCCTCGCATCCTCGAGCACGAAGACGGCGGCAATGACAGTGACGAAGTGTTCGACTCGCATGGCTTCCTGCGCGCTTCTTCTGAGGCTCGCGGTTCTCGCCGGCAGCGATCGACGTCACATTCCACGCATCCGTGCGCCCTGGAGCGGCTCCGGGCCGGCGCGTCCGACACACGGCGGTTTCGTGAAGAGCGAGAGACGCTGGCGGACCCGGCGATCTGTGCCCGCCGGGCGGCCGCCGGCGGCCTCCCGCGCGTCGACGAGCTGGGCCGTGCCCCTGTCCCCGAGATTCACGCTCCCGCGCGGCGCGATTCCATTCTACACACCCGGCTGCCGTCGGCGCATCCCGGACAATTTAAAAGCTGTCCATTCGGACAGGCTTCGATCGCGGGCTCGTTCTCGCGTCAGCGACCGCGCGCCTGCAGCGCCTCCGCGAGCCCGGGCACGTGCTCCGCGCCGGCCCGGACCTCCAGGCTCGCGCCATTATTATTATTAAAATCGTCGCCGATCGGCTGGTAGGTGCCGCCGAGGCAGCGGGCGAGGAACGCCTCGGTGATGGCATTGAACGAGATCTCGTTGGCCGGCCGCTGGAAGCCGTGGCCCTCGTCCGGGTAGAGCACGTAGGTCACCGGCAGGCCCTTCGCCTGCATTGCCGCGACGATCTGGTCGGACTCGGCCTGCTTGACCCGCGGGTCGTTCGCGCCCTGGCCGATCAGCAGCGGGCGCTGGATCTTGTCGACGCGATGGAGCGGCGAGCGGTCGCGCAGCAGCGCGCGGCCCTCCTCGGTGGCGACGTCGCCGACGCGCGCGGCCCACCGCGCCGCGTTGGCGGCCCAGTACGGCGGGAAGCTGCGCAGCAGCGTCTCGAGGTTCGACGGGCCGACGACGTCGACGCCGCAGGCGAACGCGTCCGGCGTGAAGGTCATGCCGACCAGCGTGGCGTAGCCGCCGTAGCTGCCGCCCATGATTGCGACGCGGGCGGGGTCGCTGATCTTGTTGGCGTTGGCCCAGGCGACGGCGTCGAGCAGGTCGTCGTGCATCTTGCCGGCCCACTCGTGGTCGCCGGCGTTGAGGTGGCGCTTGGTGAAGCCGGTCGAGCCGCGGAAGTTGACGCTCATCACCGCGTAGCCGCGATTGGCGAGCCACTGATGCACGGGGTCGAAG
Source organism: Nannocystis punicea (assembly GCF_026965555.1). Lineage (GTDB taxonomy): Bacteria > Myxococcota_A > Polyangia > Nannocystales > Nannocystaceae > Nannocystis > Nannocystis punicea. The sequence continues at coordinate 9,027,164 of NZ_CP114040.1, read as the reverse complement.
CCCCAATGGTCGCGGAACCACGGGCCGCCGTGGACCCGCAGGACCAGCGGGACGGGGGCGCTCGGGACGCCGTCGCCGTCGGGGTCGGCGGCCAGGGGGAGGGTGTAGTAGCTGACCAGCTCGAGGCCGTCGCGCGCGGGGATGACGACCGGGTGCATCTTGCTGAGCGTGAGGGCGGCGAGCTCGGCGTCGGCGACGAACAGCAGGTCGGCCCGGCGGGTCGCGCGGTCGTAGCGGTAGTAGCGGTTCGGGCCGGTGTCGACGCTGTAGGCGACGATCCACTGCTTGCCGTCGAGGGTCTGGCTGGTGATCGTGAAGTCGCCGTCGCGGACCTGGCGCAGCGCGGCGAGGTCGGCCTCGACCGCGGGGTCGAGCGCCTGCCACTGCTGGCGCGTGTGCGTGAAGGTGACTGCGAGCGGGCGGTGGGTGCGGGGCTCGGTGAGGACGGTGCCGACGCCGGCCTTGGCGTTCTCGGCGAGCACCTGCTGCTTGCCGGTGCGGACGTCGCGGGCGACCAGCGCCTCGGTCTCGCGGTCGCGACTGTCGAGCAGGTACAGCGTCTCGCCGGCCGCGTCGACGCCGATCGGCTTGGTCGTCATCGCGTCGGCGAGGCCGATTACGAACACTCGCTGCCAGTCCTTGCCCCTGGGGGCGAGCAGCTCGCTGCTGCCGTCGGCGAGCGCGCGGGTGGCGAAGCGGAGCCTGTACCCGTCGTCGGCGATGTAGCGGCCGAGCCGTTGTTCGTTGCGGTGGACCAGGGTGCGCGCGCCGGTCCGCAGGTCGACGCGGTAGAGGTCGTACCAGGCCGGATCGCGGTCGTTCATGCCGACGAGGAGCTCTCTGGGCCGGCGGGGGCTGATGCCGACGATCTGGGCGCGGACGCCGGGGTAGGGGCTGAGGTCCTTCGACTCGCCGCTCGCCGGGTCGACGGCGTGGACGTGCCAGTTCTCGTCGCCGGCCCGGTCCTGCAGGTAGAGCACGCGCTCGCCGTCGGCGCTCCACGTGGCCTCGTAGATGCCGCGGAGGCGGTCCTGGGTGATCGGCCTGGCGGCGTCGGGTTGCCCGGCGGGGCCGACCCAGACGTTGAGCACGCCGTCGACCGGCGCGAGGTACAGCAGCCGCTGGCCGTCGGGGCTGAGCTCCGGGGCCTCGCGGTCGGGGTTGCCGAACAGCACGGCGCGCGGGACGAGGGTGGCGTCGGGCCTCGCGGTCGGGGCCGCGGCCGTGGGCTCGGCCGGCGACTCCTCGGGTTCGCTCGCGACGGGGCCGGGACGCGGGGCGCAGGCGAGGGCGGTCAGAGCGAGCGAGGTGAGCAGGAGATGCGTGCGGGAGGACATCGATTGGGGACCGCGTCGGGGCGGCGCGCCGGCGAGGCAGTGGGTTGGACTCCACGCCCACTGCGCCAGGTTTCAGGGCCGGTCCATGGGGCCGCGGAAGCGGCTTCGCTCGCCCTTCGCGGCCCCATGGGGCGCCCCGGGGCCGACCTGCGGTCAGGCGCCGCCACATCGCCGCCGGCACGCCGGAACTGCACGAGAAACTCGCGGCACATCGGTTGCTGATGCGCCCGGCGACGAACCATCGCCGAGTCACGCGCCTGCGGGTTCGTCGATGCATTTCGCCCCAAGGACACACCATGAAGACGAACATGAAGCTTATTCTCGTGCACAAAGGCCTGTCTCTCCGCCTCGCGCTCGGGCTCGGCGTCGCGGTCGCGGCCGCGGCCGCGACGGAGGCCCGGGCCGATCCGACGCTGCTCTGGAGCACCTATTACGGCGATGGCCCCGATGCCACCGGGGCCTCCGACGTCGCGTTCGACAGCAACAGCGCGCTCGTCAACGTCGGCGCCACCTGGGCGACTGGCGGGATCGCCGGAAATTCGCCCGGCAACGTCATTCATGACTCGACGTTCGGCGGCGGGACCCTACAGGACGGGTTCGTCACCAAGTTGGACTTCTCCGGGGCGCGGCAGTGGGGCACCTACTACGGCGGCGCCGGGCTGGACTTCTTCAACAGGGTCGCGGTCGACGGCAGCAACAACGTCATCGCGTTCGGCGACACCACGTCGAGCAACACCAACAACGTGATCGCGACCGTCAACGATACGACCTTCGGCGGCTTCATCGACGGGATGCTCGTGAAGTTCAACGCGAACGGCTCGCGCGCGTGGGGCTCCTACGTCGGCGGCAACGGCGTCGACCACGGGAACGGGGTGTGCGTCGGATCGACGGGCACGATCTACGTCGTCGGCTCGACGACCTCCACCGATCTGCCGACGGCGACCTCGTCGCATCAGGAGGACCTGGTCGGCAGCACGGACGCCTTCATCGCCAAGATCTCGAGCAGCGGCACTCCGCTGTGGTTCACCTATTACGGCGGCACCGGCGGCAGCACCGTCGCGCACGGCTGTGTCGTCGATTCTTCGCACAACATCTACGTCGTCGGCGATACCTCCGCGACCATGGGGATCGCCAAGAGCGGCTGGGACAACACCAACTCGGGCGGCGGCGACGCGTTCCTCGCCAAGTTCACCACCAACGGGTTCCTCCTGGAGGCGACCTATTACGGCGGCACCGAGGAGGACGCCGGCCACGCGATCGACCTCGACGCCAGCGGCAATGTGTACATCGCCGGTTATACAGAGTCGCCCGACACCAACCTCGACCTGATCGACACGATCGGGACGTCGCTCCAGGACGAACGGGACGGGTTCGTGGCCAAGTTCGACACCAACCTCGACCGGGTGTGGGGCCGCTATTACGGCGGTTCGTCCTCGATCGGCTCCAACATCGACATGTTCTGGGACCTCGAGGTCGAGGGGGGCGCGGTGCTGCTCAGCGGTGACACGACCTCGGAGGACCTGATCTCGACGCCCGACGCGTTCTGGACCGACTTCGGCGGGACCAACGACGCCATGTTCGTCGCCCTCGACGCGAGCGACGGCGACGCGTTCTTCGCCACGTACATCGCCAGCGATGACGAGACGTCCTTCGACCGCGCAGGGGGCGTCGCCGGCACGTTCGCGCACGCGGCGGTCGCCGGCGTGGGCGGCGACGGCCTGGCGACCGCCGGTGCGCACGACTCGAGCTTCAGCGGCGTCGGCGACGGGTTCATCATGCTCATCCGCATGTTCACGATCTGACGGTCGTCGCTCGGTCACCCCCGTCGCCGCCGCGCTCGTCGGCGGTGACGGGTCGAGCCTGGGGCTCTGCGACGGGCCGCGATCTCACGGCGGGTCGGGGAGGCCGGTCTCGAGCTGCGTGCGCAGGCTGTTCGCGTCGAAGGCGGTGCTCCAGACCTCGTTGACGGCGGTCGCCAGGACGTCGGCGCTCGGCTGGAGCTGGTTGGTCTCGGCGACCAGCGTCTGGAGGCGCGGGTCGGCGAGCTCGCGCAGGCGCGGGACGATCCACGCGACGTCCTTGCCCGCCTTCTGCTCGGCGAGGACGAGCTGGAGGTGGAGGACCAGCGAGGGCCCGCTCGTCAGCGAATAGACGTTCGTGGCCTCGGGCGGCGCGAGCGAGAGGGCCAGGGCGGCGTAGGTGTAGATGAGGACGCTCGGGACCAGGCCCTCGCCGGCGAAGGGGCCGTGGGTCATCGTCGCCTTCCCGAGGTCGAGCGGCGTGGCGCGCGGCCAGTAGATCGGCTCGACGTTCGCGCACGCGGCCGCGAGGCCCTGCGTCTGCGTGACCGGGATGATCGCGTCCCAGGTGTCGTGCGGGACAATGATCGTACCCGGCAGGCCCGGACACAGGCCGGCGTGGGTGTACGGCCCGGCGGGCGCGCCGTCGGGCGGGGTACCGAGAATCGGGGTCGCGCGCCGCCAGTACGGCGAATAGAAGCCCGTCACCATGCCGGGGTTCGCCGAGGCCATCAGAAAGGTGTCGGTCGACCAGGTCCAGAGGTCGACGAAGTCCGAGGGCGCGGAGATCGGCACGACCGTCCGCGGGGCGGCGTCCGGCGGGGCCTGGCTCGCGCCGAACAGCGCCATCATCCCGCCCCAGCTCGAGCCGAACGCGCCGATCCGCTCGAGGTCGATCTCGTCGGGCCGCGTGCGGGCGAACGCGTAGGGCGCGACCGCGTCGAGGACGTCGTCCGCGAGGGTGCCGCCGGCGTAGAAGCGGCCATACGCGTGAATGGCCGCGAAGCCGTTGAACGCCCACACGTTGTTGGAGCCGACCGCCTCCGCTGGATCTTGCAACTGGTAGGCGACGCTGTCCTGGTCGTTGTAATTGGGGGCGTCGACGTCCGGGTGGGCGCCGTCGCCCATGGCAGCCCAGCGCTCGTCGACCTCCTCGCCGGTCCAGTCGATCCCGGCGTACGGCTGGGTCTGGATGACGAGCGGCGCCCTGGCGGCCGGCCCGTGCTGGTAGAGCAGGTACGAGCGGCCGCCGTCCGGACGCTCGGCGCGGATGAACTCGACCGTGACCTCGGTGTTGTTGAGGGGGAAGGCCTGCTCCGCGAGCGTGACGAACTGCCACTCGCCAGTGGGCTCGTCGGTGGTCGCGTCCGTGGCGGCGGTGCTCGTGACGTCGCCGCCCGTCGCGGTCGTACCCGTGGGGACCGGGCCCGTGTCGTCGCCGCTCGTCGGGCTCGTGCTCGTGGCGTCGTTCGTGGCCGCCTTCGTCGTGCCCGCTCCGCCGTCGCTCGCCGACGCCGCCGGGTCGCCCCCGCAGGCCGCGAGGGTGAGGACGAGGAGGGCGATGCGGCCAGGATGCTGCATGACGCCCGACTCTACCGGCTCCGCCGCGGAGTGTCACGCGCGCGGCCGCGGGCGCACGAGGATGCTCCGCGGTCACGCGCGCGGGTGCGGGTGCAGGTTGAAGAGGCCGCTGCGATCGCGCGGGTGAACGACCTCGTCCGCGCGGAACTTCGCCGCGCACGAAGAGGTCGTCACCCTCGCCGGGCGCGACGCGTCAGTTCTGGACCTTGACGCCGAGCACGGCGTAGTCGTCGAGGTCCGTCTCGTCGCAGTGCGGCAGATCGTCCCAGCCGAGCAGGGTGAGCACCGGGTCGACCACGTAGCGGTGGAGGCCGGTCGTCAGCGGGCCGCCGCGGCAGGCCGCGCCCTCCTCGCCGTAGCCGGCCTCGATGTCCCAGTGACTGTCGGAGGTCCAGGTGAAGAGGCCGCCGATCGGGTCGTGGGGCGAGATCTGCTGGCCGGGGACCGTGCGCGAGGCGCCGTCGTACCAGGCCATCCACATGAGCAGCATCGGCGTGCGCTGGCTCGGGTCGAGGCCGCGGGTGACGGTCGCGTCGTAGAACGCGTTGAGGCGGTACTGGCCCTTCGACACGGCGCCGTTGAGGCAGCCGTTGATGAACTTGCCCGCGGCGAGCTCGATGCTCGGCGTGCCGCCGCTGAGGTCGAGCACGACGTTGGGGCTCAGCACGGAGCTGAACTTGTAATCGACGCCGAGCTCGCCGCCTTCGTTCTCGTTCGGGCAGGTGTGGTACCAGTCGTCGAGCGCCTCGCTCTCCGGATAGGTGTCGGTGTCCGGCGGCACGATGTTGGTGAGGAACACGTAGCGGCAGATCGAGAGCGAGGACTCGTAGAGGCCGGGCTCGCACTCGACGTCGGCGATCTTCAGCTCGGCGGCGATCTGCGGCCGCTCGGAGTCGTGAGGGCGGACGTAGATGAAGAAGGTCGCGCCCTCGACCGCCTCGCCGGAGATCACCGTGTTGGACACCGACCCCTGCAGCCGGAGCTCGCCGTTGTCGCCGACCACGTACTGATCGACCGACTCGAGCGTCCCGCCGAAGTCGGCGACGATGCCCTCGATCCGCACGTCGGAGGTCGCGTTGTCGGCCGCCAGGTTGCGGGTCATCGCCAGGTTGCTGACGTAGTGGTCGCCGATCTTCGAGGTGTTTTCGATGGGCGGAGGGCAGGACGGGTCGCAGTCCCGGAAGGCGACGGCGCCGTCGCCGTCGGCGGCGAACTCCGGCCCGAGAGCGTCATCGCAGGCGACGCCGAGGGTGAACGTGGAAGCGAGGAGGAGAGAGAGTCTGTGTGTCGTGGTGCTCATGGTAGTGCCCGAACTACATCGGGGAGGTGATCGCGGGCCGCGGATCAATTTCGCCGGCTCGAGTTTTTTCGCCGAACCCCCTCGAACCGAAACCGACGGGGCACGGGCGGCGAATCACCCGCGATCGCCGACGAACCTCGCAGGCGCGCGCCGGTCCGGCGCTCGGATCCAATGCAGGAGTGATGGCGGTCGGGCGGGCGCTCGAGGCGTGAGCGTGGCCGCCACGAACCGCGGGCGGCCACGCGGGCTCGCCGGTCGAATCCCGGCGCGGGCGGGTGATCGTGATGGGTGGTGAGGCACCGCGCGCCCGGGTTTCCGTCACGGCTTCGATCGATGCCTCACGCGCGCTGACGCACGAGGCGCGAGCGAGCGCCGGGTGCCCTCGATCCGGCGGACCCACCGTGATTCGGCCACACTAACCGGCGGAGTCGACCTTCCTTGGCCAGCGACGAAGGTACCCGCGACGAGGTCGAGGGATCCAGCGAGCGTACGCCCGCGGTCCGCGGCGACAGCGACACGCTGCCGCGCGCGATGGCGTCGCTGAAGCAGGACGAAGACCCGCTCGACAAGAAGCTGGTCAAGCGGGCCCTGTTCCCGCGCCGGACCACGCCGGTCCAGATCGGTCGCTTCCAGATCCTGAGCCTCGTCGGCCGCGGCGGCATGGGCGTCGTCTACGCGGCCTATGACGACCAGCTCGACCGAAAGGTCGCGGTCAAGGTGCTGCTCGCGGACTCGGCCCGCGATCCGGTGCTGGCCCGCAATCGACTGATGCGCGAGGCGCAGGCGATGGCGCGGCTGTCCCACGCCAGCATCGTCACTGTCCACGAGGTCGGGCAGGACAACGGCCAGGTGTTCGTGGCCATGGAGTTCGTCCGCGGGACCACGCTCGAGGCGTGGGCGCAGCAGGACCGCCCCTGGCGCGAGGTCCTGGCCACCTTCGTCCGCGCCGGCCGCGGCCTCGAGGCCGCCCACCGGGCGGGCCTCATCCACCGCGACTTCAAGCCCGCCAACGTGATGGTCGGCGACGACGGCGCGGTCAAGGTGCTGGACTTCGGCCTGGCGCGCGCGGCCGACGACGTCGCGCAGGCGCCGTCCGACCTGCCGCGGCACATCGCGCAGAGCGACTCGCACCTGGCCCCGCTCACGCGCACGGGGACGGTCCTCGGCACGCCGGCGTATATGTCCCCGGAGGCGCATCGCGGCGAGTCGTCGACCGCGGCGAGCGACCAGTTCAGCTTCTGCGTGTCGCTGTACCAGTGCCTCTACGGCGCGCCGCCGTTCGACACGACGTCGCTGGCGACGCTGCTCGCCGACCTGCGCCGCGGCCGGGTGGCGCCGCCGCCCGCGGGCACGCCGGTGCCGGCGTGGGTCCATCGAGCGATCCGCCGCGGCCTGTCGCTCGCGCCGGAGGACCGCTTCCCGTCGATGACCGCGCTGCTCGCCGCGCTCGAGCGCGACCCGGGCGCGGCCTACCGCCGATGGATCGCGCTGGCGGTCACTGCGGCGGTCACCGCGGTCGCCGGCTTCTTCGCCGCGGACCGCGGCGGCGTCGAGACGCAGCGCTGCCCCGACGCGTCGGCCGAGCTCGCGGGCGTGTGGGACGACGCCCGCGCGACGGCCGTCCGCGCGGCGCTCTCGGCCATCGACACCCCGGCGGCCGCGGACGCGCTGGCGACCGTGCTGCCGCGGATGGACGCCTACGCGGCGGCGTGGGTAGCGATGCGCAACGAGGCCTGCCTCACCCACGCCGAGGCGCGGCAGTCGGCGCCGATGTTCGACCTCCGCACCGCCTGCCTCGACCAGCGCCGCGCCGGCCTCGACGCGCTGGCCGCCGCGCTCACGCAGGTCGACGCCGCCGGTCTCGACAGCGTCGTGCAGGCGAGCGCCGAGCTACCCGTGCTCGACCGCTGCGCCGACGTGGAGGCGCTGACCGCCGACATCCCGCCGCCCGACGATCCGCGGCTGAGCCTGCGCGTCCAGGCCCACCGCGAGACCCTCGCGCGCGCGCAGGTCCGCGAGGACGCCGGGCAGTACGCGCTCGGCCGGACCCTGGTCGAAGATGTCCTCGCGGACAGCTCTACGCTGGTCTACGAGCCGCTGCGCGCCGAGGCGCTGCTGCGCGCGGGCAGCCTGGCGATGGAGGCGGGCGATCACGCGGCGGCCGAGCAGGCGTTCTCCAGCGCGATGCTGGCGGCCCTCGGCTCCGATCACGACGCGGTCGCCGCGGTCGCCAGCTCGAAGCACGCCTTCCTGCGCGCGGTGCCGCTGAACCAGCTCGCCCAGGCGCGGGCCGAGCTCCCGCTGGCGACCGCGCTCAACCTCCGCGTGCGCCGCGAGGTCGACCTGTACGCCGAGTTCCTCACCAACCTCGGCGCGGTCGAGGCCACCGGCCACGAGCTGGCCGCGGCCCGCCAGCACTGGGAGGAGGCCGTGGCGCTGCTCGAGAGCCACGGCCGCGGCGAGACGATCCAGAGCCTCAACACCCAGGCCAACCTCGGCTGGCTGGCCGATGCCGAGCGCCGCGACGAGGACATGATCGCGATTTACACGCGCACCGCGGCGCTGTCCGAGCGGCTCCTCGGGCCGCACCACGCGGTGCACATGCGCCGCGCGTTCTACCTCGCGGGCGGCCTCGGGAAGCTCGGGCGGCCGCGCGAGGCGATCCGGCGCTTGATCGAGCTCGAGCGGCGCTTCAGCCCGGTCGGCAACGACTACGTGCACGGGATGTTCCTGCACAAGCTGGCGATGCTCGAGATCGACGAGGGCCAGCTGGCGGCCGCGCGCGAGCACCTCGACCGTGCGTACAAGGAAGTGCCCGAGACGTCGTGGGTGTTCGACGAGGTGCTGTGCGAGCGCGTGCACCTGCTCGGGGTCGAGGGCGATGCGGCCGGGATGCAGCTCGAGTACGACCGCGCGCTGGCGCGGCTGCCCGCGCCGCCCGACCCGCTCGGCCGCCAGTACCCCTGCTTGCTGTACAACCGCGCGCGGGCCCTCGACGCGCTCGGGCGCACGGCCGAGGCGCTGGCGCCGCTGGAGGAGCGGCTCGCGGCGCTGACCCCGACCGAGCGGACGATCGACATCGCGGACGTGTCGCTGCTGCTCGGCGAGCTGCGGCACAAGCTCGGCCTGCTCGACGAGGCCGAGGCCGACCTCCGGCGGGCGCTCACGAGTTACGAGCGCGTCGTCCCGCCGGGCAACCTGAAGATCGCCCGCAACCTGCTCGCGCTCGCCGAGCTGTCGCTGACCCGCCGCCGCTTCGAGGACGCGACCGACCTCGCCGCCCAGGCGCTGGCGATGTACGCCGCAGTCGCCGAGCCCGATCACCTGCCGGTGGCCCGGGCCCGCTTCGCCCGCGCGCAGGCGCTGACCGGGGAGGCGACCGCGGCCCCGGCAGAGGCGCGGGCGGAGGCGGAGGCGGCGCTGGCGATCTGGCGCGCCAAGTCGCGGACCGAGGACGTCCAGCGCTCGCTGAGCTGGCTCGCCGCGCACCCGCCGGCCGCGTCGGGGCGGTGAGGGTTGTCCTTTTGGACATGTTTGTTCGAACATGTCCTAAAATATTGGATGGTCGACTCGTTCGAGGTCGCGGTGCGAGAGCTCGCGCCCTGTACCTCGCGAAGGTTGAGCGGTCGTGCGCGGTGCGACAGGCTCCCTCGACTGCGCTGCGCGGTCGGGGCGTTGAACCAGGATGAGAAGTCGATCCGTCGGTGCTATGACTCGTTCGTGGCCAGAGCAGCACGAGACGCATGGACCGGCCCGATTCGGTCGCTCGTGGCGGTCGCCGTGCTCGTGGCGTGCCGCGCCGCTCCTGCCGAAACGGACGCTCCCGGGCAGCAGATCGGCGCAGAGCCGCCAGACACGGAGTCGAGCGCGGTGGACCGAGCCCGATCGCTCATCGTCGCCGATCGCGGCGTCTCCCACGCGTCCGAACAGGTGAGGCTCGTCGCGTCGTGGCGCTCGGGCGTCGATCCCCGCGGCGTGGTCGTCGTGTTCCCGGCGAGCTCCTCGATGCCCCCGGAGCTGGCCGAGGTCGCCAACCGCTTCCTCGACGCAGGTTTGAACCACGCCCTCGTGGAGCCTTCGCCGCGGCCGCTCGCCCTCCGCGTCGACGTGGCGGCGATGATCGCCAACGACAAGGGCCTGGGTCATCGCCAGCGGATCGAGCAAGGCGCCGCGAGGCAGGCCGTCATGACCGTGTTCATGCTCGACGATCGCGACGTCGCCGAAGCCCTCGCGGTGCTGCGCGCACGTCCTCCGTTCGGGGTCCAGGCGGCGATCGTCCTCACGGGGTCCGGAGCGCCGCGGCGACACGTGATCGCGAACGACACGGCGGTCCCGCTGCGTGTGCTCGAGCTTCCGACACCCGACGAGGAACACCTCGACGAGGCCGCGTGGGCGGAGATCCTCCGCTTCCTCGACGAGGTGGAGCGCGACCTGCCCGGCCAGCACCAGGAGTGACGCCTGCGTGATCCGTCGCCGGCTCGACCGGTGACGCACGGCGGAAGATCAGGCCGCGCTCCAGGTCGCGTGCGTGCCGCTGGCGATCCGTTCGGGCAGGCGCACGCGGGCGACCGGGCCGGCGGCGACGTCGTGGGCGGCGAAGATCTGGCACTCGGAGACGTCGCGGATCGTGTCGCTGACGAAGGTGACGATCCAGGCGTCGTCCTCGCCGGCGGCGCCGGGGCGCGGGGCGACTGCGACCTCGCTGGCGTAGACGCCGTCCTCGAAGCCGAAGCGGCGCTCGCGGCCGGTGACGAGGTCGGTGTGGAGGATGCCGTCGAACAGGAACCACCCGGGCCGGCCGGTCATCGACCAGACGTGGCGGTGACGGACGCCGGCGACGCGCGGGTCGATCGACGGGAACTCGGTCAGGGTCGGCGAGAGGTCCTCCTCGCGGCAGGCGCCGGTGACGAGGTTCATCCGCCAGCGCCGCAGCGACGGCCGCAGGCTGGCGATGTCGACCTGGCGCATCAGCCAGGCGTACTCGCCGTGCAGCTCGGGCTGCGGGCGCGGCATCGGGTCGCGCTGGGCGTAGCCGTCGAGCACGAGCTCGTCGCCGTCCTCGTGGGCGTTGACGAAGTGGAGGACGTAGGTGGCGGCGGCCTCGAACCATCGCACCTCGTCCGTGCGGCCGCGCCGCGGCAGCACTGCGAAGCGCGAGGGCATGGCGGGGTCCCAGCGCGGGCGGTGGATCCCGCGGGGCAGGAGCGCGGGGTCCCAGAAGATCGGGAAGTCGCCGAAGACGACGAAGCGCTCCGACAGGGCCATGTCGTGCGGCAGGCGCGGGCCGGGCAGCGGGACCGCGACGTCGTGCACGCGCTCGCCGTGAGCGTCGACGACGCCGTAATGCAGGTAGGGCGCGGCCTTGCCGTAGCGGAAGTAGTGGAGCTCGCCGGTCCGCGCGCAGACCTTCGGGTGCGCCGAGATGCCGGTGTCCTGCGGGACCCACGGCTCGGCGCCGAGGTGCTCCATCGTCTCGGCGTCGAAGGCGTAGGCGTCACCGCACTGGTAATGGGTCGAGAGGACGCGGCCGCGGTGGACGATCACGTCGGTGCTCGAGGCGTCCTTCATGCCGCCGCGCGCGCCCCAGCCGGGGTGCCGGGACAGGCGCGGGTCCTCGGCGATGCCGGCGTACTGCGGGCCGCCGGCCGCGAGCTCCTGGGCGAGCGCGCGGGTCGGGACCATCCGGTTACGGTAGCGGGCGCGGCCGCCGGCGAAGCGGATCGCGTGGAGCATGCCGTCGCCGTCGAACGGGTGGTAGCGCTCGAAGGCAGGGACGAGCGGGTTCTCGGTGTTGCGGACGTAGAGGCCGGCGAGGTCGTCCGGGATCGCGCCCTCTACGACGTCGAGGTCGTCGGCGTCCCACTCGTTCAACTGCGGTCGCCAGGCGCCGGTGCGATAGGGGTGGGCGTCGTCCTCCGGGAGGAGGGAGGTCCAGGTGCGGTGGATCGTGGCCTTCATGCGTCGTCCCGCTCGCGGACATGATGCGCCGCGAGCGGTGATGCGGGGAAGACCCTCGTCGCCCAGGCTTGGCAGTGGCGCCCCGAGTTCGCATGCGTCCGTCACCGCGCGTCGGAGGTCGCTCTGCGACCGAGCTCGACCGCGATTCGCTGCGGTCCGCGCTACTCGACCTGCAGCACGCCGCGGACCGTCATCGAGGATCCGTCGGCGGTGGGGATCCCCGGCAGGTCGACCTCGAGAGCATAGGGGCCCGGCGGCAAGGCAGGGCCCGGCTCCCACGGGGTATGAGTCACCCACCTGAAGCCGTTCGCGTCCGGCCCGGGATCCATCGGCACCCACCGCCGCGCCTCGAGCTCCTCCTCGAACCGGAGCGTCGCCCCGGGTTCGAGGTCGACCGCGAGACCTTCGGCCGGACAGACCGATTCGCCCTCGACCTCGGGCGGGAGGGTCGAGGTCCCGTCCGCGGCGCGCACGTGATGTCGCAACGAGCAGTTCAAGATCAGCCGAACCCGTCGCTGGCCGGCATTGGTGAGGCGCACGGCGAAACGCGCGAGGGCCCCCGAGGGGACCACCACGCGCTCCGGTACGAGCTCCGCCCGGAGCGAGGGCGTCGGGGTCCCCTGCTCCGACGACTCTCCGTGGGAGCAACGCTGCTTCACGCTTGCGACGGTCTCCTCGTCGGCGACCACGCATTGCTGGCTGAGCCGGTCCGTCTCCGCGGCCAACGACGCGAGTCGGTCGATTCGAGGTGGCTGTCGATCGGGCGGTCGTGAGCCGGCGCAGCCGACCAGCGCCATGAACATCCCGACCGACAGGCGAGCGCGAAGCAGAGCCATCCTCGCCGTCGAGGATGGCCCACGACGCGCCGAGAGGGAAGTCGAGGCGATCCAGGGGTTGGCCGAGGACTCGGCGGGCGATTTCACCTGTGGTAGCCAGGTACCATGACAGATTCCGCCGAAGCGTCCCAGGTCGCCCTCGCGCTCGAGACCATCAGCCGCGCGTACCTGTCGGAAGGCAATTACACCGCGGCCGAGGCGGCGCTGCGCTCGTGCATCGACGCCTGGGTCCAGGGGCTCGGCACCCGGCGACATGCGAGCGTCGCCGAGAGCCTCGACCTGTTGGCGATCGCGCTGGTGCAGCAGGGCAAGCTCGAGGAGGCGGAGACGATCCTGCGCGAGAGCGTCGACGTGAAGGTCGAGGTCCTCGGCGGGCCCGCGCACGAGGCGGTCGCCAACTCGCTCCACGGCCTGGGCGAAGCGCTCGCGCGCCAGGGGAAGTTCGAGGAGGCCATGAAGGTGTTCCACGCGAGCCTCGAGGCGCTGCATCGCGCGACCGGGACGGAGTGGCCGGCGGACGCGGGCCCGACGCTGCAGGCCCTGGCGATGGTGCACGTGAACCTCGGGCAGTACGCCCAGGCCGAAGAAGCCTGGCACCGCAAGGTCGAGCTCGGCGAGCGCCTGCACGGCACCCCCGCCAACGTCGAGACGATCCCGGCGCTCGGGATGCTCGCGCAGCTGTGCCTCCGTCGCGTGCAGCGCCCCGCGGACGCGCTGCGGTTCAGCGCGCAGGCGTGGCAGGCGGCCCTGGCGGGCCAGCTGTGGGAGCACGCGCTGCAGATCGGGCCGGTGCACCTGGCGTGTCTGGCGAGCAACGGGCAGCCGGCGGCGGCGATCGAGGAGGCCGTCCGCGCGCTGATCGTGGTGATCGACCGCTTCCCCGAGGGCCACCCCGGGCGGTCGCACACGATCGCCGAGCTGCAGCGGCTCTACCCCGGACCGGGGAACGGATAGAGCGAGCGCTTCGGTGATACGCGCGTCGGAGCTTCGTGTCGCGGAGGGGGTCGCGTTCGTTGCGGCCGATTCGGGCCTTCACGCGGGCGGGCTCGAGAAACGCATCGCCTTGTCGGTCACCGGCCCGAGGCGCAGGGCGAGGAGGTCGGTCGGGTAGTTCATCCGCAGGCGCCACGGCGCGCGCTCGCCCTGCTTCGGCAGCATCGCCAGCGAGCGGAGCACGTAGCCGGCGCCGAAGTCGAGCAGCGGCCGCTCGCTCATGGTCGCGTCGTCGTTGATCGGCACGCACTGGCGGTGGCCGCGGGCGTCCATGTGCTTGAGCAGGCGGCAGACGTACTCGCCGGTCAGGTCGGCCTTGAGCGTCCACGAGGCGTTGGTGTAGCCGATCGCGAACGCGAAGTTGGGCACGCCCTCGAGCATCAGACCCTTGTAGGCCTTGCGCGCGGAGACCTGGACCTCCTCGCCGTCGACGAACATGCGGATCCCGCCGAACAGCAGCAGGTTGAGGCCGGTCGCGGTGACGATGATGTCGGCCGCGAGCTCGGCCCCGGACTTCAGGCGCAGGCCGTGCTCGGTGAAGGTCTCGAGCTCGTCGGTGACCACCGACGCCCGGCCGCGGCGGATCGCCTTGAAAAAATCGCCGTCGGGCGCGAGGCACAGCCGCTGGTCCCACGGGTCGTAGCGCGGGGTGAAGTGACGATCGATGTCGTAACCGGCCGGCAGCTGGCGCTCGAGCGCCCGCCGCAGCAACCGCTTGATCACCTCGGGGCGGCGGCGCGAGGTCTGATAGATGCCGAGCTGGAAGAGGATGTTCTTCCAGCGCACCGCGGCCGCGGCGGCGCTCTCCGGCAGCCAGCGGCGCAGCGAGCCGGCGATGCGATCGTGGGTCGGCAGGCTGGAGATCCACGTCGGCGAGCGCTGCAGCATCGTCACGTGCTCGGCGGTCTCGGCCAGCGCCGGGACGAGCGTGACCGCGGTCGCGCCGCTGCCGATGACGACGACGCGCTTGCCGGCGTGGTCGAGGTCGGCCGGCCAGTGCTGCGGGTGGACGATGCGACCCTCGAAGCGCTCGGTGCCGGCGAAGCGCGGGGTGTAGCCCTCGTCGTAGCGGTAGTAGCCGGTGCAGCCGAGCAGGAAGTCGCAGGTGAGCTGGAGCTCCTCGCCGGTGTCGCTGCGGACGACGTCGACGGTCCAGCGCGCGTCGGGCGAGGAGTAGCGAGCGGCGACGACGCGGTGGTGGAAGCGGATCTTGCGGTCGATGCCGTACTCGGCCGCGGTGTCCCGCAGGTACCGCAGGATCGACGGGCCGTCGGCGATCGCCCGCGCCTCGGTCCACGGGCGGAAGCTGTAGCCGAGAGTGTGCATGTCCGAGTCGGAGCGGACGCCGGGGTAACGGAACAGGTCCCACGTGCCGCCGAGGTCGGCCCGGCCCTCGAGCAGCGCGAAGCGCTTGCCCGGGCACCCGTGCTGCAAGTGGTAGGCGGCGCCGATGCCGGACAGGCCGGCGCCGATGATCAGCACGTCGAGGTGTTCGCGCGTCATGACCTCGACATTCTTCGACACCGTGTCGAGTCTGTCAACATGGTGTTGATTGTCGACCCGAGATGGCCCAGAATGACCGCCATGAGCACGTTTCACGGGAAAGTGGCGGCGGTGACCGGAGCGGGGTCGGGCATCGGGCGGGCGCTGGCGCTGGGCCTGGCGCGACGGGGGGCGCGGCTGGCGCTGTCGGACGTCGACGAGGTCGGGCTCGCCGAGACCGCCCGCGTCGCCCGCACGCTCGCGGCCGAGGTCGACGCGGCGCGGCTCGACGTCAGCGACGGCGAGGCGGTGAAGGCGTACGCGACCGCGGTCGCGGCCCGCTTCGGCGCGGTGCATCAGATCTACAACAACGCCGGGATCGCGTTCTCTCGCTCGGTGATCGACTCGACGAGCGAGGACTACGAGCGAGTGCTCGCGGTCAACCTGTGGGGCGTCATCCACGGGACGCGGGCCTTCCTGCCGCACCTCGTGGCGTCGGGCGACGGGCACGTCGTCAACATCTCGAGCCTCAACGGCTTCATGGCGCAGGGCCAGATGAGCCACTACTGCGCCGCGAAGTTCGCGGTCCGCGGCTTCACCGAGTCGCTGCGGATCGAGATGCTGGCGGCGGGGTTGCCGGTGTGCGTCACCGTCGTGCATCCTGGCGGCGTGAAGACCAACATCGCCAGCGCCGCGCTCGCGCGGGCCCGGGCGGCGGGGCGCGCGGTGACCGGCGAAGACGAGGCGCGCGAGCGGATGTACAACGAGAAGTTGCTGACGCTGAGCCCCGACCGCGCGGCCGAGACGATCCTCGCCGGCGTGGCGCGCGACCAGGCGCGGGTGCTGGTCGGCAACGACGCGCGCGTGGTCGATGTCCTGGTGCGGGCGTTCCCCGTCGCCTATCAGCGCGCCGCGGTGGCGCTCGGTCGCCGGCTGACCGCGGCGGTGCGGGGCCCGCGATGAGCGAGGGCAAGGACCGCCCGTCGCGCGCACGCCGGGCCCGCCGCACGAGCGGCGACGACCGCGAACAGGCGATCCTGGCCAGCTTCGAGGAATTGCTCGAGCGGCGAGCGCTGCCCGAGATCTCGATCGACGACATCGCCCGCGGCGCCGGCATCTCGCGGCCGACGTTCTATTTCTACTTCCCGTCGAAGGACGCGGTGCTGCTGTCGCTGCTCGATCGGATGGTCGAGCAGGCGCGAGCCGAACGCGACGCGGCGCTCGCCGAGGCGGCAGGCGACCCGGCCCGCGCGTGGCGAGCGGCGATCGAGACGTACTACCGGATCTTCCGCGCCCACCGGGCCGTCAGCGTGGCGGCCGCGGACGCGCGAGTGACCAACCCCGAGGTCCGCGCGCTGTGGTCGCAGGTCATGACGGGCCTCGTCGAGGAGACCGCCGCCGCGATCGAGGCCGAGCGAGCGCGCGGCGCTGCCCGCAGCGAGGTACCGGCGCGAGACCTCGCGGTCGCGCTGAACTGGATGAACGAGAGGGTGCTCCACGCAGGCTTCGCCGGCCACGCGCCGATGATCGACGAGGCGCGGGTGGTGGACGTGCTGCTCGAGATCTGGCTGGCGGCGATCTACGGCGGCTGCCCGCCGACCACGAGCTGACGACGCAGCTCGGCGGCGGGCGCGGCCCGGGCCGAGCAGGTCGATCGGCGCCTCGCGGCCACGAGTCGGAGGCGGCTAGAGATGCATCTTCTCCCCGTACCTGGCCCGTCCGGAGGGGAAGGCCGCGCTCCGGACGGCGTCCGCGAGGCAGCGACCGAGTGGGTCGTGGACGGAAGGGATCGAGCGATTGACCTTTCCATCGATCCCGACTGCATAATCGATCGTGATCTTCGCGCCGCCCTCGGCGTTGAACTTACGGCGACAGCCCGCGGCGTCTTTGTTGATTCGGGCGGTGGGACCGGCCGAGGTGTCGGACTTCGCCGGTTTCGCGCCGAGCTTCCGAGTCTGCTGTTTCCGCGGCTCGGCGACTGCCTCGACCCCCGGCGGCGCCGGCGGTTCGAGCACCGGCGGTGCGACCGGGGGCTCCGGCGCGGCCTGGACCGGGTCGGGCGACGGGTCGATCGGGACTCGCTCGACCTCGGGAGGAGGGGGCACGAGCGTCTCCGCGGACGACGGAGAGGCCGACGCGCCCTCGTCTGGTCGGGCGAACATCACGGCCACGAGGGCGCCCGCGAGGACGACCCCGCCGACGCCGACGAGAGTCCTGATTCGCCGCGAGGCACCGGCTCTCTCCGGCGAATCAGGCGCTCTCGGTGGCGCTCCCGGGAGGCTCACCAGCGCCGCCGTCAGCTCGGTCGTCCTGGCGTGGGCGCCTGATTCCACCGCCTTGCCGGTCCACCGAATCGTCGGATCGGTCGAATCGTGCTCGTTGCTCCGGCCGTGGAGCGCGCTGTTCAGGGCTTGCTCGATCTCCAGCATCGACTGAAAGCGCTCCTCGGGTCGCTTCGCCAGCGCCTTGAGGACGATCGCCTCGAGCGCCGGCGTGATCCCGGCCTCGGGGGCGAGCGTCGACGGAGGCGGCGGAGGAGTCATGCAGTGATGGGTCGTCACCTGAACCGCATCGCCGCGGAACGGGAGCCGCCCGGTGAGCATCTTGAACAGCAAGACCCCGAAAGAATAGACATCCGCGCGATGATCGACCGACCCGTCGAGGATCTGCTCGGGCGCCATGTAACTCGGAGTACCCAGAGTGACCCCCGTCCCCGTCAGCTCGGAGCCATCCACCGGCCGGGCGATGCCGAAGTCGAGCAGCTTGACGACCTCGCCGCCGTCTTGCCGCGCGAGGAAGACGTTCGGGGGCTTCAGGTCGCGGTGGACGAGGCCGGCCCGGTGGACCTGATTCAGGGCGCGGGCGAGTTGAATCGCCCAGGACAGACATTCATGCAGGCCATAGGGGCGTTCGACGCGGGCGCGCATCCGCGTATCGAGGTCCTCCCCCGCGAGGAACTCCATCACGAAGAACACGCCGGCCGGCTCCTCGCCATAGGCGAAGATGCTCACGATATTGGGATGCGAGAGCTGGGCCATGATCTGGGCCTCCCGCAGGAATCGGTCGACGTGCGAGCGCTCTCGGGCCAAATGCGGGTGGAGCGCCTTGAGCGCGCACTGTCGGCGCAAGCGGGTCTCTTCGGCGAGGTACACGCTGCCCATGCCGCCCCCGCCGAGCCGGCGGACGACCCGATACCGTCCGTCGAACAACACCCCAATGAGAGGATCTGGCGCGATTTCGGCGTCCACGCCCGATCTTTTTTACACCTGTCGCTCGTATGCCTGCAACCATTCCGCCGCGCGGACGAGTGCGCCGATTCGAGCGGGCGGCCAGGGACGATGTCGCGCCGGCGAACGAACGACGGATCGGCGCACAAGCGCTCGTTGCTCGCGGGCGCCGTCCCATGATAGATTGCCTCGTGTTCGCGCGATGGCTGACAAGTGCTCATTTGGGGCCATGGGATGCTGTGCCCTCTTTGAGAAATCGCGTCATCGGCTTCGGCCTTTCGATCTCACTGGCCGTTCTTGCGCCGATTCCGGCGGCGGCTGCCGGGCCGCCTCCGAAGATCGATTCGGCGGCGGCCGCCCTCGACGCCGCGCACCTCGCGGCGCAAACCCTCTACGACGCGGGAAAGTTCCTGCCGGCGGCGCGGACATGGACGGACGCGGTCGAGATGGTTCCGGAGACGCAAGAGACCCGGGCGCAGCGGAGGAGCTTCTACGAGTACATCGCCGACGCCTATCGGCGCGCCGAGCCGAACGGGGTCAAGGAGGACGTCATCCGCGAAGCGCTGGCCGTGTTCGACCGCTATGCCGCGCAGCTGGCAGAGGCCTACGGGCCGACGCCGCTGCCCGACGCGGTCCGAGAGTTGCGCGACAGGTATCGCATCATGGTCGACGCGTACGATGCGCGGCGTCAGGCCGAGGAGGCCGCGAAATTGTACGTACCGGCGCCAGCGGTCGCATCGCCGCCTCCGAGCCCGCGACCCGTGAAGCCCTGGAAGGGGCTCGCAGCGGCCGGCGGGGTCTCGCTGGGGGGCGGCGTCGGCATGTTGGCGCTGTTCGCCGCGGGCGTCGCGCGGGCCGACGTCGTCGAGCGCCAGATCGAAGACCCCGCCAACGGTTGCTATCGACCGCCCGAGGGGCTCTGCGCGGAGATCGATGACAGGGGACGGGCGGCGAACAACCTCGCGGTCGCCGGGCTGGTCGTCGGCCCGCTGCTCGTCGGAGCAGGCGCGGCGTTGCTCGCCGTGGCGGCTCGTCGCCGCGCCGCGGGCAAGGCCGCCCCGGTCCTCGGCCGGAACACGGCCGGTTTCGTCTGGTCGTTTCATTTCTGATTCGAAGGAGCTCGCCGTGTCTTCGCCACCGAGACGTCTGCTCCATGGAGCCGTGATTCTGCGCAGAGGAGCCCGGTGGGCCGCGGCGCCGTGGGTGATGGCGGCTTCTCTCGCGCTCGGTTGCTTCTACAACCCGACGTTGCAGGACAAGCCGGGCTCGACGTCCGCGATCGACACCACCGACGCTCCGAGCTCGGACACCGAACCCTCTGCGCTCACGTCGAGCACGACGACGAGCGCGACGACGGGCACGACGACGAGCACGACGACGAGCTCCTCGGCCGGCAGCGAGTCGGAGTCGGCCACCGAGGCGAGCTCGAGCTCGTCCTCCGCGGGCGGTCCCGAGTGTGACCCGAACAACCCGAAAGACCTGGCTTGCGGAGATCTGTACTGCGTCGCCGGCCAGTGCGTCGGGTGCACGTCGTTGCCGGCCGAAACGCCCTGCGCCGCCGTCGATGCGCTGGCTCCCGTGTGCGACGCCGCGAGCGACAAGTGCGTCGAGTGCACGCCGGACGACGCGCAGTTGTGCAGCGGTGACACGCCGGCCTGCGATCCCCTGACGAACAAGTGTGTCCCGTGCACCGAACACGCGCAGTGCCCCGACTCGGCGTGCGACATCCTGGAGGGGGCCTGTTTTCCGGACGAACCGGAGGCGGTCGTCTACGTACAAGGCAGCAATGTCGATTGTCAGGCGAAGACCGGCCTGAGCGAGGATTCGGCGTTCTGCAAATTGACGGATGTGCCCTCCGAGCTGCCGAAGGTCACGATCCGCCTGATCTCCGGCACTCAAGCTCCCGGGGGGCTGTCGATTGACGAAGGGAAGGCGGTGGCCATCGTCAAGCACAAATCGTTGACGCCCGAGATCAACGGCGCCAACATTATTGGCCCGACCCTGACGGTTTCCAATAGCCGATTGTATCTGTCATCCGTAAAGCTCCGCTTCGCTTCAATCTCGCTGGTCAAGTGTACGGCGGGGAGGTTCTACGCCCATGATACTTTCTGGGAAGGAAATAATATCAATAACGCGCTGGCGATCGATGCGTCGTCCTGTGATGTGTCTATTCATCGCGCAAGAATCGCGCGGTGTGGGGCGGGGTTAAAGTTGTCGGGCGGAAATCTTTGGATCGAGAACAGCTTCATCCTCGACAGCGGTGCTCAGGGGGCGCAGCAGCCCGCGTTCCACTTCCTCAATGGCGCCAAAGCTCTCATCACGTACTCGACCATCGCGCGAAATCGACTGATTAATGGCGTTTCGACGTTCGCGTGTAACGGGGATATGCATGAAGTCCTGGTGCGAAACTCTGCCGTCGTCGGAGTCGCCGAGTTCGTCGACTCGGAATGCGGCCAAGGGCTCACCTTCCAGCACAGTGTGATGTACGAGGCGGTCGACGAGGACGATGTCAATAATGTCATGACCGAGTGGTTCAACGCGCCGGTGGAAGACGTGTATACCCCCAAGAACGGCCCCCTTGAAGACAAGGCGATGTGGGAGGAAGGGGATCCCCGGTTCGACTTCTTCATGCAGCCGATCGCCACGGACAAGCCCACTTTCGCCGGCGCCCGGCAGCCCCTCTAGACGCCGAAGAGCGCCAGCGCCTGGCCGTGGGCGATCGGGCCGGCGGCGTCACCCCGGGGGATTTGGCCCGCGGCCGACCGCCGGGGGCCCTGCGCGACCCGCGAGACGGCTGGTGGTCGGCGCGAACGGCCGAGGGCACCCGCCGCGGCCCGAGAGGGCCCCGGCGATCGCGGTGATCGCGAATCGTAGCAGGCGAGAATCGTGGCAGGCGCGGAGCGCCGCGTTCACTCTTCCAGCACGATCGCGGCGCCGGGGCACACGCACGCCGCCTCGCGGACTGCCGGGTGCAGCTCCTTCGGCGGCGATTCGTCGAGCAGGATCACGATGCCGTCGTCCCGCTGGTCGAACACTCGCGGCGCGATCATCACGCATTGACCGGCGCCGCAGCACTTGTTCTCGTCGACAAGGACTCGCATGATTCTTCTTCCTCTCTGCTCACCAGGTGACGGGGAACTCGCGGATGCCGTAGACCGTGGCGTCGGTCTTGAACGAGAGCTCGTCCACGGGCACCGCGGACCGCAGCTCGGGGATCCGCCGGAACAGGGTGTCGATGACGATCTGCAGCTCGAGGCGGGCGAGGTTCTGGCCGAGGCACTGGTGCGGGCCGAAGCCGAACGCGAGGTGGTTGCGGGAGCCGCGGTCGAGGTCGAGCTCGTCCGCGTTCTCGAACACCTGCGGATCTCGGTTGCCCGTGTTGGCCAGCAAGAGGACGCCCTCTCCGGCCCGGATCTGCACGCCGCCCAGCTCCACGTCCTCGCGCGCGACCCGGCCGAGCGCCTGCTCGGCGATGGTGAAGTAGCGCAGCAGCTCCTCGACGGCGGCCAGGGTCTTCGCGGGGTCCTGGCGGAGGGCGGCCAGCTTCTCCGGCTGCTGCAGCAGGACCAGGGTGCTGAGGGAGATCATGTTCGCGGTGGTCTCGTGCCCGGCGATCAGCAGGAGGAACGCCATGGCGACCAGGTCCCCGAAGTCGACCTCGCCGGTCTCGCGCTGCTTGGCGATCTGGCGGCCCAGCAGATCGTCGGTGGGCTCCTGCGCCTTGGCGGCCACCAGCTTGCCCAGATACATCATGAGCTCGCCGGTCGCCCGCGCGACCTCCTCGGCCGTGCTCTTCTGATTGACGAGCGTGCCGGAGCGGGTCTGGAAGAACTCGTGATCGGCGTAGGGCACGCCGAGCAGCTCGCAAATCACCAGAGAGGGCACCGGCAGGGAGAACGCCTGCACCAGATCGACCGGGCGCGGGCCGGCCAGCATCGCGTCGATGTGCTGGTCCACGATCTGCTGGATCCGCGGCCCCAGCGCCTGCGTCCGCTGGACCGTGAACTCGCCGAGCACCGTCCGGCGCGCCTGCCCGTGCTCGGGCGGGTCGAGCTCGAGCAGCAGCTTCTTGAGGTCGCTCGCGGGCGGAGGCTCACGGGACAGCGAGGGAAAGCCGGGATCGCGCCGGTTCGAGCTGAACCGCGGATCGGACAGGATCGCCCGGATGTGCTCGTGTTTGGTCACTGCCCACGTTGTCCTGCCATTGGGCAGCTTCACCTTGGCGATGGGCGCCTCTTCGCGGAGCCGGCGATGCTCGGCGGGCGGCGCGTACGGGCAGGTTCGGGTCATGGAAAGCGGCGAAATGAGCTCGGACGACATGTCTACCTCGGTTCGGTCCCAATGCGGAAAGTGTGCCCTTTCCGCGAGCCGGCTCCAGGCTAGCCGATCGGCTAGTGGCGTGCAAGCCGATCGGCAAGTGTGTGGTTTGTTGCCGGCGCGCCGATCCTCGGACATCGCCCGACGGCGAGGAGCGCGGTACTGTGTCGCTCTCCGTGAGGAGGACAGATGACCGCCAACACCGCCGCCAACGACACCCGATCGCGACTGCTCGACACCGCGCTGAAGCTGTTCAGCGAGCACGGCGTGGAGGGCACGTCGCTGCAGATGATCGCCGACGAGCTCGGCGTGACGAAGGCGGCGGTTTACTACTACTTCAAGACGAAGGACGAGATCGCCGAGGCGGTCGCGGCGCCCACGCTGCACGAGCTCGAGCAGATCATCGAGGCGGCGCGGACGAAGCCGAACCGCAGTGCGCAGATCGATCACGTGCTGAGCGGATTCGTCGAGCTCATCATGCGCCAGCGCCTGCTGCTCGGCCTGTACAACGGCGACCCGGGGATGCGCCGAGTCGTCGACAGGACGTTCCAGGCGCCGCGCGGCGAGGACATCCGGACCCGCATGCGTAAGGTCCTCGCCGGCGACCATCCCAGCCTCGCCGAGGCGATCTCCGTGCACGTGGTGTTCACAGGGCTGGCGATGGCCGGCGGCGCCCCCGAGTACGCGAACCTCGACGACGACACGCTGCGCCAGAACCTGCTCGCGGTCGGCAGGCGCCTGCTCGGCCACCCCGGCCCCAAGCGCGCCGCCAGGTAGTCGCTCGAGTCGCTCGTCGGGCGCGAGCGTCGATCCGCCTGACGCGATGCATGTGCAAGGTGTGATTCATCGGGCTCCGGCCGCTGGTGATCGACCGGGCTTGTGGTGGGCGGGCGCGGCGGGCATCGTCGCGGCATGAGCAAGTTCGAAGCGCTGCGAGACCCCGCGCTCCGCCTCGCCGTCGTCGAGACGCTGAGCAGGGCGGGCAAGCTCGACCTCGGGAAGATCCCAAAGGCGACCGGCCAGGACCGCGTCAACACCAAGACTCTGCAAGCGCTCGTGTCGCTCGCGGTGCCGGACAGGGCGCTCGCGGGGCTCCACGAGCTGTGGTGGGAGGGCGGCGGGCACAAGGTGCAGCACCAGGTGTGGCCGCTGTGGCACGGCGAGGACGACACGTTCTACGTGCATTCGCTCGCGGGGATCGAGGGGCTCGCGGGGCTCAGGAAGCTGACCCTGGCGACCGACGCGGACCTGCAGCCGCTGCAGCAGCTGCCTGAGCTCCGGTGGGCCCGGCTGCTGCTCGCGGGCGGGCAGGCGAAGTCCGCGGTGCTCGCCGAGCTGCGGGCGCGCAAGGTGGAGGTGATCGTCGAGGGCATGGACGCGGTGCCGAAGTCGGCGCGGCCGCTGCCGCCGCCGCAGGGCTGACGGTCCGCGGTCGACTGCAGCTTCCTGGGAGCCGCGGCCTCGCGTCCAGCCCGGCCCTCGCAACACGGCTCGCCTCGCGATCGTGGGCGCCCGGGCTCATGGAGGCGTCGGCGCGAGGACCGCGACACGAGCGTGAGGAGTGCTACGCGCGGAACGCGAGGCCGAACGGAGCATGTCCCGAGCGGACGGCGCGGAGGGTTTCGACGTCGACCGACGCCTCCGCCGCCGACCAGGGCGACAGGTCGCAACCTTTCAGACACGGCGACCTCGGTCCGCGCTGTGATTGCGAGCCGCGTCCCGCGCTACACTCCCGGTCGCGAGGCCTCGACCATGCTGACGCACGATGCGCTGATCCGCCTGTGCCGCGCGCGCGACCGCCTGCGGGAGACCGATGGTCGGGCACCGATCGCCGAGATCGCCCGCGAAGCCGGGCTGTCGCCGTATCACTTCATCCGCCAGTTCGCCGCGGTGTTCGGCGCGACGCCGCATCAGTATCGTATCGAGGCGCGGCTCGAGCAGGCGAAGCGGCTGCTCGCGCTCGGCAATCACTCGGTCACCGACGTCTGCTTCGAGGTCGGCTTCGAGAGCCTCGGCAGCTTCAGCGATCTGTTCTCGCGGCGCGTCGGCGTGGCGCCGTCGATGTACCGTCGGCGCTGGCAGGTGCCCTCGCGGGCGGGTTCGCTGCCGCGGGCGCTGATTCCGGGGTGCCTGCTGTTGATGTGCGGCGAGGCGGCGCTGGCCCCCGCAATTTTCAAGAAGCACTGAGCGGCGAAGCTGTCAGACTCTCGCGCGACGGCCACCGCGCCGATTCATCCAGGAGGTCTCATGCGCATCAAGCTCAACAGCATCGTCGTCGACAACCAGGACAAGGCCCTGCGCTTCTATACGGAGGTGCTCGGCTTCGTCAAAAGCAAGGAGATCCCGGTCGGCGAGTTCCGCTGGCTGACCGTCGTCTCGCCGGAAGGCCCGGCCGATGTCGAGCTCTCGCTCGAGCCGAACGCGAATCCGGCGGCGAAGAGGTACCAGGAGGAGCTGTTCCAGCAGGGCATTCCGCTGACCGCGTTCGAGGTCGACGACATCCGCGCAGAATACGAGCGGCTGAAGAAGCACGGCGTGGTGTTCACGATGGAGCCGACCGACACCGGCCAGGTCACCGTGGCGATCTTCGCCGACACCTGCGGGAATCTGATCCAGATCTACCAGCACGTGAAGTAGCCGGCGAACTGGATCTCGCCGCGCGGACTGCGAGCCCAGGCGATCGCGCCATTCGGCTCGCATCTGCGTCCTGTAGCGCTCGCTGGCTCCTCGTCGTGCCGCGGCGATCATTCGCCGAACATCGCCGCGAGGCTGCGCCGGCCCTGCTCCATCACTCGATGGTGGCTGCGCGCCATCCATCGCTTGACGGGCGGCAGCCGGCTCAGCGCGCGCAGCCAGCGGCGGCCGAGGTCGACCTCCCAGAGCATGACCACGCGCGCGCCGCCGTCGTGGGGTGCGAGCGTCCAGGTGCCGCGACCGATGAGGTCGCCGGCGGCGCGGAACTCGAGCCGCGCGGGCGGCTCGCGTACCACGACGTGCTGGACGAACTCGAGGGTGAGGCCGAGGTCGCCGCGGACGCGACAATCGACGACGTCGCCGGCGTCGTCGAGCGGCTCAGCCCGCTCGAAGCCGGGCCACCAGCGCGGGTAGCCGGGCGAATCGGCGAGCACCGGCCACAGCGTCGCGGGTGGCGCGAGGAACGTCCATTCGCTGCGGAGGTGAAACGCGGGCATGCGCCAGGAAGCTAGCAGACGCGATCCGGGCGGCGCGGTTTGACGGGCGCGGGGCGCGGTGCGACGCTTGGCGCCGGTGCACGCGCCGCTCGAGTTCGATGTGGTGATCCTCGGCGGCGGTATCGCCGGCTTGACCTGCGCGGTCGGCCTGCTCGACGCCGGTCTGCGCCTCGCCGTCGTCGAGCGCGACGACCTGCTCGGCGGCCGCGCGCGCAGCTGGACCGACCCGATCACCGGCGACCCGGTGCACATCGGGCCGCACATCGTCACCGATTGTTATGCGAACTTCTTCCGCCTCCTCGAACGCCTGGGCACGGCGGACCGCGTGGTGTGGGAGCCCGAGTCGCTGCTCTACACCATGTTCGACGGCGAGCGGGCGATCGACCTGCGCCGCTCGTGGTTGCCGCCGCCGGTGCAGCTGCTGGCGAGCCTGCGCGCCGATCCGTCGCTCGGGCTGCTCGACCTGGCCTCGAACGGCGCGCCGGCCCGGGTGGCGCTCGGCATCGACGAGCAGGACGTGCTCCGCCTCGACGGCCTCGACGGCCGCGCGGCGCTGACC
Organism: Nannocystis punicea; assembly: GCF_026965555.1. Lineage (GTDB taxonomy): Bacteria > Myxococcota_A > Polyangia > Nannocystales > Nannocystaceae > Nannocystis > Nannocystis punicea. Next base: position 9,000,584 of record NZ_CP114040.1, on the reverse strand, counting down.
GCCCTCGGCGTGCGGCCGGCGATGCAGCGCCGCTACTGGCAGTTCGCGGCGATGTCGATCCTGAACACGCCGCTGGGGCGCTGCTCGGCCGGCTCGTTGTTCCGCGCCTTCCATCACGCGATCACCCGCGACGCGGTGCGGGTCGGCTTCCCCGGCGTCGGGCTGGGCGACCTGTTCGCGCCCGCAGCCCGGGCCGCCGTCGAATCGGCGGGCCACCCGGTGTGGACGAACACCGCGGCGGCGGAGATCCTCGGGACCGACGCGCGCGCGACCGGGGTCCGCCTCGCCGACGGCCGGATCCTCCGCGCGCGCCACGTCGTCAGCACGCTGCCGCCGCGCGACCTCGCGGCGCTGCTGCCCGAATCGTGGCAGGGCCGGGCGGAGTTCGCCGCGCTGCGATGGTTCTCGGCGGTGGCGTACGTCAGCGTGTATTTGTGGTTCGACCGGCGAATCACCGCCCGGCAATTCTGGGCCCGGGCCTATGCACCCGACGATCTCAATTGCGACTTTTATGATTACGCCAACATCTATTTCGGCTGGACCGGCCGGCCGTCCTTGATCGGCAGCAACATCATCGACGCCGATCGGGTGGCCGACTGGAGCGATTCGGCGATCGTCGAGCGGACGCGGCGCGAGCTGGCGGAGAACCTGCCGGCGGCGCGGACTGCGAGGCTGCGCCACGCGGCGGTCCACCGGATCCCGCTGGCAGTGCAGGCCCCGCTGCCCGGCTTCGAGGCCCGCCGACCGTCGACGCTCACCGCCATCGACGGGCTGCTGCTCGCCGGCGACTGGACGCGCACCGGCCTGCCGTCGTCGATGGAGAGCGCCGCGGCCTCGGGCTGGGGCGCGGCCGAGGCGGTGTGGGCCCGCGAGGGCCGGCCGCGGGCGCTGGTGCAGCCGCTGCCGCCGCGCGGTCGCCTGGCGCGGGTACTGATGACCGCGGCGCGGGCCGCCCCGTGGCCGCCGCGGCTGCGTCGGGTCGCGGCACGCCGCGCCTGAAGCGTCGTCGCATTCCCGGGCGACGAGCGGCGGCGAGGCATCTCTTCGTGTCTCGCAAGTCATGCGAGATCTCCGGCCGCGAGGTCGCATCCTCCGGAGGACCCCCAGCGAAAGCTCGTGAGGGCCGCTCCCTGCGCCGTCGAACGGGTTCTCCTCACCCGCGAGGCCTGCGAAGTTATGATGCGCCCCGGCCATGAACAGGCGCGACCTTCTCGTCTCCGTGGGTGCAGGCGCCGGCTGGCTGGTGACTGGAGCGGTCCTCGGCGGTTGCCGGGCGCGTCGCTCCGCGCCGGCGAAGGGCCCGCCCGTCGAACCTCCGAACGTGCTCCAGTCCTGGCTGGAGCGCTGGCTGGCGGCGTTCAACGATCCGGACCTCGGCGTCTACGAGCGGTTCGTCGAGGCGCTCGCGCCGACGGTGCGGCCGTACATCGACGACGACCTGTCGGTCCGCGAGGTCACCGGCGGGTTCGAGCTCGTGTCCTCGCAGGTCACGGGTCCGCAGGAGATCACGGCCTTCGTGAAAGATCGCGCGTGGGACCGGCGCTCGAAGGTGGTGTTGACGGCCTCGGGCCCGGACCGGCTGGACGACATCGCCTTCGCCGGCGCTCCGGCCGAGGGGACGATCGCGCGGCTGGACGAGCGTGCGGCCCTCGCCGCGGTGGAGACGAAGCTCCGCGACGAGGCCCGGGGCGGTCGCTTCAACGGCGCGGTGTCGATCGCGCGCGGCGAGCAGGTGCTGGTCCGCGTCGGCCATGGCTCGGCGGACGACGAGCAGGCGCTCCGCGTCACGCCGTCGACGCGGTTCTGCGTCGGCTCGATGGGCAAGATGTTCACCGCGGTGGCGGTCATGCAGCTGGTGGAGCAGGGTCGCCTCGGCCTCGCCGACACGCTGGCCACGCACCTGCCCGACTACGCCAACAGGGCCCTGGCCGAGCGCGTGACCGTGGAGCAGCTGCTGACCCACACGGGCGGCACTGGCGACATCTTCGGCCCGCAGTACGACGCCAACGCCGACCAGCTGACGACCATCGCCGAGCTGGTGCGCTTCTACGGCGCGCGTGAGCCCGCGTTCGCGCCGGGGTCGCGCTGGGGCTACAGCAACTACGGCTTCGTCCTGCTGGGGGCGATCCTCGAGCGAGTGACGGGCGAGCCCTACGAGGTGGTCTTCCAGGAGCGGATCTTCGGGCCGGCGAAGATGGAGTCGACCTCGCAGTCGTTCGCCTCCTCGCGCCCGACCGCCATTCCGTACACCGGCGCGGGGGCGACCGGGCGCAAGGCGCTGAAGCCCTACGCGGGGCTGCCGGCCGGCGGCGGCTACTCGACCGTCGAGGACCTGCACGCCTTCGTCGTCGCCCTGCGCAGCGGCGCTCTGGTCGGCGCGCCGACCCTCGCGGCGATGACGACGCCGCGGGTGGTGGCAGGCACGTCGCACTGGGGCCTCGGCCTGGCGGTGCGGACCCGCAACGGCGAGACCTACTACGGGCACGGCGGCAGCGCCCCGGGCGTCAACGGCGACCTGGCGGTCTATCGCGACTACGCGACGGTGGTCCTGTGCAACCGCGGGCACCCGGCCGCCGTCAACGCCGCCGAGTTCATCGGTTCGCGCCTACCGGCGGCGTGAGCACGGGCCAGGGGGCCGCCGTCGATCGAGGCGGGCGGTGCGGCGGGACGAGGGCGGCCGCGCCCTCGAGTTGTGCGGCCGGCGGTAACGTGACCCGAATCGATTGAAATCGCCGGGCCCCGCCCAATGCTGAATGTCATGTCCGAGGCCCATGACAATCCTATCACCAAGACGATTGCCCCGACCCTGATACCGGGCTCGGTGCGCACGCTGTCGGGCGAGCCGCTGCCGCCGGAGGCGAGGCGGTCCGCGCGGGCCTACAAGGTGTCGTTCTCGTTGATGCAGAACGGCATCATCATCCCTCTGCGTCTGACCTACCAGCACATCCGTCCGAGCGACGCGGTGTTTGCGACGATCTGCCAGCTCTCGGGTGAGAACGGCGAGCCGGTCGTGCTGAGCCCCGTACGTACGGCGATCTACAACGTCGCCCCGGTGCAGGGGCAGATCGAGGTCTGGCTCGAGATTACCTCGCAGCAGCCGGTGTGGGTGCGCATCGACGTGCTCGTGATCCGGTGATTTGCGCCGGGCGGTGGTGGCGCTTCAATCTTGGGACTTCGGCGCCCGCGTGCGGAGCGAGGCGGTCACCTCGCGGGCAGTGTCGATGAAGGCGCGGAGGGCAGGGGAGACCTGCGCGCGATTGGGGAAGTAGAGGAACAGCCCGGGCACCGCGGCGGCGTAGGGCTCGAGGACCAGGCGCAGGCTGCCGCGCTTCAGCAGCGGCTGGACCGACGGCTCGAACGCGTAGATGAGGCCGAGGCCCGCCTCGGCCATGGCGACCATCAGGCCCTCGTCGTTGGTGATGACGTTGCCGTGCACGGGGATCCGCCAGCTCTTCTTGCCCCGCTCGAGCTCCCAGGCGTAGAGCGCCTGGGTGGTGGCCGAGCGGCAGGTGATGCAGTCGTGCGCGAGCAGGTCCTTCGGGGCCTCCGGGGTGCCCCGCCGCTTGAGGTAGGACGGTGCGCCGGCGACGACGAAGCGCGAGGCCTGGGTCAGGCGGACCTGGACCATGTCGCGCTCGATGTACTCCTCGAGGCGGACGCCGGCGTCGAAGCCCTCGGCGACGATGTCGCGCCGCAGGTCCTCGACCTGGACCTCCACCTCGACCTTCGGATAGCTGGCGACGAACCGCGGCAACACCGGCGTGATCACGAACGGCACGGCCATGGCGGGCACAGTGAGGCGCACCTTGCCCGTGACCTCGTCCGCCTGGGCCGACGCCGACTTGAGCGCCTCGAGCGCCTGTTCGACCCCCGGCCCCGCCTGCTCGAACAGCCGCCGGCCCGCGTCGGTGAGCGCGACGCTCCGCGTGGTCCGCGACAGCAGCGCCACCCCGAGCCGCTCCTCGAGCTGGCGCACCGACTGGCTCAGCGCCGACGGCGAGATCCCGAGCTCCGTCGCGGCGGCGGCGAAGCTCCGGCGCCGCGCCACCGCGAGGAAGGTGTTCAGGGAGTTCAGAGGGGTGAAGGCCATTGTGAAGATTTACTACATGGCGTGTTCGCATTCTACTCGTTCCCCGCCCGCGGTCCGGCGCCTAGTCTTGCCGCCCGAGGAGAGGAAAAACCAATGCTGAAGACCCCCGCCTACGCGGCCGCCCACGCGCACGCGCCGCTGGTCCCGTTCACGATCGAGCGGCGCGAGCCCGGCCCGCACGACGTGCTCATCGACATTCTCTACTGCGGCGTCTGCCACTCCGACCTGCATCAGGCGCGCGACGAGTGGGGCGGCGCCATCTTCCCGATGGTGCCGGGCCACGAGATCGTCGGCCGGGTCACTCGCGTCGGCGCGAAGGTGACGAAGCTCGCCGTCGGCGACCTCGCGGGCGTCGGCTGCGTCGTCGACTCGTGCCGCGAGTGCGACGCGTGCCGCCGCGACCTCGAGGAGTTCTGCGAGAAGGGCTCGGCGCTGACCTACAACAGCACCGAGATGGACCGCAAGACGCCCACCTACGGCGGCTACTCGAAGCGGATCGTGGTCGCCGAGCGCTTCGCCCTCAAGATCCCGGCCGGCCTCGACGCCGCCGCCGCGGCGCCGCTCCTGTGCGCCGGCATCACCACGTACTCGCCGCTGCGCCAGTACAATTGCAAGCAGGGCGATCGCGTGGCGGTGGTCGGCCTCGGCGGCCTCGGTCACATGGCGGTCAAGCTGGCCGCGTCGATGGGCGCCGAGGTGACGCTGCTCAGCACCTCGCCCTCGAAGGAGGCCGACGCGCGGCGGCTCGGCGCGCACGCCTTCGCGGTCACGAAGGACGAGTCGACCTTCACCAGGCTCGCCGGCCGCTTCGACCTCATCATCGACACCGTCTCGGCTCCGCACGACTACAACAAGTACCTCGGGACGCTGCGGATCGGCGGCACGATGGTGCTCGTCGGCGTGCCGCCGGAGCCGGCGCCCGTGGCCGCCATGTCGCTGATCTGGGGGAACAAGCGCCTGGCCGGCTCGGCGATCGGCGGCATGATCGAGACGCAGGAGATGCTCGACTACTGCGCCGCGCACGGCATCGCCTCCGACATCGAGCTCATCCCGATCCAGCAGATCGACGCGGCCTACGAGCGCCTGCTGGCGAACGACGTGCGCTACCGCTTCGTCATCGACATGGCCAGCCTCGAGAGCGCGGCGACGTGAGCCGCTCGCGTCGAGGGCGCGAGCCGGCGGATCGGCTCCGCGGACCTGCGGGGCGCTGAAAGGTCCCGGCCGAAGTCGACATGTCCCTTCGGACAGGACGTGACGCGGCGCGAGCGCGCCGGCGGCCCGCCTCCGCGGCGCTCGCGGGGCGACCTGCCAGGACGGCGGGTCGGGATGTCCTTGCGGAGACCGATGCCCGAGAGCGCGCCGCGACGAGCTCGCCCGGCCCGGGAAATGGCCACACGCGTCGGGCGGTCGCGGTACAGTGACGCCGTGACCTGGGACGCCCCATACCCCGATCCGGCCCGCGTCCGCGCCGAGGTCGAGGGCATGACGAGCGCGTACGTCGCCGCGCTCGTCGAACGCGTGCCGCGCGAGCAGATCATCGGCCTCTACGCCAAGGGCTCCGCGGTGAAGCCGTGGGACGCCCCGCTGGACTACGTGCCGGAGCTCAGCGACGTGGACCTGCATGTCCTCGTGCACGACCCGGCGCGCCTCGAGGCGAGCCTCGGCGGCCTGCGCGGCGCGCTCGATCTGCAGGCGCGCGCCGAGAGGTTGTACTTCGAGCGCTTCCCGGGGCCGCTCCACGTGCCGCGCCCGCAGCTGCTCGCGCTGAACGGGTTGAAGGAGCAGCCGTGGTACGTGCCGTCGGTGGCGAGCACCGTCCGCGTGCTGCTCGGCGAGCCATATCCGACGACGACCGCGCTGGACGCCGAGAGCATCCGCCGCATCGACGCCGCCTCGCTCCTCGAGCACGAGGGATACGTTGCGAAGTTGCCGTGGGCGGTGGTGGACACGCCCGCGAAGTTTTTGTGGGGCCGCCTGCGCGAGCTGTCGTGGCGCGTGTCGCCGACCAGCTATCGGGCCCTCAGCGCGCTGGGCGTGCCGTACGCGGAGGCGTGGGGCGGGAACCGCTCGAGCGCGGTGCGGCGCCTCGAGGCGCTCGGCGAGGACGCGCTGGCCGCGGCGTGTGCGGCCTTCTATGCGGCGGCCTGGGACTTCTTCCTGTCGGGGTATGCGGACGGCGACGCGGCGCGCCGCGCCGTCCTCGCGGGCGCCGAGACGCTCGAGCGGGGCGCCCGAATCGGCCGCGCCGCGCTCGCGGGCCGAGGGCAATCGTCGGGACCGCGTGTCGAGCAAACAGGCGACTCATGACCTCCACGTTTCATTTCCGAGCCGACGGCATCCGCGCGAGAAGGGACTCTGACGTCCCTCGTCGCGCGTCGAGCATTCGAGTGAGAATCGACGCATGAGCGCGCCCTTCGGGTCGGTCGAATGACGCCGGGCGCCCCGCGTTGACAGGGTGCTCGCGGCGCGAGTAAAGTCCCCGCGGAGGAACCACGCTAATGACCACAGTAAGATTCCTGCCCCAATGGAAGCACGAGCAGGACAGCCCTTTGCGGCCCGGCGGGACGCTGCGCATCGAATACGACGTCGGCCGACTCACCTGCTGCCGGTCCGAGCGCTACGGCCAGGCCGCGTGGAGCATCGCCGCGTATGTTCGCTTCTACCCCGACGAGCAGGTCCAGTCCGCCGCGGTCTCGACCGGGCCCGCGGAGTTCACGATCCCGGCGAGCACCACCAGGGTCGAGGTGTGGTTCCACAACACCGACCAGACCGGCTGCTCGGCGTGGGACAGCCGCTACGGGTTGAACTACTCGTTCGACGTCGCCTGACCGACCTCATCCGACCGCGCCGCGGCGAAGCGAGTCCCCGATCGGCCACGGCCGCGCCCACCGGTGGCAGCTTCGCTCGGCGTGAATGCGCACGCCTTTGAGAGTGACCTGCGAGAGGCCGGGCGCTCTGCTATCTTCGGCGCCGCGATGCCGAGCGCCCCGTCGAACACCTTCGTGCGTGCCGTGATGTCCGTGGCGAGCGCCCTGCTCGCGGTGCGCTGCACGCCGACCACCGCGGAGGCCCCGCCCGAGGTGGCCGCGCCGGCCACACCGCCCGAGCGGGACCCCGAGCCGCCGATCGAGCGGCGGATCCAGGGGAGCTGGAAGGTGCTCTCGTCTTCGGTCCGAGATCAGGACGGCGGCGTGTTCGCGGCCCTCGTCGGTCAGACCGTGAGCATTGACGGCGATCGATTCGTCTATACGGAGTATTGGAACGACATGCACGGCCAGCCGATCGCGCATACCACGACCAAGATCATCACGCTGCCGCCCGGCACCAGCCCGCAGGCCATCGACCTCAGACAGGCCAGCGACGCGAAGGGGTGGGATCGCGTCGGCATCATCGTCGTGGACGGCGACCGGTTGTTCTTGAGCCTGACCTATCCGAACGAGCCGCGGCCGACGACGATGGAGCCCGCCGCCGACGGGCGTGAGGTCGTGACGCTCAAGCGCATCCCGGCCGCGCCCCCCGTGGCACCCGCCCCCTGATCGTGGCGATCGGCTGTCCGGGCCGCCGGCCCCGCGGGTTCTTCTCGAAGAACTCACTCAATCGGGGCCTGCTCGGCGTCGGGATCGCGCGGGCGCGGGCTGTTCGCGTTGGGGTCCTCGCCCGGGTCGCAGTTCCGCGAGCTCGAGGCCTTGAGGGATCGCCGCATGTCGGCGCGATCTCGGGGCTCCTGCCTTCGGCGCCGGCGAGGATTCGCTCCTGCCGCAATTCGAGGCGTGGCTCGCAGAGAGGGCGAGGAGCGAGGGGCGGCTTGCGGACCTGGATTGGGCGGGCCACATCGAGGCCGGGGACGGCAGTCAGAACAACCTCGTGACGTTCTTTCAGCTGTTGCGCGAGTTCCTGGCCCAGCGCGGCCAGGCGCTCGACGAGCCGGACGTCGCGTGGCGGGATTGGCCGAGGGACAAGAGTGAATTCGTCCTCGAAGATTCGTGAGACCGTCGATCGCTTGCGATGATTGGGAATCAGCGCGGCTGCTCGGCCCACTCCTTGACCGCCTCGACGAAGCGCCGCAGCCGCGCCGGGTAGAACTGCGCGTACGGGTACACCAGCCACAGCGGCAGCGGCACGGCGCGCCACGAAGGCACGAGGTGCACCAGTCGACCGGCGGCGAGGTCCTCCTCGACCAGCCAGGTCGAGACGATGGCCGCGCCGGTGCCGGCCAGCGCCGCCTGGCGCAGCGGGAACAGGCTGTCGGTGGCCAGGCGCGGGCGGATCGGCAGGCGGCGGGTCTCGCCGGTGGTGCGGTGCGTCAGCGCCACTTCGCGGCGGTAGAACGTGCTGAACGCCAGCCACGGGAGCTCGGCCAGGGCGGCGGGGTCGTCCGCCGGCGGGCCCGCGGCGACCAGCGCCGGCGCGGCCACCACGATGCGCGGGATCTCCGTCAAGCGCAGCGCCACCAGCGACGGGTCGCGCACCTCACCGGCCTGGATCGCGCAATCGACCCCGCCGCCGATGAGGTCGCGGAAGTCGTCGCGCAGCAGCCACTCGACGTCCACCCGCGGGTGCCGCTGCAGGAACCGGAGCAGCGGCTCGACCAGCTGCAGCTGGCCGAACGCGTGCGGCGCCACCACCCGCAGCAGGCCCTCGGCCTCGTCCTTCGCCCCGCGCAGGTGCGACTCGAACGCGGCCCAGCTCTCGAGCAGCGCCCTGGCCTGCTCGTAGCAGCGCTCGCCGTCCTCGGTGAGCTTCATCGCGTGCGTCGAGCGCTGCAGCAGCTGCACGCCGAAGAAGCGCTCGAGCGCCTGCAGGCGGCGGCTGATGGTCGGCTGCGTCGTCTGCAGCTGGGCCGCCGCGGCCGACAGGCTGCCGGCCTCGACGATGCGCACGAACGTCTGCATCAGCGCGATCCGGTCGGTCGAGGTCGGCTCCGCGGTCATGCGGCGAGCGTATAACAGTTGTGTCGCGCGGGCGCCTACACCGCGCCGGGCCCGTCCTGCACAGTGACGACACCGATCCTCCCCGCAGGACCTCGCATGCACGACCTCCCGCTCGACCCCACGGCGCTCGCGAATCCTCCCGCCGACAACCGCCTGTCCGCCCCGCTGCTCGGCTTGATGGCCGCAAGCACCGGCCTGACCGTGGCCTCGATCTACTACGCGCAGCCGATGCTGGCGCTGCTGGCCGAGACTCTGGACGCCACGCCGTCGGCGGTGGGCCTGGTGCCGACGCTGACGCAGCTCGGCTATGCGCTCGGCATCTTGTTGCTGACGCCGCTCGGCGACCGCTTCGACCGCCGGCGGGTCATCGTCGTCAAGGTCCTGCTCCTCGCGGCCGCGCTGCTGGCGAGCAGCCTCGCGCCCGACCTGCCGCTGCTGCTGGCGGCCAGCCTCGCGGTGGGCGTGGTCGCCACCGCCGCGCAGGACATCGTGCCCGCGGTCGCGACGCTCGCTCCCGACGCGCGTCGCGGTCGCGCCGTCGGCTCGGTGATGACCGGGCTGCTCCTCGGCATCCTGCTGTCGCGGGTGGTCAGCGGCGCGGTGGCCGAGCAGCTCGGCTGGCGGCTGATGTTCGCCCTGGCCGCGGCGGCGCTCTCGCTGGTCGCCCTGGCGCTGCGCTGGCGGCTGCCCCGGTTCGCGCCGACGACCCGCTTGCCGTACCCCGCGCTGCTCGGTTCGCTACGAACCCTGTGGCGCAGCCATCCCACGCTGCGCCGCGCGGCGTTCGCCCAGGGCCTGCTGTCGGTGGCCTTCAGCGCCTTCTGGTCGACCCTGGCGGTGTGGCTGCACGCGGCGCCGTTCCACCTCGGCAGCACCGCGGCCGGCGCTTTCGGCCTCGCCGGCGCGGCCGGGGCGCTGGCGGCACCGCTGGCCGGGCGCCTGTCCGACCGTCACGGCCCCGACGGCGTGACGCGGCGCGGCGCGGCGCTCGTGCTGGTCTCGTTCCTCGCCTTGCTGGCCTTGCCGCTGCTCGGCCGCACCGCTGGCCTGTGGCTGGTGGCGCTCGCGGCCGTCGGCTTCGACCTCGGCGTGCAGGCCTCCCTGATCGCGCACCAGACCCTCGTTTACAGCCTCGACCCCGCCGCCCGCAGCCGGCTCAACGCGACCTTCTTCACCGTGGTGTTCATCGGCATGGCGACCGGCTCCGCGCTCGGTGGCCTGCTGCTCGAGCACGCGGGGGTGAGCGGGGTGTTCGGCCTCGCCGCGGCGGCCGCGGCCGCAGCGCTGGTGCTGCGCGCGCCTTCGCTGGCCGGTCTCTGGCGCCCGGCGATCGCGTCCGCACCGCGGATCGCGTCGTGACTCGAGCTCTCGCAACTCATGCCGCGGATCGCCGACGGCGCGCCGCAGCCTTCGCGGCGTCGCTTCGGCGACGCGCCGTCGAGTGCGGCCGATCTGCCGGCGCGACGACACGCTCACGGCGAGCGCGAGATCGGGGTGCGTGGATCGCCGGAGCGGAGCCACCGGCTCGACGAGCTCGAGTGTGAGCGTCGGAGCACTCCTTCGATTGTTCTCCTCGCTCGCCCTGGCGCGAAATGATGCGTCGTCGCCGGGTGACGCTCGCGACGAATGCTCGAACCAGCCCCCGTGGATCGCCGACGAACGATTGTCCGCGAGCGAGCGACAATACAGCGACGAACGAGCGCCGTATTGCGTCTCGGACCGGGGTTCGCCTTCGCCCTCGGGACTCCCACGAATGCGCCGCCCCGCGCGACCGAGAGCCTGGCGCAGGCGCACGCGCGGGGTCGTAGGCCCCCGCGCAGGCCAACGCCGACGCCGCGCACCACCGGCGTGCACTTGGAGGAGAGTCGCCGGCATGACGACAGGGACGAGGATGGGTGTGTGGAGTTTGGTCCTGGTGGCTGCGTGCGGTGGCGGCGGCGGATCGACCACGGCGACCGACAGCAGCACGTCGACGTCGGGCACCGACACGACCGGCGGCGCCAGCGAGACAGCGGGCACCGACCCGACCGGCGGCGCCGGCGAGACGGCGAGCAGCGTCACCACCGGCGTCCCGACCACGAGCACCACCGACGGCGGCGACACGACCACCGGGACCACCGGCACGCCGGGCTTCGACTGCGACGCCGAGCTCGACAGCGCCTGGGGCATGGGCGACGACGTCGGCGTGCTCGAAGGCGACGCGTGGACGCCGGGGCGCGACGGCGACGGCCGGGTCAACTGCGTCTCGTGGCAGACAGTGCCGCTGAATCGCTGGGTGCGCGTGGTCGGAACCCGGCTCGACGCGCTCGACGCCGAGGTCAAGGCAGCGATCCCCGGCTGGAGCGACCGCGGCAACGAGGACTGGCACGGCGTGCTCGCGGACTGGGTCGGCATGGCCTGGGACACGCGCAAGGGCAGCGAGCGCGGCTGGGTCACCGTCGGCGGCGGCCACGACGGCTCGTCGAACGACGGCGTGTACAAGCTCGACCTGCGGGCGATGAAGTGGAGCATCGAGCGGCTGCCCAGCGACAGCTCGAAGTGGCCCGAGGCGTACAGCGCGAACTTCACCAACTTCAACCCGGCCGTCGAGTACTACGAGAACAACCCCGAGAACCCCGAGGGCGTGTACAGCGACGAGTTCTTCGACCCCGACAACCCGGACATCTCGTCGCGCACCCCGACCTCGCGCCACACCTACGGCTCGACCGTGTTCGTGCCCGAGCTCGGCAATGCGGGCAAGATCCTCATGGGTTGCCGCCGCTACTGGGAGTACGACGTCGAGACCGCGACCTGGTCGCTGCCGAAGTTCCCCTTCGACGCCGCGGCGAATTACTCCGGTGAGACCGGCTACGCCGGCGAGAACATGCACGGGTGGTGGAACGCCGCCGAGGGCCGCTATTACATGTCGGCCACCCAGAACTACAACGCCGCGCAGACCTGGTCGGTGCTGGCCGGCGGCACCGATTTCCGCTGGGAGGGCGGCTACCCGAGCGGCGGGTGGGCCGCGCTCAGCAACGCGATGGATCAACGCGGGCAGACCCTGCACACCCTGCAATACGACGCCGGGCGCCCGGCCTCGATGCTGGTGACCGACCTCGACACCCGCGAGATCGTCGGCCACGAGCTGACCTACGGCCCGTCGGCGATGGCGTTGGAGTTCGATCCGCAGTCGGGGTTCGACGGCAGGACCCTCGCGCACGTGGCCGAGACCGGCCAGTACCTGGCCAACCTCGAGGCGAGCGGCGAGGGCATGCTGTGGGCGTGGATCGACGAGAACACGTGGACGCTCGAGCGCGCCGAGATCGCGGGTGACTACCCCGCAGTGGTGAATGGCAACACCGAGACCAAGCTCGAGTATTTCCCAGAAATTCACGCGATCGTGTGGGTGAACGTCGCCGAAGAGGACATTCGCCTGATCCGCCTGCAGTGACGCGGGCTCCCGCGGCGCGGCGGCGCGTCGGCCTCGGTCGTCGCGTCGTCTTCGTGGATTCGAGGGGACGCTCGCCTGTCCCCCGAATCATGACGGGCGCGACGCGGAGGCGGACCCTAGGTCGGGTGCGGACGGCGAACGGCCGCCCCGGGCGAGGGCTCGTGGCGGCCGTCAGCGCGCCGAGGCGCAGCGTTCAGAGTTTCGAGATGTTGACGTGAAACCCCTGCGCCGCCATTTCTTCGACGAGCCCGAGCGTGACCCCGTCGACCTTGTCAGGTGCCGGTCGTGACGTGCTCCTCGACGACGTAGGCGAAGTAGTGCCGGTGGTCGAGGAAGCGCTCCTCGTCGGCGCGCACCTGCGCGGCCACCTCGGGCCGGGACACCGCGGCCAGCCACGCGTCCAGCGCTTCGCGGTCGGCGAATTTCTGCTCGGTGACGACGTCGAAGCCGATCGCCGCGCCGGGCAGCACCGCGTGGTCGCGGCGCAGGTAGCTGCGGCGGTAGACCGGCGGCGGTCCGACCAGCCGGCAGATCAGCGGCACGTGGTGGTTCTCGTAGTGGTCGATGAACGCCTCGGTCGTGAGGTCGGGCCGCTTGGCCAGGAACGCCATGATCGTGAGCATGAAGAGGTCTCCTCGCGGCCCGGAGCGCCGCGGGCGATCGTTTATCAAGACACAGTGTCTACTGTCAAATTCACTCTGTGTACGAAGATGCCGGACCGTCCGGCGGCGGCTGCGATATGCTGCGCCGGTGGTGCGTCCTGAAGACACGGACGAGCAGGACCCCGGAGGGGGCGGGTCGGCCGCGTCATGCTGCACCGTTCCAGCGGGTGAAAGTCCCGTCCGGGTAAGCGCCGGAGCGCCCGGTAGCAGGCCCCAGGCGCGAGGAGAGATCCTCGTGGCCCGAGCGGGGCGTCAAGAGCCTCTACGGAGGGAGCAAGAACGCGGGCCGCAACATCAAGTGAAGCCTGCAGCCTCGTCAGAGAAACAATGGGGGAGCCGAGCCGATCACTTCGCGGCGAAGGCCACGTCCACCGCGCACGAGTCCGGAACAGAAAGCGCGATGGGTCCTCCCGGGGTACGGGGCGCAGCACGCGTTCAAGGAGCGATGCGGAACAGGAGAGGCCCGTCTGCACGGTCCGTGTCGGGGCAAGGTGGCTCGTATAAGCCGAAGGCGAAGTCGAGCGCTGTGCAGCGGGAGTCCGAGGGGGTCGTAGTACCGGCGATGGCGGCGCAGAACAACGCCGCCGGAGGGAAGGGCCCCTGGGGTGGTCGTGTCGGAGAAGAAGGTAAGCGCGAGGGCATGGCCTGCAGGACAGGTCCCAACAACCCCGCGCGGCGCAGGCCGCGTGACAAAGTGCGAGAACTTCGACGCCGACTGTGGGCCGCAGCCAAGCGGCATCCGGGTAGACGCTTCCATGCGCTGTACGACCGCATCTTCAGGCGTGACGTCCTGAAGGAGGCGTGGAAGCGGGTGAAGAAGAACAGGGGGTCAGCGGGCATCGATGCCCAGACGCTGGCCGAGGTGGAAGAGCTCGGCGTCGATCGCTTCCTCGAAGCGATCGGTGCAGAGCTCGAGGCGGGGACGTACCGGCCGAGCGCGGTCATGCGGCGGTACATCCCGAAGGCGGACGGGAAGAAGCGGCCGCTGGGGATCCCGACAGTCCGGGACCGAGTGGTGCAGATGGCGGCGAAGCTGGTGCTGGAGCCGATATTCGAGGCGGACTTCCTTCCGTGCTCGTACGGCTTCCGGCCGAAGCGCAGCGCGACGCAGGCGCTCGAGCGACTGCGCGTGTTGGGAGCGCGAGGTGGAAACCATGTGCTCGACGCCGACATCCGCGACTACTTCGGCAGCATCGATCACGAGCGACTGATGAAGCTCGTCGAGATGCGGATCTCGGATCGAAGGGTCCTCAAGCTGGTGCGGCAATGGCTCGAAGCCGGCGTGATGGAAGACGGCGAGGTGACGGCGATGCTCTCGGGGACACCCCAGGGCGGGGTCATCTCACCGCTGCTGTCGAACATCTACCTCGGCGTCCTCGACAAGTTGTGGCAGCGACGGCACGCCCACCTGGGCGAGCTCGTGCGCTACTGCGATGACTTCGTGATCCTGTGCAGGACCAGGAAGGCGTGCGAGGAGGCCGAGGTCAGGGTCCGCGAGATCCTGCGTCGACTTCGACTCGAGCTGCATCCGGAGAAGACGAGGCGCGTCGAGCTGAGCCGGGGACGGCAAGGCTTCGACTTCCTCGGCTGTCACCTGCGTAAGCGCATGTCCGGTCTGATCTGGGAGAAGGAACGCCGCAGGGCGTACTTCCTCCAGCGCTGGCCTTCGACGCGCAGCTTGACGCGGGTGCGACAGCGTGTGAAGGAGCTGACCGGTCGTAACCGCCACGGGGTCAAAGATGTGCGGGTGATCATCCGCGACATCAATCCGGTGCTGCGCGGCTGGGCCAACTACTTCCTCACCGGGAACGCCGCCGCGAAGTTCAACCAGATCGACACCTACGTATGGAGTCGACTCCGCGCCTTCATGGTGAAGAGCAAAGGTCGACATCTCCACGCGGGGGAGGCCGAGGTCTGGACACGCGACTTCTTCCACAACCACGGCCTCCATCGTCTGCGGGGGACCGTGCAGTACCCGGAGGCAGCGTAATGCAACGGCCCGAAAGTCCACCGGTAAGCCGTGTGCGGGAAATCCGCATGCACGGTTTGAACGGGGGTCCTGCCCTTCCTCCGGGGCAACAGCCGTACTCGGCAAGACCGAAGGAAGGGTAGGATCTACCAGTGCCGAAGATCTGGACGGACACGATCGCGCTGCACCGGCGTGACATGCGCGCGGCGATCCTCGACGCGACGGCTGCGCTGATCGCCGAGCAGGGGCTGGGGGCGACGACGATGCTGGCCATCGCCGAGCGCGCGGGCATCGGTCGAGCGACGCTCTACAAGTACTTCCGCGAGCTGGACGCGGTGCTGGTGGCGCTCCACGAGCGCGACGTGGCGAGCCACCTGGCCGAGCTGGAGGCCGCGCGCGAGCGCCAGGGCACGCGCTGGCAGCGGCTGGAGCGCGTGCTGGAGACCTACGCGCGGCTGGCCCACGCCGAGCACGGCTCGGAGCTGGTGGCCCGGATGCGGCACACCGAGGCGGTGGCGCGCGGGTTTATCCAGCTGAACTCGCTCCTGCAAGCGCTGCTGGTCGACGCGATCGAGGAGGGGCTGGTGCGCGAGGACATCCCGCCGCCCGAGCTGGCGGCCTTCTGCATCGGCGCGCTGAGCGACGCGCACACGCTGCCGTCCCAGGCGGCGCTGCGGCGACGGGTGCAGCTCACGCTGGCGGCGCTGCGAACGTCCGGTTGAGGCCGGCCCGCGGCGTCGGGTGCCGGCGGGCGAGCCCGATCCCCACCACGCCGGGCCGAGTCCTCGCGTGCTTGCTCGTCACGGTCTCCGCCGGCGTCGCGCGGGATTCGACGAACACCTGCGGCGGGCGCTCGAACAGCGCCCGCTGCCAGCCATGGAACACGCTCGGCTGCAGCTTGGTTTTCTCGCACACGGGCACCTCGTCGAGGTGGTCATGCGAGCCTTCGTCGATCCGCGGGGCAGGGGAGCAGCTCGGTGTAATGGCCCATCTCCTCGGCGCATACGGCCGCGTCGTCGTGAGACACCCATGATTGGAGATTCGTAATAGTCGCTCATGCCCAGGCGCCTCCGCGGCCCGCCGCCGGTGCGATGTCCGTCACTCGCGAGGACGGGGGCGAATCGAGGGCCTTCGAGCTCCTGGTTCACAATGTTCGACATCCCGGGGCGCGGCGCGGCGACAGACCGAGCGTCGAGCGTGTTCGCCTGTCACCGGTGATGGCGGCATCGCCAAGGACGGTCGATTTCGTTCACCGCGCTGCAGCACGGGGCGCGGCGCCTCGACAGGCCGACCGCCCTCGTCGAGCGTGGTCGCCGAGGCCGCGGTGTCGCGGCGATCACAGGTCGGCTTCTTCGGCAATCGGTGGTCCCTCCCGGGAGGCCGTGCCGTCTCGGGTGTGTGCGCGGCACCCTCTCACGCAGCCCCGCTGTGTGGCACGTTTTGGAGGTTGGCGTACAAAAATCCGCATGCAGGTCGATGTCGTCCGTAGCCTCTCTGCGCTCCACGAGCTCCAGGCCGACTGGACGCGGGTGTATGCGGCCGATCCAGAGGGGCAGTTCTTTCTCTCGTGGCCGTGGATGTCGAAGCGCCTCGAGCGTCGCCCCGGCTGGATCGTGCTCGTGGCCCGCCCCACCGCCGACGCCGCGCCGGTCGCGTTCTTCCCCATCCGGCCGCGGCCCCGGACCGACCGCCACGGCCACACCCATACCGAGCTGATGATGGCGGGCCGCGGTGCGGCCGACTACACCGGCTTCATCTGTGAACCCGGCCACGACGAGCGAGCCGGGCACGCGTTCGCGGCGTACCTCCTGGGGCTCGACTGGCAGGTGTTGAGCCTCGAGTGCCTCCGGGCGTCCGCGCAGCGGATGCGCGGGCTCTTGAGCGTCTTCGCGGCCCGCCGGTTCGGCATCGCCCGCGAGCCGATGGTGATGTCGTCGGGCGTCGACAACGCGATCTGCCCCTACGCCGATCTGCCCGACAGTTGGGACGGCTACCTCGCCCAGCTGAGCGCGAACACTCGCCAGCGGCTGCGCCGGTTGATGCGAACGCTCGACGGCACGACGCTCCGGATCACGCACGCCGACGCGTCGACGCTGAAGCGTGACATCGAGATCCTGCTGGGGATGTGGCGCGAGCGATGGGCGTCTCGCAAGGGCGACCGCCTCGAGGTGATCCTCAGCAGCTCGCGCGAGGAGCTGGCCGACGCTCTGGCGAACGATACCTTGTTCTTGCCGATCCTCTGGCGCGGCGACACGCCGATCGGCGGGGCCGCCTGCATGATGGACCGCGAGAAGCGCGAGATGATGTTCCAGC
Organism: Nannocystis punicea; assembly: GCF_026965555.1. Classification (GTDB taxonomy): domain Bacteria; phylum Myxococcota_A; class Polyangia; order Nannocystales; family Nannocystaceae; genus Nannocystis; species Nannocystis punicea. Next base: position 8,983,189 of record NZ_CP114040.1, on the reverse strand, counting down.
TCGGCGCCCGCGATCCCGCCGCCGAGGACGCCTCTCCGGGCATGCTGCTCCACGCCCACTCGATCCGCGCCGCCATCGAGCTCGGCTTCGTGCGTTACGACTTTCTCCGCGGGAATGAGCCGTACAAGTATTCGTTCGCCAACGCCGAGCGCCGGATCGAGTCGCTCGTGGTCCGCAGGGCCTCCGCCTTCCAAGAGCTTCCGAAGCCGCGCCGAGCCCCCGACGTCGTCCCGCACGCCGCCGCCCGAGCGGCGGATACGCGGCCGATGCCGGCGACCTGCAGCGCCGGAGCCTGCGAATCGTACGACCTGTTCCGCGGCCCGGCCCTCGGGCGCGTGTCGTCGCATTCAGGCACCCTGACCGAGTGCGAGTCCGCGACGAACGAAGGGCACCCGGCGAAGCCCGGGGCGGGGCCGGGCATGCCGGCCGCGCGGGCGACGATCACGTGCAGCGACGTGCTGAAGGCCGTCTAGGACGCCTCGGCGCGGCGGCGGGCTGTTCACGGCGCGGTCGCTCTCAGTAATTGTCCGCGAGGTCGACCGCCCCGCAGGCGCGGGCTGCATCTTGCAATGCAGGGATGCTCCGCGTCGCAATGTCTTTGCTGCCGAAGCAGATCTCGTCGGAGTACTTGTTCCATTCGCTCTCGCCCATTCGCCCGACGATCTCCTGGCTGGGGCTCTCGATCCGGACGCACCACCCCTCGGTGTTGTGAACGTACTGGAAATTGTGCGGCAAGATGAACGGCACGAGCGCCGTGTCGCGCGGCGACAGCTTCCCGAGCGGGACGATGATCTCGCTCTTCAGCCAGTTCTCGCGCGGCGTGTACAGCTTCCCCGCCAGCCGGGTCACGACCAGGGTGCACTCCGAGGACGTCGTGATCGTATATTGCCAGACGTTCGGGCTGAATTCGTCGGTGTTTTGATTGTCCGCGACGATCGAGCCATGGACATTCGACTTCACCCGCAGCCATTGGAGCGCGTTCTCGCGGATCGTGCCCGCGGAGGCGAGGACGAGCGGGACGAGGGTGAAGACGAGCGCTTTCCCGATCACGTGTCGATGAGAGCGCGCGTGCTCGGCCTTGTCAAGCGCGGGGCGCAGGCGAAGGGAGGCCCAGGCGCTCGCCCGGCGCCTGTCGACGGCCATCGCGGCGCCACCCTGACAGTGCGCGGTTCGCTTCACGACTCCGTCCGCGGGCGCGGGAGGCGCGATCGGCGCGGGATGGCCTGCGGCGTGACGATGAGACGAGCGCGCGGCCGCGAGACGGGGCCCGGCGCCGTGCTCGACGACCGTGATGAAGGGTCGCAGAAGGCGCCCCCGCTCGCGCGTCGGCCGATCCTGGGGAACGCCTCGGCGTCGCATCTTCGAATTGAACTGTGCGCATTCACGCGGGGCGAAGATGCCACCGGCGAATTTGCGTCGGCGCCGTGGGGGACGTCCATTGCGGGCCCTGCGACGAGCTCGTGCCGATCGTCGAGAGAATCGCCGAATGCGTGATCCGACGGGGTGCGCACATTCTCATCGGACGCATTGTCTCGTGCCGAGCGCGCGCATCGTCGCGGGGGAGCGCCCCGAGGCCAACATCGATTATTTTAGTTTTTATAAGGGGTCCCGGACCAGCGCCCCGGGCGGCGTGAACAGCGAGGGTCTCGCGGAGGGCCGCGCGACTGCTCGCACGGGCGTCAGATCGCCGCGTCGATCTTGGTCCAGAACAGGGTGTCGGAGTAGGTCGTCATGGTGGTATTGGTCGGGCAGGTCGGCAGGGTCTGGCCGTTGCATTGCACCTGCGGCGCGGTGTAGGTCGCGTTGCGGGGCGTGTTGAGGCAGCGGACCCCGGACTTGGACCACACCGCCTCGGTCGCGTCGTCCGAGTGCAGGAAGGTGTTGATGTTGTAGCGGTCCTGGACCTGCAGGTGGGTGCCGTTCTGGGTGAAGGAGTGGCCGGTGAAGCAGTAGTCGGCGCGGACCATGCGGGTGGCCACCTCGAAGTCCTCGAGCGACCGCTCCCACGGGCGATAGCCCCACTGCACCGCCTTGCCGACCGCGCCCGAGGTACACGCGAGGTAGAGCGTGTTGCTGCGCTTGGTCATCTTCCCGGTGACCTCGTTCACCGTGATGTCCTTGATCGGCACCATCGCGCGGCTGCCCGCCGCGTCGGCCTCGCACACCGGGACGACGTTGCCGTCGTCGTCGTAGGTCTCGAAGGTGTAGTGGGCCTCCTTCGGCGAGATCTGCTGGTACGAGGCGATCCAGATCTCGACCGGCACCTCCGGGTCGTCGTCCGCGTCGTGGTCGCCGTCGCCGTCGGTGTCGGCGTTGAAGAGGGTGAACTGCCAGCGCGAGCCGACCAGGTCGGCGCCCTTGTAGATCGTGCTGCCGACCTTCGCCTCGAGCGTGCCCTGGTTGACCGCGCCGCTGGTGACGTCCAGCCACGCGTTGCCGGGCCGCAGCAGCTGGGCCCCCGTGAACTGGACCCCCGCGTGCACCTGGCCCGAGAGGTCGAGCTCGGAGAACGGGGTGGCGCCGATCGTGCTGGTATTCAGCCACACGCCGCCGGAGGTCCCGCTGCCGGGGCGCAGCATGACCGCGCCGAGGTCCTCATCGACGGCGTCGAACTCGTCCAGCTCGTCACAGGCGGGCACGAAACCGAGGCTCAAGATCACGAAGGGAACAAGGTCGCGGACGTTCATGGGGGTTCTCCGAATCGGGGCTCGTGGTCTGTGCATGGGGCCTCCTCCGGGTCCGGCCAGCGAAATTTGGCGCCCCGACGTCGATTTCTCGAATACTTTCAAAGATGATATTTTTTGAGCAGAAAGAGGATAATTGTTACTTTATGTTCATGGGTATTTTAGGTTTAACTTCTGAAAATAACTTTATTTTTAGAAGAATTTGACGGGTGCGAAAATGCTCTCTGCATTACACGGTGAGTTGCCTGTAAATCGTTGCCGATTCATCAACCATGCGCCACTTATCCTCGGGACGCGCCCGCCGGCGCCAGCCCTTCATGGCGACGCCAAAGACCGCACTCGATCGAACCGCCCTCGCGCCCCCGCCCACTCTGGTCGCCCCGCCCGAGTCGCGCGGGCCCCTCGAACACGCGGGGCGGGACATGACCGCGACCGTGAGGGTCGGCGATGCGGCGAGCCGCGAGCAGCCGCCGCCGTCGGCCGTCGCCGCGATCCCCTCGCTCCTGGCCCACATCGGCCGCTTCACCATCCTCGAGCGGCTCGGCGAGGGCGCGATGGGCATCGTCTACGCCGCGTACGACGACCAGCTCGACCGCAAGGTCGCGGTCAAGGTCCTGCGCAACGACTTCAGCCGGCGCGAGCCGCAGGCCCGTGAACGCCTGCTGCGCGAGGCCCAGGCCATGGCCCGGGTCTCGCATCCCAACATCGTCGCGGTCCACGAGGTCGGCTACCACGACGGCGAGGTGTTCGTCGCCATGGAGTTCGTGCGCGGGCAGACCCTGGCCAACTGGCTGACGGCGGCGCGGCCGTGGCGGGCCCGCGTCGAGACCCTGCTGCAGGCCGGCCGCGGCCTCGCGGTGGCCCACGCCGCCGGTCTGGTCCACCGCGACTTCAAGCCCGCCAACGTGCTCGTCGGCAGCGACGGCGTGGTCAAGGTCCTCGACTTCGGCCTCGCCCGCGCCGTCGACCGCGAGGTCGAGGAGGAGGCGCCGGCGCTGCGCAGCACGCTGATCAGCTCCCTCGACCACCAGATCACGCTCACCGGCGCGATCGTCGGGACGCCGGCGTACATGGCCCCCGAGCAGCTCATGGGCGGGTCGGCGACCGCGAAGAGCGATCAGTTCAGCTTCTGCGTCACTCTCTACGAGGCGCTCTACGACGCCTCGCCGTTCGACACCAGCAGCTTGCTGGCGCTCACCGACTCGGTGACCCACGGGGCGGTCCGCGAGCCGCCGTCGGGCAGCCACGTCCCCGCCGCGGTGCTGCACGTCATCACGCGCGGCCTCGCCGTCGATCCGCAGCGCCGGTTCCCGTCGATGCCCGCCCTCCTGGCCGAGCTCGAGCGCACCCTCGAGCGCCGGCGCGCCCCGTGGTTCGCGACCCTCGGCATGGCCGGGATGCTCACGGCCGCCGGCTTCGCTGCAGCCTCGTATTACCCGACCGGCGACGCCTGCGAGGGCGCCGGCAACGAGCTCGCCGGCCTGTGGGACGCGCCCGCCGCCGTCGCCGCGCGCGACGGCCTGCTGAAGACGGGCGTGCCCTTCGCCGAGGACACGTGGACGCGCGTGAAGGCCCGCCTGGACGCGTACGCCGGCGAGCTCGTCGGCATGCGCGTCGACGCCTGCCGGGCCCACCAGCAGGGCCGCGCCTCCACGCGCCTGTTCGACCTGCGGACCGCGTGCCTCGACCAGCGGCGCGAGAGCCTGGCCGCGTTCGTGGCGATCCTCCAGCGCGCCGACGTCGAGGTCGTCGGCAACGCGGGGGCCGCCGCCGCCAACCTGCCCGCGCTGGCCGGCTGCGACGACACGCGGGCGCTGACGGAGGCCGTCCCGCCGCCCGACGACCCCGCCAGCGCCGCCCGCGTCGCCGGCCTGCGCGGCGTCCTGGCCGAGGCCCAGGCCCACGAGCTCGCCGGTCAGTTCACCCGGGGCCTCGCCCTGGTCGAGGGCCTCGAGCTGGGCGAGCTCGCCTATTCGCCCCTGGTCGCCGAGATCGGCCTGCGACGCGGCAGCCTGCTCAGCGAGGCCGGTCGCCACCCGGAGGCCCTCCGCGAGCTCACCGAGGCCCTGCAGGTCGCGCTCGCCAGCGGCCACGACGTCGTCGCCGCGGCCATCGCCACCCGCCGCGACTTCGTCCGCGCGGCCCGCTTGCAGCAGAGCCGCGAGGTCCTCACCGACGCCCCGCTGATCGACGGCCTGGTCGCGCGCGTCGAGTCGACCCGCGAGGGTCGCGAGCTGCGCGGCGATCACCTCAACAACCTCGGCATCGCCCACGCGGTGCTCGGCGAGTTCCCGGCGGCGCGCGAGTACTTCGTCGCCTCGATCGAGGCCCGCCGGGCGGTCCTCGGCGAGGAGCACCCGCAGGTCGTGTACGCGCTCGGCAACCTCGGCCTGGTGCTGCTCAGCGGCGGCGACGCGCCCGAGGGCGTCCGCCAATTACGGACCGCCTTCACCGCCGCCGAGTCGAGCCTCGGCCCCAAACACCCGCACGTGGCCCTGCTGGCGATCAACCTCGGCATCGGCCTCACCGGGCTGCACCGCTTCGGCGAGGCCGCCGGTTACTTCCAGCGCGCGCTGGCCCTGCAGAGCGAGCTGCTCGGGCCCGACGCCGCCGACCTGCACTGGGTGCTCACGGCCACGGGCGACCTGGCGGTCGACCAGCGCCGCTGCAACGACGCCGACGCCCACTACCGCCGCGCCTTGCAGGTGCTGGGCGCGAGCGAGACCTCGCTCGACCCCGCGGCCATCAACGCCCTGCTCGGCCTCGGGAAGGTCGCGACCTGCCGGGGCGACTTCGCCGCTGCCCGGCGCCACTTCGAGCACGTGCACCGGATCGCCGAGCAGAGCTTCGGCGCCGACGAGCTGCGCAGCGCCGAGATCGACGATCTGCACGGCGACATGCTGCTGCGCGCCGGGGACGCCGACGCGGCGCTGGTGCAGTACCAGCGCGGCCTGGAGATCCGCCAGACGCGCCTGCCCGCCGGCGCGCCGCTGCTGGCCGACTCGCTGCGCCGGATCGCCGAGGTCCACCGGATCGCCGGCCGCCTCGACGAGGCGGCGAAGGCCCTGCAGCAGGCCCAGAGCCTGCGCGAGCGCGGCTCGACGGTCCAGAGCGCCGAGGCGGCCCTGATCCGCCTCCGCCTCGGCGACCTCGCCCTCGCGCGCAACGACCTCGCCGCCGCCCGCGATCACTTCCAGCGCGCCGTCGCCATCTACAGCGTGCTGAGCGACCACGACACCCTCGAGCTCGCGCTCGCCCGCTTCGGCCTCGCCCGCGCCCGCACGACGGAGTCCGGCGTCCTCGGGCCCGTCGATCGCGAGCTCGTCGAGCAGGCCCTGCGCGTCCTGCAAGGCCTCGGGCCCGCCTACCTGCCCGAGCAGTCCACCGTCCGCAGCTGGCTGGCCGCGCATCCCCCGAAATAGCGCGGGCGCGGCGGGTTCCGCGAGAGGCCGGGCGAGGCGGAGGGTCGAAGAGAGAATGTCTCTTCGGACATGTCCCATCGGACGTCTGCCCGGGCAGGACGATGCCCGCGGCTCGCCGACTTCAGCGACAGCGGCCGGAGCCCGGGCGGAGGGCCGAGAATGTCTCTTCGGACATGTCCAATCGGACCGCCGTCCGCGGCCGGCTGGCCGCGCATCCGGCTGAAATAACGGCGCGGCGAATTCAGCGATACACCCGGCGAGACGGGGGGTCGAACAGAGAATGTCTCTTCGGGAATGTCACATCAGACATGTTCAATTAAACATGTCCAGGAGGGCATGTCCGATAGACCCTGCAGCGGGCGACGCCGGCGGTCAACCCCCGTCGGGCGCCGCCGCGCGCAGGGCCAGCCCGGACGCGATCGACATCAGCTCGTCGCCGCTGCGCAGCTTCGCGGCGCCGAAGCGGGCCTCGAACAGCGCGCGGACGACCGGCACGAACGCGGTGCCGCCGGTCATGAACACGCAGTCGACCTCGCCCGCGGTCACGCCGGCGCGGGCGAGGGTGTCGTCGAGGCAGGCCGCGATCGAGGCGGTGATCGGGGCGATCCAGCGCTCGAAGTCGCGGCGCGACACGGCGGCGTGGATGTCGATCTCGCCGTCGCTGAAGTCGAAGGTGGCCTGCTTGCGGCCCGACAGCTCGACCTTGGTGCGCTCGACCGCCTTGTGCAGGTGGAACGCGCCGTTGGTGGCGATGATGTGCATGAGCTTGGCGATCCGCTCGGGGTGCCGCGCGCCGCGGCGCAGGCGCTCGAGCTCGGCGCGCACGCGGGCGCCGGCGAGGAACGGCAGGTGATGCCAGCGCGCCAATTTATAATAGTAGGAGCCGGGGATCTGGCGCTCGACGCCCATCTCGACGTAGGTGTCGCCCTTGCCGAGGGCAGGGCACACGAGGTGCTCGATGAGGGCGGCGTCGAGGTCGTCGCCGGCCGCACCGACGCCGCCCGTGCCGATGATGTCGCGCGCGCGCGTGCTGCCGTGGCCGGTCGGGCCCATGCGCATCAGGCAGAAGTCGGTGGTGCCGGCGCCGAAGTCGGCGACCAGCGCCAGCTCGGGGCGCGTCAGCGTGCGCTCGTAGTGATGCGCGGCGCCGACGGGCTCGAGCTCGAGGCGGGCGTCGCGGAAGCCGGCCCGACGCGCGGCGGCCAGCAGGCGCTCGGCCGCGAGCGCGTCGGCCTCGGGCGTGGTCCCGCCGGCGAAGTGCACCGGCCGGCCGATCGTGGCCGCGTCGAGCGCGACTCCCAGGTGCTGCTCGGCGCGCTCGCGCAGCCGCTGCAGGAACAGCGCGATCATGTCGTCGAGCCCGATCGCGTGGTGGGCGACCTGCGTGCGACCCATCGACTCGGTGGTCAGGTGGGTCTTGAACGACTGCAGCAGGCGGCCCTCGCCCATGCACTCGAGGTAGGCCTCGATGCCCTCGCCCCCGGCGGTGTACTGGAGCGGCTGCTGGACCTCCTGATCGTCGGGGTCGAAGAACAGCAGCGTCCGCCAGCTCGGCCCGAGCACCCCGAGCGTCGGCAGCTGGGCGAAGCGGACCCGACCCTCGGCGTCGACGAGGGCGAGCGCGGAGCTCGAGGTGCCGAAGTCGATCCCGACTCTGGGTGCGCTGGTTGGCATCGTGCGGGCGGCTTTGTACCCCAACCCGGGCTCGGTGGGGCGCGTTCGAGGTGCGGCGATGGCGTCGCCGGCGCGGGGGCCGCGGCGCGACCTGCAGGTCGCCGTCGGGCCGCACGTACGTTCGTCCGCGTCCTTGCGCGCGTCACCACGCTCGCCCACGCCCGCGCGCGCTCGTCGTGAGCCCGCGCCCCGCACGTGAACGACGTGGGCTCGCTCGGCCGGGCATCGGCCCCGCGCGTGAACGACGTGGGCTCGCTCGCGCGGCGCGCCGGACGACCTCTTGCAGCGCTTCCTCGCCGAGGAGAGCTGCAAGAGCGCGCAGAAGGCGGTCGCGTCGCGAAAGGTGTGGCGCAGTCCGCATCGTCCGCGGCGCCCGATGTGCGGCCGATGAACGGCGGGCGACGCCGACCCCTCGGGAGAATCGCGTCGTCGCGGCCGTTTTGCCGGGTGCATTCTCGGGCGGCCGCTCGCGGTCGACGTCCGCTGCTCTGATGATGGCCCGTCGCATCGAGGGCCTCGATGAAGCGTCCGTTCGCGGTCGTACGAATGCACGTTGAAGGCTCATTGTCTCGGTGAATGTAGCGACCCGCGTGTCCCGCCTCCAGCGCCGAGGTGTCCCTCTCGATGCACGGGTCGGCCTCGAGATCGCATCTCACCCGGCTACCCGCAATCGAACGGCGAGCTCGAGCACTCGTAGGAGACCTTCAAGTCCGCGGACCCCGGCGCTCGCGACGATCGACTCGCACCGCGCTCTGCGGCCGCTCTCGCCGGGCGGGCGCGCGGTCGACGACCGAGCGGCCGAGACCTCCGACGACGGACTTGCCGGCTCGCGCCGGGCCAAATTTTTAAAAAACTACTTTCCGGTCCCGCCCGAGGCGCCGAGCACCTGCCCGGTGCAATAGCTGGACTCCTCCGACGCGAGCAGCACGTATAGCGGGGCGATCTCCGCCGGCTGGCCCGGGCGGCCGAGCGGGGTGTCGCCGCCGAAGTTCACCAGCTTGTCCGGAGGCTGGCCGCCGCTCGGCTGCAGCGGCGTCCAGAACGGCCCGGGCGCGATCGCGTTGACGCGGATCCCCTGCGGTGCGAGCTGCTTGGCCAGCGACTTGGAGAAGGCGACGATCGCCGCCTTCGTCTGCGCATAGTCGAGCAGGTGGGCCGACGGATCGACGGCCTGGACCGACGCCGTGTTGATGATCGACGCGCCGGCCGACAGGTGCGGCAGCGCGGCCTTGGTGATCCAGAACATCGCGTACACGTTGGTCTTGAAGGTGGCGTCGAAGTCCTCGGTGGTCAGCTCGAGGATCGACTTGCGCTGTTGCTGCCGGGCCGCGTTGTTGACCAGGATGTCGAGCCCGCCGAGCTGCTCGACGGCGGCCGCGACCAGCTGCTTGCAAAACGCCTCGTCGCGGATGTCCCCGGGGACAGCGACGGCCTTGCGCCCCTCGGCCTGGATCAACGCGATCACCTCCTGCGCGTCCGACTCCTCGACCGGCAAATAGTTGATGGCGACGTCGGCACCCTCGCGCGCGAAGGCGATCGCCGCGGCGCGGCCTATCCCGGAGTCGCCGCCGGTCAGCAGCGCCTTGCGCCCGGCCAACCTGCCGGACCCGCGGTAGCTCATCTCGCCGTGGTCCGGCCGTGGCGTCATTTTGCTGGCCAACCCTGGCCACGGCTGCTGCTGCGCCGGGAACGGCGGGCGCGGGTACTGCGTGGTCGGGTTCTGCAGTCGGGCCGTCGTCGCGGATTCGCCGGCGCCCGCGGGCGCGGCGGTAGCAGGGGCCGAGCCAGCGACGGTGGCCGCCGCGAGCCCGACGCCCATCGTGCCGACCATTTGACGCCGGGTGATCCTGTCGCTGTCCTTCGGTTTCATGCGTCTCCGCGCGCAAGGATGGACCCGTCGGCTCGCGGTGCCAGTTCGCGGCAGAGGCGAACGCCGGCGGCTCGCGGCACGACGGCCGGGTCGGCCGAGCGTGCGGCGTGCAGCGTGCGGCGCAGACGGCGGCGCGGCGGCGGCTGGGCGCCGCTGTCACGAGCGCACGGCCGCGGTCTCCACTGCTGCACGACCTTGCTCGAGAGTCCCGACCAGACCCGCCCGGTCCAGCGGCAGAACAGTCGCGCGACCCACCAGGAGGACGCTCGGGGGCACCGCCGATGTCGACAGCTCGTGCGCTGGGCGGGCCGGATTGGTCGAATCGATTGTGAAGCCTTGATTCACAGTCCGAGAATGATAAGCCCATTTTTCTTCACGCGGGAAGCCCCCATATTCCTCGACGTGAGCGGCCAACGAGGCGCCCGCACGGGGCGGGCGCCGGCCGCAAAGAGGAGCAGGATCATGGCGAAAGTTTGGTTCATCACTGGGGCTTCGCGGGGACTTGGGCTGGAGATCGCCGAGGCGGCGCTGGCGGCCGGCGACATCGTCGTGGCGGCCGTGCGCGACCCGGAGCGGGCGGCCGCGGCGATGGCCGAGCACCCGCGGCGGATGTTCGTCAAGCTCGACGTGCGCGACGAGGCGCAGGCGCAGGCGGCCGCCGCGGCCGCGGTCGAGCGCTTCGGTCGCATCGACGTGCTGGTCAACAACGCCGGCTACGGCCTCCTCGGCGCCGTCGAAGAAGGCGCCGCCGACGAGGTCGAGGCGCTGTTCCGCACCAACGTGTTCGGCCTGCTGGCAGTGACGCGCGCAGTCCTGCCGCACATGCGACGCCAGCGTTCGGGCCACGTGCTCAACATGTCCTCGCTCGGCGGCTACGCCTCGGGCCAGGGTTGGGGCCTGTATTGCGCCACCAAGTTCGCGGTCGAGGGCATCACCGAGGCCCTCGCGCAGGAGCTCGCGCCGCTCGGCGTTCACGCCACCGTCATCGAGCCCGGCTTCTTCCGCACCGAGTTCCTCGCCGGCGGCTCGCTCGGCCGGGTGAAGCGCGAGATCGCCGACTACGCCGCGACCGTGGGCACAGTGCGGGAGTTCGCCGACGGCCACGACGGCGAGCAGCCCGGCGACCCGAAGCAGCTCGCGCAGGTGATGTTGAAGGTGGTCGCGGCCGAGCAGCCGCCCGTGCGCGTGCCGGTCGGCGCCGACGCCTTCGCCCGCGTCGAGAGCAAGAACGCCGCCGTGGCCGCCGAGCTGGCGCAGTGGCGCGAGGTCGCCGCGGTGCGAGGCTTCGCCGGGTGAGCTGCGCCGGTCGTGTCGGACTGTCGACATTCGGCGGTACGGCTCGCCACGGCGATTCCCTCATAGGAATCGCGCGCCGAAGCGCCGCGACGCCGACTTGTAAAGAGTCCTATGATTCGACCTGCACGGGGTCGGCCGCCGGGCCCTCGTGGAGCAGCGTCCTCGCCACGGCGATCGCCGCCTCCGAGCCCGTCAACGTCAGGATGTCGCCCGGGCGCAGCGTGTCTCGCGGGGACGGCACCTCGGCGCCGGCGCCGTCGCGGCTGAGCGCCAGCACCGTCGCCCCGGTGCGCACGCGCAGGTTGATCTGCGCCAGGGTCAGGCCGACCGCCGCGCTCCCGTCCTGCAGCCGCACCGGAGTCATGTCCGGGAACCCCGGCAGCAACGCCTGGACGTCGTCGAGCGAGGCCTGGACCGTCGCGTCGCCCTCGCGGCTCTGCTTCGCCAGCACCTCGACGATCAGCTCGGTGCCGGCACGCACGTGCCCCTGCAGGTGCGCGATGTTTCGCCACCCGCTGATCATCAGGGCGACGACCACCACCAGCAACGCCAGCGGCGCCGAGCTCAGCGGCAGGAACGGCTGGACCAGCGCGACCAGCGGCAGACCGACCACCAGGCAGAGCGCCAGCTCGAGCGCCACCACGAACACGCGGCGCGGCGCGGAGCCGAGGTCGAGCTTGCCGCCGCGGACCGGGATCACGATCTCGGCCAGCCTGCGGGCCAGCGCCGCCGCGCGCCGGAGCACGCCGAGCAGGAAGATCGCCGCGAGCAGCAGCGTGCCGCCGAGCCACGTCAACTCGACCAGCCACGGCGGCAGCGTGAACCGCTCGGTGAGCTCGGTGACGACCCACCAGTGGACCAGGTTCGAGCCGGCGAGCACGGCCCACAGCAGCGCCGCGTCGAGCGCCAGCACCACCGCGTCGCCGCGGATCTGCGACCACACCGAGACTGTGCGGGGCGCCGAGCGCAATTGCTCGATCCACGACTGGTAGAACGTGATGAACGTCTGCAGCTTCGCCGGCAGCCGCTGCTCGAGCGCGAGCGCCACCGACTCCGAGCGGCCGATCATCATCGGCGCGGTCAGCTGCGTCAGCACCGACACCCCGACGGCCACCGGGAACACGAAGTCGCCGAGGATCCCCTTCGAGATGGCGAACGAGGCCATGATGAACGAGAACTCGCCGTTGTGCGCGCAGCTCATGCCGGCGCGCACCGACGCCTTGAAGCCGTTGCCCGACAGGAACGCGCCGAGGGACACGCCGAGGACCTTGCCGACCAGCACCACCGCGGTGAAGATCAGCACCAGCGGCCAGTTGGCGACGATCTGCAGCGGATCGATCTGCATGCCGATGGCGACGAAGAAGATCGCCGCGAAGATGTTGCGGACCGGCAGCACCAGCGGCTCGATCCGCCCGCCCTCGCCCGACTCCGACACCAGGATCCCGGCGATGAAGGCCCCCAGCGCCACCGAGTAGCCGGCCATCGCCGCCAGCGACGCCATCCCGAAGCAGGCCGCGATCGCGGCGAGCAGCGTCAGCTCGTCGCGCTCGCGTCGGACCACCGCCCGCAGCGCGCGCGGCACCACGAACAGGCCGCCGGCGAGCAGGGCGAGCAAGAAGCCGAACAGCTGGCCGACCGACAGCGCGAACTCCCCCGGCCCCAGGCCTGCCCCGGACGCGATCGCGGTCAGCACCGCGAACACCAGGATGGTCGTCATGTCGTCGAACACCAGGATGGCGAACGTCAGCTCGACGAACCCGCCGCGGAGCTTCCGCTCCTCGAAGGCCTTGGCGGCGATCATGGTCGACGAGCTGCAGATGCAACCGGCGAGGAACAGGCTCTCGATCGTGCTCCAGCCGAGCAGCGCGCTGACCAAAAACCCCAGAGTCATCATCAGCCCGATCTCGAACACCGCGGTCAGGCCCGCGCCCGGGCCGATGCGGGCGATCTTTCGCAGGCTGAACTCGAGCCCGACGCTGAACATCAGCAGGATGACCCCGAACTCCGACAGGTCCTGGGTCATCTCGAGGCTGTCGGGCCCGCCGAGCACGATGCCCGGCACGTGCGGGCCGATGAGCATTCCGGCGATCAGGTAGCCGAGCACCGGCGGTTGTCGCAGAGACTGGGAGATCAGCCCCGTCGCGGCGGCCGTGCCGAGGATGATGCTGAGATCACGGACGTAGTGCACGAGGTCGGCCGCCATGGCGTGTGACGATACACGCGCGTGCCGACCGCCGCCCGCAGCGAGCAGCACATGTCCAAGATGTCATGCGGCGTGCAAGCTTGTCGGGGCGCCGTTGGTTCCGCCGCTCGCACGCGGACCGGCGCGCGACGCCGTCGCGGGCGCGACAGACGGACGCGGTTGCGATCTCGCCGGCGCACCTCCCCGCGAGCGGACCTGCGACGGCGTACTCGCAGTCTGCCCCGCCGCCCGGGTCTGCGCCGATCCTCGGCAGACTCCTCCGGCTCGACGCAGTCCCTGATTGACGACTCCCTCGATGTCACCCGGCGTCCCCCTCGGAGGTCCGGGTCGGATCGGAAGGGGAGCCGCCGTCGATTCGCCGGCTCCCAGATCTCACCGTGCGGAAGCAGCGAACGGCTCCCCACTCGGTCAGGGCCGGGCCGGCCCTCCGACGGTGAATGCGCACAGTACGATTGATCAATGCTTCCGCCGTTGTGAACGGCGTACGATCGCGGACCGCCGGCGAGTGGTTCGCGACCTGGATGCACCGCGACTACCCGCAAAGTGCGCGATTTTCACGGGCCTCGCAGGGCGGTCTGCGGCAGGTCTGACGGGGTGACGGGCGGGGGCTCGACAAAGGTTCTCGCGGGTGAACCCGAGTCGGCATCAGGCTCCGCTGGATGCCCGACGATTCATTCTACATGGAGCACGAGGCTTGCGGCGAGATTCGACTCGCGGGCGAGGATCGGGCAGTCCCTGTAGACGGAGGTGCAGCCGCGGGGATTGGCATCATGAATGACGTCAGCCGACATCTGCCATCGCGGGGCGAGCGCCGCCGCGTCGAGGCCTCGCCGAGCAATCGCCGGATCGCGGCGCGGTGCAGATGAACGTCATTCGAACATTGTTCATAGGACATGGTTCACGCCCGTGGCGGGCGACCGCGAATCTCTCTGCTCGCGCGGCGTTGGCGCTGTATTCGTGGGACGACAAAAAATTGTTCGACGGGACGTGATCCGTGGCGACATTTGGATCACTATCAAGAGTGTGCGGAGGGTGGGGCGGGTCGATGCGACTCGCCGTGCCGCTGCGCTGGAGTGAAGCATAGCGTTTGGACTCGTTACGCAACAAACATTGCACTCGCTCGACGACTGAGGCGAATTGCTTGACAGCTCCGAACCACCCATGCGATAGGACAATCACGTGACAATAAAAGCGCGGAGTCCTCGCGGCAGCGCCATTCGGCACGAATCTCCTTCCGCCGAACGGAACGGCGAGGGGTTATTATCATCATCATCATCGCGGCTCGTTCACCCGCTGGCCGAGCGGGTGGCGGCGTGCCTGGGCCTGGCGGTCGAGCATTGCATCTCGCTGCAGCGGCCCGACGGATCGTGGGAGGTGGCGCCGGACGGGCGGATCTTCGAGACCGCGCTGGCGGGGTACGCCCTGGCCCACACGCCGGGTCGGCTCGATCGGCGGGCGGTGGCGCGGGCGCGGGCGTGGGTCGAATCGGCGGCGCCGCAGGATCATCACCCGGTGTCCTTTCTATTGGAGGATACGCTGCGGCGGATCCTCGTCGGCGCCGGCGGGGTGGTCGACCTGACCGCGCCCGAGCTCGACGGGCCGGTGCTGGCCAGCCGGACGATGCTGCTGCACACGCTGGCCCTGCACGCCGGGCTCGAGGTGCGGGCGCGCCGGTCCGAGGACGAATTGCGGGAGCTGGTCGCGCGGGAGTACGAGCGCTGCACGCAGGCCAAGCACAAGCAGTGGAGCAAGGTCGAGCTGATCGCCCTCCACATTCTGCTGCAGGCGCGCGCCGGTCGGCAGACCGCGGTCGAGGCGGCGGGCTTCGACCTGGTGCACGTGCAGGCGCCGCGCTCCGGCTTCTTCTTCAACCCGATCAGCACGGCCCTGGCCTACATCGCCCTGTGCATCGCGGCGCCGACCTCCGACCCGTGGTTCGTGCTTCGATCGCAGCTGCTCGACCATCAACAGGCCGACGGCAGCTGGCGCTTTTGTACCAGCGACGTCTGGGACACCTCGCTGATCGTCCGCGCTTTCGCCGGGCACCCCACATTCGTGCAGACTGCGCTGCAGCCGGCGCTGGACTTCTTGCAGGCGACGCAGAACGTCGACGGCGGGTGGCCCTTCCGCTCGGGCGTCGAATCCGACAACGACAGCACCGGCGCGGTGATGCTGGCGCTGCACGGCACCATGCAGGGCGAGCGCACGAAGGACCGGGCGCTGGCTTACCTCGCGCGGGTGCAGATGGCGAACGGCCTGTGGCGGACCTGGCAATTCCGCGACGATCCGCCCGTGGAGGACGTCGTCGCGCACGTGTTGTCGGCGCTCGACGCGTATCGCGGGCGCCACCGGCTCGCGGTGGGGACGGCGCGGCAATGGTTGGCGGAGGAGGTCGAGCGGCGCGGCGTGTGGTCGGCCAGCTGGTACCGCGGGGTGCCGTACGCGGTGGCGGAGATCGGGCGCGCGCTCGGGCCGGACCACCCGCTGACGCGCCGCGGCGTCGACGCCCTGGCGGCGCGGCAGAACGACGACGGCGGCTGGTCGCCGGAGGCCGGCGGGGCGAGCACTGCGAGCGCGACCGGTCTGGCGCTGCAGGCGATCGTCGATCGCCACCCGGGGCGCGTCGATCGGGCCTTGCAATACCTGGTCGACGCCCAGCGGGCCGACGGGACCTGGCCTGGCACTCCGGACATGTTCGGACCGCGGCCGCTGCTCAGCCACTTCATCACCCACACCCAGGCCTTCGTGGTCGGCGGGATCCGGGCGGCGCTGCGCCGCAACTGGCCGTGGCCGGTCCGCGTCGCCGCAGTGCCGGAAGGAGCCGCGTGACATGAGCCGGATCGCCGCCGCCGTCGACCAGGTCTTGCTGGCCCGCATCATGGCGTGGGCCGCCGACTTCGAGGACTTCGCAGTGCACCACGCGGCCGACGGCTTGTACGTCGCCGAGGCCTGCGTCGACCCCCAGGTCGACGGCCGCGAGGAGGTGTTCCTCATCGCCCTCGTCAGCGCCTACTGGTTCTGGTTCGACGATCGCAGCGACAAGTTCCTGCGCGAGCAGCAGACGCCGGTCGACTGGGACACGCTGATCGCGTACGGCGAGGACGAGCCGCCGCGCGGCGGCGCCGACACGCCGGAGGTCCGCTTCTTTCAGCGCCTGTGCGACCTGCTCGCGCCGCTCGCGGGCAGCCGCGACGAGCACCGATGGTTCCGCGTCGGCTCGGCCAAGGTGTTCCGGGCCATGTTCGCCGAGGAGCGGATGTCGCGCGACGCCGAGGCGCGCTCGCTGGTCGAGTGCATCGAGACGGGCGCGCACAGCACCACCTTGCCGAGCATCCTCACCGCCGCCTATCTGGTGCGCCGGCTCGATCGGCCGCGGCGGCACGACGACCCGCGGATCGCCAACGTCGAGCGCTACCTCTACCTCTCGCAGCGGCTGCTCAACGACCTCCAGAGTGCCGAGAAGGAGCGCCGCGAGGGGCACGCCGGGCGCGTGTCGAACGCGGTCCTCCTGCTGGAGCGCGACCTCTCGCCCGCGCAGGCGCGCGCGTTCGTCGAGGCGCAGCGGCAGGGCTACGAGCGGCTCTTGCAGCACAACCTCGATCGCCTCGGGGCCCGCGATCCGTTCGCGGCCACGCTGTCCCGACTCGTTCGTTGCATTCATCGATGGTACGCCACCGGTCCGCTCCGCTTCGAGACGGACCTAGCGAGGTGACATGAATACACTCCTCCATCCACGAGCGGAGCAGCTGCTCCGGTTGCCCGGGCCTGCCGGCTATCCGCTGGTCGGCGCCCTCCCTGCCATCCTGCGCGAAGGCATCTTCGAGTACGTCGAGCGCTGCTGGCGAGAGTACGGCGATTTCTTCCAGATCCCCACCGGCGGTCGCAGCCGGATCATCTTCACCGCCCACCCCGACGCGATCGAGCGGATCCTCCACACGCGGGTCGACAATTACTACAAGGGCAAGGGCTACGACCCGATCCGTCCGCTGCTCGGCAACGGCCTCGTCACCAGCACCGGCGACTTCTGGGTCCGCCAGCGCAAGCTGACCCAGCCGGCGTTCCACATGGACAACCTGCGGCGAATGGTGCCGGTGATGGCGCGCTGCGTCGACGACATGCTCGTCGAGTGGGAGGCGCGCCGGCGCGACGACGCGGTGCTCGATCTGCACGCGGAGATCATGCACCTCACCCAGCGCATCGTCGGCTTTACCCTCTTCGGCATGGACCTCAGCGATCGCGAGGGGGCCTCGTCGCGGGCGGTCACCGAGAGCCTCGAGATCGCCGGACAGCGGATGAACCGGGGGGCGATGGCGCTGCCGCTGTCGGTGCCGACGCCGGCGAATCTGCGCTTTCGTCGGGCGCTGCGGACCCTCGACGGCATCGTCTACGACATCATCGGTCACGCGCGGAAGGCCGGGCCCGAGTCGCAGCCGACGCTGCTGCGGCTGCTGATGGAGGCGCGCGACGACGGCACCGGCGACGGCATGAGCGACCGGCAGCTGCGCGACGAGATCGTCACGCAGTACGTCGCCGGCCACGAGACGACGGCGCTGATCCTCACCTGGACGTTCTGGCTGCTCGGCCAGCATCCGGACGTGTACGCGAAGGTGTGCGAAGAGATCGCGGGGCTCGGGCTGACGGGCGTGCCCACCATCGAGGACCTCGATCGTCTCACGTACACGCGAATGGTCTTCGACGAGGTCATGCGTCTGCGGCCGCCGATATGGGCGCAGACTCGGGAGGTGCGCGAGGACGACGTCCTGCTCGCGCGGCGGATCCCGGCGGGCAGCTTCATCATGTTCTCGGCGTATTTCTGCCACCATCACCCCGCGTTCTGGGACGAGCCGGAGGCTTTCCGCCCTGAACGATTCGCGCCGGAGAAGGTGCGGGCTCGCCACCGGTATGCACACATCCCATTCAGTGCGGGGGCGCGCGCGTGCATCGGCAAGCGTTACGCGATTTACGAGCTGAGCACCGCGCTGGTCCTGATCCTGTCCCGATTTCGAATCGACGTGCTGCCGGATCAGCACGTCGGAATCCGCCCGACCGCGACGGTGCACCCCGATCGTCCGATCTACGCGCGCTTGCGCGGCGCGGGTCGCTGAGCGCTCTGAGCCGCGCGGCCGGCGGAGGTCAGGGTCGTCGCAAGCGCGCTGAGGCGCTGCGACCCACCGCACTCGAGTACGTCGGTTCGGCGCTTCTCGGCCCCGCGGAACGCTGGTATAGAGGACGGAACCCGAGGGGGATTAGTTGCCCGACTATCCTGCGCTGTTTGCTCTCGCCCACGAGCCGTTCATCTGCCTTGATAGGGAGGGCCGGCTCGCCGTGGTCAATCAAGCCGCGGCGCAATTTCTCGAGAGCACGAGCGCCCAGCTGCTCGGCCAATCGCTGGCCGATCAGGTCCATCCCGACGACCGGGAGCGGGTGTCGACCGGGCTGAAGCGGGCGAACGAGGACGGGATCACCGTCGAGCTGACGTGCCGACTGCGCTGCGCCGGGGCCAGCTATCGCGCGGTGACGCTGCGGTGCGGCCGCGACCGTTCGCTCGAGCTGCTGGTGATCGCGGTCCGCGAGCTCACCGACCTCGACGAGCTGCGGCACCAGCGGGACGACGCCCGGCGCCGGCTGGCGGCGGTGTTCGAGACGATGCACGACATCGTCTTCACGACCGACGAGCACGGCGTGCTCAACGGCGTGAATCGGGTCCCGCCGGGCCTCACCGTGGCCCAGACGATCGGCACGCCGATGCTGGCGTTCGCCGCGCCGGAGGAGCAGGAGCCGATGCGCGCCCGCTACGACGAGGTGCGCGAGACGGGCAAGCTCATCGCGTACGAGACGGTCGCGATGTACCCCGACGGCCGCAAGGAGAACTACGCCAGCCGCCTCGGTCCGATCATGGAGGGCGACCGCTCGATCGGCGTCGTGCTGATCACCCGCAACGTCACCCAGGAGCGGCAGGCCGAGGAGGCCAAGCGCTACGCGGAGCAGCAGCTGCGCGACTACATGCAGCAGCTCGAGCGCAGCAACCGCGAGCTCGAGCGGTTCGCCTCGGTCGCGTCGCACGACCTGCAGGAGCCGCTGCGCAAGATCCAGGCGTTCAGCGACCGCCTGCGCGACAAGTTCGAGGAGGCGCTGGCCGACACCGGCCGCGATTACCTCGAGCGGATCCGCAGCGCCGCCAAGCGGATGCAGGACCTGATCAACGACCTGCTGATGTTCTCGCGGATCTCGGCCAAGGAGCAGGCCTACGCGAAGGTCAACCTGACGAAGATCGCCAAGAGCGTGCTGTCCGACCTCGAGGTGCGCATCGAGGAGAACGAGGCCGAGGTCAAGCTCGGCGAGCTGCCGACGATCGAGGCCGACCCGGTGCACATGCGGCAGCTGCTGCAGAACTTGATCGGCAACGCGCTGAAGTTCACGCGGCCCGACGTGAAGCCGGTGGTCCAGGTCACCTGGGAGCCGGTGCCGCCGGCCGAGCGCGGGCCCGACGACCCGGAGATGGTGAAGATCCACGTCACCGACAACGGCATCGGCATCGAGCCGCGCCACCACGACCGGATCTTCAGCATCTTCGAGCGCCTCCACGGCCGCGGCAAGTACGAGGGCACGGGCGTCGGCCTGGCGGTGTGTCGCAAGATCGTCGAGCAGCACCGCGGCTACATCAAGGTCGCGAGCGTGCCGGGGGAGGGGACCACCTTCACGATCCTGCTGCCGATCCGGCAGCCCGAAAGGAGCCAGCGGACGTGAGAAGCCGTCGACCGATCACCATCCTCATCGCCGACGACGACCCCGAGGATCGCATGCTGGCCGAGGAGGCGCTCCGCGAGAGTCGCCTGGTCAACGACATCCGCTTCGTCGATGACGGCGAGGACCTGCTCGACTACCTGTACAGGCGGAACGCCTACGCCGGCAGCGATCCCCCGCGGCCCGACATGATCCTGCTCGACCTCAACATGCCGCGCATGGACGGCCGCGAGGCGCTCAAGGTGATCAAGGGCGACGCGGAGCTGCGCCGGATCCCGGTGGTCGTCCTGACCACGTCCAAAGCCGAGGAAGACATCTACCGCACGTACGACCTCGGCGTGAACTCGTTCATCATCAAGCCGGTCACGTTCGACTCGCTGGTCGGCATCATGAAGATCCTCGGCGCATACTGGTTCGAGATCGTCGAGGTCCCCTCCTCGTAGCGGCCGCCCCGCCGGCAGGCGAGCGGCAACGCGGACAGCCGTCCGCCGGCCCGGGCCGCGCCCGCGGTCGGCGGAAGGAGGGTAGTCTGGGCGACGAGGCCGGCGACTATGAGGCGACGAATTTCGGTGCTGCTCGTCGAGGACGACGAGGACGACTTCATCATGACCCAGGCGCTGCTCTCGGAGATCGACGAACCGAAATGCGACCTCACGTGGGCGCAGAGCTTCGAGGAGGGGCTCTCGCGCCTCGTCGACGGGTCGTTCGACGTCTGTCTCCTCGACTACGCGCTGGGCGAGCGGACCGGGATGGAGCTGCTGGCGCAGAGCGCGACGGCCGGGGTCGAGGTGCCGATCATCTTCCTCACCGGGCAGGACGAGCACCGGCTCGACGTCGAGGCCACGCGCCTGGGGGCGGCCGACTACCTGGTGAAGAGCCGGATCCGCGCGGACCTGCTCGAGCGGTCGATCCGCTACGCGCTCGAGCGGGCGCGCTCGCTGTCGGCGCTGCGGCTGCTGAACCGCGAGCTCGAGCTGACCCGCGACCAGGCGGTGCGCGCCAACCAGGCCAAGAACGACGTCCTCACCGCGGTGAGCCAGACCTGCCGCGAGTCGCTCGGGACCATCGTCGCCTGCAACGACGCCCTCGAGGCCCGCTTCGCCGGGCGTGATGCGGTCGCGGAGGGCTACGCGCGCGAGGTCCGCGAGGCCTGCCGGACGCTGGAGCGGCTGCTGACGGACGTGCTCGACATGAGCCCCAGCGCGAGCGAGGCGCCGGTGGTCCAGCCGAGGTCGCTGGCGCTGGCGCCGTTCATCCAGGAGGTGGTGGCGGCGGTCCGCCCGCTGGTCGGGCACAACGACAACACCCTCGAGGTCAGCTGTGCGGACGACATCGGCGCGATCGAGACGGACCCCGCGCACCTGCGGCGGGTCCTGCTCACTCTGCTCGCGAACACCTGCAAGTTCGCGCGCCGCGGCCGTATTCACCTGTCGGTGACGCGTCGCTCGGAGGGCGGCGTCGACGGCGTGGAGCTGGCGATCCGCGCGAGCGGCCTGTGGATGACGCCGGCGCAGCTCGAGCTGCTGTTCGCCAGCATCCCGCAGGCCGACGCCGGCGTGGCGCCGCGGGGCGCGTGGACGGAGTCGGGCATCTCGGGCAGTCGGCGGGTGTGTCGATTGCTCGGCGGCGAGCTGTTCGTCGAGACCGAGGGCGCGCGGCGGTCGGTGCTACGCGTGTGGGTCCCGGACCGGTGGGCGGCCGGGGGCGAGCATCGGCCCTCGTGACGGGGGCGGCGGAGGTTCATGCGGTGCACACATCGGTCTCGGTGCTGCTGATCGAAGATGATCGGGACGACTACCTGCTGACCTCCGAGCTGCTCGAGGAGATCGGCGAGGGGACCTACGTCCTGCAGTGGGCCGATTGCTACGAGGACGGCGTCGAGGCGCTGTTCACGGGCGCGCCCGACCTGTGCCTGCTCGACTACCGCCTGGGCGAGAAGACCGGGCTCGAGCTGCTGCGCGAGGTGGTCGCGCGCGGCTGCACGACCCCGATCGTCCTGCTGACCGGCCAGTCCGAGCGCTCGCTCGACGTCGAGGCGATGAAGGCCGGCGCGGTCGATTACCTGGTCAAGGGTGAGTTCGGCCCGCGCCAGCTCGAGCGATCGATCCGCTACGCCGTCGAGCGCAACCGCTCGCTCAAGGCGCTGCGCGAGCTCAACGCCGAGCTGCAGCACGCGCGCAACCAGGCGACCGCGGCCAGCCACGCCAAGAGCATGTTCCTGGCCAGCGTCAGCCACGAGTTCCGCACCCCGCTCAACGCGATCCTCGGCTACAGCGAGCTCCTCCACGAGCAGCTGGTCGAGAACCACGACCAGGAGCTCGCCGACGACGTCCGGCGGATCCACTCCGCCGGCACGCACCTCTTGTCGCTCGTCAGCGACATCCTCGACCTCAGCAAGATCGAGGCGGGCAAGCTCGACCTGGTGACGCACGCCTTCGACCTCGAGGCCCTGATCGTCGAGATCAACGAGGCGATCCGCCCGCTCGTCGGCAGGAACGAGAACAGCTATTGCTGCCGCTGCAACGGGGTGGGCGAGATGGTGTCGGACCCGACGCGCCTGCGCCAGGTGCTGCTCAACCTGCTCGGCAACGCCTGCAAGTTCACCTCGCGCGGGAGCATCGAGCTGCTGGTCGAGCGCCGGCAGGCGTGCAGCCGCGACTTCGACACTGCCGGTGAGACCATGCCGCTCCCCGGCGTCGACTGCGTCGAGTTCACGATCCGCGACACCGGGATCGGCATGACCACGGCGCAGATGCAGCGCCTGTTCGCCGGCTTCTCGCAGGTCGACGCCGACGTCACGCGGCGCTACGGCGGCACCGGGCTGGGCCTGTCCATCAGCCGCCGCCTGTGCCGCATGATGGGCGGCGAGATCTTCGTCGACAGCGAGTTCGGCGTCGGCTCGACGATCCGCGTGCGCCTGCCGGCGCGGATCGCCGCCGTCGTGCCCGCCTGAGGGGCTCCGTGCGAGGCCCGGCGCGCTGCTGACAGGTTCTGTCAGGAGCGCGGCGGTATCACCTGCGGGCGCCGCCCGACGGGCGGCCGAAGCTCGCACGGAGTTTTGCCATGACCACGCAATTGCAGCACCCCGCCACGATCCTGGTGACCGGCGCGACCGGGACCGTCGGTCGGCCCCTCGTCCATCAGCTCGTCGCCGCCGGCCATCGCGTCCGCGCGCTGTCGCGGCGCCCCGCGCAGGCCGACCTCCCGCCCGACGTCGAGGTCGTCGCGGGCGACCTCGCGGACGTGGCCTCGCTCGCGCGCGCGTTCGCGGGGGTGAGCGCGGTCCACCTGATCACCTTCGCCGGTGAGGGCGAGTCGCTGGTCGACGGCGACGAGCTCGTCCGCCTCGCCGAGCGCTCGGGCGTCCGCCGGGCCACTGTCCTGGGCGGCTGGGACGAGACCTCCGTCGAGCGGGCGCTCGAGGGCAGCGCGATCGGCTGGACCCGGCTCGAGCCGGTCGAGTTCATGGCCAACGCGCTCGAGTGGGCGCAGAGCATCCGGCAAGGCGGCGTCGTGCGCATGCTCGCCGCCTGGCCCAGCGCGGTCGTGCACGAGGCGGACATCGCGGCGGTGGCGGCCACGGCGCTGACGCAGGACGGCCACGAGGGCCGGCGCTATTCGCTGAGCGGCCCCGAGGCGCTGACGCCTGCCGAACGCGTGGCGCGGATCGCCGCGGCGGTGGGCCGGCCGATCGCCTTCGAGGCGCTCGACGAGGCCCGGGAGCGCGAGCGCCTCCGGTCCTATGGCTATTCGGAGGACTACGTCGAGTTCGGGATCCGGCTGGCGCGCGACCCTCCGGCAGAGGCGGCCCGGATCGTCCCCACCATCGAGCAGGTGACCGGACGTCCCGCCCGCACCTTCGCCGCCTGGGCGCGCGAGCACGCCGACGCGTTTCGGGCCTGAATCGACCGCGAGGATTCGCCTGCGAGGATTCCCATGGTTCTGAACGAGCTTGAAGTCGAACGATACCGGGCGGAGGGCTTTTTGAAGGTGCCCCGGGCGCTCTCCGCCGCGGAGGTCGCCGAGGCGCTCGCGGATGGACGCCGACGCGCGGTTCGATCCGCAGAGGTCGTACGACGCGGGCATGACGGACGGCCTCACCAGGTTGTTGGCCACCATGAAGGCCGGCGAAGCGCTGTCCGGCGAGCGCTTCCCGAGGATCCGCCGAGCAGGGGCGCGCCTCGTCGCTCCCTGTCGGCGACGAAAGGCGAGGGCGACGCGAGGGACGAGCGGGGTGTCGCGCGATTCGTCGCACTTGGGCCCATTCACGAATGATGTTTCGCGTGACGTCCCCGCGCAGCCGGCCGGCCGTGCTCGGATGAATCGACGTTCTGCGTCCAGTCGGCGGCCACGACGGCGCGCTCGCGCGATTCCGTCTCCGCGCCCGCGATCGCGCCTTCTGATTGTCATGATCCGGGGCCCTGCGCCGTTCGTACCGCCGAATTCGGGCGACGCATCGCCCTCGCCGCGGGCTCGCATTGACCGCCGCGCCCGGGCTCGGCCATGCTGCTCGCATGTTTAGAAAGAGACTCACGACGATGGGGCCCACGCGCGCTCTCTCCGTGTTTGCAATCACCCTCGCTCTGCTCGGCTGCGGGAACGACACCCGCGATCCCGCGAACGAGACCGGGGCCGAGGTGCGGGTCGTGCATTTGAGCCCGGACGCGCCCAGCATCGATGCGTTCGTCGACGGGCAGGACACTCTGGTCACGAACCTCGCGTTCACGCAGGGCAGCCAGCCGGCGAACGTCGGGGTCGGCCAGCACTCCATCGAGGTGGCGGCCGCCGGTACGGGTGCCGGCGCCGCGGTGGCGACGCTCGCCGAGGCGCTGCTCGAGGAGGGCCGGCGCTACACCGCCTTCGCGTTCGGCGAGCTCGCCGAGGTGCAGGTCAGCGTCGTCGAGGACAGCACCCAGGGGCTCGCCAGCGGCCACGTGCGGGTCCGGGTGGTCCACACCGGCGCCGGCGTCGGCAACGTCGACGTATATGCCATCGGCGCGAGCGGCTCGCCCGATCTGATCGCAGAGAACTTGCGCTACGGCACCTCCGCCGAGCCCGTCGACCTGCCGACGGACCCGTTCGTCGCCGGCCTCGACGTCGACGACGACGGCAACCCCGACCTGCTCTACTCGATCCCCAGTCTGCCGGCGGGCGTCGTCGTCAACGTCTTCGCGACCGTCGACGACGCAGGCGCCGCGTTCCTCCTCGCGCAGCTCCCGGACGGTACGACGCGGATCGACGCGGCGCAGCAGCGGCTCCGCGTGGTCCATCTGAGCCCGGACGCGCCGGCCGTCCAGCCGCTGTTCGCCGGCGCCGCGCCGGCCGAGTTCGGTGAGATCGCGTTCCCTGCGAGCACCGACTATGCGAGCATCTCGGTGCCGTCGGGGACGATCGACATCACGACCGACGGCACGGTCGCGACGTCGGTGCTCAGCGCCGAGCTGACCTTCGAGGAGGGGGCTTCTTACACGGCGGCGGCGATCGGTCGGGTCGCCGAGCTCGGCGCGCTGGTCTTCAAGGACGACCGCGAGGGGCTCGAGGACAGCGAGATCCGGGTGCGGGCCATCCACGGCGCACCGGACATCGGCCCGGTCGACGTGTACCAGGTCGCGGCCGACGGCAGCGCGACCGGCATCCTCTCCGACCTCGACTTCGGCGCCGCGGCCGAGCCGCTCGATCTGCCGCCGGGGGCCTATACGCTCGGCGTGGACGTGAACGACGACGCCAAGCCCGACCTCTACTTCGAGCTGCCGGAGCTGCCCGGCGGGACGCTCGCCAACGTCTACGTGACGCAGGAGGACGCCGGCCAGCCGTTCGTCCTGGCGCAGCTCGACGGGGCCACGACGGCGCGGATCGACGCCAGCGAGTCGCAGGTGCGGGTGCTGCACCTCTCGCGCGACGCGCCGAACGTCGACGTCTACGCGGGCGGCGAGCGCGTCGTCACCGACCTCGCGTTCAAGGACCAGTCGACGTTCCTCACGGTGCCGAGCGGGACGCTCGGGCTCGCCGTCACGGCCGCGGGCATGCCGGTCGAGACCGCCGTCGTCGACGCCGAGGCCAGCCTCCTCCCCGGGCGCGCGTACACTGTCGTCGCGTACGACGACCTCGCCTCGATCGGCGCGCTCGTGCTCGCGGACGACGCCTCGGGGCTGGCGCAGTCGGACATCCGCGTCCCGATCACGCACGTGGCCCCCGAGGTGACGCGCGGCGACATCTACGTCCTGCTGGACGGCGGCACGACGTTCGGCACCCAGCTCGTCGACGACTTCGGCTTCGGCGAGACGCCCGAGGCGATCGACGTGCCGGCGGGGATGTACACCATCGGCTTCGACGCCGAGGCCGACGGCGACGTGCAGGCGATCTTCGACCTCCCGCTGCTCACCCCGGGGACGTACGCGCGCGCCTACGTCTACCAGGAGGCGGACGACAGCGTGGCCGTGCTGGTCCAGCTCGCCAACACCGTCACCGTGGTCCCGGCGAACTAGCTGTTTTATGGGACATGTCCTCTCGGCCATTGTGGCCGAGAGGCGCGGCCGGGGTCCTCGCGCGCGGCGGCGAAGGGCGTCGGGAGAGCGACCTCGAAGGCGCCGCGCCTGGTCGATTCGAATGAGCCGTCTCGTCGCGGGGGTGATTCACCGTCCATTGTGCAATGAGCGGTGAGCGTGTGCCTGACCGGAGTTCAGGCGCGCGGTCCACCGCACCTACCGCGATCGGACCCGCGGTTTCATGCCGTGCTGGCGATGGGCGTGCGGTTTGCCACGGGCGGCGCCGAGTCGGGCCGGAGGCGCGTGGACGGGGTTTCGCCGGGTGCCGTCTCGTCATGCGACGGCGGCGGTGATCCGGTCCGGGTCGACGCGCCGCACATTGGATGGACTCGGCCCCGGCGATATCGGGGCACTTACCAGGAATAAGGAGTATTGCCATGGTTTCTTCATTGCATCACCGTCTCGTGCGACGCGGCCTCGCGGCCCTCGCGTGCTGCAGCTTCACCGTTTCGTGTGTGGCCGACGACGAGCTGCCCGCGCAGGACGAGGACGACGGCGCCCCGGGGGGCGCCGTCGCGGACGAGCTGGCCGACGTGTCCGTGCCCGAGCCGGCGGTCGGCGATCGCGGCGAACAGGTCGCGCGCGCATACGCCTATCTCAAGCAGTACGGTTATTTCCCCAACCCCGAGCTGGAGCGTCTGCCGGGCTGGAAGCCGGTGGTGGAGCGCGAGCCGGAGGACCCGCAGGTGTTCGACGAGGCGCTCGAGGAGGCGGTCGCGAGCTTCCAGGAGGCCCACGGTCTGGTCGTCGACGGCACGTTGAACGCGGAGACCCAGCGGCTCATGTCGGCGCCGCGCTGCGGCTTCCCCGATCACTACGCGCAGCCGCGGCCGCTCAAGGGGCCCGCGCAGTACGCCCCGTCGGGCCAGAAGTGGGGCGACCATCAGGTCCTGTACCGCTTCCGCAACTTCAGCCCCGACCTGTCCCAGGACGACATCCGCGGCGCGGTCGCCGAGGCGTTCGCGCGCTGGAGCGCGGTGACCGACCTGCTGTTCTACGAGGACAGCGACGCCGACATCGAGATCAGCTTCGGCGCCGGCAACCACGGCGACAACTGGCCGTTCGACGGCCAGGGCAGCGTGCTCGCCCACGCCTGGCCGCCGGGGAGCGGCATCGGCGGCGACATCCACTTCGACGAGGCCGAGACCTGGGCGCTCGGCGGCGGCACAGGGGTGATCGACCTGCGCTCGGTCGCCCTCCACGAGATCGGGCACGCGCTGGGCCTGGATCACTCGGACGACACGGAGGCGGTGATGTACGCGTTCTACCAGGATCCGAAGCCCAACCTCCGGCACGACGACGTCCTGGGGATCCAGTCGATCTACGGCGAGCGCCTGACGCTCTCGTGGTCGGCGTGGGGCCCGATCCCGGGCAAGCACTGCATTCAGGTCGCCGAGTACGCCGACCCGTACGCGTGGGACGACAACTACTTCTGCTCCGACAAGGACATCGGCGCGCAGTGGTCGATGTCCGGCCCGATCCCGGGCATGCGGTGCACGCAGATCGTCGAGCCCGCCGATCCGGACACCTGGAACGACAATTACCTGTGCGTCCCGGTCAACAGCAAGTGGTTCTTCAACTGGAGGTACGACGGGCCCGACCGCGGCAACCGCTGCGTGCAATGGCACGAGTTCGCCGACCCGCATACGTGGGACGACAACTTCCTCTGCAGCCTCTACCTGCCGTTCTAGGCGCAGGGCCCCGCCCGCGAATGGCGGGCGGGGCGTTCGCGGCGACGGCAGGTCGTCCTGTTATCAATAGGACGGCGTGGCCGCGGTGGCCCGGGCGATCGCGGTGTCCCAGCCGAGGGGCAGCTCGGCGCGGGTCACCTCCCACGAGGTGACGGTGCCGGTGGTGCTGAACTCCTGGGCCCGCGTCATGCCGGCGACGTGCTCGTCGGAGGCGACGAAGTTCATCATCGCCGTCTGATCGCGCCACACGGTCAGCGTCCGCGCAGTGCCGCACTTCGCCGAGGTCGCGGTCGAGAAGCCGACCAGGCCCGGGTTCGACGTCAGCACCGGGATCATCGCCTGCACCGTCGCGCCGAAGTCCTGCGCCGTCTCGGGCCGCAGCACCAGGAAGGTCGTGCTCGCCACGTACTTGTCCTGCAGCGGCTCCTGCAGGCCGCCCTTGTCGGCGTCGTAGCCGGGGCCGGCGAAGGGCATGGGATCGAGGTCGTCCTCGACGCACGCCGCTTCGCCGCTGCCGGTCGAATCGTCGGCGTGGGTGGTGCCGGAGCTGTCGCTGTCGGCCTCCGTGTCGCCGCAGGCGGCCAGCGCGAGGGTGAGGGAGAGGGGGAGGGCATAGGAATGAATCGACATGGTGATGCTCCTGAGATCAGCGGAGGACCGCGAAGTGCAGCTCGGCGAAGTCGCGCCGGAGCCGCGGTGAGTGGAAGTCGGTGCGCCGGGCCGTGCTGGTGAGCGCGACGTCGGCGCCCACGGGCGGCGCGTCGCCGAGGACGACGGCCCAGCGCAGCTCGCCGTCGCCGCCGCGGACGGCCAGGTAGACGTAGGAGCCGGCCACCAGCCGCTCCTCGATGTGCCCGGCGAGCGCTTGCGGGGCGCTCGCGGTCCCCGGGGCGAGGAATGGGTTCGGTGCGGCCGCGGGCGCCTGGTGCTGGGGGCTGGCATCGGCGACGCCGCAGCTCGCAGTCGCGAGCGCGAGCGCGAGGACGAGCGAAGGAGCGCGAGGCGCTGCTGGATCGGTCGTGGGCATGCTGTTACCGTAGCCGGGCGCGGCAAACCCAGCGATGACCGACCGCGTCAAAGACTTGACCGAGTCCGACAAACCCGCGGTCATGTCGCGACCGCCGGCCGACTTCGACGTGCCGCTCAATACCGCCTGTTGCCCGCCGCTGATCGGCGCGGCGCTGGCCGGGGTCGACGTCGAGGCGCTGCTCGCCGACATCGGCATCGATCGCGAGGCCGCCGACGACGCCGACTACAGCCTGGCGCCGGCCCTGCGCGCGGCGCTGTGGCGCGAATCGTTGCAGCGCAGCCGCGACCCCGCGCTGGCGCTGCACGCCGCCGAGGCCGTCCCCTTCGGCCACTTCGACGTCGTCGATTACGTCGCCAACGAGGCGCCGACCCTCGGCGAGGGGATCGCCGCGCTGGCCCGCTACTTTCGCATCATCCGCGCCGACTTCCACCTGCGCTTCGAGCAGGACGACGACGAGGGCCGCCTCTGGCTCGAGCTGCCGCCGAGCTTCGGACTGGTCGTGCCGTACACCACGGAGTTCACGCTCGGCTGCATATTCACCCGCTTCCGCGGGATCGTCGGGGACGGCTTCGCGGCGACCGAGATCCGGTTCGACTATCCGGCCCCGGGTCACCTCGCCGAGTACGAGCGCGTGTTCGCGTGCCCGCTGCGCTTCGAGGCCGAGGAGACGCTGGTCCGCTTCCCGCGGTCGGTGCTGGCGCTGCCGCAGCCGCGCGCCGACGCCCGCCTGCGGCTGGTGCTCGAGCGGGCCGCCGCGGCCGTGCTCGCCCGCCTGCCGCCGGCCAGCGATCTCACTCAACAATTGCGGCAGGCGCTGAGCGAGGAGCTGCGCGGCGGCACGCCGACCTGCGAGCAGATCGCCCGTCGCCTGGCGATCGGGGTGCGCACGCTGAACCGCCGCCTGCAGGGCGAGGGCACCAGCTTCCAGCAGCAGCTCGCCGACCTGCGCTGCGAGCTGGCGCGCGGCTACCTCGAGGACCGCCGGCTGTCGATCTCCGAGGTCGCCTATTTGCTGGGGTTCTCCGAGCCGAGCGCGTTCCACCGCGCATTCAAGCGCTGGACCGGCCATTCGCCGCAGGCCTGGCGGCGGCGGGCCGCGAATTGAGCGGGGTGACGGCGACCTGGCGAATGCGACGAGGGAGCGGCGATTCCACTCACCGAGGGCGCTCGTTCGATCGACGTCGCATTCGCTCGTCCTCGGTCGCCACGAGCGGCCGGCAGCGCCCGTGAGTGCGCTCGAGAAGGGTGATTCTCTGCGGGGCCGGATCCTCGGGGTCGAGAGGCAGCCTCACGCGCGCCCGCTCGCCCGATTTCACCGAGAACGCCACCTCGACGCTCGCACGAGCTCCTCGCAAGCAGGACACCGCGCCAGGGTACCCGTCGAATTGCGCCCCGCCGCGGACGTCCGTCGGAGCTGCGCCCTCGCTCGGGGGTTGTCCCTCGAGACATGTTCCCTGCAGCGGCCGGCCGAGCAGGGGCTGCGCCAGTTCGCCATGCGTTTCGGGGCAGGGCTCATGGCTCGGCGTGAGCGGGCGGCGGCGGTCGCTCCGTCGTCCGCGCCACCGCGTCCGGCGCGGTCACCTCCGCAGACCCCTCCGCGGGCGGCGCCGGCCCGGCGAGGACAGGATGGCCGCGAATTCCCGGCCTCCCGCTCGACCGCATCCGCGGGACTGGCCAGGAGGAGTGCGACGATCTGCCGCATGGGCCTCGCTCGTGGAGGAGGCGCCGACGTGCGACACGGTGACGCAGGCGTGCGCCGCTGCGCGAGACCTCGGCATCCTGGCGTCATGCGAAGCTGCCGTCTCCTGCTGGGCCTCACCGCCGCGCTCGTCCTCTTCGTGACCTCGGGTTGCGAGCACGGCCACGATCACGGCGAGGGCACCCCGTCGGGCGCCGATTGCCCCGAGGACTCGACGCTCACCTGGGACAGCTTCGGCAAGGACTTCATGAGCAACTACTGCACGCGCTGTCACAGCACCTCGCTGTCGGGCTCGCAGCGGAGCGGGGCGCCGTCGGATCACAACTTCGAGACCGCGGCGCTGGTGCGGGAGCAGCTCGAGCACATCGACGAGGGGGCCGCCGCGGGCCCGGACGCGGTCAACACCGCGATGCCGATCGGCGATCCGCAGCCCACCGAGGACGAGCGGCGCCAGCTGGGTGAGTGGATCGCGTGCGGCGCGCCCTGATCGTCGCGGCGGCGCTGCTGTGGGCCACGCCGGCGCGGGCGGAGCAGTGTCACGGCTGGAGCGGCACCACCTGGCGCAACCCGGGCCTCAGCGTCGGCGTGCGCATGGACGCGGCCGGCTATCGCAACCGCAGCTACGAGGGCGACTTCGAGGGGCTCGCGCCGATGCTCGGCTACAGCCACCGGCGCGTCTCGGTCCAGCTGACGCTGCCGGCCTATCGCCTGGTGCGCAACGGCCTGGCTCACGTCGGGATCGGCGACCTCGCGCTCGCAGTGCGCGCGCCGATCCCCTCGTGGTCGCATCATCACCTCACCGCGGGCCTCGGCCTCGGCGCCACCTTCCCGACCGGCAGCGCCGACGCCGGCCTCGGCATGGGGCACGTCATGCTCATGCCCGAGTTCTGGTGGCTCGTCGATCGCGGCCGCGTGCAGTTCTCCGGCACCGCGGGCTTCGGCCGCGCGCTGACCCGTTCGGGCGGGGACCACCACGCGCACGGCCCGGCCCCGATCGTCAACCCGATGAACCGGTCCGAGGTCGAGGCGTCGCTGTTCTCGCAGGTCCAGCTGCACCGCCTGCTGTGGCTGCGGCTCGGCGTGTACGGGGCGATGCCGGTCGGCAACGCCAACACCAACGGCGTGACGCGGGTGATCGTCAGCCAGGGGCTCACCTTCGCGGCCCGCGGCTTCGAGCTGTCCGTCGAGCTGCAGGCGCCGCTGGCGGGCGCGCCGTTCCTGGCCCGCGGGGTGGTGCAGGCGGGCTATCGCTTCGACCTGCGACCGCGGCGCAGGCGGCCGACGTGACGGCTCAGCGCCGGCGCGTCGCGAGCAGCACGTCCCACAGCGGGCTGGTGATGCCGAAGTTGCTGCGGATGTCGACGTGGTGGTCGAGGTGCGCGCGCTGGAACGACGACAGCGGGTGCTCCGCCGGCGCGAGCACGTGGGCGGCGACGTGCATCACCTCGTAGCCGAGGTAACCCGCGACGAGGCCGGCCCACAGCGGCGCGACGAGGTCGGAGCCGGTCAGCCAGCTCGCCGCGGCGAGACCCGCCAGCAGCGCGGGCGCGGTGAGCACGAGTGGCTTGGTGATCGGCGTGCGCTCCGGCGCTGCGTGGTGGTCGAAGTGCTGGCGCGCCCCGAACAGCGCGAGTGGGTGCGCCGGCGGCAGGTGGAAGGCGAATCGGTGCAGCAGGTACTCGAGGAGGGTCCAGAGCGCGAGCCCGACGAGCCACGCGCCCGCGGACGTGACGAACGGGAGCGCGCTCGCGCGGACGCAGAGCCACGCCTCGCCGACAGTCAGGGCCGCGAAGGTCAGGCAGTGCTGCGGACAGGCGAGCAGCCGCAGGAGCCGCGCGGACCGGCGCTCAGACATGGTCCTCCGCGCCGGGCGGGGCCAGGTATTCGACGAACACGTCCATGCTGCCGCCGCAGCACATGCCGAGGTCGCGCACGAGGTTGGCCGCGACCCGCCGCGGACGCCGGTCGTCCAGGACCGCGCGGCACGCCGCCAGCACCTGGGCCTCGATCGCTCCGCCCCCGACGGTGCCGCACATCTGGCCGTCGTCGTGAAGCAACAGCCGCGCGCCGATCACCTGCGGCGCCGAACCGCTGCGACCGATCACCGTCGCCAGCGCCGCGGGTCGGCGATCGACGCCGTCGAGCACCGCGGTGATCGCGGTGAAGATCGCGAGGTTGGCGGTCGAGAGGGACACGCGGCGCGACCCTATCCCGGTTCGCCTCACGACCGGACATCGCGGCGTTCGCGGTGAACGTGGGCTCCCTCTCGCGCCGCGCGGACCGCGACCCGCCATGACGCGACGAACAGCGGCCCCCCGAGCGCGAGCCGCGAAATGGCCGGTCGTTCGCCGGCGAGGCGGAAGCTGGCCGATAGGACAGGTGTTCGTTTCGGCGAATCTCCTCCGCGCCGGAGACCTCCCGCGCCGCGAAGCGACAATGCAATCACCCTATTCATGGGAGCAGGCCTCGCCCGAATGGTGGGAGCGGGGCTCGGCCGAAGTTCGTGAGAGCGACTCGTCGAAGCGCACGGACCCGACGCTGGACCGTGGCGTGCTCGTGACGAGGTCGGCCACGTGCAGCCGTCCTCACTCGGCCGGCGGAGCGCCGCGGGTTCGCGCCGCGCTGGCGAGGTTCAGCGAGTGCGGACGGCCGCCGGGTCGTCGCTAGCGGCAGCATCACCGATCGTTCGCGCGCGTTCGCGGCCGGCGTGCCGTCGACGTCCGCGTCGGCGGGGCCGCGGCCCTGGCTCGACGCGAATGACATGCCGCGCGGATAAGGGTGTTTCTCCGGGTCGGCAGGATCGACCGGCGAGTTTTGCCGGCCGATTTTGCCGACTCGCCGATCGGCCGCGAGCGAACGCGGGGCTGCACGCGCCGCTTGCCTCGAGAATGGCGTCGCCGTAGAGTCCAGGCCGCGGTGGCTCGATTGTTGCTGGGCACCCGCGCGAGACAACTGTCAGCAGGCGATCATCCGTATGAAAACAGGAATTCCCGAGGTCGATCGAGGCATCGCCGCGGTCGCGGCCGCCGCAGCGGAGCGTTACGGCGCCGCCGCGGTCGCCCGCATCGCGGCCAGCACCCTCTCCAGCTTCGAATCGGCCGCCGTCGCGGACGAGCGGCAGCGGCCGACTTGGGTGCACACGCCGGGGCTGACCGCGCGGCCGTTCTGGACGCGCGAGCAGTGCGGGCGGCTCACGGAGATGATCGTGGCGTTCGAGGCCGGGCGCGAGGCGATCGCGGCCGAGATCCGCGAGCTCGACACCTCGCGCATGGGCGTGCCGTATGATCACCTGTCCGTCGAGCCGGAGCGGATCCGCGGCTGGAAGAACCTGTTCTTCTTCAAGGACTATCAGCCCGATCTCGAGCTGCTGGAGCGCGTGCCGACGATCAAGGCGATCACCGATCGCTTCGGCCCGGCCCAGCTCGACCGCTTCGAGCTGTTCCTCTCGGTCCTCGAGCCCGGGACCCACATCCCGCCGCACTTCGGCGGCAGCAACGCCAAGTTGACGCTGCACCTGCCGCTGGCGGTGCCGCCGGGCGACACCGCGATCCGCGTCGACGACGAGACGCGCGGCTGGGCCAGCGGCGACATGGTGATCTTCGACGACACCTTCGACCACGAGGCCTGGAACCGGACCGACCAGCAGCGCGCGGTCCTGCTGCTCAAGGCGTACCACCCGGAGCTCACGGTCGAGGAGATCGGGGTGCTCGAGATGTTCGCGCCGCTCAGCGCCAAGGTGTACCGCGAGCTGCTCAAGACGAAGGGGCGCGGGCAGTGAACGCGCCGGTCGGAAAGCGGCGCGAGCGGGTGGTCCGCAGCGAGGCGGTGGTCCCGGCGACGATGTCGGCGGCCGAGCGTGACGCGCTCGCCGACGCGCTGCTCGCGGTCTACGCCGAGATCTTCGCCGGGGCGACCCGCGAGTACATCGTCCACGGGATGGTCTCGCCGAAGTCGGAGTTCACCACGATCCTGCTGCACCGCAACGCGGAGGACCGGATCGTCGGCTACTTCGCCATTCACTTCCTCGAGCGTCGATTCCGCGGCGTGCCGACGACCGTGGTCCGCTCGTCGGTCGGCATGCTCCGCGCCTATCGCGGGCGCAACGCCAACATCGGCTGGGCGCTCGGCGTGCTGCTGAAGCAGCGGCTGGCGCACCCGGGGCGGCCGATGTACGGCATGGGCTCCTTCGTCCACCCGTCGAGCTACTTGCAGGTGGCGCGCTACGTCGACGTGTTCTGGCCGCGGCCGGAGGAGCCGGTGCCGCCGGACATGCACGACTTCATCGTCGAGCTGGCCGACGAATTCCAGATGCGGCGGATCGACGCGGAGCAGCCGCTGATCCGCGCCGGGTCGATGCCGACGCGCGAGAGCGAGGCGGAGCGCGACTACTGGCGGCGCTCCGACAAGCCGGCGGTGCGCTTCTTCATCGCCATGAACCCGGCGTACAGCCAGGGCAACGGCCTGGTGACGATGTTCCCGATCACCGCCTCGATGCTCACGGGCATCGCCTCGCGGATCGCCCGCGAGCGGGCCAGGTTGCTGATGGAGGGGACGCTGGCGGTGGTGCAGCGGCTGCCGCTCGTCGATCGATTGCTGCGACCGCGCGCGGTGCGGCGGCAGCTCCAGGCGGTGCCGCTGTTCGCCGCGCTGGACGGCGCCGACCTGCAACGCGTGGTCGAGCTGGCGTCGGTCGTGGCATTGCCCGCCGGGCACACCCTGTTCCGCGAGGGCGACGCGGGCGACGAGCTGTACGTCGTGGCCCGCGGCGCGGTGGCGGTGCAGGCGACCGCCGCCGAGGGCGAGGGGATGATCGACCAGCTCGGCTCGGGCTCGCTGTTCGGCGAGATCGCGGTGCTGGCCGGCGGCCGTCGCCGGGCCACCGTGCGCACGGTGATTCCCACCACTCTGGTGCGGATCCCCGGGCCCGCCCTGCGCGCGGCGATGCAGCGCGCGCCGCTCGGCGAGGCCATCTGGGAGGTCTTCGCGGCCCGGATCTTCGACGACCACCTGCGCGCGGTCGGCCGTCACCGCCAGCTCGGCCGCGACGAGCGGTTCGCGTGGGCCCGGCGCGGCCGCACCGCCGAGCTCGAGGCCGGCGTTCGGCTGCCCGTGGTCGACGCTGCGTTCGTGATCGTCGCCAGCGGTGACGTGCTGGTCGAGCAGGGCGGGGCGCAGCTGTCGGCGCAGGCGCCGGTGGTGGTCGAGGTGACGCCGTCGACCGTCGTCAAGGCGACGACGCGCGCGCGCACGGTCCACGTGCCGCGGCTCGAGGAGGCGCGACCGACCGCGGAGGCCTCGTGATGCGCGCGCAGTACGACGTGATCCTCGTCGGCGGGGGCCCGAGCGGCACCACCTGCGCGCGCGAGCTGGCGGCGCGCGGGGCCTCGGTCCTCCTCGTCGACAAGAAGAGCCCGGGCTGGCACAAGCCGTGCGGCGGCGGCATCCCCGAGGTGTTGTTCGAGCCCTACGGGATCCCGGGCGCGCTCGGCTTCTCGACCCCGAAGGTGCGGGTGCGCGACGCGGTCCAGCGGCTGCTGACGATCCCGATGCGCTACCGCACCGTGTATCGCAACCGCTTCGACGAGCACCTGGCCGAGGCCGCGCGGGCGGCCGGCGCCGAGGTGCTGTTCGACACCATGCTCCTCGACGTCGAGCGCGACGCCGACGGCTTCACCGTGCGCACCTCGAAGGGCGCGGCGCGGGCGAAGTTCCTGGTCGGCGCCGATGGTTGCATGTCGACGGTGCGGCGCAAGCTGTTCCCCGAGCAATTGCCGGAGTCGATGTGCGGCATCGCGGTCGAGCACTGGTATCGCACGAGGCACGGCATCACCTCGCTCGACTTCTACGTCGAGCCCGACCTGCTCGGCACCGGCTACGCCTACGTGTTCCCCAAGGACCCCGAATTGCTGGTCGTCGGTATCGCCGGGATCGCGGTCGACAAGCCGCGCGCGGTGCTCGAGCAGCTGCTGGCGCGCCCGCGCTATCGGGCGCTCGTCGGCGACCTCCCGGTCGCCGCGGTGCACGGGGCGCGGATCCCCTATCGCCACCTCTCGCGCCTCCGCGACGGTCGGCTGATCTTGATCGGCGACGCCGCGGGCCTCAACACGCCGATCATCTTCGCCGGCATCCCGATCGCGCTGCACTCGGGGCGGATCGCGGGCGAGGCGATCGCCGAGGCGCTCCAGACCGGCTTCGACGCGCCGCTGGATCGCTACTCGCTCGCCAGCCTGCGCGCGTCGAGTCTGGGGTTTCAGCTCTGCCACGCCTTCTACGACGAATTGCTGAAGCACCGCCGGCCGCCCTCGTTCGCCACGCTGGCGCGCCCGCTGTGGCGGCGGCCGCTGTCGTTGCCGACCGCGTTCGTGATCCATCGCGCGCTGAGTCGATTGGTCGATCGCCTCGACGTCGAGCGGATGGCCGCGGTCTTCGGCGTCGCCGCTGCGCCGTGAGCGGCGCCTCAGCGGACGCCGAGCGCCGCGGCGAGGAGCTGTTCGACGCGCACGCCGGCCGGATCGGGCCCGTCCTCGCCGCGGAGGCGGCGCTCGGCGTGGAGGCGGGCCGGGCAGATCCGCAGCGACGGCGGCAGGCGGGGCACCGCGGCTCGCAGGGCCCGCTCGAGCGCGGCGCCGGCGGCTCGCTCGAGCGGCCCCTCGTCCATGCCGTAGGCGGTGCGCAGGGTCGGCGGCAGCCAGCGCGCGGTGAGCCGGCGCAGGACCGCGAAGGCCGGCTCGCTCGCCCGCGTCGGCGCGGTGAGGACCGCGCGCGCCAGCTTCCGCGAGTGCTCGCTGACATGGAGGATCTCGGACGCGAGCACGCCGTCGACATAGGCGCGGAAGGCTCGCCAGTCGGCGGGCTGGCGGTCGCGCGGGATCCCGAACAGGCCGTACATCCGCGCCGCCTCGGCGACCAGGCGGTCCTTGTCGGCGAGCGACAGCGGGCCGACCAGCGATTCGTAGGTGTGCACGGTGGTGTCGGTCACCGTGGCCGCGACCCACAGCAGCAGCGGGATCTGGTTGGCAGAGTAGCGATCGCCGGCGCGGAACGGGCCGGACGTGCGGGCGTAGCGGCCGGACACGCGGGCGTGTTTCTCGTGGATCGTGCGGGCCATTCGCAGCAGCGTCGCGCCGTCGCCGAACGCGAGGCTGTACATCGATTGCAGGGTGCTGTGATAGCGCTGGCCGGCGTCGGAGAGGAAGCTCGAGTGCTCGGCGAAGCCCTGCGCGGCGGGGTGGGCGAATTGCATGAGCAGCGCCCGCGCCCCGCCGAGGATCGCCACCGATTCGCCGTACACCGACCAGGTGGCCGACTCGGGGCCGACCAGGCTGCGCGCGCCGTCGACGTGGCGCGGCGCGTCGAGCGAGGCCTCGAGGCCGTCGAGGTCGACCTCGTCGGCGGCCGCCGGAGCCTCGGTGGCCGGGTCGGCGAGGAGTCGGCGCACCAGCGGCACGCAGCCGCCGCACACGCCGCCCGCGCCGGTGCGGGCGCACACCGCCTCGGCGCTGTCGCAACCTGTCCCTTGAAGCACCTGCAGATCGGCGCGGGTGAGGCCGACGCAGCCGCACAGCAGCCGGCGCGGGCCGGAGCTCGGGGCGCCGAGCTCGCCGGTCCAGCGGAAGCGCTCGAGCTCGCCGAGGGTCAGCGGCCGGTCGCTGCGCAGGCGCTCGCCGTACGCGGCCGCGGGCCCGAGGTCGCCCTCGAGCAGCAGCGACAGCGGGCGATCGCCGCGGACCTCGAGCCGTCGCCGCGAGCCTGCGGGGGCGCGCGCGTGCTCGAGCTGACCGGTCGGCGGCCCGCCGCCGTCGTGCGCGGTGAGCAGCAGCAGCGGCTCGTCGACCAGCTTGGTCGCGGTGAACAGGCGGCCGTCGGGCAAGCGAGTCACCGCGGTCATGCTCGCGCGTCCCTCGTACGAGCCGCAGTGCACGGTCGTCCCGCCGGCGCCGTGGACCGCGGAGACGGTCGCCAACAGATCGCGCAGGCGCGAATGCCCGGCGGTCCAGGCCGCGAACTCGCCGGCGTCGACGCGGTGGGCCACCACCGCGGTCTCGGCGATCACCGTCGCGGTGCGCGGCGTGTGCATCAGCAGCGCCCGCTCGCCGACGCACTCGCCCGGGCCGACGCGATCGACGGTCACCCCGCCGCGATCGATCCGCAGGGCGCCCTCGACCACGAACCATGCCGCGTCGCCGACCTCGCCCTCGCGCATGATCACCGCGCCGGCGGGCAGGTGGTGGATCGCCACGGCGCTCGCGGGCGCGTCGGCCCACGCGGCGCGCAGCTGCGGCGCCAGATCGTCGCGCACGCCGCCCGCGGGCGGTGCCGCGGCGAACAGCTGCGGTCCGGCCAGGGTCGCGAACACCGGCCCGGGGACGCGCAGCAGGTCGCTCGGGGCGGCCACGCGGGCCCTCGCGGTGCGTCGCCCCGAGTGCGCGGGGTCGAAGCCGCGTTCGCCGAAGCACTCGCCGGCGCCGAGGGTGGTGACGACGACATCGTCGACGCAGATCTCCACCGCGCCCGAGCGCACCAGATAGAACGCGTCGGCGACGTCGCCGGCGGCGAACAGGCTCTGGCCGCGCAGCGCCCGGAGCGGCCGCGCAGCGGCCAGCAGCGCCGCGAAGGTCTCGTCGCTCAATCGTGCCAGCAGCGGGTGCACGCGGAATTGCCGGGACTCCGCCGCCGGGGCGGTCATCGCCGGCAGGCGGACGATTCGCGCGGTTGCGAGTGCGGTGAGTCGCAGCTCGTCGCCGACCGCGAGCAGCAGCGGCGCGCGGCCGCGGATGCGGGTCGGACCGCGCTCGCAGTCGACCTCGCCGCCGGCGACGAACACGTGGCCGACGCCGCGCCACGCCTGCGACTCGCCGGCGGCCACGATCGCGGGGATGCCCCGGCGCAGGTGCTCGCGTCGCGACTCGCGCGTGGTCCCGGCGAACGCCGCCTCGCCGGCGGTGACGTCGTCGAAGCGGCGCTCGCTCAGGCGGCCCCACAGACTCGCCGTCAGCGCGGGATCGGCGGCCATGACCGCGTGCAGCTGGGCGCGGGCGATCCGCACCAGAGTCGCCGGCGTCGCGGCGCGCACGGTCATCGAGCGCGGCTCGCCGGTGAGCGCCGCGATCTCGCCGAACACCTCGCCGGAGCCGAGGCGGTCGAGCACCTGCGCCTCGCTCGCCGCGCCCGGCGCGACGATCAGCACCTCGCCGCCGGCGATCACGAACAGGTCGCCGCTGCTGTCGCCGCGCTCGACCAGCACCCGCCCGGCCGGCACCTGCACGAGCTCCGCGCGCTCGGCCAGGTTCTCCAGCTGCGCCGGCGTCAGGCCCTCGAACAGCGGCACTGCGCGCAGCCGACCGACGATCGCGGCCGGGACCAGCCAGCGCGACAGCAGCGGCAGGCCGCGGGCCCGGTCGGCGGCGGCCTCGAGCTCGCGCGAGCTCGCCTGCGCGGCGGACCGGACCGTCGCCGCCGCGATGTCCTTCACGCCGAGCGGCACCAGTGCGAGCAGCCCGTGGCCCTGGTCGTAGTCGGGGTTGGCCGCGACGAAGAAGCGCACGTCGGGGCGCGCGCTGCGGCGCCAGAACGTCCGCTCGGCCTCGGTCTCGCGCGCGGCCCAGCCGACGCGGCGCACCAGCGGATCGTCGCCGACCCGCGCGAGCCCGCAAGCCTCGGCCAGCTCGGCCATCAGCGCCCGCGTCGCGTCGTCCGGCGCGCGCCCCGGGCCCGGCCGGATCGGGCCCAGGGACCGCGCCAGCCGCTCGTAGCCGGCCGGATGCACCAGGCAGCCGAGGTAGGCCAGCGGCCGCTGCGGGGCCTGCAGGGCCAGAGTGCGCGCGGTCTTGAGATCGAGGCCGAACGCGAGGCCGTCGCCGTACTCGCGCAGCAGGCCGCCGTCGCCGCAGAGGATCGCGCAGCCGCGTCCGCCGAGCTCGCGCCGGAACTCATGCCCGGCGAAGTAGCCGACGACCTCGCCGGCGGCGGTGCGGTGGACGACGATCACGGGCCGCTCGCCCCTCGCGGCGCCGATCCGGGCGGCGAATGCCTCGCGGCTGGCGCCGGCGAAGCACGCCTCGTGGACGCGAAACAGGTCGTCGAACAATCGCCGCCGCTCGCCGGCCGCCAGCGACGCGAGCGCAATGACATCACTGCGAGCCACCCTCATCGCGGAGAAGATACGGCCGATCGGAGGTGAGCCGCAAGTTCGAACACGACCAGCAGATGTCCAGATCTGGCCACCGCGGGCTCGAGAATTCGTGCGACTGCATGATGTCGAGCGCGCCCGTGCGGCTATGTCTATTGTACGGATCGCGAGGCCCGGCGCCCGCGAGCGAGCGGTCGAAGCCGGGCGAGGATGAACGGGTGACGGCCGGCCATGGCCCAGGGCGGGCGAGCGTCGAGCGGAAAGCGGCCGGCGGGCTCTACGTCGTGTAGGGCCCGCCGGCGCAGCCATTGTGAACGATCGACCGTCCCTCGGCAGGCACGAGCGCCTGGTCGAGGTCAGTTTCTACGCGTCATTCGCCGCGCTCTCGGCCGATGGCGGCGAGGCTACTCGGCGGATTCGTCGCTCTGCGCGCCCTCGGCGGAGTCGCACGGGGTCGGGCCGGAATCGATCGATTCGTAGCAGATGCCCTCGACCGCGTCGTAGACCATCTCACTGGCGACGGGCATCGGCTCGTCGTCGGTGCACGTCGGGGTGCAGGTCTCGCAGATCGGGGGCGGATCGAGGCTCTGGCAGACCGTCGCGCCGCAACAGATCGCCGCGGAGGCCGAGCCCTCCGTCGGGCCGAGGGCGCCGAAAGCCAACACCATGGTCAGAGCGGGCAACACGAGAGAAAGGAAACGCATGATAACCTCCAGATTCACTGTCAGGCCGTCGGACTCGACCCATTCGCGCCCGACGGTTTATTGATTATTTCAGACGACGCACGATAGTCAAGGCATCGCCGCGCCGCCGCCTGCAGATCGTCTCACGCCATTCGCTCGGGGCGTCTCGGAGGCCGCCGATGGCGTTACTCCTACTGGCGCGATCGTTCGACCGTTCGCTGCATTCCGCCCGACAATCGCCGGTGCCCGGGCATCTCGATGAGGTGCCGTCGTCGTCAGGATCGACCCCCTATGCGCGAGCGGGCGTGATCGTTCGACCACTCGCTGAATGTTCGGCACAATTGCCGGGGACCGGTCGATTCGGCGGCGCCATGCTTCATGGAGCTGCCGGGATCCATCGATACGATCGCCCGGCGCGGTCGTCCCGCGCGGAACTGGCCGCGTGTCGACGACCCCAGGTCCTCCGAGTCATCGCCCGCGCGGCCGCGAGGCGCTTTCAGCCGCGCTCGCGCGCCTCGCCGAACTGCCGCCGCAGATAGGGGGCAGTGCGGCTCTCCTTCACCGCGCACACGACCTGCGGCGGCCCGCTGGCGACCACGCGGCCGCCGGCCTCGCCCGCGCCGGGGCCGATGTCGATCACCCAGTCGCTGGCGGCGACGATCCGCAGGTCGTGCTCGACCAGCACCACCGTATTGCCGGCGTCGACCAGGCCCTGCAGGCGCGCCATCAGCTTGTCGACGTCGGCCGGGTGGAGGCCCGTGCTCGGCTCGTCGAGGACGTACAGGGTGTCGCCGCGCTGCGCCCGCTGGAGCTCGGTCGCCAGCTTGATCCGCTGGGCCTCGCCGCCCGACAGCTCGGTGGCGGGCTGGCCGAGCCGGAGGTAGCCGAGGCCGATGTCGTGAAGCAGCGCGAGCGGCCGGTGCACCGAGGGTTCTTCGGCGAAGAAGTCGCGCGCCTCGTCGACGGTCATGCGCAGGACCTCGGCGATGTTCTTGCCGCCCCACGTCACCTGCAGCGTCTTCTCGTTGTAGCGCGCGCCCTGGCAGGTCGGGCACGGGGCGTACACGCTCGGCATGAACAGCAGCTCGACGCTGACGAAGCCCTCGCCCTCGCAGGTGTCGCAGCGGCCGCCGGCGACGTTGAACGAGAAGCGCCCGGCGTCGTAGCGCCGCGATCGCGCCGTCGGCGTGGCGGCGAACAGCTTGCGCACCGCGTCGAACAGGCCGGTGTAGGTGGCGAGGTTCGAGCGCGGGGTGCGACCGATCGGCCGCTGGTCGACCCGCACGAGCCGCTTCAGGCCCTCGAGGCCGGCGTGGATCCTGCCGGTCGTCGCGGTCGCCACGCGCGGCCCCGCGGCGTCGTCCTCGTCCTCCTCCGCGGCCACCGCCTGGCCGAGGCGCTCGCCGACCAGCTCGACCAGCGCCTGACTGACGAGGCTCGACTTGCCCGAACCGGACACGCCGGTGACCGCAGTCAGGGCGCCGAGCGGGAAGCGGACGTCGAGGCCGCGCAGGTTGTTGCGGGTGACGCCGCGCAGCTCGAGCCAGCCGACCGGCTCGCGCGGCGTCCTCGTCTCCGCCGCCGGCGGCGCGAACAGGTAGCGGGCGGTCTGCGAGCCGGACACGCCCGCGAGGCCCGCCGGCGGCCCGCTGTAGAGCACCTCGCCGCCGTGCTCGCCGGCGCCCGGCCCGACGTCCACCAACCAGTCGGCGCGCCGCATGGTGTCGAGGTCGTGCTCGACGACGAACAACGAATTGCCGGCGCGTCGAAGTTGTTCGAGCGCCTGCAGCAACGCCTCGTTGTCGGCCGGGTGCAGGCCGGCGGTCGGCTCGTCGAGCACGTACACCACGC
The DNA here is from genome assembly GCF_026965555.1 of Nannocystis punicea. Taxonomy (GTDB): domain Bacteria; phylum Myxococcota_A; class Polyangia; order Nannocystales; family Nannocystaceae; genus Nannocystis; species Nannocystis punicea. The sequence continues at coordinate 8,939,668 of NZ_CP114040.1, read as the reverse complement.
CGAACAGGTTCGAGTGCAGCTGGGTCGCCAGCCGCAGCCGCTGCAATTCACCGGAGGACAGGGTCGGGGTGCTGCGATCGAGCGCCAAATAGCCGAGGCCGAGCTGCTGCAGCGTGGCGATCCGCCCCAGCAGATCGTGGGCGATGCGCTGGGCGGCGAGCCGCTTCTCGGGCGACGAATCAGGGGTCCGGCGCACGTCGGGCGCGCCGGCGTGGGCCGAGCCGCCGGCGGCGACACGTCGCGCGGTGTCGCGGCGCGCGGCCGCCCGGCTCACGCCGGACTTCTTGCCCGCAGGGGCCTCGTCGAAGCGGCCCTCCGCGGCCGGTGCGAGCACCTCCGCCAGGCGATCGAGGGGCAGCTGCGACAGCTCGCCGATGTCGAGCCCGGCGAAGGTCACGGCCAGCGCCTCGGGCTTGAGGCGCTTGCCGTGACACACCGGGCAGACCGTGCCGGTCATGAACCGCGCGACGCGCCGCTTCATCAGCGCGCTCTGGGTGGTGGCGAAGGTGTGGAGCACGTAGCGGCGCGCGCCCATGAAGGTGCCCTGGTAGCTCGGCTCGAGCTTCTTGCGCAGCGCCGCCCGCGTCTCGGCCGGCGAGAAGCCGGCGTACACCGGCACCGTCGGCTGCTCCTCGGTGTAGAGGATCCAGTCGCGGTCCTTCTTCGGCAGCTCGCGCCACGGCCGGTCGACGTCGTGGCCGAGGGTCACGAGGATGTCGCGCAGGTTCTGGCCGTGCCAGGCCGGCGGCCACGAGGCGATCGCCCGCTCGCGGATCGACTTGCTGTCGTCGGGCACCATGGCACGCTCGGTGACGTCGTAGACGTGACCGAGGCCGTGACAGTGGGGACACGCGCCCTGGCTGGTGTTGGGCGAGAAGTCCTCGGCGTACAGCATCGGCTGCTTCGCCGGATAGCTGCCGGCCCGCGAATACAGGAGCCGCACCTGGCTCGAGATCGTCGTCACGCTGCCGACCGAGGAGCGCACGCTCGGCGCGCCGCGCTGCTGCTGCAGGGCCACCGCGGGCGGCAAGCCGTCGATGCTGTCGACGTCGGGGACGCCCACCTGATCGATGAGGCGGCGGGCGTAGGGCGCGACCGACTCGAAGTAGCGCCGCTGCGCCTCGGCGTAGAGGGTGCCGAACGCGAGCGAGGACTTGCCCGAGCCCGACACGCCGGAGAAGACGACGAAGGCGTCGCGCGGGACGTCGACGTCGACGTTCTTGAGGTTGTGCTCGCGGGCGCCGCGCACACGGACGCAGCGCATGGCGGAGGGGGCAGCGGCGAGGTCGTCGGGCCGTGGCATCGCTGGCAGGAGGGTAGCCGCGATCGGCGGCGCGGCCGACGTCGCCCGCGCGTGCGCAGGCAGACGGCCGGGGCGGCGGAGAGCCGCCGAGACGTCCGCGCGGCGGAGAACGCGTGGGCCGCGAGGTCCACGCGAAGCGCCGACGACGGCTCGGGCGACGACTCGCTCGCGAGCACGGCGAGGCTCGCGTTCACGGCTCGCGGGTGTCATGGCAGGACGTCGAACGCCCGGCCTGCGACTTTCGGTGATGCAGTCGCCGCAATGCCGCTCTCGACATTCACGCCACCCGCACGGCGAGCGTTGCACTTCGGCCTCGAAGCGGACGGCGTCAGCGCGACGCTCTCTGGCTGTGCGCGATGTCATGTGCCGGCGCGGGATCTGTGTCTTCTCGCGCCGAGCCGGATCCGCTGGATCGCTCGCGCCATCATGACGTGCGCGTGGCCGGTCGCATCCCGGCGGGCACCACGCACCTGACGTCCGCGCGTGTCGAACTCGCGGCGCAATGCTTGACGGATGCATCGATCTCTCGCTCCCGGAGACTCCGGGCAAACCGGCTTGACGGCGAGCGGAGGGGCTACAACTTTTGCTACCCGCGAGCGGAGGGCTCGGAATGCTGTCACTACGGGCTCCGCGAACAGGGAGGGGAAAGCAATGAGGACCAGCGCACGAAATGCCATCCACCGTACCACGCCGCGACTGACGATTCTCGCCGGGCTTGCGAGCATCCTGCTGAGCGCGGCCCCAGCCAGCGCAAAGGTGACGAAGATCGAGAGCTGCTCGACGATCGACACGGCAGGGATTTACCTGCTCACCGACGACCTGAGCTGTGAGGGGGACGGCATCGTCATCACGGTGGGCAACGTCCAGCTCAACGGAGGCCACCATCGGATTACCAGCACGACGGGCACCGGCGCCGGCATCGTGCTGCAAGGGCCGCTGGCGGATGTCGTCATCCACAACATGTTCGTCCAGGGCTTCAACACCGGCATGCGTATCGAGGACGCGAGCCACGTCTCCGTCATGAACACCAGGGTCGAAGACAGCGCCATGGATGGCATCGACGTGTTCGGCTCCGTCGACGTCACCTTCGGACCCGTCGCCGCGTCCGGGAACGGACTCAACGGGATCGCTCTGTTCGGCAGCAGTGGTGTCCTCATCCGGAACGGTACGTACGACCTCAACGGCGCCGACGGAATCCTCGTCGACGAGCACAGCCACGACAACGTGATTCACGCCGTCTTCGCCCGCAACAATGGGTATGACGGGATCGAGGTGGACGGGGATGACAACGTCCTCCAGGCCAACACCGCCGAGGAGAACGGCGCCATTGGCATCGACTTGGCCGCTGGTGCCATCGATAACGATCTTTTGGCCAACTTTGCCCTGGGCAACATGATCTTCGACATGGCTGACTCCAACCCCACCTGCGTGAACAGCTGGAAGAGCGCACGCTTCGAGACCGACAACGAGCTGGATGGCCGCAAGTCCGGGTGCATCCAGTAGCCGTTGAAGTCGAACGCCGCGCGGCGAATAAGCGCACTTGGCAGCGCTTCCGTGTTGTCCCGCTCGAGGACAAGGCCGTCGCGCTCGACGGCATTCGCGGCGCACGCAACGATGAGGAACATCGACCCGATCATGAAGCCACGTCAGGCCTCCCCGGCGGCTGGTGGCTTCCCTCGTGGCTGCGCATTCGGGCCCGCGCGCCGGCGCCGGCCGCTCCCACTGCCGGCGCTACGCACAGCGGAGAGCGGCGCGCCATGCGAATGAGGCAGCGAGCCGAGCCGTCCTCGTGCATCGCCGAGGTGTCACCGGCTCGGCGAAGTCGGTCCCGACCGCGGGGGCGCGCGCACGCTTGCGAAACGGCCGGGCCGAGGTATCCGCTCGACCGGGCGTTCAACCGAGCGAATGGATCGCGTCACAGCCACGACCCCGTCGCGCGCGACGAACTCGTCCGCCTGCTCGCCGGAGGCTCCACGCAGGCGAGCGGACCGCACGATCGCGGCCTGCTTCGCCGGCGCGGCGCTCGTGCTCGGGGCGTGCGCGCACAAGGAGGATGTCCGCGGCTCGACCGCCGACATCACCGCGATCGAGTTCGTCGGCGTCGAGCGATTCAAGAAGAAGGAGCTCCTCAAATACCTGTACATGGGCGAGACCTCGCGGTTGCCGTGGAGGCAGCGCTTCGAGTTCCTCGAGGCCAACCTGCCGATCGACGCCGAGCGCATCGTCGCGGTGTACGCCGCGTACGGCTACTACGAGGCCCAGGTCGTCTCGATCACGCCGCGACGACGGCACCGGCGGTGTCGACGGCGCGACGCCGTGACGATCCGGGTGGAGGTGCGGGAGGGGCAGCCGACGCCGGTTCGCAGCGTTCGCCTCGAGTTCCCCGCCGGTCCGCCGTCCGGTCCGCGCGACCGGAGGGTCACCGAGTCGGCGCTGCGCAAGCAGATCGAGCTCCGCGAGGATCGTACCTTCGAGATCCCCGCCCTCAACCGCTCGGTCGATCACCTGCAGCAGACCCTTCAGGCGGCCGGCTACGCGCACGCCGAGGTGAAAGAGTCGGCCGTCGTGGTGCCCGGCAGCTCCGCGGATGTCCGGTTCGTCGTGCGTCCGGGGCGGTTCTTCAGGGTCGGGAAGCTCCGCTTCGAGGGCCTCGGCCCGATCCCCGAGCGCTTCGTCCGCAACGAAGTCGACTATGCGCCGGGCAGGCCTTACTCGCCGCAGCTCGTGCGCAAGGTCGAGTCGGCCGTGTACGCCCTCGACGTGTTCGACACCGTCACTGTCCACACCCGCGACGGGCCGCAGGGGACGAACAAGCTCGACCTCGTGGTCGAGGCGCGCCCGAGCCGGCCGCAGTCGATCAAGCTGGGCGCGGGCTTCGGCCTCGACCCGGTCCGGTGGGAGCAGCGCGGCAGCCTGCTCTACACCCACCGCAACCTCGGCGCCAACCTCACGCGATTCGACCTCAACGCGCGCGCCGGCTACGCGGAGCTCCCGAGCATGCTCAATCCGCGCGAGCACGGCCCGATCGCCAAGCTGGACCTGAGCTTCCGCCAGAAGGGGCTGATCGAGAAGCGTACGACCGCGACCTTGACCCCGGCCTTCGAGCTCGGGATCTGGGAGGGATATCAGTTCTACAGCCCGACGCTGCGGGCGGGCCTGTCGCGGTTCTTCAGCCGCTTCGTCGAGACCGAGATCTCCTACAACTTCCGCTTCGTCGACTTCTTCAACGTCTCTCCGACGATCTCTTCCCAGGACACGATCCTCGGCCTCGATTTCCGCGACCCTTACTTCTTGAGCTACATCGAACCGTCGGTCCGCCTCTATCTGACGGACTCGGTCCTGCAACCGAAGAACGGCGCGATCCTGGGCCTGATCTACGACCTCAGCGGGCTCGGCGGCGACTTCACTGCGCACCGGGTGCGCCCCAGCCTGCGCCTGTACTGGACGCCTCACCGGCGGCTGACGTTCGCCGGGCGGATCGAGCTCGGATGGATCTTTCCGTTCGGCCCCCGGGGCGGCGCTCCGCTGGACCTGCGCTTCTACCTCGGCGGCGCCGACACCGTCCGGGGCTGGGGCTTGCGACGGCTGTCGCCGCAGGTGTACCCGGTCGGGTGCACCCCCGGCGAAGCGGATTGCAGATCGATCCCCGTCGGCGGCAATACCATGATCCTCGCCAACCTCGAGGCGCGCGTCCAGGTGACGGACATGCTGAGCGCAGTCGCCTTCCTCGACATCGGCGACGTCCGCGCCGGCATCAACGAGTTCCGCCTCGATCACCTCAATTATTCGGCCGGTCCAGGCGTCCGCCTCACCACGCCGATCGGCACCTTCCGCCTCGACCTCGGCGTGCGGCTCAACGAGTCCGAGTACGCGCCGGATCAGCAGCGGTGGGCCGTGCACTTCGGCCTCGGGGAGACGTTCTAGCGGCGCTGGTGCGTCGCGGGCCGCCGGGCCTGCGCGTCGCCGGCGAGCTTCTTCAAGGTTGCGCTCGCTCGCTCTCGGGGCCGACCTCGTGCGCCTCGCGGTACGAGCCGGGAGCCGCCGGGAGCTCGAGCGGTCGGACTGCGACGGCGAGCGTGCGCACCATCTCGGCGATCGCGGCGCGGACGTCGCTGCGGTCCTGATCGAGCACCACCACGGCTCGCACGAGGAGGAGCAGGCCGAACACGATGGCCAACGGCCAGGACAGGGCGAGGAACAGGAACACGGCCAGCGCTGCGCCCATCAGGAGCGGGTCGGCGAGGAGCTGCAGGGGCTTGGGGAGCAGGCCCTCCCAGTGGAGATCGAGCCGCGAGCCGCCGTCGTCGCGCTTGTGGAGCACGCCGAAGATCTCCAGCCCGAGCTGCTTTTCCTTCGTGGGCCTCAGCTGCCAGCGGAACGTCTCGCCGTCGACCGTCAAGACGGGCCGGTAGCGGCCGTCCGCGACGGTCGGCAGGACCTGCCGCAGGTGCTCGAGCACGTCGGCAGGAGGGACGGTCAGCGTCACCGAGCGGTGCCACGCTCGCGTGAGCTCTCGGGGCGGTGGGATGTGCAGCTCGAGGTCGGACATGCGAGGGATGTCGTCGACTTCGAGTCTAGACCGGCGCCTCGCCGACGGCCCGGAAGACCCTCTGCAGCGGGTCCTCGCGGCGTTCTGCGGGGCAGCTCGACCGCTCGCGGGTGCCTCCCCCGGGGCCCGACCGATTCGCGAGACCCGGGCGGACGCGACGATGCTGGCGCAATTCACAGGCCACATTCCCGGGCGACACACAATCGCAGGACGGGTCACGACGGCGTCACGACGTCGTCTCGAAGCGAAGGCGTGCGCTCGCGCTTGGGCGTCGCCGCGCGGCTTCCATTAGGCTCGCGCGCATGTCGACGCTCCCCCCTCGCCTCGCTGTGTTGTTACTCCTCGTGCCGGCCTGCACCGACGATTCCATGGACTCCACGCAGGGGTCCGCGACCGCGCCGATGATCACCTCGGTCGGTGCGACGCAGACCACGACCTCGATGTCGGCGACGTCCGACGAATCGACGACCGCGATCGATCCCACCACGGGCGTCGCCACCACCGAGGACGAAGCGACGAGCACGACCTCCACGGCGACGGAGGCGAGCACGGACGCGACGACCGGCACGACCACGGGGGTCGTCGAATCGTGCGAGGACGGCCAGCACAACGGAAGCGAGACCGACGTCGATTGCGGCGGCCCGGGCTGCCCGGCGTGCGCCGACGGCTCGGCCTGCGCCGCCGACTCCGACTGCGCCGGGGCGAGCTGCGTCGACCAGGTCTGCGGGCCGCCGGCGGCGACCTGCGTCGACGAGGCCAAGAACGGCGCCGAGACGGACGTCGACTGCGGCGGCGCCGACTGCCCGGCCTGCGGCGAGTCGCAGGCGTGCGAGGTCGACGTCGACTGCGCCACGCAGAGCTGCGTCGACGGCTCCTGCGCGGCGCCGACCTGCGACGACAGCGTGGCCAACGGCGAGGAGACGGACGTCGACTGCGGCGGGCCCGAGTGTGACCCGTGCGGCGACGCGCTAGGCTGCGAGGTCGGGCCGGACTGTGAGAGCGGCGTGTGCGACGGGGGCCAGTGCGCCATTCCGCTGTGCGACGACGGGGCCGAGAACGGCGACGAGACCGATGTCGACTGCGGCGGCGACTCGTGCGACCCGTGCGGCGACGGACTCCAGTGCGAGGTCGACGGCGACTGCGTCGGCCACGACTGTACCGGCGGGACGTGCGTCGGCTCGAGCTGCGACGACGGCGTCAAGAACGGCGGCGAGACGGGCATCGACTGCGGCGGGCCGGACTGCGCGCCGTGCCTGACCTCCGGCCTCGTCATCAACGAGGTCGACTACGACCAGCCGAGCAACGACAACGCCGAGTTCATCGAGCTGCTCAACACCTCGGCCGCGCCGATCGACCTGAGCAACCACGCGGTCGTGCTCGTCAACGGCGCCAACAACTCCACCTACGCGACCATCAACCTGGCCGGCACCATCCAGCCCGGCCAGTACCTCGTGCTCGCCAACGCCAACTTCGCAGTCCCGGCGCCGGCCCTCAAGGTCACGATCGCCAACGGCATCGTCCAGAACGGCGGCACCAGCCCCGACGGGATCGCCATCGTCGACAAGAGCGGCCAGACGCTGGTCGACGCGTTGTCGTACGACGGGCCGATCACCTCGGTCAACATCGCCGGCCTCGGCAACGTCAGCCTGGTCGAGGGCGCGGCGCTGCCCAACAACGTGATCGACAACCCCTCGGGGGCCGGCTCTCTCGCGCGATTGCCCAACGGCCAGGACGGCAACAACTCGGCCACCGACTGGAAATTCACCAAGAACCTCACGCCGGCGGCCGCCAACGTGCCGTGAGAGTGCCGCTCGCGCGGACTCGCGCGCCGCGATCGAAGGACGGTCCTCGCGTATTCTTCGCAACCTCGACGGCGCCGCTCGCCGAAGACCGGGCGGCCGAGAGCGCGGCGAGACCTCTCCACAGACCCTGGCCGCGCGCGAATCTCGATCGGTCCGAGATTCGGGCGCCAGGGTCGCTCGACATGCCCTCGCCCGCGGGCGAGGATCTTCGCATGGAGCTGTTCCTCCGCGGTTGGCCGTTCGTCGGGCTCGGGCTCGCCCTCGTGCTGGTGGTCTGGCTGGCGCTCCCGCGACCCGCGGCCCGCGGCCCGCGCTGGCACGATCCGGCGTGGGTGCTGGCGCTCTTGTGGCCGATGTACCTGGTGCACCAATTCGAGGAGCACGGGATCGATCTGCTCGGCCGGCGCTACGCGTTCCTCGCCGAGCTGTGTCGCACTCTCGGGTACGGCGGCGACCTGGCGCACTGCCCCGCCGACGAGGCGGCCATGTGCGCGGTCAACGTCGGCGGCTGCCAGATCGCCTTCGTCACCGCGTGGGTGTTCCGCCGGCGCAACCCGCTGGTGGCCGCGTGCGCGTGGGGCGTCCCGCTGATCAACGGGCTCATCCACATCGGCAGCTCGCTGGCGCAGCGGGCCTACGGCCCCGGGCTGCTGACCAGCGTGGTGCTGTTCCTGCCGCTCAGCCTGTGGGCGCTGCGCACGGCCGTCCGCGCGGGCGTGATCCGGCCGGCGCAGTGCGTGTGGGTCGTCGTCACCGGCGTGCTGATGCACGCGATTCTGATGGCCTCGCTCCTGCTGGTCGGCCGCGGCCTGCTGTCGCACGAGGCGATGCTGGCCATCAACGTGCTCAACGGGTTCTTGCCGCTGCTGATCGGCCTGTGGGTCGGCGGACGCAGCCGAAGTACCTCCTCGAGCACCTGTCGGGTGTAGGCGAGGCGTGGCACGTCCTCCGCGGCGGGAGGGCGGTCGTTCAGCACATTCGTCGGCTCCTGGTGGAGCCCCGAGCCGTCGACCTCGTCGCGCCTCCAGCACCGCGTCGACCTCACGTCCGGACAGCCGCGGCATTCGGGCTCAAGCCGGTTGCGGCGCCGGTCCCACGCGCACATCACCCCAACGGAGCACCGCCGCGCTCGCGGCCGAGGCGCTGCCGATGGCGTACAGGAGCACCAGGTCCCCGGAGCGAAGGCGCCTCGTCGCCGCCGCATGATGCAGGTTCACCGGCCACAGCGACGGCCCCAGGTTCCCGTAGAGCGGGAACGTGTCGACCGTGTGGTCCGGATTGATCCCCAGGACGCGCGCGGCGAACCGGGCGAACCACGCGGTCGGCGTGTTGCACACGAGCAGGGCGACGTCTCGCACCGCCACGCCGGCGGCCCGCAGCGCGCGGGCGCAGCACGTGCGGACATAGTACTCGGAGGTCTCTCGCAACACTCGCCCGGCGACGCGGCTCGCGGTCATCGTGATCCTCGGAGCTCCGCTCGGGTCGAGCGTCAGCTCGTACGAGAAGGCGCCGCAGGTCGCCCCGGTGTGCATGGTGTGGAACCCGAGCAGTCCGTCGCCGGCGCCGGCGGGCTCGACCAGGAAAGCGCTCGCGCCGTCGCCCACTGTCCACGCCAGGATGTTGCGTTCCTCGATCGTGCGCGAATAGCTGCACGACGTCACCACCAGCACGCGCCGGTACTGCCCCGCGCAGACGAGTCCGGACGCCGTCTGCAGGGCGACCAGAGCGCTCGAGCAGGTGGCCTCCAGGTTCCACGCTGCTCCGTGCATCCCGAGCTCGCGCGCCAGGAATGCGGCGTTCCCGACCCCGATCTGATCGGAGAGGAACGACGACGCGATGAGCAGGTCGACGTCCCGCGGCGCGACCCCGGCGCAGGCGAGCGCGCGCTGAGCCGCCCGGCACTCGAGGCCCAGCACCGTCTCCCCGCGACCCAGCACGCGGCGAACTCTGGCGCCGCGGAACGGGTCGCCGAGGTACGGCTGCATCTCTTCGTCGAAGATTCGTGTCGCGTCGGAGCCGTCGTCGTCGCGCCAGGGGGTGCTGATGAACTCCCGCTCGGCGGCGGCGACCAGATCCGCGTGCCGGGAGCGCCAGTAGTCGTTGCGTCGCACCGCGTCAGGGACTGCCACGGCGATCGCTGTCAACCTCGCGCGTCGGTTCACGGCGCTCCCCTCGCACGATCCCACGTCAGGTCCCCCGGCGCACCGAAGAGCGTCCGGTTGCGCGCTCCGAGCGGCGCGAGCTCGTCGACTTCGATCCGTACGTCCACCAGGAACGGCCCGCGGGCCCGCATCGCCGCCTCCAACGCCGCGCGCAACTCCGGCTCGCGCTCGACCCGCATGCCATCGGCCCCCACGGCGCGCGCCAAGGCGACGAAGTCTGTCGGGGGGAGCGCCGTACCGAACGGCTCCCAGCCCGCCGCCTGCATCCCCTGATGGCACATGTTGTAGCGTGCGTCGTTGAGTACGACCCATACCGCGTCGGCCTGGTACTGCACGGCGCTGCTCAATTCGTTGAGCATCAACATCGCTCCGTCGCCGACGAGCGCGACCGCCTTGCCGCGGCGAGCGAGCGCCGCTCCGACGACCCCCGTCGCCATCTGCCCCATCGCGCCGAAGCTCGGGCTGGTCCGGTACCGCCCGGGCCTCTCGAACTGCAAGCAGTGGTTCGCCCACGCGAATGAATTGCCGCTCTCGGCCAGGACCACGGCGTCGCTGCGGTCGATGACGACGTGCTGCACTTCGGCCATCAGAACGCGCGGACGCACCGCGCCCGCGGGCGCACGCTCCGAGCTCTTCCTCGGCTCGCCGCGCCGAGTCGGCCGCGATGGCTGCCGCTCGGCGTCCGCGGGCCACGCCGCCAGCAGGGCGCGGAGGAACGCGTCGATCTCCGCCTGGACCGCCACGGTGCGGGCGCCGGGGTACGCGGCGCCGAAAGCCTCCGGGTCGACGTCGACGTGCACGAAGCAGCCCCGGGGCCCCAGGCTCGCCGACCACGACGATGAGCCTTCGCCCATTCGCGTCCCGAGCACGAGGACGTTCTGCGGCGCAGCCTCGCGCATGAAGCTCTCGAGCTCCGCATGGCCGCCCAGGCCGGTGACTCCGATGAAGCGCGGGTCCTTCTCGGAGAAGATGCCCTTGCCGCGCGGCGAACACATCACGGGGGCACCCGTGAGGTCGACCAATTGACGGACGCGGTCGCTCGCGCGCCGCGCCCCGTGGCCGACCCAGATCACGAACGGCGAGCGTGCCAGCAGCCGTACGCATTCGTCGATCGCAGCGCCGGGCGCCGTCGGCCAGTGCCACGACGCCAGCCCGACGTGCGGGGCCGCCGGGGCCGCGACTCGCTGCATCGAGACCGGCAGGCTCAGGTGCGCGACGAACCCCTGGACCCGCCGCACGCCGCACGCGAGCCTGCTCGCCGCCTGGTGCAGCTCCGAGGGGTGCTCCAGGGCGAGCGCGTAGTGAAACAGCGGCCCTGCACTGCACAGCCCCGGCACCGGACCCACCGATGCATGCGTCTCCTGGGCCGCACCGCGGCCGCGTTGCGGAGGCGACGTGCTGGCGGAGACGAGCACCACAGTGGCCCCTTCGGCGCGCGCCGCCGCCATTCCGGTGAGGGCGTTCGTCAGCCCCGGACCCGTGGTTGCGAACACCAGCGTCGCGCGGTCACCCGCCAGGGAGGCCTCGGTCGCCGCGAACGCGGCGCCCGCCTCGTGCCGGAAGTGGAGGTACTCGATCGAGCTGCGCGCGAGCGCCTCACAGAACGGCGCGACCGCGGCGCCCACGACCCCGAACGCTTGCCTCACACCCAGCTGTCGCAGACACTGCACGAGCGCGTCCACGACGGTCATGTCTCCGCCGTCGCCACCCTCGAGCTCCGGTCCGGGCGTCAGCGGGCCGACGAACGACGGCGGGCCTTGCGATGGACGGCTCATGAGATGGTCCTCGACGGGTAAAGAGCGGCGCGCTTCGGGCGGTGAACTGCCTCGACTCCCCGTCACCGCATTGGGAGGGTGGGCTCTAGGGGTTCTCCGGCATGTCGAACTTCGCCTCGACCACCGCGCGGCCAGGCCCGACGGTCCAGATGCCGAGGAAGTCGATCGGGGTCGAAGTGTCGGCCCAAAAGCCGTGATAATGGTAGCCGAGGACCCTCTCGTCCGTGTGCGCGAAGGTCGACATCGCCACCGCAGTGCGCTTCCGGCCGGGCAACAGCGAGAGGATCAGCGTGACGCTGAAGTACGAGTCGAGGCCCCAGCCGTTGCGACCGATGTAGAAGCCCGTCTGCTCCCACTCGCGCATCTCGGCGTCCCCGCTCATGGCGACGAAGCCCCTGTATCTCTCGGGAGCGTCGTTCGGGCGGAGCAACAGCCGAGTGTCACCGCCTCCCGCATCGATGCGCCCGTCGAGCCGGAAGAGAAGGCCGGTTCCCATGCTGCGCCCCTGCCGAGTAAGATCGACCGCGCCACATTTCTCGATCCTGAACTCCATTTTCGCTCCTATTCCACCCGGCCGGTTCATGGCCGCGTCGGATCACTTGGATCGGCTATTTGCCGCGGTCAAACGAGCGGTCGACCGCGCATTATCGAACGAGCGATTCCGACTGACGGTCGGTTGGACGACGGAGATTTAGCGAGCCGCGTGTGCTGCCGGACCCCGGTCAAGGACGGCGCCCCGCCCACCGTTCGGACCACTCGACGATTCGTCGGATGTCGTCGATACGGTGCGACGGGGCGGCGTGCGCCCCGGCGCAGGCGCGGCCCGTTGTCGGCGCCGGGTCGTTTGCTATCTTCGGACCGTAATGTCGTTTGGCCGGCGAATCGTCGCGCTCGCCGGCGCCGTGGTCAGGGGCCGCGTCGCAACCGCTCGCGGTAACGCGAGGCCTGCGAGGTCCAGAACCTCGCCTTGTCCGACCGGCCGTCCGCCAGCGCGTCCTGGGCCTCCTCGATGCAGTGGCGAGCGCGCGCCGCGAGATCGAAGCCCTTGTCCCCCACGCTGATCATGACCCACGCGCCGGCGTCCTTCTGCGTCGCCTCGGGAGCCGCCCACTCCTCGTCCTCGAGCGCCAGCTGGCGCCGCTTGTACTTGCACCACCGCTCGTGATCGCCGGTGTGATCGTGGAGATCGGCGAGCGCGCCGCACAGCCAGCTCGCCAGAGTGGCCGTCAGCGTCCGGGCGTCGAGTGCGACGTCCGGATCGGGTGCCAGGCCCCGCATCACCTGCGTCCACGTCGCGCGCCGGGCCTCGAAGATCACGGCCGTCTCGGCGACGTCGCGCGCCTCGATCACCCGCGCGAGGGCCTCCGAGAAGCGCTGGTAGGCCACCCCCAGGTCTTCCCGCACCAGCGAGGTCCAGATCTCGCGCAGCTCGCCGTCGTCGGCGACGAACCGGGGCGGCTCGGGAACCGGCGAGCTCGAAACGACGAACTCGCGCCAATCGGGCCTGCTCAGGTAATAGAGCCCGAGCGGCGCCATGGGGTCCTCGAGGAGCTCGCGGAGGCCCCGCACGAAGGCGTCGTCGCGGTCGTCGGACAGGGCCTTCGCCGTCAGCCACCACGCCCGCGCCGCTTGCGGGTCGGACCGACGCCGCAGCAGCCCGAGCAGCGCCGCGGCGGTCTGTCGGCGAGCCGGGTCCTCGCCGGCGAAGAAGGCCGCCTCGCTGCGGGCGTCGGCCCGCGAGGGGTCGCCGCGCTGCCACGCCCGCAACGCCGCGCGCAGGTAGGGGTCGCCCTCGCCGGCGCTGCTGCTCCGCGCGAGCGAGAGCACCGCCGCCTCGATGAACTCGGCCTCGTCAGGGAGGCACTCGTCGGCGTAGGCCTCGAGCAGCGGCAGCGCCCTCGGGTCCTCGGGCGAGACGACGCGCAGAGCCGCGGCCAGGAACGGCGCCGCCGGCGGGAGGTCGCGGACGAGGCGGGGCGCGGCGGGCTCCGCGGGCACCTCGCGGATCCACGCCAGCCCCGGCGGCGCGCCGACCTGTTCCGCGGCCGCGCCGGCGAGTCGATGCAGCTGCACTTCGAAGCCTCGAAAGTCGAGCAAGCCGTCGGCCGCGTCGTCGGGCGCATCGCGTCGCCCCTGTCGCCATTGCAGCAGCGCCAGCGCCAGCTCGACGACGACACCGACCAGCGGCGACGGGACGGCGGTCCACCCGGCCGCGCGCAGGCCCGCGAGCAGCGGATGAGCGTCGTCCGAAGGCGTGCATGCGTCGAGCGCCGCGATAAGACAGTGCACCAGTTGCAGCTCGAGCGAATCGCCGATCCGGCGGATCTCGGACAGCCGCCGGATCAGCAGCGCCACCGCGTCGTGATGCACCCCCGGAAGGTCGGCCAGGGCGCTACCCACGATCGCGCGCGTCGGCCTCGCCAGCGCCGGGGCACTGGCCTGCAGCCGGGAGTCGACCGCCTGCAACAGGCGACGACGCCGCTCGGCCATGCCCGGAAACGCCGCGCGCATCCACGGCGTGGCGTTCAGCCACTGGATCGCATCCCGCCCGTCGTCGGGGACGCCGTCCTCGTCCCACATGCTCGTCGCAGCGTATCACAGGTCCCGGGCGGCGGAGTCCGACCGGTGGTGGCCTGCGACCGCCTGATGGGGCGGCAGGCAGGACGACGTGGCCGAGGGGGTCGGTCGGGGTCGCCCTCGCAGGCTGGGGTCGGCGGCGGGACGACGTGCCCCGTGGGGTCGGTGTGGCGGACGGGTCGCTCTATGTCTGGAGCGACGGATCGGCGAGCGCCTGCGCGAGCGCGTCGATCGTCGGGTGGCGAGCGGCGATGTTCTGGGGCAGCTCGAAGCCGACGTAGTCCTGGAGGTCACGGGTCATCGCCGCGGCCAGGATCGATTGCATGCCGTAATCGTCCAACCTGGTGCTCGGATCGATGGCAGCGCGTTCGATGCGGAGGTTGTTCGCCAGATAATCAACCATCCAGTCGCGGATCTCGGCGGCGCTCTTCATGGGCTTGGTTCCTGTCATGAGTGGAGGGTCGCACGGTTTGGGCCGGATCACCATATCCGGGGAGTTTGAAAAAATGCGGTTGGTTCTTGTTCAGCGGTGTTTCGGGCGCCCGTGGGCGCCCGTGGGCGCCCGCGGCTCCGCGGCACGTCTCGCACGAATCATCGATAGGCTGCGGCGAACGATCGAAGGGTTCACCAGCGCGATTTTGCGGCCAGGCGCAGCCCGACCTCGCCGCCACCATTCGAGCGGCATTGCTCGATTCAAATTCCTGGCCTTCCCCGCAGCCGCCGGCGACGAGACGTCGGCCTGCGCCGTCAGTGGTGGGCGGCGCCGCCGGACAGCGGCTGCGGCGTCGGGCTCGGCGCGGTCGCGGCGGGCCCTGCGAGCGACAGGTAGCCCGCGGGCGCGAGGCTGGTCGCCAGCATGACCTCGTTGATGTCGTGGTGGGCCAGCCATCCCTCGCTGCGGCGGTGTTCGGGCCGCAGCCAGAAGCCCTCGATCGACTCGGTCAGCGGCAGGCAGGCGACCAGGCTCTCGAGGTCCCGCAGCGCCGCCGGGATCGCCGCGTAAGGGCCGGGATCGCGGCGCACTGCCTCGTAGAGCCGCGCGACCGCCTGCAGGCCGATCGCCAGGCCGAGCTCGCGGAACGCCAGGCGGTGGCGGGCCTGTCGCTGGAGCGGCAGCTGGCGCAGGTAGTCGGACATGCCGGCGCCGGCGGCCGCGAGCACCGGGGCCAGCTGCTCGCCGCCGCCGGCCCCGCGGCGGACCAGTTGATCGAGGCGATAGGCGTCGCTCATCAGGCCGCCGAGGCCGAGCGGGTCGTCGGTGGCCCAGTCGTGATGATCGGCGATGGCAGTCATCTCGGCGAGCTCGACGTCGAGGTCGGGGCCCTCGGGATCGTCGCCACGGTCGGCGCGGAGCTGCAGGACCGTGATGAGGCCGTCGAGCGGGTCGTGATGGCCCATCGACGGCACGAGCGGTCGGCCGAGGTCGATGCTCATCTTCCAGACCATGCGCTTGCGCGCGCCGGGCCGCGGCGTGTAGGTGAAGCCGGCGTGGGCGGCGGCGGCCAGCTCGCGGGCCTGCCGGTTGCCGACTGGCTCGCCGGTGAAGCGCGTGCGCTGGTCGAGCGCGTGCATCCATTTGCTGAGGTAATGATAGTACTGCCCGTCGCGCTCCCACTCGAGGTCGGGGTCGAACGGCTCGTCGGGCCGGCGCTCGGGCAGGGGCTTGCCGATCCGTAGGCCGCCGGCGGTCGGGTGGGCCTCACCTGCCTCGGGGGACAGGCCGCTGATCCACTGGCCCGCCCGCGGGTCGTCGGCGCGGTGGCGCCCCAGGACGTGGTGGACCTGATCGACGAGGCGCAGCGCGAGCTCGTGGAGCGGGACGGAGCCCCACGCGCGGGCGAGCCCGAGCAGGTTGCAGACGGCGAACGCGTCGGTCCACAGGTAGCGCCGGGGCGGCCGCTCCGACGAGAGCCCGGTCCGCTCGGCGAATTGCAGCATCAGCTCGACCGCCGCCTGTTGTTTGCCGGCTTCGTCCACCTCCCTGGGCATGCACGACGACGGGCGAGGGGGGCAACCTCAAGCGCGGGGCGGGGGCGACTTCGGGCGCCCTGGCATGATTCGCGCGGGGAGCTCCGCGCGCCCGCGGGGGCGCGTCCGGGGCGCCGCGAGCGGGGTCAGCCGTGGTGTCGTGATTTCGCGCGACGCAGTGGCGACCTCGGCGTCGCAGCGCGGGGCCGAAAATCGACGTGTTCTGCCGGGGCCGCTCGATCCATCGACCTCGGCGTCGCGGGGAGCGAATCGCGGTGCGCCCATTCGCCGGTGCATCGCTGCGGTTCCCGAGCGTGTGTATTCGGTCGAGGCTGCTTCGGCGGATTCGACGATGCACCGACCTCGGCCCCGGGCGGAGGGCAGGAGGTCCCTTTCGCCAGGGCGTCCTCGGCGCTGCTGCTCGCGGGCGTGGAGGTCGGTCCTCGGCCGAGGCTGCTCGATGGCCATTCGACGATGCGTCGACGTCAGCCCCGCTGCATTCGGCCGAGGCCGTCTTGCGGTGCTTCGCCGGCACGGTCGGGCTCGATCGCGGGGCCACTGCTCGGGGCGCTCGACGCCGGTGTGATTGCGGGTATGTTCATCCACGTGACGGACCCGAGCGACGCGTGGATCGATCTGCAGCTGGCCGGCCGGGGCATCCTGGACGAGCGCGTGCTGGAGGCCTTCCGCAGCGTGCCGCGGTCGGAGTTCGTGCCGGAGGAGCTGGCAGAGTACGCCCACGAGGACGAGCCGCTGCCGATCGGCGAGGGGCAGACCATCTCGCAGCCGTACATCGTCGCGGTGACGCTCGCGGCGCTCGAGCTGCGCGGCGACGAGCGGGCGCTGGAGGTCGGGACCGGCTCGGGTTACGCGGCCGCGGTGATGAGCCGGCTGGCCCGCGAGGTGTTCACGGTCGAGCGGCTGGAGCCGCTGGCCGGCAGCGCGAGCGAGCGCCTGGCGCGGCTCGGATTTGAGAATGTCCACGTGCGCTGCGGCGACGGGACGCTCGGGTGGGCCGAGCACGCGCCCTACGAGGCGATCGCGGTCGCGGCCGGCGGGCCCGAGATCCCCGAGGCCTTGCTCGATCAGCTCGCGCCGGGCGGTCGACTGGTCATGCCGGTCGGGCCCGACGAGAACTCGCAGACGCTCGTGCGCGTGACGCGGGAGAAGGACGGTCGCCTGCGCAAGGACTCGCTCGGCGCGGTCCGCTTCGTGCCCCTGATCGGCGAGCAGGGCTGGCCCGAGGAGGGCGGCCTGGTGCGCGCCCCGCCGCCGCAGTCCGACGCCGCGGCGGTCAGCAAGCTGATCCACGAGGTCGCCGAGCCCTTGCGAGATCTCGAGCGGCGCTCGGTCGACGCGCTGATCGAGCGCATCGGCGGGGCCCGCCTGGTCCTGCTGGGCGAGGCGACGCACGGCACGAGCGAGTTCTATCGCATGCGCGCGCGGATCTCCCGCGAGCTGATCGAGCGCTGCGGCTTCGACTTCGTGGCGGTCGAGGCGGACTGGCCCGACGCGATGCGGATCAACCGCTACGTCCGCGACGAGCCGCGCTCCGATGTCGAGTTCACCCCGTTCTCGCGGTTCCCGACCTGGATGTGGCGCAACGAGGAGGTCAGCGAGTTCGTCGAGTGGCTGCGCACCCACAACCTCGAGCGGCGCGACCGCTCGCGGCGGGTCGCGTTCTACGGGCTCGACCTCTACAGCATGTTCACCTCGATCGCCCACGTGCTGGCCTACCTCGACCGCATCGACCCGGACGCCGCGCGGGTGGCCCGCGGGCGCTACGGCATGCTGACCCCGTGGCAGGAGGACCCGGCCGCCTACGGCAAGGCGGTGCTGGTCGGCCGCTATTCCAGCTCCGAGGCGGCGGTGGTGGCGATGCTGCGCGACATGTTGCAGCGGCGCCTCGACTACGCGCAACAGGACGGCGAGGCCTTCTTCGACGCGGCCCAGAACGCGCACGTGGTGACCAACGCGGAGCGGTACTACCGCGCCATGTACTACGGCTCGGCGGCGTCGTGGAACCTGCGGGACACGCACATGTTCAACACCCTCGAGGCCCTCCTCAATTATCACGGGCCCCAGTCGCGGGGCATCGTGTGGGAGCACAACTCGCACCTGGGCGACGCCCAGGCCACGGAGATGAGCCACCGCGGCGAGCTCAACGTCGGCCAGCTGTGCCGCGAGCGGTTCGGCGACGCCGTCTACGCCGTCGGCTTCGGCACCGATCACGGGACTGTGGCGGCCGCCTCCGACTGGGACGGGCCGATGCAGCGCATGCGCGTGCGCCCGGCCCACCCCGACAGCTACGAGCGGCTGTGCCACGATTCGCAGGTGCCGGCGTTCCTGCTGCCGCTCCGCACCCCGCGGCGCCCGGCGATCCGCGACGAGCTGATGCAGCCGCGGCTCGAGCGCGCCATCGGTGTCATCTATCGGCCCGACAGCGAGCGCATGAGCCATTATTTTTATGCGAGCCTGCCGCTGCAATTCGACGAGCTCGTGTGGTTCGACGAGACCCGCGCGGTCGAGCCGCTGCAAATGACGCGACGACCGAGCCCGGAGCTGCCGGAGACCTATCCCTTCGGGCTGTGAGCGGCGAGGGCAGGGCTCACGGCGCGAACGACCACAGGCGGTAACGCTCCGGGTCGCCGCCGTTGACGTGCAGCAGCAACAGCTCCCCGCACTTGCCGCGCGCGGCCGAGAAGGTCCGCCAACCGGAGGGCAGGTCGGTGAGGGGCAGCGGCGTGTCGTCGAGGACCTCGCCGGAGAACGACAGGCGGACCAGCGACGCGGTCAGCGGATCGGCGAACTCTCCCTTGAAATAAGGGGTCGGCCCGCGGCCGAGCGGCAGCAACAACGCGTCGGGGTCGAGCAGCGCGCGCCCGAAGCCCGGCGAGCCCGAATCGTCCTCGAACGCCACCAGCGTCTCCCACCGCTTCTCGCCCTCGGCGAGCCCGATCGCGTGGGCGATGATCTTCGACGGGTAGTAGCGCTGCTCGATCGCCACCACCTGCTCGCCCGGCGTCACCACCAGGTCCATCAGCTCGTTGGCCATCACCGGCTGATCGAGCAGGTCGGCGGTCCACAGCACGCTGCCGTCGTCGGCGATTCGCCACACCTTGAATTCGGCCCCCCGTGCGCGGGCGGCCACGATCTCGCCGTTCGGGCCGACCGCGACATGCTGGCCCGAGACGGGGTGAATGCTCGGCAGAAGGGTCTCCCACTCGAGCGCCCCGGAGGCGAGGTCGATCCGCGCCAGCCACATGGTGAACGGTTCTTCTTCCTCGGGGCCGCGACCGATGACCACCATGCTGTCGCCGAGGAGCTCGAAGTCCGCCGGCCAGGCGATGTGACTCACGTCGACGTCGACCACGGTCACCGGTGAGCCGTCGGCCGGGATCTGCGTGATTCGCATGGGGTGCTCCTCGCCCTGGACGGCGAAGCCGAGCGCGACCAGAGAATCGTCGGGGGCGCGCCGCAGATCGATCGCACCGTAGCCGGGGCGATCGGCGGGGCCGAAGTCCCAGCCTTGCGTGATGCCGTCCTGGCCGACCCACAGCACGCCGTTGTCGGTGGTGCCGTCCGGGCTGTCCCAGTTGCCGGCGCTGACGGCGATCCGGCCGTCGCTCAGGACCACGAGCGAGTTTTCGAGGAATTGACTGTCGGGATCGACGCTGAGTTGAGCTGTCCACAGCGGGGCGAGCTTCGGATGTCCTTCAGGACAGAGCAGCTCGCCGTCGCCGTCGCCGGTCGAGGTCGGCGCCTCGGTGCCGGTGACCGTGACGGCGCTGCTGGCGGAGGTGCTGCCGGCGGGGTCGTCGGTGCTCGCGGTGGAGTCGGTGGTCGCGCCCTCGCCGCTCGAATTGAGGGTGCCGTCGGTGAAGACGCCGAGGTCGCCGTCGACGCTCCAGCAGCCGGAGAGGACGAGGGCCCCGGCGAGGAGGCCGAGGGGCAGGGAAATGGTCGCGGATTGGGGATGGTGCATATGCCGGTGGTTTCCCGGCACCTCGATCGACCTGTGAGCCCCGGCGCCCGCGCCCTTCGGACCTCGATCCGACCTGGCCAGGAGGCGCTCGCAACGGCGTGCCGGGAGCGAGCGTTGCGCTCGCTCTCACGTCGATTGCAGCGACGCATGCGGCGCCCGCCGATGCGGGCGAGCGAACGTCAATCGACGGCGAAGCAGTAGACGCGGCCGGCGCCGCCCTTGGGGGCGGTGTCGTTGCAGCCGCCGCTCTCGTGGACCGAGTTCCACGAGCGGTACTGCTCGGCGTCGCTGCCCATGGGCCCGAGGCCGTCGGAGTGGCCGACCTGGGCGAACAGCGTCGAGTCCTCGGAGGTCCAGTCGGCGCACGTCAGGCCCGCGGCGACGGTGCCGTCCTTGTTGGTGCCGGTGAGGATGTCGTGCTCGTTCGGGGCGGGCGAGCCTTGCCACTGGCCGGGGACCTTCTCGCCGTTCTCGTCGAGGAACAGGTCCGGGTCGCCGTCCAGGGTGTGCAGCTCGGTGAGGTCGGCGGCGAGCATCACCAGCGCCGCGTTGTACCAGGGGCCCGCGCCGATCCGGTCCTTCGCGTGCACGGGCTGGTCGTCCGGGCCCTTCTCGACGCTCAGGTAGGCGTGCCAGGTCTTGTCGCCGGCGCCGACGGCGTCGGCCAGATCCTGGCACCGCTGGTCGGCGCCCTCGAGCCCCCCGAGGTTCCCGGTCGGGCTCCCGGTGCTCGACACGAAGAAGCTGAGCGACCGCTCGGTCCCGCCGGTCGTCGTCGACGTCGTCGACGCGGTGGTGTCGTCGGTGGTGGCGGTGCTCGTGGGCGTGGTCGAGGCGGTGGGACCGTCGGTGGTGGTGGTGCTCGTCGGCGACGTGGTGGCGGTGTCGCCGGTGGTGGTGGTGCTCGTGGTCGACGTGTCGTCGGTCGAGACGCCGCTCGTGCTCGTGGTGGTGTCGGTGCCTCCGCCTCCGCCGCCGCCGCAAGCGGGCAGGGCGAGCGAGAGGCCGAGGACCATGACGGCGCCGAGGCGATGCATGCTGGGACTGCGAGTCGTGGTCATGAAGGTCGTCACGATGCCGCGGAGTTTGCGGAGAGTCCAGGGCGCGCGAATCACTCGCGCGCCCGTCGAGCTCGCCGAGGAGGCGACACTTCCTCGCGCCGCCGTCGCGCACGGCAGAGTCTGCCTCGCGGCCGCGAGCCCGGGGAGGGCGCTTCAGCAACGCCGACTCGGCGATGGCCCGAGCGGCCGTGCGGTCGCGGGGCCGCAGGCAATCATCATATGTCTGAAGAGACAGGTCGCCGTCAGCGCCGACGAAGACGGCGCGCGCACGGACGACCGCGAGCGTGGCTCGCGGGAGACGAGCGTGCGCTCGCGGCCGGCGACCTCGACCCCGAGGTGCGCGGGGGCGGCGGCCGACGGGCTCAGGCGGCGACGAGCTGGCGGCGCAGGCGGGCCCGCGCGCGCGACAGGCGGACCGACACGTTGCGCTCGGTGATCCCGAGGGTCGCGGCGATCTGCGCGTACGAGTGGCCGGAGAGGTGCAGCGTCATCACCGTCTCGAGGTTGTCGGGCAGGTCGGTCAGCGCTTGCTCGATGCGGGCCCGCTCGTCGGCGCGGAGGATCGCCGATTCGATGCAGGCGGCCGGGTCGGCGACGCTGGCCGGATCGATCGAGACGTCGACTTCCCTGCGCCGGCGGACGTGGCGGAAGCAACAGTAGCGGGCGACCCGGTAGGCGAAGGTCTTGAGCGACGATTCGCCGCGGAACATCGGCAGGGCGCGCCACAGCGCCAGGGCGATGTCCTGCTCGAGGTCCGCGCGCTCGGCCGCGTTGCGGGTGTAGCTGGCCGCCATCTGCGACAGGCCGGGGCCGTGCTCGGCGACAGTGCCGGCCCAGCGCCCACGGCGGACCCGCTCGTCGTCGTCGTCGCCGGCAGCGATGGCGGCAGGCCTGGCGCCGGTCCCCGCGGCGCCCGCTTGCACGAGGCCGCTGGCGCGATACCCGAAGGTGCTGGCGGCGGCGAGGCGCTCGTCGATGCCCCACATCAGGCCGGCGAGCGCGCGCACCACTTGGCTGGCTTCGCCCTCCCCGGTCAGGGTCCGGCGGACCGCCCCGGGGTCGACGCCGAGGCCCGCCAGCGTCTCGCGGTCGGCGACAGGCAAGGTCTCGGCCTGTCCCAGCCAGGCGAACACCTGGTCGCGGATGGCGGTGAGCGGCGCGCTCACCTCGTCGGCTCCCATCAGCAGCTCGCGCCAGCCGCGGCCGGCGAGCGCGAGCGGGACCGAGTCCGCCGGCCATTCGGCCGCCTCGGTGCTGGCGCGCCGGAGCTCGAGCGCGAGGGTGCGAGTGGCCCGGACCAGCAGGATCATCGGCCCGGACAGCCCGCTGAGCCGGAGCTCGCGGAGCCGGCGCGCCGGAGCGTCGCCGATCGCGCCGGGCGGCAGGAGCAGCCGCGGGACGGCCCGCACCAGCGCCCGCATCGCCGCCATCGCCAGCGCCGACAGGCGCATCACCGGCATCACCAGCAAGGTGAACAGCCCCATCACGGCGACCATCGTGATGAGGAGCTTGGTGAGCCAGGCGGCCAGGTCGATGGTCAACAGGTCGAGCATCGTGCTGGGCTCGAGTGTCGCCCGCGATCCAAACCCTACACGAGGGCGACGAATTTTTTTGCGCGGCGCTCGGAGCGGGGAGGGACGAGCGAGATCGCGCGGAGCGGGGCCCGCGGGCGACCGGTGCACCCACGCTCGACTACACCGAAGTCGCGCCCGCGCGCGCGGGAACAGGAGCAGGCCGGGGCCGGTCTTCGAGGATTCGGGCCGCGCTCGCAAAGTGCGTCTCGAGACATGTCTTTTAAGGCATGTTTCCAGTGCGTCCGCGCGGTGCCCTCATTCCTCGCGCCGCGTCCCGCCGCGGGGAGCTTGACCTCGCCGCCCCGTCACCTATCCTCGCACCCATGCGATCCTCGCGCCTCGCGCTCGCTCTCGTCACGAGCGTCACCGCTGCATGCTCCGCGCCCGAAGCGGCGCAGTGGCCTTTGCCCGAGATCCCGAGATCGTCGCGACCAGCAAATACGTCGAGTACGGCACGTGGGCCGAACCGTCGCACGTATGCATGGACGAGAAGCTGGCGGAGATCGATCGGTTCATCGAGGAGACCGCGGCGTTCCTCGAGGTCGAGGTGCCTGCGGAGCCGATCGTGTACGTCTGGTATCCGACCATGCCCGAGGAGGAGGACTGGCCCTGCTCCTCGGACGCCGCCTGTTATACCACCGTCTCGAGCAAGGGTTACATCCCTTCGACCGTATGGTTCGGGACGGAGACGACCTTCCATGAATTCGTGCACGCGGTCGACAACGCGGGCCTGGGCCAGGGGCATTCCGTGTTCGCGGAGGGCCTGGCGACGTATTTGAGCAGCCATGCATCGAGTGCGAACGCGATGGCCCCGGACATGTTCCCCGCGCGGTTCGCGGCGATGCTCGAGGAGGGGGTCACGCAGTACGGGCTCGCCGAGCACTTCGTGGGGTCGGTGATCGCGAAACACGGGCTGGACGGATACAAGCGCCTGCGGAAGGAGGTGTCGCGGGGCGCGCGACTTCCGGAGTTCTCGGCGGCCTATCGGCGGGCGCTGGGAGAGGAGCTCGACGCGGCGTTGATGGCGATGCAGGCGCCGATCGCCGGACGATTTCCGTGGTACTGCGACGGCGAGGAGGTGCAGTGGCCGAAGCCGGGCGACCTGGAGGTCACGCTGCGCGGCTCCTGCGGAGACGGCTTCTTCTGGAGCGAGGGGCGGGCGGAGGGGGTCGCGAGCCGGTGGAAGGACTTCGTGCTCGACGTGCCGGAGGCCGGGGTCTACACATTCACGGTCAGCCCGAGCTCGGGTGAGTCCGCGGGGACCTTCGCCGTGCTGAATGGTTGCCCCGGCACGCAGTCCGGCAACATCCTCAGCACCGACGGAGTCCCGGGCTTCAATATCCTGCGCCCGGGTCGTCATCACCTGCGGGTCGGTATCCCGGCGGACGCTGCCGACCCGGCGATGACGGCGAACTTGAAGCTCGAATTCCAGCCGCTTTCTCCGTGAGCCCATCGGCCCACGCTCGCGCGTGCGACCACCGCGTTCGGGCCGCCGGAACATGCATCGTGGGGGTCGTACGCGGAGTACGACGAATAAGCCAGGACCGAGGCCGCGTACCGCCGGCTCGGAGCTCGCAGTCAGCTGCCGGCGCGCGCGGGCGGGACGAGATCGACGAATTCGACGGCGGGCGCGCCGGCGCCGAGGTGCAGCTTGGCGAGGCAGATCGGCAGCTTGAAGCGCCGCGGGCCGGCCGAGCCGGGGTTGAGGTAGAGGACGTCGCGGTCATACGATTGCGCGGGCTTGTGCGAGTGGCCCGAGACGACGACGGCGATGCCGGCCGCGCGCGGGTCGACGGCGAGCTCGGCGAGGTCGTGGATCGCGTAGATCCGCGCGCCGCCGAGGCGGACCTCGGCGGTCTCGGGCAAGCTCCGGCCCCAGCGGTCGCGGTCGTTGTTGCCGCGCACGACCGTGACCGGCGCGATCGCGGCGAGCGCGTCGAACACCGCCTGGCCGCCGACGTCGCCGGCGTGGACGATGTGGTCCACGCCGGCCAGGGCGGCGAGGGCTTCGGGGCGGACGAGGCCGTGGGTGTCGGAGATCACGCCCACGACGACGGGCTCGGGCGGCGCCATGGGCGAGGACTTAGCACGATTCGGGCGCCGCGGAGCCGCGGGGTCGGCGTGTCACGGGGGGCACGTTGCGGGCGCCGTAGAGCCCGGCTCGGTCCTGCGGACCTGGGACGATTCGGGCGACTCGAAGCTCGGGGCCGGGGTCTCTCGGGCGACACGTTGTGGGCGCCGCAGAGCCCGGCTCGGGGACGGCGTCCCGCGGACCTGGGATGATTCGGGCGACTCGAAGCTCGGGGCCGGCGTCTCGCGGGCGACACGTTGTGGGCGCCGCAGAGCCCGTCTCGGGGGGGGCGGCGTCCCGCGAACCTGGGAGCGAGCGGGGCCCGGGTCCTACGATTGTTTGCGGGGGCGCGATTGCTTGGCCGGCTTGGCGGCGCGGGTCTTGGCGGTGGCCGCGGTCGCCGGGTTGCGCGATTGCTTGGCCGGCTTGGCGGTGGGTGTGGTCGCCTGCTTGCGCGATTGCTTGGCCGGCTTGGTGCTGCCAGTCTTGGCGGTCGCCTCGCGCGCGCTTGATTTCTTGGCCGGCTTGGTGCTGCCAGTCTTGGCGGTCGCCTTGCGCGCGCTTGATTTCTTGGCCGGCTGCGCGCCGCGAGTCTCGGAGGTGGCCTTGCGCGCGCTTGATTTCTTGGCCGGCTTGGCGGCGGTCGGCTCGCTCGCCTCGTCGAGCCTGGCGCGCTCGGCCTTGGCGGTGCGGGCGTACATCTTGCGCAGCGCCGGCTCGGTCTCGGCCTTCGCCACCAGCTCGAGCGCCCACACCGCGTGCTCGCGCGTGAGGCCCATCGCGGCGGCCGTCGCCGAGCTGCGGAGCATCAGGTCGGGCGCGGTCAAGGCCCGCGTGAGGTGCTCGCGCAGCTCGGGCGAGGGCGCGTCGTACTCGAGCAGGCACAGCCGGCGCAGCCAGGGCAGCGCCTCGCGTGGCCCGGGGGCGGCCTCGGCTTCGCGCAGGAGGGTGGCACGCGGGAGCACGTCGAGCGCCTGCGCCACCTCGTCGGGCGCCTCGCCGTGGACCAGGACGTAGCGCTCGCCGGTGACGTGCGCCTCGCCCAGGATCACGCTCGCGCCGGCCGGGTGCTGCCAGGTCTGCAGGCGAAAGCGGAGGTGCGAGCGAGGCTCCTCCGGGGTGCGGGCGTAGCCGAGGGCGCGCAGCCGGACGTCGAGCTCGGCGCGCGCGAGCGTGGGGCTCGGGATCATTCGCACGTCAGGCATCGTCCTCCTCCTCCTCCTCGGCGCCGCCGATGCTGTCGTAGAGGTCGGCGGGCTCGCCGTGCTCGTCGACCTGCGGCGGTGCGATGCCCTCGATCAGGACGTTCGTGATCTGGGCGCGCAGCTCGTCGCTGGTGGTCGTGCTGCCCAGCTCCTCGAGCAGGAACTGCCAGTTGTACTGGACCGCGGCGTTGGCCACCGCGACCTGATCGTGCAGCTCGCGCGTGATGGCGGCGCGGGCGATCCGGGAGGCCTCGACGATGTCGTCGGCGGCCACTGCGAGGGCCCCGCTGACCAGCGCGCCGCGCTGGCCGGGGTCGGTCTCCTGGGCGATCTCCGCCGCGAACCACTCGGCGTCGAGGAACATGAAGCCGTGCAGCGCGGCGGCGACGTCGAGCGGCAGATCCGCGGGGTAGCGCTGGCCGGCGAGCGCGTTCAACTCGGCCAGCACCTCCGACGTGAAGCGGCTCGGGCGGTACTTGACCTCCCAGACGTAGGTGCCGCGGGCGTGCATCTCGATGGCGACGTGGGCCTGCGAGAACCAGGCGCGCCGGGTGAAGCGCGGCAGGGACTCCGCGAGCTGCTGACGGATCTCCCGCAACGCGACGATCGTCTGGAGCTGCGACATCGGCCTGGCGTCGGGCAGCGGGTCGTCGGCGAAGGCGCTGCCCCAGGCGTGCGGCGTGACGGCGGGGCTGAAGTTGAAGTGCCGATCGAGCTCGTGCGGACCGGCCGCCTCGAGCTCTCCGGAGTAGGGGTTGGGCACGCGGAGGAACGACGCCGCGCCCATGTACGCGCGCACCGTCTTCGCCTCGGCGAGATCGAGGGGCGGGGGGCGTGGGCCGAACTCCGCCAGCGCCTGCTCGATGGCCGCCCGCGTGGCCGGCAGCGGCACGAACAGCGCGGCGGGCAGGCCCGGGTGCGGCGTGTACCAGAGCCGGGCGGGATCTGCAGGATCGACGTACAGCGACGGCGTGAACTCGCCGCCGTTCGAGCCGGGCTGCGCCGGCCCGGTCGCCCACAGCCGCAGCGGTTTGGCCCGCGCCTGACAGGCGTCCCACAGCGCCGGCGACCACAAGATCCCCAGCGTCCAGTCCTCGGCGTAGCGGGCTTGCAGCGACTCGCCGCCCGCGAGCGACTCGGCGTCACTCACCGCTCTGACTCCCAGATCGGCGACGGCCTCGGCCAGCGCGCGCAGCGGGGCGAGCTCGCCGACGAGCCACTCCTTGGGCGGCCTGGCGGGGGTGTTCGCGGACGCGGCCTCGTTCGCGTTCGCCGAAGCGGCCTTCGCGGGCTTGGTTTTCGTGGCGGGCTGCTTCGCGCGCGAAGGTGCGGCCTTCGTGGCCGCTGGTTTCGCGGCCTTGTTCGTGCTCGTCGAGGTGGCTTTCGTGGTCGCTGACTTCGCGGTCTTCTTCGTGCTCGCCGAGGCGGCCTTCGTGGTCGCTGGCTTCGCGGTCTTCTTCGCGCTGGCCGAAGTGGGCTTCGTGGTCGCCGGTTTCGCGACCTTCTTCGCCTTCGCCGGCGCGGCCTTCTTCTTCGTCGTCGCGGCCTGCTTCTTCGCCGTCATCTCCGCCGCCCTTCGTCCATCGTTCGCCTCGCGAGGTCGCCGATCTCTACCATGATCGCAGCTCCGCCGGGCGACCTCCGGGGCATCGCTCGGGCGCGTCGGGGAGCGGACGTGTCCTGTTCTTCGGGACAGGTGATGCGAGGTCGATCCCTCGGCGGCGAGGATGCAGGGGATCGCGGCCGATCGGGGGAGTCCATCCTCTCCGCCGCGGCACACCTTGTAGGCCTCGCTACCGCCGGGTGCGCGGGCCCTCGCGGGCACCGACGCGCACGATGTTCATATGCGGGCTAGCGACATCAGGATCGCGTTTATGGTCCAATAACCCCATGGACAGAGCGAGTCACCAGGTCCCTCTCGCCGTCGTCGCCTTCGACCTCGGGCTGCAGGTCACCGACTGGAACTCTCGGGCCGAGCAGCAGCTGGGGCGGACCTCGGCCGAGTCGCTCGGGCGCGGCGTCGTCGAGGTGTTGCCGGTGAAGGGGGGCGAGGCGACCTGGCGCGGCTTGCTCGCGGGGGACGATGGGTCGAAGGTGCGGACCAGCCTCGAGGACGGGCGGACCTACGAGTGGTGGATCGCGGCCGCGCGCGACGGCGAGGGCCGGCAGGTCGGCGTCGTTTGTTACGGCGCAGAGGTGACCGACAGGGTCGTCGAGGAGCGGCAGATCCGCGTCGAGCAGGCGGCCCTGCGTGGTTTCCTCGACAACCTGCCGACCAGCGTCACCGTGTTCGACCGCGACGGCACGTTTCTGCTGATGGACGGCAAGGGGCTCGAGCCGATCGGCATCAAGCCGGGGCAGTTCGTCGGTCAGAACGTTTTTTCGATCTACGGCGACAACAGCGAGTCGGCCGAGTTCATCCGCCGCGGCCTCGCCGGGATCCCCACGCCCAAGGCGGTGCTCGAGCAGTACGGCCGGTCCTACGAGTGCTGGCACATCCCGTCGCCGCCGGACGTCGAGGCGGCGCTGGTGGGCATCAGCATCGAGGTGACGGAGAGCCGGCAGCGCGAGCGGGACTTGCTCGAGAAGCTCGAGCTGATCGAGCGCCAGCAGCGGGTCATCCGCGAGCTGTCGACGCCGATCATCGAGGTGTGGGAGGGCATCGTCGCCCTGCCGATCATCGGCCTCATGGACAGCGTCCGCACCGCGGAGCTGATGGACAACCTGCTGCAGGCAGTCGGCCGCCTGCGGGCCCATTACGCCATCCTCGACATGACCGGCATCGAGGTCGTCGACACCGCGACGGCCGGCCACCTGTTGCGGATGATCCGCGCCATCCGCCTGCTCGGCGCCGAGGGCATCATCACCGGCATCAACGCCGGCATCGCCCAGACGATCGTGACCCAGGGCCTCGACCTCCGCGACATCGTCGTCCACGCGACCCTGCGCGAGGCGCTGAAGCACTGCATCACCGCCGAGTCGGCGGGTCGCGCGTCGACGGCTCGAGCGGCCGCGGACCCGGTCGCACGGCGGTGAGCGCGAGCGGGCGTCCCGCGTCGGCGAGCGCGGTCGTCACCTCGCTGCGACGGTCTCGCGGTGGCGCTCGATGACTGCGCCCCACACGAGCAAGAGCCCCGAGAGGGCCGCGGCGCCGAGCACGTATTCGATGCCCGGAGGCGGCGGCCCGACCACGCTGGCGACGAACATCAGGGCGAGCAAGGCGACGAACAGCCACCAGTGGACGACGCCGGCGCGGTCGCGCGGTCGGGTCGCGCGGGCGTAGGCGAACACGCCGGCGGCGAACAGGAGGCCCTCGACGAGCAGGGTCCCGGGGATCGATCTCCACAAGCCGAGGCCGATCCGCGGACCGTCGAGCCCGACCGGCATGTCGGGGCGATGCGCGACGACGTCGAGCACCCAGTGGCTGAGCACCAGCAGGCCGGTGACCACCGCGCCGCGACTGTCCCGCGTGAGCGCGCGGTAGCCGGCCGCGAACAGCAGCGACCACAACACCGCGGCGAGGAGGCTGTGCGAGTAGGGCATGTACTCGAGGTCGAGCGGCGAGGCGGGCAAGAGCCCCGGCACGACCCGCGCCCGCTCGACCCCCACGGCGACCAGCGCCGGCCAGATCACGTCGAGCACTTGCGGCGCCAGCAGCAGCACCGGCAACGGGACGCGCGGCGCGAGCGGCTTGGCGAGGAGACCGACGGCGAAGTGACCGAGGAGCACCCGGCGAGTCTACGGGGCCGGCGAGGCTGGTGAAAGCGCGGACACCTCGCGCCGCGCGCTGCGCTCGCGCTCGAGCGCTCGCGCTCGCGACGGCGCCTCATGAGGGCGCGTCGGGAGCGTCGCTGGCCGAGGTGCCGCCGTCGTCGCCGCAGGCCGACAGCGAGACGCGAGCACGACGGGCGAATCGGCCTTCGATGGAGGACGCAGCGAGAGCAGACGTGGCGGTGTGCGAGGACACGAACCGATGCGCTCGCCCCGCCGCGACGAGTCAGGCTCGGCTGCTCACGCGCTTACACGGGCTGGGCGGAAGAGTCTTCGAGGACATGTCTTGAAAGACATTCAATTGGCATGTCCTGTAGGACAGGTCTGAATAGACATGCTATCACGCCTGGGCGCCGCTCAGGGCTCGCTGCAGACCGCGTTGTAGCCGGAGCCGCCGAGGTAGCCCCAGCCGGCGGGGCAGATGTCGGCCTCGTCGGCGACGTCGTCGGGCCAGATCTGGCCGTCGGTGTTGCGGCTGAGGTTGATGATCGCTGCGGTGCTGGCCTGCGAGCAGGCCGCGGCGTAGCCGGAGCCGCCGAGGTAGTCCCAGCCGGCGGGGCAGATCTGGGCCTCGTCCGGGACGTCGTCGGGCCAGATCTGGCCCTCGGTGTCGCGGGTGAGGTAGGCCAGGGCGAGGCCGTCGGCGCCGGCGCAGACGGCGTTGTAGCCGGTGCCGCCGAGGTAGTCCCAGCCGGCGGGGCAGATGTCGGCCTCGTCGGCGACGTCGTCGGGCCAGATCTGGCCGTCGACGTCGCGGGTGAGGTTGACGATCGAGCGCGCCTCCGCGGTGCTGCAGACGGCGGCGAAGCTGGAGCCGCCGAGGTAGTCCCAGCCGGCGGGGCAGATGTCGGCCTCGTCGGCGACGTCGTCGGGCCAGATCTGGCCGGCAATGTTGCGAGTGAGATAGGCCAGAGTGAGGCGCTCTTCGCTGGTGCAGACGGCGGCGAAGCTGGAGCCGCCGAGGTAGTCCCAGCCGGCGGGGCAGATGTCGGCCTCGTCGGCGACGTCTTCGGGCCAGGTCTGGCCGTCGAGGTTGCGGGTGAGGTTGACGACCGTGCCGGGACTGTCGAGCAGGCACACTGCGTTGAAGCTGGAGCCGCCGAGGTAGGCCCAGCCGGCGGGGCAGATGTCGGCCTCGTCGGCGACGTTTTCGGGCCAGGTCTGGCCGTCGACGTTTCGCGTGAGGTAGGCGACCCGCGGCGCGCTGTCGAGGGGCTCGCCGGTCTCGCCGCGGGTGGTCGGGTCGCCGGTGTCGGACTCCGTCGTCGTGGCCTCGGTGGTGCCGTCGCCGGTCGTCGTCTCACCGTCGCCGCTGCTGCTCGTGGAGCTCGTCGTGGGCGGATCGCCGTCGGTCGGGTCGCTCGCGGCGCTGGTCTCGTCGGGCGTGCTGGCGCCGGTGGTGCCGGGGCCGACCTCGGTGGCGCCGGAATCGTCGTCGTCGCCGCACGCGGGCGCGAGGACGAGCAGGAGGGCGAAAGTGCGTCGGGGGGACATGCGGGCTCGTCTACTGCGATTCGCCGGGACGCGCAAGGTGCGTCGATTCGCCGGAGTCGAGGGACGGGCGCGCGGGCGAGTTCACGCGCGGCCGATCTCCCGGTCGCAGCCGATCTGCACGTCGCCGCTGTCCATCGCTCCGAACACCGTGCTATCGGCGACGCCACCGGCGGCAGGGTCCCCCGGCGTGACGGCTGCGCAGACCATCTCGCACACCTGCTGCTCGTCGAGCACGGTGGTGCTTGTGTCGCTGGTGCCGGTGGCGGTGGTCGGGTCTGGTGAATCTCCCGTCGAACCGGTGTCGTCGATCGGGGCCGGACAGTCCGTTTTTTGCGTGAGGACGGCTCGAAATGCCCCGGTCGGGGCACTACCATGGCGACGGTGACGTCGCGGACCCGCAAGCGCCTGCTCCTCGTCCTCACGGTCGTGCTGCTGCTCGCGTCGCTCGGGTGGAATTCCTTCCGCGCTGCGCCGTTGCCCGCGCCGCCCGCGTTCGCCGGCGAGCTGCCGCCTGCCTCGCCGCCGGCCGACATGGCGCTGGTCCATCTGCCCACGGGCATCACCCGGCGCAGCGCCGGCTTCGCCTATCGCGGGGGGGACTTCGCCGACAGGCGCGACTTCACGATGAGCGCAGTCCTGGTCCGACACCCGCGCGGCGATGTCCTGATCGACACCGGCTTCGGTCGCGACATCGCCGCGCACTTCCGGCAGATGCCGCTGTACTTCCGCGCCACCACCCGCTACGAGGCGGCGGAGCCGGCGGCCGATCAGCTCGACGCCTCCGGATATGCGCGCGAGCGCCTGCGCGGCATCCTCCTCACGCACGCTCACTGGGATCACGTGAGCGGCGTGCCCGACTTCGCCGGCACGCCCGTCCTCGTGCCGGCGGAGGAGCGGGCCTTTATCAAAGAGGGCGGCTCGCTCACCGCGGTCGCGCGCGGGTTCGCCGACGTCGTGTACGAGGAGTATCGCTTCGACGGCGGGCCCTACCTCGGCTTCCCCGCCAGCCACGATCTGTACGGCGACGGCTCGATCGTCGTCGTGCCCGCGTTCGGCCACACGCCCGGATCGGTGGTGGTGTTCGTCACGCTGCCCGGCGACCGCCGCCTCGCGTTCCTCGGCGACCTGGTGTGGCAGCTCGAGGGCATCAGCGAGCGGGCCGAGCGGGCCTGGCTGCTGCGGATGCTCGCGGACGCGGACGCGGACGGCGTGCGCGAGAACCTGCTGCGGGTGGCCGCGATCGCGGCGCGCTTCCCCGAGATGGCGCTGGTCCCGGCGCACGACGCCCGCAGCTTCGCGGCGCTGCCGCGGCTGTGATGCGGCGGGCTCGCCGTGCCATCGAACATGGCTGTCTTCGAGGACATGTGGCTCGGCGTCTCGCTCGCTCGCTCCGAGCCCCGGGCGCCGAGGGTGAGATGTCCTCGAGGACATGTGATCCGGCGTCGCGCGCTGCGGGCTTCGACGCCGACGTCGAGGTGCGCGCGACGATTGCCAGACTCCGAATGCGCGCGGCGAATGGGGCGAGCGACCGGATGCGGCCCACGACCATCAGCCCGATCGAGGGGTGGTGAGCCGATCGACGGCGCCGCTCAATGGATGCAGGGCTGCGCGGCGCGGAGCGTCAGGGCGGGCTGTTCCAGCGGCCGCGCCGGCAGCGACGCGGCGAAGCCGAGGATGTTGAGATCGGCGGCGAGGTCCGGACTTTTCAATGATTGTCCCTGGTATCGCAGCTCCAGCGCCGACCGGCGTTTCTGTCGCCGCGCGGCGTCGAAGCGGCGGCGAAACTCGTCGGGAGTGTAGACGCCGGGGGCCAGGACCGCCTCGCCCTTCTTGCTGCGCGGCACCGCAGGCTCGACTCGCAACACGTGGACGAACGGATCGTGGCGGGTCAGTCGGACCCATGACGGGACGATCAGGCTGTTCCACCGGGCGTCGTCCGCCCGCAGGTTGCTGAGCATGGCGAAGCTGTAGCGGTACTTCAGGCCGAGGTACGGCGAGAGGCCGAGGCCGATCACCACGGCGAGGGTGGCGACGGCGAAGCCGCGGTGGCGCGGACCGCCGGGCAGGCGCAGCCGCGACCGACGCGGCGACAGATCGTTCACCCGCACGGCGTCGCGCAGGCCGACGGCGACCAGACACGCGGCGAGCAGCAGCGCCGCCTGGAAGATGGCGAAGATCGTCCAGTTGTTCGGGCCGCGGTACAGGGCGAACGAGGCCGGCCACAGGACCAGGCCGAGGACCGCGAGCCAGGCGCCGCGCCGGTGCAGCGCGGGCGCGAGCGCCTCGGCGTCGCGCTCGGGCACGAAGGCCAGGGCCGCGGCGAGGATGAGGGTGTTGAAGGCGGCGGGTCCGATGTGGCCGAGGCCGGCGACCAGGGCGATCGTCCACAGCAGGCCGAGCCGCGGGTAGAACCACAACAGCGGGACCGCGAGCCCCTCGAGCGCGACGAGGAGCCAGGGCGCGGGCGTCGGCGCGGGCACGGCCCAGAACTCGCCGAGCCGCGCGGCCAGGTTGGCGCAGGTGGTGGCAGGATCGAGGAAGTCGGTGTTCAGCTTGTGCAGCGCCGCGAACCCGAGCGTGGCACTGGCGCCGATCCGCAAGACCCACTTCTGGCCGGCGGCCTCGGCGCGACGGGCCCGGTCGTCCGGATGTCTTTCGGACCAGGTGACGAGCGCGCTGGCGACGGCGAGGAGCGGGAGCAGGGCGAAGAGGGCATACTCGTCGACGACCTTGACGATCGGCCCGGCCGCGCCCGCGGGCACCGCGTAGCAGAGCCACGCCCAGGCGATCGCCAGCGGGACGAGCAGGGCGAGCCGAGGGCCGAGCGCCACCAGCAGGAGGCCGCCCAGACCGGCGACGTGAAAGCCGAGCGGGCGCGCCTCGAGGTAGTCGACGAGCGAGGCGGAGCGCACCGCCTGCAGCCAGTGCAGGACCATGGCCGCGCCCGCGAACCGCCACGCGAGGCGCGTGGTCGCGGAGCCGAGCGGCGCGACGGCCCGCGCGAACATGCCGTGGAGAGCGCTCATCTGCGTCCGTGCGCCGGCGACAACGGCGAATCGCCGGCGACCTGGGCCGCGCGAGGCTGGCACGTCGCGCGCGCCGTGCCAAGTTACGCGAATGCAAGGAGTCGTCGGCGCCGAAGTCGCCGGGGGCGAGGTCGCGAGGTGCGATGATTCGGCGAGACAGGCGCCCGCCTACGGCCGGATCAGGCGCGCGGCGACGGTCCAGCGAATGACCAGCCCGAGGCGAATGTGTGCACTCGCTGCAGCGGCTCGTCATGACCCACTCGACGATGTCGCGCAGCATTCCTCCGGCCGGCTCGGGGGAGCGTTCGACGTCAGCGCTCGCAATCGGGAGGCGAGCGACGAGCGCGGCGGCCGGAAGGGATCGAGCTCGCGGCGGCGCGTGGGTTCAGAACACCCAGGTATAGCCGCCGCTGACGCTGGCGCTCACCTCACCGCCGCCGCCGAGGAACACCACGATCCCGACGGGCGACGGCTTGACCTTGCCGGTCGTGAGGGCGAGCCACCCGGCCTCGTCGGCGGGGAGGGCGAAGATCACCTGGATCCCGCCGCCGCCCTCGACCTCCACCTCGAGGGTCGCCGCGAAGTAGGGGCCCTTGAGATCGGCGGGCCGCGGCGTCCACACACCGAGCTGGGCGGTCGTCGACGCGCCGACCGACACCGCGACCCCGCCGACGCCGTAGAACCCGCCGATCGTGGCCGCGTCGGGCAGCGTGGCCGCGTAGCCGAAGCAGCCCTCCGCGCCCGCCCCGTAGGCCGCGCTGCCAGCCAGGCCCAGCGAGAGGGTGTCGAAGCTGCCCGCCGCGGCGGCGATCGCCTGGATCTCCGGGCGTCGCAGCAGCGATCTCATGGCCTCCTGCGCGCCCGGGTCGCGCTTCTTGCTCGCGGCGGCGGTGACGACCCGCTCGAAGTCGGCGGCGGCCTTCGGGTCGCCGAGGAGTGCGCGGCCGCCCGCGAACATCGCATCGACCAGCGGGCGGGAGCCCTTGAACACCGCCATCGCCGCGTCGAGCAGGAGGTCGACCAGGCCGTCGAAGAGCCAGCGCTCGAGCGCCGCGACCGTCTCGTTCCACGCCGCCTCTCCGAGCCGTAAGGCGTCGTCGTAGGCGTTCTCGGCCAGAGCCCCGGCGCTGGCGCCGATCCGCTCCGCCTCGCTCGCGGCCTTTTCGGCGGCCTCGGCGGTCTTCTTCGCCGCGTCCGTGGCGGCCTCGGCGGTCTTCTTCGCCGCGTCCCCGACCTCCTTCGTCGCCTTCTTCGCGCCCTTCTTCAAGCTCTTGCTGGCCTTCTTCAACGTCTTTCCGATACCCATGTCGTTTCTCCCGGCCCGATAGCGGCGGCGGGGCGGGCGACAGATGTTGAGGAAGTGTGACGGCGCAGCGATCGCTCGCCCCTGCTCTGATTCATGAAAGCGGGTTCGATCG
Source organism: Nannocystis punicea (assembly GCF_026965555.1). Lineage (GTDB taxonomy): Bacteria > Myxococcota_A > Polyangia > Nannocystales > Nannocystaceae > Nannocystis > Nannocystis punicea. The sequence continues at coordinate 8,903,927 of NZ_CP114040.1, read as the reverse complement.
GCTGCGTGCGCGATCGTACGTCCGCCGTCGCGCTCGACGGGCCGAGAGAGGCATCTTTATGGACATGTCGTAACGAGCACGTCCTGAAAGTCATGCGGAGAACGGCTCAAGGCGCCGGGTGCTCGGTCAGCCAGGCGGCGAGGCGGTCGCGGGACTCGTTGGTGCCGGAGGTCGTGGCGAAGATCTCTGCGGCCTGTTCGGCCAGGGCGCGGGCGCGCGGGCGGTCGATGCCGGCCTGCCACAGGGCGCGGGCGAGGGCGAAGCGGGCCTCCGCGAGCTCCTCGGGCTGGACCTGGTTGGCCTCGCGGATCGCCAGGGCGCGCTCGAGCTCGGGGACCGCCTCGCGGGCGCGGCCGAGGTCGATCAGGGTGTCGCCGCGGCCGATGAGGGTGTGCGCGACGCTCGGGTGGCCATCGCCTAACACCTGCTCCTGGCTGGCGAGGGCGCGGGCGAACATCTTCAGCGCGTCCTCGTGCGCGCCGCCGTTGTGGAGGACGAGGCCGAGGCCGGAGACGCTCGAGACCGTCGAGGGGTGGTGCGGGCCGAGCTTGCGCTCGTAGATCGCCAGCGCCCGCCGCAACAGGCGCTCGGCCTCGGCGTCGTCGTGGGTGTCGTAGCGGACCGTGGCGAGGTTGTGCAGGGTGTCGGCGACCTGCGGGTGATCGGGGCCGAAGGTCTTCTCCTGGATCGCCAGCGCCTGCAGGAACAGCCGCGTGGCCTCGTCGTAGGCGCCGGTGGCCTCGTACACGAGCGCCAGGTTGCACAGCGAGGTGGCGACCAGGGTGTGCTCGCGGCCGAAGGTGGCCTCGCGGATCGCCAGGGCGCGGGTGAGGGCGGCGATCGCCTCTGCGTAGGCGCCGGTGGCCTCGTGGACCAGCGCGAGGTTGTTGAGGGTGGTCCCGACCTGCGGGTGCGACGGGCCCAGGACCTGCTCGTAGATCGCCAGCGAGCGGGCGTACAGGCGCGCGGCCTCGTCGATCGCGCCGGCGACGTAGCGCACGCCGGCGAGGTTGTTGAGGCTGTCGGCGACGCGCGGGTGCTGCTCGCCGAGCGCGGCCTCGCGGGCCGCGAGCACGCGGGCGTACAGGCGCGTGGCCTCGCCGAGGTCGCCGGCGACGTAGTGCACGCCGGCGAGGGTGCTGTCGAGGTCGGCCTGCTCGAGCGGGTGCGCCCCGGCCAGCAGCGCCAGCTGGGTCCGCGCCGCCTCGGCCCACACCTTGCCCTCGGCCAGCCGCGTGCCGCGGTAGCCGACCACGTAGACCAGCTCGGTGCTGGCCTGCAGGGCGAGGCGGGCCGCGCGGGCCTCGCGGGCGGCCGCGACTGCGCGCAGGTAGCCGGCCTCGGCGTCGGCGTAGGCGCCTGTCTCTTCGGCCAGGGCGGCTGCGCGGATCTCGGCCTGGGCGACCAGCGCGGGCCAGCCGACGGCCCGGGCCTCGTGCAGGGCCTCGTGCGCGACCGGCAGGCCCTCGGCGTAGCGCCCGGCGGCCGCCAGCGAGGCGGCGCGGGCCAGCCGCTCGCGCACCGCGAGGACCTGCGCGCGCTGGTCGAAGCGCATCATCGGCCGCTCGCGCAGGTGGGCCGGGTCGGCGCACAGCTCGGGCGAGGCGAGCGCCGCGGCGGCGCCGGTGACCTCGGTGAGGCTGGCCGCGTCGGAGCGCCCGAGCTCGCGCACGAGGGCGGCGAAGGTGCCGCGGGCCTCGGCGAGGCAGTCGAAGGCGCGGCCGTACTGCTCGCCGTCCCAGGTCCTGTCGAGGCGGTGCGCGCGGCAGGCCTGGTCGGCGACCGCGTGCCACGAGTCGGCCCAGCGATCGAGCCAGGGCGCGGTGAGGGCGAAGGTCGCGGCCGCGTGCGCGGCCCCGGTGGCGACGAAGGCCTGCTCGAGCGCGCCGCGAGCGGCGTCGTCCCAGTCGGCGAACACCGCCGAGGCCGTGGCCTCGCAGGCGGCGATCGTGCGCTGCTCGCCGAGCAGCGCCGCGCCGACGCCCGCCGAGGCCAGGGCGACGACCCCGGCGACGACCGCCGCGGTCCGGCGGCGGCGGGTCGGGTCGGCGCGCAGGGCCTGCAGCAGCGCGCGGGTGTCGGCGAAGCGGGCGGCCCGGTCGCGCGCCAGGCCGCGCCCCAGCACCCGCCGCAGCCACTGCGGCGCGCGGGCCCGCGGCGGCGGGGTGACGACGCCGGCGGTGACGCTGGCCATCAGCGCCGCGAGGGTCTCGCCGGCGAACGGGCGCTGGCCGTAGAGCGCCTCCCAGGCGGTCGCGCACAGGGCGAACTGATCGGAGCGGGCGTCGACCGCCTCGCCCAGGAACTGCTCCGGCGCCATGAAGGCCGGCGTGCCCATGATCGAGCCGGTGCTGGTGAGGGTCACCGCCGAGACGCCGCCGGTGGCTTCGCTCGGCGGCGGGGCCGACGGGTCGGCGCGGGCGAGGCCGAAGTCCATCAGCCGCACGCGCCCGTCGGCGCCGACCATGATGTTGTCGGGTTTGATGTCGCGGTGGACGAGGCCCTTGGCGTGGGCGGCGGCGAGGCCCTCGCCGGCCGCGAGGACGACCGCGAGGATGTCCCGCCACGAGCGCGGCGCGGCGGTCGTCCACGCGCCCAGGGTCTGGCCGTCGACGAATTCCATCGCCAGGTAGACGCGATCCTCGAAGGTGCCGACGTCGTGGATCGCCACCACGTTGGGGTGATCGAGCCGGGCCAGCGCCTGCGCCTCGCGCAGCAGCCGGACCTGGCCCGCGGCCGGATCGCCGGCGGCCGTGGTCTTGAGCAGCTTGACCGCGACCTTGCGGTCGAGCAGGTCGTCGTAGCAGGCGTACACGACGCCCATCGCCCCGCGGCCGACCTGACCTAGGACCGTGAAGCGACCGATCCGCACCGGGCCGCCGCGGCGGGGGAACAGCGCCCGCTTGACCATCTCCTTGTCGAGCGGCGTGCCCGGGCCCGGCGGCGGCGGGCGCAGATCGACCTGGCCCGAGCGCAGGTTCGCCGCCTGTCCGGTCGCGGCGAGGGTCGCCCCCAGGCTGTCGTCCTCGCCGGTCATCGGGGCGGAGGATCAGTGTCGGCCGCCTGCGGGTCAATTGCGTGAAAACGCCATTCGCAAGCCGCGAGCGATTTCGCGTGCCGCCGTTCCGGCCGCCCGATCGGGCGGCCCTGCGGTGCGTCCGCCGCCGTGTCACAGTAGAGTGACGCGATGCACGGGTACCTGCAGGCCTTCGCCGGCGCGGCCGAGCAGCTGCGCGACGTGACGTTCTTCCGGCTGCTCCTGCCGGTCCTACTGGTGGTCGGCGTGGCGCTGACGATCCGCTGGGGCGTCCGCGGGATCGTCCAGCGCCGCACCGTCCTGTTCGGCCGCGGCGGCTCCGGCCGCTTCCTCCACGGCGAGGTCGAGGGCCCGGCGGCGATCGTCGTCGGCCTGCTCCACCTCGTGTGCGCCGCCGCCATCGCCGCCACCCTCGGCCCGCTGTCGTACTTCCTGTGGTGGCCGCGCTAGGATGTCCCGAGGGACATGCGGCGTTTTCGCGCGCCGGCAGGCCTTTTAGACATGTTCTTTCAGCCAGGCTGGCTGAGCGATAGCGAGCTGCCCGCATCTGGGGATGAGTGCTGCCGGCCCCGGCGCTTGGGTAGCCTCGGGAGCGATGGATGAACGAAGCAAGCGCGCCCCGCACGTCGTGATCGAGGTGGACGACGTTTCTCGAGTGACCGGGTGGAGCCACCGGGCCGAGCAGGTGTTCGGGGCGAGCGAGGCGGACGCGCTGGGGCGCGAGCTCGGCGAGGTCGTGCCGCTGGCGGCCGGCAGCTGGGCGAGCTTGCTGGCGGCCGACAGCGAGGCGCCGCAGGTGCACGCGGTGGTGCGCGAAGGCGGGCCGCTGCAGTTCGAGGCGTGGTGGCAAGGGACGCGCGACGCCGACGGCCGCCGGATCGGCGCGGCGATCCACGGCCACGACGTCACCGCCCGGGTGGCCGCGCATCGCCGGGCGGCGCTGGCCGAGCAGATGTTCTGGGCGGTGGCCGAGAACCTCGACATCTCGGTGTGGGCGCTCGACCGGGACGGCAGGTACCTGTTCCAGGACGGCAAGGCCATGCGCGCCGCCGGGGTCGCCCCGGAGTTCTTCGTCGGTCGCGTGATCTTCGAGGCGTTCCCCGACATCCCGGCCGTCGAGGGGGTGAGGCGGGCGCTCGCCGGCGAGCTGCGCGTCGAGGAGGCCGAGGTGCTCGGGATGCCGTGGCGCAACTGGTACATCCCGGTGCCGGACCCCGGCGAGGGCCAGGCGGCGATGGTCGGCATCTCGTTCGACCTCGGCGATACGCGCCGCCGCGAGGCCGAGCTGCAGGCCAAGCTCGACCTGATCGAGAAGCAGCAAGAGGTCATCCGCGAGCTGTCGACCCCGATCATCGAGGTGTGGGACGGCATCATCACTTTGCCGATCCTCGGCCTCGTCGACAGCGTCCGCACCGCCGAGATCATGGACAACCTGCTGCAGGCGGTCAGCCGCCTGCGCGTCCGCTACGCGATCCTCGACCTCACCGGCGTCGAGGTCGTCGACACCGGCACCGCCAGCCACCTCATCTCGATGATCCGCGCGATCGGCCTGCTCGGCGCCGAGGGCGTGCTGACCGGCATCCACCCGATGATCGCGCAGACGATGGTGTCGCTCGGCGTCGACCTGTCCCACGTGACCGTCCACGCCCGCCTGCGCGACGCGCTGCTGCACTGCATCACCCGGCTCGGCGAGCAGAAGCGCCGGGCCGCAGCGGGCGCGCCGGCGCAGAAGTAGCATGTCCGAAGGGACATGTCCTCGCATTGCGCGAGGACGCGGGTGATTCGCCGGTCCGGTCGGACCGGCGAATCATCACTCGAAGCCGCAGCAGGTGTCCATCTTGTCGAAGATCGCGTCGCCGTCGAGGCAGACGCCGTCGGCCGCGCACTGGGCGACCTCGACCCCGTCCTCGGTGCAGACGCAGAGGTCGCCGGTGCAATCGATCTCCCGCGCCGGCGCGTCGGGGCAGTAGCGGCCGAGGCCGCAGCCGTCGTCGCCCTGGCTCATGGCCAGCTTGCAGTTGCCGCCGTCGCAGTCGAGCAGCGCCTCCAGCTCGTCGCCGCACGGACCCTCGTCGGTCTGCTCCTCCAGGTCGAAGCAGCTGAGGCCGGAGATGCACTGGACGAGGGCCAGGTTGGCGGGGACGCAGCCGGAGTCGATCTCCTGAAACTCCTCGGCGCAGCCGACCGCGCACTCGGCCGCGTCGACCGTGTCGTCGCACTTGGCCATGTTGTCGCACGCGGCCTCGCAGGCGCTCTGGTGCTCGGGGTCGACGGGACCGGTGGTGCTCGAGGTGGTGTCGCCCTCGGTGTCCTCGCCGGAGGTGGCGACCGGCGGGTCGTCGTCCCCGGTGGCCTCGCTGCCCTCGCCGACCGAGGGGGCCGTGGTCGGCTCGCCGGTGGTCGAATCGCCGGTGGTCGCCTCGGTGGTCGACTCGGTGGTCGACCCGGTGGCGCTGTCGGTCTCGCCCTTGGACGGGTCACAGGCGCCGGTGAAGAACAGGAACGTAAGGGTAAGGAAGTGAAAGTTCGAGCGCAGCATGACGAGTTCTCGTGGTGAAGCGGCGAGTCGGCGAGGTCGTTTGCCGCGCCGTCCCGCTTGCTCGCGTGGAGTCGCCGGTGCCGGGAGAAAAATTGCCCGCCGGCTGCAACTCGTCGGCGAAAAACAGGAGGCGTTCGCGCGCGGCGCGAGGCGCAGGCCCCGCGGAAACGCGGTTCGCGCGAGGGCGCTCGCGGCGGCGACTCAGGCGTCGCGCGCGCTCGCGGTTCCTTCGAGGAGGTCGCGGCCGCCACGCGCGACGCAGCGGTCGCGTCATTCAGCTCGAGGAAGAACCGCGAGGCGAGAGCGGTGGCGGTGCGCGCGTGGGCATCGCGCCGCTCGCGATTCATTCGTCGGTGGGCGTCCTCAGAGCGGTGGCGGTGTGCGTGAGGGCATCGCGCCGCTCGCGGTTCATTCGTCGGTGGGCGTCCTCAGAGCGGTGGCGGTGCGCGCGTGGGCATCGCGCCGCTCGCGGTTCATTCGTCGGTGGGCGTCCTCGGCTCGCGGAGGACCGCGAGGCGCACGCGTGCGACTCGCGCCGCGCACGAATCATTCGTCGGCGCGAATCCCCGGCTCGAAGAGGAGAGGCGCTCACGGCGACGCGTGCGAGGGCGCCGCGCTCGGTTCATTCGTCGGTGCGCGTCATCAGCTCGAGGAAGTGGCCGTTCGGGTCCGCGAAGTACACGCGGCGGCCGCCCTGGCCGTAGTGGCTGATCCGGTTGTCGAACCCGCCGTGCGGGCCCGAGGCGAACGGGAGGCCGGCGGCGCGGACCCGGCCGAAGATCGCGTCGAACTCGGCGTCGTCGACGAGGAACGCGTAGTGATGGACCTCGAAGCCGTCGTCGCCGTCGCCGAAGTCGAGGGTCAGCGAGTCGTTGACGCGCACGGGGGCGAACGGACCGACCTCGCCGGTGTAGCGCAGGCCGAACAGCTGCGCGAAGAACCGAGCGGACGCGACCTTGTCGTGGGCCGGTACGATCGTGTGATTGAGGGTGATCGCCATGGCGGCACTCCTGGGTGGTGGCGACGAGCGTAGCGCCGGGCGCGGCCCGTGTCAGCCGAGCCGCAGCCGATCGGCTGAGGCTGCCAGGCCTCGTCGAGCACGGCAGGCGGATGTGCCTGCTGGGCGACAACTCCATTGCGGCTCGGGTACACGTTCGAGGCGACCGAGCGCTTCGTCGACGGAATCCAAGCTCGACCCTGGGCTCGCCGGTGTCGTTCTCGCTGGCCCACCGCATCGATCGCATCGGTCGCATCGACACGGCGACGGCGCCTCGAGAGCGCGGCCGGGACTTCGTCGGCCTGCAGGAGGAGCGCTGGTCGACGTCGAGCGGCGACGGAGCTCAGCCGTTCATGGCGCGGGCGAGCAACTGCCACACCAGGAGGCACACGAGCAGGGCAATCGTCATCCTGAGAACAAGGCCGCGCACACGGTGATGTACCAGGCCACGCTCGATCTCCGCGACGAGCACGTGCATCGACGGGAAGCGCTCGCGCGGGTCGGGACGGAGCCCCCGCTCCAGGATGCGGCGCAGCCAGCGCGGTACTCTGGTGTTTCCCGGTGGTTCGACAATCACCCCCCTTTGGACCGACTGGGCCAGAAAATCTCGCGGGTCACCCTCGAACGGTCGGCTCCCGAACAGGCACTCCCACGCGGTGACGCAGTACGAGAACTGGTCACTCTCCGGAGTCGAGCCCTCTCCGGCGAAGCTTTCAGGCGCCATGTAGGCTGGCGTCCCAGCGAGCTTGTCCTCGTCGTTCAGCGGCTCCGGTCTCGCCTCGTCTCGGATGATTGCCAGGCCGAAGCCGACCAAGAGCAGATGATCGCCGTCGACGATGACGACGTTGGACGGTTTGATATCGCGGTGAACCACGCCCTTCTGATGGACGGCCGCGAGCGTGCGGCCGAGGACGAGCAGCCGTCCGAGCATCCGTGGCCATTCCGCCGTCCGCTCGGATTCGTGCGCGTCCAATGGAGAGCCGCTGTGCCGCTCCGTCACCAAGTAGGTGTCATCCTGCGCCTCGAACACGTCGAGGCAACGCACGACATTCGGGTGTGAGATTCGCCCGAGGGCCCGCGCTCCGCGGAACAGCCGCTCGCGAGCCCGTCCCCTGTGCTCCGGCGCACTCACGCAGGTGAGCGCCACGGTCCGGTCGACGACCGGATCGTACGCCTCAAATACGGCTTGCAGGCCATCTCGCTTGGAGAGGCGCATGACTCGATAGCGCCCGGAGACCACCAATTCCGGGGGGTCCGCGCCGAAGATTTGGGTCCGAGCCCGTGCGTAATCCCAAGCCGCCTCCAACCCCGGGCTGAACTCGTCGCCCGCCGCCAGCTCGGCGGGAAGCCGCAGATCCAGGGTGTCCGCTTTCTCGGCTGCGGGCGGTCGGTCGCGTCGCGTTGCTACGGACCGGACCCCAGCGAGCGCCGCCGCGTCGGGCTTCACCTCCTCGAGATACGCCTCCCCCTCGTCGGGCCCGAAGACCACGCCATAGTATCGGAGCCGGAGTCGCGATGCGCATAACGCGCGCGCCATCGGCGATTGGTTGAGGGCAGTGAGCAGGAGCTGTAGCGTCTCGGGATCGCCGTCCAGCGTGACGATCGTGCTTCCGGGGCGAATGGAGTTGATGTGCACTTCGGAAACGCGCGCGCCGAGGATCTCCGACAGCGTGGCCCGTAGCTCGTCCTCGTCGAAGACCGTCACGGGAGCGTCCAGGACCAGGCGTACCATCATTGTGACCGGTCTCACGGATGCGGGCAGCGTGGGGCCGGGAGAAGGTGGCGCGTCCGCCGGGACCGCGATGCCATGAGCGCCGGCTGCGGCGACGATCTGCGCCCGTTTCAGCGGCCGGCGCTCGAGAAATCGCAGGAACAGGACCGGCGTGAGGCCGTGCCGCAGCAGATGATCGAGGGTTTGCCCGTAGAATTCGGCCGGCGAGGACGAGCTCACCGGCAGGTAGTGCAGAAACGTGTCCGAATAGATGGCGCGCAGAATGTCCCTGAGCTCGGCGGGAACGAACAATTGAAGGACGGCTTCCAGAGCGGCTCTGGGGGGCGTTTCCGACACGGGTGGAACCTATCAGGCTCGAGCGAGTGAGGTCAACACAGCCGCCATTGCACCCGAGCACGGCAGCGGCTTCCGGGTCGCGCGGGGCGGGCCTGCCAGGCCCCGATCTCATGGATCGGCCCGCCGGACAGCCGCGTGCTGCCGCAGTGAGGGGAGCGGGCCGAGCGGCCGTCTCGCATGACCGGCGGCCGGGTGCGCGAGAACGACGGCGAAAGGGTCGTCGGTGTACCATCAATGACTAAAAGGACATGTCTATAAGGTCAGAATGTCCGCGACCCGGCGTGCTCACCCCTGTGGGGCGCAGCGGCTCCGCGGGTAGGCCCCGACGCGGTCGACACCCAGGCCCTGCCACGAGCAGCACGCCGATCGGCGCCCGGACGAAGCATGCCTGAGCGCTCGGAAATCTTGGAAGGAATTGACTTGCTCCTACGGTTGAAACGGCTCTCTCGCCGAGAGCTGGAGCGTTGGACGCCTGAGGCGAACGGGCCGACCTCGCCCGCTTCGCCGGCCTGCGCTACACGTGGGACCCGAAGGCTCCGCCGAGGTCGCGGATCACCCAGCAGAGGTGCTCGCCCCGCCGCGCTCGACTGCGGCGCGTGGCTCACTCGTTCATCTCGTAGTTGTTTCGCATGAGCCATTCGAACAGCGACTCGGGGATCAGCCGGCGCGCCCGCGGCACCCACACCGCGTCGTTGCCGAGGCGGTAGCGGAGGCGTGGCCGGGGGGCCTCGAGGATCCGCAGCAGCAGTCGCGCGAAGCCGATCGGGTCGGGGCCCGATTGTTCGGAGCGGGCCATGATGTCGATCGCGCGGTCGCGGGTGGCGGCGTAGGCGTCGAGGCCGGCGGCGGCCCGCTCGCGCGCGGCGGTCCCGGCGGTCTTGAAGTCGCCGGGCTCGATCATCGACACGTGGATGCCGAACCTGCGCACCTCCTGGCGCAGGCCCTCGGACAGCCCCTCGATCGCGAACTTGGTGGCCGAGTAGTAGGCGTGGAACGGCACGCCGACGAGCCCGGCGAGCGAGGAGACGTTGACGATCCGCCCGCCGCCCTGGGCGCGCATGATCGGCAGGACCGCCCGCATCATCCGCGCCGTGCCGAAGAAGTTGGTCTCGAACTGCGCCTTCGCCTCGTCGATCGCGGTCTCCTCGACCGCCCCGGCCAGGGCGTAGCCGGCGTTGTTCACCAGGACGTCGATGCGGCCGGCGCGGCGCACGACCTCGTCGACGCACGCGGCCGCCGAGGCGTCGCTGCGCACGTCGAGCGGCAGCATGGTGAAGCCGTCGCGCGTCTCGCCGGGGGCGGCGCGGCGGCTGGTGCCGAACACCTTCGCCCCGCGTGCGGCGAGCAGCCGCGCCGCGGCCTCGCCGAAGCCCGACGATGCGCCGGTGATGAGGACCACTGCTCCCTCGCGCATGCGCGGCCTCCTGAGCCCGCTCGAGGGTAGCCGGCGCGCTGGCGCGGGCATAGCCGCGCGGCGCGAGCCGGCGCAGTGAGCTTTCGAGCGGGCTCAGGCGCGGACGTGCGTGGCATACTGGAGGGATGCGGGGAGCGGGGGCGGAGCATCGATCGCACGCGGGCGGCCGCGGGGTCGAGGCGGTTTCCTGGCGTCGTCGGCGAGCGCGCGAGAGCGGTGGGGCGTGGCGGAGCTGAAGCGCACGACCGGGTCGCTCGACGAGCGGATCGCCCTGGTGCAGGCCAACGCCGACGCGCTGCGCAGCCGCGGCCTGGCGCACCAGGTCGCCGAAGACGGCGAGTTCGACGGCCGGCACATCACCCTCGCCGGTCGTCGCGTGGTCCACTTCGGCAGCTGCTCGTATCTCGGGCTCGAGACCGACGTGCGCCTCAAGGTCGGCGCCTGCGAGGCGGTGATGCGCTGGGGCACCCAGTTCTCGAGCTCGCGCGCGTACGTGTCCGCGCCGCCGTACGCGGAGCTCGAGCGGCTGCTGCGGCGCATGGTCGGCGAGCTGCCGCTGGTGCTCGCGCCGACGACGACGCTGGGACATCAGGCCGCGCTGCCGCTGCTGCTCGCCCGCGGCGACGCGGTGCTGTTCGACGTCCAGGTCCACAGCAGCGTGCAGGCGGTGCTGCCGGCGCTCAAGCAGCAGGGCATCCCGTGCGCGCCGGTGGGCCACGGCCGCCTCGACCAGGTCGAGCGCAAGGCGCGGGCGCTGGTGCGGAGCCACGCGCGCGTGTTCTACCTGTGCGACGGGGTGTACAGCATGCACGGCGATTGCGTCGACGTGCCCGAGCTGTTCGGCCTGCTCGACCGCGTGCCCGAGCTGTTCGCCTACGTCGACGACGCGCACGGCGTCGGCTGGGCCGGCCGCCACGGCGCCGGCGTGGTGCTCGGCGAGCACGGCATCCACGCGCGCATGGCGGTCGCGCTCGGTCTGGCCAAGGGCTTCGCCGCCGGCGGGGCGGCGCTGGTGTTCGCCGACCCGAACGCGGCGCGGCGGGTGTTCAGCTGCGGCGGTCCGATGGTGTTCTCCGGCCCGCTCCAGCCGGCCCAGCTCGGCGCCGCGATCGCGTCGGCCAAGATCTTGCTGTCGCCCGAGCTCGCGGCGCTGCAAGCCGCGGTGCGCGAGCGCATCGCCCTGTTCGACGTGCTGGCCGCCGGCGAGGGCCTGTGGGTCCGCAGCTCGCAGCCGACGCCGATCCGCTTCGTCGAGATCGGCGACGAGGACCAGACCGTCGAGCTCGGGGCGCGCCTGCTCGCCGCGGGCTACTACGCGAACGTGGCCGTGTACCCGGCAGTGCCGCGCCGCCGCGCCGGACTGCGGATGATGCTGAGCGCGCGCCACGAGCCGGGCGACATCGAGGGGCTTCTGCGGGCGCTCGGCAGCCTGCGCCGCGGGCTGGCGGGCAAGGGGGCGGGGGCTGTTCCGGTATGACTCATGGGACATGTCCCATGATGCGTCCTTTGCTCGTCGCTCGCGTCGGCGAGCGCCGAGCGGAGCCCCCGGGCTGAGCTTCCGCCTCCGCGCTCACGCGGGTCGCAGTCTCTCGTCACCAGGTGTCAGGCCCGGCCTGCCGGACTGTGCGAGGATCGGCCGGCGTTGCCACCATTCGAGGTGAAGCGCGAGGAGCTCGCCCGGTCCGCGGGCACGGGCCGTCCGAGCGAGGGGAGCGGCGGAGCTGGTGGAGCGAGGCCGAAGCCGTTCGTCGGCCTGCTGCCATGATTCGCGCTCACAGGGCGGTTCAGCGCGCTTGCGAGGCGCTGCTTCGCCGATATCGTAAGAGCGTGGAGGACCGCGTCATGACTGAAATGGTGAGAGAGCGCGGAGAGCGTTCGCGGCAGCGACGCCGCTGCGGCGCACGGGTGCTGGCGCTCGCGGTCGGCCTCGGCTGGCAGGACGTGCCCTCGGCGAGCGGCCCGCGCGAGGGCGCCGCACCTGCCGCTTGTTACACCGTCGAGCCCGTCCCTGACCTCGGCGACCCGCCCTCGCCCTGGCAGGTGTTCGTCGACCTCGACGAGGACGGCCGGGTGCTGCTGAACACCTCGCTCCAGGAGGAGTCCTCGCGCGCCTACTTGTGGTCGGGCGGTCCGCCGCAGCCGATCGTCGTCGAGGACGCCCGGTCGCTCCACGCCCTCGACATGAACGAGCGCGGCGAGGTCCTGGTGGCCGCGTACCGCGACGGCGAGGAGGGCGAGCAGGCCTTCGTGTGGCAGGACGGCGAGGTGCGGGCGGAGATCCCCCTCCCGCAGAACGACGGCGTCGAGCGCGGATGGATCGACGACGACGGGCGGGTGGTGCTGCGATTGATCATCGAGCACGCGGATCGATTCATCTACCGGCGCGCCGTCCTGTGGCGCGATGACGAGGTCCAGGACCTCGGCATATGGACGGTGGGCGACGTGAACGAGGACAACCTGATCGCCGGCATCGACCTCGACAGCGGCGAGCTCGCGAAGTGGCGCGCCAATCGCAAGCTCGACGCCGTCGAGCTCTGCCCCCTCGGCGTCCTGCAAAACAACGACGTGCGGATCAATCGCCGCGGTCAGGTCCTCGCCTCCATGTACTGCAACACGGAGGACGTCCTCGACATCGACGAACGCCTGGTGCTGTGGGACGGCGACGAGGTCCGCGAGATGCCGCGCCTGGGCGGCGAGCCGATGCGATTCGTCGACCTGAACGACCGCGGCGACGTCCTTGGGTCGGTCAGCGCCGAGAAGGGGCTCGTCCCGGTGCTCTGGCGCGGCGAGGAGCTGCTCGAGATCCCGCTCGCGCCCGGCCTCGAGGCCGTCGAGGTCACAGACATCAACGAGGACGGCCTCATCACCGGCTTCAGCTACGAGGGCGGCCAGGTCGTCGGCGATGTCTCGGGCCTGAAGCCGCTCCCGCCCGCGCCCGGGTTCACGGGCGACCAGGTCTACGGCAAGCTCAACGAGCGCGGCGTGATCGTGCACTCGCTGGCCGACGACTACTTCGAGGTCGAGGAGCTGCGCACGTTCGTGTGGCGCCCGAGCGCGTGCGACGTGCAGCAGGGTCCCTGAACGAGGGCCCCTGGCGACGCGCAGGAGCGGCCTGTCCCCAGCGCTCAAGAATCACCATGAGGCGCATCCTCGGAGGATTCGCGGCGTGACGCCGAGTTGCGCGCCGGCGATCACGGTCCGACGTAGCGTGCGCGCGGGCGCAGGAGGAAGCCGGCGGCGCGTTGTTCGAAGGCGTGGGCCAGCCAGCCGGCGGCGCGGCCGACGGCGAAGATGGCGACGGTGGTGCGCGGGGGCAGGCCGAGGGCCGCGCCGAGGGCGACCAGGCCGACGTCGAAGTTGGGGCGCTCGCGGCCCGCGTCGCGCATGGCACAGGCGATGGCGTGGATCGTGCGGACCCGCGGGCTCCTCGGCGCGTGCTCGACGGCCGCGGCCAGCAGCGCCGCGGCCCGGGGATCGCCGTCGGGATAGAGCGGGTGGCCGAAGCCCGGAATCTCCTCGCCGCGGCGGGCTCGCTCCTGCACGACCGCGCGCGCGCGCTCGGGCTTGCCGACCTCGGTGACGAGCGCCTCGACGCGATCGGCCATGCCGCCGTGGCGCGGGCCGGACAGGGTGGCCAGGCCGGCGCAGACGCAGGCGTACAGGTCGGCGCCGGCGGAGGCGGCGACGCGCACGGCGAAGGCGGAGGCGTTGAGCTCGTGGTCGGCGGAGAGGACGAGGGCGCGGCCCATGACCTGGCGGGCGCGCGCGGTCGCGGGGGCGCCGAGCGAGACCAGCAGGGCGCCGGCTACGTCGGCCTCGGCGAGCGCGGGCCGGACCTGCTCGACGTCGAGGCCGGCCCCGGCCAGCGCGGCCATGCGGACGATGAGGGCGCGGGCCCGGACGAGCTCGGGCGCCGGCGCGGGGTTGAAGCGGTCGGGGTCGGCCGCGGCGAGAGCCGGGACCGCGAGCGCGAGCGTGACGAGCGGCGGCGCCCCCTCGGGCAACAGGGCGGTCAGCGAGGCGAGCCGCACGCCGAGGCCGGCGACGGACCACCGCGGCGGCCGCTCGGGCAGCACGCCCGACCACAACAGCTCGGCGACCGCCTCGAACGAGGCGGCCTCCGCCAGCAGGACCGCCGGTCGACCGCGGTAGCGCGGGCCCGTGGCCTCGATCGCCGTCAACGCCGACTCGAGCACCGGCTCGCCCCAGCGCAGCGCCCCCGCGGCCACCGGACCGTGGCCCGACCGGGCGTCGCGGCGGGCCTTGAGCCGCTCGAGGTCGTCGCGGCTGTAGCGGCGCTCCCGCCCGGCCCCGCCCGGCTCGCTGCGCACGAGGCCGCGGCTGGCGTAGGCGTAGAGCGTCTCGCGCTTGACGCCGAGCAGCGCGGCGGCCTCCTTGCCGCTCACGAATTCGGCGCCCTCGTGGTGGGGGTCCTCGCGGCCTTCGGTCATGATCGCAGAGCGTGAATTATCAAGCGAATGGTGGATTGTCGAATCAACGTTGATCAACGTCCCCGGCGGCATCAATCTCCAGGCCAGGAGGCACTGCATGGACTCGACGGCGACGAGGAGCGGTCTGGACGGCGTGGTGGTGGCGGATACGCGGCTCAGCGAGGTCGACGGCGAGCGCGGGCGGCTCGTGGTCGAGGGCCACGACATCGAGCGGCTGGCCGGCGCGACCTCGTTCGAGGCGACCGCGGGGCTGCTGTGGACGGGCGCGCTGCCGCAGGGCGAGGCGCTCGCGGCGATCCGCCGCGCCCTGGCGGAGGGCCGGGTGCGGGCGTTCGAGCAGCTCGAGGCCGACGAGCTGCCGCGCTTCGTCGACGGCATGGACGCGCTGCGGGCCGCGACGGCCCGCCTGACGGCGGAGGACGGCTTCGACGCGCCGGCGCGGCTGACCGGCGCGGTGGCGGTGTACGCCGCCGCGTGGGCCCGCACCCGGGCCGGTGGGCGGCCGCTCGCGCCCGATCCCGAGCTGTCGCACGCGGCCGATACCCTGCGCATGCTCACCGGGGAGCTGCCCGATCCGGCGCGCGTGGCCGGCCTGGAGACCTACCTCGTGACGGTCGCGGACCACGGCATGAACGCGTCGACCTTCGCCGCCCGGGTGGTGGCGTCGACCGGCTCGGACGCGGTGTCGGCGATCGTGGCGGCGATCGGTGCGCTCAAGGGGCCGCTCCACGGCGGCGCCCCGGGGCCGGTGCTCGACATGCTCGACGAGATCGGCGAGCCCGCCCGCGCCGCGCAGTGGATCGAGGCGGAGCTGGCCGCGGGCCGGCGGATCATGGGGATGGGCCACCGGATCTACCGCGTCCGCGATCCGCGAGCGGCGGTGCTCGAGGGCGCGCTGGCGCGGCTCGAGCAAGCGGGGCTGGCGAACGGCCGCCTGGCGCTGGCCCGCGCGGTCGAGCGGGTGGCCGAGGGCGCCCTGCGGGCGAAGTACCCCGACCGCCCGCTGGCCGCGAACGTCGAGTTCTACACGGCGGTGCTGCTCGACGCGGTCGGCCTCGACCGCGCCGCGTTCTCGCCGACGTTCGCCGCCGGTCGCGTCGCCGGCTGGTGCGCCCACGTGCTCGAGCAACGCGCGACCGGCCGCCTGATCCGCCCGGCGTCCCGCTACGTCGGCCCGGCGCCGCAGGCCTGAGGCGAGGGTGGCGCGGCTCGCTGGCCGGAGCCGGCGTCTGTCTGTTCCGAGCGGTGAATGTTTACATGACCACGAGGGCATGTCCTATCGGACATGTGAATCATTCGCCGGCGAGGCGGGCGATCCATGACTGCGAACGCTCGCCGTCGAGGCCAGGGGCGTGTGCCAGGACGCTGCTGTCGAGCTCGCGCCGCCGTCGCGCGACCCGCGGCGCGGGTGACAGGAGCGCTCGGAGGTCGTCAATCAGCGCGGCTGTTCGGAGCGGGCCGGCGCGCGGTGCACTTCGTGTCCACCGCGTCGAGCGATCGCGCGACCTGGGGCGCGAAGGACACGAGCGATCGGGGGCCTTTGAATCAACCTGACCATTTGGACAGAGGGCGCAGGACCAGCGGCAAGATCACCATGCGGGTGGTCAGGACCACCTGGCGCGGCGGCATCGTGTGCGGGTCGCCGACCGTGGCGACCAGCCACAGCTCGCCGCGATCGAGGGCCAGCACCTGCTGCGGCGACAGCGGCTCGGGCCCCGGGGGCGGCAGCTCGGGGCCGCCGGGCACCTGCGCGACCGGCTTGCCGGGCACCTCGACCGGCTCGAGGGGGACCGCCTCCCAAAGGGTCGACTCGGGGCCCGGGCGGCGGCGGAACAGGCCGCGCTTGTTGACCAGCCATAGCGTCCCGTCGGGCGCCTCGGCCAGCGAGGTGATGCAGCCGCCCGGCGGCTGGGGGAAGGGCTTCCATGTCCTTTCGGACAGGCGATCGAGGGCCGGCTGCGCATCGGCGAGGCAGCGATGCGCGTACAGCCGGGCCGGGTCGCGGCCGACGATGACCGCGGGGCCGTCGCCGACCTCCGGCCGGCCGCGCTCGGGCGGCCGCGGCAGCTCGACCCACTTGCGCCCGCCCGGCGACCAGCGGTGCAGCGAGGGCGAGAACGAGGGGTCGATGCCGACGACGACGATCGAGCCGTCGGCGAATGTCAACAGTTGCTCCGCGCCGCGCCCGTGCGGCAGCGGCGGCCACGGCGGCGGCGACCCGTCGTCGAGGCGATCGATCGTCACCCGCCGCGAGGCGTCGTCGCCGGCGCCCTCGCCGAACATCGGCGGGGTGTACCCGCGCAGGCCGAGCAGCGCGCCGTCGGAGGCGACGGCGAAGTCGCTGTAGAACTCGAGCATCTTCGCGGCGCCGGGCGGCGGCGACTCGACCCACGCGCGGCGTCGCCAGCTTCGGACCGAGTACGTCATGCCGGTGCGGCTCATCTCCGTGATCGCGGAGAGGAACGCGCGGTCGGGCCAGCGCCCGCCCACGGCGAACACCCATTGGTGCGGCCAGCCGCGCAGCCAATCGCCGTCGCTCTCCAGCGGGCCGCCGCCGAGGGCCAGCGCGAGCACGCCGGGGCCGTACACCGCGACGCCGCGGTCGGCCAGCGGGGTGACCGTCAACGGGCCGTCGGAGACCGCGGCCAGCTGGAGCGTCCGGCCCGAGTGGTCGCTGTCCTTGGGGACAGGTCCGACCTCGCTCGGGGCCGGCTCCTCCATGTCCTCGAGGCCAGGTGACAGGGGGGTGCACGCGCCCGCGAGCGAGCAGGCGAGGGCGAGCCGGCGAGCGGACATGGGGTCATCCTAGCACGCGCTCACGGGCCGGGGTCCGCGGGCGCGGGCAAGCGTGCGGCGGCCGGCGCTTTCGCGGCGGACCGCACGACCCCAGCCTCGGCGGGGAGGCGATGCCTCCGGCTCGCGGGGCGACGTGAGGCGCGTTCGCGACCGCTCACGGCTGCGCGTGACAGGCCGCGTCGGCTTCGCATAAGCTGCGGCGGATGGGCGACACCGGGACGCTGGCGACCTACGCCCCCGGGCCGTGGCACCGCCGGCCCGATCACGGGGCGCTGTTCGCCGTGTACGACGCGGCGGCCGCGAGCGAGGTGCTGCGCGAGCTCGCGGGCTCCGGGGAGCCCTTCGTGAGCCTGTTCCAGGAGCGCGGCGAGCCGGTGCTCGACGAGGTCGCGCCGCACCTGGTCCGCCTCGATCCGTGGCGCCCGTGGCCGCAAAAGGTCCTCGACGTCGCCTGGGGATCGGCCTGGGCGATCTTTCTCCACGGCCCTGAGGACCTGCAGCGGGTGCGCAAGCAGCTGCGGCGGCTGCTCACCGTCGAGCTGCCCGACGCGCGGCAGGTGATGTTCCGCTTCTACGATCCGCAGGTCCTGTCCGCGTATCTGCCGACCTGCACCCCGGCCGAGCTGGGGCCGTTCTTCGGCCCGATCGAGGCGTTCTACGCCTTCCGAGCGGAGGGAGAGGTGGTCGACGTGTTCCGCCGCGACGCCCACGGTCAGCTCGCGGTCGAGTCGCGGCGCGGGCCCGCGGGGGCGTGAGCGTGGCTGTCCTTCAGGACAGGTTATGACTCTGCGTCAGGAGCCGGTGAGCCGGCAGATCTCGCAGAAGGGAGCGCGGCTGCGGGCGGCCTCCCGCAGCGCCCGGACCTGCGCGGCGGGCTCGATCGCGGGCAACGGGGCCGGCTCCGGGCCGGCCGCCGCGAGGGGCTCCAGCGACGACGGCTCGGCGATGCGAGGCGGCGGCGCCGGCAGCACGACCCGCGCCGCGGCGAGGACCTCGACCTCGAGCCGCGCGCTGTACCGCGGATAGGCCCGCTCGCGCACGGCGAGGGCGCCGGTGTGCAGGGCCTCGGCGATCTGCCGCAGCACCGCGACGTCGTCCAGGCGGTGCGCGCCGGGGTGGCGCTCGGCGAGCCGCGTTCGCAAGGCGAGCAGCGCGGCCGGTTGGTGGAGGCCGCCGAGGAGCTGCAGCGCGTGCTCGCAGTCGTCGAAGCGCAGCGCGTCGCCGCCGGGCTCGTACCAGTCGTCGAGCTCGAGCCATCGCCCTCCGTGCTCTCCGAGCCGCAGTCGCATGCCGGGAGCATACTCGCATGGGCGCGCCGGCGACGGTCGATCTGGATCCGCGGGGATCTCCGGGATCGTCGCAGCCGGCCCGGTGGGAGCTTCGCCCTCGGGCCATTGCGGAGAAGATCCACGAATGCGTGGAGTCGCCCCCGTGCGGCCGCGGGGCCGGACGTGCGAGCGCGCCGGTCGGCGTTGTAGCTGCTGCGACGCATGCCGTAGCATGCGGCCGTGATCCGCATCCGCCCCGTGCAGCTCGAGGCCCTGAACAGCCAGAACGACCGCGAGCTGGTCGAGTTCGCGCGGGAGAGCTTGCCCGAGAAGGACGCCCCCGGGAGCGAAGAGGTCGCCCGCGAGGTCGTGCAGACCGGGACGAAGAAGTCGAACCAGTACGGGCTCGTGAATTGTCAGGACATCGGCCGGTACATCGCCTTCATGAACGGGCTCGGCCGCGGCTTCGACACCGACCCGCGCTATCCGTGGGCCGCCGAGACCTTGCAGCGCGAGGACCTGGAGGACGAGCATCGGCTGCCGGCGCTGCTGGGCGAGGTCAAGGGCTCGAGCTCCGGGAGCCAGGTCTCGCTCGGGGTGAAGCGCAAGATCGAGGAGGTGTACAAGCGGGCCGACGGCCTGCCGCAGGTGCCGCCCGACGGCGTGATCCCGTGTGTCCGGAAGCGGAAGCGGCGGATCGTCATGCCCGTCGTCGTGTACATTCGGGAGTCGCCGCGGGTGCGGCTCCGCTTGCCGCGGCACGGCGGCGCGGCGCCGTCGGCGACGCTCCACGCGGTCGGCTATCCCGACGGCGGTCAATACGTGTGGCGCGGTGCGGGCGGCTGGGTCATGGGCGTCGTGCAGACCGTCGTCCATCACGACACCCTCACGGTCGATGGATTGGCGCGGGGCTCGACGCAGGTCCGGGTCGACTACACCACGCCGAACGGGACCGATCGCGCCACCTGCTGGATCGACGTCGTCGCGCCGGCGATCGCTACGATGACCCTGCTCGACTTCGACACGGTGGTGCGAGAGCGCCAGGACGAGGATTCGGAGGAGGAGGAGGAGCCGCTCGCCGTCGCCATCGACAACGTCGGCAGCGACGTGCTCGTGCTCGACCGCATCGCGTTCGCGGCGCCCACCCACGATTTCACCATCGTCGCCGCGCCGGCCGACGGCTCCACGGTCGCCGTCGGCGGTCGAGCCGTGGTGCGGGTCCGCTGCCACCCGACGCAGGACGGCGTCCGCACCGCGCAGCTCGTCGTCGACTGCGACGATCCGCTGCGGCCCTCCGTCACGATCGACCTGCGCGGGCGCGGGATCTCCCCGCAGATCCAGGTCGACGAGGCGCTGCTGTTCGGCTCCGTCCTCCTCGACGGGGCGGGGACGAAGTGGTTGCGGATCACCAACGTGGGCGAGGCGCCGTTGCGGCTGCGGGGCCTGGTCGAGGCCGCGGCGTTCAAGCCGGGCTCCGCGGAGAGGACGCGCCTCGCGCCCGGCGAATCGACGCGAGCGCTGGTCCGCTACACGCCGACGCTCGAGGGCGACGAGGAAGACGTGGTGCAGGTGGCGTCGAACGATCCGGCGCGGCCGCTGGTCGACGTCCGCGTGGTCGGGGTCGGCATCCGCCCGCGGCTGGCGATCGGTCCGATCGACGATTTCGGCGGGGTCACGATCGGCAAGACGAGCGGACAGCCGCAGCAGCTCGTGCTGGCGAACATCGGCACGGCGCCGCTCACGGTGGGGCCGTTCGCGCCCGGAGGCCCGCACGCGAGCGACTTCGGGACGAACATCGACTTGCAGGTCGCATGGACCCTCTCGCCGGGGCAGAGTCGAGCGCTCCCGCTGGCCTTCAGACCCGGCGATCGAGGAAAGCGTCGCGCGGCGCTGACGTTCCCGTCCACCGACACCGATCACCTCGACAACTCTGTCTCGCTGACGGGGACGGGCCTGCGGCCGCAGCTCGAGGTGGACGCGATCGCCTTCACCGACATCGTCCTGCTCCACGGCGAGACCGACAAGTCCACGATGGCGCAGGTGACGGTGCGCAACGTCGGTGACGACGGCTCGCTGCTCGACGTCCTCGACGTGGTGCTGCAGGGCGGCGACGCCGAGCGGTTCGAGCCGACGTTCACGGCGATGCGCGGGATCGCCAAGGACGAGGCGCGGACCTTCACCGTCCGGCTGAAGCCGCCGGGGCGGGGTAGCTTCACGAGCGAGCTCCGGTTCGCGTCGAACGACCCGGGAGGGGCGGTCCTCGGCCGCGTGACCGGCAAGTGCATCGGCCCGATCCTGGACGTGCAACCGGGCGCGCTGGTGTTCGCCACGGTCCCGCTCGGCGGTTCCCCGCCGACCGACCTGACGGTCACGGTGCGCAACGTGGGCGACTCGCCGCTCGTCGTCACGAACGTGGCGGTGCGCGGTGGTTCGACGATCTTCGCCGCGCCGGACGGCCGCCCGGGCGCCCCGATCCTCCCGCAGCAGACCGCCACGATCCGCGTCACGGCCGCGCCCGACAGCGCGCAGGCGCTGCAGACCGGCATCCTCGACATCGTCAGCACGGGCGGCCTCGGCGCGGTCGCGCTCGAGGCCAGCGCCTACGACCTGGCCGTGTTCTCGGCCACGAACGGGACGGTCGCGCCGGGGGTCACCGACGCCGACTTTCACTTCACTGTCCACGATCCGAAGGGCGTCGTCACCGCGGCGCGCATCGAGATCCTTCACCCCACGAAGGCCACCGTCATCCACACTCTCGGCGGCCTCCCGCACGCGCACAACGTCGACAACGCGCAGGCGTGGCGCGGCGACGTGAGCGATCCTGCCGATCACATCCAGGGCTTCATCCTCCATCGCAACACGAGTTACACGGCCAGGGCGACGATCACCCGCGGCACCGATCCGCCGAGGTCGAAGACTTGCACGATCACGGTCGCCGCGGTCGGTGAGCTGCTGGTCGAGGTCGTCCGCCACGACGGCGCCGCCGTGGGCGGCCGGGTGACGTTCCAGCTGCAGAACATGACCACGACGGCCGTGACAGGCCCGTACACGACGCAGGCCCGGACGGGCCCCGAGCGCGAGGAGCTGCTCGTCCAGGGGCTCACCGCGGCCCAGTACACGATCCAGATCCTCACGATCCACGGCCAGCCGCTCGCCACCTACCTCGCCGCGGCCACCCTGAAGTTCGCGCCCGACCAGGCCGGACGGACCTGCGCGAAGGTCGTGGTCGGCGCGCGGGCGACTGCGTCGTTCTCGCTCACGCAATACACCCACGTGCAATTCATCGGCTTCCACGCGACCCCGACCGGCACGAATCGCACGACCACGACTCCGAACGTGATGGCGACCTACCTCGGCGAGGCGGACGATCGCGAGGACATGATCGCGCGGTGCGAGGTCATGAAGGAGGCGATGCGCGCCGCGGTGGCCGACACCACCAACGTCGATGCGAGCGCCACGGTGCTCAAGGTCTTCATGGCCCCGGAGTTCTACTTCCGCGGCCAGGGCGGCGGCTACCCCAACGAGATCGTCGAGGAGATCGCGGCCCAGATGCTCGCGGAGGCGAGTCAGGCGCAGTACGACGACTGGGTGTTCGTGTACGGCACGGCCATCGGCTACTTCAAGCACGGCGATATGGTGAAGGAGCGCCACAACCTCCGGATCACGGCGGTCGCCGGCGGGCCTCCGCAGCGGGTCCGGGTCAAGGCGAACCCGGCGCTGCCGAGCCACCAGAAGTCCTCCGTGGCCGTCTGCGGCCGGATTCAGCCGGGAGCGCAGACGCCCGTGCGCTGGAAATTGGTCCAGGGCGTAAACTCCGCCCGGATCTGGAGCTCGACCTTCATCGCGGCCGACGAGTACGAGCTGGAGCTCCTCAACGGCTCTCCGCTCCTCGCCAACGGCGCCGTGGAGCTCGTCGAGCCGCTGACCACGGAGATCTTCAACATCGCCCTGGTCCAGCGCGGGGGGACCAGCCCCGGCGGTCAGCGCGACCTGCTGGTGTACAAGGATTACGTCTCGTCGATCGATTTCCTCGGGCGCCACCACCCGGACGTGGACGGCGATTTCTACGGCGGCCTGAACACCCACCTCGCCGACATTCACGGCACCGGCGAGCGCTTCATCTTGCCGACCGCCGGCTCGATCGACGTCTACAGCACCGACAGGAATCCCTCGGCGACGGGCGGCACCTCCGAGCAGAACCGCAGCGGCCTCGGCGGCGGCTCGCTGTTCACGATGGCGGGGATCAACTTCGGGATCGAGGTCTGCCTCGACCACCTGTCGGCCCGGCTCAACACGTACGCCGGCAACGCGACGCCGGGCGACGCGGTGCCGCAGATCCACCTGATCCCCTCGTGGGGCATGACCATCGCCCAGGGGCCGATCTACACCGTCGCCAACGGCCTGGTGTTCAACGTGGACGGCCGTACGGGCTCGCCCCCGCAGGCCGGCACGTTCGTCGGGAACTACCGCTGCCCCGACCATCCGCACCACGGGAACTTGATCGCCGGACCCTCGCCGATCCACTGCGCACAACAGCACTACGAGTGCGGGGCGGGGCACCCGCACTACCAGACCGGGACCCACTGCACGCGCTGTCAGGCGGCGCTGCAGCAGTGGTACCAATGCACCACGCCTCACCAGGGCTGGAGCGCGAATTGCTCCGAGTGCGGCGCTGCCGGGACGGTCGGCGGCCAGGCCTGCCCGACCCACCCGTGGATCGCGGGCCCGGGCCCGTGCTCCACGTGCGCGACGGCGACGGTGGATTGGTATCAGTGCCCGAACAACCCCCACTGGTTCGCCGGTGCCTGTCCGAAGGGCCACGCGGTGGCGGCCTACCCGCGGAGAATGTGCCCGACGGGGCATCCTCATACCGAATACGCGGCGGGCAACTGCTGTGATTGCGGAGCAGCCCTCGCGCTCGTACAGCGCAAGCTCGACAACAACTGGACGAACCTCGCGGCGATCGTGACCGCCGCCGCGGTGCCCGATCCGGGCGGCCCGTACGCGGTGAACGATCAGTCCGTCATCACCCGGACTGTGGTGACGGATCTGACGGCCGGCAGGGTGACCAGCGACACGACGGTGGTCACTCCCCCGGGGCAGGCACCCATCGACATCCCCGTCGCGCCGCTCCCGGTCGTCGCCCCGACCACGGACACCGGCGCGTTCTCCAATCCGCGCACCAGGACCTGGGTGTCCGGCCCGCTCACGCTGACCTCCGTCACGCAGACCGTCTCGAACACGGTCGGGACCACGCAGACCGACACGACCACGATCACGACCACGCGCACCGGCAACGTCCAGGGCCAATGGGCCAACCTGTTCGCGCAGCAGGGCAGCCTGTACATCTACCCCGTGCGGCAGCTCCCGGACGCCGCGACCGTGTGAGCGCGGCGCGGGGGAGCGTCGAGGACATGTCGATAGAGACATGTCCCTTCGGACATGCTCGAGATCGCCTCGTCAGCAGGTCGGGGCGAGGAAGCCGCCGTTCAGCTCGGGGCCGCCGAGGGTGGGGTCGGGGATGCCGGAGCCGAAGCCGTGCAGCACGCCGGTCACGCAGTCCGCGTCGATGTGGGTCAGCTCGAGCTGGCCGGTGAAGAACGGCTCGTCGCCGATCGTGCCGGTCTGGCCGCCGCCGCTCTTGCCCATCACGGTCATGGTGCCGATCACCTCCGGGTGGGCGTCGAGGTCGATCGCGCCGACGACCGCGAGGGCCGCGGGGATCTCGACCGTGAACGCCCAGCCGGTGCGCTCGCACTCGTCGCTGAGCTCGACGTCGGCGGCCCGCGTGCCGCACTCGAGGCCGAACGACGTCCAGGTGAGGACGAGGTCGCCGGACTCGAGCCGCTCGGCGTGGGCGGCGGCGATCTGCGGATCGACGGCGACCGGCGGGGCCTCGCAGGCGGCGGTGTCGAGCGGCGACTGGACCGGACCGTCGATGCACTGCGGCGGATCGCAGGCGAGGGCGCAGGCGGCCGCAATCGAGAAGGTGGCGAGCGTACGCGCGATCATGGCGTGCACCTCGGGGCCCGGAAGCCGCCGTCGAAGGGTCCGTGCTGGTCGACGAGGCCGACGATCCGGCCGGTCACGCAGGTGTCGGTGATTGCGAACAGCTCGACGCTCGCCAGCGAGAGCTCGCCGCCGCCGCCGGCAACGCTGGCGCCGGGCGTCTCGTACTCGACGTAGATCGGGCTCTGGAACGAATAGACGCCGGGCACCGCTTGTTCGGCCGGGATCCCGAGGGTGAGGCCGAGGTCGTCGTCGCTGGTGCAGTAGCCGTGCTGAGAGGCCGGCTCGCCGCACGCCAGCGGTCGCGTCGACATCGTCAGCACCAGGCCGTCGAAGCGCCGGACGGCCCGGGCGACCGCGAGCCCCTCGATCGGCGCCACGCCGGGCGGGAGCTCGGGGCACGCCGCGAGGTCTTCGGCGCTCTGGTTGCCAGGCAGGTCGGGCACGGGTTCACAGAGGAGCGCGTCGCAGGCTGGCGCGACGAGCGCGACCGCGAGCACGAGGAGCAGCGGGGGTGCGTGGATCATGCCCTGGATCAGTCCCCGCCGGCAGCGGAGTTTCCTGCGGAGCGGTCGCCGCGGGCCGGCGAAAAAAATGACGCGGCGAGGAAACTTCGCGGCGGCTCGGGCATGAAGTACCCGGGACCGCGATCCTCGTGCTCCTGCTCCTCGCCACCCTCCTCGCCCCGCCGATGCCGCCCGAGACCAGCGTCGAGCTGCGCGTGACGTCCGTCGACGACGGCGCGGCGAAGCTGCTCGAGCAAGCGCTGGTGCAGCGGCTCGGCGCGCGCCTGCTCGAGGATGGTTATCGCGTGGTGCCGGCCGGGCGAGCCGCCGGTGTGCGCGTGTGGGTCCACCTCGAGGCGACGGGGGCGACGGTCGAGACGCGCGGGGCGACGCAGCGGATCGAGACGGTGCCGGCCGGCGATCCGGCGCTGGTGAGCCTGGAGGTCCAGCAGCTGACGACGGCGCTGGTCGACGAGGTGCAGCCGGGCCCGGCGGAGCCGCAGGCGGCGGTGGCGATCGAGCTGACTGGCGCGCCGGCGGACCCGGAGCTGCGCGAGCGATTGCAGCGCGGCCTGCTCGGTCGCGGCTTCGCGCTGACGCGCCGACCGGGCGCCGTGGATCGCCGCCTCTGCGTCGCCGTCGGCGAGGCGGGCGAGGCCCGCGTGCACGTGGTCGCGGGCGATCGCGGCTGCGCGGAGGAGGGATCGGCGGCGGTGATTCCCGCCGGCGAGACGGTCGCGCGCGGGCGCGAGCTGCTGCTCGCCGGCGCGACCGCGGCGCTCGAGGCGGTGGTGCCCGCGCCGGTGCCGTGGCGAGGAGCGACTGCCACCATTCCGCCGGCGGCGCCGAGGCGCGAATCCCCGCAGTCGCCGCCGGTCGAATCACCGCAGTCGGGTGATTCGCGCGAATGGACGCTCACCCTCGCGGCGCACGGGGGAATGATGGCACGCACCGGCGGGCCCGTCGATGGATCGGTGGGCCTCGGCGTGCGCGCCGGTCGGCGACGCGGCCTCGGCGGGGCGATCGACTGCATCGTCGTACCGTCGCGCGGCGAGGCCCTGCGCGTCGTCGAGGTGGTGCCGACGGCCGCGCTCGACTGGCGGATCGGCGTCGGCGAGCGCGGGGTCGTGGCGCTCGGCCTGTTCGCCGGCGCGCACCTGCACCACTACGCGCAGGCGGGCGGAGTCCGCGACACCCGCGTCGGTACCAGCGCCGGCGCCACGGTGCGCCTCGGCTGGCTCGGTCGGCGCGGCGCCTTGCTGTTCGCGGGGCTGCGCGCCGGGTGGTCGGGCGGGCGCTGGGTGCACGTCCACGACACGGGCACGAGCTGGCGCCGCTCGGGCCTGATGCTGGGGCTCGAGGCCGGGGTCGGCTGGGATGTTCGGCTGCGGCGTGGGGGTCGGCGATGAGCGGTCGAACCGCGGCGTCGAAGGTCGGCGTGATCGACGAGGTCGGGCGCGACGACGACGTCGCCGCGCGGCTCGATCGGCTGTACCGCCGGCACCACCGGCAGGTGTTCCAGCTGGCGATGCGCTACGGCCTCGGCAACGAGGCCTGGGCCGAGGACATCGTCCAGGACGTGTTCCTCACCCTGCTCGATCGCCTGCCGTCGCTCTCCGATCCCGAGCAGCTCGACGGCTGGCTGTACCGCGTGACGAGCAATCGTTGCCTGCGCAAGCTCCGGCGCGATGCATTTTTAAATCGTCCGCTGGTGCGGTGGTTGCTCGCGCGCGACGACGGCGCCGAGAGCTCGCCCGAGCAGCAGGTGTTCGCCCGCCGCGACCTCGAGCGCGCGCGCTCGGCCCTGGCGGCCCTGCCGGCGCGCGAGCGGGTGATCGTCGGGATGTGCCACCTCGACGGCAAGTCGCAGCGCGAGGTGTGCGAGATCCTCGGGCTCTCCAAGGGCTACGTGTCGAAGCTGCTGGCGCGGGGGATCGCGCGGCTGGAGGAGGCGCTCGATGAGTGACCGCGAGCCCGAAGTGATTGCGAAGATCCGCGCGGTCGACGAGGCCCTGGCCCGGCGCGACATGTCGCCGCTGGCGAGCGAGCGGGTGCGGCAGGCGCTGGCGCGCCACGCCCAGGCCCGGTCGCTGCGGGCCCGGCTGCGCTGGTGGCCGATGATCGCGTTCGCGGCCGGAGCGGCGCTGATGGCCGCGCTGCTGCTTCAGCGGCGCGAGGGCGGCGAGCTCGGGGCGGTCGCGCGGCGGGAGGTCGCGGCGCCGCCGAGCGCGGCCCCGGAGGTGGTGGCGCCGCCGCTGCCGCAGTGCGACGAATTGAAGGCGGGCGCGCTCCACCTCGACGGCGGCGGCTGTCTTGCGGGCGACGGGGTGCGGGTGAGCGCGTGGGCCCCGGCGACGCTCGAGCGAGACGGCGACCGCGTGACCGTGCGCGCCGGCGAGGTGCTGTTCGAGGTCGATCCGCGGCCCGGGCGGCCGCTCCACGTGATCGCCGGGGCGATCGACATCGAGGTGGTCGGCACGCGCTTCATCGTCCGCGAGCGCGACGGGGAGGGCAGGGTGTCGCTGCTCGAGGGCCAGCTGCGCGTACGCGCGGCCGATGGATCGATCGTCGCGCTCGCGGGCGGGCAGGAGTTCGCGTGGCCGCCTCCGGCCCCTCCGCGAGCGCCGGTTCCGCCCGCTTCGCCCGCTTCGCGGCGCCGGCCGGCAGGCCCGACAGTCGCCCCGCCGCCCGCCGATTCGGGCGTGTCGGAGCTGCTCGCCGAGGTCGCCGGGCTGCGCCGCGAGGGCCGCTATCAGGCGGCAGTCGAGCGCCTGCGCGCCGCCGACTCCGACGATTGGTCGGCCCGCTCGCGCCAGCTGGTGTCGTTCGAGATCGGCACGCTGCTGGAGCGCCAGCTGGGCGACACCGCCGCCGCCTGCGTCCACTGGCGAGCCCACCGCGAGCGCTTCCCCGACGGGCCACGCGACGAGATCGTGGTCCGCTCGCTGACGAGGCTGGGCTGTCCATCGCCGTGAAGCATCGACATTCTTTTTAAAAGGACATGCTCGAAGGAACATGTCCGTTCAAGCATGTCTTATCGTGCATGTCCGCCCCGGCGGGGGCGCCGGTGAGCGGCGAGAGCGTCGGGCCCGACGACCCTGCGCTCAATCCTCGCCCCAGGTGATCGCCGGGGTGTCGAGGTCGATGTACGCATCATCTCCGCCGAAGTTCGCCTTGATGTCGTACTCCTCGAGGTGCAGGTAGCGCGGCGGCTGCCGGGTCTCGGACGACGGCGCGGTGCCGCCGAAGTGATTGCGGGCGCAGCGGGCCAGCAGCTCCTCCGTCGGCTTCTTGTAGCCGCGGCGATTGGTCGGCTTGCCGACGTTCGGGTCGTCGAAGCGGGCTCGCAGCTCGACCCAGCGGTGGCCGGTGCCCTCGGGGCCGCGCCCCAGCTCCGCGGCGGTGAGCCACACCAGCGCGAAGTCCCCGCCGATGTGGTCCTCCAGCCGGACCTCGCGCGGATGCGCCGAGGCGGGCGACTGCTGGCGCGCTCCTTCCTTCTTCTCCTGGAACACGGCCAGCGCGACCTGCTCCGGGCCGCGTGTGCGATACTCCTTCGGCACCAGCAACGTGCACAGATGCGTCAGCGGCTCGCCGTCGATCGCCGAGCGCGGGCGCTGCTCGAGCGGCAGGCTCGAGGCGCCGCGGAACCAGCCGTGGCCGCGGTCGGCCTCGACCTCGGCGAGGTCCCACGCCACGGTCGGCTGCCCGGCGTCGCCGTCGTGCTCGGGCGACGTGTCGCGGATGAACGCGGCGATGGCCGCCGCCTTCGCCTGCGCCGCGGCGTCGGCGTCCTGCTGGACATTCGCCAGGAGCGCCTGGCCCTGCGGTCCGAGCAGCGCCTCCTTGCCCTTCGCCGCCGCGAGCGCGGCCTTCTTCGACTTCGCGTCGCGCATGCTCATGCCGGCCTCGATGAGCGCCGCGAACAGCGGCTGGTCCGCGGCCGCGGCCTCCCTGGACAGCTTCGCCGCGCTCGTCAACGCCGCCTTGAGCAGCCCCGGATCGCCGAGCGCCGCCAGCCGCAGGAACGCGCCCGGGCTCGACTCCGCCATCCACTTGGCCCACTGGGCCCACCAGGCCCGCGGCGCGAGCGGCTCGCCGGACGCTGGCAACACCACGCCCACCGCAGATCCGAGCTCGACCATCGAGCCCGGCCCGAGCTTGAGTCGCCCGGGCCCGCCCTTGCCACCGTCGCACGCGACCTCCCTCGCCACGTCGACGGTGACGAGCTCCGGCGAGGCGACGCGGACGTTCACTGTCTTGTCCGGCGCGCCGCGGAAGGCGACGGCGAGGATCTGGGCCTTGCCGTCGTTGTCGAAGGGGAGATCGATCTGCCGATCGTTCAGCAGCAACACGAGGCGGAGTGGCGAAGGCATGTGCTGATGGGTCTTATACAAGAAATCGCCGCTCGAGACGTCGAGCCCTGTCCAGCCGCCGGATCAGCGATGGCCGCCTCTCGAAGGAGCTGCAGCCAAACCGGCGCGGGGAGAGGACCTCGACCGGCAACTGCTCCCGGCGGGTACCGACGACGACCCCCACCCACGTCGTCGCAAGCTGTGGCGACGTGGTCGGCGATTTCCCGATCGGCCAGGGCTCGCTCCCGCGGCGAAGATCCCGAGTCCGCCGGCAGACGAGCGGGCCTCGACGAGGTCGCGCAGGCCGTCGCCGCCGCCGTCGGCGAACTCGAGCGCGTCGGAGCCGAAGCCGATCCGCACGCGCGGGAACGAGGCTTCTTCATGGGACGGAGGATGTCGCCGCCCTGGGAGCCCGCGCGACACATGCTCCGCTGGAGCGCCAGCTCGGGGGGACCGCGGCCTGCGGCGGCGTATCTTCGTGAAGAATGGACATGTCCTTTACAACATCTTCGTAGGAACCTGTCCATTCAGGCATGTTTTAGCGTGTATGTCATTCGTGGCCGCCCGGGCGGGCGGCGGTGAGCGGCGAGAGTGTCGGGGGCAGACTCTTGATATGGCCGCAGGCCGGGCGATCCGTCAGATCTCTCGGGGTGAGTCTCGCGGCCTTGTAAGGGCCGGCGGGCCGGCGCATCACTGATGGTGATGGCAACGAAGCAACTTGCGATCCGGCATGTCGGGTGGATCTTCCTCGGGCTGTGTGCCTGCGACGGCGAGCCCATGACCAGCACCGGCGAGGAGACCACGACCACCACGTGCAGTCACGACACGAGCAGCACGAGCACGAGCGGCGAGGACACGAGCAGCACGAGCACGAGCGGCGAGGACACGAGCAGCACGAGCACGAGCGAGGGCACGAGCACGGGCACGGGCGAGGACACGAGCACGAGTACGGGCGGGGGCACAAGCACGACCAGCACGAGCGGGGACACGAGCACGAGCACGAGCAGCACGAGCACGAGCGGCGAGGACACGAGCACGAGCACGAGCGGGGACACGAGCACGAGCACGGACACGAGCACGAGCACGGGCGACGAGGACACGACCACGGGCGGGGAGCCGGCGTGCGTCCAGACCTTCGTGGCTCCGGACGTGGAGACCTGCTACGCGCCGCCGGTGCCGTACGTGCAGGTGCCGGGGGCGAGCCTGCTGCTCGCCGGCGACGTGAACCTGGACGGGCACGCCGACGTCATCGCGCCGGGGGCCGCGGGTGGGATCGCGGTGCTGCTCGGCGACGGCGAGGGCGGGCTCGCGGCGCCGGTGGTGACGGCCGTCGATCCGCCGACCAGTGCGGCGCTCGGCGACTTCGACGCCGACGGGTTGCCCGACCTCGTGGTCAGCTTCGCCGGCGCTGCGCCGCGCATCGACCTGCTGCTCGGCGACGGCGCGGGCGGGTTCGTGGTCGAGGAGTCGTTCGCCAGCGGGCCGACTGTGGGGACCAACCTCGCGACCGGAGACTTCGACGGCGACGGCGATCTCGACGCGGTGGCGATCCACCAGGGCGTCAGCAACATCACCCCCAAGCGCCTGAGCAGCATCACCAGCGCGGGGTCGAGCAGCTGGACGTACAGCGTTCAGCCGCTGACGATGTTCATCGGCGACATCATCTACAGCTCGTGGACGCCCTACCTGACGACCGGCGATTACGACGGCGAGCACCTCGACGTGATCGTCGCCACCGACCGCACGGTCGAACAGCCGCACCGCCTGCGCAGCGACGGCCTCGGCGGCTTCACCTACCTGGGCAAGCTGGTGCCGAACAACTGGCTGCTCGGCGCGATGCCGGTGGTGCCGCTCGACGTCGACGGCGACGGCGACAACGACATCATCGCCGCCGACAAGGCCGGGACGGCGGCGCTGCGCTACGTGGAGAACCTCGGCGGCGGCGCGTGGGAGGCCCCGGTGGTCAGCTCCTTGCCCGGGCCCGGCAAACAACAGCTCGCCGTCGGCTCGCTCATCCACGAGCTGCGGCCCGACCTGGTCTACACCGGCATCCAGGGCGAGACGCTGGTGCGCACGATCGAGGCGGACGGGGACATCGTCGCCCCCGAAGTGCCCGGGTTCGGCATCGGCTACGTCCGCGGCTTCGTGCTCGCCGACCTCAACGAGGACGGCTGGTCCGACTTCGTGGGCGTCGGCGTGACCGCGCCGTATACGCTGTCGGTGCGGCTGTCGCTGTAGCGCCGGGCCGGCATTCGCGTGACGCCGCGCTCGACGGTGGTGAGTACCGCTCCTGCACGCCTCGACTCGCACGAGACATGCAGTCAGGCCATCGGCTCGAGCGGTCCTCAGGGCAGGTTGGCCGCGCCCGGGGTGATGTTCTTGGTGAACTTCCAGTCGGAGGCGGAGTTGTTGCTGTCGAAGCCGTTGGGGAGGCGGGCCAGCGAGCCCGTGGAGTTCGGGTTGTCGATCACGTTGGCCGGCAGAGCCATGCCCTCGACCAGGCTGACCGCGCCGAGACCGGGGATGGAGATCGAGGTGATGGCGCCGTCGTAGGAGAGGGCGTCGACCAGGGTCTTGGTGTTGTTGTTGACGAGGGCGATGCCGTCGGGGTCGCTGCCGCCGTTCTGGACGATGCCGCTGGCGATGGTGACGTGGAGCGCGCCGGGCGGGACGGGGAAGTTGGCGTGGGCGATGAGGAGGTACTGGCCCGGGGCGATGCTGCCGTTGAGGGTGATCGTCGCGTAGGTCTGGTTGACCGCGCCGTTGACGAGGACGACGGAGTGGCCGGCGAGGTTGATGGGCGCGTTGCCGGTGTTGAGCAGCTCGATGAACTCGGCGGTGTCGTTCGAGGGTTGATCGTAGTCGACCTCGTTGATGACGAGGCGGCCGGCCGGGCACGGCGCGCACTGGGGGCCGCCGCAGTCGATGCCGGTCTCCGCGCCGTTCTTCACCCCGTCCTGGCAATTGGGGCCGACGCAGGCGCCGTTCTCGCAGGAATTCGCCTGACAGTCGGCGTCGATCTCGCAAGCCTGGTCGTCGTCGCACGGATCGCAGGTGTCGCCGCCGCAGTCGACGTCGGTCTCGTCGCCGTTCTCGACCCCGTCGTTGCATCCGGGCGGGGCGCACACGTCATTGTCGCAGACGCCGCTCTGACAGTCGCCGGGGCCCTCGCAGGCGAGGCCGTCATCGCAGGGGTCGCAATCGGGGCCGCCGCAGTCGACGTCCGACTCGCCGCCGTTGGCGACCTCGTCGTCGCACGTGGGCGCCTTACAGACGCCGCCCGTGCACACCTGCGATTGACAGTCGGACGGGACGGCGCACGCGAGGTCGTCGCCGCACGGCGAACAGTCGGGGCCGCCGCAGTCCTCGTCGGTCTCGCCGCCGTTCTGCTCGGTGTCGTCGCAGGCGGGCAGGGGCAAGCCGCAGGTGCCGTCGATGCAGCTCATGCTCGCGCAGTCGGCGTCGACGTTGCACGCCGCCCCGTCGACGCAGGCAGGACAGCTACGGCCGCCGCAGTCGATGTCGGTCTCGTCGCCGTTCTTCTCGCCGTCGGCGCACAACCTCGGCTCGCCCGTCGTGGTCGTGGTGGTGCTGGTGCCGGTGCTGTCTTCGCCGGTGGTGGTGGTCGTGGTGGTGTCGTCGCCGGTGGTGGTGGTCGTGGTGGTGTCGTCGCCGGTGGTGGTGCCCGTGGTGGTACCGGTCGAGGGATCGATCGGGTCCGTGGTCGAGGTGGTGGTCGTCGTCGCGTCGGTGGTGGGTTCGGCGGTGGTGGTGGGCGCGGCGGTGGTGGGCTCCGCGGTGGTGGGCTCCGCGGTGGTGGGTTTCGCGGTGGTCTCCGGCCGGCCGGTGGTCGTGGTGCTGCCGCTCGTGGGCTCGTCGGTGTCGGTGGCGAGCGATGTGTCGTCGCTGCAGGCCGCCAGGGCGAACAGAGACAGACCGAGGCGATGGACGAAGGTCGACATGGCGCGAGAGTAGCGAAGCGCGAGACGAACACGCGCCGCCTCGTCCGGGGCCCTTGTCGAGGCCCGCGGCGGCGGCGAGACACTGCGGACACGAGGTCGTGACGGTCCTGCGGCGCGCCTGCGACGATTCTGCGGTATTGACAATACCGTCGCCCGCCTGACGCCGCGGCGAAATGCGGAGCAGCACGCCGGCATCGTGGGGGCGCCGAGGCCGGCGGGCTGGCGAACGCCCGTCGCAGAGACGATCTACCGCGCTCGGGCGGACGATGGCGCGCGCCCGGGCGGTCGAACCGGTCCCCATCGAGGTCCCCCGGACATGCCGCGCCGCGGCGCACGGTCGGGACTCTTCGCTCGTCTTCAGGAGACACCGCGCGGCGCCGGCGAGAGATGAATGCGGTTCATGGCTGCCATGCGTCGACGTCATTCGACTCACGGGCGAGGCCGTGCGATTCGTAGCACGACGCGAGGGCATGGGTCGGAGCCGGGCGCAGTTGCACGGCGTACGGCGGCTCGTTCGCGGACGAACTCGAGGTGAACGATGCGCACGATGTCCATGTTCTCGCTCTGCTGCTCCCTGTCTCTGGCCCCGGCGATCGGCTGCGACCCGGAGGGCGTCGACGAGGCCGCCGTCACCGAGCGCGGCGCGGCCCGCCCCGGCCTCGTCGACGAGCTCGCCGCCGACGTCGACGACGAACCGACGATGATGAGCAAGGCGGCCTGCATGGACGGCTGCTGCGACGTCGTCGGCAACCCGAAGGTCGACTTCCCCGGCTGCAGCGCGCTCGACCAGGGCAGCGGGAGCGAGCTCGATCACTGTCAGGAGACCTGCCTGGCGATGCCCGCGAACCTGCCGGAGAACGCCGCCTGCATGTACGGCTGCTGCTACAATTACCTGACGGGCGAGGACGGCTGCGTGGAGATCCAGGAGAACGCGACGAAGTGCATCTACCTGTGCGCGCATCGGGCGGGGATCGACGTGGCGTTCGTCGAGGAATGACTCATCGTCACGACCGTGTCGCCGCACGTTCGCGTTGCGACACGGGCCGGTCGCAGGTCCGTCGCACGCGAGCGACGGAGCCCCCGCCCGTCCGTCGTCGATTCACGCCCCCGGCGAAAACGTCACCCGCGCAACACCGATCGCCAACACTTCGCGCTCAAGCTCCATCGTGACCGCCCCCGGCGGCAGTACGCCATGGATCGAGAGTCGAGCCCCCCGACCGCGCGCCCCGCCGCGGAGCTGTCCGCGCTCGCCCGCCTGTTCTTGCGCGAGGACCTCAACTTCCTGCTGACCAACCGGATCCCGCGCCGCTACGCGACGCTGCTCATGGGCTGGTACAGCCGGATCGAGAGCCCGCTGCTGACCCGCCTCTCGCTCGCGGTGTGGCAGCGGTTCGCCGGCGACCTCCGGCTCGACGAGGCGAAGCGGCGCGAGTTCACCAGCCTGCGCGACTGCTTCATCCGCGAGCTGCGGCCCGGCGCGCGGCCGATCGACCCCGACCCGACCGTCGTCGTCAGCCCGTGCGACGCGGTCGTCGGCGCCTGCGGGCGCATCGACGGCACCGACCTGTTCCAGGCCAAGGGCTTCCCGTACACCCTCATGGACCTGCTGCGGGACCGCGAGCTGGTCGAGAAGCACCGCGACGGCACCTTCGTCACCCTGCGCCTCAAGTCGAGCATGTACCACCGGTTCCACGCCCCCTGTGATGGGCGGATCCGCCGGGTCGTCTATGTCTCCGGGGACACGTGGAACGTCAACCCGATCGCGCTGCGTCGGGTCGAGCGGCTGTTCTGTCGCAACGAGCGCGTCGTCCTCGACCTCGAGCTCGACCAGCCGGGCCGCGCGATCACCATGATCCCGGTCGCCGCGATCCTGGTCGCCAGCGTCCGCCTCCACTTCCTCGCCCACCCGCTCGACCTGCGCTACCGCGGCGACAACCGGATCGCCTGCGACGCCGCGTTCGTCCGCGGCCAGGAGCTCGGGTACTTCGAGAACGGCTCGACGATCCTCGTGTTCGCTACCGGCGGCTACCGCCTGGCCGACGCGGTGGTCGAGGGCGCGACCCTCCGCGTCGGCGAGCCGCTGTTCACGACCTCCCCCGCCGCCAGCCCTCGACCGCCAGGAGAGCCCGCATGACCGAGTCCACCGTTCGCGCCCGCCCGTTGTCGTTCCTCGAGGAGCTGCGAGAGCAGCGCTGGGACGACCATCGCTATTACCACCGCAGCCGCGTCAACCAGGCGCTGCACCTCTTCAGCGCCTGCTGCTTCCTCGCCGCCTACGTCCTGATCCCCGTCAACCCGATCGCCGCCGCCCTGCTCGGATGGGTCATCGCCATGTGGTCACGCCAGATCGGCCACTTCTTCTTCGAGCCGAAGGGCTACGACGAGATCAACCAGGCCACCTTCGCGCACAAGGAGGAGATCAAGGTCGGCTTCAACCTCCAGCGCAAGCTGGTGCTGCTGGCCGCGTGGTCGGTGATCCCCGCGCTGCTGTGGATCAGCCCGTCGCTGTTCGGCGCGATCCGCCCGCACGTCGACTGGCGCGGGTACCTCGATCACGTCGGTTGGTCCTGGCTCGCGCTCGGCTTCGTCGGGCTCGTCGGGCGCACGCTCTACCTGTGCCTGACCCGCAATGCGCAGACCGGCGCGGTGTGGTTCACCAAGATCCTCACCGACCCGTTCCACGACATCATGCTCTACCACAAGGCCCCGCTGCAGCTGCTGCGGGGCGAGTGGCTCGATCCGATGGATCACGTCATCCACGGCCGAGGCGAGCGCTGACCAGCTCGCGCAGCACGCGGCGCTTGATCGCCCGGTCGGTCAGCCCCGCCGGGCTCGACCACCAGCCGTCGGCCAGCATCGCCGCCGCGCCGTCGCAGATCCGCCGGGAGATCGCGGCGAAGTCGGCGTCGGTCAGGTCGTGGCTGAAGATGAAGCGACCGGTGCCGACCCAGCTCATGCTCAGGCCGGCCGCGCGCAGGTAGAACTGCAGCATCCAATTGTAGCGGCTCGGCCGCGTGTACAGGGTCGTCCACACCGAGGTCAGGTTGACGAACCGCACCGGCGCCTCGAGCCGCGCCAGGCGCTCGTTCAGCGCCGCGGCGCGCCCGTCCCACAGCGCGTCGAGCCCCGCGTACGCGCCGCGCACCGCCGGCTCGTCGAGGTGACGCAGGAACTCGTTCATGGTCGCCATCACGTAGGGGTGCGAATTGAAGGTGCCGCGGGCGAAGCAGATGTCGGCCGGGCGGTCGGGGCGGAAGCGCCGCATCAGCGAGCGGCGCCCGCACAGAACGCCGACCGGGAGGCCGCCGCCGACGGTCTTGCCGTAGGTCACGAGGTCGGCGTGCACGCCGAAGTACTCCTGGGCGCCGCCGAGGGCCAGGCGGAAGCCGAGGAACACCTCGTCGAAGATCAGGACGATCCCGCGGGCGCTGCAGACCTCGCGCAGGCGACGGAGCCAGCGGCGGTAGGCGGCGCGGTCGACGTGCGCCGCGCGGTCGCTGGCGACCAGCGTCGAGTCGGAGGCCGGGGCGGCGTTCGGCGCCATCGCCTGGATCGGGTTGACGAGCACGCAGGCGATGTCGTCGCGGGTCCGCAGCACCTCGAGCGTGGTCTCGTCGAGCTCGCGCAATGTATAGACCTCGCCGGCGGGCCGCGGATTGCCCACACCCGCCTGCACGCCGTCCCACCAGCCATGGTACGCGCCGCAGAAGCGGACCACGTGCGAGCGGCCGGTGTGATAGCGGGCCAGCCGCACCGCCTGCATCACCGCCTCGGTGCCCGACATGTGGAACGACACCTCGTCGAGGCCGGACACCGCCTGCAGGCGGCGGACGTTGTCGAGCACGATCGGGTGATAGGCGCCGAGCACCATGCCGAGGTCGCGCGCCTTCTCGACCCCGCGGTCGATGCAGCGGCGGTAGAAGTCGACCCCGAACAGGTTGACCCCGTACGAGCCGCCGAGGTCGTACGACCAGTTGCCGTCGAGGTCTTGCACGCGGGCGCCGTCCGACGCGGCCACCAGGCAGCCGAGCTTCAGGTGCGCGCGCACGTGCCGGCGGTACTGGAACGGCACCCGGTACATGTCGACGAATGCGACGTCCGACAGACCCTGGGCCAGCTCCTCGCTGCGCGCCAGAGTCTGCGGCGCGCGGGCCTGCAGCAGCGCGGCGAGGCGCGAGAAGCCGTCGCGCCGGCGCGCGACCACCTCGGCCGGCGCGCCGTCGCCGGCGAAGAACTCCGACTCGTCGTATTCGCGCAGCGGGACCATCCGGGCCACGCGCAGCGCCATGCGCGGGTGCCCCGGCAGCGACCCGTGCTTGGCGCGCGACAGCAGCAGCCGCGCCTGGCCGCGCCGGACCGGGTCGAATCGACGGACCCGCTCGAACCATTGTTGCCACGTGGAAGTCATGCCCGCGCCTCCGTCTCGAACTGCGGCGCCGCCAGGTCGAAGCAGGCCCACGGCGGCGCCTCCGCGGTCGGCTGTTGCTGTTGTTGCTGCAAGCGGCGGCGATACGCCTCGGAGTCGAGGATCGCCGTGAACGGCTCGTCGAGCCGGTTCGCCTCGACCAACGCGCGCGCCCGCTTGCCCATCGCGCCGCGCGTGGTCGGGTCCATCAGCACGGTCATCGCGGCGCACAGCCCCGGCACGTCGCGGCCCGTCACCTTGAGGCCCGTGAGGCCGTCGCGCATCAATTCGGCCGGGCCGCCGACGTCCGAGACGATCACCGGCAGCCCCGACGCCTGCGCCTCGAGCGGCGCGTTGCCCCACGTGTCGGTCGTGCTCGGGAACAGCTTGACGTCGGCCGACGCGATCGCCTGCGACAGCGCCTCGCCCTGCAAGAAGCCGGTGAAGGTCACCGGCAAGCCCTCGAGCTGGCGCTCCAGCTCGCGCCGGTACGGCCCGTCGCCGACGACGATCAGGTGCGCGTCGGCCCGGGTCTCGCGCAGCTTGCGGTACGCCTCGGCCATCAGGTGCAGGTTCTTCTCCACGCCCACGCGACCGACGTAGATAAACTTCACGCGCGCGTCCTCGTCGACGAGCCCGAACCTGTCCCAGAAGCCGCGCGTGCGGTGACGGGGGTGGAAGCGCTCGGTGTCGACCCAGCGGTCGAGGATCAGCAGCTTGCGGTTCCGCAGCCCGCGCTTGTGCAGCAGCCGGGCGATGAAGCGCGACGGCACCAGGACCTCGTCGACCGAGTGGTAGAACAGGATCATGTAGCGCCACGCCAGCGCCTCGAGGCTGACGTCGCGGGTGTAGTTCTCGACGTACTCGGGGAAGCTGGTGTGGTACGTCGCCGCCGTCTCGATCTGCAGCAGCTTGGCCGCCAGCAGGCCCGCGAGGCCGATCGTCCCCGGCGTGCTGATCTGCAGCTTGGTGAAGCCCGACTCCTGCATGTACTTGATCAGGTCGAGCAGCGGCGGGAAGCGGATCTTCAGGCCGTCGTACTCCGGGAAGTCGAGCGTCGCCACCGAGGTGAAGATCTTGAGCCGGCCAGCGGCGATGAAGGCCGCGATCTCCGGGTCGGCGCAGCGCTCCTCCTGCTCCACGGCGCTCAGGCAGGTCACCACGGTGAACTCGATCCCGCGGCGGACGGCCTCGCGCAGCATCCGCAGGATCGTCGCCGAGACGCCGTTGATCTCGAACAGGGTGTCGGTGACCAGCACCACGCGCGGCCGGTCGACCAGCTGGAACGCCTTGCGCACGTCCTTGACGATCATGCAGTCCGAGCTCTGCTGCAGGAACGACACCAGGTACGGCAGCGACACCAGGATGTTCGACGACAGCAGCGCGATCGCCTCCTTGAGCGCGCCGACGAAGCTGCGGCGCGACGAGGCGCGGACGTTGTCGAGGTAGCGGGCGAAGATCCGGTTCACCAGCGTCCCGACCACCAGGAAGATCCGGTCGTCGGTCCGCTCCGCCGCGGCCAGCCGCGCGCGGAACTCGGCGTCGGCCAGCAGCGCGTAGACCTCCGTCTCGAGCACCCGCTCGAACGGCTCGCCGCCGCGGCGCTCGCCGGCGGCGACGCGCACGAGCTGGTGGAGCAGCACCTTCGCGCGCAGTCGCAGCTGCTCGAGCGGGCCGTCGAGCTCCGACTGGAAGACCATGCGCAGCAGGGAGTGGATCGGGCTGCCGACCGGCACCAGGGTGGCCATGCCGCCGCCGCTGCGCTGCACGCTGCCGTCGTGCAGCAGCTTGAGCAGGCCGTTGGCGAGCGTGACGGGCCCGCCGTGCACGCCCCCGGGCCGGGTCTCGCGGCGGCGGATCGATTCGACGAGGACGTCGGGGGTGACGCGGCCGACCGCCTCGAACTCGGTCCAGGTCCGGCCGGGGTTGATGCCCGCGTGGTCGTCCGAGCCGCCGACCAGCGCCTTGAGCCACGGGGTCGCCCCGCCGGGCAAGAGCCCGTGCTTGTCGGCCATCCGCTCGATCGTCGCGCGGTCGAGCGAGCGCACCAGGTGGGCAGTCAGCTCGTTGAGCGCCGGCGTGCGCGAGCCGTTGCGGACCTCGATGCAAGGGCACAGCAGCAGCGCCCGCTCGACGTGCTGCACCGTCAGCGCGCCCTCGCGGCCGTACGGCCGGTTCTGCGTGCTCATGAGCGGGTGCGTCATGAAGTAGGCGAGCTTGTTGTCGCCCGGCCGTTCGCCGGCGATCTGCTCGTCGATCCACGCGATCATCTCGTAGATGTTGCTGCGCAGGCGGTGGATCTCGGCGAACTGCGCCTCGGTCATGTTGGCGACCGTGACGTGGATGTTGCAGCCGTCCTCGGGGAACGTCGTCGTCATCTCGGCGCTGATGAACACGTCGGCGAGCCCGGCGTCGAGCAGCTCGCGGACCCCGTCGATCGAGTTGTGGTCCGTCAGCGTCACCAGCGACATCCCGCGCTGGCGCAGCAATTGGTACAGCTTGCGCGGGTCCGAGTACGACTCGGGGATGGCGAACGCGTTGGCGGCGTAGTAGTCCGTGACGTTGGACGCGCGCGAGTGCAGGTGCAGGTCGACCTTGTGGGTTGTCACTCCGTTCACGGGCAGCGATCGAAGCACACGCATGTGTGCGCAGTGCATTCGCCAGATCACGAACGTGAAACAGATCGACTGGCCGGGCGGCCGGTCTGCGGCCTGACGTCGGGCGGTGGCCGTCCTGTCGCCGGACCCCTGCGCCGGCCGTGGCATCACGGTGTTAGAGTTCGCGAATCGCGGCCGACGGGCGCTCGCGGCGTCCTATCCTTTATCGAGATGTCCGTATGGACATGGAACCGCGGACGGACCGTCGCCGCCCCTGCTCGCAGGGCGCGGCCGATCACACGTTGAGGTTCTTGGCCTTGGTCATCTTCATGAACAGGTGCTCGCCCGAGGTGGTGCGGCCGTACTTCGGCGGGTGGTCGGGGCCGCAGCAGCTGGCCAGGGGGATGACCTCGGCGTCGTAATTCGGCTGGTGGAAGAACACCATCGATTGCCGGCGGGTGCTGCCGCCGGCGTCGGGGGGCGGGTTTGTGACGCGATGCATGGTGGAGCGCCAGCGGTCATTGGTCCACTGGGCCATCAGGTCGCCGATGTTCATCACGAACGCGTCGGAGGGCACCCGCACGGGCGCCCACGAGCCGTCCTCGCGCTGGACCTCGAGGCCGCCGGGGGCGTCCTCCATGCTGAGCAGGGTGAGGCTGCCGTAGTCGGTGTGGGCCCCGGCGCGGAGCTGGTTCGGCTGCGGCGGGGTCGACTGGTGCGGATAATTGAGGGCGCGCAGGCAGCTGATGTTGCGGTCGACCTTGTCGTCGAAGAAATCGACGGGGAGCGTCAGGGCGCTGGCGAACACGCGCATGAGTCGCCAGGCGACGCGGTCCATCTGGCGGTAGAACTCGGTCCAGCTGGCGGCGAAGTCCGCCACCTCGCCGGGCCAGGTCGGGTCGGGCATGTACATGCGCCCGAGCTGCGAGGTGAAGTAGGCCTCGTCGCCGCGGTCGATGCGGCCGACGGTGTACGTCTCCTTGAAGTCGGGCACCGACTCCTGGTCGAGCGAATACGCCAGGCCCTCGGCCCCGAGGCCGCGGTAGCCGACGAAACCGCCGGGCGGCGCGGCGTAGCGGTCGCGCAGCGCCAGCTCGAGGTCGAAGAAGGCGCGGGCGCTGCGGTGAGCCGCGTCGATGACGTCCTGCGGCACCCCGTGGCCGACCACGACCACGAAGCCGAGGTCGCGGCAGGCGCGGTCGAACGCCGCGGCCACCCCGGCCGCGCCGGGGGCGTCGCCGTCGCCGAAGGGAAGCAGGTCGATGACCGGAATCTCCGAGGGGATGACGTTGCTCATATCAATGCTCTCCTGCCGCGGCGCGGCGGCTGCCGGCTCTTCGCTCGCGGATCCGCGTGAGCGCGTGGCCGATCCCGTGTTGCAAGGTCTGGCGGACGGTGATCTGTCGCAGCGGCGAGTCGAGGTCGGCCATCGTGCTCGCCACCTGCGGCGAGATGCCGGTCAACACCGCCTCGACGCCGAGCATGCGCATGGCCCGGACCGTCTGCATCAAGGCGTCGACGATCTCGGCTTCGACGGAGCGCACGCCGGTGAGGTCGAGGATGACGACCGCGGCCCGGGTGGCCGTGACCCGCTCCAGCAGGACGCCGGCGATCTGCTGGTTGCGCTCGCGGTCGATGGCGCCGATCAGCGGCACCGCGAGCACGCCGTCGGCGATCGGGATGATCGGCGTCGACAGCTCGAGCAGCGTCTTGCGCTGGGCCCGGATGACCTCCGCCTGCAGGCGGAGGTGCTCGCTCTCGGCGCGGCGCATGTCGGTGACGTCGGTGGCGATGGTGCCGACTGCCTCGACCTCCCCGCCGTTCATGCGGATCGGAAACATGTGGGTGAGAAACACCTTGCTGCTGCCCTCCCACGGGACCGTCTGCTCGAGCACGAGGGTGGCGCCGCTGCGGAACACCTCCGCGGTGGTGTCCATCATCGCCTCGGCCGCGCCCGCCGGCAGGATCTGGGGCACCCGCTTGCCCAGCACGTCGCCGGGCGTGCGCCCGACCTGACGCGCGGCCTCGTGGCTGACGAGGACGTACGTGTTCGTGGCGTCGGTGGCGAGGATCGCCAGCGGGGCGTTCTCGACGATCGCCTGCAAGACCGACTGGGTCGCCTTCAGCGTCGCCTCGGCGCGCCGCTGTTTGGTCAGGTCGGTCGAGATCCCGCCCTGCGCGATCAACCTGCCGGCGGCGTCGAGCACGGGGTACTTGTACGAGCGGAAGAAATGCATCCCGTCCTCCTGCGGGAGCAGTTCCTCCTGGGTGAAGGTCTTCAGGCTCTCCACGACCTCGCGATCGGCGACGCGGAACGCCTCGTAGACCTCCTTGGGGAACACGTCGCAGTCGCGGCGGCCGATCACCTCGTCGCGCGACAGATGGGTCAATCTCTCGTAGGTGTTATTGATATGGGTGAAGACGCCGCTCGCGTCGCGCAGGTAGATCACCGAATCGACGTGATCGATGGTGGTCTGCAGCAGCCGCTCCAGCCAGTCGCGGTGATCGTCCTGCTCGGCGATCCGGCGGCGAAGAGCGGCGTTCTCCGCCTGCAGGCGGGCGATCTCGGCATTCTCACTCATCGGCGTCCGGTCACTTGAACACACGCGGCGGAGGCCAGGGTGATGCCTCCCCCCCCGACCACGCGAGCTTGCCTGAGGTCTCGGGACCCCATGCGCGTCGACGAGCAGGCGTGATCGTCGCTGTCTGCATACCTCGGCTCACGCATGCGAGTCCTGACTACCGACCTCGATCGACGGGCGGCGCTCGTGTCGCACGGTGCTTCGGCGCCTCGAGGAGTCGTGCGGACGATGCTCGGCTTTTCCGCCCGAGCAAAGGCGTGCGCCTCGCACGAGGTGGGGCGCTCCGCGGAGTCACGAGGAATGTGAGTTCATTGGCAGGAGGTGTGCGCGGTGGACGATGCCCGCGCCGCTCCGCAGCGGAGTGATCGATCTCCCGGGTTTGGCCGCGCGCGCAGGGCCTGCGGCCAGGGCGCGGCGGGAGCTCCGCCGGCGCGGTCGGGGCGCACCCGCGAATCGCCGGTGGTCGCCGTATCATGGGTGTCGGGGCGGATCGTGCCAGCGCGAATGGTGAGTGCGTGGAGCGGTCTTCGATCACGAGCGCGGCGTCGTGCCCGCGCGAATGGATGGTGGGTGAAGGCGTGCGATCGACGATCACGGGAGTCGGGTCGTGCCCGACGCGAATGAGGCGTGGAGTCGACGACCACGGGCGTCGGCTCGCGGCAATCACGGGTGTCGGCGCAGAGCCTGATCGGCGGCAATCATGGGTGTCGGAGCGATGTTTCCGACATGTGTGAATCCTTTCACGGGCGCACGCGCGCAGGCGCGCAGCGGTCGAAAGCCGCGTAGAAGCGCCTCCTGGACCTCCTGGAAGCCGGCGGGATGTGCGCGCAGGCTGCTCGGGCGGTCGCCTGACGGGAGGATTCGGCGGGGTTTCGTGTTACGGTGACGGTGCGGGCGGCTGGCCGTATCTGGACAAATGTGCAAGCCGGCAACGACAGGATCTTTCAGACATGACCCAAGCGACACGGAGGTTCATGACCGCGGCGGCGATCGCAGCGATCGCGCTGTTGCTGTGGTGGTGGTCGGCGAGGCGGAGCGGCGAGGAGGCGACAGGGCCGGAGGGAGGGCAGGCGGCGAGCGGCGGGGCGGCGATCGACATCGGCCCGATCGTCGACGGGGCGAAGCTGCCGCGCCTCGATCCGCGGCTCGCCGAGCGCGCGGCGATCTCCGGGCACGTGCGTGAAGCCGACGGTCGAGCGCTCGGCGGGGCGACGGTGTGCGCGGGCAGCTCGGCGCCGGGATTGAGCAGCAAGGAGCAGGCGGCCCGCGCCTGCACGACCAGCGCGGGCGACGGCAGCTATCGCATCGAGGGGCTCTTGCCGGTGCCGCAATTCGTCCACGCGAGCGCGCCCGGGCACGTGCCGGATCAGTATCGATCGGGCCCGGGCCGGCGCGCGCGCACGCTGGTGACGCTGCGCGCGGGGCAGGAGACTGCGGGGATCGACGTGGTGCTGCAGGCCGGCGGGGCCGAGCTCAAGGGGATCGTGCGCGACCTCAGCGGCGGGGAGCTCGAGGGGGCGCTGGTGTCGTCGGGGCTGGCGTACGCGCGCTCGGCCGCCGACGGGACGTTCACGCTGTGGGTGGCGCCGGGCGAGACGTACATCGAGGCGGAGGCCGACGGCTACGCGAAGGGCTGGATGATGGGCGTGGCGCCGGGGACGACCTTCGAGCTGGCCTTGACACCGGAGTCGGTGCTGGTCGGTCGCGTGGTGCGGGCGGAGGACGGCTCGCCGGTCGCGGGCGCGGGCGTCTACGCGGAGAAGCACCTCGACACGTTCGCGTATGCGGTCTCCGACGCGAGCGGCCACTTCCGCGTCGAGGGCCTGAAGCCGGGGGCCTACAAGCTCGAGGCGTTCCACGACGAGGCCTACGGGCGGGCGGCCGAGAGCGCGGTGCTCGGGCTCGGCGAGACGT
The DNA here is from genome assembly GCF_026965555.1 of Nannocystis punicea. Taxonomy (GTDB): domain Bacteria; phylum Myxococcota_A; class Polyangia; order Nannocystales; family Nannocystaceae; genus Nannocystis; species Nannocystis punicea. The sequence goes on along the minus strand of NZ_CP114040.1, from coordinate 8,859,027 downwards.
CGGAGCCGATCGTGATCCAGGCGCACCCGGCGTACCTGGTCGAAGGGACAGTCACGATCGCGGGCGGCGACTCGTGCGAGCACGGCTGGGTCCGCCTGCGCGACCCGAAGGTGGGGGCGCGCGGGGCTCAAATCGAGGCCGACGGCCTGGTGCGGCTCCGCGGGGTCCTGCCGGGGACGTACGAGCCGCAGGTCGAGTGCGACACGTACGTGGCGCAGCCGTCGTACGAGCCGGTGACGGTGGTCGACGCGGCGATCCGCGGGCTGCGCTGGGAGGTCCAGCCGGGGCAGGCGATCCGCGGGCGGGTGGTGCTGTCCGGAGGGACAGCCGCGCGCGGGCTCCACGTCGGCGCCGAGCCGCAGCCCGATCCTTCGGCGCCGCGGGCCCAGACGACGCGCGCGTGGTCGTCACGCACCGGCGAGGACGGGCGCTTCGAGCTGCTCGGGCTGCTGCCGGGGCATTACCGCGTGAGCGCGTCGTCGAACGAGCACCCGCGGTCGGAGCCGCCGCTGGAGGTCGACTTGCCCCCGGGACAGGACCTCGAGGACATCCTGGTGACGCTGCCGGCGACCGGCGAGCTGCGCGGGACGGTCAAGGACAGCGAGGGCCTGCCGGTGAAGGGCGTCGAGGTGTTGCTCCGCGGCGGCCAGCAGGAGCTGCCGAGCGCGCGCACCGTCGACGACGGCAGCTTCCGCCTGCCGCACGTGCCGGCGGGCTCGTACCGGGTGCAGGCGATCAGCGCGTGGCTGCCGCTGCAGGCGCCCGGGACCACCGACGACGACGTGCAGGGGACGTCGGTGACGGTCGCCACCGGCGAGGTGGCGGAGGTGAAATTGGTGGTGGAGTCGCAGCACGGGCGGATCGTCGGGCGCGTGGTCGACTCCGCCGGCGGGCCGCTGTCGGACGCGTTCGTCGAGGCGACGCGCGAGAGCGACAGCGCGGCGGCGGGGGCCGGCGACGCGCTCCGGGACTCGCGCTGGACGTTCGGCGGGGCGGAGACCCGCAAGCTGACCGACCAGGACGGGCGCTTCGAGCTGAGCCGGCTGGGCGACGGCAAGTACACGTTGGTGGCCCAGCGTCGCGGCGGCGGCGAGGGCTCGGTCGAGCACGTGGCGACCGGCAGCGAGGTGGAGATCAAGATCGCCGACGCCGGCTCGATCTCCGGGACTGTGCGGATCCAGGGCGGCGGGGCGCCGGAAGAATTCGAGGTGACGCTGTACGACGCGAGCACGGGCTGGCGCAGCGGTGACAAGTTCTTTCGGACAGGTGGTGCATTCCGCTTCCCGGAGGTGCCGCGCGGCAACTACAGCGTGACCGTCGAGTCGGCCGAGGGCGCGAGCTCGGCCAAGACGAGCGTGGCCGAGGGCGGGCGCGCCGAGGTGCGGGTCGAGCTGCTGCCGTTGCTGACGGTGCGCGGGCGATTGATCGACGCGCTGTCGAGCCAGCCGGTGCCCGGAATGGAGGTCCGGATCCGGGCGCGCGGCCAGGTGCACATGTTCACGATGCACGACAATACGCCGCGCAACCAGACGTCCGACGCGGAGGGCCGCTTCGAGGTCGAGAAGGTGGCGGCCGGTCCGGCCGAGGCGATCGTGCTGCCGAAGGACTGGGTCGACAATGGTTACGGCTGGTCGAACATCGTGCTGGAGGTGCCGAGCACCGGCGCGACGTCGGTCGAATTGCCGCCGTTGCGGATCGCCAAGAAGCGCGTCTCCGAGAACGAGGGCCCCGGCGACCTCGGATTGCGCGTACGACCCCCCGCTCCCGAGACCGAGCCGAGCGAGGCGAAGCTGATCGTGGCCGCGGTCCGCCCCGGCGGGCCTGCGATGCGCGCGGGGCTGCAGATCGGCGACGAGATCGTCAGCGTCGACGGCCAGGACGTGACCGGCCTCAACGGCTACCTGTTCCACGAGCTGTCGGCGGTGCCCGCGGGCACGACGGTCAAGATCGGGCTCGGCCGCGGAGCGACGATCGAGGTGACGGCCGATTCGATGAAGTGAGCGGGAGCGGGCGAGCGCGACATTCGTAGGAGCGCGGGTGACTGCTCACCGCGCAGCCCGGCTTCGCGGCGGGCGCCGCTCGGCGGGCGTCGGCGGGAACAGATAACCGAGCACCAGGGTCGTCGCCTCGGCCTCGAGCCGGGACGTGCCGATGAGGTCGGGCTGCTCGATCACGGCGCGGTGGGTGAGCGCCTCGACGACGGTCTCCACCACGAACGCCGCCAGCTTCACGTCGGGCACCGCGAGGCGGCTGCGGTGGCGCTGCAGGAAGCGCTCGAGCATCTCGGTGAGCTTGTGGCTGGTCGCCATCGCCTTGGCGATCCGGCCGACGCGCGGGACCTGCTCGACCAGGATCTTGTGCAGCGCGGGCGCGATCCGGTGGGCGTCGAGGCCGGCGCGCACGAGGGCGCGCACGGCCGACACGGGGTCGTCGGGATCGGCCGCCGCGAGGGCGCGCTCGGTGCAGGCGATGATGTCGGCGGCGTGGCGCTCGACGAGCGCGGCGACCAGCGCCTCCTTGTTCGGGAAGTATTGATAGAGCGACCCGACGCTGACGCCGGCCCGCTCGGCGACGGCGATGGTGGTGGTGCGGTCGTAGCCGCGGGCGAGCAGAACGCGAATGGTCGCCTCGAGGATCGCCTCCACCATCGCCCGCGAGCGCTCCTGTCGCGGCGTCTTGCGCGGCCTCGTCTCGATCTTGGTCCTCACGGCCGGTCCTTTCGCGAACGCGAATGGCGAACGCGAATAAACATTCGCATACTGGGGGCATGAACGACAAGCTCCTGGATCCTCCTGTCGCGCTGGTGACCGGCGCCTCCTCCGGACTCGGGCGCGCGACGGCGTCGCTGCTGGCGGCGCACGGCTACCGCGTGTTCGGGACCAGTCGGACCCCGTCCGGCGTCGCCTCCGCGCCGTATCCCGTGCTCGCGCTCGACGTCCGCTCGGACGCGTCGGTGGCGGCCTGCGTCGCCGAGGTGGTCGGCGCCGCGGGGCGGATCGACGCGCTGATCAACAACGCCGGCCAGGCGCTCGTCGGCGCCGTCGAGGAGACGTCGATCGCCGAGGCGCAGGCGCAGATGGAGACGAATTGCTTCGGCGCGCTGCGGATGATGCACGCGGTGCTGCCGGAGATGCGGCGCCGCGGCGCCGGCCGGATCGTCAACATCAGCTCGCTCGCCGGGGTGGTGCCGCCGCCGTTCCTCGGCGCCTACGCGGCCAGCAAGCACGCCCTCGAGGCGCTGTCGGAGTCGCTGGCCCACGAGGTCCGGCCGCACGGCGTGCACGTGTCGCTGATCGAGCTCGACGGGATGCGCACGGGCATCGCCTTCGCGCACGCCGGCCGGAGCGAAGCGGACTACGCGGGGCCTCGCGACCGCATGCTGAGGCGGCTCGTGCACATCACGAGCGCGGGTGGCGAGGACCCGTCGCTGCTGGCCCGGTGCGTGCTCGAGGCGCTCCAGAGCGAGGCGCCGCGGCTGCGCTACGGCCTCGGCCCGAAGGTCGCGGCGCTGCTCGAGGCCCGGCGCCGGCTGTCCGAGGCGGAGTTCCTGCGCGCAGTGGTCGCTCCCCTGGGCCTGTGGGACGCGCCGGGAGGTGCAGCGTGAAGGTCCTCGATCTGCCCGCGGCCTTCGGCGCCGCACCCACGGCTCCGGGCGCCGCGCTGTTCCTCGCGGCGTTCGTCGCCGGCCCGTGCCGGGTGGGAGTGGTGGCGCGGACCCGCGGCAGCACCGACGGCGCCTGGGAGCGCCACGACGGCGGCGACGAGCTGCTGGTGATCTTCAAGGGGCGGGCGCGCTTCACGATCGAGCCCGTCGACGGCGCGACCGAGGTCGTCGAGGTCGGACCGGCGCAGGCGCTGCTGCTCCCCCGCGGCGCGGCGCATTCGGCGGAGGTCCTCGAAGACCTGCAGGTGTTCTTCGTCAGCCCCGGCGAGGGCAACCACGAGTGGAGCGCGCCGACGAATGACGCCATTCGCAGCGAGCACGGGCTGGCGCAGCGGTGACAAGCTCTTTCGGACAGGTGATGCCGCAGAGTCGCGCGAGCGCCGCCACGCATTTGCCGCCATCGGCGATCCGGGTGTCCCAGGTCTTGCGGAGGATGTGCGTGCTGGGCCAGGGCAGACCGCCACGCCGGGGTTCGATCGCGCCCGAGACGCATGATCTCGGTTGCGTGACTCGCGGGGACGTGCGCCGACGTACTCGCGCCAGGCCGTTCCGCCGCGACCGCGCGGTCCAGTATGATCTCTCCATGAATCCTCTCCGCGCGCACATCTTCCTCCTCGTCCTGGCCGCCGCGTGCGACGGCGGACAACCTGGTCCTTCCAACATGCCCGCAGAGACATCCAAGTCGGCGCCCGCCGCCGCGCCCGGACCGGCTGCCGCGGCCGAGCCGGCGCTGTTCACCAGCAAGGACGGCCTGGTCGCGGCCCCGCGCCCGCCCGGCGACGGCTGGGAGTGCGTCGAGCAGACCGCGACCGATCCCGGTCAGGAGGCGACGCTCATCAAGTGCCGGCAAACCGACAGGGCGCGCTTCTTCTTCCTGCTGGCCAAGGACTACGCGGTCCCGCCCGACCAGGTCCGCAGCGCCGAGCAGCTGGCGACGGACGTGTTCCCGTCGACGTACCAGAAGCTGTTCGAGAAATTCGAGATCCTCGAGTCGAAGCCGACCACCCGCGCCGGCAAGCCGGGGCACGATCTGCGGATCTCCGCCGTCCATGCGAGCATGGGCGAGATCCGCAAGCGCGAGCTCGTCCACACCGCCGGCAACCACGTGTTCGTCGTCAGCGCCGAGGGCCTGCCGGACGTCTTCGACGCCGAGTCGAGCGCGATCGAGGCGTGGTTCTCCGGCGCGCAGTTCAAGAACCTGCAGTAGGCGCCTGCGGGCGCCGGTGACCTGTCCTCGGGACCAGGCAGAGCCTGGACCCGGTGGCGGGCGGCTCGAGCGGCGGGACGCCCCGACCCCGACGTGCACCGCGTTACAGGTGGGGAGACGTCCCAGGCTCGAGCCGTCGGACATGGCGGTGATCGATGACGACGCGCGCGCCGCTGATGGCCCGCGTCGCCATCAGGGACGCGCTCTTTCGATGCGCCCGGCCCGCCGTCGGCGTACTTGAAGCGGCTCGGCGCCTTGAGCTGCTCGAGCCAGCGAGCTGCTCGAGAAGGCATCGTCGACTGCGAGACAGCCGCGCTTCACGACCGGCGACGACCCGCAACTCGGGCAGATACCGCGAGATGATGCTCGACGACCGGGAGACGACGTTACGGGGTGGAGACGGTCCGCGTGAGGCTTCGACTTCAGGCTCGGGCACTGGACGACCGGGCATATCCGGCGGGGCGGGGCGTGCCTGCGTGTGTGGGACGGGGACCTGTACAGCGCGCGTCGGTTCGACTACCGTGACACTGCATGCCTTCGATGGTCCTCATTTCGCCGACGCCGGCTCTGTGCCGGACGAGCGGGCCGCAGTATCTCGGCGAGGGCATCACTATCCATCCGGTCGCTGAGGAGTCCCATGTTATCGGAACCGCAGATGCTCGAGCTCGACGCCATATTCGCGGAATCGTTCACCGGGGAGCAGCTACGATTACACCTCGAAAAGTACGATCGGAGCCTCGCCGACAGCGTACCCTCGATCGGGGCGGTCACATACGAGGATTATCGATACAAGGTCGTCCAGGCCCTCTGTAGACACGATGCGGTCGCCCCATTCTTGCGAGCGCTGGCTGGCCCGGAGGCAGTGCGCGGGCGGGCGGTCAAGCTGCGAAGGTTCCTCGTCCGAATCGAAGGCGCGCCGAGGACGGCCGACGGACAAGCTCGCGTCCGCGCCGACAATTGTCCTTATCCGGGCCTCGCGGCGTACGTCGAGTCCGACGCTGGGATCTTCCTCGGGCGTGACGACGAGCTCGACGAGCTCGACGAGCTTATCCCCGCTGCGCGGTGGTTGTCGGTCGAGGGCGACAGCGGCGTCGGCAAGTCGTCGCTGGTGGCAGCGGGGCTGCTGCCGAGGTTGCGCGCGGAGCAGCAGAGCTGGATGGTCGCGTGCATGCGGCCCGGGCGGCACCCACTCGACAACCTCGCGCGGGCCGTGCGCGACGCGATCGCCGGGCCGAAGCCCGATCTCGCGGAGGTGCGCCACCAGCTCGTGCAGGACGGATCCGGGCTGCGCAGCCTGGTCCGCCAACACACGCCGAAAGGAGCGCGCTTCCTCCTCCTTGTCGACCAGCTCGAGGAAGCGCAGACCTTCGGCGAGGAGGAGCAGACGCGCAGCTTCGACGCCGCGGTCGCCGGCGCTCTCGCCGATGAGGAGCCGCGCTTTCACCTGTTGACCACGATCCGCGCCGATCAGGTCGGCTCGCTCTTCGACGGCATCTCCGAGCTCGGCGGATGCATCAATCGCTCATGGGTGCGGCGATTCGTGGTGCCGCCGATCCGCCGCGAATGCCTCGACGAGGTGATCAGAGGGCCCGCTCGGATGCACGGCGTCGAATTCGAGGCGGGGCTCGCCGAGTCGCTCCGCCTGGAGGCGGACGAACTGCTGCACAGTTCGTCCGAGGGCTGCTTGCCGCTGCTGGCACATGTCCTACGCGAGCTCTGGCGCGCCTGCGTCGGCGGCGACACGCTCACTCACAGCGCTTGCGCGCGGCTCGGTGGGCTCACGGGCGCCCTCGCGCGGTCGGCGGAGGAACTGCTCAGGGGGCTACAGCAGGTGGATTCGACGGCGCCCGAGCGGATCCAGAAGTTGCTCCTGGCGCTCACCGCGGTCGACCGCCAGCGGCGATGGACCCGAAGGACGATCCGCCGCGGCCGCGCGCTCGAGGTGCTCGGGGGGGAGAAGGCGGAGGATCTCCTTGCCGGTCTTTCAGGACATGTGAGCGGATCGGGCCACGCGTCGATGAGGATCATCGTCACCTCATCCGGGGACGATGAGCCACGCGTCGATCTCATCCATGAGGCGCTCTTGACCCGCTGGAGCACCCTGCACACGTGGTTGCTCGCCGAGGAGGAGGCCAAGCGGCGGACCGCCGAGCTCCACGAGGCGGCTGTCCAGTGGGACAGCCTCGGCGGGCGCCACGTCGACGCGCTGCCCCGTGGAAAGGTGCGCGAAGTGTTCCTCGAGGCGGCGCCGTCCGAGGACGAGCGCGCGCTCGACGAGGCGTTCCAGGAGGCCCTCCGCGACGATGTGGAGCGAGAGAGGCGCGCGGCCCGGACGCGGCGTCGCCGCATCATCGGCGCCTTCGCTGGGCTGTCGGTGCTCGCTGCGATGCTGGGGTGGTCGACCTACTTCGCAGTTTCCCAGCGGCGTCTCGTCGGTGTCGCGCTCGAGCAGATGGTGCTGCAAAAAGCTCAAGCGGAGCGGGCGGGCCAGCAAGCCGACTATTCCGAGCGGCGAGCCGTCGACGCCAAGCTGCGGGCGCTGGAGAAGGCACGAGTCGCGTCGTTCCGCAGCGATATGGCCCGGGTGCTCGGGGCCGCCCAGGTCCAAGCGGCGCGAGGGCTACTGGAGCTGGCAAAATTGGCGGGCGAAGAGTGCGGAGACTCGAAGTTCGGGCCGTGGGTCGTCCAGCAGGCCAACCAGGCCAGCTCCGTGCTGACCACCGCGGCCGAGCTCGAGCACAAGGCCGACACGGTCGCCGACAAGGTGGTCCGCGACGAAGCCCGCTATGTCACATGCGAGCAGTCATTGACCCGCGCGCAAGGGGTCGCCGGGCAGCCGTGGGCGATCGCCATGCGCGACGCGATCGAGTGCTACGCCGATCTTCGCAGCGATTCAGCGCTGAGTCCGAAGCTGCGCGCCAAGATCAAGGACGACACGGTACGCGTGGTCGAGTTGCTCGAGCAGACGCTGCCCGCCCGCACCGACGCCGACTGGGCGGCGATCCTGAAGCAGGCGAGACGCCTCGAGCTCGACGACGCACTGAAGCACCGGCTCGCCGGGCTGGAACGCGATCCTTCCCTGCTGCGCCCGCAGGACTTGGGGCGCGCCGAAGTCCAGGAGGCGATCGATCTGCGTGAGCAGAGCCTGAAGAATCCGTTTCGCAAGCACGAGCGCTGACGGCCGGGTCGGATTCGTCGACGCCGACGAGTCGGACGCCCGATGGGCTTGCGCGAGCGCGCACGGGCAGGCGCGGCGTCGATTTTGACGAAAACTCGGGACTGCGTACGAGTCTTGGCCGCATTCTGGGGGACGCGAGCCCCAGGCAGGCGCGATCTAAGTCAGTTGACTTTTAAGGCGTATGACTTAGTCTCTGCGCGGGCGAGGGCAGGCCCCCAAACGGTCGTATGCGCGCGAACGACAGCAAGCAGGTCCTGGAGTGAAGCTGGCCAGATCCGACCGGGGGAGTCAGACGCGCGAGCTGCTCCTCGCCACCGCGGAGCGGCTGTTCGCCGAGTACGGGGTGGAGGGCGTCTCGAACCGTCAGGTGAGCGAGGCCGCCGGGCAGTCGAACAACTTCGCGGTGGGCTACCACGTCGGCTCCAAGGAGGACCTCGTGGTGGCGATCGTGCGGCCGCACGCGGCGTCGATCGAGCGCCGGTGCGGCGAAATGGTGGCACAGCTGCCCGACTCGCCGGGCCTGCGCGATTGGGTGTCGTGCCTCGTGCGGCCGGCCGTCGAGCACCTCGCGTCGCTGGGGGTCCCGTCCTGGTACGCGCGGTTCATCGCGCAGGCGACGACCCATCCCACGTTTCGCAGGCTGGTCGTCGGCGAGGCGTTCGCCTCGCGGTCGTTTCAGCGGTGCCATGAAGCCATGTTCCGGCTGGTCCCGCTGCTCCCCGAGGAGGTCCGGCGCGAGCGCGACGACATGGGGCGGCTGATGCTCGTGCACATATGCGCGGAGCGGGAGCGGGCGCTGCAAGAGGGCACGGCCTCGCCGCATTCGACGTGGGAGTCCACCGCGACCGGACTGGTCGACGCGCTCGTCGGATTGTGGCTGGCCCCCGTCACCGCCCGGTGGTGACCTCGCTGGGGCGGAGACCGACGAATCCGTGCCCGTGTGCGAAATCAACTGACGAAGGAATCAACCTCGCGCTCGTGGATCCGCGACGATTTTGCGGGCGCCGTTCGATGCGAAAGGATGTGCAAAGATGGATGTGACGAAGAAGGGTGAGGCCTCGTTCTCTGCAGAGGCGCTGAGGGACAAGTATCGGCTCGAGCGCGAGAAGCGGCTGCGTCCCGACGGGAGCGCCCAGTACGCCGACTTCAGCGGCGTGTACGCGGACTTCGACAGGGATCCTCACGTCGAGCCCGGCTTCACCCGCCCGGCGGTGAGCGAGACGGTCGAGGTGGTGATCGTGGGCGGCGGCTTCGGCGGCATGTTGGCGGCGACCCGGCTGCGACAGGCGGGGTTCGAGTCGCTCCGCATCGTCGAGAAGGGCGGCGACTTCGGCGGCACCTGGTACTGGAACCGCTATCCCGGCGCGGCGTGCGACGTGGAGTCCTACATCTACATGCCGCTGCTCGAGGAGACCGGCTACATCCCGACGGAGAAGTACGCCAAGGCCACCGAGATCTTCGCCCATTGCCAGCGGATCGGCCGCCAGTTCGATCTGTACCGGGCGGCGCTGTTCCAGACCTCGGTCGCGGGCATGGATTGGGACGACGACGCGCGGCGATGGATCGTCACGACCGACCGGGGCGACCGGCTGGCGGCGCGGTTCGTGATCATCGCCGGCGGCGTGCTGCACAAGGCGAAGCTGCCCGGCATCCCCGGGATCGAGACCTTCCAGGGCCACAGCTTCCACACCAGCCGGTGGGACTATGACTATACCGGCGGCGGGCCCGGGGGCGGCCTGGACAGGCTCGCCGACAAGCGCGTGGGCATCATCGGCACCGGCGCGACCGCGGTCCAGGCGATCCCTCATTTGGGCGCCGCGGCCGCGCAGCTGTACGTCTTCCAGCGCACGCCTTCGAGCATCGGCGTGCGCAACAATCAGGCGACCGACGATGCGTGGGTGAAGACGCTCCGGCCCGGCTGGCAGCGCGAGCGCATCGTCAACTTCTCCGCGATCGTGTCGGGTCGCCCGCAGGAGGTCGACCTGGTGCGCGACGGCTGGACCTACATCTTCGAAGGCGACGCCAGCTCCGGCGCGACGACGCCCGAGGAGGCGGCGCAGCTGCGAATGTTGACCGACTTCCGCAAGATGGAGGAGATCCGCGCGCGGGTGGATACCCTCGTCAAGGATCCCGCGACGGCCGAGGCGCTCAAGCCGTACTACTATCAGCTGTGCAAGCGGCCCTGCTTCCACGACGAATACCTGGACACGTTCAACCGCCCCAACGTCCAGCTCGTCGACACCGAGGGCAAGGGCGTGGAGCGGATCACGCCCACCGGCGTGGTCGTCAAGGGCAAGGAATACGCGGTCGACTGCCTGATCTACGCCTCGGGCTTCGAGGTCTCGAGCGAGTATACCCGCCGGCTCGGCTTCGACATTCGCGGGCGGGGCGGCGAGTCGCTGCGCGACAGCTGGGCCGAAGGCGCCTCGACGCTCCACGGCATGCACAGCCGCGGCTACCCCAACCTGCTGATGTTCAGCACCACCCAGAGCGGCTGGGCGATCAACTTCGTCCACATCCTCGACGAGCAGGCGAAGCACGCCGCGTACATCCTCGATCAGTGCAAAAGGCGCGGCGTCGAGGCGATCGAGCCGACGGAGCAGGCGCAGCAGGATTGGTGGGAGGTGATCTTCGGCACCCTCGCGAAAGGGGTCGGCTTCGGCGGGCCCGAATGCACGCCCGGCTACTACAACAACGAGGGCGCCAGCTTCGGGCCGCGGGAGATCCGCAGCGCCGGCTACGCGGCCGGCACGCTGGGGTTCCTGCAGATCCTGCACGATTGGCGCGAGCGCGGCGATCTCGCGGGTCTGGAGCTCACGCGCGGAGCGGCCGCCCCCAACTCATGATTCATTCGCCCCCACCAGGAGGACCTCATGCGTCGATTGCTCTACACATCCTTGATCGCCTGCGCCTTGCTGGGGAGCCGCCAGGCGACGGCAGCGCCCGCGCCCGTGTACCGCCAGGAAGTGGTGGTGGCCGGCTCTCCCTTCCAGGGCGTCCACGGCCTGGTCGTCGATGACCGCGGACACCTGCTGGCCGGCAACCTGCTGGGCCAGTCGGTCCATTCCATCGACCCGAGCACCGGCGCGGTGTCGACATTGGTGGGGCCGCCCCTCGGGGGCGCGGACGACCTGACTCTCGGGCCAGACGGCTCGCTCTACTGGACGGGGTTCTTCTCGGGCCAGCTGATGCGGCGCACCCCGCAAGGCAAGACGCGCGTCATCGCCAGGGATCTGCCGGGCCTCAACTCGCTGGCGTTCCGCGGCGACGGCAGGCTCTACGTCACGCAGCTCGGCCGGGCCGACGCGCTGTGGGAGGTCGACCCGAGCGGCAAGAAGAAGCCGAAGCAGATCCTGGCCGCGCCCGGCTTCCTCAACGGCTTCGAGTTCGGCCCGGACGACCGCCTGTACGGCCCGCTGTTGCTCAAGGGGCAGATCGTCCGGGTGGACGTGGACACGGGGAAGATCGAGGTCGTGGCGGGGGGCTTCATGATGCCGACCGCGGTCAACTTCGACTCGAGCCGGGAGCACCTGTTCGTCGTCGACGCGGTGCGCGGCGAGCTGGTGCGCGTCCGCGTCGCCACCGGCGAGAAGAAGGTGATCGCGCAGCTGCCCACCGGGCTCGACAACCTGGCGGTCGGGCCCGACGACCGGGTCTATGTCTCGAACATGGTGGATAATGACATTCGCGTGGTGAACCCCGGCGATGGCTCGGTCCGCTCCGTCGTCGCCGCGCGTCTGACTGTGCCGTCGGGCCTCGCAGTCGCGCCGGACGACGCGGACGAGCAATTGTACGTGGCGGACGTGTACGCGCTGCGGCGAGTGGGCGGGCGCGACGGCAAGATCGCGCAGACGACCCGGGTCCTGTCCACGCCGCTGATCTTCCCGATGCACGTCAGCCTGGGTGCGAAGCACGTGGTGCTCAGCAGCGCCTATCTCGGCAGCCTGCAGGTGCTGGATCGGGCCACCGGCGCGATCCTGCGGACGATCCCCGACCCCAACGGCGTGCAGGGCGTGCTCGAGCTGGCCGATGGCACGCTGCTGGTCGCCGAGGCGACCACGGGCCGGCTCGTGCGTGTCGACGCCGCCGAGCCGGCGGGGATGACTGTGCTGACCGAGGGCCTGAAGGGGCCGGTGGGGCTGGTGGCGGACCTGCAGGGGCAGGAGCCGGGCGTGTATGTCACGGAGGTGCGCTCGGGGCGAGTGACGCGAGTGCGCCTGGCCGACGGGGCGAAGCGCACCGTGGCGAAGGGCCTGCGGGCCCCCGAGGGCATCGCCCGCCATCCCGACGGGGGACTCATCGTCGCGGAGGTCGGCCGCAAGCGGCTGGTGCGGGTCGATCCGGCCACCGGACGGTCGACGGTGCTGGCCAGCGGCTTGCGCATCGGTCTGCCGGAGAGCGAGGGCCTGCCGCCCGGCTATGTGCCCACGGGGGTCGCGGTGGGCCGCTCCGGGACCATCTACGTGTCGTCCGACATCGACAGCGCCCTCTATCGATTCGTCCCCGTGCCCTGAGAATGTCGGCAGTGCAGGCGGTCGGGGCGAGTTCGGCGCTCCGACGCCTGCCGCTTCAGGTCTTCTCCATGGCGAACGCGATGCCGCTCTGCAGCGTGCCGCGCACCACGAGCCCGTCGAGCTCGAGGCCCAGGCCGACCAGGGTCCCGGCGACCTCGGGCCGGATGCCCGTGAGCACCACCTGCGCGCCGAGCAGGCGGACCGCCCGCGCGGCCTGGACGAGCCCGTTGGCGACCGCGAAGTCGACCATCGACACGCCGGTGACGTCGAGGATGGCGATGGCGGCCCTGCGCTTGCTGATGCCGTCCAGCAGGGTCTCCAGCACCTGCTTGGCCCGCGCCTCGTCGACCTGGCCGATGAGCGGCATCACCACCACGCGATCGCTGATCGGAATGAGCGGGGTCGACAGCTCGGCCAGCGCGTTCGCCTGGATCCGGATGACCTCCTCCTGCAGCCGCTGGCGCTCCTCTTCGACGCGCTTCATCGACCGGAGGTCGCGGGTGATCGTGGCGAGCCCGATCGGCTCGTTCTTGGCGTTCTTGGCGAGGAAGAGGCTGTAGTGCACGGGGACGATCGCGCCCGTGACCATGTGGCGGAACCGGAATTCGCCCGCCCACTGGCCGGTGCGCAGGACGATGGGCAGGATGGTCTGCTCGACGTAGGGGAGGTCGGCGGGATCGAAGTAGGTCTGGACCAGCGTCTTCTTCGTCTCCTCCAGGCTCGCGAGCCCGACCATCTCCCGCCCGGCGGCGTTGACGTAGAGGGCGCGGCCCTCCATGTCGGCGATGCCGATGAAGTCGGAGCTGCAATCGATCAGACGGAGCAATGATTGCTGCGCGTCGTGATTGTCGAGGTTCCAGGCGTTCGTCTCGCGCAGGCCGTCGATCGTCCGCTGTTGCTCGGCCACCTGCCGCTCGAGCTCCGCAATGCGCTGTCGCAATGGGTCCTGGGAGGATTCGCTGGCGCGGTCTGAGGGACCGTCTAGAGACGACATTCCGCAGAAGCTACCGACGTTTCCGCTCCGATGCAACATAGTTCGGGTCAACGTCGTGGCGCTCGGAGTCCGCGAAGGAAGTTCAGGAGATTCGGATGGCGGCGCGGAGGTGAACAGGGCGTGAAAATTTGTGGGGGAATGTAACCTGTGCGAGAATTGTGGCTCGCCCGCGGGCGCGTCGCCGCCCGCACCGCTGTGTTCCACGGCGTGACGTCGAGGGCGCCGGGGACGAGGCTCGGCGCCGCCCTCGCCGGGGCTCGCAGGTCCGCCGCCTTCCATGCGCAGCTCGACCTTCCCATCCATGCGGATAGCGCCGGACTGGCGCAGCAGGTCCACACTGTTCTCACGCCTCGGCCTGTGGGTAGCCCCATTCGGGGTGCGAATCAATGCACCAACGATTGGTGCTGAAGCCCGAATCACGCGGGCCGGGCCTGCGAACGTTGCGCTCAGGCGGCCCGCGCGGGGGCCGAGGTCGAGGTCATCCAGTCGTTGACAGCCGCCGGTGCCGGGGCCTAAAAACGCGCGCATGTGCAGGCGCGGCCTCACCGTGATCGTCGGGCTCGGTTCATTCCTCGCGCTGAGCTGCGGAGGGGAGCCTTCACCCCGGACCGAGCCGGTGCCGAGAGTCGCTCCGCCGCCCGCTCCCGCAGAGAAGCCTCCGGAGCCTGCCCGGTGTGCCCGCTGGAAGGGCGGCGCAGCCTCCGGGACACCGGCTGCGGAGGAGCTCGCCGGCTCCCCGCAAATCATCGGGGTCGTGGATCTCGAGCGCGGCCTCGGGCCCGGGTTTCGCCAGGATCTCCAGGCGCTCGTCGACGAGAGCTTGCCCGACCTGACGCGGTGCGGCCTCCGACCCGCCGACTTGCGTTCGCTCCGCCTCGTCGTCACGCCCGCCTCCGTGGTGGAAGCGCGGGTCCTCGGGCTGCCTCCGCTGGAACAGCTGCGCGCGTGCCCATTCATCCCCGACCTGCTCGCAGTGGCCGGCAGCAAGGGCTGGCTCGCCGCGGACGAGCGGCCGGGCGCGCTGCGGGTCCGACGCGCCGACGCGACGCCGCTGGGTGACGAAGCGTTCGAGTTCGATGCTCCCGCAGGGCGAGGTTTGTACTTGCGGGCGACCGCGGGGCCGCCGGATCGGCGGGTGACTTTGACGCTGGAGGACAGCGACGAGCCCGGAGTGCTGTTCCGGATCGAGGGACCCCGGGACGTGGTCGAGGGGGCCGGTTCGTGGTGTGAGGGCGCGCTCCGGCGCCAGGATTCGCTCGGGTTTCGCTACATCCAGGAATGTCGGGAGGCTTCCCCCACGACGCTCGAGATCCTTCCGTCTCCCCAGGAATCGGTGGACCTCGCGGCTCTGGGGGCGGTCTTGCGGGACGAATTCTTCGAGACCTTCGAGGTCCACGGAGACAGCATGCTCCCGACCCTGCGCGACGGGGACGTCGTGTTCGTGGACAAGTTGGCGCGGGGCGAGGTCCCTGCGCGGGGCGCCGTCGTGCTGTTCGAGGGCGAGGGCGGGAAGAAGTTGATCAAGCGGGTGATCGCGCTGCCCGGTGAGGCGCTGGAGCTCTCGCCGGAGGGGCTCCACATCGACGGCCGCGCGCTGCCTCCGTCCGCGACCGGAGAGACCGAAGCGGCGTCGTCGTGCGGCGTACGATTGCTCGCGCAACCCCTCGACGCCTCCCGCTTCGAATTCATCGCCGACTCTCGCGCGGGCAGCGTGTCCGCGCGCGTCCCTGACGGCCACGTCTTCGTGCTGGGGGACAATCGACCTGTCTCGAAGGACAGTCGAACGATCGGGCCGGTCGACGTGCGGAGCCTGGCCGGCGTCGCTCGATTCATCGCCTGGAGCGCACCCGCCGGGCGCGTCGACTGGGAGCGGAGCACCGCCGCGCTGGACGCAGCGAGCCCGCCGCCGGACGCCGGGGCGCGCTGACTCGCGGCAGCGCCGCGGTCGGGTCGGCCTGGGGTTTCGGGCGAACCTCGCCCGTTCACTTGATCATGTGAAACGAGGGGTGCGCCAGCCAGGCGCCCATGAACGCCGCGTCGCCGAAGTCGCCGCCGTCGGGATCCTCGACGAGGCCCCTCTCCGTGAGGGCGGTTCGCTCCGCGAGGGGCAGGCGCAGGGCGCCGAGGAAGTCGACGACGCCGCCGAGGCGCTCCGTGGTCCGTCGACACAGCTCGCCGAGGATCCGATGGTCGCGCGGGTCGCCGGCGAAGGCGACGAGATCGATGACGTGGGCCGGGCGGCCGAAGACGCGGAGGATGAAGTCGATCTGCTCGGAGTCGTAGGTTTCGCCCGGGAACCGGCCGACGAAGGCCGAGAACGGCCGCTCCTCGGCTTCGCTGGCCTCGCCGGGCGAGTCGCCGAGGACGAGGGCGTCGCGGACCCAAAAACGATCGCCGGTGCGCTTGCTGCCGAGCGCCGTGAGCATGGCCTGGAATGCGTCGAGTTCGGCAGGACCGAGCGGCTCGAAGACGAGGACGGATGCAGAGGGCCCGGACATGGCGGCGGTACGAACGGGGAGTGGCGGGCACGGCCGAGGGGCCACGTGCCGTTCGTCGAAGGTACCGGGACCCCCGCTGCGCAGCAAGGACGGTGTCGCCGTGCGGTCCGGTCACGTATGCGGCGGGTCCCCCGTGCGGAGGAGGACGCGGCGGTCCGGGTCCCAGTCGCCGCAGAGGTTGCCGTCGGCGTGGAACACCAGCTTGTGCACCACGCCCTCGCCGTGGCGCGACTTCATGGTCGCGTAGTCGGACGTCTCGAAGGTGACGTCGACGCGGTCCTTCCAGCGGAAGCGGACGTTCCAGTAGTAATAGCCGCGGGTGACCGCAGCGGGGACGAAGTCGAGGTGGCAGGGGCCGTCCGCGGGCCACAGTTCGGCGAGCAGCGACTCGATCGCCACGCGGCCGTCCTCGATGTTCCGCAGGGTGACGTTGGGGCGATAGAGGTCGTGCAGGCGCGAGAACTCGCGCAGGACGACGTCGTCGACGCCGAGGCGCGCGGCCCACTCGAGGTAGGCGAGCACGCCGGCGAGGTCGGACACGCCGGTCCGCTGGACCACGCACACCAGCCGCACCGGCACGCGCCCCGCGAGGCCGCGCACCGCCGCCTCGAACACCGCCTGCTCGGAGATCCGCTCGCCCGGACGAAAGCGCATGATGCCGTCGTTGCGCGCGGCCTCGTGGTGGTGACGCGAGACCTCCGCGCGCGTCAGTCCGAAGGCCTGAAGCCGCGGGACCAGCTCGGCGGCGTGGGTCCCGGCGTGGAGCCCGGCCGCGTTGGTGTAGAGGACCTTGTCGGTGAACGGCGAGGCGAGGTCCGCGGCGGTCAGCACGTCGAGCGCGGCGCACAGCCACGCGGGGTCGTCGGTCGCCTCGAGCCCGGAGAGCGAGAGGCCGAGCGGGAGGCCGCGCAGCTCGGCGAGCGCGCGCGCGAGGCCGGCGAAGTAGCCGGGGCCGGGGCGCAGGGCGGCGGACATGCGGGCGGCGTCGCGGTGGACGAGGGTCTCGGAGCAGAACACGCAGCGCGCCGAGCACGGGCGGGCGGACGCGAAGGGGGTGAAGGTCAGGGGGAGAGCGAAGCGATGGACGACGCCGGCGACGGGGTGGTCGACGACGCGGGCGCCATCGTCGCGGTCGACGAGCGCGGCGCCGTGGGCGGCGAAGCGCTCGAGCAAGCCGGCGCTCGCGCGGCTCAGGGATTCATCGGACTGCATACTCGATGGCCTGGAGCGGTTCGCGTCGCTCGACTTCGGGCGTGGTGTTTGGAGGCTCTCGTCGTGGGTCGCGGTTCGGAGCGCCGTCGCGGGGCACGATGGAACTTGCACCTTGGCACATGCACGTGGGCCGGACAATCGGAGATGAGTGCCGGTGCTCAATTGCGCCCGGCAAACCGGGCGCTGCGGGCGACTCCGACGCCGAGCGTCCGGGGACGCGGGCGAATGCGCACCGCTCGTGCCGCGCCCGCACTACGCAGAATACGACGGGCGGGGACTCGACCGCCGGAGCAGGCCGCGCATCGCCGCGAGCTTGCGCCGCTTGCTGCGGGTCGTCTCCGAGCAGCTCGTCCGGGGCCATCGGCGCGCCGCGCTGCTGCGCCGCACCCGGTGCGCTCGCGTACGTCCTTTGGTTCATGTCCTTTTGGATATGTTCATAAATGAATGTTTGCCTTCGTAGCAAGGCAATATTGCATGTCCGAAGAGACAGGTCATTTTGGAACCCTCGCGCCAGCTCGAAGGCGGCGACTCCCTAGCATCCTGTTCGAGCTCAGCCGCTCGGTGGCGAGAGCTCGACGAGCGCGCCCAGGGACATCTGGACGAGCTGGGCCATGAGCGCGTTGTCGTTGTAGTTGCCGGCGGCGTTGGACGCCACGACCACGTAGGTCCCGCGGCTCGGCACCTCGCCGACGGCGACGCCGAAGCCGAAGTCGTTGCGGCCGGAGTAGGCGTGGGCCGGCTCGCCGTCGATCCACAGGCCGCGCCCCGACAGAATGTCGCGGCGGTACGCGTCCCGGGTCGCGGCGTCGAACACGGCCGCGCCGTCGATCGCGGCGGTCCAGCGCACGAGGTCGGCGACGGTGCTGACGAGGCCACCGTTGCCCATCAGCGCCCAGGACGGGGCCGGCCAGCAGGCGGGCGAGTTGCAGGCGAAGGTGTCCTCGTCGTACCCGATCGCCGCCTGTCCCTCGGGCCACAGGCCGTCGCCGTACAGGCCCGTGCGCTGCATCCCCGCGACGTCGAACAGGTGGCCGCGGAGGTACTGCGAAAAAGGCTCGCCGGAGACGTCCTCGACGACCGCGGCGAGCAGGGTGTAGCCCGAGTTCGAGTACGCTTCGGCCTCGCCCGGCGCGAACAGGAGCGGTTGTTCGAAGATCCGCCGCAGGGCAGTGGCCCGATCCATGACCTCGAAGTCGCCGTGGGTGTCGTGATACTCGTGGAAGCCGGCCCGGTGGGTGAGGACGTGGTCGAGCGTGATCGCGGCCTTGTCGGTCGGCACGTCGTCGAACAGGGCGCCGAGCGTCGTCTGGCGCGACAGCAGCCCGTCCGCCTCGAGCTGGAAGATCGCGGCGGCGGTCACGACCTTCATGATCGAGCCGCAGTCGAACGCGGTGTCGGGGGCGTTCGGGCGCTCGCGCTCGCGGTCGGCGAAGCCGACGCCGCCGCTCCACACCGGGGCGCCGTCGCGGACGATCGCCACGCTGCCCGAGAAGCCCTGGTCGGCCGCGCGCTCGACCTGCGCGCGCAGCTGCTCGGCGGTGGCCGGGTGGCCGATGTCGACGGACTCGCACGCGAGCAGGCCCAGGGCCAGCGCCTCCTGCATCCTCGGCTCACATGTCCTTTCGGCCATCTCGACAGCGGCAGCCGGGGACGACCCGGCGAACAGCACCTGGATGTCGCCCGACACGCGGATCTCGAGGTGCTCGACCGTGAGCCCGAGGTCGGCGACGCACTCGAGATAGACGTCCTCTGCGGCCGCGATCGCGGTGGGGCAGGCTGGGGAGTCTTCCGCCGGGGTGCACCCCGCGGCCGCGATCGCCAGCAGGAGAGACACGAGGCCTCGCAGGCCCGGGGCCTGCCTTCGTGTCGCGTCGGTGCGGCG
This sequence comes from Nannocystis punicea, assembly GCF_026965555.1. Taxonomy (GTDB): domain Bacteria; phylum Myxococcota_A; class Polyangia; order Nannocystales; family Nannocystaceae; genus Nannocystis; species Nannocystis punicea. Next base: position 8,839,878 of record NZ_CP114040.1, on the reverse strand, counting down.
GGTTGCGCCGGCCGAATCCGGGCGCGAGAGATCCACGAGCCCAGGGCGGTGGGGACGATGAGTTTTTTTCATAGGGTCCTCCGCGCCGCTAACGAGACCGAGGTCGCGAGAGTTCCGCCCGGGCCTGCTCGATCGTCGCGTCGACGCGGGCGCAGTCGACGCCGTCGACCGTCGCGTCGACGCTGAGGAAGCTGCGCTTCACTTCGAGCCGGGTGCACGGGCCGTCGAGCGCGACGGCCTCGCCGTCGACCACGACGCGGAACGCGGGGCCGTCCGTGGCTCGCCGGACCCAGGCGACGCCGCGGACCACCTCGAGCGCGAACTCTCCGCCGGCCGATCGCTGCCAGTGCAGCCGAGAACCTGGCTCTCCGACCACCTCGGCGACGCCGGGGGCGTGCAGGTGCGTGAGCCGCTCGAAGCTCGGCGGTGCGGTCGCGCGAGGGCCGTCGCGCAGCGTCGTCACCGAGGCGACGGCGAGCCCGCCGACCACGCCGCCGAGCACGAAGGTGAGCGCCCGGCTCCGGAGCCGCGGGGTCGACCGCGGGGGCTCGGGGGCGGCGATTCGTCGGAGCACGCGGTCGGCGAAGTCGGGCTTCGCCTCGGGCGTCCCCCAACCATCGAGCAGGCGATCGATCGATTCGTCGTTGTCCTGCATGTCAGCCACAGCGCTCCTCGGGCAAGAGTTGGTGAAGGCGGGCGCGGGCGCGGTGGAGTCGTGATTTGACCGTCCCCAGATCGATCTGCAGCGCGTCGGCGATCTCCTGGTATTCGAGGCCGTGGAGCTGGCGCAGGACCAGGACGCTGCGCTGCTCGGCGCCGAGGTCGGCGAGCGCCTCCTCGACGCGCTCGCCGAGCCGGCGAAATCGGGCCAGCTCGTCGGCGCCTGCGGTCGGCGCCGGATGGTTCGACTCATCGAACGATTCGACCTGCGAGCGACGGCGGCGCAAATGATCGATCGCAATCCTGGCCGCGATGGTGACGATCCACTTCTTGAGGCTCCCGGGCCCGCGGTCCTCGAAGCGAGGCAGCGACCGGTGCACGCGGAGGAAGGTCTCCTGCGCCAGGTCCTCGACGTCGGCGACGGCCCCGCGCAGGAGCATCTGCGCGAGGACGGCGTGGACGGCGTGCTGGTGCCGGACGACGAGGAGCCGGAAGGCGTCCCGGTCGCCCCGCACGGCCCGCGCGCACACGTCGGCGTCGTCGTCGGACATGTTCGTGGCGTCAACGAGAACTCGGGCCGCGGAGTTCCGCTCGCGGGGCCGCGAACTGCGCTCGGCGGGAGAGGGTCCTCTCGTGCAGACCGTGGCGCGTCCAGGCCGGCGCTGGTCGCGGGGGCGCGCGAGGCCGGTCCACCGCGAGGACGAGCTGGCGCCGGCGGAATGTGGGCAGTGCGGGGTGGCTTGGTACCGTCCGACGAACGATATGGCGCTCGTCGCAACTCCGCGAAGGCTCGGCGAATGCGACGGGTCGAGGTGGATCGATTCGGTGAATGGATTGTCGCACGACCGGGCTAGCCGCGACGAGGATAGGCGGACCGGAAGGCCAGGCCGCACTCGCACGCGAACAGGTTGTGCAGCTTGTGCTCGCCGTCGGAGAAATAGGTGAGGTTGAGGCCGATGCCGACGCCCTCGGCCACGGCCCACCACAGCAGCTCCTGGTGGCCGTCGCCTTCGAGGTCGGTCGCGCCGACGAGCTCGTATCCGCTCCACGCCAGCGGTGACGCGTCGAACAAGCCCACGAGCTTCCCCTGCGACAGCGCGGCCAGAACCTGATGACCAGCGAGGTCGGGCGCAGATTCGCCGACCTGGAAGACGGCGACGGTGTCGGCACCGCCGCCGAAGGTGCCGTGAATCTCGGCCTTTGCGGTGAGCGGCAGGTCGGCCTCGAGCTCGCCATGGGCCGCAGCGGCCGCGCTTGCGACGGCGCTCGCGGCAGCGCGGGTCCGGTTCGAAGGCCGCGCCGCGCGGAGCGGGACCAGACGCGGGTTCGATGCGCGAGGAGGTTCGGTCATGACGAGCACGGGCATCGAGGCCGCGGGATACCGGGCGTCGGGGCGGACGAGCTCGGGCTCGAGGAAGCGACCTTGTCGCTCGCGCGCCCGTACGGACCATCGCTCGAGGCCGTGAGGGTCGAGCACGTGCACCGCCTGTCCGTCGGGGACGCACGAGGTTCGACTGTCGAGGTCGTTGTGCACCCACGGCGCGGTCGAGTCGCACAGCAGGATCAATGCGTCCGGCGCGAGGCTCGAGTCGAACCACGCGACGGCGAGCCCGTGGGCCGGATCTGTGGCGGTCGAGGATGCGGCGCCGGCAGAGCCCGCGTCGAGGAGGGGCTCGTGGGGCTCGGGTGCGACGTCGGCGCGAGGCTCCGCGACGGCTTGCGGCGGCTCCTCGTTGCGGTCGGGCACGGGTTCGGCGACGGCGCTTCTCGGGACGGGCTGGCCCTGGGGCGTGCTCTCACCTCGACAAGCGCTCGTCGCGACGAGCACCAGGATTGCGAGGGAAGAGGTGCGCATGAGGCAGGATCCTCGAGGCTTCCGTGCATAACACGGTAGCGGACGGGGCGCGACACCTCGGCGATCGATACGCTCGTGCGATCCAGGGCGTCGCAGTCGGCATATCGACGATTCCGCTCGGGGCCAGCGAGGATGTCGGGCCTGTCCTCCGCTCGGCGGCCGCGTCGGCGACGCGGGATTCACGGCGCGGTGACGCGGGGGCGTCGGCGCGCGAGGGCTGGTGGGCGCGCGCGAGGTCGGGTAGCGTCACCGGCATGGCGCGTCGACAGTGGTCGTGGCGATTCGGTCTCGTGCTCGGGTGTGCGGCGTCGCTGCCGGCGGAGGCGGTGGCCAACGGCAACGTGTCGCACCAGTGGATCTCGAAGACCGCGGCGGAGCTGGTGCCGGCAGACGGGTCGCTGCGGGCGCTGGTCGGCGATCCGGCGCTGCGGCAGGCGCTCTACACGGGGACGATGTTCCCCGACTGGGGTTATACGCCGGGGGCGACCGCGGACGAGGGCGACGCGGGCGAATCGTCGCACTGGGAGCCGGTGCAGGAGGCGTATCGGCGGTGGATCGGCGACAACTTCGCGCCGCCGTGGTCGGACGAGGCGCGGCTGCACCTGGCGTTCTATTTGGGGATGACGTCGCACGGGATCGCCGACCAGACGTACGACGCGATGTTCTTCGAGCGCTCGGAGTTCTACGAGGCGAAGGATCATTCGGAGTTCGATCAGGACTCCGACGTGATGTGGGCCGGCGCGACCGGGCCCGGCGAGGTGCCGACGCTGTGGCTGCCGACGGCGCCGCTGCTGGCGCTGTTCGAGTCGGTCGTCGGCAAGACGATCGACGGCGGCAGCATGGCGCAGAAGGTGGGGCTGGTCGGGTTCGCCATCCACGCGGTGTCGGCGATCGCGGCCGACCCGGAGGGGCTGGCGGACGCGGAGGCGGACTTCCCGTGGGCGGCGGCGCACGACGACGATCCGGCGGTGCCCGGCAATCCGCCGAGCGAGGCGCAGATCGCCCGCCGCTACTGGCAGAGCAACTGGGCGCTGATCCACGGCGAATCACTGCCGCGGCCGGTGCTGTGGACATTCCCGGTCGACGGCGGGAGCGGGCACGCGACGCCGGCGGCGTCGATCGAGTCGTGGATCTCGGTGGTGTTCGCCCGCGGGCTCGACGAGGCGGCGCTGAGCGCCAGCCAATTCCACGTGGTCGATTCGGCCGACGTCGAGGCGCCGATCGAGATCGATCTGTTCTACGGCGAATCGTCGCACGTGGTCCACATCAAGCCGACCAGTGACCTGCTGGCCGACGAGGTCTATGTGGTGACCGTCGACCCTGGCGTGCAGACGATCCACGGCGAGTCGCTGGCGGGGTGGAGCTTCACGTTTTCGACCGGAGCGATGGGCCCGCCCCCCGTGAACGACGACGGCTTCTGGGACGTGGCCGACGACTACGCGCCGGAGGAGACGAGCAGCAGCAGCGGCGACGAGAGCGGGAGCGACGGCAGCAGCGGGAGCGAGGAGCCGACGAGCTCGAGCTCCGGCGGCGAGGTGCTGACGGGGGCGGGCGAGTCGCAAGGGTCGAGCGGCGGCGATCCGACGAGCAGCACGACGGCCGAGGACGCGGCGACGGCCGGGACGGACACGGCCGACAGCGGCTGCGCGTGCGCGACGACCGGCTGGACGGGGCCGCCGGTCTGGTTGCTGCTGGTGCCGCTGTTGCGGCGGCGGCGCGAGCAGGGCCGAAGCTTTCGCCGGTGAAACCCCGAAACGCACCGAGTTACTGCTGGAGCAGCCACGCACGGCGGTTGCTCCATGGTCCGCGAGCGGCGGTTCGTGGCATGATCGAGGGCATGCGCATACGAGTAGAATTGCTGGCGGCTGGTTTGTGTTTGACTGCTTGCGGGCCGGATGTACCGGCCGAGACGGATGGTAGTACGTCGGGAACGACGAGCTCCGGTTCGACGAGCTCCGACACGCCGACCGACGGAGGTTTTCCATCCTCGGACTCCGACCCGTACGACGATTCCTACGACGGCCTCGACTGTGAATGTTACGAGGGCGAGACTCAGGATTGCGAGGTCGACGGCCAGCCGGGGGCGCAGATCTGCGAGGGATGGGTGGACTTCGACGTTTGCGACCTCAACTGGTCGGCTTGCCACCTGTGCGAGCGCGGCGAGCCGTGGCCGTGCAATGCCGACCGCTGCGGCTTCGACGGCGAATGCGAGGAGGGGGAGGAGTGCGGCGAGGACGGCTTCTGCGCGCCGCTCCCGTCGATCCCGGTGTGCGACCGCCAGCCCCTGATGGTGTCGGAGCTCGAGCTCCAGGGCGCGGCGACCCAGGTGGAGCTGGTGGACCTCGACGGTGACGGGGCGCTCGACCTGGTGGCGCTGCTCGCCGCGGACTCCAGGGTCGAGGTGGCGCTCGGCGACGGCGACGGCGGCTTCCTCCCCGGCACCACCTACCCGACCGGGCTGGAGATGTCGCATCAATCGCTGGCGATCGCCGACTTCGACACCGACGGGTCACCCGATCTGGCGATCGATCGCTGGTCGGAGCCCGCAGAGCTGAGCTTGCTCTTCGGACAGGCGGGGTCGTTCGCCGAGCCGGTCTTGTCGAGCTTGCCTTTCCCTCCGAACATCCTGCGGGCCGGCGACTTCGACGGCGACGCGAACCCCGATCTGGTGATGCTGAACGGCTCGTATGACGCCGAGATCGTGCTGTACCGCGGCGACGGGATGGGCGAGTTCACGGCCGAGCCTCACGACGTGCCCGGGGACGAGCCGTTCGTGTTCGCGGTGGGGGCGGTCGCGGGCGAGCCGAGGCTCGACGTGGTGGTGACGCGCGCCGAGACGCTGGGCGCGGAGGTCCTCGAGTACGCACCGGGGATCGGTTTCACGGCGGTGGCGACGCTGCCCGGCGCGGGCGCGACGCCCTACGACCACGTCGCGGTCGGCGACATCGACGGCGACGCTGCGGCCGATGTCGTCGCTCACCGCGCACTGGTCGGCTCAGGGCAGATCCAGACGTGGCCGCAGCTCATGCTCGGGTCCCGCTTCCTGGTCGAGGCGCCGATCCGCCTCGGGCCGATCGCGGACATCGACGGCGACGGCCGCGGCGATCTGCTGGCGGTCGAGGGGGACTCGTTGGCGCTCCACATCCTCTACGTCGATGCGCCCTGCATCCAGGCAAAAGTCGGCTGGTACGCGTCGGGCCTGGCGACGGGGGACCTCGACGGCGACGGCAAGGCGGACATCGTCGGGGTCGCCGGAACAACGGCGCAGATCCTACGCACGGGGCCATGAGCCGACGCGCTCCGTCGAACCGGGCCGGCTCGCGGCACGGCCCGGCTGTGGTAGCGACGAGCTCATCGCGTCGCCGAGGCTCGTGTTCACGGCATGTCTCTTGGGACAGGCTCGCCTCTTCGCCGCACGCGCGTGCGTGAACTCGCGTCGGCGCGCGATCGCGCTCATGGGCGACGGAGGCGGCCTGTGGTGTGTTTCAGGGCCTCAGGAGGCACGGCCATGGCGATCCGGCAGGTCATCACGTTTCGCGTCCAGCGGGGCGCGGCGCAGGCGTTCATCGACGGGTTCGGCCCGATCATCGACAAGGTCCGCGGCGAGGACGGGTGCGAGCAGTACGAGCTGTTCGTCGGCCACGCCGATCCGGACGTGCTGGTGATGCTCGAGCGCTGGCGCGACCTCGCGGCCCTGCAAGGCGCGCTGGCGAAGCACTACAAGGGGCAGGACGACCCGTCGGTGGCATTTTTTAAATTGGTCGAGGGCCAGCCGACGCGCGAGCGCTACGAGGTGTGAGCGGGGCCGCGGAGCCGCGAGCGCCTGTCCGAAAGGGCAGCCGAGGCGGGAGCGCAGCGGGGGGAGTGATGGGCGTGGAACTGCCGCTCGCGGACCCTCAGCCACGGTGGGGAGCGCGAGCCGGCGCACGCGAGCGCGCCATCAGGCCGCCGGCAGCGTGAACCTGAATGCGGCGCCGCGGCCGACCTCGCTGTCGACCCATACGCGCCCACCGTGGGCCTCGACGATGCCTCTCACGATGAACAGCCCGAGGCCGACGCCGCTCTGCCCTGCTCGCCGCGCCTGCCAGTAACGGTCGAAGATCCAGGCGCGCTGCTCCTCCGGGACGCCGGCCCCGGTGTCCCGGACGAGGAACACGACCTCCTTGCCGTGCTGCTCGGCGGTGACGGTGATCGTGCCGCCCTCCGGAGTGAACTTGATCGCGTTGCCGATCAGGTTCGAGAGCACCTGGAAGATCCGGTCGGGGTCCATGAAGGCGCGCAGACCGGGCGCGGCCGCGACCGGAGGGATATCGATCCGCTTGTGCTCCGCGAGCGGCCGAAGGATGCCGATCGACTCGTCGAGGAACTGCTTGACGTCCTGGTCCCGCAGCGAGATCTGGAACCGGCCGGACTCGATCTTGGCGACGTCGAGGAGGTCCGCGATCAGGTTGCTCATGGTGGTCGCCGAACGCTGGATGCGGTCGATCGCCAGCGTGACGCGCCGCTCCTCGGGCTGCGTGTCGCAGGCGTGAATGCTCTGGGCGATGACTGCACCGGCCATCTGGATGACGCCGAGCGGGTTGCGCAGGTCGTGCGATACGACGGCGACCAGGTCGTCGCGCAGGCGAACCGCCAGGTGGGCGCGCTCGACCTGCAGCTCGAGATCGATCTCGATCGCGCGGCGCCGCAGCTCTTCGGCCGCCTCAATCTCCCCGGGCCGCCACGGCAACGAGCTCTGCCGCACGATCTCTTTCCAGAGGGCGAACGACCGGCGCGGGTGGAGCCGCGTCGCGCCGAGCTCGAACGCCTTGTTCGGATCGCCGCCCCATTCCACCGACCGCACGACCTCGGGGCGGAACCACAGCACGTAATGCGGGCGCGGCCGCGGCAGTCGCAGCGCGAGCAGGCCGCTCGCCACCTCCGCGAAGCCGGCGGCGCCGGGGAAATCCCGGGGCAGCGACGCGGTGTGGAAGATCGGCGCGCAGGGGGTGTCCGACAGCCAGGCGACCAGCTTCTCGATCGCTTCCGGGGGCGGGGTCTCACCCACGAGCGTGCAGCCGGCGTCGCTGCAGATCGCGGCTCCGTGCGCCGGGACGAGCTCGAGCAGCTCGGGACCTCGCGCTGCGAGTCCCGCGAGCACGTCGTTCCCGGCGCGGCGCATCGCCTCTTCGAGGCTGGTGAGGACGCTGTGCCACTCGTCCCGGCAGCGGCGCTCCTCGAGCTCGGCCATGGCTGCGATCTGCAGCGAGGCGACCCGGCCGAGCATTTCGCAGGCGCCTCGCAGCGTGTACGGCAGGTGCCGCGGCCCGCTGTAGTGCCCGCAGCTGAGCAGCCCCCACAGGGCGCCGCGATGCACCAGCGAGACGCTCATCGACGCGCTGAGCCCCATGTTGTGCATGTACTCGACGTGGATCGGCGAGACGCTGCGGAGGATCGAGAAGCTGAGGTCGAGCGGCGCCTCCGTGTCGGGCCGCAGCGGCGGCACGAGCGGGACCGGCCGGTAGCTGGTGTCCGGGATGATGCGCAGCCAATTGAGCGTATACAGCCGCCGGGCCTGCCGGGGGATGTCGGAGGCCGGATAGTGTAGACCGAGGTACGGCTCGAGGTCGTCGCGGCGCGCCTCGGCGATCACCTCCCCGTGCCCCGCCTGGTCGAATCGATACGCCACCACGCGGTCGAAGCCGGTCAGGCGTTGCACTTCCTGCACGAGCGCCTCGACGAGCGCATCGATCGTCCGTGCGGCCTCGATCCGCGTCAGGGCGCAGCCGATCAGGTCGCGCAGCGACGGCTCCGGCTGGGCCGGATCGAACGGCTCGAGCTCGAGGAGGAGCACGCCCTGGTGGCGGTGCAGCAGCCCGTCGAACTCGCGGCCCGCCGCCGTGACGTGTTGCGGTCGGAACTCGTCCTCGCGGACGGTCTGCGTCGCGGCTCGCAACGCCGCGAGCGATTCGCCATCCAGGATCTGTGCGACCGGGCGCCCGAGCAGCGCCTCTGGCGGGCGGCCGAGGAAGACGGAGGCGTTGGCGCTGATCTGCTGGACGACCAGTCCGGGCTCGGACAGCGCGAGCAGGAGCCCGAACGGCTGGATCGAACCGGGCGTGTGGATCGGCTCCCGGTCGCAGTCGAGGCCGTCGGGCGCGTCTGGAGAGAGACGCTCCGGAGGCACTGAAGGGTTCGTCTCCACGCTCATGCCCAGCGAGCCGCCGTTACTCTCTTACACTGGAGGAGCCCTCGCTGCATCCCTGGTGGCGTGATCTGCCGAGGACCCGCTCTCGCTTCGCTCGCTCGCCGGCGCGGCTCGCGGCCCGCGGTGATTCGCAGAGGTCGCCGAGCTCGTCGATGCCGTCGAGCCCGGCTGCTTCGGACGGACGATGCAGTCCGTCGCCTGCTCGCTCACGACGCGCGAGCGAGCGCTGCCACGGGTCCGCGGGCGGCGAGCGCGTGCCTGCCGGAGCTCGGGTGATCATCAAGACATGTCTGTTTGAACATGTTCATGAGGACATGTCTCCGGGAGGACGCCCGGAACGCCTGCGATCGGGCTCGCTCACGCGGCGAGGATCAGCGCCGCGCCGGCGGCGATGGCGGCGGCCGCGGCGGCGCGCAGCGGGGTCACCTGTTCTTTGAGCCAGAAGACGGCGATGACCGTGGCGACGAGGATGCTGGTCTCGCGGAGGGCGGCGAGCGGGGCGGTGGGGCCGAGGCGGTAGGCGGCGAGGGCGAGGCCGTAGGTGCCGAGGCTGAGCACGCCGGCGAGGACGCCGGGGCGCCACTGCTCGCGGGCGATGGCGAGGACGCCGGGGCCGCGGAGGGCGGCGAACACGGTGCTGATGACGGTGCCGTGGAGGACGAACAGCCAGGCGATGTAGCTGGGGCCGGACGGGGCCGCGCGCACGCCCCAGGCGTCGACGACGGTGTAGCCGGCGATGCACACGCCGGTGAGGAGCGACCAGCCGAGGGCGGCGCGGCTGAGGTGACGGCCGAGGCCCATGGCGAGCATGCCGGCGCCGATGGCGACGATGCCGGCCAGCTCGAGCGGGCGCGCGGGCTCGTGGAACACGCCGAGGACGACGACGGCGGTGAGCAGCGGCGCGGCGCCGCGGGCCACCGGATAGGCGGCCGAGAAGTCGCTGACCTCGTAGGCGCGCACGAGGGCGTAGAGATAGACGAGGTGGATCGCCAGAGAGGCGACCAGCCAGGTCCACGCGCCCGCCGGCAGCGGGACGAACGCGAGCGCGGGCAGGGCGAGCGCGGCGCTGGCGGCGTCGATGAGGGCGCGGCCGACCAGCTTGTCGTTGCCGGCCTTGAGGATCGCGTTGACCGTGGCATGCAGGACGCCCGACACGAGCACGAGCGCGTAGGCGAGGTCGGTGCCGCTCACGCGGGGCACGATAGTCGCTCGTCGCGGGTTCGGCCACCGCGAACCGGGGGCGCGATCATCGTTCGCGATCGACGGAGCCTTGCGACGGCAATGGGCGTCTTGGACCGTCTCGATTCGTCGGTGCCGCCGGCCCGGGGCTCAGTTGCGGGCCTGGACGGCGGCGCCGACGAGGCGGAGGAGCGTGTCGAGGTCGACCGGTTTTTGGATGCACTCGAAGGCGCCGGCGTTGCGGCAGCGCTGCTCGGTGTCGTCGGAGGCGTAGCCGGTGACGACGATGACCGGCAGGCGGGGGTCGAGCTGGCGCAGGCCCATCAGGGTGTGCAGGCCGTCGATGCCGGGCATGCGCATGTCGGTGATGGCGACGTCGAAGCTGCCGTGGCGGCACAGCTCGATCGCCCGCTCGCCGCTGTCGGCGACCTGCACCGCGTAGCCCTCGCTCTCGAAGAAGTCTTGCAGGATCTCGAGCATGTCGCGTTCGTCGTCGATCACCAGCACTCGCGGGAGCGCCAGGGCGTCGGTCGCTCCGCCGGCGGTGTCGACGGCGGTCACGGGACCTCCTCGGTCAGGCGGGCCGGCTCGGTCGGCTCGGGCGGCTCGGGCGGGAGCAGCGGGAGCCACAGGCGGACGGTGGTGCCGCGCCCGAGCTCGCTGTCGACGTGGATGCTGCCGCCGTGGGCCTGGACGAACTTCTGCGTCATCGGCAGGCCGAGGCCGGTGCCCTTGCCCGGAGCTTTGGTGGTGTAGAACGGTTCGAACACGTGGGGGAGGGCTTGCGGGGCGATGCCGACGCCGCTGTCGCGGATGAGGATCTCGGCGCCGTCGACGTCGTCCTCGCCGGCGGCGGCGCGCGCGTGGACCTCGATGATACCACCTCGGCTGGTGGCGTCGGCGGCGTTGCCGATGACATTCAGCAGCGCGGACTCGAGCGCGGGCCGATGGACGACCAGGGCGGGCAGGTGGTCGGGGGCGAAGTCTGCGACCAGACGGATCCCCCGCTCGGCGGCCTCGGGGCGGGCGAGCTCCAGCAGCCACGTCAGCACCTGGCCCAGCTCGCAGCGCTCGGCGACCTGCGGGCGGCGGCGGCTGTAGGCCAGGAGCGCCTCGACCAGGCCGGCGCAGCGCTGCGAGTGGCGCTCGATCCGCTCGAGGGTGCGGCGGACGAACGGGTCGCGCGAGCCCCGGCGCAGCAGCATCTGCGCGCTCATGCGAATGATGGCGACCGGGTTGTTGAGCTCGTGCGAGAGGCCGGCGACCAGCGTGCCCACGGCGGCCATCTTGCTCGACTGGACCAGCTGGTCCTGCGTGTCCTTGAGGATGCGGAGGGTCTGCTCGAGCTCGTGCTTCTGGGCCACGACCTCGAGGTGGACGCGGTGCAGGCGGAGGGCCGCGCCGACCCGGGCGCGCAGCTCGGCGGGGGCGAACGGCTTGGGCAAATAATCGTCGGCGCCGACCTCGAGGCCGCGGACCGTCTCCTCGCGGCTGGCCTTGGCGCTGAGGACGACGACCGGGATGTCGCGCAGGTCCGGGTCGCGCTTGAGGCGGGTGACGAGCTCGTAGCCGTCCATCTCCGGCATCATGATGTCGGAGACGATGACGTCGGGGCGACGCTCGCGGGCGGCGGCCAGCGCCTCGGCGCCGTTGGCCGTGAGGACGATGTCGTGGTCGACGCGCAGGACCGAGGCGATATAGGCCCGCATGTCGGCGTTGTCCTCGGCGACGATGACGCGCGGGCGGCCCGGCGCGGGCGATGACGGCGGGGCGGTGGGCACGACGCCGGGGCCGGGCGGCGGCGGCGGACGCGTGGGTCGCTCGTGCGGCGGGCCCAGCAGCGCCAGTCGATCGGCGTCGATCGGCAGGTCGACGACGAAGCAGGCGCCGGCCCCGAGCTCGCTGCACAGGTGCACACTGCCGCCCATCGCCTCGGCGAACTCGCGGACGATGGCGAGGCCGAGGCCGGTGCCCTCGTGCTTGCGGCTGATCGAGCTGTCGAGCTGCTGGAAGCGCTGGAACACCCGCTCGTGCTCCTCGGGGGCGATGCCGGGGCCGGTGTCCTCGACGGCCAGGCGCATGTGGCCGTCGCCGTGGCGGGCGAGCGAGACGGTGACGGTGCCGCCGGCGGGGGTGAACTTGAGGGCGTTGCCGAGGAGGTTGAGGACGATCTTCTCGAACATGCGCCGGTCGAGCGGGACGGTCCGGACGGCGGGCGCGAGCCGGTGGCGGAGGGTGAGGCCGGCGCTGTGGGCGGCGGGTTCGGCGTCGAGGACGATGCCCTCGACGAGGTCGTGGACGTCGACCGGCTCCCACACGACCCGCATCTTGCCGGCCTCGAGCTTTTGATAGTCGAGGATGTCGTCGACGAGCCGGCCGAGGCGCGAGGCGTTGCGCCACATGCGGGACAGCGAGGCGCGGGTCCCGTCGCCGAGCGGCTCGGCGGGGTCGGCGAGCAGCGCCTCGAGCGGGCCGAGGATCAGCGTCAGCGGGGTCCGCAGCTCGTGGCTCATCACCGTGAGGAACTCGCTCTTGGCCCGCAGGGCCGCGTCGGCGGCCTCCTTGGCGCGCTGGATCTCGAGCTCGATGCGCTTGCGCTCGGTGATGTCGACGTAGATCCCGAGGAGCCCGGTGACCTCGCCGGCCTCGTCGCGGATCGGGACCTTGCTGGTGAGGATGAAGGTCTGGCGGCCGTCCGGGCGGCGCAGCGGCTCCTCGATGTCCATGATCGGCACGCCGGTCGACATGACCCGCTCGTCCATCAGGCGGAAGAAGTCGGCCTCCTCGCGGCTGTCCCAGATGTCGTGGTCGGTCTTGCCGAGCAGCTGGCTCTCGTCCGTCAGGCCGGTGTGCTCGAGGAACTTCTGGTTGCAGCCGAGGAACCGGCGCTGGCGGTCCTTCCAGAAGATCGCCTGCGGCACGTTGGCGAGCAGGTACTTGAGGACAGATTGTTGCGACGCCAGCTTCTCCATCGCCCGCTCGCGCTCGGTGACGTCGAGGGCGACGCCGAGCACGCCGGTGACCTCTCCGACGGGGCCGCGGACCGGGGAGTAGTGGACGTCGAACACGCGGCCGCGCAGGTCGCCGACGATCGTGACCGGCTCGCCGGCGAGCGACTTGCGCATGCTGTCGAGGATCCACGGCACGTCGCGGTAGGCGTCGACGTACGAGCGGCCGACGTTGGTGCCGGGGGCGCGGCCGAGCAGGCTGAGGCCGTGGCCCTCGCTCAGGGTGATGATGCCCTCGGCGTCGGAGGCGAACAGCACGACCGGGGCGTGGTCGAGGATCGTGCGGACGATGTCGGTGTCGGGGATCGGCGGGGGGGCCAGCTCGACGTCGCCGCGCAGGAACACCCAGGTGTCGGCGGCCCGCGGGACGACGCGGACGGCCATGCCGAAGCCGTGGCGGTTGCTGGCGTGCAGGCTGCGCTCGTGGTCGCCGGCGCACGCCTCGTGCAGCGCGCCCGCGGGCGCGCCCGGGAGCAGCGTCGCCAGGTCGCGCCCGATCAACGCCGCCCGCTCGGCCCCGAGCACGCGCTCGGCCGCGGGGTTCGCGGCTCGCACCTCGCCAGCGTGAGAGACGACCAACAGGCCGTCGTCGAGCAGCTCCGCCAGCTCTGTCCCCGGAATCACGACGAGGACAAGAATACGTGAGCGGCGCCGGATCCCCGGCGTCGGTCGCGAAAACGGCGTAGACCCCCGCCATGGGGTCCGCGGAGGCTCCGCCGGGGGGGCCGCGGGTTCGCCGCACCTCGCGCCCGCGGCCGCTGACCGCCGGGGCCGAGGGGTCCGTTCGTACACCGAGACGGCGCTCGCGCCAGTGGCGATGTCCTTCTGGACATGTTCTCATGACAATGTCCTGAAAGACATGTCCATGAGTGCACCCCGGGCCCCGCGCAACCCTCGGCCCCGGCGTGGCGCGCGCGACGAAGTCGGTTAAGCTCGCCGGCGATGCGGGAGGTCCTCGAAGGGCTCTTGGAGCGGACTTGGCTCGGGATCACGGGCCTGCAATGGTTGGCGGCGGGGGTGATCCTGCTGGCGTTGACGCCGACGCTGCTGCTGGTGCGGCGGACGGCGGTGAGGCGGCTGCGCAAGCACGCGATGCGGACGGAGTCGGACGTCGACGACGCGATCGCCGACCTGGTCGAGCGCTCGCGCGGGTGGTTCTTCGCGCTGATCGGGCTGCGGCTGGCGACGGTGACGCTCGATCTGCCCGAGCGCTGGGACCACCGGGTGCACATTGCGCTGATCATCGGCGGGATGATCCAGGGCGGGCTGTGGGCCAGCACGGTGGTGCGCTACCTGGTCGACCGCCGGTTCGCCCGCCACGTGCAAGCCGGGGGGGCGTCGCCGCAGGTCACGCCGATCGCCCAGGCGCTGCTGCGGCTGGCCGGGCTCGTGGTGGTGTGGTCGATCGTGGTGCTGGTGGTGCTGTCGGCGATGGGCATCGACATCACCGCGCTGGTGGCCGGCCTCGGCATCGGCGGCGTGGCGGTCGCCCTGGCCGTGCAAAAGGTCCTCGGCGACATCCTCGCGTCGATCTCGATCATCGTCGACAAGCCGTTCGCCCCCGGCGACGCCATCCAGGTCGGCCAGATGTCCGGCACGGTGCGGCGGATCGGCATGCGCAGCACGGTCCTGGCGGGCGCCGGCGGCGAGGAACTGGTGCTGTCGAACACGGACCTGCTGTCGAGCCGGATCCAGAACTTCACCCGCATGCAGGAGCGGCGGGTCGCTCTGCGCATCGGCGTGGTCTACTCGACGCCGCAGGAGCTGGTCGAGCGGCTGCCGGCGCTGCTGCGCGCGGCCGTCGAGCGGCGCGAGCAGGTCCGCTTCGAGCGCGCCGCGCTGGTCGAGCTCGGCGAGTCGGCGATCGAGTACGAGCTCTCGTACTGGTTGACGACCGCCGATTATGCGGTGTTCGTCGCGCAGCACCAGCAATTGCTGTTCGACCTGCTCCGCGAGATGCGCGAGCTCGGCTACGAGTTCGCGTTCCCGAGCCGGACGCTCTACGTCGTGCCGCCGGAGAATGAGCCGCCTGCGAGCCCGGCGCCCGCGGCGGGCTGACGCGCGGGTACGACTCGCGCCGACGTTGCGAGGCCGGCGCCGTGTCCGCGGCGCGGCGGCGCAGATCTCCGGCGGCGCGACAATTCGGGCGACGGGGCGTGCAGACAGTCCACGCCGGGCGTCGCTCGTCTGTCGCCGCGGTCAGACTGCCCGACGCCGGATCGCGATCGGCCTTTTGACCACCGGTGCGCAGATCGTCGGGCGACATTCGTCGTCCGCCTCGCTCGCGTGATTCCTCGCCAGAGACGTCGCGGTGCGAACATATCGGGGCGGTAATCTGTCGGATCGGTCAGCGAGACGGCGACGGGAGTCGTCGCACGCCCGCGTCGCCGCCGATCGCGGCGCCGGTACGATCGAGGCATGGATGGAGCTCGGCGCCTGGGTCTCGTCACCGTCGCGTTGTCGATCGCCGCTTGTCAGGACGTGTTGCAGGATTCTCCCGGCGGGCTGCCGGACACCGCGGCCGACGGCGCCGACGAGGGCGACGAGGTCGACGATCCGCAGCGCGGCGCGTGCCCTGGCATTCCCGGCCAGGAGCCGGGCCCCGAGGGCGTCTGGAGCCGCGAGTACGAGCTCGCCGGCGTGGCCGCCAAGTGCGCGCTGCAGACCACGCCCGAGGGGCCCGAGCCGCCGGAGCCGGAGCCGGATCTGCCGCCCGGGCCGCCGCCCTTGCCGCTGTTCGTCGAGGGCTCGACGACCTTCGTGGTGCTGCCGGACACTCAGTACTACTCGCTGCGTTTTCCCGGGGTGTTCAACAGCCAGACCAAGTGGATCGCCCGCAACGCGGTCGATCGCAACATCGCCTATGCGTTCCACCTCGGCGACCTGGTCCAGTACAACAAGGAATCGGAGTGGAAGCGGGCCAGCGCGGCGATGGCCGAGCTCGACGGGATCGTGCCGTACGGGGTCGTGCCCGGCAACCACGACTACGGACCGTCGGGCGACGCGTCGACCCGCGAGACGCTGCTGAACCAGTGGTTCTCGTTCGACGACGCGGAGCTGATGCCGAGCTTCGGCGGCTCGTACGAGCCGGGCAAGCTCGACAACACCTTCCACCTGTTCGACGCCGGCGGGCACTCGTGGGTCGCGCTGCTGCTCGAGTGGGGCCCGCGCGACGGGGTCGTGGAGTGGGCCAACGACGTGATGGGGCTGTACCCCGAGCGCCTGGGGATCCTCGTCACCCACGCGTACCTCAACCACGACGACCGCCGCTACGACCACACCGACGACGCTCACTCGCAGGCCTACAACCCGCACCACTACGACACCATGGGCGGGGTCAACGACGGCGAGGAGCTGTGGCAGAAGCTGGTCCGCCAGCACCGCTTCGTCCTCACGCTCAACGGCCACGTCCTCGGCGACGGCGCCGGGTACCTCGCCAGCGTCAACGACCACGGCCAGGTGGTCCACCAGATGCTCTCCAACTATCAGCACCGCCCCATGGGCGGCGAGGGCTTCCTCCGCCTGCTCGAGCTCGAGCCCGACGGGCGGACGATGCACGTGCGCACCTATTCGCCGTGGTACGACGAGTACCTCACCGCGGCCGACCAGAACTTCACCATCGAGCTCGACGTCGGCTGAGCGGCGCGACGCGACGGGGCACCGCGGCGTCCGCGGCGCGGACGGCGATGCCCCGAGGCGCGGCGCGAGGGCGTCAGTTCTTGCCGAAGTCCTGCGTCCAGTAATGCTTGTAGGTGGCGCCGGACGCGTAATAGTAGCCGATGCCGAGGTGCTTGTAATTGCCGTTCATGATGTTGTTGCAGTGGCCGGTGCTGGTCATCCAGCCGTTGACGACCTGGGCGGCGGTCGCGTAGCCGGCGGCGATGTTCTCGCCGGCGGCCGTCCACACGTAGCCGGCGGCGGTGATCCGCTGGGTGAAGGTCGAGCCGCTCGAGCCGGTGTGGCTGAAGAAGTTGTTGACGCCCATGTCCTTCGAGTGGTTGCGGGCGGCGCAGCGAAGCTGGGCCTGGGCGGTGACGGCCGGCACCGGCGGCTTGGTGACGCCGCCACACACGGCCCCGGCGGCGCGCTTTTGATTGACGAGGGTGAGCACCTGGTCCTCCAACGCGGCCCACGCCGGGTCCCAGCCGGCGTCGCTGCACGCGAAGGAGGGATCGACCGCGTCGGTGAGCTCGTCGATGTCGAGCTCCGTGAGCTCGGTGGAATCGAGGCCGATGCCGATGACGCCTTCGCCGACTTGGGTCGCGGTTTCGTCGTCGACGTCGCAAGCGACGGGGGCGAGGAGGGCGAGGAGGGCGAGAATGCGCGGAGTGTTGTGCATGCTTGCATCTATATCATCGGTGCCGCGATCGTCGTCGCGCGTGCACCGAGCGCCGCGGGCGGGAGCGCGCCCCGGCGATCGCGCGGCCGCTGAAACGCCGGTCTACGCCGCTCTGGGTCGATAATGTGTCCCTTGGGACATATGTACGATTGCCGCCTCGCGGCGCCGTGTGGTCAGCCGAGGCCCTGAGACACCGCTCGCCGGCCACGCATGAGGGCTCGACGTCCCAGCTTCGATCGCGGCGCCGCGTGCAGGTGCTCCGCGCGGGCCGGCGTACATCGGGGCGGGCGAGGCGACGCGTGCACACGCGGTGGCATGATTGCGCGGCGGACGGCCGCCAATCGGCCCTCGAGGCCGCGCTCGCAGCAATGCCGGCTGGAGCTGCGACTACAGTCGCCGCATGGCGAAGGCGATCCCGCTCTGCAAGGTGCCGCGGGTCTCGATGTTGCCGAGATCGACGCCGAGGCCGATGAGGGCCTGGGCGACCTCGGGTCGGATCCCGGTGAGCACCACCTGGGAGCCGAGCAGCCGCACCGCCCTGGCGGCGCGTACGAGCGCCTCGGCGACCGCAGCGTCGACCTTCGGCACTCCGGTGATATCGAGGATGGCCACCTTCGCGTTGCGGCCGGAGATCCCCGCCAGCAAGCTCTCCATCACCTGCCCGGCGCGCGTCGCGTCGACGCTGCCGACGAGCGGCATCACCACCACGTCGTCGCTGATCGGGATGAGGGGCGTCGAGAGATCCGCCAGCATGGCGGCCTGCGCCTGGATGACCTCGTCCTGGAGTCGCCGCCGCTCCTCCTCGGCCCGCCTCGCCGCCCGCAAATCGCGGGTGACCGCCCCGATGCCCAGCGGCTGTCCGGTCCGCTGATCGCGGACGATGAACGCGTTGTACTGCGTGGGGAAGGCCTCGCCCGTCTTGAGGTGCTTGAACTCGAGCTCACCCTCCCAGCGCCCGGTCTCATGGAGCGCCGGGACGATACTTTTTAAAAAGTAATCGGTGGCTTCCGGGGTCAGCACCTTCGTGACGTCGAAGCCCCGCATGTCCGCGTCGACGTCGAATCCTATCAACCTGCGACCGGCCGCGTTGAGGTAGATCGTGCGACCGTCCAGGGTGCAGATGCCGATGAAATCGACGCAGTTCTCGACCGCGGCGAGCATCTGCTGGCGCTCCTCGTCGAGGCTCTCCTTCGCCCGCAGGTCGGCGATGATGCGCTCCTGCGCCGCGACCTGCTCCTCGAGCTCGGCCACGCGCTTGGACAGGGCATCAATCCTCTCTTCTGCGGCGCCGGTCATGAAACGAGGTTACCCGAGCCTCGCGCACAATTGCAACGGCGCTCGCTCGCTCGCCTCGTCGGACAGAAGAGCGCGCCGAGTCCCCCGAACTCCGGGGCTCTACCACGTATCCGTGCGCCGCGGGAATGCGAGCAACGAGGTCGCGTCGAGGTGCGCGAATTCGGCGAAGGCCCGCCGGACCTCCATGTCGTGCAACATCTTCCAGTGGAACCTCGGCGATCGAGGAGCCCCCGATCCCGTCGATTGCGACGAGTACGAGGGGACGGACCTCGGGGCGGGCAATGTCGTCCGTACGAATGACATGCCCCGAGGGACAGGAATATCCGACGCCATGTCGACATGACGGGCCGGTGGCGGCTCGCGGCCACGACGGTGGATCGAGGCCCGATTCGGGGGCAGACGCCGCGCCGGCTCGCGGTCGGTGCTCCTCCTTGGTCTTCGGGCGCCATTGCGTTAACACTGGGCCGCATGACCTCACGGCGCTCGTTCGCCCTCACCCTCGCCGCCGTGCTGGCGCAGGCATGCGCCGGCCGGCGCCCGGCCTCCGACGCCGGCCACGCCGTCTCGCTGGACGCGGCTGCGGAGACGTACGTGAAGCTGGTGCTCGCGCTCGGCCAGCACGATCGGGACTACGTGGACGCGTACTACGGCCCGAGCGACTGGGCCGAGGCGGCGAAGCGCGACCGACTGCCGCTCGCGGAGGTCGGCCGCCGCGCGGCCGCGCTGCTGCAGGCGCTCGCGGCCTCGGCCGCCCCGCGAGAGCGGCTCGTCGCCAGGCGACGCCGCTTCCTGCAGCGGCAGGTGCACGCGGTGGCGGTGCGCGTGAGGTTGCTGAGCGGCGAGTCGATGCGCTTCGACGAGGAGAGCGAGGGGCTCTACGGGGCGCGGGCGCCGATCCGCGCGGAGGCCGAGCTCGAGGCGGCGCTGGCGGAGCTGGGGGCGCTCCTGCCGGGTTCGGGCGCGCTGGCGGAGCGACTCCACGCGTTCCGCCAGGACTTCATGATTCCGCCGGCGAAGCTGGAGCGGGTGCTCCAGACGTCCATCGCCGAGGCGAGGCGGCGGACGAAGGAGCACATTCCGCTCCCCGCGGACGAGTCCGTCACGCTCGAGCTCGTGACGGGGGAGACCTGGGACGGCTACAACTGGTATCGAGGCGACGGGAGGAGCCTGGTCCAGGTCAACAGCGACCTGCCCATCACGATCTCCCACGCGATCGACGTGGCGGCGCACGAGAGCTACCCCGGGCACCACGTCTACAACCTGCTGCTCGAGCAGCGCCTGGTGCGACAGCTCGGGTGGGTGGAGTTCGCGGTGTATCCGCTCTACTCGCCCCAATCCCTGATCGCCGAGGGGAGCGCGACCTACGGGGTCCACGTGGTCTTCCCCGACGAGACGGCCTACCTGAGGGACGTCCTGTTCCCGCTGGCGGGCCTGCCCGCGGAGCGCGTCGAGGTCTACTTGCAGGTCGAGGCGCTGGCGAGGCGGCTGCGATACGCCGACATCGAGGCCGCGCGGCGCTTCCTCGACGGCCAGGCGACCCGCGAACAGACCCGCGATTATCTCGTCCGCTACCGCCTGCTCTCCCCGCCGCAGGTCGAGAGGTTCCTCGTCAACGCCGCGGAGGACCGCACCTACGTCATCAACTACAGCCTCGGCCACGACCTGGTGGCGGACTTCATCGCGCGCAAAGGGGGCACGGACGAGCGCCCCGGGCGGCGCTGGGAGCTCCTGCGCGAGCTGCTCTCTTCCCCCTGCACGCCCGAGGATCTGCGCACCGGCGATTCGTGACGCGGATCGGGCGACGAATCAGGGCAGGGCGGCTTCGGCGCTCGGCCCGGCGATGCAAGGGGACGGCGAAAGCGCGGGGACGTGAAGGGCGGTCGGGTCGCATGCTGCCGCTCATTCGACGGCCAGGCTCGAGCGCGCGAAGGAGAACACCAGCGACGTCTCGATCCGGCTCACCTCGGGGCGGCTGGTGAACGAGCGGATGGTGAGAACACGCAGGTGCTCGGTGTCGCGGCACGCGACGTGGACGAGGAAGTCGGTCGCGCCGCCGAGGCAATACACTGCGACCGTCTCGGGCAGCGAGCGCAGGTGATCGCCGATGCTGTTGAACGCCTCGCCGACGTGGAGGCGGAGCTGGACGGCGATCAGGGCCTGCAGGTCGAGGCCCAGCGAGCGCGGCGCGAGCTCGGTGCGGTAGCCGGTGATCACGCCCTCGGCCTCGAGCCGGCGCACGCGCGCGAGGCACGACGACGGCGCGAGGCCGACGGTCGCGGCCAGCTCCTTGTTGGAGATCCGTGCATCCTTCTGCAGGAGGCCGAGCAGGGCGCGATCAATTCGGTCGAGGGTGGGCATCTTCGGCTCCGTTTCGAATTCTATTCGGTAGAATACCGGACAGCTCGAGAATATTATTCTGTATCGATGCTACTAGCCCGACTTTTTGCCGGTCTGTTTGCCTTCGCCTCGCCTCCCGCACCCCGGCCCGGGACGGTCTCGCTCGAACCCGCGGCGGTGACCAGCGCCGCGGGGGAGAAGGTCCAGTTCGAGCTCGGCACCCTGCACGTGCTCGAGAATCGCGCCGCGTCGAACAGCCGCGTGATCGCCGTCGGGTTCGCGCGGCTGCGGGCCGCGCGACCGACCCGCGCGGCTCCGATCGTGTTCTTGCCCGGGGGGCCGGGTAACAGCTACCTCGACGCGTTCACGGCGAACGACGAGAACGCGCGCCGCCGGCTGGAGAACTTCCGCCGCTACAGCGCGGTCGCGGACGTCATCGTGCTCGACCAGCGCGGGTTCTCGCGCCGCGGCACCACCCTGCGCGTGCCCGATGCCGTGCCCGCGCCGCCCGATCGCCCGAGTTCGGTGGCGGCGGAGAGCGCGGCCTATCGGGCCTTCGCGGCCGCAGCGATCGCCGCCAACCCAGACCACGATCTGTCCGGTTACCATGTGCGCGAGTGCGTCGAAGACGTCGCCGAGCTGCGCCGCGCGCTCGGCTACGCCAAGCTCAACCTGCTCGGCGGCAGCTTCGGCTCGCAGTGGAGCTTCGCGGTCCTGCGGCTGCACCCGGAGATCGTCGAGCGCGCCGTGCTGTACGGCGTCGAGCCGCTCGACGACGGCATCGACATGCCGTCGTACCTGTTCGCCGCATTGCAGCGGATCGCCTTCGACGGCGACCGCGCGCCGAACCTGCAGCCGTACCTGCCGCCCGGCGGATTGATGGCCGCGGTCCGCGAGCTCCGCGACCGGTTCGCCCGTGCCCCGGTCACCGTGAAGGTCCGCGTCCCCGAGACCGGCAAGACCGAATCGGTGGTGCTCGGCCTCGCCGACCTGCAAAATGCGCTGCTCCCCGACGACGCCGACGCGTGGCCGGCGTTCATCCTGTCGCTGTATCACGGCCACTACGAGGGGTGGGCGGGGGAGGAGCTGGCGCGCCGCCGCCGGTCGAAGTTCTCCTCGGTGATCCTGCCGCTGATCGATTCGGGGCTCGGCGTCAGCGCGACGCGAGCGCACCGGTTGCACAACGATCCGGCGACGCACTTCCTCGGCACGTGGAGCTTCGAGCCGCACGAGAGCTCGCGCCCGGCCTGGCCGACCCCCGATTTCGGCGACGCTCTGCGCGCTCCGACGACGAGCGAGGTGCCGGTGCTGTTCGTCAACGGCGACTGGGACACCTCGACGCCGATCGAGAACATGCTGCAGATCGCGCCCTACTTCCCGCGCGGCCGCGTGATGATCGTGCACCGCGCCCAACACGAGCAGCTGACCCGGATGACCCGCCACCGACCCGAGGTGTTCGACGCGATCCTCGAGTTCTATCGCTCGGGCGCGACCGCCAAGTTGCCGGCCGAGCTCTCGCTGCCGGCACCGACCTTCGTGACGCCGGCGTTCCCGCCGCCCGCGCGCCGCTGAGAGCTACTGGGGCTCCGTGCGTCGGCTGCGGGCGCGACCTCGTCGCTCGACACCTGCACGTCCACAAGTCCGCAGGCGGCTCCTCGGAGGCATTCACGCGAGCCGATACGGCGCTCGTTCGCCGGTGCTGCCCGGCGTCTCCGCCGTGACGACGACGGCGCTACTTGCGTCGTGGACGGTGCGTCCGGGTACCCGCGCGCCGGCCTCGCGCCGGCGCGCGTCGAGCCCCGCCGCCCGCGTTCGCCGGCGCCGCCGCGGCCCAGCGCTTCAGCTCGTCCCACAGCGCGCTCGCCACGACGCCGTGCGGGCGGTCTCGCCGCCGCAGGACGAACAGCTCCATCCTGTCGACCTCGAACTCGGGCACCTCGAGCACGACGAGCTCGCCCGCCGCGAGCTCGCTCTCGGCGACGTGCTCGGGCAGCCCGCCCCAGCCCATGCCGGCGAGGATGATGTCCTTCTTCGCAGTGACGTCGGTGACGCTCCAGCGCAGTCCCCCCGCGAGCACGTTCAGCGACGGCGCGTCGGAGCCCTGGGCGCTGTCACGCAGGACGATCTGCGCGTGCGCCCGCAGCAGCGCCGGCGGGATGGGAGCGCCGCAGGTCGCGAGCGGGTGGTCGCGGCGCGCGACCGGCAAGATGCGCACGCTCTGGAGGTATGCGCTCTCGACCCGGGCCGAGGCGACGCCGAGGCGCGTGGCGATGACGAGGTCCGCGCGCTCCTCTTGCAGCGCCGCGGCGGCGCCGGTGAGGCGCTCGGTCGCGAGCTCGATGCGCACGGCCGGGAAGCGTGCCCCCACCGCGCGGAGGATCGTCATCAGCGAGCCGAGCGGCGTGACCGCCTCGACGGCGAGCCGGACGATCGGCTCGACGTCGCCGGCGAGCTCCCGGGCGAAGCTCTTCAGCGCCTCGACCTGCTCGATGACCGCGGCCGCACGCTCGCGGAACAGGCGGCCGGCGTCGCTGAGGGTGGCGCGGTAGCTCCCGCGATCGAACAGCTCGAGGCCCAGCTCGTCCTCGAGGTTGCGCACCAGCTTGCTCACCGCCGGCTGCGACTTGTGCAGCGTCGAGGCCGCGGCAGTGAACGCGCCCGCGTCGGCGACGGCGAGGAAGGCGAGGAGTTGGTCGTGGGTCACGCAGAAACCTCCAGAACCAAGAGTAATGGAGTTCATCGAAACATACCATTTTCTTGGAATGGAGAACTCGCCTAGACCTGTCCCCACGGAGGTATTCATGTCGAATCGAATCGATCGGGTCATCATCACGGGCGCCAGCAGCGGCATCGGCCTCGACCTGGCCCGCCGCTTCCTCGCCGAGGGCTCCCGGCTGGTCCTCAACGCGCGGGACCCGGACAAGCTGGAGCGCGTCCGGTGGGAGCTCGACGGCAGCGGGTCGCGGGTCTTCGCGGTCGCGGGCGAGGTCGGCAGCCCCGCCACCGCGCGCGCCCTGGCCGTGGCGGCGCGCGAGCACCTCGGCGGCGTGGACGTGCTGGTCAACAACGCCGGCATCTTCGGCGCCAAGCCGTTCCTCGACAGCACGGTCGACGACCTCGAGCGCTTCTTCACGACCAACGTGAAAGGGACGTACCAGGTGACCCAGGCGGTGGTGCCGTTGATGATCGCAGCCGGCGGCGGCTCGATCGTCAACGTCGGCGCCGCGCTCGTGCAGCAGGCGATGGCCGCGCTGCCGGCGTCGGCGGCGATGGCGAGCAAGGGCGGAGTCCATGCGCTCACGGTCTCGCTCGCCGCCGAGCTCGCCAAACACAACATCCGGGTCAACACGCTCGCGCCCATGATCGTCCGCACGCCGCTGATCGAGGACGCCGATTCGCTGGCGTCGATCCACCCGCTCGGGCGCGTCGGCGAGGTGCGCGACACGTCGGACGCGGTGCTCTTCCTGGCGAGGGCAGGGTTCGTATCCGGCGTCACCCTCGAGGTCGACGGAGGCTACTCGCATGCACGCTGAGGGCGGAGGGCACGCGATGCTGGTGGCGCTCGTGGTCGCGGACCCGGTCGCCTACGCGCGCTACCGGGAGGCGATGGCGCCGATCCTCGCGTCGCACGGGGGCTCCTTCCGCCACGACTTCGTGGTGGCGGAGGCCCTGCGCGGCGTCGATCAGCGCAGCAACCGCGTCTTCACGATCGTGTTCCCCGATCGTGCGGCGAAGGAGCGCTTCTTCGCCGACGAGCGCTACCGGGATGTGCGTGCCGCCCACTTCGAGTCGGCCGTGGTCCACACCGAGATCCTGGCGGAATTTACGCTTCCGCCGGCCTCGGAGGTCACGTAGGACCACCGTGTCGAAGCATTGGAGCTCACCGCGAACAGCGTCGTCGTGGACTGCTGCAGCGCGGCCGGTGCAGCGACTCGGCGATCTCGAGGTCGCCCGCGACTGCGGATCGTGCGAGCGGGACGCGCTAGAGGGTCGCGGCGAAGGTCGGCCAGATCGCCTCGAACCACGCCGCGTGGCCGGCGGCGGACGGGTGGAAGCCGTCGGGCGCGAAGTACTCGGCGTGCTCGTCGAGGCGGGTCGCGCCGAACAGGTCGACGAGCGTGTAGCTGTGGTCGATCGCCAGCCGGCGGACGCGCTCGTTGTAGGCGACGATCCGCTCCTCGATCTGCGCGCGGGCGATCCCGAGGAAGCGCTCGGCGAGCGCCGCGGCTGGCGCATGGGACATGTTGGGCAGCGTGCCGACGACGACCGGGCAGCGGGCGCGGTCGAGACGGTCGGCGATCGCCTCGAGATTGCGGCCGTAGTGCGAGGGGAGCACGCCGCGCCACAGGTCGTTGCCGCCGATGAACAGCGAGCAGACAGTCGGTCGCGCGACGAGGGCGGCGCCCACCTGCTCGGCGCGCAGTGTCTCGCTGGTCGCGCCGTTGCGCGCGAGGTTCAGCAGCCGCGCCGAGGGATCTCGCTGCTGCAGGCGCGCGTACACGCGGTCGACGTAACCCGTGCCAGCGGGCACGCCGAAGCCCGCGCCTGCCGAGTCCCCGAGGGCGACGTAATGGGTGGGCACGGGGCGCCAAGGTAGGTCGTCGCGGCGAAGGTGCAAGCGGATTGGCGACGGAAGACTGCGGCACTCGACAGCGCCAGCGGCCAGCGCGCGGCGGGCCGGGCGAGGAGGGCTCGTTCACCGGGCCCGCCGCAGGTCGTCGTGAACATGAGCGCCGAGCATGTCGGCCACGGGGGGCGTTCACTGCGAGACCCGACGCGCAGGAGCCGATCCTGCGGCGCGTCCTGGCGCGTGAGCCCGCGAGGCAGAGCGCGTCCGCGGCATCGACACGAAGTCGACTTCGGCGAGCGAGTCGCCTGCCCAGTCGAATCGGCGCCGTTCGTGCATCACGCCCGCGCCAGCCGGGGCGCATGGAGATCTTCATGTCCATTCATTCGCAAAGTCCGTGTTTTCTCGCCATTCTCGTCGGTTCGACGCGGGTCCCCGGTTGCGACGAGGAGCAGCGGGAACTCGAGGTCGATGTCGCCCCATACACCGGCGGAGCGCCGGCGTTGGGCGCGCAGCCCAAGGGTGACGCCCAGCAGCGATGGGACGCTCCGATGAAGGCATTGCCAGAGCAAAGGCTCGCGCCTCGTGATTCGTTCCTGCTGGCGCAGTGGGACCAGGCGAGCCCGATTCATCTCCGTTGCGCGCAGTGAACAATCGCAGACGCGATCATCGTCCGCGCTCGGGCGCGAACCTGCTCGCGCCATCGCGGGCTGGCAACAGTGGGCGGGCGGCGGTTCCGATCGGCGGCGAACACGTACACGGTGCGGCGGCAGAGCCGCGTTCGGATGATCTTGACATACAATCGCGTCTCGGGGACAAGTGGCTCCGATGATCGGAGAGCCGACCTTGCTATGATGCGGGCGCCGTTCGCTCCTGCGTCATGGCGTGGGAGGCTCTTCCGCATATGAGTACGGGGATTCGGCGACAGGCGGCCGCCCCGCAGCGAGAGCTCGCAGTCACGGCCGCGCAAGGGAGGACTAGGTGCTGAGTTACGAGAAGATGTTCCAGGCCTCGGCAGGACTTCTGGCCACCGTGGACGCGAGCGGCCACTTCCGCGTCCTGAATCCGACATGGGAGCGGATCCTCGGCTGGTCCCTCGACGAGCTGAGGAGCAAGCCGTTCATCGAGTTCGTCCATCCGAGCGACCGCGAGGCCACGCTCGCCGAGGTGGCCGGCCTCCTCCAGGGCAACACGGTCGACCGGTTCGACAACCGCTACCTGTGCAAGGACGGCTCGTACAGGTGGCTCGGCTGGGCCGCGCGGGTGGACACAGGGGAGGAGCCGTCGGAGCAGCTCATCTATGCGACGGCGATCGACGTGACGATCGACCGCGAGCGGCTGTCGCAGCTCGAGCCCAGGCTGCAGGACGCCAAGGTCTACGAGAAGCTGTTCCGCGTCTCGGTGGGCCTCCTCGTCACCCTGGACCCGAACGGGTATTTCCGCCACGCCAACCCGGCGTGGGAGCGGCTCCTCGGCTGGAGCCCCGAGGAGATGACGGCGAAGCCGTTCATCGAGTTCGTCCATCCTGACGACCGCCCGGCGACGATCGCCGAGGCCACGGCCCTGTTCGAGGGCAAGATGACCATCCGCTTCGACAACCGCTATCAGTGCAAGGACGGCAGCTACAAGTGGCTCGCCTGGACCGCGTACATGGACCCGAGCGAGGACGAGTCGACCCGGCTCGTGTACGGCACGGCCCATGACGTCACGTCGTACAAGGAGCTGCTCGGCGAGTTCGAGCGGACGCTGGCACGGCTCCGCGACACGATGGAGGCGATGTCGACGCCGTTCATCCCGATCACCGAGCGGATCGTGGTCATGCCGCTCGTGGGCCAGATGGACACGGACCGGATCCACCAGGTGATGACCGTCGCGCTCGAAGGCGTCCAGTCGACGCACGTTCAGGTGGTCATCCTCGATGTGACGGGGCTGCGCGACCTCGACACCCGCGTCGCGCGCGCGCTGCTCGACACGGCCAAGGGGCTGCAGCTGCTCGGCGCGAAGACGATCTTGACCGGAATCCGGCCCTCCCTGGCGCAGACGCTCGTCGGTCTCGGGCTCGACCTGGGCAGCATCATCACCAAGGGGACTCTCCAGAGCGCGATCGCGTCGGCGCTGACGAACGACTTGAATCCGGGCAAGCCCAACCACGCCTGATCGCGTCGCCTGGCACGTCGAGCGCGCCCGCGTGCCACGAGCGCCCTGTCAGGCGAACTGTCGTGCGCGTCATCGAAGCCCCGCTCGTCGAGGGGTGGGTTCACAATGTGGGGGGCGATGGTTGCGCTGTGACGCCCGACCTCGCCGATCGAGGTGAGGGCGAAGGCCTCGGATGCGCTCGAGCTCGTGGGCGATCGGTCCGAGCCGCCGAGATTGGTCGTGCTGCAGCGCGGCTGCGATAGCCTCGACCGCCTGCGAGGAGGCCGCACCGTGCGCCGCAGCGTGAGTCGCGCGGGAACTGTCGTCACGTCTCGCACCGATGTCGAGGCGCGAGGAGCTGCAGCGAACGGTCCGAAAAATTTACGTCGACCGGCAATTTGTTGGTTCGCTCCGGCGACTCCACGGCCGCGCGACGCGATGGCGGCCGACAGGCCGCCCCCCGCTTCGCCATAAAGGACATTTAGCATGCATTCCAAGATTACCGCGTTGACCATTTCATTCCTGCTGTTCCTCCTCGGCGCCTGCGACGGCAAGGGCGGGACGGAGAGCGACTCCGCGAGCGCCTCCGGCGCGACCACCGAGGCGACCACCATGGACACCACGAGCTCGACGGGCGGCGAGCAGCCGACGAGCACCGCGGCGTCGGAAGACACGACCACCGCAGCGACGGAGGACACGACCGGCGGCGCATCGGGCGAGACCGAGACCACGAGCGCAGCCGAACCCGACATCTCCGGCCTGTGCCAGGCGAGCTGCGAGTACGACATCGCGTGCGGGGTGGATCTCGACGTGCCGGAGTGCGTCGCCGAGTGCTCGGGGAACTTCGACGGCCTGACCGACGATTGCGTCGATACGTTGGCCAGCTTGATCACCTGCGTGAACGGGCTGAGCTGCCGGGATTCTCACGGCTCACTCAAGGACACCCCGTGCTACGAGCTGCGGGTGGCCTCGGAGCTCTGCTTCGGCGAGGAGCCCGTCGACCCGGACTGCCTCGGGAGCATCGACTTTGAGGACGTCAATTGCGCGGTGAACCTCGAGTGCCCCGACGCGCCGACGCAGAGCTTCGTGTGCGACGCCGATGTCTGCACGTGCCTCATTGGCGACATGGAGGTCGGCCAGTGCCCGTCCGAGAACGTGTGCATCGACGGCGATGTGGCCCTCAAGCAGGAGGAGTGCTGCCCATTCGGGTGAGGCGAACCCTCAGCTCCGACTATCTTGGGGGCCCTGCGGAGGGCCTCCCGACGCCCCGCTCGGCGGGGCGTCGCGGTATCCATGAGAAAACCCGAAGCCCCAGGACGTCGATTCCACGAATCCGTCGACGTATGCCGCCATGCCGCCGATGTGCGCCGCCATGTCGTCGGCGCCTGCGGCCACGCGCCCTACATCCCTTGTCGCCTGCGCTCGCGCTGGACGAAGAGATACAAGCTCTCGACCTTCGCTCGGGCCCAGGGGGTCTTGCGGAGGAACTTGAGGCTCGACGGCACGCTCGGCTCGCTGGTGAAGCAGCGGATCGAGATGCGCCGGCCGAGCTCTTCCCAGCCGAAGAAGGCCACCAGGTCGTTCACCATGGCCTCGAGGGTGATGCCGTGCAGCGGATCTTTGGACTTCGGGCTCGTCGTCACTTCAGCACCCGGGCGCGAAACGATCGGCCCTTGATCTTGCCGGCGCGCAGCCCTTTCAATGCCAGCTCTGCGCGGTCGCTGCGGATCGCCACGTAGGTATGGCGAGCCAGGATGTCGATCTTGCCGACGACCTCGCCCGGGAGGCCGATGTCGCCGGTGAGCGCCCCGAGCAGGTCGCCGGCGCGCAGCTTGTCCTGCCGGCCGCCTTCGATGACGAGGGTCGTCATCGGCGGCCGCGTCGGCCTGTCGTCGTCGGGGCCGGGCAACTTCTCCCAGCGGAACGGGGCCCCCTGCGCTCGCTCGAGCGCCGCGACCCGTTCGTGCTCGGACGGCGAGCACAGCGCCAGCGCCCGCCCCTTGCGCCCCGCGCGGCCGGTGCGGCCGATCCTGTGCAGATGGACATCGGGATCGGTGGGCAGCTCCCACGAGACGACCGCCGAGAGCTCCTGGATGTCGAGGCCGCGGGCCGCGACGTCGGTCGCCACCAGCACGGCGCAGCTCTTGTTGGCGAAGCGCAGCAGCACCTCGTCACGCTGGCGCTGTTCCAGCTCGCCGTGCAGCGCCAGCACCGAGAAGCCCCGCCTGGCGAGCTGGGCGCTGACCTCCCGGACATCGTTGCGGGTGTGGCAGAACACCAGCGCCGATTCGGGTCGGTGCTGCGACAGCAAGGCGGCGAGCGCGTCGAGCTTGCCAGCGGGCTCGACCGCGAAGAAGGTCTGCTCGATATCGGCGCGGCTGACGACGTCGTCGACCGTGACGGCCACGGGATCGCGCTGTAGCCGGCGGCTCAGCGCCCTGATGTCCTCGGGATAGGTCGCCGAGAACAGCAGAGTCTGCCGCGAGCTCGGGGTCTGTTCGACGACCGCGGTGATGGACTCCAGGAAGCCCATGTCGAGCATGCGATCGGCCTCGTCGAGCACCAGGACGCGCAGGCCGGACAGCTCGAGGTTGTCGCGCGCCAGGTGATCGAGGATCCGCCCCGGGGTGCCGACGACGACGTGGGGAGCCGCCTGAAGCGCCGGCTTCTGCGTCCGCACCGGCACGCCGCCGCACAGGGTCACGACCCTCAGGTTGGCGATGAACCGCGCGAGGCGCCGGAGGACGGTGCTGACCTGATCGGCGAGCTCCCGGGTCGGACAGAGCACGAGCGCCTGCAGGCGAGCGAGGTCGACGTCGACGCGGGTCAGCAGGGCCAGGCCGAACGCCACGGTCTTGCCGCTGCCGGTGCTGGCCTGGGCGATCACGTCCTTGCCCTCGAGCAGGCTCGGCAGCGCGTGGGCCTGGACCGGTGTCATGTGTGACAGGCCCAGCACCGCGAGCGCCTGGGCGAGCGGAGGCGCCAGCGAGAGCGCGGCGAAGGTCTCCTGCGGGCCCGGCGTGGCTGCCGATGGTTCAGGCGTTGTCGTCGTCGACTCCGTCATGCAGGCCGCGGCGCCACATTCAGTGGCGGAACCCGCTCCTGAGCCGGCGCGCACCCTAGCCCAGGGGCCAGGCCCCCGCAAGCCCGACGCGCCTGGTCCACGCGAGCCGGCGCATCGCGCACCGCGCCCAGGTTCACGGTGCCCGGGTGGCCTTGGCGGTGGCCGTCCGGTGGCCAAAAACCAGGTCCGTCCGGGTCTCGGCCAGGCCCTCCGTTCGGAGATCCGCGGCGACGCGGGTGAGTGGATGCGGCCCGCGTCGCGGCGGGGGGCCGTCGGCGCGCGCTCAGAGGCGCCGCAGCACGCTGAACAGCGCCTTCGGCAGCGGGTCGAGCGTGCCCTGGTACACGGTCTCGGTCGCCGACAGCAGCTCGAAGCGCGGCGCGAAGGTCGTGCGGATCTCGTCGGGCGAGAACCGGTGCGGCCCGACGTCGTCGGGCTGCAGCTTGCTGAAGGTCTTGAGCAGCAGCAGCCCGCCCGGCGCGAGCCAGCCGGCCGTCGCGTCGACGTAGGTGCCGCGCTGCGACGGGTCGATCACGTGGAAGCAGCCGCGGTCGAACACCGCGTCGAAGCTGGCGGTCAGCCGCGACGCGAGCACGTCGTCCTGGACGAAGGTCACCTGGAACCCGCGCGCCTGCGCGAGCGCGGTCGCCTTCGCCACCGCGGTCGCCGACAGGTCGGTGCCGGTCGTCTCGAAGCCACGGGCGGCGAGGGCGATCGCTTGCGTGCCCGGGCCGGTGCCGAGGTCGAGCAGCCGTCCGCGGGTGAGCCCGTGGTCGCGCAGCGCGGCCGCGAGGTCGGGGTCGAGGTCCGCGTAGTACCAGGGCAGGGTCTCGCCGGGCTGCTGGCGGTACAGGGTCTCCCAGTCGGGGAAGCGTTCGGACTGCAGCGTCGTCATGTCCTTGCATTAGCAGAGCGCGGAGCCGGCGACGGCGCGCGAGTTATTCGGTTGGCAAATTGTCAATGGCCTGGCAGCCCGGCGCGGCCTCGATGGTTTCATGTCGTCATTCTCCGGCAGAACAAGGAAGCTGTTCCCGCTCGCGTGTGCCAGCGCTCGAGCTCGCCGTCGGACTGGGGATAGCCGCGTGAGCTCCGGACGTGCGTCATGCCGGCGACGCGGATGAGCTCTGCAGGGTGACGTCGAGCTCCATGCGCATTGCTGTCAGGGCAGCTTTCGGGTGGCATGGGTAGGCGCACTATGATCATAGGTTCTCGCTGCCGTTCGCGCAGCGGTGGGCGGCCAGGCCGCGCGAGGTTCGCCCCGGCGAGCGGCGCGATCCTCGGCGTCCTTCGGCGGGTCTGCATCTGTGCGGCGAATCGCGCGACGAGAACGTGTTCTCGCCGCTTTGCGGGGGCATACTCTGGTAAAACGCCGTTCGAGCGCGGACTTCGCATTTTCGTTCGTCCGTCCGCTCGCTCACTTCGCTCCCTCAGGTGCTCATGTCCTTTCCAGCGCGGGTCATCCGCTATCTCGCCTCGATCCTCGTCTGGACGCTCGGGTTTGCGTGGATGACGGGCGTCATCCTCTTCCTCGTCGTTTTCGCGCTCGTGCGCGGCGGTGGGCCGCAGCTCAACCGCAAGGCGGCGAAGGGGATGTCGCACGTCACTCGCCTCGCTTACCCGCGCTTTCGCGTGGTCTACGACCCCGGGTTCGACCCGACCCGCCCGAGCGTGTTCTGTCAGAACCACGTCAATTTCATGGACGCTCACGTGGCTTGCCGGGTCATCCCCGGGCCGTTCTGCGGGTTGATGCTGGCCTCGCACTTCAAGATCCCCGCCTATGGCTGGATCATGCGGATCACCAGCGGGATCCCCGTGCCCTCCGAGGCGGGCGGACGCACGGCGGCGCTGATGGCGGCCGCGCGCGACCGCATGGCGCGCGGGATCTCGATCCTGGTGTTTCCCGAGGCCCATCGGACCCGTGACGGTCACGTCCAGCGGTTCAAGCAGGGCGTCTTCTTCATGGCCCGCGATGCCGGCGCGCCGGTGGTCCCGATCGCCGTCCACGGCGCCTACGAGGTCAACCACAAGGGCACCTGGTTGTTCTCACGCGGGCCCGTGAGCGTGTGGGTCGGGCCGCAGGTCGAGACCGCGGGCCTCGACGACGAGGCGCTGGCGGTCGTGATCGAGGAGATGCGCGCGGACATCCACGAGTTCGTCGAGACCGGCTTCCCCCGGGAGCGTCCTGCGAGCACGTGAGCCCGCGTGATTTCAGGACCTGGTGGCGAACCGCTCGCCGCCTCGGATCTGCCTCAATTTGGAGATCCGCGGCGGTCCGCGCGCCTCGGTTCCCGGGCTCGGAGCTCAGCGATCGGCGAGGGCGTCGGCGACGACGCGGGACATCGCGGCGATGTCGAACGGCTTGCTCAGGAAATACCGCGTGTCGATGAGCCGCTCGATCTCTTGCATGTCGGCGTAGCCGCTGGCGATCACCACCGGCATCGTCGCCCCGCGAGCGCGTGCCGTCTGGATGAACTCGGCGCCGTTCATGCCGGCCATCGCGAAGTCGACGAACAGCAGGTCGGGCGCGGCCTGCTCGACGCTCCTCAGGCCCTCCTCGGCGCTTGCGACCGCGCCCACGCCGTAGCCGAGCGACTGCAGGCCCTCGACCACGGCCCGCCGGACCTCCTCGTCGTCCTCGACCACCAGGATCTCGAAGCGGCGCGCCGGGCGGTCCGAAGCTTGCGGCGGCTCGGGGCGGCGCTCGTCTTCGTCGGGCTTGCCCTGGAGGGGCAGGAGGATCTGCACCGTCGTGCCTGCCCCGGGTGCGCTCTCGACCCGCGCCGTCCCGCCGGACTGCTTGGCGAAGCCGTAGACCTGCGACAGTCCCAGGCCGGTCCCCTTGCCGACCGGCTTGGTGGTGAAGAACGGCTCGAAGATCTTGCTCAGCAAGTCGGGCGGGATGCCGACCCCCTCGTCCTGGACCGAGATCGCCACGTAAGAGCCGACCGGCAATTCGGTGCCCGCGCCGTCGCTCACGGCCGCGTGCACGCGGAGCCGGCCGCCTGCCGGCATCGCGTCGCGTGCGTTCATGCTCAGGTTGAGCACGGCCATCTCGAGCTGATTGGCGTCGACGAACGCGTGCAGTTCCTTGGCGCCGGTCGTCATCTCGAGCGAGACGTTGGCGCCGAGCGCGAGCGCCAGCAGGTCCCGCATCTCGTGCAAGACGGCGCGGATGTCGTTGATTCGCGGCAGCATGGACCGCCGCCGCGCGAATGCGAGGAGCTGGCCCGTCAGGCGCGCCCCGCGGCTGACCGCGTCCTTGGCCCGCTGGTTGGTGGCATGAATGTTCGGGTCCTCGGTCATCAGGTCGACGAGGTCCAGGTTCATGCTGACCACGTGCAGCAGGTTGTTGAAGTCGTGGGCGATACCGCCGGTGAGCTGACCGAGCGCCTCCATCTTCTGCGATTGGGTCAGCGCGAGCTGGGCCCGTTCGCGCTCGGCGATCTCGGCGGTCAGGCGATCGTTGGCGCTGGCGAGCGCCGCAGTGCGCTGGGCGATCCGCGACTCGAGCAGGGCGTTGGCCTGATCGACCTCCGCCCGCGCCGCGGCCAGCTCGGCCCAGTGGCTGCGCATCGCGTACTGGCGCTGGCGCGCGCGCACGGCCGACTTGGCCGCGCTCGCCAGCGTCTCGGCGTTGAGCGGCCGCTCCAGCAGGAGGAGGTTGCCGAGCTCGCGCAGGGTCGCCTCCGCGTGCGCGGGGCGGCGACGGGCGTGGCGCAGCGCCAGGACGATGAAGGTGAAGTCCGACCACGCCGGCTGGCGCGCCAGCCACTCGCGGAGGCTGGCCTGCGACTCGGCGGCGAGGGTCTCCTCGGTGAGGATCGCACACGCCGCGCCCTCGTCGAGTCGGCCGAGCAGGTCGCGTTGATCGGAGCACGCCACGACCTCCAGCGAGACCGACCGCAACACCGCCGCCACGACCTCTCCGTCGCGCCCCCGGGGGGTGTAGATGAGGACGCGTTGTTCCACCCGCTCAGCCCTCGGACGCCGCGTCGTCGTCACTGTCGGCCAGCAGCGGCCGCGACCCTCGATAATGCGGGATGCCGCCGAGCACGCCCTGGAAGTCGAGCAGCACGTTACCCACCTCGATGCCTCCGGACGTCAGGCGGAACTCGCGGATCGTCGACTCGTGCGCGTTGGTGCGGCTCTTGGTGACCGACAGCGCCTTCAGCAGCTGCCCGCGCGCCTCGAAGTAACGGAACAGCAGCATCGAGTCGCTGAGGTAGCTGAGGTCGACGTCCGTGCGACCCTCGCCCAGCACGCCGTGCTGCCCCAAGATCAGGATCGTGATGACCCCCTTCTGATTGAGGTAGGCGAGCAGCTCGTGCATCTGCAGCACCAGGAAGCGGCTGCCCGGCATGGCGTGCAAGTACGCGTTGAGGCTGTCGATGACCACCATCGTCGCGCCCGCCTCCGCGGTGCGGCGCACCCGGTGGGCGAACTCTCCGGCCGACATCTCGGCGGGGTCGAGCTGCTGCAGCTCCAGCTGTCCGTCCTCGACGTAACGGTGGACGTCGATGCCCAGCGCCGTCGCGCGCTGCAGCATGACCGACAGGGCCTCGTCGAAGAGATAGAAGGCGCACCGCTCGCCGCGCCGGAGCGCCGCCTCGACGCACGAGAGGGCGGTCGTGGTCTTGCCGGCGCCGGCCGGCCCGCTGAAGAGGACGCTGGTCCCGCGCGTGAGGCCGCCGCCGAAGATGCTGTCCAGCGCCGGGTTGCCCGTCGAGACCACGGTGTGCTCGACGTGGGTGCGGTGCTCCGCCGCCACCAGGCGCGGATAGACCTCGATGCCGCCGGTGCGGATCTCGTAGTCGTGATCGCCGCCGCGATACTTCAGGCCACGCAGCTTGGACACCCGCAGACAGCGGCGCTCGGGCCCGTACTGGTGGGTGTGCTGCTCGAGGCACAGGACGCCGTGGGCGATGCTGTGCAGCTGCAGGTCTTGCTGCGCGACCGTGCGATCGTCCAGCAGCATGACGGTGCAGCCCTTGCGGGCGAAGTAGTGCTTGAGCGCGAGGATCTGCCGGCGATAGCGGAGCGCGTCGTGGGCGAGCATCCGCATCTCGGACAGGCTGTCGAACACCACGCGCGTCGGGTTCTCCCGCTCGAGGGCCCGGAGCACGCCGTCGACGGTCTCCCCGAGCTCGACCTCGGAGGGGTGCAGGATCGACTGCTCGGACGCGCCGCCCAGATCGGCGGGCGCGACGAGCTCGAACACCCGGATGCCCGCGAGCGACCAGCCGTGCGACGCCGCCACCACCTCGAGCTCGCTGTGAGTCTCGGACAGGGTGATGTACAGGCCGACCTCGCCGCGGTCTCGCCCCGCGAGCAGGAACTGCAGGCCGAAGGTGGTCTTCCCGGTCCCCGGCGCCCCCTCGAGGAGATACAGGTGGTCGCGCGGGAAGCCTCCGCCGAGGATGTCGTCGAGGCCGGTAATTCCGGTCGGCGCGCGCGGCTGCGAGAAAGGCTTGGGAACGGCTCGAGTCATGGCTGAAAATCGGTCGTGTTCGCTGTATGGATGCGTTCGACAGGCGGGGCAACCGGACAATTCGCAGGTCCCGCCCGTGAGCAAGCCACGGGCCCGCTGCTTTCGTTTCTCGCCACATGCGAGTCGGCGCCTTTTGCGACCCGAGCGCGGGCATCGCGCTCGTTGCGAGCCGCGGAGGATGCCCGGTGACTTTTGGCGGGTCAGGACCCGCACATGCGTGCCGCGACTGCTGCAGCTCGGGTCGCAAAAGGCTGGGGCGATCCGCGATGATTCGCGGCGTGTCCTCGACGAACCGTCGAGCGCATCCGGCGAGGCGGTCGGCATGAGCTCCCGACTCGTGGCCAAGGTGGCCAAGAAGGCCGTCGCCCGGCGGCGGTGTCTAGCCCGCTCCCTCGGACGAAAGCCCGCGGAGCTTTGCCTCCACGAGCTCGCGCGCGCGCGACGTCTTGGCGGCGGGCGACAGTCCGGAGGGCACCAGCCGCTTCATCGCGCTCACCACCGCGTCGATCGTGGCGCCCTCGTCGCGCATCCGCTCGACCAGTTTGAACTGCGCGATCTCGTCGTCGAGCCAGCGCTCGTACCAGGTGACGAGGGTGTCGTCGGTCTCGACGATACGGTCGTCATCCCAGTGCACGATGCGCCCGACGTCACCGGTACACACCACGCCGGAGTACAGCGAGCAGCCGGAGAACAGGAGCGTGACGATGCCGGTCAGCCGCGACGGCGACAGGTTGGCGTACGTCGGCTCGGGCGGCTGCGCCTGGGTGCGAACGCCGAGCGCGCGCAACGCCTCGATCCCCGGGTACGCGGTGCCTGGACGCCGGCGCTTGAGCTCCGCCGCAGCGAACAGGCCATGGTCTGGTCCCGCGCCGCCGTTCCCGACAGTGAGATAGAACGCGTGCAGGCCGGGCGGAAGCCTCGCGCCGAGCTTCTCCTCGATCGCCTCGAGCTGGCGCGGGGTGGCCTTCGGTCGCAGGAGGTACCGATGGGTCCGAGCGCCGAACGTCGCGTACCCGCGATCGAGCTCCCGCAAGACCTGGAGCTTCTCGACCGCGCGCTCCCAGTCGGTGCGATCGCCGGACCACGCGGGCCGCGGCGTGGGTGCGGGTCGCTCGGCCGGCGCCACTTGCTCGAACGCGCCGGGCTCGGCACGTACCTGCTGCATCGCGCGCGCGAGGGGCACGCCCTGCGCGACGAGCTCGTTGAGCTTGCGCTGGGCGGCCCGGGTGAGCCGGCGGGCGGGTGGAGCGTCCTCGTTCATGCGGGCGTCGGCGTCCGGGCCGGTCACCCCGGTGCAGCGACGAATTTGAAGATCGTGCTGCCGATCTTCAGGTGGTCGCCGGCGGCCAGGCGTGCTTCCTGGACCTGCTTGTCGTGGACGTAGGTGCCGTTGGTGCTGGCGTTGTCGATGACCCACCAGCCGTCGTCGCGCGGCTCGAGGCGGGCGTGGCAGCGCGAGACGGAGTCGCCGGACAGCACGATCGTGTTGTCGAGGCCGCGGCCGACGGTGACGCCCGTCGGGTTCAGGACGTAGGAGCGACCGACGAGCTCGGCGTCCAGCGAATAGAGGACCACGAGGGCGTCGACGTGCTTGGGGGCGCCGGGTCCGTACGAGAACAGGCGGTCGGCCCAGTGGCGGACCGGGTCCGGTCGACCGAGCTGTACGGTCTGGACGCCGCCGTCCGTGAGCCCCTTCGGGATGGCGATGCACTGCCCCGCGAATGCGCGGACCTCGGCGTCGGCGACGGTCTCGCAGTAATAGACGCGCTCGTTGCATTGCTGGCACAGTCGGACCGACTCGCCATCGGCCGGCGCGAGCGTCTCCCACCGCTTGGGGCAGGCGAAGGCGAAGCGGATCCGCGGCGCGGCCTGTTTGGCGCCGTCGCTGCCGCAGTTCATGATCTCTTCGCGCAGCAGCGCGCCGGCGTAGTCGAGGCCGACCTCGCGCGACAGCTCGACGAACCGGGCGAGCACGGCGGGGTCGTCGGTCGCACGCGAATGGAGGGCGACCTCGAGGCGCAGCCACTCGGCGCGCTCGGGGTCCCTGCCCTCGACGAGCTCCGCGTAGGCGAGACGATCGGCGTCGCCGAGCGTCTGGTCGAACGCCTTGTGGATGAACGGCCGCTCGTCGTCGGAGCGCAGGTATTCGGCGATGCGGCGCGGCTCCTCGGCCATGGTGAGTGGATAACACGTCCGGGCGCCCCTCGCGGGTCGCCGGTGCGAGCGCGAAACGGCCTGCGGGCGTGGCCGGTGGCCGCCCGGCCGTCGAGACAAGCGGAGTGGGGGCGGAGACGTCCTGCGGCCGGCTCGCCCCCGGCGTCGCCATGGCCGGCGGTGTCGTCATGGTTCACCGCGGTGTCCGGCGGGCCGACGCTCCCGCGCGCGATGGCCGAGCTACGCGATCCGGCGAACATGTCCGGCGGGCCGACGCTCCCGCGCGCGATGGCCGAGCAGCGCGGGCCGAGCACCGCGTCCGCGACCTGAGCCTCGCGCGCGCCCCGCCGTCCGCCGACCAGACGGCGCTTGTCGACCGCCACGTCGCCGCGTTCGAGCGGTGCGACGGGCCGGCGCCGACCGAGCTACTGCACCGCGACGCGGACCTGTCGATCCAGCGGTGGGATCCCGGAGAATCTTTCGACAAAAAATCTTCGATCGACCGATGAGTTCGGCGCGGCTCGCCGGTCCAATCGACATGACCCCCCAGGCCGCCCGCACCACCAAGATCTTCATCAACCTCCCGATCAAGCACCTGCAGCGCAGCGTCGAGTTTTTTACCAAGCTCGGCTTCGCGTTCAATCAACAGTTCACCGACGAGCACGCCGCCTGCATGATCCTCAGCGAGGAGGCGTTCGTCATGCTGCTGGTCGAGTCCCGGTTCAAGGACTTCACCAGCCGGCAGATCTGCGACACCCGCACCCACGTCGAGGGCCTGTTCTCGCTCTCGGCGGCCAGCCGCGCCGACGTCGATCACGTCGCCGACACCGCGCTGGCCGCCGGCGGCACGTTCGTCGAGGACCCGCAGGACTACGGCTTCATGTACACGCGCAGCTTCCAGGACCTCGACGGCCACAGCTGGTCGGTCTTGTGGATGGACCCGAACCACCTCCAGAAGTGAAGTCCATCGTAGGCGTTCTGGACTTCTGCCGGAGGCGGCCCGCCCGCGGACCACGCGGCCGCCGTGCACGTCCAGAACGGGCGTATCAAAGAACATGGCGCGAGGAACATGGCCAAAAGACCATGTTCCTCGCGCCCGGTGGATCACGCGATCACTGCACGCCGGCGGTCAGCGTGTAGTTTCCGGCGCCGGCGTACGAAGCTACCGTATACGTGTAGTAGCCCGCGGTGCCGACGTAGGAGATCGACTCGCTCGACGTCGGGCTCTCCGACTGGGCGACCTGGGCCCAGGTGCTGCCGTTCCACTTGAGGAGGTACAGGTCGAAGTCCGTCCCGTTCGGCCCGGTCAGGCAGGCCGTGTGCGTCTTGGTCCCGGTCGTCTGGTAGTACGAGCCGTTCGGCTGGGCCTGCTGAGCCCCCGCGCCGGACAGGCTGCCCTGGTACTGCGTGCCGGTGCAGCTGCCGCCGCCGCCGCCGCCGCCGCTGCCCGGGTCGCCAGGCACGCCGACGGCCGTCCACGCCGCGTGGACCGCAGCGACCTCCGCCGAGCCCGCCCCGTGGATCGCGGTGGCCGCCTGGGCCGTCGCGTTGCGGGCGTCCTGGAAGGTCGCGTTGGCCGACAGGTAGGTCACCAGGGCGTCGTAGAAGATCTTGCTCGCCTTGGTGATCCCGATCCCGGTGACGTTGTTGGCCGTCTTGCCGCGCGGGTGGACCCCGCCGGTGACCAGCAGCTTGAACGCCAGGTTGGCGATGCCCGAGTTGATGTGCACGCCGCCGTTGTCCTGACCGCCCTGATAGCGGGTCGGCCAGTAATCATACGACTGCCCGTCCTTCATCGGGTCGTCCATGTAGCGCATCGCGTCGCCGGAGGTGTTCGGCGTAAACGACGCCTCGGCCAGCTTCCACGTGGCCGCCGAGACCACGCCGCCGGCCAGGTGGGCCTGGACCGACGCCGCCATGATGTCGGAGAAGGCCTCGTTGAGCGCGCCGGACTGGTTCTGGTAGACGAGGTTCGCCTCGTACTGGGTGACCGCGTGGGTCAGCTCGTGGCTGACGATGTCGAGGTCGCGCGCGAGCGACGAGAAGTACTGCCCGCTGCCGTCGCCGTAGACCATCTGCTGGCCGTTCCAGAACGCGTTGTCGTAGCCGACGCTGAAGTGCACCGTCGAGTGGATCGTCGCGCCGGCGCCGTTGAACGAGTCGCGGCCGAACCGGTCTTTGTAGAAGTTGTAGGTCGTGCCCGCGTAGTTGAAGGCGTCCTTGACCGAGAGGTCGGCCGAGCTGCCCGGGTTGGCGATCTCGGTGCCGGGCAGGTTCTCGCCTTTCT
This sequence comes from Nannocystis punicea, assembly GCF_026965555.1. Lineage (GTDB taxonomy): Bacteria > Myxococcota_A > Polyangia > Nannocystales > Nannocystaceae > Nannocystis > Nannocystis punicea. Next base: position 8,799,321 of record NZ_CP114040.1, on the reverse strand, counting down.
TGGCGTCGTAGACCTTGCGCGCCAGCGCCCGGTGGTGCTGCGGGTGGCGCGTCACGAGCTCTCCGGTCCGGGCGTCGGCGAACACGAGGTCGCGCTCGGGCCCGTCGGCGCTGGTATAGGTCACCTCGGCCATCCACGCGAGCGCCACCGAATCCTCGGTGACCACATAGACGAGGTCGGGCGCGTCGGTGCTGGCCGCGTCGGCCGGGAGACCGGCCAGCGCCGTCGCCAGCGCCGCCTCGCCCTCGACCTCGGGCTCGCTCGCCACGTCCTCGCCGGCGATGAACCGCCCGCTCACCGCGTGCACGCGCCCGCTGACCCCGTCGGCGTGGACCGTCAGCTCGCCGCCGATGACCGGCAGCTCGTGGAGGTACTGCTGGAACTTCACGTGGACCTGGCCACGGTCGTCGCTCTTCACGCGCAGCGGCTCGAGGTCGGTCGCCGCGTGCATGCGGAACACCGGCGCGACATCCTGCAGGAACGTCTGCGCCGCCGCCCGCGGCTCGCCCTTCGGCAGGAACCCGAGGTCGCCCGCGACCAGCGACGGCACCCCGTCGCCCGCCGTCACGACCTGATCGATCCGCGGCAGCCGCGACAGCGCCGCCTCCTGCGCCACCATCAGCGTGGTCGGCCGCTCCTTCGCCGCGTCGGCGACCATTTTCGCGTCGACCAGGAAGCTGTCACCCAGCTCGAGCCGCGCCGGGATCACGCCCCATGCCTCGCCGCGGCGCGCCAGCAGGTCCTGCAGCAGCGCGCGGCGCCCATCCTCACCGACCACGACGACCCTGGCGAAGTCGATCGGCCCGGCCGCGAACGAGAACCGCACCGCCTCCGCCCCCAGGTCGAGCTCGAGCACGCCCCCCGCCCCGAGCCCCTCGAGATCCTCGGCGGTGACGATGCGCTCCGCCGTGGAAACCTCGTCCCCCGCCGCACCTCCTCCCTCGTAGCAGGCCGACAGCAGGAAACACGAGACGATCGACGAGACGACTCCAGCGGTACGAAGCATGCGCATTCCTCCTCCAGCGGGCATTCAGGGCCCATCCGAAATGGCCCTGTCCCGTGGAACATGTCCGAAGAGCCCTTGCCCAGAGGCAAGGAAGGGGTCAGCACAACCCCTATGACAGCAGCACCATACCAGAGGTGACCTGTATCCACAATCTCCCCGCGCCGACCCGAGCCCCCGTGCCAGTCGCCCCGCCGAGCGACGCGCCTCGGAGCGTGCGGCGGCCCGCTGCGAGCCGGATCTTCTGCGAATGCGCGGCCCCGGAGACGGCCCGCGCGCGCTTGGCCGGGCGCTCGGCGAATGCGCAGGCCCCCCGATGGCCGGTGTGTGTTTGGCCGGGTGCTCGGAGAATGCGCAGGCCCACAGATCGCCGACGCGTGCCGGGTGCTCGGCGAATGTGGGCTGCGACCATCGCCGGCACGAACGGTCAGGGCTGCTGACCCCAGCTCCACTCGATCTTCGACGCAGCGCGTCGCTCCGCGCTCCACGCTTCGAAGGGGCGATCGCGGACCGCCCCGCGCGTCGCGGATCGAAGGTCGCGGGTACGATCGGGGTGCCGCCCGCCGCCGCGTTCGCCACGTCGCGGGTCGGTTGCGATGGTCCGCAGTCGCGCCGTCGTCGAGGCGTGCGCGCCGCAGCGAGCGCGGCGACTCGACGGCACGCCGCGCACCACGGCTACGCCCGCAATCAGCGGACCGCGCTGCAGCGCTCCTGAAGAGGACGCTGGACGTCTCGGGCTCGGGAGCGCAGGAGCATCGCTGTCGCTGCAGCGCTCCTGAAGAGGACGTTGGACGTCTCGGGCTCGGGAGCGCAGGAGCATCGCTGTCGGCAACGTCGGGTCCGGTGTGCGCCGTGGGCTCGGGAGCGCGGGCTCATCCGATGCCGGCAACGTTGGGGCAGGTGAGCGGATGAGCCGAAATCTGCGCTTGCCGAGGACCTCGCGGCGGAGGTGTTGCCTGGAGACGTTGTTGTCGAGTGGGAGGTCGAGCCCGCGGCCCATCGCAGCTTCGGAGCGGAGCTCCGGAGGATCCTCCGGCGCTCCGCTGGACCGCCGCCACCACGCGCTCGCCAACGCCGAGCACCAACCCTCAGCCTGGGACCCGGCTGTTCGCCACACCCGCGCCGGCGTCTTCACGTGGAACGAGACGAGCGGCCGTTGCTCGCGAAGACCTCGATGTGGTGGTCGCCGTCGTCGATCGTCCGGAGCTCGACGCCCTCCCTGCCTCAGCGGGCCGTTGACGCCGCCGAACGGCGGACGGCAGGATGGCGGCCATGCCCCGCGCCCTCGAAGCGAGCGACCCGCCCCGCCTGTCGGCGCCGCGGATCGACGAGCTGCAGGGTCTACCGACCGGGGCCTCGTGCGATTTTCCAGCGGAGTGAACATGCGGATACAGCCTGGCATCTATCGTCATTACAAGGGACCTGAGTACCGGGTCTTCGCGGTCGCCCGGCACTCCGAGACCGAGGAGCAGGTGGTCTTCTACCAGGCGCTCTACGGCGACTACGGCCTTTGGGTGCGGCCTTTGTCGATGTTCCTGGAGTCGGTCGAGGTCGACGGCGAAAGTGTCCCGCGCTTTTGTTTGATTCAGGCCGAGCACAACCAGTTCATGCGATCGGACGAGGACGCCGTCCAGTCTTGCCCTTCGGCGAGACGACCCTGAAGGCGCGGGCAGGCGTGCCGTGACCTGCGGTTCGTGACAGCCACCGCCGCACCGCACGAACTGGTCACCCGCGGATGAACTCGAGCAGGTCGCGGTTCACGCGGTCGGCGTGCGTCACGAACAGGCCGTGTGGGGCGCCCGTGTAGACCTCGAGGCGAGCGCCCGCGATGCCGGCCGCCGTGCGACGGCCGAGTGCGAGCGGCGCGGACACGTCGCGATCGCCGTGGAGGATCAGGGTCGGGCGATCGATCGCGGCGAGGTCGGGACGCAGGTCGGAGAACACCACTGCGCGCTGCGTGGCGATCGCCACGTCGACGTGCGTACGCAGCAGCTCGGACACCAACCACGCGCGCATCGCGGCCGACGTCTCGGGGACGAAGAACGGCGCCTCGTTGTCGGCGGCCCAGCCCGGGAAATCGCGCGCCCAGGTCGCCCATACGGCCTCGAACGCGGCATCGGGCACCCCGTCGGGGTTGTCGGGGAGCTGCCGCAGCACCGGCGTCGTCGGTGCGAGGAAGGCGAGCCGTGCGACCCGCGACGAGCCGTGGCGCGCGACGTACCGCAGGAGCTCGGCGCAGCCCTGCGAGTGGCCGATCAGCGTCGCTCCGCGGAGGTCCAGGTGCGCGAGGACGGCGGCGAGATCGTCGGCCATGGTGTCGAGCTCGTAGCCCGAGGTCGCGGGGCTCGAGCGCCCGTGGCCGCGACGATCGTAGGCGATGCAGCGCAGGCCGGCCGCGCGCAGGGCGTACTCCTGGTATTGCCACATCGAGCTCGACAGCGCCCAGCTATGGACGAACACGACCGGCGGGCCGTCGCCGCCGGTGTCGCGATAGAACAGGCTCTCGCCGTCGGGCAGCGCGACCGTGCTCCCGCGGGGCCGCGCCGGCAGAGCGTCGAGGAAGCCGGTGACGCTGGTGAAGCGACCGTCGGGCGCGAGCGTCGCGAAGTCGGTGCCGCCGGCGATCGCCGCGCCGCTCGTGGGCGCGAGCGTCCACGCGAAGCGCAGGAAGAGGCCGTGGCGGTCCACGGCGCCCCGCGGTGCGAACACGTGCGCCGGGAACTTCGCCTGGACCGCGCGGATCATCGCATCGATGCCCGCGTGCCCCTCGCTCGCGGCGAGCGGATCGACGTAGCGCGCGTCCGGGGTGAAGAGGGCGGCGATCAGCTGCGCGCGGCGAGCGTGATCGCGTTCGTTCCAGGCGGCGAGGTAGCGGTCGACGAGGTGCAGGTTCTCGATGGTCGTGGACATGCGCTCACGATGGGCCCGCGCGGGCGCCGGGTCGATTACCTCGCAGGTAACGATCGGATTACCCGCGGGGTAATGGAGCGCTGGCGCGAGACGAGTACACTGGCGGGGCGATGCAGAGTCCCACACGGCCGATCGGCACCCTCCTGCGGCAGTGGCGCGAGCGCCGTCATTTGAGCCAGCTTGCGCTCGCTGCCACGGCCAACATCTCGACGAAGCACGTCAGCTTCCTCGAGTCCGGCCGCGCCACGCCGAGCCGCGACATGGTGCTGAAGCTGGCCGACGTGCTGGCGATCCCGCTGCGTGCACGCAACGCGCTGCTGCTCGCCGCGGGGCACGCACCCATGTACTCGCAGCACTCGCTCGAAGCGCCCGAGCTGGCGAGCGCGCGGCACGCGATCGAGCTCCTGCTCACGGGCCACGAGCCTTATCCGGCGATTGCGATCGATCGGCACTGGAACCTGGTCGCTGCCAATCGCGCGTTCGCGCCGCTGGTCGCCGACTTGCCCGCGCGTCTGCGTGAGCCGCCGATGAACGTGTTGCGCGCGAGTCTGGCGCCCGATGGTCTGTGGCCGCGGATCGTCAACGCCGCGGAGTGGCGCGCGCACGTCATGCACCGCCTGCAGCAGCAGATCGATGCCAGCGCCGATCCCGTACTCGTCGAGCTCCGCGCAGAGCTCGGCGGCGATCAGGCGGCCGCCGGCCACGGGAGCGAGCTCGTCGCCACGCTGCGCCTGCGCGTCGGCGATTCCGTGCTGTCGTTCCTCAGCACGACGACCATCTTCGGCAGCCCCGTCGACGTGACGCTGTCGGAGCTCGCCATCGAGTCGTTCTTCCCGGCCGACCAGGCGACAGCGGAGGCGCTGCGGCGTATGTAGGCGATACCGCCGACGGCGCGACGCTCCAGCTCAAGGACCGAGCTCGCGCGCCGCGACCCGCCCAGCACCCGGTCGAGCGCCGCTGCCACTGCCTCTGCCGACATTCCGCTGCGCCCGCTCGACCACGTGTAAGAGCGCGACTGTACCGAACGACTGTATTGATAGTAGTCGTGGCAGACCGGCCCGGCGTCGCCCGAGAGTCGGGCGAATCCCCCGGCCGCGAGGGCCGGGACCCGGATCGAACCCGACTCACCTTCCCCGTCGAAGGAACAACCGCTGCAGGGCGAGGGCGATCCGCGGGCCAGCGATGAGGGCCTGACGCGGCCGCCGCTCGCGCTGCTGCTCTTGCCCTTGTTGCCTTCATCCGAGCTCGGTGTAGCTGCCGGCCGGGGCCGGTGGCAGCACGCTGCCGTCGCGGAGCATCGAGAACAGCAGTTGCAGCGTGTTAGGGCCGGCGCCCGGCCCGAGACGCAGGACGCGACGCGCGTAGGATTCCAGATCGATGGAGTAGCGCCGGTCGGGCGACACGAGCACGTTGACGACCACACCGCCCCCGCGGTAACGGAGCTCGACGATCTCCCAGCCCAGCGCGGCGCAGACGCGGTCGCCCCACGCCGACGCCACGGCGACGTCGAGCTTGCGTTTGGGGATCTTCCCTGCATTCGCGTCATCGACCCGTGCGGCAAGCACCTCGATCGCCTTGACGGGGTCTGCGGGCGGCGTCCTGCCGAAAGCGAGTCGATCGAGCTTGGCGCTGCGCTCCGGAGTGCGGCGGTGGAACGGCCGCTCGCGCAGCCGAGCGCCGGCGACTGCGAGCCTCCACCCGCCCTCGCTCGACCAGCCCGACGGCGCGACCGCGGCGTGCTTTGTCACCGCCGGCTTGTTTCGCGCGGTCCTGGTCGTCGCGCTCGTCGCAGCCGCCTTCGTCGCGGCCTTCCTCGTCGCGCCCGCGGTCTTCTTCGCCGCAGCCTTCGTCGCGGTCTTCTTGGTCGTCGCGTTCGCTGCGGTCTTCTTCGCCGAGGTCTTCCTCGTTGCGCTCGCGGTCTTGGTCGTCGCGTTCTTCGCCACGGTCTTCTTCGCCGCGGAGGTCGTCGCTTTCGCCGCGCCGGCGCTCTTTTTCGTCGCGCGCTTCGTCGACTTTTTCGGATTCCTCCCGGAGCTTTTCGCCGTCGTCGTCATCTGGCTCGCAACATAGACCACCCTGCGCGCCGCACCAACTGCCCTGTCCGCGGCCGCGCGAGGGGTCTCCTTGGGGGATCCTGTGAGGGGGACACGCGTGGAATGTTCAGGGGAATTTCGCGAGCCACGCCCCCCTCGCACCGCGCTGCGCCGCCGGCATCCTCGGCGGACGCGCTCGCTTGCACGCTCGCGCCCGTTGGCGCGCGGGCATGTTACATTCGCATGCGCATGCGCGGTCCGCTCCTGCTCCTCGCCCTCGCCTGTCTGCCCGGCTGCAAGACCGCCAACGGGCCGGGCCGGGCCAAGGCCCCCGCGGCGATCGAGTCGGGCGCCTCCGGTGCCCCGATCGCCGGAGCGGACGATTCGCCGCTCGATCGGAAGCCCGCGTCTTCGGGGACCTTCGACCACCCTGGCGCCGGGTCGTCGCGGGCCGGCCGTGACAGCCGGACCGACGCTCGCCAGCGGATCGCCGACGTGCGCCCCCCCGCCAGCGCCGCATCGCCGCCCGGCTCGTCCAAGGAGCACCCGCTGCCGACCTGCGACACCAACGGCTCCTACGTCGCCGTGGCCGACGCCGAGTGCGAGGACGGCAGCCGCCCGTTCGACGGCGACCTCTCGAGCGGCAAGCGGGCCCGCCGCGGCAGCGTCGGCACCAACAAGGACGGCCACATCGTCGACCTGTACGAAGTGCCATGTCCCGAAGGTCCAAAGGAGATCTTCGTCGACATGTACGCCTGCGAGCGCGCCCAGCCGACGCGCTCCAAGCTCGAGCGCGACGCCTACGTGCGCGACGCCTTTCTCGCCGGCGATCACGCCCGCTTCGGCGAGCGCTGCTTCGCCGAGGAAGCCCGCGGTCCCGGCCGCATCACACTGATGCTGCAGGCCTGCGTGCCGATCATGCCGACGGCCCTGCGCGAGCAGGGCAAGCGATCCGAGGCCCACGCCTGGCTGGCCCGCTACTGCGCGGGCACCGTCGACGAGCGCGAGCGGTGGACCTACTTCCGCAACGTGCTCGATATGCTCGACGTCCTGCGCGAGGAGCAGGGCCGCTCCGAGGGCGATCGCGCCACGGAGCGCAAGCAGATCGCCCGCGAGTACGCCAAGGTCTGCGACGTCGACCTCAAGGCCTTCGAGGCCTGGGCCAAGGACAACCCCGGGTGACGCAGCGTTTCGGTGGTGGCCGTGCGTGCCCGATGGTGCCGGGCGGAGATCGCCGCGGGGCATGACGGATCAGGCGCGCGGCGGGGCGAACCGCGCGTAGAGCCGCCGATAGCGCTCGAGCAGGCGGTGGTCGCACGAATAGCGGCCCGGTCCCGTGGCGAACAGCGTCGCGTAGGGGAGCGCGTAGAGCAGGGCGGACTGGACGTCGGCGCCCTCGAAGCCGCGCGCGGCCATTGTCAAGACCATGAGCATCGTGAAGATCACCGGCAACGCCGCGAGTCGCGTCAGCAGGCCGAGCGCGACGAGCACGCTGCACAGCCCCTCGGCCAGGAGCGCGAGGGCGAGGCTGGCGGGTGAGCCGATCCCGAGCGGGTCGGGGAATTCGCGCAGCTCCTCGTCGAATCGCAGCAGCTTCGGGCGCATGTGAAAGGTCCAGATCAGCAGGCCGGCGCCGATGCGCTGCGCGAGCAGGCCGAGGTCGCGGGCCTTCTCCAGCGCGGAGGCGAGGCGCGGATCGATCACGTTCATGACGGCTCCGGAGGGTGGTGAGCGGAGAGGTGGTCGCCGCGAGCGCGGGCGGCCGCGAGGGCGCCGGCGTCGACGAGGTGGGTCACGCCGGCGTCCTCGGACAGGGCCGCGAGCCGCTCGAGCAGGCGGCGATCGGCGACGACGGCGCGGGTGTGCTGGCGCAGGTGCTCGGACCATGACGCCAGCGAGAACGTCTCGACGAATTCGTCGGGGCTCGCGAGATCCTCGTAGAGCGCCCAGTCGGTGGCACCGTCGCGGCGACGTAGGACCTCGAGCTCGCGGGACAGCTGCAGGAACTCGGCGCGCTGTGAGGCGGCGACGCGGTGGCGGCGGACGAGCAGCACCGGTCCGGCCTCGACGGTCACTGGCCCGGCGAGGACGGGCTCCGGCCAGGCGCTCCACGGCTGGACGTCCTCGCGGCGCGCGTCGCTCAGCCGCCAGCGTACCGCCGCGAGCGCGCCGAGAGTGACGCCGCCGGCGGCGACGGCGAGGGTGACGGACGAGCCGAGATGACCGGCGAGGGTGCCCCACGCGAGGCTGCCGAGCGCGAGCCCGCCCTGGAACACCAGGAGATAGAGGCCGAGCGCGCGCGCGTGGACCCACCCGGGGGCCGCTGACGCGGCGGCGACGTTGAGGCTCGACATGATGCTGATCCACGCGACGCCGGTCGCGAGCATCGCGGCGTAGAGGGCCGGCTCGATGCGCACGAAGCCCAGCACGGCCATCGCCGCCGCGTACACGACGGTGGCGACGACGACGAGTCGATCGGGGCCGAGGCGGGCGCGCAGCCCGGGCATCACCGCGGCGCCGAGCAGCGCGCCCGCGCCGACGCACCCGAGCAGCGCACCGAAGCGCAGCGGCGTCATGTGCAGCTCGCGGCGCGCGATGACCGGCAGCAACGCCCACAGCGCGCTGCCGCAGAGGATGAAGGCGGCGGCGCGGACGATCACGGCGCGCAGGGCCGGCGCGTGGACGGCGAAGCGGAGGCCGGCGACCACCGCCCCGGCGACCCGCTCGGGCGTCTGCGCCGGACGGGCGGGCTCCGGTCGCCAGCGCAGCACCTGCACGACGACCACCATGAATGCGCAGGCGTTGAATGTATACACTGCGCCGCTGCCGGCGAGCGCGACGCCGACGCCGCCGATCGCCGGACCGATCGCGCGGGCGATGTTGACGGCGACGCCGCTGAGCGTCACCGCCGAGGCGAGCTCCGCGGGGGCGACCAGCGAGGGCAGCACCGACTGCCACAGCGGGGCCGTCAGCGCCGCGCCGAGGCCGAGCGCGAAGGTCAGCGCGAGCAGGCTCGCCGGGCCGAGTGCGCCGGTGAACGACAGCACCGCGAGCGCGACCGAGACCGCCGCCATCCACGCGGCGAACACGACGAGCAGGCGGCGGCGGTCGAACAGATCGGCGAGTGCCGCCGCCGGCAGGCCGACGAGCAGCACCGGCGCGCCCGACATCGTCTGCAGCAGCGCCACGTGGACCGGCGCGGTGCCGAACGAGGTCATGTCCCAGCTGCCGACCGCGTTCTGTATCCACAGCGCGATGTTGGAGCTCAGCGCGGCGAGCCAGAGCGAGCGGAACGGGCCGCGGCGGAGCGGCGTCCAGGGACTGCGCGGGGCGTCATCCGTCATCGGTGTTGCTATTGACGGGTTGGGGCGCCGGAGCGCCGGTGATCTTGGGCGCGCACTCGCGGGCGAACCACGCCGCGGACAGCGGCTCTCCCGCGAGCACGCGCCGCGCGATCGGCCCGACCTGCTCGCCGAGGAGCATGCCGAACAGACCGAGCAGCGCGACCAGCGGCGGCGCCGGGGAGCGCACGCCGAGCGCGCTGTACAGGGCACCGACGAGCGCGCCGACTGCCAGCGAGACGAGGTAGAGCTTCATGCGGCTCCTAGTGCCCGCCCTCCGACGCGCCGAACATGGTCTTCGCGTAGATGATCCCGAGGCCGTAGGCGCCGCCGAGCTCCCTGGCGAGGCCGGTGACGGCGTCGTAGGTGGCGCTGCGGGCCCAGTCGCGCTGGAGTTCGAGCAGGTACTGCAGCGAGGTCATCGGCCGCGCGCCGGCCTGGACCATGCGGTCCATCGCCCGGTCGTGGGCCTCGTTCGACACGTCGCCGCAGGCGTCGGCGATCACGTAGACCTCGAAGCCCTGGTCGAGGGCCGACAGCGCCGGGCCGACGATGCAGACCGACGTCCACAGGCCGCCGAGGACGATGCGCGGCTTGCCGAGCTTGTTGACGCGCTCGGCGATCTTCGCGTCCTCCCAGGTGTTCATCGACGTGCGGTCGATGACGTCGTGCTCGGGGAACGCGGCCTTGATCTCCGAGAACATCGGGCCGGAGAAGCTCTTCTCGGCGACGGTGGTGAGGATCGTCGAGGCGCCGAAGATCCGCGCCGCGTGGGCGACGAGGCCGGCGTTGTTGCGCAGCAGCACGGCGTCGATCGACTTGGTGGCGAACGCCATCTGCGACTGGTAGTCGATCAGGATCAGGGTGTGGTCGTGGGGCGTGAGGAGGGTCTTGCCGGGGGCGGCGATGGCGGTGGGCATGGTTCGGTCTCCAGGTTCGCGTTGCAGTGCGGTCTGCGCCTCAGAACTTGAGGGTCAGCCAGGTGGCGAGGAAGTCGACGTCGCGGGCGCGTCCGGCCTGCGCGAGGAACGGGCCGCGGAAGAAGCGGCCGACGGTGACGACGAAGCCGACGTGTCGCCCGAGCTCGGCCTCGAGGGTGGCGCCGGCGCGGTGGCCGACGAACCGGGCGCCGCCGGCGTCGGCGATCGTCGGCTCGCCGGGGACGTTGTAGAGGCCGTCGGTGAGGCTGTAACGGCCGAGGAACACCCAGTCGAGGGTGAGGTTCAGCGGCTCGACCGGCGTCAGCGTGAGCATCGGGTGGGCGTCGAGGAAGTTGGCGGGGCCGACCAGCGCGTCCTCGCCGAAGTACGAGCCCTTGGGGAACAGCGCGGAGAAGGTGCCGAAGGGCTTCCCCGGGCCGCGATCGCCGGAGGCGACGTCGAGCCGCACCCCGAGCCGCGGGTCCCACGGCAGCGGCAGGCGCACGCCGGTGTCGCTGGCCACGGTCCACGCGAGCAGCGGCGCGGCGCCGAAGCGCCCTGTCTGCAGCACCGCCTCGACGTTGTAGTCGAGCCGTCCGGCGGCGTCGAACCAACGTGTCCCGAGGGACAGGCGCCGCTCGTGCGCCCGGCCGTGGTGGTACTCGGCGTCGAGGCGGTCGAGGTAGAGCGCGTAGACGTCGACCTGGCCGCCGCGCAGGGGCGAGGGCACGGTCAGGTAGGCGCCGGCGAACCACTGACCGCGCTCCCAGCCGTCGTCGAGGACGCCGGGCAGGGTCGCTACCGGGCGGGTGACGAACAGGTGCGCGTGGACCCGGCGGATGGACAGGATGACCGACACGCCGTCGAAGCTGCGGCGCACGTTGGGGCCCTCGCGCGGCGAGACGAGGCGGCCGGAGCCGAACGCGAGCTCGTGCCGGCCGCCGCGGACGATGAGGCGCAGGCCCGGGCGCTCGATGTCGAGGTCGGCGAAGGCCTGGTGGAAGTCGAAGTCGTCGCGGTCGGTCGCCCGCGGCCCGCCGGCTCGCCCCGTCTCGAGCGCGCTCTTGACCTGGGCGAACGCGCGGAAGTACGGCGCCCGGAGCTCGGCGTGGAACATGGTCCGCTGCAGCCACGACAGCGAGCGCGGCGGCCCGGCGCCCCAGTCGAGGTCGCGGAACCAGTCGAGGCGCTGCCGCGTCTCGCCGCCGAAGCCGAGCGCGACGCGGCGGCGCGGGCCGAGCGGGATGTACTTGAGGACATCCAGGAAGTCGGTCCGCCGGCCGCGGTCGCGCAGGTAACGGTAGTCCTCGTCGGCGCGCAGCAGGCGGTAGGGCGGCGGGGCGGCCGGCGGGCCCTCGCCGCGGCCGGCGAGCGCGGCGGCCTCGGTCGCGCCCGCGGACTGGGCCGGCGATCCCGGCTTGGGGGCCAGCGGACGGCGCATGTCCGCGGGGACAGGTGCGCGCGCCGGCGGAGCGCCGCGGAGGTCCGGCGCTCCGGCGGGGACCTGCGGCGGCGCGGCGTCGCGGCGGGCGAGGGCGGCGCCGACCAGGCGGCTGTCCGTGGGGACATGTTCGATCGCCGGGGGTCGCGCGCCGGCGAGGCTGTCCGCGGGGACGTGTTTGAACCCGGGGTGCCGGTCGCTCACGATGATGTCCGAAGGGACAGGTTCGATCGGCCAGGTCGCTGGTCGCCCGAGCGCGCCCGACGGCGCCCCGAGGGTGACCGCAAGGGCGGCGGTCGAGGCTGCGCGCGCGCGACCGCGGGGGCGCGTGCCGGGCCGGCGCGCCCCGCATGCCTGAAAGGACATGTCCATACGGCTAGAACACGGCGCAGGGGCAGGCGAGACCGGCGGCGTGGTGATGATGGCGGTGCACGCGGTGCAGCGCGCGCGCCACGGCGCCCGGGTCGTAGCCGCCGTGGTGGGCGGGCGGGGCCCAGTCGGGGCTGAACGGCAGGGGCGGCGGCGCGAGGCCGCCGAAGTCGCCGCTGGCGTGGACGACGTCGCCGCCGACCACGGTAAGCTCCGAGGTGATGCCGCGGATCTCCGCTTCGGGCGCTGCGAAGTAGTCGGCGGACAGCACGGCGAGGTCGGCGAAGCAGCCGGGGGCGATCCGGCCGCGCTCGCCGTCCTCGCCGGAGAACCAGCCGTTGCCTGCGGTGTACAGCCGCAGCGCCTGCTCGCGCGAGAGCCGGCCGGAGGGGCCGAGCAGCTCGGTGCCGCCGACGCTGCGGCCGGACACGAGCCAGCCGAGCCCGACCCACGGGTTGTAGCTGGCGACGCGCGTCGCGTCGGTGCCGCCGCCGACGGGGAGCCCGGCCGCGAGCATGCGCCGCACGGGCGGCGCCTCGGCGGCGGCCTGCGGCCCGTAGCGGCGCATGAAGTGCTCGCCCTGGTAGGCCATGCGGTGCTGGATGGCGATGCCGCCGCCGAGCGCGGCGATCCGATCGATGTTGCGCGGCGAGACGGTCTCGGCGTGGTCGAAGAACCACCGCAGGCCCTGAAACGGGACCTTGCGGTCGACCGCCTCGAACACGTCGAGCATGCGCGAGATCGACTCGTCGTAGGTCGCGTGCAGGCGGAACGGCCAGCGCTTGGCGACGAGGTGCTCGACGACGGCGCCGAGCTGGTCCTCCATGTGCGGCGGGAGGTCGGGCCGCGGCTCGAGGAAGTCCTCGAAGTCGGCGGCCGAATAGACGAGCATCTCGCCGGCGCCGTTGAGGCGATAGTAGCCGTCGCCGGCGCCCGGGGTCAGGGTGCTCGACCAGCGGGTGAAGTCGTCGAGCTCCTGGCCGGGGCGCTGGGTGAACAGGTTGTAGGCGACCCGCACGGTCAATTGCCCGGCGGCCGCCAGCTCCTCGATGATCTGATAGTGCTCGGGATATTGTTGGAACCCGCCGCCGGCGTCGATCGCCCCGGTGACGCCGAGCCGGTTGAGCTCGCGCATGAATTGACGGGTGCTGTTGCGCTGGTCGTCGAGCGCGAGCCGCGGGCCCTTGGCGAGGGTGGCGTAGAGGATCCACGCGTTGGGCTTGGCGACGAGCAGGCCGGTCGGCTCGCCGTGGCGGTCGCGCACGATCACGCCGCCGGGCGGATCGGGCGTGTCGCGGGTGTAGCCGACGGCGCGCAGCGCAGCGCGGTTGAGCAGCGCCTGCGCGTAGAGGTGCAGCACGAACACCGGCGTGTCGGGGGCGGCGGCGTTGAGCTCGTCGAGCGTCGGCATGCGCCGCTCGGCGAACTGGAACTCCGACCAGCCGCCGACCACGCGCACCCACTGCGGCGGGGGGGTCCGCAGGGCCTGCTCGCGCAGCCGTCGCAGCGCCTCGCCGAGCGAGGCGACGCCGTCCCACCGCAATTCACTGTTGTAGGTGAGGCCGCCGCGGATCAGGTGCAGGTGCGAATCGATGAGGCCCGGAATGGCCCTGCGGCCGCGGAGGTCGATCCGTCGGGCTTCGGCGCCGGCGCGACGGAGGACTGCCGCGTCGTCGCCGACCGCGATGAATCGACCGTCCCGCACCGCGACCGCCGAGGCGGCGGGCGCCTGCGAGTCCATCGTCGTGATTCGGCCGTTGTAGAGGACGAGATCGGCGTCGGCTGCGTCTGTCATGGGCTCTCCGGCGCGGCGCATCGAAGCGGCGCCGGACGAGGATGGCCGCCCGGCCCCGCGCCGTCTTGTACGATGTTGATGTCGCGCTCACGCCGCCCTGCGCGGCCGCGTGAATCGCCCGGGAGAGATACCGACGATTCGGCGAAAGTGCCGCGTGAAATGGCTCTGGTCGTGAAAACCCAGCGTGAGCGCGACCTCCGAGATGGTCGATCCGGCGAGCAGAGATTGCTTGGCCTGCTCGATCCGCGCGTTGATCTGGTACGAATGCGGCGCCAGCCCGACATCGGCGGTGAAGCTGCGCACGACGTGCTCCTTGCTGACGCCGGTGACCCCCGCGAGCTGATCGAGCGTGACCGGCGCGGTGAGGTGTGCGTCGAGGAATTCTCGCACCTGCTTCACCAGAGCCCGCTCGCGGCGGCGCGGAGGTGGCTCGCTGCGGCCGCGGAGCAGGCGAGACGCGAGGGCGAGCCAGGCTGTCTGGGCCGCGAGCGGGGTGTCTTCCAGCGCTGCGGCGAGCTCGGTGACGAGTCGTCCGCTGCCCGGGTGTTCGTCGAGCTCGGGGCGCACGGCGCGGCGCGACTCTCCCGCACCGTCGGGCGCGAGCTCGTCGGCCGCGCGCTCGAGCGCCACGGGCGAGCAATACAGCGAGACGAACGTCCAGCCCTCGCGGTGCGAGGACGCGCCGCAGTGGACCTCGTCCGGCGGGATGACCAGCACATCGCCCGGCGCGAGGGTGTGCTGGCGACGGCCGACGGTCTGCACGCGCGCGCCGGCGAGGACATGGATGACGTGGGCCTCCGCGTGGAAGTGGCGCTCAAACGCGTCGCGCACCCGGACTCCGCGGTGGACCTCGACGTCCGGGAGGCTTTGCCCGCGGATCACACGGACGGGGCAGCGGTCGTGCTTGATCGAGTCTCCGAGGTTCATACGCGCCACCAGTCTCGCACCGAAGGCCGCGAAATAAAGCCCGAGATTGATGCTGCTGGGCGAACAGTCTTGTCCGCTCGCGGTGGCTTGCGCGTGACCCTGGTCGAAAAAAGCCGGCCTACACCGTCGATCGTGCCGAAAGAGGAGGCGCGGGTCGCGGCCGCCGGCGAGGGGCCGACCAAGATGTCCTCGGGGACAGGAGGTTCATGAGCGGCGGCGGAGGCCGCGCCGAGGCCGGCTCGACGTGGAGCCGCTTCACCGTGCACTACACCCGAAGCACGGACGTTGGCTCAATCCCGCGGATATCGAAGCAAGCCCATGGTCCCGCGCGTGCCTTGGGCGCCTCCGGATCAGCTCACGAGCCGAACGACGGCGGAGAACATCTCGCTGGAATGCCAGCAGGTTCTTTGTCGACCACGAATCAGGGCAGGGTGACCAGCAAGGGCACGGCGCTGTTGGTAGCGTTGCCTGCGTCGCCCTTGCCGAGCTGGCCGAACGAGTTGAGGCCCCAGGCCCAGACGGCCCCGTTCTCGTCGAACACGACGGTGTGGGCGAGGCCGGCGGCGATCGCTCGCACGGGCGGCAGGCCGGGGACAGCGGTCGGCGTGGGGCGATCTGCGTTGTCGCCGAGGCCGAGCTGGCCGGAGAAGTTTTGACCCCAGGCCCACAGCGCAGCGTCGCTGGCCAGCCCGAGTGAGAGGTTGCCGGAGGCGGCGACGGTCAGGACGTCGGCGAACTCGGGGACGGCGACCGGCAGCAATTCGTTGTCGGCGTTCATGCCGTCGCCGAGCTGGCCGGAGACGTTGAGGCCGCAGACGGCCAGGGCGCCCAGCGGTGCGACGGCGAGAGTGTGGGCCTTGCCGGCGGCGACCGCCGCGGCGTCGACCATCGAGATGACCTTCGGGACAGGTGAGTCGAGGACCATGCCGTCGCCGAGCTGACCGTCGCTGCCGTTGCCCCACGCCCACACTGCGCCGGTGCCGTCGACCGCGAGCGAGTAGGTGCCGCCGGCGGCGATGGCGACGATGTCCTCGAGGTCAGGTACGACGGCGGGCAGGGAGTCGCCGTCGCGGCCGAGCTGGCCGGCGTTGTCGAGGCCGAACGACCACACCTGGCCGTCCTCGGTGAGCGCGAGGCTGTGGCGCTGGCCGGCGGCGACGAGCACGACCTCGGGCAGGTCGAGGATCGCGGGGGTGGAGACGTCGGCGCCGGGCGTCTGGCCGAGCTGGCCCTCGTCGTTGCGCCCCCACACCTTGACTGCGCCGCTCTCGGTGACGGCCAGCGAGTGGTTGAGGTTGGCCGACAAAGAGACTGCGTCGTCGAGGTTCAGCATCGCGGCCGCCTCGAGCCGATCGACGAGGTCGCCCACGCCGAGCTGGCCCTCGTTGTTGCGGCCGAAGCCCCAGGCCGCGCCGCCCGCGAGCGCGAGCGAGTGGGCGCCGCCGGCGGCGACGGGCACGCCGACGTGGACGTGTCGCACGTCGCTGCCGCTGTTGTCGGCGGCGTCGCGGGCGACGACCTCGAGCGTGTTCCAGCCGCGCCGTAGCCGGAGGTCGGCGCTGAACTCGAGGACAGGTCCGGGGACGATCGTCAGGGCGACGGGGGCCTCGCCGTTGACGATCACGTCGGCGGCGACGACCTCGACGTCGTCGGTGGCCTGGCCGGTGACGACGAGCCGACGGCTGGCGAGGTAGACGTTGTCGAAGGGACGCGCGAGGACGACGAGGGGCGGGCTGTCGTCGACGACGCCGGTGGTGGTCGTGGTGTCGCTCGTGGTGGTGTCGCTCGTGGTGTCGCTCGTGGTGGTGTCGCTCGTGGTGGTGTCGCTCGTGGTGGTGTCGCTCGTGGTGGTGGCCGGGGTGGCGCTGGTGGTGACGTCGAGCGTGGTGGTCTCGTCCGTGGTGGAGGTGAGCGGCTGGGTGGTGCCCGTCTCCGGCTCGGTCGTGCTCGTGCTCGGGCTCGTGGTCGTCGGCGCGGTGGTCGGGTCGACGGCGCCGGTGGAGCCGGTGGTGGTGCCGGTAGTGTCGGCAGTGTCGCTCGCGCTGGTGGTCCCGTCGTCGCCGCAGGCGGCGTGCGAGAGGACGGCGGTGAGGAGGATGGAGGTCGAACGACGAGCGTGCATGAGAGGGCCTCGAGGCGAATCGTGCGCGGTTTTGCGTGGGGGAAATTTTGATAACAGTTTTCAAAAACTCGGGTCAACAGGCCGTTGCCTGGGCGTGGCGGCCAGGCTGCGTGAGGTAGGTTCAACTTTGGCTTTCAATTTCAAAATTCGGACGGCGGATCGGGCGATCCCCGGCGTGGTGTCGCTCCGGAGCTGTCTTTATGAGCATGTCTTGGGAGACATGCCTCGAGGAGCATGCGCGGAGGCGCGAAGTGCGTCGCCGGTGCCCTCCATCCCTCGCGGCGCTCGAGCGGGCCCTCGCGCCGGTGTACGATCGCGGCCTCGTGACTCAGGCCTATCAGCCCACGCTCCACCGCTTCCCGGACGACACCGCGGGGCGCTTCCAGGTCATTCGGGAGTTCCTGCTGCGCTGGCACGGACTCGACACCGGGGCGGTCGGGCGGACCGTCGAGCGCGTCGGCGCGGCCGAGGCGCGGGTCGGCAAGGCGCTCCCGCTGGCAGTGCGCGAGTGGATCGTCCTGCTCGACGATCTCGCCCGGATCGGCGGCTGGGGGCGCGTCCTGCGGGACAGCTGGGGCCTCGTCAAGGTGCCGAACTGCGCCGCGTTCTCCCTGTTGACGGGAGGCGAGAACGATCGCCACTGGGGGCCCATGTTCCGCGACCTGGCCCGGGAAGATCCGCCCACTCACGAGTTCGTCCCGGACTACGAGCGCTCCGAGTCCCGCTTCAAGCGCGGTCGTCAGGTCGCCCCGCGGGTCTCGACGTGGGCGATCGAGTTCATCGTCTCCTACCTGCACCTCAGCAAGTGCGTGCAGCTCGAGCGAGCCATTTCAAAGCCCCTGCTCGACCGGGTCCGCAGCCGCTCGCCGGGGCTGGTGGTGGCGTCGCAGATCGGGCACACCGAATTGTTCGAGTTCGAGGACGGGCTGCTCCACGCGGAGCCGGACGGACCGACGTCGTATCAGCTGCGATGCTATGCCCCGTACCTCGGGACGACGCGCGCGGCCTACCAAGGCGCAGCCCGCGAATTCGCGGAGCGAGTCGACGCGATCCTCCTCGCGGCGCGGCTGTGAGCGGCGACCTGTTCCACAGACGCCGCCATCCGACTGCGCTCACCCTCGCGACGCGGAGTCGATGGCGCCCCCGCGATAGACCGAATCGATGCACATTCCCATGCGTCGTGGCGACGCTCTCCGTTGCACCGCGGTCCTGGATCGGGTCAATCGGAGATTGCGGGCGGGCGAGCTCAGTGCGGGGGACGCGATCGGCGTGTGGTGCTGAATGGCCTCGGAGTCTGTCTCCCCCGCCGCGGAACAGGCGCGGGAAATGGGGTGGCGATATCGCTCACCGGTGACCGTCCTCTGGCTCCGGCGGCGCAGGGGCGGAGATGAACATCATGACATCCCTCCGAACCTCTATAGACGGTGCGCAGGTCGAAGTCGCCGGGCTCCCGGCGCAGCGCGAGCGCCTGCGAGCGAATACGACCAACTGCGATCCTTCCCGTCGGCGCCGATCAGCGAACGGTGTCCCATGATTCGTCGGCTCGCCGCCGCGTTCGACTGCGGTGAGGCGAGCCGCCAAAGCATCGAGCCGCACGATGTTTCACGCGAGGAGCTCGGCGAGGACGAGCCTATGTGCAACCGAAATGTGGTTGGGGGTATCGTGCCGCTCGGGGATCGATCGCAATGGCCTTCGCTACCACCGGAGACGTCGAAGAATACGGTGTTATGAATGACGGTCCGAGTTGACGGTAAAACGGGTCGGTGATATGAACCATTTCTAGAGGGATACGACGACCGAAGTGGGGCGGCGCTCGTTCGCGCGCTCGAGCGAGTCCTGAAGGGGAACCGTGGCGACGGCCCCGAAAGGTCGATGGCTCGATTCACCCGAGCTTCGGCTCGGAGAGTCTTCATATTCTCAATGGGATCGAGAACGGCGTGCACCGGCGCTGGCGGGGCCGGGCCTGATTTTTTCGCAACCGAGGAAGCGACAATGGCCATCAATACCGACTGCAAGATCACGAACTCATCGGGCAAGAGCGTCGTCGTGCTCAACGCCTTCAACTCCTCGACCAACGTCGCGCAGAACTCGACGAAGCAGGGCTATCTGCAGGAGCTGAAGGCGCTGACCGGCCAATCCGGCGCCACCGTGTTGGCCGACGGTGCGACCGACACCATCACGCTGAACGAGACCTACGTCGACAAGAACGGGGCCACCAAACCCTCTTACATCTACGACCTGATGTTCTCGCAGACCGACTCGCTGTTCCCGGTGATGGTCGTCGGGCAGTCGCTGGACTTCGACTCGCTCAGCTACCCGCCGATCACCGTCACGAAGGCCGCGGCGGACAACATGGCCAAGGCCTACGCGTTCTGCCAGAACATCATGACGTCGCCCACGTCGAAGATGGCGGTGGCGTTCCAGGCGGCCATGTCCGACGCGCTGCGGCTCAAGACGGTGGCGGACATCGACAAGGCCATCGCCGATTTCTTCAACCAGTACGACACCTTCAAGGGGCTCGATTTCCCCAGCTACGTGGCGGTGAGCACCTGGCTGCGCGGGTTCGCCTACATCTGGGGCATGGCCGACAGCGCCAAGCTCGGACAGACCTACTACGTGTACTCCGCGCCGGAGGCGGGCAAGAAGGGCGCCACGTCGGAAGGCACGATCGTCTTCGCGCAGAAGGCCAATCCGCCGTCGCCCGCCGATCCGACCGACCGTCAGAGCGGGATGACGATCACCCTCAACCCGTCGGACGGCAGCGCCAGCACGCTGACCTTCGTGGACGGGCAGGTCATCGACAGCGAAGGCGGGGCCGTCGCGCTCAATTGTTCGTACGGCTTCAAGGGGACCTTCACCGGGAAGCAGACGGAGACCACTGCGTGGGTGGTCCTGACCGGCAAGATCCTCAACAAGTCGGTGATTGCGATCCCGCTGGCCCCGGACTCGGACAACGAGTCGGGTTGGTCGAAGTTCTGGTCGGGCCTCACGTTCCAGAAGGTCCTGACCTACTTCCTGGAGGCGATGGGCGTGTGGATGGCGCTCGACTTCCTGAAGCAGAAGCTGGTGGGCAAGACGAAGAAGCTCAATGACGACCAGGCCAACGAGAACGACGGGAAGGAGCCCGACGCGCAGCAGGAGAACGACGCGGACGAGGCGAGCAGCGAGGTCGGCGACTCCGTCGCCTCCGAGAATCAGGCGCGCATCGACTCGGTCGACCTCAGCGGCGAGGTCAAGATGCCGGAGAGCGACGCCGAGTTCAGCCAGTCGGTGAGTGACGCCCGAGTGGTGAGCAGCGACGCCCTCAACGGGGTTGCGGGAGACAACATCGACGGCGGCCTCGACAGCGCCAAGGCGCAGCTCGACACGCTCGCCGAGATCGAAAACACTCCGGAGATCGAGAGCGCCATGGGCGATCTGGTGGACGCGAAGCAGAAACTCAACGCGGGCGATCTCGATGGCGCCAACCAGGGCCTCGACAGCGTCAACAAACAAATCCCCGACATCACCGAAAACATGGGCGACGCGGTCTCCGCCGAGACCAAGGCAGAGATCGCGGACGCGGTCGAGGTGCAGGAAGAGGCCTCGGAGGTCGCGGACGAGAGCAGCGACAACGCCGACGACGCCGAGAGCGGCACGGAGGAGCCCTTCGAGGACGGCGTGGTCCCCGAAGTGTGAGCGTCAGGCCTGTCAAGAACACTGACCGCAGGCGGCGGAGGTCTCGCGGGAGCCGCCGCCGCTGCAGAACCGCCCGCGAAATTCAACCGCCCGCTCGTCGCGCCGAATCGAGCGGCTCGAACCATTGCCTACGCCGGAGCACCCATGACTGCAGACAAGACCCCTTCCGCCGGTCCTGGACGGCTCCCCGCGCGCGCAGGCGACGCGGCCGCCACCTATCCGATCCAGGTCACCAGCACGGTGGGCGAGGCGCTCAATGTCTATACGACGATGAGCCAGGCGCCGACGAATCCGCCCTCGTCGGACCCCGCCGATTACGTGCCGACCTACACCCTGCTGGGCACCGTCCCGGCCAATGGTGTGGGTAACTTCACGACGGACGAGCCGATCGCGCGGGTGGTGGTGACGCGGCAGGCCAACGAGCAGCCGGTCAAGGTCAGCGTGGCGGACGCGCTGACGCCGGGCTCCGGGTCGATCAGCGTGGCCCCGGCCGATCTGACGGTGGCCCAGGCCGGTTGGACCTTCTACCAGAACTTTTCGAGCCAGCCGTTCTCGCCGGTGGCGCTCGAGTTCAGCGCGCTGGTGGAGAATACCCCGGTCGCGGGCCTGGTCGACGCGGCGGCGGCGTTCTTCTCCCAGAACGACGCGTCGGGGGTGACCATGGGGTTGTTCACGGCGATCGGCTACTGGGCTTCCAACCAGCTCTACGCCTTTCCCGGGACCTACTACTGCTATGAGCCGCCGCCTGCCAGCTCGATGGGCTTCATCTTGCCGAAGACCCAGGTGGGCACGCTGACCATCGCCGACGGCAAGGCCACCTACGTGGCTGTCTCGGGCGATTCGACGGACCTGACGTTCGCCAACAACAAGCTGACGGGCCCCGGCGCGACGGCGAGCAACGGCGTGGTGTTGAACGCGATCATCCGCGATCTCACCTGGGAAGGGCAGCCCGACATCATCACCTGGGGCTTCGTCGGCACCCTGGACGGGCAGCAATTCATCGCCCAGTCCTACGAGGAGCCGCAGCTGCCCTGGTATTCGGTCCTTTACGACCTCGCCTACGGCGCGTTCTTCACGATCCAGGTGGTCATGGCCGTCGACGCCGCGATCCATCTGCTCACCTCCATCCCCGGCGGCCTGAAATGGCTGGCCGATAACGTCGGCAAGCTGGCCGACAAGGTGCGCGGCGCGCTGAACAGCGCGGGTGACAGCGCAGCCCCCGATACCGCGGTGGGGGACGCAGCCGACCCGATCAACGTCGACATCGACATCGACGTCGACGTCGACGTCGACGTCGACGTCGACATCGACATCGACGTGGACGTCGAGGTGGACGTGGATGTCGACGTGGACGTCGACTTCATCGCCGTGGTCGACGTGGACGTGGATGTCGACGTGGACATCGACATCGACGTGGTGACGGAAAACGACATCGACATCGACATCGACATCGACATCGACACCGACGTCGACGTGCAGCCGGGCGCGATCTCGAAGCTCCTGAACTCGGTGGGCAACTGGATCATGACCAAGGCGCTGCCGTTCTTGATCGAGGGCGTGACGATCTACGTGGCGTTCCAGTCGGTGGGGGCGCTCCTCGAGGCCTGGAAGCAGAAGGACGAGGAGGCCTTCGAGAACCTCCAGCCGCGACAGACGACGGGCCTCGGTCTGCTGGTCAATTACATGCTCAACGACGGGATCCCGGTGGCGACCCGCTGGACGACCTTCAGTCAATACGTCCAGGAGGTGAACGGCGACTCGATGACCCTTCAGGTCGCTCTGGCGTCGATCGTCCAGACCAAGAACAGCCAGGCGGACACCGAGATGAACAACTGGCGCTGGTCGGACGACGACAAGGCCGCGGTGGTGGCGCAGATGGCCCCGAACACCGGCGCGAACGCCTACCTCGCGTTCCAGACGCTCGCCAACGCCACCTTCCAGGGCCAGCCCCTGCCGGTGAAGGTCGGCGTCACGGTGGCGATGGCTTATCTGAAGGCGTGAGCGCCACCATAGCGAGGGAATGTCATGACCGCACGCCGCCCGCAGCCGCCATCCCATGCTTACCCGGACCCCGAGGCTCATCGTCGCCGCTGGCGCCAGCTGGCGCGGGAGATCGCCGCCCGAGCGGCGACGGTCTCGGACGACGCGCAGACCCTCGCGCCTCCGGAGCGACCCGGCGTGCTCGAGATCCTGGGCTCGGGGATCGAGGCGGTGGGCTTCACGCGGGCGGACGAGTCGCGCATTCGTGCGGCCGACCACGTGTTCTACTGCGTCGCCGATCCTGCGACCAAGGTGTGGTTATTGACGGAGCGTCCCGACGCCTACGACCTCTACGTGCTCTACGACGACGCCAAGCGCCGCTATCTCACGTACATGCAGATGGCCGAGGCGATGCTGCATCCGGTTCGTCAGGGCAAGCGCGTGGTGGCGGTGTTTTACGGCCACCCCGGCATCTTCGTGCTGGCGACCCACCGGGCGCTCCAGATCGCGCGGAGGGAGGGCCATCGGGCCGAGATGCGGCCGGCGGTCAGCGCATTGGACACTCTGTGCGCCGATCTCGGCGTCGACCCGAGCCAGCCGGGGATGCAGATGTACGAGGCCACGGACATGTTGATCCGCGGCCGCCGGCCGGATGTCGGGCTGCATCTGGTGCTGTGGCAGGTCGGCCTGATCGGCGAGCTCGGCTATCGCCGGCAGGGCTATCTCAACAGCAACTTCTCCGTGTTGCTCGACTACCTCGAGGCGCTCTACGGGCCCGAGCACCCGGTGGTGAACTACGTGGGTTCGCGCTACCCCGGCGTCGATCCGGTCATCGACCGCTTGACGATCGCGGCCCTGCGCGACCCGGCGACCCAGAACTGGGTCACGGGGATCTCGACCTTCTATCTGCCGCCCAGGCAGGCGGCGCCGGCGGATCCAGCCATGCTCGCGCGTCTCGGCCTGCTCCGGCCCGGGCAATCGACGCGGGAGACGACCGAGGCGCTGCGGGTGATCGATCGGTACGGCCCGCGTGAGCGGCGTGCGTTCCGTGACTTCGCGACGTTCGACGTCCCGCAGAGCTATCAATGGCAGCCGGACACGCCGGCGGCGCGATTCGTCCTCGACCTGTGCGAGAACGAGGCCTTGCGCGAGCGCTACCGGGCCGATCCGGCAGGCACGCTGGCGGCCTGGGACGGGGGATTGTCGGTCCGCGAGCGCGACCTCCTGATCAAGCGCGATCCCGGCGGGATCCAGCTGGCGGCGAAGGGCATGCGCTCGACGGGCGAGTCGGAGAACCGGCGGATCCTGGAGACCCTGCTGAATCGCAAGACCTGCACCGCGAGCCTGCTGGCGGCCATGAAGCGGGCGCCTGCCGGGCAGGCCCACGCCGCGGCCGAGGCGTGGAGCCGCGGCGAGGGCATGGCGGCCGACTGGCGGGCGATGGCGGGCGACCTGCAATCGCTGCTCCGCCGCAGCCTGGCCGCCTGGACAGGTCTGTATTTGATCGGTGAGGCCGAGACGTCGCTGTCGATCCACGGGCGCGTCGGCGCCGCGGTGACTCGCGTCGATCTCGACGGTCGCAGGCTCGCGGGGATTCGCTTCGACAAGGGCGTGCTCAGCTGGACCGCGGAGGCGGGCAACCCCTGCTCCGGCTATCTCCAGCCCGATCTGACGCCGCGGGGCAAGCGGCGGTGGGTCGGCCTGGTGTGGCCGGCGAACGCGACGCCGGGGTCCGGGCACAAGGTGGTCGCGCTCGAGCATGTGCCCCGGCCGCGCCTGCCCGCCAGCGCCCTCGTGGGTGATTATGCCGGCAGGGACGAGACGGGCGAGTTCTGCACTGTCTCCATTGTGCCGACGTCGGCGGGCGCCCTCGTCGTCGAGGTGGACGGGGGGGCGACCGAAAGGCCCCTCACGATCGCCTCCGATCATTTCCGCGTCGGGGACATGGTGGTCCCGCTGTCGGCGCGGGTCCAGCAGGCCTGGCTCGCGCCGTACTTTCACGGCGCGTGTCGCCTCCTCGTGCAGCAGGGGGCCCAGGCCGAGCTCGTGACGATGAACATCGGCGCCGAGGAGCTGGTGATCGCCGGGCAGAGGGTCGTGGCGCGCGCTGAAGGGCTCGACTTGTCGTGGACCGGCGGTCCGGCGTCGCTGGCCGAGGGTCGCGTCACTCTCGCGCTCGATCCGGTCACCCTGCGTCCGCTGATCCACGGCAATGCCACGTCGAAGCGCGGCGTCCCGGCGGCGCTGCGCGGCATGGGGGTGATGGACGAAGCCGCCGCTCGCGTGCTGCTCGCGGGCTCGCCCCGGCTCGGCCTGCCCGGATGGGCGTGGCGCCACCTCGTCACCATCATGGTCGGAGCGAACGCCAAGGGCGGGCTCTTCCTGTGGGAGGGCTACGAACGCGCTTCGACCAACCTGGCCCGCGTGCGGCAGGTGCTGACTCGCCTGCACGGCGACGACACGGATTGACGATCATGGTGATGGCAGCCCAGGCTCTGGCCGACGTCGACCGCTCCCAGCTCGCGCGCGAGGCCGGGGCGCTGCCGCAGCGGACCCACGTCCTGCTGTCGTACGATACGGCCCGGTTCCCGTTCGCGGCGGTGATCGGTCGAGATGTCTATAAAGTGAAGCGCCTCGAGCGGCTGCACGAGTATGTGCAGCAGCAACGGGAACGTGAGGGACGGCCCCCCAGGCTGAGCACGAAGGACAACGTGCGGATCTGCGAGATGATGGCGCGCCAGCCCGAGGACGCCGATTTCTGGCGGCTCTATCACGGTTTCATGCTGCGCGTCCTGGCGCCGCTGGTCGGGCGAGGTATCTCCTACACCAGCCATCCCAAGCTGCGGATCCACCTGCCCGGGACGGGCAGCGTGAGCTCGTTTCACCACGACATCTGCGTGACGAAGCGACCCGACCAGGTCAACTTCTGGCTCCCGTTCGTCGATGTCGACGGCGGCGCCACCATCTGGCTGGAGAGCGATTACGGCAGGGCAGACTTCGCGCCCGTGCCCGTGCGCTACGGTCAGGTGCTGATCTTCGACGGCGGGTACCTGGGCCACGGTTCGGTCGACAACACGTCGGAGGTGACGCGGGTCAGCCTCGACATGCGCTTCTCCTACAAGAAGGCGACCACACGCGCGGATGGTGTGTCGCTGATGAACCGGATCATCCAGGTGATCGACGCGAAGACCCGGGCGGCCGCGCCCTGCGTCCCTGCGGCGCTCCCTGACAGGGAAACGTTGAACGACGAGGAGGTTCTATGACGCAGCCATGGTCGCTCCAGGAGGCTCAATCGGTGGCCGAGACGATCGCCCGATTCGGCAAGAGCATGCCCAAATCGATCTCGGTCGTGCACTACGGACCGGACGGCGCGCAGGTCGCCCTCACCGGCAAGGCGACCTACGCGGAGGTCTCCGACACGGGTGCCAAGGTGCAATACAAGTCGTCGCTGGCCGGCGGGGCGCCGCACGCCCAGAGCGAGGTCGTCGTCGACGCGCAGGGGCGGGTGCAGACGTCGACGACCAAGCTGCTGAACACCGACGGATCGCTGCGAAAGCAGGTGAGCGGGGATTATGGCGGGCTGGTGCTCAACGCCGCCGGTTGGCCTGCTTCGGGCACGGCCAAGCTCTCGATCGCCGACCCTCAGGGCAAGCCCACGGACGAGGCCGCCCTGGAGTACGCGCAGGAGCTGTTCAGCACGTACACCATGACGAGCGCGGGGCCGCCGGGTTCGGCCAGCCGGTTCGAGATCGACTTCTCGAAGGCGAAGCTCGTGGGCACGCGCCTGATGGGTGGCGAGCTCGGCATCTCGTACTATTCGTCCGGCTCGACGCTCACGACCGCGTCACGCTCGATCTTGACGGCGCAGGGCGTGCCGAGCGAATTGCGGTCGACCAACTACGCGGCCGACGGGACCACGGTGAAGGAGACCGTCCACTCCGACTACGGCGGCGTCGCGTTCGACCCCCGCGGCGCGATCGAGGACGGCGCGCTGATGATCAAGGTCTATTCGCCGCAAGGGAAGGAGAAGAGCGCGTCGGTGTTTCGCTTCCGCGACGGCCTGCTGGTCTCTCGCGCCAAGCTCAAGCCGGGCGAGGTGATTCAACCGGTGCTCGCCGCGGCCCCGAAGTCGGTGCCGGGGCCGTGGTCGCCGAACCGACCTGCAGACAAGGTGAGCGATACGACCCGACCGGACGGGACCCTGATCGAGCGGCGGCAGGACTGGCAGGTGCCGGGGGCCAGCAATCCGACCCCGCAACGCTCCGTCATCACGGGATATTCGACCGACGGCACCACGGTCATTCGCATCATCGACATCGACTTCCGGGCGGCCCAGTTCGGCCCCTCGGGGCAACCCGTGGGCGGTACCGTCATTTCGACGAAGTTCGAGGCCGGGATCCGCGCGAGCACCACGAACATCAGCTATTGAGGCGACGCCCTGGACTGCCCCGAGTGGGCGGCGGCTATGCGGGCAGCAGGAGCACTGCGTCGGGGCCGAGCCAGCGCTGGAGCGCCTGGGCCTCGGCCGGGGCGAGGCTGCGGGCGCACAGGCCGGCCACGACCTCGTCGGCGGGCGTCGCGCTCGGGAGCGATGCGGCGGTGAGGCGGGCGACGAGCGCGTCGGTCTCCGAGTCGCCGCGCCGTTGCCAGTACCACACGAACGCGCGCCCGGCCCCGTGCGCCAGGTAGCTCTCGACGGTGCCGAGGGCCCGCGGTTCGGCGCTCGTATGGATGAACCATAGGCGGGCGTCGGCGGGCGACGCCTCGAGCTCGTGGCGAAGGAAGGTGCTGCCTTCCGCCTGGAGCTCGTCGAACTTGGCGTCGTAGCTTTCGTCTTCGGCGCACCAGCGGAGCGCGTCGAAGCCGACGAAGTTGATCCGGCCGCCGTTGTGGCCCAGGTCGCTGCCGGCCTCGTCGCGCTCGCCCTTGAAGACCCAGCGGAAGTGCAAGGAGCCGAGCTCGGCCGCGAGGGCCAGGGCGTGGGCGGGGAGCCGGGGCGCCAGGGCGGCCAGGGTGGCCGGGGAGGCGGGGCGATCGGCGGTGGCGTGGAGGACGCGGATATCCGGGCGCTCGGCGAACGCGCGGCACCAGCAGCGGAGCAGCTGCGCGATCGTCAGGCCGTACCTGTCGAGCTGCGCGGCGCGGATCGCCTCGCTCGCGCGCATGATGTCGTCCGGCTCGGGGTTCAGCGTCTGTACGCGCGGCGGCGGCGGGATCTCCTTGTCGAAGGGCAGCGGACCGCGGACTCCCAGGGCGGCAAGCAACCTGTCGGGCAGCTCGCCGGCGGCTCGCAGCGCGAGGAGCACCGGCACCTCGGTCATCGTCCGCACGCCCAGCGGACGCGCCCGCTCGAGCTCCGCCTCGGCGTTCGCGCCGTGGATCAGGAGGTTGGTCTTCCGCGACAGGTGGGTCTCGATCCGGCTGCCGATCATGCGGAGCTGCTCCTTGAGCAGGCCGCACGGCAGCACGTCGAAGTCGCCGGCGACGTAGACCCGCTTGCCCACAAAGGCGGCGAGCCCTTCGTCGGGAGGGGAGTCGATGGATGTCGGCTTGGGGGGGACCTGGGTGGACACGCGCGGGGAGTACCACGAAACGGGAGCGGCGTCGCGGCGCCGCGGGCTGGCAGCGCGCCTCCTGCCCCGCTCGAGTTCGGTTCGCTGCTGGTAGGACCTCTGGAGAAGTGTCGGTAGAGCCTCGCGCCGAAGCCTCCATTCGTCTGCAAGAGCCCGTCAGAACTATCATCATTGCGCCCTTGCCGCCGCATCGGGGCCGTGGAGAACGCCGTTATCGCTGATGTCTACATAATCGCACTCCGGGATTCTCCGCGGGTGATTTGCCCGGTCGGATTTACCGATCATGATTCGAGGGTCGGTGCGAGCGTGGATCATCCTACGATGATTCGGCGGTCGGCTGCGGCGATTCACGGACCTGATCCGTGGCTGCGCCGAAGGCCGCGACGCGGGCGCACCTGGGAGGAATTACCATGACCAAGTCCACGATCCAGTCCACCCGACTCATCGGTGCCTCGCTGGCGCTGCTCGCCCTGGTCGCGCTGCCCAGGACGGCGCACGCCGATCTCGAGGCGTGCGGGGGGGTCTTCCTGTTCGCGGAGGCGCAATGCAAGTTCGTCCCGACCGAGGAGTGCACGACGAGCTGCGAGCCGGTGGCGGTGGAGACCGCGTGCGCGTCGCGGCTCTACACCGAGTGCGAGGGGGAGTGCACCGCGTCGTTCGAGGTCGAGTGCGTGGGCGGCTGCGAGACCAGCTGCAACACCGACTGCGAGGCCGAGGCCGGCACGGAGGATCCGCCCAACGCGATGGGCAAGTGCATGTCGGCCTGCCAGCAGGACTGCAACGACAAGTGCGCCGGCGCCGAGCACGTCGGCGAGTGCCGTTCGGCCTGCGCGCACACCTGCGGCGAGAGCTGCGAGCCGCGCTGCGGGGAGCTCGACGACGAGGTCGCCTGCGACACCGAGTGCTCGGCGGTGTGCGAGGGCTCGTGCGAGGCGTCGGCGCGCAGCGAGTGCCAGATCTCCTGCCAGTCGGCGCGGTTCTCCGAGTGCAAGACCGAAGTCGTCCAGAGCTGCACGAAGAGCTGCGAGCAGACCGGCGGCGCGATCTTCTGCGACGGTCAGTTCCTGGCGGTGGAGGATCTGCAGGCCTGCGCCGATGAGCTGCAGGCCGAGCTCGGCATCGAGATCGACATCCACGTCGAGGCCGACGTCGAGTGCAAGGGCAACAAGTGCGAGGCGGAGGCCGAGGGCGAGGGCCTGCTCAATTGCGCGATCGCTCCCGATGCGAGCCGAGGCGTCGGCGCGATGCTCCTCGCCCTCGGGATCGTCGGCCTGCACCTGCGGCGCCGTCGCCGTCGCTGACGGTCGCGCGCCGCGAGGACTTTGAACGGCGTCACCGGTCCGGCGGGAGCTCGGTGACGAAGCGGGCGACGAGCGTGCGCACGCCGTGCGGCGCGCCGAAGTCGATCACGAGCTTGCGCGCGTCGCCGTCGCCGACCTCCTGCAGCACCCGGCCGGCGCCGAACTTCGGGTGCTGGACCCGCCGCGCCACCGCGGCCGCGGCGGCGACCGGCCGCACGAGGCGGGGCACCAGCGCCGGCGCGGCGTCGGGCCGCGCGTGCGCGGGCACCGGCTCGTGCGCGTCGGGATCGACCAGATCGAAGTCGCAGAGCATGTCCCAGAGGCCGCCCATGGGCTCGTCGGCGATCCACCTGTCGAGCGGGCGCGGGACCGAGAGGGTGCGGTCCGCCCAGGTGGCGATCGCCGTCGAGGCCCACGCCCGCATCCGCCGCGGGAGGCAGTAGAAGGCGTCCTGGGTGCGCGCCACGGCCACCTGGTCGCGAGGACAGCCGCGCGACCAGGCCGCCTCGGTGTGCGCGGCGATCTGGCGCAGGGTCAGGTCGTAGTGGTCCTCGAGGTGCGGCACCTGGCAGGCGAGCACCGCGAGCAGGGCGTCGGACAGCTCCGCCTCGAGGTCGCGCTCGACCTGCGCGACGGCGTCGAGGTCGAGCTCGGGCGGCCCGGCCACGCGCAGGATCCACTCGTGGCGCGGGTCGACGTCGGCGAACAGTACGTGGAGCTGGCGGTACTCGGCGAGGGTGGCGAGCAACGCCTCGGGGGCGGCGATCGGGCCTTCGGTGCGGGTCACGGCCGTCGATGCTACCCGGTCGCGGAGCCGAGCGGCAGCCGCTCCCGGGAGGCTCCAGAGGCCCGAATTCGAGGGGCAGGGCGCAGAGCCGGGGCTCACTCGGACTGGGCCGCGAGGGCGAAGTCGTAGCGGGGGAACTCGTCGACCGGCGGGTCGATGTTGCACTCCTTGAGGCGGCGCACCGCGACGAGGTCGATGGCGTAGGGGACGTCGCCGGCGAGTACGGTGGTGGTCTCGCCCTCGAGCATCACGAGCTCCTGCTCGCCGCCGACGAGCACCGAGAGGCGAGACCGGGCGCCGAACAGGCACAGCAGGGTGGCGTCGACGACCCCGGTCTCGCCGACCTCGACGAACTCGCAATCGTCGAGCCGCTCGAAGCCGAACGGGCTGTACGCGGTCGGGTCGCCGAGCTCCGACATCAAGGCCTCGCCCTGGGTGACGGCGTAGAGGAGGGCGCCGCCGGAGCGCAGCGACAGCCAGGCGTGGCTGGTGTAGGGGTAGCCGGGGTCGAAGCCGGTGGCGAAGACGTCGAGCGTCGCCCCCATGGGCGGCAGGACCTGCGGCCGCGGCCCGCGCTCGATGCGGAGGACGAAGTCGCCGCCGGTCTGCGCGGTGAACTCGGGGCACTGGAGGGTCAGCTCGAGCGCAGAGTCGGCCTCGACCGCGCCGGCGAGGGTGCAGGGCTCGTCGACGTCGCCCTCGGGGAAGACCGCGAACATGCCCTCGTCGGGGTAGTTGTCGTTGACCTCGATGTCGCACGACAGCTCGGCGCTGCCGGTGGTCGGGGCGGTCGACGCGGAGTCGGTCGACGGGGAGTCGGTCGACGGGGACGGGTCGGTGGATTCTGTGTCGCCGCCCGGGGTCTTGCCCTCGCAGGCCAGCGTGAACGCGAGCAGACCAAGGAGACAGCGAGCATTCAAGTCAAGACAAGTCATGCGACGAAGGTGGCAGACGGCCGCATCGGGCGCAAGTGATTCACGGCGGTGCGGGCTCGCACGCCGGGCGGGTTGTTCCGCGGCCGGCGTTCGTCGTGGTTCCGCTGCACCAGCGACGAGGATGATCGTCGTCCCCGAGCGCAACGGCTCGGCCGCGCTGTCGCTGTCGCTGCCGGCCTGCGCGGGCTCGAGGTCGACGTCGAGCAGCCACACGGTGTCGCCGTCGCCCTTGACGAGGGTGGGGCGCGGGCGCAGCGGCGGGGCCTCTTCGAGCGCGAGCAGCTCGGTGGCCGGCATCACGGCGGCGGTGTCGAGTTGCAGGTGCCAGGCCTCGGCGACGGCGACGTCGGGGACGTGGCGGCGGCGCTGCAGGTCGGCGCCGTCGAGCAGCCAGACCTCGGGGCTGCCGTCGTCGGCGCGCGCGAGCGTCGGCGCCGCCGGGATGTCGATGCCGAGCTCGAACTCGTCGACCTGCGCGTCGGTCAGCGTGACCATGTCGGTGAAGGTCGAGAACTGCCAGTCGACCGGCGAACAATTGCTGTTCGTGGCGTTCGCCCGGAACGATTGGCAAAGGGGACGCCGCAGAGATGGACGTCTGACAACAGGTTTCACGCGTGTTGAGCTCCTACGACACCGCAGTGCTGCTCGCCGCCGACGTCTTCCGCCGTATCGCCCTCAGCGAGCATCCGACCGCGATGTCGCCGAGGCCCCGCGGGCGCCGCCAGACACAGTCCGTCGGACGCTTGCGAAGAAGGCGAGCCAGGCGAGCGCCGTCACGGGTCCCAGCCGCAGCACTCGTATTGTTTGTTGTAGATCATGTCACCCATCCCGCACACGCCGCTGGCAGGGCACTCGGCGCTCTGGACACCGCCCTCGAAGCAGGTGCACGTTTCGGTGTCGCACTTGAACTCGCGCGCCGGCGCGTCAGGGCACTCGAGGAGCAGCCCGCACTCGGTATCCGATTGGTACCCGGAATCGGTGCAAGGAAGGGGGTCAGGAGAGGTGCAAAGGACGAACTCCCACGTCTCGTTGCTGCACGGGCCATCCTCGAAGTGTCCATCCAGCTCCTCGCAGCTCATGGTGGCCGCGCAGACCAGATAGGCCTGGGTCTTGGCGGTGCACTGCTCGTCCAGACCGCTGCACCAGGAGAGGCACTCCGCGACGCCCGGCTGTTTTCCGCACGCGACCGCGTGCTCGCAATACGCCTCACATGCGGCCAAGAAGTCGGGATCGAGGCCGCCGGAGGTGGTGTCCATGGTCGTCTCGCTTTCCGTGGTCGGGCCGGTCGTCGGCAGGTCGCCGGTTGTCGAGGACGGGTCGCCGGTCGTCGTCGAAGATGTCTGGCTCGTCGAGGCCGCGTCCGTCGCGGCGGTGTCGGAGCCTCCGCCCGTATCGTCGTCGTCGCAGGCGCCAGTGAGGAAGAGGAGTGCAAGAGCGAAATTGTGAATCTTGGAGGACATGCAGGTTCCATTTCCGTGCGGCTTGGTGAACCGGGCGCCCGGGGGACGCCACTGCCGAGCCGCTCGGCGCCTGGAGTCGCCCGAACGCGCCGAAAAATTGCCCGATCCGGTTTCTCTTTTCGGAGGCGCGCGTGTGTTAGCGCCGGTCAGGATCCGCGTGAAACACCGCGCATTCTACGTCTGGCGCGAGAGACAGGTCCGGTGGAACCGGCGGCCCACAGGGGCGGCACGCCCGAGCGGATCACGGCTTACGCTGGCGCGCTCGACTCCGAACCGCTCGGCGAGCTGCTCGTAGGTATGCCTGTCTTGCGCACGTGCTTCGACGATACGGATCCGGATGTCGGTGGAGAGTGCTACGTGCATGCTTTTCCATGGCGTTCGCCGTGAACAGCGAGCGATCGTGATGGCGAGCGACAGCCGCTCATGGATCGAACACGACGACGAACCCGTCGCGGCCGCCCTGGTTGGCCTTGCTGCCGCCGCCGAGGTCGATGGCGCCGTTGGAGTTGCCGGTGACGGCGACCGAGCCCGCGGCGGAGCCGGCGATGGCGGTGCTGAACTGGTCCGCCTCGCCCCCGAGGCGCCTGCTCCACCCGTGCTGGCCCTTCGGGGTGAACTTGCCGACGAACACGTCGCGATCCTTGACGGCGATCAGCGGGGCGCCGCCGAGGTCGC
Organism: Nannocystis punicea; assembly: GCF_026965555.1. Classification (GTDB taxonomy): domain Bacteria; phylum Myxococcota_A; class Polyangia; order Nannocystales; family Nannocystaceae; genus Nannocystis; species Nannocystis punicea. Next base: position 8,766,071 of record NZ_CP114040.1, on the reverse strand, counting down.
ACATGATGCGGAATTCGCCGGTGACGAGGATGTTGCCGGGGCCGTCGGTGGCGACGTCGTGGGCGATCGAATTATCGACGCACAGCTTTCTGCTCCACAGGTGCGCGCCGTCGCCGTCGAACTGGGCGAGGTAGCTGAGGCCCTTGGGCCCGTCGAGCACACCGCCGCCGAAGTCGACGGCGCCGCTGTTCGCGCCCGTGATCGTGACGCGTCCCTTGCCGTCGACCGTCACGCCGCGGCCGCTCTGGCTGCCGGCGTCGCCGAAGCGCTTGCCCCACACCGCGTTGCCGGCGGGATCGAGCTTGAACAGGAAGATGTCGTCGGAGCCGGCGGAGATCAGTGGGCCGCTGCCGGGGTCGATCGTGCCGTAGAACCAGCCGGTGACGTACGCATTGCCGGCCGCGTCGACGGCGATGCTGCGGCCGTACTGATAATCGGGGTCGCCGATGCTCAGGCTCCACACGTGCGCGCCGGTGGACGTCAGCCGGGCGACGAAGATGTCGTACAGGCCCTTCGAGGCCAGGTTCGGACCTTCGCCGAGGTCGAGCGTGGACCAGCCGAGGGAGTAGCCGAAGGTGCCGGTCAGCAAGATGTCGCCGTTGGCGGCGAGGGCCAGATCCGCCACCTCTGCGTGGTGGGCGGAATGGAACGACTTGCTCCACCCGTGCCCGCCGTCGCCGTTCAGCTTGACGAGGAAGAGGTCGTTGCTCAGCGACGGGTTTGTCAGCGCGCCGCCGCCGAAGTCGATCTCTCCCTGGAAGACGCCCGCCAGCACGATGTCGCCGGCAGGCGTGACCGCGAGCCCGTAGTCGGGCCCGCCCTGGAAACTCGCGTCGCCGTAGCGCTCGCTCCACAGCAGCGCGCCGGTGGGCGAGAACTTGGCGAGGAACACGTCATTGCCGGCGTTCTGCAGCGTGCCGCCGCCGAAGTCGATCGGGCCGTCGCCCCACACGGCGAGCACGAGGTTGCCGGCGGCGTCGAAGGCGACGCGCTGGCCCTCGTCGTTGCCGTTGTTGCCGAACGTCAGACCCCACTTGAAGGCGCCGTCGCCGAGGCACGGGTCGTCGCCGTCGCAGTCCTCGTCGCCCGGCTCGTCGCAGGTCTCGCGCGTCGGCACGACCTCGCCCTCGCACGGACCCCAGGTGCCGTCGCGGTCGCACGGCCGCTCGCCGGCGACGCACTTGCCGACGCCGTCGGTGCCATCCGGGCCGCTGTAGCAGGACTGGGTGTCGCCGGGGACGCACTCGCCGGGCATGCCCGCGGCGGTGGTGTCGTTCGTGGTGGTGTCGAGCGTCGTGCCGCTCGTGGTGTCATCGGTCGTGGTGTCGACGCTCGTCGTGCCGGTCGTGCCCCGAGTGGTCGAGGTCGGCTCTTGCATCGTCGTGTCGCCGCCCGTCGTGCTCCCCTCGGTCTCGGTGCTCGCGGTCGTCGTGCCGGTGCTGCCGGTCGGGTCGGTCGCGGTCGTCTCGCCGGGGGTTCCGGGGCAGGCAGCGAGCAACGCGGGGAGCAGGGCGCACGCGAGCGGTCGCGGCCCGGGAGAGCTCAAGCGAAGCAGGGTCATCGGGTTCATGACGCCGCCTTCAACCCGCGCCGGGGCGCGATGTCGCTAGGACAAAAAAGCGCCAGGATCGCTCAACCCGGCTCACGAGCCGGTCGCCAGCAGGCCGTCCGTGGTAGCCGCATTCTGCGCCTGGATTTGTTCGAGGCCGTCACCGACGACGGCTACGAGACGGCGCCACGCCCTCGACTTCGTGCGCGCCGGCACGCCCAAGGCCGCGACCGGCGACCCGGAGGGGTCGAGACCACCGACCCCTCATATTCGCTCCTTGTGCATGCCCCGAATCAGGGCCCATGATTCGCCGGACCGCGACACTGCGGTACCGTACAAGCTCAACCCGCTTGAGACTGCATCGAGTGATCGCCCTCGCTGCGGCGATTTGGGCCATCGCTTCGCTGGCGCGGATGCCGGTGCGCGGGGCGGGGCAGGGACGCCGATGCGATCCGCGAAGCCCTCGCGGCGCGGCGTCCGCCGCGAGCGTGATTGCTCGCGGGTCGTCCTTCATGGCAGGCTCGACTGCGCAAAAGACGCGTGGGACGGCGCCTCGCTGCGGCGGAAATTGCGCGCAGCGCCTGGAGGGAGGCCAGAGGATCTGGAGACAGTTGTGAGTTTGCGCTGGTTTTGTGCCCAGAATCTGACCCTGCATGCGAGGACTGCGAAGACTGGCGCGCGGGCCGCCGGCGCGGACAGGCCGCTGGGCCGGCGCCGTCGCGCTTGCCAAAGGTGGGATATGGCTGAAAGTGCATGTCCCTTAAAGCATATGAGCAATCTACGCGAGCGCGGTAGTGCGACGGCGTCGCGACCGCGGCGTTGACCGGCGGGCGGGCGGCGAGTGATTGTGTGGAGTGGAGGTGGTCTGATGAATCTCAGCAATCGGCAAAGCATCCGTCGCGCGGTCCTGGCGGTCCCGATGTGCGTGGGTCTTTTCAGCACAGGCTGCGGCGACGACGGCGGGCGCGATTCGGCGACGGTCGGCGCGACGCTCGGGGCGGTGACGACGGTGTCGCCCGGGACCTCGCCGGACCCGTCGTCGTCGTCGACGACCGCGGAGGCGCCAGAACCGGCGCCGACGACCTCGGAGGGCACGAGCACCGGCGCGGGCGACGAGACCGACGGGACCTCGGAGGCGCCGGCCGGCGGCGAGGGTCCGCCCGATTCGGGGCCGAAGTTCGACCTCGGCGATTCGCCGGACCCGGTCGACCCGGGGTCCCAGGACAAGCCGTGCGTCAAGATCGATCTGCTGTTCGTGGTCGACAATTCGAGCAGCATGAAGCAGGAGCAGGTCACTCTGGTGGCCAGCTTCCCCACCTTCGTCAGCGAGATCCAGCAGGAGCTGGCGGACGCGGAGAGCCTGCACATCGGCGTGGTCTCGACCGACGATTACGAACACAACGATCCGGCCTGCGCCGACACCCTCGGGGCCCTGGTGACGCAGACGAAGGGCGGCAAGGGCGCGAGCGATGCGGTGTGCGGGCCGTTCGCCAGCGGTCATCGATTCATGACCGAGGCCGACGACCTGACGACCACATTCACCTGCGCGGCCCAGGTCGGGATCGACGGCAGCGGCGACGAGATGCCGATCGACGCGGCGCTGGCGGCCCTCGGCCCCGATCTGGAGGCGCCGGGCGCGTGCAACGAGGAATTCATGCGCGAGGATGCGCTGCTCGTGCTGGTGATCATCACCGACGAGGAGGAGGAGGGCTCGGCCGGCGACCCACCGCAATGGTTCGAGGCGATCACGGCGCTCAAGGGCGGGGTCGAGACCAATGTGGTGGTGCTGTCACTCATCGGACCGGAGAATCCGTCGTGTATGGACGCGGCGGAGATCGGCGAGCGCTTGATCGAATTCACCGACATGTTCACCTACGGCAGCATCGGGGAGATCTGCGCCGAGAACTATCAAATGTTCTTCCACGAGGCGATCGCAGGCATCGCCCAGGCCTGTGACGGCTTCATGCCGCCGGGCTGAGACACGAGCGAGCGGGGGGTCGCGGGTCGGCTCGCGGTGACCCGGTGCGCGGGGCGAGATCCTCGCGCGTGCGTGGTCAGAGCCGGCGGCGGGTGATGCCGGCGGGCGCTCACCGCGGTGGCCGGCCGGCTCGGGTTCGACGAGGTCTTCGTGTGCCGGCCACGGGCTTGCTCTGCCCGACCTTCAGGGGTTGCTGAATCCGAGGAGCGGGAGCGCCTCGCCTGAGCTCGGTGTCGGCGTCAGGAGCGCCCTGCGCATCCGGCACAAACCCCTGGGACTCGGGGCGCGGCGCGGGTGGATCCGCTTGGAATCGCCGCGGGCGGGCCTGTCACAGCGAGCAGAACATGCCCTCGCTCACCAGGCCGATCCTCGCGCGCGCCGCGGCGTGCTCCTTGTTCTCCTTCATGGTGTGGGGTTGTCAGCCGGACGACGGCGTGGCCGACCCCGAGGCGGCGCGGAGGGCTTACCTCGGGCTCGACCGCGCCGTCGATCGCGCGATCGAGCTCGGCTTCGACGGGTTCAACGCGGCCTCGAGCGCCAACATCCCCGAGCAGATGGCGGCCGGCGAGCTGTCGGGCACGATGGTGGTCGGCGGCAAGGTCGATCAAGGCGCGTCCGACAACAAGGAGATGGACCTCCAGGTCACCCTCACCGACTACTCGGATGGGCCGGTCGAGGACATGTTCGACGTGGTCTACGACGGCGGGCCGGCGCTGCTGGACCTGAGCCTGCGCGACCTGCCCGACGGGACCGTCACGGGCAACTTCAGCGGCGAGTTCGCGATGACGGGGGAGCTCGCGGGGGCGGTCGCGCTCGACCTCGACATCACCGGCGAGACCGAGGAGGCCCCGGACGGGACGATCCGCCGCAAGGCCGGGACGATTCACGTGAGCGGGACCGCGAGTTCGGATTATGGGGTGTTCATGATCGACGTCGCGTTGTGAAGACGTTGGAATCGCCGCTCTGGAGCCTGTCGAATTCGCCGATGCGACGAAATGTCTTTGCGTACTGTTTGTCGGTATTTTGCGGGTTGATCGTCGGGTGTACCTCGGAGCCGGGCGCGAGCACGGGGACCGAGACCGAGACGGGCACCTCGACCCTCCCTGGGACGACGTCGACCGTCGGCGACACGACGACGACGTCCACGACCACCGGCACCAGCGAGCCGACGACCACCGGCGAGCCGGTCACGAGCACGGGGCCGACGGTCGGGACGACGGAGCCGCCGGAGACCACCACGACGTCGACGAGCACGACGACCGGCGGCGGGAGGCCGATGCCGGTCGAGTGTGGCGGCAAGATCTACGAGTGCGGCGACGCGATCGACAACGACGGCGACGGGGCGATCGACGGCGGCGACAAGGAGTGTACGAGCCCGTGCGACGACAGCGAGGGCTCGCTGCAGACCGACCTGCCGGGGCAGAACCTCGACTGCAAGAACGACTGCTACTGGGACGACGACAGCGGGGTCGGCAACGACAAGTGCGAGTACGACCTGCAGTGCGACCCGCAGAACCCCGGCGGGATGATCGGCTGCGAGTTCAAGCAGGAGTGCGAGCCCGACGTGCCGGCGCAGTGCCTCGAGGTCTGCACCGACCTGGTGCCGAACGGCTGCGACTGCTTCGGCTGCTGCCATGTGCAGACGCCGAACGGCGTCGTCGACATCTTCCTCGGCTCGACACCGGACTGTTCGCTGTCAAACCTCGAGGCGTGCGGTAAGTGCACCTTCCAGGACTCGTGCAACAACGTCTGCGAGCCGGAGAAGTGCGAGCTGTGCTTCGGCGAGGAGGAGCTGCCGGACGGGTGCGAGGAGCCGGGCTGCGACGAGGGCGACACTCCGTGCATGGTCGACATGGACGGCGTTTCGAATTGTCCGGAGGGCTTCTTTTGTTCGACCGGCTGCTGCCAGCCGATCGTGCCCGGCTGAGGCGGGCGGCGCGCGCGACTTCGCTGGGTCGGTGGATTGGCCTTGGAATCGCGCGGGCCCAGGTGGTCCAATCCGTACGATGCGAAACATTCTCGTCCTGACGTGCGGGTCGATGCTCACGATCGGTCTGGCGAGCTGCGCGGAGAAGCAGCTCGACGTGACCGAGCCCTCGGAGAAGGGCGGTCCTTGCGACCCGCTCATCGACCCGGCCACGGCCGACGGGCCGCACTGCGTCGAGGGGCTCGCGTGCGATCCGGTGGCCGGCGAGACTGACGTATGGGTCTGCGGCGAGCCGCTGCAGATCCACGGCATGGTGATCGATCTGCAGACCGAGGAGCCGATCGAAGGGGCGCTCGTCAACGGCCAGGACCGCACCGGCGCGCCGCTCGGCGAGGTCGCGGTGACCGACGCGATGGGTCATTACGAGCTGCAGGTCAGCGCGTTCCGCAAGCCCGACGGCGAGCTGGCGAGCGACGTCAATTACACGCTGCAGGCGTTCGCCCGCGACTACTTGCCGTTCCCGTCGGGGATCCGCGTGGCGCTGCCGATCCACGCGTCCGAGGCGGTGTACGACGAGGAGCTGAAGGTCAGCGTGCTCGAGAGTCCGCTGACCACGGTCGGCCTGGTGATGCTGCCGGAGGCGCTGCGCGGCGGGGTGACTGTGACGGGCACGATCGGCGGGATCGATCCGGGCGGGACCCTGGTGGTCGCGGAGGGCGTGAGCGGCGACGCGGTGGCCCAGTACGGGGTGGCCGATCGGACAGGTGCGTACACGATCTTCAACGTGCAGGCCGGCGAGGCGACGATCCGCGGCTACCGGCGCGGGCTCGAGGTGGCGGCGGCGGCGTCCACCGTGGCGGCGGAGGACCTCGAGGCGGTCGACCTCATGGCGGTCGCGGAGGGCGAGGAGGAGCTCGGGGCGGTGAGCGGGACGGTGCAGATCGTCAACGCGCCGGGCGGCAGCGTGACGAGCGTGGTGTTGGTCCCGGTCAGCGTGTTCAACGCGACGATCGAGCGGGGGCCGGTGCCGTTCGGCCTGCGCTCGCCCGACCCGGGGGCCGAGCCGGACGTGACGGGGACGTTCCGGATCCCCGGCGTCCCGGCGGGCACGTACAAGGTGCTGGCTGCGTTCGAGAACGATCGCCTGGTGCGCGATCCGGACTTCTCGATCGGCGGCACCGAATTGCAGGAGGTGACGGTCGCGGCCGGCGAGGCGGTGACGGTCGACGCGGGCTTCAAGATCACCGAAGCGCTCGCGGTCGTCGCGCCCGGGGCCGAGGAGCCGACGGCGACCTCCGCGACGCCGACCTTCGAGTTCGCCGACGACTCGAGCGAGAAGGGCTACATCGTCCGCCTGTTCGACGTGTTCGGCGAGCTGGTGTGGGAGAACACGATGGTGCCGGGCGTGTCGGGCGCGAAGACCGTGGGGGTGCCGTACGACGGGCCGCCGCTGACTTCGGGTCTCTATTATCAATTCCGGGCGATCTCGCTCGACGGCGGCGGGGTGCCGCTCTCGGCCACCGAGGACCTGCGCGGGGTGTTCGTGGTCGAATGATCTCAGGCCGACGAACGGCGGTCACGGCGGGCTCAGCCGTCGTGACGAGATTGTCATGAGTTGCTGGCGCCGGATCTCCGCGCGAAAATGGCGATTGCCTTTTCGCGGGGCCGGCGACAGCATCCGCATATGCGAAAGATTCACGTCCTCGGGATATGCGCGCTGCTGGCCTGCAACGGGCCGAGCAAGGGCGAGACGGAGACTCAGGTCGCCAGCGAGTCGGGCACGTCGGCGGAGAGCATGACGACGTCGGCGATGACGACCGCGGGACCGACGACCGGGACCGACGGCACCAGCAGCACCACGGTCGAGCCGACCACGGCCGGGCCGACGACGAGCACGAGCACGAGCACCAGCACCAGCACGACGACGACCTCGGAGTCGACGACCGAGCCGGTGACGTCCACGGAGACGACGACGACCACGACCGGCGGAGGGTCCTGCGTCCCGCTGCAGTGCGACGGGGGGATCTACGCCTGCGGCGATTGTATGGACAACGACGGCGACGGCCTGGTCGACCAGGCCGACCCGGAGTGCGTGTCGCCGTGCGACGACCGCGAGGACACGTTCGCCACCGGCCTGCCGGGCGACAACATGGACCCGTGCAAGCAGGACTGCTTCTTCGACGGCAACTCGGGCGGCGGCAACGGCGATTGCGCGTGGAACCTGAAGTGCGACCCGCTGAGCCCGGGCGGCGACAAGTGCCCGTACGACCCGAACTTCAAGAACTGCCCGATGGAGCAGCCGCAGCAGTGCATCGACGAGTGCCAGGTGCCGAACGGTTGCGATTGCTTCGGCTGCTGCACCGTGGTCGTCGACGGGATGACGTACGACATCTTCCTCGGCGACCAGGACTGCTCGCTGGCGCAGATCGACTCGTGCACGAAGTGCACCAAGAACCCCGACTGCGACGAGGAGTGCCACCCGGAGGAGTGCGAGGTGTGCTTCGGTGAGACCGAGCCGCCCCCGGGCTGCGACGATCCCTCCTGCGAGGGCGACGCCCAGCCGTGCGAGATCGACGACATGGGCCAGAGCGACTGCCCCGAGGGCTTCTACTGCAAGACGGGCTGCTGCCACGTGCTGGAGCCCGGCTGAGCCGAGGTTGGAAGCGCGGGAGTGGCGCCGGTCTACCGGGAATGGGACGAACGATCCGCGCAACCACCGCGCTCCTGCTCTTCACCGCCTGCGACGCCGCCGTCGTCGCGCAGGCCGAGACCCGCACCGAGGTCGAGGCCGAGGCCGAGGCCGTGGCGGTCGTCGACGCCCAGGCCGACGTCGCCGTGGTCGCGGCCGCGCCCGCGTCGGCGTCCGTCGAGCTGCAGGCGGACAGCTTCCGCCTGGCCGAGGTCACCGCGCTGGTGCAGGGCGGGACGATCGAGACTGCGGAGGAGCTCGAGCTGGCGGTCAACGATCCGGAGGCCGGGATCAATCGCATCGACATCGACGTCGACGGGCAGGTCGATCACGTCGAGGTGGTCGAGGTCCGCAGCGACGCGCGGGTCGACTTCCAGATGAAGGTGATCCCGTCGTCGCGGGCGACCGTGGTGCACGCGGTCGACCTGGCGACGGCGACGGTGATGGCGAGCCGCGCCACCAGCGAGGTGTCGTTCTCGGCCAGTTTCTCGGCCGGGGTGCACTTCTCGGCCGGGGCGGCGGTGCACGCGGAGGCGCTGACATTCGTGGCACCGGCGCGCTTCGAGGCGAGCGCGGTCGTGGTCGCTCAGCCGCTGCTGGCGTGGGCGTTCGTGGTCGACCGGCCGATGTACCACAGCGTGTACGTCGAGGTGGAGACGGGGCGGTGGGTCCCGCCGGGGCACCTCAAGCACGGCCACTGGAAGGCCACCGGCGGGCTGCCGCCCGGTCACGCGAAGGGGCACGTGGGTTTTTACGGCGAGGGGCACGCGGGCTTCCACGGCGAGGGTCACGCGAAGGGGCACGGCGGGTTCGGCGGCCACGGGCCGAAGAAGGGCGGCGGGCCGAAGGGCGGCTTCGACGACGGTTTCGGCGGGGGGCCGAAGAAGGGCGGCTTCGGCGGCGGGGGGCCCGGCAAGGGCCACGGCGGCGGGAAGGCCGATCTCGGCGGCGGGCCGAAGCACCACGGCAGTAAGCACGGCGGAGCGCCGGGGCCGAAGCAGTCGATGCACGGCGGCGGGCCGAAGGGCGGCGGCGGCGGGCCGAAAGGCGGCGGCGGGCCGAAGGGCGGCGGCGGTGGCAAGGGCGGCGGGGGCAAGGGGAAGAAATAGCGAACGCGTGGAATGATGGTACATGTCCGTTCGGACATGTGCCATCATTCCAGGACGCGCGAAGCAACCCGGCGCGAATCGGCTTCGCTCGCAGGCGCAGCCGTGCTCCTCGAAGACCGGCTGCTCGTCGGGCGGCCGCCTCGGGGGTGAATCAGCGCGCTCGCAGACGTCGCCGTGCTTCTCGAAGAAGGGGCTGCTCGATCCGCAAAGAGTGCGATCGTCGGCCGTGATTTCACGCGGCCGGTGATTTGTCGACGGGCTTGCGTCGGACCAGGCGGAGCTTGCCCTGCTCGCCCGCGCACCAGAAGCGCCCGTGGCCGTCGGCCTCGACGCCTGCGATCATGGCCGCGGGGACCGCCAGGACCTCCTCCGGCGTGCCGTCGGCGGCCAGGCGGCGCAGCTCGGAGGGCTTGTCGTCGCCGGCGGCGCCGTGCCACAGCTGGCCGTCGACGACCGTCACGCCGGTGACGAAGCGGTCGGAGGTCAGGGTCTTCACGACCTCGCCGGTGGCCGCGTCGACCTTGTGGATCCGGGCGCCGTAGCACTGGCCGATCCACAAATAGCCGTCGGCCCAGGCCATGCCGCTGTCCTCGCCCTTGCCGGGGGCGGGCAGGCGCCGGACGATCTGTCCGTCGTCGGGGCGAATGACGAGGATCTCGCCCTTGGCCAATTGATAGAGGTGCTGGCCGTCGAACGCGGTGCCTGCGTCGGCGCCGGGGATCGGCAGGCGGCGGGCGACCTGGCCGGAGTTCGGGTCGAAGGCGACGACTTCGTCGTCGCGGGCGAACCACACCGACTTGCCGTCGAAAGTGACACCGTGGATCTGGCGCTCGTCGAGCGGCACGTATTCGTGCAAGACCTCGGCGGGGGCGGGGGTCGGAGTGTCGTGATTGGCGGGGGTCGTGATGTTCTGTCGCATGCAGGCTTTTTAGCCGCCCGGGACGAGGCCGAGGAGTAACATCCGTGACGCGACGGGGACGCCGGGGCGGGTGTAGCGGACCTCCTTGCCCTTGCCGGTGCGCACGACGGTGCCGCGCTCGACGAGGACCTGCAGGGCTCGCTGGGCGGTCCGCCGCGACACGCCGGCGTGCTCGGCGAGGGCCTGGGCCGACCACGCCGCGCCGTCGCCGAGCAGCAGGCCCAGGCGAGCGGCCTCGTCGTCCGAAGGCGGCAAGAGGACGGCGACCTCGCGCTCCGAGGCGAGCACGTAGCCGTCGGCGCTGGCGGTGGGGGCGGCGGCGAGGCCGTCCATAATCTTGCGCAGGCGGCCGATCTCGACGCGCAGGCGGGCGCGGTGCGAGGCGTTGATTCGGCGGACGGCGAAGGCGCGGGCGGCGAGCTCGTCGCGCGCGACCGCGGCCGGCCAGGCGCGCGCGAGCTCGAGGAGCAGGGCGAACAGCACGGCGCGGCGGGCCAGCGGGATGGTGACGCGGCCGGCGATGGCGAGCCGGCGGCAGGCGTCGACCAGGAGCACGTCGCCGCGGGCGATCGCCTGGATCGCGAACAGGTCGGCGTCGACCGTGACCCCGGCTCGCCAGATCCGCGCCACCGGGCGGGTGAGCTCCTGCGCCATCGCCTCGACCGTGCGGGCGAGCAATTGATGGGGCGCGCGGGCGAGGGCGTCGCGGGCGCGGGCGAGGGCCTCGCGGGCGTCGGTGGTGGCCAGGGCGCGCACTGCGATCTCGGCCTGCACGAGCGACGCGACGGCGCGCAGGTCGGGGCCGAGGTCGCCGGCGAGGACCGCCTCGACGGCGCGACGGGCCTCGTTGAGGCGGCCGAGGAGCACCTCGGCGCGGGCGAGGACGAGGCGTTGCATGGCGGCGTTGCGGAGGTCGCCGAGGCGCTCCAGGGCGTCGGCGGCGGCCCTGGCGGCGCCGGCGGCCAGCGCCGGGGCGCCGCGGCCGAGCTCGACCTCGACGAGGGCCGCGCGGGCGCGTGCGGCCAGCAGCGGGTCGTCGGCGCCGCTCACCGCCTGCTCGAGGGCCTGGCGCGCGAGCTCGAGGTCGCCGAGCTGGGCGTAGGCGATGCCGCGGAGGGTGAGGCCGCGGGCGCTGTCGTCGCGACCGACGCCGGCCAGCGCGCGCAGCGGGTCGCCGCCGGCGAGGGCGCGGGCGGCGTCGAGGAGGACGTCGGGCGGCGAGGACACGCGGCGAGGATGGGCCGCCGCCCGGGAAATGTCACGAGGTGAATCGCGCCACGATTGTTACGCGCCACGCCGGCGGGGCTCGCCTATGTTGCCGGCATGTGCCCTGCCTGTTGGACTTCCATTGCGCTCACCGTCGCCGCGGCGACGGGGACCGGCGCCGCAGTCACCACATTGGTGGTGCGGGCGAAGCGGTCGCTCGAGCGGAGTCAAAGCCCCCAACCACGAAAGGATCGCCATGACCACCGCGAATGACATCGTGAGCCGCGAGCGATGGCTCGTGGCCCGCAAGGAGCTGCTGGCGCGCGAGAAGGCCTGGACGCGCGAGCAAGACGCCCTGAGCGCGGCCCGGCGGGCGCTGCCGTGGGTCCGCGTCGACGCGCCCTACGTCTTCCACGGGCCGGACGGCGAGCGCAGCCTGCTCGACCTGTTCACCGGCAAGCGGCAGCTCGTCGTGTACCACTTCATGTTCGACCCCTCGTGGGAGCAGGGGTGCAAGAGCTGCTCGTTCGTCTCCGATCATTTCCCGGGGACCGTGGCCCACCTGGCCGCCCGCGACACCGCGTTGGTGGCCGTCTCGCGGGCGCCGCTGGCCAAGATCGCCGCGTTCCGGGCGCGGATGGGCTGGACGTTCCCGTGGCTGTCGTCGCACGGCAGCCGCTTCAATTACGACTTCCACGTGTCGTTCGACCCGGCCGACGTCGCCGCGCAGGCGGTCCCCTACAACTACACGGTCCAGCCGTTCCCGCACCCCGAGGGGCCCGGGCTCAGCGCGTTCGTGCGCGAGGGCGAGGCGGTCTACCACACCTATTCGACGTACGGCCGCGGCTTCGAGCCGGTGATGACGACCTACGCCATCCTCGACTTTACGCCGCTCGGCCGGCAAGAGGAGGGGCTGCCGTTCCCGATGTCGTGGGTGCGCCACCACGACCGCTACGACGCGCCTTGACGTGTCCGCATGGACATGACCCTTGGAGCATGTCCTCCGGAGCATGTCCTCCGGAGCATGTCCTCCGGAGCATGTCCGAAATGGACATGTCTGAAGGAGCATGTCGGCATTGACATGCTCCTTCGCGCAGGTCTCAGAGGGCGTTGCGGGCCTGCTGATCGATCAGGAGCGCGCCGGACACGGCCACGCGCTCGCCGGGGGCCACGCCGGAGACCACCTGGGCGTGCTCGCCGGAGGTGTGGCCGACGACGACGCGGCGGGCCTCGAACACGCCGGGGGCGACCTCGACGTAGGCGGTCGACTCGTCGTCGCCCTTGATCAGCACGGCCTCCTTGGGCAGGGTGACGCCGCTGCCGGCGGGGCCGGTGATGTCGGCGCGGACGAACATGCCCGGGGTCAGCTTGTGCGCAGTGACCGCGTCGTCGGCGAGGGTGACGTAGACCGGGGCGCGGCGCTGGCCGACGTCGACGAGCGCGCCGACGCCGACGACGCGGCCGGCGACGGGCGCGGGGTCGGCGGGGAAGCGCAGCTGCACTGCGGTGCCGGGGCGGACTTGCAGCAGGTCGTCCTCGAAGACGTCGGCGACCACCCACAGCGCGGCCTTGTCGCCGATCTCGAGCAGCGGAGCGCCGCCGGGCATCACCTGGGTGCCGACGGTGGCGTGACGGCGCAGCACGGTGCCGTCGATCGGGGCGACGACGGTGACGCGGGCCCCGCGGCTCCGGCCGAGCATCTCGACGGCGCGGCGGGCGTGGCGGTCGGCGACGCGGGCGGCCTCGAGCTCGGCGCGAGCGACCTGGCGGTCGAGCTCGCGGCCGATGCCCGACTTCAGCATCTGCTCCTGGCGGTCGAGCGCCCGCTCGGCGCGCTCGAGCTCCAGGCGCGCCCGATCGCGCTCTAGGTGCAGGGTCGAGGCTTGCGGGCTCCTCAGCTCGAGCAGCGGATCGCCGGCCTTGACCGCGGCGCCGACCTCGACGAGGAGCCTGGCGACGCGGCCGGCGGCGGGGGCGTCGACCCTGGAGACGGCGGTGTCGCGGAAGGCGACGTGGGCCGGCGCGCGGATCGACAGGTCCTCGGGCTCGTTGGCGGCCGGTTCGACGCGGATATAGGCCAGCGCGCTCGCGGGCAGGCTCACCCGATTCGGGGCGTCCGGGGGGCGGTCGGCGGAGCGCGCGTGGTCGCCGTGGCGCCGGCCGGCTGCGCTCGAGGTGGGCTCGCAGCCGGCGCCGGTGAGGCCGCCGATCAGGGCGATGCCGGCGAGGCCGACGGCGCGGTGGTCGTTGCGCCGCTGCAGGGCGAGGGCGCCGAGGCCGAGGCTGCCGAGCACCGCGCCGGCCTGCTGGGACACGCCGCGGGCCGAGGCGGCCTGCGCTTCGCGCGGCTGGAACGTCGACGCGAACAGGACCGCGGCCGCGGCGGCCCAGCCGAGCGCGTATTTCCGGACACGACGAGACGACGACATGGAAGGAAGGAATTCAAGTTACCACACGCGCGGCGAAACTCGACTCGCGCGCGCCGCGGTGCGCCCGCTCGACACGTGACCCCGCGCTTTCTGCATGGAGGACAATTCATGCGACGCGCGCGAGCGGACAAGCGCGAGCCCACAACGTGTCCTGACTGCAAGGTGAGACCCTGCTCAGGCGACGCTGATCCAGGCGCGGTCGTGACTGATGAGCGACAGCCGCGGCGCGAGCGCGCCGAACGGCACCTCGTGCGCGTGCCCGGACAGCAGGTCGCGGACCCGGGACAGCGCCCAGATGCTGTAGAGCGTGGCGAGCAGCGGGACGTCGTAGACGAACGGGCGCGGGCCGAGCGAGTCGGCCTCGGCCGTGAAGCCGCCGCTGCGGCCCTGCCCCGCCAGCAGGACCAGGGCGGACTCGTAGAGCTCGCCGGAGGTGAGGCTGCCCGGGCAGGCCGCGAGGCCCCCGAGGGCGTAGGCGGTGCTGAGCACGTGGCTGTGGCGATCGTCGGGGTGGATCGGCCAGCCGCCGTCGGGCCGCCGCAGGTCGCGGAGGAAGCCGACGCAGCGGCGGCGGATGTCGGCGGCGCGGGTGCCGGGGCGCTGACCTGCGGCCGCGTTGATCACATGGAAGGCAGGGTAGGTGACGCACAGCTTCCACTCGCCGCGGAAGCCTCCGCTCGGCAGCTGAGCGCGGGCGAGCCAGGCCCAGGCGGCGTCGAGGACCTCGGGCGGGGCCATGTGACTGGCGTGCAAGGCGGTGATCGACTTGGCGGTGATCTCGGCCTCCGACGCGGCGCCGCGGACGAACGTGGGGAAGCCGCCGTCGCTGTTCTGCAGCGCGAGCAGGTTGGCGACGGCGCGGCGGATGGTGTGGCGATGAATCAGCGGATTGCGGCGCGCGAGCAGCGAGAGCACGACGCTGGTGTCGTCGGCGTCGGTCTGCGACACGCCCTCGGCGTAGGCCCAGCCGCCGTCGGGCTGCTGCTGTGATACCAGGAATTGTTCGCACCGCTGCAGCTCGTGCGCCGGCCGCCGCGCCTCGGTGAGCACCAGGCCGGCGAGGCAGGTGACCCAGACGTCTTCGTTGGTGATGAACGGGACGCCGCCGCCGGGCCGCAATTGGCCGGCGAGGAAATGGAGGCCGAGGGCGCGGTGGGGCGCGGCCCGGCCGAGGCGGGTCAGCGCGAGCAGGGCGACGATGGTGACGAGCACGTGCTGCTCCCAGCTGCCGTCGGTCGACTGGGCCCCGAGGATCGGCGCCAGCTCGGCGTCACCGACCTCCGCGGCGCGACCCGAATGGCACAGCTGGAGCACGCGAATCGACGCCAGCAGGATCGTCACCCATAGATGGGAGGACTCGGCGCGGACGACCGCGAGTGGCAACACGGCCCGACCCGGAGGGAGTGCCCCGAGTTCGACCAACATCGTTTCGACCAGCACGCGTTTGCGCCAAAGCGTGGGGTGATCGAAAGCGGCCAGGGTGCGGTGGAGCGAGGCCAGGCCCTCGTCGCCGAGGTCGCCGTCGACCACGAGCTCGCAGAGGATGCGCGAAAGCGTGCGGTCGAGCCGACCGGCCTGGCTCGGGCCGTCGTCGTCGCCGTCGTCCTCGCCAGCCAGCGCCGGCAGAAACCCGCGATCTCGGCCTGGAGCCCCGGCCCGTGGCCGCAGGTGCGCAGCAGGTGCAACGCCAGGGCGCTCTCCAGCGCCCGACCGGCGCAGCCGGCCGCGAGCCGCCCGTCGGGCGAACGATGATCGAGCACGAATTGTACGGCGCGATCGAGCGCCGGCCCGATTTGTTCGAGCACGCCTACTGTGGTGAACATAGCTTTGATCAGAGCTACTCGAATTATTGGTCACGATCAACGCCCATCGCACGGAGCGGCGAATTATCCGGTTACTCGTGCGACTGGGGTCTGGAGCATGCACCTTCGGTCAGCTATGATCGGGGGCATGACGTACGACGCTTCCGTGGCACGCGTGGCGATCCTCGATGTCGACGGTACGATGCACCCGCGGTCGATCGGGCTGGCGCTGCTCGACGAGATGGGCCGCCGCGGGCTCGGGCGGCCCGACGCCGTCGCGGCCGTGATGACCGCCGTGGGCCAGCTGCGGGCCGGATCCATCGATTTCCCCGAGATGGTCGCCCGCAGCACCGCGGCCTACGCGGCCGCCCTGGCCGGCGCAGCGCAGGCCGAGCTCGAGGCCCTGGCGCGCGAGACCTGGCAGTCGCTGCGCGGCGAGCTGTTCGCGTTCGTTCGCCCGCTGATCGCGCGGCTCATGGAGGCCGGCGTGGCTCCTTATGTCGTTTCGTCCAGCCCGCACGAGATCGTCGCGCTGCTGGCCGCGGAGCTGGGCGTAACTGATTGCGACGGCTCGCGATTCGCGGTCGACGGCGGTCGCTACACTGGTGAATGCCGCAGCATGCCCGGCGCTCGCGGCGGCAAGTTGACATTGTTACGACAGTTCGCCGCGGCCCGCGGGGCTGAATTGTCGCGTTCGCTGGCGCTGGGCAACGGGCCCGGCGACGTCGAGGTGCTGGCGGCCGTCGGTCGGCCCCTGGTATTCGAGGCGGGGCAGCCCCTGTCGGCAATCGCACTTCGTAACAATTGGCCGCAGGTCGATCGTATCAATGTTCTGCATCATGTCGAGCGGGCGCTGGCCCCGTGACGCAGCGTCAACTTGACGCGGATTCCCCCGCGAGGTCGTAGCGTCGTGGAGAATTCGGCGGCGACCGGGGCGTGGTGGACGCGCTCGACGTCGAAGCGGCGGAGGATCGCCGCGGTCGCCAGCACGATCTCGGCGGTCGCCATGTGGTTGCCGATGCACGTGCGCGGGCCGTAGCCGAACGGCAGGTAGCTGGCCCGCGCGCGGCCCTGGGCCACGCCGCCGAGGAAGCGCTCGGGCTGGAACCGCTCGGGGGCCTCCCACAGCGCCGGATGCCGGTGCGTGAGATAGGGGCAGAGCATCACCGTGGCGCCGGCGGGCACGTGGTAGCCGCCGAGCTCGTCGTCGGCGGCGACGTGGCGCGGGAACGCCCAGAACGGCGGGTACAGGCGCAGCGCCTCCTGGACGGCGGCGGCGAGGAACGGGAAGCGCTGACGGTCGGCGACCCCCGGCAGCGCGTCGCCGAATGCGTCGACCTCGGCCATCACCCGCGCCTTGGCCTCGGGGTGGAGGTCGAGGCAATACAATAACCACGTCAGCGCCTGGGCCGTCGATTCGTGGCCGCCGAGCAGCAGGCTGACGGCCTCGTCGCGCACGAGCCGGGCCGTCGCGGGCGCCGCGGGGTCGTCGCCGACGTGGCGCAACAAGAAGGTGAGCAGATCGGGGTCGCCTTCGGGGCGGCCGCGGTGGGCCTCGATCGCGCGATGGATGAAATCGTCGATCACCTTGAGGGCGGCCAGGAAACGTTGATTGCGCCGGGTCGGCCACGACAGCGGGACGCGGAACAGCTGGCCGCTGGCGGCGACGAAGTCGACGGCGTCGCGGATGGCGGCGCGCAGCCGCGCCTCCTCGTCGTCGAGGCGTTCGCCGAGCAGCGAGCCGAGGATCGCGTCGAGGGTGAGGGCGATCATTTCGTCGGCGAGGTCGAGCTCGTCGCCGCGGGCCGCCGCGGCCTCCCAGCGGCCGAGATGGCGCTCCATGGCCCCTCGCAGCGGCGGGGCGAATTGCGGCAGGGCGCCGACCTGAAACCGCGGCGTCAGCAGCTTGCGTTGCCGCGCCCACAGCTCGCCGTTGCTGGCCGGCAAGCCGTCGCCGATCAGCGGGCGGGCGCGGTGCGACGCCTTGGTGTAGTTCTCACGGCGCGTCACGAGCACATGCTGGATCTGGTCGGGGTGGACCACGAGATAGAGCAGTCGGGTGCCGACCCGGGCGCAGCTGATGTCGCCGTGAGCCCGCCACATATGATGCAGGAGCTCGAACATGCGGCCCTGGGCGACCTCCGGGAGGTTGCCGAGAATGAGGCCTCCGCGCGGCCCGGGGGCGGTTCGCCGCATCAGGTGCGCGACAAGGGCGGAGCGTGTCATCGCCCGCAGGATAGCAAGTCGCGGCGGTCCGACCCACCGTCGATTCCGAGAATTCCGCGGTCTGTGCCGGCGGCGCTCATCGCCGCGCCCACCGATCATCGCACTGCAAAAAAGAGCTCAGCGACGATTTAAGTGATCCGTGACGGCGTCACGCGACGCGCCCCGGCCGGGTCGTAATGGAGGGGGTGTCCTGGGTCGCGGCCCGATCGCGTCATGATCCGTCGGGCTTTTCATGTCTCTCGCGCCGGGCTTGGCCGCGGAGCGCGGCGAATTGCCGGAGCCTATCACCACGGATGCCGACGGGAACTTCCATGCATCCATGGGGGCGCGCATCAGGAAGATCACCCCGCGGGGCACGTGAGCGTGCTTTGCGACGCTGCGGTCGTGCCCATGAAGTGCCGTCGCGTGAGTACGGGGCCGCGTAGAGTGCGCGGGTCGACCGTGTTCGTGGTGAGAGCCTTCGCCAGGCCTCAGGTGTGCTCGACGCTCAGGTCGTAGATCACGACCTCGAGGCCGGCGGGGCAGGCGGCGAGCAGGACGAGCGCGAACGAAGGGGCATGGAAGGTGTGCATCGGCGAAGGGGAGCCGGACACGCCGGCCATGGGCCGCGCACGCGGTGATGCTCCCGCGCGCGTCGTGCCGCCTGCGGGTGCAGCCGCGCGCGCCCGAGTGGAGCCCCCTCGAGCGCCTGCTCGTCGCTGTCAATAATCGCAGTCTTCGGAGGACGCGATCGCGTCGACCAGGGCCTGCGGGTCGGAGAACTGCAGCACGTGGACCGCGCCGGGTCCGAGCACCGGCACGAAGCAGCTCGACGTCGCGTCGCCCGTCAAGTGCCGATAAAGGGTCTCGCTCTCGGCCAGCTGGACATAGATGTCCTCCTCGTAGGCGATCGCGCGCAAGCGGGTCCCCTTCTCGAAGAGGTCGGCCTGGGCCGAAGGCCGCGAGGTGAACGGGCCGGTCCCGTTGAGCTGGTGGATCGCCCGCAGCGGCTCGCCCAGGGCGTTGAAGCCGCCTGCCTCGATCTCCTCCGGCGTCAGCGCGCCGGGGACGACGTTGTTGTCGCGATCGGTGAAGTAGAAGGCCGGCCACAGCGAGACCGGGATCTCGAACAGCAGACCGAGCCCCGGCTCGTCGACCGCGAACGCTTCGATGAGCCCCGACAGATCGCCGCTGTCCCCGAGCGCCCACGGCACCTCCGCGGGCAGGTCGGACGCGACCAGGATCGCCTCGCGGATGCCGAACCGCTTGCGCAGGCTGCTGCCCTCGGCGAAAAGGCGCTGTTGCAGCATCTGCACCAGAGTGCCGCCCATGCTGTGACCGAGGATGGTGCGCGGGCGGATCTTGCGATCGTCCAGGCGTTCGAGCACCTCCTCGATCGCGGTGACGTAGTCGAACAGGTCGAGGTCGCCGAACTGCGCGCCCTTGGGGCTGCCGCTGTTGCCGCGGAGCGGGAGGTCGACCACGAGCACGCACGCGTCTTCCCCCAGCGCCTCGGCGTAGGGGCGCCACGAGGCGGCCGCGAACACGCCGCCGTGGACCGCGAACTGGCACTTCTTCGCGTGGCCCGCGGAGCCGAGGTGGCCGTACACGTTGACGAAGAGGTCGACCGTGACGCCCGGCCGCAGCGCCACGTCCGCGAGCAAGATCCCCGGCGTACCGTCGACGCCGACGTCGAGATCGATCCCGGAGCCGCCCTTGCGAGCGTCGACGGCGGAATCGACGGCGATGTCCGTACACGCCGCCGGCGAGACCATGAGCGCAGCCAGCAACCAACCTTGCGTTCGATCGAAGTTCATCGCCTCGGTTATGCCAGCCGCGACGTCGCCGGGGAAGCGCCGCTGGCTCGCGCTCGCAATCTCGCGCCGGGCACGAACGCTCTCGGCAGGGCGGTGCAGCGCGAGGGGCTGCCGCTGCTGTGAATCACTCGCGCGACATCCGGGCCATCAGCGCGGTGCTCACCTCGCGCGCGAGCTCCTGGCGCGGGATGCCGGCCTCCTCGACCAGGGCGCGCATCTCGGCGGCGAAGCTCGGCGGTACCGCGCGCGGGTCCTCGGGCGCGACCAGGACGACCGCGGGAGCGCCGGAGGGGTCGTCTCGTCGCGCGGCCGTGAGGCCCCACGAGGCGCCGGGAGCCGCCAGGTGGACGAGGTGCAGCTCGCTCGCCTCGGCGCCGCCGGTCCCGGCGGCGGCCATCCGTCGGGTGTGGCGGATCATCTCGGTGGCCTCGTGCAGCAGGCCCGTGCTGTTCGACCACAAGTGCACCGGCCGGGATGTCCCCGGGGACAGGCGCTCGACGGTCCGCTGCAGCTGCAGCGCCTGCAGCGGCGCGCTGATGACCCCGTCGCAGGCGAGGAGGCAGCCGAATTGGGCGTGCTCGTCGACGAGGTAGACCAGGACGCCGGCCTCCTGCAGGCTGGGCTCGCGCGCGAGCTGGCCGAGAGTGACGAGGGTGGCCGGGGCCCCGGCGTTGAGCTCGACCACCAGCAGCGACGGGCCGAGCGCGCGCGCCAGCTTGACGCCGCGGCGCAGGTCGGCCTCGACGACGATGTCGAGCTGGACGTCGGCGAGCTGGTCGCGCAGCTGGCGGCCGAACTCGTCGGTCGGCCCGAGCACGAACACGATCGGCAGTTGGCCGCGCTCGCCGGCCGCGAATTGCCGCTCGGGGGTGAGGCCGCGCCAGCGCGCGGCGGCGGTGCTGTCCGACGGCAGCGACAGGCGAAACGACGAGCCGCGGCCGATCTCGCTGCGCGCCCGCAGCTCGCCGCCCATCGCCCGCGCGAGCCGGCGGCTGATCGCCAGGCCGAGCCCGGAGCCGCCGAAGCGGCGCCCGCCCGTGTCGTCGACCTGCGAGAACGGCTCGAACAGCCGCTCCATCTGCTTCGGCGTCATGCCGATGCCCGAGTCGGCGACCACGAACTCGACGCACTCGATGCCCTCGATCGGCTGGTCGCCGGCGTGGTGGTTGAAGTCGCTGAGCCGGGCCTGGCGGCGCGTGATCGCCAGCGACACCACGCCCTTGCGCGTGAACTTGCCGGCGTTGCTCAGCAAGTTGAACAGGATCTGCCGCGCCCGCGTGGCGTCGGCCACCATCTCGCCGAGCTCGTCGGCGGGGGCGTAGACGAAGCGGTTGCCGTTGCGGTGGATGAGCGGGGCGACGGCGTCGACGACCTCGCGCAGCAGCTCGCCGAGCTGGTAGCGCTCGGGCGCGAGGCTGAGGCGGCCGGCCTCGATCCGGCTGAGGTCGAGGATGTCGGTGACGAGCGCGAGCAGGTGATTGCCGGCCGCGCGGATCCGGTTGAGGTCGTCCTCGATCTGCTCGAACTCGCCGGCGCGCGCCTGGTCGACCAGCATGTCGCTGTAGCCGAGGATGGCGTTCAGCGGCGTGCGGAACTCGTGGCTCATGTTGGCCAGGAAGGTGCTCTTGGCCTGGCTCGAGCGCTGGGCCTGGACCTGCATCAGGCGCAGCTCCTCGGTCAGCCGGCGCTGGGCGGCGAGGGTGGCGGCGCGCTCGATGGCGTAGCGGATCGCCCGCTCGAGCTCGCGGGTGGTGAAGCTGCCCTTGATCAGGAAGTCGTCGGCGCCGGCGTGCATGGCCTCGACGTCGAGCTCGCGCTCGGTCTGGCCGGTGAGAAAGATGATCGGGACGTCGCAGCCGAGCCCGCGGACCTCGCGCAAGAGGTCGATGCCGGTGCGCGCCTCGAGCCGGTAGTCGAGCAGGCACACGTCGGGCGGCGCGGTGATCAGGGCGTGCACGGCGTCCTGATACGACTGGACCCAGCGCACCCGGTACTCGTTGGCCGTGATGTCGGCGATCAGGTCGCTGGCGAGGACGAAGTCGTCCTCGTCGTCGTCCACGATCAGCACGTCGACCGGCTCGTGCATCCTCAGTCCGCGGCGATCTCGACGATCTCGAACCAGTACTTGCGCAGGATCTGCATGACCTCGACCAGCGAGTCGAAGGTGACCGGCTTGACGATGAAGGAGTTCACGCCGAGGTCGTAGGTGCGGTAGATGTCGATCTCGGCCTTGGAGGTGGTGAGCACGATGATCGGGATCCGGCGCAGGTCCGGGGTCTCCTTGATCTCGCGCAGCGCCTCGCGGCCGTCCTTCCGCGGCATGTTGAGGTCGAGCAGGATGACGCCCGGCCGCGGCGCGTCGTCGGGGTTGCTGAAGCGGCCCCGGAGCATCAGGTAGTCGAGGAGCTCCTCGCCGTCCTCGACGAAGCGGATGTCGTTGGCGAGGCGGCTCTCCTTGAGCGCCTCGGCGGCGAGCATACGATCCTCCGGATCGTCGTCCGCGATGAGTATAGTGATCGGTCGCTTGCTGTTCGACTTCATGGGTACTGGTGCTTCCTCTCCTGACGGAGCGGGAGTTCGACGATGAAGGTGCTGCCCTCGCCGGTCTCGCTGTCGACCCGGATCGAGCCCCCGTGTTGTTCGCAGATCTTGCGGCAGACCGCCAGGCCGACCCCGGTGCCCTCGTACTTGCCGCGGCTGTGCAGGCGCTCGAAGATGCCGAAGATCCGCTCGTGGTACTTCGCGTCGATGCCGATGCCGTTGTCGGACACCCGCATGATCACGCTGGTCGCCCGCCCGCGGGCCGGCAGCTCCTCGGCCGTGATCTTGACCACAGGGGCCTTGTCCGGCCGGCGGAACTTGATCGCGTTGCTGATGAGGTTCTGGAACAGCTGCCGCATGTGCATCGGGTCGGCCTCGATCATCGGCAGCCCCTCGGCCTCGATCTTGGCCTCGTTCTCCTCGACCCGCACCTCGAGGTCGGACAGCACGGCGGTCAGGATCTTGTTGAGGTTGACCGGTGCGTGCCGCTGCTCCTTGGTGGTGAGGCGCGAGAACATCAGCAAGTCGTTGATGAGGTCCTGCATCCGCTTGGCGGCCTCTTGCATGCGATTGACGTAGTCGCGGCCGGGCTCGGGCAGCAGCTCCTCGTACTTCTGGCGCAGGCGGTCGCTGAACGCCTGGATCTTGCGCAGCGGCTCCTGCAGGTCGTGCGAGGCGACCGAGGCGAACCGCTCGAGCTCGCGGTTGCTGCGCTCGAGCTGGATGGTGTACTCGCGGATCTGCTGCTCGGCCATCCGCCGCGCCTCCTCGGCCTGGCGCTGGCGCGTGAGGTCGCGGGTCACGAGGACGGTGCCGGTGATCGTCGCACCGTCGAAGATCGGGCCGAGCCGGCTCTCGAAGGTGCCGTAGGTGTTGTCGGGGTAGAGGACCTGGGTCTCGTAGGTGAGGGTCTCGCCGGTGTGGATGACGTGCGCGAACCGCTGGCGCAGCGCCGGCCGCTCGTCGGGGGCGATCGGGGTGAACATG
Source organism: Nannocystis punicea (assembly GCF_026965555.1). Taxonomy (GTDB): domain Bacteria; phylum Myxococcota_A; class Polyangia; order Nannocystales; family Nannocystaceae; genus Nannocystis; species Nannocystis punicea. The sequence goes on along the minus strand of NZ_CP114040.1, from coordinate 8,742,913 downwards.
CTCTCGGGCCGACCCACCAGCTGGTCGGTCGGGATCCCCGGCACCTCGCGGTTGATGGTGAGGACCACGCCCTCGAGGTCGGAGGTGACGACGAAGTCGGAGAGGCAGTGGACCAGCGCGTCCCAGCGGTGACCGATGCCCCGCAGGTGGTCGCGCTCGCCCTCGTCGACCCAGCGCTCGCGCGCGATCAGACAGATGACGCCCGAATCGGGCTCGCGCGCGGCTCGCAGGTGGAGGAGACGATATTCGCCGTTGCCGGCGCGGACCCGAGTATGAAGATCCTGCGGCCCGCCGTCGGCGGGGAGAGCGGCGAGCCACTGGCCGAGGTGCTCGGCCTCCTGCGGGGGCAACAGACCCAGCAAGGGTTTACCTACCAGGTCGTCCGCAGAATGCCCGAAAGTGGGCTGCCAGCTGGCGTTGACGCGCGTGACGACGCCCTGCGGGTCGAGCAATAGGGCGGGATCGAGGCTCATGGCAAAGATGGGCTCGTGATAGCTCATGCGCGGCCGCTCTCCATCGAACGCCCTGGATGATGCCCCGAAGCCGCGAAGCGGCGCAACTTTGCGCGATCGCGCAGCGAGCGGATGCGAACGCCGGCCGATGCGACGACACCCCATTGCCGCGGCCCGCGAGGATTCGACGGTGCGAGCCTCGGCGTGATCGTCGCGGCAGTTTCGCTGGACGCGGCAGGCCCTGCAGACAACGTCACAGGGCTCGAAGGCGCGCAGAACGGCGAGTGCGTCGATCATGTCCGTGGTGAACGCAGTTATTCTACGGGATAGCCGTCGGGTATGGCAATTCGCCGGTGAGGCCCTGGTGGGGCAGGGTGCGCAAATGCCGTCGGCTCCGTGGATCCGTCGGAGCGCTCCTCGGGACCGCCCGGACGTCCCTCTTCATTCGCATCCGCGGCGACGCGCACGAGACGCACGCGACGCCGCGGGAGCGGACGAGTCGGGTCAATCAGCGGAGGTGGGCGATCCCGACCGACGAGACGCGGGCCTCCGGCGGGCCGGCCTCGGCGATCGTGCCGCCGAACCACAGGCCGTTCTTCGCCAGCGCCGTCGATTCGACGTAGATGGCAGTGGCCCCGCCGCGCAGGCTGGCGAAGGTGGCGCCGTCGTAGACGAACAGGTTGCGCTGGCCGGAGTCGGGCCAGGCGAAGCCGGACGCGACGACGTATTGGCCGCGGGCGAGCAGCGAATAGAAGGCGTAGCCGGCGTCGACCGGACCGGGCTCGGGCGTGGCGACGTCGGCCCACGCGGCGCCGTCCCAGCGGGCGAGGATCGGTCGATTCGGGGTGCCGTCGTCGGCGGTGCTGGCATAGATCGCGCCGTCCTCGGCGTAGGCGACGGCGAGGACGCTGCCGACGATGCCGTCGCCGAGCGGCTCCCAGGCGTCGCCGTTCCAGTGGGCGACGCCGCCGGCCGGGGCGCCCGCGAATTCGCTGAAGTAGCCGCCGACGACGGCTTGCACCGGCTCGCCCTCGGCGGTGGGGCGGAACGCGAGCGAGGCGACGCGGCCATTGCTCGTACCGAAGACCACGAGCGCGTCGCCGTCCTCGCGGGCGACGAAGCCCTCGCCGCCGCCGCCCGCGGCCCACAGCGCGCCCGCGGGGTCGAAGCCGACGGCCGCGACGCCGCCCTGCGCGAACGGCAGACCGACGACCTGCCACGAATCGTCGACGAGCCGCAGCGCGCCGCCCTCGGGCGGCAGGTCGTTCTCGGACGGCAGGTCGCAGCCGAGGACGGGGACGCCGGCGCCGTCGACCGCGAGCTGCCAACAATAGGCGCCGGCGGGGAGCGGCGGACCGACGGGGGTCCAGGCGTCGCCGTCGTCGCGCAACACGCGATTGTCGACCGCGAGCGCGCCGGCGTGGCTGACCCCGCCCATGACGTGGACTGCACATTCGGGGCCGCCGACGGCGAGCGAGCGCGAGGCGCCGGAGAAGCCGCGGCCGGGCTCGCCCTGGGCGACCCATTGATCGTCGGCGCCGAGGGCGATGACGCTCTGCGAGGCGACATTGTCGACGCCGGAGAACGAGCCGCCGAGGAGGAGCCGGTCGCCGTCGACGAACAGGCGCTGGTAGGCGGCGTCCCAGATCGCGTCGGGGCCCTCGTCGCCGCACTTCAGCGGGGTGAACCACGCGGTGCCGACGCCGCCGGCCGGATCGGCGAGCGCCTCCCAGGCCCCGCCGGCCCAGCGCGCCAGCCCCGGCGCCGGGATCGCGGCCGGATCGCTCGGGACGCCGCCGGCCGAGGTGAAGCAGCCGGCGACGTGGAGCTCACCGGACCGAACGGCCAGGTCGGAGACGACCCCGCGGAAGGTCGGATTGGCCAGACCGCCGGCGACCGACTGCCATGATTGGCCGGACCAGCGGGCGATGCCGCCGGTCTCGACGCTGTTCTCGATCGAGAACAAGCCGCCGGCGTAGAGATCGCCCTGGCCGTCGCGCGCCAGCGCGAACACCGTCGAATTCGGCAGGTCGAAGGCGGTCCAGTCGGCGCCGTCCCACGCGGCCACCGAATGCGCAGAGACGCCGCCGACGCCGGTGAAGGCGCCGCCGACCAGCAGGACGTCGTCGTCGACGGTGAGCTCGAAGGCGCCGGTGCCGGTCAGCGAGCCGCCCGGCGGGGCGTGCCAGCCCATGTCGCCCCAGACCGCGAGGTGCGGCATGGCCGGCTTGCCGTCGATCGAGAACACGCCGGCGACCCACAGCTCGCCGTCATACCAGGCCATGCTGCGCACGGCGCCGTGGAAGCTGCCGATCGTCTCGAACTCGCCGCCGTCGGCCAGCAAGATCTCGCCCTCGCGCTGCATGAGGTCGGCCGGCAGCGCCGAGAAGGTGGCGAGGGCGACGCGGCCGCCGTCGTCGGCGGCCACGGCCGAGAGCGTCGGCCGCTCGAGCTCGACGCCGAGGCTCGGGTCTTCGACCCACCCGTCGCCGTCGTCGCGCGCGAATGGATGCACGACCTCCTTGCCGATGTAATGGAAGTACCCGACGGCGAGCAGGCCGCCTTCGGCGTCGCGGGCGAAGTCGTGGACGCTGGGGGTGAGGCCGTCGTAGCCGGCGAAGCCGGAGATCGTGAGGCCGTCGTCCCATGCGCCGTCCTCGACCAGCGCGGCCGGCAGCGGGAGCGCGTGACAGGCGAGGGCGGGCTCGTCCCCGGTCGAGGTGCCGTCGGTGGTCGAGGTGCTGTCGCCCATGCTGTCGCCGGTGGTCGGTTCGCCGTCCGTGGTCGGCGTGCCGGTGGTCGGCACTGTCGTGGTCGGCTCGGTCGTCGGCGCGGCCGTGGTCGGCTCGTCGGTGCCGGCGCTGTCGGTGGTCGAGGCGTCGCCGTCGTCGCCGCAGGCGAGCAGGCCGAGGCCCGTGCAGGAAATCATCATCATGCCAAGGAGAGGTCGCAGGTGCATGGGCTTGCCATAGCATCTCGGGCGAGGTCGCCAAGCGTGATTTCCGTGTACGGTGATTCGCGCGGCCTGCGCCCGGGCGATCGCGCCCTCTCGTGATTGCGACGTGCTGCTGGATCTCGAATGGGTGAATCAGCGGCGCTTGATTGTGAGGTATGTGCGCACTGGCGCTCTGGAGCATTCCTGGGGGCCGCGGGGCCGCGTGAGGAAAGCCTTGGACAAGCCGAGCTCGCTGGCCCAGCATCGCGAGATGCGACTTGTGGGTACGAGCTTGATGATGAAAACATTTTCCGGTTTCTGCGCAGCGTCGATCTTCCTGTTGACCGCCTGCCCCGACAAGGAGACCGAGTCGGCCTCGGGCTCCGAGACGACCACCGGGACGCCGACGACGAGCGGGGCGACGGAGCCGACGACGGACGCGACCGCGACGGACGCGACCGCGACGGGGCCGACGACGACCGGGGACGTCACGACGGGCGGCGAGCCCCTGTGCGACGTCGACATGGCCGGCTTCGAGGCGACGTGCGACCAGGTGTGCGACGTGTACGGCTCCTGCGAGGCGGACGTCGATCCGGTCACGTGCGCCGAGAGCTGCGAGACGGACACTCTGTTCAAGGACACGCCGGCGTGCCTGTGCAGCGCCACGGCGTGGAACGCCTGCCGCGGGGCGCTCGACTGCGACGGGATCGACAAGGCCGGGTTCGTGGCCAGCGCGCCGTGCTTCGCCGAGGGCGCGAGCTACCTCATCCATTGCGCGGACTGCCACGTCGAGCCGCAGTTCATCGCCGCGGGCGTGTGCGCGACGGGCATCGAATGCCCGGACGTGCTCGGGCTGTCCTTCGTGTGCCAGGACGGCACGTGCACCTGCAACGACGGCGAGCAGGACTTCGCCTCCTGCCCCGATCCGGGCGTATGTGCCGGGATGGACGGGGCGGCGTTGAACGCGGCCGCGACCGAGTGCTGCGGCGTCCCGTTCTGATCCGCCGCGCCATCATGGCCGCGATCGGTCGCGTGAAATCAGCGGGCCTCGTGTTGACGGGGCTCGTGTGTGTGCCACCTTCTCGAGCAAATCGTCCGAAGGAGGATCCCGATGGCACGCGGAAGCAAGGAAAAGTACACCGACAAGCAGAAGCGCCAGGCCGAGCACATCGAGGAGGGCTACGAGAAGCGCGGCGTGGGCAAAGACGAGGCCGAGCGCCGGGCGTGGGCCACCGTCAACAAGGAGACGGGCGGCGGCAAGAAGTCCGGCAGCGGCCGCGGCAAGCAGGCCAATCGCTCGTCGTCGCGCAAGGGCGGCCGGATCGGCGGCAGCACCCAGTCGGCCAAGAAGCGCAGCGAGGCGGCCAAGAAGGGCTGGGAGACGCGCCGCCGCAACGCCGCGAGCGCGCGCAAGAAGACCGGCGCGAAGCGGCGGTGAGCGCGGCGCCAAGCTCCCGCGTCAACTTCGCGGGAGCCCCGCGAACGGCCGAGCCCGGCGATAAAACGGCTGGACCTGCGATACGTCGATGTGCGGATGCCCGCGATCGACCACGACCCGGCCGGTGACCATCACCGGCCCGGGGTTGCGGATCGGGTCGCCGAGCGCGGCGTAGACGGCGGAGGAGAGGACGGCCTCGACCAGGCCCCATTCGTCCTCGAGGGTGACGAATTGCATGACGCGTCCCCGCGCGTCGTGGTGCCGGCGTGACGCGGCGATGAGCCCGACCAGCCGCACCTCGCGACCGGCGCAGGCCACGACTGCGTATGTGGGGATGCAGCCGGCGCGCCGCGCCTCGTCGCGGAGGAGCCGCAGCGGGTGATCGCTCAGGTGCATGTGCAAGCAGGCGAGCTCGTTGCGCACGCGCACGAGCCGGCGATACAGGTCGGCGGCGGGCCCGACGGGCGCGCGGACGACGAAGCCGTGCAGGCGAGCGGGCGAGCGGTCGTGCTCGAGGCGGGCCAGGACGTCCTCGTGGGCGATCGGATAGGCGTCGGGGTCGAGCGGCGCGAGGCCGTCGCAGGCGCCGCTCAGCACCAGCGCCCGCAGCTCGCGCGCGCCGAGCGGGACGGCTCGCAGCAGCGCGGGGAGGTCGGCGAACGGCCGCGCGAGGAGGATCCGCCGCACGCTCGCGGCGGTGAGGTGCTTGACGTGGCTGAGGCCGACTCGCACGGCGCCGGCCTCGAGCCGGGTGGCGACGTCGGCGCGCTGCACGTGCGGCGCGAGCAGGCGGACGCCGTGGCGCGCGAGGTCGGCGGCGATCGTGCGCAGCGGATAATGCCCGCCGTAATGGTCGAGCACGCCGCAGGCGAAGGCGGCCGGGTGATGGGATTTCATGGCGGCGGTCCGCCAGGCCAAATGCGCGTAGCCGGCGGCGTGGGCCTTGTTGAACGAATAGGCGGCGAATCGCAGGGCGGTGGCCCACACGACCGCGGCCTCGCGCTCGGCGACGCCGGTGTTCGCGGCGGCGTCCAGGAATTCCCGCCGCAGGGCGGCGAGGGCGGCCGGATCGGCCTCGCCGTGGACCAGGGTCGTGCGCGCGGCGTCGGCCCGCGCGAGCGACCATCCGGTCATGGCGGCGAGGGCGGCGATGACGTCCTCGTCGTAGACCAGCATGCCGTAGGTCTCCTGCAGCACTGTTGCCAGCCGCGGGTGCGGCGGCAGGGGAGCCTCTTCGCCGCGGGCGCGGCGAATGTAGGCAGCCCGCGCGCCGCCGGAGGCCGGGCCGGGCCTCACGACTGCGAGCGCGGCCATGACGTCGTCGAGGTCGTGGAGCGGCAATTTGCGCAGGGTGGCGCGCACCGGCGGGGTCTCGATCTGGAAGCAGCCGATCGTGTCGGCGTCGCGGATCCGCCGGAGCGTGAGGTCGTCGCGCTCCGGCGCGAGGTCGAGGTCGCCGGCGAGCCGACGCGCGTCGGCGAGGGCGCTCAGGGCCCGGTTGCCGAGCAGATCGATCTTGACGAGGCCGAGCTGCGCCAGGCTGCGCATGTCGTACTGAGTGACGACCATGCCGCTCGGGACCCGCTCGAGCGGGGCGTACGTGGCGAGGTCGGGCTCGGCGACGACGACGCCGCCCGGGTGCACCGACAGGTGGTGCGGCTTGCCGATCAGGCGCGCGAGCAGGGCGCGCAGGGGCGGCGTCCGCAGGGCGGCGGGGAGCTCGTCGTCGTCGTCACGGAGGCGGAGGTCGAGGGCGCGCGCGAGCTCGCGGGCGGCGGAGCGGGCGGCCAGGCGCTGCATGGTCGCGACGCGGGCGGCCCGTTCGTCGCCGAATCGCCGCAGGACCCATTCGATGACGGAGTCACGGCGATCGGAGGGCAGGTCGAGGTCGATGTCGGGCAGCTCGCTGCGGCCGGGGTGGAGGAAGCGCTCGAAGTAGAGGCCGTGAATCAGCGGATCGATCGGGGTGATGCCGAGGACGTGGGCGAGCAGGGAGCTCGCGGCGGAGCCGCGCGCGGCGACCTCGATGTCCTCGCGGCGGGCGTGATCGGTGACTTCGCAGACCAGGGCGAAATAGGCGGAGAAGCCGAGATCGGCGACGACCGCGAGCTCGTGCGTCAATCGTCGTTCATACGCAGGACCGCGCCAGCGCCCGCGGTCGCGTCCGCCGGCGAGGCGCTCGCGGGCCAGCGCCGCGAGGTGGGCCTCCGCGGTGCTGGCCGTCGCCGGGTGCCAGCGCGGGAGCTCGGCCCGCACTGCGGCGAGGTCGAACGTGCAGGCGTCGGCGATGCGCGAGGCCTCGGCCAGAGAGGGCCCGTCGAACCACCTGCGCAGGCTCCGCGGTTCGGGCAGCGGCCCGGCGGCGAGGTCGGAGACGTCGACCAGGCGCTGCTGCGTGCGCACTGCCACCAGCACGCGGTGCAGCTCGAGGTCGTGGCGGTCGAGCAGGACGACGTCGGGAGCGGCGACGCCGGGGATCGGCGATCGTGAATCGTCGCCGGGGCGGACGAGGCGGCGGACGTCGCCCGGGTCGACGCCGGAATTCAGCAAGCTCGACAGCACCGTCGAATCGTCGCTGAGATAGAAGAGCCCGGTCGGGCGGGCGGCGAGACAGTCGCGGACATTGTCGCCGGCGATCCCGGCCCGCCGGCGAGTGAGGATCCGGCACAGGCTGGCGTAGCCGCCGGGATCGCGGGCCAGGAGCACGAGGCGGCCCTGTTCGCGGCCGAGCTCGCCGGGCACGAATTGGTCGCGCAGCTCGACGCCGGCGATCGCACGAATGCCCCACGCGCGCGCGGCGTGGTGAAACTCGACCTGGCCGGCCAGGGTCTCGACGTCGGTGAGGGCGAGCGCCGAATAGCCGTACTCGACGGCGCGCCGGACGAGCTCGCTCGGGGTGGCGGTGCCCTGACCGAGCGAGTACTCGCTCTTGACGTGGAGGAGCGCGGCGACCATCCCGGCGCGCTCAGCGACGCGCCGGGCAGACGAGGACGATGCCGAGGGCGATGCAGAGGAGGCCCGAGCCGAGGAACCCGAGGTCCCAGGCGAGCTCGTACGCGCCGGGGTGCACGTGGTGGATGCCGAGGAGCTGGTGGTCGATGAGGCCCTCGACGAAGTTGAACAGGCCCCAGCCGAGCACCATGCCGCCGACCAGAGTCCGCCCGCGCCACGGGACATCTTCGCGGCCGCCGGCGCGCCACAGCAAGGCGAGGCCGATCACCGTCATCAGCCAGGTCAACACGTGGAACAGGCCGTCCCACATCATGTTGATCTTCATGGCCACCAGGTTGTCCGGCGGCAGGCGGGCGCTGAGCATGTTGTGCCACTGCAACAATTGGTGCAGCAGGATGCCGTCGACGAAGCCGCCGAGGCCGACGCCGAGGGCGATGCCGGCGGCGATCAGCGGTCCGTCGTGGGTCTCTTTCACCGCCATGACGAGTCCTCCCGGCCCGGCCCGCTGCGGCCGAGGCGATACACCAGAGCGATCACCACCGAGGCGACCACGAAGGGCGCGGCGACCCCGAACGCGTACAACCAGCGGTCCGGATCGGCCGCGATCGCGGTTCGGGCGGCGCGCACGGGGGCACAATCGGGGCAGGCCAGCGATTGTGCGAATGCGGCGAGCGCGAGCATGGCCGGTATGTAGCACCGGATCTCCGGCGAGCACGCCCGACAAAATCGAGGGCCGCGGACGCGCGCGTCGTCGCAACCCGCGCCACACTCCGAGCATGCACGACGACGAAGACGACGACGTGACGGGCAGCGCCCGGGACTTCCTCCCGGAGCGGCTGTCGCTCCCGACCCTGCGGTCGGCCGCGGCTGGATGCCACGGCTGCCCGCTCTACCGCAACGCGACCCAGACGGTGTTCGGCGCCGGGCCCAGCAGCGCCCGCCTGATCCTGGTCGGCGAACAGCCCGGCAACGACGAGGACATCGCCGGCGCGCCGTTCGTCGGCCCCGCAGGTCGCGTGCTCGACCAGGCGCTCGAGCAGGCCGGCATCGCCCGCGACGACGCGTACGTGACGAACGTGGTCAAACACTTCAAGTGGGAGCGGCGCGGCAGCCGGCGCCTGCACAAGAAGCCCAGCGCCCGCGAGATCGGTGCGTGCCTGCCGTGGCTCGAGCAGGAGATCGAGCTCATCCGCCCGCAGGTGCTGGTGTGCCTCGGCGCGACCGCAGCGCAGGCGCTGCTCGGCCGGACGTTCCGCGTGACGACGATGCGCGGGCAGCTGATCGCCAACGACCGCGTGCCGCACGTGCTGGCGACGGTCCACCCGTCGTCGATCCTGCGCCAGCCGACGTCGGCCGACCGCCGCGCAGAGATGGCGAAGTTCACCGCCGACCTCGAGGTGGTGGCAGGCGTGCTGAACGAGGGGCGAAGCGCAGGGAGGCGACCGTCGGCGGCGCGGTGATGGGATATTCCTGCGGGAGAGCGGGCCGAGGCCGGGGTGCGGTCATGGGATGCTGGACCGGGCAGAGCCGTGCCTTGGCCCAGTCGGAGTTCTGGTCGCCACTGGCCTCGGCGGGCTTTTCGCTATCTCCCGCCTCTGGCAGAGCTTGTTGGCCGAGGCGAGGGCGGCGCTAGCCGTTCCATTCCTTGATCTCGACTTCGAGGGACGTCTCGGCGGCGATCTCTCCGAGCACGCGACGGAGGTACCCGACATCTTTGCCGCCGAGCTGAAACGGCTGGATCCGCGGCGGATCGTCGATGGACGAGGAGGTGACCAGGCTCGCGCGATCGCCCTCGTAGATCCCGCAATACGGGCCGGTCGGGATCGGCGTGGTGAAGCCGAGGCTGTCGAGCACGAGATCCAGCTGCTCCCGGACGTCGCCGCTCGTATCCGAGAAGATTCCGCGGCAGCGATTCGGCTGCACCTTGACTCGCAGCTGGAGGAACCGACCCCAGGCGATCATTTCGCGGAGCGTTTCGAAGTGATTGTACAGCTCCTGTCTGCCGGCATCCATGAGGACGACGCGCGCGTCGTCACGGACTGGGTGCTCGAAGTCATAGAAGATGTGAAGCGGCACCATCTCGTCCGACTCGTGCGCGATCATGAGGAAGCGGCTGTCGGGCGTGGTGAACCGTGCCGCGTAGCACGAGAGGAGCTTGGGCGCGGAGAAGTCCAGGGTCGCGTAGGAGATGGCGCCCATGCTGCGCCCCATCCGCAGGAGAAACCAGCGATAGAAGCGGGGCAAGGGTCGACCTGCGAACTTCGTGAGCTGCTCGATCTCCTGCTCGGTCGCCCCTTGCCACTGTGCCGGGAGGTCGGGGACGAGGCGGAGCAACAGCTCCTCCATCTCAGGTTCTAGGTCTTGTGTTCGCACGCCGTCTGTCCTCGGTCACAGATGAGAAAAGGTACTAGAAGCTCACAGGTCCTGCAAGGCGGCACGGACGAGCCGTGTTTGAAGAAATCCGCCGACTTCACCCGCTCCCCGGTCGACTTGTCGATGTAAGCATAGGCGATCTTCGAGGAGGTCGCAGTGCCCGCGCTGCTGAAGTATTGTTCGGTCATGGCATTGGGGATGGCGCCGTCGTCGAGGAGGAGCAAGAGGGCTTTCTGCGCCGCGCACGACCCTGGCGGATAGGCCGCGGGCGCATTCTCGTCGGTCTTGCGCGACGACTGGAAGTCCTTGTGACGCTCCGCTGCGTCCTGCCAGGCGCGGTTGAATTCGTCGGCTCTTCCGAGGGCTTGCATGTGGGCGGAGATTGCGTCCTTCCGCTGCTTGTTGTCCATCGCTCTCTGGGCATGCTTCATTCCGGCGGCTTTGGCGGCGTCCGTGAAGATGGTCGTCGTGATGCTGGATTTCTCCGCGTACCGGGTCTTGCACTTGCACTCGACGACGCCGAGCATGGTCGTGTCCGACGCGGCATTTTTCGCCAATTGCTGCTTGTACTTGCCTGCCAGCACTTGAGCGTCCGTTTTTGTAGCCTTCGTCTCGCGAAAGTCCTTGTGACGCTTCTTGCAGATGACACAGTCGCCTGACTCGACCGCGATCAGCATGCCGCTCGCCTGGATGAGCCCCATCAACGTGGCGGAGTTCGGTGGACTGCCGCTCGGACCGCAGTTGTTGAGCATCGGGTCGCTCAGGAGGTGGACGTTCTTGCCCTCGAACTTGACGTCCAGGGAGCCGGGGCCGACGAACTTGGTCGGACCGTGGGTGTTGGCGGAGACCAAGCCGCCGCCGGTGCCCTTGCTCGCCATGTCGCCGATCGACTTGAAGGTCGAGCCCCTGATCGCTACCTTCTTGCCGGCGATGGTGACGGTCTTCGAGAAGCCGGACGGCGATTCGCCGCTCTTGCCGATGTTCGGCAGGGGGGTCGGTACGAACGGGGCGGGCGGTCCGGGCATCTTGCAGACATTCGGCACGGTGGCTGCGGCGACGCCGTTGCTGCCGGTGGTGACTGGAGTTTTCGGCGGGTTGACGGTTACGTTCATGTCGTCTGCTCGTGACCAGTACGGGGCTGGGGGTCGTCGAGCGTCGCTCCGTCCGCACACGACCTGAGTCAGCGTTGAGGCTGCCATGTTTCTCGCACCGCACGGAGGCTGGGCCACAAAGGTCACCCCTGCGCAGCTCCGCGCTCGTGGCAAAGCCGGTGGATCGCGCAGGCCTCGCTCCTTGCCGAGCTCGAGTTCGGGGGCGCGCGTTCGGGGCAGGCTGGGCTGTCCGCGCTGCGCCGGTGAAGTTTTTCATGGCCTCGCCAATTGCGATCGGGCCGGCGGTTACTCCACCTTCACCCTCGCGCCGGCGGCCTGCTGCGGGCGCGCGGCCTGGCTTCACACCCGAGGCTCGAACGATGCCACGCTGTCCCAAGTCCCCGCGCTGCGCGAGCGCCCGTCCTCGCGTCGTCTTCCGCTTCGCCGGCTCGCTCGCGCTGGCCGCGGTGGTCGGCGCGGCGCTGCCCGGCGCGACCGCCTGCACGCCTTGCGACCTCTACTACAGGCCGATCGAGTGGCGCGAGGAGGAGAGCCCGGTCGAGGTCGACCTGTTCGCGGTCGCGGCGGCGACGGACGTCGTGGTCGCCGTCGGCGAGGGCGGGGCGATCGTCCGGCAGGCGGGAGGAGCGGTCTGGACGGCGCAAGCGAGCGAGACCGACGCGTCGCTGCGCGGGGTCGATTTCGCCGGCGACGAGGTGGTCGTGGCGGTGGGCGACGGCGGCGTGGTGGTGCGCTCGGCGGACGCGGGCGCGACGTGGGCAGTGATCGACGCCGGCGTCGCGGTCGACCTCGCCGGCGTGCGCTGCGACGCGGGCACGTGCGTGGCGGTGGGCGACGAGACCCTGCTCGTCAGCACCGACGCGGGCGCGAGCTGGGCGCCGCCGGCGAGCGCGCCGGTCGAGCTCGGCGCGCTGCGGGCCGTCGAGGTCGATCGACGCGCGTCCGCGCCGTTCGTCGCCGCCGGCCTCGAGGGCGCGGTCCTGGTCAGCGACGACGGACAGACCTGGACCGCAGTGCCCGGGGCGAGCGCGGACTTCCACGCGATCGCCCGCAGCAGCAGCGACTGGGCGCTCGGCGGCGCCGACGGGGCCCTGTTCGTATTGGTGAACGGGGTGTTCGTCGACAAGTCGCAGTTCGACCCGCCGACGATCACCGGCATGACCCGCGAGGTCGAATGGCTGGTGCGCGCCGACGGCGTCCTCATCGGCGGCGAGCCGGCCTGGGTCGAGCAGAGCGTGCGCACCGAGGAGGTCCTGCCGGCGATGCACGCGGTCGTCGCCGTCGGCGAGGAGGCGGTGGTGGTCGGCGCCGGCGGCCTCGTCGGTCGCGCCAAGATCTCCGACGAGCGCGAGTGCGACCGGCGCTTTCAAGGCTGATGGATGTTCTTTGAATATGTCCGTTTAGACATGTCCTATTGATTGTATATATACACGATTCGTCGCGGTCGGGGAGGGCGGGGAATGTCGGCAGGGCGCCGGCGAGCGCCGAGGTCCTCCGCTGCAGCCGCAGGCGTTGCAGCGGGGTTCCTCGTCATTCGAAGCTGTCGAGCGTGGGCAGGTCGGACTTCTCGGTCAGGCAATGCCACACGTACACCGCGACCCCCGGGTCGCCGGTCCACAGGGTGTAGCGGCCGCGGCCGTGGTCCTGGCGCATGCGCTCGCTCTGGCGAATGGCGTGCATCGCGAACGCACGGGCGCGCGCCAGCCATTGCGGGTCGCCGGTCCGCTGATACAGCTTGAGGAACGCGTAGCCGTTGCCGGCTGTGCCGTGACAGAGGCCGGCCCCCTTGGTGAGCGGCCCGGCCTGCCAGACCGCCCGGCCGGCGGCGAGCAAGAGGTCGTCCATTTCATCGGACCCGCCGGCCGGGAATTCGCCGAGTGCGGTGACGATGCCCGGAGCGCCGTGACACCATTGGACGAGGAGCTTCTCGCGGGCGGGGCGCGGCGGGCCGACGTGCGGCGGCCAGTTGACCGCGTCGCCCTCGCGCAGGGCGGTGACCCGCAGCGCCTCGACGCAGCGCGCATGGAGCTGCTCGCGCCGCTCGGCCGACAGCAGTGATTGGCCGCGCAGCAGCGCGGACGCGTTGCCGGCGAAGCCGTGCCCGGCGCCGAGGTACTGCACGACGGCGCCGTAGAGGTCCTGCGTCCACAAGTGACAGGCCGCGTGCGGGCTCGGCGACCAGGTCCGCCACAGCTGTTCGACGTTGGCGAGGAACAGGTCGCGCCAGCGCGGCTCGCCGGTCCAGCGGAACATGTGCCACGCGCCCACCATCGTGCCCGGCGCGGCCCACAGCGCCTCGTTGGTGGGGTTGGGGATGTTGGCCTCGATGACCGCGAACAGCCGCTCGGCCGCGGCCGCCGAGCGCGTCATGCTCCACAGCACGAGGAGGATGCCGACCTCGCCGAGGTAGTACGAGGGCACGACCTCACCGACGTCGGGCCCGGCCAGGTAGGCGGCGTACACCCGCTCGATGTGATCCTCGGGCGCGAACGGCAGCGCCGCGGCGCCCTCGCGCCCGAGGTACGCCATGGCCCACAGCACGCCGGCCGCGCCGAGGTAGATCGACTTGTAGCCGCCGGCGATCGGCGGCCCGTCCTCGTCGAGCGGGTGCGTCGGCCACAAGTCGGTCGGGCTGAAGCTGGCGGCGAGATCGGCGACGATCGTTCGCACGGCCGCACGGGCTCGCGCGGGATCCCACGCCTCGTCGATCAACGGCTCGTGTCGCTCCGCCTCGAACAGCATGCCGCGATGCTAGCACGACGAAGCGGCCGGGAGGTGGCAGCGGCGGCTGGCGCGGCGGGCGGCGGTCGATCGCGGAGCCAGCCGGCGGGTCCTGCGGAACCGGCGATCCGAAGGTCGGCCGACACCGTGAGACCAGGTCGGAGTCGAGCCGCGCGTGGTGTTATGATTGGGGCGCTCCGCCGGCAGCGGGCTGTGGTTCGGCGCGCTCCGGGAGCGCCCAACGCAGCGCCGCTGTGGCCCGGGACAGGAGCGGCAGCACCAGCACGGCCGCGAGCGTATTGAACAGAGTATGCGCGTTGGCCAGCTGGCGACCGGGCCCTGCGGCGGGGCTGAGCGAGGTCGAGGCCGTGACGAGCCAATCGATGCAGAGCACGCCGAGCACGACGGAGACGACATTGAACCCCAGGTGGAAGACGGCCACGCGCAGCGCCGACCGGCTCCGGCCGAGAGTGGCGACCAGGGTGTCGGCGCAGGTGCCGATCTCCGCGCCGAGCATGACCGCGACGCCGGCCGGCAGCGACATGAGCCCGGCGAGGCACAGCTGGATCGCCACGCCGAGCGTGGCCGACGAGCTCTGGATGACGAGCGTGAAGAACCCGCCGGCGAGGATGCCGCGCGCCGGATCGGTCAGCGAGTCGAGCCAGGTGAGCACCGCAGGGGCCTCGCGCAGCGGCTCCACGGCGGCTTCGATCTGCTCGAGGCCGGTGAAGATCAGGCCGACGCCGATCGCCACGCGCAGACGCAGCGACGCCCGCTCCGAACGGGACAGCAGCTGGCCGATCACCCCGATGAGCAGCAGCACCGGCGCGAGCCGGCCGATGTCGAGGGCGATGACCTGGCTCGAGACTGTGGTCCCGATGTTGGCCCCGAGCACGATGCCCAGCGCGTTCTCGAAGTCGAGGGTCTTCGAGTCGACGAGCGCGATCAGCAGGACGATCACCGCCGACGACGAGTCGAGCAGGGCCGTGACCCACACGCCGGTCAGCAGCGCCAGCCACGGGGCCCGCGAGAGGCGGGCGAGCCAGCCGCGGACCCGCGCCGACTCGAGCGCGCGCAACGCCTGCGAGAGCTCCTCCAAACCCAGCAGGAACAGCGCCAGGGCCGCGACGAACTGCAGGGCGACGGTCGAGACCATGCAAGTTTCCATGGCACCCGATCACCGGATTGCACGACCGCGGAATGTCCGCAGCGCGAGCGGGCCGCTCGACGTCGGGGAGATCGTGCGAGCGTCCGGCAGGCGCCCCGCGCGGGGGTGGGGCTCCGTTCGCACCGCGAGCGGTCGTGCGCTTCAGGCCGCAGCGCTCGGCGCTCAGCGGCGGTGGTTGCCGACGGGGCTCAGCGCGGTCGGGCGCTTGGCGGCGGTGCACATGTCGTTGTCGGCCGGGCGGGCGCCGAAGAACAGGTCGTCGCCGTCGCGCTTGACGACGTCGAAGTCGGCGGGGCAGTCGGCGCCGGGGTACTGGCCGAACCCGGCGCAGCCGGTCTGCAGCACGTCCTGGGCGACGCCGGTGGCGAAGTCGGCGGCGCCGCAGCCATCGAGCGAATTGAGGTAGTCGCGCAGGCCGTCGACCTCGGGGCGGATCGTCTTGGTGCCGAAGGCGAAGCGGGCCTCCCACGCCCCCTCGACCGTGGTCGAGGGCCGCTCGAGCTCGTAGGGGCCCTCGATGTGCACGGTCACCAGCTTGGTGGCGCAGGCGTCGTCGGCGTGGGTGACGTAGTCGAGCTTCCACTCGGCGTCGTCGATGGCGAAGTCGAGCCGCAGGTACTGCGTCGAGCCGTCGGCCTGCGGGCTCGGCAGACAGTCGCTGACCCACCGACCGGCGATGTCGGGGGCGTTGTCGGGGGTCTCGGTGCCGTCCTCGGCGTCGCAGCCGTGGGCGCAGGCGAGGGCGAAGGCGGCGGTCAGCAGGGCGGGCGCGAGCAGCTTGGTGGTCGTCATGCCCGCGACTGTGCGCCCGGATCGTGGCATCATGAAGCTCATCGTCGTCATGACAGCCATGAACTTCATTCATACGTCGGGGATCGATCTGGGCCACCTGCGCGTGCTCGACGTGCTGCTGCGCACCCACAGCACGGTCCGGGCGGCGCGCGAGCTGGGCCTGACCCAGAGCGCGGTCAGCCACGCGCTGCGGCGGCTCCGCGAGGCGCTCGGCGACCCGCTGTTCGTCCGCGTCGGCCGCAAGCTGGCGCCGACCGAGCGCGTGCTGGCGCTGCGCGGCCCGCTGGCCGAGGCGCTGGCGGCCGTGGGGCGGGTGTTCCAGGCCGGCGAGGCGTTCACCCCGGCGACCTTGAAGGCCGGCTTCCGCATCATCGCCGCCGACTACGCCGAAATGGTGGTGCTACCGCGGCTGCTGGCGGCGCTGGCGAGCGAGGCCCCCGGGGTCGACCTGGTGACGATGGTGGTCGGCGACGCGGTCGAGGACGTGGTCCAGCGCGGCGAGGCCGACCTCGCCATCGGGGCCTCGTTCGCCGAGCGCGGCGGGCTGATGCTGCGCCCGCTGTTCCGCGACCCGTTCGTGGTGGCGATCGCCGCCGAGCACGCGCCGGGCCGCCTGACTCTCGAGCGCTATCTGGCGGCGCGGCACGTGCTGGTGGCCCCGCGCGCGCTGCCGGGCGGGGTGGTCGACAACCGCCTGGCGAGCCTCGGCCGCACGCGCCGGGTGGTGCTGCGCACGCCGTGCTTCCAGACGGCCCTGGCGATCGCGGCCCGCACGGACCTGCTGGTGACCGCCCCGCGCAGCCTCGTCGTCGAGTACGCCCGCCACGCGCCGCTGGTGATGTTCCCGCCGCCGCTCGAGCTGCCCGAGGTCCGCTTCGGGGCCCTGTTCTCGGCGTCGCGCCAGGACGACGTGGCCCACAAGTGGCTGCGCGAACGCGTGGCTGCGCTGTTCGCCGCCAAGCCGCAGCGCAAGCGATGAGCGGAGTTCATCGCCGCGAGGCGAGCGCGGCGTCGGGTGACGTGCGCGGCGCCGCGGCTCGCACGAGCGATGAGCACGCTTCATCGAACCGCGCCGAGGCCGTCGCTCCGATCATGCGACCGCCTGCTGCGAAAGCAGGCTCTCGGGGCCCGGCGCAGATCGTGGCAGATGCGGACGTCCTGCAGGCCGACACCGACGGCCTGGAACCCCCATCTCCAGCGGTTCGCGAGCGGCCTCGTGGCACCAACGCGACACCGCCGCGAACATGCGTGAACTCGACGGCCTTGTCGGCACTCGATCTCGGCTGACCAGAGTTCAATGAGCGACTCGTCGCGCACTCGAGTCGCCATCATGGTTCGGAGCATGCGAAGTCTCATCCGCAAGCGCCCGAGCTTCTGCCCACCTCTCACCTCGGAGTCCCCACTTCGAACTCTGTGAGCGCACCTGCTTCACAGGCCTCCCCTGAGCGCTCGTTTTTCTGCCTTTCGCCGCGCCTCGTCGTGAGATAGGATTCAGGAATGAACACGGTCAAGGTCGGGGCTCTGTGGGTGTCGGCGGTGCTGGCTGCGTGCGCGAGTAATGGTGGGGAGAGTGGTAGCGACAGTGCGGACGACAGCACCAGCGACAGCGCCGGCGACAGCGCCAGCGATGGTGCCAGCGATGGTCCCACCGAGGGCACTGGCAACAGCGCCGGCGACAGCGCCGACGACAGCGGCGCCGAGAGCGAAGGGGACGAAGGCCCGGATATGCGGCCGCCCGAGGACTGCGTCGTCGAGGGCGTCATCGACACCCCGTTCTCGAACACGTACAGGGTGATTCATCTCGCCGACACGACGTTCGACGGCAAGCCGTATCCGATCGTCTCGGCGATGCCCTGGACCTACACGCTGTCTGCGGTCCAGTGTGGCAAGAATTTCCCGGTGGAGGAGACCGACACTCACTACATCGTCGACAGCGACTTCGAGATCCCCTACCTCAAGGGGGTCACGGACGACATCGCGTGGACCCCGGGGGAGAAGAACAAGGGCTGGGCGATCGGCTCGAATGACGACCCCGCGGAGAAGATCGCGGAGAACGGCGGGATGCGGCCCTTCGTCTACCACGTCAACGCGGGCTACGAGTACGGCTACTCCACGTACAACCAGGATCCCCTCCCCAACGATCCGATCAACTTCACAGGCTTCCGGCCCACGTGGGTCGTGCACCCCGAGGGAGAGAGCTACAAGATGTTCTTCCTGATCCCGGAGGCCCCCGACTCGCAGGGCTTCGAATGGCCGCGCCACGGTCAGGGTTGGGAGCTCAACTTCGGGCTGTACGTCGATCCGGAGGGCAAGGTCTACGTGCCGAAGCCGGACAGGGCGACGGTCGCCAACCACGACGACGGCTGGGACGACTATCACGCCTGCGTGACGATCAACATGGCGAGCAAGCCGATCCCGACGACGCGCACGCAGTTCCCTGGCAACGAATCCTACTACGCGTCGGAGACCTTCTTGCCCGGGTACGCGACGGCCGGCGCGCCCGGACACAAGTACTGGGGCCATCAAGGTCGCCCGATGGAGGAGGTCGCGATGTGGGAGGACGACGGCGCGCCCGGCCTCAATTCGCCCGGCAACTTCCACAAGCCGTACTCGGGCGGGTGCGATACGGCGGGCTTCAACTTCGCCCACGCGGAGGGCTTCACCTGGCCGGAGCTGCGCGCGGCGAGGACGGCGATGGGCGACATCCCGACGCGCGAGCAATTGTACAAGATCACGCTCTACCGCTACCTGGGGCAGGAGGACAAGACGGAGCTGCTCGGGACGCTGTCGTACGAGCAGCAGGAAAACAAGGAGTGGATCCCCACGGGCGACGGCCCCGAAGTGCACTCGCTCAACGACAAGAACGGCCGCTGGATCGTCAACGGCCCTGTGTTCCAGGATCGAGGCGATCACGTGTTCGCGATCCTCGAGGACCTTTGAGCCGTCGACGACAGAGCGAGGTTGCAGTGAGCTACTCGAAACACGCAGCGCCCATGCTCGCAGTCGCGGCCGCGGCCTCGCTCGCGATCGCGTGCGGCTCGAACCCGGCGGCCACCGACGGACCTGCCACGAATGAACCTACTGGGGACGAACCGACTGGGGGCGGACCTACTGGGGATCAACCCACTGGAGATCAACCCACGGGGGATCAACCTCCTGGGGATGACGTCCCCATGGGAGATCCGGACACGGGCAACTGGGACGATCTCGACGGCAGCCACGCGCCGCCGCATCCGCCCGCGGAGCCGACGAACAACGGCGACCCCACGCGCGGGGGAACGCTGACGTTTACCAACATCGGCGCGCCCGGCTACTGGGGCCGCCGAATCGAGGCCGAACCGGGCGACCCGCGCTGCGACGTGCAGTCGGAGACGATCGACTTCGGCTGGGGGAGCGAGTTCTGCTGCCGCACCCGGCACGAGGTGACGTCCGACAAGCTCACGCCGTTCAACGAGCAGCTGCACATGGTGCTCGACGGGCCGCTGCGGGTGAAGATGTTGGCGGTGTATCAGCCGCTCGGCGCGACCGACGGGCCCTGGGCGATCCGCTCGTTCTGGGACCGTCGTACGCCGGATCAGCCGTACAACCTCCAGTTCTCGGGCCCGAACGGCGCGAAGGAGTTCGGCGGGGACCTCGGCAACAACTGCAGCTTCTTCGCCATGCAGGAGCGCGAATTCCCGTGCGGGCCGGGCAGTGATCCTTACTGCCCGGGGTCGGATCTCGATCACTACGGGTGGGCCGGCTCGAAGCTGGTCGTGCTGCTGGCATCGATGCCGTACGCCGACGAGCCCGAGATGAAGCCGCTCAGCTGTATCGCCGACGGAGAAGACGAGCGAGCGCAGGACGCCCCGTGGATCGGCGTCTCGCCCTCGGAGCTGAATCGCGACGGGTGGTCGGGCTACCACCCGTGTCACTGCTTCAACAACACGGACAACGGCCAGCTGGGCGACGGCTGCGGTCAGATCAACGTGTTCGAGGTGATCGCGGAGTCCTCCGGGCCTCAGTGGGGCAACCGCGACATCATCAGCACCGGCATTCGCTCGTATCAGGTCGGGTCGCTCGGCGGTGTGACGTGCGGGATCCAGTCGTGCGGCATCGAGCAATTCCCGACCGACGCCGACCTCGTCGATGTGAACAGCCTGACTGCGATGAATCAGGGGGCCGTCATCGACGCCGACGACCCGGCGATGAGCGCGGGTCCGGCGTGGCGCCGGGCCCAGGACGATCGCTTCTATCTGTTCTTGATGGACGAAGGATCGCGCACGGTGCAAGTGGCCGTGATCCACCCGGGCAACGTCCCCGCCGCCGCGCAGCAGATCGTCCCGGCGGTCCCCAACGTGATCTCGCGCGACGTGGTCGACGGCTTCCTGAACCTGCGTCTGCCGCAGTGAGACCGCCCGTGCGCCTGCGCTCCGGCGCGCGCTCGAACGACGCGCGTCCGTGAGGCATCATCGGGGCATGAGCACCGTGTCGCGGGGGAGATTGTGTCGCTTGTTGGTCGCGCTGATGTGCGCCTGCGGACCCGAGCCGGCGGGGCCCGGTTCGGACGGGGGGACGGAGGACGCGTCGGCGACGGCGAGCGGCGGATCGGGGTCGACCGCGACGACGAGCGGCGCATCGGGGTCGACTGCGGCGCCGACCACGGGCGAGCCGGAGCTTCCGTGCGTCGATCCGCAGCCGATCTTTCAGCGCGGGGGCGAGGTGCCGAGCGGGTTCGTGCGCTGCGCCAACGGGATCGTCCATCGCCTCGAGGTTGTCGCGTGCGCGGTCGAGGGGTTCGGCGATTGCATGTCGGGCAACGACGAGTGCCACTCCGACGTCGAATGCGACGACGCGCCGCACGGGACGTGTCATCAGGTCTCGTTCATCGGATGCGTGTGCAACTTCGGCTGCGGCAGCGACGCGGACTGCGCTGCGGGCGAGATCTGCGCGTGCCCCGGCGTCCTCGGCAAGAACCACAGCCAGTGCATCCCGGCGGGCTGCCTCGACAGCAGCGGCTGCGAGGCGGGGCTGTGCGCGCTGGCGGCCGGCGGTTCCACTCAATGCGGCGCCCTGGCGGTCGCCGAGGTCGCGTGCATCGACGCGAGCAGTCCGTGCCTCGTCCACGAGGACTGCCGGCATCTGCCGCAGAACCAGGACTGCGGTTCGTGCTGGCCGCAGGACGGAGCGTGGTCGTGCGGCACGCTCGAGGGCTGCGGGGTCAACTGTTAGTGGGGGCAGCTCGAACCGCTGCTGTCGCCGCGTGAGCGAGCTGGCGTGAAGGTGGCTCTTCACGCGAGCGATGAGCGCGACTCATCGAAGCGAGCCGAGGGCGTCGGTGCGTTCATGCGGCCGGGCGTTCCTGCAGGCAGGCCTTGAGGGCCTGGCGCAGGTCCTGGTAGACGCGGACGTTCTGCAGGCCGACGCCGAGGCCGACGAGCAGGCGGGCGACGTGGGCCTGGATCCCGACCAGCACGCCGGTGGCGCCGAGCAGGTTGACGGCGGCGACGAGCTGCAGCAGGTGGTCGCCGGTGCTGGCGTCGAACACTGCGACGCCGGTGAGGTCGAGGATCACGTGGCGGGCGCGGGTGCGGGTCACTGCCTCGAGCACCTGCTCGGTCATCCGGGTGGCGCGCTCGTGGTTGTAGTGGCCGAGCAGGGGCAGGGTCAGGATGCCGTCCCACACCTCGATCACCGGGGTCGACAGCGCCTCGATGGTGGCTCTCTGGCTCTCGATCTCGCGGTGGGCCGCCTCGAGCGAGTCGATCGTCGCCTGCTGCACGTCGATCTGCCTGCGCGCCGCGTCGATCTCGGCCCGCGCCTGCTGCAGCTCGGTGACGTCGCGCTGCAGGCCCATCACGTAGTAGGCGCTGCCGTCGGGCCGGCGCGCGAGCGGGAACAGGGTCGTCTCGAGCCAGAAGGAATCGCGGCTGAACGGGGTCTCGATCGCCTGCTGCTCGCCGATCCGCACCTCGGTGGCGGGCACGACCTGGGCGGCGCCGGCGAACGCGGCGCGATAGCCGGCCACCAGCGCTGGGCCGAGGATCAGCTCGTTGTGGCGCAAGTTGAAGTTGCCGACCGCGGCCGCTCGCGGGACGCCGGTCAGGCGCTCGCAGGCGCTGTTCATCGCCACGAGGAGGCCGTCGTCGCGGTAGACGAAGGCGATGTCCGGGATGTCGTCGAGGGCCTCGGTGATGCTGAGCGAGGGCAGCGGCGGATAGTCGGACATGCGGTGGCCAACCTTTCGAGCGAGGGGGAGCGCCGGCGATGGTACCGCGAATCGACGTGGTCGACCGCGACGCGAGGGCGCGCAGACGCGGGCCGAGGGGCGACCGGAAGCCGTTTGGAGAGGCCCGAGCAATTGCAGGTATCGCACCGCTGCGCACACGCGAGCGCGCTCGCGCTCACAGGTGGCCGAGCGAGAGCGCTCGTCATGCTCCAGATCGGCGAGGTGGGCCCAGGCGCCGGCCCAGCAGGTGCTGGAGGCGCTGGTGTATCTTTATCTTCGGCATCATCGGGATGAGCTCGGGCGGGAGCGAGCGCATGAACGCTCGCCAGAGCCGGCAACGCCCTGCGGTTGTTTGCAGCGGAGTTCGTGAGCACGGGCATTCAGCAGAGCATCGTGCCGACGCTCGGGGGTTCAGCGCCAATCCGGGGCTCTTCACGCAAAGTACCGCCGAGCGGAGCCCAGCTTGACGAAAGCGTCCTGTCCGATATGCTCGCCGCCATGCCTTCGGTATTCGCCAATGGCCGCTCGATCATCCATTCGGGAGATGGGCTGAAGCACGTGGCGGCCCCTCCGGACGTCTGCAAGACGCCCACGCCGGGCGGACCGGTTCCGCTACCGTACGTCAACGTGGCTTTCGACTCGGATCTGGCAGCAGGCACCAAGCAGGTCAAGATCGAGGGCAGTCCGGTAGCTCATTCACGCTCTCACCTCAGCACGAGCACCGGCGACGAACCGGGGACCGCCGGGGGCGGCATCATCTCTTCCAAGACCAAGGGCAAGATGAAGTGGGGGACGAGCAGCGCCGACGTCCGGGTGGAGGGTAAGGGCGTCGCACGGTTCATGGACATTACCCAGCACAACGGTAATTCGTACAATGACGCGTTCCAGGCGTTCGGCGGCTCCGGCTTCGCGTACGCCGACGATTTCCGGGGGCGCTGCGAGATCTGCGGGAAGGGCCCGCACCGGCACAGGGTGCTAGCGACCCCGTCGAGCATGACCCTGTGCAAAGACATCATCACCGCGCTGCACAAGGATCCGGGGGCGCAGAAGAAGCGATTCATGGTGGGGGTGATGATCTGCGGGCGGTGCGGGATGAGCTTCGGGAGCATGTCCGGCAAGACCTCCACGCTCTTCACGTCCGTGGCGAGCTCGATCGTCGACCAGGTCGTCGGCGGCGGGGCAGCGACTGCGCAGGACTTCATCAACTCGAACAAGACGAAGTTCGCCGACGACGTGAAAAGAGCGCGCGGCGTCAACACCGCCTGGCAGGCGATGGAGACCGCGGCAAGGAACAGCGGCCCCAACTCGGGGTACAACCACCCCGGCGCGTGCGCGGGAGCCAAACTGATCGCCAGAGCCGGCCACGTCCCCAAGGAGATGACCGAGATGATGTTCAGCCCTTCGGGATGGGAGCAGCGGTACAGGGTGATGTGGACGACCTGGCGCAGCACGACCGCGAAAGTGTTGTTCACGACCGGCGAGACGGTCCCGTCGTGCCACACGTGTCAGCGGCTGCTCTATCTGGCCAATTGCCCCGAGAGGACGTGTCCGTGACCGCCGTCGACGACATCGTCGCGTTCATCCGACAGCATGGCAGCGCGGACGCGGAGGCGTTCGTGGGGGTCTCGCCCGAGCAGATCGCCCGCTGCGAGGAGCTCTGCTCGGCCACGCTGCCGACGCTCTACCGGGAGTTCCTCGCGGCTATGGGCGGCGATTGTGGAGCGTTTCATCCGTTCGGGATCGGCCAGCTGTGCGACTTCGAGGCGCTCGTCCAGCGCCTCCCCGCCGCGAACTATCCGGGCGATCGCTACTTCAGAGTATCGTTCGAATCCAGCCCGGCGGCCATCACGTATTACGACATCTTCCTCGATCTCCGGCGCAGCGACGGCACCGACGCTCCGCTGGTGCGATTCGAGGATGACGAAGAGTTCTCCGCGGACGCCGTGCAGGAGGTCGGGTTCACCCTCGGGGAGGAACTGGCCCGCAGTGCCTTCGAACAATTCGAGGTGGTGCGCCGCCCGGCGAGCAAACGGCTGGCGATCTTCGCCGAGTCCGTCGCGGGGCTTGCGGCAGCTGCGCGACGGATTGCCGCGCAGCTGCGGGAACGCGGCCTCGCGGAGGCGCTGCCCGGCCTGCCGCGAATCGTCTGCCTCCATTCCGAGTCACTCAGCGTCCTGATCGAGCGCCGCGAGGCGCTGGGGCTTCTCCAGGTCGTCGTCGGAGCGAAGACTGCCCGGGCGGCGAGCGGGCTCGTCGAGGTGCTGCTTGCCGAGTACCCGGAAGCCCGGATGGTCGAGTGAGCGATCCGCCTCAATAGGCCCCGGACAGCACCGCGCCGCCGACGAGGCCGCCGTCGGAAGACGCATGGACGAGGGCCTTTCGTCCAGCGACGAGCGAGGACGCCCCCTGTACCAGACATACGGCCCCTGCAGCTGCGCCGACGTCGCCGAGGGCGTGGCTGACGAGCTCGTGGGCCAGTGGTTCGGGGAACAGACCGACGTTGCGCAGATAGGCGTGGGCGAACTCGCGGCCGAAGTAAGCTTCACTCGAAGTCCCGGTGACCACGGTGTCGACGCGGCCCTGGATCCTCGAGCGCAGGTCGCGGAACACCGTCGTCAGCCCCTCGGCCTCGCTGATGCGCTCGCTCGCTCGCACGAAGGGGAGCGGCTCGTGGGCCGTGGCGAGCGCGGCGAGCGAGGGGCCGCCGTAGCCGCGGCTCGACAGCAGTAGGAATGCGCCCGCCTCCCCGGGGATGATTCCGTCGAGTTGTGTGGGTCCGAGCAGGCGTTCGTGTTCGACGAGGGAATCGAGGGTCTCGGCGTCGACGAGCGAGTCGATCCCGCCGACCAGCGCGACCCGCTGAGCGCCGCTCGCCAGCAGAGCACACGCCTTCTCGAGCACGGTGAACACGCCGGCCCGGCCGGCCGCGACGCACCATTCCGGACGCAGCTGCAGGTGCACCGGGGCGCGCGTGCGGGTCCGGGCCTCCGCGAGGACCCGCAGTAACGCGTCCAGGTCGAGCGGACGACCGATCCCAGGCTCGGGGAGCGCGAGGAAACACGGCAGCGTGGATTCGCCGTCGAAGCCTGCTACGGCCTCGCGGATCGCGTGCAACGCGAGCGCGGCTGCTCGCTCGGTCCGTGAGCGGCCGGGGCCCAATCGTAGTAGCATTGAGACGCGAGCCGGCGCGCCTGGTCCGATGGAATCGTCGAGCTCGATGAACCGAACGATTCCCGCGCGAATGGCCGCGAGCGCGCTCCGCGAGCGCAGGCCGACAGGACAGGCCAGGCCAGAGCCGGCGATTCGGACCTGCGGGAGCCGCGTCATCGCGCAACATCCCCCGGATCGAGCTCTCGCACGACGACGGCGCGCACGGCCAACGGGTCGGCGACGATCGACGCGCGCCAGGTGATGCGCACGGTCTCGGTGTCCATGTCGAAGTGAACCGCGTCGAGTACCATGCACCTGTAGATCGACCGATCGGCCAGGGCGAAGCGTGCTCGCAGCTGTACGCGAGGAAGAAAGCAGACGTAGTCGCCGTGTGGCGACATCCCGACGATCCGGATCGGTTCGCCTCCGACGAGGTGTGGCGTCGCCAGCAATCCGGGGGGCGCGGCCGAGAAGAAGCGCTCGTCGACGTCCTTCGGCCACAGCGGCGCTCGCTTCTCCACCCAGTCTTGATCGTAAGTCCCGGCGTAATTGCGCCGCGGCCGCCAGTGGCGCGCGATGGGCCCGAAACCGGCCGGCCGTGGGCGATCGGCCGGCCGCATGAGCAGTGCCGCCGGATCTTCGAAGTTCGGCAACGGTCGATCGACCGCGTCGCGGTCGCTGTCGTGCAAGCCGCAGCCTGCCGGGTTGTACTCGGCGGCCATGGCGACTGAGGGAGACGGCCGCTCGGGTGAACCACCGAAGCACCGCCGATAGTCGAGCGGGAGCGACTCGAAGGCCGCCGGCGATGATGGGCGCACTCCGGCCGCCGTCCTGCTCCATACGCGGTCTCCGAACACGAGAGCACGCCTGTGGCAGGGGCCCACGCGGAGCTCGACGACGCTGCGAGTGACCCGTTCGCCGACGGGAGCATGGGCGCGTCCGTGCATCGTGATGTCCGTGCCCGGGCGCGAACAGGTGCTCTGGCCCTCGTGAAGCAGAACCATCGCCGCCGCTTCTCCGTCGTATTCGTCCGCCAGCCGGGCCTCGTGCTGCTCGCTGGCGAGCTGCAGCTCCGGAGCGGTAGCCTCGGGCGAGGGCAACGTGAAAACACCCGATACCACGAGCAGCGTCAACAATTCATCCTGTCGTGACATCGACGGGATGCAAATCGCTGCGAAGTCCGTGAGATTCTCGAGGACAGACATCGGACCTGGCAACGGGACCTGAGCGCCAGGGCAGGGTACATCGGCGCGCAGGGCTAACACAACTCCGCGTCCGCGCGCTCAGGCGCGCGTCGCTCGACGCGTTCCGGGCCCCAGGACGGCGAGGGCGCACACGCTCGCGCGCTCGCGCTCACAGGAGGTTGCGCAGCAGCGCAAGCGACAGCCACACCTCGAGCGCGATGGTCAGGGTGGCGCTGAGGCGGCGGAGATCGAAGGGACCGCGGAGCATCGACACGGCGTGGCCGACCCGGGCGGCCAGGAACAGGCCGCCGGCCCAGCGAATGGTGGCAGCGCAGCCGCCCGATTGTTCATAGAAGTACAGCAGGAGCACGAATGGCAGTACATGCTCGAGCGCGTTGGCGTGCGCGCGGATGGCGCGAGTCATGCGCTTGTCGCCGCCGTCGCCGTCGGCGATCCGCAGGCGCATGCGGGTGATGGAGGTGTTCACACCCAGCAGCGTGACGAGGAGGAGCAGGAGGACGGCGAAGACGGGCGTCTCGGTGACCATGGGGCCGAGGGTAGCAGCACCCGACGCGGCGCCGGCGAACGGCGTATCCGCGGAGACGCCTTCACGGGTAGACTCGCGGCCTCGACCGCCATGGACACTGCCACGATCCCCGCCGGCGCCGCGCGCTTCCTCGAACCCAAGGGCCACGTGATCGACGGCCGCGTGGTGCCGCCGACCCGCGGCGCGACGCTCCCCGTCGAGGACCCCGCGACCGGCGAGATCTTCGCTCAGATCCCCGACGGCGGCGCCGAGGACATCGACCGCGCGGTCCGGGCCGCGCGCGCGAGCTTCGTCGCAGGCACGTGGTCGCGCGCCGACCCGGCCCACCGCGGGCGCGTGCTGTGGGCGTTCGCGCGGGCGATCCGCGACGAGGCCGAGGCGCTCGCGTGGCTCGAGACGCGCGACAGCGGCAAGCCGATCGCCGAGGCCCGCGCCGACATCGCCGGCACCGCGGAGATCCTCGAGTACTACGCCGGCCTGGCGTCGCAGCTGTTCGGCCAGACCGCGCGCGTGCCGGGCAACAACTTCGCCACGGTGCTCCGCGAGCCGGCGGGGGTGGTCGGGCAGATCACGCCGTGGAACTTCCCGCTGTACGTCGGGGCGTGGAAGTTCGCGCCGGCCCTGTGCAGCGGCTGCAGCGTGGTGCTCAAGCCCAGCGAGCTGACGAGCTTGACGATGCTGGCCGCCGCCGAGCTGGCGCTGGCGGCCGGGGTGCCGCCGGGCGTGTTCAACGTCGTCTGCGGCGCCGGGCCCGGCGCGGGCGCGTCGCTGTCGAGCCACCCCGACGTCGACGTGCTGGCATTCACGGGCGGGACGGTGACGGGGCGCAAGGTGCTGCACGCGCGCGCCGATCTGCTGCGACCGACGCAGCTCGAGCTCGGCGGCAAGTCGCCCAACATCGTGTTCGACGACGCGGACCTCGAGCGCGCCAGCGCGGGCGCGGCGTTCGGAATTTTTTACAACCAGGGCGAGAACTGCAACGCGGGCAGCCGCCTGCTCGTGCAGGCCGGAATCTATGAGCGCTTCGTCGCCCGCCTGGTCGAGCGGGCGCGGGCGATCCGCGTGCTGCCGCCGCTCGACGAGCGCAGCCAGATGGGCGCGCTGATCTCGGCCGCGCACGCGCGCAAGGTCGCGGGCTACGTGGAGGTCGGGATCGCCGAAGGCGCGACGCAGCTGTGCGGCGGGCCGCCGCCGCCGGAGCAGCACTTCATGCGCGGGCACTGGTACCTGCCGACGGTGCTCGCGGAGGTGAAGCCGGAGCACCGCGTGTTCCAGGAGGAGATCTTCGGGCCGGTGGTGACGGTCACGAAGTTCACCGACGACGACGAGGCGATCGCGCTGGCCAACGCGACGGAGTTCGGGCTGGCGGCCGGCGCGTGGACGTCGAGCGTGCAACGAGCCCTGCGCTGCTCGCAGGAGCTGCAGTCGGGCTACGTGTGGATCAACAACTACAACCCGACGCCCGTCGAGGTGCCGTTCGGCGGGGTGAAGTCGTCCGGCTTCGGCCGCGACTGCGGGCCGCAGGCCGTCGATACCTACACCACGTGGAAGACCGTGCTGTGGGCGCTGGCGCCGTTCGACGACTGGTACAAGCAATGACCCGAGCGCGCCCGGCCGGCGCGCGCGCGGCGGGCCGGCCCACGCGCCGGTCGGCTCACCGCGGCGGGTTGCAGAACGGCGGCGAGATCGCGACCTCGTTGTTGTCGAGCTTGCACTCCTCCTCGCCGGCGACCGCGCGGACGGACAGGCCGTCGTAGCCCGCCGCGTCGATCATGAAGCCGATCGCGGTCGCGTACTGCCCGGGGTCGAGCACCTCGAGGAATGGCTGAGAGGCGAGCAGCGTCTCCTGGCCGCCCATGTCGCCGTACACCTCGATCGTCGCGCCGGCGCTCAGCGGCGAGGCGCCGGCGTTGCCGACGTTGACCCATAGCTGCAGCGCGGTGTCGCTGCACTGGTACTGGCAGATCGACGCCTCGAGGACGACGTCGGGCGCCGCGGTGCCGTCGGCCGGGGAGAGGTCGCCCGACCGGTAATTGTTGTAGAGCTCCCAGTTGGCCGCGGGCACCGCCGGGATGGTGCCGTCGTCGGCGACGTTGGTGATCGAATACGCGTACTGGTTCCAGATCTGTCGCCCCGGTCGCCACGACATCTGTTCGTCGCCGATCACCGAGATGCCGGTCGGCGCCGCCGGGTCGTAGAATTGATTGTTGCCGAACACGATCTCGATCTGGCCGTCGCCGTCGACGTCCGCGATCGCCGGCGATTCGATCTGCGTCGCGCTGCCGTGACCGGGGAACTCCATCTTGACCGCGCCGTCGGTCCCCGAGAACACCCACACCCGGTTCTCGTCGGCGTGGACGACGTCGGCGATCCCGTCGCCCTCGAAGTCGTAGACGACCGAGCCGGTCGCCGACTCGGTCTCGGAGATGACCGCCTGCCACATCAAGGTGCCGTCGGTGTCGAACACGACGTAGTACTCGCTGCCGGCGACGCCGGTCTCGGGCTCACCGTCGCCGTCGTAGTCCGCGATCGTCGGCGCGCCGCCGCCACCGCCGGGCACGGTGGCGGTCCACAGCACCGCGCCGGTGTTGTCCTGCAGGCGAACGGTGCCACCCGAGCTGACGACGATCTCCGGCACGCCGTCGCCGGTGAAGTCAGCGACGCCGGGGGAGCCGTCGCTCTCCATGTTGGTCCATTCGGCCTCCCCCATGCTGTTGTACGCCGCGTTGCCGACGACCAGCTCCTGCTCGCCGTCGCCGTCGATGTCGGCGGCCAGCGAGGTGCGGAAGCCGCTGCCGTACTCGCCGACGCCGCGCTCGCTGCCGTCGGCGTTGAGGATCACCGACCCTGCGAACACCTCCGGCGAGCCGTCGCCGTCGAAGTCGGCGATGCCCGGGCACGAGGCGCAATGCAGGTCGTAGGCGGCGCTGGTCCACTTCAGGGTCCCGTCGTGCTCGAACGCGCGGAGGCCCCCGGCGAGGTCCACCGCGACCAGCTCGACCAGGCCGTCGCCGTCGATGTCACCGGCCGCGATCCCCGAGTGGCCGCAGACCTCGTGGTCGCCGACGTTGAAGATCTCCTTGCTGCCGTCGCCCGACATGGCCCGAAGGACACCCGGCCCGTAGTGATCGCCGAACACGTAGGTGATGAAGGCGACGTCCGGGGTGGCGTCGCCGTCGAGCGAGACCACCACCGGCGACATCAAGATCTGGTCGGAGGTCGGGAACGAGGCCCAGCTGGGGTGGTTCCATTCGAGCACCGGGGTGAACGTGCCGACCTGCGGCTGGGCGGCGCAGGACGGGTCTGTCGGGCCGGCGAAGCCGGGCGGCGGGGTGTCGAGGCACGACGCGTCGGCGCCGGTCGAGCTGCTGCTGCTCGACGTGACGGTCGCGTCGGTCGACGCGACCGTCGCGCTGTCGGTCGCGGTGCCGGCGTCCGAGCCGGTGGGCACTTCAGTGGTGGTCGGCAGCGCGGTCGTGCCGCCAGGGCCGTCGGTCGCCGTGGTGGTCGCGGAGGTCGCCGAGGCCGAGTCGGCCCTGCCCCCGCTGTCCCCGCACGCGCTGCTTACAAAACACATCAGTCCGATCAGTCGGCCGTGCCGCATCATCGGCACACATGACCACGGCGCCTCCAGCGGGTCAATCCGGCGCGTGCGGAGCTCCTGCGCGATCTCGGGCCGAGGGCCGCTCGCAACCTCCGCGCGGTGCTCCAGCGCACACGAGCGAAGGTCGTCGCGAGCATGACTTCGAGTCGCGATAATTTTCGCGGGCCCTGCGTGCGCTGCATCGCGGTCGTGAGGCGGGGCGATTTCGAGTAACGTCGCACCAATGCGACGACTGCTGCTCCTCGCCGCCCTCGTGACCGCCTGTGGGCCCCGGAGCGCGCCGACCGAGCCGACCGTCGAGGGGCAGGCGACGATGCTGTCGGAGGCCGAGGTCGGCGGGATGACGGCGGCGTACGGCAAGCTCGGCGGGTCGCTCGGGCGCCAGGACTTCGCGGCGGGCCTGGCGGCGGTCGACGCCGCGGCGGCGATCAACGCCGGCGACGATTCTCTCGACTATCAGCGCGCGTCGCTGCTCGCGGCCGCGGGGCGCGGCGACGAGGCCCTGGCCGCGCTCGGCCGCCTCGACGCGGCGGGCAGCCTGCTGGTGCCGCAGGCCCATGATTTCGCCAAAATCGTCGGCCCCGAGCTCGAGCGCCTGGCCGCGGCCGCCCGCGCCCGCTTGCCGGCGTCGGCGAGCGTCCGCGCGTTCACTCTGGCCGACCGCGAGCTGATCCCCGAGGGCATCGCTCACGATCCGGCCACCGGCACTTTCTTCGTCGGCAGCATCCACAAGCGCAAGATCGTCGCGGTCGACCGCGGCGGGGCGGCGCGCGACCTCGCGGTCACCGACGCGACGAACGGCCTGTACAGCCCGCTCGGCATGAAGTTCGACGCGCGTCGCGGCTCGCTGTGGGTCGCCAGCGCGGCGACGCCGAGCATGCAGGGCTACGTCGAGGCCGAGCACCGCGGGCGGGCGGCCTTGCACGAGATCGATCCGTCGAGCGGCCAGTCGCGGGCCCGTTACCCGCGCGAATCGCCGGGGCCGCACCTGCTCAACGATCTGGTGATCGCGCCGGACGGGGCGCTGTATGTCACCGACAGCGAGGCGGGCGAGGTGCTCACATTGCGGCCGGGGCCGGGGGCGCAATTCGAGTCGGTCGTGTCCGCCGGCGAATTCGGCTACCCCAACGGGATCGCGCTGTCCGACGACGGGAGCGTGCTGTTCGTGGCCGACTTCGTGCGCGGGGTGACGGCGATCCCGCTGGCGACCCGCCGGCTCCACACGCTGCCGCACCCGCGCGGGGCGGCCACGCACGGCTTCGACGGGCTGTACTTCCACCGCGGGGCGCTGGTCGGCGTCGACAACGGGGCGGGCGGCGGGCGGATCGTGCGGCTCGCGCTGGCGCCCGAGCTCGATCGCATCGTCCGCGTCGAGGTGCTCGAGGCGGGCCACCCCGACTTCCTCATCCCCACGACCGGGGTGCTGGACGGCGATTCGCTGGTCTACGTCGCCAACTCGCAATTGCGCAGTTTTTCTGAGAACGGGCAGATCTTCCCGCCCGAGCGGCTGTTCCCGGTGCAGGTGCTGCGATTGTCGCTGTGATGAATGTTCTGTGGCGAGCCGGGCGCGAGGAGTGCGTTGAAGCGTTGATCGGTCGCGCAGCGGCCGGGAGCGATCGCGCGTGGCGCTGTCGGCCGCGTCCATGGCACGCGGGTCGACATCGGCGGCGCGCGAGCGTCCGGTGAATGGGCCGGGCGAGGGTCGTCCTCGTCGCAGGACGATAATACGAATCGACGCGAGAGCTGCAGCTCCCTGGCGGCGACGCGCAATCGTGTGCTCCGACGAATGAACGGGCGGTGGTGTCACAATCATCGCCGCGCTGCGGCGAGGCGGTTCAGCGCGGAGCGGCGAGCTCGTTGGCGAGGGACTCGAGCAGCTGGCGCCAGCCTTGCTCGCGCATGCGCGGGCCGTCGGCGCCGTCGAAGAAGGCGGCCTGCTCGGTGTAGACCAGCCGGGTGCCGTCGCCCTGGGGGCGCAGCTCGACGGTCCCCAGAGAGGCGGAGATCCGCCTGTCGCCGGCGCTCATGGTATAGGCGACGACGATCCGCCGGTTCGGGACGATGTCCTCGTAATGGCCTTCGTTGCGGAACTCGGCGTTATTGGTCGCGTGGCGGAAGCGGGCAGTCTCGCGGCCGCCCTCGCGGAAGTCCAGGTCGAATTGCACGACCTCCCAGCCCTCGCCCTCGGCGAACCACCGCCGCTTCTGCTTGGGGTCGGCCCAGGCCCGGAACACGCGCTCGGGAGCGACGGGGTAGGTGCGTTCGATCGTGATGGTGCTGTGGACGACGGACTCCGTGATCATGACTGTTCCTCCGTGGTGTCGTTATCGTTCGCTCGCTGTTCGTCGGACGGTTCGG
This sequence comes from Nannocystis punicea, assembly GCF_026965555.1. Classification (GTDB taxonomy): domain Bacteria; phylum Myxococcota_A; class Polyangia; order Nannocystales; family Nannocystaceae; genus Nannocystis; species Nannocystis punicea. Next base: position 8,709,919 of record NZ_CP114040.1, on the reverse strand, counting down.
GCTCGGCGAGGAGGTCGCCCAGGCGATCGAGGCGGCGCTCCCACAGGGCGCGACGCTCCACGATCCACCGCTCGGCGACGTTCAGCCCGGCCGGGTCGAGCCGACAGTTGCGCACCCGCCCGATCTTCTCGGTGCGGATGACGCCGCTCTGCTCGAGCACCTGCACGTGCTGCACGACCGCGGCGAGGCTCATCGCCAGCGGCGCGGCCAGCTCCTTCACCGAAGCCGGCCCCCGACCGAGGCGCTCGACCATGGCGCGACGAGACGGATCTGCGAGCGCATGAAAAACCCGGTCGACGGCGCCTTGGTCAAGCATGGACTTGAGTATTGGGCTGGCGATCAAGAAGATCAAGTTAAAACTTTAGTATTCAGAATCGAGCGATTCTTGCCGATTGAACGACGTTCCTTGTGGTCGTCACGCGGACAAGCGCGATGCGCGAGTGGCGCGATGGGCGAAATCGCTCGGATGTGCACGGCAGTTGGCAGGTCGTCCAGGCGAGGAGCCGGACTGCGTCGCGCTGTCGCTGGCATGTCTATTTGGGCATGTTCTGAAGGCCAGGCTCTAGCGAGGAGCTGGCGACTCGGAGGGACCGGTGTCGCGCTGGCGGAGCGAGATCGTTCGACTCGCGGTACGGTTCGCTTCGCGTGCGGACATCGTCGGATCGGCGGGCCGCGAATCGCAGTACGCCGCGCGGCTCGAGTTCCTTCGCGCAGGCGGCGCGAGGCGCCTCGCCGGGCCGCGATTCGCGGGATGCGCCCCGGCGGGTGCTCGCGAGTGAGGCAACCGGCGAGGCCAGCTTTTCGTCGCCGGGCCGCAATCACGGCAGCGCGGTGTGCTTGGCCTCGCTGGCGGGCGGGCACCGGCGAAGAACGCGCGGCGGCCCGCGAATGCGAGGAGTGGAGCCATGACCCCGGCTCGGCTGGACGCTCGCCTGGAGGGCGCTACGGTCGAATCATGAAAGACCGCATCATGACCAGAATCCTCAAGTCCGCTTCGGTGTCCGTCGCCGCGCTGGCGCTCGTGGCCGCCGCAGCGCCCGAGGCCGTCGCAGCGGTCTCGGCCGCGACGATGCAACCATCCCCGGCACCGCCGTCGCCGACGCCGAATCCGACGCCTCCCCCGAATCCGAATCCCAATCCGAATCCAAACCCGAATCCTCCCACCCCCGGGCCGAAGCCTCCCTCGCCTCAGCCGCAGCCTCCCCCCAATCCGATGCCGCCGCCGCAGCCGCCCCCGCCCTCGCCGGCGCCGCAGCCCCCTGCGCCCACGCCCACGCCTCCGCCGCTGTAGACTCGAGCGCTCGCACCCGCCGAGGCGGTGCGCTCGCCTTGCCGCGGTGAACTCGAGGCTCGCATGCGGTGAGGCGGTTCGTTTCCGCCACGATCCTGCGGCCTCGCCTCGGCCGCGGTGAACTCGATCGCTCACCTCGGCCGCGGTGAACTCGAGCCCGGGGACGCGGCTGGCTCGGCCAGCGTTCCGCGACGGCGGCCCGATTGCGGTGTGCCGCTGTTGCGCGGGGCGAATGGCGAGGGCGGCGCCGGGAGCTGCGGGCGGGGCAGGGCGTGCGGGCCCGTGATAGTATCGCGGGGTGATTTCGAGCCTGCGGCCGGTCCTTCACGCGCGCGCGTCGACGTGGGCGCTCGCCCTTTTCGCGTGCGGATGCGCGGCGCCAGCGGAGCGGGAGCCCGAGCGGCGGGCCGCGCCCGCGACGGAGGCCCAGGCGGTGCGGGCGCAACCACAGGCGGCGGCGGTTCCGGCGGCGGCGGTTCCGGCGGCGGCGGTGGTGCCCGCGGCTGCGCCGCCGATCGATCCGGCGCTCGCGGCCGATCCGGAGCTGCAGCGGGCCCACGCCGTGCTGGCTCGCGTGCCGCTGGTCGACGGGCACAACGATCTGCCGTGGACGATCCGCGAGTACAAGGATGCGCCCGGGGACGTCGCGGCCTACGACCTGCGCGCGGCCACCAAGGGGCACACCGATCTGCCGCGAATGCGGGCGGGTCGAGTGGGCGCGCAATTCTGGTCGGTGTACGTGCCGGGGGATCGGCCGGCCGGCGAGCTGGTGCGCCTGCAGCTCGAGCAGATCGATCTGGCGCGGCGGATGATCGCGGCGTACCCCGACGATCTGGCGCTGGCGCTGACCGCCGACGAGGTCGAGCAGGCGTTCCGGGCCGGGCGGGTGGCGTCGCTGCTCGGGGCCGAGGGCGGTCACACTCTGGCCAATTCGCTGGGGACGCTGCGGGCGTATCACACGCTCGGGGTCCGCTACCTGACGCTGACGCACAATGTGCATACCGACTGGGCCGACTGCGCAGTGTTGCCGCCGCGGCACGACGGCCTGACCGCGTTCGGCGAGGAGGTGGTGCGCGAGATGAACCGCCTCGGCATGCTGGTCGACCTGTCGCACGTGTCGCCGGCGACGATGGACGACGCGCTGCGGGTCAGCGAGGCGCCGATCATCTTCTCGCACTCGTCGGCGCGGGCGATCGCCGACTCGGCCCGTAACGTGCCCGACGACATCCTGCGGCGGATCCCTGAGAACGGAGGGATCGTCATGGTCACGTTCCTGCCGGCCTACGTGTCGCAGGCGGCCGGCGACGCCCGCGAGGCGCGGCGGAAGGCGCGGGCGGAGGCGGCGAAGATCGCCGATCCTGCGGCCCGCGCCGCCCGGATGGCCGAGCTCGACGCGCAGCCGCAGCCGCGCGCCACTTTGGCGCAGGTGGCCGACCACGTCGAGCACGTGCGCCGCGTGGCCGGCGTCGACCACGTCGGCCTCGGCAGCGACTTCGACGGCATGTCGGCGGTGCCGGTCGGTCTCGAGGACGTGTCGAAGTACCCCCATTTGCTGGCCGAGCTGGCCCGTCGGGGCTGGACCGACGAGGAGCTGGAGAAGCTCGCCGGGCGCAATCTGCTTCGCGTGCTCAGGACCGCGGAGGCGACGGCCCAGCGGCTACGAGCGGCGCGACCGGCGTCGCTGGCGACGTTCACGCCGCCGAGCGAGACCCGGGCCCAACCGTGACACCTTGTGCGGGGCTTGTCGGGCCGCGCAGCGCATGAGAATCAATCGGTACTGATGACCGCTGCTTCGAGCCGATCGATCGTGTCCGAATTCGTCGAGTATCCCGCGGGCGACGTCGTGGGCGAGGGTTACGTCGCGCACGACGGCGCGACCGCGCGGCCGCGCCCGTGCGTCGTGCTGGCGCACGCCTGGGACGGTCAGAACGCGTCCATCCGCACCCGCGCGGAGGAGTTCGCGGCCCAGGGCTTCGTCGCCTTCGCCCTCGACGTGTACGGCAAGGGCGTCCGCGGTGAGGAGACCGGCGACAATAGCCGCCTGATGCTCCCATTGCTGCACGACCGCGGCCTGCTGCGCGACCGCCTGGTCGCCGGGGTCGCCGCGGCGCGCCAGCACCCGCTCGTCGACCCCGACCGACTGGTGGTGATCGGCTGGTGCTTCGGCGGCCTGTGTGCGATCGACACGGCCCGCTGCAACGCCGCCGGGGTCCGCGGGGTGATCTCGGTGCACGGGGTGCTGAAGCCGCCGGGCTTCGCCGAGCAGCCGCGGATCGGCGCGAAGATCCTGGTGCTGCACGGCTGGGAGGACCCGGTCGCGCCGCCCGAGGACGTGCTCGCGCTCGCCCGCGAGCTGACCGCCGCCGGCGCCGATTGGCAGCTGCACGCGTACGGTCACGCGATGCACGCGTTCACGCTGCCCGCGGCGCAGATGCCCGAGCGCGGGCTGCAGTACGACCCGAACGCGACCCGCCGCGCGCAGCTGGCGATCGAGACGTTCCTCGCCGAGACGCTCGGGCCGGTCCCGCGGTGAGTACCTGTCCCGAGAGGCATGGAGCGAGAGGGGCTCGTCCCGAGCGGCGGTCCGCTCGGGATGGGCAGGGCACGGGGGCGGGCGCGAGTGCGTGATATGCTCTGAAGGACATGTCACGGACGCGAGGTCGAACAGACCCCGCCACGAGGTATGGCCCGCCGTGGAGGCGACGGCGCCGCCTCTACGCGGTCGTCCGGGGCCGCGAGCCGCCCGGCTCGCACGCGTCCGCGAGCGCCGGCCCCGGCTGCCCACCGACCTCGAGCGCTCGGCGTAGCAGCCGGCGCTGCCATGCTCCAAGGCCGAGGGAGATGACGACCAGCAGAGAAAAGGCCCCGCCCAACACGAGCGCGGAGGGGTAGAAGAACGCCATGAAAAACAGGAACTCGAAGAGCTTCAAGGCGACGCCTCTCGCTCGGCCGAACAGCCTTGCGAACGCGTAGTCCCAGAATTCATGCGTGGCGAAGACTGGCAGCTTTTGCGGCTCGACCGGCGACGGGACGAGCGCTTCCTGTGCATCCTCGAGTTCGCCTTCGGTCAGCGCCCGCTTGCGTCGCCGTGCGAGATAGTGACGGCTCCAGCGCTCGACCAGGCCAGCCCAGAGGGCGGCGAAGGCCATGACCGCGAGCCCGCGCTGCCACCACGACCATCCGAGGAAAACGAGCCAGTCATGAAAAATGAAGCCCGGGATCCAGAACGCCAACGTGATCGGCGTAAACCCCGCGAGGTTCCAGAATTGCTCGGTCGGCAAGAACCCCCACCGTTGAGGGGGCAGGGGTCCGCGCGAAGGGGCACGCTGCTGCCGCAGCTCCATGGTCCCTCGGTCCATCACTTGTTCTGCGCTCCGTTACACTTGTCGCTGATATAGCCCGAGACGGTGCTGTGAACACCCCAGCCAATGCCGATGCACGTTGTGTTCTTGGCCACGAGGCCACACCCGGCGGCGGCCGCGACGCCCATCGTCGCCCCGGCGATCTTGCCGGCCCACCAGCACTTGAGGCCCCGGTCGTCCTCCAGCGCGTCGGTCACGGCGTCCCCGTGCCAGACCTGCAGGAGGCCAGCGACGAGGCCCACGGCCTGCTCCGTACTGAGGATGGCGAAGTTGCTCGAGTGCGAGACGACCGCACCGTCGATGAAGCCGACCTCGTCACGACAGCGTCCTCGACCTTGACGAGGCCAACACCGGCACCTGCATCGTCCACCCGAACGGTCATTGAGACTACTCCGACCTCCGGCAAATAGAAGCTGACCTCTAGCTGGCTGTCGGCCACAGCAGCACGGACGTCCTCGAGGATGACGGGAGCTTGCAGGTCGGCGAAAAACTCCTCGGCGTCAGCGGCCGGGAGCAGCTCCGGGGCGCTCTCGGCCGCTCCTGGTGCCGCCGCTCGCGTGATTGACAGGACGAGTGCGGTGTGGTGCATGGCCCTCCATGTGCTGCTACCCGCTGTCGCCGAGCGCGCGGGCAACCACGAGCAGAGCAGCAGCATGCCAGCCCCCCTGGCGGAGACTCCCCGACTTTCGCCGGGGCCCGCGCCGGCGTTATGACACCGAGGCTCATCGTCTCGCCGCGCTGAGGTTGCCAGGGGCGCGGCGCCGTCCCCGAAGCACACGGATCCCGGGGCCGGCCGAGTCGCCGGAGGCTCGCCGCGTCGCGGCCACGGCCAGATCAAGGCTGACGCCCGGAGCTCATTCGCATTTCTTGCGCTGTCGAACGAAGGAAGACAGCCCTCGGGCGGCTCAAGCGTGGATGCGCGCCAACGACGCTGAGGACATTGTCGACAACCTCGCGCCCCCAACGTCCGACGAAGCAATTGCTTCGTGTGCGAAAGCCCTCGGCTTCGCGGTGCCCGATGACCTGCGCGAGCTCTCGCGGAGAGGGCGGAGCACGGCGAGTACGAGTTGCCCGGTCGAGTGAGTCTGCTTTGTGTCCCCGATCCTCTGACAGCCCGCGATTGCGGCGGCATGGCGTCGAGGAGCTCGACATCGTTACCTGCGACCGTGCTGGTCGACGAAGCGGGCCATCGCCGCGCGCCCACGCGCATCACCAGGCTCGAGGCGACGCTGCGTCTTCGTGAGGGGCCGGCGGTCGGGCTCGCTGGCGGCGATCGTGAATGTGTGTTCCGGAAAAGTCGTGCTCGCCGGGGCGAGCGGGCCGTCGCCGACGGTGAATCGATCGTGCGCACGTGTCGCGCCGGGCCGGCGCCCAAATCGCGGGGCCGCGGTCGCGCCTGCCACCATTGTCGATCGGCGGCCGGCTGGTCCGGCAGAGGTCGCCCGCGGGTTTGCACGAGCGCGCTGATTGCCCAGACTTGGCGGCAACGAGGTCTGGATGCTCAAGCTTACCGATGTGAATCGCGTGCTCAGCCAATCGGCGGCCGACAAGACGCTGTCGCTGTACGCGCAGGTCGACCCCTCGCTGTTCGAGAACAACGGGCGGGTGCCGGGCTGGCGGATCTGGCTCAAGAATTCGCTGCGCGAGCTGAAGGCGACGCACGACGACCCGGTCGTGCCGGAGCTCGTGGCGCGGGCGGAGCAGTTCTTCTCCACGCTGCGGCCGGAGTGCAAGGCGGTCGCCGCCTTCTTCACGCCGGGCGCCGAGGAGGTGCTCCGGCTGCAGGTCCCGATCGTCGCGCCCGAGTGCCACTTCGGGCGGCCGGCCGTGGCGTCGCTGCTGTGGCTGCTCGACGAGTACGAGCCCTACGTGGTGGCGCTGGTCGACTCGGAGAAGGTCCGCTTCTTCGTCGCCCGGCTCGGCCGCGCCGGGCTCGGCGGCACCCGCTACAACGAGGTGTTCGAGTACGACTTCCCGCCCAAGTACCTGCCGGCGACCAGCCGCGGGGAGGGCGGCTACGTCCACGGCGGCAACAACCGCGACGCCTTCGAGGCGACCATCGAGGACCACGCGCGCCGGTTCTACCGCCAGGTCGCGGAGCAATGCGCGCACCTGGTCGAAGAGTCAGGCGCGAAGCGGATCGTGCTCGGCGGGACCGAGGCGTCGGCGCGGGCGGTCGAGGGCATCATGCACGACACGGTGCGCAAGGCCGTGATCGCGGTCGTGCCGACGCCGCTGCACCTGAGCGACCAGGCGACCTGGGACCACCTGCTGCCGCACGCGCTCGAGCACGAGCGCGTGCACGAGTGCGCGCTGGTCGACGAGGTCGTCGACCTGGCCAAGGCCGGCGGCCGCGGAGCGCTGGGGATCGCCACGGTGCTCGAGTGCCTGAAGAACAAGCAGGTCGAGCTGCTGCTGGTGCCGTGGCCGCTGGCCGACACCGAGCTGCGGGTGCAGCTGCCCGAGCTGGCGATGGCCGCGGGCGCCCGCATCGAGCTGATCGCCGGGCCGGCCGCCGAGCGCGTCCAGCAAGAGGGCGGCCTGGCGGCGCGGCTCTACTACGGCATCCCCGAGGCGGCCCCGGCGGCGCCGCTCAAGGGCGCGGCCTGAGCCGGCAAGGGCGTCGGGAACCACATGCGCACGCAGGTGCCCGCGCCCGGGGCTGTCTCGAAGGACAGCTTGCCGCCGTGGCGGTCGACGAAGGCGCGGACGATCGCCAGGCCGAGGCCGGTGCCCGCCTTCTTGGTAGTGAAGAAGGGCTCGAGCATGCGCGCCTGGACCTCGGCGGCGATGCCGGGGCCGTCGTCGACGACCTCGACGTAGGCCCCGCCGGCGCCGGCGCCGGTCCGCACTGTGACGGTGCCCGCGGCGTCGACGGCGTCGAGCGCGTTGCCGATCAGGTTGACCAGCGCCGAGGTGAACTCGCCGGGACAGATCCGGATCGGCGGCGGCGGCGAGGCCTCGTGGACGAGCAGCCGGACCTGCGGCGGCGAGCGGTGGCGGCACAGCTCGACGGCGCCGCGGGCGAGATCGGCGAGCGCGGCAGTGATCGTCTCGGAGCCGTCGCTGCGCCGGCTGAACCCGCTCAGTCGATCGATCACCTGGACCCCGATCGCCAGGCCGTGCTCGATCTTCGCCAGGGATTGCAGCGCCAGCGGATGGTCGGCGACCAGCCGCCGCAGCAGGCCGGTGTGCAGCGTCAGCGGCGTGAAGATGTTGCGCAGGTCGTGGGCGATGCCGGCGGCCATCAGGCCGAGCGAGCGCAGCTTCTCCGAGTCGGCGAGGCGCGCCTCGGTCTCGCGCTGACGTCGCCGCAGGTGGGCCTCTCGCAGCTCGCGCTCGACCGCGGGCAAGAGGCGCGCGAGCCGGCCCTTGACGATGAAGTCGTGGGCGCCGGCGCGGAGGGCCTCGACCGCGTCCTCCTCGCGCATGGCCCCCGACACGACGATGAACGGCAGGTCGAGGCCGGAGGCGTGCAACTCGGCGAGCGCCTCGCGGCCGCTGAATTGCGGCATGGCGCAGTCGGACAGCACGAGCTCCCAGCCGCCGTGCTCGAGCTGCTCGCGCATGGCCTCGGCGGTGTCGACGCAGATCCAGCGGACGTCGAAGCCGCCGCGCTCGAGCTCGTAGACGAGGAGCAGCGCGTCCTCCTCGTCGTCGTCGACGACCATGACCGCGAGCGAGCGGAGGTTCACTGCGCGCCTACCAGCGCCGTCGCGGCGCCGCCCCGTCGCGCGTCCGATTCTGCAGAGATGTCCCTGGGGACAGGCTCGGCGCTCGCGGGGGCGAGGGTCCAGTAGAAGCTGGCACCGCCGCCGGGCGCCGATTCGGCCCAGATCCGGCCGCGGTGGCGGCGGACGATCCGCTGTACCGTGGCGAGGCCGATGCCGTCGCCGGGGAACTCGGCGGAGTCGTGGAGGCGGTGGAACGCCCCGAACAGCTCGCCCGCGCGCGCGGCGTCGAAGCCGACCCCGTTGTCGCGGACGTGATAGACGAGCTCGCCGGCGGGCGAGACCTCCGCGCCGACCTCGACCATCGGCTCGGCGCGCGGGCGGGTGAACTTGAACGCGTTGCCGAGCAGGTTCTGCAGCAGCACGCGCACGAGGCCGGCGTCGGCGACGGCGACGAGGCCGTCCTGGACGACGACGCGGACGCGGCGGCTGGTCTGGCCGGCCTGCAGCTCGGCCGCGACGCTGCGCACCAGCGCGGACATGTCGACCGACTCGCGCCGCGGGCCGTCGGGGCCGCCGCGCGCGCGCGAGAGGTCGAGCATGTCGTCGATCATGCGGTCCATGCGGGCGGCGCCGCGGCGCACGCGGGCCAGGCAGTCGCGGCCGCGGGCGTCGAGCGCGGGCCCGCAGCGCTCGTCGAGCGCGCGGCTGAAGCCGGCGATCGCTCGCAGCGGGGCGCGCAGGTCGTGCGAGACGGCGTAGGCGAACGCGCCGAGCTCGTCGTTGAGCGCCTCCAGCTGGGCGGTGCGCTCGCGGACGCGGCGCTCGAGGTCGTTGTAGAGCTCGACGTTGGTCAGGGCGATCGAGGTGCTGTCCGCCAGCGCCTGCAGCACCTTGAGCTCGTCTTCGCTGGCGACGCGAGGGCAAGCCCAGTAGGTGCCGATGGCGCCGATCGGGCTGGCCCTGCGGATCGGCACCATCGCCATGCTCTTGACGAAGGTGGGTCGATAGGCGTCGCCCGGGATCCGCGGGTCGACGAACACGTCCTCGATGACGAGCGCCCGGGCCTGACGCATGACCCACCCGCTGGCGCAGATGTCCATGGGGAACCGCTTGCCCTTCCACAGCGGGCTTATCGCCTCCTCGTCGGCGTAGAAGCACTGGTCGCAGTCACGCAGCACGAAGGTGGCGCCGTCGGCCCCGACGAGCGCGCGAGCGGCGTGACGGACGATCGCGGTGACCTCGTCCAGGGTGCGCGCGAGCGACAGCTCCTGCACGACGGCGAGCAGGTGCTCGAGCCGCGTTTCGAGGTGCGAGTGCTCCGCCATTGCCGGCGAATTCTGTGCGCACGCCCGGGCGTCGCCAAGTGGCGCAGCCCGCGGTCGCGCGCGCCGTGGCGTTGGCTTTCCCGCACGGCCGCAGCGGCGCGGTGCGGGACTCGACGGCCCGACGATCGCGCGCCGCTCGCCGCGGGCGCAGCGGCCGCGGGGCGGCATGGGCTGGGGCCGCTCGCCGCCCCGATCGGCATTCGCGAGTCGGGCCAACCATGCGTGCATACAATGCCCGCGAGGACATGTCCCTGGAGACATGTTCGCGGGTGGGCCGACGGGCGGCGGACCGGTCAGTTGTCGGCGAGCAGCGCGGCGGCCCGCTGCTTACCGAGCGCGTCGGCGGCCGACTGGCTCTCGATCGGGTCGACGTAGTTGGCGCCGGTGAAGACGATGTAGGTGACGCCGCTGGCGACGCCGCCGTTGATCGGACTCGGCGGGATGCCGAGCAGCTCGGCGGCGCGGTACGACAGCTCGCCGATGACGCCGGTCGGTCCGGCGTCGGCGTAGGGGGCGTAGATCAGCTTGCCGTTGTAGAGGATCGCGCCGACGCTGCCGTAGCCCGACCAGCCGGTCTTGATGCCGTGGGCCTTGGGGTCGAAGCCGTTGCTCGGCAGCGGCACGACCAGGAACGCCATCTTGGCCGCGTTCATGAAGTTACCCATCGAGTCCTTGGCCGAGGTCTCGGGCTGGTAGTACGGGTCGACGGTGCACTTGGGGTCGGCGGCGCCGTCGCAGTCGATGTCGGCGTCGGCCCGCCACCACACCGCGCCGTTCAACTGGCAGATCGGGATGGTGGCCGCGGCCGCCGAGTCGCTCTTGAACTTGGTGGTGCCGGGCAGCTGCGTGCAGCTCTGCGTCAGCGCCAGCAGCTGGTCGTAGGTCGGGTCGCCGTTCGGCGGGGGCGGGGGCGGGTTGTTGCCGGCCGCGGTCACGCGGATCGCGTCGGCGATGACGACGTAGTTGCCGGTGGTCCAGCGCGACACCGCGATCTTGTTCCACCCGGCGGTGAAGTTGAAGGTGCCGACGGCCGCCCACGCCTTGCCGCCGGCCTGCATGTTGACCTTCACGGTGCCGAGGTTCTTGCCCTGCGCGTCGAAGGCGACGATCGGCGCGTCGGGGGCCCGGTTGGTGCCGCTCGTGTACCAGATCTCGATCTTCTTGCTGCCCGCGGCGGCGAGGTAGAACGAGAACTCGGCCGCGTCGGACACCGGCGAGACCGCGGCGAACAGGTAGTTGCTGCCGTAGAATCCGGGGGTGGCGGCGGTGGCCGACCAATTGGCGGAGGCGGTGAACTTGGCCCGCGCGGGGTCGTTGTTGCCGTTGCTGCTGTCGACGATGAGCTCGGCCGGATCCTGACCCATCGGCGGCGGATCGTCGGGCGGCGGATCGTCGGGCGGCGGATCCTGCGGGTCGGGCGGCGGCTCGTTGGGGTCGGGCTCCTCGGGCGGCGGGTCCGCGGGCTGGCCGCCGCACGCGGCGTCGATCTTGTTGAAGTAGGTGGCCCACGGCCAATTGGGGCCGGGGTCGATGCGGTTGTTCGGCTGCAGCTGGCCGTGCGCGACCACGTGGTACTTGTCGATCGGGATGCCCTGGCGCTTGGTGATGTCGCACACCAGCTTGGCCGACTGCTCGATCAGGTTGGCGTTCCAATTGGCCTGATTGGCGTAGCCGGCGTGCTCGATGCCGACGGTGAAGTTATTGCTGCTGGTGCCGTGCAGCTGCGACTCCTGGCCGCCGTTGAGGCTCTTGTTGTAGGTCGCGGCGATGTGCCAGGCCCGCTTGTCCTCCTTGACGAGCTGTGAGATCTCCGAGCCGTCCTCCTTGACGACGTAGTGGGCGCTGACGCCCGAATCCGAGTTGACGAGCCAGCCCCAGCAGCCCGAGTAGGCGCCCTCGCACGAGTGGATGATGACCATGCGCCGCTCGCCGGTGACGCCGGCCGGCCGGCTGCCGTAGTTGGGCGAGCTGCGGAAGATCGCGCCGGCGTAGTCGGGGTTGCTGGCCAGAATCGGGCCGCCAGGCGGGTCGTAGTTCGGCTCGACGTCGGGCTCGGCCGGGATCTCCGAGAGCACGTTGCCGTCGTTGTCGGTGACGAGCAGGCCGTTCTTGATCAGGCCGTAGACGTCGTTGTGGATGTAGCTGATGCTGGCGGCGTCGTTGCCGATGGCGGCCAGGGCCGCGATCGACGGCGCCCACGCGCCGAGGTCGTCGCGGTCGATGCCCTCGGCGTCGGACATGTCCCGAAGGACAGCCGCGGCGGCGCGGATGTTGGTCTCGCGGTCGGTCTTGATGGCGTCGACCTCGACGCCGAGCAGGTCGGCCGCCCGCTGCAGGGTGGTCGCGCGCAGGGCCATGGCGCCGAAGGCGGCGTCGCGGCCGTCGAACTCGACCTGGCCCTCGACCATCTCCCAGCGCGTCTCGACGTAGGCGACGGCCTTGAGCAGCGAGACGGGCACGCCGAACTCCTCGGAGGCGCGGATGAACTCGCCCTCGATGCCCTCGAGGTATTCACCGGGATCGGCCTCGGGCGGATCGACGGGGTCGGGGACGTCGATCGGATGGTCGCCGGTATCGCCGGACTCGCGGCCGCCGTCGACCTCGCAGGCGAGGGCGAGCAGGGGTGCGATCATGAGGGCGCGTGTCGAGACGAGTCGCAGCATCGTCAGCCGCTATAGGCCAGAGCGCGGGCGAGGGCAAGAGGAGCGCGTCGCGACGGCGGCGTGACGGGGCCGCTCCGAACGGCCCTCAATGCGGAGAAACATGTTTCGCTCGGGGCCTCGGACACCTCGATGCGAGGCCGCTTGGCCTCGCTTTGGTGAGAAGGACGTGGCGCGATCGGGGTCTCGCGGAACCGGGTCCGGCAATCGCCCTGCGGCGGTCCCCGGGACGACTCACCACAGTGCATGGTGGACGGCGGTCATGAGGGCGCAGAGGCGAGGTCGGCGGGCTCGTCCATCCTCGAGAAGCGATCGGCGACCAGGACGCGGGCCATGAGGACGTCGGCGGCGAGCGGGGGCCGGGGCAGCGCGCACGAGGCGGGGGACGCCGACGAGCAGGTGCGCGGGGAGCCGGTGAGGGTCGTTGATCGCAACCGGTCCGATGGGCCAGGTCGAGGGTCGAGCCGCCGCCCGGCCGAGCACGCATGGCGCCGGATCTCACGCCCGTCGATCTGCAGGCGATATGCTTCGACGGCCATTCGAGTACACGGCCGATTGTTCGCGGTGATAATGCGATTGTGGCGTCGAACCTCCGTGCTCGAGGCGCCGGAGAATGGCATGACAACGCGTGCTACCATCATTGGCTTCGTCGCTTGCGCGCCGACACAGCGGGGGAAGGTGGGAGCGTGGGAAAGCGTGATGCTGGAGACTCACTGCAGGTTTCATCTGACTTGAGCCCACGGATACCGCAGTGCTTGGCGGTCGGGCGAGCGACCGTCGATGGCCTCTTGCATCGTGCTCTTCCGCCGCCTGGTGGTGACGCAGGTTCGTACATGCTCGCCGTGCCCCGTCGTGACGTGAATTGAGGGCAGCCGGAGCCTCGTCGGCGGAGGAATGTCGATGAACGAAGAAGAGCAAGAAGCGAACTGGTGCGGGCGGTGTCTGCGCTGCCGGGGCGACCACAGAGGACGAATGTTCAGACCCCCAATTCCCTTGTTCAATCCCGGTCTCGCGCGCGACATGAGTGACTCCTGCTGTGAAATCGTGCTTCGGCCGGTCGAGCCGCCCATCGGATTTGTGCCTCGACGCACGGTTCAATTGCAGGAAACGACAATTCTTTGTTTTACGGGTCCGCGCCCGAGCGGCCATACGCCAGTTCTCGCGCGACGTCGCATCGCGGGTTTCGGAGTGTTCTGAGGGGTTTCCTCTTCGAACCGCTCGAGCGCGAGACGGGTCAGCGCCGGGCCCGGGTCGCCCACGCGACGCCGTCCTCCAGCGTGCCGCACACCTGGACGCCGGACAGATCGACGCCGTGCGCGACGAGCGTCGCGGCGACGGCCGGCTGGATCCCCGTCAGCACCGGCTGCACGCCGCGCAGCCGGACCGCGCGGGCCGCGGTGACGAGCGCGTCCGCGGCGGCGGCGTCGAGGCAAGAGACGCCGGTGACGTCGAGGATCGCCGCGTGCACGCGGTTCGAGCCGCCGAGGTGCGTCAGCGTGGCGAGGATCTGCGCGCCGCGCTCGGGGTCGACGGTGCCGATCAGCGGCATCACCACGACGTCGCGCGTGATCGGGATCAGCGGTGTCGAGCGCTCGGCGAGCGCCGCCGCCTGCACGCGCAGCAGCTCCTCCTGCGCCTGCATGCGCTCGAGCTCGAGCCGACGCGATGCGGTGACGTCCTGATAGAGAAGGACGACCCGCGGCGCCGGGTCGCCGGGGTAGCGCAGCGGCGCCGACGTCAGGTCGAGCCGCGCGCGCTCGCCGGTGCCGCGCACGAACTCCAGCTCCATGCGCACGGTCTCGCCGGCCGCGAACGTGCGCGCCACGGGGTGGTCCTCGAGCGCGATCGGCTCGGCGGCGCCCGGGCGGAAGGCGTTGTTCGCGGTCGCGTCGATGCGGTCGCTCTGCCCGCCGAGGCCGAGGATCTCCTGGCCGGCGCGGTTGACGAGCTCGCGCGCGTTGGTCTGCATGTCGAGCACCTCGACGCCGATCGGCAGGTGGTCGAGCACCACGCGCAGCGTCTCCTGCTGCGCGCGGGTCTCTCGCAGAGCCCGCTGGGTCTCGGCGAGCAGCGCCTGGTTCTCGGCGAGCGCGCGCCGGAGCTGGCGGAGCGTCCGCTCGCCGGCGATCGCCTCGGCGACCGTGCGGGCGAGCAGGTGGTACAGCGAGATCTCGTCCGCGGAGGCGACACGCGGCGCGTCCCAGTGGATCCCGAGCACGCCCTGCCACGCGTCGTGGCGCTCGCTGTACAGCGGCAGCAGCGCGAGCGCGCGCGACGATAGGCCGCGCTGGCGCAGCACCTCGACCACCTGCGGGTCGTCGGCGATGTCGGGCACGATTACCGGCTCGGACCGCGCGGCGGTCCAGCGCTCCGCGAGCGTCAGGCCGGCGAGCGGCAGCCGTTGGCCGCGGCCCGGGTGCTCACCCACCTCGCCGCTCCGCCACCACGCCACGAACTCGACCTCGTGCGGGCGCCGCTCGCCGTCGAGGTGCACGTACGACAGCTCGAGCAGCGCCGGCGCGTACGTCCCGACCGCCTCGGCGACCGCGCGCAGGACCCCGGCCTCGTCCTTGGCGCGCATGAGGTCGGCGTGCACGCGCGCCACTCGATCGGTCACCTCCGCTCGCTGCTGCTCGTCCATCGCTCGTCCTCCGCCGGCGTGCAGACTACGACGCGGCCCGAGCCCGGACCACCGCGACGTAACGTCGCGCCTGTCGTACATCGACGTACGAGTATATGTCCCTCAAGACATGTCTCTAGGGACATCATGCGCGCAGGCGCCCGCCGGGACGCCGTACCCGCGGGGGGCGCGCGACGAATCGCCGACGTGACGCCGACGATCGGGTTCAAATGGATGGCCGCCGGTTTCACCTGACGGGCGATCAACCTCGGCGCGGCGCCGAGTCCGACCTGTCCTTTCAGACAGTCGCCGCGGCGCGCGGGCGCAAGGCGTAGGCGATGTGGGCCATGTAGTCGGCCTTGCCGAGGTCGACGCCGTGGTTGCGGAGGATCGCGTAGGTGGTGACCAGGTGGAAGTAGAAGTTGGGGAGCGTGAAGTCGCGGAGGTACTGCAGGCCGGTCATCTCGAGGTCGAACTGCTCGCCGATCTGGCGGCGAACCGGGCGGTCCTCGGCGCCGACGAGGGCCTCGGCGGATAGCTCGCGGAGCGTGGCGATCGCGGCAGCGATGCGGCGCTGGAGCTGCGCGAGCGTCTCCTCGGGCGTGTCGACCTCCGGCGGGAGGCGGCCGGTGAGGCGGGCGGCCGCGTCGACCGCCTGGAAGCAGACGAACTGGACCTGGCGGGTCAGCGGGTGCATGTCCGGAGCGAGGCGCAGGCCGACCATCGTCGCGGGGTCGAGCTTTTCGGCACCGCGCGCGAGCAGCGACGAGAGGGTGTGCAGCAGCGGGACGAGAGTGCCCTGCGTGAAGTCGTGGATCGTGACCGACATGCGCGGGAGGATGCCCGCGGACCCGCGTTTTGGCGAGGGTCCGCGCGAGCCCTCGAACAGCCGGGCACCCACGCATCGCCGAGGCGGCCTTGACCTTCGCCAAGGCCGACGCTGAGCGCTGCTCGCTACGTCGCGCTCGACCCTGTGCTGCTGCAGCTCGCGCAGGCTGATCAGCTTGACAGACCCGGTGTGCACGACTACGCGCCCGGCCATGAAACCGAGCATCGGTCGCGTCGTGCACCACCACCCCAACCTGGAAGGCGGCGCCCTCACCACCCGTGCCGCCATCATCACCGGCGTCAACGAGGAGGACGAGAGCCGCGTCGACCTCACGGTGTTCCCACCGCGCGCGGAGCCCTATCGAGAGGTGCTGGTCGACCGGCGGGGAGCTTGCCCCCATGTGATCGGTTGTGTCGCCCGCGGGCGCGTTGGTCCTCGAGGCTGCGCCGCCGAGTGGCGGGCGCTCGTGCGCGCATGCATCGAAGAGACAGCAATGGACACAGCTTCTCATGAAAATCGTCATCGATTGTCGTGTCATCATCGCCTCGATGCCGTCGACCAGCTGCCGTCATCGCCCGAGCTCAACCCCATCGAGCTCGCCTGGTCGAAAATCAAGACCGCCCTTCGCGGCCTCGGAGCCCGAACCGTCCCGCTCCTCAAGGCCGCGATTTCCGCCGTTGCGGCTCTCGTCACCCCAGCCGACGCGCCCGGGTGGTTCAAACACTGCGGCGTCAGCACGCCTCAAGGCGTATGAAACCTGCTGTCACATCGACGCGGAGTCCGCGCCGGCTGTGGGTACGGGTGGATGACCGACGGCGAGACCGGTGAATTGCGCGCCGGGCGCCCGGAGCTGCGCGGGTGCCGTGGGGGCGTCTGCGACGGGCGGGTGAAACCGCGCGTTTTGCTCGGTCTTCATGGCGACCGACGTTCTGCAACGGTGGGTCCGGCTGCTTATCGCTTTGCGCCGACGGCTCCGGCTGCTAGGGTGAAGAGCGGAGGACGGGGACGATGATGACGAATGACGAGACGGAGATCCGCCGTCTTCTCGAGCGCTATGCAATGGCGATAGCGGTCGCCGGCGACGGTATTTGGGAGTACCCGGCCATCGATCCCGAGCAGGCGTTCCACCGCGACATCCCCGTGCATTATTCGGAGCGCTTCACCGAGCTCCTCGGCTATCCCGAGGGGAGCTTCCCGCAGATCGCCAGCAGCTGGTGGGACGCGATACACCCCGAGGACGTCGCCAAGTCGTCGAAGGCGATCGCCGAGCACTTCATGACGGGCAAGCCGATCTTCGCCGAGTACCGCGTGATCAACCGCCAGGGCGAGATCCGCTGGTGGCAGGTGTTCGGCGACTCGATGCCCGACGCCGAGCACAAGGGGAAGATCCGCGCGATCGGGGTGGTCCGCGACATCACCGCGCTCAAGGTCGCCGAGGAGACCGCGCTCCATCGGCTCGAGCTCGTCACTCGCCAGCAGAAGGCGAGCCGGGCCCTGTCGACGCCGATCATCCAGATCTGGGACGACATCATCACCTTGCCGCTGGTGGGGGCGGTCAAGTCGGGGCGGGCGTCGGCGATCATGGAGCGGCTGCTCTCCGAGGTGGTGCGCCTGCAGGCTCGCTACGCGATCATGGACATGACGGGCGTCGACGCGGTCGATACGACCACGGCCGAGCAGCTGTATCGCATCATTCGCGCCGTCGGGCTGCTCGGCGGGCAGGTGCGATTGTCGGGGCTCAACCCGGCGGTGGCGCGGACGATGACGAAGCTCGGGGTCGAGGTCACTCCATCCATCAGCCACCGCAACCTGCAGGACGCGCTGCAGGCGTGCCTGCGCGACAGCGATCGCCAGGTCATGCACTGATGGGCGGCCTGACGGCGCCCTGCACGTGGGCGGATCTGCCGTCGGCCGCGGATCGCTGCGCGAGCCGGGGGCGCCCCCATTGTACATTCAGGCGCGGACCCGATCGTACCGGCAACGGCGCGGGATCACTCCGGGTCGGCGGGGCCGCCCTCGTCCTGGGCGAAGCGGTAGCCGACGCCGCGCAGCGTCTGCAGCTGGCCGGCGGCGGAGCCGAGCTTGGCGCGCAGGCGGAGGACGTGAGTATCGACGGTGCGCGTGGTGACGTGCGGCGACAGGCCCCAGACCTCGGCGAGCAGCGCCTCGCGGGTGTGCACGCGGCCCTGGCGGGTCACGAGGAGGATCAGGAGCCGCAGCTCGAGGGCGGTGAGCGCGAGCTCGCGGTCGTCGAGCCAGGCACGCTGGGCGCCGGCGTCGACGCGCACGCGGCCGCAGGTGACCCGCTCGCTCGCCGCCGACGGCTGGATTCGTCGCCGCAGCACGGCGCGGATCCGCAGCACCAGCTCGCGCATGCTGAACGGCTTCGTCACGTAGTCGTCGGCGCCGACCTCGAAGCCGAGCACGCGATCGATCTCCTCGGCGCGCGCGCTCAGCATCACCACCGGCAGCGCGCGCGTGCTCGGGTCGGCGCGGAGGGCCTGGCACACGGCGATGCCCGACATGTCCGGGAGGTTGAGGTCGAGCAGCACGAGATCGGGCGCGGGCTCGCTGCGGGCCAGCGAGAGGGCCTGCGCGCCGGTGTCGGCGGTGCGGGGGGGAAAGCCCTCGCGCGTCAGCGCGTGACAGATCGCGGACCGTAGATCGCGCTCATCTTCGACGACGAGGATCGAGGCGGGCATGGCGAGGCGAGGGGACGCTCCGAGCGTACACGTCGGCTCGCGAATACGCATCGACGCGGCGCTCCGATGAAATTCACCGCAGCGCCGTGTGGATGTGACGAGGATGTCAAAATCGCCGGAGGGCCGCGCGGCGCCCGGGGAGCCGCCGACAGACGACGGGGATGTCCGTCGTGGCGACCTGCCGCAGCTATGATCATAGTTCACAGGAGCGGCCGCGTCGCGCCTCACAATCGCACGAGCTGGGCCCCGAGGTGCGCGCCGGCGCCGATCGCCGCGAAGGCGACCAGCTCGCCGCTGCCGAGCGCGACGGCGCCGCGCTCGAGGTCCTCGGCCAGGAGGATCAGCATCCCGGCCGACGAGGTGTTGCCGTTGCGCGCGACGTTCGACGGTAGCTGATCGCGCCGCAGGCCGATCGATTCGGCGAAGTGCTCGAGCAGGCGCTGGTTGGGCTGGTGCATGTAATAGCGGGAGACCGCGCCGACGGCGACCTGGCCGCGGGCCAGCACGTGCTCGAGGCTCTGCCGCATGCATCGCATGTAGCTGTGCTGGACGAGGGCGCCGTTGACGACGAACGCCAGGTCGACCGGCCGGGTGCGGGCGGCGTGGGGCGGCAGGAGGGCGCCGCCGCCGGGGCGCAGCACCAGGTCGAGGTGCTCGTTGCCGGCGACCGAGGCGACCACGCCGCGCTGGTCGTCGTCCTCGCCCCGGAGGACGATCGCGCCGGCGCCGTCGCCGAACACGTAGGCCGACAGGAAGGCGCCGATGCTCTTGTCGCTGCCGTCGAGCGGGACCGATTGCGTGTAGAGGTCGCGATCGACCATCGAGGAGCTGAAGTTGCTGCCGACGATCGCGGCGGTCCGGAGCGCGCCGGAGGCGATCATCCTGGCCACCATGTCGAATACGTACATCGTGCCGCCGCAGCCGCTGTCGAGCACCATCGCGTAGCAGTCGGCGCGGCAGTCGAGCCGGCGGTGCAGCGCCATCGCGTCCTGGCCGAAGCTCGGGCGGTCGGGGGTGCAGGTGACGACGAAGATGGCGTCGAGGCCGGCGGAGCGCATGCCGGCCATCCGCAGCGCCTTGCGCAGGGCGATCTCGCTCATGTCGACGCCCGTGGCCGGCGCCTCGCCCGGGGCCGGCTCGATCGCCTTGCCGGTGACGTCGTCGACGTCCCACAGGTACCGCCGCTCGTGGATGCCGGTGCGATCGATGATGCGCTCGGGGGTCCACCCGGGGATGATCGCGGCGATCCGAGCGGTCGACATGCGAATCTCGGGGACATAGGCGCCGGCGCCGACGATGGTCGGCCGGCGTGTTTTCAACTGCTGATAGTCGGAGGTCATGGTGGCTCGATAGGGAAATCGCCGCACGGCGAGGCAACCGCGGCCGCGGCCCCGCACGCGCCGGACGGACCGGCGTCGCGGAGCTGCGGCCTCGACACCCCTTGAGCGTCGCGCCGGACGGCTTCGGATCGCGGCGCGTGTGGCGCCCTCGGGTGGACGCGCGGGGCGGTGACACCTACCTCGCGCCGACTCGGGTCATTCGATCGAGTCGTCGTCGATCGGACTGATGATATGGATAGGTCGATCGCCGGGGGGCTGGCGGCCACACAGCAATGCGCGATCTCGTGCCGCGCGGCCGGATCGTGGGAGCCACGCGGCCGTGAGTTGTCGCGGTTCGCCGCTGAAGCTCGAAGGGATTATTCTGCCCGTTCCCGCGAGTACGGAACCGGAGGTTTCATTGGCCCAACTCATCCTTGACGACTTCAACCTCGAGAAGGCCGAACGACGCCTGTGCGCGGAGGCGCTCAGCTCGGCCGGCAACATCGTCGGCGCCGCCGCATTGCTGGGAATCACTCGCCACGCGCTCAAGCGGCGGATCATCAAGCTGGCGATCGAATGGCCCCCGCGCAACGCGAGTCGCCCGTCCGACGCGGTGAACGCGAGCGCCGGACTGGTCCGCTGACAACCCCGAGGTGATGTCCAGGACGACCTGGCGGCCCTGGCCGCCAGGTCGTTCTCGTCACACCTCATTCGCCGCGGTCGCCACGGGCTCGCAGGCGCGACGGAGACGCCGTCGTCGCCTGCGAGCCCGTGGCGGCCGTGCTTCGACACGCCGGTGATCCGGCCGCGTCCGTGCGGCGCGAGGCTCGAGCCGTGCTCGGGGTCACCTTCATGACGATCGCGTCGATGTGGTCCGGGTCCGCGAGCTGCTCGGTGCTCGGCTTGGGGGCAGAGCGCGCAGGCGATGCACGTCCGTGCAGTACTCTTGTCCCCCGGTGAGCGCCTGGTCTCTCGCCGCGCATGGCCGCGACCGCCGGGGACTGTGAACATTCGCGGGTGAACAGTCGGCTAGCGAGGCGGACCGCGTGCGTCGTCGCCGCGAGCCCGGGCCCGGTCGCGAGCGGCGAACGGGTGAGTTCGCTGTGGGGTACGGCGGACGACCGGGGGTGGTCGCCGCCGGCCGCGGTCGCGATGCGGGGACGCGAGGGGCGTCGGCGCCGCCGTGGCGCGTGGTCGCGGCGGGTCGCTCCATTCGCACGAGTTTGCAACGCCGGCGTGAGCGCGCAGGTTAGCGCGGTTGCGGCGGGCGGCAGCGGCCGACCGGGCGCGCGAGGAAGACCCACCGCACAGGAGAACGAGCCATGAGAGCACTCTGCTGGCACGGCAGGGGCGATGTCAGCATCGACTACGTCCCCGATCCCATCATCCTCGAGCCGGGCGATGCGATCGTCCGGGTCACGGCCACCGCGATCTGCGGATCGGACCTCCACCTGTACGACGGCGTCGTGCCGACGATGGAATACGGCGACGTCCTCGGCCACGAGCCGATGGGCGAGGTCGTCGAGGTCGGGAAGGGGGTCACGCGGCTGCGGAAGGGCGACCGCGTGGTCGTGCCGTTCGTGGTCGCCTGCGGCTCGTGCTTCTTCTGCAAGCGGGGCGAGCACAGCGGCTGCGACGTCAGCAACCCGAACGCGCACATGGCCCTGGAGCTGATGGGCCAGTCGCCCGCGGGCCTGTTCGGCTACTCGCACATGATGGGCGGATTCTGGGGCGGACAGGCCGAGTACCTGCGCGTGCCGTTCGCCGACGTGGGCCCGATCAAGATCGAGTCGGGGCTCAGCGACGAGCAGGTGCTGTTCCTGTCCGACATCTTCCCGACCGGCTACTTCGCCGCCGATCTGTGCGGCATCGAGGCGGGCGACACGGTGGCGGTGTGGGGCTGCGGTCCGGTCGGGCAGATGGCGATCCGCAGCGCCTGGATGCTCGGCGCGGGCCGGGTCGTGGCGATCGATCGCGTGCCGGAGCGCCTGCGCATGGCCGAGGCGGGCAAGGCCGAGACGATCGACTTCGAGGAGACCCAGGTCTACGACCGATTGATGGAGATGACCCGCGGTCGCGGCCCCGACCGCTGCATCGACGCGGTCGGCTGCGAGGCGCACGGGATGGGCAGCATGGACGCGGTGGTGGACAGGGTGAAGACCGCGGTGATGCTGGCGACCGACCGTGCGCACGTGCTGCGCGAGGCGATCCGGTGCTGCCGCAAGTTCGGCACGGTGTCGATCCCCGGGGTCTACGTGGGCGAAGTCGACAATGTGCCGATGGGCGCGGCGATGAACAAGGGCCTGACCTTCCGCATGGGCCAGACCCCGGTGCAGCGCTACTCGCAGCAGCTCCTGGCGAAGATCGAGTCGGGCGAGTTCGACCCGTCGTTCGTCGTCACCCACCGCTTGCCGCTCGAGCAGGGGCCGGAGGCGTACAAGACCTTCCGCGACAAGAAGGACGGCTGCATCAAGGTCGTGCTCCGCCCGTGAGATGTCCCGAGAAACAGGATCGAAGTTCCTCGACCTGCGCTGAATCGTCGCACCTTTCGCGGCCGCGGCCGCGAATTCGCGTGGTGGCGAGAACCGAGCGGTCTTTGGCGTTCGCGCCACTTGCCTGTCGCGCGCGCCGGTGTCACCGTCGCGGCATGACCGAACCGTTGACGCTCCCCGGCATCGAACCGCTGTCCGTCGCCATGCTGCTGTACCCCGGCTTCACGCTGCTCGACCTGATCGGGCCGCAGTCGGTGCTGTGCTGGGCGGGCACCATTCACCTGGTCGCCAAGACGATGGAGCCGGTGACCAGCGACTCCGGCGCGCAGCTGGTGCCGACCTGCACTCTGGCCGACTGCCCGCGCGATCTCGACGTGCTGTTCGTGCCCGGCGGCTTCGGGACCTTCGCGGCGATGCAAGATCGCGAGCTGCTGGCGTTCCTGGCCGACCGCGGCGCGCGGGCCGGCAGCATCACCTCGGTCTGCTCCGGCGCTCTGATCCTCGGCGCCGCCGGGCTCCTGCAGGGTTACCGCTCGACGACCCACTGGGCCCTGCACGACGCGCTCCCTGCCCTCGGGGCCGTGCCCGTCAAGCAGCGCGTCGTCGTCGATCGCAACCGGATCTCCGGCGGCGGCGTCACTGCCGGCATCGACTTCGGCCTGGTCCTGCTGGCCCAGCTGCGCGGCGAGGAGAGCGCCAAGCTGGTCCAGTTGATGATGGAGTACGACCCCGCGCCGCCGTTCGCCGCGGGCACGCCCGAGCAGGCCGGGCCGGCGCTGACCGAGCGCGCCCTGGCGCTGATGGGTGCGGCCGCGCCGACGGCCGACGCGCCGCCGGCTCGCGCCTGAGCGCGGCGATCGGGCGCAGCTCGCAGTCCGGCCGATCGTCCGCGACCGATTGCGGGGTGTGGTGGTTGTCGGCGGCTGTAGCGATACGCACGCGATCGCCGGCGGGACGTCTGCGATGAATCACAGCAGCCGGCGAATTCGCGTGCCGTGCGGCACACGATCGCCGCAAGTCGTGAGGGCCGGCGCTGGCACGTGCCAACTGGCGCACGCTCCGTGGCGGCGACTGCGACGACGCGTGGTAACCTGGCCGGGCCGCGGCCGCACGGATCGGGCGCGCTCGTTCTGCGCCACCGCGGTCGCAGGAGGACCGATGGATGTCGATCGGGGATCTGAGACACTGTGCGCATCGACCACGCGCGCTGCTCGTATTCGGACTCGCGGCGGTCTGCGGGTGTGTGGCGGCGGGCGAGTCGGCGGAGGCGGGCGAACCTCCGCTGCCCGACGCGTGGCTCCCGGACGACGCGGGCGCGCCGCTCGCCGGTCCGAACCCGGCGTTCCACGGCGGCGTGGTGACGACGACCGAGCCGCTGGCGGCCGAGGTGGGCGCGTCGATCCTCGCCGCCGGCGGCAACGCGGTCGACGCGGCGGTGGCGGTGCAATTCATGCTCAACGTCGTCGAGCCGCAGTCGTCCGGGATCGGCGGCGGCGGGTTCATGATGATCCACCTGGCCGGCTGGGAGCCCGACGAGACTGTGGTGATCGACTTCCGCGAGACGGCGCCGGCCGCGGTGACGCCGACGATGTTCGCCACCGACCATTCGCACGACGTCAAGTCGTCGAGCGGCTACGCCGTCGGCGTGCCGGGGGCGCTCAAGGGCATGGCCCACGCGCTGGAGACCTACGGCACGCGCAGCCTCGGGGAGCTGCTCGATCCGGCGATCGCGGCCGCCGCGGACGGCTTCGAGGTCAGTCTTCGCCTGGCTGAAGAGACAGGTTCTTCGCGGCTCAAGCTCGAGGCCGGCGACGCCGCCTATGACGCGGCGCGCGCGGTGTTCCGCCCGGGCGGAAAGCGGCTCGACGAGGGCGAGGTGTTGACGCAGCCGGCTCTGGCCAGGACCTTCGAGCTGATCCGGCAGCACGGAATCGACGCGTTTTACGATTGCGAGCATCCGGCGGGGATCGCAGAGGCGATCGTGGCGACGCAGCGGGCCACGCGCGCGAGCAACGCGGGCGGTCGGGGCCGCATGAGCTGCGGCGACCTCGAGAGCTACGAGGTGCGCGTGCGCCGGCCGTTGATCCGCAGCTATCACGGCTACGAGGTGGTGACGACGCCGCCGCCGTCGTCGGGCGGGGTGGCGGTGCTGCAGATGCTGGGGATGCTCGAGCGCTTCGAGATCGGCAGCGGCGGCTTCCGCTTCGGCGCCACGAACACTCTCGGCGTGATGATGGAGGCGATGCGTCTGGCGTTCGCCGACCGGGCGATGTGGCTCGGCGACCCGGACTTCGCGTACGTGCCCACCACGGGGCTGTTGAATCGTACCTACGTGCAGTCGCGCTCGGCGCTGATCAGCGCGGGGCAGCGGCGCGCCAGCGTCTCGGCCGGCGACCCGCGCCTGATCCTGCCGCCGCCCGTGGCCACCGCCAAGAAGCTCGCCCGGCCGGAATGGGGGCAGGAGGTCGAGGGGGCCGACACCACGCACTTCACGGTGATCGACGGCCAGGGCAACGCGGTCAGCGTGTCGAGCACGATCGAGCGCCTGTGGGGCACGGGGCTGATGGTCGAGGGCTACGGCTTCATGCTCAACAATCAGCTGACCAGCTTCAACGACGCGCCGGCGGCCTCCACGTCGCCATACGACCCGGGGTCGAACGACCTGGCCGCGGGCAAGCGGCCGCGCGCGAGCATCTCGCCGATGATGGTCTTCCTCGACGGCGAACTGGTGGCCGCCTACGGCTCGCCGGGCGGGACCGGCATCATCAGCGCGCTCCTGCAGGTGACGCTCAACTTGATCGATCACCGGCGATCGCTGAAGGCGTCGATCACGTCGCCGCGGATCGCGCTCGACAGCGCCGGCAGCTCGGCGGACACGGACATCGAGGAAGGCTTCAGCAGCGCGGTGCGGGCGGAGCTGGCGGACATCGGCTACCGGTTCGCCGACGTGAGCGACATCGGCGCGGTCCAGGCGGTGGTGAGGTACCCGAGGAGCGGGAATCAATACGGCGCGGCCGACCCGCGGCGGATCGGCGGCGTCGCCGGCCTGCCGTGAACGACCGGCGGCCGGGAGGCGCGGCCTCGTGGTATAGGCGAGGACGCCATGTCCGGCGCCCGCGACCTCGAGGTCCACCTGCGCGCGCTCGTCGGCGGGCTCGCCCCCGGCGACGAGCTCGCGCCGGGGCTGCGCCTCGCCGAGGTCACCACCGAGTGCGGGCCGCGTCTGACCTTCGAGACAGGCGGGACGCGGGTCCACGTCGAGGTCGCCCGCCTGGCCCCGGGCCGCCGCAGCGCGGTGCAGACGCGCCGGCTCGGCCTGTCGTACCGCTTCGACGAGGCTGTCTCTCCGGACAGGCGAGCGCTCGGGGTGACGGTCTGCCGGGCGGTCGCGGCCGCCGCGGCGGGCCGCGAGGAGGCGGTGCTGGCGGCGCTGGCCCGCGACGCTGAGATGGCCGAAGAGACAGGTGACGAGCCGGGCGCGCGCGTGCGCGCGGTGACGGTCGAGCGCCTGCTCGAGCGCGCCGAGGGCGGCCGCTACTACACCGTGACGCCGTACGTCGGCTGCCTGATTGGCTGCAGGTTCTGCTACGCGCAGTCGCACGTGGCCGAGACGCGGGCGCTCCTGGGGCTCGCGCCGGCGCCGTGGGGCTCGTACGTCGACGTGCGGGTCAACGCGCCCGCGGTGCTGGCGGCCGAGCTGCAGCGGGCGCCGCCGCGGCCGATCAAGTTCTGCGCGGTGGTCAGCGATCCGTACCACGCGATCGAGCGCCGGCACGAATTGACGCGGCGGATGCTGCTGGCGCTGCGCGACGCGCAGTGGACGGCGGGGGTGCTGCTGTTGACGCGCTCGGCGCTCATCGAGCGCGACCTCGACGTCCTGCCGGCGATCGCCAATGCGTGGGCGGGGATCTCGATCCCCACGATCGACGACGCGGCCCGCCGCCACTTCGAGCCGCGGGCCGCCGCCATTGCGGACCGACTGGCGGCGCTGCGGGCCTGCAGGGCCGCGGGGCTGCGCACGTTTGCGATCGTGCAGCCGCTCCTGCCCGGGCCGGTGGCGCCGCTGGCCGACGCGCTGGCCGAGCACGCGGGGTCGGTGCGCGTCGACGTGCTCCACGGGGTCGAGGGCGCGACGCAGGAGTTCGCCGACGCGCGCTGGGCGGCGGCGGCGAACGGTGACTGGCAGCGCTCGCAGGCAGCCGCGCTGACTGCGGCGCTGCGCGAGCGCGGGGTGCCGCTGTGGGCCGGCGAGCTGCCGCCGGAGCTGGATGGCGATTCGGACATGTCCTGAAGGGCATGTCCTGAAGGTCATTGTCGGGACTGCTCGAAGCGGCGCTCGCGCTCGGCCCGATCGGCGGCGGTGAGGGGGAGGTCGAAGTCGCCGGCGAGGAGCTTCTCGAACAGGATGCTGCGCTCGTGGTGGGCGTACGGCGGCCAGGCGGCGCCCGCCAGCAGGGCGAGGCCGAGGCGGGCCCAGGCCTGGGCGTCGTCGCGGCGGCCGTCGAGCACGGCCAGGCGGGCGAGCAGGACGACGAGGTCGATCCGCGGCTCCGCGGCCGGAGAGAGCGCGCTGCCGGCCACGCGGAGCGGATAACTCGTGGCGAGCTCCGGGGCGCGGGCCTCGAATTCGTCGACGCGCAGGGCGGTCAGCTCGGCGAGGCCGCGCGGCACTGCGGCCAGGAACTGCAGGCCCTGCTCCTCGACGACCTCGAGCAGGCGCTCGCAGGTCTCCTCGGCCTCGGCGACGTCCTTGCCGAGGTCGAAGTCGGCGCCGTGATGGCGGTCGTCGAACAGCCTGAAGAGGCGGTAGAAGTTGCAGTCGGAGTAGTCGACGTCGTCGGGGGCGAGGGCGTGGTGCAGCGCCGACGGCAGGCCGACGCGGTGGGCCGCGAACGCGAGCGAGCC
Source organism: Nannocystis punicea (assembly GCF_026965555.1). Lineage (GTDB taxonomy): Bacteria > Myxococcota_A > Polyangia > Nannocystales > Nannocystaceae > Nannocystis > Nannocystis punicea. The sequence continues at coordinate 8,682,740 of NZ_CP114040.1, read as the reverse complement.
GGAGCCGCCCGCCTTGCCGCCGGCGAACCAGCTGAGAAAGACGACGTCGCCCGCGCGGCCGCGGCCTCGCATGCCCTTGCAGGTGAAGCCGAGCGCGCGCAGGCGCGGGTTCACCTTCTTGTTGTAGACCTTGGCGAACTCCGCGGTCTTGAGGTTGAGCATCTTCGGCCAGACCTTCACGTCGGCCGGGACCTGCGAGGCGGGCCAGAAGCGATGCGGGAGCTCCTGCAGGGTGCGCACGACCGCGAGGATAGCCGAGGCCGCTCGCGCGCATGCGGGTTTTCGGCGCCGCGGCGCCCTGCCGTGATACCGTCGAGGCCATGCCCTCGCCCTCGCTCCGGCTCGCGCTCGCCTCGGCCCTGCTCCTGCACCCCGGTTGCAAGAAGGAGGCGGAGTCGACCCCGCCGGCCGCCGCCGACGCGGGCGAGCAGGCGGCGACGGGCGAGTCGGAGGCGCCTGCGGCCGCGGAGGAGGAGTCGCCGTACCTCGACGTGTCGAACTTCAACCGCAAGGTCGAGGAGAACGTCGGCGAGATCGTCGCTTGCTACAACGAGACGGCGGGCAAGGCCCCGGACGCGCCGACCGGGCGGGTCAAGGCGACGATCGTGGTCGACGGCGACGGCAAGGTGAAGAAGGCGACGTTCGACCCGCAGCGCTCCACGCTCAAGCACGACGGGCTGTTCGCCTGCATGCAGGCGAAGATCGCCGGCTGGAAGTTCAACATCACCCTGAACGGCTCCGATTCGCCGATGCCCTACACGTTCGACCTGACGTCGGGCGCGCTGCTGCCGTGATTCGGAGCCGTCGCCGGGCCGATCGTCTATGAGCCCAGGCCGCGGGAGAAGTCGACGCGAGCGACCCACTCCGGGAAGTCGATGAAGGGGTTGCGGACGCCCTGGACCCGCGCGACTTCGGCGTTGCGGCGGCGCTCCCATTCGTCGGGCGAGGCGGCGGTGCTCCAGCGCTTGAGGGCGCCGATGTCGGACCGCGAGTACCGCTCGCTCGAGATGCTGCCGGGGTAGCGGACGAGGAAGTAGAGGGTCGCTCGCGCGGCGGCGGCCTTGCCGTGGCGGGGCTCGAAGCGCTGCCCGCGTTGCAGGCCGCACCGCTCGCGGTCGTCCTCGGCGGGGAAGTCGGCGAAGTCGGTCAGGGGGAAGTTGCCGCGCCGGCTGTTGCACCGCTGGTCGCAGGTGAACAGGTGGTGCAGATCGGCGACCATCGGCGACTTCTTGGCGAACCACGACTGCGGGACGACGTGCTCGCAGTTGAAGCCGGCGCTCGCCTCGAGCAGGTCGAGCTCGCGGGTCAGGGCCTCGGCGCTCATGCCGGCCTCTCGCGCCCGCAACGCCTCGCGCGCGGCCTCGAATCGTTCGGTGGCGGCGAACTCCTCGCGGACGAATTCGCGGGTGTCGTCGTATTCGTCGGCCGAGTACAGGCTGCGCAGGAACAGCCGCCGCCCGTCGCGCACGAGATCGACGATCGGGTAGAGGTATTGCAGGCGGGCCTCCTTGTAGGACAGCACGCGTTCATGGGTCCGGCGGAGCAGGTCGGACAGCGCGTCGTGGAGCGCGCCGCCGTCGGCCTCGGGATCGATGTCCTGATAGTAGCGATCGCGGGCGGCCTGGTCCTGCACGCGGTCGTAGTAGTTGTCGGCAGTGATCCGGTCCAGGCGCTCCAGGGCCGCGCGCAAGCCCGCCTCGCGGGGGACGAGGGCCCGGGGCGCCGGTGCGGGGCTCGTCGGGGCGATGGTTTGCGGGGCGCCGACGCTGAGCTGAATGTGCAAGGGAATGACGATGGAGGTGAGACCGTCGCCGGTCGCGGGCGCGGCGACGAGCTGCGGGGTCGCCACTGCGACCGGCGCGGCGATCCGCGGATCGGCGGGTTGCGACGGGCCTGGGCTACCCACGGCGATCGCGTCGTCCGTCCGCGGCGGCGGCCGGGTATCGACGTGGAGATCGGCGATCTCCGAGAACTTGCCGAGGTCGCCCAGGAGGTCCCGTTCGGCGCCGCTGGCTCGTTGACGGAGGTCGCGCAGGATGGCGTCGATGCGCACGCCTTCGTTGGCGATCCAGTCGATCGCCTTGTCGCCCATGTCGGAGGTCCACGGCTTGCCCTGACGATTGACGATCCGCCCGTTCACCCGCCGCGGCACGCCGGAGTGATGGAGCGCCACGACCTGCCATTGATTGTTGAACACCGGCGAGCCCGAGGAGCCCGGGTTGGTGTCGGTGCGGTAATGCAGGAAGTTCGTCAGCGCGGCGACGAGCTCGTTCTCGCGGATCGCATATTGCTTGTGCTCGCCGTCGGGGTGCTGGATGATGTTGAGCGGCTCGCCGAGCGCGAGGGTCGGCACCAGCTCGGGGGCCGTCAGCAGGTAGCCGAAGGCGGCGAGCTCGGGCTCGTCCGCCTCGCGCACCGCCACGACGGTGTAGTCGAGGTCCTCCTCGCGGCTCGTGCTGAAGAAGCGCGACGGATCGAGCTTGAACCGCCGCCCGGCGTCGTCGCGCGCGTCGACTGCGAACTCGACGGCCGCGTCCGCGGCCTCGCGGGCGCTCGGCAAGACGTGATTGTTGGTGATGAGTAGTCGCGGTGACAGGAGCCAGCCGGTGCCGGCGCCGCCGCCGGCGAGCTGGACGCGGCACACCGCCCTGGCGGCCTGATGCATGCGGTGGAAGAAGCGGATATCGATGAGGTCGTTGCGGCCGAGGATCCGCTCCAACATGTCGGGGTCCGCCAGGGGGCGGGCGAGCTCGTGGAGAGACTGGGACTCGGTCACTTCCGTGATGCCGGCGCTGCGCAGCGCCTTCCACCGCTCCTGGAGGGCCCGGCCGTCGGGGAGCGCCGTGAGCACCCCGCGCAGCCGCTGTTCGGCGAGATCGGTCAAACTTTCACTGTACACCATGATATTAGCGTCCTCTTTGTTCGATGGTTCACGCGATTGCGAAGCCCTTCGCCTTCAACCCGGCGAGGACCCGCTGGATCCGGATGCCCTCGTTCTTCTTGAGGGGGGGCCGTCCGAGCACCTCCTGAGGCCGACCTCCGGCGTGGTGCAGGGCGATGAGCCGCCCCGCGGCGTCGAACACCGGCGAGCCGGACGAGCCCTCCTGCGTGTCCGTCAAATAGTGGACCACGCGGTCGGTGAAGTTGGTCACCTGATTGCGGACGAAGCCGACGCGCTTGCGGGCGCCGTTCGGGTGCTGAATGATGAAGGCAGCGTCGTTCAAGGTCGGCTCGACGGCCTGGTCGAGGGCGACGACGGGCCACGCGGGCTGCAGGCCGGCGGCCCGGATGATCGCCCAATCGTCGGCCTGGTCGGCCAGGATGCTGTTCACGTCGCACACCACGGCGGTCGCAGCGAGGCCGTTGTCGTTGTGGTCGGCTTCGTAGCCGAACTCCGCGGTCACGGCCCTGGCGCGGCCGCCGGCGCGATCGTGGAGGACGTGCCAGTTGGTCAGCAGGAGGTCGGCGCCCACGCGAAACGCAGTGCCGAACTGGTTGCCCGCGCCCGTGCTGACGTCGAGCCGGCAGACGGCCGGGGCCAGCTGCAGCATGCTCTGCAGGGTGCGGATGAGGCCGGGGACGCGGCCGATCGAGAAGGTCAGGTTGTCGAGGTAGAGGAGGGCCTCGGGGACCGGGACCTGATCGTCGCCGTCGATGAAGCGCGGCGTCCCGTCGTCGTTCAGCGGCTCCGCCTCGATCTCGATGGGACGCGAGGCGACCAGCGCGGCGAAGAACGGCTTCAGCGGCGACGTCCGCGGCAACGAGTCATGAACCTTGGCGACGAGCGTCCGCACCGTGCCGTGGCGCGCGTTGGTGTCGAGGATCTCGTGCCACAGCGAGACGGGCGCCTGTTCGAAGAAGATGAGCGAGGTGTCGAACTGAATCTCGGAGAGCAGGCGGCGGGCCGCCGCGGCGGTGGGATAGAGCTCCGCGAGGTTCTTGCGCAGCTGCTGACCTTCTTGGCGGTGAAACGGGAACGGGAGGGCGTCGAGATCGAACTGCATGGAGATCCTCAATTCAAGCGTCGGGGATTCCGGCGAGGTATCGGACCAGGAGATCGAGGGGGTCGGGGAGGGCGGAGGCGACGGTGGCGTGCACTTTGTAGCGCTCGAGATCGTTGTCGAGGCCTTGCAGCAGATGAAAGGCCCGCTCCGGCCCCGAGCTGGAGCTGGTCAGCAGGTCCGCGAGCACGTCGCTCGCAGACTCTCTTGCGAAGCTCTGCCAGCGGTCGGGCGAGCGCTCCGTCAGCTTGGCCGTGATGAGCGCTCGCGCCGGGGCGATCTGGGTGACGTGGCTGAGGTACTCGGCCAGGAATTGTTGCGCCGGCCGCCGGTTCAGCTGCGGGACGAACGACCATCCTGGGCTGTCATGGAGGCAGATCAACGTGTACCCCACCGACGCCGTCAGCATCCGCCAGTCGTGCTGTCGGCGGATGAATGCGTCGATTCGGGCGGCGATCGAGGTCGTCGTGAGCAGCTTCCACCGGTGATGCGCGGCGAGAAAGAGGTCGACGGCGTGGGGCGGCAGGCTGGATACTCGAGGTCCCTGCTCGCGGGCCAGCTGATCGACGAAGGCGTCGCGGGAGATACGGGTCAAGGAGCGTGTGTACGCTGGTTGCTCGGCGAGCCCGGTTCGGGTCCACATGCCCAGACGTTCTGCCAGGAGCAGTCGGTGTACCTGACTGCGCTCGATCGCATCGGCGAAGTCGATGGAGCGAAGGTTGCCGAGGAGACGGGTCTGTCTGGACGCCCAGCCGAGTCGGGCGCGCAGCTCGACGTTCAGCGTATCGCTGGCGGACAGGACCTGCCGCAGTCCATCGATGCGAAGATGGCCCGATTCGTCCATTTGCTCGACGAGCGCTTGCTCGGCGCTCGGCTCGAAGGTCAGCCAGATCCGCGCCGCGGTGATCGCCAGACTCACCAGGTCGTGCGTCGCATGGTCGCGGTCGTCGGCCGAGAGGGGCGGGACGTCGAGCGTGCGTTGCAGGATCCCGTCCGCGAGGACGTGATTGTCTCGCGCGTGGAGCCAGGCGCGCAGCACCGTCCGGTCGCGACGAGCGGTCGTCCACACCAGGTTCTCCTCGCCGAGGAGCGCGAGGGCGCGGGGCACGTCGTGTGCCTGGGTGGCCGCGAGCCAGGCGTCGTAGAACACCAGCGGGCTGTCGGGGGTCCGCTCGGGCCGCTCGGAGAGGACGTGGCCGACGCCGTGCGTGAGGCCGCGAGCGAGCAGGTCGCGGATCCGGCGCAGGGCGTCGTGCTCCCAACCATCGAGATCGGTGCGCTCGATGGCGATGGTGCCGAGTCGTGAGGCGAGCCAGACGTGAGCGTCGCCCGTGAGATCGTCCTCCGCGCCGCGCAGGTGCGTCGCGCAGGCGGTCCGCCACGCCACGGCCGCGCCGTGGAGATCGCCGAGCCGCAGGCAATGATAGACCAGCTCGGCGGCGATGATGTCGTCTTGCGGGAGGCTCGCGTAGTAGACGGCGGCCGCCTCGTCGATGCGGCGGACGAACGCCTGGTCTTCGCTCTCCAGCATGCGCAGCGTCGCGTTCCGTACTTCCTGGCGGACTCGCAGGACGTCGTCGCCGTCCACCAGGGCCATCTCGCGCCGCAGTCGCGCGAAGACCTGGTCGGCCGGAGCCCCGGGCGGGAGCAGGTCGCCGAGCACGTGGCTCAGAGCGTCGGCAGTCACCCGCCGGAGCACCAGCACGCCGCGCGCGAGCGGCTGCAGCGAGACGTCGACGACGCGGGCGAGGATGCGATCGTAGAGATAACCCTCGATGATCTGCCTGGGCAGGCTCGCCGGCAATACCGCGAGATCGCCGCCCAGGTGCAGGTAGTGGGCTCCGAGCAGCAGGACGAGAGGGATGCCGTCGGCGAGCTCCACCAGGCGCCGCCGCATCGCGTGCGCGCCGATACCCCTGGCGCGCAACAGCTCGTCGGCGTCGCTGGCGTGGAGCCCGGTCAGCCGCATCGACTGCGAGGGCCGCCCGACGAGCTCGCGATTCGGTAGAGTGCCGCGGCCGGTGACGATGATTCGGAGCCGGGGGAGCTCGGCGAGCAGCCGCTGGAGGACCGGCCAGAGCTCCTGATAGCGCTCGACGTGCTGCGCGATCTCGAAGCTGTCCAGGACCATCAACGGCGGCGGCCTGTCGCGCAGCTCGCTCGCCAGCGCCACGCCGAGCCGATCTGCCGCGGCTTGCCAGGATTCGCGCGCGACCGCGTGGGGAGTCGCGGGTGGTGACAGTTCCAGCTGCGCCTCGCACTCGGCGAGGATCCGCCGCAAGATCGAGTCGGCGTCGTCGGGAGCGAGATCGGCGCGGTCGAAGTCGAGCCACAGAATCACCGTGTTCGCCGGGAGCTCGTCGGCGAATCTGGCGACCAGCGCGGACTTGCCGATTCCTCCGATCCCGGTGATCACGAGCGGCCCCGCGTCTTCTCGTGCGTACCACGCGTGCATCGCGGCCAGCTCGAAGCTCCGGCCGCGGAACCCGTCCCCGGCGATGTCCTTGAGCCGTTGCCGCGCCCGGCGCTGCGTGAGCACGCGCTGGACTTCGTGCGCGGTCGGCAAGCCCGGGACCAGACCGGCGAACCACCGCACCATCTGCAACCATTGGGGCAGGTCGGCGAGCGGCTCTTCCCACAGGTCGAACGGCGGGCCGCGCAAGATCCGGTCGAGCGCGACCTGGCCGGGCTGGGAGGCTCGCTCCGGACCACGAGCCTCGCGCATCGCTTCGAGGGAACCGGCGCCCTCGAGGGTGCGGCGGCGAACCTCGGGTTGGAGCGTCCAGGCCGCGGCGCGGACGTCGATCACGTGGGGTTCGACGCCGCGCCGCTCCTCGGCGGTCAGCTGCTCGGGAGAGAAGCGCGAGCGCACGGCGAGACGCAGCAGTAACGAGGGAGAGGGCTGGGGTGCGGCGACAGGGCGCTCGGACGGAGGGCGCGGGCCGACGAGGCGATGATAATCGGCGATCTCGGGCCACAAGGACAGATTGCGCAGACGCTGCAGCCAGAAGCCGATCGTGCGCCCGCCTTTGCGTCTGGGCTCACCGAACCATCCGATGTGCGTGCCCCGGACGCGGCCGAGGAAGTCGAAGAGCGGGCCGCCGGAGGAGCCGGGCGAGCTGTCGAGATCGTGGATGAGCTCGCCGGTCGCCGGTGAGACCTCGACTGTGACCCCTGCTGAATACTGGATATGCGGATTGAGAAAGGGGTGATGCAACATCCACAAGCGGCCGCCTGCCCGGGGTGGATCGAGCGAGAGGGTCAACGCTTCAGTCGGGCCCGGGGGCGTACAGCGCAGGAGGGCTGCATCGTCGATCTTATCGTCGCCGGTGACGGCGACGATCTCTGCCCCGCTTCCCGTGGTCCCGCCCGGGAAGAAGACCTGCAAGCTGGACAGGTCCGGGTGGATGACATGGCGGGGCACGACCACGAGCGTGTCGGTGATGCACCAGCCGGTGGAGCCGGCGCCTGCGGTTCCGCCGACGCTGAAAGCGAGACGTACGACGCTCTGTGCGGATCGCTGGAGCGCGTCCTGAAAGCGCGCGAGGCCGACCCACTCCGAGCGCTCGCCGCCGTTCATGGCGCACCTTCCAGCTGCGCGGTCTCGGTGGCGATGGTCTTTCGCAGCGTCGACAGCCGGTCGGGCCTGTTCGCGCGGTCGACCGCCTGCATGATGCGATGGCCCATCGCCTCGCGCTCCTCGGCCAGCAGCGCGCGCCCCTTGCTCGCGGCCCACGCTTCGAGGTGCTCGAGCACGTGGCTCCTGTCCGGGGTGTCGATGCGGGGCTCGTCGATGCGGAAGTGTTCGGGCTCCCACCGCGTGGGCGTCGGCTGCTCGACGGGGTAGGCGATCAGGACCAGACGGAACCAGCTCCGCACCACCGGGTTGGCCATGGCGGCCACGAATTGATCGAAGAACGCCAGGATCGCCGAGTCGATGTGGGAGTTGCGGTTCTGGTCGGCGTCGAGGTCGTCGACGATGAGCCAGCAGCGCGTGTCTCTGTCACGAGCCGCGGCGGCCAGCTTGGTGCAGAGGTTGTTGTAGCCGGCCGCGTTGGTCGTGAACTGCGGCGGCCGGTCGGCCTTGAACGTCGCGAACAGGTCGGAGACGAGGGTGTCGAGGTCGAACAGGTTGCCCCGCCCGTAGTACGCGACCAGCTCCTTGCGTGAATCGGCCACGCTCTCGACGAGGTGACGGGTCCAGGTCCGCCCGCTGAATCGTTCGCCGCGGACGACGACGACCTTGAGGGGGCTGGTCTCGCGGGCGAGGGCCTCGAGGTATCCGCGCAGCTCCTTGCGATCGAGGAAGGGCAGCTCGTCGGCGCCGAGGACCGTCCGCTCGACGATGTCGCGCATGCCCATGACCAGGCGGACGGCCTCCACCAGCTTCGGCATGGTGCGGGTGAGGAGGTGCTCACAGAGGCGCCGCAACCGCAGCGCCCTGGCGATGTGGCCGAGCGCCACGTCCCACATGGGACGAGGGGCGTCGTCCTTGAGCCCGGGCAGATCGGCGCCGCAGCACGCGTAGACGATGCGAATGTCCTGTGCGCCCGGATAATGAATGCAGAGCTGCTCGTACAGGTGCAGCCCCTCCTGGATGTCCATACGATAGCGAGGATCGTCGAAGAGCGGGTGAGCCATGAATGAATAACCTCCGGACGAGGCGTCGAGGTCAGCGGAACGAGCGCCGCAGGTCGGTCGGGTGACGGATCTCCACCGGCGATGCGCCGGCGAGCACGTCGGCCTCGTGCAGGCTGCGAGCGAAGGCCACGCCGGTGGTCGCCTCGATGTCCTGGAGCGAGGTCTGGTGCTCGACGAAGGCTTCGAAGTCGAGCTCCTTGTCCAGAGCGAGGCCGTAGCGGGCGACCACGCGGCTCTGGTCGAGGATGAAGCCGTAGGCGCGCAGCTGGGCGTTTTCGACGGCGAACAGGACCTTCCAGTAGCGCAGGGGGTATTGCACGCCGAGCGCCTCGGGATCTTCGCCGGCGAGCACCGGGCCGGCGAAGATGCTCAGGCGGGCGCCGCTGCGCTGGGCCTCGGCCTTGATCTGATTCTCGAGCTCGCCCCAGGCGCCGCGGAATCGCGGGGCGCGGTTGAACCGCTCGTGCTGGGGTGTGCAATTGGTCCAGTGATAGGTGTCGGCGTTGGCGAACGCGCGCTCCTCGGGCGTGGCGCCCCAGGCGGCGTCGTCGCGGCGGACGAGGTGGCCGCGGTCGATGCGGCGCGCCGGGCGGTAGAAGTCGCGGTCGTCGACTTGATAGCCGGCCGGGACGCGAGCGTCGCGCCGCCAGCCGTCGTCGCCGAAGTCGGCCCGGGTCTCGTCGCCGCGCATCTCCGGCGAGTAGTCGACGTTCGCTGCGGTCCACATGGCGAATCGACGCTGCTTGTTCACCGCCAGGGAGTAGTGGTGATAGGCGAGGACCAGCGGCTCGCCGTCGAAGCCGGTCAGCATCTCGCGGCTGCGCTCGACCCGGACGGTCGGCGCCGGCACCTCGACGTCGAGGAAGTCGGCGTCGTAGCCCGGGCGCCCGTCGTAGTCGGGGTCGAAGGTCTGCTTCTTCTCGAACGCCCGCGCGGCCTCGGCCTCGCCGACGGACGCCGAGACGATGGCGTCGCCGGGCGCTCCGTCGTGGATGTGAATCGTGACAGGACCGTGAAAATGAATGCTGTGTTGCGACAAGGGGCGTGCTCCTGCGGGCGGCGAGAAGGAATGCCGCGGCGCTGCGACCGGCGTTTGCGGACCGCGGTTACGAGCGTCCAGGGTCCGGGCGCGAGCGGCTGCGCGGGACCTGGGGAGGTAGTGTCCACAGGTCCGCAGACCGTGAACCGCGGGCGCATTTTTTTGGATCGGCGACGGCGCGGGCGGGTCCGCGCGCTCGCGCGCAAGAGGCGAGGACGGACGCGGCTCGCGGCGTCGCGGCGATCAATTCACTGCGACGGTCGCCTCGAACCAGTTGACGCCCTCGGTCCATTCGACGCCGGTGTCGTTGCCGAGGCGGATCGCCTGGCGCGGGTCGTCGGCGAGGCCCGGGGCCGGGTCGGCGAGGCGCAGGCCGATCCGGTACGTCCCGGGCGGGAGGTCGGCGGGGAGGACTGCGTCGACGCAGACCGTCTGCGATTCGCCGGGCCGGAGCGTGCGCAGGTCGAAGTCGTCGGCGGCGACCTCGAGGCGCGTCGGGCCGGCGAATACGAGCACCAGCGGGCGAGCGTGGACGGGGGCGGCGAAACCGTCGTTGACGAGCTCGAGCGCGACGGGCACGGCGCCGCCGGGGGCCGCGGCGTCGGCCCAGCGCAGGCCGAGGGCGGCGAGGCGGTAGCCGAGGCGGCAGGCGATCTCTGCGTAGCAGCCGTCCTGTTGCCAGCCGGCCAGGACCTCCTCCTTGTACGCGGAATTGAGGTGAGTCCAGTGATGAAGGGCCAGCTCGGCGAGCGCCGAGGGGCACTCCGAGCGCGGCGGATTCTCGGCGCAAGTCTCGCCGCCGACCGGCACGAACGCTGAATCGGCGACCGCGTAGTCCTTCTCGCCGGGCTCCTGGTAGGTGCCGAAGTCGTCGTCCGAGGCGAGGAAGCAGTCGTTGACGTGACCGACGTGGGCGAGGGCGCTGCCGTCGTGGGCGGTGTCGGCGGTCAGCGGGCCGCCGTAGGCCTGCTGCTTGAACGAGGGCCGGCGCACGGAGACCGTCCGCTCGGGCGGCAACGCGGCCAGCAGGGCGTCGAGGATCTGTTTGCGCGGACCGGGATCGTCGAGTCCGTTCATCGAGCCGTGCCATTCGCCCCAGGCGCCGATGAAGCCGGCCTGGAGGGTGAGGATCACGTCGGCGTGCTCCTGCAGCAGCGGGGCCAGCTGATCGATGTGCTCGAGGATCCGCGGGAGCTCGGCGTCGGGCTCGTTCATGGCGTTGGAGTAGTGGAAGCGCGGGACGACCTTCATGCCGTGCTCGCGCACGAGGTCGAAGCCGGCGGCGATCTCGTCGAGGACGACGGCGTCGAGCGCGGTGTCGCGGTATTCCGACAGGAGCACCTGGCCGTAGACGACGCTGCGCCCGCCGGCGGCGATTCCGTCGAGGGTGTCGTCGTCGAGGTCGCGCAGGTCGGTGAAGCCGTGGAAGCCGCGCTCGGGGTTGACGATCGCGCAGGCCGGTGAATCCGAGGGATCGTCACCGGCGCTGAACAGCGCCGGGGCGAGCGCGAGCTGCGAGACGCCGGGGCCGTCGCCGAGCGGACAGGCGAGGCCGGGCGCGCCGGTGTCGGTGTCGCCATTGGTGGCGGAGGGATCGACGCTGGTGGACGTCGGCGCGTCGGTGGTGGCCGGCGAGGTCGTGCTCGTGGTCGGCTCGGCGGTCGTCGACGAGCCGGTGGTCGAGGTCGACGCGGCGGTCGATGGATCGCCGGACGGATCGGCGCCGACGGTCGCGTCGGTGGCGGAGCCCCCGGTCGCGCCGGTGTCGGCTTCCGTCGAGGCGTCGCTGCCGGGGCAGGCGGACGACGCGAGGGCGCCGAGCAGGAGCAGCGTGAGCGGTCGATTGGGGCGCGTCGACATGCGGGGCACCATACCCGAGTCCGCGGGCTCGCGGCGCCCGAGCTGCGGACGAGCTCGCCGGCCGCGAGGCCGCGATGATGTCGCAAGAGACAGGTTCGATCGCGGCCGGGCGAGCTCGCGCGGGGGCGAGAGGAGGTATGTCCGATGGGACAGGTCGAAAGATCCGCGTCGAGGGTGATGACATGGCTCTCGAGACATGTCGATCCGCGCTCGGGTCGCGCGGCCCGCTGCTCGGATTGGTACGGGAGCTTCGGAGATGGGCGCGGCGTGAGCGGGCGCTCGCGCCCCCGGCGGGCTCAGGTCGCGCGGCGCGGGCGGGCGCTCTTCGCGGTCTTCTTGGCGGCGGCCGGGCGGGCCGGAGGCAGGCCGAGGGCGGCGCAGGCGGCCTCGACGGCGCTGTTCTTGATCCGCTCCATCGGCACGTCGGGGAACTCGATGGTGGTGTCGGCCATGCCGCCGATGGCGACCACGGCCCGCACGCGCGCCTCGAGCGAGGGCGAGGGGCCGACGAGGAGGGTCATGAGGCGGTGGCGCCAGGCGAACATGCGCGCGGCGAGGTCGAGCTCGGCGAGGATGCTGAAGTCGCGCACGAGCATGACGATGAGGTCGCGGTGGCGCGTGAGCAGGTCGAAGTGGGCGCCGAGCAGGGCGCGCGGGTCGGCCGGCGCGGTCGCCTCGAGCGCGGCGAAGTGGGCCTCCATGTCGCTGATGAGCGGCGCGAACATGCTGGCGACCAGCGCCTCGCGCGAGTCGAAGTGGTAGTAGAGCGCGGGCTTGGTGATGCCGAGCCGGTCCGCGATCTGGCGCAGGCTGGTCTGCTGCACGCCCTGCTGCATGAACAGCTCGCGGGCGACCGCGTGGATCCGCGCCTTGGTGTCGGTGGGCCGGGCTCGCGTCACCCGACGAGGATATCGCCGGAAAGCGCGGCGGTCGGCTTGAAAGTGCCAGGACCGCGTGCTTACCTATCGGTAAGTAAGGGAGGCGTGATGCAGAAGATCCTGATCAGCGGCGCGAGCGTCGCCGGGCCGGTATTGGCCTACTGGCTCAAGCGCCACGGGTTTCAGCCGACCGTGGTCGAGCGGGCGCCGGGGCTGCGCAAGACCGGCGGGCACGCGGTCGATCTGTTCCGGCCGGCGATGGACATCGTCGAGAAGATGGGGGTGCTGGCGGAGATCGAGGCGCGCGCGACGGGGACGGAGCAGCTGACGCTGCTGCGCGACGGGGTGAAGCGGCCGCTGGAGGTCGACGTGAAGCGGATCCTGCAGACGGTGTCGCGCCGTCACTGCGAGATCATGCGCGACGAATTGGCGGAGGTCCTCATCGGCGCCGGCCGGGGCGAGGTCGAGTACGTGTACGGCGATTCGATCGCGTCGCTGCGCCAGGACGACGCCGGGGTCGACGTGACGTTCGAGCGCGGGGCGCCGCGGCGCTTCGACCTGGTGATCGGCGCCGACGGCCTGCACTCGAACGTGCGCCGGCTGGTGTTCGGCGAGGAGCGGCAGTTCTCGCGCCCGATCGGCGCGCACCTGGCGGTGGCGTCGATCCCGAACTACCTCGAGCTGAGCGACCGCACGATCCTCGTCACCGGGGTCGACCGAATGGCCGGGGTCTACAGCGCGCGGCACATGGACGACGCCCGCGCGGTGTTCCTGTTCCGCAGCCCGCAGGAGCTCGAATACCACCACCGCGACGTCGCCCGGCAGAAGCAGCTGCTGGCGCAGGCGTTCGCCGGGATGGGCTGGGAGGTGCCGCGGCTGCTGGCGGAGGTCGAGCGCGCGCCGATCTTCTACTTCGACACGATCACGCAATTGCGCATGGACACGTGGACGCGCGGGCGGGTGACGCTGGCCGGCGACGCCGGCTACTCGCCGGGGCCGGCGGTGGGCGGCAGCACGAGCCTGGCGATCGTCGGCGCGTACGTGCTGGCCGGCGAGCTGGCGGCGGCCGGCGGCGATCACGTGCGAGGCTTCCGCAATTGCGAGGAGACGCTGCGCGAGTACGTGACGCACAGCCGCGCGTTCGCGCTGTCCGCGGCGCGCAAGCTGATCCCAGGCAACCCGCTGGCAGTGTGGCTGTTCGCCCAGTCGGCCCGGCTGTTCAATCACGTGCCGGTGTCGTGGCTGCGGGCGCTGGCCCGACTCAGCCGCAGCTCGGTCCAGATGCACGACGCGTTCGTGTTGAAGGATTATGCGGACGGCGCCCGCCCGGCCGCGGCGGTCGTGGCGGCCCACGCGTGATTTGCAGCTGTCGGACGCGCAAGGGGCGGCCCCGGGGGCGGCCGGCGGCACCCGCGAAGGCGCTCGTGGGATCGACGATGTGCATACCTTGGGCAATCCTTCACTGGATTCATCGGACAGCCGTACGCGGACGATTGAACATAGGACATGATTGTTCAGAGTCGTGAGCTCGGGCCCGCGCGGTGATTGGCGCGCGGGCTCGCGTCGTCGAAGACAGCCATGGACAAGCGCGCGGGGACCGACGATCGTCGGGTCGAGCCACCGGTCATGAATCTGCTCGTAACGTCGCCCGCTCGCATGACCCGCGTCCTGGTCGCCGACGACGATCCAGTGGCCCGGGCGATGCTCGCGGGGCCGCTGGAGGAGCGCGGCTACGCGGTGAGCGAGGCGGCCGACGGCGCGGCCGCGTGGGAGCTGCTGAGCGAGGCGGCGCCGCCGCAGATCGTCCTGCTCGACTGGGTGATGCCGCGGATCAGCGGGCTCGAGGTGTGCCGCCGCCTGCGGGAGGCGCGGGCGCCGGCCCACGTGGTGCTGGTGACCGCGAGGAATCGCCACGCAGACATGCTCGACGGGTTCGCGGCCGGGGCCGACGACTTCCTGGTCAAGCCGCTGTCGAGCGGAGAGGTGGTGGCGCGCGTGCAGGCGGCCGAACGGGCGCTGGCGCTGGCGAGCGCGACGCCGGGGCTGGCGGCCGCCCTGGCCGAGGCCCACGCCAGCCCCGGCGGCGATCTGCTGCTCCGCAGCGGCGCCGAGGTCGGGCGGGTGTTCTTTCACGCGGGCCGGGTGGCGTGGGTGCATCTGTCCTCGGAGACAGGTTCGTTGCACGACCTGCTGCGCGATCTGCCCGACGTGCGCGCGGACGACGTGAGCGCGGTGCTCGAGGAGTGCTTTACCGCCGGGCGACACTTCGCCGACGTGCTGATCGAGTGGGAGGTCGTCACGGCCGGCGAGCTCGAGGCGCGGCTGCGGCGGTGGCTGGCGGCCAAGCTGCAGCGGCTGCTCGGTCGCCGGCACGAGGTGGTGATGTTCGTGCCGCAGCAGCGGCGCTACTCCAGCGGGCTGACGTTCGCGCTGGCGGAGCTGCTGCCGACGTTCGTGGGGGCGACGGAGCCGCTGGCGCCGACGAGGTCGGTGCCGCCGGCGATCGAGATCGACGCGGAGATCCGGCGCTGCCTCGACGAGGCGATGGCGCTCGACGGAGCCCAGGCCGCGGCGCTGCTGGACAGCGACCGCGGGCGATTCCTGGCCCGGCGCGGGCACCCGCTCGACGACGGGCTGGTCCACGCGCTGACGCGGCTGGTCCACAGCGAGGAGGTCGACGATTGCGTCGACGACATCCTCGTGACCCGCGGGCCGCGGCTGCACCTGTTGCAGCGGACCCCGCGTACCGGCTGCTATCTGTTCGTCGAGCTCGACCGCGCGAGCGGCAGCATGGGGCTGGCGCGCTCGCGCTTGCAGACGCTCGCGCGCGGCCTGGCGCCGATGGCCCGCGGCGGTTGAATTCGCGCGGCCCGGGGCGCGACGGAAAAAAGATCGCGGCCGCGTCAGAAACCGGGGGCTCGTTGTCGATGACCCGGGGTCCGGCGCGAGCGGCCGCCATGAGGCGGGCCCGTGCGCCGGGTGTTCTCATCCGTGCGATCGGTCGACGGCCGATCGCCAGGAGTCGTCATGCGCAATCGTATGTTCTCCATCCTCGTGCTCGGCGGTCTGGGCCTCATGGCGGGCGGCTGCGACGAATCGATCGAGGCCGGCGCGGTTCAGCCGCGCGCGGTCACCATCAGCGATGATTGGGGGGTGCACGATCCGGTGCAATTCCCCGAGGTGGGCAGCTGCGAGGATTATTACGACACCCGCTGCGCCGACCTGTCGCCGCAGGCGTGCGCGCTGGTGCGGGCCCGCTACACGTGCAGCGAGAGCAAGGTCGGGGTGACGATCACGGACAGCTTCGCGGGGCAGGCGGCGCACGCGGGGATCTGGTATGTGGTGAATGAGGACGGAGCGGGCAAGGCCGCCGGCAGCGCGAAGCAGGCGTGCGCGGCCGTGACGGACAAGCTGGACCGGCTCGACTGTCTGGCGCTGGTCGGGGTGGCGGGGCACGAGGCCGCGGTGCGCGAGCTGGCGCCGAAGGGCGGGCTGGCGCCGGTGCTGCCGCTGTCGCAGATCGATCCGGAGGAGCTGCCGCTGCCCGCCGAGGACCCGCTGGTGCAGGCGCTCGATCCTCTGGGATGGAAGGTGCCGGCGCTGGGACTCGCGGCCCGCGAGCACCTCGCGGCCGGGATCGTCATCGAGGACGTTATCATGCTGGTCGCGCCCGGCGGGGCTTCGTTCTACTCGAAGCGCGGGAGCATCCTCGTGCACGACGCCCGCTGCAGCATGGACAAGGTCGAGCTGTGCCTCGACGTCGACCCGTAGGCGGGACGAAATCGCCCGGCGGGCGGGCGTATCGGGGCCGCGTGCGTGCGCATACAATCGCGGCGTGCGCCCCGGTCGTCCGCTCCGAATCGTCTGCGTCCTCCATCTTTCGCTCGCGCTGATGACGAGCTGTCCGGCGACGAAGGGGTCGGCGGTGGTGGTGCCGGTGAGCGGCGAGGCGGTGGCGACGGAGTCGGGGACGCGGGACATCGATCTGCGGAGCGCGCCGGAGGACGCGCCCGAGGGGCTCGAGATCCGGCTGCGCGCGAGCGAGGAGCTGCGGCCGCTGAGCGCGGCCGGACGGCCGCCGGCCAGGGCCGAGCCGCTGCCCGAGGCGCGCGCGGCCAAGCTGCTGGCGCGGCTGCCGGCGCTGACCCAAGAGACAGGTGACAAGAAGACCTTCGCGCTGCGCGAGCAGAGCCTGGCGGCGCCGCGGCCGGGCAAGACGGTGCAGCAGGCGTTCCCGCCGCCGGCCGAGGCGCCGGCGCCGGAGCGGGCGGAGGCGGGGCCGCTGGCGGTGACGCGGGCGATGCCGGAGGGCGAGGTCGAGCTGGCGCCGCACCTGGCGGTGTCGTTCTCGCAGCCGATGGTGGCAGTGACGAGCCACGCCGAGCTGGCGAAGCTGAAGGTGCCGGTCGAGCTGTCGCCGCAGCCGCCGGGGTCGTGGCGGTGGGTCGGGGCGAAGACGGTGATGTTCGAGCCGGAGGGGCGGTTCCCGATGGCGACGGAGTACCGGGTGCGGGTGCCGGGGCAGGTCAAGTCGAGCCTCGGCGGGGCGCTGGCCAAGGCCAAGGAGTGGACGTTCGCGACGCCGCCGCCGACGGTGCTGAACTCGTGGCCGCAGGGCGGGCCGCACGAGCTCGAGCCGGTGATGGTGGTGAGCTTCGATCAGAAGATCGATCCGCAGGCTGTCCTCGAGGTCATCTCCGTCGACGCCGGCGGCAAGCGGGCGATCCGGCTGGCGACCCAGGCGGAGCTCGAGGCCGACGAGGTCGCGCGCCAGCAGGTGGCGGCGAGCGAGCCGGGGCGCACGGTGGCGTTCCGCGCGGTCGAGCCGCTGCCGCGCGCGACCGTGGTCACCGTGACAGTCGGGCCGGGCACGCCGTCGGCCGAGGGGCCGCGCAAGGCGAAGGCGCCGTACAGGTTCGCGTTTCAGACGTACGGGCCGATGACGCACGTCGGCGCTCACTGCGGCTGGGGCGACCAGTGCCGGCCGCTCACGCCGCTGCTCATCGAGTTCAGCAACGCGATCGACCTCGAGCGCTTCGACCCGAAGTCGGTCCACGTCGAGCCGTCGATCCCGGGCATGAACATCAGCGCCAGCGGCAACATGATCACGGTCGCCGGGGCGACCGCGGGCCGCACCATGTATTCGGTGACGGTCGACGCCGGGCTGCGCGACGTGTTCGGCCAGGCGTCCGAGAAGCCGGCGGTGTCGCGGTTCACGACCACGCGCGCGGAGCCGCAGCTGCAGGGGCCGAACCGCGACTTCCTGGTCGTCGACCCGGCGGGCGGGTCGAAGCTGTCGGTGTTCACGATCAACCGGCCGAAGCTGAAGGTGCGGCTGTACGCGGTCACGCCGGAGGACTACGGGAAGTACCTCGATTATCGCCGCGACATGGATTGTCGTGACGGCCGGGCGATCCCGCCGCCGCCGGGGAAGCTGGTGGCGACGACGACGGTCAAGGTCGCGGACAAGCCCGACGCGCTGGTCGAGACCGCGATCGATCTGTCGCCGGCGCTCAAGGGCGGGCTCGGCAACGTGATCGCGTTCGTCGAGCCGCCGCGCCAGCCGTGGAACTGCTGGGAGCGCCAGTACGTGATGGCGTGGGCGCAGGTCACGCGCATCGGCCTGACCGCGTTCGTCGATCACGGCGAGATGGTGGCGTGGGCGACCAACCTGGCCGACGGGGCGCCGCTCGCCGGCGTCGACGTCAAGATCGCGCCGCGCGGGGGCGCGGGGCAGAGCGCGGCCGACGGGCTGGTGACGCTGCCGCTGGCCGACCGCGGGCAATTGCTGATCGCGAAGAAGGGCGGGGACACTGCGTTCGTCGCCGAGAACATGTACTATTATCAGCCCGAGAACTCCGGGTGGAGCGCGTATCAGCCGGGCGAGGACTACCGCTTCTACGTGGCGGAGGACCGCGGGCTGTACAAGCCGGGCGAGACGGCCAAGGTCAAGGGCTGGGTGCGCAGCGTCGGCGGGGGCGAGCGCGGCGACATCGGCCTCACCTCGGCGAAGTCGGTGACCTATCGATTGTACGATCCGCGGGGCAGCGAGGTGCGCAAGGGCGAGGTGCCGGTCAACGCGGCCGGCGGGTTCGAGCTGACGCTGGGGCTGCCGAGTAATATGAATACCGGGCAGGCGTCGCTGCAGATCCAGGCGGACTCGCGGACCTACTATCACACGCTCAAGGTCGAGGAGTTCCGCCGGCCGGAGTACGAGGTGAAGGTCGAGGCATCGCCGGGGCCGCACCTGGTCGGGACCAGCGCCGAGCTGACGCTGACCGCGAATTACTTCTCGGGCGGCGGGCTCGCGGGCGCGGACGTCGACTGGCGGGTGCACGCCGAGCCGGCCGCGTTCACGCCGCCGGGGCTCGACGAGTACAGCTTCGGCTTCACCGAGAGCTGGTACTGGTGGCGCCGCGAGTCTCGCCCGCAGGGGCGCGAGTTCACGTTCACCGGCAAGACCGACGCCGCCGGGGCCCACCGGATCCGCGCCGACTTCGTGTGGAGCCGGCCGGCGCGCGCGTACGCGGTCATTGCCGAGGGCTCGGCGCAGGACGTGAACCGGCAGAAGTGGACCGGCCGCACGCGCCTGGTGGTGCACCCGGCCGACCTCTACGTCGGCCTCAAGACGCCGCGGCCGTTCTACAACAAGGGCGACAAGTTCTCGGTCGACGCGGTGGTCGCCGACCTCGACGGCAAGCTGGTCGAGGGCCGCGCGGCGACGATCCTGGCCCAGCAATTCGAGTGGGTGCAGGAGCGCGGGGAGTGGAAGGAGAAGGTCGTCGACACCCAGACCTGCCCGATCAGCTCGAGCAAGAGCGCGTCGCGCTGCGACTTCGAGGCCCGCCGCGGCGGGACGCTGCGGCTCGAGGCGACGGTGGCCGACGCCCGCGGGCGCGCGAGCGTGACGCGGACGGACCTGTGGGTCGCGGGCGGCGACACGCCGCCGAGCCGGACGATCGAGCAGGAGAAGGTCGGGCTGTTGGCCGACAAGAAGGAGTACGGGGCCGGCGACGTCGCCGAGCTGCTGGTGGTGTCGCCGTGGCCGCGGGCCGAGGGGGTGCTGACGATCCGCCGCTCGGGCCTGGTGCGCAGCGAGCGGTTCAAGGTCGAGGACGGCGCGGCCAAGCTGCGGGTGCCGATCGAGGAGGCGCACGTGCCCAACCTGCACGTGCACGTCGATCTGGTCGGCGCGGCCCCGCGGACCCGCGACGACGGGACGGTCGATCCGAGCCTGTCCCCGCGGCCAGCCTACGCCGCCGGCGCGCTCAACCTGCGGGTCCCGCCGCGGCGACGCACGCTGCAGCTGACGGTCAAGCCGCGCGACGAGGAGCTGCCGCCCGGCGCGAAGACCGTGGTCGACGTCGAGCTGCGCGACGCCGAGGGCAAGCCGGTCGCCGGCGGCGAGGTGGCGCTGGCGGTGGTCGACGAGGCGTTGCTGTCGCTGACGGGCTACCGCTGGCCCGATCCGGTGGCGACGTTCTACGTCGACCGCGACGGCGGGGTGCGCGAGCATCACCTGCGCGAGCTGCTGCTGCTGGCGCGGCCCGACCTGGCGAAGCTGCAGGCGGCCGGGCCGACCGGCGGTTCGCGCGACGACGGCGGCTACGACCGCGCGGAGGAGTCGCCGAAGCGGAAGGCCAAGTCGAGCCCCGGCATGGCCGCGCCGGATCCGGCGCCGGTGGAGGCCCCGACGATGCCGGACGCCAGGCAGCGCGAGACCGCCAAGAAGGACGAGGCGGGCGACGCCCTCGAACGCGACAGCGGCGCGCAGGAGGACGCGGCGATCGCCCTGCGGACCGACTTCAGCGCGCTGGCGCTGTTCGCCGCGGCTGTCCCGACGGACAGCGAGGGCCAGGCGCAGGTCGAGCTCAAGCTGCCGGACAACCTGACTCGCTACCGGGTGATGGCGGTCGCGGCCGGGGGCGTCAACGCGTTCGGCGGCGGCGAGGCGACGGTCACCGCCAGCCGGCCGCTGATGGTGCGGCCGTCGCCGCCGCGCTTCCTCAACTTCGGCGACAAGGTCGAGCTGCCGGTGGTGGTGCAGAACCAGGGCAAGAAGGCGCTGACGGTCGAGGTGGCGGTCCGCGCGGCCAATGCCAAGCTGACCGCAGGGACAGGTCGCAAGGTGCAGGTGCCGGCCGGCGACCGGGTCGAGGTCAGGTTCCCGACCACCACCGAGATGGCCGGCACCGCGCGGTTCCAGTTCGCGGCCGCGAGCGGCCAGCACTCCGACGCGGCCGAGCTGTCGCTGCCGGTGTGGACGCCGGCGACCACGGAGGCGTTCGCGACCTACGGCACGCTCGACAGCGGCGCGGTGGCCCAGCCGGTCAAAGCGCCGGCCGGGGTGTGGCGCGAGTTCGGCGGGCTCGAGGTGACGACGACCTCGACCGCGGTGGCCGGGCTGACCGACGCGCTGCTGTACCTGGTCCGCTACCCGTTCGACTGCGCCGAGCAGGTGTCGTCGCGGGTGATGGCGATCGCGGCGCTGCGCGACGTCCTGACCGCGTTCGCCGCCGAGGGCCTGCCGCCGCCGAAGGAGCTCGAGGCGAGCGTGCGCCAGGACCTGCTGCGCCTCGGCAAGCTGCAGAACCACGACGGCGGCTGGGGCTTCTGGCGCTGGGGCGAGCGCTCGTACCCCTATTTGTCGATCCACGTGGCCCACGCGCTGGCCCGCGCCGACGCCAAGGGCTTTGGTGTCTCGAAGGACATGACCCGAAAGGCAGTCTCGTACCTGCAGTCGATCCGCTACCGGATCCCCGAGTCCTACGGGCCGGTCGAGAAGCAGGTGCTGCGGGCCTACGCGCTCTACACCCTGCGCCAGCTCGGCCACGGCGACCCGACCGAGGCGCGGGCGCTGATCAAGGAAGCCGGCGGGGTCGAGAAGATGGGGCTGGAGGCGGTCGCGTGGCTGTACTCGGCGCTGCAGGGCGACGCGGCGTCGACGAGCGAGCTCGAGGCGATCCGGCGGATCGTCCGCAACCGCGCCGAGGAGACCGCGGGCGCGGCCCACTTCGTGACGTCGTACAGCGACGCCGGCCACGTGCTGCTGCACTCGGACCGCCGCGTCGACGCGCTGATGCTCGAGGCGCTGATCGCCGATCAGCCGAAGAGCGACCTGATCCCGAAGCTGGTCGAGGGCTTGATGGCCCACCGCAAGGCCGGCCGGTGGACGAGCACGCAGGAGAATGCGTTCGTGCTGGTGGCGCTCGACCGTTACTTCAACACGTACGAGAAGATCGAGCCCGACTTCGTGGCCCGCGCGTGGCTCGGGCCGCGCTACGCCGGCGAGCAGAAGTTCGTCGGCCGCCAGACCGACCGCCGCCGGATCGACATCCCGATGGCCGACGTGGCCGAGATCGGGTCCGGCGACCTGATCCTGCAGAAGGAGGGCAAGGGCCGCCTGTACTACCGGATCGGGATGCGCTACGCGCCGAGCGACATGCTGATGCCGCCGGCCGACCACGGCTTCGTGGTCGACCGCGCGTACGAGGCGATCGACGACCCGAAGGACGTGTCGCGCGACGCCGACGGGACCTGGCGGATCAAGGGCGGGGCGCGCGTGCGGGTGCGGCTGACGATGGTGGCGCCGACGCGGCGCTACCACGTGGCGCTGGTCGACCCGCTGCCCGCGGGTCTCGAGCCGCAGAACCCGGCGCTGATGACCACGGGCTCGCTGCCGGAGGACCCGCAGGCGATGAGCAAGCAGTCGCCGTGGTGGTGGTGGAACCGCCCGTGGTTCGAGCACCAGAACCTGCGCGACGAGCGGGCCGAGGCGTTCACGTCGCTGCTGTGGGAGGGCGTGCACACGTACACGTACGTGGCGCTGGCGACGACGCCGGGGGTGTTCGTGGTGCCGCCGCCGAAGGCCGAGGAGATGTACCACCCGGAGACGTTCGGCCGCGGGTGGAGCGCGAAGGTGATCGTCGAGTGAGGGTCGCGGTGCGCCCGGCGATCGGCGATCCTGCGGCGGTGCGCCGCTGCCTCGTGGCCTGCCTGCTCGGGGCGTGCGCAGCCCCGGCTCCCCCGCCGACGATGCAGCCGCCCTCCGCACCCGTCGCCGCCGCGCCTGCGGCCCGTACGACGCTGGCCCCGAACGAGCGGCTCGCGCTCGGCGGCGGGGTCACGGTGCATTTTTCGAACGTGACGGTGGAGTCGATCGCGGCGAGCCCCGACGGCAGCTATCCCGCCGGCAGCGGCATCACCCTGGCGCTGATCTTCGAGGGCCTGGGGGCGCCCGTCAGCCGCGAGATCAGCCTGCTCTCGGCGGGCTACGAGTCGGTGCGCGAGGCGTGGTTCGACCGCTATCGCGTCGAGGTCGTCGAGGTGGAGGACCCGACGCGGGCGCCGCGACTGGTGGTGGTGGCCGAGCAAGTCACCGAGCGGGTGCGGCCGGGCGAGCCGATCGCGGCGCGCGTCCAGCGGGGCGGCGAGGTCGAGCTCGGCAGCACGCGGATGAAGTTCCTCGGTCACTCGACCAAGCACATCGAGGCCGGCGAGCCGCCGCCGCTGCTGGTCGCGGTCGAGTACCAGCCGTTCAGAGCCGCGCCGGAGCGGCTGGAGACGCATGTCGGGACCGAAGAGAGGCCGCAGCGGTGGCGCTGGCGCGATTACCTGTTCACGATCGAGGCGCAGGCGTTCGATGCGTGGTTGCAGCTGTCGATCGCGCGCCTCGAGCTCGAGCCCGTGCAGCGCTGAGCCCGCGATCACGTGGGTGTCGTGGGCTCGAGCGTGGAAGGTCTTCGGGGACAGGTCACGGGAATGTGGGGAACGGTGGAGGTCGCGGCCCGCCTCTCGGGCGAGTGCCGGAGGCGGCTCAGCTCGCGGCAGGGAGGTCAGGAGCTCCGGCGCCGCGAGCTGCCAGGCGCGGCGCATGACGAAGGAGAGCGATCGCTCGCGGCCACTGCCTCGATCTCGCGCAGCATCGACTCCGGGAACAAGATGGTCCGGTTGCTCAGGTCAATCAACGCCGAACGCGAGCTCGCCCTACAGCGCGGCAAGGTCCGGCCGCACGGGCGGTGGCTGGGAAATGGGTGGGACGGTTCGAAGCCCTCGAGGGGCACGGGAGCACGATGTGACGACCGAGGCGCGGAGAGCATCGAGCCGCGCCCAGGCGCCCAGGCGCTCTTCTTCATCGCTGTGGAACAGCCGTTTCATCGAGCTCTTGAAGGCGGTGGCACCTTGTTCAACCCGCCGCTGGCGCGATAGATCAAGAAACGTGGCTCACCTACCCCTCAAGGGAGGACTCGCACGCGCCGAATTCGTCAAGCCGCGATGATCGATCGCTCGCGCCGCGGCACTCCTAAGTCGGAGCGATGAATCACCCGCGCGATCAAGCGGCTCGGCGCCGGGTGGCCGGTCCAGGTGTACTCCTGGCAGCCCTGTCCCTTGGACAATGTGGGTCGGCGGTCCGCGAGCCCGAACAGGCCCCGGAGGCGGTGGCGAACGCGTCCGATGCGGCGCCGATCCCCGCAGCTCCGACGAGTCCGGAGCTGGCCGCCGAATCTGTGGCCGCCGCGGAGCGTGCCGCAGGATCCGCCATGTATCTCGGCGGTGGCAACCCGTTCGTTTGTACCGGGGAAAATTGCCATATCGAGATCTCGGGCATCAAGTCGATCTCGTCCGTGGCGCCGGCCTCGGCGCGGATGGGTCGCTGTGAGCCCAAAATGTTCACGCGCGGGTTCGCCGATAGCGACGGCCTGAAGCTGGTGATCACGCGCTTCGTCGGGTCCGGCCCCGACGCCGAGGACTTTGGAGAGTCGGTGAGCCTGGCGCTCGAGCGGAAGATCCCCGAGTACGTCGCGGAAGAGTTCTCCAGGGATCCGACGCTGCGCGAGGCGGGGATCGATCCCGCGGCGCTGCAGGTGGTGTACGTCCCGTGCATCATCAACGGACACGCGGAGGCGCGAACGCTCGGGCGCGTCTGGGAGGCCGACGCCGTGATGTGGGGGGCGGCCGAGGCGGCGCCGAACCTCGGGGCGATGTTCGCTACGCGCCAGCCGATCGCCGAGGGTCGTGATTCTTTCCGGCTCACGGCGAACGGGCGCGATCGGTTCAAGACTTATCTTACCCTCGTGTGGTGGCCGCGGCTCGAGACCGAGAGCGCGCGCAGCAGATCGTCGCCCGTGGCGACCGGTGTGCTCGACCTCGACTTCCCCCGGCTGGCGACCGCCGAGCCGCTCGCGCTGTTCCACAGCGTCCTGGCCGTGGATGCGGCCCGTCGCGGTCACTTCGGCGCGGCGGCGACCGTGTTCTCGCGGGCGCAGAAGCTCCCGGGGTTCCCGAAGCATGGGTTCGCCGACCTGCAGGGGTCACTCGGCGCCATCTATCTGCTCGCAGGTCGAGCGGCCGAGGCGAGTGCGATCCTGCAGTCGGCCCTACGGCGCTGCCCGTCGCACGACGCGGCGTGCAAGGCGTCGGCCACGAGCAACCTCGGGTGGGCGTCTATGTACCTCGGCCAGCAGCAGGAGTCGCCCGCCCTGTACCGCAAGGCCATCGAGCACTATCAGCGATCGCTGCCGCTGTTCTCGGCGGCCGGAGACGCGGCCGGGCGAGCAGTCGCGCTCAACAACCTCGGCCTGGCGCACATGATGCTGCGCGCCGATCGCAGGGCGCTGCAACACTTTCGCGAGGCGCTCGCGCTGCAGCGCGAGATCGGCAACGGGGTCGAGGAGGCGACCGCGCTGCACAACATCGGCTCCGTCCACCTCGCGCGGGGAGAGGCGGCGGAGGCGCTCGCATGCCTCGAGGAGGTGCTGGCGGCGCGGCGAGAGGCCGGCGACGCCGGTGGGATGGCGCTCGCGCTCAGCAGCATCGGCATGGTCCACTTCCGGCGCGACGAGGAGGCGAAGGCGCTCGAGTTGCTGGAAGAGTCGCTGGCGCGCGCGCGCGAGGCGAAGGAAATCACGCTCGAGGCCGAAGTGCTCAAACACCTCGCCGGCCTACATGAGCAACTCGGACACGGCGAGGAGGCGCTGGCGCTGCTCGAGCAGCGGCTCCCGCTGCTCAAGAAGATGGGCATCCCCGACGAGGAGGCGGTGGCGCTGACTGTGATCGGCGATTTTCAGGTCGAACTCGGGCGCCGCGACCAGGCGCTCGATTACTACGACAGGGCGCTGCGCGGCCATCAATCGACGCAGAACCTCGTCAAGCAGGCGGAGATCCTGGACAAGATCGGCCGACTGCATTGCTCCCTCGGTCGACCGAGGGCGGCGCTCGAGCTGCTCCAGACCGCGCTGGCGCTCGCCAAGCAGGCCAGGAGCCCTGCGGCCGAGGCCAGGGCGCTCCACAACATCAGCGCGGTTCGCCACGCGATGGGCGAGTCGAAGGCGGCGCTGGAGCAGGCCGAGCGGGCGCTCGTGCTCGCGCGCGAGTCGCAAGCCACGGACGTGGAGATGGCCGTGCTCCTCAACCTCGGCGACATTCACCGCGACGCCTGGCGCATGTCGGAGGCGCGCGACTGCTATGAAAGAGGGCTGCACCTGGCCGAGGACGCCCACGACCGGGAGGGCGAGGCCAACGCGCTCAAAGACCTCGGCCTGCTCGAGCTGTTGCTCGGACAGGCCGAGCGTGCCATGGAGTACCTCGAGCGGGCGCTGGTGCCGCTGGCGAAGTCCGGCGACGTCGCCACGCGCGCGGCCGTCCTCGCCCACATCGGCATGGTCCATGCGCGGCGCCACGAGCTGCGACTGGCGCTGCGTTACCTCGAGGACGCGCTGCAGTTGCTCCGCGGGATGAACGCAGTCGCCGAAGAGGCGCAGTTGCTCCGGAGCCTCGCTTCGGTCCATGCCTCGCTCGGAGACCGTCAGAGGGCCATGGATCTCTACGAGCAGGGGCTGAGGCTCGTCACCGGGAAGAACCTGCCGGTCATCGAGGCCATGATCCTCAACGACACCGGCTACGTCCATTATCAAATGGACGATCTGCGCGCCGCGTCGCTGTACTACGAACGATCGCGGACGCTGATGCGTGAGCTCGACGCGCCGATGTTGACGGCGATCCTGCTCAACAACATCGGCCTGGTCGCGCAGAAGGACGATCCGGAGCGGGCGCTGGCGGCCTATCAAGAGGCGCTGGCCCTCAGCGAAGCTGCCGGGTTCACCTTGGGCGAAGGCAAGTCGCACGCCAACATCGGCCACGTGCACCGCGAGCGCGGGGACACGCGCCAGGCGCTCGCGCACTACGACAAGGCGCTGGCGCTGCTCCGTCAGGCCGGCGAGCTGGCCGGTGAAGGACGCACGTTGAATGCCATCGGCAGCGTTCATCACGACCTCGGCGCGCACGCGAAGGCGCGCGAGCACTATAGCGAGGCCCTCGCGGTGTTCCGGCGGGTGGGCGACGTGGCGGGCGAGGCCGCGGCCCACACCAACATTGCGACAGCCCATGTCGATATGGGAAGCTACCGCCAGGCCTCGCACCATTACGGGGAGGCGGCGCGGCGGACGGCCGGCGCGCCGCATTCGCACGGGAAGGCCAAGATCCTCTGGCTGCAGGCGCTGGACTCCGCCGTCGCCGGCGCCGCGCTCGCGGAGGGGGAGGTCGCCCTCGCGGAGCTGCAAGTGCTCGAGGGCGAGTCCGAGCTGGCAATGCATCGGGCGCTCCTCCTGGGCACCCAGGGTGGTGAGGCGGCGCGGAGCGCCTATGCCCGGCTGGTCACGCTCGGACGCGTGGCGACCGACCTCGCGGTGGCCCACGAGCTGACCACGCGCGGACGGGCGGGCCTCGAAAGGGCGAGCCATGGCGCGACGCTCGAGGACTGTCGCGGCGTCGTCATCCTCGATATCGGGTGGGACGGGCTGCGCGCGGGCTTCCGGATCGGTGACATCCTGCTCCGGCACAACGGCGCGTGCCTCGGCGCGGCCCCTGATCCGTTCGCGGGCCTTTACTCGCCGGCGCCAGCGACGCTGCGTGTGTGGCGCGACGGCGGGGCGACGGATATCTTGCTGACAGGGTGGATCGAAGCCGCCGTCGACGCCTTCTGAATTGCGACCGCCATCATGGCCCACCGCCAGGACCTCGCCGTGCTCGCCCGACTCCTCACGGAGCTGTTCGCCGTCGAGGAATTGCGTCGCTTTCCAGTCCAAGTCGCCGACGCCGGGGACCTCGAGCACGAACTCCCTGGCGCTCAGGCGGGACACGCCGACGTCGCGCACGCGCTCGTGCGTGGCCTCGAGCGCCGGGGTCTGCTCGACGCCGAGTTCTTCGTCCGACTCCGCGCGCAGCGCCCGCGAAGGGCACGCGAGATCGACGACATCGCGGATCGCTGGATGTGCTCGAGGCCGGCCGATCCACCGCGCCCGCGTCGACCTCGCCGGTGGTTGCTGGTCGCGGTCGCCGCGGCGCTGGGGCTTGTCGCCTTCGCCGCCGGGCGGCAATGGACAACCACTGCGCCACGGCGCGTGGAGGAGCGACCCGTCGTCCCACCCATGGAGCGCGAGCCAGAGCCTCTTCGAGCTGCGCCTCCCGAGCCGACCGTGAACTTCGGCGGCGGCAACATTTTCTATGCGCCCAAAAGCACGGTCACGGTCACCGGGATCCAGCAGAACAACAACTTGCGCTGATCGAGAGCGCGAACAGGACGCATCGCGCGCCAGTATGCGAGACCCGTGACGACTGCCGAGCGCGGCGATCATGGGCGGGCCCTCTCGCGGGGGACGGCGATGGACGTGGCGAAATTCGAGGATGACGCACCCTTCGGCCATCGTACGGGCGCTTCGCGCTCACACAGCCGTTGCGGGAGTTCGGATTGTGAAGACGTGACCTGCCGTCCGCGTGTGGCCGCGCGGTTCCGCGGCTCATACGAATGAGCGCGTGATTCGATGGAGCATGGCGAGCGCCGGATCGAGGCGTCGATTGGAGGGCACGACGGTCTCACCGGCCGGATCGCGGCCGGGTGCGACTACGCCGAATGCGTCATTGCGGTGGCCCGCGGGCCGACCAGGGGCGACACCGCCACCGCGGACAGCGGCGAGAGGCGGCGGTCAGCGACCGCCGGTAGCGAGGGAGTTGGGCGACGGGGTCGAGGTGTCGGTGGTGTCACTCGACGATCACCGGGGGTCCATCTCCTCGGCGCTCGACCCATCGGCGGTTTCGGGGGCCGGCGAGCGGACCAGTCTCTTCAGTCCTTCACCTCGAGGTCGCCGGTCTCCTGCGTGCCGAGCAGGCGGCCGAGGGTCTTGACGTCGATGCCGAGGCGGCGGGCCGCGTGCGCGCGGATCCCGTCGACCTGCTCGAGGACCCAGGCGGCGTACCTGCGCTGCATCTCTCGCATCGGCACGATCGCGTCGAAGGTCGGGGGCGAGTCTGCGGGCGCGTTGAAGTTGCGGGGCAGATCGGCGGCCTCGATCACGGCGCCGTGGCCGAGCAGGACCAGCCGCTCGATGGTGTGGGACAGCTCGCGGACGTTGCCCGGCCACGGGTGCGCGAGCAGCCGCTCGAGCGCCGAGCGCGAGAAGTTGCGGACGGGGCTGTCGGGGTAGCGCGAGCGGGCGCGGGCGAGGAAGTGGTCGATCAGCTCGGGCAGGTCGCCGCTGCGCTCGCGCAGCGGGGGCAGCTCGAGGACGACGAGGTTGAGGCGGTACAGCAGGTCCTCGCGGAACTTGCCCTCGCGCACGGCCTGCTCGAGGTCGCGGTTGGTGGCTGCGAGGATCCGGACGTCGATCGGGCGCTCCTTGGTGCCGCCGATCGGCCGCACCGCGCCGCGCTCGATGACGTGGAGCAGCTTGGCCTGCAGCGGCAGCGCCATCTCGCCGATCTCGTCGAGCAGGATGCTGCCGCCGTCGGCCGCGCAGAACAGGCCGGCCGAGCTGGAGGTCGCGCCGCTGAAGGCACCGCGCACGTGGCCGAACAGCTCGCTCTCCAGCAGGTTCTCCGGCAGGGCCGCGCAGTTCAGGGCGACGAGGGGCGCCGAGGCGCGACCGCTGCGCTGGTGGATGGTCGACGCGACGAGGGTCTTGCCCGTGCCGGTCTCGCCGGTGATGAGGACCGGCGCCGAGGTCCCGGCGACGCGGTCGAGGATGCGGAACAGCTCCTGCATCGCCGCGCTGCCGCCGAGCACGCCCGGCGGCCCGGGCTGGACGCGGAGGGCGTGGCGCAGGACCTCGGCCTCGCGCCGCAGCTGCGCGTCCTCGAAGGCGCGGCGGACGAAGATGAGGAGCTCGTCGACGCGGAACGGCTTGGCCAGGTAGTGGAACGCGCCGCGGCGCACCGCCTCGATCGCGGTGTCGAGCGCGCTGTAGGCCGTCATCACGATGACGGGCAGCTGAGGGTCGAGCGCGCGGGCCTGGGCGAGCAGGGTGAGGCCGTCGGCGCCGGTCATGCGCAGGTCGGTCACCATGACGTCGAAGCTCGCCTCGGCCAGGTGCACCAGCGCCGCCTCGGCGGAGCGCGCTGCGGCGACCTCGAAGCCCTTCTCGGTCAGGCCGTCGGTCAGCGCCTCGAGCATGTCGAGGTCGTCGTCAACCAACAGGATGCGCGTCTTGTGCTTCGTGGGCGAAAGCATCGTCGGACATCGATTCGGCGGGCAAGCGTAGCACGGCGTTCGTTCCGCCGCCGGGGCGCTCCTCGAGCTTGAGCTCGCCTCGATGCATGCGCATGACCTCGCTGGCGATCGCCAGGCCGAGGCCCGTGCCCTCGGCCTTGGTGCTGAAGAACGGCTGGATCCGGGCGCGCACCACCGGGTCGATGCCCGCGCCGCGGTCGCGGACCGTGATCGTCAGCGTCCTGTCGCTCTGCGCCGCGCTGAGCTCGACCTCGCCGCGCACGGTCGAGGCGTCGCACGCGTTGATCAGCAGGTTCGTCAACGCGTGCTCGAGCAGCCGCGCGTCGCCGTAGATCCACGGCAGCGCGGACTGCCAGTCGACGCGGAGGAACACCCCGGCGCGATCGAACCGGTGCTCGATGCGAGCGACGGCGCTGCGCAGGACGTCGGCGGCGGGGAAGCGCTCGCGCAGGGGCGCCGCGCCGCGGGCGATCGCGAGGAAGCCGCGCGCGTTCTCCCGGATCTTCGCCACCTGCTCGGTGATCGCCCGCGCGCCGCGGCGCGCGCGATCGTCTTCGGCGTTGTTCTCGAGCTGCTCCGCCCGCATGGCGATGACGCCGAGCGGGGTCGACAGCTCGTGGGCGATGCCGGCGGCGAACGTCAGCATCGTCGCGGCGCGGCCCTCTCGCGCCAGCTGGACCTCCTGATGGGCGCGCATCGACTCGCGGGCGAGCATGCGCTCGAAGGCTCGCTCCTGCCGTTGCGTGCGCAGGAGGACCAGGCCGAAGCCGACCACCACGAGGCTGGCGAGGCTGACCATGATGATGGTGCGGGCGTAGCGGCGAGCTTCGCGGGCGCGCTGACGCTCGGTCGAGCTGATCACCGCGAGGATCCACTCGCCGAACCGCGGGTCGTCGACGCGCGACAGGCCCGCGACCGCGAGCTCCTCGGGGAGCCCGAGCCGGCGCGCCTCGCCCGGCGTCAACCACGCGCTGGTGTCTCCGGCCTTCGCCGCATGGACCACGCTCGGGATGTCCACGAGCTCGCCGTCGAGGGTCCGCAGGTCGTCGGTGGCGGCCGCCCACACGAGCAGGTGGTGGTCGGCGTCGTTGGCGATCGCGTCCTCGTGGACGAGCTTGCGCGGCTCCACGACCAGCGAGGTGTCCGCGAAGCGCCACGCCCCGCCCTCGACGCGAGCGCCGCCCGCAGGCACGTCGCCGCCGAGCGCCGACAGGCCCGCGCGGAACTCCGACGCCAGCACCTCGGCGAGGACCCGCGTCTCGCGGGAGGTCTCGACGCGCGTCGTCCACACCAGCGAACGCTCGTCCATCACGCCCAGCGCGGCGATGGCCCCGATGGCGCACACCATCGCGGTCGCCAGCAATCCCGTGCGCCAGCGCTTGAAGCGAGGGAGGGACGCGTTCATGGCGGCCAAGAGAAGCACGCTCCGCGCCAATTGGGAAACAGCGTCTGGCCGGCGGCGAACGCGATCGGGCCGGGCATCTTGCCCGGGGGCCCGGAATTTTTCCCGCCTCGCTGCGGCGCGCTCGGGCGCGCCGGCTGGTCTCGCGGCCTCGACGCCCCGCCCCGGGGGTCGCCAGGGCCGGCGGAGTCTCCGCTGCGGTCCTTGGCACATCGCTTGCTCAAGTCCGGCACGCGCGCCGAGGGGCACGCGTGCTCCGGGGGTCCTCGTGCTTGATTCCACGCCGCCACGGTCCACCTACTCGCCGATCACTTTGAGGGATCTCGAGACGATCCCGCAGATCGCCGCGCTCCCCGCCGAGACCCGGCTGCAGCTGTCCGCGGTCGCCAGAGTCCTGCCATTTCGGGTCAATCGATACGTCCTGGACGAGCTCATCGACTGGAGCGCGGCGCCCGACGACCCGATCTACCAATTGACCTTTCCCCAGCCCGGGATGCTCGCCGCGGACGATCTACAGACAGTGATCGCGCTGCTGCGGAGCGGGGCGCCGGCCGCCGAGCTCGAGGCCGCGGTGCGGACGATCCAGCGCGGCCTCAACCCGCACCCGGCCGGCCAGATCACCCTCAACGTGCCGACCATGGACGGGCGGGCCCTGCGGGGCATGCAGCACAAGTACCGCGAGACGGTGCTGTTCTTCCCGGCGCAGGGGCAGACGTGCCACGCCTACTGCACGTATTGCTTCCGCTGGCCGCAGTTCGTCGGCCTCGAGGACCTGAAGTTCGCCGCCCGCGAGTCCGAGCAATTGGTCGAGTACCTGCGGCGACACCCGGTGGTGACGGACGTGCTCGTCACCGGCGGCGACCCGCTGGTGATGCGCACCGCGGCCCTGCGCCGGACGATCGAGCCCCTGCTCGAGGCCCGCCTGCCCGGGCTCACCAGCATCCGCATCGGCACCAAGGCGCTCGCGTACTGGCCGTATCGCTTCACGACCGACCCCGACGCCGACGATCTGCTGCGGTTGTTCGAGGAGGTGACGGAGCGGGGGATGCACCTGGCGCTGATGGTGCACGCGTCTCACCCGCGCGAGTTCGAGACCCCCGCCGCGATCGCGGCGATCCGGCGCTTGCGCTCGACGGGCGCGGTCCTCCGCTGTCAGGCGCCGCTGATCCGCCGGGTCAACGACGATCCCCGGGTGTGGGCGGAGCTGTGGCGGGCCCAGGTGCGGCTCGGCGCGGTGCCGTACTACATGTTCGTCGAGCGCGACACGGGGCCGAAGGAGTACTTCAAGGTGCCGCTCGCGCGGGCGCTGGCCATCTACGCCGACGCCCAGCGGCAGGTGTCGGGCCTGGCTCGCACCGCGCGGGGGCCGTCGATGTCGGCGACGCCGGGCAAGGTCGTGGTCGACGGCGTGCTCGAGTCGGGCGGGACGATGCACTTCTCCCTCCGCTTCCTGCAGGGCCGCGACCCCGCGTGGGTCGGTCGCACCTTCCTCGCCGAGTACGACGAGCGCGCGGCCTGGCTCGACGAGCTGCGGCCGGCCCACGGGGCGCCCGAATTCTTCTTCCAGCGTCCGCTGCGCGAGCAGCAGCAGCAGAGGTGAATCATGTGTGGAATCGTTGCGGTGTTCGGCGATGTCGACGGAAACGTCGCGGCGGCGGCAGAGTCGGCGGCGGCGCGGCTGGCCCACCGGGGCCCCGACGGCAGCGGCCTGTGGATGCGCCTCGGCAGCGCGGTGCTGTGTCACCGCCGCCTCGCGATCATGGATCCCGCGCAGGGCAAGCAGCCGATCCGCGGGCGCGACGGCGCGGCCGTGGTCCACAACGGCGAGATCTACAACTTCCGCGCCCTGGCGGAGGCGCTGGCGGCGACCGGCCGTCGCTGCGTGAGCGGCTCGGACAGCGAGGTGTTGGCGCACCTGTACGAAGAGCGCGGGGAGGCCTGCGTGGAGGCGCTGGACGGGATCTTCGCGTTCGCCGCGGTCCACGGCGACGACTGGATGGTGGCGCGCGACCCGATCGGCATCAAGCCGCTCTACTACGGCCGCGATCGCGCCGGCAACCTGTGGTTCGCGTCGGAGCTCAAGGCGCTGATCGACAATTGCGTGTCGTTCGAGGTGTTCCCGCCGGGCCACCTCATGAGCCGGAGCGGCGGCCTGCGCCGCTGGTACGCGCCCCCGTGGCTGCGCGGCGAGCCCGGCGAACCCGGCGATCCGGCCCAGCTCCGGCGCAGCTTGAGCGACGCGGTCGAGAAGCGGCTCATGAGCGACGTGCCGCTCGGCCTGTTGCTGTCCGGCGGCCTCGACTCGAGCCTGATCGCGGCGCTAGCGACCCGACTCGTGCGTGCGCGCGATGCCCGGGCGGAGATCCACAGCTTCGCCATCGGCGTCGCCAAGGACTCGCCCGACCTGCGGGCGGCGCGAGAGGTCGCGCAGTTCCTCGGCACCACCCACCACGAGGTGTCGTTCCGCGTGGAGGACGGCATCGCCGCGCTCGACGACATCATCCGCCACGTCGAGTCCTATGATATCCCGACGATCCGGGCCAGCACCCCGATGTATTTCCTGAGCCGCTATATCAGCGACCTCGGGGTCAAGGTCGTTCTATCCGGCGAGGGCTCCGACGAGATCTTCGGCGGCTATCTCTATTTCTATTACGCCGAAGATCCCCAGGAGCTGCAGCGCGAGACGGTCGCGCGCGTCGCCAACCTCCACCTCAGCGACGTCCTGCGCGCCGACAAGAGCACGATGGCCCACGGCGTGGAGGCGCGGGTCCCGTTCCTCGACCTGAAGTTCCTCGACCTGGCGATGTCGCTGCCGCCCGAGCTCAAGCAGCCGCGAGGCGCGGGCCGCGGCGGCGAGGCCAGGGTGGAGAAGTGGATCCTGCGGCAGGCGTTCGCCGACGACGCCGATCCGCTGCTCCCGAGCTCGGTGCTGTGGCGGCAAAAGGAGCAGTTCTCCGACGGCGTCGGCTACGGCTGGGTCGACGGGCTGCGGGCGCACGCCGAGCGCGTGGTGTCCCGACGCGAGCTGGCGCAGGCCGCCGAGCGCTTCCCGTACGCGACGCCCGCCACCGCCGAGGCCTACGTCTACCGCGACCGCTTCGCGGCGCTGTTCCCCGGCGAACACGCTGCCAGGTGCATCGTCCGCTGGGAGCCGCGCTGGCAGACCGACAGCGACACCTCCGGTCGTGCCAATCCGTTCCACCGCGCGGCCGGCGAGGGGGCGCGCCGGCTCACCGGCTAGGCGCGCCGCGGGCAGCACGGGCGCCGATCGTCGCCCCGTCGGTCGTCCGTGCGCTGTCGTCAATCGGTGAGCACGAAGTCCGCGTTCTTGATCGGTCGCAGCGGCCTGTCCTTCCCCGGCGGCGGGGTGCCGAACACCTCCGCGATCCGCACGGCCATCTCGTGCGCGGCCTTGCTGAGCTGGCGCATGGCGGGATCCTGCGAGCGAAAGATGGGCTCGACGGGCTTGCCGACGATCATGCTGGCGATGAGTCGATGGTGGCCGTCGGTCAACTCGTTGTTGACGACCGACGGCTGTGGGTCCGGTTCGCCGGCCTCGATCCGTTTCATGAAGAAGATGATCTTGCTCCGCGAGAGCTCGAGCTGCTTCGACAGGTACGGCAACTTCTTGCAGGCGGCGGCGATCTTCGCGTCCAGGTCCGCCCGCTCCGTGGGGCTGAGCTTCACCAGCGGCGGCGGCTCGTGACCGCGCGGGGCGTCGGCCGATCTCGCGGGCTGCGGACGCGCTTGCGCCGGCGCAGGCGCTTCCTTCGGAGGTTGCGGGCGCGCGACCTGGGCCCGTTCGGGCGGCGGGGCGGGCTGCCTCGGCTGGTTCTTCGGCGCTGGTTTGGCGAGCCGTTCGCCTGCCCTCCGGAAGGCGTCCTGGGCTTCTTCGGCCGCGGAGCGCGGCGACTGCCCGGCCTTGTCGGCGGGCTCGGCGGCCTTGCGCGGCGGGCCGCCGCGACGGGGCGGCTCGACCTCGCGGATCACGAGGTCGCCGATGCCCGCCGCGGCGGGCGTTGCGGAGGTGGCGAGCCCGGCGCGGTGCGGAGCCACGGCGCGGAAGTCGATGGCGTCGAGCCAGAGGCCGGGCGGCATCACCAGGGTCGGGCGCTGCCAGCGAGACCGCAGCTCCTCGCGGCCGGGGACCGGCGTGCCCTGCTCGTATTCGCCGAGGCGGGCGGCGGCGTCGCGGACGAGCCAGTCGACATCCGCGCGGGAGTCGGCGTGGTGAATCGCCCCGCGCAGGCTGGCCTGCGTCTCTTCGTGGGTCGGATGGACCTTGTCGGCGACGAAGGCCTCGTAGTGACCGCCCTCGTGGCCGACCGCCGCGCGGGGCGAGAGCGCGGCGTTGGCCCGGTGAGGCAGCGGGACGCTGGCGAGGTCGCGGTTGGGCGCGAGGTTATAGCCCATGTTGATGATTCGGACCTCGGTCGGGCTGCCGGCCTTCTCGTGGATCCACGAGGTCGGTAGATCCATGCTCGCCTGGAATTTGGGCGGAGTGATCCCGCGCTCCTGCCAATACGCGGCCATGGCTTCGGTCTGATCCCAGGCCTGGCCTCGCTCCGCGGGCGTCGGCTCCCTGCGATACCTCGCCTTGGGCGCCTTGCCCTGCGCGTCGCCCTCGACCTCGCGCTGGACAGTGGGGGTGCTCGCGGGCGTCGGCTCGCCGCCGGCGTCGCGCGGGCGCGCCGGGGCGGCGCCTTCGTGCATCTCGGCGACCAGCGGCGCGCCCTCGTGGTACACGAGCTGCGGCGCGCCCGGCTTCATGCCGCTGGTCAGCAAGATCTCGGCGAAGCGCGTCGCCTTGTCGACGACGCGGCGGCCCGTCGTGGCGAACTCCCCGCCCCCGGAGGCG
This sequence comes from Nannocystis punicea, assembly GCF_026965555.1. Lineage (GTDB taxonomy): Bacteria > Myxococcota_A > Polyangia > Nannocystales > Nannocystaceae > Nannocystis > Nannocystis punicea. Next base: position 8,646,561 of record NZ_CP114040.1, on the reverse strand, counting down.
TTCGGCGCGTGGCCGGGGTCCCGCCATCGTTCTGGCCCCGCCTTGAAGGTCTTGTTGATCGCCCCGCGGTTGGCGACCGTGCCCTCGATCACCCCGATCGCCGAATAGGCGATGTGCATCGCGGCGCCGTGGATCGCCCGCTGGGCCCGCTCGTCGGCGGTGAGCCAGCGCGGCTTGCCGGCGATGATGGCGTCGATCCCGGGGCCGGACAGGTCCATGCCGGTGGTGACCTCGAGGGCGGCCTTGGCCAGCATGATGCGGCCGGCGTAATGGGCCACCTTGCCGAACGGTCCGCCCGCCGGGATCCCGTTCAGGATCGCCTCGAAGCGCTCGCCGAAGCTCAGCTCGCGGCCCGACTCGGAGTAGACGTCGCGCAGTTGCATGCTCTGGCCGGTCAGCGCCTCGAGGGCGCTGATGGCGGTGCTCATGTACGGCAGGCTGCGCGCGAGGTCCTCGAAGAAGGCGACGGCGGGGGTGAGCGTCACTGTCTTGTTGATCGAGACTCGCTTGCCGCCGAGGTCGACGATCTCCTCGGTGACCTGACCGACGCCGCCGCCGAGGCCGAGCTCCTCGTAGGAATAGAGCTTGTAGCCCTTGAGGATGCCGCGCTCGTCGGTGACCTCGTTGGGCAAGGTGCCGTGCTTGTCGAGGTGGTCGCGCTCCCACGACGAGAGCTGCGCCCGCGACCGCCCGCGGCGCAAGATCTCCCGCATCTCCTTGACGCTCAGCCCCTCCTCGAAGCCCGGGAACATCTGCGCGAACTGCTGGCGGATCGCGCTGTCCTCGGCGTTCTCGCGGGCCTCCCGGGCCGCGTTGGGGCGCCACGGCTGGTCGAAGCCGCCGGCCTTCATCGCCGTGCCGTGGGCGTTCACGATCGTCCGCCAGCGCCGCGCCTCGGGGCTGTCCGGCCCGTTGTGCATGACGGCCCACGCCGCTTCCTTGGTCGCCAGCTCGAGCAGGTCGCCCTTGTGCTCCCGCACCTGGGCGTTGATCTGCCGCGCGACGTCGTCGTCGTCGGCGAGGTCGTGGCCGGCGAGCGCGGCCCACTCGCGGGCCTCCTGCTTCTCGGCCGCGGAGCTGCTCGCGCCGGGCTCGACGCGGTGGGCCATGATCCGCGCCTGCTCCCCGGCGAAGCCGCGCGCCTGGGCCCGCTTGCCCTGGACGTACAGGCGCTCCTCGACCCACGCCCGGTTCCTGGCCTCCCACTGCTGCAGCGCCGACATGTGCGGCTTGTCGCGGTCGGTCTTGTCGTCCCGCGGCTTCTCGAGCTCGCGGTCGACCCATGTGTCGTCGGCCTCCTTGTCGCTCAGGACGACGTCGCCCGCGAGGTAGCCCTCCTTGATGCTCTCGCGGTCGAGCTCCATCAGCCGCTTGACCTCGGTCCAGTACTTCTTGTCCGCCTTCTTCTGCGCGAACTGCTGGTACCCCTCGGTCTTCATGAGCGCGGCGACCTTCTCCTCGTCGGCGAGGTCGGTGGCGTACAGGAGGGCGAGGTTGGTGCCGAACTCCGCGTCCTGGGCGGCCAGGAACTCCTCGACCTGCTGGCGGTCGGCCTCCTTGCGCGCGACCTCTTCGACGGTCGTCTGCTTGAGGTCGACCGTCTCCTTCGGGTTGGTGATCGCGGTGTAACGCGGCGGGAGCTTGATCTTGTAGGTGCCGCGGTCGTCGGTGAGGCGGCTGGTCTCGTGCAGCTTGGCCTCGACCTTCGCTTCCTCGAGCGACTCGCCCTTCGGTGGCGTGATCTCGGCGAGGCCGGCGACGATGCGCCCGTTCTTGTCGACGCGGACGACGCGGAGCTTGTGCTTCGCGGGGTCGGCGATCACCTCGATGCGATCGCCGGCGGCGTCGGCCCGGGGCTGGCGCATGATCACCGGCGAGGCGCCGCGGACGGCCCGGCGCGGGCGAGCGCTCGCTTGCGCGGGCGCAGGTGTCGCGGCCGAGGGCGGCGGCGGGCCGACGGAGACGCGGTGGGCGGCGGCGTCGGCCTCGCGCTCGAGCGGGTCGTGCGGGTCGCCGATCGCCCGCCCGGCGATCGTGCCGGGGCGCAGGCCTCGCGCCTGCTGCTCGACGTGCTTGAGCTCGTGCACGAGCAGCTGCAATCCGTCGGGCGTGTGCGGGGCGTACTCGCCGGCGGCGAACGAGATGTCGTGCTCGACGGTGAGAGCGCGGGCCCCGAGGTCGCGCGCGGTCGCGGCGGCCCGCTCGTCGGTGTGGATCCGGACCTCGTCGAGGTCGAGGGCGACGACGTCTCGCAGCGCGCTCCGCAGCGACGCGGGCAGCGGCGCTCCGCCCTCGAGTCGGGACAGCGCGCGCTGTTCGGCGTCGCGGTCGGGCTCGCCCGCGAAGCCCTCCGCGGGCTTGCGGAACACGACCGGCCCGGCGCCGTGGGGCCGGCGTGCGGCCACGAGCCGCGAGAACTGATGATTGCCGAGCGCGCTCTGGAGCGCCAGGGCGCGCCGCGGATCGACCCGCGGTTCGCCCTCGCCGTCGCCGAGGAGCGCGGCTCCGCGGGCGAAGGCCGCGTGCGGGCCGATCCGGTCCGCGTCCGCCTCGGTCTTCGCGTCGGGGGCTCGCTCGCCGGGTTTGCCGGCCCGCTCGCCTGCTCGATTGCTACGAATGCCGCCCTTGCTCACGACTTCACCGCCCGTCTCGAAGGATTGTCGTCACCACTGATCGACCGCGAGGCCGTGGATCTGCCAGCGGAGCCCGAACACGTTGCCGGACGCGCGTGCGGGCAGCTTCACCCGCAGGTAGCACTGGAGGTCCTCGCCCTGCGCGACCAGCTCGTTGGCGCCCTTGATGCCTTCGATGACGGTGACGTGGTGCTCGATGAACCCCGCGAGGTTCGGCGCGGCGACCTCGGAGGACAGCTGAAACACCTGCTCGGTCCTCGAGGTGAAGCGCATCGAGCTGCCGGTCGGGCGCGACGGCCGGCTGCGCAGGATCACCTGAAAGGTGGGGTCCTGGATCGTGCCGCTGTTGAGGGCCCAGCTCGTGTACACCCAATCGATCGTCAGGCTGCGCTCCGGCTGGTCGGCGATCGACAGCAGCGGGGTGGGGAGCCACAGCGCGAGCGACTTCTGGGTGTCCACGGTCTGGAGGCTGACCGTGTCGATGATCGGGATCCCCTGCGCCGTGCACGTGGTGTACGCGTACGGGTACTCCAGCGAGGGGTCGGCGTTCAGCACGCGTTCCGAGCCGAGGAGGAGCAGCGGGAGGTTGCCGGATCTGGGAGTGGTGGACGAAATCATCGTGGCCTCGAGGAGAGTGAAGAGGGCGTCTTGGGCTAGATCAGCCAGAGGGTCAGCGTCTCCAGGCTGATCGCGGGGAGGTCGCTCGCCAGCGTCCGGACGCGCACCATGTGCTCGCCGCCGGTCAGGGGAGCCTTGAACAGGAGCTTGTCGCTCGTCGCGCTGACGATCGTCACCGCTTTCCAGACGATCGGCTCGGCCACCTGGGCCACTTCGACGATCGCGCCGGGCATGTCGAAGAACTCGCCGTGGAGGGTGACCGTCGCGCCGATGTCGATCGTCTGCGGGGTGATCTGGGGCCCGCGCGCGTCGAACCTCGGCGGGCCGTAGACGTACAGCGGCGCGGGGGCCAGGACGCGGTCGATCCCGTTGGTGAGGGCGACGTCGAGCGAGCCGGCGACGCCGTTGGGGATGCGCACTGTGACGGCGTTGGGTTCGGCCTCGCCGACGAGCGGCGCGGAGATCCAGGGGGCGTAGATCTCGGCGTCGGTCCGGCGCAGTTCGACGGCGAGCGGGCCGGCGAGGAAGCGGCGGCCGCGGAGGGTCACGCACAGGCCGGGGTAGGCGTAATCGCGGCTGTACGGGCTCGCGGCGAAGGCGGGGGCCAGGGCCGACTTCATGCTCGCGGCGGCGGACTCGGCGAGCGTGACCCGGCCGGTCGCGCCGGCGAGGTCGAGGCGGGTCCGCCGCTGGTCGGCGAGCATGCTCGCGGTGATGGTCGAGGTGTTGGCCGGACGCGAGAGCTGAGCCAGGAGGTAGTGCACGTGGCCCGGCTGCGGCGCGGGCACGAGGGTGGCGTTCTGAGCCACCCGCACCGCCCAGCGCGGCAGCAGGCGCACGGAGGTCTCCAACTCGTAGTCGTCCGGGTTGAACAGCGCCGCGTCGCTCGTGCAGTCGATCACGGCCAGCCAGACGTCGAGGTAGATGACGTCGACGCGCGAGAGCCCGGCCGTCGGGGTCAGCGCCGGGAGGCCCTGGCTCGAGTACTTGGTCGTCGCGCCCTCGACGTCGATGCCGCGGGTCAAGAGCCGGCCGCCGGTGATCGCGAAGTCGTTGGCGGCGGGGACGAGCGGCACGATCTTGAATTGATCGGCGGGGCCCCGGGGCGTGCCCTGGCCGAGGTGCTGGTGGAGCACCCGCCGCAGCGTCGCGTCGAGCAGGTCGCCCTGCAGGGTGAGGTCGCGGTCGAGCACGGGGACGCCCTGCGTCAGGCGCACGCCCGCGTAGAACTTCGCGAGGTTGGCCTCGAGCGTGGTCTGTGGGTCCTTGGAGAAGATCGGCATGGGCGTTCAACTGACGGTGAGCATGACGTTGCTGGTGGACCACACCGGCGTTACCTCGCTGGTGACCCGCACCCGGTACTGGCCAGCGACGGGCGCGACGGCGACGATCGAGGTCTGGGTCGGTCCGCTGATGGTCAGCGAGTTCCAGGTGCCGCCGTTCCACGGCTGGACCTGGACGTCGAGGTTGGGCGCGTCGAAGAAGGAGCCGGCGATCGTGAACGGCTGGCCGGCCACCACCGGATTGGGCGTGAACGGGCTTACGACCTGGATCGCGGCCGAACCGAGGACGCGATGGGCCGGGCTGGTGACGCTGCCGAGCGCGGTCGTCACGACGAACCAGAGGTCGCCCTTCGGCGCGTTCTCGGGGATCCGCACGGTGATCGAATTGGCGAGCGGCTCGCCGACGATCGGCAGGGTGAAGGAGTTGCCGAGCTTGACGCTGACGCTGCCGAGGTCGAAGTTTCGCCCGTACAGCACGACGGTGCGGGTCGGGTAGCTGGTCGCCTTGTCGAACGGGCGCGTCGGCGAGAAGGCCGGCTGGAGCGCAGTCCTCACCATGGTGATGTCGGCCTCGAGGGCGTCGACCCGTTGCACGAGGTCGGCGAGGTTGAGCCGCCGCACCCGCAGGTCCTCGATCTGGACCAGGGTCGGACCCTCGCGGGTGACGAGCGCGAGGGGGCAGCGCGCGTGCCCCTGCGCCGCCGGCGGGACCTGGTCGGAGCCCTCGACGACCTCGACGCGCCACGCGACCCGGAGCCGGATCGACGTCGGGATGCCGATGTCGGCGAGGTTGCCGAGGTCGATCGCGGGGTCGGCGTCGGTCGCGACCTCTTGCAGCCACACGTCGAGGTAGACGACGTCGACGCGGAGCTGTCCGACCGGCGGCAGGGTCAGCAGCGGCGCGCCGACCTGCCCGGCGTAGCTGCTGGTGACGCCGGCCCGCGCCTGCAAGCCGCCGACGAGCATGATGCCCGCGCCGATCAGGAGGTCGGTGCCTTGAGGGTTCGCGGCGGTGATCTGGAACGAGCCGTCGTCGCCGGGCGCGACGCCGTCGCCGACGTAGCCCTGGATGATCTTGCGCAGGTTGGCGCCGACCAGGTCGCCGAGCAGGTTGACGTCCCGATCGAGCAGCGGGACGTTCTGCTCGATCCGCACGCCGACGTACCCCTTCGCCAGGTTGGTCGCCAGCACCTCGTCCGGGTCTCTCGAAAAGTTACCCATGGTCTCTCCTTCGTATCGCTCTCGGCCGCGCGCGGCTCAGGTGACCGGGTCCATGCCGGCGAACCAGACGATTCGCACCGTGGCCGGACGGTACGGCTCGATGAAGTCCTGGACGTGCTGCAGCTTGTCGGCCACGAGCGGGTCGTCCTGAGGGACGGTGAAGTGAACCCCGACGGTGTCGGTCGCGTACCAATCCGCGAGGTCGCGGCCGGTGTCGTAGGTGTAGTGATTCCAGTCGGTGACGGTGCCGAGCGCCGCGAGCGCGGCCGGATCGGCGGTGTTGAAGGTGCGCGAGGCGAACGCCTCGGCGCGGTGTTGCGAGCGCCAGGCGGTGAACAGCCCGAGGTTCCACGGGACCGCGGCCGGCTCCTTGGCGGCCACCATGTGCTTGTTCGGGTGCGGCTGGCCGTTGATCTGTTGTTCGACCTGGACCGGCTCGGTCCACGCGCCGCCGACGAATTCGCGGGTCCAGATCTGCCAGTTGCCGCGGCGGTTGGAGTGCCAGTAGAGGCGCAGGCGGTTCTGCAGGAGCACGGCGCAGGGGGCCTCGTCGCGAGAGGCGAGGCCGGGCGGGCCGGGGAGCTCGACGGGCGGGCTCCACTGATCGTCGCCCTCGAGATTGGCGCCGAGCACCGATTCGTAGAGCTTGCAGCCGTCGGCGGTGGTGGCGCTCCAGAACAGGTGGACGGCGCCGTTTTGATCGAGCGCGGCCGCGGGCATCTGGTCGGCGACGGCGGCGGTGGTGATCCGTCGCGGCTCGCTCCACACGCTGCCGGTCCGCGTGCGCGCCCAGATGTCGCACGGCCCGCGCCGGCTCGACTGCCAGAACAGCCACAGGCGCCCGCCGGGCTCGCGGACGGCGGCAGGGTTGCGGTCGTCGGCCGCGTGGTCGGTCAGCCGCTCCGCGGCGCCGATCGGGCCGAGCTGCCCGCCCTGGTAATTCTTCGGCAAGGTCCGCGTCCAGATGTCCCAGGTGCCGGCGCGGTTGGAGCTCCAGAACAGGCGGAGGTTGGCGCCGTCGACGAGCGCGGCGGGGCACTCGTCGGCGATCTGCGGATCGCTGATGCCGTCGAACACGGCCACCAGCTGGGCCGGGAAGCCGAGGAGCGGCCAGCGAGCCCACAGCTCCCGCCGGCCGCCGACGGTGAGCTGGTGCCAGAACATCCACAGCTGCTGGAAGTCGCCGATCACCAGCGCGGGCCGGCCGGCGAGCCGCGGGGGGTTGGGGTTGACGACCGCGACGGCCTGGCCGAACACCTCGCCGTCGGGGCTGCTCCCGGTCCAGACGTCCCACTCGCGGGTCGGGCGGGCGTTGGTGAAGAACACGTTGTCGGCGAATTCGCGGATCGTGAACGACCAGCCGAGCGCGCGCGGGATCAGGGCCTTGAGGCCGCCCACGGTGCCGACGCGGGCGAACAGCTCGCTGGCGAACAGGACGTCGTTGCGCTGCACGCCGCCGGTGCTGGTGCGGTCGACGTCCCAGCCGATCCAGCGCGCGAGTCGCGGGACGGCGGCCATGTCGACCTGGAACAGGTCGTTGCGGCGCTGCAGGCCCTCTGCGCTGCCGCGAGCGTGGTCGAGCGCGCCGCCGAAGATCTGCAGGAATCGCCGCAGCTGACCCTGGCCGGTGACGGCGGGGTCGGGCTCGTCGTAGGTGCGGTGGATCGCCGGCAGCTGGCGGTAGAGGCGCTCGGCCTCGCCGAACTCGCCGGTCGCCAGGGCGGAGGCGACGGCGGCGGGCGGCGCCGCGTATTGCGGGCCGTCCTCGCCCGGCTGGGGGTCGAGGAACAGCGCGTAATAATAATAGGACTGCGGGTCGAGGCCGGCCGGGGCGCCGGCGCGCGAGGGCGCCGCGTCGGCCAGCTCGACCGCCAGCGACCACACGCCGCGGTCGGCGTCCAGGCGGTTGACGATCGTGCCCGCGAGCAGGGTCTGGTCGCCGCGCGTCCAGGTGAAGGCGGCCTGGTACTGGCCCTGGGCGCCGCCCGTGAGCTCGAGGTCGGCGCGCCACTCCTCCTCGACGTCGTAATACACGGTGACGGGGGGCTGGCCGTCCGGGGTGAAGGTCAGGCGCCTGGCCTGCCCGGGCTCGATCCAGAAGGCGGCGCGGCCGAGGTAATCGTCGCCGGCGTAATAATCGGTGTTGAAGATCGTGGACAGCCCGAATTGCTGGACCGACTGCGCGGCGTTGGTGACGCCCGTGAAGCGGAACGAGCGCAGCTGGGTGCCGTTCCAGATGTCCAGGTGCACGTGGCTCGGCGAGGTCGACAGCGCCTCGGGCGGCGGCGCGGTCGGGTGGGCCTCCCACAGCTCGAATTCGACGAGGCCGCCGTCGACCGCGGTGTTGGCGGTCAGGCCGCGCAAACGGCGGCAGAACAGCGCGGGCGCGGCCGGGTCGCCGAGCTGGCGGTGGGCGTCGAAGAGGACGAACCCGCCGCCCGGCGCGGCAGCGGCGTGGTCGAGCTTGCGGACGACGCGGACCCCGGGGATCGGATCGAGGTAGCCGCGCGCGTGCTCGGCGGTCACGACGAGCCGACGCGCGTGGAGGTCTTGCAGCACCTCAAAGGACATCGCTCTTGCCTCCGGTGATCTCGAGGTCCTGGTCGGCGAGGCCGAGCGACAGCGGGATCTCGCCGTAGCCGAACTTGAGCGCGCCGCCGGTGTCGTTGGGGCCGCCGGCGACGCCGAAGTGGGTCACGGTCACGCCGGCGACGCCCTCGATCGATTCGATCGCCTCGTAGACCTTGCTGACGTACAGGGTGTCGGCGAAGTCGACGTTGTCGAAGCTCCACAGCGCGCGGATGGCCTCCTTCACGCGCGCGCGCACCTCGGTGCGGTAGAAGTACGGCTCGACCTCGACCTTGGCCGCGAGGGCCACGGGGACGTAGACGGGGTCGCGGAGGTCGAGGAGGGTGGTGAGCATGCGCTTGCCGTCGAGGTAGGCGCGCAGGTCGTCCTTCAGCAGGTCGTTGGGGTAGCCGCCACCGGCCGGGGCGACCCACAGCTCGACGCGGTTGCCGACCGCGCGGGCGCGGGCCTTGGCGACGCCGAAGCTGCGCGCGTGGGCCTCGAAGTCGGCGGCGGTGACGGCCCGACCCATCGAGCGGTACTGCCGCGGGGCCCGCTGGACCGCGTCGGCGATGGCCTCGCTGGCGGCCCCGCCGCTGCCCGGCGCCTCGTTGTAGACCCGCTCGAGCTGCGGGATCGCGGGCGACACGTCGGTGATCGTCCGCGCCGGGACGTTGCCCTTGACGCCGCCGCCGATCGCGTAGGCGGCGAGCAGGTTGTTGCGGCCGCGCGCCGGCGGCTTGCCGCGCACGCCGTCGCCGAACTCGATCCACGCGACGTCGTTCTCGTCGCGGCGGACCGCGTAGTGCTCGTCGGTGCCGACGCTGTCGAGCAGGGTGTCGACGCGCCGCCAGATCTTCTGGAACGGCTGCATCACCGTGATCTCGAGCGTGCCGTCGATCAGCGGCTTGCGGGCGAGCGGCAGCCGCTGGCGCGGGCCGCCGTCGGAGGAGCCGAGGATCTCGCCGGTCACCATGAGATCGACCTGGACCACCGGGAGCGGCGCGAACATCCGGTGCTGCTTGCCGTCGACGGTGACCAGCGGCAGCGCGCCGACGTCGAGCGTGAGGGGCGTGCGCAGGTAACGGAAGAGGATCGGGGCGCCGGTGGCCTTGGCGGTGGTGGCGAAGCCCGCGCCCTTGGGGATCTGGACCTGGCCGGCGGCGTCCTTGTTGAACAGCAGGGTGAGGTCGGCGTAGGCCGGCTGCGGCGGGCGCAGCTCGTAGCCGATCAGGCGCAGCAGGTTGACGACGCTGCGCCGCTCCTGGGCCGTCTCGAGGTAGCTCTCGCCGGCGACGCGGTCGAGGTAATAGAACAGGGCGTCGCCCATCGCGGCGAACAGCTCGACGAGGGCGACGCCGAGGTCGTTGGGCGAGTGGTCGGTCCACTCGGGCAGGCGCTCGCGCGCCAGCTCGAGCAGGGCGCCGCGCAGCGATTCGTAGTCGATGCTCGTGTAGTCGATCCGCGGTCGTGGTTTGGTCGTCATGGGTGCACCTCCCGTCGGTCAGAGCTGGCCCGTCCCGAAGGGCACGGAGAAGGTCTGGACTTGCCTCGTGCTGCGCACGATGTATTTGATTCGCAGGAGCAGGGTCTCGCCGTCCTGGGTGACGCGCACCTCCTGCAGGATGATCCGCGGCTCGAGCCGCCCGAGCGACTTGGCGACCTGGTGCTGCACCACGCCGCGGAGGACCTCGTTGTTCGGGTCGTGGACGAGCTGCTGCAGCCCGCCGCCGTAGCCGCGCCGCATGATCCGCTCGCCCATGCCGGTGAGCAGGATGTGGGCGATGTTCTCGCGCAGCTTGTCGTCGCCGGTCTGCGCGGCCACGCTGCCGGAGTCCGGGTCGATGCGGAACGGGAAGGCGAATCCTCGGATGGTTTCGGTCACAGGAGACTCCTCGGGTCGCGCGTGGCGCGGTCACCCAGGCAATTGCGAGACGAAATACGGTGCGACGAGCTCGGTCGCCTGGGTGGCGGCGGCGTTCGGCGCCGAATGGACGTGGGCGGTCAACCAGTCGATGATCGGCTTCAATACGACGAGTTGGCCGTTGAGGGTGGTGCCGCCCGACTCCATGGTGAAGTGGTGGCCGCCGGCCTCGAGGCGGATGCCCTGATTGTCGAGGGTGATCTTGCTGCTGCCGCAGGCGAGGACGATCGCGTCGCTCTTCAGCTGCAGCGAGACGGAGGCGCCGCACTTGAGCTCGACGCCGTCCTTGTTCATCGTCAGGACGTGCTCGTTCGGGTCCTGCAAGACGACGCGCTCGGAGCCGGCGGTGTCGTCGAGGCACAGCACGTGGCCGGCGACGCTGCGGAGGAGGCGCTGGTCGGCGGTGGGCTGCTCGCCCTCGGGGGTGGCGGGCGCGGCCTCCTCGGGGTACCAGGCGCCGGTCCAGATCGGGTGGGTGAGGTCGCCGGCGACGAACTCGACCCATACCGCGGCCTCGACGTCGGGGACGAAGAACACGCCCGGGGGGAGGCACGGGCGCGCGATGCACTCCATCGGCCGCACCGCGGCGGGGTTGCCGGGGTCGCGCTCCTGGAAGAACGCGACCTGCACGAGGATCGAGCCCGGCACCTCGGCGTCCGCGGGGGCGTTGTCCTTGACCGTCCCCGGGTACTTTCCGTGGTGCTGCCCGCGACCCTGGGCGCCGAGACCTTGTTGCAGCTCGTCGAACATCATTCACCTCTGGCAGTCGAATTCGGTGCGGTAGCCGCCGAGCCCCACGCTGTGCTTGACGCGGGACACGTACCAGCGGCCGGAGAAGCGCCCGCCGACGTCGAGGAGCTCGACGAGGGTGCGGGCGCGGAGGCGCGGCAGGCCGGCGGACCCGCCGGTGGCGGACATGCCGAGCGCGCGGGTGCTGACCCAGTTGTCGGCCTTGAGCCGCAGCTCGGCCGTGGTGGTGAGCGCGGGCTTCGAGCGGTCGTGCTCGACGCCGTCCTCCGCGAGCCGGAGCTTGCGGATCTCGGCGGCGGCGGCCGGCGCGGCGTCGATGAGCTGCTGTAGCAGCGCGCGCTTGGTCGGGTCGGCGATCGCGGCGAGGTTCTCGGCGAGGAAGGGGTCGTCGACGACGCCCGGCGAGCGCGGCTCGACGGTGATCGGGTCGAGCGGCTTGCCGGTCTTGCGATCGACGCCGGTGAGGACGTAGGGGATCTCGGACCGGCGCGCGTCGACGGTGGCGTCGAACTCGTCGAGCACGTCCGGCACGCCGCACCGGCCGTGGTACAGCTGCAGCTCGGGCTCCGCCTGCACGAGCTGCGACTTGCCGGCGAAGTGGACCCGCTCGTCGCCCGGCCGCTGCTCGACGTAGAGGACGCAGCCGTACTCGTCGCACAGCTGCGACAGGAACTTGAGGTCGGTCGTGCCCTCCTGGACCGCCTTGACGTCGGGGTCGGGGCTGATCTCGAGCGCCGGCTCGCCGAACCCGTACGGCGCCAGCACGTCCTTCACCACCGTCGACAGCGGCTTCTCGTCCCAGCGGCGCGTCGTCTTGTGCGTGCCCAGCTCCGCCGATCGATCGAGCGCGCGGACCGTCAGCTCCGGGGCGCTCGCGCGCGGGACGTTCATGTCGACGCTGTAGATCCGGCCGCGGAAGACGACGGCGTGCTCGACGTCGGTGCCGAACGACAGCTCGATCTTCATGCCCTCCTGCAGGGCGTGGCTGAAGACCTTGTGGCCGTCGGGCACCTGCAGCGACAGCTGGTCGGGCCGGGTGTCGTCCTGCTCCCAGGTGAACGCCGCGAGGTCGCGCGACAGGTCGTAGCTGGCCCCGCCGCTGGTCACGAGGACCTGATAGAAGAGGGTGTCCGCCATGCGTCACTCCGTGGGCGCCGGCGCGGCGGTGAGCGGGGGGATCACGAGCGTGTCGCCGGCGCGCCAGTCGGCGGGGTGCCGCGCCGGGTTGGCGTCGGCGATCCGCCACCACAGCTCCTCGCGGCCGTAGTACTGCTTCGCCAGCTGATCGAGGGTCTCCTCGCCGACGAGCACGTGGTTGATGCTGCCGGTCGCGACGTCGGGCGCAGGCGCCGGGCGCTGGGCGACGTAGGGCCCGCGGTCGGGGTCGACCAGGAGCTCGAGGCGGTGATAACGAGAGGTGACCGAGAGGGGCATGGCGCTCCTAGAACAGGCTGATGTTTTGCAGGCCGAGCGCCGCCAGGACGTTGCGGTGCTGCTTGTCGAGCTCGTACAGCGCGTTGCCCTCGGACTCGTCGACCGCGATCGTGACCGAGACGTCGGCCCGCACCGGGGCCAGCGCGCTGTTGAATTGCGTCTCGGTGATCTGCATCTCGACGATCGTGCCCTCGAGGATCTTGGTGCCGAAGCCGAAGTAGCAGGTCGGCGGCGCGGCCAGCTTCATGCCGCCTGGGGCGCCGCCGGAGAACGTCGCCCACGCGTCGGCCTTGGGGTAGAGGAACGAGCGCAGCTTGGCCAGCTCGGTGCTGATGCCGTTGTCGACCCCGGTCGGGTTGATGACGTTGAGCCCCTGCTCGAGGCCGTGGAGCTTGAACGACACCGAGATGATGCGATCGCCGCCGCCGACGTAGAACTTGCCGGGGGCGTTGCCGCACAGCGACGAATTGCGGTCGACGTAGGTGACCTTCTTGTTGTCGCTGACCGATTGTGGGTTGTACTGGAATGTAAACACCAGCGGCGGGATCATGTCGATGTTGGCGATGAATCCGCGGAGCACTTGCAGCTGTTCCATGACATCCTCACAGTCGCGGGCTCATGCGAGTTCGCCGCCGCGCAGGCGTTCGTATTGCTCGATGCGCCGCATCATGACCATCAAGCGGCGCACCCCTTGTTCGCTGAAGACCTCGGGCGCGGGCGCGGACGCGGGCGCGGGGGCCGGCGCCGGCGGGGGCTTGCTCGGCGCGAGCGCCCGCGCGACCCGCTCGGTCACTGTCCGCTCGACGACCCGATCGATCGCGCGTAGCAGCTGCGGGAGCTCCATCGGCGCGCCGGCCAGCGTCGGGCGCAGCGGCGGCTCGCCGGGGAGCGCGGGGCCGTCGCGCCCGACCCTCGTGCCTCCCTCGGCCCACGGGAGGGCCGGCAGCGGCTGGAGCTGCGCGGGCCCGCCAGGCGCGCGGTCGGAGCGGCGCGGCGGGGCGGCGACGGGCGCCGCGACGGGCGGCGCCGCGGCCCGCGACGCGGGGTCGTACGCGCGCGCGGGGACGGGAGCAGGCAGCTCGATCGCCGCGGGGGACGCGACGGCCGGCGGGGCCGCGGCGGTGGCCGGCAGCGCTGCAGCCCCGGGGCGGGGGACGAGCGGCCAGGTGTGATCGACGCGCGGCGACGAGCCGCTCGCCGGCAGGTCGCGGGCGGCCGCGATCGGGCGGGAGCCCGCGGGCACCGGCAGGGCCCACCGTGGCTCGCTGGGCGCCGTGTGGACGACGCCGGCGCTCGCGGCGGGACCGGGCGCCGGGGGACGGGGGGCGGCCGCTCCGGCCGGCGCAGGGGCGGCCGTGGCGGGCGGCGCGGGAGCGAGCGCCGGCGCGGTCGGGGCCGGCGGGGTCGGGGCCGGCGGGGTCGGGGCCGGTCGCTGCATCGCCGACCAGCGCGGCGCCGCGCCGACATCGCGGGACGGCGGGCTCGTGGCCTCGGCGTGGCGCAGTGGCAGCGGCAGGCTCGCGCCGGCCAGCGGCGCCTCGACCTGTCCCGAAGGACTGGTGGGAGCGGAGGCCGGCGAGCGCGGGCCGTCGGCCGGGGTCAGGCCCCAGAGCAGCAGCGACGCCAGCGGCAGCGACGCCCAGGCGAGCGCGGGGTCCTCGACGGTCACCCGGCGCGCCCTGGCGGCGCGACCGAGGCCGAGGAAGGGCAGGCACGCGAGCCTCCGCGGGCCCGGGGCCGCCGCCGCGCGGGAGCGGCGAGCGAGGAGCAGCACCCCGGCGCTCGCGAGCGGCGCGTCGAGGTCGGCCGCGCTCGCGGTCCGTCGATTCGCGCTGTCGTCCGTGATCGTCATACGATTCACCTTCGCTCCCATCGCGCGTTGAACTCCTCCATCGCGGCGTTGTTCGCCTCGATGCGCTCCGCGAGCATGTGCACGTAGGCGCGCCGCTCGCTCGGTTCCATGGCCATCAGTTCGCCGTAGGGCCAGTGGAGGTGATAGGCCAGGTAGAAGATCTCCTGTCGGAGGCGAACGCCGCCACCTAGCCGAGGTCGAAAAAACCCGAGACCTCCAGCGTCGTCTTGAACGAATCGCCGCAGCGGCCGCACGTGACAGTGCGGCGGAAGTCGACCCCGGGGCTGTCGTCGTCGAGCGCGCGGTAGATCGCCCGCCTGTCGCCGAGGGTCAGGTCGCGCAGGATCTTGAGGCCGTAGGCCTCCAGCGTCGCCCGGCGCAGGGACCCGAACGATTGGATGCAGCGCAGGACCAGGGCGTCGCGGGCGCGCAGCGGGTCGTCGGTCATCTCGGCGATGAACTCCTCGTCGTCGCCGCGGGGCAGGCGGAGCTCCAGCGCCTGGTGCGTGACGCCCTCGCCGTCGCGCCAGCCGTCGGCGAGCTCGACGTGCAGGGTGGTGCGGAGCGGGCCGTCGCCGGCGCGGCGGACCGCGAGTCGGCCGAGGTCCTCGGTGACCGCGATGTCGGCCCCGCAGCCGCGGCAGGCGTAGCGGCAGGGCACCTCGTCGCCGAGGGTGACCCGGCGGATCTGCACCACCAGGAAGTTGCGGTCGGCGGAGAACATCCGCGACACCAGCGGGCCCGGGGCCTCGGGGCCGTCGACGAATCGCACGAGGCAGCCCTTGATCAGCTCGGTGACGAGCCGACCGGCGGACAGGCTCGAGTCGTAGAACAGCGCCTCCTCGTGGCCGCGCATCTTCTGGAGGACGACCCGGCGGTGCACCCGACCGGCGTCGTCCACCCATCCGAGCGGCAGCTCGACCTCGAATTCTCGCCTCGGTAGGCTCATGGTCCCGTCCCTCCGCCGCAAGCCGGCCCGCTCAGACCCGGTACATCCGCTCGATCGCCAGCACGAGCGTCTGCTTCATCAGCCCGGAGGTGGAGGCGTCGAGGTCGGAGAACCGCGACGACTTGATCCACGCGCCCTCGAAGGCGAAGCGCATGACCTCCTTGCCGAACTGGCGCTTGACGACCGAGCCGTTGCGCCGCAGCTTCGAGCCGACGCCGGTGCCGTCGAGCTTGAACATCTCCTGGAACCACTTCTGGAACGCCGCGTCGGCCGCGGTGCCGTCCATGTTGCGCTCGAGGGTCAGATCGCCGTACTTGACGATGCCCGAGCTGATCTTGTGGACGACGTTCGAGCCGCCGTCGGGTTGATCGATCGCGTCGATCTCGCCCTCGGAGAGCCCGCTGACCTTGGTGATCCCCGGGCTCTCGATCCCCTCGATCTCGACCACGAATTCGTGCGTACGATACGCCTCGGTGAACGCTACAGTTGCCATGACCGTGCTCCTCTCCTCGTATTAGCCTTCGCTCGCCGTCGGCCCGCCCTCTTGCTGGCCCACGGTGATGATGAACGTCTCGGCCGGGCGCGAGGGGTAGAAGTAGACCTCGACGTTGAGGATGCCCAGCTTGACGTTGTCGCTCGGGTTGTTCGCGCTGTCGCACTGGACCGAGAACACCTCGTCCGGCGACCCCGGGCCGAACGCGCCCCGGCGCCACAGGTTCATCAGGAACGGGGTCACCGCGTTGTGCTTGACCTTGTTCCACAGCACCTCGTCGTTCGGCTCGTACACGACCCAGCGCAGGCCGCTCTTGAGCGAGCTCTTGACGAAGTTGAACAGCAGGCGGACGTTGATGAACTGCCACAGCGTGCTGCTGCTGAGGGTGCGGGCGCTGTCGATGACGATGCCCTGCCCGGAGATGAAGCGGACCGCGTTGACGCCCGAGCCCTTGACGAGGATCGTGTGCGAGGGGTCGGAGATGTGGTGGCGGACGTCGAGCGCGCCCTGGACGCGGGCGGCGACCCCGGCGGGGGCCTTCCACACGCCGCGCTCGCGCTCGGTGCGGGCCATGACGCCGAGCACGTGGCCGGTCGCGGGGATCCAGCGGCTGGTGCCGATCGGGTCGTTGATGCGGATGTAGGGCCAATACACCGCGCCGTAGATGTTGTTGCCGCGCAGGTTGGTCGTGAACGCCTGCGCCCCGGCCATGTCGACGTCGCCGGCGTCGCTGACGAAGATGCAATCGCCGCGGAGGGCGCAATAGTCGGCCCCCGCGAGCGCGAAGTCGGCGGTCGAGCACTCGGGGCAGGCCAGCAGCTGGATGTCGATGGTGTCGTAGAGGGGGAGCGCCGCGGAGCACAGGTCCTCCAGCGCGTCCGCGTCGGGCGCGTCCTGCGTGCCGTCTTTCAGCGCCAGCGTCTCCGCGACGAGCACCCCGCCGTTGACGGTCGCGTCGAAGGCGATGACGATGTACTTCGAGCCGCTGAACTCGTCGTTGACCGTGTCGGCCGCGGCGGCGCTGGCCGGCAGGTGGTCCCAGACCTCGACCTGGCGGCCCTCGAAGCTCACGGTGAGGTCGAACGAGCCCACGGTCTCCGGCGCCACGGGGGCGTGGTAGGCGACGGCGACGCTGATCTTGTTGCCCCACGCGCCCGGGTCGGTCTGGCCCCTGTAGGCGGCGGTGATGGTGAGCGGGCCCTCTTCCTCATCGCCGTCGGTGGAGGTCACGGTCGCGGCGACGCCGGTGCCGAACACGCGGGTCACGTAGGCGACCGCGCCGCCGTTGTCGAAGAAGCCCTTGAGCGCGTAGGCGCCGAAGTAATTGTCGTGGGCGTCGGCCTTCTTCACGTAGCCGCCGAAGTACTCGAGGAACTCGGAGAAGTTGGTGACCAGCCGGACCTTCCCCGGGACCCCGCGCTTGGTGCGAACGATGAAGCCCGCCACCGACGTCGCCGCGCCCTGAATGCTCGGCGTCGCCCGCCCATCGACTTCTCTGAGATTGATTCCAATGTTGTCCATCACCTCTCTCCATTTCAGGCCGAAAAGGCCGTGGGTAGCCGCGGCCCGCAGGCCGCCCGATAGCTCTGGTGTTCACCGGTGGTCGACGCCGACCGTGATCGCGGTCGGCTTTTCGACCATTTCTGCGTCCGTGGGCACCGCGTCGGGCAGCATGCCGAGGGTGATCACGTAATTGAGCGACGGCTTGAGCTTCTGGTCGAGCGCGCTCCAGAACTCCGGCAGGTTGCGCACGCCCTCCTGGGACGCGACGATGCCGGGAAACGGCGCCATCTGCTCGACGAGGGCGCCCTGCAGGACCTCGTCCGGGATCTTCGGGAAGCGCAGGAACAGCTGGAGGAGCTGGCTGAGCAGCCGGTGCTCCTCGAACACGGCGCCGGTCAGCGCCGGGCTCCACGCGGTGATGCAATAGGCGCAGTCGATCCGCGCCGGCGGCCTCACCCGCGCCCGCTTCTTCTGGTCGGCGCTCTGGACCAATATCGGCTCGTTCGTCGCCGCCGCCATGTTCTGGCGGATGTCGTAGAGGTAGCAATTCACCGTCAAAGCGTCGAGCTGCGCCCGCCAACCGGCGTCCGGCAGGTCGAACGAGACCGTCGCGCCGGCCAGCTCCGAGTTCGCCGGCGCGAAGGTCTCGATCAATTCCTTGATGGTATTGTCCAGATCCAGAATCATCGTCCATCCCCGAGCTTCACCCGAGCGTCACGGATCGCGCGCGGCCCATCGGCCGCACGCAGACGCGCGCTCTTGCCATCGCAACGCCTCGAATACTATGTGTCGCTCAGGGCCTCGTCAATTGAATTTAAATTACGCACCGCGGACACGGCCCGCCGCCCGGGTCACTCCATTTCCGCCCGTGCGACACGCGGCTCGCGGCGGGGGCGCGGCGCACCGGCGATCGAGCGCCGCGCGGGCCTCATGGGCGCCGAGGTCCGATCGTGATCGGACGAGGTCGCGACGCGGCGAAGCTTTAATGATGGAAGGGCGCGACGCCTCGACGCGCGACGCGCCGCCTCGCCGCAAAGGCGCGCAGTCTGGCCAATGCGACAGGTCGGCGCGAATCACCCGCGCCCGTCGGCGCCGTCACACGTGGCGGCGCCGCCGCGGACGGCTCGTCGCGCGAACGATCGTGCACGATGCGGACTTCGCCGCGTCGGGGTCGGCGATTCACCGACGGCGCGAAGGTCGAGCGCTCGGCGCTCGGCGATCGCCGATCGTGGGTCAAGGCCGGCCGACGGCGCCGCTCACTCGGCGAGCGCGGCGTACTTGCCGAAGTCCGCCGGCACGCACATGCGGCCGATCTTCTGCATCTCGCGCCGGGTGCCGAGGATCAGGTGCGCCGTCGACACGGGGACGCCCCGACTCGCGGCCAGGAAGGCCGCGGCGATGGCGATGTTCTTGATGTTGCCGCCGCTCAGCTTGAATTGCCGGGCCATGAACTCGAGGTCGAGCGTCGGGTCGAGCGGGACCGCCGACGGCCACACCTTCCGCCAGATGTCGAGCCGCTCGGCCTCCTCGGGCAGCGCGAAGGCGACGGCGAAGGCCATGCGGCGGACGAACGCCTCGTCGAGGTTCTTGCGCAGGTTGGTGGCGAGGATCGTGAGCCCCTGGTACTCCTCCATGCGCTGCAGCAGGTAGCTGGTCTCGATGTTGGCGTAGCGGTCGTGCGCGTCCTTGACCTCGGAGCGCTTGCCGAACAGCGAGTCCGCCTCGTCGAAGAAGAGGATCGCGTTGCTGGTCTCGGCCTCGGCGAAGATCCTGGCGAGGTTCTTCTCGGTCTCGCCGATGTACTTGCTGACCACGCCCGAGAGGTCGATCTTGTAGAGGTCGAGGCCGAGCTCGTGCGCGAGGATCTCGGCGGCCATCGTCTTGCCCGTCCCCGACGGGCCGGAGAAGATGACGTTGATCCCCTTGCCCAGCGACAGCTTGGCGCCCCACCCCCACTCCTCGTGCACCCGCCCGCGCAGGCGCACGCGATCGCACACCTCGCGCAGCTGCGTCAGGCTGTCGGCCGAGAGCACGATGTCGCTCCACGTGTAGTGCGGGACGATCGGCCGCGCGAGCTCGCCGAGCTTGCTGTTGTTCTGCGCCCGGCACGCGGCGTACAGGTCGGCGACGGCCAGCGGCTGCTCGCCGGCCCGCCAGTGCGCCCGCTCGCGCGCGTTGGCAGCGGCGGCGCGGACCTGCCCGGCGGTGAAGCGGAACTTGCTCGCGAGGGCCGGCAGCTCGGCCGCGACGGCGTCGGGCAACGCGGCCGGGAGCTCGCGTCGCCACAGATCGAGGCGCTCGTGGTCGCTCGGCCGCGGCAATTCGACGCGAGTGAACCGCAACCCCGGCACGCGCTCGGCGACCCGCCACGGCCGTGGGCCGGCGACGAAGGTCAACCGGCGCGGGTGCGAGTCCGACCCGAGCACCGCGTCCTGCGCCGCCGCTTGATCGGCCTCGGCGAGCTCGTCGAGCCCCTCCCAGTAGACCGCGGCGCGCTGCAACACGGCCTCGCGCGCGAGCGTCGACAGGCGCCTCGCCGCCTCTGCCGGGCCGGCGGCGAACAGCCCGGGCGCGTGCGCGACGAGGAGTCCGAGCCCGAGCTCGGCGCCCAGGGCCCGGGCCCACGACTGCTTGCCGCTGCCCGCGGGACCGACGAGGTCGACGAGCAGCCCCTCGCGCGGATCGTAGCGGCCGGCGATCCGGGCGCGGGCGTCGTCCGCCGCCAGAGACCGGCCCGCGGGCTCCGGCGAGCAGCGCGTGACCAGGCCGTCGAGCTCCGCGGCCAGCTCGTCGCCGCCGAGCAAGAAGCCGGCGACCCGCGGATCGAGCCGCAAGAACCGCCCGAGCAGGGTCGGATGCGGGTGCGTGGGCTCGTCGAACAATTGGACGAGGCCGTGGCGCGAGAGCGGCGCGCTCGCCTCGAAGCGCGTCCGCGCGGCCAGCTTGTCGGCGAACGCGGGGCACAGCAGCTCGAGCGCGAGGTCGACGCCGGGACGTCGGCGGGTGACGTCGTCCTGCAGGTAGGCGAAGACCCGCTCGTAGCGCGGCGCGACCTCCGGCGCGAGGCAGAGCAGGACGACGTCGCGGTCGAGGTCGGACAGGCCGAACGCGGCGACGAGCTCGTCGAGGCGGAGCCGCAGGCCCGCCGCCCGCGTGGCCTCGGCGCGCGCGAGGAGGCCGCGCCTCAGGGCGTCGAGGCGCCCTGCCTGGGCGTCGGCCACCGGCGAGGGCTCGTGGGCCCAGCGCGGCGCGCCGAGCGGTCGCCGGAGGTGCTCGTCGACCTCCTCCTCGGAGACGTAGAGGCCCTCGAACCGGTCGTCCCGCTTGCTTTGTCGCAGTCGGGCGACCTGGATCCGCACGAGCAGCTCGACGCGCTCGAGCTCGGCCAACACCTGCTCCATCGAGCTGCCATAAGGATTCACGGACATGCGACGCCAGCATAGTCGAAGCCGACGCTCGGAGCACTGCGGGCCCCGACGCGGGCGGGAGCTCGCCCGGCGACGCGCGCGAGAGCGCGGGGTCGACCGCGCGCTCCGGCGCGAGGCGCGTGAGAGCCGATTCGCGGCGGTGCAATTCGGACTCGCCGCATTTCGGGGCGCGGGTGAATCGCATGAGTGGTTGTCGACGGAACGGATCCTCCACGGATTATGGAGAGACACCGCGTGAGCGGGTGTGTCGACGAGGCGCACGTCGTCGACGCGCGGCGATCGTGACGACATGGCTCGAAGGTCATGTCCTGAGGAGCCGTGCACCTGCACCCGCGGACTGCGAGGGCCGGGCGAGTGCAGCCATTCGCTGCGGGCCGCGAAGGCTGGGGGCGGGGCGAGGGGGTTGGCGGCGACAGGGCCTTGCCCTGTGAGCACGCGCTAGACACAAACATACCTCCAGGGGCTTGCGTTTTGGTAGGGTGGCGGCGTGGTGCGTCCAGCGCACCCGCGGAGGACCGATGAGACTCGCCCACGGAATTGCCACCCTCACCGCGGCCACGATTTTGGCCGTCAGCCCGACCGCGAGCGCGGTTCAGACCCCTGCCGCGCACGCGCGGCGGCCCGCCCTCGAGGTCGCCACCGGCGCTCCGGTGCGGGTCGCCGGCGACTTGACCTGGCATCGGGTGCCACCGCAGC
Organism: Nannocystis punicea; assembly: GCF_026965555.1. Classification (GTDB taxonomy): domain Bacteria; phylum Myxococcota_A; class Polyangia; order Nannocystales; family Nannocystaceae; genus Nannocystis; species Nannocystis punicea. The sequence continues at coordinate 8,625,209 of NZ_CP114040.1, read as the reverse complement.
ACGGGCGGGCCTGGTCGCGGCTCGTCGCCGAGATGGGACCGCAGACATGGGCGGTGTGGGACCGGGACACGGACGTGGTCAGGCGGATCTGGGGCGCCGGGATCGCTGCGCCCGGGACCGCGCGTTCGCCGATCGCGGCGGAGCGGCTGGCGCGGGCGTTCTTGAGCCGCCACGTGGCCCTGCTGGCGCCGGGGGCCTCGGCCGCGGACTTCACATTGGTGGCGAATGTCGAGAGCGGCGGAATGCGCACACTCGGCTTCGTCCAGCGCGTCCGCGGGGTGGCGGTCGAGGGCGGGCAGGTCAGCTTCCGCTTCCGCAACGACCGCCTGTTCATGATCGGCTCCGAGGCGCTGCCGCACGTGCCGGCGCCGGCGGTCCGCACGGTCGGCGCGGAGCAGGCCCGCGGGGCCGCGATCGCCTGGCTCGAGCGGGACCTGTCCCCGGGGACAGTCAGCTTCGAGGGCGCGCACGAGGCGGTGGTGCTGCCGCTGGTGCGCGGGAGCAAGGTCGAGTACCGGGCCGTGGTGCCGGTCGAGCTGACGACCCAGGCGCCGCTCGGGCGCTGGCGGGTGTACGTCGACGCGGCCACGGGCGAGCCGGTGGCGCGCAGGCAGACGCTGCTGTTCGCCGGCGGCAAGGTGGCCTACAACGCGCCGCTGCGCGAGCCCGGCGGCGAGCGCCAGGACTGGCCGGCCAACCGCGCGTCGCTGACCGTGGCCGGGGTGAACGCCACCAGCAGCCAGACCGGCGACGTGATGTGGAACGGCAACAACGCCGCGCAGGTGACGGCGCGGGCGACGGGCACCCAGGTGACGGTCGACAACGACGCCGGCGCCGCGGCGACCGCGAACCTCAACCTGCAGCCGAACCAGACCGCGGTGTGGGGCGCCCCGAACGACGAGCTCGTCGACGCGCAGATCACGACGTTCGTGCACGCGAACGAGGTGATCGAGTACGTGCGCCAGATCGATCCGAACCTCGACTTCCTCGGCCAGCAGCTCGACGCGATCGTCAACATCAACGACAGCTGCAACGCCTATTACGACGGCAACGTCAACTTCTTCCGCCAGAGCAACCAGTGCAACAACACCGGGCGGGTGGCCGACATCGTCTACCACGAGTTCGGCCACGGGGTGCACGACCACGCCATCATCCAGGGCGTCGGCAACTTCGACCCGTCGCTGTCGGAGGGCGTGAGCGACTACCTGGCGGCGACGATCGTCGACGACCCGGCGATGGGGATCGGCTTCTTCCTCAACGACCCCGGGCCGCTGCGCCACATCGACCCCAACGGCAGCGAGGCGGTGTGGCCCGACGACATCGACGGCGACACGCACATCACCGGCCTCATCATCGCCGGCGCGCTGTGGGACCTGCGCAAGGCGCTGATCGAGGACCAGGGGCCGGGCGCGGTGGCCCAGGCCGATCACATCTACTATGAATCGATCCGCCGCGCGGTCGACATCCCGAGCATGTACTTCGAGGCGCTCGCGGCCGACGACGACGACGGCGACCTCGCCAACGGCACGCCCAACAAGTGCCTGATCGACACCGCGTACGCCAAGCACGGCCTGTTCAAGCTCGGGGTCGACGTCGAGGCCCCCGGGGTGGCCCTGCCGCAGCTGGCAGAGTACACGGTGTCGGTCGGGGTCGAGGGCGGCGGCGGCCAGTGCACCGGCGGGATGATCGAGTCCGCCGAGCTGACCTGGCGCCTGCGCGAGCAGCAGGACGTCGGCGGGGTGATCGCGATGGACGTCGCGCCCGATCTGATCACGGGCAAGATCCCGCAGCAGCCGGCGGGCAGCGTGGTGCAGTACCAGGTCAAGATCACGTTCCAGGACGCGACCGTCCTGCAGTACCCGGAGAACGCGGCCGATCCGTTCTACGAGTTCTTCGTCGGCGCGGTCGAGGAGATCTACTGCACCGACTTCGAGACCGACCCGGCCACCGACGGCTGGACGCACGGCCTCACCATGGGCATGCAGGGCGAGGGCGCCGACGACTGGATGTGGCAGGAGCCGCTGGCGCCGACGTCCTCGGGCGACCCGCAGGCCGCCTACGACGGTACGCGCGTGTTCGGCAACGACCTCGGCGGCGGCAACTACAACGGCACGTACCAGTCGGACAAGACCAACTATGCCGAGTCGCCGGTGATCGACACGACCGGCTATTCGCAGGTGCGCCTGCAGTACCGCCGCTGGCTCAACATCGAGGACGGCGCCTTCGACCGCGCGCGGATCTACGCCAACGACGCCGAGGTGTGGACGAACTTCGCCAGCCCGAACATGAACGACGCGACCACGCACCACACCGATCGCGAGTGGCGCTTCCACGACGTCGACCTGACCGCGTCGGTGATGAACGACGCGGTCACGCTGAAGTACGAGCTGCGGAGCGACCAGGGGCTCGAGATGGGCGGCTGGACGCTCGACGCATTGTGCGTGGTCGGGGTGGTCGACGCGCCGGCGGCGATCTGCGGCGACGGGATCGTCAGCGCCGGCGAGGAGTGCGACGACGGGGCGAACAACAGCGACGTCGAGGCCGACGCCTGCCGCACCGATTGCACGCAGGCGAGCTGCGGCGACGGGGTGGTCGACGGCGGCGAGGACTGCGACGACGGCAACAACGAGGCCGGCGACGGCTGCGAGGCGAACTGCCTCGCGGGCGGCGACCCGACGACCACGAGCGGCGGCGACTCCGACTCCGACGGCTCGAGCGGGCAGGTGCCGACGACCGGCGGCCCCGGCGAGACCACCGGCGAGCAGCCGGGGACCAGCGACACGGAGCCCGGCGGCGACACCGAGACGACCGACGCGACCGAGACCGACGGCGACACCGACAGCGACTCCGGCGGCGCCGCGTCCGACGAGAGCGGCTGCGGCTGCCGGCAGGACGCTCCCGGCGGGTTCGGCCTGTCGGCACTGACGCTGCTGCTGCTGACGCTGCGCCGCCGGCGGTCACGCTGAGCGGCGCGAGGCCGCCGACGCCCGCGGGGCGTCGGCGGCCGCGACGAACGGTCGTCCGGGCGTGCGTCGTCCGGGCGGCGCCGTCGTGCTACGGTGCCGTGATGCGCCGCGCGCCCGCTGCTCTGCTGTCGCTGGCCCTGCTCGGGTGTCCGTCCGAAGATGGCGCGAAGGACATGCCCCGAGGGCCAGCTCTGGTGGTGCTCGGCACCGCCCAGGACGGCGGCCTGCCGCACGTCGGCTGCTCGTGCGAGCGCTGCGCGCGGGCGCGGACCGACCCGGGCGCGGGCCGCAAGGTGGCGAGCGCGGCGGTGGTGGCCGGGGCGCAGGCGTGGCTGATCGACGCCACGCCCGACTTGCCCGCGCAGCTCGAGGACCTGGCCCCGAGGACAGGCAGGCCGCGCGGCGGGGTCGACCGCGCGCCGCTGGCCGGGCTGTTCCTCACCCACGCGCACGTCGGCCACTACGTCGGCCTGGCCCTGCTCGGCTTCGAGGCGCTGCACGCCCAGGCGCTGCCCGTGCACGCCAGCCCGCGGATGGCGGCGTTCCTCCGCGACAACGCGCCGTGGGATCAGCTGGTGCGGCTCGACAATGTCCGATTGCACATGTTCGAAGGGGCAGGTACGGTGACGCTCGCCGGCGGCGTGACCGTGGCGCCGCTGCAGGTCCCGCACCGCGACGAGTACACCGACACTCACGGCTTCGTGATCGCCGGCCCGCGGGCGCGTGCGCTGTACGTGCCCGACAGCGCGCCGTGGGCCGCGTGGCCGCGGCCGCTGCCGGAGGTGCTGGCGGCGGAGCGGATCGACGTGGCGCTGCTCGACGGCTGCTTCTATTCGCCGGACGAGCTGCCTGGCCGCGATCTGGCGACCCTGGCGCACCCGCTGATCGTCGATACGATGGATCTGCTGCAGCCGCTGATCGACGCCGGCGGGGTGCGGGTGATCTTCACCCACCTCAATCACTCGAACCCGGCGGTCGACCCCGGCGGCGCTGCGGCGCTGGAGATCCGCCGCCGCGGCTTCGAGGTCGCGCGCGACGGGCTCGAGATCCCGCTGTGACGTCTCACCAGACCCCGAGGCGCACGAGCAGCGCCTCGGTCTCGGCCCACAGGCGCCGCTGGAGCGCCCCATCGCCGCCGGGAGGCGCCGGCGTGAGCGCTCGGCGCCCCTTCACGGTGAAGTAGCGGCCGTCGCGGTCGGCGATGCTCGTGCCGACCGCGAGCTCGACGATGAGCCCGGCGCCGCGGGCGGGATCGCCGATCTTCAAGGCTCGCAGGACCCGCTCGAGCGGCGCCGCGAACCACAGGTCGCGGCCGAGACCGGTGACGTTGAAGCCCGGATCGAGGCACACCGCCTCGACCCCGGTCGCCTCGAGGCGCCGCGCGAGCTCGAGGGAGAACATGATGTCGAGCAGCTTGCTCTTGCCGTAGATCGCAGACGAGCCGCGGGCGGTGAACGGCCGGGTGTCGGTGAGGTCCGCCGGCAGCGAGAGCGTGCCGTGCCGGCGCGAGGCCTCGGAGGCGACGGTCACGACCCGCGCCCGACCGGCAGCGGTGAGCGCGGGCAGGAGGATCCGCGTGAGCAGCCACGGCGCGAGATAATTGACCGCGATCATCTCGGGCAGCCCGTCGGGCGTCACGCGCTGCGCGAAGCCGTGGACGCCGGCGTTGTTGATGAGCACGTCGATCCGGGCGTGCTTCGCGGCGATCTCCTCGCCGACGCGGCGGACCTCCGCCAGCCGGGTCAGGTCGGCGAAGTGGAGGTCGACGGAGGCGCCGGGCGCGGCCGCCCTCAGCTCGGCCCGGGTGCGCTCGGCCTTGTCGCGGTCGCGGGCGACGAGGGCGAGACGCGCCCCGCGACGCGCGAGTTCGAGCGCCGCGACGCGGCCGAGCCCGTGGGTGGCGCCGGTGAGCACGATGAGGCGGTCTGGGAGCATGATCGAGCCTCCGATATAGTGGGGATAACTCAACCATCCTCGAGATGATAGGGATATGTCAACCAAATTGCCGAACCGCGACCCCTCGCCCCGCGACGCGCTGGAGCTCGAGCTCGGCGTCGAGCTGAGCGCGCTCCTCAGCGCCTCGCGGGCGCTGACCGAGCGCTCGGCCGCGGCCTTTCACCCGGCGCTGCAGCCGGCGGCGTTTCACATCGCCCGCTGGCTGTACGCCTACGGGCCCGCGAAGCCGAGCGCGGTCGCCGAGGCGGTCGGGATGGATCGGAGCTCGACGAGCCACCTCGTCGGCCGGATGAAGGGCCTCGGCCTGGTCGAGAGCCGCCCCGACCCGTCCGACCGCCGCGCGGTGGTCCTCTCGCTCAGCCCCCTGGGCGAGGAGCGGGTGCTCGCCGCCCTCGACCTCCGCGGCGCCGTCTTCTCGGCGCGCCTGCAGGGCTGGTCCGACGCGGACTTGCAGGCCTTCACGGCGCTGCTCCGTCGCTTCAACGCGGGCTAGCCTCGCAGCGAGTCGCGCGCCGCGGATGCGCGACTATCCGCAGGGACAGGTGCGGTGAATCAGTCGCTCGCGGCCTTGCCGCCGGAGACGCACAGGCGGTCGTCGAGTTCGGCGACCCCGGCGGTCTGCAGCGCCAGCTCGACGATCAGGCGCCGGGTCTGCGGGTCGTAGACGAGGCCGGTGAGGGTCACGTTGCCGCGCTCGACGGCGACCTCGACCTCGCTGGCGTCGATGTCGGGGTGCCACGTGAGCGCCTCGTTGATGTCCTCGGCGATCCGGGCGTCGGAGCGGCGGTAGCTGCGTGGGCCCAGGCCGACGCAGCGGCCGCGGCCGGACTGCGAGGCGGCTGCGTCGCCCTCGCGGTCGCGCGGCCAGGGCGTGGGCTCCCGGTCGGGCCAGGTCACCTCGCCGTACAGACCGCGCGAACGAAAGCCGGGGCCGATGAACTCCTCGAACGGCGCCTCCGCGTCGGTGGTGGCGCGGGTGTCCCCGAGGTCGCTGGTGTGGTGCTTCGCACGCATGGCTGTTCCCTCCGCGATTTCACACCGTAGGAACACGCCACCAGGCGACCACTGTACATTGTTCAATGTCGCCTTCAGGCAATGTGAGCACGGCAGAGGTCGCCGGCCTCGATCGGCGGCGTGGCCGGCGCCTGGGTCACGCGCCGTCGCCGTGCACCTCGGCGTGCAGGGCGGGAAAGACGCGGGCGACCTTGGCGAGCAGGTATTCGCCGTAGGTGCCGCGGTGGGCGTGCACGCTGGCGCGATCCCAGCGCTCGGCGGCGTCGTCGGGCAGGTCGGCGGCGCGGCGCGGCAGCGGCACGATCTCGGCGTCCCACGCGGGATCGAAGAAGAACGGGAACGACAGGCGATCGCGGTCGACCGAGCCGCGCACGCGGTGGGGCGTCGAGCGGTACCAGCCGCCGGTGAGGCGGTCGAGCATGTCGCCGATGTTGCACACCAGCGCCCCGGGGAGCGGCGGCGCGTCGATCCAACCGCCCGGCGTCTTGACCTGCAGGCCGCCGACGTCGTCCTGGACGAGCAGCGTGAGCAGGCCGTAGTCGGTGTGTTCGCCGACGCCCCAGCCCGATCGTGGCGTCGCCGGGTAGTGGAAGATCCGGAACAGCAGCGTCGGGTCGCCGGTGTAGTGCACGCGGAACCACTCGGGCGCGAGGTCGAGGCTGCGGGCGACGCCCGTGAGCAGCAGCTGGGCGACCTCGGCCAGCTGCGCCATCACGTCGAGCACGACCGGGCGCAGCTCCGGCAGCCACGCGGGCCACAGATTGGCGCCGTGCAGCGGGACGCCGGCGCGCACGCGCGGGTGGTCGGGGCCCAGCTCTGTCCCGAAGTACAGGCCCTCCTTGAGGTCGGGCCGGCCCGAGGTGAGCTCGCCGCCGAGCGGGAACCAGCCGCGCCAGGCCCGGCCGCCGCGGCTCATCGCCAGGGTCTGCTTGTCGGCCTCGGCGGCGGCGAAGAAGCGCCGGCTCAGCTGCTCGAGGCGGCCGAGCAGGGCCGGGTCGAGGCCGTGGCCGACGACGTAGAAGAAGCCGCTGTCGCGGCAGGCGGCGGCGATGGCCCGCGCGAGCTGGTCGCGCGCGGGCTCGGCGGCGTCGCGGCGGAGCGGCGAGAGGTCGAGGACCGGGAGGGCGGACACGCGGCGGATGCTAGCAGCCCGAGGTAGAAATCGCCGGGACGAAATCGCTCATGTGGGGCTCGCATGAGCGGGTGTGCTCTGAAAGTCGAGCATCGGCGGAGACTGACGCGAGTCGCGTCCAGAGAGCGCTCCGAGCCACCGCAAAAGCGTGAGGACAGCCACAAGTACGGCAGAAAGCGCGGCCCGAAGGCCCTGGAGGGCCCTCGGTTTCCCGACTCCGTGGACCTTTCGCATGATCAGACTCAAGTTGAATCCGGCGGCGTGGATGACCAGCCGCTTGAGGATATTGTCGTGACCGCGGACGTGGACTCTGCGCATTCCGCCGGAGTCGAGCATGTGTGCGAAGGGCCGTTCGACCAGCTCGCTGCGCTTCTTCTGCAGCTCCTTGCCCTTACTCCGTTTCATGCGGCGGCGATTCCGGCGGACTGCGTCGCGCTCGGCCTGCTTGCCCTCCCACCGCCGGCGGCCTCGCGCGGGCTCCGGGATGTAGCTGCGCACGTCGACCTCCTCAAGGTTCGTGAGCACGTCGTTACTGTGATAGCCCTTGTCGGCGACGACCTCCTCGACGCGCTCGGCGAGCTGCTCTTTGGCCTTCTCCGAGGCCTCTTGGCGCACCTCCGCGAGGTTGGCGTCGGCGACCTCCAGCGTCTTCTCGATCGTCTTCGTGTCGCCCGTGGCGCCGCCGTGCACCGTCACGCCGACGATGGCACCGGTCTCGAGATCGACCGCCTGCTCGTGCTTGTGCGCGAGGTGGGTGCTGCCGTCTTTCATCTTCATGATCTGCGCCTCGGGATCGTGCGGGTGCACCCACTCCTCGTTCGAGCCCTTCTTCGGGCGCTTGCGATCGAGCCGCGCCAGGTCCTCGCGCGTCGGCTCCTCGATCCCCTCGGCCTCCGCCAGGTCGGTCAGGTACTCCTTGTACGCGCGTCCGTCGTCGCGGCGAACAATCGAGCGCAGCGCCGCGTTCGCCTCGAGCGTCGTCGCGTCGATCCCCAGCGTCTTGCCGCGCAGCAGGCCGTGCTCGGCCACCAGCTCCAGCACCCGCGTGAAGACTCGCTCGTGCACGTCGGTGCTCAGCCGGCGCCGCGTCCGCGAGATCGTCGAGTGATCCGGCGGCTGCTTCTCCAGACCGAGCCCCAAAAACCGCCGCAGGCTCAGCGAATCGGCGACCCGCCAAGCGATGCCCCGCTCGCTGCCGATCCCCTCGAAGTAGCCGATGAGCAAGCAGCGGAAGTACACCCCCGGCGCGAGGCCCGGTCGTCCCATCACCTCGGCATAGAACGACTCGCACTGCTTCTCCGCGAAGCGGTCGAACCCGTGCTTCCGCAGCAGTTTGTCGAGCGCCTCGTAGAACGGGTGCCCGAGCCCCTGCAGCTTGTCGTACGTGATAAACAGCGTCGGCTGCTCTCCGTTGTCGTGTCCCATTGCCATGGCAGAGCCACTTTATCAGCTTTCCGAGTGGCGCGCGATACCGCGCGCCGCTTTGCTGTTCGCGAGATTCCTCGCGGCGTGGTTACCGCGACTTTCACCACGGGCTGCTAGCAGCTCGGCGAGGCGGGGGCGACGGGGCGGTGATGTGTCCGAAGGGACAGGTCGTGCGAGCGGCCGAATCGAGCGAGAGCATCGACCCGCATCGAGGTCGCCAGCGCCGTCCTGGTGACGAGCTCGCTCTCGCCCGATACCCTCGCCGATACGACCTCACCGAGGAGGGATCGGGACAGCCCGCGCGTCGAAATTCGGCGCCAGCGGGCCGCTCGAGGACGTCGATGGGTGAGAGCCGCGCGGGCGACATCCTTCCCTGTCCGAGGGACGGCCATGATGTCTCCGGGGTCGGAGGCGGGCGGCGCCGAAGTCGAGCGGCACCTGGCGGATAGGTCAGGTGCCGCTCGACTTCGAGTCTCGCCCGACCCGGTTCACGTCCGCCGGACGCGCACCTTCATCTTCAGCGCGACCGGCGGGTTGAGCCCGCCGAAGCCCCACGACCACTCCTGGTTGACCGTGCCGGGCGCGGTGAAGGTGAGGGTGGTGGTGCCGCCGCTGTCGGTCCAGCTCATCACGCCGCCGTGGGGCGACGGGAGCTCCTGCGGATCGCTGCGGACCTGGTCGAGGTAGTAGCCCGAATTCTGCGGCCCCAGGGTGACCGTGATCGGGCCGGTGCTGTCGACCTCGGCGTAGACCTCGTTGATCGTCTCGCCGACGGCGAAGTACGGATAGCCGCTGTTATTGAAATTGAGCGTGAGTGTGCCGGTCGACGTCGGCTGGGTGGTGAGATTCCCTCCAGATGCGTCCTTCAAGGTCCACGTGACTGCCATGGCGATACAACTCCTGTCGCGCTTCGACCCGGCGGACATCGTCGGGGCCCTCGCGCTGTGAATGGGTAGTGTCGAGAGCCGGCCGAACCGGTCAAGTCGATCGCCACGGCGATCGATCGCGCCGCGCGGATGCACGGGAGGGCGAGCCCGTGCCACTAACATCCCGAGGCAAGAAGCCGGGAGAGCCATGCAAACGACGACGTCTGAGGACACCCTGGAGCGCCACGAGGTCGGATTGTCCGCGCCTGCAGCTGAACCTGAACCTGCCGCGGCCGGGGCCGAGGTGTCCGGTCGGGAGCTCGTGAGACACTGGTTCCCGTGCCCGCTCACGGTCCGCGCCGGGACCTTCGAGCTGCCGCGCGAGCCGGCCTGGCGAGCCGTCGTCGAGACGGCCAAGCCGCAACTGGAGGCGGCGCTCGGCGCGGTCGGCCGCCTCGAGTGCCCGGAGCTCGGCCCGCTGATGCAGTGCGGCACGGCCTGGCTGGTCCGCGGCGACGTCGCGGTGACCAACCGGCACACGATCCTGTCGCTCCTCGACGACCTGGAACGCGGCCGCATGACCCTGCGCCTCGACCTCTGCGCCGAGGCGGGCGCGCGGGCGGACCTCCGCTGCCCGATCCGGCGGGTGCTCTATATCGACCCGACCCATGACCTCGCGTTCGTGCAAGTCGCCCAGCTGCGGTCGCCCCACGCCGGGCTCGCAGTCGTCGATTCGCTGGTCGCCGACAACCCGGTGGCCGTGATCGGCTTCCCGAGCCACGCCGAGGGCGGGTATCCGCAACCCGAGTACCAGCAATGCTTCGGTGACGGCTGGTTCGACCGCGACGGCCGCGGCTTCAAGCGGATCTCGCTCGGCCGCCTGGTGTCGACGACGCAGGCGCTGCTGGAGCACGATTGCACCACGCTCGGCGGCAGCTCGGGCGCGGCGATCGTCGACCTCGTCCGCGGGGTGGCGATCGGCCTCAACTACGGCGAACACGACGGCCGGCGCACGAACCTCGGGGTGCCGGGCTGGGTGGTGCGCGAGCGGCTGGGGCAGCTCGAGCGCCACGGCTGAATTCACTGCGGATCGATCTCGGCCGCGCGCCGGCGGAGCTGGCGGACTCGCTCGGGATCGCGCCGGAGCGCCGTGAGCGTGTCGGCCAGCTCGCGCATGGTCGCGGCCAGGATGTCCGACATGCCGCCGCGCTCGAGCGGCGACTTCTCGAGGATCTCGAGCGCCTGCTCGAGGAACGCGAGCGCGAGCTCCGGCTGACCCTTCGCCCCGTGCACGAGCCCGATCCCTCGCAGCGGGACCGCGCGCAGGGCCGGCTCGGGCGGCGAATCCTCCAGATAGAGTGCCATCAATCGATTGAAGTACGGTAGCGCCTCCGTACACCTGCCGAGTAGACACAGACTGTCGCCGATGTTGGTGAGGACACCGGCGACGTCCACACCGCTGTGGGTCGGATCGGCGTCGTGGATGTCGAGCAATTCTCGGCTGATTGCGAGGAGGCGATCGGTCCGGCCGCTCGACCAGTGAGCGTCGGTCAGCAGCACGAGCGCCATGACGCGCTCGACGTGAGCGCGCGGGACCAGAGCGTCGTAGGCCGCGAGCGCCTTCTCTGCCCGTACGATCGCCGACGCGAGCTCGCCTTCGGCGAGGTCGAGCTGCGCGAGCGCGACCTCGGCCTTGGCGACCCAGAGGTGGACTTCGCCGTAGGTCGTCACCAATGCGGCGCGCGCGTGCTCGAGGTGCTCGCGGGCCGCGGCCGGTCGCTCGAGCTCGAGGAGGTCGAGCCCGAGGTCCAGCTCGACGCGCGCGGGCCACGGATGCTCGCGGCCGTACTCCTTCTGCAGATCCGCGAGGAGCTGCACGTTCAGGTCCCGGGCCTCCTGGACCTGTCTGGCCTCGCCCAGGCCGGCGGCGAGCGAGCGCAGGGCGAGCACGACCTCCGGATGATCCGGGGGATGGATGGACTTGAGCGTGGCGAGGGCGGACCTTCGCAGGCCGACCGCGTCGGCGGGTCGGTTCTCGGCGATCAGGATGTCGCTCTCGACGGCCGCGATGGCCGCCTCGGCGGCCCGTGAGTCCGGATGAGTCTCGGACTTGGCGTGGTCCAGCCACGTGCGCGCCTCGCCGGGTGCGTCGAAGACGACGGCGTGGACGCGCGCGAGCTCGTTCCAGATCTCCCACTTCAGGTCCGATTGCTTGGCGGTGTTCGCCCGATTGTAAGCCTGGTGCAGGGAGCGCGCGGCGGCCGGCCCGTCCCCGAGCAGGCGTCCCTGAGTCCGCCCGAGCAACAGCAGCGCCTCGGCCTCGCCGGCGACGTCGGAGGTGCTGCGGATCTCCGGCAACGCGTTGTCGAGCAAGGCGGCGGCGTCGCGACCTCGTTGCGTGTTCATGAGGATCTTGCCGCGATCGAGGAGCTCGCGCACTCGCGGATCGGTGGGCCCGGCGGGTCGATCGTCCATGCGCATGGTCGGAGACACGCGGCATTGCATCGGGGGCGGCAGGCCGGCGATCGCCGTGTCGGCGCCGGCGACCAGACCGGCGTCCGCAGCGGCGAATTGGTCGAGCAAGGTGACGAAGGCGCTGCGCTGACGGTCGAGGCAGGCGGCGCCCTGGGCGAACAGTCGATCCAATTGGGGCGTCGACGCGTCCGTGGCCTCGCAGTTGATCCGCGCGACCTCGGCCCAGCGCTCCGCGTAGGCGTCGAGCGCCGCGCCGGCGCGGCGCCACGAGGCCTCGGCGTAGGGCAGGCCGGTGGCGGTGAATGCGGCGTGCAGCGATTGTCGGCGGGCTTCGTTCCAGATCGACCGGATGCGCTCGTCGGATTGGGCGCACTGCGGCTGCGAGGAATCGGTGAAGAGGGTGGCCCCGAGGGCGGTCGCGCCGGTCAATGCGGCGACGAGGCCGACGGCGAGGGCGCGTCGGCGGCGGCGCCGGGGCGATTCGACCAGGACGTCGATGAGGGCGGCCATCGACGGGTAGCGGTCGGCGGGGTCGAGCGAGAGGGCGCGCGAGAGGGCCTGGCGCAACCATTGCGGCGCGGGGCCGTCGGCCGGCAGCGCCGGGGCGGTTCGTTCGGCGAGTCGCTCGAGCGCGGGCGCCGGGGCGCGGCGGAGCACCGCCTCGGTCAGGGCGACGGCGAAGGAGTACTGGTCGCTGCGGGCGTCGCACTCGCGGCCGAGGGCCTGCTCGGGCGACATGTACGTCGGGGTTCCGGCGTACTTGCTGGTGCTGGCGGCGGAGGCGGGCCCGGCGGCCCGCTCGGGCTCGGTCTCGGGGGCGCTCTGGTGGGCCACCGCGAGGCCGAAGTCGGCGATCCGGACCCGGCCGTCCTCGCCGACCAGCGCGTTGGCCAGCTTGAAGTCGCGGTGGACGATCCCGGCCCGATGCGCCGCCGCCAGGCCGCGGGCCGCCTCGACGAATCGCTCGAGGATCGCCGCCAGCGGGCGCGGCTCACGGTCCAGCCATTCGCGCAGCGTGGAGCCCTTGACCAGCTCCATGACGATGAAGACGCCGCCCTCGTATTCGCTGACCTCGTGGATCGGCACGACGTTCTGGTGGGCCAGCTTGGCCTGCATCCGCGCCTCTCGCAGCAGGCGCGCGCGGTCCTTCGCGCCTTCTCGCAGACGGTCGTCGCGAATGACCTTGATCGCGACCAGGCGGTCGAGCTGCACGTCCTGGGCGGCGTAGACCACCCCCATGCCGCCCTGGCCCAGGGCCTGCACCACTCTGAACCGCCCGATCTGGACCGGCGGATAGGCCTCGTCGAACAGCTTCGATTTGAGGCTGCGATACATCGCCTCGTCCGCGAGGTCCCGCTTCTCGGCGCCGAGCCGCTCGAGGCTGGGCCAGGTGTGCTCCTGCTTCCCGTCCATGCCGGGGGTAGTGTCTCCGAGGCCCGGGTCCGTCAGCCAGCGTGTTTCGCGGCCGGCCCCCCGTGGTGTAGAGTGGCGTCATGACGAGCGACCAGGAGCTCCTCTCCGCCTGGCGGGCCGGCGACCGCCAGGCGGGCAGCGTTCTGTTCGACCGCTATTTCGACGCCGTCCGCAGGTTCTTTCGCAACAAGGTCGAGCACCAGGCCGAGGACCTCGTGCAGCGCACCTTCACCGGTTGCGTCGAGGGTCGCGATCGGTTCCGCGGGGACGCCTCGTTTCGCACGTATTTGTTCGCGATCGCGCACAACATCCTCCGCGATCATCTCCGTCGCCACCGGCGCAAGCCGGAGGAGCTCGACCTCGAGAAGATGTCGCTCGTCGACCTCGGCGCGAGCGCGACGTCGCTGCTGGCGGCCCACGCGGAGCAGCGGCTGCTGCTGCACGGCCTGCGCAAGATACCGGTCGCGTCGCAGGTGATCCTGGAGCTCTATTATTGGGAGCACATGACGGGGCCGGAGCTCGGGGCGTTCCTCGGCGTGCCCGAGGACACTGCCCGCAGCCGGCTGCGCCGGGCCCGACAGCAGCTCGAGGCGGCGATTCGCGGCCTCGAGGCGAGCGCGGCGGAGATGGAGAGCACGATCTCGGGGCTCGAGCAATGGGCGGCCGGGCTGCGGGCCCAGCTGCTGTCCACGCGGTGAGCGAGGCGCGCTTCATCGGTTGAGCCGCTCGAGCCGCTCGCGCACGAGCCAGCCCGGCACCGACCGGTGGTCGCCGAGGGTGAGGCCGATCGCCTGGGCGGAGGCGAGGTCGAGGAGGACCCCGCCGGGGCGCCCGGCGCAGTCGTGACGCAGGAGCGCGGCCGAGACCTCCTGCACGCGTCCGGGGACCAGGCGCAGGCCGCCGGGCAGGGCCTCGCCGTGCGGCGGCGCGGGCGAATCATCGCAGTCGATCGCCGCCAGCTCGTGGCCGTGGGCGACGCCGGGGGCGAAGGCGATGAAGCTCGGTCGCGTGGCCACGCGCAGCAGCGCGAGGTCGCAATCGGGGGCGACGTAGACGACCTCGCGCACGGCCACGGGGGCGTCGCCGGGGAGGTCGATCTGCAGGGTCCGCTCGCCCCGGGTCAGCTGCGCCAGGCAGGGCAGCAGCGGCTTGCGAATGGTGACCGCGAGGTCGGGGCGCACGAGCCAGGCGGTGGCGAGCGGGGTGACGCTGCCGGAGTCGACCGACTCGAGGCGGCCGACGCAGGCGCTGGCAGTCGCGATCGCCCGCTCGAGCGCGGGGTCCCGCGGGCGCAGCGGCGGGACGGGGCGGCGCGGGGGGTCGGCCACCAGCGCGGCGGTCGGGTCGGCCGGGGACGCGGGCGGCGGCCACAGGCGGCGCAGGCGTTCACCGGAGGCGTCGCCGCCCGGATCTGCCAGGACCGCGGCGAATCGGGCCAGCGCGGTTTCGTCGCTGTCGGCGGTCGCCAACGCGGCGAAGAGCGCCCGCACCCCGCTCTCGTGCTGCTCGGAGTTGTCCATCGCCTCGGTAGTCGCCGGACGAGGTCGATCCGGTCATCGAGATCGATGGGCGCGATGGACGCGGGGGCGTGGGCGTGGTGCAAGGATTGCCGGCAATGGTTGCAGGGCCGGGAGCGGGCCTGTGCGATGCCCGAGCAGTCCTGACAATGGCGACAATGGCTTCGCTCGTCCGGACTCCGATTGGGGGCATGGGGATGGCTCGCGCCCGGGGGTCACCGGTCGCATCGCGACGGGCTGGTTCAACCTCGCCGATCGGGTGCCGTCGTTGCGATGCCGTGGCGGCGCTCGGGCGGGAGTGGTTCGTGGCCCACCGCGGGTGGACGGGTGTCGTCGGGAGGATGCGAGGACGGCCGTCGGCGGAGCCCGGGCTCCGTCGTCAGGCGGGGCCGTGGCGGACCGGGAAGATCTGCGTGGCGTCGAGGCCCCGCGGCGCATAAACGTCGCGGTACAGATCGGCCATGAATTCGGACGCGTTCTCGGCGCTGTCGAAGCGGTATTCGCCGAGGTTGGGATCGAAGCAGTAGAAACCGTCGTCGCGGCGGGCGAGGGCGAGGGCGTGCGCGCCCCCGCCCCCGCTCAACCCGACGGCCCAGCACATCGGGCCCGGGCCCCCGCCCGTCAAGGAGATTCGCACGTTCTCGGCGAACTGCGCGCGGCCGAGGTCCCATCGCGCCGCCGTCGGGTATGGCGGAGACGCCATGTGGCCCTGTTCCCCGCCCATGTGCAGCGGCCTGAGCTTCTTGTCTCGCTGCTTCATGACGTCCAGGGCCTCGCGCGGGCCGACGCTGACCCGCTGCTCTTCGCGCACTTTCTTGTAGGCGTCCTGATTGGTGTTGTACTCGCGCGTCTTCCACCAGTGGGTCGAGACCGGGTCGGTGCCCGCATAGCGCTTGCGGATCCAGGTGAAGCACAGCGATTGACACATGCCGGTCGACTCGGGGCGGAAGGGCCAAGGGATGGACTTGAGCTCTTTGCCCTGCGAATACGCCTGCCTGAGGTTGAGCCTGTACCGCTCCTTCAATACAGGGACCGCCGCGCGTGCCTCGGCAGTACCCTGCTTGTACAGCACCTCCTTCATCTCCTTGGTGCGAGCGTCGTTCTCTCCCCAGGTCTCGTCCGGGCGCTTGCGCCACGGGGCGTCGCCGTCGTCGCCGTCCCCGCCGGGATTGCCGGGGCCGGAGGTCGAGGTCGAGGTCGAGGTCGAGTTCGTCGAGGTGGTGGTCGTCGTCGATGCGGTGGTGGTGGTGGTGGTCGTCGTCGTGGTCGTCGTCGTATTGTCCTGAGCGTCGCCCGACTCGTTGCCGGGCCGACGCGAGACCTGCGGGGCGCCGCCCAGGCCGTAGTCGATGCCGACCTGCCCGCCGCCGAGCGGGTAGCGGAAATTCCAGGCGCCGCCGGGCGGTCGCGGCTCCGGCGGGACCAGGGCGGTCCCGGCGGAGCTCTGCCCGGGGGGTCCGATCAGGGCGACCGGGGACCCGGACTGCTGCGAATCATGTGAGTCGGCCGACTCGGCCGGCGACGACGACTCGGACCGGGGCGCGGAGTGTCCGGGTGGGGAGGCCTGGCGAGCGGCCGCGGAGACGATTCCCCTGGACGGACGGGAGGGCGAGCGACGGGCTCGGGAGAGTCGACGTGCGCTCGATGAGGCGGTTGCCGCGGACGAAACATCAGTGCACTTCGATCGAAGGTGGCACGTGAGTCGCCGGGGGTCAACGGCGCGGCGATGCGCGGGCGCGTGCAAGCGCGCGACACGAAGCTCGCGCGGACTCGACATCCATTGCGCGGATCCACGAGGACTGCTCGCTCGCCATTTGCGGGAGGAGGCGGAGAGGGAATCCACCGGGCCGGCGAGCTGAGCTGGTTCGCGTCCCTGGTTCATGGCAGTCACGAGAGGTTCGCGCGGGTTCGTCACCATTGCGGCGATCCTCGTCGGGCAGATCGATCTCGTGCGCGCGAGGAGCAGCGGAAAGAATCCGCCGGGCCGGCGAGCCGAGCAGCGTCGCCGGCTCGGGGCAATCGACAGAGGGCCGAAGTTCGCTTCGCCCGTGTCGACGGGCGCATCGGCTCACCGGCGCGCGGCCTGCCACGATTCGACCTCGGCGCGCTCGGCGGCGAAGCGCTCGCCGGCGGCGGCGTATGCATCGAGGGCGCGGCGGGCCGCGTCGGCGGCGGCCGGGTCGCGCGATTGCTGGCGGGCCTGCGCCTCGACGAAGTGGAGCGCGGCGAACTCGTGGGGGAGGCCGTGGGTCTGCTGGCGGATCTCGCGGGCGCGGGTGAGCAGCGGGAGCGCCTCGTCGGGCTTGTGTTCGCCGACGGCGGCGCGGGCGAGGCCGGCGAGGGCGGTCGCGGCGGCGATGTCCTGCGGGCCGTAGGTGGCCTCGGCGATCTCGAGCGCGCGCTGGAAGTGGGCGCGGGCGTCGGCGTATTCGCGGCGGGCCAGGGCGACCTCGCCGAGGGCGCAGAGCGGCTGGATCTGGCCCGGCTGGGCGGGCCCTTGCACGCGGGCGTGCAGGGCCAGGGCGCGGCCGGCCAGCGATTCGGCGTCGTCCCAGCGGCGCTCGAGCGCGGCGAGCTCGGCCAGGCCGGCGAGCGGCTCGGTGACCTCGAAGTCGTCGGCGCCGAGGGCCTTCTCGGTGACCGCGAGGGCGCGCTCGTAATAATCATGGGCGGCCGCGAGGTCGCGCCGGGCCATGGCGACGCTGCCGAGGTTGACCAGCGGGAACGACACGCGCGGGTGCTCGGCGCCGATGCTGCGCTCGTAGATGGCGAGCGCGCGCAGGAGCCGCTCGTGGGCGCCGGGCAGGTCGCCGCGCTGCTGCGCGGTCATG
Organism: Nannocystis punicea; assembly: GCF_026965555.1. Lineage (GTDB taxonomy): Bacteria > Myxococcota_A > Polyangia > Nannocystales > Nannocystaceae > Nannocystis > Nannocystis punicea. The sequence goes on along the minus strand of NZ_CP114040.1, from coordinate 8,607,614 downwards.
CCGAGGTTGTTGAGGGTGTCGGCGACCGCGAGGTTCTCGGGGCCGAGCTGCTGCTCGTAAATGTCGAGGGAGCGGTGATAGATGCGCTCGGCCGCGGTCAGGTCGCCCTGGGCCAGGTAGACGCCGCCGAGGTTGTGGGCGACGGTGGCGACATTGAGGCTCTCGGGGCCCTCGTCGGCCTCGGCGAGGGCCAGCGCGCGCTCGAGGTGCTCGCGGGCCTCGGGGTACTTGCCCCATCGCTCGAGCAGGCCGCCGAGGCCGGTGTGGCGGGTGATCTGCAGCAGCGGCCGCGCGCCGAGCCGCTCGAGCAGCATGACTGCGTGGCGGTCCCACAGCATCGCGTCGTCGTAGCGGGCCTGCTCGACGCCGCAGATGAAGGTGAGCGCGAGGGCGGCCTCGGCCTGGACCTCGTCGTGCTTGACGGTGCCGGCCATGAAGTAGGCGTCGAGCATGGCCTGCTCGGCGCCCGCGGCGTCGCCGGCGTACTCGAGCAATTGGGCGTGGCGCGCCAGCACCTCGGCGTGCAGCGGGCGGTAGCCGATGTCGACGGCCTCGCGCAGGAGCTCGTCGGCCAGCGCGCGCGTGGCCTCGTACTGGCCGAGGTTGCCGCGCACGCGCACGCGCGCCAGCTTCTCGCGCAGCTCGGCGACCCGGGCCGCCTGGGCCGGATCGTCGGGCGGCGGCAGGGTGGCCAGCAGCGCCTCGGCGTCGGCGCAGCGGTCGAGCCGCCCGAGGCTCACGGTCGCCTGCACCGCGCGATCGAGCATCGCGGCGTCGGCGGTCGTCAGGCTCTGCACGAGCACGTCGACCTCGCTGCGGCGCAGGTTCAGGCACTCCATGCGGCGGTCGAGCAGGAGCGGCGATTGTTCGCCGCGAATGTGGGTAGCCTCGCACGCCTCGGTGTGCATGGCGATCCACGCGGCGGCGTAGGCGTCGAGCCGCGATTCGACGCGCCGGGCGACGTCGTCGGCGCCGGCGGCCCCGGTGGCGCGCAGGGCCTGGCGGAGCTCGGCCTTGCGGGCGTCGTCCCAGATCCCGCTGAGCCTGGCGGCGGCGTCCTTGCACAGATCGATCGGGGCGGGGCCGCGCGGGGTGAGGCCGTAGCCGACGCCGGCCGCGAGCGCGGCGAGGCCGACGCCGGCGAACCACTGGCGGGCCCGCTTGCCGGGCTCGCGCGTGAGCTCCTCGAGCAGCGCCGCCATCGACGGCCAGCGATCTTCCGGGCGGGCCGACAGGCCGCGCAGCAAGATCCGCCGCAGGCGCGGCGGGACCCTGGCGCCGCGCGGCGGCTCGCTGCGCTGCAGGGCCTCGATCTGCGCCAGCAGGTCGTCGGCGGTGCGCGCCTTGAAGGGCCGCGCGCCGTACAGGCCCTCGTAGAGCACGACGCAGAAGCTGAACTGATCGCTGTCGACGCCGATCGGCTGCAGCGCGAATTGTTCGGGGGACATGTACGGCGGCGTGCCGACCAGAGTGCCGGCCTCCGTCAATTGTTCGCCGAGCGAGCCGGTGCTATGCGTCACCGGGGCGAACAGGCGCGGGTCGGCGGCGTTCGCCGCGGCGTCGCCGGCCTCGACGGCGCGGGCCAGGCCGAAGTCGAGGACGCGGACGAAGCCGTCCTCGGCGACCATGACGTTGTCGGGTTTGAAGTCGCGGTGCACGAGGCCGGCCGCGTGGGCGACGGCGAGGCCTCGCCCGGCCTGCAGGAGCACCGCCAGGACCTCGCGCCACGGGTGCGGGCCGCGGCGCAGCCAGGCGCGCAGGGTCTCGCCCTGGACGTACTCCATGACGATGTAGACGCGGCCCTCGAACTCGCCGACCTCGTAGACGCGGGCGATGTTGGGGTGGGCGAGCTTGGCCATCGCCTGGGCCTCGCGCTGCAGGCGGGCGCGGCCGAGGCTGTCGCCCTGCGACGGGCGCATCAGCTTGATCGCGACCTTGCGATCGAGCTCGTCGTCGAAGGCGGAGAGGACCACGCCCATGCCGCCCTGGCCGACCTGGCGCAGGACCGTGAAGTGGCGGATCCGCGTCGGCGCGGCCGGCTCCTCCTCCACGCGGGGGTGCGAGCGCGTGCGGCCGGGCTCCGCCTGCACGACCGGCGGGACTTCGCGCGGGTTCGTGTCGGCGACGGCCGCGTCGACGTCGGGGACCTGAGGCGGGGGCTCCGTCACCGGGGCCCAGCATACCAATGGCGGGCCCGGAGCGCAGATGCGTGAAACCGCGCGCCGCCCGGCGCCGGGCCTCCGCTGGTGCAGAAGGCGCGGCCCGGGCGAAATCGCGGGACCGTAGCGACCTATGATCAGTAGATCAGTGGATTAGTGTCTCAGGGGCTCGGCGGCTCAGTGGCGAATGATCATTGCTTGTAGCGCTCGAGCATCCACGAGTAGATGTCGTGGCCGGCCGAGAGGTCGTAGGTCATCGACCACGAGTCGTGGCCGACGCCGGGGTAGATGACCATCTCGACGTCGGGCTTGGGGTCGCACATCTGCAGGCCCTCGACCGCTTGATGGTGCCCGGACTGCTCGGGTTGCTCGGCTCGCTCGTTTCGTCGCGGTCATCGCCGCCGCATGAGCACTGCGCGGTGCGTGTACGTTGGATAATCGCCGTACCGGTGATCCCGCACCCACCGGTCGCCGTCTTTGGCATAGAGGATTGGAAATACCTGAAGCTCACGGGTGGTCCCATCGAACTCGGCGAACTGCGCGGTATTCTCGTGGGACTCCCCCTGGAAGAGCGCCCCAGCGCGCAACTCGCATAGATTGCCGAAAGTGCTGATCGTCCGACGAAACTCGCCGCGATGGACGTGGCCGCCGAGAAGCAGGTCCACGTTGGCTCCGACCAGGTTGTTGAAGCGCAGGAGATCCGGCTGGCACAGCCAATCGGGCGGGTGATGCATGAGGGCCAGGCTGAGATCAGCAAACTCACGTCGGCGAACTCGGCCCTCCGAGCGATCAGACCGAGCAGCAGCTTACCTTGGTCGTCGTCGAGGCCACCGCAGAGAAGCGGATCGAGCAAGTGGATCAGAAGTTTGACACCTCGCACCTCCATCCGTTGCGGTTGCGGAAAACCGTGCGCAGTTCGCCGCAGCCGTTCGGGCACGGAGGCGAAATAGGTCTCGACGTGTCGATCGAAGGCATTGAGGCGCTCGCGGTAGAGACGATGCCAGCGCTCGTCTTGAAGAGCCTGCTGAATCTCTTCGTCGTTCTGAAAGTCCCGCTTAAGGTATCGAGTGTCCGGACGATGCACGTCATGGTTGCCGGGGACGAGGAACAGGTGGCGTCGCTCCAGGCCGAGGATCTTCAGGAGCTCGTCGAGGAGCGGCACAGCGCGGACGTACTCCTCGGTCTTCCCCGCATGCGCAAGATCGCCGGTGAAGAAGACGAGGTCCGGCGACGGACCGAGCCGTTGCTCCGGATCGCGCTGAATATCCTCTTTCAGCGTCTTGAGGAATGAGCGGAGGACGTAGTCTTCGCCCGGCTTGCTGTTGCGGCCCAAGTGGAGATCCGAAATGTGCAGCCAGCGGACCACTCGACGTCCGGACACCACGAGGTGGTGAGTCTGCGGTAACTCTGCCACGAGCGCTCGTAGCCGGTCTTCCTCCTGCAGACGCCGGTTCGCACTCCAGGGGGCGTTCCACTTCGAGTGGAGCATGGTGGCGCGGGCGCTGGAGACGAGTTCCAACCGGTCTCCCTGGTGGGCGAGCCAGTCGGCTGCGAAACCCGCCTGGCGCAACACGGCGATCAGCATCTCGGCCGTGAGCTCGTCGAGCGGATCACCGCCGGCCGCCGGGCCCCACCAAACGCGGGCGACCCGGTGAGCGGAGACGGCGTCAGCGTACCCCGCTCCCACGACCAGACCGTCGATGTCGGTGGCAGGTACGCTCGCCCGGATCCAGTGCCGTAACGCTTCATCAAACTCCCACCAGCGGGAGTAGCTCGCATCGACCGGTACCCTCGCGGCTCGTAGTTCGCGCCAGCGGACAAGTGCGAGCGAGCGCATCAGCGGGCTCGAGAAGCGAAACACCCCATCGATGTTCTCGACGTGCCCGAGTCGCTGGAGCCGCTTCACATGGTTGTCCAGCGGGGTAATAAGCCCGTTCGGCGCGAACAACAATTCGAATATAGCGCCGGCCTCGCGCTCCATTTCCATCGCCAGGATCGCGTCCGACTCACGCTCCGGCTCGAGCCATTCGGCGATGGACCGCAAGTACTCGCGGACCCTGACGCGGTCGGCCGCGATCGCCTGGTCGACCGTCTCCCTCGTGACGACCGGCTGGCGGCTTGCATGGCGGGCAACCAGACGCCCGAGTTCGGCGGTCAACCAGCGCCACCCGCCGCCGAGCTGCGCGAGGTAGGCCGCGACCTCGTCGCTGGGGACGACGCCGTTCTGGAGTAGCTCTGTTCGGGCCAGGAACTGCCGCTCCGACGCCGGCAGCGGCCCGAGTACGACGAAGTTGGGGACCACGCCGAACAGGCGTGACCCGGTCAGCGGATCGACCTCCCGAATCAAAAAGCGTGACAACAGCAACATCTGCAGCTTTCGTTGCTCGACCAAGCCCCGTAGCAACTCCCAGGTGGCGGTGTCCAAGCGGGACATCAAGCACTCGAAGTGGTCGATGATCAGCAGCGGGGGCCGTGCGCCGCGTTGCAGCGCGACCAGCAGGCGAACGAGCTTGTCCTCGGGCTCTTCGGCGTCCCCGCCGTTTGATTCGGAAGCGAGTAGATATCCTGCGAGAAGTATCAATACCTCCACGCAACGCCGGCTGGTGGCCCGGCGAGCCGCGTCACCATCGTCTTGCGGCGCCGGAAGCCCCTGAGCGTCGAGTCGGATCACGATCGGTGCGTGCGCGCCGAGCGGATCGAACGCGGCGCGTAGAAGCTCGTCGGCCATCGATGACAGGCCCGAACGCCGCTCTCCCACGAGAGTCAGTGAACGGGCGTTCTCGTCGGCGAGGTGCTCACCCCACTTGCTGTTGTCTGCGTTCGTGCGAGGAGAAGTCATGGGACAATCCGATCAGGCCTCTGGAGCCGGCTGGTCGCCGAAGGGACGGAACTGCTGGAACCACAACCGGTACAGACCGACCCGGATGTAGTGATGTGCCCCGCGGTCACTGGCGACGATTTTGTTGCGCTCGAGTCGACTCAGCGTCAAGAACGCCGTCTCCTGATAACGCCTCGGCCAGGAACGAATCCGCCCGTGCAGGTCGCACTGCGAACGATCCCGGGTGTCCAGCGCAATCGTAGCAAGCAACCGGCCCTCGATCTCGCGCGCGTCGCCGCCGGAGAACGGCGCGCCGGGATTGAAGTCGGTAAGGCTCTCGAACCGAGTCGAAAAATCGTCGTGCCGGAGGAAGTCCTGTGCCGCCAACTTCACCGCGATCTCGGTGACGAGCATCCCGCGGCTCTCAACGGAGTTCAGGAGCTTGACGATGCTGTCGCAGATGTACTGGATGAAGAATGGGTTGCCAGCGGTCAGGTCGAGGAGCCGATTCACAGCACCCGGTGTGTAGCGGGACTTACCGCGGTATGCCTCAAATTCGGCCGACAGATCGATGGGGAGCCGAACCGGGTCTTCGATCAGATTTCGGGCCGCGATGTCGTCAAGGTATCCGACCTGCACGGTCTGCAGGCTGGCGAACTGGTTGCCGAACCCCCTTCCGGCGATCAGCTCGTCCATGCTGTCAACGCCGCACAGAATCCCCGAGAGAAGGCGCCGCTCGATCAGCGTCTTCCAGAAGGCGAGGAAGTCCGCGAGGGTGTGCTCGTCGAACATCGTCGCCACATTCTGGAATTCGTCGACCAAAAATACGAGGTGCCCGACGGGACGCACAGATTCCTCGAGCCAACGCAGGAACTGGTGCGTCACCAAGAGCTCTGGATCTCTGCGGAAGGCAGGAATATCGAGGCCCGCGGACCGTGCAGAGGCCTGGATGCTGACCGCCCAACTGGCGAGTAGGCGCTGCAGCGAAACGTTATGCGTGCCCGCCATCTTAATGTCGAAGCGCTCGGTGACGAACAGCCGCTGATCTCGGCGGTTCAGGAGCCTGCGACGGACCGCCTCCATGATCGAGGATTTCCCGATGCGCCGCGGACCGACGATTCGGAAGAACGTGCAGCGTTCCCCATCGGACACGCCCTCGGTCAGCATCGTGACCTCCTGCTCGCGTCCCTTCAGCATGAAGTCGGAGGCGACTGGCGGCCCGGGGTGATAAGGGCTCTTCCACGGTTGATAGGGGATTGGCCGCAGGGGGATCTCGAGCTCGATCTCCGACCGGTGCTCGTATCCGTCGAGCCGGAATGTAACCGTAGCGACCGACGTGAGGCTCGCTGGTGTCTGCTGATCCTTACGTTTCTGGAGCTGCCACCGCTGCGACTTGCGCGCGCCTCCGTCGAGGCCGCCGCTCTCGCGGAAGACGCAGCGGAGGCTCCAGTCGGAGATCACAAGCTCGAGCTGGACGTCCTGCGCCGCGCGGCGCTGGACGGCGTTGGTAATCAGCAGATCGATCTCGAAGTGTTCGTTTCTCTCGCGCGTATCTTCGATCGTCACGTCCACGGCCGGAGCTACGGTCGGCTTCCACTCCTGGAAGTGGGCCCCGAGCGCGGCACGGAGCCGATCGAGTAGCGGGAGGAGGACCCGCCGCCCGAACCGGGTCGGGTGAGCGAGGAGTTCTTTCCGGGCGGAGTCGATGCTGCTGTCCGCGGTGTCGTAGAGGAGTTCCTTGTTCGAGGGAGACACCGGAGCGAGATAATTGGTGACGTTCGGCAAGGCCGAGGCACGCAAGATGCTGACGTGACCCTTCTCGCCGAAGTCCAGCGGGGTGTGCGGGAGGTCGGTATCGAAGCCGATCAACGGATCCGTGCCCTCGGCCCTGGTCAAGTTGTGAAGGTCGAAGCCTGAGGCTTCGAAGCGCTTGAACTGCTCTACAATGCGTTCCTGGTGAGAACTGACCAGGCTGACGCCGGTCGCCAGCGCGGTGTTGAAGTCGCTTCCGGTGTCATGGACACCCGGGATGTGGCGATTCATCGCGCCGACAAGCGCGCGCCGGATCGCGTCGTTGTCGAGGGCCTTGAGTACAGCGTTGTACGCGGCGGTCGAGAGGCCGGCGATGTGGACGATCGTCCAGCAGGTGATCCGCGCGCCGTCGGGCCCGCCCGGGCCTTCGCCGTCGAGGAGCTTCCGTAGCTCCTCCCAGCGCCACTTCTCTGTCCCGGCGGAAAATCGCTCGCCGGTCATCGTCCGAAGATAATCGCGAACCTTGGCGAGCGCGAGGGCCTCGGCGGGGTTGCGCTCGAGGACGAATGCGTAGTACTCGCGCGCGACCTCATTGCGACCCTGGGCGGCGGCGTCGTCCCCGAGGGATGCGGCGAGTCGTGTCTGGAGCAGCCGAAGATCAGGCAGTTGGTCCTGCGCCTCGTCGCTTTGGTGCCAGCTGCGGTTGTAGATCAGCCAGAGGGCGCTGGCCAGGTACTGCGAGCGAAACCCCTGCGTCGTCTGTTCTTTCTGTGACCGTCTATCGAGATCTTTGACGGTACGGTAGTCGAACTCATTGCGGGCGACTTGAGCTCGCTCGATGCCGACGATTTTCGTTCCGTTCTCCGTCAGGCGCTCGACATCGGGCTGTAGAAACGGGTCCAGCGCCAGTGTGACCTCGGGCATCTTGATCCCGGCCTCGACACCGATGGCGAGGTACTCGCGCTCGAGTTCCGACTCATAGGTAGCGGCCTCCGAAGCGCTTCCGGACCGTGCGTGGGCGACGGTCTCGTTCTGCGCCCGCTGGCGTGCGTTGATTGCGTTCTTGTGTGCTTTCTGGCGCTCAATCGCCCCGGGGGCGACATCGACGGCGAGCTTGAATTCCTCGGCGGCCTTAAGGTATTCGCCAGTGAGGAAATAGAGAGTTGCCAGCTGGTTATGGAATCGGAAGCGAGCCTGAACCTTGTCGCGGTAGGCTAGCATCACCTCGATGGCTTTCTGCCGCTCGCGCTTTTGGTTGTAGACGACGGCCAAGGCGTTGAGGGCCGGGTCGGCGCGCTCAGGCCAGACGCGGTTCTTGACTGCTTCCTGCAGGTAGCGCTGGTATAGCTCGATCGCACGGTCAAGCTGGCCGGCGACGGCGGCGTCCGAGGCCTGCTGCCACAACGGCGCCGGCGGACGCACGGGCTGAAACGAGCGCACCGGTCGTACCGGGGCGGGCGGACGCTTCCGCGGTGAGTCAGTTCGTGGGGTCTCGGCGTCGATCTGCCGGAACTGCTCCTGAAAAGTTTGGCGCCACTGGACTGACTCTGCGCGCGAGAGCGCCGTGCTCGCTAGGAACCTCGCCCGCTCAAAATCGAGCTCACGCCGGGCCTCCTGAATCATCCCCAGGTAGTGTCCGAGCGAGAAGCGTTCGCGGGTCGCACGCTCGTGATCATCGAACCCTTCCTGGAGGTAACGGATCTTGTCGAGTACCGTGCCCTCGATCGCCGCATCGTCCCGATATGCGCGTGTCGGGGCGTCCTGGCCATCGCGCACGAGTATTGGCAGGATCTGGCCGAAGCGGAACGAGTTGAGCTGCGCGACGTTCACCTCAGCGCCGGACTCGAGCATCTGGAGGACGAGGTAGGCCGAGAGCGGCTCCTCGATCTCGGGATCGGAGACTGACTCCTCGTCAATGAATGAGGCGATCTGACGGTACATACCGTAGCGACACGCGAGCATCAGGTAGTCCCGCTGTAGGCCGCTAGGCGGCCGCGCGTGCGCACGCAACAGACGAAGCATGGTGTCTGGAAGCCGCAGACGCCAGGCCAAGCCCACTGCGGCGCGCATGAGCTCCGGGACTGCCCCCAGCAGGTGTGGACGCCACTGTAACAGGGCGAGTGCCTGGACGAGGTCGCCCTGCTGCTCGGCGACGTACGCCGCACCCCATAGCGGTTCCACCGAAGAGGGTACCAGGACCGAGAACGACAGGAACTCGCGGATGACATCGCGGAAGTTGCGAGCGCTGAGGAGGTTAAGCGCACGACTCCAGTGGTGCTTCGCCGTGTCGCTGTGGAGCGTCGAGGGCGGAAGTTTCGGCACTGAACGATGGGCCAATGGTGGCACCGGGCTCGGCTCCCAAGCATGCCCGGCTACGAGTTCGGAGAAGGGAGTTGCCTTGTGCTTGAGGATCTCGAGTATCTCCCGGCTCACCGCGACTGGCAAATCATCGGAGGCTTGCGTTGAGGGCGGCAGGTCGGCTGCTGCGTTCGCACCGTGCGTGGCCGGACGAGGCATGGAGAGCTGCTGTTCGGCCGGGGCGGCCGGGACCCTCTGGGCGAGAGAAGGATCCTCTAACGGCTGTTCGCTCGGCTCGACCTGGACACGCGGGACGATAGGATAACTCGCATGGGGCTGTTCCACTCCGGTTGGGGGAGGTTGGAAGGGAAGAGGCGGTTTAACCTCGATCAAAGCCGTGGTACGAGGCGAAGGCGCTACCGACCCGCAAGTAGTGAGCTCGGCCCCCGCAGGCTCGACGGACGCGATCTGTGGCAGCGAAAAAAAGCTACCGTCCTCTAATTCGACGACGTCGTCCTCGAATGCGACAATTCGTACCGATGCGAGGGTACGCCCGGTATTGAGCGTGAGCTGCACATGTCGCCGAACATGAAGCGCGATACAGCGCCGCTTGATATCGGACACAGGCCATAGTACCGCCGGAGGTCCCCAAGGAAAAGGTCAACGGGAGTTGAATCTGATTTTAGTCTGCAGATGAGGAGTACGGGACGGAAGACAGGGTACTCCGAGGCCGCGTGGGCGACGGCCTGGGCCTCGCGCTGCAGGCGGGCGCGGCCGAGGCTGTCGCCCTGCGACGGGCGCATCAGCTTGATCGCGACCTTGCGATCGAGCTCGTCGTCGAAGGCGGAGAGGACCACGCCCATGCCGCCCTGGCCGACCTGGCGCAGGACCGTGAAGTGGCGGATCCGCGTCGGCGCGGCCGGCTCTTCCTCCACGCGGGGGTGCGAGCGCGTCCGGCCCGGCTCCGCCTGCACGACCGGCGGGGCTTCTCGCGGGTTCGTGTCGGCGACGGCCGCGTCGACGTCGGGGACCCGAGGCGGGGGCTCCGTCACCGGGGCCCAGCATACCAATGGCGGGCCCGGAGCGCAGATGCGTGAAACCGCGCGTCGCCCGTTGCCGGGCCTCCGCTGGTGCTGAAGGCGCGGCCCGGGCCGAAATCGCGGGGCAGTGCGGCCCCGCGACCAGGATCATAGGCTCGGCGGCTCAGCGGCGAATGATCATTGCTTGTAGCGCTCGAGCATCCACGAGTAGATGTCGTGGCCGGCCGAGAGGTCGTAGGTCATCGACCACGAGTCGTGGCCGACGCCGGGGTAGATGACCATCTCGACGTCGGGCTTGGGGTCGCACATCTGCAGGCCCTCGACCGGCTTGATGGTGCCGTTGACGTTGACGGTGCCGTCGTTGTCGCCGTGGAAGGCCCAGATCGGGACGCGGCCGAGCTCGCACTTGGCCTTGGCGAAGGCGCCCTGGCCGTCGCCGGCGATCGGGACCATCGCCGCGATCTGCTCGTCGAGGAAGTCGCCGAGGTAGCCCCACGAGCCGATCGCGCCGCAGCTGAGGCCGGTGAGGTAGACGCGGGCGGGGTTGATGTCGTAGTGCGTCATCGCGAATTCGATGAACGAGTGGACCTCGCCCGAGCCGGGGCAGCCGTCGCCCGGGTGCTGCGGCGAGAGCACGACGAACGGCAGCGAGGTGTCCCACTGATTGTTCTTCTGCAGCTTCGGCGGGCCGCCGGCCGGGACCTTGTCGAGCTCGCTGTCGCCGTTGCCGTTCTCGCCGATGCCGTGGAGGAACACCATCAGCGGGTACTTCTCGCCGCCGCCGTAGCCGGGCGGGGTGTACTCCCAGTAGCCCTGCGCGGCGTCGGACATGCCGAGCGGGACCTTCTTGAAGTGGGCCGACGAGGGCATGCCGTCGTCGGGGATCTCGGGGATGTCCTCGGGGCCAGGTTCGACCGGGCCGGTGGTGCCCGTGGTCTCCTCGGCGGTGGTGCTGCCGGTGGTGGTGCCGGGATCGGTGCTGGTGCCCGGCTCCTCCGTGGTGGCGGTCGGCCCGTCGGTGGTGGCGACCGTCGGGTCGCCGGGCGTCGTCGTCGGCTCGGCGGTGGTGGTGTCGGTGGTGGCCGGACTGCTCGGGTTGCTCGGCTCGCTCGTCTCGTCGGTGCTGGCGGTCGTGGCGGTGCCGTCGGTCGTGCCCGGCGCCGTCGTCCCATCGGTGCCGGTGCCCTCGGTGGTGGAGCTGCCGTTGTCGCCGCACGCGGGCGCGGCGAGGAGCGTCAGTGAGGGGAGTACGAACCACCAATTTCGCAGGGTCATGGCCATGGCAGCGGCCTTATCATTGCGCGGCAAATAGCGTCAAGGCGTCGATTCGCGCGTCTCGGGTGTATGCAGTGCGGCGGCCGCAGATGGGGCCTCGATGCGAGGAGAAGTGACCCCAATGGTCTGTCGATGACGCTCGTAATCGACGGTGTCCTCGCGCCAATCATCGGGGGACGCACGCTGGCGACTGAGTGCCTCTCCGAGCGAGGGACCGATCAATGCGGAGGGTCGGCGCGGGGCCCGGTCGGTTCCGCGCCGGCGTACGGGGGGCGCCGACTCGCATTCGCGGGCATACTCCTCCGACGTGCTCCCCGCCGCCCTCGCGTCGCTCCTCCTCGCCGAGCTGGGCTGGCTCGAGCTGCGCTGGCCCGAGGTGGCGGGGTGCCCCGCGGCCGCGGAGGTCGTCGCGGCGGCCGAGCGCCTGGCGGCGGTCGGGGACCGCCGTCCGGTCGTCGCCGAGGCCGCGATCGCGGTCGTCGACACCGGCTATTCGCTCGAGCTGTCGGTGCGGGCCGGCGACGAGGTCGAGCAGCGGCGGGTGCAGCACGCGAGCTGCGGGCCGCTGGCCGACGCGACCGCGGTGATCGTGGCGGTCGCGTCCGAGCCGGACGGCAGCGCGACGAGCCGGCCGGCGCGGGACGACGAGATCCCGCCGGGCCTGCGGCGGACGCCGGCGCCGGCCGTGCGAGCGCCGCCCGCGGTCGGTGGTTTCGTCGCGGCGGTCGGCGCCCTCGGCCCGCCGCGCCGGCCGGCGCCGGGGCTGCAGGCGGGGCTGGCGGTGGTGTGGCCGGGGGCGCGCCTGGAGTTTCGCTTTCATCACACCTTCGCGTCGCCGCTGCGGGTCGCGGAGGCGCCCGCGGCGGGCCTGGAGCTGCAGCTGTCGGCCGCGGCGATCCGCGGCTGCCCGCGGTGGTCGTGGGCGGCGTGGTCGCTGCATTTGTGCGGCGGCCTCGAGCTCGGGGCATTGACCGCGCGCGGGTTCGGCTTCACCACCCGCAATGTTCGTAGTACGGGATTGTGGGCAGCCGGGGTGGTCGGCACGGGCGCGCAGTGGCGGCGCCGGTGGTTCGCGCTCGGCGCCGACGTCGAGGCGGTGCTGGCGTTCACGCAGCGGGGCTACGCCGTCGCCGACGGGGCCGCGTTGCTGTACCGGGTGCCGCCCGTGGGGCTGCGCTTCGGCGCGTCGGTGGCGGTGTTTTTTTTCTGACGAAAGCCGCCGCCGCCGGAGATTGATCCCTGTAGCCATGCCCCCCTGCTCGCCCGACCGGATCGCCGCGTTCGCCGCGTTCTTCCGCGCCCACTACACCTTCGTGCACCAGAACTTGCGCCGGCTGGGGGTCCCCGCCGCGGCGGTCGAGGACGCGGCCCAGGAGGTGTTCCTGGTGGTCCTGCGCCGGGCCGACGCGCCGATCACGAACGTGCAGGGCTGGCTGTTCGGCATCGTCCGCCGGATCGCCTGGCGCTTCCGCCGCGGGGCGTCGCGGCGCGAGCGGCTGGTGCAGGCGTTGACCCACCAGCCGGCCCCGCGCGCGGCCGACGACGACGCGCAATTGCTGGAGCGCGAGGCGGCCGAATTGCTGGAGCGATTCCTGGCCCGGCTCGACGACGACAAGCGCGCGGTGTTCGTGCTCGCCGAGCTCGAGCAGCAGACCGCGGGCGAGATCGCCAGCGCGCTCGGGATCAAGGAGAACACGGTGTATTCGCGCCTGCGCGCGGCCCGACAGGAGTTCGACCGCAGCTGCGCCCGGCTCCGCCTGCGCGACCAGCGAGCGGTCGAGCGCGAGGCGCTGCTCGGCCGGGCCCGCCGCGCCCACGAGCCGTCGCCGGCGGCGCGCGAGCGGGTGCTGGCGGGATTGCTTGTACCTGGTATTTGGGCCATGTCCGGAGGGACAGCCGTTGCGGCGTCGGCGGGGGTGCCCGGCGGCGGCCTGATGGCGATGATCTCGGGGGTGGTGGGGGCGCAGCTGCCGGCGACGATCGGGGCGGTGCTGCTGGCGGTGCTCGGGGCCGGGGCCGCCCTGCTCGAGGCGGGCCGGGCCCGGGCGGATGCGGGGGCGCAGGTCGGCGTGGATGGCGAGGAGCAGGCGAGCGCCGGGCGGAGCAAGGCCAGGAAGCGGGGCGCGGCGGCGGTGCTCGCGAGTGCAGAAGCGCGGGAGGACGAGGCGGCTGTCGCGGACGCGGGAGCGGACGAGCAGGGCGAGGCCCTCGCGGGCGAGCAGCAGGGCGGCGCGGACGGTGTTGTCGCGGGTGCGGAAGCGCGGCAGGGCGGGGCCGAGGATGTGCTCGCGAGGCCGCAAGGCGGGGAGGTGGCGGTTCTTGCGGCCTGGTCGAGAGGCGGGCGGGAGCGGCAAGGCGGGGCGGAGGATGTCCTCGGGGACAGGTCAGGGGGCGCAGGCAGGCCGCAGAGCGAGAGCGAGGATGTCCTCGGGGACAGGTCGGGCGGCGCGGGCGGGCCGAATGGAGAGAGAGAGGATGTCCCCGGGGACAGGTCAGGAGGTGCGGGCGGGCCGCAGGGAGAGAGAGAGAATGTCTCCGGAGACAGGTCGGGAAGCGCGGGTGGGCCGAAGGGCGAGAGCGAGGATGTCCTCGGGGACAGGTGGGGAGGCGCGGCTCTGCGAGGCGGGGCGGCGGGCCGCGGCGCCGGGAGTCCGTCCGGCGGAGAAGAGGATGTCCGCGAGGACAGGTTGAGGGCGGGCGCCGCGGGCGCGCAGGGCAGGGCGGAGGAGGCCCGCTGGAGCAGGGGGGGGACGAGCCCGGCGGGCTTGCAGGGCGAGGATGTCCGCCCGGACGGGTCGCTGGCGGCCCCGGGACGCTCGGCGGTCGCGGTCGGTGCGGACGAGTCCGCGACCGGCCCGGGCGGCGGCGAGAGGGCGGCCGCGCGTTCCGCGGAGGCCGGGGTGAACAAGGGCGCGCGACTCGTGGCAGATGTCCGCAAGGACAGGTCGCCGGCGGGTGTGACTGCAGATTCCACCGGCGGCGGCGAGGGCGTGACGTCCCGCCGGGGCCCGAAGGGGCGAGCGTCGCGCGGCGAGCCCGATGGGACGAGCCCCGGCGAGGCGAGCGAGCGAGCGCCGCTGGGTCGAGGAGGTGTCCTGGACAGGTCACAGGCGGACGGGGCGACGCCGCCGGGGCAACTGGCCGGGGCCGCACCGTCGTCGTCGACGACGCCGACAGGCCCGGCGGACGGGACGACGCCGCCGGCGCAACCGGCTGCGGCCGCGCTGTCGTCGCCGACGACCCAGGCATCGGCGGACGGGCTCGCGCGCGAGGCCGGGCTCATCGGTGAGGCGCGTCGGGCGATCCGCCGGCGCGCGTGGGACCGGGCGATCGCGCTGCTCGCCACCCACGCGCAAGAGTTCCCCGAGGGGACGCTGCGCGACGAGCGGTGGCTGTCGCAGATCGTCGCGACATGTGCTTCGGGACAGATGGCAGCGGCCCGCGCGGAGATCGAGCGGCTCACCCCCGAGCGGCCCGCCCTGGCCCGCAAGGCCGCGTCGCTGTGCCCGGGCGAGAATTCGCCCGGGCCCGCCGCCGAGGACTGATGCGCGGCGCCGATAGATCCGCTCGTCGCTGGCGGTGGCGTCGAGACACCAATTCGTCGCTGCGGCGGCGTCGCTGTGCCCGGGCGAGGCTCGGCCGCAGCCGGCCGCCGGGGACGGACGCGCGGAGGAACCAGCTCGTGGCTGCGGCCGCGGGTCCGCGGTGCCAGGAGACGGGTCGAGCCCGAATGTCGTCGGTGGTTGTCGGCGTCGCTGCGTCCTCCGGCGAATCAGCCGCTCCTGCCTGCTCCCCTTCGCGGCCGGCGCGTCGCCCGGTTCATCGCGAGCCGGCGAATTTTCGCTGACGGAGGCGGGGGCCGGAGATTTACCAGGGTATGAACCACTGCATACGAATCTTCCCAATCTCGAGCTTGTTGTTCGGCGGCTGCGTCCTGACCCCCGAGGTCATCGGCGAGAGCCTCTCCACCGACGGTCCGGCGACGAATGTCAGCGCGTCGTCGGCGTGGAGCGATACGGACGGCAATGCTGCGACCAGCGCCACCAGCCTCGTGCCGACCGACGGCGGCGGGCCGGCCGAGGGCGAGTACGGGGCGCCGTGCGAGCTCGAGCTCGATCACTCGATCGAGGCCAGGGCCGTGTCGCTCCAGCCGGACTGCGATGGGGGCATCTGCCTGTTCCAGTGGGAGCAGCAGCCGCCGTGGTGCGCGGACGACAGCGATTGCGAGGGGCCGTGGTCGACCTGCAACGGGACGCGCTGCGTGCTCGATCAAGAATTCGTGGTGTCGGAGTCGTTCTGCACCAGCCCGTGCGACGGCCACGCCGATTGTCCGCCGATCCCCGGCTGCGGGACCGGTGCGGTGTGCGTGCCGCTGACCACGATCGGCGACCTGTGCTGCCAGAAGACGTGCGCCTGCGCCGACCTCGTGGACCTGGCCGAGACGGAGCAGATCGAGCAGGATTGCGCGCAGCCGGACGCCTGCGGCGCGTGAGGCTCAGGCGCGGCGCAGCTCGAGCCACAATTCGTCGACGACTGCTTCGGTCTGGCCGAACCAGTTCTCGGACACGAACAGCTTCTTGCGCGTCTCGGCCGACGGGTACAGCGCGGGGTCGGCGGCGTCGGCGACGAGGCCGCGCTGGAGGGCGGCGAGGTTCGGGGTGGCGAAGCGCAGCGCGTTGGCGTTGATCGCGGCGACCTCGGGGTCGAGCAAAAACTCGAGGAAGCGGACCGCGACGCCCGGCAGGGGCGCGGTGGCGGGGATCGCCAGATAGTCGATCCACAGCACCGCGCCCTCGTCGGGGATGACGTAGCGCAGGCTCGGCCGCTGCTTCTGGGCCCGGAACAGGTCGCCGCTGTCGATCTGGGCGATCCACGTCTCGCCGGACACGAGCGCCCGCGCGGGGTTGCTGTCGTAGGCGCGCAGGAGGTCCTTCTGGGCCCGCAGCAGCGGATAGACGCGCTCGCGGATGGCGGGCTTGTCGGTGCTGTTGATGTCCATGCCGGCGGCGAGCAGGGCCTGGTCGAAGACGTCGCCCTTGCTGTCGATGACGCTGAGCTTGCCGGCGTACTGCGGGTCGAACAGCGCCTTCCACGACTTCGGCGGGTCGACGCGGTCGCTGTCGTAGCCGATGCCGGTGGTGCCCCAAAGGTATGGGACGGCGTAGATCTGGTTGTCGGCGGCGATCCACGGGCCGAACTGCGGATCGAGGTTGGCGAGGCCGGGCAGCTTGTCGCGCGCGAGCGGGACCACCAGGGCTTGCTTGCGCATGCGCTCGAGCACGTAGTCGATCGGGAACACGACGTCGTAGGCGCCGCCGCTGGCGAGCTTGGCCACCAGCTCGGCCTCTGCGAGGTAGTAGTCCTGGGTGACGCGGACGCCGGTGGCGGCGGTGAAGCGCTCGAGGACCTCGGGCGCGAGGTAGTCGCCCCAGTTGTACAGCGCCAGGGTGGAGCCGCCCGAGCAGGCGGTGGCGCACGCGCCGGCGCCGAGCAAGCGGTGGAAGGTGCGGCGGCTGATGCCCTGCATCGCCGGCACCATGCCACAACCTCAGGCGGGCTGCCCGGCGAACCGCAGCACGCGCGCCGGGTCCCACGCGACCACGACGGCCTGCCCGGGCGCGCAGGCCGGGGCGCCGCCGATCCGCGACAGATGGACGCGGCCGCCGATCTCGACCTCGACCTCCCAGCGATCGCCGAGGCAGGCGACCGCGCCCACGGTGCCGGACGCGCGGGCCGGTTCGGAGGGCAGGGGGACCGAGAGGGACTCTTGGGACATGTCGCTCAAAACATGTCGATTCGGATAGGTTCCCAGGGACATGTCCTGAAGCGGCGGGCGATCGGGCGGGCAGAGCCGCAGGTGCTCGGGGCGCAGCCAGCCGTCGCCGCCCGGCTCCGGGGTGACCTCGCCGAGCAGGCGGGCGACGGCCAGCGACGGCGGGGCGGCGTACAGCTCGGCCGGGGCGCCGGAGGCGAGCAGCCGGCCGTCGCCGAACACGAGCAGGCGATCGGCGAGGGCGAGCGCCTCCTCGGGGTCGTGGGTGACGTGCAGGCAGCCGAGGCCGCGCCGGCGGGTGACGGCGCGCAGCAGGCGGCGCAGGCCGGCCCGCAGCGGGCGGTCGAGGGCGGCCAGCGGCTCGTCGAGCAGCAGCCAGCGCGGCTCGCCGGCCAGCGCGCGGGCGAGGGCCAGCCGCTGCTGCTCGCCGCCGGACATGGCGGCGGGCCTGCGTGTCTCGAAGGACATGTCCAATCCGACATCCGCGAGCAGGGCCCGCACGCGCGCGGTCAGCTCGGGGCCGCGGACGCCGAGCAGGCGCGGGGCGAAGGCGACGTTGTCGGCGGCGCCGAGGTGCGGGAACAGGGCGTAGTCCTGGAACAGGGTGTGGACGGGCCGGCGCTCGGCGGGCAAGTCGTCGAGCGGGCGGCCGTCGAGCAGGACGCTGCCGCGGTCCTGGCGCTCGAGGCCGGCGACGATCCGCAGGAGCGTGGTCTTGCCCGAGCCCGAGGCGCCCATCAGGCAGGTGTAGCCGCCCGCGGGGAGCTCGACGCCGACGTCCGCGAGCGCGAGGCGCCCGGCGTAGGACTTGGTCAGCGCGCGCAGCGAGAGCGTCATCGCCGGCGCAGGAGAGCAGCAAGCGCGGCCGCCAGCAAGGGGACGAGGCCGAGGCCGAGGGCCCAGCGCGGCACGGCGCCGAGGTCGCCGCCGCGGCCGAGGATCTCGAGGCCGACGGCGAGGGTGCTGCCGCCGGGCCCGGAGGTGAAGGCGGCGGCCCCGGCGTCGCCGATCGCCAGGGCGAAGGCCACCAGCGCCAGGGCGGCGCCGATCGGCCACGCCAGCGGCCACCACAGCCAGCGCGCCCGCGCGGCCGGACCGGCCCCGAGATCGCGGGCGGCGTCGGCCAGCCGCCCCGCGCCGGCGAAGGCCGCGGTGGCGCCGGCGTGGGCGATGGCGACCTGTCCCGGGAGCAATGTCACAAAGGTCAGGCCGCTGCCGGGGCCCCAGCCGAGCTGCTGCGCGGTCACCAGCCAGGCCGCGCCGTAGACCGCGGGCGGCAGCGCGAGCGGCAGCAGCAGCGCGGGGCTCCAGCGCGGCGGCGCGGCCAGGCCGGTGACGCAGCCGATGGCCGCCGCGAGCACGGCCGAGGCGCCGGCGCCGGCGAGGGTGGCCGGCAGCTGCCGCAGCAGGAGGGCATCTCCCTGTCCCAAAGGCCAGGTCACCGCCGGGACCACCAGGGCGGCGATCGGCGCGGCGCAGACGGCGAGGATCGCCAGGCCGGCGCGGGCGGGCGGCGGATCGCGGCCCTCGCGGCTGCGCCCGGCCGCGCGCAGCCCTCGCGCCAGCGCCCACGCGCTCGGCAGGGCGATCGCGGCGAAGATGGCGGCGATCGCCGCGGCCCGCCGCGGGTGGGCGTCGAGCAGCACCGCCTCGCGCAGCGCGAGCCCGAGGGTGTAGCGCTTGCCGCCGCCGGCGACCGCGGCGATCGTCGCGTCGCCCAGGGCCAGCAGGCCGATGCAGACCGCGGCGAGCAGGTACGCGGGGCGCAGGTGCGGCCACTCGACGACGACGAAGCGGCGCCACGGCCCGGCGCCGAGGTCGGCCGCGGCGTCGAGCCAGCTGCGCGGGCGGGTCCGCAGCCGCGCGCGCAGGAGCAGCGCGGCCAGCGGGACGTCGCCGGCGAGCCGGGCGAGCGCGACGGAACCTGTCCCCGGGGACATGCCGAGCGCGAGCGCCCCGATCGCGCGGGCGAGCGGCGCGATCATCACGAACAGCAACAGCCACGGCGCAGTGACTGCTCGCGCGAGCGGGTAGGCGAGCGCCAGCGCGAGCGCGGTGAGGCCGGCCGCGAGGAGGAGGCTGTCCGCAGTGATCGCCAGCAGCGCCGGCAGCATGACCGGCGCGCCCGACTCGGCCGCCGCGAGCACGAGCCCCGCCGCAGGAATGGCCAGCGCGGCGATCGCCCACACTGCGAGGCCGACGAGCCAGAGCGGAGGGTGCGGGCGCGGCACGGCGGCGAGAGTAGCGAAAATCGCCGCCGTGGTGAGAGTGCGGAACGCAGGCGGCACGCGCGCGGGGATGAGCGGTACTCTCGCGAGAGTTTTGGTGCAGCGAGTGCCGCGGGTGGTCGGGGGTGGCGGTCGATGTTCACAGCAACAGTCGCAGCACCGAGGCCGCGCGACCTTGCTGTCTCGAGACGTGGGGGGACGATCGAGGTTCAGGCAGAGCCGGGCCCCGGATCTCGGCGGAGCCGACAGTCTCCGCTTTCAAGAGAGCTCCCGGAGGACGGGGGCCGGGACGCCCTGGCACCGAGTTTGCGCAGGACGAGTCAATTGCCGCCTCGAAGGGTGCCGGCCGTCACGAAGTCCGAGCAACTGTCTGAGGGGACAGGGCGTCCCGGACACCGGCCCCGCGATCCTCGCCGCGTATCGATCGGGGGCCCGGGTCTGCCGTGCGGCGCTCGTCGGTGTGAAGCTGTCTCTCGGGACATGCCGACCTGGGCGGCCGGAAGACGGAAGGGCCGCGCGAGATGTCTCATCGGACAGGTCGCGTGGCGCCAAGTGGGCAGGTCTGATTGTCTCGGGACGTGAGCCTCTGCGCCAGGTTCGTCGAGGTGTGACGAGCGAGGTTCAGGCAGAGCCGGGCCCCGGATCTCGGCGGAGCCGACAGTCTCCGCTTTCAAGAGAGCTCCCGGAGGACGGGGGCCGGGACGCCCTGGCACCGAGTTTGCGCAGGACGAGGCAATCGCCGCCTCGAAGCGCGGCGGCCGTCACGAAGTCCGAGCAACTGTCTGAGGGGACAGGGCGTCCCGGACACCGGCCCCGCGACCCTCGCCGCGTTTCGATCCGGGGCCCGGATCTGCCGTGTCGCGCTCGTCGCGGTGAGCTTCGGTCGCGAGAAGGTGAACTGTCTCTCGGGACATACGGCTCTGCTCTGCCCGAGACGACCTCGTCGAGCAGGCGGGTGAAGGGTGCGAATTTGTCTCGAGACGTGGAGCCTCTGCGCCGGGTTCGTCGAGGTGTGACACTCGAGGTTCAGGCAGATCCGGGCCCCGGAGCTCGGCGGAGCCGACAGTCTCCGCTTTCAAGAGAGCTCCCGGAGGACGGGGGCCGGGACGCCCTGGCACCGAGTTTGCGCAGGACGAGGCAATCGCCGCCTCGAAGCACCCTACCCCTCACGAAGTCCGAGCAACTGTCTGAGGGGACAGGGCGTCCCGGACACCGGCCCCGCGACCCTCGCCGCGTATCGATCCGGGGCCCGGATCTGCCGTGCGACGCTCGTCGCGGTGAGCCTCGCTCGCAAGATTAACATGTCTCTTGGGACATGTTTATCCCGCGCGCAGATGTCTCATCGGACAGGTCATTCGCGAGCGTCGGCGTCGGCATCGGGGCATCGCGGACGTACGCCCGCGAGTGCGGGCCCCGGACCGGCGTGCGCGTCGCGACCGGGACAGCCGCGCCATGCGGCACGTCACCAGGGGCCTCGTGATCCGCCTGCAACCGGCGAAAATCCCTCGGGATCGCGGCCAGCGATCGACCCTTGCAAGGAGCCGGCGTCATGCTCAAGACCTCTCGCTTTCGTCGTCTGCTCGAGGCGACCGCGCTGATCGGCGCGTGTGCCCTTTCTGGTCTGCTCGCGCGTCCGGCCGAGGCCTGTGCGCCGCCCGACCCGGGCCTGGAGCGCTCGGTGCCGGAGGACGGCGACACCTATCCGGGCAACGCCGCCCTCCTGTTCGACGGGTTTGCGATCAGCCTCGGCGGGGTCACCGTCACCGTCGACGGCGAGCCTGCGGCGCTGGTGCCCGCGCCGTTCGACGACGTCGCGCCGGGCCTCGCCGTGCTCGTCGAGCCGACGCCGATGGAGGGCCAGACAGTGGTCGTGTCCGGGTCCTTCTGCGGGGACGAGTGCGAGCCGGTCACCATCACCTATACCGCAGGCCCGCACGACCTCAGCGCCCCGCAGCCGCTCGTCGACTCGACCTTCTTCGCCGTCTACGACCACTCGGACTTCGTCTCGAGCGGCGGCGATTGCATGAGCGACAGCGACCTGACCCTCTACGTCCACCTGACGCAGACGCACCCGGAGCCGGGCCAGCCGTCGCTGTTCACGATCGCCTGGGACCCCGACGGCGAGGGCGACCTCGGCTTCCGCAGGACCGTGCTCGTCGAGGCCGGCGCCGAGGTGGTCCCGCTGTCGCTCGTCACCGAGCAGCTCGGCGGCGCGGACCCGGTGAACGACGTCTGCCTCGAGGTGACCGCCTTCGACGCCGCCGGCAACGCGGCCGAGCCGTTCGAGCTGTGCCCCGCCTGCTTCGCCCGCGCCGACGGGCTCGGGCCCGACGTCGACACGCCCCCCGAGCCCGACTGGACCGAGGCCGACGGCGTGCCCGGCAGCCCGTGCGCGGGCGAGGTGCCGCAGACGACCGGCGAGGAGACCGGCAACGACACCGCGCCGACCACCGGCGGCAGCGACACCTCCGGCGACTCGACCGGCGACGGGAGCGAGGGGACCGGCGACAGCGGCGGCGCCACCGGCGGCGACGGCGGCGACCAGGGCTGCGCCTGCAGCAGCAACGGCGGCGATCCGGGCGACGCCGGCCGCTTCCTGCTGTTCGTGCTCGGTCTCGGGCTGGCGTTCATCAAGCGCCGCTCGTGACTGATGGGACATGTTCCATGGAGAATGTCTGAATGGACATGCTCTTCAGAACATGTCCGTTCATTGCAGGCAGAACTCGCGCAGCAGCTCGGCGAGCTCGAGCGGGCGCTCGGCCGGGATGTCGTGGCCGGCGCCTGGCAGCAGCTCGAGCCGGGCCCCCGGGATCGCGGCGGCCAGGGCGTACGAGCAGGCGACGTCGATCAGGCGGTCGGCGTCGCCGCTGACGACCAGGGTCGGGGCGGAGATCGTGCCCAGCTGCGCGCGGGTGTCGTGGCGCAAGACGGCGCCGAGCTGGCCGATCAGCGCGCGTCGGCGGGTCGGGAAGCGCTCGGCCAGCCGCTGCCACTCGCCGACGATCTCGGGGTGCTCGCGCAGGAACTCGGGCGACAGCACCAGCGGCGTGGTGCGCTCGAGCGCGCGCGCCTCGGGCAGCCACAGGCCGGACAGCAAGGTCAGGACCGTCGACAGCCTGGCGGGCGGGCCGTCCTTGCCGCTCGCGCGCGTGCAGCCGAGCACCAGCCGGCGCACACGCGGCGGGTGACGCAGGACCAGCTGCTGCGCGATCGCGCCGCCGAGCGAGATGCCGAACACCGCCGCGCGATCGATGCCGGCGTGGTCGAGCACGGCCGCGGCGTCGTCGGCCATCGTGGCCGTCGAGTAGATGCCGAACGGCTTGTCGCTGTGACCGACGCCGCGGTTGTCGATGGCGATCGTCTTGAAGCTGGCGCCGAGGTCGTCGAGGAGCGGGCCCCAGTGGCGGATCGTGCGGGTGAGGCCGCGCAGCAGCAAGAGCGGCGGGCCGTCGGCGCGGCCGCCGATTTCATAATAGATGTGGGTGTGGTGATTGCGGGCGAACATGGCGATCAGGGGTGGCCGTCGAACCAGGCCAGGACCTCTTCGGGGGACGGCGAGATCCACGCGTGTCCCTCGCCGGGCTCGGTGACCAGCCGCGTGTCGACGCCGGACTTCAGCAGCTCGTCGTAGTACGCCTCCGCGGTGACGAGCGGGACGGTCAGATCGATCTCGCCGTGGAGGAAGAGCGTCGGCGGGTGGCTGTCGTCGAGGTCGGGCACGCTGCACAGCGGGCCCGAGCAGGTCGCGTACGAGCCGGCAGCGATCGCCAGAGCGCGGAACTTGCCGGGGTACGAGACGGCCATCCGGCTGGTCATGTAGCCGCCGCTCGAGATGCCGGTGGCGAACAGACGCCCGGCGTCGAGCGGGCCGAAGGTGCCCTCCTCGATGCCGGCGAAGATCAGCAGCATCAGCGCGTGATCCTCCGACGACTCCCAGTTGAACGAGTACGGCGGGATGTTGGTGTCCCAGAAGGTGCCGCCGTCGAGCTTGGCCTCGGGGGTGATGACCGCGTAGCCGTGGTCGAGCAGGTGCTTGACCACGTGCGTCTGGTACCACGCGCCGAAGGGCAGGTCGTCGGTGGCGATCCAGGTCACCTCGGCGGTGAAGAACGAGCCCTGGAACATGAGCACCGCCGGCCAGCCGCCCGCGGGCGGCTCGCCCAGCGGGACCTGATAATGCACGTCGCGCTGCCACGGCCCGAGCTCGACGGTGATCTTCGGACAGGTGATGGTGGTGGCCGTCTCCTCGCAGCGCGAGCCCGGGACGGCGCCGGTGTCCTCGGTGGTGGCCGCGGTGGTGTCGCTGGTGGCGGTGGTGGTCGTGGTGGCGGTGGTCGTCGTGGCGTCGGTGGTGCTCGCGGCGGTCGTGCCGTCGTCGCTGGTGCTGCTCACGTCGGGCGCGGTCGTCGGCGCGTCAGGGCCGGTGGGCGCGATCGCGGTGGTGGTGTCGTCGGTCGACGAGCTGTCCCCGGAGACAGGTGACTCGGCCGTCGTCGAGCCGCCGGCGGTCCCGCAGGCGACGAGCGCGAGGGCGAGGGCACCAGACCACGACTGCCGCACGGAGAACGCCATGGAAGGAGGCTAGCATGGTCGGCGGAAACTGACAACAGGACGGGCTACAGAGGCTATACGTGGCAAGATTGAGTTATGCAAAAAAGGTGATTGTGCAATACAAAACAGGCCGACGCGGAGGGGGCGAGGATGAAGATCGCGGAGCTTTCACGGGTCAGCGGCACGCATCGCTCGACCATCCATCACGACCTCGACCTCGGTCTGCTCCCGCGCCCGAAAACTCCGGGTCCGCGGCTCCACGTCTTTCGGTGACGAGCACGTCGAGCGGCTGCGGGAGATCAAGGCGCCGCGGGCCCAGGGGCTCGGGCTCGGGGAGATCCGCCAGCGGCTTCAGACCCGCCTGCGGCCGCGGACGGCCCGCAAAGCGGCCGCGACGGCGCGGCCGACCGGCGGCGAGGTCGACGCTGAATCACCGGCCATTTCGCGGGGGCGAGCTCCCAGTCCTCGATGATTCGCGCGTACAGGCTGGCGATCATCATGATCATGTCGTTCGCCGCGCCGGGCGTGTCCTTCGTCGTCTCGTGCAGCTCCGCGACGTCTGCCCGCGTAATCGTTCGGTCGTCGCGGTCACCGAGCCGCGGGATCGTCGCGCTGCCGCCGGTGTTCACGACGCCGATCGGGGCAATCACAAGACCGAGCGGCGCGATCACGACGCCGATCGGGGCAATCACAAGACCGAGCGGCGCGATCACGATGCCGATCTACGCGATCGCGATGGACCGATCCGGGCGATCACGATGGGGCGTTTTCCGCATCCGGGCGAGCACCGCAAGCCCGCCGGCCTCCTCGACGCGAAGGATCATCCTGCGCGTCCCGCGAGTTCCTCGACGAGGCGCGCGGTGCACGAATCGCGGCCCAGGGCCCGGACCTGCGAGGCTCCAGGACTCGACATGGGGTGGCGCGGGGGTGCTGGCGGGCACCCGGGTCGTGCCCTCATAAAGAGGATCCGAACAGAAGCCTTGATCCTCCTGGCCGGGCTTGCTGTTCCCGCATCACCGCGCTCTCCTGAGCGCTGCGCTCGCCCTGTTCATTCGTGGCTCCGCCGGCACCTACGCCGCGAGGCCAATCTCACCCCCCGGCGTTCCCGACAAACCCCGGCCTCCTCCTCATATCTCCGATCGACGAGAACGCGCGGAACTTAATGCTTGATCGAGGCTTCTATCGAGAGATAGGGTGCCGCCCGTGGTGAGGCAGACGACTGTAGTGGGCGAGACCGATCGTGGCGTACGGATCATAACAATCAGACGGCCCGAAAAGCGAAACGCGCTCGACGCCGCGACCTGTGACGGGCTCTTGGCCGAATTCGAAGGTGCCGCCGACGACGGCGATATCAGGGTCTTGTTCCTGCAAAGCGAGGGTCCGTCGTTTTGCGCGGGGCTCGACCTCAAGGAGGCCGGCGCGTCGCAGACGACCCCCGCGCACGAGCGGCTCTTCTCCGCGTTCGCGTGGCTTTCCAAGCCCTTGATCACCGCGGTCCAGGGTCACGCCGTCGGCGGCGGCCTCGGACTCGCCGTCCTGGGAGATGTCATCTTCGCCGCCGACGACGCCCAGTTCGGGCTCCCGGAGGTCACGCGGAGGCTCTGGCCGTATCTCGTGTTCCCTGCGGTGTCGAGGCGAATCGGCGAAGCGCACGCGCTGGAGCTGGCGCTGGGCGGCGCCCTGATCGGCGCTCAGGAGGCGGAGCGGCGGAGGCTGGTGTCGCATGTCGTTCCAGCCGGGGCGTTGAGAGCTCTGGCGCTCGCGGCTGCACACGGGATGGCGCGGCACGACGCCGAGGTGCTCCAGCGAGGCCTCGAACATGTACGCGCACACACGCGCGCGGAGTGGACGGGCGCGGTCGCCCGGGCGGCGAGCGCCCGGGCCGAGCACCTCGGGAAGATGCTATGAATCACGAACGTTCCTACGGTTCCATCGTTCACAGCGACATGCCGTATCTGCGGCTGGACATCCCGCCGCCGGGCGAGGCGATGCTCGCCGAGGCCG
The DNA here is from genome assembly GCF_026965555.1 of Nannocystis punicea. GTDB lineage: Bacteria > Myxococcota_A > Polyangia > Nannocystales > Nannocystaceae > Nannocystis > Nannocystis punicea. The sequence continues at coordinate 8,581,716 of NZ_CP114040.1, read as the reverse complement.
CGAGCCGCGTCCCCCGCTTCGTCGATCACCGCGAGGGCGATGTCCCCGACGGCCGCTGGAAGGCCCTCGCCCTTCACGGGCTGGGGAGCGACAAGACGCTCGGGTTCGAAGCCTATGGGGTCCCGGAGGCCGGCCAGGCGGACGCGTACCAGTGGACGGACGCGGCCGACCTTTGCCCAGCGACGACGGCCTATGTCAAGAGCACGTTCCCGGAGGCGCAGTTCGGCCGCGTCCGGCTGATGTTGCTCCGGCCGGGGGGGCGGGTCCCCTTCCATGCCGATTACAGCGAGCGCAAGCTCGCCTCGATCTCGATCGCGCTCAACCATCCTGCGGGTTGTCGGTTCCTCTACCGCGATCGAGGCGTCGTCCATGAGGTTCCGTTCGCCGACGGGCGGGCCTTCGCGGTCAACCTCAGCTACGAGCATTCCGTCGTCAACGACAGCCGGGTCGACCGCTTTCACCTCATCGTGCACGTCCTCCGCGGCAACGCCCAATTCCGCGAGTTGTTCCTGCGGAGCTTCTCTCTGTACGGCGACCCGCGCGAGGATGTGAACGGGCAGCGGCCCGTGAGCGGTTGAAGCGGCGCTCCGGTGGTTCGAGTCTGTCGCCGGCCGAGGTCGGTGGCACGAGTGAAGAAAGGATCTGGGTATGGATAACGGCGAGTTCGATCCCGCGGCCGGGGTCTCGGTGTCCGAGGCCGTCGAGGCAGACGTAGCGATCATCGGCGCGGGGATGCTGGGCCTGTTCAACGCCCTCCAGTACGCGAAGCGCGGCCTCCGCGTGGTAATCGTCGACAACCTGATCGACCGAAAAGAGAGCTACAAGGTCGGCGAGTCGATGCTGTTGTTCACCAACGCCTTCCTGCGGACGATCGGCGGCGTGGAGCCGTTCCTGCCGCAGTGCTTCCCCAAGCGGGGCGTGTGGATGACGCACGGCACGGAGGGCGCGCAGAGCTTCGAGGGGGCGTCCGAGTGGGGGGCGCAGGCCGATTTCCATCCGCCTCACTATCTCTACGAGAAGCTGTGCGGCGACAAGTGGTCGAGGTGCATGTTCCTCGACATGCAGATGGTCCGCCCCGAGCTGGAGCGCTTCCTGTGCGACCAGGTGCGGAGTCACCCCAAGATCACGCTCTGCGACACTGCGAGGGTCCGCGACGTGCTGCTCGACGAGGGCGACGGGCCGCACACGGTCGTCTGGTCGTCCAGCCGGGACGGAGAGCCGTCGAACGCGCGTGTCCGCTGGGTGCTGGATTGCTCGGGCCGAAACCGGTTCCTGGCCAAGAAGATGAAGCACGCGGTCGCCATGGACGACGGTTTCCAGACGACGGCCGCGTGGGGCCAGTTCAGCGGCGTGACCGACGCGCTGTTCGGCGAGCGCTGGGTGTTCAACGACGAGGATGGCGACAAGAGCTCGCGTGACTACTTTACGGTGCACATGTGGGGAGAGGGGTACTGGATCTGGGTCATCCGGCTCGGCGGCGACCGCATCAGCATCGGGGTCACGTGGGACCAGCGCCTGCCGCCGGCAGGCTCCTCGCTGCGGGAGAAGTTCTGGAACGTCATGCGCCGCCACCCGGTGCTGGACGGATTGATCTCCGAGGACACCTTGCTCGAGTTTCGCAGCTACCGCGATGTGCAACACCTGACCGACACCTTCGTGAGCGAGCGGCGCTACGGCATGGTCGGCGATGCCGCGTCCATCATCGACGCCTACTACAGCCAGGGGATCTCGCTGGCGATGGTGACCTCCTGGCACATCGCCAACATCGTCGAGCGCGACGTACGCGAGCATCGCCTCGATCAGGCCTATATCCATCGGGTGAACGACGCCACGGCGCAAGACTGGCAGATCATGCGAAACATGGTGCGAGAGAAGTACTCGCCGGCCATCGCGGACAGCCGCTTCTTCGCGCTTTCCCACCTCCTCGATTTCGTGGTCCTGTTCGCCTCGGGGCCGGTGCGCGCCGACCTGGTGCGCTGGCTCATCGACACCGAGGGCGACACGTCGAGGGAGACGCCGGAGCTTCGAGCGATCCGGGACCGGCTCGAGCGGTGCCTGTATTTCTCGCAGACCACGGCCTGGCGCTGGCTGTCCCCCGAGCGCGTGCAGGCGATCCAGCGGGCCCTTCAATCCGCCATCGCGGAGCGGGCGCGGTTCCGGCTCGACCATGGGATCGGCGGGCCTACCCTCAAGACCATCGTCGGCTTTACGAAGCCCTTGCCGCCCCTCTGGCGACTGCCGCTGCTGAAGATGGGCAAGGTCGTCACCCTGTCGGCGCTCGACGTGGTGAAGTCCGGCGAGGCATCGTGGATCCAGCGTCTGCCGATCTCCTTCGAGGGGCGGCTGCGCTGGGTGATCCGCCTGCGGCACCAGGCGGCCGTGGGGCTCTTCTCTGCCCTGTACGCCTACGATTGGGCAGAGACGGCGCTCCACAAGCTCCGCGCGCCACGGCCCACGGTCCGTGCCGATGCGGTGGCCGAATAGCGTTCAACGTCGCTAGTGCCGCCGGGCGCAAGTGTGGCGCGTTATCGCTCACGCCGCCAGAACCTTGCCCTTGTAGGTCCACCTGAAGGGTTTGGCCATGCGCGTGTTGAAGAAGGCGATGAACGCGACGAGGCGCTCGCGGAGGTCATCGAGAGAAGAGAAGCTCGCGCGTCGTAACAAGCGGCGGACGAGGATGCTGAACCAGATCTCGATCTGGTTCAGCCAGGAGCAGTGCTTCGGCGTGTAGACGAACCGGATCCGATGCGAGGGATCCGACAGGAACCCGGCGCGGGTCTCCATCTTGTGCAAGATGCCGCTCTCCCCCTTGACTCCGAGGCGCACGTCGAGGCCGCAGCGGGCGGCGACGAATCTCACCAGCGCCTCCGAGTTGTGGGTGTTGAGATTGTCGAGGACGAAGATCCAGCGCGCGTCGGGGTCGGCATCGACAGTACGTGCGACGTGGTTGACGAAGTCTTCCTCGGTACGCCGCGGGCCTATTGTTGGGCTCACGATACGTCCCGTGGCAATCTCGAGATTCGCCGTCAGGCAGAGCGTGCCATGACGGATGTACTCGTACTCGATGCGCTCGATCTTTCCGGGCCGCACCGGAAGCGCAAGCCGGGCGTGCTCGAGCGCCTGAATGCCGCTCTTCTCGTCACAACTAATGAGATGGACGCCCTGTCCGTGGAAGGTCGTCGCTTGTTCGTAGAGCTCGCAGATCGTCCGAACCTCGCCAGCGAAGCGCTCCGGGTCCTCGGGCGTGTTTCGCAGCCAGTACTTGACCCGGTGCGGCCGAATGTCGGCCTCCCTTTAAAAATCGCCCGACCTGGCGCGCAGAGATCGAGTCGACGATCCCTCGCTTCGTCAGCTCTCGCGCGAGCGCTCCAGGCGTCCAGTGACTGAAGGGGACGCCGCTCTTCTCCGGGGGCTCGCACGCCAACGCGAAGATCTGCGCCACCTGATGTGCCCCGAAGCGGGGCGGCGCGCCCGTCCGCGGCCCATCGGCAAGTACCCTGAGGATCAAGCGCTCGAGCTCGAGGTCGCTGACGCCGCTCTCCTCAGCAGCGGCCAGTTCAGCTTGGCCCTCCAGCCATCGGTGCCGCCATCGACCGATCGCCTCGGGTCCCATGTCGAGCTCGACCGCCTGCTCGTTGTTCGGTACGCCGTGCCCGGACAACTTCACGATCTGCACCCTCGGGACCAGTTGCTGCGGAGTCTTGTGGCTCCGCTCCAGCTTGTCGAGGATGCGCCGCTGCCGTTCGGTAACGAGGATCTTGGGGGCCGTCCGTGCCATGATGGTCTTCCGGCTGCACAAGTACCCCGGGGGGCGATTTCGCTCCAAACTTCTGGTATTTTCAGCCCGGCAGCACTAGCAGGGTGCTGAAAAAAGACCCAGGTGTTCGAATATGAACCCATCTCAGCGGCCCGGAGCACTGTACGAGAGGACTTGTTGGGCCGCTGCCTCCGTGCGAGAGGCCTCCGGGGCCTTCTTCGGGCCAGGGGGCCCCCTGCCCGAGGGGCCTCATGCGATGGGCAGCAGCAGCTTGGCCATCCGAAGCAGGTTGTAGGCGGCGCCGATGAGAAGCGACGCCATCTCGTTGCGCTGTTTTCCTCGGAATCGGGTCTTGCGGTAGTTGGCGACTGTCTTCTCCCAGCCGAAGACCTCCTCGATCCGCTTCCGGAATCGCTGACTGAGCAGATAGCCCTCATGCCTCGAGGTGCGGCCATCGATCGCCGAGCCGCCGCTGCGGCCTGTATTCATGGCCACATGCGGAGTGACGCCGATCCGGCGGCAGCCTTCGACGAAGTCGCGTGTATCGTAGCCCTTGTCGGCGGCGACCGTGCGTCGGCTTCGTGTCGGATCGTTGCGCTCGAGCATCATGTATGCGGCCTCGACCTCAGCGCGTCCATGGGCGTGCGTGATGCACATGTCGACGATGAGCCCGTTGCGGTTCTCCATCAGCACGTGCTGCGCATACGACAGTTTGGCTTCCTTGCCGTTGCCCTTGCGCGCGAGCCTGGCCTCCGGGTCGGTAGTCGACCTATGCGTCTCGTTGCCGCGCTTCTCGCCATGGAAGTCGACCGTCGGGTTCTTCGCATCCTCAACCGGCGGCTTCTCCTCGACCGGCGGCTTCTCCTCGACCGGCGGCTTCTCCTCGACCGGCGGCTTCTCCTCGACCGATCCGTCCTTGCGCTTGAAGCTCTTGAGCGATGCCCACGCCTCGATCAGCGTGCCGTCGACCGAGAAATGCTCGCTGCTCATCAGCCCGGCGGCCTTCGCCTGGCCGACGACCAGCGCGAAGAACTCGCGGGCCACGTCGTGATCCATGAGCCGCTCGCGATTCTTGGTAAAGGTCGTCGGGTGGAACGCATCCTCGGTCATGTCCATGTCGAGGAACCACCGGAACAAGAGATTGTAGCCGAGCTGGTCACAGAACAACCGGTCGCTGCGGACCGAGAACAGGGCCATCAGCAGTGTCGCCTTGAGCAGCGACTCCGGCGGGATCGATGGCCGCCCGATGGTCGAGTACATGCCCTCGAACACCGGCGCGAGGTCCCTCAGCGCCGCATCGACGAGCTTCTTCACCGCGCGCAGCGGGTGCCGCTCAGGGATCTTCGACTCGGGCGAGACGAGGCAGATCATGCTGGACTGGGGGACCTTGATGCCGCGCATACGACCAATGTACGAAATCGCGCATGCCCGGCAAGACCTTCAGCTCTGTCTCCGGTGTGTGGTTACGCTGCTCTTTTTCAGCACCCTGCTAGCGCCTCGACGCGGGCCCGCCGGCTCGAAGAAGAGCTCGATGCTGGCGATGAGGGTCGGGCGTTCAGCCGATCGTCACGCCAGGGTCCCAAAAGGGGCCTGCAATCAGGGCTCACGTCGCGGGTGACCAGAGGCGGTCGCTCGGGAGTCCGAGCACCGAGGCAGCCGCGGGGTGAAGCGAGTCCGGGGCCAGCCGCCCGTCGCGCGCGGCCCTTCCCAGCCAATCCTGGATGGCTCCGCCAGTGCGGTCGAAGCCGTCGGTCTTGAGCAGACCGTAGAGACCGGCGGCCAGCACGTGCATGCCGTCGTCGACGCCCCGCCAGCGCTCACCGGCGGACCGGGCGACGCCGATCCGCTCACTGATGAGTTGATCCAGCGCCTCCGCCGTGTCCTCGTCGAAGAGCCCGTCGAGCGTGGTGTACCCGAAGCTCGGGTCATGCTCGGCGACGATCCGGGTGAGCAGGGGGTCGCGGCGCAGCACCTCCAGCGCATCACGAATCGCGGGGTGTTCGACGTCGAAGGGGGGATGGAGGATCTCATGCGCGGCGATGCGGATGACCGTCTCGTCGGGATAGTCGAGATGGGAGATGAATCGCTGGCCGATGATCTTGATGCCGTGCGGCCTGGAGAAGTGCACCAGGTGAATGGTGATGTCCGGCTGCAGCCGGCGGCCCAGCAGCCGCTCCTGCTCGGCGATGATGTCCACCCCCGTCAGTCGCTGTCGCAGCGCCGCCACGCGCCGCTCCACCCGGTCACCGAGGAAGTGCCGGCGGAACACCGGAAAGTCGGCGGCCGCCAGCGCATCGAGCACCCGTGTCAGCGCCGGCCGTGCCTCGATGAACCAGGCCCACTCCTTGTCGTCCCAGTAGGGGCTGGTGCGGTAGCGAGGGAGCAGCCGCTGCTCGGCCTCCGCGAGCGAGCCGCGCAGGTCGGCGAGTGTCTCGCTGGGCCCGGCGGAGAACACCATGCAGAGGAAAGGGCCCAGCAGACCGCTCTGCTCCTTCGCGGATGCCTTGAGCTGCTGGACGGTGCCGATGGCCTCGGCGCTGAATCCGGGCAGGAACCGCGCGAGTTCTCCGGGATAGTTGTCGGTGTAGAATGGGTCACCGGACAGCGGGCCGAGGAAGCAGAGCGCGTCCAGGCCTTCGGAGTCGGTGACGTTCCAGCGGGTGCGTGAGGCCGAGGCGGCGGGGACGAGCGAGCCGCGGGTGGCACAGCCGACCGCCGCGACGAGCGGGAGTCGGCACAGGGCGAAGAGGCAGTCGCGTCGATTCATTCCTCCTCGAATAACCGTTCGCGGCCGAGTGTTCTTGAATCCAGTTGACCCTCCGGCCTCGGCGTGCGCCTCAGCGACGCCGGCGTCCGGCCCGTCAGCGCGGCCACGTCACGAGTCATGTGAGCCTGGTCCGCGAAGCCGAGGTTCTGGGCGAGCTGTGCCAGTGGCAGTGGCGAGCCGGGGATCGTCCGCCATGCACGGAGCGCGCGCGCGTCGGCCCGGTAGCGCTTGGGTGAGACGCCGTACGCGCGCTTGAAGCCGCGGGCGACCGTCTCCACCGTGAGGCCCGTGGCCTCCGCCCATTCCGTGAGGCATAGCGACGGGTTCTCGCGCAGCGCGGCGGCGAGCAAGTCCGGCCAGTCCCCGGGCCCTTCCGTGGCGGCCACGCACAAGGCGGACAGGAGGCCGGACGCGGCGAGTCGGTCCCGCTCGGCGGTCTGCACCACAGCATCGAGGTTCCGCAACATGGCGACCGGCACATCCGGTGCATTGACTGGAAGCGGCAGGTTCAGCACGTCGGCCCCGGCGGTACCGAACTGGTCGGCGTGCGCCTCGAAGGGGCGGTGGAAGACCACGGAGCCGGTGCTGAGCCGGAATCGACCCGAGTCTCCTGCTTCGACGTAGCTCCCGGCGACGACGACGGCGACGTACCCGATCCCATTACGGTGGCGCTCCAACCGCGCCGATGCCAGGAATCGCTGGGCCACGGCAATGTCGCTGCGTCTCGGCACGGCCTGGGACGATACCGGAGCTCGTTCGACAAGTGGCCAAGATCGATCGCCTCCAGCACCTCGCTCAAACCTCCGTTGTCGTCCGAGGTCGAGCACTGCGGTTCACGAGCTGAACCTGCTTCATGGACCTCGAGGCGTTCTCGTACTCGACACCGTGACGAAATTTCCTCCTCGAACCGCTCGATCGCGCGGGGAGAACTCCACGAAGACAGGCTATCATGGTCGGCGGAAATGGCTGAAAAAAGACACTGAAATGCCATCTTTTCGCATAAATTGAGTTATGCAAAAATGCGGTTGTGCAAGACAAAACGGCCGGTCAAGATCGGCGCGAGGATGAAGATCGCGGAGCTTTCACGGGTCAGCGGCACGCATCGCTCGACCATCCACCACTACCTCGACCTCGGTCTGCTCCCGCGGCCCGAAACTCTGGGTCCGCGGCTCCACGTCTTCGGTGACGAGCACGTCGAGCGGCTGCGGGAGATCAAGGCGCTGCGGGCCCAGGGGCTCGGGCTCGGGGAGATCCGCCAGCGGCTTCAGACCCGCCTGCGGCCGCGGACGGCCCGCAAGCGGCCGCGACGGCGCCGCGACGGCGCGGCCGACCGGCGCGCGGCGATCCTCGACGCGGCGGCCCGGCTGTTCCTCGAGCGCGGGTTCGACGGCGCCGACATGCAGGCGATCGCGCGCGCGGCCGGGGTCGGCAAGGCGACCGTCTATCAATACTTCGCCGGCAAGAGCGAGCTGTTCGTCGAGTGCCTCGATCGTCTGCGCTTCACGCTGGTGCCGGCGAGCGCGCGGGCGGAGGTGCAATCGGGGCTGCCGCTGGGCGAGGAGGCACGGCTGCGGGCGCAGGCGGTGCTGTCGCGGTTTGCCGGCTTCCGCACGATGACGAACCTGCTCGGCGCGGCCGCCCACGGGCGCGACCCCGAGGTCGCCGCGCGCGCGCGCGAGGCCCTGCACCGCATGGTGATGAACGCCGAGCCGAGCCTGCGCCGGGCCATGGCCGCAGGCGAGCTGCGCCGCGGCGACACCGAGCTGTGGGCCTACATGCTGTGGGGCGCCCTGCTCGCGCTCGGCGACCGCCTCGCCCTCGACGACCGCTACGCGCAGCCCGAGGCGCTGGCGGTCTACCTCGAATTCATGCGCCGCGCGACCGCGCCGTGACACGCGCGTGGCGAGGTTCACGTGCCCGAAAGGCCGCCGTGATCCTTGCGGATGCCGCAGTCCTTGCCAGTGTTGAGGTACGCTGCGAGAGTCCCCTGGACATGGAACCTTGTCGGTTTGAGAACGCGGCGAAACGTCGCCGTACCAGAAGGCGCTCGCAGTCGCCGGTTCCGGAGCGCGCGCGCCGGTATTTGTGGAACAAGTTCTGACCCATCCTCGCCAAAAGCCCCTCCGCTGCCAAACGCCGCGGATCTCCACACGGAGGGGCTTGGGCGGGGAGGGCGACTTGCCACGGGTTGCCTCTGGGTGCCTCTGGTTGCCACAAAACATCCATGGCCATCCTGGTTGACGATGCCCTCCGCGAGCTCCACACAGCTGCGATCAACGCTGGGCTGGCCACTTCTCGAGACGCGCTGCTCTCTCGGAGCCCCAGGAGCTTCGTGACGACGCTCGAGAGAGCAACGAACGACGCGGCGCAGCTACCCCTCGATCGTGGGTGGTGGATGGGGAAGCCGAGATCGGCCTCAAGCGTGAGCGTCAGCAGGCGCTTGCCGGCCTCATCGGCGGCCGTGCGCATGCGGGCCACCTCGCGCACGGCACTTGCCGCGGTGCGCACCAGGTGATCGGACGCGAATCGATCCTGGGCATCGATATCCTCGGACGAAGGCGCGCCCATCATCGACGGATCCAGCACGAATGCGTCGGTACAGGCGACCAGCACGCTCTCGGTGCAGCTGCAACGCTGTCGCTCTTCGCCGACGCGGCGCTGATGCTGTTCGAGATGGTGATGGACGTGCAGCGACCGTCGTTCCGGTTCGAGGAGCGAGGGGTAGTGGATGAAGACGCCACGGACGCACCGGTAGGCGTCGCGCCGCAGCAGTTCGTGGTGCGGACCCGCTTGAGGAAGAACTGCCAGGCGAGGCTGCGATCGGGGGCGTAGAGGACGTCGGGGCGCTCGTCGCCGTCGATCGGCGCGAGGTCGAGCGGTGGGGTGAAGCGAACACCGCGGCGTCCAGCGGGGAGATCGGCGAGCAGGCCCATCAGTTTGAGATGGTACCCCGGACGCCAGCGTCTTCCCCTGGTCCAGCATCTGCAGCATGCGAATGCGGGACTCAAGCCCAAGGACGAGGATCGAGAGCTCCTGTGCCGAAAGGCTCGGGAGCGGCTCACGGAGCGGAGTTGGGGAACCGCGCATTCGGCACGGATGACCACCGCCATCGCTCCGCTGCGAGCGGCGATCGCAAACTTCTCCGGGCGACCGTCCTGGCCCGAGCTCGACCTGGCGCGCGCTCGCCTCCCGCTCGCGCAGGCGGGTGGTGCGGCGGTTGGCGGCGGGCGGACGGGCGGGTAGGCTCGGGGTCGTGGTGAGCGACGAAGCACTGCTCGAGGCGTGGAACGGGGGCGATGCGGCGGCCGGAGAGCGGTTGTTCGATCGCCATTTCGAGCGCCTCGTCCGCTTCTTCCGCACGAAGGTCCACGGCGAGGTCGAGGAGTTGGTCCAACAGACTTTCCTCGGTTGCCTCGAGAGTCGCGGGCGCTTCCGCGGCGAGGGGCAGTTCCAGGCGTTCCTGTTCGCTATCGCGCGGAACGTGCTGTTCAACTTCTACCGCGAGAGGCAGCGGGGCGGCGCTGCGGTGGCGATCAGCGAGGTCTCGCTGCACGACCTCGACCCGCGGCCGAGCGCGGTGATCGCGGAGCGCCGCGAGCACCAGATCTTGCTCGAGTGCCTGCGCCGGATCCCGCTGGACGCGCAGCTCGTGCTCGAGCTGCACTACTGGGAGGACATGACCTCGGCGGCGATCGCCGACGTGCTGCAGGTCCCCCACGGCACGGCGCAGACCCGGATCCGCCGCGCGCGGCAGCTGCTGGCCGCCGAGGTCGAGCGTCAGGCTGGCTCGCTCGGTCAGGCGACGCTCGACTTCGAGACGTGGGCGCGTTCGTTGCGCGCGCTGGTCGATCGTGACCGATGAGACCGCGTCCGCGATTTTTTTGTCCGTCGCACAATTAAAATCCCGGCTGCCGTTACAGACCGTGACGACAGGGCGCGCCGTGCAGGGGCGTCCGGAGGATCGTCATGCAATCACCATACAGGACAACTCATCGTTCGATGCTCATCACCGTCACCCTCGCACTTGCGGCGGGCTGCGACGACCCGGACGCGCTCGTCGTCGATGCCGAGGGAGAGGTCGTCGACATCGCGGGCGACGGGCCCGACACGGCGGACCCGCAGAAACTGGGCGCGTCGGCTGCGGACGGCGACGAACCGCCGGACAGGTCCGGCGCAGCGGACCAGCGAGCATTCGCCGCACCGGCGGCGCCGCCGGAAGAGGCGGGCGCCCCGTGCCGGATCCTCGCGCTGGGCGACTCGATCACCTACGGCTGGAATTCGAACCCGGCGCAGGAGGGAGACCCGACCGGGACGTACCACGGCGGCTACCGGGCGCACTTGGTCGCTGGCTTCGTTCAGGTGCCGTCGCCGACGGTCGGACCGATCAAGATGGTCGGCGCCCTCGTCGAGCATTCGACGCCCCTGCAGGTCGCATGGGGGCAGGCGGCGCATTCAGGGTACTCGGGGTACACCAACGCCGGGATCGCGTGGACCGTCGGAACCCTCGGCTCCTCGAGCTTCAACCCGGACATCATCCTGCTGCACAGCGGCACGAACGACATCCGCCTGAGCGGGTGGCCGCAGCATGCGACCGCGCTGGCGAACCTGAATGTCCTGCTCGAGAACCTGCGGGTGAAGAACCCCGGGGCGACGATCCTCATGGCGAAGATCATCCCGATGACCGGCGCATACGCTTACCTCAACAGTGAGGTGAATGCCTACAATGCCCAGCTCGACGGTGTCGCCGCCGCCCGGCAGGCGATCGGCCAAGACGTCCGGATCGTCGACCACAACACGTTCTTCCCGACGGCGACCATCCTCGACGGGCTCCACCCCGATTGGACGGGCTATGCGAACATGGCGGCGCGCTGGCGCCTCGCGCTCGACGCGGCCGGCTGTTGATCAGAGGCCAGGCTCCACCCATGCAGCCAGCGCGGGCCGGCGGCGCGCCAACGCGGTGACGTAGAGCCGATCGTCGGCGCGCACGAGCGCGTCTCGTAGGTGGTCCCGCGCCTCGCTCGTACGGCCGGCGCGGGCCGCGAGGTCGGCCATTTCGATCGACAGCGCCGCGGCGAGCTCGGTGTGCTCGCCGTCACCCTCGATTGGTCCGCGTACACGACCCTCGGCGATCGCCGCGAGCGCCAGCGACAGATCCGCCTCGGCGTCGCCCGAGCGGCCCGCGCTCGCGCTCGCGCGGGCCCGCGCGAGCAGCAGCCCGAGTTCCATGGATGTGATGATATGTCCTTCAGGACATATCATCACATCGGCGAGGTCCTCCAGAAGCGCGCGATCGACCTGGGGGTCATCGACGCCATGGGTCGCTGCGACCGACCACGCGCGCCAGAACAGCCGCGGAAATTCGGCCGGATCCGCCGCGCGCGCGAGCGGAGCGAACGCGGCGCGGTGCGTGCGGAGCAGGTGCAGCGATTCGGGCGAGGGCTCCGGACCCAGCCGTGGGGCCAGCAGCGCGGCCGCCTCGTCCCAGCGCCCGAGCTCGAGTAACGCTGCCCCGCGCCCGAGCTCCGTCGACCCCGCGTCGAGCCGCGGATCCGCGGCGGCGGCGAGCGCCAGAACCGGGTCGCCCTCGACGAGCGCGCGCGCGAGGCGAGCCTGTGGGTCGTCGGGGTCGGGCTCGGTGATCTCGACGCCGATGAGGGTCATGCGACGGAGCGCGAGCTCCATCCATGCGCTCGTGCCCTCGGGCCGGCCCGCGTGGCCGGCGATCCGCAGCTCGTAGTCGCCCGGTGTCGGTGCCACCGTGAGCGCGCCGCGTTCCTGCTGCACGTGGCCGTCGGCGTCGGTCAACACGCAGGCCCACTCGCCGAGGAGCGGTAGCACGTCGAGCCGGACCACGACGCGTCGGGGCGGAAGCCCCACGCCGCTGCCGCCGGGCGGCATGAAGAACTTGCCGCGGTCGCTGCCTGGGACCTTGCAGTGAATCCGTTGCTCCGCGATCCCGCCGCCACCTCCGGCCCCGAGCCCGAGCTCGACCGCCTGTCCCGGCTCGCCGCCTCGGGGCGCGAGCTCGAAACGTACGCCAGAGCTCCACTCGGCGCGCAGCAGCTCGAGCTCGAGCTCGAGGGTGAATTGCCGCGCATCCCAGCTGATCGGGAGCGTGGCGATCGTCCCGCGATCCGCGAATGCGTGCACATGCAGAGTCGCCTCGTGTGGATCTCGGCGTAGTGCCAGCGGATCGACGATGCGCCAGGCCGGTGCGAGGGATCGATCGAAAGTCCATGCAATCCGGCGCGGCTCGGCGGTCGACTCCAGCGCGAGGTCCCGAAGTTGTTCGAGCTGACGGCGACGCGTTGGATCGAGCAGGCCCTCGTGCAACAGTTCACCGGCGGTCCGGGCGGCGTCGTCGAAGCGACCGACGCGGAAATAGTCGCGGGTCGCGGCCCACAGCGCCGCCTCGCGCTGCTCGGGCGACCGCGCCGCCCGCTCGTACAGCACCGCGGAGCGCTCGTACTGCCGGCCCAGCTCACCGAGTTCGGCCGCACGCCGCAGCAGGCTCGCAGCCGCCGCGGGGGAGGTGCTCGGTTCGGCCGACCGCTCGAGCACGGCGATCGCCCGCTCACGCAAGCCGAGCTGTACGAGCCGCTCCGCGTTACTCCACGCCCGCGCGGCCCAGGGATCGTCCGGCGCCGGCGTCGGGAGCGGGCCAGGGATCGGCGGCATCGCCCGCTCGCCGACGCCGAGGGCGTAGATCCGTGAGTCACCCGCGGTGTCGCGCACGAGCAGTTCAGCCGCGCTGTCGCCGTCCAGCTCGGCGAACGCGAGCGGGGCGATCCCGCCGACCAGCAGCGATTCGAAGTCACCTTCGGCGAGCTGCCGGTGAATCAGGATGCCGTGCGCATGGGGCCGCAGTGCGTCCTCGGTCGCGTCGCGCCACTCCACGCGACGGCGGACGTGCACGACGATGTCGTCGCGGCCGTCGCCGTCGAGGTCGCCGACGTGCAGCCCGGCGAGGTCGAGCGGAGCTTCGTGGCTCAGGCGTCGTGGAGCCGGGAGGAAGGCCCGCTGAACGAGCGCGTCGTCGGCGAGTTCGAACAAGTACACGCCGGGCGGCGCACCGCTCGGGCTGCTCGCCGGGAAGATCCGCCGATTGGCGCTGCGATCGCCCTTGAGCACCACGAGCCGGCGCGCTTGCCCCGGTGCGTCGAGGGTCTGAAGCCCGGTGACGTGCCCGAGCTGGCGCTGATCGACGAGCTCGAGCGCATCGGTGCCATGCGGACGCCGCAATACCCGTACGGTGTAGGCGCGCCAGGGGCCGGCCGCGACCACCAGCTCGTCGATGCGATCGCCGTCGAGGTCGGCGCCGAGGAGCGCCGTGATCTCGGAGCCGTGCGTCCGCGGATAGGCGCTCGCGGTCTCCCAGCCCGCGCCGGCCCGGCGCAGCTCGAGCAGGCGACGGCTGTAGGGTCCCGTGCCGACGAACAGCTCGCGCAACCCGTCGCCGTCGAGGTCGGCGCTCGCCCCCGCGACCACGGTCCCCTCGGTCCAGCGCAGGTGCTCACGCGCCGCACCTGTCTCGAAGGACAGAACAACTCCGTCCTCGCCGTCCCACCCGAGCACCCGCTCGGGCTCCCCGGGCGCGACGGGCGCCGACGCGAGTGGCAGGAGCCCGGGAGGCGCCCTGGCGGGCAGGTGCAGCGGCGTCAGTGTCGGATCGGCGCGAGTGAGGGTGAAAGCCGCGACCCCACCCGCAGGCTCGCCCCGGACCAGGAACTCGCGCTGTCCGTCGCCGTCGGCGTCGAGGCCCAGCGCACCTACACCAAACTGCGTGGTCGCAGTGGTCGCCGCCAGCGCAGCGAGCACCGGTGCCAGCGCGCGCGCGCGAGGCGACACGACCGGCTCGCGGCTCAGCTCGAGCGCACGCGCCAGATCGCGACCGGCGGCCGCCGAGGTGATCGCCAGATCGATCAGTGCCGGGTCGGACCGCAGGGCGCCGTCGTCGATCGCCGCGAGCACGGCGGCCATGGAGTACCAGTCGTGGTCATCGCCGAACAGCTCGGCGAGGTCGCGCCGAGCCACCCTCTGCTCGAGGCCGTCGGGTCCCTCGAGGTATACCTCGGCGAGGCTCTCGATCGTCCCCTCGCGGTCGCCTACGGCGCGCTCGCGTGCGGCCTGCCGTAGCCAGGCTCGCGCTCGGGCCGAAGTTCCTCGTACTTCGGGGCGCTCGGTGAGCTCCCGCAGCAGCGCCCGTGCATCGGCGAGTCGACCCTCGCGGGACCAGCGATCGAGATGTGGCTCGATCGCGCTGAACCGGGCCTCGAGTTCGAGCTCTGCCCGCTGCCGCGACCACGCCGTCGCACCGCGGGCGAGCAGCGTCACGAGCACACCGCCGAGGGCGAGCAGCGCGACGACGCCGAACACACGCGCGCACCACCTTCGTCGGGCCGCCGGCGGATCTGCGGCCAGGGCCGCGAGCAGCGCCTCCATCGTCGGCCAGCGCGTGGCAGGGTCCGAGTCGAGACCGCGCTCCACGACCGCGACGACCCAGGTCGGGACCGGGCGAGCCGCGCGGGTGACTGCCGTCGAAGCCGACGTGTCCCCGACCCGCACGCCGTGGAGGGCCTCGTGCACGACGGCACAGAAGCTGTATTGATCGCTACGCGCATCCGCAGGCGCGCCGGCCTGCTGCTCCGGGGCCATGTATGCGGGCGTGCCGAGCCGGAGACCGGTGCGCGTCCGATCGTCGCCGACCGCGTCGGACTCGTGCGGACCGGCCGCGTCGTGACTGGTCCGTTCCTCGTCGCGGGTGTGCAACGCGGCGAGCCCGAAGTCGAGCACACGGACCTGCCCGTCCTCACCGAGCATGATGTTCTCGGGCTTGATGTCGCGGTGGACGATGCGGGCCGCGTGGGCGGCCGCGATCCCACGACCCGCGGCGATGAGGACGCGGAGCACCTCCTCCACCGGATGCGGACCCTCGGCGAACCACGCGCGGAGGGTGCGACCGCGGACGAAGCTCATCACCAGAAACACCGCGCCGTCGTGCTCGCCCGCCTCGTAGATCTCGACGACATTCGGGTGCGCGAGCTGGGCGAGCGCCTGCGCCTCGCGGAGCAGGCGTCGCCGCTTCCGGTCCTCGCCGGCGCCGGGGTACGCGCGCAGGAGCTTGATCGCCACCTTGCGGTCGAGGAGCGGATCGTAGGCTGAGAACACGACGCCCATCGCGCCCTCGCCAAGCCGCTCGAGGACGACGAATCGGTGGATCTTCAGCGGCGCGGCGGTCCGTTGAAACAGCTTCTGCTTGAGCGAGCGCCGCATCTGCTCGAGCTCGAACGACCCGCCTTGCTCGTGACCCTTCATTTCGTCGGACCCGCCTCGTCAGTGTATCCCGCCGCGCCCCATCCTCGTCATCGTGACGAGGTTCCGCGGGAGACTGTCCAGCGGCTCCAGGTCGCGCTCGCGGTGATACACGGTCATCCGCGCTGTCGAAACACCACTCGGGCACGATGCTGAAGCGGCGCGCCTGGCAGTCGACACTCATCCAGGTCTCGTCCACGCAAGCGCTGTCACCGCCGCCAGTTCGACGGCGATTGCATTGCGTTCTCCCTCGACCGTGTCGAGCTTGGTTCGGAGCGCGAGCAACTGCTCCGCGTGATCGTGCTCCCGGACCGTGCGCTCGGCAGCCCAACGTTCGCGCTCAGGGGGGAGAGGTCGGCATCGGAAAGGACGCGGCGACCAGAGCCGGGGCCGTGGGATCGATCGGCTGAGTGCGGCTCGACCGACGAGGTGATCTCGCCAGGTCCTTCATCGGCGTGCGTTGTACGGCTCGAACGCCTGCTTGCTGCGGCGCCGGCGGTTCATGTCCGAAAGTTCAGCCTTGGTGTAACCGCTCGCCGAGTAGCGCGGGAGCTGGCGACTTATGAAAGACTCGATCAGCCGGCGGGCCTTCTCGGCCGTCGCGGCGCGCGCGGTGTCGATCGCCGACGCCGCGGGGCTGACCGCGAACGCCTCGTCGCACTCGTCCCAGCGCTGGAACAGCAGCTCGCGCCTGGCGGCGGCCTCGCGGCCGGGGGCCGTCCACAGATCGGTCAGCTCCCGGTTGAGGAAGTTGAAGCGGTCGTCGAGCAGGCGCAGGGTCCAGTCGATCCTCATCCGGGTGCGCACCTCGGCGGTGCGGGCCATGAATGCGGCCTTGGCCGACGCGTGGAGCTCGGGGCCGCCCAGGCGATGCTGCAGCCAGAGCAGCCACTCGATCGGACCGGAGATCCCGATGGCGGTGAGGCCCTTCTGGCGCAGCTCCCAGCGGGTGGCGAGGGGCATCCACCGGCCGTGTTGGTCGCGGCCCCGGCGGTTGAAGAGGCGGACGGTGCCGTCGTCGTTGAAGGAGGCGGTGAAGCGCCTGGCGGAGTCGATGTACAGCACGGTGCCGTCGCGCATGCGCCTCATGCCGAGCGCCGCGGGGTTGTCCGGAGATGCAGGCCCCATGGGACCTGTCCCGGAGGGCTTGACCGAGCTCGGCACGGAGAGCTTCGGACCGGCGGTCGGGCCGGGGGCGGGGCCCTCGGTCGGCGCGGGTGCGCTCGCGGGGGGGGTCGTCGACGCGGACGTCGACGCGGTCGTCGGCGCGGGTGCGCTCGTCGGCGCGGGGGTCGAGTTTGCGGCCCTGGGGACGGGGCCCTCAGGGGATGGCGGGGCGGCGAGGGCCGCGGCTAGCGCGAGCCAGGTCGGCATGACTCATAAACTCTTGAGCATCTCTTCGTATTGCTCGGCGGTCAGCAGCCCGAGCGGCAGGCGACCGTCGCCGAGGAAGCGCGTGAGCGCTGGTTCTGGGCATGGTGGATGGCCCTGGCGATCGGCGTCTCGCCGAGGACAGCGGCCGCTTGCTCGTCGCATTACGCGAAGAAGACATCGACGGTCGGTCGCGATTTCTCGCGGCGGGTCCCCTCGCGCTTCTTCCGCGGCGCGGTACTCGCTCACCTCAACCCAGAACGGGTCCGAGACCAGCAGCGTGAACCTGCGATGGAGGGGCGTCGCCGGCGGTGAGGCGCTCGGCCGTCTTGCCGATGACGATGTCCTTCTCGAGCAGCTTGCAGTGCTCGAGCAGTTCCATGTCGATCGCGTCGGGCTCGGACCTCCAGTCCCCGTCGCTCAAGCCATCGTCCGCTTCAGCGTCGAGGTAATACGCGAGCACCTGCCAGAACGCTGCGCGACTCAAGTTTCGCTCGGCTACTTCGGCCCGCGCTGGCGATACAGGAACCACGCGAGCGACCGCGGGCGGCCGCGTCGTGCTGGCGATCGCACTGTTGCTCGGCGCGAGCTGTTGCTCCGCCAGCGTCGGGTACAAGCCGCGGCGCGGCCTCCGAGCCCATCGAGACGCCCTCGTTCGACTGACGAGGACGCGCTAAGCGGCGCGGAGCGAGGCGTGGAAGAGCTCCACGATGCGCGACCAGTGCGTGTCGTGGGCGGCCGCGTCGTAGACGGGGAAGTCCTTCACCGCGAAGCCGTGCTTGCGGCCCTTGAAGTGATCGACGGTGAACTGCACATGGGCCTCGGCGAGCGCGGTCACGAGCTTGCCCTGTTGCTCGGGGGTGCAGCTCTGGTCTTCGTCGGCGATGCTGAAGTAGAGGCTCGCCTTGATCTTCGAGGCCGCGAGGTGAGGGCTGTCGGGGGCGTCGTTCGCGATGCCCCCGCCGTGGATGACCGCCGCCGCGCCGATCTCGCTGGCGTAGGTGCCGGCGGTAGCGAGGGTGAGGCGCCCGCCGATGCAGTAGCCGAAGGCCCCGAGCGGCCCCGGCGCTACGCCAGGCTGCTCGCGGAGTGTGCGGATGAAGTGGCCCGCGTCGCGCATCGCCGAGGCGAGGTCGAGCGAGCGCACCAGGGTCATGAGCCGCTCCCGCTCTGGGGGGTTGGTGAAGACGGTCATGGGGTCGAAGGGCGCGTACTCTCCGGCGCGGTAGAAGATGTGGGGCAGCAGCACGACGTACCCAAGCGCGGCTAGGCGGCTCGCCACCTCATCCAAGGCGGGCCGCACGCTGCCCGCGTCGGGGAAGAGAAGGACGCCAGGCCGGGTGGCACCATCGGCGCCGTGCACATGGGCGGGGCAGACGCCGTCGTCGGTCTTGATCTCGAGCTTCTTCGGTTCGGTCGCGGTCATGCCCCGTATTACTCCTTCTCCGGCAGCTGCCCAACCCTGCGCGGCCGCCCGCCCGCCGAGCAACACGCCGAGCCTCTGTCCTCGACCTCGGCGACGGCGTCGCGGAACAGCATCTGGGCCAGCACCGCGAGCCATTACAGTCGCTGTCCTGCCGGCAGGCCTTTCGGAGGCGCTTTCAGGCTGCCGTCTTCGAGCCCGCGACGGCGGCGTCCTCTCCATGGCGCTGGTGCTTCCGGGGTGTCGTTGCGAGCGCCTTAAACTTTGCCCCGGGAGGGGGCAGCCTGACGGCCAAGGACCGCCTCGACGCGCTCGCCACGTTCGTGGACGAGCTTGAGCGATCCGCGGGGGTCGATCTCGCCTCGAGACAGAGCTCGTGACGTGGATCCCTTCTTCCTCTCTTCCTCGGGAGAAAGGGTTCGGGTCTCGACGACGACCTTCGAGGCAGGCACACCGCGAGGCCGAGATGTTGCCGGAAGCGCTCGCGCCGTCGTTGGGGTTCCCGAGCCCGCCGCACGCGGCGTGCGTGTGCGGCCGGAGAACTTCGCGACGCGGCGATTGTCGCAGGGCCCATGCAGCGCACCGCCGTGCTCCTCGCCGTGCTCGCGACCCTCTCGCCCGCGCCGGCCGCAGCCGACCGGCTGGCGTCCGCCCGCGGGCAGCCGCTGACGGAGGTGTCGCACGAGGCGACGGTGCGGATCGAGGACGGGATCGCCCGTTACCGCGTGCGCCGGACCTTCGCCAACGCCGGTACGCGGGCCGAGGAGGCGGCGCTGCGCATCGACCTCGCCCACGGCGCGGCGGTGACTGGCCTGCGTATCCGCGCCCGCGACCGCTGGTACACCGGCGAATTGATGGAGGCCGAGGAGGCGCTCGCCAAGTACCGCGAGCTGACTGGCATCGGCGCGTGGGAGGCGAAGGACCCGGCGTTGCTGCAGTGGGTGTGGGCCGACTCGGTGCACCTGCGGGTGTTTCCGGTGCTGGCGGGCACCGTCCACACCGTCGAGTACACGCTGACCGCCCCGCTCGAGTACCGCGACGGCCGCTACGTGATCACGTACCCGCGGCCCGACGCGAGCACCGACGGCACGTTGCCGCTGGCGGCGCCGATCTTGCGCGTCGACCCGGGCCACGGCGACGCGCGCACGGTCGTCCGCGTCGCCGGCAACCGCGTCGCGCCGGACGCCGCCGTCGTGCTCGCACCGCTGCCGAAGCCCGAGTGGGTCGGCGACGGCGCGCCCGATCCGGGAGCGGGATACGTGTTCAGCCGCCTCGACATCGAGCGCGACGAACCGGTGCTCGCCGCCGAGGTCAACCTCGAGATCGACCACACGTTCTCCGGCGACCTGCAGGTCCACCTCGTCACGCCCGCCGGCGAGCACGTCGAGGTCGCCCGCGGTAACAGCGGCAGCAACGACATCCGCGGCACGTTCAAGCTCGACCTGCCCGCGCCGGCGCCGAAGAGCCCCAGGGACCCTGTCCCGAAGGGCATGTCATCGCTCGGCGCGTGGCACCTGGTCGTCTCCGATCACGCCGGCTTCGACGTCGGCAGCCTCGACGCCTGGTCGCTGACGCTGACGCCGGCGAAGGCCGGCGCGGCGCCGATCCGCGCGACCGCGGTCGACCTGCCGCGCTTCATCCCCGACGCGCCCGACGGCGACGGCAACGGCGACCACGCCGTGATCGAGGTCGAGCCGCCGCCGCTCGCCACTTTGGCCGCTCGCCTCGGCCGCGTCGTCGCCTCGGCCGAGCGCGGCTTCACGCGCCTCGAGATCGACGCCGCGCCGCGCCTGCGCGAGCTGCCGCGCCGCGCGTCGGTCGTGTTCGTGCTCGACGTGTCGCGCTCGGTACCCGAGGCGGAGACCGCGGCGCAGCTGCGGATCGTCGACGCCTATCTGTCGCACGTGCCCGACGCGTCGGTCGAGCTGGTCGCGTTCGACCGGACGGCCCGCCGCGCGTTCGGGCAATTCGTCGCGGCGAAGGACGTCACGGCCGCGCTGGCCAAAGCGCGAGCGGCCGGGACGCTGAACGGCGGCAACGGCAGCGCGCTCGACGAGGGCCTGGAGCTCGCCGCGACCGCATTGCAGGGCCGCCACGGGCCGACGCGGATCGTCGCGCTGACCGACGCACTGCTGCGCACCCGCTTCCGCAACGCGCTCGCCGACCCGGCGCTCGCGCAGGCGCCGGGCGCGACGGTCACTCACCTCGTGATCCCCGAGCAGGACAGCGAAGCGTGGATCCGCCGCGACGACGCGCACGACCTGGCGCCGATCGCCGAGGGCCATCGAGGCGTGCTGTTCGCCGTGTCGGCCCCCGAGGGCGACAAGGCGCTGGCGAAGACGATGCTCGGGCTCGTGCGACCGATCGCCATCGATCACTTCGCGATCCGCGGCGTCGACCTGTCCGAGGCGCAGGCGGTGCCCGAGACGCTGCGCGAGGGCGCGGGCTACCGGGCGATGATCGCCGCGAAAGATCCGACGCGCAGCGTCGTCATCACCGGCAAGATCTGGGCGACCCCGTTCCGCAGAGTCGTTCGCCACGAGCCGGGCTTCGACGCCGCGACCGCCGCGTTCGTGTTCTCCGAGGACGAGCATGATGAGCTGACGAAGGAGGAGATGCTGCGCGTCGCGTTCGCCGGCCGCGCGGTCTCGCCGGTGACCTCGTACCTCGCCACCGAGCCCGGCGTCCGTCCGTCGACCGAGGGCCTGCTCGGCGAGGAGATCGGCGAATCGCTCGGCCTCGGCGGGCTCGGCCTGGTCGGTGCCGGCGGGGGCGGGGGCGGGTCCGGGGCAGCGCCGTTGCCGTCGCTCGAGAGCCTCCTGGCCCCCGCCGTCGATCGCTGCGTCGCCGCGCACAAACCGGCGAGCGGCTGGAAAGTCGAGCTCGAGCTCGAGACGACCGGCGTCGAGATCGTCGATGTCCAGGCGACAAGCGCCCGCGGCAAGGGCATGGGCGAGTGTCTCGTCGAGGCGGCCTGGCAATTGATGCTTCCGAACGGCGACTGGCCATTCCGCGAGACGCACAGGGTCAGTCTCGGCTGAGAGGTCGTCACATGGCGATCCGCGATGTTCCTCTCGAGTTTGGCATTCAGCTTCCGCGAACTGACCATCAATATACTCGACGCTCGGACGCGGGTAGCTCCACGCCCGCCGTCAGGAGGGCATCGAGGAAGTGAAGGCATTGATCGAGCCGGAGCTCCTACGGGCGTGTGCGAATCACGAGCCGGTAGGCGAACCCGCCTGCGCGCACGGACGCCTCCGCAACGGCAACGACGGCGCCGCGAGGACGCGACC
The DNA here is from genome assembly GCF_026965555.1 of Nannocystis punicea. Lineage (GTDB taxonomy): Bacteria > Myxococcota_A > Polyangia > Nannocystales > Nannocystaceae > Nannocystis > Nannocystis punicea. The sequence goes on along the minus strand of NZ_CP114040.1, from coordinate 8,559,793 downwards.
GACCAACCTGATCGTCTGGTCGGCTCCGACTTCGACCTGGTCGCCGCCGCCAAGACGGCCGGGTTACACCCGACGAACTTCCGGCCGTCGAGCGCGACGTTCTTCTCGTGGAGCACCCGGACACGCTCTGTCAACTCGGCCACTGCCGCCTGGGCGGGGCTCAAGAGTGCGCGTGAGACGACGCGGCGCATGCTGCTTCGGTTTTTCTTGGGGCGCAGACGACCTCGCCGACCTTGGGCACGTGGCGGATCTTCCAGGTGCCGCGTCCCCACCACGGACCTTGCGGACGCCGGTTCGATCGCCGCGGCCGCGGCCGCGAGGAGCTCGAGGCGACTTGCCACGGGTTGCCTCATGGGCGGTCCTTGCCCCGGCTCCTTCTACCGGACTGGGGCTTGTCCCACCTCCAGCTGAGCCAAAACATTTGAACGGGGTCTTGCTCGACTCTTCCGCCACATGCGGAAAGGAAAGTAGGATCTACCAATGTCGCTCCGGTCCCTGCGCCTGCCGCTCCTCTCCACCCTGATCTCCGTGGGCTGCGTGTCGGCCCCGCCTCAGGTCGAGCCGCCCGCGCCGGCGGCGATGGCCACGCCTACGCCCGACAAGGCAGGGGCGGCGGAGGCGGGGCTCACCGGGCCGGCGGCGCCGGTGGCGCGCAAGGAGCCTCACGTGGTGGAGCTCGCGAACGGGCTGAAGCTCGTCGACGAGTACCACTGGATGCGCAGGAAGGACGCGCCCGACGTGCTCGACCACCTCCGGGCCGAGGACGCTTACGCGGAGGCAATGACCGCTCACCTCGCGCCGCTCCGGGAGAAGCTGCACGAGGAGATGCTGGGGCGCCTCGTCGAGACGGACGTGGACGTGCCGTACAAGGACGGCGATTATCTCTACTACTCGCGGGTCGAGAAGGGCAAGCAGTACCCCATCCATTGCAGGAAGGCGGTGAAGGGGGGCGAGGCGGCGAACGAGGAGATCCTGCTCGATCTGAACGAGATCGGGAAGCGCGAGAAGTTCGTCGGCCTCGGGCCGAAGTCGGTCTCCAATGACGGGAGCGTCCTCGCATACGGCATCGATACGACGGGGTTCAGGCAGTTCGTGCTGCGCTTCAAGGACCTGCGCACAGGCAAGGAGCTGCCGGAGCGCATCGAACGGGTCACCAGCGTGGCGTTCGCGAAGGACGGCCGCACGGTGTTCTATACGGTGGAGGACCCGACCACCAAGCGCTCGCACAGGCTCTATCGGCACAGGCTGGGGGAAGAGCCGGCGAAGGACGCGCTCGTGCACGACGAGAAGGACGAGCGCTTCCGGGTCCATGTGCACCGCTCGCGGAGCCGGGAGATCGTCTTCGTGAACATCGAGAGCCGGATCACGAGCGAGGTGCGCTTCGTGCGCGCGGACAGGCCGGAGGGGCCGCTCGTCACGGTGGAGCCGCGGGAGCAGGGGCACGAGTACTCGGTCGAGCACCGGGGCAAGGAGCTGCTCATCACCACGAATTCGGCGGCGACGGCGGGCGGGGCGAAGCCGGTGAACTTCCGCCTTGTATCGGCGCCGCTCGACAGGCCGGGACGCGCGAGCTGGAAGGAGGTGGTGCCGCACAGGCCCGGGGTGATGCTGGAGGGGGCGGACGCCTTTCAGGGCTTCACCGTGCTGGTCGAGCGCGAGGATGGGGTGCGCCACCTGCGGTTCATGCAGGGCAAGCAGCTCTCGCTCGACGCGTCGCACCGCGTCGTGCTGCCGGAGGCGGTCTATTCGGTCTGGCCCGGAGCCAACCCGGAGCTCGGGGCGACGTCCTACAGGATCGGGTACGAGTCGCCCATCACGCCCGAGACCGTTTATGAATACGACCCGGCGAAGCGATCGCTCACGCTGCGGAAGCGGCTGGAGGTGCCGGGCGGCTACGACGCGTCACGGTACGAAGTGCGCCGGGTATTCGCGACGGCGAAGGACGGGACGAAGGTGCCCATCTCGGTGGTGGCCAGGAAGGGCGCGGCGCCGGACCGGAAGAACCCGGTCCACCTCTATGGCTACGGGTCCTATGGCCACTCGATCAACATGGGGTTCTCGTCGGCCCGGATCTCGCTGCTCGACCGGGGCGTGGTGAGCGCGACGGCACACGTGCGGGGCGGCGGGGAAATGGGCAAGCGGTGGCACGAGGACGGGCGGATGCAGAAGAAGATGAATACGTTCACCGACTTCGTCGCCGCGGCCGAGGCGCTCGTGGCGGAGGGGTGGGCGGATCCTCGGCGGATCGTGATCCAGGGGGCCAGCGCGGGCGGGCTCCTCATGGGGGCGGTGGTGAACCTCCGGCCGGACCTGTTCGCGGGGGTGGTGGCCGAGGTGCCGTTCGTCGACGTGATCCACACGATGCTCGACGAGTCGCTGCCGCTCACGGTCGAGGAGTTCGAGGAGTGGGGGAACCCGAAGAAGCCGGACGAGCTGGCGATGATGCTCCAGTACAGCCCGTACGACAACATCGCGCCGAAGGCCTACCCGCCGGTGCTGGTGCGCACGTCGTACAGCGACAGCCAGGTGATGTACTGGGAGCCGGCGAAATACGTGGCGAAGCTCAGGGCCACGAAGACGGACCAGAACCCAGTGCTGCTGAGGATCCACCTCGGCGCGGCCGGGCACGGGGGGCTCTCCGGGCGCTACGACAAGCTGCGTGATACGGCGTTCACGTACGCCTGGATGCTCGATCGCCTGGGGGTGAAGGAGCCCTGAGCGACACGCTCAGGCGCCGCGGCCCGCGGCCCGGCGCGAAGCGTTTCAACAGCCCGATCGGCCCGGCGAGCGCGACGTACAACGCGTCGCCGGCGACGGATCATCGAGGGGCTGCAACGCGCCACCGGGCCACCGGGGCCCAGCCACGCGGGCGACGACCCGAGGGCGTGAACACGCGGTACCGGCGGCGGAGCCGTGCGCAGCATCCCGAAATCACCCCTCGCACACCGCTGCGACACGTGGAAGGAACCGATCTGCGGCCGTTCGATGCTACCGTACGGGCCGTACCCAGGAGGCACGATGGGCATCAACACCAAACAAGCGACCGAAGCGCGGCGCGCACATCGTGGAGAAATGCTGTGTTGACGCTCTATGTGGTGGATCCAGACGACGAACGCGATGCATTTCCGCCGCCGAGTGCAATGACGCTCGGAGCATTTTTGCAAGACCGGCCGCCGTGGACGCCGCGGCTAGATCGCACAGTCTTGATGTTCGACATGCTGCCGCTCATCTTCAACGACGACATCAACAGCTTTGGCTATCTCAGTCACATCGTGTTGCAACTCGAAGAGGTCAGCGCGCGCCTCACCGCGGGCAAGTACGCGTTGTTGTGTACAAGTGGCGGTGAGCCGCTGTTTTTGATCCTCGAGCCCGCCGAGGGCGGCACAGAAGTGTCGATCCTCGGCACGCATCGCCCGGCCCGATCGCTGTCTGCTGACTATGCAGCAGCTCGGCGGCCGTGGTTGCACCGGCGGCGAGCTTCGCGCGCAGGAGGCTCGCGTCCGGCTGCGGTGTGCAAAAGCGGTTTCTTCGTCGCCGCGAGTGAAGCGTCGACCTGCGTGGGCACATCGCTGGGCAGCGCGATTGCGCCGACGTGCTCGGTGAGGGACTTCGATGCGGGCATTCCTGGCCTGATCGCACATGCAAGGCCTCCGGCGCAAGCGGGCCCGCGAGCAGAAGCGACCTCCGATCGCTCCGCGAGCTGTCGCGTCGGACAGCTCAGCGTGCTCATACGGATGTAGCTGACGATCTCACGGCGCGGTGCGGTGCGAGGCTTGGGCATGCTGTCCCTTGTACCAGGTCGGTCGGACGCCGCCGGCGCAGTAGCGAGTAGCACCTCGCGGTCGCTAGCTGCTCCCGGTCGACCCTGACCCCCGCTGGGAGTCCAGTCACGGCACCGGCTTGACGTCCCTCGCGTTCGCATACGATCGTCAGCCGGCGCATGCTAACGAGAGCCCCGCTGTTCGCCGCCCTCGCTCTGATCGCCTGCTCGTGTGAGGCGCCCGCGCCTCCGCCCGCCTCGCCCGCACCCGTCGCCGCGCAGGCGCGCGAGCACTGGCTCCTCGAGCCGGGGCACCACACGGCGGTGCCGGTCACGCCGTCGCTCCCGGCGGAGCTCGGCGAGGTGCAGCTCCGCTTCACCCAGGCCATGGCGGTCCAGCAGGACTGGCTGCAGCAGTACCTCACCGAGCTGCAACTGCCGCCGGGCGCGCGGCTGCCGTACCACCCGAACTTCGCCATCACCGAGGCCGAGTATCAGAAGCTCGTGCACGCCTATGAGAACCCGCTCTTCGCCGAGGGCGACAGGCACGACCTCGAGGTGCGGATCGACGGGGACGCGTTGCGGTTCACCGCGACCGGCGCCCTCGCCCCGCTCACCCAGCTCGCCATCGAGGCCGACGGCCGCCTGCGTTACGGCGAGCTCGTCATCGACAAGCCCGAACGCGTCGAGAACCTGAAGGCTGACTTCGGCACCTGGTCGGGCTTTTCGTGGCGACGCGACGCATCGAACCCGTCCGCCCGCGAGCTCGACGCCCTCGACTTCGCGCTCGGCCGCACCGCCGACCGCCGATTCCTCCACCTGTCTCGCCGGCGGAGCGACGGCACCGCCATGATCGAAAACATCGAGCTGCTCGCCTGGATCGACTGACCCACACCGCCTCGGCTTCGAGCCGCGCCGGTCCACGCGCGAATGTCACGAGCGGGACGCATGGTGCTGCCCGAGCGGTTCGACGTTTGCCGGCCGAAGTGACGCCCGGGCCAGCCCACCGCACGCTCGTTCGGACATGTCCATGTGGTCACCATCTCACGCCGCAAGCTTGTGAGCTGCGCGCAATCATCCGGCGGGCGTCGTTCGGGCCACTTATCGTCAACACAATCACTTCGCGCTCGACCCGGAGGACGGCGACGCGAGCTCCTGGGTGCCGTCACGAAGCAGCTCCTACCGCGACCCGCCGCGCTCACTTCGACGCGCTCAACATGTCCCTCGGGCCATGTTGTCCCCACCGCAACGGGTCCGCTTGTCTCGACGGCTGGGCAGCCGCTGGCCGCAGGCCTTGGCCTGCTGTCCACCGCCGGGATGATAGTGTCGACGCCGGCACCGGCGTGACGTCGAACGGCATCATGCCCGGGCTCATCGACACGCCCGCCCTCGACGGGGGGTTCCGCGAGGTTGCCGCCAGGCACGGCGGGACCGATCCCGCCGAAGGGCGTGCGTGGGTGCTGAAGAACGCGGTCCATCAGACGGTCGCTCGCCTCGGCACGCCGGCCGACATCGCTGCAGCGGTGTGCTTCCTCGCCAGTCCGCGGACGGACTTCATGACGGGCGCGACCTTTCGCATCGATGGCGGGGCCACGCCCACGTTGTGACGGCGCTCGGAGCCACGATGGAGCCTTAGAGACATGTAGCGAAGGACATGCGACCGCCATCGGCCCGTACGCGAGAGCCAGGCCGGCGGGGCTGCGCGGGCGGGCGAGGCGAGCTGTTCGTGGGGACAGGATCGGACGCTGGAGCGGCTCGTCGCGTCGCATCGGGAGTGCCCGGGACCTGGCGCTGTCGCGCGAAGGGGCGCGGAGACGACGCACGCGTCCGCGGCGACGCTGCGCCCTCTCGCGCGCGCGTCGTCGCTATAGTCGCGGCCGTGAACAATGGCGCGCGCATCTTCCTCGCCATCGGGGCCCTGTTGGGCCTCATGGTCGTCACGTGCCGGCTGATGCAGGCCAAGAGCTACGAAGAGACCACGCTCAAGGGCCCGATCGTCGGCACCTGGTCCGTGCCGGCCTTCGACCCCGCGCCCGTCGTCCTGCCCGGCGCGAGCTGGGCCTCGATCCCCGCGCGCACCGCCGACGGCAAGGTCGCAGGATGGGTCCACGAGGGCGCCGAGGGCAAGTTCGTCGCCCTCGACGAGGCCAGCGGGCGCGTGCTCTGGCAGGTCTCGACCGGCCCCGTGCCGGCCGACCTGGTGCGCAAGGACGGCTGGCGGGTGAAGGAGCTCGTGCCGGCGGTGCCGCTGACGCTCGCCGGCCCCGGCGTCTATCTCGTGGCCGGGAATCGCACGTGGATGCTCGTCGCCGAGGGCGGGGCCTCGGTCAAGACCGGCAACTTCCCGTCGCAGGTGCCGCCGGCGACGGGCGCCGCGTGCCTCGTCGGCAGCGACTTCTGGATCTCGATCGCCGACGATCGAGACGGCGGCGTCATGCTCAGCGCCGCCGGCGTGCTCGCCGACGCGCGCAGCGATCGACCGGCAGGTTGTTTGCCCGCCGGCGACGGCGGCGACGCGAAGAGCATCAGCGCGATGCAGAACGCGCACGCCGATCCCACGCCGTACGCGGCCGACGATCGCCTCCGCGGCTATCCCGAGGATGCCTGCGGCAGGTACTCCGGTGGACGCGTGTATGGGCGCGAGTACTGCTCCGACATGCGGACCACCGACGGCGACCCGAAGCGCGCCGTGATGCTCCACGTCAGCGACGTGATGTTCCGCCGGGAGGACGACTGGCTGTTGGTCCGCCTGCCGTCGTACGCCGCGGGCATCGACTTCAAACCCTCGATCGTCGGCTTCGAGCTGTCGTGGCCGCGCGCCTTCTTCGACATGACCGAGTACCGCCACGTGACGGCCCAGAACAACCCGTCGTCGACCTCGTTCGAGGCGAAGAAGGTCGAGCAGCGCATCGAGAGGATCGAGATCGTCGCCTCGATCGCGCGCACCGGCGAGCTGCTGTGGGCGCGGAGCGTCGCCCGCGGCGACATGCCCACGGTGTCGCCCAACCCCTCGGACAACCTGTACCACTCGCTGCTGCTCGCCTCGCACGCCGGCTCGCCAGCGCAAAACCTGTACATCTTCAAGCCAGGCATGCTGCTCGCCGTCGATCAGGCCACCGGTGCGCCGCGCTTCCAGGTCGGCGCCCCGCTGCCGCCGCCGACGTGATGAGCCGATGAGCAGCGAGCACTTCTCGGTCGACGGCACGCTGATCGAGGCGCCGCCTGAGCACCTGCTCGACCGGCCAGCTTGACGCGTGCGACGCCGAGGCCGTGAGCGCACGCCGTCGCGGCGATCGCCGGTGGGAGCTCGTGCTGACGATCGAGCCGCGCGACGCCCCGGCCGTCGCCCGCACCGTCGTCGCCGAGAGCTGCTCGCTGCGGCTCGCGCCTCCGCGTCGCGTTCGGGGCCGTCGCGCAGCATGGCCAGCAAGCGGCTCGCCCTGACGCTACGCCGGGGCACGACGGCCCGTCAGAGCGCCGGTGTCGCTCGCACGTGCTCAGCGACGCCAGCTTTGCGGGAGCGAACGCCCAGCGCCAGCGCGGCGACTTTCGCGGGCATGGTTCTGCAGTGGCGGTAGCCACTCACCCCGGACCGCCCCATGCATTGCGGCTCCCATCACCAAGGTGTAATGGCCTGCGGGAAGTCGAAGAACTGCGCGGGGTCGACGGTGGCCTTGACCCGCTGCAGCCGCGAGTAGTTGTCGCCGTGGTAGGCGGCGGGCCAGTCGCGCAGCTCGGGGTCCATGCCGTTGGTGTAGCCGCCGACGCCGAGGTGGGTCTGCATGACAGCGTGGATGGTGCGCAACCACTGGATTCGCCGCTCGACGTGGGCGCGGTCGGTGAGCGCGGTCCAGTAGGAGTGGTACTGGACGATGCCGACGGCGGTGCGGTGCGGGAAGGCGGTGGCGTCGGCGGGGCGATCGCCGACGGCCCCGCCGAGCCCGTCGATCAGCAGGCCGCTGGCGCCCCCGACGCCGGTGAGGCTGTGGAGCTGCATGAGCGATTCGGCCATGTCGTGGGCCGCGGCGGGGGACATCGGCCGGCGGACGATGTGCGACTTGGCGGCGAAGGCGACACGGGCGCCCCAGGCCCCGCCGCCCCACCGCTCCGCCTCGCTGGCGGCCTGGATATAGCTGCACGGGGTGATCAGGCGTTGGGCCTCGTGGCGATCGACGGCGGCGACCAGACGGTCCAGCGCACGCTGCAGGGCGTCGGAGGTGCCGATGAAGGTGCCGGTCACGGCGGGCAGGGAAGGAGCGCCGGCGTCGCTGAGCTGCTCGAACGCGCTCCAGAGTGCGCGGGGCGTGTCCTGGTCGGCGTTCCAGTGCGTCCAGCCGCGGATCACGGCGGCCGTGTCGGTGGCGGGCCAGGTGAGGATGAATCTGGCGAAGTGGCGGTCGCGGGTGACCTCGGTGGCGAACTCGAAGGAGGTGACGACGCCGAAGTTTCCGCCGCCGCCGCCGCACAGGGCCCAGAACAGGTCGTCGTCGGGCGGCTCGGAGCACGGCCCGACGCGGCGGATCCGGCCGTCCGCAGTGACGAGCTCGACGCTGCGCAGGTGATCGCAGGCGAGGCCCCACGCGCGGGTGAATGCACTCAAGCCGCCGCCAAGGGTCACGCCAGCCAGGCCGATCGTCGGGCAGCGTCCGAGCGGCAGCCCGGCGCCAGCGGCCGCGAGGGCGAGGTGGGCCTGCATACCCTTGACCCCGGCGCCGAACAGGGCCCGGCCGCCGCCGACGCTCGTCGTGTTGAGCGAGCCGACGTCGAGCACGAGGCCGGGTCCGGTCGAGTAGCCGGCGTAGCTGTGCCCGCCGGAGCGCAGCGCGAGGCGGACGCTGCGGTCGCGGGCGAACCGCACGATCGCTGCGACGTCCTCGACGCAGGCCGGGTAGACGAGGGCCTGCGGGCGGATGTCGTCAAAGCGCTGGTTGACGAGCAGACGGCCCTGCTCGTACGCGGGGTCGCGCGGGCGCACGACGACGCCGCGGATCTTCGAGGCGAGCGCGGACCAGTCGGGGTCTCCGGTCCGCGGCGTGCGGCCGGCGAGGGCGGCGGTGTTGGTGAGCTCGGCGGACCGCTGGAAGGCCGTGAGGGCGTGGATGTCGGCCAGAACCGGGAAGTCGAACGGCAGCGGGCGCGGCCCGACCTGGTCGGGGATCGAGGTGAACCCGCCGTCGGGGTCCTGGCGCGCGAGCAGATAGGCGAGCGCGCGTGCGGCGTGGCGAGGGTCGCCGTGGCGGACGACGACGGGGAGGGCCTGGGCGGTCGAGAGGACGTCGCTGTCCGCATCGGGCTCGCGGCCCCAGCCTCCGTCGTGGTTCTGGGTGGCGGCGAGCCGGGCCACCGCGCGCTGGATCGCGGCGGCGATCCGATCGACCACCGCGGGGGACGAGCTGCTGCGCACTGCGTCGAGGGCGTCGACGACGCGGAGGATCGCGCTGGCCTCGCTGAGCGTCCAGCTGCGCTCGAACGTGCCGTCGGGCAATTGCCCGGCGAGGACGAAGTCGGTGGCGACGACGAGCAGGTCGCGGTGGCGCTGGCCGTCGGGCGCGAGGGCGAGGATCGCACCCGCAGTCATGTCGAGGTCGGGGACCTCGCCGCGGACCCACGTCGGGAACCCGCCAGTCGGCCCGGCCATGCGCACGAGGTAGGCGGCGCCGCGGTCGAGCTGGACGCGGTAGCGATGGGCGTCGGCGGCCCGCAGGAACTCCATGCAGCGGGTCGTCGTATCGACGTCGGTCTGCATCATGCCGGAGGCGAACGGCCAGCCGCCGTCGCGCGCCTGCCAGGCGGCGACGAACGCCGCCATGCGGCGGGTGAGCGGGCGCAGGCGGGCGTGGTGGAGGAAGGCGAGCCCGGCGACGGCCGCGAGCCAGAGGTCCTGGCTGTCGAGGAAGGGCAGGCCGCCATCGGGGTTCTGCGCGAGAGTCAGGCGCAGAAGGCCGTCGGCGATCACGCGGTGGGTCGGACGGAACCTGCGCACGGCGTGGAGCCCGAGCAGGTGGGTCGTGGCGCTGGCCTCCCATAGCACGCGATTGCGGCTGGTGCCGAGCAGGTCGAGCAGCCGCTCGCGCTCGCCGGTGGACACCGCATGGAGGTGTGGCGCCTGGACGATGCGGAGGACGAGCCGGTGAACCTCGGTGAAGGTCGTGCTCTCGTCGATCGTGGAGAGTGGGGGGATCTCGAGGTCACCCACGGGCGCGCCGCACAACAAGTGGAGCACCACCCGCAGCATCGCGAACTTGAGCTGGCCGCGGCCACCGGTGCCGCGGCTCAGCGGCAGCGCCAGCGCGGCGGCGGCGGCGACGGCCCGCGGCGCGGTGGTCTCGGGGTCGAGGCAGGCGTCGATCAGGAGGGCGTCGAGGGCGTCGGCGTCGGGCCGACGGGCTCGCAGGTAGCGGGTGGCGAGCTCCTGCTCGGCCGGGTGGGTATCGGTGGCTCGGAGCAGGGAGAGCAGCAGCGCGGTCTCGAGGACGCGGCTGGCGCAGCGGTCGCGGACCGCCCCGTCGGCGGCGACGGCGGGCATCAAGTGGCGGATCAGCGGGTCGACGCCCGGGACGGAGCGAGGGCCGCCGGCGTCGCTGGGCTCGGCGCGGTTGCGATGGGTCTCGCCCTGCCAGGCGAGTGAGCCGTCGCGCGCGGCCCGGAGGAGCGCGAGGCGGGGGCCGAGTCCGGCCTGCCACGGGCCCGCGGTGGTCAGCGCGGCGGCGGCATCGTCGAAGTCGTCCATGCGTTCGTCGAGCATGGCGCGGACGATCGCGGCGGCCTCGTGGCGGTCGCAGCGGTGCTCGCGAGCGACCACGCCGACGAGGTTGTCGGCGCCCTCGGCCAACTCGCGCTCGGCCGAGGCGAGGTCGTTGGTCCACGCGATCGCGTCGACGACCATCCACCGCAGTTCGTCGAGGGCGTCGGCCTCGGCCGGGAGGGTGCGCTCGATCAGGTCGAGCACGGGCATCGCGGTGATCGTATGACGGCGCAGCTCGAGGTACCGCTTCAGGTCCAGGCGGACACCGCCGGCCCGCAGGCGCGCCTCCTCGCGGGTCGCGTCGGCGAACCGCCGGTAGTGTTCGGCGAACCTCGGAGCCCACCCGCGCGCGGCCCCTGCGACCGAGCGCGGCCACAGATCCACGAGGGCCCGGACCGCCGGGATCGAGGTGTCATGGTCGACCGAGGAGTGGGTCACGACGGCGACGAGCCGATCCATCAAGTCGTCGACCTGCGCGGGCCCGGCTTGCGAGTCACGGTCATAGATATCGTCGACGAGGGCGATGAAAGCTCCCCACTGGGCGAGCAGGGCGAGCTCGCCTGGATCCGCGTGCGGCGCGAGCCAGCCGGCCATGCGTCCCTGCCCCATCTTCGCCAGCCGGCGGTGGTCGCGGTCGGTGGTGACGAGGCCGACGCGGGCGGCCCAGTCGCGAGCTTGCCGCTCTGCCTGGTCCCAGGCAGGGTTGCAGTGGTGCTTCATTGAACGTCCATGTTCCCGGGCGCCGCCGCCGTTGTTGTCGTACACAGCCAGAATCATCTCGGCGGCTATCTTCTCATGTAGCTGGGTCGCGCTCGACGCCGACGATCGCGCTGGCACTCTCGCGCGGCGCGGCTATGACCGTTAGGACAGGTCACCGAGGTTCGTTCCAGCGCACGCGCGCTTCGGGACCGCACGGCGATGGAGCAGCTCTTGAGGGCGCATGAAGTAACGCACGCGGCCAGCGTCGCGGAGGTGAAGGTGTGGCTAGCGAGCGAGCAGTACGCGGTGCTGCTCGTCGAGCACGATCTGCCCGATGGGACAGGTCCTGAAGCGATCACACACGTGCGGAGCGACGGGGAGGTTGAAGCGGCAGCTCAGGCAAAGCACTGCCGAGCGCTCTGCGGGGCGCCGGACGATGTGGTACTTCCCGGCGAGGACCTGGTCTCGAAGCGTGCACGGGGTTCCGCAGTCGAATGCGCGCGGAACTTGAGCTCCGAGAGCACTCGGTCGGTGAGGCCCGAGTCGTCACAGAAGGCGCGCTCACGCTTGTCTTGCGATCGCTGGATGAACAGTCTGTTCATCGAGTCTCGTGCTAGCGACGCGCAGCAGCGCGGGCGGCCCGTGAACCCCTCGCGGCTTCGATCAGCATCACGATCAGGAGCAGCAGCGGAATCAGTCCGGCGCCGCCTCCGCAGAAATACGTGTACAGGACGAGGAGACGGATCTCGGGCGTGATCACCGTCGTCAGCAGATCGAGCAGCATGGGCGCAGTCAGCAGGCCGTTTATCACCAGCCCGCCCCAGCGGAAGCCCCAGCCGCTGCGCAGGGTCAAGCGCGCGAGCAGCAACCACCCGGTGAGCAGCGCGGAGCCGACGAGCCACAGGTCGGCCCCGAACAGCCCGGCATCGGCGTAACCGGCCCCGTAGAGCGCCAACCCGAAGAACAGGGCCACGGCCGCGACGTGGCTGCCGCGCCCGAAGTTCACGTCGGGCAACGCGTCCCGCCACATCGCGTGCAGCAGGGAGACGATCCACATCGCGGCCAGGTACACGACCGGCGAGAAGAACAGCACCGCCCCGGCGATCTCGTCGGCGGTCGGCCCGCACGCGGCGAGCAGGAGAGGACCGAGCAGCGCGACGAAACGACGAGGATGCATGGCCGCGTGAGGGTAACTCCCGTGCGACGAGCACCAGCGCAGCCGCTCCGTTGACGTAGCGCACGCGTTTCGTCGGGAATATCGGACGAGCGGCGTGTCGCCCGGAATCGCGCGATCACCAGCACAGCCGCTCGTTGATTTAGCGCATGCATTTCGTCGTGAATATTCGACGAGCGGCGCGTCGATTGGGAATCGCGCGAAGCCGGACGGGCTCAGGACAGTGGGGAGGGCATCGCCGCGGCTGCGTTCGATCGCGCCGGCGCGACCCCCAGGGTGCCGACGACCGCGGCCCAGGTCGTGTAGGCTCCGCCGATGATTCGCCTCTCGATCGGCCTGCTGTTCGTGCTCGGCTGCGCCGCGAATGCAGAGCCGCCCAATCCGGTGCCGGAGCCGCATCCCGCACCGCCCACCATGGATTGCAGCGATGTCTCTTCGTGCGAAGCGGCCTGCGAAAAGGGGGACGTCCCGAGCTGCGTGAAAGCCGGCAAGGAGATGCACCGCGCGCCGCTCGAGATCGACGTGACGCGGCTCGTGAAGGTCCTCGACCGCGCGTGCACCGGCGGAGCGGCCGACGCTTGCGTCGAGCTCGCCAATCTGCACCTCCAGGCGCCGGGGCTCCCGCGCGACGACGCCAAGGCCTGGCGCTTCATCCAGCGCGCGTGCGAGCTGAACGATCCGGTCGGCTGCTTCACGCTCGCGCGGGAGGAGGTCGAAAAGGCCTCGCTCCGCGCGGCGGACGGGAAACCCGCGAACTCCCCTGCGGTGGCGCTCGCGCTCGAGGTGGCGCGGGTGGCCTGCATGAAGGACGACGGCCGGGCGTGCGCCCTCTACGGCATGACAGTGGGGAGCTTCTCGCCCTCCGCGACCGACGGCGCGAAGTGGAGGGCTCGCGGGGCCGACCTGCTCGAAGGGAGCTGCTTGCGCGGGACCCGTGACGACTGCTTCATCGCCGCGCAGCAGGTCGCCGGCCTCGCAGGGAGTGAACAGCTGCAGCGAGCCAGGCGCCTCCTGGACCGAGGCTGCGAGCTCGACGACCTCGAGTCGTGCCTGGAGGTCGCCGCCGCCTTGCCGAGGAGCCAGGACCGCGACAAGGAGGCGATCTATCGCAAGGCCTGCGCGGCCGGCAGCGACGAAGGGTGCATCATCATCGGCAAGGCCGAGCGCGACGGGCTCGTCGCGGCGTCCGACGGTACCAAGGGCGAGGCCCTGCTGGCGCGAGGGATCCGGCTCGCCAAGGCGCGCTGCGACCTCGCGGAGGACAAGGGTTGTTCAAACCTGGCGAAGGCGCTCCCCCTCGGCGCGCCGGGCAGCGCCGCTTGTACCGCTGGACGAACCGGCGCGGCGGGCCGGCGGTGGGGACGAGGCCGCAGGCGACGAACGTCTCCCACGCGGGCCCGGCGAGCCCTAGGTCGATGTCTTGGGGCGTCCGCCGTGGGTCGGTGAACGCCGCCTCGACCTCCTGCAAGATCTCTGGCTCCTCGGCGAGCAGCTCGCGCAGCGCCGCGAGGCGCGGGTCGGGTTCCGTAAATAGCTCTTCGGACATGTTCTATGGGACATGCCGGTGACAAGTTCCGGCGGACGGCACAGGATACCGCGCAACAGCCCGCGCACGACGGCCGACACCTCCGCCCGGCCGACGCCCCGCGTGTGCAACAGCCCGTGCGCCGGCCAACACCCGCCGAGCCGCGCGGCCGGCGTTCGTGCTGCGGACGGGCGTGGCCCGGCGCGTGGTTGCCCTCGAATGAGGGACGTGCGATGCTCCTTCATTCTCTACGCGCGCGGCGCGAGCACGCCCGCTCGTCGGCAAAGCAGGTCTGCATGGCAGCGCTGGAGGAGCAGGTTCGTCAGTGTCAGGCCGCCATCGCAGCGCAGGAATTGCTGCGCTCGACTCTCGGTGACGCGGTCGTCGACGTCACAGTGGCCGCGCTGCGCAGCCGGATCGAGGCGCTCCAGAGCCAGCTGCAGGGCTCCACGCGGACGAGCCGCAGCGACGGGCTGCTCGAGCTGCTCCAGGGCTACCTGCCGCGCGAGCTGGCCGACAAGATGCGCGCGTTCGGCCGGATCGACGGCGAGCGCAAGCAGGTGACGGTGCTGTTCGCGGACCTGTCCGGATTCACCGACCTCAGCGAGCGCCTCGACGCCGAGGAGGTCGCTGAGATCACCCACGCGGTGCTCAAGGAGCTCGCCGGCGCGGTCTACGAGTTCGAGGGATACATCGACAAGTTCATCGGCGACGCGGTCATGGCCGTGTTCGGCGCGCCGATAGCCCACGAGAACGACCCCGACCGCGCCCTGCGTGTCGCGCTGTCGATGCGCGAGCGCCTCGAGGGCTTCAATCGCCGCTGGCGCGATCGGGTGGGCGAGCCGTTGACCCTGCACATCGGCATCAACACCGGAATGGTCATCGCCGGCAACATCGGCTCCGACATGCGGCTCTCGTACACGGTCATGGGCGACACTGTTAACACTGCGTCGCGGCTCGAGAGTGCCGCCCGGCCCGGACAGATTCTGGTCAGCCACAACACCTATCGCCTGGCTCAAGACTCGTTCGCGTTCGTGGCCCTGGAGCCCCTGCAGGTCAAGGGCAAGCGCGAGCCGTTGGTCGTCTACGAGCTCGATCACGCCCGGCTGACGCCGAGCAAGTCGCGCGGCCTGAAGGGCTTTCGCGCTGTCTTCGTCGAGCGCGAGCGCGAGCTGGCGCTCCTCGGCGCCCTCGCCGAGCGGCTCCAGAGCGGGAGCGGCCACGTCCTGGTCGTCACCGGCGAGGCCGGCATCGGCAAGTCGCGGCTGATGGCCCGCTGGCGCGCCTCCTTGCCGCCGGCGCTGCGCTGGCTGGAGGGCCGCTCGTTCCCCCACACCGGGTCGTTGCCCTACGGGCCGTTCCTCGACCTGTTTCTCCGCTACGCCGGCATCGGCGACGACGACCGCGAGGAGCTGGCCCGCCAGCGCCTGCGCGTCATCGTCGAGCGCTTCTTCCCGGCGAACCTCGAGGCCCAGGCGTTGTTCGCGTCGATGCTGGCGCTACAACCGACCGCCGAGGAGGAGGCCCTGCTCGCCGCCCTGCCGGCCGAGGGCCGCCGCCGCCTATTCGCGCTGGTCCGCCAGTGGCTGGTCGACCTGGCGGTCGAGCGGCCCGTGGTCCTGGTGTTCGAGGACATGCACTGGATCGACACCACCAGCGTCGAGCTGATCCAATCGCTCCTGCCGCTGGTAGAGACCCACCCGGTGATCGTGGCCGGCGTGTCTCGTGGCGGGCGCGACGAAGTCATGCGCAGCTTCCAGGCGGTCGTCACGGCCCGCTACGCCGAGTGCTCCACGCTCCTCCCGCTCGCGGCGCTCAGCGAGCAGGGCAGCGCCACGATGGTCAGGGAGCTGCTGCAAGTGACGACCCTGCCCGAGCCGGTCCGGCTGGCGGTCCTGCACAAGGCCGAGGGCAACCCGTTCTTCATCGAGGAGGTCCTGCGCATGTTGGTCGAGCGCGGGGCGCTGGTGCGCTCGCCCGACGGCGACGCCTGGGTCCCCTCCGACCTCCTCGATCAGGTCTCGATCCCAGATACGCTCCACGGGGTCCTGATGGCCCGCATCGACCGGCTCTACCCGGAGACCCGCTGGATCGTCCAGCAGGCCTCCGTCATCGGCCGCGTCTTCCTCTACCGGGTGCTGTCGCGGGTGGCGTCGACTGACCACCTCGAGGTCGACATCGATCTGCTGGAGCGCGAGGGGCTGATCCGCGAGCGCTCGTGCCAGCCCGAGGTCGAGTACATGTTCAAGCACGCGCTGACGCAGGAGGTGGCCTATCAGAGCTTGCTCGGCCCGCGGCGCAAGGAGCTTCACCGCAAGGTCGGGGACGTCATGGAAGCCGTGTTCGCCGACCGGCTGGCGGAGTTCAATCCGATCGTGGGCCGGCACTTCCTGCTCGGCGAGCAATGGGCCAAAGCCGCGGACTACCTGGCCCGCTCCGCCGCCGCCGCCGCTCGCCTTTACGCCCACGTGGAGGCCCGCACCCACTACGGGGAGGCCCTGAAGGCGCTGGAGCACCTGCCTCCGGACGACACGATCGATCGGACTGTCATCGATCTGACGATCGGCCTCGCCCGGGTGTCCCAGGTCGCCGACGAGCCCGGCATCAACCTGGCGCGCCTCAAGCGGGCCGAGGAGCGCGTCGGCCACTTGTTCGCGCGCAGCGGGCTCGCGGAGGATCGCCTGCGCCTCGCCCGTGTCCAGCTGTTCCAGGCGCTCTCGTATCTGATGTGCGGGGATGCAGTCGCAGCGGCGAACGCCTGCTTTCAGCGGGTGCTCCCGGTCGCGCAGGAGTTTCAAGACGAGGAATTGTTGGTCGCGCCGTCGACGAATATCGGCAAGATCCTGGTCATCAATGGCCGATTCCGGGACGCGATCCCGCTGTTTCGTCGGGTCATCGAGCCGCTGGCGCGTTGGGATGACCTCACGGAGTGGATCCTGACCCTGGTGTTCCTCGGGTTGGCCGAGGTCGCGCTGGGCCGCCGGCAGGAGGGCGAGCGGCTGGCCCAGCAAGCGCTCGCGCGGGCCGTCGAGACCCACAACAACACCGGCCAGATCTACGGCCACATGTTCCTCGCAGTGATCGCGGTACACACGGGCGACATGCAGCGCGTCTTGCTCGAGAGCCAGCGGACCTGGCAACTCGCGGATGCCTCGGGCGACCGGATGTATTGTTATTTCAGCCACGGGTACCAGGCGCTGGCCCACAGCCGACTGGGCGACCACGCCGCAGCCGCCGAGAACCTGACCCGGCAGCGTGACATGGCCGCCAGCCTCGGCCGCAACCTCGTGACCGCCGATTGGTTCGCCGCGATGGAGGCCGAGGTCGCGCTCAACGCCGGGCGGTTCGATGCAGCGCTGGCCTTGGCGCGCGCGGCGATCGAGGAAGCGGTCGCCGTGGACGGCATCTACAGCGAGGGGTTCGCCCGGCGCGTCTGCGGTCAGGCGCTCGCCGCCACGGCGGCGCCGCGCAGCGCCATCGACGAGCAGTTTGCGGCCAGCATCGAATGCTTCGACCGCGGCGGCGCGGCCCTCGAGTCGGCGCGCACGCATGCGCTGTGGCGCGAGGCCCACGCCGGTCGCGGCAACGGAGCGAGCGAGCCATAGCGACGCCGCCGCGCCGCGACACCGCCCGTCGCGTCGCCGCCGGCGGCTCGGCCCACGCCGGGAGGGGCGCAGGCCGAGGCGCTGGCGGCGTACCTCGACTTCATGCGCGAGGCGACCGCGCCGTGAGAGGGTGGCGACGAGCGCCGCGCGGCCGCGCCGTGACGCGGCCGCGCGCAGCCCGTGCGCTCGCGGCCCATCGTCGGCGGGACGAGGGGCGACCGTGGTGGTCGCGCCGGCGATCAGGTGCCGGAGAAGCTGCCGCCGCGGTTCTTGCGGGCGCAGCTCTCCTGGCCGGTGTTGAGGTTGCTGACCTCGATCTCCTCGAAGTCCTGGCCCATGGTCATGTCGCGGCGCATCTCGCCGAGCTCGTCGCGCCTGCCCGAGGCGCGGTTCATGCCGCCGGCGCCCTGCAGCTCGGCCTTCTCGACGCGGAGGTTGTTCTGCACGTCGCGTACGCCCGAGACGTCCTCGATCAGATCCTCGACCAGGCGCTTGATGTAGCGGTCGTCGACGGTGCCGCTCACGACGACGTCGCCGCTGTCGACCCGGATCTCGATGTCACTGGCGTCGATGTGCGGGCTGTAGGTCAGGGCCTCGTTGATGTCCTCGACGATCCGCGCGTCGGGGCGCATGTAGCCGCGCGGGCCGCGGCCCGAGAAGCGCCCGCGCCGGTGCAGCGGACGTCCGCGCACGCCGGTCGGCAGGGATTGTTGGTAGTACGACTCGGGGCTCGGCGGCCACGGGCTCCCACGACCCATGAACTGCCACGGCCAGGTCTGCGGCGACGGGATGAAGCTCAGCGGGAAAGAGCCCGGCATGCGGTCGCGTCGACGTCGCTTGCCGCGGATCCGCTCCTCGACCATCTGCTGCTGGTGCTGCCGTCGCTCGGCGCGCGCCTGGAGCCGGGCGTCGCGACGGGCCCGCTTGCCGTCGAGCGCCAGTCGACACGACGCCTCCTCGTCGCCGAACCACGCGCGCACGCGATCGATCGTCCGCGCCAGCATGCCGCGCGTCTCCCCCAGATCTCGCCCGCCGCGGCGCCCGCGGTGGCGGTGTTTCTTGTTCTGCATGGTTCCTTCCTCCGCGGTCGGCAAATTGCGGCCGTGAACGGCGTGAGCCACGATCTTTCGCCCGCTGCCCCGCGACGCAGGCGCGGCTGCGCCTGAGGTTCCTTGCACGCGCCAGAGTGCGTAGTAGCCGCAGCGGGCCGAGGCGTACCGGCGAATCGAGGCGAGATCTCGTATGTATCTCTGGGCATGTCGAAAAGACAATGTCTTGAACAACATGTCCTATAGAGCATGGAGAACAAGGCGAGCGCAGGTCGGGGCCGGGTGAGCGCGGGTCGCCGGCAGGGACAGGGGGGCGATGCGCCCGAGCCGGGTCTGCGCGGCGGCAGGCGGGCGCGCGTGGGTGATTGACGCCAGCACGCCGGGTCGCGACATTCGTCCCGGGCATGACTCCGTCGACGGCGTGCATCAAGGCGATCCGGATCTGTGTGCTGGGCGCGGCGCGCTTCGGGCTCGCCCCGGACGAGCTCGCCCGCCGGCTCGAGTTCGACCCGGCGCTGCTCGCCGATCCGCACGTGCGAGTGCCGCACGCCCTGTTCCTGCGCGCCTGGGAGGAGATCCCGGCGCTGTGCGGTGACCCGAGCTTCGGCCTGGGGGCGGCGGAGCTGCTGCGCGACGCGCCGTTCGACGTGGTGGACTACGTGTGCGCGCAGGGGCCGACGCTGCGGCAGGCGATCGAGCGGATGCTCCGCTATCAACGCCTGCACCACGACGACGCCGAGCTGACGCTGACGATCGAGGGGTCGCAGGCGCGGCTGCTGCTGCGCCTGCGCGGGACGGCCTGCGCGCCGCGGCACTTCTCCGAGTACGTGGTGACGACGTGGATGTTGCGAGCACGGGCGCTGGTCGGCCCGAGCTTCGCGCCGCGACGGGTCGGGTTCCAGCACGGGCCGCCGGCCGACATCGAACCGCACCGGCGGACCTTCGGCGCACCGCTGGCCTTCCGCGAGGTCGCGAGCGGCCTCGACTTCCGCACCGAGCTGCTCGACGCGCCGGTCCGCGGCGCCGACCCGTCGCTGGCGGCGCTGCTCGAGCGCCACGCCGACGAGCTGCTGGCCCGGCTGCCGGCCCGCGACGACCTGGTCCATCGCGTGAAGACGCACGTGGTCCGCGCATTGCCGGGCGAGCTGCCGACGCTCGAGGCGACCGCGAAGTCGCTGGCGACCAGCACGCGCACGCTTCAGCGCGCGCTGCAGGCCGAGGGCACGACGTACCAGGCGCTGGTCGACGAGGTGCGCCGCGACCTGTCGCTCGGCTACTTGCGCGAGGGCCAGCGGACGGTGTCGGAGATCGCGTTCTTGCTCGGCTTCACGGAGGTGGCGGCGTTCACCCGCGCGTTCCGCCGCTGGACCGGCTCGGCGCCGTCGGCCTGGCGGCAGCGCGAAGGGCAATGAGAGGGCGAGGATGTCGCCCTGCAGAACGAGGGGTGCGCGACCGCGGCGCGAACATGCATGCGTGACGAGGCGAACGCGCCCCTGGCTCGCGCGGACGAGCGACGCGTGACGAGTCGTCGGCGCTGGAGGACAGGGACAGGTGCGCGGCGAGGGCCGCGTGACGACGAGTCGTCGGCGCTGGGGGAGAGGGACAGGTGCGCGGCGAGTGACGCGTGACGACGAGGTCGCGTCGAGCTCTCACCGACTGTCGGCACGGACAGTCGCGAATGCGTCGACGAGGCCGTCGACCGGTGCGCGGCGCGGCCACGGCCGGGCGATCATGATCGACCGAGGTGGTCGTCGTGCGAGCACCACCGATGCCGGATGGACGAAGAGCGCCGGCGAAACGAGATTCCAGCGCCTCCAGCCGCGCCCTCGCGCGTCGGTTGCCCGGCCCGCCACCGCGTGCGACCCTGTCGACATGCGTTTCTTATCCTTACCGACTTCGACCCCGCGCGGCCTCGACCGCGCCTGGCTCGCGGGCCTCGGCCTGCTCGCCTGCGGCCCGACACCGCCCGCGACCACCGAGGGCCCGGAAGACACCACGGGCGGCCTCCCCGACAGCACGACGGTCGACCCCACCGGTCCGACCGGCAGTTCCGGCCCGTCCGACACGACCGGCCCGACCGACACGACCGACCCGACCGACACCACCGGACCGGCGCCGGAGTGCGAGTCGAGCGCCGACTGCCCGTACTGCTTCGATTGCGAGCTCGGCGTGTGCTCGCCGGACCCGCTGTGTTGCAACTACCTGACGCCGGACGGCGTCGACCGCTGGCGCTGCACGCCGCCGGAGCACGCGTGCTTCGGCGACGAGGATTGCCCAGATGGCTACATCTGCGACCTCACTGGCGACTGCGTCCTCGAAGGGCCGTTGCCGAAGATCCTGCCGATCTGCGAACTGCGACCGACGATGGCGTCGGAGTGGAACCTGACAGCGACGCCGGGCGCGTTCGACCTCGCCGACCTCGACGGCGACGGCGACCTCGACCTGTTCGCGGCGGTGCCGTCGGGCGCGGCCATCGAGCTCGCGTTCAACGACGGCGGCGGCCAATTCACCCCGGGCACGCTCGTCGACGTCGGCCCGCCACAAATCGCGATGCACCCGGCGGCCGCCGACCTCGACGGCGACGGCGATGTCGACCTCGCGGTCACGGCGCCCGACAGCGGCGAGCTCGTCTTGCTGTTCGGAGAGGACGGGAATTTCACGCCGGGCCCGGTGCTCACAGGCTCGAGCGCGCCGTGGACCGTCACCGCCGCGGACGTCGATCTCGACGGCAAGGTCGACCTCATGACGATCGGCACCTTCCTCGGTGTCTCGGTGTGGTTCGGCGACGGCCTCGGCGGCTTCGGCCCGGAGAAGTTCGTGCCCGACCTCGTCGACTCCATCGACGCGACCGTCGCCGACGCCGACCTCGACGGCGTCCCCGACATCCTGACGCCGACGAGCACGCAAGAGAACTTGAGGCTGCTGCGCGGCGAGGCGGGCGGCTCCTGGGACCTCCTGCGTGAATTCGAGGTCGGCCTCACCCAGTGGTCGTCAGCCCTCGTGGCCGACCTCGACGGGTTCGCCGGTCCGGAGCTGGCGATCGTCCGCGGCGACGCCAATTCCGGCGGGCTCGCGCTGGTGTGGGCGAAGGCCGACCCGAACACCTGGCAGGACGTCCCGCAGGCGTACGGCACGGCGAGCCTGCTGCTGGGCGGCCGCTTCGCCGACGTCACCGCCGACGGCGTCGTCGACCTCGTGTCCGCGACCGGCTCTGCGACCGTCGCCACGCTCGTCGGCGACGGCCTCGGCGGCTTCAGCTGCGAGCTCGTCCTGGCGGCGGGCGCCGACACCTCGAGCCGGCTGCTCGCAGCCGGCGACGTCGACGGCGACGGCCGCAACGACATCGTCACCGGCGTCGCCGACGGCACCAAGGTGACGGTGCTCTCGATGTGACGAAGTGCGCCCCCGTGAACGCATGACGAGGCGCGCGTGCCATGGCTCGCGCGTGAGGAGTGGCGCGCGACGACAAGTCGTTGGCGCGCGACGACAAGGCCGGGTCGACTGGGGACGAGGCGCCCGGCGAGTGACGCGCGACGACAAAATGCGCGACGACAAGTCGTTGGCGCGCGACGACAAGGTCGGGTCGACTGGGGACGAGGCGCCCGGCGAGTGACGCGCGACGACAAATCGTTGGCGCGCGACGACAAGGCCGGGTCGCCTGGGGACGAGGCGCCCGGCGAGTGACGCGTGACGACAAATCGTTGGCGCGCGACGACAAGGCCGGGTCGCCTGGGGACGAGGCGCGCGGCTAGTGACGCGTGACGACAAGTCGTTGGCGCGCGGCGACAAGGCGCGGCCGTCGGCGGCGGCGCACGATGGGTCCACGGAGAACGAGCCATGACGTTTCTGATCCCGACCCACGAGCAGGCCCACGCCGGCCTCCGCGCCATGAAGACAGTACTCACCGCGGCCGGCCCGCTGGCGCCGATCCGCCGCGAGGCGCTGGGGGCGATCCAGAGCCACCTGCTGCGCACCGCCGTCGACCTCGACGCGCTCGGCCCGATCACGCCCGAGGAGCTTGCGGCGGCGATCGACGACCCCGCGCTGCGCACCCAGCTGATCAGCGGCATGGTCACGCTGACGCTCGTCCGCGACACGGTGGCAGACGAGGAGCAGGCGGCGATCGAGCGGTTCGCGGCGGGGCTCGCGGTCGAGCCGGTCACCCTGGCGCAGTTGCGCAAGTTCCAGACCGAGCGGCTGATGGCGCTGCGCGTCGACGTGATCCGCCGCAGCCTGGCCGGCCCGGGGATCAAGCAGCTGTACGAGGACCAGGGCTTCCTCGGCGTCGTCAAGAACTTCGGCAGCTTCGCCGGGCTGTGGGAGAACAGCGCGGTGGCCGAGCGCTACAGGGCGCTGGAGAACTACCCCGAGGGCTCGCTGGGCAAGGAGCTGTGGCGGTTTTACCGCGCCAACGACTTCAAGTTCCCGGGCGAGAAGCACGGCGCGCCCGAGGCGCTGCTGGCCCACGACCTGTCGCACATCCTCGGGGGGTACGCCGCCGACTTCCAGAGCGAGGGCCTCGTGCTCGCCTTCCAGGCCGGCTACAAGCGCCAGGACGCGTTCAGCGTGCTGGTGTTCCTGCTGCTCAACGGTCAGCACGGCCTGCGCCTGACGGCCTTCGCAGCTCCGGCCCGCGGCTTCTACAACGACAGGCCGGGCGCGATCGACGACGTGGTGCGGGCGTTCGCCCGCGGCTCGCGGGTCAAGCTCGACTTCACCGATCACTGGGACTTCTGGCCGGTGATGGAGCGCCAGGTCGAGGAGCTGCGCCGCGAGTACGGGATCGAGCCGGCGTGACGGCGGTGGTCTCGACGAGAAGGCCTCGCCGAGCGCGACGCGGCGGTCGGCGTCGGCGTGACTGCCGTCCGCAGGCACCGCTATACTGCAGCCCGGCATGACGAGCGACGAGGAGCTGCTCACTGCCTGGCGCGCGGGCGACCGCGCCGCTGGCGACTCGTTGCTGGCGCGTCACTTCGACGTCGTGTGCCGCTTCTTCTACTACAAGGTCGGCGAGGAGGCGGCGGCCGACCTGATCCAGCAGACGTTCCTGGCCATGTGCGAGGGCAAGGAGCGGTTCCGCGGCGAGTCGGCGTTCCGCACCTACGTGCTCGGCACGGCCCGCCTGGTGCTGCTGACGCACCTCCGCCGCAAGCGCCGCGACGCCGAGCACCTCGACCCGATCGAGCACTCGCTGGCCGGGTTCGGGCCGTCGCCCACGAGCGCGCTGGCGCACCGGCGCGAGGAGATGATCCTGCTGCAGGCGCTGCGCGAGCTGCCGATCGACCTGCAGATCGCGTTCGAGCTGTACCACCTCGAGGGCGCCACCGCCGGCGAGCTGGCCCGCATGTACGGGCTGTCCGAACCCGGCATGTACGGGCGCCTGCGCAAGGCCCGGCTGCTCGTCGTCGCCGCTTGCGAGCGCCTGGCCGAGACGCCCGCGCTGCGCGCGTCGACGGTCGACCGCCTCGACGACTGGGTCCGCGAGCTGTCGGCCCGCGGGCTGCCGCGCGGCCCCGCCGCGTGAGCGCCGGCGACGGTCGACTCGACCTGCTCGTGAACAGCGCGGCGTCCTTCGAGCGGGGTGAGTTCACGGCGCGTGGCGACGACGAGCCGCGGCGCCGATCGCTACGCGCACGTCTCAAGCCGACCTGCGGCGGCGACAGCGAGGGAACGTTCGTGGATGGCCTGAAGAGCATGCTCGATCAGACATGCCCGATCGAGCATGTTTGAAGGAGCATGTCTTCAGGCGCAGGCCCGACTCAGCAGTCCTCGGCCAGTGGGTCGTTGGTGTCGCAGATCTTGATCCCGCCGGGCTTGCCGACGACCGGCTTGTCGACCGGCTTGGCCGTGGGACGGGCGGTCGGGCGCGGGTGCGCGGGGGCGGCGGGTTCGGGGAGCGCGGCGGCGGGGGCCGTGACGCGGGCGATGGCGTCCTGGAGCGCGCGGCGGTCGGCCTCGGCCTCGCGCTCGATGTCGTGGATCCCCGCGCGGAGGTCTGCGATCGCCCGGCGGGCGTCGCGGATCGAGGTGTCCTCGCCCGCGGGCGCGAGCACCGGCGCGGGCGTGGTCACGGCGGTGGCCTTGAGCAGCACCGCGAGGCCGAGGCCGACGAGGCCGACGGCGCCGGCGGTCCACAGACCGACGGCGCCCGGGCGCGAGCGCGGGGCGCGAGCGTCGAGCTCGGCCTGCACGTGGACCAGGTGAGCCGCCTGGCTGGCGCGCAGCCGGCCCTCGATCTCCGCGGCGCGCAGCCGCTCCTCGTGCTGGCGGCGCTCCTCGGCCCGGCGCGCCGCCTCGGCGGCCTCGGCCGCGGCCCGGGTCTGCGCCTCGGCCTCGGCGCGGGCGGTCGCCGCGGCGGCCTCGCGGGCAGCGGCCGAGGCGGCTTCACGAGCGGCGGCGGCGGCCTGCTCGCGGTCCTGTCGCTCGCGCTCCATGTCGACGAGCGCGCGGATGGCGATGAGGCCCGATGGTTCGTGGGTAGTGGTAGGCATGGTCTTGAGTCCTCGGGCTATGGGTGTCGAGACCGGGCCGAACCATCACGGCGTTGATGCGCGCGTGGGCGAGCGACCGCTCGAGTTCCAGCGCCTGTTCGCGGAGGTCCGCGGGCGGCTCCTCGGCGAGCCGGCGCCGGCGCTGCGGCTCGGGCGCTATGTGGTGGGCGAGCGGATAGGGGCGGGCGGCATGGGGGTCGTCTACGCCGGCCTCGACCCGGAGCTCGGGCGCAAGGTGGCGATCAAGCTGGTCCGGCCCGATCGCGTCGGAGCCGGCAGCGCGGGCCGCGAGCGCCTGCTGCGCGAGGCCCAGGCGATGGCGCGGGTCTCCAGCCCGCACGCGGTCACCGTCTACGAGGCCGGGACGTGGGGCGAGCAGGTGTTCGTGGTCATGGAGTTCGTGGCCGGCACGACGCTGACGCAGTGGCTCGGCGAGGCGCCCCGCGGCTGGCGCGAGGTGGTCGAGGTGTTCCTGCAGGCCGGGCGCGGGCTGCGGGCCGCCCACCAGGCCGGGCTCATCCACCGCGACTTCAAGCCCGACAACGTGCTCGTCGGCGAGGACGGCCGGGCCCGCGTGGCCGACTTCGGCCTGGCCCACGCGGCCGCCGAGGCGGTGGCGTCCTCGATGGCCCGCGGGACATTGCTGCAAGGACATGTCCTTGGAGGCAGCTCGACCGCGACGGGCGCACTGGTCGGCTCGCTGCCCTATATGTCCCCCGAGCAGCACCGCGGCACCGCGGTCGACGCCCGCTCCGATCAGTTCAGCTTCTGCGTCGCGCTGTGGGAGGCGCTGCACGGCCAGCGGCCGTTCGTCGGCGCGACTGCGGAGGAGCTGCGCAGCCGCGCGCTGGCCGGGACGATAGCGCCGCCGCCGGAGGGAGCGCGGGTGCCGGCGGCGCTGCGGCGGATCCTCCTCCGCGGCCTGCAGGTCGAGCCTGCCCACCGCTGGCCCGACATGGCGGCGCTGCTAGCGGCGCTCGAGCGGGCGAGCCGGCGCCGCGGGCCCGCGCTATGGGCAGTCGGCGCGGCGCTGGCGACCGGGCTGGTCGGATGGTCCTGGCGCACAGAACATGTCCAGGAAGACCTGTGCGCAGGAGCAGGTTCGGAGGCGGCCGAAGTCTGGGGCGAGAGCCGGCGGGCAGCGGTGCGCCAGGCGTTTCTGGCCACGGGCAAGCCCGAGGCGGTCGAGGCGTGGTCGCAGGTGGCGGCCCGGCTCGACACCTACGCCGAGGAGTGGGCGCTTGCCCGCGAGGCCGCCTGTCGCGCCGCCAACGACGCCGAAAGGACAGGTCCCAAGGAGCAAGCGCACCTCGAGCTCGCCTGCCTCGACCGCAGCCTCGGCGAGCTGCGCGCGCTGGTGGTGGCGTTCACCGAGGACGCCGAGGGCGTGCTCGGTAACGCGGTCAAGGCGGCGGTCCGGCTGCGACCTCTGGCGACCTGCCGCGAGCGGCCCGAGCTGGCGCTGCAAATCGCACCGAGCGACCCGGCGGTGGCCGTGCAGGTGCAGGCGCTCGCCGGCCGCCTCGACGAGATCGCCGCGCTGCTGAAGGCTGGCGAGGTCGCGCGCGCACTGCCCCGCGCCCGCGAGGCGGCGACCCAGGCCGAGTTGCTCGGCCACGACTTCACGACCGCCGAGGCGCTGGTGCTGCTGGGCTCGTTGCAGTCGCACGCTCGCGACTATGCGGCAGCCGAGGCGACGCTGTTCACGGCGGCGCTGGCGGCCGAGCGCGGCAACAACTTGTCGGCGCTGGTGCGCGCGCGGACCGAGCTCGTCGTGGCCATCGGCTACGGCCAGGGCCGCACCGACGAGGCGCTGCGCTGGAGCGCGCTGGCCCTCAACGCGCTCGGGCGCAATGCCGGCGACCCGATCGAGGTCCGCCTGCGCACCGCGCTCGGGCTGGTCCACGCGCGCCGCGGCGATGGTGCGGCGGCGTCGACGGAGCTCGAGCGGGCCCTCGCGCTCGCCGAGACGACCCTCGGGCCCGAGCATCACGGCGTCGCCACCGTCGTCGGGCACCTCGCCAGCCTGCGCGCCGACGCCGGCGACCTGGACGCGGCGCGCTCGCTGCTGATGCGCGCGCTCGAGATCCGCCGGCACACGCTCGGCGACTCGCACCCCGACACACGGCAGACGCAGGCCCGCCTCGACGCGCTCGGCGCCAGCGAGTGACATCGCCGGGTGCATCCCGCCCCTCGCAGACGACCCCCAACCCCGGTTCCCGCGGGCTGCCTGAGCACGTCGGACGTCCTCGCCCTCGCCGCCAGGAAGAGCTGAGCAAGGCGGCCGCCGGGGGCCTGGCGCCCTGCCGGCCGCGAGAAAGCGTCCCGCCTGCGAACACTGACGGCGGCCTGGCGGACCTCGGGTCGGCCAGTTTGGCAATCAGGGTCGGCGCGCGCGACCAAAGCGCGGCGACGCAGTCTTGGCAGGCCGAGCCCGACCGATCGTCCCCCATGCCCCACGCCGCCAGCGCACCCGCGTCGGCTGGTGACTGACCGGGTTCCCCGGCGCCGGCAAGCGCGGCGGTGGGACCTCCGCCTGATCCGTCGATTCATGGTCGTCCTCGGCCCGATCAGTTCGCTCTACGACATCCTCACGTTCTACGGGCTCCTCCACCTGTTCCACGCCTCGCCCACGCTGTTCCACACCCGCTGGTTCGTCGAGTCCCTGGTCACGCAGACGCTGGTGTTGTTCGTCATCCGTACCGCCGCGCGCCCATGGGACAGCCGGCCGAGCCGGCCGCCCTTGCTCACCGTGCTGGCCGGCCGGCCGAACAAGCAGATCCAGCGTCGACGGCAGGACGACCTCGAGGCTGCCTACGCCTGCAAGCCGGCAAGAAGTGCCGCTCCGCGTCACGCTCGGCCGAGCGACCGATCGACAAACAACCCGCCAGCGACTCCATTCAGTGGTGGGCGCGGCCCGTCGCCCGGACCGCCCGGGCCGATCGAAATCACGCGGGGACGCAGACGCCGAGGAACCCGAGCTCCGGCGGCAAAAGACCGCCCGTCTCGTCTTCGTAAGGAACACACGTCAGCGGATCCGGGCATGGGTTCGGCGCACCGAGGTCGCAATAGCTCGCGCAGATACCCTCGACACCCGGAGATTCGCACGCAGGATAGTTCTGCTGACAGGCGCAAACCAGGCCGACATGGCAGTCGTTGTTCCATATGCACGGGGCTCCGACCTGAGCGCCAGGGTCACCCAAGTCGCGGCAGTTCGCATAGACGAATTCATGCCCGTCATTGTCCACTGTACAGACTTCGTCCTGCATACATCCGAAATTGGAGATCGGGTTGCAATCCTGCGGTCCCTGACAATTCAAATCGCACTGGGGTTGACCGTCGCAAATGTCCTGATCGTCGACGATTCCGTCCCCGCAGGTCGTGACCTCGCACTTGCCCAAATGACACAGCTCACCCGCGGCCATGTCGCACTCCGAATGGTCCTGACACAGCCCGCACTTCGGCTCCTCGGGGAACAGGTCGTTGAACATCTCCAACCCGGCCTGACACGCATCCAGGCACAATTGCGCGTCGGCCTCGCTGCCTTGCCAGCACATGCCGTTGTCGCCGTAGCCCATCTGCACCGTCGGGAGGTCGCCCGGGGCCACTACCGCGACGCACTGAAGGTAGCGCTCGCAAATCGCGTGGGGACCCGCGCCCCCGGTGTCCGAGCCCGTCCCCGATTCGGAGCCCGTCCCGGTCGACTGCTGCCCCCCCGTGCCAGAGGGATCTGCGCCGCTGACCCCGCTAGAGGTCGTCGCCTGCGTGGTTTCGGTGTTCGACGATCCATCCGGACACCCCGAGGCAACTAGAGACAGGCAGGGCACCAGCGGCGAGAGCATGAAGCGAACGCGCATATCGCGTTGATACACCAAAATCGGGGGCGGCGCAAGCAGCGCACGCCGCGCCCGTCGCCCATCGAGACTCCTACGTCGTCGGGAGCTCGTAATGAACGATCACGACCATGTCACGAATCACGCCATCCTTGAACCGAGAGTAGGTTATACCGTCGATGGTGTATTCCTGCCGGTACTTGTCCGGGAAGATCGGATTGGCGGCGCTGGCGTCGACCGTCACCTTCCACGGCCCCGGCTCGGTATCCGGAGGAGTCGAATAGCTGCTGGTCGGCAGGTCCCCGAGCACGGGGGCCGTTTGCAGATGTTGCGTCCCGATCGTCACCCCGTCGCGCTTGAGCGTGACGTCATCGACCTGCTGTGGATCGTCGGTCACGAGAACGAGGCGAACCGCCTTGATCTCGAGATTCGGCCATCTCGCTGCCAGGTACGGGAAGCGCTCGGCGACCAGATCCATGTCGAACTCGCGCACCGAGGTCGCGGTCTCGGCGTAGAGGAAGGCGTGCCAGGCCGCCGAGAAGTCGGTGGACGCGCGCAGCAGCAGCGCCGAACCCAGCACGTCTGAATTGTTGGCGTATTCGTTCGCCGCCTCGATCTGCGCATTCGCCAGCGCCGCGGTCCGCAGCGCGCCGCCGCCCTCGCGTGCGGTGTATTGGACCGTGACAACGACATCGGCGATCGTCCGATAGTCGAACTGACGCCTGGTCTGCGGCAGGTCGATCCGCCAGGTAGCGATCACCCCGGCGCCCTCGAACGGCAAGAACCGCGGGTCGTTGAGGTTCGACTCGAACATCCCGGTGCTGTCCTGACCGCTGCTCGTCGCAATCTGTTCGACCTTCCCGACCCGATACTTGAACCTCCCGTCGTTACCGGTATCCTCGGCGTAATCCTCCCCGATTACCGGCGACACGCGGATCTTGCTCGATTCGAGCGTCAGCGTGCAGCCGACGTTGACGTGCGGCCCCGTGACCCCCGGCAGCGCCACGCTAACCATCTTGATGCGCCGCAAGTAGTGTCCCGGGTGATCGAAGTCGAACAGGTGCTCCGGCACCCGCATGTAACATGACCCGGTCTCTCGCAGCTGCACGAGCGCGTACGGATCGAGCTGAGCGAGCGAGATGCGCTTCGTCAGCTCGTACTCGCGAATGTTGTTGTCGAGGTACGCGGCGTCGAGGCGCCGCAGGTCCAGCGCGAGGAGCTCGCCGGCGAGCAGTCCGGCCCGGGATTGATCCCAGTAGCCGAACCCGATGAAGCTCTCGTCGGTATGCAGCTCGTATTGATAGGCCTTCTCCGCGGCGACGGCCGCGCGGTACGCCAACTCGTAGGCCTGCTTGTAGAGGGACGACAACTTGCCGATCATCCACCCGTAGAGCTCGCTGTCGGTGTACTTGGAACGCATAAAGGCGTCCTCGACCTCGGCGTTCTCGATCTGCTGATCGTGCGCTCGCAGTTCCTTCTCGCTGACGACCTTCCTCGCTCTCGCGGCCTCGACCTGTTGCTCGATTTGCGCCAACTCGAGGTCGGCGAGCGTGACCTGAAGCTTCCAGTCCTGCAGGCGGCGCTCGTACGTCGCGGTCGTGCCCGCGAGGCTCGACGCCATGGAATCGTACGAACTCTGCGTGTGCAAGATCCCCGCGATCATGTTGGCGACGGCGGCCAGCTGCGAGCCGCCGAACGACGCCTTGACCACGGGCGACGACACGCCCTCGACGCCGCCGTCGAAGTCCGGAATGAGCCCGAGCTCGCTGCCCAGAAAGCTGGCCAGCCCCGCGGACTCCGTCGCGCTCATGGCCGACTGTTGAAGCTCGATCTGCGCGTGCTCGTTGGCGATCCACCCGCTCTGAATGAGCCCTTGGTAGTAATCACGCCGCGCCTGCGTGATCGGCCGCGCCGACTCGGCCGCGAGCAAGGCCTGCGCCGCTTCCTCGATCTGCGCCTCCTTCACGGCCCGTGCCAGCGCGAGCACCGAACGCTCGTGGGCGTTCCGCAGCAACGCGAGCTCCTCCGCATCGCGCTTCTCATACGCCTGGAGCAGCCCGCTCCCGAGCGCCTTGACCTCGCTGGCGAGCTCGTACGCCTTGGACAGGTAGGTCTGGAAGCGGTACACCGGCGCCCGGCCCGTGAGCTGCGAGAGCGCCGAGGCGAGATCGCCGCCGCCTGCGAGCGCCTTGATGATCTGGCCCGGATCGATCGGCGGATCGAAGAGCGCGAGCCGCCGCTCGACGCCGTGAATGTCCTGGCAGTGACGGATCTTGAACAGGCGGTCTTCGACGACATCCCAGTACGAGAGCAACTTCGGGTTGCCGGGGACGCAGAAGTACCAGAACCGCGGCGCGGAGTGCTTGGTGTGCCACGACTCGCCCTTGCTGGCGATGATGTCGAGCTGAATGAAGCCCGGGGGTCCCTTGACCTTGGGCTCGAGCTCCACGAGCGCATTGCTGAAGCTGTCCAGATCCTGGTCGATCTGGTCGTAGGTCTTCACCGCGGGAGCGACCGTCTTCTTGATCTCGACCGGCCTGTCGCCGAGGATCATCTTGGCGAGCATGTAGATCTGCGTCGCCTCGTTGATCGACTCGATCGTGTCCTCGGCGAACCGCGCGTCGCCCCAGGCGATCAGGTTATCGAGGTATCGCATCAGCGTCACCCACTGGTACGCGCCGGTGCGCAGGCGCGCGATCAGGTGCGGGTTGAACGGGTTGTCCCGCCACTCCTCGACCTGATACTCGAACTCGAGGCGCGCGGGGTCGTCCGGATCGTCGCCCTGCAGGAGCCGCAGCAGATCGTTGATCGAGGGGACGTGCGGCGTGGTGAAGAACGGCTTGAACCGCCAGAAGCGGTTGGCATGCTCGATGTCCGACGCCGTCGGATCGAAGATCGCCCGCAGCCATGAATCGGCCTCCTCGTAGCGCCCCTGCCGGCTCATGATGTCGCCGATCAGGAGCGGCGCGTGGAAGAAGATCTCCCAATTGTAGAGGCTGAAAGCGCCGCCGTAGCTGAAGTCGAGCGTGTCCGCGATGGGGGCGGTCGCCGTCGGGAAGGTGAGATCCGCACCCGGCCGATAGTGGTGCTCGTCCGCGTCGTAGTCGGCGACCTGGGGCACGGCCACCTCGCTGATCTGCTGGCGACTGAGCTCCTCTCCCGCGGACCCCGCCAGCGGTCGGAGCAGGCCCTCGACACCGTAGCGCCGGATCTGCCCGAGCAACATCCCGGCATAGGTGTGCTGGAAGACGAACACGCGAAAGAGCTTCTCTTCCCAGTACCCCAGGGTTGTATCCATTTTGGGCGCCGGCGGGGTGAGGAGCACCTCCTCGGACTTGTCGGTGAGTTCCTTGATCATCCCGGCCGATTGACCCGACACGACATTGTCCTTCGTCGGGGTGGCGGTGACCCCGGGAATCGTACCCTTCCATTTCATCGGCACCTGCAGCGAATCAGCCTGGTACTTCTTCTGCGACAGGTCCATGGGGTGTTCGCCGAACAGGGGCGCCGAGTCCGTGGGCAAGAACGCATACGCGCTCCACGGCAGGAGCTCCGTCGCGTTGGGTGGCGGCTTGTTCATCGAGCCGGTCTGCGGGCCCTGCGGCCCCTTCTCGGTCGCCTTGGGAACGACATAGAATTGGTGGCGCTCGGCGAGGACGAAGAATCCAGACTCGCTGAGATCCTCCCCGGGTAGGTCGTGCCTGAACAGGGTCCGGAAACTCGGTGTGACCTCGCTGAAGAGCTCCGCGCGACCGCCGGTCTTCGGCAACCGGAACTTCGCCGGTCGTCCCTCGTACACTTCCAACCATCGTTGACCGAGTCGCCTGCGCGGCGCGTACGTCACATAGTACGGGTCCCCGCCCGAGGCCGAGGAGACGAACCGGCCGATCTTCGGCTTCAAAACGAATCGCCCGAGTGTCGTGACAGTGACACCGTCGGACTTTTCTCCCTGGGACCCGGCGTATGCGCAGACGTGGATTTCCAGCGCCTGCGTCTCCGGTACGATGAAAGCCATGCAAGACCGATTGCGCTTCACCCAATCGAGGGTGTCATATTGACTCGCATCGCCGATGCTGAGCTTGCACCCCTCGGCGTGGAAGCGGCTGGTCCACGATCCGTTCCGCTTCTCGATCCAGAACAGATCGGCGACCGGCTGCTTGATCGGGAATTCCCCGCTGCCACCGAGCGTAGCCGGCATCACGTCCTCCATTCGGAACTCGACCCAAAACACGTAGAGCCGCCCGCCGTAGACCATCGGCATGATATGGTCGCTCTGGATGTCGCCGGGCAGGTCCTCCCAGGCGGTCCAGCGGCGGAGGTCCTGTCGCTTGCGGTAGACGTGGCGGTAGGGTCCGTGTCCAGTGCGAGCGACGACGTGGAGGTCGTTGACCTTGAGATGCTTTGTGTCGGGGTCGTAGTCGCGTTCATGGTACATGCCCATGACCTCGGGGATCGCCACGGACTGCAGCTTCTCGAGGTAGGCGACATAGGCCGTCTCGGCGAGAGACTTGGTGACATCCCCCTGCAGCAGCGTCTCTTCTAGCTCGCGGAAGTACTCGCTCTTGTCGTCGCGCAGGGCGGGGTCGATCCAGTTCTCGGGGTAGAGAAAGACCTTGCGATTGGCCTCCCACACCCGGTAGTGCTTCATCCATTGCCACTCGTTCTCGGCGTCCTCGTCGAATTGGAGGTCCTCCTCGAGCGCCAGGAACACTCGCTGGATGAATTGCTGCACCCCGCTGAGCGCGAACCGGATGCGCGAGGTCATCATGCATACGCTCATCTCCACGTCCATCAACAGATAGGCGTAGAGCTGGTCAGCGCTGGCGATCGGAATGTCAGTCGGATCGGCGTCGATGCCCCTGGCGATCAGCGTGGCGACCAGCGCATCGCGCTGCTGGACCCGGAGCACGTCCTGAATGCTGCGCGCGACGCCTCTCCAGGTGCTCTCGTCATATCGCCCGCGCAGCGCCTTGCGCATGGCGACGGCCTGGCCGACGTTGGGCTCGGATGTCGCCCAGTTGTACACGTCTCTGACCGGAGTGTAGAGCAGCCGGGCGACCGTGACCGTCTCGGCGACGAGCAGCAGCGCCGCCTCATCGTCGAAGTCGGCGACACTGAGCCCGTGGATCGTCTCGCTGGCGAAGCTCACGTCTGCGAGGCTCCAGCCGAGCCGGGACACCAGCAGAGCGAAGACCTCGCCCGTATCGGCCGCGGCCCGCAGTTCGCTCAGCGTCCCCGGGTGATGGGGGAACAGGGCTCGGGCGCGCGTGTAGTCGAACAGCCGCTTCCACCCGGCAAACGCGACCGGCGTGATCACGCCTTCACCGCTCGGCAGGGCGTCGAGGTCGAGCCAGCCGGTCACGCCGTCGCCGTAGAGATAATGCAGGTCGGTCGCGTCGAGCTCAAAGCGAACGATTACGCGGGCGCTCTTGTGGACGCGCTCGTATGCGAACTGGCCGGTGATCTCCGGCGTCGCGTCGTCGAAGAACCCGTCGTCGACGAAGAAGTCGAGGAGGAACGTATCCGACGGCGCGGTAAGGTGTTCCGAGAGCAGCGCCTGCATCGATTCGACCGCGACCCCGAAATGCTCGGCGAATCGCTGGACCACGAACTCTCGGCTCGACCGCTCGCGCAGCGCGGCATAGAGCTCGGTGAGGATGTAGTTGTAGCGTTCGGCGCGTTCATCGAAGGCAGCGCCCCCCACCAGGTTGTTTTTCGCCACCTCGACGTCGCTGAAGAACACCAACCGCGCGTCATTGTCAGGATCGAAGTGCGCGGCGATCCGCGCCTCCTGATCGACGTCCCCCTCCGACGAATTGCCCTGAGCGATCGCCATCGCCGCCTCGACCTCGTCGGCCGCGAGGATCTCCGCCAGCGCGGCGCGAAGACGCTCGCCGAGCGGGCCCTCTCCGAGCCCTCCGGCCTCGAGCGAGTATTTGTCCGCGATCGCCTTCACACCTGCCGCCAGCTCCTTCAGGAAGGGCGTTCGGACCTCCGGGCTCGGCGCAACGCCCGGGGTCGTCGGCGCGGTGTGCTGCAGGAGATACGCGAGCTGCTCGCTGGTGAAGGCGCTGCCGCGAATCGCGGCCACCGCGGCGAGAAAAGACTCTGTCGCGGCGAGGTCGATCTCGCTGGGTGCGCCCACCTCCTCGTGGAATGGAGAGCTGCCGACGACATCGATGAGCCGCCGCAGCTCGAGCAGCGACACGCCGAGTGCCTTGGCGAGGCTCGTGCGCCGGTGCGCGGCGGACAGCTTCGCCATGGTCGTCGTGTTGTCGGGACCCCCGATCCAGCCGTCGAGGAAGACGACCTGTTCCCCCGAGACCCCGAGCGCGGCCTGGACCGTGGCGACGCGCGAGGTTATCGACATGCGGCCGGCCGGGGTCGTCAGTACACCATCCGTCTCGGCGAACAGCGACGTCCCGCCACCGTCGAGGACCCGGTTGATGAATCGGGCCGTGTAGAAGCTGGGCTTGGTCTCGTCGTCCGCGGGCGTGTGGGTCGCTATCGGTGACCAGAGCGTCAACAGGACGTCGAGCGGCAGGCCCAGGCGCTCCTTCAATCGATGGACCACGGCCAGCTTGCGCACCATCTCGGCGTCGAGCGCCGGCATCGCACCGCCGAGCGTATGCAACGCGTGGTCGATCTCCTCGGCGGTCCACCCGAGCTTGCGCTGGAGGCGAACGAATCGATGGATCTTGCCGAGGTCGTCCTCGTCGAGATCCGTCATCTGGGCGAGGTCCAGGTTGCAGTCGTCGGGCGGATTAGCGTACGTGATCTCGAGCCCGCCGATGAAGCGCGTACGCAGCAGCGTGGCCAGCTCCGGGAGCTCGAGCTCCGCGACCTTCAAGAAGGTCGAGACGACGCGCAGCGAGTCCGGCCAGTCGTCCTCGGCGACGTTCCAGTAGGCCCCCGGCGGCCCGCCGAGCAAGCCCGAATTGATGATGATGGACCATGTCAGCTGGTCCAGCCCGAGCCGCGCGCGGGCGCGCCGGTCGGCATAGTCGCCGCCGGCCGGATTCGCGTCCACCATCCGCTCGCGCGAGACGTCGAAGCTCTGGTGATACATCGAAGTCTCGGCGAACGGGAGGTCGAACGGGAGGAGCCACGGGTAGAGTCCCTGTGCCGTGACCTCGTAGGCCTCCTGAATTTGATGCTCCGGGCGGATCGCCAGCTCCTCGGCCGTCCAGGTGGTCTGCCAGAAGCTCGTCGGCACCGACGGCGGCGCCTCCGCGCGGCGCGATACGTGGTATTCGAGCAGTTCGTTGACGAGGTCGATGTAGGGGACTTCGGTGTTGGTATTGATGCAGCTGAGCTCGATGGTCGTCAGCTCGGGGCGGCGCGCCTTGAGAACATCGAGGGCCGAGGACCCGGCGTCCTGCCCCGGTTGATTGGCGAGGAAGTGCAGCAGGTCGACGAAGTAGGCCGACGGGCTGAACACCGAGCGGCAATCCTCGCAGGCGCAGAAGTCGAGGTTGCCGAAGATTGTCTTGAGCTCGGCGTGCGATCCGAATTCCGTCAACATGGACGGCACGTGGCTGTTCGCGACGGGATTGAACGCGGAGGAGAACCGCGCCGCCGTGGCGAGCGCGATCGACGAGGTGTGCGCAGCCTTCTGATAGACCGCACCGGCGATGTCTTCGCCGCCGAAACTGCTCCCGAACCTCCGCAAGAAGTTGGCGCGGCTCATGCGGCTGATCTGGAACGCCGAGTAGATCTCGGCCTGATAGAGCGGCTTGACGACGTTGTAGTGGAGACCGCGCGGAGCGAGGCGGGTCAGCCGCTGGAACCGCTTGAGGTTCGCCTTCGTGGCCGCTGCGTCGGTGACGTGGTCGAGCGCACCAGTGTTATCGGCCAGGTATTCCTCGAGATCGTCGGTGAGCAGCTCGAAGTCGGGGTTGTAGATGAAGAATTGAATCAGGTCGGCGGCACCGGCGATACTCCCGGGGTTCGCGGCGTGGTCGCGCACGATTCGCTGGTGGACGACGGCCGTCGGATACGTGTCGGCCACGATGCGCTCGAGCGTTTCTGCGTACCGCCGGACCCGGTCCTCCTCCGGCCAGTCGGTGGGGATCGATGGCGGCGCGCCGATCGCGGGCGCGGTGTTCAAGAGCGCGATCCATTGGTTGACGTCGAGCTCCGCGAGGTCGCGAAACTTCTTGATCGCCTCGCCGACATCCTCGCGCCTCGCCTGCAACCGCTCGATGAGCGGCATGTGGTCGTTGGCGAGGGCGCTGATCTGGATGGTCCATTGATAGGTGGCCACCACGGTGGGGCCTAGGTCCTTGTCGATCTCAACGGCCGCCCAGAACTCGTCGATCGTACCGGTGTGAGCCAGATGTTTCTGGATGAATAGAAGCTGCTTGTCCGGCTCCGCCTCGGCCCCTGAGGCCGTATCGAGGAGCCGGCGGAACTTCGATTTGATCGTCGGTGCGACCGGGTCGTCGGCCCATACCGCGCTGGCCGCGGCCTGCGCCTGTAGCGCATCGAGTGCTTCTTCCACCGCGGTTTCGCCGGGATCCGAGATGACACCGCGGGCGATGCCGCTCGCTATTGCATTCGCGTGCGCCGCCCGCCCCTCGGCGAGCAACTGGCCGAGATTGGTCGACAGCCCCATCCGTAACAGGGCATAGAACGCCCAGGCCGGCACTGCGTCCGCCGGCACGGCGCTCGCCAGATGTGCGTTCATCCGGTGGGCATGAATGTACAGCGAGATGCGCAACGGATCCATGCCGAGCTTCGCGGCGAGGTACTCGAGATAATCGGCGTCGAGCGCAACGACGGCGACGTCGCCCCGCAGGTCCTCGATCCTGGCCTCGATCCGTCGGTATTCGGAGCGACCGCTGTATTCGTCGTCTCCGACGACAATATCGACGGTGAGTTCGCCGGACACATCGTACAGGAACACGGACCGCCCAATCTCGCCGCCCCCTGAGTTTGAGACGATGACGTAGACATCGAACGAATTCTCCGCACCGGTCGTGCTATACGACAACGTGTACGTGCCATCGCGCGTGATGACGGTGGTGACCGGCGTCCCGTAGGCATCGGCACGGGTTCGGGGCAGGATCGACACCACTTTCCCGGTCACCGGCTCGCCCGCGGTCGTCACCACCTTGCCCGTAACAATGAGACTCGGCATACCGCAATGCTCCTTCGCGCGCAGCGGCGCGACAGACTTCCTCGAGGTTCGAACGAGGTTTGGAACCTAATCCAAGGTGTCAAGCTGTGCAAGAAGAAACTGGTCGCAGCCCGCGGGCCGGATATTTCGAGGCCACAGGGCCGGGGTCGATAGGGCCAGTGAGCGGGAACGCCCATTGATGGGTTAGACAATTGTCCTCGACTTTCATCGTCCATCCCCTACAATGTTCAAACCTCGTGCGCGCTCGTATTCGCGTGCGTATCACTTCTGGGCGGGAGACGGCTCGTGCGTGACATCAGGAACCCTCGGAGCGTGGAGAGCGAGCGTAGCGGCGGCGAGGGTGAGCGCGGCCAGACGCGTGAGCCGGCGCGTCAGACCGCTGCGGCTGGCGAGGGAATGGGCGAGAAGAAGCAGCCATTTCTCGACCGCAGCAAGATGATGCCGGCGATCGATCTGCCGAAGGGCGGCGGCTCGATCCGCGGCATGGGCGAGAAGTTCACGCCGAGCCCGTTCACAGGCGCCGGCTCGTTCGCGGTGCCGATTGCGGCCTCGCCGGGGCGCGCGGGGTTCGGGCCGGCGCTGGCCCTGCAGTACAGCTCGGGCGGCGGCAATTCGGCGTACGGGTTCGGGTGGGCACTCGATCTCCCGACGATCAGTCGCAAGACCGATCGTGGGCTTCCGCGCTACATCGATAGCCTCGAATCGGACACGTTCATCCTCTCGGGCGCAGAGGATCTGGTGCCCGTTCTGAAACCGGTCGAATCGTGGACCGACAGAGGAAGCGTCCGGGATCGCCTGATTGTCGTGCGCGACGGCTATCGCGTCTATCCTTACAAGCCGCGGGTCGAGGGGCTGTTCGCGCGAATTGAACGGTGGGTCGACGATGTTACGGGCGAGTCGCACTGGCGCACTATTACTCGTGACAACGTGACCTCTTATTTCGGCCGCTCGGCCGATTCTCGCGTCACCGACCCCGCGAATGGCAGCCACGTGTTTCAGTGGTTGCTCGACGAAGTGCGGGACGACCGCGGAAATATTTGCCTCTACGGGCACAAGGCCGAGGATCTCGCGGGCGTGGCGACGTGGACGCCGCAGGAGCACGACCGGCGCGCGCCCGGGGTGATGGCGCAGGCGCAGCGCTACTTAAAGAGGATCCGCTACGGCAACGCGAGTCCCGGGGTCGCGAGCAACTTTCGCTTCGAGGTGGTGTTCGATTACGGCGAGCACGGCACGGTGGTCGAGGGTGAGATCGAGGTCTCGCCCAATGAGGATCGAGCGTGGGCGGTTCGCAGCGACCCGTTCTCCAGCTTCCGGGCCGGGTTCGATCTGCGCACGTATCGTCTGTGCCGCCGGGTATTGATGTTCCATCACTTCGCAGCGCTCGATGAAGATCCATATCTGGTCGCGGCCACGGTGCTCACCCACGACGAGACGCCGGCAGCCAGTTTCGTCACCCAGGCAGAGCAGGTAGCGTACGAGAAGAGCGCGATCACGGGTCGGTTCGTTCCGGCCGCTTTTCCGCCGGTGCGGTTCGGCTACAGCCCGGCGGTGGTTGACCTGCAGATCCGCGCGCTCGACGCGGAGTCGCTTGCCGATGTCATGAGCGCGATCGACGGCGGGCAGTATCGCTTCATCGATCTGCACGGTGAGGGGATCCCCGGGATCCTCAGCGAGCAGGCCGGGCACTGGTATTTCAAGCGCAACCTCGGCGACGGGCGCTTCGGGCCGCTCGAGGCGCTGAAGGAGCTACCGTCGACGGCCAACCTCGCGGGCCGGGTGCAGCAGCTCACCGACCTCGATGGGGCCGGGGAAAAGCACCTCGTCAGCTACGGGCCGCCGACGCCGGGATTCTATGAGCGCACGACGGCGGCGGGGTTTGGGGAGTTCCGCAATTTTAAGCAGGTGCCGGAGATCGACTGGCAGGACCCGAATTTGCAATTTATCGATCTCAGCGGCGACGGGCTGCCGGACGTGTTGCTGGCGCGCGATGACCACTTCATCTGGTACAGGTCGTGCGGCAAGGACGGGTTCGATGGGCCTTATCTGGTGCGCAAGCCGCATGACGAGCGCATGGGGCCGGCGCTGGTGTTCGCCGACAACACGGGGTCGGTGTTCCTCGCCGACATGACGGGGGACGGGCTCGCCGACATCGTGCGGGTGCGCAACGGGGAGGTCGCCTATTGGCCCAACCATGGGCACGGGAAATTTGGGCGCAGGATCACGCTCGATGCGAGTCCCGTGTTCGACAAGCCCGATCAATTCCAGCCGGCGCGCCTGCGGCTCGCGGACGTCGCGGGGACCGGGCCGACCGATCTGATCTATCTCGGGACCGAGGGCACCAAGATTTGGTTAAATCAAGCGGGCAATAAATTGTCCGCGCCGGTGACGGTGCCCGGGTTTCCGCTGCTCGACGATGCGGCGAGCGTCGATGTTGTCGATCTGCGCGGGAATGGGACCGCGTGCCTGGTGTGGTCGGCGGGGCGGGGGACTGCGCTGCAGCGGCTTCACTTCATCGATTTAATGAAAGACCAGAAGCCGCACCTGCTGGTCGAGGTCGACAACAATCGCGGGATGATCACCCGGGCGCGCTATGCGGCATCCACGAAGTCGTATCTGCGCGATCGCCTGGCCGGGCGGCCCTGGGCCACGCGGCTGCCGTTTCCGGTCCACGTGGTCGAGCGGGTCGAGGGTCATGATGCGATCGCGCGACAGAAATTCGTTCAGACGTTTGCGCATCACCACGGCTACTTCGACGGGCACGAGCGGGAGTTCCGCGGGTTCGGCATGGTCGAGCAGTGGGACACGGAGTCCTACGAGGACTTCGAGGGGGCCGGGCTCTTCACCTTCGAGCACGAGACGGTCGAGGAGAACCTGCACCAGCCGCCGGTGCACACCAAGACGTGGTTCCACCCGGGAGCGTTCCTCGGATGGGAGCGCGTCAGCCAGATCTTCAAGCAAGAGTACTATCCGGGCGACGCGGACGTGATGCAGTTGCCGGACACGCGCTGGCCTGCCGGCCTCACGCCCGAGGAGGCGCGGGAGGCGACCCGGGCGCTCGCGGGTCGTGCGCTTCACGTCGAGGTGTACGCGCTCGACGGTACCGAGGCAGCCGTCCACCCGTACACTGTCACGGACGCGAACTTCCAGCTCCTGCTCCTGCAGCCGCGGGCGAGGCTGCCTCACGCGGTTCTGTACGTGCACGAGCGCGAGTCGATCGTGCACCACTACGAGCGACGCCCCGACGATCCGCGGGTCGCCCACAGCCTCGTACTCGCGGTCGACGCTTTCGGCATGGCGACGCGCACGGCCAGCGTCGTCTATCCGCGCCGTACGCCGGCTCATCCGGAGCAGGGCGCGCTCGCTGTGCTTTTCAATGATGCGATGTTCGCGCATACGACCGGCGAGGCCGACGACTACCGCGTCGGCGTCCCGCTGACGGCCCGGGGCTTCGAGCTCTGCGGTCTCTCGGCACCGCTGAACAATCGGCCGTTCACGTTCGTGGCACTGGCGAGCGCCGCCGATAGCGCGACGGAGATCGCGTTCGAGGCGTCGCCGACCGGGGCGCTCGAGAAGCGTCTGCTGTCCGACGCGCGCATGCGTTACTGGGCCGACGACCTCAGCGGTCCGCTCGCGTACGGCTCCCCCGGCAAACGCGCGCTCGTGTACGACACCGACACCAAGGCGATGACCGAGGACCAGTTCGATGAGCTGTTCGGAATTCAAGCCGAGGCGCCCGACTCGACCGTGATGGCGGACGAGGGCGGCTACGTGCTGGCCGGTGGCGCGTACTGGATGCGCTCGGGCCGCCAGGTGCCGTCGGCGAGCAAGTTCTATCAACCGGTCGAATTCCTCGATCCCTTCGGCAACTCGACCACGGTCGAGTACGACGCCGACTCACTGTTAATCCTCGAGGTCGAGGACCCTGTCGGCAACACGGTGACGGCGGAGGTCGACCTCCGCGTGCTCGCGCCGTGGAAGCTGACCGACGCGAACGGCAACCGGGTCGCCGTGGGGTTCGACACCCGCGGCGTCGTCGTCAAATCCGCGATCATGGGCAAGGACGGGGCGAACGAAGGCGACACGCTCACGGCGCCGACCAGCACGTTCGAGTACGATCTGTTCGCGTGGAAGAACGAGCAGAAGCCGCCGTGGGTCAAGACCCGGGCGCGCGAGACGCACGCCGACGTGAACACGCGCTGGCTCGAGAGCTACGCCTACTTCGACGGCGCCGGCCGCACGCGCATGACCAAGATGCAGGCCGCACCGGGCCTCGCGCCCCAGCGCGACGTGAACGGCGAGCTCGTGCTCGACGGGGGGCAGCCTGTCCTCGTGGACACGTCGCCGGCCGTTCGATGGATCGGCACCGGTCGCACCGTGTTCGACAACAAGGGCAACCCGGTCAGGCAGTACGAGCCCTACTTCTCGAGCATCCCGGGCTCCGAGGACGAGGCCGAGCTCGTGGAGCAGGGCGTGACGCCCGTGCTCCATTACGACCCGCTCGACCGCCTCGTCCGCACCGAGCTGCCGAACGGCACCGAATCCCGGGTCGAGTTCGACGGATGGACGCAGGTCAGCCATGACCCGAACGACCTGGTCGAAGGGTCAGACTGGTATACGAGCCGCATCAGCTACAACGGGGCCGACGAGGGCCTGCTCGCCGAGAAGCGGGCGGCCGAGCTGGCGTACGCGCACCGCGACACGCCGACGACGACGCACCTCGACCCGCAGGGGCGGCCGTTCCGCGTCGAGCAGCACAATGGCTTCGACGGCGGCGACCCGGTGCTCCACGTCACCGAGTCGGTCCTCGACGTCCAGGGCAACGTCCTCGAGGTGCTCTACTACCTCCAGGACAATCTCGTGGAGCGCACCGCCCAGGAGACCGTCTATGGCATGCTGGGGCAGGCCCTGAAGACCCTCTCGACAGACGCCGGCAATCGCGTCATGCTCGCCTCCGTGCTCGGGGAGCCGATCCGCGCCTGGGGCGACCGGGGGTTCATCACCCGGGTCGTGTACGACGCGGCGCGGCGGCCGACCGAGCAGTGGGTGAAGCCGGGCGCCGGCGCCGAGGAGCTCGTCACGTTCAACATCTACGGCGAGCAGGTGGCCAACGCCGAGGACTACAACCTGCGCGGCCAGCTCTACCGCAGCTACGACGGCGCCGGCGCGCTGACGGCGGAGGAATTCGACTTCAAGGGCAACCTCCTCTGCCAGAGCCGCAAGGTCGCCGAGGACTACACGACGACGCCCGACTGGGCCGACCTCGCCGACGAGGCGACCCTCGCCGCCATCGAGACTGCCGCCGCTGCATTGCTCGAGAGCGAGACGTTCACCACCGGGACGACCTACGACGCGCTGAGCCGTGTCACCACGCAGACCACGCCCGACGGCAGCGAGACCGAGAACCTATACGACGAGGGCGGGCGGCTCCTGGCGGTGCGCAGCAAGCTCCGCGGGGCGGGGACCGCGACGGACTTCGTCGACGCGATCGAGTACGACGCGAAGGGCCAGCGTCTCCGTGTCGTGTACGCCAACGACACGACGACCGAATATACCTACGACCGCGAGACCTTCCGGGTCGCACGCATCAGGACCGATCGCGGCGGCGTCAACGCCGCGACGATGCAGGACCTCAAGTACACCTACGACCTGGTCGGCAACATCGTCGAGATCCGCGACCACGCCCAGCAGACGGTGTATTTCAACAATGCGGTCATCAGCCCCCGACAGCGCTACGAATACGACGCGGTCTATCGGCTGACGAAGGCCGAGGGCCGCGAGACGCCCAAC
This sequence comes from Nannocystis punicea, assembly GCF_026965555.1. GTDB lineage: Bacteria > Myxococcota_A > Polyangia > Nannocystales > Nannocystaceae > Nannocystis > Nannocystis punicea. The sequence goes on along the minus strand of NZ_CP114040.1, from coordinate 8,515,983 downwards.
GGGCAGCTGAACCACGCTTCGCTGGTCCCGAGCGCGAGCCCACCGCCGAACGACCCGAGCGCGGTCGTGGCCTACACCGAGGAGTACACCTACGATGAAGTCGGCAACATCGTTGAGATGAAGCACACCGCGACCGGCAACAACTGGACGCGCCGCTACCAATACGCCACCGATACCAACCGCCTCGCCGCCACGAGCATGCCTGGCGACCCAGTGAACGGCCCCTACACGGGCTCGTACACCCACGACGCTCACGGTAACATGACGGTGATGCCACACCTACCTGATGGCCTCACCTGGGATCACGCAGATCGCCTGCAGAAGACCGACGAGGGCGGCGGCGGCGTTACCTACTACGTCTACGACAGCGCTGGCCAGCGCGTCCGCAAGGTACACGTCAACCAGGCGGGCACCACCAGCAAGCAGCGCCTCTACTTCGGCGCCTGGGAGAACTACCGCGAGCACACGAGCATCAACACCACGCCGGTCCTCGACCTTGAGCGCGAGACGCTGCACGTCCAGGATGACACCGGGCGGATCTGCCTCGTCGAGACGAAGCTCGTCGCCAGCGCGACGCCCATCGGCAGCCCCGTGAGTCGGCCGCGCTACCAGTACAGCAACCACCAAGGCTCGGCGGCGCTCGAGCTCACCGAGGCGGGCGAGGTCATCTCGTATGAGGAGTACCATCCCTACGGAACGATCAGCTACACCGCGGCCGACTCGAGCGTCGACGTGTCGCCGAAGCGGTACAGGTACACTGGGAAGGAGCGCGACGAAGAGACCGGCCTAGCTTATCACGGCGCTCGGTACTACGCGTCTTGGCTGGGGAGATGGACTGCGGCGGATCCGCTCGGGTTGGGCGACGGCATTAACAGATATGCCTACACGACCTGTAATCCCGTGCGGTTGCGAGATCCAAGCGGCACTCGCGGGGTGGCGTCTGAGGAACCCGAGGTTTTCATCCCCAAGAATGGTGAGAACCCTGCGGTAGAGCTCCATCAGACGGGAATGGAGCCTGTGCATGCACATATTCAAACGGGCAATCGCCTGGGTGTAGCCTCTTTGCGCAATCATCGGCCAGATTTTCGCGCGGCCTACCAAGATGCACAGGATCAGCGCAACGCCGAGGCCGCGGAAGCAATCGTGGCCGCGGCTTGGCAAGTTAAGAAAGATGAGATTGCGGCCCAAGAAGAAGAGGCGCATGCGACTCCGTACGCAGAGAGAGCTTATCGAGCTCTGTTTGGTCGGCCTCACCCGATCAAGACTCCCGAAGGCCTCGGCGGAGAGGTCTCGACTCCCCTTCCGTATGACTCGCTGAATGCAATGGATGCGGGCGTCAGCGCGGCGAATGATACGTTTGGTGGTGTGCTTGGGTTCGGGTCAATGAAGATGTCACGCCCGCGTGGCGGAGGGGGAGGCGTAAAGACTGGTCGCACGGCAAAGATCAGCAAGCATGACGTCCTGAACGCTCAAGGCTTGGAGCCTGAAACTCAGTTTCCCAAAGCCAAGCTCGACAAAATTGTGAGAAACCTAGAGAGGGAAGGTGTTCTAGTCCTTCGAGGCAGGGAAGCAGATGAATTTCTGGCGGACAAGGATGCCCACGGTATGTATCTCGATCGCCCGGGCGGAGTGCCTGGGATCCTTGTTTTGCCCGACAATGCAACTGCGCCGACCATCGTAGAGGAACTTCTGCACTTGGGGCAGGCAAGGAAGCGTGGCTGGAGAGAGATTTCGCGGCTCGAGGAGGTTAATGACGAAATTGAAGCTCACAAAAAATTGATCAAGGTTCTCGCGCCTCGTCTGAACTGGACGCAGTATGAGATTCTGCTGCTGCAGTATAATCTGCAGACGTGGAAGCGAGAGGCGAAGCATTTGCGAGCATACGGGAATCAGACGTCCCAATGAGAAAAGTGCAGATTGTAGTGTTGCGAACCCATCCGCCTGTGGGCTGGTTTCTTCAACAGGATATCTGGACCGTCGTCCTAAGAGCGCCAGAGATCGAGCTCACCCAAGGCCTTCAACTTGTCGATCCATCTGGGGGACGCTGGAGGATATATGGCGGCGTGCGAGGAGCGGGATGGAAGGCACATGTCGAGCCGCTCGCGCGGCTCATGAACATTCAGCGTATGAGTGGAACCCATACGCTGAATGTCGGAGATGTGCTTGTTTCGGCGGATGAGCCTGACAGCCCTGGGTCATGACGTGCACGCATTTGGGGACCTGTCTGCGGTTCGAGCTCCTAGTGTCCTGAGTCTCAAGTCCAGGCAATTACTTTCGGGCTTCTGGAATGGTTTCGCCGGGGATAGCGTTCAGCTCGGCTGCCGGCGAACCGAGCGCGGGATCGCAGCATGCACGTAACTGTACGATGAACCGCGTCATGACGGCGCGGGCGCGTCCGGACTATACCGGCGGGGCATGGTCGGCGAGCGTGACGGCGCGGAAGACGTTGGCGGCGAGACGCTGCTGAGCGTCCTCCTGCTGGCGGGCCTGCTTCCAGAAGGCGGGAGCGAGCTCGAGGACGCGGGTCTTGGGCCAGGACGGCAGGACGCAGAGGAGGTCGCGCAGGTAGGCCCAGGGCTCGATGCCGTGGAGCTGGCAGCTGGCCAGGAGGGACACGAAGAGCGTGTTGGTGCGGGCGCCCTCGTCGCTGCCGAGGAACAGCCAGTTCCTCCTGCCGAGGACCTCGCGGCGGAGGTTCCGCTCGCTCACGTTGTTGTCGAGCGGCAGGCGACCGTCGTCGAGGAAGCGCGTGAGCGCGGCGCGCTGGTTCTGCGCGTAGCGGATCGCCCTAGCGATCGGCGTCTCGTCGAGGACTTCGGCCACCTGCTCGTCGCACCACGCGAAGAAGGCATCGACGATCGGCCGCGACTTCTCGCGGCGGGCCAGTTCGCGCTTCTTCCGCGGCGCGGTCTTGATGGAACGCTCGACGCGGAAAAGCCCCTTGATCAGCGCCAGGCCGCGGTCGGCCCGCTCGGGGTCCGAGCTCAGCGCCTTGAAGAAGTACCTCCGCGCATGGGCCCAGCACGCGACTTCAACGACGTCGCCTGTGCTGTACAAATGATCGTAGACGGAGTGAGCATCGGCGACGAGGTAGCCCTTGTAGCCGGCGAGGAAGCGGTCGACCGCGGCGCTGTCGTGCTTGTGCGAGAATCGGTAGAGGACGTGGCGCTCGGGCGCGACGAGGACCCAGAAGTGGGCGCGCTGGCACTGCTCCTCCGCGCGCACGAGGACGCCGGTCGCGTCGGTGCACAGGTACGGCGCCTCGAGAGCATCGCGCAGCATCGCCTCCACGACCGGCTCGACGAGGTCGGCGAGTTGCTCGTGCCAGCCGCAGATCGTCGAGCGCGACAGCTCGAGGCCGTCGCGGGCGTAGATGCTCTGCTGGCGGTTCAGCGGCGTGTGGTCCTGCCATCTGCGGACGATCGTGTCGGCGAGCATCCCGGGCCCGGCGAGCCCGCGTTCGATCGGCCGCTCCGGCGACTCGGCGATCTTCACCGGCGACGGATCGGCGAGGTCTTCGGCGATGCGCACGAATTTCGGCCGCACGAGCCGGACCACGACCAGCGACTCCGGCCGGCGCTCGATGACCTCGCTGACCTCCTCGCCGATCCGCTTGAACGCAGCGAGGCCCTCCTGCTGCACTTCAGGCGGCAGCACCTCGATGTCGACCCGCGGCAGGTGCTCTGGCAGCTTCCGCCGACCCGAGGGCCGCCGCGGCGTACCCTCCCGCTCGGGCACGTCGGGATCGGTCTCTTCGGACAGGTCGGGCGTGGGCGCCTGCTCGTCGGGGCTGAGCAGCATGCCCAAGACCTGCAGTGCGAGTTGTGAGTCGTCCGCGGCGTGCCGCTCGGTTTGCCTGCTGGCGACGATCCCCCGCTCGAGCGTCGCACACCGCTCGAGCGTCTGCAGGTAGAGCTTGCGGTACTGCTCACGCTCTGCGGCGAGCCGCTCGCGCTCCGCCGCCAACTGCTCGCGCTCCGCGCTGAGGCTGTCGACCACCGCCTCGAGCTTGCTCGCTCGCGCTTCGAGCTGGCGGTAGGCGGCCTCGTTCATGGCCTTTCTCTGATACTCCCCGCAGCACAGGAGTCAAGAGCGATCTCGCGCCTGCCGCGGTCGTGGTGCCGAGGCGACGCCGCGCAGTAGCTCGTGGAGGCCGCGCCCGTCGACGACCACCGACCTGTCCGAAGAGTCATTCGCTGATGGCAACCGGAACAGCGCCTGATGCAGCCGCTTGCACAGCAGGCAGTAGCCGTTCTTGTCCCACCACAGCACCTTGAGGCGGTTCGAGCGCCGGTTCGTGAACACGAACAGCGCGCCGCTCCGCGGGTCCTCGCCGATCACCTGCTTCGCCGCCGCGGCGAGTCCATCGAAGCTGCGCCGCATGTCGAGCGGCTGCGTGCAGACGAAGATCCGCACCGACGTCGGGATCATCGTCGCGCCTCCAGCACGTCGAGCACGCGCGCAAGCGCCTCGGTCTCCACCCGGCCGCGCACCCGGATCCGCGCGCTGCCGATGTCGAGCTCGATCACGCCGACGTCGGCTGCAGCCGGCGCTGTCAGCTGCTCCGTCACCTCGACGAAGCTCGCCGGCGCTGGCCCCATCGCGCCAGCGCTCGCCAGCTTCGACTTCCACCACGTCAGCGTCCGCTGGTTGATGCCGGCCTTCGCCGCGTAGGCCCTGCACGACAGGCCGCTCGACTTCCACGCGGCCACGTGGGCCCGCCAGCGCTCCTGCGTCGTCATAGGCCCCACTTCCTTCGCCAGAGCTCCACCCGCTCGCGGATCGTCCTCGGCCTGAAGTCGAGCCGTACGGTATCGCCGGACTCCGTCACCGAGTTCTGCGCGACCCTCGCAGACGACCCCCCAACCCCGGTTCCCGCGTTTTCTGGCTCGGAACGGTCGTCTGCGAGGGTTTCGCTTTGCCGCCATGAGCCGCCGCAAGCCGACACCCGGGCTGGAAACGGGTGTCGGTGGAAACACAGCGGAAACGCCGCCCCCTGTCCTGGGTCAGGAAAGACGGCGGCGATTCCGCATAACGGCAGAGACCACGTATCAATAGTCTCCGATCGGGCCCGGCCAGTGAGCCGCGCGCATGCGCCCTCGACCTCGGCGGCGCGCAGCCGCTCCTCGCGTTGGGTGTCGAGACCCGGCCGAACCATTACCGCGTTGATGCGCGCGTGGGCGAACGACCGCTCGAGTTCCAGCGCCTGTTCGCTGAGGTCCGCGGGCGGCTCCTCGGCGAGCCGGCACCAACGCTGCGACTCGGCCGCTACCTCGTGGGCGAGCGGATCGGAGCCGGCGGGATGGGCGTGGTCTACGCCGGCCTCGACCCGGAGCTCGGGCGCAAGGTGGCAATCAAGTTGGTCCGGCCCGACCGCGTTGGGGTCGGCAGCGCAGGCCGCGAGCGCCTACTGCGCGAGGCGCAGGCGATGGCGCAGATCTCCAGCCCGCACGCGGTCACGGTCTATGAGGCAGGAACCTACGGCGAGCAGGTGTTCATTGTCATGGAGCTCGTGGCCGGGACCACGCTGACGCAATGGCTCGGCGAGGGGCCCCGCCGCTGGCGCGAGGTGATCGAAGTGTTCATCCAGGCCGGCCGCGGGCTCAGGGCCGCCCACCAGGCCGGGCTCATCCACCGCGACTTCAAGCCCGACAACGTGCTCGTCGGCGAGGACGGCCGGGCCCGCGTGGCCGACTTCGGCCTGGCCCACGCGGCCGCCGAGGCGGTGGCGTCCTCGATGGCCCGCGGGACATTGCTGCCAGGACATGTCCTCGGAGGCAGCTCGACCGCGACCGGGGCGTTGGTCGGCTCGCTGCCCTACATGTCGCCCGAGCAGCACCGCGGGGCCGCGGTGGACGCCCGCAGCGACCAGTTCAGCTTCTGCGTGGCGCTGTGGGAGGCGCTGCACGGCCAGCGGCCGTTCGTCGGCGCGACCGCGGAGGAGCTGTGCAGCCGCACCCTGGCCGGGGCGATCACGCCGCCGCCGGAGGGGGCGCGGATGCCGGCGCCGCTGCGGCGGATCCTCCTGCGCGGGCTGCAGGTCGACCCGGCCCGCCGCTGGCCCGACATGGCGGCGCTGCTGGCCGCGCTCGAGCGGGCCGGGCGGCGCCGGGGACGGGCGGCGCTGTGGGCCGGCGGGGCGGCGCTGCTGGTCGCGCTGATCGGACCCTGGCGCACGGAACATGTCCAGGAGGACCTGTGCAAAAGCGCAGGCTCGGAGGTCGAGGCGGTGTGGGGCGAGGCCCGGCGGTCGGGGGTGCGGCAGGCGTTCCTGGCCACGGGCCGGCCCGAGGCGGTCGAGGCCTGGTCGCAGGTGGCGGCCCGCCTCGACGCCTACGCCGGCGAGTGGGTGGAGGCGCGCGAGGCGGCCTGCCGGGCGGCCAACGACGCCGAAAGGACAGGTCCCAAAGAACAGGCGCACCTCGAGCTGGCCTGCCTCGACCGCAGCCTCGGCGAGCTGCGGGCGCTGGTGGTCGCGTTCACCGAGGACGCGGAGGGGGTGCTCGGCAACGCGGTCAAGGCGGCCGTCAAGCTGCGCCCGCTGTCGGCCTGCTCCGAGCGCCCGGAGCTGGCGCTGCAGGTGGCCCCGAGCGACCCGGCCGTCGCGGTGCAGGTGCAGGCGCTCGGCGGCCGCCTCGACGAGATCGCGGCGCTGCTCAAGGCCGGCGAGGTCCAGCGCGCGCTGCCCCGCGCCCGCGAGGCCGCGACCCAGGCGGAGCTGCTCGGCCACGACTTCACCACGGCCGAGGCGCTGGTGCTGCTCGGCTCGCTGCAGTCGCACGCCGGCGACTACGCGGCCGCGGAGGCGACGCTGTTCGCGGCGGCGCTGGCGGCCGAGCGCGGCAACAACCCCTCCGCGCTGGTGCGCGCGCGGACGGAGTTAATCGTGGCGATCGGCTACGGCCAGGGCCGCACCGAGGAGGCGCTCCGCTGGGGCGCGCTGGCCCTCAACGCGCTCGGCCCGAGCAGCGGCGATCCGATCGAGGTTCGACTGCGCACGGCGCTGGGGCTGGTGCAGGCGCGCCGCGGGGATCGACAGGCGGCCGTGACCGAGCTCGAGCGAGCCCTGGCGCTCGCCGAGTCGACGCTCGGCCCGGATCACCTCGGTGTGGCGACGGTCGTCGGACACCTGGCAGCGCTGCGCGCGGAAGCGGGGGAACTGGACGCGGCGCGCTCATTGCTGGCTCGCGCGCTCGAGATCCGCCGGCGCACCCTCGGAGCATCGCACCCGGACACGGCGCAGACGCAGGCCCGCCTCGAGGCGCTCGCGGCGGCGCCGTGAGTGGCCTGCTCGCCGGCGGGGTGCTCCGAGCGCGAGCAGCAGCAGCAGCGCGGCGTCGGCGGGTCCGTGACGCCCGCCCTGCGTGCAGGCGCAGCCGGTCTCGCTGCTGTCGGCCGAGCCGCCGTCGCTGGCGCCGCTCGTGCTCGCGGCGTCGGTGGTCGCGGGCGGGGTTGCGTCGGTCGTCGGTGGCTCGCCGTCGGTGCTCGCCGAACTTGCGCCGGTCGTCGGCGCGTCGCCGGTCGTCGGTGCGTCGCCGGTCGTCGCCGGTTCGCCGCCCGTGGTGTCGTCGGGGGGCGGGTCCGGGGGCGCGGGCGCGTGCACGAGGGCGAGGTAGGCCCGGGTCGCGCCGCCGTTGCCGGCGTCCCAGGCGATGAGGTCGTGCGAGCCGCTGGCGTCGATGTCGGCGAGGAAGTAGCGGTTGTCCGCGGACTCGCTCGGACCGGCGTTGACCATCATCGGGTTCGCGTCGAAGCCGTCGGGTCCGCCGAGGTACAGCTGCGGGTGGCCCTGGCGGAAGCTGTGGCGCCAGAACAGCTTGTCGGCGTGGCCGTCGGCGTCGACGTCGGCGTGGAAGAAGCGCGAGCTGGCGACGCCGCTGGTCCCGCCGGTGTGCTCGACGAGGAAGGTGAAGCTGCCGTCGCCGACGCCGGCGTGGACCCGCGTGCGTCCCTCGAGCGCCTCGGGGTCCCAGACGATCTTGTCGGCGAGGCCGTCGCCGTTCACGTCCGCGAGGTCCATCCGCGCGTCGTCGTTGGTGCTGGCGCCGTCGTCGTCGTTGACCTGCTCCGGGTGGAAGCCGCCGTCGCAACGCGACAGCGCGACGCGCGTCCGCCCGCCGGATGCGGCCGGGTCCCAGGCCATGCGGTCGGCGCAGGCGTCGGCGTCGAGGCGCGCGAAGTACAGGCGCGCGCCGGCGCCGTCGACGACGTCGCCGCTGGCCTCGGAGGCGCCGAAGCTGCCGTCGCACAGGGCGTGACCGATCCGGAGGGCGAAGTCCGGGCCGCGGCCGATGCGATCGGCGCAGCCGTCACCGTCGACGTCGGCGAACCACAGGCCGCCGTCGACGACGTCGCCGACGACGGGCTCGCCGAACTGGCCGGCTCCGTCGCTGGCATAGACGCGCAGGAGGGCGTCGCCGTCGGGGTCCCAGACCAGCTTGTCGGCCGCGCCGTCGCCGGTGACGTCGGCGAACGCGAGCGAGGCCCCGGGTGCGTCGCCGCGATCGTCGATCAGCGGGTCGGGGCTGAACGGCGCGGTCCGGATCGTCGCCAGCACCGCGAAGTGATCCGAGGGAGTGATGCCGTCGACCTCGCGCCGGTCGATGCTCTGATGATAGGTGGTGGCGTCGTCGATCCGGGTGAAGATGTAGTCGAGGCGCGAGTCGTTGTCGCTCGGGCCCTTCCACGCGCTGTTGAAGGTGGCGGTGTCGGCGGAGGTGTTGCCGGTGTGGCGGGCCGAGCGGGCCAGTCGATAACCGGGCTGCGGGGCCTCGAGCAGCTCGACGATGTCGTCCTGGCTCGAGGCGCCGTCCGCTTGCGGATCGGAGTTGAGGTCGCCGATCAGGACCACGCCGAGCCCCTCCGACTGCGCGGCGATCAGCGCGTGCAGGGCGTCCGCGGCGAGGTTGCGGGCCTCGTGGCAGGCGCTGCCGTGCGCGACGTGAGCGTTGACGATCAGATAGCCGCGCCCGGACACGAGGTCGCGCAGCTTGACCCACGCCGCGGTCCGACCGCTGGCGTTGGGGAAGCAGGCGTGATCCTCGGGGTAAGGGTTGGGGATGCCGATGTTGCCCTGGCCGTCCTCGGGCGGGCTTACCAGGCGCTCGAAGCGAGCGCGGCGGAAGAAGATCGTCTTCGGGCTGCCATTGGTCGGCTGGAACCGATCGTAAGTGGCGTCAAAGGCGGCGACGAGGTCGTTCTGGATGACCTCGCTGCTCGACTCCTGCACGCCGAAGATGTCGGGGTCGTTGTCCGCGATCACCTCGATCACGCCGGGGCTGCGGTTCTCCCAGGTGTACGCGCCGGTGTCGGCGGGGTTGACCTGCCGGACGTTGTACGTCATCACCCGAAACGGCTCGTGCAGCGGCTCGCCGGCCGACGCCGTCGACGGCGCGCCCGCGAGGAGCAGGGCGAGGCAGGGGCTCACGGAACGTCGAGTTCTCGGCATCTCCGGACCTTAGGCCGAGGAGCCGGCGGAAGGAATCGCTCACGAAGGAGAGGCCCGCAGACGACGACTCGAGCGGCCGCGCGGGTCCTCTCGGCCCCATGCGTGCTTCGCAGCAGCGCGAGCCCGAACTGCAAGTCGCACGTGTCCCGCGCGACTCGCGGTTCGCGTGGACGGATCCCCGAGACGCGTGGTTCCGACGTCTCGCGCGCCGCGCGATCGATCGATGCCTCGCGCCTCCCCATCGCCGGCGCCGGCGCCCTATGCTTGGCGCCCCAGAGGTAGGCCATGCGCGTTCATCGATCTCTCATCCTCTCCGTCGCCCTCGCGGCGGCCTGCGGCGACGATACGGTCGTCGCCACCGACAGCGACGGCCAGTCCACCTCGACCGGCTCGACGACCGGTGTGGACGCCACCACGACCGGCGACGTCACGCCGACCGAGCCCGGCACCACGACGACCGGGATGACCGCCACCGGCACCACGACGACCGGGACCACCACGACGGGGACCACCGACCCGACGACAGGAGAGGTGTCGGCGACCGAGACCACGGGCGAGTCGACGACGAGCACGACGAGCACGACGGGCACGACGACGAGCGAGACGACGGGCACGACGGGCGAGACGACGACCACGACCAGCACGACTGGCGACACGACGACCACGACGGGCGAGACGACGACCACGACGACGACGACCACGACGGGCACCGACACGGGCGAGAGCTCGTCGACCGGCGACGACACGGGGGAACCAGTCGAGGAGGGCTTCGGCTACGCAGGGATGTCGGGCAACAACTCGCTGGTGATCTTCGATCCGCAGACGCAGCAGGTCGTCGGCGCGCCGGTCGACCTGCTGCCGCACGCCAGTTACCCGTACGACGCGACGATCAAGCCCGACGGCGCGGAGGTGTGGGTCGTCGGTGCGGTCGGCGACGGCGTCAAGGTGATCGACGCCGCGAGCGGTCAGCTGGCGCAGGAGATCGGTCTGGCCGGCGTGGGCGAGTACGCGGTCGACGTGCTGTTCAACGCCGACGGCTCGCGCGCCTACGTCAGCGCGCGCGACAGCGCAGCGCTGGTGCTGATCGACACCGCGAGCTACTCGGTGATCGAGGCGATCGCGGTGCCGCCCGGGATGGAGGGCGGCAAGACAGCGCTCGACCCGTGCACCGGGATCGTGCACCTGGTCGACTGGTACGAGAGCAACCTGATCCGCTTCGATCCGGTCACCGAGGCGATGACCAGCAAGCCGCTCGGCGATTCGCTGTGGGACCTGCGGGTCGATCCCTCCGGCTCGACCCTGTACGTGACGGACCGCGGGCTCGACGTCGTCCACGTGCTCGACGCTGCGACCCTCGAGGTGCAGGCCAGCGTGTCGGTCGGCAACGACCCATGGGGCATCGAGATCACGTCGGACGGCGCGCTGGTGGTGGTCGCCTGCGAGGACGACTCGACGGTGCACTTCATCGACACCGGCTCGCTGACCACCACCAGCCTGGCGCTGCCGGCCGGCGCCGACCCGCGCGACGTCGACATCAGCCTCGACGACGCGCGCGCCTACGTGCCGACCGGCGACATCCCGGGCAACGACGGGTCTACGAGATCGACCTCGCCACCCGGACGCTGACGGGGCTCATCGACTTCGGGATCAGCGCCAACACCAACGTGATCGCAGTCAAGCCGCAGCCGGTCGCGTGCGAGCCCTGAGGGCGGTAGCGCCGTCAGGACGACGAATCGCCGAGGCGGCTCGAGCGCGAGCGTTCTTTGCCACGGCGGGTGAGCCGGCGACGGCGCGTCGTCGCCGGCATGGCCGGGACGTGGTCACATGATTCGTGAACGAGATCGCTAGGACCCCGGCGCGAGCGAGCGCCAGAACGACTCGGTACCCGTGAACCGCACCGAGGAAACGAATCGCCGTGGTGGCCCGAGCACGAGCGTTCCTACCATGGCCGAGATCGTCGATCCCGCGACGACTCGTCCGATCGGTGAGCCGAATCAGTCGCGCTCGAAGGCCTCGTCGAGCTGCATCTTGACGTCGCGGATCGCCTGGCGACGCGCCTCCGGCTCGGTGCCCGCGTGCGCCTCGCCGCTGCCCGAGGGGGTGAACGCCAGGCCCCTGAGCAGATGGACTTGCTGGGCGGGCGCGTCGAAGCCGTGCACCGCGTTCGCATACTCGACCAGCTCGATCCGCTTGGGGAAACGCTGCGCCAGCCGGCGGCACGGCTCGGCCGGAGTCCAGTCGTCGGCGGAACCGATCAGGATGGTCAGCGGGATCCTCGGCCGCCAGCTCGGATCGTCGAGGAAGCGCCGACACCCGGGGTAGAACGCGACCGCGAGCCGGACGTCGGCGTCCCGTGAGCGCCGCCTGCCGGCGAAGGTCATGACAGTGGTGGCACCGTGCGACCAGCCGAGCAGCGCCATGCGCTCGGGGTCGACGAACGAGCGGCGCGAGAGCCAGGCGATCGCGCCCTGGATGTCGCGGACGCGGTGGTCGAGCGTCACCGGGCGCGGGCGGATCTTGCACACGCTCTCGACGCCGCGCGGACCGAAGCTGTCGGGGAAGAACACGACATAGCCCTGGCGGACGAGCCGGTCGGCCCAGTCATCGTGGCGCGACGACAGGTGCCCGGGCGCGCGGGGAGCGAACAGCCCGCCGCAGCCGTGCAGGGCGATGACGGCGGGGAACGGCCCGCGACCGGCGGGCTTGTAGAGATACCCCGCGAGCGGGGTGCGCTGCCGATCGGCCGAGGGAAACTCGACGACCTCCGGCTGTTCGGCCGTCGCGATCGCCGGCGCCCAATACGCCGACCCGATCGCCAGACCGACCGCGACCCGGAGCGAGCGGCGGAGCGCGAGTCCTGCGATTCGTCGGAGCATGCAATTCAGAGGTAGCACCACGCTCGGCTCGAGCGCGCCGTGCGCGAAAATGCTCGGACTCATCCCCGCTCGGCGCCGATGCCGGCGGCGGTCCTGGACGCTCCAGGGGGCCTCGGAGACGATCTTCGCGGTTCGCTCCCTGGCCGGTCGTCGCGTAGCGAGCTCGCCGGCTGGCTCGCGCGCGCGTGCGGCGGCCGCGGTGGAAGGGGGTCGACCACGCGCGACGACCGATCGAACGACCAGAAGTCCTGCGTCCGCTCGCGCGCCCGCGCGGGTGCGGAGACGAGCCGGGTGATTCGCGGCACTGACGATCCGGAGCTTCGGGTCAATGCCGAGACCCTTGTGAGTGATCCGGCCGGGTCGACGACAATGTACATAGCTTCGACACCGAGGGACGCGTCATGATGAACGGACCCGACGCGGCGAGCTCGACCGAGAATGGTGGTAGACGGCGCCGCTGGTGGACGAGGCGGCGGCCGTGGCCGCTGCGACATTTGTGCCGCGGTATGGCCGAAACGTCGCGGTGGGCACGAGCTCCGGGTGCGATCGTCGGCGCGCACCTCCGCGCAAATGCAGGGGCTGACAGGGCCCTGCTGAGGCATCGATCACGTCGATGGATGTTTGCACCCCCCGGTGGCCAGATGCTATCGTCATTTTGCTTCCGCTCGCTGCTTAACCACTAACCTGAGCCTACATCATGACCAAGCACATCCTTTCCCCCATGGCGCTGTCGTTGGCGGTGCTGTTCGCCTGCAACCCCGACAAGGCCCCGATCGACAGCACGACCGACGCGCCCGACACCGAGACCGACACCGACTCGACGGCGACCGATCCGCCCGGCGATCCGACCGAGAATGTCCCCGACCCGACGGCCACGACGACCGAGGGCGACACGACGACCGAGGGCGACACGACGACCGAGGGCGACACCACCGGCCCGGTCGGCGAGGACGGCCCGGCGTGCATCGACACTCCGTCGGTGCTCGCGGTCGACGCCGAGACGCCCCTGGGGATCACGGCCGAGGCGTTCCTGGCGGACAAGCTGGGCCCGCGCGAGACCCTCCTGACCTTCAGCGAGGAGCCGCTGTCGCTGTCCGATATGTGGCGCGGGGTCACGCTGCCGCTCACCGTCGAGCTGCGCTACGAGGGCGGCGAGGTGCGCTGGATCGACTCGGAGTTCAACCCCGACCACGAGAGCGACGGCTTCGGCGGCGAATGTGTCGACCGCCTCGAGATCGACGTCGGCTTCGACTTCGTCACCGACGGCCTCGAGTTCGACGAGCACCGCGACGCCGTGCTGCAGCTGTTCGACGCCGATTCGGCCCAGCTGCGCGTCAAACTGCTGCCGCCCGGCCTGAACGGCTCGTTCGACCCGGCGACGCTGTACAAGGACGAGGAGCCGAAGTGGACCGTGACCGGCATCGAGGTCGGCGCGCGCCTCGAGGGCGTCGGCTTCGGCGGCGAGCTGCTCAACGAGGTCCTGGTCGGCGAGGAGGAGGATGGCCTCGCCGGCTTCGGCGGCGTCGCCTTCTGGGGCGACCCGATCGACCCGTGAGCCCAGGCCGCAGATCGAGGCGACCGCCGGCGCGAGTCATGATTCGCGCCGGAGGTCGATCGACTCCGCCGGCGCGGTGTCGACCCGCATCGACTCGCGCAGCAGCTCGAGGGCGCGGCGATTGTCGGCCTGGTCGGCCGAGGCGATGCAATCGGCGGGTGCCCGCAATTCGTACCCTCGCATGTAGGCGTCCATCGCGGTGAACAGGACGCAGAGGTCGCCGGCGATCCCGGTGAGGATCAGGCAACGCGCCTGCAAGTGGTGCAGCAGCACCTCGAGCGAGGTGCCGAGGAAGCCGGAGTGGCGCGGCTTCAAGACGAAGTAGTCGCGCTCGGCCGGCGCCAGCCGCTCGGCGATCGCGGCCCCCGCGGTGTGGGTGCGGACGTGCTCGAGGACGCGGCGGAAGTCGGAGCGCCAGCGGCCGAAGTTGTCGTTGACGTAGATCACCGGCACGCCGGCCGCCCGCGCGCGAGCGGCCAGGGCGGCGATCCGCTCCGCCGCCGCCTCGGCCTGCCGGCGCAGCCGTTCGCCCTCGGGGAAGTCGAAGCCGTTGATCATGTCGATGATCAGCAGGGCGAAATGACATCCCTGCTCGTCGTCGTCGGACAAGTTGGGCGCGTCGGCCATCGCCGCTGTAATTGGCGCATCTCGTCGGGCGGGCAACGCGGCGCCGCCGGGCGGCGGCCAGGTCCCCGGCAGGCCCGGCAACGAGGCCGCGCCGCGCCCGCCGCAGCCCGCCGCAGGCCGTTGCGAGCGCCGTCGCGGCGATTGCGCGAAAGCGAGCCCGCTCGCGCTCGGACGAGTCCGGCCTCGCTTCGCACCGTCGCGGCAGTTCCGCGCGCGTATTGTGACGAGCGCGCCGCGTCCTCGCCGACTGCGGTGAATCGGGTTGTCACGCTCCCATCCTCGCGCACACCCAAGGTTCATGCTCCCACGCTCCAACCCTCGCGTCGTCATCGCCGGCGGCGGCCTCGCCGGTCTCGCCTGCGCCAAGCTGCTCGCCGACGCCGGCCTGCCGGTCACGGTGCTCGAGAGCCAGGCGAACCTCGGCGGGCGCGCGGGGACCTTCCTCGACCAGGACGGCGAGTGGGTCGAGCAGGGCCTCCACCTGTTCGCCGGGGCCTATGCACAATTCCGGGCGCTGCTCCGCGACATCGGCCGCCCGCCGCGCGAGGTCCTGTTCTGGACCGACGACCTGCGGTTCGAGGCGAAGTCCGGCCCGTCGGCGACGTTCGGGATCAACCCGGTGTACGCGCCGCTGCGCACGCTGCTCGGCGCGCTGGGCAACAACGATTACCTCGGGCCGCTGGCCAAGCTGTCGCTGCTCCCGCTGCTGGCCCCGGCCGCCCTGCCGGAGGCGCTGCTCCGGCGATTCGACCGCCTGACCGTGGTCGACTGGTGGCGCCGTACGAGCCGCTCGCGGCAGGCGCTGGAGCGGGTCCTGCGGCCGTTCTGCCGCGCGATCCAGTTCACCGATGCGGAGCAGTTCTCGGCCTACAACCTGCTCGGGTGGGCGCATCAGACGCTGATCCGCCCGCTGCGCGCGCGCCTCGGCGGCTACCGCGGCGCGCGCGACGAGACGATCTTCGCCCCGCTCGCGACCTACTTGCAGCAGCGAGGCGTCGAGATCCGCACCAAGGTGGCGCTCGACGAGATCGTGTACGACGAGAAGACCGGCAAGATCGCCGGCTTCAAGCTCGCCGGCGGTGAATTGCTGGAGGCCGACGTCTACGTGGTGGCCCTGCCGGCGTGGGTGTTCGCGCCGAAGATCCCGCAGCCGCTGCGCGGCCGGCCGTTCTTCGCCGACATCCTCGACCTGCCGACGGCGCCGGCGATCTCGGTGCAGCTGTGGTTCGATCGCGTGGTGACCCGACGCGACGGCTTCACGATGGTGGCCGGCAGCAATTGCCCGGTGTACCAGGACCACTCGCGGCGCACGTACCCGTTCGCGATGGGCAGCCGGCTGTCGGTGATCGTCAGCCCGGCGGACGCGCTGATGGCGTGGGACGAGGCGGCCATCGTCGAGCACGTGCTCGCCGACCTCGGCGCGGCGCACCCGCAGATCGCCGGCGCGAAGGTGGTGAAGCGCGTGGTGCTCAAGCACGAACACCACCTGATCCGCCCGCTGCCCGGGGCGATGACGCGACGGCCCAAACAGGCCACGCCGGTCGAGAACCTGTTCCTCGCCGGCGACTGGACGCAGCAGGACTTCTTCGGCTCGCAAGAAGGCGCCGTCCGCGGCGGGAACGCCTGCGCGCGGGCGATCATCGAGGCGGTGAACCGCGGGGTATGGACATAGCGCGCCGTCGCCGGGTGCGAATGGAGAATGATCGGTGGCGGCTCCGGGAGCCGCGCCCGGATCGTCGAGTATGATGATTCGTGAGACTGCGTGACGGGCCCAGGTCACTGCGCGGGTCTCGTCGGTTTGGCCGGCCCGCTCGACACGCCGAGGTCGACCAGCAGTCGCGCATAGGGGCTGGCGACGGCGCGCTCGCGGACGTCGTGCCAGGCGCCGGCCAGGCCGGCCAGGCCGAGCGTCAGGGCGATCGCGCCGGCCAGCCACGCGGCGCCGACGGCCCGACCCGAGCGCAGGGCGGGCGGACCGGCCAGGCCGATTCGCGGCAGGGCGAGGGAGAGGCCGTTCAATGCGTGGTAGAGCCCGGCGATCGAGAACAATAAATAATAGGGGAAGAACCAGGCGAAGAACCACACCATAGTATAGGCGACTCCGTCGAAGCCGGGGAAGACGCCGTAGACCAGGGAGGGGCCGCGGGTGGCGACGACGTGGCCGAGGGTGAAGATCAGCAGGACGATCGCGGAGCGCCGCTGCCACTTCATGCGCGGCGCGGTCGAGGTCGCGCCGCCGCGTCGACGCCGTCGGACCATGCGCCACACGCTGACGACGACGTGCACGACGAGTGGGGCGAGGACGCAGGCGAGCTCGACCACGGGGGCCTGGTAGACGGCGCGCAGCTGGCCCTGGAGCTCGTCGTACACGAGCGGGCCGGCCGCGGCGAACATCTGGTTGACGAGGTGCGCCACGAGGAAGACGGCGAACAGGGCGCCGCTGGCGGCCTGAATGCGGATGAGCGCGCGCTCGCGCGCGGCGTCGCGGGATGGATCGGTCGCGGGACTCATGCAGGCCAGACGAGGCAGGCCCCGGCCGCGTGACGTGGAAAATTCGCGCGTGGACTGGGGTCGGGCGAGGGGGCAGCCCGCCGCATGTCGGGGCCGTCGTCCGCGGCTCGGGGAGGCGCCTGCAGCTCTTGCTGCGAAGGGCGCGTCGCAAGTCCACGGGTGCCGGCGGGTCGCGTGGATTGCCGCTCGCGGGGCAGCGAGGAGCCACGTGGCTCGTCGTGCGCGCTGCGAAGACTCGCGGGACTCGTCACGCGTACGGCAGAGGGTCGTGCGACCTTCGTTGCTCGCGTCGCAATGCGGCGCTCCGGCTGCTCGCCCGGCGCGGCGTGGGTGCCCGCTGCACAGCGGAGGCCCGGCTGCCTGCTGCGTCGAAGCCGGGCGTACCGGCGGCGACACGCGGCGGCTGTGGGCCGCTCGACCGCGCGGGCGCGACGTGGTCGCCGCGCCGAAGAGGTCGCGGATCGGGGCGTAGCGAGCGGGCGTCACCGCGGATTGGCGTCGCGCAGAATCGCGCGTGTCGCCATAGTTCGTGTTTGCAGGACTCGACCGATCTCGCGGGCGACAGGCGACCGCGATCGGACCGCCGCGCACGGCGATGAATCTTCGCGAAAGTGGCTCTTGCGGCCGCGGAGACGCCGCTGACGGCCGCTCGTGGCGTCGACCTCGCGGCCGCGACGCCCGCTCAACTGGCCGTGGAAGCGGCGCCGGAGGGGTCGTGAGTTGCCGCCGCGGCTCCGCTTGATCCGCGCGAGAACACTCCGTTGCGATATACACATCGTCACACGGAGTACGGACCTTGCCACAGATGATTTTGGAAGACTTCAACCTCGAGAACGCCGAACGCCGCCTCTGCAACGAGGCGCTCACCACCGCCGGCAACATCGTCGGCGCGGCGTCCCTCCTCGGCATCACCCGGCACGCGCTCAAGCGGCGGATCATCAAGCTCGGCCTCGAGTGGCCGCGTCGTGGCGGGCAGTCCGCCGCGGTGTCGGCGTCGGCGTCGGCGCACACCAGCTGAGCCACCGCCGCGTCCAGGGTCAGCGCCCTGGCAGCGCGGACCGGCCCCGCGGCGCTCCTCGACGGGCGCCGCATGACGGCGGCACCAGGCCTCGCCTGCTGCGCCGACCCTCGCCCCTCGAGCGGCTCCGGTGTCGACCCAGAGTTCTGCTCCGAAGTACATGGCTTGAAGTTCAGCTGGTCGCCGTGCGCGCGAGCGCGCTCCGCAGCTCCGAGGATGTTCGGAGCGGCGGAGCGGCTCGCGCCGACCTGCTCGCGTACGGGCTCCCGGCCCGGGCGGGCTGTGGCATCCTCGCCGCATGCACGAGGCCGATCGTTTCAGCGCGCTGCGGGCCGCGGTCCAGCAGGCGATCCTCGACCGCGACGGCGCCACCGAGCGAGAGACCCGGCGTCGCGCGTACGACGGCGAGGGCACGCCGGGGGCGATCGCCGAGTACGTGGCGACGGTGCGGCGCAACGCGTACCGCGTCGACGACGACATGGTCGCGGCGGTGCGGCAGGCGGGCCTCGGCGACGACGCGATCTTCGAGCTGACCGTGGCGACCGCGGTCGGCGAGGCGATGCGCCAGTTCGACGCGGCGATGGCGGCGCTGGCGGCGGCGCTGGCAGAGGGGGCGCGCTGAGATGCGGATCCCCTCGATCGAAGCGCCGCGGAGCGTGCGAGAGCGGCTGATGTTCGCGGTGATTCGCGTGCTCAGCGGTCACCGGGCGCCCGACGTGGTCCGGACCCTGCGCTACCGGCCGGAGATGTTCGGCAAGCCGATGGGGGCGCTGTTCCAGGAGGTGCTGCGCGGGCCGTCCGAGTGGTCGATCGGCGAGCGCGAGCTGTTCGCCGCGTGGGTGTCGAAGAAGAACGAGTGCGAGTTCTGAACGCGGGCCCACGGCGCGGTCGCGTCGAAGGTGATGGGCGAGGAGACGATCGCGGCGGCGCTGGCCGACCCCGACGCCGCGGCGCTGCCCGAGAAGGTCAAGGCGACGCTCCGGCTGCTGACGAAGGTGACGCGCGCCCGCGAGTCGCTGACGGCCGCCGACGTCGCGCCGGTGCTGGCGGCCGGGGTGTCGCGCCAGGGGGTGATCGACGCGCTCATGGTGGCGTTCGCGTTCAACGTGATCACCCGCCTCGCCGACGCGTTCGAGTTCGAGGTGCCGTCGCAGGCCTCGTTCGACGCCTCGGCGCAGAGGCTGCTGACGCGCGGCTACAAGTGAGCCGCGAGGCGCCTGCGGGCGGCTCGCAGTGGTGAGCGCCTGGCGATAACATGCCGCGGGGACATGCGACTCCGGAGCTCGTGCCTGCCGGCGTCGGCAGGCACAGGCGAGGGCGTGGCGAGCACATGTCCTCGGAGACATGTTTTTTTCAGAGGTCGGGTCGGCAGGCGCCGGCCGAGCGCAGAAGGACCTGTCTCGTAGGACAGGCTCAGCGGGTGGCGAGGGCCAGGTGCTCGATCTGCGCGCGCCAGGCGGCCAGAGCGGCCGGACGGAGGTCGGCGAGCGCGTGCGGGCCCGTGTGCGTGAGGATCAGGCGTGCGCCGCCGGGCCCGGGGGAGAGCTCCCAGCGGACGCGGCCGGCGGGGCGGCCGTCGTGGTGCCACCTGTACTCGAGGACAGACGAGGGCGCGAGCTCGGTGAGCTCGCCCGCGGGGGCGACGGTGGCGGTCGCGGCGGGCGGCGGTGGGTCGCCGACAGCGAGCGACGCGTCGGCGCCGGCGAGGAGGGCGGGCCAGACGCGGTCGATCGGCCGGCGAAACTGGCGCTCGAAGCGGACCACCCAGCCGTCGGGCGTGGCCTCGACGCGACCCTCGGCGAGGCCGAAGGCGGCGACGAAGGCCTCGTGCGCGGCCCAGGTGTCGTCGGGCTCGACGAACGGGCGCTCGGCCAGCGCGGCCTCGAGGGCGTCGAGGCAGACGTGCCAGCCGCTGGCGAAGCTGGCCGCGCCCGCGCGGTCGTCGAAGGTGTGGAGCAGGACGAGCAGGCTGCCGCCGGGGTCGGCGTGGAGCTCCCAGCGCAGGTGATCGCCGTCCCACGTGTACGCGAACACGCGCTGCGGCTCGAGGTCGGTCACCACGCCCCTGGTGACGTCGTCGCCCATGGTGAAGCGGATCTCGCCGCCGACCCGGAGGTCGATGTCCATCGCCGCCGGGAACCACGCGAGCAAGTGCGGCGCCTCGGTGAGCGCGCGCCAGACCTTGGCGGGCGGGTGCTTCAGCGGGTGCTCGATGCGGAGGACGTGGCGGCCGTCGATCGTGTGCAAGGTGTCGTTCATGTGCGCTCCTTCGCGGGGGGGTCGTCGTCGTCGGGCATGGAATCGAGGTGGCGCTCGAGCGCGGCGAAGCTGCTCTCCCACATGCGGCGATAGGGCGCGAGCCATTGATCGATCGCCAGCAGAGGCTCCGGACACAGCCGATACCAGCGCCGCGTGCCGTCGCGGCCGACCCGCACGAGGCCCGCTTCGCGCAGCGCCTTGAGGTGCTTCGAGGTGCTCGGCTGCGGCAAGCCGAGCTGCTCCGTCAACTCCCCGACGAGGCGCGGACGCTCGCGCAGGAGGTCGAGGATCTGTCGCCGCGCCGGCTCGGCCAGGACCTGGAACGCCTCGGACACGCGCATACCATGGCATGGATGACTATATGCTTGCAAGAGAATATATTTGCGCGAATGACGCGCGTGGAGTCGACGGGCCAGCAGCCGCGAGGGAGGAGTGAGCTGCTGTCGCGCGCCCCGGCGATGCGTCTCGATGCTCGCGCGTCCGTGGGTCTTCGCGCGGCTCAAGGACGCGAGGCGATCCTGGCTGCAGCGTTCGGCGGTGCTCGGCGATGCCGATCGATTCATCGGCGGGGCATGAAGATCGACGCGGCAAGATACTCGCGCATCCGTGGGCCTTCGCGCGGCTCATGGGCGCGAGGTGATCCTGGCTGCAGCGTTCGGCGGTGCTCGACGATGCCGATCGATTCAGCGACGGGGCATGCTCGTGAAGTGCTCGAATGATCGACGCGGTGGATGCCGTGCTCGCGCGATCTCCGGGCGTGATGCGAAGGCTAGCCGCCCTGGGCGATGCAGCGCTCGATCAGCTTGCGGCTCATGCCGGTGAAGCGGCACAGGCGATCGACGCGGTCGTCGGCGTAGGCGAGGTTGATGATCATCAGATCGAGGTCGAGGATCTTCAGCAGGCTGCGGGCCGCGGCGACGCGGGCGGCAGGGTCGTCGATGTGGGCCTCGAGCAGCGCCAGGCCCTCGCTGCGGAGGAAGCTGGTCACGGCCTCGACCCACCACGGCCGCACGCCGACGCGCACGTGCGCCAGGCCGATCCGCCAGCGCTCGGCGAAGTAGCGCTCGCCGTAGTCGCCGGCGAACAGCTCGGCCAGCCAGCGCAGGTGGGTCTGCTTGAGCGCTTCGACGCGGCCGGCGATGAGGGCGGCCTGTTCGGGCTCGGCGGCGAGCTTGGTGTAGAAGCGATCGGTGAGGGCGGGGCCGTGGACGGCGAACAGCGGGGCCAGGCCGCGCAGGCGCGCGGCGTCGTCGTCGTCGAAGGCGATGAATTGGCGGATCGCGGCGTATACGGCGGACGAGTCGGTCATGAGGCCTCTTGCGGGGCTGCGGCGCGCGTGAGCCAGGGGCCGAGCAGCGCCAGCAGCTTGCGGGTGATGTGATTGGTGTGGCGCCGCCAGGTGCGGCCGCCGGGGACGAATACGACGAGGAACAGCCGCGGCACGCAGTCGCGCGCGAGCGGGCGAATGACGACACGGCCGGCGTCGGGCGCCGCGAGGGTGAGCTCGTCGACGTCCGCGAGGCCGAGGTCGCGGACGGCGCGGTTGACGATGTCGTCGAACAGGCTGGTGAGCCCGGCGGCGACGTCGCTGCGAGCGTGCTCGCCGGCGGCGGCGACGAGCAGGCCCTGGTCGGTGCACACGAGCGACAACGGATAACCGCCGCCGCGGTTCATGCCGCCCAGGAGGGCGGTGAGCTGGGCCTCGACGCCGTGCATCGGCGGTTCATCCGAGCAGGCGGCCGATCTCCTTCGCCGCGCGCGAGATGTCGAGGAACACAAGGCCGAGCTTGGCGGCCTCGGTGGCGAGCACGGTGAGCACCGCGTCGGCGCCGGTGCGCGCGAGGATCGCAAAGCCCTGTGAGCCGCGGACCATGACCAGCGAGAACTCGCCGCGCGCGAGCTCGCGGACGATCCGCTCGCTCATGCCGAGGAGCGCGGCGCTCATGGCCGCGACCCGGTCGTCCTCGACGTCGGCGGGCAGGGCCGAGGCGATGAGGAGGCCGTCGTTGTCGACCACGGCGGCGGCCTCGATGTCGGGGGTGGTGGTGGAGAGGTTGCGCAGCAGCTTGCTTATCTGTTCGGAGCGGGTCATCGGACTTCCTCTGTGTCGGGCCCGGCCGCGGCGCGGCGCCGGGCGAGGGCCCGCAAGTTCTGTTGGACCACGCGATCGTCCGGGCGGCGGGCGAGGGCGCGGCGGAGCAGGGATTCGGCGGCGTCGTAGTCGCCGCGGCGGGCGAGCTCGCGGCCGCGGTCGAGCAAATCGTCGTAGTCCTCGCCGTCGACCACCGCGAGCGCGGGCGGGCGCCGCTGGGCGTCGAGGACGCGCTCGACGAGGCCGAGGCGCAGGGCGTCGAGGGCGGCGTCGATCACGAGGGTGACGATCCCGAGGTGCGGAGCGACGAGCTCGGCGAGGGGGCGCTGGCCGTCGAGCTCGAGCACGATCGGGTCGAACGGGCCGCCGGTGGGCTTCCACGGCTTCTCGTCGACGCGCCGCAGGACTGCCTCGGCGAGCCGCTTCCACTCGTCGCGCAGGCGGTAGGCGTCCATCAGCGCGAAGGTGACGTTGTCGCCGCAGCGGTCGCCGGCAGGCTCGCCGCGGGCGAGGACGAAGCGGCCGCGGTCGTGGAAGGCGAGCTCGCGCAGGGCCTCGACGCCGCTCAGCCGGCCGCAGACGACGCTGCCGACGTGGCCCTTGAGCAGGCTGATCTCGCCGCGGCCGTCGACGCGCAGCCAGCCGCTCACGGCCTCGACCTGCGCCAGCTGCAGCAGCGACACGAGGCTCACGTCGCGCAGGTCGCCGCGCAGCAGCTCGGTGGATCGGGGACGCAGGGCGCGTATGGGCTCAATCACCGTAGTTCTCCGGTCGAAAACAGCCAATCGATGGACTGCACTGTATCACCGGCGATTCTCGAGACCAGGTGCCGGTGCCGGCAAGACTTGCGGGGCTCGTGAGCTGGACCGCGAGGCCGCGCGGCGAATGTGGGCGCGGCGTCGACCTGCCGCGGCGTCATCGGGGCGCGCCGTCGACGTCGGGCCTGCGACGTCCGGTCGCGGCGCGGGGAGGTGCGCGATCGTCGATCCTCCTGTTTCGCGGATCGACTGTCGACAATGCGCAATGATCGGACCGTGCCAGCGCCGCAATGATCGATCAGGATGCGGTCGACCGGGACGCGACCCCGAGGGCGGCGGGTCGGGGGGCCGGGTCGCGCGCTCGATCGCGCCGGCGGAAGATCGGCGCGGGGCGGGAATAGCCGGCCGGTTTTCGGGTTCAAGGGCGCATGCTCTCACGCGCAATCGCGGTCGCGTCGCTCGTCGCGGCGGGCTGCAGCACCCACCTGGCCCCGTTGCACGACACGCCCATCCAGCTGCCGGCACTGCCCGAGGCCGCAGGTCCGCCTGTGCCGCTGCTCGTGTGTCGATTCGACGACCTCCGCGGCGATCGGCTGATGACCACCTCGCCGGTCGGCCTGATCCCCGGGCCCAATCTCCTCTATATGGGGAACACGATCCACTACGTCGACCGCGGCGGCTTCGCCGGCAGCAAGCACGGGCGGCCGCAGGTCCGCTCGGGCGACCTCGGGACGGCGCTGCCGGACCTGCTGGCGGCGACGATCCGGGAGGCGCGGCCCGACTGGCCGATCGAGGTGACTGCCTCGCCCGAACGATGTCGCAAGGGCGGCGATGCGCGGTACGTGATCGACGGCGCCATCCGTCGCACCGACATGCGGATCCACAGCAACGCGGTGCCGCTGGGGGTGCTGGCGCTGATCGGGGCGCCGTTCACCTTCCTCTCCTTCGACGGGGAGTTCGACGTGGAGATCCGCCGCGCCGACACCGGCGCGATCGCCTGGCGCCACGGCTTCCGCATCGACGAGCGCCGCGCGGTCGGGCTGTACTACGGCCACAAGGCGGCGTACACGCTGTTCTCGTCGCTCCTGCAAGAGACAGTGGCGAAGAGCGTCGCCAGCGCGATTCACATCGCCGAGCGCGGCGCGTGAGCGCGCGCCAGATCGACGGCACCGCCGCGGCGCTCGTGATTCTGGACGGTGGGTGCGAGCGACAGAGGAATGTGAGGACCGCGCGCGCTGGGGTCCGCGTGCACCGCTGATTGCGACCTCGCGGTGAGGCGAGTCCTCCGGAGCCTGGCCTGCATCGAGCGGCGGACCCGAGCCCGCGGGGCAGGCCGTGAGCCGGGGAGCGAGCGCAGCGAGGCGGGCTGGACGGAGACGGCGCGGAGCGCTGGCGCAGGCCGTGAGGTGCCGGCGAGCGGGCGCTCCGGGGCGGGCGGGGCGAAGGACGGCCGCTCGGCGAATCGAGCCGGCCCGCCAGCGTTCGCCGGCGAATTCAGCGAGTCTTGCGCGATCGAAAGGGAGGCCCGCGGCAGGCGGTGACGAGGCGGTGGCCGGAGTCACGGCGTGCGCGGCGCTCGCGGGACGATTGCGACGATCGGTCGCGGCGCGACGATGCGCCTCCACATTCTTCTTTTTTTTAAAGAAGAAAAGTGTCCTTTGGGACATGTGGTCAATCGGCCGCGGGCCGGCGCACACGAGCACGGCTCGCGGCCGGCACCGTTGATTCGCAGGTGCTGCCTGCAGGCCGCAACCTCGGGCTTCGCTGCAGATTGATGGCAGGGCGAACCGGTTGCGGCTGGCTCGTGCGCCGGTTACCGTCGGAAGGTGCGGCATTTTTTAATGATGCGGGCGCGGCCATCGGCCAGCGCGCAGGCGCCGACGGGTCGAGCGGCGGCGGAGAGCGCTGTCCCGGCGAGGGGAATCAGGGCTGCGCGTTCGACCGGAGCGGGGCCGACAGAGCGAGCGGCGAGGGAAGTGAGCCGTGTCGCGACGGGAATCGCCGCGCTGCGGTCGATCGCGGCGACCCGCGCGGCGAGGAGAATCGGCGGGCTGCAGCCGAGAGCAGCGGAGCGGCCGTCGAGCGCGGCGACCCGCGCGGCGAGGAGAATCGGCGGGCTACAGCCGAGGGCAGCGGTGCGGACGTCGAGCGCAGCGATCCGTGCGAGGCGGAGAATCGGCGGGCTGCGGTCGAGGGCGGCGCTGCGGACGGAGCTTGTGGCGACCCGTGCGGCGAGGAGAATCGGCGGGCTACAGCCGAGGGCAGCGGTGCGGACGTCGAGTGCAGCGATCCGTGCGAGGCGGAGAATCGGCGGGCTGCGGTCGAGGGCGGCGCTGCGGGCGGAGCGTGCGGCGACCCGTGCGGCGAGGAGAATCGGCGGGCTACAGCCGAGGGCAGCGGTGCGGACGTCGAGCGCAGCGATCCGTGCGAGGCGGAGAATCGGCGGGCTGCGGTCGAGGGCAGCGGTGCGGGTGGGGCGTGCGGCGATCGAGGCGACGCGCTCGACTCGTGGCGGAGCGAGGCGTGCGCGACGGACGACCGCGGATGCCGGGGTGAGGCAGAACCGCCGAGAAACTGCGCCGCGAGGGGTCGGTGTCGATTGTCGTGAGTCGACGAGCAGTCCGGTGATTCGCGCTGCGAGCCGGTGCGGGCAGGGGAGAACGATCGCGGCCGTTCTTCCGCGGGCGGGCTGCCCGCGGGGTGCTCGAGCGCTGCCCGGGGATGAGCGCGGCGAGCAAGGGTTTGTTCGAGGGCGAGCTCGTCGCGCGCGTGTCTCCGTGCGCCGACGGTCCCGGGGCGCGAGGCGAGGCGAGCGGGCGAGATTTCGCGGCGCGTCCGCAGACGATCGCCGCGGGAAACCCGGGGAAGCGTCGGTTCGCCGGCACGCGCGGGCGGTGGCTGTGGACAGTCCGGTCGAGGCGCGAGCCGGGGCGATTGTCAGCACGACCGACCGGTGTGCCATGATTCGTCGAGCGACCCTCGCTGCCCGTCGGGCCGCGCCGGGCGGGCTCATCGGGGTCGAGTGCAAGCAGCAGTCGCCGACCCGCCGGCTGAAGAGCGTCCGCGTCCGCGAGCGGTTCGTAGAATGTGGAGACAGACCGATGCACAGACAAGGATGCGCGATGCCGGCCTTTCCTGTAGTGTGTCCCCAGAGCTCGAGAGACACGCCGGGGTGTGCATATCGCGCGGACAGCCGTTCGCTGCAGGAGCCGTGAATGCTTCACAGTGTCCTTCGCCGGGGAGATCTCCCTGTACCGCGCGGCGCGGCCTCGTCGGCGCGAAAGTTCGTTGCTCTGCGCGGGGACACCTTCAAAACCAAGGTTCGGCAAATGACATTTGCGAGGCGGCTTGCGGACAGCTGTCCGGTCGGTAGAATTCCTATTACGCGGCGCGGCGCCGAGTTGTATATCTATTCATACCCGCTACACGGGACATAGTCGTTTCTTGGCTCCACGACTACGGGCATTTCATCTCGGCGAATCATATCCGCGCCCCGAGACGAAGTTGCCGCAGCGGGAGCGAATCGCTCCAGCGCGTGTCGTTCGCGCATAAAGGGGGAAATGTGCACCTTCGTCGCTCGGATGTATACACGGAATTCGACTGCATCGACCGCGGCCCACCGCACCGGGAGAGCCCGCCGGCGAGCTACACAATCGCTGCTTCGTGCGAGCAGGCGCTCGTATGGCTGCGCCTGGGGCTGTTCGGGCCGTCGCCGGTCAACCACCGCTGCGCCGCCGTCTGGATCGACGGGGAGCTCGACGCGGGGCGAGTCGAGCAGGCGACGGCGCGTCTCGGGGAGCGCCACGATCTGCTGCGGACGACCTTCTGCGAACAGACGCAGGAGAACGGCGAACCGCGGCTCTACCAGGTGATCGCGGGGGCCGCCTCGCCGCGGCTGGTCCGCATCGAGGGCGCCGACTGGAGCGAGGAGGAGGTGCTGCGCCGCGCCGGCGATGCGGCCCGCAGCAGCCTCGACCCACGCCAGGAGCCACCCTGGCGGGTCTACCTGATCCGCCAGCGCGCCGGCAGGCACCTGGCAGTATTGGTCGTGCACGCGCTGCTCGCCGATGCCGACAGCGACGCCGAGTCTCTTATTAAGGAATGGCGAATGCTGGTCGAGGGGGGCGGTCGAATGACCGGACAGGTGACCGGCCTCTATACGCAACACCTGCGGGCGCAGGCCGAGTCGCTGGAGTCGCCCCAGACCCGCGGGGCGATCGCATGGTGGCAAGCCCAGCACGCGGGCGCGCCGGCGCTGCTCGAGCTGCCGGTGGATCGCCCGCGCTCGCCGGTGCCCGCCCGCGCCGGCGGCAGGGTGTCGCGCCGCGTGGGGGACGACCTGCCGCCGGCGCTGGTGGCCGCGGCCACCCGCGCCGGCGTCGACGTCCAGACGGTCGCC
The DNA here is from genome assembly GCF_026965555.1 of Nannocystis punicea. Lineage (GTDB taxonomy): Bacteria > Myxococcota_A > Polyangia > Nannocystales > Nannocystaceae > Nannocystis > Nannocystis punicea. Next base: position 8,488,440 of record NZ_CP114040.1, on the reverse strand, counting down.
CTGGCCGGCCTGCTCGCGGTGCTGCATCGCTACACCGGTCAGTCGGAGCTGGTGGTCGAGGCCCGCGCGGCCCGGCCGGCGGCCAAGCGGCGCCTGGGGCCGGTGGCCGACCGCTGGATGCTGCGCGTCGCGGTGGCCCCGGAGCGAGGCTTCGCGGCGCTGCTGGAGCGCACGCAGGCGGCGGTGGCGACGGCGCAGGAGCACGGCGCCCTGGCCTCGCTGGTCGCGGCGATGACGACCCGCGCGCCCGGCTGCCAGGTGTACTTCCACGGCGCGTGCGAGGAGCCCTCGGCGGTCACCCTCGACCTCGGGGTCGTCGCTCATGAGCTCGAGCTCTCGCTCGACCTGCGCGCCGGGCTGCTGCTCGCCGCCTACGACCGCGACCTGTTCGAGGCCGACACCGTGCGGCGCCTGTTGGGCCACTGGGAGATGGTGCTGGTGGCGGCGCTGGCCGAGCCGGGGCGGCCGATCGCCGAGCTGGCGCTGCTGGTGCCGGCCGAGCTGCAGACGATCGTGCACCAGTGGAACGCCACCGACGCGGCGTACGTCGGGCCCGACTGCCTGCACGGGCTGTTCGCCGCCCAGGTCGCGCGCACGCCCGAGGCGCCGGCGGTCGTGGATGCCGGCCGCAGCCTGACGTACCGCGAGCTGCACGCCCGCGCGACCCGGCTGGCCTGGCGCCTGCGCGAGCTCGGGGTCGGCGCCGACGTGCCGGTCGGTCTGTTCCTCGACCGCTCGCTCGAGCTGGCCGTCGGGGTGCTGGCGATCTTGATGGCCGGCGGGACCTATGTGCCGCTCGATCCGGCGTACCCGGCGGAGCGCCTGTCCTGGATCGTGGCCGACAGCGGCGCGGTGGCGATGGTGACGAGCTCGCGGCTGGCGGCCGCGCTGCCGCCGAGCCAGGCCCGGACGGTGCTGGTCGACGCGGATCTCGAGGCGAGCGTGACGCCGCTGCCGCGCACGGACCCGGGCGACCTGGCGTACGTGATCTACACGTCGGGCTCGACGGGCCGACCGAAGGGGATCGGGATGCCGCACGCGGCGCTCGTCAACCTGATCGAGTGGCACGCGGCGGAGCTGCTCGGCGGGGCGCGCACCCTGCAGTTCGCGGCGCTCGGCTTCGATGTGTGCTTCTACGAGATGTTCACGGCCTGGCGCACCGGCGGCTCGGTCCACATGATCGACGAGGCGGTCCGCCACGACGTGGCCCGCCTCGGCGCGACGATCGAGGCCGAGGCGATCGAGAAGGTCATCCTGCCGGTGGTGGTGCTGCAGCAGCTGGCGGAGGAGTTCGCCGACCGCCCCGAGGTGCTGCGCAGCCTGAAGGAGGTGACGACGACGGGCGAGCAGATGCACCTGACCGCGCCGGTGATCGGGCTGTTCGAGCGCCTGCCGCAGTGCGCCCTGCACAATCACTACGGGCCGGCGGAGAGCCACGTGGTCACCGCGTACCCGCTGCCCGCGGCGCGCTCGCAGTGGGTGCCGCACCCGCCGATCGGCCGGCCGATCGCCAACACCCGCGTGCTGGTGCTCGACCCGCACATGAACCTGTGCCCGGTCGGCGTGCCCGGCGAGCTGTACATCGGCGGCGAGGGCCTGGCCCGCGGCTACTGGAACCGGCCCGATCTGACCGCGGAGCGGTTCGTGCCCGATCCGTTCGCCGACGAGCCAGGCGCGCGGCTGTATCGCACCGGCGACATCACGCGCCTGCGGCCCGACGGCACCGTCGATTACCTCGGCCGGCGCGACGATCAGGTGAAGATCCGCGGGGTCCGGGTCGAGCTCGGCGAGGTGCTGTCGGCGATCTCCCGCCACCCGCGCGTGCAGGAGGCGGCGGTGATCGCCCGCGAGGACACGCCCGGCGAGCGCCGGCTGGTGGCCTACTTCGTGGCGGCGCAGGGCGAGGTCGCCGGCGAGGTGGCGGCCGAGCTGCGCGCGTTCCTCCGCCGCTCGCTGACGGAGGCGATGATCCCGACGGCGTTCATGGCCCTGCCGGCGATGCCGCTGACGCCGAACGGGAAGATCGACAAGCGGGCGCTGCCGCGGCCGGAGGACGAGGCGACGGCCTCGACGTCGGTGCCGCCGCGCTCGGAGCTCGAGGCGTCGCTGGCGGCGATCTGGCAGGACGTGCTGAAGATCGATCGGGTCGGGGCGCACGACGACTTCTTCGCGCTCGGCGGCCACTCGCTGCTGGCGACGCAGGTGCTGGCGCGGGTGCGGCGGACGTTCGGGGTCGAGCTGGCGCTGGCGCAGCTGTACGCGGGGCCGACGGTGGCGGCGCTGGCAGGCGCGGTGCGGGCCCGCAGGGCGCCGGCGGTCGAGGCGACCGCGATCGAGCCGGCGCGGCGCGAGGGGCCGCTGCCGCTGTCGCTGGCGCAGGAGCGGCTGTTCTTCCTCCACCGCCTGGCGCCGGACAGCACTGCGTACAACTGCCCGCACGGGTTCCGCCTGCGCGGGCCGCTCGACGCGGCGGCGCTGCAGCGCGGGCTCGATGCGCTGGTGGAGCGCCACGAGGCGCTGCGCACCACGTTCGTCGAGGTCCGGGGGCAGGGGCGGCAGGTGATCGCGGGCCGCGGGGCGGTGCCGCTGCGCCGCTTCGACCTGCGCAGCCTGCCGGAGGAGCTGCGCCCGCTCGAGCTGGGGCGCCGGCTGGCGAACGAGCTGCGGCGGCCGTTCGACCTCGAGCGCGGGCCGCTGGTGCGCGGGTGCCTGCTGCAGCTGGCCGACGAGGAGCACTTCCTGCTGCTCGACCTGCACCACATCGTGACCGACGGCTGGTCGATGCGGCTGTTGCTCGACGAGCTGGCGGCGCTGTACGAGGCGGGCCGTCGCGGGGAGACCGCCTCGCTGCCGCCGCTGGCGCTGCAGTTCGCCGACTACGCGGCGTGGGAGCGCGGGCGCGTGCAGCACGGGCTTTTGCGGTCGATCGCGTGGTGGCGCGAGACTCTGGCCGACGCGCCGCGGCTGCTCTCGCTGCCGACCGACCGGCCGCGGCCGAACACGCAGAGCTTCCGCGGCGGGGCGGTGGCGCTGCGCCCGGGGCCCGAGGTGAGCGCGGCGCTGCGGCGCCTGGGCGCGCCGGCCGGGCTGTCGCCGACGCTGGTGCTGCTGGCCGGCTTCGCGGCGCTGCTGCACCGCTACAGCGGCGAGTCGGTGATCGTGCTCGGCATGCCGACGGCGGCCCGCGATCGCGTGGAGCTCGAGGGGCTGGTCGGCTTCTTCGTCAACACCCTGCCGATCCGCGTCGACCTGGCCGGCGACCCGAGCTTCGCCGAGCTGCTGGCGCAGGTCCGCCGCGCGACCCTGGCGGCCTACGACCACGACGCGGTGCCGTTCGACCGCATCGTCCAGGAGCTCCGGCCCGAGCGCACGCTGAGCCACAACCCGGTCGTGCAGGTCGGCTTCGCGCCGCAGCCGCCCGGGGCCCGCGAGCTGCGGCTGGCCGGGCTGCAGGTCGAGAGCGTCGAGCCCGAGGTGCCGCGGGCGATCTTCGACCTGACGCTGTACGTCCGCGACGAGGACGACGAGCTGTCGGCGCTGCTCGAGTACAGCGCGGACCTGTTCGAGCGGGCGACGATCGAGCGCATGGGCGAGCACCTCGTGGCGCTGCTGCGCGGGGTGATCGAGCGGCCGCACGGGCGGGTGTCGCAGGTGCCGCTGCTCGGGCCGGAGGAGCGCGCGGCGGTGGTGTCGGGCTGGAACGCGACGCCGGCGGTGCCGGGCCGGCCGGAGATGATGCATTCGCTGGTGGCCAGGGCGGCGCCGGAGCGAGTGGCGGTGACTCTGGGTGATGCGCAGCTGACCTACGCGGCGCTCGAGCGGCGCGCGGAGCTGCTGGCGCGTCACCTGGCGGCGCGGGGCGTGGGCCCGGAGTCGCTGGTGGCGGTGAGCGTGGAGCGGTCGCTCGAGCTGGTGATCGCGGTGGTGGCGGTGCTCAAGGCCGGGGCGGCGTTCCTGCCGCTCGACCCGGCGTACCCGGCCGAGCGCTTGGCGTTCATGCTGGCCGACAGCGGGGCGCGGGTGGTGCTGACGCAGGCGCGGCTGGCGGAGCGGTTCGCCGGGCGCGAGGTGATCCGGCTCGACGTGGACCAGCACGCGATCGTTGCCGATGCACGGGCGGTGACCGCGGCCGACGATCCGTCGCGCGCGGCCTACGTGATCTACACGTCGGGCTCGACGGGCCGCCCGAAAGGGGTGGTGGTCGAGCACCGCAGCGCGGTCAACCTGGCGCGGGCGCAGCGGGTGCTGTTCGGCCTGACGGACGACAGCGTGGTGCTGCAATTCTCGGCGCTGAGCTTCGACGCGTTCGTGTTCGAGCTGCTGCTGGCGTGGGGCGCGGGCGCGACGCTGTGCCTGCTGCCGCCGGGGCTGCCGGTGCCGGGGCCCGAGTTCGAGGAGGTGTTGCGCAGCCGGCGGGTGTCGATGTGCGTGCTGCCGCCGTCGGTGCTGGCGGCGATGGCCGACGCGCCGCTGCCCGACCTCGTGCACGTGGTGGCCGCCGGCGAGGCCTGCAGCGCCGAGCTGGTGGCCCGGTGGGGCCGCGGGCGGCGGTTCGTCAACGCCTACGGGCCGACCGAGACGACCGTGTGCGCGACCGCGTACGCGTGCGAGCCCGGCGAGGGCCCGCCGCCGATCGGCCGGCCGCTGGCCGAGGTGCAGGTGTACGTGCTCGACCCGGCCGGCAACCCGGCGCCTTTCGGGGTGTTCGGCGAGCTGGTCGTGGGCGGCGCCGGGGTGGCGCGCGGGTACCTGGGGCGGCCCGGTCTGACCGCCGAGCGGTTCGTGCCCGACCCGTTCTCCGGGGCGCCAGGGGCCCGGCTGTACCGCACCGGCGACCGCGTGCGCTGGCGGGCCGACGGCCAGCTCGAGTTCGCCGGTCGGCTCGATCGCCAGGTCAAGCTCCGCGGCTTCCGCATCGAGCTCGGCGAGGTCGAGGCGGCGGTCCGCGCCCACCCTGCAGTGCAGGACGCGGCGGTGATCGTGACGCGCGAGGAGCTGGTGGCGTACGTGGTGCCGCGGACGGCTTCTGAGGGGGTCGCGGCGGCGGTGCGGGAGTTCGCGCAGGGGCGCCTGCCGGGCCACATGGTGCCGGCGGCGGTGGTGCCGGTCGAGGCGTTCCCGACGCTGCCGAACGGCAAGGTCGACGTGCGCGCGCTGGCCGAGCGGCGCCCGCGGGCGGAAGGTCGGGCGATCGAGCTGCCGCGCTCGCAGGTGGAGCAGGCGCTGGCGCAGATCTGGCGCGAGGCGTTGGGGCTCGAGCAGGTCGGGGTGGACGAGCCGTTCTTCGAGCTCGGCGGCCACTCGCTGCTGCTGGCGCGGGTGCGCACGGCGATCGAGGCGCGGTTCGGGCGGCGCGTCGAGATGGTGGAGCTGTTCCAGCACCCGACGATCCGCAGCCTGGCGGCGCGGCTGGCCGGGGCGGCGCCGGAGGTCGCTGCTGCGACGACGGCGACGCGGGCGGAGGTCGCGAGCGAGGCGATCGCGATCGTCGGCCTGGCGGGGCGCTTCCCCGGGGCGGACAGCGTCGAGGCGCTGTGGCAGAACCTGCTCGCGGGGGTCGAAGGGATCCGCTTCGCCGACGCGGAGGCGCTGGCGGCCGCCGGGATCGAGCCTGGGCCGGGCTTCGTGCCGGCGTTCGGGGCGCTGCAGGACGCGTTCTGCTTCGACGCGGCGTTCTTCGGCTACAGCCCGCAGGAGGCGCGGCTGATGGACCCGCAGCAGCGGGTGTTCCTCGAGACCGCGTTCGCGGCGCTCGAGGACGCGGCCTGCGACCCGGGCCGCGGGACGCCGCGCGTGGGGGTGTTCGGCGGCTGCGACGCGCCGCGCCACTGGCTGGCGCTCGGCGGGGCGACGGGCGGGATCGACGAATTCCAGCGCGGGGTGGCCAACATCCCCGACAACCTGACGTCGCGCGTGGCCTACAAGCTGGGGCTGCGCGGGCCGGCGGTGACGGTGCTGTCGGCGTGCTCGACGTCGCTGGTGGCGGTCCACCTGGCCTGCCAGAGCCTGCGGGCCGGCGAGTGCGACGTGGCCCTGGCCGGCGGCGCCGCGGTGGCCCCGGAGGCGGTGCTCGGCCACGTCCACGAGGACGGGTCGATCCTCTCGCCCGACGGCCACTGCCGGCCCTTCGACGCCGAGGCGGGGGGGACCGTGGCGGCCAGCGGGGTCGGGGTGGTGGTGCTGAAGCGCCTGGCCGACGCGGTGCGCGACGGCGACGCGATCCGGGCGGTGATCCGCGGCTCGGCGATCGGCAACGACGGGGCCGAGAAGGTCGGCTACACGGCGCCGGGGCTGCAGGGCCAGGTCGACGTGCTGCGCCGGGCCTACGCGGCGGCCGACGTGTCGCCGGCGAGCGTGGCGCTGATCGAGGCCCACGGGACGGCGACGCGGCTCGGCGACCCGATCGAGGTGGCCGCGTTGACGCAGGTGTTCCGCGCCGCCGAGGCGGGCACCGGCGGCTGCGCGCTGGGGTCGATCAAGAGCAACCTCGGGCACCTCAGCGCGGCCGCCGGGGTGACGGGGCTGATCAAGGCGACTCTGGCGCTGGAGCGCGGACGGATCCCGGGGACGCTGCACTTCAAGGCGCCCAACCCGGCGCTGCGGCTGGCGGACAGCCCGTTCTTCGTCCCCGCGGCGGCGGTCGACTGGCCGGCCGGGGCGGGGCCGCGGCGCGCGGGCGTGAGCGCGTTCGGGGTCGGCGGGACGAACGCGCACGTGGTGCTCGAAGCGGCGCCCGAGCCGGCGCCGACCAGCCCGGGCCGACCGTGGCAGCTGTTGCCCCTGTCGGCGCGTACGAGCGACGCCCTGGCGTCGCGCGCGGAGCTGCTGGCTTCGCACCTGCGCGAGCGGCCGACGCTGCCGCTGGCCGACGTCGCGTACACGCTGCAGCAGCGGGTCGCGCTGTCGCCGGCGCGCTGCGTGGCGGTCTGCCGCGACGGGGAGGGCGCGCAGGCGGCCCTGTGCGGCCGCAGCCCGGGGCAGGTGGTCCGCGGGCAGGTGCGCGCCCGCGCGCCGCAGGTGGTGTTCGTGTTCCCCGGCGGCGGCAGCCAGCACGTCGACATGGGCCGCGAGCTGTACGCCGCCATCCCGGCGTTCCGCGCGGCCCTCGACGCCTGCGCCGAGCTGTTCGTGGCCGAGCTGGGCGAAGACATCCGGGCGTCGATGTTCCCGCCGCCCGGCGAGTTCGAGGCGGCGAAGCAGCGGCTGCTGGCGCCGTCGCGCAACATGGCGTCGATCTTCGCGGTCGAGTACGCGCTGGCGCAGGTGCTGCTCGCCTGGGGCCTGCGCCCGGCGGCGATGTTCGGCCACTCCCTCGGGGAGTACGTGGCGGCGACGATCGCCGGGGTGTTCTCGCTGGCCGACGCGGTCGCGCTGGTGGCTACCCGCGGGGCGCTGTGCGACGCGGCCCCGGCGGCGGCGATGGTGGCGGTGCCGCTGTCGGCCGAGGCCGCGGCGGCGCGGCTGCTGCCCGGGCTGTCGCTGGCGGCGATCAACGGGCCCGAGGCCTGCGTGGTGGCGGGCGCGGTGGAGGCGATGGCGCCGTTCGTGGCGGCGCTGCAGGCGGAGGGGATCGACGCGCGCCGGCTGCCGATCGCGACCGCGTCGCACTCGGTGCTGATGCAGCCGCTGGTGGCGCGGCTCGTGGAGCGGGCGCGCGAGGTCGAGTTCGCGGCGCCGCAGATCGCGGTGATCTCGGGCGTGACGGGCACGTGGGGCCAGGCGGAGGTCGGCGACCCGAGCTACTGGGGCCGCCACCTGCGCGAGACGGTCCGCTTCGCCGACGGAGTGGCGACGCTGCACGCCGACCCCGACTTCGCGTTCCTCGAGGTCGGCCCCGGCGGTCACTTGGCGAGCTTCATCCGCAACCACCCCGACGCCGGCCCGGACCGCCTGGTGGTGGCGTCGATGGCCCACCCGCGCGCCGGTCGCAGCGAGCTCGAGGCGCTGCTCCTGGCGCTGGCGCAGCTGTGGTGCGCGGGGGCGACGATCGACTGGTCGGCGTTCACCGGCGAGGAGCGCCGCCGCAAGCTGCCGCTGCCGACGTACCCGTTCGCCCGCACCCGCCACACGCTCGAGCTGCGCCCGGCCGCGCCGACGCTGGTGCTGGCGCCGCCGGCGGAGAAGGAGGCGACGACCCGCGCGAGGGAGGTGGTGCGCGAGGCGCCGCGCGACGGGTTGACGGCGATCGTGGCGGAGATCTGGGGCGAGGCGCTGGGCGTGGCGCGGGTGCACGACGGGGACAACTTCTTCGACCTCGGCGGGACGTCGCTGACGGCGGTGAAGATCCGCGCCCGCGTGCGCGAGCGCTTCGGGGTGACGACGCCGGTCCACGCGCTGCTCGAGCACCCGAACTTCGCCGGCTTCGTGGCGGCGCTGCGCGGCCTGCTCGGCGGCCAGGCCGAGGCCGGCGGCTCGCTGCTGGTCCAGCTGCGGCCGGGTCGCCCGGGGACGCGGCCGCTGTTCCTGGTCCAGCCGATCGGCGGGACGGTCTACACGTACCTGCCGCTGGCGCGCCACCTCGACGCCGGCGGGGCGGCGATCTACGGCGTGCGCGCGTCGGGCACGGACCCCGGCGAGCCGGTGCTCGACTCGGTGCCGGCGATGGCGGAGCGCTACGTGGCCGACATCCTGCGCGTGCAGCCCGAGGGGCCGTACACGGTCGGCGGGCACTCGGCCGGCGGGATCACTGCGTACGAGGTGGCCCGCCAGCTCGAGGCCCGCGGCCACGCGGTCCGGCTGCTGATCCTCGATGCGCCGTCGATGCCGGCGGTCTACGAGGACGTGATCGAGACGATCGACGACTTCCTCCGCAGCCACGAGGTGTTCGCGTCGAGCGAGTCGCCGTCGTACCAGAGCTTCGTGGCGGCGCTCGAGACGGACGCGGCGCTGCGGCAGATCGTGCTGGCGACGTGCCTGGCCGAGCAGCGCTACCGGCCGGGGCCGATCGCGGCGGAGGTGGTGTACTTCGCGGCCAGCGAACAACGCGACGCCCGCGACACGCACGCGGGGATGTACTGGCTCGACCTGGTCGAGGGCGAGTTCTCGCTGTACCGCACGCCCGGCGACCACTTCACGATGATGGACGAGCCATGGGTCGAGACGCTGGCGCGGCTCATCGATCGCCACCTCGGGCGGCGGGCGTGATCGCGGCGCTCGGAGGCGCGGACTCGTCGAGAGAGGGCGGGTCCGCTGCGCTGCGTCCTCGTCGTGACGAGCCGTCGGCCTGTTCGTCAAGCGCGGAGCGCCGCGCGTCCGTGCACAGCCTGGAGCTCTCCTTGAGCTCGCCGGAGAAAGCGCGGACGAACTTGTCGAGCTTGGCGTGGACGATCGAAGCCGACGGCCGCGAGGTTGCAGCTGTCGAGCGTGAGCGGGTGGGGTGAGCACGCCCGCCGGGGCCGAACGCAGCGTGGATGCGGCCCGGCCCCCGCATCGCCTTCGCCAGGGCCATGACGCCGAACCCGTCGGGGGTGGTGTTGGGCCAGGCGAGGTGAGAGACTCGTCCCATGCCGAGGAGGGTCGTCGCGCTCGCTCTGCTCGCCATCGCGTGCGGCGAGGCGCGCGTCGCCCAGCCCGCGCCGGCGCCCGCGAGCGTCGCCACGCCGGTCGCTGCCGCGACACCACCTGCGACCGCGACGCCGCCGGCGACCGCGACGCCGCCGGCGACGGAGTCCGCACCCGCGACGAACGAGCCCGCGCTGGTCGTCGACGCCGACGATCGCACCTGCGCGAGCGACGGCGACTGCACGGCGATCCTGACCCAGTGCAGCATGTGCGAGGGCGCGTGCACGGGCGTGCGGGTCGACCGCGCCGCGCGGTACGGCGGCAAGCTCGACTGCGCCGGGTATCACGGGGTTGTGTGCAACTACGACTGCCGGCCGAGCTTCAACATCGAGGCGCCGCGTTGCGTCGCCGGCCGCTGCGAGAGCGTGCGGATCCGCTGACTCGGCGTCCTTCCCGGCCCGCTGCAGCTCGCGCGCTCGGGCGTGGGTCCTGACGAGTCGCAGGTGATCGAGGGTCGGCGCTCTGCGAGGCAGCCGTAGGGGGCGAGTATGTACCTGTCTCTTCGGACACCTCTCGTCGTGCGCGGCGGAGGCGCCGGTCGCTTGAAATTCGCGGCGCTCTTCTCGAAGATCCGGCGATGACGACCGAGGCGCGCGATTATCTGCTGCGGCAGCTCGATACGGCGTGGATGCTGGCGCAGTACCACCTCGACGGACTCACGACCGAGGAGTGTTTGTGGCGCCCGGCGCACGTGGGGTTGCACGTGCATCGGGCGGCCGACGGCCGCTGGGGGGCCGACTGGCCGGAGCACGAGGGCTACGACATCGGCCCGCCGAGCATCGGCTGGGTGACGTGGCACATCGGGTTCTGGTGGTCGATGGCGCTCGACCACTCGTTCGGCGCGGGCACCCTGGCGCGCGAGGACGTGGCGTGGCCCGGGGACGCGGAGGGCGTGCGCGAGTGGCTCGGACGCTTGCAATCCAGCTGGCGCGCGGCCGTCGTCGCCCTCGACGACGGCGAGCTGCGCGCGACGCAGCGGACCCGCTGGCCGTTTCAGGACCGCCCGTTCGCCGAGGTGATCGCGTGGGCCAACGTCGAGCTGATGAAGAACGCGGCCGAGATCGGCTACGCGCGCTTCCTCTACGCCGTGCGGCCCCGCTGACCCGGGCTGCCGAGTTGTCACGTGAGACGCGGACTGGGAATGACACGCCGATGATGACGCGAAAAGTTCTGCGGGCAGCTGGTGAGCAGGCGCCAATCTGCACCCTCGGAGCCCCGACGGCGGGTCGGCCTCTCACGGCTGTAGCCGTACCCCCGGGTCCGGAAGGGCGGCGCTTCCCGGACGACGCCTGGGGTCGGTGAGCAGACTATTGCTCGAGTTCGAGGGCAACTCCGACCTTGTGGCCACCAGCACGAAGCTCCTGCTCGGGAGGCTGAGCCGTTTCCTCTGCGCCGGGGATGGTCAACCCTTCTTGCTGTTGCTCGACGGCCGGGGCCGTGGAGCGCTCGATGATCTTCCTGATGGCGGAGAGATCGGCCGCGATCTGGAGCAGGAGATTGTTCTGTTGCGCAATCGCGGCTGCGAGGGTCTGGGATTCGTTGTCCATGCCAGAAGTTACACCGCGGTCCGCCGTGGCTGCACGACGTCGGGCTCACAACCGCGCAGCGCGACCGGGCCGGCCCTGCTGTCGCGGCTCGCCTTCACGACCGGTGAGACTTGGACTCGTGTGGCGCGCTCTTGCGACCGCGCCTGCCGAGCAACCAAGACCGCGAGACGCGGACTCGTCACCCTCGAAATGACACGTCGGTGATGGCGCGAAAAGTTCTTCGGCCAGTCCTTAGAATAGGCGCCAATCTGCATCCTCGGAGTCCTCGACCGCGGGCGGCTTCTCATGGCCGCAGCCGTGCCCCGCGTGGCCGCGCCTGCCGAGCTACCGTGACCGCGAGACACGGATTCGTCGCCCCGGAATGACACGCCGCTAAAGACGCGAAAAGGCGTCTGTTCGGCGGCCAGCCCTGGCCGTCGAACAGGCGCCTCCCAATCTGCTCCCGGGGACATCTCTCATCGGAGCCTGCGACGGCGGGTCGGCCTCTCACGGCGCAGTCGGCAATTCGCGAAGCGCCACACCCGGACCGCCGGGCAGAAGAACCGCGCGGACGTGACACGCGCCGGGCCGTGAATCAACATGTCCAGAAGGACATGAATCAACGATCCATCGACATGCCCCGAAGGACACGTTTTAAAAACAGTCAGCCCGCCGCAGGATTCTCGAGCTCGAAGACCTCGTGGGCGACGGGTCGCCCGTAGAGCTCCTCGCCCGGGTCGATGACGCCGACCACGCGGAACCCGAGCCGGCGCACCAGCGCCGCGCTGCGCGTGTTTCCCGGCGCGACCCGGGCGCGCAGGGTCTTGAGCCCGAGCGCGCCGAACGCGAACTCGACGACCGTGCGCAGCGCCGCCGTCGCCAGCCCGCGGCCCGTCGCCGACCTGGCCAGCCAGTAGCCGATCGACGCCAGCGACTCGGCCCACTCGATCGCGTGGAAGCTGATCACCCCCACGTTCTCGCCGCCGTGGCGGATCGCCCACACGATCGAGCCCTCGTCGCGCGTCCGGCTGCGCGCGTCGGCGATGAACTCGCGCATGTTCTCGACCTGGATCGTGACATCGAGCCAGCCGAGCCACTCGCGGAGGTGCGCGCGGTTGGCCTCGACCACCCGGAATTGCGCCTCTGCGTCCGCCTCCTGCATCCGCACCAGCTCGACCTCGCCGGCCGCGCTCACCAGCCGGAGGTCGTCCTGCTCGAGCTGGCGGGCCAGGCGTGCTTGCAGCGCCGCGACCTCGCTGCCTGGGTTCTCGTGGGTCATGGCGATGCTCTCCCCCGTCCCTCGATCCTGCGCTCCAGCATAAACCAGCGCGCCGCTCGGGTCACGGCCGGCGTCACGCCGCCGGCAGGGTGAAGTAGAACAGGCTGCCGGTGCCGAGCTCGCTCTCGACGCCGACGCTGCCGCCGAGGCGCTCGATGATCCGGCGCACGATCGACAGGCCGAGGCCGTGGCCTTCGGCGCGGACCGTGTCGAGCCGCGAGAACTCGGCGAACAGCTTCTCTTGCGCCTCCTGGTCGATGCCCGGGCCGTTGTCGCGGACCCAGAAGCGGACCTTGCCGTCCTGCACGTCGGCGCCGAGCTGCAGCCGCGGGGGCGAGCCGCCGTACTTGAGGCCGTTGCTGATGTAGTTCGTCCACGCCTCCTCGATCCACGGCGCGTAGCCGAGCGCCGGCGGCCACGACGGCGGCGTCGCCAGCTCGCCGGCGTACTCGCGCAGCATGTAGGCCATGCGCTGATCGACCTGGCGCATGATCGCCGCCATGTCGAGGCGGGACGTCTGGACCTGCTGCTTGCGCACGCCGGCCAGCAGCAGCAGCTCGTCGATGATGTTGGTCGCGGTGTGCGAGGCGCGGCGGATGTTCTCGACCACGCGCTCGACCTCGTCGAGCTCGACCTCGGCGATGTTCTCCAGCAGGTACTCGGAGTAGCCGACCATCGCCCCGAGCGGGTTCTTGAGGTCGTGGGCGACCGTGCGGGCGAACGCGTCGAGCTCGGCGTTGCTGGCGGTCAGCGATTGATTGACGCGGTGCAGCTCGTCGGTGCGCTTCTGCACCAGCCGCTCCATGTTGGCGTACAGGTTGGCGTTCTCGATCGAGATCGCCGCCTGCGAGGCGATGAGCTTGAGCGTATGCAGGCGGGCCTCGGGGAACACCGACGGGATCAGCTCGTTCTCGAGGTAGAGGACGCCGGTCAGCTTGGTCTGGTGGACCAGCGGCGTGCACAGGACCGAGCGCATCCCGCTGCGGGCCACGTACGTGTCGGTGGTGAACGGGCCGGCGCGGGCGGCGTCCTCGAGGACCACGCTGTCGGTGGTGTGGACCACGTAGTTGACGATCGACACCGGCACCGACGCGGCCTCGGACAGCGGCAGCGGCTGCTTCAGGGTGTACGAGCCGGTGTCGACCGACGACTCGGCGACCACGCACAGCTGGCCGTCCTGCTCGAGCAGGAGCACGCCGCGGCGGGCGCCGGCGTTCTCGATCATGATCTGGATGATCTTCTCGAGCAGCGGCTCGACCGCGATCTCGGCGGTCAGCGCCTGCGCGGCCTTGATGACGCTGGTGAGGTCGAGGCCCTGGTTGCCGGTGGTGGACAGCGAGCTGGTGATGAGCGCGCGGTTGCTGGTGGCGGTGATCGTCGCGCCGACGCTCTCGGCGCGGGCGGCCAGGTGCGGGTACTTGACGTCGAGCGCGCGCACCTTGGCCAGCGCGCCCCAGCGCTCGTAGCCGTAGCGGGCCTGGCCGAGGTAGACGCGGGCGATCTGGCTGCGGCCGCGGGCCTGGTGGAAGCGGCCGCACAGCTCGTTGGCGATCGCCTCGTGGTGGATGAACTGGCCGCGGCGGGCCCACTCGATCGCGCGGTCGTACTCGTCGAGCGCGACCAGGTCCTGGCCGCGGAGCCGCGCGATCTCGGCGTCGATGATGTGCAGGCGGTGCTGCTCGTTCTCCGGGCACAGCTGGGCCCACTGGGCCGTGCTGGCGCGGTGCTCGAGCAGCTGGGCCATCAGCGCGGCGCGCTCGGCCTCGTCGGCGGCGGCGGCGTGGCTGGCCGCCAGCGCCAGCGCGCTGTAAAACGGCAGGTCGGCGGTGTACGGGCCGCCGACGGCGACGACCATGTGCGGCTGGGCGGCGGCGCCGAGCGCCAGCGCCTCGGGGTACGCCTCGAACAGCGTCGCCACCATCAGCTTGGTGACGTGGTGCAGGAAGCGCACGATCACCAGGCCGGTGGCGTCGACGGTCCGCAGCCACTCGGCCTCGGCCTCGTTGGCGCCGAACAGCGGGCCGCCGTACCAGCGCTCGTGCTGCAGCGCGTCGACGACGTTGCCGAGCAGCACCAATTGCGCCGTCGACATCGCGTCGCGCGTGCGCACCATCAGCGCCTGGCCTTGATCGATCTCCTCGCGGACCGCCGTCAGGTCCTCGCCGCGGCGCAGGTTGGCCAGCACGTGGAACACGGCGCCCTGCGAGGCGTACATGAAGTCGCCGGTCTCGAGGCCGAGCACGCGGGCCTGGTTCAGGTGGTGCAGGCTGTCGCGCAGCGGGCGGGTGTGGCCGGTGTAGAAGCCGACCATGAAGTGCACGCGGCTGGCGACCTCGGTCGAGGTGAAGCGCTCGAGCAGCTGCAGCGCGAGCCGGCCGTAGCGCAGGGCGTCGGCGGGGCGGCCGAGCGGGCCGGCCAGCAGGTAGCCGTAGGTCGCGTAGCCGAAGGCCGACAGCTCGCCCGGGCCGTGGGTGAGCGACAGCAGGACGTGCTTGAGGATGACGACCGAGCCGAGGCGGGCGTCGACCACGAAGCCGGCGCCGAACGCCTCGTTGAGCAGGCGGAGCACCGCGCTGTGGGTCGGGTCGCGCATCGCCGGGGCGTCGGCGAGCGACTCGACGGTGCGGCCGGCGAGGCTGGCCTCGATCGCGCCGTAGACCTCGCCGAAGGTCGCCATCGTCTGCTCCGGCGTCTCCGGCAGGCGCTCGCCGAATTGCTCGAGGCCGGCGCGGCTGGCGACCAGGCCCTCGGCGAAGCGGCCCTGCGACGACAGCAGCATCACGCGCAGCGCGAACAGGTCGGCCTGCTCGATCGGCGAGCGGGCGCGGCGGATCAGCTCCTCGAGCTTGGCGTCGGCCCGGTCGACGCGGCCGACCATGTAGTCGCACTCGGCCTGCTCGCGGTGGAGCGCGAGGGTCAGCGCGAACTGGGACTCCCAGGCGTCCTCGGGCAGCACCGCGACGCCGGCGGCCGCGAACGCGGCGCCGGCGGCGTAGGCGGTGGCGCGCTTGGCCGCCCGCGCGGCCTCGAGGTTGGCGCGGGCCAGCTGCAGGCGCTCGGCGGGGTCGGTCAGGCGCGGCGCGCCGGCGTTGAGGTGGCGGACCACGTCGAACAGCGCGTCGCCGCGCAGCTCGCCGGCGTGCGCGGCCTGCAGGCTGCGACCGATCCGCAGGTGGACGTCGTGCAGCGCCTCGGGCGTGCTGAGCGACAGCGCGGCCTGCTGCACGCGGTCGTGGAGGAACCGGCAGGCGACCACCAGCTCGGCGGTCTCGTGGGCCGCGGGCGCGCCGTCGTCGTCGTCGGCGAGCAGGCGGTAGTTGGAGTCGAGCGGCACGACCAGGCCGGCGTGCAGCGCGGGCCACAGCTCCTCGGCGACGCGGCCCGGGCTGCGCTCGGCGATCCGCGCCAGGGTGACGACGTCGAACTCGTGGCCGACGCAGGCGGCGACGGCGAGCAGGCGCTGGGTGTCGGCCGGGAACTCGCGCAGCCGCTCCGACATCAGCTCGGCCACGTTCTCGGTGATCGGCGCGGCGGCCACGGCGGCGGTGTCCCAGGCCCACCCGCCGGTGGCGGCGTCGAAGCGGATCAGCCCGTTCCGGTGCAGCATCGTCAGGAACTGCGTCAGGAAGAACGGGTTGCCGTGGGTCTTGTCGAACACCAGCGAGGCGAGGCTCTCGAGCCGCTCGACCTCCGCGCGCGGCGGCGGCACGCCGGGGCGCTCGCGGAGCAGGGTGTCGGCCAGCAGCGCGCGCACGCTCGTGCGGTCGAGCGGGCCGAGCGTCAGCTCGGTGAGCGGTACGCCCTCTTTGCGTAGCTGGGTGACCGCGGCGCGCAGCGGGTGGCCGAGGTCGACCTCGCCGTCGCGGTAGGCGCCCACGAGCAGCAGGTGGCCGCCGTCGGGGTCGGTGAGGATCAGGCGCAGCAGCGACAGCGTGCCGGCGTCGGCCCACTGCAGGTCGTCGAGGAAGACCACCAGCGGCGAGGTGCGCGGGCACAGGGCGCGCACGAAGTTCTGCATGATCAGGCCGAAGCGGTTCTGCGACTCGGTCGGGCGCAGCGGCGGCAGCGGCGGCTGCTTGCCGAGGATCCGCTCGAGCTCGGGCACGAGGTCGACGACCAGCTGACCGCTGGTGCCGACGGCCTGCTGGATGCGCGCGCGCCACTCTGCCAGCGTGCGCGACGACTCGGTCAGCAGCTGGCGGGCCAGATCGGACAGCGCCGAGGCGAGCGCGCTGAACGGGACGTTGCGCTGGACCAGGTCGAACTTGCCGGTGACGAAGCGGCCGCCGCTGCGGGCGATCACGCGGTGGACCTCGTGGGCCAGCACGGACTTGCCGACGCCCGGGCCGCCGGCGACCAGCAGCAGCTCGGGGCGGCCGTCCTGCACGCGGACGAACGCCTCGGCCAGCGCGCGGACGTCGGCCTCGCGGCCGTAGAGCTTCTGCGGGATGCGCAGCACGTCGGCGCGGTCGCGCTGGCCGAGCTCGAACGCCTCGATCTCGCCGGTCTCGTCGAGCGCTGCGAGGCAGCGGGCGAGGTCGGCCGCCAGGCCGAGGGCGTGCTGGTAGCGGTCCTCCGGCCCCTTGGCGAGGAGCTTCATGACGACGTCGGAGACCACCCGCGGGAGCGTCGGCGTGCGCACCCACGGCGGCGCCGGCGTGCGGGCGATGTGGCTGTGGACCAGCTCCATCGCGTCGTTGGCGTTGAACGGGACCGAGCCCGTCAGCATCTCGTAGAGCGTGACGCCGAGCGAGTAGAGGTCGGTGCGCTGGTCGACGACCCGGTTCACGCGCCCGCTCTGCTCGGGCGACATGTACATCAGGGTGCCCTCGAGCGCCTCGGGGCTCGAGACCTGAGCTGTCTCGTGGGCCAGGTTGGTGGCGATGCCGAAGTCGATCAGCTTGACGCTGCCGGTCGACGAATTGACGAGGATGTTGTGCGGCTTGATGTCCTTGTGGATGATGGCCCGCTCGTGCAGGCGAGCCAGGATGTCGGCCAGCGCGACGCCCAGCTCGAGCGCCCGCCGCAGCTGCAGCGCCTCGCCGTGGATGACGTCGCTCAGCGGGACGCCGCCGTCGTCCTCCATCACCAGCGCGAGGCCGTTGCCGTAGTTCTCCAGCGAGTAGACGCGCACGACCCCGGGCACGTCGAGCTCGCGCAGGGTGACGAATTCGCGGCGCAGCTGTCTCAATGCGCGTGGGCTCGGGAACTCGCCCTTCAGCACCTTGATCACGATCGGGGTCTGCTCGTCTTCGCGGACGCCGCGGAAGATGATCGAGTTCTGCCCCTCGTGGAGCCGTTGCTTGAGCGAGAAACGTGGAGAGGCTTCCATGTCGAGCGTCGCTGAGCCGATCAGGCGTATCATACTGTCTGGCGGCCCCGGCGGGCGTCTCGCGTCGCTCCCCCCTGCATTCGCGCGGTGCGCAGGGCCACGCTCGCAGGCGGGACTGGCCCTTACGCGCGCGGGCGGCGATGACGCGTCGCCGGAACGCGCGAACACCCGTCCGCGGGCCCTGGCGCGCCCGCGGCACGAAACCGCGCCTTGCTCCATCCGCAGACTCTGCACCAGCGATCGATGCACCAGTCGCACGCGCACCACACGGCGTTCGCAGGAGGGCCTTTGGTTTCCGTTCTCGGCCGTCGCGCGGCGATGTATGCTCAAGCATCTTGACCGTCGGCAGCAGGCCGGGCCGCCCGCCGCAGCGACGATCTCGGAGCTCCCGCCGATGTCTCAAGAACCGACCGCGCCCGCTGTCAAGTACGACATCCTCAGCCCAGCTTTCTTCGCCGACCCTTATCCGACGCTCCGGCGCATGCGCGAGGAAGACCCGGTGTTCTGGCACCCCTTGCTCAAGAGCTGGGTGCTGACCCGCTACGCCGACATCCAGCGGGTCCTTCGCGACAGAAAGTCGGAGTTCTCGAACTCGAAGGTGGCGCAGTACGGCCTCGGCGCGCCCGAGAGCGTGCGTGCAAAATTCGAGGTGTTCAACACCTTCGTCTCGAGCTGGGTCGCGTTCATGGACCCGCCGGACCACACGCGGCTGCGGGCGCTGATCGCCCGCGCGTTCACGGTGCAGGCGGTCGAGCGGCTGCGGCCGCGGATCCAGCAGGCGATCGACGATTTGCTGGCGGCCGCGCGCGAGCGGGGGCACATGGACGTGGTCGCCGACTTCGCGGCGCAGCTGCCGATGACCGTGTTCAGCGAGTTGATGGGCATCCCGCGCGAGGACAGCGAGCGGCTGCGGGAGGACGCGCTGGTCGTCATGTCGCTGTTCGGCGCCGGCATCGCCACCGCCGAGGGCGTCGAGTCGGCGTACCGCGGTGTCATGAGCTACTACGAATACTTCAACGCGCACATCGCCGCGCGGCGCAGCCGCTCGACCGAGGACCTGCTGAGCAAGTTGGTCGAGGCGCGCGTCGACGGGGTCGGCATGACCGACACCGAGCTCGTGGCGATGTGCGTGACCCTGTTCCTGGCCAGCCAGGAGACCACACTATATATGGTAGCCAACGCGGTGAACACCCTCGTGCGCCACCCCGAGCAGGCGCAGCGACTGCGCGAGGACCCGCGCCTCGTCGACGCCGCGCTCGAGGAGACGATGCGCTACGACGGCCCGACGTTCGGCACCTTCCGCCGGGCGAAGGTGGACATCACCGACCTCCCCGACGGCAAGATCGGCGCGGGCGACTATGTACTGAGCATCATCTGCTCCGCGAACCGCGACGGTCATCGATTCCCCGATCCCGACCGGTTCGACATCGAGCGTCAAGACACGCGTCATCTGTCCTTCAGTTCCGGTATCCACGTCTGCCCGGGCGCCGCGCTGTCGCGACTCGAGGGACGTCTGGCGATTCAAGCGCTGCTCCAGACGTTCTCGGACCTGCGCCTCGAGTCCGACGCGCCGCTCGAGTGGGTGTCGAGCATGATGGTCCGCGGCTTCAAGTCGCTGCCGATCACGATGACGCCCGCCTGACACCCGCTCGCTGCGAGCGCCCCGCCCGCGACGCCCCGCCGCAGCCTCGCTCGGCGGGGTTCGCAATTGTAAGGACGCGCGATCCTCGGTGTGGCGATTGTACATACAGACTTCGCGCGCGGTCTTCGGACCCCGCGCCGCGGGTCGGGTGCGGTGGGATACTCGGAGACGCGGCGAGGCGGCGAGGCGGCGACGAATTAATTAATCGTAGCTCTAGGATCCTTTGACCTGTTGACATACACTCATACGACGGCGCCGAGCTCGAGCGCGGGCCTCGGGACAGGCGTCAATGGGGGTCGACCCGGGGGGGGCGATCGTTGACAATTCTGCTCTGCGCAGTTGGAGGTGGGGGATGCTCTCGATAGGCGCGCGCGCATTTTTGTGGTCGGTGGGTCTCGGAGTGGCGATGGGCACGGTGGGGGAGGCGGGGGCGGCCCCGCCTTCGTACACCCTGTTCGAGAGCGGGCAGGTCCGTCCGCTCGCCCTCTCGCCCGACAAGAAGACGTTATTCGCCGTCAACACGCCGGACGGCCAGCTCGAGGTCTACGACGTGACCTGGTGGGGCCTGTCCCACCGGACGTCGATCCCGGTCGGCGTCGAGCCGGTCGCGGTGGCGGCCCGCAGCAACACCGAGGTGTGGGTCGTCAATCACGTGTCGGACAGTGTCAGTGTCGTCTATGTCGGCACCGCGGCGCCCAATCGCGTGACCCGGACCCTCCTGGTCGGCGACGAGCCGCGTGACATCGTCTTCGCCGGTCCGTCGAAGAGCCGGGCCTTCATCACGACTGCGCACCGCGGACAGAACATCGGCTTCGACCCGCAGCTGACGACGCCGAGCGTCGGGCGGGCCGACGTCTGGGTGTTCGACGCCAACAACCTCGGCGCGGCGATGGGCGGCACGCCGAAGACCGTGATCACCCTGTTCGCCGACACCCCGCGGGCGCTGGCGACGTCGGCCGACGGCTCGAAGGTGTACGCGGCCGCGCACTTCTCCGGCAATCGCACGACCACCATCGACTCGGTGCTGGTCGCCGGCGACACGCCGGAGCCGAAGGAGAACTACGCGGGCGTCCCGGCGCCGAACAACCCGCTGATCGTCAAGTACGACGGCCAGCACTGGGTCGACGAGCGCGGCGACCAGTGGGACGACGACGTCAAGTTCAGCCTGCCGGACAAGGACGTGTTCGTCATCGACGCCAACGCCGCCACGCCGGCCCAGATCAGCGGCTCCGCGGGCTTCTACACCGTCGTCGGCGCGATCCTCTACAACATGATCGTCAACCCGGTGAACGGGAAGGTCTACGTCGCCAACACCTCGGCGCGCAACGAGGTCCGCTTCTCGGGGCCGGGCGTCTTCACCGAGTCCAACGTCAAC
Source organism: Nannocystis punicea (assembly GCF_026965555.1). Classification (GTDB taxonomy): domain Bacteria; phylum Myxococcota_A; class Polyangia; order Nannocystales; family Nannocystaceae; genus Nannocystis; species Nannocystis punicea. The sequence continues at coordinate 8,467,725 of NZ_CP114040.1, read as the reverse complement.
GGCCACTTCGCCGAGAACAACATCAGCATCCTCCATCCGCAGAGCCAGACGGTCACCACCCACCACCTGAACCCGCACCTCGACTACGACGCGCCGTTCCAGCCGCTGCCGAACGAGGACGCGGAGCTCAGCCTCGCGCTCCCGCAGGGCATGGCGATCTCGGCCGACGGCAACACCCTCTACGTCGCCGCGCTCGGCTCCGACAAGATCGGCGTGTACGACACTCAGGCGCTCGAGGACGACGCCTTCTGGCCCGACCCCAGCGAACAGCTGCAGGTCGGCGGCGGCGGACCGACGGCGGTGCTGCTCGACGAGTCGCGCGACCGTCTGTATGTGATGACCCGCTTCGACAACGCGGTCTCGATCATCAGCACGAGCGACGGCGACGAGGTCCAGCACCTGCCGATGCACAACCCCGAGCCGGCGAGCGTGACCGAGGGGCGCCGCTTCCTTTATGACGCGACCTACACCTCGGGCCGCGGCGACTCGGCCTGCGCGACCTGTCACGTGTACGGCGACGTGGACCACCTGGCGTGGGACCTCGGCAACCCCGACGGCGACGTGACGATCGCGCCCGGGCCGTTCAAGACGATCTTCCTGCCCGACTTCCCGATCGACTTCCACCCGATGAAGGGGCCGATGACGACCCAAAGCCTGCGCGGCATGGCCAACCACGGCGCGATGCACTGGCGCGGCGACAAGACCAGCCCGAACTTCCCGCCGAACGCGCAGCCGAACCAGGGTTCGTTCGACGAGGTGATGGGGTTCAAGCAGTTCAACAAGACCTTCGTCGAGGTGATGGGCCGGACGCAGGAGATCCCGGCGGCCGACATGCAGAAGTTCACCGACTTCGCGCTGCAGCTGACCTACCCGCCGAACCCGGTCCGCAACCTCGACAATTCGCTCACCGCCTTCCAGGCGGCCGGCCGCGAGCTCTACATGAACAAGCCGGCGACGCTCGGCATGACGTGCAACTTCTGTCACGTCCTCGACCCGGCCGGCAACGCCCAGTACGGCGTTGAGCGCCCGGGCTTCTTCGGCTCCGACGGCTCGTACGTCGGCACCGAATTCGTGCAGACCATGAAGGTCCCGCACCTGCGCAGCGCCTATACGAAGATCGGCAAGTTCGGCCTGCCGCGCGACCCGTCGATCAACCCGCAGGAGGACGACTCGTTCCTCGGCGACCAGATCCGCGGCTTCGGCTACACGCACGAGGGCTCGATGGACTCGGTGTTCGGCTTCCTCAGCCAGATCGGCTTCGTCGAGGATCCGGTCTTCAACCCCGGCGGGCTCGAGTCCGACACCCCGACCGAGCGCCGCCAGGTCGAGGCCTTCGTGCTCGCCTTCGACTCCAACATGGCCCCCATCGTCGGTCAGCAGGTCACCCTCACCGCCACCAACGCCACGGCCGTCGGCCCCCGCATCACGCTCCTGAAGACCCGCGCGAGCGCGGGCGAATGCGACCTCGTGGCCCACGGCAATTATTTGGGCGAGATGCGCGGCTACCTGTGGAACGGCACTGCGTTCCTGCAGGACGAGCACGGCAAGCCGACGCTCACCGACGCCCAGCTGCGCGCCCGCGCGACCCTCCTCCTGCAGGAGCTCACGTACACGTGCGTACCGCCCGGCTCGGGCCGCCGTGTCGGCATCGACCGCGACCTCGACGGCACGCTCAACGGTGACGAGTTCGGCGGGTGCGGCTGACGCCAGTGCGCGGTGTGAGGCGCCGGTAACCGGCCGCGCCGGCAATCATCACAGTCGGGGCGCGGCCGCGGCAGCCGTGGACCGAGCTGCTCCCCGCCGGGGCGCGGCCCAGCGGCCGACGAATCGCGGCGGTGGTCCGGACGGCTGCGGCCGAGGTTCAGCGGAGTCCGCGAGGGCCGCCGTAATCGCGGTCGGACGCGCGGACCCCCGGCTCAATGCACGTCGCTCTCGAGCGTGGTAGCGAGCGCTCGGATGAGCGCGCCGCCGTCGCCGCGCCACGCGCTGCCGTGCATGCAGGCGAGCGTCGTCGGCTGTGTGCCCGCCAGCCGCTCGAGGATCGCGGCCTGCCGGCGGGTGTGCGAAAAATAGTCCATCTGCGCGCGAAAGGCCTCGCTCGGCCCGAGGATGTCGGCCTCGGTGACGGGGACGTCGCTGCCGCCGCCCTGCGTGAACAGGTCGCCGCACAGCAAGGTCCGGGTCTCGCGCTCGAACAGGTAGCCGCACTCCCAACCGTGCGGCACGTGGGGTGCGTCCAGCCAGGTCACGCTGCGCCGGCCGAGGGTCACCGTCTCGCCGTCGGCCAACCCGCGCGGGCGGCGATCGGCCAGGTCTTCCATCGAGACGAGCGCCGCGACCTTGCTGCACAGCGGCGAGGCCTGCGGCGCCACGGACAGGAGATGGTTGAGCGCCCCGCACTCGTCGGCCTCGACGTGCGAGAAGCCGATCCAGCGCAGCCGGTCGAGCGCGATCACCCGCCCGATCGCCGCGCGCACGCTCTCGAACAGCCCGCGCGGCCCGGTGTGAAACAGCAGCGGCTCGTCGTCGACGATCAAGTACTGATTGAAGTTGAACCCGGGCACCTTCGTGTTCAGCCGGTAGATCCCATCGGCCACCTCGTCGACTCGCGTCTCCATCGCGTACCTCCGGCGGCAGTCTAGCAGGCATCACGACGGCGCGTCGTGGATGATGCGGCGGTGGCGTCGCCGCCGTCCCTGGTCGTCGGCGCCGCGAGGAGCTCGCGATCCTGCGAGGAGATGTCGACCGGCTCGGGACCACCTCCAGCGCGAACAACGCGCCGGAGAGATCGTGAAGACGATCGTTGTGCCGGAGGTGAGGACGACGCCGCGTCTCCGTCGCGATCGGCGCTCCGGGCGTCACTCGTCTCGCGGAGGATGTGAGGGGCGCGCCAACCAGGCCGGCGCGCTCGAGATCAGGGGCGAGCTCCTGGCGACGAGAGGCGCATCGATTGCAAGAGTCGGCGTCTCGCTCGATTCACGCCGCATGCGTGGGCATCGACGGCGTGAAGTCGGCTCGGCTCGCGCGGCGTGCTCCGGTCGGGCTCGCTTCCGGCGACGCCCGGGCCGGAGGCGCGCGGCGGGGGCGGGCCCGCGCCGTCGGTCCCATATTCATCAGGCCGTTGAAAGATGGTATCGGGTCTTCTCATATCAAACTCCCGACTCACGCATCCCTTCGATCACCTCGCATGCAATGCCGCGCCCGCCAAGGGGCGGATTCTTGCCCGAGAGACGAATCCGCGAGGCTCATGCGATTCGACCCCTCCGCGAGCTCCGGCGCCCTTTGCAGCGGCTCGAACTCGGCGCTCGAGACGTCGAGCACGTGCGTCCGTCGGCCGGGGACGTGGCGCGAACGGTACGAGTTCTCGGCGAGCGCGAGGAGCTGCGGCGGTACAGCACGTGGTCCGGGCGGTGCTGGCCATGAGCGGGGTTGCGCCCCGGAGGCCGGCGAGCCGCGAGCGTCTTCGGCGTGTAAAGCGCGTGTAACCGCTGTGTTTCGCCGCAGGCACGTGCTACAAAGCACGCCCGCCGGGCCCTGGCCGGCGCGTCAACATGAACGATAGGACATGTACTTCATGACGCACTCCATTCACACCGCAGTCCTCGGCCTCGTCGTCGCCCTGCCGCTCGTCGCCTGCGGCGGCGAGGGCGGCACCACGGTGACCGACTCCGCCGATCCGACCACGACCGAGTCGACGACCGATCAGCAGCCGACGACCGGCGGTGAGACGGCCACGCAGCCGACGACGGCCACCGAGCCGACGACGACCGACGCGACGACGACCCCGGACACGACGACGACCGACGCGACGACCACCGAGGGCACCACCGATCCCGGCGACACCACGAGCACCGGCGAGACCACCGACGGGACGACGAGCACCGGCGAGAGCACCACCTCCGACGAGAGCACCACCTCCGCCGTCAGCGACAGCGAGGGGACCACGACCGAGGAAACCACGAGCGGGACCACGACCGGTGGCGACACGACCGAGGGCACGACCGACGGCACGACGACCGGCGACGACACCGGCGACGTCCCCGACTTCGTCGCCGAGTGCGACGATGACCCGGCCAACCCGGTGATCGTGACGGTCACGCCCAACGTCTCCGCGCGCTTCCCGACCATCACCTCGGGCCTCGCCGCCGCCAGCGACGGCTCGGTGATCGAGGTCTGCCCCGGCACCTACAGCGACAAGATCGAGGTGACCGTCGACATCACCCTCCGCGGCGCCGGCGCGGACAAGACGATCATCGACGGCGGCGGGTTCCACTTCAACCTCGGCGCCGGCGATGCGGTGGTCGAGGGCTTCGGCTTCACCAACTGCAACGCCAAGGTCCCGAACGGCTGGAACATCCCCACCAGCGGCGCGATCAGCATGAACGACACCTACGGCGTGCAGGAGAGCCTGACCGTCCGCGACTGCCGCTTCTTCGAGAACAGCGCCGCGTACGGCGCCGCGATCCACGTGTCGGGGTCGAACAACGGCGGCAAGAACCCGGACATCTACGTCGAGAGCTCCGTCTTCGAGAACAACACCGCGACCGGCGAGGGCGGGGCGATCGCCAGCTACGGGCGCGTTCACATCACCGATTCGACCTTCGTCGAGAACACGGCCCCGACCGGCGGGGCGCTCGCGCTCTCCTATGGGTGCACCGGCCCGGACGTCTGCGACATCGCGAACACGGTGATCAAGAAGAACCACGCCACGGGCTCCGGCCAGTACGAAGGGGGCGGCGGGATCTTCATCGACGACTGCGGCCTCAACTGCCTCGGCGGCCTGACCGTCACCGACTCCGACCTCGGCTTCGGCGCGTCCGAGGAGAACACCAACTACCAGGACCTGCCGGAGGACGTGCTGATCAACGACGACTCCGCCCCGTGGAACCGCTACGGCTGGTACTACAATAACATCTCGTTCATCTGCTCCAACGGCAGCTGCGATATGCCCTGATCGCGGTCGCGGGGGAGAAGCCGCGCCTCGACGACGCGAAGCACCGAGCCGATCGTCAGGCGCGAACGCTCGCGCGCTTCGACCATTCTCTTGGAGCCCGCCCTGGGCGCCGAAGCGGCGCAAGTCGAGCTAGACGCAGACTCGCGGCTGGGAGTCGGCGCTCACCAGGGAGTCTCACCGCTCGCTTCCACGAACCGGCCGGAGACGGCATCGGGGCCGAGCAGCGCATGCTCGACCGGCAGTCTCGCGCCCTCCTCGGCGGTCAGGAAACCCTTGTGCCCGGTCAATTCCGTCTTCACGTATCCCGGACTCACCGAGGTCACGACGATTGGCGTATCGCGCAGCTCTTCGCCCAGCTGGACGGTGAGCATGTTGAGGGCCGCCTTGGAAGCGTTGTAGCCGATCAGTCGCGCTGAATAATAGGGCGACGTCCGATCGCCGTTCAGCGTGAGCGAACCGAGGGAGCTGGACAAATTGACGATCCGTGCGGCCGGCGACTGGCGCAGCAGCGGAAGCATCGCCTGCGTCACCGCCAGGGTGCCGACGAAGTTCGTATTCATGATCTTGCGAACGGCCGCGAGCGACGCGGCGCTGGGCGGACCGTCCTCGGAGTCGATGATACCGGCGTTATTGACGAGAATGTCGAGCCGACCGTGCTCGGCGGCGATCGATTCGGCGGCGGCCGCGATGCTCGCCTCGTCCTCGAGGTCGATCCGGACCGCTTGTGCTGCCAGTCCCTGCTGCGCCAGACCGTCGACCGCCGCGCTCGCCCGTCCGGGATCGCGAGCACCGATGATGACGAAGACGCCGGCTCGCGCGAGCTGTCGGGCGATCTCGAGCCCGATGCCCTTGTTCGCGCCGGTGACGAGCGCGACGCGCGTCGTCACTCGAGCCGGAGGGGTGCTGTCGCTTCCAGGGACCTTGTCGTTCATGCGTGGAGTTCTAGGACGCTGCGACGTGACGACCAAGGCCGATCGGCGCACGACTCTGTTGCTTGCCGGTCAACAATTGAGGGAGACTCGCTCGATGGATCCGTTCAGCGAGATCGGCGTGTTCGTCCGCGTGGTCGAGAAGCGGAGTTTCACGCTCGCCGCCCGAGCGATGGGCCTCACCGCGTCCGGCGTCAGCCGTGCGATCGCGCGGCTCGAGGGGCGCCTCGGCGTTCGACTGTTGGAGCGGACCACCCGCAGCGTCGGGCTCACCGCCGACGGGGCCGTCTACTACGAGCGCTGCACCCGTATCCTCCGTGAACTCGAGGACGCCGACAGGGCCGTCGCCAGCACGCGAAGCGCACCCCGCGGGAGGCTCCGCGTCGATGCCCCCTCCATGTTCGGGAGCTACGTGCTCGGCCCGGCGATCGGGCGCTTCCTCGCGGCATATCCCGAGCTCTCCGTCGATCTAAGCCTCCGCGATCATATCGTCGACCCCATCGCCGAAGGGATCGACGTCGTCTTGAGAATGGCGAAGCTGCGCGAGAGCGAGCTCATGCACAAACACCTGGGCACGATGTCGCTGGTGATCGTCGGCACACCGGCTTACTTCGCGCGCCGCGGTCGGCCGACCTCCGTCGAAGACCTCCGCCGGCATGACACTCTCGGCTTTCTCGTCGGCTCGATGCCCCTTCCGTGGAAGCTCCGGCACGATGACGGCGATCTCGCGCTCGCGCCGACGGGGCGGTTCTACTCGAACGGCATCGGAGCCATCCTCGAGGCGGCACGCGCGAGCCAGGGCATCGTTCAAGTCTTCGAGCACGTCGTGCGCGACGACCTCGCTCGCGGCACGTTCGAAGCGGTCCTGCGAGCCGAGCACCAGCAAGAGGTGCCGGTCGCCGCCCTCTATGCGAAGGAGAAGGCGCAGCTCCCGAAGGTGCGCGTCTTCCTCGCCTTCATGGCCGAGCTGATGAGCGCGACCTCGAAGCGCGTCGGCCCGGCGAAGCGGCGCGAAGGCGTGCGGCGGTCGTAGAGGCTTGCGTCGGAGCTTCGGGCCGCCTCGAGCTGGCGAGCACGGCCGCCGTCGCGTGCTTCGGCATGACGCTGTGGCTGCTCCTGAGCGGTATCATCGGCATGCGCACCCGGGCCTGGTGACATACGTCTCCGGCGCCCGCGCGCTGGAGGTCGCGCACGCACCGGCCGCGGACCGGCGAGCCGGCGATCTGCGAGAATGCGGCCATGACCGACCCGCATGCAGGCACCCGCACATCCTTGCTCGGCGTGATCCTCGGGCTCTGCGTCGGAGCGCTGATCGGCGGGACGATCACCTACCTCGGCGTCGTCGACACCGCCGCGGAGCTGCGCCTGCGCAGCGGCGGCGACATCGTCGAGGCCGACGTGCTCGACACGCGGGTGATGACGTCGCGCAAGATCGGGGCCTCGTATGAGGTCCAGTACGCGTTCACGCTCCCGGGCGGGGCGGAGACGTACACGCTCAGCGACGGGACCGGCCGCGAGGGCCTGTGGACGGCGCTGCCCGAGGACGACTGGAACGCAGCCCGCGCGGCGAGGAAGGTCGCGGTGCGCTACCTGCCAGAAGACCCGTGGGTGAGCCGCCCGGTGAACGCCGGCGCCGCGCCGCTCGGCGACCCGATCGCCGGGCTCGTCCTCGGCCTGCTGATCTTGGTGCCCTGCCTGCTCTTGCTCGTCCGGGTCCTCCGCCGCCGCCCGCCAGAGCCGCACGCGACCCGGGAGTGACGACGTCGACCTCGACGCAGCCAGGAGCCCGTCCGTCCGCGCCCGCGCGCGGCCGGGCCGGGCCGCCCGCAAGCGCCGCATCGCCGACCGACCGCGCAGGTCCGCGCGTTCCCTCGATGCATCGCCGGAGGGTAGTCTGCGCTCATGGCCACGGATCTCAGCACAGCCTTCAATCCTATGGCGCCGGATCAGATCGACGATCCGTATCCCCTGTACGCGCGGGCGCGCCGCGAGCGGCCCGTGTTCTTCGCCGAGAGCCTGGGCGCGTGGGTGGTGACCCGCTACGCCGACATCGCCGCGGTCGTCCGCGACACCGAGCGGTTCTCCTCGGCCGCCGCGCTCGAGTCCTCGGCGGTGTTCCCGGACGAGGTGACGGACATCCTGCGGAGCGGCTATCTGGAATTCCAGTCGCTGGTCCAGAGCGACCCGCCTGACCACACGCGCGTGCGCAACGTCTTCAATAAAGCCCTGTCGCCGCAGCGGGTCGCGGCGCTCGAGCCGAAGGTCCGCGCGATCGCCGACGAGCTGATCGACGGGTTCATGCACGACGGCGAGGTCGAGCTGATCGAGCGCTTCGCGTTCCCGCTGCCCGGCACGGTGATCGGCGAGCTGCTCGGGGTCCCGCGGTCCGATCTGCCGCGGCTCAAGCGCGGATCGAACGCGAAGCAGATCCTGCTCGCGGGCGTCGCCCCGCCGGCGCTGCTGGCCGAATGCGCCCGCGAGTTCGTGGACCTGCAGCGCTACTTCGGCGCGCACATCGAGGCCCGGGTCCACGAGCCGCGCGGCGATCTGCTGACCCTGCTCGCGCCGGTCGACATCGGCGGCACCGCGCCGCTGACGATGCAGGAGGCGGTCTCCAACGCGATCGACCTGCTCGCCGCGGGCCACGAGACGACCACCGACATGATCGGCCACGGCATGGCGTTGCTCATGGCCCACCCCGAGCAGCTCGCGGCCCTCCGCGCCGACCCGTCGCTCGTCCCCGACGCGGTCGACGAGATCTTGCGCATGGAGGCGCCCGTCCGGGGGATGTTTCGCCGCGTGACCGTCGACACCACGCTCGCAGGCGTCGCGCTGCCGGCCGGCGCGCGGCTGTTCCTGCTGTACGGCTCGGCGAACCGCGACGAGCAGGCGTACGTCGACCCCGACGTGTTCGACATCCGCCGCCGCCCCGCGACCCCGCACCTCGCGTTCTCGAAGGGCATTCATTACTGCGTCGGCAACGCGCTCGCGCGCCTCGAGGGCCGCATCGCGTTCGAACGCCTGCTCGCGCGCCTCCCCGGCGTCCGCCTCCACCCGACCCGGCCGGCGGAGCGCCGCGCGTTCATCCTCCTGCGGGGATACGAGCGCCTGCCGCTCGCGTGGGACGCTGCGCCCCGCGGGACGAACGCATGAACGCGCGGCCCGCCGGCGGCGAATCATATCAGGCCGCCCGCGGCGATTGTCGGTAGCGCCCGAACATGCCGTCCTGTCGGCGCACGTAGAACCAGATCAGGACATGGCGTGTAGAACATGCCCGATCAGTCTTCTCCGCGCGACAGCGCCGGCCGCGGGGCGGGCATGTTGCCGAACACCGCCTGCGTGCGCAGGTTGGCGTCGACGTCGGCGAGCAGCGTCTCGAGGCACTCCTGCGCGTTGCGAAAATAGTAGGCGTAGCCGATGTGGGTGAGCTTGTAGAGGCCGCCGTACGTCGTGGCGACGACGCCGAGGGTGGCGAGTGCGGCGAGGAGCGGGATCAGCATCATGAACATCGCCGTGCCGACAACGCCGCCGGCGACCGCCGTCGTGATGCCCATCATTGGATAGAATAGCCTGCGACCGGACGCGATCGTCTCGTGCAGATCGGCGGTCACCGTGCACTCGATCGCGTCGCGGCCGCGGCGCTGCATCGTCAGGCGGACCTGGCGGATCCCCAGCACGTACATGTAATAAGAGAAGCCGCCGTTGGCGGAGCCGTCGGAGTTGAAGGTGAACTTCGGCACGCGGAACGTCACCGTGCCGCCGTCGAGCGGGTGCGGGCCGACGGCGTCGAGCAGACGCAGGTTGTACGGGCTCGCCTGCCACACGTGCGCGAGCGCGTCGAGCACGGCCTTCGCCGGCGCGCGGAACACCCGCGAGGCGACGATCTGGCGCACGTCCTTGCCGAACAGGCGCACGGCCCAGCGGCCCTCCGCGGCCGCCGGGACCGCCGGGACCGCGAGCGCGCCGCCAGCGGGCAGCTCGGCGGCGGCGATCGCCACGAACTCCGCGGCGATGCCCGCCTCGGCCGCGGCGGCCTGGACCTCCGACACCCGCAGCGCGCTGGCAGTCGTCGGCCCAGGCGAGGTCGTGGCTCGTGAGCGCTCCTCGACGCGGCGGGCGGCGTCGGCCTGCAACTGGGCGGCGCGCTGCAGCACGACCGAGACCTCGCGCTCGTCGAGCAGGCGGTCGCCGCCGGTGCGCGCGGGCACGCCGGCGAGGTCGTCCTCGACGGCGGCGAGCGCCTCGGCGAGTGCTTCGCCCGACGGCCAGCGCGCGTCGGGCTCCTTGGCGAGGCAGCGGTCGATCGCCGCGGCGAGGCCCGCGGGGACCTCGGGGACGAGCGTTCGCAGCGGCGGGGCCGGCTCGGTCGCGTGCTTGACGAGCACCGTCGGCGTCGCGGCGCCCTCGAACGGGTGCTGGCCGGCGAGCAGCCAGAAACCGACCACGCCGAGCGAGTAGAGGTCGCTGCGGCCGTCGAGCTCGCGCCCGAGGATCTGCTCGGGGCTCATGAACGCCGCGGTCCCGACCATGTGGTCGTCGCCGGTCAGCCGCGACGCCTGGGCCTCGAACGCGATCCCGAAGTCGTTGACGAGCACGCGGCCGGTCGCGCGCTCGACGAGGATGTTCTCCGGCTTGATGTCGCGGTGCACGACTCCATGCGCGTGCGCGTAGGCCAGCGCCCACGCGACCTCGCGGAGCAGCCGCACGACCTCGCGCGCCGCCAGCTGGCCGCGGCTCTGCACGCGCTCGGCGAGCGTCTCGCCGTCGACGTACGGCATCGTGAAGTACGCGAACGCGCCGGCCTCGTCGGCGTGGAGGGTCGGCACGATGTTCGGGTGCGACAGCTTCGCCGCCGTCCTCGCCTCGCGGAGGAACCGCTGGCGGTGCGCAGCGTCGGCGGCCCGCTCGCGCGGCAGCACCTTGATCGCGACCAGACGCTCGAGCCGGAGGTCGCGCGCGAGCAGCACGACGCCCATGCCGCCGCGCCCGAGCTCGCGCTCGATCGTGTACTCACGCCCGAGTGCCGTGGCGATCTCGGCGAGCTCCGCGCCGTCGAAGCGCGCGCCGGGCTGGGTCGGGGCGGTGGCGATGCTCATCGCCCCGGATGCTATCAGACCGGCGCGCCGGCTCGTGCTCGCGGTAGGCGCAGGAGGTCGAGCAAGCGCCCGCGCGGATCTTCCGCAGGTGGCCGCAGTGGTCGACGATCGCGCGGCCGATGAAGCTCAGCGCGTTGGGGGGCGGCGTGGCGGCGGAGCCCGTGCCGACATGACTACCGACGAGTCCATGGTCCGGCTTCGTGCCCTCGTGCCGCCAGTCGACGGCGCCGTCTCCCGCAAATGTGGCGATCGCATGCGTGTCCTCGATCCGCATCCGCCACGGCGCCCGCGCTTCTCGTGGCGGGTCGCGGCGTCGATCGAGGAGGCTGCATCATGAATGGGAAATAGGGTGCCGGTCGACGACGCGGTCCATCACGAGGATCCGATCGACGATCTCCCGGACGACTCGAAAATTCGTGCCGATATGTCGAGATTCTCGCTGTTCTCGCGATTGCCTGGCCCACATGGGCCCGCAGGGGGCTCGCGTCGCGTGCACAGGATGCCACCGAGCACCGGACCGAACTCGACCTTGGAACGATGTTTGGAGCGCCCTGCGTGCGATCCTCACGTGACGTGCGGATCCTGGTCGTCGGCGTGCTCCGACGCGGGCGAGGCCGCCCGGGGTGTGGCACTCTTCGGCGTGGGCCGGTGGATCCGGCCGCCGATCGGAGGACGAGATGATCACGCTCTATGGCTTCGGACGCATTTTTCCCGAGGGGCGCGGCGAGACGAAGGACCTACGAGCGCAGTGGGCGCTCGAGGAGACCGGGCTGCCGTATCGAGTCCACGCGCTCGACCACACCGGCGGCGAGCTCGACGGCGAGGCCTTCAGCCGGATCAGCCCCTTCCACCAGGCGCCGGTGATCGACGATGACGGCTTCATCGTGGCCGAGTCGGCGGCGGTGGTGCTCTACCTGGCCGAGAAGGCCGGCAAGCTGATCCCGGGCGACGTCCAGGGCCGCACTCGCGTCGTCCAGTGGTGCTTCGCCGCGGTCAGCACCGTCGAGCCGACCCTGGTGTGCCTCGATTTCATCGAGATCTTCGACCGCGACAAGGTCGCTCACCAGGTCAAGGAAGGGGCGCGCAAGATCGCCGGCCGCTGGCTCGGTGACCTCGAGCGCCGCCTCGAAGGCCGCGAGTGGATCGCCTGCGCCGATTTCACCGTCGCCGACATCCTGATGGCCTGCGTCCTGCGCGGCATCCGCAAGACCGACCTGATGGAGCCGTATCCGCGGATCAAGGCCTACTACGAGCGGTCCTTCGCCCGCCCGGCCTGGCAACGCACCCTCGGCCTCTACGCCGAGCGAGTCGGCGTGAGCGTCGACGACATCCGCTGACGCCCGGCGAGCATGCCAGAGGCGCCACCCACGACGTGATCGTGGCGAGCCGCGGCGTCACTCGACGCCGAGCGCGGCGGCCTCGACGTCGCTGAGCTCGACGGGGATCCGGTACTGCAGCGCGAGGCTGCGGTACTTCGGATCGGCGGCCAGCTCGGATCGCGGATCGGGGTCGGAGCCGGCCTTCATCGCCTTCTCCAGCGCCTTGAACGCGGCCTTGGCGTCGCCCTGGGCGAACAGGACGCAGCCGCGGGTCGCGTGCGCGGCCATGAAGACGGGCTCGAGCGCGAGCGCCCGATCGGCGTGATCGAGCGCGAGCGCGAGCTCACCCACGTGATAGGCGCTGCGCGCGAGCAATTGGTGGACCTCGGCCGCGGGGACGTCGGAAGTCTTGGCCCCGCGCAGCGCCTTGAGGCACTGCTGGGCGCTGGCCAGCGCCTCCGGGAAGCAGCGCAGCCGCGTGAGGGCGACGCTGCGGAGGTGCTCGAACCGCGGGCGGTGCTTCGGCTTCACGGCCGGGCCGCACGCCGCGAGCACGATCAGCGCGGTCCGGTACTCGTCGTCGTCGATGTACCCGTCGACGGTGTCGAGCAACTGACCCATGCCGCGCACGTTGGCCGCGAGCGCGGCCAGCTTCGCGTGCGGATCGCCGTCGCCGAGCAGGTCACGCAGCGGATCGTCCTCGTCGAGCTGCACGAGGTGGTCGCGCAGGGGTTCCGCGACGATCTCGTCGCTGCGCCCGCTCGCCGGCGGGGTCGCGCCCGGGGCCAGTCTGGCCTGCTTGCGCAGCAGGGCCTGGCCGGCGAACTCCGGCACTGCGGCGATCGTGTCGTCGACGATCCGCACCAGGCAGAACGTGCCCTGGCCCTCGCCGATCATCCACTGCGCCAGCGGCTCGTAGCGGCGCGGTTCGTCGCCGGCGAACATCATGCAGCCGTCGACCTCGTCGGCGTCGGTGTCATCGACGTCATCGTGGTCATCATGGTCATCATCATCATCGCGGGGGGCACGGGGGCCCTCGAAGTACGCGCCGCAGCAGCGCGCCGCCTGCGATTCCTGGAAGTACAGCGCGAGGTGCTCGCGCAGGGCCGGCGGCTCGATCGTCGCCAGCAGGTCGACCCAATCCTCGTCCGTCTCGGCGTACTCGCACGGCTCGAGCTGGTGCCCGGGGAAGTCGATCAGCATCAGCAGCGAACGCATCGCCTCGATCAGCGAGGTGCCGCCGCGCAGGCGGCCGATCACGCTCAGCTCGGCGAGCACCTCGCGGGGCAGTCGCTTCTGGGCGACCAGCGCGGCCAGCTGCTCGCCGTACAGCCAGCCGCGCTGGCGCGCGAACAGGGCCTTGAGCGCGCGGTCCGTGGTGGCCTCGGGCTCGAACGCCTCCGACTCGAACAGCGAGCCGCGCAGGTCGAAGTCGTGGCGGCCGTACAACCACTCGGACGGCTCGTCGACCGCGAGCGACAGCTTCGCCCAGTCGATGCGCTCGAGGTACTGCTCGGCGAAGCCGTCGTCGATCTGGAACGTCGCGTAGCGCTCGCCATCGGCGCGCACCTCGGCCTCGGTGCGGCCCAGCACGGCCGCGGTGATCTTCACGATCGCGGCGTCGAGCTCGGCGCCGGCGATCTCGGAGCTGGCGGCGCCGGCCGCGGCGGTCTTGAGCCGAGCTACGTCGCCTGCGGTCAGCCCGCGCGGCGTCTGCAGCGACATCGCCATGCGCTCGCAGTGGACGCCCGAGCCGGTGTCGAACTCGAGCTCGGACGCCAGCTCGGTGATGTCGACGACCGGCACGACGTTGGCCGCGGCCTGCCACGCGCGCCCGTCGTGCCGCGGCCGCTCGAGCACCGCGACCAGCCACAGCGCCTCGTCGCGGACCGTCACCAGCCACAGGTCGCCCGAGAGCTTGCCGGCGATCGCCTTGTTGGTCGACGCGTAGGCGTCGGTGGCCCAGATGGAGCCCTTGCGCAGCGGCCTGCCGCGGGCGTCGCGGGCCTTGTCGAACAGCGCGGCGCTGACGATGGCGAGCACGTCAGCCATGGTGGGTCCCGGGGGCGAAGGTCGGCATCACGGCGAGGAGCAGGAGCTGCACGGGGCGAGGATACACGACCGCTCGTGCACACCGCGGAACGGCTCGTCGCAAGCGCGCGACGGCTCGTCGGGAGAGAATGGCCGGGCACAGCGCCCGCTGGGAGAGTCGAATGAACCTCTGACCCTCGAACGGAGCCCAGAATGATCCAACCTCCCCTCCCCGGAGACCTCCAGCCGGCCGCAGGCGCACGCAATCACTCCTCCCTGGCGGCGATGGGCGCCATCGCGCTGCTCGCGACGAGCGCTTGTGGCACCAAGGCGGAACCGACCGAGCCGGCCGTCCCCGTGGAGCCGCTCTTCAAGGACGCCTTCCAGGGCACCAACGGCCGCTCCTGCGCCACCTGCCATGTGCCGGAGGACAACTTCACGCTGACGCCCGACCACGTCGCGCGATTGCTCGCGACGAATCCGAAGGATCCGCTGTTCGCCGCGATCGATGCCGACGACCCCGGCGCCGAGACGTTGACCTTCGAGCACCTCAAGAAGGGGCTCGTGCGCGTGTGGCTGCCGTTGCCTGCCAACATGGACGTGATCGACGACGCGGGGAACGTGACCACGCCGCCCGATCGCAAGATCTTCGTGTGGCGTGGAGTGCCCTCGATCGCCGACGCGGCGTTGACGGCACCCTATCAATTGGACGGACGCGAGGAGACGCTCGAGGAGCAAGCGCAAGGCGCCCTCACGGGGCATAGCGGAGGAGGCCAGGCGAGCAAGGCCGAGCTCGAGCGCATCGCGGAGTTCGAGCGCAGCGTCTTCTCGTCGGATCGCGCCCGCGAGGTCGCCGACGAGCTCGCGAGCGGGGTCGAATTCGGCGAAGTGAGCGACGTCGAGGCTGCGATGGAGCTGTCTCCTGCGGAGGAGCGGGGCAGGGAGGTATACGAGAAGGTCTGCGCGTCCTGTCACGGGGGCGCCAACAAGGCGACGATCGTCGACCGCGCTGTGCACGATTTGGCCTTTCCGGCGCTCAAACCCGACGGAACCGTGCTGTTTGAAGTCCCGGCCGCGAATCCCCCGATCCCGGTGCTCGCGGCGCAGCCCGGGAATGAATTCATCAACATCGGATCGGCGATGGAAAACTTCCTGGTTCAGCTGGGCGCCACCGAGCACGAGAGCTTCACCAAGGACGTGAGCTTCCCGGCTTACCGGTTTCGCTTCTACAAGGACGCATCTCGCGCGGAAGTCCTCGCGGATCTGCCTCCGGCTCTCCCGCCCGGTGATCCATTCTCGGACGCGGTCGACCCCGATGGCAACCCCATCACGGGGCCGAACTTCTTCCCCCAGTTCTTTACCACCGATCCGGGGCGCGCCGTGATTACAGGGAGTCCCCACGACTTCGAGGCGTTCGACATCCCGACGTTGCGTGGAATCGGGAGGACTGCTCCCTACTGGCACAACAACATCTCGGAGACCCTGGAGGACGTGGTCTCGCTCTACAGTGACCACCTGCTCGCCAAATTCCCATCCCTCACCCTGCCTGGCGAGAAGGAGCCGGACCCTGACGGTGACATCGGCCCTCCCGAGGCTTTGACCAGAGAACAGAAGAGCGACCTGGTCGCATTCTTGAGGCGCCTCTGATTGGGCATCGCACAAACCGATCGCCGTTCTATAGAAAGAGCCACCGACCCGCAGCGGGGAAGGGGGAGGCCATGACGCCGGCACCGCGCGCGCGTTTCCGCCGGCGAGTGTGATGTACGCGCTTCAGTGCGTGCTCCAAGATTCACGATTGGCGACACGCAAAAACCTGCGCCCACGACAGGGCACGGCGCGCATCGTACAGTGCTCCGGCTCGCGCGAGTCGACACGCATGGCAGGCACCACGCTCTTCACCCTCCTCGACGACCTGGCCGCGCTGCTCGACGACGTCGCAGTACTGACGAAGGTGGCGACCAAGAAGACCGCCGGGGTGCTCGGCGACGACCTGGCCCTCAACGCCGAGCAGGTGGCCGGCGTCATCCCCGAACGGGAGCTGCCGGTCGTGTGGGCGGTGGCCAAGGGTTCCCTCGTCAACAAGGTGATCCTCGTACCGCTCGCCCTGCTGATCAGCGCCGTGGCGAGCTGGGCGATCACGCCGCTGCTGATGCTGGGCGGCGCCTTCCTGTGCTACGAGGGCTGCGAGAAGCTCGCCCACCGCTACCTCGCGCCGGCCGAGGACACGCGCCGCGAGGCAGCGCTGGTGCGGGCGATCGCCGACCCGGCCGTCGACATGGTCGCGTTCGAGCGGGACAAGATCCGCGGGGCCGTGCGCACCGACTTCATCCTGTCGGCCGAGGTCATCGTGATCTCGCTCGGCGCGGTCGCCTCGGCGCCGTTCGCCACCCGCGTGCTGACGCTCGTGGCGGTCGCCCTGCTCATGACCATCGGCGTCTACGGCCTGGTCGCGGGCATCGTCAAGCTGGACGACGCCGGCCTGCATCTCAGCAAGCGGACCGGTCTGGCGCGCCGCTTCGGCGAGCTGCTCCTGCGCGGCGCGCCCTACCTGATGAAGGGCCTGTCGATCGCCGGCACCGTGGCCATGTTCCTGGTCGGCGGCGGCATCCTCGTGCACGGGATTCCCGGCGCCGAGGCGCTCGGCGAGCGGCTCGCCGCCGTCGCCGTTCCGGGCGCGAGGCTCGTCATTCCCAGCCTGTGGAGCGGCCTCATCGGCCTGCTCGCCGGCGCGCTCCTGCTCGCCGTCGTCACCGGCGTCCAGCGGCTCGTCCGTGGCTCGCCCGAGGCCACCGGCGGATCGCCGCCCGCGTGAATCGCGGGATCCGCCGGGCCCGATCGAAGACCTGTCCTCCAGGACACATGGTGCGCGGCCCGGCAATCCTCCGCGGCCTGTCGAGTCAGCTCGTCGTGCCGGCGCCATCGCCACGGCAGCAGGAGGGGCGCACAGCACCATACTTTGTCCGATGAGCAGGCTCGCCATGCGCGCCTGTTCAGTGGGCGCTGGCGTTTGAAGTCGCCGCTGTCCGCCGCTTCGGTTGCGGCCGGCGCCGGGTCTCGTATCGTTTGGAGCGGTTCGGCGCGACGCCTCGACGCCGGGGTGCCGCGCAAAGCTTCCAAGGACGAGACAAATGTCGACTCTCCCCTCCGGCCTCGCCATCCCTGATTCCCGGCTCGCGAAAGAGGCCACCGAGCTCCTGCGTGAGCACGCCAGCGAGCTGCTCTTCAATCACTCGATCCGGGTCTACCTGTTCGCGACCGAGCATGGACGGCAGCGAAAGCTGCGGTTCGACCCCGAACTCCTCTACGTCGCCGCCGCCTTTCACGATTTCGGCCTCCTCCGCAAGTACTCGAGCCCGGACGAGCGTTTCGAGGTCGACGGCGCGAACGCTGCCCGGCAATTCCTCAGCGCCCACGACATCCCCGAAGAGCAGGTACAGACCGTCTGGGAAGCCATCGCGCTGCACACCACCCCCGGCATCCCGCGCTATCTGCGTCCCGAAATAGCCCTCCTCAATTCGGGTGTCCTCCTCGACGTGGTGGGGATGGGGTTCGACGAGTTTCCTGCGGCGCTGCGCGAAGAGATCGTCGCCAGGTACCCGCGCAAGCGGTTCAAGGAAGACTTCATCAAGGAGTACTTCGCCGGCTTTGCCCACAAGCCCGCGACGACGTACGGCACCGTCAACGCCGCGGTCTGTGAACGTTTCATCCCCGGTTTCAAGAGCCCCAACGCCGTCGACCTGGTCGCTGGCTCACCCTTCCCGGATGGCGACGCACACGGCTGAGCGGCCGGCCTCTTGAGCGGCGAACGGGCCCTCACCGACACGGCCCATCGCCGGGCACGCGCAGGTTCCAGTCGGCGATCGCGGGGCTGTCGGCGGCGAGCCTGATCCGCAGCTCGGGCGCGGCGCGCTCACACGCGAGGGTAAACACCGCCCCGCGCGGCCCGGTCACCCGCCCCGCGCCGACGCGACACTTGCCCCACAGCGAGGCGGCGTCCGCGAAGCTCTTGCGCAACGCCGTCGGGGTGAAGTTCGGCGTGAACGCGGCCTTGAACTTGCGCTCGTCCCAGCGCGCCACCAATGCGACCATCGCCTCCGCGGCCCGCTTCACCTCGGGCTTCACCTCGAGCCCCGTGGCCGCGTGGATCGTGAAGCTGGAGATCTGCGCCGGGCTCCACGGGGTGACGCGCAGCTCGAGCTCGAGGGTGCCGCGCTCGCACGAGAGCTCGAAGAGCCCGGCTCGTGGATCTTCGACCTTCACGGTCCGCGGATCTCGACATGCCCCGACCAGAGCGCGCCACTCGTCGAGCTGCTGGATCACCGTCTCGATCGGGTAGGCGTCGCGGTAGTCGGGCGACATCAGCGTCGCGTAGCGGGCCTCGTCCCAGCGCCCCATCAACCCCGCGAGCTCGCCCGCCGCGGCGACCAGCGCCGGCGAGGCCGAGTGCTGCCGCGGCTGCAGAGCGCCGGTGGCCGCGAGGATGTCGAGGACGCGGCCGGCGTCTCCCGGCAGCACCGTGCTCGAGATCGACGACAGATTGGTCATCAGAATCACCGCCACGCCGCGCGTCGGCAGCATCTGCAGCATCGCGCGGTAGTTCATCGTCTTGCCGTTATGAGCGACGACGTGGTCGAACTGACAGCTCGCGCTCACGCCGAAGCCGAGCCCGTCGCCGTGCAGGCTCCCGTGCGCCGGTCCATCGCGCACCGACTCGGCGAAGAACCGATTCACCGCCGCCATCGTCTGCGCCTCGCGCAGCGTCGCGCGCGACAGCGGTCCGGGGTCCGGGTCGTCGCGCGGCGGCCACGAGGCGAGCAGCCACGCGGCGTAGCGGGCGAGGTCCTCGACGCTCGAATACATCCCGCCGGCCGCGTCGGTCGCCCCCGGCCGCCAGTGCGGGCGCGGCCGCGGCTCCTGTCCCGGCAGCCGCCCGTGGCCCACGGCCAGCCTGTCCCCGGGGACATCTTCGGGCACCCACGCGCTGTGGTTCATGCCGAGCGGCGCGAGGATCTGCTCGCGCACGTACGTGTGATGATCGACGCCGCCGACCGCCTCCACGAGCGGCCCCAACACCTGGAAGCCGAGGTTCGAGTAGACGCGGCGCTCGCCCGGCGCGCGGTCGAGGCCGAGGCCGTCGAGCGTCGCCAGGAAGTCTGCGCGGCTCGGCGGCGTCGCCGGGTACTCGGGGAAGTTGCCCATGCGCGGCAGCCCGGACGTGTGGGTCAAGAGGTGGCGGATCGTGATGCGCGGGCTGTCACGCGTGGGGTAGGCGATCGCGTCGAGCTCCGGCAGGTACGCGGACGCGGGGCGGTCGAGGTCGAGGCGGCCCTCGTCTCGCAACTTGAGGACCGCGAGCGCGGTGAAGGTCTTGCTGATCGAGCCGACGCCGAACACGGTGTCGCGCTCGACCGGCAGCTTGCGCGCGGGGTCGCGGTGGCCCCAGCCGCGAAACCACACCAATTCGTCGTCGATCACGATCCCGGCCGCGAGCCCGACGAGGTCGTCGCGCTTCACGGTCGACTCGAGGTAGGCCTCGACCGCCGGGAACGCCGACTCGATCTTCTTCCGCCGCTCGGGGTCGCGGAACTGCGGCGGTGGGTCGGTCGGCTGCGTGCGCCGCTGCTCCCGCGCGGGTCTGCTCTCGACCGGCGGTGCCTCCGTGCGAGCGACCGGCGTGGGCGGGCGCGCCGGCGGCTTCGGATCGCAAGCAGCGAAGACGAGCCCACCCGCGACACATAGGAGTAATGTATTGCGCATGGACCGAGAGTGCCACACGCAGCGCAGCCTGGCGAGGCGTCCACCACCGCGCCAGGAGTCGAGACGCCGCTCCCCCCGAGGAGCCGCTGGACTCGCCGCGAAGTGGATCGTCCTGTCGGTCGTGGTCGCCGCGTGCGCCTCGGCCCGGATCCGGCGCACGCAGCAGCGCTGTGAAGAATTCGTTGCCACCTTGCGGAGCGACGCGCTCCCCCGGCTTCGACCGCACCTGGCCGCCGCGCCCGGGCTGAGCTTCGAGCCGGTGCAGTTCGGGTTCGCGCCGATCGACCCGCACGGGGGCCCGCAGCCGTGCTGGCTCGCGGCGCTCATGCCCGCGGGATGGCAGGAGACCCCCGCCGACGTGCCCCCGGACCGCGCGCCGCCCGGGCGGACCCTGTCGAGCGACGCCGGACGCAGCACGTTCACGATCGAGTGGTTGCCGGGAACGTTCGCCGCCGACGCGTGGCCCGCCTTCATCGACGAGACCTGGCTCGCCCCGCGCCGTCACGCTCCGGTGGAGCGCGACGAGGCGAGCGACCGCTCCCACGTCCTCGTCACCCGCGAAGACGACGCGCTGCGACTGCTCATGCTGCGCTGGCACCCACCGCAGCCCGGGTACATCCGCTGCGAGGCGCGGCTCGCCGGCGAGTACGCGCAGGCCCTGTCGGCCTTCGAGGCCGCCTGCTCCACCGCGTTCTCACTATGGTGGGAGGCCCCGAATCCCTGAGAGCGTCGCGGTCGCGGCGTCACGGCTCGACGTACGCGAGCTGAAGGATCCACCCGTTCACGGTGTTCATGAGGTCGTGCGGGCCGTAGGAGCAAGTCGGCGAGGTCCAGCCGCAATTTCCGGCGCCCAGGACGTCCGCGACCTGGTCGTCCTCACTGAACGTCACGCCGCCGGATGCTTCGAACCCCGAAGTGCAGAACGGTGAGGCGATCTTGAACGGCGTGCCCGTCAGGTCGATGTTGGCGACGCCCTGCTCCCACCCGCAGCTCTCCGCGACCCCGTACGGCATCGCCGTCACGAGGGTTTCGCCGTGGTAGAGCTCACCGCTCGAGCTCGAGAAGGTGAGATCGTCGATGTCGACGGCCAGCGTGGTCGGCTCGATGCGCACCCGCGTGAAGGCGGTCCGCACCGAGGAGGGGGCGGTGTACTGCGAGAAGTTACGCCCTTCCCCGACGGCCACCAGCGACAGGTAGGTCCGCGGCTCGCCGGCCATATCGTGGCAGTACGCGGTCCACGGCCGGTCCGGGTCGAGGTCGACGTACAGCGTGTAATCCCCGTCGATCGCCGACGGATCGTCGAGCGCGATGTCGGCGCAGCTCTGGGCGTCGCAGCGGCTCGCCGCGTCGCAATCATTGTCGACGCCGTCGCACGCCTCTGGGCTGCCCGGGGACACTGCGTCGTCGTCGTCGTCGCAGTCGTCGCTGTTGTCGCTCGCCCCGTCGGGGATGGTGCACGCGCTCGCCGGGGTCGCGCTCGCGTCGCCGAACCCGTCGCCGTCCTCGTCGGGCCAGTAGGTGACCGCGGGGACCGCCCCGCCGCCCTCGCACGCGGCGAAGCAGGCGTTCGCGTAGCTGTGGCCGTCCGCGCCGCAGGCCGGCTCAGCGCCCCCGAGGATGCAGAGGATACACAGCAGCCCCGCTTCGGGATCGGCGGCCGTGTTCTCCAGCCAGTCCGGGTCGCCCGGTTCCAGGGCCTCCGCGTCCGCGTCTCCCTCGTCCACGTCCTCCTCGTCGACAGCCGCGGCCGCCGGCGTCGCGGGCTCCTCCGCGACGTCGCATGCAAGAACGATCCAGGGGGTGACAATCAACATTGTGCGAAACATGGCATTCATGACGTGATGGCTCCATTGCTTGAATCGCCGGACCGACATCGTCCGAGGGCCCGGCAGCGCGACGCTGGATTCGGCGTCCAGGTCGAGCCATTCTACGTGTTCCTCGAGGTCCACGAATTACACGGAAATTTCACGCCGGCCTGCGACGCGGGCGGTCATGCGCCATGGGGCGTTCTCCGGGGCGTCCGAATGCGCGGTGTCGTCCGCGGGCGACGAGCAGCGCTGCGAATCCGGGCAGCAGCGGCCGCGACGTCGAGCACCGACGACCCAATGCCCGCGACCCCGCGCGAAATTTCTGCCCCCGCGCCGACGAGCTCGCGGACCGCCTGGTCGCACCACCCGCTTCCGTGAGAAGGCCGGCCGCGCGCTGCCGTCGCAGAGCCTCGCGCTCGCCTGCCAGATCGAACGGCTGTCCCCCCGATGCGGAAGACCGGAGCGCACCCACGCTCCACGGTCGCAGGCCCTTGCGCGCCGCCCCCCGGTCGCGTCTCCTTCGCTCATGCGCCGACCCGTCGAATGGGGCATCCACGAGCGAGCGCGCCGGGCGATCGCGGAGGGCAGGGATCCGCTGGCACTGTGGGCCGAGGCGCGAGACGACAGCGACCTCGAGACCGGCCTCGCCATCGTCGCCGTGCTGCTCGACACCGCGGACACCTCCGGCGCTTCGCGTGTGCTCGCCGAGCTCGAGCCGCTGCTCGACGGTCCGCGGCGCGCGGTCGCGGTCCTGCTCCGCCAGCAGGCGCGCGCGCTGAGGGACGAACCGAGAGACGTCCTTGCCCTCGCCGGCGCCCTCGACGATCTACTCGCCGGCGCCCGCTGGCAGGAGGCCCTCGACGCCGCCAGCGTGCTCGCGCAGGAGCACGCCGGCGAGCTCGCCGCGGTCCGCCGCTACCGCGCGATCGCCCTCGGCGCCGCCGAGGCCGGCGGCGCGCAGTGGCTCGGCGCCACGCAGCTGCGCGCGCTCGCCGGCGCCGAGCTGGCCGCTGGCGAGGTCGTCCGCTGCCTCACGCACCTCGAGCACGCCCTGCGTCGCCTCGAGGGCGTCCCGCTGCTCGGGGCGCGGTTCGAGCAGTCCCGCTGCCACGAGCTCGCCGGCGACGCCCTCGCGGCGGCCGGCGACGCCTCCGCGGCGCGCGAGCAGTACGACCGCGCCGCCGAGCGCCTCGGCCACCCCGACTTCGGCAGCAGCCACCGCGAGCGGATCGCCCGCAAGCGCGACGCCATGACATGACCCAAGGTGCAGCCTGGCGAGCTCGCACACGCGAAGGCCGGCGACGCATCCCTGGCGACATCAGGACATGCGCAAATGGACATGTACTTTAAGACATGTCCTAAACACCAGCAGCGCCATCAGGTCGTATCTGCTCCGCGAAGAGGTCGTCTACGCCGGGAGCTGCGATGCTCGCTGCTGCGCCGCGGCCCGCTGCCCGGCGCTACGGACAGGCGCAGGCGTCCTGCGGGTCCTGGCAGACGTCGGGGACGCCGTGGGCGGCGACGAACGCGTCGAACTGCTCGGCGGGCAAGTTCGGGCTGCCGGTGACGACGAGAGTGTCGGGGCCGACGGCGAGCGCGGTCAGGCCGGCGAGCGACTGGAGGCCGACGTTGGCGCGCAGGGCGAGGTGGTGAAGCTCGCCGAGCGAGCCGAGGCCGGTGAGGTCGAGCAGGAGGGGCGAGCCGCTGGCGCCGCTGCAGCCGCCGATGCCGAGTGAATCGACGAACTCGAGGCCGTCGAGGCCGACGAGCGAGGCGAGCGCGGGGAGGGTGCCGATGTCGAAGCGCTCGACGCGGCGCAGGCCGGCGAGCGGCGCGAGCGAGGTGATCTGCGGCAATTCGTGGAGGTCGAGGGCGCTGGCCTCCTGTAGCGATTCGAGGCCGGACAGCGAGGCGAGCGCGGGGAGACGGCCGAGGACGAGCTCGCCGGGCGGGTCGTCGGCGGCGAACATGCCGGACAGGCCGGCGAGGCTGGTCAGGGCGGGGAGGTCCTCGAGAAGGATCTGCCCGGGCGTGCCCTCGAGGCCGGCGAGCGGGTCGAGGTCGGTCAGCAGCGGGCTGCCCCAGAGGACGAGGCTGTCGAGGCGGGTGCCGTGCGGGAGCGTCGGGAGCCGCTGCAGCGCGGGGTTGACGTTGAGGTCGAGGAGCTCGAGGCCGGCGAGGCCGGACAGCGGGGAGAGGTCGGCGAGCGCACCGTTGGTCTGCGCGAACAACATCCGGCTCGACTCGAGGTCGGTCAGCGCGGCGAGGTCGATCAGCGCGTCGTTGCCCTCGAAGATCAGGCCGTCGACGCGGCGTAGACACTCGAGGCCGGCGAGGTCGACGAGGCCGTCGTTGTGTTGCAGGGCGAACAGGCCGTCGACGTCGCGCAGCGCGAGCAGCTCGGCGGGGAGCGGTCCGCTGAAGTCGCGGATCGTGAGGTCGCCGGTGACCCGTCGCAGGCAGCGCAGGGCGGCGGGATCGGTGGCGGGGGTGATCTCGAGGTCGCCGTCGTGGGTCCACGGGACGTCGCACACCGAGTCGCAGTCGAGCGGGGCGGGCGAGGTGGTCGGCTCCGGCTCGGCGGAGGACGAGCCGGTCGCGCCGGTGGTGGTGCTCATGGGCTCGTCCTGCTCGACGGGCGGGCGCGGGCCGCAGGTGACGAGCGCGAGCGCTGCGAGCACGAGGCGCGACATCGCGGCTCACGATGCCGCACTCGAGTCGGCGGGGCAACGGCGCGCGGGCGATCGCGTGCCCTCCGTCGCGTGCCCCGAGGTTGGCGAGGGGTCGAGCGGCCATCGCTCCGGACGCGCCGCGAACGCTCGCCGCACTCGGCAACGGCACTCGGCTTCGCTCCCACGTGCGAGTGGACTCGAGCTCGCTCGTGCTCCCGGCGGGACGGGCTCGTGAGGTCGATACGTCCGCCTGTAACTTTGCCAGTCGACCGGGCACTGTGCCCCTGCGTGGGTTCTCCGCTCCGACTGCTGCGCGCGACTGCGCATTCCGAGGCGCCGGCCGAGCCGCGGTCGGTCGACGACCCGCTGTTCGCGGTCGTACGGCTGGCTGCGCTCGCTCTGGCGCGTATCGGCAAAACTCCGAGCCGAGGCCGCACGCGTGCACAGCCAATCGGTCAAGACCGCTGAAGAATAGGGGAATCTCATTCATGACAAGACTTCTCACGCTCGCACTCTTCCCTGTCGTCTCGATGTTCGCCTGCGACCCGGCAGGCGCCGAGGTGGAGAGCGACTCGACGGACACCGAGCTGGAGCGCGACTCGACAGACCCCGAGCTGGAGCGCGGCGGCTCACCACCGACCCTGGCGATCGGCGAGGCGGAGCCGGCCGCCGCGACTCCGCTCCGCGCGAAGGCTCTCGGACGCATGCGGAACGCGGCGAAGTTCTTCCACGACAATGTCGCCCGCCACGGCGGGTATGCGTGGCACCACAACGCCACCGACCTGAGCGAGCGCTGGGGCGATATCCAGCTCGACGAGGATCAGATCATGATCCAGTCACCCGGCACGGCGGACGTGACGATCGCGTTCGTGGAGGCGGCCCTCGCCGACCCGGCGACGCCGGCGCTCAAGACCTACGCGAAGGACGCGGCCATGGCGTTGCGTCAGGGGCAGGTCAAGTCGGGAGGCTGGCGCCTCTACGCGGACTTCAAGCCGACGCCGA
Source organism: Nannocystis punicea (assembly GCF_026965555.1). Taxonomy (GTDB): domain Bacteria; phylum Myxococcota_A; class Polyangia; order Nannocystales; family Nannocystaceae; genus Nannocystis; species Nannocystis punicea. The sequence goes on along the minus strand of NZ_CP114040.1, from coordinate 8,442,157 downwards.
CGCTGAAGGCGTGCTACCTCAACACCACTTCGAACTGTAGCTGCGGCGGCTGCAAGTTCACGGTCTACGACGACCAGGTCACCCAGCTCGCGCTCATTGCGATGATGCGCACCGACCAGCTGTTCGGCTTCGCAGACGCGGCGATCTCCGGCTCCTCCTCCTACGCGCGCGCACGGGTGGAGACCTCGCAATTCCCGACGAACGGCGGCTTTCCGCAAGGGTTCGCCGGTCCCGTCGCCGCCCGGCCGGCGCTTCAGGCCAGCTATCCGCCCTCGATCGGGACCTCGTGCGGCCTCGCCAATTGTTATGCCAATTCCTACACCAACGAGTACTGGGACGACCCGACCCTGAACGACAACCTCGCGTCGGCCTTCGTGGAGATGCTGTACTGGGCGAAGGAGGTCTATCCCGCGCAGGCCGCGACCTACCAGGCCATGCTCACCGCCTACGGGGACTTCCTTCGCCGCGCGCAGATGCCTCAGCCGCAGCCCGCCTGGGCGCAGCAATACGACATCCAGATGCAGCCGCGGTGGGCGCGTAGCTGGGAGACTCCGGCCATCGCGGGCCAGGAGAGCCAGGACGCCATGTGGGCGCTCCTTCGCCTCTACCAGCTCGACCCGAGCGTGCCGGCCAACCGCGCCGCGGTCGGGACGGCGCTCGCGTACCTCGAGACCGTCGACTATGCGAACGACACGCTGATCAACCGCTACATCGAGCTCGACGACACCTCGCCGGCGAACATCGGCTTCTACACCGTCAACCCCGGCGGTTATCCGGTCCGCTTCTCTCCCGCGCCGCCGACCTACCAGAACTACGGGTGGGAGGTCCCGTCTCAGCTGGCCGCGATTCACGCCGAGTACGATCGACTGGCGAGCGACACGAGCGTGATGAAGCGCTCCTGCCAGCAGCTCCGCGCCGACACGGCGCAGGCCGTCGACACGACGGTGAACAACGAGCGGTGGATCACGACGTACAGCCCGGGCGGCCCGCGAAGCGGCGCCACCCCCGGCGACTATCTCGACACCGGGACGTTCGTCAAGAACATGCGCACCCTGGCCGAGTTCGTCGTGCGCACGACGACCGACTGCACCGCGTGGAATTACTGAGCGGACGCTGCAAGAGCGTGACCGCGACGGCGTGGCCGCGACGGTTGTCGCGGTCGACGTCGGCGGTCGCCACGTCCGTCACTGCCCCGCGATGTTGCAGGCCTGCAGCCGCATGATCAGCGCATCTTCGTTGGTGAAGAAGTAGAACGCCCCGTTGGTGGAGAACACCCCGCCGGTCGAATAGAGGCCGTAATTGAGCTTCGGGCCGGTGAGCACCGTCTCCCAGCTGCCGTCGGGCGCGACCCGTACGACCGCCTGCAGCGTCGACGAGAGGTGATAGAAGTGGTCGCGGAACGCCGACTTGGGCAAGGCGAAGCTCAGCTCCTCGCCGACGCCGAAGCCGAGGTTGTAGGGGTACTCGAGCGTGAGCATGTCGGCGGCGTCGAGGCGATGCACCCCGAGCTGGGTCTGATTGAGCGCATACAGCCCGGGCTTGAACATCGAGGTCGCCGGCGGGATCGCCAGGTCGACCACGACGTCCAGCCCCATGCCCTGCGCCAGCGTCGTGCGCGTGCCGTCCTCGTCGATCCTGTAGATCGCGTCCGCGCTGTAGTTGCTCGCATAGAGTGAGTCCGTCCCGTCGCCGCGGTCGCCGTAGATCAGCCCCTCGCAATTGCCGTGCTGCACCACCTGCTCGGTCGTCCCGTCGGGGTAGATCTTGTAGATCCACTCGTTCACGTTGACGGTGTGGCAGGTGTAAAGCACGCCGCCGTAGGCGTACTCGAGGTAGGGGTTGATCGGCAGGGCGGCGTCGGCCGGATCGATCAGCCAGCCCTTGAACTCGCCGTCCTGGTCGAGCAGGCCGATCCCGCTGGCCGTGTTCTCCGCGTTGTTGACGGTGAACAGCACGCCCTCTCCCGGGTCGCTCCAGTACTCGCCGAGCGCGCGCTCGACGTCGCCGAGATACCCGTAGCTCCCGAGCTGCTTCGGGACGTCGAAGATCACCCGCGCGGTGTAACCATCGATCGCCTCCAGCTCCAGGTCGGGCGGGGTACAGTCGCAGCCCTCGTCGAACAAATCGTTGCAGTTGTTGTCGAGCGCGTCGCAGAGCTCCGGCTGATTCTCGCACGCGGCCGCCGTCGTCCCGCTCGCCTCGGTCGCCCCGCTCTCCGCGGTCGTCGACGCATCCGTGGTGGTCGTCGAGGTCTCCAGCGCCGTGGTCGCGCTCGTCGAAGCGCCAGTACTCGAGGCGGTCGCGCTCTCGCCGGTCGACGCCGTGGCGCCGGCGCCGGTCGTCGTCGGGCCCTCCGTCGTGCTCGACGAGGCCACGTCCGTGCTCATCCCCGTGGTCGAGCCGGCGCTGGCGGAAGCATTCGTGGCCTCTGCTCGCCCGTCGTCACCGCAGGCGGCGATTGCGAGCGTCACGAGCGTGAGGCCGCCGAGTCCGAACTTCATGGCGGGAGCGTATCAGCGGGAACGCCGCCTGAGAACCCTCCACGGGGTGACCGCGAATGCGCCGACCAACTCATCGGGCGCATCCCCAGCGATTCGTTGGAGCTACTGCGAGCGATCCACGAACTCACCGACGTCGCCATCGGCGAGCACGTCGAGTCGCGACGGCGATCCCCGATCGCTCGGTCGCTCTCGCTCCGCGAGCCGACGATTCCCGGTCAGCATGACGTGCGAGTCCCTCGAGGTCTCGCGGAGCGCCTCGCCTGCGCGCAGGTCGAGGCGGCCGCCGGCGCTCGCGGCGTCGTCGGCCGCGAGCGCCGCTCGGTGCGACTCAGTGCACGAACATCTGGCTCGTGCCGGTGAAGTTGCTCAGCTCGACGTCCTGGACGACGGCCTTCTCGAGCTTCGCGGTGGCAGCGATCAGCTGCTTGACCACGCCGAGATCTTTCACCGGACCGACCTTGATCGGCGAATCTTCGGAGACGACGTCCACGGGGACCAGGCCGTTGAACTCCGTGATGACGTCGATGATGTGCGGGAACACGACCCTGCGGCCGCAGCTGTTGCACGCGATCTCGTAGAGCCGGTTGTGCCGGCGATCGAGGTCGGCGAACTCCATCCACGCCACGCCGCCGCCCCACTGCTGGTCGGGCACCGCCCACACGTTGCCGGCGCCGGTGCCGGTCATGAAGTTGGAGAGGGCCGCGGGCGCGACCTGCGGGTTGACGTGGAAGAACGGCGTGCTCGTGTCCGCGAAGTGACAGCCGTTGCAGGTGTTGACCGAGAACTGCTGGCGCGCGCAGACCTCCCGCGGATCGCCCGGGGTGGCGGCGTCGATCTGCCAGTGGGTCACGGGCGCCGTGAACGCGTTGCCGCCGCGCAGCGGCATGCCGCTGGCCAGGTGCGGCATCTCGAAGCTCGGGCTGCAGTCACCGACGACCGTGTTGCCGCTCGCGCCGGAGGTGAAGAACGCGAACGGCGAGACCTCGGACAGGACCGCACCGGGCGCGCCCGCCGGCGGCATCGGCGTGAACAGGGTCCAGTCGTCGATGTCGATGTCGGCGAACGGGTTGTAGATGCTGTCGTTGGGGGTCAGCGCGACGGTGTGCGGGCGCAGCGGGCCGTTGGCCGGCGTGTCGATGTCGGTGAACACGTCCTCGGTGGAGAGCGTGAACTCGCGGAGCTCCCACTGGAAGTTGAGCGCGTTCTCGTTGGTCCGGATCTGGTTGATCGCGTTCTGGTTGCCCTTGGCCGGCGCGGCGCCGTTGAGCACGACGTTCTCGGTGATGCTCTCGAGGTGGGCGCGCCACGAGGACGAGAACCGCGGCAGCAAGGGGTCGCTGAGGCGGATCCACTGGTTCGCCCAGTCCTTGATCGCCGCGCAGTCCTCCCGCGGTACGCCGTACTCGAAGATCACCGAGAAGGGCAGCTGGGTGCAGCTGTTCAGGTTCTGCACGCCGAACACGAAGCGCATCTCGCCCGCGCTGAGCGGCATGCCGCCGCCGAAGTAACCGCCGCCGCTGCTGGTCTTGCCGAGGTCGATGCGGTTGACGATCGCGGACAGGCGGAACGGCGCCTTGTCGAGGTTGAGCGGGCCGCCGAGGACCAGGTTGCCGCCCACCAGCGAGGAGGTGATGCCGCTGGCGTTGGCCCACGGCCGGATCACCTGCTGGAACATCTGCGTGCGCGCGGGGATCGTGTCGCTGTTGACGACCTGGTTGGTCAGCCAGGTCGACAGCCACTGGACCACGAAATCGTTGGTGCTCAGGCCCGAGCCGATCGCCATCTCCTCCATCAGGTGCTTGAAGGTCCACACGCCGTTGGGGTTGTCGGCGCCGGGGTCACACACGTCGTTGGTGCGGTTCTTGTCGCGGACCACCGAGAGGTCGGTGACGATGAGCGCCTCCTCCCAGCGCGCCGGCGTCGAGAGCGGCATGAGGGGACAGGACCCGAGCGCGACCGGGACGCCGGTGTCGAACACGCTGATGTCGAACTTGATGCCCGTCGTGACGGCGATCGGGTTGCGACCCTCGAAGACGATCCGATCCTTGGTGGTCTCGCCGAACTTCTCGAATTTCGCCTCGGCCTTGGCACGCACCGCGAGCTCCTCCTCGCTGAGCGTGGCGAAGGCGGCGAAGAACTCCTTGCCGGGGCTCTCCTTGAGCACGCCGAGATCGACCAGCGCGTCGCTGCGCACCAGCATCATCGGGTTCTTCGGGTCGCCGACGACGCGGACCAGGCTCTCGCTGAGCTCCTTGTTCTGCGGCGTCGGCAGCTTGATGTGCACCGCGACGTTCTCACCGGCCTCGGTCGCCTTGGGCAGCTTCTGGACGAACACCTCGGCCGCCTCGATCGGCTCGACGAACGGCAGCTTCTCCGCCGAAAAGCTCTCGCCCGGGATGGGAAACTTCGGATCGTCGTCCTTCTTGAATTCGACGCCGTCGAGATCCGATTCGTCGACGTCAGTATCCGTACACCCGACCAATCCGAATGTACCGATCGCACCAATCATCATCGCAGCCAACGATACAAATTGCACTCGATTCCGAGTCATCGCTATCTCCTGGGTTTGTTGAACGACAGCGATATCTTCACGAGAAAGGCTGGCGATGGAAGCCGGGGAATGCACCGTGAATCCGCGACCGCATCCCGCAGGTGCGCGGCATCGCCCGCGCGGATATGGGCCGATCGAGATGCGCCAAAGCCGCGTTTTACCCAGCTCACAACTAGAACAGAGTCCAAGTCGCAACCGCGGGCCGCTCGCGGTTTCGCCAATTCGGACGCGGATCGGACCTGCGGGATTCTCGCGGGAGATCTCCTCCTGGCAAATTCGGGGGCGTTTTCAATCATCGCGTCTCAGCCGCGCGCCATCGCGCAGCTCGGGCGCAAATTCGGCGCAGATCGGCGCCCTCTGGGGTCTGGAGCCCGCGCTTGCCGCGGCCCGAACCATGCGCGGAAGTGGCTTCTCGCTTGGAGCCCTCCGCCCCCGACGGGGACATGGTTCGGCGCGAATTGTGCGCATTTCGCGCTGGGTGGCCGCGATTTCGAAGCCACTGGCACATTGCATTGGCAAGATGGCATTGCGCGCCCGCCGGCGCCGGCGAGCGCGCGATGGTCCTCGGATATGCACCGAGGTCGTTGCTCACAATCAGCAGATACCGGAATGTCTTCACCCGGAGCGCCGGACCCCGGGCGGAGCACTCCACGCGTTCCTCGATCCTATGGATAGGCCAACCTCGTGATTGTTCACCTTCGGCTTCGGCGCCGTGGTCTTCGGCTCGCGTCGGGGGCGGCCTATTCGACCATGCGATCGCATCACGGCGCGCTGGGCTCGAGCGGCGCCGGCGAGCCGCGATGGAACGTCGCTCGGGCGAGAGTCGAGCGCGAGCGACGGCCCTCGCGCCGGCGGCTCGGGGTGCAGCACGACCGCGCCGCGGTCATCACGACGCAGCTCGCCGGACGGCGGCATTCACTCGTCCCGCGCGTGCTCGGCGAGCCATCGCTCGATCTCGGCGGTCTGCTCGGTCGCGTTTGCGCCGGCTTCGCGGAGGCCCTCGCGGGCCTTGCGGGCCTCGGCGAGGGCACGGGCGCGGTCGCCGTGGGTGGCGACGAGCGCCCTGGCGAGGGCGAAGCGCGCCTCGGGCTCGCGGGGCTGGATGCCGTCGTACGCGTCGATGATGGTGAGCGCGCGCTCGAGCAGCGGAAGGGCCTCCTGGGGCCTGCGCTCGGTCAGATACACGGAGGCGAGGCCCGTCAGGTCCGCGGCGACCGCGGGGTGTCCCGAGCCGAGCGCCGCTTCACGGACGGCCAGGGCGCGCTCGTACAGCGCGCGGGCCTCGGCGTACGCTCCGGTCATCTCGTGCACGACTGCGAGGCCGCTCATGGTGTGGGCGACGTGGGGATGTCGGGGGCCGAGCGCCTTCTCCTGGACGGCCAGGGCGCGCTCGTACAGCGCGCGGGCCTCGGCGTAGGCTCCGGTCGCCTCGTGCGCGGCGGCGAGGTTGTACAGGGTGAAGCCGACGCCGGGGTGGTCCGGGCCGAGCGCCTTCTCCTGGATGGCCAGAGCGCGCCCCAGCAGCCCACGCGCCTCGGCGTACGCGCCGGTGTTGCCGTGGGCGGCGGCGAGGCCGACCAGGCTGCCGGCGACTTCGGGGTGTTCCGGGCCGAACACCTTCTCCCGGATCGCCAGGGCCCGCTCGTGCAACCTCCGCGTCTCTGCGTGCGCGCCGGTAGCCTCGTGGAGGATCGCCAGGTTGTTCAGGCTGATGGCGACCTCGGCGTGCTCCGGGCCGAGCGTCCTCTCCTTGATCGCCAGGGCCCGCTCGTGCAGCGCTCGCGCCTCTGCGTATTCCCCGGTGGAGATGTGAGTGTTGGCGAGATTCCCGAGGGCGTTGGCGATCTCGGGGTGTTCGGGGCCGAGGGCCTTCTCCTGGATGGTCACGGCTCGTTCGAACAGCGCGCGCGCCTCGGCGTAGGCGCCCGCCTCGGCGTGGATGGTGGCGAGGTTGTTGAGGGCGGCCGTGAGGCCGACGTGTTCCGGGCCGAGGGCCTGTTCCTGGAGCACCAGGGCGCGCTCCAACAGGGCGCGCGCCTCCGCGTGCGCGCCGGTGGGCAGGTAGGTGTTGGCCAGGTTGATCAGACGCGCCGCCTCCCGCAGACCCGACTGGTCGCCCGCCTGCGCGATGGCCACCTCGGCGAGCCGCGCCCACAGCCGTCCGTCGGCGGGCCGGCCTCGCTGCTTGCCCATGAGCGAGACCAGGTAGATCGCCGTGGTCGCGGCCACGTCCACGGCCTCGGCGCGGGCCGCCTCGAAGTAGGCGTCCGTGCTCGCGGTCTCGGCCGCCTCGTACGCGCCCGTGTTGGCGAGCAAGGCGCCCTCCAACGCGCGCGCGGAGGCGATCAAGGGCAACCACTCGAGCTGCTGTTCGGCCCGGGTGCGGGCTGCAGTGGCGATCGCCAGGGCCTCCTTGTACTTGCCCGTGCGCGAGCGTGCGTCCGCCTGCGAGAGCGCGACACGCAGCTCGTGGACCGCCTCGCGTTCGTCGGCCGGCGGTGCCGGCACTCGTCGGAGCGCGTCCTCGTCGAGGCAATCCTCGGCCGCTCGCAGGCCCGCGGCGGCCGCCACCGCCTTCGGCATGACCACCGCATCGGCCCGCTCGAACTCGGTCACGAGCGACGCGAGCGCCAGCCGCCGATCCTCGAGGCACCACTCGGCGCGGTCGAGGATCTCTGCGTCCCACTCGCCGCGGACTTCGGCGTGGATGCACGCCGTCGCTCGCGCCTGGCGCCAGCGCGCCGCTTGCTCGTCCAGCCACGGGATCACCTTCTCGGCCGTGGTCTCCGCGTAGCTGACGCCCGTCGCCACGAAGGCCTCGCGCAGCCGTCGGGCGGCCTGTTCATTCCACGCCGATTCGATCTCGGCGCCCTTCGCCTCGCAAGCGGCGACGCGCCGGGCGTCGTCCCACCGCCGCACGCTCCCGGCTCCGGCGGTGGCGAGCATGCCGGCCGCGCCGGCGAGCACGGCGGTCACGGCCAACACGGTGGCGCGCTGGTACCTCACGCCCGGATCGCGCTCGAGCGCCGCCAGCAGGTCGGTCATCGCCGCGAAGCGAGCGCCAGGCTCGGCCATCATGCCGCGGCGGAGCGCCTTGAACACCCGCGTCGGCACCGGACTGCCCGACGGCGCCGGCGCGACGCGCCCGTGCACGACGTCGTCGCGCAGCGCCTCGAACGACTCGGTGGAGAACGGCCAGCGGCCGTACAGGCTCTGGTATAGCGACACGCAGAAGCTGTACTGGTCGCTCTCGGCGGTCGCGCGCTCGCCGAGGTGCTGCTCCGGGGACATGTAGGCCGGGGTGCCGACGATCACGCCCGTCCGGGTCAGCGGGCGCAGCAGCAGGGAGGCCTCGCTCTCCGGGCCCGTGGGCGCCGCGTCCGGTCCCTCCTCGCGCAGATCGCCGGCGTTCAGGCGCGCGAGGCCGAAGTCGAGGACCTTGACCTGCCCGTCGTCGCCGAGCATCACGTTCTGCGGCTTGAAATCGCGGTGGACGAGTCCGGCCTTGTGCGCCGCCGCGAGGCCGCGACCCGCCTGCAGGAACGTGGCCAGGATCTCCTGCCACGAGCGCGACTCCTTGACCCACGCCTCCAGGCTGCTGCCGCGGACGAATTCCATCGCCACGTAGACCATGCCGTCGGCCTGCCCGACCTCGTGGACGGTGACGATATTGGGGTGCGACAGCCGGGCCATCGCCTGGGCCTCGCGCAGGAGCCGTCCATGGGCGTTCTCTTGCTCCCGGACGCGACCTCTCTGCAGGACCTTGACGGCGACCTTGCGATCGAGCTGGTCGTCGTAGCAAGCGTACACGACGCCCATCCCGCCCTGACCTATCACATGGAGCACCGTGTACCGCCCGAGCTGGACGGGCTGCGACCTGTTGGGGAACAGCGCCCGCTTCAGCAGCTGCTTGCCGAGCGGCTCGCCGAGCTCGGGCCGAAGAGGGGCGGGCGGCGGCGGCGTCGCGTCGCCGTCCCCGTCGTCGTCCCCCTTGGCGACCGGCGTCGACCCCGACGGCCCGGCGCGCTCGGAACGAGGGGTTCCGGCGTCGCCCACGGTGTCCTTGTCGGACGCGTCGGCGCCTTGCTCACCGGGTCGTGATCGCGTGTCGGGATTCAATTGGCCCGTCTGTATTGAGCATACACGTGTCGTCCGAGCGCCGCTCGCGACCCGTGCCGAGCACGCGACTCGGCCCGGAAGTGTCCATGCCCCGGGGCCGCTTCGACGCGGCGCCTCGAGGGACAGCGCGGGCATGCGCCCCTCGACCGGCGAGCGCCCGCGCCGATCGAACAACTTCCCCGCATGGGCTCTCGGCGCTCGGCCATCTTCCAGAGGCCGCGCCGGATCGCGCTCAGGAATGACTCGACCTCCAGGACGCGCTGCTGCGTGATCCTGGCGCTCGCCTCGACGCGGGCGCGGCGGGATCGAGATCGTCAATCTCGACAATCCACCGACCGAGCGAGTCGAGCGCGCCGGTGACGACGAGGACTTGTCGTGCCGGCGGTGAGCGACGACGGCCCGGGGCGCGTGCCGCGGCTGTAATTTGCCTGTAAGTTCCTCGCCCCGCGCCGACGGTAGGGTCGATGGCACCTTTCGGAGTCATCGAAATGCGAAAGCTTGGTCTTGGAGTGGGTCTGCCCGCGATCGCGGGTTGGTTGTGGTTCGTGGCCGATGCCGAGGCCGCGCCGGCGCTGCGGGTGCAGGTCACCCAGCGCGGCGACTTCGCGCTCATCGGCAACACGCTCGGGCATAACTGCGCCGCGAACGTGCCGATGCCGGTCGTCGGCGCCGTCGGGATGTGCGGCACGAACACGGCCGACGGCGCGATCGACGTGTACTGGAGCGCCGACTCGCCGGCCCCTGGCGAGGCCGAGGCCAACGTGACGGTCGCGGCCACCGCTGCTCGCAGCTCGGCGGTCCTCGAGCTCCCGCCGGACGCCGCCGCCTCGCACGCGTTCCTCTACTGGGCCGCCTCCGTCGACGCCCCCGGGTCCGACGGCATCGTCACGCTCGACCGCCCGGGCGTGTTCTCGGCCGACATCGACGGCTCGATGCACTGCGTGACCACCCCGTTCAACGCCTACCAGTGCAGCGCCGACGTCACCGACCTGGTCCAGCAGCACGGCTCCGGGTCCTACAGGGTCGGCGGGGTCGACACCTCCGTGCTGCCGAACGTCAACAGCGAGGGGACCTTCGCCGGCTGGTGGATGGTCGTCCTCTACCAGGACCCGGGCGAGCCGACGCGCAACCTCGCGGTGTTCGACGGGTTCGACCTGGTGGCCAGCGAGGCGTCCCTCGACATCCTGCTCGAGGGGTTCCTGGTCCCCGACGGCGGTATCGAGGGCAAGCTGGGCCTGGTCGCGTTCGAGGGCGACGTCGGCCTCTCGGGGGACCAGTTCTTCTTCGGGGGCGGCCCGGCCCTCGGCAACGGCGCAAACCCGGCCAACAACTTCTTCAACAGCACGCGCTCGCAGTTCGGCGCGCCGCTGTCGGTCCCCGGCGACCTCCCCCAGCTCACGGGCGCGCCGCACTCAATGTCGGGCCTCGACCTCGACACCGTCGACGTCACCGCCAAGCTCACGGCGGGGCAGACCCAGGCGACGCTGACGGCGAGCACCGCCGGCGACCAGTACTTCCTGTCCGGCTTCATCACCTCGATCTCCGACCTCCGGCCCGACTTCACGACGTCGACCAAGACGGCCGTCGACGTGAACGGCGGCGCGCTCGTGGCCGGCGACGAGCTCGAGTACACGATCGAGGTGACCAACACCGGCAGCGACGTCGCGATCGAGGTCGCCCTCACCGACCCGCTGCCGACCGGCGTGACCTACGTGCCGGGCTCGCTCGAGATCGCCGCGGGTGACAACGCCGGCGCCAAGACCGACGCCGCGGGCGACGACCAGGGCGAGTACGACGCGAACACGAACTCGCTGGTGGTCCGCCTGGGTGCGGACGCCAACGAGGCCGCCGGCGGGACGCTGGCGATCGATGCGTCCGCCACGGTGAAGTTCCGCGTGACCATCGACGCCGACAGCTCGGGGCAGATCGACAATCAGGCCCTCATCGGCGCGGCCGGCCAGCTCGGCGCCGAGCCGGCCGAGACGCCGACCGGCGACGGCAACTTCCCGGGCGCGCCGACCTCGGTGGTCGTCGAGCAGTGCGAGACCGACGCGCAATGCACCGACCCGGACCTGCCCCACTGCGACGCCGCGAGCGAGCCCAAGGCGTGCGTCGGCTGCCTCGACGACGGCCACTGCACGGCCGGGTGGATCTGCGACCCCGTGGCCCACGCCTGCACCTGCACGCCCGCCGACGCCGAGCTGTGCGACGACGGCCTCGACAACGACTGCGACGCCGAGATCGACGAGGGCTGCGACCCCGACACGACGACCGGCGAGCCGTCGACGACCGGCGAGATCCCGACCAGCTCGGCCTCCGACGGCGACTCGATGTCGGGCGGCGACTCGATGTCGGGCGGCGAATCGATGTCGGGCGGCGACTCGTCGACCGGCGGTGCCGGCCCGACGGGCGGGCCCGACGACGGCGGCTCGAGCACCGCCTCCGGCGGCACCGACGAGACCGACACGGGCCCGGCCGGCGCGGGCGACGCCGGCTGCGGCTGCGACGCGCGCAATCCCGACGCGGGCGGGCTGCTGCTGCTCGTCGGCGCCATCGCGGTCAGGCGCCGTCGCCGGGCCTCGACGTGACGCTCGCGTCGGCGGCCTCCAGGCGGCGTTCGCCGATCTCGCGGTCCCTCACGTCGATGCGGAGCCGGCGGGTCCCGCGGTGTCGGCTGTCGCAAGAGACAGGTTGATGAGCGGGTCGGGCCCGGCGGGGTCGGCTGTCGCAAGAGACAGGTTGATGAGCGGGTCGGGCCCGCGATATCGGCTGTCGCAAGAGACAGGTTGATGGCCTGGTCGAGCCCCGCGGTGTCGAATTCGCAAGAGACAGGTTGATGGCCGGGCCGGGCCCGCGGTGTCGGCTGTCGCAAGAGACAGGTGGATGAGCGGGTCGGGTCCCGCAGTGTCGGCTGTCGCAAGAGACAGGTTTATGAGCGGGTCGGACCCCGCAATATCGGCTGTCGCAAGAGACAGGTTGATGCGCGGGGCGGGCCGGGGACGCGCCGACATGAGCCCACTGCGCCGCGCAGCCGATCGCTCGCTGCTCTCATCCGGAGACGAGCGGGCGGTCGAGTTGCGCGATCTCGAGGTGCGCCGTGCCGATCCGTAGCTGCCGCGTTCCCGGCCGGCGTTCGACGATCCGGGCCGCGTCCAGGACGCCGGCCTGGGCGAATTGCTGGCGCAGGCGGTGGATGTCGACATAGAGCTGGTTGCGGTCGACCTGCAGGGCCATGAGCAGCTCCTCCTGGAGGACCCAGCCCTGCTGCGCGGGCGCCAGACGGCTGTGACGCAGGCGCTCGCGCGCGAGCAGCAGCAGCGGGTAGTGGCAGGTCCGGGCCTTGAAGTCGAGCGCGGACGCGCCGTGGAAGGCGACGAGCTCGACGTACTCCGTGTCGGGCCGGACGGCGAAGTGCAGGCGCAGGTCGGCGATCCGCGCCGGCGCCTCGGCGGCCTCGGCGGTGGGCGGCAGCGACTCGGGGAGGGCGAGGTGCCAGGCGATGTCGCCGATGCGGACGACTTCTTCATCGTGGACCTCGCGGACGTTGCCGGCGTGCTCGAGGTACCACCCGTGCGGTCCGCGGTAGATCGTCGCGGGGTCGGACGGATCGGGCAGGGTCAAGAGGCCGGCCTCCGCGACGAGCACCGCGCCGCCGCCCTCGGGGACGGCGAACGCGTCGGGCGGGCCGGCGTCGACGAGCACGAGGCCGCCCGGGTCCCCGAGGCCGATCTCGGCGCCAGGGCCGAGAGCGAGCCGCTCGTCGGGGGCCAGGCGCCGGCCGGCGACGTACACGCCGTTGCGGCTGTGGAGGTCCTGAAGATGCCAGTGACCGCCGGCCCAGCGCAGGAGGGCGTGCTCGCCGGACACGGAGGGCGCGAGCAGCTGGATCGTGCACTTGCGCGAGCGGCCGAGGATGTTGCGCTCCCGCAGCTGCCATGCGGTGTCGCCGCTGCTGGTCGTCAGACGCCCCACGGATGGCCACGAATCATGACGGGCGGCCCGGAGGCCGTCCAGGACGCGCGATCGCCACCGCGGCCTGGGGCTGGCGCTGCGTGCTAGGCTGCCGGTGCTCGTCGTCCGCGACGAATTCGCGCGATCCCGTGATGCTCCGCGACGAGAACGAGCGAACGACGGCCGCGACGGTGAGCGCGGGGACGGGACCGCGGGCGCAGGGCCTCCCGGCGCCCGCGCGGATCGGCCGCTACACGCTGCTCGGCATGCTCGGACGCGGCGGCATGGGCGAGGTCCACCTGGCGCGCGACGAGCTGCTCGGGCGCCGCGTCGCGCTCAAGCTGCTCGGCACGCCCGACGCCCGCCCCACGACACAGGCCCGCCTGCTGCGCGAGGCGCAGGCGCTGGCCCGCCTGTCCCACCCGAACGTCGTGACGATCCACGAGGCCGGCGAGCACGAGGGCCGCGTCTACCTGGCGATGGAGCTGGTCGTCGGCGACACGCTGCGCGACTGGCTGCGCGCGCATCGACCGGCCGTCGACGTGCGCCTCGAGGTCGCGCTGCAGGCCGGTCGCGGGCTGGCGGCGGCGCACGACCGCGGGCTCGTCCATCGCGACTTCAAACCCGACAACGTGATGGTCGGCGAAGACGGCCGCGTGCGCGTCATGGACTTCGGCCTCGCCCGCCTGGACGCGGGCGAGCTCGCGGGGGAGGCCGGCGCTCCGGCCCTGCACGCCACGGTCGTCGGCGCGGTGCTCGGGACCCCGGGATACATGGCGCCGGAGCAGCGCGAGGGCCGGCCCGCCGGGGTCGTGAGCGACATCTACGGGTACTGCGTCGTGGTCTGCGAGCTGTTCACCGGCAAGAGCCCGCCGCCCGACGCCGACGCCGACACGGTACGCGAGGCGCTGCGGCACGGGGCGGTGTCCGGGACGGTGCCGGGGTGGCTCGCACCGCTCGCGGAACGGGGGCTGGACCCGCGGCCCGAGGCGCGCTGGCAGACGATGCACGCGCTGCTCGGCGCGATCGAGGCGGCGATGACGCGGCGACGGCAGCGTCGGATCGCCGGCCGGACCGCGGGGGTGGCCCTGATCGCCGGCGTCCTGGCGCTCGGCGGGGTGGCGCTGCACGGGTGGTGGGACCGGGCCGAGACCGAGGCCAGGGCCGCGGACCGGCTCGCGGCGATCGCCGCCGCGGACGCGCCGGAGCCGGCGCTCTCGGGGTTCATCGCCGAGCCGGACCACCGCCGCACGCGGGCGCTCGGGCGGGCGTGGCTGCTGCGCGGGGACCGGGCGCTGGCCGACAGGCGCGTCGAGGAGGCGCTCGCCGCCTACGCGCGCACGTACGTCGAGGCGACGGACCCGGACGACGTCGCGGCGGCGATGCGGGCGCTGGCCGCGGTGTTCGCCGCGAGGGGCGACGCGCCGGAGCTGGCCCGCGTGGTCGCGGAGCAGCGGGCGCGCGGGCTCGGCGACGCCACGGTCGACGAGCACGCGGCGATCGCCGCGTTCGGCCTGCGCGACGGCGCCGGCGCGGTCGAGTCGCTCGCGCCGGACGACCCGTGGCGCGCGTCGCTGGCGGCGTTGGCCCGCGGGCGGCCGCTCGGGTGGCTGATGTACCGGTTCGACGCGCTCGGCCCCGGCGGCGCGGCAGCGTTCGCGGCGGAGAGCGGGTACGAGGACACGAGGCTGCTGGACCGCTCGCTGGCGACGATCGGCCGGGCCGCCGGCAGCCTCCCCGTGTTCCCGGGCACGACCCTGGCGGTGCGCGACGGCTGGCAGGTCGTCGATCTCGCCGCGCCGGCGCTCGAACTGTGGCGGATCGAGCACGTGTTCGTCGCCAACGCGGGGGCTGCGGCTGGCCGACGGGCGGGTGGCGTCCGTGTACTCGCACGTCTGGCCGTACCAGGGGTTCTGGCGGCTCGAGGACCCGCCGTCGCTCGGCGCCCGGCCGGCGCACGCGGGGACCCACCGCACCGGCGCGGCGCTGGTCGACGGGTGGAGCGGCGACCTCGACGGCGACGGCCGCGACGAGCTGGTCGCGGCCTTCGACTCGCCTGCCGACGACGTCCGGGTGTTCCAGGCCGACGCGCGCGGCGAGCTCGAGCTGGTGCACCGGCGGACGCTGCCCGGTGCGCGCGCGGTGGTGGGGATCCGCCGCGGTTCGTCGCGCGCGCTGGTCGTCGCCCAGGACGCGGCCTACACGGTGTTGGTGTGGACCGGCGCGGCGCTCGTGGAAATCGGCACCACGGCGATGCCCGACCTCGAGGCCTCGCTGTCGAGGACCGGCGAGCGTCTGTTCGCCGCCGACCTGGACGCGGACGGAACCGACGAGCTACTGCATGCCGGGAAGTTCGGGCGGCAGCACGGGATGCGGGTCGTGCGCGACGCGGGCGGGCAGGCGTCGTGGCGGACGATCGGTGGCATCGACCCGTGGGCCGCGGTCCAGGTCGACGCCGATGCGGCCGACGAGGTGGTCGTGCGGATGTTGCCAGGCTACGAGGCGTGGGTCCTCGGCGCCGGCGACGAGGCGCCGCCCGACCTGCGGACCGCCGCGGAGGCCGTCGCTCCGCCGGACATCGCCGACGCGTGGCTGGCCGATCGCGTCGCCCGAACCGAGGCGTTGGCGGCCATGGGCCGGTCCGCCGACGCGGCGACGGCGTTCGTCGACCTCGCGGCGATGGCCGGCGAGCCGCAGCTTCGCCACCACCTGCTGGACCGGGCCGCGGCGCTTTGGACCGCCGTCGGCGACGATGCGCGGGCCGAGGCGATCGACCGCAGCCTCACCGGTCCGCGCCCGCTGGCCCGCCGCGCCGCGGCCCTGAGCCGCCTCGGCCGCTGGTCCGAGGCGCACGCCGCCGCGACCGCGCTCGCCGGCGATCCGCAGGCCGACGCCGCCGCCGTCGCCGAGGCGCGCCGGCTCGCCCTGCGTCTGGACCCGCTCGTGCGGGTCGGCGTCGGGCTCGACCCCGACCTCGAGGCGTGGCGATTCGTCCGCCCCGCGGGGCTGCGGCGCGACCCGGTCGGCGAGCGCCTCGAGGTCGTCGCCGCCGCCGGTCCAGCCCCGCTCGCCGAGGTCCCGCTGGCGTGGGACGGGTCGGCGCTGGCCTTCGAGGCCGAGGTCGAGACGTCGTGGCTCGAGAGCGGTGCCTGCCTGACGATCGGCATCGACGACGAGCACGGCGCGGAGTGGCTGGCCGCCGCCGTGTGCGGCACCGCCGACGAGCGGTCGCTCCATCGCGGCATCTCGTGCCGCCGCGGCGACCTCGGGGGCGCGCTCCTCGGCCAGCAGGACATCGCCTCGGCCGCGGCCCCGGGGCGAGTCGTCGTGCGCGTCGCGTGGTTCGCCGACGGCACCGCCGAGTGTTCGGCCGACGGCGGGACGGGCCGCTGGACCGGCATCGGGGGGCCCCCGGCCGGCGCCGCGCTGCGGTTCGTCGTCTCGGCCCGGTCCACCAACCAGCGGCCCGCGCTGGCCATGGGCGCGTTGCGGGAGATCCGGGTCCACGGCGCCCGTCTCGCCACGCCGACCGCCGAGACCCCATGGGACGTCGCGGCCCGGCACCTCGTCGACGACGACCCGGCGGCGGCAGGGGCTGTCCTTTCGGACATGCCGGCGACCACGGCGCGCGAGCACGCGATCCGGCTGGTCACGCACGCCCGCCTCGGCGACCTCGCGGCGCTCGAGCGAGACATCGTGCCCGCCGCCCCTGTCCTGCTCGACCCGGCGGCGCGGGCCGACCTCGCCCTCCTCGTCCGCACGCGCCCGCTCGTCGCGGCCGCGCTGGTCGGCGTCGGCGCGGCGCTGCTGCCGGCGATGGTCGACGTGTGGTCCGGGCTGCGCGCCCACCTCGGCGACGGCGAGGTCCGCCGGGCCGCGCTCGCCGGGCTGCACGCGCTCGCCGCGGCGACCCCGACGAGCCCCGAAGAGCACGCGGCGCTCGCCCGGTTGCTGGCGCTGCGCGGGCAGCTGGCGGCGTCCGAGGGCCGGACCGCCCCGGCGATCCGCGACCTCGAGGCGGCGCTCGAGCTCGCGGACCCGGACGCCGACGAGGACGAGGAGCTCTCCGAGGTCCACGCCGCGCTCGCGCGCCTGTTGGCCCCGGAGTCGCCGGCGCAGGCCCGGATGCACGCGCAGGCGGCGGTTCGCCGCAGCGTCACGCCGGAGCGGACCCGCGAGCGCATGCTCGCGGAGCCGGCGCTCGCCGGCTTGCTCGCCGACGTGGGCCCGTGAGGTTCGCCAGGGCAGGGCCGGACCTCATCATCCCGGCGACACGACGCAGGCGACGGTGGTCCGCCCGCGACGCCGCTCGGGCCGCAAGACCGGCGATGGGCGGCGCGCGAGCGCATGGCTCGCCCGCACGACCGGGGCCGCGACGTTGTCCGGTTTTTCCAATCCACCCGTCGCGTCGCTCGCTACGGTCCGCCCCATGAAGATTCTCGTCACAGGAGCGACCGGAAAGGTCGGAAGCCGTCTCGCTCGTCGCCTCGCCGACCGCGGTCGTCACGTGCGCGCCCTCGTGCGCGATCCGGGCCGCGCCGAGGCGCTGCGCGGGCGCGACGTGGAGCTCGTGCGGGGCGACCTGCTCGACGTCGCGTCGCTCGAGGCCGCGGTGCGCGGCGTCGACGCGGTCGTCCACTGCGCCGCGTTCTTCCGCGGGGCGACGCCGGAGCAGGCGCACGCCGTCAACGACCTCGGCACGCAGAACCTCGCCTCCGCGGCACGCGCCGCGTCGGTGAAGCGCTTCGTGTTCACGAGCACCGGGTTGGTGTACGGCGCGACCGGCGGGCGCCTCGCACGCGAGGACGATCCATGCACGCCGGCAGCGGCATATCCGGCGAGCAAGCTCGCCGCCGAGCGCGCTCTCTTCGCGCTCGACGGCCTCGACGTCCGCGTGCTCCGCCTTCCGTTCGTCTACGGCGACGGCGATCCGCATGTCGAGGAAGCGGTCCCGATGATGCGCGGCTTCCCGCCGGCGCAGCGCATGTCGATCGCTCACCACGCCGACGTCGCGCAGGCGGTCGCGCGCGTGCTCGACACGGCGTCGCCGTCGCACCGGATCTACAACGTCGCCGATGACGAGGCGCCCGACCTGGCGACGCTCTTTGCCTCGGTCGGGGCGCCGCCGCCCGACGGCTCCGCCGCCGAGACTGCGCGCGCGTTCGACATCGTGCTCGACGTCCGCCGGATCCGCGAGGACCTCGGCTTCCGCCCGGAGTACCCGCGCCTTCAGGACGCCATCGCCGCCGGCACCGCGTGACGCGAGGGGGCGAATCCTCGGTGCAGCATTCGCTGCCGACGGCGCTACCCGACGGGCGGGTGATGCTCGCAGCGAGCAGCTGCCGCATGTTCCACCGCAGATCTCGCCCCGTCGCGCCGTGCTCGTCGTGCCCCGCAGGGGCGCCTCGACGACGCTACTGTGCGGCCCATCGGGTAGCCATCGTTATTCCGATGTGACTTCCATGAAGCGCGCCTGGGCGAAGGCGCTGCGCTTCCTCGCCGCCGTCGAGCGCGACGCACTCGGCCGTTGATGCGCGGAGCGCCGCGTAGATCCTCCGATCCAGCAGAACCGGCGGCGCGGGTGCCTGCGCGGGCGTGGACGCTCGCGCGACGTCTCTCGGTGGCGCCAGCTCGCACGCGAGGACTGCGAGCAGCGCGGCGAGTCGGCGAAACGTCGGCATGCGGCGCTCGACCCTATCACGCACGATCCGGTGGGGCTCACGGGATCTGGCCGAGACCTGAACCGTCGAGCGGGCGTCCGTCGCTCTGTTCCGCAACCCCGGCCCGGTCCACCCGCTGTAAGTCGCGCGGACGTGAGCCCTTCGGGTCATGTCCCCAAGGACAGGTATCTTCACTCCGCCTTCAGCTCGACCGCGCGGTCGTCGGCCAGCCTGAGCATGACCCTGTCGCCGGCGGCCACGCGCGTCAGCGCCTCGTATCGATGCGCGCTGCGCCCCGCGACGGCGATACCGTCGACCTTCACGATCACGTCGCCGACCGCGAGCCCCGCCCGCGCCGCCGGGCCGCCGCGGACCACGGACTCGACGCGCAGCGGCTGGAGCAGCGGATCGACGCTCGCGTGCCGCACCCCGAGCGTGTACCCGAGTCGTCCCGCGCGACTCAGCGCCGCGTCGTGACCGGCGATCGCCACGAACCGCATGGCCATCCAGTCAGGCCGCAGGTGGACGCGCACGCTCTGCGCCGGGTAGCGCTTGTCGCCGACCTTACACGCGAGCACGTCGATCTGCGCCGGACCGGCGGGGACATCGTGGAACTCGGCTATCCCGTCCGCGTCGCTGACGACCGGGGCCTTGCGCGGCCCGCCGACCGGACCGACCGCGACCTTGCAGCCGGCGACGTCGTCTCGGCTGACCACGTCGTCGACGGCGATCATCAGCGTCTCGATCTCCCCGCGCGGCTCGTAGGTCACGACCGCGGGCGAGCCCTTCGCAGGGACTTCGATCGTCTTGCTGAGGTCGCCCTCGGGCGTGTGGATCCGGAGCGGCTGCGAGCCCGGCAAGAAGCCCGGGATCGTGAACATGCCGCCGGGTGCGTGGACATACTCCGGGTCCGGCCGCTCGCGCGAGAGATCGACGCCGTAATGGGTGAACGGGCGGCCGCGACGATCGCGGACCTTGACCGTGATCGCCGCCGGCGGTCCCACGCGCACCTCGACCGGCTTCTTCCCGATCCAGGCGAGCCCGACAGCGCCGCCCGGCGCGAACGCGACTGCCACCTGCTTCGTGGCGTCGACATCGTCGTCGTCGTCCTCGCCGCTGCGCTTCGGAGCCGGCGGAGCGGGCGCCTCGAAGCTCCCGTCGGCGCCGCTCAACGTCGGCGCCTGTCCGTCCCATCCGCGCCGGAGCGGCTGCATCACGTCGTCGGGCGCCGGGTCGTCGTCGATCATGACGACCGCGCCGGCGACCGGCTCGCCGCGCATATCGAGCACGACCCCGCGAACGCGCGCGGGCGCGGGCGCATCGACCTCCTCCTCGTCGGGCCCGTCGTCGTCGTCGTCCTCGTGCCACGGCTTGCCGGACGCCGTGATCACGACGTCGTCGAGGTCGACGTCCGCGAGCGTCACCTCCGCCGCGCCCTCGTAATAGACGTCGATCGGCGTGTAGATGTACGTCTCGAGCTCGTATGTCCCATCGACCAGGCCCTCCAGGCTGAAGCGGCCCTCCTCGTCGGTCCACGCGGTCTCGTCCCCGTTCGCGTCCGGCAGCGGGTCGCCGTCGGTCGTGCGCATGCGGACCTCCATCCCGGGCAGCGGTCGCCTCTTGTCGTCGACGACCACCCCGCGGATCTGCAGCCCGCGCCGCGCCTGCCAGCGCAGCCCGGACACGTCGGCGTCGGCGACGATCACCGGATCTTGCTCCGCCTTCATCGCCCCGCGGCACGCGACTTCGACCCCGTGCACCAGCCCGTGCGCGACCTCGAGCCGCACCGTCCCGTCATCGGCGATCGGCGCCTCGACGGTCGGATCCTTGCCGCCGCAGATCGGGCACCCGCTCGCGGCTCCCTCGAGGCCGACAAAAAACGTGACCCACCCGCCGGGGCACGGCGCGCCGGTCTCCGCGAGCACGACGCGGCCCGTGATCGTCGCCGCGCGCTCGACCTTCACCTCGACCGTCGCCGTCTCGGCGAGGCCGACCATGATCATGCGATCGCCGATCACTCCGCCGCGAACCATCAGCAGGCGACGGCCGGGCTCGAGCTCCGCGAAGCGAAAGCGGCCGTCCGCGTCGGTCTTCGCCTCGGCCTCTCGCCCGAAGCCCCGTCCCAACTTCACGTCGGCGCCGCCGACCGGCCGGCCGTGCGTGTCGACGACCCGACCGACGATCGTCGACCCGGGCATCAGGTACAGCTCGGCGCGACCGCGCTGCGGCAACTTCTCGCTCGTCAGGGGGACGAAGCCCGCCGCCTCGACCGCGACCGTCATCCCGCCGGGGACCACCGCGACGCCGCGCGCGTCGGTGACGTGCGTGCGCTGCTCGATCGTCCCCTCGTTGCCGTCGATCACCTTCGCGCCGGCGACGACGCCACCGGCGATGTCGCGGACGACGACCTCGACCGGCTCGGCCTTCGGCTTCGCCTTCCGCGGCGCCACCTTCGCCGCGACGGGCGCCTCGCTGACGACCGGAGCCGGCGCCTCGTCGTTGAGCGGCGCCGGTGCAGCCGCCGGAAGGCCCGGGGGCGACGTACTGCACGCGAGCACCCAGATCCACAGGAGCACGCCCTTTCGCAGCGGAGCCGGCATGACCCGACATTGCCAGCCGCGCGGTCGCTCCGCCAGCGCCGGCGCGAGCAATCGCGCGCATCATCGCGCTCGCCACGCCGCTCACCCGATTCGTCCGCTCATGCCCGACCAAACATGTCCGATGAGCAATCTTGCTTCACGCCGCCGTGAACAGCGTCGCGCTCGACCCCGGCGAGCCGGTCTCGTGGGCCTGCTCCTGCGGTCCCGTCCTCTCCTGCCACGGCGACGCGAGCCGCACCGCGCCAGGATCTGGCGGTGATGGCATGGATCGTCGCGTTCACACGAATGCGCGGTCCATGGCATCCCCGGCCGAATGGTGGGTCTCTTCGCGCTCGGCTGCGGTGAGAAGCCGGTGAGCCCGCCGGGCAACCTCTCCCAGGCCCCCGCGCGCGATCCAGGAGGCCGCGTCCACGCCAGTTGCCGCGGCGTCCTGCGACACGCCCTTCGCCTGTGCCCGTATCCTCGTCGAGGAGTTCGAGCGCCCTCATGAACGCATGGAGATCCTGCGGCAGATCGGCGTGGCGCATGCGGCGAGGGCTGCTCCGGAGATCGCGCTGGCGATCGCGGAGCCACTCCACGAGCGTCCCGAGTTCCGGATCGAGGTGCTCCCATCCGGTGCCCCCCTCGTCATCACCGATCACCGCAGTTCATACCCGGACAGCGAGGCGCCGCGGCGGGCGATCGGTCGAGCTCGTTGGCCCGGAGGACAGGCGCGACGGCGCCTGCCCTGGAGGACCTGGGCGGGCGGGAAACTTCGCCGGGCGACGGGCGTTGCACGGCGGATGCGACGCATGACGATCGCGGCCCTGTCGCTCGTGGCGTGCACGGCGAAGCCCGCCCCCATGGTGCGTGAGGTCGCCGGCGAGCCGGAGGTGATCGAGCTCGGCGAGCGGCGGCCGGGCGAACTCAAGTGGATGAGCGCGAATGCGCGGCTCGTGGCGCTGTACGTGTACGCCGACGAGGAGAGCCGGCAGAGGCACGGCATGGACGTGCCGCCGCTGTTGATGCTCTACGACACGGTCGAGGGGACGCGGCGAATGATCGAGGAGATCGTCGCCACCGACCCGCGCGGGCGCTGGGCGGTGGCCCTCGCGGGCAAGCACCTGTGGCTGCTCGACGGTGAGACGGGGGCGCGTGACGACCTCGCGGCCCGCGGTGCCGACCTGACCGGTGACCGCCAGCGCTGCTGGGGGCAGGGGCGGCAGGCGATCTTCGACCCGTGGGGTTCCGAGCTGCTGTACTTGCGGACAGATCCGGATCGCGCGGTGATCCGCCGCCTGCGCGACGGACAGGAGCGCGAGGTCGCGGCGCCGCCCTACAAGCTGTGGCGCGCCGAGCCGACCGGGGCGCCGGGGTGGGTGCGGTTCTTGGTGGTGCCACGCGACACCGACGGCGACGGGGCGCTGACGTTCCCGTGGCGCGATCACACGTGCGAACCGTGGATCGACTGGAGAGACTGGGACGACGTGTTCATGACGCAGCCGACGCGCATGGGCGACCTGGCCGCGGTGGTGCTCGCGGACGCGGACGGGGCGCGGGTCCACTCGGGTTACGGGGCGGTGCCGCAGCCGATGAAACAGGAGTCGGGGGAGCCGTGGGTGCCGTTCGGAGCGGACATGTACGGGTTGTTCGGGGTGACCAATGAGGTGGTGCGCGCCGACGGGACGAGCGTCGGGACGCCCGCGGAGTGCGATTGGTCGCAGCAATTCGAAGCGGTGGCGGCGGCGCTGGTCTGTCCCGAGGGAATGCGAGAGCTGCGGTCCGTGAGCGGCGGGGTGCAGACGATCGCGGGGTTGCAAAGGTTGTTCATGCGGCCGGCGCTCGGCCGCGACGGAGCGCTGTGGAGCGCCGCGTGGGTGAAGGTCGACGGTCGGGAGCAACTCGGGCGGATCGACCTCGCCGGCGGCTCGCTCGAGCTCGGCCGCGGCGAGGTCGAGCTCCCGCGCGACGAGTACCGCGTGGCGCAGGATCGTCGCGGGTGGCTGGTCGGTGGCGGCCGCGCGTATCAGGTGACGACGGGGCGGTCGCGGCGGATGCCGGCGCACGAAAAGACGCGGCAGGCGGGGATGATCGAGATCGACAATCGGGTCTTCGCGCTCGACCTCGAGGGCGCGCGGATGTTGCCGCTCGCGTCGCGGCCGAAGGCGGTCGCGGAGAACGGCTGCGCCCTGGTCGCGCCCGGCGGCGGCGAGTCGGACATCGCAGGGACGTGGGCGCTGATCTGTCCGCCGGGGCGCGCGCTGCGGCTCGATCGCGACCCGTGACGCGGGCGGGTGGAGCCACGCGACACCGGGGGCCCGAACGCCTCGACGAGCGCATCCCGGCGGCGCCGGAGCCTCGAAGAAGGACGAGAGGTCGTTGCAGCTCGCGGCGTTCAGGCAGGCGAGCGCCGACTCGGGCGCGGCCGCCCGCGAGTCAGGACGCCTCATCGCCGGATCTCAGCGGGCCTCCAGCTGGATCCCCCGCGCGCGGGCCAGCGCGACGGCCTCGTCGGCGTGTTCCCACAGCGTCGACACCCACGTCGTGAGCTCCACGCGCGCCGCGAGCCCGCGGAGCAGGTCCTCGACCGAGTGCTCGGGTCGGAGCGCCAGCGCCAGCGTGCGCACGCTCGTCGTGTGGCGGAGGCACTCGAGGTCGTCGAACTCCGTGAACTCGACGTGCACGACCACGTCCGCGCCCAGCCGCGAGACCTCGAGCGGGACCGCGAGCGCGTCGGCGAAGACCGCCAGCAGCTGCAGCGCGGGCAGCCGCGAGCCGCGCAGGAACGCCGCGATCACGTCCCCGTCCATGCCCTCGAGCAGCAGCGCCGCGAGGCTCTCCGACGCGATCGCCGGCAGCGTCGCGGCCCGCGCGTACACCAGCAGCTCGGTCAGTCGCGGCTGCCGCTCCACCGCCTCCGTGAGCCCGTCCAGCGAGTCGAGCGTGACGACCAGCGAGCGCAGCCACGGCATCGGGTACCGGGCCAGCAGCGCCAGCCAGCGCGCGTCCGCGACGTCGTGGAGGCCGCGCAGCACCTGCCACAGCGCCGTCCGTGGCAGCGTCTCCGCCTCGCGGTCGGTCAGCGCCCGCTTCGCCAGCAGCAGCTGCCGCTGACCGATCCACGCCGGCTCGTCGACGGACGCCAGAGTCACCGAGTCGCACGACAGCGCCACCGAGCCCTCCTCGTACGGCTCCTCCAGCCGCCCCAGGGCCCGCCACGGCGCCTCGTCGACCATCGCCTCGCTCCACACGAGCGGGCGACCGTCGGGCCAGCTCGTCGGTCGCAGGCCCCGGCCGAGCTGCGCGGCCAGCCAGCGCGCGTCCTCGGCGCGCAGCAGGTGGCGTGCGGTCGCCGCGAACGGCTCGCTCCCGCCGTCGAGCAGCTGGAGGATCTCCGGGCTGTCCTGATCGCCGAGCGGGCTCTCGCCGCGGAGGCGCACCAGGAACCCCGCGCCGACCGCATCCTGGTCGTCGTTGAACCCCGACCAGTGCACCGACGCGTAGCCCCGCGGGAACTCGACCGCGATCTCGAGGTTGTCCCAGCTCTCCGCCGGGTCGGCGAACAGGCGCGCGAGCTCCTCCGCCGCCGTGTCCTCGGTCCCGCCGCCGTTGTGAATCCGTACCTCGTCCGTCACGCGGCCGAACCTTGGCACGATCCGCGGAACTTTGCCCGCGTCATGGTGTGCGCCGATCGGCGCACACCGCGGGGGCACCGAGAGACACCATGGGAAGGCACCGCCGTTCCGAGCTTGCTTGTCTCGACACCAATCTCTGCAGATTTCGGCGTCCAGAATTCGGTTCGGCGGATCCGGCACGTCGAGGACTAACGCTGTCCGCTCGCGATCAGCGCCATCATCTCCGGGTAGTGATACGTCGCGCTCGTCGCGGGGTGGTGCTTCGCCGTGGCGATCATCGCCTTCGCGATCTGTTCCACGCGGATCGATCTGTACTTCGCCGGCGTGACGAACGAGAAAAGCGGCAGCGTCTTCTCGAGGAGCCACGGTGTGTGCTGGGAACCGATGATCATCGCGGGACGGAACACGCTCACGATCGCCGGCCCGCTCGCGCGCACGGCTTCTTCGGACTCGCCCTTCACGCGGTTGTACCGCGACATGCCTGCGGCACCGCTGCCGCTGGCCTTCGCGGTCGGGTCCGCACCCGCGGCGCTCATGAACGCGAGATGCCGGACCTTGCCCGAGTCTCGCAGCGCCCGCGCGAACGCTTCGTTCAGCGCGACGTCGACCGCGCGATGTTCCTCGAGCGTGAGCTTCGCCGTGCCGGCGCCGATGCCGAGCACGCTGAATCCTTCCAGCTCGCCGTCGAGGTCTCTCGCCGCATCGAGCGTCGCCGCGGCGAGGGGCGCGGGCTGCATGTCGGGAACGAGCTTCTCCACCAGTCTGCGGCCGGCGGTGCGAGCGAGCGCGACGGCCTCGGGCAGCGAGCGGCGCGACAGGGTGATGACGGCGTCGAAGCCATCGTCGCGGAACAACTCGCGGAGCAGTGCGGTTCCGACCGAGCCGGAGCCTCCGAGGACGATCGCTGTGCGTTTGCGGGTCATGGCGGCGCCATGATACGCGCGAGTCGCTGCGCTCTGACGGCCGCGCGCCAGAACCTGGTAGCGGCGCCCACGAGTTCATCCCCGCGGGGGCGGCGGAGCGACCGTGGCGTGCTGCGCCGGCTCGGTGGCCCAGGACCAGCCCATCTGGGCGAACGCCGGGCATTGCATCGAGCACTCGCTACCGTCGCGATACTTCGACGCAAACGGGTCGGGCAGCCCGCTCCAGCGCACGGGCGGGGCTCCGTCGCGCCAACACCACACCTCGCCCTGCGCGTCGCGGGCGCAACGCTCGCCGCGCGGACCGAGGCCCGGAATCAACGATGTGACACCGCCGAGGTCGTCGACGAGCTCGGCCCCGGAGCGGGAGGTCCAGCACACGACGCGGCCGTCGGAGCGCAGCCCGCACTCGTTGGCGATCGCCGTGATGTCACCGAAGTCGTCGATTCGCCACGGCTTGTGCACAGGGACCGACGGGATCACCTCGCACGCGTTCGACGACGCGCTCGCGCCCGCAGAAAAGCGCCCCCAAAACGACATGTGGCCGCCCGTGTCGAGCGCCCAGATCCGGCCGACGTTACCGTCGAGCGCGACGACGTCGCGCGCTCCGGCCAGCGCGGCGGGCGGGTAGACCCATGGCAGATGAGGCTGGTGATCGGCGTACATCTTGCGATCGCGGGCCCAGCAATGGACCTGTCCATTCGACAAGGCGGCGCAGAAGCCGTCGAGGCTGCCGGCGAGGTCGATCGCGTCCGCGATCATCACTCGCTTCCCGCGCGGTCCCCAGCACGCGTATCGCCCCCTGCGATCGCGCGGGCACTCCTCCGCGTCGATGAACCCGCGCAGAATACGGACCCCGAGGCCCCAGCACACGACCTCGCCGGACTCCCGGAGCGCGCAGGCGGCCCCCTCGGTGAACTCGACCGCCGACGCGGAGCCGACCGCGAGGACCCGCCCTGGCCGCGCACGATGGACGCCCGGCGCCCCGCCGATCTGTCCGTGCGTGTTGTTTCCCCAGCAGTCGACCGCGCCGCCGGTGCGCACGACGCAGCGCGAGGACCCGGCGTCGGTGGCGAGCTCGATCCCGTCGTCGATGTCGCGGACGGCGAGCCACGGCATGTCCTTGCCGACGGCGACGCGCCCGATGCCGGCCGCGCCGTCGCGGTTGCGATCGGAGCACAGCACCCGGCCGTTCTCGAGCAGCACGCACCCGTCCGAGAATTGGCGCGGCTTCACCGTCCCGTCGAGCTCCGCGAGCGTCGGGCAGCAGCCTCCCGCCCGCCGGCAGAAGTCGGCCCGGCACGCGCTCGACGGCATGTGGACATACGAGCCGTACCCGCACGACGCGAGCACGCACGTCGCCAACAACACCGCCGCCTTCATGCCGCGCCGCCGACGATAGCAAGCGCAACTCAGCGGCTCAACCGGCCGAGGCCCGGCGCTGGCGAGGTAGGTGTCGAGCTCACCCGCGACGGGCTCCCCGTTCGCGGCGAGAGTACGAGTTCATGCCCGCGAACCACTGGCGAGGCGCCGCGCAGCATCTGCGAAGCCTCGGCCTCTACCACGGCGAGCCCTCGACGCCGGACGGGGGCCGCGAGCGGGCCCTGCGTCACTTCCAGGCGCTCTACCGCCGCGAGGCGACGGTGCGCTTGGACGGTCGGCGATCGCCGCTGCAGGAGGCTCACGGGGGCTGAGGCGAGGTCACGAAGAGAACGACCAGCGCGGGCCGACCTCGAGCGTGTTGAACGTGTCGCGCTCGCTGGCCGAGCGAGCCGCGGCGAAGGTCCCGACGAGCCTGGGCTCCGCGGGCTCGGGAGGGGTCGAGTCCTCCCTCGGCTCCGGGTCTTGCGGCTCCGGCGGACGCATCGCCGCCAATGTTTCCGGTTTTCACGATCGACGCAAGCGGCGAAACTTCCGCAACCTTCAGGAGCACACGCATGCTTGATTTCAAGCGTCGCCCCGGAACATCCCTTTTCCTCGCTCTCTTGACCCTGGGAGGGTGCGGGCAACGGCCGGACCCGGGGTCGTCCGGCGATGCGAAGTCTGGTGCCGCCGCGCAGCCCGGTCCCGCCGAGGCTCGACTGGCGCTCGACGTCCCGCCCGGGCTGGCCGTCACCGTGGACGGCCAGCCCAGGGGGAACGCGCCGCTGGAGCCGCTCGTCGTCGCGCCCGGCAAGCACGCGGTCGAGGTCGACGGCCCCTGCGGGAAGGCCAGCGCCTCGGTGGAGGTGGCGGCCGGTGCGCTGACGACAGTGAGCGCGCAGGAGTTCGCGGGGTTGAAGGTCGCGCAGCTGAGCGTCGTTGCGAGGACGTCGGCGCAGAAGCCGGTGAACCCCGCGGTGTTCCTCGGGGACTGGGCAGTCCCGGGCGCCGCTGGCCAGCCGACCGCGATCCCGGCGTGCAAGCTGCGCCTCCGGCTCACCGCGGACGGCCTCGGCGGCTTCATGGAGGACATCGAGTTCGAGGCCGGCAAATCATACGTGCGCGAGGTGGTCCTGGCGCCCGGGTCCGACATGATCCGGATCGCCGGCGGTCACTTCCGCATGGGGCCGCCGGGGCCGCCTCACTACGATCCGAAGTTCGACATCCACGAGGCCTACGAGGACTTCGAGGGCTGGCCGCACATCAAGACCTACGAGGTCGATGTCCCGACCTTCGACCTCGACCGCACCGAGGTCACGGCGGAGCAGTTCCACGCGTGCTACGAGGCCGGGTTCTGCGTCGACGACCCGGTGCTCGCGGGCGGCACCCGGATCACGGACGATCGCCAGGCGTGCAGCATCGAGGTGTTTCAGGAGAAGAAAGCGCCGAAGGCAGGGCGCGAGAAGCATCCGGCGAATTGTGTCGCCGGCTGGGAGGCGAAGAAATACTGTGAATGGGTGGGCAAGCGGCTCCCACTCGATGTCGAGTGGGAGTTCGCAGCGCGCAGCCGGAACTCGGAGTACGCCTGCTCCTGGGGGGGCGGGTACTCTCCCAAGGTGAAGTGCGACCGCTCCGGCTTCACGATCGAGCAGGGGACGCGGGAGAGCTGCAGCTTCCCGAAGGACAACACGGAGCAGGGGCTGTGCGACATGATCGGCGGCGTCTCGGAGCTGGTGACGCGCGCGGCCGTACCCGGGCGTGCCGCTCTGAGCGACTGTGACTTCAACACGACGGGCCGCGGGCCGGCGTGGGGCGGCAGCTCGGCGCCCTTCGAGGGCGGCGAGCAATGCCTCGACATGCATCAATCGGTGTACAGCGGCTTCCGCTGCGCGCGCGACGTGAGCGCCGCGCCGTCGCAGCGCTGACGTGACGAGCGACAGGAGCGCACCCATGCCGCCCGAGAGAGTCATCTATCGCAACCCCGTCCCGGGGACCGTCATGAAGCGGCCCTTGCCGTGTCTCGACCTCGATCAGGCGACGTTGAATCCGGATCGACTGCTCGGGAGCGCGTGCCGGGAAAAGTACCGCGCCCTGCAGACGAAGGGGGTCAAATTCACGTGCCCCAACAAGGGCGGGAGCAACGGCTGCGAGGCGGGAGCGTTCCTCTATCCGCGCAAGCTCACGGCCAACTACTTTCATTTCCATCAGGGCATCGATCTCGGGCAGCTCGCGCCCGGGGTCAAGGAGCTCAGATTCGGCAGCGGCGCGGAGGGTATGCCGATCCTGTCCGTCACCGACGGGCTCGTCGTGCACACGCAGGAGTGGGACGGCGCCTCCAGCGGGTACGGGACGTGCGTGGGGATCTACCAGCGAGAGAGCGAGCGCCTGTTCTGGTACGCACATTGCCAGGCGGGCTCCATTCAGGTCTTGGTGGGCGAGAAGGTCGCCGCGGGGCAGACCATCGCCAAGGTCGGGAACACCGGCAAGGCAGGCGCGCCGCACCTCCACTTCGAGGTCATCGCGTCGCCGTTCAAGGCCGACAGGCCCGAGTTCACGCGGATCAAGGGCGGAGAGTCCTGGGAACGAGAGCTCGGAGACAAGAAAAACAGCCCGAGGCTCGATCCCCTGGCCGTGCTCGAGGAGCTCGGTCCCTGGGGACCCCGGCAGGTCTTCGACCCGTTGGGGATAGCATTCGATGCGGAGCTCGCAGAGCGGCTTCACCTTCGGGTCGAGGTCCAGTCCTACGGCGGCTACTTCCCCCTGGGCGCCAACAACTTCTGGCACGGCGGGGTGCATCTCCCGACGAAGGCGGGCAGCCTGATCCACGCGCCGTGCGACGGCACGATCGTCGCGGCCCGGCTCGCGCCCAGCGAGGCGTCCGGGAGCTGGACGTTCGGGCACACGAGCTTCATCCTGATCCGCCACGAGGTCCCGCAGGCGGTCCTCGAGCGCATGCAGAAGGGGCCCGACGCGCCGCAGTCGGAGCCGGAGCCCGCGGGACTCAAGAGCGGGAAGATCGGCGTCGGGTACAAGGTCACCGATCCCGCGGCGGTCCACAAGGTCAAGGCGAGGCTGCAGGAATTGGGGTACTACGTCCCCGCCGATCCCGCCCGGCTGAATGATGGCAACGTGGAGGCCGAGCTCGGCGAGGCGATCGAGGCGTTTCAGTGCACGATCGACAACCCCTATAAAAAGCATCCGGAGCAGTGGCCGGACGGGGTCGTCGAGGTCTCGGGCCACACGTGGAACCACCTCTTCCCGGCGGAAGACGCGAGCGACGAGCCTGCTGCGGAGAAGTCCGCCTCCGACTCCAATCGTACCTTCTATTGCCTCCTCATGAACCTCCAGCCGCTCACGCTGAAAGAGGCGCGCGCGGCCGACATCGAGTGGATCGAGCGCGCCAGGCTGTCGGCCGGAACCGACGCGGCTGCCGAGCAGGAGGAGACCCCGACAGAGGACCTCCGCGACCGCGAGGAAGCCGACGCGCACCGGATCAAGGCCGACGTGGCGTTCGGCTCGACCAATACCGCGGACATCGAATGGGTCGAGCGCCGGCTGATCACGCTGGGCTTCCTGAAGACGCGGACCGAGCCCACGGGCGTCGCAGATGACGACCTCGACGCCGCGATCAAGGCGTTTCAGGCCGAGCACCCGTGGCCGGACAAGAGCGCGAACTGGGACGGGGTCGTCGAGAAGGGCGGGAAGACCGACAAGTTCCTGCGGAAGACCGCGTTCGAGCTGGCCGAGAAGGAGCAAGACGCGCCGGCCGGCGGCGGCAAGCACCAGCCGATCGACCCGGCGTTCGCGGCGGCGGTGGCGAAGCTGGACAAGTACGGGCTCGCCGAGGTGGTGTCGGGCCTCGATGTCCCGATCTCGGGAGGCAAGCCGCTCTGGAAGTCCGGCCGGGCCGCGAGCTTCAACGAGGCCGGCGGGCAGGAGCTCCGGCAGGAGCTCCACTGGGAGGTCTTCTCCGAGGAGCTCTTGCTCCCGAGCTGGGACGTGATCGACGACAAGGACGACGACCTCCACGCCGACCTCCCGGCGACGATCCTGGAGCGGGTCGACCTCGTGCCCGACAAGATCGTCACGGAGTCCGAGATCTTCATGTTCTATCAAAGCGACGCCTGCCACGATTTGCGGCGCACGGCGTGTCGCTTTCGCAGCGAGTGGAACCTGGACCTCGACCGGATGATCGGCCGGCTCGACGAATTACAATTCAGCACGATGGGTCTGTGGGAGGCGCTGGAACCCTATCAATGGTGGGACAAGGCCCGCGACGTGCTGCCGGCGAACGTGACGCACGTCTGGCACTACAACCCGATCGAGTTCTTCCACGTCTACCAGGAGAGTCTGGTTGGGATGAAGCCGGCTCCGCCGCCCACGCCGCGAGACCCGGAGACGCACGGCGAGCTGATCGTTCGCGTCCTCGGCGCGAACGGGGCGCCGCCGAAACAGACCGTCACGGTCGTCCTGTCGGCCGACATGGCCTCGTACGCGGGCGCGGAGACCGACAAGGCCGGCATCGCCAAGTTCGAGGGGCTGGCGCTGGGGACGTACGACGTCTCGATCGAGGGCGTCGACGGGGTCACGCAATCCGCCGAGGTCCAGGGCTACATGACGACCGAGGTCACGCTCGAGACCTCGCTGGAGGGCAAGCCGGAGCAGCGGGGCGACCTCACGGTCTGGGTGCGCAAGGCGACCGGCGGCGCAGCCGTGGGCGCGCAGGTCACCATCAGCGGCGAGAAGCTGGACCGGGAGTTCGGCACGCTGGTGGTGGGCAAGAAGTCGCTGGTGGTGTTCGAAGATTTGCGGAGCGGCGAGTATCGCCTGCACGTGGTCTACCCCGAGAACCCGACTCACCCGAACGAGCGCGTCGAGGCGGACGAGACGGTGAACGTCGAGGGCACGAAGAAGAAGGTGCGGATCAAGGTCCCGCGCGGGTGGAGCGACGTCGTGGTTTATCATGACGACGGCGGCGCGCCGGTCGCTGGGACCGTGTTCGACGAGCACGGCAAGGTGGTGCAGACGCTGACCACCGGCGGCTCCGGGCAGGCGGCGTTCAGGGTCCGGCTCGGGAAGTACAAGATCGAGCTGGGAGGGCGCAAGAAGACGCTCGACATTCGGCTCCCGACGACGGACGTGACGATCTGACGGCCGATAGGACCTACGTCAAGAATAGGGATCGAGCGCCCGTTTGCCGAGGGCGCCCGCTTAACCTGTGTGACGCGATCGACGGAATGCATCGGCTGGCGCATGGGCGGCGCCGATGAGAGCGACACAGGCCCCGTCGACATCCCGGACTTCGGCGACCCACAGCCCGAGGGCCGCAAGGGCAAGATCGTCCGCGAGGTCGAAGCCGAGGAGAGCGCCGAGGACGTCGGAGGCCGCGAGCGCCGCGTTGCCGACCGCGAGTACCGAGCGAACACCAGCGCGGCGTACCCCGGCGGACTCGCGCGGGCGGTGAGGTCGTACAGCGGCATCGCGCCGAGCATGGCGCCAAACCCGGGCGCGCGAGGAGGCGACCGAGCGAGCGCTGGCGAAGGCCGATGCGGCGCGACTCGTCAAGCAGCTGCGCGACGTGTTCACGAGGGAGGCCGACGTCTCGCTTGCCGACTTCCTGGCGACCCGCGCAGATCTTCGCGCCGCGCTCGCCTTTGCGGTTGCTCCGACGGCGGACCTACCCAGTTGGTGGTCGATGCGGCGCAGCCGAAGCTGTACGTGGTGCGCACGCTGGCGAACACGATCGGATGATCGAGCTCGAGCGCAAGTCGCCGGGCTTTCTGGCGATGCCGGTGCGGCTCGGACTCGGGCTGTGAGCGCTAGCGGCACGCCGACACTTGCGCGCGATTCACGGCGTCGAGCGATGCGGCTTTTCGCTTCGGCCGCAATTGCAGGCCCGCGCCGCGGTGCCTGCGCAACGAGCAATTGCGGGGGATTCCTGGGGAGTCGAGATTGCGTCGGAGCACTCGCGCCAGTTCGCGCGGATGTCGAGTCGAGGCGAGCAGGGGGATTGATCGTGTTCGAAGAAGCTTCCCGGCCGTGCCCGAACAAGACCGGCCGGCCGGTTGTCTTGCGCCGCTGGGCGTCGCCTCATAGTTGGTGGGGTCGCAAGCAGCTCTCGTCGCATCGATGCAGGAGCGCGTGCGAGTCTCATCAGAAAGGAAATGACCATGGGGATGTCGAATCTACCGGGAGCGGACGGCCGTCGCGGCGAATCGGCAGCAGCGGCCTCGTCGCCGAGCGAATACATGATCCCGATGCCGGGCTCGCCGGCCGGCCGGACCGGGCCGGCGAAGCCTTTCACTGTTCACATCATTCAACCGCTCGCGGAGCTCACCGAATGCAAGGCGGATTCGGAGTTGTGGCTCGCGGGCGCTGCGACTCATGTGCTCGGCGGATTCTCGCCGGCGCACACGCTCCTGCCGCCGGCGCCCCCGCCTTTCCTGGAAAGCGGGATCCCGGTCCAGCCGAACCTTCCGGTTCGCGCGGCGAGGTTGCGCTCCGGCGCCGCGTACCCGCAGGCCAGGCTCGCCGCGGTGGTGAGCGAGGTTGCGATCGTGCGGCCGCGAGCCAATGCGTACCTCGACACGGTGAGGAAGCAGCTGCTGTCGCCGTGGCAGGGTCAGTACGGCTTCGTCGATGACTACGGGTACGTCGTCGACCGCAAGATCCCCGAGGGCACGCCGATGACCATCGGCGAAGGAGGGTTGCATACCGCGATCGCTATCATTGCGCTCGTCACGGGCAACTACGAGCCGGACGCCTGGGAGGCGCAGTCGGTCAACCCGGCCGTCGAGAAGTTCCTCGATACGCTCGCCACGCACAGCTGGGGCAACCAAGACGGGTTCGGGCGGAAACACCCGATCCGTCACCCGGACGACTACGACTGGGACAAGAACGGGAAGCGGCTGCGCAACAGCCCGATGACCAAGGACAGCTTCGGGGCCATCATGGCGGCGTGCAACTACGCCTATCATTGCCCCAATTCATCGCCTGCGGTGCGTGCCAAGGCCAAGGATCTGGTGCAGAAATGGATGGACTACCTGGTCATCCATCAGTGGCGGCTCCACTCGAGCACGCACCCGAGCTACCTCGAGGGCGAGTGGGAGGAGAAGGACGATCAATACGCGAACCTGTTCAGCGGTCCGAATCAGGAGCCGAAGGCGCACAAGGGGCCTGAGGCGTTCCTCTTGTTCCCGCACGAGGTCTATGCCCTGAAGACGGTGGGCGCCGCGCTCGGGCTCAGCACGGCACAGATTCGGCCGTGGGAGGTCGATCTGCCGGTCGGGCTCGGGCAGACGGTCGTCGACATGGTCGCGCCGTACCTCGCCAATCTGGCGGCGCATTACCTCGGGGGCGTCTTGTCTTCGCTGAAGATCGAGATCCCTTATTCGATCGACTTCGGGACCGAGCCGGTGTGGGCGCTCAATGACGCTCTCGTCATCGATCCGCTGCCCGCGGAAGTGCAGGACAAGGTGGTCGAGCAGTTCCGCAACGTCCTCGCCGACGCGATTCGTGAGGTCTTTCGTCTCTACTTCCTGGGCGAGTTCCAGGAGGCCGAACTCGCGGGGATTGCCGTCAACGCGATCCTCGACCAGATGCCCGACACCCTCGGGAAGGACAGCTGGCGGTCGGTCCTGATGCGGGCCATGGAGGCGCTGGACCGCTGGCTCGACGCCGATGGCATCATCGAGGTCTTCACCTTCGTTCTCAGTCTGCAGCTCCTGAAGAAATTCAACAAGGCCGACGTGACCAGCTACACCGCCTGGTCCTTCGTGGCAGAAATGGAGAATTCGCGGGAGATGACCGCCCTGTTGACTCCATTCGTACAGGAGTTCTGGGGGGGAATCCGGACGCACGGGAATCCGAATGGTCTGTGGGCGTGGTTGGCCCGCGACATGGCGCGGGTCGATGAGCAGATCGCGCTGTTCGAGGCGAACGACCCGGCCAGATGGGACAACTTCGCCTACGGCTCGACGAAGTTCGATGAGTGGATGGTCTCGCCCAACGAGGGCGAGCGGGCCTCGCCGCGCATCGATTACCTCGTGATCGCAGGCCTGGTGGAGAAGGGCCTGCCGAAGAGCTTGGTGGAGACCGCAGTCGATTGGTGGTCCACGTTCGCCGGCGAGGCGAACAAGGCCGTCGATGCGCTGATCAAGGCGATCAAGGAGAAGTTCGAGGCGGCCGGGTCCTACGTCCGCGAGATCATCCATGCGAGTGGCGAGCGTCTACGCGAGATCTGGGAGGCGAACGGCCGCTACACCCGCGAGATCGTCAAGGCCGGCGGCCAGGTGGTCGACCGATTGATCAGCGAGCTAGGCGGCGAGGTGAGGCGCTGGCTCTACACCGCCGAGGGGGTGCTAGAGCACTTCATCCGCTGGGAGAACCTGCTGCCGGACGGAAGCTTATCCGACTCGGAGATCGTGGAGCGCATCATTCGCAGCGCCCAGGGCGTGTTGGAGAGGTGGACGTACCGGGCGGAGCACGTGTTCGAGAGCTACCACCGGTGGTGGCGCTCGGCGGTCGACGGGACGGTCGCGGCGATTGACAACGTCGAAAGGCAGATCCGTGATCTGTCGGGCCTGTTGACCGCCGTCACCTGGTCAACGTCGGGCGTGTTCGAGACGAGCCGTCGCTGGTGGCGCTCGACGGTCAACGGGGCGGCGGAGGCGCAAGATCTCGTGGAGATGACGGTCCGCGAGGCGAGCGGGGCCCTGACGCGGTGGACGTGGAGCGCTGCGGGCCACGTCTTCGAGACCACCACGAAGTGGTGGCGTTCGGCGAGCGACGGTGCTGCGCAGGCGGGGGACCTGATCGAGAAGACCGTCCGCGACGTGTCGGGCGTCCTCGACCGCTGGATCTGGAGCCCCGGAAAGGTGCTCCAGCGCCACACGAAGTGGTGGCGCTCGGCCGTGGACGGGTCGGCCGTCGGCGCCGACCTCGCCGAGTCGGTGGTGCGAGACGCGGCCGGAGTCCTGCAGAAGTGGACATACACGGCCCAGGGTGCGTTCGAGAGTTACAGCCGTTGGTCGAAATCGACGATCAGTGGCACGGCCGAGGCCGTGGACATGGTCGAGCGGCGACGGCGTGACGCGTCCGGAAAGCTCGAGAAGTGGCTGTTCAGCGGAGGTGAGATGCAGAAATACTGGCGCTGGGTCAATACGGGACCCGATGGCAGCGCTACCGCCGACATGCTGCGCGAGCGGATCACGAAAGCGGCGAACGGTGAGCTCATCGTCGATCTCTGGAACGAGCTCGGTCACCATACGAAGTCGATCTTCGACAAGTTCGGTGATTTGATCGGTGGGACGAGCATTCCGCAGCCGTCGTGGCCGATCCCCTGGTTCTAGCGGCCGTTGAGGCGTGATGCGCCGGCGCCGAGGGTGGCTCTCGGTCGCTGACGGGTGCGTGGGTCGCCCGCCCGATCGCCTTGCTCATGCTCTCCCTCGGAAGGGCGCTGGCCAGGTGAAGTGAGCTCCGCGCGGAGTCTGGCCCCCCGATGACGCTTGTCGGTCGCGGAGATCGCGCCGCTGCTGCCGCCAACAGGTCTCCGGTCCAGCTGCTCGGGTGCGCGCGTTTTGCTACCCTGCCTTGGATGAGGCGCTCAGCTCTCGTGCTTGCTTCGCTTCTGGCCTGCGGCAACGACGGTGGTACGAGCGGGTTCTCCAGCTCGGGACCGGGCGTTACGACCGTGCCGCCAAGTACGAGCGGGTCAGGCGGCAGCTCTTCGACCAGGTGGGAGGGTCAGGACTCGACCTCCACGTCCTCCTCGACCTCGACTTCGGCGGACGCGGGCAGCAGCGGCGAGACGAAGCTCGACATGCCTGTTCCGGACGGCGGCATGCCCGCCCCGCTCGGCTGCCAGGGGAAGATCGACTTTCTGTTCGTCATCAGCAGCAGCGGCACGATGGCGAACGCCCAGCAGCGGCTGCTCGCGGCTTATCCCGAGTTCATCGGGGCGATCGAGGCGGAGTTTGCCGACTTCGACCGGCACATCCTCGTCACCGACGGCGACGCCGTGTATCAGATGGGGGACTGTT
Organism: Nannocystis punicea; assembly: GCF_026965555.1. Lineage (GTDB taxonomy): Bacteria > Myxococcota_A > Polyangia > Nannocystales > Nannocystaceae > Nannocystis > Nannocystis punicea. The sequence goes on along the minus strand of NZ_CP114040.1, from coordinate 8,404,839 downwards.
CGCTGTGTGCGGACCCCGAGGACTGCGACCCAGGCAGTATGGAGAAGGCGTGCGGCATCCCGCTCCAGGCCTGCGACAAGAAGGTCGGTGCGGGCATCGTCTTCCCGATCGGTGAGAAGGCCACCAACCGCCGGTGCGACCTGTTCGGCGGACGTCGCTACCTCATCGAGGGCGAGCCGGACCCGCTCGCCGCGTTCGAGTGCATCGCCACTGTGGGCATCGGTGGCGATGGTGGGCGCGCCGCTGAGGCCATGGTCGCAGCGCTCACCGACGATCTCAACGGCTACAAGCGGTGCAACGACGGGTTCCTCCGCGACGACGCGCTCCTCGTCGTCACCCTCATCAAGGACAACGGCGACGGGGACTCGCAGGGGGAGCCGGAAGACTGGGTCGAGGCGCTCTATGCGGCCAAGGGCGGTGACAAGGACGCCGTGCTCGTCCTCGTCATTACGAGCGACTCCGACATCTGGCCGAGCCTCTGCTTTCCGGGCGAGCCACCAGACCCAACCGGTCGTCTCCGCATCTTCGCCGACATGGTCGAGCACGGTTATATCGGGTCGATCTGCGCGCCGAGCTACGGCCCCTTCTTCACCGACGTGGTGTCGAAGGTCCGGCCGCTCTGCGACGCCTTGATTCCTCAATAGCGATCAAGGAGCATGGACCCGAAGGATGGCGCGGACCGTGCCGTTCACGGTCTCGAAGCCGCCCCAGGCGCAGAATCCCCATCTGTCGCACGCCAGGCCCGCGGCCCCGTCGTCCGCCATGTCGAGGCCGTCATGCTGGGCCTGCCAGACCAGCGGCTCGTCCAGGTCGAGGAAGGCGTAGAGTGCCACATCGGTCTGGTTGCCGAGCGTGCGAGCACCGGCGCTGACGACCTTGCCCTCGCGGTCGCAATCGATCCCGAACGTCTGCGTGTCGGCGAGCGGTTCGCTGCGGCGGCCCGCCGAGGTGCCCGCGGCGTCGATCCACCGCACGAGGGGCTGCGGCTTGGAGCCCACGGGCTTGTCTCGCGTCCAGCCGCCAGCGAGGAGGGCTGAGCCACAGCGCTTGAGTGAGCGCGCCGAGTCGTGCGGGAGGAAATCACCGCTCGAGGTCCACGTGCTGATGCGGCCGCCATCGGGGTACAAGCGGATGACGAAGGTCCGTTGAAAGGTGTCCGGAGCGTTTTCCGCTGGCCGGAACTCGCGCTCGCCGACGACGAAGACCTCGGCGGTGTCCGGATCGGCCAGCACGGCGAGCACCTTCTCGCTCCGGTCGTTCGGTATGTCCTTGTGTGCTTCGTTCGCCGTGAAAGGCGCCTTGAGTACGTCGACCCATGGGCTCGTCTGCTCGTGGAACCCGATCACCAGCCCGTCGTACCTGGGCGGGTTCGCGTTCGTGAGCCGTGAGCCGACCATCACGATTCGCTCGTGGGGCCACCGCACCTTGGCCACGCCCGCGGCCTGGTCGCCGAGCTCTCCGGTGGTCTCCCAGATGAGCGACCCCTCCGGAGTCAGGAGCGCCACGTAGGGCCGTGTCTTGCCCCCCTCGATCAGGTTGCCGGCGATGGCTAGATAGCCGTTTTCGTCGAGCGCCACCGCCACGCCGGCCGACGCGGCGTTCTTGACCACCTGCGATGCCGACCACTCCTGGACGGTGCGCGGCCATCCGGGACGCGGGGCACACGACTTCGGGTCGAAGCGCCAGAGCGTCGTCCGCGGGCCGCCGCCACTGTCGCGGAAGCCGATCGCCACGACGTCCCCGTCGTCGAACACCAGGTTGTTGATGCCGCTCTGAGTGGCGACCAGCGTGTCCTGGAACGTGCAGCGCACGGCCCCGGACGCCGGCAGCTTGACCTCGACCTCGGCGGTGGCCTCGGCGACCCCACCCTTGCCGTCGAAGGCGCGCGCGGTGAACGTGTGCGGCTCCTTGTTGAACTTCGCCGACGTGACCTCGAACGTGTACTCGAGGCTGTCGGGCGGGCCGCTGGCGACGATCTGCCCCTCCCGCGAGATCTGGACGTTCGTGACGTTGCCGCGGACCTTCAGCGTGGCGATCGAGGGCCCGGCTTCGCTCAGCATCGAGGGTTCGAACTCGAACAGCTCGATCACCGGCGGTGCGTCGTCCGGCTCGCCCGTGGTCAGGGTGGTGGGCGTGGGACCGGGGTCGTCATCCGTCGTCGCGCTGGCGCCGGTCACCGTTTGCACGTCGCCGGTGGGCACCGGGGAGTCCGAGCTCCCGGAGGAGGACGTTCCCGGCTCGCCGGAGCTACAGCCCGATTCGGGGCAGAGCTCGAGCGGCGGCCACGGTGCGACGCAGGCGGAGGCCAGCGCGAGCAGGGAGAGCAGGCAGAGGGGGCGGGACATCGATGGCTCCGGATCGTCAGAAACGTGCCCGCAGCACGAGGCCGCCGGGGACGGGGAGGAGGGCGGCCTGCGAAGATTTGCGCGCCAGCCGGCGGGCGCCGACGCCGAGAAGCACGGCGGCGACGACGAGCGCGGCGCCGCCGGCGAGTGCTGTCCCGAGAGTCATGTTGGCCTTGCTCTGGTAATCGGCCCGCAGCTCGGTGTCGCGGTCGAAGGCGGCGGCGTCGTCCGCGTCGACGGGTGTGTCCTGGAAGGTGAAGCCATCGTTTCGCGCGTCGACCATCTTCGCCGCCGCGTAGGCAGCCACGCCTCCGAGCACCAGCCCGGCGCCGAGCGTCAGACCGCCAGCGATCGCCAGCCGGCGGCCCGGGACGACCTGTGCTGCGTCTTGCCCTGGCACGGTCGGGACGAGCGCCAGGACCGGCGCCTCACGCCCCGGTCGAGGAGCGGCGTCGGGCGGCGGCCGGACTGGTTCCGCAAAGGGCGGTTCGGGTCGCCGTCGCGTGTTGGCGTCCAGCGGCGGCAGAAGATCATCCTCTCCACGGACGCCCGCGGCGCTCGCCTGCAGTGCCGGCGGTTCGACTGGCGTCGCGCGAGTCGGCTCGCTCCTCGGCGGCGGGCTCACCCGCGCGACCCGGGGTTTGGAGGTTGTCGGACGGGTCTCTCGCTCGGCCGAGCAACGCGGCTTGCGGAGCTGTTCGCGCGTCCTGAGTTCGGTCAGAGCCTCGGCGAGGCTGGCCGGCTGCGCGTCGGCGTGCGCCTTGCGGAGTTGCTCAAAAGACCGTCGTGCCGCGCACAGATCTCGGTCATCACCTGTCTTATCGTACAGGCCGAGATACAACCGGTGTGCCGCGAGGAGATACTTCGCGCGGTGCTCTGGCGGCGTGGCCTCGTCCTTCGCGCGCCGGACGAAGAGCTCGGCCTTGCAGCGGTTGTCTCCGGTCGGACAGGTCGCCGGCGCGGCCTGTTGCAGCGCGAGCAGGAGCGAGAGGGCGCTGGTGGCGGCGCTCATGGGGTGTACTCCTCGGTGAACGTGACCGCGTCACGTGCGGGCTCGAAGCGGATGGCGGCTGCGGCGTCGAGAACACAGCGAGCGAGCTCCGGCGCGTCCTCGCCGACCGGGGCGACTTTCGCGAAGGTGTCCCGTCCTGGGGCCGTCGTGAACTCGACGATGAGCAAGCCCCCCGCGAGCTCGGCGCAGTGGCGCAGTGCGGCGGCGTGGACGGCGTCAGAAAGGGCTTCGCGCGCCTCGGGCAGCCGAGCGGTACGACGCGCGGGCGTCTCGGGGCTGGGCCTTACAGCCGTTGCGTCAGGCGTGACGCTGGTGGGCGTCGCTGTCGCCTGCGGTGCGGAACCTTGCTCAACCTGTCCTTTCGGCCAGGTGGACCACACGCCGATGCCGGCGACCGCCAGGACGGTGGCCAGAGACGCACCCCGGACCCATCGCGGGGCGCCCGGCGTCGTCATGGGGAACGCCGGCGCCGTCGTCGTGCTGGCGGTGGTCGAGTTCATCGTGGACGTGGTCGCGGCGACGGAGGTGGCCGGTACGCGCGCTGCGTCCTTGTCCTCGTGCTCGCCCAGCTCCACCGCGAGCGCGAGCTCGAGGTGGTCGATCAGGCCGGCGATGTCCACGCGGTCGTCGGGATCCGCCTCGAGGGCGAGCATGATCGCGTCGGCCAGGTCCTCGCTGCAGTTCGGCGCGTGGCGCTGGGGCGGATCGATCGGCTCGCCGCGACGAGTCGCGACCTTGCCCGTCAGGAGCCGGTAGAGCAGGAGCCCGAGCGAGTACACGTCGCTGCGCTCCGTCCACGGCTTGCCCTGCCGGGTCTCGGGCGCCGACCACTCCGCGCCCTCGTGCCGGGGCAGCGGAGGGACGCGATCCTCCGGCAGCGTCGGGTTTCGCAGCGGCACCCTGGCGTAGAAGCGATCGCTGAGCTGCACGCAGTCCATGTCGAGCAGGGTGACGAGGGGATCGCGGCGCAGGTCGATCATCACGTTGCGCGCGTGCACGTCGCGGTGAAGCACGCCGATCGCGTGAAGGGCGGCCAGACCTCGAGCGGTTTGCAGACCCACGCTCGCCACTTCGAACGGACGAAGGCGCGTCGCGGGCGAGCAGTAGGCCGCTGCCACGGTGCCCGGCGCGAGGGCCATTGCGAGGTATCCCAGCTCCGGGGAATAATCGTAGTAGCGGGGTAGGGTCGGGTGCTCGAGCGCGGCCAGGATCCGCGACTCCAATTCGAGTCGGCGACATTGGTCCGGGTCCTTGCGCCCGGCGTCCGTCAAGATCTTGAGAGCGACGTAGATCCCGCTCCCCCGGTGATAGGCGCGGAACACGTCGGTCTTGAGCGTGCTCCCGAGGAGCTCGATGCGCTCGTAGCGGCCGTCGAACAGAGGGAGCGGCCTGTGCTCCGGATGGGCGTCGCGGACCGCCTCGAGCCTCCTGCCGAGCTCGGCCGCGCTGGCGATCCGGTCGTCTGGCTCGAAGGAGAGGGCGGCCGCGAGGACCCGTTCCAGGTCGGGCGGGACTTCGGCGCCGGGGGCCAGCTCTCGCACCGCCGGCGGCGCCTCGCCGCACTCGGGGACCCTGCGCGTCAACAGGCAGAACAGCGTCGCACCCAGGGCGTAGACGTCGAAGCGCGGGTTGGGCTCGACGTGGCCGGCTTCGAGCGGCATGAAGCCCAGGGTGCCGATCGCCCAGCCTTCGCGGGTCGGCTGGCGCGGGGGGATCGGGGTCGAGTGCGGGCGCAGTCGGTCGAACTCCGCCAGGACCTTGGCGTGGCCGAGGTCGATCAGCTTGACCCCGCGAGGGCCGACGACGACGTTGTCCGGCTTGACGTCGCGGTGGATCACGCCGCCGTCATGGAGCGCCTGCAGGGCCCCGGCGAGCGAAATGCCGATGTCGACCACCTCGCGCCACGGGAGCGGACCGCCACGTTCGAGGCGATCGCCGAGGCTCTGCCCCGGCACGTGCTCGAGAGCCATGAACGGGTGGCCGTCGGGCGTGACGCCGAAGTCTCGGACCGTCACGAGGTTGCAGTGCTGAATGTTCGCCAGCACCTCGCACTCCGCCTCGAAACGGCGCAGCACGCCCGGGTCTGGATGTCGGGTCCGCAGAATCTTGAGGGCGGCCTCGCTCGGGGTGACCATGTCACGCGCGAGCCACACTTCGCCGAACGTGCCGCCGCCGAGCCTCCGCTTGAGCCTGAAGCGGCCGTGGACCACCATGCCGCTGCGCTCCTTGTCGTGGCCGACAGGTTCGACGGGCCCCGCCGGCGCGGGCCGACCCGTGGTGCGCTCGTCGTTCGGCCTGGGATCCGCCACGGCCATCGTCTCCTCCAAATTCTCGAAGGGTGAGTGTTGGCCGCTGTCCACGGCGCGAGGATGCCATGGAGCCGCGATCCCTTGCTACAGCGAAGCGCTCTGCCTGGGGTGCGGGTGTGTGGGCAAACTCGAGGGACCCAACACCGTGTACCTGCACGCTTCCCACTCCTGAAGGGGCGCCCGAGGACCGACCGGCTCAACGCGTCGAGCTGCGCGGCCCGCCGCAGGAGTGGCCGGCTTCCACCGACCTACGAGGTTGGTGCGTGTCCGTTCGGCGAGCGGCTCGGCGAAGATGTAGCGATTGAACGGACCCTCGCAGAAGCTCTCGTCCAGGAGGTGGACGGCGTCGTCCGACCATTCTTGCGGCGCGGGTGGCGCCAGCTCCGACCGAACTGCCATGCGGAGCATCGACGGTATCTCGCGCTCGAAAGGCTCCGGGCTGCCGGGCAGCGTGGGCTCCCGAACCACGCCCCGGTACTTTCGCCTGTTGTTCGTCGGGGTCCTTTACCGCTTCGCGGTCTTACCTTCTTCTCTTGATTCGTCGGCTTGCGACTCGCGCCCGATGCCAGCGATGCGAACACTACGTCGAGAACGCGAGGTCGTCGTACAAGCACGGCGACGAATGCAGCCACCCTCGGCAGACGATGCGAGGCTCGAACCCATCTCGCGCAGCGCGCCCCGATCGATGCGAGCCGCGGCGCCATTGTTCGCTACGGCCGAGCACGCTGGCCCGTGGGCGGCCCGCATGTTGCGCCGGCGAGCTCGCCGGGGCGATTCGCCGCGACGGAGCCGGGCGCTGCGGGCGAGACGATGCCGCGGCCGCGTCTGGCCGGGGCGGCGTCGACCATGATCGCAGCGTGGTGCGTCTCTCCCGCCTCGCTCCGCTGCTGCTGTGCGCCTGTCCCCTCACCGTGCGCATCGAGCACGGCGCGGCAGCCGAACCGGCCGCGGTCGAGCCCGCCCGCGAGACCTGCGAGAACGCCATCCCCGGCGCTTGCGCCACCGAGATGGTGCTGGCGTCCGTCGTCCAGTACATGACGTTCTTCGCCGAGCTGTGCGGGGCCCTGGTGATCGCCGCCGCGGTGCTGCGGGCGTTGGCCCGCTTCGTGCCGCACCTGCCCCACCGCGCCTCGCCGCGCGACACGTATCAGGACGAGATCCGGCTGCAGCTCGGCAAGTCGCTGGCGCTGGCGCTGGAGTTCGAGCTGGCGGCCGACATCCTCAAGACCGCGGTCGCGCCGACGCTGGCGGTGATCGGTCAGCTGGCGGCGATCGTGGTCCTGCGGACGCTGCTGAACTACTTCCTCGAGCGCGAGCTCCGGCTGGCGGAGAGCCGCGGGGCGGGGCGCGAGACGGCCGAGCCCGCGCGCCTGGGGCCGGTGTGACGGGCTCTTCGCCGATGCTCTGATCATTGCCGTAGCCGAGGTCGCCGTGGGTGCCGCGACCCAGCACGCGGGCATGTGGAGATTCGCGCGAATGAGCGGAGCATCAGGATCCCCGCGCGCCCCTCGCGGGGATCCTGCCTCGCCGCGGCGCCGCCCGCCCCGGCGCCGCTACTCGTACTTCGGCCGCTGGAACCGCAGCGTCGGCTGCATGCTCCCGAAGACGGACCACGTCGGCACCGAGATGTCCGTGGTCACGCCGGTCATCGGGTCGTAACGCAGCAGCGCGTGCTTGGTGGTGTTCCAGACGTCGCCGATCATGTACAGCTTGCCGTCGGTCGGGTGAAAGTCGCCGGCGATGTCGTTCCCCGGGGTCAAGTAACCGGTGTCGATGAAGGCCCCGCCGTGCTCCGGGACCGCGTAGATCTTGGTCGCGTCGGCCTGGTAGAATTTACCGGCCCCGTGGGCCGCGAACGACACCTCCGTGGCGAGGAAGGTGTCGGCGACCGTGCGCACGAGCGTGTCGGAGTCGAGGTCGACGACCTGGAACCCCAATTGTGTGTACGCCTTGACGTAGAGCTCATTGGTCGCTGGATCCCACGACGCGCCGAGCCCGGGGCTGATCGTGAGCGGGATCTTGCGCCACGCGACGCCGTCGTGACAATGAAGCTCCTTGACGGTCCAGTAGGCCAGACACAGCCCGTCGCCGACCCATTCCATGAACCCGGCGGTGTTCGGCAGCGCCGCCGGCCCGGGGCCGTGCATGCTCCACGTGCCCGCGTCGAGGCTGTACTTCCAGATCATGTTGGTATCCTCGGCGAGGATGTACACGTGATCGGCGGACACGGCCGGGGTGAGCAGGATGGTGCCGAGGTTCGCCGGCAGCGTCACCCACTGCTCGGTCCACCCCGCCTGGACGTTGTAGAGGTAGAACCGGGTCGAGAACGGCGGGCGCTGGGCCAGCACGGCGTACTTCGGCGCCTCGACGGCGCACGAAGCGTCGCAGCCGTCGCCCGCATCGAGGTTGCCGTCGTCGCAGCCCTCGCCCGCGTCCAGGTCGCCGTCGCCGCAGGCCATCTCGCCCTCGGTGGTCTCGCCCATCGAGGTCTCGCCGGTATCGTCCGTCGTGGTGCCCTCGGTCGTCGTGCTCGTGCCCGATGTGCTGGTGTCCGAGGTGCTCGTGCCCGAGGTGCTCGTGTCCGAGGTGCTCGTGTCCGAGGTGCTCGTGTCCGAGGTGCTCGTGTCCGAGGTGCTCGTGTCCGAGGTGCTCGTGTCCGAGGTGCTCGTATCCGACGTGCTCGTGTCCGAAGTGCTCGTGTCCGAGGTGCTCGTGTCCGAGGTGCTCGTATCTGTCGATTCGGTCGTGCTCGAGCTCTCGGTGCCTGACTCGCTGTCGGTCTCCGCCCCCTCGGTCGCAGTCATCTCCCCCGCCGACCCCGAGATGGTCCCCGTCACGGTCACGTTGTTGTTCAGACAGCCCACGAGGGCCATCGGCAGGCCCCACGCGCACCAGGACGAGTTCCGCATGCGACCACAGTCGGCCGCAGAAGGGCCCCGGTCAAGTGGATTCATTCGCGCTCTCATGATCGTCGACTCCTATGATTGGACATGGCATTCCCGCCGAGTCCCGCCGCGCCGCGCGCGCCGGACCCGTGTGGCAGCTCACCCGTAATGGACGAGCGACCTCGCCTCTACTTCTTCTTCGCCGATCGCTGGAACCGCAGGTTCAACGACGCGCTGGTGCTGCTGAACGTGAAGGTCTTCGGCAGCGTCGTCGGCGCCCCGGTGAGCGGGTCGTACTCGATGAGCGACTGCACGTTGCCGCCGTTGTCGGTGACCACGTAGAGCTTGCCGTTCGTCGGGTGGAAGTCGCCGGTGTGCTTGGTGCCCACGACCGGAATCATCGTGTTGAGCTTGGCCCCGTTCTCGTGGTGGAAGCGGTAGATCCCCGTCCCGTCGGCGGTGTAGAACACGCCTTGCGCGTAGGCGCCGAAGCTCAGCTCGGTGGTCACCGAGGCGTCGAGGATCGTGCGCACGATCTCGTCGGTGTCGAGGTCGACGACCTGGAACCCGAACTGCTTGTACGTCTTGACGTACAGCTGATTCTCCACCGGATCCCAGGCGGACACGAGCCCGGGGTTGATCGTGAGGTCGATCGTGCGCCACGACTCGCCGTCGTGGCAGTGCACGAAGTCGACGGTCCAGTAGCCCATACACAGGCCGTCGCCGACCCATTGCAGGTACCCGGCGGCGTTCTCGGTCACGGCCGGCGCCAGCGCCCAGGCCTGCCACTCGCCGCTGTACATATCGTATCGGTGGATCTCGTTGCCGACGTCGGCCAGCACGTAGACGTGGTGGTCGGACACCGCCGGATACAGCTTGCTGACGCCGAGCGACGGCCGCGTCACCTTGGTCTCGAGCCAATTGGCGAGCAGGTTGAACACCGAGAAGGCGACGCTGCCGCCGGGGTGGCTGCTGATCACCGCGTACTTGATCGGCTCGGCCACGCATAGCGCCGAGCAGCCGTCGCCGTCAAAGACGTTGCCGTCGTCACACTCCTCGGCGCCGGCGACCACCCCGTCGCCGCACACCGGTGGCTCCTCGCCGGTCGAGTCGGTCGTGCTCGCGTCTCCGGTCGTGCTCGTGTCCCCGGTCGTGCTCGTGTCCCCGGTCGTGCTCGTCCCGTCCGATGTGTCGCCGGCGCTGTCGGTCGTGTCTCCCGTGCTCTCCGCGTCGGTCGTCGACCCCGCGGTCGTCGAACCCGCGGTCGTCGAACCCTCGGTCGTCGACTCCTCGGTCGTCGACCCCTCGGTCCCGGACTCGCTGCTCGACGCGTCGCCGGAGCTATCCGTCGTCGACGTGTCCCCGACCGAATCTGTCACCGTCGTCGTGACCGTGACATTGTTGTTCAAACAACCAGCGACCAGCGCCGGCATCCCCCATACACACCCTCGAATCATTCGCATCCCGGGGAGGATCCCCGCAGGCGATACAGCGGTCAAGCCGCGTCAATGACGGCTCGAGTGCGCAATTGCCCGTTGTACCCAGCGAACGCGAGCGCCGGCGCCGACGGCAGGACGCGCGGCGAATCGCGCGGTCCTGTCTCGATGCCAGGACTTCTCACCACACGATCGAGACGTCGGCGGACATTCAGGGGAGCTGGGCCAGGTTCGCCGCCAGCAGGTCGAGCAGCGCCTGCACGTCGGCCTGCGCATGACAGTCGACGATCCAGTCGTCGTTGTCGGGGGCGTTCCCGAAACCGTAGCGAATGCGTCGCTGCTCGAGCGTGTAGCGACTTCGCAGGCAGCGGCGCGCGAAGCCGCTTCGTTCGCGCCCAGGCCGCTCGCCGCCTCAGCCCGCCTTCATGTCGTCCGCGGTCCAGGCACGGCCGAGCGCGACCTGCTTCACCGCCACGTTCAAGCGGTTCCACAGGTTGATCTGCGCGATGTTCAGGACCAGGACGGCCAGCTGCTGCTCGTCGTAGTGCTTCGCCGCCTCGGCCCAGATCTCGTCGGTCACTGCGTCCGGACGATCGTCGATCCGCGTGAGCGCCTCGGTGAGCGCGAGCGCGGCCCGCTCGGCCTCGCTGAAGAAGGGAGTGTCGCGCCACGCCGCCACGCCGAACAGGCGCACGTCGCTCTCGCCGTGCTGCTTGAGCTCGCGCGCGTGCATGTCGACGCACACGCCGCAGCCGTTGATCTGACTGGCGCGCAGGTGCACGAGCTGGATCGTCGACGCCGGCAGCCCCTTGCCAATCGCCTTGCCGAGGGCGTGCAGCGCCTGCAGCGCCTCGGGCATCAGGAACACGGGATTCTTCATTCGAGCTTGCATGACACGGTCTCCTTCGCGGCCGCAGCGCCTCGCCGCGGCTCGTTCATCGACCTGACGATTCAGCCCCCCGCGGTTGTGACATGGCCCGCGAAAAAATCGTGAGGCTGGCCCGTAAGCGGCTCAGGCCGCCGCTGGGTCCCCTCAAACATGTTTGCGAGCCGCCTGGACAGGCGGGCCGCGACGAGCGCACCGGCAGCCCCGCGGCGACCGCGGCGAGTCGCCGACGCGCGGGCCTGCCCTCGCTTGTCCCCGAACGCCCGGTGCTGCCAAGATGGCTCGCCGGAGCCGATGACCGCCAGCTCACACGCGCGCGAGAGCCTTCTGATCGAGCTGTCGCGCAGTATCACCGAGGACACTCTCGCCGGCGTGCCCGAGCTCGCGGTCGTGCAAGGCGTGTGCGACCGGCTGGTCGCCGGCGGGGTGCCGCTGTCGCGAATGATCGTCGGCGTCGACACGCTGCACCCGCTCGTCGGCGGCCGGCTGTACACCTGGCGGCGCGACGTGGGTATCGAGTGCGACGAGATCACCCGCGAGGCGTCGTTGCCGACCGCGCCGATGTGGGTGGCGAGCCCGTTCCACCACCTGCTCGCCGAGGGCGAGTCGCTGTATCGCTTCCGGTGCCCGCCGGCGGACGGCCGCTACCCGTTCCCGGTGCTCGCGGAGCTCGCGGCGACCGGGATCACGGACTACATCGCGTGCGTCCACCGGCTCGGCGACGCCGTGAAGATGGGCGAGTTCGACTGCGTGTACTCGTCGTGGGGCAGCGACGCGCCCGCCGGTTTCGCCGAGGCCGACGTCGGCCTCGTCGCCGCGCTCGGCCCGTTCCTCGCCGCGGCGATGCTGTCATGCACGGTCCGCCAGATCACCCGAACCGTGGTCGAGACCTACCTCGGCGGCGACGCCGGCGGACGCGTCCTGCGCGGGGCGATCGCTCGCGGCGTCGCGGAACGCATCCGCGCAGTCGTGTGGTTCAGCGACCTCAAGGGCTTCACGAGCATGGTCGACTCGACGGACCCCGAACTCGTCCTCCCGTTGCTCAACGACTACGCCGACCCGCAGGTGGAGGCGATCCACGCCCACGGTGGCACCGTCCTGAAGTTCATCGGCGACGGCCTGCTCGGCATGTTCCCCGTCGGCGACAGCACCGCCGAGGCCGCCAGGCGCGCGCTCGCGGCAGCCGACGCGGCGCTCACCGCACTCGCGGAGGTCAGCGCTCGCCGGGTCGCCGTCGGCCTGCCCGCGACCGGCGCCTACCTCGCGCTGCACCTCGGCGACGTGTTCTACGGCAACATCGGCGGCGCCGCCCGTCTCGACTTCACCGTCATCGGCCCGGCCGTCAACGAGGCCGCGCGGATCTCGGCGATGTGCCGCCCGCTTGCGCAGGACGTCCTGGTCTCGCAGGCGTTCGCGGACGCCCTGTCCGTGGCCCGCACGCGCCTGGTCGCGCTCGGTAGCCACCGCCTGCGCGGCGTGGCCCAGGCCCAGGCCCTCTACGCAGTCGTCCCCGCCTGACCGTCCGCGCGGCCAGCTCTTCGCGTCTACGAGGCGCACTCAGGACCGGGACGCAGCCGGAAGTAGCACCACGAGAACAGACGCAGGTCCTCCATCAGCTCGACGCCGACAGGATCGAGCTCGCCGTCGCAGCACAGCGGGACTGCCGTTCTCCGCAGGTCGGGGCCACCACGGACAGCGCGAGCTCGGCGACGACGACTGAGGGGACCGAGCCGACGACCACGGACGTCGACTCGAGTGCCGCGCTGTCCTGACGTCCGTGTGGTGGACCACCTCGAACAGGAGGCGCGGAGGTCGGGTGGGTTCGCTGGTCGAAGCGACAGGAGGCGCGGGGCTGGGTAGCTGTGGGGTCCGGTGGCGAGGCCGCGCTCGATCGATTGCCATGCCGCTCAAACCGCGCCGTCGCCGGATTCAGCCACCGCACCGTCGTCGAAGTACCACCGACATTGTCCGGTAATCAGGGGGCTCGATCTCGATCGACGTGGCCTCCTCGTCCTCATCGCAAAAGGAGTCGTGACGTCGTCCGGTGGACAGAGCTCCGCCCGTTAGATGCCGGCCGTTCGACGGTGTCGCAGCCCGGGCGGGGTCCTGCTTTGCGACGCAAACTCACGCCACGCGTACCGCAGCTGGGAACGATGGACCTCGCTGGCGCGTTGCAATATATATCCCCGATCCATGGGGTTCACGGACGGCGTATGCATGTCCCCGTCGCGCGGTGCCTCGCCGAGATCACCGGCGCGGATCTCGAGCCGCGCTCGATGAACCCCCATCCTCAAATCCCCAAAAGAAGCTCATCACAATGCATCGCCTCTCGACTTCGTGTGCCGTCCTCGTCGTGCTCGCCCTCGGATGCAGCAGCAGCGCCGAGAAACCCAAGGCTGCTCCGGCCGCGCGCCCGGAGGCGACCCCCGTCACCAGCAAGACGCCCGCAGCCGACCCCTCGGATGTCGCCGAGCTGGTCTCGGGCGTCGGCATCGGCCTCGTCCGGGTCGGCATGACCCGCGCCGAGCTCGACGCCGTCGGCCTGGCGATCAAGCCCGGCGAGACGGCCGACGCGCTCCTCGCCGGCCCCTACAGGGCGACGCTCGAGGGCGATCGCGTCACCTCCGTGCGAGTCAGGCTCGCGGACCTCCCGGCAGGGGCGCGCGTGGGTGGGGCGGTGTTCACGGCGGGCGGCGGTACGACCATCAAGGACATCGCCGAGAAGCTGCCCGACTGCGGACCGCCGAGCTCGAACGTCGGCGGCGACGAGATCCTCTGCGATGGCGGCAAGACGCAGCTCCTGGCCTCCGGCCCGCCGGGGATCGTCACTCTCGCGGTCCATGCGCCGGCGCAGGCGGCCAAGCTGGCGAGCGCCGGCGAGGGCAAGTGGACCCATCCGCAGTTGCCGCTGAGCTTCTCGTACGACGCCCGGCTCCTCGAGGTCTCGCAGCGACCCGACGGCGCCGTGCTGAAGAGCGAGATCCTGGGCAAGATCGAGGACCGCTCGGGCGAGCGCGAGGACACTCCGCAGCCGCTCGTGATCACCGTCGCCGTGCGCCCCGTGAAGCGAAGCGAGGCGCTCGCGGCCGAGAAGATCGACGCGAAAGATTGCGAGAGCGCGTCGGTGGCCGGTCAGTCGGCCTGCCTCATCCGCGCAGGTTCCCACGACATGCAGCAGGAGCGGATCTTCGCCGAGGCGGGCGAGGGCGAGACGCTGCAGGTGACTTGCGACTATCTGGGCGACATGGGCCAGCCGAAGGTCCCGTTCGAGGCGCAAGTCAAGGCTTGCCGGCAGGTGTTCGAGTCCCTGGCGTACAAGCGCTAGCAGGGCGCGCGCAAGCACATGCTGGTCCTCACTCGTGATCGTCGCCGGCGAACTTGCGCGCGCGATGAGCCAGGTCGTCGAAGTTGCGCCCGCGCCGTCTCGCCTCGCGCTCGACGCTCTTGAGGTCTCCCCACTCGAACTCGATCGTCTCGAGCCCCATCTCCAGCGCCGCCTGCACCCGATGCGTGCCGTCGGCCACGATGTAGACCTCGAACCCGTTGGGCCGCTTGAACCGCACGATCGAGACCGGGTCGACGCCCTTGCCCTGCGCGAGCAGTTGCTTCTTCTCTTCGAGCACCGCAGCGTCGATGCGATGCAGCCGCCGGAGCCGGTGATCCGTAGGTGGGATGTCCATGGCGGGGATTGTCCCCGCAGCGGCTGCCCGGCGCAATACGGGCGAATTCAGCCGGCCCGGGAGGTCGTCTGCGTGCTCATTCCAGACCCTCGCCACCGGGTCGCTGCCGCGCAGGCCTGGAGCGTCTTTACCAGTACTCCAAGACGCAGGTCGAAGCCCGCGAGTCCTGGGGACTCGCGGGCTCTCAAGTGTCCGCAGAATTTCTGTGCCAGGATGCGGACTTGGGGCGAAAGGCGAGCGCGTTCAGGCGGTTGGCGAAACCCGGGTCCTGCTGCTCGAAACAATAGCGGCGACGCGAAGGGCTGCGTGACGAGGGCCGCGTTGTCGGTCCACGTTGAGGGTGACATTGAGCGTCCCGTCCGATCTGGGCACGCACGCCGCCGCGCTGCGGGCAGGATTCGCCGAGGTGCTCGGGCGGCGACGTACGAGACATGCGGGCACATGCGGGCAGGAGAGTGCGAGGGGTTGGAGAGCGGCTCTCCGGCCATTGCGCCCGTGATGCTGCGACCCGAAGCCGACCCGGGGTGGCCACGCAGCCGCGGCGTTGCGGGCAGGAGCCGAGCTCGCTCGGCAGGAGCGAGCGCCGTGTCGACTCGAGCTCGCGCTCGGGCGTCGACGCGAGCGACGCCGGTCAGGCGCTGCGATCGATGATTTGTTCGGGCCGGGCGCCCATGAGGTGCTTGCGGACGCGTTCGGTGTCGTTGCTGCCGACCGAGCGGATCGCCTCGCGCAGCTCGACCTCGGTGACGCCGAGCTCGCGCGTCCAGTAGTCGAGCTCCCAGTCGTGGTCGAGGTCGATCTTCTTCGGGTCGTGCGGGCCGTGGATCTTCTTCGCGTAACTCATGCCAGCGATTGTGAGGGCGGGCGATCGACGGCGCATGCGGGCTCAGGTGACGGCGCCGGGGCCGGCGCTCACTCGTCGAGGTCGTCGGGGCTGTAGTCCTCCTCGGGTCGGCCGCGCGAGGGCGGCCTCGTCGGTTCGTGCGAGTCGTCGTCGTGGCGGCCGCGGCCGGTGACGTGCTGCAGCGCGTCGATCCGCTTCGACGCCTCGGCCTTCGTCAGCGTCGCGTCGAACTCCTCGTGGGCCTCCTCGCACAGCGTCTTCAGGTACGACGCCTGGGCGTCGGTCATCCGCTCGTCGCCGGTGACCCAATCGTCCGGGTCCTTCTCGAGGTTGGAGGGGGCGTCGTGTTCGCGCGGTCCGAGCTTCGGGTTGTCCTTGCGCATGCATTCAGTGTACGGAGGTCGAGCGAATCGCCCACTCGCAGGCGCATGGCTCGCGGACGGCGGCGCCCGCGGCGGCCCCGGCCGGACGCCGCGCGGGCCGCGTCACGCCATGGTCGCGGCCGCTGGCGCCGCGATCGGGGTTTTGTAAATTTTGAAGAGGCGCGATTCGCCAGGCTGGCGAGGCCGAGGGAACATGGGAATACGGGGACGAATGCCCGGTGGCATCAAACGCCGAGGCGCACGCGCAGCTGCGACGGGCCGCGGTCTTGCAAGCTGGCGCCGCGGTAGTCGAATCCGCCGACGAGCTGCCACGATGGGAATCGCAGCAGCCCCTGCAGCGCCTCCTCGAGCTCGAGCCGGGCCAGGGGGCCGCCCGGGCAGTAGTGGGGGCCGATGCTGAAGGTCATGGGTCGGCCGCCGCGCGCGAGGTCGAGGCGGTCGGGATCGGGGTAGGCGGCGGGGTCGCGGTTGGCGGAGGCGAGGATCGGGAACACCAGCTCGCCCTGGCGGATCTGCTGGCCGCCGATCTCGAGGTCCTCCGCGGCCAGGCGATTGGTGGTCAGCACCGACGGCGCGAAGCGCAGCAGCTCCTCGATCGCCGGCCCGAGCAGGCCCGGGGTCGCGCGCAGGCGGGCGAGCTCGTCCGGGTGCTCGAGCAGGGCGAGCACGGCGCAGGCGATCTGATTGCGCGAGGTGACGTAGCCGGCGCCGACCATCTGGAAGCACTGGATCGTGACCTCCTCGAGCACTGCCGGGTCGTCGCGGTCGTCGCCGAGGAAGCGGCTGATCATGTCGTCTCCCGGCCGCGCGCGCCGCTCCTCGACGAGCGCCGCGAGCAGCCCGAACAGTTTGACGGACGAATCCGTGGCCCGCAGGGCGGGGTCCTCGTCGGTGGCGCCGGCGCCCGCGACCTGCATGATGTCGGTGGTCCAGCGGCGGAAGTCGGCCCGCAGCTCGCCGGGGAGGCCGAAGATCGCACACAGGACTTCGAGGGCGATCGGGTCGGCGAATTGCCACACCACGTCGAGCTCGCCGCCTCCGCCGGGCACGCTCGCCAGCGCGTCCTCGACGCTGGCGCGCACCTCGTCGCGCACGCGCTCGATCGCCGCGGCGCTGAAGCCCCGCATCACCAGGCCGCGGCTCCTGGTGTGCCGCGGCGGGTCGAGGAACCACAGCAGGCGCGACCACTGGCCGATCATCGCCGCGAGCTCGTCGGTGCCGTGCAGCGCGGGCATCAGCGTCGACAGCAGCTGGCGCGCCCGGGCATTGACCAGACGTCGATCGCGCACCGCGGCGGTGCAGTGGTCGTGACGGGCGAGGAACCACGCGCCGAGCGGGGCGTGGTAATAGACCGGGCACTCGTCGCGCAGCCGTCGCAGCAGCGGGTAAGGGTCGGCGAAGAAGTTTTTCGACAGGAGCGGGTATTCGGGCGACGCCATCGCGCCAGCATAGCCGCGATCGCGGCGCCGCCAGACTGCGATGATTCGCCGCCGGGCGGGCGTGGAACGATGATTCGCGGTCGGGCTGGCGCGGAGCGGGGATTCAGCGGTGGGCCTGCCGCTGAACGGGGAGTCACCGTAGACTGCGTAACGGTGGTTCCCCGGCGGGTCTGCCGCAGACCGAGGAGCTCCGGCGCGCCTGCTTGCCGAGGGAACGATGATTCGTCGGCGGGCCGCGGAGCGCGGATTCACGGCGGGCCCGCCGAAGAGCGATGGTTCATCGGCGGGCTCGCCACGGAACGGTGATTCGCCGCGGGCTGCGCGGAATGGCGATTCATTGGCGGGCCTGCCGCGGACCGACGATCACCGATGGCCTGCCGCGGAACGATGATTCGTCGGCGGGCCTGCCGCTTGTCGGTGATTCATTCTCGGGCTTGCCGCGGAGAGGGTGATTCGCGGTCATCACGCCCGGCGACCGGCTCGAGGCGCTCGCCGGCGCTCGTGTACGTGGCCCACGGGCCGCGGCCGCGACGCACTGCGAACCGACCGGGGGCCTCGATCGCAATCTCGTACTCGAGGCCGGGATCGTGATCCCACCAGACCTTGCGCGAGGCGCCCGGGACCTCGAGGAACACCTCGTCGACGGTGTACGTGTCGCAGCTCGGGGCGAAGGCGGCGTGCGAGCTGCCCGAGCGGTTGGTCTGTCGCTGCAGCACGAGGCGGACCTGCTCGGCGCCCTCGCCGGCGCTCGCCAGCACCTCGGTGCGCCGGCCGGTGCAGGTCGGCGCGAGCAGGGCGACGAGCAAGGCTGCGCGTAGCGACCGGGCGGGGGCGGGCATGCGAATCGTCAGACTATCACGCGAGGGCCGGCGTCACGCGGGGAGGCGCACCTCGAGCAGCTCGAAATCGGGCGAGCAGGCGGTGAGCGCGTGCGGCATCCCGGGCGGGACGACCACGCAATCGCCGGCGGCCAGCGCCTCGGCGGTGGGGCCCAGCCACGTGACCGCGCCCGCGAGCACGAACCACAGCAGCAGCTCGCCGTCGTGCCGGGTGACGGGCGTGGCGTCGCCGCCGTGCAGCCGGACCACCTTGACGTCGGCGAGGCCCGCGGTCGCGGCGGCGATGCCGGTGTCGCGCGCGGCGAAGCCGGGGAAGCGCCACGCGCCCCAGCGGGCCCCGGCGGCCTGGTGACGCACGAATCGCTGGCCGCCGAAGTCGCGCCCGGGCCGCAGCTCGCCGGTCGGCAGCGCGAGCGCGTGGTCGACGAAGGTGTCGTGCTCGGCCGGGCAGCTGACCTCGAGCACCTCGAGGCCGGGGGAGCTCTCGAGCACGCGGTGGCGGATGTGCGGCGGCTGCAGCACGCAGTCGCCGGCGTGCAGCTCGAACGGCGGGCCCTGATCTTCGTAGACGACGCGGACGTGCCCGCGCAGGCAGTAGATCAGCTGAAAGCGGACGATGTGGTAATGGACGTAGTCGGGCACCGGGCCGCCGGCGACGATGCCGATCTGCGAGCCGATGAAGCGGCCGCCCAGGCGCCCGGGGATGAGGTCGCGGTAGCGCATGCCGGCCCGGCCGACGCCGCGGTGGGCCTCGTCGCCGGCGCGCGTGAGCACCAGCGCGGGTACGAGCGGCGGCAGCTCGAGTGGAGGGTCGGCGGCGACCAGCTCGATCCGGGTGCCGTTCGGCGCGACCAGCTCCGTGGCCCCGCCTGCCACTCGCGCCGGATCGTCGCAGGCCAGCCGCAGGAGCCCCGCCGGGCCCGCCGCGCCCCGCTGCAGCCGCAGGCGCAGGCCGTGGCCGCTCAGCAGGGCCGACCGCGGGGCGTCGGCCGGGGCGATGGCGTCGAGGCGAAAGCCGAGGACGTCGACGAAGAAGGCGATCGCCGGGTCGAGCTCGGCGCAGGGCAGGACGACCTCGGCGGCGCGGATGTGGGGGCTGGTGGACATCGTAACTTACCTGGGCTTTAGGACATGTCTATTAAAACATGTCCGTTTCGACCTGCGGGGGTCTGCCGGACGATCGGCGGGGCACCGTCACTTTAGCTCGAGCGTGCGCGCAGACCTGGGGGGCAGGGGCCGCAGAGCCCGCGATCCGCGCGGGCGGGCGGCGTGGTAGGCTGGGGCCGTGAGACCCGACATCGGACGAAGACTGTGCGTGCCGGCGATCCTCGCGGTGTCCTCGGTGACCGCGACGCCGGCCTGCAGCAATACCGACAAGACGACGATGACCGAGACCACCGGGCCCTCGACCGAGGGCCCGACGACGAGCACGACGACGACGACGGACACGACGACGATGGGCCCCGAGCCCACCGGCACGACCACGGACGCGACGGCGGCGACGGCGACGACCACGACCACGGAGGCCGACACCGACGGGGTGCCGGACTGCGAGGAGATCGAGGACCAGCCGACCTGCGTGGCGACGCCGCTGTGCGCGTGGCCGCCGGAGATCCAGCAGTGCACCGTCGACTGCGCCAAGATCACCGACGAGGCGGTCTGCGGGGTGCAGCAGCTGTGCGCGTGGATCGACGGTCAGTGCCAGATGCTGATCATATGATAGCATCCCGGGCGGCCCGGTCGGGCTGCGAGCAGAACCAGGACGACGAATGAAGGACCCCGAGCGCTGGACCGAATGGAACCTCCGCCGCGCGTCGGTGGTCCGGATCTACGAATGCGGCGACCGCATGGTCGTGCTCTCCCCCGAGGGCGAGGGCCACGCGCTCGCCGGCGACTCGGCGGCGCTCGCCGCCGCGGTGCTGTCGTTCCTCGAGGCGCCGCACACGGGCGCGGAGGTGCTGGCGCACGTCGAGGCGCTGGCCGGGGCGCCGATCGAGCGGCCCGAGGTGATCGGGGAGCTGCTCGGCCTGCTGCTACGGGGGCGCGCGCTCGAGACGCCCGCGGCGCCGAAGCCGGCGCGCGCGGCCGGGCCGCGGCTGGTGCTGGGGCTCACCGGGGCGGCGGCGACGATGCACGCACCCGCGTTGATTCAACGGCTGCAGGCGCGCGGCTTCGAGGTGCGCGCGGCGGCGACCGAGAGCGCGCTGCGGTTCGTCCGCGCCGAGGCGCTCGAGGCGCTGACGCACGCGCCGGTGGTGAGCGCGATCTGGCCCGAAGGTCAGGCGCATCGCGTGCCGCACATCGAGCTGGCGGAGTGGGCCGACGCGGTGCTGATCTGCCCGGCCTCGGCGACGACGATCGGCCGGCTCGCCGCGGGCGACCACGCGTCGGTGGTGGCGGCGATCGCCCTGGCCACGCGCGCGCCGGTGCTGGTGGTGCCGTCGATGAACCCTGCGATGTACGCGGAGGCGGCCGTGCAGCGCAACCTGGCCCGGCTGGTCGAGGACGGGCTGCACGTGGCGCATCCGGCCCGCGCGCTCGAGGTCGCCGACGCGCCCGCGACGCGCACGCCGATGCTCGGCGGGGCGCCGCCGCCGGAGGTGGTGGTGCAGCTGCTCGAGGCGATCGTCCGCGAGCGCGCGAGCGCGGTGCTCACCCAGGTCCCGCGCGGGGCCGCGGGCTGGGACCGGCTGTACCGCACGCACGCGGCCGAGGAGCTGCCGTGGCAGCGCGACGCGGCCGATCCCGACCTGCTGGCGGCGCTGGAGCGCGAGGGCGCGTCGGGCCTGTCGGTGCTCGAGGTCGGGACGGGCCTCGGCGCGCTGGCGACGGCGATTGCGGGGCGCGGGCACACCGTGGTCGCGACCGACATCTCTGCGGCAGCGCTCGAGCAGGCCCGCGCCCGCGCGCCCGCGAGCCGGGCGATCTGGCTGTGCGACGACATCACCGAGACGCGGCTGCGCGGGCGCTTCGACGTCGTCCTCGACCGCGCGTGCCTGCACCTGCTCGGCCGCGCGGAGGCGGAACGCCACGCGGCGGCGATGACCCGGCTGATCGGGGCCGGCGGGGTGCTGATCGTGAAGACGCTGGCCGAGCCGGCCGCGGGCGTGACGCAGTACTCGAGCGCGACGATCGCGGCGCTGTTCGCCCCAGGGTTCGCGCTCGAGCACGAGGCCGCGAGCACGCTGCCCGGTCCGGCCGCGGCGCCGGCGGCGAGGTTGTTCGTGCTGCGGCGGGCAGGGGCGCGTGATCCGGCTGTGTCCTGAAGGGCATGGCTAAAAGACCATGTTGAACAGGGCATGTCCTCGAGGGCATGTCGTACGGGACACGTGATGGTCAGAGAGCTCGTCGCGCGGGGCGGCCATGCGCTCACGCATCGCGGCGGCTCTCGCCGAGCGTGCCCAGGATCATCGCTCGCATGGCGCGGGCGAGGGCGGGGTCGTCGAGGCGCTCGGGCTCGCGGCGGAGGGTGGTGCGGATCAGGCCGCCGAGGCCGCGGACCAGCACTGTGGCGGTGAGTTCGGGCGCCGGCAGGTCGAGCTCGTCGCGGCCGGCGAGGGCGCGCGAGACCATGGCCTCGACCGCGACCTCGAAGGCGTCGATGGTGTCGAGGTGGTCGCGCGCGAGCGACTGGTGCAGCGCCTGGTGCAGCCGCGGGGCGACGCGGTGGCTGGCGACGATCGCGGCGACCAGGCGCTCGACCGCCTCGGGCAGCGGCAGGCCGTCGATGCCGCCGAGGGCGCCGGCGAGCACTGCCTGCATCTCGGCGACGTGGCGGCGACCGATCTCCTGCAGCAGCGCGTCGCGGTCGGCGAAGTACTGGTAGAGCGTGCCGATGCTGACGCCGGCGCGGGCCGCCACCGCGTTGGTGGTGGCGGCGGTCGGCCCCTTGCGCGCCAAGATCTGAGCGGCAGCCTCGACGATGGCGTCGACGGTGGCCTGACCCCGGCTCTGAATCGGGTTGCGGCGGCGTTTGACGGGCTTCTTGCGGGCGGAGGTGGCCACGGGACAAAAGCGAGTAGCGAGGATCTGAGCAAAGGCTCATCTTCTCCGCAAGCCCGCAAGGAGTGAATCTCATGCGCAAGATCGTCGGCCTGATCCGCTTCGCCAGCACGTATGTCCGCCTCGTCCGCGACACCAACCGCCTCGACCTGGTGTTCGCCCTCGCCGATTCGGTCGACGAGTCGCCCGCTCTGCAGCGCATGCTCGCCAGGCCCGAGGTGAAGGCGTACCTGGCCCGCCCGCTGCCGCCGCTGCAGCTCAAGCTCGAGGATCTGCGCGCGCTGCCGGAGGGCAGCCTGGGGCGCGAATTCGCCAGGTTCCTCGACCAGCGCGAGCTCGACCCGGCCGGGGTCTATCACAGCGCGCTCGACACCCCCGGCGACGCGATGCAGATGAAGCGGCACCTCGAGCGCAGCCACGACCTGTGGCACACGGTGCTCGGCTTCGACACCGACGTGGCCGGCGAGCTCGGGCTGCAGGCGTTCTACATCGCCCAGCTGCAGTCGCCGCTCGGTCACCTGCTGCTGTCGGCGGGGCTGCTCAACGGGATGCTGTTCGACCACGAGGACGGCGACCGCCGCCTCGAGGCGATCACCCGCGGCTGGCGCCTCGGCAAGTCGACGCGGCCGCTGTTCGGGGCCGACTGGGCGGCGATGTTGACCTGGCCGATCGAGCAGGTGCGCTCGCACTTCGGGATCTCGCCGGAGAACGTGCGCACGGCGGCGATGGCGGCCTGAGCGGGCTTGACAGGGCGGGCGCGCGCGGGCCAGATCGCGCGTGGTCATGGGCGCCACGCCGACGTTCCGCGCGCGCTTCGAGGCGATGGTCGCCTGCCTGCGCGCGCACCCCCAGGTCGAGGTCTACGAGGTCGTGATCGGCCCGCCGGCGTCCGAGGTCGACCTGCGCGAGGCCGAGGAGGCGGTGGGCTCGCCGCTGCCGCCGGCGCTGCGCGAGTTCTACGGCGCGCACGACGGCGTGTTCCTCGAGTGGGGCCTGCGCGGCCGCGAGTACGCCTCGCGTACGGTGCCGTTCGGCTGGCCCGACGAGCGTCAGCCGCCGGGGTGCATCAATCTACTGCCTGTCCGAAAGGCCATGTCTACATCATGGCGAGCTGACAGGCACGTCGGCCCCATCCAGCCGCAGGATCTCGCGGCGATGTTCGGGGCGATGCTCGAGCCGGAGCCCCCGGTCCGCGTGGTGTGCGTCGACCACTACTCGCGCTGCAAGCACGGCGACCTGATCTTCGGGCCCGAGCCGGTGATGATGGTGTCCGACGATTACGGCGCGGACATGGGTTCGTCGGACTGCGTCACGTTTTCGACGTACCTCGACATGACTCTGGCGATCTTCGGCGCCGACCGCTACTACTGCGGGCTCGGGAACGGCTGGACGCGGGCGCCGCAGTTCATGCCGGCCTGGACGTCGCCGCCGGATCTCGACCGGACCGTGGCCTGGATGGCCGAAAACACCGGAGGAGGTTGAGGTGCGGGGCGCGCTGGTGCTGGCGTGGGTGTGCGCGTGCGGGGGGCAGGCCGCGGCGCCGCCGGCGACTCTGGTGGGGCGGGCGGTGCTGCCGGCGGCCACGTTCGCGCCCGGGCCGCCCTCGGGCGCACGGCTCGGTCCGCAGGCGATCCACGGGCAACAGGCGCCGTTCGTGTCGCAGCCGGTGCAGGGGTTCTCGGCGTTGCTGGCGAACGCGGACGGGACGTACCTCGCGCTCGCCGACAACGGTTACGGGAAGATCGAGAACTCGGCCGCCTTCCACCTGCGGGTCTATACATTGCGGCTCGACCCGCGCACCGCCGACGGGGGCAGCGGCGCGGTCGAGGTCGTCGGGCACTTCGAGCTCCGCGATCCGGCGGCAAAGATCGCGTTCCCCCTCGTCCAGCAATTCAGCGAGGGGCGGGTGCTGACGGGCGCCGACTTCGATCCCGAATCGATGCAGCGCGCGCCCGACGGGACGCTGTGGTTCGGCGACGAATTCGGGCCGTTCCTCTTGCACACGTCGGCCGACGGCGTGGTGCTGGAGCCGCCGATCGGCTTGCCGGATCTGGAGAACCCCGGGCTCGAGCTGCGGGCGCCGCAGAACCCGTACAACGAGGAGGGCGCGGCGCTGCGGCTGATGAACGCGGTGGGCTGGCGCGCCGCGCAGCGCGGAGCGACGCGGCCGCCGGTGCTGTCGCCGCATCACGCGATGGTGATCGACGACGCGCCGGGCGAGCTCGGGCGCGAGCTGTTCGACGTGAAGTCGCTGAAGGCGGCCGGCTTCCCGGTGGTGGTGTGGACTGTCAACGAGGTCGCGCGGATGCACGCGCTGATGCGAATCGGGGTCGACGGCATCATCTCCGACCGGCCCGATCTGCTGGTCCAGGCGGCGCGCAGCTTCGACGGCGACGGCGACGGGGTGCCCGAGCTGGTCGACGCGGAGGGGTTGATTCGGCGCGAGAAGATCGACCTGCAAGGTCACCGCGGCGCGCGCGACCTGCGGCCGGAGAACACCTTGCCGGCGATGGAGGCGGCGCTCGATCACCTGGTGACGACGCTCGAGACCGATGTCGCCTTGACTGCGGACGGAGTGCCGGTGCTCGGGCACGACCCGCAGCTCGATCCTCGCAAGTGCCGGGACTTACTCGGTGAGGGGTCGCGGGAGGTGCGAGCGTCGACGGCCGCGGAGCTGCAGCGGCGGTTCGTGTGCGACGGCCTGGTGCGCGGCCCCGAACAGAAGAACGATCGCGCGCTGTCGCCGGTGACTGTCGCGTTCGCCGGCGCCGAGGGTCTGGCCGATCCGTACACGCCGCCGACTCTGGCCCAGTGGCTGCGGTTCGTCGCGGCGTACGCCGACTACTATTCCGCGGGGCCCGGGGCGAGCCACCCCGAGGCGGCGCGGCGGGCCGCCAACGCGCGGCGGGTGCGATTCAGCGTCGAGACCAAGTTGACGCCGGAGGACGACTTCGCGGCGCTGTTCGCCGAGCGGGTGGTCGAGGCGATCGTCGCCGCCGGGGTGGCCGAGCGGGCGTGGGTGCAGAGCTTCGACGTGCGCACCCTGTTGCAGGTGCAGGAGCGGGCGCCGGCGATCGGGGCCGTGTTCTTGCTGGCCGACGGGGTCAACCTCCCGGTCGGGTCCGCTGGGCCGAGTCCGTGGCTGGCGGGGCTCGGGTGGCCGCACGGGGTGACCGCGCGGACGCAGCCGCTGCGGGTGGCGACGAGCGGCGGGTTCGAGGGCATGGCGCTGCGCAGCTCGCCGCCGGCGCTGCTGCCGATGCTGGAGAAGCCGGTCGCGGGGGCGCCCGCGGGCGAGGTGTGGATCCACGAGTACGACCTGTCGCAAAGGACATATACGGACAGGCGCTGGGTCCATCGCCTGGAGCCGCGCGCGGTCGCGGCGGCCGACTTCCAGCTCGACGGCGAGGGGCGCGGGTTCGTGATCGAGCGCGACGACAGCGAGGGCGAGCTCGGCGGTTTCAAGGCGATCCGCGAGCTCAGCCTCGGCGCGCCGGGCGCGACGACCGGAGCGGTGACAAGGATCGATCTGCTGGCGATCGCCGACCCGCACGGCCTCGCGCCGGCGGTCCCAGGGGATGTGGGTGTGGGCGAGGGTCGTTTTGCCATGCCGTTCGTCACCATCGAGAGCCTGGTGCTCCTGCCGCGGGAGCAGGTGCTGGTCGCCAACGACAACAACTTCCCGTTCAGCGTCGGCCGCCATCGCGGCGACGGGCGGCCGGACGACGAAGAATTCGTGGTGCTCCAGATCCCGCCGCGGTGACGCGGGGGCGGTCGACCTCGCGGCGTAGATCGATCGCGCCGCGGGGTCGTTGGGGACAGCAGCCTCATTTCCTCGGCGCAGCTCCAGCGACGGCGGTCCCACGATCCTGTCCGTCGCGGCGAGTTGCGGCGAATGGAAGGTACGCCGTCATGACCCTCGTATGCGATCACCATGGTGCCCTGATCTTGTCCGCCGCGGGCGCGTCCTCGACCCCGCGGTGCAGCCGGTGCGGCGAGTCGATCGCCGGCCGGGAAGTTCGAGGCGCGGGCCGCATGAAGGGCGCCCGCAACGAAGATTCGGTGTTGTTCTCGCTCGCGAGCCTGGGCTCGCTGGACGTCGCCCGAGTCGCCGAGTCGCCCGCGCCGGTGGCAGTGGCGAAGCGCCCGGTGAGCCAGCCGGAGCCGACCGACGGCTCGGGGCTCATCGACGTGCGGGCGATGGGTGCGGTGATTCAGGCCGAGCGGCCGCAAGCGCGCGCGCCTCGCTTCAGCGAGCTGACCGCGCCGCCGCCGGTGATCCCGCCGACGCCGGTGCGGGGTCGGGCCACCGCGGCGCCGCCGCCGATGCCGCTGTACTTGCTGCTCGGGGTGGTGGCGCTGGGAATGATGGGACTCGCGGGCTTCCTGGCGACGCAAGGGCCGATGCCGGCGCCGGTGATCATCGAGCGCCACATCTCGCAGGCGCCGATGGTGGTGGCGTCGGCGGCGGAGCCCGAGGAGGAGCCGGAGCCCGAAGCGGAGCCGGAGGCGGTCGCGGTCGCGGCGGAGATCCCCGCCGAGACGCCCGAGGCCGCGCCGAGCAAGCGCCCGCGCAAGCCGGTGGTCAAGCCGGCGACGCCGAGCGCCGACAAGCCCCCGCCCGTGAAAGTGGTGACGCCCGCGGCCCCGTCCGGGCCGGCGAACGACAGCGTCGAGTGCCTGCTCTCGCCGGACAAGTGCAAGGCCAAGCCCGCGGCGCCGGCCAAGGTCGAGCCGGCGCCGTCTGTCTCGACGGACAGCTTGCCCGAGAAGCTCGAGCCGGCCGACATCGCCGACGGCACCCGCGCCGCCAAGGCCGCGGCGCTGGAGCGCTGCCGCGTCCACGCGCGCGGCGGCGAGAAGGTGACGATCAAGCTGTCGATCGCCGGCCCGGACGGGAAGGTGCTGTCGTCCGCGCCGCAGGAGGACGCGGGCAACCCGGCCCTGGCCAATTGCGCGGCCGGCGAGCTGATGCGCGCGAGCTTCAAGAAGGTGAGCAAGGCGCAGATCGGGGCGGTGGCGACGCTGAAGTTCTGAGCGGCGTGATCCGCGGCGGTCGCGGGCGAGCAGCCGCCCGCGACTGCTAGCATTTTGAAAAGTGCTCGACGAGTCACGAGTGCGCGGAGCTCGGCGAGGCGCTCGGCGCCTGCGACGATGACTGCCATCGTTGGGGCGCGCTCGCGGAGCCGCGAATGCCCGGAACTCGTCGAGGCGCCCGGGCTGGAAGGACGACCGCGCTCATCGGGTGGAGCGCGACGAGCCGCGAATGCGTGGAGTCGGTCACGGCTGCGTCGCCCAGAACTCGAGCTTGTGCTCGGCGCGGTGATCGATCGGCCGGATCCCGCCCTCGCCGGCCGCCAGCGCCAGCACGTTCGGTGTCGCCGCCGTGAAGCGGTCCCAGGTCGGCAGGCCGTCGCCGTTCGGATCGCCGGTGTGGGCGAAGTTCGACCAGTAGCGGATCATCTGCTGCGACAATCCCAGCTGCGCCGGAGTCAATTGCGAGCCGTCGCTCAGCAGGTACTGCACGTCGTCGTTGTGAAAAGCGCCGGTGCGCAGCTCGGGCGCGAACGGGAG
The DNA here is from genome assembly GCF_026965555.1 of Nannocystis punicea. Classification (GTDB taxonomy): domain Bacteria; phylum Myxococcota_A; class Polyangia; order Nannocystales; family Nannocystaceae; genus Nannocystis; species Nannocystis punicea. The sequence goes on along the minus strand of NZ_CP114040.1, from coordinate 8,377,205 downwards.
GTCGTGGGCGCTCGCCTCGGCGAACTCGTAGAAGTACACCGGGCCGCGCTCGGCGAGCGACGCGTTCTGTTCGGCGGTGCTCCGCGCCCACAGGCGATCGGTCAGCAATTTCGCCCAGGCCGCGCCGGGCGAGGCGTGGTCGGCGAGCGGGTACTCGGCCGCGACCGCCTCGGCTCGCTCGGCGAAGGCCGCGGCGAGCAACTCGGGGTATTGCGCGGCGGTGACGGGCGCGCCGACGAGATCGTAAAACAGGCCGACGAACATGTGATGCTCGTCGCGCGTGTGACCGGCGAGCACCGGCATCGGGCTGAACCGACCCGCCCGCAGGGCCTCGCCCGGGTTGTCCGGGAGGACCTCCTCGCCGGGCACGTACGGCTGGAACATGTGCATGACGGCGGGGAGCGCGAGGATCTGCGCGACCGGCAGGCCGCGCAGGCACGCGAGCGCCGCTGCCGGATCGGTGCAGCCCAGCTGCGCTGCGACGTGGGTGCCGAGCTGCTCCTGCTCGTCCCGCGTGGCCCACAGGATCCACGGGTCGGCCGGCACGTCCGGGCCCATGCTGCCGGGGACGATGTCCATCATCGCCTCGCCGCTGTGGAGGATCGCGCGGTGGAACAGCCCGGCGGCGGTCGGCGACGTCAGGTGGGCGGTCGTGGCCGAGGCGCCGTACGACACGCCGAACAGCGTGACGTTGTCGGGGTCGCCGCCGAAGGCCGCGGCGTTGCGCTGGATCCACCGCAGGGCGAGCTGCTGATCCTGCAGGCCGAAGGTGCCGGAGCCTTCGAGGCCGGGATAGGCGAAGCCGCCGAACACGCCGAGCCGGAAGTTGATCGTGACGACGACGACGTCGCCCTCGCTGGCGAGCCGGCGGGCGTCGAACAGGTCGCCGGAGCCGATCGCGCCGTCGCCGTGGATCCACACCATCACCGGACGCGACGAGCCCGTCCCGCGCGGGGTCGTGACATTGAGGTACAGACAATCCTCGGTGTCGCTCTGGATGTCGACGTACGCGGTGCCGACCTGCGGACAGCGGTTGCCCGGACGCGTGGCGTCGTGGATCCCCGTCCACGCGCTCGCCGGACGCGGCGCCTGCCAGCGCAGCTCGCCGACCGGCGGCTCGCCGTACGGAATGCCCTGGAACAGGCGGACCTCGTCGGTCAGCGTGCCGCGCACGCGACCGGCGTCGGTCTCGACGATCGACTCGTCCATCGTGGTACACCCCAGCAGCGCCAGCGCTGCCCCCATCTTCGACCATCGCCCGGCTGCTCTCTGCGACATCGCGTGACCTCGTGTGCGGCGAGGGTACGGGGGCAGGCGGCGGCGGGCCGGTGCTGGTGGGACGAACGCCGGCGTCGCGGGGACGAACGCGGCCGCTCGCGGGACGGGCGTCGCTCACGGTCGCGGCAGGCGGTCGCGGTAGCGCTGGCTGACCGGCAGCTCGACGCCGTCGGCGAGGATCGCCCGGTACTCGCCGGCGCCGAGGCTGCGCAGCTCCTTCACCGCGTCGAGCCGGACCGCGTACGAGCGGTGGATCCGCACGAACACGCGTGGGTCGAGCTGGGCCTCGAGGGCGCTCAGGGTGGTGCGCAGCAGATGAACCTCCGACCCGACGTGCAGCTCGACGTAGTTGGCGCTCGCCGCGAACCAGTCGACGCTGGCCGTGGCGACGAAGAGGGTCCGCTTGCCGAGAGTGACCGCGACGCGCTCGAGGTACGCCGACGGGGCGCCGCCCGCGAGCGCGCGACGGGCCGCCAGCGCCGCGCGGACGCGGGCGAGCGCGGTCGCCAGGCGGGCCTCGTCGAACGGTTTGAGCAGGTAGTCGACGGCGCCGGTCTCGAAGGCGTCGACGGCGTGGTCGGCGTACGCGGTGACGAACACGATCAGCGGCGCCGGCGTCAGGTGGAGCCGCCGCGCCAGCGCCACGCCGCCCTCGCCCGGCATCTCGACGTCGAGCAGGACGAGGTCGGGTCGCTCGCTGCGGATCGCCTGGAGCGCGGAGTCGGCGTCCTCGGCCTCGGCGGCGATCACGACGTCGGCATGATCGCCGAGCAGCGCCCGCAGGCGGCTGCGCGCCAGCGGCTCGTCGTCGGCGATGACCACCCGCAGCGCAGTCATGCTGCCTGCCACGGTTGAAAGGGGATCCTCAGCTCGGCCGCAGTGCCGCCGCCGTCTCCGGGCGAGAGCGTGAAGCGGGCCGCCTCGCCGAACATCGCGGTCAGGCGCGCCCGCGTCGTGCCCACGCCGGTCCGCTCGCGCCGGCCGGGCGCGAGGCCGACGCCGTCGTCGTCGACGCGCAGCACCAGAGTCTCGCCCTCGCGGCGCGCGCCGAGGCAGAGCCGCCCCGGCCCGGGTCGCGGGCCGATGCCGTGGGCGAGCGCGTTCTCGACGAGCGGCTGCAGGAGCATGCCCGGCACGCGCGCGCCGAGGACCGCGGGATCGACGTCGCGGACGACGGTCAGCCGCGGGCCGAAGCGCATCGCCTGCAGCTCGAGGTAGAGGTCGACCTGCTCGAGCTCGCGGCGCAGCGGCACCTGGCCCTCCGCGCCGGCCTGCTGCGTCAGCCGCAGGAGGTCGCCGAGGCCGACCAGCATCCGCTCGGCGCGTCGCGGGTCGTCGCGGACCAGCGCGGCGATCCCGTTGAGGGCGTTGAACAGGAAGTGCGGGCGCAGCTCGAGCGACAGCGCGCGCAGGTTGGCCTGCGCCAGCGAGCGCGCGAGCACCTCGCGTTCGACCCGCTCGTGGGCCCGCTGCAGCACCGCGTGGGCGAGCATCAGGACCGCGAAGCCGGCCGCCCCGCGCACGACGACCTCGCCCGGTCGCATCTGCGCGGCGACAACCCCTGGGTCGGCGCCGAGCAGCGCGACCGCCAGCTCGAGGAACACCAGGGTCACGACGGCATCGACGGCGACGTAGCCGAGGCACAGCAGGGCGCGGAGCAGGCCGCTCCGCGCGCGTCGTCCGGGCGTGAGCGGCAGGGCGTCGAGGACGCGCCACAGCGGCCAGGCGGACGCGACGTACACCGCGGCCCCCGCCAGACCGACGGCGAACAGCTGCCAGCGCTCGACCGCGAGGCCCTGGGCCTGGAGCTCCTGGACTGTCGCGTTGGTCGGGCCGTAGACCATCGCCAGGACGATGCCGACGAACACGAGCCATTGACCCCGGGTGGTCTGGCGATAGACCGAGGGGACCGGCGCGAGAGAGCTTGCGCTGGCGCGCACGACCGCAGTGTAACCCATGGCGACCGCGCGAGCGCTCGGGGGCGACCGGGCGGAGCACCGGGCTGAACCGCCTCGTGCTCCGGCCGCGTCCTCGTCGCGTGGGCATCCTCGAACCTTGGCCGGGTGACGCGTCGAGGCGCAGCGATCCTGTCGCTCGTGTTTCCCTTCCTCACCTGCGACGGGTTCATCACCGGCTCCGAGACGATCGAAGGCGCGTGGTGAAAAGACCGCTGCACTTCGGCGGAGGCATGGTCGACACTCACGCCGTCGTGCTCGCGGGTGCGGTCTGGCGAATCCGCCGGCTCGTGTTCGAGCACATGCCGGAGCCCAACGAGCCCGCCGTCGTGCAGCCCGCTCCGTGGCCGTTGCCCCGAGCTTCGCGCGCCCGGGTCGCGCGCCGACCATGCTGTCACATTCGCCGCGACCGAAGCCCGCTCCTGCGACGAATCGCCGCGGCACGCTCGCAACTCTCGTCATTCGCGCGGCGGGGCGGGCGCGGCGCCGATTTGACATAGTGCTGCGACGCGTCGTCGCGGGCGCGCCGCCGGGGGTCGACGGGTTATCCTCGCTGGGTGGAGACGCCTGCCGTTCATCTCGTGTTGCTGGCGAAGTTCGCCGGAGTGATGCTGTTCATCGCCGGTTCGGGCGCGTCGCTGCTGGCGAAGACCCGCGAGGAGCGGCGCCGGGCGACGCACCAGATCGCCTCGACGGGGCTGTTCATCGCCTGGTGCGGCGGGTTCGCGCTGGCGTCGCTGTCGGCGATCCCGCTGACCGAATTGTGGATCGTGCTCGGGCTCGGGCTGTCGCTCACGGCCCACGTGGTGGTCGTCAGCGCGGCCGAGCGCGGGGCCGGGCGCGCGCACGTGGTCGCGTTCGCGGCGCTGATCGTCGGGATCCTCGCGGCGATGATCTTCCGCCCGGTGTTCGGCGCCTGAGCGTCAGCTCTCGCGCTGGCCGAGGTTGGCGTGGATGATCGCGCCGTTGAGCGACGGCCGCTCGAGGCAGAACGCGACGATGTCGGCGACCTCCTCGGGGGTGAGCAGGCGGCCGTACGAGACCATGCCGAGCACCTGCTGCATCACCTCGGGGCCGCGCGCGCGCAGCGGGTCGAGCAGCGGGGTGTCGACGAAGCCGGGGCAGACGCACACCGCGTGGATGCCGGTGCCGAACAGGTCCTGCACCGTGGCCCGCAGCAGGCCGACCAGCGCGTGCTTGCTGGCGCAGTAGGTCAGGCGGCCGGGCACGCCCTTCTCCGACAGCGTCGAGCCGATGAAGGTCACCGACGAGCCGGGCGCCATGGTCGGCAGCAGGCCGGCGGTCAGCTCGGCCGGGGTGACGACGTTGATCCGCAGGGCCTGCTCGCAGGCGCGGGCGTCGAAGTTGGTGGCCGCGTCGGCGATCGGGAACGCGGCGTTGTGGACCAGGTGCACCCGGCCGCGCGCGCCGATCCGGTCGCGCACGCGGAGCACCGCGTCGGCGACCGCGGCGGCGTCGCCGAGGTCGACCGCGAGGTTCTCCGCGCCGTCGACGGGACATGGCCTGCGGGACAGGTTGATGACGCGCCGGCCGTCGGCGCGCGCGCGGGCGGCGATCGCCAGGCCGATGCCGGCGCTGCCGCCGGTGAGGACCACGGTGTCGGCGGCCGCGCTCATACGGGCCTCCGCCAGCCGGCGACGGCCTGCTGACCCGGGCCGGAGGAGACCTTGACCGTGAGCCGGTGGATCGGCGCGACCGCGAGGACCTTGCCCTCGTCGATCAGGCGGTCGCACAGGTAGCGCGCCAGCTCCTCGACCGTGATGTTGCGGACCGGCAGCACCTGCACGTCGCTGCGCAGGAACGGGATCGCCCGCCCGGCGAACTCGGCGACCACGTATTCGCCGTCCTCGCGCAGCGTCAGGTGCGGCGAGCGGCCGGGCAGGAGGAACCACTCGTCGAGGCTGTCGCACAGGGCGATGGCGATGCGCTTGAACTGGCCGTAGTCGCCCATCATCCCGTTGTCGTCGGGCTCGCCGGTGATGCTGATCTGGACCGCGAAGTTGTGGCCGTGCATCCGCTCGCGCCGGTCCTCCGAGAAGATCGTGAAGTGCCCGGCCGAGAACTTCATCGCATCTTTAAAAAGCTCGACCGTGGTGAGCTCGACCGTGGTGAGTTCGGCGGCGGTGCTGGCGGTCATCGGGGCCTCAGGTCGCCGGCCGGCGGTCGTCTTCGTCCTCGCCGCGGTAGATGCAGCCGCACGTGCAGGTCTCGCGCACGCCGACCTCGCACAGGAGCGGCAGCGACGGCTTGAGGCGGCGCCAGATCCACCGCGCCAGGATCTCGCTGGTCGGGTTCTCGAGGCCCTCGACCTCGTTGAGGTAGTGATGATCGAGGACGCGTTGCAGCGGCTCCCAGGCGAGGTCGAGGTCGCCGAGGTCCAGGATCCAGCCGGTGTCGGCGCGGATCGGGCCGCGCACGCGGACGTCGATCGCGTACGAGTGGCCGTGCAGTCGGCTGCACTTGTGGCCAGGCGGCACGGCGGGCAGGCGGTGCGCGGCCTCGAAGCGGTAGACGCGGAAGATCTCCATCGAAGAACTCGAGTGCGCGGCGCTCCCGGCCCGCGCTAGAACACCACCTTGTGGCGGATGAGGCTGAGGAACTCCTGGCGCGTGTTGAGGTTGTCCTGGAACACGCCGACCATCGACGAGGTCACCGTCCACGAGCTGGGCTTCTGCACCCCGCGCATGATCATGCACATGTGGCTGGCCTCGATGACGACGCCGACGCCGGCCGGCTGCAGCACGTCCTGGATGGCCTCGGCGATCTGGCGGGTGAGCCGCTCCTGGACCTGCAGGCGGCGGGCGAACATCTCGACCACGCGGGCGAGCTTCGACAGGCCGACGACCTTGCGGTCGGGGATGTAGCCGATGTGCGCGCGGCCGATGAACGGCAGCATGTGGTGCTCGCACAGGCTGAACAGGTCGATGTCGCGGACGAGCACCATCTCGTCGTGGCCGACGTCGAAGATCGCGCCGTTGAGCAGCGCCTCGAGCGACTGGTCGTAGCCGCTGGTGAGGAACCGCAGCGCCCGCGCGACGCGCTCGGGGGTGCGCTCGAGGCCGTCGCGGGCGGGGTCCTCGCCGACGCCGCGCACCAGCGTGGCGACTGCGTCCATCATTGAGGGCAGGACCGCGTCGATGGGAGGACGTGCGTGGGGATCGGTCACCGAGGCCTCGGTGCCGCGGATGATAGCACCGCGGCGCGGCCGGCTCCAGGCCGACGCGCCGCGCTCGCCGTGGTGAGGTTCACGCCGTAAGCGGTCTCAGCCGACCGGCGCGGGGAAGCAGGTGAACTCGATCTGGCCGTTGACGTCGCCCCAGTTGAGGTTCACCTCGAGCGCCTCGACGCCGAGCGGCATCAGCACGCGATTGATGCTCGCGTAGTCGGCGGGCTTCAGATACCCGGCGAACTCCGAGCTGATGTAGGCGCCGCCGCCGTGGACCGTGACGAACTCGAGCAACGTCTGCATCTCCGCGTCGGTCGGCTGATCGCCGCCGTCGTATTGGCCCGAGCCCTCGAGATACATGACGATGTCGTAGTCGGCCGCGAGCTGGGCCGGATTGCCGACGTACTGCGGCGGCAGGTGGATGCCCGACGAATCGCCGGGGTAGTTCCAATTGGCGGGGCCGTCCGACGGCCCCCAGCCCCACCAGAACAGCTTGGGGTTCGGATCGGGGCTGCCCGCCAGCCATTCGCGGATCGGGCAGTCGGACTGCTCGTTGAACGGGAGGCTGCTGTCGGCGGTGGCGATGAAGCGGCCGGGGCCGGCGTTGCCGAGCGCGTAGACGATCTCGCCCTGGAGCTCGGCGGTGGCGAAGATGTCCTGGCCGAGGATCGCCAGGGTGCCCGACTGCTGTGAATCGATGGTCAAGGCACAATCGACGCACTCGGTCATGCCGACGTCCGGCATCGCCCCGAGGTCGAACTTGGCCGCGCCGCTGGTCGTCAGCGGGCCGGTGGTCGTGCTCGCGGCGTCGGTGGTGGTGGTCGGCCCGGTCGTGACCGCCGCGCTCGTCGTGGTGCCGGTGCCGTCGTCCGTGGTGCTCGTGGACACGTCGCCGGTGGTCGTGCCCGGCGCGGTGGTCGGCGGCGGCGCGGTGGTGATGCCGGCGGTGGCGGTGAGAGGGCCGGTGTCGCCGCCGTCGTCGCCGCAGGCCGCCAGCAGCCCCAGCGCGGCCGCGGCGAGGCGGCAGAGCCGGGCGCCGCGTGTGGTAAGTGAGTGCATGCGGGGCACAGTACGCGCCGCCCGGGGCCGTCACAAGCGTGGCGCGGGCGCCGCGGGCCCTGCCGGTGCGGGCCTCTCGCGCAGCTCGAAAGCGCCTGCGGACGGCTGTACGGGCCCTGCGGGGCGATGTTGCCGAAACGGCAACAGTGCTTTCCTCTGTCCGGGCTTACGCCGGCGCGCCCGGGCTGCATACTCGGCGAGTGATGCGCGAGCAAGACGACTCCTCCACCTCGACCGTCGACGCAGTGCTGGGCGTGATCCCGCTCGGCGAGCCGCCGTGGCCGACGCTCGACCCGTTCCTCTTCTGCGTCCACCACGACGACGCGTACCCGGCGGGCAACGAGGCGCTCGGGCCGGCGGCGTCGCTGGCCGGTCGCAACATCGGCCACGACTTCGCGGGCATCGACGGCTGGCGCATGTACCACGGCGACGTGGTGCCCGGATTCCCGGCCCACCCGCACCGCGGATTCGAGACCGTGACGATCGTGCGCCGCGGCCTCATCGACCACAGCGATTCGCTCGGCGCGGCGGCCCGGTTCGGCGGCGGGGACGTGCAATGGCTGACCGCCGGGGCCGGCATCGTGCATTCGGAGATGTTCCCGCTGCTCGACCGCGAGGGCAAAAACCCGGCCGAGCTGTTCCAGATCTGGCTCAACCTGCCGCGCGCGAGCAAGCTGGCGCCGCCGCACTTCTCGATGCTGTGGCGCGAGACGATCCCGACGCACGTGGCGGTCGACGCGGAGGGCCGGCGCGCCGAGGTGACGGTGATCGCCGGGCAATTCGCCGAGGCGAAGCCGCCGGCGCCGCCGCCGAACTCGTGGGCGGCGCGGCCCGACAGCGACGTGGCGATCGCGTCGATCGAGCTGGCGCCCGGAGCCCGCTGGACGCTGCCCGCGGCGTCGCCGGGGACGAACCGCGCGCTGTACTTCTTCCGCGGGCGCGAGCTGACGGCAGGCGGGCGGGTCGTGCCGGTGGGTCATTGCATTCAGCTGCGACCCGAGGTCGCGGTCGAGCTGGTGGGTGGCGAGGCCGCGAGCGAATTGCTGCTGCTGCAGGGCCGACCGATCGCCGAGCCGGTGGCCGCGTACGGGCCGTTCGTGATGAACTCGCAGGCGGAGATCCAAAAGGCCTACGGCGACTATCAGCGGACCCGCTTCGGCGGCTGGCCGTGGAGCAGCGCAGGGCCGGTGCACGCGCGCGAGGAGGGGCGGTTTGCGATTCACGCCGACGGGCGCAAGGAGCGACCGGCGTGAATGATGGCAGCACGCCGGCCGACGCGGGGCGACGCCGGCGGCAGCGCGAGGCTGAATGCTCGCCTCGTCGACGCACCTCAGCGCGGGTCCGGGATCGCTACGGACAACGGCCTGTCCGCGTCCCGGACGCCCGCCAGCGCGAGCATCAGCGCGTGCGCGTCCCTCCAGGCCGTCGAGGCGGCCAGGACCGGCGCGAAGCGCTCGTTGACGAGGCCGCCGTCGCCGTCGGCCGCCACGACCTGGCCCGCGAGGTCGAACTCGACGAACGCGGCGGCGTCGGCGGTGTCGGCGGCGAAGATGAGCGAGCCGCCCAGACGATCGGCGGTCCCGTCGAGGATCGAGGTGTGCTGAATGCTGCCGAAGTCGTGGAACTGACCCGCGAGCTCCAGGCCGAACACCGAACGTCCGCGCGCGAAGTTGACGCTGACGCTGGCGTCGCGGTCGGCGACCTCGATCGCAACCTGTCCTTCGGAACAGATGCAGCGGAGCTCGCTCGCGCCGCTGGCCCCCGAGAAGCCGGACTCGCCGTGGTCGATGGCGTAGCCGAGAGCTTCGCCGACGTCGACGAGGCGCGGGAGCACCTCGTCGCAGAAGCCGGTCTGGATCGCGTTGGTCAGGGGGGCGGCGGCCGTGACGTCCCGGGGCGCGAGGACGAGCAGACAGGACGCTGCGAACGCGAGACGCAAGACGGGGGAACCGGAGCTGCGGAGCGAGGCGAGGGGCACGAGGAAGAGCGTGGTGGAGGGTGGAGACGCGGCAACGTCGAGCAGGCGGCGGCGCCGACGCCGTGACTACAATCCAGCGTGGTGCGGCGGGCTCAGCGCGAGCGGGCGAAACGTCGGCGGCTCGGCTCACCGGCGCTGCCGGCGAACCCGAACGCGGGGTCGCATGAGGAGGTTCGGGCTCGAGCGACCGGCAGCCCCAATGGAGCAGGATCGACGAATCTCTCCACCGACGCGAATGTCGACAGTCGCGGCGATGGACCCGGTCCGGCGCGTCACAGGTCGAGGGCGAGGTAGCGGGCGCCGGGGACCGGGTTGTGGCGATAGGGAGGGACGTCCTTGAAGCCGAGCGCCTCGTACATGGCGATCGCCCGGGCCATCGACGGCAAGGTGTCGAGGAACATGCGCCGGTAGCCGAGCCCGCGCGCCTCGGCGAGCACGCGGGCGACGAGCCGCTGGCCGAGGCCGAGGCCGCGCTGCCGCGAGCGGACGTACAGCCGCTTCATCTCGCAGTCCGCGGGCGGGAGGGCCTGCAGGGCGACGCAGCCCTGAGGGACCGCGTGGACCGTGCAGAGCAGAAGCCGGCCCGACGGCGGGGCGTAGGAGCCGGGCAGGCGCGCCAGCTCGTCGGCGAAGCCCTGGAAGCACAGGTCGACGTCGAGCGAGGCCTGGTACTCGAGGAACAGCGCGCGGGCCTGCTCGACCTGCGCGGCGCTGGTGACGTGCACGACCTCGATCATGGCCTTTTCGTCCTTAGCACGATTCGGCGCCCGTCCGGAGCGCGGCGGCGTCGCGCGCTCAATCATCCCCGAGTCGCGCGTAGACCTCCGCCAGCACGCGATCCTCGCCCGCTGCGACGTCCTCGCGCCGGAGCTCGAGCGACACGTCGGGCGTCAGCGTCGGCGCGTCCCGGCCCTCCGCGGCGAGGCGTACGTTCCGCGCCGTGGCGATCTGCATCGTCAGCCCCGTCTCGAGGATCTCGAGCGCATAGTTCTGCCCCCAGAAGCTGGCCGCGTTCCCGCTCGGCTCTCCGAACAGCGACCCGAGCGCGTTGTCGCGGATCATCATGGCGAACAGGCTGGCGCTGCTGAAGGTGCGCGGGCCGATGAGCGCGTGCACCGAGCCGGTGAACGGTTCGTCGGTCGGCGGCGCGAGCTGACCCCCGACCAGCGCCGCGATCGCGTCTGCCGGGATCTTCCACAGCGGCGCCGAGAGGTCGACGCCGAAGGCCGCGAGCGCCGCGTGCACGTCGGGCGAGGCGAACACCGGGAACGCCGCGAAGAACCCCTCGGAGGCGCGCTGTTCGACGGCGAAGGCGCTCCAGGGGCGGCCGAGCCGGACGAACAGGGCGACGGCGACGGTCACGTCACCGCCCTCGTTGTGCCGCAGATCGATCACGAGGTCGTGAACCTCGCGCTGCCGCGCTTCGCGGAGCAGCGCGTCGAGCGTCGCCTGAAAGGCCGCGTCGTAGACGCATCGATCGAGACGGAGCACCGCGACACCCCGCGCCTCGTCGATCTCGTAGCGCGCCGGCTGCGGCTCGGGCGCGGCGGGTGGCTCGTCCTCGAAGGCGAGCGAGCGCTCCAGGAGCTCGCCGTCGCGTTCGATCACCACGCGCACCTGCTCGCCGCTCACGCCCAGCCAGGCCAGGACGTCCTCGCGTACGAGCATCGTGGGCGCGACCGCCCGGACGCGATGCTGGTTCTCGTGCGGCACGTACTGCGCGAGAGCGGTGAGGAGCGCGGCGTCTGCTCGCCCTTCGAGCTCGACGAGCAGGTCTCCGCGCCGGAGCTCGCCGGCGTCCGCAGCGACGACGGGTCCTTCCGTGGTGAAGACGAGCGGCAGGTTCAGCCAGCGCGTCTCCGCGGGCAGCTCGATCCGGGTGTGACCGTCCGCGAAGGTCGCCAGGGTCGCGGACAGGACTCCTGCCAGGTCGTGGGCCGTGACCGGTCCGCTCACTGCGGCGCGCGCCCCGTCGAACGCGTCCGCCGTCGCCGCGGGGAGGCCGTCGAGGGTCCGCGGGTGATCCGTGAGCAACTGCTGTTCGACGAAGTCGATCGCGGCCAGCGCCTGCGCTTCGCTCAGGGTCGGCGCTGCACAAGCCGTCGGGTCATCCTCACAGCAGCTCGCGGCGGTACAGGGCGTCTCGCGGGATTCGTCGCCGCAGGCAGCCAGCGAACAGGTGAGGATCAGGAGCGCGTACTTCAGCGTGGAGGTGAACATGGGCGTGGGCTCGGCGCGGCAGGTAACACCGGAGCCCGGTACTCGCGTCACTCGGCTGAGTCTGCTGGTTCGCTCCGCAGACCGTGGATGCCTCGAACTCGTGGTCGTCGGGTTCCCGAGGGTTGTCCCCCACGGCCGGCTCGGGTTTGGACATGCGGTCCACGAGCCGCGCTGCTCGTCTGTCCGACGAATGCGCCGCCGGCTCGCGCATCACGATCACAGCAGCGTGTAGCGCGGGAAGATCGCCAGGTACGCCTTGGCCTGCAGGCGGTCGCCGTCGACGACCGTCTTGACGTAGAACTGGCGGTGGATGGCGACGCGCCACGGCGCGCCGGGCAGGGACACGGTGCCGTGACCCCACCAGTCGTCCAGCAGGGCGCGGGCCTTGGCGGGGCTGCAGGCGCCCTCGGCGGCCAGGGCGGCGAAGGTCTGCTGCCAGGCCGGGAAGTCGGCGGGGCCGCGCGACACGTAGGCCTCGAGGCCGAGCGCCGGGCGTAGCGAGTCACCGGCGGCGAGCTGGACCCCGACCTGGCGAAACTCGTCGCCGATGGCCGCGAGGGCCCGCTCGACGGTCGCCAGGTCGCCGGGCCAGCCGATCCGCCGCAGCCAACCCGCGACGTCGCCGGCCAGCAGGGCGTAGTGGATCCGCAGGTCGTCGCCGCCGCGGTGCGGGGTGGCGGCGACGTGCAGCGCCCGACCGGAGGCCGGCAGGGCCTCGGCGGCGCGGCGCAGCGAATCGATGCACATGGCCGATGGGGCATGCCCCAAGAGCAAGGTCGCGCCGCGCTCGGCGGCCGCCATCAGCGCGACCATCGGCGGCCGCTCGGCGCCGCGGTGGGCGCGGAAGGTGTTGGCGCAGGCCGGGTCGAGGCAGAGGAAGGCGAACGCGGCCGGGGGCCCGGCGCCGACGAAGTCGAACTCGAGCCAGACGGACGGGCTGTCCTTCAGGGCCGGATCGTTCGGCCACGCGCGCACCAGCGCCGAAGGGCCGGGGCCGCACAGCTCGGGGTCGCGGGCGAGGCCGGCGACCAGGTGGTCGCGGCCGCCGTCCCACGCCTCGCAGCAGCCGGCGAAGTCGACGCGCGGGTCGCCCTCCGCCAGGCGGCACTCGAAGCCGAGCCAGTTGAACGCCGACGGCAGCCGCCGCGACCACTCGGCGAGCGCCTGCAGCTGCGCCGGGGCGACCAGCGCGGCGGGGACGTGCGGAGCGACGGCGGCGAGGACCTCGTGCGGGACGGGCGGCACGTCAGCCCTTGCGCACCTTGAGGGTGCCGTAATAGCGGGCGACCTTGCGGAACGGCCGCGGCTTCAGGCGGGTGACCGCGACGTCGACCTGGTACTCGCCGGGCTCCTCGAAGCTGGCGAGGCATTCGAAGGTGACGACGTCGACCGGCGGCTTGGGCACCGGGATCGGCAGCACCGGGGCGCCGCGGACCACTGTGTGCTCCTTGCGGAAATAGACCTCGACCGCGAAGCCGGGGCCGCCGGAGAACTCGTCGGGCGGGTCGATCTCGATCGTGAGCGCGAGAGTGACGGGCGCGCCGGTGGCGACGATGTCGGGCTTGACGCTGCGGATCGACAGGGTCGGCCCCGGCCACATCAGGCTCGGCGGCGGGACGTCCTTGATCGCGCGGATGGCGTCGACGACCCCGACGGGCAGCAGCGCGACGATCCCGTCGGGCAGCTCGAGCAGCGCCTTGTAATCGGCGGGCTTGACGTTGTAGTCGTCGAGCACGGCGGCCGGGTCGTTGGCGAAGCGGTCGCGGACGCCGGCGACGTCGCGGGCGAAGTCGGTGAGCAGATACAGCAGCACGAATACCTCCTTTTACGATTCGGGATAGGGGACGAAGTCGGCGAACAGGGCCACGCGCGTGCAAGTCTCGCCGGGGCACTGATCGAGCATGCATTGATCGAGCTTGCAGCCGAACGAGGGCATCAGGTCCTCCTGGCCGGACACCAGCAGGCCGACGATCGCGTGCGTCTCGGAGTCGAAGATCGGCGAGCCGGAGTTGCCGCCGTAGGCGTCGAGGTTGGCCTTGAAGTGATCGGCGGCCGAGCTGTCGCGCACGACCGCGTTGCCGGCCAGTTTGCGCGGCAGGCCCAGCGGGTGGCCGGCGATGTGGACCGGGCGCAGGGCGGCGATCGGCTCGGTCGCCAGCGGGCGGATCGTGCGGCCCTCGACCTCGCGGTCGAGCTCGAAGATCACCCAGTCGGCGGGGTCGTCGTCGGCGCAGCGCGACAGCTCGGCGCGCAGCTCGTAGACCTCGTCGACGGCGATCCGGACCGCGCCGTCCTGCACCGATTCGAGGTCGAAGGCGAAGGTGACGACGGTGCTGGCGAGCTGCTCGGGGGCGATGCAGTGCGAGGCGGTCACCAGCCAGCGGCTGCGCCGGCGCTGGGGGTAGCGCGCGACCAGGAAGCCGGAGCCGCGCGCGCTCGGCAGGCACGGCTCGCGGGCGAAGCGGTCGTCGCACAGGTCGAAGTGCTCGCGCAGCGGCCTCGTGCGCAGCACATAGTGGCCGTCGACGACCTCGCCGAGCTCGGCGCGGTCGAACAGGATCGCCACGCCCTCCTCGTCGGCCCGCAGCTCGCGCAGGACGTCGGCGGCCCGGCCCGCGTCGAGGTCGAGGTCGCCGAACTGCGCGCCCAGCCGCGGCGGCAGCTCGCCGCCGCACGCGGGCAGGTTGACGAGGTCGTTCGAGCCGTGGACCGAGACCATCCGCCGCAGCAGCGCGGCCGTCAGCGCCCGCGAGGACACGCCGCTGAGGTCGACCGGCGCGGCGGCGGCCGTGAAGCGCCGATCCAGCTCGCGCAGCAAGGATCCGAGGTCGACGTCGCGGAGGTCGGTGGGCGGCATGGCTCTCCGCGGGCGATCCTACGCGCTGGCGCCGGCGCGGCAGTTACCGCGCGATTACAGCGAATGTCCACAGCGCCCCGGTCCCCGCTTGCGGCCCGCTCCGGCCCTCACACGAGGAGCAGGCGGATGCCGCCGAGGCAGCGCTCGAACGGGTAGATGTCGTCGGTCTGCGGCTCGATGAACCACACCGACTCGTCGCTGGTGATGGCCCAGTTGACCGCGTGCGCCTCGGTCGTCATCCAGTCGAACCGGCCCCACGCCAGGCCGACGCACAGGCCGTAGCGCAGCTCGCCGGTGTCGTAGGCGTGTGCGGTCATCTCGCCCTTGATCGCGTAGGCGAAGTCGTCACAGTCGTAGCGCTCGAGCATGTGCGCCTTGCGGTCGGCCTGGCTCTCGCGCAGGATGAGCGCCAATTCGCGGCGCGACGGTAAATAATAGCAGTTGTCGCCGAAGCGCAGCAGCGCGGCCTCGGTCAGGCGGCCGGCCAGGGTGGCGCGAATCAGACGGTCGAGCCACTGCGTGGTGGCTATGCGACCCGGGGAGCCCGGAGCTGCGGCGAGAGCGGCTTCGTCTACGGATATCGCCGTTCTCGCCGCGATCCGGGTCCCCGACAGTCGACCGCGCGCGGATATATAGGGAGAGCTCATCGACCGCCCCGATTCGCGGAGCAAACCTCTCACGGCTCCAGCGAGCTGTACATTACCAGGGCGTTACGGCGGGCCGCGCGTCAGACCCGGACGATCTCGACCCGCTCGGTGCCGAGCCGCAGCTGCCGCGTGCCCTTGCGCCGCTCGACCAGCTTCGCCGCGTCCACCACCCCCGCCTGGCCCAGCTGCGAGCGGCTGCGGTGAATGCTGATGTTGAGGTGCCCAGGCTCGATCTTCAGCATCGCCAGCAGCCGGTCCTGATGCACCCAGCCCTGCTCCGGCTCGGCGACACCGCGCTGCTGGTCGGCCAGCCGCGCGCGCGCGAGGAGCAGCAGCGGGTAATGATGCGCGCGCGCCTGGAGGTCGATGCGCCGGTCGGCGACGAACGCCACCAGCTCGACGTACTCCTCGTTCGAGCTGTGCGAGAAGCGGAGGTGCAGGTCGGCGACGGTGACCGCCGATTGATGCTCCTCCCAGGTGCCCGAGCCCCCGGTCGGGAGGTGCACGCGCCACATCTCGCCGCGGACCAGGACGACGGCCCGGTCGCCGACCTCCGAGATCTCGCCGTGGCGCTCGCCGATCCACCGCTCGGGCCCGTCGGCGTACAGCAGCAGCTCCGGCGGGTCGTCGTCGGGGAGCGCGAGCAGCCCGGCCTCGTCGATGCGGATCCGTCCGCTGTCGAGGTGGATCGCCATCGGCCGCGGCGCGGCGTCGTCGACGAACTCGAATGCGCCCGCCTGGCGGCCGAAGCGGATCTGGTGGCCGCGCCGCAGCGGCACGCGCTCGCCGAACGCCAGGCGGTGCTCGCCGACGGTGGTGCCGTTGCGGCTGCCCAGGTCCTGCAGCTCCCACACCGCGCCGGTCCATTGCACGACGGCGTGCTGGCTCGAGACGTCGCGGGCCGCGAGGATCAGGTCGCACGCGCGCGAGCGGCCGATCAGGCAGCGGGCGGGGAGGAGCTCTTCCCGCCCCGTATCGAGCCCCAAGAGCGCGCCCACGGGTCGACGATGCTATCGCAATCACGGCAGGAAGACCCGTTGCCACCGCTCGGGGTCGGAAACACCTAGCTCACGGAGGGCCCGCTCGGCCGCTGCGCGCCGCTCGTGGTCCGCGCCGGCCCGCCTGTGTTCGATCGACCACGCCGCCATGCTCATGCCCGCGGCCCGAAAGCCCCGCGCCGCAGCGGCGAGCTCGGCGTCGGCGCGGGCGCGCGACGGCGCGGCGCGGGCCCGGATCCACCGCGCGTGCAGGGCAGCGTCGGGGCGCGACTCGCAGCCGAGCCGGCGCGCCACCGAGGCGGCGCCGCGGCGATCGCCCCGCGCGAGCGCGCAGCGGGCCCGCAGCAGCAGCGCGTCGATCCGCGAGATCGGGTTGCGCAACAGGCCCGCGGCGACGATGCTGCCCCAGCACTCGCGCAGCCGCGAGTCGGCGCGGTGGGCCTCGCCGTCGTAGAGGTCGCAGCAGACCTCGACGCGCAGGGCGTAGAAGTGCTGCAGGGTGTAGTTGCGGCGGGTCCAGCGGCGCACGCTGTCGCGCGCGTAATGTCGGGCCGCCGCGAGGTCGCCGGCGGCGACGCGGGCCTGGGCGAAGAACTGGCTGAAGACGACCAGGCCGTAGAGGTCGCCGCGGGCCTCGGCGTCGCGCAGGTGCTCGCCGGCGCGGCGCTCGACGTCGACGAAGCGACCGAGCTGATCGAGGGCGGTGAGCTCGAAGCAGGCCCCGAGCACGCGCTCCCAGCTCATGCCGGCGCGCGGGGCCGACAGGGCGTCGAGGCCCTTGGCGGTGCGGTCGACGCACTCGTGCCAGTCGCCGGTGATCATCGCGTCGGCGGCCGAGCACACGTAGGTGAGGCCGAGCAGCTGCGGGTCGTCGCGGGCCTCGGCGATCTCGCGGGCCCGCTGGACGAAGCGCGCGCCGACCTCGGCGCGGCCGATCAGGCGGTGAAACGCGCCGAGCACCGCGAGCCCGCGGCCGACCCGGCGCGGCTCGCCGGCCTGCAGCGCGGCCAGCAGGGCCCGCACCGCGAACAACATGCCGTCGGCCGGCATGGTGTTGGTGAGGCCCATGCCGACCGACCAGCACAGGTCGACGCGGCGCAGCTGGGCCTCGGTCGGCGCCGCGCCGCCGCGCACCTCGATGCCGCGCAGGCGCAGCCGCACGTACGCCCACAGCAGCGCGAGCACGGCCAGGAGCGGCGAGCGCGGCCACCACAGGCCCTCGGCGCGCAGCATCGGCCGCAGCAGGTCGAGGCCGCGGTCGATGTAGCCGGCGGCCATCCACGCGTCGGCGGCCTGGCGCAGGACCTCGGCGCGGCTGTCCTCGGGGACATGTTCGGCGCTGGCCAGGAACGCCTCGGCCCCGGCGGCGCAGCGGCCGGCGCGGACCAGGACGTGGCCCTGCCGGCGGCGCAGGTCGGCGGCCCGCGGCAGGTCGCGCCCTTCGATCCAGGCCGCGGCGTCGGCCAGCAGCGCCGCCGCGCGCTCGAACGCCAGCGCCTGCTCGGCCTCGGCGGCGGCCTCCTCGGCGGCGCCGCAGGCCAGGCCGAGCTCGCCGGCGCCGTACCAGTGGCGGGCCCGCAGCTCGGGGGTGCCGCAGCGCTCGCGCTCGAGCGCGTCGGCGATCGCCCCGTGCAGCTCGATCCGCAGCGACGGCGACAGCCCGCCGACCACGCCCTCGCCGATCCGGTCGTGCGTCGGCTCGACGATGTCCCACCGCCGCGAGCCCTGCATGCGGACCAGCGACAGCGCCCGCAGGGCCCCCAGCGCGGCCCCCGGGCTTTTCACCCGCGCGGCCTGCAGCAGCACGCCCTGCGGCAGCGGCTGGCCGGACAGCGCCACCGCGGCCAAAAGCCGCGCGGCCTCCTCGGGCAGGCTCTGGGTGCGCCGGCGGACCCATTCGGCGATCGCCGGGGCCGGACCGGTCGCGCCGTCGCGGGCCAGCGCCTCGATCAAGAACGGGTTGCCGCCTGACTCTCGGGCCAGGTCGTCGATCCGCGCGTCGGCCCGCCCGCCGAGGTGGTGGCGCAGCAGCGCCTCGCAGGCGGCGGGGGCGAGCGCGGCGACGGCGACGGGGCGCTCGGCGATCGCCTGGCCGCGGGCGCCGGCGCGGGCGTGGAGCTCGCGCAGGCACGCGCTGTCGGCCTCGCGGTCGCTGCGGCAGGTGGCGACGATGGTCAGCGCGAGGCCGTCGTCGCGCGGCAGCAGCAGGTCGAGCATCAGGCCGGCAGTGTCGGCGCCGGCGTGGTGCAGGTCGTCGACGAACAGCACGACCGGCAGGTCGTCGGCGGCCGCGGCGATCAGGGCCCGCACTGCGGCGAACGCCGCGCTGCGGTCGTCGCCGTCCTCGAGCGGCTGCGGGCCGCGCAGCAGCGCCGAGAGCACCGGGAACACGGTCGAGGCGGCGGCGACGTCGGCCTCGCGCCCGCGCCCGGAGGCCTTGAGGCGGCGCATCAGCGCGTCGATCGCCGCGTCAAAGCCGCCGTAGGGCACCGATTCGCATTCGTAGCAGCGGCCGCGGAGCACCAGCGCCGCGCCGGCGCGCTCGAGCGATTCGAGGACCTCGCGCACCAGGCGGGTCTTGCCGACCCCCGAGGCGCCGGTCACGCGGACGAAGCCGGGCGCGCCGGCGCCGGTCGCCGCGATCGCGGCCGTCAAGGCCGCGTGCTCGTCGTCGCGGCCGACCAGCGGGACCGGGGCGAGCGCGTCGACGGGCCCGGCCGCGGCCCCGAGGCGGGCGACGATCGCGGCCCCGTCTGGCCTGTCCTTAGGGTCATGTTCGATCAGCGCCGCGCACAGGCCGTCGAGGTCGGGCGGGACGTCTGCGGCGCACTCCGAGGGCCGGCGACGGGCCTCCGGGAGCTCGCCGGTGAGCAGCTGGAACAGGATCACGCCGACCGCGAACCAGTCGCTGGCGGGCGAGGGCGCGGCCCCGCGGGCCAGCTCCGGGGCGATGTAGCCGGGGGTGCCGGCGGGGCCGCGGCGGGTCGGGGTCGCGCTCGCGGCGGCGCTCTGGGCCAGGCCGAAGTCGAGGATGACGACGCGCCCGCCGGGCTCGACGAGGACGTTGGCCGGCTTGAGGTCGCGGTGCACCACGCCCGCGGCGTGCAGCGCCCGCACCCCGCTGGCGAGCTGGGCCATGACCGGGCGCAGGCGCGCCGGCTCGGCCTTCACGGCCTCGGTCAGGCGGACGCCGGCGACGTGCTCCATCGCCAGGAACCACGTGCCGTCGGCCACCACCAGCGCCTCGTGGCGGACCAGGTTGTCGTGGCGGATGCCCGCGAGCGTGCGGAACTCCTGCTTGAGGCGGAACAGCCGCCACGGGTCGAGCCGGCTGAGGGTCTTGATCGCCACCCGATCGCCGAGCTCGTCGTCGATCGCCTCGTAGACGAGGCCCATGCCGCCGGCCCCGAGGTAGCGGACCAGCCGGTACGGACCGATCCGCTCGCCAGGGCTCGGCGGCGGGCTCTCGGGTCCGTCGAAAGAGCCGTCCGCGGTCGTCTCGGTCGTCTCCGACGAATCGGACGTCAGGTCCATGAGCAGACGGTGGTTTTACCGAATTCGCGTCATTGATGCGAGCGCCGCTCCACGATCGCGGAGCGCCAGGCGAAACGAAGTTCAGGGGCTGATGTGGGTCACGCAGCACCTGTCGCAGATGTTCAGAGGTGCGCGATGCCCCCGGGGCTCGCGCGGGAGACCCGCGAGCTCGCCGGCGCCGGACGCGAGACATCCGAACTCGTGACGAACTTCGCGGGGCCACGCGCACAGCGCTCGGCCCGAGGTCGACGCGAGCGACGCCCCGACCGGTGCCGGCCCCGCGGGAATCACAGCAGGCGATCGCCGGCGCTCAACAACCGCGCACGAGCCCCTCGGGGCCCGCCGTCCATGCGCCCTCGAGGCTCGGCATCGGCAGGGGCAGCTTCGATTCGCGGCGGGCGCCGTTCTTCAGGCGCCAGTGGACGCTGCGCCGGAGCGCGACCGCGAGGCAACCTGGTTTGGCGAGCGTCAGCGAATGCTCGTACTCCCAGCCGCCCTCGCGTCGCATCATCGCCATGCCGTGCAGCGGCAGCGGCAACCAGCCGGCGGGCGCGAGCCACTCGCCATCGGTGCGGAATAGCGACAGTCGGCGGCCGCCGTAGCCGAGTCCGTCCCCGCTCGAGAGGTCCTCGTGGCCGACCACCAGGGCGAACGTCTCGGGGTCTCGCCATTCGCCGAGCTCCACCAGCTCGTCGCCGCCGAGGCCGCCGAGGCGCCACGTCGAGTCATGCCGGCGCGCGAGCCACCGCGCAGCCGGCACCAGCCCCTGCGAATCGTAATCGTAGTCGCCGGCGACCGCCCAGCCGTCGCCGAGCGACCGCACCCACTCGCCCGCGAGCGCCGGCGGGAACGAAGCTCGCTCGGTCGAAGGGCTGAACTGGCGCGCGCCTCCGGCCTGCTCGGCCCCCTTGACGCTTCGAACCGACCATTGCTGCGTGGCGAGGTCGTACCTCCACCAGCCCGCCTTGCCTCCGTCCGTGACCCGGACCTCGAGCAGCCCCTCGTCGCCTTCGTCTCGGTCCAGCGCCGCGTACTCGATCTGTGCCGGCCTCGTCGACCAACAGCCGTCGACATCCGCGCCGAGGATGCACAGCGTCAGGCGCTCCGCCTCGGTCCAGTGGAGCAGCCGGGGCTGTTTGGCGAGCTCGCCGACGTCGGGTGCCTGCCAGCCGACCACGAAGCTCTCGACCTGCCGTCCCTCCGGCTGCGTCGCCAGCCAATCGCGCCAGGCTCGCGCCGCCGCGCCGGCGCGTGCCTTGAAGCCGAGCCCGCGCCAGGAGCCGTCGAGGCGATGGATGTCGGACTCGAACCGCGGATCGAGCTCCGCGTCGGGCTCCTCCGCCCTGGCCGCCTCGGCCGCCGCCGCGAACTCCGACGGATCGAGGCGACCCAGCGAGACCGTCAGCGAGTCTCCCGAGGCGGCATCGAGCCCCCAGTAGGTCACGCGCTCGCCGAGCTTCACCCGCCGCGTCGGTCCCGCCAGCTGGTCGGGCTCGCCATTCACGAGCTCGCTCGTCGCCACGTACCATGGCTCGCGCTGGACCACCCGGAGAGCCGCAGGACAGGCGAAGCCGGTCGGGATGGCGTTGCGCGACATCCAGGTCGAGAGGGCCCGCGCTTCCTCGTCGTTCGCCCCGGGACCGGCGCAGCGCGGAGCCGCGGTGATCGTGGGTTCCGCTGGCGTTGCAGGGCCAGGCGTCGTCGACGGCGTCGTCGGTTCGTGCTCGACCGGAGTCGGCCGTCGGGGGGCCGCAGTACAGCCGAGAAAGAGTGTCGCAGCGATCCACCGCAGGCGCCCGCGCTCGCACATACGCAGGAGCCTAGCATGGCGCGTCCGTGCGGGCCCGCGGACTGCAGAGAGTCCGTCGGTTGTTCCGCGCGACGGCTTCACCGGAGAGCGCGGGTCCGGAGACGCGATCGTCGAGCGGCAGGCCGCCGCGAGAAATCGCCGGAGGGCGGCCCCCGGGTCGCGGGCGTACCCGAGGCCTCTCTGCTCACCCGGCGAATCATGCCCACATTCATGCGCGTGCAGTCCGGCACACGGCATTGTATCGACCGCGATCGAATCTCCATACCGGGCGGGCCCGCGAACGCGGTCGTCCGTCGCAGGCCGACGTCGCGGCAGGGGCCCTTGCGGACAGGAGGGCCCTGAGCGGCGCGTGCGCCTGCGGGGAGAGATCTGTCATAAAACGGTCATTGCTCGCTCTCGCGCGCTGGCGCGCGCGCCGGTGCTACAGCGGCCGCGGACGCCAGCGTCGCGATCGGTCGCCGCGGATCGATCTGGACCGTTTCGTGCTCGCGGGAGCGTGCGTGGGCAAAGCGGTGCGCGCTTGCAAGCTCACGCTTCTTCGCTTCCGTTGCCGGCCCGGGCGAGGTACGTGTGGCATCACATGGATCTCGAAGAATTCGCGGCGCTCCGGGCTGAGTTCGCTGTTCGCGGGTGGCACCGCAAGGCCACCGGCGCGGTCGTCGCCGAGCTCCTGTTCAGCTTTACGCTCTGCATCGTCGGCTACGTGATGTTCCTGGCCTGCGAATCGCAGGTGCTGGCGTGGCTGGGCATGGCGCTCTCGACCTACGGCATGCTGGGGGTCGTCACCAACACCCACACGTCGACGCACAACGGCACCAGCGACAAGAAGTGGGTCAACGAGCTGCTGTCGTACCTCGGTTATCCGCTGTTCGCCAACCTGTCGCTCACGTACTGGCGTAACGCGCATATCACCATTCACCACGCGGCGCCGAACGTGATGGGGATCGACGACGACCACGACTTCATGCCGTGGTTCGTGACCACCGAGGCGGAGATGCGGAAGTCGCGGGGCCTCGCGCGCTTCTATTACCGCCACCTCCAGAAGTACTTCTTCCCGATCATCCTCTGGGTCCACGTCTTCCTGCGCCAGAAGTCGAGCTGGGTCTACCTGACGAAGTGCCTGCTCGATCCGACGCGGCGGCGGCGGGCCCACTGGCTCGACCTGCTGTCGATGACGCTGTACTGGGTGGCGTGGATCGGCGTGCCGAGCCTGTTCGTCCCGTTCTCCGACGCGCTGCTGGCGTCGATGGTCCGGATCGCGTTCCTCGGCTACCCGCTGTTCGCGGTGCTGGCCCCGGCCCACTACCCGCACGAGGCCGGGTGCGTGCGCCGCGGGGAGTGGCCGAAGGACTTCCTGGCGCTGCAGACGTGCACCACGATCAACTTCCGCACCGGGCTCCTGGGCGGGTTCGTGTGCTCGGGGCTGCAGTACCAGATCGAGCACCACCTGTTCCCCAATTATTCGCACGTGTATTACAAGCGGATGAGCCCGCACGTGCGCGCCTTCTGCGAGCGCATGGGCTACCCGTACCGGACGATGGGCTGGGGCGAGGCGCTGGTGAAGATCTTCGCCATCTTCGCCCGCCCGAAGCCGGTCGCGCCCGACCTCGAGACCCTGCACGACGAGCTGCAGGGCCGCTCGCCCGCCGCGGCCGAAGAGTCGGCCGCGTAGGCGGTGCGACGAATCAGAGGATCGAGGACTGACAGGCGCCGAGCGCCGTCATGTCCCTGGCATTGAGGGCGCACTCGACCTCGGCCCGCGTGCCCTGCTCGGCGCACGCCTCGAGGATGTCGCCCCGCACCTCCTCGAGGATCTCCTCGACCGCCTTGGCCTGGTCGCCGGCGTCGGCCATCGCCAGCTTCTCGAAGTGGGTGAACAGCTTGGTGCAGGTCTCGGCCTCGATCCCGCTGCCGCGCTTCTTGACGTGGAGCTCGCGCTCGGCCTCCTTCTCGGCGTCCTCGCAGCGCAGCAGGGCGTCGAGGGTCTGCGCCTCGACGACGCACTGGGCGACCTCGCCGAAGATCTCGGGGCCGACGTGGACGCGCTGGTGCTCGAGCGCGTGGACGCAGTCGACCGGCGGCGGCGCCTTGTCGGCCAGCAGCTTGGCCATGTGCGCGCACAGGGCCTCATTGGTCGGCCCCTTCTCGGCGTGGTGCGACAGCTCGGCCAGGTGCTCCTTGAGCGCCGGGCTGGTGACGGCCTCGGAGGTCTCGAGCGTCGAGGCCGCGCGCGCCAGCACGCCCGACTTGTCGTGGCCGATGTCGAGGTGCAGCGGCGCAGGCTTGTCGGCGATCCTGGCCTCGGGCGCCTTGGCCTCGGGCGCCTTGGCCGCCTCGGCCTTCTTTTCGCCGCCGGGAGCGGCCTTGCCGGCGTCCGCGCCGCAGGCGAGGGCGAGAGAGATGCTGACGAGAATGGCTGCTGTGCGCATCGCCGGCACGCTACCGCGTCGGCGATCGCGATGAACATCGTCGAAAATGGCGGGTGTCGTGATTCACGAGAGCGCGAGCGTCGATTCGACGCGACAGGCCCACGCGATCGGGGGCTCGTCACCCCGCAGCAGGGCCGCGAGCACCGCGGCCCCGTGAATGACGCTCTGCGGCGTACAGCGGCTGAACAGATTGACAGCGTCGACCGCCCACAATTGGCCGTCGCGGACGCAGCGGAGCTCGCCGAGCGGCGATCGACGGCACAGCTCCGCGGCCTCGGCGGCGGCGGCCGCCAGCGTGTAGCCGCACGGCATGAACACGACGAGGTCGGGATCGGCCGCGGCGATCTCGTCCCAGCTGGCGCGACGCGAGGGCTGACCTGTCCCGGAGAGCAGGTGCTCGCCGCCGCCGAGAGCGACCAGCTCGGGCACCCAGTGGCCGCCCAGGAACGGCGGGAAGCCCCATTCGAGGGCGAGGGTGCGCGGGCGGTCGAGCGGACGGACCAGCGCTGCGTGGTGGGCCGCGATGTCGGCGAGGCAGGCCTCGCCGCGCTCGGGCAGGCCGGCGGCCTCGGCCACCGCGCGGACGTCGTCGGCGAGGCCGGTGAGGCTGGTGGCAGCGAGCTCGACCAGGCGGGCCCCCGCGGGCAGATCGCAGGCCCCGGCCCGCGCGGCACAGACGTCGCAGATCGCCTGCGACAGCACGATGTCGGGCGACAGTCGAGCCAGCGCCGCGCGGTCGACCGTGTACAGGGGCTCGCCCGCGGCCACCGCGGCGCTGACCTGCAGATCGATCTCCGCGGGCCCGGGCCCTTGCGGGTGGATGGCGGCGATCCGGCTGCGCGTGAGCACCGGCAGGCCGCGCGCGATCGGGTGGTCGCATTCGTGCGAGACGCCGACCACCTCGAGGCCCAGACAGGCGGCCAGGTCGGTGGCGGCGGGGACGAGGCACGCGATCCGGGGCGGGCGCATGCGCGGAGGATAGCGGAGCGCGAGCGCGCGTCCGCCGGTCAGAGCTCGCTCGCTGCCGGTGGGGGCGGGACCCCGGGGCCCTCGCGGCGGCCGAAGGCGCGGTCGATCCGCAGCACCGCGAGGCCGGCCGCCCCGAACACCCCGAGCACGAGGAGGGCGTTGCCGGCGACCGCGGCGACGCCGAGCGCGCCGACGTCGATGAACGGGTATGGGTATTCGCCGGCCCAGGCGCCGCGGGCGATTGTCCACACCAGATATCCCAGCGGGAACAGCAGCCACAGCAGCAGGTCGCGGCGGACGAGCCGACCATGGCCGATCGAGCATGTCCACCAGACCAGGTAGAGGAGCGGCACGGCGTAGTACAGGCCGGCGTCGGCCCACCATTGCAGGCCGCGCGGGCGCCACCAATGACGCAGGACCAGGAAGTACACCCCGCAGGTGACGACGATGTAGAGGCCCACGCCGGCGCGCGCGGCCGGGCGGGCGAGCAGGCGGGCCAGCGGGCGCTGCGAGGCCGCGGCCGCCAGACCCGCGGTCAGGGCGACGAGGCCGTTGCTGAGCACGGTGAAGTCGCTGAAGTAGCGCGCGGTGGCCCGCGCCGGCCCGAGGGTGTCGCGGGTGCCGAGGAGCAGCAGGCCGTATTGCAGGACCAGCGCGGCCGCGGCGACGCCCGCCACCAGCGCCGCGAAGCGCCGGCCTCCCGGGCGCAGATCGGGGTCGTCGGGGGCCACCTCGGCAGCATGATCCGGAGCGGGGCCCGGCGCACTCGGGCGGGCGAAATCGGCCGAGCGCCGCGCCCTCGCAAATGTCGTGCTCGCGTTCCGCCGGACAGGGCGGCGTTGTATCGTGGCACCACCATGACCCGCGCCGGCTCGATCGTCCCCCTCGGCCTCCTCGTCGCAATCGCGGGCTGCACCCCGACCGAGCCGGTGAAGGAGAAGCCGCCGGCGGAGCAGCCGGCAGCGCCCCCGGTGGTCGAGAAGGTCGAGCCGCCCGCGCCGGCGCCCGAGCCGCCGCCGAGCGAGCCGGAGGGCGAGTTCGTGGTGTCGCCGGCGCTCCCGCCTCCGCAGGCCCACACGCCGCCGGTGCGCAAGCTCGAGGGCGAGGCGCTGCGCAAGCTGTGGCAATCCGAGGTCGGCCAGACCACCTTCCGCACGACGATGGCGCTGGTCGACGGCCAGATCGTGATCGGCACCCACGGCGGATCTCTCGACGGCAAGAACGACAAGACCGACGGCGTGTACGTGCTCGAGGCGAAGACCGGCAAGCAGACCCGGCTGATCGCCACGCCCGGCAACGGCGACCGCGACGTCGGCGGGGTGGCGATCGACGGCGACACGATCTACTTCACCACCGACAACGCGCAGATCGTCGCGGCGACGCTGGCGGGCAAGCTGCTGTGGACGGCGAAGGCGAGCGGCAAGGTGCGGCCGGCCCCGGCGCTCGCCGACCTCGACGGCGACGGGGCGGTCGACGTGGTGGTCGGCGACGAGTCGGGGACGCTGCGCGCGCTGAACGGCAAGACCGGCGCGCCGCTGTGGGAGAAGAAGAGCGGCACCAATGAATTCGGGGCGCGCGGCTACGTCGCGGCGGCGGCGATCGCCGACCTCGACGGCGACGGCCACGACGACGTGGTCGCCGGGGCCCGCGACGCGATCCTCGCGGCGTATCGCGGCAAGACGGGCGAGGTGTTGTGGCAACAATCGCGCGACTCGGGGATCCACGCGTCGCCGACGATCGCGGACTTCGACCTCGACGGAAAGCCGGAGGTGCTGGCCGCGTGGGCGTACGGCGATCTCAGCGTCCACGACGGCGCGACCGGCGAGCCGCGCTGGGCCACCGTGGTGCAGATGGACGAAGCGGGCATCGAGGGCCTGTTCGGCACGCCGGTGCCGCTGGCGGGCAAGCCGGGGGTGATCGTGGCCGGGACGTCGTGGTGGGGCGACAACGAGGACGGGGTGGTGCTCGTCGGGGCCGAGAGCCGGGCCCACCGCGCGTTCGAGGGCCGGGTGTCCGCCAGCGCGGTGGTGATGGACCTCGAGGACGACGGCCGCCTCGAGGCGATCGTCGGCACGGAGAAGGGCCTGCTCCTGGCATTCACCGCCGACGGCGGCCGGCGCGAGCTGGCGCGCCTCGGCGGGGCGATCGAGGCGCCGGCGCTGGTGGCCGACGTCGACGGCGACGGGGCCCACGAGCTGCTGGTGGCAACGCGCGACGGGACGCTGACGTGCCTGGCCACCGGCTCGAAGACCGCGCCGCCGATCCCACGCTTCCGCGGGGCCTCGCCGCACAACCGCGGCGACCTCGGCAAGGTCGCGCTCGGCTGGCGTTCGGGACAGGCGGGCGCGGCAGCCAAGCCCGCCGGCGGCCGCGGCATCCGCATCGATTATCTGCGCTGCTGCCAGGACCTGGTCGAGGCCGCCACGCGCGCGCCGGCCCCCGACAACGCGCGCCTGCTCGACGCAGCGTCGAAGTGCAACTCGCTGGCCGCCGCGGCGGTCGAGCGCGAGAAGGCGATCGCGGCGATCAAGCTGGCAGCGCAGCCGGTCGAGCTGCCGACGAGCTGCGAGTGACTCTGGGCGAGCGCATGAGTATGCATCATCGATCGCCGCTGCGAATGGCGCCGCCCCCGAAGTCGGGGAACGAGCAATACGGCGTCTTTGACGGCGCGTAGACGACGCAGCTGGTGTTTGGAGGACAATCCCCGCCATACACCCAGACACCCTGTGCGTCGCAAACCAGCCATCCTGTGTCGCCAGGAGCGCAAGCGTACTCCATGGGTGTACAAGAAGAACCCACGGAAGGGCTCGAGTCGTCGTTGCCCTTACCGTCTTGCTTTGGACCCTGGACCCTGGCCGAAGTGACGCCCGGCCCCGTGGAAGACCCAGGCGAGCTGGTGTCCCCACACCCGGGAGCGAGGATGGCGGCGAGCACGAGGCGCCGCATGGAAGCCCGCGTCGTGAGCGATGTGGGCGCCGTGTGCCCGGGACCGCCGGAGGTGAAGCGCCGCGGTGCGTATCGGCTGACGCGGAGGAACCGACGGCGCGCCATCACCCGTCGCTGTTGACGTAATTCTCATACGCCCTGGCGTCCATCATCGAATTGAGCTCGGACGCGTCCTTCGGCGTGATCTCGACGCACCAGCCGTCGCCGTACGGATCGTTGTTGATGAGCTCCGGATCGTCGACCACATCGTCGTTGATCGCCACGATCGTGCCACCGGCCGGCATGAAGAGGTCCTGGGCGGACTTCACGCTCTCGACCATGCCGAACGCGTCGCCGGTCGCAGGCGACTTTCCCATCACCGGGAACTCGACGAACACGAGGTCGCCGAGCTGCCTGGCGAAGAAGCTCGTGAGGCCGATGCGCCAGCGAGCGCCGGTGACGCGAACCCAGAGGTGATCTTTGGTGTAGTGGAGGTCGGTCGGGTAGTCGGACATGGAGTATCCCGGGGCGGACAATAACATGACAAGACGCCGCGGCGTGGGGTCCCGCTGCGCGGACGACCTCGCGCGGGGCGGCCTTGCGCGATGCAGATCGGCGCGAGCCTGACGAAGTTGGTCGGTGAGCGCCGCGCACCGGCGCGAGCTCGAGGGCTTGCTCGACGTTCGAGGGCGACATGGCGATCATTTTCGCCCGCCCTGCGGCCGCCGAGTCGTCGGCCCCGACTTCGGGGGCGGCGCCATTCGCAGCGGCGAGAGATGATGCAGCGATCGGATCCGCGAAATCACGGGTCCGGTTCGGGTGCCCGGACAGCGTCGATTCGCCGCATCGTCCCTCACCGGCTCGCACGCCGCCGACCCCGAATCACGACTGTTCGGAGCGCTCCTGGGCCAGGAGCGGCGCGAGCGCTGCGAGATAGGTGGCGAGGAGCTCCGGGATGTGGCGGCAGCCGGGGTGGGCGTACTCGGCGTAGCGTTCGGTCGAGTAGCCGGGCTCGATCTTGGTAGCTCCCCAGCGATCGCCCATGTCCTTGCGCGCGAGCAGGCCGTAGCCGTTCTCGTCGTCGTGGCCGTAGTACCAATCGGAGTACCACCGTTCGTTTATCCCCGCGGCGATTGTGCTCGTCCACAGCAATCGCCAGAGGGGGCCGGGCGGGGCGACTACGACGAGGCGCGGGGCGAGCTCCGGCGTGAGATGGCGCTCCAGGTCGACCCATCGGTAGACGAGGAGAAATCCGTCGTCCGGGACGTCGGCGAGGGTGCCCTCGACGATCGTGACGGGGACTCCGGCCGCGCTCAGGGCCGCGCAGAAATCGTCGACGTGATGGAAGACCCGAAAGGTGGACTCGGTGGGTCCCAGGGTCTCGGGCGACGGGGTGACGAGGGCAGTCAATTTCACGGCGGCTTCAGCTTACACGGGAGTTCTGGCGGAGCCAGGCATCCCGGATGCCCGTGATAGGGGGTCGGCAATCCGGCCACGCCCGGCACACCATCCCTCATCGGCTCGCGCGCCGCGGGCTCGCCTTGCGGATCTCCGGGCGCGCTTGCAGCTTCGCGCCGAGCTCGTCGACGAACGCTCGCAGGCGGGCGGACATCCAGCGGGCGCCGGGGTAGACGAGCTGCACGGGGACCGGCTCCGGCTCGAACGCCTCGAGGAGCACGCGCAGGCTGCCGGCGCGGACCTCGGGCTCGACTTGATAGGACAGGAACCGGCCGACGCCGAGGCCCTCGACGCAGGCTTGCACGATCGCGGCGGCCTGGTTGCAGGCGAAGGCGCTGCGCACCCGCACTGTCAGGTCGCGCTCGCGGTCGGCGTCGCGGAAGCTCCAGCGGCCCGCGGTGCCCGAGTTCAGGTGTTCGACGCAGGGCAGGGCCGCCAGCTCGGACGGGTGCCTGGGCGCGCCGCGGCGGAGCAGGGCCGGGCTGGCGACGACGACCCGCCGCACCTGGCCGACGGGCACCGCGATCAGCGACGAGTCGGGCAGGCGACCGATCCGCACCCCGACATCGATCCCCTCCTCGACGAGGTCGACGACGCGGTCGAGCAGCAGCAGCTCGACGCGCACGCCCGGGTGACGGCGCACGAACTCGGCCACCGCCGGGGCCACGTGGCCCCGGCCGAACAGGATCGGCGCGGTCGCCCGGATCTCGCCGCGCGGCTCGGCGCCGTCGGCGGCGACTGCCTGCTCGGCCTCGTCGACGTCGGCGAGGATCCGGCGGCAGCGATCGAGGTAGACGCGGCCCTCCTCGGTCAGCGACATGCGCCGCGTGGTGCGATGCAGCAGCGGGACGCCGAGGTGCGCCTCCAGAGTGGCGAGGATCCGGACCATGCTCGGCGGCGCCTTGCCCAGCGCCGCCGCGGCCGCGGTCAGGCTCCCCTCGTCGACGATGGCCACGAAGGCGCGCATGGCGGCGAGCTTGTCCATGGCCGGCAGTCTATCCGAAATTCGGACAAATCTTGTCCGGCGGGCGCCATTGTTCCGCCGGGCGCGAGCTCTCATCTTCGTGGCGGAGGAGGTCTCGATGGACACCACGCACGAACGATGGACCGCCGGCCCGCACCACGTGGGCCTCACCGTACCCGACCTGCAGGCCGCCCTGCGCTTCTTCGTCGAGGGCCTGGGTTATTCTCAGGTCGGCGCGGTGCCGGAGTACCCGGCGGCGTTCGTCAGCGACGGCGCCGGCATGATCACTCTGTGGCAGGCCGAGGACCCCGCGAGCGCGCGGCCGTTCGACCGCCGCCGCAACCTGGGCCTGCACCACCTCGCGCTGCGGGTCCGCGAGGGCGCTCTGGACGCGCTGCACGAGCGGCTGCGGGCGCGGGGCGACGTCGAGATCGAGTTCGCCCCCGAGCCGCTCCGAGGCGGGCCGACGCGGCACATGATGACGCGGATCGCCGGCGGCATCCGCGTCGAGTTCATCGCCCCGGCGCAGGGCTGAAGCGGAGGACGATCGTCATGAGCACGTTTCACGCCGGCGAGCTGGCGGTCCAGGAGCGGATGGGCGTGCGCGAGGAGCTCGCGCCGTGGGCCGCGAAGGTGGTGCGGCCCTTCCTACCCGAGCAGCACCGCGAGTTCTACGCGACGCTCCCGTTCCTCGTGGCGGCGGCGCGCGACGGGCAGGCCCGACCGTGGGCGACCTTGCTGGTCGGTCCGCCGGGCTTCGCCTCGTCGCCCGATCCGCGGCGGCTCGTGCTCGCGGCGGAGCCTGGGCCGGACGACCCGCTCGCGGGCCGCCTCGTGCCCGGCGCCGACCTCGGCCTGCTGGGCATCGAGCCGGCGACCCGGCGACGCAACCGCGTCAACGGCAGGATCGCGTCGACTGCCGCGAATCGGATCGAGCTGCGCGTCGAGCAGACGTTCGGCAATTGTCCGCAGCACATCCACGAGCGGCGCTGGCGCTGGGTGGATTCGATCGCAGCGCCTGCGGTGCGGTCGCGGTCGTTCACGCCGGCGATGCGCGAGCAGATCGCCGCGGCCGACACCCTCTTCCTCGCCAGCGGCCACCGCGGCGCCGGCGAGGCCGCGTCGTTCGGCATGGACGCCTCGCACCGCGGCGGCCCGCGCGGCTTCGTCGAGGTCTGCGACGACCGGCGCCTGCGGTTCCCCGACTACGCCGGCAACAATCACTTCAATACCGTCGGCAATCTCCTGCTCGACGGCCGCGCCGGCCTGCTGTTCGTCGACTTCGCGCGCGGCGGGGTGCTGCAATTGACCGGCCGCGTGACGATCGATTGGGACTCGCCGGACGTGGCCCGCCACCCGGGCGCCCAGCGCCTGCTGGTGTTCGAGCTCGACGAGGCCGTCCTGCGCCCGACGGCGCTCCCGCTGCGCTGGAGCGCGGACGGCGAGGCGAGCCGGACTCTGCGCGTGCTGGCGAAGCGGCGCGAGAGCGACGATGTCGTCTCGTTCCTGCTGGGCTCGCCGGACGGCGCACCGCTGCCGCAGTTTCGCGCCGGGCAACACCTGCCGATCGCGCTGGCGATCCCGGGCTCGCGCGATCCGGTGCAGCGCACCTATTCGCTGTCCAGCGGTCCGGACGAGGCCGCTTATCGCCTCTCGATCAAGCGTCACGAGCGCGGTTTGGCCTCGCGGTTCCTGCACGACACTGTCGAGGTCGGTCACGGCCTGGTGGTGCGCGCCCCCGCGGGGGAATTCACGGTCGCACCCGGAGCGCGGCCGATCGTCCTGATCGGCGCCGGCATCGGGGTCACGCCGCTGCTGTCGATGCTCGCGGCGCTGGTTGGCGGCGACGATCCGCGCCGGGTGCTGTTCGTCCACGCGGCGCGCGACGGCCGGCATCACCCGTTCGCCGACGAGATCCGCGAGTGGGCGCGACGAAGCCCGCGCGTCGCGCTGCACGTGCAGTACAGCCGCCCGCGCCCCGAAGATCGGCCCGGCGTCGACTTCGACGCGCCCGGCCGGCTCGACGCCGCCAGGCTCGCGGCGCTGCTCCCGGGCCGCGACGTCGACGTGTATCTGTGCGGTCCGCTCGCCTTCATGGCGGCGGTGCAGGAGGACCTCGAGCGGCTGGGTGTGCCGGCCGAGCAGATCCACCACGAGACGATGACCTCGTCGGCCGAACCCTGAGCATGGGGACCGCGAGTTGCGTTCGATCGAAGGTGCCGTACGCTCGCGGTGCCATGCCGGAATTCACGGGTAAGGTCGCAATCGTCACCGGCGCCGCCACCGGTCTGGGAGAGGCCATCGCCGAGAAGCTCTACGCGCTCGGGGCCGCGGTGGTGGCCGCGGGGCGGCGAATGGAGGGGGTGCTGAAGCTCGCCTCGCGCCTCGATCCCTCGGGGCGGCGCGCGGCCGCCGTGGAGGTCGACGTGCGCGACCCGGAGGCGGTGCGCGCGGCGGTGCAGGCCGCGGTGGAGCGATTCGGCGGGCTGCACCTCGCGGTCAACAATGCGGGCATCACCGGCCCCGCCGGGGTGACGATCGCGGACTCGACGCTCGAGGACTGGCGCGAGGTGATCGACACCGACCTCGGCGGTACCTTCTTCGGGATGAAGTACCAGCTGCCGACGATCGTGCAGAGCGGCGGCGGGGCGATCGTCAACCTGTCGTCCGCGAACGGGGTGGTCGGGCTGGCGGGCCTGGGGCGTACACGGCGGCCAAGCACGGGGTCCTCGGCCTCACGCGCAGCGCGGCGCTCGAGTACGCGACGAAGGGCGTGCGGGTGAACGCGGTCGGCCCGGGCTATGTCAACACTCCGCGGATCGCGGAGATGCCGGAGGAGGTCCGCGCCCAATTCGCAGCGGTCCACCCGATGGGCCGCATGGCCGAGCGCGGGGAGGTCGCCGAGCTGGTGGCCTTCCTGCTGTCCGACCGCGCCTCGTTCGTCACCGGCGGCTTCTATCCGGTGGACGGCGGCTACACCGCGCAGTGAGGCGTATCCGCGGTGTGTCGATTCTCCGCCGAATGACGCGATCGCCAGGCGAAGAGCGCGAATGATGGCAGTGATTCGCCGGTCCCGCCCGCGTCGGGAGGGGTCGACAGGACGGCGGCGCGGTCCTGGGGCGCCGGCGGGGCAGAACCGCGCGGGTGTTCGGGCGCCGCGGATTCGTTATCATGCCGGAGATGAGCACCCGCGCCTTCAAGGTCGTCCTCGCCGCGATGGCGATCGCATGCATGCCGGCCGTCGCGCTGGCCGACATTCCGCCCGATCCGGACTCGCCGAATGCTCACTGTTCGCAGGCCGAGCAGTGCCCCACGGGGGAGTTCTGCGATTACGCGTTCGAGCCGGGGCAGCCGGAGGCGGAGTGGAAGCTCGTCGGCGAGGACTGCCGCGTGGCCGTGAAGGCGAAGGGGCTGCAGCGGCGCTGCAGCAACGGCGGCAACTACAGCGGGCGCGAGCTGTTCTGCCCGCCGGGCGCGACCGGCAGCTGGTCGCCGGGCGGGAAGACGCCGCCTGCGCCTGCACCTGCGCCGGCGTCTGAGCCCGCGCCGGCGCCTGCGCCCGCGCCTGCGCCCGCGCCGGCGCCTGTGTCTGCGCCGGCGCCTGCGCCTGCGCCCGCGAACGCCGCGAGCGAGCCCGCGAAGCCGGCCACGAGCTCGTGCGCGGTGGGCGACGCGGGCGGCGGGGCCGGATGGCTGGTGCTGGGGCTCGCGCTGCTGCGCCGGCGGCGGCGCTGACGGGGACCCGAACCGGCGTGCTGCTGATATTCGCCGAGAGGTCGGTGCTGATCGACGGGCTGCACCGGCGGTGCAAGCCGGCGTTCGCGGTGCTCGACCAACCGGCGCGCGGGCGTGAGCCCGGGAGGTGGGGATGACCGAGCAGCTGGCGACGATCCTGCGGGTCGGGGGCGAGGTGTTCGAATTCGCGGAGGCTGACGGGCGACTGGCAGAGGTTCGATCCGAAGGCGCACGGCCTCCCGCTCCGCTTCGTCGGCACGCATTGCTGGGACGGGTGGATCTGCGAGTACCGCGTCGACGACAGGCTCCTGCTCGACAGGGTCGCAGTCGGGTGGTCGCGGGCGTACGGGCGCGAGGGCGGGCCGTCGCTGTTCGGTCGGCGCGACATGCTCGCTCGGTGGAGCGCGGACATGGCGAATGGGACATGCCCTCGAGACAATGGCCTAAAAGTCATGTCGCTCGAGGCTCGTGGTCGGCGCGGCCAGGTCCGGGCTCAATCGTCCTCGAGCGGGTCCTCGGGCGGCTCGCCGGCCGCGACGTCGGCGGCGATCGCATTTAAAACCTCTTCGTAGCGGCGGCGCCGGTCGGGGCGGGCCTCGCGGGCGGCGCGGACCAGCGCGTCCTCGGCGAGCGGGCCGAGGCGGCGCAGGGCCGCGATCACCTCGCGGTGCAGCGGGTCGCGCTCGTGGGCCAGGCGGGCGATCAGAGCGGCGACGGCGGGCGCGTGGCCGGCGTGCGAGACGGCCCGGATCGCGCTGCGCTGGATGTTCGGGTCGGGGTCGTCGAGCAGGCCGAGGGCGCTGCGGAGGTAGCGTTCGCGGTCGCCGGTGCGCAGCAGGCGGTGGGCCTGCAGGCGCACGCGCGGGCTGGCGTGGCCGACCAGCTCGACGAGCAGGTCGAACCATTCGTCGCCTGTGCGATCGGACATGTCCTTGAGCGCCTGCCGGACCTGCTCGGGGCCGGCGCCGGCGAACTCCGCCCGCAGCTCGGCGACCGTGCGAGCCGGAGGCGCGGGCGCGGGCGCGGGCAGGGGCGTGCGCAGGGCGGCGAGGTCGAGCGGCGGCGGACGGTCGCGCGCGTCGATCGAGCTGCGCAGGGCCTGCTGGCGCAGGCGGTCGCCGTCGCCGGGGGCGCGGGCGAGCAAGTCGTGCCATTCCGGGGTCAAGGTCGACGGCGCGCCCAGCAGGTCGAGGCAGCCCCACTCGCCGGCGCGCAGGCGCGGCGCGAGGAGTTGCAGCAGGCGGCCGGCGGGGAGCCGCCGCAGTCCGGCGGCGAGGAGGTCGCGCTCGCGCGGCTGGCCGGCGATCCACCACGCGATCAGGGTCGGCGCGAGATCGAGGAGGACCTCCGGGCGGAGGCCGGCGAACAGCGCGATGACGCGGGCCCGCAGCTCGCGGTCGTGCTCGGCGGCGGCGATCCACGTCGAGGCCTCGGCGGCGAACCGACCGGCGACCGCGCGGGCGCGCTGGATGGTGATCGGGACATGTCCTTCGAGGCAGGCGGTGAGCAAGGCCGCCTGCGCCGCCGGCTCGGGCCAGGCGAGCAGGAGGTCGGCGGCGCGTTCGCGCTCGGGCAGCCCGGAGCGGGCCAGGCGGGCGAGCAGGGCGGCGAGGACTTTGGCCGAGCGCGGCGGCGGCAGGTGGCGCGGGGCCTCGGGCGGGCGCGGCTGCAGGCCGACGACGCCGAGCGGCTGGACCTGCAGCAAGCGATCGAGCCAGGCGGCGTGCAGGTCGGCGGGGACGTCGGGGTGGAGGTCGACGAGCATTTCGAGGCTGACGCGCGGGTCGTACAAGACTGCCTCGTCGCCGGCGCGCAGCGACTCGCCGAGGCGAGGGCGCAGGCGTCGGGCCTCGTCGTCGAGCGCGGGCAGGCCCGGGAACGCGTCGTGCAGGGCGGCGCGGGCGTGCGCGACCGGGTCGGAGGTGCCGGCGCAGTCCTGCAGGGCGCGCTCGAGGTCGGCGCGCACGAGCACGGCGCCGCAGCGGCGCAGGCGGCCGAGCCATGACCCAAGGGACAGGTTGGGACGCGGCTCGCTGCGGCGCAGCCGCTCGGCCAGCTCGAGGCCGGCGGCGACGTCGAGCTCGGGCACGAGGGCGTCGAGCAACGCGAGCAGTCGCTCGCGCGGCGTGTCGTCGAGCCGCGCGGCCAGGTCGTCGACGAACCCGGCGCACTGGCGCAGCGCGGCGGGCTCGAGCCCGGCTGTGAACAACTGCAGCACGACGGCCAGCGCCCCTGCCCCCGCGGGGCCGCGCAGCGCGAGCAACCACTCGCGCAAGTAGGGACGTACGACCGCGAGCTCCTCGGGCGTGAGCGCCTCGGGCTCGGCGAGGACGTCGGCGGCGTGACCCGGCAGGCCGCCGGCGGGGTGATTCGTCGGTTCGGGGTCGCGGGTCTTTCGGGGATCGGCCGGGTGACTCGTCAGACCGTGGTCGCGCAGCGCTCGCACGGCCGGACGCAGCGGCGCGGGGGCGAGGAGCGGGAGGTCGCGGAGGTGCAGACCGTGGTGGTGCAGCAGGGCCACGAGCGAGCCCGT
The DNA here is from genome assembly GCF_026965555.1 of Nannocystis punicea. GTDB lineage: Bacteria > Myxococcota_A > Polyangia > Nannocystales > Nannocystaceae > Nannocystis > Nannocystis punicea. The sequence goes on along the minus strand of NZ_CP114040.1, from coordinate 8,340,669 downwards.
CTCGCCGCGCAGGCGCACGCTGCCATCGATCAACAGGCGCAAGAAGACCGGGAGCCACGGCGCCCCGCGACGGGCCGCGTGCAAGACGGCGGCTGGTTCGAGCCGGCCGTCGAGCGCGAGCGACCACAGGCGCCAGCGCGCGGCGGCGTGCGGGTCGGCGGGCGGCTGGCTGTCGAGCGCGGCGAGCAGCGTCGGCGTGACGCTGTCGCCGAGCAGCGCGGCCAGCGTGGCCGACAGCGCGGCGCGCAGGCCCGGGTTGTCGTGCGCGCCCAGCCAGCGCACCAGCGCGGGCACGACCTCGGCCGAGCCGGCGCGCTGCAGCGCCTCGGCGGCGGTCTTCTTGAGGTTCATGTTGGGGTGCTCGAGCCAGGCGGCGATCGCCGGCGCGGCGGCGGTGGCCCGCGCCTCGGCGAGCGCGAGCAGGGCCTGGCGTGCGGTCGGCAGGTCGTCGCCCTCGGCGAGCTTGACCAGGCTCGCGCACAGGTCGTCGGGGACATGTCTCGCGAGACATGTGACTGCGGCGGCGCGGACCTGCGGATCGGCGTGACGCAGGTGGCGGTGGAGGTGCCGGCGCACGCGCCGGGTCCGGCGGCTCCGCTGCGAGACCAGCGCGCGCAGCACGATCGCGCGCGCCTCGGGCGCGAGCGGCTCGTCGTCGAGGTCGAGCAGCAGCTCGGCGAGGACGCGGTCTCCGGCGTCGGCGGCGCCGAGGGCGGCGAGCAGGCACGCCGGCCGGACCGCGTCGCGCTCGTACAGCCGTCGGCCGAGCTCGCGCACCGCCTGCAGGGCGACCTCGGGGATCTGCCGCTCCGCCTCGCTGGCGCGCACCGGGCTGGGATCGATCCGCAGCGGCGCGCGGTCGCGTTCGACGAGCACCCCGGCGACGATCTCGGAGACGACCCGGCGCAGCAGGTCGCGCGCGAGCTCGAGGTCGTCCGCCCCGCCGAAGCGACCGAGCAGCTCGAGCGCGCGCACGCTGACCGGCTCGACCGCGCACGCGAGCGTCAGCGCGGGGTTGAAGCGCGCCGGCGGCCGCTGGAGGTCGCGGTGGATCGCCAGCGGCAACGCGTCGAAGCGCAGGCGGGATTGCAAGCGCGCGCGCACCGGCGAGTCGAGGTCGATGAGGTGCCACAGCAGCGCGGCCGCGTCGGCCGCGAGGTCGCACAGGTGCGGGCGCACCCCGGCCTGGTCGTGCAATCCGAGGCCCTCGCTCAAGGCGGTCACGGTGGCGGCGGCGCCGAGCCAGCGCAGCGCGCCCAGGCAGGCGGCCGGCTCCTGCTCGAGGTGCGCGAGCACGACGGCCTCGCTGGACGCGTCGCGGAGCGGGCCGAGCTGACGGAGGATCTGCCGCCGCAGGTCGCGGTCGCGGGTGCCGGCCAGCAGCGCGTGCAGGACCGCGGGCACCTCGTCGCTGTCGATCGCGGCCAGCAGCGGCATCAGCCGCGGCCACCGCGGGTCGCCGGCGGGCAGGTCGGCGAGGCGGCGCAGCAGCGGCTTGCGGGCGGTGAAAGTCAGCGCGGCCAGCTCGTCGAGGTCGAGGCTGTGATCGCCGGTGGCCAGCGCGAGCACTGCGGGCAGCTCGGCGTCGCCGACGAAGATCGCCCGGCGGTGCAGCGCTCGCAGAGCCCGCAGGCAGGTCGGCCCGAACAGGACCGGATCGCCGAGAGCGAGGGCGAGCCAGGCGGGCAGGGCGTCGCGCTCGCAGCGGGCCATCGCCGCGCCGAACGCCTCGGCGCGCACACGCGGGTCGGCGCTGTCGTCCTCGACCAGCGCGCGCAGGTCGGTATGGAGATCGTGCAGCGCGGCGAGGTACACCGCGGCGCACGCGACCTCGACGTCGTCGTCCGCCAGCCGCGGCAGCAGGGTCGCGCGCGGGCACGGCCACGCGCGGGCCCACGGCGCCGCCAGCTCGAGCAAGGCGTCGCGACGCCGCGGCGGGCTGGCGCTGGCGAGCAGCGTCCGCAGCGACTCGATCGCCTGCGCCGGCGCGAGCAGGCCGGCGCGCAGGCACTCGTCCAGCAGCCGCGCGCCCTCCTCTTGCACGTCGACCCGCGCGTGAGCGCAGGCGAGCGCGACCAGGTCCGCCGGCTCGAGCAGGTCGCCTGCGGACAGGCTGCGCAGGGCGGCGACCACGAACGCGTCGACCTCGCGCCGGGCCAGGGTCGCCGGCGCGACCGACAGATCGAGCCGCAGCCACGCCTGGGCGACCGCCGGCTCGAGGTCGACGGAGCGCCAGTCCGGAAGGACATGTTCTTTTCGCCATGTCCATACGGACCGGTACATCGCCGCCAGCCGCAGCTGCAGCGGCGGCGGCAGGCCGGCCGGCGACGTCGGCAGCAGCGCGGCCAGCTCCGCCAGCGCCTCGGGGTCCGCCGCGCGGGCCAGGCGATCCTGCAGCTGCAGCAGGCCGGCGTGGCGCACGGCCGCCTGCGGGCTGGCGAGCGCGGCGCGGAGCTGCGCCGGGGCGAGGGGGTGGGGGTCGCTCGCGGTCACGACCCATCGTCACCGATGCGGACCCCGTGACGGGCGCGGCCCTCGCGTGAGGCGGCCCACGGCGCAGAGTCGACATGTCCCGGAGGACAGGTTCGCTCGCGCGCAGGTTGACAGCGCCGCGCCGCGGTGCTCGGATCGGCGCGTGAAGCCCCCCGTCCACATCGTCGGCAATTACGTCTCGCCCTACGTCCGCAAGGTGCTCGTCGCGCTCGACCTCAAGGGCGTGGCCTACACGATCGACCCGATCATCCCGTTCCTCGGCGGCGACGGCTTCAGCGCCCTCAGCCCGCTGCGGCGGATCCCCGTGCTCGTCGACGGCGACCTGACCCTGACCGACTCGACGGTGATCTGCGAGTACCTCGACGAGGTCCACCCGACGCCGCCGCTGCTGCCGCGCGCGCCGGCGCTGCGGGCCCGGGCGCGCTGGCTCGAGGAGTTCGCCGACACGCGCATGGCCGAGGTGTTCCTGTGGCGGATCTTCGCCCAGCTGGTGGTGCGGCCGGCGGTCTTCGGCCAGGCGCCGGACACCGCGCTGATCGAGCGGACCATGCGCGACGAGGTGCCGCAGGTGTTCGACTACCTCGAGGGGCAGGCGCCGGCCGACGGGTTCTTCTGCGGCGAGCTGTCGATCGCCGACATCGCCGTCGCCAGCTTCCTGCGCAACGCCGCCCTGGCGAAGGTGAAGCCCGACCCCGAGCGCTGGCCTCGCCTCGCCGGCCTGGTCGAGCGGACCCTGGCCCTGCCGAGCTTCGTCCGCCTCAAGGAGTTCGAGCGCGCCCTGCTCAAGGTCCCGCCGGCCGAGCACCGCCAGGCGCTGGCCGCCATCGGCGCGCCGATCAGCGCCGAGACGCTCGGCACCGACACGCCGCGGGCCGGCTTCGCCCGCGGGTAGAGCCTGTCTCCTGGGGCATGCCCGATGGGGCATGTCTTATCGGACATGGCGAATGCGACAGTGTCGGTGGACGGTCGACACGTCGGTCCGGGCGGCGGCGGCGCGGCTTGAAGCGGCCGGGCGCGGCGAGTACGGTGGGGCCGATGACCGACGCGGGCCAGGCTCTGGCGGCGCTGGTCGGGGCCGGCAGCGATCCGGCCGCGACCGCGGCGATCTTCAACGACCACCGCAGCGCGATCGACCGGGTGATCGGCCTGGTGTTCACGCACGTGAGCGCCGACCTGATCGAGGCCGAGGTGCCGGTGGGTCCGCAGCTGCTGCAGCCGTACGGGCTGGTCCACGGCGGCGTGTACGCGACGATCGTCGAGACGCTGGCGAGCACGGGGGCCGCGCTGTCGGCGATGACGCGCGGGCAGTCGACGGTCGGCCTCGAGAACACGACCTCGTTCCTGCAGGGCACGCGAGGCGGCACGCTGCGCGCCCGCGCGACGCCGCTGCACCGCGGGCGTCGCACGCAAGTGTGGAGCGTGGAGATCCGCGACGACGGCGGGCGCGTCGTCAGCAGCGGACACGTGCGGATGCTGTGCCTCGAAGGCGGGGCCGCGATCGCGGGCGAGTCGCTGGCGCTGCGCCAGGGCGGCGAGTGAGCCGTCGGCCATCGCGCACGTAATCGACGCCGGCGCCCGCTGGAATCGGGGCGCCGCTGCATCGGCCGCTCCCCTGTGCGCGCGCATTCACGTCCCTCGCTTCGCGCCTGCCGAGCACGTCCGCCGCGCTTGCCGCTCTACGCGCACATCCTCGCACGATGGGTGCGGCGCTCGCCGCATTCGCGGCGCGTCACGTTCGATTTGTCGGCGAGGGAGCGCTCTTGCGCTCGCTCGACCCTTGTCGGACTCGCCGCAATTGTTCGATGATCGCGCCCGCGTTCGCCGACGCGAAAGGATCGTCCTTGTCCACGACCCTGCTGGAGCTCGCTTCTCGCCCGCTCGCCCCGGAGCGCTCCGCCGTCCTGCTCCGCAGCGTCGCCGCCGCGGTGCACACGATGCACCGCCAGGGCCACACCCATCGCCACCTCGCGCCGCGCCTGGTCCGCCTCGAGGGCGACGACGTGGCCGAGCTCGACGGCGCGGACGAGGGCGCCGACTGGCTGGCCGCGCATCGGCCCGACGAGCTCGCCTACGCGGCCCCCGAATTGTTGCAGCCGACGCTGCACGCCCCCGACCACCGCGCCGACCTCTATTCGCTGGGCGCGTTGTTCCACGAGCTCTTGACCGGCGCGCCGCCGTTCACCGCGGTCGACCTGCTCGGGTGGACGCACGCCCACGTGGCCCAGGCCCCGCGTCCGCCGACCGAGCTGCGCGGCGAGGTCCCGGTGCCGCTGGCGGAGATCGTGCTCAAGCTGCTGGCGAAGGCCGCCGACGAGCGCTACCAGAGCGCGTCGGGCCTGATCGCCGACCTCGACCGCTGGCTCGCCGCGGCCGGCCGCGGCGACGGCGAGACGCGCTTCGTCCTCGGCCTGCGCGACGTGCCCGAGCAGCTGCGGATCTCCCAGCGCCTCTACGGCCGCGACGCCGAGCTGCAGGCGCTCGAGGCGGCGCGCGAGCGGGTCGCCCAGCGCGGCGCGCCGGAGCTGGCGCTGGTGCGCGGGCCCTCGGGCATCGGCAAGTCGGCGCTGGTGCACGGCCTCGAGCGCCGTCACACCGGCCAGCCCGGCGTCTTCGTCGCCGGCAAGTTCGACCAGTACGACCGCGACATCCCGTACGCCACCCTGGTCAGGGCGTTCGGCGAGCTCGCCCGCCAGCTGCTCGCCGCCAGCGAGGAGCACCTCGCGGCCTGGCGCCAGCGCCTGCAGGCCGAGCTCGGCAACCTCGGCCAGCTGATCATCGACATCATCCCGCAGATGGAGCTGGTGATCGGGCCGCAGCCGCCGGTCCCGCCGCAGCCGCTGCTCGAGGCGCAGAACCGCTTCAACCGGGTGCTGCGCCAGTTCATCGGCGTGTTCGCCCAGCCCGACCAGCCGCTGATCCTGTTCCTCGACGACCTGCAGTGGGCCGACACCGCCAGCATCCGCCTGCTGCAGCACATCCTCACGCACCCCGACGTGCAGCACGTGCTCGTCGTGTGCGCCTACCGCGACGGCGAGATCGGCCCGTCGCACCCGTGGACGGGCGCGCTGCTCGAGATCCAGAGCGCCGACGTGCGCGTGTCGGACCTCCTCGTCGCCCCGCTGCCGCCGCAGCACGTCGCCGCGCTGCTGCTCGACACCCTGCGCTGCAGCCCCGAGGCCGCGGCCCAGCTGTCCGGGCTGCTGCACGCCAAGACCGCGGGCAACCCCTTCTTCGTCGGCCAGTTCTTGACGATGCTGGCCGCCGAGGGGCTGCTCTACCTCGACCCCGAGGTCGGCGCGTGGCGCTGGGACCTGGGCGCGATCGAGGCCAAGGGCTACACCGACAACATCGTCGCGCTGATGCTCGAGCGCCTGCGCGGCCTGTCGGGCCCGGCCCAGCGGGCGCTCAGCCTGCTCGCCTGCGCCGGCGCCGAGATCGCGCCGGCGACCCTGGCCGTGCTGCTCGGCCGCGACGAGGCGGCGGTGATGGCCGACCTCGCGCCGGCGCTGACCGACTCGCTGGTGGTCGCGCGCGCCGGGCAGCTCAAGTTCACCCACGACCGCGTGCAGCAGGCCGCCTACAGCCTCACGCCCGAGGCCGAGCGGGCCGGCGTGCACCTGCGGATCGGTCGCGAGCTGCGCGGCCCGATCGGCTCCGAGGTCGCGCCCGAGCGCCTGTTCGCGGTCGTCAACCACCTCAACGCCGCCGCCGCGCTGCTCGACGATCCGCGGGCCCGCTTCGACCTCGCCCGCCTCGACGTGCAGGCCGGCCGGCGCGCCAAGCAGGCCAACGCCTACGCCTCGGCGCTCATCTACCTGCGGGTCGCGCTCGCCCTCCTGCCGGCCGACGCCTGGGACGCGCACTTCCAGCTGACCTTCGACCTCCACCGCGACCTGTCCGAATGCGCATATCTGTGCAACGACAACGAAGCGGCGGAGCAGCTGTTCGAGGCCGCGCTGTCGCACGCCCGCGGGCCGCTCGAGCGGGCCGAGATCTTCACGCTGCAGATCAGCCTCTACTACTCGGTCGGGCGAATGCAGGAGAGCCTCGACGTCGGCCAGAAGGCGCTGCGCGAGCTCGGCATCGACATCCCGGCGACCCCGGAGGCGCGCCTGGCCGCGTTCGGGCCGATGATCGAGCTGGCGGTGGCCCGCTTCTCGGCGCTCGACATCGAGGCGATGGAGCACGCGACCTCGGTCGCCGACCCGGCGCGGCGGGTCGCGGCGCAGGTGCTGGTCAGCCTGCTGCCGTCGAGCTTCTACCTCGACATCGTCCTGTTCTCGATCATCATCCTGCGCCTCGTCGAGCTGTCGCTGGTCCACGGCGAGACGCGCGACTCGGTGGTCGGCTACGCCTCGTTCGCCCTGCTGCTGGTGACCGTGCTCGGCGAGCACGACATGTCGGGCCGGATCGCGCGCATGACCCTGCGCCGGCTCGACGCCATCGCCGACGCCGGCGTGCACGCCAAGGTGCGCACGATCTACGGCTGGTTCAGCGGCCCGTGGCACGAGCCGCTGCCGCAGATCCTGGCCCACCTGCGCGCGGGTCAGCAGGCCGGCATCGAGGCCGGCGACCTCTCGGCCTACGGCGCGTTCGCCTTGCTCGGCCAGGACACCCTGCTCCTGTGCCGCGGCGACGCCCTGGCCCAGGTCGAGGAGCAGTGGGCCCGCCATCGCAGCAGCTACGTGCAGATGCAGCACGAGATCGCGGTCATGACCGTCGACGTGGTGCTGGCCCAGCTGCCGCGCCTGCGCGGCGCCCGGGTCGACGCCGACGACGCCGTCGAGCCGGTGACGAAGACGGCCGGCTCGGCGCTCGGCACCCACCACTTCTTGCGCATGCAGCGGCTCTACCTGCTCGGCGACCTCGGCGGCGCCCTGCAGGCCGCCGACCGCTTCGCCGCGACCAAGGGCAACGGCCTGCTCGGCACCTTCCTCGGCGCCGACGGCGACTTCTACTGCGCCCTCGTGGCCGCCGCGGTGGCCGACCGCGAGCCGGTGCGGCGGGCCGAGATGCTCGAGCGCGTGCGCGTCCAGGCGGCCCTGACCGAGCGGCTGGCGACCGGCTGCCCGGCCAACTTCCGCGCCCGCGCCGAGCTCCTCGGCGCCGAGCTGCTGCGCCTCGAGGGGCGCTCGGCCGAGGCCTTGCCGCGGCTCGAGGCGGCGGCGCGGTCGGCCGCACAGGAGTCGTTCCTGGCCGTCGAGGCGATCGCCTGCGAGCGGGCCGGCGAGCTGGCGCGCGCGCTCGGCCTCGGCATCGCCGCGGTCGCCTACTTCGAGCGCGCGCGCAGCCTCTACGCCCGCTGGGGCGCGTCCGCCAAGCTGGCGCAGCTGGCCTCGCGGGTGCCCGAGCTCGGGCCGATGACCCCGCCCGGCTCGCAGTGGCTGTCGGTCGACGCGCTCGCGGTCGTCAAGGCAACGCAGGCGCTGTCGGGCGAGCTGATGCAGGACAAGCTGCTCAGCAGCCTGATGCACATCGTGCTCGAGCACGCCGGGGCGCAGAACGGCCACCTGCTGCTGCTGGAGCGCGAGCGGCTGGTGGTCGCAGCCGGCGCGCGGACCGGCGACCAGGGCGTCGAGGTCACCCTGCCGGCGACCCGCCCGCTCGCGGCCGGCGACGAGCTGGCGCTGTCGATCGTGCAGTACGTCCGCCGCACCCGCGAGCAGGTGCTGCTGACCGACGCCCGCAGCAGCCCGCTGTTCGCCGCCGACCCGCACCTCGCCGCCGGCCAGGTGCGCAGCGTGCTGTGCGTGCCGATCGTCCGCTCGGGCGGCCTGGTCGGCGTGCTCTACCTCGAGAACAACTGGATGAGCGGCGCCTTCACCCCGCAGCGCACGGCGGTGCTGGAGCTGCTGCTGACGCAGGCCGCGATCTCCCTGGCCGTCTCGTCGCTGTACGGCGACCTCGCCCGCGAGAACCGCGAGCGCAAGCAGGTCGAGCAGGGCCTGCGCGAGAGCGAGGACCGGATGCGCCAGCTGGTCGAGAGCGCCGGCGCGATCCCGTGGGAGGCCGACGTCGTCGCCGGCCGGCTCACCTACATCGGCCCGCAGGTGGCCGCGCTGCTCGGCCACGGCAGCGCCCGCTTCACCGCCGAATTCGGGTTCTTGCCCGGCATCACCCACCCGGACGACCGCGAGGCGCTGGCGCTGCACCTGTCGGCCATCGGCGGCGAGGCCCGCGAGCTCGAGTTCCGCGTGCGCGCCGAGGACGGCGAGGAGCTGTGGCTGCACAGCATCCGCGGGGGCCAGAAGGCCCGCGGCGACGGCCCGCTGCGGCGCGGCTTCTTCTTCGACGCGACCGCCCGCAAGCGCACCGAGGCCAGCCTGCGCGACAAGCTCGAGATCATCGCCGCCCAGCAGGAGGCGATCCGCCAGCTGTCGACGCCGATCATCGAGGTGTGGGAGGGCGTGGTGCTGATGCCGCTGTTCGGCACCATCGATCCCGGCCAGGCCATGCGCATGCAGGAGCTGCTGCTCGACGCGATCGGCCGCCTGCGCGCGCGCTTCGCCATCATCGACCTCACCGGCGTCGAGGTCGTCGACACCGGCACCGCCCAGCACATCATCGCCCTGATCCGCGCCGTCCAGCTGCTCGGCGCCCGCGGGATCGTCGTCGGCGTCCGCCCCGACGTCGCCTCGTCGATCATCTCCCTCGGCATCGAGCTCAACCGGATCGCCACCCTCTCGACCCTGCGCGAGGCGCTGCTGGTCTGCATGCAGGACGGGCTGCGCCGCAAGAAGCGCTGACGCCGGCTGTCCTTCAGGAAATGTCCCGAGGAGCATGTCCCCCGGGGCATGCCCATGGAGACATGTCCTCCGGCGCAGCCGCTCAGGCGGCCCGGCGCTCCTCGACGTGACGCGCGGCGCGGCGCGGCGCGGCGTGGCGGGCCGCGCGGCGGTCCTTCAGCGACGCGGCCAGGCGGGCCGACAGGGTGCGCTGGCCGGCGGTCCGCTGCTGCTCGAGCAGGAGGGCGACCGCGCGGCGCTCCTCGGGGCGCAGCGCCTGATAGGCCCGGGGCCCGCGGGGCGCGGCCGGCAGCGGCGCCCCGTCCTCGTAGGCCTCGAGCACCGAGGGGTGCACGTAGCACTTGCGGCACACCGTCGCGGTGTTGCCGAGGCAGCCGGCGACCCGCTCGATCGCCCGCGTGACCGCCTGCTTGCGGCGGTACTTCTGCTCCGGCCTGGGGTCGCGCCACAGCTCCTCCGCCGCCAGCACCGTGCCGGCGAACGTGCGGAAGTCCTTGGCGCTGAACTCGCTGCCCGAGCAGGCGCGCAGGTAGGCGTTGACGTCGGCCGAGCCGATCGCGTGGTGGGTGCCGGCGTGGTCGTAGAATTGGAACAGGTCCTGGCCCGGCACGTCGCGGCAGCTGCGGACGATCTTCGCCAGGCGGGCGTCGTCGAGGGCGACGCGGTGCAGCTTGCCGGCCTTGCCGCGGAAGCGGAACTCGATGTGCTTGCCGTGGATCTGCACGTGGCGGTCGTGCATCGTCGTCAGGCCGTACGAATCGTTGGAGTGCGCGTATTCGGGGTTGCCGATGCGGATGTGCGTGGCGTCGAGCAGTCGCACCACAGTGGCGAGCACCTTGTCGCGGTCGAGCCGGGGGCGGCGGAGGTCGCGGTCGACGCGGGCGCGGATCGCCGGCAGCGCCGCCGCGAACGCCAGCATGCGCTCGTACTTGGTGCTGTCGCGGACCTCTCGCCAGCGCGGGTGGTAGCGGTATTGCTTGCGTCCGCGGGCGTCGCGGCCGACCGCCTGGATGTGGCCGCGTGGATCGGGGCAGATCCACACCTCCGTCCAGGCCGGTGGGATCGCCAGCCGGCGGATGCGCGCCAATAGCTCCGCGTCGCGGACCGGGCGGCCTTTCGCGTCGCGGTAGGCGAACCCGTTGCCGGCGCGGCGGCGGCGGATCCCCGGGTTCGCATCGGTCACGTAGACGAGTCCGGCGTCGTCGGCGCAAGTGACGGCATCGGGGGCGGGGAGCATCGTGCCTCGAGCGTGTCGCCACCTTCGTGCTCGCGCCGGTCGGGGCGGCGCGGCCCGGCGAACGTCTCGCGGGCGGCCGCGCGGCGCCGCTGGGCCTGGACGGGCCGCAATGTGCGCAGCGACCTCGGCCGCGCTTGTCGCCGCGAACCACTGCGAACATCGTTGGATCGATGCTGCCCGTCTTGCTCATCGAGGACGACGACGACATCCGCGATGTCGTGGCCGAGCTGCTGCGCGACGAGGGCTACGTCGTCCACGAGGTCGCCGACGGCAAGCAGGCGCTGGCCTATCTGCACGGGGAGGGCCGCGACCCGTGCCTCATCTTGCTCGACCTGATGATGCCGCTGGTCGACGGCTGGCAGGTCCTGAGCCGCCTGCGGGCGCAGGACCGCCTGCTCGCCTTGCCGGTGGTGGTGATGTCGGCGTCGGCCCCGGAGGCCGCGCCGTCGGGCGTGGCCGCGGTCGTGCGCAAGCCGATCGACCTCGACCTGCTGCTCGGGCTGGTGCAGCGATACTGCGGCTGCCCGCCCGACGATTCGCGATGATTCGCCCGCGGAACGGCGTGTCGATCGACGCGGACGCTGGTTGCAATGGCAGCAGCGCGTGCACCGCCCGGCGCTGCCGACAATGGGGTGACAGGCGCGATGCCGCACCGGGGGGTCCCCCGCCGGACTCGGCCCGGGGACTCGGCACCGCACCGGCCGGCGTCTCGCGCTCGCGGGCCGTCCGACGGTCCTGGCGAAGTTTTTTCTTTCCCCCGGCGACGAAGTGGCTATGGTTGCGAGCCGAGACGCCACATTGGAACCTCCGGGTGCATCCGCGAAACCTCCCCCTGCCGCCGGCCGCCGCGTTCGCGTAGCGGCCATTCGTCGGTCGGCTCCTTTCTCTCGGTGGATGCGCTCGGTAGGGGAGGTCGCATGCGCCTCGGCTTGACGTACAACCTCAAGCCCGAGCTCGGTCCATCTCCCGGCGAGCCGATCGATCGCTTCGAGGAGTTCGACTCGGTCGAGACCGTCGACGCCATCGACCGGGCCTTGCGCGGCATGGGCCACGAGGTCGAGCGGCTGGGGTGGGGCGAGCCGCTGCTGGCGGCGCTGGCGGAGCGTCCGCCGGAGCGGCGCATCGAGGGGGTGTTCAACTTCGCCGAGGGCGTCGGCGGGCGCGGCCGCGAGTCGCAGATCCCCGCGGTGCTCGAGGTGCTGGGGATCCCCAACACCGGCTCGGGCCCGTTCGCGCTGGCGCTGGCGCTCGACAAGGGCGTGGCCAAGATCTTCGCCGCCGCCCACGGGATCCGCACGGCGCCGTTCCAGATCGTCGGCGCCGACGAGCCGCTCGGCGCGACCCGGCTCGCCTATCCGCTGTTCGTCAAGCCGGTCGCCGAGGGCTCGTCGATGGGCATCCGCAAGAACTCGGTGTGCCGCGACGAGGCCGCCCTGCGCGAGCGCGTCGCCCAGCTGCAACGCGACTACCGCCAGGCCGTCCTCGTCGAGGAGTTCCTGTCGGGCGACGAGTTCACGGTCGGCGTGGTCGGCAACGGCGCCGCCGCCGAGGTCGTCGGCGTGATGCAGGTGACCCCGCGGGAGCCCGAAGAGGCGTTCGTCTACTCGCTCGAGGTCAAGCGCGACTACCTCAACCAGGTCCGCTATGTCATGACCGACGAGCTCGTGCAGTCGGGGCGGGTCGACGCCGCCCGACTCGACGCCATCCGCGCCCTCGCGCTCGACGTCCACCGCGTGTTCGGCTGCCGCGACCTGTCGCGCATCGACATCCGCTGCGACCGCCGCGGCGACCCCAACTTCATCGAGGTGAATCCGCTGCCGGGCCTCCACCCGGTCAGCAGCGACCTCGTCATCATCGCTCGCGGCCACGGCTGGAGCTACGAGCAATTGATCGGCCGCATCCTCGCCGCGGCCACCCAGCGCTGGGCGAGCCCCGAGCGCCAGCTTCCTTCCCCCGCTGCCCCCGAACATTAGCTTCACTCTCGACCTCGACTCGCCGGAGCCCCCATGCGGATCGCCATCACGTATCACGTCGCTTCCTCCACCGATCCGCCCGCGGCCGCGCTCCTCGGCGAGCCCGAGCTGTCGGCCGCCGCGCGCGACGTCCACGCCGCGCTCGCGCCGCTGCACGCCTGCACTCTGGTGCCGGTCGGCGACTCGATCCCCGCCGCGCTGGCGGCCGTCCGCGCTGCCGCGCCCGACATCGTGTTCAACCTCTGCGAGGGCGCCGTCGGCCGCACTCAATTCGAGGCCCACCTGGCGCTCGGCCTCGACATGTTCGGGATCCCCTGCTGCGGCTGCGACCCGGTGACCCTCGCGCTCTGCCAGGACAAGCCGTTCGTCAAGCAGTTCCTGCGCCAGACCGGCGTGCCGACCCCGGCCGGCTTCGCCGTCGCGCCGGGATGCTCCGAAGAACATGTCCTCGGGGACATCCGCGAATTGCTCGCCCGCGCGGCCTCGGGCCGGGTCATCGTCAAGCCGGCGCGCGAGGGCGGGGGCGTCGGCATCGACGGCGGCAGCGTGTGCGTCGACGCCGAGGCGGCGCTGGCCCGCGCGCGTCAGGTGTGGGCCCGCCACCATCAGCCGGCGCTGATCGAGGCCTTCGTCGACGGCCCCGAGTACAACCTCGCGCTCTACCACGCCGGCCCGCGCGGCCTCGTCGCCTTGCCGCCGGGACAGATCGTGTTCGGGCCGACCCTCGCCGGCGGGCGCCGCGTGGTCGGCTGGACCGCCAAGTGGGAGAGCTCCTCGCCGGAGGCGCAGGCGACCGAGAGCCGGATCGCCGACGACCTCGACCCCGCCGTCCACGCCGAGATCGTGGCGGTGTGCACGCGCGCGGCCACGTTGCTCGGCATGACCGGCTATTGCCGCTTCGACCTCCGCCTCGCCAATGGCGCGATCCAGATCATCGACGTCAACGCCAATCCCGACCTCGGCCCGGGCTCCGGCTTCCGCATGGCCCTCGCCGCCGCCGGCGTCTCGTTCGCCGATTTCCTCGGCGAGCTGATCGCCGCGCGCGTCCCCGCAGTGTCGCTCGCGCCCGCGGCCTGAAGCCCCCCCGAGCTCGCTGCGGGCCCGGCAACGCCCTGGCAACGCCGCGCGGGCCCCTTTTGAAAAAATCGCGAGAAAGATCGCGGCCGTCGGGAACCTCGCGCTCGGGCGTCCGTGAGACGGGGCGAACGAAGGAGACGCGACCCCATGCGCAAGATGTTCTCGCTGTTGATGCTCACCACGATCGTGACCGCGGCCGCCCCGGCGCGCGCGGATGACGAGACGCTCTACCAGAGCCTGATCCGGCGGATCGTGCGCGCCCACATGCCGGAGGTCCGCGCCTGTTACGACGAGGGCCTGACCCGCAAGCCGGAGCTCGCCGGCAGCCTGACGGTGGACTTCGAGATCGGGACCGACGGCCACGTCGTCCGCAGCGAGGTCAAGGACTCGACCCTGGCCGACGCGAAGGTCGAGGCCTGCGTCGCGGCGACGGTGCGGGGCTGGCTGTTCGTCCGCCCGGACGAGGGCACGGTCAAGGTCAGCTATCCGTTCGCGTTCAAGCCGGAATGAGGTGTGCCGGGCGGTCGGCGCCAACTCACTCGCCGGCGCGCGTCAGCAAGCACGTCGACGAACCGCGGGCGAGCACCCGGCCGGCGCCGTCGCGGAGCTCGGCGTCGGCGAGGCCGACGCGCCGGCCGCTGCGGACCACTCGACCCTCGCAGACCAGGAGGCCGCTCTCGCGGGTGATCGGCCGCAGGTAATCCACGGACAGGTTGATGGTCGTCCAGCTGTCCCCGATCTCGAGGGTCGACAGGACCGCGCAGCCCGAGGCGCTGTCGACGAGCGAGGCCGCGAGGCCTCCGTGGACGGTGCCGATGATGTTGTAGTGGAACTCCGACGGGGTGCAGACCACGACGACGCGGCCGGGCGCGGCCTCGTGGATCCGCATGTCGAGGGCGGCGCCGATCGGGAACTGAGGCAGCTCGCCGGAGGCGATCGCCTGGAGGTAGGCGAGACCCGAGCGCTCGGCACCGGCGCGGGCAACGGCGAGCGGGTCGTCCCAGGTGATCGTGCGGGTACGGGCGGGTTCCATCGGCGAGGAGCATGGATCGGGGCACGTGGGCCGTCCACGGGCGCCTCGGTTCGTATCCAAAGTCGATACCGATGGTATCGGAGCATGATACGCATCGAACCGATGACCGACGCCGACCGCATCCTCGCCGCCCTCCGCCAGATCCTCCGCGAGCAGGGGTTGACCTACGCCGAGCTCGCACGTCGACTTCACCTCTCCGAGGTCACCGTCAAGCGGATGTTCTCCGGCCGGCGGATCTCCCTCGAGCGCCTGCAGCGGGCCTGCGACGCGGTCGGCGTCTCGCTGTTCGATCTCGGGCGCCGGGCCCGCGCGCAGGCCGAGGCCGAGCCTTACCGCCTGACCATCGCCCAGGAGCGCCGCCTGGTCGCGGACGTGGGGCTCTTCTACTTCTTCTGGATGATCGTCCACCGCCACGGCCTCGCGTCGATCTGCCGGCGCTACCGCGTGCCGCTCGAGCGCGCGCGACAGTGGCTGGGCGAGCTCGATCGCATGGAGATCATCGAGCTCAGGCCCGGCGATCGTTTCACCCTCAAGGTCCCGAGCAACGTCGTCTGGAACGAGGATGGGCCGATCGAGCGGCTGATCGTCGCCCGCTCGCTGCCCGTGTTCATGCAGCGACGCTTTCGCCGCGAGGACGAGTATTTCCGGTTCGTCGTCGCCAAGCTGACCCCGGAGTCGATCGCGGCGTTCCGCGCCCGCCTGCGCGAGGTCGCCGAGCAGATCTTCCAGCAATCGGTCGACATCGACGCGATGCGCTCCGACTCGCGGACGATCGGCGCAGTGGTGGCGTTCGGGCCCGCGGACTTCTCGTTGCGCAACGTCGTGGTCGGGGCGAGGGCGGCGACGTAAATGCCTCGAGGGACCCGCAGCGCGCGCCGCGGGTCCTTGGTGTGCGATCAATGTCGGCGGCCGGGTGGGCTCGATGTCAGAGCATCCAGGGGCAGTCCAGATCGGAGCCGTAGCAGCTCGAGTTGAACCCCGCGGCAAAGTGGAAGTGGTCGCCGCTCGCGTCGTTGGCGTCCCAGCGGTGCAGCTCCTCGTCGTAGTCCCAGTCCGAGCAGGCGAAGATCCCGCAATCCCAGTCCCACGGACTGTTCAACCACGCCTCGCGCATGGCGTTCTGCAGCACGTTCTGGGTGAAGGTCGTGCTGCCGTCGTACTGGGCGCGGAGGACCACGTTGCCGATGTACGGAGCGAGCGTCGCCGACGAGGTCTTGGCGTCCGTGTAGGCGTAGGCGCCGCCGCCCCAATTCGGCAGGCACGTCTTGAAGTCCGCCTCGGAGCCGTAGCACACATTGTCCGTGAACCACTGGCCGTCCGCCGCGGTGAGCGGCGTCACCGTGCCGGCGTCGGCGGCGGCCAGCGACGGGGCGGGCAGCTCGTGCTTGCGCTGGCCGCCGCGCGCCGCGAGACGCTCCTCCGCGAGCGCCTGGGCCTCGACCAGGGCCTCCGGCACCTTCGCGTCCGCGCCGGCCAGGCGGCGGTACTCGTCGGCCATCGAGCCGGCCGCGAGCGCCCGCACATCGAGCGCCCGCGGGGCGCCGAGAGGACGGCTCTCCGAAGTGATGAGGACGCCTGTTTCGGACTCGTAGAAGCCGACCTCGTGGCCCGGGGCCACGTTCACCCGGGCCACCAGGTGGTTCAGCTCGTCGAGCTTGGGCTGAATCGCGGCGAGGGCCGCGAGCGCCCGCGCGTCCGCGGGGTCCTTGTCCAGCAGCGCGTTGATCTGCTTCAGCGAGGCGGCGGCCGCCTCGTGCGTGGCCGGCTCGACGTCGATCGGGGCGGTCAGCGGCAAATCAGTCGCGTCGGCGTCGTCGAGCGCCTCGGGCGCGGCGCTACTGTCCGAATCGCCCGGATCGCACGCGAAGAGCTGAGGTAGCGCGAACGTGATGAGAATAGCGAGGGTTCGTTGCATCGGTCCAATTCCCTGGTTGAAACAGCGCAGTCGTCGCAGCTCCTGAATCACGGCGCAGAGAGCCTCACTGCGAGGTCTCGTCGCCGCGCCCACTGCCTGCGCCTGACAACCAGTGCCGGACGCCTCCGATTCAATTGCCCTGAATCGTCGGTCGGCTCGAGAATCGTGCATGAGCGGATCCGCGCGGTCTCGCCGAATGCGATGGGAGCCGACGGGCAGGTCGCGCCAATCGGGCCAGGTGAAGCGCCGACGAAGCCGCGTGAAAGGACCTGCTTGCGACCCCGATGCCGCGATCGGGCCTGCCTCGCCGTCGGTCGTTCCCTGAGCGTCGCGCGTCCGGGCGTCCTCTCACTCGTCGTATTCGTCGATCGATCGACCTCCGGCGGCGAGCGATCCAATCGGTGATCGGGGGCTGGCGACCGCGATCGTGACGCGGACCCTGTCGCGGCCGTCGACCGGATCGCCGATGGCGACGACCTGCAGGAGCTGCTCGCGTTCGAGTCGACGACACCGTGATCCGCAACGCCTCGGCGCGCCTGCGCGGCAACTCCTCGCACTGGCCCGACCAGAAGAGGATGCAGCTCGAGGTCTCGTTCGACGCGCGTGACAGGAAGGGCCGGTTCGAGGGCCGCGAGCACGTCCTGTTCGACGCAGCCGAGTACGACCGCAGCTTCCTGCGCGACCTTCTGGGGTCGGCGATCCGTCGAGGCTCCGAACGGCAACCTCTACGAGCGCAGCGGCGGCTCGAGCCAAGACCGGAAGACCTCCGAAGAGGGCCCGAGCGAGGCCACGTCGAGCCGCTGGGCGCCGCGTCGATCGTCGTCGAGCTGCGGGCGGTGATGAACCTCGACTGGCTGAAGTGTCGGCAGGACGGCGGCGCCGACCTCGATCACGACGGCAGTGCGACGGCGCGTGAGCGCGGCTATGCTGGCCCGCGATGGCCAGGCGGGGCGGGGACGAGGGCAGGGCGGCCGCGGGCGCGCTGGCGCTGGTGCGCCCGGGCCTTACCGGCTTCGGCGGCAGCCTCGACCCGCGCTGGAACCTCGCCGCGTTCCGCACCGCCTGCCACGCGATGGCGCGTGCGGTGCCCCGGACCGAGCTCGGCCCGTGCGAGGGTCCGCACGCGTCCGCCGAGTACTACCGCGCCCGCGTCGATCACGAGGGCCGGCGCCTGTGGCTGCTGCTCAACGCCATGCAGCCGGTGCTCGCATTCGCCGAATGGGGCCAGCGCCTCGATTATCGGTTCGTCGACGCCCCCGCGCTGGCCGCCGCATTCTACGGACCGCATCAGCTCGCCGCCGCGGCCCAGCTCGAGACCCGGCTCGCGCCGCAGGACTGGGAGACCAGGCTCACCGGCGAGGAGCTCGAGCAGGCGCGTCACTGGCGGCCGGAGCGCGTCGGCGACCTCGTGTTCTGCTGGTGGGATTGACCGCCGGCCGCCGGCGTTCACGGGCGCTCCACCGCCCCCGCGCGGGCGGCGAACGGGCGCTTGGGGGCGATCGGCCGCAGCGCGGCGAGCGAGGGTACATGTCCTTTGAGACATGCGAGGCCGCCCGCGCCGGGGAGCGCGCCTCGCTCCAATCAACACAGTTACCCGCCGCGACAATGGGGTGTCCCCCCGAGCGGCGCTCGCGGTGATTTCGTCGCGGTCGCTCGCGCGCGCGCAGCGGTTGCTGCGCGCGGCCGCGGCGGCCCGGAGCGGACGCGTCCGTGCGGTCTCGGCCGCGCGCGCGGTCGCCGGAGCCTGTCGACGCTCCCGCGGATGTGCTACGTCGGGCCAATGCTGGAAGCGAGCGCTCCGTCCGAGTTGAAGTTCGATCCGTTCGACCCCGCGTTCGTCGAGGATCCCTATCCGACCTACCGTCGATTCCGCGAGCAGGCCCCGATCTACGCGTGGGAGCAGGTCAAGGGGCACATCGTGTTTCGCTATCACGACGTCATGGCGCTGGTCCGCGACCCGCGGCTCGGCACCGATCCGACGCTCGGCGGCGGCTTCTCGCCCGAGCTGCGCGCGGCCTGGCCGGACTACGTCGAGATGCGGGAGAACGACCTGCTCATGATGCGGCCCGAGGCGCACGCGCGGGTGCGCAAGCTCGTCACGCCGCTGTTCGGGCCGCGCCAGCTCGAGGCGCACCGGCCTCGCGTGGAGCAGATCATCGCCGAGGTGATCGGCCGGCTGCCGGAGCGCGGCGTCATCAACGTGTTCCGCGACTTCGCCCAGACCTATCCGGTGCGGGTGATCGCGGCGCTGCTCAACATTCCCCCGGGCGCCGAGGCCGAGTTCATCGCCTTCGCCGACGCGCTGATCGCCACCATCTTCCCCGGGCTGTCGCCGGAGAGGTTCGCCTCGTACATGCCGGCGGTCTCGCGCGGCCGAGAGATCGTGCGCGCCGTCATCGCCGACCGGCGCGAGCGGCCGATGGCCGACGACCTGATGACGCACCTCATCAGCGCGTGCGACGACGCCGATCGCCTGAGCGACGGCGAGCTCGAGTCGCTGATCGGCGGCCTCATCATCGGCGGCTCCGACACGACGGTGCACCTCACCACCTACGCGATCCTCGAGCTGCTGCGCCACCCCGACCAACTGGCGCTCCTGCGCGCCGACCCGTCGCTGGCCCGCCTCACGCTCGACGAGACGCTGCGCTACAACTCGTTCGGCCGCGGCGGCGGTCTGGCGCGCTTCGTCGTCGAGCCGTTCAGCTGGAACGGCGTCGAGTTCCACCGCGGCCAGCCCCTGTTCCTCAACATGGCGAGCGCCCTCCGCGACCCCGAGTTCGTGCCCGACCCCGACGTCTACGACATCCGCCGGCGCACCAATTCGAGCCCGTGGTTCGGCCACGGCCCGCACTTCTGCCTCGGCGCCTCGCTCGCGCGGCTCGAGGCCGAGACCGCGCTGCAGCAGTTCCTCGCCCGCTACCCCACCCTCGAGTTCGCGGGCGAGCCGGTCTACGGCAACCACCCGATCTTCCGCGACATCCTCGACCTGCCGGTGCGCGTCGCCGTCGCGCAATAGGAGCCTGTCCGGGAAATCGCGGAGCCGAAGGCGCGGCGCCGGGGCGCTCCGGTCACGGCGAGCTCGGAGCGTCTCAAGTCATGGACAGGCTCCGGTCGCCGTTGCTCCCGGCGCGCTGCGGTTGCTCGGCGCCGTCGGTGTTGCTCCCGGCGAGCAGGGGACGATCGAGCGCGAGCGTGCGCTCGTCGATGTTGCACGCGATGTGCAGGTGTCGCTCGGCGAGCAAATCGGCGGCTGCGGGCCGACGCCGAGCTGGATCAGGAGCTCGACCTGCTTGCTGACACGGCGCCGGATCGAGCGGGGCTCAGAACACCGAGGCGTCGTCGACGAGGAGCATGACGAACTGCGCCGGCGCGGTGTCGTCGCACGTGATCGGATCGAGGAGGCGGCTGGCGTGGTCGAGCCAGACGATCGTCGGGAGCGGAAAGCCGTAAGCGCCCCCCTGCCCGCTGCGGAGCGTGAGCTGGGTGTTCATGTCGCGAAGCGGGTACTCGATGCTCAGCTCGAGGAGCTGGCGCTGGCCACACGGATCGGGCTGCGGGTCGCACGGGGCGGCGATGGTGATCTTGCGCTGGTAGAAGTCCTCGACGGCGACGCCGGGTGGGGCGAGGGCGTCGGCCCGGACCGCCCGCAGGTCGGTGAGCTCGGCATGGAGCCTCAGCCACTCGCGGCCCCACGGGGCGTCCGCGGTGCGGTAGGTGAGCTGCGCCGCGCCCGGGCTCCACACGAGCTCGCGTTTGGGGTCGAGCGCGTAGTGCAGCACGATGTCCTCGAGCTGCCCCTGGACGGGGCACTTGAGGCTCACCGTGACGTCCAGGCCGATCATGTTCGAGTCGACGATCGTGCAGTTGGCCGAGATGTCCTTGCCGGCCAGCGCGGGCGGGACCTCGAGGCTCCACGTAACGTCGACGTCGTCGGCGTCCTCGCACAGCTCTCCGCCGGTGGTCTCCGGGATGTCGGCGGTCGTGACGGGCGTGTCCGTCGTGCTCGTCGTATCCGTCGTGCTCGTCGTGCTCGTCGTCTCGCCGGTCGTGTCCGGGGTGTCGCCGGTCGTGTCCGGGATGTCGCCGGTCGTGGTCGTCGTCTCGCCGGGGCCGGTGCTCGTCGCGTCGGGCGCGGTGGTGTCGACGGGGTCGGTCAGGCCGGTGGAGGGCTGGGATTGCGTGGTGTCGGGGACGCCGGTGACGTCCCCGGAGGTCGTCGGCGACGGCGAGGTCGTGGTGACGGGCGCCGGTTCTTCAGTGGTGCCGCTGGTCGTGGCGGGGTTCGTCGTGGTCTCGGGGGGCGGACCCTCGGGGCCGCAGGCCGCGAGCGCGACGAAGAACGCGAGACGTCGAAGCATGCCATACTGTACGACGCGGCCGCGCGCCACGATAGGGGAACAGAGGATGTCTCCAGGGACAGGTCGCTCGCGCCTACGGCGTGTGAGTTTGCGTGGCCGCCAGGACCGGGTGCGCGCCGCGACAGCGTCGAGCGGTCGGCATCCAGGTTGCGAGGCACTCTGCTTGTCAGACATCACGACTCTTTCGAATCAGCCCCTCGGTCCATCCCCTCGTCCTCGGGTTTCCCGGCGCGGAAGTGCGGCCGCTCTAATGGTGCTCCTCACGGGTACGGGATGCGGCGCGGGTGCGGTGGGCAAAGTGGTGCGGCCGACCCAGCCCACCGCGGGCGAGGCGCTCGGCACCGTGGACGTGGAGTGCCGGCCGGAGGCGACGGATGCGCAGCCGTTGGTCGTCGACCTGCCGTCGTCGGGGCGTGTCGACCTCGAGGTCGCCATGAAGGAGGGCGTCGCCGTCGTGGCCTACGACTGCAAGACGATGCGGCTGTTGACCGGCTGCAAGGCCACCGGTAGCTACGATTTCGCCGGTGTCAGCCGCAAGGAAGAGGTGATCAAGCTCGAGGATCAGGGCGAGATCGCCGCCAACCTGCCGTTCAACGGCGTCAAGATCTCCGGCGGCCTCGAGCGCGGGGCAGCGCTCGACCTGGCCCTCGTGTTGATCGGCAAGCACAGCACGATGGTCGACGCGGTCCGCAGGTTCGAGCTCGCGGGCCGCTGCGACGGCGCGACCCACTTCGTGCGCTCGGCCAGCGTCGGCGCGTTCGCGCTGGACGTCGGCACGCGCGGCGAGGCGCGACTGGTCGCCGATGTGTTCGGCGCCCACGCCGGAGCCGCGAGCACGAGCCGGCGCAAGAGCGTGAACCACGACGGTGACCTCGCCGAGTGCCGGTCGGCGACGCCGGACGACGCCACGCCGCCCGCTCAGTGCCGCTCGGCGATCCGCCTCGAACTGGTGCCGATCGCGGCGACGGGACCCGAGGTCGACGCCACTCCGGTGCCGGCGACGATGAGCCTGTCGGGCCTCGCTCCGCTCGCGGATCCCTGTCCCGAGGGGTTCGTGCTCACCGCGGGCAAATGCGCCCCCAGGGCCAGCGCCCAGGTGTTCCTCTGCGGGCCAGACGATCGGCAGACCTGCGAGGACCAGTGCGCGAAGGGCAGCACGGGGAGTTGCTACAACCTCGGGCACCTCCTCACGGGGGTGAAGGATCTCTG
The DNA here is from genome assembly GCF_026965555.1 of Nannocystis punicea. GTDB lineage: Bacteria > Myxococcota_A > Polyangia > Nannocystales > Nannocystaceae > Nannocystis > Nannocystis punicea. The sequence goes on along the minus strand of NZ_CP114040.1, from coordinate 8,318,628 downwards.
CAAGGAGTCGAAGGCGGACAACTGCCTGGCCGTCGGCGTCGTGCCGGATGGAGACCCGAAGTACGCGCAGTACGTCGAGGGGGCGAAGGCCTACGAGAAGGCCTGTGAGGGCGACGTGGCGGCCGCCTGCTATTACGTCGGGCGCCATCACGAGGATGGGGTGCTCGGAAAGTCGAAGGACGACGTCCGGGCCGATCAACAGTTCGAGCGGGCGTGCATGCAGGGACACGCGATGTCTTGCCTGCACCTCACGCAGAAGTACGAGGGCAAGGACCGCAACGATCCGCGCGCCGTCAAGTATGCCCAGCGCGCCTGCGATCTCGGGCTGAAGCCCGGCTGCTTCAGCGCCGTCGCCAAGTACCTCAAGGGCGAGGGCACGCCGAAGCGACCGGATGCGGCCGAGGCGATACTGACGCGCACCTGCGACGCCGGCGAGGGCAAGCGCTGCGCCGAGCTCGGGATGCTGAAGCTCGAGGGGCATCTCGGGCCGAAGGACGTGGCGAAGGCGCTCGCGGTGTTCTCACGCGGATGCGAGCTGAAGTACGCGAGCTCGTGCGTGATGCAGGCGCAAGCGCACCTCGGACAGTGGGGTGTGCCCCTGGACCGCGAGAAGGCCCGGGAGGCCTTCCAGAAGGGCTGCGCCGCCGAGGGGGAGAAGTCCAAGGCGTGCGTGGATCTGGCGAAGCGTCTCGCCGAGCCCTGACGACGCGTGCCGCCACTTTCGCGCCGGTCGCTCGCGCTCGCGGGCCGGCGCGCTTGTCCGGCCCGCGCCGGCCTCGTAGAGTGCCAGGAGCGTGCTGTTCGACGTGGCCCGTCTGCGCGACGACTTCCCGCTGCTGCAGCAGGGCCCGGGTCGCGCGCCGATCGCCTACCTCGACAACGCCGCCACCACGCTCAAGCCGCTGCCGGTGATCGAGGCGGTGCGCGGCTATCTGGCCGACTACAGCGGCAACGTCCACCGCGGTCAGCACGCGCTGGCCGATCGCGCGACCGAGGCCTACGAGGGCAGCCGCCGCAGCGTCGCCCGCTTCCTCGGCGCGCGCGCGTCCGAGGTCGTGTTCGTGCGCGGCACCACCGAGGCGATCGGCCTCGTCGCCGGCGGCCTCGGCCTGCAGGCCGGCGACAACGTGGTCGTCAGCGTCCTCGAGCACCACTCGAACCTGCTGCCGTGGCGCGCCCGCTGCGGCGTGCGGGTCGTCCCGCTCGCGGCCTCGGGGTTGCCCGATCTGGCGGCGGCCGAGGCTGCGATCGACGCGCGCACCCGGCTCGTCGCCATCACCGCCTGCTCCAACGTCACCGGCGTCTACGTCTCGGTCCGGGCCTGGGCCGAGCTGGCGCACCGCAAGGGCGTGCCGCTGCTGGTCGACGCGGCCCAGCTCGCCGCTCACCGGGGGATCGACGTGCAGGGCCTGCAGTGCGACTACCTCGCGCTGTCGGGCCACAAGCTGTTCGCGCCGCCCGGCGTCGGCGTGCTCTACGGCACCCAGGCGGCGCTCGAGCGGCTCGAACCGGTCCAGCTCGGCGGTGGTTGCGTCAAGCACGTCGGCCTCGACCTCGACTACGAGCTGCGCGAGCTGCCGTGGCGGCTCGAGGCCGGCACCCCGGACATCGCCGCGGCGATCGGCCTCGGCGCCGCCGTCGAGTACCTCGAGGACCTCGGCCTCGACGCCATCGAGCACCACGAGGACGGCCTGCGCGAGCTCCTCGACGCCGAGGTGGCGAGCTTGCCCGGGCTGCGCAATCACTCGCCGTCGCCCGCGCGCGCGCCGATGCTGACCGTCACCGCCGAGGACGGCGCGCTCGGCAGCGAGGTCGTCGCGCGCGTGCTCAGCGACAGCTATGGCGTCATGGTCCGCGCCGGCCACCACTGCGCTCACCCGCTGCACGCCGCGCTCGGCCTGCCGGCCACCCTGCGCGCCTCGCTGGCGTTCTACAACACCGAGGACGACGTCCTGCGCCTGCGCGACGGCCTGCGGGCCCTGCTGCGCCGGGGAGCCGGATGACCCGGCGCCGCGCCGCGGCGGACGACGAGCTGTACCTCACCGTCGGCGCCTACGTCGTGCCGCAGCTGCTCTACGCCGCCGCGCGCCTGGGCCTCGCCGATCTGCTGGCCGCCGGTCCGCAGGGCCTCGAGGACATGTCCAGAAAGACAGGCTCTCACGCCGGCACCCTCGCGCGCGTGCTGCAGGCGCTCGCCAGCGTCGGCGTGTTCGCCCGCACCCGCGACGGCCGCTGGCGCCTCACCCGCGCGGCCGAGCCGCTGCTCAGCGACCACCCGCGCTCGCGCCGGGCCGCGATCCTGTTCGCCGGCCACGAGCAGCACCTCGCGTGGGGCGCAGTGATGCACACCGTGGCGACCGGGCAGCCCGCCTTCGATCACGCGTTCGGGCATTCGCTGCACCAGCACCTCGCCCGCGACGAGGCGGCGATGACTGCCGCCGAGGCGCTGCGGGCCCGGCGAGCCGGGCGGCGCGACCCGGCCGTCGTCGACGCGCTCGACCTCGGCGAGGCGCGCTCGATCGTCGACGTCGGCGGCGGCGGCGGCGAGCTGTTGATTGCGATCCTGTCCCGAAGACCAGGCGTCTGCGGGGTCTTGGTCGAGGCCCCGCACGTCGCCGAGCGCACGCGGGCGCGGCTGCAGGCGCTGGGCTGGGGCGACCGCTGCGAGGTGGTCGCCGCCGACGCGCGCGAGGAGCTGCCGGCCGGGCACGATGTCTACCTGCTGGCCGAGGTGGTGCACTGCCACGAAGACGTCGACGCTTCCCGGATCTTGCGCAACTGTCGCGGCCCGCGGGTGGTCGTGGTCGAGCGCGTGCTGCCGGCCGGCGGGCGAGCCTCCGCGGATCGTCTCGCCGATCTGCACATGCTCGTGATGTACGGCGGGCGCGAACGGACCCGGCGCGAATACGCCGAGCTGTTCGGCGCGGCGGGTCTGCGCCTGCGTCGCGTCACGCCGACGACCTCGTGGGTGTCGCTCCTCGAGGCCGCGCCGCGGGTCGCTCGATAACGATTCGCGCGATCCCGGGCTGCGTGCAGTGCACAATGAGCGGACCCCGCGCTTCGGCCCGCGGGCACGCGTTTGACGGCCCGCGCGCGCCGGGGCTACGCTGGCCGCCCGCCTTCGATTGACGGGAGTAGGAGACCAGCATGGCGATCAAGAATCAGCGCACCCAGGAGACCCAGAGCCCCGAGGCCCAGCCTGGCGAGAAGGACCGCAAGCCCCGCGAGAAGGCCGAAGGGGCGCTCCGCCGCGACATCGGCCGGATCGCTAGCCACATCCGTGCCGGCGGCCAGGGCGGCGACGACGGCGGCAGTGACGTCTGAGCCGGAAGCCCCACGCCCGCCGGACCCGCCGCGGCTGCGGTCGGAGCTCCGGTGGCGCGATGCGCCCTCCGAAGACGGGGCGCTCCTCGTCGATCCGTCGACCGGCCGCGAGTTCGCGCTGTCGCGGGCGCAGGCGGTGCTGCTGCAGACATTCGCCGAGCACGGCGACATTCGCCGCACCGCGGCGATCGCCGGCGAACGCCTCGACCTCGACATCGACGAATCATGGCTCCTCGAGCTGCTGGCCGCCGTCGCCGCGCTCGGGCTGCTCGCCGAGCCGGGCGTGGACGCCGAGCAATTGAGCGAGCGCCAGCGGCTGGCGCGGCGCCGCCACTACGAGGATTTGCGGGCCGAGAAGCTGCGGGCCCTGCTGCCGCGCCTGCGCGAGCTGCCGTACTACGCGCGCACGCTCGACGACTCGTCGTCAGGGCTGGCGCGCCTGCCCGTGCTCGACAAGGCCTCGGTGCGCGCCCACTTCGCCGAGTTCCTGCCCGAGGCCATGCCTGCAGGCGAGATCCGCTGGCTCTCGACCTCCGGCACCACCGGCGAGCGGCAGCAGGTCGTGCGTTCCATGGTCGACTGGGACGCCTCGCAGCCGTACACCTGGGCCCTCAACCGCACGATCGAGGCCGCCCGCGGCGAGCGCTTTTGCCGGCTCACCACCCCGTTCTGCGACGGCAGCGAATGTCATCTGCGCGGCGCCTCCCGGGCCGAGCGGACCCGCGGGCCGCGCCTGTCGCTCGACGGCGGGTTCGACATCGCCGCGCTGCCGCCGGCCCGCCTCGAGCAGATGGCGGCCGAGCTGCGCGAGCACGAGCCGGCGTACGTCCTCGCCGATCCGTCGTACCTGGCGATGTTCGCCGACCAGGCGCTGCGCCGGCGCCTGCCGCTGCCGCGCCTGCGCTTCGTGGTGACGGCGTACGAGCTGTGCAGCGCGCTGCACCGGCGGATCCTCGAGCGAGTGTTCGAGTGCCCGGTGTTCGACGCCTACGGCGCGACCGAGTACGGCGCCCTCGCGGTCCAGTGCGAAGCCGGCCGCTATCACGTCAACCCGGAATCGTTCGTCACCGAGCTGCGCGACGACGAGGCCGGCGACGACGCCCGCGAATTGCTCGTCACCACCCTCGACAAGCAATTGATGCCGCTCCTGCGCTACGCCACCGGCGACCTGGTCCGCCCCGCCGACGCGCCGTGCACCTGCGCGTGGAGCGAGACCGACACCTTCGCCAGCCTCGAGGGCCGCGCCGTCGACAGCGTCCGCGCCCCCGACGGCCGCCGCCTCGCCGCAGCCGCGGTCGACCGCGTCGTCGCCCCGGCCGCGCGCGGCCTCGTCAGCTATTGCCTGGTCCAGCGCGCCGAGGCGCTGTACCGCCTGGAGTACCTGCCCGCCGAGGACTTCGTCGAGGCGTCGATGCCCGCCGTCGCCGCCGCCCTCCGCGCCGCGCTCGGCCCGGGCGCGCGGGTGCAGCTGACGCGCTGCCGGGAATTGTTGCCGGCGAGCTCCGGCAAGTTCCGCCTGGCCCGCGCCGACCTGCGGTCGCGATGACATGTCCTGAAGGGCATGTGTCATGACTGTCGCTCAGGACATGTCTTGAACGACATCCTCCGCCGGGCGGGCGCGCGGCCGGCTCAATCCGGCGACGACGCGTGCTCCCACCAAGTGAGGGCGACCGTCAGCAGCACCAGCGAGCGCCGCAGCTCGGGCGTCACTTCGGCTGTCCCGTCGAACAGGTCGATCCGCAGCTCGCGGACGATGTCGGCGGCCAGCAGCGCCTGCTCGTGCTCGTCGACCCAGGTGATGTAGCCGACCGGAGCCTTGGTCGAGCGCAGGAAGCCGTGGCGCAGCTGCAGGCGCCGGCCGTGGGCCAGGAGCTCGCCCTGCCAGCACTCGGGGCGCACCAGAGTGCGGGCCGCCCCCACGTGTCTCGCGGGACAGTCGCCGCCCGGCGCCAGCCACAGGTGGAGCGCGGTGGGATCGGCGCGCGACCAGCAGCCGAAGCGCGTCCGCGGCACGCCCGGCCCCGCGGGCTCGGTGGCGCAGGCGATGCCGGGCTCCGGATCGTCGACGTAGGCGGCAGCGAACCGGAACTCGGCCACGTAGGCGCCGAGCCCCGAGATCACCGAGGCGGCCTCGACGTCGACGCGGATGTGGGTCCCGTCGGGCAGGTCCCAGCTCAGCGGCGCGGCCCCGTACATGACGCCTCGCGTGGGCGTGACCACCTGCGACGGCTTCGCCGCCTCGGGCCAGCCGGCCGGGTAGGTGACCGCGCAGGCGAGCAGGACGACGAAGGGAGCGAGCGCGAGGGCGTGCACGGAGCCCTCGAACCATACCGACGCGGGCGACATTCCCCCTGCACGGCCGCGCAGTGCCGACCGGCCTCTTCCTCACGTCCGCCGGGGCCGACCCGATGCTCGGGGCGGTGACGACGAGCCTGTCGCAAGGGACAGGCGCGTGGCGAGTGCCCCGGACCGAGGTCGCGTCGGAGCTGGTACAAGAGACATGTCGAGGGCCTGCGCCTGGCGCATGTCCCAAGGGACACGTGCGTGACCGGTTGCGATGTGCGAGGTCCGTTCGAGTCCTCGCATCGGCCGCTCGCCGCACACATCCGGGCGGCGCCTCGCCTGGCGGTCCCGGCGCGTCCCGACGTGCAGCGAGCCGTCCGCGCGACCTCGGGCTCCGCCCCGGTCGCACCTCCTCCGTCGCCTCAAGCCGCTGGACAGCGGCCCCGACCCGCGGGCATCGTCTCGTCATGCTCCGCGCCGTCGCGCTCGTCCTCGGCCTCGCCGGCGCGCCCGCGGCCCCGCCGGCCGCTCGCACGGTCGACCACGTCGTCCGCGAGCTGCACGGCGAGACCCTGCGCGACGAGTACGCCTGGCTGCGCGCAGGGCCCGAGGACGCCGCGGTGCGGGCCCACCTCGCGGCCGAGAACCGCCACGCCGACGCCTGGCTGCGACCGCACCGCAAGCTGATGCGCGCGCTCGAGCGCGAGATCGAGGCCATCACCTACGTCGACGACGAGGACGCCCCGGTGCGCCGCGGCGAATGGCTGTACTGGAGCCGCCAGGGCCGCCGCGACGAGCACCCGGTGTACCTCCGCCGCCGCGTCGACGCGCGCCCGGGCGAGCCCCCGCAGGTCGTCCTCGACCTGCAGCGGCTCGCCCGCGGCCGCGATTTCCTCGACCTCGGCGTGTTCGAGCTCAGCCCCGACAATCGCCTGCTCGCCTATTCGCTCGACGACGTCGGCGGCGAGGACTACACGCTGCACATCCAGGAGCTCGCGACCGGGGCGCTGCGGCCGGAGCAGATCGATCGCGTCACCTCGGCGGCGTGGAGCACGGACGGCCGCGAGCTCGTGTACACCGTGCGCGACGACGCCTTCCGCTCGTACGCGCTGCGCAGCCGCACTCTCGGGGGCGACGATCGCCTGATCTACGAGGAGGCCGATCCGCGCTTCGACATCTACGTCGAGCGCAGCCGCTCCGGCGAATGGTTGCTCGCGCGCAGCGCCTCGGCCACCACCACCGAGGTGCGAGTCGCCCGCGCCGACGCGCCGGCCGGGAAGTGGACGGTGATCGCCGCCCGCGAGCCCGGCCACCTCTACGACGTCGATCACGCCGGCGACGATTTCTATATCCGCAGCAACCGCGGCGCCCCGCACTTCCGCGTGGTCGCGGCCGCCGAGGACGACCCGACCCCCGCGCGCTGGCGCGAGATCGTCGGCGAGCGGCCCGGCGTCGCCCTCACCCACCTCGACGCCTTCACCGGCCACCTGGCCCTCCTGCAGCGCGAGCGCGGCTTTCCGCGGCTGGTGTTCGTCGACCTGGCGACCGGCCGGAGCGTGCGCGCCGGCGCCGAGGAGCGCCGTCGCGGCCTGTCCCCGCGGACAGGTGAGATCGTCGACATCAGCCCCGGCGACAACCCCGATCCGGCCGCCACGCGCTACCGCGTCCACCTCACCGCAGTGCACGCGCCCGACGACACGGTCGACCTCGCGTTCGCCGACGGGGCCGAGACCCTGGTCCACAGTCGACCGGCGCCGGTCGCCTGCGGCAGCAACTCCGGCGCGTTCGCCTCGACGCGCGCCGACGACGGCACCGAGCTCCTCTACATGTACTTCGCCGGCGCCGGCCCGCACGCCGGCCCGCGGCCGATCCTGCTCGAGGCCTACGGCTCGTACGGCTTCGCCTCGGACCCCGACTTCGACGCCGCGCGCTGCGCCCTGATGAACCGCGGCGTCGACTTCGTGGTCGCCTGGGTGCGCGGCGGCGGCGAGCTCGGCGAGCCGTGGCACGAGGCCGGCCGCCGGCGCGGGCGCACGAACGCCGTCGGCGACCTGCTGGCAGTCGCGGCCCACCTGATCGATCGCGGCTACACCACCCGGGAGATGCTGGCAGTCGCCGGCGTCAGCGCCGGCGGGGCGCTCGTCGCCTCGGCGCTCAATCAGCGCCCCGAGCTGTTCCGCGCCGCGGTCCTGCGGGTGCCGTTCCTCGACGCCCTCGGCACCATGGCCGACCCGACCGCGCCGCTCACCACCACCGAATACGAGGAGTGGGGCGACCCGACAGTGCGCGCCGACTACGACGTGATCCGCGGCTGGTGCCCCTATTCCAACCTCGGCCCGCGCGCCTATCCGGCCCTGCTGGTCGAATCCTCGCTGGCCGACGCCCGCGTCGCCTACCACGAGCAGGCCCGCTACGTCGCCCGCCAGCGCCGCCTCGCCAGCGGCGGCGGCCCGACCCTTTTGCGCACCGAGGCCCACGCCGGCCACGCCGGCCCCAGCAGCCGGCGCGAATGGCTGCAGAGCCGCGCCTTCGAGGCCGCCTTCCTGTTGGCCCAGCTCGGCCGCGCCGACCGCTGAGCCGTGATTCGCCGCACCTTAATTAGGGACTGGAGCTTTTCATGATCGAGGCAAGAGCGTTGTGGACATTATTGCCGGCGGTGATCCTCGCCGGCGGTTGCAGCAAGAACCCCGGCGGCACCGAGGCGACGAGCGAGACCGACCCGGTCCCTGCGAGCGCCAGCGAGACCGCCGCGGATCCATCCCTTGCGAGCGCCAGCGAGACCTCGGCCGGCACTGCGACCGCGAGCGGCAGCGAAACCACCGACGGCCCCGTGACCTCCACGGGCTCCTCCACCAGCACCACCGACGCGCCGACGTCGGACCCATCGACGACGGGCTCGTCCACCGGGGCACCGGCGACGCCCTGTCACCTCAACTTCACCGAGGCCGCGTGCAAGGCCGGCGTGGATTGCGTGTTCATCCCCGGCCTCGAGGTGTCCGTGCGCGACGGCGAGTGCGTGTTCGGCGAGCTGGGCGAGGTCGGCTTCTGTTATCACCTGGAAGGCGGCGGCCCCGACGCGCCGTCGGGCTACTTCGAGGTCGAGACCGGCCGGGTGGTCGCGTTCCCCAACACGCCGACTCCGCCGCCCGCAGGCTGGGAGAAGTGCACCTGCGGCGCGCCGTCCCCCGAGGCGTGCCAGCTGTGCGCGGGCGAGTGCGGTGTCGACAGTAACACGAGCTTTTGAGCGGGCGTCATGGCTTCGCCTGCTGGCGCTCCCACCACGCCAGCCAGATCGCGGCCGCGGCCAGCAGCATGAACGCGAACGGCCCGTGCAGGGCCGCGTGGCTGAGCTGGAGGATCCACCCGGCCACGCCGAGCAGCACCAGGGCCGCCCACGGGCCCTGCTTGGCGAAGAAGCGGGCGGCTGCGGCCAGGGCGGTCATGGCGAAGGCCGCCCATGAGCCCGTCTCGCTGATGAACGAGCCGACTCCGCCGACCCACGGATCGACCCACGTGGCGTCGAGCGCGACGATGACTCCTTGTAATTCCTGGTCGCTGAGCTCGCCGCGCGCCACCATCTCTTGAGTCAGGACGATCGTGCGGCCGAGGCCGATGCCGCCGATCGAGTCGAGGGCGGTGTAGTAGATCAGGAACACGAACGAGGCGAGGCGCGACAGCCAGGCGCACGCGACCGCGAGCGGGCCGTGGACGGTGCGGACGTCGCTGACGAGCAGCCACACGCCGACGGCGACCAGCGCCATCATCGGCGTCTGGATCATGTGCAGGGTGAACCACCAGTCGGGGCCGAAGTAGGCCAGCGCCTTGTGCGAGGCGTCGTGCGCCTCGGGCTGCGACAGATACGCGTACATCCCGGGGTGCTCGGTGAAGCCCGCCGGGTGGAACAGCTCGATGACCGTCAGCACCAGCGGCGCGACCAGCAGGCACACCCACCACAAGATCCTCTGATACGTCTCGTGTCGCACCCGAACACCTCCAAACCCTTCGACGATGCAATGAACCGCGCCGGGGCGCAAGACGAGGCGAACAGGGGCGCGGCCGCGCGGCGCGATCCGTGGGAACGACGTGATTCAATGGAGTGTCTTTCGGGACATGTCGATGCATATCCGGCGGGGACGGCGTTCGTCTTCGGGCCGGCCGCGTCCTCCGCGCCTGGGCGCGCAGGGGCCTGCGCAGCCGCGGGCGCGGGCGACGGCCGGGCGCGATTTCGGCTATCCTCCGCCCGCCATGCGCGTCGCCCTCGCCACCTGCCTCCACAAGCCCGAGCCCGACCCCGACGAGGAGCTGCTCGTCGCCGCCCTCGCGCGCGCGGGGCTGGGGCCGCGCGTGCTGGCCTGGGACGACCCGGAGGCGGCCTGGCACGAGGTCGACCTGTGCGTGCTGCGCTCGACCTGGAATTATCCGCACCGCCCGGACGACTTCCTGGCGTGGGCGCGGCGGGTCGCCGGGGTCACGCGAATGCTCAATCCGCTGCCTGTCCTCGAGGACAATTATCATAAGAGTTACCTGGCGCGGCTGGCCGCCCGCGGCGTCGCCGTGGTCGACACTGTGCACCTCGCCCGCGGGGCCGCGCCCGAGCTCGCGGCCCTGCTGGACGAGCGCGGGTGGTCGCGGGCGGTCGTCAAGCCGGCCGTCTCGGCCGCCTCCCTGGGGACGTGGCGGATCGACCGCGCCGAGGCGGAGCTGAGCCAGCAGCGCTTCACCGCGGACGTGGCGCTGCGCGACACGATGGTGCAGCCGTACCTGCGCGGGGTCGAGGAGCCCGGGGAGCGCGCGCTGATCTGGATCGACGGCGCCCTGACCCACGCGATCCGCAAGACCGCCCGCTTCGCCGGCGAGCACGAGCGCGTGTCGGAGGCGCTGGCGATCGCCGACGACGAGCGCGAGCTCGCCGAGGCCGCCCTGGCGCCGCTCGCCGCTCGCCTGCTGTACGCCCGCGTCGACGTGGTCCGCGACGACGCCGGCGCGCCGCGGATCATGGAGCTGGAGCTGATCGAGCCGTCGCTCTACCTCGCCGAGCACCCGCCGGCCCTGGCGCGCCTGGTCGCGGCGATCGTCGCCCGCACGCGCGAGTGACGGGCAGTACCCGACACGTCTGGTCGTGGCAGTCGTCGACTGCACGCACGAGTGACGGGCGGGTCACGGACACACCTCGCAGCGAGGCGGACCGACGAGGCCGCATTCGCCGCGAGCCACGCGATGCACGACGAGCGCGCCGGCGGCCGCTCCTGGCTGCGCGTCGCGCTGCCTCGCTACGACGCCCTCGTCCGGGCCGCGCTCCGCGGGCATCGCCGTGAGCCCCGGCTTGTGTAGCGCGGACCCGGCGACGGCGCGCGCGATCTCGGTCATTGACCCGAGGATCGGCCAATGTCGTCCACGCGCATACGCTGGGCCGCGGCGTCCAGCAGGGTCTGGCACTCGATGACGAGCGGCATGTTTGATGGGACTGCTTCGGGGGCGATCTGGGGGAGCTGATTCCGGGACCATTCCAGCTGCATCGACAGGGCCACGACCAGCGGACCAGCGGCGACCCGGAGCACGAGACGGCGCTCGTTCATGGGGTAGAACCAGAGCTCCAGGTCGGTTCGATCGGGATCGATGGCGCGTGTGTGGGAGTCGAAGGAGAACACGCTGCCGTATACGTGCTCCCCCGCCGCTTCCCTGAACACAGCGTCCTGTCCCGTCGCCAGGGTCGTGCACAGGCAGCGCAGCTTCGCCAGCGGCAGCCAGCAGGACAGGGGCTCGTGGTCATAGGCCCGGTCGCGCTCGGCATATCCATGGATGTACAGGCGAACGCCGCCGGCCCAGATCTCCGCGCCCACGCTGGCGTCCGCGGCCGGGGTCGGCTCCGCGGTCGCCAACGCAGGCGGGCCGAAACAGGCTGGCGGACCCTGACGCACGCCCGCATTCTCGGAGACAAGTCGGAAATTGCAAAGCCTCGCACGGGGATGTCGCGACCCGACACAGCCGACCTTCCGCCCTGGTGAGCTCGCGCGACGCGCCGGCGTCCGCGCCGGCCATATCGTGCGTGTCTCGCTCGCTCGTCGGCCTTGCCGTTGCCCTGGCGGTCGTCCTCGTCCTCGCGGGTCCGCCGCAGAAGACCACGCGCAAGTCGGGGCCCACTCGCGAGCGATGCCCGCGCGAGGCCCGAGTCGTCGAACCCGTGATGCGCGGCCGTCTGCGCACCGGTGATTCCGCGGGCGCGCGAGCGAGCGCCGCTGTCACGGTCGCGCGCGCAGCTTCGTCGCGATTGCGACATCCACCGGCCCGCCGATGCCGGCCCCTTGACCATGCCGGCGGCCGCAGGGTACTCGCAACCGATGAATCGCCTGACCGCTGCAATCTTGATGGTGCCTGCGCTCGTCGCGTGCGGCGACGACGGCCGGCCGGCCGACAGCGACGCCGCGTCCGCGACCACGACCGCGACCGCGACCGCGACCATGCCGACCGGCACGAGCGAGGCCAGCGACGGCGGCAGCACGACCGGGCCGACCAGCAGCGGCACCGACTCGGCGCCGACGACGACCGGCTCGACCACCGATTCGGGCCCGATCTTCGACCTCGGCGGCGCGCCCGACGTGCCGAAGATGTTGCAGTGCAGCCCCGACCTGCACGCGGTGGTCGACAACACCGGGCAGGTCGTCGAGGAGTGCGAGACCGATCATGGCTGCGCCGACGCCAAGTGCGTGCCCGCCTGCGAGGCCGCGGGCGCCAGCAAGGCCAACTTCGGCTGCGAGTTCCAGATCCCCACGCCGCCGACGTCGCCGTTCTTGCCGACGCCGCCGTGCTTCGCCGCGTTCGTGACCAACAGCTGGGGGCACCCGGCCAAGATCGAGGTGTCGCGCGACGGGGCCGCGTTCGACCTCGGCAGTTTCGCCCGCGTGGTCACGCCGGGGCAGGCGCCCGAGGACTGGTCGCCGGTCGCCGCGACGGGCCTGGCCCCCGGCGAGGTCGCGGTGCTGTTCCTGTCGAGTCACCCCAATTCGATCCACCCCGAGACCCAGCAATCGCTCAATTGCCCGGTGCCCGACGCAGCGGGCGCGGCCACCCAGGTCGACGCGACGGGCCGCGGCCTCAACTTTCACGTGACCTCCGACATCCCGCTGACCGCCTACGACATCGCCCCGTTCGGCGGCGCCTTCTCGTATATCCCGAGCGCGGAGCTGCTGTTCCCGACCAGCGCGTGGGGCACCAATTACGTGGCAGTGATGCCGCCCGCGGGCACCTTCGTGCCGCCCGGGCCGCTGTGGCTGCAGGTGGTCGGGGCCCAGGACGGCACGACCGTGGAGATCCGTCCGACCGCCGATCTCGAGCCGGGGCCCGACGTCGAGGGCGCGGCCAAGGACGTGGTCAAGACGTTCACCGTCGACGCCGGCGAGTATGTGCAATGGGAGGTCGCTGCCGGGGCCGGCGACGCCTCGGGCACGCTGATCCTCAGCGACAAGCCGGTCGCGCTGCACACCGGCAACCGCTTCCTGCGCCTGCAGCCGATGATGGCCCCCGGCGGCGAGGCGACGCACCAGCAGAACCACGCGGTCACGGCGCTCGGCTACGAATACGTGGCCGCCGCGTACGAGACCCGCCGCGCCGACCTGGCGCCGGAGGAGATCGAGTACCGGGTGGTGGGCGCGGTCGACGGCACGACGCTGACCTACGACCCGCCGGTGCCGGGCGCCCCGGCGACCCTGGCGCAGGGCCAGGTGGTCGACTTCCCGGCCACCGGCTCGTTCCAGATCCGCAGCCAGGACGCCGAGCACCCGTTCGTGCTGTCGCAGATCATGGACACCTGCAACATCCCCGGCGGCACCCGCCCGGGCGCGACTGCGATGGGGTTCATGCAATTGCTCGGCGACGAGGAATGGGTGGTCCTGCTGCCGCCGGCGCAGTTCCTGCAAGAATACATCTTCTTCACCGATCCGTCGTTCGCCACCACCAACCTGGTGGTCACCCGCGTCGACGACGGCGACGGCTTCAAAGATGTCACCGTCGATTGCCTGGGGACGATCGGCGGCTGGCAGCCGGTCGGCGGCGACGCTCGCTTCGAGGTCACCACGGTCGACCTCATCCGCGCCGACGTCGGCGTCAATGGCTGCACCAACGGCCAGCACACCGCCGAGAGCGAGGGCAAGTTCGGCCTGGTGGTCTGGGGCCTCGACAGCTATTCGTCGTACGCCTATCCGGCCGGCGGCAACGCGATCGCCCTGACCGACCTGGTGATCCCGCCGGGCTGATTCGCCGCAGCGCGCCGGCGGGGCCCGCGTCCGTCGGGCTCGGCTGCGCGCGCTCTCTCGAGCCGCGCCCGGGAACTGGTTCGAGGTCCCGCCGCGCGCCGTTCGCTGCGGCGATCCGCGAACCGGCTTGTCGGCGCGGGCGTGGCGGTGTTTCATGCCGGCCATGCGCGCGTTCGCGTCCTCGCTCCTCACGCTGCTCCTCACGACCTCGGCCGGCTGCGCCAGGACGTCGACCACGCAATGCCCCGAGCCGGCGCCCGCGGCCGCAGCGGCGCCCAGCCCGGCGCCCACCGAGCCGACGCCAGGCCCCATGACCGCGACGGCGATGGCGGCCGAGGTCCTGCAGCACATCAACGCCGGTGACGGCGAGGGCCTGTTCGCGCGCTTCTCCCCGCAGATGCAGGCGGCGGTCCCGCTGTCGCAGCTGCAGCCGCTGGTCCACTCGCTGGTCGAGGCGCGCGGCCGTCTCACGGAGGTCACGCCGATCGAGGCCAGCGAGCGCAGCGGTCGCTTCCGCCTGGTGGCCGAGCGCGGCGAGTGGTCGCTGCAGGTGACCGTCGACGAGCAGGGCCGAATCGCCGGACTGCTGGTCCGCGAGCCCGAGGCCCAGGCGCCGCCGGTGGCCCGCAGCGCGCCCCTCGGCCTGCCGTTCCGCGGCGAGTGGCTGGTGTTCTGGGGCGGCGATCGCAAGGAGCTCAATCACCACGTCGCTCACCCGTCGCAGCGCCGCGCCGCCGACCTGGTGATCGTCGACGCGGCCGGCAAGTCACACAAGGGCGACGGCCGCGCGCTCTCCGATTATTATGCGTACGGCCAGGACATCCTGGCGATGGCCGACGGGGTGGTGGCCGGCGTCGTCGACGGCGTGCCGGACAGCCCGATCGGCGAGCTCAACCCGTACATGGCGCCCGGCAACATGGTGGTGCTCCGCCACGAGGGCGAGGTCTACTCGGTCTATGCGCACCTCGTCCCCGGCAGCATCAAGGTCAAGCCGGGGGCCAGGGTCCGCCGCGGGCAGGTGCTCGGCGCGTGCGGTAACAGCGGCAACTCGAGCGAGCCGCACCTGCACGTGCAATTGCAAGACGGCCCCCGGTTCGAGAAGAGCTGGGGCCTCGAAGGGGTGTTCGCCGAGGCGATGGTGACGCGCGACGGCGCCGCGGCGCCGCGCACGGACTACACGTTCTTGAAGGGCGACAAGGTCGCGCCGGTCGCGGGCGCCAGGAAGTGAGCGCGAGGGGTGCGTGCAATGGCTCGCTGACGCGCAGGTCGTGATCCGGCCGTCGCCGCCGCGAGCCTCGCGGGCGATCGAGGCCGCTCGCGCGAGCGCCGGCGCGCTGATACCCTGGGCCCATGAATCGCCTCTTCGAGGCCGAGGTGTTCGTGCGGGTGGTCGAGGAGGGCAGCCTCACTGCGGCGGCGCGGCGGCTGGAAATGACGACCTCCTACGCGAGCAAGCTGGTGACGCGGCTGGAGGAGCGGCTGGGCGCGCGCCTGCTGATCCGCACCACCCGCAAGCTGACGCTGACCGAGACGGGCCGGGCCTACTACGAGCGCTGCACCGAGGCGATCCGCGGCCTCGAGGAGGCCGAGCAGGTGGCGGCGGAGCTGCAGCAGGCGCCGCGCGGGACGCTGCGCCTGACGGTGCCGAACGCGTTCGGCTCGCTGTACGCCATGGGGGTGCTGGCCGAGTTCAAGGCGCGCTTCCCCGAGCTCACGCTCGAGCTGGTGTTCCTCGATCGCCAGGTCGATCTGATCGGCGAGGGCTTCGACGTGGCGCTGCGGATCGGCGAGCTCGGCGACGCGCGGCTGATCGCGCGCCGCCTGGCGAGCACGGACCGGATCGTGATGGCGAGCCCGCGCTACTTCGAGCGGGCCGGGACGCCGCGCGAGCCGGAGGAGCTGGCGGGGCACGAGTGCCTGCGTTACGCCCACCACGCGGCGCCGGGGCGGTGGAAGGTGAAAGGGCCGCGCGGCGAGGTCGAGGTCGACGTCACCGGGCACATGGTCGCCAACCACGGGTCGATGCTGATCGAGGCGGCGGCGCAGGGGCTGGGGCTCGTGTTCGTGCCGGTGCTGCTGGCGGCGGCCGAGCTGCGCGGCGGCCGGCTGCGCCGCGTGTTGCCGGCGTGGCACTGGCCGCTGGGGTTGTTCGCGGTGTATCCGCCGACGCCCCGGGTGCCGGCGAAGACGCGGGTGCTGGTCGACTTCCTGGTCGAGCGCATGCGCGAGCCGCCGTGGGCCGGGCTCACTGGTTGAGCTCGGCGTAGGTGTTGGGGACGTTGACCTGCTTGTGAATCCAGTCCCACAGGCGGTAGCCCTGGTAGTCGGGCAGCTCGACCGCGGCGACCGTGGCCTCGAGATCGAGGCCGTCGGCGACTGCGCTCTCGACCCCGTCGAGCATGGCGCGGAGGTAGTCGATCGAGAAGTCCATGGCCGTGGGCGCGAGCGGACGGCCGTGGCCGGGGACGACGATCGCGTCGGGCGGCAGCGAGTCCTGGACGGCCGCGAGGGTGGCCTCGGCGGCGGCGCCGTTGCCCGCGAGCAGCCACGGGATGCCGGGCTCCTCGGTGACGAAGGCGTTGCCGGTCCACAGGACCTTGGCGTCGGGGACGTAGACGAACAGGTCGCCGGGGGTCTGGGCGAAGCCGTAGTGGCGGGCCTCGACGGTGACGCCGCCGAGGTCGACGGACCAGCCGCCGTCGTCGACGCGGATGTCGGCGGCGACCGGCTCGATCTCGTCGATGCCCTGATCGGCGCCGAAGTTGGCCTCCATGAACGCGACGTCCTCTTCGAAGTGCGAGGCGATGTAGTCGGCGGTCTGCTCGTGTTGGACGACCTCGACGTCGTCGGGGAGGAAGACGTTGCCGAAGGTGTGATCGCCGTGGCTGCTGGTGTTGACGACGTAGCGGATCGGCCTGTCGGTCTCGGCCTGGACCAGCGCGACCGCCTGACAGAACAGCTGGCGGTTGATCATGCTCTCGACCATCAGCACGCCGTCGTCGCCGACGACGAAGCCGCCGCTGGTGGCCAGCGGGATGCCCTCGGGGCCGTGCTCGGCGGCGTCGCGGTCGTAGATCGCAAACACGCCGGGCGCGAGCTCCTCGGAGACGAGGCGGATCGCGTTGGGGGTCCAGGCGTAGGCGGGGTTCGGCTCGACGAAGCTGGGCGCCTGATCACAGGCGCGGAAGGTCTGGGGCGCCTCGGTGGCGCCGCCGCAACCGGCGACGAGGAGGGCGAGGAGGACGGGCGAGAGACGACGCTGCATGCCCGTGACGATGGGGCCGGTCGCGGCGCGGGGGTAGCCGGCCGGGGAGACAGGCACTGTTTCCGGGGAGTCCACAGTCTCGCCGCGCGCGGTTCAGCTCGAGCGAGGGCGGCGGAGATCGAGGGCGTTGACGAGCGCGCCGGCGGAGGTGCCGACGGCGAGGAGGATGATGTAGCCCGGGTGGGAGTTGCCGGCGAGCTCGCTGGCGAGGCACAGGCCGAGGGTGAGGCCGCCGGCGAGCGCGAGGCCGCGGGCCGGCGAGTCGGCCGCGGCCGCGGTGCCGCCGGGGACCGCGGCGTGCAGCACGACGAGGAGGAGGAGGAACCAGTCCCCGTCCATCCCGCGGAACCAGTCGGTGAGCCCGTCGAGGCCGAGGTAGGTGGCGAACCCGGCGGCAGCGGCGACCGCGAACCCGAACGCGCCGCGGACCAGCCGGCGCGGCCAGCCGTCGCCCGGAGTCCATACGGCCGCGCCGTGCAGCGCGAGCAGCGGGAGGAGCAGCAGCCAGTTCAGCCGGTCGTCGTGGTAGCCGTGCGCGGCGAGGAGGACGAGCACGATCACGACGGCCGCGAGCAGTCCGAGGAACAGGGCGCGAGGGATTGTCACGCGAAACACGATACACCATTCACGAGGTGAATGCGAGGACGTCGGAGTGCACATACGAGGAACACCGCGGGGCGGAGCGATGCGATAGCCATGAACAGAGACCGCGGCGCGAGCGTCGTCGACCGTGAGGGTGTCTATGTCCGAATGGACATGTGTTTTGGAGCATGTCTTTTTGTGCGTGCGGCGCTCGTGATCACGAGGGGCGCCCGATCGTCGGTAGCCCCTACGGGCCGCGCGGCCGCGGGGCGTCGGGACGAAGGGAGGTCGAATGATGAGAGGGCGGAGAGGGTGATGATTCGCAGGAAAGAACCCGGCGCCGGGTGTCATGGCGGCGTGGGTCGATGCTCGCCGAGCGCCGCGGTGGTCGGCGGGAGCTCGGCGAGCAATCGCCGCAGCTCTGCGAGCCGCGGCTCGTGTTCGTCGTGGAAGCGCGACAGGACGGCCAGCGCCGCTTCGGCGTCGCGTCGCGCGTCGGCGTCGCGCCGCATCCGTCGCTCGAGCTGCGCGAGCGCGTGGAGGATGAGGCCGGTCTCCGGCCGCGCCGCGTCCGACGAGGCCTCGGCGATCGCGGCGGCTTCGCGGTAGCGCTCGCGGGCCTGGTCGAGCGCGCCCGTCGCCTCCGCGAGCTCGGCCTGGCGGACCCGGATCCACGCGACGTCGATGTGCTGGCGGCCGAGGGCGGCCTCCCGGATCGCGAGCGCGCGCTCCAGGGCCTCGCGGGCCGCGTCGAAGCGGCGCTGGTCGATGGCCACGCTCGCCAGGGCGGTCCAGCAACGGACGAGATCGGGGTGGTCGGGGCCTCGCAGGGCGATCCTGGCGGCGAGCACCTGCTCGTAGAAGTGACGCGCCTCGGCCAGGTCGCCGCGCGCGTGGGCGGTGTTGCCGAGGTTGAAGAGGGGGGTCAGCGTGTGCTCGTCCGCCGGCCCGTAGGTCGCCAGGGCGAGCTGGTACGCGCGGGCGAACGCCGCCCGGGCCGCGCCGTGGCGGCCGTGGGCATACTCGAGGCCGCCGAGCGTCCCCCACACGGCCGCGAGCGACGGGTGCGAGGCGCCGAGCGCCTGCTCGAGGCCGACGCGGGCCTCTTGCAGCAGCGCCCGGGCGCGCTCCTCCTCGCCGTGCGCCGCGAGCAACGCGGCGAGGTTGAGGCGCACGCTGTGGGTGTTCGGGTGGTCGCTGCCCCAGTGCTCCACGAACAGCTCGAGCGCGCGCTCGTGGTGCTCGCGCGCGGCTCGCTCGTCGCCCGCGCGACGCAGGGCGCCGGCGTAGTTGGCGTGGGCGCTGCCCGCGTCGCCCTGGGCCGCCGCCCCGGCGCGGGCGAACAGCTCGAGGGCCCGCTCGTAGTGCTCGCGGGCGGCCTTGAAGTCGCCGCGCGCCTGCTCGACCAGCGCGAGGATCCCCGCCAGCTTGCCGAGGTGCTGCGGATCGCCGCCGGCCCGCATCACCACGGCCTCGGCGTGCCGCACCCACGTCAGGGTCGCCTCGACCGCCGGGCCCGCAGCCGCGGCGCTGGTGCGATCGAGGGCCGCTCGCGCCGCCAACTCGTCGAGCCCGGCGCGCACCGCCGACCAGTAGGTCTCCTCGAGGGTGTGCTCCGCGGCGGTTCGGTCGCCCAGGTCGAGCTGGGCCCCGCCGAGCAGGTAGCGCGCCTCGAGCGAGAGGGCAGGGTCGGCGACCAGATCCGCGTCGCGGACGAGCGCCTGTGCCAGCGGCAAGACCCTCGCGCTCCGCTTCAGCAGGGCGAGCGTCCGCAGCTCCGCGAGGCGGTTCTGCAGCGGGCCCTCGCTCGCGCCGGGCGCCTCGAGCTGGACGTCGCCGACGGCACACCGGCTCGGCGCCGGCAGCCGACGCACGGCCCCCGCCGCGTGCTCGAGCGTGTCGCCCTCGGCCTGCCCGAGCATCGTCAGCAGGCCGTCGAGCTCGCGGAGCCTGCGGTCGAAGCAGTCCATGCGCCGCTCGAGCTGCGCGCTCGACTGCTCGCCGCGGGCGTGGGTCGCCAGACACGCATCCCGTCGCGTTTCGGCCCAGGTCCGCGCGTAGCGGTCGACCTCGCGTTCGACCGCGGCCGAGGTCGCCGAGCGGTCGCCGGTGCTGGTCGCCAGGAGCGCGCGGCGGAGCGAATGGCGGCGAGCGTCGTCCCACACGCGGCCGACCCGCAGCTCGCTGCCGGAGCAGCGCTCCGCCGCCGCTGCCGGCGTGCGCAGGGCCGCGAGGCCGCCGGCGAGGGCGAGCAGGCCCGCGGCCAGCCACGGCCAGCGACGATGCGGCGGGCCGCGCTCGAGGACTGCCAGCAGGGCGTGCATCGACGACCACCGCCGCGACGGCGCGCCGCTCAGCCCGCGGAGCACCGCGCGCTCCAGCCACGCGGGGGTCGGTCGCTCGCGCGGGCGAGGCACGAGCTGCCCGGCCTCGATCGCGGCGCGGAGGACCTCGAGGGAGGCGCCGGCGAACGGCCGCACCCCGTAGAGGCCCTCGAACAGCGCGACGCAGAAGGCGAACTGCTCCGAGCGCTCGTCGGCCGGCCCGCCGGCGAGCTGCTCCGGCGCCATGTACGACGGCGTCCCGAGCAGCTGGCGGGCGTCGGTGAGGTCGTTCGCGGCCTGCCACCCGGCGTCCGGGGTGCTGCGCAGCGTCTCGAGCTCGGCGGGCGTGGGCGCGGTGGGTCGCGCGAGCCCGAAGTCGGTGACGATCGCGCGCCCGTCGCGGGCCACGAGCACGTTGTCGGGCTTGAAGTCGCGGTGCAGCACGCCGGCCTGATGCGCCGCCGCCAGCCCGCGGCCGGCCTGCACGAACACGCCGCGGACCTCCTGCCAGCGCCGCGGAGCCTGGCGGAGCCACGCGCCCAGCGTGACGCCGTCGATGAACTCCATGGCCAGGAACACCTGATCGTCGACCTCGCCGATGTCGTGGATGGCGATGACGTTGGGGTGACGCAGCCGCGCCATCGCCTTGGCCTCGCGCAGCAGTCGCGCGCGGCTGTCGGCGTCGCGGAGGTCCGGGCGGACGAGCTTGATCGCGACCCGGCGGTCGAGCTCCGGATCGTAGGCGGCATGGACGACGCCCATGCCGCCCTCGCCGACGCGGTCGAGGATCACGTAGCGCCCGACGGCGTCACCCCGCGACAGCGACGCGAACGCGGCATTGGCCCGCGGCGCCCGCGTCGTCAGCACCGGCGTCGCGTCGTCGTCGGGCAGTTCGTCGGACGCCATCGGTGAGCCGACTACCATGCGTCAGCAGATCCCACAAGCCGAGGCCATCGACGCGCACTCGTCGTCCCACGCGACGTCGCAGCACGACGGCTTGGAATGGCACACCGCCAGGACGCAATCCGAGCACGATCGGGTGAGCGCCGCCCCGGCCTCGCACGGGCTGTGCGTGCACAGCCCGATGCCCGCCCAGCAGGACATCGAGCAGCGCTCCTTCGCGTGCGCCTGGCACATGTCGTCCCACTGCGAATCACAGCAGAACGCGTCGATGTAGTTGCAGACCAGATCGGTGCACCAGGTGCACTCCTCGGGCAGCGGGCCGCCGACGTCGCACTCGGTGTGTTCGCTGAACGGCCCCGCGCACAGCTGGTCCCAGCCGTCGGTCGTCGCGCCCATGTCGGGGTTGTCGCCGGTGGTGGTCGTGCTCCCGCTGGTGGACACGTCCACATCGGTGGTGCTCGTGCTGACGTCCGTGGTCTCGCTCTGGGTCGTCCCCGGGTCGCCGCCGGTGCTGCTGGTGCCCGCGGTCGTCTCGCCGGTCTCATTCGTGGTCGTGGCCTCCGACGCGCTCGCGCCGGCGGTCCCCGCGGTGGTCCACCCGGGCAGGCCCATCGTCTCGCCGCCGCTCAGGCCGCACGCGCTCGCGCTGTCCTCGGAGACAGGTGGTGCGGCCGGCGCCTTGCCGCTGAGGCTGTCGAGCAGGCACTGCAGCGTCTGTTCGGGGATGACCTGCTGGGCGAGCACCTTCTGGGCGCAGTTCGGGAAGGTGGCGAGGCAGCCGAGGCCGGTCGCGCACTCCGCTCGCAGCGCGTCGACCAGCGAGTCGCCGAGCGGGAGGACCAGCGCGCTGGCGACCGCGAGCTCGGGCGGCCCCTCGGAGCGGCCGAGCAGCACGTCCTCGCAGCCGCCGACGCCGAACGCACATTCGTCGCAGAACTGGGCCACGAACGCCTCGTGCGCGGGGCTGGGCGCCAGCCCGCCGATGGCGCCGGCGAGGCAGGAGAACGGCGAACCGCCGGCCTGGATGCAGTCGCTCGCGCTGCGCAGGAAGCCGTCGCTGACGAGCCCGACGACGCTGGCACAATCCGCGATCATCGCCTCGTCGCACGGCGTCGCCGCGGCCGCGCAGGCGTGGACGTACTCGGACAGTGACCCGCAAAACTGATCTGCGGGCGACTGTTCGGTCTTGTCCGACTTGCCGCCGCCGCCGCAACCCAGGACAGTCAGCGCCGCGCCGAGCAGCAGGCTGGAGAGGATGGAGGCGGCCGCTGGCCGCGTGGAATGGTCGACGTGAGAGGTGTGCATGAACGCTATCCCGCCGGGCCCGTGGTCCTCGTCCGGCGGCGCGACCCTAGCCGTCACCGCCGGCCGCGACATCGATCGAACGCCCGAGGCGAGGCGCGCTCGCCCGGGCGGCGAGACGGTCATCCTGCCGATGCGCGCGCGCTGGCGGGCGCGGCCTCACCGATCGAGCAGACCGGCCTCCGCCATCCGCCGCGCGAGTTCGGCGCGCGAGTGGATGTCGAGGCGCGTATACACGTGCTCGAGGTGGCTGGCGACGGTGCGCGGGCGGATCCCGAGCCGCGCCGCGATCACCTGATTCGTCAGACCCTCGGCGACCAGCCGGGCGACCTCGACCTCGCGCTCGCTGAGCGCCGCGACGGCCTGACGCGCCTGGGCCTGCTCCATCACCCGCTGCAGCTCCGGCGAGTCGGCGACCTCGAACGACAGCACCACGTCGGGTCCGAGGCCGATGCGGTCGCCGTGGCGGAGCGTGACGAGCTCGACCGGGAGGTCGTTGACCTGCGTGCCATTGGTCGAGCCGAGGTCGACCGCCATGAAGCCGTGATCGATGCCCCGCAGCAGCTTGACGTGCTTGCGCGACACGCCGCGATCGGGAATGACGAGATCGACGCCCGGCCCGCGGCCGATGAGGGTCGTCGCGGCGCTCAGCTCGAACACCGCGCCGGTGAGGCTGCCGCGGCACACCGCCAGCACCGAGCGCGTCGCCGGCGACGCGCTCGCCCGACTGCGAGGATTGGGTCGCCGGGTTGTCGGATCGCCGCGCACGCGCCGAGCCGTGGTTTCCCATACAACCGCGACGCGTCGCAAGGAGCCCGCGCCGACGCGCGGAATCGAACCGTGCGCGTCCGGCCGAGCAGCGCTTCGCCCGAGCGCCGCTGCGCGTCAGCCCGGGGTGAGCGGGCGGATGATGCGACACGGGTTGCCGCCGGCGAGCACGCCGGCGGGTACGTCGCGAGTGACGACGCTGCCGGCGGCGATGACGGAGTCGTCGCCGATCGTGACGCCGGGGCAGACGATCACGCGGCCCCCGAGCCACACGCGATCGCCGATCGTCACCGGTTGCGCCGACTCGAGGCCGGTGCTCCGCGCCTCGGGCCCCAGCGGGTGGGTGGCGGCGTAGATGTGCACGCCGGGGCCGCACAGCACGTTCTCGCCGATCGTGACCGGCGCGCAGTCGAGGATCACGCCGTCGAAGTTCATGTAGAAATTGTCGCCGGCGCTGATGTTGAAGCCGTAGTCGCAGCGGAACGGCGGCTCGATCTCGAGGCGCGGGCCGCAGCTGCCGAGCAGCGTCCGCAAGATCTCGAGGCGCACGTCGGCCTCGTCCTCGGTGGTCGCGTTGAACCGCCGCGTCATCCGCCGCGCCGTCCGGCGCAGGGTCACGAGCTCCAAATCGGCGGCGAGGTAGAGCTCGCCGGCCAGCATCTTCTCGCGTTCGCTCGGCATGCGGGAAAATGTGGCGCGCGCGGCGGATCGCGGGCCGCGGCGGTCGTTCCTGCCGCGTCGGGCCCGGCCGGCGCGCGGTGGCGTGCTCGGCCGCGCGAGGGGCGAAGGACGCGCGCGCTGGCGTCGAGGTGGCGTTCGGCGTACGGGCGTGCCGAGGCTCCCTTCTCGGCGGCGCGCATGGCGTCTGCGCGGTGTTCGTCGCTGTTCGGTCTACCGCGTCGTGACGAGCCCGGCCGCGAGTCGCTACCAGGCGTCTCGGCGATTCGAGGAGGAGCGTCCGGACCGGCATCCGGTCGTCCTGCAAGAGAAAGTGTGGTACCCGTCTGCGGGCGGTGTCCATGCGTCTCCTCGGGAATATCGCGCTCCAGTTGCTCGTGTTCTCGATGATCGCTTGCAAAGAGGCCGCTTCGACGTCGCCTCCTCCCACGTCGGCAAGATCGGTGCCTCCATCCCCGGGACCACCTGCTCTCCCCGAGACAAGCCCGACGGGCGAGCCGGTCGCCGCGCATTCGACGTGCTCACCTACGGGTACCTGGCGGGTCGCGCTCAGGCCGTCGCGGCTGTTCTGCGAGGAGATGCAAGAGGAGTCGTTCGACCTCGCGCTCGGCTTCGTCTCCAGAGATTCCCGTACGACCCTCGCGGGTGCTGGTACACCCATTGGTCCTGCCGGCGAGCTCGGGAGACTATTATCGGGCATGCACGTCTCGATGCTCTCGGTACCTCAAGGCGTCTGCATGGTCCGGTTGCTTCTGCCTGGAGGGCCGAGCAGCCGCTCCGCGCGGGGCGAAATGTTGCTGTACATCAACGGGAGTACGCTCTTCGGCTTCGGCGCGCGCTGGGATCATGGACGATTCTGTGACGACAGTTTCGTGCTTCGAGGCGAGCAGACGGCGACCGAGCCGCAAGCATGGGCCAGCCTGGGCCCATCGGTGCCCCCGAAATTTCCCCCGCCTCCTCGCCCCGCCGGCCAGGAAAAGGTGACAGCAGTCGCCAACATCACGGCGAGCTCCCTGCTCGGCAACAAGTCAGCGCAAAATGCTCGGACTCCTCTGAAAGGCTCGATCGTCGACTATGTCGCCGCCGTCGTCGGGGAGCGCCGAGACGTCAAGATCGACGAGGTCGCGTGCAGCGGGCCGAGCGCTCCCGTCGGCGACTGCGTCGCAGTCGTGGGCGACCCCTGCGACCACGAGCCCGTGGTCCCGGAATGCGAAGCGATGCTCCTGACCGTCGTGGTCGATCTCGCGCGAGGCCGCCTCGATCGTGCGGAGGTGAATGGATACCCGGTCGAGACCCATGATGATGTCGCCAGATGGGAGCGGATTGCGCCGTAACATCGGACCCGGCGCCCTTGGGCTGAATTGGCCGCCCGCGAGAGTTTCTCGGACTTTAGCGCGGGCAGACGGCCATCATCGCCTCGATGCTCGGGATCCACCTCGACGAATGACGGCAGTCGCCGTCATCGTATTGCGGGGGGCGGGACGAGGAGGGCTGCTCACGGGCAGCGCGGATCGCCCTGCTGAACCATCTCGATCTGCTCGGGCGTGATCGGCAGCGGATCGCAGCCGTGGCCCTCCTCGCACAGGCGGTCCCACTGCGGGGCGGCCTTGGCGTGGCAGTCGAAGCAGTTGCCGCCGAAGGCGTTGACGACGTCGGTCGTGCCGCGGGCCATGATCGTCGTGCCGTTCGCCGCGGTCTCGAGCGAGAAGAACTCCCAGTCGGAGTTGTCCGGCGCGAAGCCCGGGGCGCGCTTGACCATGGCCTCGTTGGGGATCAGCTGGATCACCGTGCCGACGGGATAGACGCCGCCCTCGGGGTTCTCGGCCACTGCCATGGCCTCGTCGAGGTGGCCGAGCAGGTTGGTGATGCGAAACTTGCGGACCTTGTTCCACTCGAGGATGCACGTGAAGTCCTCGGGCTGCATGTCGAGGTCCTCGGCGCCGCCGGTCGTCGTCGTCGTCGGGCCCGTCGTCGGTTCGCCGGTGGTGCTGGCGCCGGTGGTGGCGGGTTCGGTGGTGGCGGGGTCGGTGGTGCCGTGGTCGGTGGCGTGTTCGGTGGTGGCCGCGGGACCGGTGCTGCCGGTGGAATCGCCCACCGAATCACCGCAGGCGGCGAGAACGAGGGCGAAAACGAGAGAGCGACGCGAATGCATGGGCCCGGATGGTGGCCGCTCGCGCCGAGGGCTGCGAGGTCCGCGATCGCGGATCAGCAGCGGTCATGAGCGCGTGATCGGCAATTTCGCACTCGCAGGCCCGACCCGGCAGGATGAAGGGCCCTTCAGGACCGGGGCGCCGCGCCGCTCCAATCGTAGGAGCGCGGCTCGACGACGGGGACGGGACGTCGGCTCAATCGGCGGCGGGCGATTCGGTGAATCGCGCGACCAGGCGGAGCAGGTCGTCGAGGTCGATCGGCTTGGCCAGATGGGTGGTCACGCCCATGCTCGCGGCCTTATGCTGGATCCGCCCGTCGCCGGACATCGCCACCACGGGGATCCGCGCGAGCGTCGGGTCGTGAATGAGCGCGTCGTGGAAGGTCCAGCCGTCCATGCCCGGCATCATGAGGTCGAGCAGGATGACGTCCGGCGCGGCGCCGTCGCGCAGCTGCTGCAGCGCCTCGGCGCCGTCGGCGGCGACGCGGACGCGGTAGCCCTTGTCGGCGAGGATCATCTCCATGACCTCGCGGATCGATTCGTCGTCGTCGACGACGAGGATGTCGCCGGTCATGCGGCCTCCGGAGCGGGGCCGGCGAGCGGGAGCCGCACGGTGAACGCAGCGCCGGCCCCGGGCTCTCGGCGCCCCAGGGGGTCGGCGGCCGACAGCTCGAGCGGCGCGAGCCCGGCTCCCTCGACCAGCGCGAAGGCGCCGGCGGGATCGATGGTGAGGACCACCATCGGCGTGTCCGCGAGCAGGGTCTGGATCGCGGCGTCGAGGACCGCTCCGACTGGACGCTCCACGGCTCCAAGCCTGCCGCGCGGGCCGTGGGGCGCCACCGCGGAGGTTCGGCGCTGCCGACACCGCTGCCGGATTGCCGTCTCCCCGCCGCGGTGCGGCTGCGATCGACGAAATGCGCATCAAGCGCGAGGTCGCGGGCGCGGCGCTGGCTCGAGCTGCAGCGAGCCGAGCCCGCCGGATCTCCGGGATGGTCCTCGAGACATGGCGAAAAGGACAGGCAGCCACGCCGGCGTGGCGCGCGGGGAGAGTGCCGCCGAGTCTCCGGCCGGCGTCGGCCGCCGAGCACGACGGCGGACCTCGCGGCGTGAGACCGGCGCACCCCGATGTCGCGAGGCCTGAATCGGTACATCCGAGATGACTCGCGGGGTGACGCATTCGCCGCAGTCGATGCGCCTCTCGTCGCGCTCGATGCAATCGTAGGGATGCGATCCTTCGTCGGG
Organism: Nannocystis punicea; assembly: GCF_026965555.1. GTDB lineage: Bacteria > Myxococcota_A > Polyangia > Nannocystales > Nannocystaceae > Nannocystis > Nannocystis punicea. The sequence continues at coordinate 8,291,559 of NZ_CP114040.1, read as the reverse complement.
CTCGGCGAAGGGGGCGCAGGGATTCGCCGGGCTCCGTGCCATCGCGCCGAGGCGGGCGCCGGAGGGAGATTGCTCGATCGATGTGGCAGCCGGGGTGATATGTGGGGTATGAGGACATGTCGGCGGCGATCCATCGTCGGTTTCGGCGAGGGTCGGCCCGTGAATGCGCGGGGCCCACCGTGCGGGACGCCGCGGACGCCACGCAATCTCAATGATAGTACATGCTTGCGAACGAGGGGGCGGGGCGTCGCCGTCGCTGCGGCGAACCCTCGCGCTATGAACAATGTGGCGCGCGGCGGGCGGCGGCGAGATTTCGTCGGGTTCGCCGGCGATCGGCGGGCGACGCCGACGACGCCGGAGGCCCCCGCAGTCGGGCAAAATTCCCCCGTAGCGGGCTCCGAGGGCCTCCTGCGGGCGAATCGGCCGAATCGTCGCCGGCGGCGAGATGCGATTCGCCACAATTCCGGATTGCGTTGGTTTCGGGCTGGCGAATATTCCGAGTTGTCGCCGCCGGAGAGAGAGCCGGCGGCGCTTCGAAGAGAGAGAAGAAAGGAAACTCCCCATGTTGCGCAAGATCCTCATGTTGTGCCCCGCCGTGGCCTTCGCCCTGCCGATCCTCGCGGCCGCCCCGTCGATGGCCCGTCCCCTCGCAATCCCGGCCCACCCGGCCGAGTGGTGCTGGGGTGGTGACCAGTTCGAGTGCGGCCTCGACCAGCAGGACGTGCTGCTCGCGGTCTGCGTCCAGACCCAGATCTTCGTCCAGACGGGCAGCAATCGCGCCTACGATTGCGACACCCTGACCGGCCCCACCTGTCTCGCCAGCTGCGACAACACGGCCGACGACACCGCCACCTGCCGCAGCCAGTGCGACGGCGAGGGCGCCATGTTCTGCGCGCCCTCGGAGAAGGCCCGCTGGGGCGACTGGGGCCCCGGCATCGGCCCGTGGGGCGGCTGGGGTCAGGGCATCGGCCCGTGGGGCGGCTGGGGTCAGGGCATCGGCGACCGCGATGACAGCGACCTCGACGACGATGCCATCTTCATCGACACGCAGACCTGCCTCGAGCTCAACGTGAACGAAGTCTGAGGCTCTTGACCCGAGGAGCGCAGCCTCGTCCGGCGCGCCGGCGAGGTCGCACTCGGGAGCGCGAATCATCGCGGAGCGGCGATCCACCGCTGTCACCGCGACGGGCCCCCGCGCCGGCAAACGGCGCGGGGGCACGGACCGACGGATCGAGCGGTCGTCCCCGCGGCCTGTCGCCCTGGCCATCTTGGGAGGGTGCGCCAGGGCGCAGGCCGCGGAGACGTTCGTTCGGCGCCGCTCGGACGGTGTGCTCTCGGCCCGCGTGTCGGCGCTGAGCGAAGGAGGTCCGCCGAGTCGCGGGGGCCGGCGCATGAGCCATGCGCCGGAGCCCGCGTGTCGGCATTTCGTCGAGATCGCGGACAGCGAATGCTGCGATGAACTCGGGGCGACCTTGAAGGACTCACCCCGCCGGACCGCGCGCGAGCTCGTGCGAGCATTCGACTCAGGAGCGCCTCGCGGCGAGCTGCGCGTCCGCTGCAGAGCTCGGAGAGCGGCCGATCGGAGCCGAAGGATCGAGGGCGACGATCGTCCTTGCCGCGACCGACGGTGCGCGCGTCGCAGGCCGTTCATTCGTAGGACTCGATCACGCCCGCCGACGGCGCTTTAAAAAAGGTTTCGGGCGCTGCGAGTGGCGGAGCCGTCGCGGCTGCGTGGTGGCATCATTGGGCCGGGGCCGGAGAATGGAGATCGGCGGAACGTGACAACCTCGTCATGCGCCGAGGCGACGAGGGCCGGCCGCCGAGTCGTGCGAAATCGCTCGGCTCTACGCACAGACCCGGCGCTGTGAGCTTGGCTGGGGCTCGGGCGCGAAACGCCGTCGAGCGGGCCTTTGCGGTCGCGTCGGGCGACGGCCGCGGGAGAAGTGCGCTCGACATCCGGCGTGACTCCTGGATATGGTGCGGGGGACCATGCGCCACTTCTCTACTGCTTGCATCTGCACCGCGCTGCTCGCCGCCTGCGGCGAGACCGACGAGAGTCGGGACACGCAACAGACCTCGATCTCGTCGATCGGGACGCTCCCGCAGATCACGGCGACGGTCCCGGATACCACGGGGGAGACGACGGAGCAGGGCGGCACGGGGACCCTGGGCGGGAGCGAGACCTCCGAGGGCTCGACGGCCAACCCGACCGGCGGCGGGGCGTCGGAGGGGGTCAAGTTCGACGTCGGCGAGGACACCGGGCCGATCGATCCGATGCCCGAGACCGGCGAGCCGGAGGGCGGCTGTCAGAAGATCGACTTCCTGTTCGTGGTCGACAACTCGGGCTCGATGGCGGAGGAGCAGGAGGCGCTGGCGGTCAGCTTCGACGGCTTCATCTCGTCGATCCAGAACACGGTGATGGCGGAGGACTATCACATCATGGTGATCGACACCGACGCCGGCAACGCGTTCTTGCAGGAGTGCCTGGTCCTGTGCACGTTCTTCCCCGAGTGCGAGGGCTACCCGTGCACCATGCTGCCGCAGCCCGAGGGCTGTGACGCGACGCTGGGCGTGGGCCTCACCAAGGACCCGAGCGACAGCGAGTGCGGGGTGGTCGGCGGCAACCGCTACATGATCGACGGCCAGCCGAACCTCGCCAGCACCTTCGAGTGTCTGGCCAAGGTCGGGACCAACGGCGACGGCAGCGAGCGGCCGATGGAGGCGATGGTCTCGTCGGTCGGGACGCTCAACAAGGTCGGCGCGTGCAACGACGGCTTCCTGCGCAAGGACGCGCTCCTGGTCGTCACCTTCATCACCGACGAGGAGGACGACGAGGAGTCGAACGGCAACCCGGTCGGCTGGAACGCGGCGCTGGTGGCGGCCAAGTACGGGCTCGAGAAGAACATCGTCGTCCTCGGCCTCATCGGCGACCCCGACCAGCCCAATCCCGTGTGCACCGGCCAGGCCGAGGCCTCGCCGCGCCTGCGCCAGTTCGCGGAGTCGTTCACGTACGGCAGCTGGGGCTCGATCTGCTCGCCCGACTACGCGCCGTTCTTCGACGCGGCGGTCAGCGTCATCGACACCGCCTGCTCGACGTTCGAGCCGCCGGGCTGAGTTCGCGGAGGTCCTCCGCGGTCCCGCGATTGGGGGTACCACGTGCTCGCATTGTCGGGACCGGCGCCGGGCACGGTGTGGTCGGCGCTGTCCTGCGCGAGCACCTGCAGCCGACCGGGCTCGGCTTGTTCGCCTGGTTCGATGCAGGTTCTCGGGAGCTCGCGGCGTCGGCGGCGGGCGAGGCGGCCCGTGCGGCCGACGGCCCTTGGGGATGTTGCGTGGCGGCCTGGAGCGGGGCGCGGACGCGTGCGAGCCGGAGCCGCCGTCATCGCCGCGGCGGTCAGCGGAGCCGCTGGCCGCGGTCTTCGGGCGTGTAGCTGGCGGTCCGGATGGCGACGTTGCGGCCCGCCCCGCGCGGCGGTTCGCCGAGGCAGTCGAGGTGCGCGGCCGACGAGGTCGCGGGCGCTGCGTCGGGAGCATCGCACCACCGCGCGATGCGGGTGCGCGAGTGGGTGGCGGGGTCGCGTCGGTGGTCGAGCGCCGCGACGGCGACGCGCTTGCTGTTGGCCAGCGACTCCTTGCTGGCAGCCAGCGCGCGGCTCGCCTCGGCGATGTTGAGGATGGTGCCGTAGAGGGCGAAGAACAGGGCGAGGGTGGCGAAGAGGGCGCCGCTCGAGAATCCGCGGACGCTGGGACGAGGGGACCGGAACGACATGACGGCTGATTCCTTCGGGGCGTGGCGAGAGCTCCGGACGGCCTGCTCCGGGCGGGGGGAGGGACGGCCTCCGGCAGAGGAGGCCAGGACTTCTGAGGGTAGTCGGCCGCCCGAGGCTGTCAGCTAAAAGTTGCATCAACGTGGCCGACCGGACCCGGCCGTCGCGGATGGCCGTCGCGGGCCGGCGCAGGCGGCGGAGCGGGCGCCTCGCCGCGGCTGCGGGAAGGGTGCATGAGGCCGTAGCGAGCGAGTCTCCGCGCGGCGCGTGGGCTTCAACCAGACTGCACGAAGTCGATCGATGGTGATTGGGAGACGATCGCTCGTGAGAATGCGAGCACCCCCTGGCATCATTCAGCGGCGCGGCGAATCCAGGGCGGGCGGTGAGCGACTTTGGTGCCTGCCACACAGGTCGGGCACCGTCGCCGTGTATGCCATCCTCGCCCGTACGCGTGGAGGGCACGAGCGTGGCTCGTGTAGACCGCCGTCGGTCGCCCGGCGTAGGTTGGCTCGAGCATGCAGTTCGCGCTTCGCTGGTTCGTCGCGGCGGTCCTCGTCGCGGGTCTCGGGGCGGTGAGCGAGGCCGCGGCGGGCGATACCCTGCACGGCACCCGCGGCGCCCGGCTGCGCGAGCGCGAGCACGTCATCGAGCTGCGGTTCGCCCCCGGCTACGCCACCGCGACCGTGCGGCGGACGGTGTACAACCCGGCCGCGCGCGCCGACGAGGTCGTCTATGGGCTGTCGCTGCCGGACCGCGCAGTGGCCACGGGTCTTCGCCTGCGCGAGCGCGACGGGCGGTCGTGGCTCAGGGGCACGGCGCTCGCGGTCGACGAGGCGAGAGGGCGCCATCAGCGGGCCACGGGCTTCGACCCGCAGCAGCGCCGCGAGCCCGGCGACGCCGCGCTGCTCGCGTGGGTCGGGCCCGGTTCGCTGTCGCTGCAGGTGTTCCCCGTCGCGGCCGGGCGCGAGCGGACCGTCGAGACCACGCTCGAGCTGCCGGCGACCTGGGAGGATGGCCGCTGGGTGATCGCGTTCGACGAGACCGGCCTCGACGGAGCGCCGGCCGAGCTGATCGTGCACGCGAGCGGGCGCGCCGATCGATTGCGGGTCGACGGCGAGTTCGTCCGCTCGGGGCACCGTCTGGCGCTCGACGGGCCTCACGAGGTCGCGCTGGTGCCCGCGGCTCGGCCTGCGGTCGAGCTGGAGCTGGCCGCGATCGCGGCGAGCAGCGAACAGGCGTTCGTCCACTGGCGCGTCACTGTGGCCGGTCCGTTGCTGCGGATCCCCCACTGCGTGCACGTGGTCGTCGCGCTCGACGCGTCGCGATCGCTGGGGGCCGGCGTCGACGAGGCCCAGCGGCGGGCCGCGCGGGCCTACCTCGAGCATCTCCGGGCGCCGGGGCTCGCGGCCCGCGTCGCGGTCTTGCGGTTCGATCGGCGAGTGCGGCGGTGGAGCGACGGCTGGGTGTCCGTCGAACGGGCGCTCGAGCTCCTGGCCGAAGCGACGCCGTCGCTCGCCAACGGCAGCGACGTGGGGCTCGCGTTGCGCGAGGCGCGGGCGTTGTTCGCGGAGGCGCCCGCCGATGCGCCGCGTCGAGTGTTGCTCTTGACGGACTTCATGACCGCGTCGTCGCGCTCGCCGGCGACGCACGCGGTCGCGGCCGCCGAGACCGGCGCGATCGTCCACCTGGCGGCGGTGGCCGACGACGAGCCGGCGCTGCGGCGCGACGACGGACACGCGTGGGCCGCGGTCGCGGCGGGCACGGGCGGGGTGGTGTGGCAGGCAGCGGCGGGCGAGGGCGAGCCGGAGAGCGCGGCGGCGTTGTTCGAGGAGTGGGCGCGGCCGGTGCGGATCGACGCGCTGCAGATCGATCTCGAGGATGCCTCTGTGTCCGTGCCCGCGTCGCTGGCGGAGGGCGAGGGCGTCGAGGAGCAGCGGCTGCTCGCGCGGCCGGTCGAGCGGATCGCCGTCCGTGGGCGGACGTGGAACCTGCCGTTCGTCCACGAGGCGCGTCGCAGCGGTCCGCTGTCGCGGCGCTGGGCCGCGCTGGCGTTCGCGACCGACGCAGTCGCGGGGCTCGACGAGGCCGCGGCGCAGCGGCTCGCGCGGCGCGGCGGCGCGGTGACGCCGTGGACCAGCCACGTGCTGGCCGCGACGACGGCCGGGCCGTCGCGCGAGGGCTTCGTGCGCGAGCCGGTGCGCCCGGACCGGCGCGTGGGCAAGGGGGGCGGCGGCGGGACCGGCTCCGGTCGCGGTCGTCGCCACGGGGCCGGCTTCCGCGGCCGGCTCGATCGTCCGACATGGCTCGAAGGCCAGGTCGCGTTTCGCTGGCTCGGCTGCGGCGGCGTGGGGCGCGGCGTCGAGGTCGAGCTGGAGACGACCTACGACGAGGTGGTCGACCTCGAGGTGCGCGCGTCGGCCCCGGCCGGGGCCGTCGCCTGCCTGCGCGAGGCGATCTGGGCGCTGTCGCTGCCGACCGGCGACTTCGTCGACCCGCGGGCCCGCTGGACCGTGGCGGTGCCGCCGGCCGGACCGGCGCGCCGGTGAGCCGGGCTTTTATTGTGCTCGAAGGGACATGCTCTCGGGAACATGTCCCTGCGGACATTCACTCGCAGGCGGCCGAGTTGACGATCACGTCGGTGACGGGCACGTCGTCGTAGCCGTTCTCGCTGGTGGTCGGGACCGCGGTGATGGCGGCGAGGACGTCGAAGCCCTCGACCAGCACCCCGAAGGCCGCGTAGCCGCCGTCGAGGAAGTCCTGCGGGCCGTCGCAGAGGAAGAACTGCGAGGTGGCGCTGTCGGGGTCCATGGTGCGGGCCATCGAGATCGCGCCGTCGACGTGTTTCAGCGCGGGGCTGATCTCGAGCGGGATCGGCGGGTCGGTCGGCTTCTCCGCCAGGTCGGGCGTGAAGCCGCCGCCCTGGATGACGAAGCCGTCGATCACGCGGTGGAAGATGGTGCCGTCGTAGAAGCCGGACTCGACATAGTGGATGAAGTTGGCGGTGGTGATCGGGGCGTTGACCGCGTCGAGCTGGACGACCATGTCGCCCATGGTCGTGGACAGACGGATCCGCGGCGCGTCGCCCTCGCAGCTGCCGGGCATCACGCCGGTGGTGGTGTCGGCGGTCGTGCCGGCGGTGGTGTCGGCCGTCGTCGGGCCCTCGGTGGTCGGCGCGGTGGTGGCCGTCGTGGTGGTGCTCGAGGTCGGCGCGTCGGTGGTGGCCGTGCCGGGGTCGGTCGAGCTCTCGCCGTCGGTGGTGTCCGGCGCGGTGGTGGTCCCGGGCGCGGTGGTGGTCGCGTCGGTGGTGGCCATCGTCGCGGTGACGTCGGCGGTGGTCTTCTCGCCGCCGTTGCAGCCGGGCAGGAGGGCGAGGAGGAGGAGGGGCGAGGCGAGGAGCGGCGCGCGGGAAGCCATGGCCGCCACGATGCCCGCCGCGGGGCCGGGGCACAAGCTCGGCGCGCCGGCGCGAGCGTCGCGGGCGGGGCGAGGTCGCGGGGCCGGAGGAGTGAATCGCGCGAGGCATGGGGCATGAATCGCGGGGCCGGGTCGAGACCGACGAATGAGGCGACGCGGCGCACAGTCGAGACGCGGCGACGTCCGGGCGCGGCGAGGCGTTGCGACGTGGATCGCATCGGGCGGGCGACGCGCTCGCGGGGCCCGGGTGCGGTGCTACGTTCGCGGGTATGTCCTACGCGGTACGTGCATTCCCGTTGCGCCGTCCGGTCGGCGAATTGATGGAGTTCGTGGCGGCCCTCCGGGGGCACCGTCGCGCCGAGGCCGAGGCGGCGTATCAGCGTTACGGGGTGCTCCTCGACACGTGGCACATTCAGCACACCCCGTTCGGGCCGTGGGTCCTGGTGGTCACGCGCGTCGAGGATTGCGCGAAGGTCGAGGAGTACGCTGCGAGTTCGGACGAATTCGAGGTATGGTTCAAATCGACGGTCCACGCGCTGTCGGGCACCGATCCGAACAAGGCGCCGTTCGGCCCGCCGACGACCGAGGTCTTCACGTGGACGGGCGTGACGATCGTGGGCAGCGAGGCGGAGAAATAGCGACAGGGCGGCGGCCCTGGGGCTCGCGCGCATCCGGAGACTCCGCCGGCGCCCGACCCTGTTCCGGTGATGTTCGCCGGGGTCCCCGCGCCGACGCGGGCGATCTCGCCCCGGCTCGCGTCGGCGCCGGCGTCGTGCGAGATTGGTCGCACGGCGAATGCGAGGGCCCGACCGCGCCAGCTCGAGTGTCGCCGCGGCGCCGGGGCTGCCCTGGCGCGACCCGCGATTCGTCGGGTTCTTCGCGGCCGCGAGCCTGGGACCTGTCGCCTCGATGGCGCTGCGCTTCGTGCCGGGTCACCTCGAGGGCGCGGGCCACTCGCCGGCGACCATCGGCGAGGTGATGGCGGCGTCGACCCTGGGCGGGATGCTGGCGCTGCCGCTGGCGGGCTGGCTGGCGCAGCACCGCCTGCGGGCGATGCTGATCGGCGGGGCGCTGGTGCAGGCGCTCGGACTGGCGTGCGCCGGGGCGGCGGCGGACAGCGTCGGCGGCCTGGCGGCCAGCGTGGCGCTGATGAGCCTCGGCACTGCGCACCTCGACGTCGGGGTGGTGGCGGCGGTGGTGTCGTCGGTGCCCGCGGGGCGCAGGCCGCAGGTGCTGGCGTATTACTTCGCGTTCGTCAGCCTGTCGCGCAACGTGATCGGCTCGGCGCTGGCGGAGGGGCTGCTGGGGCGCTGGAGCTTCGCGGCGATGTGCCAGGCGCTCGCGGGCCTGGCGGTGCTGCACGCGATCGTGCGGGTCGTCGCGCGCGCGCCGGCGCCGGCGGCCGAGGAGGTCGCGCCGTCGAGCCGCGAGTTCGTGCACGACTTCGTGCGGCCGCGGGTGCTGGTGCTGCTGGGGGTGTTCACGCTGCTGTCGATCCACTTCGTCGCCCAGGAGTCGTTCATCACCGCGCTCTCGACCCGGCGCGCGCTCGGCAGCGTGACGCCGCTGTTCACCGCCTACTTCGCGGTGATCGCCCTCGGTCGCGCGGCGGCGGGTCACCTCGTCGATCGCCTCGGTCGCGGGCCGGTGGTGGTGGCCAGCGCGTTGCTGCTGGTCGGCGTGGGCGCGGGGCTGGCGGAGGTCCGCACGCAGGCGGGGATGATCGCGCTCGGGATCGCCACGGGGCTCGGCCACTTGCTGTTGTGGCCGGCGCTGTACTCGACCTTCTACGACAAGGTCCGCGGCCGCGGGATGGTCAGCGCGGCCCTCGGCGCGGCGCTGGCGGTGGCCGGCTTCGTCGCCGAGCTCGGCCTCGGCGCGGTCGCGTCGCTGGCCGGTTACGCGGCGCTCTACTGGACCGCCGCCGGCTGTGCGGCGCTCGCAGCGGTGCTGGCGCTGCCGCTGTCGCGCTGGATGTCGCCGACGAACGAAGGAGCGGGTGATGGCGCGGATCCTGATCCACACGCTGCGTGAACACGGGCACGTGCTGCCGACGCTGAAGCTGGCGCGCGCATTGAAGGCGGCCGGGCATCACGTCGAGTACCTGCTGACGCCGTGGTGGCGCGGCTTCTGCGAGGCGCAGGGGGTCGGGTTCCGGCCTTACCTCGAGGACATCTTTCCGGCGGAGACGGAGGCCGCGTGGGCGCGGATGGATCAGGCGACGCGTGAGGCCGACGCGGAGCGCCGCCGCGACGCGCGGGTGGCCTGGTTGCTGGCCGGGGGCCTCGATGCGGTGTACCGCAGGGCGGCGCCGGACCTGCTCCTCGCCGACGCGTACGACGTGTCGATCCCGATCGTGGCCCGCCGGCTCGAGCTCCGCGCGGCCTTGCTGTCGCCGTCGTGCTTCCAGGGGCGCGAGCCGGGGGTGCCGCCGCTGTCGAGCGCGGTGCAGTGGGGGACCGATCCGGCAGCGCGGGCGGCCGCGGAGGCCTCGTGGGAGCAGCTCGCGGAGCGGCGCGCGCAGGCGATGGGCGACTGGTATCTGCGCTATGTGGAGGCGTTGTTGCGGGTGTATGAATTCCCGCGCGAGGAGTTCTCGTGGGAGGGGGCGATCGCGCCGGACTTCCCGCGGCTGCCGCAATTGATCCTGTGCCCGCGGGCGTTCGAATTCCCGCGGGCGATGCCGCCGCGGTGCCATGACGATGTCGCCAGCGTGACGCTCGTCGAGACGTCGGTGGCGCCGGAGCTGGCGGAGTTCTTGACGCGGCGGCCGCTGGTGTACTGCGCGCTCGGGTCGCAGGGGCTGTGGCGGCCGCAGCACCACGAGCTGCTGGCGCGGGTGTCGACATTGGCGGCGCGGCGGCCCGAGCTGGCGTTCGTGATCGCGTGCGACGCTCATTCGGTCGGGCGCCTCGCCGCGGGCGCGCCGAGCAACGCGAAGGTGGTGGCGTGGGCGCCGCAACACGCGGTGCTGCGAGCGGCGTCGGCGATGATCTCGGTCGGCGGGATGGGGACGATCAAGGAGTGCCTGTCGCACGCGGTGCCGCTGGTGCTGGCGCCGCAATTCAACCCGTACGACGCGCAGGGCAACGCGGCGCGGGTGGTCCATCACGGCCTCGGCGAGCTGCTGACGCCGGCGACGCTGCTGGACGGGCTCGAGGCGGCGGTCGATCGCGCGCTCGCGGGGACGTACGCGGAGGGGCTGCGGAGGATGCAAGGAGCGTTGCGGGCGGTGGAGGCCGGGGACCGCGGGGTGATGCTGGTCGAGCGACTGTTGCGCGGCGAATCGTCGCTCGCAGAGGGTGCGTGAGGACGATCGAGGTCGGCGTCGAGGCGACACGAATGCACGTGTCGGCAGAGGTCGTGTGATTCCCCGACACTCTCGGCGCTCCCGCCTCTTCGGCGGACGCTCCGCGTCGATCTTCGAAATTGCTCGCGGCGCTCCGCCACCTGCGTCGCGAGCACGTCGGTCGTCTCGCGGGAGCGACGCCTGGCTCTCTCGCAGACTCGTGCTCCCCTACGGCGATGCGACTCCCCATTGCAATCGCGGCCGCGCTCATACCATTGAGCTGCGCCGGCGCGCCGTCCGACGCGCCCTCCGATTCATCGACCCATGCGCCCCCTGATGATTCGTCGGTCGCGCCGGACGACGTGCCGTCCGACGCGCCGCCGGGCGGCCCGACGTACCACCAGGACATCGCCCCGCTGCTGGCGAGGAGCTGTACGACGTGCCACCGCTCGGGAGGGATCGCGCCGCTGTCCCTCACCACGTACGAGGAGGTCGCGCCGTTCGCGGGGCTGATCGCCACGTCCGTCGCCGAGCGCACCATGCCGCCGTACAACCTCGACAACAGCGGCACCTGCAACACCTACGTCGACGCGCTCTGGCTGGCGGAGAGAGACATCGCGACGATCGACGCGTGGGCGGAGGCCGGTGCCCCCGCCGGTGAACCCACCGACGAGCCGCAGGACGGCCCGCCGGGGTGGGAGCCGGAGCGCGTCGACCTGACCCTCGAGATGCCGACTGCCTATTCCCCGAGCGAGCCGATCGTCGACGATTACCGCTGCTTCATCCTCGATCCCGGCCTCACCGAGGACGCGTTCGTCACGGCCTTCGAGGTCCGCCTCGGCCGGCCCGACGTGGTCCATCACCTGACGCTCTTCGCGCTCGACACCGCGGAGGACGAGCAGGGCGCCGAGGCGCTCGACGCGGCCGAGGACGGCCCGGGGTACACCTGCTTCGGCGACACCGTGGTGCCGTCGCGCTGGCTGGTCGGTACGGGCCCGAGCGACAAGGGCGGCCGGCTGCCCGCGGGCACCGGGCTGCGGATCGGCGCCGGGCGCAAGACCGTCCTGCAGATGCATTACAACTGGCAGAACGGCACCGCTCCCGACCAGACCGCCGTCGATCTGACGCTGGAGCCGAGCGTCCCGAAAGAGGCGTTCGTCGCCCGCGTGGCCGACCTGACGCTCGAGCTCCCGCCGGGCCAGCCCGCGGTGGTCGAGAGCGAGGTGATGCCGCTGGAAGGCGACTTTACGCTGTGGGGTGTGTGGCCCCACATGCACAACCTGGGCAAGGAGCTGCGCGTGACGGCGAATCACCCCGGGAGCGAGGTGTGCCTCGCCCAGGTGAATCGCTACAACTTTCACTGGCAGCGGTTCGCCTTCTACGAGGAGCCGGTCCAGGTCCGCGCGGGGGACGTCCTGCAGATCACCTGCACCTACGACACCACCGGCCGCGACACGCCGACGACGTGGGGCTTCGGCACCGACGACGAGATGTGCATCGGTTTCTTCTACATCACGCCGACCGGATGACCGCCCGAAATCGCTAGCGCGAGGAGGGGCTGGCGACGCATGATTCGGCGAGGGCGCGCATTTGCTGCCAGAGGGCCTCGACGTGCCGGAACTCCGTCGCCTCGGCGCCGATCGAGATCCGCACGATCCACTCGCCCCGGACCTGGGCCGGGGTCAGCAGGGCGGCGCCGCTCTGGTTGAGCTGCTCGACCCAGGCCAGGTTGTGGGCGTCCGTCGCCTCTGCGGACAGCCCGGGCGGCTCGTGACGAACGCACACGGTCTGTAATCGTACGGGGGCGATGCGCCGCCAGTGAGGCGTATCGTCGATCTCCGCCGCCAGCCACCGGGCGTGCTCGAGGTCCCTCCGGAGGCGGGCTCGCAGCGCCTCGGCGCCGCTGGCGCGGAGGTGCAGCCACAACTTGAGGGCGCGGAAGCGCCGGCCCAGCGGAATGCCCCAATCGCGAAAGTTGTGCACGTCCGGGTCGGCGTCGGTCCGGAGATAACTGGGGTTCGTGCTCATGACGCGGACGAGGTGCGCCGGGTCGCGCACGTAGTAGAGCGAGCAGTCGCCCACGACCCCGAGCCACTTGTGCGGGTTGAGCACGATGGAGTCGGCGCCCTCGACGCCGTCCCACAGAGGGCGGCACTCCGGCAACAACATCGCCGTGCCCGCCATCGCCGCGTCGACGTGGACCCACAGGCCATGGGCTCGCGCGATCGGGACGATGGCGGCGAGCGGGTCGATCGCGGTGGTCGCGGTCGAACCGATCGTGGCGACGACGGCACAGGGGCGGAGGCCGGCCTTGCGATCGTCCGCGATCATGGCCGCCAGGGCGTCCGGTCGCATGGCCAGCGCGTCGTCCGTGGCGACCGTGCGCAGGTGCAGCCGGCCGAATCCCGCCAGGAGAGCGGCCTTCTCGATCGACGAATGGGCCTCGCTGGTGGCGTAGACGACCAGCGGCGCCGGCTCTGCTTGCAGCCCGCCGCGGGTCTGAGAGTAGGCGGTCGCGCGCTCGCGCGCGCAGAGCAGCGCCACCAGCGTGGCGGTCGAGGCGACGTCCTGAATCACGCCGCTCCAGGCGGTCGACAGGCCGAGGAGCTGGCGCATCCAATCGCAGGTGACCTCCTCGACCTCGGTGAGCGCGGGGCTCGCCTGCCAGTTGATCCCGTTCTGACCGAGCCCGGCCGCCAGCAGCTCCGCGAGCACCGAGGCGAGGTTGGCGTTGCCGGGGAACCAGGCGAAGAAGCTGGGGTGCTGCCAATGCGTCAGGCCGGGGACGATGATTCGCTCGAGGTCGGCGAACAGCGCCGCTTCGAGATCTTCCGCGGCCTCCGGCGGATGGGGCGGCAATCCGGCGCGCACGGCCCCGGGCTCGACGACGGCACGGACGGGGAACTTGTCGCATTGCTCCCTGTAGTCGGCGATCCACTCGACGAGGCGATGGCCGAGGCGGCGAAACTGGTCCGGGGTCACGCGCGGGACGATAGGTGATTTGCCGGATGGAGTCGACCGCCGAGTCGAGGGACACGCCGCGTCGTTATCGTCAGAGCAAACATGAATAAACGCACGAGGCCGGGCGCTGTCGACGCCGCGGGAGCCTGCGAGGGACTGGCGCAGAAGGCCGCGGCACGACCGCTCGAGCTGCTCGCGGGCTTGCGATGAGCCGGCGCATGGTCGAACAGCGTGCGCTCGACCTGTTCGCTGGTGACGACTGCGAGGACGACGAGACGTCGGCGCCGACATCGCCGGCGTCATGGGTCGGACGCGCCCGGTGCCCTCGCTGGTAATCTGCGAACTCGCCGCGGACGTGCTGCAGGAGATCCTCGACAAGAACCAGCGAAGAAGGCAGTCGGACCTGCTCGGTGAGGCCTCCGCGCCAGCGCTTCATCCTCGCGTCTCGTCGACTCGCCGGGTGGCGTACGAGGCCGTCGTACGTCCTCGACCTCCCGCCTTGGCGCGTCGCTCAATGGACATCTCGAATGCGAGTCGCGGGAGCTGCGAATGCGAGCGGTGGGCGGCCGCTCGTCCGCCGAACAGCCCGCGATCTGGCCGGCGCGCGCCGGGCCTTGGGCGTGCGCGGGGTCGGCCCCGCCTTGTGATCGTAGCGGTCACGCTCCTGGTCGCCTCCGGCGCCTGCTTGCCCGCGGCGAATGCCCGGCCCAAGCTGGAGCTGAACAGCGCCGTTCTGGCGTCGACTGTTTCACGTGTCAACCCCGGAAGCGAGGAACGAACATGGTCACGCTCAAGCTGATCTCCCTCAAATGCATTACCACCGAGGATTTGACCGGCCCAGACGAAATATATCTGCGCATCGGCGGAGACACGGTCTGGGGCCCCAACAGTATGAATGACGGGGACGAGGAGAACCTTGATTTCATCCAGATCAACTTCGGCTATAAGATCCGGATCGATCTGTATGACGAGGACTCGGGGTGGTTCGACGATGACGACGACCACCTCGGTACGCATTATGCCTATGAAGAGTACGTGGGCAAGGGTCAGAAAGAGCAACGCTTCACCGGCGACGATGCGGAGTATCTGTTGACCTACGAGATCGTCGAGAGCCCCGGCGAACCGAGCTAGGACCCGGGACCGCGACCGGCCCCCATCACGCCGCCCTGAACGATCCCGTCGGTCGAGTCCGAGGTTTTCCAGTCAGGCTGAACCCGCGGGGCGCCGATCCTGGCCGGCGCTTCCCAGCGGGGCCGGAGCTGTGCCAGGATCCGTGTGGATGGCCGCGATCCACGACTACAGTGACGACGAGCGGAACGAGCGGGGGCTCGTGGCGCGAGGCGGTGAGCCGCCTGTCCGCGAGGCGTCACGGAGACGGGAGGGATGAGGATGGATTTCGAGGTCGCAGCGATCGGGAGGGCTCGGCCCGAATTTGCGCTTGAAGTGGCGATGTAGGCGGGAGCCGTCACGGATGTAGGGGAGAAGCGGGGATGATTCCTCCGAGCGAGGATGTAGAATACCGAACCGATGCTCGACGACCGCGCGCTGCTCACGGCATGGCAAGGAGGGGACGAGAGAGCGGGACGGACCCTCGTGGAACGCCAGTACGAGGCCGTCGTACGGTTCTTCGCGACCAAGGATCGGGCGCAAGCACCGGACCTGATCCAGCAGACGTTGGTCAAGCTCGTGGAGTCCGTCCCGCGGATGCCGCAGGACTGCAACGTCCGCGCGTACGTGCTGGGCATCGCCCGCCACGTGCTCTACGACCACCTCCGGGCCACTTACCAGAGCGCCGCGCGCATCGACTTCCGCGAGCGCTCGGTCGCCGACTTGCAGCCGGGGCCGAGCAGCATCCTCGCCCGCGAGCGCCAGACCCGGCTGCTGTTGCAAGCCCTGCGGCAGCTCCCGCTGGAGAGCCAGCTGCTCGTCGAGCTTTACTACTGGGAGGAGCTCACGGGCGGCGAGGTCGCCGACATCCTCGGCATGCCGGAGGGCACGGTGCGCACCCGCCTGCGACGCGCCCGTCACCTCCTCGAGCAGGCGATTACGCGCCTGGCCGAATCGCCGGAGCTGCTCAGCAGCACCCTGACGGACCTCGACGGCTGGGCCCAGCGGGTCCGCGAAGAGCTGCGCTCGGCGTGAGGTCCGAGGTTGTCGAGGATCAGTGACTCAGGGCGGGCCGATCCGCGAATGCGTCACGCGCATTTCTCCAGGATATGCGGGGACCAGAGCGTGCGCTGAGTATTGAAAATGGTTCGTGTCTGCGATTGTGCGCAGTCAAATCCGATATCGTACTTGTCTTCATCATGGATTTCCGTCCTGTCTCCATCCATGATTGGCCGGCGGCGGAGAGCTCGGATGCACCAGTTCGGGTCGGGCAGGAGGCACGGTCTCGCGCGCCGGCGGCCGCGGTTGCGCGCGGGTCCGTCCCGGCGTAACACCGACGAATGGAGCCCGGGCCCAGGCGAGACGACACGTCGAGGGCCGAGCCCGGCTGGGAGCTGCGGAGCACCCGCGAGCGGTCCCCCGGTCCGCGGCCCGAGCACGACCTCGGCGGTCCGCATCTCAAGGAGCTGATCCTCGCCAACCTGTTCGCCCGCGAGGCCAGCCCGCCGCAGATCGGTCGCTTCACGCTCCTCCGGCTGCTGGGCGAGGGCGGCATGGGAGTCGTCTACGCCGCCTACGACGAGGACCTCGATCGCAAGGTGGCGATCAAGCTCCTGCGCGCCGGGGCGACCTCGCAGCCCGACACGCTGCGCGCCCGCATGCTGCGAGAGGCCAGGCTGATGGCCCAGCTGTCGCACGCCAACGTCGTCACCGTCCACGAGGTCGGCGAGCACGAGGGGCAGGTGTTCATCGCCATGGAGTTCGTGCGCGGTGAGCCGCTCGACGCCTGGCTCGCGGCCCATCGCGCGAGCAAGGGCGAGGCCGAGTGGCGTGGCGTGCTGGGGCCCTTCGCTCAGGCGGGCGCCGGGTTGGTGGCGGCGCACCGCGCTGGGCTGGTGCACCGCGACTTCAAGCCGCAGAACGTGATCGTGCGCAGCGACGGGGTGGCCAAGGTCCTCGACTTCGGCCTCGCTCGCGCGGCGCTGACGAGCGTGCAGTCGGTGGACGCGAGCGACCGCGCGGCGCCGCGGCCCGACCCGGCGTTGACGCAGACCGGCGCGGTGATGGGCACGCCGGCGTACATGGCCCCGGAGCAGCACCTCGGGCTCGCGGCCGACGAGCGCGGCGATCAGTTCAGCTTCTGCGTCGCGCTGTACGAGGCGCTCTACGGGCAGCACCCTTTCGGCGGGTCGACGCTGGCGGCCCTGCGCGAGGCGGTGCTCGCCGGACGCCTGCGCGAGGCGCCGCCGGGGTCGTCCGTCCCGCTGCGGATCCGTCGCCTGCTCGCGCGCGGGCTGGCCGTCCGTCCGGAGGAGCGTCACGCCTCGTTCGCCGGGCTGCTCGCGGCGCTCGTCGACGATCCGGTGGCGGTTCGGCGCCGCTGGCTGGCGATCGGCGGGCTCGTGCTCGCCGCGTCGGCCGGGACCTACGTCCTGGCCAGCGGCGGGGCGAACGCGGCGCAGCCGTGCTCCGGGGTCGCCGACGAACTCGCGGAGGTGTGGAACCAGGAGCGCCGGGCCGCGGTCGCGGCGGCGGTCCAGGCGACCGGGCTGCCCTACGCGGAGGCCGCCTGGCAGCGCGTCGCCCCGGCGATCGACGCTTACGCCGACGACTGGACGGCGATGCGCGCCGGGTCGTGCCGCGCCCACGTCGACGCGCTCGAGTCCGATCGGCACTACGACCTGCGGAGCGCCTGCCTGGCCCGTCGCCGCATCGCGCTCGACACCCTGGTCTCGACGTCCTCTCTGCTCCATGGTCTACTTATCACTCCGCAGCCGCGCAGCTTGCGCCAACGGAGGACGAGATGTCCGTGGTCACCAAGGTCTATTTGTTCAAGGGCGCGAAGTTCCTCCAGATCGATGCCGCCACCGACCGAATCGACGGGACAGGCTCCATTGGACAGGATTGGCCCGGTCTCTCCCAAATCGGTTTTGACTCCGACCTCGACGCGGCAGCATATATCAATAACATCGTAGTCTTCTTCAAGGGAGACAAGTATGCTTTCTTCGATCCCATCGCGATGGAATCCACCGCCACTGGGGAAATAAGCGGTTATTGCGACCTTCCTGGTGGCCAGAACGTCGGCTTCACCCAGGATATCGATGCGGCGATATTTACTGCCGGCCAAATGTATCTCTTCAAAGATGCCTGGTGTGTAGCGGGCACCCCGACGAGCCCGCAGTCTGTGAGCTTCGGTTTGTGCGAGGGTATCTCCGCATTGTGGGGGCTTGGATACCCATATGCCCTGGGGATACAAGCAGCGACGGTGCTGAACGACAACGTGTCGTTCTTCAGGGGCGATGGGTGGGTGATGTACAATGGCTCGACAGGCACCCTTGAATCTCTTTGGCCAGGTGTCACGGACCTCGACTTCGGGCACGACCTCGATGCCGTGTTGTCAGCACCCTGGGGCCTCCTACAAAGCTGAACAGCGAGCGCAGATCCGTTCGGAGCGCGGGGTCGGTCGTTGCCAGGGCTTTGCCAGACTCGAGGATTTTCCGGTATGTACTGGGATGCTCTGACCCTCGCGAAACGCTCGAATTGGGGGAGATGGGGGGCCTCGGGGCGAGGCGGGGCGTTTTGCCGGGGGGCAGGAGCGTCGATGCAGGGCAGTGACGACGAGCGGAACGAGCGGTGGCTCGTGACGCGAGGCGGTGAGCCGCCTGTCCGCGAGGCGTCACGGAGACTGGAGGGATGAGGATGGATTTCGAGGTCGCGTTGCGGCCGGGTGAGCCGATCTGCTTCGGCTGCCACGCGCCGCTCACCGGAGCGATGGCGATGTTCGGCGAGATCGCCGTGGCGGCCCAGGCATTGTTCGCCGAGGTCAACGCGGCCGGCGGGGTGCACGGGCATCCGATCGCGCTGATCGTCGGCGACGACCGCTACGATCCCGGCGAGACGCCGGCGGTGGTCGAGCGGCTGCTGGCGGAGCACCCCTTGTTGGGGTTCCTGATGTGCGTCGGGACGCCGCCGCACTTGACGGTGATCGATCGGCTGGCGGCGGCGCACGTCCCCGATCTCGCGGTGGTCACCGGAGCGTCGTCGATGGCCGAGCCGCCGCGGCCGAACATGTGCGTGGCCAACGTGCCGTATCACAGCAACGGTCGGGCGCTCGGGCGACACGTGCGGGCGATGGCGCGGGTCGGGACGATCACGTACGACACGGAATTCGGCCGCGACTGGGTGGCCGGCTTCGCGGTGGGGCTCGGCCGGGCGCCGATGCAGTCGCGCTGGCTGGGGCCGGGCGAGGCGATCGAGCCTGCCGTCGAGGCGATGCAGAGCGAGGGGATGGAGGCGGTGCTGGCGGTGGTCCGCCCGGAGCAGGAGGTGGCGGCGATCCTGCACGCGCGGGGCCGCGGGTTCCGCCCGCGCTGGCTGATCGGGTTCGTCGACGGGTTGACGACGATGCTCGGGGCGGCCGGCGAGGGGGTGATCGGGTCGCACTGGTTGCATATGGCCGAAGGGTCAGGTTCGCCGGCGATCGCGGCGCACCGCGAGCTGATGGCTCGCCGCGCGCCGCAGGTCGAGGTGACGGGGACGAGCGTCGGCGGGCAAGCGCTGGCGGAGCTGACTGTCGAGGTGCTGCGCCGCGCCGGCCCGTGCCCGACGCGCGCGCGCGTGCTGGCGGCCCTGCACAGCCTGGACGGCCGCTGGCGCAGCCCGCTCATGCGGGTGAGCCCGCGCAAGGATCCGCGACGGCCGGTGATCTTCGACGAGGTGGCGCTGCTGCGGCTGACTGCGGACGGGTGGGTCGACGCGGAGGAGTGACGAGGGCGCTGCGACGGGCGCTCGCGGCTGCGCAAGATCGATGCAGTGGAGCGAGGTCGAGGGCCGACGACGCGGCTCCGGCGAGCGGTCGCCGTGGTGGGCTCAGGCGCAGCGGTCGAGGAGGGCGCGCACGCGGGCCGTGGCGTCTCGATCGCTCTCGGCCGCGGCCGCGAGGGCGTCGTCGAGGCCCAGGGCGGCGATGTCTTCGCGCGTGAGCGTGGTGGGCAGGGTCTGCTCGAGGGCGTCGAGCCAGGCCGGGAGCGCGGGGGCCGGCAGTCCCGCGGGCGGACGCAGCAGCGCGCTCGCCAGCGCCGCAGCGGGCTCGGGCTCGCCGAGCCGATCGCCGAGATAGACCCACCGGCCGTCCTGCTCGGCGAAGGCGTCGGCGGCGAGGTCGAGCGCGAGGCCCTCGCGGGCGCGCAGGCGCAGGGCGGCGGCGTAGGCGGAGGCGAGCCGGAGGAGATGGTGCGGGCGCTCGTCCGCGGAGGCGGCATGCAGCGCGTCGTCGAGCGCGGGCAGGTCGGGCACGACGTGCCACAGGACGTGGTCGTCGGCGCCGACCGCCAGGGCGACCGCGCTGTCCGTGGGCAACAGCGAGCCGAGCCGCGCGGCCCGCCGGACGTGCTCGCGGAGCGCGGCCCGGCCGTGCTCGTTGTCGGCGAAGCGCCACTCGGGGCGCGTGCGCAGGCTGAATTCAGCTGTCTTGAAGGTCATGCTCGATGAGGCATGTCCCTTGGGACCGGTTTGAACGAGCGGACGGCCGGCGAGTCGCTCGAGCACGTGGCGCCCGCCGGGGACCGGCCAGACGTGCCCGGGCGGGAGGTCCGGACGGGGAGCGGCGAGGTCGCTCGCAAGCTCCGGCACGGCGGAGGGTTCACTCTCCTCGGGAGCGGGTCGTGGGGAGGACGGGTCGTCCGCGGGGTCTGCCGAGGGCGCGGCCGGAGCGTCCTCCGGGGCATGCGCTGGCATGGATACCGTGCTCCCGGAGACATGTGGGGACGGGACGGAGGTGTCCTCGGGGACAGGTGCCGACGCCGGCGGGGCGGAGCCGGCTTCGGGGATGCTCGCCGAGGGCGCGTGGTCCTCTGAAATCGGCGCCGAGGAGGCCGGCGCGGCGGAGGTCGAGATGGCTTCGGAATCGTGGGGCGCGGGCGCGGTGCCGGCCCAGGGAGGGGCGACTTCGGGGACCCCTGAGGACGAGGCGACGGAGATGAGGTGGCGGTCGGCGAGGTCGGGCTCGGCAGGGTGGCTGTCCTCAGGGACACGCGTGGAGATCGCGGGGACGTCCGAGAGATCCGCAAGGGCATACGGGGACAGCGCTGACGCCTTCGAGGCGTCTGCCGAGGCAGGGCCGGACGAGGAGATCGGTATGGAGTCGCTCGGCGTGGCTGAGATGTCCTCGGAGACCGGTGAGGAGAGCGCGGTGTCGTTGTCCTCTGAGACAGATCTCGCGTGCGCGGCTGCGTTCACCTCACCAGGGCGCGGATCGTCCTCGGTGATCGGTGCGGAGAGCGCAGGCGCGAGGTGGATGTCCTCGGGGACAGATTCGGATGGGTCGGGCGAGGGCGCGCGGAGTTCGGCTTCGGGGACCGGGCGTGGGGGAGCTGCGGAAGCGCGGTCCTCGGTGTGCGGCCCGGAAGGGGCAGGAGCGAGGTCGATGTCCTCGGGGACAGGTTCGGTGGGGACGGTTTCGAGGTCGATGCCCTCGGGGACAGATTCGGCGGGGGCGGTTTCGAGGTTGATGTCCTCGGGGACAGGTTCGGTGGCGGCGGCTCCGATGTCCTCGGGGACAGGTTCGGTGGGGGCGGCTCCGATGTCCTCGAGGACAGGTTCGGTGGGGGCGGCTCCGATGTCCTCGGGGACAGGTTCGGTGGAGGCGGCTCCGATGTCCTCGGGGACAGGTTCGGTGGAGGCGGCTCCGATGTCCTCGGGGACAGGTTCGGTGGAGTCGGCTCCGAGTTGGATGTCCTCGAGGACAGGGTGAGAGCGCGCGGCGCCGAAGTGGAGGTCCTCGGGGACAGGTTGCGAGGGCGCGGCTCCGGGGGCGTCCTCGGCGGGAGCTTCGGCGGGCGCGGGGGCAGGTTCGTCCGCGGAGACAGCGAGTGGGAGCGCGTCCTCGGGCCGCGTTTCTTCGGGGTCGAAGGGCTCGGCGTCGGCGAGGTGGCCGGGGGCGTCGGCGACCAGGGGCGGGGGCGGGACGCGGAGGGTCGCGGGGGCCGTGGAGACCCAGGGGATGTCGGGCGGATCGGTGGACGGGGTCGGCTCGATGAACATCGCCGACACGGGGATCCGCGGCTTCTGCGGGCGGTCGCCAGCTGGCCGATCGGACATGTTCGGAGGGAGGGGCGCGGGGGTGCGGGAGCGCAGGCGGCCGGGGGCCTCGCCGTCGCCGGCGAGCTGCGTCACGAGCTTCTGCGAGCGGATGTAGACCATGCGACCCGCGTCCGACGGCGGGCGCGAGGGGGTGCTCGGGGCGTCGGCTTCGGGGTTGCGGCCGGGGTCGCGGTGGATGCTGACGCTCTCGATCGCCTGCAGCGCGGCGCGCAGCTCCTCGGCGGTGCCGGCTCGGCCCTCGATCACGCTCAGGCCCTCGCGGGCGGTGCGCTGCTTCATCTGGCGCACGGCCGCCCGGATCGCGCCGACGGCGGTCTCGCGCACGCCGATGCCCGCCGAGGCCTGGGCGCCGATGACGGGCACGTCGGCGTCGAGGCCGAGCGCGGCGCCGAGCTCGTGCGGCAGCATGGCGTTGCCGAGGTCTTGCTTGTTGGCCTGGACGATCAGCGGCACGTGCTCGGCGCGCCGGCCGAGGTGCTCGCGCAGGCTGTCGAGCATCTCGCGCGCCGAGTCCTGGCCCGAGACGGCGCTGTCGCACACCAGCACGACGACGTCGGCCCCGCGGAGGATGTGGGCGCGACGCGGCTCGAGGCTCTTGTGGCCGGGCACGGTGACGACCTGGACCTGCAGCTGGTGGCCGTCCAGCATGCCGCCGTCGAAGCTGAACCAGTCGAAGAAGATCGTGCGGCCGGTGGCGGCCGGGTGGACCTGCAGCTCGTCGCCGGGCCGGGTGCCGAAGATGCGCGCGAGCTGCTCGACGTTGGTGGTCTTGCCGGCGCGCCCGGGGCCGTCGTACACGATTCGCAGGACGATCCTCGCGCGGTCGGGTTCGTAGACTGCCATGCTGGATCCCTCCTGCGTCAGCCCGCCAGCGACTCGACCAGGCCGATCTGCGCGCGCAGCTGCGCCCATCCCAGCCCGATGCTGATCGACCGGTCGGTGCAGAGGACGAGCGCCCACTCGCGGCCCGCGAGGCGCTTGCCGAAGATGTAGTGCTCGCTGGCGGTCAGCTGGATCTCCTGCAGTCGGCCGAGGGCGAGCCGGCCGCCGAACAGATCGAGGCAGGTCGCCGTCAGCGCGGACTCGGACAGCGGCACCGCGCCGACGCGGCGCTGGTGGTGACCGAGCAGGACGCCGGCGGCGAGGTCGACGACTGCGCAGGCGAGCGCGCCGTCGACCGATTCGCTGAAGCGCCGGCACACGGCGTCGACCGCGGGCACGCGCGTCGGTGCGGGGGATTGCGCCGAGTCGCCCGGCGCCTGCGGCTCGTCGTCCTCGAGCTCGAACAGGGGCTGGGCGTCGGACGGCCGGCGGGCCTCGTGCTGCTCCTCGTCGAGCTCGGTGAGGCTGGCCAGCAGCAGTTGATCGAAGGGGGCGTCGATGGTGGGGACGACGTCCGCTTCGAGGCTGGTGGTGTGCAGCGCGCCGGAGGAGCTGGCGAGGATCGCCCGCAGCGCGCTGCAGCCGGAGGCGGAGCCGTGGGCGGCGTCGATGATCTCGCCGCGGCGGAAGTGGATCTTGCTCGGCGGCTGGTCGGCGTGGGTGACGACGATCGTGACCGACCGCTGCGAGAGGTGGAACATCTGCGCCATGTCGATGAGCGACAGGCCGTGGACGGTGCCCTGAAACCCGGTCTCGCAGTCGATCGCCTTCTGGATCGATCGCAGCAGCGCGGCCGGCGAGAACGGCTTGAGGAGGATGTCGACCGCGCCGAGCTCGGTGGCGATCTGATGATCGCGGGCGGTGGCGTGGGCGCTCATGAGGATCGTGCGCGTCCGCCTCGACACGCTCGGCAGCAGCTTGAGCAGGTCGAGGCCGTCGGGCCCGCCGAGCCGGAGGTCGGTCAGGACGACGTCGGCGGGCTGCTTCGCCAGCGCCGCCAGGGCGGAGTGGACCGAGGACGCCGACGCGACCTCGAAGCCGCGGCCCTCGAGTTCGCGCGTCAGGGCGCTGCGGAACTGTGAATCGTCGTCGACGATGAACAACGAAGCCAAGATACACGCCTCCCACTGCGCAGCGCCGACGCACGACATCGGCGCGCCGACGCCTCGTCGTACCGGCCGAGGCTAGAGCGTCGTCGCGTGCTCGATCTCTGCCAGGCTGCGGCGCGCCATCGCCAGGTTGGTCCGGGAGCGCTCGCACGCGAGGTAATAGAAGACCGCCGGGGTCCGCCGCAGCGGGCGGATGATGTGGTACTGCTTGCCCAGGGTGATGAGGATGTCCTCGAGCTCGTCCGCGAGCCGGAGGCTGTTCATCGCCTTCAGCTTGGCCTGGACGACGTTCGTGTTGGCGGCGGCGGCGACCTCGATGTCGAAGGCTGCGCCTCCGCCGGCGGTCGCGAGCGTCATCCCGCTCTCGCTATCGACAATCGCGGCGGCGATCGCCCCATCAATCTCCATGGCCTTCTTGATCTGATTCGACGTATTACCCATGACAAATCTCCTTCGCGGGATCGCTCGCCGTGAGCGGGCCCCGTCGCGCACGATATCGATTTCGACGCGCTGTCATCATCGCAAGGACGCGAGGGGAAGGCAACCAAAAAGAGAACAGGTGTCCGGTCGCCCAGCGGCTTACACACGTTATTAGGAGAAAGTACGGTGACCTTGCGGCAGAAAGGCGATGCCGCCTGCGCGGCGTGGCCAGTCGACATTGGGGCGCGCGACGACCGGCGCGCGTTCGTGCGGGCGCCACATTCGCGGCATTGTGAGGACCGGCGAAGCAGGGTTCGCCGATCGATCCGCGCGGCCTCGACTTCGCGCCGACAAAGGCGTACGGGCGGCGGTTCAGGAGGTCTCGCCTGCGGACGCAGGGCGCCGCAAAAACGCGCGGCCGCGGCCCGTTCGCTGCGGCGGCGGGCGGGGCGCCGCCGGCGATTGTTTCGCCTCGCTCTCCGGGATTGTTGGGGGAATGCCGACCGAGGGTGTTGTGAACACCGTGCCGGTGGTTTGCGGGATCCGATGTGGGTGTTCCCCTCGTCCTGCTTACATTCCAGACGGCCGCGCGGCCGGCACCGGACGACGGCGTCGCCGCGCTGCCCGCCGCGCCGGACCCATGCACGCGCGATCGCTGCTGCGGGCGCGGACTCCGATGATTCGCGGTCGCGCGCCAGCGAGGCCATGCGGGTTGGACCGGCCGAGGCCGATGATTTGCAAGTCGCCGGCGCCGAACTTCGCGGCGGGGGGGCGCGGACCACGAGGACGTGACACGCGGCCGCGAGACACGCCTCGCGCGAGTCGTCGGCGGCGATTCGCTGCAGCGCCGGTGCGATGATTGTTCCGGGGCGACGGCCGGGCTCGGCCGGCGCTCGCGCAGCGCTCGGAGCGGCGGTGGTCGACGCGCGTGAGTGGCGGCGATTTCGTGGGGGACCGAGCGTCTCGCGGGGAGCTTCGGCCTCGCGGCGTGGCGACCGCGGAGCGCAGGGATGCGGGCGAGCGGGGCGGGCGCGGTCGAGGCGCGGTCGCGATGATTGATGCGAGCGGGACGCCGGGCGGGTGGCCGGCGCGCGCGAGCTCGGCGGTGGTGCGCACGAGGTCGGGCCACCACCGCCGCCGAGCGTGGCGGTCGAGGGCGCGGTCGCGGCCGCGACGATTCACGCGAGCGGGACGCCGGGCGGGTGGCCGGCGCGCGCGAGCTCGGCGGTGGTGCGCACGAGGTCGGGCCACCACCGCCGAGCGTGGCGGTCGAGGGCGCGGTCGAGGCCGCCACGATTCAGGCGAGCGGGACGCCGAGCGGGTGGCCGGCGCGCGCGAGCTCGGTGGTGGTGCGCACGAGGTCGGGCCCCCACCGCCGAGCGTGGCGGTCGAGGGCGCGGTCGAGGCCGCCACGATTCACGCGAGCGGGACGCCGAGCGGGTGGCCGGCGCGCGCGAGCTCGGCGGTGGTGCGCACGAGGTCGGGCCACGCGACGAGGAGCTCGCCGAAGCGAGCCACGAGCCGCTGGGCGCGCGCGAGGGCGAGGTCCGGATCGCCGCGCTCGCCGAGGAGGTCGCGGGGGGCCGGGTATTCGCGGGTCGCGGCGTGCTCGGCGAGTGCGCCGAGGTGACGGTGGACGTCGTCGCGCCACCAGGACGGCGCGCCGCGGTGGCGCGCGAGCAGGGTCTCGAGGTGGCGGGCGTAGAGCTCCTTCTGCCGCCACAGCCGCTGGGCGACGAAGGCCCGGAAGTCGGCCGGGCTCAGCCGACCGAGCTCGCGCAAGTGCTGGCCGAGGGCCGCCGGGGTGGTGGGCGAGGCGGCCGCGCGCACGCACTGGACGACGAGCTCGCCGAGGCGGGCCCAGCCGCCCGGGCGCCAGATGTCGCCCTCGGCCCAGGCCCGCTCCTGAACTGGCTCATGGACCAGGGCTGATGGGACATGTCCGAAGAGCGCGGTCTCGTCGAGGGCGCGGAGGGTGGTGCGGAACACGCCGTCCTCGTAGCGACCGACCGGGAAGAAGGGGGGCAGGAGGTCGCGGTGGTCGAGGCCGAGGATCGCGCCCTGGCAGTAGCGGCCGTCGCCGACGGTGGCGCGGCGGACCAGGCGGAGGGCCTGGCGCGTGGAGGTGATCGTGCGCCGGTAGGTGTCCTCGGCGGCGAGCAGGCGCTCGCGGTTCTTACCCTCGAACAGCAGGCACCAGGTCGGGGCGTACCAGCCGAGGTCGCCGAGCAGGCCCTGGAAGGTGACGCGCACGCGGCCCTGGCCGGTGCGCAGGCGGCGGAGGAGCGCGCGGTCGAGGCAGTCGTCGAGCTCGATCGGCTCGCCCGCGGGCACGGCGGCGAGCAGCGCGGGCAAGGAGCGGCCGAGCATCCCGGCGTGCCCGCCGAGGGCCTCGTCGTCCGACCAGCGGGCGTCGGCGAGGGCGGCGGCGCGGTCGGGGTAGAACCAGATGTCCTGCGGCTGATAGTTGTCGTAGCCCTCGCCCTCGCCGGTGAACACGCCGAGGCCGGGCAGCGGGTCGGGCGGGCGCACGGGGCGGGCGATCACGTCGTCGTCGATGCAGACGAACCGGCGGCCGACGGCGTGGAGCAGGAGGGCGTTGCGACCTGTCCCATAGGCCATGCCGGTGCGCTCGGGGTCGGCGAGGGCGAAGGCCACGAGCCCGGGGTCGTGGCCGCGGGCCGCCAGACGGGCGATGAAGTCGCGGCGCTCGTCGTCGCCGATGTAGACGACGCGGGCCGCGTGCGCGCGCGCGAGGGCGGCGAGGCGCTGCCGGTAGTCGGCGCGGGTGGCCGGATCGGCGGAGCCGTCGGCGACGAGGTGCTCGCGGGGCCGCGAGAAGCGCTCGGCGTCGGCGATCAGCGAGGCGACCGCGCGCTCGGCCGCGGCCGGCCGCTCGGCGCTGGGGATCGCCACGAGATCGATGGGTGGGGGCTCGTCGTCGCGGACGCAGACGCGGCGGAGGTCGGCGAACGAGACGAACATGCCGGCTTCGGCGAGCGCGAGCAGGCCGCTCTGGATGTTGGCGGCCTCCTCGGCCGGGCAGCCGCGCGTGGCGAGGTCGATGTGCTCGGCGAGCGGGCGGAACCGGCGGGCCGCGAGGAGGGCCTCGGCGGCGGCGCGCGCGACGACGCGGGCCTCGCGGCTGTGGACGCCGTAGACGAGGACGTTGTCGAGGGCGAGGTCGCGGCAGACGACGTCGCAGCAGCGGACGGGGGTCGGGTCAAGCGTCACTGCGGGCCTCGCGGGAGACGAATGCGGGAGCGCGGGGCTGCGACTCAAGCGTCACTGCGGACCTCGCGGAGGGCGAGCGGGAGCGCGGGGCTGCGACGCAGAGAAGCATGGGCCCGGCGGAGGTGAGCGCAGGTCGGCGGGATCGCGGCGACCTGCGGAGTGCGGCGAATGTGAGGAGGGCCCCGGCGGTGGCGAGCGCAGGTCGGCGGTCGGGCCGCGGGCGGTCGAGGGCGGAGAATGTGGGTAGTTGAAGTCGAGGGAGACGAATGCGGGCAGGGCCGGCGGGCGGGGGAGAGCGACGAATGTGGGCAGCGAGCTGGCGGAGGCGAGCGCAGGTCGGCGGGAGCGCGGCGGGCGGGGGAGAGCGACGAATGTGGGCAGCGAGCCGGCGGAGGCGAGCGCAGGTCGGCGGGAGCGCGGCGGGCGGGGAGAGCGACGAATGTGGGCAGCGAGCTGGCGGAGGCGAGCGCAGGTCGGCGGGAGCGCGGCGGGCGGGGGAGAGCGACGAATGTGGGAAGCGAGCCGGCGGAGGCGAGCGCAGGTCGGCGGGAGCGCGGCGGGCGGGGGAGAGCGACGAATGGGGGCAGCGAGCTGGCGGAGGCGAGCGCAGGTCGGCGGGCGTCTGGCAAAGCGCGGAGAGCGACGAATGTGAGCAGGGCCTCGGCGGAGGCGAGCGCTCGCCCGCGGTCGCGCGGCGGACGGCGAAATGCGAGGATTGTGGGCAGGGCGCGTGCGGACGCGAGGGGGGCCTCGCGGACGGCCTGCGCCGGAGAAACGGCCCGGGTCGCGGGCTCGCGGCGAATCACTTGCGGGCCTCGACGAGGGCGAACGGGGGGACGACGCTGCGGGCGCGGACGTCGTGGAAGCCGACGCGCGCGAGCAGGGCGGCCAGCTCGTCGCAGCGCCACGGCGGGTTCCAGCCCCAGGCGTGGCGGTCGTCGCTGGGATCGACGAGGGGCGCGCGCTGCAGCTCGTGGCGGTTCCAGGCCATCCACAGCGCGACCAGGCCGGCGACGGAGCGGTCGTGGGCGGGCTCGCCGGTGGCGAAGAAGTCGACCAGGGCGAGCGTGCCGCCGGGCGCGAGGGCGGCGTGGAGGCGCTGCGCCCAGCCCTCGGCGCCGTCGCGGCCGAGGCCGGAGAACAGGCGGTTGGCGGTCAGCAGATCGATCGCGGGCGGGAGCTCCTCGTGGAGGACGTTGATCGCGTGCAGGGCGACGTCGAGATCGGCCGCGCGCAGGTCGGCGGCGGTGGTCGCGAGGTAGGCGGGATCTTTGTAGGTGACCTCGGCGGCGTGGACCTGCAGGTGCGGCGCGGCGGCCTTGAGGATCGCGGCGAAGGCGGCCGGCCCGGCCCCGATGTCGCAGACGACGCGGTGCGCGTGCAAGTCGCGCCGGCAGTGCGCGCGGGCCAGCAGCCAGGCGGTGTCGCGGAAGTAGTCGCGGCTGGCCTCGTTGAAGGCGGCGCGGGCGCGGAAGTAGTCGGCCTGGGCGCCGACGTCGGCGCGGTCCGACCACACGCGCCGGTCGGCCCGCTTCGTCTCGCGCAGGGCGGCCGGCAGGGCCGCGATCGCGGCGACGTAGCGGCGGTGCCGCTCGACCAGGCCGAGCAGGCGCAGCGGCGAATCGTTCAGGAAGAAGCTGCGGGTCAGGGCCGTGAGCTGGTAGCGACGATCGCGGCGCGCGAACAGGCCCGTGCCGCAGCCGAGCTCGAGGGTCATCTCGAGCGAGACGTCGGTGGCGAGGTCGGCCTGCTCGGCGGCGAGCCACTCGAGGGTCGCGGGGCCGCGGGCGAGGCGGGCCGGCAGGTCGAGGTCGAGGGCGCGGAGGAGGACCGGCAGCGCGGCGGCGTCGAGGCACAGGTCGACGGCGGCGGCGAGCAGGTCCTCGGGGACCTGGGCGATCGCGGCGAGGCTGGGCAGGGCGGGCGGCATCACTTGCTGGCGACGAGGATCCGCATCGACTGGCAGAACTCGTAGGAGGCGGGCGGCATCACTTGCTGGCGACGAGGATCCGCATCGACTGGAAGAACTCGTAGGGGGCGCGCGGGGGCTCGAGCTCCTCGGTGGCGGTGAAGCCGGCGGCCTGCAGCAGGTCGAGGTGCTCGCGCGGCGAGCGGTAGCGGGTGCTCTCCGACTTGGCGAGGAAGTAGACGCCGCGCAGGTACATCGGCAGGGCCTCGGGGAGGACGCGCTCGGGCAGCATGCGCTCGATGACGAGGAAGCGGCCGCCCGCGGGCAGGGCCGCGTGGACGCGGCGGTAGACGCCGGCGATCTTGTCGTCGCCCCAGTCCATGGCCGAGCGGCACATGGTGATGACGTCGTAGTCGGGCGGCAGCGGGGTGCGGAACACGTCGCCGGCGATCGCCTCGACGCGACCGGCGAGCTCGGGGCGCCCGGCGAGCTGACGGCGGCCGATGTCGACGCAGGCGGGGACGTCGAGGAAGGCGCCGTGGAGGCCGGGGGTGGCGGCGACGATGGCGGCGCAGAAGCTGCCGGTGTTGCCGCACAGGTCGAGCAGGCGGCGGTGCTGTCCGAAGGGATAGGTGGCGAGGACGACCTCGACGATCCTGGCGATCGTGGCGTCCATGTAGCGCGAGTACTCGGCGGCGACCTGCGGGTCGACCGCGTCGACGTCGTCCTTGAAGTAGTCGCGCAGCTTGAACGGCGAGGCGGCGCCGTCGCTGCGCACCAGCGCGTCCATGTCGGCGAGGGCGCGGTAGACCTCGTCGTAGTACTCGAGCAGGTAGGTGGTGGTCTGGAACGGCCGATCGGGGGCGCGCACGAGGAAGGGCGCGAGCGCAGCCGGGGTGGCGAGGCCGCGCTCGTCCTCGTGCAGGAGGCCGAGCGCGACGCAGGCGTCGACGACGATCTTGAACGAACGCTCGGGCAGATCGAGGGCGGACCGCAGGGCCTCGCGGGCTTTCGGCTCGCGGGCGGCGGTGAACAGGTCGAGCTTGTAGGCGGTCATCAGCAGCTTGCTGCCGAGGAAGCCGTCGAGCAGTTCGAGGAGGAGCTTCTCACCGGTGGCGGTCGTCATGCGTCGCCTGCATCTCGCGCCAGATGGCGTCGAAGTAGCGCTGGCCCAGGGCGCGGTGGTAGCGGAGCGAGGCGAACAGGATCGCCTGGTCCGCGGGGCTGGTGATGACGGCGCCGATCAGCTCGGCGGTCTCGCGCGCGTGCTCGACGTCGGCGCTCATGTGGATCCGGTGGAACTCGCGCGCGTCGTCGGGGACGCCGAAGCGCTGGAGCAGCGCGTGGATGTTGCCGTGGGTGGCGGGGGTGCCGGCCTCGAGCGAGAACAGGACCGCCAGGCCCCACGCGAGGTCGGGGTGGCGGGCGCAGCGGATCCGGTTGTTGAGGTAGGCCTGGGCCTCGGGCAGCTCGGGCCGGTCGGCGAAGCCGTGCGGCAGGTCGAAGTGACGCAGGAGGCGCTGCAGCAGGACCGGGTGGGCCTGGCTGCCGTCCTCGCCGCCGGTCTCGTCGTAGAGGTTGCGGTGGAGGACGCTCGCATGGCTCAAGGGACAGCTCAGCGCGAGCTCGGTCAGCTCGCGGTAGAACAGGCGCGAGCGGTGCCAGTGGTGGCGCAGGTAGATCTTCAGGTCGGCGAGGCTGGGCTGGCCGTGGAACAGGTGCGCCGACATCGGGTGCAGCAGGCCGTTGCGCTGGTTCTGCTCGGCGTGCAGGCGGGCCAGCAGGGCCTCGGGCGCGAGCAGGGGCTCGGGCGCGACGGGCGGGACGTGGGCCTCCTCGACGGCGTAGGCGGGCTCGAGGAGGAAGCGGCGCAGGGCGTAGGTCCGCGGGTCGGGGTCGGCGTGGAGGTCCCAGACGAGGCCGTGGTAGACGGCGGCGGCGTAGGCGTCGCCGGCGAAGGCGAGGCGGGCGAGGCGGGCGAGGGCGTTCGCGGCGTCGGCGGCGACCGCCGGCGAGCGGTCGCGCAGGGCGGCGCGGACGTTGGCCTCGAGGATGGCGATCACTGCGGGTCCTCCACGCGGTCGATCCAGTCGTGGTGATCGGGAGCCTCGCCGCGAGCGACGGCGCGGTAGCGGGCGACGAGCCGCGCGGTGACAGGCCCCGGGGCGGCGAGGCGCCGGCCCTCGACGAGGGCGACGGGGCGCAGCTCGGCGGCGCTGTTGGCGAGGAACACCTCGTCGGCGCTGAAGAGGTGGTGGCGCGGGATCGGGGCCTCGAGCGTCGGGATGCCGAGGTCGGCGGCGAGGGCGAGGACGCTGGCGCGGGTGATGCCGGGCAGCAGCGGCTCGTGATCGGGCGGGGTGACGAGGCGGCCGTCGCGGACGATGAAGAGGTTGGCGCCGGTGGCCTCGACGACGGTGCCGTCGTCGCCGAGGAACAAGGCGTCGTCGTGGCCGGAGGCCTCGGCCTCGCGCAGGGCCAGGAAGGCGCGGCCGTAGTGGCCGGCGTGCTTGGCGGTGGGGATCCACCCGGCGCCGTGGCCGAGCGAGGCGATCCGGATCTTCGTCAGGGCGCCGGGCGAACCGGCGGGCTCCCAGGCGAGGACCGCGACGTGGACGGGGTTGCGCGCGCCGAGGCCGATCCGCGCGTCGCCGTAGAAGGCGAGCTGGCGGACGTAGCCGTCGCCGCGGCCGCTGGCGCGCACGACCGCGAGGGTCGCCGCGTGCAGCTGCTCGGCCGTGTACGGCAGCGACATCCACAGGCTGGCGGCGCTGGCGAGGAAGCGCCGCACGTGGTCGCGCAGGCGGAACACGCCGACTCCCCCGTCGGCCAGGCGGTAGTGCCGGCCGCCGTCGAACACCGCGGTGCCGTAGTGCAGGGAGTGGGTCAGGAGGCCGAAGCGCGCGGCGTCGGCGGGGACCAGCTGGCCGTCGAGCCAGACGAGCTCGGCGGTCACGGCCGGCCTCCGAGAAGGAGACGGTCCGAGGGACAGGTCGAATGTCCCGGGAGACACGTGGCGGTGAGGGTCGACGGGGGGCGTGGATGGCTCTCGGGACAGATAAAATGTCCCGAGAGCCATGCGGAGGCGCGGAACCCGGGGCGCCGCGGATGCCTCGAAAGAGATGCGCGAATGGGGCGCCGTGGATGGCCCGAGGGACATGTCGGATGTCCCGAGGGGCAGGTGGCGCGGCGAGCCGGCAGGGGCGATCGGACATGCCTTGGAGGACATGTCGCCAGCGGCCGTCGCGGCGAGCCGGGGCAGGCGCGCTCAGGTGGCATCGAGGGCCTCCGTGACGAGCGCGCGCGGGGAGCGGCCGGTGGCGCGGCTGTCCGCAAGGACATGTTCGACGCGGGCGGCGACGCGGCGCTCGACGTGGGCCAGGACGTCGGCGGGGCCGAGCGGGTCGCCGGCGTAGATGGCCTCGATCGCCAGCGAGCCGCCGGCGCTGGCGAGCAGGTCGGGGATCGCAGGCACGCCAGCGGCGTGGAGGGCGTCCTCGACCTCGGGCGCGAGGGCGAGGTTGGCGGCCTCGACGACGCCGGCGCAGCCGAGCCGCGGGACGACGTCGACGGCGAAGGCGCGCGAGACCGCGGCGAGGATCAGGACGTCGCAGCCAGCCTCGAGGACCGCGGCGGAGGGGCGGACGTCGGCGCCGAGCTCGGGGAGCCGACCGCCGTGCCGCCCGTCCAGGAGGGCGGGGACGTCGAGGCCGGCGTCGGCGACGAGGCAGCGGACGTCGTCGGCCCAGGCGACGACGCGGCAGCCGACGCGATCGAGGAGCCAGGCGGCGCCGCCCCCCATCGCGCCTGCGCCCTGGATCGCGACCCGCAGGCCTGCCGGACGGCCGAGCACGCGGCCGAGGGCGAGCGTCGCGGCGCGCACGGCCGCGGGGGCCCGCAGGGCGTGCACGGTCCAGCCGTCGATCGCGGCGTCGAGGAGGGCGTAGCGGCGCAGGAACTCGCGGTCGGCGAGGCCGCGGCTGCGGCCGACCGCGATCTTGAGGCAGGGCAGGCCGACGTCGTCGGCGGCGCGCTGCAGCTCGGCCATGGTGGTGTTGAGGTCGGGGCCGACCGACCAGCAGCGCTCGATCAGCGGGGCGAGCGTGGCGAGGAAGCGACGCAGGACGTCGGCGCGGGCCGGGTGATCGGGGGCCATGCGCAGGCCGGCCTTGGCGCCGCCGACCGGCAGGGCGTAGGCGGCCTGCTTGCGGGTCATGTTGCGGGCGAGCGCGGCGATCTCGTCGGCGCCGACGTCGGCGCCGATCCGCAGGCCGCCGGCGCACACGCCGTCGACGAGGCGGTCGATCACCAGCACGCCGGTGATCGGCTCGAGCGGATCGCGGTATTCGATCTTGAGCAGCGCCACAGTCACACCACTGCCGCAAACATCCTATCGGAGCGGACGACGCGTGGCCATGCGAGAGGTGCTTCGCACGCGTCATCCTCCGCGACCTGAGAAGACTCCTCGCGCGCCGAGGTCGCTGTCGCGGAGTCGCTCGCTGCGTCGATGTTTGACAGCGCGACCGGCGACGCCGACCATGGATCGGGGCGCGGTGGTGGGGATGGCAGAGCACTGGCGATCCTTGATCGATCGGCGATTTCCGGCGTCGCAGAGCCTGCTGCTGCGCTATCACAAGGTGCTGGCGGTGCCGGGCCTGGCGGTCGAGTTGACGCTCGCCGACCTCGAGCGCTGTTCGCACGGCGAGGGCGCGACGACCTTCGCGCTGACCAGCGGCGACCGCGAGGTGATCGTCTGTGACGAGTCGAGCCGGATGTTCACGGGCACGTACAAGGCGCTCGACGCGTGCGTGACGGTGGCGCTGCTGCGGCGCGCGCAGGTGCGGCGGGTGGTGGCGTCGTCGGGCGGCAACCTGAGCGCGGCGCTGGCGGCCTACGCGGCGCGCGCGGGCCTCGAGGCGTTCCTGTTTCAGCCGCGTCGCACGCTGTACAAGCAGCGCGGCGATCACTTCGGCGCGGGCGTGCACCTGATCGGGGTCGATCTGCCCGAGCCCGACGTCAAGCGGCTCGCGCGCGGCTTCGCCGAGCGGTACGGCCTGGCGCACGTGCCCGACGTCCGCTGGCGGCTGGCGGCGTCGGCGGTGCGGGCGATGTTCGTGCTCGAGAGCGCCGAGGCGCTGGGGCGCATCGACTGCCTGGCGCAGACGGTGTGCGCGGGCTTCGGGCCGGCGGGGATCTACCAGTGCTTCGCGGCGCTGCGCCGCCACGGTCTGTTGCGCCGCAGCGAGGTGCCGCGCTTCCTCGGGTTCCAGCAGGAGGCGAACGCGCCGATCGTGCGCGCGTGGCAGGCGGGCCAGCCGGAGCTGGCGCGCGAGCACGTGCGACCGGAGCCGGACCGCTACCTCGAGCCGGGGCTCTACAACACCGATCCGGCCCGCGAGTACGCCCGCCTGGCGGCGCTCCTGCGCGAGGTCGGCGGCGAGATGCTGGCGCTGTCGGACGACGACCTGGCGCGTCACCAGGCGCCGCTGCTGGCGCGGATGCGGGCGGCAGGGTTCGAGTTCTCGCGGCTGCCGGGCTCGGACGAGGTGGTCGAAAAGACAGGTCTGCTGACCGGCGTCGGCGTGCTCAAGGCGATCGACGAGGGCCGGGTGGCGCCGGGCGAGCGGGCGATGTTGATGCTGACGGGCGGGGTGCGCGAGCTCGCCGGCGCGGCGCCGCCGAGCCCGGCGCTGGTGGTCGACGCCAGCCGCAGCGAGGCCGAGTGGCTCGACGAGCTCGGGCGGACGTTCGGCCTCGTTACATGTGCACGAGCTCGAGCTTGATGCCGTCGGGGTCGCTGAAGAAGACGGCGTAGTAGCCGGGCGCGTACGGGTACTCGGCGGGGGCGTCGAGGATCTCGACGCCGGCGGCGACGAGCCGCCGGTGGACCTCGTCGATCGCGGCCCGCGACTCGAGGGCGATGGCGAAGTGGTGAAGGCCGACGCTGTAGCGATCGAAGGCGCGGCCGCGGTGCTCGGGGGCGGCCTCCCACACGCCGAGCATGAAGTTGCCGGCGGCGAGCAGCATCATGCGGCAACCCTCGTGCTTGTGCGGGGCGCCGACGACGTCCATGACGACCTGGCCGCCGAGCAGCTCGAACAGCTGGGTGTAGAACGCCCGCGAGCGCTCGTAGTCATTGACGGTGATCGAGACGTGGTGGATCCCGGTGGCCTTGGGCGAGACAGCGGTCATGCACAACCTCCTACGCGAGGTCACGATGCTAGCGATCGCGCGGCGAGGCGACCATCCGGCGCGTCCGTAGCCGCGAACGACGACGCAGCGGCGCAGGGGCCCGGCGGCCGCGTCCGCACCTGCGGGGTCGCGTGCGGCGGGGCTCCCTCCGAGGTGCTCTCCGCCCGCGGACCGCGGCGCGAATCAACCTGTCCGTCAGGACATGTGAGTGCAGGGCGGAGGTGCGGCCGCGTCAGCGGATCGGGCCGACCATGAGGGGCAGATCGATGGTGAAGGTGGAGCCGGTGCCGAGCTCGCTGACGACGGAGATCGATCCGCCCATGCGCTCGCACAGCTTGCGACAGATGGCGAGGCCGAGGCCCATGCCGCCGACCTTGCGGGTGGGCGAGTCGTCGACCTGGCTGAATGCGTCGAAGATCTTGGTGCGCTGCTGCTTGCTCATGCCGATGCCGGTGTCGGCGACCTCGATCACGAGGCGGTCGCCGCGGCGGAGCACGCGGAGGTCGATGGTGCCGCGCTCGGTGAAGCGGGCGGCGTTGCGGACGACGCTGCCGATCACCTGGACGAGCTTGGCCCGGTCGTTGACGACGTCGCCGAGGGCAGGGTCGACGTGGACCCGCAGGGTCGAGTGGTTGCGCTCGACCTCGGGGAGGTGGGCCTCGACGACCTCGCGGACGACGTCCCCGATCGCGAAGCTCGCGGGGGCGAGGACGAGGCGGCCGGACTCGAGCTGGGTGATGTCGAGGACGTCGGAGATGATGCCGAGCAGGCCGCGGCCGGCCCGCGAGATCTTGTCGAGGTCGCGGGCGATGGTGTCGAGGCCGTCGTCGGCGGCCTCCTCGCCGAGCATCTCCGAGGCGCCGATGATCCAGTTGAGCGGGGTCCGCAGCTCGTGGCTCATGTTGAGCATGAAGCGGCTCTTGGCGACGCTGGCCTCCTCGGCCGAGCGCCGGGCCTCGTCGAGCGCGGTGAACATGCGCGCGTGCTCGATGGCGATCGCCAGCTGCGTGGTCAAGAGCCGCAAGATCTCGAGCCGGTGCGGGGTGAAGGCGCCCCAGATCGCGCGGTTCTCGAGGTAGAGCGCGCCGATCCGCTGGCCGCGGCTCAGTAGCGGGAAGCAGGCCAGCGACAGCGGGCGCACGCGCAGCAGGTAGGCGCCGAGCAGGCTGGGGTTGCTGTCGACGTCGTCGGGAAGCAGGACCCGGCCACTGCGCTGACACACGCGCAGGAGGCCGGCGGGGACATCGGCCTCGCTGATCGGCAGGTCCTCGTGGAGGACGACGCCCTGCTCGGCGGTGTAGCTGGCGACGACGACGAGACCGGCGGCGCCGGGGAGGGCGAGCGCGCCCCGATCGGCGCCGGCGTTCTCGACGAGGATCGCCATGAACTTGCGCAGGAGGGCGTGGCGGTCGACCTCGACGGCGAAGGTCTCGGCGGCCTTGATCGCGCTCGAGAGGTCGAGGCGCGGGTCGACGGAGGTGGCGGTGACGATCGAGCTCTCGATCGAGTCGCCGCCGCCGCCGGGGCGCGCGAAGGCCCGCGGCAAGTAGGTGCGGAACAGGTTGCCGTGCACCGCGAGCAGGACGTCGGCCCGCGGGGCGGCGCCCCAGCGGCGCCACACTGCCTCGGCGTCGGCGAGGAGGGCGGCGGCCAGGCTGTCGCGCCCGGCTCGCAGGTGGAACACGCCGGCCAGCTCGGCGGCGAGCGCCTCGGTGGCCATGTTGCCGCCGCGGTGCGCGCCGGAGACCGCGGCGTCGTAGGCGGTGATCGCCGCGAGGGCGTCGCCGGCGAGGGCGGCCCGCTCGGCGTCGATGAGCGCGAGCTTGTGGGCGAAGTTCTCGGGGCACGAGGCGGCCCACACCGCGTAGCGCTCGCGCAGCGCTTCGAGGCGCGCGCGCGAGACGTCGAGGTCGCCGCTGCCGCGGCGCAGCAGGGCGGCGTGGACGAGGGCGGAGCAGAAGGCGAGCTCGGTGGTGAGGAACCACGAGGAGTTGAGCAGGCGCTGCTCGGCGGCCCGCATCCACTTCTGGGCCGCGTCGAGCTCGCCGTGCACGAGGCAGAGGTAGAGCTTGGCGATGCAGTACCAGAGGGTGGCGAAGGTCAGGCGGTCGCGCTCGGCGGCGGCG
The DNA here is from genome assembly GCF_026965555.1 of Nannocystis punicea. Taxonomy (GTDB): domain Bacteria; phylum Myxococcota_A; class Polyangia; order Nannocystales; family Nannocystaceae; genus Nannocystis; species Nannocystis punicea. The sequence goes on along the minus strand of NZ_CP114040.1, from coordinate 8,254,048 downwards.
AAGAAGGCGTCCTCGTCGAAGCCCTCGCCGTGCAAGCTGGTGGCGCCGGCGGTCTCGCCCTGCAGGCAGGCGACGAGGCGGCGGACGACCCGCAGCGCGGCGGTCGAGGAGGCGACGCGGGTGCGCTGCATGAGGTGCAGGTACTCGTCGGTCTGGGCGGCGACGGTGCGCAGCGGGCTGCCGCCGCCGAACTGGACGATCGCGGAGTGCGAGCAGGCGTAGGAGACGAAGATGTAGTCGCCGGTCTCGAGGCCGTGGAAGCGCGCGCGCTCGAGGTACTCGAGCACCTCGGGCAGCGGGCGGTAGTAATGCAGGATCGAGCCGAACACGAAGTTCAGGCGCGGGACCTGGTCGAGGTTGCCGAGGCGATCGTTGACGACGAGGGCGGCCTCGCCGAAGTCGTGGGCCTCGCGCACGGCCCCGCGCGAGGTGGTGAGGTAGAAGGCGTAGACGAGGTAGCCGTACGGCGAGGCGTCGGCGTGGCCGTGCTCGAGGCTGAGGTTGATCTGCTTGAGGCAGAGCAGCTCGAACAGCGGCTGGCGGGTGAGCTGCGCCGGGGCGAGCAGGTCGGTGATCAGCTTGATCGTCGAGCAGAACTCGGGGTCGTCGGCGCGCGGGCGATCGACGAGGGCGGCGATCGTGGCGCCGGCGAGGCGGCGCTGCAGGTCGGCGCGCTCGCGGGCGGCGGCCTCGCGCAGGGCCTCGTCGCCGTCGGGGATGTCGAGGCCGGCGAGGCGCAAGGCGTCGACGCCGATCGTCAAGGCGTCGCCCGAGCGGCCGATGGTGACGTAGAGGACGACCTTCAGCGAGCGCGCGGCGAGGGCGTCGCGGCGCGAGGCGGCGTGGGCGAACAGGACGTCGAAGGCCTGCTCGGCGCGGGCGAAGTCGCCGCACAAGTACTCGCACTCGGCGAGCTCGAGGTGGAGGGCGTAGATCAGGCGGTAGTGCGTGCGCCAGTGATCGGGGCCGAGGAGCTCGGCGCCGACGCGCAGGAAGCCGACGGCGGCGTCGTAGGCGGTGGCGGCCTTGGCCCGCCGGCCGGCCTCGAGGTCGAGGGCGGCGAGCTCGGTCTGCTCGTGCGCGGCGCCGAGGCCGGCGCGGCCGAGGTTGAGGTGCGAGACGGCCTCGAGCAGCTCGGAGCGATCGCGCGAGGCCAGCGAGGCCAGCAGGTGGCGGCCGATCGCCAGGTGCACGCGCGGGCGATCGCCGGGGTCGAGGAGGGTGTAGGCGGCCTGGCGCACGCGGTCGTGGAGGAAGCGCAGGCGGACGTTGGGCAGCTGGCCGCCGTGGCCGTACGGCAAGAGGCGGTACTCGGGGTCGATCGGGACGACGAGGCCGCGGCCGATCGACTCCCACAGGGCCGGGCCGATGTCGCTGCTCGGCCGGCCCGCGGCGGCGGCGAGGGTGTCGAGGTCGAACTGGGCGCCGATGCAGGCGGCGCAGGTGAGCAATGCGCGGACGTCGGGCGCGAGCCGGCGGATCCGCTCGAGCAGCAGGTCGGCGACGTCGTCGGGGATGCTGGCGGCGCGCAGGGCCGCGAGGTCCCACTTCCAGCGGCCGTGCTCGGGCGAGAAGCGGATCAGCTCCTCGCCGTGGATCACCCGCAGGAACTCGCGCACGAACAGCGGGTTGCCCTCGGTGCGCTGGTGGATCTCGGCGGCCAGCTCGGCGACCGCGGCCGGCGTCTCGGCCAGCGCGTCGGCGACGATCGCGGCGACGTCGGCGGGCCCGAGCGGCGTCAGCTCGATGCGCTCGATCGTCGCGCCCGCGTGCTCGAGCTCGGCGATCGTCTTGCGCAGCGGGTGATAGGCGTCGACCTCGTGGTCGCGATAGGCGCCGATGAGGAGGACGTGGCGCAGGTCGTGATCGCCGAGCAGGGCGCCGAGGAGGCGCAGGGTCGCGGCGTCGGCCCACTGCAGATCGTCGAGGAAGACCACGAGCGGGTGGTCGCGGTCGGCGAACACGCCGAAGAAGCGCAGGACCGCCAGGTGCAGGCGGTTCTGCGCCTCGGCCGGGGAGACGGGCGGCGGCGGCGGCTGGTCGCCGACGACGTGCGCGAGGTCGGGGAGGGTGTCGACGAGCACGGCCAGCTGCGCGCCGAGGGCGTCGGCGAGCCGCCGCCGCCAGCGCTCGACCTCGCCGAGCGGGCTGGCGAGGACCAGCTCGACCAGCTGGCGCAGGGTCTGCAGCAGCGAGGCGAACGGGACGTGGCGGTTGTACTGGTCGAACTTGCCGGCGATGAAGTGGCCGCGGCGGGCGACGATCGGCTGGTGGAGCTCGTGGACGAGGGCCGACTTGCCGGTGCCCGACCAGCCGGAGATGAGGGCCAGGCCGCGCTCGCCGGCGGCGGCGTGCTCGAAGGCGGCGAGCAGGCGGCCGCGCTCGGCGGCGCGGCCGTAGAGGCGCTGCGGCAGGCGGAACTCGGCGCTGCGACGCGGGCGCGAGGGGTTGGGGGTCTTGTCGCCGCCGAGGGTGTCGCGCAGGTACTCGAGGTCGCCGCGCAGGGCGTGGGCGCTGCGGTAGCGCTCGTCGACGTTCTTGGCCATCAGCTTGAGCACGATGGCGGACAGCTCGCGGCCGACGCTCGGCTCGAGCGCGGCGGGGTCGGGCGGGTTGCGGGCGAGGTGGGCGTGGACCAGCTCCATCGCGTCGTTCTGGGGGAACGGGCGCCGGCCGGTGAGCAGCTCGAAGAAGGTGACGCCGAGGGCGTAGAGGTCGGCGCGCTGGTCGATGCCGCGACCGACGCGGCCGGTCTGCTCGGGGGCCATGTACGCGAGCGTGCCGACCAGGCGGTCGGGAGCGGCGAGGGCGACGGACTCGGTGGCGAGCGAGGAGGCGATGGCGAAGTCGGTCAGCTTCACCTCGCCGGTGCGCGGGTTGAGGATGATGTTGGCCGGCTTGATGTCCTTGTGGATGACGCCGTGCTCGTGGATCGCCGCCAGCGTCTCGGTCAGCTGGAGGGCGATGTTGAGGAAGCTGCCGACGCCGACCTTCGACGGGAAGCACTGCGTCAGCGACAGGCCGCCGAAGTCCTCGAACACGAGGAACGGCAGGCCGCGCTCCTCGAGCGCGAGCGCCTGGACGACGCCGCTCAGCTTGAGCCGCGCGGCGACGTCGTACTCGTGGCGCAGCTCGGCGAGGCGCTGGTGCGTGACGCCCTCGGCCCGCGGGAGCTTGAGGATCACGAGGCGACCGTCAGCGACCCGCGTGGCTCGGCGCACCTCCGACTTCATCCCCTCGTGGAGGACCTCGACGGTGATGTAGCCGTGGAGCGACACCTGAAACATGATACACGCACCGCGATCGCAGGTCAGCGCGCGCGGGGTGCACTATCGCGCTGTCCTCGTCGAGGCCGCACTGCGGGCAAAGCTGATAGCATCGGGGCGGTGGTGAAGCCGGTAGTGGTCGACGCGACATCGCGATCCTCGGGAGATGTCTGGTACTTCGCCTACGGCTCCAACCTGCACCCGCAGAGGCGTGCGTCGAGGGCCGGGCTGTCGCCGCTGGACAGCGCGCCCGGGACGCTGTGCGGCTGGCGTTTGGTGTTCGACATGCCGGGCGTGCCGCCGGCGGACCCGGCGATGGCGAGCATTCGCCGCGACGCGAACGGCGAGGTCCACGGGCTGCTGCTCCGCCTGCGATCGCACGACTTCGCCGCATTGGTCCGCAGCGAGGGCGGCGATCGCTTCTATGTGCGCGAACAGGTCGAGGTGATCGCCTATGATGATCGCAGGGTGATCGCCGAGGTGTTCATCGCGGCCCCCGGACGACGACTGGCGCGCGAGCGGCCGCCGTCGCGGCGATACCTCGACCTGATCCGCGAGGGCGCCCGCCTCAGCGCGCTCCGCCCCGAGTACTGCGCCTGGCTCGAGGCGCTGCCCCACGCGGAGGCCTCCCCCGCCGCGCGCTGGGCCTCCGACGTGTTCCTCGAGGTGTTCATGCGCGCGAGCCGGGGGCGGCTCCGCGGGCTGGCCCAGGGCTGGCTCGACGCCCTGCAGCACACCGAGGAGCTCGGCGCGCTGCCGCGGCGCGTGGCCCAGGGGGTCCTGCTGGCGCCGGTGCTCGGGGTCGGGCTCGGGCTGCGGGCGCTGAACGTCGGCGCGAAGCGGTGAGCGCTCGCATCGCGCGTGGTGCTATGAATATAGACTGCTTTGAGGGCATTGTTTTGAGGGCATGTCGAAGACGAGCAGGGATGACGAGAATGCCGCTGCCGGCGGTCGGGCGGTCGTTGGTGTCGCCTGACAGGGTCGGTCGGGTGCGAGCCTGCGCGTTGCGCACGGCCCGCCGGCGCGGTACCTTCGGACGATGACCCGGCCGCCGCTCGAGGTGCTGCGAGTTCTCGACGGCCAGGTCGTCGATTGCTATGACCCCGCGATCGGCTTGACCCTGCCCGAGCAGATCGCGTGGGCGGTGTCAGTGGTGCGCCGGCCGGACGACGGTGGTGAGGACGACGATGCCGGAGCGAGCTGGCTGCGGCTGCTCACCGCGCTGCTGCGCGACCCCGGGGCGCCGCGGCTGCGCACGCTGATCCTCGACGACTGGAGCGAGCACGCGCTCGACCCGTGGGACGTGACCTTCGAGGACGGCGACCCGCTGCCGCTGATGAAGCGTCACGCGGGGCGGCTGGCGCGGCTCGAGCGGCTCCACGTCGGTGCGTTCCCGGCCGAGCTGCCGCCCGCGCGCGGGGTGTGCCAGGGCATCGGCCCCGCGCTGGCGAAGCTGCCCGCGCTCGTGCGCCTCGATCTGCACGGCGAGCGCGGGTGGGAGCTGGTGCCGGCGAAGGGGCACGCGGGGCTGCGCGCTCTGGTGATGCACGTGGCCGAGCCCGACGACGGGCCGCTGGCGGACCTGGTCGAGGCGGCCTTCCCGGGGCTCGAGCGGCTCGACCTGTGGCTCGGGCCGGCCGTGCTCGAGTCGCACGACGACGACGAGCTCGGCGCGGCGCTGGCGAGCGGGCGGTTCCCCAGGCTGCGGGAGCTCGGCCTGCGCGGGCTCGAGTCGTCGGCGCTGCTCGACGGGCTGGCCGCGCACGAGCTCGAGCTGGAGTCGCTGGCGATCACGCACTCTCCGGAGCTCGGGGACGACGGGGTCTCGCGCCTGCTGTCGGCGCGCTGGCTGCCGCGGCTGCGGCGGCTCGATCTGCGCGGGGCGGGCGTGTCGGCCGAGCTGGCGGCCGAACTGGCGGGGCAGGGGCCGGAGATCGTCGGCGACGATTGACGCGAGTCGTTCAGAGCTGTCCCGCGGGACAGGTCTTACCAGGCGGCTCCTGAGGACATTGGCGCGGCGAGCGGGCCACCGGAAGACGTGGCTGCGAGGACATGTCCTTTCAGCCGCGTATCTATCGACGCGGGGCGCTCGTGGGCCCGCTCAGCGCGCCCCGCCGGGGCAGGCGAAGTCGTCCTCGGACGGCTCGAGCGGGAACACCCCGCAGGCCGCTCGCTCGCCGGTCGTCAGGGGCTCGAACAGCTCGCAGCCGCTGGGTTCGACGATGCCCAGGGTGTAGCAACCCGCGCCCGGCAGCGGATGTCGCCACGGGCGCGAGCGCGTCACGACGGCGGGGTCACGGCGCATCGCTCGCGTGCGTCGCGGCCGCGCCGCCTGCTCCGGCGCGGCGACGTCGGCGGCGTGCAGTGCTCGACCCGCGCGTCGGTCCGCTCGCACGGACGAGCTGCGCCGGGGGCGCGGGAATCCGCGGTGGGTTCGAAGATGCTGGCCGAGGGCCGTCGCCAGTGCCGATGAGCCATTTTTGCCGGTGGCTGTGCTCGTCGACCTCCGTAGCGACCCCTCATGCTCGAGCAGGAGTTGCCATGCCGAACACCACGATCATTCGTCTCCCCTCGGCCGCCTGCTTTACGCTGCTGCTCGCGGCGGCGGTCCCGTTCGCTGCCCTGGGGGCGACGCCGGCCGAGGCCGTCTGCGGGTACGTCGATGCGTCGGATTACGTACAGGGGGATGCCCAGATCGACGCCTGGTACTCGATGCTCTCGGAGTTGAAGCAGGACTTCGACGACGTCTGCGGCGACACCTTCTGCGAAGGCGATTACAGCAACATCGAATCGCTGGGGTATCGCTGCTCGGTGCACCAGGCCAGCGGCCGCATCGGGCAGTGCGTGTGGATGTTCGCCGCCAGCAGCGAGGAGATCGATCCGGAGACCGGCGAGGTCCTGGCGGAGCCGCACTTCTGGCGCTGTCCCACGCCGCTGGCACCCGACACCACGATCGAGGAGCTGCTGGCGGCGGTCGCCGGACAGTCGCCGCTCTACGCTCCGTTGCCGGGGAGTGACCTCTCGATCTACGACGGGTTGGTCGACTGTCTGTGAGCCGGGGGCGCGGGAGGCGGGGCGCCCCGCCCTCCGCCGATCCGGCGCCTCCATCCTTATAGGCCTCGCGGCCCGCAGCGGCGAATCGGATCCGAACTCTGTTACGACCGCGAGTCATACCATTGCCTCCCCAGCCGCGGCCGGCGACCCACAGCGCGAACTTTGCGGGGCGCCAGAGCGGCTCCGGCCGCTCGGAAGCGACCATTGTCGCGGAATCATCGGAGTCGTTCCCCGCTACACCCGTTCCGCTCGCTACGAGTCGATACAGTCCGACGTTCGGCCGCCCGCGACGACGTCTCGGCGAGACGACCGCGTGACACGAACAGGGTTCATATACAGGTCGCGAATACCACGGCCTCGCTGCAGAGGCCTGCGTGCCCGCGAAGCGGGGTTTGTCAGGCGATTTCGAGCAACAACCAATTGCGCGCGAGTGCTGACGATCGTCGTATTCGTATCACCGTAAACTATTGTTAAACGCTTGACACCGTCGGGGGCGACGTCTATTTACCCAGGGGCGAATCGGCGGTTGGGCCGAGCGCATTCACGGCCTGGCGGCTCGCCGGGCGGGGAGAATCATCATGGCAGTGTCGAACGTCAGCGTCTTCCGTCCCTTCCTCACCGAGGCGCAATGGGCGAAGGAGACCATCGGTCAGATCAACGAATACAAGTCGCGCAATTGGGCGATCGGCCTCAACGGCGACACCGGCAAGCCCGACGGGTTCACCACCTCGTTCGCCGAGCGCGACATCAACTTCGTGACGTACATCCGCGGCGCCGGCCTGTCGATCGGCACGCCGGAGGCCTACGGACAGAACATCGCGCTGGTGACCGCCTACATCGAGCGCGAGCGGCAGGAAGAGATCGCCCTCGTCCACAACATCATGGCGCAGCTCGCCGACTACAAGTCGCGCAATTGGGCCATCGGTCTGTCCTGGCCGGATGGCCAGCCCGACGGGTTCACCCGCTTCTTCGCGGTCCGGAGCCTGCCGATCGCCTACTTCCTGCGCGGCAACATCTCGGTCGGCGATCCCTCCGCCTACGACGTCAACATCAAGACCCTGCAGGGCTACCTCGAGTCCGTCGGCAGCACGAGGGTGTCGAGCTGAGCCACCCCTCGCCGGCGCCCGGCGATGCACAGTCGCTGAAATCGCCGGAGCCGACGGTTGCGAGCGCCCTGCAAGCTCCCGCTCTTCGACGGGCTCGCCCTGGCCACCAGGCAGGTCATGGGCGAGGACCGCGGAGCGGGCGCTGTTTGTCTTCGTCGGTCGGGGCGTGCGTCCCCCGTTGGACTCCTGGGTGGGAGCAGAGCGCTTCTGCTTGCCGTGGAAGTGTTTGGTTAGGTGTCCCTTCGGACAGGTATGTCGTGATCGACGCGCGTGCGCTCGCCGAACTGCTGCGAGTGTGACGTCGACCCGACGAGCCGGGCGCCATGGGCTTGACTCGCGCGGCGGAGGTCGTTGTGGAGCTGCACTTCCGTGCAGTGCCAACCGAACTTCACGCGCGAGCGGCTCGATCTGCCGCTACGCTTCCTGGCGCATGTCGCTGCCCGTCCGTCTCATCGTCGCGCTCGCCGTCTCCGCCGCCCCGCTGGCCTGCAAGCACGCGTCCGCCGAGAGCCGCGGGACCGCGCACGACGCTCTGTTCGCGGTCGCGTGGGTGCAGACGAGCGCCGAGTACGAGGCCGCGGCGCTGCAGGCGTACGCCGCGGCGGGGCACATGCTGGAGGCCGCGCTGGCCGACCCGACATGGACCGCGGCGGTCGAGCAGACCGGCGACTTCTCGGCGCTGCCGCCGGCGATCATCGTCGACGTCGACGAGACGGTGCTCGACAACAGCGCCTATCAGGCGCGCCTCGTCGTGTCCGGAGCCCAGTACTCGTCCGCCACCTGGGACGCGTGGATCGAGGCGCGCAAGGGCACGGCGATCCCGGGCGCGGTGGCGCTGCTCGGCGCCGCGGCGGCCAAGGGCGTCCGGGTGTTCTACCTGTCGAACCGCGACGTGCGGCAGGCCGAGGCGACCCGCGACAACCTCGCGCGGCTGCACTTCCCCGACGCCGACGACCTCGACACGTTCTACTTCCGCGACGTCGCGCGCGGCTGGAAGGACAAGAGCCCGCGCCGCGCCGAGGTGGCCAAGACGCACCGCGTGATCTTCATGTTCGGCGACAACCTGTTCGACTTCGTCGAGAAGGAGCGGCCGGCGCTGCCCGAGCGCGCGGCGATGGTCGAGGAGCGGGCCTCGTGGTGGGGCTCGCGGTGGTTCATCATCCCGAATCCGATGTACGGCTCGTGGGACGACGCGCTGTTCGGTTACGACAACAAGAAGACCCCCGCTCAGAAGCAGGAGGCGCGGCTCGACGCCCTCGACCTGGCGCAGTGAGGACCTACGAATCGCCGATCGACCGCCTTCTTCGCCCCGGCCTCTCGCAGGCCTGGCCGAGCGACACGCGGCGCCGCGTCGCGGTCGGCACGGCGACGACGCTGTTCGCCACCCTCGGCGAGGAGGGTGAGATCGTGCCACGCGTGTACTCGGGCGACACCGCAGTGTTCTCCCGGATCGGTGACGCGGCGCGCGACATGCTCGGGGCCCGGGGCGGCGCCAGACCCAAATCGGACATGCGCTGAAGTGCGCCGCGACAAGCCGTCCGCGATCGTGGAAGATGGCGGCGTGCCGATCGCTCCCGCGACGAACGCTCCACGACCGCGAGTCCTCCGCATGACCGTATGCGCCGCCGCGCTGGTGGCGAGCGCGTGCCAGGGTGAACTGGCGGCCCCCGACACCGACGGGTCGACGACCTCGACGACCTCGGCGACGACGGAGACGACCACGCAGGGCGAAGCCGAGACGACCACGGAGCAGCCGACGACCACCGGCGACGTCCCCGACACGACGGGCGAGCCCCCGCCGAGCTGCGAGGCGCTGCCCGGGGCGCCGCCGCCGGTCGAGGTCGCGGACGTGCTCATCGTGCCGATCGACGTCACGCGCGTCGACGCCGAGCTGCGCTTCGACGCGGCCGCGGGGGAGGCGGTCGGGCGCGCGACGCTCGAGTTTCGCAGCGGGCCGGTCGAGGGCCTGCCGGCCTTCGACCTGCGGCAGCCGATCGACCGCGCAGTGCTCGACGGCGTCGAGCTGCCGGCGAACGGGATCGTCCCGTTCAACCCGCCCTCCGAGGTGACGATGCTGGCGATCAACCGCAAGCTCGCCCCGTGCGGCGAGCACCGGCTCGAGCTCGAGTACCACCTGGATGAGCCGTTCGAGGAGGACGCGAGGTCCTTCGTGTGGGTCGAAGACGCGGTCGCGTGGGGCACTCACCTCGGCGACTACTTCGGCGGCCGCTTCACCGAGAAATGGGTCCCGGGCAGCTTGATCCACGACGTGCACGACCTCGAGCTCGAGATCGTCGTCGAGGGCGGCGCCCCGCACGAGCTGGTCGCCAACGCGCCGGTGACCGCGATTGCCGACAATCACTGGACGATCGCGTTCCCCGAGATCACCAGCATGACCCCGCTGGTCCAGCTGTGTCCGAGCGCCAGCGTCCTCCGCGACGAGTTCCCCGCCGACGCGATCGACGTCCTGGTCTGGCGCTGCGAGCTCTGGCCGGGCAGCGCCGACGACGTCACCGCATTCGCGGACGAGCTCGTCCCCGCGTTGCAGTTCGCGACCGAGGAGCTCGGCCCTTACCCGCACGGCGATCGTTTCCTCGCAGTCGTCCTCTCGCACGACGGGGGCTCGATGGAGTACCCGGGCGGCACGGTCACCCGATTGGAGGCAGTCCGGCACGAGGTCTTCCACAACTGGATCGCGCGGTCGGTCCGCCCGCTGACGCAGCGCGACGCGTGGTTCGACGAGGCGTGGACGACGTGGGCGATCGAGGACGGGTTCGAGGCCCCGCCGCTGTCGCCGGACCACCCGCCGATCACGCTCGCCGGGGACAACCTGTGGACGCGTATCACGCCGTTCCCATCCTACGAGACCGGCCCCCAGCTCCTCTCCACCATCGCCGCCGAGGTCGGGCTCGCCGAGCTCCGCGCGCTCCTGCGCGAGTTCTATCAGGCGCACGCGGGCCAGGCCGTGACCACCGAGCAGCTCGAGCGCTTCCTCGACTGCAGGATCGACGGCGGCCGGGTCCGCGCGCTGTTCCATCGCTTCGTCCACGGCCAGGACGGCGATCCGCCCCCGCTCGCGCCGGAGCGCTGCGATTCACCGTGAGCGGCGCGGCCCGCCGCCCATCCACCGGACCCGAGCGCCGCCCTCTGGCTCCGCTCCTCGCCGCGGGGACGGTCACTGTGTGGAGCACGCCCGGCGGGAGGTCCTCCGAGCGCAGCGCGAGCCAGGGCACGCCCTCCGCGGCGGTGACCTGGGCGCCAGGGCTCGACCGCGTCGGCGTCCCGGGCCCGCCCCACCTCCGATTCACGTGACAGGAGAGAATGATAGTCCATGTCCGGATGGACATGTCGTGATCGGGCGCGGCCGCCCGACGAGGTCTCAGGGCCCGCCGCGACGGCCGTGCACCCACTCGCGCAGGGTCGGCAGCATCTGCGTGTGGGTCAGGTCGAGCTGCAGCGGGGTGATCGACACGCAGCCGTGCGCGATCGCGTGGAAGTCGGTGCCCTCGCTGGCGTCGAAGGCCTCGCCCGCGGCGCCGATCCAGTAGATGTCTTCGCCGCGCGGATTGGTCTGACGAATCACCGGCTGCGACGGGTGACGCTTGCCGAGCCGCGTGACCCGCCACTCGCCGAGGGCCTCGTACGGCAGGTTGGGGATGTTGACGTTCAGCAGGGTGTGCGCCGGCAGCGGGCGGCGGGCGAAGTGCTCGACGATGTCGGCGGCCACCCGCGCGGCGGCGTCGAGGTGGGCCCAGTTCTTTTCGACCAGCGAGAACGCGATCGACGGCACGCCGAACAGGAAGCCCTCGGTCGCGGCGGCGACGGTGCCCGAATAGAGGGTGTCGTCGCCCATGTTCTGGCCGTTGTTGATGCCCGAGACGACGAGGTCCGGCCTGTGGTCCAGCATGCCGGTGAGCGCGACGTGCACGCAGTCGGTCGGGGTCCCGTTCAGGTAGTGGAAGCCGTTCGCCGCGGTATAGACGGACAGCGGGCGCCACAGAGTGAGGGAATTCGAGGCGCCGCTGCAGTTCTGTTCCGGCCCGACCACCGTGACCTCGCCGAGCGGCCGCAGGGCCTGATGAAGCGCCGCCAGGCCCGGGGCGAGATACCCGTCGTCGTTGCTGAGCAGGAGCCTCATCCGTCGAGTGTAGCCGAGGTCGTTCGCGGACATGGAGGGCGTGGCCGGGCTTCGCGCCCCAGCGGACGCGAGCGGAGCACCGCTTTGGCGCGCGCGGCCCCGGGTGTATACGAGCGCGATGCCGCTCGCGCTCGTCACCGGTGGCGCCGTCCCCCTCGGCGCTGCGACCACCAAGGCGCTGGCCGCGGCCGGGTGCGACGTCACCGGGCAGACGCTGCGCGTCGACGGCGGACTGTCGGTCGCATGACTGGCCGCTCGCTCGCGCCGGCGCCGTTCACGGGCGCTCGGTGATCTGCTTGCCGACCATCTCGAGCGCGAGCTCGATGCCCTCCTGCAGGTGCGCCAGCGTCGGCACCGGGCCGAGGTCGACGCCGAACTCGGTGAGGGTGCGCGCCACCTGCGGGCTGATGCCGGTGAGGATGGCCCGGGCGCCGACGAGGCGCATGGCGGCGATCGTCTTGACGAGGTGCGCGGCGACGCTGGTGTCGACGGCGGCGACGCCGGCGATGTCGATGATGAGGACGCTGGCGTGCTCCTCGACCAGCCGGAGGAGCACGATGTCCATCACCTGCTGCGCCCGCTGGGCGTCGATGGCGCCGATCAGGGGCAGCAGCAGGACGCGGTCGTGGACCTTGGCGATCGGCGTCGAGAGCTCGCGGAGCGCGGCCTGGTGGCGGCCGATGGTCTCGAGGTTCGCGGCGATGTACGCGTCGATCGCCAGCGACATGTCGAACATGACGAGCTTGAGAAGGGGCGCGTAGACGGCGCTCGCCTCGGCCGGATCGGGGAAGTCGGCGAAGATCTTGTCGTGGAGGATCGAGAGGTAGTGCCGATAGGCGCCGATGTACCAGCGCGGCTGCATCCCGATCGCCTCGTGCCCCGCGCCGACCCGCAGGCGATCCTCGACGTACGCGAGGTCGCACCGCCCCGAGAACAGCTGCATGAAGTATTCGCGCTGCAGCCGCTTGACGCGGGCGATGGCGGCCTCGTCCGGGAAGAAGCCGCGCGACGCGCCGTGGCCGAGGAGCAGGCGGTAGAACTCCTCCACCACCTCGTCCATGTGCTTCTGCGCGAAGGACTCCAGGTGCGCGAGCTGCTCGAGGTCGGCGTCTTCGAGCTCGAAGTAGGCGCGCCGGGTCGCCAGCTCGCGCTCGTCGAGATCGACACGGGCGCGCAGCGCCTGTGCAGGAGGCAGGTCGCGTCTCATCGCGGGGACGATACCAGATCCGCTCGGGCCTCCGAGGAGTGTCGTTGTGATCGCGTCGATCGTGCTGTGATTGCCGGCGCGCGAGGCGCTCGGCCGGCGATCGTCGCACCCGCGCCGGTACACGGATACGAAGGCCTCACGGCCTCGCACAATGACGTTTGGGCAGGTTCGCTGACGATGTGCGACGCACGGGCCCGGCGGACACCGGCGCGGTGACGAGAATCCGCGGCCGCGTCGGCTGTCAGGCAGCGAGTGCCGTCAATGCGGGAGCCGCTAATAGAGGGTGTTGATCGCGGTGAGATCGCTGGGCGTCCACTGCCCGGTGCTGCCCTGATTGAAGCACGAGTTCATGACCGAGCCGTTGAGGACGGCGTCGGTGGGCGTGCCGGGGATGTGGATCGCGCCGACGCCGGCGTCGCCCTCGTTGCCGCCGGTGCCGCAGCTGATGGCGCGGTTGTAGTAATCGGTGTGGCGGAAGCCGACGCAGTGCCCCAGCTCGTGGGTGATGACGTGCGTGGCGACGGCGAGCCCGTAATTGGCGGTGGACTTGCCGACGTTGACCGTGTGGTAAGGCAGCCCGCCCTCCGGGAAGCCGGACGAGCCGCCGGCCCCGCCCTTGGCGGTCATGGTGATCTCGGCGTCGCAACCGGCGTCGTTGCCCTGGGTCCGCACCATGTCGAACGACAGGTTCAGGCTGGTGTAGTTGGCGATCGCCTTGTCGAGCGCGGCGCTCAGCGTCCCGGTGTAGCTCGACCCGTCGACGCAGATGACGGCGACGTCGGCGGCGACCAGGTTGGTCGTCCGGTACTGCCGGAACCGCATCTCGCCCGCGTGCTCCTCGTGGCCGTCGAGGCCGAGCATCTCCCGCGACGCCGCCAGAGTGACGACCGCGTCGCCGCCCACCACGACCACGCCGTCGTCACCGACCTCGATCTCGCTGTCCGGGTAACCCGCGGCCAGGAGGTTGTCGACGATCTCCTGATTCACCGCCTCGAGCTCCGCGCCGTCGATGACCTCCGATTCGCCGCAAGCGAAGAGGAACATCGCCGATACCACACACGCCTTCCGCAACATCATGGTGATCCCCCGTTTTCCGAGGCACAACCTACGAGTGATCGTCCTCGTCTTCAAGGGACTTTCTTCGCGCGTCGCGATGAATGGTTGTACCGGGGTGTCGGCATTCATGGACGGCCGCGCCGGATGGGCGATCGTCTCGGGATAATCATCAGACCGCGGTATTCGTCGTCATCGACGAAATTCCAAGATCCAGCCCACACGATTCGAGGACGCGATCGTGAGGTCGGTCGTGGCCGCATCTCCCCGGCCGCTGCCTGTGCGGCGCCTGCTGCGCAGCTCTCCTCGGGGTGCGACCTCGCGGGCGAAGGAGAGGTCGTCCATCGTCGCAGCGCGGACCGCAGCGAGCTCTGGCGCTGCTGCGGTTCAGGGTGGTGTTGCGGTGGAGCAGGTCGGCCTACTCGAATGAATCGCGCGACCACGGAGGGATCGTCGACCGCGGCCCAGCGATTCGGTGCGCGCGGATCTCCGGCCGCGACGAGCTGCGCGTCGACCGGGCTGTCCGCGTCGCCGAGCGCGAGCTCGAGGGCGTCGTGGAGGAACGGACGCTCGTCGTCCGGGCGCCGGATCGCGCGGTCGAGCTCGGCCGACTCCGCGGAGCGCGGGGCCGGTCGACGCGGGCGGGCGCCGCTAGAATTGGCGGGCGTGGGCGCGCGGGTCGTCGCCGGCGGCGGCCAGGCAGTGCTTGAGGGCCTGGCGCAGGGTCGCGTGGACGATGAAGCCGCGCAGGTCGACGCCGAGGGTGACGATCGTCTGGGCGATGCCGGGGTGGATGCCGGTGAGGATGCCCTCGGCGCCGAGCAGGCGGGTCGCGCGGATCATCGCCAGCAGGTGGTTGGCGGTCGCGGTGTCGACGACCTCGATGCCGGTGAGGTCGAGGATCGCGAATTTGGCGCGCATGCGGCCGACGCTCTGCAGCAGACTGTCCATGATCTCGGACGTCCGCATGCTGTCGACGAGGCCGATGATCGGCATGACGAGCACGCCCTCCCACACCTCGATGATCGGGGTCGAGAGCTCGCGGATCACCCGCTGCTGGCGCTCGATGAGCTCGAGCTTGTTCCGCATCTCGCGCTCGCGGTCGACCGCCTCGGTGACGTCGAGCGACATGCTGACCAGGGCGGCGCGGTTGTCGGGCGGGGCCGGGATGTGCCAGCTGTCCCACCAGCGGCCGAGCGACTCGATCGTCATGCGCGACGGCGTGCCCTCGAGGCCGTGGCGGATGAACTGCACCGAGTCGGGGTTGTCGGCGAACATCACGAGCGGGTTCTTGCCGACCATCTGCTCCGGCGTCAGCGAAGTCGCGGCGAGGCCCTGGCCGCCGACGTACAGGTAGGTGCCGTCGGCGGCGTAGGCGCAGACGACCAGCGGCAGGTTGTCGACCAGGACGCGCAGCATGACGTGCTCGAGCTCGGCCGTCCGCGCGGTCGCGGCGCGGGCGGTCACGTCGGCGCCGTAGCAGACGACGCCCACGACCTGGTCGCCCTGGCGCGCGGGCGCGACGGTCCACTCCCAGGTGCGGCCATCGGCGTGGTTCAGCCACACCGGGGCGGCGTCGTCGCGCTCGGTCCACAGGTCGCGCCAGTCGCCGTCGGCGAGCGGAAGCAGCTCGGCGACGCTGCGCCCGCGGGCCTCGGCGGCGGTGCGGCCGAATTGCTGCTCGGCGCGCGCGTTCCACTCGGAGACCCGCAGCTCGCGGTCGAAGCCGACGAGCACGAAGGGCACGCGGTGCGTGACCGCCGGCCCCTCATCTTCACGAGGCGTGTGCATGGCGGCAGTGAAGCACGCCGCACGGCGATTGTCTGCAGTCCGCGAAGTGAGCCGCGGACGCGTTGTCACACCGGAGAGCGCCGGATCTACGGCGAGGCGGGCGGCGCGCCGGGGCGTCGGCGAATCACCGATCGATTCACCGTAGTACGGCGGTGCGACGATTTCAGGTCGCGAAGAACTGCGCAGAGGCTTTGATGACTCGGCGGCGAGCGTGACATCGAGGTCGACGAGGGCGTGCATCGAGGTAGCACGGGGATCGATGAGGCGCACCTGAAGAGGGTTTCATGCGTGACCGGCCGCGCGTCGCTCGTTGTCGAGCGCGCGCGGCCGGTCCGAACCTTGACGAGTTTTAACTGGACAACGATCGGGGGGCCGCCAGATCAGCCTTCGAGGGTGCAATTGGCGGTGCAGCCGTCGCCATCCACGAAGTTGCCGTCGTCGCACTGCTCGCCGGGCTGGACGACGCCGTCGCCGCAGATCGGCTGGCCCTCGAGCAGGCAGGTGGTGCTGCAGCCGTCGCCGTCGACGGCGTTGCCGTCGTCGCACTGCTCGCCGTTCTGCGGCTGGAGGACGCCGTCGCCGCAGGCGGGCGGACCCTCGAGGGTGCAGTTGGCGGTGCAGCCGTCGCCGTCCTGGCCGTTGCCGTCGTCGCACTGCTCGCCGTCGTTCAGGACGCCGTCGCCGCAGGCGCCCTGGCCCTCGAGCATGCAGGTGGTGCTGCAGCCGTCGCCGTCGATGGCGTTGCCGTCGTCGCACTGCTCGAGGGGATGGACGACGCCGTCGCCGCACAGGGGCTGGCCCTCGAGGGTGCAATTGGCGGTGCAGCCGTCGCCGTCCTGGCCGTTGCCGTCGTCGCACTGCTCGCCGACGTTGACGACGCCGTCGCCGCAGGCGCCCTGGCCCTCGAGCATGCAGGTGGTGCTGCAGCCGTCGCCGTCGACGGCGTTGCCGTCGTCGCACTGCTCGAGGGGATGGACGACGCCGTCGCCGCACAGGGGCTGGCCCTCGAGGGTGCAATTGGCGGTGCAGCCGTCGCCGTCCTGGAAGTTGCCGTCGTCGCACTGCTCGCCGTCGTTCAGGACGCCGTCGCCGCAGACGCCCTGGCCCTCGAGCATGCAGGTGGTGGCGCAGCCGTCGCCGTCGACGGCGTTGCCGTCGTCGCACTGCTCGCCGTTCTGCGGCTGGACGACGCCGTCGCCGCAGATGGGCTGGCCCTCGAGGGTGCAATTGGCGGTGCAGCCGTCGCCGTCGATGGCGTTGCCGTCGTCGCACTGCTCGCCGGGCTGGACGACGCCGTCGCCGCAGGCGGGCTGATCCTCGAGGGTGCAATTGGCGGTGCAGCCGTCGCCGTCGATGGCGTTGCCGTCGTCGCACTGCTCGCCGGGTTGGACGATCGCGTCGCCGCAGGCGGGCTGATCCTCGAGGGTGCAATTGACGGCACAACCGTCGCCGTCCTGGCCGTTGCCGTCGTCGCACTGCTCGCCGGGCTGGACGACGCCGTCGCCGCACAGGGCCTCGTCGCCGTCGGTCATTTCTCCGAGGTCGCCGGGCTCCTGATCGCAGGCGCCGATCACGAAGGCGAGCAGGGTCGAGAGGAAGAGGTTGGAGGTCACACGCGATGAGAAGGTCATGGTCACACCCTCGATATGCGGGGTCGCGGACGGATCTGTGAGGCTATTCGTCGTCGCGGCAGATCTGGCGCATGCGCTCGGCGAGGTGCGAGGCCGGACGCTCGCGCAGGAAGCGACGCCGGGCGTCGCGGGCGGCGTCGACCCGGCCGAGCTTGCACAGCGCGGTGGCCCGCGAGACCTGGCGCTCCTCTTCGAAGACGC
The DNA here is from genome assembly GCF_026965555.1 of Nannocystis punicea. Classification (GTDB taxonomy): domain Bacteria; phylum Myxococcota_A; class Polyangia; order Nannocystales; family Nannocystaceae; genus Nannocystis; species Nannocystis punicea. The sequence goes on along the minus strand of NZ_CP114040.1, from coordinate 8,236,601 downwards.
CGGCGGCGAAGCGACGACCGTGGACGTCGAGGGCCGCGAGCGCGTCCTCGTAGCGGCCGGCCGCCAGCGCCGCCTGGGCGCGCTGGAAGGATGCGACCTCCTCGGGCCGCAGCGAGGGGCTGTCCGCGGGGCGCCGCCGCGATTGCGCGGGGCGGGCCGGCTTGCGCGAATCGGGGGGCGATTCCCCGGTGTCGCGCTCGAGGCCGCGAGGCTCGTCGGCGGACGTCGGCCCGTTCGGGTGCGGTGATTCCGGCGCGGAGGCTGATTCGCCGGAGCCTGGCTGGAGTGATTCGCCGGGATCGGGCTGGGATGATTCTTCGGGGCCGGGCTGGAGTGATTCGCCGGAGCGGGCCTGAGGTGATTCGACCGCGCGGACGCTGCGCGGCTCGAGCGGATGAATCGTCGGATCGACCGCGTGCTGGTGCACTGCCTCGACGTTGGCCTCGGCGCGTCCGCGCCAGGCGGTCGCGGCGGCGAGGCCGAGGCCGAGCAGGACCGCGGCGGCCATGGCGGCCAGCGGCCACGACAGCCGCGCGGGCCGGCGCGGGGCGACGTCGGCGGCGAGCCGGGCGTCGATGGCGGCCCACGTGGCCGCGCGGGCGGCTTCGCCGGGGCGGTCGACCTCGCGCAACGCACCGACGAATCGGCGCAGCTCGTCGTCGAGTGGTTCGATCACGGCGTCCTCCGGTGCGCGCGAGCGTGGTGGCGGGCGATCGCTCGCTGCAGCAATTGGCGGGCGACCCGGACCCGCGAATAGGCGGTGTTGAGGTTGATCTCGAGGCACTCGGCGACCTCGGGCATCGGCATGCCCTCGATGTCGGCGAGCACGAAGGCCATGCGCTTGTCCTCGTCGAGGCCGGCGAGGGCGTCGCGCAGGACGGCGGCGGCCTGCCGGCGCGCGAGCTCCTCGTCGAGGCCGGGGCCGGCCGGCTCGACGGGCTCCTCGACCAACTCGACGTGCCGCGCGGCCCGCTCGCGGTAGCGCCGGGCGACCCTGCGCGTGATGCCGTAGAGGAGGGCGCGCACCGAGCCGCGGATGGCGAACTCGTGGCGGCGTTGATGGAGGACGACGAACACGTCCTGGACCGCGTCGTCGACCGCGGCCGCGGGCACGCCGAGGCGGCCGGTCAGGCGCCACACGAACTCGTAGTGGTCGCGGAACAGCTCGGCCACGGCCGGCAGGGCGGCGTCGTGCGGGCCGTCGTGGGCGCGCGAGGCGTGGTCGCCGAGGGCGGCCGGTGGGGCGAGGACAGGCGGGATGCTCCCGTCATGCAACGACGCCGGCCGATCTGTCAGGGAAAACGCAGCTCGATCGCAAACGCCCCGCGGAACGCGACCGGCGCCGCCCGATGCAGGTCGCCGTCCTCGCCGCGCAGGCGAAAGCGCGCGGCCAGCAGCGGGGCGGCGAGGCCGAGCTGGAGGCCGAGGGCGAGGCGCGGCACGGGGACCCACTGCACGCGAGCGTCGGCCAGGACGGCCAGCCACACCACGCGGTCGACGGTGGGCGTGACCACGCCGACGCCGCGGCCGCGCATCGCCCCCAGCTCGAGCCCGGCGCACAGCGGGAACTCGACGCGTCGCAGCGCCAGCCGCGGGCACGCGAGCAGCTGCGCGGCGGTCAGCCGCAGGTCGCCGCCGGTGCCGGTGCCTGCCACGCGGACCGATTGCTCGAGCCAGTGCCCCGCGCCGACCTCCGCGCGCACGCGGCGGGCGAGGAAGCCGAGGCGGACCACGAAGCCGGGCGCGGGGCGAGGCAGGGCGCCGACGTCGAGGCCGGCGGCGACCGCGAGGGTGCCCCGCAGCGCGGGCGCGGGCCTGCCGACGGGACGCGCGAGGTCGGTCGACGGCGGCCGGGCAAGAGGCGGGGCGGCGGGCGAGTCGCGGACGACGGGGACTGCGAGGGGGATGTCGTCGACGGGGCGCGCGAGCGGTGCGGCGGCGGGGGCCGGCTCGGCGAGGAGGTCCGGATCGATCGCCACGGCGATCATCAAGGCGGCGGCGTCGACCAACAATTCGCAGCGCTCGGCGACGACGGTGCGGGCGACGGGAGCGGCGTCGCGCGGCTCGAGGATCAGCTCGAGCTCCCAGCGCCGGTCGGGCCGACGTCGCGCGGTCGCGCGGGCGGTCACCGCCTCGGCGTCGCCGGCCGTGAGCGGGCGCCCGAGGTCGGCCACGACGGCCCGCTCCAGCGCGCCCCGGCCCGGGCAAGCGGCAGGCGCCTCCCACCGCAGGAGCTCGTCCGGCGCGGCCGGGGCGAGCCAGAGCGCCAGGGGCGCGAGGAGCTCGGGCCGCACCACGCGGCGAGTCTATCGCAAGTCACCCCGGCGCGGCGGTCGGACGCGATCGCCGAGGCGTCCGCGACACGCAGCATTGCCGGCGCGAGTGCGATGATTGGCGGGTGCGATGATTCGCCGGTCGCGGTGATTCGCGCGAGACCGCACATTCGGGGCGAAATCGCCACGACGAAAAAGTGGACGAAGGAGCGCGGCCGGGCGAGGCTCCGCGTGGTGCCTGCCTGCCCGCGGATCTCGCTCGTCGCGTTCGCCTCCTCGTGGCTGCTCGGCTGCGTGCCCGGCGAACCGGCGATCCACGCCGGCCAGCCGCCGCCCGCGGTGGTGACCCCGAGCGCGCCCGACGAGCGGCCCGCGGACGCGGCCGTGACGACGGGAGGGCAGCCGCGACCGAGCGACAGCCACCCGATGGGCCGCACAGTCAAGGCGGCGCCGCTGCTGGCCGCGCTGCCGGTGCGGTCGCCCGCGGCCCGGGCCGGCTACGCGCGCGAGCAGTTCGGGCACGCGTGGCTCGACGTCGACCGGAACGGCTGCGACACGCGCGACGACATCCTGCGCCGCGATCTGCAGGACGTCCGTCTCGAGCCGGGCAAGCGCCCCTGCGTGGTCACTGCGGGCGAGCTCGCCGATCCGTACACCGCCGCCAAGATCGCGTTCGAGCGCGGCGGCGGGGCCTCCGTGGACATCGATCACGTGGTCGCGCTCGGCGACGCGTGGGTCACCGGCGCCGCGGGGTGGGAGCCGTCGCGCCGGGTCGCTCTGGCCAACGACCCGCTCAACCTGCTGGCGGTCGCGGCCTCGGCCAATCGCGCCAAGGGCAGCAACAACGCGGCCGCGTGGCTGCCGGAGAACCTGGCCTACCGCTGCGCTTACGTGGCCCGGCAGATCGCGGTCAAGGCCAAGTACGGGCTGTGGATCACCGAGGACGAGCGCGAGGCGATGAAGGCGGTGTTGCGCGATTGCCCCGACGAGGTCGCGCCGGCGGGCGGGGGGCCGATCGACGCGCCTCCGGTCGCGGAACGGCCCAGGGCGCCCGCGAAGCCGCGGGAAGCGGCAGAGCGCCCGGCCGCGCCCGCGAAGCCGGCGCCCGCGCCGTCGCGCAGCGTCGACCCGGATTACGGCAGCTGCAAGGAGGCCAAGCGCCACGGCGCCGGGCCGTACCGCCGCGGGGTCGATCCGGAGTACGCCTATTATCGCGACGCTGACGGCGACGGCGTCGTTTGCGAGTGATGAATTGGCCACGAGGACATGTCGCGCAGGACATGTCCTCGTGGACGAGTCTCAGTACCAGTCGCGGCGGCGGACCTCGACCCCGCTGCCGGCGAGGCCGGCGTCGAGCTCGTCGAGGTTCGAATCGCGGTAGTGATACGGGTAGAGGACCTTGGGCTTGAAGGCGGCGACGCACTCGGCGGCCTCGGCCGGGGGCATCGTGTAGGGCAGGTTCATGCACACGAAGGCGACGTCGATGTCGCGCAGGGCCTTCATCTCGGGGGTGCACTCGGTGTCGCCGGAGAAGTAGACGCGGCGGTCGCCGATCGTCAGGATATAGCCGTTGCCGCGGCCCTTGTCGTGGAACAGCTTGCCCTCCTCGGGCCCGCGCTCGAGGTTGTACATCGGCACCGCCTCGACGCGGACGAACCCGAGGTCGCGCGACTCGCCGTTGGCGAGGACGACCGCGCCGGCGAGCTTCTCGGCGACCACTGCCGGCGCGACGACGATCGCGTCGTCCTTGCGCACCGCGGCGATCGCCGCCTCGTCGAAGTGATCCTGGTGGATATCGGTGACGAGCACGAGGTCGGCCTTGGGCCCGCTGAGGTCGGCCTTCGACCACGGGTCGACCCACACGACCTTGTCGCCGATCGAGAGGCGCACCGTGCCGTGGTGCACCGGGTGCAGCTCGACCCGGCCGGCGCTGGTCTCGAGCACGTCGACGCCCGCGGGCGCCGGGGCAGCGGCGGGCGTCGGCTCCGGCGAGGCGCCGCCCGGGGCCGGCGGACGGCTGCAGGCGGCGAGCGTGAGGACGAGGAGGTGGGCGCGCATGACCGCGAGGATACGAGGGCGGGCGCGCCGTCGCAACGCGGCCGCGGACGCCGCCGGTGAAGGATCGCAGCGCGCGGCGAGAGGTGTGAGCGAACGCTCCGAGGGAGGCCACGCGAGGCCATCGGGGCAGACGAGCGCCGGGACCTCGGAGGTCCTCACGGGGTCGGGCGAGGGTCGATGATGAATGTCTTGAAGGCCATGTCGCTTCGGACATGTCCTTTTGTGCAGAGTGAGAGCGAGGTGCGGCGGTGCGCTCGGTGGATTCACGCCGATCGCGTCGGGGCCCGTCCTGCTGCCCTGCGGCCCCATCGCGGGGCGCAGCGGCCCCGCGCGGCGAATGACGTGAGCTCTCCCGGGTGCGGTGCGTCGGAGCGGCGAGAATTCGCGGTGCGCCGTGATACGGGCCGCGGCTCCGCGATCGTCGACGGTGGACGCGGCCGATCGCGCCGGCCACCATCGCCGCATGACGCCCACGCCCGCGCTCCGGCTCGTCCCCTGGCTCCTCTGCGTCCTCGCGGGCTGCGTCGACGGCGGCGGCGACTCGGCGGCGACGCAGGGCCCCGCGAGCACGAGCACGGGCACGAGCACGACCGGGAGCGAGCCGACGACGACCGGGACGCTCTCGGGGACGCCGACCACGAGCACCGGCGAACCGACGTCGTCGACCGGGACGACGTCGGCGAACACGTCCGGGACGAGCGGGAGCGACAGCGAGGGCACCTCGACAGGCGCGGACACCGACGGCATCGTCGATCCGGTCGAGAGCCCGTGGGGGATCGCCAGCTCGCACTCGTCGTCGCAGATCCTCGACGTGTGGGCCGCGCCGATCGCCGCCACCGGAGTCACCTGGCTGCGCGGCATCGATAACAGCCAGCCGGAGGCGCGGCTCGACACCGCCGAGGCCAACGGCTGGCAGGTCGCGGGGATCCTCTATTATTCGACGCAGTCGCCGGGGACGTTCCCGGTCGACGATCTGCCGGGCTGGCAGGATTTCATCACCACGCTGCTCGGCAAGACGCTCGGCCGGATGTACCACTGGGAGGTGTGGAACGAGCCGCCGAACTTCACCGAGAACAAGTCGCCGGAGGCGTACGCGACGATCGTGCAGGCGGCCTACGAGGCGGTCAAGGCGGTCGACCCGGCGGTGCAGGTCGGGCTCGCGGCCCAGAGCAACCACGTCCATTGGCTCGAGCAGACGATCCTCGCCGGCGCGGCGGGGCACTTCGATTACGTCACGGTGCATCCGTACGAGATCCTCGACCTCGTCGAGGACGGCTGGGAGGCCGAGTACATGAGCATCGTGCCGACCCTGCGCAAGATGCTGGCGGCGCGCGACCCGGACAACGCGGACGCGCCGGTGTGGTTTACGGAGATCGGGCAGCCGGTGACGGCCGACATCACTGCGGAGCAGCAGGCGGACACTCTGGTCAAGGCGTACACGATGGCGATCGCGCAGGGGGTGACGCGGGTCCACTGGTTCGAGGGCCGCGACGGTGATTCGGGGCCGTTCGGGCTCCTCACCGGCGACGACCAGCAGCGCCTGTCGTACACCGCGATGACCACCCTCGTCGCGCGGCTCGGATCGATCCCCCGATACCGCGGCTGGCTGGTGCCGGGCGGCGAGTACCACGGCTTCGTGTTCGCCGGCGACGACGGCCCGGTGATGGTGGCGTGGGCCCGGCCGGGGCTGACGGTCGAGCTGACGTTCCCGGCGCCGCTGCAGATCGTCGACCCGCGGACCGGCGAGGCGTCGGAGGGCACGGCCTTCACGCTGACCGGGGCGCCGACGCTGTTCGTCGGCGTCGCCGACGATGTGCTGGCGGAGGCGATCGCCAACCGCGAGAAGCCGTTCCCGTGGGGCGGCGATTTCACCGATGCGCCGTCGATCGCATATTCGGCGGAGGGCGGCGACAGCGGGCTGCACCCGCTCGGCGCGGGGAAGCTGGTGACGATCGACGGGGTGCCGGCGCGCGACGTCGGCGACAGGCCGGCCCAGTCGTTCACGGTCGACCCCAACTTCCTGTCCTACGATACGGTGCCGATCCGCGTCGAGGCGGTGCTGCGCCGCAACGGCGCCCAGTCGGCCGGCTTCAACCTCAAGTACGAGGCAGCGAGCGGCTACAAGTCGACCGGCGGGTGGTACACGATCCCGGAGGGCGACGCGTGGGTGACCGCGACCTGGGACATCGACGACCCGCAGTTCGTCGGCAAGTGGGGCTACAACTTCGCGTTCGACTCGGACTCCACGCAGCACAGCCAGTACAGCATCCGCTCGGTGACGGTGACGAAGCTGTGAGTGACTCGCCGCAGGGCGGGTACGCGCTGTCAGACTCGCTCGAGCCGCACGAGCACGAGGTCGCCGGCGAGGGCGACTGGTGATGTGTCCTCGGGGACATGTTCCACAATTACACAATCGCCGGCGGCCGCAGGGGCGCCGCCGACGGTCGTCTGGCCGTCGACGACGTGGACGACCCAGGTCAGGCCGGGGCGGCGCTCGAGGGTCGTCGGCGCCTGGGAGCGCGTGAGGGCGTGACGGAGCTGGCCGCGGCGGGTCATGACGTTGAAGTCGCGGGTGGGGCCGCCGACGAGGGTGCAGGTGGCCCCGCGATCGCCGGAGAATGCGTGCGCCGGGCCGCCGAGGCGCAGGTGCGCCGGGGTCTCGCCGTCGACGTGGAGGTCGAAGCCGGCGCCGGCGAGGACGAGGATGCTGCGGTCGATGCCGGGGAAGTGCGAGAAGGTGCAGTCGGCGTCGACCTCGGCGACGCTGACCCGCCAGGCGAACTCGCTCGCGCCCTCGGGTCGCGCTGCCAGCTCGGTGGTCCAGCCGCCGTCGTTCTTCCAGCGGACACGCCGCTGGGCCGCGCGGGGGACGAGGACGAGGCCGGGGGGCGAGATCGGGTCGCTCACGCGGCCAGGGTATCACGGCAGTGAGCGCGGCGACTCATCGGCCCAGACATCGGCTCGTCGGCCCAGCGATCGGCCGAGAACATCCGCGGTGTCGGTCCAGGCGGCGGCGGAGAGCGGCCGCGGCTCGTCGTCCGAAGTTTCAGGGCGGCGGGCATCCGCGGCCTCGTCACCCCGGGCATCAGGCAAGGAGCATGCGTGCGCCCGTTCGACCCGGCGATTCGTAGGGGCGCATGGACATACGTCGGCCAGGCCTGTCAAGCGGTTCGATGGGGTGTGAAGATCCCTGCGCGAGACGGGTCGCATTCGTGCGTCGTCGCCGCCAGAGGGCCGACTGCGTCGCGGGGCACTGTGGAGATTGGCCGCCGCGGGCCCGAACGCGGCGGCGGGCGGGGCGCCGGGTGCTGCGATTGCGGGGACGCGAGGAAATGGCGGTTGTCGCGCGAGCGTGCGCCCGCCCGCTCGCTGCGCCTATCCTCGCACCCGTCATGACACGATTTTCCGCAACCGCGGCGATCGTCCTCGGTCTCGTCGCGTCGGCGTGCAAACCTGACAGAGCCACCACCGTGTCGCCCACCGCTGCTTCGTCGCCCGCGAGCGAGCCGGCGGCCGCGGCGGGGCCGCTCGGGACCGCGGAGCAGCGGGCGCGCCTGTTCGCGGAGATCTGGGACAAGACCGCGCGGCGCGAGGCGTTCTCGCCGGTGAAGAACCAGCGGCTCGCGCTCGACGTGCGCGGGGGCATGGAGGCGTTCGCGCCGGAGCTGGTGGCGGCGAAGACGGAGGTCGAGCTGTTCTACGCGCTGGTCAAGATCAGCAACGCGCGCAAGGATCGCCACCTCAAGGTCCGGCCGGTCGACGGCGGGCTGGTGGTCCCCGGCTGGAAGGAGCGGGCCGAGGCGCCGCTGCGCTTCGCCACCGACTACGGGCAATCACAATTCTCCGTGTTCGTGGCCGACCTCGACGAGTCGTTCTTCGCCGCGGCCGAGGTCCCGCGGGTGCCGCAGCGCGGCGATCGGGTGGTCGGGGTCGACGGGCGGCCGCTCGCCGAGTACGTGGCGAGCGTCGAGCCGTACTACCCCTATTCGACGCGCGAGAACTTCTGGTGGAACCTGTCGGCCCAGCTGAACGTGCGCAGCGGGCAGCTCCCGCCCGACCGCTTCGGCGAGCGGGTGACCTACGAATTGCGGGCGAGCGACGGGACGACGTACGAGGTGGCGCTGCCGTGGCTCCCGCCCGAGCAGGTCCGCTGGGCGGGGCCGCAGCGGCCCGAGTACCCGGGCATGTCGCTCGCGTACGCGACCGAGACCTACGAGCTGTTCCGGCCGACCGACGGGCGCAAGGCGGTGCTGCTGCGCTGGCTGGGGTTTCGGCGCGCTCTGGTGGCGGACGTCGATCGATTGATGGCGTACGCCGAGAAGGAGCGGCTGCTGGAGCACGCGCTGATCGTCGACGCGACCGGCTCGCGCGGCGGTTCGCTCGGGGTGTACGCGATCCAGCGAATGACGGGTCGGCCGTTCAAGTCCACGCTCGGCAACCTCCGCCTGAGCGACGTGGTGGTGCCATTCGTGGCGCAGAAGCGGGCGGAGCTGGTGGGCGGCGGAGCGACCGACGCCGGGGTGTTCGAGAGCGACGACGGCGGGGCGCGCCTGCTGGCGTGGCTCGAGGGCTCGGTGATCCCGGCGCTGGAGGCGGGGCGCAGCTTCAGCGAGGCGGTGCCGTTCAAGCTGGCGCACCTGCCGGCCGACTCGGACGGGGTGGTGAAGCCGGCCGCTGTCCACTTCTCGGGGCCGCTGGTGTGCTTCTTCGGCCCCGGCGGCGGCTCGCACCTCGACCAGTTCGCGGCGACGATCGTCGACAACGAATTGGGCCACACGATCGGGATGCCCACCGGCGGCTTCAGCAACACCTGGGAGTGGTCGGAGGTGCTCAAGATGCCGGGCACGGACCGGCCGCTGGTCGAATTCATGTGGTCGATCGGTCACACGATCCGCCCGAACGGGGAGATCCTCGAGGGCAACCCGGCCGAGGTCGCCGAGCGCCTGCCGCCGACTGCGGCCAACTATTCACAGTACCACGCGCTCCTGCTCGAGCGGGCGTACGCCCACCTGGACGGGCGCGAGGGGCGGAGCCGGCGATGAGGACGATCGACGCGGTCGATGCGTCGCTGACCGTGGCGATCGCCGACGCGGCGGCGGCGAGGCGCGCGGCCGGCGAGCCGATGATCGACCTGTCGGCCGGGCGCGCCGCGGAGCCGACGCCGGCGTTCATCGTCGAGGCCGCCACCGCGGCGATGCACGCCGGACACACCCACCAGGCGCCGGCCCGCGGAGAGCCGTCGTTCCTGCACGTGGTCGCGGAGCGGCTGCTGCGGGTGTATGGATTGCGGGTGAATCCGGCCGCGGAGGTGATGGCCACCGCCGGCTGCAAGCAGGGGCTGATGCTCGCGCTGCTGGCGGTGATGGAGCGCGGCGCCGAGGTGCTCGTCGAAGATCCGTGCTTCGTCAGCTACGCCCCGACGATCGCGCTGCTCGGCGGTACGCCGGTGCGCGTGGCGGCCGATCCGGCGCGGCGCTGGTGCGCGACGGGGGCGACGCTGGCGGCGGCGAGCAGCCCGCGGACGCGGGCGGTGATCCTCTGCAGTCCGCACAATCCGGCCGGCATCGTGCACACGCGCGACGATCTCGAGCCGCTGGCCCACGCGGCGCGCACCCACGATTGGGTGGTGATCGCCGACGAGGTGTACGAGGCGGTGACGTGGGGCGGGCGCAGGCACACGCCGATCGCGTCGCTCCCGGGGATGCGCGAGCGGACGATCGGGCTGATGTCTTTGACCAAGAGCCACGCGATGGGCGGCTGGCGGATCGGCCACGCGTACGGGCCGGGGCACCTGATCGCGCGCATGGTGAAGGCGCAGCAGCACCTGTCGACGTGCGCGAGCTCGATCGCGCAGCACGCCGCGAGCGTGGCGCTGGCGGCGGCCGGCGAGGCGCGGATGACGGAGCTGTGGGCGACGTGGGAGCGACGCGTCGCCGATTTCACGCGCGCCCTGGCGGGCCTCGGCGGGCTGCGCGTGGAGCCCGCGGAGGGCGGGTTCTATGCGTGGGCCGACGTCCGCGCGACGGGGCTCGACGGGGATGAATTCTGCCGGCGATTGCTGCGAGAGCAGCAGGTGGCCGCGGTCCCCGGGAGCGCGTTCGGCCCGGGCTCCGCGGGGCGGGTGCGCTTCACCGCGGTGAAGGACGACGACGAGCTGGCCGCGGCGCTGGGGCGCATCGATCGCTTCCTGCGCTTCCTGCTCGATTAAGGGCTGTCGCACCCGCAGGCGCGTCGGCCGGCGCGTGCGACGGCGACGCCGCCGGAGCGAGGCTCGAGCGGTTCGTACGAATAATGAATCGGAGCGTCGCTCCGAGCGGCCTCGTCCGCGAGGCGTCAAAGACGATGCTTCCGTGGCTCCTGCGGCGCGGACGCCGGCGTCGTCGGCGGGGCGTGCGTCGTCCGTGTTCGTGCGGCGAGTTGGCAGTGCGCGAGCTCGGCGCTCTCGAGCTCGCGGTAGCGGGCGAGCACCCCGGCGATGGGGCGTTCGAGCGGCTCGATGGCCTCGACTTGCCACATCCAATCGTTCCAGCCGGGGGCTGCGTCGCCGTGGCCGACGCGGTATTCACCGTGGGCGCCGGGGCGGCGGTCGGGGCGGCGGTCGGCGCATTCCTGCATCAGCGCCTCGAGCTGCCGCCAGGGGTCAGGCTCACGGCAATTCCATGCGCTCGAAGTGGCGGGGGATCACCACCCGGGTCCCGGGCGCGCATTGCTCGACCTCGGCGACGAAGGCCTTCAGGTCGTCGGTGACGGGTTCGTCGGTGGGCGGAGCCTCCCAGTCGTCGAAGTGATTGGCGTAGACGAGCGGCGGCCGGTCGAGCGCGCGCAACAGGCGGCAGGTGTAGTCGTCGACCTTCTCGCGCAGGCCGGTGGCGATCACTGCGATGTCGGGGCGCAGGCCGGTGAGCTCGGCCTCGATGAAGTTGGCGGTGCCGAGGAACAGGACGCGTCGGCCGGCGACCTCCACCAGATAGGCGAAGGTGCCCCCCTCGGCGTAGTCGGCGAATCGCAGCGGCAGCTGCGGCCCTTCGGCGATCTGGCCGCCGAGGAATTGATCGCCGATCTTGGAGTGGAGGCTCGGCACGACCTGCACCGACCAGCCGTCGCCGGCGATCCGCTCGTGGCCGCGGACGGGGACGATCTTGGTCGCGGGCAGGCCGCTGGCGCGCGCGAGGCGGGCGGTGCTCTCGCTGCCGATCAGCTGCGCGCCGGTGGCGGCGGCCACGGCCGGGGCGTCGAGGACGTGGTCGACGTGCGAGTGACCGATGACGATGGCGTCGGCGCGCGCGGGGGCGTGGGCCGCGATCGCGGCGGGGTCGGGCGTCAGCGGGCCGTCGAGGTCGGGGCGCGAGAAGTAGGGGTCGACGAGGATGGTGGTCGGGCCGGCGTCGAGCTGCCAGCCGGCGACGCCGAGGTAGGTCAGGGCGATCGGCGCGCGCGACCCTTCAGGGGTCGTCGAGGGGGGCGAGTCGTGGCCGCCGTGGCAGGCGACGAGCGCGAGAACGAGGGTCAGGGCACGCATGCGGCGCGTGTACGCGCGGCGGCGCGGTCCTGTTCCTCGGGCAGGATCAGCGCGCCGCACTCGGCGCAGGTCGGCGCCTCGCGGACGATGCTCAGCACCGGGCCCATGCCGACCATGTACGACATCATCAACGGCAGGCAGATGACGTAGTCCGAGGCGAGGAACGGCGAGGCGGGCAGCAAGAACAGCGGGATCAAGAAGTACAGCCGCCACCAGCGGCGCGCGGCCGCGGAGTTCTCGTACTCGACCGCCACGTCGTGCGCGCAGCGGGTGCAGTGCATGCAGGACGGGTCGACCATGCGGGAACACTAGCATGAAGGCTGGGACACGAACCCGGGTGCGGCGGGCGGACGCACCCGCGGCCGCAAATGCAGCGGGGCAGGTCGACGCGCGGTCCCAAGATGTCTTTTGGGGCATGTCCTTTGGATCGCGGCATGCCGCGCGATCCGTCGCCTGGGGCTCGACTCGCGGCGGGTGGGTCGGCGAGGCTCGACGCCCGCCATCGGCGACGAGCGTCGACGAGACGTGCGCGGGGATCGACGACGGCGCGGCGGGTGGGGCCGGCGCGGCTCGAAGTCCGTGTGTCGGCGACGAGCGTCGACGAGACGTGCTCGCGGGGCGTCGGCGCGCCGCGGGCATGTGAGCTGGCGCAACCATCGAAGCGTGCGACCGCTGCGACAGCGCGATTCGGCCGGCATCTCGGTAGCGAGAACGACAGATGCCCACGATCTACAGCTCCAACGCCCTCCGCTTCACGACCCTCGCCGCGCTGTTGCTCGCGCCCGCCTGTGGCGAGCCGGACGACTCGACCACCGGCACCACCGAGGAGAGCGACACCGGCGGCGACCCGAGCGGGAACCCGAGCGGGGATCCGAGCGGGAGCCCGAGCGGGAACCCGAGCGGCGACACCAGCGGTGGCGACACCAACGACACCAACAGCAGCACGCCGACCTCGACCACCGGCGGCGAGACCTGCTACGGCGAGTTCTCGCTCGGCTCGGTGCCCTTCTCGGGCGACCCCAGCCTCGGCCAGGCCTGCGACGATCCGGACGTGCCCAAGAACTGCGCCGACGGCACGTTCATCAAGTTCGGCACCGGCGAGTGCATCTGCATCGCCGAGTGCTCGAGCGGCGAGAAGCAGGTCGGCGAGGCCTGCATCGACGGCACCAACTGGGTGTGCCAGAACGTCCAGGCGACCAACGCGGGGATGAACGGCGGCAAGCTGTGCGTCAACTCCGAGTGGAACCTGTGCCAGGCGCCCTGACGGGTCGCTGAAGCGTCGCACACGGGCCGGACCTGGCCGCAGTGGAGGCCGCAGGAGGCTGAATTCGGCCCTGTTCTGTCCGAAGGGACATGCCGATCCTCGGCGACCCCAGCGCGCTTCACATGTGGATGACTCTCGGGTCATGTCTATTCGGACATGACTCGAGGGTCATTGTCCGTCCCGCGGCCAGGAGGCATCGACCGGTTGCTCGCCGGCTGGTGATGATTCGCCGGCGTGATTCCGCGCGACCACGGATTTCGTGGTCCTCGGGATTCGTGGTCACCGAGCTGCCGTGCTCCTGGACGCGGCCGCGCTGCGAGCGACTGCTCGGATTGCAGGGCGCGGTCTCGTCACCTGCGCGACCGCAGGACCGCGCGCGTCGGGCTGCGAGGGGCCGCTCACGCGCCGGTGGGGCGAATATCGCGAGCCCCCAATCGTGGCGACACGTCGTGGTGACACCCTCGCGCAGAGAGGCGCTGGCCCCGCCAGTGCGCTCGCTTTCGTCCCGAGTCGCGCGCCCACCGACGGGGATCGTGCGGCACGTCTCCAGATTCGAAAATTCTCACGTCGAAGGGCCGGACGGCGCTGCAGGTCGGACACCGACACTGCGTGTCGGGATATCCATGATGACATTGAATCGCAGTCAACAGGCGACGGCGTCGTGCTGGTCACGAAGGGCGAATCGCGGCCACCAGACATCAATTCCGTCGGCCCTTCCACGGCAAGATCCGGGGGTTCGTCACGCTGGGCCGTCCTGACGTGAATGTGAGTCTCATCTCTCGAGGTCGACGGACCCCGTATACCCCGTGAGGTACCGTGGGCTTTCCATGCGCGATCGCGTCCATCGCGCGATCGAAGGCCGACCGAATACACAGAGGAACAGCCGAATGACTACCCGACACTTGAGCATTGGACTGAGCACATTGTTGCTCGCCGCGTGCGGCGACAACGACGGCAACGTGACCGGCACCGCCACCGAGGGCCAGAACACCACCGACACGACCACGGAAGACGGCGGGAACCCGACGACGACCCAGACGCAGGCGTCGGAGACCGCGCCGACGACCACCGACGGGGGCGGCACCGACTCGGATTCGGGCGACACGACCACCGCGGCCACGACCGACACCACCAATGGCGTCACCGACACCGAGACGACCGCCGTCGACACCGGCCCCATGGACCCGGTGTGCGGCAACGGCGTCGTCGAGGGCAACGAGGAGTGCGACGACGGCAACGACGTCGAGGGCGACGGCTGCGAGCCGAGCTGCGTGCCCACGCCGGTGTGCGGCAACGGCATCCCCGAGCAGGGCGAGGTGTGCGACGACGGCAACACCGAGGACGGCGACGAGTGCAGCGCGGACTGCCAGACGTCCACGCCGGAGCCGGCGTGCGGCGACGGCACCGTGCAGGAGCCCGAGATGTGCGACGACGGCAATCAGGACCCGGGCGACGGCTGCGAGCCCGACTGTACGCCGACGCCGCCGGAGTGCGGCAACGGGATCGAGGAGCGGGGCGAGCAGTGCGACGACGGCAACGAGGTCAACGGCGGCCCCGGCGACTTCTGCAAGAACGACTGCACCCCGTTCTTCCCGGCGTCCTGCAACGCCCCGGCCGAGTACGTCGTCTGCGACAACGCGCTCGACCTGGCCAACAAGGCCGACAAGACCCAGGCGCACAAGGCGATCGGCATCTGCAACGACAACCCCGCGAACTCGATCCAGATCACCGACTGGAGCTTCAACGCGGTCGACAACGCGTCGTGGCAGATCGCCAAGGGCTTCGGCACCTACACGTACGATCACGACATGGACGCCAACACGCCGAACAAGCTGCTCTACAGCCCGCGTGAAGGCGACACCATGCTGATCATCAGCACCGGCACGGTCACGCCGCCGAACGGCCAGGGCGTGGTCGTCCAGCCGCCGAACTCGCAGGCCGGCTTCGTCGGCAACAACGCCAACCCCGACCTGCCGGACACGATGCCGGCGCCGATGGTCGCCAAGAACGGCAGCAACGGCGGCCTCGGCGGCACCCCGTTCAAGGGCTGCGACGGCGTCAACGACTGCTCGGACACCCTGCAGCACCAGTGGTTCGACATCGCCAGCGGCGACCCGGACGACCAGCTGTGGTTCACGTTCAAGACCAAGGTCCCGGCCGGCACCTTCGGCTACACCTTCGACTTCGTGTTCTGCTCGGGCGAGTGGCCGGTGTTCGTCGACAGCTCGTTCAACGACCTGCTGGTCGCCTGGCAGGTGGACCCGACCCCGGCCGACCCCAACGCCATGCCTCCGGTCGAGCCGTACACCGGCAACGTCACCTTCATCCCCGATCCCAACGACCAGACCAAGGGCCTGCCGCTGACGATCACCGCGCTCGATCCGTACTACCTCGGCCCGGGCTACACCTACGCCGAGCCGCAGCTGCAGGGCACCGGCTTCGAGCAGCACGCCTGCTCCGACTGGTTCACCGCCAAGGGCGGCGTCCAGCCGGGCGCCGACATCACGATCGGCTTCTTCATCACCGACATGGGCGACTCGAACTACACGAGCACCGCCCTCCTCGACAACTTCCGCTGGGACTGCGAAGGCTGCGTCCCCAGCGAGGTCGACGACTGCGGCGTCATGCCGCCGCAGTGATTCTCTGACGAGGACACGAACCGCGCGCGCGGCGGCCCGGGCCGTCGCGCGCGCCGGCGCTTTCGGGGCCGGGATCGCGGTCGCTCGCTTCGCATATGATTATGTGGACATGTTCATGAGGACATGTCCTCGAGTTCATTATGAGGAGCGCCGGGCGGCCCTCGTTCACAGCGCCGGCGCGGCGAGGGCGACGCGCTGCAGGCAGGCCGCGCGCGCGGCCGCGGCGGCGGCCGTCGAGACGTTGAGCAGCGCGACTCGCCGCTCGACGGCGATGCAGTGGCGGGTGGCGCTCCACAGCTCGGGGTCGTCGACGCGGGTGAGGGGCTCGAGGTCGGTCCACAGGCGCACGCTGTAGTCGGCCCCGGCGCTGACGATCCGCCGGCCCTCGCGGTCCCAGTGGGCGGTGTACACGGTGGCCTCGTGACCGCGCAGGACGAGCGGGTCGCCGGCGCCGTCGGCCGGCCAGACGCGCACCGTGCGGTCCTTGGAGGCGGTGGCGATCCAGCGCCCGTCGGGGCTCCACGCCCCGCGATAGACGCCGCCCACGTGGCCGCGCAGGGCGAGCAGCTCGGTCGCGGCGTCGGGGTCCCAGATCCGGGCGGTCATGTCCTCGGAGGTGGTGAGCACGCGGCGACCGTCCGGGCTCCACGCGGCCGACAGCACCGACTCGTGATGGCCGCGCAGCCGGGCCTGGAGGTCGCCGCCGTCGTTTCGCCAGAGGCGGGCGATCTTGTCGAGCGAGGCGGTGAGGATCCGTGCGCCGTCGGGGCTCCACTCGGCGGTGTTGACGGCCTCGTCGTGCTGCAGGACCGCGAGCTCGCGGCCGTCGCCGGCGTCCCAGATCCGCGCTGTGCGATCGCCCGAGGCGGTGACGAGCCGCCGGCCGTCGGGGCTCCAGGCGACGCCGGCCAGCCAGTCGGCGTGGCCGCGCAGCACCTGCGGCTCGCCGCCGTCGAGGCTCCACACGCGCGCGGTGGCGTCGGTCGAGGCGGTGGCGAGGCGCCGGCCGTCGGGGCTCCACGCGAGGCCGTAGATCGCGCTGGCGTGGCCGCGCAGGAGCAGATCGGGGCGCTCGCCGGTCGGGTCCCACAAGCGCACGTGGTCGTGCTCGGCGATGGCGACCCGGCCGTCGGGGGCGAAGGCGGCGGCGTGCATGAGCTGCTCGTGGGCGTGCACGGCCCGCGGCGGCGGTCGCCCCTCGGGGCGCCACAGGCGGGCGGTGCGGTCCCAGGAGGCGGCGAGGATCCGCCGGCCGTCGCGGCTCCACGCGAGCGAGCGGACGGCGCTGTCGTGGCCGCGGAGGACCTGCGGCGGGCGCTCGCCGTCGACCGGCCACACGCGGATGGTGGCGTCGTACGAGCCGGTGAGCACGCGCCGGCCGTCGCGGCTCCACGCGACGGCCATCACCGCGCCCTCGTGACCGGCCAGGAGACGGGGCGGGGCCGACGGATCGGCGACGTGCCAGATCCGGGCGAGGTCGTCGTTGCAGGCGGTGGCGAGCTGCGCCCCGTCGGGGCTCCATTCGACCACGTAGCAGTGGTCGCTGCCGGCGAGTGATCGCATTTCGTCGCCGCTCTCGGCCGACCAGATGCGCGTCGAGAGATCGTGGGCGGTGCTGGCGATTCGGCGGCCGTCGGGGCTCCACGCGGCCCACGGGACCGGGCCCGCGTGGCCGCGCAGGACCAGCGGCGGGCCGTCGCCGTCGACCGCCCACACGCGCACGGTGCGATCGGCCCCGCTGCTGACGATCCGCCGGCCGTCGGGGCTGAAGGCGGCCGACAACACCGGACCTTCGTGGCCGCGGAAGACCCGCGGGGCGCCGCCGTCGACCGCCCACACGCGCACGCTGCCGTCGGCGGAGGCGCTGACGATCGTGCGGCCGTCGGGGCTGAAGGCGGCGGTGCAGACCTTGGCGGTGTGGCCGACGAATTCCCGCGGGGCGTCGTCGCCCTGCCACAGCCGGACGACGTGGTCCTCGGCGGCGGTGACGACGCTGCGCTCGTCGGGGGCGAAGGCGGCGTGGTGGACGCGCGCGGGGTGGGGCAGGACGGCGGTGAAGAGGCCGTCGTCGCGGGCGCGCAGGGCCAGGTCGGCCCACTCGCGCGGGAGGTCGGGCGGCTCGAGCTCGCGCACGAGGGCGAGGGCGGTGGTCGGGTCGCGGGTCTCGAGCTCGCGGGCGGCGGCCATGCGGCTGGCGTTGCGGGCCTGTCGGGCCTCGTCGTCGGCGCGGGCGGCCTGGGCCTCGGCGCGGGCGGCCTCGTCG
Organism: Nannocystis punicea; assembly: GCF_026965555.1. GTDB lineage: Bacteria > Myxococcota_A > Polyangia > Nannocystales > Nannocystaceae > Nannocystis > Nannocystis punicea. The sequence goes on along the minus strand of NZ_CP114040.1, from coordinate 8,218,585 downwards.
CGGGCCCGCCGGGCCTCGGCGTCGGCGCGCAGGGCCAGCCAGGAGACGACGGCGGCGACGGCGGCGAGCCCGGTGATGACCGCGAGGAGGCGACGGCGGCGGCGGCGTTCGGCGCGCTCGAGGCGGGCGACGACGGCGGCGAGGTACTGCGCCTCGTCGGCGCCGAGCGGCAGGCGGGCGGCCTCGGGGGCGCGGCGCAGCCAATCGCGCGCCTCCTCGGCCGCGCGCTCGCTCCACAGGGTGCCCTCGGCGTGGCCGCTGGCGCGCCACTGCCCGGCGGCGGCGCGCAGGCGGGCCAGGAAGTGCGCGTCCTGCCGGCTCTCGTCGAGCCACTGGCGCAGCCGGGCCCAGCGCTCGATCAGCGACTCGTGGACCAGCTCGACGGCCCCGCCGTCGCGCTCGTCCCCGGCGGCGATCAGCAGGAGGCGCGCGGCCGCGAGGTGGTGGACGACGTGGACGACGGCGTCGCCGCCCGGGGCGAGCGCGCGCAGGTCGGCGAGGCCGACGACGGCGCGCGTGCGCTCCGGGGTGACGAGGCGGAGCAGGATCGCCCGCGCGAGCTGCTGCTCGCGGGCCGAGAGGGTGGCGAGGACCGCGTCGGCGTGGGTCGAGAGGGCGCCGGCGACCCCGCCGAGGCCGCGGTAGCTGGCGCGGGTGAGCAGGCGACGCGCGCCGTCGCGCGTGTCCCACAGCCGGGCGGCCGTGAACTGGAGCAAGGGAAGCGGACAGCGGGTGCTCGCCAGGGCGGCCAGCATCTCGTCGACCAGGTCGTCGCCCTCGAAGCGGTAGCCGGCCGCCTCGACCGGGCGCACGAGGGCGTCGCGCAGGGCCTCGCGGCCGAGCGGGGGCAGGAGGACGAGGCCGCGGGTGACCTCGCTGGTGAACCGCCGGTCCTCGGCGACCCGGTCGAGGAAGTCGGAGCGGACGGCGAGGACCACCCGCACCGGCGAGGAGGCGTCGTCGGCGGCGCTCTCGAGGCAGGCGAGGAAGGTGGCCCGCTCGTCGGCGGCGGCGCCGAGGGTGTAGAGCTCCTCGAACTGGTCGACGAACAGGAGGAGGTGGCGCTCGCCCGCGCGGCAGCGCGCGCGCAGGAGGGCGCCGGCGTGGCCGGGACGGTCGCGGAGGAGGGCGGCGAGGGCGTCGGGGTCGGTCGCCGGCGGGGCGGGGAGCGGCGGGTCGTCGGCGGTGCGCGGAGGCGCGCTTCGCGGGCTGGCGGGCGGGTCGTCGGCGCCTGGCGGAGTGTCGAGGGGGCCGGGCAGAACGTCGGCGACGCGCGTCGGCGCGCGTCGGCGGCCGTCGAGCACGTCGATTTGGCCGGGCGGCTCGTCGGCGGTGCGCGGAGGCGCGCGTCGCGGGCCTGCGGACGGGTCGGCGGCGCCTGGCGGCTCATCGGTCGAGAGCCGGGCGAGCACGTCGGCGAGGGCGACCAGGGGGCGGCGGCCGGGGCGGAGGATGAAGGCGTCCCAGCGGCCGCCGGAGCGCTTGAGGGCGGGGATCAGGCCGGCGCGCACGAGGGACGACTTGCCGGCGCCCGACGGGCCGGCGATGACGACGAGCTGCTGCTGGCGCAGGCGGGCGAGGAGGGCCGCGGTGTCGCGCTCGCGGCCGAAGAAGCGGGCCGCGGCCGCTTCCTGGAAGGCGGACAGGCCGGCGAACGGGGCGGCGTCGAGGTCGGAGGGCGCGTCGTCGGTGACGAGGGCGACGAGGGCGCGCAGCAGCAGCGAAGCGGAGGCGAGGCGGTCGGCGGGCGACTTGGCGAGGCAGGCGTCGACGAGGCCGGCGATCGGGCCGAGGTCGGGGCGGGCGGCGGCGAGGCTCGGCATCGGCGCGGCCAGGTCGCGCACCGTGGCCAGCCGCGCGGGGCTGACGGGCGCGAGCGGGTGGACGCCGGTGAGCAGCTCGTGGAGGACGATGCCGGCGGCCCAGAGGTCGGTGCGGGCGTCGACGGCCTCGCCCAGCCACTGCTCGGGCGACATGTACGCGGGCGTGCCGACGCGATCGCCGGCGAGGGTGTGGCCGTCGCCGGGGCCGCCCGCGCCGTCGGTCACGAGCCAGCTCGCAGGGTCGCCGGCGAGCCGCTTGGCGACCCCGAAGTCGAGCACCTTGACCTGGCCGGCCTCGGTGACGAGCACGTTCTCGGGCTTGAGGTCGCGGTGGACGATGCCCATCGCGTGGGCGCACTCGAGCGCGCGGACCACCGGCAGCATGCGCTCGGCGGCCTGCCGCGGGCTCAGCGGCTCGCGCTCGTCGAGCCAGGCCCGCAGGGGGCGGCCGTCGAGGTACTCGAGGACCATGTACGGGCAGCCCTGGACCTCGTCGACCTCGTAGACGCGGACGATGTGCTCGTGCCGGCAACGGGCGGTGGCCCGCGCCTCGGCCAGGAACCGCCCGGCTCGCTCGCCGCCCCACGCGTGCAGCAGCTTGATCGCGCACAGGCGAGCCAGGCGGGTGTCGCGGGCCAGGAACACCCGGCCCATGCCGCCGCGCCCGAGCTCGCGGATGATCTCGTAGTGCTTGAGCCAGCTGCCTGGCCCGAGAGACAGCTCCGCCGCGGCCGGCGCGACGGCCACCGGCCGGGTCAGCGGCGCGGTCGCGCGGCCCAGCCCGCTGTCGTCGCGGTCGCGGTCCATCTACGGCTCGATGCGGTGGCGTCGCAGCAGGCGGTAGAGGTAGGCGCGATCGATGCCGGCGGCGTCGGCGGCCCGCGCGACCTTGCCGTCGTGCAGGCGCAGCAGCCCGGCGAAGTAGCGCCGCTCGAAGTCGGCGAGGGCCCGCACGCGCTCGGCGGCGTAGGGGGCCGCGGAATCGACGACGAAGCCGTCGCCGCCGGCCTCGCCGGGCTCGGGCTCGGGCTGGCCGGGGCCGAGGACGACGCAGCGCTCGAGGTAATTGCGGAGCTCGCGGACGTTGCCGGCCCACACCGCGTGGCGCAGCCGGGCGAGGAAGGCGGGGTCGCGCAGCGGCTCGATCTGGGCGGGCGAGGCGTGCAGCGCGGCGAGGATCTCGTCGACCAGCGCCGGGATGTCCTCGGGCCGCTGGCGCAGCGGCGGCATGCGGATGGTGACGACCGCGAGGCGGAAGTAGAGGTCGGCGCGGAACTTGCCGAGGTTGACCTCGGTCCGCAGGTCGCGGTTGGTGGCGGCGACGAGGCGCACGTCGACCGGGCGGTGGCTGTTGGAGCCGACCCGCCGGACCTCGCGGGCCTCGAGCGCGCGCAGCAGCTTGGGCTGGAGGTCGAGCGGGAGCTCGCCGATCTCGTCGAGGAAGAGGGTGCCGCCCGAGGCCTCCTCGAAGGCGCCGATCCGCCGATCGGTGGCGCCGGTGAAGGCGCCCTTCTCGTGGCCGAACAGCTCGCTCTCGAGGAGGTTGCCGTGGATCGCCCCGCAGTCGACGACGACGAACGGGCCGCCCGCGCGCGCGCTCTCGCGGTGGACCGAGCGCGCGGCCTGGCTCTTGCCGGTCCCGGTCTCGCCCTCGAGCAGCACCGTGGCGCTGCTCTCGGCCGCCCGCGCGAGCAGGGCGAAGGTCGCCCGCATCGGCGCCGAGGCGCCCGTGAGCGAGCCGAAGCGCGGCTCGCTGGCCAGCGGCAGGCGGTTGACCTCGAGGCCGAGCTCGAAGCGGAGCACCGTCTTGCCGAGGCGCAGCAGGCTGCCGGCGCGCAGGAACGCCTCGAGCACGTTGACGCCGTCGAGCACCGTGCCGTTGCGGCTCTTCAGGTCGCGCACGCGGGCGCCGGCCTCGTCGACCACGATCTCGCAGTGGAACCGCGAGACCGTCGGATCGTCGACGAGGACGTGGTTGCTGCGGTGCGAGCCGATCGAGCAGCGATCGGTCGAGGACTGCCAGGTCGCCCCCGCGGTCGGTCCCTCGACCACGGTGAGGCTGAAGCGCCGCACGCCGGCCCGCGCGGCCGGCGACTCGCTGTACGGCAGGGTCGCCGCGGCGGCGCTCGCCGCCTCGCGGCTGTCGTCGGTCGGCATCCGCTACGGATACAACCGTTCGCGCCGCCCGGCAACGCCCCTCATTCGGACCGCGGGCGCGCCATCGCGGGCCCGCACGAGCGGGTTCGCCCGCGTCGACGGGTCGCTCGGCGTGATTTTTAGGACATGACCCAAGGGGCATGTCGAAGCTTCGCTCGGGCTCGGCGGTGGGAATCATTGGATGTCTAAAAGGACATGTTCGAATAGACATTGATTCGAGAGTCCGAATCGACGGGGCGGACCGGGCGAATGGGGCTCGATCGTCGGACCCGGCGAGGGGTTGAGCTCGCGGCGACGCGGCGGCAACCATTCGCTCGCGCGACTTATTCCGGACCCGTTCGGAGCGCACCCTCGACGCGGGCTGCAGCCTGGAGACCGCGGGCGAACGCATGCATGACGTGCATGCGTGCGGCCGCGGATCCAGCTAACGTGAGAACATGCGAAAATTCTGGGCTTGGATCGTCCTGGGCTGCGCGACGGCGTGTCCCGGGCAAACGGGAGAATCCACCGATACCGCGGCGACGACGGAGCCGACGACGACGGGGTCGGAGACGACGCATTCCCCGACGGGCACGACCACCGAATCGACGCCGACCACCGGCGAGGCGACGACGACGAGCGGGACCACCGGCGAGACCGGCGAGACCACCGGCGGACCGGCTCCGTCCGGCGCGCGCGTGGTGTACATGACGACGAAGCCGGACGGCAAAGGGACAGATGAGCTGTTCTTCGTCGATTGCACCGGCGCGGCGCCGGGTCCGGCGATACGGATCCACGAGCCGCTGGCCGACGGCTGGGCGGTCGCGTCGTCGATCGGGCTGTCGCAGTCGGGGCGATGGATGCACTACACTCTGGCGCACCCGACGCTGGGACAGCAGGTGTGGCTGGTCGACATGTCGGGGCCGTTGCCGGGGACGCCGAAGCAGGTCGAGCTGCCGCCCGAGCTGTCGGTGGACGTCCATCCCTGGCGGTTCTCGCACGACGATACGCGGCTGGCCTTCCACCTCGCGGAGCCGGGCGGCGACTTTCAGTACTACCTGTGTACGATCGCCGCCGACGGCGGCTGTGTGCCCGAGAGCTGGGGACTTCCCGCGCAGCGGGGCGGCACGCAGGGCTTCTTCTTCGAGTTCTCGCCCGACGACACCCGCGTCGCGTACGCCGGCGATCCCGACGGCGACGGCGTCCACCAGCTGTTCCTCGGCGGAGCAGGGCCCGGCGACGCCGGGGCCGCGGTGCCGGTGTCGGGCGACGCGCCGCTGGACGGCAGCGATACCGAGCTGGGATGGTTCAGCCAGGACGGCGAGACGCTCTACTTCAAGTTCGGGCCCGAGCAGTCCCTCCGGGGCGTGCGCGCGGTCGACATCAGCGGCGATCCGCCGGCGGCGCCGAAGACCGTGGTGCCGATCGACGGGCGCTTCACGGTCCGCGCCGACGACGGCGCGGTGCTGTGGCAGGTCGACCCGGAGCTGGACGGCGACGGCGACCTGTCGCTGTTCAGCCTCGACGGGGCGAAGGTGGGCCCGAGCGTGCCGCTCCACGACGAACCCGGCCATGTGGCGGACGGAGGCTTCGGATGGTCGGCCGACGGCCGCTTCGTGTTCTATCGCGCCAACGGGGACGACGTGAAGCAAGCGTTCGCGCTGTTCGCCGCCGACGTCAGCGGGCCGACGCCGACGCCGCCGGTGCGGCTGAGCGCGCCGATCACCACCAACGGGACGGTCGCCGACGTGTTCGGCGGCCCGGACCCGTCGTTCGCGGTGTACAGCGGCCGGCCGGACCTCGAGACCGGCGACCAGCTGTGGATGGTCCCGTTCGAGTCGCCGGCCGACCGGGTGCAGCTGGTCCAGCTGCCCCCGGGCGGCTCTCTGTTCACCACGGAGATCGCCCCGGACGGGTCGCAGATGTTCTTCATGGCCGCGCAGGAGTTCAAGGCCCCGCTCGAGCTGTTCCACGTCGACCTCGAGGACCCTGGTCCGCCGGTCAAGCTCAACGCGCCGCTGGAGGCCGGCGAGGACGTGCGGGCCCCGAGCTTCAGCCAGGACGGCGGTCGCGTGTTCTACCGCGCGCAGCGCACGACCGGCGACCTGATCGAGACCCGCGTGCTGCAGGTGGATGTCGACGCGCCCGGCCAGGCGACGCAGGTGTCCGACCCGACTCACGACGTGGCGTCGGCGTGGATCCTGCCGCCGAGCGGCGAGTGAAGGTCTGCGGAGCGGCGCCGTGAGAGTCGCTCCATTCTAAGATGTCTCTTGAGTCATGTCTCGAGAGACACTTTGACCGGGCGCGCCGGAGGTGTCCCGGAGGGCATGTCGTCGCTCGCAGCAGATCGGCCGGGTGACTTCTTCGGACCTCGAACGGACCCGAGGGGCGCCCGGTGCCCGCCGCGGGCGCTCCTGGAGACCTCGTTCGGACCCGGCCTCCGGGACGGGTGCCTCGTCCTGCAGGTCGGGCTAGGTTGAGGCCATGCGAACAAGCGGGATTCTTATCATCGTTAGTTGTCTGACTGCGTGCCCGGGCGGCACCGGCGATACCACCGACACCGCGACTACAGACCCGACGTCGACCGGGTCGGAGACGACCGGGCCAGCGCCCGGCACGATCACCGAGACTGTGCCGACCTCCGGCGAGTCGATGACCACCGGGGAGCCCACCGGCAGTACCACCGACAGCACCACCGGCGAGCCGGCGCTCCCCGGGACGCGCGTGGTGTACTCGACCCTGGCGCCGGCGCGCGAGCTCTACTTCGTCGACTGTACCGGCGAAACGCCGGGGGCCCCCGTCCGCATTCACGAGCCGAACGAGGAGGGCTGGCTGGTCACCACGGTGTTCCAGTTCTCGCCGTCCGGGCGCTGGCTGCAATACAATCGATTCCACGAGACGCTGGGCCGCGAGGCGTGGCTCGTCGACATGTCGGGGCCGATGCCGGGGGTGCCGAAGCGCGTCGAGCTCCCGCAGGGCGTGGACGAGCTGGGGACGATCCTGTTCTCGCACGACGAGAGCAAGCTGGCGCTGCGGGCCGCGGATCCGGGGGGCGGGTTCCAGTTCCACGTGTGTACGATCGAGCCCGACGGGACGTGCGTGCCGGAGAGCTGGGGCGTGCCGCTGCAGCCCGGCGGGACCCACCGGCGCTCCTTCGAGTTCTCGCCCGACGACACGCGCGTGACGTACTTCGGCGATCCCGACGGCGACGGCCTCAATCAAGTGTTCCTCGGAGGGACTGCGCCGGGCGACGCGGGCGTGGCGGTGGCGGTGTCGGGCGATCTGCCGCCGGTCGACGACACCGAGGTCGCGTGGTTCAGCCAGGACGGCGCCACGCTTTATTACACGTTCGGTCCAACGCCCGACCGCCAGGGAGTGCGCGCGGTCGACATCACGAGCGATCCGCCGGGCGACCCGAAGACGGTGGTGCCGAACGAAGGGCGGTTCGAATTTCGCGCCGACGAGTCGGCGGTGCTGTGGTGGAGCAGCGAGGGCTCCGCTTCGAGCGGCGACCTGGCGGTGTTCGTGATCGACGGGACCAAGGTGGGCCCGAGCGCGCCGATCCACGACGAACCGGGGCGCGTGTCGGATCGGGTCTTCGAGTGGTCGGCCGACGGCCGCTTCGCGCTCTACCGGGCCAACGGCGGCGTCGTCGAGGACGCGTGGGCGCTGTTCGCCTCCGACCTGAGCGGGCCGACGCCGGCGCCGCCGGTGCGGCTGAGCGCGCCGATCACCACCAACGGGACGGTCGACCGCGTGCTGGTCGGCCCCGACCCGTCGTTCGTCCTCTACACCGGCTGGCCGGACCTCGAGACCGGGCACCAGCTCTGGAAGGTCCCGCTCGAGTCGCCGGGCGATCGCGTGTTGCTGGCCGAGACGAGCAACATCGGCACGATCCTCGAGGTCGTGCTCGGCCCCGAGGGTTCGCAGGTGATCTTCGCCTCCGCGTCCGAGCTCGCCGGCGAGCACGATCTGTTCTTCGTCGACGCCTCCGCTCCCGCCGCGCCGGTCAAGCTGAACGCGCCGCTGAAGGCCGGAGAGGGCGTGGCCCGCCTGGCGTTCAGCCACGACGGTCGCCGCGTGTTCTACAACGCGCGGAAGGCCGTCGACGACGCGACCGTGCAGCGCCTGCTGCAGGTCGAGGTCGACGAGCCCGGCGCCGCGGTGCAGGTGTCCGCCCCGGAGCACAGCGTGGGGCTGGCGCTGTTCCTGCCGCCGGTCGGGGAGTGAGCGGGGAGGACGCGCGGCGCGCAGGCGTCCGTGAAAGTTTCACTATGTCTATAAGTACATGTCCTTATGAACCTTGATGGCTATCGCTGGAACCGGAGGACATGTCGGCCCGTGACATGTCCGCCGGGACATCTCGTCACTCCCCGGACTGCACCGTGAAGTAGCCGAGGTCGTGGAGCTGGACGTCGACGGCGATCTCCTGGACCTCGTAGCGGAACAGCGGGAAGGCGATGCCGTTGCAGGGGCTGTCCATTGGGTCGAGCCGCAGGGTGCACTCGCCGTGGCCGTCGTCGCCGATCGCCACGCAGTCGAACCGGCTGCCCCAGTCGGACGCGGGGGTGGCGGCGCCGGCGGGCGGCGGGTTCGAGGTGTCGAGGTAGTCGACGCCGAACCACGACGACTCGTCGTTGAAGCCGCCCTGGACGCGGACCGACAGGTCCTTGCCCCCGGGGTACTGGTCGGCGTTCGCCAGGTCGGGGCCGCGGAACACGACCTTCTCGTCGGCGCAGTCGATGGCGGCGCCGTAGCGCGGGGCGAGGGCCACGTAGTCGTCGGCCGGGACCATCGTCTCGCCCGGGGTCGCCGCCACTTGGTGGCAGGCGTCGGCGTAGGCGGCGTCGCCGGTGAAGGCGACGTCGAGCATGCAGGTGTCGCGCAGCGCCTCGGGGCATTCGCCGCACTCGGTGGGCGAGCTCGTGCGCTACTGCGATGACTTCGTGATCCTGTGCAGGACCAGGAAGGCGTGCGAGGAGGCCGAGGGTCAGGGTCCGCGAGATCCTGCGTCGACTTCGACTCGAGCTGCATCCCGAGAAGACGAGGCGCGTCGAGCTGAGCCGGGGACGGCAAGGCTTCGACTTCCTCGGCTGTCACCTGCGTAAGCGCATGTCCGGTCCGATCTGGGAGAAGGAACGCCGCAGAGCGTACTTCCTCCAGCGCTGGCCTTCGACGCGCAGCTTGACGCGGGTGCGACAGCGTGTGAAGGAGCTGACCGGTCGTAACCGCCACGGGGTCAAAGATGTGCGGGTGATCATCCGCGACATCAATCCGGTGCTGCGCGGCTGGGCCAACTACTTCCTCACCGGGAACGCCGCCGCGAAGTTCAACCAGATCGACACCTACGTATGGAGTCGACTCCGCGCCTTCATGGTGAAGCGCAAAGGTCGACATCTCCACGCGGGGGAGGCCAAGGTCTGGACACGCGACTTCTTCCACAACCACGGCCTCCATCGTCTGCGGGGGACCGTGCAGTACCCGGAGGCAGCGTAATGCAACGGCCCGAAAGTCCACCGGTAAGCCGTGTGCGGGAAATCCGCATGCACGGTTTGAACGGGGGTCCTGCCCTTCCTCCGGGGCAACAGCCGTACTCGGCAAGACCGAAGGAAGGGTAGGATCTACCAGTGCGTGACGAGACTGCGTGTTGCGGCGCCTGTGCTCACCTCGCCGCCGTGGCAGGCCGCGAGGAGGCGCCTGCCGGTCCGCCGCTGCGCTTCACGCTCGCGCCCGACGGGCGGCCGAAGGGCGCGTGGGTGGTGTTCAAAGGGCGCGAGGTCGAGCTCGATCGGCCGGTCACGGTCATCGGTCGCGCGCGCGGCTGCGACATCGTCGTCGACGATGACGCCCTGTCGCGCAGGACGTGCTCGCTCTCCTTCGACGGCGACGGTCATTGCATCGTCACCGACCTCGACAGCGCCTGCGGGGTGATCGTGCACGACCGGAAGATCCAGCGCGCCGGCCTGCACGCCGGCGATCGGGTGTACGTCGGCAGCATCGTGTTCGTCGTCGAGCAGCGGCCCGGCGGCGGTTGACGCTGCGGACGCCGGTCAGCAGAACGGCTCCCATTCGTTGGAGATCGAGAAGGCGAACGCCTTGCCCGCGCTGTTGGCGTTGATCACCGCGCCGAGCTTGTCGAAGCAGCGGATGGTGACCGTCGCGGTGCCCGCGGAGTCGACGTTCCAGGCGCGGACGAGGCACTGATCGCCGGCGGAGCCGTGGGCGGTGACCAGCGGGAGGACGTTGAACTTGGCGTTGCTGCCGCCGCCGGGGAACTCGGCGGCCGGCAGGGTGACGATCACCTCGTTGCCGCTGGCGGCGGTGGTGAGGGTCGGCGGGGGGTTCTGCGGGCAATTGCCGTTCACGGCGGTGAACGAGGCGTTGGGGGCGCCGGCGGACACGAACGAGTGGGCGCCGATCGTGCTGGTGCCGGAGTAGAGGTCGATCATCGTCACCGTCTGGCGGTCGAGGTAGAAGCCGGTGTCGGCCGCGTTGCCGGCGGAATCGAAGCAGCGCACGTTCACCGTGGTGGTGCCCCAGCTGCCGATCACGCAGCGGTTGGAGTTGTTGTCGGTTTCGGTGACGTGGACGCCGACGTTGGCGACGGTCTGGCCGGTGAGAGTGACCGAGTAGGCGCCGGTGCCGGTCTTGCTGGCGCTGATCGCCGAGCCGGTCGAGTTCCAGGTGCGGTTGGAGTCGACGGTGCCGGCCGAATTGACGAAGGTGTAGGCGCCGTGGTCGCCGGCGCCGGAGCGCTTGTCGACCAGCAGCTTGAAGGCGCTGTCGACCTGCGTGCCCGCCGAATCGTAGCACTCGACGATCGCCGACGCGAGCGAGGCGGAGCCGGTGAGCGTGCCCTCGAGCTTGCAATGGACGGCGGCGGTGTTGCCGAAGGCCACGACCTGGGCGTTGGCGTACGTGCCGTTCCAGCCGGTGAAGAACACCCAGTAGCGGCCGAGCGACAGCCGGGTGCTCGTCACCCCGCCGCCGCTCTTGTTCCACGCGCCCTCGGTGCCGGTCGGCCCGTCGATGTCGCCGTCCGACTGGACGTGGACGAAGCCGGCGCCGTCGATGGTGAGCGCCGCCGGATCGGGCTGCGGCGCGGTGAGGTCGTCCACGGCCTCCGCCCGGGCCAGCTCCGCGTCCTCGCGGGTAGCCGCCAGCGCGAGCGCCGGCTCGCCGTCCTCCGCGATTCGGGCGAGCTCCGCCTCGCCGACCGGATCGTCGCAACCTGCGACGGACACGCCGGTGAAGAGGCCCGCGGTGATGAACATGCCGCGACCCAACACGGCAAGAGTAGTCTTATGCATCTCGTCCTGCGTCCTTTCAAGCAATGATCGTGCAATGAGCGAGCCTCCGCGCATCGCGGGGGCGCCCTCATCGTCGGCGACGTCCTAACCAACCACGAGAACGACGTCAACGCAGCGTTTCGCGCCCGAATGCGCGGGCCGCCGGACCCCAGGTGCGCGGCGGGCCGATCGTCAAAGTCGGCGCGATCGGGGGCCGTCATCCGCTGGTCGACGCACGCGCGAGCGGAGATCGGGGAGACGATTCAGCAGAGTGCGTGGTTGATTTGTTTCGACCTTCGGGAACGGTCGCGCGAGTGCTCGCATTTTCAGCAGTCTACTCGGGAGCGACCGGGCGCGGGTCGCCCGACCCCGATCCCGATCACGCCCGCCCGGACTGCGCCGAGGCCCGGGAGCCCGAGGGCGAGACTACAGGTCCGCGCGCGAGACGAGCCCGCGGCCCGATGGGCGCGCTTTCGGGGCCGGCCCTTGTTCGGAGGCTCGCGGCGGGCGACTAGAAATGATGCGCAGGCCGCCGGGAGCGGCGCTGACGAGGGCGGTCGGCTTGCGGCTGTTGTGGTTGAAGTGCTGGATGCCGCTGATGGTGCCGAAGAAGAAGGCGACGGCCGCCAGCGCGTACAGCGAACCGAGGACGGCGGTGCGGCCGTTGGCCTCGCGACAATCGGCACAGGTGGTGCCCGCGACGATCAGGCCGGCGCTGACGCTGGTGGCGAAGACGCCGAGGCCGAGCCAGGTGCGGAGCTTGAGCGACCGCTTGCGCGCGGACCAGCGGCGCAAGGCTTCGTCGTCCGGGGGCGCGGACGCGGGCGTGGCGGTCGGGGGCGGCACGGGAAGGGTGACCGGCAAGGGGACGGCTTCGCCGGCGGCCGCGGGCGCCCAGAAGCCGGGCGGAGGGTCGTAGCGGCCCGGCGGAGGGTCGTAGTGGCCAGGCGGTGGATCGCGGAACACGGGCGGCGCGCCGGGGGTCTCGGCGTCGTAGTAGCCGGGGGGCGGATCGTAGAGGCCGGGGGGCGGGTCGTAGAAGCCGGGCGGAGGATCGGCGGGCGCAGGGGGGCCGGTTTCGGGCGCGGGGGTCGACGGTGCAGGGGCAGTCGCGGGCGCGACGTCGACGGTCTCGGGCGCGGGAGCCGACGGTGCAGGGGCAGTCGCGGTCGCCACGTCGACGGTTTCGGGCGCGGCGGGAACGGCCGGACCCGCGGACGGGGGCGGACTCTCCGGCTGCGCGACCGAAAGCGGCGCGACGGGCGTGGCGACGACGACGAGACCGACAACGAGCCCATGAAATCCTGACACGGTTGCAAGGATGCGCAGCGGTGGGGTCTGCAGCAAGCCGAGGTGGTCGGGCGAGAGGTCGCAGGTCGCGTGATTTCGCGGCCGGCCGCGAAGGGAATACGAATGGCACGAGCGGGGTGCTCCGAGGGCGTGCGGTCTGCGAGACCCGCTCGATGCAGGGGCACGCCGAGGACCGCGCGAGGTGCCAGCACGAGGCTGATGCGCCGTGAATGGGCGATGCGACGATCGACGGCCGCGTCGCCGCGCTTTCGCAGGGAGTCGGCGCGATGAGGCGCTGAACCGCGAAATCGCGGTCGGGGGTGCTGCGAGTCTTCGTGAAGGTCGCAGCAATCGTCCGCCCCGCGATCACGGCGCGCGGACGAGTCGCGAACGACTGCACGTCGCCGCGCTGCACGACGAGGACTGTGCCGCGTCATTCGCCGCGAATGACGTGGCTCTTCGTGAAGGTCGCAGAAGGGACGCGCTCCGGGCCCTCTCCGGCGGCTCCTGGCGCGCGGCTAAAAGTTGATGCGCAGGCCGCCTGGGGCGACGCCGAGGACGGCGGCCGGCTTGCGGGTGTTGTGGATGGCGAGCTGGGCGCCGCTGACGGCGCCGAAGACGAAGGAAGCGGTCGCCAGCACGAACAACGAGGCGAAGGCGAAGAAGCGGCTGTCGTTGTCGCGGCAATCACCACAGTCGTTGATGAGCAGCGCCGCGCTGGCGACGACGCTGACGCCGAAGAAGCCGCCGCCGAGCCCGGTGCGGAGCTGGAGCGACCGCTTGCGCGCGGACCAGCGGCGCCAGGCTTCGTCGTCCGGGGGCGTGGACGCGGGCGTGGCCGTCGGGGCGGGCACGTGGAGGGGGACCGGCAAGGGCATGGGGCGGTCGACGGTCGCGGGCGCCCAGAAGCCCGGCGGGGGGTCGTAGCGGCCCGGCGGAGGGTCGTAGTGGCCAGGCGGTGGATCGCGGAACACGGGCGGCGCGCCGGGGGTCTCGGCGTCGTAGTAGCCGGGGGGCGGATCGTAGAGGCCGGGGGGCGGGTCGTAGAAGCCGGGCGGGGGATCGGCGGGCGCAGGGGGGCCGGTTTCGGGCGCGGGGGTCGACGGTGCAGGGGCAGTCGCGGGCGCGACGTCGACGGTCTCGGGCGCGGGGGTCGGCGGTGCAGGGGTAGTCGCGGGCGCGACGTCGACGGTTTCGGGCGCGGCGGGAACGGCTGGAGCGGGCGGAGGCGGACCTTCCGGCTGCGCGACGGGCAGCGACGCGACGGGCGTGGCGACGACGACGAGACCGACGACGAGCCCATGAAATCCTGACACGGTCGAAAGGATGCGCGGCGGGGAGGCCTGCAGCAAGCCGAAGGGGTCGCGCACGCGCTCGCGGGCGCGTGATTTCGCGGGCGACGGCGGCGGGAATACGAATGGTGTGAGGGCGGTGCCCCGGGGGAGAGGGGTGCGGTCTGCGAGACCCGCCCGGCGAAGCGGGTATCGACTGTCTCGATGCAGGGGACCCCGGAGGGCCTCGCGAGGTGCGACGACGAGCCGGGCTCGACGCCTCATCGCCGCGCGCTTGCGGTGCCGACGAGCGCCTGAATACAGAATTCGCGGGCTCGCTGCGAATCACGCGAGCCCGCGTCAAGGTGGCGGCAATCACCCGATGCGCCGATCACGGCGCGCCGATCCTCGCGGGAGCGGGCGCGCCGTGATTGTCATGAGATGCTCAGCGGCCGAGCTCGGCGGCGCGGGCCTCGGCCAATTCCCACATGCGGATGTAGCCCTCGGCCGAGCGGAACAGCGGCTCGAGATCGGCCTCGTCGACGGCGTCGCGGCGGGCGTCCTCGATCAGCTCGGGCAGGAGGCCGATGTGGGCCAGGCCCTCGGTGTTGAAGTCGAGCTCGCGGTTGCCGACCACGGGCGGGGTGAACTCGATGTCGCCGGCGAAGGACGAGAAGGGATAGGTGACCGGGTCGGTCTGCGGGGTCGGGCACACGCCGTCGCCGAAGCGGGGCCCGCGGGCGCCGGCGAAGCCGTTGAGGTCGAAGCCGAAGCCCTCGGCCGGGTAGCCGCCGTTGTCCATGATGAACTGGATCTTCTGTTTGAAGCCCTCGACGGTGGCGCCGGGGGCGTCGCCGCGGCAGACGCCGAGGCTGCTGGCCGACACGCCGCCGAGCTCGTAGAGGAGGCCACTGTTGTTGCGGCCGTGGCTGCCCGAGGCGGGGTAATTGGCGGCTTGCAGGAGCTCGTAGGCGCGCACGTAGGACCACTGCGGGAGGTGGTCGACCTCGATGATCATGCCGCGCGCCATCATCTCGTCGAGGACGTGCTCGCCCAGCGGGGTGAGGGTGGCGTTCTGACAGTAGGGGCCCTCCAGCGCGGGCTCGGTGATCTGGCCGAGGTACATGCCCGTGGTGGTGAGCGGGGCGGTCGGGAACTTGCTGTTGTCGATCGGCGCGGGCGAATCGTAGACGTCGCGCGGCATGTTGAGGCCGCCGAAGTTGACGTTGCCGCTGTCGAACCCGCCGACCTGCGGCTCGGGGCAATCGAGGGTGAAGTTGGACCAGTGGCCGCTGTTGGCGAAGTTGCCGAGCTCGATGAAGGCGCGGTCGCCGTCGCCGGGCGAGAACTTGTTGTCGTACTTGTGGACGGGGAAGACCGCGCGCACGCCCAAATCGTAGTAGTGGTCGAGCTGGGCCTCGACGTAGGCCTCGTCGCAGGTCGGGTCGCCGTCGTGCGGGGTGAGCTTGCAATCGAACAGGTTGGAGGTCTCGATGCCGAGGATGACTGCCAGCTTGCCGCCGGCGATCACCTCGCGCGCCTCGGCGGGGGTGTGGACGACGCGGAACCACCCGAGCCCCGGCCCGCCCGACTGGGCGTCGATGTAGCGCTCCATGGCGTAGGTCTCGTCGATGATGCGGTCGACCGCGGTCATGTCGTCGCAGCCGTAGCGGCTCTTCTGGATGCCCTCGCCGATCATGAAGTCGCAGATGATGGCGTTGGTGGTGGCGTGCTGGACGACCAGGCGCAGGCCGGCGAGGTAGGCCCGCTGCAGCCACAACCAGTACTGGGTCTGGTGGGTCGAGCGCCGGGGACCGTTGGGCCACTCGGTGAAATCAGGGTACCCGGCGGTGGCGTGGTTGTCCTCGCTGAGCTGCTTGGCGACCAGGTCGGGCAGGAGGCTGGCGAGGTCGGCGTCCTCGTTGCCGGAGGCGTCGAAGATGTAGCCGAAGAAGTCCTTGCGGCCCATCTCGCCGTGGGAGATCGAGCAGTCCGGCAAGGCATGCTCGACGCCGAGGCGGTGGTAGGCGCCGCCGTGGAACAGGCCGCCGCCGCCGAAGGCGTAGTTCGAGTGGATGTGCGAGTGGGTGTCGACGATGCCGTAGAGGTCACCGTCGTCGAACATGGTCTGGGCGATCTGGCCGCTGGCGTCGAGGGTGAGCTCGGGGTACTGCTTGCAACCGTCGGCCGGCTCGAAGGTGACGGGCACGCCCTGGTCGGCGAGCGCGTCGGTGCCGAGCAGGAGGTCGTTCCGCCGGTTGCGCAGCTGGTATTGCGACCAGTCGACCACGGAGGTCTCGAGGGTCCACTCGGCGCCGGACACGTAGGCGTCGTCGATGAGGGTGACGTCGGACTCGAGCACGGTCTGGCGCACGAGCGGGCCGCTGTCGGCGACGAGGTAGCCGCCGTCCTGATCGTAGAACAGGTAGGTGCCGAGGTCGGCGGCCCTCATGGTGAAGCGGGCGGCGCCGGCCTTGTCGGCCGCGAACGAGAAGCTGTCGCCGCTGGCCGCGAGATAGGCGTCGCCGCTGCGCAGGGAGTAACAGCCGCCGGCGAACTTGTAGGTGTCGAGCATGGGCGGCTCGCCCGTGGTCTCGCCGGTCTCGCTGACGGTGCCGCTCACGCTGGTGGTCGGCACGGTGCCGCCGGTCTCGCTGGTGTCGGTCCCGGTGGTCGTATCCTGCGTGTCGCCGGCCTCGTCGTTGGCGGCGGGATCGGTGGCGCAAGCAATGTGAACGAGCAGGGTAAGCGGTACGAAGCCGAAGCGGGTCACGTTGGCCATGGTATCCGAACGGCCGCAGTGGTGGCGCCGACATTTCCGCCGACCGGCGCGGACGAACTGCGGTCCGCGGACCCGAGGGGCCCGTGGGCCGCGGCCTCGGCATGCGCAGGGGACCCCGGCGAGAACGGGGATTTTCGGGTGACCCTCGGGGTCGTCGGCGGTGCGACGAATCCACGGCGGGACGGCGGACGATGAACACCGAGGCGACCGGGAGCGATCGCGCCGGGGCCAGTCACGGGGAGGAATTCGCCGCGGCGGGCGGATCCTCGCCGCGGCCGGGCTCCCCCTCGGGGGCTCGTCGCGGGAGGGCGCGCCCGCGGTGCGGGTGATTCCGGCGCGCTACTGCGCCTGCACGTAGAGCGAGAACGGGAAGTTGCCCTGCATGTCGACGAAGGTGGCGTCCGGGACGTCGATCACGAACTCGTGGGTGCCGGCGCTCGCGGCCCCCCAGGGGATGATGCGGGTGTCGATCACGTCGCCCGGGCACCAGTTGCTGAACGATTGCCAGTCCTCGTCGGATTGCGGGTAGGGGCCGTAGATGCCGTTCGGCTGGGTGTTGTAGGGGCGGAACGGCTCGCACGAGGGGCGGCCGGGCTTGTACTGCAGCACCATCTCGCCGTCGACGTACACGTAGTGCTCGCGGCGGATGTACTCCTCGCCGCCGGCGTTGGCCCCGTGATTGGAGGTGATGAGGACGAGCTGGGCGTCGGCAGTGTCGGCGGGCAATTCGAAGGTGACCGTCTTGCGGGTGGTGCCGAGCTCGTCGCTGGCGCCCTCGGTGTAATTGTTGAAGTCCTGGCTGATCGCGACCGGCACGAGGACGCCGAAGTCGGGGGCGGGCTTCTTGCTGTCGGTGTAGAGGAGCAGGGTGCCGAGCTGGGTGTCGTTGCGGTCGGCGCAGCCGGCGACCTCGTTGTTGGCGGCGTAGGGGACGCCGAAGATGCTGAGCTCGAACCAGAAGTCGTACTCGGCCAGGAGGTCGGGGTCCTTGAAGATCGGCACGAGGTCGCTGGCCTGCCACTCGTACGGCACCGTCATCGGGTGCTTGTTCATGTCCATGAACGGGGTGATGAACCGCGCGACCTCGATGCGGTCGACCTCGGCGGGGACGTAGGTCTGCGCGCCCTTCGGCACGAGGGCCAGGTTGACGGAGCCGAGCCGATCGTAGTTGTCGCACAGGGCGCCGACGATGACGCCGAGCGTCAGGGTGGTCTGCACCTTGGCGAGCATCTCGTCGGTGAACCGCGTCGCCACCAGCGCATTGCTGTGACGGAGGACGCCCTCGGGGATCGGCTCGTCGACCGTGGCGGCGTAGCCGTCGTAGAACACGATGTCCTGCAGCACCGGGAACGACTCGGGCTCGGGCGGCGGCTCGTCGGGGCCGGTGGTGCTGCCGACGTCGGTGGTGCCGGTGGGCGGCTCGGTCGTGGTCGGGTCGCCGGTGGTGCCGGTGGGCGCGTCGGTGCCGGTGCTCTCGGGGCCGTCGGTGGTCTCGGTGGTCGTGGTGCCGGTGCCGTCGTCGGCGCCCTGCGAATTGGTGCAGGCAGCGAGCAGGGCCAATAGATAGACACACGGGGGCACGCGACGCAGGCTCATCGGCTCAGCGTACCAGAAGGCCGGCGCGATCGCGCGCGCGAGCAGGGAGGCGAGACGAGGGCAGAAGTCCCGGAACGCTGACGGCGGCGGTCTCGAGGGGTCGCCGGCCGCTCCCCTGGCGCTGGCTCACGCGGCCGTGAAGGCCGGAGATCTGTCAAAGACGCGGTCTGCGGCGAGGTCTGCGGGGCTGGACGCGAGTGGGATTGGGCGGTCGCCGGCTTGTCGCACCGGCGTCTCGAGGTCGACCTGTCATGATTTGCGATCGAAGTGGCGTCATTCATCGGGGTGGTATGATTCGAGGAGCGCGAGGACGATGTGTGGCGGCGAGCCTCGGGCTCAGCGACGGACGGGGCGGCGCTTTTTGCCTGGAGCATGACGGCGTCACGACGTCGAAGCTTCGCTCGACGCATGCCGGGGAATGCGGTACTTTCTCGTCGGGCGATCGCGGCGGCCGATCGTGTTTTTTAAGAGGGGAGCTTGAGGTGATGCATCGATACGAGCGGATGTTGGCGGTCGTGGGGCTGGTGGTCGCAGGCGCGTGTGGTCCGGGTACGCCCGGCGATACCGACACCGCGAGCGGCTCGACGGCGACGAGCGCGGAGCCCTCGTCGGAGGGCGCGAGCGATACGGTGAGCACGGAAGATCCGACGAGCGGGCCCGGGACGACCGGTACGACGACGACGAGCGGGGAGCCGGAGACGGCGACGGCGAGCACGACGGACGAGCCCGGCACCACCACGACCGGCGGGCAGGATGGTCTCGCGGACTGCGGCTTCGCCGAGGTCGCGGTCCGCGGCCTGGTCGGCCAGGCCTTTGTCGCCGGGGATTTCGACCAGGACGGAACGATCGACCTCGTGGTCAAGCCCGGCGGCGGGACGGCACAGATCCACTTCAACGGCGGAGACGGGGCGACGTTCACGGCCGGGCTGGTGCACGACATCGCCAACGGCGGGCAGATGGCAGGCGGCGACTTCGACGGCGACGGCGGCGTCGACGTGGTGCACTACGACTTCACGATCGCCCAGGAGCTGCAGGTGCAGCTGAACGTCGGCGGCGAGCTGGCGCCGCCGCTGTCGACGCCGAGCGAGGCGCTCTACTACACGTTCCGGGTCGCGGACGTCGACGGCGACGGCGACAGCGACGTGAGCTTCGGCGGCCGTCACTCGGAGCCGGTCGACGTGCTGCTGGCCGACGCCGGCGTGCTGACGGCAGGCCATCAGCTGCAAGTTTCGGCGTGCTACGCGACCGGCTCCGACTGGGCCGATTTCGACGACGACGGCGACCTCGACTTCGCGGTCGTCGGCGATTGCAACGCGACGCTGGGGATGCCGCCGATCGCGATGCACCTGCGCGAGGGCGACGGTTACGTGACGCTGCCGGACGTGGGCCTGGCGGAGTCGTCCGACCCGCCGGTGCTCGTGGCCGGCGATTACGACGGCGACGGGGTGATCGACATCGTCACCCAGGGCCATCACCAGTCGCCGCACTTCAATCGCCACCTCGGCCTGGGCGACGCGATGTTCGCAGCGCTCGAGCCGTTCGAGGTGCCGATCGATCGGTGGGTCCGCCAGGCGCTCGACGCCGACGCCGACGGGCGCACCGACCTCCTCGCCGACGGCGACGGCCTGGTCGTGCTGTACCGCAGCACGGGGCCGGGCTTCGAGCCGTGTCTGATCGGCGCCGGCGTCCTCGCGGCGGCGGCCGACTTCGACGGCGACGGCCGGGTCGACGTGATGCTGAAGGACGGGCCGTCGTTCACTCTGGCGCGCGGGCAGTAGCGCAGGTCAGGGGGCCTTGCGCTGCTCGTCCTCGGGCTCGGTGAGCTCCTCGCACACGCCGATGCAGTCGGCCCCGCCGTTGCTGGGGTCGCAGTCGTCGTTCGGATCGTCGACGCACAGCAGGCCCTCGGGGCACTCGAGGCCGGTGAGGCCGCCGCAGTGGGCGATCGGCGACGGGAGGCAGAGGCCGAGGCAGTCGGCGCCGCCGTCGTCGGGGTCGCAGCTGTCGCTGGGGTCGTCGACGCACGCCTGTCCTCCGGGACAGTCGAAGCCGGCGAGGCCGCCGCAGGCGACCGGATCGATCGGCAGGCAGTGCCCGGCGCAATCGAGGGCGCCCTGCGCGGGGTCGCAGTCGTCGGCGCCGTCGTCGACGCAGACGAGCCCTTCGGGGCACAGGAGGTCGACGGGGCCGGCGCAGGGGATGAGCTCGGGCGCGTCGCCCTTGCGCGAGTCGAGCAGATCGTGATCGCAAGCGAGGCCGAAGGCAAGCGTGAGCGCGATCCAGGCGGGGGTTTTGTGCTTGGTACGCATGTTCGTTCCCTGACTCGACCGAGAACATCGGCCACGCGAAAAGCGAGCCGCTACCGCCGCAAGCGGCCCTGCGGCGGCGAGAAGGCGAGAGAACGGCGATCGTCGATTGCCAGGACTGGGCACGAGCGCGCACGGATGTCTGTGCTCAATCGTGTGAGCGCAAAGCACGCGCGTGGGATATCGATTCACATGCAGCGAGCTCGAGCGCGACCTTCGCCGCGGGCGCGGCCGCGGCGCGGGGAATCCGAGAGCGGAACGCCGGGAATGCCAGTGTTGCGATCGGTCGCCGGATTCGCGGCGCTTGTGATGAATGGTGTGTCTCTCGACGGCTGCGCGCGCAGAGTTCGAGCGGTCGGAGGTGGGCCGCCGAGTCGAGCTCGGCGCGTCGCGGTTCTCGACATGGTCGATGAGACAGATCGATACTGCCCGAAGAGACATGGCCGATGAGACAGCGTGCGACACGCTCGCGGAGCCGTCGTCGAGGTGATGATTCGTTCATGCACCGGGAGGGGTGGAACGCGTTGCAGCGAACTCGCCCGACGCCGGGCCTGCAGGCGGCGTGAGCTCGCTCAGAGCGATCGCTCGAGCCGTCGCGGATCGAGCGCGCTCGGGGTCAGCCCCAGGGCTGGGCGCGCGGTGTCGGCGGATGATGCGCGAGCGCGGCGGTCCGCGGAATTCGGGGCCTGCGGGCCCGCGAGAGGCTGGACAGGTGCATGGGCACGCGCGGCCGCGCGAGCGCGGCGCGAGGGCACGGGCGATCGCGCGCCGGCGAGGCGCGGCTTCCCTGGCGAGGCCGTGCCGGCGATGCTCGGGCCGGCCCGAGGTCCGCGGTCGCGCGAGTGAAGCGCGCCGGGAAATCAGAGTCTGAGGACGGCAATGCTCCCGAGATCCACGCTCACCTTCGCGACGCTGCTCGCGTTCCTCTGCAGCTGCACCATCGTCCGAGTGCCGTACTCGCCGAGCGCCCCGCCGAAGGGTGCGGCCGGACGACCCAAGCCCGCGAAGCCGAAGCCGAAGCCGACGAGCCAGAAGCCGAAGCCGAAGCCGACCCCGAAGCCCGCGCCGTCGGGCGCCGGCAAGCCGGCCAAGCCGAAGCCGCAGCCGAAGCCGCCGGCGCCGCGGCCGACCCCGAAGCCGGAAGAGCCGCCGCCGACGGTGCGCGACGGGACGCAGATCGTGGTGCCGCTGCGCGTCGACTTCGCCGAGTCGGTGAAGAAGGTCGACAGCCTGATCCAGAAGACGATCACGCAGGACTGGCACGTGGTCAGCGATCCGAAGGCGGCGACCAAGATCGAGGCCCGCTACACGGTCTGGCGCGACCCGATCAAGGCCACGTTCGACGACGGCCGGCTCGACGTGACGGTAAACGTGCGCTACGCGGCCGACGTGCGCGCGTCGACGAAGATCGGCAAGCGCGTCATCTGGATCACCAAGGGCGAGACGTGGGGCACGAAGGCGGAGCCGCAGCGGATCGCCGCCAAGTTCCACGCGAAGTTCAAGATCGAGGACGACTTCCGCGTGACCGCGCAGGCCGGGCTCGACGACATCGACTTCGGGCCGGCGCCGAGCGGGCAGGTGTGCGTCAAGGCGCTGGCCAAGGTGTGCGTCACCAAGGAGACCATGGCGCCGATGGTCAACAAGAACCTGCAGGCGCAGATCGTGCCGCAGGTCCAGAAGGCGCTCAACCAGGCCGACGCGCAGTTCGAGAAGCAGCTCAACCTGAAGAAGCAGGCGCAGACGCTGTGGACGGCGCTGCAGCAGCCGCAGTCGCTGCAGCAGCTCGGCCAAGGCCGCTGCCCGACCGAGGCGGGGGCGATCTGCTCGACGCCGGCGTGGCTGGTCGCCAAGCCGGAGTCGATCGGGGTGGCGCAGCCGCGCATGGACGGCAAGGACCTGCGCGTCGACGTCGGCCTCGCCGGTCAGCTGGTGGTGCAGCTCGGCGACAAGCCGGCGGTCAAGCCGACGCCGCTGCCGAAGCTGCAGCCCGTGACCGACCCGCCGGGCTTCGCGTTCAAGTCGCGCCTCCGCCTGCCGCTCGAGCAGCTCAACGACGAGCTGAACAAGCGGCTGGGTGAGATGTCGTTCGGCGGCCGCGGCTCGCCGGAGATCCGCGTCACCCACGTGAAGCTGGTCGACGAGGCGGCGGCGAGGGGCTCGCGCCGGATCACCGTGGCGGTCGGCGTCGGCGGGGCGATCCGCGGCGAGCTCAAGCTGCAAGGCGAGCTCACCTGGAATTCGCGGGCGCGCGAGCTGTCGATCGAGAACTTCGACTACACGGTCGACTCCGACAACGCGCAGCTGAAGAAGCTGTCGGAGCAGTACTACGCGGCGCTGCGCAAGCAGGTCGACGAGAAGGCCCGCTGGAAGCTCGACACCAAGGCCGCCGCCCTCAGCGACGCGGTGGCGAAGGCGCTCGGGACCGCGATGGCCGGCAAGCTGCAAGTGAACACCGAGCTGACCGACCTGCAGATCGAGAACTTCGACATCAAGAACGGCTTCGTCGACGCGGCGGTGGCCGTGGCCGGCAAGCTCGACATCGCCTACACGCCGTGAGCGGCGGCGCGGGCCCACGCCGCGCCCCGCGAGGTGCCCGATCGGGGTGTCCGTGTGGACATGCTCGATCGGGCATGTTTTTTGGGACCTGCTCGAGCGGGCAGGCCCGTTCGGACAG
The DNA here is from genome assembly GCF_026965555.1 of Nannocystis punicea. GTDB lineage: Bacteria > Myxococcota_A > Polyangia > Nannocystales > Nannocystaceae > Nannocystis > Nannocystis punicea. The sequence goes on along the minus strand of NZ_CP114040.1, from coordinate 8,195,418 downwards.
GCTCAGGGCGCGGGCGGCTCGCGGCCGAGCGACTGCATGTCGATGACGAAGCGGTAGCGGACGTCGCCGCGGTCGATGCGGGCGTAGGCGGCGGCGAGGTCCTGGATCGGGATGGTCTCGATGTCGGCGGTGATGCCGTGGCGGGCGCAGAACTCGAGCATGCGCCGGGTCTCGGGGATGCTGCCGATGGCCGAGCCGGCGAGCGACCTGCGCTGGGTGATGAGCTCGAAGGCGTTCACGCTGCCCGGGGCGTCGGGCATGCCGAGCAGGACCAGGGCGCCGTCGGTCCGCAGGAGCCGGAGGTGGGCGCTCCAGTCGAGGGTGGTGCCGACGGTGACGAGGACGAGGTCGAAGCGGCCCGCCAGTCGCGCGAAGGTCTCGGGGTCCGCGGTGGCGTGGAAGTCATGGGCGCCGAGGGCGAGGGCGTCGGCCCGCTTGTCGTCGGTGCGGCTGAGGACGGTGACCTCGGCCCCGAAGGCGCGCGCGAGCTTGACGCCCAGATGACCGAGGCCGCCGAGGCCGACGACGGCGACCGTGCGCCCGGCGCCGGCCTGCCAGTGCACGAGCGGGCTGTAGAGGGTGATGCCGGCGCACAGCAGCGGGGCGGCGGCGTCGAGCGGGAGGGCGTCGGGGATCTCGAGCACGTAGGGGCGCCTGACGACGATCGACTGCGAGTAGCCGCCGTAGGTCAGGGCACCGTCGTGCTCGTGGCCGTTGTAGGTGGCGACGAGGTTGGCGAAGTCGCGGTGCTCGTGCTCGCGGTCGCCGATGCCCTTCGAGCAGCCGCCGTCGACGAAGCAGCCGACTCCGACGCGGGCGCCGACGGCGAGGTCGTGGACGTGGTCGCCGACGGCGCGGACGATGCCGGTGATCTCGTGACCGGGCACCATGGGGTACTCGGCGCCGCCCCACTCGTTGCGGGTCTGGGAGAGGTCGGTGTGGCAGATCCCGCAATACGCGACGTCGATCACGACGTCGTCGGGGCGAGGTTCGCGGCGGACGATGGTGGTCGCGGCGAGGCCGCTGGTGGCCGACTGGGCGGCGTAGGCTCGGACTTCGGGCATGAGGCTCCTTCGCGCGCCAGGCTAGGCGCGGCCGCCGGGGTCGAGTAGACAGCCGGGACAGGAAGGGCCGATGAGCGAGGTTCAACAATGAGGCGCGAGGACTGGCCGGACCTGGCGGTGTTCGTGGCGGTCGCGGAGGCGCGCAGCTTCACGAAGGCGGCGTCGCGGCTGGGCCTGTCGACGTCGGCGATCAGCCACGCGATGACCGGGCTCGAGGAGCGCCTGGGCGTGCGCCTGCTGCACCGCACGACCCGCAGCGTGGCGCCGACGAGCGCGGGGGAGCAACTGCTGGCGACGCTGGTGCCGGCGATGGACGGGGTCGCGGCCGCGCTCGACGGGCTGGCCGAGCTGCGCGACGAGCCGGCCGGGCCGGTGCGATTGACGGTGCACCGCGACGCGGCGCTGCGGCTGCTGGCGCCCCGCCTGCCCGAGCTGGCGCGCAAGTACCCGCAGGTGGTGCTCGAGATCGTGGCCGACGACACTCTGGCCGACATCGTCGCCGATCGCTTCGACGCCGGGGTGCGCCTCGGCGACATGGTCGACAAGGACATGGTGTCGGTCCGCGTCGGCCCCGACGAGCGCGCGGCGATCGTGGCTTCGCCCGAATACTTCGAGCGCCACCCGCCGCCGAAGACGCCGCAGGAGCTCCGCCAGCACCGCGCGGTGAACTACCGCCACTCGTCCGGGGTGTTTTATAAGTGGCAGCTCGAGCAGGACGGCCGGGCGCTGTCGGTGACGATGGAGTCGGCCCTCGTCACCAACGAGCCGCGCTTGCTCGTCGAGGCCGCCGTCGCCGGCGTGGGCCTGGCCTACGCGCTCGCGAGCCACGTGGCTGCGCACGTGGCCGCGGGCGCGCTGGTCCCTGTGCTGGCCGACTGGTGCCCGCTGCTCCCCGGGAGCTTTTTGTACTGGCCGAGCCGGCGCCACGTGACGCCGGCGCTGCGCGCGGTGATCGAGACGCTGCGGATCGATCGGCCGCGCTGACGAGCAGGGGTGCCTTCAAATGCCGTGGTGAAGCACGATGTGGCGATCGTCGGCGGCGACGAGGGCGCACCAGTCGGCGAGCCTCCGGAGCGCGGCGACGAGGGCGTCGCGGTCGAACTCGAAGCGGATGGGGTCGCCGCCGTGGTCGTGGCGAAGGTCGTGAGTGTTGGGCTCGGCGGGCGCCGTGAGGTATTCCTCGTCGTTCGCCGGTTCGCCCGGGTCGTCGTCGTCGGTCTCGCCGTGGGACAGGAGGTAGGGGCCGGTCAAGCGCGGGCGCGGCGGGCCGGCGGCGAACAGATCGGCCCAGGCGTGGAACACCTTCGCCGCGATCGCGGCACCGGGCCCGCGGATCACGGTGCTCCCATAGTAGAGGAGCCCGTGCTGCTCGTCGCCCCGCTCCGGGTTCACCGTGGGGATGAATTGGAGGGTGTCGAACATGTAGCCGATGACGCTGTCGTGAATGTGCAGCGCCCGCGGATCGTGGATGAATGGAAGGCCGCTCTCGAAGTCGAGCGGCGTGTCTCGGTCGAGCAGGAGAAATTCGTGGTCGAGGCTCATGACGGCGGCCTGTCCTTGCGAGCATGTGTTAAAAAACATGCTGAGAAGTGCTCGCGGACAGGCAGGGACGCGACGGTAGCAGAGAATCGGCCGTCGTTCAGCCGCGCGCGGGGCAGGCGAGGTCTCGCTGACGGCGGGGGCCGCCGAGGCGAGCGCAGGACATCGCGGCAGGCGGTGAAGTAGCGGCCGTCGGAGTCGCGCAGCTCCTGGGTCTGCTTGAAGCGCGGCGCCTGTGCTCGTACTTGCCGCAAGAACCCGTCGATCTCCGCCTGCGCGACGCCCTCGCGGCGCATCTCGGCCTAGATCCTCGCTGCGCTTGCTCCTTGTCTTCGTGGCGAGCGATCATCCTTGGCGAACGCGGTTGAGCATTCGTCGTGGACCTGTCTCTTGGTTCAGGCGCGACCGGGCCCCGGATCTCGACGGAGTCGACCGTCACCGCCCAAAGAGAGCTCCCGGAGGACGGGGGCCGGGGGCGTGTCGGACCGAGTTCCGCAGGACGAGGCAATTGCCGGGGCGAAGCAGGCCGGTCGTCTCGAAGTCCGAGGACTGCCCGAGGGCCGGCGCGCCCCCGGACACCGGCCCCGCGACCCTCGCCGCGCTTCATCCGGGGCCCGGTCGCGCCGTGCGAGTGCCTCCGCGCGGCGAACGGGCCGTCTCCGGGGCCCGGTCGCGCCGTGCGAGTGCCTCCGCGCGGCGAACGCTGTCGAGTAGCGAAATGGACCTTCCGCGGACGAACGGGCTGTAGCAGTCGATCTCGGCGGGCGGTCAGCGGGCGGCGGGACGGCGCTTGTCACCGAGCAGCTGCATGGCGAAGGCGATGCCGTCCTGCAGGGTGCCGCGGGTGGCGATGCCGCGCAGATCGATCCCGAGGTCGACGAACATCGACGCGGTCTCCGGGTTGATGCCCGTCAGCACTGTGCGCGCCCCGAGCAGGCGCAGCGCTGACGCGGCCTGGATCAGGGCGATCGCGCCGCCGGTGTCGATGCCCTTCATGCCGGTGACGTCGAAGATGACCACGCGCATGCGCCTGGCCTCGGCGCCCTGCAGGGCCGCGTGCAGCACGTGATCGCAGCGGGCCGAGTCGAGCGTGCCGATCAGCGGCATGACCACGATCGCGTCGGTGATCGGGATCATCGGCGTCGACAGCTCGGCGAGCAGCGCCTGCTGCATGCGGATCATCTCCTCCTGCATGAGGGCGCGGGCCTCCTCGGCTCGCTCGCGCTCGACGAGCTCGGCCGACAGGCGCTCGTTGGCGGCCAGCAGGTCCTCGGTGCGCTGGGCGACGTCGGCCTCGAGGCGCTCGTTGGCGCGGGCCAGCGCGTTGCCGGCCTCGACCACGTGGCGGTACAGCAGGGCGTTCTCGACGGCGGTGACCGCCTGGGCGCACAGCACCTGCAGCAGCTCGACGCGGCCGCGGCTGAAGGCGTCGCGGATCAGGTCGTTCTCGACGACGAGGATGCCGCTGGTGCGGCGCCGGTGGGCGAGCGCGAGGCACAGCGCCGACTTGACCTGGCGGGCGGCGAGCGCGGGGTCGGCGGCGAAGCGGGCGTCGCGGGCGACGTCGCCGAGGACCACGGCCTCGCGGGTGCGGGCGACGTAGTTCACGAGGGTCGCCGGGACGTCGGGGCGGGCGGACAGCGGGGTGCCGGGGACGACCTCGACGACGTCGCTGTCGGCCGTGGCGGCGGCCGCCAGCTCGAGCGCGCCGTCGCGGTCGAGCAGGAGGTACACGCGCGTGCCGCCGGCGTTCTGCATGACGATGCGGACCAGTCGATCGAGCAGCTTGTCGAGCTCGATCTCGCCGACGAGCGCCTGGCCGAGCCGCACCACCGTCGCCAGGTCGAGCGCGGCGGCGCCGTCCGCCGTGGCGCCGTCGGCCGGCGCGAGGACGGGCAGGCCCGCAGGGGCGCTGACCGGCGGCGGGAACTCGCGGGCGATCAGCGCCGCCTTGGCGGGCGCGCCCCACTGCAGGAAGCCGTCGTGGGCGGCGCGCATGTACACCGGGGCGATGAAGCTGCGCTGGCGCTGGCGGTAGAACTCGCCGCACAGGGCGCTCGCCAGCGCCTCGTATTGCGTGAAGCCGTGGCGCCGCGCCGAGGCGATCGCCTGGTCGTACAGCTCCTCGGCCTCGAGCGCGCGGCCGGTGACGCGCGCCTCCTCGGCGCGCACGAGCAGGTACTTGTGCTCGAAGTTCTCCGGGCAGTCGTCGGCCCAGCGGGACAGCTTGAAGATGCTGCCGCGCAGGACGTCGCGGTCGGCCAGGGCCTGCGTGGCGTCGACCTCGCCGGAGCGGGCGCACACTGCGAGCGCCTCGTACAGGTGGAAGGTGGCCTCGATCGGCATCGCCATCACCGCGCCGAGGACCTCGCGCGCGGCGGCGGCGGCGGCGAGCGCCTCGTCGTGGCGCCCGTAGGTGTAGAGCAGGATCAGGCGGATGATGTGATGGAAGGCGATGCCGCAGCCGAAGCTGGCGCGGGTCAGCCGCGCGAGGTTCTCCTCGGCGTCGAAGTCGTCGCTGTCGAGCAGCGTGCCCGGGCGGACGCGGCCGGCCAGGCTGTCGAGGAACTGCTGCTGCAATCGGATGGTGTGGTAGACGGCCTCGTTGTTGCTCTCGCGCGCGAACGCGGCGAACCGCTCGGCCGCGCGGCGGGCCTCGCTCAGCGGGGTGCCGACCTCGATGTGCTGCCAGACTGTCTCGAAGGCCAGGAAGGAGGCGTACACGAGGTCGCCGGCGGACACGCAGGCGTGGAAGGCCTGCTCGAGGATCGGGAAGTCGGTGCGCAGCGGGCGGCGCCAGAAGTTGATGTGGTCGCCGTGCAGGTGCAGCAGGGTGCCGCGCAGCCTGGTGTCGCCGAACCGCTCGTTGAGCTGGATCGACATCTCCGAGAAGGCGTAGCCGGCGGCCGCGTCGGCGAACACGGTGATGAGCATGAAGCCGTACACGCTGTAGGCGAAGCACGAGTCCTCGGCGTTGCCGTGGCGCAGCGAGAAGTTGACGGCCGTGAGCGCGAAGTACGGGAACACCTTGGGCCGGCCGATGTACGCGCACGGCATGATGCCGACCATCAGCGAGAGGATCGCGCGGTGCGTCGGGTCGGTCATCCGCGGCGCGTCGAGCAGCGACGGGATCGGGCGGCCGGCCATGTTGCCCGCGATCGCGGTGGCCTCGTCGGTCATCGCCGCCTGCAGGGCGTCGTCGTCCGCGGGCATGTCGACGCCGAACAGCGCCAGGCCGCGCACGCCGAGGTCGACGCCGGCGTCGTAGCGGCCGGCGACCTGGTAGAGGCGCATCTGCAGGATGTAGACGTTGGCCTGGTCGACGTTGTCGCGGGCGCGGGCGTGGATCAGGTCGAACAGCTGCTCGGCGCGGTCGAAGGCGCCGGCCAGCGACTCGGCCTCGGCGAGCTCGTAGTGCAGGGCGTAGGTGTGGGCGTAGTCGTGGTCCCACGCGTCCGCGGGCAGCAGCGCGATGCCGGCGCGCAGGTACTGGGCGGCGGCGGCGTAGGCGGTCGACTTCTTGGCGTGCCGACCGACGGCCAGGTCGAGCGCGGAGACCCGGCGCCGCTCGGCCGGGTCGTGGATGTGCTCGCGGCCGAGGTCGAGGTGGTCGACGACGTCGAACAGCTCGTCGGGGCGCGGATCGGGGCCGAGCCGCAACAGCAGCAGCCGGCCGATCCGCAGGTGCGTCGCGGCCCGCTGATCCTCGGGGACCTGGGCGTACGCGGCCTGCTGCACGCGATCGTGCGAGAAGTGATAGGACAGCTCGAGGCCGTCGCCCGCGCCGGCGAGCGCCGGCGTGGCGTGGTGGACGAAGCGGTAGTCGTTGCTGTCGGGCAGGACGAGGCCCTCCTCGAGGGCCTCCCACAGCGCGGCGGCGGTCGCCTCGGGCGACTCGGCGCAGATGGTCGAGAGCGCGGCGAGGGTGAACTTGTGGCCGATGCAGGCGGCGAGCCGCAGCACCCGCTGGGTCGCCTCGCCGCAGCGACGCAGGCGCTGGCCCATGAAGTCGACGACGTTGGCGGTGACCTCGCGCGCCTCGATCGCGGCGAGGTCCCAGGTGAAGGCGCCCTCGCCGGGGCTCGCGCGGAGCAGGCCGTCCTGGTAGAGGCCGCGCAGGAACAGGCCGACGAAGAACGGGTTGCCGTCGGTCTTGCGCGAGACGACGCGCGCGAGCGGCATGGCGTGCTCGACGGTGCCGCCGAGCACGTCGGCGAGCAGCTCGCCGAGGTGATGCGGGGCCAGCGGGCCGAGCGCGAGCTCGTGGACGGCGAGGCCCTTGGCGCGCAGCTCCTCGACGGCGGCGGTCAACGGGTGCGCCGGCCCGACCTCGTTGTCGCGGTAGGCCCCGACCACCAGCAGCCGCCGCGGCGACGGCGAGGTCAGGAACAATTGCAGCAGCTTGAGCGAGGCGAGGTCGGCCCACTGGAGGTCGTCGAGGAACAGGACCAGCGGGCCGCCGTCGCCGGCGAAGGTCTGGACGAACTCGTCGACCAGGCGGTTGAAGCGGTTGAGCGCCTCGGTGGGCCCGAGCTCGGGCGCGGGCGGCTGGGGCCCGAGGACGTGGGCGAGCTCGGGGATCAGGTCGACGAGCACCTGCGCGTGGCCGTCGGCGGCGCGCAAGAGGTTGTCGCGCACCCGCGCCAGGCGAGCGCCGCTCTCGCCGAGGGTCTGCCGCAGGAGGTCGCGGAAGGCCTGCATGAACGGCGCGTAGGGGGCGTTGCGCGCCAGCTGATCGAACTTGCCGGCGACGAAGGTGCCGCCGTCGCGCGCGATCTCCTTGTGCAGCTCCTGGACGAGCGCGCTCTTGCCGATGCCCGAGTAGCCGGCGACGAGCAGCAGCTCGGTCGCGCCGGCGCGCACGCGGGCGAACGCGGCCAGCAGGAGCTCGAGCTCGCGGTCGCGGCCGTAGAGCCTCTGCGGCAGGCGCAGCGCCGCGTTCGCCTCGTGGCGCGCGAGCGGGAAGTCGGCGATGCCGCCGCCGGCGTCGAGCCGGCGCAGGCACTCGCGCAGGTCGGCGACCAGGCCGCTCGCGCTCTGGTAGCGCTCCTCGGGCGCCTTGGCCAGGAGCCGCATCACCAGCGCCGACACGACCTCGGGGACGTCGGCGACCTGCCGCGGCGGCGCCGGCACGCGGGCGATGTGGCCGTGCACGAGCTCGAGCGGGTCGTCGCCCGGGAACGGCGGGGCGCCGGTGAGCATGTGATAGAGCGTCGCGCCGAGCGAGTAGAGGTCGGTGCGGAGGTCGAGCGACCGGTTCATGCGCCCGGTCTGCTCGGGCGACATATAGGCGAGGGTGCCCTCGAGCGCGTCGAGGCTGGTGGGCCGCTGGGCCTCGACCGACAGCCGCGTGGCCAGGCCGAAGCCGACCAGGTGGACCGTCAGCGGCTCGCGGCGGACGAGGATGTTGGCCGGCTTGATGTGCTTGTGGATGACCCCGCTCGCGTGGACGCCGGCGAGGATGTCGGCGACGGCGGCGGCGATCGCCAGCGACTCGCGCAAGGGCAGCCGGCCGGCGCGGAGGACCGCGTCGAGCGGCTCGCCCGGCGGCGACGCGAGCACGAGCGCGAGGCTGTCGCCGTGGTGCTCGAGCGCCTGCGCAGCGACCACGCCCGGCAGGGCGAGGCCGCGGAGGAGCGAATATTCGTGCTGCAGCCGCGCGACGTCGCGGGCCGTCGGCGGCGAGCGGCGCGGCAGCCGGAGCGTCACCGGGGCGCGGTCTTCGCTGCGAAACCCGCGATAGAGCGTGGTCTCGAGGTCCTCATTCATCGCCTCGACGATCGTGTATTTCCCGAATGTGGACATGCGCGTTCGTCCGCACCGTGGGCGCTCCGGTGCGGCTGCGGGAGCGCTCAATATAATGCGCGCGACCCTACTCGGAGTCTTCGGGCCGAGTCAAGCCGAGGTCGCCGTCGGCGGGCGCTCCGCCGGATCGGTGCCGGGTGTCGGTTCGCTCCGGATATCATAGCACTCGCCGACGGGGCGGAGCCGCCGCGGCTCTCCCGGCGGCCCGGCGGGACCCCAGGGCGCCGCGGCTCCCGAGCCCCCGCCGCCGCGCCGCGCTGCGCGGCGCCCTGTCGCAAGATCGACGCCGGATCGGGACGCGACGCCGATACGGAGCTTGTCAAGGGTTATCTCGGCCACTCTGCACATTAAGGCGTGATCACACGGCGCCGACCTACGGATGCCACCATTCGCGAGAAAGCCCCCGAGGGCCCGCCGGTCGCCGCGCGGGCAATCGTGCGGGGGTGTGAGCGCAATGGTGCTTCGAGGCGCGTCAGCGGGAGTGTTCGGCGGCGTGCTTGCGGGCGAAGTCGCGCGCATGGACGGCGTCGTCGTGGCGTCGTCGATCGAGCCCGGCGGCGATCGCCTCGTCGTAGCGGCCGGCGGCGAACGTCCACCGCTCCGCGTCTCTCCGCTCGATCTCGGCGTGCAGCCACGCGGCGTCCGCCCGGTAGACGCGGACGCGCGGCGCCTCGGCGTCGGCGGGGAAGAGCGTCACGAAGGCGCCGTAGAGGCGATCGACCGGCTCGGCCAGCGCGCGATCGCGGGTGTTTCGGAATCGTTCGTGGGCGGCGACCGCGACCTCGAGGGTGCGCTCGCGCGTCGCTGCAGTGCAGCGCGCCAGGTGCGGGTGGCCCAGCGGCCAGCGCGACCGGGCGCGCGCCAGAGCGGCGTGCTGTCGCTCGAGCTCGGCGATCTGCCGCGCGGGGTCGCCGAGCCGGTCGACGTTGCCGGTGACGAGGTCTTGCCATTCGCATTCGCGGGGGTCGTCCGGGGCGAGCCGCTGCAGCTCGGCGAATGCTGCGACCGCGTCGGCGGGCCGGCAGAGGTCGAGCCAGGTCTCGCCGAGCCGCACCATCAGCTCGAGGGCCTGCTCGGGGGCGACCCGCGCGAAGGTGGCGTGGGCCTCGGCGGGGCGGCCGATGTGGGCGTACAGCTGCACGAGGTCGCGGCGCAGGTACCTGGCGACAGGCTCGTGACGCGCGAGGGTGACGGCCGCGGTGAGACTCGACAGCGCCTCGGCGTCGCGGCCGAGGTGCCACAATACCCATGCGAGCCGGTCCATCGCGTACGCCCGCGACGCCGCCGGCGCGGCGGCGTTCATCGCTCGTCGGTACAGCGGCTCGGCCCCGGCGAACTCGGCGCGCTCGAACGCCAGGTCGGCGGCGTCGAGGAGGGCCTCGGTGTGGTGAGGCGACGCGGGGTGACGATCGACGAGCCGGCGCAGGACGGGGCGGGCGTCGTCCGGGCGTTGCTCCGCGAGCAGCACCCAGGCGAGTCGGTGCAATGCCTCGTCCATGTGCTGCCATTCGCGGAGCGCCGCGGGCGGGTCGCAGGCGAAGCCCCTGGTGCGATCGCCCGGCGCGCACACGAGCAAGGCGAAGTCGGCGAGCGCTCGCGCGTGGGCTCGCTTCCTCGCCCCCTCGTGCGCGGCCGCGAGGGCGAGAAGCCGCTGCTTCTGCGCCGGAGCGGCGGCCTGGTCGCGGTCCAGCGTCGCCTCCAGCGCTGCGCGGAGCTCATGCCGCGCGTGCGCCATGTGCAGGGTCGCGCGAGCGAGCAGCAGGTCGGCCCGGAGATGCGGGTCCCGGGTCGTGGCGAGGGCGCGGGCGAGGCCGGCGAGGCGCACCGCGGCGTCCCTGGGCTCGTACGTGAGCCCCGCGAGCGGGCGGGTCGGCTGGCGGTCGACCTCGCTTCGCGGCGGGTCGGTCTCCTCGGGCGCCTCCGGGCAGGCGGTGAGGTTCAGCACCAGGGACACGGCCAGCGCGGCTGGGTTCATGGCGACGCGGACAACGCGGGGGCTGGCCTGTTCTGTTCCCCGCGCGCGCGGCGTTCGGCCGCCGTCGTGCGGAAGCGGGGTCGGGCGCTCCCGCACGACGGAAGCGGCGGGGATGCGCCACGGCCTGCGATTGAGAGGGCGCGCCGCCGGTGGGTCAATGCGCGTAGCCGTGGGGGTGGACGCGGAGCCACGCCCACGCCGATTCGACGATCGTGGTCAATGCGCCGAGCTGCGGGCGCCAGCCGAGCTCGCGCTGGATCCGCGAGGAGCTGGCCACCAGGATCGCCGGGTCGCCGGCGCGGCGCGGGCCGAGGCGCACCGGAATGGGGGCACCCGTGACCTCGCGGGCGACGTCGACGACCTGGCGCACTGTGTAGCCGGGGCCGCCGCAGCCGAGGTTGTAGACGCAGCTGCCGCGGTCGACGGCCGAGAGCGCGAGGACGTGGGCGCGCGCGAGGTCGACGACGTGGATGTAATCGCGGACGCAGGTGCCGTCGGGGGTGGGGTAATCGTCGCCGTACACGGTGACGTAGGGGGCGCGGCCGAGGGCGACCTGGAGGACGAGGGGGATCAGGTGGGTCTCGGGGTCGTGGAGCTCGCCGCAGCGGGCGCTGGCGCCGGCCGCGTTGAAGTAGCGCAGGGAGGCGGAGCGCAGGCCGTAGGCGCGCTCGTACCAGGCGAAGGCCCGCTCGAGCGCGAGCTTGGTCTCGCCATAGGGATTGGTGGGCCGCGTGGCGGCGGTCTCGTCGATCGGCTGGGCCTCGGGTTCGCCGTAGACGGCGGCGGTCGAGGAGAACACGAGGCGATGGACGCCGACGTCGACCATGGCGTCGAGCAGGCCGAGGCCCGCGATCACGTTGTTATCATAGTACTTGGCCGGGCTCTGCACCGATTCGCCGACCAGCGAGTCGGCGGCCATGTGGACCACCGCCTCGACGCGGTCGTCGCGGAGCAGCCGGCGCAGCCGCTCCGCCTCGCGCAGGTCGGCGCGCACCAGCTCGACCTCGGGCGGGACAGCGTCGGCGTGGCCCTTGCTCAGGTTGTCGATCACAGTGACGCCGTGACCGGCGCGGAGCAGCTCCTCCACGACCACGCTGCCGATGTATCCGGCGCCGCCGGTGACGAGTACGCGCATTTCAAGCTCCTCGCGGCGCGGCCGCGCCGGGACGATCGTGGGTCGGGCCGCTGTGTCGACGCGGGCGCGGCGGCGGCGGGTAATGCAGGCGAGACGGCTGGCGCCACCAGCCGGGCGCGCCCAGGGCCGGGTGGCGGTCGGCGGACGCCGCGGCCAGGCCGGCGAGGTAGCGGGCCAGCTCGGTGGGGCGCGGGTCGCCGTCGCGGACGTCGAAGGCGCCGGGCTCGTATTGACCTGTCTCTCGGGTCACGAGGCAGTGCCAGTCGTAGGCGCCGAACAGGGACCAGGCAGTGACCGCGCGGACGTCGAAGCCGTCGGCCCGGCAGCGCCCGGCGGCCTGCCACAGCTCGTCGAACCAGCGGATCTGCTCGTCGACCTCGCAGGCGAGGTGGGCCTCGGTGACGACGAGCGGGAGCTCGTAGCGCGCGCCCAGCTCGTGGAGCAGCTCGTACGCCCACGGCATGCCGTGGTCGCACACGCGGACCGCCTCGACGTCGACGTAGCGGTGGCGGCCGTTGCCGCCGGGGACGAGGGTCGGGTAGTGCTCGAGGCGATCGTCGAGGAAGCGGACGCTGGTGATGTAGTGATTGGCGCCGAGCAGGTCGGGCGGCGGCTGGTCGCGCAGGGCCGCCAATTCGCCGTCGGTGATCCCGAATCCGCGCAGGTAGGCGTGGAACGGGTGGTCGCGGCGGACCCGGCCGCACAGCAGATCGTGCGAGAGGAACCGGCGCTCGTTCTCGAAGTCGGCCTGGTAGGCCAGCGCGGGGGTGGCCAGAGTGGCCCCGAGGTCCTCGGTGTGGAGCAGCTGCGCGCGATGGTTGACGCGCCGGATCTCCCGCATCGCCAGGCGGGTCGCCAGGCATTGATTCACCAGAGCGCGGCAGAACGACGCGTCGCTGCGGTGATGCGGGTACCAGTGGCCGTACAGGGCGCTGAAGCGGGCGGTGGTGAGCGGCTCGTTGATCGGGGTGTAGAGCTCGACCCACGGGTAGCGGCGGGCGACCGCGGCGGCGTAGGCGGCGAACAGGCGCGGGAACTCGGGGTCGAGCAGGTTCGTGTGCGCCGGGCCGCTGCCGTGGTGGAGCAGGCCGACGATCGGGGTCACGCCCCACGCGTGCAGCAGGGCGAGGCGGCGGTCGGACCAGGTGAAATCGTGGCGCCCGGGCGAGCGCTCGGTCCGCTCCCACAGCACCGGATAGCGGACGGCGCGGACGCCGAGGCCGGCGAGGACGTCGATGTCGGCGTGGCGGAGGTGATGGCCGCTGGCGACCAGCTGATCGTGGAAGCGGTCGCCGACGCGATTGACGGTGCATTCGACGCCGCCCCACAATTCCAGGGGCGCCGGTGGGCGCGTGCTGTCCATGGGTCCTCGTTATTCGCGCAGCCGGGCGTACAGAGTCAGCGCCTGGGCGACCACCTGGTCCATGTTGTAATAGCGGTAGGTGGCGAGCCGCCCGGCGAAGTGGACCCCCGGGGTGGCGTCGGCGAGGGCCTTGTAGCGGCGGTACAGCTCGGCGTTCTCGGGCCGGGGGACCGGGTAGTAGGGGTCCCCGTCGTCGCACGGGTACTCGTAGACGACGCTGGTCTTGGGGTGCTCTTGCCCGGTGAGGTACTTGAACTCGGTGATCCGCGTGTACGGGTGCTCGTTGGGGTAGTTGACGACCGGGGCGGGCTGGAAGGTCGGGCGGTCGAAGGTCTGGTGGTCGAAGCGCAGCGAGCGGTACGGCAGCTTGCCGAAGCGGTAGTCGAAGAACTCGTCGACGGGGCCGGTGTAGATCATCTGGCGGAACGACACCTCGTGGGCGACGTCGCGGTAATCGGCGCCCAGCAGGACCTTGATGTTCGGGTGCGCCAGCATGCGATCGAACAGGCGGGTGTAGCCGCGGCTGGGCATCGCCTGGTAGGTGTCGCTGAAGTAGCGGTCGTCGCGGTTGAGGCGGATCGGCACCCGCGCGGTCACCGAGGCGTCGAGCTCGCCGGGGTCGAGGCCCCACTGCTTGCGCGTGTAGCCGCGGAAGAACTTGGTGTAGAGCTCGCGGCCTATGCGGCTGACGATCACGTCTTCGGAGGTGCGCACCGACTCGACGGGCTCGGCCCGGGCGGCGAAGAACTGCTCGAGCTCGAGCGCGGTCAGGCCGAGGCCGTAGAGGCGATTGACGGTGTCGAGGTTGATGGGGATCGGCAGCAGCTGGCCGTCGACGCTGGCGAGGACGCGGTGCTCGTAGGGGCGCCAGGCGGTGAATCGACCGAGGTAGTCGAACACCTCGCGCGAGTTGGTGTGGAAGATGTGCGGCCCGTACTTGTGGACCAACAGGCCGGCGTCGTCGTAATGATCGTAGGCGTTGCCGCCGATGTGCGGCCGCCGATCGACGAGCAGCACCCGCTTGCCCGCGTCGGCCGCGAGCCGCTCGGCGAGCACGCTGCCGGCGAAGCCGGCGCCCACGATCAGGTAGTCGAACATGGATCGATCCTCGGCGAGCCGGCCGCCCGGTTGGCCCGCACGGCGGCGCCGATCAGCGACTCCATCTGCGCCCAGGTGCGGTCCCACGAGCCGCGGGCGAGGAAGGCGTCGACCTGCTGCAGCCACTCCGCGCGCCGCGACGGCTGCAGGGCGCGCAGGGCGGCGGCGACGAAGTCGGCCGGGGTGTCGGCGATGGCGACCAGGCCCTCGCGGCCGTACGGGTCGACGACGTCGCGGATCGAGGTGGCCACGACCGGCCGCCCGGAGGCCAGGTACTCGGGGGTCTTGGTCGGGCTGATGAAGCGCGTCGACTCGTTGCGGGCGAACGGCATGAGGGCGACGTCCCAGCCGGCGATGTAGGCCGGCAGCTCCGCGTACGGCTTCTGGCCGAGGTAATGGATGTTGGGCCGGCACGGCAGCGCGGCCGGGTCGATCTTGGCGACCGGGCCGACCATGACGAAGGTGAAGTCCGGCCGCAGATCGGCGGCGGCCGCCAGCAGGTCGAGGTCGATGCGCTCGTCGATGACCCCGAAGTAGCCGAGCCGCGGCCGGCCGAGCGCGGCCTGGTCGGGCGGCTCGGACTGGCGCGCGCGGGCCCGGCGGAAGTGCGGGACGTCGATGCTGCTGGGGAACAGGTGCGCGCCCGGCCGCAGCGCGCGCTTGGCCTCGTACAGGCTGCGGCCGCCGGTGAACACGAGGTCGGCGGTGCGCAGCAGGTCGCGCTCGCGCTCGCACAGGGCCCGCGGGGCGCCCCAGAAGGCCGACAGCTCGTCCATGCAATCGTACACGGTGGCGAGCGGCGCGAGGTGGCCGGTGAAGCCGAGCGCCATCGGCGTGTAATACCAGAGCACGTAATGGGTCAGCCGCTGGTCGGCGAGCAGGTCGTCGACGAGGCAGCGCAGCAACATCTCGGTCTCGTCGTCGTCGAGGTCGCCCGGCAGGTGCGGGACCACCACGGTGACGCCGCAGTCGCGGCGGCTGCACTCGAGCCGCGGCACGCTGTCGCCGCGGACCGGCTCCTCGACGAAGAACACCCGCCGCGCCCGCGCGCAGCGCGACAGCAGGTGCTGCGGGCGCTGGTAGACGAAGTCCCAGCGGAGGTGCGACAGACACACGAGGTCGTAGTCCGCGAGGGCCCGCGGCGGGTCGACGTCGCGGTCGCGGTCACGATCGCGGTCGCGCCGCGGGGCGCTCCGGTCTTGCTCGAGGTTGCTCATGATTCCAGGTTCATGGGATGGTTCTGTTGTGCGTGCAACCATGGGAGTATGACCATTGGCTCGCGCGGGAGGATCGCCGAATACGCGGCGACGACGTCCAGCGCCACGGCGGCGGTGTGGGCCCGCAGGGTGAGGATGACGACCGCGCCGCCGAAGCCTCCGCCGGTGAGGCGCGCGCCGAGGACCGCGGGGTGGCGCCGGGCCAGGGCCACCAGCAGATCGATGGCCGGCAGCGAGACCTCGAAGTCGTCGCGCATCGACCGGTGTGATTCGTCGAACAGTCGCCCCAGCGCGGGCAGGTCCGCGGCAGACAGCGCGCGCACGGCGTCGAGGACCCGCTGGTTCTCCTCGACGACGTGGCGGGTGCGCCGCGCCAGCGGCTCGGGCAAGCCCGCGATCCGCGGGTCGCCGGCCTCGACGTCGCGCAGCTGCCACACGCCGAGCAGCGCCGCGGCCTGCTCGCACTCGGCGCGACGCTTCCGATAATCGCCGGTGCTGTGATCGTGCGGCACGCCGGAGTCGATGACGACCAGGCCGAGGTCGGGCGGGAGCGCGATCGGCTCGACGACCAGCGAGCGCGTGTCGATGAACAGGGCGGTGCTCTCGTCGCCCTTGCTGCACACCAGCTGGTCCATGATGCCGACCGGGGCGCCGACGAATTCGGTCTCGGCCCGGTGGGCCAGCGCGGCCACGACGTCGTCGTCGAGGCCGAGCGAGAGCAGCTTTCGCAGGCCACGCAGCAGCGCGACCTCGAGGGCGGCGCTGGACGACAGGCCGCTGCCGACGGGTACGTCGGAGTCGACGTAGAGCTCGAAGCCGGCGAGCGGCCGCCCCTCGGCGGCGAGGATCGTCGTGATCCCCTGCACGTAGTCGAGCCAGCCGCCGGTCTTGTGCTCCGCGCCGAGCTCGTAGCCGACGACCCCGGGCCGCTGGGCGCTCGCGGCCCGCACGCGGCGATCGTCGCGGCCTCGCAGCTGCACGCGGGTGCGCTGCGGCAGCGCGGTCGGCAGGACGAAGCCGCCGTTGTAGTCGGTGTGATCGCCGATCAGGTTGACGCGGCCCGGCGCGCTGGCGCACGTCTCGCTGCTGTGGCCGTACAGCTCGGCGAACACGTCGTGATCAGTCATCGAGCTTCACCTCGACCGCCCGCAGCTCCGCGGCCTTCTGCTCGGGCAGCGTCTCGGCGGTGAACACCCCGGCGCCGAGCTCCGTGCCGGCGAGGTACTTGAGCCGGCCGGGCATGCGATACGGCGGGTAGAACTCGATGCGCAGCTGGGTCTCCGGGTGCAGCTCGTCGTCGCACGGGGCCTGGTAGCAGGCCATCACGT
Source organism: Nannocystis punicea (assembly GCF_026965555.1). Lineage (GTDB taxonomy): Bacteria > Myxococcota_A > Polyangia > Nannocystales > Nannocystaceae > Nannocystis > Nannocystis punicea. Next base: position 8,178,894 of record NZ_CP114040.1, on the reverse strand, counting down.
AGGGGAACGGGCGGTCCCACAGGCCGTCGTACTTGAGCAGCGTGGTCTTGAGGGCGCGCGCCAGGTCGGCGCGGACCTCGAGGTCGAGGCCGAGGAACGACGGGCACGGCACGCGCGGGGTGACCCACACCTCGTAGGCGTAGCGGGCGCACACGGGCACGAGGGCGACCGCCCGCGGGCCGCTGTAGAGGATCCGCTCGTCGGCGGCGAGCTCGGCGGCGAGCAGCTCGAGCGCGAGGTTGCGGCCGTGGAGCGCGTGGTACTGCTTCTCCTGCGCCAGCTGACGCGCCGGGATCGGCGGCACGAACGGGTAGGCGTAGATCTGGCCGTGCGGGTGGTGCAGGGTGACGCCGACCTCGACGCCGCGGTTCTCGAACGGGAACACGTAGGCGATGTCGCCGCGCCGGCCGAGCTCGCCGGTGCGGTCGGCCCAGACGTCGAGGATGAGCTCGATCTGCGCCAGCGGCAGGCGCCCCAGTGATTGCTTGGGGTCGCGCGAGAAGACGACGACCTCGCACGCGCCCACGCCCGGGGCGGTGTCGACGAGCTGCTTCGGCGGCACGCCGACCTCCGCGGACAGGGAGGGGTACAAGTTGTCGAACACCGCGACGTCCCACGGACAGCCCGGGACCTCGGTCGGCTGCGCCGGGTCGCTCGACGGCAGCAGCGGGTTATACTCCGGCGGCGGCAAGAAGGTGCGGGTCTGCCGGTGGGTCGCGTACACCACCCATTCGGCGCGCAGCGGGTGCCAGCGCATGTGTGAGCCGCCCTGTCCGCCGCGCGGGCCGTCGACGTCGCACTCGGGCGGGAGCGAGGTGCGGCCGTAGAGGTGGAGCATGCGGCCGTCGGGCTTGACGAGGCTGCGCTTGAACACGCTAGACCTCCTGTCCCTGGTGGCCGTGGTCGTCGTGCGGGGTCGGCGGCCCGAGGCCGTTGAGCGCGGCGATCCGCTCGAGCGGCAGCTTGGGCGTGCGGTCGGCGTACAGGAGGCCGTTGGCCTCCTGATACGTATCGGCGAACTGCGTATAACAATAGCCGGCGAGGATGTCCTGGGCGCGCACGACGGTGAACAGGGCGTGCAGGCGGCGCTCGAGCTCGCTGGCGTCGTTGCTGCGGCTGTAGCCCCAGGTCTTGTGGCGGTCGTCGGAGAAGGCGATCCCGCCGAACTCCGACAGGACCACGGGGTGGTCGAAGCTCTGGAAGTCGCCGAGCACGAGCTCGCGGCCGCCGAAGCGCTCGCGCTCGTAGAGGTTGTTGCGCACGTTCGGGGCCTGATAGCGGGCCAGCATCCGCTCGGGGTCGACCTCGTAGTCGTGGATGCCGATGATGTCGGTGGCGACGCTCTCCCACCCGTCGTTGCCGACGACCGGCCGATTGGGGTCGAGGGTCCGGGTCAAGTGGTAGAGCGCAGTGACGTAGTGACGCTCGGACGGGTTGTCGGGCAGGTTGGGGACGCCCCACGACTCGTTGAACGGCACCCACGCGACGATGCAAGGGTGGCTGCTGTCGCGCGCCAGCACCTGAATCCACTCGTGGATGAGCGCCTGGACCGAGCGACCGGTGAAGCGATACGCGCTCGGCATCTCCTCCCATACCAGCAGCCCCAGGCGATCGGCCCAGTAGAGGTAGCGCGGATCTTCGATCTTCTGGTGCTTGCGCACCCCGTTGAAGCCCATGGCCAGGACGAGCTCGACGTCCCGCCGCAGCGCGGCGTCGTCGGGCGCGGTCAGGCCGGTGTCGGGCCAGTAGCCCTGGTCGAGGATCAGGCGCAGGCGGATCGGCCGGCCGTTGAGCAGGATCTGATCGCGGTGGACGGCGATCGTGCGCAGGGCGGTGTAGCTGCGCACGTCGTCGACGACCTGCCCCTGGCCGTCGACGAGCTCGATCTCCGCCGAGAGGAGGTTGGGCGAGTCCGGACACCACAGCAGCTCGTTGCGGGCGTCGTCGATGCCCGGATCCGACAGCGGGATCCGCCGGTGCAGGTCGTTGTGGGTGCACTGATACCGGTCGTCGACGAGCACCCGATCGCCGCTGTAGAGGCGCAGGCGCACGCTGAAGGTCGGCGGGACGAGGCCGGCGATCAGGGTCGAGAAGCCGATCTCCCACCGGTAGAGGTTCGAGGTCCAGCGCAGGTGGGCGATGTGCACGTCGGGCACGCGCTCGAGCCACACTGTCTGCCAGATGCCGGTGGTGCGCTGATACCAGATCGAGTGCGGGTGCTCCTGCCAGTCCTGCTTGCCGCGCGGCCGCGCGAGGTCGTGCGGGTCGTCGACGGCGCGCACGACGAGCTCGATCGAATTGTCGGCGCCGTCCGCCCGCGTGACGTCGACCGAGAACGGGGTGTAGCCGCCCTCGTGCGCGGCCACCTGGGCGCCGTCGATCCACACCGTGGCGCCGTGGTCGACGGCGCCGAAGCGCACGAACAGCCGCTCGTGCGGCGAGGCGGCCGGGAGGATCAGGTGGCGGCGATACCAGCAGGCGACGAAGTAGCCGCGCTCGCCGATGCCGCTGCGCTCGGTCTCCGGCGCGAACGGGACCTCGATCGAGCCCTGCCACTCGACCTCGCCGGGGTGCCGCCATTGGCCCGTTCGATCGAGGGCGAACTCCCACGGGCCGTCGAGGCTGACCCAGGTCTCGTCGGCGCGGCGCAGCAGCGGGCGCGGATAACCGCGGCTCGGCGGCGCGGCGTGGGGGGTCGTATTCGACGGTGGCGGCACGACAAGCTCTGGGGTGATTACGCGGCGCCCTCGCGGTCGACCCGCCGGTCGTCCGGAGCTCGATCGGGCCGCGGCAGCAGACGCTCGGGCTCGCCGGGCGGGGCGCCTGACGGCCGCTCGCCGCGGTGCTCGAGGGCTCGCTCGGTCGGCATGGATGGAGACCTCGATTCGCGGGCGATGGTCCGCCGAGCATGGGCCAGGTTTCTTCGCTGACAAGCGAGGCCGGGCGTAAAAAAGCCGCGGCTCGGGTCGCAAGGGTAGTTCCCAGGCGGCGCCGACGCGGCGCCGCCGGGGCGCTCATGCCAATCTCGCGGCTCGCCAATGATGCCACCACGGCCGGTCACGCGCCGGCCGGCGGGTCCAGCGACGGCCGATGCCGGGCCCGCACCGCGGCCATCGCGGCCTCGGCGGCGGCGAGCGTGCGGGTGATGTCGTCGTCGCCGTGGGCCGCGCTGACGAACCAGAGGTGGCGCGGGTGCAGCAAGATCCCGCGCTGCAGCATCTCGGTGTAGAAGGTCGCCGCGATCGCGTCGCGCACCCGCGGGTCGGCGTGGGTGAAGCGCAGGAACGGCATCGGCGGCAGCGGCTCGCCGTAGGCCAGCGCCGGCACGCGGTGGCGATCGGCGGCGGCCTGCAGACCGGCGATGAGCCGCTCGCCCAGCCGCCAGACGTGGCCGGTGACGTCCGAGCGGTCGAGGACGTCGAGGGTGGCGAGCGCGGCGGCGATGCCGGTGGTCTCGCCGTGGTAGGTGGCCGACATGTGCAGCTCGGCGCCGTGGCGCATGATGTCGCGGCGGCCGACCACCGCGGCGACCGGCCAGCCGTTGCCGAGCGCCTTGCTGAGGGTGGTGAGGTCGGGGACGACGCCGGCCCACTGCTGAAACGAGCCCGGGTGGATCCGCAGGCCGGTCTTGATCTCGTCGAGGATGAACACCGCGCCGTGCTCGCGCGCCAGCTCGGCGAACCGACGCGCGAGCTCGGGGCGCGACGAGGGCATCATCTCGGGCGCGAGGATCACCGCCGCGACCTCGTCCCCGTGGGCCCGCAGCAGCTCGTGCAGCGATTCGGGCTCGTCGGGCCGGAATTCGAGGACCTGGCGATCGAGGCCGTCCGGGACGAAGTCGGCCAGCGGGAGGCACCAATCGTGCCACCCGTGATAGCCGCAGCGGGCGACGCGGCGGCGACCGGTCGCGCGTCGCGACAGCCGCAGGGCGGCGGTGGTCGCCTCGGAGCCGGTCTTGAAGAAGGCGCCCATCTCGGCCCCGGGGAAGCGCGCGACCAGGCGTTCGACGAATCGGAGGTGCAGCGGGTGATTGAGGGTCAGCAGGTTGCCGCGCCGGGCCTGCTCGAAGGCGGCGCGGTCGACCTCCTCGTGGGCGTAGCCGAGCAGCAGCGGGCCGTATGCCATGACGAAGTCGATGTATTCGTGGCCGTCGACGTCCCACACCCGGCAGCCGGCGCCGCGCTCGAAGTACATCGGCGAATCGGCGGGGGTCACCAGCGGCCGGCCGGACAGGTGATAGCCGCCGGGGATGAGCGAGCGGGCGCGGCTCAGCAGCTCCTGCGAGGCGGTGAAGGTTCGAGGCGAGGGGGCGAGGTCGAGGGGATTCACGGCGACGGGGTGTGCCAGCAATCGCGAGCGACGCACCCCGGCCGCTGCCGACGGCGCCACACGCGGGCGATGCCGGCGGACCGCGGAGGCCGGGCGAGACTCGCGGGTCCGCCGCCGACGGCCCGGGTCTTCCCGGGCTCTCGGCGCGCCCCGATCGCCGGCTCGCGGACCCGCGGCGGCGCGGCTCGCCGCGACCCGTGCGGCGGGGCGAATCAGCGCACCACGATCGGCAGCGATGATTGCGCTGCCACGATCGCGGCGAGCGGACACTCCGCACGAATGCTCGTACTCGCCGGCGAGGGCGGCGCGACGATTCGCGGCAGGTCGCGACACCGCGGCGAGCGAGCGAGTGGCGGCGCGAGGGGCCGGTGTTACCGATCGAGGCGCTCCCCACGGACGCGCGGCGCGAAACAGCGCGGCCTCATCGGGGATGAAGGAGTGTCTCCATGGCTTTCAATCCGCTCGCCGAGCAAGGGATCCCGCTCGAGAAGCAGATCCGCAATTGGTCGGAGCTCAACGTCGAGCCGTTCGACAAGCGCGACGTGCACCCGTACACGCGGGCGCGGGTGATCGTGATGAACGGCATCGAGGCCGAGTCCATCCTCTTCTCCCATCAATTCGCGCGCAACACCGACAACTGGGCGGTGAAGCGCCAGCTCGCGCTGGTGCGGCGCGTCGACCAGCAGCAGCAGAAGGCGGTGAACTGGCTGCTCCCCGGGGACCAGAGCGTGCTCGAGACCACCCTGGCCTACGAGCAGGTGGCGATCGATCTGACCGCCTGGCTCGCCCGCCACGAGCCGAACCCGTACCTGCGCCAGGTGCTCAATTTCGGCCTGCTCGAGGACTTCGATCACCTGTACCGCTACGCCAACCTCATCGACCTGGTCGAGGGGCCGGGGCGCGTGCACGAGATCGTCGGCAACTTGACCGAGGTCATGCCGGGCCGGCCGACGATCGCCCAGCACCGCCACCCGTACGACGAGGTCCGCCGCCACTACGACCTGCACACGGTCGACCCGCTGTCGCGCCTGCACGCGATGACGATCGTCGCGGCCGAGCAGCAGACGATGAACTTCTACATGAACGTCGGGCCGACCTACGTGCCGCCGCTGGCGCGCGGGCTCTACCTCGAGATCGCCGAGATCGAGGAGCAGCACGTGACGCAGTACGAGTCGCTGCTCGACCCGCTGGAATCGTGGTTCCAGCGCGAGCTCTACCACCACTACAACGAGTGCTACCTGTACTGGTCGTTCATGAACGACGAGCCGGACCCGCGGATCCGCAAGCTGTGGGAGCTCCACCTGGCGATGGAGATCGAGCACGTGCGGGTGGCGGGGGAGATGCTGCGGCGCTACGAGGGGATGGAGCCGGCGGAGCTGCTGCCGGTGGAGTTGCCGGAGCCGACGCGCTTCGAGGCGAACAAGCAGTACATCCGCGAGGTGCTGAAGGCCCAGGTCGGCCTCACGGCGGTCGGGCTCGACTTCGTCCCGCTGGTGTCGCTGCCCGCCGACGCGCGCTACTTCAAGTACCAGGCGGCCGTGAACGGCGGCATCGAGGTGCCCAGCGAGGCGGTCATCGAGCGCCACGTGGAGAAGTTCGGCGACGACTTCCGCCTGACCACCGAAGGCCCGCACCCCATCCCGGCGCTGCGCTCGCGCGCCCACGACGATTCGCAGGACGTCGCCGACGAGGCGGAGGAATAGGAGGACTCATGGCAACCCTGGCGATAACGAAGGACAAGGGCGGCGTCGGGCGGCCCGAGGGCATGACGGTGATCTCGGCGGCGCAAGTGGTGCCGCTGGCGCAGCTCAAGGCGATCGGGAAGCAGGCGAAGCTCGACGGCGTCGTGGTGGCCGATCTGCTGAGCGCGATGGCCATGCACGAACGCGAGGCCGCCGGCGCCGCCCTCGCGGCGGCCAGCCAGACCGAGCGGACCTCGCGGCGCAAGACCTACGAGACGGTGGCCGAGCTGCACACCGAGCGGGTGCAGGTGTTCGAGGCGCTACTCGTCAAGCTCCAGCTGCCGGCCCTCTACGTCAGTCCGGCGAGCCGCGCGGCCCACTTCCTCGACATGGGGTTGATTCAGGGGCCGCTGCTGGCGGGCTCGGTCGATGCCAGGGGACGCGAGCGCATGCTGCTCGACGTCGCGTGGCTGCTGGCCGAGCAGTCGCTGGCGAACACGGAGGCGCTCGCGGGCGTCGCGACCGCGGCGGCGACGTCGCCCACCCGGACCGCGCTGGTCAAGGCGGTCAAGCTGCTGCGCACGAAGGCGGCGACGCTGAAGAAGCTGCGAGCGCTGCGCCGGACCTCGCTCGTGGCGGGGACGAAGCGCACCAAGCCGTAGGCCGCTCAGGTCGGGTCCCGGTCGTAGGTCACGACGTCCGGCGGCAGCCGCACCCACGGGTGCCGCCGGCAGTCGTAGACCGAGTCTTGCGGGGCAGGGAAGCTCGGGTCGGCGAAGGCGCCGACGGCGACGGCGATCGACGACTGCTCGTGGCCCTCTTCGGTGTGGCACACGGTCGTGCCGCACACCGGGCAGAACCGGAACCTGAAGCGGGCGCCCTGGTCGCCGGCGCGGACGTACTCGGTGAACGTGCCGACGATCGTGTAGGGGGCGGCGAAGGCGGCCAGGGCCGCGAACACGCTGCCGGTCCGCCGCTGACAGGCGAGGCAATGGCAGACGCCGGTCCCGAGTGGTTCACCCTGGACCTCGACGCGCAGCTGGCCGCAAGAACAGGAGGCGGTTCGAGAACGCATGCGCGCGAGCGTAGCCCGGGGGCGCGCGTCGTCGCAAACGCGAGGCAGCGAAGCGGCGATCACTCGGCGACGAAGTCGACGTCGTCGGCGTGATCGGCGGTGATGTCGATCGTCTGGCTCTTCGAACAGGTGAGCTCGGGGTGGGTGCACGCGACCTCGCGCAGGCCGGGGACCAGGCCGAGGAGGGCGTAATGGCCGTGGGCGTCGGTCCAGGCGACGCGGGCGCCCGAGGCGATCCGCGCGTCGGCGACGCCCTGGCCGCCGCCGTCGACCACGCGCCCGCGGATCGCGTGCGTGCCGGGACGCGCGGCCACGGTGGCGAACAGCCACTGCTGGGCGGTCTGGCGCGAGGCCGCGTCGTCGGCCAGCCACGCGTCGGTGTGACCGACGCCGGGGACCGCCAGAGTGGTCACCGGATAGCCGAACGAGCCGAGCAGGTCGACGCCCTTGAGGCTGTTGGCCGCTCCGCCGTCGCCGGCGGCGCCCCACGACAGCCACGAGGCCCGGCCGCGGACGCGCTCCATTCGCGCGGCCGAGCCTGCGCCCTGATCGGGGGTCAGCGGCGTGACGACGTCGGCGTGGCTGTGCATCACGAACCCGAGCCAGGCGTCGGCGATGCCGTCGTTGTGGAGGCCGATGAAGCTGGTGCCGATGGCGCCGCGCGAGAAGCCGGCGACGACCACCGCGCCCGAATCGACGCCCCAGGCTTCGATCGTGCGGGCGACGTTGGTCTGCCAGTAGGCGATCGTCGCCGGGACGTCGCCCCAGCCGTAATCGAGGTTGGCGCCGTTTTCGAGGTAGGGCAGGACCAGCCAGACGAAGTGGCGACAGCCGCCGAGGTGATAGCCGAGAGCGGCGTCGTCGACCTTGCCGGTGAAATCGTCGTACTGATTGCACGGCGATTCGACGATGACGGGGTAGCGACGACCGGGCTGCCAGTCGGGCGGGAGGTAGAGGCCGTGGTAGACGCCGGTGCCCTGATACTCGGGGGCGACGACCTTGACGAAGGCGCCCGGGGTCGGCTCGCCGTCGGTCAGCGGCGGTCGCGGCGGGCAGCCCGGGAAGTCGCCCGCGAGCTCGACTGTGACCTGCGCGGTGGCCTCGAGGCCGGCCGCGCCGGCGGTGATCGTGGCGCTGCCCGCTGCAGTGTTGCTGGCCTGGAAGGCGCCGCCGTGCCGGGTGATGGTGCCGAGCGCGGGCGCGTCGAGGCTCCACTGCGCGTCGACCGGGACGGGCGTGTCGTCCTGGGTGAGCCCCACCACCGTGAACTGCTGCGGGAACGACCAGCCGCTGGCGACGGTGACGACGAGCTGGGGCGGATCGATCTGCAGGGCGACGATGGAGTCGTCGGCGGTCGAGTCGGTGGTGCTGGTCGAGGGATCGTCGCTGGTGAGCGTGGAGGTCGTCGTCGTGGGGCTCGCGGACGAGGAGGTCGTCGAGGTCGTCGAGGTCGTGGGGTCGGGCTGTTCGTCGCCGGTCGAGGTCGTGCTGGTCGTCGCGGCGGAGGTCGGGCTGGTCGCGGACGAGGGGTCCTGGCTGCCTTCGCTCGCGGGACAGGCGACGAACGACTGCAGCGCGACGCCGCCGATCCACCATACCCAGCCGCGCGGATGCATGCGCGATTTATGCCCGGCCCCGGCGAAGCCGGCAAGCGGCGCGACCGGGCGGGGTCGGCCTCGCCCATGTCGGCCTCGCCCATGTCGCCCTCGTCCATGTCGCGAGGAGGCGTCCGCAGCAGCGCGATGGCGTCACGCGCTCACCCGGCGACGAGCGCCTGGATCAGCGGGACGAGCAGCTCGTCGGTGCCCGTCGGCGAGACCGCGTCGATCCACGGCGCGGGGCAGAACGCCACGCGGTTGCCGCCGAGGACCAACTTGAGCTGCGGGTGACGGCGCTTGAGCCAGCGGCCGACGGCGAGGGCGGCGGTGGTCTGAAACGACTCGCAGGTGAAGCCGATGGCGGCAGGCACGCCCGCGGCCTCGACGCTGGCGCAGGCGTCCTGCAAAAATTCGGGGACGACCTCGTCGCGAATTCGCCGCAACCACCGGCGCGGCTCGCCGACGACGCGCAGCGGCTCGAGGTCGGCCGCGAATTGCTCGAGGAAGACGTCGTCGGCGGGGCCGGCGAGCTCGTCATACGCGTAGCTCGAGAACAGCCACTCACAGAATTTGCCGACCTCGAAGTTCTCGCTGAGCTCGCGGTAGGCGCCGCGACCGATCTTGGCGACCAGGACGGGCCTCAGATCTTGCACGCGCACGGTCACGCCGGCGGCCCGCAGCCGGGCGCCGAGGCGATACGGAGCCAGCGGCGTGGGGCCGAGCACCCGAAATGGTACGTCGAGCAAGGCGACCGTCCGAGCTGCTTCCATACGACTGATGATAACAGAATCTGCGGCGCGAACCCACGGCGCGAGACTGCCTATTGTGAGGTGGCTGCCGCGCGGGCGCCCGTGGGCGCCCGTGGGCGCCCAACCCCGCGCGGCTCTTTTGCGATTCGCGGTCTCCGGCACGCGGCATTTCATGGATTGACGCGCTTATGTCCGACAGGTCGCGGCCGAGCCCGGTCGGTGACGAATTCGCGAACGCGCAATTCCTGCGTATTACGAAATCGACAGCCGCGGGGTGGGGGCGAGAGTTGGGGTCGCGGCTGCCCACGCAGCCGGCGGACGTCGAGGACGGCGACCCACCGTCACGGCGAGCTCGCGAAGATGCGGTCCGCGTCAGGGCGCGGTCTCGACGGCCTCGATGCGGGTCCAGCCGAACAGGCCCGGGCGCGTGACGATCGTGAGCCGCTGGCCCGGCCGGTGGGCGGCGAACAGCGCGTCGGTGCGCTGCAGCTCGCCGCCGTCCCGGAAGTCGCGCACCACGATGGTGGCGGCGCCGCGGCTGTTGCCGAGGACGCGCAGCACCTCGGAGGCGTGGCGCTGCGGCGGCGAGCGATCGAGCCAGGCGTTGGCGAACAGCCCGGCCGCGAGGAACCACGCCGGCGTGGCGAACAGCAGCCAGCCGAGGAGCTCGCGCGCTCGTTCGCCGCACGCGGGCGACCATCGCCAGGCCGCCGCCGCGACCGCGGCTCCGAGCCCGAGCAGCAGGTACCACGGATAGGCGTCGAGGGTGTCCGCGTAGGTCCACGCCGCCACCACTGCGCCCGTCGCCGCCGCGACGAGCAGGTACACGAGCGCGGTGCCGGCGAGGGACATGATCGTCGCGAGGATGCGAGGGATCGCCGCACGGGTCAATCGCGTCGCGCCGTCACGGCCGGGCTTCGTCGTCGCGCGGCCAGGCGATGCCGAGCTTGACGATCCGTCGCTTCAGCGAATGGCGCGTGATGCCGAGCGCCGCCGCTGCGTGGACGAGGGAGCCCGCGGCCGCGAGGGCCCGCTCGCACAGCCGGCGCTCGGCCGCCTCGAGGTTGTAGCTGTCGAGCACGATCGGACCGCCGACCCCTGCCGTGCTCTGCTGCGAATCCGCCGGCGGCTCCGCCGATTCGCGGGCGCGGGCCCGGCGCGCGCGGCCGGGCAAGAGACCCTCGGCTGCCCATTCGCGAATGATCTGAGTCGCCACCTCGGCCCCCTGCAGAGGCGGGTGGGGGGTGCTCGCATACTGCATGTTTGTGCAGTAACATGGCGCTAATGGCGCGAGAAGGTTCAGGGCGCGATTCCAGTACGAACGATGTTCTGAGCTGTTTTTGGCGCGGCGTCGGCGGCGCCGCAAAGCTCGACGGGCCTGAGTTCGCGCTCTGCGCCGAGAGGCGCTGCCGGCGACTGGAGCCGGAATGGTTGCGACGAGCGTGGCGCCTCTTCACCCTCGGCAGGTGCAACTCTTCTTCGCGTCGACCTCGCCGTTCGCCCGCAAGGCTCGCATCGTCGCCCACGAGCTCGGCCTGGTCGAGCGAATCGTCATGGTCGAGACCGATCCGTGGACCGACGAGCGCCTGCGGGCGATGAATCCGCTGGCCAAGGTGCCCACGCTGATCCGCGACGACGGCGAGCCGCTCTACGACAGCGCGGTGATCTGCGATTACTTCGACGCGTGCGCGGGGCGCCGGCTGGTCCCGCAGGACGGCGATCGGCGCTGGCGCGCGCTGCGGTTGCAGGCGCTGGCCGCCGACGCGTGTTCGGCCGCTGGCCGGCTGTTCGCGGGTGAACGGCGCGGAGAGCCGGATCCGGTGCGCGGGCGGCTGGTGGCGGCGGTCGAGGCGGCGTTCGCTTCGCTCGAAGGCGAGCGGCTCGATCCTACCGCGCCGGGCTTCGCGGAGATCTGCGCGGCGCTGCTGCCCGGGTATTGTGATTTCCGCTGGCCGGAGCGCGACTGGCGGTCGGGCCGACCTCGCCTCGCCGCGTTCACCGCGGTCATGGAGCGGCGGCCGTCGTTCGTCGCCACGCGCCACTGCCTGCCCGGCGACTCGTGACAGGACCGGAAGGACCTGTCCTTTCGGACCTGTCCTGTCGGCGCTTGTCGTGGGATTGGCGCCGCGTCAGGCCAGCGAGGCGAGGTCGGTGACGGCCGGTTCGGCCGCCTCCTTGCGCTCCGAGGCCGTCTCGTCGAGCCCGGCGGCGGTTTCGGTGAACAGGTGGATGAGGCGCGGGAGCTCGCTCGCCTGGCGGGCCAGGAGCTCGCGCGCGGTCGCGGCGGACGAAAGGTCGCCTGCGCTGCGGGCCAGCAAATGTGCGGAGATGGTGACGACGTGGAGCCGGTTGCGCAGATCGTCTTCCAGGGCGACGAGGAGCGCGGCCATCGCCGGATCGGAGTGACGCAGGCTGTCGAACGGGGCGGTGAGATCGTACTCCTGGCGGGTGCCCTCGACGCGCTCGCGGGCGATGATCGAGGTGCCGACGACCTGGCCGTGCTCGTCCCGGAGCGGGGAGACGGCGAGGGCGACGGCGGCGAGCAGGCCGTCTTTTCGTCGCCGCTCGCTGTCGAACGGCGGGGGCGCGTCACCTGCGCTGATTCGGGCGGTCACCTGGGCTTCCTCGTCGAGGCGGTCCGCCGGCACGAGCAAGGAGATCGGGCGACCGATCGCCTCGTGGGCCGAATAGCCGAACATGCGCTCCGCACCGCGGTTCCACGAGAGGATCGTGCCGTCGAGCGACTTGCTCAGGATCGCGTCATGCGCGTCGTCCACGATCGCAGCGAGGCGGGTACGAGCATCGCCGCGAGAGTGAGGCCCTTCGTCCGTCATCAACTCGGCCCAGGTTAGCATGCTTCGGGGGGACTGCTTCGAGACGCAGTGTGAAGCCGGTCAACCCTCTGTGGACCGCTCGCGGGCCGCGCGCCGGCGGACGAGGGGATTGGCCGGCAGGTGTCCGGGCTACTGCGGCTGAGGCCGCTCGCGCGATCGCGGGTCTGCGCTGGATGCGCGACGCGGCCGAACGGGCTGCAGGCGCCCCGCGAAACGTCTGCTAGGTTCCCGGCGATCATGCCCACGATTCTTTTCATCGAAGACGATTCCGAAATTCGTGGTGTCACCGCCCGGCTCCTCCGCAGCGAGGGATACATCGTCGAGGAGGCCAACAGCGGCGAGGAGGCGCTGAACTTCCTGCGCCGCTCCGACCGTGACCCGTGCCTGGTCCTGATCGATCTGATGATGCCGGTCCTCGGCGATTGGGACGTCGTCGACGTCCTGCAGAGCGAGGATCGCATCGTCGCGCTGCCGGTCCTCGTCATGGCCGCGGGGCACCCGAAGACCGCCCCGGGCGGGGTCGCGTTCGTCCGCAAGCCGGTCGACTTCGACCTCCTGCTGGGGCTGGTGCGGCGCTACTGCGGCCCTCCGCCGGGCCAGCGCGGTTGATGTCCGCGAGGGGCGTCCTGCGGTGATTCGCGCGATCGTGCGGCCAATCGTCGCGTCCGGGCGATCGCTGAAAAACCTTCTACGAGGAGTACAGACATTGAACGGCACGCCGGGTCGCCGCCAGCGGCCTCGACCGTATGAGGCCAGTGGAGCTCGACATTGAACATTGAACAACCTCGCCACAGACCTTGCACGGTGGGCGATGGTGCCTGCGAGCCGCACTCGTGCGGGTGCGACTTGCAGGCTCACGGTATTGGAGGCAGCATCGCACGCGCCATGGATCTCGCTTCGCCGCTCACGCGTCCCGAACTGCTCGCTCTTGCGTCGCCGGCGGAGATCCTCCCGCGACCGCTCCCCTACGTCGGAGACACTGTCTTCGCCTCGGTCGGCGATCTGACGCCGGGCGATACGCAGGTGGTGCGACGGCTCTACGATTTCCTGCTCGCGCTGCTGGCGATCGTCCGCGGCTTCGACGATCCGGGCCGCGCCCTGGTGCTGCTGCGGGAGGAGCTGGCGCGCCAGGACTATGGCGGGTTGGGCGAGCAGATCCGCGGCCTCGGGGCGGCGCTGGTCGCCGAGGACACGCCGATGGCGGTGCGCAAGGTCTATCACGACGTCCGCGGCGGCAGCCTCACCGGACTGCTGATGCACCTCGATCTGTGCGAGGCCGACGAGGCGGGGACCGAGGACGTCGAGCGCATCTTCTTCCTGGTCCGTGACCACCTCAAGATCATGCGCAACGCGCTGCCCGACCTCGACCCCGCCGGCCATGCGGTCGACCTGGCGCCGCTCGAGCACGACGCGTCGCTGCTGCTGGAGAAGTGGGCCGGCATCCCCTACGGAGCCGCCGGCGCTCGCCCGGTGCGGGTCGAGATGGCCTGCGAGTTCAGCGGGACCGTATCGGAGTGCTGCATGGAATTCGCGGCGCTCGACCGAGTGATGTACAACCTGATCAATAACGCGGCCCGCTTCGCCGCCGACGCGGTGGTCCACGTCCAGGTGTTCCCGCTCTCCGAATCACGCGAGACCGACCTCCGCTTCGTGATCAGCAATCAGGTCTCGTCGGAGCACCGGGCCCGCCTCGTCGCCGACCTCGGCGACGACTTCGGCCAGATCTTCGCCAGCCGCTATACGACCGACGGCCACGGCATCGGCCTGCAGATCTGCAGCGACATCGTCAGCCACGGCTACGGCCTCGGCTCGACCCGAGAGGCCCTGCTCCGCGCGTACCTCGGCGCCCGGTTGATCCGCGATACCTTCGTCGCGTGGTTCCACTGGCCGGCTCGCCGCAAGCGCTAGCACTCCCCGCGAGCGCCGACCGGCGCGCGATCGCGGCGCTTCACGCGATCAGTTCTCGCAGCTCGGCGGCGCATTCAGGGCGTCGACGATCGTGAGGGTCAGGTCGAGCGGCGAGAAGCTGGGCGGGAGGTAGTGACAACGCGTCGAGGTCGCGGCCCCGGAGTCGTCCCGACGCGCGGCGCTCTGCTGCACGATCAGGAGCGGCGCCCGCGACGGCATCTCGCGGAGCAGGGAGAGGGGGTCGACGCCGGCGCCGACGTAGAGGGCCTCGTCGACGATCGCCAGGCGGACGGCGTGGGCGTCGTGATCGACCATCTGCGCGGCAGTGGGGATCCTGCAGAGCTCGTGCACTTCGAAGCCGAAGCGGCGCAGCAACTCCCCGACGTGGGTCAGGCTGGCCGCCGCGCTGATCAGCAACACCACCCCGAGGTAGTTCTTGGTGCCTTGGAAGCAGGTCACACGCCCGTAGTGCAGGATGTGTGCCACGCCTGAAGGGCGGCTCGGAGCGGCTCGTGGAGGCTTTCTGCGAGCCGGAGCGGACGAAGCGACGGGAAGGGGCGTATCTTGAGGTGGACATGGCGAAGAAACGACAAACTGTCGCCGCTTTTGCCCCGATCTTGCAGTCCGCCGTCATGCGTCGACTCGATCGAGTGCTGCGCTCGGTCGCCGACAAGCAGGTGATGCTGACGTTCATCGGCGAGAGCGGGGTGGGGAAGGAGGTGCTCGCGCGTCGCGCCCACGAGCTGTCGGACCGGCGCCACGGGCCCTTCGTGCCGATCAACTGCGCGGCGATCCCGGAGTCCCTGTTCGAGAGCGAGTTGTTCGGCCACGAGCGCGGCGCGTTCACCGGCGCGAGCGAGCGAGCGCGCGGCAAGGTCGAGGCCGCCGACGGCGGCACGCTGTTCTTCGACGAGATCGGCGAGATGCCGGCGGCGATGCAGGCGAAGATCCTCCGCTTCCTCGACAACCGGCGATTCATGCGAGTCGGCGGGACCACCAAGCTCGAGGCCGACGTGCGCCTGATGTGCGCGACGTTGCGGCCGCTCGCGCAGGACGTCCGCGCGGGCCGCTTCCGGGCCGACCTCTACTACCGCATCGAGGGCGTCACGTTGCACGTCCCGCCGCTCCGCGAGCGCCGCTCGGCGATCGTGCCGCTGATCCGTCAGTTCATCGCCGAGACGACCGCGCGCCACAAGGTCGAGCCGCCCCGGCTCACGCGTCCGGTCCGGGCGATCCTCCTGCAGTACGACTGGCCAGGCAACGTCCGCGAGCTCCGCAACGTCATCGAGAGGCTGTGCCTGCTCCGCAGCGGTCGCCAGGTCCGCCTGCGCGACCTGCCCGAACACCTCCACGCGCAGGCGGTCGAGGAGATGGCTGCCGGCGCGTCCGAGCCGCTGGTGCTCTCGCTCGACGACGGCCTCGACGCGATGCTCCTCAAAATTGTCGAGGTCGCGCTGACGCAGGCGGGCGGCGATACGCGCCGGGCGGCCGCCCGCCTGCGGATCAGCCCGCGGACCATTCAGCGCTACATCGCCACCGGCCAGGTCCGCGTCCCGAGGCCGGCTTGAGCGGCGAGGCGTCGGGCTCATCGCGTGTGGGGAGCCGCGGCCGCGGGGGAATCGTCCTGGCTCGTGCCGCGATCGCCGGGGTTGGCCCGAATGTAGCGGATGCCGAAGATCGTCACGATGAGTCCGATTCCCACCAGCACGATGGTAAGGATGGGGATCTTGTTGCTCGTGGCCACGCGATCGTCATGGGCCGACGCTGGCGATTGGCAACTGCGCGGGCGGCCGGCCGGGCCGGGGTAGTCCTGTCCGAAGAGACAGACGGTGCTCCGCGCCGTCACGGGGGCGGCGCTCTCGGCGTCGAGGTCGCGAGCCTTCGACGAACGCGTCCGACGCCTGCCGCAGGTCGCGGCGAGCGAGCGCTGCGGTGATGGCGAGCGCCGCGAGCGCCCGCCGGGCGGCCGCGACGAGCCGGCGTCTGTCGCCGGCGGCGACCTCGAGCGACGGCGGCGCCCAGGCAGCGGCGCTGCAGGCGGCGTGCACTGTGGCATGAAGGGCTTTGAAAAAATGTCCGCGGCTCGGCCGCATGTGGCACCCTGGGCGGCCGCAGTATCTTTCGCCGGGCACGACCAGACCATGAAGGCATTCACGTCGACCTCCGGAGGCCAGTCGGCCGTCTCTTCGCCCCTGCCTGACGCCGCCGACGAGGATCGACGCCACCGGATCTTCGCCATCATGGCGGCGTCGTCGGGCAACCTGGTCGAGTGGTTCGATTTCTACGTGTACGCCTTCTCGGCGCTGTACTTCGCGCCGGCGTTCTTTCCCCAGTCGAATCCGACCGCGCAATTGTTGAACACCGCCGGAGTGTTCGCGGCCGGCTTCCTGATGCGGCCGATCGGCGGCTGGCTGTTCGGGCGCATCGCCGACCGGGTCGGGCGCAAGACGTCGATGTTGATCTCCGTCGTCATGATGTGCGCCGGCTCGCTGGTGATCGCCTGCCTGCCGACGTACGCGCAGATCGGGGCGTGGGCGCCGTTCATGCTGCTGGTGTGCCGGCTGTTCCAGGGCCTGTCGGTGGGCGGCGAATACGGGACCACCGCGACCTATATGAGCGAGGTGGCGCTCAAGGGGCGGCGCGGCTTCTTCTCTTCGTTTCAGTACGTGACGCTGATCGGCGGACAGCTCCTCGCGGTGATGGTGATCGTGGCGCTCGAGAACCTGCTGACCGACGCCGAGCTCAAGGCCTGGGGCTGGCGGATCCCGTTCGTGCTCGGCGCGGCGGCGGCGGTGGTCGCCCTGCTGCTGCGCCGCAGGCTGCACGAGACGCAGAGCGAGGAGGCCAAAGCCGACGCGGAGGCGGGCAGCGTGGCCGGCCTGCTCCGCCACCACCGGGCGGCCTTCCTCACGGTGCTGGGCTACACCGCCGGCGGATCGCTCATCTTCTACACCTTCACCACGTATATGCAGAAGTACCTGGTGAATACGGTGCACCTGCCGATCCGGACGGCGAGCTACGTGATGACGTGCGCGCTGTTCCTGTACATGTGCATGCAGCCGTTCTTCGGCGCGCTGTCGGACCGGATCGGCCGGCGGAGCAGCATGCTGCTGTTCGGCTCCCTCGGCGCGGTGGCCACGGTGCCGATCCTGACGGCCTTGCAGAATACGACCAGCCCGGTGATGGCCTTCGTCCTGATCCTGCTCGCGCTGGCGATCGTGAGCCTCTACACCTCGATCAGCGGCATCGTGAAGGCGGAGATGTTCCCGCCGGAGGTGCGGGCCCTCGGCGTCGGCCTGGCCTATGCCGTGGCGAACGCGATCTTCGGCGGCTCGGCGGAGTACGTGGCGCTGGGCCTCAAGTCGCTGGGCTACGAATCGGCGTTCTTCTGGTACGTCACCGCGATGATGGTGATCACGTTCCTGGTCAGCCTGCGGCTGCCGCGGCAGGCGAGCTATCTGCACCACGATCCGTGAGGCGGCGGTCCTGGCTGCGAGCATGAGCGGGACGACGGTACGGTCCCGCGATGGCGATTGACGGCAGGAGCTCGAGCGCGGCGCGATGCGAATCGCGGGGAGTGCGCCGATGGATCGCCGCGGCGAGATCGATGCGGGTCGCACGGGCGGTGGCCGTCGCGGTCGGATCCATTGTGCCGCGGTGTACGACGCGTCGAGCGGTCCGGATGGGCGAGGGCGCGCGGCGATCGCCAGGCGTGGGGCAGGGCCGGCGTGTGGTGATTTCGCGGCAGGAGGTGCCCCGCGAGCGGGCCCATGCGCGCGAGTGGACGGCGGTCATCCCGGGGCGCGCCGAAGTGTCGACGCTCGAGATCCTCGCGGATCGAGCATCCGCGGCCGCAGACGCGATCGCGTCCTCGCGCTGCGGGTACGGGGCGCGGAGACTGCGTCCCACACGGGCAGCGTGGTAACCTCGGACGCTCGCTCGGATCCGCCGATGGACAACCCCGAAGCCAGTGCGTCCGACGAGCTCCTTGCACCTGTCGACAAGGACATGTCCCCGGAGACATTGCTCGATGGGCGCTACCGGATCCTCGAGGTGGTCGGCGAGGGCGGGATGGGCGCGGTGTACCTCGCCGAGCACGTCGAGCTGCAGCGCACCGTGGCGATCAAGGTGCTGCACGCCGAGCCGAGCTCCCGGGCCTCGATCGCCCGGCGCTTCCGCGTCGAGGCCTGCAAGGCCGGCGCGCTCGGGCACCCCCACATCGTCCAGGTGTTCGACGCCGGGGAGCTGGCCGACGGCCGCCTGTTCGTCGTCATGGCGTACCTCGAGGGCCACAACCTCGCGCGCGAGCTCGAGGAGGTGCTCGTGTTCGAGGCGGACCGCGCGTGCGTGCTGATGCGCCAGGCGGCGCTGGGCCTCGCGGCGGCGCACCGGGCGGGCATCGTCCACCGCGCCCTCAAGCCCAGCAGCGTCATGCTGGCGAGCGAGCCGAACGGCGAGGTCGTCAAGCTCATCGACTTCGGGCTCGCCGCCAAGGTCGCGCTCAACGCGGGGGTGGTCGAGCACGCGAGCGAGGCGGGGGCTCACCGGACCGACGCCGACTACATGGCGCCCGAGCAGGCGACCAGCGTGGCGCCGAACCCGGCGATCGACGTCTACGCGGTCGGCGTGATGCTCTACGAGATGCTCACCGGCTCGCTGCCGTTCACCGCGCGGCACACGTTCGAGCTGCTCAACTTCAAGCTGCTGCACCCCGCGCCGTCGATCGACGCGCGCCGGCCCGGTCTGCCGGCCCGGCTCGTGCAGCTGATCGCCGACTGCCTGAGCATCGATCCGGCGGCGCGCCCGGCCAGCGGCGAGGCGCTGGCGGCCCGCCTCGACGAGGTCCTCGCCGACCTGCGCCACCCGCAGGCGCCGCTCCCGTTCGTGGCCAGCGCGGCGCCCATCGAACCGCCGACCGAACCTCCCGTGAGCGTGCCGGCCCCGTCGGGACGGCGGTGGATCGCCGTCGCGGTCGGCGTGCTGCTGGTGGCCGTCGCCGCGTTCGTGTGGGTGAGGCCCGAGGCGGCGCTCGAGGCCGAGCCCGAAGGGCGCGCGCCGATCCCGACGGCCCCCGTGCCCACGCCGGCGCGCGAGGTCGCGGAGGTCGTCGTCCCGCCGCCGACGCCTGCGGTCGCGCCCGCGCCTGCACCCGAGCCCGAGCCGCGACGGCCCGACGCGAACGCCAAGAGCCAGGCCCGCCGACCCGCGCCCGTGGGGAGCGCCGCGGCCCCGCCTGCGCCCGCCGCGGAGGCCGAGCCGAACGCCGCGACCGATGCGGCGCATCTGACTGTCCGCTGTCAGCGGATCCGCTCGAAGGCCGAGGAGGCGCGTCGCACCCAGCGCTGGAGCGTCCTGCGCGATCAGAGCCGCCACCGCGAGTGCTGGGCGTCCGACCCGGAGCGGCGCAAGCTGCAGACCAAGGCCGCGATGGAGCTCGGCGACTTCGCCGACTGCATCGCCATCGGCTCCAGCCTGCGCGACCCCGAGGTGCAGGACTGGCTGAAGCTCTGCAAGCGGCGCGTCGACGAGTGATTCGACCCTCGCGGATCGGCGTCGGTCCAGTTCGGGGATCGGCGCCAGGCGAGGCCGGTCCTGCCGCTGATTCGCGCGGGTGAGCGGGGTGCGTTGATTCGCGGGGCGCGTCGGTGATTGATGACACCGTGACACGAATGTCGGTCATGACATTCGTGTCGCGCTCGGGCGCGCGGGGCGGTACGTGCAATGCGAGGCGCGCGAGCTTGACGGGGACGAGGGGCCGGGGCATGTTTCTTTGCATGCGCTTGGCTTCGCTTGAATCCGTGATGTTCGCTTCGTTGTTCGTCGCCGTCGCCGCCTGTACGCCCAAGGAGGGCTCCGACAGCGCGACCGACACCGATCCCGCCACCGAGACCGCGGCGACCGAGGGCGACCCGTCGGGCGCGACCCATGACGATCCGACGGTCGCACCCGCGACCGAGCCCGAAGCGACGGGGAGCGAGCCCGAGCCGACCGAGACCGAGACGGACGGCGAGGTGACCGCGGCCACCGACGACACGGCCGGGACCGACGACACCGGCCCGGACCCCGACCTCCCCGAGGAGTGCGTCGCGCCGGCCGATCCGGCGGTCTCGGCCGCGTTCTCGATCGAGGGGCCGGGCTGGCTGCCGACCGAGAACTTCGCCAACTTCAAGGCCGACCTGACGTGCACGGTCGCGTCGGTGGCGGTCGACGCGGGGACGGTGACGACCGAGCTGGCGTGCGAGCTCGACGGGGCGCCGCAGACGGCGACGTTCAAGATCGCGGCGGCGCCCGAGGGCGAGGTCGACTGGGCGGCGGACGACGAGGTCAAGCTGTACGTCGGCCAATCCGAGGAGTTCTCGGTGTTCCAGGCGGTCCGCCTGCAGCGGCTCGACGACTCGATCCTGGCGGTGGCAGTCCGCGGCGGGTTCGACAACGGCCTCGGCAGCGTGTTCGAGCCGCTCGGCCACTCGATCGTGCCGGCCTGCGGGGAGGCGCTCGACGTGATCACGCCGGCGGCGATCGAGATCGCGATCCCCGAGGGCCCGTCGGTCGTGATCTTCTCGGGCCACCGCGGGGCGCTGCCGATCGACGAGGAGCACGCGTTCGCCATCGACGCGGCGCGGGTCGAGGTCGGCTACTGCTGCCATCACAGCGACGAGCAGGAGGTCGCGCTGCGGCGGGTACGCCTCGGCGGCTGAGGCGAGGATGTTGATGGCTCATGGGACATGTCCCATGAGCCTGGTGATAACCACCGCCGCGGCGCTCAGGCGGCGCACACGGCGGCGGCGGCCGGGCGGACCAGGGCGTCGAGGCCGCGGCGCCACGCAGCGGCGCGCAGCGGCGGGTCGACGACCCCGTGCGCGCGCAGCTCCGGGTCGGCTGGCAATTCGGACATGTGCGAAAGTTCAGCCTCTGCCTGCGCGATCGCCCCGGCGAAGGCCGCCCGGGCCCGCTCGCGCCGAGGCGCGTCGGCGCCCTCCAGGGCCCAGCGGACGAACCGCCAGCCGAGCTCGGCGTGGCGCTGCTCGTCGCCGGCGATCCGCGCGAGCACCCGGCGCAGGCCGGGGTCGGCGGCGTGGGCGGCGGCCTCGAGCAGCTCGAGGCCGGCGAGGGTCTCGGCGACGCAGGCCTCGGCGATCGCCGCGGCGATCAGGGCGTCCGGGTCGGCGCGGGGGTCCGCGTCGGCGGTCGGCAGCGGGCCAGGGCCGACGCCTGTCCCTTCGTACAGGCTGGCCAGCGCGAAGCCGATGCGCGCGTGCTCGACCTCGTCGGCGAGCGCCTGCTGGGCCGCGAGCACCAGCTCGGGCGGGGCGCCGAGGGTCAGCAGGTCGAGGATGAAGCGGGCGAACGAGGCCACCGACGCGTGCTCGAAGCCGGCGATGCGGGTCCAGTGGGCGGCGAGGCGGCGGCGCAGGGCGGGCGGGGCGGACGGCGCGGCGAGGAGGGCCCGCCAGTCGTCGCGCGCGATCGCGGGGGCGCGTGCGGGCGCGCCGGCGACGACGAAGGGGCGCCCGCAGAAGTCCGTCTGGCACTGCCAGCGATCGTCCGCGAACACGCACGGGACGCCGCAGTCGGACTGCTGGTCGCAGCTGTCCTGCGGGGTCTGGCAGGCCTGCACGGGCGAGTTGACGCAGTCGTCCGGCGACAGGCCGCACAGGACGCCGCCGCAGTCGGCGTCGAGCGTGCATTGGGCCGAGATGCAGCGCGTCGCCTGGCCGAGCCCCGCGCCGGCGCAGCGGCACACCTCGCCGACGTCGCAGTCGGCGTCGGTGCGGCAGCCGTAGACGCAGGCGCAGTCCGCGGAGTCGATGTCGCCGCTGTTGAGCTGGCACGAGCCGAACGGCTGCTCGGTGCAATCCTCGTTGGTCTTGCACTCGCCGCCGCCGGTCCCGGGGCAGCTCGTGGGCGTCGCCGGCATCAGGCACTCGCGCGCCTCGGCGCGGTGGATCATGCCGTCGTCGCATTGCTGGTAGCCCGAGGGCGTGGTCGGCTCGACGTGCGCCTGGGCGATCTCGACGAGCTCGCCGTCGCACGCGGGCGGACTGTCGCTGGCCGTGGTGGGGGTCGTCGGGGTGGTGGAGGCCGTGCTGCTGCTGCTGCCGTCGCTGCCGCCGTCGCTGTCCGTCCCCGCCGAAGTCGGGCCGCACGCGACCAGCAGGCCCAGGACGGAGAACAGGGACCGGCGGACGCCGACGATACTCGTAAGCAATAACGTCATGGGGCGAGTAGAGACGGCGGGCGGGGCCGCGGTCAAGCGAATCGGCCCGAGGTCGCCGTCGGTCTGCACCTGTCGGTCGCAGCGGGAGCGGCCCTCGATCCTGCGCGGCTCCGCCGGGGCAGCGTGGGCGGGTGCGTCAGGGGCAGCGCGGCCGCGGGTGGGTCGCGCGAAAGTTCGTCCACATCTCGTCCTCGATGCGTTTGAGGAGACCTCCGGGGTACAGCTCGGGGTGAGGGTCGAACAGGTCGACGTGAGCGCGGCCGGGCACGAACACGATGTCCGCGCGGCCGCCGAGCTGCGCGAGCGCCTGGGCGAGCAGGCGCACCGGCGCCTCGAGGTAATAGGTGTCCTCCAGGCCGACGATCACGTGCAGCTTGTCGCCGAGCCGCGGGCCGAGAGTGGGCCACTCGCGGCGCAGCCGGGCCGCGATGTCGTATTGCTCCCAGCTCCGGACCACCGCGCGATCGATCCGCCCGGTCTCGCGGTCGAACAGCGGCACCGGACCGCCGGGCCCGCGCGGGCTGAACACCGCGTCGAAGCTGGCGTAGATCCGCCGGCCCTCCGGGTCGGCGCGGACGAAGGTCTCGAGGGTGGTGACGACCTTCGCGCCCTCGCGCACCAGCGGGACCGCGTCGCCGTCGGGCGCGCGGTACATGTTGTCGTCGCCGTACAGGTCGACGTTGGTGAAGCTGTGAAAGTCGACCGGATCGGGGGCGAGGCTCCACACGCCGCCGAACGTCTCGGGGTGATCGATCTGCAGCCACAGGCTCGCCCAGCCGCCGCTGCTGTGGCCGCCGAGGAAGCGGGCCGAGGGCTCGGGGAGCGCGCCGTAGCGGGCCTCGATCGCCGGGAGCAGCTCCTCGACGAGGGCGGTGCTCCACGGCCCGGTGTTGGCCGAGTCGGCGAACACGTGGTGGCCCAGCGGGTGGTTGGCGTCGAGGAACACGCGGATCAGCGGCGGCGCGACGCCGGCCTCGTCGCGCGCGAGCACGTCGCCCGTGTAACCCGCCCCCGTGCGCAGGGCGCTGCTGCCGAAGCCGTGGAGGAAGTACAGCGCCGGCCCGCCGCACGCGGGGTCGTAGTTCGCCGGGGTCAGGACCATCGCCTCGAACGTCACGTCGCGGCCGGCGAATAGCGAGAGCCGTTCGGAGCGCAGGGTGAACGGTTCGAACCGTGGTCGCTCCGAGGCGAGCGCGCGCTCGATCGGGGCGATCGTCGGCGAGCGCGTGGGGCGGGCGCACGCGCACAGCGTCGCCGCGAGCGCTGCGAGGAGGCGGGTCCATCTCATGCCGCGAATCTACACCCGGCGCGCCCTCGGAGCGAGCGGAGGGCCCGCTCGGTCTTTGAACCTGTCTCTCGGGACAGTCGCGATCGCCCTACGGCTTCGCGTCGAGGGAGGCGGCGACGTGGCGGAGCTTGTCGGGGTTGCGGACGATGTAGACCGCGGCGACCCTGCCGTCGCGCAGCTCGAGCGCGGTGGTCTGAAACACGCGGCCGCGCTCGATGCTGGCGTAGCCGGGCAGGCCGTCGATCACCAGCGGGCGCAGCATGGTGGGCGGCTCGGTGAACTTGCGGCGGAGCCCGGCGTACAGGCGAAGCACGCGCGCGAGGCCGCGGATCGGGTTGCGGAAGGCGAGCACACGGCCGCCGCCGTCGCCGTGGATCACCACGTCCTCGGCCAGAATCGTCTGCAGGGCCTGCAGGTCGCCGTCGCGCGAGGCGACGAAGAAGGCCTCGGCGATCCGGTGGGCCTCGGCCTGCTCGACGCGGTAGCGCGGCCGGGCCGCCTGCACGTGCTTGCGCGCGCGAGCGGCCAGCTGGCGCACGGCCGCGGCGTCGCGGTCGAGCGTGCTGGCGATCTCGCCGAGCGCGACGTCGAAGACATCGTGCAGGAGGAACGCGGCGCGCTCGAGCGGCGACAGGCGCTCGAGCGCCAGCATCAGGGGGAGCGTCAGATCGTCGTCGAGGTCGGACTCGGGCGCGAGCAACGGCTCGGGCAGCCAGGCGCCGACGTAGGTCTCTCGCCGGGCGCGCGCCGACTTCATGCGATCGAGGCAGAGCCGCGCGACGACCCGGTGGAGGTACGCGGCGGGGGCGTCGACCGGCGCCTCGATCTTGTGCCAGCGCAGCCACGCGTCCTGCACGACGTCCTCGGCCTCGGCGACCGAGCCGAGCATGCGATACGCGAGGCGCTGCAGCCGGGGCCGCTGCGCCTCGAAGGCGTCCATCCCGTCGTCAGCGAGCTGCACTCGGTTCCACGGGGTGCGCCGCGCGGAAGCCGACCTGCAGCCGGTTCCACACGTTGATGGCGCCGATCAGCAGGGTCAGCTGGACCTGCTCGGCCTCGCTGAACTGCGCCTTGACCAGCTCGTAGTCGCTGTCGGGCGCGCCGGTGTCGGCCAGGCGCGTGAGGGCCTCGGTCCAGGCCAGCGCGGCGCGCTCCCGCGGGGTGTACAGGGGCGACTCGCGCCACGCGTTGAGCATGTAGAGCCGCATCTCGGTCTCGCCCTCCTTGCGGGCGTCGGTCGCGTGCATGTGGATGCAGAAGGCGCAGCCGTTGATCTGCGAGGCGCGCAGCTTCACCAGGTGCATCAGGCTGTGCTCGAGGCCGCTCGACTTGAAGCTCGCCTCCAGCGCCATCATCGCCTTGGTGCCCTCGGGGGCGAGTTTGAACGGATTCTGCAGTCGTGGGGTCATGTTCGTCTCCCGCGTGCTCGCTGCACGCGCAAGGACAAGACGAAGTAGCCGGTGCCGGTTGTGACACGGCCGGCGAATTTTTTCGACGCGGCCCGTCCGCGGCCCGCAGCGCGGGGTTCGGCGGCTCCGACGAACGGCGCGGGGCGAGGCCCGGCCGCGAGCGAGGGCGCCGCCCCATGACGAACCGCACGTCGACTGGCGGGCGAGCGGCGCCGGCTCGCCCTGCGGGCTCACCAGCGACCGGCCGCCGTCGCGCGCACCGCGGGCAGGCGATCGGCGGCGAGCCAGCGGCGGAGGTACTTCGCCATCAGCGGCCGATCGATCACGGGGAACTCGAGGTCGCTGCTGGAGAGCGCCCACAGGGCGTTGGCCATGTCGTAGGCCGGCATGTCCTCGTGGAGCTCCCAGCGGGTGAGCTCGCCCTTGTACACGCGCTCGGACAGCATCGGCAGCAGGGGACACAGCGGGTTGTCGCGCTCGCGGCAGTCCTGCAGGATGCGCTCGAGCCATTGTCGGTAGGGCCGGCGCGACAGGCGATAGCCGAAGCTGGCGACCAGGTAGAAGAAGTCGTTGAGATCGATCGACAGCGACGGATCGGGCGGCACCAGGTGGTGGGCCCGGTTCTGATGATCGGCCTGCTCGGCGATATGCAGGATCGCGCGGCTGGCGTGGTCGACCGGCACGAACTCCATGCGCTGGCGCGGCAGATCCGGGAATGCGCCGATCTGGATCGCGCCGCGCACCAGGCGGCCGATGAAGTCGTCGGGGTTGCCGGCCCCGGTCCCGCTGTGGCCCGCGAGGAAGCCGGGGCGGTACACCGTCACAGTCAGCCCCGCGCGCGCGGCCTCCCACACCATGGTCTCCGCGACCCACTTGCTCGCCGTGTAGCCGAGGTCGAACGACAGGTACTGCAGAGATTCGTCGAGGTCGTCGTCCTCGTGGATCCGCCGGGCGCCGCCGAAGAACCCGCTCGGGCCGAACACCATGATCGACGACACGTGGTGGACCGGCTTCGGCACGCCCGTGGCGGCCAGGCGGAGCACCTCGGCGGTGCCCCCGACATTGGTCGCGCGATGGCTCAGGTAGGGCTCGACGAAGTTGACGTGTTCGCCGGCGTGGAACACCGCGTCGACCATGTACGCGAGCGCCTCGAAGGCGGGGGCGTCGAGCCCGAAGCGCGGCCGCCGGAGGTCGCCGGGGACGACGTGGATCCGCGACGCGAACGACTCCTGCCAGAGACCATATTTGCTGAGCGCCTGCCGCAAGCGGAGCAAGCCGACCTGGCGATTGTTGGCCTGCACCAGACAATGGACGCAGGCGGTGGTCGACGTGAGGAGGTCGCGCAGCAGGAACGACCCGAGGATGCCGGTCGCGCCGGTGAGGAAGACCTCCCCGGAGCGCCACGCGTCGACGGGGGCGCGCTCCCGGGTGGCCGTGGTCTCGATCAGGGCCAGGATGTCCGCAGGTAGGCGCGCGTCGGCCTGCCATTGCTCCGGCCCCGTGCCGCTCAGCGCCTCTTCCCCGCGCTGCGCCCGCTGCACCACGGTCGCGCACGCCCGCAAGGTGCGGGCCTCGTAGAGCGCGTGGACCGGGAACTGAACGTGGTACGCGTCGGCGATTCGCAGGACCAGGCGCGCGGCCCGCAAGGAGTCGCCCCCCAGGTCGAAGAAATCGTCGTCCGGGAGGACCACCGCGATCCCGAGGATGTCGGCCCAGAGCGCCGCCAGCTGGGCCGTGAGCGGGTCGTAGGTGGCAGCGATGATCGGCGCGGCGCTGAACACGCCCGATTGCGGCTGACCCTCGACGAGGGCCTCGCGATCGATCTCGCCGTCGAGATCGAGCGGCAGCGCGTCGAGGAGGACGAAGCGCGAGGGCAGCGGACAGCCCGACAGCTCGTCTCGCAGGCGCTCGAGCAACACTGCCGGGCGGAAATTCGCGGGGGCGCGCGGCACCAGGTGGGCGACGAGGATCTTGCCGCCCTGCGAGCCCTCGTGGACGGTCACGGCCGCGCCGGTGAGGAGACCGCTGGCCAGCAACACGGCCTCGATCTCCGCGATCGCGGCGCGGAGGTCGCCGACCGCGGCGCCGCCGGAGGACGTACGCCAGACAGAATCGATGAAAGAATCGCTCGACGTCGTCATCCCGTCCTCCTTTTCGCGAGTTCCAGGCCCGGATGGGCCGTCCACGGTTTTTGCAATGATCGCCCCGACGCCGCAGGGGGGAGGGCGGCGGTGGCTGCGCTGCTTTTCAGCGCTGACTATGATTATACACAGCGCGACCAATAAAGGTAGAGACAATTTAGTCACGCGTGTGAAGAAAGCGGCTGCCACCGCCGCCCCGGGTGTGGGTGCGCAGCTCGCGGGACGTGAATCCGCGTCCCGGGTGAAACGGACGTAACGTCGTCCGTCCTCGCGATTGGCCACACCCTCGCACCAATCCTGTCACGGGCTCCGACCGAGCCCGCGGACGTGGGACGCGAGGACGATAAACCCCATTCGGGGTCCACCGGGGGGAGCCCGGGGATCCACCAGACTGCATGATTTGCTGGCGCGGGGCGCCCGCCGCGCCCCAATCGGCGCTCGTCGCGGCCCAGAGGGCGGCTCGTCAGCTGCCGCAGGCTGGGTCGGCGACGGGTCCGTCCGAGGTGGCGAGTGGTTTCCCGATCGATGATCGGTCGAGCAGGACGTATGTCGACAGGTAGTCCGCGCCGTCGCCAGTGGAGCGATACTCTCGCCGACCCTGGCCCGCCTCGCCGGCATGGGGCCTTGCGGTGGAGGACATTCTTCCGCGGACGATGCGTTCGGCGAACAGGACCGCGAGCGAGTCCCACGCCGTGGAGACGCGCTTCCGAGCGCTCGTGAGCGCCCGGAAGACCCGAGAATGAGCTCGACTGCTTCTAGATCTCGAAGCAGTAGAGGCGGCGGAGGGTGTTGCAAGCGCCGGTGGCGTAGTCGGTCCACGTCGTGGCGGTCAAGCTGGTCCGGCCGGACCTTCCGTTGACCGCCGCGTTGTTCGACGTCCAGTTGGTGCAGGTGGTGGTGAGGGCCGTGCCGGAGGCGCTGGTGCCGGTCCAGACATCCGCGGTGCCGACGGAGCTGCCGAGTTCGCTGTAGTAGATGGCGTTGTCGAGCGTCCCGTCGGTCAGGTCGGCGAAGTCGTTGGCGACCGTGAGGTTGTCCCCCCGCCGCTTGTAGCCGGCCAGAGACGGGACGAAGCGCGTCAGCGGGTCGCTGGCGTCGGTGCTGAGCCACGCGTCCCAGGTGCCGCCGAGGCCGGCCGCCATGGCCCGCTCCTGGCACTTCGCCGCGGCGCCGGCGAAGCCGCCGAGGTTGCCGTCGTAGGTGGTGCTGGTGACGAACACCCGCCTCGCGGCCGCGCACGCGAAGCAGCCGTCGCCCTGGACGGCGTTGCCGTCGTCGCAGGTCTCGTGGCCCGTCCAGGCGAAGCCGTCGCCGCACACCGGGAGCTGGCAGTTGTTCAGGCAGTCATTGGTCTGCACGAGGTCGCCGTCGTCGCAGGCCTCGCCGGCCTGGAGGAAGCCGTCGCCGCAGGCCGGCAGCTTGCACGCGAGGGTGCAGGTGCCGTTGTTGTCGTTGCCCGCGCCCTCGTCGCACTGCTCGCCGGGGTGGAGGAAGCCGTCGCCGCAGGTCGGCAGCTTGCAGACGTTGGTGCACCCGTCCTCGTTGACGAGGTTGTTGTCGTCGCACGGCTCGGCGGGCGAGAGGAAGCCGTCGCCGCAGATGCCGCCGGTGCAGTCGGGCTTGCAGGGCTGATCCTCGCCGTTGTCCTCGCCGCCGTCGCACTGCTCGACGCCGAGCCACAGGAGGCCGTCTCCGCACGTGGCGTGCTTGCAGCTCAGGGTGCACGTGCCGCTGTCGCTGTTGGTGTTGGCGGCGTCGCACTCCTCGCCGAGGCTCGGCTGGGTGAAGCCGTCGCCGCACGCCGGGAAGCGGCACAGATCGGTGCATCCGTCCTCCTGGTCGTGATCCGCGCCGTCGTCGCACTGTTCGCCCTGATCGAGGACGCCGTTGCCGCACTCCTCGAGCACGCACAAGGGGTTGCAGCCGTCGCCGGCGACGAGGTTGCCGTCGTCGCAGGCCTCGCCGGGGCCGCGGTCGCCGTCGCCGCAGATGTTGAGCTTGCAATTGGCGAGGCAGGCCTTGTTCGCGCCGTTGTTCGGGCCGTTGTCGCACTGCTCCTTGCCGTTGCCCTGGTTGTAGAGCAGGCCGTCGCCGCACGCGGCGTTCTTGCAGGCGAGGGTGCACTGGTTACCGTTGCTGTTCGCGGCGCCCTTGTCGCAAAATTCACCCGGTTGGACGTAGCCGTCGCCGCAGGCCTTGGCGGCGCAGGTGTTGGTGCAGTAGTCGGTGTTGGACGTGTTGCCGTCGTCGCAGGCCTCGGTGGCCTGGACGAAGGCGTCGCCGCAGGTCGGGACCTTGCACGTATTGCTGCACTCGTCGTTGTTGACCGCGTTGCCGTCGTCACAGCCCTCCATCGGCCCCGCGTGGCCGTCGCCGCACACGTTGATGGTGCAGTCGAGCTTGCAGCCGGCGTGGTCGGCGTTGTTGGGGCCGTTATCACATTGCTCGCCGGGGCCGAGGTCGCCGTCGCCGCAGACGTTGAGCAGGCAATTGAGGCGGCAGACGGCGGCGGGGCCGTTGGCCGGACCGTCGTCGCACTCCTCGCCGGCGCCCGGCTGCAGGACGTCGTCGCCGCAGACGGCGGCCACGCAGCTGTTGCTGCAGGCGTCGTCGTCGACGCCGTTGCCGTCGTCGCAGGCCTCGGGCGGCTGGGCGATGCCGTCGCCGCAGGACGCGAGGACGCAGGCGTTGGTGCAGGCGTCGCCGTCGACGTCGTTGCCGTCGTCGCACGCCTCGCCCGGGCCGAGCAGGCCGTCGCCGCAGACCGCGAGCAGGCACACCGAGGTGCACGCCTTGTCGTCGCCGTTGCCGGGGCCGACGTCGCACTCCTCGCCCTGGCCGACCTCGTAATCGCCGCAGACGTTGAGCAGGCAATTGCTGCGACAGACCTTGCCGGGGCCGTTGTTCACGCCGTGGTCGCACTCTTCGCCGTAGCCGAGCTGGCCGTCGCCGCACACGCTCAGGTTGCCGCCGCCGCCGCCGCCTGTGAGGTTCGGCGGCTCGACGTCGAGGTTCACGCCGACGTCGGCGTCGCAGCCGGCGGCCAAGAGGAGCAGCGCCCCGGTGAGCAGGCCCGCGCGAATGACCGTAGTACGAAAGGATTGGTTGTTCATGTCGGTTCTCCTTGGATTCGATGTCGCGCGGTGGGTCACTGTTCGAAGCAGTACAGACGGCGCTGTTGGTTGCACTGAGTGAGCGACGCGTTGTAGCTCCAGCCGGCGCCCACGACGTCGGTCCGACCCTCGTGCGCGCCATTGCCGAGGACGTTCGTGGTCCAGCTGTTGCAGGTGTAGGCGGCCGCCGCTCCGTTCTGCACGGTGCCGGTCCACACCCCGTCGACGCCGGCGATGCCGCCGAACTCGTTGACGTTGATGGGGGCGTCGAGGGTGCCGTCGACCAGGTCGGCCCAGGTGTCGGCCACCACCACGCCGTCGAGGCGATGATAGCCGCCGGCCGGCTGGACGAAGCGCGACGCCGGTCCGTTGAGGCTGGCGCTGACCCACGCGTCCCAGGTGCCGCCGAGGTCGGCAGTGTCGGCCCGGGCCTGGCACTTGGCCTTCGCGCCGGCGAGCCCGCCGAGGTTGCCGGTGTAGGTGCCGCCGGTGACGAACACTCGCTTGGACACGGTGCAGTTGTTCCTGCAGCTGTCGCCGTCGACGGCGTTGCCGTCGTCGCACTGCTCGACGCCGGCCCGCACCACGCCGTCGCCGCAGACGGCGACCTCGCAGCTGTTACTGCAGCCGTCCTTGTCGTCGTCGTCGCCGTCGTCGCAGGCCTCGCCGGCCTGGACGAAGCCGTCGCCGCAGCTCGCCTCCAGGCAGGTGAGGATGCACGCGCCGGTGTTGGCGTTGGCGGGGCCGTCGTCGCACTCCTCGCCGGCCTGCACCACGCCGTCGCCGCAGGTCATGGCCTTGCACGCGCTGGTGCACTCGTCGTCGTCGTCCTCGTCGGCGTCGTCGCAAGCCTCGCCGGGGCCGACGATGCCGTCGCCACACACCGCGCCGGTGCAGTCGAGCTTGCACGGCTTGTCGTTGCCGTTGGCCGCGCCCTCGTCGCATTGCTCGACGTCGGCCCGGACGTGGCCGTCGCCGCACACCGCGTGCTTGCACGCGAGCGTGCACGCGCCGGCGTTGCTGTTGGCCGCGCCGGCGTCGCACTGCTCGCCCAGGCTGGCCTGCACGTGGCCGTCGCCGCACACCGGGAGGGTACATTCGTCGGTGCAGCCGTCGTTCTGATCGCCGTCCGCGCCGTCGTCGCACGGCTCGCCCGGATCGACGATCCCGTTGCCGCACTCCTCGAGCTTGCACAGCGAACTGCAGCCGTCGCCGGCGGTGAGGTTGCCGTCGTCGCACGCCTCGCCGGGGCCGAGGTCGCCGTCGCCGCAGACATTGGAGGTGCAATCGGCGAGGCAGGCCTGACCGGGGCCGTTGGCGGGGCCCTCGTCGCATTGCTCGGCGCCGCCGCCCTGATCGTGGACGAGGCCGTCGCCGCAGACCGCGAGTTCACACGCGAGGGTGCAGTCGCCGCCGTCGCTGTTCTCGGGGCCGTCGTCGCAGACCTCGCCCGGCTGGACGTGGCCGTCGCCGCAGGCCGCGGCGGTGCAGGCGGTGGTGCACAGGTCGGTGTCGATCGCGTTGCCGTCGTCGCAGGCCTCGGTCGCCTGGACGAGGCCGTCGCCGCAGGTGGCCGCGACGCAGGTGTTGCTGCATTCGTCGAGGTCGACCGCGTTGCCGTCGTCGCAGCCCTCCATCGGGCCGACGAGGCCGTCGCCGCACACATTGAAGGTGCAGTCGACTTTACACGCGGCGTTGTCGGCGTTGCTCGGGCCGTTGTCGCATGTCTCGCCCGGGCCGACGTCGCCGTCGCCGCAGAGGTTGGTCGTGCAATTGCTGCGACAGGCGGAGTTCGGGCCGTTGGCCGGGCCGTCGTCGCATTGTTCGCCGGTGGCGGGCTGGTGGTGGCCGTCGCCGCAGGCCGCGGGGGCGCAGGCGGAGGTGCAGAGGTCGGTGTCGATCGCGTTGCCGTCGTCGCAGGCCTCGCCCGGGCCGACGAAGCCGTCGCCGCAGGCCGCCGGCTGACATTGAGCGGTGCAGGGCGCGTCGGGGCCGTTGTCTTCGCCGTCGTCGCAGGCCTCGCCCGGGCCGACGTCGCCGTCGCCGCAGACGTTGAGCTTGCAGTCGGCGAGGCACGGCTGGCCGGGGCCGTTGGCCTCGCCGTCGTCGCATTGCTCGCCGGGATCGAGGTGGTCGTCGCCGCAGGCGCCTCCGCCGGCGGTCGAGACGTTGATGTCGACGGCGACGTCGAGGGCGCTGTCGCAGGCCGGGGCCGCGAGCTGCAGCCCGCCCGCGAGCAGGGCCGCGTGCACGGAATGAGTGGTGCGGAACTTCATGGACATGGCGGTGAAATCTCCAGAGATGTCGAGGTGGCGGGCGAGGTCATTGCTCGAAGCAGTACAGGCGCTGCAAAATGTTGCAGTTCGCGCTCAACGCGACCGAGCGGGCGGTCCAGTTGAAGTCGGTGGCGTCGCTGCGGCCCTCGTAGCCCTTGTACGCGGAGCTGGAGGTGCCCCAGTTCAGGCAATTGTCGGACAAGGCGGTCCCGCTGGCCGAGGTGCCGGTCCACACGCCGAGCGTCGGCACGAGGGCGCCGAATTCATCGCGGTTGATCGGCGCGTCGAGGGTGCCGTCGGTCAGGTCCTCCCAGGTCTGGGCGATCTCCAGGCCGTTGAGGAGAGCGTAGTGCGTCGTCGACTTGACGAATCGCAGCACCGGGCTGCTGCCGGCGCCGCTGATCCAGGCGTCCCAGGTGCCGCCCAGGCCGGCCGCGGTGGCGCGCGTCTGGCACCGGGCCTTGGCGCTCGGGTAGCCGTCGAGGCTGCCGCTGTACGCAGTGCTGGTGATGAACACGCGCTTGGGCTTGGTGCAATCGGCGTTGCACAGGTCGCCGTCGAGGTTGCTGCCGTCGTCGCAGGCCTCGACGCCGGCGCGCACGAAGCCGTCGCCGCAGGTCGCTACCACGCAGTCGTTGCGACAGGCGTCGGTGTTGCTGGCGTTGCCGTCGTCGCACGGCTCGACGCCCTCGTGCACGAAGCCGTCGCCGCACACGGCGACCGTGCACGCGAGGGTGCACTCGCCGGCGTTGCTGTTCAGCGGACCGAGGTCGCACGCCTCGGAGCCCTGCAAGAAGCCGTCGCCGCAGGTCGGCAGCTTGCACGCGTTGGTGCAGGTGTCCTCGTTGATCGCGTCGGCGTCGTCGCAGGCCTCGCCGGGGCCGACGTAACCGTCGCCGCAGTAGTTGAGGGTGCAATCGAGCTTGCAGGCGTGGGTGTTGGCGTTGCCGGCACCGTCGTCGCACTGCTCGACCGCGAGCTGGACCTGGCCGTCGCCGCAGGTCGCGAGCTTGCAGCTGGTCGTGCAGTCGCCGCCGTCGCTGTTGCCGGCCCCCTCGTCGCACTGCTCGCCGAGGCTGGGCTGGACGAGGCCGTCGCCGCAGGTCGGCAGCATGCATGCGTCGGTGCACTCGTCGTTGGGATCGCCGTCCTGGCCGTCGTCGCACTGCTCGAGGGCGTCGACGATCTCGTTGCCGCACGCCTCGAGGGTGCACATCGGGCCGCAGCCGTCGCCGCCGGCGAGGTTGCCGTCGTCGCAGGCCTCGCCGGGGCCGAGGTCGCCGTCGCCGCAGACGTTGAGGATACAGCCGGCGAGGCAGGCGTGGCCGGGGCCGTTGGTGAGGCCCTCGTCGCACTCCTCGCTGCCGCCGCCCTGATCGTGGACGAGGCCGTCGCCGCAGGTCGCGACCGCGCAGGCCAGAGTACAGTCGCCACCATTGCTGTTGTCCGGGCCGTCGTCGCAGGCCTCGCCGGCCTGGATGAAGCCGTCGCCGCAGGCCGCCAGGGTGCACGCGGTCGTGCAGGAATCGGTATCGTCGGTGTTGCCGTCGTCGCACGCCTCGCCGGCCTGGACGACGCCGTCGCCGCACAGCGGGACGACGCAGGAATTGCTGCACGCGTCGTCATCGACGTCGTTGCCGTCGTCGCAGCCCTCCATCGGGCCGACCTGGCCGTCGCCGCAGGTATTGAGGGTACAGTCGAGCTTGCAGGCGGCGTTGTCGGCGTTGCTCGGGCCGCTGTCGCACTGCTCGTCGGGGCCGAGGTCGCCGTCGCCGCAGACGTTGAGCTGGCAATTGGCCCGACAGGCCGCGTCCGGGCCGTTGGCCACGCCGTCGTCGCACTCCTCGCCCGTGGCAGGTTGAAGGTGATCGTCGCCGCAGCTGGCGGGCACGCAGGCGGCGGTGCACAGGTCGGTGTCGTCGCTGTTGCCGTCGTCGCAGGCCTCGCCGAGCTGGACGACGCCGTCGCCGCAGGCCGCGAGGGCGCATTCGTTGCTGCAGGCGTCGTCGTCGACGTCGTTGCCGTCGTCGCAGGCCTCCCCGGGCTGGACGATGCCGTCGCCGCAGGACGGGCCGACCACGCAGCTGTTGCTGCATTCGTCGCCGTCGAGGTCGTCGCCGTCGTCGCAGGCCTCGCCCGGGCCGACGTGGCCGTCGCCGCAGACGTTGAGGGTGCAATCGAGCTTGCAGGCGGCGTCGTTGCCGTTGGCGGCCCCGTCGTCGCATTCTTCGCCCGGCCCGATCTCGCCGTCCCCGCAGGGGGGCTCGGGCGAGGGACTGGTGATATTGATCGAGACGTCCAGGCCACCGTCACAGGCGGTGGCCAAAAGGTGCAGCGCCGTCGCAAGCGCACACGTGTACGCGCGACGAGCCCCGAGGTTCTTCGTGTTCGCCATCTGTTTTTTACTCCGATCGACTGGTTGGATACGCGAGACCCACGCCGCGACCGTCAGGCGGGGCGCGTGCGTGGGGGCCGACATGAACGCGTCGGGCCCGAGAATGAGTCCGCGATCGTCGCGATTTGGTTCACTCGTTTTTTCGCTGCCCCGAGGTTCGCGGTGAGGCGCGGACACCTGAACTTCGAGCCATGTGGGTTCGATCCGCAGGGCCGGGCAGGCCGGGTCGGAGTCGCGCGGGCGTGCGGGGACGAGCCGATGGTTCGCCTGCACCAGGCCGCCGCGTCGCGGCGAGTCGGCGAGGCAGAAAGCTTAATAAGGAGGTGCGATCGATGCCGCGGGAGTCGGCACTTCGGCTTCGTGCTCGCCGGCCACTGTCACTCTCGTGGCGGGTCCGTAGCGAGGCCGATGCGGCGGACCGCGATGGGACTCGAGCGCTGCTCGCGGTCCGACCGTCACGAAGACCCTGCGCCGGTCGACCCCGCCGGCCTGCGACTGCAGGGCCCGCGTACACGTGGACCGCGTGACCGTGAGGCAAGTCCGGCGGGTCGCACCTCGCACGCACGCGGCGCCGGCCGCCGGTATTCACAATTCACGGGTGCGCGGTTGATTCCGCCCCTCCATCGGGGCTATGCCACGGATCCCGTGAGCACCACAACCCCCCTCCATGGCGTCCTCGGTACCCTCGAAGTCCCGCTCGGGCTCGGCCTCCTCCGCTTGTCGACGGAAGGGCGCCCGAGCGAGGCGGAGGCGCTCGAGGTCCTTCGCTTCGCGCTCGACCAGGGCATCCGCCTGCTCGACACCGCCGACTCGTACGCGCTCTCCGACAGCGACCTTCACTACGGCGAGCACCTGGTCCGCAAGGCGCTCGCCGGCTGGAGCGGGCCGCGCGAGCAGGTCCGCGTGATCACCAAGGCCGGGCTCGCGCGGCCGAAGGGCAAGTGGGTGCCGAACGGCCGCCGCGAGCACCTGCGCAAGATGGTCGAGGGCAGCCTCAAGGCGCTCGGGGTCGAGCGGATCTTCATGCTGCTGCTGCACGCCAACGACCCCAAGACGCCGCTCGAGGAGAGCCTGGCGGCGCTGGCCGAGCTGCAGAAGGAGGGGAAGATCGAGCACCTGGGGCTGTCGAACACGTCGATCGCCGAGGTGCGCCAGGCCGAGCGCCACTTCAAGGTGCAGGCGATCCAGAACGAGCTCAGCGTGATGGACCGCGGCAGCGGGGTCGACGGGCTGGTGGCATTGGCCCGGCAAATGGGCATACCGTTCCTGGCCCACCGACCCCTCGGCGGGCACGCGAAGACGGCCAACCTGCTGAAGAACCGGGCGGTCAAGCCGATCGCGGCGCGCCACGGCATCACGCCGCACGAGGCCGCGCTGGCGTCGCTGCTCGACCTCGGGGCGCCGGTGGTGCCGCTGTTCGGCGCGACGAAGCGCGCGAGCGTCGAGTCGAGCCTGCGCGCGCTGAAGGTCCCGTTCGAGGTCCGCGACCGCACCGACCTCGAGAGCAAGATCTCGTTCGCGCCGACGCCCGAGGCCCTGGCCGCGACCGCGCCGCCGCTGGTGCCCGCGGGGCTGCGTGCGCTGGCGGCCGGCGAGGGCCCCGGCGACGAGCCCGAGGCGGTGATCATGATGGGCGTGCAGGGGGCCGGCAAATCGTCGGAGGTGGCTCGCTACCTCGATCGCGGCTATGCCCGGCTCAACCGCGATCTGCTGGGCGGCGACCTCGACGGGCTGGTGCCGAAGCTGGGCGAGCTGCTGGCCGCGGGGCAGCGCCGGGTGGTGCTCGACAACACGTACGCGACGCGGGTGTCGCGGTATGCGGTGATCCGCATGGCGCACGCGCACGGGGTGCCGGTGCGCTGTCGATTCATGGCCACGCCGATCGACGAGGCCTACGCGAACGTGGTGCTGCGAATCCTCGAGCGCTACGGCAAGCTGCTCGGGCCCGACGAATTGAAGGAGCTGGGCAAGGAGGACCCCAACCTGCCGCCGCCGGCCGCGATGGCGAAGTGGGCCGCGAGCTTCGAGGCGCCGCACGTCGACGAGGGCTTCGGCGTGGTCGAGGAGGTGCCGTTCGTCCGCCGCGTCGACCCGCAATTCACCGGCAAGGGGCTGCTGCTCGACGTCGACGGCACGCTGCGCAAGACGAAGAGCGGCGAGATCTTCCCGCGCGACCCCGACGACGTCGAGCTGCTGCCGAACCGTCGCGAGGTGCTGCGCCGCTTCGTCGACGAGGGTTACAAGCTGTTCTTCGTGTCCAACCAGAGCGGGGTGGCGTCGGGGACGGTCAGCAAGGAGGCGGTCGAGGCCGCGTTCGCCCGCACGATCGCGCTCCTGGACCTGCCGGTGGCCGAGGTGATGTATTGCCCGCACCCGGCGTTCCCGGCCGGCTGCTTCTGCCGCAAGCCGCTGCCCGGCCTCGGCGTGTCGCTCATCCAGCGCCACGGCCTCGCGCGCGAGGGGGTCATCATGGTCGGCGACATGGACAGCGACCGCGACTTCGCGCGCTCGCTCGGGGTCAAGTACGTCGACGCGCACGAGTTCTTCCCGGCGCCCTGAAGCGCCGGCGCGCGGGCCCGGTCTTCGCGCGAGAAACATGTTCTCGCGCGAAAATCGGACGCCCGGCGCTTGCGTGACCGGGCGGGGCGATCGACCATGGCCCGGCGAGCGTGAGAGTCGACGCAGATGAACTGGCGGCGCTGCGCGAACAGTGGCGCTGCCTGTGCCGGCAACCGGAGCGCGACGACGTCGCGACTGCGCTGCTCGAGTGGTTCCGCCGCGACGTCGCGGCCGCGCGCGAGGCGTCGCTGGCGGAGGGGCCCGGGCGCGCGGCGGCGATGGGCCGCATGCTGCGCGGGGCGCTGGTGATCCAGTGGATGCGCGAGCGGAGGCCGGTGCGGCCGGGGCCGTACGTGGTCGAGCTGCGGCGCCGGCTGGTGGGCGACGTCCTCGACGAGGACGACGCGCCTTCGGGCG
Organism: Nannocystis punicea; assembly: GCF_026965555.1. Taxonomy (GTDB): domain Bacteria; phylum Myxococcota_A; class Polyangia; order Nannocystales; family Nannocystaceae; genus Nannocystis; species Nannocystis punicea. The sequence continues at coordinate 8,140,903 of NZ_CP114040.1, read as the reverse complement.
AGGATCCGCCTTCGATCGATCCGGGCGACCCGTTCTTCGCCTGGCGATTGTCCGCGCTGGCCGAGGCGGTGGGGCCGGCCGAGCGCGCGGCGGTCATCGATCGCGCGATCGAGGCGTTCTCCGCCATCGCCCTGGCGCCGATCGATCCGGGCAACGACCCCGGGCCGTTCGCACGCCTGGCGCACTGGATGGACGAGGCCCAGGTGCGCCGCGCGATCGCGGTGAGCGAGCGGATGGCGACCGCCGATTGGCGGCACCAGCTGAGCGAGGCGCGGGCGCACCTGTTCGTCCGCCTGGCCGCGCTCGGCCGCGTCGACGAGGCCGAGCGGCTGCTGCCGGCGATCGGCGACGCGGTGGTTCGCGCCGACGCGCACGGGCAGATCCTGGGGGCTCGGGTGGCGCTCGGCGAGGCGTGGTCGCTGCCCGAGAGCGAGACGTGGTCCGATGATTCGCTGTTCCTGCGGTTCGTCGTCGGGCTGACGCAGGTGCTGGAGCCGCCCGAGCGGACGCCGCCGGAGGCGCTGATCCGCGGCTGCCTCGATCGCGCGTGCTCGCTGGCGGAGGTCGAGCTGCGCAGCGTGGCGCTGCAGGTGCTGGTGGACAGCTGGCACGCCGCGGGTCCGGTCGAGCTGTGGTTCTCGCGGGTGCGCGAGCACGCGGGCGGGCGCGAGCAGATCGAGATGTTGCTGCTGCTGGCGGCGCAGCGGGCGAGTGAACCAGAGGCGCGAGCGATCGCGCGGCTGGCCCTCGAGCGGCTGGCGACGCCCGCGGGGTCGCGCGAGGGGCTGTGGTTCGACGAGCTGTGGGCGGCCCGCGAGGTGGTGGCGCCGGCCGAGGCCGCGGCAGTGTTCGCGGCGGTGATGTGGCGCGCGGCCACCGACCCGCGCGCGTGGCTGCTGCCGCACTTGCATCACGCGTACGACCTGGCGGGGTTCCTGTGCTGGATCGGCGGCGAAGAGGCGATCGGGGCCTGCGTGCAGGGGCTCGACGAGGCGGCGGCGCTGCTGGCGTGAAGGTTGATTGCATGCGCCGGCGAGGCGCGGGCGCAGCGGTCGCGGGTGTGATGATTCATGCGGGGGTCGCCGGCGTGGAGGCTGATTCACGCGCGTCGGCGCGAGCGCGGCCCTCGCGGGTGTGATGATTCATCCGCGCCCCGGCGCAGGGCCAGGCGTCCTGTTCGCCGCGAGCGCGCGCGTCAGCCGGCCGGTGCGTTGCAACCATAGCGCCACCGCGGAGTACGCGGCGCAGGAGAACAGGCCGGCCTCGCCGGCCAGGAACGGCTCGAGCGGGCCGGTGAACCACGGGTCGAACACCGCCTGGTAGAACGCGTTGTGCGCCGAATGGGCGAGCACGCACGGCCAGATGCTGCCCGTGGCCAGGCGCAGCCAGCCGAACACCACGCCGGCGGGGACGATCGTCGCCATGAACAGCGCGGCGCTGAGCCACGGCTGCGAGCTGGTCGCGTAATCACCCCAGACGATCAGCGGCAGGTGATAGAGGCCCCACACCGCGCCGCTCAGGAGCAGCGGGGCCGCGACCCGGCCGCGCAGCAATCGCGGCAGCAGATAGCCGCGCCAGCCGACCTCTTCGCCGAATGCGGGCACCATGCCGACTGCCACCACCAGCGTCGCCTCCAGCGCCGCGTCCGCGAGCCACAGCTTTATCGGCGCCGGATGCCCCGCGAGGTGCTCCGGAGGCGCGAACCACACGCCGCCGGTGAGAGCCGCGGCGCCGTAGGTGAACGCGGCGCACGCGGCGGGCAGCGCGTAGGCCAGCGCCAGGCCGCGCCACGGCCCGCGTCGCCAGCCGACGTCGGCGAACGACTCGCGCCCGGCGAGCCGCAGGGCGAACGACACCTTCATCGGCACCCACATCAGGCTGATCGTGACGAGCGCCGGCACCGCCCGCAGCCCGCCGGCACGGACGATCGCAGCCTCGTAGATCGCCGCGACGAGCAGCGTCAGGACGACGAAGCCGAGCGCCTGCCGGCGGGCACGGACTTCGGGTTGCATGCTGCGAGGATACGCGCGGTCTCGCGGCGAGCCATCGCCCGGCCGCGGCGACTCGCCGCCGCCCGGCCGCGATCCGGCGAGCCCGGCGCTCCGCCGACTCGCTCGTCGCGTCGCGCCCGCGGGTGCGCCTGAGCAGGCGCACTGCCGAGCCCGGCTGCAATCCGGCGAGCGCCCGTTGCCCTGCCGATTCGCTCGTCGCGGTGTGCCCGCGCCTGAGCAGGCGCACCACCGAGCCCGGCCGCGATCCGGCGAGCGCCGGTGGTCCTGCCGATTGCTGGTCGCGTCGCGCCCGCGGTGCGCCTGCGCAGGCGCTGCGGGAGCCCGGGCGCGCTCAGGCGAGCGCCGGCGGCCCTGCCGACTCGCTCGTTGCGTCGCGCCCGTGGGTGCGCCGAAGCAGGCGCTGCGCCGACGGAGCGATCACTGCCCGCAGCGTCGTCGCAGCGAGCGTGCGCCGCTCGGCCGCGCCGAGGCGACCGCGGGCGGGGTCGCCGAGCTCGTCCGACGCGATCCGCGGCGGCCGCAGCTCCGCGACCGCCGCCGTCACGGCCGCTCGCACGGGCGCCCCGCCGCGCTCCAGCGCCCACGCCAGCGCCCGCCAGGCCAGGGCGGCGTGGCGCTGCTCGTCGGCCGCGATCGTCCGCAGCACCCGCGCCACCGCCGGATCGGCGCACAGGGCCGCGGCGTAGCCGGCCTCGACCGCGGCGATCGTCTCGCCGACGCAGCCCTCGATCAGCGTCGACACCGCCAATCGAGACATGTCCGAAGAGACAGGCATGGCATTCTCGATCGGCAGCGCCCCTGGCCCGACCGGCCGCCCCGCGTACGCCGAGGCCAGGCCGAAGCACAGGCGGGCGTGCTCGATCTCGTCGGCGATCGCCGCCTGCGCGGCGGACACCAGCGCCGGCGGGGCCGCGCACGCCAGCAGCTCGACGATCCAGCGGGCGAACGCGGCGACCGACGCGTGCTCGTACGCCGCGTCGCGGCCCCAGGCGGCCGCCAGGCGCTCGCGCGCGGGTGCGTCGAGGCCGGCGAGCGCGACCGCGGCCGGCTCGCACCAGTCGTCGCGCCCGATCACCGCGGCCGCCAGCGCTGCGCCCTCGACCACGAAGGGGCGGCCGACGCTGTCCTCGAAGCAGCCCTCCTGCGAGTCGACGAACACCTCGGCGATCATCCCGTCGTCCCCGACCACCACGTCGTTGCCGCCCCGCGAGAACGCCCGCGGCTGCGACGGCAGCGCGATCGACTGGGCCAGCGGCGAGTCCTCCGGCCACGGGCCGATCCGCCCGTCGGCGAACAGCGCGACGCGACCGAGGCTGCTCAGCTGGCCGACGTCGACCACCGGCGCCGAAGGCACGACTGTCTTGAAGGCCAGGTTCTCATCCTCCGCCACCACCTCGCCGGCGCTGGTGACCGCGAACACCCGCTCTTGATCGAACGCCAGCCGCCGCAGGTCGGCGGTCGTGCCGGTCTCGAGCTTCTTCCACGTCGCGCCCGCGTCGGTGCTGGCGATCGCCAGGCCGCCGTCGCCCACCGCGACGATCCGCGTCCTGCCGGCCTCGACCGCGCGGAGCGAGCCGGTCAGCGCCGGCTCGAGCGGCACGGGCACCCACGTCGTGCCCGCGTCGTCCGAGCGCAGCAGCACGCCGTCGCCGACGATCACCCCGACGAACTCGCGGACCTCGCCGGGGAGGCGCACCGTCACCAGCGCCGCCGCGCGCAGGTCGGCGGTGGTGCCGACGTCGAGTGGGCTCCACGTCTTTCCGCCGTCGGCGCTGCGGAGCGCGGCCCCGGTGTCGCCCACGGCGACAGCGACCGGATCGGCGCAGGCCTCGAGCTCGGGGCATTCGAGCTGCCCCATCGCCACGGCCCGCAGCGTCCCGCCCGCGGGCTGCTCGACCGGCTCGTACACGACGCTCGTCTGCGGCGCGAGCAGCTGGCCGTCGGCCGTGAGCGCGACCGAGAACTTCGCGCTCGGACCGACCACCGCGATCAGGTCGGCCTCCTCCGTGGTCATCACCTGCGACGCGCGCAGGACGTACTCCCACCCGGAGTTGCAGGGCTGTTGGCTCGTCGCGCCGTCGTCGTCGCCGTCGTCCGCGTTCTTGACGGAGCACGCGAGCGTGACGGCCTGAAGCACCGCGATCAGGGCTACATTCAATTTAAGCGAGTTCATGAGTGTGACGATAACACGGGCGCAGGACCGCAGCAATCGCGCCCGCCGGCCCCCGTGGGGACCGAAGCACACGTGCTCGCTCACGCGACCAGGCTGCGTTCACCTCGTGGTCCCGCCGCGTGCAGCGGGCGCGCGCGAACCCGGGTGGGTGCGATCGACGGACGACTTCGTCGCCACGCACGACCGGCCGCCGGAGACGCTCACATGCCCACGAGCTCGCGCGGATCGGGCAGGCCGATGACCTGCCCCAAGAGACACACGGTTTCGAGGTCGCCCGGGCGCGCGCAGGAGGTCGCGCGCGCCCGGGGTGGTCTTGTTCAGGCCGCGGAGGCCCACTGACGCGCCGCCCACTCGCGCACGGTGGCCCAGTCGAGGACGGGCGTGGTCCACGGCGGGGCGGGGCGCTTCTGCTCGCCGAACAGCAGCTTGTGCTCGACGATCCCGCGCAGGTGCTCGAGCACGTCGAGGCGGTCGTCGATCATGACGGTGAGCCGGAGCTTGCGCGCGTGGACGGCCTTGTCGGGGCGCGCGAGGCAGAAGCGCAGGTGCGACGGGTCCATGCCGGTCTGGTCCCAGAAGCGGTGGTGGGCCAGCCAGGCCCGCGTCTTGGCCTGGACTCCGGGCCCGCACTTGGACACCAGCCAGGCGTTGCCGCCGGTGCGAGCGACCAGGTCGGCGACGCCGGCGAAGGCGCCCGGGGCCGGCGGGGTGCGCATGGCCTCCGCGTGCCCGGAGCCGAGGAAGCTGGTGTCCGCGCGCCCGTCGATGACCGGGCCGATGATGACGCGGCCGATGTCGATGCCGATTCGATGCATAAGTAAATCTCTCCTGCTTGGTTACGGGCAGGAGAGTGCATCGCCGTAGCATCCATGTACACGATTCGTTTTGGAGGGTATATTCAAGAAATGGATACCTCGGAGGTCCGCCTCGACTGGCTCCGCGCCTTCCTCGCCGTCGTCGAAACCGGCGGCTTCACGGCCGCGGCGGCGCGCCTGCACCTGTCGCAGCCGGCGCTGCACACCCAGGTCAAGCAGCTGGCCGGGTGGGCGGGGCCGCTCTACCGCTTCGAGGGCCGGACGCTGCGCCTGACCCCGCGCGGGCAGGAGGTCGAGGTCCTGGCCCGCGAGGTGCTCGGCGCGGTCGACCGCTTCGCCGCGCGTGCGACCGGCAAGGTGGCGACGGTGCCGGTCGTCAGCGCCGGGCGAGCGCTGCAGCTGTACGTGCTGGCCCACGCCCTGCGCGGCTGGTCAGGCCCGCTGTCGCTGCGCACGGAGGACCGGCCGGCCACGGTCGAGGCGGTGCGCAGCGGCCGGGCCCACCTCGGCCTCACGTCGCTGCTCGAGGCCGACCCGGAGCTCGACGGCACACGCGTGCTCGAGGTCGGCCAGGTGGCGATCGTGCCGGAGCACGACCCGCTGGCCCAGCGGCGACACATCCGCGCGCGCGCGCTGGCCGGCCGCCCGCTGATCCTGCCGCCGGCCGGGCGCACGCACCGGGCGACCCTGGCCGCGGCGCTCGGCGGCGACCTGCACGTGGCGGTCGAGGTCGACGGCTGGGAGCTGATGACGCACTACGCGTCGCTCGGCCTCGGACTCACGGTCGTCAACGCGTACATCCCGACGCCGCCGGGGACGGTGGCGGTGCCGGTGGTGGACCTGCCGCGGCTGCAGGTGCACCTGATCAAGCGCAAGCGAGCGCCGGTGATCGCGGAGGTGGCGGCGCTCGAGGCCCACGTGCGCAAGCACCTGGCGCATGGGACAGGTGCGGGGCGGAGGTGAGGGGGCGCGTGCGCAGGGTTCATCCCAACCTGCTTACCGATCATCACCATCGATCTGGAAAGAATCCGCCTGCGCCTTCAGGGAAGAGGATGTTCGGCCTCCGGTCCAGGAGGGACATCGAACGACTCGGCGCTCCCGCTGCCTGTGCTCGAGGGGCTGGGCCGGGAGCTGTCGCCGCAGGCGCACGGAAGAGACGGGCGCAGCATGGGCGTGATCGTCTCGTCCTCCGAATCGGCGGCCAGATCCACCAGCCCACCCGGCCTCGCCCGCATCAGTGCGACAGGAGGTTCGTGTTGCCGCTCGCGGGCTCGTAGAGCACGAGGGACTCGCCTTCCTCGATGGCGATGTAAATCCCCGGCAGATCCGGGTGCGGCGCGATCCACGTCATCTGGGGCGAGGATGTCGCGGGTCCGCGGTAAGCCCAGCGGAGCTTGCGATCGCCGGAGCTGGGGTCGATCTCGGTCATCGCGCGGGTCGCGTCCTCGAAGGAGTCGACGCTGTCGCCCGAGGCGAGGAGCGTGCCGGTGCTCGAGACGGCGAGGTACTGATAGTCGGCGGGCGGCCCCTCGCCGACGTTTCTCGTCTCGCTCGTGACGAGGCGGCGATCGCCGGTCGTCAGGTCGATCTCGTGGATATCCCCCGGCATGCCGAGCGCGAGCAACTTGTCGCCCTGAAGCACCAGTCCGCGGTAGTCGCCGCCGACCAGCGGACCCTTGCCGACCACGCGCTCGGTCTCGGACGAGCTCATCGTCAGCATGCGGCACGAGCCGTCGGGCTTGATGGCGAACACGCCGCTGTCCGGGGGCGGATCGACGTTCTCGTCCTCGCCGGACGCGATGTACATCGTCCCGTCGGGGTCGACCGCGACCGAGCTGCCGTCGATGCTGTTCGGAGCGAAGACGATCCCGACATGGACGCACGGCGTGCTCTCATAGGACCAGAGTTGAGTCCGATCGCCGGTGTCCGGGTCGACCCGGAACAGACCCGCGTCGGCGTACGCGATCCAGGCGCCGTCGGGCGCGAGGTCGACGTCGAACACCCTCGTGCCGAAGCCCGGGCCGGCGCCGCGCTCGATCCACCCGACGATCGCGTCCTCGGTCGCGCCCGACACGAGCGCCCGGTCGCCGGTCGCGAGGTCGGCCGTCCAGATCGATCCGAGCTCGTCGCCCGGACGATTGGTCATCGCGCCGAGGATGATGCGGTTGCCGGCGACGTCGAGGTAGCCGCCGAAGAGCCCGCCGAAGCCGCCCGGGAAGGCAGGGCCCTCGCCGAGCTCGGCGGCGTTGTCGTCGTCGGGGACCCGACAGCGCGGATCTTCCTCGTTCATCGACGAGCGACAGTCGATCGGGAGCGTGCTCTCGACGATCCTGATGCCGTCGATGTCCTTGCAAGCGGTGCCGCCCTCCGCGAAACCCCACTCGCACCAGGAGTCGTCGCTGATCGAGACGCCGTCGGGACGGCTCCGGCACGTCCCCGCACACCAGGCGCACTCGAGGCCCGCGTCCCCGCATTCCACGCAGTCGGTGAACGCCGCGCAGGGATCGCCGGAAGGGTCGTCGGGCCCGGTGCCGGCCGTCGTGTCGTCGTCGTCGGCGAACCCGCCGCAGGCCGCCCCGAGCAGGAACGCCGCCACGAATGCGAGCGGGCGTCCGCCGCCCGTGCGCGCGGTCGAAGTGGATGTCGTGGTCCTCTCATGCAGTTGTCGAGTCATGTTCAGCGGCCTCGCGAGGCGGCAGCGCGCCTCGTCGCCCGGAGGACCGGGGTCGCAGCCGGATGTCGCAGACAAAATGCACGCGCGAGACCGCCGCGCGCGGAGCCGCGCCCGGCTGGTGCCGGGATGTCAGAAGCAGCTGACAGAGCCGCCCATCTCGGCTGTGGCCCCAGGGCAATCGAGTGACCACGGCTGATCCGCGAATCGAACAGAACCGCATTTCCAGCTCTCAGTGGTCTTGGCGCAACCGCCGCACGTGATCTTGGCATCCGACAGCTGGCCTGGCCCGCACGACTCACAGCACCACATCCCGGCATCTGTGGCGCCGCGCACGATGAAGCGCTCGATGGCGTCCGCCATCTTGTACAGGGCGTCGCACGACCCCTCTGGTGCGTCGATGCAGAACTCGTCCAGGTAGGCGTCGAGGCGGAGGCGTGGCTCCTCCTCCTCTGACTCCGACACGGAGGCCATCAGCATCACGGCGGCGATGAGAGCCTGGGCAAACATGCTCACTCTGTAGCGTCAAGTGATGCCAGAGCAAGCGGGCCGGGCGGCCTTTGCCGCTCGGCGCTGCGCCTCCCGCGGTTCCTCGGGCTGACCGTTCCGAACCGTATGTGACGACCTCAACCCGATACCGGGCTCGGGTGGGCGCCGGCGTTATTGGGCTCGCCCTCGTCCCCTCGGTGAAGCTGAGCGGGGTGCAGTCGGCCCACCCGAAGTCGTCCGCGGTGCTCGAAGCCCACGCGCGCGAGAACCTGGCGCATGAGACAGGTATGGGATGTAGGCGCGCTTGAGGGACGTGGGGCAATCACCTGGCACACAGGAGAGGTTCGATGGGGACGCGTCGCTCGTCGTGTGAAGGCGTCGCAACGGTCAGCGCGTCATGGTTGCGCGCGCTGGTAGGTGTTGGCGCGCTCGTCCTGGACGACGACGCCGTCGACCGCGGCGACCTCGAGGTCCTGGTCCAGCACGCGCACGCGGAAGCTCCCGCCCTGCGCCGGGGCGAGCACGTCGCCGAGTTCGGCCTCGTCCTGGTCGACTCGCTGGTCGCTGTACGACTGCATGACGTACACCGCACCACCGGCGTCGACGAGCTCATAGACCGGCTTGCCAGCGTCGTGGCGCCACACGGTGTCGCGCTCGACGGAGCGCGGCGTGTAGGGCACGTCGCTGCCGGCGACCTCGGCGAGGGTCAGGGTGAGGGCGCCGGCCTTGCGCACGGGCGTGCGCCTCACGGCGTCTTGCAGATGTAGGGCCGCGGCGAGTCGCAGGGCAGGTCGTTCCACAGGCCGGCGGTCCAGGCCGGCAGGTTGACGCAATCTTCCTCGCCGGCGTTGTTGGGCTCGCCCTCGTTCCAGGCGGTGAAGCTCAGCGGGGTGCCGTCGGTCCACACGAAGTCGTCCTCGGTGTCGAGGTCGTTGAGGCCGATCCACCAGTCGTTGCCGGCGATGGCGAAGGCCTCGGTGGCGGCCCAGTCCTGGACCTGCTGGCTGGGGATCGACAGCAGGTGGCCGCCCTGGGCCACGCAGTCGGCCTCGGCCTCGGCGAAGGGGAGGGCAACGAAGCAGAACTGCGCGACGCCGGGGCCGGGGAGGTCCTTCTCGACGCACGGGGGACACATCGGATCGTCGTCCCAGATCCCGTCGCAATCGTCGTCGTCGAGGTCGCACATCTCCTGCGCGTCCGGGTGCACTGCGGGGTCGTTGTCGTCGCAATCGTCGGTGCAGGCCGAATAGCCGTCGCCGTCGGCGTCGACGTCGCTGGGGACGGTGCAGGCGAGGCCGGCCTGGACCGAGGCGGCGCGCTGCATGAAGAAGGCGACGTTGCCGGCGATCTCGTTGGTGTTGTCGCCGTCGCTGCACTCCTTGCGCGGGTCGGCGGCGACGGCCGGGGCGATGCTGGCGCCGAGCTCGGCGGCGGCGCCGGCGAGGTCGAGGGCCTCGACGCGCGCGAGCACGTGGTCGAAGCTGTCGGCCAGCAGCTCGCGGCACGGCTGCGACTCCCTGCACATCTGCGCCAGCCGCCCGTCACCGCCGAACGGGTCGAGGTGGTCGCGCAAGATCTGGTCGATGCCCCACGGCATGAATGTCCACAGCGCGCCGTCCTCCTGCAGGCGATGGACGTAGTAGTTGTTGCGGGTCCACGCGTAGCCGTCCCAGTGGCCGAGGTAGATCTCGGTGGCGGCGAAGTCGAGGTAGCGATCGAGGTCGAGGACGGCGGCGACGTCGCTGGTGAAGGTCGCCGGATTGACGATGGCGTCGAGGGCGGCGGCGAAGTCGTAGAGATCGGCGAGGCCGACGTCGTCGCCGTTGTCCTGGTCGAAGGAGGGGACGAGGTCGTTGCGGATGTCGCTGCCGTACGCGCCCTCGTAGATGCTGCCCTTGTCGCTGCCGTACCAGTGGTCGAGGTACGGCTCGTTGTCGACCGACTCGACCGCGGTGTAGAGGCCGTAGGGCTCGCCGTTGACGCGCACGACGACGTGGCCGGCGCGCGGGGCGGCGAGGCCGACGTCGCGGAACAGGGAGTAGCCGAGGATCTCCCGCTGCATGCTGCAGTCCTGGACCATGTTGTTGACGGCCAGCTTCTCGAGGCCCAAAAGCCGCTGATCGTCGACGTAGCGGTCGAAGTTGAGGAGGAAGGCGGCCTTCTGATCGAGGGTGCGGTACGAGCCGTAGTTGCCCTTGAGGCGCACGCCGATCTCCGGCAGCTCGTAGGTCTGGCCGTCGATCACCGCGACGAGGTCGCCCTTGGTGTACTTCTTGCCGTCGGCGTCGAGGTCGGCGATCGCCTCGTCGGAGAGGGTGAGGTCGAACTCGGCGATGGCGCCGAAGGCGAACAGCGGGTCGGCGTCGAAGTAGGGGTCGTGCTCGCCGGTGGTGCCGCTGGTGGTGTCCGGCTCCTGCGTGGTGGCGGTGCTCCCGGTGGTCGTGGCCGGGGCCTCGGTGGTCGTGGACGGGGCGTCGGTGGTGCCGGTGGTCGGGGCGTCGGTGGTGCCGGTGGTCGGGGCGGTCGACGTGCCTGGCGTGGTGGCGGTCTCGCCGGCGTCGGTGGTGGTGGCGGCGTCCGTGGCGGCGTCCGTGGTGGCGTCGGTGGTCTGGGCCGTCGGGCTGGCGCAGGCGGCGGCGAGGAGGAACGGGGCGGAGCGATGGACGGCGGTGCGGGCCATGACCCGCGACGGTACGCCGACCGCGGACGTGCAGGGAGTCGGCATTTGCGGGCTGGCAGGCAAATGCGCGGTGAAGGTCGAGCCCGCTGACGGGCTGGCTGTCCTTCGGGACAGATGGGTGGATTCGCGGTCGCAGGCCGCGACACGACGCGTGGGGCGGACGATTCACGACAGACGGGCTACTCCCGCACGGGCGAGCTCGCCCGCGCCGGCGCGCCGGTGTGACGATTCACGATCGGCGAGCTACGCGAACTGCGGGTGATGGGCGACGCGCTGATAGGCGTCGGCCGGGGCATCGGCGGCGAAGCCCGCGGTCGAGCGGCCGAGGCGGGCCAGCCAGCGGCGATCGAGCGGTCGCTCGAGGTCTGCGGCGTCGACGGCCGCGCAGGTGGCGGCCTTGTGCGCGCCGGTCGGCTCGCCGACGCCGACGAAGAAGCCGGCCAGGAGCAGCGACGAGCGGACCGCGGTCGCGCCGCTGTAAGTGTGCACGGTGGCCCCGGCGCGACAGCGGCGGCGCAGGGCCGTGAACGCGGCGACCGACCACAGCTCGGGGTTGGCCCGCGGCGAGAACGGGTCCCAGAACACGACATCGGCGACAGGTCCGTCCGCGAGCGAACCCGGCAGCTCGCCCGCGACCAGGCGCCAGGTCGTCCGCGAGGTCTCGTGAATGCCTGCGCTCAGCAGCGCGTGGGCGGCCGCTCCGGCGGCGCCGTCGAGGTCGAAGCTGGCGGCGTGCTCGGGCTGCAGGGCGAGCGCCAGGGCGTCGAGGCTGCGCTCGAAGCTGACGAGCGTCAGCCGCGGCCCGGCGGCCCGCGCCTCGGACAGCCGCCACGCCGCGATCGCGTTGGAGCCGGCGCCGAGGCCGATGTCGAGCAGCACCAGCGGCTCGCTCCGCTGCAGCCGCGCGGCCAGCCGCGCCGGTTCGCAGTAGAGCCGCGCCGCCTCGATCGCGGGCCCGACCACGGGGTGCATGACTTCGCCGACGCGCCGGTCGAGGATCGCCCGCGCGCCGCCGGTCGTCGTCACCACCTCGCACACGTCGTTCACGCGGTCGCTCCGATCCGGCGATCGCTGTGCTCGTGGCGATCGATCGCCTCGAGCTTGGCACGCGCGTAGGCGGCGTAGCGGCCGGCCGCGATGGCTGCGCGGGCCTCGGCCATCAGCGCGTGGTAGTGATGCAGGTTGTGCAAGGAGAGCAGGCGCGGGCCGAGCGGCTCGCCGCAGCGGAACAGGTGGTGCAGGTAGGCGCGCGTGTACAGCTTGCAGGTGCTGCAGGCGCAGGCGGCGTCGAGCGGGCGGTCCTCGTTCTTGGTGCTCGCGCGAATCAGCTTGACCCGCCCGGTCGAGGTGAAGGCGGTGCCCTGCCACGCGAGGTTGGTCGGCAGGATGCAGTCGAACATGTCGACGCCGGCGAGGATGGCCTGCAGCAGGTCGGGCGGGGTGCCTACGCCCATGAGATAGCGCGGCCGATCGGCGGGCAGCAGCTCCGCGGCCATGTGCGTGACGTCCTCGCGCTCGGCCCGGGTGTCGCCGACGGCGAGGCCGCCGATGGCGAAGCCGTCGAACGGATGGTCGGTGAGGAACGCGGCCGACTCGCGCCGCAGGTCCGGGAAGATGCCGCCCTGCATGATGGCGAACAGCGCCTGCGGGGTGTCGGTGCGGGCGGCCAAACTGCGCAGCGCCCAGCGATGGGTCCGCTGCATGGCGGCCCGGGTGGTGGCCTCGTCCGAGCGGGCGTCGACGCAGACGTCGAGCACCATCATGATGTCGGCGCCGATGGCCTCCTGCATGGCGATCGAGGCCTCGGGCGAGAGCATGTGGAACTGTTGATTGGTGTAGCTGCGGAACCTGGCGCCGCGCTCGCTGATCACGCGATCGTCGGACAGCGAGAAGATCTGGTAGCCGCCCGAGTCGGTCAGCATGGGCCCGTTCCAGCCCATGAACCGGTGGATCCCACCGACCCTGCGGAACAGGTCGGGGCCCGGGCGCAGCATCAAGTGATAGGTGTTGCCGAGCACGACCTCCGCGCCGACCTCGTGCAAGTCCGCGGGGGTCAGACCGGTGACCGTGGCCCGCGTGCCGACGGCCATGAACACCGGGGTCTCGATCCGGCCGTGCGGGGTGTCGAGCGCGCCGCGGCGAGCCCGTGAACCGGGGTCGACGGCGCTGACGTGGAAGGGGAAGCGCATGGGCGGCGCAGTGTAGCGGACGGGGACCGTCGGTGCGGCCCCGCCGCTGCGATCACGCTCACTCGCGCCAGAGCCGCCGACCGGGCACGGGCTCAGGGTCGGGCTGTTCGGGGTGACCGACAATGGACGACCCTGAGGCGCGAGAAGGCGGGCGCGCGGCGAACGTGTCCTTCGGGACATGTCTTTCAGGGGGGCGAGGTCGGCGGTGCAGCAGTAGAGGAGCTCGCAGCGACGAACGCAGCGCATGACCCAGGCGCTGCCCCCGGCGCTCGCCGCTGCCCGGCTGGCGTCGGTCGATGGAGCTCGCGGATCGGGGCGTCCTCCGCGTGGTCGGGGCTTGCTGGGTTCGCCGAGGTGTCCGATCGGCGATGCGCTCCCGGGGACGCGCACTAAGATCGTCGGGCCGCATCGCGGCGAGCGAGGTCGTATGAGCTCGGCAATCGATGACCTGTTCCAGGAGACACTTCAAACCACGCGCGGGTGGCTCCGCGAGATCGCGGTCGCCGTCCCGTCCATCGACGCGCAGCAGGCGTACCACCTGCTGTGCGCCACGCTGCGATCGCTGCGCGACCGGCTCCCGATCGAGGACGCGGTCCAGCTCGCAGCTCAGCTCCCGGTGCTGGTCCGCGGCCTGTACTACGACGGCTGGCGGCCGTCCGAGGTGCCGATGCGGATCCGCGACAAGGAGGAGTTCTTGCGGCTGGTGGCCGCACGCTACCAGGTGCGGCCGCTCCACGACCTCGAGCAGGGCGTGCGGGCGGTGCTGGCGGTGGTGAGCACCAACATCGACTTCGGGGAGACGTTCTCGGTCCTCCGCACGCTCCCGCTCGAGCTGCGCGAGTTGTGGCCGGAGCACATCCGCCAGGCGGCGTGAACTCCGGCGATCGTCGCGGACGCGCTTCGACGCGGTGACGAGCGAAGTCGCGGGTGCCCCGATTCGGAGCCGGTCCATGACTTTGAGACGAGGCGCTGGTCTGGTTTGGTGAGTGTGAGAATTCGCCGCTCCGGCGGCCCGGGGGGTGGATTCGGTTCGTGATGCACCAGGCCGTGCTCGCCCCCCGAGAGCGCGCTCGGACCTGCTAGGCTCGCCAGCCGATGCGTCTCGTCCCCCTGGTGTCGCTCGCCCTCCTCGTGTCCGCTTGCGGCGACAGCAAGGGGAGCGAGACCTCGGCTTCCACGACGACCAGCTCGACCGGCAGCACCTCCGAGGGGACGACCACGGAGGCGCCGATCGACTGCAAGGCGGACAACGCGTGCGTCCTTTACCCCGATCAGTGCACGGGGTGGTGCTATTGCGACAACAAGGACTACGAGGTCGAGAAGTGCGTCGAGACGGAGGCGGGCGAGTTCCTGGTCCAATGCACCGAGAAGGCGCAGGGCATCTCTGTGCTATGCCCATACGGGTGCGACGACGTCTACTTCGATCCGCCGAAGTGCCTTCCTCCCGAAGAGGAGTGCGGGGTGGAGGGGGAGTGCGGGGCGACGCCGGGGTGCTCGCTGTGCGCGTGTCCGTTCGGCGGGGGGGAGTCCTCGGTATGTTTGGGCGATTTTATCGTGGAGAGGATCGACCCGGAGGATTGGAGCTCCCCATGTAAAATTACCGAGCATTGCGCCTTTGGCTGCGACGACGTGGGGAACCCCCCTCTGTGCTGCCTCGACGGCGCGTGCAAGTATGACCCTTAATTACGCATTGTGGCCGGAGCGCCGCCGCCAGGCGGCGTGAACGGCAGCGTATCGAGCGAGGTCGCGGGCACCCCGATTCGGAGCCGAACTCTCGGGTTCGCTGCCCCTCGTTCGAATACGCAGAGGGACCGAGAAAGCGGCCGCGCGGCGGACGTGTCCTTCGGGACATGTCCGCCGCGCGTTTAATCAGGAGACAATTCGGTCGGTGGCGCGCTGCGGGGTATCGTTTCGCGGGCGAGCTGAGGGAGGGGCTCGGCCCGCGCGGGGCGGGCAGGCGAAAGAAGGGGCCGAGTGCGCCACCGACCGCGCGCGTCACATGAGTTTGCGACGCGAGAACTCGGCGCGCAGTTTGGCCAGGGCGCCCTCCTGGAGCTGACGGATCCGCTCGCGCGACAGCGAGTAGCCGGCGCCGATGTCCTTCAGCGTCATCTCGGTCTCGCCGTCGAGGCCGACGCGCTTGCGCAGGATGTCGGCCTCGAGCGGGCTCAGCTGGGCGAACACTTCGGCGAGCTGCGACTGCAGGTGGTCGCGGTCGAGGAGGTCGGACGGGGGCACGTAGTCGGGGTCGGCGACGGTGTCCGCGAGGGTGCCCTCGCTGTCGCGAGCGGCCGGAGAGGCGAGGCTGAGCGGGGTCTCCATCAGCGACCAGCCCATGCGGGAGATCCGCTCGCGGCTGACGCCGCTGACCTCGGCCAGCTCCTCGTCGGTGGGCTCGCGGCCCTCGGCGAGCTCGAAGTCGCGGCGGGCGCGGGCGACCTTGCCGCAGGCCTCGATCATGTGCACGGGCAGGCGGACGCAGCGCGACTTGTCGGCGATCGAGCGGGTGATGGCGTGGCGGATCCACCAGGCGGCGTAGGTCGAGAAGCGGCAGCCGCGGGCGGGGTCGAAGCGGGCGACTGCCTTGAGCAGGCCGAGGTTGCCCTCCTGGATCAGGTCGGGCAGCGGGACGCTGCCGCGGTAGAACCGCCGCGCGAGGGCGACGACGAGGCGGAGGTTGGCGCGCACGAAGGCGTTGCGGGCGGTGACGAAGGCGACCTGCTTGCTGCGCACGGCGGCGGCGTAGCGGGCGAACGGGACGCTGCCGCGGCGCGGGGGGTGGACCTGCAGGGTGGTCGGCGAGCCGCGATGACCGTCGAGCGTGACGAGGTCGGCGACGATGAGGTCGGCGAGCTCGGTGTCGATGTCGGCCGCCAGCAGGTGCTCGGCGACGCGGTCGCGCCCGGCCCGGAAGGCGTCGTGGTGCTTGCGCAGGTCACGGTCGCGGAGGATCCGCGCGGCCTTCTCGTAGGCGTCGAGGGAGGCGGCCGGGCAATCGTCGTCGGCCAGCCGCTCGCGCAGGAGGGCGCAGATCGGCTCGGCGTACGGCGGATAATCGAGGATCGCCGTCCACAGACCACGGCGCAGATGGACGAGCTTGATCGCGGCGGCGGTCTCTTCCTCGCGCGTCATGACCTCGGCTTCGGCGAGGTCGCGGAAGTAGGTGGTCAGTGGCCGGTGCGATGATTCATTCACCAGAGCGCCGGTCGAGTCGCGGGTGTCGATTTCTCGCAGCATGGTGTCAGCTCCTTCCATCTTCGGGCGGCAATACGCCGTCGTACGCTCGGGTCCGAGCGGCTTGGCGGCGCATCGTGGCCGGGCCGCGGATCCTGCCCTCGCCCCGGGAGAACCGTGTTCCCGGGGCGCTCGGTCTTGTCGAGGGAGAACTGATCGGGGCCCGGACGGATGTCAACGAAGGCGGCGAAACTTTTTTCGCGGGCGCTCTGGGGTCCCGCAGGCCCAGGGCCGCGACCGGGCCGCGATCGACGATTGCGCGGCCGCAGATCGCCGCGCCGCGGCTCCTCGCGCGGCGATCGGTGGGTCCGTCGCCGGGGCTTCGAGGATCGAGAGGAGGTAGCGCAGGGTCGGAGCAGGGCCGCGCCCCGTGCGCGGGAGGCCGCGCAGGAGGCCGGTGAAGCGGCGTTCAGGGCCCTCTAAAGGGGGATTGGCCGGCGGAGGACGGGTGTCCGCCGCGGGCGCCGGGTTCGGAGTTGCGCGGGCCGTAGATCCGAAAATAAGAGGCGCGAGAGGGTTTCGGACATGCTTCGCTGGGCGCTCATCTTCCTGTTCATCTCGCTGGTGGCCGCGGTGTTCGGCTTCGGCGGCATCACGGTGGTCGCGGTCCATCTGGCGCAGGTGCTGTTCTACATCTTCCTCGCGTGCTTCGCGGTGATGCTGGTCGCCGGGCTGCTGGTCGGCTGACGCGCCGCGGACGGCCGCCGTGGCGGCATGTCCTATGAGACATGCCTTTGAGGGCATGTCCTGAAGAGCACCTGGTCGCGTGACCGATGGGTGCACGCCGGGGTGCCGGCGTCGTGGTCGACCTGAATCGTACGACCGGTGTTGCGGATGGTGGGAGCCAGGGCCGGATCCTCGTGGACGAGCGGGCTCAGCCGTGCGCCGGAGTGACGTCATGGATGTCGATCGACGCCTGCTCTGCGCCGTGCACGCATTCGCCCCGCTCTCTGTTCTCATTCCAGGGGGGCCGCAGCGATCGTGCTCGTAGATCCAATTCTCGCACCGGCGCACTGGCTTGCTCGCAGTCTGCGCATAGGCCTCACCCGGAATCGCAACATGCCTGTCCTCCTGCGCCGCCCGCGGGCTAGGTGCGCGGGGTGCCACAGTGGGCTGCCGGCCCGACGCGCCGGCGCTTCAACGCAAGCGGGGACAGGGAATCCCGCGCGCCGAGGACTCTGCGCTGCGCCGGCGCAAGCTGCGCTTTGTGAAGGTGGATTCGGCGGAGGGAGCGCCCGCCTGGCGCGCAAGAGGCGCCGGGCGGAGAGGGCAAAATCGCTCGATGCTTTGAGCGGAAATGCGCAGGCGATCGCGACGGTGAACCGCGGCCAGGGCGCGCGGAGCTCAGGGGGTGACGAGGCGCGCGAGGAGGCGCCGGTATCGCGGGCGGAGCCGGTGGTCCAGCGAATGCCGGCCGGGGCCGGTCAGAGCGAGGGCGGCGTACGGCAATGCGTAGAGCAGGGCGGCCTGGACGTCGGCGCCCTCGAAGCCCCGGGCGGCCATTGTCAACACCATCAGCATGGTAAAAGAACGATCGGCCGCGCGGGTTGGCGCGGGCGATGATTCGGAGCGGATTGTAAAGAGGTCGACGCGGCGGCCGCAAGCGGTCGTGGGTCCTATGAATGGAGTCGTTTGTCGATCACGGGGGCTCCGGGTTAGGGGCGTGGAGGTGGGCGCCGCGGGTCCGGGCGGCCGCGAGGGCGCGGGCGTCGACGAGGTGGACCACGCCGGCGTCCTCGCTCACTGCGGCGAGCCTCGCCAGCAAGGGCTGGTCGGAGACGACGGCGCGGCCGTGCTGGCGCAGGTGCTCGGACCACGCGCCGAGGGCGAAGGTCTCGACGAAGAGGTCGGGGGTGGCGAGGTCTTCGTAGATCGACCAGTCGCTGGCGCCGTCGCGTCGGCGCAGGTGCTCGAGCTCGCGGCACAGCTGCAGGAACTCGGCGCGGTGGTTCGCGGGGACGCGGTGACGGCGGACGATCAGGACCGGGCCGGCCTCGTGGTCGAGGTCGGGGCCGACGACGACAGGTTCGGGCCAGGCGCTCCACGGCGCGACGGCCTCGCGACGGGCGTCGCCGAGGCGCCAGCGCGCGGTAGCGAGGGCGCCGAGAGCGACGCCGGCGGCCGCGATGGCGAGGGTGGTCGGCGGGCCGAGGCGGCCGGCGAGGCCGCCCCAGGCCAGGCTGCCGAGCGCGAGGCCGCCCTGGAAGACCAGCAGGTAGAAGCCGAGGGCGCGCGCGTGGACCCACCCCGGCGCGGCCGAGGCGGCGGCGACGTTGAGGCTCGACATGATGCTGATCCACGCGACGCCGGTGGCGAGCATGGCGAGGTACAGCGCCGGCTCGCTGCGCACATACCCGAGCGCGAGCATGGTGGCGGCGTAGACGAGGCTGGCGGCGGCGGTCAGGCGATCGGGGCCCCAGCGCGCGCGCAGCCGCGGCATGACCGCGGCGCCGAGGAGCGCGCCGGCGCCGACGCAGCCGAGCAAGGCGCCGAAGCGCAGGGGGCTCATGTGCAGCTCGCGGCGGGCGATCACCGGCAGCAAGGCCCACAGGGCGCTGCCGCAGACGATGAAGGCGCCGGCGCGGGCGATCACTGCGCGCAGCACGGGGGCGTGGCCGGCGAAGCGGAGGCCGGCGACGATGGCCCCGACGACCCGCTCGGGGCTCTGCGGCGGCCGCTCGCGCGCGGGTCGCCAGCGCAGCACCTGGACGACGACGATCAGGAAGGCGCAGGCGTTGAATGTGTAGACCGCGCCGCTGCCGGCGAGGGCGACGCCGACGCCGCCGATCGCGGGGCCGATCGCGCGGGCGAGGTTGACCGCGACGCCGCCGAGAGTGACCGCGGAGGCGAGCTCGCCCGCTGCCACCTGCGACGGCAGCACCGATTGCCACAGCGGGGCCGACAGGGCGGCGCCGAGGCCGAGGGCGAAGGTCAATGCGAGCAGGGCGACCGGGCCGAGCGCGCCGGTGAATGATAGCAGGGCGAGGGCGATCGAGACCGCCGCCATCCAGCCGGCGAACACGACGAGCAGGCGGCGGCGGTCGAACAGATCGGCGAAGGCGGCCGCCGGCAGGCCGACGAGC
This sequence comes from Nannocystis punicea, assembly GCF_026965555.1. Taxonomy (GTDB): domain Bacteria; phylum Myxococcota_A; class Polyangia; order Nannocystales; family Nannocystaceae; genus Nannocystis; species Nannocystis punicea. The sequence goes on along the minus strand of NZ_CP114040.1, from coordinate 8,121,557 downwards.
AGCACCGGCGCGCCGGACATGGTCTGCAGCAGGGCGACGTAGATCGGCGCGGTGGCGAGGGACGTCATGTCCCAGCTGCCGACGGCGTTCTGCACCCACAGGGCGATGTTCGAGCTGAGCGCGCCGAGCCACAGCGAGCGGAACACGCGCTGGCGCAGCGGCGCCCAGGCCGAGGGCGGAGCGGCGGCGGACGAAGTGGGTGGATCAGCGGGGGGCGTGGTCGCCATGGTCGGACTCGGGCGCGGGCACGCCGGTGAGCTTGGGCGCGCACTCGCGGGAGAACCATGCCGCAGTCAGCGGCTCGCCGGCGAGGAGGCGCCGCGCGATCGGGCCGACCTGCTCGCCGAGGAGCATGCCGAACAGGCCGATCAACGCGACGATCGGCGGCGCCGGTGAGCGCACGTTCAGCACGCTGTAGAGGACGCCGACGAGGACGCCGACGCCCAGGGAGAGCAGGTAGAGCTTCATGCGCTCCTAGTGGCCGCCCTCGGAGGCGTCGAACATGGTCTTGGCGTAGATGATGCCGAGGCCGTAGGCGCCGCCCAGCTCGGCGGCGAGGCCCGTGGTCGCGCCGTAGGTCTCGCCGCGGGCCCAGTCGCGCTGGAGCTCGAGCAAGTACTGCAGGGCGGTCAGCGGGCGCGCGCCGGCCTGGACCATGCGGGTGACGGCCCGCTCGTGGGCCTCGTCGGAGACGTCGCCGCAGGCGTCGGTGATCACGTAGACCTCGAAGCCCTGCTCGATGGCCGACAGCACCGGGCCGACGATGCACACCGAGGTCCACAGGCCGGCGATGACGAGGCGCGACTTGCCGAGCTTGTTGACGCGGTCGATGACGTTGGCGTCCTCCCAGCAATTCATGGTGGTGCGATCGATGAGGTCGAGCTCCGGCTGGGCGGCGCGGATCTCGGCGAAGATCGGGCCGGAGAAGGTCTTCTCGGCCACTGTGGTGAGGATCGTGGCGACGTTGAAGATCCGGGCCGCGCGGGCCGCCAGGGCGGCGTTGTTGCGCAGCAGGACGGCGTCGATCGAGCGGGTGGCGAACGCCATCTGCGACTGGTGGTCGATGAGGATCAGGGTGTGATCGCCGGGGGTGAGCAGCGACCGGGCGGGAGTGGCGGAAGCGGTGGGCATGGTCTGTGAGTCCTCGGGTTTTTTGGGTGAATGAAGGAGTCGAACGGTGACTGTCAGAACTTGAGGGTCAGCCAGGTGGCGACGAAGTCGACGTCGCGGGTGCGCCCGGCGTGGGCGAGGAAGGGGCCGCGGAAGAAGCGGCCGGCGGTGACGACGAAGCCGACGTGGCGGCCGAGCTCGGCCTCGAGGGTGGCGCCGGCGCGGTGGCCGATGAAGCGCGCGTCGTCGAGGCTGTCGAGGATCGGCTCGCCGGGGACGTTGTAGATGCCGTCGGCCTTGCTGTAGCGCCACAGGCACACCCAGTCGAGGGTGAGGCTCAGGCGCTCCAGCGGGGCGAGCGTCAGCATCGGGTGGGCGTCGTAGAAGTTGGCGGGGCCGATCAGGGCGTCCTCGCCGAAGTAGGAGCCCTTGGGGAACAGGGCCGAGAAGGTGCCCATCGGCCGATCGCCGCCGCGATCGCCGGAGGCGACGTCGAGCCGCACGCCGAGCCGCGGGTCCCACGGCAGCGGCAGGGCGACGCCGGTGTCGCTGGCGACGGTCCAGGCGAGCAGCGGCGCGGCGCCGAACTTGCCGGCCTGCAGCACCGCCTCGACGTTGTAGTCGAGCCGGCCGGCGTGGCCGAACCAACGTGTCCCGAGAGACAGGCGGCGCTCGTGCGCCCGACCGCGCTGGTACTCGGCGTCGGGGCGGTCGAGGTAGAGCGCGTAGACGTCGACCTGGCCGCCCGGCAGCGGCGAGGGCACGGTGGCGTGGGCGCCGGCGAACCACTGGCCGCGCTCCCAGCCGTCGTCGAAGACGCCGGGGCGGGTCGCGACCGGGCGGGTGACGAAGAGGTGGGCGCGGACGCGGCGGGCGGCGACGATCAGCGAGACGCCGTCGAAGCTGCGGCGGACGTTGGGGCCCTCGCGCGGCGAGACCAGGCGGCCGGAGCCGAACGCGAGCTCCTGGCGGCCGGCGCGGACGATCACCCGCAGGCCCGGACGCTCGAGGTCGAAGTCGGCGAAGGCCTGGTGGAAGTCGAGGTCGTCGCGGTCGATGTCCCGCGGGCCGCCGGGGCGGCCGGTCTCGAGGGCGCTCTTGATCTGCGCGAAGGCGCGGAAGTAGGGGGCGCGCAGCTCGGCGTGCAGCAGGTACCGCTGCAGCCACGAGAGAGAGCGCGGCGGGCCTGCGCCCCAGTCGAGGTGGCGGAAGCTGTCGAGGCGCTGGCGAGTCTCGCCGCCGAAGCCGAGCGCGACCCGGCGCCGCGGGCCGAGCGGGATGTACTTGAGGACATCCAAAAAGTCGACCTGGCGCCGCGGGTCGCGCAAATAGCGGTAGTCCTCGTCGGCGCGGAGGAGGCGGTACGGCGGCGGCGCGGCCGGGGGCCCTGCGCCTCGTCCGGCGAGCGCCGCGGCCTCGCTGGCGCCCGCGGCCTGCGCGGGGGAGGCGGGGCGCGGGGTCCTGGTGGCGGCGGGCGGTGGGGAGTGGCTGTCTCGGGGGACAGGTCGAGAGGGGCTGGCGGGGGCGGAGGCGAGGATGTCTCGGGGGACAGGTCGGGAGGGGCTGGGGGATGCGAGGATGTCCCGGGGGACAGGTCGAGAGGGGCTGGGGGATGCGAGGATGTCTCGGGGGACAGGTCGGGAGGGGCTGGGGGATGTGAGGATGTCTCGGGGGACAGGTCGAATGAGGCCGCCGGTGGGCGAAGCGATGAACATGTCCCGAGGGACATGCAGTGGAGAGATGTCCGCAGGGGCATGTACGTCGGATGGGCTGTCTCTCGGGACATGTCCGGTCGCGCCGACCCGCGCGGCGGCGGACGGGCGCGCGAGGGCGGCGGACGGGGCCCCGAGGGCGACCGCGAGGGCGGCGGCTCGGGCGGTGCGCGCAGGGCCGCCGGGCCGGGCGCGGCGCGGCGCCCGGCATGTCCGAAAGGACAGGTCCATGGCGGCTAGAACACGGCGCAGGGGCAGGCGAGGCCGTGGTGGTGATGATGGTGGGCGCGGTGGCTCAGGGCGCGGGCGACCACGCCGGGGTCGTAGCCGCCGTACTGCGCGGGCGGGGCCCAGTCGGGGCTGAACGGCAGCGGCGGGGGGGCGAGGCCGCCGAAGTCGCCGCTCGCGTGGACTACGTCGCCGCCGACCACGGTGAGCACCGAGGTGAGGTCGCGGATCTCGCTCTCGGGCACCGCGAAGTAGTCGTCGGACAGGACCGCGAGGTCGCCGAGGCGGCCCTCGGCGACGAGGCCCCGCTGGCCGTCCTCCCCGGAGAACCACCCGTTGCCGGCGGTGTAGAGGCGCAGCGCCTGCTCGCGCGACAGGCGGGCGCCGGGGCCGAGCAGCTCGGTGCCGCCGACGCTGCGGCCGGAGACCAGCCAGCCGAGGCCGACCCACGGGTTGTAGCTGGCGACGCGGGTGGCATCGGTGCCGCCGCCGACCGGGATCCCCGCGGCCAGCATGCGGCGCACGGGCGGGGCGTCGCTCGTCAGCTCGGGGCCGTAGCGGCGCAGGAAGTGCTCGCCCTGATAGGCCATGCGGTGCTGGATGGCGATGCCGCCGCCGAGCGCGGCGATCCGGTCGATGTTGCGCGCGGAGACGGTCTCGGCGTGGTCGAAGAACCACCGCAGGCCGGCGAACGGGACCTTCCGGTTCACGGCCTCGAACACGTCGAGCATGCGCGTGATCGATTCGTCGTAGGTGGCGTGCAGGCGGAACGGCCAGCGGTTGGCGACCAGGTGCTCGACCACGGGGCCGAGCTGCGCCTCCATGTGCGGCGGCAGGTCGGGCCGCGGCTCGAGGAAGTCCTCGAAGTCGGCGGCCGAGTAGACGAGCATCTCGCCGGCGCCGTTGAGGCGGTAGAAGTCGTCGCCGCGGCCGGGGCTGACGCTGCCGGCCCACTGGGCGAAGTCGTCGAGCTCCTGCCCGGGGCGCTGGGTGAACAGGTTGTAGGCCAGGCGCACGGTCAGCTGTTTGGCGGCCGCGAGCTCCTCGATGATCCGGTAGTGCTCGGGGTACTGCTGGAAGCCGCCGCCGGCGTCGATCGCCCCGGTGATGCCGAGGCGGTTGAGCTCGCGCATGAAGTGACGGGTGCTGTTGCGCTGCTCGTCCGACGCGAGCCGCGGGCCCTTGGCCAGAGTGGCGTAGAGGATCCACGCGTTCGGTTTGGCGACGAGCAGGCCGGTCGGCTCGCCGTGGCGGTCGCGCTGGATCACCCCGCCCGGCGGATCGGGCGTATCGCGGGTGTAGCCGACGGCCCGCAGCGCGGCGCGGTTGAGCAGCGCCTGCGAGTAGAGGTGGAGCACGAACACCGGAGTGTCGGGCGCGGCGGCGTTGAGCTCGTCGAGGGTCGGCATGCGCCGCTCGGCGAACTGGAACTCCGACCAACCACCGACGACGCGGACCCACTGCGGCGGCGGGGTGATCCGGGCCTGCGCGCGCAGCCGCCTCAGCGCCTCGGCGAGCGAGGCGACGCCGTCCCACCGCAATTCGCTGTTGTAGGTGAGGCCGCCGCGGATGAGGTGGAGGTGTGAATCGATGAGGCCTGGGATCGCCCGCCGGCCGCGCAGATCGACCTTGCGGGCGCCGGCGCCGGCGTGTCGCAGGACGTCGGCGTCGTCCCCGACGGCGACGAATCGACCGTCGCGGATCGCCGCCGCCGAGGCCGCAGGGGCCTGCGGATCCATGGTCGTGATTCGCCCGTTGTAGAGGATGAGATCGGCGTCCGCGCTGGCTGTCATCAGGAGGGTCCGCGCGGAGGATGGCAGAGGCAGGGTCCGAGGGTAAACCCGACTTTATGGGGGTGAGGACATGAGCGCGGATCCGCGGAGGAGCGGGAGAGCGCCCACGATTCGCCCGCATGTGCGAATCATAGCGGGTGCGTATTCTGTCGCGCCGACGTTGTTCAGGTCATGATCGGCGCAGAGGTCGGCCGGCGCCGACTGCGGACATTGACCCGCAATGGGGTTCGAGGAGGGAACGGTCGCCGCTGGCGGGGCGTCCGCGCCGCCGATGACCTGGCTCTTCGCACAGGCAGAGAGGATCGCTCGACGGGAGTCGGCCGGGGGGACGTCGACCGAGCCCGGGGTCGACGTCTGCAGGGTCGGGCTCTGTCCATGGCCGGCGAGCGGGTCGCCGGACAATCACTACAGTCGGCGCGAGCAGGGAATCAGGGCAGTCGCGACTCGAGGCGATCGGCAGCCGAGCATCCGCGCGTCGGCTGCGGGCCCTGTCGCATGGCGTCGATCACCAGCAGGAGCGCGGCTCGAAGCGCACGTCGAAGTTGTTGCCGTAGTTGCTGTCCCACTCGCCGCCGGCCTCGGCCGCGAGCTCGATGTCCCACGCGTTGAGGCCGCCGAAGTCGTCGAAGGCCCAGAAGAACAGGTGCTCCTCGACCGCGGTGGGCTGGCTGCACAGCCACTTGCCGCTCTGGTACGGGTCGAAGGTGACGCCGTCGCACGAGCCGGGCGGGTTCCAGCCGTTGCCGCACCAGTGACAGGCGCGCGGGCCGGAGTCGAGCAGGACGTAGGCGTCGTCGTAGGCGCCGGGCAGGGCCTCGAGGATCTCGTCGTTGCCGTTGAGCGAGACGTAGAAGTTGATCTGGTCGTCGGCGTACTCGTCGCGCAGGTAGCCGTCGTAGACGATCGTGAGCTTGTAGTGCTCGTCCCACGGATCGACGAAGTCGCGGATGACCTTGAACGGCCCCGAGTAGAGGGTCTCGGTGACGCCGCAGACGTCGTAGTCCGGCGGGTAGTTGGAGGCCTGGGCGGTGGTCGACGCGAGGCCGAGCGCGAGGGTACAGAGCGTGACGGCGAGCGAACGGGTCGGCATGCGGCCCGGACCATACACCCGGCCGCGCGAGCGGCCAGCGTGAATCACCGCAGTCGCAATGCTTGCAGCGTGCGGTTCGCCGCGACTCGCGGGCCGGGGACGCATTCGTGCACGAGATTCCCTCAGGAGGTCGTCAGGGGCCGGCAGCGAGCGCCGCGATCACGCAGGAACCGTGGTTCGGTCGTGTGCGGGGAATCGCCTGCGTCCGCGCGACCCCACCGCGGGCGCGAGGGCCCATTCCGCCGTCACGCGCCGGTGCGCTCGATCGTCGCGCACCAGGCTCGCGCGCCGCCGGGGTGCATGTGGCTGGCGAAGCGGGCCGGACGGATCTCCCGGACTGTCCAGCCGTCGCGGAAGGCGTCGCGCAGCTCGGCCTGGGTGATCCGCCGCGGGCCCTGTTCGCCGACCTCCTCGTCGCTGAAGCAGAGGATGTGCAGCAGGCCGCCGGAGACCAGCGCGTCGGCCAGCGAGCGCACGTAGAGCACGCGGTCGCGGTCGCCGAACACGTGGAACAGGCCGGAGTCGAGCAGGGTGTCGAACCGCCGGCCGAGCGCGGCGAGGTTGAGGGCGTCGTGGACGAGGAAGCGGACCTCGAGCCCGCGCGCCTGCGCCTTGGCCTGCGCGCGCGCGATCGCCTCCGGCACGAGGTCGACGCCCCACGCGGCGTGGCCGCGCTCGGCCATGAACAGGGCGTTGTCGCCGGGCCCGCAGCCGACGTCGAGCACGTCGCCGCGGATGAGCCCGGCGTCGGCCAGGGCGACGAAGGCGGCCTGAGGCGCGCCGACGTCCCACGGCGGAGTGCCCTGATAGGCCTCCACGAACACTTGCGAGGGGAAGCCGGGGTGAGCGGCAGAGTTCGTCGGTTTTTCGCTCATGCTCGCGGTTTACCATGACGCCTCGAGCGCTCTGACGGGGGCCCGGCGCCGCGCGTCGGCGCCTGGAGCGACCGGGCGCTCCGGCTCGCGCGGCCGGATCGATGCATTCGCGGATTCGAGAGATTCGCGATCCACGCGCTCATGGCGCGCGGTTGGTTCGTGGACGAGTGCGCTCGAACTGCGGCGTATCCTCGCGGTATAACGCGGCTTCGATGAGCGTCGTGGTGCAGGATCGCTTGACCTCCGTCCGCCCCCTTCCGGCGCAGCTCCACGACGGCGAGCCGCCGCCGTGGCCGAGCCCGTCGCTCGCCGAGCCCGAGTTCCACTACCAGGGGCCCGAGTTCCTGATCCTCTGGATCGCAGGCACCGTGGCGATCTCGAGCGCGCCGGTGGTCCTCGCCGCGGACGCGCCGTGGGCACGCGGGCTCGGAGGGGCGGTCGCCCTCACCGGCGCTCTGGCATTCGTGGTGTACTGGTTTCGCTATCGGGCCCGTCGGCGAGAGCAGCTGGACCGGCACGAACGAGCTCGGAAGGATGTGCGCCCGTGCTGGGCCCGGGTGCGCTCGGTCGATATCGTGGACACCTACGCGACGGAGACGAGCCAGCGCTTCGTGGTCCGACTCGGGCTCGCAGTGTGGCTCCCGGGCCGAGGCAGCGGCGGAGCGACGACCGACCTCGTCGAGGCGAGCCTGTCGCTCGGCCCCGAGCTCGTCGATCAGGTGACGCCGGGCGTTTACCTCGGCGTCCAGTACGACGCGCAGACGCGGCAAAGCTGGCCGCGTACCCTGGTCACGCCCCACGGTACGCAGCTCTCGCTGCTTCGGGAATGAGCCGAGGCGCAGGCCGTCGAGCGCGTGCATGAAAGGATCGAACGGCGCGGTGTCCTTGCGTAGACCGCTCGAATGCTCGGACTAACGCGGTCCGGCGCCGACGATCGGCGCGCGGCGGCTCGTCGAGGCCGGTGAGCTCGGAAGCGCGGCGGCGGCCCCATTCGCACAGCGAGCGGACGATCGGTCGGAGGGAGAGACCGAGCGCGGCGGCGGTGTAGACGACGCGCGAGGGCACCTCCGCGAACACCTCGCGCCGAGCGCCTCGATCGCGCGCTCCGCAGGCACCAGGGGGCAGCTCCTTGATGACGGGCATGGTTACCTGGGGGGTCCGGAGCCATGACGCGATTTTCTTCGGCTCCCCCAATTGAAGCGGCCTCGACGGTGACTATGGGAGAGCAGGCTCTCCGCGCCCGTGCGCGCCGGGGGCCGGGCATTCACCCCTATCCAGGACCTCATGGGTCCTCGGAGGCTTCATGAACAATGGTTTGTTTGGGATCCATCGTCGCGGGCGCGCGGCGCTGCTCGTATTGGTCGCGGCGGTCGGGTGTGACTACTTCTCGGACGTGACCGTGCCGGCGGTCGACACCACGGCGCCGACCGCCTATGCCTCGGTGTGGCGCTCGGAGGTGTACGAGGAGATCAGCTTCGGCACCAACGATCCGCTCTCGTTCGAGGTCGACGACCCGACCGAGTACTATGTCCTCATCGGCGCGGGCACCGACGGCGGCGGCGTCAAGAAGCTGACGATCAACTCCGAGTACTCGAAGTCGTGCGAGGCGTGGGAGGACGGCGACAAGATCGTGTCCAACACGAGCGGGCTGTCCGTCCCGCTGGTGAAGACCCAGACCGGCGGCGTGGGCTCCACCGTGTCGAACGGGCTGTGGGACGGCCCCTACGTGCGGCTCAGCGACTATGCGAGCTGTAACTCCGGATGGACCCTCGGCTACGTGGCGCTCCGCTGGACCGTGATCGTGGAGGACTTCCACGGCAACACCGCGACGCACGGGCCTGCGGTCTTCTATTGGGACCCCTGAGGCACGCACACCCGGCGTGACGGGCTGCATCTGCAGAGCACCAGGAGGGCGTAGCGCGCAGGCCGGCCCGCGCGCGCGAGCCGGCCCGTGCGTCACGGAGTGTCGGTCGGGTCGGCTGGATCGCTGCCGTGGAGCAGCTCGTCACCGTCGCGGTGGCCGTCGCCGTCGCGATCGACGCCGAGGCGGAAGCCCGAGCCGGGGGGCACGCACGTGTACGTGATCGGGTTGTGCAGCACGGTCGCGAGCAGGCGCAGCTGCGCGTCCGTCTGGGTGCCCACGGCCGTGAGCGCGGTGGTGAACTTGCCGTTGCCGAGGTACACCGCGCCGAACTCGAGGCCGAGGACGCTGGCCTTGGCGATGAGCTCGCAGTCGCCCGCGTCCGCGCGCGCCTCGAGCAGATCGATGCGCGGCCCCGCCACGGCGCTGTTGTGGGCCCGCAGGGTGATCTGCTGGCCGACGACGGGCCTCAGGTTGGTGTCGAACGCGAACAGGAACTCGGCGACGTCGAGCTGCTCCTGGCGCAGGTGGAAGCCGTCGGGGCCGTTGAGCGGGCCGGCGCTGAAGGCCCCCATGAAGCGCTGCACCGAGTCGACCGTGCCGTCGTGGGTGATGCCGAAGCCGCGGACCTGATCGCCCTGGTGCGACGGGTCGTAGCCGACGAACGTGGTGTCGTGGATCTGCGGATCGTGGGCCATCCCGAACATGCCGATCTTGGTGTACATGTTGCGCAGGTGGGGGACCTTGAAGGTCTGCGAGAACTCGCCGCCGACGAGCTGGCCGTCGCTGCCGAAGAAGCCGGGCCACTCGACGCCGTACTGGGCGTTGCCGTCGGGGTCGAGGACATGGCAGTCGACGCAGCGGAAGTCGAAGGCGAAGGTCAGCCGGGTGGTGAAGAAGTCGTGGCCGGCCTGCTGGCGCGCGTTCAGGCTGTTGTCGAGCGCGCGGTGCGGGTTCGGCGGATAGGTGACCTGCAGGACGAAGTCGGTGAAGGCCCCCATCTCCGCCGCGGTCAGCGGCTCGTCGCGGCCGAGCAGGCCCTCGAAGGCGGGGTTGAAGGCGTCGAAGGCGGCGCGCTCGGAGTACGCGCCGCCGTCGGGCTGGACGTTCGGGCCCTGACCCTCGCCGTTGCGATCGCCGCGCCAGTGCATCGCGCCATGGTTGGCCATGCCGCGCAGGCTCTGGGTCGTCATCGGCCCCTTCATCGGGTGGAACGGGACCTCGGCGGGGTTGAGGGTCATCTTGAGGATGTTCGGCGGGTCGACGACATCGAGGTCGGGATCGCCGAGGTCCCAGGCGAGCGAGTCGTTGTCGCCGAAGATGTGACAGGTGGCGCAGGCGGAGTCGCCGTGGCTCGAGGTGTACGACGCGTCGTAGAGGAAGCGCCGGCCCTGGACGAGCGAGGGCGGCTCGGGGTTGTGCATCGTGAGGTGACCGATCTCCTCGCGCGTGTCGGTGTCGACGATCGAGATCCCGTTGTCGAAGCGGGTCATCACGTACAGGCGATCGCGCTGCTGGTCGAGGACGACGCCGGTCGGGCCGCCGCCGCTGACGGGGATCTGATCGGCGGCGTCCGGATAGAAGCTGTCGTCCTCGAGCGCCTCGGTGTCGTAGACGATGACCTTGTCGTTGCCGAGCACCGCCACGTACAGCGTCGAGCCGTCGGCGGTGATCGCCATGCCGTTCGGCTGGGAGGCGCTGAGCTCGTTCTCCTCGTTCGGGCGCTCGGCGCAGCAGTCGGCGTAATCGATGTGCTTGTTGAGCTGCCGGGGCGTGGCGACGCCGCCGCCGAGCACGGAGATCCGCGTGTCCACGAGGTGGCCGCGGACCGTGGTCGCCGCGAATTCGCCGGGGCCCTCGAAGCGGACCTCGTTGCGAGCCTCGGTGTTGGTGACGTAGACCTTCCCGTTGGAAGGGTTGACGATCATGTTGAACAGCACCGTGCCGACGCCGGTAAAGAAGCCGGCGCTGCCGTGCTTGAGGTGAGGCACGCCGGCGACGGCGTCGATCACGAACACGTCCTTGTCGGGCAGGTCGAACTTGACGTGGTCGTCCCACGGCCGGCCGAGCTCGTCGACCCAGTGCTGGCCGTTCCACTTGACGATCAGGCCGACGTTGGGCTCGGGGACGCCGGAGTGGTTGACGTTCGGCCCGGGGATCCCGCCGGCCGCCTCGCCGGCGTTGGTGATCTGGTGCGGGCTGACGACGGTGGTCTGGTTGCCGGACAGGAAGGCCGCTGCATAGACGGTACGCCCGTCGGGCGAGGCCGCGAGGGCCCGCGGGACGTCGCTGAAGAGGTTGATGCGCGACAGCGGCTGCCCGCCGAGGGCGGAGCCCAGGTCGTCGGCGGCGAATACCCACACGTCGGCGCGGCCGACCCCCGGCGTGGTGTTCTTCGGGTCGAACCCGGTGTTCTGGCCGCGATGGGCGGTGGTGATGAAGGCGCGGGACTTGCCCGGCCCGGCGAATACGATGTCTCGTGGCTCGTCGCCGACGAGCAAGGTGCGCTCGACCTCGGCGTTCAGGCCGCTGACGTCGACCACGCTGACGCTGTCCGAGAGGTGATTGACGACCCACACCTCATCGTTGCTGCGGGCCGCGACCGCGACCGGCTCGAGGCCGACCGGCACCGACTCGATGTGGTGCAGCCCGCCGGGGGTCACCGCGTAGATCTCGAGGCGATTGTCGGGGGTATTGACGGCGAACAGCCGCTTGCGGTCCGGCGAGAGCGCCAGCGGACGCACCTGGCCGCTCTCGAAGGCCGTGAAGGCAGGGGCGGCTCGCGTCTCGCTCGGAGCAGTGACGGCGAGCAGCGCGAGGACTGTAGTGGCTCGGAGTATCGAAATCCGCATGGTCCTTTCAGGCTATCGGCGCAGGTCCGCGAGCGGGCACCGTCGCCGCGTACGACAATGTATATTCAGCTCTCCCCGCGAATGGCTTTGTGCACCACGATCCGGCCCAACCGCTGTAGGTGAGGGTCCGACGGGCTCGATCCTCGGCCCGGCGATCGCCAGCGCGCGGAACAATGTCCATGCCATTCGCTGGTGGTATCGCCGCACCCGGCCCGGCGGCCGCCGTTCATTCGGCGATCCATCATCGATCCCCGGATGTCGTCGCAATCACCCTTCGGGATAGGGAGGGCGAGCTTGAATGTGAGGATTGTCGGGGAGATCTGCGGCTCGCGCGTGCCGAGAGATGCCCGGCCTCGAGGCGCGAGGTCCCTGCATTCCGGACGGCGAGGTCGTCTATTCGAATAGGATCGTAGCGGTGTCGAACGCCACGACGCGAGCCGACCGGAGGCATCGGCTCCATGGGTTTCTGGTCGTCACTCCGATGCACGATGCTCCGCGGCGAGCCCGACAGCGGCCTCATCGCCCGCCGCAGGGGCGACTTTCCTCCGCCGAGCGAGCTCACACGGTGACGAGGCCCATGGGTCGATGGGGACCCCGTCGCCGGCGTCACCGCGGCCTGCGACGCGCAGGACGAGAGCGGGAGCCCCGCGGCGCGGCCGTCTAGCGCGGGATCGCGGCCGCGCGCGCTCGCGGCCGGCGCCGGGGCGCCCAGGTTGCGCGGCGGAGCGCGGGCGCTAAGCAGGCGGGTGAATGGCCGATTGGTCCAAGGTCTCGGTCTACGGGGCGCTCGCCGGGAATCTGGCGATCACTGCGACCAAGTTCACCGCGGCGGCGATCACCGGCAGCTCGGCGATGCTGTCGGAGGGGATCCACTCGGCAGTCGACTCCGGCGATCAAGTGCTGCTGCTGATCGGCATGCGCCGCAGCGAGCTGCCGCCCGACGCCGTCCACCCGTTCGGCCACGGCAAGGAGCTGTACTTCTGGAGCCTCCTCGTCGCAGTGCTGATCTTTGGGGTAGGCGGCGGCGTCTCCATCTACGAGGGCATCCTCCACGTCCTCGATCCCGAGCCGTTGCGCGACCCTCTGTGGAACTACGTCGTGCTCGGCTCGGCCCTGGTGTTCGAGAGCGCCAGCCTCGCGGTGGCCTTCCACGCGTTCCTCAAGCAGCACGGGGCCGGCGGGTTCTGGGCCAAGGTGGCCGCGAGCAAGGACCCGACGACGTACACGGTGATCGCCGAGGACATGGCCGCGGTGTCCGGGCTGGTGATCGCGTTCGCCGGCGTCTACCTCAGCCACACCCTCGACGCGCCGGTGCTCGACGGGGTGGCGTCGATCCTGATCGGGCTGCTGCTCGCCGGGGTGGCGACGGTGCTGATCCGCCAGTGCCGGGGGCTCCTGATCGGCGCCGGGCTCGACGCCAGGACGACGCGGGAGATCGAGGTGATGGTGGGCTCGGCGCCGCTGGTGCGCTGGTCGTCGCGTCCGCTCAGCATGTACTTCGGCCCCGACGACGTGCTGCTGGCGGTCGACGTGCAGTTCGACGCGGAGGCGTCGGCGCTGGAGGTGGGGCGGGAGATCGCGCAGCTCGAGCGGCAGATCAAGCAGCGCTTCCCGTTCATCACGCGGATCTACGTCGAGGCGAGCGGAGCCTCGGCTGCGCGCGTGCGCTGATCAGCCGGCGCTGATCGGCAGCGTCATCACCGGGGTGGCAGCCCTGACGTCGTTCGACAGCAGCTCGACCGTCTGACTGAGGAACGAGAACGTCGACTTCGAGTCGAGGTCGGTGTCGTCGATGTACCACCAGTGGCCGCGATACGACACCGCCACGAACGCGTCGGAGGGGCGGCGAGGGGCGTGGTGGATCCGCATGATCTTGCCGGTGATTCGGGCCCAGTCGAAGTCCGCGCCGTCGACCTCCTGGGTCCGCGTGACCTTGCCGCGGCGGAGGTCCAGCTCGGGCGGCTCGACGCCCTGCGAGGCGTAATACATGGCGGCGAGCAGCGACCGGGTCACGAGCGGCACCATCGACGGGTCGCTCGAGCGCAGCGTCGCGCCGAACAACAGCGTCGTGGTCGGCCCGGGCAGGCCGAGCACGCGGGCCAGCTCGGCGACCAGCGGGTCCTCGGCGCGCGACGGGTCGATGTGAAGGACGAGGACCGGGATATCCTTGTGGCGGGTCTCGCCGAACTCGAGGTGACCGTCGCGCCACAGCTGCCGCAAGATCTCGCAGGCGCGGAAGAAATCCTCGTACTGCGGCGCGTTGTCCGGCGTCGGCCCCGAGGCACGCGGGGCGTTCGGCAGCGAACCGATGCGCTGGACGAACACCTTGAGGATCCGGTCGATCGCCCAGCCCGAGTGGTAGAGCAGCAGCAGGACCCGCGGCTCGAGCGGCGTCATGAACAGCTGCCCGAACCGGCTGCCGTGCAGCGGGGCGTAGGTGATCGTCGGCCGCTCGGTGTAGAGTACGCTGCCGCTCGGCGTCACGGTATTGAGATTGCCGGCGTTGCCCGAGACCCCGGCGCCGAGCTCGAGCGACAGGCTGGTGGCGATGCTGGTCACCTCGAGGAACAGCGGCGGATCGCGGTAGCGGAGGCGGACCAGGTTGAGCAGCAACTGCTCGGCGTCGGTGCGCTGTACGGTCTGGTTGTATTGCCCGCGGCCGTACTTCATGGACTGGGGCCCGACGGTCTGGCAGGCGGTCAGCGCGAGCGAGAGGGAGAGGACCATGCGTCCGGGGAACACTGCACGCGAGGGTATCGCGAGGGCCCGCTCGGTACGATGAACGGCAGTGCGTCGATCGACCGGGCTGGACTATATATTGAGAGCACGGGCCCGGCCGAGCCCACGGATGAGCTCGGCCGGGGTGCGCGATTGATCGCAGTCTCGGGGAGACGGGCGAAAGTCTCGTGATTGCCGAGCTGCCGCGGCCTGCGTACGCAGGGAGCCTGGACAGGCCTCGCACTCGACGGATCGCCTTTTCTAAAAGCGGTAGTTGAGACCGAGGCCGCCGCCGTCGCGGCGAGGCATGGGCTGGACCGCGAGGCCGGACTCGCCGAGCGGGATCCCGCCGAGGTTGCGCTCCCACCGCTTGTAACGCAATTGGCGGACGGCGCCGACGAGGCCCATGGTGAACGTGGCGATCTGGGCGCCGGAGACGAGGACGAGGCCCAGGATCTCCTGGGTGCCGTCGAGCTCCCGCGCGGCCATGATCGGGCCGGCGAAGGGGATCCTCAGCGCCTTGCCGATCTCGCGGCACTGCTCGCGCGTGCCGTCGCATGCGCTCTGGCCGTCCTGGACGATCGAGCCGGCCCAGGCGGTGAGCAGGTAGCTCACTGTGAACATCGAGAAGCCGGTGATCATGAGACCGAGGCCGCCTGCGGGTGCGGGCGCCAGGTCCGGCGGACGGGGCACGGATCGGGGCGCGCCGACGAAAAAGGCCGTGCTGGCGGGACTTATGGGGTGCGGAGCGGCGGCGACGGGGACCTGGACGGCCGGCGTGTCGATGGCGATCCTGGGCGCGGGCGGGGTCGGCAGGGCTTCGAGCACCTCGTGCGTATGCGTGGACTCGTCGCCGGCGGGCGGGTCGCTTCGAGCGGCGAGATCGACGAGGTAGGGGCTCGCGGCGGCTTGATTCGGGGCCAGCGGGAGGCCGCCGAGGCTGATGCCGGCGGTGACGGCGGCAATGCTCGACCTGAACATGTTGGCATGCCCTTTCATACGCTCTTTCAGGGGAACTCCGACATGGATAGGACATGACTGAAGAGACATGTACTATTATTTTGCGTCGGTCCGGTCGAATCGGCTCGTCGGGCCTGTCCGGCTCGATGGGCGCAGTGCCGGGCGACCGCGGCGGGCGCTCGCCCGGCGAATGCGGTCACTCGCCCGCCTCGCCGGTCGGCTGGGCGAGGGCGGGCAGGGGCGCGGGGACAGCCGAGCGGCCTGGCGAGCTCGCCGCGGCGGCAGGTGGTTCCCATGCGGTCCCGGCGGGCCGAAACGGCGCGGCGATTCTTGGCTGAGGCCGGGTCGCCATCACCTCGTCGGCGACTTGGGTCCGAAGCCACCGGTGGTGGCAGTCGTTCCGCCGGTGGTGCCCGCGGTCGCGGTTTCTCCGGTGGTAGCGGTGCCTCCCGTGGTCGCGGTGCCCCCCGTGGTCGCGGTGCCCCCCGTGGTCGCGGTGCCCCCCGTGGTCGCGGTGCCTCCCGTGGTGGCGCCGCCGGTTTCGGTACCGGCGGTCGTGTTCATGTTGGTCGTCGTGCCCGGCGTCTCCGTCGTCGCGGTGGTGCCAGTGCCGGTCGTGCCGGTGCCTTCCGAGGTCGTGGTCTTCTTGCCGTCCTCGTCCGGACAACCGATCAGGACCCCCGAAGAGCCGAGCGCGAGCGTGAAGGTGATGATCCACCGATTGTGCATGGGCAAGGTTCATGAGAGTGGTGCGAGGCGGCGCAAGGCGGTCCAGGAACACGTCTCGAAGGCGGGCACGGGCCCCGCTCAGCCCGATCCGGGGCGCAGGCGGCGGCCTCCCGCGTGGCGCTCGCCCTCTCCGATCAGGGGTATTTTCGAGTTCGAGTGCCGGCGTGCGAGCGCGGAGACGAGGCGCTCGGGCCCACGAATTGCGCATCGATCTCTAAAGGACGACGGCCTCGGCCCTGCGCATTTCGAGTCGACCCTGCCAGCAGGTGAATCCGAGGTGCTTCGCCATGCGACCGGCCGGCGCCGCGGCGGACGGATGGGAGCGCTCGTCGGTCGCGTGGTCGACGGCAGCCGCGCTCCGCCTGGGTTCGCGCCTGCCGCGACCTGGGTCGTTGGGGCGTTCGCTTGCAGGCCTGCACCCAGATGCTACGAATCGCGGAGGAGGTCGCATCCCGACAGGGGCTCCCCCTGGCGATCTCCTGTGTTGCGACGGCGACACGCCTGGTGCAGCAGGCTCACGCGCTGCAACACCCGCATCATGACGCGACGAAGCACATGGCGCGTCTCGGTGCCGGCGCATTCGCAGGCGACGAGTTGGCCGAGCGCAGGCGGCGGCGGTGTGCCGCGAGGCTCGCCGCACGGGGCCGACAGGGCGAATCTCCTCACGGCGGGCACCCGGCCGCATCGCCACGCGCGCGCGCCCGGGGCCGTTGCCCAGGCGGCGAACGCGGCCCGTTCGCCGTTGCTCAGGCTGCTCGGATACGTCGGGCCGCACCGAAAGTACGCCACATGGACGGTCTGTTTCGGCGTGCTCGGCTTCGCCTTGTCGTTCGTGTACCCGTGGATCATCGGCTCGGCCGTCGACGTGATCGTCGCGCCGCGCGACCCGGGCTTCCCGCTCGAGGCGCGGGTGGCGGCGCTGCTCCGCCTGACCGGTTTCGCCGCGCTGACCGCCGTCGGTCACGCGATCGTCGTCTACGGCCGGGGCCACTTCAACATCCGCCTCGGCCACGGGATCGTCGCCGACATCCGCCGCGAGCTGTTCGACCACTTACAGAAGCTCAGCCTCCTGTTCTTCACCCGCGAGCGCACTGGCGCGATCCTCGCCCGGGTGGTCCACGACGTCCACGAGGCGGCCTCGCTGATCTACATGGGCCTCATCGTCGCCGTCCTCGACGCGGTGCAGCTGGCGATCGCGGTCGCGCTGCTGCTCTCGATCAGCTGGAAGCTGACGCTCGCGTGCCTGGTCCTGTTCCCGCTGTACGGCCTCGTGTTCGCGGTGATGAACCCGCGGGTCCAGCGGGCCAGCGAGCGCATGCACGGCCAGCTGACCCGGATCTCCGGCAACCTCGTCGAGCAGCTCTCGGGCCAGGCGCTCGTCAAGACCTACACCGCCGAGCAGCGGGAGGCCGAGCGCTTCGCCGACGAGGTCGCGCGCCACCACGGCTTCGTGGTCGCGCAGAGCCACGAGGGCCACCTCGTCGCCTCGTTCGGCGAGCTCCTCGTCGACATCGGCACGACCCTCGTCGTCGGCTACGGCGGCTGGCTCGCGCTCCACGGCGAGATGACCGCGGGCACCATGACCCGCTTCCTCGGCTACGTGCTCATCATGTTCGGCCCGGTCCGCCGCTTCGCCGAGCTCAACATCGTCTATCAGACCAGCGTCTCGGCGATGCGCCGCGTGTTCCGCGTGCTCGAGGTCCAGCCGAGCGTGGTCGAGTCGCCGCGGCCGAACGCGGTCGCGCCGCGGCGCGGCCACGTCCGCTTCGAGGCCGTCAGCTTCCGCTACAGCCAGGACAGCGACGAGACGCGCGTGCGCCTCGACGACGACCGCGAGGTCCAGACCACGAGCGACGCCGGCGACGCCCCCTGCGTGCTCGACCACGTCACGCTCGAGGCCCGCCCCGGCGAGCTGATCGCCGTCGTCGGCCCCTCCGGCGCCGGCAAGTCGACGCTGGTGTCGCTGCTGCCGCGCCTCTACGACGTCACCGCCGGGCGGGTGTTGATCGACGGGATCGACGTCCGCGACTACTCGCTGACCGCGCTGCGCGCCGCGATCGGCATCGTCCAGCAGGATTCGTTCATCTTCACCGGCACGGCCCGCGAGAACATCGCCTACGGCCGCCCGGGCGCGACCGATGAAGAGGTCGAGGCGGCCGCGCGGGCGGCCTCCGCCCACGAGTTCATCACCGACCTCAGCGACGGCTACGACACCAGGCTCGGCGAGCGCGGCGTCAACCTCTCGGGCGGCCAGCGCCAGCGGATCTCGATCGCCCGGGCGATCCTCAAGGACCCGCGGATCCTGATCCTCGACGAGGCGACGAGCTCTCTCGACGCCGAGAACGAGGCGGTGGTCCAGCGGGCCCTCGAGGTCCTCATGCGGTCGCGGACCTGCTTCGTCATCGCCCATCGACTCAGCACGATCCGCAAGGCCGACCGGATCTTCGTCCTCGACGCCGGCCGGGTCGTCGAGAGCGGCACGCACCGCGAGCTGCTCGCCCGCAACGGCGCCTACACCCGCCTCGTCCGCCACCAGGCCGGCGACGGATGACCGGCATGCTGCTCTGCCGCGGCGCCGCTTTTCCGCATGGTCTCAGGGACAGGCGCTCGAGACGTAGAACAGCCTTGCCGCGGTACACGACCTCGGCCTTGCCGTCGCCGTTCATGTCGCGGGCGGCGAGGGCCCGGTCGAAATTCGTCGCGTACGCGGCGCTCGGACCGAAGGTGCCGTCGCCGTTGTTGTGGGCGCTGGCCGTGGCCGCCAGCGAGTCCTCGACGGGCGTCCGCGGTGGCGGTTCGTCCGCGCGTGAGTCGGGGACTGCCGGCCCTTCCCTCGGTCGCGCTCCAGACCGCACCCGACATCTCGCGGGCGCCGGCAGCGGACTCGCGGCCGCGAAAGGCCGAGCCTGGCAGACGCTCCTCCTGCGTTCACCTTCGGCTCTCCTGCGTGCAGTCGAGCGCGCTCGGGTGTTGCGAGCGCCCCGATCCCGGTCAAGGACGGCGAGCGACTCGGCGCGATGATCTACTTCATGTTCGCCACAGGCATCGAGAACAGCTGCCCGCGCGTCGGCGGCCGGCGGGTCGACGAGATGGAGAAGTGCCGCCATTACGACCAGTGGCGCCGAGACTTCGACCTCGTGGAGGAGTGCGAGATCCGCTACCTGCGGTACGGCCCGCCGATTCACAGGACCTGGATCGGGCCCGACAAGTACGACTGGGGCTTCGCCGACGAGACGTTCGCCGAGCTCCGCCGGCGAGACATCGTCCCGATCGCCGACCTCTGCCACTTCGGCGTGCCCGACTGGCTCGGCGACTTCCAGAACCCCGACTTCCCGGCGCTGTTCGCCGACTACGCCCGCGCCTTCGCCGAGCGTTTTTCGTGGGTCCAGCTCTACACGCCGATCAACGAGATGTACATCTGCGCGCTGTTCTCGGCCAAGTACGGCTGGTGGAACGAGCAGCTCACGACGGAGCGGTCGTTCGTGACGGCGCTCAAGCACATCGTCAAGGCCAACGTGCTGGCGATGGGCCGGATCCTCGAGTTGCGGCCGGACGCGATCTTCATCCAGAGCGAGTCCAGCGAGTACTACCACGCGCAGAACCCGGCCGCGATCCGCCGGGCCGAGACGCTCAACTCGGTGCGGTTCCTGTCGCTCGATCTGAACTACGGGCACCGCGTCAATTCGACGATGTACGAGTACCTGCTCGACAACGGCTTGACGCGCGACGAGTACCACTTCTTCCTCGAGGGCCGGCTCAAGCACCACTGCGTCATGGGCAACGACTATTATTCGACCAACGAGCACCTCGTGCATCCGGACGGGACCACCGAGGCGTCCGGCGAGATCTTCGGCTACGCGGTGATCACCAATCAGTACTACGAGCGCTACCGGCTGCCGATCATGCACACCGAGACCAACCTGATGGAGGGCCCGGGCAAGAACGAGGCGGTTCGGTGGCTGCGGAAGGAGTGGGCCAACGTCCTGCGCGTGCGCAACGACGGGCTGCCGATCGTCGGCTTCACCTGGTATTCGCTGATCGACCAGGTCGACTGGGACACCGCGCTGCGCGAGGACAACGGGCGCGTCAATCCGCTCGGCCTCTACGACCTCGACCGCGAGCCCCACGCGGTCGCCGAGGTCTACCGGCAGCTGATCACCGAGTGGCGCGAGGTCCTGCCGACGCAGAGCGTCGTCCTCGGCCTGCCCGTGCAGCCGCCGAGCGAGCACGGCGACTCGGCGACGCGGCAGCTCGCCGCCGGCGCGCGCAACCGCGAGCGCCGCTACCAGAAGGCGCCGTCGAACGACCAATCGTGAGCCGGGAGTCGACCATGCAGAACCCAGCCGAAGCACCCCTCTCGAGCCGACGTTTCGCCGGCAAGACCGCGATCGTGACCGGCGGCGCGGGCGGCATCGGCCTCGCCGCCGCCCGACGCCTCGCCGCCGAGGGGGCGAGGCTGGTGCTCGCCGACTTGCGCCGCGAGGCCGCCGAGTCCGCCGCAGCGTCGCTCGTCGCCGCCGGCGCCCCGGAGGCGCTCGGCATCGCCTGCGACGTGAGCCGGGCCGAGCAGGTCGAGGCTTGCGTGGGGAAGACCCTCGAGCGCTTCGGCGCCGTCGACGTGATCGTCAACAACGCCGGCCTGATGACCTTCGAGCCGTTCATCGACCTCACGAGCGCCGACTGGACGCGGGTCCTCGGCGTCGACTTGATGGGGGCGTTCCTGTTCATCCGCCAGGGCCTCTTGCACATGCGCGCCGGCGCGGCGATCGTCAACGTCTCGAGCATCCAGGCCCGTGAGACCGAGCCGCACGTGGCCCCGTACGCGGCGGCCAAGGCAGCCCTGGTGTCGCTGACCCGCAGCGCCGCGATCGAGGGCAAGCCGAGAGGGATCCGCGTCAACGCGGTGCTGCCCGGGGCGATCGATACGCCGATGCTGTGGGAGAACCCCAACGTGAAGTCCGGGGTGGAGCGGATCGATCGCTCCGAGGTCGGAAAGCCCGAGGACGTCGCGGCCGCCATCGCGTTCCTGGCCGCGCCGGAGGCCGCGTTCGTGCAGGGGACCGCGGTCGTCGTGGACGGCGGCCGACTGGCGCGCCTGTGAGTCGGCGTGGTCCCGTCGACGCCGGTCGGGGCCCGCGTTCACCGCGAGCGCGACGCCCTCTCGGCGGTTTCCGGCCCGGTCCATCGCGGGTGCTTCGCCATCACCCATCGCGGCCGCTCGAGCGCCGCCAGCGGCCGAGGCGCCTGGACGTCAGCGGAGGGGGGCGGGATCGGCGCGAGTCCGCAGGTGGCGGGGCACGAGGCTTGAGGGGCGCTCTCGAGTCGGTGATACTCCGGCCGTTGCGAAGGCCTCCCCGACGTCACTCGATCGCAGCGAGCTCGGTGGCGGTGGCGCTGGTGGTCGGGGCGTGTCGCCTCGCCCCGCCGGCGATGCCCGGCAAGGACCTGTCGGCGCACGCGGAGGAGGAGGCGACCGGCCGCGCGATCCGGGCCGCCGAGGCGGAGGCCGGAGAGGCTGTCCGAAAGGCCAGGGAGGCCGAGGACGCGGCGGCGGCGGCGTTGCGGGCCGCGGAGGGCAAAGCCGACGCCGACGCGGTGGCGCAGCAGCGGGACGGCGAGCGCTACGCGCAGGCGATCGCCGAGGCCCGCGCGGGCGCGTCCGGCTGCACCCTCGAGGTCGAGCGCCTGATCGCGCTGCGGCGCCAGCTCGCCGAGTACGTGTCCGAGCCGGCGCGCGACGCCGCGATCGCGGGGCTCGAGCCGTGCCGCAAGGCGGCCTTGAAGCTCCGCCGCAAGCACCACGAGACGGCGCTGCGCGACCTGCCGCGCAAGGCGGCCCAGGACGCCGTCGCGGCCGCGCTGCGCGACGAGGGCCTCGCCGATCCGTGGGTCCCGGTGCAGTCGGGCGCATTGGCGACACCTGGCCGAAAGGACAGCTCGACGGCGGCCGACGAGGCCGCGCTGGCGAAGCTGCGCGGCGATGCGACCGCCGCGGCGCAGGCCGTGGACGCGGCCGAGGCCGACCTCGAACGCGCGAAGCTGGGCGTCGCCGCCAGCGACGCCCGGCTGGTCCAGCTCGACGAGGCCGACAAGGCGCGCGAGGAGGCGTGGCGCGGCGAGCTGCGTCAATCCAGCGGTCGTTACTTCGCGGTCGCCGGGGCGGCGGGCGTGGCCGCCCTGGTGGGGCTCGGCGTCGGCTTCTTCTACATCGGCCGCGGCGAGGCGATCGAGTCGGGCAAGCGGATGTTCCCGACCCGGGCCGAGCGGGACGAGGCGGCCGCGCACGCGAAGACGGGCAGCTTGATCGGCTTCGTCGTGGCGTTGCCGTTCGCAGTGGTCGGGATCGTCGCGGCCCACTACGGGCTGCGTCGTCAAGCCGCGGCCACCCGGATCGCGGCGACGGGCAACGGGCTGCTGATCCGGTTTTGACGGCGCGGACGGACTTGCCGTCCCCGGCGCAATTCGCCTAGAAATGCCCCTGGCTGCATGGTCACCACAATCCGAACCCGGCACCGACGAGGTCACTGGCGAGCTCGAGACAGGCGACCGGGGGTCTCCTCGATCGGTCCGTGCGTACCCGCGGCCGCGCTGTGCCTGCTCGCGGCGCTCGCCTCCGGCTGCGCCGCGGCGCGCTTCGAGGCTGCCCACCGGACCTGCGATCGTTCCGCCGAGGCCGACCCGGCCGCGGCGCTCGGTTACGCCGGCCCGCCTGCCGCGGGCGACCTGCGCGGCCGGGCCGCGCTCAACCATGCGGCCGCGCCCCCGTGGGTGGTCGACCAGTCGCGCGTTTATCCGTTCGATCCGGGGTTCCGCTACGAGGAGCTGTGGCCCGCTGGCGGCCGCGCGAGCACCCCGCTGCTGTGCCGGCTGACCTACGACCGCACGCGTCGGCGCGGCTTGTTCGCCGCCGATCCGCTGACCCAGGTCGAGCTCACGACGGTGTACGAGGTCGTCGGCAAGACGCCGCCGCAGCGGGTGCACGGGCCGGACAGCGTGCCGCAGATGTTCGTGCTCGACGGGGTCACCGCGTTCGCGCCCGGGGACGTGCTGCGCATGGCCGTGGTCGACCGCGACGTGCACTGGGGCGGCAGCTCGTTCACCGACGATCCGCTGATCACCTTCGGCCTGCCGTACGGTTCGGGGGGCCCGCTCACTGGCACCAGCGGGGCCATGTGGCGCGGCACCGTCGATGTCCGCTGCGAACACCTCGACGCGGACGCGGTGCAGTGGGCCTACGTCGAGACGCTGATGCGGCTCGACGCGCGATTGCAGCGGTGGGCGCCGCAGCTCGCGCCCGGCGACTGGGACTTCGGCCTGGCGGGGAGCGGCATGACGGACCTGCGCGCGGCGCTGGAGCGGGCGGCGTCGCTGCGCGGCTGGGACGCGCCGGAGGTGCGCGAGCGGACGAACCGCTTGCTCGCGGCCCAGCTCTGCTTCGAGCGAGCCGCGGCGCCCGAGGTCGAGCGATGGGCCCGGCGCACCCGATCCGGCCGCCTCGGGGAGCTGGAGCTCGCCGCCACCGACTACCGCTGCGAGCTCGAGCCGAGCGGCGCGTGTCGCCTCACCGTCGAGATCACCAGCCGCTCCGATGGCCTGGTATCGATCCCGATGGATCTACGCCTGGTGCTCGCGGGCGGCCGCGAGGTCGGCCTACTCCCCGAGCGGGCCACGGTCGCCGGTCACGAGGTCCGGGACCTCGCCGCGGACAGCACCACCACCGTGATCTACCGGGTCGAGGTCCCGCTGCGCGGCGATCATGCGCTCACCCGGCCGATGCTGCTGCGCGAGCGCCGGGGCCACCTGTTCTCTTCGCGCTATCGCGTCGAAGACGTGCCGCTGCGGCTCGCGGATTGAGACAGCGGCGCGGGTGATTCGTCCTCCGGCGGTCGCGCGTCCTCACGGCAATTCGGCGGCGAGCCGGTCGTACACCTCGGCGGCGGGTCCGCCGAGCACCAGGCGATCGACGTGGACGGCCGCGCTGTCGCGCCAGCCGAGGAGGTTCACCAGGCCGGTCGGGCTGAATTGTGCGGTCGCCGGCAGCACGGTGATCTCGTCGGGGTACGCGGTGTTGCGCAGCTCCGCGACGTACTTGTCCCCCTGGGCGTAGATGAGCACGTCGATCGTATTCTCGGCGCCGCGGTCGAGCGGGAAGGGGGCGTCGGCGTGGTCCTGCCACTGTGCCTCGTCGATGCGGGTGCGAAACACCAGCTGCGATTCCGCGGTCAGGAGCCCCAGCGACATCGCGCCGGTCTCGAACGCGGCGTCCTCCGGCAGCCGCATCGTGATCTCGAACATGTCCTCGTCGGGGATGGCGACCGTCGGCGGCGTCAGACGCAGGCGCGCGCACAGCAGGGTGTCCCCGTACTCTTCCTTCGACCAGGTCGGGCTGTAGTTGTCCCACCAATCCATCGTCATCGGGTGCGGGCCGAAGTTCAGCGAGCCGCCGGCGACCGTCGGCGCGGCCCAGGTCCCCTTCCAGTGGGCGTCGTACTGGGCAGGATCGTCGAACTCCTCGACGTAGGGCGGGACCGCGAACAGCTCGTCGGGACAGCCGACATAGCAATTGAGCAGCGGCCCCTCGGCGTCGGGCCCGCAGGGGTCCACCCCGGTCTCGCCGCCCGTGGACGAGCTCGTGCTGTCCTCCGTCGTCGTGTCGCCCGTGCTCGTGCTCGTCGCAGTCGCGCCGGGGTCCGTCGAGGTGCCCTCCGCAGTGGTGTCGGTGCCGGGATCCGTCGTCGAGGTCGAGGTCGAGGTCGAGGTCGGCACGGCGGTGTCCGCGGTCGTCGTCGATTCGGTCCCTGCGGTCGCCTCGGTCGGATCGACGCCCGAGGTGTCCTGGGCGGTGCTCCCGGCCTCCGTGGTGGACTCCGTGGTCGTGGACCCGGCCGCACTGGTGATTTGTGAGTCATCGCCGCAAGCGGCGGCTGCGATCAGCACAGCGCAAAGGAGAAAGTCATGACGAGCCGGCGTTCGGAATGAGGATAGGGACATGAGCGCTTCTCCGGGCTGCAGGCGCCCGGTCCGACAAGGAGACGGGGGCCGACTCGACGTTTTGCGGGTTTTTTTCGAGCTCGCGTCGGCAGCCGCGAAGGAGGACGCTCCGGCTGGGCCCCAGGACGTCCGCAGCGGGTTCATCCGGGATGCCCTGACGGATTTTGTCGCGCCGGAGGCTCGCGGTTCGTCGCAACGCCTCGACCCGTGAGGGTTTAAAATCCGCCCATGCGCCTCTCCACGCGCCTGCTGTCGCTGCTCGGCGGTGAGCGGAGCCACGACGTGGAGGCCGTCGAGCGGCTCCTCGCCGGGGCGATCGACGACGCGACGCGCCGCTGGCCCGGCGTCACCGCCGATCCGGAGGCTTACGCGGCCTGGATCGCCGCGCGCCTGCCCGCGGGCACCGAGCCGGTCGAGGCAGCCCTGGCGCAGCTGCGGCTCGCGGAGCTGTTCCTCGCGTGCGCGTGCGCAGGCGGCTCGGCGCCGGCGATCGCCGCCTTCGACGCCGAATTCATCGCCCGGGACCGACGCACCTCCGACGACGAGAAGCAGCTCGTCCGCCAGAAGCTGTTCCTGGCCCACGGCGACACGCCGCCCCGGATCGTCCGCTACGGCGGGCGCGGCGAGCTCGGCCGCTGGGTGCGGACGGTCGCCGCGAGGGTCGTGATCGACGGCGCGCGTCCGGCCCGGGAGGAGCCCACGGACGATGACCTGCTCGACGCCCTCAGCGTCGATCCGGGGCACACCCCGGAGCTGGCGCAGCTCAAGCAGGACGCCCGCAAGATCGTGCAAGCCGCGCTGAACGGGGCGATTGCGGGGCTACCGGCGCGCGATCGCATGCTCCTGCTGCAGTATCACCTCGACGGCGTCGGCGTGGTCGAGCTCGGGCGTCTGTACGACGTGGCGCCCTCGACCATCAGCCGCAACCTCGCCCGGATCCGCGGCGTGTTGCTCGCGCAGGTGCGGCGGTCGTTGATGAGCCATCACAAGCTGTGGGGCGACGAGCTCGAGCGCCTCCTCGAGTTCGCCCAGAGCCAGCTCAGCGTGAATGGCGCCATCGACCGGACCTGAGCAGCGAGCGCGCAGGTCGCGACGAGCAAGCCCGGGGCCGGTGGACACGCCTGCCCTGGCGTCCTATCTCTGGCCGCCGATGGTCTGTCCCGAGGAGAACACCATCACCGAGTTCGTGGCGGGGATGCTCTCCCGGGAGGAGAGCGCCCGCGTCGAGGCGCACGCGGCCTCGTGCGGCGCGTGCCGGAGGTTGCTGTCCGCGCTCGCCAGGAACTCCTCGCAATCCGCTTCGGGGTCCGTCACGTCCCCCGTCGGCGACGGCGAGTCGCACCAATTGTTGAGACGGGGCGCCCTCGTCGGGCGCTATGTCGTGCTCGAGACGCTGGGGGTCGGCGGCACGGGCGTCGTCTATGCGGCGTACGATCCGGAGCTGAACCGCAAGGTCGCGCTGAAGCTCCTGCGCAGCGCGGCGCTGGCCCGCTCGCCCGAGCTGCGCGGCAGGTTGTTGCGCGAGGCGCAGGCGCTGGCGCGTCTGTCCCATCCCAACGTGGTCGCGGTGTACGACGTCGGAACCTTCGGCCCCAGCGTCTTCATCGCCATGGAGCTGATCGAGGGGGTCACTCTCGGCGCCTGGCTCGCGCAGCGCGAGCACTCGTGGCGCGCCATCGTGGAGCTCTTCAAGAAGGTGGGCCAGGGGCTGGCGGCGGCCCACGCGGAGGGGCTCATCCACCGCGACTTCAAGCCCGCCAACGTGCTCGTCGGCCGAGACGGGCGGGTCTGCGTGGCCGACTTCGGCCTCGTCCGTTCGAGCGCGTCGGGGACGGAGGCGGACGTCTCGAGCTCCGCGGACGTCGTCGAGCCGTTCGACGAGATCACGCAGGCGGGGGCGTTCCTCGGGACCCCGGCCTACATGGCGCCGGAGCAGTTCGAGCGCAGCGAGGTCGATGCGAGGGCCGATCAATTCAGCTTCTGCGTCGCGCTCTTCGCGGCGCTGTACCAGCGGCGACCGTATACGATCAATACCCGCGAGGTCCTCCGCGCCGAGGCGCAGAGAGGCAAGCTCCCGCCCGTGGAAGGCGGCCCGGCGGTCCCTGCATTCGTCCGGCGGGTGTTGGAGCGCGGCCTCCGCCTGGCCCCGGAGGCGCGCTTCCCGGCGATGGATGCCCTGCTCGCCGCGCTGTCGCAAGATCCGCGGCAGACCTGGGCGAGGCGGGCCGTCGTGGGGCTCGGGGCGGGCGTCCTCGGACTGTCGATATTCGCAGCGGCGCACTTCGGCGGCGCTTCGGCGGCGCTCTGTCAGGGGAGCGCGGCGAAATTCGCCCAGGTCTGGGGCGACGATGCGCGAGCGACGATTCGCCACAGGTTCCTGGCCACCGGCCTGGCGCACGCCGAGGACATGTGGGACACCGTCGCGCGCACGCTCGACGCGTACGGGCGCGAATGGTCGGCGATGCACACGGACGCGTGCGAGGCGACGCGCGTCCGTGGCGAGCAGTCGGACGAATTGCTGTCACTGCGGATGCTCTGCCTCGATCGCCGACTGACGGAGGTCCGAGCATTGACGGGCCTGCTCGGCGACGTGGACGCCGACGGGGTCACGAAGGCGGTCGACGCGGCCTTCAGGCTCACGAGCATCGCCGCCTGTGCGAACCTCGAGGCGCTGCGAAGGCCCGTACGTGCCCCCGAAGGCCGCGATCAGGCCGCCGAGGCGCGCGACATCGAGACGGTGCTGGCGCGGGCGAAATTCCTGGCGTCGCTCGGGCGGCACGAAGAAGGGCTCGCCGAGGCCAGGCGGGCGGTCCTGCGGGCCCGGGCGCTCGGACACCCGCCGACCGAGGCGGAGGCGCTCGAGACTCTGGGCGCCATTCAGCTGGAGGCCGTCGATCCGAAGGCGGCAGAGTCCTCGCTGCGCGAGGCGTACGCGGTGGCCCAGGCGGGGCGGCACGATCGGACCGTCGCGCGCGCCGCCATCGCGCTGGTGTTCGTGGTCGGTTCGCAGCTGTTCCAGGCGGAGGCCGGCCGCGAGTGGGCCTTTCATGCGCGGGCCGCCCTCGAGCGGTGGGGCGCCGATCCGGAGCTCGAAGGAGCGCTGCGCGCGAACTTCGGCAGCCTGCTCTACAACTCTGGTGATTTCGCCGCGGCGCGGGCCGAGTACGCGGCCTCGCTGGCGGTCCGGGAGCAGGCGTTCGGGGCGGAGCACCGCCACACGGTGCAATCGCTCGAGCTCGTCGCCATGGCAGCCAGCGCGCAGGGCGACGCCGAGGCGGCCCGCGAGCACCTGCGTCGCGCGACGGAGCTGTCGCGGCGGCTGTTCGGCGCCAAGCATCCCGCCTACGGCGGGCTCCTCGTGCGGACCGGCAATCAATCCATGCTGGAGGATCGAGCGGTCGAGGCCGAGGCCGTGTTCGCCGAGGCCCTGGCCATCGTGGAGGCCGCGCGCGGCAAGGACCATCCGCAGGTGGCGGTGATCCTGCTGGCGATGAGCGGAGCGCTGCGCAAGCTGGGGAGGGTGCGAGAGTCGTTCGACGTGGCGAGGCGAGCGCTCCGCAGCTTCGAGGCCACCGAGGGCGCGCGCCCGCTGGTCGCCGACGCTCAGCTGGCGATCGGGAACGCCGAGCGCGAACTCGGGGACCTGGACGCGGCGCTCGCCGCCTATCGCACCGCGCGCGCGATCTACGAGGAAGTGTTCGGCCCGGAGCACGAGGGGGTCGGCACTTCGCTGGAGGGCTTCGGCGACGTGTCCCTGCGCCGGGGCGAGGTCGAGGCGGCGCTGGAGCACTACGCGCGGGCGCTCGCCCTGCGAGAGAAGGCCCAGGGCCCCGACTTCATCGACAACGCGTTCGCGCTCGCGGGCCTCGGTGAAGCGCACGTCGTCCGCGGCGACGCGGCGGCGGCGATACCTCCGCTCGAGCGGGCGCAGGCGTTGCTCGAGAAGCACCAGGTGCTGCCGTCGCTCCTCGCAAGGGTGCGCTTCCTGCTGGCGCGCGCGCTGTGGGACGCCGGCCAGAGCCAGGACGAGGCGCTGCGCCTGGCCGCTCGCGCCGAGGCGGGCTTTCGCTCGCTCGCGACGCCCGTGGGCGACGCCGACGCGGCGCGCGTCGGTGATTGGCTGGCGAATCACGACGGGCCGCGCGCGCCGGCCGGGATTGACGAGAGGGCCCCGGGATGAATGGCGAGAGCGCTGCCACCGGTGGGCCCAGGAGCGATGGGTGGCGGAGCTCGCCCGCCATGAGGCCTCGGCCCATTCGAGCCTGTCGGACGAATGCAGTCCGGCGATAGCCATGGACGAGCGGGGCGAAGCCCGTCCCTTCGGCCGCTACATCGTGACCACGCCAAGACCGCGGCGTCAAACTCCGAGGGCGAGCTCAAGTTCTCGCCGTGGACCCGAGCCCGAGCGAACGTCCGGCTCGCTGCCTTGGGCCGCCTGGTCACGCCAATGCCCTGCGTCTTCTCTCGGCGCTGTGGCGGCGCGTCCCGAACGCACGCAATGGAGGTCGGGCCGCCTTCCAGGCCGCGGCTTGACGGTATCGTCGGTGCTCTTGCCCCGCAGGATCGGCCGGCCGTACATCCTCCTCGAGCTGACGCCTCGCGTGCGCCTCGCCCGCGTCGATCAAACCTGTTACCCTCAGGACGTGCTCGGCGACGGAAGCGAAGGTCTCGATCTACTTCGGGCGCATGGAGTGCCCCCCTGGCTCCTCGTCATCATCGGCGTCGTCGTGGTCGGCCTCGCGCTGCTGAATCGCGTCGCAGAGCTGTGGAACCTGCTCGCGGCTCGGCGGCTCGCCGGGGCGACGGGGCTGTCTCGACGCCAGGTCTTGCTCGCGCAAACGTTCGTCAATCTGGCGAACCACAGCAGCGAGACGGGTTGGCGGGAGCAGTACTACACCGAACTCGAGGCCGAGGTCGAAGTCGAGGTCGAGGCGAAGCGCCGGTGGTCTTCGTCGACGCTTCCTGACCGCCGGCTCGAGAAGTCGCTGTCGGCGGCGCTGCTCCATTGTAAGCACAAGCTCATTCACCTCGAAGGCGATCCCGGCGCCGGGAAGAGCGTATCGCTGCGCCATCTGGCGCGGAGGTGGCTCGAGAAGATGAGCTCGGGCGGCGCGACCGTCGTCCCGCTCTACCTCGACCTTCAGCGCCTGCGCAATCCCGGCGGGGCGATCGACCGGGAGTTGATCGAGTCGTTCGTCCACCAGGAGCTGCGTCGCGTCCGACATCCCGACATCGAAGCGTTCATCGCGTCCGACTTTCACGCCTGGTGCCGCGAGGGGCGGCTGCTGTTTTTGTTCGACTCCTTCGACGAGCTCAAGGACGTACTCGGGAGCACGGAGGAAGACAGGATCGTCGACAGTTACGCGCGGGCGATCCAGGACTTCGCCTTTACGATGAGCGCGTGCCGTGTCGTGGTCGCGTCACGACGGTTCCGCGGGCCGAACCGCCCGGGGTGGGCGCACTTCTTGATCAGACCGCTCTCCGACGGTAAGCGCGTCGAGTTCATCCGTCGACACGTGGAGGATCCCGCCCTCGCGCGCCAGATCGTGGGTCATCTGCAGATCAGCTCGCGCGAGTTCCAGGAGCTGTGCAGCAACCCGCTGATGCTGACGCTGCTTTGTAGCCATGCCAACGAGACGCGCGCCGTTCCGCAGGGCGCGCACCAGCTCTTCGCCGCGTTCGTCGAGCGGAGGCTCGAGCGCGATCGATACCGGATCGCGCAGAAATTCGGCAGGACGGTCGACGAGCTGCGTGCGGCCGCCGAATTCATCGCGCTGGCGATGGCGAGGGATCCGGAGCTCGGCCTGCGCCCGACCCGCGGCGCGCTCATCGATCGTGTCAGCAACGGCAAGTACACGCTCGAAGATTCGCTCCTCGACGCGCTGGAGATGGCGCACCTGCTCGCCATCGAGCGCTGTGAGGACGAACCGGCCAGGAGCACCGTCCGCTTCGCGCATCACCGGCGCCTGCAAGAATTCTTCGTATCGTCACATCTCGTGCACAACCCCGGGCTCGTCTCGCCGCGGTTGCTGCTCAAGGATTATCGCTGGCGGGAAGCGTGTGTAGCCATGTTCCAGAATTTGTCCGGAGCGTCGGTGAAGCCGCTCGTGGACACGGCCGCGGAGCTGGTTCGCGAGTACAGGTGTGCTGCGTCGGAGAGCCCGGAGGAGGAGCTCGGGTTCGTGTGGCCGCCCAAGGCGCTGCATGTGCTCGAGGTGCTGCAGGTGGGCTTCGCCTACGGGGGTAAACTTCCGGACGCCCTGGTGGACGACATCGCCTGGCTGGTGCGGCGGGCGCTCGAGCGCGGCAACATTCTCGACCAGAAGTGGGCGCTCGAGGTCGCAGGTACGGCTCCGGAGGTCGAGCTCGTGGAGTACATCGATTTTGCCCTGCTCTCCGGCAGCCGCATGCTGCAGGACGCGGCCTTCCTTCAGGTCCACCGGCTGCGCACCGCGACGCCGAAGCTGCGCACGAGCATCCGCGACATGCTCGAGGAGATGACCGAGAATGGGAAGCTGAGAGAGGAGCGGTTCGGGATCGAGTTGAAACTCGGCAGGCTCCCCGATCCTGACCGCTGGATCGGCACGGCGCGTGCGCTGCGGGCGCTGCCGGTCACGGATGCCGTCCTGCAGGTCGCCTTCCTGACCCTCCTGGGGGGCATGTCCGTCCTCGCCGGGCTTGAGGCTCGCACCTGGCTTCCTCATGCGTTGTTCGTGTTTCTGACGCTGTCATCGCTGCTGGGGTGGGCGCTTCGCAGCTCGCTCAAGTGCATGGCGATCACGTCGATGCGCTTCGCCGGACTGTTCAGCCTGGCCTTTGCGTTCGACGTCAGCCGGATAGCGAGGGGCGCTATTCCTCACGAGATCGCCGTGCCTGTGCTCGTCGTGACCGGCTATCTTGCGCTCTGGCCGGGGTTCGCCATGTGGGGCAACCTGCGCGGCCTCTTCGTCAAGGGGTGGCAGCGCCCGTTCGCGCCGCTCGCGATTCTGCTGTGGTGGCACTGGTCCAAGCAAGCCCAGTGGCTCGGGGTCGTGTTGCTGGGGGAATTCATCTTGTTGGCGTTCATCTTGCCCGCGCTCGAGCGGTCCGGGTTCCTGAACGCGGGCGGGCTGATCGCCCTGATCGGCCTCGTGGTGGTCTTCGGGAGTTGGATCCTCTGGTCGGCCGTGAATCGGTCCCGGGATTCGTCGCTCTTTCGGAGCACGATCGAGGACATGAGGCGGTCGAAGGACCTGCGGGAGGTCCTGTCGTGGCTGGGGCGCTTCAGGACGCCGCAGTTCCGGGTCGAGGGCCTTCGAACCCTGCGGAGACATGACGTGTTCCGGGATGGCCTGTCGCATCTGTCGCTGGAGTCGGCCCGACAGATCTTGCAGTGTCTGGAGATCGATCGATGGTCCGAGCGGAGCACGCGACGTGAGATTCGCGCCGAGGCCCGTAGTATCGAGGAGCAGCCTGCAGACGACGCGGAATGGGTGCTTTGGTGGTACTACCGCCATATCGGCCCGGACGAGGTGCACGGATACACGGAACTCGCGGACGAGTTCGCGCTCGCGCTCGAGCCGTTCGTCAAGCGCGACCGCCGCTCGAGAGCCTGAACGTCGAACGTCGAGGTGTGCTTGTCGAGAAAGACGCTCCAACGGCGCATCCGAAGTCATGACCGGTCTGCTGCTTCTGTCGGGGAGGCGTCGCCGTTCGTCGGCGCGGTCGAGTTCATCCGCGCCGATCGTCCGGACGACGACTGCTTCGATCTGCTCGGCCAGCGCGCCCCGGCCGCCGAGGTCGAGGCTCTGACCCGAGGTCGATAGCGTCAGCCGGGGCGGGCCGGCCGCGGAGGTTCGGACCGGAGAGCGAGCGCTGCGCCCCGGCCAGCCGGCCGGGACCGCCGTTTTCACGCGAGCGTTGGCATACCGACCGACCAGTCGGTATAGTATGGCCCGTGGCGGCACGGACCTACGAGAGCGCGCGCGAGCGGATCCTGGACGCCGCTCAGCGGCTCATCCTCGAGCGAGGCATGAGCCGCCTGAGCGTCGACGCGGTGATCACCGAGGTCGGGCTCAGCAAGGGCGGCTTTTTCCATCACTTCAAGACGAAGAACGACCTCATCCTGGCGCTCCTCGACCGGCTGGTGCGCCGCATGGACGGCCTCGTCGCGGAGCTGGCGGCGAAGGATCCGCAGCCGCGCGGCGCCAGGCTGCGCGCGCAGATCGTCCTGTCCTTCGACTCGAAGCGGCAGGAGGCCGAGGCGCCCCAGGCGCTGCTGCTCGCCTTCGTCGAGGCCGTGCAGTCGCAACCCGCGGTCAGGCGCCTCGCCCGCGAGCTCAACGCCCAGACCGTCGCGCGCGACGTCGCCGAAGGCGTCCCCGAGGGGCGGGCCATGCTGATCCAGGCCGCCCTCGACGGCTTCTGGTTGTCCGAGGCCGTCGGGATCGCGGCGCTGACGGCGAAGCAGAAGCGTGCGCTCCGCGACGAGCTCATCGCGCTGGCCCGCGTCGAGGCGAGTCCGGCCGCCGCGGCGCGAACAACGACGAAGACGAGGAAAGGCAGGCGATCATGATCGACATCCCCACGCTGGCGACAGCGGAGCACAAGGCGAACCCGTTTTCCCTCTACGTCCGGCTGCGGGCCGAGGCGCCGGTCGTGCGGTTCACGGCGGGCGACAAGAAGCCGGCGTGGCTCATCACCCGCTACACGGACGTGTCGGCGGCGCTCAAGGAGCCGCGCCTGGCCAAGAACCCCTTCACCGCGCTCACGGACGCGGAGCGCAAGCGGACTGTCCCGTGGATGCCGGGCTTCCTGCGCCCGCTCTCGAAGACCATGCTCGATCAAGATCCGCCGGATCACGGGCGGCTGCGGTCGCTGGTGCACCAGGCGTTCACTCCGCGCCGCGTCGAAGATCTGCGCGCGCGGATCGAGGCCATCGCTACCGACCTCGCGGGGCAGGCGCGGGCGCGCGGGTCGATCGATCTGCTCGAGGACTTCGCGGCGCCGCTGCCCATCACTGTGATAAGCGAGATGCTCGGCGTCCCGGCCGATGAACGCCAGCGCTTCCGCCGGTGGACGAACCGCCTGCTCCGCATGGTCACGACGACCGACATGCTCCTGTCCATCCCGATGCTGTGGATGCTGCTGCGCTACGTCCGTGGCCTCGTGAAGCGGCGGCGGAGCGAGGGCGGGGAAGACCTCGTCGCGGCGCTGATCCGCGCGGAGGAGTCGGGCAGCCAGCTCAGCGACGACGAGCTGCTGTCCATGGTGATGCTCCTGCTGATCGCCGGGCACGAGACGACGGTGAACTTGATCGCCAGCGGGACGCTGGCCCTGTTCGACCAGCCGGAGGCCATGGAGCGCCTCGCGCGAGAGCCGGCGCTGATGCCCTCGGCGGTCGATGAACTGCTGCGATTCACGAGCCCGGTCGAGCTCGGCACCGAGCGGTATACGACTGCGCCGGTGACCTACTCCGGTCACACGATTCCGCGCGGCCAACGCGTGTTCGCCTCGCTCGCGTCCGCGAATCACGACCCGGACATGTTCGCGGGCCCGGAGCAGCTGAAGCTCGACCGTGAGCCCAACCGCCACCTGGCGTTCGGCGGCGGCCCGCACTATTGCCTGGGTGCGCCGCTGACCCGGCTGGAGGGACAGATCGCGTTCCGCGTGCTCCTGCGCGACATGCCGGGCCTGCGGCTCGCGGCGCCGCGCGGATCCCTGCGGTGGAAACCGAACCAGATCCTGCGCGGCCTGACGGCGCTGCCGGTGCGCTGCGACGTGGCGCCGAAGCACTTCGACTCGGGCCACCGTCCCGGCGGCGCGGCCGACCCGTCGGCGGTGAGCCCCACTTCGGCGAGCCAGTGACGCCGTCTCGACTCTCGCGCGAGAGGGTCGGTGATTCAGCGCCGACCTCGCCCCTCGCGCGCTGGCCCCTCACTGCGGAGGCGTCACCCTCGCCGCCGATCCGCGTGGGAAGGGGCGGCGCGGGCGAGGCGGCCTTCGGACAAGCGGTCGACAGCGGGTCCCTTGCACGCAAATGCTCGACAGCATCCCTCCGAACCCTTTGTTCGCCGGGCAGTAACACGGCGGGCACCGGCTTCCAGCGGGGCTGTGCAATTTTGCCGACGGATCCGCCAAGATCCGGAGATCCAGCGCCATCATGCGCCTCCACCCCTGCGAACCCGCGATGTCACGCGTCATCATCCGCTCGCTGCTCCTCGCCGTCGTACTGGCCGGGACTGCCTGCCCGCTGGCGCCGGAGTACGTCGGCGCGACCCTCACGACTGGCGGCAGCGGCATGAGTGTCGACACCCTCGGTGATTCGGAGCCGACGAGCCTCGATCCGGGCATGAGCGTCACCACGGACGGGGGGGTCTCGAGCACCTCGATGGACCCTGCGCTCACCCCCTACGGCTCCTCCTGCGAGCTGGTCGGGCTCGGCGCGGATATTGTGTTCACCGCGCTCAGCCTGCAGCCGCTGTGCGAGGGCGGGATATGCCTGCTCGTCCATGATGTGCCGGCGCCCCAATGCGAGGAGGACGCCGAGTGCGCCGCACAGACGGAGGGCTCGGTGTGTGAACAGCACGGCCTCTGCACCGTGCCGTCCGCCTTCGTCGAGGCGAATTCGCGCTGCACCCAGACCTGCGCGACGGACGAGGATTGTCCCGACATCCCCGGCTGCGCGACCGGCGTCAGCTGCACCATATTCATAAACATCGGCGATCTGTGCTGCCAGCGGGTATGCGGTTGCAACGATCACCGCTACCCTCCCTATGAGGAGAGCATGGAGGATATCTGCGCCAAATATCCCGAGCAGTGCCAGTGAGCGACGAGGTGGGCAGAAGCAGCGCCCCTCACGCCCTCGAGGTGCGCGCACATGTCGGCGAAGCAACTGTGCAGAGGCAGCGCGCGGGTGCCCCCGCGACGAGGTCGCGGCGACAGCGGGCGGGGCGCATGGGCCGAATCGGGCGCGGGGACGGCCGCCGGCAATCACGGGTGTGCCCGGTCGCACGACGCGAACGGCTCGAAGGCCGGCCGCGGCGCGCCGGACGGGGGTACCCTTGGCCGCATGGTGCGTCCTGAAGACGCGGACGAGAAGGACCCCGAAGGGGGCGGCTCGGCCGCGTCATGCTGCACCGTTCCAGCGGGTGAGAGTCCCGTCCGGGTAGGCGCCGGAGCGCCCGGTAGCAGGCCCCAGGTACGGCGAGAGATCGTCGTGGCCCGAGCGGGGCGTCAAGTGCCTCTACGGAGGGAGCAAGAACGCGGGCCGCAACATGAAGTGAAGCCTGCAGCCTCGACAGAGAAACAATGGGGGAGCCGAGCCGCTCATGCCACGGCGAAGGCCACGTCCACCGCGCAGACATCCGGAGTAGAAAGCGCGGCGGGTCCTCCCGGGGTAGGGGGCGCAGCACGCGTTCAAGGAGCGATGCGGAACAGGAGAGGCCCGTCTGCACGGCCCATGTCGGGGCGAAGCGACTCGTATAAGCCGAAGGCGAAGTCGAGCGCTGTGCAGCGGGAGTCCGAGGGGGTCGTAGTACCGATGATGGTGGCGCAGAACAACGCCGCCGGAGGGAAGGGCCCCTGGGGTGGTCGTGTCGGAGAAGAAGGTAAGCGCGAGGGCATGGCCTGCAGGACAGGTCCCAACAACCCCATGCGGCGTAGGCCGCGTGACAAAGTGCGAGAACTTCGACGCCGACTGTGGGCCGCAGCCAAGCGGCATCCGGGAAGACGTTTCCATGCGCTGTACGACCGCATCTCCAGGCGTGACGTCCTGAGGGAAGCATGGAGGCGGGTGAAGAAGAACAGGGGGGCAGCGGGGGTCGATGCCCAGACGCTGTCCGAGGTGGAAGAGCTCGGCGTCGATCGCTTTCTCGAAGAGATCGGTGCAGAGCTCGAGGCGGGGACGTACCGACCGAGCGCGGTCATGCGGCGGTACATCCCGAAGGCGGACGGGAAGAAGCGGCCGCTGGGGATCCCGACAGTCCGGGACCGAGTGGTGCAGATGGCGGCGAAGCTGGTGCTGGAACCGATCTTCGAGGCGGATTTTCTTCCGTGCTCGTACGGCTTTCGGCCCAAGCGCAGCGCGACGCAGGCGCTCGAGCGACTGCGGGTGCTGGGAGCACGAGGTGGAAACCACGTGCTCGATGCCGACATCCGCGACTACTTCGGCAGCATCGATCACGAGCGGCTGATGAAGCTCGTCGAGATGCGGATCTCGGACAGACGGGTCCTCAAGCTGGTACGGCAGTGGCTCGAAGCCGGTGTGATGGAAGATGGCGAGGTGACGGCGATGCTCTCGGGGACACCCCAGGGCGGCGTGATCTCACCGCTGCTGTCCAACATCTACCTCGCAGTCCTCGACAAGCTGTGGCAGCGACGACACGCCCACCTGGGCGAGCTCGTGCGCTACTGCGATGACTTCGTGATCCTCTGCAGGACCGCGAAGGCGTGCGAGGCGGCCGAGGCCAGGGTCCGCGAGATCCTGCGACGGCTCAAGTTGGATCTGCATCCCGAGAAGACGAGGCGGGTCGAGCTGAGCCGGGGACGGCAAGGCTTCGACTTCCTCGGCTGCCACCTGCGCAAGCGCATGTCCGGGCCGATCTGGGAGAAGGAAGGCCGAAGGGTGTACTTCCTCCAGCGCTGGCCCTCACAGCGCAGCATGACGCGGGTGCGGCAGCGCGTGAAGGAGCTGACCGGCAGCAGCCGCAACGGGGTCAAGGATGTGCGGGTGATCGTCCGCGACATCAACCCGGTGCTGCGCGGCTGGGGCAACTACTTCCGCACCGGGAACGCCGCGGCGAAGTTCAACCAGATCGACACGTACGTATGGCGCCGGCTCACGCACTTCATGGTGCGGCGCAAAGGCCGACACCTGCGAGCCAACGACGTCGAAGGTTGGACAAGCGACTTCTTCCACAACCACGGGCTCCACCGACTGCGTGGGACCGTGCAGTACCCGGAGGCCGCGTAATGCGACGGCCCGAGAGACCACCCGTAAGCCGTGTGCGGGAAATCCGCACGCACGGTTTGAAAGGGGGTCTTGCCCAACTTCTCCGCTACATGCGGAAAGGAAAGTAGGATCTACCAATGCCGTTTCGCAGCCTCGAAGGTGACCCCGGCTTCGTGGTGCCCGCCGACCCGCTGGCGCGCTTTGACGAGCTGTTGACTGCGCTCGACGCCGGCCGCGGGTGGATGCAGGACAAGGCGGCGATCCGCCTCGCCGCGATCACCCTGGTCGTGACCCCGGGCGACGCCAAGCGGATCGCCGCGTCCACCCGCACGGCCTGCGCGGTGCTCGGCGAGCGGCTCGGGTGGTTCTCCGGCGTCGACGAGTCGGTCCGCCTGGTCATCGCGGCCCAGCTGGTCAAGGCCGACGACAACCCCGACGCATTCATCGACGATCTCGAGCGCGTGCGCGGGATGTTTCGCGCCGACGGGCTGCGCCGCGGCGGCGTCTACGAGGTCCTCGCGGTGCTGGTCCTGCGCCGCCTGTTCGGCAGGATCGAGCCGGAGCACGTCGAGCGCTTCCACGGCATCTACGGCGCGATGAAGGCCCACCACTGGTGGCTGACCGGACCCGAGGACTTCCCGGCCTGTGCCATGCTGGCCGGTTGCTCGGAGGAGCCCGCGGCGATCGGCACCGGCACCGACGCGATCTACAAGGCCTTGCACGAGCAGGCCGGCCTGTCGCGCGGCGACCCGCTGCAGATGGCCGCCCACATCCTGTACCTCGGCGGCGTCGAGGCGCCGGTGATCGTCGAGCGCTTCAGCGGGCTGCTCGCGGCGTTCCGCGCCGCCGGCGCGAAGATCGGGACCAGCGAGTACGACGAGGTGGCGATCCTCAGCTTCGTCGCCCAGTCGGCTGCGAACATCGTCGCCACAGTGCGGGAGCTCGAGGCCGGCCTGCGCGCCCGCCTCAAGTGGCTGGGCGAGCGCGACGCCCTCAGCCTCGGTGCCAGCCTCGCGTTCGTCCGCCTCGTCGGCGCCTCCGGCGAGCTCGGCGCGCTGGCCGACGCCAAGCTGCTGCTCGACATGCAGACGATCGTCACGGCCCGCCAGACTGCCTCGATCGCGGCGATGGTCGCGACGACCACCTGAGCACCGCGCGTCCACGAACGGCAGCTCGATCGTCGGCGCCGCTGCGCCGCCGGGCATCACTCGACGCGCGACGGGGCGCCGCTCGATCACGGCAAACTCGCCGTGTCGATGTCCTGCTCGCTCCGATCCTGCCGCTCGTCGACCTCGCCGCGCTGGTCGCCCCCATACCGCGCACGGCGGCAAAGTTCCGCTGTTCATCAGCATCCGCGACGACCCGTGGCTGCTCGGCGCCGTGCTGTCGATGGTCTGGCTCGTCGTCCTTCGGTCGTCCGGAGCGTCGTGCAGGCCCACGGGGCCTGGCCTGTTCTTGACAGCATCAGGGCCGCTCTGCGAGTTTGACCTCGCGTCATGCCCATCCGCTCGGCCCACACCGACCTCGACCTCCTGCTCGGCTGGCGGCACGGTGACACGCAGATGGGCGCCGAGCTCTACGATCGCTACAAGACGCCAGTCACCAATCTGTTTCGCCGCAACGTCCAGAGCAAGCACGACATCCCCGACCTCGTGCAGCAGACGTTCCTCGCGTGCGTCCACGCGAAGAACGACCCGGAGATCGCGGGCACGGTGCGCGGCTACATCCTCGGCATCGCGTTCCACACGATGACCGGGTTCTTCCGGCGGGCCCGCCCCGCGCTGGCGCTCGACCTCACGGGCGAGCAGGGGACCGCGCTGGCCTCGATCGAGCCGGACCCCGAGTATCTCCTCACCCTCGGCGACGAGCAGCGCCTGTTGATGAAGGCGATCCGCCGGATCCCGATGGAGTATCAAGTCATCATCGAATTGAATTACTGGGAGGGCGTCCCGTGCAACCAGATCGCCGAGATCCTCCGCATCCCGCAGGGGACCGTGCGCAGCCGCCTCCAGCGCGGTCGCGCGGCGCTCGAGAAGACCCTGGCCGCGCTGGCGGACTCGCCTGAATTGCTGGCCGCCACGACCATGTCCATGAGCGCCTGGCAGCAGGGAATCCACGCCTGGATCACCGCCCAGGCCGGCCAGGACGACCCTGCCGACTGACGCCTGCGCACCCGCGCGACGATCCGTGCAGGGACCCCGCGGATCGCTCCATTCCGGACACGCCCCGAAGACCTTCATGCCAGCCACCCCCGACGATCCCTCCGATCCCCGCTTCCTCGCCGAGTGGCCGGCAGCGCCGCAGGACCCCACCGGACGCGAGATGGAGGCCGAGGTCCGGGCCAGGTTGTTCGGCGACGTCTCCGGGCCGGCGGTGGACGACGCGACCGGACCGACGACGCCGTCGTCCGATCGGTCCGCGGGGCTCGCCCGCGGCGTCGTGGTCGACCGCCATGTCCTGCTCGACAAGCTCGGGGCCGGCGGGATGGGGGTCGTTTACGCGGCCTACGATCCGGAGCTCGACCGCAAGATCGCGCTCAAGCTGGTCCTGCCGAGCCGCAGCGGCGTCGACGGCGGACGGGCCCGACTGCTCCGGGAGGCCCAGGCGCTCGCCCGGCTGTCGCACCCGAACGTGGTGGCGGTCCACGACGTCGGCACCCACGACGACCAGGTGTGGATCGCCATGGAGTTCGTCCCGGGCCAGACGCTCGGCGAGTGGGCGAGGAAGCGTCCGCGCCGCTGGCCCGAGCTCCTGCGCGTCCTGACCGACGTGGCCCGCGGCGTCGCGGCGGCGCACGCGGTCGGCCTGGTCCATCGCGACCTCAAGCCCGAGAACGTGATGATCGACCGCGACGAGCGGGTCCGCGTGATGGACTTCGGCCTGGCCCACGGCCGGACCCTGGCGGTGGCCGAGGAGGAGTTCGCCGCGACGTCCGGCACGACCGATTCGGCGCTCGACCGGACGCTCGCGCACGACGCCCGCGTGCAGCCGGAGTTCGCCGCCCTGGCGGCGCGGCTGACCCAGGCGGGCACCATCCAGGGCACGCCGGCTTATATGTCGCCGGAGCAGTGGCGCGGCGAGGAGGCCACGCCGGCCGCGGACCAGTACGGGTGGAGCGTGATGGCGTGGGAGCTGTTGTACGGAGAGCGCCCGTACCACGGCGAGAACCTGCTGACGCTGGCCGCGAACGTCCTGACGGGCCGGCGCCGTCCCTCGCCGCGGAGCCGGCGCGTCCCGGGCTGGCTCGGGCAGATCCTGCAGCGCGGCTTGCAAGTCGATCCGGCGCGGCGGTTCCCCGGGATGGACGCGCTGCTCGAGGCGTTGCGGCGCGGCAGGACGCGGGCGCGGGTCCGCAACGTTTTGGTCGGCCTCGGCGTCGCGTCGGCCGCGGTCGTCGGCGGCCTCGCCTTGCAGCATCGAGCGACCGCGCAGCAGATCGCGGCGTGCGAGCTCACCGGCGACGAAATCTCCGCGGTGTGGAACGACGAGACGAAGCTCCGGCTGCGCGACTCCCTCGCCGCCACCGGTCTCGCCTATGCCGCGGCCTCGTACGAGAAGGCGATCCCGTGGATCGATCGCTGGACGCACGAATGGCGCGACATCCGGGCGCGGCTGTGCCGGGCGGCGAACGTCGAGGGCAGCTGGTCGCCCGAGCAGCACGCGCTGTCGACCGCTTGCCTCGAGGAGCGGCGCGACGAGCTGGCGGGCCTGCTCGAGGTGCTGACCGCCGCGGACGCGGTCACGGCCCAGCGGGCGGTCTCCGCGGCCGCCAGCCTGGCGCAGCTCGGGCCGTGCACCGACGCGGCAGTGCTCGCCCGCCGCCCGCCGCTGCCCGAGGAGCAGGAGCTCCGCGCGGCGGTCCAGGACCGCCGCCGCGACCTGCGCCAGGTGATGACGATGCTCGCCGCCGGGAAGTCGCGCGAGGGGCTGGCGCGCGCGGAGGAGGTGCTCGTCGCGGCGCAGGAGCTCGGGTACTTGCCGCTGACCGTCGAGGCGCGCGCGCTCACCGGCGTGGCCGCCTCGCGCGCCGGCAAGCTCGAGCTGGCCGCGGAGACCTTGACCCGCGCGTACGAGGAGTCCGGGCTGATCGGCTCCGACGAGATCGCGGTCGACGTCGCGACCCAGCTCGTCTACACGCTCGGCGACCCGCTGGCCCGGCGCGCCGAGGCGCTCGTGTGGTCGCACGCGGCGCGCCGGCTGCTGCGGACGCTGCAGCAGGAGGGCACGCTGCGCGAGGCGCACCTGCTCAACAACCTGGCGGCGACGCACCAGGCGGCCAGCGACGCCGCCGCCGCCCGTCCGCTGCACGAGGAGGCGCTGGCGATCCGCCGGGCCGAGCTCGGCCCGGACCACCCGACGGTCGCGCTGTCGCTCACCAGCCTGGGGAACGTCCAGCGCGTCCTCGGCAACCTGCGCGAGGCGCTGGCGCTGCACGAGGAGGCGCTGGCGATCCGCCGCGGGACGCTGACGCCGGATCACCCCGACGTGGCCGCGTCGCTCAACAACCTCGCCAACGTCCACGGCGAGCAGGGCGACCACGAGAAGGCGCTGGCGATCCTCGAGGAGGCGCAGCGGATCTGGGAGCGCGCGTACGGGCCCGAGGACGCCCGCGTGGCCGTCTCGCTCGGCAACATCGCCAGCACGTACCGCAAGCTGGGGCGGTACGACGAGGCGCTGGCGACCAACCTGCGCGTGCTCGAGATCCGCAAGAAGGCGCTCGGCCCCGATCACACGGCCGTCGCGGACTCCCTGCACAACACGGGCAACGTCCACCGCGATCGCGGAGAGCTCGAGCAGGCCCTCGCGCTGCTCGGTCAGGCCCTGGCGATCTACGAGGCCAAGTTCGGCGCCGACAGCCCCGACGTCGCCTCCACCCTGCTCAACATCGGCCTCACGCGCGACGAGCAGGGCGACCACCGCGGCGCGATCGCCGACTACGAGCGCGCTCTGGCGATCGCCGAGAAGACGTACGGCCCGGACCACAAGGTCGTCGCCCAGCTGATCCACAACATCGCCGA
Source organism: Nannocystis punicea (assembly GCF_026965555.1). GTDB lineage: Bacteria > Myxococcota_A > Polyangia > Nannocystales > Nannocystaceae > Nannocystis > Nannocystis punicea. The sequence continues at coordinate 8,078,689 of NZ_CP114040.1, read as the reverse complement.
CGCGCACCGTGGTCTGCGGGCCTATGACGAGGCGGTCCCGCGGTACGAGCGAGCGCTCGCGACGATCGAGAAGGTCCTGGGCCCCGAGCATCCGATGGTGACGTACCCGCTGGTCGGCCTCGGCCGCGTCGACGTCGAGCGCGGGCGGCCCGCCGCCGCGATCGCGCCGCTCGAGCGGGCGGTGGCCCTGCGCGAGCGCGGCGACGAGGCGCCGGACGTCGTCGCGGACGCTCACTTCGCGCTGGCCGAGGCCTTGTGGGACGCGCCTCCGCCTGCCGGCCGCGATCGCAGCCGGGCGCACGCGCTCGCGACACGGGCCCTCGCGGAGTACCGCGCCGCCGGCAGCGCCGGGCAGCAGGTCATCCCCGAGGTCGAGGCCTGGCTGCGCGGCCATACTCCATGACGCGAGCGCGGCGAATTTTCTCTGCGAGGGTGGATCCGCGGGGCCTCGCGCCGCCACGTAGCGGTGCGGACCGACAGCGTCCGACGCCCCCATGCACACCTATCAGCCACACGCGTTTTTTTCCCTTCGACTGTGCGAAACCCGGCGAATGCCGCGTCCGACCGCCCTGGCCGCAGTGGTGGCGCTCGTCGCCGGATGCCCGTCCTCGCCCGACGAGACGACTGCGACCGCCGGCGACCCGCCGGCTGGTTCCAGCGGGACCGGCGAGGCCACGCTGACTGACGGAACCTCGGCCGGCGACAGCGACGCCGATCCGACCGGGCCCACCCCGACGACGACCGATAGCGGAGCGGGCCCGACGTCCGACGCGGACATGACCGCCTCGGCGACCGAGCCGGGCACGACGACCGCAGGCGACACGACGACCGCCGGCGACACGACGACCGCAGGCGACACGACCACCGCGGACGACACGACGACCGGGGGCGTCACTCCCCCGGGCTGCACGCCGCGGGAGTTCACGTCCGAGAATCTGACGATGCTGGACTTCACGATCAAGGACGCGGAGTACAGCAAGCAGCTCGACCGCATCGTCGCGGTGAGCCACGATCCGCCGGCGTTGCACCTCTACGACCCGTGGACCGGCGACGCGGAGGCCGTCGAGCTGCCACTGGCGGCGAGCAGCGTCTCGGTCGGGCCGGACGGCATGTTCGCGGCCGTCGGTCACGACGGATGGGTCTCGTACGTCGACCTGGTCACGCGTACGCGGCTCGCCACCCACCCCGTCACGGCCGATGTCCTCGACGTGGTGCTGGCGGGCAACGGCTACATCTACGCGTTCCCGCGGCAGGACCAGTGGGAGCAGATCTACACGATCGAGGTCGAGAGCGGGGCGCAGACGCAGAGCGCCGACTGGGCGATCTACGCCGGCACGGTCGCCAAGCTGCACCCGGACGGCGACTTCATGTACGGCGCGAACAACGGCCTGTCGCCCTCGGACATCGAGAAGTACGACGTCCAGGGCGGCACCGCGACCGTCCTGTACGATTCGCCGTACCACGGCGACTATGCGATGTGCGGCGACCTGTGGCTGTCCGAGGACGGCAAGCGGATCTTCACCCGCTGCGGCAACGTGTTCTTCGCCTCGACCGACAAGGCCAAGGACATGACCTACAACGGCAGCTTCTCCGACGGGATCGAGCAGATCGAGCACCTGTCGCACTCGGCGGCGGCGGGCCAGGTCGCGCTGATCGCCACGGCGTGGGCGTGGCCGGAAGATCCGGTCGTCGAGGACACCGAGGTGCACACGTTCGACTACGACTTCCTGTCCCGCGCGGGCGTCGAGGCGCTGCCCACCGTCGAGGTCCAGGGCGTGCAGCACCCGATGCACGGGCGCTTCGTGTTTTATGATTGCCTCGGCGAGAACCTGTTCGTCGTCGCGCAGGCCGACCCCGAGGCGAGCTTCCTCAACGACTACGGCATCATCCGCCTGTAGCGCCGCGAGCGATCCGCGAGCCGCCGGCTCGAGGACCGCGGCGGGCGGCGCACCCGACTTGCGTTGCGTCTTCAGACTCGGTGGACGTGACATGGGATCCTCCTTCGCTGCATGCAGAGGGATACCGCCCCGCGTGGGACATTCGGCGCCACGTCCATACGTCCACGAGCCGCGAGGACCCGCGGCTGGATGCGAACCGAGACGCGGCCGGGTCCCCCGCCGCCTCGACGCGCACGACTTCGAGCACGACATGAAGCGCGCTCTCCAGGGTGAGCCACGCGGGCGATTACGCGGATGAGCCGCGGGCGCCCTCGGCCCGATCGCTTTCGTCGTGCGCTGCGCTGGCCGATCCACAACGAGTTGGACGCGGGCCGCGCACTCGCCGCGCAGTTCCGCTCGGGCGATTCAAGGTGTCGTTGTGAGCCATGAAGTGAGTCGGCGGCGGCAGCGTGGGAACGCCCCCTCACCATGTCGGCGTCGACCGCCCTTGCAGCGACGGAGGAGAGATCATGACCATGCGAACGAGTATGACCATACGAATGACCGGGATCGCCGCCCTGTCCGTCGCCGCCGGCGCCTGGCTGTGGGGCAACGACGGCCCGGAGAAGCAGACTCGACCGGCAATCGAGGGACTACGGCGGCCGTTCACCCGCGGCGACGCGACCGCGGGTCGGGAGGTGTTTCGCTTCGAGACCTTCGGGAACGAGGGGTTCTGGACCGACGCCCTCCGTCTGCCGCAGGGGATCATGGCCGAGCAGATCACCCCGCTCGGGCTGCTCGAGCTCGGTATGCATATTGATATCGAGAGGGTCGACAATAAACTGCGAGAGGGCCTCGAGGGCCAATTCGGCACCGACCTGTCGAAGGAACTGGCGCCGCTGCTACACGACCCCGACGTGACGATCGCGCTGATCGAAGCCAACGCGGTGGTCGGATTCGCGGCCAAGGACGTCGACGGGGACGGCCGGGTCGACCTGCAGAAGGGCGACAAGATGGGCATCAGCTGCGCGATCTGTCACACCGTCGTCGACGGGTCCGTCTATCAGATGCCGGGCAACCGCGGCGCGGTCGGCAAGCGGCTCGACGGCCTCGGGACCTGGTCGCTCGACGTTGGCGGGATCATCGCCACGGGTCTCAACTCGCGGGTCTTCTACCCGAATCTGCAGCTCGAGCTCGGCGGAATGACGATTGGGCGCGCCCCGAAGGGGATCCGCCGCGACAGCAGCGAGGCGGAGGTCGACGCGTACCTGCGCAACAAGGACTATTACCCGCGCGGCACGTTCGACGAGACCAACGACGGGGTCGGCAACTCGGTGCAGAACACACCGCTATTCCGCCAGGACCTCGCGGACCCGTACGGCTCGGCCGGCGAGTTCGAGCGCCTCGAGGACGTAAGCAGCGCCTCGTTCTCGCAGAACCTCGACCCGACCTCGCTGGTCACCCCGCCGGGGCGGAAGTTCTTGACGCTGCGGGCCGGCCCGCACGGCGAGGAGCTGGCCGACAACTACGAGGCGATCTTGAAGGAGACCGCCGTCACGGGGTACCCATTCGTCCAAGTGACCGAGCACGGTCTGCCGCCCGGACACGCGACCAGCCCGACCGGGCGGCGCGTCGACGCGAAGAAGCTGGCCGATATGAACGCCTATCTGGCCGACCTGCCGATCCCCGCCGGGGCCAAGGTCGATCCGGCGGAGGCCGCCCGCGGCAAGCAGGTGTTTCTCGCCGAGAACTGCACCGATTGCCACAACCTCGACCCGCAGGAGCCGCTGCCGTACCTGCTGGTCGAGCTGCACGCGCTGTGGCCGGGATACCAGCCGAAGGAGCTCATCGTGCGCAAGCCGCCGCTGGTCCCGCTCGCCAATTCGCCGGGCATCTACGACGACAAGCTGGTGGTCGTCGACGCCAGCGACCGCTCCGCGTTCCGCGGCATCCCACCGGTGTTCCTGGTCGACCTCGCCCGTAAACCGTTCTTCCTCCACGACGCCTCTGTGCCGACCCTCGAGGTTCTGTTCGATCCAGAGCGAGGCGCGGAGGAGCCGCATCCATTCTACGTCGAGGACGCCGAAGAACGCGCCGACCTGATCACCTTCCTGAAGTCGCTCGGCGGACCCGGCGTCCAACCGCCCGGCACGTGAATGCCCCTGCCGGCGGCTCGGCGATCTTCACCGGCGACGCGTCCGCGATGTCCTCGGCGATGCGCACGAACTTCGGCCGCACGAGCCGGACCACGACCAGCGACTCGGGCCGACGCTCGATGACCTCGCTGACCTCCTCGCCGATTCGCTTGAACGCGGCGAGGCCCTCCTGCTGCACCTCGGGCGGCAGCTCCTCGATGTCGACGCGCGGCAGGTGCTCCGGCAGCTTCCGCCGACCCGTGGGCCTCCGCGGCGCACGCTCGCGCTCCGGCACGACCTCGATGGTGGGGATGTCGAACGAGAAGCTGGCGACCTGCGCGACGCGATCGTCCGGCCCGAGCCGGATCCAGTCGGTGTCGACGACCAGCCGCAGCACGCCGCGGTGCAGGACGCATGCGCCCTTGGGCCGGCCGGTCGAGCCGGAGGTGAAGAGGACGTGGGCGACGTCCTCGGGACCCGCGCCGCCGCTCACGTCGACGTCGTCGCCGGCGTCGGTCGGCGGGTCGTCCTCCGCGCCGGGGTACTCGATGCAATCGCCGGTGAACCCGAATTGCGCGGCCGCCTCGCGGCTCCCGAGCAGCACCGTGGGCCGGGCGTCCTCGATCATCCGCGCGAGCCGGCTCGCCGGGTGCAGCGGATCGAGTGGGACATAGGCGCCGCCCGCCTTGAGGATCGCGATGAACGCGACGACCACCGCGGGCGACTGGTCGATCAGGATCCCGACCGGGGTGTCCACGCCGACGCCGCCGGCCCGCAGCCGCCGCGCCAGGCGATTGGCCCGCCGGTTGAGCTCGCGGTAGCTCGTCTCCCGGCCCTCGAACCGCACGGCGATCGCGTCGGGGGCGCGTCGCACCTGCTCCTCGAACATTTCGGCGATGCTGCGATCGCGCGGGAAGTCGGTCCGCAGGCCGACGGACAGCTCGAGGACGGCAGCGGGGAGGGCGATTGGATGTGATTCGTCGTGGGACACGGTAAATCTTCCTTCGGTCGCGAATGCGGGCACAGCCGGCGCGCGACGGGTTGCTCGAGGTAAACATCGTCGGGTCCGCGACCATGGGTGGACCCGGTATATGCAATGCGAGTGCGATGATTCCCGGATGCGGGCCTTTGTGAATCGACCCTCGCGTGCGGAGCGGAGCTCGTGCTCGAAATATCTCCGGCGATTATCGGTGTTCGGTCGATCTCGAGAGGTTTTGTGCGGTCCAGGATCCGAGTAATTGTCCGCGCTCTCGGTCGCGACCGTGAACGGCCTCACGCGCCGGGGCGCCGGGCATGAAACGTCGAAGGTCGCTCCTGGCGTTCTGCATCTCGGCGCATGCAAGTTGCAGCACTCGTGCCAGAGCGGCCGGCGCCGATCGGCGCGCGGCAGGGCGGGTAGCCGATGCACGGGGAGGCCGTCGCCCGCGAGCTCGAGCCTCCTGCCGTGATTCGCTGCTTCGGCGTCGCTAGCCGAGCGTGCATCCGCCGCGTCGGCACAGCCTGGCACTGTGCCAGGGCTGTGTCGGCACCGCGCCCGCCGCAGCCCCCGCGACCACATCCAGGGCCGACCCCTCGATCGAAGACGTCCCGGGCTACCCGGCAGCCACGAATGGCGCGAGCTCGAGCGACCCGTCGGCGTTGCGCAGGATGTCGGCGATCCCGTCGGGATCGGTCAGGATGAACGTACCGACGCGTCCTGTCCCCGTCCGGCTCGGCGACGAGTTGCGGTCAGACCCGCTCCAGGCGCCAGACTGTCGTCTGCCGGGTCCCGTTTTTCCACACGACGCCGGCGAACCGGTCGGAGCTCAACGGGGCGACCATCTCCATGAACCCCTCGCCGTCGTTCACCTCGGCGAGGCCCACCATTGGCACCAATGCTGCGTCGCGGAGGTCGGCAGTCGCCACGATGGGTCCCTGCTCCGTCGCCAGGAGCAGCACGCTCTCGTCGTCGAGGAAGCCGCCCCACAGGTCGATGCCGATCTCCACCTCCGGCAGTTCCGCCTGCACGTCGAGACGCGCCACGGGGACGAGCTCCGGCCACGTCGCGATCACCGCGCACCTCGGGTCCATCGGATAGGGCGGCAGCAGCACCCGCGTCCCGTCTGGACTGAAGCCCCGGTTCACGAACTCCTCGGCGGGGAGCACCTCACGGAGCGTCAGCGCGTCATCCTCGGCGCGGATCACTGTGAGCACGTTGCCGTCCTGCCCCATCACGAAGTCGCAAAGGACCGCTGGATCTGTCGGGTGGGCGAGGGCGTGCGCCGAAGCGGCGTCGACCTCGACCTGGTGCTCATCGAGCACGACCCCTTCCAGGTCCATGAGCAGCACGCGGTGGAACTCCGAGAACGAGCGCCCCTCGGCGGGGGCACCCGGCGAGGTGACGACGAGGCGGTTGGGCGTGATGAACGTCGCAGAGTCCGCCGCCACCGCGATCGCGGCTGCGTTCGGATGGGCGGTGTCGGCCACGATGCGCAACCCGCCGTCGACCGCGGCCACCAGGGCGCTCAGATCGGCGCGCGCGTCGAGCAGTCGCGCCCCGGAGGGCAAGCGCGTGGGCACATGGCGGAGGGGTCGCAGGTCCTGGTCCCACACGGTGAGCGTCCCGTCCTTCAGCGTGAGGCAGGGTCCTCGGGGGGTCCTGATCCGAGGCAACTGCCCTTCGAGCTCCGGCACCGTCCTGAGCAGCGTCGCTTGCATCCGCATGGGCAGCACCTTAGCAGCGTCGCGGCAGCCGGCGGAGGTCGTGTGGCTCGACGACGCGACCGCCGAGCCGCCGCGGGCGCATCCAGCGCTCAAGAGCGCCGAATGCCCCGACGCTCCGGCCGCAGATCAGCCTCGGGCCGGGTCCTGGAGGGCGTTGAACACCGCGGCGATTTCATCGGCGCCGTGACCGAGCTGCAACGCCCGCTTGAAGTAGGACAGGACCAGCTCCGGGAGCCTCCGGTCGACGTCGTTCTCCCGGCTGAGACGCACGATGTGCTCGATGGCGTTGGTGTGAATGTCGAGAGTGCAATCGGTGCCCTTGAAGTCGCCGGTCGACAGCATTCTCTTGCACATGTCGGCGGTGATCGAGGTGAGCGGCAAGATCGTCTGGAACTTCTCGAAGTAGGCGTCGAGGGGGAACTTCTCCGACGCGCAGATCGCCGCCCCGTGCAGGAACGCCAGGGTGGCGCCGTAATAGCTCCCCAGGAGGGCGCAGTCGAGCGCCGCCGCGGCCCCGATCGGCTCGCCGACGTGGGACGTGGCCCCGCCGAGGACGCGCAGCGTCGGCTGGTGGCGCTCGTAGAGGTCCTTGGGGCCCGAATAGAACACGGCGGTCTGTTCACCGCCGATGTAGCTGGGGTAGGCCAGGATGCAGCCATCCAGGTAATCGATCCCGAGGCTCGACGCCCACGCCGCCCCGCTGCGGGCATCGCCGGGCGTGCCGCTCGTCAGCTGGACCAGCGTCCTGCCCCTCGCGGCCGCGGCCACGAGGGGCGTACGGAACACCTGGTCGCTCGCCTCGTAGTTGGACAGCGAGATGATCGTCAGGTCGCTCGCGCTGCACGCCTGCTCGGGCGTCGCGGCCACGTTCGCCTGACCCTGAAACGGCTCCGCTTTGCCGGGACTCCGGTTCCATACGGTGACCCGATGACCGGCGTCGATGTAGGCGCGCGCCAGCGCGGCGCCCATCTGACCCAAGCCGACAATGGAAACGGTCTCTTGGTGTGACATGAATGATTCCTCTCTTCCTGCGGTGATATGCGGCGAGCCGAGCGCGCGCGCGGTATCCATCGTAGCCGGATCGCCGCGCGGGAGCCAACCCGCCGCCGGGCGGAGCGCCTCGCGCCGCGTTCTCGACCTCGCTGCAGCTGTCCGATGGGACAGCTCGCCGGCGCGACGAGCCCGCGCAGGCACGAGCCACGCGATGGCGAACGCCCGACGCCGCGCCGGGCAGGCTCGCCCCGGCGGGCTATACTTCGCGCATGCACCTGGCTTTTCCCCTGCGACAGCTCCCCGCGGCGGTCCTCGCCGCCCTCGTCACCCTCGCGTGCGGCCCGAAATCCGGCGGCGACGACACCGGCTCGACCGCCACCGGCACGCACTCGACGGACGCCGGCTCGACCGGCACCGGCACCGGCTCGACGGGCGCCACCTCGACCGACGTGCAGGAGTGCACGCCCGGCGACTCCAAGTCCGGCGAAGGCGACTGCTTGAACTGCGTGTGCTCCGCCGCCGGTCAGTGGCAGTGCGACCGCTGCGCCCCGACGAGCGGGTCCGAGACGACCTTCGAGACGACGCTGACGACCACCGGCGAGACGAGCACGACGAGCCCCGACGGCACGACGACCGTCATGGATCCGGACACCGTCGGCACGACGACCGACGACGGCACCTCGACCACCGGCGGCGGCGACGTCTTGCCGAACTGCGCCGACCTCGGGGAGGGCGATTCGTTCGACATCAACTCGGCCGAGGTCGAGGGCGACCTGCTCGTGCTCGAGGTCGGCTACGGCGGCGGTTGCCTGCCCCACGAATTCACGCTGTGCTTCGAGGGGATCGTCCTCGACACCTCCTTCATCAAGCTCGCCGTCCACCACGACGCCCACGGCGACGTCTGCGAGGCGTTCCTCACCGAGGAGCGCACGCTCGACCTGACGCCGACGCAGAGCTTCGGCCCGTCGCCGGTCGATATCCAGCTGCTCGGCTGGGGCCCGCCGCTGCAGTACGTCTTCTGAGCGGCGCGGCCCTCGAACTTCGCCGGGCGGCCGAGACGAGCGGAGGGGTAGAGAGCGGGCAAGTTCGAGCGACGAGCGGCATCACGCCCAGGAACCTGTCTCTTCAAGCAGCCCGTCGCGCCGAAGGATCGCCGACCAGCTCGCCACCCCGAGCCGGTGCCGACCTGCCCCGGGCGAAGACCGGGCGAGAAGGTCGGCCGGCGTCTCGCGGACCGCGAGCACGCGTCCGGCCCGATTGTTGACCGGCGGCGCCGCACGCGGCTACCCTCGCCCGGGTGGGTGTACCACGGCGACTCGTGATCGATGGCGCGAGCTTCTGTTGGACGCGCTCGCACGGGCATCTGGAGGTCGACGGCGTTCGCCACTGCGTCGAGCGCTTCTCGACCTGGCGGGACGACGATCGCCGCGGCGCGTTGCGGGTCTGCTTCGTCGACGGTCAGGGCGGGAGCACCACCGCCGGCCAGGGCTGGGGCGGGCACGACGGCAGCCTCCTCGTCGGCGGCGTCGCCTATAACCTCAATCGACCCGCCCTCGCGGTGCGGCTGATCCGGGCGGCGATGGCGAGTGGATGGCAACCGGGGAGCGGGCGCGGAGTCGAGCGCGACGACGGCTTCGCGCTCCTCGCCAGCGCAGGCGCGCCGGCCGAGCCCCGGCGGTGAGCGTAGTGCGGGCCGAGAGCCGCCGACGCGATATGTCGTGACTCGTTCGGCGACTTCGCCGGGCTGCTCGTCGAAGTTTACGAGACCGGCCGCCGGAATGCAGCGGGAGTCTGGTGCTCAATTACAATCGTGAATCGTGATATCGCCAGCCGGATCGAGGGCATGCCGGTCCACTTCAACGATGTACTCGGCGAGAAACGGCCGAGTTTTCCGTCCCATGAATCGCCGCGAGTGGAGGTCGGACGGGCAGGGGGTCGGGCGAGGATGCACCGTTCCCCACGCCCGAGCTGCCGTAAAGGTTGTTCCCCCAGCAGGTCACGGCTCCGCCTCCGAGGAGCGCGCACGTCCGGGCCACGGCGGTGGACAGCTGGACGACATTCTCCACGCCCGGAACGCGTAGCGGCGCCGCACTGCCACGCTCTTCGGTCCCCTGACCGAGCTGGAACCACGAATTATCGCCCCAACAATGGACCCGTCCGTGGCTGTCGAGCGCACAGATATGTTCAGCGCCGGCGCTCAGCTCGACGACATCGACGAGATCCATCGATCTGGCAGGCGCCAGGGCGTGGCCATCGCGTCCATCCGCGCAGACGACGGCCCCTCGGATGTCGACCGCGCACACCTGGTGGTAGCTCGCGGCGAGCCCAGTGACCAGGAAGGACGCGGAGAACCAATCCCGCTGTCCGGAGCCCCAATTCTCCCGGATTTGCCAGTACCCCGGGCGGGTCACCCCGTAAACGATCGCCCCCTGGGCCTCCACCGCCGCCAGATCCGTCCGCGGCAGCCGAACCGACGCGGGGTCGAAGCCTCCCGGGTCGACCGCGAATGTACACGTGGCGGCGCGATCCAGCGAGCGAATACAAGCCAGCGGGCGCATCGGGTTGCCGAGGATCTCCGTGATCGCCGTGTTCGGGCGCCGGATGTCCGCCCCGGGCTGCTCGCCCCAACAGCGAATCTCGCCCTCTCGGAGCTCGGCACACATGCTGCGCTTGCCGAACGGAAACAGGCGGAGCGCGAGTGGTAGATCGGCACGGACGGAGGGCGTCGCGTGCCACTGCCCCTCGGATGAATCGTCGTCCCGACCCCAACACGCGATCCGTCCCCCCGCCAGCAGCGCACAAGTACTGGTGAGGTTCCCGGCCAGCGCCACGGCATCGTCGATCTCCGGGATCACTGTCGGTTCCGCGAGCTCGTCGAGGACATCGTACTGCCCGAGTTGACCGTCCGAGTTGTCGCCCCAACACCAGACCTGGCCGTCGACGTCGCGGATGCAAGCGTGGCCTTCGCCGACGGCCACGCTGGTGGCGTGCGTCGTTCCCGGGATCGATCGCGGTCGCCCCGGGCGACCCTTCTCATCCATCGACCAGCAGGTGACCCCGCCGCGGCTCCGCAGCGCGCAGGCGAGTCCCTGACCCACGGCGACCGAGGCGGCGTCCTCGATGTCCTCGACGCGCGACTCGGCTTCCACGTCGCTGCAGGACTCCGGCGCGCGCCAGCAGGTGACGGAACCGTCGCGCCGGGCCGCGCACAGGTGGTGGTCGCCCGCCAGCGCGGCGACGTCCTGCATCACGACGTGCGGCGCGAAGGGGCACTGCGGTGTCCAGCAGACGACGGCACCAGCGCGGGTGAGGACACACGGGCTTGCGAACGAGGGCTCGCCGCCGACGACGATCTGTCGGGCGTCGGGGACGACCTGCGGCGATCCCGTCAACTCTGCGCTGTCCCCGTGACCCCAGCGCCAGCAGGTCACGAGCCCAAGGACGCCCAGCATGCATCCGCCCTCCGACGTGAGCGCGAAATCCTGGAGCGGACGCTCGTCGGGGTTGTCGACGCGCAGACCCGCGGGGTCACCGGGGGTATCGCAGCGCAGCCCGGACCCCTGCGCGAGGGCGCAGCGATGATGTCCCTTCAGGGCCCACTTGCGGAGGTCGGGGACATCCGTGACGCCGGCCCCGTACAGGAACTCGTGCTCACCCCAACAACGCGTGGCCCCGGCCTCGCGCGCGCAGGTGGTTCGGCCTTCGGCGACGAGCGGGGCGCCGAGCAGGAGTTCGACGAGGAGCACCAAGAGGTTCGGGCTCGGCGACGCGAACATCCGCCCAGGATACCACCTCCGCGGGTCGGGCGCAGTCGATGCGGCCGATGACGAGCGCGCCCATCTCGATGTCGCCGGCGAATGGTGCAGGACATGGTCGCTGCCGGCCTTGGCGGGAGGACCACCGCGCGCCAGGCTGGGCGGGCACGACGGCCGTCGATGGCTCGCCCAGGGCCTCATTCGACCCGTGCCGATAGAACGTCGGAGCGTCGCCGCAGCGCGAGCAATGTCAACAGCGCGAGCGGGCCCGGACGAACGACGAACGCGCATTCGTTCGAGGTCGGTTACAGCGGTGTCGGGCCCAGACGGTTAAATCGTCAATGATCACATCATGGTTTGCTTAATCCGGGAACCAGTCGCGGCCCGGCTCGCCGGCGATCTCCAGTGCGCGAGCGGTCAACGATGGATCACTCCGGCTTCGGCGCCGAGTCGTCGTCGCCCTGGTGCGCTGCCCGCACCGACCTCGGGCGCGGTGAGCGCTCGGGGCGATGACCAGAACGGTGTCGCGGGCCAGGAAGGCGACGAACACCCCCCTTCACGGCCCTCGCAGCGCAGCGGCCGACCACACGGATGGGACCGCCGAGAAGGTCACGACCGCATCCTGTACAGACCTGTCTGTTTTTTCCTTGACGGCAGACAGACCTGTCCGTACGCTGGCGTCGTGGGCAGGGAAAAGCAGACCGGGACGGTGCGCGAGAGGCTGCTGCGGGCGGCGGACGAGCTCTTTTATCGAGAGGGCATTCACGTGGTCGGCATCGACCGCATCCTGGCGCACGCTGGCGTGGCGAAAGCATCGTTGTACGGCAACTTCAAGAGCAAGGACGAGCTCGTCCGCGCGTACCTCGAAGATCGATCACAGTGGCTGAAGCATCGCATCGAGGAGCGAATCTCGCAGTCGCGAGGCGCGCGCGAGCGAATCGTCGCCGCCTTCGATGAATTCGCCGACCGCGTGGCGGAAGCCGGCAGCTACCATGGATGCGCCTTTATTCGCGCCTGCGCCGAAGGGGGGGAGGAGCCGAGCGCTGCGCAGGAGGTCTCCTCTGCCTTCCGGCTGTGGCGACGCGAGCTCTTCACGCGCCTTGCGGAAGAAGGCGGGCTCCAGAACGCCGAGGATTTGAGCCGCCGGCTCTGCCTCATCTACGACGGCGCGGCTGTCGCTGTAGCGATGGATTGCGACCCTGCTGCGGCGGTGGCTGCACGCGGGATCGTCGAGCAACTTCTCGATTCGTATCAACCCAAGGAAGGAAATGATCATGACCCAGGTAAACAAGGCCAAGCAATTCGCTGAAATTCACACCAAGGGCGACCCGCTGCTGCTCTTCAACGCGTGGGACGCGGGCAGCGCGAGGGCGATCTGGCGAGCGGGAGCGAAGGCGATTGCGACCAGCAGTTGGTCCATGGCGGAGGCGCATGGGTACCGCGACGGCGAGGCCATGCCTCTGAAGCTCGTCGAACAGATCGTCGAGCGCATCGTCGCGACCGTCGATGTCCCGGTGTCGGTGGATTTCGAGAGCGGATACATGCATCAGCCGGCGTCGCCCCATGACAAAGGAGAGGACGACACCCTGGCCGAGAACATCGGTCGCTTGCTCGACCTCGGCATCGTGGGCGTGAACTTCGAGGACCGGGTGGCAGGAGAAACAGGGATGTACGGCATCGATCGGCAGGTCCGCCGTATCGCCGTCCTTCGTCGTGTCGCCGATCAGAAGGGCGTTCCGCTGTTCATCAACGCGCGGACGGATCTGTTTCTCGGCAGGGGCGGCGACCCGGCCAAATCGATCGGCGAAGCGCTGGATCGTGGGAAGGCCTACGCAGCCGCGGGAGCGTCGGGTTTCTTCGTCCCAGGGCTGCTGGACGAGCCGTCGATCGCCAGAATCTGTGACAGCGTCAGCCTGCCCGTGAACATCATGCAGGACGGCATGTCTTCGAACGGGCGTTGGGCCGGGCTGGGCGTGGCGCGCATCAGCTACGGCGCGACTCCCTACATCAACGCGATGAAGACGCTCGAGAACCAAGCCGGGAGCGCGCTCCGTCCATAGCGGACGCCGGAGTCCGGCGGCGACGAGGAGCATGGGGCGCCGGCGATCCAGCCGGAGCTCATCCTACCAGGGTCCCGCGTGCGTGCTCCGCGTACGCCGCTTGCTCGGGTGTCGGAGGTCGTGACGGATTGCGATGCTCGGCGTACCAGATCGAGTTCTCGATCCAGAACCGATAGATGAACTCCTCGAAGCTCGACGCACACCGCACGAACCCCGTCGGAGTGATCTCATCGTCGAGCTCTGCGGTCACCTCGCGCCGGCGGTTCTTCCACCTGGGATACGCCGCGACGATGCTGTGACCGCCATCAGGCGCGAGCATCACGTACCACAGCACGCTGCACTGCTGATCGTTGAGAAACCTGATCAGACGGCGATCGCGTACGGGGGCGGGGAGCAGCCGGCGCGAGAGCTCAAGATAGCAGGCGGTGCACGTCGGCACGCGTTCGAAGAGCTCCGGCCGAGACAGGAACGCAATCATCTCCGGCGGGACGGCGAGGCCCACGGCAGATGCGTCGACGGCCAGTTGGGTCAGCGGCTCCCACCCGGGCCGCGGGGGCGCCGGCTCCGGCGGCGGCCCGAAGATCGCTTGCAGGAGGGCCTGCTCGGGCGACAGGCCTTCTGTCGTCGCGACGGGCTCGTACTCGCGCCGATCGGCGTACGCGAGGCCGCCGTCCGCACTGGGGGGCAGCCACGCGAACGTGCCGCGCAGCGGAACCGCAATCCGCGGCAGCTTGGCCAGCGGATACTCGCCGTACGTTCCGTCGCCGCCGAATGGCGCACCACCGCTGTACCAGATCTCCTTCATCCGCAGGTTACGGCTCACAGCCCGTCCTGGTCACTCGATCGGCAGCGACGATCTTCACAGCCAGCGCTCCGGCCCACGCCCTGATCATGCGCGGACCTTCGCAGACTCTCGCGGCGCTGTCGAGGTCGGCCTGTGCGACGCACCGCGAGATCGGTCTCCGGGCGCCCGCGGAGGGCCTCTGGGCTCGCGGTGGCCAGCGGTGGCCGTCACGGCCACCAGCCGGCCAATGGCGCGACACGGACGATTCGGAGCGGTCGCGGCTCGATCGTGCGCGGGCAGGGGTGGCCGCGGTTCGAGCTGCTTGGGCCACGCGAGCCGCCTCGAGTCGAGTTGGCCGATGGGTGGTCGACGCGCTTCGACCGTCGCGGGCTCCGGCTCGAGGTCCGCAGCCCGCGATGAGAATCGAGCGGCTCCGACGCGACTGCGAGCTGCCGGAATGTGCGACGATGCCCCCATGAACATTCACTTGCGCGGCCCTCTGGCCGTCATCCTTACCGCCGGGGTCGCTTGCGGGCCGGGTACCCCGAGCGACACGACCGGCGGCTCTTCTTCGACTTCGACCAGTGACTCGCCCGCGACGGACGGCTCGCCCTCCACGGGCGACTCGCTCTCGCCGGGGGACCCCACGACCGGCGAGCCGGGCGACCCCACGGGTGAGCCGACGACCGACACGACCGGCCCGATCGACCCGACCGATCCGCCCGATCCGCCGGGGTGCAGCCCCGGCGACTGCGGCCCCTGCTATTACTGCGGCGACGGCGGCTACTGTTTCCCCGACGGCAGCTGCTACCACGAGAACGAGTGCAGCTCGGACGAGGACTGCGCCTACGGCTCGGTCTGTGAGGAGGACTTCGACCTCGTCTGCCAGGAGGTCGACGTCATCCCGACCTGCGACCGTCAGCCCCTCGAGCTCAGCTTCGTCGACCTCGCCGGCCCGGTGGACGCCCTCGTCGTCGCCGACCTCGACGGCGACGACGACCTCGACGTCGCCGTCGCCCGCCCCGGCGAGGTCGAGATCTTGCTGGGCGACGGTCAAGGCGGCCTGGCCCCCGGTGGCGTCTTCCCGACCGGCCTCGCCGGCGACGAGCCCGTGCAGCTCGCGGCCGCCGACTTCGACGGCGACGGCGAGCTCGACCTCGCCGTCCTGCGCCTCTTCGTGGTCGGCGAGCTCGCCTTGCTGTTCGGACAGGACGCCGTGTTCGCGGCCCCCGTCCCCGGCCAGCTCGGTCTCCAGCCGCTCGCCCTGTGGGCCGGCGACGTCGACGGCGACGGCGCCGTCGATCTCGCCGCGCACAGCGGCGACGGCGGCAAGCTCGTCGTCCGCTTCGGCGACGGCCTCGGCGGCTTCGGCCCCGAGCAGGTCGGCCTCTTCGGCCCGTTCTTCGCCGCCGCGCTCGGCGACACGGACAAGGACGGCGCCCTCGATCTCGCCGCGAGCACCGGCTTCGGCTCCGACGTCGTCGTCCACCGATTCGAAGGCGGCGTCTACAACGAGCTCCTCACCCTCGACGCCGCCGGCACCACCGAGCAGGCTGCATTGATGTCCGCCGACTTCGAGGGCGACCTGACGGACGAGTTCATCGGCCACCGGATCTCCCAGAACGTCGAGATCGTCACCGCCTGGATGTCCGGCGGGCGCGTCGAGCGAATCGTCGAGGCCGGCGCGCGCCCGGCCGCGGCCGGCGACGTCGACGGCGACGGCTGCAAGGACCTGGTCTCGTTCGAGCCGACCTCCTCCGGCTTCTCGGTTCAGTTCACCGACTCGACGATGTGCTGGCTCGAGTGCACACAGAGCTACTTCGTCGACTCGCAGCTCTCGCCGCGGGCGCTCGCCGCCGGCGACCTCGACGGCGACGGCAAGGTCGAGCTCCTCGCCGGCAACGCCACCGACCAACTCGCCCTCGTGCGCGCCGGTCCGTAGCTGGTCGCAAGTCACCTCGCGGGTGGGGTTCAGGACGTCGATATCGGCAATGGGCCGTCGTGGCTTCGGGACCTCGAGCCCGGCGAACGCGTCCAATCGAGCCGGGCGAGGATTCGCCGATGCAGCGAGCGGTGCGAGCGCGGGCCGGTGCGGCGCGCAAAAGGTCGTAGAATCGATCCATGCTCAGCGCTTACCTTGAAAACTCCATCCAGTCCCACGGCCCTCGCTCGCGCTCACGACGTCCGCGTCGTACTCCGCGCGCTCGTCATCATGGCGTCGGCGGTGCCCTGCGATTCGTCGATCGCCTCGCGCGCGAGCAGGTGCGCCTGCAAGCCCACTTCCGCGAGGTCCTGCTCGAGCTGCGCAGCCGCGACGTCACGCACCTCGGCGCCTCGCAGCGAGCGGCGCGTGAGCGGCTGATCGAGGAGCTCGCGCGCTATGCCCGCGCGGGCAGGTTCCCGCGCAACGAGGTGTCGCGCGAGCGTATCCCGATCTTCATCGATCCGCACGGCACGCGCTGCGCGATGGCGCGGCTGATCGAGTCGACCGGGCACGCGGCGCTGGTGGCCGAGGTGGCGGCACGCCGCAACTTCGCGCGGATCCGCGAGCTCGCGAGCGACGCGGCGCTGCTGGCGTGGCTCGACGCGTTCGGGCTCACGGCCGCGGAGGCCGGGCGGATCCAGCCGTCCTACTGCTTCGTCACGCGGGCCGAGGACTGCTTCTGCAACGAGCTCAACAACTTTGGTGATCAAGCCGTGTTGGAGGGCGTCGTCGTCCAGGGGACGACGGGCTCCGCGCTCGAGATCCGGGTCGACGCCGTCCATGGCATGACGGAATCGAAGGTGGGGGACACGATCACTGCCGACAGCATCTATGGCGGCGGGACGCTCTCGGCCGGCGACTCCGTGCTCGTCAGGCAGACCGGCGACTACCACACCGGCCTGGTGCTCGACTCGAATCAGGAATTCCAGGTCAGCTGCAGCTCGGAGGTGCCGGCGCTCTCGAAGGAGGCCGCGATCCGCGGCATGCTCGCGCCGGACATCGAGAAGTGCGCCGCGGAGCTCGAGAAGGAGTCGTCGGTGTGGGGCGAGTCGATCTGCGACGAAGGCTGCGGCTGCGTCGCGCACGATTCCGGGCCGAGCGGGCCACTGCTGGTCTCGACGGTGCTGCTGCTGGTGTTGGCGCGGCGACGGCGACGCCGGTGAAGCAGGCCCGCGCTTCCGCTGCCGTCTGCCGCCCTGTTGCTCACAGAGGTGCGCGCGCGGCGAGGTCTGCAGCGCGCGGCGGCCTGCGCTTGCGATCTGTCCCCGAGGGCAGCCGACATCGACGCCGACCCCGCGACTCGCGGCAGGACGCTCGCGGTGGCCTGCGGGTCCGCCCTCGTCGCTGGGGCCGTGCGGCGCCGCCAGCTCGCCGCGGCGACCTCCGCGCCCGCGAATCGGTTAGTATGCCGCCATGCGTTTGGTTTATGCCCTCCTGTCGGCCCTCGTGATGCCCTCGCTCCTCGCCTGCAGCCCCGAGTCCAAGTCCGACACCGAGTCCACGCCCGGTCCCGAGAGGTGCTCCTGCATCCCCGACGACGTCGGCGGCGACATGACCTCGCCCTCGCCGACCGCCACCTGCGGCGACGACCTGTGCCCGACGATCCTCGTCGACGACATCGCGGGCAACCAGGGCACCGAGGTCAAGAATCCCGACGCCCTCACCTGCGCCTTCGACGCTCTCACGACCAAGAAGCCGGGCGTGATCCGCTGGTCCTACAAATTCAATAGTTCACAGTACGACGAGCAGGGCTACATCGTCATCCGCGACGACGGTACCCTCATCCGTCGCAATTGGGGCGAGATGGACCTCGACTACATCGTCACCGACGCCGTCCACGGCGAGGCGCCAGACGACGCCGAGCTCGCCGCCTGCACCGCGATGACCGACCTGGTCGCTCGCTTCGAGTGCTTGCGCACCTTCAACATCATCGAGATCGAGATCTGCGACGAGGGCTGGAGCATCTACGGCGACTGAACGCCTCATGACCCAAGGACAGGTCTAGAGGCATGTCCATGCGGACCTGTCGTTTCCCGGCTCCGCGCCACGCCGGACGGCACATGGCGGGCGCGGTTTCAGGCCCCGCGATCATTCGTCCGGCGTCTCCTTCACCCACGTCTTGACGTGCGGGATACGCGGTACCAGGACGGCGTAGATGGTGGCGATCGCGGCGACGATGTACCAGCCCATGCCGATGGACATGCCGACCGCGGCTGCGAACCACACGGACGCGGCCGTGGTCAGGTTGGTGATCTTGTCGCCGGCGGCCTTCAGGATCATGCCGGCACCGAGGAAGCCGACGCCCGACACGACCTGCGCGGCGATACGGGCGGGGCTCACCGGATCGGCCTGCTGCGAGATGAACGTGAACAGACACGCGCCGGCGATCACGAAGCAGTTCGTGCTGATGCCGGCGGGTTTGTTGCGTAGCTCGCGCTCGACGCCGATGATCGTGCCGCAGAGCAGACATACGGCGATGCGGATCAGGAAATCGAGCTCGTGTCCGATGAGGATGGCGTCCATGCGGCGCGCATTTTACTCCGACTACCTGAGCCGTCCTCGCTCGAGAGGGCGGCCGGTGTGGATCGAGGGTCGGCGGCGAGGATCTGCGCAGATCGACGCCGGGACCCGCTCCATCACCGGGAACGAGCGCCCATCCGCAGTCTCACCGAGTCGTTCGAGCGCGCGTGCAAGGCGCTGGCCGACGAGGACGCTCCCCTCGTGGCGCAGCAACCTCGCCAGGAGCGCGGAGCGCTGCCGCTCGCGGCGATCGCCGCGCGGGCGCACCAGCCTCAGCCCTCGCCGACGAACGCCGTCCATGGCAGGCGGTAGAGCTGGAGCACCACGAAGCAGAGCACATACAGGAGCGGGACGAAGCCCGGCCGCGCCGGGCTCTGCGCGACGCCCATGATCACGAGGAGCCACCCGAAGCCGAGCACGGGCGCCACCGCATAGGTCGATAGGACGAACGCGATCAGCAACGCGTCCCCAACGCGGCGGCCCTCGTTCTTGGCGGGCCACAGGAATGCCGCGGCGATCGCCGCCTCGATGGCGATCGTCCACCAGGTCAGGAACGTCGCCAGCTCCGCGACCGCCGGCGTCGAGCGCAATGCGACGATTTCGAGGGTGCTGTCGTGGCTCGCCAGGGCCTCCATCGCCGCCCGGTTGAACCGCTGATCTGCGTCGGAGAGCCCGCCGATCGTGCGCGCGAGCCCGGCGAACCGCTCGTCGGAGAGCAGGGCGTGGTGGAAGAAGGCCCCGTCGAGGAAATCGGCGGACAGCGCCTTCCACCCGGCCGCGAACAGGAAGCTCAGCCCGATCAGGAGCCGGGCGGTCCGCGCGAGGTTGCGCCGCGGATCGCCGTCGAGGAGGGCGCAGAACAGCGCCAGGCACCAGTAGCCGAGCAGGTACTTGTGATTGTCCGCCGAGAACCGGTCGTGATACGTGCCCAGCAGCGTCGCCGCGCCGACGGCGAACCAGAACTCTGGCCTTCGGCGCGGCCCGCGGAACACGAACGCCGAGACGCACAGCGCCGTCACCGGGATATGCACGTACCACACCTTGCTCGAATAGAGCAGGAGCAGCAAGAGCGTCATCACGGCGCATCGATCGAAGGTCGGACACAGCTGCAGCTGCCGCCATCGTGGGGATTCGGACTTGTTCGTCATGGCCGCGCCTCCTCGGCGCCGCGCGGTGCCATCGCGGTGAGGTCGAGGTACTTCCAGAGGTGGAGCTCGGCGGTGTCCGCGTCGAATCGGGTCTTCCACAATTCGACGCGGACCGCGTCGAACGCGACGGCGTCGGGCGCCGCGGACTCGTGCTCGCCGAGCATCCGCAGCAGTCCCGCGAGTGCGTACCGCCCCGCGCCCGCGGGCGCCCGGTCGGCGCCCTCTTCGGCGACGAGGCTCGAGTAGCGCGCTGGAGCGCTCTCCACCTCGAGCGGCACCCAGGTGCCCTGCGCGAGACGGACGGCGAGTGCGCGCAATCGGTCCTCGGTCGGGATCGTCCGCGCCGCCTGGACGAGCGAACGCAGCATGTCCGGGGCCGCGATCGGCGTCGCCTGGTCGCCCCGGACGAGGTAGATTCGCAATACGCGGCCGTGCGGCGAATCAATCGTCGAGAACATCCCGAACCCGCCGCCCTTCCACGGCGACAGCGACTGCGTCGCCGCCAGGGAGACCTGCAGGGCCGCGACCGCGCAGAGCAGCAGCACTGGCCCGACGGCGAGGAGACGGCGCCACGACGGGCGCGCGCCTCTCAATGGCAAGGGTGAGCGTCCCACGGCGGCCTCCTAGCCGAGGCATCCGCCGCAGGCCGACCAGCTCCGCTCGTGGACGCCTTCCGGGCACAGCCAAAATTCCTTGCACCACAGCACGAAGGCGGTGCATTTCGTCTCGGTATGGCTGAACGAGCAATCGAGGCCCTGTAAGTCGTGCTCGCGCACCGTCCACCCGAGGTCCTGGAAGTGCCGCAGCATCGTCAGGGCCGCGGGTGGCGTCCCGCCGAGTTCGACGATCTCCTCCTTGGAGCAACCTTCGCCGATGCACTCCTCCTCGTACGACGAGTACAGCTCGCGCACCTCCTCGGTGTCGCACCCCTCGTGGAGGCACTCCTCGTTATAATTGTCGGCCGCGACTTCGTCTTCGGCCGAGCCGCCGCGCCCGATGGACAGCGCCACCAGGAACAGCGCACCGACGTAGAACCACGCATTCTTCATTGTACTCCTCGAACTTCCAATGAGGTGATTGGGAATAGCGGGATGCATCTCGGCGAAGGGGACAGCCTCGCTTGGATTCCTTCGCTCGAACGTGTACGGGCTCAGAGCCGGCGTTGGGCCGTCCCTATCGCAGAGACGCGGCTCGCGGCGCGAAGCGGAGGATCCAGTTATTGACTCATCCAGCGGGCTGGCGTGTGCGACGGATCATGGCCACGCGAGGGTGCCATCAGACCCCGATATCGCGGCGCGAAGCGGCCGGCGACTTCCAGCGCGGCGGCGCACGAACTCCCGAGGGTCGACATCGACCTTCGACATGCGTGGAAACGACCCACTCGGGGGACGTGATCGCCACTTTCCGGTCCAGCTCGGGATCGTGGGCGGCGTACGATTGTGCGTCTGCCTTCGGCTCGCGTGAGTGCGGTCAGGAGCGCGGCCACGGCGTCGCCTTGCCGAGTGCCTGCTCGCAACCGACGACGCTGTCCCGGGACCAGTGACGGCGGCCGGGACCCGCGCACGGCGTCACGAGGCGGGCGGAGGTCGGCGAGCGGCAGCGTCCGCTCGTCCACCCAACGAATCGCGGGTTCACGCCGGCGCGAGGGCGCGGTCGACGATCTCGCGGACCGCCTTGGACAGGCCCGGTTGATCCGCGATCCGCTCGAGCTGGGCGCGCATGCTCTGCTGGCGGGTGGCGTCGAAGCGGCGCCACGGGTTGAAGGCGGCGACCAGGCGGGCGGCGACCTGGGAGTTGTGCGGATCGAGGGCGAGGACCTTGTCGGCCACGAAGGCGTGGCCGCGGCCGTCCTTGCGGTGGAACTGGTGCTGGTTGCGGGTGCCGAACGCGCCGATGAGCGAGCGGGCGCGGTTGGGGTTGAGGAGGTTGAAGTCGGGGTGGTCGGCGAGGGCGAGGGTCCGCTCGAGGGTGTCGGGGTGGCTCGACACGGCCTGCAGCGCGAACCACTTGTCGAGCACCAGCGGGTCCTTGTGCCAGCGGCGGTGGAACTCGGCCAGGGCCGCGTCGCGCTCGGGGCCGCCGTGGTCGATGAGGCAGGCGAGGGCGGCCTCGCTGTCGGTCATGTTGTCGGCGAGGTGGAACTGCGACACCGCGAGGGCGACCAGCTCGGGCTCGCCGAGGGCGACGAGGTAGGCGAGGGCGAGGTTGCGGAGCTTGCGGCGGTCGACCTCGGCGCGCTCGATGCGGTAGGGACCCTGCGGCGCGCTGCTCTGGTAGAGCGCGAGCAGGGGCTCGCGCAGGGCGGCGGCGAGGGACTCGATCGCGAACTCGCGGGCCTCGTGCAGGGCGTCGACGGCGACGACCTGCTGGTGCTGGCCGAGCAGCCGCTCGTTGGGCAGGGTCAGCGCCAGGGCCTTGAGCGAGCCGTCGAGGCCGGGGTCGGCGACGATCTGCGCGCACGCGGCCACGAACTCGCGGTCGAGCGCGAGCGGGCGGCCGGCCTCGACGTCGCCGGCGAGCCGCAGGAGGACGCGCCGGCCGAGCTCCTGGCCGGCGTCCCAGCGCGAGAAGGCGTCGGGGTCGGCGGCCATGAGCCGGGCGAGGTCGGCGTCGCTGCGCTCGACCTCGAGCTCGACCGGGGCCGAGAAGCCGCGCAGCAGCGAGGCCACCGGCGCGGCCGCGACGTCCTCGAAGCGGAAGCTCTGGCTGCGCTCGCGCAGCTCGAGCACGCGGGTGTCGGCGCTCGCGCCTGTCTCTCCGGACAGCTTGAACGGCAGCGGGCCCTCGGGCCCGAGCAGGCCGACGGCGACCGGGATGTGCAGCGGCTCGGCGGCCTGCTTGCCGCGCGGCGGGGCCTGCTCGAGGGTGAGGGTGTAGCTGCGCGCGGCGCCGTCGTACTCGCCGCGGGCGCGGACGACCGGTGTGCCGACCTGGCTGTACCAGCGGCCGAACTGCTCGAGGTCGACGCCGTTGGCGTCGGCGAGGGCGGCGCGGAAGTCGTCGCAGGTGACGGCCTGGCCGTCGTGGCGCTCGAAGTAGAGGTCCATGCCGCGGCGGAAGCCGGCCTCGCCGAGCAGGGTCCGCATCATGCCGATGACCTCGGCGCCCTTCTCGTACACCGTGGTGGTGTAGAAGTTGTTCATCTCGATGTACGACTCGGGCCGGATCGGGTGCGCCATCGGCCCGCTGTCCTCGGCGAACTGGTTGGTGCGCAGCGCCAGGACGTCGCCGATCCGCGCGACCGCGGGCGAGCCCATGTCGGCGCTGAACAGGCGGTCGCGGAAGACCGTGAGGCCCTCCTTGAGGGTCAGCTGGAACCAGTCGCGGCAGGTGACGCGGTTGCCGGTCCAGTTGTGGAAGTACTCGTGGGCGATGACCGACTCGATGCCGTCGTAGTCGTCGTCGGTGGCGGTGTCGGGCCGCGCCAGCACGTACTTGGCGTTGAAGACGTTGAGGCCCTTGTTCTCCATGGCCCCCATGTTGAAGTCGCTGACCGCGACGATCATGTAGATGTCGAGGTCGTACTCGCGGCCGAACTTGTCCTCGTCCCAGCGCATCGCCGCCTGCAGCGAGCGCAGGGCGTGGGCGCAGCGGTCGATGTTGTCGGGCTCGACCCAGATCTCGAGGCGGACGGTGCGGCCGGAGCCGGTGACGAACTCGCCGTCAAGGCAGCTCAGGGTGCCGGCGACCAGCGCGAACAGGTAGCTCGGCTTGGGGAACGGGTCGTCCCAGCGGGCGAAGTGACGGCCGTCGCCGAGGTCGCCGGTGGCGGTCCGGTTGCCGTTGGCGAGCAGCACCGGGTACCTGGCCCGGTCGGCCTCGACGACGACGCTGTAGCGGGCCATGACGTCGGGGCGGTCGAGGAAGTACGTGATCCGGCGGAAGCCCTCGGCCTCGCACTGGGTGCAGAAGTTGCCGCTCGAGCGATAGAGGCCCGACAGCTCGAGGTTGTCCTGCGGCTTGATCTCGACCAGCGTGGCCAGGGTGAACGAAGCGCCGGGCGCGAGGATGGTGAGGCTGGTCGGGCCGAGGACGTACTCGCCGGGCGACAGCGCGCGGTCGTCGAGGGCGACGCGCACGAGGCTGAGGTTCTCGCCGTCGAGCACCAGCGGCGCGCCCTCCGGCGCGTCGTCCATGCGCCGCATCGTCAGCGCGGCGTGCACCCGCGTGACGTCCTCGCCGAGCTCGAACCGCAGGTCGACCCGGTCGATGGTGTAATCGGGGCGGCGGTAGTCCTTGCGGAAGATCGGCTGCGGCGCAGGCTTGGCCTCGGTCATGGCCCTGGTGTACCGAGCAGGGCCCGGCGCTTCAAGCCCGCCAGGGCCCGCCCATGGCCTGCGCCGCGGTTCGCCGGGCCCGGCGGCGTGCGAGTCGGCGCACGCGGGCCGGCGGGGCCCGGCGCGGGGCGGGCGCCCGCGGCGGGCCGTCCGGTCGGGCCGGGGCCGGGCGAGGGCGGGCGGATCGTGCGAGTGTCGACATTGATGATTCGTGGCACGATCGCGAGTGTGCACATTGTGACGCGCCTCTCTGCGCGCGGGGCCTACACGGGCAGGTCGGGGTCGGCGGCCGCGGACCCGGCGACCTGCGGGCCGTGAACGCCCTGGGAACGCCGGTCTGCGGGGTTTCACGGGGCCTGCGGCGGTTGCTCACGCGCGCCCGACGATCCCGCGGCGGGGCGGCGTCGCTACCCCGGACACTCCAATCACGGAGCGCCGCCTCGCGCGATAGACCCGCGAGGACGGTCGTCTTACAGGAGATATTATCGTGGACGGAATCCTCGACAATGACCTGATCCTCGCCCGCGTGCGCGCGCTGATCGCCGAGAGCGTGCGGCAGCCGGCGGCCTCGATCCCCCTCGACGCCCGCGTCGACGGCAGCGAGCTCGGCATCGACTCCCTCGCGCTCATCAAGCTGATGGTGCGCATCGAGGAGACGTTCGACATCACGATGCCCGACCTCGCCGCAACGGACGCGGCCCCGTTCGGCTCGGTGCGCGAGGTGGCGGCGCTGGTGGCCCGCGAGGTGGCGGCGCGCCAGGCGGGAGGTGGCCTGTGACCGCGATCGCCCACACCCGCGCCGAGCGCGAGGCCAACCTCCGCAGCGCCGCGGAGCAGCGTGAACACGAGCGCCAGGCTGTCGCCGCCCACTATGAACACGACCCCGAGATCTTCTCGCTGGTGCTCGACAGCCGCCTGGCCTATGCGACAGGTGTGTACGAGCACGCAGGCGAGGACCTCGAGACGGCCCAGGCCCGCAAGTACGCCCGGATCGCCGCCAAGCTCGACATCCGGCCGGGCCAGCGCGTGCTCGACGTCGGCTGCGGCTGGGGCTCGAACCTGCTGTACCTGGCCCAGCACTCGGAGGGGGTGTTCCAGGGCATCACCCTGAGCCCGCAGCAGCGCGAGGAGGCGCTCCGCCGGGCCCGCGCGTGGGGCGTGGCCGACCGCGTGCGGATCGACGTGTGCCACGTCGAGGACCTGAACCTCCGGCCGGAGTCGTTCGACGCGGTGCTGTTCAGCGGCAGCATCGTCCACATGCACAACCGCCCGGCGGTGCACCAATTGGTGGGCGAGGTGCTGAAGCCCGGCGGGCGGGTGCTGATCTCCGACTGTTACTTCCCGGTCCAGCAGCGCGGCGATCGTGACAGCGCGGCCACCGAGTACATCTTCGTCGAGGCGCTCGGCTACTGCCGCCTGATCGGCCTGGCCGAGGAGCTGCAGCTGATGGAGCGCGCCGGCCTCGACATCCTCCACGTCGAGGACCTGACCCGCCACTACGCGCAGACTCTGGCCCACTGGATCGACAACGTGCGCAAGCACCGACGGACGATCGAGGCGATGGCCCCGGGCTTCGCGGCGGTGCTGCAGCAGTACATGACGGTGGCGCGGATGAGCTTCGCCCGCCGCACCGCGCTCGAGTACATGATCCTGGCGACCAAGGGCGCGCCCACGGTCGACCCCGGCGCGTGGCCGATCGCGCAGAAGGGCGGGCGGTCGTGAGCGCGCGGACTCTGGCGGGCATGCTGAAGGCGCGCGCAGAGAGCCGCGCCGAGGAGGTGGCGCTGCGCTGCCGCGGGGCCGGCGACGAGTGGCGCGAGCGCACCTGGGCCGGCTACTGGGACGGGGCCCGCCGGGCCGCCGCGGGGCTGTGGGCCCGCGGGGTGCGCCCCGGTGACCACGTGCTGATGCTCGTGACCGACGTCGAATCGTCGGTGCTGACCCTGTTCGGCGCGTGGTCGATCGGCGCGGTGCCGATCCAGATCGGCCTGCCGTTTCGCCTCACGGACCTCGGCGGCTTCATCGCCCAGCTCGAGGACACTGCCGCCAGGCTCGACGCGCGCGCGCTGGTGCTGTCGACGGCGCTGGCCGGGTTCGCGCCGGCGTCGGCGCGGCTGCCGGTGCACGTGGCCGAGGAGCTGACTGCGAGCGAGACGATGAGCGGCCTGCCGCACCCCGATCAATTCGCGGGCGAGACTGCGCTGATCCAGCTGACCAGCGGCAGCACCGGCAAGCCGCGCGGGGTGGTGCTGACGCACGAGCGACTGGTGCGCCACCTGGCGTGCATGAGCCGGGTGCTGCCGAGCCACGAGGCGTCGGTGGCGGTGTCGTGGCTGCCGCTGCACCACGACATGGGGCTCATCGGCGGGCTGCTGTTCCCGTTCTACAACGGCTTTACCGCCAACATGATGTCGCCGCTCGACTTCCGCAGCCGGCCCCTGGTGTGGCTCGAGGCGATGGCGCGGTTCAAGGCGACGATCTGCGCCGCGCCGCCGTCCGCCTACGCGATGCTGCTGCGCCTGGCGCCCAAGGCGATCGCGGCCGGCTACGACCTGTCGGCGTGGGAGTGCGCGATGATCGGCGCCGAGCCGATCGCGGCGCCGCTGCTGCGCCGGTTCGCCGACGCGTTCGCGCCGACGAAGTTCCGCGCGGAGGCGTTCTTCCCGGTCTACGGGCTGGCGGAGGCGACTGTGGCGGTGAGCTTCCCGCGCCTGTTGGCGCCGACGCGGGTGCTGCGGATCGATCGCGCGGCGCTCGAGCGCGACGGGGTGGTGACGCAGTCCGACGAGCCGCACGCGCTCGAGCTGGTGGCGGTGGGCCGACCGATCCCGGAGACGAAGGTGCGCATCGTCGACGCGGCCGGCGAATTGCTGCCGGAGCGACGGGTGGGCGAGATCCGCGTGTGCGCGTCGACGCTGATGCAGGGCTATTACAAGGACCCGGCGGCCAGCGAAGAGGCGCTCGCCGAGGGCTGGCTGCGCACCGGGGACCTCGGCTTCGTCGACCGCGGCGAGCTGTTCATCACCGGCCGCTGCAAGGACATCATCATCCGCGGCGGGCTCAACCTGATCCCGACGGTGATCGAAGACATCGCCGCAGAGGTCGAGGGCGTCCGCGCCGGCGGCGTGGCGGCGGTCGGGGTGCGCGAGCCGGAGCTCGAGACGGAGGTGGCGTACCTGGTCGTCGAGACACGTCTCGAAGGACAGGAACAAAAGGACCTGCGCGAGCGCCTCGACAGGGCGCTGCAATCGCGCGGAGTGACGGTCGACCGCATCGCGCTGGTGGCCCCGGGGGCGCTGCCGAAGACGACCAGCGGCAAGCTGCGCCGGCGCGAGATCGCGGCGGCGCTCGGCCGCGGCGAGCCGCTGTGAGCCGGTGAGCAGGTCGGGCGTCGGGCTCGACGCGCCGAGTGTCGGCCTCTCACGCCAGGAAGTCGAGGACCAGGGCGCGCCAGGG
The DNA here is from genome assembly GCF_026965555.1 of Nannocystis punicea. Taxonomy (GTDB): domain Bacteria; phylum Myxococcota_A; class Polyangia; order Nannocystales; family Nannocystaceae; genus Nannocystis; species Nannocystis punicea. Next base: position 8,050,997 of record NZ_CP114040.1, on the reverse strand, counting down.
TTCGGGGGCCTCGATGGCCACGGTGTGGCCGACGCCGGGCAGCACCTGGGCGCGCGCGGGGCCGGCGAACGCCGCTGCGAGCGCTTGCAGGTCGCTCGGCGCGGCCAGGCGGTCGAACTCGCCGGCCAGCAGCAGCGTCGGCGCGCGCACCCGCGGGGCCAGGTGGAGCGGCGCCCACGGCGAGTCGGGGGCGTCGTCCAGCATCTGCGCGAACAGGGCGACGATGCTCGCATGGGAGTTGCGGCGCACGGTCGCCTTGACGAGCGCGGCGAGGACCGACTCGTTCTCGGCGAGGAACCGCGGGCCGAGAGTGTCTGCGAGGCTGAGCCAGGCCAGGGCTTCGAGGTCGCCGGTCCGCAGCGCCTCGCGCCAGGCGCGGACGATCACGCGGCCGAGGACCTCACGGCCGGCGCCGACGCCCGACAACACCAGCCGGCGCACCCGCTCCGGCCGCTCCGCCGCGATGCCGAGCGCGATTCGGCCGCCGAACGAGAAGCCGCAGAGGTCGACCGGTCCGGCGATGCCGAGCGCGTCGAGCAGGTGTTCGAAGTCGGTCACGTGGACCGGCGGCGACACGTCGTGCACTGCGAGCCGGGTCTGCCCTTGCCCACGCGCCTCGTAGACGACGACCGGACGCTGCGCCGACAACGGCCGGAGCTGTCCGCTCCAGCTCGACAGGGTCTGCGTCATGCCGCCGACGATCACGAGCGGCGGCGCAGGGACGTCTCCCGGCCCCGCCTGGCGTTCGATCCGCAACTGGCCCACCGCACCTGGGCCGGCGAGAGGGTCGGGGATGTCGATGACTTCGGGCACGCGCGTCGAGCCGACCGAGGTGGATGACAGGTGCTGTACCATGGTCCTGCGAGCTGGCGCAGCGATCCCCGCGGTACCCCTCGGAGCGGCGTCGATGGGGCCGGCGCCGGCGCACGGCGACCTCCCGCCGGCTCGGGAGCGACCGGTGCACTGGGAGCAGCATCCGGCGCAGGGGCCCGCTCCACATCGCATTCGTTTCGCCCGACGGTTCGGCGAGTGAAGGTGTGAAGGCGCGAGAGCGCCGACTGGGTGTCCTTTATGAAGGGGCACCCGGAGGGTGATTCGCCGCCGGCGGCTCGTTCGTGGTGGGCGGCGGCCGTTGCTCACTCGAGCGCGCGGACGCGCAGGACCTGGCGTGACCTGCGGCGAAAAAAATTGCGAGCCCCGGAGATCAATCGCCCGGTTGGCGGCACTTGCCCCTCGCACCACGGAGTTCGTCATGTCGCCCGTCATCGCCCGCCCCGAAGTCCCCGCCTCAATCGTAGTTTTTGCCGCCCAGAATCACCTTCCCGCCCGTATCGGCGAGGTTCGCCGCGAGCCCGCGAGCTCGCCGGCCATGTCGCCAGCGCCTCTGTCGCTGCGCCGGAGGGTCGCAACGCGGCTCGCGGCGCTGTCTCTCGGTCCCTGGCTCCTGACCGCCTGCCCCTCGGAAGCCACGACCACCGAGTCCGGCACCGACGACGAGCCCGGCACGACGACCACGACCTCGGACACGAGCGAGCCGGACCTCACCACGACCACGAGCACGAGCAGCAGCGAGCCGACCTCCGAACCGACCACCGAGCCGACCGCCACGACCACCGGGCCCGCCCCGGCCGTCTGCGGCGACGGCGTCGTCGCCGAGAGTGAAGTCTGCGACGACGGCAACGACGAGCCCGACGACGGCTGCGACAAGAAGTGCAAGCGGACCGGCGCGGTGCTCTGGACCTACAGCCACAACGGCGCGGCGGGCGAGTACGACAGCGTCGGGGCAGTCGCCGTCGACCCGACCGGCAAGATCGTCATCGCCGGCAGGGAGGGCGTCAGTCCGACCGACAGCGACATGTTGCTCATCGCCCTCGACCCCGACGGCACCGAGCTGTGGAAGAGGACCTACCCCGACAAGAACGGGCTGCCCAACGTCTTCTCTGCGGTGGTGATCGGCGACGACGGCACGATCTACGCCGCCGGCGCCGAGGAGACGGTGAAGGACATGGCGAGCCCGGTCGTGCGCTCGTTCGACCCCGACGGCGACGAGGGCTGGACCTTCATCGAGCCGCCGGTCGACATGATCGGCGCCTCGGTCTCGGGCCTCCTGTTCGCCGACGGCAAGCTCTACTCGACGGGCGCCGAGGACCTGACCCTCGACGACACGCAACTGAGCGTCCGGCGCCACGACCTCGCCACGGGCGAGGCCGAGTGGAAGACCGTCACCCAGGCCGACTTCTCGCGCGCGGCCGGCTACGGCCTCGTCAAGACCGAAGGCGGCGTGCTGGTCGCCGGGGTCGTGTTCGACGACGAGAATTGGAGCCGGCCGTTGCTGGTGGTCGTCGACGAGGGCGGCGCCATCGTCAGCGTCGACGTCGAGGAGCACCCCGGCGGCGCGTGGTTCGACGCCGAGGCCGTCGGCGCCGACGGCGACATCGCCCTCGTCGGGCGTCGCCGGCCGGAGGGCGTCACTGGCTACGACTTCGCGGTGCGGCGCGTCGGCGCCGATCTGGCGGAGAAGTGGATCGACATCCACGACCACGAATTTCTCTACGGCACCGGCAACGGCCTCGCGGTCGGCCCCGACGAGCAGATCTTCGCCTCCGGCTTCCACGTCGCGCCGGGGCAGTTCGACGACGTGTTCGCCGCCTTCTACGCCGGCGACGGCGCCCGCCTGTGGACGCACACCTACAACAACGAGGACATCGACCTCTACGACGAGGCCACCGACGCCGGCTGGGGCCCGGGCTTCCTGGTCCTCGCCGGCCAGTCGAACGTGCTCGGCGAGGACGGCAACGTCTGGGTGCGCGCCCTCAAGGCGGACTGATTTCACCGCGATGTGGAGAATCGGGAGCGGCGCGCGTCCTGTGCCTCGCCGGTCCGAACCCGAGAATGCTTCGATGCAGGGAGGGCGTGCGCGTGCGCCGGACCTCTCGACGGACGTGAAGCCTTCGTCGAGGTGCGCGACTCGGCGGAGTTCCGGCGGCGCGCCGGGTGTCGCGTCTTGCGCCGGCAGGGCCGCATCGGCCCGCGCCGGCCGGCTCTGGCGGCCCCGGGCCCGGGGATCCTGGCCAACTCCCGAGGCCGGTGACAAGGCTCGGCGTGCGCATACGCCCTGGCAACGCATACCCGCTCGGCGCCACCTGGGACGGCCGGACCGGGGTGAACTTCGCCCTCTACAGCGAGCACGCCTCGCGGGTCGAGCTCGTGCTCGTCGACGCCGACGGCGGCGAGCGAGGGGTGCAGCTGCGCGAGCGGACCGCCTTCGTGTGGCACGGCTTCGTCGAGGGCGTCGGCCCGGGCCAGCGCTACGGCTACCGCGTCTATGGCCCGTGGGCGCCGGACGAGGGCCTGCGGTTCAACCCGCGCAACCTGCTGATGGATCCGTACGCCAAGGCCTTCAGCGGCGTGACGCGGTGGGAGGACGGCGCGTTCTCCTACGACATCGCCAGCGACGACCCGGACCGCGATCGCCTCGCCAACCCGCGCGAGAGCCGGGGCGTCCCGCTCGGCGTGGTGATCGATCCGAGCTTCGACTGGCAGGACGACCGGGCGCCGAACACTCGGGTGCCGAAGACGATCATCTACGAGACGCACGTCAAGGGCCTGACGATGCGGCACCCGGAGGTCCCGCCGGAGCTGCGCGGGACCTACCTCGGCGTGGCGAGCACGCCGATCGTGCGTCACCTGAGCGAGCTCGGCGTCACCGCGGTCGAGCTGTTGCCGGTGCATCAATTCGTCGACGACAAGTTCCTGCTCGACCGCGGCCTGCGCAACTACTGGGGCTACAACACGATCGGCTTCTTCGCCCCGGACGTCCGCTACCGCAGCGGCCATCGCGTCGGCGACGAGGTGCGTCAGTTCAAGGAGATGGTGCGCGCGCTGCATCGGGCCGGCATCGAGGTGATCCTCGACGTCGTCTACAACCACACCGCCGAGGGCAACCACCTCGGGCCGACCTTCAGCTTCCGCGGCATCGACAACCCGACCTACTACCGCCTCGTGCCGGGCGAACCGCGCTACTACTTCGATTACACCGGCACCGGCAACAGCCTCAACGTGCGCCACCCGCAGACGCTGCAGCTCATCATGGACTCGCTGCGCTACTGGATCCTCGAGATGCACGTCGACGGGTTCCGCTTCGACCTCGCGGCCACGCTCGCGCGCGGGCTCTACGAGGTCGACCAGCTGTCGTCGTTCTTCACCATCATCCATCAGGACCCGGTGATCAGCCAGGTCAAGCTGATCGCCGAGCCGTGGGACCTCGGCGAGGGCGGCTACCAGGTCGGCAACTTCCCGGTGCGGTGGGCCGAGTGGAACGGCAAGTACCGCGACACCATGCGGTCGTTCTGGCGCGGCGACGGCGGCGTCGCCGGCGACCTCGGCTACCGTTTGTCGGGCAGCAGCGACCTCTATCAGAGCGACGGGCGCCGGCCGTACTCGAGCATCAACTTCGTCACCGCGCACGACGGCTTCACCCTGGCCGACCTGGTCGCCCACGACCACAAGCACAACGAGGCCAACGGCGAGGACAACCGCGACGGCAGCGACCACAACCTCTCGTGGAATTGCGGCGCCGAGGGCCCGACCGACGACCCCGAGGTGCTGGCGCTGCGGCGGCGGCAGCAGCGGAACTTCCTGGCGACGCTGCTGCTGTCGCAGGGCACGCCGATGATCGCCGGCGGCGACGAGATCGGGCGCACCCAGGGCGGCAACAACAACGCCTACTGCCAGGACAACGCGATCGGCTGGTACGACTGGGAGCTCGACGAGGAGCGGCGGGCGCTGCTGCGGTTCGTGCGGCGGACGATCCGGATCTACCACGAGCACCCCGCGCTGCAGCGGTCGAAGTTCTTCAAGGGCCGCAAGATCCGCGGCGGCGACGTCCATGACATCATGTGGCTCAGGCCCGACGGCGAGCCGATGTCCGACGACGACTGGCACAACCCGAGCACCCTCTGCCTCGGCATGTTCCTCGCCGGCCACGGCGTCGACGACGTCGACGACGACGGCGAGCCGATCCGCGACGACGACCTCCTCCTCGTGCTCAACGGCAGCCATGTCGCCGTCGAGTTCGTGCTGCCCGGCTTCCGCGGCGCGTGGGAGGTCCTCGTCGACACCGCCGACGACCACGCGCAGGGCCGGGTCGGCGGCGGCGACCGGGCGACCCTGCCGGCGAAGACCCTGGCGCTGTACCGCGCGGTCGATCACGAGCGGACCTATGCGACATGAACCTTCGACCATGCCCGATCTCGGCGCCGCGCTGGTTCCGGACGGCGTCCGCTTCCGCGTGTGGAGCACCCGCGCGGCGCAGGTCGCCGTCGTCGTCTACGAGCGATCGCACGACGGCGAGCCGCCGCGAGCCCGCGCCGAGCTGCCGCTGCACGGCCTCGGCGACGGCCTGTTCGAGGCGACCTACGACCTGCCCGAGGGCGCGCTCTACCGCTTCCAGCTGGACGACGCCGAGGTCCCCGACCCGTACGCGCGCGCCTTGCCGTACGGGGTCCACGGCCCGGCCGAGGTCGTCCGCGGGCGCCACGAGCCGCGCGCGACCGACTGGCGGCCGCGGCCGCTGGCGGAGTGCGTGATCTACGAGCTGCACGTCGGCACCTTCACGCCCGAGGGGACGTTCGCGGCGGCGGCCGCGAAGTTGCCGCTGCTGACCGAGCTCGGGGTCACCGCGATCGAGCTGATGCCGCTGTCGAGCTTCCCGGGGGCGCGCGGGTGGGGTTACGACGGCGTCGGCCACTTCGCGCCGTACGCCGGCTACGGCCGGCCCGACGACCTGCGCGCGCTCGTCGACGCCGCGCATTTGCTCGGCATGAACGTCCTCCTCGACGTCGTCTACAACCACTTCGGGCCGGAGGGGAACTACCTCGCCAGCTACAGCCCGGAGTACTTCGCCCACGAAGTGCAGACGCCGTGGGGCGACGCCCTGAACTTCGCCACGCCGGCGATGCGCCGCTTCGTGGTGGCCAACGCCCGCTACTGGCTGACGGAGTTCGGCTTCGACGGCCTGCGCCTCGACGCCACGCACGCGATGTTCGACCCCGACGAGCCGCCGATCCTCGCCGAGCTCGCGGCCGACGTCCGCGGCCTGCCGCACCACCATTTGCTCATCGCCGAGGACGAGACCAACGATCCGGCGCTGGTGCTCCAGCGCGGCCTCGACGCGATCTGGGCCGACGATTTCCACCACGTCGTCCACGTCCTGGTGACCGGCGAGCGCGACGGCTACTACGCCGCCTTCGAGCCGCGCGTCGCCGACCTCGCCCGCTGCATCGAGCGCGGCTTCGTCTACGAGGGCCAGGCGTGGCCGCCGTCGGGCAAGCCGCGCGGCGCCGACGCCAGCGGCCTCGCGGCGCAGTCGTTCGTCTACTGCCTGCAGAACCACGACCAGATCGGCAACCGGGCCCTCGGCGAGCGCCTGCACCACCTGACGGAGCTCGACAGGTACTGCGCCGCCTCGGCGCTGCTGCTGTTCCTGCCGATGACGCCGCTGCTGTTCATGGGCCAGGAGTGGGCCGCGAGCGCGCCGTGGCAGTACTTCACGGATCACCCGCAGGAGCTCGGCGAGCGGGTGACCGCCGGCCGCCGCGCCGAGTTCAAGCTGTTCGCCGCGTTCCACGATCCCGAGCGCCGCGAGCGGATCCCCGATCCGCAGCAGGCCGAGACCTTCGAGCGCTCGCGCCTCGACTGGTCCGAGCGCGACAGGGGCCCGCACGCCGGGGTACTCGCGCTCTACCGCGCGCTGCTCGGCCTGCGGCGGCGCGACCTCACGCTCAAGGTACAGGACCGATCGAGCATGTCCGTGGGGACATCCGATGAGGATGTCCTTTGGGTCATGCGCAGCGGCCCTGGCGGCGACCGCCTGCTCGTCGTCGACTTCGGTCCGCGCGCTGACCCGGGCCCGCCGGCCGCGCTCGCGGGACGCCGCTGGCGCCCGCTGCTGACCAGCGGCGCCGAGGTGCACCCCGACCTGCCGCCGGCGCGCGCGGCGATCTACGCCGGCGACGGAGACGCGCCGTGACGATCCCCGCCTCGACCTATCGCCTGCAGCTCCACGCCGGCTTCGGCTTCCGCGCCGCCGACGCGATCACCGACTACCTCGACGCCCTCGGCGTCGACGCCGTCTACACCTCGCCGTACCTCCACGCCGAGCGCGGCAGCACCCACGGCTACAACATCGTCGATCACGGGCGCCTCGGCCCCGAGCTCGGCGACGAGGCCGACTACGACGCCTGGACCGACCACCTCCGCGCCCGCGGCCTCGGCCACGTGCTCGACTTCGTGCCGAACCACATGGGCATCGGCAGCGGCGAGAACCGCTGGTGGAACGACGTGCTCGAGAGCGGCGAGGCCTCGCTTCACGAGGGCTGGTTCGACATCGAGTGGGCGCCGCCGAAGGTCGGCATGGCCGGCAAGGTGCTGCTGCCGATCCTCGGGCGTCAGTTCGGCGAGGCGCTCGAGGCCGGCGAGCTGAAGGTCGTCCGCGACGGGGGGAGCTTCTTCGTCGCCTACTACGAGCGCCGCCTGCCGGCCGCGATCAATTCGTTGCCGCGGATCTTGCGGCCGGCGCTGGCCCGCCTGACGCTCGCGGCCGACGACTCGACGCTGGCCGAGCTCCACAGCGTGCTGACGGCGATCGATCACCTGCCCGGCGAGTCGAGCACGCCGGCCGACGCGCGCGAGCAGCGGGCCCGCGAGAAGGACGTGATCAAGCGCCGCCTCGCCGCGCTGCTCGGCGAGTCGGAGGCGATCGCCGCCGCCGTCGACGCGACGCTCCACGAGCTCGCGGGGACCCCCGGCGACCCGCGCAGCTTCGACGCCCTCGAGACCTTCCTGGGCGAGCAGGTCTACCGCCTGAGCTTCTGGCGGGTCGCCACCGAGGAGATCAACTACCGCCGCTTCTTCGATGTCAACGAGCTCGCGGCGATCAAGATGGAGGACCCCGCGGTGTTCTCGGCCGCGCACGCGCTCGTGTTGCGCAAGGTCTCCGAGGGCCGGATCACCGGCCTGCGGCTCGACCACACCGACGGCCTCTACGACCCCGCGGCCTACTTCGAGGTGCTGCAGGCCGAGGCGCGGGCGCACGCGCCGGCGGACACGCAGCCGCTGTACCTCGTGATCGAGAAGATCTTGGAGCCCGGCGAGGCGCTGCCGCGGCACTGGCAGGTCGACGGGACCACCGGCTACGACTTCCTCGCGGCCGTCAACGGCCTGTGGATCCGCGCCGAGGCGGGGCCGCGGCTGACTCGCTTCTATCACCGCTTCATCGCCGCCGAGGGCGACTACGCGTCGGTCGCCCACGCGTCGCAGATCGCGATCCTGCGCGCCAGCCTGTCGAGCGAGATCCACATGCTCGCGCACCGGCTCGAGCGGATCGCCCAGGCGAGCCGGCGCTCGCGGGACTTCACCCGCATCAGCCTGACCAGCGCGATCGTCGAGACGATCGCGGCGTTCCCGGTCTATCGCACCTACGTGCGGCCCGACGGCACGCGGACCGCGAGCGACGACGCGTGCATCGACCGCGCCCTGCGCCGGGCCCGGCGCCGCCGACCCGACCTCGACGTCAGCGTGTTCGAGTTCTTGCGCGACCTGTTGATGCTGCGCAACCTGCCCGAAGAGGCAGGTGTCCGCGCCGAGGCGGTGCGCTTCGCCATGCGCTTCGCCCAGCTGACCGGCCCGGTGATCGCCAAGGGCCTCGAGGACACCGCGTTCTACCGCTACAACCGGCTGGTCTGCCTCAACGAGGTCGGCTGCGACCCGGGCTCGTTCGGCGCCGCGGTCGACGAGTTCCACGCGCACAACCGGCGCCAGCGCGAGTGGTCCCCGCGGACGATGACGACCACCGCGACGCACGACACCAAGCGCGGCGAGGACCTGCGGGCGCGGCTGGCGGTGCTGTCGGAGCTGCCGGACGAGTGGCGGCGGGCGGTCTCGGCGTGGAGCCGGATGGCGCGGCCGCACCGGACCGAGGTCGACGGCGAGCTCGCGCCGAGCCGCAACGACGCCTACCTGTTCTATCAGACAGTCGTGGGCGGCCTGCCGCTCGACGAGCTCGGCGAGGGCGACGCGGTCCCGCCCGCGTTCGTCGATCGAGTCGCCGCGACCATGGAGAAGGCCACGCGCGAGGCCAAGGAGCACACCAGCTGGATCTCCGCCGACCCGGAGTACGACGCCGCGGTGCAGAAATTCGTGCGCGAGATGCTGGCGCACCCCGGCTTCTGCGGTCCGGCCGCGGCGCTGGCCCGCAAGATCGCCCTCCACGGCGCCGTCAACGGGCTGGCGCAGCTGTGCCTGCGGCTCGCCTCGCCCGGCGTGCCCGACACCTACCAGGGCGGCGAGCTGTGGAACTTCTCCTTCGTCGATCCCGACAATCGCCGGCCCGTCGACTACGAGCGGCGGCGGCAGGCGCTGGCCGACATCCAGGCGCGGGCGTCCGACCCGGCGGGCCGCGCCCGCGAGCTGCTGGCGAACTACCTCGACGGACGGATCAAGCTGATGATCCTGCACCTCGGCCTCGTGCATCGCCGCCGGCAGCGGGCGCTCTATCTCGCGGGCAGCTACGCGCCGATCGCCGCCGGCAAGCACGTGGTGGCGTTCCGCCGCGGGCACGGCGAGCAGGAGCTCGTCTGCGTGGTGCCGCGGCTGACGTACACGCTGATGGGAGGCCGCGCCGCCTGGCCGCTCGGCGCGGCGTGGGGCGAGCAGAGCCTCGAGCTCGGCGGGGCGGCGAGCTGGCGCGACCTCCTCACCGGCGCCGAGCACCGTGGCGGCGCGCTGCCGCTGGCCGAGGTATTCGCCGACCTGCCGGTCTCGCTGCTGGTCCGCGCGTGAATCGCGGGCCGCCCGGAGCGGTGGCAGCGAGCGCGAGCGGTACTATGCAGGGGCATGCCTCCTTCATCCTCCGCGCGCGGCGCGATCGTCACCGGAGCGGGCCGCGGGCTCGGGCGGGCCATCGCCCGCGCGCTGCTGGCCGACGGCTATCGCGTGGTCCTCGTCGACGTCGACCGCGAGGCCGGCGAGGACGCGCTCGCCGCCTTCGCCGCTCCCGGGGCCGCGTGGTTCGTGCAGGCCGACGTGAGCCGCGAGCCCGAGGTCGCGGCCGCGGTCGCCGAGGCGCTGGCGCGGCTCGGTCGCCTCGACGCTCTGGTCAACAACGCGGCGCTCGCCGACCCGCACAGCGGGCCGCCCGCGACGCTGTCGCTGGCCCGCTGGGAGCGGGTGCTGGCGATCAACCTCACCGGGTCGATGCTGTGCTGCAAGCACGCGGCGCCGCACCTCCAGGCGACGCGCGGGGCGATCGTCAACATCGCGTCGACGCGCGCGCACCAGTCGGAGCCCGACACCGAGGCGTACGCGGCCAGCAAGGGCGGTCTGGTCGCGCTGACGCACGCGCTCGCGCGCAGCCTCGGGCCGGCGGTGCGCGTCAACTGCGTCAGCCCGGGCTGGATCGACACCCGCGACGAGCGCGGCCCCGACCGCCCCGAGCCGCCGCCGCTGCGCCCGATCGACCACGCGCAGCACCCGGTCGGTCGGGTCGGCCGACCCGACGACGTCGCGGCGATGGTCGCCTTCCTGCTGTCCGACCGCGCCGGCTTCGTCACCGCCCAGGAGTTCGTGGTCGACGGCGGGATGACGCGCGCGATGATCTACGCCGAGTAGGCTGGCCTGCGAGACATGTCCTTGAGGACATGGTGTACGAAACCGGGCCTTCAAGACATGTCCTGGAGGACATGACCCTTCGCTAGCCCGCGCGGCCCTCGGTCAGAAGCGGACCTGCAGCCCGCCGGTCCACCCGCCGTAGGGGGTGCGCGTCACCGACGGGGCGAGCTGGTGCTCGCGGATGGCCTTCTGGAAGGCCGTGCGTTGCTTGATGCCCCGCGAGATCATCGGGATGCCGCCGCCGAGGCCGCCGCCGCCGACGACCAGCATCGGCAGGTGGAGGTACACGCACGACGGGCAGATGCCGAGGAACACGACCCCGGTGATGAACAGCGGGGCGCCGATGGCGGTGAGGACGCTGCCGCCGGCGATGAGGCCGGTGCCGGTCTTGCTGGGGATCGGCGGCGGGATATAGGCGCGCAGCGACGCGACCCCGTTCTTGGGGATCACGAGGATCTGCCCGGTGGTGCCGTCGATCAGGGTGAAGGTGTCGAGCTGCACGGCGCCGACGCGGCCGCGGAGGACCTTGCCGCCCTTGAGCTCGACGATGACGTCGTAGCCGTCGACGCCCTCCCAGGCGGCGTCGGTCACCGCGGCGCTCACGTTCACGGCGGCGCCGAAGCCCAGGGACGGCGGCGCTGCGGGCCCGGGCTGGGCCGAGGGCGCGGGCGCAGGCGATTCCGCGGGCGAGGGCGACTCAGCGGGCGGCGGCGCAGGCGATTCCGCGGGCGGCGGCACCGACGCGAGCGGGTCGGTGGCCGAGGCCGGTGCGGGTGCCGGTGCGGGCGTGGACTTCGAGCCGGGCTTCTTCACCGCGGCGGCCGAGGACGCCGGCGCCTGGACAGGCGGCTGCGCGGGCGGCTGCGCGAGGGCGTCGGTCGGCAGGGCGAGGGCGAGGCAGCCCGCCAGCACCTGGGCCGCGCGCCGGGGCCCTGAGCCGCGCGCGGGCGGGACGTGGGCGATCCAGCCGAAGGTCGTCGTCCGGACGCTCCAGTCGCCGAGGTCGGGGAGCCGGTGGTCGTAGCCGGGGGCCGGGATCCCGAACTCGGGCTGGCGGAGGAAGATCGCCAGCGGACCGTCGGGGTCGGCGGTGCCAGCTCCGGGGAGCACGCCGAGCTCCTCGTCGAGGAACGGGCGCGGCTCGACGTCGGCCGCCGAGGTGCGCACGAACGCGGCGACATCGGGCGGCGCGAGCGGCTCGGAGGCAGCGTCGTCGCGGAAGCGCAGTTGCAGCGCGGAGGGCTCTAGCGCCATCACCCGCAGCGTATCACCGCCGCTTGAAAATGTCGGCCACCAGTTTGGCTTCGACGCCGGCCTGACGCTCGAGGACCATGGGGCGCAGCGCCCGGTCGACCTCGTTGAGCCGGTCGATGAAGCTCGCGCTCAGCGGCCGGCCGGCGTCGATGCAGGCGTAGAGCTCGTCGAAGGCCTCGAGGTGGCGCGCATCGACGCCGTCGGCGAGGTCGCCGTCGGCCGCGTCGACCGGCTCGCGCTTCCGCTCGGGACGGACCACCCGGGCGGCCGCCGCCGGGTCGCCGCGGCCGATCCACGCCAGCACCTCGGCGGCCACCCGCTCCGGGTCGCGGAGGAAGCTGTCGTACGACAGGACGTGGGCGGGGTAGCCCCGGATCGCCAGGTCGCGGATCAGCGCGAAGTTCGAGCACCACCAGTCGAGCGCCGGCGGCAGGTTGGTGTCGTCGACCCCGACGCGGCGGATCGAGGCGACGTAGCCGCGCCAGTCGCGGACGGTGGCGATGCAGCGGTCGAGGAAGGCGACGTCGCTGCGGACCAGCCCGGGGATGAAGATCTTGACCGCGTGGTCGCGGGTCGCCAGCGGCGCCAGGTAGGCGCCGGTCAGCGGGTGCGGGTTGGTCCGATAGTTGATGCCGCTCATCAACTCGGACTCGAAGAAACCGTCGGGGTTGGCGTCGCGGAGGAGCTCGCCCCAGCCGGCCGGGAAGCGGTCGCCGATATACGGCAAGCCGGCCGCGACCAGCACGTGCATCCACATCGACGTGCCGGAGCGCTTGGTGCCGGTGATGACGATCATCCGCGCTCAGAGCTCGCGCAGGTAGGCCGCGATCGCGTCGACGTCGGCCTCGGGCGCGGCCGTCGAACGGGTGGTCACGATCATGTCGCGGATGGCCGCCTCGAGGGTCGGGGCGCGGCCGTCGTGCATGTAGGGCGGGTGGAGGGAGATCCGCCGCAGCGTCGGGACCTGCTTGTCCTGGCCGGCGATCCGCTCGGTCCGCTGGCCGCCGAACGCGGGGCCGTCGTGGCAGGTCGCGCAGCCGTAGCTGACGAACAGCGTCTCGCCGGCCGCCGCGAGCGACGCGTCCGCGACGCCGGTGGCCACCGCCGGCCGCTGCTGCTCGAACATCCACCGCGTGAACGAATCGCCGCGCTCCGGCGACTGGCGCTTGCCGCCCATGCGATGGGCGAGGACCTCGGCCATCAGCACGTCGAAGTCGGCCATGTCGCCGTCCCAGTGGTACGGCGCGGTGTCGGCGAGGCCGACGTCGAGCGCCTGGGTGCGCCGGGGCCCGAGGTCCTTGAAGTCCCAGACGTGGCCGTCGTCGGTGCCCTCGGGGTGGCACGAGGCGCAGCTCAGCCCCGAGTCGGTGGCGCGGTGGAAGATCTCGTGGCCGGTGTCGAAGCGAGCCTCGCCCTCGAGGGCGATCTTCTCGAAGACGCCGCCGGGGGGGCCGTCGAGGATGACGATCTGCGCGGGCTCGCGGCTCTGCATGACCAGGCGACCGCTCGCGGCGTAGGCGACCGCGGTGATCTGGCCGTAGTCGTTCTCGTCGGGGCTCCCGCAGCCGGGTTGGTCCTTGTGCTCGACCCGCACCGAGTTCTCGGGGAAGTCCGTGAAGAAGGTCTCCTGATTCGGACGCTTGGACTTGACCCGATCCTCCGGGCGGATGGCGCCGGGGACCGCCATCGCCACGAAGCCGTCCGCCGTCATCGCGGCGTCGACCGTGAGCTTCGAGCCGGGGAGCTGCGTGGTCCGGACCTCGCCGTCGGAGAAGACCGTGATCGCGGTGCTGACGAGCCCGGTGTCGCAGAAACCTCCGCCGCCGTAGGGCGAGCCGCCGTCCGGGAGCTCGTCCGGGCCGGGGTTGATCGGCACGGGCTTGGTGCTCGCCAGCTGATGCAGCATCGCCACGTCGCCGAACTCGGTGACCCACGTGCGCCAGGCGACGTGCGGGACGAAGTCGCTGGTCGAGTCGACCGCGAGGCGAGAGCCGTCGAGGCCGATGACCTTCGCCGACCGGAAGAGGGAGACCTTGACCTCGCCGTTGACGATGAGGACGTCGCGAAGGTCGGGCTCGAGCTCCCACCGCTCGAGGAGCGAGCCGCCCTCGGTGAGGTGAAGGAGCGAGCCGCCGGCGCAGGCGACGTAGAGCGAGGTGTCGGCGTCGTCGAAGGCGATGCCGCGGGGCTCGGGGCAGAGGGCGTGGCGGGCGGTGACGGTGCCCTCGAGCGGATCGATGGTGGCGACGCTGCCGCTGCCGCGGAGGACGACGTGGGCCCGGCCGTCGCTGCCGAGAGCGATGCGGTGCGGCTGATCGCCGGGCTTGAGGGCGATGGTGTGGCGGACCTCGCCGGCGTCGAGGTCGACGACGTGAATGACGTCGCGGTCAGGGTCGGCGGCGATCGCCAGATCGTCGGCGGTCAGCGTGAGCGTGCCGCCGAGGATCGGCGGCGGCCGGACCGTCGACTCGACGACGACCGCGTTGTCGAGTGGATCGAGATCGATAGCGTCTTGACAGCTCGTCAGGACCAACGAACACACGGCGATAGCGCGAAGATAAGTCATGGTACCCCTCTCGTCGGGGAGCGGCGTGGTCTCGCCCGGCCTACCCCGACATCGAAGTGTAGCCCAATCGCGAGGCCGATGCGGTAGGGGATCCGCTTCCAGACCTCGACCCCCCGGCGCTCATAGGTCCGGGTGCGGACGCTGAAGCCCTGGAGGAGGGCGACGCTGAGCCCGACCCGACCGGCGTTCCACGCGAACTTGAGGGGGACCTGGAAGTCGGGGTCGACGCGGTGAACGAGCCCCAGGTCGGTGGCGGCGCGGTGGACGAGGATGCCGCCGGTGAGGCCGACGCTCCCCCACAGCGAGTCCCGGCCCAGGCGCCGCCGGGCGACGAAGCCGGCGCCGATCGGGAAGTCGTTGACGCCGACGACGTCGCGGTCGGGGGCGACGAACATGCCGGCGTGAAAGGTGCCGGAGAAGCCCTGCAGGCGCCCGGCCTCGAGGTTGAAGAGGACCAGCGCCTCGGTGGTCCGGATCCGCCACACGGGCCCGACCAGGAGATCGATCCGGACCGCGCGGAGGGTCCGCGGATCGGGCCGGGTCGTGGTCAGGACGGGCCCGGAGCCGAGCGGAGCGACGGGCGCCGGCGCGCCGACCGAGGGGCGCTCGCTCGCTTCGGGGCGAGGCTCGGCGAGAGGGGCGACGCCGTCGGCCGGGAGCGACGACGGGCGGGCGTCGGGCGCGACGAAGTCCGCCGGGAGCGGAGCGGGGCCGTCGCCGGGAAAGGGAGGCGCGGGCGCGGATGGCCCCGCCCCGGGGTCCAGGGGAGCGATCGCCTCGGCCGGTCCGGCCGACGGTCGCGGGGACTGGACCGGGGCCTGGAGGGGCGCGCTGGCACCGGCCGGGAGTTCGCGCGGCCCCGACGGGGCGGCTCCATCCTTTGTCAGGGGGACGTCGTCCGCGGGGGCCGACGCCGGCGACCCGAACACGAACACGACGAACGCGAGGGAGAGG
Source organism: Nannocystis punicea (assembly GCF_026965555.1). Classification (GTDB taxonomy): domain Bacteria; phylum Myxococcota_A; class Polyangia; order Nannocystales; family Nannocystaceae; genus Nannocystis; species Nannocystis punicea. The sequence continues at coordinate 8,035,555 of NZ_CP114040.1, read as the reverse complement.
GAGCAGAGCACGGACACGCCGGCGACGTCGAGGCCGCCCCGCTCACTCTACCGGACCTTCGAGGCGATGTGCCTGCGAACCTGCCAGGGCGACCGGGGGCCCGCCGGGAGCGGAGAGGCTCCCGGGCCGACACCGGGCGGGTCGCGGCGTCGAGCGGTCGCCTCGCTCGACGCCGCGGTCGCTCGCTCCACGAAGATCGCTCCGTCGCGGTCGGCGGGCGAGACTGGCTCGCCCCGAGCACGGCGCCACGGAGGTCCGGCCCGGCCCGGTTGCGAAGGTCGAGGGAGCTTCCCGCTCGCGGCGCTCCATTCGAGCGACTCGCGGCGGTCCTGGTCCGAGAGCGCCCGCGCACGGGCCCGATGCGGGGGCGCTCCGGGGCGCTCTCCCGGAACGGCCGCGCCTCCGTAGTTCGATTGGCTCGTCGCGCATCTCGTCCGCGCGTCCCGGCGAGCTGCTCCTCGACCCATGCTCGAATGGCCCGACGCATCACGAATAGGCTGTGCTCATATCGCCCCGGCGGTCATCGCCCCGAATCTCGTGGTCGAGCCGGCTTCACTCCTTGTCGGCCACCACGAAGACATGCGACCTTCAGGCACGCGTCGTCGAGCCGCGTCCCAGAGGATCGCGCTGTGGAGATTCGCCGCCTTCAGGTCGGCTCCGTGCGATCGACCGGAGGGCGCATCGCCATTGCGAGTACCGCTCGAGATTCATGGCACTGCGGCGCACCCGCGGCGCGGCGATCCGCATGCGTTCTCATCGGCGGACACGCTCCCGAGGAAGCCGCCGCCTGTCTGCGTGCCCTCGAGGCCGCGGCCATCGCGTTCCGGGCGGAGGAGCTGCGCGCGGACGGGCGGCGGACCCGTGTCCGTGATCCGGGGCGCGGGGCGAGCCGACTGTGTCATTTTCGCGACGAAGCTGTACGGCGCGTAAGAACGTTGTTCTCGCCGCTAATTCACCGATCGCGGGGAAATATCACGAATTCTGCGGAGCAACCCCGACGAAGTTTGTCACGTAGATGTGACAATAAAGCCTTCATTCTGCAAACTCGGCCTGACACCTTCGCGTCGGCGCCGCAACCCCGCGAGACGGCGCTGGACGGCGGAATTCCCCGGCGTCGACGGGATTGAGCCCGATCTCGCAGCTGCCCGCTCCGTGACGATCGTGACCTGAACGTAACAAGGACCTGGCCGTCGGGGCTCGCCGAGCGGTTCCCACGCAGGCGCTCGCAGGAGCGCGGGGACGCGCTCGTTGGCCGCGTGAGGCGGCCGCGGGCCCGTGTCTTCGCCGCGAGAGCGCTCGACGTCACCGCCGCCGTCGCGCGATCGGGGCCTTGTTTTGCCGGCACCCCACAGCAGTGACTCCGATGATTCGCCGCCGCCGATTCGTATCCTCGCGCTCGCTCCAAGTCGGTGTCGGCCTCGCCGCCCTCCTCGCCGGGGCGCCGGCGCGAGCGGCTGCGCCGCCGGAGCCGGACCTCGAGATGTGGAGTCAGGTGCTCATCGACGCCAACCTCGACTCGCGGGCCAAGGGCCTGCGGCTGTCGCTCGACATGCAGATGCGGCGGATGAACGCCCCGCTGCAATACGTCAAGGACATGTCGGGGGCGGTGACGGACACGCGGCAGAACCCGAACACTGTCGTCATTCTGCGGCCGGCGATCGGGTACATGTGGGCCAAGTGGGGCGGGCTGTTCCTCGGTTACGCGTGGCAGCCGGACTTCTTCGACGACCGCGCGGTGGCCCGCACCAAGAACATCGACGAGCACCGGATCTACACCCAGCTCAACCTGCGCTGGCAGCGAGAGGGCCGCTTCGACCTCAGCGGGCGCAGCCGCCTCGAGCACCGGATCCGCTTCCACGGCCCCGGCAGCGACGACATCGTCGACGGCGAGCCGCAGCACGGGGGCCTGAGCCGGTGGGCCCACCGCTATCGCCAGCAGATCCGCTTCGCGGTCAACTTCAAGAAGGACGCCCCGTGGCAGCTGATCGTCTGGGACGAGTTCTTCATCCACCTCAACCGGACCGCCTTCACCACCGAGCGCGGGTTCGACCAGAACCGCGCGTTCATCGGCATCGGCTACGACACCAAGCCGGTGCGCGTCGAGGTCGGCTACATCAATCAATACGTGCGCCGCTTCCACGACCCCGACCAGCTGAACCACGTGTTCGCCCTGAACTTCATCATCAAGCTCGGCCACGCCAAGCACGCCGCGCACCCGCCCGCGCAGCCGGCCCCGGCGCCGGCCCTGCCGCCGCCGAATCATTGAGCGTAGCGACAATCGCGTGATCGATCGCGGCGAATCACCGGTGCGATGAATCGCCGGGCGCCGCGGTGACGACAACGACTCGGGTCAACGGCGGAGGGCGCGGCCTGCGGCGCGCGGGCGGCCGTCGCTCGCTCGTTCGGCGCCCGCCGCGGCGGCTGCGCAGCCCTGGCGTGGCCACGCATCTCCGGTCCCTGGCCGGCTGCAGGCGCGCGAGCGCGCGAGGTCTCGAGTCGTCGCTGCGCGCTCGGCCCTTGTTGGTCGGTCCCGTGCCGACTGCCATGATTCGCCGCCGCCCGCGCCTGCTCCCGCTCGCCGTCGGCGCCGGTGTCGCCGCGATCGGGGCTGTCGGTCCGGCGCGGGCGACCACGCCGCCGGAGCCGGACATCGGCATCTGGAATCAGGTGATGCTGGACGTCAACATGGACGCGAAGGCCAAGGGCCTGCGCCTGGCGCTCGACTTTCACCTGCGGCGGATGAACTCGCCGCTGCAATACGTCAAGGACATGTCGGGGGCGGTCGTCGAGACGCGGCAGAACCCCAACACGTTCGTCGTCGTGCGCCCGGCGATCGGCTATATGTGGGCCAAGTGGGGCGGGTTCTTCGTCGGTTACATCTGGCTGCCCGACTTCTTCGACGACCCGGTGTTCGCGCGCACCCGCAACGTCGACGAGCACCGGATCTACACCCAGCTGACGCTGCGCTGGGCGGTGGAGGGCCGCTTCGACATCAACTGGCGCAACCGCGTGGAGCACCGGATCCGCACCCACGGCATCGGCAGCGACGACATCGTCGACGGCGTGCCGCAGACGATGGGCATGAGCCGCTGGGCCCATCGGCTCCGCCAGCAGCTCCGTGTGGCCGTGAACCTCAAAAAAGGCGCGCCGTGGCAGCTCCTGCTCTACGACGAGTTCTTCTTCCACCTGACCCGCACTGCCTACACCGAGCCCGGCTTCGATCAGAACCGCGTGTTCGTCGGCCTGGCCTACGACACCAAGGCGGTCCGCGTCGAGTTCGGGTACCTCAATCAATACATCCAGCGCCCGCACGACCCCGACAACAACAATCACCTGCTCTCGATGGCCTTCATCATCAAGCTGGCGCCCGGACAGAAGGCCAAGCCCGCGGCGGCCGCTCCCGCGCCGCCGGACGAGGGGGGCGCGCCCGCGCCGAGGCGTTGACCGGGAGCGGCGGCAGGGGCTTTATTCATAGGACCGAACGGCGAGCTACCGCTCGCTGTCGAGGTGCGCCATCATCGGCGCCGGGTAGCGCTCGCCGGCCACGGCCGTCGCGGGCACTGCGGTCTCGAGCTCCGCGACCTCGGCGGCGGTCAGCTCGATCGCCACTGCGGCGATGGCGTCCTCGATCTGCTGCGGCGTGCGCGAGCCGATCGTCGGGATCACCGTCACGCCCTGCGCGGCCCCCTTGGCCCGCGCCCAGGCGATCGCGAGCTGCGCCGGCGAGACGCTCCTGGCGGCGGCCAGGCGGTGCAGGGCCGCGACCAGCGGTTGGTTCTTGACGGCGTTGTCGCCGCTGAAGCGGGGCAGGTGGGCCCGCATGTCGTCGCCCGCCGGCTTGCTGCCGGTCAGGAGCCCGCGCGACAGCACCCCGTAGGCCGTCATCGCCATCCCGTGGGTTCGCAGCGCCGGGATGATCGTCGCCTCCGGCCCGCGGCTCGCCAGGCCGTACTCGATCTGCAGGTCGCACAGCGGGTGCACGGCGGCGGCGCGGGCGATCGTCTCGGCGCCCACCTCCGACAGGCTGATGTAGCGGATGTAGCCCGCCTTCACCAGCTCGGCCAGCGCGCCGATGGTGTCCTCGATCGGCACGCGCGGGTCGAGGCGGGCCGGGCGGTAGATGTCGATGTAGTCGACGCCGAGGCGCGTCAGGCTGTAGGCCAGCGCGCTCTTGGTCGCGACCGGGCTGGCGTCGAAGCCGAGGAAGGCGCCGTCGGGCCCGCGCTGGCCGCCGTACTTCACGCTGAGCAGGACGCGGTCGCGGCGGCCGGCGATCGCCTTGCCGACCAGCAGCTCGTTCTTGCCCATGCCGTAGAAGTCGCCGGTGTCGAGCAGGTTGACGCCGCGCTCGAGGGCGGCGTGGATGGTGGCGATGCCCTCGGCGTCGTCGCGGACGCCGTACCAGCTGCCGGCGCCGAGGCCCATGCAACCGAGAGCGAGCGGGAAGACGGCGGGGCCGTGGGTACCGAGCTTCGTCGTGCGAGTCGTCATGGCCTCTATCTAACCCCTGGCGTCGCATCTTCCCAGTGAATAGGATGTATGGGAAACATGAACAACAGTTATGGACGGGACCTCGACCTGAACCTGCTGCGCGTGTTCGCCGTGGTGGCCGAGGTCGGCAGCGTGACCGAGGCGGCGCGGCGGCTGTACCTGACGCAGCCGGCCGTCAGCGCGGCGCTGCGCCGGCTGACCACGGCCGTGGGCGCGCCGCTGTTCGTGCGCAGCGGTCGCGGCCTGGTGCTGACGAGCCGCGGCGAGCGCTTGCGGGCGGGCGTCCAGCCGCACCTGCAGCCGCTGATCGACGCGGCGCTCGCCGCTCCGTCGTTCGATCCGTCGACCAGCGAGCGCACCCTGCGGCTCGGCCTGTCCGACTCCGCCGAGCTGTGGCTGTTGCCGCGCCTGCTGCAGGTCCTCGCGCTCGAGGCCCCGCACATGCGCGTCGTGGCGATCCCGGTCCAGTTCCGCACCGTGGGCGCCGCCCTGGCCGCGGGCCTCGACGCCGCGGTCACGGTCGCCGACGAATTGCCGACCTCGATCCGGCGCGAGCGCCTGATCTCCGGCGGCTTCACCTGCCTGTACGATCCGCGCCACGCTCGCCTGCGCAAGCTGAGCGAGCGCGAGTACTTCGCGCGCGAGCACGTCATCGTGTCGTACAACGGCGACCTGCGCGGCGTCGTCGAGGACTTCCTGGGCAAGACGCGGAACATCCGCTGCTCGGTGTCCTCGTTCGCCAACCTCGGCGCGCTGGTCGACGGCACGGCCCTGCTGGCGACCGTGCCGGTGCTGGTGGCCGAGCAGATCCGCAAGGTCCGGCCGCACCTGCGCACCACGCCGCTGCCGTTCCCCGTGCCGCTCGGGACCTTCGAGATGCTGTGGCCGGTCGCCAGCGACGACGACCCGCCGTGTCGCTTCGCCCGCGCGCACATCCAGCAGATCGCGCGGGCGATGGCGCCGAAGTGACGGGCGCCGCCGACGGCGAGCGCGGCGAGCGTCGATGCATGTCCTTTTGGACATGTACGATGATTCTATCGCAGCGGCGGCAGCGGCACGGGCGAGTCGTCGTGCAACGAGACGACCTCGACCGCCAGCGAGGGCAGCTCGACGATCGCGCAGGTGTGGCTGTCGCGCAGGCGCGTGCCGGCCACCGACCCGGGGTTGACGAATTGCAGGGGGCCGTGGCGGACGTTCATCGGCCGGTGCGTGTGGCCGAGCAGCACCAGGTCCGCGTCGTAGCCGCGCAGGGCTCGCTTGAGGCGCTTCGGCAGCTGCTCGGGCAGGACGGGCTCGTCGCCGCCGCCGGGGGCGATGTGGCTGAGCACCACGTGCACCCCCTCCCAGCAATAGGCGCGCTCGTGCGGCAGCGACTCGAGGAAGGCCACAGCGTCGGCGCCGAGCCGCGGCTCCTGGTCGGCCGGGTCGCGCTCGTGGTAGCGGCGCACCGCGTTGTCGTCATGATTGCCGCGGACGCACACCACGAGGTGATTGTGCAGGGTGTCGACGACCCGCTCGCCGTCGGGCCCCTTCTCGACCAGGTCGCCCAGGCACACGACCTTGTCGACCCCGTGGTCTTCGAGGATGGCGAGCGCCCGCAGCAGGGCGCGATGGTCCGCATGAATGTCCGAGATCAAGCCGAGGCGCATGGCCGTGAGCTCCCGAGCGACTGAAATTCCCGACGCCGCCGCGAGCGCTCATGGTGAGCGCGCGGCGAACCAGCGATGAACCGGGGGGGCGGAATTCAGTGCACGGGAGGGGCCTGGCCGGAGGCGACGGGGAGCTTGGCCGAAAATCGTCGCCGGCGCCAGCCTGGGCCGTAACGGCCCCGGCGGGCACGTGCGTGCCCCGGCGCGGGAGCCCGCGCGAGGGCGACCGGCGCGGAGGCGAGGCCCGCTCCGGCCTCGGTCGCCAGGGCGGCGGTGACCTGTCCTGAGGGCAAGGTGTGGGCAGCGTCGCGGGCGAACCAGCAGGGCGTCGAGGGACGCAGGTCGAGGCCCTGCCCGGCCATCCGTCGCTCGCAACCTCCGGAGCGCCGCGACGGCGTTCACCGGCCGTCGTACACCTCGCACCGCGATGAACCGCGAGCCCGCGGTCATGGCATCCCCGGGGTGGAAGACCCGTGCGTCGAGGCGGCGACCCGCCGCGGTCACACTGGCAGAGTGAGGCAACGCGTGCCTCGTCGCAGCCGGGCCGCGGCCGCGCGTCCGGGGCGAACCGGCGACGTGCTAGGTTTCGCGCGTGGTGCGTCGATCGTCGCGTACCGCCGAGACAACCCCCAATCTCCAGTTTCATCGATGGCGAAATCAAAGTCCCAGTCCACCGTTCAGCCGGGCGATCCGGTCGGGCCGAAGCACACCAAGCTGCTCGAGTTCCTGTCGACGCGCGGCCAGGTCGAATTCGACGCCAAGCAGGTGAAGCGCGGCCAGCAGCTGCTCAAGCAGGCCCGCGCCGAGCTGCTCGGCCCGCTGCCGAAAGACAGGCCGGTGGCGATCTTCGACGGCTGGGTGCGGCGGGTCACCCTGAAGACCCGCGAGGCGGCCGCGTTGTGGCCCGAGATCGCGGCCGCGCCGGCGCTGGCGCGGCTCGAGGAGATCGAGCTGCTGCTCGACGACGAGACGGACGCGTGGATCGAGGCCGCGGCTCGCCACCCGCTGCGGGTCACGCGATTTCACCTCGACGCCGAGAACGTCGACCCGGACAGCGGCGAGATCTTCGACGAGAGCGAGAACTCGGCGCGCATGGTGGCGGCCGCCAACGCGCTCTCCTACGCGACCGAGCTGGTGCTCGAGTTCTACGTCGACCCGACGTCGTCGCTCGCCGGGCTCGATCTGCCGCAGCTGACGAGCCTGTGGATCCGGGTGATGACGCCCGGCGACCACGAGCCCGACGCCGAGGTGCTGGCCACGCTGCACCAGGCCCACCTCCCGCAGCTGCGCCGACTCGCGTGGGAGAGCTCGACGCCGATCGATCCGGCGGCCGCGGCGGCCGTGCCGGCGCAGATCACCGAGCTGGGCTTCTGGGGCCCGAGCCACAACGCGGTGCTCCCGGCCCTGGTGGCCGCGCGGCCGTCCCTGACCGCGATCGGCGTGGCCAACCGCGACCGCGACGACCCGGAGGCGCTCGACGACGAGGCGCTGGGCAAGCTCTGCGAGGGCAAGCGCCTGTTCGGGCCGCGCTGCAACTACTACAAGAGCTTCAACGCGGGTTTCCGGATCTTGCACGAGCTCGACCGCGAGGCCGACGGCGCGGCGCACTTCGCCGCGCTGCGCGGACGCAACAGCCACGACGCCGACGTGCACTTCCAGTGCGGCTGCGCGATCGAGGACGACCAGGCGAGCGCGGAGGCCTATTGCGAGGCGCTCCTCGTCGACCCCGACCACGCCCCGTCGCACAACAACCTCGGCAACGCGCTGGTCGGGCTCGGACGCTGGCGCCCCGCGCTCTATCACCTCCAGCGCTACCTCGAGGTCGAGCCGGACTTCGCCGACGGCTGGCGCAACGTCGCCAAGGCCCACCGCGCGCTCGGCGACGAGGAGGCGGCGCTGGCCGCCGAGGCGAAGCTCCCGCAGGAAGCGTGAGGCGCAGCGCGAGTCCCCGACGCCGACCGAGCAGCGGCCGCGCCCGAGCGGCCGACCACGGGCCGCCGTCGTCGAATGTCCCCGAGGACATGGTCCTTGCGACCTGTCCTGGAGTTCGGACGAGCCGCCGGGCCGCGCCGGGGCGCCGCCGGCGATCGCGTCGTGGGCTCGTGCCGCGTCGGGCACGAAATGCTAGAGCTTGCAACAGATCGCGGTAGCGATCGGACCGACTCCCTGTTGCTCGCACATGATCCCGAAGCCCCCCGCGTCGGTCGGATAGAGCGCCTTCAGCTTGCGGTCACCAGCCGCGCACGAGCCGCCTCCGCCCGTCAGGACGTAGCCCTCGGGGCACGTCGTCATCGCACAGGTGCTGGGAACGGCCCCTGCGTCGTGGCAGTCTTCGTAGTTGGGGAAGCTGCTGACGTGGATGCATTGCAGCACCTGGTGGGCTCGGCTCTCGTCGCAGGAGCCGAGGATGACGCCGCCGCTGGTGAACGCCAGGGCGAGGCCGACGATGATGCTGCGGATACCGTACGATTTCGCCATGGCGGGGCTCGCAGTTTCAAAGGATTGGGGGCACGGGGGGAGCTTGCGGCGGCTGACAACCTCATGCCAGAGACCGAGGAAGGTCGATTGTCCCGGGACACACGGGCTGCAATCGCGCGATGAACCCGCGAGCGCTCCGATCCAGGCGCTCACCGCGGATCGAGTCACACCTGCGGCGCGTTGTCGGGCCCGCCTCGACGCAGCTGCGAACCCCCGGGCCTCGTCGAGCTTGCCCGAGCGCAGGGGACCCGGCGGGAGCATCCGCCGCGCGCAGGCCCTTCGCACGCGAGGCTCGCCTGTCCTGAGCGCCAGGTTGTTCGCGAAGGGAGAGCGCCCGGCACGAGGGCCCGCCGTCCGCGGCGGACTCGACCCGCCGCTCCGTGCGGGCCGTCACCCGGCGCTTCACCGCCCTGCGCCTCCGGGGCGTGGCCGCCGGCGGGCGAAGTCGCGCTGCAGTCTTCCGCCCGTGGTCCAGGCGTCTTGGCAGCCCTGAAAACCTCTGCCAGGATCCACGAACCGGCGGCGCGGCCGGTACTCCGTGCCTATCTCTTGGAACAGGTCTTTGTGAACATGTCGATTCGGACATCCATGATCTCGGCCGCGCGTGCCGTCGCGCTGCTGCTGCTGGCCGGCTGTACCGGCCGTCCGCTCGACGACCCGAGCAGCGCGAGCGGGTCCTCGGGCGTCGACTCGAGCGGCCCGGGCGACGGGTCGGCGGGCAGTTCGGTGTCGATCACCAGCGCGGGCTCGGGGGCGCCGCCGTCGACCAGCGGCGGCACGACCAGCGGAGCCGTCACCACCGGGGTGCCGGAGCCGATCCCTTCGACCTCCGAGGTCACGGCAGCGGCGACCGGGCCGGTCGAGACCGACGGCGGCGGACAGACCTTCGTGGTCGTGCCGGACGCGGGCGGCCCGACCCCGAATTGCGACCTGTGGCAGAACGACTGTCCCGCGGGACAGAAGTGCGCCTCGGCCTCGGACGACGGGGTCGCGTGGAACCATAGCCGCTGCGTCGACATCGTCCCGAACCCGGGCGACGTCGGCCAGCCGTGCCAGGTGTTCGGCTCGCTGATGAGCGGCGAGGACACCTGCGGCGCGCACCGCATGTGCTGGGACGTCGACCCGGTGAGCCTCACGGGCACCTGCATCGCCATGTGCACCGGCAGCGAGCGCGACCCGATCTGTCCCAGCGAGAGCTCGTGCGAGATCGGCTTCGACGGCAACCTGATCCCGTGCGTGCCCGGCTGCGATCCGCTCGATCCCGAGACCTGCCGCGAGGGGAGCGTCTGCGTGTTCCTCTCGCCGGAGCCGGTGCAGTTCGTGTGCGCGGGCGATGCCAGCGAGGACGCCGGCCACGCGTTCGATCCGTGCGAGTTCGCCAACGTCTGCAAGCCCGGCCTCGGCTGCCTCGAGATCGAGCTGGTGCCCTTCTGCGACCCGAACTTCATCGGCTGCTGCATCCCGTTCTGCGACGTGTTCGCGCCGAACACCTGTCCCGGGCAGGGGCTCGAGTGCGTGCCGCTGTTCGCCCCGGGCGAGGTGCCCGGAAAGGAGCACCTCGGTCGCTGTCTGCCGCCGCCTTGAGCCTGTCCTGGGTGTGTCTTTCAGGACATGTCCGTTGGGACACCGCCGCCGGGTCGAGATCCTTCTCACCCGCGAGAGCCTGCGATTGAGTTACCCTCGCTCGCGGAGAGCGACATGGACGACGAGGTTGTCAGGCTGCGGGCGCTACGGGACGCTCATCGACACGCGGAGCACCTCGCGGCCGCGTGCGCGCTGGTGGCCCGGCGACCGGGCGACGTCGAGGTCCAGATCGAGGCGGCGTACGGGCTCGATCGCGCGGGCGAGGAGGCGCGGGCGATCGTTCATTACGAGGCTGCGCGCCGCCTCGGCGTGCCGGCGCAGGAGCGGCGTCCGTTCACGGTCGGCCTCGGCTCGACCCTGCGGAACGTCGGCCGCCACGACGAGGCGGTCGCAGTGTTCGCGCGGGCGCTCGCGGAGGACCCGGGTTACGCGCCGTTCGCCGCCTTCCTGGCGCTGGCGCTGGCGTCCGCGGGTCGCTCGCGCGAGGCCCTGGCGACGATGCTCCAGTGCGCCCTCGAGGCCGCCCGCCCGGGCGCGTTCGACGGCTACGAGCGGGCGCTGGCGGGCTATCGGCGCGACCTCGCCCGCGGGGACGAAGACCCGGCGTCCGGTTAGCCGGCGCGCCGGTCCGCGGCTCACAGCCGCTGCAGGCCCCACGGCGGCGAGGCGTTGATCAGCCAGCCCGCGCGGCACTTCATGCGCACCGGGAGGAATTCGGCGCCGGCCTTGGTGGCGGTCCAGGTGTACTCGCCCGGGGGCACCTGGATGAACAGCACGCCGCCGTCGTCGCTGGTCCGGGTCAGGCCCGGCTCGGGGATGACGCTCGAGTTGAAGTAGATCGGGCCGTTCTCGGCCGGCAGCGGCGGGTCGAGGGTCACGACCACGTCGGCCTCGCCGTGGGCGCCCGCGTCGTAGATCGACTTGCCGACGCGGGTGACTGTCGTGACCATCTGACAGTATTTCTCCTCGTCGGGGGTGACCATGACGATCGCGGCCAGGGCGTCGTAGATCGCGTGGGTGACCGCCTGGAAGGTGATCCGCTGCAGGCCCTCCTCCGGGACGACGTGGGTGCCGGTCTGGATCGGGTGATAGTCGGGGTGGGTCATCGTCAGAGTGACGTCGGCGCCGACCGGCAGGCCCTCGAACTTGAACTTGCCGTCGGCCGCGGTCACCACGCTGCGGTCGGGGAACTCGAGGATCGAGACCTGCGCGCCGGCGATGCGCCCGTTGGGGCTGGCGTCGAACGGGATCGCGTCGCCCTCGACGGTCGCCACCAGCAGGCCGCTGCAGTCGGCCTTGCACTTGCCGCCGACGCCGTTGTCGGCCCCGTCGTCGCAGACCTCGGCGCCCGCGATCTCGCCGTCGCCGCACACCACCGGCTCGGCGGTCTCGCCGGTCTCGCTCTGGGTGGTGGCCTGGCTGTCGCCGTCGCTGCCGGCCGAGCCGCTGTCGCCGCAGGCCAGCAGGCCGCAGAGGGCCAGGGCGCCGGAGCGGCGGAGGAGGGCGGGGCGGAGGAGCGACGGGCAGGCGAGGCGAGGGCGCATGGCGCGAGCATCCTTCACTTCGCGCGGACGATGCAACCGGCGACAGGAATTTGCGGCGACGACGATGAAGCCCCGCGGGTCGCGATGAATCGCGGACGCGGGACGGCGAGGAAAGATGTCGCGGCGGCGACGGTGAAGCCCCGCAGGTAGCGATGAATCGCGGACGCGAGACGGCGAGGAAAGATGTCGCGGCGGCGACGGCGAAGCCCCGCGGGTCGCGATGAATCGCGGACGCGAGACGGCGAGGAAAGATGTCGCGGCGGCGATTGGTGCCACTGCATGGTGGTACCCCGCATTCATGTGAGGGCCGCGGTACCCGCAGACAATGTCGTGAGCGAGCGGCGCGAATTGCCGCGCGCGCTTCGGGGTTGGGTTCGCGGCCGAGGCCGGCTAGTCTGCGCCGCCGATGCTCGCGCTCACCACGTGCGCCGCGCTGCTCCTCGCGCCGGCGCCCTCGCCCGCGGCGGGCCCGGCGATGCCGGAGGTCCGCTGGGAGGCCCCGCCGGGCTGCCCGGACGAGGCGTGGGTGCGGGCGCAGATCGCCGGGCTGCTGGCGCGGGCGCCGGCCGGGGCGGGCCAGGCGGCGCAGGTGAACCTGCGCGTCGAGGCGCTGCCGAGCGGGCGCTGGCGGCTCGACGCGGCCATCTCGAGCGGCGCAGGCCAGGGGCGCCGCAGCCTCGAGGGCGACCGCTGCGAGGCGCTGGCCGAGGCCGCGGCGCTGCTGACGGCCATCGCGGCGGTGCCCGAGCTGCAGCAGGCGGCGCCGCCGGTACAGGAGGAGGCGCCGGGGACCGCGGTGCCGCCCCCGGGTCCGCCGGCGCCGGTCGAGGCGGAGGGGCCGGTGGGGCCGCAGGCGCCCGAGATCGACGCCGGAGAGCTCGAGCCGGAGCTGCCGGGGCCTTCGGCGACGCCGCCCCCGCCCGCGGAGACGCCCGCCAGGGCCCCCGCGCGCCGCCGGCCGGCGCCCAAGGCCACTCTGGGGCTCGGCGCGGGCATCGGCGCGGGCGCGCTGCCGCGGGTCACGGCGCTGCTGCGGGCGTCGGTCGGGCTGCGCGGGCGGCACTGGGCGGTGGCGCTGACGCAGAGCTTCTGGCTGCCGCGCGACCTGCCCGCGGCCGAGGACGAGCGCGTGGGCGGGCGGATGTGGCTGGCGGCCACCGGCCTGCGCGGGTGCGGGATCGTCGGCAAGGGCCGCGTCGAGGCCCCGCTGTGCGCCGGCGTCGAGGTCGGGGCGCTGCGCGGGCGCGGGATCGGCGACCTCGCGGCCTCGTACCGGGCCACCTCCTTTTGGGCGGCCGCGACCGTGGGGCCGGGCCTGCACGTGCGGGTCGCGCCGCGGGTGGCGCTGACGTTCGGCGCCGACCTGCTGGTGATGCTGACGCGCGCGCGCTTCGAGATCTCCGGGCGCGGGCAGGTCTGCTGCAGCGGGGCCGTGGGCGCCTCGGCGACCGCCGGCGTCGAGGTGAGGCTGCCGTGAGCGGGGGGCCAACGATTTTCGCCGGGGCCGGACATGAACGCCGGCGCGCATGATCGCCGCCGCCATGCCAGGCCCGCTCGTCGAGGAACCGTCCGCTCAGGCGTCCGCCGCCGAGCGCGAATTCGAGGCGGTCTACCGCGAGCACGTCGGCTTCGTGTGGCGCAACCTGCGGCGCCTGGGCGTGCCGGAGCCGGAGATCGAGGACGCGGCCCACGAGGTGTTCCTGGTCGTGCTGCGGCGCCTGTCGGAGTTCGACGGCAGCGCGGCGATCACGACCTGGCTCTACGCCATCACGCGCGGGATCGCCAGCAACCGCCGGCGCGGCGATCTGCGGCGACAGCGGCGGCACGCCGAGGCGCCCGAGCCGGGGCCCGCGGAGGGGCCGGCAGAGTGGCTCGAGCGCTCGCAGGCGGCCGCGACGGTCGCTCAATTCCTGGCGACGCTGACCCCGGAGCAGCGGGTCGTGTTCGAGCTGTTCGAGATCGAAGGCCTGCGCGCCCACGAGGTGGGGGCCGCGCTCGATCTCAATGTCAACACCGTGTACACGCGGCTGCGCGCGGCGAGATCGCGGTTCGCGGCGTTCGTCGCGGCCCTGCACGGCGGCGCGGCGGGAGGTCCCCATGGCTGACGAACTCGATCCGCGCGCCCGCGCATTGTTGGCTGCTTACCGCCGTGACGCCGGTCCGTCGCCGGCCGCGACCGAGCGCCTGCTGGCGTCGGTGCGGCGCAGCGCGACCGCGGCCGAGGAGGCGCGGGTGGTGCCGCTGCGTCCGCGCCGGGTCTCGCGGCAGTGGCTCGGCGTGGCCGTGGTCGGTCTGGTCGCGGCCGCGCTGGCGCTCGCCTTCAAGCTTTCGCCGCGGCGCCTCGACGCCGACGTCGACGCGGCCCGCTCCGCGGCGGCGCACCAGGCCGCCGAGGGGGCTTCCGACGGGTCCGTGACCCCGCGGGCGCCGCGAGGGGCGGGCGAGCCTGCCACCTCGACCGACGGCGCGCCGGCGCCGGAGACGGAGGTGCCGGCGCTGCAGCGGCCGACCGCGACGACGCACGAATCGGAGGCGCCCGCCGCCCGCGCGAGCGAGGCGCCGGGCGGCACGAGCCGCGGGGACGGGAGTCGCGGGCCGTCGGGCTCCGGCGTCGCGAATGGGGGGAGGCCCACGACGGGCGCGAATGCGGGGACCGCGGGCGGAGCTCCGGCGAACGGCGAAACTCACACGAATGTGGGTACGGCCGGGCCGACGAATTCCGGCGCGTCCGGATCGGCCGGGGACGCGAATGCGGGGACCGCGGCGTCCGACCGCGGGGACGGGCTGGCGCAGGAGCTGGCGATCGTGCGGGCGGTCAACGACGCCCTGGCCGGCGGGAGCGAGGCGCTGGCGCTGGCGCGGCTCGACGACTACCACCGGCGCTTCCCCGACGGGGCGCTGCGCGAGGAGGCGGCGGCGCTGCGGGCGGTGGCGCTGTGCGCCGCGGGCCGGGCCGACGGGGCGACCACCGCGGCGGCGTTCCTGCGCGCGCACCCCGGCTCGCTCTCGGCCGAGCGGGTGCGGCGGGCCTGCGGCGTGCGCTGAAGCCACATGTCCGCGAGGACATGTGATTTCGTGCGCGAGGGCCAACGAAAGCGCCGGGGGGCGGACATTCACCGGGCACTGAGGATTGCAATGACATCGAAGATCTGGAGCATCATTCCTACATTCGCGCTGATGCTCGGCGCGTGCACCCTGAACGCCAAGCTCCTCGGCGAGCCGAACATCGACTCGTCGACCGACAGCGACGGGGAGACCGACGACGGCATCGACGCGACGTCGAGCAGCTCGAGCGCATCGGGGCCGGAGGCGACGTCGAGCAGCTCGAGCGCGACGGAGACCGGGCCGGAGGCGACGTCGAGCAGCTCGAGCGCGACCGGAGGCGAGGCGACGTCGAGCACGAGCACGACGGGGACCAGCGGGGAGCAGACGTCGAGCAGCTCGAGCGCGACGGAGCCGGAGGCGACGTCGAGCACGAGCACGACGGGGACCAGCGGGGAGCAGACGTCGAGCAGCTCGAGCGCGGGGTCCGACACCGACCAGACCAGCACCTCGAGCACGAGCGGGGGCGAGACGACGGGCGCCCCCGTGGTGTGCGAGGAGGCCCCGCTGCAGGCGCCGGGCGTCGACCGATCGTGCGAGGTCGACGAGGATTGCGTGGTCGTGTTCCACCAGACCGACTGCTGCGGCTCGTTCGACGCGTTCGGCATCAACGCGCAATCGCAGGCGGCTTACGACGAGGCCGAGGCGCCGTGCATGTTCGAACCGAATTGCGACTGCGCGCCGGAGGCGACCGACGCCGAGGACGGCGAGGCGACCGCCGACAACGCGAAGATCGTCGCGGTCTGCGTCGACAACCAGTGCCGCAGCGAGGTCCCGTAGCGACCGTCGATGCGGGCAGGCGTCGCCGCCGCTCTGCGAGGTCGAGCACAATGCCCCCACGATCGTCGTGCGTCGCGCGTGTCCACGCGTCCGCCGCGTTTGCGCGCTGGCCGGTGACGGTTAAGCTCGTCGGCGAGAAAGGGCATTCATGCAACATCGAGTTCGAATCCTCGCATCGCTCCTCGGGATCGCCATGATGACGGCGACCGTGGCAACCGCCCAGGCAGCGATGGGCGACCAGAAGGGCAAGAGTACCGAGAAGGTCGCCCAGCCGGAGCCCGATGCGCCGGCGGCTCCGCCCGCGCCGGAGCCGACGCCGGAGCCCAAGCCGGAGCCCAAGCCGCCCAAGCCGAAGGGCCCGCACCCGTCGCCGAGCCCGACGCCGCCGCCGTCGCCGACCCCGCCGAATCCGTGAGGCCCGGGCGCGGCTCGGACGAATGTGATACGCGAATCACCGGTGCCGGGCACGAGCCCGACCGGTGATTCGCGTATCTGCGTGATCGGGGCCCGATCGCGATTGGCGGCTGCGTCACTCGGCGCGGACGTACGTGCGCCGTCCCCCGCGCGGACCGCCCTGCTGATAGCGATGGACGCCGACCAGCGCGCCGCCGACGGCCGCGCCGAGGCCGAGGAGCATCGCCAGCGACAGGCCGAGGAGCGCCTTGCCGGTGCCCTCGACGGCCTCGAGCGCCCGGGTCCGGGCCGTCTCGCCGAGCTCGCGCAGGCGAGCGTCGTAGCCGCGCTCGATCTGCCCCGCGATGTCGGCGGCCTCGGCCGGCGACAGCGCGGTGTTCTCGGCCAGGGCGTTGATGACGAGCTGGCGATCGAGGCGTCCCTCGCGGACCGAGCTCCGCAGGGCCTTCTTCGCCGCGGTCATCAACTGCTCGCCGGTGATCGCCGGCTTGCCCTCGCTCTGCAGGCGGCGATTGACCGGAGCCAGCAGATCGTCGGTCGACAGCCCGAGCGACTCGGGGCTGATCTCGCCGATCGCCCCGGCGCCGACGGCCGCGACCGCGCCGCCGGCGGTCGCCGAGGCCACGCTGGCGCCCGCCGTGACGGCGCCGCCGATGACCGCGGTGAGCGCCATCCACAGCAAGGTGATCGAGGCCACCGTGGCGAGCGCCCACACGACGATGCCATGGATGGCGCCGCTGGCCCGATCGAGCGGACCGGCGAGCTTGCCGACGACGAGTCCGCCGACGAACAGGGCGAGGATCGGGGCGATGAGCGTCCAGACGCCCGTGCCGACGCCGACGCTGCGGAGCGAGCCGGGGTGGTGCGGCTGGATCGCCGTGAGGCCGATCCCCATGCCGAGGAGGTGGAGGAGGAGCCACGCGCCGACGGCGACCAGGGTGCCCGCGAAGATCGAGCCCCAACAGACGCCGGTGCGCGTGGGTGTGGGCATTGGACCCACGGCGGTGACGGAATCGTCTTGAGTCATGCGCATTGGCATGCCACCGGTCGACGATCCCGGCACGCGCAAATATGCACAGCGCCCGCGGCGCGCGACGACTCACCCGGAGCCTAGCAATATCACGACCACGAACGCGACCAGAGCGAGCAGGAGCATCGCGGCGGTGATCCGCAGCGGCCGGCGGTACGCCGAGCGCGGGCCGCGTCGCCACCACCGGTGGAACCAGGGGTCGTCGACGCGGGGCGCCAGCGGGTCGTGAGGGTCAGGGGCTGCGGACGCGGGCATGGCCGGCCTCGGCGATGATGGGCGGCGGATCTTCGTTCGGCGGCCGGTCGGGCGGCGGATCGATGCGCGGCGGCTCGTGAGGCGGCGGATCGATCTCTGGCGGGCTCGGCGGGGTCGGGTCCTCACGCGGAGGCGGGGTCGGCCGCGGATCTTCCTGAGGCGGCGGGGTCGGGTCCTCGCGCGGCCCCTGGGGGTCGCCGGGGTCCTCGCCCGGGCCGAAGGTCACAGGCCGAACGTGCATTGCAACCCCGCTCCCACGGTGCACGCCGCGAACTCGCCGCACGCGTCCGAGGCGCACGAATCGAGGTCGTCCAGCGTCTCCCGCTGTTCGTCGGCCATGCAGTCGCCGATCCGACTCTTGCAGTCGTCGACGCAGTCGTCCGAGACGTCGTCGTTGCACTCGCGAGCCTTGTCGCAGTACGAGTTGCAGCTGGCGGCGATCTCGAGGTTGGTGGCGCCGCTGCTGTCGTCCCCGCAGGCGGCCAGACCGGCCCCGGACACGAACGCGAATGCAAACAGGTAGCGATGAAGGTTCTTGCGCATCGTCTTATGTGACTCCTGACAATTGTATAGGCGGGTCGCTCGGTGGCGCAACCGACGATTCCCGCTCGCGGTACCAATCGGCGTACGGAGTATCATCGATCTCGCGGCGGCCGAGGTCGGGCGCGCCGTCGGTCCACCACACCGGGCCGCGCTCGCCGAGGCCGACCTTGGCCGCGTGCACGCGCGCTCTGGCGGCGCGCAGGGCGTCGGCGTCGTTCCCGGCGCGGGCCTGCTTGACGTCGCGGCGCGCCGCCATCAACGCGCGCACCAGCGTGGCCCGGACCTCGGCGGACAGATGCGGATTCGCCGCGCGCCACAACCGGCCGCGGACGACGATGTATCGCCCGTCGGGGGTGTGCAGCGGCGGCGAATCGCGGCGGGCCACGGCGGCCTCACTCAGTTGCGGCGCTCGTCGTCGGTCGGGACCTCGCGCAGCGAGGCGGCCTCGACGTAGACGACCTTGCCGAGGTCGTCGGCCATCTCCTTGGGCAGGTCCCAACTCTCGAGCGCGTTGGCGGGGACCTCGCGCAGCGTGCCCGAGGCGGCGACGATGTCGCCGACGACCACGTCCTTGGGCAGCATCACCGGGATCACGAACACCTTCTCGGTGAAGGTCGGCCCGATCCACAGGCCCTTGCCCGCGATCGCCTGCACCTTCTCGCGCCCGAGCTCGACCTTCTTGCCGGCCAGCGACTTCTGATCGGCGGTCGCCACGATCTCGGAGACGGTGTCGACCTCGCCCTCGGGCTCGGCCGCGGCGGTCTTCTCCGGCGGGCCGACCTTGCGCACCGAGTCGGCCACCAGCACCGGGCGCTCCTTCAGCTTGACCTCGATCTCGGGCGAGAGGTCCCAGCCGATGTCGCGCTCGACGTCGGCGACCACGAATCGCCGCACGGTGCCGTTGACGATCAGCTCGTCGTCGTCCTTCAGCGCGCCGCCGGCGGCCACGTCCATCGGCTTCTTCATCAGCACGGTGATGTCGTCGTCGAACGCCCAGCCCGTCCCCTCGAGGCGGAAGGCGCGGTCGCTGTAGACCTCGTCGACCTCGCCGGTGACCCGCACCTTCTTGTCGTAGTACCAGGCCGGGTGCTCCTTGACAGTATCGACGTCGGTGGTCGGCGCCGGCGCGGGCGTCGGCGCGCGCTCGGCCTGCTGCCCGGGGGCGCGCTCGGCCGTCCGCTCGCGCTCGCTGTTGCAGGCTCCGGTGGCGACCGCGGCGAGCAGCGCCGCACCCGCAATGGCCCACGCGTGGGCATGATTGTCTCGTCGCATGAGTGTCTCCCCTTGTCTTCGGGTATGCGGTTTCCCAGTGTCGCCCGCCCGGCGGCTCGCCGGGGCTGGGGCGCTGAGGGCATGCACCGCATCTCCGGAAGTGCAAGCTCATCGGTTCACATTTGCGATCGATCGTCGCCGCGCGGTCGCGACCTGGCGTCCAGGCGCCTGGCCCAGGGCGCGGTCTGGCGGCAGAGGCGCCAATGCGATGAGACCGGTGAGATGCGCCCGGCTCATGCATTCGAACCGACGATTCATTTCACGGTAGCAGCGGGGCCCTACCGCGCAAGCCGCGGGCGCGACGAGCTTCGCCGCGAATGCTGCGTTTGTCGGGCGCCACGGCCGAGGTCGCTGGTGCGGCGATCGTCGGTCGAGGCCGCCGCGGAGCTTGCGCAGTCACGGCCGGAGGACGCAGCCGCCGACAATTTCGCCGCGCCACTTCGCCCGCATGGCCTCCTTGAACGCCGACAGCGGGAACACGCGGGACACGTGCGGACGGATCCGGCCCTCCTCGACCCATTGGAGGATCCGGGCCAGTCGCGGCGCCCGGATCGACGGATCGTGCAGCGTCGACAGGACGGTCGGACAGCCGCGCACGGTGAGGCCCTTCATCATGATGAGATTCGTCGGCAGGGTGTTCGCGTTGGGGGCGCCGCGCTGGCCCTTGCCGCGGGCGACCGCGGGCGTGGCGGCCCAGCCGACGATCAGGAAGCGGGCGCCGAACTTCACGCAGCGCAGGCTCTCGAGCGAGATGTCGCCGCCGACGCCGTCGTGGACGACGTCGACGCCGAGGCCGCCCGTGAGCGCCTTGACCTCGTCGCGGAAGCGACGCACGCCGGGGCTGCCGTCGAGGTTCCGGCAATTGATCACGTGATCGGCGCCCTGGGCCTGGACCTCGGCCAGCTTGTCGTCGGACCGGCCGGTGGCGATGACGGTGGCGCCGAGCAGCTTGGCGACGTGGACGGCGGCGAGGCCGGTCGAGCCGGAGGCCCCGTGGATCAGCACGGTCTCGCCGGCCTGAACCTGACCGCAGGCGACCAGGCAGTGATAGGCGGTCTCGTAATTGCCGAGCAAGTTGCAGCCCTGGTCGAAGTCGAGGCCGGCCGGCAGGCGGCGCACGGCCTCGGCGGGCGCGACCGCGTGGTCGGCGAAGCCGCCGTAGGCCTGATAGGCGCCGACCGAGCGCGGGCCGCTGAGCAGGCCGTCGACCAGCACCGGGTCGCCGACGCGCAGCTGCTCGGGCGGGACGTCGGCGCCGAGCCAGGCGACCTCGCCGGCGTACTCGAGCCCCGGCGTGTAGGGCAGGGGCGGCATGTGTTGATATTGGCCGCTCGTCATCAACAGGTCGACCCAGCCGACGGCGGCGCTGCGGATCCGCACGATCACGTCGGTCGCGCCGAGCCGCCGCGGATCCGGCGGCTCGGCTGGCTCCAAGGACATGTGATGCTCGATCGCCTGGGCCGGATCTTCGGCCAGCTCGGTGACGATCACGCGGTGACCGGGAGGCAGGTGCGGTTCCGTCATGCGGTGCGCGCGAGGGTACCGCCCGCGACGGGCGCGGTCAAAAGCGGCTCCTGCAGGCCCCGGAGGGGTCCGGCGGGCGAGCGCGGCGAGGGCGTAACGAGCGCGGAGGCTCCGTCCGAAGCGAGGGCTGCAGCGACGCGAGCCGGTCGCACTCTCGCGTCGGCGGCGAGGCATTGTCCACTGCACGCATTTCATCGGCCGCACTGCAGATATTTCGTGCGGCCGAACTCGCGCGTGTGTGCGCGCGTCCGGCTGACAGGCAGACGCCTCCATCGCCGCCGACCTAGCAATGATAACAGTGTTCGTGAGCGCGCCTTTCGCTTGACCCGCGGCGCAGCCCGCGGCCACCATGCCGCCATGACGCGTATGGTCCTCGTAGTTTGCATGCTGCTGTCCGGCTGTAGCGCCGGACCGGAGTCGTTCTGGCGCGGGGTGACGCGCGGGATGTGCAAGTACAACCGCAAGTGTGCGAGCAGCGAGCTGCCGCTGGCGGAGTGCGAGGCGCTCGCGTACGAGGACGCCGGCGATCCGGAGGCGTTCGAGGCGACCTGCCCCGACTACGATCGGGCCCAGGCGCGCGCCTGTCTCCGCTACGTCCGCTCGGGGCGGAAGATGTGCGGCGGGCTGTCGGAGCAGCCGGCCTCGTGCGAGGGCGTCTGCGGGGAGGGCACCGCGATCGTATTCTTCCCCGAGGACTCGGCGTACCTGACGGAGGTGACGGTCGACCCGGGGCCGCGCCGGCCGGTGCTGATCGCGGAGTGAGCTGGCCGAAGGGGCATGTCCGAAAGCGCCGGTAGGCGAAATGGAGCGAGCTCCTCGGCCGCGGCGCGCGAGGCCGTGGCGGCTGCACGCGTGTGATTCGGTCACCACGACGATCGCGCATTGCCGCCAGCGCTTCCGCACCGACGACGTCCGCCTGAACGGCGAGTTCATCCTGTTCGTGCGGGCCGCCGAGCGGCCGGCGTTCGACGGGCCTGGTCGTCCACTTCGAAGGCGAGCGCGTGTACGCGGTGATGCGGCCGGACGACCCGTGAGCCGAAGCCGTGGGCTTCGGCTCAAGGCGGGGCGCGCGCAGGCGACGGTCGCGGCGGCGGCGGTGTAGACTCGCGGGGCATGCGGCCGCGTCGCTGTCGACCTGCCTTCGCTCGCGCGAGTTCGTGTCCGCGCGTGACGGGCCTGGTGGCGGCGATCGTGGCGGCGACCGGGGTGGCCTGCGGCGGCGAGGAGGGGCGGTGCGGCCGGCTGGCACGGCTGTGCGCGGCCGACGGCGAGTGGAAGGCCGTGGCGCCGCGGGTCGAGGACGCGGTGGAGGTCGACCTCGACGGCGACGGCGAGCTCGAGATGGTCGTGCTCGATCGCAGCGGGCAGCAGCTGGCGGTCGCCTGGCCCGACGGTCCGCGGACGACGTGGTTCTTGAACGGCGAGGCGCCGGTGGCGATCGCGGGGCTGCCCGGCGCGCTGGCGGTGGCGTCGACCGAGCCGCCGGTGGTGGCGCTGTACGGGGCCGATGCGTCGGGGCGGCTCGAGCGGCGCAGCGCCGTCGTGTTGCCCGACGAGCCGGCCGCGCTCAAGGCCGTCGACCTCGCCGGCGACGGCGCTCCGGAATTGCTGGTGACGATCCCGGAGGCCGGCGTGATCGCGGTGATCGATCCGGCGAAGGGCACGATGCATGAGGTTCCGGCCGGCCGAAATCCGCTGCAGCTCGACACCGGCGACGTCGACGGCGACGGGATCCTCGACGTCGTGGTGGTCGACGTCGGCCGTGCTCTCCAGGTGTTCTTCGGGACAGGTGACGGCCAGCTGCGCGCGGCGGCGGCCAGCCCGGCGGTGGCGCAGATGCAGTGGATCGACCTCGCCGATCACGACGGCGACGGCGACCTCGACGCCTTCACCCGCGCAGATTCGACGCGGGCGCTGGTCCACCGCAACGACGGCGCGGGCCGCTTCTCGAGCCCGATCGCGCTGCCGTTCACTGCGCCCGCCGACGGGGCGGGGCTGATCGCGGGGCCGCTGGCCGCGGGCGGGCTGGTCGGCGTCAGCGTGCCGACCGAGCGCGGCTTCGCCACGTGGTTCGGCAAGGGCTCGACGTGGCTCGGTCGCGTCGACCAATCGCTGGAGAGCGGGGGCAGCTGGGTCGGCGCGAGCGTCGACGGCGGGCTGCTGATCGGCGGCCAGGGGTTCGTGCGCCGCTGCGAGTTCGTCGCCCAGGGGGCGGCGGTCGAGATCTGGCGCGACTTCTCGGTGCAGAGCGAGGTGTTCAGCAGCGCGGTGACGACCGGCGACCTCGACGGCGATCCGCTGCTCGACGTCGCGGCGGTGCTCGACGACCGCCTCCTGGTGTTCCGGGGGCGGGCCGATCGCAGCCTCGAGAAGTTCGCCGAGCTCGACGTGGAGGTCGACCTCGAGCCGATGTCGATGGCGATCGCGGACGTCACCGGCGACGGCCTCGCCGACATCCTCGTGTCCGACGTGACGCGCGTGTGGCTGGCGCAGTCGCAAGCGGACGGCTCGTACACGCTGCACCCGCCGCACGAGGCCGCCGGGCTGGCGTACAAGCTGGTGCCGCTGCGCACCGGGCCCGCCGGGCCGGCGACGATCGCGGTGATTCCGGTGAATGACGCGACCGGCGCGTTCGGCGGGCTCGGGGCGTCGCTGCTCCGCTTCGCGGCCGACGGCTCGGTCGCAGAGGAGGTCGTGTTCGCCGACTCGCGCGCGGTGCTGGGCGCGGCGCCGGTCGACCTCGACGCCGACGGCGTCGAGGAGCTGCTCATGTACAGCCGGACCGAGGACACGCTCCACCTCGATCACATGGTTCCCGACGGGATGGGCCTCGCCGTCGCGGCGACGTACGACCTCGCGGCCCTGGCCGGCCTCGCGCCTCACGCGTTTCGCCCGAGCGGCGTGGCTGTCGGCGACCTCGACGGCGACGGCGCGGTCGAGGCGCTCGTCGGCAGCTCTCAAGCGGTGGTGCGGGTGTCGGGCCTCGCGAGCGGCGACCCTGCTGCGACTGTCCTGAAGGACATCCAGGCGTCGCAGATCCTCCGCGACCTCGACGGCGACGGCCGGCTCGACGTGGCGACGGCGATCGGCTACGCGTATTACTTCCACCGCGGTCGCGGCGACGGCACGTTCGAGCCGGAGGTCATCCTCAACGACTTCGTCGACGTCACCGCGGGAGCGTTCGCCGCGGTCCCGGACGCGCAATTCGACGTCGTCACGCTGTCGCGCGGGGGGATCGCCACGTACCTGACGCGCCCGGTCGTGCTCCCGTCGCAGACCAGCGGCAGGGCGTTCCACGGGCTCGCGGACGACCTGGTGGTCGGCGACGTCGACGCCGACGGGCACGCGGATGTCGTCACCGCCTCGAACCACCCGCTGGGCGGGCTGGGCGTGCTGTGGGGCGGCGAGGCCGATCCGCTGGCGCGTGGTCGAGGGCACGGGACAGGGACGTCTCGGCGCGCGCTCGCCGTCGGCGACCTCGACGGGGATGGCGAGCTCGAGGTCGTCGCCTCCGGCACGGGGGGCGGCGTCCAGGCGTATCCGTTCCGCCCGGACGCGCGCGACGAGCCGATCGACGTCGCCGCGCTGCCCGACTCCTACGTGCAGGCGCTGGCGGTCGGCGACCTCGACGGCGACGGCCTGGCCGACCTCGTCGCGCTGCGGCGAGGCGCCGGGATCGTCGTCTCTCTGGCGCGCGGGACCGGGCCGCTGCAGTTCGCGCCGTTCTCTCCGGGGATCGAGGTGACCGCCGATGCCGGCTCGACGCTCGAGCTCGGCGACGTCGACGGCGACGGCGATCTCGACGTCCTGGTCCGCTCGAACGACGCCGTGGAGAGCACGCTGGTGCTCACCGGAGCGGGCGGCACGTGGTCCGAAGCGACGGTGCTGGAGGGGTACGCGGCGACGTTCAGCCCGCCCGACGCCGCCGGTCGCGTCGAGCTGGTGACGCAGGAGGGCACGTCGATCCACCGCCACGACCGCGGCGCGCCCGACCGTCGAACGCTGCTGCTGGAGGGCGACCCGATGAATTTCGCGCTGCTCCGGCGCGTCGCCGACGTCGACCGCGACGGCCGCTACGACCTCGTCCTCGTCGACGACGACGGGACGCACGTATGGCTGCGCGGCGAGGACGGGATGGAGCGCGTCACCCTGACCGACGTGCCGCTCGACGTGGTGTGGTTCGCGGACATCGACGGCGACGATCGCCCCGACGCGGTCGGCCTCCGCAACGGCGTGTTGTTCGTCCGCCGCACGCGAACGTAGTCCGGGGCGGTGGAACTGCGCTTCCCGCAGGGCCTGGGCGCGGGTATAGTCCGGCGCGCAGCAGCAGCAAAGGCTCACGTCATGTCCAAGTTCACGCTCGTCCACGAGATCAATTGCGACGCTGACACCTTCTGGAAGGTCTTCCTCGACCAGGAGTACAACAAGAAGCTGTATCTCGAGGGGCTCGGCTTCTCCGGCTACGACATCCTCGAGCAGCACGAGACCGACACCGCCGTGACCCGCAAGGTCAAGGGCACCCCGAAGATGAACCTGCCGGGGCCGATCGCCAAGCTCGTCGGGCCCAACTTCAGCTACGTCGAGGACGGCAAGCTCGACCGCGCCACCAAGATCTGGACCTGGAAGGTCACCCCCAGCGCCCTGGCCGACAAGGTCCGCAACGAGGGCACCCTCCGGCTCGAGCCGATCGGCGACAACAAGGTGCGCCGGATCGCCGACCTCGTCATCGAGGCCAAGGTGTTCGCCGTCGGCGGCCTGATCGAGAGCACGCTCGAGAAGCAGCTGCGCGAGGGCTGGGAGGCCAGCGTGCCGTTTATGCACAAGTGGCTCGCGACCCACGGCAACTCTTGAAGCGCCCGTGATCACGCGAGGTGGGTCGCGCCTTCGTCACGGCCGCCTCGCGTCGCCCCGGGCTGTGTCCGATTCGTGCCACTCTCGGTGGCGAGGCTCGTCCGGTGGGCGGCCATCTTGGCGTTCGCATCGCGCCGCGTGCGCTTGCTGCCGCGCAGGTAGACCTCCCGTGGTGCGGGGGACGCGTGTCCGCACGACTCCTGCACGACGACCCATACGGTAACGAATACGCGAAGGCCCTGCTGGCCGGCCGACATCACTTCTGCGGAACCGGCGCGGAGGGCGAGAACAATGACGAGGGCGATGACAGCTACAATGGAGGTATAGCATCACACCATGCCGGTTCCATGCACAGCAAGTCCTTCACGTTGAGCCAGGCCGTGGACCCTGACGGGCTGCTCCGCTCGCACGTGGTGTGGATCAGTTCGGCGAACCTCACCAAACAAATCGGCGGTGATTCGTTCAACACCGCCATCATCTACGACAACCAGGAGCTCCACGATTTCGCCCTTCGACGGGGACGACGGGGGGCCCGCCTCTCGCTACGAGCAGTCCGGTGCTGCGCGGCAGCGGTGACGCTGCTCGAATTGGAACGCGCCTGGTGTGACCGAGAGGACGAGCGTCGTCGCCAGGCGGCTCGAGGGCAACGCCAGCGCGGCGATTTAAAGACACATCCTGTAGACCATCCGTACCGCCGGCGCGGCGCGGGTGCGTCCGGTGTGAGGCGGCGCGGTATTGCTCGGCGGGCTGTCCTGGTAGTAAGACGGGCGGCGATGGTTCATCGGCTCGCCCTGTTCACGCTCCTGCTGTCCTGCACGTCGCCTGTCGGCGCCGGGACGGCCACGTCGGACGACGAGACGGAGAGCAGCAGCGAGCCGTACGTGCCGATCGAGGGCAACGCGTTCCCGTGGGCCGGCGAGAGCACCGACGAGCTGTGCGCGGACGGCGACGACAACGACGACAACAGCTACGTCGACTGCGACGATTTCTCGTGCAGCCGCAACCAGTCGGTGTTCGTGTGCGAGGGTGGCTCTCTCTACGAGAGCACCCCGGAGCTGTGCGACGGCAACCGCGACGACGACGGCGACGGGCTGACCGACTGCGCCGACCCGGACTGTTTCAAGAATCCGTTCCACGCGGTGTGCGACAAGCCGCGCGCCGAGACCGACTGCCAGGGCGGCGGCGACGGCGACGGCGACGGCCTCACCGGCTGCGACGACTCCGACTGCGCGCTCGATGTGGCCGCGTGTCCGCCCGCGGCGGGCTCGCTGCGGGTGCTTTTTGACCAGACGCTCGACGAGACGGCCGGCGCCGGCCCGAACTCCGACTGGGTCGTGGACCGCTGGGGCCGCGTGCCCGCGCCGTCGGATCCCGACAGCGCCGACGAGTGGCACGGGGCGCTCAGTGGCTTCGGCTTCGGGCTCCACCAGCAGGGCCACCGGATCGAGAACCTGGTCCCGTGGGACGGCCGCCTGTCCCACGGCGACCCGGACAACCCGCAGGACCTCGCGCACTACGACGTGCTCGTGCTGGTCGAGCCGAGCCGCCGGATCCGCAGCGAGGAGCGGGACGCGATCGTCGAATTCGTGCTCGCGGGCGGCGGCCTGCTCGCGGTCGCCAACCACAGCTCCGCCGACCGCGACAGCAACGGCTACAGCGCGCCCGGGGCCTTCAACGAGCTGATCGACGACAACGGAGTGATGGCGGATCCGTTCGGCTTCCGCTTCGACGAGGTCGACCGCGACACACCGACCGTGCTCACCGACATCGTCGATCCCGGCCACCCGGTGCTCGACGGCCCCGGCGGCAAGGTGGCGGCGATCGGCTTCTACGAGGGCTGCACCGCCCACGTTACCGGCGCGGGCGCGGTCGGGCTGATCACCCTCGGCGCATCCGAAGAGCTGGTGGTCGGCGCCGCGGAGGCCGGCGACGGCCGGGTGGTGTTCATCACCGACTCGGCGATCCTCGGCGACGGCACCGACTCCCACGGCAACACGCTCACCGATCACGACTCCTGGAACGACCCCACGCAGGACAACCGCGCGCTGCTGCTCAATGCGATCGCGTGGCTCGGCGGGCAGGGATGATCGGCACGCGCGTCTCGTTCCGCCTGCGCTCCGCCCCGGTGTTGCCGAGCTGCACCCAGATGTCGACCAGGTCCTCGCCGCCGCACTCGTTGAGGCACGAGTCCGGCGCGACCATCTACAAGTCCGGCGCGACCAGGCCGAGAGGAGCTGTCGTCGACGGGGGCAAGAGACCGCCGACCGTGCGCCGCGCCGGCGACTCCCAGGCACGGGAGTCGGCTCAACCCTGCTGAGAATGAGGCTTATGGTCACGTGAATGCCTCGGACGTCTCCGGCTCGGCTCTCTCCGAACTGCGCCGTCGAACGTCCTTGGGGAACAAGGGCGCCCACCGGCGCCGGCGGAAGATCACTTGGCGGTTCACCAAGCAGCAAGCCCGAGCGGTGTTCAAACCCGATCCGATCACTACATCGCGGTCGGAGCACTCGCTGCCTTGGATCGCGTCGCCGCCATCCAGCGCAGCACCTCGTCGCGGTTGGTCGCGTTGATGCCCCGCGTCGATCGGCCGTACAGCGCCGCGGCCTCCTCCGCCATCGCTAGCGCCTCGGGCCGGGTCCGGCCGGCGGCGACGTTGGCCCGCGCCAGCGCGAACAGGGTGTCGGCGAGCTCGGCGGGCATGCCCTTGAACGAGCGGCGGATCGCGAGCGCCCGCTCCAGCAACTCGAGCGCGTCGCCCGGCCGACCCAGCTCGAGGTGGCAGCGGCCCAGGCCGGTCAGCGGATAGGCCAGGTCGGGGTGGTCGGGCTCGAGCAGCGCGGGCGCCAGCTCGAGCCCGAGCTGGTACACCGCCGCGGCGTCGCGCCAGCGCTGCTGCGCGGCCAGCACGTCGCCGAGCTGGTAGCTGATCGTGTACACGTCGAGCGACTTGTCCCCCATCGCGGCGGCGGCGATGGCGAGCGCCCGGCGGGTGTGGCGTTCGGCCTCGTCGAGCTCGTTGCGAGCCAGGTGGCCGAGACCGACGCCGGCGTGCGATGCCCCGGTGCGCGGATGCTCGGGGCCCATGCGGGTGACCCGGATGGCGAGCGCGCGCTCGTGCAAGCGCAGCGCCTCGTCGTAGTCACCCACCGCGAGCAGGATGTTGGCCAGGTTGTACAGCGCCTACGCGACGTCCGGGTGATAGCGACGCGTTGTGTGGTCACCTATCGGCTCGCCGGCAGCTTCGCTGCGTCGGAGGAGTCCGTCGATGTCGCGTGGGACTCGATCCGAGTCGCTGTGTTCGGGTGCGTCGACGAGGCCTGGAACCAGGAGGAGCAAGAAGTGAGCGCGGAGGAGCTCGAGATCTGGGACAGCGAGCTCGACGGCACCTGGGCCGTCGACGGCGACGCGCTGACCATCGAAACGCCCGAGGGCGAGCTCCTCTACAACCGCGTCGAGAGCGCCCTCGTCGGTCGCTGGGAGGGCGTCACGGAGGTCGACGACTTCGCCTTCGCCGAGGGCGGCGACGTGACGCTGGACGAGTTGTTCTGGATGAACGACGACGGCTCGATGGCCGGCTCCTTCTACGGCGGAGATCCAGTCTCCGGTTGCAACGTGGACTATCGCCTGACCGGGGCCTGGTCGGTCGGCGAGCCCGACGCTCTGAGCGTCGAATGGGACTCGATCTCGCGCGAGATCTGGGGCTGCTCCGACGAGTCGCTCGACGAGCCGCCGACCGAGGTTGTGGATGTCGAGGGCGATGTCTGGGACGACGAGTTGGACGGCGACTGGGAGGTCTCTGGAGATCATCTGATCATCACCAGCGCGACGGGCGAAATCACGTACAGCCGAGACCTCTGATCGCATGACGGGCGCGCGCCACCCGGAACATGTGAGATCCGTTCGGCGCGCCGGGTTGCTCTCGCTGCATCGCCGCCGCGTGTGCCTCGGCGTCCAGGTGCCGCCCGGTCTCGGGCTCGTGGCAAAGCGACAGCGTCTCGCCGGGAGCAACTCCGCGAGCGCGGCGAGGGTCGAGCCGATGCTGGCCCGGTGAGCTGCGGTCGCCCCGGCGGTAGCGAAACGGCGGGCGGTGCGCAACGCCGCCGCACGCGGACATCGTCAGCGTCGCCGCGCACGGCTCGGAGGCTTCGACCGCCGAGCCGTCGTCGTCGGCTGGGTGCGTCCGACGCCCGATAGCAGTGTCGCACCGAGCCGGCTCAGCACCGACTCCATCTGCGGCACGAATTCCTGCCCTTCGATCAGCTCCGCATCCTGCCCCACCATTGCGAGCTGAGCGATCAGCGCTTCGATGCTGTCGGCCCCGACTCGCAGCAGGCTGTGGCGTGCGCCATCCGGTTCGAGGATTCCGCACCAGGTGGGAATGCGGGACGCAAGCGTGGTCGCACTCCCTTTCAGCCGCAGCGTCACCCGGCAGGCGAACGGCGCATAGGCGATTCCGCGCTCGATGTGCGCGGCGACATCGGCCGGTTGCGTGCGCGCAGCGAAGACGGCGCCGGTGATCGGCCGGGCCACGATGCGGTCGACCCGGAACGTGCGCCAGTCGCTGCGCGACAGATCCCAGGCGATCAGGTACCAGCGCCGGCCGTAGCTCGCTACGCGCAGGGGTTCGACCCGCCGACGACTCGCGTGGCCGTGATGATCGCGATAGGCGAACTCCAGTGTCAGGCAATCGCGACACGCGGTCGCGATGCCGGTCAGCACGTCCGCATTCGCCAGCGGCTCGCCCATGCGCAGCGCAATCGTCACCGCATGCAACGCCGATGCGCGCCGCCGCAGTCGCGCCGGCAACAGTTGGTCGAGCTTCGCAAGCAGGCGCAGCGCGGTGTCCTCGATGCCGCCGATGGACGCGGTGGCGACGCGCAGCGACATCGCCAGCGCCACCGCCTCGTCGTCGTCGAGCACCAGCGGCGGCAGATCGGCACCTCGGCCGAGCGTGTAGCCGCCACCGATACCGGCCGAGGCCTCGACCGGGTAACCGAGTTCGCGCAGACGATCGACATCGCGCCGCACGGTTCGCGTGTCCACGTCCAGAGTCTCCGCCAGCGCCGCTCCCGACCAGTGGCGGCGGGATTGCAGCAGACTGGCGAGGCGCAGCAGGCGGGCCGAGGTGGACAGCATGCCCAAGGCTATCGAGGACAGAAGCTGTCCGCAATGGGTGCTAGTCTCTCTTCTCTCTTCAATCCCCACCCACCAGGAAGGCCCACCATGACCGAGTCGATCATCACCCTTTTCCACAATCCGCAATCACGTTCGGCCGGTGTGCGTGTGCTGCTCGAAGCGCTCGGAGCGCCGTACGAAGTGCGGTTCATCGACTTGAAGTCCGGTGCGAACCGCACGCCGGAATTCCTCGCGCTCAATCCGCTGGGCAAACTGCCGACCATCCGGTATCGCGATGCGGTGGTGACCGAGCAGGTCGCGATCTACATCTACCTGGCCGACCTGTTCCCGGCGGCCGGACTGGCGCCGGCCTTCGACGATCCACGTCGCGGCTCCTATCTGCGCTGGATCGCGTTCTACGGCGCGAGCTTCGAACCCGCGGTGGTCGACCACGCGATGAAACGCCCGGCCATCGATGCCGCGACCTCTGGCTACGGCAGCTACGACACGATGCTGCAGACGCTGGTCGAACAGCTCGGACGCGGCGACTACCTGCTCGGCGAACGTTTCAGCGCCGCCGACGTGCTGTGGGGCAGCGCGCTGCGCTGGACCACAGGTTTCGGCATCGTGCCCGAGCTGCCGGCGATCCGCGCCTACATCGAGCGCGTCGGCGCGCATCCGGCCTTCGCGAGGGCCGCCGAGCTGGACGCGGGATTGATCGCGGGGGCGGGCGGTTAAGTAGCTCGGCGCCCGACGTGTTGCTCGGCGTGCGGGTGTTGCTCGCCGCTCCGCACCCGACCCTCCTGCCCCGCGAGCTTGATGCTGCCGCCGCCTCGCGTCCAAGTCCAACGAGTATCCGGCGACGCGCACGGCGACGGACGGGGTTGCGCGAGCCGGCGTCGCCGGTCTCGTCGGTTTGGCGATGTCGTCGCCCGAGCTTCGGGCCCGGAGCAAGCGTGGACCGTGCTCTCCCGGGGTCCTGCGGCGCGCTGGCCATGGGGCCTGCGCCGTGATAGGACCGCCGCGTGTTCGGCCTGTTTCGCAAGAGTCGGTTCCCCAAGTTCACGCTCGGCCCCGAGGTCGGGCCCTACGAGCTCAAGGTCTTCATCCAACAGCAGAAGATCAAGCTGCAGTGGGCCCACGGCCAGGAGGCGCTGGCGCTGTTCGTGCCGTGGCTGGTGCAGGATCAGCTCGACTATTACGTCGGCCTGGACAAGCTGCAGAAGGGCTTCCGCGCCGGTGTGATGGCGTATGTCGACGCTCCGAAGACGCCGGTGTGGGCGCTCACCGACGACGTGAAGCCGGAGAATTACCTGATGATCGGCGGCACCTGGCACACGAACGGGATCGGCGCCACGCGGAGCATGACCGGGCAGCCGGTGGAGCAGGACATGGGGCGGATCGAGGCGGTGAAGGCCCTCATTCATCATACGGGCAATGACCCCCGCGTCCTCGCGGCGATCCGCCACGTCTTCGCGTTTCACGACGAACTGGGCAGCGAGCGCAAGATCGCCAAGCGCGGCGGACGGCTGGTCGAGGCCTGGCGCCTGGCGAGCGGCGGCTGACTCCCCGCGGGCGAGGCCCAGGTCGACTTCGGCTACCTCGGGCACCTCTCTCGACAGAGAGCTGCTCGCGCGACACGGATGGCATTGTCTGCGGCACCTGCTCGGGCTGCAGTGATTCGCATTGTTTCCCCGTGAATGTCTGTTCCGAGGGGGCGGCGGGAGGAATGCTGGCCAGCACCGCCTCCAGCACCAGGTCATGGCTGTCGCGCCGCGCCCTTGTGCCGGGCCGCACTTCACTTGAAGTCGGGCGCGCACTGCCGAATCGAGCCGCACTTCAAAGAGCGCGGCGTGGCCGGCGAGCGGTCCGTGGTCGGTGATGTGATTGTTGGCCAGGTCGAGGTGGCGGAGCGTCTCCGGGGCGAGGCTCGTCCGCTGGGCGGCCATTTTGACGATCGCGTCGCAGCGTCGGCGGCGTCGATCGCCCACGACAGGCGCATCCCTCGCCCGCATCTTGCGCGCCGGTCTCTCCTGCGGACTCCCCGAGCCCGGTCGCGCCAGCGCTGTTGTTTGCAGTCGCCCCGGACTTCTGCCGGATCGTCCGAGAGACATGTCCCTGGAGACATGTCCCTCGCGACCGCCGCCGGTTCACCCGAGGTCGCCCCACTTGACGATGGAGCCGTCCTCCGAGCCGCTCCACAGCGCGCCGTCGTGCCAGACCAGCGCGAGGACCTGGTCGGTGTGACCGTAGAGCGCCGCGACCTGCTCGCCGGTGTCGACGCGGTGCTGCGTGATCGCCCCGGTCTCGTGGCCGAGGAACAGCCACTCGTCGGTGACGCACACGCTGCGGGCCACGCTGCGCTCGCCGGGCAGGTCGAGCGCCACCTCGACGATCGCTCCGGTGGCGATGCGGACGACTCGCGGGCAGTCGAGACACGACACGCCGACGCGCGCGCCATCGGGGCTGATCGCCAGGGCGATGGCCATCTTGGGCAGGGTCGTCGACACCAGCGACTTGCCCTTGGCGAACGCGACCACGTTCAGCTGCTCGTCGACGCTGACCGCCGCCGAGGTGTTGCTCAGGGCGATGTGCTGGAAGCGGCCCTTGAGCTTGAGGTTCTTGGCCCACTTCGTCGCCCCGAACGCGCGCCACTGCGCGAAGCAGGTCGGCTCGCCGCGGTTGGGCGGATAGGTGTGCGAGAGGACGCCCCACATCGCGCCGTCCGGCGACACCGCGACCTCGCCGCTGCCGCGCTGGACCTCGACCGTCTCGATCTCCTCGCCGGCCGGATCGAACTGCGTGACCTTGACCGGCGACAACCCGACCGAGTCGTACTGGACGAGCAGCCGCTGGCCGTCGGCCGTGCGCGCCGCGTCGAGCACGCGGGTGCGCTCCAGCATCTTCGTCGCGCCGGTCGCCAGGTCGATCTCCAGCACCCCGTCGAGGGTGTTGGAGGGCTGGCACGTCTGCACCGTCAGCGAGCCGCCGTGGAACATCAAGCGCTGGGCGCCCTGGCTGTAGCCGGTCATGGTGGCGATCGGCTGGGCCGGCTGGTCCATGCGCCAGATCTGCACGCTCGCGTCGCTGAAGTCGATCGCGGCCACGTGCGTCGCGCTGGACGCGGCCGAGTTGCCGCGCCAGCTCGGGATGCTGCCGATCGCCTTCTCCTGCTTGCCGACGAAGATCACCCGCTCGGCGGCGACGTCCCACACCGTCACTTCGTCGAGCGGATCATGGAGGGTCAATCGCTTGCGGTCGTGCGACACGGTCCGGCCGCGGGCGTGGCCGGGGATGTCGGGGAGGTGGCCGAACTTGCCGTCGGCGTAGCTGATCCGCTTGCCGTCGCGGCAGACCATGCCGCCGTCGGCGGTGGCGAAGAACGGGTCGGGGCCCATGAAGAACGGGCTGTCGTCGCGCGGCTCGAGCCGGCCGTCGGGGTGGACGACGAGCATGTGCTGGGTCGCCAGGTAGACCGTGCCGTCCTCGCGCGCCGCCAGCGAGCCGGCGCGCAGGGCGTCTTGCGGCAGCTCGATCTCGCGGAGCGGCGCGCCGCTGAGCGCGTCGAAGCTGAACAGCACCGGCGGCTTGCCGCCGCGGCGCCAGTACACGCGGCTGCCGTCCGGCGACAGCGTGCCGACGAACTGCGACTCGAAGCTGGGCACGCGCAGCAGCGTGACCACGCGCGCCGAGACCGGCCACACTCGCACCACCGAGGGGCCGCGCGGATCGAGGATCGCCGCGACCACCGACTCGCCATCGGGGTGCGCGAGCATCCAGTCGACCACGCCGCCGACCTCGACGCGCGCGCGCGCCGGCGTGGGCGCCTCCGGGTCGTGCAGCGTGAGGCCGTGGCTGCCGCCGACGACCAGCGAGCCGTCGGCGAGGAAGGCCAGCGAATACGGCTTGCCGTTGAAGATCCGCAGCGCCGGCGAGCGCGGCGCCGCGGCGAGTTGAACGATCGGGGCGGGGTGATGCGGCGTCCAGGACATGATGGGGGTCCCCATGGATACCAGCGCGCCTCGGCCCGGTCGACCGGGAGATGGGCCCAGGATCTTCCCGTGTGCCGTTGATGCCGCGGTTCGAACAGCTCGACGAGACCGAGCTGCAGCTCGGCGACGTCAGCCAGGCCAACCTACAATTCTCGTACAACCTGTTTGACCTGCCCGGCACGGTCGTGCCCGCGTTCGCCATCGTCGGCCAACCGTGCCTGTTCACCGGCTCGACCGCCGTCCCGGAGCCGTGGAGCGTGGCCCCGGGCAGCTTCGAGGTCGGGGTCCACGACATCCAGACCGAGAGCGAGTGCACCGCGCAGCTCACCAGCGCCCCGATCACCGCGGCCGCCGGCGACCAGGTGCTGGTCGCCATCTATCACATCGACGACGCGGTCAAGCTGCTCACCGCACCGATCCCGGAATGATGACGGTCTGAGCGCGAGGTGGTGCTCCGCCGGGCGTTCGGCGAGATCGTCGCTGCCGCCCGCGACGCCGTCTCACGAGGCGCCGCCGCCGAGGGGGTCGATGAATTCCATGACGAAGGCGCCGATCGGGCCGTACGTGCTCCAGCTGCTCTGGGTGGCGCCGCAGCTCGCCATGTTGCTCCACCCCGGGAGGCTGGTGCCGGGCGGGCTGAAGAGGCGGTGGACGCCGGCCAGGAACCTGGACTCCGTATAATAGCAGTTGGCGCCGAGCACATCCCCGTTGGCATCGACGTCCTTGTATACCGATTCGAGGACGAACTCCCAGTCGCCGATGATCGGCGGGGTCGGGAGAAAGGCCGGGGTGGTCTGGTCGAACCATGGGGGGTTGTGCGCGAGATCCTTGAAGTTGATGGGCGTGCCCAGCACGGTCCGCGGCGCGCCGTCGAAGTACGCCCGGTACGCATTGGCCGCGGCGTTGTACCCGGAGATGCCGTAGCTCCGCTCGCCCGGATCGTTGGCGTTGTGGTACGAATTGGGCGAGATCGCCAGGAACTCCTGCGGCTTGGCGAACGCGTGCCCCTGGCAGGCGAGCACCGAGGTGGACGGCTGCTTCAGGTCGTACGACCCGCCCTGGCGGGCGCCCTCGAGCCAGGCCGCCTGCCCGTCGAAGTTGAGCGCGACGTGTTGCAGGGCCAGCGCCTTGCCGGTCTCGTGCAGGGAGGCGGGGCAGATCGAGTAGTACGTGCCGTCCCAGGGGTTGGGTCCGAAGGGTGTACCCGGGGGAAGGCTGGGCGGCACGCCCTCGGACGGGTAGCTGCCCGACGGCGGCGTGGCCATCGCGGCGATCGTGTATGTCCACACCCGGAACGTAGGGGTGGCCGGGCTCGGCGAGACATCGTGGTGTCGCAGCCAGATCGGGACGAGCTGCGTCGGCGGGCTCGCGGCGGGGCGGTGGATCCGCAGGACGAAGAACGCCTGGAGCGCCTGGTCGAGCGGTTCGTAGGTGTTGGTAGAGGGGATATGCGCGATCAGCTGGCCTTCCGCGGTCGGGGCCAGGAAATCGAAGCTGACCCAGCTCGAGTCGGCCAGCTGGAGCTTCCCCGTCTCCCACTTGGCGTCGTCGTCGGAGTTCACGGAGGGCGTGGGCGCCTCGACTCCCTCGCGGGTCCGGACGTTGGAGAACTGGTAGTTCCCCACGTACGGGGAATTGGTGCCCCAGCAATTGGGGGGATCTTCGCAGCGGAGCGAGACGGGCTCGTCGGGCTGGCCGGCGAGGTCGTCCGCCGCGAGCTCGTCGCAGCCGGCCGATGCGGCCGCGAGGGAGAAGTTCAGGGCGACGAGGACTTTGATGGAGGGGCGCATGAGGGCTCGACTTCTGGAGGTCAGTGAGGAGGGCCGGTCTCGGCGAACTGGTCCGGTGTCGAGGTAGTGACCCGAGGGGCGCAAAGAATTTGAGGCCTCGATCGGACCTCCAACAGCCGCGCACTCACACACGCGCGACCCGGGATGCCTCGGACTTCACCCGATACGGGCGGCCGCGAGGGCCGCAACGCTCGGTGGCGCAAGTTCGCGCCGAGCTTCGTCGAGGCGACGCGTATATGTTTGCTCATCCGCGGCGGACGCGAAGTGCCGGCGGGTGTGGGCACAAAGCTCCTTCGGACGACCAGAAGGTGAATCCTCGCGTGCGAAAATCGGACGGCAGACCGGGTGCCCTGGAGGCGGACGGGGGCTCCTCGATCCTCGACGCGACCGTCGGCGCCGATCCGGTCGGGTCGTCGGGGGTGACGCCGGAGGCCGGGCGGGCCGGCGCCGCGGAGGAGAACAGGGTGACGCCCGCCGCCCCGCCGGCCGACGCCGGCGATCCGCTGGGCAAGCAGCTGGTGAAGCGCGCGCTGTTTCCCAGGCGGGCCCAGCCCGTGCAACTCGGGCGGTTCACGGTGCTCAAGCTGCTCGGGCAGGGCGGGATGGGCGTGGTGTACGCCTGCTACGACGACCAACTCGATCGCAAGGTCGCCGTCAAGGTGCTGCACGGCGAGGTCGTCCGGGAGAAGGAGACGGCGCAAAAACGGCTCCTGCGCGAAGCGCAGGCGATGGCCCGGCTGTCGCACCCCAACATCGTCGCGGTCCACGAGGTCGGGCAGACGGACGGCATGGTCTACGTGGCGATGGAATTCGTCCGCGGCCTCAGCCTCGACGCGTGGGTGCACGAACCGCGCCCGTGGAAGGAAATTCTGTCCGTGTTCCTGCAAGCGGGCCGCGGGCTGGCGGCGGCGCACAAGGCCGGGCTCGTCCATCGCGATTTCAAGCCGCAGAACGCGATGATCGACGACGAGGGGCAGGTCAAGGTGCTGGACTTCGGCCTCGCGCGCCTGAGCGACGGCGACCTGCGCGAGGAGGACCTGGCCGGGGTGCCCGCGGGCCCGGAGGACGCGGTCCCGCTGTTGATGCGGCCATTGACCCGAATGGGGGTGATCCTCGGCACCCCGGCCTATATGTCCCCGGAGCAGCACCTCGGCGCGCTTGCGACCGCCGAGAGCGACCAGTTCAGCTTTTGTGTGTCGCTCTACCAGAGCCTGTACGGCCGCCTGCCGTTCTCGACCGAGTCGTTCGCGGCGATGCGCGACGATGTCGTGCACGGCCGCGTCGCGCCGGCGCCGTCGGGGAGCCCGGTGCCGTCGCGGGTGTTCAAGGCGCTCCGCCGCGGCATGATGGCCGCGCCCGGCGATCGCTTCGCGGCGATGACCGATCTGCTGGCGGCGCTCGAACGCGACCCCGGCGTGGCATACCGGCGCGTCGCGGCGCTGGCCGCCACCGCCGTGGTCGCCGGCGTCGCCGGCATCGCAGCCACCAGGGGGAGCGTCGCCGCCCCGCAGTGCCCGGACGCGCGGCCGGAGCTCGCGGGCGTGTGGGACGACGGACGCGCGGCGGAGGTCCGCGCCTTCGTGCAGGCGAAGGCGCCTGCGCGCGCCGGGGAGCTCCTCGCCGCGATCGAGCCGGTGCTCGCGCGCTACGCCGCCGCGTGGGTGCAGCTCCGCAACGACGCCTGTCACGCGCACGTCGAGGGGCGGCAGTCGACGCACGTGTTCGACCTGCGGACCTCGTGCCTCGATCAGCGGCGGGCTGCCCTCGCGGCCACCATCGATGCGTTCGCGCTCGCCGACGCAGCCAACCTCGACGATCTGGTCCAGGCGGTCGGAGGGCTGCCTCCGCTCGCGGATTGTGCGGACGTCGAGACGCTGATGGCCTCGCTGCCGCCGCACAAGGACTCGCTGGTGCGCGCGCGCGTGCAGATGCACCGCGAGACGCTCGCGCAGGCCGAGGTCCACGTGCACACGGCCCAGACGCGCCTCGGCCTGCAGCTCGTCGAGAGCGTCCTCGCGGACGAGAAGGCGACGATCTACGAGCCGCTGCTCGCCGAGGCGTACCTCCGCAAGGGGACCCTGCAGGCCCGCGACGGAGCGCCGGCGGCGGCGCTGCGATCCTTCGACGAGGCGCTGTGGACGGCGATCGGGGTGGGTCACGCGACGATCGCGGCGCTGACGAGCTCGCGGCGCGGGCTCCTCCTGGCCTATCCGTTGCATCGACCCGAACAGGCGCGGGCCGAGCTGCCATTGATCACGGCGCTGAACCGGGCGGTGGCGGGGGACGTGGAGATCTACGGCGAGTTCCTCAACGCCGTCGGCGTCATTCATGCCACGGGCGGAGAGTGGGCGAGGGCCCACGAGAAGTTGAGGGAGGCCGTCGACCTGCGCGAGCGGCACGGTCGCCTCGAGACGCCCCAGGGCATCAGCACCCTGTACAATCTCGGCAACCACCTGGCGAACACCTGGCACTACGAGGAGGCGGTGCCGATCTTTCGCCGGGTGATCGAGCTGTCGGAGAAGTTGTCCGGCCCGAATCACCCCGAACGCGCGATGTACGAGGTGCTGCTCGCCCACGCCCTGATGAACCTCGGTCGGCCGCGCGAGGCGCTCGCGCGGATGCAGGAGCTCCAGACGCGCGTCGATCGCAGCGAGAACAAGCTCGCGCGGAGGACCGCGCTGATCGGCCTGGCTCGCGCCGAGCTCGCCGTGAACGACAGCGGCGCGGCGCTGCGACACTTCCTCGCCGCACAGGCGACGAGCGCCGAGAGTCTGACGAATGTCACGTGGTCGTGGATCATGCACGCGGCGGCGGCGGCCGGGGACGTGCCGACGATGGAGAAGGCGCGCGACCAGGCGCTCGCCGGGATCGACGCGGATACGGACGTCCACGGGACCGCGTACCAGGATCTGCTCCTGCGATACGGGCGAGCGTTGGCGGCGCTGGGCCGGCTCCGCGAGGCGATGGAGCCGCTGGAGCGGGCCCGTTCGCCGCTCGTCGGGTCGGAGAGCCCGATGGACGTGCGGCAGCGCGGGCTCCTGTCGCTCGAGCTGGGCCGGCTCCGCGGGCGGCTCGGGGAGCACGAGGCGGCCGAGAGCGAGCTGCGCGCGGCGCTCGCGGACTTCGAGGCGGTGCTGCCGCCGCGCAACCTGGAGCTCGCCGACGCGATACTGGCGCTCGGCGAGCTCGCGCGCTCGCAGCAGCGGTTCGACGAGGCGGTGCAGTGGCTGACCCGGGCCGAGTCGATCTACGTCGCCACCGCCGAGCCCGATTATGCGCCGCTGCTGCGGGCTCGCGCCGCGCTCGTGCAGCCTCATTGAGCGCAGGCGATGGGCCCGGCGACGAGGCGCTCGCGCGGGCCTCGATGTGCGCACCTACGACTCGACCTCGAGTTCGCGCGGATGGTCGGCGAGACCGCGCAATTTCGGGGCCGGCAAGTCCGACGAATGGAGGTTCGCGGAGGCGGCCTGGGGCGGCGACGTCGGGCTCGACGAGGACGAGTTCGGCGGAAATACGCCGACGACCCGTCCTTGGCCACAGCTCACCCTGCCTTCCGCCGATTTGAAGTTGGGCGGCGCCTGGCCGGGGCGCGTGGGCGGAGGTCCGTCCGGCGAGGGGCCGGGTGCTATGATTCGCGTGACCTCGCCGGCGAGCGGCGGCTGGCGCCGTAGCGCAGATAGAGCACGGGCACGACGAACAGATTGAGGGCCGTCGAGCTCACGAGTCCGCCGAGGATGACCACCGCCATCGGGTGCTCGATCTCCTGGCCCGGTCGTTCGCCGCCGAGGGCCAGCGGGACGAGGGCCAGGCCGGTGGCGAGGGCGGTCATGAGGATCGGCGTGACGCGCTCGGCGGCGCCGCGCAAGACGAGCGCCGGACCGAACGTCTCGCCCTCCTCGGCTTCGAGGTGGCGGAAGTGACTGACGAGCATGATGCCGTTGCGCGCGGCGATGCCGAGGACGGTGACGAGCCCGACCAGCGAGCCGAGCGACAGCACGCCGCCGGTCCACCACACGCCGGCGACGCCGCCGACCAGCGCGAAGGGCAAAGTGGTGAACACCAGCAGGGTCGGCCGCAGGGCGCGGAAGTCGACGAACAGCACCACGCCGATGCCGAACACGGCGAGCAGCGACAGCGCGAGCAGGCGGTCGCGGGCGGCCTGGCGGGCGGCGTACTCGCCGATGAATTCGGGGTGGTAGCCGGCGGGGCGCGCCAGGGCGAGCACGCGCGACTCGACTTCGCGGGCCACCTGGCCGAGGTCGCGGCCGGCGACGTCGCAGGTGATGTCGAGCTTGCGCGCGCCGCTCTCGCGCAGCACCACGTTGGGCGTGGGGACGACGGCGACGTCGGCGACATCGGCGAGCGTGACCTCGCCGCCCAGCGGCGCCGCGATCCGCAGCGACTGCACGGCGGCGAGGTCCTCGCGCAGAGGGTCCGCGCCGACGACCACGACCTCGATCGTCTGCTCGCCGCGGTAGACCTCGCCGACCTTGGTGCCGCGGATCAGGGTCGTCGCGGCGCGGCGGACGTCGCCCGGGTTGAGGCCGAACGGGCGCGCGGCCTCGGGCTTGAAGCGAACCTCGATCTGCGGGACCTCGACCTGCGGCTCGACCTTGAGGTTGGTGATTCCCTCGACCCCGGCGAGCGCGCGCGCGACCTCGGCGGCCTGGCGGCGCAGCTCGTCCTGGTCGGGGCCGAACAGGCGCACGACGATCGCGCCGCCCGAGCCGCTCAGGACCTCCTTCATCTTCTCGCGCAGGTAGGTCTGGACGTCGCGGTAGATGCCGGGGTAGCCGTCGACCACGGCCTGGATCTGCGCCAGCGCTCGGCCATGGTCGGCCTCGGGGTCGAGGCTGATCCACAGCTCGGCGAAGTTGGGACCGACGACCTCGTCCGCTGCCTCGGCGCGCCCGATGTGCGCGCCGAAGTTGCGCACGCCGGGGATCGCTCGCAGCTCGTCGCTGGCTCGCACGGCGGTGCGGGCGACCGCTTCGAGCGAGGTGCCGGGCTTGGCGACCCAGTGCATCAGGAAGTCGTGCTCCTTGAACTCGGGCAAGAAGCCCTCGCCGAGCCGAGGTACCGACGCGGCAGTGCCGGCGAACAGGGCCGCGGCGACCGTCACCGCCAGGCGCGGCCGGCCCAGCAGCGGGGCGAGCAAGGGTCGGTAGGCGCGGCGCAGGCCGCGGGCGATCGGGCTCTCGTGCCCGTGGCTGCGCGGCAGCAGCAACAGGCACAGCGCCGGGGTCAAGGTGACCGCGACGAGCATCGACGCGAACACCGCCAGCACGTAGGCCAGCGCGAGCGGGCGGAAGAAGGCCCCGGCGACGCCGTCGAGGAAGACGATCGGGACGAACACGAGGATGACGATCGCGGTCGCGTAGACGACGGCGCTGCGGACCTCGAGCGAGGCCGCGAGCACCACCTGGAAGCTCGACTGCGGCACGGCTCGCCGGCGGTTCTCGGCCAGGCGGCGGAGGATGTTCTCGACGTCGATGATGGCGTCGTCCACGACCTCGCCGAGGGCGATCACGAGGCCGGCCAGGACCATCGTGTCGATCCTCGCGCCCCAGCCGTGGAGGACGGCGACGGCGGCGAGCAGCGAGGTCGGGATGGCGAGGATGCTGATCGCGGCGGTGCGCAGGTCGAACAGGAAGCAGCCGAGGATCAACACCACCAGGCCGCAGCCGAGCACGAGGGCGCGGCCGAGGTTGTCGAGCGCCAGCTCGATGAAGGTCGCGGGGCGGAAGATGGTCGAGTCGAGGACGACCGCGGGCATGGCCGGGGCGATGGCTGCCAGCGCCGCCTCGACCTCGCGGGTGACGGCCAGAGTGTTGCCCCACGGCTGCTTCTCGACGATGAGCAGCAGGCCGGGGCCGCCGTCGACGACCGCGTCGCCGATCGGCGGCGGGTGGGCCTCGACGACGTCGGCGACGTCGGCGAGCCGCAGCGCAGCGCCGCCGCGGACGGCGACGACCACCTCGCCGAGCGCCTTCGCATCGGCGGCCCCGGGGGCGTGCGCGACGGGCAAGCGCTGGTTGGGCGTATCGACGAACCCGCCGGCGCCGAGCTGGGTGGCGTCGCCGGCGGCACGCAGGACCTCGTCGAGGCGGACGCCGTGCAGCCGCAGGCGTTCGGGGTCGACCTGGACCTGCAGCTGGCGATCGCGCTGGCCCCACACGGCCACGTTGGCGACCCCCGGCACCGCCATCAGCCGCGGGCGCAGGGTCCAGCGGACGAGGTCGGTCAGCTCCATCTGCGACAGCGTCGGCGAGGACACGCCGATCTTCAGCAATCGGCTGGTCGACGACAGCGGCGGCATCAACACCGGCGGCCGGGCGACCATCGGCAGCTGCGGCGCCGCGCGGGCCAGCCGCTCCTGCACGAGCTGGCGCGCCGCCATCAGGTCGGTGCCGCGATCGAAGATCAGCAGCACCGAGGACAGCCCGAGCACCGACTTCGAGCGCAGGGTCCGCAGCCACGGGGTGCCGCTCAGCGCCGTCTCGAGCGGCACCGACACCCGCTGCTCGACCTCGATGCTCGAGAGGCCCGGCGCCTCGGTCTGGATCTCCACCATCGGCGGCGCGAACTCGGGGAACACGTCGACCGGAGTGTCGCCGGCGAGGCGGATCCCGAGCACGATCAGCAGCGCCGCGGCGAGCACGACGACGTGGCGCAGGCGCAGGCAGGCGTGGATCAGCCAGTGCATCGCGACCTCAGTGACCCGCCCCGAACTCGCTGCCGTACAGCTCGACGGCGCCGGTGACGACGACCTCGTCGCCCGGCGCGAGCCCGCGGGCCACGAGCGCGAGGCCGCCTGTCACTCGGGACAGGTCGACGCGGCGGCGATCGTAGCGGTGCTCGCCGAGCGGCACGTAGACCCATGCGCCGCCGTGGAGGTCGTGAACGATCGCCGAGCTCGGGATGGCCAGCGCGGGCGCCTCGCGCCGCAGCGTCAGGGCGACGCCGACACGCTCGCCGAGGCGGAACGCGCCGGCGGCGGGGAGGGCGAAGTACAAGTCGACGGTGCCGGCCAGCGGATCGGCGAGCGGCGGTCCGGCGAGCGGCGTCGCCGTGAGCGGTGCGGCGGCGCGGCCGAGCGGCGTGACCTCGACGGAAGACCCGTCGAGGTCC
The DNA here is from genome assembly GCF_026965555.1 of Nannocystis punicea. Classification (GTDB taxonomy): domain Bacteria; phylum Myxococcota_A; class Polyangia; order Nannocystales; family Nannocystaceae; genus Nannocystis; species Nannocystis punicea. Next base: position 7,992,010 of record NZ_CP114040.1, on the reverse strand, counting down.
GCGAGCTCGGCCGCCACCGCCGGCACGCGGACCCACGGCGGATCGCTGCTGACGAGCTCGAGCAGCGGGGCGCCGGCCGCGACCGCCTGTTCCTCGGCGACCAGGACCTGGCGCACGACCCCGGACATCGGCGCTCGCAGGGTGGTGGCGACGTCGGCGGCCAGCGGGGCGCGGTCGATCATCCGCAGTCGAGCTCTGGCTGCCTCGAGCTCCGCCGCCGCGATGTCCCGCTCGACGCGTGCGTCCTCCGCGGCGCGCTCGCTGCCGGCCCCGGACTCGATGAGCCGCTCGGCGCGCTGCACCCGGCTGTTGCCGGCGACCAGGCGCGCCTCGGCCGTGGCGACGCGGCTCTGGCCCTGGGCCCGCAGGTCGCGGTCCACGGCCGCCAGCGGCACCAGGCGGGCGAGCGGCTGGCCCTGGGCGACGACGTCGCCGGGGCGCGGCACGTCGGCCGGCGCTCGTACGAGGCCGGCGACCGGCGCGGTGAGCATCACGGTGCCGCCGGGACGGGCGACCACCTCGCCGGGCAAGCGCCGGACCTGCAGCACTTCGTGCCGTTGCGCGGTTGCGACGGCGATCCCGAGGCGTGCTTCCGCCTCAGGGGTCAGCGTCACCGCGGCCAGCGATCGCTCGTCGCCGTGGGCGCGCGTCACGACCGGCGGCGGGCTGGCCGGCGGAGCGCTCGGCGGAGCCCCACAGGCGGCGCAGGCGGCCGCGAGCGCGGCGATCGACTCAAGGACGGGGCGCGGCATCGGTGGTTCCTCCGGCGCCCCTTCGAGCGGGCGAGGCGGTCGGTGACGGGGTCAGGCGGCGACCGACGCTGCGGTCGAGCTGGGCGAGCGCGCGGCGCAGATCGGCGCGAAGGTCGACCTCGCGCAGCCGCGCGTCCTGCAGCCGGCGGTTGGCGTCGAGGACGACCACGTAAGAGTCGGAGCCGGCGCGAAAGCTGCTGGTCGCCGCGGCCACCGTGCGCGTCAGCGTCTGCACCTGCTCGTCCCAGCGGCTCAGCGACTCGTGGGCCTGGCGGGCCTGTAGCTCCGCGGTCGCGACCTCGGCGACGATCTGCTGCCGCAGCTGGGCGTAGCGCCACAGCGCCCGCTGCAGCTCCGCCTTGGCCCGGGCGCGTCCGCCCTGATTCCAGTTGAAGATCGGCAGCTCGATCTGGTGAAAGCCGAGCGACGGGTGAAAGCCCTGCGCGTCGAGCTGCCCGTCGACGCGCAGGAGCCCCTGGAAGATCCGCGCCCGCTCGAGACCGAGGCGCTTGCCGGCCGCCTCGACCGCGAGCTCGGCCGCGCGGAGGTCGGGGCGGGCCGCCAGCGCCTCGCGCACGAGGACCTCGGGGTCGCTCGTCGATGCGGTGGAGTCGGCCACGAGCGGCGTGCCGTCGGGCAAGGCCGCGCTCGTCACTCCGAGCAGCTGACGCAAGCGCAGGCGGGCGAGCGCTGCGTCATGCTCGGCGCGAGCAGCCAGATCGGCGGCCAGCAGCGCCTCGGCCCGGATCGCGTCGCGCTCGAGTCGACTGGTGTCCCCGGCGTCCACGCGCGCCTGGGCCAGCTCCTCGCTCTCGGTCCACAGCCCCACCAGCTCGGCGCGGGCGCGAGCACGTTCGGCCGCTGCCGCGGCGTCGGCGTGGGCGAGCCGGACGTCGCGGATCAGATCGAGGCCGGTCTGGACCAGCGAGTGGGCGACGCGCTCCACGTCGCGCTGCGCGGCCCGGACCCGGGCAGGACGCTGCGCCAGCGCGGCGAGGGGGAGCAGCAGATAGCCGCTGAGTTGGTGCGGGCCCAGCGGGAACAGCATCGTCAGCATCGGGTTCGGCAGCGCCCCGGCGTCGGCCAGATCGGCGCGGGCGACGGCCAGCTGCGCGAGGTCGGCTTGAAACCCCGGGCTGTTCCAGAGCGCGACGCTGACGGCCTCGCCCGCGTCGAGCCCGTCGGTCAGCGAGACGCCGGCGGGCAGGGCCGGCTCCTGCCCGGGCTCGGGCGCGCCGACGGCGACGCCGGGGACCCGCTCCGCCAGATCGTCGGCGATCCACTCCCGGTCGAAGCGGGAGCTGGCACATCCCGTGAGCAGCAGGACCTGGGCCGCCTTTGCGAGCCGTCGTCTCGCGGTCGACCGAGACGTGTCCGCCAGCGCGTGGCGACCGACGCGAGCTGTCGCCGATGTCCTCGTTCGGAGCAACGCGGCGGAGCCTACCCGCCCCAGCTTAACCGGCGCCTAACGCCGAGGACGAGCGCCGCGCCGTCGCCTCGGCTCAATCGGGGCCCGAGGCCGTCGACGAACACCACGGCGAGAATTGCAGCGTGGCGCGAGTTCCACTCCCGGTGTTGACGAGCCCGAGCGAGCCGCGATGGAGAGCAGCCACGTGCTCGACGAGGGCCAGGCCCAGGCCGGCGCCGCGGACGCGGCGCGCGTGGTTCGTGCCGCGAACGAAAGGTGTGCGGACGCGGGCCAGATCGGCCTCGGACAGACCGGCGCCGTGGTCGTCGACCTGCACGACGATCTCGTCCGCGCCCGTACGGGTGTGGACCTCGACGGCTCCCGGTGAATACTTGAGCGCGTTGTCCAGCAGGTTGCCGACCGCCAGCCGCAGCAACAGCTCGTCGCCGCGGACGATCACCGGCTCGTTTCCCTGACGCACGTGAACTCGCGCAGCATCGACCGGCGAGAGCGATGCGACGCAAGCCGCGACGACCTCGTCGAGATCGACCGCTTCGCCCGTGATCGCCTGGTTGCGCGCGAGCGCGAGCAGGATCTCCATGGTGCGTCCCAGCTCCTGACTCGTCCGCGCCGCCGCCGTGATCCGGTCGTGGAGCGCCGACCCGGCGGGCAATTCTCCGCTGGCCAGCTCGAGCTGGCCGCACAACCGCGTCAGCGGCGTCCGCAGCTCGTGAGCCGCGTCGGCGACGAAGCGTTGCTCGCGTTCGACCGACCGCTGGATCCGCTCGAGCAGCGAGTTGAGCGTGGAAGCCAGGGTATCGACTTCGGCGACCCCCCAGTCGCTCTCGATCCGCTGGTTGCGATCCAGCACCCTCAAGGTCCCGAGCTCGCGCTCGAACTCCGCCAGCGGCGACAGACGCGTACGGAGCCAGCGGCGGCCGAGGATCGCCAGCACGACGGTCACGGCGAGCGCGTTCAAGATCATCGCGCGATCAGCGGCACGAGGTCCGTGATGATCGCGGCCAGCGGCGAGGCCACGACGACCGTGGCGCCCGCGTCCGTCTGAACCGCACAGATACGCGACCGAAGCCCGTCCAGCTCCGCCTGGCGGCAGCCTTCTTGACCTGTCCAATCGGACAGGACGCCCCGCTCTGTGGGGCCGCCGATGCGTTCCGGCCCGCGCCAGGCTTCGATGCGGCGTCCGAACCACTGCTCGGCCTGCAGCTCGGGAGCGATGAGGGCGTCCTTGTCGGGCCGCCGGTCGGCTTCGTAGTCGCTCAGTTCGGTCCCCACCGTCCGCGCCAGCGCGGTCGCGTGGTCATCGTCGCGTCGCACCATGATGAGCAGCATCGCCGCGCTGCCGACGGTCACGGTCGCCGTCGAGAACGCGATCACGCTGACCAGGTACGCCTTCAGCACCGTCTGCACGACGGAGGCGCGTCGTCTCATGATTCGAGCTCCAGCGCGTAGCCCAGGCCGCGAGCCGTCCGCACCAGCTCGCGTTCGTCACCTGCGTCGAGCTTGCGCCGCAGCCGCGACATGATGACCTCGAGGCTCGCCCGCGTCCGCTCGGACGCCTCGCCCCACGAGCGCGCCAGGATGTCGTCGAAGCTGACGACGCGCCCGCGGGCGTCGGCGAGGACGCGGAGGACGTCCCATTCACGCGCGGTGACCGGCACCTCGCGCCCGGAGACGAAGGCCTTGCGCGCCGTGAAATCGAGCTGCACCGCCCCCGCGCGCAGGACGGTCGGCCGCAGGCTCGGGCCGCGGCGGCCGAGCGCATGCAGCCGGGCCACGAGCTCGCGCAGCGCGAAGGGCTTGGGCAGGTAATCGTCGGCGCCGGCGTCCAGCCCGTCGACGCGGGCGCCGACGGTGCCTCGCGCGCTCAGGAACAAGATCGGCGTCTGGACCCCCCGGCGGCGCAGCTCGCCGCACAGCTCGAGCCCCGAGGCGTCGCCGAGCATGACGTCGAGCACGATGACGTCGAACTCGGCCTCTGAAACCGCGCTCAGGGCCTCGCCCGGCCCGGTCGCCAGGGTGGACCGGTGTCCCTCGCGTCGCAGGGTGCTCGCCACCAGCTCCAGCGTCTCCTCGTCGTCGTCCACGATGAGCACGTGCATCGCGCTGTCTCGCCGCACATCTTCGCCGCTTCGCACGCGATCGACAACCACGCCCGGTTCGCGGCGGTGAACCCGCTGCCTGCCTGCGCACGCGTCCGGCCGCTCGCCCGCGCCAAACCCTGGGACTCGCCGGCGACGCCGCCGAGGCCCGCCGGCGCGAGTGCCTGGGCCGCGGCGGGTCGGGCACGAGCCGCAGCGGCCCGACCTCCATGGGGCGTGCGCGGAGGTCGGCGGTGAAGCGATCGGCGAGCACCTTCGGGTCGGGCAGGGCGTCGCGGGCGTCAAGTTGCCGCGGCGGTCGGAGGGAAGGCCTGACCCACGCTGGCGGCTGGAAGAGCGAGGCCGACGCGTCCCTCGGCGACGACTCGCGGCTGCGCGACAGGCTCGCCCGCGGACGCTCGCCATGGGTTTGCACAGCCGCCTGCTTTCACCTCCGAGCGGGCCGACAAGCGACAATGACGGCAGCCGCTCGGAGTCGTACAGGATCAGGAGTCGACAGATCGACGTAAACCGGGCACAAGGAGACAGTCATGAAGATCCTGATGGTCCTCACTTCGCACGATACACTCGGAAACACTGGCCGCAAGACCGGCTTCTGGCTCGAGGAGCTGGCCGCGCCTTACTACGTGTTCAAGGACGCCGGCGTCGAGATCGTCCTGGCGTCGCCGAAGGGTGGCCAGCCGCCGCTGGATCCGAAGAGCAACGAGCCGGACTTCCAGACCGAGCTCACCCGTCGGTTCGACGCCGACGACGTCGCCAGGGCCCAACTCGCACAGACGGTCCGCCTCGACAGCGTCGAGCAGGGAGGCTTCGACACCGTGTTCTACCCTGGCGGCCACGGCCCGATGTGGGACCTCGCCGAAGATCGGGCTTCGATCACGCTCATCGAATCGTTCCTCGCAGCCGGCAAGCCGGTCGCGCTCGTCTGTCACGCGCCGGGCGTCCTGCGCCACGTCAAGACCCCGGACGGCAAGCCGTTCGTCGCGGGTAAGAGCGTCACCGGTTTCACCAATGGTGAGGAGGAGGATGTCGGCCTGACGAAGGTGGTGCCGTTCCTCGTCGAGGACGAGCTGCTGAGGCTCGGCGCCATCTTCTCCAAGGTCAAGAACTGGGGCGTTCATACGGTCACCGACGGCCAGTTGATCACCGGCCAGAACCCGGCCTCCTCGGGACCGACCGCGAAGGTCCTCCTCGCTCGCCTTGCCCCGCGCTAGCAGGTCGCTGTCGGGGTCGTCATCCGCGACGGCGCGTGCTCGCTCGCTGCGCCCTCATGCGCCGCCCGCCTCCTCGCGGCGGCGAACCATCTCGGCGATCCAGAGCGGCGCGTAGGGCGGCGTGCAGCCAGGGGAGGCGGGATAATCGATGAGGACAGCGAGCCGCTCGCCGATCCCGATCGCCCGCTTGCGAAGCTTTGGATGATGAATGCCGATCTCCGCGAGGCAGTGATTCATCGCCCACTGTTTGTGGGCAGGTGCCTGCTTCATCTCCTTCTCGATCTGGTCGAGCAGCGCCGCGAGGTCGAGGCCTCCGGCGTTCTTGACGACTCTTTCGGTCGTCAGGGTCCAGCCGGCGCGACCGACGAGGTCGTCGCCGTCCTTCCAGCCCGGACGGAGCTCCTCGGCGTGGCGGCCGGGCTTCACCACGTTCACGATGAACCAATCGAGGAGCTTGGGCGCGGCGATGTCGCGGATCATCGCGTCGAGCTCGGCCGCGGAGAAGCTCTTCGGCTTGCACATCAGGGTCGCGAGGAGGCGCGCTGCCGTATCGCCGGTGGTCCAGAGCTGAACTGCGAGCTCATGCTGGGTCTTGAGTCGCTTGGCGAGCGTGCGAAGATGGGTGAGGTTCACGCCGTGGTCGTCGCCGCGGCGTTCGTTGGCCTCGCGCATCTTCGGGTCTTCGAGGGCCGCGAGCTCGCGCATGACTTCCTGGATCGTGCTCGTGGACATGATGCTCCCTTCGCTGCGTTCTTGTCGCTCGCTGCTCCGAAGGGTCTCACACGCCTCTGCGACGAGCAATCACCGACTCCGCGGCGAGCGAGGCGGCCCTACGTCGTTGGGTTGGGGACCGGTCCAGATGCGGAGCTGGCCCGACGGGCCCGATGCCGTGAAAACATGCTGGTCGAGCGCGTGACCTCTGTTTCATGACATCGCCGTCGAGCTCGAAGCAACCATGTCCTGAAGGCCATGTACAGAGCGAGCGGCTCAACGGGCGAGCGCGCGGCGCAGGGCTTCGTGGGCCTCGCGGAGGAAGGCGGCGCCGATCCGGGTGCCGGGGAGGATGTCGAAGCCGTGGAAGGCGCCGGGATAGACGTGCAGCTCGGTGGGGACGCCGGCGCGGAGCAGGCGGCGCGCGTAGTCGATGTCCTCGTCGACGAACAGGTCGAGCGCGCCGACCTGCATGAACGTCGGCGGGAGCCCGGCGAGATCGACGGCACGCGCCGGCGCGCAGTAGGGCGAGACGTCGCCTCGGCCCGGCTCGTGCCCGAGCATGGCGCGCCAGCCGAAGCGGTTGCTCGCCGGCGTCCACACGAATTGGCCGGCGTACTCGTTCGGACCGTCGGCTTCGCGCGAGCCGGTGCGGTCGTCGAGCATCGGATAGACGAGCAGCTGGAAGGCCAGCGGGACCTCGCCGCGGTCGCGGGCGAGGAGCGCGAGGGCTGCCGCCAGACCGCCGCCGGCGCTCTCGCCCTGCACGGCGATCCGCGCGGGGTCGACTTGCAGGGCGTCCGCGTGCGAATGCAACCAGAGCAGGCCAGTGTAGCAGTCCTCGAGCGGCCCGGGGAAGGCGGTCTCCGGGGCCAGGCGGTAATCGACGGAGACCACGACGCAGCCGATGTCCGCGGCGATGTGACGATTGCGGGCGTCGTTGATCTCGGGCCTCCAGATGACGAATCCGCCGCCGTGCAGGTGGAGCACCGCGGGGAGCCGGGCGCCGGCCTCGACCTCGGCGGGCCGGTACACCAGCGCCCGCACGGGCGGCGCGCCGTCGCGGCCGGGGATCGTCACTTCCTCGCGCGTGACGGCGCCGGTCGTCGGTGCGGGCAGCGGCGGCGTCGCGTCGGCCGTGCGACGGATCTCCGGCAAGTTCTCCGGGGTGAAGTCGAGCGGCGCCACTGCATCGAGGAACGGGGCGAGCTCGCGGTCGACGAGGGCACGAGTCGTTTTCATCGCGCCCCTCCGTCGAGCAGGCGGCCGCCGACCGGCACTTCGTCCTGGTACTGGGCGCCGTCCTCGACGAGCGGGGCGAGCTTCGCCAGGAACGCCTTGGCCTGCGCGCCGGCGAAGTTCTCCGCGTGCGCCTCCTTGGTGGTCCAGCCCTCCGTGACGTGGATGACGTCGCGGTCGCTGGCCGAGCGACCGACGAGGTAGAGGACGCAGTGCTCGCTAAGGGCCGGTCGCGCGCCGGTCGTCACGCTGAGCAGGAGGTCGATCAACTCGTCGCCCTTGCCGGGACGGGCGGTCATCGTGGCGCGGAATCCATACGTCGCTTTCATGGCACTCTTCTCCTCCGCCGCGAGCCGCGGCCTTGACGAGAGACAGGTTAAGGGCGCAGGGCCGGACGATCTACCGTGGATCGTCCTGATTTCATTTGTCAGAGTCCAGACTCGACTGTACGTGCTCGCGGACGCGTAGTGACGCTCCCGCGACAGGCGGCGGTCAGCGGTCGCCGGCGAGCTGTCTCGTCGCCAGGACCACCCCGGCCACGACACTGCCGCCGACAAGGGCTGCAAAGACCGTCCCCGCGAGCAGATAATCCACGTCCGAGCTGAAGTGCCAGGCCGCCACGCCGGCCGCGGCGATGAGCCCGGAGATCAAGCCGCCGATCGACAGGATCTTGACGTACGTTCGCCGTAGTTGGGCCGCCGGCGGCGTGGCGAGAACGGGCCAGCGGCCGAGGCCCGCGGCGGGCGGTCGGGCCTTGAGTGTCAGGAACTCCTTGCTCTCGGCCCGCCAAAGGGCGTGACCGCGGAGGGCCCACGACCAGCGCTCGTCCAGCAGGAAGCCGTCGCGGTGCCGGACGAGCTCGGCGAGCTCGCTCGCGAGCGCGGGCGTGTCCCTCGCGTCGAGCGCGAGCCGCGACAGACGCACGCGCTGGAAGAACAGGCCGACGACGAGCTCCACGCCGAGTTGGTGCCACTGGCTCGTCGGTACGAACGCTGCGACGTCCTGACCGATCACGACGAGCCCGTCGCGAGCGCGCGCGCCGATGGAATGACTGGCGTCGGTCACGAAGGCTCGAGGCGCGGTCGTCGCGGCGCTTGCTTCGAGCGGGCCCGGTCGTCGTTGCCCGGCGAGCCGCAGCTTCACCCTCACGAGATACGCCGCGCCGAGCGCGAAGATCGCCGCGAAGGTCCCGAACAACCAGTCCCGCTCCACGGCGGCCAAACCGACGAACACGACCATCACCAGCACGGAGCCCGCGAGCATCAGGTCGAGCATGGGCGTGGAACGTTCCTGCGAGCGCAGCGCCATGGGCATGCGATAACACGGTCGACCGGGGTGGGCCAGCGCGGACGCCGGCCTCACGGCGTGGGCTCGGCCGCGACGACGGGTTCGCCAGCGGCCGGCGGAGACCGCAGAGCGAGGCCCGAAGCTCGGGCATCACTTTCGAATGTACCCGATCGCAGCGCCAGACGCCCGACGAGGGGAAGCAAACGCGAGCAGGCTACCCCGGCTCGGCGATGATCTGGAGCGAGAGGCCCGGCGGCGAAAGGTCCCACTGTTGCGAGAGGTCGACCTCGATCGAGAGGGCCCTGTCGCCCGCAAAAACCGTTCGATTGGGGCCCACGAGCTGCGCCTCCGCGTCGCCCGGGGCCGCGGGGAGCCGTCAGCCGGGACGCTGGCGATCCGTCGAGGGAGCGCCTGGTACGAATCTGCGCAGGTAATCGTGGATCGTCTCGACGGACGAGCTGATCGCCCCGATGTAGCCGTCGGGGCGCACAAGGACGAGAGCGTCCTCTCCGACGTCGTACCCGTCGAGGGACGCCGTTCGCACGATCCGGGCGCCCGTGTCCGCGGGCGCGGCCCGCTGTCCGAACACCAGCAGCGTAAAGTGGGTCCCGCGAAAGGCGTCGAACAGCCGGGTCCCGTCGGGCAGGCGGGCGTCGGGCGCCCGATCTCCGGCTCGCAGCTCGCCCGGGGTCGCCCGGTCGTCCACGGCCAGAGTGCTACCGCGGTAGGTGATGTCGAGCTGGTGGATCGCGGGCGTCGGACCGAGGGAGGGCCGGAAGTCTCGCCCATGCAGCGTCGTGCTCAGGCCGAGCACCTGGGCGGCGACCGGCAGCCGCTCCTCCTCATACGTGTCGAGGATGCCGGGGCCGGCCCCGTGGAGCGCCGCGGCGAGCTTCCATCCCAGGTTGGTCGCGTCCTGAATGCTGGTATTCAGGCCCTGGCCGCCCGCCGACGAATGCACGTGCGCCGCGTCGCCCGCGAGCAAGACCCGCCCGATCCGGAATCGCTCCACCATGCGCACATGGATCCGGTAGAGCGACACCCAGCGCAGGTCGTGCAAGCGGATGTCCGTTCGTCCGGCGCGGGCCTCGAGGAGCTTCTGCACCGACTCGAGCGAGAGCTCGGGGACCTCGTCGGCGCCCACTGTGGCGACGAATTGGAAGTACTCGCTGCCCGGCAGGTTCCACAGCGAGAAGCGCCGTTGCAGATCGCCGCCGGCGGTGAAGATGTGGCAGGCCGCGCCGGCCGCCACGCCGGACGCACGCACGTCGCCGATCAAGGTCCGCTCCGTATCGTACGTCTCGCCCGCGAAGCCGACGCCGGTGGCCTTGCGCACGAAGCTGCGGCCGCCGTCGGCGCCGACGAGGTACTGCGCCCGCACGCAGTGGGAGACCCCGTCGCGCTGCAGGGTCGCGGTGACGCCATTGGCGTCCTGGGCGAATCCAGTCAGCTCGGTCGAGAATTCGACGGCACCCCCGAGCTCGACGAATCGATCGTGCAAGATCGCGTCGGTGCGCCATTGCGGGAGGAGCCAGGCCCGCGGAAACGGCACACCCGGCGACGGCGCGGGCGCCGGGGTCCCCAGCATCTCCTCCAGGCTGCGCTCCCACAGCACCGCTTTCCCGGCGTAGAGGCGAAACGGGGGGAACGGCGCGCCGTCCTCCAGCACCCGCGCGATCACGCCGAGGTCGTCGAAGACCTCCAGCGTGCGAGGTTGCAGGCCCTTGGCGCGCGAGCCGAGGAACAGCTGCGGGGCTCGTTCGATCAGCTGGCACGTCACGCCGCGTCGGGCCAGCTCGCAGGCGAGCGTCAAGCCGGTGGGACCTGCGCCCGCGATCAGGACGGGGACCTCTCTCATCGGTGGCTCCGTCTCCGTCGCAGCAGGGGAAGCAGCACCCGGTCGACCACGCGGGAGATGAACGCGTCGTCGAACGGCGAGCCCGTGTGGAGCTGCCGGAGGATCATCGCCTCCGCCACGTCATGGACCAGCTCCCTGTCGACGGTGCGTGGCACGTCCCCTCGACGCGTCGCCCGCCGGAGCGCCGCTTCGAACGGCGAGAGCTCGAGGTCTTCGCGGTGCGAGCGCAGCGCGGCGGCCAGCGCCTCGTCGCGTCGAGCGGCGACGACGAGCTCCTGGATCAGGTTCACGTAGGGCTCGGTGGCCTTGTCGCGCAGCGCCGTCATCACTGCGACGAGATCGGAGCGGAGCGCGCCGGTGTCCGGGATCGCCGCGTTGTCCTCGGCGTCGAGCGAGTCGAGGGCGGCCTTGACGAGCTCGGCCTTGTTCCGCCAGCGGCGGTAGATCGTGGCCTTGCTGGCTCGCGCCCGCGCGGCCACGGCGTCCATCGTCAACGCCTCGTAGCCCACCTCCGCGAGGAGCTCGAGGGCCGCCCCGAGGATGGCTCTTTCACGGTGCTCGCCCCTCTGCATCGCGCTGCTGCCGAAGTGTACGGAACCGTACCGTACACTCGCGCCTCGTCGCGGTCAAGCTCCGCGCCGCGCGTCCGCCTCGCTCAGGGGCGTCGGCCCCACACGCTGATCAGGGGCGAGTTGACGGCGACGAGATCGGGGTCGGCGAGCAGGGCGCAGTACTCGTCGACTTCGGCCTCGGTGAACGAGCCGGAGGCGACCGCGTGGGCGCGGAGGGCTCGCACGGTCGCCAGCCTGAGGGCGATCTGCGGGCCGGGTCGCAGCAAGTGTGCGGTCTCCTCGGCGCCGACGTCGACCGCGCCGAGCCCCAGCAGCAGGCCCGGCAGGCGGGCGCCGAAGGTCATCCGCACGCCGATCGCCGCGAGCATGGCGAGGTATCGCGCCTCGGCGCGCTCGAAGGCTGCGGCGCCGCGCCAGCCGGGGACGCCGTAGCCCGCGCGGCCGGTGGTCTCCTCGAGCAGGAGGGCGCCGCCGGGCCGCACGGCGGCGAACATCCGCTGCAGGACGGCCGCCGGGTCGCGCATGTGGATCAGCAGGACGCGGCAGTGGACGAGGTCGTAGCAGTCGGTCTCGAGCGGGTCGACGGCGATGTCGTGCCGGCGCACCTCGAGGTTGTCGGCCTTCAGGTCGGCGAGGAAGCGCGGGTCGATGTCGGTGGCGACGACCTTGCCGCCCGGACCGACCTGTCCCGAGAGCCATCTGGCGACGCCGCCGGCGCCGGCGCCGACCTCGAGGCAGCGATGTCCGGGTGCGAGCCCGAGGTCCTGGAGGTGCCGCCGCGTCTTGGCGTCCCAGTCGGCCTCGATGGTCCGCAGGCGGGCGAGCTCGGGGTCGTGGGCGGCGTCGGCGAGTGCGTAGGCGTTCGTCTGGGTCATGGGTGCGCTCGAGAGCGGAAGGGCGGGGTCTGAAGCGACGTGTTCGAAGAGAGGCCTCGCCCGGGCGCTGCTCATGGAGCTGCACGCGCGGGCGGGGCGGCGAGGCAGACGAGCAGCGCGAGACCCGGCACGGCCGCCACGATAGCGCGCTTACCCTCGCGCGCGCGGCCAGGGGCGAGAGCGAGTGAGAGCGCGAAAGAGCCGTTTTCGCCGCGGGCGAGTCCGCGCTGTGGTAGAGATCGAGGGCTGCGCTCGTGTCGGCGCGGGACTTGCCGCGTGCTCCGGGCTGTTCATGCACAGGTGACTCGAGAGCCGCAAGGGACGGCAGGGCGGCGCGCGCCGCTGGCCTGGTTCGTCGGCACCTGGGCGCTCCTCGCCGGCTTTCGCGCCCACGCGCCGCTTCACCTCGACACCGCGCGCGATCTGCTGATCGCCCGCGATTGTGTGCTCGGCACCCATTGTCCCGGTGCCGGGCCGCGCAGCAGCTTCGCCGGCCTGATGCAGGGCACCACCTGGTCGCGCCTGCTCGAGCTGCGCGAGCATTGGGGATGGAGCGTGGCGGCGATCGAGCACGCGGCCGATCTGCTCCTGGCGTGCGCGGCCGCCCTGGTCCCGCTGGTCGCGCGTCGCCTCGACGCTCCTGCCAATGGCCTGACCTGGGCGCTGTGGTTCCCGGCGACGCTGCTGACGATCGGCTACCCGCGGCTGTGGAACCCGACGCCGTGGCCGCTGGCGCTGGTGGCGACATTCCTGGCCTTGCTGCACGCAGCGCGTACCGGCAGCGCGGCGGCGTTCCTCGCCGCCGCGGCCGCGCTGGCGCTGGCGGTCGACGTCCACGTGGCCGCGGGGGTGCTGGTCCCGTTCGGCCTGTTCGTGGCCGCGGCGGCCTCGCGGCGGCCGGCGCTGGTGCTGCCGGCGGCCGGCGCAATCTTCGTCGGCGTCCTCGCACTGCTCTCACCCGGCGCGTTCGCCGAGAACCACGTCATCCTCGCGCCGTACGCCGCGGCGGGCCTCGGCGGGCTGTCCCTCGCGCTCGCGGCGGGGCTTTTGGCCCGCCGCTGGCTCGCGGGCGCGGAGCTGCGGCGCGCGCGAATCGTGGCAGTGCTCGCCTGCTTCCATGGCCTCGTGGTATTGACATTGCTGTCGCTGGCGAGCGGCCACGGCCTCGACCCGCGTTACTTCGCCCCGGCGGTCACGCCGGCGGCGATCGTCGCCAGCATGGCGCTGAGCTCGCGGGTCTCGCGTCGCGTCCAGCGGGTGTTCGCCGGCCTCGTGGTGGCAGGGCACGTCGGTCTGTGGGCGGTGCAGCGCGCGACCGATCCGCAGTTTCGCCTGGTCGAGGCCGAGGAGGTCGCGCGCGAGCTCTACGGCCGCGGCCTGGCGTTCGGCGACCTCTACCGCCACCTCCGCGGCCCGCGGGCGTTCGACCTCGTATCGACGCTGGCCGCGCTCGAACCCGCCGACGGCCGCGCTGCGGGGCACGAGGCGCGCGACCTGCTGATCGTGCGGACCACCCGCGATTCGCTGCCGACGCCGCTGCCGCCCGACTGGCACGTCGTCGAATTGGCGGGTGCCCACGTGGCGGTGATCGTCGCGGCTCCGTCGACCTTCGACTGGACCTACCTCGAGGTCTGCCGCAGCGACGGCGATTGCTGGCAGGTCGCCGTCGACGTCGCGCGCTTCGCCCAGGGCCCGGATATGCAGTGGGCCGCTCGCGCCCACGCCGGCCTCGCCGACCTGTCGCGGCGATTGGCCAGAGAGGCGACGATCCGCTACCGCCTGCAGCGGCGAGCGTCGCGACCGGCGCCGCGGGTCGTGCTGTTCCGCGACGATTGCCGGGGCTGGCAGCTCGAGGCCGGCGACTCCGAGGAGGTCGTCGCGTTCACCGTGACGCCCGGCCCCCGCTGCCGCTGGTGGCTGCCGCCGCTGGTGGAGGTCGATGTGCGCGATCTCGCACTCTCATCCCTGGTGACCGCGGCAGGCGGCAATTCGGGTCCCTGAGGGGTCCGCGGGCAAATTCGCAAGGGCCGTCAAGTCACCGCGGCGGGGCTGCGGTACGCCTCGGGTGGTGAAGGCGGAGACGCGATCTTTCTACGAGGCGGCGGTGCTGCGCACGGTCGTCCAGATCTCGCAAACCCTCGACCAGGCGCTCGACCTGACCGCGCTGGCCCGCGGGGCCGCGCTGTCGCCGTTTCACTTCCACCGGGTGTTCCGCGGCATGGTCGGGGAGACGCCGCTCGAGATGCACCGGCGCCTGCGGCTCGAGCGAGCCGCGCGGGCGCTGCTGACGAGCGACGCCGGGGTCACCGCGATCGCCTTCGACGCCGGCTACGAGACCCACGAAGCCTTCACCCGCGCCTTTCGCCAGGCCTACGGCGTGTCGCCGTCGGCGTTCCGCCAGGGCGCGACCGATCCGCGGTCCGGCTGCGGCCGGCCGCCTCAAGCCGAGCTCGCCGCGCCTTCGGGCGTGCACTACTGCGACGACCCGACGCGCGAGCTCGTCGTCCACATCGCCACCAAGGAGTCGATCATGAACGTCACCATCGAGACCATGCCCGCGCAGCGGGTCGCCACCGTCGCCCACGTCGGTCCCTACAATCAGATCTCCGCGGCCTTCGCCCGCCTGGGGGCGCTGGCCGGGCCCGCCGGCCTGCTGCGATTCCCCCAGGGGGCGATGATCGCCATTTATTATGACGACCCCGAGTCCACCCCGCCCGAGCAGCTGCGCTCCGACGCCGGCCTGGTGATCCCCGAGGACGTGGCCTTGCCCGCGGGCCTCGGCGAGCAGCGCCTCCCGGCCGGGCGCTACGCGAAGACGACCCACATCGGTCCGTACACCGGGCTCGGCGGCGCCTGGTCGCGGCTGATGGGCGAATGGCTGCCGCGCAGCGGGCAGCGAGTGGGCGAGGGCCACAGCTACGAGGTGTATCGCAACAACCCGACCAATGCCCCGCCCGAGCAATTGCACACCGAGCTCTACCTGCCCCTGGCGTGATTCGCCCATGCGCCGGTGGTGGCCCGGTCGAGAAGGGACGCGCGACCGCGTCGTCGGGTCGACGACTTCGGCGGAGCCGGTCGAGGTCCCGGCGAATGCCGCGAACCTCGGGGTTTCCGCGATCGCCGAGGCGCGGCGATCTCGCCCCGACGCGGACAGAATCCGCGCAACCTGCTGCAACGCAGAGCCGACGACCTCGGCCGCGTGCTAGCGTCGCCGCTCTTCTTCGGAGGGAGCGAGCATGTCGGTCAATCTGGAATTCGTGGCCAAGGTCGGGAAGTGGCCCCCCGAGCGCAAGGACGAGGTGCTGGCTGCGCTCAAGGCGTGGGCGTTCGAGGACGAGCAGTTCGACCCGCGCGAGGTGATCGTCGACATCCTCGGGGGCGGGCCGAAGAACCCGATCGTCCGCATGGAGGCGTACACCACCGGCCCGATCATCATCAGTGGCTTCGGCAGTTGGTCCGCGTCGGCGGAGGAGGGGCTGCGACGGCGGATCGCGGCGGCCGGCGGCGAGGACGTGAGCCTCAGCTTCAACTTCCCCGACGAGGAATGACGGCCTCGCGCTCGGCCGCGGCGCGCCGCTGATTCAGCGCCAAAAGGCGGCCCAGCACCTCGTCGGCGAGCGCCGCCGGCCATTCGAGGCGAATCGTCGGTCGGCCGCCGCGCTCCACCGCCGCGCGCGAGCGGAACATTGCCTCGACCCGCGCGGCCAGATCGGTCCAGCCGTGGGCGGCGAGCGCGGCCCGGTCGAGCGCCGCGTGGAGCTGGCGCAGCTCGCCGACGTCCGGCGCGCGATCGTCGGGGTCGTGGAAGCGATTGTAGAGGCCCGTCAGGCCGAGGCCGTATTGCAGCATGCAGCGCCGGCGGCATTCGTCGTAGCGCTGCCCGGCCTGCGCGAGCGCGTCGTAGCGCTGCCATTGCTCCGGGAGCGGAAAGGTCTCGAAGCAATCGGAGGGGTTGTAGCGCGGGTCGGCCCGCAGGCTCGAGCTGTGCGTCAAGGCCCACAGCTCGTGCACGCGCGACTGCAGCACCGCCAGCGACGCGTGGTCGGCGAAGGTGAAGACGTTGAGCGCGTTGGTGAATACGGCCCGGGCGTCGACCCGCGCGAACGTCACGTACTTGGCGACCACGGGGCACACGATCACCGCCGTCTTGCCCGCGATCGCCCGGTACAGGCCGCTGCAGGCCTCGTTGTACAGCCACCAGCGCTCGCGCCGGGCCTTGCGCTTGTCGACCGCGCGGCGGGGCAGCACCCGCTCGCGGACGATCGCCATGCAGCGGCCATACCGCTCGGCCTCGGCCAGAGTGAGGCCGGTGAAGTTGATGATGAACCCCTCGGGCCGCAGCTGCGGCGACGAGGTGAAGTTGCTGGCGTTCATCACCGGCCAGATGCATTCCCCCTCGTGCGGCGCGGCGCGGACGATCTCGTCGCGCTGCTCTGCAGTCAGCAGGAAGCCGGTGCCGCCGAAGTCGACGCCCTTGTAGCTCTCCTCCGCGCGCTCGCGCAGGCGCACCGCCGTCCACGCCGCCCGCGGCCGCCGCAGGTCGGCGCCGATCGCCGCCACCACCTCGCCGTCGAGCCGGCGCTCGTCCGGAGCGCCGCCCTTCGCCACGAACACGTGCGCCACCCGGACGCTGGCGCTGCCGTCCCACTCGGCGCTGCGCACCGCCTCGTAGACGACGCCCCCGGCGCGCAGCAGCGGCTCGAGCCCGGTCGCCCGCGTGTCCGCCTCGGCGATCGAATTGGTGGTGACGAAGCCGAGCGTGCCGCCGCGACGCAGCAGCGCGAACGACCGCCGCAAGAAATAGGCCGCGAGGTCGCTGTTGCCGTGCGAGCCCGGGTAACAGCGCAGCAGCCAATCACGGTAGCGATCGCCGAACGCCCGACTGATGCGATTGCCCCAGAAGAACGGCGGGTTGCCGACGAAGCAGTCGAACCCGGGGTCGTCGCGGGCGAACACCGCCGGGAATTCGAGCTGCCAGTGGAATGGCAGCACCGGGAGGGCGGAGGCGGCGAGGCCGGCGGCCAGGCGATCGAGCGCAGCGAGGGCCTCGGGGTCGCCGCGCCGGGCCGGTTCGACGGTCGCGCGCGCGAGCCGCCCCCGCTGCTCGTCGCGCCGCCGGTCGCCGTCGTGAGCGAAGAACACCGCGATCGCGGCGTCGCCGATCCGCCGCTCCCGCTCGGGCGAATCTAACCAGTCGCGAGAATCGGCAGCGGTCGAGCGCGCCCGCTCGCGCTCCGACGAATGCCATGAATTGCGGGAGTCGGGAGAATTCGAACGCGCCCGCGCGTCCTCCGGCGAATGCACGCAGTCGCCGGAGCCGGGCGCGCAGGGGGCCCACGAGAACGCCGCGATCTGGGCCGGGGCGAGGCCGACCAGCGCGTCTCCGCAGCGCACCACCTCGGCCATGAAAGTGCGCGGCGACCCCTCGGCGCCCGTCAGCAGCCACAGCGACAGCCGCGTCAATTCGACCGCGCACGGGTCCTTGTCGACCCCGTGCAGGCACCTCCGGGCGACCTCCCGGCGCGCGAGGGCGACGCCGTCGACGGCCGGAGGAATCACCACACCGTGCTCGCGCCACGCCTGCGCGAGCCACTCCCCGAGCTGACGGCAGGCCGCCAGCAGGAACGCCCCGCACCCGGTGGCCGGATCGCACAGGCGGAGGTCCAGCAGCTGCGCCGGCGTCGGCCGCTCACCCAGCGCCGCCAGCAGCGGCCGCAGGGTCGTGCGCACGATCGGGTCGGCGAGCCCGCGCGGCGTGTAATGAGCGCCCGCCCGCCGACGCTCCTCGCCCGGCTGCAAGACCAGCGACCCCGACGGCAGCACGGACATCGCTCGCGCGCCGCGTCGCTCGCCCAGCCACGCGACGATGTCCGCCGGCGAGCGCGCCGCGACGAGCGCCTGCTGCAGCGCCGCGTCGAGCACCCCGCCGGCGGCCGCGAAGCGACGCGCGCGCTCATCTGGCCCATGGGACAGGATCTCCTGCAGATCGATCACGACCGGCCCCGGCCGCAGCACCAGGCCCGGCCCGCGGGTGCGCCGCAGGCGGTAGTCCATCAGCGCCTCGTAGACGCCACCGAGCGCCTCGAGGTCGAGCGACCGATACCACGCGCGCGGGTCGTCCATCGCCCGCAGCGCCCGCAACGCCCGCCACACGGCGCCGTCGCCCGGGCCCGCGGCCTCGGCCGCGAAACCGTCGTCCCCGAATCCTCGCGCCAGGGCGAGCAGCTGCGGCCAGGCTGTCTGTCCCTGCTCGAGCGCCGGGCCGTCCTCCTTCGCATCGGCGTCGAGGCGATCGCACAGGGCAGACGACGAATCACCACACTGAAATCCGCTCGCCTCCGCGTGCAGGCGGAACACGAGCCGCGTCACCAGCAGGATGAGGTCGCGCTGCAGCCGCGCCAGGTCGCCGTCCAGAGCCGCCTCGTCGCCCGGAAAGCCGCCCACGAGGGCACGCAGGGCCTCCAGGGCCATGTCCCCGAGCACCGGCGATTGGCGCGTGGGCTCGCTGCGTCGGGCGGGACGGGGCACGGGCCGGGCAGGGTATCATGGGACGAGGCCGCCGACCGGGTGCTCGTCGCCCGTCCGGGCAAGGTCGGCAAGGGCCGGCCGCACGGGCCCTTGCGCTGGCGCGATCTTCCGCGATGACTCGGCGGGTGCGCCGGCGACCTCGCGACGCGAGCGCATCGTGACGTGCAGAAGCCTCGTCCCCCGCGCAAGTCACAACGCGCGGCCTCTCATGCTCCCGGTGCGATGAATCGGTCGATCGACGCGAGCCCCGGCGGCGGGTTGGCAGCGAACTCGCGGCGGAGGATCTCCGGGTTCGTGAAGAGCTTGAAGTCGTGGATCCACAGCGAATGCTCGCGGTCGAGCTCGTGCCGTGGCGGCTCGACCGCGAGGCCGAGCGCGGCGTCGATGTCCCGCAGGCAACGCTCGAGGCGGGGACCATTGAGATCGGCGAGCTCGACCTGCCATTCGAAGCCGAAGCTGCGGTCGAGCGCGATCGGGGTCCACAGGCTCTTTCGCGTGACCAGGGAGTACGCGCGGTCGTGCAGGCGGAGGTCTTGCAGGGAGAGCAGGCCGTCCTGCCGCACGCGAGTGCCGTCCGGGCGCTCGACCAGGCCGTGGCCCGCGATCTCGTCGAGGTGAGGGCCGAGTTCGCCGGCGTGCAGCAGGGCAGAGAGCCGGGCGATGACTTCCTCGGCAGAGTCGACCTCGAGCGCGATCCGCCGCCCGCGATCCTGGACATGGGACGGGATCAGGAGCTCGTGTCGCGTCGTGATCGCCAGGATCGCCAGCAAATCGCCGAACAGCGGCGGCGGCGGCTCGGTGGGCCGAGCCGGGTCGGCCGCGAAGCGCCAGCCCGGCGAAGAGAAGCTGTCCGGATAGGGTTCAAGTCCGGCATCAACGGTGAGATCGACGGACATGGCGCGGGTGATGGTAATCCAGGCTCCGGGCCCTCGTGGCGCACGCACCTCAGCGGCCCACGACCGCGACCTCGACCTGCTGTCGCGCGCCTTTGGCCGCCACGCGCACCGGGACGCAGGTCGCCGGCGCGGCCGCGATCGTCGCCACGGAGTCGCCGTACTTCGTCGCCACGCCGCACAGCGTGTAGCTGCCCGGCGGCACGTCCGCCAGCTCGATCGCGGTCTTCTCCGCGAGGTGCGCGCTATCCTCCCGCGCACGCTCGCGGTCGAGCGCCGCCATCGCCCGATCGAGATCTCCGCTCGTCGCGGCGGCGAAGGTCCCCTTGACGAGCACGACCGACACGACGTCGGCCGCGCCCGCGGCGAGCTTCGGCGTAATCACGAGAGTCGGCCCCGCAGGAATGTCGAGATCGAGCTTCCTCTCCCGGTCCGCGGCGAGCTTCGCCTGCTTCGCCCGCGCCGGGTGCGTGACCGAGTGCATGCCGTCTCGGTAGAGCTGTGCGGTGATGCTATATGTCCCTCCGGCCAGGCGCGTGAATCGATAGCGCCCCTCGTTGTCGGTGACGGTCGTGAACATCACCGCGGATCCCGCCCCCACGGGCTGCGCGGTGACGTCTGCGCGGGCGGGCTTGCCCGCGTACGTCACTCGCCCCGCCAGCGCGCCGGTCGGACCCAGGCGGAGCTCGCTCGTCAGGTCGTCGTTCCCCTCCGCGAGCCGCACCGCCTGCGAGCGCCCGAGCTGCGGCGCATCGGCGGCCACGTACAACGTGCCGCGCCCCAGGGCCGTCAGCGTGAAGCCGCCGTCTGCCCCGCTCGTGGCCGTGCGCACGACGATGTCGAGGTACGCCGCCTCGTCGCCCCACAGGTCGTGGTCGGCATAGACCTGGACCCCCGCGGCCGGGGTCCCGTCGGCTGTCAGGACCCGCCCGCGCAACGTCCGTCCGCGGTCGGGGACGAGGGCGCCGAGGTCACGGGTCTCGCCCGCCTCCACGGTGAACGGCGCGACGTCGAGGTCGACGAATTCGTCGCCGGCGAAGGTCATGCCATAGATGCCCGGCGGAAGCCCCGCGAACACGAATTCCGCGGCGCCCGCGGCCGCCCGGAACTCTTTATATTGAGAGTCGCATTCGTCCAGGGTCCGCCATCCTGGTCGCGCCCGCGAGGCCGATGCCGTGAACGCCGCCGGCGCCGTCCCGTCGGCGAACTCGACCTTGCCGCGGATCGTCCCAGTGTTTGGAGCCGCGGGGCAACGGTCGCTCTCGGGGGGCTTCGTCTCCTTCGGCGGCGCGGCCACGGGCGGCGTCGTCGCGAGCACGGCGGGCTCGGGTTCCGGGGGCGCAGAGACTGCCTGTCCCCGCGTATCCTTCGCCCCGCAGGACCCGACCGCGACGAGCAGGACGAGCGCGAGTCGAGGGCCGGCGATCGCGTTGTTTGGCGCTGGCATGTCCATGGAGTTCGCAAGCATATCGCGGGCCGGCGAGCTTGTCGGGGTCGGCTTCGCCGGCGACGAGGCCGTGGCGCTTGATATCGACCCTGCATGCCGGTACCTTCTGCGCGTGCCCGGGGCCCCTCACGCGGATCCTTCTCGCCGACGATGAATAATCGCGATCCAGGACGAGGGAGCTTCGTGACGGACTCTGAATCCCCTGCCACCGTCCCCACGCCCGGTGAGGTCTTCGCGTTCCCGCTCGAGCGGAGCCACCGCTACGGAGCGTGCCAGGTCGTCGCGGTCGACGAGAGCGAGGGACAGGCGACGGTCGCGGTGCTCGCGTGGACCGGCACTGCGGTGCCCGACGTCGCCGCCCTGGCCGGCGTGCCGCGGATGGTGCGGAACTTCATGTTCTGGCAGCCGGAGGAGCTCCTGAAGAAGGTGCCCCTCTCGGCGCCCGCGTCGTATCGGCGGATCGGCACGCTCCCCGTGACCGGCGAGACCGTCTCGCGCTCCTACGATTCCTGGGACTTCGGCCGCGACGTCGAGCGGCAGGCCCGCTGGGACTCGATCCCGAGCGAAATCACCGCGGCCTTCAAGGCGGTGCTCGACAGCGAGGACACGGCGACGACCCCGGGCCTCCACGACCGCAGCGGCGGCCCATACGAGGCGCGTCTGGGCGCGGCTCGCAGCTTCAGCGACGACGCCGGGTACCGGATCGGCGAGGACTTCCGGATGGAATCCCTGCGGGCCTGGCCGGCGCTCTACCAGGTCACGCTCCATTCGTGGCGGGACGACCTCCTGCCGTTCCTGGAATCCTCCCCTCTGGTCAAACAGCTGACCCTCACCGGCCACGGCCGACGCGAGCTCGACTTCTCGCGCACGAGCCTCGATCGGCTCTCTCTGGACATCACCGGGCTCGAGCGTCTCGTGCTCCCCGAGAGCCTGGACCTCCTGATCTTGCACGGCGCGGGCGCGGTCCATCGGTTCGATTCGCTGGACGGCCTGCTCGACGAGCTGAGCGGCGAGGCGCCCGCAGGGCAGCCGATGCTGCAGGTCGTCGCCGAGCAGGCGGGCCGCTGGATCACGGTGCACGGCACCGGGGGCGTGCCGCCGGTGTGCGGACTCGACCGCGTGCAGGGCCTGCGGATCGGCGCCATCGAAGACCTCGACCTCGCCGACGTCTCCGAGTGCTTCCCGAACGTCTCCTGGCTGCATCTGTTCGGCGCGCCGGGTCTGCTCTCCGCGCTCTCCGAGCTGCGGGCGCTGGTGAAGCTGGAGACCCTGTGGATCTGCGATCTGTTCGGCTACGCGCCCGACGACTTCCCGACCCCGGACCAACTCCCGGCCCTCCGGAGCCTCGACCTCGACAGCGTCCCCGCCGACGTCGCCGCCCGCGTGCGCGCCCTGTACAAGAAGGCTCCGGGCGTCGCGTTGACCGTGCGCAAGCCCCGTAAACCGGAGTGGCTGGCCGAGAACCTCGAGAACCCGCTGCGCCGCTGGGACGGCCGCGAGGGCATCCCCGACGCAGTCTCGAAGAAGGCGAGCGCCGCGTTCATCGCGGCGCTGCGCCGCGTTCGCGAGGCCGACGGATCGCGCACCGACGAGGCGGGCTACACGGAGAGCGTGACCGCGGCGGTCCTCGAATTCCTCGACGTCATCGCCGGCCTCGACCGCAAGCGCCGGTTTCTATACACCCTGGAACGCGACGAGGTGATCGACGCCGTCAACGCGCTCACCGCGGGCCTCTCGTCCGAGGCGAGCCACGCCCTCGAACCGCGCGTCGAGGCAGCGCTGGATGACTGAGCCTCGCTGACAGGGAACGCGGCCGGCGACAGCGACGCGCGAGCGCGGAGGCGAACCGCGACGCACGACGGCGCGAGCGCGGGTCACCGTCGCGCGCGACTGTTCTGCATGGCGAACGCGATCCCTGTCTGCAGGGTCCCGCGCGTCACGAGCTCGTCGAGGTTGGAGCCGAGGGCGACCAGGTTCTGTGCGATCCCGGGACGGATCCCCGTCAGCACCACCTGCGCGCCCAGCAGCCTCACCGCCTGCGCGGCCTGAATGAGCCCCTGCGTGCCCTCGGCGTCGATCTCGGGGACGCCCGTGATGTCGAGGATGGCGGTAGTCACTCGCAGCCGCCTCACCTCGTCGAGGAGCACGCCCAGCGCCTGCTGCATGCGGGCCTGGTCCAGCTGGCCGATGAACGGCATGACGATGACGTCGTCGCTGATCGGGATCACCGGCGCGGACAACCTCGCCAGCAGCTCTCGCTGCGCCTGGATCGTCTCCTCCTTGCTCAGGCGCAGCGCCTCCTCGGTCCGCTTGCGGTCCGTGATGTCGACGAGCGACACGAGGCACCGCTCCCACGTCTGCTCGCAGTCCGCGCTGACGACGACGCGGAACATGACGTTCCTGTCCTCGCCGAGGAGCGTACGGACCACCGTCTCTTCCTCGTACGACATCGCCCCGCAGCCGAGGGCGACGAGCTCGCGCCGGAACGTGTCGAGCGTGTTCTCGTTGAACACGACGGACAGCGCCCTGAGCAGCTGATCCTTGTCCTGGGCCTGGCAGAGCTCGAGCGTGGCCCGGTTGACGTCGAGGATCCGCACCAGCCCCACGCACGCGATGACGTCGTCGACGTGTTGTCGGAGGTGCGCGTCGAGATCGGCGCCGGTGGCGAGGATCCGGTCGAGGTACTGCTTGACCGCGGACCAGTCCTCCTCCCACAGCGAGATCGGAGAGCTCTCGAAGATGTTGCGGTAACGAGCCTCGCTGCGCTCGAGCTCCGTCACGCGCTGACGCAGCTGGGTGAGCTCATGGTCCGAATTCATCGAAGTCTCCTGCAGCCCGGCGAGCAGGTGCTGGCGCCGAGGATGCCACGACGGCGTGCTCTAGGGCGAGCGGCCTCGTCGGCGGCTTCGTCGCCGCGTCCGCGCTCGACGCGAGGCGCGCGGCCCGCTACGCATGCCGATGTCGATGCCGACAATTGCCTCGTCCGTCGTGCGCCCTGGCGCGCCGCCGCCGAGCTTCCACATGCTCCGATAATTGGGCGTATATGCGAGTCATCCTCACCTCTGAGCTCGCATCATCACGATATCGTCGTCGGTGGCCGTTACCGCGCCCGCGCGCCTTTGCGTCTCGCCCGCGTGCTGCGGTGGCGACGCGGATCCGTTGCTCGTCGCAATTGCACGTTATTTATTCTTCATGAACGGCGCTGGCAGGGAGCTCGGGATGTTGATTGCTTTCTCCGATCCAGGGATTGCACGGTCCGAGTTCTCGACCAGCTCCCGCACCTGCTCGCGTTCGACTTCCCGTCGGCGATCGTCGCGCCCGCAGCTACGTCCATATCGTCACCGACTCGGGCGACGAGCTGACCGACACCCCTGCGGGGTCTCACGTCACGAACGAACCGCGACGACTGACGGCGCGAGCGCCGGTCAGCGTCGAATCGCTCAGGCGAAGTGCTCCATCGGCAAGTCCGCGATCCGCTCGGTCCACGGGTGCTGCCGCTCGTCATACACCGAGACCCGCGGCGGCGGGAACGAGGGATCGGCGAACGCGCCGACGGCGACGGCCACGCGATCCGGCAGCGCCTCGGGCTGCCAGTAGACCGTGGCCCCGCACTGCGGGCAGAAGTGAAACACAGCGGTGGTGCCGCCGTCGCCCGTGCGCCGGTAGCGGGTCGCCTCGCCGGCGATGGTCACCTGCGCGAGCGGGAACCACGCCTGCACGCCGAACACGCTGCCGGTCCGTCGCTGGCACTCGAGGCAGTGGCACATCGACAGCCGCACGGGCTCACCCTCGCAGGTGAGGTGCAGCTGTCCACAGTTACAGGCGGCGCGGCGGGTCGTCATGGCCGCCATGGTAGCCGCGGTCGCGTGCAGTGAACCACGCCGACCTCGGGAAAGCGGCGCGTCACCGGCGGCGCCGGCGACTGGCTCCGTGAGCACCGGGCAGTGGCACGGCGCGCCGCACATCGCCGTGGACGGGCGCTTGGCCGCGTCCGCACAAGCTGCCATGCTGCCCCTGGGAACCCGGAGCGGCCAGCGGTACGCGCATGCTCGACTTGAACGACGTCCACTTCTTCGTGCAGGTCGTCGATCGCGGCGGCTTCAGCGCGGCCGCCCGCGCGTTGCTGGTGCCCACGTCGACCTTGAGCCACCGCATCCAGCAACTCGAGGCCGCGCTGGGCGTCGCCCTGCTGGCGCGCACGTCTCGCAAGGTCACCGCCACCGACGCTGGTCGGGAGTTCTACCGCCACGCCGTCCAGATGCTGGAGAAGGCCACGGAGGCCGAGATGGCGATGAAGCAGCGGCTCACCGAGCCCGTCGGGCCCGTGCGCTACACGGCGGCCCAGGCCATCGCGCAGGTGGCCTTGCCCGGTATGGTGAACACCTTCCTGCACAAGTACCCGAAGGTGAACCTCATCCAGCACGTGACGGACGAGCAGGTCGACATCATCGCCGAGGGCTACGACCTCGCCATTCGTGGCCATTCCGGGCCGCTCCCCGACTCGTCGCTGATCCAGCGGCCGCTGGCGAGGGTGCCCTGGTACCTCTACGCGTCGCCGGCCTTCCTGGCGCAGCAGGGCACGCCCGCGTCGCCCGGCGAGCTGGCGCCGTACTCCAGCCTGTTCATGATGCGCGAGAGCGTGGTGCCGTCTTGGCACCTCCGCCACGAATTCTCCGAGGACGAGTTCGTCCTGCCGTTGACGCCGCGGGTGCACGCGGGCTGCATGGTCTCTTTGAAGAGCAACGCGAGGGCGGGCCTCGGCATCGTCGCGCTGCCCGGCTACGTCTGCCGCGACGAGGTGCAGCGCGGCGAGCTGGTGCGCGTGTTGCCCGACTGGCTCGCGGACGAGTCCACCATCTCGGCGCTGATGCCGGGCCGTCGCGGCATGAGCGCCGGGCTGCGTGCGTTCATCGACCACCTCGCCGAGGGCTTCCCCGCGGCCGTCGCCGTCGACTGAGCCGGCATCTTCCAAACGGTTGTAAGCAGCGTCCAGCGGCGGGGGCTCGTTCCGCGGCGCTGCCTGGCCGATGTTCGGGCTCCCCAACCGAGGAAGCGACGACCATGGCCAACACCCGCACCCGCATGACCCGAGACAACACCGCAGTGCTGCTGATCGACCACCAGGTCGGCCTGTTCACCGGGGTCCGTGACATCGGCGTCGGCGAACTGAAGCACAACGTCGTCGGCCTGGCGAAGGCCGCGAAGGCCCTCGGCCTGCCCGTCATCGCGGTGACGACCGCCCGCGACAGCATGTGGGGCCCGACGATCCCCGAGCTGCGCGCGGCCCTCGGCGACGCCGACATCCTCGACCGTTCGACCGTGAACGCGTGGGACGAGCCGCGCTTCGTCGAGAAGGTGAAGGCCGCCGGCCGCGATCACCTGATCATCGCCGGCCTGAGCTTCGAGGTGTGCGCCTCGCTGCCGGCCATCTCGGCGCGCGACGAGGGCTACCAGCCGGTGGTGGCGCTGGACGCCTGCGGCACGTTCAGCAGCTACAAGCACGAGGCCGGGCTCGCGCGACTCACCGCGCTGGGCATCGAGGTCTCCGACTACGCCACGCTGATGGTCGAGATCATGGGCGACAACGCCGACCCGAAGGCCGGCGAGGTCTATGCGGCGCTGGACATGCCGTTCGCCACGCTCATGAGCCAGGTGGCCGCAGGGCTCGGGCGATGAACGCCGCGCCCGACGTCCTCGTCGTCGGCGGTGGTTCCGCGGGGGCCGTCCTCGCCAACCGCCTCAGCGCCGACCCGACACGCACGGTGCTGCTGCTCGAGGCCGGCAACGCCTACCGGCCCAACCAGTTCCCGGCGGTGATCTACAACGCCGACCACGCGGGCGGCGACAAGGAACACGACTGGGGCTACGTCGCGGAGACCGGCGCGGGCGGGCGCACCATCCCGGCGCTGCGGGCCCGGGCGCTCGGCGGCTGCTCCGGCGTGAACGCGGCCGTGGCCATACGCGCGCGGCCGGCGGACTTCGCCAAGTGGACCGCACGCGGCCTGAAGGGCTGGACGTTCGACGACGTGCTCGGCGCGTTCAAGTCGATCGAGAACACACCCGACGGCGACGATCACTACCGCGGCCGTCACGGCCCTCTGCCGGTGCGCCAGCGCCGACGCGACGAACTCACGCCGGCGCTGGGCGCGTTCGTCGACGGCGCCGTCGAGTGTGGCTTCGCCCGCGTGGCGGACTTCAACGGCGAGGACCAGGAGGGCGTCTCCCCGTACCCGCTGAACGTCCTCTCGGGCCGCCGGATCAACACGGGCATCGCCTTCCTCGACGACGGCGTGCGCGCCCGCCCCAACCTCACCATCCAGGGCGGCATCGAGATCGACAGGGTTATCGTCGAGGGCGGCCGCGCCGTGGGCGTGCTGGACGTCGACGGTCATGCCCATCGCGCCGGCACTGTGATCCTGTCCGCCGGCGCGTTCGGCAGCCCCGCCATCCTGATGCGCTCCGGCATCGGCCCCGCCGCGCAGCTCGACGACCTGGGCATTCCGGTGCTCGCGGACCTGCCGGTGGGCGAGCGCCTGCAGGAGCATCCGTTCTACTACAACATCTACGCGCTGAAGCCCGGCGCGAACAACATGTTCCCGGCCGCGGGCGCGATCCTGTGGGCGGCCTCGTCGGAGGCGACGCCGGGCGACCTCGACCTGCACGTCTCGGCCACGCACCTGTTCGACCCCGCGCAATCGCCGACGGGCGGCGCGCTGGTGCTGGCGGTGTCGGTCACTCAGCCGGAGTCGGTCGGCCACGTGCGGCTGGTCGACAGGAACCCCCGCACCGCGCCGCGCATCCGTTACAACTTCCTGAGCACCGCACGCGATCGCCGACGGATGCTGGAGGGCGTTCGCATCGCGCGGGCCATCGGCCGGTCGAAGGCGTTCTCGGCCACAGTCGCCGAGGAGATGACCCCGGGCCCAGCCGTCGCCGACGCCGACCTCGAGCCCGTGATCCTCCGCCAGCTCGACGCCTACGCCCATCCCACCTCGACCGTCCCGATGGGTGACGACGGCGTGGTGGACAGCGAAGGCCGCGTCCACGGCGTGCGAGGCCTGATGGTGGTCGACGCCTCGATCATGCCGGGCATCCCCAGTGCACCCACCAACCTGACCACGATGATGATCGCCGAGCACATCGCCCGGCGCATCTTCGCCGCCCAGTGAGGTCCCCATGCTGGAAGAATCGACGCTCCCCACCGAGGTGGTCCCGCTCTCGCGCCGCGACCGTGACGCGATGCCGGGCCTCCACGACATGTTCAGCCGCTTCTGGTCCTCGCCGCTGGCGAAAGCGTCGCCTCGCCTGAGCTACGACGCCTTCCTGGCGATGACGCCGCCGGCGCCGGGCGTGGCGCTGCATCCGTCCTCCGACCCGTGGTTGCCCGGCTGGATCTGCGCGCCCGAGCGCCCCGTGGATGAGCAAGTGCTGCTGTACCTGCACGGCGGCGCTTACGTCCTCGGCACCGCGCCGGCGTACCGCGGCTTCGTCAGCCAGGTCGCGTCGCGGGCCCGGCGTACCACCTTCATCCTCGAATATCCGCTGGCGCCCGAGACGGCGCTGCCGACGGCCATCGAGCTGGCGGCCGCAGCCGTCGACCACCTCGCGCTCCGCTTCCGCAAGGTCGGCGTGGTGGGTGATTCGGCCGGCGGCGGCCTGACCCTCGCGACCCTGGCGAGGACGAGCCACGCGACGGCCGCGGTGGTGTTCTCCCCGTGGACCGATCTGACCTTCAGCGGCGCCAGCATGCGCGCCCGCGCCGCGCGGGAGCGGCTGCTGACCGAGGAGATGTTGCGCGACGCGGCGAGGGGCTATGTCGGCTCGACCTCGGCGCACGACCCTCGCGCCACGCCGCTGCTCGGCATCCCGGCTCACTTGCCGCCGCTGCTGATCCAGGTCGGCTCGGAGGAGATCCTGTACGACGACGCGGTCGGCTACGCGCAGAGAGCCCGCGCCGCAGGCCACGACGTCACGCTGCAGGAGTGGAGCGGCATGCACCACGTGTTCCAGCTCAACGTGGAACAGCTGGAAGCGGCCCGGCATGCCCTCGACGCCGCGGCGGCGTTCATCGACAAGCACATGGAGCGCTAGCGAAGGTCCGCCCGCGAATCACTCGCGCCGCGGCCCAGTCGCCGGCGAAGCAGGGCATCGGGCTCGCGGCGGACGCTCAGAACGCGCCGTGGAGGCCGACCAGGGCGCCGGTCGCGGTCGGGGCCGCGAACGCTCGCACGCGCCGCAGGTTGGCGCCGTGGGCGGCGATCATCAGCGCGTCGAAGGCGAGCAAGAAGCCGCCCTGCACGAGGATCGAGGCGCCGTAGCCGACGAGGCGCGGGCGGTCGTGGACGCGCCCGAGCTCGAGCGTGGTGGCGCCGGCCATCAGGTAGAGGACGTCGAGCGCGACGTTGATCGAGTAGACGGCCTGGGTCTTTCGCACCTGCTCGCGCTGGGCGGCGAGCGACAGGCCGCGCTCGCGCACGCGGTCGCGGCGGGCGTTGTGCAGGCCGATCGCGCCGATGGTCAGGTTGACCGTGTTCCACAGCGCGTTCATCTGGTGGAAGTACTTGACCTCGCCGGCGCTGGTGAAGTTGCCGGCGACGCCGGAGACGATGTTGACGACGGCCCAGCCGGTGACGAGGCCCATGCCGGCGAGCTGGGTGCGCACGCGCTGCTCGTGGAACTGCACGCGCGCGGCCTCCTCGGGCCCCGGCGGGGCGGCGAGGCAGACGAGCAGCGCGAGGATCGGCACGGCCGCCACGGTAGCGCGACGACGGCGTGTGGCAATGTACCGCCGGCGAGTGGATCGTGGCGCTCTGCGAACTCGGGCGCGACGACGAGGACTTCGGGAACACCCTCGACGTCGCCTTCGCGTGGGAGGACGGCCATGCGGTGATGATCACTCCCTACCGCGGCGCCGCGACGCGTATCCCCGCGGTCTCGGGCATCCCCTGGCCCGAGAAACTCGAGGCGTCACGGCGCTGGTACGGCGAGTAAGACGGCGGACCCGCGCGCCTGCGCATATACCAGAAGCGGGCCGAGATCGGCCCGCTTCCATGTCGGGGGTGGTGCGATGGCGGATCTGCCGTTCGCTTCGAACCAGCCAGGACGCACGCGCGGCAGCCCCCGAAAAGGCACCCGGGACAGAACATCGACGTCACGGACCGTGCTATCGGCGAGGCATGAAAGCCTTTCCCTCTCTCGTCGAACAGATCGCCGACTGGGTCATGAACGGGCGCTGCACCGTGAGCGACCTCGAATTCTACGAGCGATACAACCAGGAGTACCGGCCCTCGGACTGGATGCGAAAGCCCATCGCCGACGAGGAGTTCTTCACCTTCGTGCAAGACGGCGCCGGCGGTCAGTATGCGCTGCACCTGGTGGGCGAGGTCGAAGTCGACCACGCCCCCGTCGTCAAGCTCGGCCGCGACGGCGAGGTGGCGGTGCTCGGTCGCGACCTGATCGACTTCGCCTGGCTCATCGCCTGTGGCGTCGAGCCGATCGGCGTCGGCGACAACGGTGAATTGCGCGGCTCCTTCGAGGCCTCGGCGCCGATGCAGGCGTGGGTGCGCACCCTCGATGCGAGCCGCACCTTCGGTACCGCCAAGGAGACCCTGCAGGCCGCAGCCGCCGCGCACCCCGGTCTCGTGCAGCACATCCGTACCATGGCCGAGACCTGAGCCGCACCGCATCGACAGCGGCGGACTTCAATCGCTTCGGCGGGGCGATGCCACGAAGCATCCCCCGCCTCTGAACGCTTCTCGTGGCGAAGACGCCAGCGACGTCAGGTCGGCGACTTCGCGCGATCGGCGTTGGCGGCGAAGACCGCAGCGGCGTAGGCGGCGAGGCCGGGGCTCGACTTGTCGAGATGGGCGGTGAAGCGCGGGTCGTCGACGTAGAGCTGGCCGAGGCCGCGGTGGAGCGCGGGCGGGCAGGGGTAGAACCAGCGGTCGATGTGCTGGCGATGGGCCTCGGCGGCGGCCATCGCCTCGGGGGAGTCAGGCGCGGCGCCGGAGGTCATGAGGGCGGCGAGGCGCTCGAAGATCGCGGCGGCCTCGTCCTTGATCTGCTGCCAGTCGTTCCGGGTGTACCGCGCGGTGCGGCGCTTCGACTCCCGGAACGCCTCGGTGTCGCCCCAACGCTGCTCGACCTCCGCCTCGTGCTCGGTGTGGTCGAAGCCGTCGAACATCTGCTTCATCTCTTCGGGTGTCATGGGTCGTTCGCTTTCGAGGCGCGCGAGGGCGGCGTCGACCGCCGCGAGCAGGCCCTGCAGCTGGACTGCCTTCTCGCTCAGCAGCTGTCGTTGCATGCGCAGCGACGCGCCGAGGTCGAACTCCGGGTCGCGCATGATCTTGCAGATCTCCTGCAACGGAAACTCGAGCGCCCGGAAGAACAACACCTGCTGCAGGCGAGACAGGTCCGCTTCGCTGTAGAGCCGGTAGCCGGCGCTGCTGCGACCCGAGGGGCGCAGCAGGCCGAGCTCGTCGTAGTGGTGCAGCGTGCGGACGCTGACCCCGGCGATGCTCGCGACCTGCTTGACGGTGAGTGCCATGAAATTGCCTCGCGCCTCGCGGTCAGGGATAGGGCCTCACGTCGCGTGAGGGTCAAGCGCGACCTGCAGGCGAGCGAGCTCGTCGAGGAGGTCGACCTGGGCCGGGTTGATCCTGGTGCGCGCGGCGGCGAGCGAGAAGAAGGCCGCGCGGTCGACCTCGG
Organism: Nannocystis punicea; assembly: GCF_026965555.1. GTDB lineage: Bacteria > Myxococcota_A > Polyangia > Nannocystales > Nannocystaceae > Nannocystis > Nannocystis punicea. Next base: position 7,960,399 of record NZ_CP114040.1, on the reverse strand, counting down.
GGAAGCTCTGGCGCTTGCCGGAGCGCGGCGGCCACTCGATCTCGAAGGTGTTGCTGCGCAACGCGGCGGGGTCGAAGTCGCCGCGGCAGGCCCAGGCGTGGACGACCTTGCCGGCTCGCTGGCGGATGGGCGAGAGGGCGTGGAAGGGGCCGGCGAGCTCGACGCCGGTCTCCTCGGCGAACTCGCGGCGGGCCGCCGCCAGCGGATCCTCGTCGGCGGCGAACTCGCCCTTGGGGATCGTCCACGCCCCGGCGTCCTTGCGCGCCCACAGCGGACCGCCAGGGTGGACGAGCAGGACCTCGAGGTCGTGGCCGTGGCCGCGGAAGAGCAGGACGCCGGCGCTCTGCTTGGGCATGCCGAGAGTGTAGCCGGGTCGGACGGCGGACGGCGACGGGCGCGGCGCGGGTCGCTGCCGTTCGCTCGCCGGGTCGGCGCGAGCGACCCTCGAGCCGCGCTCGCCAGGCACCGAGCTCGGCGGCGGCCGGATGTGCCAATGAACATGTTTGAAAGGGCATGTAAAGAAGGGCATGTCCAAAAGGTCATGCTAGAGCGACAGGGCGCGACTCGGCGAGGCCTTGCCGTGTTCATGGTCGCCGGGTGACTGGCGAAGGGGCGCGCCGGGCGACCACGCCTCTCGGCCCGCACCGACATGAAGTTCTTTGGGCTCGAGTGCCTCGTCGGAGAGCGCGCGGATCTCCTGTCGCGTGCGCCCGCGTGGCTGGCAATCGTGCCGCTGGTGGCCTCGCAGGGGCTCGCAGCGGGTGTGGCGAGCGCGCTCCGGCGCAGGTCGGAGGCGGCGAGGCGCGCGGGCTCGTCGAGGCGCGCGATCGATCGGGCGGTTTGCTCCGCGGTCCTCGGCCCCGCGCGTCGGCCCCTCGACATAGACTGGGCCGGTGGACGCTCCCGGCCCGTTCTTCTTTCTCGTCCGCGACGGGGTCGTGCCGCTCGAACTGCTGGCTCCGCTGCTCGAGCGACTGCCGGCGGAGAAGTACGTGCGGACGAGCGTCCGCGACGGCGAGGGGTTCGACTCGCAGCGCTGGCCGGTGGCCCGCGACGCGGCGCTCGCTCGTGTGCTGGCGCAGCGCTTTGACGAGCCGGAGATCGCCCGGGCCATCGTCGAGGTCGAGGCGGCGGCCGGGGACGCGCCGCGGTTGCGAGCGCTGATGCGGCGCGCGGGGGCGCGGTGGGCCGCGGCGGCCGGCGGTGAGCCGTCGATGTTCGTGCAGTGGTGGCGCGACGCGACCGCCGACGACCTGGCCGTGTTCTCCGAGCCGCCCTGGTCGTCGCGCGCGGCGTGGGTCGTGATGAACCTGTGCTCGGCCTACCATGCCGCCGCCGACGGTCTCTACGCGTTCCACGTGCACCGCGGGATCCCCGGCGCGGGCGCCGAGGCGGTGGTGCAGCTGGTCAAGCAAGCGCTCGCCGACGGCCTCGTCGACCTCGCCGGGCTCGTCGCCGCGGCGGAGGCGCTGGTGGCCGGCGGCGAGCCGCACTTCGCGGTCGCGCCGTCACCGGCGGTGCGTCCGGTGATCGCGGCGATCGCGGACGCGTGCGCCGAGGTTCGCCGCGCGACCGGGGCGAGCCGGTGCACGGTGATGAGCGAGGCGTTCGCGATCCCGTCGCCGCCGGACGGCGCCAAGTTCATGATCTCGGCCGGCCCGCGCGCGCTGCTGCTGCTCGACTTCACGAATGCGCCAGCCTGGACGTCGCGGGTGGCGAGCTTCCGCTCGCGGCCGCTGTTCACGCGGACGGGACGGTCGGCCCGCTTCGAGCTGGTGCTCGGCCCGGAGGTGCGCGAGGAGGACCGCGCTCCGGCAGCCGTCGCGGCGCTGTGCTTCTTCGTCGAGGTCACCCTCGATGCCCACATCGCCGCTCACCCCGAAGACGACGTGGTGTTTCCGAGCGTCGACGACGCGATGCTGGCTCGATTGTTCGGTTGAGGGCCGCCAGCTTTCGTCGCAGTAATCTAAATTGCACCGAAGTCCGGAATGCCCGGCAGTAATTCTCACGCACTTTCTGAATCTCATGCGAGCGTGCCCGGCCGTACTATGTTAGGCTCCCTCGGCTTCCATGCGTGTGGTGACCGGCTGGAGACTCGCGTTGGCGCTGCTGATCGCAGTCTCCACCGCGCTGTTGTTCGCCGCCGGTGCACGCATGCGGATCCTGGAAGGCGCGAGCGAAGAGGTCTGCTCGGTCGGGGAACACGATGTCCCCGTGGTCTCGCGCCAGCAAGAGTCGCTCGATCGCTCGGCCCGGCGGAACGAGACCGACCCGGTCTTGCCGCCGCGGTCGGCAGATTACGCGATTGACATGAGTGGTGCGTTCTCGGCCTGGCCCCTGCCGCCGCCGAGCCCGCAGCCTCGCATGTGGGGGAGGGCCACGCATCAAGCGCGCGGTCCGCCGGCTGGTCGGTGCTGAAGCGCCCTGAGGCGCAGGTATCTGCCGCGTCTGCCGTCGATTCGTCGGTGGCTCGTCGCAGCATGTGCAACTCGCACCATTCTCAGCTGTAGTCGACACGCGTCGGACCGTCCGGTCGATGCGGTGTCAGGCCGCGCCTTGGGTCCTCGCCGGACCCGCGGCGACAACCTGCTCTTTGTCTGCCCGAGCCGTCTGCGGCCCGTGGCTGGGCTGCGCATTGCCCGACAGCGAAGCAGCGACCGTCGACCCCTTCCGCCCATGCATACGATGTCCGATCCGTCTCGAATCTTCGCGCGCGTCCTCGAGCTGTTGGCGAGCCTCACCAGGCTGTCGCTCCACGCCGCGGCCGGCAGCGTCACGATCGATCCCGAGGATCGGTCGGCCGCGCGGGCGGCGCGACAGGCCGGGTGCTTCACCAGGGAGACGGCGGACGAATTGCGGCGGCTGAGCGCGCTCGATTCGCGAGTGCTGCTGGGGACGCGCGGCGGGGTGCTCGATCGGGGGATCGTCGACGGGCTCGGCGAGCAGCTGCGGCCGATGCGTGCCCCGGCGTCGCGCGGCTGGCGGACGGGGGTGGCGCGGTCGATGCCGCGGCTGGCGACGCTGCCGCGCTTCATGTCCTCGGCGCTGTCCCTGCCGAGCCCGCTCGGGCGCGGGGCGTTGCTCGACCGGCTCGTCGTCACTCACAGCACCGACAGCCGGGACGTGCCGTCGCGCTGCGAGCACCCGCGCGTGCTCGCCGGCCGCTGAATCACCGCGAGGTCTTCCGATGGACGCACCGATGCATGACCTCCCGTTGTTCGACCTCACTCGCGCCAGCTTGCTGTCGGTCCGGCAGCCGCGCAGCACCGAGGTGGCGGTGAGGTTGCTGATGACCGCGCTGCTGATGATCGTGATCGCGCTGGTGCTGGTGCCGTGGCAGCAGAGCGTGGCGGGACAGGGCCGCGTGATCGCCTACGCGCCGCTCGATCGCCAGCACGCGATCGAGGCGCCGATCGACGGGCGCCTGCAGACCTGGCACGTCGAGGAGGGCACGCACGTGAAGGCCGGCGATCCGATCGCCGACATCAGCGACAACGACCCGGAGATCCTGGCGCGGCTCGAGCGAGAGCGGCTGGCGATCGAGGCGCGCAAGATGGCGGCCCAGAGCTCGGTCGACGTCAGCAAGGCGAAGATCACGGCGCTCGAGCTGAGCCGCACTGCGCAGTCGTCGTCGGCGGGGCTGCGGGCGCGGATGGGTCGCGACCGCCAGGACGCGGCCCAGCGAGCGGTGGACGCGGCGACCTCGGCCAACGAGACGGCGCGGCTCAACCTCGTGCGCACGCAGGCGCTGTTCGACGAGGGGCTGACCTCGACCCGCGACCTCGAGCTGGCGCGGCTCGAGGTCGCCACCCGCGCCGCCGACCTCGACTCCTCGCGGGCCTCGCTCAAGGCGTCGGTGCGCGAGATCGGGGCGCTCGACGCCGACGCCGACGCGGTCGACACCACCGCGCGCGCCAACATCGAGGAGGCGCGCAGCGCCCTGGCGGCGGCCGAGAGCAACCTCGCCGGCGCCGAGGCCGACCTGGTCCAGCTCGAGGTGCGAGTGGCGCGGCAGCGGCGGATGAAGATCGTCGCGCCGCGCGACGGGACGATCCTGAAGCTGATCGGGCGCCACGGCGCCGACATGGTCGCGGCCGGCGACGTCATCGCGACCTTCGTGCCCGACATGGGCGCGTGCGCGGTCGAGCTGTGGGTGGGCGGCAGGGACGGCCCGCTGATCTCGCCCGGCCGCAAGGTCCGCCTGCAGTTCGAGGGCTGGCCGGCGGTGCAGTTCGTCGGCTGGCCTTCGGTCGCGGTCGGCACGTTCGGCGGGGTCGTGGAGTTCGTCGACGCGCTCGCCGACGAGAGCGGCCGCTACCGCGTGGTCGTGTCGCCCGACCCCGACGATCTGCCGTGGCCCGACAACCGCTGGCTGCGCCAGGGCGTGCGCGCGAACGGCTGGGTCCTGCTCGAGCGGGTCCGCCTCGGGTTCGAGCTGTGGCGCCAGATCAACGGCTTCCCGCCCGCGCTCGGCGCGGCGCCGGGCGGCGCAGGGTCGTGAAGGGGACCATGTCTCGAAGGACATGTGATCTTCGGGAGACCGAGGTCGTGGATTGACTGTCCCGAAGGACATGTGTCCTGGCTGCGCAGGCGGGCGCGGCCCGGCCCGGTGAGGGCGGCGCCTGGCGGGCGTTGATCCGCCGGGTGCCGACGACGCGGACGGATCCGCCCCGTGAGGGGAGCTCGCGCGCGCGAGCGGCCGTTCATCGCCGGGGTCGCGCGGTGCCGAGCGGAGCGTCCCGGGCGCCCGAGCCGTGGCCACGCCTCCGCGGGAATATGTATAGATGTCCGATAGGACATTAAACATAGGCGCCTGACTCGCCGGTTCGCGGCGATCGTCGGGCGCCGCCCGGGCCGCCGCGACGGCGGCCGCGTGGCCGGGCGCGGACGCGCGTCGAGCCGCGGATATCTGGCCAGGACGCACATTGCAATCGCCGCCTCGCTCGAATGTGAGCCGCGGGCGGCGCGGCCGACATGACGCATTTTTTATCGTTGCACCGCGATCCGGGCGATCCATGAACCTCGGTCGAGTCCGGAGCCCAATACCCGGATCGGAGGCGAAACATGCGGCTCGAACATGCATTCACGAAGTGCCCGGGCACCAAGAAGGGCGATCCGGCGGAGCACCTCATCGACGGGGTCGACGAGGGTCAGTACGACCACACGGTCGTGGAGATGATGTCGACGGCGTCGGCCTGGTCGTACGGCGGTATGTCGACGTACACCGACCGGTTGTGCCATATGGGGCTCGACGGCGAGGCCGTGGGCATCTGCGTGCGCAACGATGCGATCCTCGTCGACGCGGCGGCCTACCTGTTCCAGAGCGCCGACAAGCGGCTCGGGATCCTGACCGTCCGCGGCATCGAGCAGGACGACATCATCCGCTGGCTCACCGACCCGCGGGCGACGATGACCCCGTTCCCGTCGGTCGGCTCGGTCCACGGCGGCCTCTATCGCAGCGGCATGGCCCTCTGGCCGACCCTGCGCGAATTCCTGGCAGCGTTGTACACGGGCAAGCCGCTCGGCAAGCGGCTGGTCGAGCTGTCCCCGAAGAAGCCGGGGAAGCGGCCCGAGAGCGAGGTCGAGCAGATCGGCAAGAAGAAGCCGGCGCTCGAGGCGCTCTACATCACGGGGCACAGCACGGGTGGCTCGCTCGCCGGTATGGCGACGGCCGGTATCCATATCGACCCGAAGCTCGCGCCGATGCGAAAGCTGGTGCGCGGGCTCTATGCCTACGGCCCGGCGATGTTCGCCGACCCGACGCTCGCCAGGACCCTCGACAAGCTGTTCGGCGACAAGACCTATCGCTTCATGTACGAGAACGACTTCGTCACGAAGATGCCGCCGCGGGTCGTCGGGCGCTATATGCACTTCGGCCGCCAGCTGGTCTCGTCCGGACGCGACGGGGTGTGGGTCGAGGAGCTGCGGCTCGACCGCCAGCTGCGGGCGCGCCTGACCGCGAACGTGATCGGCGCGATGTCCTGTGCGAAGGACGCGATGTGTCTGTCGATGTTGCCGACGATGACGTTCGCGTGGGGCGACCACTCGCCGACCAACTATATGCGGATCTCGCGGAACGCCTACGCCGGCCTGGCCCATCCGTGAGCGTGCGGGCGGGCTCGAGCCCAAAGCTCGAGCCCGCCCGGTCGTGGTGTGTGGATTCGAGAGACGGGCGGCGCTCAGGCGTCGCCCGGCTCGCGGTCGTCGAGGGGCGCAGGGCGGCCCACGCCGCGCAGCGCCGCGAGGCCGGCGGCCGCGAGCGCGAGGTGAGACAGCGGATCGCCGGCGTTCGCGTCGCAGCCGCAGCCGGCGGCGTCACCGTCGGCGCCGCCGCTGGCGCTGTCGCCGGTCGATCCCGCCGTCGAATCGCCGGTGGTGGTATTCGCGTCGCCCGTGGTCGGCGCGCCGCCGGTGGTCGGATCGCCGGTGTCGCCGTCGGTGCCGCTCGCGGTGCCGGCCGAAGTGGTGGGGCCGTCGGTGCTGCTGCCGTCGCCGGTCGTGTCGTCGCCGGTGCTGCCGTCGCTGCCGGTGCTGCTGTCGTCGCCGGTGGTGCCGGGCTGCTCGACCTCGGGGAACGGGCCGCGCACGGCGAGGGTGAGGCCGTCGCCCTGGATGTTGACGAACAGGGTCTTGCCGTCGGGCGAGAAGCACACGCCGGCGAACTCGCTGTCGCTCTGGGCGTTGCGGGCGAAGTCGTAGACCTCGCCGGTCGGCGCGAGGACGCGGACGAAGTTGTCGCCGTCGCCGTCCTCGGCCATGAACACCTCGCCCCACGGGGCGACGCAGATGTTGTCGGGCATGTCGAGCAGGTCCTTGTCGTCGGAGCGGGCCAGCAGCTCGAGCGTGGTGCCGCGGTCGCCGTCGACGAGCTTGAAGATCTGGCCGCCGGCCGCCGGCCCGCCGCTGGTCGAGCAGACGTAGACGGCGCCCTCGAAGTACCAGATGCCCTCGCCGCGGATGATCAGCGCGGCGCCCTTGTCCTGGGCCTCCTCGCGCAGGCTGTCGCCGGCCGGGTCGGGCTCGTCGATGTCGACCCATTCACACTGCACGACCTCGGTCACGTCCATGTTGGTGGTCAGGAAGTTGTCCTGATCGAGGACCTTGAGCGCCTGCAGCTTGCCGGTGAACGGATCGGCCTTGTCGGCGGGCACGAAGCGGTACAGGCAGCTGTCGGCGCGATCCTCGGTGAGGTAGGCGACGAGCGTGTCGGGGTCGACGCACGCGGCCTCGTGATAGCAGCGACCGTAGCCGACGATCCGCTGCGGCATCTGCACGGTCTCGGCGTCGGTCTTGCACAAGAACACGTAGCCGTGGCCGTCGTCCACGTTCTCCTCGCACGAGAGCCAGCCCCACGGCGACACGCCGCCGGCGCAATTGCGGATCGTGCCGACCAGCACGAGGTTGCTCGCCAGGACCTCGAGGGTGTCGGCGTCGAGCACGGTGCGGGTCACGCCGCCGACTGCGTCGGGGTCGTAGGCCTCGGGCGGCGGGTCCTGGCCGTCGGCGTACGGGCTGTCCGAGGCGTCGGGGCTGAGCTCGTGGTTGCGCATCAGGACGATGGTGTTGTTCGGGCCCGCGAACGCGCCCATCGCGTCCGGCGCACCGGGCACGCGGTAGCCGTCCGTCATCGCGTCGCCGGTCTGGCTGACGATCGTGTAGGTGAAGCCCGCGGGCAGATCGAGGATGCCCTCGGGGTCAGGGACGAGGGCGCCGTAATCCGCCCGGGCGGTGCGATGATACGAGAACACCAGGGGCAGGGACGCCGCGGCGGCCATCGCCGCCCCGCCGCGCAGAAAGGTGCGACGCTTGAGCATGAGGTTGGTCGGACGCATGGCGCGCATCCTGGTGAAGCCGTCGGGTGCTGACAAACGACGTCTCGAGCAATGATTCGACCCGAATGTCACGACCCCGGATGCAATGTCACGACCTCACGACGCGCGCGCCCGCGCGTGACCCCGACGTGACGCGCGCGTGGGAGCGGTCTATTTCACGGGAGCGAGACGGGGGCGGTCGCGCCCCCGATAAAGACCGCGCTGCGGGCTGAAGGCCCCGAGGCCGCCGGAGATCTGTGTTACCCTGCGCCCGCAGGTGCAGGACTCCCTCCCAGTCGGCACGCTCATCGACGACCGCTACCGCCTCGTTCGGCTGCTGCGGAAGGGTGGGATGGGCGAGATCTACGCCGCGGAGCACATCCATACCCACAAGCGGGTGGCGATCAAGCTGTTGCGCGAGCCGTGGAGCCGCGAGCCGATCACCCGCGAGCGGTTCAAGCGCGAGGCGCAGGCGACGTCGCAGATCGTCCACGACCATATCGTCGAGACGCTCGACTTCGGGGTGACGCCCGAAGGGGTCTGCTACCTGGTGATGGAGCTGCTCTACGGCGAGGACCTGCAAGCGACGCTGCTGCGCGAGGGCCGGCTGCCGCTGCGGCGCGCGGCCGACATCGTGCTGCAGATCTGCAGCGCCCTGGCCGAGGCGCACCGCCACGGCATCATCCACCGCGACCTCAAGCCGGGCAACTGCTTCCGCGTCGGCTTCCGCGGGGTGCAGGACTTCATCAAGCTGATCGACTTCGGCATCGCCAAGCGGCTGCCCCGCGGCGACGACAACATCAGCCAGGAGACGGTCGGGCTCACCGCCGAGGGCACGATCCTCGGCACCAGCTTCTACATGGCCCCGGAGCAGTCGACCGGCGGGCCCATCGACCACCGCATCGACGTCTACGCCGCCGGCGTGGTGCTGTTCCAGCTCGTCACGGGCAAGCTGCCGTTCCGCGGCCCGACCGCCGCCGACACGTACCGCCTGATCCTCACCGCCGAGGTGCCCTCGGCCCGCAAGCTCGCGCCCGAGGCCGAGCTGCCGGCCGCGCTCGACGAGCTGTTCCGCAAGGCCCTGCACAAGCAGCCCGAGAAGCGCATCGGCTCGATGGACGAGCTCGGCGCGGCGATCGCGGCGGTGGTGTCACATGCCTCGAAGGACAGGCCCAGGGGCGACAGCGCGGTCGTGGCCGCCCGCGACGCGGCGGCCGAGAACCGCCGCGGGCTGCGGATCGTCGGCACAGTGGCGCTGGTCGCCGCGCTGGTGACGGCGCTGGTGATCGCCGTGGTCTTGCGGACATGACTGGAAGGGCATGTCCCGGGGAGCATGTCCGCTATGCGACCTCGAGCACCCGCTGCAGCTCCGGCCGGCGGTATTCGGCGCCGCCGGTGAGCACCGTGAGGTTGGCGAGGATCTGGGCCTCGCCGGCGCCGTGGGTGTGACCGCAGAGGACGGTGAGCCGGCGCTCGGGCCGGGCCGCGGCGGCCTCGCGCAGGACGTCGCCGACGGCCGCGCAGGTGAAGTAGGGCTGCCAGTCGAGGTCGGAGTGGCGCCCCTCGTGCCAGCAAGCCTCGGCGAACGGCGGCACGTGGGTGACGACGACGACCTCGGCGAACTCGCGCAGGGCGTCGCGCAGCAGCGGGCGCAGGGCGGCGGCCTCGGCGTCCCCGCGGGCCCGCAGCTCGGCGTGCAGGCGCGTGCGATCGGTGCCGCGGAACTGGCGCGGGTTGGCGCGCGCGGCCGGATCGATGGTGTCGGCCAGCTCCTCGATGTGGAAGAAGTCGTTGAGCACCACGGGGGTGGTGTCGGGGTTGCCGATCCGCGCGTCGGCCCAGCCGTCGCACCCGATCAGAGCTGTCCGATCGGTCAGGCGGACGACCCCGGCCGCCGGGAGCCACGAGAGCCGCGGCCGCCGGGCCCCGAGGTCGAGCACGGCCGCGCGCACGGCCGCGACCGAGCTGCCGTAGTAGTCGTGGTTGCCGAGGACGAAGTAGATCGGCCCGGGCACGCCCTGCGCGAGCAGGCGCAGGTGATGCTCGAGGTGCTCGGCGTGCGAGAGGTCGCCGCTCAGCACGAGCGCGTCGGCCCGCGGCGCGGCGAGCTCGGCCGCGAATCGCCGCACCTGCTCGTCGTCGAGGAAGTCGAGGTGGATGTCGGTCGCCCAGGCGAGGCGCACCACCGAAGCATAGCCCGCCGCGCACGGGGGCGGCAGACGAAGGATTCTGCGGCATGGGATGGGCGAGGGCGCTTCGCGGACCTCCTCGGGAGGCGCCGATCGCGGTACAGTGGGCGACATGGCATGGATCCGGATCGTCGACCCCGAGCACGCTGACGGCCTCCTCGCGCGGATCTACCGCGCCGCGCTCGCGCGCGCCGGCAAGATCTTCAACGTGCTGCGGATCCAGAGCGTCCAGCCGCGCGTCCTGCAGACGTCGCTCGACCTGTACCGCGAACTGATGTTCGGCCCCGGTCCGCTGTCGCGGGCGCAGCGCGAGATGATCGCAGTCGCGGTGTCCCGCACCAACAAGTGCGTGTATTGAACGCGCGCGCACAGCGACGACCTCCGGGCCGAGGTCGAGGCACAACCCGATGTCCACGCGATCGCCGACGCGCTCGAGCGCGACCCGGACACTGCCGTCCTGTCGCCAGCCGACCGGGCGATGATCGACGTCGCGGTGGCGCTGACGCGCGACAGCAAGGCGCTCGGCAAGCCCGAGATCGAGGGCCTGCGCGCCCACGGGTTCGACGACGTGGCGATCCACCAGATCGTGCAGATCACTGCGCTGTTCAATTATTACAATCGGCTGGTCGACGGCCTCGGCGGAGAGTTCGAGCCCGAATGGGGCGAGGACCCGCTGGCGCCCGGGCGCAAGCGGTGAGGGCAGGACGCCGCTGTTCTGCCGGGGTGATCGGGCGGAATCCGCGGCGAGCGGGAGACAGGGCGCGTGCGGCGGTGTACCCTCCTGGCATGCCTTCGAACCGTCGCCCGTTCGTCCTGCTCGGCCTCGTCGCGCTGCTCGTCGCCGTGGCGACGCTGGTCACCCCGCTGTGGGTGATGCGCCCGTTCCGCCCGCAAGGGCCGACCGAGCTGGCGGTGGCGCTGTGGGTGCTGCGGTTCGGGCCGTGGCTGTTGTTTGCAGCGGGCGTGATGGCGGTGACCGCATTGGTGCGAGCATGGCCGGGCGGCTGGTGGCGACGCTCGGGGGCGATCGTGATGCTGCTGCTGACGCTCGGCGCCGGGGCGATGTCGCGGGTGAACGTGTTCGAACAGATGTTCGCGCCGCTGCCGGCGCCCAGGTTCGCCGACGCCGCCGAATCGGGGCTGCCGGGCGAGGCCATCGTGATGGCGGTTCGCGTGGGAGACCAGGCGCGGGCGTACCCGGTCGAGGTGATGGCCTACCACCACGTGCTCAACGACGTCGTGGGAGAGGCTCCGCTGGTCGTGACATATTGAACGCTCTGCCACACCGGTCTGGTGTGATTCGTCGGCGTGCAAGTCATCGAGAGTACTGGGCTTTCGGGCGCTGGTGTCGAGGCTGTGCCCAAATTTTACCAAAACCACCCCAGGGGATCAAGGCCGCGCGGGGCAACTTCACGCTGAGCGCAACCGCCTCTCGGTGTATCCTCATGGCCTATGTCAACGCGACGTCCCTTCGTACTCCTCGGCCTTGGTGCGCTGCTCATCGCGCTGGCGACCTTGATCACGCCGCTGTGGGTGATGCGCCCGTTCCGACCGCAGGGTCCGACTGAGCTGGCCGTCGCGCTGTGGGTGCTGCGCTTCGGACCGTGGCTGCTCCTTGGGGCAGGTCTCATGGCCGCGGCTGCTGTGGTGCGCGCCTGGCCCGGCGGGTGGTGGCGGCGGAGCGGCGCGGTGGTGATGCTACTGCTGACGCTCGGCGCGGGCGGGCTGTCACGGATCAACGTGTTCGAGAAGATGTTCGAGCCGATGCCGGCGCCGCGCTTCGCGGCGGCGAGTGAGTCGGGCCTGCCCGACGAGGCGATCGTGATGGCGGTGCGCGTGGGCGAGGCGGCGCGGGCGTACCCGGTTGAGGTGATGGCCTACCATCACGTGCTCAATGACGTCGTCGGAGATCAGCCGATCGTCGTGACATATTGAACGCTTTGCCACACTGGTCTAGTGTGGGCGCGGACAATCCAGGGCAAGACGCTGACATTCCACCTCGCGGGGATCCACAACCAGAACTTCCTTATGCGCGACGAGGAGACGGGGAGCTTCTGGCAGCAGGTGAGCGGCGAGTGCATCGCGGGGCCGATGACGGGGGCGCAGCTCGAGCGGGTCCACAGCGACGAGCTGACGGTCGCGCGCTTCCGGGTCGAGTCATCCGCGGGGCAGGTGCTCCTCGGCGAACCTGACCGTGTGGGCAGCTACGAGCGCGACTGGGAGCCCGGTATCGACAAGCTGCCGACGGTCGTCGACACGAGCGACTCGCTGCTGCCTCCGCGGGCGCTCGTCGCTGGGATCGTGGTGAGCGGGCAGGCGAGGGCGTACGAGGCGAGCCGGCTGGCGGCCGATCCGGTGATCCTCGACGAGTTGGGCGAGGTGCCAGTTGTGCTGTGGTCCGGCGGCGGGCGGATGCTGCGGGCATTCGAGCGGCGCTTGGACGGCAAGACTTTGCTGCTCGCGCCAGCCGACGCGGAGCATCTGCGCGACGCCGAGGGGAGCCTGTGGGACTTCCGCGGCTGCGCGGTGAAGGTAGCGGCCGCAAAGGCGGATGACGCGACAGCCGGACCCTCGTGCATGACGCCGGTACCCGTCCTTTGGGACTATTGGTTCGATTGGAGGGCGTACAACCCAGAGACCGACATTTACGGGCGATGAGCTACCCCCGGAAACCCAGCCCAAACGGACGAGGCGTTGTGGTTCGGAATGGTCAGTCCAGCGCAATCCCGAGGTCATACGCGAGAAGCGTCGGGATGTTCGCCGAGCCGTCGGCGACGTGCTCAAGTCGTCGGAGCGGTACGCAGACGCCTTGACGCCATGCGTACCACCCATCGAGCGGGACGGACGGACCGTTCGTCGCGTATTGCGCCTGGCGGGTAGCAACGCAGCCGACGCCGTCTTTTGTGTGCATGGTAAGTAGCAATTCACCCGAAGCTACGGACCACAGCTTCACCTGACCCGACCAATCACCGACCACGAGGTACTGGCCGTCGGTGCTAAAGGCCAGGCTGCTCACGCGAAATCCGTGCCCGCGGAGCTCGTGGAGGCGCTCCTGCGAGCGCGCGTCGAACAAGTAGACGCTGTCGCCGCTGGCGGCCGCAAGCAACGGAGCCTGAGGTGCGAATCGTAGCTTGTCGATCAGCATGCCGCTGGTCTTCAGGACCCCGAGCCGCAACTCGGCGGGCGTCGAGGACGAATTGCCGGGTGAGCCGATACAGCCGAGCAGGTCCCACAGCGTGACTTGGCGACCCTGGCCCCCGGTGGCGAGGAACTCACCGCGCGCATCGACGGCGAGCTGGTAGATGCAGTTGGACTCGGGCCCGAAGAACACCCGCGGACTCTCGCCCTGGCGCCAGATTTCGAACGACGCGCGGCCCTTCGACAAGCCCCCAGCGATCACGACGCCTTGGTTCATGTCGACGGTATGCGCTTGGCGGATCACGGTGGCCGAAGGATCCGGCAGTCGGTGGGACAGGACCTTCTCGCCGGTCGACACGTTCCAGGCAGCGATCTCGTGGCGGGGATCGTCGGAGATCCGGCAGACAAAACATCGCCCGTCCGCTGTGAAGTGGCCACGGTCCCAGGCGTTGTCGTCGTGACGTTCGCAGCGATCGAGGACGTTGCGCACGGAATCATCGAAGCCCTCATATACGAGCGAATGACCGTCTACGATGACGATCCCGGAACCGTCCGGGGCGAGCGTCATCGTGTGCTCGTGGGTGAAGCGCACGCCTCGCTCGGTGCGCAGGCGCGGCAGGGACACATGCAGCGCATAGCTCCTGTACGAGAATACCATCTGTCGATTGTCCGCGGACAGCGCAACTTGAGCGATCGGCGTGGCAGATGCCTCCTGTTCGGCGATCAAGCGGCCTGACGTCGTGTCCCAGACGAACAGCGTGCCCGTGTCGGACAGACTTGCGACGCATTTCCCGTCCGGGGAGAACCGGAGCCGTGAAGCATGCGATGGGCCGCCCTCCAGGTGATGGCTCCAAGCCGAGGCCGCTGTGTTCCACAGAAGTGGGGGTTGAGTATCCCGCGCAAGAGCGATCCACGCGCCGTCCGGCGACCAATCGACGGCGGGAGCCGGTGACAGGGTACGGTTGTTCAACGACGAGACGAGCGGGAGCCCGTCCTCGATGCGGTGGATGAAGAGGTGCAGCGGGGTCTTCAGCAGGAGGTCTCGACCATCGCGTGACACCACCAACGCGCAGTGACTCACTGCCTGCGCTTCGAACTCGCAGAAGGTTTCGATCGTGCCGTCGGCGAGGCGGCGCAGCTCGAGGCGGCCGCTCTCGGGCAAGCAGAGGATGATGTGCTCATCTCCCGGCAACAGCGCCGTGAGCCCTGGGCCCGGCAGGTCAGTAACGAGCGGACGCGGCGCGCTCGACGGCTCCCACAGCCAGAGGCCGCCGTGCGCGGTGACGATCACCAGCAAGCTCCTGTCTCGGCCCCAGGCGGCGAAGCCCACGCCCAGCCCGGCCGGGGTTCTGTGGCTCGCTTTGCTATCCTCGGACATGGACCATAGCGTCAAGACCTGCCCTTCGGTCCAGGCGGCAAGCCATCGACCGTCGGCGGACAGCGCGATCCGATTTTGGCCGAAGTCGGTCGCCTTCCAGCGCCGTGTGGGTCGCAATGAACATGAGGTCCACACGCAGACGTGGCCTGAAGCATCGATCGTAACCAACGAGCGTCCGTCCGGCGTCCAGAGCACGTCATTCGCCCACCAGAACGCCTGAGGGGGGAGCAGGCATTCGATCGCGCCTGTGACCGGGGCGGACGACGAGCCGGGGATCGACCATTCCAGTCGTTCGCACTTGTTGTCGACGAGTGCGGACGCGAAGCCGTGCGGTGCGAGCCAGAGCGTCGCACGGAGGTCGACGGCGTCTATCTCGGCGCCGGTGAAGTCTTGCGGCTTCGTTAGTGATTCGCTGCCATACAGCGAGACCGACCGCAAGGTGGCAGCTCCCCAGTCACAGCCGTCAAGGCACGCGCCGTCCACATCGGTCGCTTGCAAAATCGCGCCCACGAGCGAAGCACCGCTGAGATTGGCGCGGACCAGGCGCGCGCCGACGAGGTGAGACTGGCTCAGGTCGGCTCGTCGGAGGTCCGCGCCGCTGAGGTCGGCGCCATCGAGCCGTGCCCCCAATAGGCGTGCATCCGGCAGGACGGCTCCCTGCAGATGCGCGCCCGCCAGTTGCCAGGGGAGTTCGATGGTCGAGGCCAGGGAATGGTCTCCGATTGCCAGCAACAGTGCGTTCTCGCTGATCTCGGCTCGATAGGACGATGTCAGCACCTCGACAAGTGTGGTGCGAGTCTGCGACCAGCCAGGCATGATCCGAATGAAGGCGCAGAGGTTCGGGCTGAGCCGCGGGCCTGTGAGGACGTCGGGGCCGGTCGCGAGCCCACGCACGAGGTGACTGGCCAGCAGGCACTCGAGGATCATGTCATGAGCGAAGCACACGGATTCCAGCTCGGCCCGGCGTGTCCCTTGCTGGCGGGGCGGCTGGTACGGCGCCACGGGGGTCCGGTCACGGCGGGCGACCTCCTGCATGCGCCATTTCAAGAGCTGTGAGTAGCGCTTCTCGCGGGTGAAGAGGACGGGGTCAATGATGCGAGCGGCCAGCGCCGCGCCTTGCGTTCCCACGTGAGTTTTCAGGGTCTCGACGAGGGCGGCGATCGAAATGCTGTCACCGCTTACGCCGGCAGATTGATGCCAGAGCCTCACGGAGAGGGCCTCCAGGGCGAGCCTGATCTGCTCGCTCGTCAGACAGGGCAGGTGCCGCCCGACGAGCTCGGTCCATGCGTCGAGATAGGCTTCGATGGCAGGAAAAACGCTCTCGGGCACCGGCTCGCGGCCTTTGCGGATGATTTCGAACAGCGCCTGCGCGAGCCGTGGAATTCGCATCAGCGACCACACGCCGGAGGCCACGAGCCGGTTCTGTACGCTCATCTGATTGACAGGATCGCGGAGCTCCGACTCGAGCGCGGAGCGAATGACTTCATCCGGCATGACGAGATCGATCCGCCAATCGGCAAAATCGGGTCGGCTTGTGACGGTGGCGACCAGGATCTTGCTCGTGGGCCCTCTCCATTCCTCGATTTCGGTGGTCACCTCCGTGAGCAGTGTGGCCAGCTCAGTCGGCTGTGCTGGTACGTCGAGGTCGTCGATGATCAGGACGCACTCATTCTTCTGCACCGCGAGCTTGATGGTGGCGATCTCGCGGTCAGTGCAGTTGTCACGCTGCAGTAGATCCGAGATCCGGAACGGCGCTCGCCAGTCGCGGGCGCAGATGAAGAAGACTGGCACCCCGCCTTGCGTCAGTGCATTCTGTGCGAGCTGGGCCGCGAATAGCTGGAGCGTGTGCGTTCGGCCGGAACCCGGGACACCGCGCAGGACTGCGACTGGCTGCGGGCTCTTCCACCAGTCGTGCAGGTGTTTCAGCGCGGGGGCGACTTCTCCGGCCTGCGCGTGGAGAGAGAGGCCATTGCGTCCCGCGACGGACCGGGGGAATTTGGCGAGTCTACGCAGCCGCGATTCATCAGCCGCCGCGCGTCGGATCTCACGCCCGACCGCGATGAAGCCGGGCGGAGGCGGCTCGGGCAGGATGTCGAGGGCAGCCACGGGGACTCCGGAGTGTTTCATCATGCCACGAGCGAGGGCGACGTCTTCGCTGGGCGGGGCGCCTTCATCCACGAGGATCATGTGCCCGCTCGGTAATAGGAGCACCGGTGTGTCGCGCGGCGTGAGGCCGATCCAGGCAGGGCGATGGCCCTGAAGTGCGAGGAGTGAGGCCGCGGTCCGCAAGGATTCGAAGTAGGGAACGAGCTCGTCAAGGGTTCGCGAGCTCCGCGACGCCAGCGCGTCGCGCTCGACGGTCTCGGCCGGTCGCGCTCGCAGCCCGTCGAGCTCGAAGCCCGGCAAGCACTCGATCTCTGTGGGCGACCACAGGCGCAGAGAGCCGTCCGCATGGAACTCGGGCGCCACGGCGGCGTGAATCCGAGTCTCGGGCTGCTTCACGAGCACGAACTGCGCTTCGCGGCGATCGTCCAGTTCGAACGCATAGGCAGCGCGGATCGCCCCACAGAAGTCGCGAACGCTGCGGGTGCGATGCGCGGGCGCAAGCTGCAGCGCGGCGTCTAGGATGCCGCGCATCCGGGATGTCGCTTGCATTCGGTCGAGGAGAGCGCTCGTGACGTGCCAGGCTTGTCCGAAAGCCAGGTGCCCGCCCAACAGGGCAAACAGGGTTGTCATCGCCAATCCGTACACGTCCGCCGCCGGGCCGGCTTCGCTGCGCCCGTCCAAGAGTTCGGGGGCCATGAAGGGGAACGTTCCCAGCGGCGACTGGGTGGTCAGGGGCACATATCCTGGTCCGGACACCAGATCGAAGTCGATGAGTTTGGCGCGGAAATCTCGAGTCACAAGAATGTTGCTCGGATTGACGTCCCGATGGAGCATCCCGGCGTCATGCACGGATGCGAGCGCATCGCCGACCTGAAGGACGAGTGCGAGGAGGTCTCGCCGGCCTAGCGACTCTTCGCTCGCCAATCGTGCGAGCGTGACGCCTTCGACGTGATCCATGACATAATAGTGACGCGACCCCTCGCACGCGATGGGTTCACGGACGACGACGAGACCGGGATGCCGCAAGCGCGACAACGCTTGCGCACCCCGTGAGAAGCGCTTGAGACGAACCTCGTCCTGGGCGTGGCGCTGGTGAAGTACCTTGAGTGCGACGTACTCCGCAGTCTCGGTGTCGACTGCGCGCCAGACCTCGGCAAAGCCTCCCTCTCCGAGCCGCTCCTCCAATCGGTAGCGCTCGCCCCAGATGGCACGAGCCTGCAGGGGGGTGTCAGGGAGCAGGAGCCGCTGGACTTCGAGGATCTCCGTGCTCCTGTTAGGTCGTTCCTGTCGGAGGCGGTCGAAGATTTCGAGCGTGATGAAGCCTTGGCGTTCGAGACAACCCACGACCGCGTCCGCGAGCATCCGCAACGTCGCGGCCGCGCCAGGAAGATCGTGTCGGAGCTCGTATGGGTCGACGAAACGTCGCAGTTCTGGATCGTCGAATAACGTCACGAGGAGCTCGGAGAGCCGCTGGGAACGCATTGGTGCCGATTATATCACGGCGCGAAAGACGCGGCCGATTGGCAGCAAGGCTTGTCAGCGGCGCGAAGGCTCGCGGCCGCTCGACCCGGGGACCCGCTCAACGTCTTGGATATCTGTGCGCTCGCGGGGACTGCATGATCTCGGACCGCGTCACACTGTCAGGAGCCGCGCACGCGGGGGGTCTCCGAGCTCGATAGCGAGGAACCGAAGCTCGTGGCCGGTGTATTGCACGCGATCGAGTTCGTCGAGGGTTGGGCGCGGGAGCCCGGTGACGTCGAGCTGCGGCACCCACGAACCCGTGTTGAACACGCGGCGCGGGTCGTCCTTGCCGTACGGGGCCTGCGCGTCGACGAGCAGGTGGGTGTGGCCGAACGCGACGATGGTGGCGTCGCCTCGGCCGAGCAGGTCCCTGGCCCGACGGTCCATGCCGCGCTCGTCGGTCCGCCCGAGCAGCCCCATCGCCGAGACGTCCGGGTCATCGGGCCCGACGTTCCACCCGAGCAGCCCCGACGACGAAGCCTTCGCGTCGGCGTCATCGGATGGGAGGTGCTGGAGTGCTGCCCGTGCCACGGCTTCGCGCTGGTCGCCCGGGAGCCCTGGCGCGAGTTCGTCGATCACCGCGCACGCCGCGGCGAGCGTCGGCGGGCCGGCCTCGACTGGGTAGTTGCCCAGTAGGCGCTTGCCGATGAAGCGTTTGCCCTTGCCGAGCATGAATCCGACGACGCGCGCGAACAGCGAGAGCGAGACCTGCCCCGAGACGAAGCTGCGGGCGACGACCGCCGCGAGGGCGCCGTGGGGGTAGATGCGGTTGAGGGTGCGGTGGGCGGCCTCGGCGTCGTTGTACACGAGGTCCATGAAGAGGGTGCCCCAAGGACGCTCGAGGCGCGGGCCGTCGGGCGCGTCGAGGATCGGCCGGTCCCAGTGGTCGAAGCGGTTGTCGTACGAGTACTGGTTGCCGTGTTCGATATGGATCCCGCGTTCGTGGATCTCGCCGCCGACGATGAACATGAAGTGCGGAGCGCGCGGATTCCCGAGCGCGGTCCGCAGAGCCGCCTCGACGGACGGCCAGTGGTAGTCCGGATCGTGATTGCCGGGCAGCAGGCAGACCTGATTGCCGGCGCGGATGAAGTCGGCCAGCGCCTGGAACACGCGCGGATGGCCGTCGCGTGCGCGTTCAAAGCGTCGCAGCGACTCTGCCTCGGTCGTGCCGTAAACATCCCCGAGGTCGTGGCGGGACAGCGCGGGGAGTACCTGCGGGAAGTCGATGAAGTCGCCGTTGATCACCAGGGTCGTGGGTGTGCCGAGTTGGCGCGGGATCTCGACGGAGAGCAGCCGCACGAAGTCGTCGTCGCGGTCGAAGTCCTCGAGCTCGGGCGTCTCGGGATCGCCGACGTGGAGGTCGCTGATCACGGCGAGGCGCGGGTGTAGCAGCACGGAAGTGGTCATGGGCTCTCCTCGGGGCTCCGCAGATGGGTGTCGACCTGACCTATCACCTCGTACAAGAGGCCCAGTGGGTTGTTATGGGCCGCGAGCAGCGCGCGGCGGGTCGCCAGCAGGGCCGCGCCGAGCGGGCGGCCGGCGACCAAAAAGCGCTGCCAGAAGTCGCGGGCGAACGCGCCCGCGAAACCGATCGGGACCGCGGCCGCGGTCGTCACGCAGCAAAGCCGGTGGTCGCCGCGATGCGCGAGGTAGCCGATGATCGTGTCTTCGCTCCACTCGCGCAGGTCGCCGGTGCCGCAGCCGTTGAGGAACACCAGCACAGGCTCGCGCTGGAACCGGGGCCCGCCGCCCTGACCGAGCGTGGTGACCGAGAGGGGGACGCCGTGCAGCGAGATCGTGCTGGTGTCCGGGACGGGGGGAGTGGCGTGGCTGGCGTGGCCGAAGAAGTACAGGCAGTCCGCGCCGAATTCGCGGAGCTCGCGGCGGAGGTCGACGACGTTGTCGACAAACTCGGTGCCCTGGCGGCGTAAGGGGTGGTCGGGCTCGGTGTCGGCGACCGTGGGGCAGACGGCGGCGACGATCCGCGGATCGGGGGGCAGCGCGAGCGCGGTGGCCACTTGCTCGACCTCGTGCTGGATCTCGTGGCGGAAGCCCCAGAAGCCGGCGACGTCGAAGGTCGTCGGGGCGAAGCTGTCGAGCGGGGCGGTGTGCTGATACAGAAAATTCCAGGGGAACAGTGGGGCGTCGCCAGCGACGTGGACGATGCGCGGCTCGAGGAGAGCGCGGCGCAGGACCGACCGGATCTCGTCAGTGAATTCCCGCGGGCGACCGGTGCGGAGCTCGAGCTCGTCGGGGAAGCCGAACAGGCGACGGTGCAGGCCGTCGCCGTGGATCGCCACGTCCAGCAGGAGCGTACGCAGGTCGTCGGGCGTCAGCGTCGCCACGGGGGCCTGCCGCAGCACGGCGCCGAGCGGGCCGTGCTGGTAGGCCTCGCGCACGAGATCGGTCAGGCGGGCGCGTTCGCGGTCGAGGTCGCAGCGGACCTTGTAGCGCACGCGCACGGTGTTCTGCCCGGTGCCGGTGATCAGCGCGGCCTCCTCTTCGACGTCGCCGCGCAGGGGGACGGCGAGGTGGATCGACAGTTCGTCGTCCCGGCGCTCGATCATCAGCGTGACCTTGTCCCGCGTCGGGGCGTCGCGGAGGAGGCGGTCGACCGGGATGCCGGAGCTCAGCCTCATCGCTCGCCCCGATCGCGGCGGTCGTGGACCTGTACCTCGCGCTCGAGGCGGTGGACCGGCTGGTTGTGGATCAGCAGCACGACGACGATGCGCAGGCCGCCGGGGCGCCTCGGGGTCAATTCGAAGGACAGGACGTTGGTCGGCCACGGCAACTGGAGCGTGCCGTCGCACGGGGTGACGTCGGCGTCGGCGCACTGCACCCATACGTCGATTTGCGAGAGCTGGCGCAGGCGATCAAGCAGGTCCTCGGAGAGCGGGTCGGCGGGTGCGCCGTGGCGCTGCGGGCCGAGGGCGACGCGCATCTCGATCGGTAGGTCGACGACGAATCGCGGTGCGCGTGGCTCGAACTTCGGGAACCACACGTTCAAATAGACCTGCTCGACGGGGGCGGAGCGGGTGATACTGCGAGCGGATTCGAAGGGGACGCCGAGGAAGCCGGTATCGCCCTCGCCGGCGGCGACGACGTCCACGGTCTGCCGGACCTGCGTCTGCGGCCGAAGCCGCGCGGGCGAGCGCTCGTCGCTGCCGACGAGGCGCTGCCCATCACCTGGCCGCAGGAGCACGTTGCCGGCTGCTGGGTCCCAGTGGAAGAAGTCGTCGCGGTCGAAGACCTCGGCGCCGTCGCTCTTGCGCTTCAGCTTGAGCGGCCAAGCCCGCAGCTCCCCGTCGTCGCGCAGCGTCGCCCACGTGTAGCCGATCGCCCTCGACTCCTCGGCACTGCCGTACTTCTCCACGCCGAATAGCGACGGCGCCTGGTAGTAGCAGCGGGCGACGCCCCCGGCCTCCGACCTGTTGTTCGCGTCGGGCTCGTGCATGTGCCCGTGCAGGCACGCGACGAAGCGCCCGCCAGGGTAGATCCCGCTGTCGAACAGCTGCCGCTGCGGTTTCGACAACCAACTCCGCGAGTGGTGCATCAAGAGGAGCGCCCGGTGCGTCGCGTCGAGGACCCCCAGCGGCGACTCTCCCTGCGCGTGGGGCAACGCCGCCTGGAACTGCTCGAGCGGCAGCGCCAGCTTGCCCTTGAAGTCGCCGCCCTGGTACTGCATCCACGCCGAGTTGAGCCCGACGATCGAGAGGGGGAAGCGCCCCGGCAGCGCGAGCTTGGCGTACACGTCGCCGGGGAAGAACGAAGTGCGCAGCGTGACACCCGGCCGCGCGGCCTGCGGCCGGATCACGCCGTCGAACCACGCGAGGTAGTTGGCGAACAGCGGCCGCAGAAACGACGCGTCCCGCTCGTCCCAGAACGCCTCGAGGAGGTCGGCGACGTCCGGATCGTCGCGCCCCTTCTCGAAGTCCCGCAGTACTCGGTACAAGAGCGCCTCACGCCCCGTCGGCCGCTGCACTTCGTGGTTACCCGGCACCGCCACGGTGAGCGGCGGATGCCCGTCCGCGGCCTTCGGCAAGCGGCCGAGCAACTTCTCCAAAAACTTCGTCAGCTTGTCGAACTCGGCCGGCTCGCCCTTGAAGGTCAGGTCGCCGGTCAAGAGCACGAGATCCGGCGGGCCGACGATCGTCAAGTGCTCGTCGAGGCTACACCAGAATTTGTCGAGAGCGTTCCACCACGCCGCCTCGCTGCGGGCGCCGACATGGAGATCCGAGAGGTGCAGCCAACTGATTGGGCTGGCCTGGCCCGTGTCTGGGGCGGTGGCGGAGCGGTTGCTGTCGGGTGCATCCTCGCGGATCATAGGGCCTCGTCGACGCTAGTCGTCGGCGCCGCATAGTTGCGCCATCGTATCACGAAGCACGGGGCTCGGTCGTGGCTGGGCCCAGCGCAGCTTGACAGCGTTATCCGGCCGGGCGATATCGCAGCGATATGGCACATCTAGGGCTGGAAGTATCACCTCAAGTCCGTCGACGGTTTGGCCGGGGCTCGCCGATCGTCGTCGCGGTCGAGCTGTGCGGGGAGCTGGAGGAGCAGGGGCACCCGCTGTTCGAGGTCCTGCCGGCGGCGGCCGAGGCGATGGTCCGCCACGCGAAGGGCGTGCGCGAGGAGCAGCTGTTCTCGGCGATACAACGGTTGTATGACCCGCGCGCTCCGCTGACGGCGCACGGCTGCCTGGCGACCCTCTATTGTTGGTTGCACGCGGTCGGCCGGCTGGCGTCGGGGAGGGCGCTCGAGATGTGCGGGCTGATCGCGATGATGCAGGTCCGCAAGCTGCGGCACGCGCTGCGGCTCGAGGGGCCGCTCGAGATCCTGCTCGCCGAGGCTGGGGTCGTGGCCACCGCGCGGCTGGCCGACAGCCCCGTGGCGCGCGTCGCCCGGGCCGACGCGCAGAGCTTCCTGGCGTCGGCAGAGTGCGGCTCGCCGGTCGTGAGCGTGCACGAACGCGGGCTGGAGCGCATGCAGACGACCGTCGACACGCTCGCCGAGTACCTCGCGGCGCCAGAGAGCCTGGTCGACGCGTCCGAGGGCGACCTCGCCCGCGCGGTGCGGTCGATGCACGCGCAGGCGCTCAGCAACCTCGGACAGGCGTGGGCGACCCGCACCATCGGAGACAAGCAGACCAACCTGCGTCGGGCGGTCGAGCTGTTCGAGGCGGCCCGCGCCATCCCGGAGCGAAGCGAGGACCCGACGTCGTATCAGCACGTGCTGCAGCAGAGCGTCTCGGCGATGCGCGAGCTGGTGATTCTCATCGCCGACGCGGGCGAGGCCCGCGACCTCTTGACCCGCGGGCTCGCGCTCGCGGACGAGGCGCTGGCGCTGCCGCGGCGGTTCCCGGGGCTGGTGTTCCACTGGGAGGAGCCGACCCGCGTGGCGGCCTACAACATCCGGATGCGTGACCTGCATGACCGGCGAACCCGCGGGATCGGCGACGACGCGGCCCTGCGGAGTGAGCTCGTGGCGCTCGCGGACGAGGCGCTGGCGTTTCTGGCGACGGCGGAGCGGCGGGGCGAGCCGCTGTTCGTCAACGCCGCGGACGTGTTCCGGCGGCTGCGCGAAGGAGGCGGGGACATTGGTCGGCCGGGGCCGGACGCGGGCTTCGTGCGCGCGCTCGCCGAACGGCTGCGCGCCGAGGAGCGCCGGTTCGTCACGGAGCGGGAGGCGGAGATCCTGCTGCGCGCGCTGATCGGGTGGTTCGATACGCCGTGGCCGACGGAGCTGTGGCCGCAGCTGGCGTACGTGCTGGCCGCGGTGCACCCGAGGCACGTGGGCTGTACGACCGCGCGGCGGCTGTTCGTCGCCGAGCTCGCGCTGCTGCAGCAGCGCGACGACGTAGCGAGGATCGTGGACTCGATCCAGCGCCTGCAGCAGGGTCTCGCCGATCTCGTCCTCGCCGACGAGCAGCGGCGCGTGTACGCCGGGGCGCTCAGCGAGCGGGCGAGGCTGAGGCTCGCCCACCTCGAGCGCCACCCGTGCTCTCCGGCCGAGCTGCTGGCGCTGTGCGACCTGCTGGGCTCGGCGACCTACCGCGCCGATACGGGGTTCTACGGGCAGGGCCCGGCGCACGAGCACGGTCCAGGCGCCGAGGCGGTCTGGCGCATGAGCATGTATCGCGCGCGCTGGGACGTCGACCGCGCCGCGCTTCTGCTTGGCGTGCAGGCGTGGGTCGACGAGGAACCATCGGTCGGCGACGAGCTGCAGCCGCTGCTCGTGCATCTGCACGAGCAGCGGACGATCGACCTGCAGGGCAAGGTCGGCCCGAGCCATATGATCGATTCTCCCGAGGAGGTGCTGTCGGCCGCCCAGGACGAACTGCTGGGCGAGCTGCAGCAAGGCGGCGCGCGGGGCTGGCGGCCCGCGCTCGGGGGTGAGCTGCCGGTCGCGGACCCCGACGAGTTGACGGAGTGGCTGGGCAGGCATCGAACGACCGCGGTGCTGCTCGACGTGGCGCCGCTGGACTATGCGATTGTCACCGGCGACGGCCGCTCGCTGCAGATGCATGCGCCATACGCCGGGCTGGCGAGGGAAGAGCGCGAGCGGTTCGTCGCGGCGGTGAAGGCGTTCATGCACCTGCGTCTGGATGCCGCACATACCAACCCGGACGCGGTCTTCGATGCGTCCTTGACGGCGCTGGTGGCCGCGGGCGGGCCGGTGGTGGCGGCGCTGCGTCGCTGCTGCGCCGAGCTCGGGGTCGACGCGCTGGTCCTGCTGTCGCGCGGGGTCATGGAGATGATCCCGTGGGCCGCCCTATTCGCCGCGACGGGAGACGCTGACGGTCCCGCGATCGTGCACGTGCCCACGCTCGCGCCCGCCGGTACGCTGCGCGCCGCGGTACGCCCAGGCGCATGGACGGTGATCGGCGAGCACGAGGGCAAGGATCCGGACCTCGATCGCGGTTGGTCGGCGCTGCGGGCTGCGGGCGTGGTGCCGGAGGCGGGGCCGAACTTCGCTACGTTCGACCGCAAGGCCGCCGAGGTCGGCGTGTTGCGGCTGTTCGTGCATGGCGAGCACGCGTGGGTGCCGCCGCTGATGGGCATGTCGATGCACCCGCCGTTGACGCGCCGACGCGTGTTCTACCAGGCCAAGGACGTGGTGATGCTCGACCTCACCGGCTGCGGCCGCGTCGAGTGCTGGGCCTGCGACGCCGGCCACACCGCCGACCTGCTCGGGCCGCGGCGCCATGAGGACGAGGGCCGCAGCCTGGCGACGGCGTTCCTGCTGGCGGGCGCGCGGGCGGTGATCGGCGCGGGCTGGCGCCAGCCGTCGGTGGCCGCGGCGTTGATCTCCGCTGGCTTCGCAACCGCCGCGCCGCGACCCGGCGACCCGCTCGCCGACGTGCGCGCGCTGACCCGCGTGCTCCGGCGCTACCGCAAGGTCGTCGCCGGACCTGCGCTCACCAGCCCCGACGGCTGGCGCATCGCACTGGCCGCGATGATCGGCGTCGATCCGCAGACGTTGCCCGTGACACCCGCCCCACCGCTCCGCGTCGGCGACCTACGGGCGAACTACGCGTGGGCCGGCTGGCGGGTGTGTATGCGCGACCGGACCTGCCTCGATACGTGACCGGCGTGGCGCCGGTGCATGCGAGGACACACACCGGCGGTGTCGTCCAGGGCATGAATTGGCCGCGACCTGGTGCTTGGTCCACCCATGGGCGGCGCGCGTCCGGTAATCGCAGGCGACCTGTTTGCAGCGCTCGCTCGATGGTCCCCACCTCGAGACCCATCGCTGACATTGTCGACGTCGCCCATGAGGGCTGCAGACGGGCTCAGTTCTCGCGTTTACGGCACTTGGATCGACCCGATCGGGAATTCGTACCAAACTTGACCCAATTTCGACCCGCCAGGGGAGATCTCACTGCCGCGCATAACCCGGCGCACCTCGGCAGACCGCGCAGGAAGTCGGCGGCCTGTCGGCCGACTTTGGACCACCGCCGGGTCCTTCGTCCTCCGGGAACGATTCCCATCGCCTCGTCGATCTCATCCTCAGAGAGAGGTGCGCCGTGTTCTGGCAGGTCCCTCAGCGCCGAACGCGAGCAGTTGGCGGCGGAGCACGAGCGGCTGGCGGCGGAGCGGTGTGATCGGCGGCGACAGGGTGCCAGCGGGCGCCGCGCTCCTCGACGCCTGAGCTCTCGTGATTCATCGGCATCCCACCTCCGAAGCCAGGTACCTCGCCGGGAGGTTCACGTCACGACGCGGTCTACCGAACGGTTACGTTTGTTCTTCGATGTCTGGCTTCGACGCACCGGCATTTATCGCACCAACTAGATTTCGCATGGCCCGCAGAAATCCTTCGCGGACAAGTTTTTGAAGTTCATCGAACTCTCGAGCAGCGTGGGGGCGGCGCCAAAATTCGCCGTCGAAAGAACCGCCCTTTCCGATGACCACCAGTTCTGCGTCCTCAAGTCGAACCCAGAAGGTGGCGTGAACGGCCGCAGCAGGCTCAGTTTTTAGCCTGATGCCGAGGGAGCAGTCTCCGACTTCAGAACTGAAGTTGGTTCCACCCCCCACGACCTCGAAAAGCCTAAAAAAACTCGTTTGTTTGGTGAAGGCAGTTTGGATGGCTAAAAGTCCAGATGAAATAATTTGCTTACGACGCAAACTTTCATTCCATTTAGCATTCGACGAGTGAATCGCATCGAGCTCGTTTAGTAGCGATTGCTCATCTTCCCCGGTCGAGTCACCCTTCAGGACTTCGGCGAGAGCTCTTCGGAGCTGCTCCGGGGTTTGGAATCTATCGTCGGGTCGCCATTGGAAACCTGCATCAAAAAAAGCCTCTAGAGCCTTCAAGCTCCTGGGCTGGGCGTCAAGTGCGAGGGTCTTAAGGGAACTGCTGGGCCTCCGGTGCGGCAGACGTTCCTCCGCATCACGAAGAGTCATTGGTTGCTTGCCGGTGACCAGGTAAAAGAGAATGGCCACTATCTGTGTTAGATCAGAGATCTCGTCTCCTTTTCTTCCGGGTTTCGGCGTCTGAAATTCGGGCAGGGCAATAAATCTATTGCCCACCTGTTGCTCGGTTCCAGTCAAACGCTGATCCTCATCGTCATTGTTAAATGAAAGACCAAAATCAACTAGATATAACTCACCATCCTCTCGAATGAGGATGTTATCGGGCTTTATGTCGCGGTGGATAATATCCTGACCGTGTGCGTGCTCAACAGCGTCAATGAGTTGAGTGACAATCAGAACGGCAGCCTCAAGCCCAAGTCGCCCTTCGGGACTCTCCTCGACGACTTTGCTCAAGGGCCGTCCGCTGATGTACTCCATTACGATGTACAGATCGATGCTTGGATCCGCATACTTATCTGTATTGCATTCCACGAATTTCGGAATTCTGGGGTGGCTGAGCGTCTGAAGTGCAACAGACTCTCTGCGCATCCTTTTCCTACGTTCGGGATCATTCTGCATCTTGAGGATCTTGAGTACGCCTTGCGTGCCGTCACGCTGAACCAGCCTTGTCCACCCCTGCCCACCGTCGGAGAGTTTCTTCTGTTCTTGCCAGTGGTCCCACGGCTTTTCTTTGCGCTTCGACATAGCGGGAACCTAACCGGCCCCGGCCACCGCCTGCAAGCAGTGCCCTGGCCAGGGTTCCTGTTCAGATTTTTCAGAACATGTCAAGCGCTACGTATGTGACTTGTCGAACTCTCCGGCCTCCAGCAGCGCGCGGATCTCGTCAAAGCTGAACAGCTCGCTGAGCTTCCTTTTGACCCAGCGTGCTTGCTCCACCGCGTGGGCTGGCCAACGTGCGAGCTGGCCGTGGCGTCCCCGGTGGATGCGCTCGTAGGGCGGCAAGAGTCCCGCCTTCGACCACCGGTGGGCAGTCGCGGGGGAAATGCCCGCCGCTTCGCACACTTGCGCAGTCGTGACGAACACCCCCTCAGACATCTGCCGGGAGTCTATCGGCCCCCCAGATGCGCGAAAACAGCAGTTGCAAGGATGGAAAGTCTACGATTTTACTATGATTTTACAACGAGATAAGGAACTCTGAGTGTGACTGAGGCAGGTCGCTAACACACCGGCGCAAGGTCAACCGTCCTTGCGGAGCTCGGCGAGCCGAGTCGCCTCCGCCGTTTCGGCGTGCCCGCTGGCTGACAGGGCGGAGTACCGCCGCATCGAGCGGGACGCGGGAGAGAAGCACCGTCATGACGATGCATACGCAACGGAGTATCCTGGAGCATAGAGCCCGCATGACGACGCCGCCGGACGCTCCGACCCCGTCACCGACCGCTTTGCCGGGCGCTCACAGGTGGACTCTCTTCACGCTGGCGCACGAGGGGAGTCCCAGCACGGCCGTGCTTGGCGGCCGCTTCGAGGTCGGCGAACTGCTGGGATCGGGCGCATCGTCTTGCGTCTACGCCTGCCGCGACCTCGAGCTCCAGAGCATGGCGGCGATCAAGCTCCTCAAGGTCGAGGGCACCGAGGAGCGGCAGCGGTTTGTGGCCGAGGCCCGACTGCTGGCGAACCTCCGGCACCCGAACGTGGTCCAGGTGCTCGCCGTGGGCGAGACGGATACCAAGGCTCCGTTCATGGTGCTTGAGCTGCTACAGGGGCAGAACCTCGATCAGCGCCTCCTCGCGGAGGGGCCGATGCCGTGGCGCGAAGCCGTCGAAATCGCTGCGCAGGTCGCAGGGGCACTTGCAGCGATGCATGCAGTCGGCGTGATCCACCGCGACGTGAAGTCGAACAACATCGTGCAGGTCAAGAGCGCGACGGGTCGCCCGCTCGTCAAGCTGATCGACCTCGGGATCGCCAAGGTCGAGGACTGGCAGCGGGTTCAGCCGGGCAACTTCGATCCGGTGCCCCGCCACCAGACCGAGGTCGGCAAGATCGTCGGCACCCCCGGGTTCTATCCGCCCGAGGCGGCGCTGGTTCCGCCGAACCCGCGGTTCGACACGTTCGGCCTCGGCGCGACGATCTACCTGTTGTGTACGGGG
Source organism: Nannocystis punicea (assembly GCF_026965555.1). GTDB lineage: Bacteria > Myxococcota_A > Polyangia > Nannocystales > Nannocystaceae > Nannocystis > Nannocystis punicea. Next base: position 7,931,302 of record NZ_CP114040.1, on the reverse strand, counting down.
AAGCTCCCCGACCTCCCGAACTACCGGCCGATGCGCGAGCACCAGCCGAAGGGCGGCTTTCCCGACGACCTCGAGGCGCTGGTTGCGGCGGCCGTCGCGGTGCTCCCCGAGGATGGGATCGGCACAGCCGCCGAGTTTCTGCACCGGCTCGACGCGCTTCGCGTGGTCCACGTCGAAGATTCGTCGCCGTTCCTGTTCGAGGGCTGCTACGAACTGATCGAGGCGCTCGGCTCGGGCGCCAAGGCCGAGGTGTACCGCGCCTACCATCGGGATGCGGCCTGCTACGTGGCCCTCAAGATCCTCAGCGAGAAGTCCTGCGCGAGTCGCGAGGAACGGATCCGGTTCGCGCGGGAGGCACGGGTGCTCCAGCACGTGCGGCACGCGGCAATTCCGGAGCTGGTCGAGTGCCGCACGTCGCTCACCCGCAAGCGACCGTACATCGCCATGGCCCTGAGGCGGGGCAAGCCCGCGAAGGACCTCCACTTCGGCGGCACGCTGCTGACGTCTGCCGACGTGATCGCCCTCGGTCGGCAACTCGCCGGCGCGCTGGAGGCCCTGCATTCGCGCGGCATCCTGTACCGCGACGTCCACGGGTACAACGTCCTGATCGACCTCGCACGCGAGCCCAAGGCGACCTTGATCGACTTCGGAATGGTCGAGTTCGAGGACAAATTCTACGCGACCGTCGACCAGCGCTACCCGACCAAGCCCGAGGAGCGGGTCAAGCTCGGCACCGGCGGACTCGAGAAGCTCGAGTTCGCGGCACCGGAGGTGCGCAGCGGGAAGGGCTGGAGTGCCAAGAGCGACGTGTACTCGCTGGGGCGGCTGCTGTACGTATCGCTGACCGGCAAGGTGCCCGCCAAGGTCGGCGTGCCCACCTCGCCGAAGATGCTGGTGCCGAGTTGTCCCCGAGCGCTCGCGTCGGCACTCCTCGCCTGTCTCGTCGAGGATCCGCGTGAGCGCGTCGACGCGACCGGACTTCTCGCCAGGTTCGATGCTGCCGCTGACGAACTGGCCGAGGATGAGATGGCCGACGAGGTGTGCGACGAGAAGACGCCCGAGCGAGAAGCTACGCCCTCGCGCGCGCTCGGCTGCGACGCTGCACCGTCGAGTGCGCCCGCGGTTGCGCTGTCGTCCCCACCGAGCACGCCCAGGTCGAAGCCGTCCGCGCGAAGGTCGGGGGTTTGGGTTGGCGGCGGGCTCGCCGTGCTCGGCATGATCGTGCTCGGCATCATCTGGTGGCCCGCGGGGTCGTCCCCGCTCCCCCAGGTCACCACCGATCGGCACGTCACCGTTGCCCAGGTCGCCGACCCCCAACCCCAAACTCAGCCTCAGCCGCTAACCATGCCCCAAACGGCGACGGCGACGGCGCCGCCTGTCCTCCCGACCATGCGCGTCGCTCTCGACAGCGCGGCTGGAGAGCTTCGTCGCTGCTCCGATCTTGCGGGCGGATTGTTGTTCGTCGATTTCAAGGTCGAGGCGGAGGCGAGCGAGTTCGCCTCCGTCGCTGCCGGCAGGGTCCCCGAGGCGGTCAACCGCTGCGTGCAAGAGGCGACCCGTTCGATCCGGTTTCAGCCCACCGCGGCGCAGATCTTCACCGAGGAGTACACGCCATGATCATCCCGATCATCTTGTCCGTCGCCTTGATCGCGGACGCGTCCCCCAGTGCAAGAACGTGCGAGCCCGGGGACAACGCTTGCAAGGCAGAGCTGTTCGTCAAGCGTGCGAAGAAGGCCCCGACCGCCGAGCAGCGCGCGAAGTACCTCCACGCCGCCCACCGCTCGTACCTCTACCTGTACGATGAGACACACGAAGCCCGCGACCTGTGCGCGGCCCGGCGAACGGTCGATCAGGGCTTGGCGATCACAGGTCTCTCGGACGCTCTGCGCGCAGACTTCGAGGCCGCGCGCGACGCTCTCATGGCCCGGGAGCGGGAGGCCGGTGTGCGCTGCGGGCGAACATCCAAACCTCCGAAGACAGATCCGCCGCTGCTCGCGGCGAAGCGCTTGCCGAACGAGCGCCCGGTCGACGCGCCCGCCACTCCGAGCCTGGCGACCACGGACCCACCTCCTGCACCGCCTCCTGCGCCGGTCGCCTTCCAGTCGACCGCGAAGCAGGAGGAGCCGGCGAACGACGACGGGTCGACGGCGCGTCCTGAGCAGCCGGCGAGCGGTGACGGGTTGCTGCCTGTGACGCGCAGCTCGTCCGCTCGTCCGACGAGCGCGCGACCGGGTCGGGGCCTGGCGATCGCAGGCGGCGCCGGCCTCGGCATCGGCCTCGTGCTGACCGGGGTGGCTGGCTACCTGGGCGGTCGGCTGGTCGACACCGTCCACGCCGCGCAGGAATTCAACAGCCAGATCGACGGCTTCGCCAGCGACGCCGAGATCGCCAGAGACGCCGAGCTGAAGCAGGAGTATCGCCGACTGGGTCCGCCGACCCTCGCCCTCGCACTCGCGGGTGGGGCGACCCTCGTCGTCTCCGCCGTGCTCCTGGGCGTCGGGGGCCGCCGCATGGCCCGGGCCTCGCGGATGGCCCTTATGCCCACCCCGGGCGGGCTTGCTTTCGGTGCTCGATTTTGAGCGATACTTCTGGGAGGTCCGTATGTCCACCCCTGGCCGCCTTTTCCTCGTCCCCCTCTTCGCATGCCTCGCATGCGTGCCGCCGTGGGAGTCCCCGGTCGGGTGCGCCGAGTTCGACGCCTGCACCACGGGTTCGACGACCGCCGGCGACGACGTGTCGACCTCGGGCGCGAGCGAGGGGGTGCAGACCGTGACGGGGGACGGCGAGGACGCTACCTCGGGCGGCGGCGGGACGCAGTCGGAGGGCAACACGACTGGCGAGCCCGCGGCGCCGTCGATCGTGACGTTCGACCTGACGCCGACGCCGATCGAATTCAACGGGCCGATCGCCGTCACCGTGACCGCCGACGCCGACGCCGTGAGCATGCAGCTCGACAACGGCGAGGTGATCGAGCTGACTCCCGGCGAGCCCGGCTCGTTCCACGGCGAGATCGCCGTGCTGACCGGCCTCATCAACGGCGCCGACCATGTCGCTCTGCTGACGCCGCGCCGCGGCGACGTCGAGGGCGAGACGGTGCCGGCTCCTTACGCGGTCGCCTTGCCGAAGCCAGGGAGCCAGGGCTTTTGGGAGACCGGCAACCTGCTCGGCGAGGGACGAGTCGTGGCGATGGCCGCCTCGCCGAACGGTCAGGTGGTGGAGCTGGGAACGCTCACCTTCAACGGGATGTCGCACTGCTACCTCCGACGCCGCACCAAGGGGGGCGCGTGGAGCGACAACGACGTCCGCCTCCTCGCGCCCGAAGATGCGTGCGAGGCGATCGACCTCGCGGTCGACGACGACGGCGCGCTGTTCGCCCTCGTGAACCGCCAGAGCCAGGACAGCCTCCGGTGGTGGTTGGCGAAAGTCGCCGCGTGGGGCCAGGACCCGATCAACGTCGGTTTCGGCACCAAGGGCGAGATCGCCAGCGCGCTCGCGCGTCATGTGTCGGGCGCCGTGGCGGTGTGCGAGCACGGGCCGACGATCTCGGGGGACGACGACGCGAAGATAGCGATCTTCCGCCCAGATCTGTCCGGGGAGACTTGGACGTTCGACTACCAGCCCCCGGAGAAACTCCCCCACGATTTCTCCGAGCGCACGCGCGACTGCGTCTTTACGGGCGACACGCTCGCGCTCGTCGGCGAGGCGTGGGGCAAGCATGACAAGGAGCAGGTGAAGCGCGACCGCCTGTCCATCCTGCGCTTCGACATCAAGAGCAAGTCGTCGAGCTGGACCGTAGCTCCGGCCGCCGTGAAGACTCAGAGCGGCGCGCAAGCCGTCGCCGCCGACGAAGCGGACCGCTTGATCATCGGCGGCTACACCTGCGACGACGCCTGCCAACCCGAAGGCGACCTGCGCATCTTCGACGGTAGTGAGACGTCCTGGTCTCTCTCGCTCGGCACCTTCCCGACCAAGCAGTTCGCCGTCCAAGACGTCGCTTGGAGCCCCGCTGGCTACATCGTCGTCGCCACCGGCGGGATGAAGGGCACCGAGACCGCGTTCACCGTCCGGGCGTACGCGCCGGACAACGCCGAGCCGCTGTGGACCTTCGTCCGCAAGGACAGTCAGGTGCTTCACGTCGCCCTCACGCTGGCGCTCGGCGCCTACGGCGAGGTCTACGCGGGGGGGCTCGGGGCAAACGGCTATCCGGCCGTCGCATTCATCGGCGGGTAGCGCCGGACCGGCGAGTGCTCGACGGTCAACCGGCGTGACAGGGGTCGGCGAGGCGGACGGCACGTTGGTAGTCGAAGACGTCGATGCGAGCCGAGCTCGCCAGCCAGTCGAGCAGCGCCTGCGGGTCGGGAGGCGGCGCGACGGGGACGGTCGAGGGATCGACGAGGGTCGCGGGCGCACGGCCGTCAGCGGAGAGCTCCCACCAGGGGACGACGTGGCCGATGGGTCGGCCGCTCCACTCGCGCAGCCGGACCTGCAGCTCGAGGGCGTCGGCGGCATGATCGGCGGCGGTCCGCAGTCGCCAGCCGATCGCGCCGAGGGCCGCGCGCACGTCGGCCTGCACGCGGCCCTCGTTTCCGCTCAAGTAGAGATCGAGGACCGCCGCGCCCGGGCCGCGCAGGAACTCGACGTACCGGGCCGCGGCACGGAAGGTGAAGTCGCCGCGGGCATCGCCCGGGCCGATCCACGTGGTGTTGCACAGGGCGCCGTAGAGGGCGCGCGCGAACGACTCGTCGAGTACCGCGAGCGCCAGCTCGGCGCTAGCGGCCAGGGCGAGGGAGAACGGATCGTGGGAGCGGGCGAGAGTCTGGTCGGCGGCGACGGTGAAGCGCGCGGGGGCGCCGGCGTTGAACTCGAGGGTGCCGCCGACGACGACGTGGCGGCGGGTGGCGAGCGCCCAACAGGTCGTGTCGTCGCCGCGGAGGGTGCGGGGATCGTCGAACACACGGCCTACGAGGCGCGGCTCGCCGTCGTGCCAGGTCACCGGCTCGGCGCGCCGGGCGAGGCCGTGGACGTAAGTGACCAGGGTGTCGCCGCGCTGGCGGCTCCACGCCCGCGGGCCATGCCACTCTCGCCGCCACAGGCCCGCGCGCCGCCAGGCGCCCGGGTCCGGCTCGCCGTCGTCGAGCACCGCGATCGCTCCGCGCATGCGGCGATGATAGCGGCGAGACCGGGACGTTTCGACCGCTGCTCACGGGTCCGTTGGTCGACGCTAGACGAGCCGGGTGCGGCGGGGCGAAGCGCTCGTCGAGCAGGCCGAGGCGGCGGAGCGCGGGCCTTCCGGCCATGATGCGATCGCCGCGGCGGAAGCCGACTAGCGGGGTGAAGCTACCCCGGCGGCACGAAGTCCGCACAGGCGACCTCCACGAGGTCGGACGCCTGGTCGAAGAACGTTCCATAGTCCGGCTCGTCACGATCGACGCGCAGGTGGTGCGGGAACATATTCACCATCGGGCACGTGCGATCCGCTGGGTGACACTCCGGCATCGCGTCGAGGATGCTGAACATCACGATCGACTCCGGGTCGTCGTGCTTCGCCTTGAGTACCGACGCCGCCCAAGAGCCCGGAGTGCCCTTGGAGTCGTAGTCGTAGGTGTTCGAGATGAGCGTCACCATCAGGAGCGCGTCGTCCCGTAGGAAGCCGTCGTTGCAGCCGCCCGGGGCGTTGACGTTGGAGTAGACCGCGGCCGCGAGCGCCTCGCCGACCCTGTCGGCGCCGCTGCTGCCCACCTGCGCGACGCAGGCGAACGTGCTCTTTAGGTCAGCCTGGTCCTTGATCATGTAGCGGAGGCCCCCGTCGACCTTGCACAGCTTGTTCGACGCGTCGCCGCCCGCGGGATGCACGACACCGGCCCCCCTGGTGTTGTCGCACGCCGAAGGGGTGTAGCCGCACGGGTAGTCCTCGATGCCGCAGCACAGATCGCCGTAGTTGATGGGGTTCGGGCAGTTCGGGCAAGGGATGGTCGGACAACAGTCTTCGCCGACCTTGCAGGTGAGAGAGGGGCAGTTGTCGTTGCAGTACGAGAGGCCCCACTCCAAGCCGCCGTCGACGACCATGATGTGGTAGTCGAAGTCGGCGAACTTCGCCTCGATCGTGTCGATGAACTTCGGGAACGCGTCGAGGAGCTGCGCCTGGAAGTACTCCATGCCCGCGCCACGGGAGATCACGAACAGGAAGTCGATCTTCCCCTTGCAGCCGACCGGCTTCGGGTCGCCGAGGTCGACGTCGGTCCCCACGTCGTAGAGCATCGTCGTCTGCCCGCTGCTCACGGCGCCGCTCGACGAGGTGGACAGCTCGGTGGTCGACCCGGACCCCCCGCCGCTCCCGCTGGTGTCGCCGGACGAGCTGCTCGTCGAGGACGACGTGTCGGTGGTGCCCGTCGAGGTCTGTCCCGAGGTCGACGGCCGCGTCGTGGTGAACGGCGACGTGTCACCGTCACGGGGCGTGCAGCCGCAGGCGAACCCGAACGCGAGGAGGATGGGCCGAAACCGTGGCCACATGCAGCGCAGCCTAGCGTGGATCCCGCTCACGTTCCACCCCAAGGTAGACGAGGGTACGCGCTGCCCGAAATCGCGGCGATTCTCGCGGAGAAGTGGGGACCGCCGACCGAGGAGGACAGGGCGCGGCGCGCCGACACCCGCGCGAAGCGGGGCCGGAAGAAGATGCAGGAGCCGGAGACCTGAGCCGATGGCACGCCCGAAGTTCGTCACCAACGAGGAGCTAATCGCCGTCACCGGCGTGCCGAGGTACTGGAGCGGGCGAAGTTCATCGTCGAGGCGCGGAAGTTCTACGCGCTGCACGAGATCGAGGCCCTCGTGCGCGAGCGGTGGGCGACGCCGGCGAGGCGCCCGCAGCGTCCACAACACGCGCGAAGGAGTGATTACGTCGCTCTCGGGCGCGCTCCGTTGCCGCCGGTCCGGTCCGATCCTATGCCGCGACCAGCCGTGCCTGGCGTTGCCCGTTGGTCCACAGGATGTAGCGGACCTTCTCGCGCCAGTCCCCCTCAAACATTCGCTCGACCCGCTTCCTGTTGTCGATCCACCTGCGCTGCCATGCCAGGAACCGATCACGATGGTACATCCGCCGTGAGATCCGCTCGGCCAGGATCAACAGACCGGACATCAGCCCGTGAATGGCCGGCCCCCACCGGCGATCGGCGCTGACCCGTGCGAACCATCTGCGCGAGGCGTCCGTCACGCTGAACAGGTTGCGGATCGCGGCGTGGAGCTGGCCGAGCTGGGCGACGAGTGCCCGCAATGCCGGGGGCAGCGCTCGCAGCAGCGGGTGCTCTCCGCTGCCCCACTCCGTCGACATCGTCGAGAACACGTCGGCCGGGACTGTCGGGATCGCCGGGCGCGTCTCGATCGGCTTCGACGCTCGCGGGCCCTCTCCGCGACGGGACCGTCGACGCATCGTCGACTTCGCCGCCGGCCGTGTGAGCACCCTCTCCTGGCTGGCCTTCAGCTCGGCCTCGCGTGCGGCGGCCTCCTCAGCCCTCCGCCGCGCCGCTTCCTCGGCGCGCATCCTCGCCTCGGCCCGCTTGCGTTCCTCGGTGGCGACGTACTCCTTGAGGACCTCGCAGATGTACCTCAACGACTCGACCACCTCGTGAAACTTCATCGCCGCCATCGTACGGGTGGTCTGCGGGTCGCTCAAGGGCCGGAGCCCGGGTTGCCCGCTCCGGCCGCCTGGCTGGCCTTGAAGTCCTTGGTGATCTTCGCCAGCTCGGCGACCAGATCGCGCACGGTGCCGAGCCCCTGCACCCAATCCTTGATGTTCTTGGTGGAGAACGCGCTCTCCTCGTCCGTGGCATCCTTCGCCGCGTCGCCACCCGGCGCTCGTTGCTCCTTCTTGAGCGTCTCGCCCTCAAAGATCGCCCGCAGCGCGGCCTGCAACTCGAGCGTTTCCTGGATCGCGCGGAGGAGCTGCGTGGTCATCCCCTGCGTGCGGTTGAACATCTCCGTCGAGCGCTCGGTGAGACGGTCTATCGCCGCGGTCTCGCGCTCGTAGACCTCCCAGAGCATCCGGTGCGCGAACGAATACGCCTCGCCCAGATCGCCGCGCAGCTCTACCGGCGCCTCGACGTCGTCGGTACCGACCTCGCCGCCCCGAGCGACGATCATCCCGTCGATCTCGAGCACCTGCTGCGGTCGGAGCTGACCCTCGATCTGCTCGCGCACGAGCGGCGCCAGCTCGGGCGGTAGTTGTTCGAGGGTTAGCTGCAACGTCTTGCGCGCTGGCCCGGGTCGCTTGGGATCCTTCTTCTCGATGGAGTAGAGGCGAAGGATCCGGAAGGGATCGGCGCGGCCGCCCGAGGATCGGGTCTCGTTCTCAATCCGACTCATGCGATTCAAGATAGACGCGCCGAGATAGCGTTGCGAGGGGAGATGTCGCGCCGCGATCGATCGAGCACCTGTCTCTGCGAATCGTCCGCGATCTCGAGCCCGGCCAGAGAGTTCAGCAGCGAACCCGCGAAATATGCCTGTCCTAAAGGACATCTCACGGCGCGAGTTCGAGATCTGGCATATTGCGCGATGATCACTCAGGGTCTTCGAGGTCGTCGCCGAGCACGCCACGGATCTCTGGGGACCTCGTAAGGATCTCTTCAGACTGCACGTGTATCGGCACCGCGCGCTGCGCCCGCGTTCGCGTTCGCGCGACGCTGATGTCGAGCGCGGGGTCGACCGTCGACACGTCCACGCAGGTCGTCTACCGTGGAGGGATGCTGCTTGGGGAGGAGTGATGGACAGCGGCGACCAAGTCACAGACGAGCAAGCCCGGCAGATGTACGACCTGATCAACGAGCGCAAGGAGCTGCTCGTCACGGGCGTCAAGGGGATGCAGGTGCTCAAGCAGGTGTTGGCCTACGCCGTGCGCAAGGCCGGCGTGTCGATCGAGTGGGACCCGACCACGCCTGTCGCCCTCCGCGAGCGCATGACCATCATGTCGCTGTCCGCCTTGCAGTGGAGCTTTGCGGGCGCCGCAGCCGGCCTCGCCGTCGGGGTCTGCACCAACCGGCCCGGGACGTGGGCCGGCATCGGCGCAGGGATAGCGGCGCTCCTCGGCATGTATCAGGGGCACTGCGCGGTCACGTCCGGCTGGCGGCTTCGCGGCTTCCGCGATGAGAACGGGGTCGAGCACGTGGAGATCAAGGTCTGCGCGCTGCCAAGTCGATGAGCCCGCCATGCAAACAGCTGGCGGCCTGCTCGGCATCGGCTGTGCCTGCCGACACCGCGGGCGGTCGGCAACCGCTTCGGCCCTCGCCAAGCAGGCCCTCGTCCCAAGTGCCCGGTGACGGTCGTCGCCGACATCACCCAGGGGCTGATCCCGGACATCGCCGACCATTCAGCGGTCGTGTTCGTGTCGTGCGTCATCGAGTACGTCAAGGTCCTCGACGGTGCGCTGCGGAGGATCGCTAGGATGGCAGGGAGGCCGGACAACGTGTTCATCGTCACCGTGCAGCCGTGGACGCTGACCGCCCGGCTGTACCCCCGCGCCCGGTGGCGAGGGACCGTCGACGCCGCCCAGAGCGTCACGATGCAGCCGGTGGGGCTCGACGAAAAGCTGGCCGTCACGGGAACTCTGGCGCTCGCACTGGCGCTCGCGTTCTGGCCGCAGGGCGGGCGGAGGTGATCGCCATGTCGACCTCGACCGGGGCTGCGGGCGTGCTGGTCGGCGTCGCCATCCGCCTCAGCGTCCGCAGGAAGTGACGACATGTCGTCGGGTCGATCGACCGGTCGCCGATACGCGGTATCCGTCCGGCGAGCTACGTTCCCGGTTGATCCGCCGTTCGGCTACACCTCGCTCGCATGCTTCCCGAGGGACACGCCGCGGAAGACGTTGGTGGCGAGCCGCTGCTGAGTGTCCTCCTGTTTCAGAGTCTCCTGCCAGAAGGCCGGTGCGAGCTCGAGGACTCGGCGCCGGGGCCACGACGGAAGCAGGCACAGCAGGTCGCGGAGGTATGCCAAGGGCTCGATCCGGTGGAGCTGGCAGCTCGCCAGGAGCGAGACGAAGAGCGTGTTGGCGCGGGCGCCCTCCTCGCTGCCGAGGAACAGCCAGTTCTTGCGGCCGATGACCTCGCGTCGGAGGTTGCGCTCGGAGATGTTGTTCTCGAGGGGCAGGCGGCCGTCGCCAAGAAAGCGCTGCAGCGCGATCCGCTGATTGCGGGCGTAGCCGAGGGCCTTGACCAGCGGCGTACCGTCGAGGGCGAGCGCGGCCTGCTGGTCGCACCAGAGGAAGAATGCGTCGACGATCGGTCTCGACTTTGCCTGGCGGACCGACTCTCGCTTCTTGCGGGGCGCCGTCGCCAGTGCGCGCTCGATCTTGAAGAGCGCCTTGATCAGCGACAACGCGTGCCGGGCCAGCTCCGGCTCCGATCCGAGGCACTTGAAGAAGTACCTCCTGCAGTGGGCCCAGCAGCCGACCTCGAGGACGTCGCCGGTCGCGTACAAGTGATCGTAGACCGCGTGGGCGTCGGCGACGAGATAGCCCGCATAGCCCTTCAGGAGCCGGTCGACGGCCTCGCTGTCGTGGGCCGGCGAGAAGCGAAAGAGGACGTGGCGCTCCGGCGCGACAAGCACCCAGAAGTGGGCGCGCTGGCACTGCTCCTTCGCCTGCACGAGGACGCCGGTCGCGTCGGTGCAGAGATAGGGCTGGGTGAAGGCGTCGGCAAACATGGCCTCGACGAGCGGCTCGACGAGGTCCGCGAGCTGCTCGTGCCAGCCGCAGATCGTCGAGCGCGCGAGCTGGAGGCCGTCGCGAGCGTAGAGCGCCTCGAGGCGGTTCGCGGGCAGGTGGTCCTGCCAGCGATGGACGATCGTGTCGGCGAGAAGGCCAGGGCCGGCGAGGCCGCGCTCGATCGGCAGCTCCAGGCGCTCGGCAATCTGCACCGCCGGTGCCTCGATCGTCCGGTCCTCGACCGTGCCCAGCGCCTCGCCCTTGCGGACAAACTTCGGCCGGACGATCCGCGCGACGACGAGCGAGGCCGGTCGACGTTCGACGACCTCGCTGACGACCTGGCCGATCCGCTGGAACGCGTCGAGGCCCTCACGCACGACCTCGGGCGGCAGGACCTCGATCTCGACCCGCGGGAGGTTCTCGGGCAAGGGGCGGCGACCGCGAGAGCGCCGCCGGGCAGGCGCAGGACGATCGACCTCCGGGTCGTCGGCGTCTTCATCCTCGGCGTCGTCGAGCTCGACCTCTTCCTCGACCTCCTCGACGACGACGTCGCGGCCGGCGAGCATCATCTCGAGGATCTGCAGCGCGAGCTGCGGGTCGTCGCCGGCGGCGAAGCGCTCGGCCTTCTTGCCGACGACGATGCCCTTCTCGAGCAGCTTGCAGCGCTCGAGCAGCTCCATGTACAGCGTCTTGTACCGCTCGCGCTCGGCGGTCAGCTTGCCGATCGCGTCCGCATGCTCGCGCATGCGGCTCTCGAGTTCATTGCGGACGAGCTCGACCTCGGTCACGCCTCCTACGTACGCTTTTGAGCATTCACGTCAAGAGCGATTTCGACCCTCACGGCGCGAGGTTCGCTCGACGCCCCGCAGCAGCTCCGCGAAGCCCTTCGGGTCGACGACCACCGAGCGCTGCGCCGGCTCGTCCGCCGCCGGTACGCGGAACAGCGCCCGATGCAGCCGCTTGTACATCAGGCAGTAGCCGTTACGGTCCCACCACAGCACCTTCACGCGATCGGACCTGCGACTGGCGAACACGAAGACCGCCCCGCCGCGCGGGTCCTCGCCGATCACCTGCCGCACCGTGAGCGCGAGCGCATCAAACCCGCGCCGCATGTCCTGAGGCTCCGTGCATACGAAGATCCGCACCGATGCCGGGATCATCGTCGTCCCTCCAGCACGTCGAGCACGCGCCCGAGCATGTCGGCCTCGACATGGCCAAGGATCCGGAGCACCACGCGCCCGACCTCGAGCTCGAGCACGCCGGGCTCGCTCGTCATCGACGCGGCGACCTCCTGCGTCACCTCGACGAAGCCGGCCTCGCCCGTGCCCTGGTCGCGTGCATCGGCCCGCGCCGCATGCAGGCGCCATTTCCACCAACCCAGGGTGTGTGGATTGACCCGGATACGCGCCGCGTACTCCTTGCAGGTCTGACCGCTGGCGATCCAGCCGTCGACCCGCTTGCGCCACGTCGCCTCCCCCCTCGCGCTCATGGCTTGGCCTTCGCCCGCGCTCGCGCCGCCCGGTCTCTCGGCCGCATCGGTCGGAAGTCCAGCCGCAGCGCACCGCCGAACGAGCTCGCCTGCCACGACATGTCGCTCGGGATCAGCAGCGCGAACGTCCCTCGCGCCGGCGGCTCGGGCTGCAGCACGACCGCGCCTTGGTCACCACGATCTTCATCACTCTCTTTCGACATTCAGCCTCCGAGGCCCTCTTGTAGGTCCTCGGCTGGCACCTTGTCACGACGTAGCTCGCCGGACGCTTACATGATACGCGAACACCGGCACTCGACCCTGCGCCCCGATCACGACAACCTCCGCACCAGCTCGGCGACCTCCGCGAGGGTCAGTCCCTCGACCCGAACGCCGCCCGCGAGCACGACGACGATCTCCCGCGGCGTCGCCGGCTCGCCCGCGACCTGCACCGGCACGAGCAACGGCGCCTCGATCTCCACGCCCCGCGACCACGCGCGGAGCTCTTCTACCGTCACGCCGATCTCCAGCGCGGCCTGCCCGAGCGAAACTCCGCTCGTCGCCAACAGCCGCCACCGCGCCAGCGCCTTCCGCTTGAACCTCTCGCTCCGCCGCTTCTGCTTCGTCTCCATCGGTCTCGTCCGCATGCCGAGACCTCACGGCCCCCCCCGTCACGACGGGGCACGGCGAGCATGTACGTCGGGTCTCCGGTGCCCCGATTGAGCCTGTCATCTATCCCACAACTGCCGCCGTCGTGGCAATGTCCAGGTTGTTACGACGCCGAAGCAGAACGAGTCTCTGCATCAAGCACAAAATAGAGCCATCCATATTTGCGCCTAAAGTCGATCTCCTTTGCAAGTGTTACACCAGCGTCAGCAATGCTGAATGGATTAAATGGAATAGGTAATGGCATGTTGCTCAGCATCCCACGAACAGTCGTCAGCCCAAGCTTGGGACGCGTCCTCATGACGATCTCGCGGAGGGTGTTTTGAAAAGCATCCTGTAGAAGCCGGCCCGCCTCGATTGCAGCATCTGCAGCAACCAAGCGCTGAATCTCCAGACATTTGTCTCGGAAGTTGGCGAAATGCGGATGACTTCTCATTTCAAACACATCGTTCCACGTCGCGTTCGCAAGGTTGGGTAGTCCGTTGAGGATGATTTCGGTGAGCGGGGTTTTGGCGTCGCCTAAGGCATGTGTGTCGAACCAGGCGTTCAAAGCGGCATGTTCCATCGGGTGACCCAGGAACGAGCATCCGTCAACCTGCAATCGAAACCACGTTACCAAGCTATGGGAGAGGTAATAGCCGAGTTTATAGACTTCGACATTGGTCGGCCATTCTGAGACGTTAACGTCTGGGAAAGTCTTCTCATAGTATGATTTTACTGCGTCTTGGGTCAGCTTCACCAGTGGGGGCAAGTGACTGCCTGACTTGTTCCGGTCGAAGAACTCAAAAATATCCATCTTGTATTGAGGGATCCGAGTCTCAATCGAGACAAACTGAGTTTCAAGAAAGGCTGCGGCTTCAGGAGCAAGATTCGGCTCCGACGCCCGAATTTGCTCAATCAGAACAGAATTATTGTTGTCCAAGGGGGGAGCTTGACAGATAATTTCATCGAAGAGTAAACACGCGACCTTCGCTCTCGGGGAATCGAGAATGTCAGACGTGAGAGTGAGCCAAGACCAGAACGTACTCCACCCATGGTTGGTATCCTCGCGGTTGGTCATGTTGCAGTTGCTTCCGGCGGACGATTTAAGAGATGGCGGGGCCAAATTATCCACAAGGAGTTGTGGCAAAGTCAAGTAGACGGCGTAGTCGTCCCTGCCTGTAGGTAAATGTCTGATGGATGTGCCTTCGTGCCGGGTCTATGAGGGATGGGGAGCGAGGACTGCGCCGCATATTCGAGCACGCCAGTCACGCGAGTGGACGCTCACCGTAGGGGCCGGAGGGACGCGCAACGTGCTCGTCCTGCCCCCCGAGGACGAGCAGCCCGACCCGCTGGCCCTGTTCACACCGGGACAAGCGACGGCCCAGCTCTCCGAGACGCCGGCCACACGGTGCGCTTCACGTCGGTGGCGCTTGCAGGACACTGGCTTAGTAGCATCGGGCACACCAACGCCCCGGCCTTGATGTCCGCGCAAGTCCACTTATGCAGACTTGTCACTTATCGACGTCGTGGTAGGGGAGAACATGCTTCCGGTTTGGCTCACGTACGCCTGGAACGACAATACAGATGGCGATGTCGATTTCATCGCTCAGCAACTCGCGGGCGTCGGCCTGGAGACCCGCCTTGATCGCTGGACGCTGTCCGCCGGACAGCGCTTGTGGGAGCAGATCGGGCGCGAACTGTCCAAAGACGACCTTGCGGCATGGATCATTTTGGCCACGCAGAACAGTTGCGGCAGCGAAGCTTGTAAAGAAGAACTAGCGTACGCCCTCGATCGTGCTCTCGGGAAGCACGGCCAGGGTTTTCCCGTCATCGCTCTTTTCCAATCCTCTGTGGACCGAAGCATCCTCCCACCAGCTCTCGGAGTGCGACTGTGCGTGTCCATGAAGGATTCGCATTGGCTGGAACGGATAAAGGCGGCCGCGGAACGACGCACGCCCGCAATCCCTCGCGAAGAGTTGCAGCCATACGCTATTACCGTCCACACCGTTACAAGTGATTCATTTGGCAGATTCGCCATCGAAGTGAGACCACGAGCAGGCACTTGGGCGCCCTTCTACGCAGCGGTTCCAACCAGCGAGAAGGAATCTGTCAAGATGAAACTCGCATATGGACCTCGAAGCACTCTGCCCCAAGGAATCGTGCTGCATCAGTATGGACCTATCGACGGGCGTGATGCTTCGGGGCAACCCCTCTCGGGATACAAGGCTGCGGACGAAGCATCGCCGACCATGAGCTACTATATTTTCTGTGCCAGTCTGCCCTCCGCGCTCATGTTCGGAGTGTTGAATAGTCAGCCACAGTTTAAGGTTGACATCAATACGACCAATAAATGAAGCCACATCTAACCGTAGTTTAAGGAGCCGGGGCTTCGATGAGGCTTGGCGTACCTTCAACTTCACAACTGACGAACAAGGTATGCGAAGCGCCACATTATCTACCGATGAACCCAATAATCTCCGGCACTGGGGCGGTCATGATTCATCCAGGAGCATCATGCGGTCGATCGCGGATCGGCGGTGATCCGCTTCAGCATGCACGTAGATCTGGGTGGTCCGCAGATGTGTGTGGCCGAGGAGTTCCATCACGACTTGGGCACCGGCGCCGCTGAGCATCAGGCGGGAGCCGAAGCTGTGGCGGAGGGCATGGAGGCCGTGGCAGGGGACCTCGGCGTAGGTTGCGATCTTGGCGAACCAGCCGCGAAGGACGGAACTAGCGACGTCGCGGCCGTCCGGGAGGGTGAACACACGGGGGTACTCGGCGCGCCGGTGCAGAGCGCGGAGGGCGGCGTCGAGGCGGCCAGAAATCGGAATCTTGCGCTCACGCTTGCCCTTCGGGGGACCTTCGTGTTTGCGGACAAGGTTGCGCTTGACGGTCAAGATTCGGTTGATGAAGTCGATGTCCTCCCAGCGGAGCGCGGAGATTTCGCCGGCGCGGAGGCCGGCATCGCCGGCGAGGAGGACGAGGACGAGCTCCGTGGGACCGTAGGTCTCGGCGCTCCTGATGAGCTTCAGGTACTCGGCGGACGTATACCAGCGGGCTTCATGCTCCTCCGGGAGGCGCTTGAGGGAGGGGACCTGAACTCGATGACCCTGTTCCTTGGCGCAGCGCAGCATGGCACCGATGAACTTGAGGGAGTTGTTCACGGTGGCGGCGGCGACGCCCTGGCGTTCTCGCTTGAACCGAGCGATGGCCCGGTCGTCCACGGCGTCGAGCCGGGTCGCGCCGAGGATGGGGAGGATGTGCTTCTTGAGGGCAAAGTGCTTGTTCTCAAGGGTTGCCGGCCGCTGGCGTTCGGCGGTGCAGAGCTCCAGCCACTCCTTGGCGAACTCGGCGACGGTGGGCATGTCCGTCTCGGGCTTCCGCTTCGCCTTGGGGCCCTGGCGGAGGACCTCCTGCAGCCGGCGCATGCCGACCTGACGGGCGGCGGCCTCAGATGTCGCGCCACGGGCCTTGCGGCGCTCGCGGTACGGGGTTCCGTCCGGGAGCTCGATCCGGAAGTCGTACTGCCAGTAGGTGCGACCAGCGCTGGTCGCGCGCGCGATCACGTTAATGTTCCACATCGAAACTCCTCCATCGTACGTGAGGGCCTCGTGCGAGGGCGCCCAGCGCGGAATTTGTGTGCCCAAATTTGCCAAAACTGGCCGAGATCCGAGGGGGTCGGCGGGTACTGAGGGGGGCGGCCCTCGGGCCGCGATGATGAGCAATTTCGCCAGTTTAGGCCCACGCGAGGCGCTACCCCGGGCGGCGTTTCGGGTGGGCTCCACACCGGTCTGGTGTGGAAGCGGACAGTCCAGGGCAAGACGCTGACGTTCCACCTCGCGGGGATTCACAACCAGAACTTCCTGATGCGCGACGAGGAGACGGGGAGCTTCTGGCAGCAGGTCAGCGGCGAGTGCATCGCGGGGTCGATGCGCGGGGCGAAGCTCGAGCAGGTTCACAACGACGAGCTGACGGTCGCGCGCTTCGTGAAGGAGTCGCCGGGCGGTACGGTGCTGCTGGGCGAACCTGGCCATACGGACAGCTACGAGCGCGACTGGGAGCCGGGGATCGACAAACTGCCGGCCGTCGTGGATACCAGTGACTCGCCGCTGCCGCCGCGGGCGCTCGTCGCAGGGATCGCCGTAGGAGGGCAGGCGAGGGCGTACGAGGCGAGTCGGCTCGCGGCTGAACTGGTGATCCTCGACGAGTTGGGAGATGTGCCAGTTGTGCTGTGGTCGGGCGGTGGGCGGATGCTGCGGGCATTCGAGAGGCGCTTGGACGGCAAGACGTTGCTGCTCGCGCCGGCCGACGCGGAGCACCTGCGAGATGCCGAGGGGGGCCTGTGGGACTTCCGCGGCTGCTCGGTGGAGGGACCGCAGGCGGCTGCGAAGGCGTGCATGATGCCGGTATCTGTCCTTTGGGACTATTGGTTCGATTGGAGGGCGTACAACCCAGCGACCGGCATCTACGGGCGATAAGTGCGAGCTGAAGTAGTCGAGCTGCGCCACTCCGAGCCAGCAAGCCCGCCGTTCGCCGGTCGCGACTGCGCCAGGTGCAGCACGTCGTGGGCGAGCAAGACCGCCCGACTGTCGAGCGAGGCCGGCCGCGCCGACCGGCGCGCGCTCGATGTCCTAAAGACCAGGGCTGCCTGAAGAACTGGTAAACCGCGGTGCGTCTATCGAGCGCCGAGCGAGCTCGACTTGGTGGCGAGACCGGCCGCGCTGTTGTTGAGTGCTCGCTCGAGCGCCGGAGGGGGCTAGTACATCCGGCCCGAAGTTCTCCAGGGGTTGCTAGGCCCTCTCTGCAAGGGTCCAGCCGAAGTTGCCGAGGAGCAGCTCGAGCAGTTCGTCGCGAGAGGCGCGGAAGGGTGTTGGTTCCCAGCGCCCGGTATGGGTAGCCATCTCCAGCTGCCACAAGTTGGCGGCGAGACGGCGCAGGCGCGCGTGCGGGATCGGATCGTGGGTGGGGCCGGACTCGAGGGTGATGAGCGGGGCGCGATGCCGGACACGGATATGTGCGAGGCCCTGGTGTTGGCGCAGGAACTGCTCGACAGCGCGAGCGTCATCGTCCGATTTCGCAGCGGCGTTGCGGGTGGTGCGTGGACGGCTCATGCGGCGTGGTGCCGCTGAGTGTGGACGAAGTGACCGCGGAAGGTCCAGTTGAACGGGTGCGCTTCGTCGCTGTTCCAGCGCCGGATGAAGCTCATCACGGCGCGGGGCAAGGCTCCGGCGCAAGGAAAGTCGGCGTAACGAAGGACGCGGCGCTGCAGCAGCGAGAACCAGATCTCGATCTGGTTGACCCACGAGGCATGGATCGGCGTGTATACGAAGTGGAAGCGGTCGCCGTGACGCCGGTTGAAGCGAGCCCAACGCTGGTCCGCACCCTCATAGTGGATGTTGAGGTTATCCCAGACGACGTAGAGCTGGCCGGTAGGATATTTGCGGGCAAGGCTCTCCATGAAGTCCAAGAGGTCCTCGGCCCGTCGTTGCGGCTTGCACTCGCCCAGGACTTCACCGGTGCGGACGTCGAAGGCCGCGAACAACGACCAGGTACCGCGGCGGACGTACTCGAACTCGAAACGGCCCGCGCGGCCGGGCGCGGGGAGCTTGCTGGGAAATCTCCGTCCGAGCGCCTGCATGCCGGTCTTCTCGTCGACGCAGAGCACATGAGCTCCGTCCGGGGGATGATGGTAGAGATCGCAGATGCGCTGAACCTTGCGACAGAAGTCGGGGTCGGGGCTGTGCAGCCAGAGCCTCATCTTGTGCGGCCGGAAATCCTCGTTGCGCAAGATTCGCCCCACCTCGGACACGCTGAGCCCGACACCTGTCTCATGAAGCAGGCGCCTTGCCAAGGTCGCATATGTCCACGTCGAACGGGTCTGCTGGCCATGCCTGGCAGGCTTGTCACAGGCGAGTTTGATGAGCTTGCAGCGTGTCGCCGGCGATACCCGAGGAGGTCGCCCACTTCGCGGACGATCCTCGAGCGTCACGACTCGCCCATCACGCGCGAAGCGCCCACGCCACACCCTCACCGTGTCCACGTGGCAGCCCAATCTCCGCGCAATCTCCTGGTTTGAGTGCCCTTCGGCAGCGAGGAGCACGAGCCTCGCCCGGAGTACGAGGCGTGCCTCGGCGCGGCCACTCCGGGCCAGCACCTCCAGTTCGTCACGGACCGAAGGTGCCAAACGAAGCCGTTGTGCTCGTGGGCCTGGCACATCGACGAGATCGTTTTCGCGCCTCGCCTATTCCACCGCCTATACCGCCCTGGCGATGGATCCAGGACAGAACCCCTGGAGAACTTCGGGCAGGCAGTACTAGGTGCATGTAGACACGCTCTTCGTGTCGCTCCTGGCGAGCTGCCAGCTCCACCGCATCGAGCCCTGGGCCTATCTCCGCGACCTGCTGTGCCTGCTCCCGTCCTGGCCCCTGCGCCGCGTCTTCGAGCTCGCGCCGGCCTTCTGGCCGGAGACTCTGAAACAGGAGGACGCTCAGCAGCGCCTCGCCGCCAACGTCTTCCGCCGCATGTCGCTCGGGTAGCATTCGAACGAGGTGTAGCCGAACGGCGGCTCAACCGGGAACGCAGCTCGCCGGACGGATACAAGCTTTCAGGCCGCCGGCCTCCGGACCGTCGAGACAAGCGGAACGTCCAAGTCTGCCCGTCGAACGACGGCGCGCGCGCCTGCGGCCGCGCGCGCGAGCTAGCCCGGATTTCTCACCACGGATAGGTGGGGCCCGCCAAGCGGCTGTCAGGCGGCTTGGCGGGAGGTTGTTGGATGCCGTGGACGTGAGTCGCTAGGCCGCGCTCGTTACGCCCGGGGCTGGCGCGAGATCGAGCTGTAAGAGGGATTACAAAGCCGGCTACGCGTTTTGGGTGACCTGTGCATAAGGACAGACGAATCCCGGCGCGAGTGCAGCGCACCATTGTGTGACGGACGGCGAGGGCCTTCAGCGTCTCATGACGTGATGACGGTGGAGGTTCTCGAGGACGCGCCACCACACGTGCTGGAGTGGGAAAACCGAGCTTAGGGAGACGCGGATCCTGCGGACCGAGGCGGTGACGACGACACCGATCTTGAGCAGCCGCGTGCGGATCGTGGAGACCTGGGCATGGGCGAGCTCGGTGCCGGCGAGGGCGATTCGTCGGAGCTCGTTGAGGATCATGTAAGCGACGGATGAGAGCCACAGGCGGAGCTGGTTGGCGCGCAGCGTGTGAGCGCTGGTGCGGTCGGCAAAGAGGCCGAGCTGCTGTTCCTTGATCCGGTTCTCCATGTCTCCGCGAGCGCAGTAGAGGTCCTCGTAGAGCGAGCGCGCGTCGTACTCGTCGGGTGAGAGGTTGGTGGTGACGAAGCGAGGATTCTCCTTGTCCGTCGTGTACTCGGCCTTGCCGACCACCCGGCGCTCTCGTGACCACGTCCGGTTGGTCTCGTAGCGAAAGTCCTTGAAAACGCGCGCTTCCTTGCCGGTCTGCTCGGAGATGGCGCGGGCCTGCTTCATCTCGCCCTCGATCTCGGCGATCAGGCGCGAGTTCTTCTGCAGGCCGAGGACGAAGAAGAGCCCGTTCTCCTCGCACCAGCGCATGACCTCGTCGCGGCAGAAGCCGGAATCGCCGCGCACGATGATCCGGACGTCGGGCCAGCGGGCGAGGAGCTGACTGACGATCCTCTCGAGCTCCTCGACCGCGCCGCTCACTGGCTGCTTGTCGGCGGTGTTCAGCGCGGCGCCGAGGAGGAAGTCGCCGCAGAAGACGTACAGCGGCAGGTAGCAGTAGCTGTCGTAGAAGCCGTGGAAGAAGCGACCCTCCTGCTTGCCATGTACGGGGTCGTCCGTCGCGTCGAGATCGAGGACGATCTCGGCGGGCGGCCGATCGTGCGCGGAAGGTGTCGACGAAGAGGCGCTGAATCCCGTGGTCGTCGTAGCTGATCTTCTTGTAGCGCTCGTCGCCGGCCACCGTGGGCTTCGCCAGCTCCAGGCGGTTCAGCGTGCTCTTGCCGGCCAGGGCGTGCCCCCGGTCGCGCTCCCGCTTGCGCTGTTCGCCGGTCGGATCGATCTTGCCTACCGCCAGCGCGAGCAAGGCATCATCGCGGAGCATGTCGTGGTCGTTCAGGTCCTCGTAACCACACAGCAGGCCCAGCACGCGCTGTGCGAGCAGTTCCTCGACGGTGTGCTCGACGCGGCTCGGGTCACGGTGGTCCCGGAAGCAGGAGGCGAAGTCCCGGAACACACCTGAACTCTCGGTCAACTCGCGCAGCAACAGCAGGCCGCCGTCCGAGCTGACCCGTCCGCCGTCAAAAGCGGCCTCGACGCGCCTCCGCCCGGCCGGTTGAAAATCGAACTCGGTGCGGATACACCTTGTCGTGTTCCGGCCGTACCCCTGGGTGGTCAGCAATCGTTTCACACCCGCTCGAACTCGGGAAGTACGGCCGGAATTCCTTCCCGTGGTGAGAAATCCGGACTAGGCGATGACCTCCAGGTCATGCTCCTCAGGACAGGCACCGCCGGCCGACCAGTTCGGCCTCACCGTTGGGCGAATGCACTGCGCCGGACCCCGCCGCGCTAAAAGGCGTGGACGGGCTCCGCGCCACCATGAGATGGCATCTCGCCGGGCCGCTCAGCGGTTGAAATTCCCCTCCTGGATCCACCGGAAGGTGCGTGCCATCAATACCGACGTATCGTCGGGGACCCGCCACAGCCGGGCATGGAGGTCTCCCTGCGCGATCGGTCCGCTCAGCACCAGTTGGTCGGGCGTGGGCTGCGACGCTTGCAGCACGTAGTCGTGCGCCTCGCCGTCGCGGTGCTCCGTGAGCGTGAGCGTGCCGGCCGTCTCGTCGTACGCGTAGCCGAACGCGGTCGCGTCGCCCCGGACCGGTCGCACCAGGGCCCACGGATAGGCCGGGATCACGAGCTGGCGCCAGCGGACCGCGTCGTCGGGCCGCAGTCGTCGCTCCTCGCCGTCGAGCGCGAAGAACTCGACCTCCCAGGCGCCGTACAGCGGCCCGCGCGCGGCCTGTGCCTGCATTTCTGCGGTCATCAGGTGCGCACGGGCCACGTTCACGAGCACCAGGGTAACGAACGCGCCCTTGGCCGCCCAGGCCACACGCTGCCGGGTACGCCCGGGTCCCGGTGGGTCTGGCTCGGCCGCGACCGGGCGGTTGCGGACGAACACGTCGACGAGCCGGCGGGCGTCGTGCAGCACGAGGAGCACCGCGATCAGCAGGAGCTGCGCCGAGAACTGCTTGACCGGCACGTCGTAGCACAGGTTGAGCATCACCACGTTGGCGAGCACGCCGCAGGCCAGGAGCGACCCCAGCGCGGTCGTTCGCCGCGACAGCAGCAGCACGCCCGCGGCAATCTCGGCCAGCCCGCTGAACGCCTGGTACGTCGGAGAGTAGCCCATGAACGTCCACAGGAGCCCCATCGGCGACGAATCGCCGTAGGTCCGCGACAGCGTGATGGGGTTCGGTGCCATGAATTGGCTGCCCACCAGCTTGGCGAAGCCGTAGCGAAACATCGCCAGCGCCAGCGCATAGCGGAGGAACACCCGTAGCCCCGCGTAGAGCCGCGCGTGATCGATCCGGCTGCGGTCGAGCGCCGCGGCGACGAGCGCCACGAAGGCCGAGATCACCGCGAATCCGAACAGCTGCACGTGGGACCACAAGGAGTCGCCGCTGTTGGCCACCGACATGGCGATCGGCTCGGTGAGCCCGAGCAACCCGCCGAACACCGGGACGAGCACCGACGCCAGCGCCATCCAGCCGGCGACGAAGAGTTCCCCCAGCACGGGGACCGCCGAGACCATGATCGGTCCATTGTACAGGGCCATCAAGGTGACCAGGAAAACCAGCCCCAGCCGTCTGGCGAGGCTCCACTGTCGTGTCGCTATTTCCATCGGCGGCGACGACACCTGGCCGGCACAGAGGTTCCCGTCCATCGCATCAGCGCAAACGGCGCCAGGCGGGACCTCGGATGCAAAAATGGAACCTTTCCGTGGACGGCGTAGCGCGGCGCTGTCGGCTTCCTCGCTAGAACGTTCCGCGCCGTCACGCTCGCCGGCCATGCCCCGCCAGTGTAGTCTGGGCCCGGCCACGCCGTCACGATGCGGTTCGACGTATACTTACGCTCTTCTCCGGCGACTCGCACGCCAGTTCGAGTCCGACGGGGTTACAGCTTGATGGTCACGGCCCGCTGCGGCGGGTGGGCCGTGAGCACGCCCTCGACACAACGGCCGAGCTCGCCCGTCGGACGATCACCGTCGATCTGGACGCTCTCGCCGGCGACGTGACGGCGCTCTCGGTGTAGCTGAGCTTGTAGGCGCGCAGGCGGCTGCCGCTGACCGCCACGTCGACCGTCTTGAGGCGGCCCTGGCCCGTGCGCATGGTGCCCTTGCCGACCGCCGCGCGCTCCAGATCCGGCCGCGTCTCGTAATGGAAGGTGACGGTGGTGCCGTTGTAGCTGACCGAATTCAGGTGCTCCCAGCAACAGCCGAACTGGTCGACGCCCCAGTCGTACGTCACGACGTTGCCCATCGTGTCGATGACCTGCTCGAGGCCCCACCGGAAGACGTCGGTGCCACCCACGGTGAAGACCGGGGCATACACGCGTCTGACGCCGTCCTTGGCCGTGATGGTCCAGCGGCTGTCGACTCCCGTGCCGGAGAGCGCGATACGCTCGTAGTTCTCGACCTTGGTCGAATGCGTGCCCCCGGTCGTACAGCTCGGACTCACGCTACCGGGGGCGCAAGCGACCATCTCCTTGCCGTCGAGCAGGAAGATGTCGGTGGCGTCGTAGTTCGGGGCGCCCTTGCCCGGGCTCGCCCGCTCGACGACGCCGGCGCCGTCGAGGCTCCAGCCCACACCCGACTCGCCGTTTTCGCCCGACGAATCATAAGTCAGGGCCAGCTCAGGGGTGATCCCGCGGAACGCCGGGACCTCGATCGGGATCCTATCACCGTAGGTCCCGTGGGACGCGTCAATGGTCCAGGACTTCTTCGTGGTCTCCTTCTTGTCGGTCGCTGCGTTCGCCGTCGCAGCGATGCCTGCCGAGAGGGACACGACAATGAGGGAGCCGCGCATGAGCGTTGTGAAGCTTCGAGACCGCAACATTCTGCTCTCCTCCGTATGGGGTCTCATGTTCCTTGTACGCGGAACGCCAGTCGGCTGGGGGACGAAATCGCCCTCGATGCCGGGGAGCACGGAATCGATGTGGGCCGCGCCACAACCCCCGGGAAGCTCATGAACATGGTTATCCTCACCAGCCCGCCATTCGCCCTGACCTTCGACGACTCCAGGGCTACGCAGTGCTCGTGCAGCCCGGCGAGGCAGCGATCACGAGCGTGGGCGAGGTGCGAGCGTGGCGGGAGCGATGCGGCGTCAGCGAATCTCAGGTCGTGTGAATCTGCTGTCCGTGCGAGTCCGAGGGTCGGCTTCCTGGTGCTTCACACCGCCACGATAGCGAACACCACGAACCGAGCATGCCGCCGCCTACGAAGGGATAGGCGTCCGCCTCCTGGGCGCGGGAATGCCGGATGGAGTCCGTGTGGACCTTCATCCTCGTCATCGCGTGCTGGTAGTGCCAGCGATCCTCCTGCATGACGTTTTCTTGCCCGTCGTACGGGCGCGTCGAGAAGGAAGATCGGCCTCGTGATAGGCCGCGTCGGGCATATCGTCGGGTCCTCCCCCCTGGTACACTGTTTCGGTGGTGCGTCCTGAAGACACGGACGAGCAGGACCCCGGAGGGGGCGGGTCGGCCGCGTCATGCTGCACCGTTCCAGCGGGTGAAAGTCCCGTCCGGGTAAGCGCCGGAGCGCCCGGTAGCAGGCCCCAGGCGCGAGGAGAGATCCTCGCGGCCCGAGCGGGGCGTCAAGAGCCTCTACGGAGGGAGCAAGAACGCGGGCCGCAACATCAAGTGAAGCCTGCAGCCTCGTCAGAGAAACAATGGGGGAGCCGAGCCGATCACTTCGCGGCGAAGGCCACGTCCACCGCGCACGAGTCCGGAACAGAAAGCGCGGGGGGTCCACCCGGGGTAGGGGGCGCAGCACGCGTTCAAGGAGCGATGCGGAACAGGAGAGGCCCGTCTGCACGGCCCGTGTCGGGGCAAGGTGGCTCGTATAAGCCGAAGGCGAAGTCGAGCGCTGTGCAGCGGGAGTCCGAGGGGGTCGTAGTACCGGCGATGGCGGCGCAGAACAACGCCGCCGGAGGGAAGGGCCCCTGGGGTGGTCGTGTCGGAGAAGAAGGTAAGCGCGAGGGCATGGCCTGCAGGACAGGTCCCAACAACCCCACGCGGCGCAGGCCACGTGACAAAGTGCGAGAACTTCGACGCCGACTGTGGGCCGCAGCCAAGCGGCATCCGGGAAGACGTTTCCATGCGCTGTACGACCGCATCTTCAGGCGTGACGTCCTGAAGGAAGCATGGAGGCGGGTGAAGAAGAACAGGGGGTCAGCGGGCATCGATGCCCAGACGCTGGCCGAGGTGGAAGAGCTCGGCGTCGATCGCTTCCTCGAAGAGATCGGTGCAGAGCTCGAGGCGGGGACGTACCGGCCGAGCGCGGTCATGCGGCGGTACATCCCGAAGGCGGACGGGAAGAAGCGGCCGCTGGGGATCCCGACAGTCCGGGACCGAGTGGTGCAGATGGCGGCGAAGCTGGTGTTGGAGCCGATATTCGAGGCGGACTTCCTTCCGTGCTCGTATGGCTTCCGGCCGAAGCGCAGCGCGACGCAGGCGCTCGAGCGCCTGCGCGTGTTGGGAGCGCGAGGTGGAAACCATGTGCTCGACGCCGACATCCGCGACTACTTCGGCAGCATCGATCACGAGCGACTCATGAAGCTCGTCGAGATGCGGATCTCGGATCGAAGGGTCCTCAAGCTGGTGCGGCAATGGCTCGAAGCCGGGGTGATGGAAGACGGCGAGGTGACGGCGATGCTCTCGGGGACACCCCAGGGCGGGGTCATCTCACCGCTGCTGTCGAACATCTACCTCGGCGTCCTCGACAAGTTGTGGCAGCGACGGCACGCCCACCTGGGCGAGCTCGTGCGCTACTGCGATGACTTCGTGATCCTGTGCAGGACCAGGAAGGCGTGCGAGGAGGCCGAGGTCAGGGTCCGCGAGATCCTGCGTCGACTTCGACTCGAGCTGCATCCCGAGAAGACGAGGCGCGTCGAGCTGAGCCGGGGACGGCAAGGCTTCGAC
The DNA here is from genome assembly GCF_026965555.1 of Nannocystis punicea. Classification (GTDB taxonomy): domain Bacteria; phylum Myxococcota_A; class Polyangia; order Nannocystales; family Nannocystaceae; genus Nannocystis; species Nannocystis punicea. The sequence continues at coordinate 7,905,318 of NZ_CP114040.1, read as the reverse complement.
TTCCTCGGCTGTCACCTGCGTAAGCGCATGTCCGGTCCGATCTGGGAGAAGGAACGCCGCAGAGCGTACTTCCTCCAGCGCTGGCCTTCGACGCGCAGCTTGACGCGGGTGCGACAGCGTGTGAAGGAGCTGACCGGTCGTAACCGCCACGGGGTCAAAGATGTGCGGGTGATCATCCGCGACATCAATCCGGTGCTGCGCGGCTGGGCCAACTACTTCCTCACCGGGAACGCCGCCGCGAAGTTCAACCAGATCGACACCTACGTATGGAGTCGACTCCGCGCCTTCATGGTGAAGCGCAAAGGTCGACATCTCCACGCGGGGGAGGCCAAGGTCTGGACACGCGACTTCTTCCACAACCACGGCCTCCATCGTCTGCGGGGGACCGTGCAGTACCCGGAGGCAGCGTAATGCAACGGCCCGAAAGTCCACCGGTAAGCCGTGTGCGGGAAATCCGCATGCACGGTTTGAACGGGGGTCCTGCCCTTCCTCCGGGGCAACAGCCGTACTCGGCAAGACCGAAGGAAGGGTAGGATCTACCAGTGCGGGCGACCTTTCCTCACGGCTGGGTCTGGGTTGGCGGCGAGGGCGATGACGGCGCCGACGCGTGGACCTGCGGCGCCTACGGGACCGGAGAGGTCCGGACCGCCACGCTCCCAGGACGTGCCGGCACGCCGGTGCTGGAGCGGCGCTGCGTGCTCCAGCACGCGTGGCAAACCGGGACGAGCGCGAGCTACACCTGCCTCGGGGCATCGCTGCTGCCAGGCCGCGATCAGCTTCGCATCGAGGTCGTCGACGGGCGCCCCCTCGGCGCCACGCTGATCGACGAGATCCTCACCGGCGCGCTGGCGGGGGCCGTAGCCTCGAATGTGCCGGGCGTGCTCCGATTCGACCGCGCGCGAGTGCTCCTCGTCGACCTCGACCCGGCGCTCTACCGCCGAGCGGCCCGGGTGATCGCGGAACTCCTCGTCAGCGATCTCGCTGCGCTCTCGGAAGTGTCGCTCGGCGAGCGGACCGCAGCGCTGTGGAGCGCGGGCGATGGCCAGGGGCGGGGGTTCTGAAGTGGGCGCGGCGGCAAGGCGATCATCGAGCATGCTCGCGCATTCGACATCGGCGTCCCGCGGGCCCTGCCCGCGCAAAGTCGCCGTTGGCGTCGGCGTATTCCAGGCTGGCCTTTGGGACCACTGATTGGATCGCCGTCCCTTCGGCTCATGCCGTCGACATCACGCGAGGACGAACGTTCGGGCCGTTCGGGCCGGCTCGCGGGTCGCGGGCGGCCGGGGCGCGACGCGGCGCGCTGTCTCGTCGAGCGGCAGGTAATGATCGATCCACCTGCACACCACGCCGAAATTCGCGGGGTGGCGCTCGAAGTCCCACGCGATTCCCTCGCGGCGGCGGACCCGGTCCAGCGCCTCTTGCCCCGCCGTCAGCTGGGGCAGGAGGGGCCCTTCCCGCAGGCGGTGACGGAACACGAGGTAGCGGCCCGCAGGGAGCGTGACGCGCTCGAGCGGCGCCGGCGCTGCCTCCGACCACGCGCGCCACGCGGCGAAGTACTCGAAGGTCCCGCCCGGCTCGCGGTCGAGGAAGACCGCGAAGTTCTCGTCCCGGCGACTGCCGCCGGCCGCCTGCCGCAGCGCGACGAGCCGCTCCCACAGGCCGGCGAGCTCGACGTAGTTCGCCGGCGTGAATCGTGCGCTCATGCCGAACAGCTCGAGCTCCGGCAATTGCTCGATCCGCTCGTCGAGCACCGGGGTGCTCGCGACCGGCCCCGCGCGTCGTCGGCGTTGCGGCGGCGAGTCGTCGGCGCAACGACGCAGCCGGCCCGGCGCCTCGCCGAAGGCGCGGGTGAAGGCGCGGGTGAAGGCCGCCTGCGAGGTGAACCCGCACTCGATCGCCAGGTCGATGAGCCGCGCGTCCGGGTCCGCGAGGATCCGCGCGGCCGCCGTCTCGAGCCGTCGCCCGCGCACGTAGGCCATCACGCTCTCGCCCTGCATCGCCGCGAAGCGACGCGAGAACTCCGAGGTCGAGTAGCCGGCGGCACGGGCGACCCGCTCGAGATCCAGCGGCTCAAAGAGGTGCCGATCGATGAAGGCGATCGCCCCCAGGTGCGCCTGTGCGTAGGCGAGCGCCTTCTCCTCGTGCGCGGAGAGCCGGTCGGACATCGCAGCTCCTCTCGCGCGAAGGATAGGCGCCGGCCGGCTCGCTGCCTACTGGACGCGGCGAGCCTCGGCGCGCTCGACGTGGGCGGCGATCCGGCGCGCCAGCTCCGGCCGCAGCCCGGGCGGCAGGTCGTGACCGAGGCCGTCGACGAGCCACAGCTCGGCCCCGGCGATGGCCGCCGCGGTCGCCCGGCCGCCGCTCGGATCGCGCATGCGATCGGCGAGGCCGTGAATGACGAGAGTCGGCAGGTCGAGGGCGCGGAGGCGGGCGGTGCGATCGCCGGAGGCGACCTGGGCGACCGCCTGGCGAGTGATGCCATGCAGGTCGTAGCCGCGGTCGAAAGCTCGGCCCGCGCGCGCGGCGAGCTCGGCCTCGTCGATGGCGAAGCCGGTCGAGCCCACGACGCGGGCGGCCCGGAGCGCCTGCGCGATCACTTCGTCGCGGGTCGTCGCGGGGGGTCCGCCGAACAGGACGGGCAGGACCGCGGGATCGGGCTGGCCGACGCCCGCCTGGCCGGTCGTCGCCATGATCGATGTCAGCGAGCGGACCCGTCCGGGGTGTTCGATGGCGACGGTCTGGGCGATCTCGCCGCCCATCGACGCGCCGACGAGGTGCGCGCTGGCGATGCCGAGCGCGTCCAGCAGGCCGATCGCGTCCGCGGCCATGTCGCTGAGGGTGTAGCTGGCGGAGGAGAGGTCGCCCGCCAGCGCCGCCGGCAGATTCGCCGGGGGCGCGCCGGTGAGGTGAGTGGAGCGCCCCGAATCGCGGTTGTCGAAGCGGATGACGTGCAGGCCGCGGCCGGCGAGCTCGTGGCAGAGTGAATCGGGCCAGTTCACCATTTGTGCGGCGAGTCCCATGATCATCAGGACGGGCGGCGCGGCCGGGTCGCCGAAGCGCTGGTAGGCGACGTCGATGCAGTGGGGGCCGACGCCCGTCGCCCGCTCCTCGGGGGGGCCGACGTCGTTTCGATCGACGGGTCTCATGCAGGTCTCCTTTCGCTGCGGGCGTTCGCCCGCGGTCTCGCGGTTCGTCCGGTCGCGGGCGGTCGCCGCCCGGCCGGCTCGCGGACTGTAATTTCGCGGGCGCCGCGACGTTTGACCGTTCCTGCGCTCGGCGAGCGCGGGGGTCGCGGTCGCGCGCGACACCTGTCTGAAAGGTCAGGCCGAGATCACACCGCCGTGCGCACCAGGATCGGGCGTTCGGGGTCGGCCCCTGGCAGCGCGGCGGCCGCGGCCAGGGCGGCCGTCACCTCGTCCGTCCGCGCGCCGCCGAACTCGGCGTCGGCCAGCAGGCGCACGAGGGGATGCGCAGCGCCGCGGGCGGCCGCTCGCCACGCCGGGGTGGTCGCGCCCACGGTCACTGCGTCGATCGTCCCTGCGCTCTGCAGGGTGCGGAGGTGTGCCACTGCCAGGCCGCGGACTTCACCGCAGAGCCAGTCCCAGTCGTCGACCTCCCAGTCGCGGACGACCGCGCGCAGCTCGGCCTCGGGCAGCGGCACTGCGTAGAGCTCGAACCCACGCGGGTGCGCCGAGACGTGGGCGTCGGCCGCGGCGCAGGCGAGGGCGCGCAGCGGGGTGGCGAGGGCGTCGAGGAGCTCGTGCACGCGCAGGAGTATGCCCGGTTCGACCTGGCGGGTCTCGGTCGTGTCTTCTGTTGCGACGCGATGGCGCGCGGACTTCCGCCCCCTTCCGCCGCCGCACTGCTCGTCCCCGGGCGAGCGAGAGATTGGCAGGCTCGACATTCGCGTCGGTGCCATCAATGCGCGGCTCGATCTGCCACGAGGATTCGCATTCCTTCGCGCCGTGCGACCGGAATCTCGTGTGGCGGGACGAATCGTTCGACTTCACGATGCACGAGCCGATCGTCGTGACGCGATGCTGGTAGTGAGCCGACCGCCGCGGGATGTGCGCGAGCCGATGGACGAGCTCCGGCGGCCTCGACCGACTTGGGAGGTGGGCGATGCGTTCACTGCTGTCCAGCCAGAGCTCGCGCCCCGCATGCGTTGGTGACGACGGCCTCGTCGCCATCGGGAAGCGCCTGGACGGGGACCCAGGGAAGCGGCCCGGCATGGCGCAGGCGGGATTGTGAAGGGGACGCAGGAGCGCTTGCCATCCCCACTGCTCATCTCGTAGAACACGCTGCGCTGCATCATCACTGGGATTCATCCTCGGCGCCTAACCCCCCTCTGCCGAGCTCCGGGAGATTCGATGAAGAAGACGGCGAAGTCGAAACCATCCGCATCGAAGGCCACGTCGGTCAAGAAGGCGGCGGCGAAGAAGACGGCTGCGAAGAAGACGGCGGCGAAGAAGACGGCCGCGAAGAAGACTGCCGTGAAGAAGACTGCCGTGAAGAAGACTGCCGTGAAGAAGACGGCCGCGAAGAAGACGGCGGCGAAGAAGACTGCCGTGAAGAAGACGGCCGCGAAGAAGGCGAGCAAGGCGCCCGCAAAGAAGATCGCGACGAACGCGTCGGCGGGCGGCAGCTTCCCCACGTCGCTGGTGGAGATCATGGCCGACCACTGGAAGTTCGTGGACGCCTGGTTCGCCGAGAACGACTCGGAGAACTACCGCCCCGAGCTGCCGGAGAAGCGCGAGGACACGAGCGCGGCCCTCGCCGACTGGGAGCGGGAGTACGGCGAGGCGTTCGAGGACTCCTTGCGTGCGCACTTCGGCGGCGGCTTCGCCCATCCGAGCCGGAGCTTCATGGAGTACACGCTGCTCGAGCTCCCGCTTGCCCGCGACCGGTGGCGCGGCCTCAACGAGCTCGTCGAGGAGGGCGCGTTCAAGAAGGCGAAGCCGCGCGCGCTCGACAAGAAGGACGACCAGATCCGCTTCGTGTGGTGGAGCCGCGGCTTCATCCCCGTCGCGGAAGACGGCGGCGGCAACCTGATCTGCGCCGACATGGATCCGGGCCCGGGCGGGACCCTGGGCCAGATCATCAAGTGGGAGAAGACCGAGGGCCCCCTCGGCCCCCTCTCCGCGGACCTGGGCGAATACCTCGTCGACTACCGCAACGATCTCGAGGACGGCACGCTCGCGTTCGACGAGTCGGGCTTCCTCGAGCGTCGCAAGCAACGCGCCAAGGGCACGACGACGGAGGAGGCGCTGTTCGCCGCCGTCGAGGCCGGCGACGCGGCGACTGTCTCCCGCCTGCTCGCGGCCGACAAGAAGCTCCTCGACGTCCGCAACCAGTACGATGAGCCGCTCATCATCCCGGCGATGCAGAAGAAGCACACGGACGTCGTGCGGGCTTATCTGGACGCCGGCGTCGACGCCAACACCTGCGGCCCCGGCGGCCGCATCCTCGGCTATGCGATCAGCGCCGCCGCGGCCGGCAGCGTCGCGCTCCTGCTGGAGCGCGGCGCCATCCCGCTGGTCGAGAAGTACGGCGCTCCCGAGAGCATCATCGCGGACATGCTCAACGGCGCGACCTTCTCGGACCATGCTCCCGAGGCCGACTACCTGTCGATGCTGGAGAGCCTGCTCCGCGCCGGCGCGGACCCCAATGTCCCCTGGTACGGCGAGACGCCGCTGATGAAGGCCGCGCAGTTCGGCAGCATGACGCTGGTGAAGCGGCTCCTGGAGGCCGGCGCCAAGGTCGACGCCGTCGACGAGAAAGGCAAGGACGCCGCCGCCCACGCGCGCTCGCGTCGCCGCAAGGAGGTCGCGGCCTTCCTCGGCGGCCTCGCGGGCCGCTGACGATTGCGCCTAGGGCGCTCACGCGAGCTCCGGCTGCCAGCCGTCGATCTTCAGCTCGAGCGAGGTCTCACTCACGATCTCGCCGAGAATCCTGCGAATCGTCGTCGAGTCGGTGGCGCCGATCCGGAACACGTGAAGCCTCGGTTCGACCGCCGGTGAGACCTTGCTGATCATGTCGGCGTGCGGCCCACGATACACGCCGCACCAGCGCCCGGCAGCGATCGGACAGGCGAAGCCGAGGCTGTGCAGCACGGGATCGAGGCGCGCGCGGACATCTCCGTCGCGATCCTTCAGGACTCCGACACAGCGCTGCGGATGCCGCTGGATCCCATGGGTGAGCAGCGCCCCCCACGCTAGCATCTCGCGAAACGTCTCGAAGCTCGGCTCCAGCTCGTCGTCGAGCGCCTCTCCCGACACCACCATCGCATCGTCGCGCACCGGCTGGTCGAGGTCGTAGAACGCGTGGCTCGGCGTCGCGGGGCCGAGGTCGCGGCCGATCAGCAGGTAGCGGCGCCCGCGTTCCACGAGGCCCTCGGAGTACGCCGCCACGATCTGAGCCGGGGAAAAATCAAGGCTGCGGTAGCGCAGCGGCCCCATGTCACGTCCGAGGCGTCGGAGGAACCAGCGATAAAAGCGAGGGAGCGGGCGACCTGCGAGATCCTCGACCTGTGCGACCTCGTCCGCCGTCACCCCGCTCCAGGCAGGCGAGAGCCCCGGGACGAGCCGTGCGAGGAACTCCTCCATCTCGGGTTCTAGCTCGTGTAGCTGCATTCGGCCCTCCCGTTATCGCACAGAACCTGCGGGAGGACGGGTCGCAGGAACGAGTGCCTGACGCTCGCGCCGGGGGGGCGAATCAGGTCGCTCGCGGGCGAGGCTCCGGGCGGCGTCCTCGCCCGCAAATCCGGAGCCTCGTTCGCCGGACCTGTCCGTTTTCCGCCGCGCTACCGCACCTCGATCTTCGCCTTGATCAGGTTCGCCGGCGGTTGGGCGACCAGGCTCTCCGGCAGCTTCGCGGACGAAGGCAGCTCGACCGGCGCGTTGCTGAAGAGCACGCCGTCGCGGCCGTGCACCACCACCGCGAATTGCGTGTCTGCGTGGAGCCCCTTGAGGTCGAAGGACGCCTTGACCTCGAGGTGCGTCTGGCAATTGGCGCAGCCCTGCACGCTCCACCGGCTCAGCACGGCTTCGGTGCCCATGTGCTCGAGCTTGCCGTCGATGACGGCGAACGCCGAGACCAGGAACGAGCCGCGGATCCGCGCGCGGTTGATGCCCGTGACGTGGAGCGCTCTGGCGCTCTGCGGGGCCGCCGTCAGCGGGCCCGGGCGCTTGGCGTCTTCTTCCAGGGAGCCGTGGCTGTACGTGATGCCGAGCTGCCGTTCGATGTTGATGCAATCGCGGGAGGTGAAGTCCCGCTCCTTGCCGTTCTCGAGCTTCTTGAACGGGGCGAGCGGCGAGTCCAGAGTGAGCCACGCGTTCGGGGCCACCCCCGGCGTGGGACCCTGGCTGTCGACCGAGTTCGTGCCGGGGTAGCCGTCGATCACCTCGAGCTTGTCCGTGAAGCCGTGCTTCTTCTGCCACAGCCAGAACACGCGATCGACGTTGCAATGGTGGAAGAAGAAGATCGGGTCGAGGCCGGCGGTGTCGTTCTCGCCCATGTCGCCGTTGGCCCCGTCGATCGGCGACCGATCGTAGCCCGGCACGTCGCAGCCGCCGACCGCGAGGTGGACGCTGTTGTGGGGGGACTCCAGGGCGACGACGGGCCGTGAGCCGTCGCCGAGGCGGTCGTCGTTCCACTGCTGCGCCGAGGTCGTGTTGGAGAAGACGGTGTAGTTGGGCGCGTCGAGGCAATCCTTGAACTTCTGCGCCACGTTGGTCGGGATCTTCTCGTTGTTCACCACGATGTAGGAGGTGAGCCAGTTGACGATGTTGGCGTCGAGGATCCGGACGTTCTCCTCGTAGTCGGGGAACTTGGCGTTGTGGGCCGCGGTCGCGTCTCGATCCTGCGGCGTGCCCACGAGGCCCGAGAGCGGGTACCGGACCGTCTCGTAGCCCTTGAGCTTGGTGTAGTTCGGGTTGTCGCCGTTGATGTGGTCGACGATGTTCTTGGGGAACACGAACGAGCGCAGGGGGTTCGGGATGGTCGCGCCGTCGAGCTCGAAGGTCTCGACCGTCAGCGCCCAGGGGATCCCGCTCTTCAGGGAATCGTCGCTGGTCTCGTCCCAGTAGGGGAGCATGACGTCCTCGCAGCCCTTGATGCTCTGCAGCGCCTCCTCGAGCTTCAACAGGTATACGCGGTGCCAGGTGGGGAACAGGATGTTGCCGTGGTTGCAGTAGCCGCCCCAGTACAGGTTGCTGCCCCACCCGCCGCCGCGGAAGGGCTCGCCGTGGAAGCCGCCGATCATGAAGAACGAGCGCGGATCCTCCGGGGGCAGCTCCTTGACGCCCTTCCAGGCGCGCATGAGGTCCTCCAGGGGCTTCTTGCGGCCCTTCGTGTATTCGTCCTGGATCTCCTGGATGGACCTGCGAACTCTCAACGATCTGCTTGTCGTCACGATGTCTGTTCCTTTCCGGTGAGCTGTGAGAGGGGGGAGCGGTCGGCGGTGAAGCTGTAGACGAGGGAGCTCGCCACCATGAGCGTCATGCCGAGGAAGAGGAGCCATCGATCGCCGGGGAGCAGGGTCCGCGCGCCCAAAATGACGGCGATGCCGGTCAGGCCGAGGAAGAAGGGCCCGTAGCCGCGCCGCGGGGCCCGCCTCAGCAAGATGAACAGGTTCAGGCCGAAGAGGCCGAGCAGCAGCGGGTACAGCCACGCGACATACGGCGTGTGGGCCAGCCAGACGCCGCCGAACATGCTCATGTAGGCGGCCCAACACATCGGGCACTTGGGGAAGAAGGCGAGGACGACGCTCAGCAGCGCGGTGAGCAGCGGCCGCGACGCCCTCGCCACCGCGACGTCGGCCGGATTGGCCCGAGGCGCGGCTGTCGCTCGACACTTGCAAGGCCGGGCCGAATCATCGTTCACCTGCACGAGCAGCCTCCATGCATTCCATTACGCCGATGCACTCCATCCTCCCGAAAGGAGGACACGAACGTCGGCGAACCCGACGCGTCGATCACGAGGTATCCTCGCACGGCGAGACGCCGCCTGTCCATCGCTTTCGGCCCGCATGACGGGACATTCGTGGCGACGCCTCGTGACATCCGTCGGGGCTTCGCTCGGATAACCGTGTTATGATTCGAGCGGGTCACGGGCAATGACCGTAGTTCATGTTCGGCGCGGGATGGCTGATTGGCCCATTCGCTCGACGTGCCCCGGCTCTACGCTGTTATGCGATTCGCGGCCGCTGATCTTGCGCCGGGTAGACGACGGCCGAGAGCGCGCACGCGACCTCGAGGTGGGCCGGGCGAGGGGATGCAGAGGCCCGCGAAGGCACGGGGGGCGCGCCGGCGCGCGCAGGCCCATCCCGGGGGGTCGCTTCGGTCGTCGTCGACCTCGCGGCGGCGAACGGTCACGCGCTCGGCCTCGATACCGCCGTCATCGACGGTCCCCCGGAGCATGAATCGAGGCGATGTGGCGAGGGTTCGCTGCCTCGAATCGTATCAGTCGGGACGAGCCTCGACGGTGAGGAGCAGGCAGGGCCGCAGTCCGCAGGACAGGACGTGGGCGGAGCGGGAGATTCCTCGGCGCGGCTCTGGTACTGTCGCGGGCGATGTCCCTGTTCGGCGGCAAGGAAATCGCGGCGCTGCAGAGTCAACTGGGGGAGGTCCGGGCCGAGCTCGCGGTCGTGCAAGGTCGGTCGCGCGAGCTCGAGGCCGAGCTGGCGGCGCTGCGGAGCAGCCGCGACGAGGCGCTGCGGAGGGTGTACGAGCTGCAGGCCGAGCTCGCGCGCGCGGAGGAGCGGGCGGGGACCTGCGCGGCGCGGCTCGATCGCCTGCGGGCGGGGGCGCGAGCGCCGGTGACGACTCCGTCGACGTCGCCGCCGACGTGGGAGGTGGTCGACGACGCCGAGCCGGACGATCGCGTGGTCCGCGGGCGCTACGAGATCGAGGGCCGCGAGCGGCTCCTGCACGCGTTCGAGCGGATGCTGCAGATCGTCGCCTCGGCGGGGCAGATCGGCGCGTCTGTGGTCGTCGAGGTGCTGGTCGACGGCGACGGGGCCGGGCAGCTGGTGGTGCGACGCGACGGGCAGTCGCTGCGGCTGTCGGAGACCGAGGCGCGGGCGTGGCTGCTCGGCCAGGAGGACGCGCTCGCGGCGGTGGAGGACATCCGCCGCGACGGGGCGCTCTGCGTCGAGCTCGCGTGAGCCGGTGAGGCCGAGCGAAGGGCCGTCGGCGCAGCGTCGTGCTCGCGTGATTCGGGGAGGTGCGCCAGGACGAGGTCGGCCTCGAAGCGCGGAAGAGAGGGGGAGAGCGCGCCGGGGATGGTCGAGGTGAGGCTCCCGCGCTAGAGTGCCGGGCGATGGCGTCGCGCTACCGCCTGTTCGCCTTGCTCGCGGAGACCCGACCCGACGGCGCCGCGCTGGCGCGACGGCTGAACGAGCTGGACGCCGAGGCGCTGCTCGAGCTCGCGGCCGACGTCGTCGACGCGAGCGCCGACGTGCGCGTGAGCTGGGAGGGGCCGCTCGATCCGCGCGGCGGGTTCTGCTGGTCCGAGGACTCCACCGAGGATCTCACCGGCTGGGTGGTGGCGCAGGGAGAGGCGTTCTGGCGAGCGGCGGTCGGGGCGAGCGACGAGCAATTGATGGCCCTCGTGCCCGAGTACGACCGCGAGCGCGCCGATGGCCGCAGCGCCCGCTGGGACGGCCGCACGCCGCATCTGCGCGGCCTCGTGTATGGAGCGTACAGGCGGCGATTCGCGGAAGACGAGAATTACTTCGACGGGCTGGAGCGGGTGCTCGACGCGCGCGCCGGAAAACCCGCCTGAGCCGCACGGGCGCGACGCTCTGCGCTTCGTGCTCTTGGGGGGAGCGATCGCGGGGTGCGCCGACTTCGCGAGGCCGTGGCCCGCGGAGTGGCTGCGGGAGGTCGGGACGAGGCCGGTGTTCACCTGCGTGCCGGGCGGCGCCCGGATCGCGCTGCCGGGTGCGTCTGTGACCTCGCCGATCCGCGGATCGTCGCCCGCGGCGCGCTGCACGGCGAGCAGCGGTGCGGATGAACGCAAGTCATATGTCCTTGGGGACATCTGAAAACATTGTGGGCGGTTGCCCCCGGATCGAGCCCGGTCGGCGGGGCCGCCGCCCCGCCGGGCGTGGAATGGGGCCACTTCGCGCCGAACTCGGGTTCGTCGAGCGGCGGTCGATGTAGGCCGAGGTCGACGGGGCTCGTGCGAGGCGTGATTCCACGGACATGTCGCGGTCGGCGAATGTCTGCTGGCGAGCTCGACAGTGGCCTCTTGTAGTAACATCGCCGCCGATGCGGACGGCGAGTGCTCACAGTGTCGAGCCGGACACCTCGCAGGCGGCGAGGACGGCGTACGCGGCGGTGGTCGAGGCGCTCGGCGGGCCGCCGGATTGGTTGTTCGTCCAGTCGACGGTGGCGCACGCGGGCGAGGACGTGCGCCGGGCGCTGGTCGAGCTCGGGGCACCCGCGGCTCACGGCAGCAGCTCGTGCACGTCGGTGATGACGGAGGCGGGGGTGCACGCGGGCGGGCTGGCGCTGTTCGGGGTCCGCGATCCGGACGGGGCGTACGGGGTCGGGACGGCGGAGCTCGGCGCGGACGCGCGGGCGGCGGCCGAGCGGGCGGTGTCGGCGGCGATCGACGACGCCGGCCGGCCGGGCGAGGTGCCGATGCTGGTGTGGATGACCGCGGCGCCGGGCCACGAGGAGGCGTGCATCGCCGGGATCGAGGCGGTCCTCGGGCCGGACGTGCCGATCGTCGGCGGCAGCGCGGCGGACGACGAGATCGCCGGCGGCTGGTATCAATGGACGCGGGCGGCGACCCACGCGGAGGCTTTGGTGGTGAGCGTGCTGTTCCCGTCGGGCCGGGTGGCCTGGGCGTTCCAGAGCGGATACACGCCGACGCCGCGCCGCGGCAAGGTGACGCGGGCGGAGGCGCGGACGCTGCTCGAGATCGACGGGGCGCCGGCGGCGACGGTGTACGACGCGTGGACCGAGGGCGCGCTCCCGGGGGTGCGCGCCGGCGGCAATGTGCTGTCCGAATCGACGCTGTTCCCGCTGGGTCGACGGGTCGGCGGGATCGGCGAGGTGGCGTATTACCGGCTGGCGCATCCGGCAGTGGTCCGGGCCGACGGCGGGATCGATTCGTTCGCGAGCTTCGAGGTCGGCGACGACCTGGTGCTGATGCACGGGACGTACGAGGCCCTGGCGACCCGCCCGGCGCGGGTCGCCGAGGACGCGCTGGGGTTCTCCGGGGTGCCCCGCGAGGCGGTCGCGGGGGCGCTGGTGGTGATGTGCGCCGGCTGCATGCTGGCCCTGGGCGGGCAGATCGACGCGATCGCGGCCGAGATCCGCGCGGCCCTGGGAGGGGCGCCGTTCATCGGCTGCTTCACGTTCGGGGAACAGGGGTGCTTCGTCGGCGGGGAGAATCGCCACGGCAATCTGATGATCTCGGTCACCGCGCTGGTGCGCACATAGGAGCGGCGGTGTCTCGGGACGACGAATTGCTGCGCGAGACGGTGACCCACCTCGAGCAAGCGCTGCACCGCGAGCGCGAGCTCCGGCGCGAGGCGGACGGCTTGCTCACCGGGGTGGGCGCGGCCGCGACCGCGCGGTCGCTGCCGGAGGCCGAGTCGGCGCTGCTGGCCGCGCTGGCGCCGGTGTTCGGCTACGAGGCGGGCGCAGTGCTGGTGCCGGACAGGGGCGCGGCGTACCGCGCGGCGACCGCGACGCACGCGACGCTGGCCGAGGTGCGCCTGCCCGGCGGAGGCTTCGTGCAGCGGGTCGTGAACGGCGAGGTGGCGGCGGTGTTCGACGTGGCGCGCGTGCCCGACCTGCAGCCGCTGGCCCAGGTTCCGGGGGTCCGCGCGGCGCTGCTGCTGCCGCTGCGCACGAGCCGGGGCGCGGCGATCCTGATGGGGGTCCACGCGCGCACGGCGGCCTTCTCGCCGCGGCAGGTGACGCTGGCGCGGAGCTTCCTGCGCACCGTGGGGCCGGTGCTCGAGAGCCTGGTGGCCCGCGAGCGCGAGCACCAGGGGAGCGTGGCGGCGGCGCGAGCCGCAGCGCTCGAGCAGAGCAACGCGGAGCTGCAGCAGCGAGTGGAGGAGATCGAGCGCCAGCGCGGGCAGATCCTCCGGCTGTCGGCGCCGGTGCTGCGGATCTGGCGCGACGTGCTGGCGGTGCCGCTGGCGGGGACGCTCGAGGAGCAACAGCTGGCCCACGTGTGCGAGAAGCTGCTCGAGGCGATTCACGACACCCGCGCCCGCGTGGCGATCCTCGACATGACGGGGCTCGAGACGATCGAGGTGTCGGCGGCCGAACGACTGCACGGGATCTTCCAGGCGGTGCGATTGCTCGGAGTGCATTGCTTCGTCAGCGGGGTGCGACCGATCGTGGCCGACGCGCTGGTCCGCCACGGCACGGCCCCGCGCGCCGAGACGTTCGCCACCGTGGCCGACGCGCTGGCCGCCGCGGTCCGTCGCTGCGGGCAGGCGCGCTGATGTCGCGAGTGTAGATATTCGCTGCGGGCAGTGTAGACATTCGTGGCGAGCAGCGCCGCGATTCGTGGGAGGTCCGCGCGAGGGCCGCGAGCCGATGGCTCGGAGGTCGCGCGGCGACCGGGCTCGCGCTAGACTGCGTGGGTGGACGAACGGGCGCTCCTCGAGGCATGGCGCGGCGGCGACTCCGAAGCGGGGCGGCAGCTCATCACCCGCTACTACGCGGCGATCTATCGCTTCTTCTACGGCAAGGCCGAGCCGGCGGCTTGCGAGGATCTGGCGCAGGAGACCTTCGAGGTGGTGGTCCGCCGGCGCGACGCGTTCCGCGGCGACAGCCCGTTCCGCGCCTATGTCTACGGGATCGCCCGGTTCGTGCTGGTGACGCACATCCGCCGGCGACAGCGACACGGCAAGCGCTTCGAGCCGGCCGAGGACAGCGCGATCGATCCGGCGACCGAGGGCTCCGTCACCGCGCTGTTCGCCGACCGCGAGCGCGAGTACATCGTCGTCCAGGCGCTGCGATCGCTGGCGCTCGACGACCAGATCCTGGTCGAGCTCAAGGACTGGGAGGGGCTGACGCAGGCCGAGCTGGCGGCGCTGTTCGAGGTGCCGCAGCCGACGGTGGCGCGCCGGCTGCAACGCGCCCGCACGCGCCTGCGCGAGGCGGTCGAGCGCCTGATCGCCGACCCTGCGCTGCGCGACGCGAGCGTGCAAGGGCTCGACAGCTGCATGCAGAGCATCTACGGCAAGCTGCAGGACCACCTCGGCCGGGTGCGCGACCCCGAGCGGTGAGGCCCGCGGGCGAAGCACGATCGCCCGGGGATCAGAAGTCCCGGCTGCGGACACACCACCGGCGAGGAGTTCGAGATGCCTGTTCCCCACCTTGCCCCGCCCACCGAGATCGTCCGTCGCGCCCAGGACCGCCTGCTCGCCCGCGTGTCGTCGCTGGGTGAATCGTCGGTGACCCAGACCGAGGAGACCGACCGCTCCATCGCCGTGGCCGCGCCCCGGCCGGAGGTGACCGACGAGCGCCGCTACGTGTTCCGCGAGGCCCTGGCGGCCGGCGGGATCGGCGTCATCCGCCGCGCGGAGGACCGCCGGCTCGGCCGGGTGATCGCGGTCAAGGAGCTGCTGCGCGACAGCCCGGACGCGCAGCGACGGTTCGCGCTCGAGGCGGCGATCACCGCCCGCCTGCAGCACCCGGGCATCGTGCCGCTGTACGACCTGGGCTGGCGCGACACCGGCGAGCCGTTCTACTGCATGAAGCTGGTCGACGGCGAGAGCCTCGACGCGAAGATCCAGCGGGCGACGACGCTGCCGCAGCGGCTGCGGCTGGTCGAGCACGTGATCGCGGTCGCCGACGCGATCGCGTACGCGCACGCCCAGAAGGTGCTGCACCGCGACCTCAAGCCGGCCAACGTGCTGGTGGGTCGTTTCGGCGAGACCGTGGTGATCGACTGGGGCCTGGCCAAGGACCTGACGGCGGCCGAGAGTGAGATGTCTCAAGAGTCAGGTCCCATCGACCATGGCGCTTCGGACATGACGCAGGCGGGCACGGTGCTCGGGACGCTGCGCTACATGCCGCCGGAGCAGGCGGCCGGCGAGGTGGTCGACGTGCGCTCGGACGTGTACGCGCTCGGAGCGATCCTCTACCACGTGCTGGCCGGGCAGCCGCCGTTCGCGGCGGTGACGGGGACCGGCCTGGCGGCGCAGGTGCTGGCGGGCACCGTCACCGACCTGCGGCGCCTCGACCCGGCGATCCCGGCCGAGCTGGCGACCATCGCCCAGCGCGCGATGGCCCGCGCGCCGGCCGATCGCTACCCCGACGCGGCGGCGTTGGCCGAGGAATTGCGGCGCTTCCAGGCCGGACAGATGGTGGCGGCCCACGCGTACTCGCTGCCGCAACGGGCGCGCCTGTGGACGCGCACGCACCCGGTGGCCTGGGCCGGCCTGCGGCTGGCGCTCGCGGCCGGGGTGGCGGTGACGTGGCTGGGGATCGAGAAGGCCCGCACGCGGGCGGAGGCCCGCGCGCGCACCGAGCAGGCCGAGCGCGAGGCGGCGGTGCAGGCCGACAAGGCGGCGCGGATCGCCTTCGAGCGGCAAGCAGTGGTCGACGCGCAGCGGCTCCAGGCGTCGATCCTGCGCGCGCAGGACATGTCCGAAGAGACAGATCGAACCGAGGAGGCGCGGGCGATCGCACGGGCGGCCCTGGGCGAGGCGCTGCGCACCGGCGGGCCGGTCGCGGCGGCGAGCCGGGCGCTGGCGGCGACGATGCTGGCGTCGCGGGTGATCACGAGGCTGGGCACGACCGGCGACGACTTCGTGGAGGACGCCCGCTGGCTGGCGGGCGGCGAGGTGATCGCGACGCGCGTCGCGGACCAACGCGTGCGGCTGTGGGAGGCCGCGAGCGGGCGAATGTTGGTGGAGCTCGCGGGGGTGTCGGGCTTCGAGGTCGCGAGCGACGGTGCCCTCGTCACCGCGGGGGACGACGGGCTGGTGCGCCGCGACGTCCGCACGGGAGCAGTGATAGCGAGGCTGGGCGACGAGCGCGGGCTCGTGGCGATGTCGCCCGATGGGACGCGGGTGGCCGCGCGCGGCGAGGGGGTGATCGCCGTGCGCGACGCGAGCGACGGGACGCTGGTGACGACGCTGCCGCACAAGGGCCAGGTCGCGGCGTTCTCGGGCGACAGCTCGCGGATCGTCACCGGCGGCGACGGCCACGCGTGGTTGTGGTCGCTGCCTGACGGCGAGCCGCTGGGCGACCTGCTGGGCGACCTGCCGACGTCGACCTGGAGGTCCGTGAACGTGGCGATCAGCGGGGACGGGACGCGCGTGGCGGTCGCGGGCAACGACGATCACGGCATCGACCTCTGGGACGTGAGCCGTGCAGCGCCGCGGCGGGTCCAGCACGCGATCGGACCCCAGCATGCGGTCCAGCGGCTCATGTTCACGCGCGACGGACGGACGCTGATCTCGGTGATCATGAACGGCGCATGGTTCGCCTGGGACACCCGGGACGGGCACCTCATCCGTCGCGTCGACACCGACTTGTATCAATTCGAGGGCGTCGATCTCTCGCCCGACGAGCGGTGGTTGGCGATCGGCGGCGGCGACGGGACAGTGCGGGTGTGGGAGGTCGCGAGCGGGGCGCTGCGGGCGACGTTGCGGACCGAGCAGGACGAGGGGCGGTCGGTGCGGTTCTCGTCGGACGGGCGGCGGCTCCTGGTCGGCACGACGGGCGGGCCGACGATGGTGTGGGAGCTGCCGGTCAGCGTGCCGGCGGCCTGGCAGGTGCCGGGCTCGCCGACGGCGATGGACATCGACGTCGCCGGCGACCGTGTGGTGATGGTCGGGGCCGACGGCGTCGCGGTCCATCGCCTCGCCGACGGCGCCGCGATCTCGCAGCTGCAGACGAACGGTGGGCCCCCCGCGCTGGTCGAGCTCTCCGCGCGCGGGGTCCTGTTCACCGCCGCGGCCGACGGCACCGCGGAGCTGTGGGACACGGACAGCGGCGCGCGTCGCTGCGAGTTTCCCACGCGGGTGAAGCAATTCCAGCGTCCGGTGTTCGTCGCCGACAGCGAAGGACTGGTGACGGTCGCCGACGACGGCGCGGTGGACCTGTGGTCGATCGTCGATTGCCGCGCCCTCGACGTGCTGCACCCGCCGCCGAAGCCGTACGGGCCGGTCGCCGGCACCGCGGCCGGACAGCTGATGCTCCCCGTGAGCATGCGGCAGCTCGAGCTGCTGGACCCGTGGTCGCCGGAGCGACGCGTGCGGCTCGAGGGCATGAAGGGGTCGATCTTTCACGTCGCGTTCGCCAACGACGGCTCGCAGGTGCTCGCCCACGCCGCGAACGGCTACGCCAGGTCGTGGGACGCCCGCACGGGCGAGGCGCTGGCCGAGCTCTCCGACAATCCGACGATGATCCTGTCGGCCGTGTATTCGCCCGACGACAGCACGATCTTGACCCTCGACGAGGGGCACTCGGCGCGATTGTGGCGTGCCGACGATCTGTCGCCGCTGCTGCGGCTCGAAGGGCGACGCAGCTTCGTGATGCACTCGGCCGAGTTCTCGCCCGACGGCGCGCGGATCGTCGCGGTCGATCGCAGCGGCGCGATCGGCCTGTGGGACGCGCACGACGGCGCCTTCGCCGGGACGATCGCGCGGCTGCACGGCAACACGCCGTTCAATGTGGAGTTCACCGCCGACGGTCGCGACGTGATCGTGGTCGGGGCGCCGATCGGGGCGGTCCGGATTCCTGCGACCCCCGAGGGGCTGCTCGTGGCCAGCGAGCCGTGACTGCGGGTCGCTCCGCGACTCTTAGCAATTGGGCGCGCGCGGGCGTGGGTCGTGGAACCCCTGTCGGGCGGCGGACCAGGCCGGCGCAGCGCCGCACGGCCTCGGCAAGCGGAGATGAGGACGCGACGCATCACCTCGTTTTGCATGGTGTGAGCGCAACTGCTTCATTCACGCCACGACGATCGCGATGGATTCGCCGCCGCGAGTCGCGGTAGAGTGGTCGCGTTCGGGGAGGTCGAGGATGCGGCGGACAAGGTCGATTCACGGCACGCTCGCGCTCGCGTGCTTGCTGGCGTGCACCAATTCCGGGTCGGAGCAGCCGACCGAGGGCACCACCAGCGCAGGGCCGACGAGTGCGGCACCTACGAGTGAAGGCCCGACCGGGGGCGTGCAGCCGACGGGTGGCGAGCCCCCCACCGGGACTTCGGGCAGCGTCGATCCGACGGGTGGACCGGACCCCACCGGGCCGGACCCGAGCGGGGGGCCCAAGCCCGATGCCGGCAATGACCCGACCGGGGGCGGCGACGGCCTGGGGCCGGCCGAATTCGACGCCGACGAGCTCGACGCGCCGTCGCACGGCGGCACGATCACGTTCCAGCAGATCGGCGCGCCCGGCTGGTACCCGAGCCGGCGCGATCCGGCCGTCGGCCCGTGCGACGCGTTCGAGAACGACACCTGCTGCCTGGCGCAGCACGAGGTCGCCGGCGATCAGCTGACGCCGTGGGACGAGGATCTGATCCTCACGCTGCGCGGGCCGCTGCAGCTCAAGCAATTCGCGGCGTATCAGCCGGGCGGGGCCGATCAGTGGACTCTGGCGTCGAGCTGGGACGAGCGCTGGCCGGGGGACGGGCAGGGCCTGGCGTTCAAGGGCAACGAGACCGAATCGATGGGGTTCCACGGGATTGTCGGCACCGAGTGCCTGGTCAACGTCTCGACCGCCGCACCGTTCGCCTGCGGCGAGGGCAGCGTGCCGTTCTGTCCGGCCTCGGATGATACGCAGTACGACGGCTGGGCCGGCTCGAAGCTGTTCGTGCTGCTGGCGCGAATGGCGGACGCCGAGGAGGTCGGCGAGCCGTGCTCGGACGACATGACCGGCAATTGGTACAACGCGCCGTGGATCGGCCTGAGCCTCGGCGAGCTGGTGCGCGCGGGGTCGTTCTCGAGCTGCCAGTGTTACGCCAAGAACCCCGACGAATGGTACCTGGGCGACGGCTGCGGCCAGTTCAACGTGTGGGAGGTCGTCAACGACAACAACCAGTACCAGAACTTCGGCGTGTTCAGCACCAACTTCTTCGGCTACGCCGGGTACGTCGGCGAGGGGCCGTGCGGCGACCAATGCGACGTGTCGCAGCTCGGGCCGGAGGTCGACCTGATCGACAAGGGCGACAACGTGGAGGCGGCCGAGGGCGCGGTGGCGACGCCCGACCAGGGGCCCGGCGCGGCGTTCCGGCGGCCGATCGCGGGCTACCGCTATTTCATCATCCTGATGGACACTGCGTCGCGCACGGTCCAGCTGGCGATCGTCCACCCCGAGCAGGTGCCGCCGGCCCTGTCGCCCCTGCTGCCGGAGCTGCCGGGGGCGCTGCCGCAGGCGGCGATCGCCGACGCGCTCGGGCTGCGCTTGCCCAATTGACGGAGGACTTGAATATGATGATTCGCATGCAATGGTTGCTTGGATTGGCGGTCGCGGCCGCCTGTGGTTCGACCCCGGGGGACAGCGACAGCGACGGCGACTCGGACGGGTCGACCAATGCGAACCCGGGGAGCGGGAGCGAGACGAGCCCGGGGAGCGGGAGCGAGACGAGCCCGGGGAGCGGGACGGAGACGGGGCCGGGGAGCGGGAGCGAGACGGGGCCGGGGAGCGGGAGCGAGACGGGGCCGGGGACGCCGACGAGCACCGGCGACGAGCCGACCACCGATCCTGGCAGCTCGACCGACACGGAGGGCGTCGATCGCTCGGGGTGCAAGCGGGGGATCGCCTACGGCTATCATTCGCACGCCGACATGGCCGCGCTCGCGCCGGGGGTGTCGTGGTGGTACAATTGGGCGGTCCAGCCCGATCAGGACGTCGGCGATTATGCGTCGCTCGACGTCGAGTTCGCGCCGATGTTGTGGGGCGGGGGGTCGCTCGATCAGGACCCGCCGATCCCGGAGGGGGCGCGCTACCTGCTGGCGTTCAACGAGCCGAACTTCGGCGCCCAGGCCAACCTGACCCCGCAGGAGGCGGCGATGTTGTGGCCGCAGGTCGAGGCGGTCGCCGACGCCCACGGGCTCGAGATCGTGTCGCCGGCGCTCAACTACTGCGGCGGCGACTGCAACAAGACCGACCCGTTCGAGTGGTTCGACGAGTTCTTCGCCGCCTGCCAGGGCTGCCGCGTCGACCACCTGGCGGTCCACTGGTACGCGTGCACGGGCGACGCCCTCACCTGGTACATCGGCGAGATGAAGAAGTACGGGCTGCCGATCTGGCTGACGGAGTTCTCGTGCCTCGACGCCGAGGACAAGTCGGTCGAGGTGCAGAAGCAATACATGCAGGCGGCCCTCGAATACCTCGAGGCCGAGCCGCAGGTCGCCCGCTACGCGTGGTTCACCGGCCGCTGGGACGCGACGCCGTCGATCGACCTGCTCGGCGAGTCGGGCCAATTGACGGAGCTGGGCCAGCAGTACGTCAGCGCGCCCGCGAGCTGCCCCTGATCCGGAGGACCGTACGATGCGCACGCAGCCTTCGATTCATGGTCTGCTGATCGCCGCGGCCGCGGCCGGTTCGGCGTGCACGCCCCCGCTCCCCGGCGACGGCACGGACACTGCCGCGAGCACGACGACGAGCGCGGGGCCCGGGGACACGCCGGCGTCGACCGGGCAGGAGGCGCCGACGACCGACCCGGGCACGAGCACGGGCGCGGGCACCAGCACGGGCACGAGCGCGAGCACCGGCACCGGCGACGAGCCGACCACCGGCGAGTCGACCTCGACCGGCGAGGGGCCGACCGATCCGGAGGAGTTCTGGGACCACTCCGACATCCCCCCGGCGACGAACGTGATGACGTTCAAGTTCCTCAACCGCACCAACGGCAAGTTCGACGACAGCGAGGTGTTCTGGAGCTTCAAGAGCGGCGACATCTCGGAGCTGCACTCGATCGCCGAGCAGCCGACCTACGACATGCCGGCCAACGCGTCGGGGCGGATGTACTTTTACATCTGCGCGCCCGGCGAGCCGATCCACTGCGAGGGCGACCCGTCGAAGAGCAAGTTCTTCGACTTCATCGAGCACACGATCGGGCCCAATCAGTACAACGGCAACACCACCCGGGTCGACGCGTTCGGCCTCAAGCTGGCGCTGCTGCTGCACTGCGCCGACGGCTGGGAGGCGACCGTGGGCGAGGACTACCAGACCTTCGCGGACGACCGCGAGGTGACGTTCCAGCAGTTCCGCGACGCGGTCCCGCCCGCGTTCCGCCACCTGGCGGAGCCGCCGTTCGCGCCGTACCGGATCGTCGAGCCGGGCGCCGGCGAGTTCGGCGAGGGCGGGATGTACGCCGATTATTACGCGGCGTTCATCGACGAGATGTGGGCGAACAACGGCCTGCAGATCGCCAAGCCCGGGCCGAACGGCTCCGGCCTGGCGGCGCACCCCAACCTGTCGGCGGCGATCTTCCGCCACGTGGGCGCGGAGGCGGGGACGTTCATGCCGGACGGGACTCTGGCGATCGACGGCTTCTGGGACGATCCCGGCGAGTTCTACACGGCCGAGCCCGCCAACTTCTACGCCAAGTTCTGGCATGACCACGGGCTCGACGGCAAGGCGTACGGGTTCCCCTACGACGACGTCGGATCGTACTCGACGTATATCTCGCACGAGGACCCGGAGTACATGCTGGTGGCGATCGGCTGGTGACGTGCGGGCCGCGCCGCAGCTTTTGCGGCGAGCTGCCGGCGATGTGCAAGCCGCGTCGCGGGCTGAGCACGTACAGTCCGCGCTGCGGAGGCGGTGGGGTAGGGGGGATCGTCGTCGTCGTCGCGCCGCAGCCGCGGTGGGACCCCGCCGATGCCAGCCATTCCAACTCCGCGGCGCGCGACGTTCATCACGAGACGTCGGCGGTAGGGACGCGTCCGGCGAAAATAACGTAATTCCCCCTGGCGGGCGACCTTTGGGCCCGACCGTGGTATCTACAATCGTCGGCGCCAATGTCGCTTCGCGGCCCTGCCGCCTGCCTGGAGACATTGTGCTTACATACATCCGACCTCGAGATGCGCGGCGGTCTGCGCGCTGCCACCATTCGCCGAGTCTCCACAATCGGCGGACTTCCGCCCGGGTGCGGGGGGATGGCACGCTGAGCGATGATGACGAACCCTAGGACACATCTATCTCTTCTTGTCGGCGCCCTGGCGCTCGCGGGCTGCAGCGACGCGGGCGGGACGACCACGGACGCCCAGGACTCCGCGAGCACGAGCAGCAGCACCGGCGAGCCGGGCTCGACCGGGACCCCGGTGACCACGGACGAGCCGACGACGACGACGGGCACGCCGACCACGTCGACGAGCACGACCGGCCCGGCGACGACCGACGATACGGCGACGTCGGACTCGACGATCCACCCGAGCAGCACCGGCGACGGCACCACCGAGCCGGCGGCCTCCTGCGACGACGGGACGCTGAACCAGGACGAGACGGACGTCGACTGCGGCGGCGCCGCCTGCTCGCCGTGCGCCGATGGTCAACAATGTGGGCAGGACAGCGACTGCGAGGTGGCGAGCTGCGTCGGGGGCGTGTGCGTCGCGCCGTCCTGTGAGGACCTCGTCAAGAACGCCGACGAGACGGACGTCGACTGCGGCGGCCCGACCTGCCCGGCCTGCGGCGACGGGCTCGCCTGCGCCGACGCGACCGACTGCACCAGCGGCGTGTGCACCGACGGCATGTGCGCGCCGGCCAGCTGCGGCGACGGCGTGCTGAACCAGGACGAGACGGACGTCGACTGCGGCGGCGCCACCTGCACCGGCTGCCTCGGCGACGAGCTGTGCCTGGAGAACAGCGACTGCCTGTCGGGGACCTGCGCGCTGGGGATGTGCACCGCGCCGCTGTGCCTCGTCGACTCCGACTGCGACATGCTCGACGGCGAGTGCACCCAGGGCGTGTGCCAGATGCCGGGCTTCACCTGCGTCGCCGAGCCTGTCAACGACGGCCAGGCGTGCGAGGACGGGACCGTCTGCTTCGAGGACAGCGTGTGCAGCGACGGCACCTGCGGCGGCGGCACCCCGCTCGATTGCAGCGACGTGGCCGACGCCTGCCACTCCGCGAGCTGCGACGCGGTCAACGGCTGCTTCGCCACGGAGGCCGCCGACGGCACCGATTGCGAGGACGGCAGCACCTGCACCAACACCGAGGTGTGCCAGGCCGGCGTGTGCGGCGGGTCGCTCGACGACATCTTCACCGAGGACTTCTCCGACAACAGCGCCGGCTGGACCCTCGGGACGCAGTGGGCGATCGGCCCCGCGGCCGCGTCGGTCGGCTGCAACAGCGGCCAGGACCCGGCGTCCGACGTCACGCCGACGGACGACAACGGCGTCGCCGGCGTGGTCATCGGCGGCTGCATCCCCAACACCACCGTCCACGATTATTACTGCCTCGAGAGCCCGACGATCGATCTGTCGGCGGCCCCCGCCGAGGTCTACCTGTCGTTCCAGCGCTGGCTCAACAGCGATTACACGCCGTACATGAAGAACACGCTGTCGGTGTTCAACGGCACCAACTGGGTGGTGCTCTGGGAGACGCTCGGCTCGCCCGGCAACTACGACAACGCGTGGAAGTTCGTCTCGTACAACGTGACCGCCCACAAGAACGCGGACTTCCGCGCCAGGTGGTGCTTCAACGTCGGCAGCACCGGCGTCTTCCTCGTCAGCAGCTGGAGCATCGACGACGTCAGCGTCGGGCCGAACGCCTGCGTGCAGTGAGCGGGGCTCAGCGATCGCCGGCGCCGAACAGGGCGACGAGCTCGTCCCACTGGCGGGGCTCGAGGCTGTAGTTCGGCGCCTGCGTCGGGCGGCGGCCCCGATCCCGGCTGCCGCCTTCCGGGCGGACGATCCGGACCTCGCCGCCGTCGGGGAACCGCAGGGACAGCAGCGGCAGCCAGTAGGTGCCGCTGCTGAAGCGCGCCTGGACCTTGAAGACGTGCTGCGAGACCCTGGCCTGGACGTCGCCGACGGGGACGCGGCGAACGGCGAGGACCAGGGTGCCGTCGGCGACCGTGAGCTCCGGGCCGCGCCGCCACATGAAGGTGACGGCGAGGATGCCGACCATGAACGCGGGGCCGGCGAGCAGGGCGAGCGCGTTCGCTGCCGCCGGCGCCGCGCCCTCGAGCGCCTTGCCGAGGAGCACGAGCGCGATCACGGCGAAGAACGGGCCCCAGGTGAGGCGGACGACGTCCCAGGTCGAACGATGGGGGACGAGCCGGGCTGCGAAGTTCACGGCGCCATCGTAGCAGCTCGGGTGAACGCCAGGGAGCGGGGACACCGGCGAGATCGCGCGGGGCGGGCGCGAACGCGGCGGTCGTTGACGGGATTGGTGGGTCGGTGATCGAGCGGGCAGGCTGCAGCAAGGTTCAATAAAACATGTCCTTCGGGGCATGTCATCAATGCCCGCGCCTGGAACCTTCGATTCAGCCGAGACCGAGCAATGGCCAGACCACGCCGCGGACGAACTGCGGGTGGAACAGCAGCGGCATCGGCACCACCAGCCAGGCGAGCGTCCACGCGTGGGCCAGCCACGGGCGACGGGCGAAGGCCGGGCGCAGGCGCGGCTCGATGCGGGTGGCGCAGCCGTGGAGCACGAAGTAGAGCAGCGGCAGGCCGTAGCCGGCGCGCACCGGCAGGCTGATGGCGAGCTCGTGCAGCAGGCCGGAGAAGGCGAAGGCGACCACTGCGGCGCGGTCGCGGCCGAGGGCGGCGAGCAAGGGGCGATAGACGGCCCGCTGCGTCATCTCGGTGAAGGGGAGGTTCCAGCGGCGGCTCCAGAACTCGGACAGGCTGCGAGCGGCGAGCGGGCGATCGAACAGCGAATAGGTGGGGACGCCGAGCAGGCGCCAGGCGCCGGCGAGCAGGTTGAACAGGCCGAAGTGGAGCACCAGGCTGAGTCCAGGGAGGGCCAGCGCGGCGGCGAGGA
Source organism: Nannocystis punicea (assembly GCF_026965555.1). Taxonomy (GTDB): domain Bacteria; phylum Myxococcota_A; class Polyangia; order Nannocystales; family Nannocystaceae; genus Nannocystis; species Nannocystis punicea. The sequence continues at coordinate 7,880,392 of NZ_CP114040.1, read as the reverse complement.
GCTCGGAGCGGGCGAACGCGAGGCGAGCGGCGAGCAGCAGGAGGACGCCGAGGCCGAGGCGCACCGCGCCCTTTCGCAGCAGCGCGCCGGCGCCGGGCAGGGGCCGCCACGGGATCGCGGCGAACAGCTCGGGGCGCATGCCGGGCCAGAAGGCGGCCCAGGCGATCCACGGGACCGCGGCGAGCCGGCGATCGTGCGCGTGGCGCTCCTCGACGGCGACGACGCCCTTCATGGCGAACAGGACGACGCCGCAGATCGCAAACATGCGAAAGCCGGGCGGCGCTTCGGGGCAGGCGAGCAGGACGGCGACGAGGCCGGCGACGACCGCGAGCCACGCGAGGGCGCGGGCGAGGGCGCGGCTGCGGAGCCGCGTGAGGGCGAAGCCGACGGCGAGGACGCCGACCAGCGCGGCGCCGGCGATCGCGACGGCGAGGCTAGAAGGCGCGGCGCTCGGCATGGGCCTCGGGCGCGGCCGGGGAACCGCTGCAGTTGACCCACGCGGCGGCCGCGTAGACGACGGTCAGGGCGACGAACGCGGCCTCGAGGGCGAAGCGCGCGACGGTGTTGAAGCGCGAGCGCGGCAGCTCCGACAGGTCGAAGTAGGTCCACTGAATCACGACCCGCGTGAACCAGTAGAGGCCGATGAATGTGCACACCACGGCCGCCAGCGGGCTGCGGTCGAGCAAGCTGTCGGGGGCGAGCGCGGACAGCAGGCCGAAGGCGAGGTTGGTGCCGAGGATGTAGCCGGCGTAGACCCAGAACATCTGCCGGATCAGCGGCGAGGTGCCTTCCAGCTTGCGCCGCCAGCCGAGCTGGCGCGGGATGGCCAGCGAGCCGACGGCGACGGCGATCTGGCCGACGCCGGCGACGAAGATGAGGGGCCGCAGCCAGGCCTCGAGGTTCACGCGCGGACGAGCGTAGCCGCGGTGCGCCGGCGTCGCCGGGTGGTGCGACGATCGGCCTCACCCCCGAGCGGTGAATCGGGGCGGGCGGATCTGCGCGCGGAGGCCGGGCGATCGGCGGACGACGTCCGTGGCCCGGCGCGGCGAGCGAGGTTCGGCGACGGAAGGCGCGGCTGAGCTGCTCCCAGGAGTACAGCTCGAGGATGACCTGGGCGGCGAGCGGCAGCTGGTGGAGCAGCTTCTCCTCGGCGCGGCGGGCCTCGAGCCGAGGTCGAGGATCGAGAGCCGCTCGAGATCCTCGGTGGTGAGCGAGGCACCGAAGAGGTCCGCGACGGAAGTCGCGAGCGAGGTATCGAAGGTGTCCGCGATGAAAGGAGCGACGAGCGATGCACCGAAGGTGTCCGCGACGAAAGGCGCGACGGGCCGGGGAAGAAAGGTCGTGCGATCGAAGCGTCGGTGAGGAAAGGCCGGGCGAGCGAGGTCTCGCGGGCGCAGCGACGACGAAGGGCCGGACCGGCGAACAGAGCGAGCGCTTGATGGGATGTGCCGAGACTTCGGTCGGAGCGACCGGAGGGTGCGGGCGATCGCCTCGTTCGCGGCGCGAGAGTTCGCCACACGGGGCGCGTCCGCGCCCGGCGCTCGCCGGCCGACGGGTGCGTGGTATCCTGGGTGTACGATGCTCGTGCGCCTCGCCCTCGCGCCGTTGCTCGGCGCGGCGCAGGTGCCCACGCCGCCCGAGGTCGCGCTGGAGTGGCGGGCCCCGCCGGGCTGCCCCGAGCGCGACGAGGTGCTGGCGGCGATCGGGCGTCGGCTCGGGCGGCCGCTGACGCCCGACGAGGCCGAGGTCGAGGCGACGGTGATGCGCGACGCCGGGCGCGGGTTCACCCTGCGGCTGCGGCTGACGGCCGGCGAGCGCGGCGAGACGCGGACGGTCACCGACCCGTCGTGCGCGGCGCTGGCCGACGTCGTCGCGCTGCTGGTGGCCGCCGCGGTCGAGCCGGCCCGCGTGCCCGCGCCGGCCGAGCCCGCGCCCGAGCCCGCTGCCGAGCCCGCCGATCCCGAGGCCGCGGCCGCGCCGGACCCCGCGACGGTCACCGACGAGCCGCTGGACGTCCCGTTCGAGCCGGTCTCGCCCCCGCCGGCGCCGGAGCCTGTCCCTTCGCGCAGGTCCAAAAAGGCAGGCGGTTTCGCGCGCGTGCACGGCGGCGGCGAGCTCGGGGCGGTGCCGCAGATCACCGGCGCGGTCGGGGTGGCCGGCGGGGTGCTGTGGCCGCGCTGGCGGCTCGAGGTGCAGGGGCTGTTCGTCGCGCCGCAGGGGCGGCAGGTCGAGCTGCCGGAGGTGCAGGTCGAGGTGCGGGCCGGGCTGTTCGCGGGGGCGGTGCACGGCTGCGGCCGGCTGGGGCGCGGGGCGATCGAGGTGCCGCTGTGCGTGGGGCTCGAGGCGGGGGCGATGCGCGGCGAGGCCCGCGGGCCGATCTCGGGGCGGGCGGCGCAGGGCTGGCTGGCGGGCGTGGTCGGCGCCGGGCTGGCGTGGCACGCGGGGGCCCGCTGGAGCGTGTGGGGGGCGCTGCAGCTGGCGCTGTCGCCGCTCCATCCCAAGTTCGAGTTCGAGGCCTCCCCGGAGCCGAGGCGGCTGTGGGCCCCGTCCTGGGCGTCGGGCCGGCTGCTCGTCGGGGTCGAGATGCGATTCGGGGACCCATGGTGACGGATCGGTCCGGACGCGGAGAATCGTGGGTGACGGCCGAAGCCGCGAGGACCATGCGCGAATCCGCTCAGCTCGACGAACCCCGCCTGCACCGCTTCCAGGCGCTGTACCGCGCCGAGTTCGCGTTCGTGTGGTCGGCGGCGCAGCACTTCGGCGTGCCGACCGGCGGGGTCGACGACGTGGTCCAGGAGGTGTTCCTGACCGCCTATCGCCGGCTCGACCAGCTGCACTTCGAGGTGTCGCCGCGGGCCTGGCTGTTCGGGGTGACCCGGCGCGTCGCGTTCCGCCACCGCCGCGGGGCGGCGCGGCTGGCCCGGCGCCACGCGGCCTTCGCCGAGCTGGCCCGCCCGCAGGCCCCGGCGCCGCAGCAGCGCCACGACGACGCCCAGCTGCTGACGCGCGTGCTCGGCGAGCTGGCCGACGGCAACCGCGTGGTGTGGGAGATGACCGAGCTGCTGGGCATGAGCGCGCCGGAGATCGCGTCGGAGCTGGGGCTGCCGCTCAACACCGTGTACTCGCGGCTGCGGCTGGCGCGGCAGCAGCTGCAGGCGCTGGTCGCCGGCGATCGCCTCGAGTCGCTCCGCGACGCCACCCGCCAGCGCCAGGCGCCGCCGCGCGAGGCCGAGTCGCGCACGTGGGGCTTCTTGCTGCCGGTCCTCGGCAAGTCGAGCGCGGCGGCCGGGCTCACCGCGTGGGTGTCGACGCAGACGGCCGCGGCGACGACGATGATCGTGGCCGGGGCCGCGACCGTCGGCCTGGTGGTCGCGCGCGAGCCGGCCCGCGCGGCCGAGCGCCCGCCGCCGCCCGCGAGCGCGCCGGTGGTGGTGCGCGCGGTGGAGCCGCCCGCGAGCGGGCCGGCGCCGGATTCGCCGCCCGAGCCGCCGGTGGTCCCGGTACAGGTTCCGAAGGACATGTCCAAAAGGACATCCTCGCAGGCCGCCGCGAACGACGCGAGCGCGCGCCAGGCTGGGGAGACGGCGGCGAGCGACGCGGGGGCGCAGCTGGCCGCGGAGGTGGCGGCGATCGATCGCGTGCAGGCCCGGCTGGCGGCCGGCGACGCCGCGGCCGCGCTGGCCGGCGTGGCCGATCACGCGCTGCGGTTCCCGGGCGGGACGCTGGCCGACGTGCGCGAGGCGGCGCGGGTCGAGGCGCTGTGCCGGCTCGGCGACGAGCCGGCGGCCCAGTCGGCGGCGCAGTCGCTGGTCCGCACCTTCCCGGCGTCGGCGGTGGCCCAGCGGTTCGCGAATTTTAATCGCTGCGGTCCATGACGGATCGGCGAGGGGTCGGAGACGAGGAGGCGAGGAACCGACATGAGCCGCTACGCTTACTCCCCCCGGATCTTGACGATCGTGCTCGCGCTGGCCGCGTGCGAGCTGCCGACCAAGCTCGGCAATCTTTCCGCGACCGACGGCGATAACGCCGAGACGACCGGCGACTGGACCGCCACCGACGGCGAGACCACCGGCGCCACCACGGCGGCGACCACCGGCGCGACGACGGAGGAGCCGGCCGACACCTGGTGGACGTCGACGTCGATGTTCGACCCGTCCGAGACGACCTCCGCCCAGACGACCGAGCAGGAGACGTCGACCACCGGCATGGCCATCCCGCTGGATTGCCTCGAGCTCGGCGAGGCGGACTGCGCCGCCAACGGCTGCATGGCCTACTACGGCAGCGCCTACGAGTTCCCCGGCTGCGCGCAGGGCCTGCTGTTCCTCGGCTGCAGCGACCCCAAGGAGTGCGACCACGCCGAGCAGACCTTCTGCCGCGAGGGCACCGAGGAGGCCTACAAGCTCGAGACGACCTGCGCGCCGCCCGGGTACGTCGAGTGCGAGCCGCCGGGGGTGGCGTTCTGCGACGACTGCCGCTCGCTCGACGAGGCCGAGTGCCTGGCCGAGCCCGTCGAGTGCCAGCCGCTCTACGGCGCGCCGCACATCGTCGTCGACGACCAGGTGTGTGCAGACTACGGCGACCAGGAGTTCATGGCCTGCCAGGCCAACGGCGGCGCCTGCCCGCCCTTCATCCCGGTGGTCTGCCACCCGGACATGCCCGAGAAGGTCTACGACTCGCCGTCCGGGTGCATCCCCTCCGGCTGGCAAGAGTGCGGCGAAATGGGCACGCCCGAGTGCTCCTGACGGGAGCTCGGCGAGTAAGGTGTCCTGAGAGACAGGTCGATGCCCGGGCGCCGCTGCTGGCGCTGGGGGCCTTGGCCCCGGCGCGCGAGGATGGAGATGTCCGAAGGGACAGATCGCGGGCCGACTCCCGAGGCGGCCCGCCCGGGTGCGTGAGCGGGAGTGTCCTGAAGGACAGGTTACGCTCGGACCCGCTCGAGCCCGGGGCCGAGGTGCGCGAGCTGGGTGTTCCGAAGGACAGGTCGCGGCCCGACCTGCTCTGCCGAGGGACGCTCGACGCCGAGACGGGCTCTGTCGAGGTGCGCGAGCCGGGTGTTCCGAAGGACAGGTTGCGCCCGGCCTGCTCCGCCCGGGGACGCTCGACGCCGAGACGGGCCCGCCGAGGTGCGCGAGCTGGGGTGTCCTGAAAAACAGGTTGCGGCCGATCTGCTCGCGCCCGAGGATGTTTGACGGCGAGACGGGCCCCGGCGAGGGGCGCGATCGGGAGTGTCCTGAAGGACAGGTCGCATCGGACCTGCTCGCGCCCGGCGAGGCCGAAGATGACCTGCGAGACAGGTTCGTGCTTCACGCAGGCGGCGGCGCGCGGTTCGCCGGAGCTGTCCTTGGGGACAGATCCGCTCGCGCGCGCCCGCTGGCGGCGCGCGGGCGATCTGCGCCCCGCGCGGGCGCATGGGCGCCTGCGCGGCGTGCGCTTGTGGCCGCGGGGGATCCCCGTGGACGCCACGCGGGGTCGCCGGGGAACGCCCGGGGGCCGGGCCGCGACAGGCGCGCTCCGGTTCGCCGAAGGCCGCGAGCCGGCGCGCTGGTGCCTGTGATACGTTGCGGGTCCCGATGAACGCCGAGTCGGCAGGGGCGCACCTCGAAGCATGTCCGTTCTGCGACGCGGAACACGACGAGGCGACGCTGCGCTGTCCGGCCACGGACATGGTCCTGCCGTTCGAGGGCCGGCTCATGGCGGGCAAGTTCCGGCTCGTCAGCGAGCTCGGCCGCGGCGGCATGGGGGCGGTGTGGCGGGCGCGGAACGTCCACGTCGACCGCGACGTGGCGCTCAAGCTGATCCTGCCGGAGGCGCTGAAGAACCGCGAGATGGTGGCGCGGTTCCAGAACGAGGCGCGAGTGGCCGCGCGGATCGGTCACCCGGGGATCTGCGACATCCTCGACCTCGAGACGACCGCGCTCGGCCCGGTGATCGTGATGGAACTGCTGCGCGGGGAGAACCTCGGCCAGCGGATCGCCCGCGAGGGCAAGCTGCCGCGCACCGTCGCCGTGTCGCTCATCCGCGAGGCCCTCCACGCGCTCGACGCGGCCCACCGCGCCGGCATCATCCACCGCGACCTCAAGCCGGAGAACCTGTTCATCCACCAGCCCGACACCGGCCCCGCGGTGCTCAAGCTGATGGACTTCGGGATCTCCAAGTTCATCGACCGCGACGGGGCCCTGACCGGCAGCGGCGTGCTGATGGGCACGCCGGAGTACATGGCGCCCGAGCAGATCAACGGGGCCGTCTACGCCGACGCCCGCACCGACATCTGGGCGATCGGCGCGGTGCTCTACAAGGCGCTCACCGGCGTCGACCCGTTCACCGCGGCGTCGGTGCCGGCGACGCTGATCGCGATCATCACCGCCGAGCCCGAGCCCGTCGACGCGCGCGAGCCCGCGATCCCGCGCGAGCTGTCGGCGGTGATCCTGCGCTGCCTGGCCAAAAAGCCAGACGACCGCTTCCAGTCGGCCAAGGAGCTGGCCGACACGCTGCAGCCGTTCGAGAGCCCGGCCGCGGTCAGCCACGCGACGGTGTTCGCGCCGACGGTCGCGCTGACGCTGCCGCCGCCGTCGTCGCCGTCGCGCTGGCCGGCGCGCCTGATGGGCCTGGCGGTGCTCGGCGCCGCCGCGTTCGCGGCCTGGTGGTACGTCGGCCGCGGCCCCGACGCGCCGCCGATCGAGCTGCCGACGATCGTGTCCGAGGCGCTCCGCACCGTCGATCCGAGCCCCGCGCCCGGGCCCGATCCGACGGCTGGCGGCGCGGCTCCGACGCCGTCGCAGCAGCCGGTGGTGGTGCCGCCGCCTGTCCCCGAGAACAGGGTCGAAGAGCCAGCCCCGAGCGCGACCACCGGCGAGGAGCCGGCCGCCGAGACGGGCGCGGCGACGCCCGAGACGCCGCCCACGGCCCCGAGCGGGCCGCCGCCGCTGATCGCCGCCGGCGACCTGGTGACGCCGTCGGTCCTCGGCAAGACCGGCAACCAGCACTGGGCCAAGGAGTACTGCGAGGCGCTCGCCAAGAACAAGTACCTCGGCATCGCCCGCTGGAAGCTCGCCAACCCGACCGAGGCCAAGGGCTTCGCCAAGGTCGCGGGCATCAAGCCCGGCGGCTACTGGACCACCGCGGCCCACCGCGGCCGCGCGCTGGTGGTGTGGCTGCCGAAGGGCAGCCAGACGTCGGTGCGCCTCACCACCAAGGCGGCGCGCCCGCTGTGCGTGGCGCCCAAGCCGTGACGCTCACAGCGAGCGCGGGTGGCGGAGCGGGAACAGGGCCAGCAGGCGATCGTCGCGCAGCAGCATGCCGAGCCACACGATCACGCCGAAGCCGATCGTGAAGCCGAACGGCGAGCCGTGGATCACGTGGGTGGCCGTGGCGCCGCCGAGGTAGCCGGTGAGGAGCACCGCGCCGAGCAAGGCGGTGCGCGGGACCGCGAACAGGATCGCACACACCGCCTCGAGCGTGCCGAGGGCGAACAGGGTGTCGGGCGGGAAGCCGAGCTCGGCCGAGGCGGTCACGACCACCTCGGGCTGGAAGAACTTGCCGAGGGCGTCGGCGAGGAGGAACAGCACCGGCAGGGCGCTGATGATGATACCGGCGCGGGCGCGCTTCTTGGCGGACGAGGTCTGCATGATTCGGTCTCCTGGAATATGTGGGGTGGGGGATCGTGAATGGTGGCAGTGCGGGGATCAGGCGTCGTCCGGCCCGAACATCTGCCGGATCTCGCATTCGCCGGTGTACGAGTCGCCGAGCACGCGCGTGTGCAGCTGCATGAATCGCCGGCCGAGCTCGATCGCTTCTTCTTTGGAGCGGGTCTGGACGATCGCGAAGCCGCCGATGATCTCCTTGGCCTCGGTGAACGGGCCGTCGGTCACCGTCAGCTTGCCGTTCGCGGCGTGGATCTTGGTGCCCATGGCCGTCGGCGCGAGGCCGGCGGTGTCGAGCAGGACGCCGGCCCGCGTCGTCTCCGCGATGAACTTGCCCATCTCCTCGACCAGCTCGGGGCTCGGGGGGGCGCCCTGCTCGTAGCTCTGGTCGGCCTTGACCATCATCATGAATCGCATGTGTCGCTGCCTTTCGTGGCCGGCGCCGCCGCCCTGGGGCGTCGCCGCGTCCGGCCTTCATGACCACGTCGAACGAGGCGGGGCTGGATCGACACGGCCGCGGAAGAAATTCGAAGATTTTTACAAGTCGCCAGGATGACTGACGAATCGCCGGCGCCCGGGGCCCGCGGCGATCCGCGCGCCCGGCCTCGAGGCTGTCCTGAAGACCAGGTCATGCGCGGGTCCGCGGCTTGTCGGGGCCGGGCAACCGGGTGATCCTCCGCGGGTCATGACCAGCCACGAGGAGTCCCCAGGGTCCGCGCTGTTCGAGGCCATCGTGCGCGGCGAGCTCGACGCCGCGGTCGCGCAGGTGCAGGCCGAGCCGGCTCTCGCGCAGGCGCGGGACCCGGGGCTCGGCAGCACGCCGCTGATCTTCGCCGCCCACCGCGGCCAGCTGCCGGTGGTCGCCGCGCTGCTGCAGGCCGGCGCCGACGTGCACGCGCGCGAGGCGGCCAGCGACACCACCGCGCTGCACTGGGCGGCCGAGGCGGGCATCCCGGCGGTCGCCGAGCTGCTCCTCGCCCACGGCGCCGCGCTCGAGCCGCGCGATCAGTGGTTCGCCCTCACGCCGCTGGGCTGGGCCATCGTGGTGCGCTGGGCCCCGCAGGGCCATCAGGACCGGCCGGCGGTGGCCCGCCTGCTGCGGGCCGCCGGCGCCCGCGAAGACATCTTCACGTCGCTGCCCACCGGCCTCGACGCGGTGCGGGCGATCGTCGCGGCCGACCCCGGCGCGGTCCATCAGCGGATGGGCTTCGTGTCGGCGAGCATGACCGCGCTGCACCTGGCGGTCGCGCGCGGGCTCAAGAACTCGCTCAAGCTGCTGGTCGAGCTCGGGGCCGACCTGCACGCGCACACCGACGACGGCCTGACCGCGCTGGCGCTGGCGCTGGCGCGCGGCGACGCGGCCCAGGTCGAGCTGCTCCACGGGCTCGGGGCGCGCGACGACGTGGCGACTGCGCTGGTCTCCGGCGATTTGACGACGATGGAGCAGCGGCTCCGGGCCTCGCCGCAGCCGCCCGCGCTGCTGGCCTGCTGGCTGGCGCTGGCGGCCAAGAACGGGCGCCCCGAGGTCCTCGGTGTGCTCCTGCGCGCCGGCGCCGAGGTCGACGCGCGCACGCGCCGGCTGCTGGGCGAGACGCCCGCCGAGGTGACGGCGCTGCACCTCGCCGCCCGCGAGGGGCACACGGCTGCGCTGCTGCACCTGCTCGCGGCTGGGGCCGCGGTCGACGGCCTCGCCGGCCCCGGCCTGCCGACGCCCCTGCACGTGGCCGCCGGCCACGGCCACGTCGAGGTGGTGCGGGCGCTGCTGGGCCACGGCGCGGCGCTCGACGCCCGCGAGGCGGTGTACGGCGCGACGCCGCTGCAGTGGGCCGAGTTCAACGAGCAGGCCGAGGTCGCCGCGCTGCTGCAGGGCAGCGCGTAAGGACATGTAGCGAAGGGCAGGTTCTGGCGGGCATGCCCTCAGGACATGATCGAGCGACAGGCGGGCCGAGGTCGCCGCGCTCCCGCAGGGGGCATAATGGACATGTCGTAAAGGGCATGTTCGTGTAGTCATGACCTCAAGAACATGACCTTATGGACATGTCCTTTCGAGAGCGGGGTTTTTAGCAGATCAAGACGCTGGCGAGCCGCTCAGCCGCCGTACCTGGCGACGCAGGCGAGCTTGTCGAGCTTGGCGGCCCGGATCGCCCCGCCGGGCAGGCGCTCGCCGTCCGGGTCGAGGTACACCCGCGAGCCGCCGCCGCGGCCGTGGCAGGCGACGTGGACGTTGAACACGAACGCGCGGTCGGTCTCGGCCTGGAACCAGTGGACGTTGTCGCGGTGGTCGGACACCGTCGAGTGGTCGCCGGGCGCGAACTCGCGGTCGCTCGTCGGGCGGATGACGTAATGATCGGCGTGCGTCTCGAGGCGGTCGTAGTGGCGGCCGCGCCAGCGCCCCGACAGCACGATGAAGGCGGTGCACAGGTCGTCGTGCCCGTGCGGGACGATCGCGCGGCCGCGGCGGCAGGCGAACACGCGCTGGCCGAAGCCGAGCCGCGGCGCGCCGGCCAGCGCGGCGAGGTCGACGTCGACGCTGCGCGCGCCCGTGTCCGGCAAGGCCGCGCGGGCCATCAGGGCGTCGAGGTCGACCGCGGCGTGCAGGTCGGCCGGGTCGACGCGCTCGCACAGGTCGTCGAGCAGCCGCTGGAACTCGCGCTCGCCGAGCTGCCGGCCGCGCAGGGCCCGGGTCATCTCGGCCAGATCCGTGAGCCAGGCCCCGAGCGCCGGTCGCACCGCGCCGGCCACGACGTCGCGCGACCACAGCAGCTGGGCCAGGCCGGCGGTGGCGAGCGCGGCGAGGGCCTGGCCGGAGAGGGCGCGACGGGTGAGCGGCATCGGGGGCCGCTGCGAGTATACCCCGCGCCGGCGCGCCGCGCCGGGCCCGTCCGCCCGGGGTCGACGCGCGGATCGAGGCGCTCTTGCCATTCGTCGGTCTGCTCCGGCGCGCCCGCTCGCCCGAGGGGGTGCGTGCGCTCGCCGCGAACGCCGATGCGCGGGCCATGTTCGCCCTTGTCGGCGCCGGCCTGGCCGGCATGATGGGCGCCATGAACCGCAGACATGCCCTGCTGATCCTGACTCTCGGCGCGTGCGGCTCGTCGGGCTCGCAACCGGGCGACACGGACACCGGCTCCGAGACCGGCACGCCCGCGGGGGTCCTGCTCCCGCCGGCGAACGTCGCCTTCGACTATCAGCTCGGCGGCGCCTACCCGCTGCCCGCCGGCGTCGGCGTCGTGTCCCGCGACCGCAACGACCCGCCGGCAGCGTCGGCGTACAACATCTGCTACGTCAACGGCTTCCAGATCCAGCCCGACGAGGAGAGCTTCTGGCAGGGCGAGCACCCCGACCTGGTGCTGCGTGACGATCAGGGCATGCCGGTCATCGACGCCGACTGGGACGAGATGCTGATCGACGTCGGCAGCGACGAGAAGCGGGCGGCAGTGGCCGCGATCGTCGGCGACTGGATCGCCGGGTGCGCGACCGACGGCTACGACGCGATCGAGATCGACAACCTCGACTCGTACTCGCGATCGGGCGGGCGGCTCGACGAGGACGACGCAGTGCTCGCCATGCGGCTGTTCGCCGACGCGGCCCACGCCGCGGGCCTCGCCATCGCCCAGAAGAACTCCGCGGAGCTGGTCGGCCGGCGCAGCGAGATGGGCACCGACTTCGTGGTCGCCGAGGAGTGCAACCGCTATTCGGAGTGCGACGTCTACACCGACGCGTACGGCGATCACGTCCTCGTCATCGAGTACCGCATGAACGACTTCGACGCCGGGTGCGCCGACTTTCCCGGCCTGTCGATCGTCCTGCGCGACCTCGAGCTCGTCACGCCCGACGACGGCGCCTACGTCTACGACGGCTGCTGACCCGGCGGCCGGGCGAGCCGGGCGATCGTGGCGGCGTGCTCACGCGGCAGGCCGGCGATTGGGGCGCCCCGGTGAATCACCACAGGCGAAACAGCGCGGTCGGACGTGAGGACCGCGAGCGCGACGAGGTTCGCCGGCGATCGAGCATTGTCTGCAGTCGCCGCGGGTGAGCGCCGCTCCCGGCGAGGCCTGACGCAGCAGCGACGTGGAGGCCCACGCCCGCCGCGCCGCCGCGGTGCTGCGGCCGCCAGGCGTGCAGGACCGACGAGGGGGCAGGTTGGGCCACTCGTGCTGCGCCGGGAGCGGAGTGATCCGGTCGACGGTTCGCGAGGCTCATCGATCGAAGTTCGTTCATAGGAATCTCCGATGATGCGGTCGATCCCCAAGGCGATCACTGTCGCATCGTGTCTCACCTTGCTCGCGTGTCCGGCGAATGAGGTCACGGACACGAGCGGCGAAGACGAGACGAGCGCGGGCCTGCCGATCGCCGGCAGCGACGGCGACCCCGACGATTCGCGATTCGAGCCAGTCCCGGGCGGCCTGCGCCGGCTGCTGCGCCACCACTACGTCGGCTCGATCCGCTACCTGCTCGGCGACGAGGCGGCGGCTGCGGCTGCGCCCCCCGAGGACTATCCGCTGCACGGATTCGACGCCATCGGCGCGGCGGAGCTGGCGCTGCAGGCGAGCGCCATCGAGCAATGCGAGACCTCGGCGCGGGCGGTCGCGACGGCCGCCGCGGGCCACCGCGAGCGGCTGGCGACATTCGTCCCGTGCGTGAACGAGGCCGGCCCCGACGCGAGCTGTTACGCCGCCGTGGCCGCCGAGTTCGGGCGCCTGGCGTGGCGCCGGCCGCTGGGCGAGGGCGAGGTGACGACGCTGGTGCGAATCGCCGAGGACGCGCGGGCGTGGGGTGATTCGTTCGCGGTCGGCCTCGAGTACGAATTGATGGCGCTGCTGCAATCGCCGCACTTCCTCTACATGATCGAGCTCGGCGAGCCCGACGTCGATGCGCCGGAGCGGCGGCGATTGACGGGGCTCGAGCTGGCGGCGCGCATCTCGTTCTTCCTGCTCGGTCGCACGCCGGACGCCGAGCTGCTGGCCGCCGCCGAGGCGGGCGAGCTCGAGACCGAGGCGCAGGTGCGGGCGGCGGCGGCGGCGATGCTGCGGCGGCCGGAGGCCCGGGCGACGCTGACGAACTTCTACAGCGAGCTGTTCCTCCTGCGCGACCTGCCGACGATCAGCAAGAGCGCCGAGCTGTTCCCGCAATTCTCGCCGGCGCTGGCCGGGTCGATGGCGCAGGAGACCCTGCATTTGATCGACCAAATCGTGTGGGAGCAGGACGGCGACATCCGCGGGCTCGTCGACAGCGAATTCACCTTCGTCGACGCGGCGCTGGCCGAGCTGTACGGCCTGCCGGCGCCGGACGGGCCGGGCTTTCACGCGGTGGCGCTGCCGGCGGAGCAGGGGCGCGCGGGCCTGCTCGGGCAGGCCAGCTTCCTGGCCCGCTTCGCCCACCCGGCGATGACCTCGCCGACCCGCCGCGGTCAGTTCATTCGCACCCGATTGCTGTGCGGCATCATCTTGCCGCCGCCGCCCGGGGTCGACACGCACCTGCCGCCCGACGACCCCGACAAGCCGCAGACGATGCGGGACAAGCTGCAGAAGCACATGAGCGACGACACCTGCGCCGGCTGTCACCGCTCGATGGACCCGCTCGGCCTCACGCTCGAGAACTACGACGCCCTCGGCCGGTACCGCACCCTCGACAACGGCCTGCCGATCGACGCGGCCGCGGTCACCGACGACCTCGGCGAATTCGCCGGCGCGCGCGAGCTGGCGGCCGTCCTGGCCGCCGACCCGCGGACCGCGGCCTGCGTGATCAAGAACTTCGTGCGCGGCGGCCTCGGCCACCTCGAGACCTTCGGCGAGCTGCCGGCCCTGGATGTCCTCGAGGATAGGTTCGTCACCGGCGGCCACCGGGTCCAGAGCCTGCTCGTCGACCTGGTCGCCAGCCCGCTGTTCCGCGCCGTCGCTGCCCCCCGCTAGGAGCCCTACGATGCCCCGACGTCCCCTCGCTCGTCGCACCTTCCTGCGCGGCGCGGCCCAGGCCGTGGTCGCCCTGCCGCTGCTCGAGGCCATGCTCGACCCTCACGGCACTGCCCTCGCCGACGGGACGCCGCTGCCGACCCGCTTCATGACGTGGTTCTTCGGCAACGGCGTGCTGCTGCCGCGCTTCGAGCCGGCCGCGACCGGCGCGGACTATCCGCTGAGCGAGCAGCTGGCGCCGCTCGCCGACGTGCGCGAGTACGTGTCGGTGCTGACCGGGCTGCAGAACCGCTGCGAGCAGATCATCACCCACCACGAGGGGATGACCGCCTTCAACGGCTACACGATGGTCGAGATCGACGGCCTGTTCTCGAAGGCGGGCGGGCCGACGATCGACCAGCGGGTCGCGCAGGTGATCGGCGACAGCACCCCGATCGCGTCGGTGCACCTCGGGATCTCCAAGCACGTCAGCATCATGGACTCGGGCACGACGATGTTCGCGCTGTCGCACAAGGGCCCGAACGAGCCGCAGTACCCGAAGTTCAACCCGCAGGAGGTGTGGACCGAGCTGTTCGGCGCGTTCGCGCCGCGGCCCGACGACCGCGCGCTGCGGACCAGCATCCTCGACGCGGTCCGCGACGACGTGGCCCGCCTGCGCGGCCGCCTCGGCCAGCGCGACAACCACCGCCTCGACGCCCACCTCGACGGCGTGGCCGCGCTGGAGAAGAAGATCACCGCCGCCGCCCCGCTGTGCGCCCTGCCCGACGTGCCCGGCGAGGCCAACGTCGACGTCGACGGGGTCGAGCCGATCACCGCGGTCAACGAGGTGATGAGCGACCTGCTGGTGTACGCGTTCGCCTGCGACATCACCCGCGTGGCCACCTGCCTGTTCATCGGCGGCGCCGCCGAGACCGTGTTCGCGGAGATCGGTCAGACCGCGGGCCACCACTTCCACACCCACGACGCGGGCGCGCAGGACCTGGTCCACGACGGGGTGGTGTACATCATGGAGCGCTTCGCCGACCTGCTGCGCAAGTTCAAGGCCTGGCAGGACGTCGACGGCAAGAACCTGCTCGACACGTCGATCCTCTACTGCAGCTCCGACTGCGCCGAGGGCATCTCGCACACCATCGCCCGCCAGCCGATCATCCTCGCCGGCCACGGCCGCGATCAGCTGATTCACCCCGGGATCCACTACCAGGCCACGCCGTACCCCTACAGCGACGGCAACACGTCCGACGTGCTCCTGACGTGCCTGCGGGCGTTCGACCCGACGGCCGAGTCGGTGGGTGGAGGCGCGCCGATGTCGACCACGCCGCTGCGCGAGGTCGCCGGCCCGGCGTTTCAGGGCTGAGGCGCCGCCCTCGTGCGCCCTTTGCCTGCTCTCGTGATTCGCGGCCGACGACGCATCAACCGCCCGTGAGGCGGTCGCGCTCGGCCAGGGCGGGGAACCACTTCATCCACAGCAGGACGACCGCGAGGGTGCCGACCCCGCCGAACACGATCGACGGCACCAGGCCCATGGCCTCCGCGGTGACGCCGGAGCGGAACTCGCCCAATTGATTGGAGGCGCCGATGAACAGGTAGTTCACGGCGTTGACGCGGCCGCGCATCGGGTCGGGGGTCTCGAGCTGGACCAGCGAGGCGCGGATGACCACGCTGAGCATGTCGGCCGCGCCGAGCACCAGCAGCGCGACCATCGACAGGACGAACGAGGTCGACAGGCCGAGGACGATCGTCGCCAGGCCGAACACCGCCACGCCGGCGAACATCACCCGGCCGGCCTGGCGCTCGATCGGTCGCCGCGCGAGCCAGAACGAGATCGCCAGCGCGCCGGCGGCCGGGGCCGAGCGCATGAAGCCGAGGCCGATCGGCCCGGCGTGCACGAGGTCGCGGGCGATGATCGGCAAGATCGCCGTGGCGCCGCCGAGCAGGACCGCGAACAGGTCGAGCGAGATGGCGCCGAGGACCACCGGCTGGCTGCGGATGTAGCGGATGCCGGCGAACACCGAGCGCGACTCGGGATCGTCGGCGACCGCGATCGTCGGCGCGGGCGGGCGGCGGATCACGCCGAGCAGCGTGACGGAGGCGGCGAACAGCAGGCCGCCGACGGCGTACACGGCCCCGGGCCCGGCGAGGTAGACGAAGCCGCCGATCGCGGGGCCGAGGATCACCGCCGACTGCATGGCCGCGCTGGTGGCACTGACCGCCTGCGGCAGCTCGTCCGGGGTCACCAGCGCGGGCAGCAGGGCGCTGAGCGACGGGGCCGCGAACGCCTTGCCGATGCCGAGCACGAACACGCCGACGAAGATGCCGGTGACGTCGAGCCAGCCCTGCCAGCAGCCGAGCGCGAGCACCAGCGACACCAGACCCTCGAGCACGTGCCCGGCCTGGACCACCCGCCGGCGGTCGAACTTGTCCGCGACCTGACCGGCCACCAGCACCAGCAGCACCGCCGGCATGAAGCCCGCCAGGCCGACGTAGCCGAGCGCGAGGGCGCTGTCGGTGAGCTCGTAGACCTGCCAGCCGACCGCGACGGCCAGCATCTGGAAGGCCATCATCGAGCACAGGCGGACGCACCAGTAGAGCGCGACGTCGCGGTTGGCGAAGATCGATCGGGAGGCGGTGGCCGACATGCGAGGGCGCGGGCTCGATGATCGGTCGATCGCCGGCCGCAAGCACGCGAGAAAGCCGGCGCTCCGGCCGCGGCGAGGTGAGATGGCGAGCACGCGGCGTCGGCGCTCCCTCGCGTCGCCGCGGGCATGTCCCCGTGGTGCGCCGCGAGCACCGCGACCACGAGCCTCAGCGGCGCTCGTGCTCGTCAGGCGAGCGCGGCGGGACAGCTGTCCGGAACCTCGGGAGCAGAGCCACGCGTCCTGCGCGGCTGGCAGGACGTCGTACGAGCGCGTGCGTGCGAGGACGTCGCTCGTGAGAGCGGGCCACGCGTGTGGGTTGGCGGGGCGAGAGCCACGCGGGGCGGGGTAACTCGTGACGGCGTACGAGCGTCACGCGTGCGGGTCGGTCATGCGAGCGTCACGCGTGCGCGG
The DNA here is from genome assembly GCF_026965555.1 of Nannocystis punicea. Classification (GTDB taxonomy): domain Bacteria; phylum Myxococcota_A; class Polyangia; order Nannocystales; family Nannocystaceae; genus Nannocystis; species Nannocystis punicea. The sequence continues at coordinate 7,863,796 of NZ_CP114040.1, read as the reverse complement.
GTCGGCCGCGCCTGCGTCGCTGCCTGCGCGAGGGGACATGCCCCGAGGAAAATGTCCGTTCGAACATGTCCATCGGGACATGCCCGTTCGGTCAGCCCATGGCGGCGATCTCGTCGGCCGCGCGCTGGCCCGACTCGATCGCGCCCTGCATCCAGCCGGCCCACACGGAGGTGTGCTCGCCGGCGAACACGACGCGGCCCTCGGGCTGGCGGGTGGCGGCGACGATCCACCACTGGTCGGGCAGGATGTCGGTCCACGCGCCCTTGGCCCACGGGTCGTCGGACCAGCAGAAGTGGTAGAAGGCGACCTTCTCGGCGCGGATGTCGGGGAAGAACTTCTCGACCGCGGCGAGGCAGTACTCCTCGCGCTCCTCGGGGGCGATCGCGCAGTAGGCCTCGGCGTTGTGGTTCTGGGTGTACGACTGGATCATGCCCTTGGTGGAGCTGCCGGGCTGGACGTCGCTGAGGTTCCAGATCCGCTCGGCCGGGCCGTCGGTCTTGGCGATCTTGAGGCCGCCGATCCCGTCCTTCTCCCAGAAGCGGGTGCGCGTCTGGATGTAGCCGCGGCCGGCGTTCATCAGGAACAGCTCCTTGATCGCCCGCGTCTTGTCGGCCGAGAACGCCGGCTCGATGGCGACGTCGCGCAGGGTGGTGAAGGGGATCGCGCACACCAGGTAGTCGGCGGACAGCGACTCATCGCCGTCGGGCCCGCTGAAGGTCACCGTCACGCCGGCGTCGTCGTGCTCGATCTTGGTGACCTTGCTGCTCAGGAGGATGTTGTCGAGGCCGACCTTCTCGGCCAGCCCCTTCGGCAGCTGGTCGTTGCCGCCGCGGATGTGATACGTGGCGCCCCACGCCTGGTCGGCCACCTCGGCGCCCATCCACGCGAGGGTGCCGATGGTGCTGATCTCGGAGCCGTTGTCGGCGGCGTAGAGCTTCAGGTAGGCGTCGCTGGTCCCGCGCATGCGCAGGAAGTCGGCGTAGACCATGCCGTCGTACTTCTCGACGATGCCCGGCTTGGGGAAGCCGTTCATGCGCGGGTCGCCGAACTCGCCGAAGGTCGACGCGATCTCGCGGCTCCAGTAGTCGCCCAGAGTCAGCTCGAGCTCGTCGTCGTTGAGGCCGTCGACCGGCCACGGCTCGCCGTCGACGTGCTGGAAGGCCTTGCCGTCGATGTAGTAGAGCGGCGAGCCGTCCTTGTACTCGTCGAGCTCGAGGCCCAGCATCTCGCAGTAATCGAGGGTCCGCTCGTGCACGTCGGGGATCCGCACCGCGCCGATCTCGGCGAACTGGCCGTCCTCGAAGCCCTCGCGCAGGGTCCACACGCGCCCGCCGACGCGGTCGCGGCCCTCGATCACGGTGACGGCGTAGCCGAGCTGCTGTAGCTCATAGGCCGCAGAGAGGCCGGCGAGACCCGCTCCGAGCACGAGCACGTGCTTCTCGGTGGGGGCGGCTTGACCGCAGGCGGGGAGGGCATGGGCCGCGCCGGCCCAGACGAAGAGGCCGGCCAGACGCCGACGGCTGATCCTTGGCTGCTGCATCGATCGGGGACTCTACGCCGGTCACCTCCCCTCTGGAAGCCGCCCTGCCGCCGCGCCGCCAGGGCCGTGGGGCCCCGCTCGCTTGTCAGCCCGCCAAGATCCTCTATGGTCCCTCATGTGAGCCACACGGACCGACTGCGCCAAACGCTTACACATTTGCATCATGAGCTCGAGACGGTGTCGACCGCCGATCCCGAGGTGCGAGGGATGCTGTCGCAGGCGCTGCGCGAGATCGCCGACCGCCTCGCGGCGCAGCAGCAGGGCGGCGAGCTGGCGACCCAGCCGGGCGCCGCGATCGCCGACGTCGAGACGGTCGATCTGCTGCGTGTGTCGGCGCGTCAGTTCGAGGCCGAACACCCGCAGATCGCGACCGCGATCGAGAGCGTCGTCGATGCGCTCTCGCGAATGGGGATATGAGGTCTCGGGTTCCCTGGCTGTAGGGACATGACCCCGAGGACATCTCGTCGGACGCGGAGGTGGTGGCCGGCGGAGCCGTGAAGTAGGGTGTTGGTTGGACTTGTCTTTTCAGGAGTTCGACCATGCGCCATGACTTGTTTTCACTGCGTGCGACCGCCTGCCTGTCCCTGATCTTGCTCGCGCTGCCGGGCTGCAACGGCAAGGAGGAAGCGACGGGGAGCGCCACCGAGACGACGACCGAGACGGGCACCGGCACCGAGACGGGCACCGGCACCGAGACGACCGCGCCCGGGACGACGACCACCACCACCGGGGTCACCGAGGGCACTGCGTCGGCCAGCGAGACCGGGGTGACCGTCGCGCCCACCACCACCGAGCCGGGGACGAGCACCAGCACCGGCGAGCCGGTCACCACCACGATGGAGCCGGAGACGACCACCTCGACCACCACCGGCGAGACGACGACCACGACCGGCGAGACGACCGCCGAGACGACGACCACGACGGGCGGGCCCGACCTGTGCGCGGCCGACCCGAACGACGACGAGTGCACCGCCTGCCTCAAGGACGGCTGCTGCGAGCAGCAGGTGGCCTGCGCCGAGGACGAGGACTGCGCGTGCTTCTTCGAGTGCGCGGCCATGGGCAACCCGCAGATGTGCGCCCAGATGTGCGGGGTCAACCCGATGCAGAACCCGCTGATCGCGGCCCTGGGTCTGTGCGCGCAGCAGGAGTGCGGTCAGCAGTGCCTGTGACCTGACGGTTCGGCCGCCCGGCGCGCGTCGAAGGCCGACACGCCGGCGGACAGCGCGGGGTTGTGCGCGGCGCTGCGGCCCTGGTACAGCCCGACCATGGAAGCGCCGCGCCCCGTCCGTGTCCTCGCCGCCTCGCTGTCGCTGCTCGTCGCGTGCGCGCGGCCGTCGACGCCCCCGGGCGGCGAGGACGAGCCGAACCTGACGATCGCCCGCCTCGAGGCCCGCCGCGAGGCCGGGTCGGCCGAGCTGGCGCGGCTCGCCGCCGAGCCGGGGACGTCCGCGACTGCCATCCGCGGGCTCGGGCGGATCGGCGACGCGGCCGCGCTGGCGCGCCTCGGCGAGCTGCTGGCGAGCCCCGACGAGGCGACGCGCGTCGCGGCCATGCGCGCGCTCGACGTCGCCGGCGCGCTCGGCTCGGAGGTCGCGGGCTTCGAGGCGGCGGTGTGGCAGCGCTGGCCGCAGGCGTCGCCGCGCGAGCGTCTGGCGATCGTCGAGGCCACGCGCCGCGTGGGCGGGGCGGAGGCGAGCGTACGCCTGGCCGCGGCGCTGCAGCCCGGCGAGGCGCCGGAGGTGCGCGAGGCGGCGGCGATCGTGCTGGGGATCCTCGGCCGGCGCGAGCTGCCGCTGGCCGACGCGGCGCGCGACGGGCTGGTGGCGATGGCGGCCGAGAGCGCGCCGGAGCGGGTCTACGCGGCGGTCTACGGCCTGGCCCACGCGCACGCGGCCGGCCACGACGCCGGCGAGGCGGCGCTGCTGCGGGCGACCGCGGCGACCGACCCCGACGTCCGCGCCGCGGCCCTGAAGGGCCTGGCCCGGCGCAAACCGCCGGAGGCGCTGGCGGCGATGCGCGCCGGCCTGGGCGATCCGGAGCCGTGGGTGCGCGTGGCGGCGGTGCGCGGCCTCGGCGAGCTCGCGGACCCGGCCGCGACGGCGGCGCTGTGGGACTGGCTGCGCGCGGAGATCGATCGAAAGGACATGGTCGATGGAGCAGGTTCCATTCACCCTGTCCTCGAGGGCATGTCTGTTCTGACAGGCCGCAAGGACGTCCTGCCCGGGGCCGCCGAGGCCCACGCGCGCGCCGAGGCCCGGCTGGCGGCGGCAGAGCCGGCCGCGCGGCGGGTGTGGGCGCGGCTGTGCTGCGGCCTGGCGGCGCTGGCGGCCCGTTCGGGCGAGTGGCGGCCGCCGCTGCGCTGCGCCGAGGCGGCCGGGGCGGCGGCGGAGATCGGGCGGCTGACCTTCGAGACAGGTCTGATCGGCCAGGGCTTCGGCGGGCCGGCGGAGGCGCGCGGGGCCCGGCTGACGGCCTTGATGGGCAGCGACGACGCGCGGGTGCGAGCGGCCGCGCTGGCGGCGGCGGTCCGGCTGTGGGACGAGGTCGACGTCGGCGACGCGATCGCGGCTGGCCTTCGGGACAGCTCGCCCGCCGTCGCGGGCACGGCGGCCGAGGCGGTGCAGGGGCGCTTCGGCGAGGCTGCGACGCGGCCGGAGCCGGCGCCGGCGATCGTCGACGCGCTGCTCGAGCGGGCCACGGGCGAGCGCGACGCGGAGCTGTTCGCGGGCCTGGCCGGCGCCCTGGCGGCGGTGGGTGGGGCGCGAGGTCTGGAGCTGTGCCGCGCCGCGCTGGGCGACGCCAACGCGAGCGTGCGCGCGGCGGCTCGCGCCTGCGTGAAGACTGCGAGCGGCGAAGACCCGGGGGGCACTGCTGCCGCCGCGCCCCCTCCGACGCCGCCGCACGATCCGAAGGCAGTGCTCGGTCAAGCACTGCTGTGGCGGCTGCACACCGAGCGCGGCCGCGTCGACGTCGCTCTCGAGCCCGCGGTCGCGCCGTGGCATGTGGCCGCGATCGTGGCGTTGACGCAGCGCGGCTTCTACGACGGCCTGACGTTCCACCGCGTCGTGCCCGGCTACGTGGTCCAGGGCGGCGACCCCAGCGGTACGGGGTGGGGCGGACCCGGCTTCACCCTGCCCTCGGAGCCGGGGGACGCTCCATTCGCGCGCGGCGCCGTGGGGATCGCCGACGCCGGCAAGGACACCGGCGGCAGTCAATTCTTCATCATGCACGCCCGCGCCCCGCACCTCGACGGCCGCTACACCCGGATCGGCGAGGTCCGCGACGGCCTGCCCGCAGCGCTCGCGCTGGTGGTCGGCGACCGCATCCTCCGGGCCGAGGTCGTGATCGCGCCGGCGTCACCTGGTCGATGAGACAGGTCGTGCGAGCGGCGCGCGAGCAATCGTTGCGCGCGCCGACCGGGCCGCTCGCACGCGTTGCGGTTGCCCGGCCGGCGCGCAGGCGTATGCCTCCACGGGAGGTGCACCATGGTGCCCTGTGTCCGAACCGTTCTCAGCAGTTGCGTCGGCGTCGCCGCGGCCGTGGCCGTGGCCGCGTGTACGCCCGAGGAGGACCCGAATCCCTACGTCGACAGCGACACGCCGATCGCCACCGACAACGGCCAGTTCTCGATCTCCCTGCGCGCCGCCGAGGGCCGCGGGTGGCCCGAGTACATCGGCCCGACCGCGCTCGCGGCCGACATCGAGGTCGGGCCCGATCCGCCGCCCAACGACCCGCAGTTCAACGGCGACCTGCCGCGGCCCCCGCTCACCCTGACGCTCGCGCCGGCCTTCCGCATGGCCGACGACGGGGCCGTCGAGCTGGCTGCCAAGACCTGGCCGATCACGCCCGACGGCTTCAAGTGGATGGTCGCGGTCGACTTCACCGCCCCCGGCGACTGGGTGTTCGCGCTGACCGTGAGCGACGCGCTGGGCCGTGAGGACCACGCCGACCTCGTGTTCCACATCGAGCCGCGGCCCGAGTGAGCGCCGAGGACCACCGATCTCGTGTTCCACCGCGAGCCGCGGAGTGAGCGCCGCCGCCCGCCGGGTTCGCGCGGGCGCTGACCCCGGCGCGCCCGGTCCGCCCGTGCTAGGCTGATCAGGGATGACGCGTGCGCGGCTGAGCTGGCTCGGAACGTTGTTATTCTGCGGTTTCAGGGCGATCTGGGCGGCCCTGGTGGTGGTGGCGCCGGCCCTCGGGGTGTGGGTGGCCTCGTCGCTGGCGGCCTACCGCAACGGGCCGGTGTGGCTGGTGTGCGTGGCGGGGCTGCTGCTGTTCCCGATCGTACCTGTCGCATGGGACATGTTGTCGGAGCTGCTGCGCCGGCGGCGGGCGCCGCTGCGCGACCGGCGGGTGCTGACCGCCTGGGACCGGATCGTCCTGCGCACGCTCGTGGTCAACCTGGCGTTCTTGACCGCGCTGGTGTGGTCGCGGCCCGAGGCGGCGTTCACCGCGATCTCGACGCGCGGCGACTGGTTCCTCGAGGGCGTCCATCACCCGCTGGCGGACCGCGCCCGCGCGGGCCTGCTGCGGGCGGCCGACGGCCTGCAGTGGCTGTACGAGGCGGCGCACGACAATCAATACGCGGAGCTGATCGAGACCCGGCCGGCCGAGACCCCGGCGCCGCAGCCGGTGCCCGCGGACGACGCCTGGAGCGACCCGTGGGAGCGCCGGCCGCAGCCGACGCCCGAGCCGACGCCCGAGCCGACGCCGGCGCCCGAGCCGGGCGCCGAGCCGACACCTGCGCCGGAGGTCGCGCCCGCGCCCGCGAGCGAGCCGCAGGCGGCGATCGGGCCGGCCTGGCCGTCGCCGGCGGAGGTGCACCCGGCGGTGCTGGCGATGCCCGACGAGGCGCGCGTCAGCATCGACAGCGTCGGCCGCCACCTCGCCGCGAGCGAGCCCGATCCGGCGCGGCGGATCAAGGCGATCCACGACTTCGTCGCCACCCACCTCGCCTACGACGCGGCGTCGTACCTGAACCGCGACGTCTACCCCGACCAGCGCGCCGAGGCGGTGTTCGCCTCGCGCCTGGCCGTCTGCGCCGGCTACGCCAACCTGATGCGGGCCATCGCCGCGGTCACCGGCGACGAGGTCGTGGTGGTCGTCGGCGACGCGCGCGGCCTGTCGCGCGAGGTCGAGGGCGAGTCGCACGCGTGGAACGCCGCGCGCGTCGACGGCCGCTGGTACCTCGTCGACGCCACCTGGGACTCCGGCCACCTCAAGGACGGCGCGTTCGTCCGCGAGTACCGCACCGACTACCTGTTCGTGCCGCCGGCGCTGATCGGGGTGACCCACTTCCCGGAAGACCCGGCCTGGCAGCTGCGCGAGCAGCCGCTCACCCGCGGCGAGTTCGCCCGCCAGCCGATGATGCGCCCCAAGTTCTTCGCCGACGGCCTGCAGCTGGTCGAGCCGCGCCGCTCGCAGGTCACCGTCCAGCGCGAGTTCACGCTGAGCCTCGACAACCCGCGCGGGCGCAACCTGATCGTCAAGGCTGTCCCCGAGGACAGCTCCACGGCGGTCGAGTGCGACCTCACCGGCACCCGCTCGGTCGCGGTGTCGTGCGGGCCGCTCCAGCCCGGGACCTACGCGGTCCGGATCTACACGTCGCCGACGCTGTACGGGACGTACCAGGGCGTCGGCGAGGTGCAGGTGCACGCGTCCGGGTAGGCAGGGGCGCTCTCACCGGTGCGCCGGCCTCCTGCGGGCGTCGGCCGACGGAGCGCCGCGGTCGCCGTCCGGATAAATATGTCCGATAAGACATGTTCTAAAGGATATTCGTAGGACCCGCCCCTGCAGAGGTGGCGGGTCCGATCGCGGTCGGCGGACCGAGCGCCGCGGCCGTGCGAAGCTCGCTGCATGGACAGACGGGCGAGCGTCTCCCTGGTGGTGGGTGCGGTCTCGGCTGCGTGCGCAGCCGGGGTGCTGGAGCGCGACGCTTTGCCGCCGGAGGTCGTGTTGGAGCCGCTGGAGGCCGGCCGGGCCAGCCAGCTCCTGGGGGTCGTCCGCGATCGTGACACGGGGCACGCGATCCCCGGCGCCTTCGTGATCGTGACCTGCCGTTGCATCACTGGCGAGCGCGAGCGGCTCACCAATCCCGGCGGGGTGTTCAGCCTGCGCGAGCTGCCGCCGGGCGAATACACGGTGCAGGTGTTCTACCGCCACGTCGACGTGACCCGGCGCGTGGTGGTCACTCCGAGCGTGCGCGCGCGCCTCGACGTCGTCATCGATCCGAACCGGCGGTACATCATCTCGTGATCGCGGGTACGGCCGCGGCGAGCGGGTCCTGGGTCGACGCGACCATCGCCGGGGCCGACTGGTTGCGGCGGCGCTGGCTCGGCTGCTCGGCGAGGTCGGCCGACGGCTGGTACGCCGCCGCGAGCTGCGGGTCGCGGTGATGTTCTCGGCGATGATCGTCACGGCGCTCGCGGGCACGCTGTTGCTGCCGCTGTGGCTGCTCGTGCTCGGGCCGCTGGTGTGGGGCGTGCCGCACGTGGTGGCCGATCTGCGTTACCTGGTCGTTCGGACAGATTACTGCCGACGCCGCGCCCTGTGCTGGCTGGCCGGCGCGCCGCTGTTGTGGATCGCCGGCGGCGGCGATCTGGTGTGGGGCTTCTTCGGCGCCGCCGCGGTGGCGCTGGTCGCCCGCGCGGACCGGCGGCGGCGGGCGACCGCAGTCTCGCTGCTGGGGCTCGCCGGGGCCGGGATGGCGGCGCTCGGGGCGATGGCCGAGGTGGTCTTCGGCCACCTTCACAACTTCGCTGCGGTCGGCCTGTGGTGGCTGTGGCGCGAGCGCGGCGGGCGGGCCCACCGGTGGCCGCTGGCGCTGCTGGTCGCGGCCGTCCTGCTGCTGCTGAGCCCCGTGGGCTCGTGGGCGGTCGCATGGACCGGCGGGCTCGAGCGGACCGGCGCGGGCGTGAGCGCCGAGTTCCAGCGCTGGCGGCTGGCGCCCGGTGTGGACGCCGAGCTCGGCGCGCGGCTGGTGCTGCTGTTCTGCTTCGCGCAGTCGCTGCACTACGCGGTGTGGCTGCAGCTGATCCCCGACGACGATCGGCGGCGCGACACCCCGCCGACCTTCCGGGCCAGCTACGCCGAACTGCGCCGCGACCTCGGCGACGTCGGCCTCGTGCTCGCCGCGCTGTTCAGCGCCGGCCTCGCGGTGTGGGCCGTGGTCGACCTGGCCGCAGCCGACCGCGGCTACTTCCGCATGGCCCGCTTCCACGGCCACCTCGAGCTGATGGCGGCCACGCTGATGCTGCTCGAACGGCCGGCGCGCCGGGGATGATTCATTTCATGTTCCTTTGAGCATGTCCGAACGGACACGCATGACGCTCGCCCGGCCCGCGTCGCCGGACGAATGCGCGCCACGCCCGGGAACGCGGCTCGCGGGGCCGACGAGGCGGCTGGTGCCGCGGGCGGGTCGACGGTATCCTGCGGTCGATGAGTGAGGCGCAGGCGGAGCTGGAGCGTTGGCGAGAGTGGGCACGGCACTGGGCCGCGTGGCCGGGGCCGCCGCTGCCGGGGAACGTCCCGCTGACCGACGACCTGTTGCGGCAGCTGATCGCCTCGCGCGTGCAGGAGGCCGCGGCGGCGCTGGGCGACTCGTCCTCGGCCTGGCCTTCCTCGGGTTCCTGGCCTCGCCGACGCGAACAACCCACTCGACGCCGGGCGGTGGGCACGCGGCGCCGAGATCACGGCGTACCGCGTCGGCCTCCTCTTCGCCGACGACCTCGACGTGGCCGCGCGGCACATCCACCAGGAGCGAGAGGGGTTCACGTTCCTGACGCCGCGCGACAAGATCCAGGAGCTCGCGCTCTACAGCGTCAGCGACGACTACTTCACCGTCCGCAAGAGCCTCGGGTTGACGGTCGGCTGAGCTGGTTAGGCTGATACTTCGGACATGTTCAAAGTCTCATGTCTTCAGTGACATGCTGCCAAGGGCATGTCCGAACAGTCATATTTTGGTGAGCGGTCACAGCCGCGCGAGGATGTCGGCGACCACCGCGTCGACCGGCTGGGCGGCGTCGACGGTGAGGGCGTCGGCGGGCGGCTCGAGCGTCTCGAGCTGGCTGTCCAGCATGTCGGCCTTGAAGAAGTGGTGGCGGCGGGCGAGCAGGCGGGCGCGGGCCGCCTCGGCGTCGATCTGCAGGAACACGAACACGACCCGGGCCGGATCGCGGCGCAGCATGGCGCGGTGGACCGCGCGCAGCGCGGAGCAGGCGAGCACGACGTCGCCGTCGTGTCGTAGCCAGCCGTCGATCTCCGCCGACAGGGCCTGCAGCCACGGCGTCCGGTCGGCGTCGTCCAGCGGGGCGCCGGCGGCCATCTTGGCCAGGTTGGCCGGCGGATGAAAGTCGTCGGCGTCGACGAAGCGGGCGCCCAGGGCGGCGGCGAGGCGCTGGCCGACGGTGGTCTTGCCGGCCCCCGACACGCCCATGACGACGATCACCACCCGGTGAGCCAAGCGCACCCCGCGGGCCGCGTCAACTCGGGCGCGCGATCGAGGTCGCGGGTCGCGTCAACTCCGCGGATCGCCAGCGACGGCCGCGTGGTCGCGGGCGAGGCCGCGTCGTGGGCCTCGTCGCGGCGAAACCGAGCCGCTCGTCGTGCCCGTGGGGCGAGCGTGCGTCACACATGGGCGATGCGCACGCGCGACCACGCACCGCAAGGGATCCGTCGCCGCGGGTCGTCCGGCTGCGAGACGACGTCGGCGCGGCGGGAGCTCGCATGCGACTGAACGGAAAGACGGCCCTGGTGACTGGCTCGAGCCGCGGCATCGGCCGCGAGATCGCCCTCCGCTTCGCGCGCGAGGGCGCCGACGTCGCCGTCAACTACTACGGCAGCGCCGACGCGGCCGAGGAGGTCGCAGGCGCGATCCGGGCCGAGGGGCGCCGCGCCGTGGTGGTGCAGGCCGACGTCGGGCGCACCGCCGACTGCGAGCGGCTGGTGGCCGAGGCGTGGCAGGCGCTCGGGCCCCTCGACATCCTGGTCAACAACGCCGGCATGGAGATCAAGGCGCCGTTCGTCGAGGTGACCGAGGCCGACTTCGACCGGGTGATCGACACCAACCTCAAGGGCACGTTCTTCACCGCGCAGGCGGTGGTGCGGCGGTGGATCGCCGGCGATCGCGGCGGGCGGATCGTCAACATCAGCTCGGTGCACGAGGAGCTGTCGTTCCCCGGCCACGCGACCTACTGCGCGGCCAAGGGCGCGATCCGGATGCTGACGCGCGACCTCGCGGTCGAGCTCGGTGAGCGCGGGATCACCGTCAACGCGATCGCCCCGGGCGCGATCGCCACCGACATCAACCGCGACGTCACCGAGGACCCGCGGGCGCGCGCCGGGCTGCTGGCGCGGATCCCGTTGAAGCGGCTCGGGCGGCCGGCCGACGTCGCCGGCATCGCCGCGTTCCTCGCCTCGGACGACGCGGCCTACGTGACCGGCTCGACGTACTTCGTCGACGGCGGAATGACGTGGTTCCACGAGGAGTGACCCGATGGCGTACCTGCCCATCCACGATCACGGGATCATCGGCAACATGCGGACGATCGCGCTGGTCGGCACCGACGGCGCGATCGACTGGTTTTGCCACCCGCGCTTCGACTCGCCGAGCGTGTTCGCCTCGCTGCTCGACGACGAGAAGGGCGGCGAGTTCCGGATCTGCGCCGAGGACCAGGCGGCGCCGAGCAAGCAGTTCTACTGGCCCGACACCAACATCCTGATCACGCGCTTCTTCTGCGCCGGCGGGGTGGTCGAGATCGAGGACTTCATGCCGGTCGGCGACAACCTCGACCACGGCTGGCACCACCAGATCGTGCGCCGCGTGCGGGCGGTCCGCGGGGAGGTGTGGGTGCGCGCCGAGTGCCGCCCGGCCTTCGACTACGCGCGGGCGGAGCACGAGGTCGAGCTCACCCAGCACGGCGCGGTGTTCCGCTCGCCCGCGGTGACGATGTCGCTGTCGGCCAACGTGCCGCTGGAGGTCGCGGAGCGCGGGGGCGTGCGCGCCCGCTTCCGCCTGCACCAGGGCGACCACGCGATGTTCGTGTTTCGCGGCGGCGGCGAGAATCATTGCCCGCGCGGCCCCGATCCCGACGAGGCGGAGACTCTGTTCCGCTGGACGGTGGCGTACTGGCGCCGCTGGCTGTCGCGCTGCTCGTACCGCGGCCGCTGGCGCGAGACGGTGCACCGCTCGGCGCTGACGCTCAAGCTGCTGACCTACGAGCCGACCGGGGCGATCGTCGCCGCGCCGACCTGCGGCCTGCCGGAGGACCCCGGCGGGGTGCGCAACTGGGATTATCGCTACACGTGGATGCGCGACGCCGCGTTCACGCTGTACGGATTTCTGCGGATCGGCTTCACCGAGGAGGCCGACGCGTTCATGAACTGGCTCGACCGCCGCTACCACGAGCCGCCCCGACCGGACGGCGCGCCGCTGGGGCTCATCTACACGGTCGAAGGCGCGACGTGCATCGATGAGTTCGAGCTGCCGCACCTGGCCGGCTACCGCGGCGCGCGGCCGGTGCGGATCGGCAACGCCGCCCACAATCAGGTCCAGCTCGACATCTACGGCGAATTGCTCGACGCAGTCTACCTGTCCAACAAGCACAGCCGGCCGATCTCGTACGACGCGTGGATCCACCTGCGGCGGATCGTCGACTACGTCAGCGACGCCTGGCACCTGCCGGACCACGGGATCTGGGAGCCGCGCAGCGGCATGCGCCACAACGTCAACTCGAAGGTGATGTGCTGGGTGGCGCTCGACCGGGCGCTGCGCCTGGCCGACAAGCGCTCGTTCCCGGCCCCGCGCGAGCGCTGGTACCGGGCCCGCGACGACATCTACGAGACGATCTTCCGCCGCGGCTGGAGCGACGAGGAGCAGTCGTTCGTGGCCGCGTTCGACGAGCGCTCGCTCGACGCGTCGGCGCTGCTGATGCCGCTGGTGTTCTTCCTCGGCCCCGGCGACCCACGCATGCTGAAGACGCTGGCGGCGATCCGCCGCTCGCCGGACCAGGGCGGGCTGGTGTCCGACGGCCTGGTCTATCGCTACCACCCGGAGCAGCTGCCCGACGGGCTACCTGGCCGCGAGGGCACCTTCAACATGTGCTCGTTCTGGCTGGTCGAGGCGCTGACCCGGGCCGGCCGCGCCGACCCGGCCCTGCTCGAGGAGGCCCGCCTGCTGTTCGAGCGCATGATCGGCTACGGCAACCACCTCGGCCTCTATTCGGAGGAGACCGGCGAACACGGCGAGGCCCTCGGCAACTTCCCGCAGGCGTTTACTCATTTGTCGCTGATCAGCTCGGCCTTCAACCTCGAGCGCGCGCTCGGGTGAGCGCGGCGCGTGCACGATCTCTCGCCGCACAGGTGTTCTACGCCATTGCTGACGCTCGTGAAGCTTCGAGACGAGCCCGACGGGGATCTGGAGATCCACACCAAGGTTATGAATCTACTGAGATGTCGATGCTCCCGACGCGGGCACTGACACGATTGTAAGGCGCATTACGGGTTGGACCTGTCGGCCGCGGTCGCGCCCGACACTTCCTACGCCATGGCTACGCGTGCGACGGGGTAGACTGGCTTATTATTTCTGGCCAACGAGGCCGATGCCATGCTGATTCGCCACGTACTCGAGATCTTGTGCGCCATTCTGGTGCTTGCAGCGTGCTCCTTCCACGCGCCGGCGTGGTATGGCCTCTCCGACGAAGCTCCCCCGGACCTGAGCACCTCGAGCAGTTCGACGAACGAGACGACCAGCGACGCGCCGCCCGATCCGAGCGCTCCCGAGACCGATCCGGGCGGCAGCACCGCTGGCGGGAGCGCGAGCCACGGGGATGGCTCGAGTTCGGGGGGCGCCGGTGACGACGACGGCAAGGCCGTGCCGGTCGAGGTCGAGATCTTTATCGAGCCGTCGCCGATGATCGACGTCGGCGAGGTGCAGGTCTCGGTCTCGACGTCGCGGCCGGTCGCGTCGGTCGACATCTTCGATGGTGACGTGCCGCTGGCGCTCGGCGCGGCGCCGCAGAACCCCGTCCACGTGTTCGAGGTGACGTCCGACGACGTCCCCGGCGACGGCACGCACACGATCCGCGCCGTCGCGCACGCGGCCGACGGCGTGAGCGGCGAGGGCGTGGGAGAGCTGACGATCGACGTCCAGCCCGGCGGGACCGACGTCTGGCCGCCCTACGTGAAGGCCGGGCCGATCAACGGTTTTACCAGCGCGGCGATCCGCGGCAACGGGATCGACGTGGCGGGCTACTTCGAGACGAAAGACGGACTCAAGGCGGTGGCGGTGCGCATCGATGGAACGAAAGGGCAGCCGGAGGGGGAGCCGATCCTGCTCGGCTCGGTCGCAGTGACGGGCGGCGGGCGCGGGCCGGCGATCGCGGTCGGTGATGAAGATGACGCGGCGTTCGTGGCGTGGACGATGCCGGACAGCGGGTCGACGCGGTGGGCCATGTCGCGGGTGAAGTTCGGCGAGGGGAAGGAGCCGACGACGATCGGGGGGCTCGGGAGCTCGGTCCATGCGATCGCCGTCGAAGGAGACGTGTTGATCCTCGTCGGCGCGGACGAGGTCAACGCAGGGACGCACGACCTCAAGGTCTGGTGGCTCTCGGCGACGGGCGGTCAGGTCCTGGACGAACGGACGTTCGCCGCGCCGGCGGAGGAGGATTTCTTCAACGAGCGCGACGAGGTCGCGCGCGCCGTGGCGATCGTCAACGGGGACATTGTCGTGGTCGGCGAGCGCGAGGTCGATGGCGATAACCTCGATCTCGTCCGGCGTGCCGTGGTGCTTCGTTACAGCATGGACGGTGATGCGCTCGCCGAGTGGACATCGCCGGGCGAGCTGATGGACGAAGACGGCGGCATGGCCGTCGCGCCCCTGCGCGCGGGCGGCTTCGTCGTCACGGGATGGGGTCGGAACAAGCAGAGCACAATGCGCCTCGTGTTGACGCGTTGGTTCTCGTCCGACGGGGAGGCAGGTGTCCCACGCATCGAACCGACGACGTCGGACGCGATCGGCTTCGCGGTCGCTGAGGACCGCGAGAGCAAGATCATCATCGCCGGGTCGCTCCAGCAGCCGCAGACCGACGCGAACGCATGGATCTTCGCCGTTCCCGGGCCGGTTGGAGCGCCGGTCTGGGAGGTGGTCCGTAACGGACCCGGCCACGGGCCTGACGAGGCGGCGGGCCTGGCCCTCGACGCATGGGGCTACATCTACGTCGTCGGGAGCGAGTTCGAAGCGCTGCAGCCCCGCGCGTTCGCGCTGCGCCTCTACCCGTAGCCGTCATTGCGGCACGAATACGTCGCATTGCGACTGGATCATTGTCGCTGCGGTCTCGAAGAACGAGACATAGTCCTTCGCGCACACGGAGCCGAACAGCGAGTTCGGCTGCATCAGCTCGGTCCAGGTGCGAAGCTCGTGCTCGGTGATCGTCCCGGTGTAGCCGCACAGGCTGTCGGGGTCGTCGACGTCGCTCGAGATCACGAGGAGAACCACCGCGTCGGCATCACCACCCTTTGCGTCGACCAGCGCGTCTTTCCAGTCCTTCGCGGTGCCTTCGCTGTCCTGGTCGAAGGTGTCCTGGATGGCGACGACGACGAGCAGCGCGTCGGGCCGGAGAAACCCCT
The DNA here is from genome assembly GCF_026965555.1 of Nannocystis punicea. Taxonomy (GTDB): domain Bacteria; phylum Myxococcota_A; class Polyangia; order Nannocystales; family Nannocystaceae; genus Nannocystis; species Nannocystis punicea. The sequence goes on along the minus strand of NZ_CP114040.1, from coordinate 7,848,633 downwards.
CATTGCAACCTCCGGGCGCGTTCATGTCGTCCGCGAGGGCCTTGACCGTCGCCTCGGCGACCTGGGCGCCGCCGTTGGTCCCCAGCGATGCGATGCACTGGAACGCTCCCGCGGGGTCGGGCTGGCCGGACGCGAAGTAGCGGCGGTCAATGGCGAGGTCGCAGCGCTGATTTGTCGCATTGTCGCCTCGGGGGAAGGTGACGCCGGCGCCCTGGACGGAGTCGCACGGCTCCAGAGAGGCGTTGCAGGGGAAGTCGGGCGTCTGAGCGCAGAGATCTGTGCAGCCCTCGCACCACGGCAAGTTCCACGAACCGAACGTGTTGGTCGACAGGATGTGGTAGTCGAAGTCTGCGAATTGGCTCTCGAGAGTGGCGACGAAGCCCGGGAAACTCGCCTTGAGCTTGTCCTGCTGGTCCTCCATGGTCTTCGCGCTGCTGATCGTGAACAGGAAGTCGACCTTCCCCTTGCAGCCCGGGGGCGGCCCATCGCCGCCGTCCGGGATCGTGCCGAGATCGGGGACGCCGTCCGAGTGCGTCGTGCTGCTGGAGTGGCTCGTGCTCGTCGAACTCGACGCAGTCGAGTCCTCGGCAGAGCTGGTCGAGGTCGAGGTCGAGGTGTCCACGCTGGTCGAGTCGGTCGCCGGCGGCGCGGTGGTGACGCTCGGGCCGAAGCCCGTCATGTCACCGCCGTCGCGGTTGCAGCCGGCGAGCATGAGGAGAGCGAGCGCGAGCGGACGCATCGCTTTCAGCGTAGCGCCGGCCGCGGGAAAATTCACTCTGGCGCGGCTTCACGGGTCCAACGCCGGCGGACCGCCCAGCCTGCGGCGTACAGACCGCCAACGCGGCGGTTCCAGACGCCGGGTCGCGCTGGCCATCTGCTCGAGATCGCTGGACTTCAAGCGAAGGCGACAGACGAGAGGCCTCGCTTCGATCCGAGCGGAGCGGGTTCCTGCACCGCGAGCCGCTCGCGTGCCGGCTCGGATGCCTCCGAGCTCGCTCGTTCGCTTGCCAACAACCACCGGGGCGCTACGGTCCGCTCACGATGACACCCGCCCTCGCCCTCACCGCCGTGCTGACCGCGCCGGTCAACTCCGAGGGATGCTGAGACCTGCGGCGATGGCACGGTATCACCACCCCCGCACCATCGAAACGCTCATGCGAGCGCGCGAGCGTGCGGTGATGGGGCGCGAATCACGTCGCCCGCGTCCGCTCATGAGCAAGCCGCAGCGCTTCGGCATCCTGCCGTCTTATTGGTTCTGGAATGAACTCCATCGGACGGACCCAATGGTGGCCGCGTTCTTCACGATCCTCTGGTCGGTGGTGAACGTGCCGTTCGCTTTCCTCATCTTCACATACGTCCGACCATCTTGGCTGTCGGTCGGCTTGCTGGGCCTGTCTTCCGTCCTCTCGATGGGACTCGCCGAGAAGTGGCTGCGCCGCCTGATCGTTCGGAGGAGGGGCCATGCTGAAGTGCTTCCTGGCGGGGAGATCGAGGTGCCCAACTACTTGCCGCCAGCATCCACGCTCGCCGACCGCCGCGGACGAGAGGCGAGTGAGACCGAGCAGGCGCCGCGGACTCGCTAGCGGACTCGGCGGTAATGCATGCGCATGAGCTGGCGCCACGTGCCGTCGGGCTGGAGGGCGTGGCCGGAGAAGGTCCGGCGATCGTCGGCCACGAGCTCGATGACGTCGCGGTATTTGCCGCGGCCCTCGCCCGTCATCGCCGGGCCCTCGCTGTCGAGGTTGAGGATCCGCTTGTTGGCGTCGAGCGAGCCCTCGTAGACCCACAGGTTGGGCATCATCGAGCCCACCCACGTGCCGACGAAGCGCTCCTTCTTCGGGTCGTAGCCGAGGGTCATGAGCGTGCCGCCCTGGCCGCCGCCGGACAGGTCCCCGTGGCCCTCGGCGACGATCCACAGGTCCCCGAGCGCGCGCACTGTCTCGCGGCCGCGGGTGGCTCCTGCCGGGCATTCGGGGTCGGTCGAGGCGTCGGTCTCCCAGGTCCACTCGCCGACGAGCTGCTGCAGCCACTGGTGTTCCTTCTGCGGTTCGAACTTCATGGTCGACTCCTTGTCGCGAGCCGGCGCTCGCGCGGGGACTGTGAGCAACCCGCGAGGCTGTGCAAACGGAGACCTCGCAGGCGCGCGATGGCTGTGGCCCGCGGGGTCCGCCAGCCGGCTCGACAGCAAGTCGACGAAGTGCGCAGATCGCTCGCCCGTGGGGTGCGGCGCACTCAGCCGTCGTGCCGCGAGCGCGACGGCCGTGCGCGCCGGGGACGAGCGCGCCGAGGCACGTGGAGTCGCCGACCGGCGGCGAAAATTGGGTCGAGCTCGAGAGTTTCCCCGCATGCGCGCGGGGCCTCGGGTCGCATGTGCTATTCGCTCGAGCGCCCGCCGAGCGGCTCCGTCATGCCCGATCTCCTCGTTCGCCGCGCGCTCCTGGACCGACCGCAGCGCCTGGGATTCCTGCCGACGTGGTGGTTCTGGAACGACCACGAGTGCCAGCGCCTCGTGCGGCCGCTGATCACCGCGATCTCGCTGCCGCTCACGGCGCTGCTGTTCTTCGCGATGGTGCAGCTGCAGTGGCCGTTCTGGACGCTGATCGCCGCGGCTCTGGTGTGGCCGCAATTGGTGTGCGGGCTGGTGGAGCGGCACGTCCGCGCCGAGCTGCGGCGGGCGCTGGCGGCGGCGAGCGGCGCCCCCGCGCCGCTGCCCGCGGATCCGCGGGATCAGCCTGGCTGAGTGGACATGCTCGTTGAAGCATGACCCGGTAGACAGGCCCTTCGAGGCATGTCCGAAGGGTCAGATTGGCGCGCTCGGCAGCCAGAACGTGAACACCGAGCCGGCGCCGGGCTGGCTGGTGACGGAGATGTCGCCGCCCATCAGCTGGACGAGGTTGAGGGTGATGGCGAGGCCGAGGCCGGTGCCGCCGAAGCGGCGGGCGATCGAGGCGTCGGCCTGGGTGAAGTTGTCGAAGATCCGGCGCAGCTGCGGCTCGCTCATGCCGATGCCGGTGTCCTCGACGACGAACACCACGCGGGGGGCGCCGTCCTCGACCTGCTCGCGCAGCCGCAGGGTCACCGTGCCGTGGTGGGTGAACTTGTGGGCGTTGCCGAGGAGGTTGATGAGGATCCCGCGCAGGGCGGTGGCGTCGGCGCGCAGGGCGGGCAGGGGCTCGGGGGCGTCGAGGACGAAGCGGTTGCCGCGGCGCTGCTGGCCCGGGCGACAGGCGGCGTCGATGCTGGCGAGCAGGGCGCCGAGGTCGATGTCCTCGGGGTGCAGCGCGAACTTGCCGGCCTCGATCTTCGACAGGTCGAGGACGTCGCTGATGAGGCCGAGCAGGTGCCGCGCCGAGGCGCCGACGCGCTCGAGGTCGGCGGCGAAGCCCGGCGAGGCCAGGTCGCCGTGCTCCTCGAGCAGCAGCTCGGTGTAGCCGATGATGGCGTTGAGCGGCGTGCGCAGCTCGTGGCTCATCGCCGCGAGGAACGAGCTCTTGGCCCGCGTGGCCTCGAGCGCCTGGTCGCGCGCCTGCTCGAGGTCGCTGTTGGCGAGGGTCAGCTCGTCGAGGGCGCGCCGCAGGTCGGTGATGTCGAACAGCAGGACGGTGAGCTCGCCGCCGCGGTGGGCCGCGGCCTGGAACGAGATCACGCGGTCGCCCATGGCCAGCTGCTCGCTCACCGCGTCGCCGGCGACGGCCCGCCGGACCGCGTCGGAGAGGGCGGGGAAGCCGGCGAGGGCCTCGTCGGTGCGGGCGCCGAGGCAGGCGGCGGGATCGAGGCCGAGCTGGCGCAGGCCGGCGCCCTTGGCGAGGGAGATCCGGCGCGTGTCGGGGTCGAGGCTGAGGAGGGCGATCGGCAGGGCGTCGACGACCAGCTGGAGGCGCCTCGCGGTGGTCGCCAGCGAGGTCTCGGCGCGCTGCCTCTCGATGCGGTCGAGCAGCTGGCGGTAGACCACGCCGGTGAGCCGACTGATGAAGCCGAGCACGGCGATGTCGCCGTCGGTGAAGCGGTTCAGGGTGCCGGAGGCGAGGCCGATCACGCCGAGCACCTCGTCGCGGCACATCACCGGCATGAACAGGCGCGACCGCACGACGAAGCTGCGCGCGCTGTTCTGGGTCTGCTGCTCGCGGTCGTTCAAGACGTCGGGGACGTGCAGCAGCCGCGGCTCGCGGAACACGCTGCCCGGGTGCCGCTCCCACGCGGTCCGCTCGGCCTCGGCCCGCTCCGTCGGCGAGAACCCGCGGCCCGCGAAGGTCCGCAGCCGCTTCGCCTCGAAGTCCCACAGGTACAGCGCGATGTACTCGGCGTCGCAAAGCTGGTCGAGCGCGTGCTCGATCTCCTGGGCGAAGCCCGCGAGGTCGTTCACCGACGCGATGCCCGACGAGATGCTCGACAGCAGCTCGATGAGGTGTCGATTCGCGGGGTCGATGGCGAGGCCGGAACGACTCAAGCCGCGCGCTCCGGGCCGGCGTAGGCACGCGCCCAGTCGCCGCCGTGCGCGGTGACTGCGGACGTGCGAGGGACAGCGAGGCTCATGCGAACGTCGTGGGTCCATGGTACAGTCAATGTCGCGTGGGTGTCGTCGAGATCCCGCGAGACGCGGAGGCGGCAGACACGCAGCGGGGCGTGGTCCACCTCGTCGTCGCCGCGATTCTCTTCAGCGGACTCAGCGTGCTGGCGAAGCTGGTCGGCGCGCGCGTACCGCTCCCGGAGGTGATTCTCGTCCGTAGCCTGGTGACGGTCGCTTTCGCCCTGGGGACGCTCGCGCGTGGTGACATCCCCGTATGGGGCAAGCGACGCACGATGCTGGGGCTGCGCGGGCTGTTCGGGTTCATCGCGCTGGCCTGTTATTTCTATGCGCTGATGCACCTGCCGATCGCCGACGCGATCGTCATTCATTACATCCACCCGGTATTCACGCTGCTGCTGGCGACAGTGGTCCTCGGCGAGGCGCTCGACGGCCGCGAGACGGTCTTCATCGTCGGCTGCTTCGTCGGGGTGGTGCTGGTGACGCAGCCGCAGGCGCTGTTCGGGGCAGAGGCGACGAGCGCCGACCCGTTCGCGCTGACGGTCGCGGTGCTCGGCGCCCTGGTCTCGGCCGGCGTGTACGTCCTGATCCGCGAGCTGCGAGCGACGGAGCATCCGGCGCGGGTGGTGTTCTACAACGCCCTGGTGGCGTCGATCCTGTCGGCCCCGTGGGCGGCGACGACGTGGGTGGCGCCCGAACCGCGGGAGTGGACCATCCTTTTGGCGATCGGGGGCTGCACGTTTCTACATCAGCAGAGCATGACCTACGGCTTGCACCTGGTGCGCGCCGGGCGGGCGACTGCGCTGGGCTACGTGCAGGTCTTGCTGGCGATGCTGGCGGGGATCTGGCTGTTCGGCGAGGAGGTCGATCGGGTCGCCTGGATCGGGGCGGTGATCCTGGCGGTCAGCGCGGCCTGGCTGGCGACCGACCGCAAGCCGATCCCGCCGCGCGCGTGACGACGGCTCAGGCGGCGCGGCGGACCACCCCGCCGATGAGCTCGAGCAGGAAGTCGATCTTGACCGGCTTGCGCACCACGTCGAGCGCGCCCAGAGCGGTGATCTTGTCGGAGGTCTCGACGCCCGCGGTCAGCAGCACCAGCGGGATGCTGCTCCAGGCCGGGTTCTTCCGCTGCTCCTCGCGGAACTGATAGCCGTCCATGCGCGGCATCATGAGGTCGAGGAGGATGAGGTCGGGCTGCGGGCCCTCGGCGAGCCGCCGGAGGCCGTCGGCGCCGTCCTCGGCCACCAGGACCTGGTAGCCCTCCTCGGCGAGGATCTCGGCGAGCACGTCGCGGATGTCGCGGTCGTCTTCGACGATGAGGATGATCGGTGCGCGGTTCATCGGTCCCTCGTTCTCCACGTTCATGGTTGCGCCGCCTGACGCGGGAGTTGCAGGCGAAAGGTCGAGCCCTGGCCCGGGGTGCTGGTGACGTCGAGGACGCCGCCGTGCGCCTCGACGATCCGGCGGGCGATGTACAGGCCGAGGCCGAAGCCGCCGTAGTGCGCCGACGAGACGGCGCGCTCGAAGCGGTCGAAGATCCGCGGCCGGTCCTCCTCGGCGATGCCGATCCCGCGGTCCTGCACCTCGATCGCGACGTCGCGCCCGGACTCGAACACGCGCACGTCGACCGGCCGGCCGGCGCCGTACTTGAGGGCGTTGGCGAGGAGGTTGTGCAGGGCCTGGTCGAGCTGCTTGCGGTCCCAGGCGCCGACCAGCTGGGCGGGCGCGTCGACGCGGATCTCGCAGCGCGCCCGCTCGGCGTCGGGCTCGGCCCGCGCGGCCAGGTCGCGCACGAGGGCGACGAGGTCGAACTCCGTCAGCTCGAGCGAGAGCCGGCCGAGGCTCATGCGGCTGACGTGGATCAGGCTGTCGACCAACGCGGTGACGCGCTCGATCTGCCGGATCGCGCCGTCGACCTTGCGCGAGAGCACGGCCGAGTCGTGCTCGCCGCGGTCGACCAGGCGCACCAAATGCTCGAGGTGGAAGCCGAGCGCGGTGAGCGGGGTCCGCAGCTCGTGCGAGGCGACCGAGAGGAAGTCGTCGCGCACGGCGATCGCGACCTGCAGGTCGGAGACCAGCCGCTCGCGCTCGCGCTCGGCCAGCTTGCGCTCGGTGATGTCCTCGGCGATGCCGGCGGCCCGCCACGGCCGCCCGGCGGCGTCGCGGATCAGGGTGCCGCGGTCGCGGACCCACTGGACCGCGCCGTCGGGTCGGACGACGCGGTACTCGAGCTCGCGCGAGTCGACGGCGCCGGTGACGAGGTCGCGCTGCGAGGCCTCGGCGGCGGCGCGGTCGTCGGGGTGGATCGCGCGGGTCCACAGGGTGGGGTCACCGTACAGCTCCTCGGGCGCGCGGCGCCAGGCGTGCTCCCAGCCGGGGCTGACGTAGACGAACCGCCAGTGCGGCGAGAACTCCATCAACCAGAACGCCTCGTCGATGGTGGCGGCGATCTGCCGGAAGCGCTCCTCGCTCTCGAGCAGGGCCCACTCGGCCCGCTTGCGGGCGCTGACGTCGACGGCGACGGTGAGCACGCACGGGCGCTTGCGGTACTCGATGCGCTCGGCCGACATCAGGACGGTGTGGATCCGCCCGCCCTTGGTGCGCTGCCGGATCTCGACGTCGCGGACCGAGGAGCGGCGCGTGAGCAGACGGTTGAAGCGCTCGGCGTCGTCGGAGTCGACCAGGACGCCGAGCTGCAGCGGGGTCTTGCCGAGCATCTCCTCGCGCGAGAACCCGTGGGCCTTGATCGCGGCCTCGTTGACCTCGAGGTACTCGCCGCGGGGGAGCTCGTTGACCGTCATCGGGTTGGGGTTCTTGCCGAAGGCGCGCGCGAACAGCTGCTCGCTCTCTCGCAGGTCGAGCTCGGCCTGCTTGCGCTGCGTGATGTCGATACCTATCCCATAGATCATGGTCGGACGGCCAGACTCGTCGTAGACGGCTCGGCCGCGCCCCTCCATCCAGCGGGCGCCGCCGTCGTCGGCGCGGACGAGGCGGAACTCGATCATGTAGTCGCGCCGTTCGGCCACCGCGGCGTGGATCTCGGCCCGCAAGTGCGCGCGGTCGTCGGGGTGGACGGCGGCGTAGAAGTTGCTCTCCCCGCGCACCCCGCCGGGCGCGAGGCCGAGGATGTCCTCGAGCTCGCGCGACAGCCAGGCGGCGTCGGTGCCGACGTCGAGCATCCAGGTGCCCATGTGGCCGGCGCGCAGGACCAGCGACAGCGCCTCCTGGGTGGTGCGCAGGCGGGTCTCGGCCTGCTTGCGGTCGGTGATGTCCATCGAGATGCCGATGAGGCCGACGATGGCGCCGGAGGCGTCGCGGTAGGGGGTCTTCGAGGACAGGAAGATCCGGCCGTCGGGGCCCTGCTCCTCGAAGAAATCGGAGCGCCCGCTGGTCAGCACCCGCTGGTCGTTGTCGCTGATGTCCCGGCCGACGCCGGCGTCCATGAACTCGACGTCGCGCCGGCCCAGCACGGCCTCGGCCGGCTTGCCGATGGCGTCGATGGTGGCCGGGTTGGCGAACACCAGCCGGCCCTCGCGGTCCTTGGCGAACACGAGGTCCGGGGTGTTGTCGCAGACGGCCTGCAAGATGGCGCTGGCGTGCGGCGCGGCGGCCTGGCGGGTCAGCGCGGTGACGTCGCGCCGGGTGCCCCAAATGCGGCGCAGCCCGCCGTCCTCGACGGTGCCGAGCAGGGAGCCGAGGAAGTGGCGCTCGCCGCCGAAGCGGTCGTGCTCGACGGTCTCGATGTCGACGAGGCGATAGCCGCCGGCGATGAAGGCGCGGTAGAGCTCGCGCAGGCGGGGGTCGTCGCGCGAGAACAGCAGCCCCATCGGCGCGCCGCGCAGCTCGTCGGCCCGCTCGTAGCCGACCATGCGCGCCATGGCGTCGTTGCACTCGCGGATCCGGCTGCGCTCGTACCACAGGTCGATCTGCTGCTCGGCGGGGAGGTCGATCGGCACCGGCTCGTCACCCTCGAGGCACCAGATGGCCTCGCTGCTGCTGGTGACGAAGGCGCGGTAGCTCTCCTCGCGCCGCGCCAGCCGCCGGGTGACCTCGACGCGCTCGCTCACGTCCTGCATCGAGCCGACGAGCCGCTGCAGTCGGCCGGCCTCGTCGCGCTGCACGAACCCGCGATCGATGATGTAGGCGAAGCCGCCGTCGCCGCGGCGGAACCGGTACTCGAGCTGCCAGCGCACGCGGTCGGGGTTGTCGCGGATCGCCTGCTCGACCTCTCGCATCACGCGCTCGCGATCCTCGTCGTGGATGTTGTCGGCCCACCAGGCGTAGGTCGCCTGCACCTGGTCTCGCGGCCAGCCGAGGGCGTCGTACAGGGCGTCGCCCCAGAACACGTGGTTGGTGGTGACGTCCCAGTCCCACAGGACCTCCTGGGTGGCCCGCGCGGCCAGCTCGAAGCGGGTCTCTCGGTCCCGCAGGGCGCGGAACACCAGGGCGTGCTCGAGCGCGAGGCCGACGTGCTCGGCGCACACGTGGGCGGTGTCGAGGTCGTCGTCGCAGAACGGCCGCGCCCGGTCGTCGCGCCACAGCGACAGCGTGCCGACGACGGCGTCCTGGGCGCGGATCGGGACGATGATGACGCTGGTGATGGCGAACCGCCGCACGTAGGCGCGCAGCTCCGGCGGCAGGTCCTCGGTGAAGTCGCTCGGCAGGTGGGCGTGGAACACTGCGCGGCCGCTGGCGATCACCCGCCCGGTCGGCAGCAGGTCGAGCGGCATGGCGGCGACGCTGTCGTGCAGGAACTCCTCGGCGGCGAGGTCCCGGTGGGCGTAGGCGCGGACGTCGAAGCCGGCCTGCAGATGCGCGGCGCTGCCGTCGACGAAGTCCTTGACGAGGGTGCGCGTGGTGACCTCGACGATCGCGGCCGGGTCGGTGCGCGCCTGGGCGATCGCGCGGGCGAGGCCGACGATCATCTGCAGCGCCGGCCCGCCGCCGCTCGGCTCGTAGTTGCGGGGAGAGGGGCCGCCGCTCATCCGACCACGTCTCCTCGCACGAGCGGCACGCCCTCCGGGTCGCGGGCGCCGGGCGGCGACAGCGTGGCCGGCTCCGGGTGGCGCGGCAGCTCGACGCGGAAGTAGGTGCCGCCGGTGCGCGTCGACTCGACGGCGACGGAGCCGCCGTGGGCGAGCGCGATCTGCTCGGTGATGTAGAGTCCGAGGCCGAGGCCGGCGGTCTTGGCCGAGCCCTTGGCGGCGCGCTGGAACGGGTCGAAGATCGCGCCGAGCAGGTCGGGGGCGATCGTGCCGCGGTTGTGGACGACGAAGCGGACCACGCCGGCGTCGCGGCCGTCGACCTGCGCCGTGGCCACCGGGGTGCCCTCGGCGTGCTGGATGGCGTTGCCGATCAGGTTCGAGGCCAGCTGCGACAGGCGATCGACGTCCCAGGTGCCGCGGGTGTCGCCGCGGACGTCGAGGACGACCCGCGCGGCGGGGTTGGCCTGCTGGTGCTCGTCGATGATGGTGCGGCAGATCGCGGCGAGGTCGGCCCGCGTCGGCCGGATCTCGAGCCCGCCGGCGGCCCGGATCCGCGTGACGTCGAGCAGCTGCTCGATCATCCGCAACATGCGGTGGCCGCTGCTGGCGATCTGATGCAGGACCCGGCGCGTGCGATCGTCGGAGCTGCGCCGCAGGCCGAGGCTGGTGGCCATGAGGATCGCCGACAGCGGGCTGCGCAGGTCGTGGCCGAGCACGGCCATGAACATCTCCTGGTAGTGCATGGCCCGCCGCAGGTCGGTGACCAGCGCCTCGCGCTGCTCCTCGATGCGCCGCTTGTCGCTGACGTCGACGCACACGCCGACCCACTCGCGGACCTCGCCGTCGGACCCGAACATCGGCACCGCGCGCACCTCGGTGTGAGCGTAGGTGCCGTCGGCGCGGCGCAGGCGGTACGCCATGCTGCCGGGCTCGCGCCCGCTGGCGATGTGCTGCCATTCCTCGCGGACGCGGGGCCGATCCTCGGGGGCGACCGCGTCGAGCCAGCCCGCGCCGAGCAATTGCTCGTAGGTCTGGCCGGTGAAGGCGCGCCACGACGGCGCGTCCTCGAACGCCTCGCCGCTCGGCTTGGTCGACCACACGATCTGCGCGGTGGCCTCGACCAGGCTGCGGAACCTCGCCTCGCTGGTCCGCAGCGCCTGCTCGACGTCCTTGAGCTCGGTGACGTCGTGGAGGATGACGGAGATCGCCGAGACCTCGCCGCTCGGGTCGTGCACGGGGCAGGCAGTGACCGTGACGGAGGACAGGCCGTCGTCGTCGCGCTGCACCTGGGCCTCGATCTCGCGCACGACCTCGCCGGCGAGCACGCGCCGGAGCGCGGCCGCGACGTCGCGGCGGTGGCCCGGCACGAGGTCGCCGATGAAGCGCCCGCGGAGCGCGTCGCCGGGGCGGCCGAGCAGCTTCTCGGCGCCCGGGTTCCAGATCGCCACGGTGCCGTCGGAGTGGAGCAGGAACAGCGCGTCGGCGGCGTTCTCGACGATGACCGCGAGGCGGGCCCGATCGAGCTCGGCGCGCACGCGGGCGGTGATGTCGGTGATGGTGCCGACGTAGAGCCTGCGCGCGCCGTCGTCGACGACGCCGGCGAACCGGCCGAGCACCCACACGGTGGCGCCGTCGGGCCGGAGCATGCGCCACTCGGCGGTGAACAGCGCGCCATCGGTGAAGGCGCGGCGGCAGCCGGCGATCACCCGCTCGGCGTCGTCGGGGTGGAGGGCGCGCCGCCAGCCGCCGCCGCGGACCTCGGGCAGGGTGCGCCCGGTGATCCGCACCCACTCCTCGTTGACGAACACGCACTCGCTGTCGGCCTCGCCGAGGAAGATGCCGACCGGCGACAGGCGGGTGAGGATCTCGTACTGCCGCTCGCGTCGGCGGCGGTCGTCCTCGGCGCGGCGGCGGGCGTCGATGTCCTCGACGATGCCGAAGTAGAACCGCGGCTGACCCTCGGGGCCGCGCACGACGCCGGCGTGCAGCCGCGTCCACACGCTCGAGCCGTCGCCGCGGAGGAGCCGCTTGGCGAGCGCGTAGCTGCGGATCTGGCCCTCGCACAGCTGGGCGAACTTGTCCTGGTCGAACTGGCGATCGTCGGGGTGGGTGAGCGCGAACAGGTCGCTGCCCACGAGCTCGGCGGTCGGACGGTCGAGCAGCTCGCACAGGGCCCGGTTGACGGCCAGGACGGTGCCGTCGAGCTGCGCCCGCACGAAGCCCAGCGGGGCGGCGTCGACGATCGCGGCGGCCGCGGGATCGGGGGGCACGGCCGGCGCGCGCACGCAGAAGCGGGCGCCGGCGAGGTTGCCGTGGGCGTCGCGGCCGGCGCTGGCCGAGAGGACGACGTCGCAGGTGCCCGAGGCGCCGCGCAGGCGGGCCGGTCGCCCGCGCACGCGCTCGCCGGCGCCGAGCCGCGCCCAGATGTCCGTAAAGACATCCGGGTCGACGTGCAGCTCGGCGGCGTGGCGGCCGACGCAGTCGTCGGGGGCGCGGCCGAGCGCGGCGCACAGCGCGGCGTTGACCCACACGATCGCGCCGGTGCCGTCGACGACGTGGATCCCGAGGGCGCTCTGCTCGAGGCATTCGACGAGGTCGTCGTGGTCACCGACGAAGGCGCCGGACGCGGCGAGGAGCTCTCCGATGGTGCGACGCTCGCGGGCCATCCTTCCTTCGGAGGGGGCATAGAACCGATCCGACCCTTTTCAAGCGTGGCGCCGGCCCGCGGGCGGGCGGCGGTCGGCAGCGCCGCTCCCGCCGGCCGGCGTCGGCGGCGGCGAGGCGATCGGGCGAAGCGCCGCGGCGACGGGCGTGCATCACCAGTCTTAAAGGACAGGTCGTGGCAGACCGCCCCCGCGCCGGCGCGCGCCGCCCGATCGCCGCCGTCGAGCGCGCGACGGCGACGCGAGCGCCCGGCTCCGCTACCATCGCGCGGTGCTGCGCGAGCGCGTGTTCATGTCCATGGCGGCGGTGCTGGCGTGCGGCGGTCCCTCCGCCGGGCCCGGCGGGCCGGCCGCTGCTCCCGTGAGCCCCACGCCGCAGCCCGCAGAGCCGGCGACGGTCGCCGGCGCGGTGCGCTCCGCTCCGGCGCCGGCGGGCGATTCGGTGTCGCTCGCCGGTCCCGCGCCGGCCGCGGTCACTGCGATGCTGGCGGACATCGACGCGGCGCGCCTGCGGGCCGACGTCGATCGCCTGGCCGGGTTCGGCACGCGCCACACGCTGTCCGACACCACGTCGGAGACGCGCGGGATCGGGGCGGCGCGGCGGTGGCTGCTGGCCGAGCTGCAGCGCGCGGCGCAGACGAGCGGCCGCACCGGCGAGCTGGCGATGACCGCGGACTTCGACGCGCACCGCGTCGCGCCCGACGGCAAGCGCATCGATCGTGAGGTCGAGGTGGTCAACGTGGTCGCGGTGCTGCCCGGGTCGATGCCGGAGGCGCGACGGCGGCGCTACTACGTGCTCGGTCACTACGACTCGCGGGCGAGCGACGCGATGGACGCGACGTCCGACGCGCCCGGGGCCAACGACGACGGCTCGGGCACTGCGCTGGTGCTCGAGCTGGCGCGGGTGATGGCGCCGCGCAGCTTCGACGCGACGCTGGTGTTCCTGGCCACGGCCGGCGAGGAGCAGGGGCTGATCGGGGCGCGGCGTCACGCCGAGGCGGCGCGGGCGGCGGGCCTCGAGATCGCCGGGGCGCTCTCCAACGACATCGTCGGCGATCCGAGCGACCCGCGCGGCGGCAGTCATCGCGCGGAGATCCGGCTGTTCTCCGAGGGCGTGCCGGCGACCGCCGACCCGGCCGCGTGGCAGCTGGCGCGCCAGACCGGAGGGTTCGCCGACGCGCCGTCGCGGCAGCTGGCGCGCCTGATCGCCGACGTGGCCGCGCTGCACGAGCTGCCGGTGCGACCTCGCCTGGTCTTTCGGCCAGATCGATTCCTCCGCGGCGGCGACCACACGGCCTTCAACGAGCAGGGCTTCGCGGCCGTGCGCTTCACCGAGGTGGCCGAGGACTACGACCGCCAGCACCAGGACGTGCGCGAGGAGGCGGGGCGGGCCTACGGCGATCTGCCGGCTCACGTCGACGCGGCGTACCTGGCCGACGTGGCCCGCCTCAACGCCGCGGCGCTGGCCCACCTCGCCAACGCCCCGTCGCCGCCCGGCGACCCGAAGCTGATGGCGGCCGAGCTGACCGGTGACACGACGCTGCGCTGGACCGCCAGCCCCGAGCCCGACGTGGCCGGCTACGAGGTGCTGCGCCGGGCCACCTCGGCGCCGGCGTGGGAGCACGCCGTGGACGTGGGCCCGGTCACCGAGGCGACCCTGCCGTTCAGCAAGGACGACTGGCTGTTCGCAGTGCGCGCCTACGACCGCGACGGCTACCGCAGCCCGGCCGCGTTCCCGCGGGTCGCCCGCGAGTGAGAACGACGATCTGTTTTAAAAGACATGGCGGAACGTGCATGTCGTGGCCGAGGTGCGGCGGCGCGGTCGACCGCGGCCGGGCAGTGAGGTAGAGTGCCGCCGTGGTCGAGCGCGGCGACGGGGAGCTCCTGGGCGCGTGGCAGGCCGGCGACGTCGCGGCCGGCGAGGCGTTCGTCGACCGCCACTTCGACGCGATCACCCGCTTCTTCCGCAACAAGGTGTGCGGCGAGGACGACGTCGCCGAGCTGGTCGGCCAGACCTTCCTCGGCTGCACCGCGGGCAAGGACCGCTGGCGCGGGGAGGCGGGGGCGCGCCAGTTCCTGTACGCGATCGCCGGCAACGTGCTGCGCAAGTACATCCGCGGCCGTTACAAGCGCAGGAGCGAGGCGGTCGACTTCGCCGCGGTGTGCGTGCAGGACTGCGAGGGGGCGTCGCCGAGCTCGATCGTGGCGCACAAGCGGGAGGCGCGGTGCCTGGTCCAGGCGCTGCGCGAGATCGCGGTCGAGGACCAGATCGTGCTCGAGCTGATGTACTTCGAGGGCCTGTCGGGCAGCGAGGCGGCGGCGCTGCTCGGGCTGCCGGAGGGGACGGTGCGCGGCCGGATCGCCCGCGGGCGCCAGCGCCTGCGCGAGCGGGTCGCGGCGCTGCTGGCGGCCGCGCCCGCGGCCGCGGCGGTCGATGTCTCGCCGGAGCAGCTCGAGGCGTGGGCCCGCGAGCTGCGGCGGCGACAGGGCTGGGAGTGAGAGAGAGGCGATGCTGCGGAGTTCATCTGTCCTGAAGGTCATGTGCCTGATGCTCGGCCTGGGCCTCGGCGGCTGCTCGCCGCGGGCGCCGAAGGGGGTCGTCTCGCGCGAGGCGCCGGCGGTCGACGCCGCCGAGGTCGCCGCCGACAGGTTGCGGGCGCGGCTGACCGAGGACGACGGGGAGGGCTGCGCGGCCGAGGGCGCGGCGCTGGTCGAGCAGCACCCGGGCAGCGGGCGGGCGCGGGCGTGGTGGCTCGCGTGCGTGGCCCGGACCGGTCGCAACCTCGAGGCGGCGGCGCTGGCCGATCGCTGGGTGTCCGAAAGGCCAGGCGACGCGTGGGCGCTGTGGGCCCGCATGGCGGTGTGGCACGAGGAGTCGGAGCCGGCGCGCCCGCTCTACCTGGCGGGCACCGCGACGTTGATCGAGGCGCTGGCCGGGCACCCCGACGCGGTGCGGCTGCGGGCGGCTGCCCTGGCGAAGTGGGGCCACGGCGACGAGTTGATGGCGCTGGCGGCCGCGCATCCGACGGCGCCGCGGTGGGCCCGGGCGGTGGCGCGGCTGCGGACCGGCGACGCGACGCAGCTGCCGCTGGCGCTCGCGGACGCCCACGAGGTGGCAGAGACGGACCCGGAGTTCGTGACGACCGCGGCGCTGCTCGGGGCCGAGCTCCTGCGGGCCAATCGGGTGAGCGAGGCGCTGGCGTGGGTCGACCGCGGCCTCGCGCGCGCGCCCGACTCGCTGCAGCTCCGCCGGCAGCGCTGGTGGCTGCTGCAGCTGCAGCCGCGCGAGCCGGCGGACAGGAAGCGAGATGTCCTCGAGGACATCTCGTCGACGCTCGCGCGCACCGGCGAGCGCCCGGCGGTGCTGCTCGCGGCGGCGGAGACGTACCGGTTCGTCGGCGAGGAGGGCCTGGCCGGGCAGCTCGAGGCCCGGATCGCCGGCGAGTTCGCCGACTCGCCCGCGGCCGAGGCGTTGCTCGCTCGCCGCAACCGCGCGCTCACCGGCGCCAACCCGTACGCGAGCGCGAAGCCGACGGCGGCGCAGCTGGAGGCGCAGCGGACCGCGGACGAGGCGTTCCTGGCCCGGCCGCGGTTGCACGATCCGCTGCTGCGCGAGGAGGCGGCGCTGCGGCGGTTCGAGGCGACGCTGGCCGACCCGGCGAAGTCGGCGGCCGAGGTCGTGGCGGCGATCGACGCCGCGCGACCGCTGGTGCACAAGGATCTGCGAGAGTTCCTCGCCGCGGCCGCGCGCGCCCTGATCGATCGCGGCGCCGAGCTGGAGCGCGCCGAGGCGCTGGTGCGCCAGGGGCTGCAGGCGGTGGCGAACGAGGTCGCCGCGGCGCAGGCGAGGGGGCACGCCTTCCAGGGCATGGACGGCTGGCTCGAGGGCGGGCTGTACGACCTGCTGGCGCGGGTGCGCCTGGCCGAGCGACGCGTGAGAGACGCCGAGGCGGCGCTGGCCGAGGCGAACAAGCGAGGCAGCCAGGGCGACGATCATGCGCTCGCGCAGGCCGAGCTGACGCGGCTGCGCGGCGACGCCGACGAGGCCGACCGGATCCTCGTCGCCTGCAGCGACGCCTACGACGGCGACCCCGGCGACGACCCGTGCCGGCGCGGGCTGGCGGCCGCGTGGCAGCGCGCGCACGGCGGCCTGGCCGGCCTCGACGCGCACGTGGCGAAGATGCTGGCGCGCACGCGGGAGCAGCGGCGGCAGGCGGTGTTCGCGGCGATCGCCGCCGAGCCGAAGCCGGCGCCGGAGTTCCGCTTCACCCGCCTCGACGGCGGGGTCGTCAGCAGCGAGTCGACGCGCGGCAAGCTGGTGGTGCTGCACTTCTGGTTCACCACCTGCGAGCCGTGCGTCGAGGAGCTGCCGCGCTGGCAGGAGTTCGTCGACGCCCACGCGAAGCAGCGCGACGTCGAGGTCCTGAGCGTGCACGCGATCGGCAGCCCCGACGAGGTCCAGGCGTGGCTGGGCGAGCACCCGCAGCGCTTCCCGGTGGCGATGAGCGACGGCTACTGCGAGCGCGCCATGGTGTGGTCCTTCCCGACCACGTGGTTCCTCGACCGGCAGGGCCGGATCGCGTACGTGTCGGACGGGGCCGGGCCCGACCTGCCGCTCGAGTTCGCCTGGCGCGTCGAAGGGGTGCGCGCGGCGGAGCGCGGGCGCGCGGGGTGAGCGGCGAGCGCAGTCGGCCTTCGCTCGGGCGAGAGGCGATCGCATGAGTCTGGTCGTATGAACATGTCTTGATGGACATGTTCGTGAGGCGTGCCGGCTCGCGTGAGCTGCCTGGTCGCGGCGCCGCTGTTCGAGCCGGCTGCCTGCACGAGGCCGGCGTCGTCGATATGACCCAAAGGACATGCCCGAGTGGTGCGTCGGGGAGCGAGGGCCCGCGTTCGCCGCCGCGCACGCCCGCGAGCCCGGCCTCGCACTGCACCGGGCGGCACGGCCCGCGAGGTCGCCGCCCGGCGCGCGAGCGCGGGATCGGCTTCGCGGCGCGGACGGACCGGTCCCGGCGGACATGTCGGTGTCGACAGCTTCCCGCCACCTGGTTCTTGGACCAGGACGGCCGGGTTCGCCTCGCCTCGCCGACGCGGCTCGTCCGCCGCCCGCGAGGCGCTCCGGGGGGTGGGCGCGAGGGTCCGCGCGAGCGCGCGGGGACGCGCGTCCCGGGCGGCGCGGCTGCGGGTTAGACTCGCGGAGGATGTCCGACGACCCGCGGAGCGTCCGCAACACGCCGCTCCGGATCGACCCGGAGCGGCTGGCGCACGCGCTGGCACGGGCTGACCTGAAGGCCAGGTTGTTCGGGCCGCCCAGCGAGTCGGAGCGGGTCGGTCGGTTCGCGGTGCTGCGCCGCGTCGGCGCCGGCGGCATGGGCGTGGTGTTCGCCGCCTACGACGAGCAGCTCGACCGCCGGATCGCCCTCAAGCTGGTCCACCCCGGCCACCACGACCCGGAGGCGGCGGCCCGCAGCAAGCGCGAGGCGCAGGCGCTGGCCAGGCTGTCGCACCCCAACGTGGTCCAGGTCTACGAGGTCGGCGAGGCCCGCGGGCAGGTCTACATCGCCATGGAGTTCGTCCAGGGCGAGACCCTGCGCGCCTGGCAGCAGCGGGCGCCGCGGAGCTGGCGCGAGACGCTGGCGATGTACGTGCAGGCCGGGCGCGGCCTGGCGGCGGCCCACGCCGTCGGCCTGGTCCACCGCGACTTCAAGCCGGAGAACGTGCTGGTCGGCGACGACGGCCGCCCGCGCGTGGTCGACTTCGGGCTGGCGCGGGCCCGGCCGATGGATGTCCAGGAGAACAGGTCCGAAGGGGAAGGTCCGAAAGAGCAGGTCCGAATGGGCATGCCCCTGCGGACAGGTCTTCTCGGCGAGCCGGCCTCGCTGACGGCCGCCGGGGCGGTGGTCGGCACGCCGGCGTACATGGCCCCGGAGCAGCACGAGGGCGGCGAGGCCGACGCGCGCAGCGACGTGTTCGGCTTCTGCGTGGCGCTGCACGAGGCGCTGCACGGGGCGCGGCCGTTCGCCGGCGAGCGCCGCGAGGAGGTGCACGCGGCGATCGTCGCCGGGGCGATCGCCCGCGGCCCGCACGACGTGCCGGCCTGGCTGCAGCGGGCGGTGGAGCGCGGGCTGCAGGCCGACCCCGCGGCGCGCTGGCCGAGCATGGAGGCGCTGCTGTCGGCGCTGGGCCGCGACCCGACCCGGCTGCGCCGCCAGCTGGCCCTTGCGCTGGTGCTGCTGGGCGCGCTGGCCGGCGGCGGGCTGTGGGCCTGGGGTCAGCTGGAGGCGCGCCACGCCCGCGACGTCGAGGAGGAGCGGGCGCGGGCGGCCGCGACCGCGGCGGACCTCGAGCGGACGCAGGCGGCCGGCGAGGCGCGCCGGCTGGCCGCGGCCGCCGGGCAGCACGCGGGCGACGATCCGGCGCTGCGGTTGTTGCTGGCGGTCGCGGCGGTGTCGACGGCCCGCGAGCGCGGGGAGGCGCCGCCGGTCGAGGTCGAGCAGGCGCTGCTCGACGCGCTCGAGGGGCCGCGCAGCGACCTGTTCGCCAGGCCGGGCGCGGCGGTGGTCGACGCCCTGGCCGAGAGTCGCGACGGCCGCTGGTTGGCCACCGGCGAGCGCGACGGAGCGGTCGCGCTGTGGTCGACGGTGGCGCCGCGGGCCCCGATCGACGTGGTCTTCGGGACAGGTAGCGCGCGGGCCCTGGCGTTCGCCGCGGAGGGGGAGCTGCTGGCGGTCGCCCGCGCCGGCGACCGCCCGTGCGCGCACGCGCTGGCGCCCGCGGGGGGACTGGAGCCGCCTGTCTGTTGGGACATCTCGACCACCGACCCGCGCGACCTGGCGTGGAGCGCCCGCGGGGCCCTGGTGGTGCGCGACGGGCCGCACGCGCACGTGCTGCGTCCCGGCGAGCCGCCGCGGGCGATCGGCGAGGCGAGCGAGGGCCTGCGGCGCGCGCTGTGGAGCCCCGACGGCGCGCTGCTGCTGACGCTCGGGTCCGACGGCGCGCTGCGCCTGTGGCCCGAGGCCGGCGACCCGGCGCGCGCGCTCAAGCTGCCGCCGCCGGCGGCCAGGGGCGCCACGGGGCTGCTGGCGGCCGAGTGGCGGGCCGACGGGCAGGAGCTCGTGGTCGCCCGGGCCGACCACACCGCGGCGATCGTGCCGGTCGACGGCGGCCCGCCGCAGCGGCTGAGCGGGCACACCGACGAGGTCTACGGCGCGGCGTTCCTGGCCGGCGGGCAGCAGGTCGTGACGGTCTCGCGCGACGGCAGCGCGCGGGTGTGGGAGCGCGACGGCAGCAGCGAGCGGATCGAGCTGCAGGGCCACGAGGAGGCGCTGCTCGGGGTGCAGATCGGGCCCGACCGCAACCTGCTCCTCGGGACACCCGCGGGCGGCGAGGTGTGGCTGTGGCAGCTCGACGTCCGCGGCCCGCCGCTGCGCCTGCGCGGCCACGCCGGCAGCGTGGTGGCGGCCCGCTTCTCGCACGATGGCGCCCGCGTGCTGTCGGCCTCGGTCGACGGCAGCGCGCGCCGCTGGCGGATCGCCGACGACCCGTGGCTGCTCCGCGGGCACGCGGCCGGGGTCGAGCAGGCGGCGTTCCTCGCCGACGCGCGCACCGTCGTGACCGCCGGCCTCGACGGCTCCGCGCGCCTGTGGCCGCGCGACGGCCGGCCCTCCACGCGCCTCGGGGGCCACCGCGAGGGCGGCTCGGTGACGCTCGCGCCGAGCCCCGACGGCGCCCGCCTGCTGTCGGTCGGCAGCGACGGCCGACTGCGCCTGTGGTCGCTGAGCGGCGAGGAACCTGTCCCGACGGCCAGCCTCACCGCGTCCCGCGGCGCGGCGTTCCTCGACGCCCGCTGGAGCCCCGCCGGCGAGGTGGCCGCGATCGCCGGCGAGGACGGCCGGGTCCACCTGGTCCGCTTCCCCCCGGTCGGCCCGCCGAGCCTCGAGGAGGTGGCGGCCCACGCTGGCGCGGTGCGTGTCCTTCAGTTCCTGGCCGATGGGACAGCCATCGCCAGCGCCGGCGACGACGGCCCGGTGCGGGTGACGCCGTTGCCCGGATCATCTGTCCGAAAGGCCAGCTTGCAAGGCCACGCCGGCCCGGTCCGCGCGCTGGCAGTCAGCGCCGAAGGCGGCTACCTGGCCAGCGCCGGCGACGACGCGGTGGCGCGGGTGTGGTCGCTGGCCCGGCCCGAGGCGGCGCCGATCGAGCTGCGCGGGCACGCGGGATCGATCGCCCAGATCCAGCTGCGCCCCGACGGCCTGGCGGCGCTGACGGCCTCGACGGACGGGACCGCCTGCGAGTGGCTGCTCGACGGCGGGGAGCCGGTGTCGCTGCGCGGGCACACCGACGCGGTGTGGGTCGCGGCGTACAGCCCCGACGGGGCGGCGATCCTCACCGCCTCGGCCGACGGCACCGCCCGCCTGTGGTCGCGCAGCGGCGCGGGTTTCACGTCGCTGCGACTGCCGCACACGCCCGCCGCGGGCCCCGGCGAGCCCGACCACACGCTGTGGACCGGCAGCTTCTCGCCCGACGGCCGCCTGGTCGTCACCGCCGGCGCCGACGGTCTGGCCCGCGTGTTCCCGGCCACCCCCGACGGCCGCCTCGCCGAGGCCTGCGCGCGCGCCGGTCGCGACCTGACGCCCGCCGAGTGGAGCCATCATTTCGGCGACCGGCCGTATGGCAAGACATGTTCGTGAGGACATGTCGTATGAGACATGTCTTCACGAACACGAGACCTCACTCGAGGTCTCACCTTCATGCGTCGCGGGGCCGCTGGGCGATCGCGGCGCGGTGATCCTGGCCGGGGAGCCACGGGATCATCGTCGCGTGGACGAGGTCCTCGCCGAGGATGAACAGGACGTCTTGCGGCGAGTTGGTGCCGGTCGCGGCGAACATCGTCCGGATCTCCGGGACCGCGAGCACCTCCACGCCGGACGCCAGGGCGCGGGCCAGCAATTCAGGGCCGAGCGGCCACGGGCGCGCGCGGGCGATCACTGCGGCGTCGAGCTCGGACGGCGGGCGAGCGCGGTGGACGAAGAGGGTCGCGGCGTGCGGCAGATAATGGTCGGCGCCTCCCCGCGGCTGGGAGAGCCTTGCGATCCGATCGTAGATCGCGTGGAGCGGGGCGGGGAGCTTGGGCTCGAAGCCGTTGTAGTTGCGGAGCTCGCGGACGCTGCCGTCGGGCAGGCGGGCGCGCAGGATCAGCACGCTCGCGTCGGCGACGCAGAGCTGCGTGCGCCCCCTGGGGATGCAATCGTCTTCGTGGCTGTGCAGTCGCGTCACGCCGAGCTGCCGCACGTGCTCGAGGTGGTCCTCGGCGACCCGTTCGAACATGTGATACTGCAACAGGCCGCGTCGGTGCCGCGAGCCGTCCTGGAAGAGGACGGTGCCGTCGCGGTAGAGCGTGAAGCTCGGCACGCGGCCGTACGGATGAGCCGGGTCGATGGCCGAGCCGACCGCAAAGGTCGGCTCCTCCTCGAGCTGGAGGAGGACATCGGCCTGCGTGAGCGACCAGGCCGGCTCGGTCTCGGGTAGCGACGGCGCCGGCTCCGGGGACGCGGGCGCCGTCGACGGCGAGGAGGCACAAATGGGGGCCGGCGGCGGGACGGTCGTCGGCGGCTGCGCGGGTGGGGGACGCGTCACGCAGCCGAGGAGACCCAGAGCGAGGAGCGGGAGGACTCGCATGCGAGCGGGGGACAAGCGGGCCGCGGAGAGGTTCCACCGGACCGTGGGCGCCGAGGTCTCGGGGAGGTCCGCAACGCATGAACGTGATGCCGCGGCCGAGGACGGTCACCGCAGCGCCGGGGGGCTTCATGGTTCGCACGAATGGTCTGCGGTCGGCGCGACTTCACGCCGCGAACAATCGGCGCGAGGCGACCGATCGACTCGCCGGAGGTCGGTACTTCACCGGCCGCCATGAACCTCGCCCGCTGTCTCGGTCCGTTCGCCGCCGCGCTCCTCGCCGTGCTCCCTGCGAGCGCGGCCGCCCGGGATCCCTCGCACGCGCCTTCCGAGGGTCCTGCGCCGGCGCCTGCCGTCCTGACCACGACCGCGGCGACTCCCGTTCCATCCTCTCCCGCAGCAGCCGGCAGTCGCTGCCAGGACGCGCGCGAGGTGGCGTGGATCCGCCGCTGCCGGCCCGAGCGCAACACCTTCGAGCTGGGCGCCTTCGCGGGGGTGTTCTTCACCGGAGGCGGCGCCCACGAGCTGTTCGATCCGCACCGACAGCTGGCGTCGCTGCAGGACGGCGATCCCGCGTCGATGTTCTTCAAGCCGTACCGGACCGCGGCGCCGCAGTTCGGCGGGCGCTTCGGCTTCTATCCGCTGGCGTTCCTCGGCGGTGAGATCGAGGCGGCCGCGATGCCGACGCGGATCGTCATCGACGGCCAGCCGCGGGACCGCGCGATCCTCTTCAACTTCCGCGGCAACCTGATCGCGCAGCTGCCGTTCTGGCGCGTCGCGCCGTTCGTGCTGGTCGGCGGCGGGGGCCTCGGCACCACCGGCGCGCTCGGGCACGACATCGATCAATCCGTGCACTTCGGCGGCGGGGTCAAGCTGTTCCTGTCGCACCGCGCGCTGCTGCGGCTCGACGTGCGCGACGTGGTGGCGGCGCGGCGGCGGGTCGACGCGGGCGCGGTCAGCTACCCGGAGATCCAGCTCGGAGTGTCGGCGCTGCTGGGGCGCAAGTCGCCGACGCGGCGGCCGGAGAAGGACAGCGACGGCGACGGCTTCCTCGACCGCGGCGACGCCTGCCCGTTCGAGCCCGGGACCGCGCCGGACGGGTGCCCCGAGCGGGACCGCGACGGAGATGGCTTTTTGGACAGCCGCGACCTCTGCCCCGACGTCCCCGGGATCGCGCCGGACGGGTGCCCCGAGCGGGACCGCGACGGAGATGGCTTTTTGGACAGCCGCGACCGCTGCCCCGACGTCCCCGGCGTCGCGCCCGACGGCTGCCCGATCCCGGACAGCGACGGCGACGGGATCTTCGACGACGTCGATCAGTGCATTCACGAGCCCGAGACCCGCAACGGGCTCCGCGACGACGACGGCTGCCCCGACGACCTCGAGCCGGTGCGGCCGATCATCGGCGTGATTCGCGGGATCTACTTCGACCTCGACAGGGACACGATCAAGCCGCGCTCGCGGCCGGTGCTCGATCGGGCCGTCAGCGTGCTGAAGGAGCACACGAGCCTGAAAATCGAGATCTCCGGCCACACCGACAGCACCGGCGGGATCGAGTACAACCGCGACCTGTCGCGCCGCCGCGCCGAGTCGGTCCGCCGCTACCTGGTCGAGCACGGCGTCGACGCGGCGCGCCTCACCACCCGCGGGGCCGGGCCCGACGAGCCGCTCGACACCAACCGCACCGCGGCCGGTCGCGCGAAGAATCGCCGCATCGAGTTCCTGATCCTGGTGCAGTGATGATTGGCGGGTGATGATTCGGCGAGCGACGAGTACGCTCGCTCATGGCTGTCGCACCTCGCCCCGACCCGCGCGATGGGCCTCGAGGTGCGCGGCGAACCGCGTCAGATGGTCGAACGAGCGATGCACCAGGGTGAGCGCCTCTTCGTACATCGCTGGTTCGTAGCTGATGGCGTCGAGCGCCTTGGTGGTCGACTCGGTGAAGACGTCGTGCTCATGACCATCTACCTGTCGCCCGAGGCCTACTCCGTGTTGCCGTCACGGAACGCGGCCGGCGGGCTTGAACCGTGAAATCAGCGAGGCACACGATGACGCGAACGATGGTCGAACTCAAGGCGGAGCGAGCATTCGCTCGTAGGCATCGGACGGCAGCCCGGCGGCACGCATGAAGCTCAGGACGCGGTCGCGGACGTCCGCGTCATCCCGCGCATAGCCGGCGACCGGTGCGTAGATCGTGGGCTTGGGCCCGGGCACCCCCTCCACCCACGACAGACAGGTGAACACCGGCCTGGCGCCGAACGGCCGCGCCGAGCCGAGCATCGCCCGACAGAACGCCGACGCGCTCCCGGGGCTGTACTCGCGCGTGCCGGCCAGGGTGGCCTCGATCTCCTCGGCCGTGGCGTGGTGGTGGCGGACGTAGACCTTGGCGCGCGTCGTGGGGCTGTCGTCGAGATCGAGCGAGAAGTACGTCAGCTCGTCGGCCTCGCCCCGGGCCGCCCGCCGCACGACCTCGTCCCACGCGTCCGGGCGGCCGAGTCGGCGCAACGCGGCCTCGACGACCTCGCCTGCGCACTCGCGTCCGTGGAGCTGGGGATTGAAGTACACCTTCACGGAGATCGGGCGGCCAGGGGAAAACTCGAGCGCGTGCCAGCGCGAGAACCTGCCCGATGGGGCAGTCGACTGAAACAGGTCTTCCACCCGCCGGAGGCGCTCGGCGCGAAGATTCAGCCGCCGCACGAGCTGCTCCGTCATCGCCACGCAGGCGGTGTGCGTGGTCGCCAGGGTGGCGTCCGGGCCCGGCGTCTCCATCAAGACCCGCAGCTGTTGCTCGCGTCCGGCGAGGGAGACCGAGAATTCGAACGGCGTGTGATCGTCCGAGACGTCCGATGGGAAGCGCACCCCTTCACGTCGGTCGTGGTCGGCGTGCGGCCCCAGGACGAATGTCATGGGCTCGAAGAGCTCGTCCGCTCGATCTGCCAGGTTCAAGGCGCGACATAGAGAGCCGAGTTGAGCTCGCCCGAGCCGAAGCAATGACAGGTCATTCTCGCTCGAATTTCCCATAAGTCCGTACAACCCCGCGCGGGTCGAATGAAGCTTGTATTCGTGCTTCGGTCGGAGTCGGATGATGTCGCGCTCCGCGGTTTTCCAATGCTGACGAGGGTGGGACTCTACCACGGGCTCTGGTGAAGAGGAAGCGCGCGGTCTCAGCGGTGTGGTGAGAAATGACTGTTGATAGCGCGCCGGCTCAATATCAATCACCGGAGGCCCATCCGTTCGCCCCAGCGGGGCCATTCGCAGGTGGCGCGCCTGGATGAATGGGGCGGGTTCACGCGCGCGCGGCTCGGACGTTACACGCCGTCGCACGCGATTCGGCAGCGGGCTCATCGGAGCCTCCATGGGCCAGGTACCGGCTTGTCGCAGAGCCTGCACACGACGTCGTCGCGCGTACTCGACGGCGCTGGCCCGAGCTCGCGCCATGGACGCAGGCGTGCACGATCGGGGGCGCGCTCGCATCCTTGCCCTCACTGCCGTCGCCACCAGGCGTGCCGCCATCGGTAGGGGCTCTCGTGGATGTCTCGATCCCGTCGCTTTGAGGCGCGAGTGTGGTCCTATGATCGATCCATGGCGTCCTTGCGGACCGAACCGGGCGGCGGTGACGAGCGCCCCCCCTTTTTAAAGGGGTCGCGAATCCGCGCCGTGGCGGGCGCCGTTCGCTTATCCTGCGCGGCGCGCATGACGACCCTGACCGCTCGCACGCTGCGGACCGCGACGTTGCCCCCTGTGCCCGCATCGCCGGGACATCCGCACCTCCTGCTCTGGCACCCGAGCGAGAAGCAGCTGTGGCTGCTCGTCCTCGGCCGGCAGCAGCTCTGGCGCGTCGGGGCCGACGGCGCCGGTACGCTGGTCGGGGCCAACGAGGTGCTCGGCCTGCCGCCCAAGTTCCCCGCGTCGTATCTGCACACTCAGGCGTTCTACTTCGACACCGCCCGCGAGGCGCCGGTGTGGCTGTTCTCGACCTACGCCGACGGCTTCGGCGCCGGTCTGCTGCTGGGAGCGTGGAACGGCCGCACGTTCGAGCCCGTGGCGCAGGAGAACGGGATCCAGGTCGCCTCGAGCGACAGCTTCGTGTTCGACCCGGCGCGCGGCGTGCTCGTGCACTTCGTCGGTCAGCGGGACATGAGCCTGGAGATCGAGGCGCAGCGAAAGACCCGCGGCGGGTTGACCGTGCGCGAGCTCGGCGTCGACGGCGTGTGGCGCGACGTCGGGTCGCCGCTCGCGGAGGCCGGGACGTACGAGACGTATGCGGGCTGGGACGGGCGGCGCGAGCTCGCGGTGTTCATCGACAACGACACCTGCGCGACGCACGGCTGGGACGGGCGGGCCTGGCACGCGCTCGGCGAGCTGCCGACGTTGCCGTGGAAGCCCAACACGCTCGCCCAGGCGCCGCGCGGCGGGGATCTGCTGTATCTGCACAACCAACGGTCGACGCGAGATCACGAGGCATTGTTGTGGGAGCTCGGCGACGACGGCTGGTCGCGGCGCGAGGCTGGCGCCCTCGAAGCGTACGGCGGGGCCGCGTACGACGGCGATCGAGACACCACGTTCGTCTACGGCCCGTGGTTCGGCCCGGGCACGGTGGCGACGACGCTGGCGCGGTACGACGGGGAGCGGCTGGTGCCGGCAGGCCAACCGGTGCCCGCGATCGCGGCGGCGAGCACCGGCGGCCCTGTGCTGTTCTGGGGCACGCAGGGGTCCCCTCACGGCGACTTCTCGCGCGCAGCGCAGCGGCCTTACAAGTCGGCGGCGGTCTCGGCCCTGGTCGAGGGCGAGCTGCAGCTGCTGGCGCCGTCGCCCCCGGCGCTCGCGCTGGTCGCGGACGCGGGCGGCTGCTTCGCGGTGGGGTTCTCGGGGGAGCTGTTTCGCCTCGCCGGCGAATGTTGGCAGCGCGTCGCGGAGGGGCCGGCGCAGTTCGTCGAGCGCGACACCACGAATGTCGGCAGCGACGGAGACGGGCGGATCTTCCTCGTCGGCGGCGAGCCGGTGCGCGGCGCCAAGCGCCTCGGCGACACGTGGCTGTTCGATGGCGAGCGGTGGGCCGAGGTGCCGGCGAAGGGCGCGGCGCCGGCCGCCACGGAGGCCAAGGTGGCGTTCGATCGCTCGCGCGGGGCGTGGATCGTCGTCGGCGGCACGCTCAAGAATTACGTCGCCAGCCCGAAGACATACGAGTGCGACGGCGAGGAGTGGGCGAGCTTCGCCGCGGACTTCGGCGACGGCGTGCAGTCCCTGCTCGGCGGGGCGCTGCTGCTCGCGTTCGATTCGGCGTCAGCGACGCTGTTCCTGGTCGGCTACCCCGATTACGCCCCGGAGCCGTGGCTGTACGTCTATCGCGGCGCGGGCGTGTGGCAGCGTCTGGCGACGCTCGAGTCGGCCGACGGCATCGCCGCGCTCGCCTACGATTCGATGCGCCGGGTGCTCGTGACGGCCGGCGCGGGCTGCCTCGGCGAGTACGAGGTGGCGGCGTTGCTCGACTCGGCGGCCGCGGCGGGTGGCTCGGCCGCGCGGGAGGACCGCGCGACCGAGGAGCCGGCCGCGACGCCGACAGCGGGGCGAGCTGGCCGAAAGGTCAGCCGCCGCCGCCGAAGCAGCTGAGCTCGGGCGGGAAGGTGTATTTCTCGACGGTGAAGTCGAAGGTCGCGTGGAGCGGCTCGTCGTGGGGCGGGTTGCCGCCGTGGACGTTGGCGCCGAGCTCGCCGGCGAAGTGATTGTCGGCGTTGTCGGTGAGGGTGATGACGCCGTCGGAGCCGATGAGATCGGCGATGTACGTGTAGCCGCCGCCGCCGTTGGCGGTGGAGAGCCACTCGACGGCGATCAGGCTGGCGATGTCGCCGGAGCTGTCGACCGCGAAGTCGATGCGCAGCGACTCGAGGCCGTCGTCGATCTCGCGCATGGTCTTGACGGTGACGGTGCGGCTGCCGTCCTCGGCGTCGGCGTAGATGCCGAAGCCGCTCATGTCGATCGGGAAGGTCGCGGTGGTGCCGAGGATCTCGAGCTCGACGCTGCCGTCGCCGAGGCCGGAGGTGCTGTCCGGATAGTCGTAGGTGCCGCGCAGGGCGGCGAAGGTGCCGAGCTGGAAGAAGCTCTGGGAGATCGTGGTGTCGGTGACCTTGCAGGCCTCGACGATCCAGAACGCGTCGTCCTCGGGGGCGTAGCGGCCGAGGGAGATCCGAGCGTCGGTGACGGGGCGCGGCAAGATCAGCTCGACCGGCTGAGCGAAGGCGACGTCGTCCGGAGTGAAGCGAAACACCGGCGAGGCGAACTCCTGCTCGAACGGCGGGTCGACGGGCGGATCGACGACTTCGATGCCGAACACGACGTCCTCGGCGACTGCGTCGGTGGGGACGCGCAGGGTGGCGCCGCACAGCGAGAGCTCGCCGCCGGCGGGGCCGAAGGTGCCGCTCACCGGCGGGCACTCCTGGCCCGCCGAAGTGGTGTCGACGCCGGTGGTATCGACAGTGGTGGTCTCGCCGGTGGTGTCGACGGTGGTGGCGACGGTGGTGGCGGTGTCGCCGGTGGTGGTGTCGACGCCGGTCGTGGTTGTCGGCTCGTCGACGGTGGTCGACGGAGCGGTCGTGGTGGTCGTCGGTCCGGCGTCGGTCGAGCTGCCGTCGGTGGTCGAGCCCGGGTCGGTGCAGGCGGCGAGGAGCAGGCAGAGGGAAAGGGGGAGGGGGAAGCGATGCGTAAGTGGCATGCGTCGCTTGTAGCCGAGGACCGCTCCGCGGGCACTGCGCTCCGGGGCGAAGCAGCGAGCCGCGCGTGGGATTCGCGCGGGGGCGATCGCCGCGCGAGGCGCTCGCTCGCGCGGGGACGAGCTCGCGCAGGCGCTCCTGCGGGCGCGTACGGGCGCGCGGAACGAAAGATGTCTCGAGGGACATGTCGGTGACGGCTGTCCGCGGCGACCGGGACGAGGCGCGGGTCGCTCGAGCGCGTGAGGTCGCATACGCTCACGGCATTGAAATGTGCGACGCGGGAGTCGCCAATGTGTAGAGCAAGAAGTCGACGGGACGCGACGGAGCTTCGCCCGGCAGCGGGCGCGACGCGAGGGTCGTCGTGGACGCGAGGTCGTGACCGGCCAAGACAAAGTGCCCGCGTCGCGGGACGCGGGTCTCGGCGTGGTCATGGGATTGCGCGTCCACAGCCCGCGTCGCGGGACGCGGGGCCGGGTCGCGGTCAGGCGCTCACGGGGCGAAGAAGTTGTGGGCGATGTACGGGGCGCCGAAGGCGTTGGCGCCGTTGGACAGGGCGACCCACACGTCGGCGTTCTGGTCCTGCGTGAAGGCGATGATGTCATCGAGGCCGTCGCCGTTGACGTCGCCGGCGGTCAGGGTGTCGTTCCAGTCGCCGAAGGACGAGCTCCACAGGGCGGAGGCGAAGTTGCTCGCGCCGTTCGAGGTGCCGACGTAGACGTTGTAGAAGCGATCGAAGGTGGCGATGTCGGCGCGAGCGTCGGCGTTGAAGCGGCCGACCGCGGGGACCTCGCCGGCGGGGGCGAACCAGGTGTTCCACACCGCGGCGGCGCCGAAGCTCGAGCCGTTGGAGAGGGCGACGACGGCCTGGGCGCCGTTCATGCCCTGGGTGAAGGTGACGAGGTCGGCGCGGCCGTCGGCGTTGAAGTCGGCGAGCATCGGCGTCTCGCCCTCGGGGGCGAAGTACTCGTGCCACTTGGTCCTGGCGCCGAAGCCCGCGCCGGTCGAGAGCATGACGTGGACGTCGCCGGTGCCGTCGGCGGCGAACAGGACGGCGTCCTCGCGGCCGTCGCCGTTGACGTCGGCGACGCGGCCGATGTCGTCGATGTCGGCGGTGCCGACGCTGCTGTTGTAGATGCTGCCGTTGAAGTCGTAGCCGCGCGAAAGGGCGACCCACACCTGGCTCTCGGTGAAGGCCCAGATGTCGTCGCGGCCGTCGCCGTTGAAGTCGCCGACGGCGCCGGCGTGGCCGCGGTGGGCGAACCAGTCCTGCCATAGCTGGCCGGCGCCGAAGCTGCTGCCGTTGGAGAGGGCGACGTAGACGTCGAGCGGCCCCGTGCCCGAGTCGCCGTGGGTGAAGGTGATGATGTCGTCGCGGCCGTCGCCGTTGACGTCGCCGACGGCGGGGGTCTCGTGGATGACGCTGCGCAGCCATCGATGCAGCCGCTGGCTGCTGATCTTGGTGTAGATGCCGGGCTTGCCGGGACGGGCGCATCCATCGCCCCAGCTGACGACGCCGAACTGCTGCAGGCCGGTGGCGGTCCAGGCCATGAGCGGGCCGCCGCTGTCGCCCTGACAGGAGTCCTTGCCGCCGGCGGTTGGACCGGCGGCGACGTGGACGGCCGGGTTGTAGCGGCCGCCGTAGACGCTGGCCTGGGCGGCGTAGGTGTCGGTGAGGACCGGCACCTGGACCTCCTGCAGGTGGTTGGTGCTCGGGCCGAGCTCCCACAGATCGCCCCAGCCGATCACGGTGGCGAGGGCGTTCGGCATCCACGAGATCCGGTCGCTGCCGGTGTGCGGCGCGGCCAGCTCGAGCGGGGTGCGCGTCGACGGCGAAGACAGCTCGAGCAGCGCGAGGTCGTTGTCGGAGTCGCCGGCCTCGGTCTCGTAGCGCGGGTGGACGACGATCCGCGTGACGTTGCGGGTCTCGCCGGTCGCAGTGTTGAGGAGATCGGTGCGGCCGATGACGGTGGTGAAGCTGCCTGGCGCGCGACCTTCGACGCAGTGCGCTGCGGTCAAGACCCAGCTCGGGGCGACGAGGCTGCCGCCGCAGAAGTGGCCGAAGCCGGGGCGGTTGAGCGAGACCATGAAGGGATACTCGCCCTCGCTGGCCGGGCCGCCGCCGACGATGCTCTGCGGCCGGAGGGCGGCGGCGAGGTCGAGGCCGCCGGTCGAGGCGAAGCCGCCGTCGGCCTGGTCGTCGGCCTCGTCGTTCTCGAGCTCGAGGGCCTCCCCGGCGCTCAGGTCGTCGGGGTCGTCGCAGGCGGGGAAGGCGAGGAGGATGGCGGTGGGGAGGATGATGCGGGAGTTCATGACAATTGCTCGTGCGCTTTCGGACATGATTGTTCGGACATGGTGAAGTGGACACGTGCACCGCCGGCCGTGACGCTGCGGGCGCAGGCGCGGGTCGGGATCGTGAGTGGCGCTCCCGAAGAGGAGCGGCCCTGCGAGCCGAAGCCGGCGCGACGCGGCGGTCGGCGGGGCTCGGTCCTGGTTCGCCGGGTCAACGCCGGGCGGGCTGCATCTTCCCGGCGCGGCGAAGATTTTTTTCGCGGTCGCCGGCGCGCATCGACGCGAGGTGGCTCGGTCGATCCCCTGGCTGCGCCGAGCGAGACCCGGAGCAGCACAGGGGCTGCGTCAGCGCGGCGAGAGGAGGCTCCGCAGGTGGGCCCGCGGGGCGTCGAGGTCGTGCAGGCGGCCCTTCCAGGCGAAGGTCTTCGGGGCGGCGAGGGTGACGAGGACGCCGACGAGGACGAGCGGGCGCAGGTAGTAAGCGCGGTGCGGCGCGGGGACCTCGAGCGCGCGTACGAGGCCGTAGATCAGCGGGCCGAAGGCGAGGAAGGCGAACACCCGCGTGGTGTCCTCGGTGAAGAAGGTCGCGCCGAGAGCGAGCGCCTGGGTGATGAGGAGGCCGAGGACGGCCCGCGGCGCGAGGCGACGCAGCACGAGCAGGAGGGAGGGCAGCCAGACGAAGTGGGCGAAGGAGAGGGTGTAGAGGATCGGCCAGCCGGGATCGGTCCAGTAGCGGAGGAGGACGGGGAGCGGGTGCGCGGCGGCGGCGGCGAAGCGATCCTCGGCGAGGCCGATCCCGCAGAGGTGCAGGGCGAGCTTGCAGGTGACGGCGCCGACGAGGAGGCCAGCGAGGACCGCGAGGGCGCGCGGGCGGGCGCGCGGCTCGGCGAAGGCGAACCACAGGACGATCGCGCTGGCGCACAGGACGAGCCACATGGGCAGGTGGGTCCACGCGCCGAGGGCGGCGATCCCTGCGCACGCGAGAGGGTGGCGCGCGAACAACAGGGTGATGGTCAGGAGGTAGGTGAGGGCGTCCGGGTGACAGGTCCAGCTGTGGGCGATCATCGCCGCAGGGTGGAAGGTCGCGACCAGGACGACGAGGGCGAGGTCGGCGAGAGACAGACGGCGCGAGGCGACGACGACGAGGCGGGCGAGGCCGAGCCAGAAGAAGCTCAGGACGAAGAAGCGGAAGACGTCGATGTCGCCGGTGAGGCCGAGGGCGCGGGCGAGGCCGACGTGCAGCAGCGATTCGCGGTAGTAGGGGCCGTGCTCGGCGGGCGCGAACGGTGCGGCCGCCAGGCGGAAGTAGAAGGTGCCGCCGTTGCCGAGGCCGTAGGTGGCGAGGCCGGCGACGATCGCGGCGAGGACGAGCAGCACCCGCGCGAGCCGCTGGCGGGCGGAGCTGGCGGGTGCGGCGGTCGTCGACACTGCGGCGGCGAGGCTAACAGAAAATCGCGCGAGAAAGGGCAGGGCGGTCGGCATCGCGTGGGTGGGGCGTGCCGAGGAGCGATTGATAGGATGTCCCTCGGGACAGGTTGAACGGGCAGCGTCGAGCGTGGAGCCGCCGGGGTGCTGCGGTCACCACCAGTGCACGTTGATCAGGACGTCGGTGCAGTCGGACGCGTGCGCGGCGAGGTCCTGCTGCAGCCCGGCGAACCTGCGGCCGAGGTGCTCGTAGTCGATGTCGCCGAGCCACTGCTGCGCGCACGGGTTGGGTTGGGCGGCGAGCAGCGCGGCGACCTCGTCGACGACGAGGCGCAG
Source organism: Nannocystis punicea (assembly GCF_026965555.1). GTDB lineage: Bacteria > Myxococcota_A > Polyangia > Nannocystales > Nannocystaceae > Nannocystis > Nannocystis punicea. The sequence continues at coordinate 7,816,028 of NZ_CP114040.1, read as the reverse complement.
CTCGGCCAGCGGCCACGGGGCGGACCAGGCGTACCAGTCGTCCTCGCGCGTGACCAACTCGTCGATCAGCGCGACGACGTCGATCCACGGCTGCGGCCGCTCGACCAGGTCGTGCGCGAGCCACGGCAGCAGCGCCTGGTAGAAGTCCCGGACCCGCATCTCGCAGGCGTCGCTGGCGCGCGGGAGCTCGAAGTCGAGGCAATAGCGGCCGCGCGGGAACGGGTCGTCGCCGCCGTCGCGCCGGCCAAGACTGCTGCGATAGCGCGCGAGCGGCTCGGGCACGCGCGGGGTGCCGCGCTGAGCGTGGGCCTGGAGTTGGCGGGGGTCGAGGCGCTGCTTCATGCGGGGTCGCAGTATGGCACGTTCGCGCCGCGCGAAGGCTCCTGCGCTCGGAGGCGCGAGGCCGAGCCTAGGGCGCGTCGGCTGGCTGGGGTGGCAGGCGGGCTGCGAAGGCTGAAAGGTCGCTCCACGAGATCGTGCCGTTGATTCGCGCTTCACCGAGCGGCTGGATATCGATCAAGGTCCGCAACAGGGCCGGCCACGAATCCGCGCTGTCGATATTGAGATAGAGGCGCCGTCCGAGCGGTCCGACGCCCGGCGAGAGGCTCCATCCGTGTCTGGGGTCGGCCACCACGGGGGCCGCGCGACCAGGGCGGGCTGCGACGATCACGGGATCGTCGTCCTTCAGGGTCGGGACGTCGCCGTAGCGCATGAGCCTGTCGTGGAATTCTCGCTCGGCGGTCGCGCCGTCGTCCGTTCCGAAGTAGTCGCCGAACTCGGTGAGTTGCAGCAGCTCGCGGATGCTCTCGAATTCTTTGTCTTCGTAGCAACCATCGACGAGGATGACGAAGGGGATCTGGCTCTCCTCGAGGCGATGGTGCACCTCGGCGACGGTCACGAGGCCGGGGACCTGCGGCGGGAGCTCGGTCTCGATCGCCTGGGCCACGCGCACGAGCTGTTCGAGGTTGGAGCCGTGCATCGGGTGCTCGGGTCGCTCGAGCTGGTGCGTCACGGCTGCTGCGGAGAAGACCTCGCGCTTCAGGTCGCCGGTGTAGTCGCCCATGACGAGGACTTGCTGGCCGAGGCCGACGGGCATCGCGTGACCGAAGTAATAGAAGACCAGCAAGGCGGGTCGGGTCGCGCGTGCGCGCTCGACGAGCTGATCGAGCGCGCGGCGCACGTCGCCGGCGGTCAGTTCGCCGGGCACGAGCTCGACGAGCGATTCACCACCGGCACGCCGCAGCGTCTGCGCCACCAACTCCGCGCCGTTCGCCCCCGGCAGGTTTCCGTGGAGCCGGTAGCGCTCGCCGGCGATGACCGCGAATGCGAACCGCTCCAGCGGCTCGGTACGCGGCGGGGCGACCGCCGGGGCGTCCTGCGGATCGCTTGCGACCACGGGCAGCAGCCGGACGTCGCTCCCGTCGCCGAGCTGCGCGGCGACAAACTCGACCGAAGACAGCTCGTATGCCAGCACGGCGCCGGCGTTGCCCTTGAGGACGATGGTCGGGCCGTCGTGGACGACCTCCGGCGCGCGGGCGGTCGTCAGCCGCTGGTACAGGGACTGCCACGCCGCGTCGCCGCTGCGCCGCGGGGCGAAGGCGAGCTGGGGCACGGCCTCGAAGGTCCTGGTGATGATGGTCAGCGCGGCGCCCCGCTTGCGCTGCTCGGTGACGTCCGGGTCGGCCTCGATGCGCTTGCGCAGGGCAGACCCCGCGACTTCGCGGACGACGAGGTCGTCCAGGCGCAGCTCGATGTCGGCCGCCGCGAGCTCGTCATCGCTGACGGCGAGGCCGAGGCTGCTCGCCAGTCGCCGCGACGGCTCGACGCGGAGCGCCACGACGGGCGACCTGCTGGCGACGATCTCGGACTCGTCGATGTGGAGGCGGGTCGCCAGGAGGTGTCGATCGTCGGGAGCACGCGCGAGGACGGTGCCCAGGTCCCGCGCGGGCAAGGCAGGGATGTTGAGGTGCAGGTGGTCGGGCGAGCGCTGGAAGAGCCTGGCCAGTTCGCCGCGGAGATCCTGGGGCGGCGCGGGCGGCTCCGTATTTGGCTCCGCCGCCGGACCATTGCTCCGCTCGATCACTTGCCACGCGACGATGCCGAGGACGAGCGCCGCGACCACGAGCCACGGGGTGATCACGCGAGGTGCGGGGGATGGCAGCGCGGGCTCCGGCGGGGGCAGTTCGACGCCGAACGGGGCGGCCAGCGCGAGGAGCTGGGTTCGACGCGCGGGGAACTTCGCCTGCAGGGCGCGCAGTACGGGGGCGTGGAGGTTGCGTGTCCCGATCGCATCGACCAATCGATCCGCGATCTCGTTGGGGGTCGCCGAACCGGCGGGGATGATGTCGGCGAGCTCGGGCAAGGCGCGGCGGATCCACGGCCGCAGATCCTCGCCCTTGAGCAACTCGACCCATAAGGAGTGGAGGGCCTGACTCATCGCCGGACATTGTACCGCCGGGCGAAGCCTCGGAGGTCGTCCGGAAGGATCCGCGGCCGTCGTGCATGTCCGATCCAGGCGAACATTGTTGCGGCCGCGCGCGGCGGGAGGAGGGGTCCGGACGGCCCGTCAGCCTGGACGGGCGGCGCGAGGACGAGGACGGTGCTCGATTTGGATGAAGTCGACGAGGCGGTCGCCCCTGAGGAACGTGACGCCGAGGCCCGAGGGCGCGGCAGCTTGACCGCGGCGCCGCTGCGGCGCACGCTGGGGTGGTGCTGGCGAGGCGCGGCAGTCGACCGATCGTCGTGGACGGCCACGAGCTGCTCTGGTGGGTGCGGCGGCGCGGGCGGCGGCAGTGCCAGCACTGCGACGAATGCACGGTGACCCTGGCCCACGCGTCGCGCACCGGGGCGATCGTGCAGGTGTCGGTGGAGGAGGCCTGGCGCGCCGAGGTCGTGCCGATCACGCCCGGACGGGTCGCCGAGCTGGCGCGCGAGGCCCTGGGCCGCGGATGGGTGCCGGGGCAGGGCGAGGGGGTGTTCGCGTCGCTCCCGCTCGCGCCCTGACGGGCGTGCGTGGCGGCAACGGCCCGTGCACGCGGCGAATCGCCGGACTGTCCGAGGATTCACCGCGCCGTGGACAGCGGCGAATCATCGGACGTCGCCCGCGGCGGACCACCACGAATGGGTGGGGTGGGGTGCCGCGAAGGGCGGCTCACGCGGCGCACAGGCGGGCGGCCGCGGGGCGGACGAGGCCGTCGAGGCCGCGGCGCCACACCGCGGCGCGCAGCGGTGCGTCGACCACGCCGTGGCCGCGCAGGTCCGGCTCTCCGGTCCGTGAGGACATGTCCTGAAGAGCAGCTTCGGTGTGCGCCACGGCGGCGGCGAAGCAGGCCTCGGCGCGGCGGCGGTCGGCGCCGGCCTCGGCGAGGGCCCACTGGACGAAGCGCCAGCCGAGCTCGGCGTGGCGCTGCTCGTCGGCGGCGATCCGCGCCAGCAGGCGGGCGAGGGCGGGGTCCTCGGCGCGAGCGGCGGCCTCGCGCAGCTCGAGGCCGGCGAGCGTCTCGGCGACGCAGGCCTCGGCGATCGCGGCGGCGACCACGGCGTCGAGGTCGCCGACGAGGTGCGGGCGGCCGACGGGCAGCGAGCCGGGACCGACGCCTGTCCCTTCGTACAGGCTGGCCAGCGCGAAGGCGATCCGCGCGTGCTCGATCTCGTCGGCCATCGCGCGCTGGGCGTCGCTCACCAGCGCCGGCGGGGCGCCGACCGCCAGCAGCTGCAGGACGAAGGCGGCGAACGAGGCGACCGAGGCGTGCTCGGCCAGCGCGATCGCGGTCCAGTGGTCGCGCAGGCGGGCGCGCAGGGCCGGCGCGGCGACGGGGGCGGCGACGAGGCCGCGCCAGTCGTCGCGCGGAGCCGCGGGGGCGGTCACGCGGGCCGCGTCGACGACGAAGGGGCGGCCGCAATCGGTGGTGTTGCACACCCACTTGCCGTCCTCGAGCAGGCACAGGTTGCCCTCGCAGTCGGAGCCGCCGGCGCAGGTGTCCATCGAGGTGGTGCAGGCGGCGCTGACGAGGCCGTCGGAGCACGGGCCGGGCGAGGCGCCGCAGAGCTCGCCGGGGCAGTCGGCGTCGGCGGTGCAGCCGGCCGGGATGCAGCGGGTGTAGGAGCCGAGGCCGTCGCCGGCGCAGCGGCAGATCTGTCCTTCGGGGCAGTCGGCGTCGGTGCGGCAGCCGTACTCGCACACGCACGACGGGCCGGTGCCGCCGGTCTCGGTGGCGGCCAGGCCGCCGAAGAGGACGCTCTCTCGACATGACCCAAAGGGCAGCTCGGTGCAATCGTCGTCGGTGAAGCACTCGCCGGGCGAGGCGTCGGCCGGACAGTTCGAGGGCGTCGCCGGCGCCAGGCACTCGAGCTTCTCGAGCCGGTGGACGATGCCGTCGTCGCAGCGCGCGTAGCCCGAGGGCGCGGGCGGCTCGACGTGGGCCTGCATCAACGGCGCGAGCTCGCCGGCGCACGCGGCGGGATCGCCGGTGGTCGGCGCGGACGTGGCGGTCGTGGGCGCGCCGGTGCCGGTGGTCGAGCCGGTGGGCTCGCCGGTCGATTCGGTCCCGCCCTTGGTCGGCCCGCAGGCGGCGAGCCAGCCGAGGGCGGCGAACAGGGGCGCGAGGTCGAGGCGCGTGCGCAGAGGGATCATCGACTTCAGCACAGCGGGCGGCGCTGCGCCCGTCAAGCCCGCGCCGATGCGTTAGCATGCGGGCGGGATGAGCGAGCTGTGGCGAGCGCTGGCGGCCTTTCGGACCATCGTCGGCGAGGCCCACGTGCTGGCCGATCCCGAGGCGCGTCGCGCTGCCGCGCGCGCGACGTTTTCGACCACGAACGCGCCGGCCTGCGTGGTCCGGCCAGGCACGCTCGCGGAGCTGCAGGCGTGCGTGCGCGCGGCCGCGGACGCGCGGGTGCCGGTGTATCCGAGCAGCCGCGGGCGCAACCTGGGCTACGGCTCGCGGGTGCCGACGCGCGACGGGTCGGTGCTCCTCGAGCTCGCGCGGCTCGACCGGATCGGCGAGGTCGATCGCGAGCTCGGCGCGGTGGCGATCGAGCCCGGGGTGACGTTCGCGGCGCTGGCCGAGCGGCTGCGCGGATCCGGCTTCACGATCGCGCGCACCGGCGCGCCGGCGGACGCCAGCGTGCTCGCCAACGGGCTCGAGCGCGGGATCGGCCGCGGGCGCCACGGGGCCCGCGCGGAGCGCCTGTGCGGGCTCCACGTGGTGCTCGCCGACGGCTCGCTGCTGCGCACCGGCTTCGATCGCGAGCCGGACGCGCGCTGCGCCGGGCTGTCGCGCTCGGCAGCGGGACCTGGCCTCGAGAGCATGTTCTTTCAGTCACGCCTCGGGATCGTCGCGCGGGCGACCCTGTGGCTGACGCCCCGGCCGGCGTGGTCGCGGGCGCTGCGGTTCACGCTCGACCGCCGCGAGCGGCTGGCCGCGGTGGTCGACGCGCTGCGCCCGCTCAAGCTGGCCGACGCGCTGCCGGCCACGGTCTCGCTGTACAACGATCGCCGGCTGCTGACGATCGCGGGGCGGCGCCCGGCATGTCCGGAAGGACAGGCGCTCTCGCAGGCCGCGGTCGACCGCGAGAACCCGGCCGGCCCGAGCGCGCGCTGGCTCGGGCAAGTGACGGTCGACGGGCCGAGCGAGGCGGTCGGGGCGGCGGCGCTCGAGTCGGTAGAGACATGTCTGAAGGGACATGTCGACGGCTGGACCGCCCGCGTCCCCCGCGAGTCGGACGCGCTGGCGGGCGAGGACGCGCTGGCGCGGCTGTACTGGCCGCTCGGTGAGCCGCCGCCGGCGCAGCCGGACCCGCTGGCCGACGGCTGCGGCCTGCTGTGGTGCGCGCCCGTGGTGCCGGCCCGCGGGGCGGAGCTGGTGGCGACGATCGCCTGGCTCGAAGACCAGGTGATCGCGCACGGCTTCGATCCGGCCGTCAGCCTGCAGTGGGCCGAGCCGCGGGTGATCCACGTGGTGCTGGCGCTGATGTTCGACCGCCGCCGCCCCGGCGAGGACGCGCGCGCGCTGGCCTGCCACGACGCCCTGCTCCGCGGTCTGGCGGCGCGCGGCCTGCTGCCGTACCGCCTCGGCCTGCCGTCGATGCACCTGGCCGGCGGGACAGATCCGGTGTACCGGGCGACGCTGGCGAAGATCCGGCGGGCGCTCGACCCGGGCGACATCCTCGCGCCCGGCCGCTACGACCCGGACAGCTCCGGCGCAATTTTTGAAGTGTCCCAAGGGACAGGTGACGCATCGGCGGCCGCCTCGGCCACGAGCCGCGGCGGCACGGCGGCGCCGGTCTCGGGTCGTCGCTGGCAGTTCGGCCGCGTCGAGCTCACGCCGGCCGAGCGCGAGCTGCAGGCACAGCTCGGCGAAGCGCTGCAGTCGGTGGCGGCGACCCTGCCTGCGCCGCTGCGCGCGGGGGCCGCTGCCTTCCTCGACGTCGAGGCGCGCGGGCGCGGTCCGGGGGGCGTCCTGCGCAAGTTTCCGCCGCCGCTGTGGGCGTCGCTGCTGTCGCTGCGCGAGGGGCTGCCTGCGGAGCTCGCCGCCGAGGCCGGGGTGGGGCAGTCGCTCGCGCTCCTGCTGCACTTGCTCGACGATCACCTGTGCGACGGGCAGCTGGCCTGCGCGCCGGCGCTGCTGCAGCTGCGCACGCGCGCCTGGTCGCGCTTCGAGACGGCGGTGGCGCGGCTGGCCGCGGGCGAGGTCGAGATGGAGGCGTTCGCGGCGACGCAGATCGATCGTCACTTCGCCGCGGTCGATCGCGCGCGCGGGCCGATCGCGCTCGAAGCCGCGCTGGCGAGCGCGCGCGCAGAGATGGCCACGTGGACGATCGTGCCCGCCCTCTGCGCCTGGCGAATGGGGGGACCCGCCGCGCGCGATCGCATCGTCGGCGTCCTCGAGCGCCTGTTCGTCGCCTGGCGGATCGTCGACGACCTCGACGACCTCGACGACGACGCCCGCCGCGGCGCGGTCAACCTCGCGCTCTCGCTGGCGAACGATGATTGCATGGCCACGGACCGGCTCGCATCGATCCTCGATGCATTGGCGGAGCGGGCGTTCACCGAGCTCGCAAAGGCGGCTGCAGAGGCGGACGCGGGCGGCTGGTCGCGGCTCGCCGCGCAATTCCTCGCGCTCGCGCGCCCGCTCGCGCGCGGCGAATAAGCGCGCGGTCGTGGCCCGTCACATGTCCTCTCGGGCATGTCGCCAAAGTCGCGGCTTTGCTACGGTCGGGCTCGCTTCGGGCAGGGGGGTGCCATGGGTCGCGAGGTCACAGTATTCGAGCATGTCAATTTCGCCGGCAAGAGCCAGCTGCTCACCGTCGGTCGCTACGACGTGAAGCAGCTGGCTCTCGGCAACGACGCGCTGAGTTCGCTCAAGGTGCCGGCGGGGATGGAGGCGATCCTTTATGAGGACGCCAAGTTCGGGGGGCGCAAGATCGCGTTCTCGGCCGACACCAGCAACGTCGGCGACTTCAACGACAAGACGTCGAGCATCGAGGTGCGCGAGAAGCCGCCGGCGCGGCTGCCCACCGGGGTCACGCTCTACGTCGACGCGAACTTCGCCGGCAAGAGCGTGACCCTCGGCGTCGGCCACCACAACCTCGCCAAGCTGGGCGTCGGCGACGACGCGATCAGCTCGGTCAAGGTGCCGCAGGGCTGGCGCGTGACCCTGTTCGCCGACGCCGAGGCGCGCGGCTCCTCGGTCTCGTTCGCGGCCGACAGCGCCAACATCGGCCAGCTGAGCGACAAGATCTCGAGCGTGATCGTCGAGCGCGGCGAGGCGTGGGCCGGGGTGGCGCTGTACGAGAACGACCACTTCGGCGGGCGCGAGCAGCGGCTCGCGGAGGGCCGCCACGACGCGGCGGCGCTGCAGTTCAAGGGGGCGATCAGCTCGGTCAAGGTGCCGAAGGGGCTGCAGGTGTCGCTCTACGACCAGGCGGGCTTCGCCGGGCGCAAGCTGGTGCTGACCACCCACGCGACCACGCTCGGCAGCTTCAACGACAAGACGGCCAGCGTGAAGGTCGAGAAGGTCAGCCTGCCCGAGGCCGCGGGGGCGACGATCTACGTCGACGTCAACTTCGCCGGGAAGAGCCAGGTGCTGGCCCCGGGCCGCTACGAGGCGGCGCAGCTCGGCATCGGCGACGAGACCCTGAGCTCGGTGAAGGTGCCCAAGGGGCTGACCGTGACGCTCTACGAGCACTCGGGCTTCCGCGGGCGCAGCGTCAGCTTCACGGCCGACACCAGCAACGTCGGCGACTTCAACGACAAGACGTCGAGCCTGGTGGTGACGAAGGGGATCGTCGCCACGCCGGTGCCGGTGCCCACGCCGCCGAAGCCGGAGGCGCCGAAGCCGGAGACGCCGACGCCCAAGCCGCCCGAGCTCGATCCGCAGGCCGACCTGGCGCGGCTCAAGGATCTGGGCGAGGTCTCGTTCGACCTGTTCTCGCTGCCGTTCACCCTGCCGATCCAGTTCACCGGCGACATCACCGCCTCGGCGTTCGACAAGTCGATCGCCTACAAGGGCGCGGCGACGATCTCGGCGCCGTTCCGCACGTCGGTGAACCCGCTCGAGATCACCGTCTCGAAGGCCGACCCGATCGGCTACGTGTTCAAGTTCGCCACGCCGAAGGGCCTCGACGACCTGATGATCAAGGAGGTCAAGCCGAACCTCCCGGGCGAGCTGTGGACGATCGTCGACGCGGTGGTGATGCCGTTCGTCGAGGCGTACGCGAGCAGCGTGGTCGTGATCGCCAACGACGAGGGCAGCGACGACGACCTCGGCGACTACGTCGACGGCATCACCCTGTTCACGACCGTCAAGGGTGACACGTTCCAGCCGTTCCGCGCGCTGCAGGCGACCTTCCCGGCGCTCGGCCTCGACTCGCGCACGGTGGTGCTGTCGATCGCGTCGCGCCGCGGCGCGCAGCTGCTGTTCAAGGTCCAGGCCGAGCTGCTGCTGAACGTGGCGCTCGGGACCCAGGCGGTGGTGTTCCGCAGCCTGTCGGTCGACGTCGATCGCCAGACGGCGAGCGTGGCCGCCGGCCTGACCGCGACGTTCGAGCTCAACATCGGCAACGAGCAGCTCGAGCTGCGCGGCGGGATCGAGGGGGAGATCGGGCAAGGCGGCAAGGTGACCGTGTGGGGCGCGCTCGATGCCGCCGACGGGGCCTGGAAAGATCCGTTCGGCTTCAAGGGCATCACGATCACCGGCTTCGGCGTGCAGCTCAGCGCGACTGCGACGTTCCCGTTCGTGGCGATCGGCGCGCGCGGCGGGATCCACATCGGCGACGGCCTGCTCGGCGGCGAGATCGGCCTGCTCATCGACCCGGGCACCCCGCAGAACTCGATCCTCCGCATCGAGAGCCCGGAGGGCCTCGACATCCCGCGCCTGATCGGCGCGCTCACCAGCGACGCGATCGACGCCAGCAAGCTGATCGACGTCCAGATCAAGGACCTGCTGATCCACGTCGCGCCCAACGGCGGCACGATCGCCGGCAAGACCTACGACCCGGGCCTCGAGCTCGGCGGCAAGGTCAACCTGTGGGGCTGGAAGGCCGAGCTGTACGGCAAGGTCGACTACGGCAGCGGCGGGGCGCTGAAGGGCAAGCTGGACCCGATCAAGCTGAGCGCCGGCGGGATGGACTTCCTCGCCATCACCGACGTCGCCGGCTCGGGCGGGGCGTCGGTCGACGTCGAGTTCACCGCGTCGCGTCAGGGCGGCGCGATCGACGGCAAGATCGTGCTGGTCGGCGGGCTCTACGCGCAGTCGATCAAGGCCGAGATGTACACGTCGGGCTTCTCGATCGACCTGCAGAGCGGCAACATGGGCATCTACGCCCAGGCCAAGCTCAAGCTGAAGGACGGGGTGTTCGACCTGCGCTACGGGCCGACGATCGGCGTGAAGGTCGACATCGCCGGGCGCTCGGTCGGCCTGACGGTCGGCTGCCAGGTGGCGACGACGATCTCGAAGAGCGCGTTCACGCAGGGTGTGGCCTTCGCGTTCACGATCCTCTACGAGAACAAGACGATCGGCCCGGTGCAGGTGTCGGTGCCGTTCAAGACCGCGGAGGACCTGGCGCAGGAGTTCTCGCGGTGGTTCAAGGACCAGATCCTCGGGCCGGTGCTCGGGGTGCTCAAGGCGGCGGGCGACACCGCGTTCAAGTGGGTCAAGGAGTTCGTCACCCCGGTCGCGCAGGAGGCGGCGAAGTTCTTCCAGGACGTCGGCGCCAAGAGCGAGGACATCGCCAAGGGGCTGGTCAAGACGTTCGGCACCACCGCGGAGCAGGCGGTCAAGTACCTGGGCCTCGGCGCGGACGAGGCGGCGAAGATCCTCAAGAACACGTTCGGCAAGTCGGCCGAGGAGGTCGGCAAGTTCCTCAAGGACGTCGGCGGCTACACCGACAGCGCGGTGAACTCGGCGCTGAAGGGGGCCGGCTACGCGGCCAACGAGGTCGCAGACGTCATGGGCGACATCTTCGGCGGCAGCTGGATCCCCCACGTCGACATCCCCCTGCCGCACGTCGACCACGTCGACGTCCCGGTCATCGGCCACATCGACGACTACTGAGCCATGGGGATCGAGGTCAGGCCGCTGGGGGTGCGCTGCAACATCGGTTGCCAGTACTGCTATCAGAACCCCCAGCGCGACGCCGGCAACGTCGCCCGGCGCTACGACGTGCCCGCGATCCTGCGGGCGCTCGAGGCCGACCCGCGGCCGTTCTCGCTGTTCGGCGGCGAGGCCCTGATGGTCCCGCTGGCCGACCTCGAGCGGCTGTGGGCGTTCGGGTTGGGGCGCCACGGCGGCAACACCGTGCAGACCAACGGCACGCTGATCGGCGAGGACCACGTCGCCGCGTTCAAGCGCTACAAGGTCCGCGTCGGCGTGTCGATCGACGGGCCCGGCGAGCTCAACGACGCCCGCTGGGCCGGCACTCCGGCGCGCACGCGGGAGCTGACCCAAAGGACAGAGGCGGCGATCGCCCGCCTGCTGGCCGAGGGGCTGCCGGTGAGCCTCATCGTCACGCTCCACCGCGGCAACGCGACCGCGGACAAGCTGCCGCGCATGCACGCGTGGCTGACCGACCTGGCCGCGCGCGGGCTGCGGGCGGCCCGGCTGCACACGCTCGAGGTCGACGACCCCGCGGTCGGGGCCCGCTACGCGCTGGACGCCGACGAGAACGTGGCGGCGCTGCGCTCGTTCGCGGCGCTCGAGCGGCAGGTGCCGGCGCTGAAGCTCGACGTGTTCACGGACATGCGGCAGATGCTGCGCGGCCGCGACGCCCGGGCCGGCTGCGTGTTCCGGGCCTGCGACAGCTACACGACCGCGGCCGTGACGGGGATCGAGGGCGACGGCCACAGCAGCAACTGCGGCCGCACCAACAAGGACGGGGTCGACTTCACCAAGGCCGACCGCGCCGGCTACGAGCGCTACGTGGCGCTGCACCGCACGCCGCAGCGCGACGGCGGCTGCAAGGACTGCCGCTTCTTCCTGATGTGCAAGGGCCACTGTCCGGGCACGGCGATCGCCGGCGACTGGCGCAACCGCAGCGAGCACTGCGACGTCCACAAGCGGCTGTTCGTCGACCTCGAGCACGAGCTGCGGGCGGCCGGCGAGCTGCCGCTGTCGCTCCACCCGCTGCGCCCGCGCGTCGAGGCGGCCATGCTGGCGGCGTGGACCCGCGGCGACAACCCGACGGTCGAGTCGGCGCTGCGCGCGGTGATGGCGGAGAAGACATGTTCTGAAGAGCATGTTCTGAAGGACATGCCGCGGTTCGTTCGAGTCTCGTGGGTGAGCGACGCGGCGCGGAGGATCTGGGAGCCGCGGCTCGAGCGGGTCCGGCGTGCCTTGCAGGAGCTGGGGCCGGTCGAAGCGCCGCAGTGCTGCGTCGAAGGAGGACCGCTGCGCGATCCGGTGTGGCGCTGGCGGCCGCCGGCCGGCGAGACGGTGTTGACGTGCGCGCCGCTGCTGTCGCCGCTGCTGGCGCGATTGGGGGTGCGCGTGCTCGACCACGCGGTGTGCTCGCCGACCTGCGCTGCAAGCCTGGCGGCGGCGGAGGAGCGGGTCGTCGCGTTGCGGCTCCGCGACGCAGAGGCCGCGGAATGGCTGCTCGCGATGCTCTCGTGGCCGACCCGCTGGAGCGCGCTGCACGGGATCGCCGAGGTCAAGACGCCCGTGTTCAAGCTGTGTCACGACAGCGAGGATTCGCCGGGTTGCCACGCGTTCGTGCGCGCCGGCGACGGGTGGCCCGAGGCGGGCGCGCAGGGGACCCGGCCGCCGTTCCGCGCGCCGGCGCGGCGGCTGGTGAGCGACGCGCCGCGTCACCTCCGCGGCCTGGCGCACGCGGAGGGGCGCGCGAGGTTGCCGGTGCTGGCGTCGGCGCCGGCGATCGCGTGGGACCGTCTGGCGGCGCCGCAGGACGACGGCCACGACGCTGCGGTGATCGTGCGGCTGGCGGCGGCCCGCTTCCCGCAGCTCGACGCCGCGCGGGCCGAGGCGCTGGCGGCCGCGGAGGTGCGCGTGTGCGACGGCCGCGTGGCGGTGCGTCACGTCGGCGAGCGCTGCCCGCGGGCGCCGGACTACGAGCACGGGCCGCTGGCAGATCCGGGACTCGAGCAGGCGCTGCGGTTGTTGGCGCGCTGGCCGGCGGCGGCGCGGCAGCTGCCGCAGATCGTGCACACGATCAGCCCGATGCGCGCGGCGGCGCGACCGACGGCGCGCTGGCCCGAGCTGCGCGGGTCGGCCAGCACGTCGCAGAGCTCGCAGTTCGGGGTGCTGTGGGTGACGACGCACGACCCGGCAGCGACTGCCCAGGCGCTGGTGCACGAGATGGCCCACAACAAGCTGTTCGCGCTCGGCCTCGAGCTCGAGTCGAGCGCGCGCCTGATCAAAAACCCGCTCGATCGGCTGTACGTCAGCCCCATTCGCACCGACCGCAAGCGGCCGATGTCGGCGGTGTTCCACGCGCAGTACTCGTTCATGCACGTGACTGCGCTCGACGTGGCGATGCTGGCCGGCGAGACCGATCGGGACATGCGCGACTACCTGGCCGGGCTGCTGCGCCGCAACGTCGAGCGCATGGAGGCCGGGCGGCGTGAGATCGCCGAGCACGTCGAGACCGACGCCGACGGGGCGGTGTTCGTGGCGGCGTTCCTCGACTGGACCGCGCAGGTGCTGGAGGCCGGGCATCGCGCGCTCGCGGAGCACGGGCGCGGTGGCTGAGCGGTCGGGCCCGCTGGCGCTGATCGGGCCGCCGGGCGCGGGCAAGACCTGCTGCGCCGAGCATCTGGCCAAGGAGACAGGTCGCGTCGCGCTCGAGGTCGACGCCCGCTGGTGGCCGCACCTGCGCGCGCAGCCGGCGGTCGCGGCGGTCGAGCCGGGCGAGTGGGTGGTCGGCGGCGACGTCGTGCCCGCGCGCCGGCGGGCCTGGCTGCAGGCGGTGCGGGCCCGGCTGGTGGCGGCGCGTGGCGAGCAGGCGGCCGCGCGCGCGCTCGAGGAGGCCAAGGCGGCGGCGATCGTCGATATGGTCCATGGGACAGGTGACGACGCGATCCTCGACTTCGGCGCCGGTCACTCGATCTACGAGCACCTCGATCTGCGGGCGGCGGTCAAGGCGGCGCTGGCGCGGGCGCGGGTGGTCCTGCTGTTGCCGGGCGCGGACGCGGAGGCGGCGGTGGCGACTCTGGGGGCTCGCCTCGCGGCGCAGGGGCGGCCGATCGCGGCCGCGCGGCTGCACGCCTACGTGATGCACCCGTCGAACCACGCGCTGGCCGACGCGACGCTGTACGACGACGGCCGCGAGACCGCGGCCGTCGCCGGGGCGCTGATGGAGCTGGCGGCGCGGCTCAGGGCGTCGGGTCGTACTTGACCTTGTCGATCCCGAGGGTCACGCCGTGCAGGGTGCCGGTGTCGCCGCCGCCGGCGTCGCCGATGCAGACGCGCCAGGTGCCGTTGGCGGTCAGGCCGAGGAAGTCGTCGAGGTCCATGCCCGGGCCGGCGCCGGGGTTGGGGTGGAACTCGCAGGCGATCGGCGGCTGCTCGTTGACACACACGATGTCGCCGGTGTTCGGGAGGGCGGCGCCGATCTGCTCGGCGTCGGTGGCCCCGCCGTTCTTGAACATGAGCGGCATCGACTGGCTGATGTTGGCGTTGTCGCCGCAGCAATCGCCCTGGCCGTCGTTGGCCTCGGCGAGGCCGGGGCGGCTGAGGATGGTGGAGAGGGTGCCGTCGGGGCCCTGGATCTTGATCACCAGGTCGCCGACGAAGGTGTGGTCGGCGGCGACCGTGACGGCGACCGAGCCGACGAAATTGATGCCGTCGTCGGGCACGTCGAGGACGGCGCAGGCCATGCTGGCGAGCGAGGCGTCGTAGCCGTCGTCGGGGATCGGCAAGGCGAGGTTCAGGGCCTCGACGGTCTCGACCTTGTTGGCGCCGGGGCACTGGTTCTTGAACTCGGGCGCCAGGATGTCCTCGCACATCGGGCCGAGGACGGCGAGGATCGCCTCCTGGTCGGTCGCGGCGACGCCGGCGGCCTCCATCGCGGTGACGAGGTCGGCCACCAGCGCGCCGAAGTCGTTGATGTCGATGCCGACGTTGTCGTTGGCGTCGAGCAGGCCGACGTGCACCTCGGCCATGGTCTTGCACGCCGCGCCGGCGCCGACGCCGGGGTCGACGCCGTCCGGGGCGTCGACCTCGAGGCCGTACTTGGTGGGCCCGTCGATGCCGCCGACCTGGCGCGTGAGACAGGTGTTGAGGCGCTCGAAGTCGGTGGCGCCGAAGAAGCCGTTGATGGCGGCGTCGTTGGCGACGTTGTCGACGAACGAGCCGGCCTGGCCCGGGGCGCCGACGAGGCCCTTGATCGCCGGCTTGCGACCGACGCGCTGGTAGACGGTGAGGTCGTTTTTCGCGTCCTCGACGATGTCGGGGGCGAGGTCGCCGAGGGCGGTGAGGATCGCGGTCTTGTCGTCGTCGCTCAGGTCGGGGTGCGCGCCCTGGTGGGCGTCGAGCGCGGTCGAGAAGTCGAGCGCGAAGTCCATGAAGTCGGCGGTCGAGATCCCGAGGCCCGCGTGCGCGGTCTTCATGTCGAGGCAGTCGTACTCGACGCCCGCGCAGCCGGCCACCGCGCCGAGCTGCTTGATCAGACAGGCGCGCAGGTTGCCGGCGTCGACGTCGCTGTTGAGGAAGTAGCCGTTGACCTTGTCGTCGCTCAGCACGACCCCCAGCGCGCCGTCGACCAGCTCGCCCACGCCGGCCTCGCCGCCGAGCCGCTCGCACAGGGTCGCAGGCTCGCCGGTGGTGGTGTCGGTGGTGGTGTCGGTGTCGAGCGTGGTGGTGCCGGTCAGCGGATCGGTCGCCGTCTCCGTGGTGGTCGTCGTCGACGTCGGCTCGACCGTGGTCGAGGAGGTCGGCGGCTCGGTGGTCGGCGCGGCGGTGGTCGTGTCGTCGGTGGTGCCGGTGCTGTCGGTCGTCTCGCTCGCGCTCTCGGTGGTCGCGGTGCCGTCGTCGCCGCATGCGGGCATGAGGACGAGTCCGAGCAAGGCCAGGGTGCAGGGAGTAAGGGAGCGACGCATGGTGCAGCCATTGGAGCCCCATCCGCCGGCGATGAGAAGACGCGTAAACCGCTGCACGCCGCGGAGGTCGCCGGGGAGCCGCCCCGGGAGCGCGCGACCGCGCGCGGCTCGGCAGGTGTCCCATCGGTCAGGTATGTGCATTCTGTCGCGGCCGCAAGCTGGTCGCGGGGCTCGCCCGTGGCGCGGGCTCTACGGTGCGCCGCGGTCGCCGACTCGAGGTACGCGGCCTCCTGGCGGAAGAGACAGGTGGCGGAGACAGCGGCGGGGTGTGCCGGCGGGCTCGTCCTAAGGCGAGCTGTGCGGCGCTTGCGGGGGATGACGTCGGCGAGATCGATCGGTGAAGCGTTCGATGCGCGCAGGCGCGCGTCGCCGATTGCCGCGTCGAGGCAGGAGGTCGCGATGCACGGGCGCTGTCGAAGATCCGGCCGGGCGGTCGCGGGTCGCGGGCGCTTCGAGGAGCTCGACGAGCGGGCGGTCACGGGCCGCGGGTGTTGTCGAGGAGCTCGACGAACAGGGCGGTGATGTTGTCCTTGCCGCCGCACGCGTTGGCGTGGGCGATGGCGGCCGGCGCGGCGTCGCGGGCGTCGAGGTGGAACAGGTCGGTCAAGGTGTCGGCGCTGTCGAGGTACTCGTGCAGGCCGTCGGAGCAGAGCAGCAGGCGGTCGCCGATCTGCAGCGGGAAGGCGAGGATGTCGACCTCGACGAAGTCGTGGAGGCCGATCGCGCGGGTGATCTGACTCTTGCGTCCGCGCGCCTGCTCGGGGCTGACGAGGCCCTGCTTGACCTGCATGTTGAGCAGGGTGTGATCCTCGGTAAGCTGGCGCACGTCGTCGCCCCGCGCGAGGTAGACCCGCGAGTCGCCGACCTGGCCGATGACCGCCAGCTCGCCGGCGACGAGCACGACGGAGGCGGTGGTGCTCATGCCCGAGTAGTTGGCGTCGACCTCGGCCATGCCGTGGACCATGTAGCAGGCGTTCTGCAGCGCGCCGCGGATCAGCGCGCCGAGCCGCGCGACGGTGGCGGGCGTGAGCCACACCTGCGGGCCCGGCAACGGCCGCGCGTGCACGACCATGCGCCGCGCGACCCGGGCCTCGTCGGTCGCGGCGGCGATCTCCGCGGCCTCGCGCTTGACCCACTCCCAGATGATCTCGACGGTCTCCTGCGAGGCGACCTCGCCGAATGCTCGCCCGCCGACGCCGTCGCAGACGATGAAGAGCCCGAGCTGCTCGTCGGCGAGGAAGGCGTCCTCGTTGTGGCTCCGCCGCAAACCAGGGTCGGTCGCGCCGAAGTGCCGGGTTCGCATCCTCGAAGCATACACCCGCGTGCTGGCGCGCACCGAGCTTTCTGAGGCGAAGCCCGGCGCGCGACCGGTCGCCGCGCGCGCCCGTCAGCGCCTGTCCGATCGGCCAGCCGACCGGCGAGCGACCGCGAGGTGTACGATCGCGGCGTGGCGGGTCCTCCAGAATTCACGTGCGAGCTCCTCGGCGCCGATACGCGCCGGCATCGGCTCCTGTCAGGTGGTACGGCGGTGTCCTGGGCCGCGTTCGCGGCCGGTCTGCGCGTAGATCCGGCGCTGCGGTCGGCGCTCACCGAGACGCTGGCGGCGAGCCCGTTCCCGGCGTTCTTCTGGGAGACGCCGGCGGTGTCGGCGACGTCGACGGCGTCGGCGTTCGAGATGGTGGTGGTGTCGGCGCCCCACCTGTCGCGCGCAGAGCCGTCGTCGGCGGCGTTCGCAGAGCACCTGGAGAATGACGAGGGTGCGCAGGTGTGCACGTTCGCCAACCTCGGCGGCGACGCGGTGCTGGTGGTGCCGCGAGCGGCGGCCGAGGACGCTGCGTATGGCCACCTGGCGGCGTTCGTGCGGGCTGGCCCGGCGCGGAAGATCGATGCGCTATGGCAGGCGGTCGGCGCGGCGCTGGAAGCCGCATGGGGCCGGAGTTCGGCGCCGGTGTGGCTGAGCACGTCCGGCAGCGCGGTGCCGTGGCTGCACGTGAGGCTGGACGCGCGGCCGAAATACTACAGTCACGCGCCCTACCGGTCGCGGCCGGTGCCGGGTGTGTAGAGCGGCAGGCGGGGCAATGATGGCAAGGGGGTAGGCGAGGGCGGTGACGCTTGGCGGATAAGGCGGAGCGGAGCAAGGGAGTAGGAGCCGTCGCAGCAAGAGCGTAGAGAGCGTTGGTGCTCGTCAGCGGGCAATCGCGTAGGAGTGGAGCAAGGGCGTAGGAGCCGTCGCAGGTCACGTTCGCTGGTGTCGGTGTGCAGCAAGCGCGTAGCATTGGAGGCAAGTGGGTAGGTCGTCACAACAAGAGCGTAGAGAGCGAGTTCGGGCGGTGTCGGCGAGCAAGCGCGTAGCAGTGGAAGCGAGTGGGTAGGAGGTTGGGCTGTGCGGTTGGCGGATGAGGCGGAGCAAGGGAGTAGGAGCGGTCGCGGCAAGAGTGTAGAGGGGCGTTCGGTGGTGTCGGCGATGAGCGGCAAGCGAGTAGCAATGGAGGCAAGTGGGTAGGTCGTCGGGCTGTGCGCCTCGTGCTCGCCAAGGGCCGATCGTCGATATGAGTGGAGCAAGGGAGTAGAGCGGTCGCGGCAAGAGTGTAGAGGGGCGTTCGATGGTGCCGGCGATACAGCGCTGCCGATCTCCATGAGCAGCAGCTCTACTTGCTTGCTGCATCGGCTCCCGCGCTCGCTCTCCTCGCTTGCGAACTCCATCGAGGCTCGTGCCCCGACGACGACCGCTCGAGGCGGCAGCTTTATCCACTTGCCCAAGAACTACGAGTTTGCTGCTCCGCGCTCGGGCCGTGCAGCTCTCGAACAGCCAACTCTTTCCACACGCTTGCAGCCCACCGATCCCAGCGAGGCGCCCGTTGCGAGGACACTACTTCATTGCTCAACCTTGGGCATGTCCGCCCTGCGAACATGCACCTACCCACTTGCCTCGATTGCTACGCGATTGCTGACACCGAAATCAGCAAACGCGCCCTCTACGCCAGGACGGCTCCTACTCCCTTGCTCCACTCACATCGACGATCGGCCCTTCGCGAGCACGAGCCGCACGACCCAACGACCTACCCACTTGCCTCCGCTGCGACTCGCTTGCCGCTCATCGCCGACACCACCGAACGCCCCTCTACACTCTTGCCGCGACGGCTCCTACTCCATTGCTCCACTCACATCGACGATCGGCCCTTGGCGAGCGAGCCGGCGCCTCCCGGCAGCGACGTCAGCGACGAGCGATCATGCGAGCGCCGCGGTGAACTCTGGGGGCAGGGGGGCGGTGATCGGCTCTTCGCCGGCGATCGCGGCCGAGAGGTCGAGGCGCAGCGCGTGCAGGTACAGGCGATCGGCAGGGTCGCCGCCGTAGAGCTCGTCGCCGAGGATCGGCAGGCCGAGCCAGGCGAGGTGGACGCGGGCCTGGTGGCGACGGCCGGTCAGCAGCTCGAGCGACCACAGCCGGCGCGCACCCGGCGGGCTGTGCGGCTCTACCCGCGTGCGCGCGGGTTGACCGGTGCGGCGGACGGCGACGCGATCTCGCCCGAAGCCGGGGCCGAGCGGGGCTCGGACCTCGACCATGCTGGCGCTCACGGGCGCGAGCCAGGAGTCGGGCGGGGGCGGCCACACATGGTCAAAAGTACATGTCGTAACGGCCATGTAGTGCTTGCCGACGCGGCTGGCGGCGAAGGCGTCGCGCGCGGCGAGGAAGGCGTCGCGGGTGCGCGCGAAGGCGACGACTCCCGAGGTGCCGCGGTCGAGCCGGTGGACGGCGCCGCCCTCGCGGACGTCGAGGCTGGCCGCCGCGCACTCGGGGAAGCGGGCGGCCACGCGATCGGCCAGGGCGGGCGGATCGTCGGGCCGCAGGCGATGGGTGTGCAGGCCGGCCGGCTTGACGACGTAGACGAGGGCGTCGGTGGCAGCGAGCAGCTCGGGACCTTCGACGACCGCGGGCGCGGCCGGAGCTGCGAGCTCGAGGCGCTCGCCGGCGCGGACGCGGTGCGACGGCGGGGCCCGCCGGCCGTCGACCGTGAGCCGCCCGGCCAGCGCGAGCTCCCGCGCGACCCGGCGCGACAGGCCGACGAGGCGCCGGCCGAGGACGACGTCGGCGCGGGCACCGTCGTCCTCGGACTCGGCGACGCAGACGAGGCGGGTGGAGAGGTTGTCGGAGGGCGCGTCTGCGGGACGGGTGGAGAGGTCGTGGCGGTCGGAGGGCGCGTCTGCGGGGCGGGTGGAGAAGTCGTGGCGGTCGGAGAGCGTGCCCGCGGGGGGCGCGGACCGGCCGGCCGTCCTCGTCTCACTCCGCGCGCTGGCCGAATCGGCGTGTTCCACGGTCCTGTTCGTGCCGGCCCTCGAAGCCTGGCCTTTGGGACCTGTCCCCTCCGCCCTGGCCTTTGGGGCCTGGTCCTCGGGACCTGGTCCATTCGCCCTGTCCTTCGGGACCTGGCCTTCAGGACCTCTGTTGGAGCGCGTCACGCGACTCCGGGATCGGCGAGGACCAGCGCCTCGGCCTCGGCGCCGGCGGGCAGGCCGGGGCCGGGCGGGACGAGGACGAGGAGGTCGCAGGCGCGCAGGGAGGTCAGGGCGCCGGAGACCTGGCTCGGCAGCGGCTCGGCGCGGCCGTCGACCAGGCGGGCGCGGACGCAGTGGGTGCGGCGCCCGGCGCCTTCGGCAGGGGCGGCGAGGACGACCCGCCGGCGCGGCCGCTCGACGTTCAGGTGGCCGCCCAGGCGGCGCAGGGCGGGGCGGGCGAACAGCTCGAAGCCGACGTAGGTGCTGGCCGGGTTGCCGGGCAGGGCGAACACCAGCGCGTCGCCGAGGCGGGCGAACGCCAGCGGCCGCCCGGGGCGCAGGCGGACGCGGCGGAAGATCGGCTCGACCCCGAGCGCGAGCAGGGCCGGCCACACGAGGTCGTGGTCGCCGACCGAGATCCCGCCGCTGACAAGCACGACGTCGGCGCCCGCGGCGGCGTCGGCCAGGGCCCGGCGCAGCGCCTCGGGCTCGTCACCGACGCGCCCGAGGTCGCGCACGTCGGCGCCGGCCTCCTCGGCCTGGCAGGCGAGCATGAGGCCGTTGCTGCTGACGACCTGGCCATGTCCCGGAGGACAGCCGATGTCGACCAGCTCGTCGCCGGTGCACAGGACGGTGACCCGCGGGGCCCGGTGGACCAGGACGTCGGGGTGACCGGCCCCGGCGGCCAGCGCCAGGTCGCCGGGGCGCAGGGCTGTCCCGGGGGACAGGATCTCGACCCCGGCCGCGAGGTCGCTGCCGGCCTTGCGGACGAAGTGCCCGGGCCGCACCTGGCCGGCGCGGGCGAGGTCGATGCGCAGGCGCTCGCCCCGGCGTTCGACGTCCTCCTGGGCGACCACCGCGTCGGCGCCCGGCGGCAGGACCGCGCCGGTGGAGATCCGCGCGGCCTCGCCCGGCCGCAGCGCGGCGGCGGAGGGGTGACCGGCGGCGCTCTCGCCGGCGACCGCGAGCTCGACCTCGCCTGTCTCCGAGGACAGGTCGACGGCGCGCACCGCCCAGCCGTCCATGGTGCTGACGTCGGCCCCGGGCATGGCCCAGCGGGCCTGCAGGGTCTCGGCGAGGACGCGGCCGCGCGCGGCCGGCAAGGCCCTCCGCTCGCCGGGCAGGGGGGCGCAGGCGGCGAGGACGCGCGCGAGGGCGGCTTCGGGCTCGAGGTCGTCGGCGATCATCCGCTCTTCTTCTTGCCCTTCTTGGTCGGCGTCGGCGGCGTGGTCTTGTGCTTGCCGCGCTTCGACCAGCCGCGCTTGCCGGGCAGGGAGTTGGTCTCCTCGGTCGAGGGTACCGGGTTGTCGACGGCGGACGCGGCGCTCGGGTCGTCGGCGGTGGCGGCGTAGCGCGTGGCGTCGACGTCCTCGGCGGCGACGTCGGCGCGCAGGTCGTCGGGCGCAGGGCCGATGTTGCCGCGCGGCGCCGGGGCGTCGACGGTGCCGCGGGTCTCGCCCGCCTTGACGTAGACGACGAGCAGCTGGCCGGCCGCGGGCGCGTGGCCGCGGTCGATGCCGTTGATCCGCGCGAGGTCGCCGTCGGTGAGGTCGAAGCGCTTGCCGATCTTCTCGAGGGTGTCGCCCTTCTTCGCCTTGTAGCCGCGCCGCACCAGGCCCCGCTGCTTGAGGCCGGCCTCGAGGTGCTCGCGCGAGCCGCGGACCACCAGGTCGACGGCGCTCTGCTCGAGCACGACGATCTTGGCGGCCCGGGCGTCGAACGAGCGCGGGACCACGATCTGCAGCACCTGGCCGGGCTGCAGCCGCGCCTGCGGGTCGAGGTCGTTCCACGCGACGATGCTGTCCCACGGGACAGAGAAGGCGTCGGCCAGGCCGCGCGGGGTGGTCGAGCGGGTGACGGCGAAGAACACCAGGCGCTGGTCGGGGCCGACGGCGACCTTCGGCGCCGGCACCAGCAACCTGTCCGTAGAGGCAGGTGCCGCGGCGGCCGAGCCGCGCGGGACCAGGAGCACCACGCCGCGCTCGAGCTCGCCGTTGTCCTCGAGGCCGTTGAGCTTGCGCAGCTGGGCCTCGGTGGCGCCGTAGCGCTGGGCGATCGCGGCGACGGTCTCGCCGTAGGCGACCACGTGCTGGATGTGGTCGCCGCCGGCGCCGTCGCGCACGCCGCCGCGCTCCCACGCGGCCAGCTTGGCCTTGGGGATCCGCACCGGATAGCTGCGCCCCGGCGGGGTCCGCTTGCGGATCAGCTGGGCGTTGAGCTCCTCGAGCAGCGCCGGGTCCTCGTCGATCGCCTTGGCCACCGCGCTGAGGGCGGTGCCCGGCGGGACGTCGACCTTGACGAAGTGGATCGGCGGCAAGCTGTCCGAAAGGTCAGGCCCGACCTTGAACGCGGCCCGGTTGCGGCCGACCAGCGCGGCCGCCAGGATCTTCGGCACGTAGAGCGTGGTCGCGTGCGGCAGGCCGCTCTCGATCTCGCACAGGGCCCAGAAGTTGTTGCTGTTGGCCCGGGCGATCGCAGTCATGGCCAGGCCGTAGCCGCCGTTGAAGGCCGCCAGCGCCATCTCCCACGAGCCGAAGCGCACCCGCAGGTCCTTGAGGTAGGCGGCCGCCGCGTAGGTCGAGCGCTCGATGTCGTGCCGCTCGTCGACCCAGTAGTTCTGCTCGAGGCCGTAGACCTTGCCGGTCGGCTCCATGAACTGCCACAGCCCGGCGGCCCCCACGCGCGAGCGACGGTGCGGCTGAAACCCGCTCTCCGCCATGGCCACGAACACCAGATCTTCGGGGACGCCCACCTCCTTGAGGATCGGGCGCAAGATGTGCTCGTAGCGGTTCATGCGCCGCACCCAGCCGCGTATGAGCGCCTGGCCCTTGGCGTCGTCCTTGAAGAAACGCAAGTATTCGACCAATTTGGCGCCGTAGCGGATCGGCAGCTCCGGCAGCGCCAGCGCGGCGATCCACTTCTCCGGCGCGGTCTTCTCGATCGTCGAGCGCGGTGTGCTCGTCAGCACGCCGCGCTCGAAGCTGGCGAGGTCCTCGCGCGCGGCCGCGTCCGCGTCGACCGCCCGCGCCGCGTGCGTCTCGTGGATCGTGGCGCCGTCGGGCCGTCCACCCCGCACCTGGTCGCGACCGCCGCCGGCGACCTCGAGGGGCCCGATCCGTTCGCGCTCCTCGGCCGGTGCGCCGTGAGCCACACCTGCAAGGCCCAGCCACAGCGCCGTCAGAAGCCCGCCAAACCCCACCCAGGAGGGCGTAGGGGCGGTTTTGCGGCGCCCGCGCAGATCCGGACCTGGTCGCATTCGCATCGCCGCCCACGCTAGCAAAGCGAGGCTCGAAGGACTACCTTTCGGCCATGCTCCTGGGTGTCCTCAGTCCCCTCGAGATCGTCATCATCGTCGCGGTCATCTTGCTCGTGCTCGGCCCGTCCAAGCTGCCCGCGCTGGGATCGAGCATCGGTCAGATGCTGCGAGGGTTCCGCAAGGAGATGAAGGCGATCGAACACGACAAGCAGCAAGAGGCCGACCGCCGCGGCGAGATCGACGTCACGCCGAAGGACGAGCCGAAGCACAGCCGCCCCGGCTGAGCGTGTTCCTCCCGACCTCCGCGATCTCGAGCCGCAAAATTCACGAAGCCCGCCCGTTCCAGCCGGAACGAGCGGGCTTCGCCGTCGACGCCGCGGAGGCGTCGCCCGGTCATCCCTTCGAGTTGAGGACGACGACCACCACGATGGCGATGATGACGACCACCACCAGGGCGATGTAGACCACGTTGGAGCTGCCGGTCGGCGGCGTGGTGTTGGCGATCGGCAGCTTCTCCGGCTCGGGCGGCTTGCTGGCCACCTCTTGCCTCGGGGTCGGCAGGTTCGCGTTGGACGTCGCAGCCTGCTCGACCTTGGCGGTGACGGCGGGCTCGGCCGGCGCCGGCGGGTTGCTGGTCGCGGTCTGAGCCGGCGGCGTGTGCGGCGGAATCCGCGGCTCGGGCTGCACGGCGCTGACCTTCGCCTCGGCGGCCTCGAGATCAGCGGCCTTGTTGCCGGCTCGCATCGACGAGCCGGAGGTCGGCGCCGCAGCCACGTCCCCGGCCCGCGGATCCATGCTCGCAGGCCGCTTCGGCGCCTGGATGATCGTCTTGTTGCCGGCTCGCGGCGGCTCGGCGGCCGCAGGCGTGGGCGGCGGCGGGGCAGACACCGGCGGGGTCGGAGGCGTTTGCACCGACGCGGGCGGCGTGGCGGCGGGCGAGGTCGGCGGCGCCTTGACGGGCGGCGTCGCGGCCGGCTTCTCGGCCTCGACCGGACGCGCCGGCGGCGGAGCCTCGACCTTGCGCGGGGTGATGTCGGACTGCGGACCGACGTGGCTGTAGACGCTGAAGTACGCCTCGGCGCTCTCGAAACCCTGAGCGAACAGCTGCCCGGGTTCGGCGAGCGACGGCTCGTTGGCCGCCTCGAAGTCCAAGATCATGCGGAACTCGCAGTGCGGGCACGCGATCTGGACCAGCGGGGCGATCTGGTCGGCAGGGATGCGGAAGGGACCGGCGCAGGACGGACAGAGGACGAACATTAGAAGTCCAGACCCAGGGAGAGAGTGTACTGCTGTTGCAGCCCGGAGGTGTCGGCGACCTTGTTGCCTTCGATCTCGCCCTGGCGCTTGCCACCGGGGACGATCATCGCCTCGAGGCCGACGCGCAAGACGCTGAAGATGAATCGGAAGCCGAGGAACGGGCGGTGCCGGTAGATCATACCCGCATCCTTGAAGACGAACTCGCTCAACACCGGCGACTTGTCGAGGTACTCGTCCGTCGTCGGCGTGGCGTCGAGCACGCCGGAGCGCGCGAAGATCATCAGGCCCTGGTAGCCGATGTACGGCGTCATGTTGACGGTCTTGCCGACTCCGAACACGTGCGAGATCGAGATGTCGAACGAGCCCGTCGTCATGTTCATGTCCTCGGCGCCGACGAGGCGCGAGAACATGCCGCGCAGCGCGATGGACGGGATCGGCAGGTGGTGGAAGCCCTCGTGGATGGCGACCTTGCCGTAGCCGCTGATCGTCCACATGCGGCTGCCGAACAGGTGCGTCGCACCGGCGCCGACCTCGATGCCCGGCCACAGACCCTTGCGACCCATGATCTGCAGGGTCGGCGCGACCTTGCCTGGATCACCGCGCGTCGCGTTCTTCCAGAAGTCCTTGCCGTTGCTGATCGTGTTGAGGCTGATGTCGGCCGACAGCGCGAAGCCCGACAGGCCGAGCGAGTCCGCGGGGTCGACCGGCTTCGGCGCCATCAACACGCCGAGCTCCGACGCGAGGCTGCGGAAGTCGCCGTCGTTGGCCGACACCACGCCGCTCGGATCCATCGTGCCTAACTGGCTGAGCCGCAGGTCGTAAGGTCCCGCCCAAGCCTCCGAAGAGCCGAGAAGCAAACTCAGGCCGAAAGCCGCTAGGGCAAACGAAGAAAGGAACCGTCTGGGCATGCGGGAGCTCCGAGATTCAGCGGTCGGCGCAGCGTAACTTGCGCCAGCGAGGTGTGTCAAGGTTCGCGCCAGGCCGTGCTGGGCCGAGGAATACGCCCGATCGTCGGTTGCCGTGAGCGGCGCACGACGGGCCGCGGCGGCTTCCTGACTCAACTAAGGAAGTCGAGCGCGCCCCGCCGTCGACCTTACAGACGGCGGCCCCGAGCGCAGAGCGATGGTTTCGCGGCGCTAAAGAGGGTCCGGGGCTCCGCGCTCGTTGACCGCGCAAAGGCCGGCTGCTAGCGTGCCCGGCCTGAAGCCGCCGCACGTACAAGGCCCTCCGCTCGCCCGTGTAAGCCCGAATCAGGCGGGAGATCGGTTCGGGGCGCGGGCGCGAGCTCCCCGGCGAGCCGGACTGCTGAGCCTGTTCGTGCTGTCGTGGGCCTCGCCCCTCGCGCTCGCCGTCCCGCTCGACTTCGCCGACTCGCTGCCCGCGTGGGCCCCGACGGTCGGCTACGTCGGCGCCGCCGCGCTGGCCCAGCTCGTGATCTACTGGCTGCTGGCCGGCGCCCTCGGCTACGAGCGATCGCTCGGCCTGCGGATCATCCGCGCCGAACGTGTGCCGCGCGGCGCTCGCATGCTGTGCGCGGTGTGCTGGGCGATCGCCGGCGTCGCGCTGCTGCTGCTCAACCTCGGCTACCACAGCCTCGCGCTGGTGATCGCCACCGCCGCCGCCAGCTTCCTCGGCCTGCTGCTGCTGCTCGTCCAGTACTCGTCGATCTTCGGCACCACCAGCATCATCGGGGTGGTCCTGGGGGTCGCGGCGCTGATCGTCGTCCAGTCGGTCGCCACCGGCTTCCAACACGAGTTCGAACGCCGCGTGCTCGGCGTGTACGCCCACATCAACGTGACGCGCAGCTCGGGCATGGCCGAGTACCGCCGCTTCGAGACGTTCCTGCGCGCCCGGCCGGGCGTCACCGGCGCGAGCCCGTTCGTCTACTACGCGATGATGCTGGCGCCCTACGACCCGGAGGGCGGCCGCACCGACGACCTCCGCCTCGCCAGCGTGCTGGTGAAAGGGATCGAGCCCGAGACGGCGTCCGAGGTGATCGACCTGCCGGCCCACCTGCAACGCGGCAGCGGGCGGGCGATCCCGCTCCCGGTCCTGCGCTCCGACTTCGAATTGATGCCGGTGCCCGACCGCGAGCCGGAAGAGCTGCCGCCGGCGATCGCCGCCACGCCCGATCCCCGCGGCTCAGGCTGGTACGAGCGCGCGATGGCCCACTACGCCCAGGTCCCCGCCGCCCGCAAACGTATCCCCGGAGAGATCCGCGGCGATCTCCTCGACGACGACGAGTGGCCCGAAGAGCAGGCCGCCGGCGAACCCGCGACCCGCTTCGACGCCAGCGCCCTGCCCACGATCTTCGTCGGCGCCACTCTGGCCCGCGAGCTCGGCCTGCACGAAGACTCGCTGGTGATGGTGGTCGACCCGGGCTCGTCGTTCGACGCCTCGAGCGAGCCCGAATTCCAGTACTACCGCGTCGCCGGGATCTTCCAGGCTGGCTTCCAGGAGTACGACAGCCGCCTGGTGTACGTACACATCAAGGAGCTGCAGCGCTTCAAGTACCGCGGCCGCGACCAGGTCTCCGGCGTCGACCTCCGCCTGCAACACCCGGATCTCTCCCCCCAGGTCGGCGCGGCCATCCGCGCGGCGCTGCCCGGCCGCGAGTACCAGGTGCTCGAGTGGCAGAACCTGAACGAGAACCTGTTCAAGAGCATCCGCCTGCAGAAGAACATCATCACGGTGATCCTCAGCCTGGTGATCACCGTGGCCACGTTCAACGTGCTGTCGGCGCTGTGGACGATGGTGGTCCGCCGCACCAACGACGTGGCGATCCTGATGTCGATGGGCGCGACCGGGCCGCAAGTGGCGCGGATCTTCCAGGTCACCGGGATGGCGATCGGCCTGTCCGGCGCCGCCGCCGGGGTGCTGTTCGGCCTGGTGCTGTGCTGGCTGGTGTCGCTGTACGGCTACACGCTCGACCCCGAGGTCTACTTCATCGAGGAGCTGCCGGTCGAGTTCAGCCTGGCCCAGATCGGCTGGATCCTGGCGATGACCCTGGCGATCTGCTTCGTCGCCACGCTGCCGCCGTCGCTCCGCGCGGCCAAACTCCGCCCCGTCGAGGGCCTGCGCTACGAGTGACGCCGTGGCCACGTCCCGCCGCCGCTGGGCCCTGATCGCGCTGGTGGCCCGCCGCATGCTCCTCCGCGAGGGCCGCCGCGGGGCCGGGCGAGCGGCCAGCGCGGTGCTGTGGACGGCTGCGGCGCTGGCGATCGCCGGCGTCGCGGCGACGCTGCTCGGGGTCCGCTCGGTCGGTCCGCCGCTTGTCGCAGGCATGGCGGCGCTGGTCGCCGTCGGGCTGGCGTGCGCCCGCCACCTGATGCCCGCGGTCGCAGTCGCCGTGTTCGGCACGGGCCTGGGCTGCGCGGCGCTCATCACGGTGCTCGGAGTGACTTCGGGCTTCGAACGCGAGCTGGTCGGCCGCCTCAGCAAGGTCGGCGGCCACGTGACGCTCACGGAGTACGGCCTCGACTTCGACGAGTACCCCCAAGTGGTGGCCCGCTGGGGCCCGGACCCGCGCGTGCTGGCGGTGTCGCCGTTCGCGTTCTCGACGGCGGCGGTGGTGCCGCTGCAAAAGGATGGTCCTGAGGACAGGTCAAATGCGACAGGTGTGGAGGGACATGGTCAAGAGGACATGTCCGGAGAGACTCATGTGCGCCCGATCGACCGCAACGCGCCGGTGATCGCGCTGATCAAGGGGGTCGAACCGCAGCTGGCCGCGGCCCTGCCAGGGACGGTAGCGATGCTCCGCGCGGGCGATCTGCGGGCGATCCGCCCGGGCGACGTGCGCCACGGGCCGGCGATCGCGCTCGGCTCCCGCCTGGCCGACCGCCTCGGGGTGAAGGTCGGGGACTCGGTCCGCCTGGTGGTCCCCGCGGAGCTCGACGGCACTGCGGCAGCGATGACCCGCCCCCCGCGCCACGGCGAGTACGAGGTGGTGGACCTGCTCGACACGGGGGTCGGTGACTACGACGCGTCGCTGGCGCTGGTCCACCTGTCGGCCGCGCAGGCGCTGTTCTTCGCCGAACGCCGGGTCAGCGGGGTGGAGTTCGCGCTCCGCGAGCCGGACTCGGCGTCGGCGTTCGCCCAGGAGCTGGTGAGATCGATGGGCGACGGGTTCCGCGCGACGACGTGGGAACAACAGGGCGAGGACGTGCTGGCCGGCCTGCGACAGATCCGCGCTGCGGTGTCGCTGGTGCTCGGACTGCTCGAGGTGGTGGCCGCGACGGCGCTGCTGGCGAGCCTGCTGCTGCTGGTCCGCCGCAAGCGCGAGGAGATCGCAGCGCTGATGAGCCTCGGCGCGGACTCGCGGGCGATCTTCGCGATCTTCGAGGCGGTCGGGGTGTTCGCCGGGGTGCTGGGGACGCTCATCGGTGTGGGCCTGGGCCTGGCGTTCGGCTGGATGGTGGCTGTGTTCCGCTACCCGCTCGACCCGGAGGTCTATCCCGTCGACCACCTGCCGTTCGCGCTGTCGTGGATCGATCTGGCAGGCCCGGCGATGGCGGCGCTGATCATCTGCGCGCTCGCCAGCGGTCCGGTGGCGCTGGTGGCTTCGCGGCTGCCGCTGCTCGCGGGGCTCGGGCGCGCCTGATCGAGTCGTAGCGATCCTCTGCTTGGGCGCGGCGATTGTCGAGCGGGGCTGCGAGGGCGGGGGCCCGGAGCGATGCGCGGCGAGAGTCGCACGGCGCGAGCGGGTCCCGGATCGATGCGCGGCGAGGGTCGCGGGGCCGGTGTCCGGGACGCCCTGTCCCCTCAGACAGTTGCTCGGACGTCGTGGTGGCTGGCTCGCTTCGAGGCAGCAATTGCCTCGTCCTGCGCAAACTCGGTGCCAGGGCGTCCCGGCCCCCGTCCTCCGGGAGCTCTCTTTGGGCGGTGACGGTCGGCTCCGCCGAGATCCGGGACCCGCTCGCGCCTGAACCACGAGGGTCGAGGCGCGGCGAGGTCTGCGTGCGGCGGTGAGGGCGGGTGTTCGCGGCGAAGGTCTCGCGGCGCGAGCGAGCCCCGACTGGATGCGCGGTGAGGAGCGCAGGGCCGGCGATTGGGCGACATGTCCATTCAGACATGTGCTTGTGTCAGAGGCCTCGATGCGCGGGCGTGGCCCTTCGCGGCGGACCAGGAGAAGGGTGGTGGCCGGAGGGCGGCCAAAACAGGATCGTTCGCGGGGAGGTTCGCTGGCATGTCCTCTCGGACATGTCGTCGAGCTGCGGAGTCACTCGCGCGCGAGCGCGTGCGAGGGGCGGTCAGTCGCGCCAGTCGACGCGCAGGGGCATCGACTCGAGCTCCTGGGGGGCGTAGGGGCGCTTGGCCGGGGCGCAGCCGCGCCACACGAGGGTGACGCGATCGGTATCTGGCTCCAAGAGCATGGTGTGAAGGACAGGTTCGGTGAGGTTGAGGCGGCCGTCGCGGCCGTCGGTGTGCAGGCGCGGGGGCGGCGGGGTGGTGAAGAGCCAGCGGCCGCGGGTGGGGTGGACGCCGTGGAGCTCGACCGGCTCGCCGCCGCGGAGGTGAGGGAGCTGGAGGCCGAGGGGAGCGCCGCAGGTGATCTCGTAGCGGAAGTCGAGGTCGGTCCGGCCGGTGCCGTCGGCGAGGAGCTCGGGGACGAGGCCGCGCTCGACCTCCAGCGGGGGCTCGTCGAAGGACTCGACGAGCGGGACGAGGCCGCTGAAGGCGACGCGCGGGTACCAGTCGTACTGGGTCCACCCTCCCGCGTGCGGGAGCGGCATGCGGTGCCAGTTGTCGAGCCAGTCGCACACGAGCCGCTCGGGGGTGAGGAGGTCGGTGGGATCTTCGAGCTGCGGGAGCTCGAACTCGTCGTCGGCCGCCGGATCGAGCTCGAGGAGGTAGCCGCGGCCGACGGGGTTGCGCGGGTACAGGAAGGGCGAGGCGAGGTCGGGATCGACGCCGCCGAGCGCCTTGCTCCACTCGGGGCTGCGCAGGGGGTTGCCGTGGCGGGCCTCGGCGCCGTGATCACGACCGCCGTAGGCGAAGACGTAGGAGAGGGGGACCTTGTCGATGGGCCGCGGGTCGGAGAAGCGGATCCTGCCCTGGCCGATCGAACAGGTGCGCTGGCCGACGACGGCGATCCGGTGCTCGCGGCCGTCGACGCGGACGAGGACGTCGAGTCGACGCGCGCGCTGGCGGCCGTAGGCGTGGCCGAGCAGGACGACGTCGGTGCGCGGCTTGTACGGGTGGAGGTCGGTGTCGGCGGCCAGCAGGCCCGGGACGTCGCCGTCGTCGAGCGGGGCGGCGAACAGCGGGGTCTGCTCGTCGGCGAGGGTGCAGCCGCCGTCGGCGCCGACGTCGTAGGTGCGCTTGGCCAGGACGGCGAGCATCGGCTCGCCCGAGGGGAGGATGTCGGAGACCTGCTGGACTGTGGGGCTCGGGCGGGTTTCGACCTGGCGCATGGGACAGCTTTGCTCGAGAGGCTTCGGTCAGGTGCGGCGAGGAGCGGGTCGAGTTCATGGCTGTCCCAGGGGACAGGTCGGCTCCGGCACGACCTGGCGCATGGGACAGGTCGTCAGGGCCGGCAGACCGGCGGTGGCGCGGGGCCGATGCTCGGCGGTTGACGCGGGGGCTGGGGCGGCTGGGGCGGGGGCTGGGGCCGCTTGCCGAACTCGTCGACGACGTTGTTGTTGAGGTAGTCCTGGGCGCCGTTGGTGGTGGCGCCGCCGGGGGTCCACCAGCCGAAGGCGCCGTTGGCGTCCATGCCGAGCGGGCCGCCGAACAGGAAGCCGGAGACGGCGCCGACGGCGTTGTTGAGGATCGGGTTGGCGGCCTCCCGGCTGGGGCGCATGAAGGCGGGGAAGATCTTGAGGAAGGCGTCGGCGCGGGCCCGGTTGGCGGCGGCCAGCTCGCGCGCCATCTGGTTGATCACCTTCTGCTTGACCGTGCCGCGCAGGAGGTCCTTGGCGGCGGCCTTGGTCATCGCGGTGTTCAGGAAGCGGTTGGCGATCTTGTCGCTCAACTTGCCGAGGAGCTTGTTGAACAGCCACTGCAGCGCCCAGTCGATGGCGAAGCTGAGGAGGCCGTGGAAGAAGTCGCCCCAGGTCATGCCCGCGTAGTGGGTGTTGAAGGCGATGACGATGCCGGGGCGCTTGGGGAACGGGGTGCCGCAGTTGAGGTTGATGTTGATGCAGGCGTACGGGATGATGCACACCGCCGCGGGCTTGCCCTCGGCCTTGTACTCGCTGGTGCCCCAGTACGACTTCGAGGCGCTGAAGAGGATGTCGAGCGGCAGCAAGTACGAGAGCATGCCGATGTGCGGGATGCCGGGGCCGATGTCGCTGCCCTTCTGGACCAGCGCGCCCCAGCTGGTGCTGTGGCTGATCGCCCGCTGGTAGGTGCCCTTCCAGCCGCACAGCAGGTGGAAGCACACGTACGGGACGGGCGCCGGCAGCGGCGCGGGCGAGCCGATCGGCCACGGGATGTGGAGGTCGTAGCCGATCATCGGGTGGAAGTCTTTGAGGACGGCGAACGGCACGGGATGTCCCTCAGGGCATGTCCTTCAGCGCAGGGCGACGAGCTCGCAGGCCCGCTTCTCCAGCGGGTTCAGGACGTAGCGGAACGGGTAGCGGTAGGACACGAACACGCGCAGGTGATCGGGCTCGACGCCGATCTGGTCGATCGCGGGGGTCTTCTCGGCGGCCTCGTCGCCGAAGGCGAGGCGCACGCGCAGGAGGTTGTCGGGCAGGTGGAACACGAGCGGGCCGTCCTCGCGGACGCCGGTGATCGAGACGCGGTCACCGGGCTTGACGGCGGGGACGATCAGCTGCGGGAAGGCGGCGTTGTAGAAGGTGGGCCGCAGGACCTCGAGCATGCCAGTGTCCGGATCGAACTCGACGCTGCGCCGCAGCCGGGGGCCGAAGCCCTGGCCCGGAGAACAGGTGCCGACGGGCTCGGGTCGGTCGTCCCAGCGCGCGCACAGGGCCGCGGGATCTTCGATGTTGGGCAGCGGCTGGCCCTCGGCGGCCCGCTCTTCGCCGTAGTAGCCGCGACCGCCGGGGTTGTCGGGGAAGGCGACCGCGAGGCCGTCCCACTCGAAGCTGCCGCCGAAGCTGCGGTCGAGCGTCAGCGGCATGGCCCGAAACGGCTCGGGGGCGCTCGGGACCAGGCCGCGCGGGCCCTTCCTCCACACGCGGTCGCCGAACACCGCGAGGCGGCCGCGGAAGCCGTTGCCGACCCGCAGGTCGAGGTCGACGCGCGGGGCGGGCCGGGCGGCGCGCGCCGAGCCGAACACGAGCAGGTCGACGCCGCCGCGGTAGAACAGCTCGTCGCCGGGCATGGGGCCCTGCGGGCTGTCCCAAGGAGCAGGTGATACGGGCCAGACCTGCTCGCGGGCGACGCGGAGGCGATCGCCGACGATGTCGTAGGTGATCCGCGCGGCGACCGAGCCGAACAGGCGTCGCTCGTCGATGCCGCCGCGGAACAGTCGGGCGTGGTACGGCGAGCGATTGTCGAGCTTCACGGCCGCCGCCTCAACAGTTGACGAGCACCCGCTCGCCGTCGATCCGGACGTCGTCGTTGGCCTCGACCCGGACGTCGCCGAGCTCGGCGGTGATCGTCTGCACCCGCGCGGTGCTGCGGAGGTCGCCGGCGGCGACGAGATCGAGGTCGCCGCCGGTCGACAGCGAGAGCGCCTCCTCGGAGCGCAGGGTCAGCTTCTTGGCGTCCAGCACCAGCTCGCCGGCGGCCCGCAGGGTGAGGCCCGCGCCCTCGAAGCGCAGCACAGGGCCGGTGTCGCGGACCTCGATCGCCAGCACGACCTTGCCGTCGCGGCCGATGAGCTCGAGGGTGTCGACGGCGGGATCGCGGCGCAGCTCGACGCGGTGCTGACCGACGAGTTCGAGGGCAGTGGCCGGCGCGTCGCGGTCCTCGGGCATGCGGTGATGCTTCCACAGAAACGACTGCGGGGGCGGCGGCGAAGCGAGGCCCGCAGGCGCGCGCGGCCGCTCGTCAGCGCGCGCACTCGAAGTGGGTGACCTGGCCGCGCACGACGCCGACGCGGTGGACGATCGGGTTCGCGGGGTCGTCGGGGTTGAAGACGCGCACCTCGTGCTCGCCGGGCGCGAGGGTGAGCACCATCTCCGAGCCGGGCATGCAGCTGCCGCCGCCGATGTCGCAGCGCTGGGTGCAGCGCAGCGCGAGCGAGCCCTGGGTGCGCGACATGAGGATCGAGGCGGACATGCCGACGAGGACGAGGACGCCGACGACGAGGGCGATGACGGGGGTGCTGGCGCCTCGCCGACGAGGCGCGTCGACCGGCGCTGCGACGCGCGCGGGACCGCTGGGGCGCACGATCCAGGGACCGCCGACGAGGACGAGGACGCCGAGCGCGACGAGCCACCAGCTGGGCCCGGTGGTGACGGCGACGCTGGCGCGCTCGCCCTGGAAGAAGGCGTGCAGGGCGTCGTAGTGGGCGCGGGCCGTCGCCTCGTCGGCGAGGCCCACCGGCAGCTCGCGGCCGCTGGGGTCGAGGAGCACCGTGACGCCGCGCCGGCCGGCCCGGCTGTCGTGGCTGTCGAAGCGGTGATCGGCGATCGCGTCGAGCGGGATCTCCTTGGTGCGCTCGAAGCCGATGAGCCCGGCAGCGTGGGTGCAGCTGCCGGCCGCGCGGTCGCAGCGGAAGTCCTTGCGGTCGAGGCCGGCGAGCAGCAGGACGACGCCGACGACGACGGCGGCGAGGACGCCGAGGATCTGCTGGCCACGCGCGGAGAGAGCCATGCGCGCGATGGTACGCGAGGCGCCGGCGAAGGCGAAGCGGGCGCGGGAGCGAGCGCGAACGGGGCGCGGCCCGGCGGTCGGTCAGGAGCCTGGCCCGAGGGACATGTGGGGCGGCGCTCGGGTGAGGCGGCGCGGCGAGCGAACCCGGCGTGCGCGGCGGACTGTCCTCGAGGACAGCCTGACTTCAGAGACACGCTGTCCGAAAGTGCAGGTCGACGCGACCTGCCCGCGGGGACAGGTTCAGCGGCGGGCGATGACGCCGCAGAAGAAGAAGTCGAGGGGGACGCCCTCGTCTTCGCGGTAGCCGTCCTCGAGGTGCGAGCCGAACAGCTCGATCATGGCGTCCTTGATCTCGCCCTCGAGCGCGGACAGGGCCGGGTGGGTGATGTAGCCGGTGTCGAGCAGCCAGCGGGTGGCGTCGACGCCGGTCTTGAACCACAGGCGGAAGTTGTGCTGCCAGCAGGTGTCGATGTCGAGGCCGCCGCGGCCGAGCAGGTCGAGGACGGGGTCGATCTCGCGGGGCGTGGGCGGCTCGGCGACGGTGTCGAGCTCGAGGTGCTCGGCGAACTTCTGGTAGGTCGCCATGGCCTGCGGGGCGCTGGTGGCGAGGCTGGTCAGGATGCCGACGCGACCGCCCGGACGGACCAGGCGACCCATCGCCGGCAGCACGCGCGGCCAGTCGAGGTAGGCGAGGGCGAACCGCATCGACACGACGTCGAACGAGTGGGCCGGCGCGTCGGCGATGAAGTCCTCGGCCTTGGAGCGCACGGGCAGGAGGTGCAGGCCCTCCTCGGCGGCGCGCTCGACCGCGAGGCGCAGCATGTTCTCCGAGGGATCGACGGCGACTGTCTCGCCGGGGGCGATGAGCCGCATCATCGGCAAGGTGGCGGCGCCGCTGCCACACGCGAGGTCGACCAGGCGCTCGCCGCGGCGGAGGTGCAGGTCGCGCGTGAGCCGGTCGTTGGGGGTCTTGACGTTGGGGCTCCAGAGGTCGTCGTAAAACTCGGCGACGCGGTCATACGTCGACTGGAAGTAGTGATCGAAGCTCTGCACGCGGGGCAGCGATACACCGAAGCCGACCCCCGTGCAACGTTCGTGGACGCCGTGCAGCCGCGGATCCTGAAGCTCTGTGCAGGTGCGCAACGGCTCGCGCACTCGCTCCCGCAGAGCGTCCGACCGGCCGCGACAGAACTAAAACAACAGCGACAGAAGTACGACGCGCGGCGCGACCGGGCCGTGCTTCAGGCGGCCTCGGAGATGTCCCGCGGCACCGGGCCGTGGCACACCAGCACCTCGGCCGGCGGCAGGTTGGGCACGACGATCTGCCGCCGCTGCTCGCTGAAGTAGCGGCCGAGGTAGCGGCCGAGGTGGAACTGCGAGAAGCCGCGCGTGGTGCTGTAGACGATCACGTGCGCGTGCAAGTAGCCGTACTGCACGAACACGCCGCCGGGCGCGAGCACCCGCGCGGCGCTGTCGAGGATCGCGTCGCGCAGGTCGGGCGGCAGCAGGCTCATGCCGAGGCACGAGACGATCGCGTCGACCTTGCCGGAGTGACCGGCCGCGGCGAGGTGCGTGCCCAGGTCGGCCGCGCTGCCGTGGATGGCGACGAGCCGAGAGTCCGGCAGGCGCCGCGCGGTCGCGTCGAGCAGCGGACCGTCGATCTCGACGCCGAACAGGCGAGCGTCCGGCCGCATCGCCGCGAGCAGCTTCTCGGTGACGGTGCCGGTGCCGGTGCCGAGCTCGACGACGCTGCGGGCCCGATGGAGCTCCGCGCCCTGGACCAGCGCGTCGACCAGGAACCGCGAGCTCGGCACGAAGGAGGCGGTCTGATCCCAGTCGCGCCAGCCGTTGAGGAAGAAGTGCCACGCGGCCCGCATCCGATCGATCGAGGAGGTCACAGGGCGGCGATTGTAACCGGCCGCAGCCGTTTGTCACGGCGAGGCGGAGTCGTCGCACGCGTGCGCAGCCGCGTACGCATGCGGCCCCCGATCCCGGCGGCGCCGGCGCGTCAGTTGTGGACCTCGTAGACCTCGCCGCACTCGCTGACGCGCGGGCCCTGTCGGTTCTCGGCGGGGCTCGTACGCGGCTTCAGCGGCCGCAGGTTCGGCGGCAGCTCGAGCTCGGGCCAGATCTCCATCATCGCCTCGACGACCGCCGGATCGAACTGGCTACCGCCGAGCTTGCTCACCTTCTCGGCGGCGATCCGCGGCTCCATGCCGGCGCGGTAGATGCGGTCGGAGACCATCGCGTCCCAGCAGTCGGCGACGCTGACGACGCGCACGCTCGGCGGGATGTCGTCGCCGCGCAGCCGGTCGGGGTAGCCGTTGCCGTCCCAGCGCTCGTGGTGGTGCAGCGCGAACCGCCGCAGCTCGGCCAGCTCGGGCGACTTCTCGAGGATCTTGCCGCCGAGCACGGTGTGCTGGCGGATGACGTCGATCTCCTCGAGGGTCAGCGCGCCGGGCTTGTTGAGGACCTTGTCGGGGATGCCGATCTTGCCGACGTCGTGCAGCAGCGCGCCGAGCTCGATGGTGCGGAGCAGCGGGCGCGCGAGCTTCATGTGCTCGGCGATCCGCACCGCGAAGTAGCTGACGCGCTCGGAGTGGCCGCCGGTGTAGAAGTCCTTGGCGTCGATGGCGGCGACCAGGGTCCGCACGGTGTCGATGAAGAAGCCGTGGACGCGGCTCTCGAGCGAGCTGCTCTTGGTCGCCAGCTCCTCGTTGAGCCGGGTCAGGTACGACTCGTAGTGCTGGGCCCGCAGCAGGTTGCCGACCCGCGCCTTGAGCTCCTCGGGCAGGAACGGCTTGACGAGGTAGTCGCTGGCGCCGCGCCGGAGGCCGCGCACGCGGTCGCGGCCGTCGGCGCGGGCCGTCAGCAGCAGCACCGGCAGTCGCTCGAACTCGGGGTCCTTGCGCAGCTGCTCGACCAGCTGGAAGCCCGAGAGCTTGGGCATCATGACGTCGGAGATGACGAGCGCGGGGCGGACGTCGCGGACCTTCTGCAGGCCCTCCTCGCCGTTGCTGGCGGTGTAGACGTCGTGCTGCGGGGCGAGCAGGCGCTCGATGACGCGGACGATCTCGGGGTGGTCGTCGATGACGAGGATCCGGCTGCGCTCGCCCTGGGCGGCCAGCAGGTGCTCGCCGAGCAGCGGCGCGGCGCCCGGGAACGACAGGTCCGGGGTCGGCGCCGCCGGGTCGAACAGCTCGACGCGATCGATCGCCGGCAGTCGCTCGATCCGCGTCATGCTCATCGTCGGCGTGGCGAGGATGTCCTCGGGGACAGGGATGGCGAGCATCGACTCGCCGGGCGCGGGCTGCGGCGGCGCCATGCCGACCAGCTCGGTCGGGTCGAGCGGGCGGCTCGGCAGCTCGACGGTCATGGTGGTGCCGCGCCCAAGGCTGCTCTCGACCAAGACCTCGCCGTCGTGGCGGTTGACGATCGTCTTGACCAGCGCGAGGCCGATGCCGGTGCCCTCGAAGGCGCGCGTCGAGGTGGCGTCGCCCTGGAAGAACGGGGTGAACAGCTTGGCCTTGACCGACTCGTTCATGCCGATGCCGGTGTCGCGCACCGACAGCCGCACGCGCTCGCCGACGACGGCGACGGCCACGGTGACGCGGCCGCCGGCGGCGGTGAACTTGACGGCGTTGCTGATCAGGTTGCGCGCGACCTTGCCGAGCTCGCGCGCGCTGCCCTGCACGACCACCGGCTCGGGCGGGGCGTCCCACTGCAGGACCAGCTTGCGCTGGCGCGCGGTGCTGCCGAACGCCTTGACCTGCTCGTCGACGATGGTGCGCAGGTCGATCGGCTCGCGCGCGAGCGGCTGGTCGCGCGCGCCGTACTTCGAGTAGTCGAGCAGGTCGTTGATCAGGTCGTACAGCTGCCGCGTGGCGGTGTGCATGTCCTCAAACACCTGCCGGACCTCGCCGCGCGCGTTGCCGGCGAGCAGGCCCTCGAGCGGGGTGAGGATGCACGTCAGCGGGGTCCGCAGCTCGTGCGACATGTTGTCGAGGAACTGGCTCTTGGCCCGGTAGGCCTCCTCGATTTCGCGGTTCTTCTCCGAGACCTCCTGGTAG
Organism: Nannocystis punicea; assembly: GCF_026965555.1. Taxonomy (GTDB): domain Bacteria; phylum Myxococcota_A; class Polyangia; order Nannocystales; family Nannocystaceae; genus Nannocystis; species Nannocystis punicea. The sequence goes on along the minus strand of NZ_CP114040.1, from coordinate 7,777,669 downwards.
CTGTGGGTGATCCGCTCGTAGACGCTGCGCAGCTCCTCGTTGGTCTGCTGCTGGGCGAACGCGGCGTCGAACAGGCGCCGGCGCAGGCGGCGGTTGAAGTAGGCGCCGACGGTGACGGTGGTCGCGGTCGAGATCAGGAAGATGCTGTTGGCGGCGAACACCGACCAGTCCCAGTGGGCCAGCGCACCGGGTCGAGCGCGAGCAGGAGGGCGACGAAGGTGAGGTAGACGGCCGTGGAGGTGACGAGGACGTGCAGCGGGCCGATCGGGACGAACACGCCGACGGCGACCAGCGTGAGGGTGATGCCGGCGTAGTAGTGGCTCTTGTGGCCGAGGTTGAGCGCGCTCATCAGGCCCATGAAGGAGCCGATGAGGTACATCGCCAGGGCGCACACGCCCTCGACGTAGCGCTGGTACCGCGGCCGCTCGCTGAACTTGAGCAGGCCGATCATCACCAGCGCGAGCGCCAGGCGCATGGCGAAGAACTTGGCGACCAGGCGCGGGTCGTCGAGGCTGATGATGTCGAGGACGCCGAAGCCCAGCATCAAGGCGATGCCGAGGTAGGTGACGCGGCGGTAGCCGGCGGCGACGTCCTCCCGCACGCGCGCGGCGAAGCCCACGTCGCGCGACATGGAGCTCTCGCTGACGGTCGGGAGGTCGCTCGCGCTCATCGATGGCCCACGGCGATGATGGCCTGCGGCGGGTCGCCGAAGGCGGTGACGGTCTCGACGCGGCGGAAGCCGGCGCGCTCGATCATCATGACCAACTCCTCGCGCGAGAAGAAGGCGAACTGGCCCTCCTCGGCGAGGATCGAGAGGAAGGCGGCGCTGCTGAGGAAGGCCCGCACGTCGCGCAGGAAGGCCCCACGGTCGACGCCCGGCGGCAGCGGCATGTTCGGGTCGCTCTGCAGCCGGTGCAGCAGGTTCTGGTAGATCCGGCTCATGTCGAAGTCGGGCTGCATCGTCGACACGACGATCCGCCCGCCCGGCTTGACGACGCGGTGGAGCTCGCGCAACACCTCGAGCGGGTTGCTCAGGTAGCTGAGCACGAGGCTGCAGGCGACGCGGTCGAAGGTGGCGTCGCCGAACGGCAGGCGCTCGACCTGGTCACCTGGCCGAATGGACAGGCGCGCGAGCTGCAGCTCGTCGATCGCCGGCGCCTGGCCGCGCTCGAACCGGGCCCGCGCGTCGCGGACCAAGTCCTGCGGCCCCAGCCGCCCGCGCAGCCAGCGGGTCATGCGGTTGAAGTCGAGGACGACGTCATGCTCGTCCGCCGGCAACGCGGCGGCGAGGTACGCGAGGTCCTGCTTGTCGAGCTCCCGCCCGCGCAAGACGTCGTGCAGCCGCCAGTCCTCCGCTGCCTTCCACATGTCGATCGAGTAGCCCGTGAGACCCTTGATGATGCCCCGGAGCGCGTCGTAGCCGTAGAGCTCTCCGGCGAGGAAGCGCCGGAGGGTCCGCACCGGGCTGATGTCGACGTTGACGCAGTGCCGCGCGACGTCGGGCAGCGCGAGGCCGCGCTCGTCGGCCAGCGCGCGGAGCTTGCGCTCGGCCTCGTCGAGGGCGCCGGGGACGAAGTCGACGAGGTTCAGCCGGGCGCACGGCGGCCGCCCGCGGGCCCCGCGGCGGCGCAGCAGGCGGGCGGAGAGGTTGCCGGTGCCACAGCCGAGGTCGCAGACGACGTGCTCGGGGCGGACGTCGAGCAGCTCGAGCTCGCGCTCGATGAACTCGTTGTACTCGTCGCAGGCGTTGAGGACGTCGTAGGCGAGCTTCGAGCTGCTGTCGCCGAGCAGGTACTCCTGCCAGTAGCGGCGGCGGTCGGGCAGCGGGCTCTTGGGCACGCGCCGCCACTCGGCGTTGCGGGCGCGGACGAGCTCGCGCGGGTCGGGCGTGATCGGGTCGATGTCCTCGCGGAAGAGGAAGCGCCAGATCTGCCGCACCGCGGTGTGGAACAGCGACAGCGCCTCGACGCTCGACAGCGGCATGTGCCCGCAATCGAGCTCGACCAGCTCGCGCGAGCCGGGGGCGGCGACGGCCATGAACTCGCGGATCGTGGCCGGGTCGATCCACGCGTCGTAGCGGCCGAGCAACCAGGTCACGGGGATCGGGATCTCGGCGATCTCGCGCTTGGCGTCGGCCATGAACGCGAGGCCCTCGCGCAGCAGGTCGGCGCAGAAGTGGTCGATGTCGCCGGTGACGCCGAGGATGTTGGCGATCCCGCCGAGCTTGCCGCTGGCGTGCTGCGAGACGTAGTCGATGCCGCCGGAGGCGTTGCGGATGACCTCCTGGGCCGCGGGCGCGCCGTTGATGCCGAGCCAGTAATGCACGCGCTTGCCCCTGTCGAGCCACACTGCGCGGCGACCGACGACGCCCTGCAGGCTGAACGAGACCAGCACGACCTGGGTCGGCGAGAAGATCGGGTTGTCGTAGACGTAGTCGAGGGTGGCCTGGATGTCGTCGATGGCCTGCGACAGCGACATGCGCATGGCCTCGCGCCCGTGCTCGCGGCAGTCGGGGTCCTTGTAGCTCTCGCCGAGGTTGCGCACGCCGTCGAAGCGCAGCACGACGACGTCCTGGCGCCGCCGCGCGAAGTTCTCGACCAGCGTGAGCGCGAGGCCGGAGGTCGACTCCTTGCGCTTCGAGTGCGCGGGCGGGATGATGATCACCGGCGCGAGCAGCTTGCGCCCGTCGCCGCGCGGGGTGGTGTTGAGGATGGCGACGATGTCCTCGCGGCGGCGGTTGGGGTAGCGCACGACCTCGACGCCGCCGGAGCCGGGCCCGCTCGGCGCCGAGGACTTGCGCGGGATCAGCCGACCGATCAAAAGGCCCATCTTCTCGACGAAGCCGAGCGACTTCTTCTCGGCGGCGCCGCGCGGGCGCACGCCCTTGTTGAAGGCCTCGTCGGCGATGCCGAAGTCGAGGCCGACGCGCAGGTACTCGACGCCGGCCTCGCCCTCGACCGGGGTGACGTGCATGACCTGGCCGGTCTTGCGCGTCTCGCCGTCGCCGTTGGCGCCGCTGACGACGACCTCCCGCAGCGGCGTGCCGGGCAGCAGCAGCGCCTCGTCGGGCCGCATCCTGAAGGCGAGGCCCGTGGCCGAGATGTCGAGCACCTCGCGCCGCAGCTTCTTGCCCGGGGGATACGGCAGCGGGATCGAGACGAACATCTCCTGCGGGCCGGGCGAGCGCCGCTGCGAGCGCCGCAGCTCGAAGCGGGTGAGGTTGGCCGGCACCTCGAGCGTGACGCGCCCGCCGCTGCGGTCGAGGACCTGCGAGTGCGCGTGGGCGTTGAATGTGCCGCGCGTCAAGGTGAGGTGGACGTGATCGCCGACGGCCGGCAACCGCGCCGAGGCGTCCCGCAGCTGCACGAGCACCGCGGCGCCGCTGACCTGAAACAGCTGCAGGTCGACGAGCTCGCCGACGTCGCGCTGAAACAGCAGGCCCGGCACCGGACCCTCGGCGAGCATGTCGCGCAGGGTGTTCGCCACCGAGGCGACGCCGCTGACGACCTGCACGTTGCGCGGGTCGATGTGTCGCGGCTGCTCCTCCATGATCTCCGCGATCTCCGCGAGCAGCCGACCCAGGACGTAGCGGTGGATCTGGTCGGCCGCGGCCTCGCTGAGGTCCTGAAACTGCAGGCCGACCCCGAGGCCATGCGGCGACAGTGCGGCCACGCGGACGACACGCGCGGAGACGTCGACGGCCTGGTCGGTGCCGAGCAGCGCGACCGACAGGTGCAACTGACTGGGCAGATGCGCGTGCTGGTCGGGCAAGGCGACGAAGGCCCCGCCGTCGGAGACGTTCAACACCCGGCCGCTGCCGACGTTGGCCACGGTGCACACGAGCGTGCACGCTACCCGCGGGTAGACGCGGCGATCTCCGGGACGGCCGTAAGGTTGTACGTTCACGCGCCCATCCTACCGAAGCCCGAAGCGACAGCCCGAGGCCGTGGACCCGGGATCGTACAACGACGCGCCGCGCCGTCCATCGCGCGCCCTCGCTCGCGTCAGCGGCCCATCAGCCGCCGCCAGTCCTCGCGCGAGCGGATCCGCAAGTAGCGGTTGGTCTTCCGTTGCGTACCCAGCGGGCTCGTGGGGGTCGGGCCGTAGTTGTGGCCCGGGTAGAGGACCACGTCGTCGGTGAGCGCCGCCAGCGGCCCGGTGAGGCTCTCGTACATCTGCTGCGCGTCGCCGCCCGGGAGGTCGACGCGGCCGCAGCCGTCGACGAACAAGGTGTCGCCCGCGACCAGGCGATCGCGGACGACGAAGCATTGACTGCCGGGGGTGTGACCAGGTGTGTGAATGAACGTGATCTCGACATCGCCGAGGGTGAGCCGATCGCCGCCCTCGCGCCGCACGAGGTCGCCTTCGCTGACGCCCGTGACTTGCTTGAGGCCGTCAGCCTCGAGCTTGTGGACGTGGATTCGGGCGTCGACCCGGCCGATGAGCTCGGCGACGCCGCCGGGGACCCGGAACCCCATCATCCCGCCGCCGCAATGATCGGGGTGATAGTGAGTGACGAGCGCACCGACGATCTTCATGTCGTCGGCCTCCGCGAGTCGTAGCAGCGCGTCGGTGTCCCACGCCGGGTCGACGACCACGCAGGTCCGCGTCGCGCGACTGCCGATGAAGTAGATGAAGTTGGCCATCGGCCCGATCGGCACTTGACGGAAGTACAGGTCGGAAGGCTCGCTCATGCCCGCCAAGATAGCCCGGGACGCGGTTTTACGCGATCGCGGTCGCATTTTTCCTGGGTCCGGCGAATTTCGTGCGGCGCCCGGACCCCTGTGGCATACAATCGGCCGCAACGAAGAGGCCCCCCATGCTCCGTACCCTCGCCGTCATCGCCCTATCGTCTGCCGCCCTGTCCGCCGTCGCCTGCAAGAAGGACAGCTCCAAGAGCCCCGGAGGCTGCGAGTCTGGCTATGTGCTGTCCGAGGGGAACGTCTGCGTGCTGCAGAACATCGTCGACTACAATCAATGCGTCACCAACGCGGCGGCGCGCGAGAGCATCAATGTCGGCCTGACGAAGGAGATCCTGGGTCGGCTGCAGCTCCAGTGGGTGGGTCCCAACATCGGCCAGTCGCCCGAGGCGCGCGGGCGGGCCGCCAAGTTCATCGAGCTCAACCCCGGCTCGTGCCGCGAGCTCGAGGTCGTGTGGGGCTGCTACGGGGTCGCCAACAAGGTCCAGGAGGCCGCGACCGAGCCGCCGATCTGCACGCCCTCGACCGGGTCGGCTGCTCCGGCCGCCGCGGGTGCAGCGCCCGCCGCGGGCTCGACGCCTCCTGCCGAGTCCGCTCCGGCGCCGGCGCCGGCGCCGAAGTAATCGCGGCGCTGCCGGTGCGACGGGTCACTGTTTGATCTGCGCCAGGGCTGAAGCGGTCCACGCGATCGCTTCGGCCCTTCGCGCATCCGGCGATCGCCGTCGTCACGGCTCGCACGCGCGAGGACGCGAGCGAGCCGAGCCGCGGCGAGGCGTCACGCGAGCGCCAGCTCGATCAGCAGGCCGAGCAGGAACAGCAGGCCGAAGCGGCGGTTGTAGCGGAAGGCGTAGGCGACCAGATAGGTCGGCCAGATGTGCTTGGGGAACCCGGGCGGGCAGGTGTCGGGCCGCGGACGCGCGAACACGGCGGCGGTGTCGCGCAGCATCGGCAGGGCGGCGAGCACGATCAGCAGCGGCCAGCCGAGCGCGCCGCGCCACACGAGCGCGACCACTGCGAGCAGCTGTGCGACCAGCATGACGGTGACGCAGCGGCGCGCGAGCGGCTCGCCGAGCAGCACCGGCAAGGTGAAGATGCCCTTGGCGCGGTCGGCGGGGAGCTTGTCGGTGTGCTTGCCGAACAGCACTGCGGTCGGGCCGAGCGCGTAGGCGCTGCCGATCAGCGCGGCGTCCCAGCTCCACTGGCCGGCGGTGCATAGATAGGTGCCGCCGACCATGAGCGGACCCCACACCAGCAGCACGGTCGGCTCGCCGAGGCCGATGTGTTTCAAGGGCCAGGTGTAGAACAGGACGAAGAAGACGCCGGCGAGCATGAGGCCGAGCGCGGTGGTGCCGGTGGCGGCGATCAGCCACACGCCGGCGGCCAGGGCGATCGCGCCCGTGATCGCGGTGTAGCGCAGGACGTCACGCACGCTCATGAGGCCGTGCTCGAGCGGCTGCGGGCCGTACTGGGCGCGGAAGTAGTTGCCCTTGTCGACGCCCTGCAGGTGGTCGGTGAGGTCGTTGACGAGGTTGTTGGTGGCGTGCGCGAACACCAGGCCGATCAGACAGGCGAGGAAGTTCAGGCCGGAGAAGTGACCGTCGCGCGCGGCCAGGATCCCGCCGATCCCGGCGGACACGATCGTCATGACGAACACGGCCGCTCGCGTGGCGACGAGCCAGCGACTCACGAGGTCGAGACGGTCCCACTCGTCCTTGCTGAGCCGCGGGATGATCTGCAGCGCCCGAAACCACATGCGCAGGTCGAACATGCGCGAAGCTTGCCGAACCCGCGGGCCGGGCGCGAGGGCCGAAGCAGGCGCCGCCGGCGCGAAGCTCGTGCGCGGGGCCACGGTCCCCCGTGGGCCCGAGCGCCGGTCGCGCAGCCCGGGAAGTCGCCGGCCGCCCGGTGAGCCTCTACACTGCTCACCATGCCCATGTCTCAGCTTTGGCCGCGCACGGCCTGGCTCCCCGCGCTCGCCCTCGCGGTCGGCTGCCAGGACAACTACGAGATGGTGACCGCAGCCCTCAACACTGTGTCGGAGTCGTCGTCGATCACGGGGACCGAGACCGACGCGACCGGCGCCACGGGCACCGAATCGACGACGGCCGACGTGCCGACGACGACGGCGGTGCCGACCACGAGCTCCGAGGGGAGCATGAGCGACAGCAACTCGGGCGGGACCGACTCGACGACGTCGACCACCGGGACGACCGAGACGACCGGCTGGGACCCGACCGCGACGACCGGGCCGCCGGCGACCTGCGAGGCGCCCGAGGACTGCACCGGGATGGGCTCGGGCGACCTGTCGACCTTCGTCCTGCCGTTCTTCCGCGGCGAGGTCTGCTACGCCGACAAGCTGCGCCCGGGCGACGGCCTGCCGATCAGCTGGAACCCGTGCGTCCACCCGTGCATCGACCCGAAGAAGACCGGCTGGCGCTACCTGGTCCGCTGCGACGGCGGCGTCGGCTGCGAGATCGCGTTCCTGCAGTACTACCGCGAGGCCACCGGCAGCGACTGCCCGAGCGACGTGTTCGCCAAGTTCCCCAAGGCCGGCTGCAAGTACCTCGGCCCGCACTACGGCCTCAGCGAGGGCCTCAAGGGCTTCGGCTACCCCGACGACAAGCTGCTGGTCCCGTTCATCACCAACGCGGACGCGGCCGCCGCCAACGACCTCGAGCCGGCCGCCCAGGTGTGGACGCGCATCGACGGGTACATGCAGCCGGCCGACCGCTACATCCCGCTGTCCGTCAGCGCAGACAACCCGGCCCCGCCGACCATGTGCGGCCCCGACGTGCCCGGGTGCACGTGCAAGGAGATCGGGTTCTAGCGGGCTCGTGACGGCACGAGCCCGCTGCCTGTCTCGAGGGACAGGCGGCGATCGCCTGTAGCGAGAGACAGGTGCCGGTCCGTCGCCTGTCACGGAGGACAGGTCGCTTCGCCCGTCAGTGGGCGTGACCGTGACCGTGGCCGTGCGCGTGACCGTGGCCGTGCGGGCGCAGCTGGGCCAGGTGCTCGTCGAACAGCGGGCAGTGCCGCTGCGCGCAGGGGCCGGGGTCGTCGATCTGCAGGGTGGTGTGGACGACGCCGAGGTGCTCGCGCAGGACGTGCTCGGCGCGGGCCAGCAGATCGCCGGGGGCCACACCTGGCTCCGGGACCAGGTGAGCGGTGAGCACCGGCGCGCCGCCGACGCTCCACAGGTGGAGTTCGTGGATCTCCGACAGCCCGGCGACGCCGCGCAGCTCGGCCTCGACGCGCTCCTGCGGGAGATGGGTCGGGGCGAAGTCGAGGAGGGCACGGGTGGCGTCGCGCAGCACGCCCCAGGCGCTGAAGAGGACGAGCGCGGCGATCCCCAGGCTGAGGATCGAGTCGGCGGAGTGGATCGCCCAGGTGGAAGCGAGCACGGCCGCGATGATCGCCCCGAGCGAGCCGAGCGCGTCGGCCAGCATGTGGATCAACGCGCCGCGGATGTTGAGGTTGTCGCCGCCGCTGCGCGCGAGGTACCAGGCCGAGGCGAGGTTGACGACGAGGCCGGCGACGCCGACGATGAGCACCGGCTCGGGCTCGAAGTGGGTGTCGCCGGTGGAGAGGCGACCGATCGCGCTGTGGACGATGAGGGCGCAGGCGAACGCGAGGAACAGAGCGTTGGCGAAGGCGCCGAGGGCCTCGGCGCGGGCGAAGCCGTAGGTGCGGCCCTGCACCGCCGGGCGCAGGGCGAACTCGGAGGCGAGCAGGGCGAGCGCCAGGGCTGCGACGTCGCTGACCATGTGCGCGGCGTCGGAGAGCAGGGCGAGCGAACCGCTGATGAACGCGATGACCGTCTCGAGCCCGAGGAACGCGAGGTTGAGGGCGAGAGCGACGCGCAGGGCGCGTCGGGCGCGTTCTCGCGGTGGCCGCGAGTGGGTGGCGTTACCCATGGATCTGGCATCGGGCCGAAGCGCCGGGATGTCAAGCGAACGCGTGCAGAGGCGCGCTCGGCGACCAAAAAGCCGCGGCCCCGAGGGCCGTCCCGCGCGCGGCGGGGAGGTCGTCGGGGCCGCATGTGCTGCGTGCGGCGAGAAGTTCTACCTCATGACCTGGGACATGGAAGGCTCACTGGATTCACCGCCGAGGTACCGGTCGCATCGCGCACGGAACCTCGATCGGCGAGGTTGAACCAGCCCGTCGCGATGCGACCGGTACCTCGGCGATCAGTGAATCCTGGAACAGCCTTCCTTGTGACGAATGGCGTGCAGAACGCTCGGGCGGCGCAACGCCGCCCCGGTGCAGAGCACCGAGCTAGACCTGACCTCCTTCGCACAGCCGCAGCACGGAGAGGACGATACCATTAAAAGCGACGGCCGAGGAGCTGTTCGCACCTCGGCCGCCCGTGCATCGTTGACCTGTCGTGGAGGATCTACCTCAAGACCTGGGACATGGAAGGCTCACTGAACTCGCCGTCCGTAGCCCATACGGGCCGCGCACGGAACCACGATTGGCGAGGTTGTACCAGCCCGTCGCGGCCCGTATGGGCTACGGACGATCAGCGACGTTCTGGAATAGCCTTCCTTGTGATGGATGGTGGGGAAGACGCTCGGGCGGCGCAACGCCGCCCCGCTGCAGAGCAGCGAGCTAGACCTGCCCTCCTGTGACTGGACCGCGAGGCACGAACTGATTCCTACCACAAGGCCGCGGAGCTTGGGAAGCACCCCTTTTCGCTCGGCCGGTGCACATGCAAGCTGGTCAATCCGGGTAGGCGCGGATCCGGACCTCGAGGCGACGGAAGCCGGCGATGCCGCCGAAGCTCGCGCCGATCTGCACGACCTCGACCGTCTCGAGCATGTCGGGGAACTTGACCGAGGGCGGGGGCAATTTCTTGAGCGCGTCGGCGAAGGCCTCGTCGAACGAGAGCTTGTTCGAGTAGCCGATCGCCTCGCGGTAGCGGACGGCGATGTCGCCGAGGATCCCCGCCTTCTCGCTGGCGGTCAGCGGCCGCGTCTCGACCGGGGCCGAGCTCTCGATCGTCGGCGGGATGGTGTCGAAGCCCGAGGGCGGCGGCGGCGGGATCGGGGCGTTGGTGTCGCCTTCGTCGGGCAGCGAGACCTCGACGTCACCGCCGCTGAGGCTGAGGACGATGTCGACGAGGTCGTCGCGCGTGAACTCGACGCTCACGTCGTCGAGGCCGCCCTTGTGACGCACGCGGATGACGTCGGGCGGGCGACCGATGCTGAAGATCTCGCCGTAGCGGAACGGCGTGGCCTTCGGCGGGGTATTGGCGGCGGTGGGCCGGGCGCGGTGCGTGAGCGCGAAGGTCGGGACGGCCTCGCCGGCCTGGTGGCCGATGTCGATCTCGTATTCGGTCGACGGCAGCTCGCCCTCGGCGACGATCAAGAGCTGACTGTGGGAATAAAACGCGTGAAGGTTGGTGCGGGTGGCGTACTCGCGTTGTTCAGTCATGACTCTGGGGTCCCCGACTCCGACAGGATAACAGACCGGCCCAGGGAAAACTCCCTGCGCGATCTCGCTTCGTAAAACCTTCGCGGGCAGCCCGGCTCAGGGCTCGTCGCCGGCGCAGTCGGCGGTGGCGCACAGGCGGATCGCGTCGGGGCCGACGCGGAAGGCGGCGGCGGTGCTGCCGTCGAGGTCGCTGCCGGCGAGGCCGTGTCGCACCTCGACCCGCGCGATGCCCTCGCTGGCGGGGCGCAGCTTCCAGGTATTGCTCGCGGCCTCTCCGGCGGCGACCTCGGCGGTCCAGATGGCCGGGCTGGCGAGCTCGAAGCCGTCGGGCCTGAGTTCGACGGCGACTGCGCCGACGCTGCCGCTCCCACCGCCGCGCAGCTCGGCCGAGATCTCGAGCGCCGATCCCTCGCGCACTTCGTACCGCAGCGTCAATTCGACGGTCGCCTCGGCTCGCTGGATCTGTGCGCTGCCGGCCAGCACGCGCGGCCCCGCAGGCGGGGGCGGGCTGTGAGCGCATCCGAGGACCAGCAGGGCGACGAGGGCGGCGAGGCGGACGGGCACGCGGCGAAGGTAGCAGTGGTTCGCCGCGGTCGCGAAATAAGATGTCCGAAGAGCCAGGCGAGTCCGCGTTCGAGCGATGGCGCGAATTCGAACCTTCGTTTGCAGAGTCGTCGAGGTCGAGGATGTGGTCCGACTCCACGCGAGTCCTCGGCTCGCCATTCCATGACGATGCAGAAAGTGGATGGGTCGATGACGCCGATCGGGGCGAGTTCGGCTCGGTGTCGTAAATGAGAACCGCGGGGCCGCGAGGGCGTTGCAGGCGTCGATGCTGACGCCGTGTCTGTCCTCGCTGGTCCCGACCGTGTTCACGATGTTCGCGTTGCTCGTCACGAGCGGATGTACCGGCAAGGGGCCCGTCGAACCCAGGCGCGAGGTGCCGGCGAGCGAGCCGACGAGTCAGCCGGCGAAGACGGAGGCGCCGGTGCCCGGCGGGCTCGGATGGGTGATGACCTCCGGCTCGGTGCAGCTCGAGGTGCTGCCGCAATTCGAGGTGCTCGATCGACGCAGCGGGACGCTCGACGTCCACCTGCTGCTGCGTCTGCGCGGCATGGGCGAGGCGGTCGGCGAGCGGCCGCCGCTCGACCTCGCGGTGGTGCTCGACCGCTCGGGCAGCATGGCCGGCGAGAAGCTGCTTGCGGTCAAGCAGGCGACGCTCGATCTGCTGAAGGAGCTGAAGCCGCACGACCGACTGACGCTCATCGCCTACGACAACGACGTCGAGGTGCTGGCCGAGCACGTGCTCGTCGACGACGCGGGTCGCAAGGCCGCGCGCAAGGCGGTGCTCGGGATCGAGACGCGCGGCGGGACTGCGCTCGGTCCGGCGCTGTTCCGCGGGTTCGAGGCGTTCGATCCGAAGACGCGCAAGGAGGACGAGCTGCGCCACCTGCTGCTGCTGTCCGACGGCCAGGCCAACGAGGGCGAGAAGGACCCGCTGGTGCTCGGGCAGCGCGCGCGCGAGAACTTCGGCCTCGGGGTCAGCGTGTCGACGCTCGGGGTCGGGCTCGACTACAACGAGGAGCTGATGACGCGGCTGGCCGACCAGGGCGGCGGTCGCTATCACTTCATCCCCGGCACCGACGCGATCTCGCGGGTGCTGTCCGACGAGTTCGCCGGGCTGGTGGCGACCGTGGCGTCGGGGCTCGAGGTGACGATGCAGATGGCGCCGGGGGTCCAGGTGCGGCAGGTGTACGGCTACTCGTGGCAGGAGTCGCCGCAGGGCGCGTCGATCCTGGTCGGCTCGCTGGCGGCCCAGCAGGTGCGCGAGATCGTGGTCCGGCTTCAGGTGAACTTCGGGACAGGGTCGACGGGGCAGCTGGCGCTCGGGACCGTCGCGCTCAAGGCCAAGGACCAGACCCAGCAGGGCCGGCCGGTCGACGGCAAGCTGGCGCTGTCGGTCCCGACCAGCGTCGACGCGGAGGAGATCCGCCGGGCGGAGCGCACGGAGGTGACTGTCCGCGTGGCCGAGGTCGAGAGTGCGGCGCAGCTGCAGGCGGCCGCGGTCGCGGTCGACGGCGGCGACTACGACAAGGCGCGCCAGGTGCTGAAGGACAGCGTGCTGGCGCTCGAGAAGCAGCAGAAGGCGACGCCGAGCCCGAAGCTGAGCAAGCAGATCGAGGAGCTCAAGGAGGCCGAGTCGGGCCTCGACGCGGCCCGGAAGAGCACGGAGCAGGCCAAGATCTACGGCAAACAGTCGAAGGCGAAGGCGTACAAGATGGGCAAGTGATTCGGCGCGCATGACCGGGCAGTTCGACCCCTGGGCGTCGAACTGCCGCGGCCGCTAGAACACGCGGTTATAGCCGTTGAGCGCGGCGACCCGGTAGGCCTCGGCCATGGTCGGGTAGTTGAAGGTGGTGTTGATGAAGTAGCGCAGGTTGTTGGCCTCGCCGCTCTGGGCCATGATCGCCTGGCCGATGTGGATGATCTCGGCGGCCTGATCGCCGAAGCAGTGGACGCCGAGGATCTGCAGGGTCTCGCGGTGGAACAGCAGCTTGAGCACGCCGACGCGGATGCCGGTGATCTGGGCGCGGGCGAGGTTGCGGAACAGGGCGTGGCCGACCTCGTAGGGCACGCCGTCCTGGGTCAGCTCGCGCTCGGTGCGGCCGACCGAGCTGATCTCGGGGTCGGTGTAGATGCCGGTCGGGATGTCCTTGACGAGGCGGGCGTCGCACTCGCCGTGGATCAGGTGGGTCATGGCGAAGCGGCCCTGATCGTAGGCGGCGGAGGCGAGGCTCGGGGCGCCGACGACGTCGCCGACGGCGTAGATGTGCGGGTGGACGCGCGTGCGGTAGACGTCGTCGACCTCGATCTGGCCGCGGCTGTTGGGCTGGATGCCGATCGCCTCGATGCCCATGTCCTGGGTGTTGCCGGTGCGCCCGTTGGCCCACAACAGGATGTCGGAGCGCAGCTTCTTGCCGGACTTGAGGTGGACGACGACGCCGTCGGGCAGCGGCTCGATGCGCTCGTAGGTCTCGTTGTGGCGGATCAGCACGCCCTGATCGCGCAGGTGGTACGAGAGCGCGTCGATGATCTCGTCGTCGAGGAAGGCGAGCAGCTTGTCGCGGTTGTTGACGAGGTTGACCTTCATCTCGAGGCCGCGGAAGATCGAGGCGTACTCGCAGCCGACGACGCCGGCGCCGTAGATGGTGATCGACTGCGGGGCCCGCTCGCGGCCGTGGTGGCCGAGGTCGAGGATCGTGTCGCTGTCGAAGATCCGCGGGTGCGTGAAGTCGACGTCCGGCGGCCGATAGGGGCGCGAGCCGGTGGCGATGACGACGCCGCCGGCGCGCAGGCGTGGACGCGCGCCGCCGGGCTCCTCGACCTCGATGATGTTCGGGTCGACGAAGCGGGCGTGGCCGGTGAAGACCTCGACGTGGTTGCGATGATAGAAGCTGCGCCGCAGCTCGACCTGGCTGTCGATGATCCGCCGCGCGCCGGTGAGGAGCTGGGGGAAGGTGATGACGCGACCGGCGACGAGGTCGGCGAACAGCGGGTTCTGCCGGACGCTCTTCAGCGTCCGCACGGCCTCGCGCAGGGCCTTGCTCGGGATCGTGCCGAGGTGGGTGCAGGCGCCGCCGACCGCCCGGTGACGCTCGACGAGGGCGACGCGCTGGCCGGCCTTGGCGGCCAACATGGCGGCCCCCTCGCCGCCAGGGCCGGAGCCGAGGACGACGACGTCGAATTCGAGGCCGCTCGGCCGGACGGAGACGAAACCAGATGGCGAAGAGGACAGGTTGGGCTCGGCGGTCACGCAGGCTCCTCGGGCGCGGCAAAGCTTACCAGGCCGCGACGCACGTGCAGGCGCAAGCGGCGGAGCGGGCCACGGACGCCGGTTCGCTCGCGGGAGCCTCGCTGCGGCGTGACGGCGCGTTGCGCACGACCGCTCGTGCGCGCTGCGAGCTTCGCTGCGACGCGGCAGGTCCGGAGGGAGCGACTCGCTCGCGTCGCGCGGGGGTGCGTCGCCCGATCGGCTCGCGGGCGAGTGCGAGGCTTCGAGCCGCGTCGCGCACGAGCGCGAAGGCGTCGACGTCAGGACGGCGGGATGTGCTCGGGGACCCAGCGCATGCCCATGCCGGCGGGCAACTTGAGCTCGAGCTCGCGGTCGAGCACGATCGCGCTGATCTTCTGGCCGTCGACGATGGTGCCGTTGAGGCTGGCGGTGTCGACGGCCCAGATGTCGCCGCCGTCGAGCAGCAGCACGAGGTGCACGCGCGACAGGCTGTGACTGGCGCCGGCCAGCTGGCACCGCTCGTAGCGGCCGATCAGCATGCCGCGCTCGAGGTCCTCGGCCGAGACGCGGTGGGCGATCTGGGTGTTCTCGGCCGACAGCAGGATGGTGCCGACGATCTTGCCGCCGGCGCCGGGCTTGGCGCGCAGGTGCTGGGCGGCCGGGAGCAGCGTCATGTACGTGTGCCGCCGGGCCCGACCGGCCGGCTGTGGGCGGCGCTGCTCGCGATTGACGCGCTCGGGGATCCGGTGATCGAGGTAGACGCGCTCGGGGAAGGAATCCCAGGTGGCGTCGGCGCTGCTCTCCCAGCGGCTGGGGGCCAGCGAGCCGGTCGGGAACAGGAACAGCTGATAGCCGAGCATGTGCACGAACAGCGGGCCCTCGGCGAGGACCGACTTGCACACCTGGCCGTCCTCGGTGCGGAAGGTGTTCGACGAGTCGAGGTCGATGAGGCGCACGCGGGCTTCGCCGATGCCCTGCCGGCTGACGCGCACGAGGGCGTGGCGCAGCGAGATGTCCTCGTCCTGCAGGGTGAGGGCGCAGCACTCGTGGCGGCCGATGACGCCGAAGGCGCCCTGCTCGCTGAGGATCGGCAGGTGCACGTAGGAGGCGATCTTGCCGTCCTCGCGGGCGGCGACGCAGAGCAGGCCGTCCTTGTCGAAGGCGGTGTAGATCGGGTGGAGCTCGCGGAAGATCGCCTTGAAGGTCGCGGCGAACGAGGCTCTCGGCTCGAGCGGCGCGGCCAAAATGCGCGTCGCGCGGCTCCGCTTGTCGTCGTCGTCGTGTCCGTGAGCCTCGGCCATCCCGACGATGATAGCCGGCGCGATCGAGGTTGGCGCGGGCGAATTTGCGCGTGCACGTGCGTTCGCCGAAGCGCCGCAGTAGGGTGGTGTCGTGTCCGGAGGGCAGGAGAGCATCAGCGAACGCTGGCGGCGCGAGGCCGTGCGTCGCGCGGCCGCGCCGTTCGGGCTGGCCTGCGCGGCCCTGCCGGTGCTCGACCAGTGCGAACAGCACAGCGTGATCGAGCAGATCGCCGCCGGGCTCCAGGCAGGCGCGGCGCCGGCGGTGCCAGCCGCGGGTTGGTTGTGGATCGGTTACTTCGCGGCGGTCGCGGCGGTCGCGGCCGCCCTGTTGATGCGACGACCCTCACGCGCCCGCTGGCGCCTGTTCGCCGCCTGCGCCGGGCTTCACGTCTGTTACGCGCTCGCGACCGGGCTGCGCGCCGCGGTGCTGGTGTCGCTGGGCCTGTTCGCGTGGAGCTTCGTGGCACTGCAGGCCGCCGACGCGCTCGAGACGGAGTGAGGCGGGCTCGTCCGCAGGCCGCGAAGCGGGGCTCGTGAGGGGCATGCAGCGTCGCGGCTGCGCGAGGGAAGTCGGGCTCCTGCGAGCGCTCGGCCGCGGACGGTTCGATCCGCGACGGGCGCCTCTGGCGACCCGAACACTCGCCTGCTCGGCAAGATTTCGGCGAGGTGTTCTTCGGGACATGTCTTTGGAGACATGTTCTATTGGGCATGTTCGATCGAACATGCCGCGCGAGCCATGTCGCTGCTCTACTCGACGGCGGACGCCATCGGCGGCGGCTGGCGCGGGCCCTGGACGGTGCCTTCAGGGACGACGAAGCCGAGCGATTCGACGAGGGCGCGGTCGTAGCCGCCCTCGACCCAGAAGCGGACGACGGGCGGCGGCGGGGTCAGGCCGAGGGCGGCGATTTGGCGCGGGTCGACGCCGAGGCCGACGAACTCGCCCTCGGCGCTGATCCACGCGGGGTAGCCCTCGCCGGTGGTCTCGCCGGTGAAGCGAGCGGCGGCCAGGTCGCGCAGGCGGCGGCACACGTAGTCGCGCGGGAGGACGGCCAGCCAGAAGGCGCCGCCCCGGCGAAGGCGGGCGCGGGCGACGTCGCAGGCGTCGGCCTCGAACTCGGGGACGTCGGCGGGCAGGACCAGCGGGACGAACGGGGCGTCGGGGTCGTCGCGCAGGAGGTCCAGCGCGACCTTGCTGTAAGAACAGGTGCCGATGACGTAGACGCGACCGAGGCCGCGCAGCCAGCGGGCGGGGTCCAGCAGCCAGGCGGCCGCGAGGGCGACGAGCAGGCCGGCGACCAGGCCGGCGAGGAGGGGGCGATGGCGGCGCAACAGGTTCACAATGCGGCCATCCACTCGAGCTGCTCGAGCAGATCTTGCTGAAGATCGAGGCTCTGGCGGATCTGCGGGTCGGCGAGGTCGAGCCGGCGCAGCGCGGTGAGGTTGTCCGTCACGAGCTCGATCTCGGAGCGCAGGCTGACCTGCCACTCGTCCTTGGTGCCGTGCATCGGCAGGCGGATGTCGCCGGCCTGGAACGCGTGGTACGGGGCGCGGCCGTCGGGCAGCGGGGCGGCGCGGTCGAGCCAGGCGTTGCGGGCGATGCAGTCGGCGTAGGCGTGACAGTCGTCGGTGGCCTCGTCGCCGAGAGCGGGGCGGGCGTAGACGACGTGGCCTTCGTCGGCGCCCTGGCGCTCGACGACGACGCTGATGTCGGCCTTGCACATGGCCTCCATCTGCGCGAGGTGGCGGGCGCTGCAGTGCTCCTTGGCGAGGGCGAACGGGCTGGCGCCGCCGTGGCGCATCTTCCACGTCTGCGTCGGGATCCACTTGGGGTCGACCTCGGCCAGGCGGTCGAGATCCTCGGGCGCGGCGGCGGCGGCGCGGACGGCCTCGAGGTCGACGTCGCCGAGGACCCAGGCGGCACCGTCGCGGCGGGCGCCCTTGTCGGCGGCGTCATAGTCCATCGGCCGGACCCCGGCGATCTGCAGATACGAGCCGTAGCCGGGGCCGGTCGAATGGGCGGCCGCCGAGGCCGTCGAACCGCCGCGGAGGCCGCCGAGGCGCTCGCTGGCCGCGTACGAGAGCAGGGCGCAGACGGCGGCGAGCCCGGTGAGGGTGAAGACCAGCTTCCTTGTGGGCATTCCGAACCAGCCGCTTCCGTGCTCGTGTGTTCGGGTTCAGGGGGTCTGCCGGACGGCTTCGCCGGTCGCGGTCGGCGTGGGGGCCTTCTTTCCGCAGGGCTGGCCGCCATTGAGACACTTGTAGCCGGTGGCGTAGCAGCCCCACCAACCCTTGCTGGAGGTGGCCGCGCAGAACGCCGGGCCGCCCCAGGGATCCCACTTGCAGATGAGGCAGTTGCCGAACCAGCCGGCCGAGGGCTCGACGGGCTGCGATAACACCCCGGTGCCGAGAGCCAGGCTAAGGGAGAAACCCAAGGCGAATTTGGCAGTGCTGGTCATGGGTGGCCGACGGGGTATCTGGTCCGTGGAGTGCCTGGCGCCGAGGCTCAGGGAGTGACCGGTTCGGAGGACATGAAGGGTATCGGCCCGAAGGGCCATGAGAAGGTCCGTCGAAGGGTCAGGACGCGACCGGAGTCGTGACGTCCACGCTTCAATGACCCTAGAGCAACTTCGACGCTAACGCTCGAGCTAGCGAGTTGCAATCATGCTCAGATGTATAGTGGCGGGTCAAGATTGATTGTACAAGCATGGATCGTAAACCCCATCGCAGGCCCTCGGCGGGCGACCAGGGCCCGTCCGAGAAACATTTGTGAGGCTCGATACAATCACGGCAATCGTGCCGCTTTTGCGTGACAGGCCGGATGCAGCGCACAATACCGTAGGAGATCATCGATTGGGCGAGCTCATGCGCTGACGCGGGCCCCGCCCGGTGTCCGAGCCCAACACCTGGTGGCGCAGTCAGACATTGTTCCCCCCCGCGGCGGCGCAGCGCGTGCGGCGGTCGATGCATCTGCAACGACGGGGAAATTCACCGCCGCAGCGGCGAGAGATCGCGCGGCGGGCGATGCGAGGCCCCTCGACCACACCGCGGGAGTGCGCCCTTCACGCAGGTCGGGCCTGCTAGCCTCAGGCCATGACGCGCAAGGAATTGATCGAGACGATCCGCCGCCAGCTCGACGAGAGCGGCGGGCCGGAGCTGTCCGTGGGGGCGACGGGCAAGGTGGTCGACGCGGTGTTCGCCGCGGTCGCCGAGAGCCTGCGGCGGGAGGGGCGCTACGTTCACCCGAATTTCGGTTCGTTCTCGGTCCACGTGACCCAGGCGCGGCCCGGGCGCAACCCGAAGACCGGCGAGGCGATCGAGATCCCCCGCAGCGAGACGGTCCGCTTCAAGCCGGCGCGCGAGCTCAAGGCGGCGCTGGAGGGCTAAACTGTCCCCGTAGGCAGGTTCTTCAGGACATGTTCTTTGAGCAAGTAGCCGAAGCCGGCGTTGAGCAGGCGGACCAGCAGCGCCGGGACCTCGACGCCGAGCGCCTCGGCGGTGCGCGCCAGGTCCCAGAGGTTCTGCGCCAGCTTCTCGAGCAGGTAGGCCCGCCGGACCTGGGCCGCCGACAGGCGGAAGGTCTTGCAGTACTCGAGCTCGCCGCTGTCGCGCACGATCGCCTCGCCGATGTGGTTGTCCTCGTCGGGCCGCAGCGCCGACATGAAGCGGCGCAGGCGGAACGGGCCGACCTGCCGCAGCGTCTGCCAGCGCAGGGGCTCGCGTAGGACCCTGCCGGCCATGTCGCCGCTGAACTCGGCCCAGTCGGCCCGCGCCCGCGCGACGGCGGCGCGCAGGCCGGCGAGGTCGGCGATCTCGGCCTCGCGCACGGCGACGCGGTGGGCCGGGACGTCGTCGTAGAGGATCGCGTACTGGTAGACGAGCTCGCCGAAGAAGTCGCGCACGAGGCTGCGGTGGAGCGCGCGGTAGTCGTCGGGGTGGGGGAAGACGACCATCGCGGCCAGGGCGTCGGCGACGAACACGAGGGCGCCGACCTGGCGCTCGTGGATCTCGAACATGCGCACCGCGTCCTCGAGGCCGTGGACGTAGCTGCCGAGCACGGCGCTCTCGCGCCGCGGCGACAGGCCGTGGCTCAGCGCCTGCCGGCTGTACTCGCTCCAGGCGACGTCGGGGCCGCCGAAGTGCAGCGACAGGAAGCCCTCCATCGCCAGGTGCAGCGGCAAGAACCGCAGCGCGCCCGGGCCTTCCTGCCGGATCATGCGGTGCAGCACGCGCACGCCGCCGACGTCGCGCAGGCCGAGCTGTTTGTCGGACAGCGCGGCGCCGCGGGCGGCCACCGCGGTGCCGTCGCTCGACCAGCGCAGGACGTAAGCGTGCGGGAGGTACGAGCAGTAGGCGACGTCAGGGCGGTCGGCCTGGCCGCGCACGCCGACGGCGCGGGGTCGTTCGTCGCCGAACGCATGTGTCCCGAGGCGCAGGTCCTCCCGGACATGTTCTTTGAGCAAGGGGACGAGGCGGACCGCCCCGACCGCCTGGGCCGCGGCGATCTGCAGGCCGCGCAGGCCCAGGCCCTGGCTGGTCTCGTCGAACTTCACGCCTCGCCCTCCAGCGGCGCGACGTCGGCCCGGCGCAGGAACACGTCGACGCGGCGGGCCAGGTAGTCCTCGAGATCGGCGAGAGAGAGGTCGCCGGCGGCGAAGCGGGCGAACGCCAGCGCGGTCGGCAGGTCCTCGGCGTCGCGCAAACCGAGGGTCGGGACGCCGGGGCCGAGGCGGCGCGGGCCCAGCTCGGGGGCGTCGAACACCGGGTTGATGTGGACGATGGTGGTGCGGCCGGCGGGATCGAGGCGGGCCTTGAACACGCGGCAGACCTCGCCGGCGCCGCCGGTGGGGTCGTTGTCGAAGCCGTCGGAGACGATGACGACGAGGTCGGGCCGGGCCTCGAGGGCGTCGAGCAAGGGGCCGGCGAGGTCGGTCTGGCCGCGCGGGCCGGCCATCAGCGGGTCTTCGATGGCAGGTGTCCAAAAGGACATGTACTCGGCGCTCGCGGCCCGCAGCAGGGCGTCGACGCCGAGCGCGACCGCCAGCGAGCGGCGCGGCTTGTCCGGTGAGCCGGTGGTCGAGTAGGAGCGGTCGAGGACGGCGGCGACGCGGCCCAGCGCGAGCGGGGCCTCGCGCAGGCAACGACGGGCGGCGCCGTCGAGGGCGGCCTGCAGCTCGGCCCGTCGCTCGCGCCGCTCGACCGGAGGCAGCGAGAGGAGGTAGATCGCCACGCGGGTGAGGCCGGCGCGCGCGAGGTCGATCGCAAGCGCGTCGACGCCCTCGCGCGCGGCGGCGGCCTGCAGGCGCAGCCGCTCGAGCGCGGTCAGGCGCGGGGCGATCCTCCGCAGGAACACCGCGCGGTCGATCTTGCGGCGGGCGGCCATGCCCTCGGCGACGGTGAACGGCAGCTCGTAGAGCGCCTCGTCGCTGAAGTGGGCCTGGCGGAAGGTCTCGAGCAGCGGCGTGCGATAGCGGCGTTGCTTCCAGCCCTTGAACAGGAACCCGCCGAGCTCGTCGGGCAGGCGCAGGTGCGTGTGCAGGATCAGGTCGCGCAGCTTGCCCCTGTACTTGATGGCGTCGAATTGTAGATCTGGCCGCGAGGACAGGTAGTCGCGGACGATCGCGCGGGCGCGGCGGTTGTTGACGCCGCGCGCGCGCACGGCCAGGAGCGCCCGATAGGCTCGCGGGGCCGGCAGCGAGCGCAGGGCGGCGACCACCAGCCGGCCCTCGTCGCGCCGCTCGACCGGGTCGAGGTCGCGCGAGCTGGCCAGCAGCTCGGTGACGATCCGGGCGCGGTTGAAGTGATTGACGCCGGCGGCGAGGGTGCGGGCGTAGAGCCGGCGGTAGTTGCCGCGGATGTAGTCGTGGAGGAACTCGATCGAGACGGTCTGCGCGTGGCCGTCGCTGTAGAACTCGCGCTGGCCGGTGCAGCAGAAGCAGGCGTTGAGGAACACGACCAGGTCCTCGCAGGTGACCCGCGCGGCGGCGGCGTGGCGGGTCTCGGCGGACATGGTCATCGGGACAGGTTGCCGCCCGGGGAAGGAGTGCTCGACCGCTTAGCGCAGCTCCAGAGGCCGAATTCGGAAGTCGAACGGAAGTCCCGCGGACGGCCCGCCGAGCCTACCACGCGGCGGCCGCCCGGGTGGAGGCGGACGGCCGCGCTCGCGGGCGCGCGCGCGAGCGGCGGCGAACCTCAGCGACGGCGCACGAAGTAGGTGCGCATGTTGCCGCGACCCTTGAGCGCGACCTCGCCGCGCTCCTCGATCTGGTAGCGGCTCGGGTCGATCAGCGCGTGCGTCGACTGGCTGATCTGGACGTGCATCGGCTGGCTGGTGGTCTCCATCCGGCTGGCGATGTTGACCGTGTCGCCGTACAGGCAAAACCGCGGCATCTTGGTGCCGACCACGCCGGCGACCACCGGGCCCGAGTTGACGCCGATCCGGATCTGCAGCGGCGCGCCGGTCGGCAGGGCCATGCCCTCGACGGCCTCGAGCATGTCGAGGGCGACGTCGCAGATCGCGTCGGCGTGGCGCGGGTTCGGGTCGGGCACGCCGCCGGCGATGACGTAGCAGTCGCCGACGGTCTCGATCTTGTAGACGGGGTGGCGCTCGATCAGCGCGTCGAAGCGGGTGTAGAGCCGGCCGAGCAGCTCGAACACCTCGAGCGGCGAGTGGTCGCTGGCGGCCCGCGTGTAGTCGACGATGTCGCAGAACAGCACCGTGACCTGCGGGTAGTGATCGCCGACGACGCTGCGGCCCTCGCGGAGGGTGTTGGCGACGCTCTGCGGCAGCATGCTGTAGAGCAGATCGTCGCTGCGCCGCTTCTCGTCGGCGAGCGCGGCGGCGGCGCTCTCGGCCAGGAGGCGCGCGTCCTCCAGCTGGCGCTGCAGCGCGCGCAGGGACACGTGGGTGGCGACGCGGGCGAGCAGCTCCTCGAGGTGGAACGGCTTGGTGACGTAGTCGACGCCGCCGACCTCGAAGGCGCGGATCTTGTCGAGCACCTCGTCGCGGGCGCTCATGAAGATGACCGGCACGTCGCGCGTGTCGGACTGGGCCTTGAGCTGCTGGCAGACCTCGTAGCCGGTCATACCCGGCATGTTGATATCGAGGAGCACGAGGTCCGGGGCGGCGGCGGCGGCGGCCTGCAGCGCCTGCGGGCCGGAGGTCACCGGGCGCACCTTGTAGCCCTGCGCGGCCAGCATCTCGGTCAAGATCCGGAGGTTGACGAGGGTGTCGTCGACGACCAGGATGTCGCCGCGTACGGGCTGATAGGACTTCTCGCTCATGGGCCACCTCCGGCGGCTTGTAACGCGTGCCGGGTCAGGTCGATAATCGCGGCGTAGTTGTACTGTTCGAGCATGTCCGAAAGGACAGTCGCGGCCTGCGGCGCCTGGGCGCGGATGAAGTCGATCATGCGCGCGACGGTGAACACGTCGGCCTGCAGGCAGGCCTGCTCGAGCGCCGACAGCCACGGCGGCGGCAGCCCGTGCAGCACGGTCGCGTCGACGCGGGCGACCGGCGGGGCGTCGTCGTAGAGATAGGTGACGCCGAGCCGCTCGCTCAGCTTGTCGAACACCTGATGCAGCTGCAACGGCTTGCGCAGGAAGTCGTCGCAGCCGGCCGCCCGCGCGGTCGCCTCGTCGGCCTCGAAGGCGCTGGCCGTGAGCGCGATGATGACGGTCTCGGCGCCCCACGGGCTCTGCTTGATCTGCTGCGTGGCCTCGATGCCGCTGACTCCGGGCATGCGCATGTCCATCCACACGAGGTGCGGACGCCAAGTCTCGCACAAGTACACGGCCTCGCGGCCGTCGGCGGCCTCGCGAACTTCGAATCCGACCCGCGAGAGCGCCTGCACCAGGAGTTGGCGGCTCTGCCACCGATCCTCTGCGATCAGGATCCTTCGTGGCTCCTGGCCGGCGACGAGGCCGAGGATCTTGCGCGCGGACCGCCGCGGATCCTCGGCGCCGCGGCCGAGACCCACCGGCAAGGTGAGGGTGAGTTGATCGGGCGCGACGTGGTACTCGCCGCCGAGCTGGTTGGCGATGGCGATCGCCAGCTCGGGGCCGCGGCCGGGCTCGTCCGTCTGCAGACCGGCGTCGGTGCGGACGAACGAGCGCAGCCGCAGGTCGGCGAGGTCGATGCCCGGAGCGCGGATGTCGAAGCGCAGCAGACCGGAGCCGGGACCGGAGCCCGGTTCGATGCGCACGCGGACGACGATGAGGTCGCGACGCGGGACCTCGAGCACGTTGCCGAGGAGGAGCAGCAAGAGATGACGCAGCCGGACCTGGTCGGTGCGGACGCGCCGCGGGAGGTCGACCGCGCGATCGATGCGCAGGGCGACCGCGGCGCCGGCGGCCCGCAGACACAACATGTCCGCGAGGTCATCCAGCAAGTAGTGCAGGTCGAAGCCGACCTGGCCGGCGCCCTCGTCGTTGCCGCCGGTGAGCTCGTCGATCAGCGTGAGCAGCTGCTCGCCGCTGCGGTGGATGACCTCGATGTGCGCCCGCTGCTCCGCATTCAGCAGCACGTCCTCGCGGAGCAGGTGCGAGAAGCCGAGGATGGCGTTCAGCGGGGTGCGCAGCTCGTGCCCGAGGTCCGAGAGGATCGCGGTGCGCGTGCGCAAGGCGGCGTGGAGCCGCGCCTCGACCCGTTCGAGGGCCGCGAGCGCGGCGGGGGTCTCCTCGCGCTCGGTGAACTCCCCGACGTAGTAGCGGAGGGCGGCGATCTCGTCGTTGAGCGCGAGGGGATCGTCGGCGTCGTTCACGGATCTCCTGCGGACCGAGTATGCCCGAACCAGCCCGAGCGGGGCGGTCTTTCGCGGGTTTTCAGACCCCAGCCCCACGCCGGCGGAGGTGGACCTGAAGGGCGCGCGGCGGCTCGGACGCCGGGATCGCCGCAGCGGCCTCATCGCCCGCGGACCGCCGCTGCGGATGCGCCGGGCGGCCGCGCGCGCGGGCCCCGCTTGACCCGCCACGGCGTCGAGGGCGATCGTGCGCGCGATGTCGGATCCCGTCCTCGTCGTCACCGGCGCCACCGGCTTCCTCGGCCGCGAGCTCGTCCATCACCTGCTGGCGACCGAGCCGACGACGCGCCTGGCGCTGCTCGTGCGCGGTCGCGACGAGGCGCAGGCCAGGGCCCGCGGCGCCGAGGTGCTGCGCGACCGACTGGCCGGCGAGGCGCTGGCCGCGGCGGAGCGGCGGGTCGAGATCGTGCGCGCCGACCTCGAGCGCGACAACCTGGGGCTCGACACCGCGACCTACGCCGGGCTCGCCGGACGGGCGACCGGCGTGATCCACGGGGCGGCCTCGGTCAGCTTCTCGCTGCCGCTCGAGCAGGCGCGGGCGATCAACGTCGAGGGCACGCGCCGCATGCTCGACCTCGCCAACGCGGCCGAGTGCCCGTTCGACTACATCGGCACCGCCTACGTGGCCGGCGATCGCAGCGGCACCGCGCTCGAGACGGAGCTCGACGTCGGCCAGCCGTTCCACAACACCTACGAGCAGACCAAGCTCGAGTCGGAGCAGCTGGTCCGGGCGCGCGCCGGCGAGCAGCGGGTGACGATCTTCCGCCCGAGCATCATCGTCGGCGACTCGCGCACCGGCCGGACCTCGAGCTTCAAGGTGCTCTACTGGCCGCTCAAGATCTTCTCGCGCGGGTTCCGCTGGGCGCCCGGCCGACCCGACGCGGTGATGGACGTGGTGCCGTCCGACTTCGTCGTCCAGGCGGTCTGCCACCTGCGCAAACAGCCAGGTCCTTCGGGACAGGCGTATCACCTGTGCGCCGGCCACGAGCACGCCGCCACGCTCGCGCAGCTGAGCACGGCCGCGAGCCAGTTCTTCGGCTGCAAGCCGGCGGTGTTCGTCAAGCCGAACCTGTTCGTGCGCGCGCGACCGTTCATCGACCGGTTCACGTTCGGCCGCCTGAAGCGGATCTTGACGAACGGCCGGGTCTACACGCCGTACCTGTCGCTGCAGCTGTGGTTCGACACGTCGCACACCCGGGCGGCGCTGGCGGGCACCGGCATCGCCGCGCCGGGGGTCGAGGCGTTCTTCCTCAATCAGCTCCGCTTCGCCCGCGACACCGACTTCGGCAAGAAGCTGGCGAACGCCGAGGCCTGACGCGGCGGGTGAGCGCGGGCGCTAGACGGTGACGCGGCGGTGATAGGCCGCCCACTCGAGCGCGATCAGCAGGGCCGCGGCCAGCAGCAGCAGGGCCCACAGCGGCTCGTCGCGCACCGGCACCGGCGTGGCCGCCTCGCCGGCGAGGACGTCGGGCGGCAATTCGCCGAGGCGGTCGTGCAGGTCGGAGGCGGCGACGCTGGCCTGATTGACCGCGACGAGCACCTCGGCGCCGGCGGCCGCGCCGTCGAGGGCGCGCACGCGGTAGATGCCGGGCTCCATGGCGCGCAGGCGGAACACGCCGGTGGCGTCGACGGGCAGCGTCGCCGGGACGTCGGCGGGCTCGGGGCCGCGGACCTCGACCTGGCTCAGGCCCTGGGCGCCGAGGCCGATCTCCGCGGCGGCGACCGGACGGCTGGGGCCGACCGGCACGCTGGCGACGAAGCCGGGGCGGGCCTGCTCGAAGTAGGTGATGATGTTGGCGACGAGGATCGGGAAGGCTGTCCGAAGGGGCAGGTCGGTCTGGCGCGGATCGAAGCCGAGCGCCAGGACGGCCCGCGGCCGCCGACCGTCGCCGCCGAGCTCGTGGCGCAGGACCACCAGCGGCTCGCCGAGGCTGCGCACCAGCACGGTGTCGCCCGGCTCGGTGGCGAGACGCGTGCCGCGGCGGAGGTTGACGTCCTTGAGGACGACGCCGTCGAGCAGCGGGTGCTCGCGGTGCTGCTCGGTGAGGAACGGGCGCGCGAGCTCGCCGGCGCCGTGGATCGGCGCGGCGTCGGGGGCGATCCGCGCGGGGTCGAAGATCACGAGGTCGGCGGCCGGCAGCGGGTCGGGCAGCGGCAGCTCGCCGACGTCGATGATCACGAGGTCCGCCTCGGCCAGCGACGGGTGCGTGGTGGCGTCGGCGGGGCCGATGCCGGTGAGCTGGACGTGGTCCTGCAAGGTGAGCAGGGCTGCCTCGAGGAACAGGTCGCTGCCGTCGGTGACGAGCACGACCTTGAACGGCGGCAGCGGCGGAACCACTGCGAAGGCGCGGTCGTCGTCGGGCGGGCCGAGCAGCTGCGGAGCGGCGCCTGGCGCGAGGGACAGGTTGGCGACGAGCCGGGTGCGCGCGGCGTCGAGCTCGCGCAGGACCTCGCGCCGCCGCTCGCCGGGGCCGAGCTGCACGGCCTGGCGCCCGACCACGAGGCCGTCGGCCTGGACCTCGAGCACGGCGTCGGCGGGGCCGTCGCCGAGGTTGTGGACCTCGGCGAGGACCTCGATGCGCTCGCGGTCGCCGGGGTAGCGGCGCGCGGCGAAGGCGACCAGCGCGAGGTTGTCGGCCGGCCCGCCGGCGCGCGCGACCTGGCACGGGATCGCGGCAGATTCGGGGCTGTCTGAAGCGACATGTCCCGAGATGCAGGCCGCGAGAGCGTCGCCGGCGGCCTCGTCGAGGGCGCCGTCGGTGAGGACGAGGATCCGCCCGCCGGCCTGACCGGCGAGGGCGGCGCGGGCGAGCGCGAGGGCGCGGCCGAGGTCGGCCTCGCCGGGGCCGGGGACGACGCCCTCGAGGGCGCGCAGCAGCGGAGCGGCGTCGCGGCCGAGCGGGCCGGGGACCTCGACCTCGGCGCCGGCGGTGATGACGAGCGCACGATCGGTGGGCCCGAGGCCGGCGATCTCGGCGCGCGCGCGGCGGAGCAGGAGGTCGAGCCGCGTGAGCCCCGGTTCGCCCGCGGCCGGTCCGGCGGTGCTGGCCGAGCGGTCGACGACGATCGCCACGGTCTGCGGGTCGCGCAGCCAGCTGTCCGGCCGCGGGTCGCCGAGCGCGGCGCACAGCAGGGCCAGCAGGACCAGCTGGAGCAGCCAGCTGAGTAGCCGCCGCAGCTTCTTCCATAACCTTCGCGTGTCGCTCTCGCGGGTGACCTGCTGCCACAGCGCGGCGAACGGGACCACGACCTGGCGCCGGCGCATGCGCAGGAGGTAGAGCGCGGTGATCGCGGCGGCCCCGGCGGCGAACACCGGGAGTATTTCGGGCCATGTCCATCCGGACAGGGTCATCGGAGCAGGCCTCCGACCCGGAACATGCGCAGGACGAGCTCGTCGAACGGGACGCTGGTCTCGGCGCGGAAGTAGGGGATCCCGCGGCTGCGGCAGCTGGCGGCCAGAGCCTGGCAGAACTTCTCGTGGGCGTCGGCGTAGGCGCGCAGGGCCGCGGGGCTGAGGGTGACCTCGCGGGCGTCGCCGCCCTCGACGTCGACGAGGGTGACGTCGCCGCGCAGGCCGCTGAGCTCGGGGTGGGCCTCACGCGGGTCGATGACCTGGATCGCCACCGGCTCGTGCTTGCGGAAGCGCAGCAGGTTGAGGCCGTCGAAGGCGCCCTGCAGGTCGTAGAAGTCGCTGAGGACGACGGTGAGGCCCGGCTGGGTGCTCTCGGCGGCGAGCCGCCCGCACGCGGCCCGCATGTCGGTCGGGCCGCCGCGCGGGGCCGTGCGCAGGAAGTCGAACACGCGGAAGATCCGGCCCTTGCCGCGCACCGCCGGCAACGTGGTGTGCAGCTTGCGGCTCATGCACGTCAGGCCGACGCGATCGAGGTTGGCGAGGCCGACGTAGGCCAGCGCGGCCCCGACCTGCTGGGCGTAGCGCAGCTTGCTGCCGCCCGAGGTCGACATCGAGTCGCTGATGTCGACGGCGATCCGGATCGGCAGGTCCTCGTCCTCCTCGTAGAGGCGGACCAGCGTCTGCTCGAGGCGCATGAGCACGCCCCAGTCGAGGTTGCGGATGTCGTCGCCGGGGCTGTACTCGCGGTGGTCGGCGAACTCGAGGCCGCTGCCGACCTTGCGCGTCTTGCGTTCGGCGCGCTGCTTGCCGCGGAACAGCCGGCGCGCGATCACCTGCAGCAGCTCGAGCTTGGCCAGGAAGGCCTCGCCGAACAGATCGTCAGCGGCGGCGGCGGGCGCGGGCCGCTCGGGCTTGGGGCTCTCGCTGCGCTTCCACAGGGCCAAGCGATCAGCTCCGCGACTTGTCGGCGTCGGCGGGGACGCCGGTGAGCACCTGACCGATGACCTTGTCGATGGCGATGCCCTCGGCCTCGCCCTCGAAGTTGAGGATCACGCGGTGACGCAGGGCCGAGGGCGCGACGGCCCGGACGTCGTCGATCGACGGCGACTTGCGGCCGTCCATGACGCAGCGGATCCGCGCGGCCAGGAGCACTGCCTGGGCGCCGCGCGGGCTGCCGCCGAAGCGGACGTAGCGCTTGACGAGATCGGTGGCGCGGGCGTCGTCGGGGTGGGTGGCCCGCAGCACGCGCACGACGTACTCGGCGACGCTCGGGACGACCGGGACGGCGCGGACGAAGCGGCGCATCTCGAGCAGCGTCGGGCCGTCGAGCACCGGCCGCGCCGCGGCGCTCTTGGTGCCGGTGGTGCGATCGAGGATCGCCAGCAGCTCGCGCTCGCCGGGGAAGGGGACGTCGATCTTGAAGAGGAAGCGGTCGAGCTGGGCCTCGGGCAGCGGATAGGTGCCCTCCATCTCGAGCGGGTTCTGGGTGGCGAGGACGAGGAATGGTTCGGGCAGGCCGCGCGTCTTGCCGGCCGCGGTGACCTGGCCCTCGGCCATCGCCTCGAGCAGCGCCGACTGCGTCTTCGGGGTGGCGCGGTTGATCTCGTCGGCGAGGACGATGTGGTTGAAGATCGGCCCCGGCTGGAACGCCAGCTCGCGGCCGCCGCCGGGCCGGTCGACCAGCACCGAGGTGCCGACGATGTCGGCCGGCATGAGATCCGGGGTGAACTGGATGCGGGCGAAGGACAGATCGACCGCGGCCGCGAGGGTCCGGATCATCAGCGTCTTGCCCAGGCCCGGCACGCCCTCGAGGAGGCCGTGTCCGCCGGCGAGGAGGCAGGTGATGATGCCGCGGAGCACGTCGTCCTGGCCGACGATGACGGTCTGGACCTCGCGCAGGAGGTCGGCAAGGCGGTGCTGCAGGGCTTCGAGGTGCGCTTGCGTGTCGGCGATCGTCATGCGAGGGCCGGGAGAGCATACACGGCCGCCGGCCGCGGGGCCCCGACCGTCGCTGCCCCGCGCGCAAAAGCGCCCGCACCGCCACGTTGCCGCCGAACAGGGCGCGTGAGGACGCTCGTGCCGGCGGCGCGAAACCCGACGCCGCCGGTGTGGCTATCGTTCGCCCCAGAGACGAACGCTGCATGCGCTACGAAGGCAAGATCTACCGCCCGCCGTCCGAGGCCGATGCGTACATCCTGCAGGCGACGGTCGGGTGCTCGTGGAACCGCTGCACCTACTGCGACATGTACAGCGACAAGGTCTATCGCGAGCGCGACACCGACGCGTGCCTCGAGGACCTGCGCACCGCGGCCGCGATCGCCCGCAGCCGCGTCGACAAGGTGTTCGTCGGGGACGGCGACGCGCTCGGGATGCCGATGGAGCGCTGGCTGGCGATCCTGAACGCCGCCAGCGCCGGGTTCCCGCGCCTGCGCCGGGTGTCGTGCTACGCGACTGCGATCAACATCCTCAAGAAGACGCCCGACGAGCTGGCGGCGCTGCGCGAGGCCGGGCTGTCCCGCCTCTACATCGGGCCCGAGTCCGGCGACGACGCGACGCTCAAGCGGATCGCCAAGGGCTCGACGTTCGCCGAGCACGTGGCGGCGGCCGAGCGCGCGCGCGCGGCGGGGCTCGAACTCAGCGTGATCGTGCTGCTCGGGATCGCCGGCACCGAACGCGCCCACGAGCACGCGACCGCGACCGCGCGCTTGATCACGGCGATGGACCCGGCGTTCGCGTCGGCGCTGACGACCACGGTGGTGCCCAAGACGCCCCTGCACACGCTGCAGACCCGCGGCCGCTTCGCGCTGCCCTCGGTGGTCGAGATGCTCCGCGAGCTGCGGACCATCGTCGACGAGGCCCGCCCGACCGACGCCCTGTTCCGCACCAACCACGCGTCGAACTACCTGGCGATCGGCGGCCGCCTGCCGCGCGACCGCGCGGCGATCCTGGCGACCATCGACAGCGCGATCGCGGGCGAGGTGACGCTGCGGCCCGAGTGGGCCCGCGGGCTGTGAGAGGTTGACCGGGCGGAGCTGCGCGGAGAGCCGCTGCGCTGTAGCGGATCCGCGAAGAGGGCTCACGGCTCTGCGCGCGGTACATCTCCGGGCTCAGGCGCAATAGGACATGCTCGATGGTGCATGTCCTATAGAGAATGTTCTTTTGGACATGTCGACTGGGGCATGTCTCACGAGTTCATCGTTGAAGATGCGCTGCCGTAGGGCTGAGCCGGACGGAGTTCGAGGCGCAGCGGCGCGGAACGCTCGTCGGCCGAGGCCGGCGCGGGAGGTCGTGCACGGCGACGGGCCGGCGCGTGAAGGGATCGGCGCTGCTCGTCGGATGGTGCGTGCACGGGGTCATGTGCACGGCGACGCGCCGCGATGGCTGCACAAAAGCCGCCGCGGCGATCGCCGGGCAGCTGGCGCGAGCACGCTCGCGGGCGAAGGTGACCGTCGAGACAGGCGAGCCGTCAGTCGGCCAGGCAGAGGGTCGGATCCATCGGATCGGCGCCCTTGCCCTGGGCGCAGGCGATCGTGCACGGGTCGGCCATGCAGTCGAGGGCGACGGTCAGCTTGACGGTGCGGCCGTGGCCCGGCGGCTCCATCACGAACTCGAGCGGCGCGGTGACGAGGCTGGCGCCCTTGTCGTCGAGCGCGTCGATGAACACGCGGTCGAGGTCGTCGCCGGCGACCTGGCGATCGGGGTCGATGATGGCGTTGTAGCCCATGACCGCCGGCTCCTCGGGGTCGCAGTCGAAGTCGTAGGTGAGCAGCTCGCTCAGGCCTTCCTTCTCGTAGGTGGCGACGCGGAACTGGGTGACCGGCACGTCGGAGCACATGCCGAAGCCGCCGTTGAGCAGCCAGCGCACCAGGATCTTCGCCGGCGTCGGCGACATCGTGACGACGTCGGCGGTGTTCTCGGCGCCGGAGGTGACCTCGGCGATGTCGGCCGGGTCGTTGTCGAAGTTGTCGGTGACGATGACCTTCTCGGCGTCGACGCCGCTGACCCTGACGTTGTAGCGGCCGGCGAGGAGGCCAGTGAACTCGGCCTGGCCGTCCTCGCAGCTGACGATCTCGGTGTCGATCACGTCGCCAGCGGCGCCGCTGGCGGAGTACTTGTAGAGCTCGACGGTCACGTCGGTGACGCCGAGGACGCTGCAGTCGACGTTCGCGCCGATCTTGAACGGGACGATGAGCGAGCCGGGCGGGTCGTCGCCCCCACAGGCGGGCGCTGCGACGAGGGCGGTGAGGGCGAGGGTGCTGACGAGGAGACGAGTGCGCATGGGAAGGTTCTCAGGGTACGAGCGTGGCCGCAGGGACGCCGGCCGACCGACCTGTGTTCACGGCCGGCTCGCCCCACCCGCGGCATGGTACCGACCCACGGCCGTGTGACAACAAATCCGTCCGCGCTCGCGGCCTTCGGTGCGAAGCCCGCCGCGCGTGCGCCTAGTCGCGGATGTAACGGTGCGCGACCGCCCGCACGTTGCGGTCGCTCAGCACGTGAAACACCCGCAGCCGCTTGAGCGCGACCGGGGACAGCTGCCCCAGCGGGACGTAGACGATCTTCTTGTCCATGCGCTGCGCGAGCTGGCGCAGCGCCGGGCGCGGCGGCGTGGCCGCCACGTAGACGACCATGCGCTCGGCCGAGTAATCGAGCGCCGCCCGCAACAGCACCTCGGCCTTGGTGCGGGCGTCGCCGAAGTGCGGGTCTTCCCATACCCCGAACATCTGCCCCGGCGGACGATTGAGGAGAAACCCGCCGTAGAGCGCCCGGCCGATGCCCGGGCCGACGACCTGCGCGAACGGGTCGCTGGCGTACAGCGCCATGTCGCCCTCGTCCTCGTGCTCGCCCTGCCAGGTCATGTGCCAGCCGAACTTCGGCTCGACCTCGTCGTCCTCGGGGACCAGCGGCTCGTCGTCGAAGATCACCACGACCGCGCCGGGCTTGCCGCGCACGAGCTGCTCGATGCGCACGTAGATCTTGCCCTGGTGCCAGTTCCGCACGGTCTCGCGGACGTCGACGCCGTCGAACAGGCTGGTCGAGAACGGCGCGACCTGGGTGTGCGCGTCGGACAGCACGCGCTCGGTGCGCTTGCGCAGGAACGCGCCGTAGTGCTCGAGCGCGAGGTCCTCCGGCGGGTACGAGCAGATGCTGTCGCCGGTGAAACGTTCGGCCCACTCGCCCTTGCGCCGCTCCTTCTCTCGCGGCCGCACGATCTTCATCAGCCGACGCCGCCGCTGCATGAGCTTCGGGTGGAAGTGGATCGTCCGCACGCGGTCGTGGAGGTCGCGCAGGGAGAGGTCGAGCGGCGGCAAGTCGGGCCGCACCGCCTGCCATGGATAAGTGGTAGCGACCTCCCAGACCTCCTGGGCGTAGGTGTCGTCGACGAAGCCGCGCGCGGCGACGACGAGCTGGTAGAGGTCGGGCGCGATCGCCCCCTCCTCGAGCGCGTAGGCGTGGGCGTAGCGCAGCAGGCGGAGGATCACGCCGGGCCGGAGATCGCCGCCGGTGCGCTCGCGGTAGCGCGTCCGCGCCTGCTGGCAGATCGCCAGCAGGAGGCCCGTTCGCCCGGTGACCCGCGGCCGCTCGTCGAACGGATCGGGCGGCGAGGGCGTGCGGAACGGGTCCTGGAGCGGGGCCTGGCGCGCCCGCGTGAACAGGTCGAGCACGGCGCCGGCGCTCGCCGGGCTCAGCGCCGAGGGCGGGGCGCTGCCGCGGCTGCGCTCGTACGCGGCCTGGAGGAAGGCCGGCTCGCCGAGCACCTCGGCGCTGGACTGTTCGGACAGGTGCCAAAGGACATGTCCTTCGCGCCTGGTGAGGCGACGCAGCGGCGCGGGCGGCGAGGCGCCTTCGGCCAGCAGCGGGCCGAGGCGCGCGACCAGGCCGCGCGCGTGGTGCAGGCCGCAGACGACCAGGACGGCGGCGTCGGGCAGGTTCTGGCGCAGCGCGAGGGCGGCGATCGAGCCGGCCATGAAGTCCTCGCGCAGGTCGTCGGCGGCGACGCGCGGGCTGATCGAGGCGGCGGCCAGGCCGGCGCGCAGCCAGGCGGCGGCGCCGACGGACTCGGCGCTGGCGACGTCGGGCAAGCTGTCGCGCGCCGACGGATAATCGGCGACCTCGCGGTCGACCAGGTGGAACGGGATCCCGAGCTCGGTCGCGCGGCGCACCGCCTCGATCAGCGGGTCGGCCGGCTCGACCACGAGGTACTGCGGGCGCCCGTGCTCGGCCTCGTTCGGGACCTCGAGCGCGCTGAGCAGCGGCAGGCGGGCGATCGCGCGGGCGAGCGGCTCGCCGATCCCCGCCGGCAGCTCGACGGCGATGGCGGCGGGGCTGAACTTCTCGATCGCGCGCCGGACCATCTGCGCGCACTCGAGGCGGCCGTGCACCACCGGCAGGACGACGACGCCGGGCAGGATCATGTCGAGCTCGGCCAGCTCGTCGCGCGAGAGGCTGAGCGGGTCCGGCCAGGCCGGGCGGTAGGTCGCGGCGGCGTCGTCGAACATGGCCGAAAGTTCAGGTCAAGGCTGCTCGAGCGGGACCTCGCCGGGGAGGTACTCGAGCGCGTCGTCGCCGAGGATCATGGCGGTGGCCTGGCGCACGTGCTTCTTCACGTCGAGGCCGCCGCGGTCGCTGGCGCCGAGCTTCAGCGCGTAGCGGGCGATGTTGATGCCGTCGCGCACCGTGAACGGCTGGTCGTCCTCGTGCGCGCGCTGGAGGAACACCGCGAGGTAGTGGAGGATCCGCGGGCTGGCGAACGGCAGGTTGGCCTGCAGGATCGCGGTCTCCTCGTCGCGCTCGGGGAAGTCGATCACGATCTGCGGCTGCAGCCGGCTCTGGATGTACTCGGGGATGTCGAAGGTGCTGGCGTCGTCGTTCATCGTCGCGCAGAAGCGGAAGTTGCGATGCGCGTGGATCTTGACGCCCGCGACCACCGACTCGACGTAGCGCCGGCGGTCGAGCAGCGGCGCCAGCGAGGCCCAGCTGCGCTCGCTCATGCGGTTGCCCTCGTCGAGCACGCACACGCCGCCCTTGATCATCGCGCTCACCAGCGGGCTGGCGGTGTAGCGCAGCTTCTGGCCATCGGTGATGACCGGCGTGACCAGCAGGTCCTCGGGCCGGGTGTCCATGGTCGCCTGGAACACATAGAGCGGGACGTCGAGGGCGCGCGCGGCGGCCGACGCCAATGTCGTCTTGCCAACGCCGGGCTTGCCGACTAAACGTGGCGACAGCGCGTGATCTTGTTCGTCCAACACGGCCCACGCGGCCAGCAGCTGGCGCTTCAACTCGGGTCGCCCGACCCACTGCCAGCGCATCTCGTCGGGCGGAGTGAGGCGCAATTCGACGCCCTGGATGACGACGCTCTCCATCGTGAGTGCCGGTATATCAGGCGTCGGGCCGGCGCCGCGAGGACCTCGCGAGTTTGTGGCGCTTTGCCGCCGCGCGTGAGACTTTTGTCCCTGAAGGGCCCTGGGTGGTGAATCTGGCGCCCCCGCCGCGGTCTAAGGCCGCGGCGCGGGCCCCCGGGCCTGTTCGAGCACAGGAGCGCTGAATGCGAACCAGCCATCTTCTCCCTCACGGGCGCCTGCCGCGGGCGCTGACCGCTCTGGCCCTGTGGATCGGGCTCGTGACGGTCCCCACCGCGGCGGCCTCCCCGGTCCTGCTCGACCCGCCCGAGGCGGGCACCCCCGAGGAAGAGGAAGAAGAAGACGTCCCAGCGGTCATCGCGCCCGAGCCGGCGGCGGAGCCGGAGCCGCCGACCGCGACCAAGTCCAAGTCGGCCAAGTCCGGCAAGAAGCCGACGAAGTCGAGTTCGGCCAAGAAGCCCAAGGGCGACCCGCGCTGCGGCGGCAAGACGCCGATCTGGGAGCACAAGGTCAAGTCCGGCGACAACCTCGGGCGCATCGCCGGCCAGTACGGGGTGCGGATGGGCGACATCACCAGGCTCAATCCGAAGCTGAAGAAGAACCCGGACAAGCTGTCGATCGGCCAGATCGTGCTGGTCTGCCCCGACC
Organism: Nannocystis punicea; assembly: GCF_026965555.1. GTDB lineage: Bacteria > Myxococcota_A > Polyangia > Nannocystales > Nannocystaceae > Nannocystis > Nannocystis punicea. The sequence goes on along the minus strand of NZ_CP114040.1, from coordinate 7,742,286 downwards.
CCGAGGTGCCGCCGCACCTCGAAGAGGAGGGCAGCTACACGGTCAAGAAGGGCGACTCGCTGAGCGAGATCGCCGAGAAGTACCACATGAAGGTCAGCGAGCTGCTCGCGCTGCAGAAGGGCTCGCTGCGCAAGCGGCTGGACGCCAACAAGTCCGACCTGCGGCCCGGCGACGAGCTGACGATCCTCGTCGACCGCGGCATCATCGCCGCGTTCGCTCCCTCGAAGGACGAAGATCGCGGGGTGCTGCGGATCGGCATCCCGCTCGACCCGGGCAAGTACTATTACATCAAGCGGCCGAACCTGGCATTCGGGACAGGCGCGACGATCAAGGCGATCAAGTTCGCGATCTCGAAGTACGCCCAGCTGAAAGGCATCAAGGGCGGGCCGCAGGTGCACGTCGGCGACATCAGCGCCCGCGGCGGGGGGCCGCTCAAGGGCCACAAGTCGCACCAGAAGGGCGTCGACGTCGACGTCGGCCTGGTGCTCAAGGGGGCAGACGCCGGCGAGGTCCGGTTCCTCTCCGGCAACGCCGACAACCTCGACGTCGCGCGCACGTGGGCGCTCATCAAGTCGTTCGTCGACACCAAGGAGGTCCGCGCGATCTTCCTCGACTACGGCCTGCAGAAGGTCCTCTACGAGCACGCCAAGAAGAAAGGCGTGCCGGAGTCCAAGCTCGACGAGCTGTTCCAGTACCCGCGCGGCAAGGGCCGTGGCTACGGCATCATCCGCCACTGGAAGGGCCACCGCGACCACTTCCACGTCCGCTTCCACCGCTGAGCGTGCCCGCCGGGGCATGCCCTTCAGGGCATGTTCTCGCGGACCTGTCTCGGGCGACATGTCCGCGCGGTCAGAAAGTCATGAAGCCGATGAACGGCCCCAGCTGCAGCAGCGGGACGCCGCCGAACGCGGCGGTGATGCGGGCCTGCCCGCCGACCACGCCCTTGATCCGCCTCTCCGGCTTGCTGAACACGTAGCCGAGGCGGCCTTCGCCCTCGACGCCGCCTATCTGCGACAGCAGGAACGCGACGCCGGCGCCCATCGAGTAGAACAGCCGTTGCTTCTGCCCGCCGTAGCCCATCGCGGTGAGGTGGTGGCGGTGGATGAAGATGTTGTAGTCGTCGACCGGGGACAGCTCGTACGACATCTCGTCCGCGAGGCCGACCGAGAGCGTCAACTGGTAGCCGAGCGCAGTGTTCCAGTCGAAGGTGCGGGCCCGGTTCTTGCGCGGGCGCAGGTTGGTGCCGAGGAAGAAGCTGAAGTCGCCGGAGGGGAAGGGCGAGAGGATGCCGAAGTTGAGGGCGTAAAAGTTGGCGAACACGAGCTTGCGGTGCGTGACCGATTCGGGGGCGTTCGCGGGCCCCTCGACGCCGGCGGGCGGCGTCGTCGTCGTGGCGGGCGGCGTCTCGGGGGAGTACGTGTTCGGCGGGCCGCCCTGGGGCTGGCTGGGCGGTGGGTAGGGCTGCGTGGGCTCGAGCGGCTGCGCGTAGGGTTGCTCGGGCGGAGTCGGTTGCGCGTAAGGCTGCGCGGGCGCGGCGGGCTGCGCCGGGACAGGCGGCGCCGCTGGTTGGACAGCTACGGGGGCAGGCTGGGCCGCCGGGGCCGGCGCGAGGGCGGGCGCGGCAGGTTGCAAGAGGGCGAACGATAGGGCGGCGACCAACGAGTGATGCATGGGCAGATGTCCGAAGGTTAATGTTTACCTGTCCTAAAGACCATGTCGTGCGCGCCGCTCGTCCCGAGGACCGGAGCCGTCGGTGCGGCGGATCGTGAGCTCGCGCGCGTCCGCTGAGGCGATGCGTGGCGTCGGGGTGGATCCGGGGCCCGACGTCGCGACCGGGCCTTGTCCTCCCGCGCCCGTTCTCCGTCACGCCGGCTGCGTTGCTCGTCGGTGCCGTATTGCGCCCTCTTCATGCCCAGGCAGCTGCCCGGATCCCCGCGCGAGGGCGGGTCGAAGGGCCCCGGTCGCGGCACTCGCTGCGGGGGCAGGTCGGGCGCGGCGACGACGGGCTGCGCGGCGGGGGCCAGGGGCATGCGAAGACCGGCGACACGTCGATGTTTGCAGACGACGTGATCCGGCTCAAGCCGGCGCGCCGGCAAAGCCGCTAAGGTGCCGCGCCATGGCGACCACGCTGCGAACCGTTCCCCCCGAGCCCCCTCCGCCGCCCACCGTTCTACCGTGCAGCGATCCGGCCACCGGCGAACGCTTCGGCGAGGCGCCGGTGATGGACAGGGACGCGGTCGTGGCCGTGGTCCAGCGGGCGCGTGCGGCCCAGGCGGCGTGGGCGGCGACGTCGTGGGCCGAGCGGCGGGCTGTCCTTTCGGACATCTTGCGCTACGTGGTCCAGCACCAGGAGGAGATCTGTCGCCTCGCGGTGCGCGATTCCGGGAAGACGATGGTCGACGCGGCGATGGGCGAGATCTTCCCCGTCTGCGAGAAGCTCCGCTACACGATCGCGCACGGCGAGGCCGACCTCCGCGCCGAGCGGCGCCCGTCGGGGCTCCTGCCGCACAAGGCCGCGCGCGTCGAGTACCTGCCGCTCGGGGTCATCGGCGTGATCGCGCCGTGGAACTTCCCGTTCCACAACTTCTTCTGCCCGGCGATCCCGGCGCTGTTCGCCGGCAACGCGGTGGTGGTCAAGGTCAGCGAGCTGGCGACCTGGTCGTCGCTGCGCTACGTCGAGATCTTCGCCGAGGTGCTGCGACGTCGCGGCCACAGCCCCGACCTCGTGCAGATCGTCACCGGCTACGGCGAGACCGGCTCGGCGCTCGTGACCTCGGGCGTCGACAAGATCTTCTTCACCGGCTCGCCGCAGAACGGCCGCAAGGTCATGGCTGCGGCCGCGGAGACGCTCACCCCGGTGGTGCTCGAGCTCGGCGGCAAGGACCCGATGATCATCTGCGACGACGCCGACCTCGAGCAGGCGGTCAGCACCGCCACGTTCGGGGTGTTCAACGCCTGCGGGCAGATGTGCGTCGGCGCCGAGCGGCTGTACGTGTTCGCCGGCATCTACGACGCGTTCGTGCACGAGGTGGTGGCCCGCGCGAAGGCGCTGCGCCAGGGGCCGCCGCTGCAGGGCGAGGTCGACCTCGGCGCGATGACGATGCCGCGCCAGCTCCAGATCGTCCAGGAGCTGGTCGACGACGCCGTCGCCAAGGGCGCGCGGGTGTTGTGCGGCGGCAAGCCGCGGACCGACCTGCCGGGTAACTACTATCCGCCGACGGTGCTGGTCGACGTCGACCACACGATGCGGATCACCCGGGAGGAGCAGTTCGGCCCGGTGATGGTGATCCTGAAGGTCAACTCCGAGGCCGAGGCGGTGCGGCTCGCCAACGATTGCCCGTACGGGCTCGGCTCGTCGGTGTTCACGCGCGATCCGGCCCGCGGCGAGCGGCTCGCCCGCGCGATCGCGGCCGGCATGACCACGGTCAACGACTTCGGCCTGGCCTACATGATCCAGTCGCTGCCGTTCGGCGGCCTCAAGATCTCGGGGTTCGGGCGCATCAACGGCCGCGAGGGCCTACGCGCCTGCTGCAACGAGAAGGCGATCGTCACCGACCGCGTCCCGGTGCGCCAGGGCATGGCGCTGTACCCCGTACGGCCGGCGACGCTCGAGCTGGTGACCGGCGCGGTGCGGGCGATCTACGGCGCCGGGATCGGCAAGAAGGCGCGCGGGGCGCTGCAAATCGCCCGTTCGTTGCTGTCGCTGGCGCGTCATCAACGGTCCGACGAATCGTCGTGACCGTCGCGCGCCGACGAGCGGCGCAGGCACCTGTCTTCACGGACAGATAACTCGCCGGGATCGGGCGGATCCGAACCCGGACGGTCGGCTTGGCAGAGCGACGCGGCGTGTGGCACCATTCACACTCCGCGCTCCGCTGGCCCATGGACGAGTTCATCGCCGCGATCGTCAGCTTCCCCACCGTGGTGTTCACGGTCGCCCTGTTGATTGTCATGGGGTACTGGCTGCTCGCTCTGGTCGGTGGGATCGGCAGCGACCTGCTCGACGGCGCGGCCGGCAAGATCGACGGGGCGGTCGATGCGATGGCCGGCAAGGTCGACGGGGCGGTCGAGGCGATGGCCGGCAAGGTCGACGGGGCGGTCGAGGGCGCCACCGGCAAGATCGAAGGTGCGGTCGGCAAGCTCGAGGGCGTCTCGGGCGGGTTCAGCCTGCTGGCCGCGATGGGCTTCGGCAAGGTGCCGGCGACCCTCGTCATCTCCATGCTGACCCTGTTCGCGTGGGCCCTGTCGACCTTCGCCACGCTGATGCTGCGCGACTACGGTGTCGCCTCCGTCCCGGTGCACGTCGCCATCGGCTTCGGCGCGATGGTCGTCGCCGGCATGCTGTCGGGTTTGATCGCCCGGGCGCTAGGCAAGGCCTTCAAGCCGCATCAGCCGATCCGGCGCAGCGATCTGGTCGGCAAGCTCGCGGTCGTCACCACCGGCCGCGTCGACGAGCGCTTCGGCCAGGCCAACCTGCAGGAGGACGGCGCGAACCTCATCGTCGACGTCCGCTGCGCCACGCCGAACGCGCTGGCGAGGCACATGCGCGTGGTGCTCGTGAGCTACGACGCCGAAGCCCGGACTTACATGGTCGAGCCATTCGAGGTGAAGGACAGCCTGGCCCGCCCGTAGCGCGGGGTCGTCCGCGGAGAGGGATAAAACAGTATGGATCCGACGCTAATCCTGATCGCAAGCGTGGTGGTAGCGAGCCTGTTGGGGCTGTTCGCCATGGGGTTCGTCATCAGCCGGTTCTTCCGCCAGGTCGACCAGGGCAAGGCGCTGATCATCAATCGCTGGAACAGCAGCGCCGAGGTCTCGTTCGCCGGCAAGATCGTGTACCCGATCATCCACCGCGTCGAGATGATGGACATCTCGGTCAAGACGATCGACATCGACCGCCGCGGCAAGGAGGGCCTCATCTGCAAGGACAACATCCGCGCCGATATCAAGGTCACCTTCTTCGTCCGCGTCAACAAGACGCCGGAGGACGTGCTCAAGGTGGCACAGTCGATCGGCTGCGCCCGCGCGTCCGACCAGGCGACCCTCGACGAGCTGTTCTCGGCCAAGTTCTCCGAGGCGCTCAAGACCGTCGGCAAGCGGCTCGACTTCGAGGAGCTCTACACCAAGCGCGAGCAGTTCAAGGACGAGCTGATCGAGGTCATCGGCCGCGACCTCAACGGCTACATCCTCGACGACGCGGCGATCGACTTCCTCGAGCAGACGCCGATGACGTCGCTCGACCCGCACAACATCCTCGACGCCCAGGGCATCCGCAAGATCACCGAGATCACGGCCGCCCAGAACGTGCGCACCAACGAGCTGCGGCAGAAGGAGCGCATGGACGTCGGCTCGCAGAACCTCGCCTCCGACGAGGCGGTGTTCCGCTACGAGCAGCAGCGCGCCGACGCCGAGGCGAAGAAGCACAAGGAGATCGCGATGTCGCAGGCCCGCGAGCAGAACGAGGCGATGCGGGTCGCCAGCGAGGAGCACAGGAAGACGACGCTGGTCCAGCAGGCCAACGAGGCCGAGATGGGCAAGGCCGAGCAGGACAAGCTGCGCGCGATCCTCATCGCCGAGAAGGCCAAGGAGCGCGAGGTCCAGGTCGAGACGGAGCGGGTCGAGAAGGCCCGCGCGACCGAGGCGATCGCGCGCGAGCGGGCGGTCGAGCTGCTGCGCATCGAGAAGGAGAAGGCGCTGGAGATCGAGCGCAAGGCGATCGCCGACGTGGTCCGCGAGCGCGTGTCGGTCGAGAAGGGCGTGGCCGAGGAGGAGGAGCGCACCAAGGACGTGCGCACGCTGGCCGAGGCCAACCGCGTCAAGGAGTCGCGCGTCATCAAGGCCGAGGGCGAGGCCCAGGAGCGCCTGGTCAAGGACGTGAAGAACGCCCAGGCGATGGAAGAGGTGGCCAAGCACGAGGCCAAGAAGCAGCTCATCCTCGCCGAGGCGTCGCTCGAGTCGGCCGACAAGCAGGCCAAGGCGAAGATCCGCGAGGCCGAGGGCCTGCAGGCCCAGGAGGCCGCGCAGGGGCTGGCCAGCGTGCGCGTGAAGGAGGCCGACGCGGTCGCCACCGAGAAGCTCGGGATGGCCAAGGTCCGCGTGCAGGAGGCCGAGGCCGGCGCGATCGAGAAGCGCGGCATGGCCGAGAACACGATCGCGCGCGAGCGCTTCGCGGTCGAGGCCAGCGGCGAGGAGCAGAAGGGCCTGGCCGGTGTGCGCGTGAAGGAGGCGGACGCGGCGGCGATCGAGAAGCAGGGCTCGGCCCAGGCCGTCGCGCAGGAGCGCCAGGGCGTGGCCCAGGCGTCGGCGATCCGCGAGAAGCTGCTGGCCGAGGCGACCGGCCTGGCCGAGAAGGGCAAGGCGATGCAGAACTTCGCCGGCGAGCCGCGCGCGCACGAGGAGTTCCGCCTCCAGCTCGAGCGCGACCGCGACGTCCAGCTGGCCCAGATCGCGGCCCAGAAGACCATCGCCGAGGCCCAGGCCCGCGTGTTGGCGACCGCGCTCGAGCACGCCAAGATCAACATCGTCGGCGGCGACGGCCAGTTCTTCGACAAGTTCGTGCGCGCCGTCGGCACCGCGCAGTCGATCGACGGCACCATCGACCACAGCGACACCCTCAAGAAGCTGCTCGGCGACTACCTCGACGGCAAGAAGAGCCTGCCCGAGGACCTCAAGCAGGTGCTGTCCGGCGTGTCGGCCGACGACCTGCAGAAGTTGACGCTGTCGGCGTTCCTCGCCGACCTGCTGCGCAACGCCGACGGCCCGACGAAGAAGAAGATCCAGGCGCTGGCGGAGAAGGCCAAGGATCTCGGGATCCAGTAAGCCGGAGCCGTCATGGCAGAGGCGAAGGACAAGCCGCAGGACGGCGGCGAGGCGCTCGAGAGCGGCGGCTACGAGGTCATTCGCGCCCGTCTGATCGCGCAGGGCAAGGCGCTGGCCGAGAAGACCACGGCGCTCAACGAGCGCCGCAAGCAGGCGTTCGGCGGCAGCGAGCTGCAGGTGGTCGCCAACGAGCGCGTGCGCACCGAGCACGCCTGCGTCCCGGCCGACATCGTGCAGACCGGCGGCCACCTGCTGCTCGGCTACAACGTGTTCTTCGGCATGAAGAAGGAGGTCGCGATCGAGGACGTGTTCTCGATCCAGACCTTCGACGGCGGCGCGCCCGAGGGCCAGGCGCTGCAGCCCGCCGCGCTCGACAAGGTGCCGGGGCTCCTCGACGGCGAGCAGTTCGTCAAGGATTTCACCGACATCTACAAGTACTACAAGGACACGCGGCTGCAGCGGCTGAAGGCGACGGACACCAAGTTGTTCGCGATCTTCCAGATCGGCGCGGCGGCCACCGACGTGAAGGTGCTGCACTGGAACGTGCTGCCGCGCGGCGGGGTCCGCTATGTCGACACGCGCGGCGATCGCGAGCTGCCGAAGCTGGCGTCGCACGACTTCGAGTGGACCGCGACGACGCGCGAAGACCAGGTGTCGGGGCCGCACCCGCACGTGTCGATCAAGGACCTGGTGTTCGTCGAGACCGTCGGCGGCGACCTGACGATCAAGGTCGAGAACAACACCAAGGACGGCCTCGGCATCTACCGCGAGCCGGTCGAGGACGCCAACCAGGCGCTCGACGACGCCAAGTTCTTTTACGCGCTCGTCGGCCCGCTGGTGCTGCTGAAGATCCTGCCGTACCGCGAGCAGAAGGCCCGCTTCTTCGTCTACAACACCCGGCTCAAGTCGGTCGCGCGCGTCGACGCGATCGGCCAGAGCTGCATGCAGCTGCCCGAGGGGCACGGGGTGGTCTTCCCCGGTGGGTATTACCTGACGACGGGGGACACCAAGCAGTTCGGGGGCGACACCGGGGCCTTCGAGTTCGAGCGCCGGATCGACGCGCCCAACGGCGAAGACGTGCTCTACGTGTTCTACCGCCGCGATCAGGGCCGCTACGTGCTGTTCCCGTACAACCTGATCCGCAAGGAGATGGCCAACCCGATCCAGTGCAACGGCTACAGCCTGTTCCGCGACGGCAAGCTGATCGTGTTCCGCGCCCAGAGCGAGGAGCAGGCCCAGCTGCACCCGATGCAGGTGTGGCAGACGCCGTTCATGACGTCGGAGTTCGCGGCCGCGGCCCCGACCGACGGGTCGTACCTGGCCAAGGTCGGCAACGCCGAATTGGTGCGCGGGATCAGCGAAGCGTTCAGCGTCACGCGCCTGATCGACAACAGCGACCCGCGCCGCGAGACCTACGAGGACCTGATCGCGCAGGCGCAGCGACTGGTCGACAACTATTACTGGTTGGGCCACGCCGAGGTCGGCGACCTCGCCAGCGACGTCAAGACGATCCGCCAGACCGGCGAGCTCATCATCGACGAGTTCGAGAAGGTCGTGGCGATCCGCAAGCGCGCCCGCGAGGCGCTGCAGGACGCGCAGACCAAGCAGACCGCGCTGGTCAAGACGCTGCGGCCGGGCGACTGGAAGAGCGTCGAGCAGTACATGCAGGCGCTGACGGCCCTGCGCAACCAACGGGGCGCCGTCATCACCCTGCGGGAGGTGCGGTCGATCGACCTGGCCGCGCTCGACGTGCTCGAGAAGCAGCTGGTCGAGGAGTTCGACCGCATCAGCAAGGCGTGCGTCGAGTTCCTGGTCAAGGGCGAGGCGCTGATCCCGGTCGGCAAGCGGCTCGACGAGGTCCTGGCCAGGCTCGAGAAGGTCGACAACGCGGCGCAGCTGCAGCCGATCGAGGAGGACATCCAGGCGATCGGCGACGGCCTCAACGTGCTGGCCGAGGTCGTCAGCGGGCTGCAGGTCGGGGACGCGGTGGCGCGGACGAAGATCCTCGAGGACATCTCGACGGTGTTCGCCCACCAGGGCCGGGTGCGGGCGACGTTCCAGAGCGTTCGCAAGCAGCTGCTCACGTCCGAGGGCAAGGCCGAGTTCGCGGCCCAGTTCAAGCTGTTCGCCCAGACTGTGTCGTCGGGCCTGGCGCTGTGCGACACGCCGGAGAAGTGCGACGAGCAGCTGGCGAAGCTGCTCGTGCAGCTGGAGGAGCTCGCCGGTCGCTTCTCCGAGTTCGACGAGTTCCTCGGCGAGATCGCGGCCAAGCGCGAGGAGGTCCACGACGCGTTCCAGGCCCGCAAGCAGACGCTGCTCGACGAGCGCCAGGCGCGGGTGCAGAACCTCATCGCCGCCGCCGACCGCATCCTCGAGGGTGTCGGCCGCCGCGCCCAGACCTTCAAGACCGCCGACGAGCTCAACGCCTACTTCGCGGCCGACGCGATGGTGCTGAAGGCCAAGGAGCTGGTCGATCGATTGATGGGGCTCGGCGCCTCGGTCAAGGCCGACGAGATCGCCACCAAGATCACGGCGGCCCGCCAGGACGCGCTGCGGGCCCTGCGAGACCGCCTGGAGCTGTTCGAGGCGGGCGCGCAGATCGTCAAGTTCGGGACGTTCCGCTTCACCGTCAACACGCAGGTGCTCGACCTGACGCTGGTGGCGCGCGACGGCGCGATGGCGATCCACCTCGGCGGCACCGACTTCTACGAGACGGTCGAGGACCCCGAGTTCGCCAAGACGAAGGACTTCTGGTCGCAGCAGCTGGTGTCGGAGATCGAGCAGGTGTACCGCGGCGAGTACCTGGCGGCCGCGGTGCTGTTCGCGGCCGAGCGCGGCGAGCACGGGCTCACGATCGACAAGCTGCACGCGGCCGGGCGCGAGGCGGGCGGGCTGGTCGAGCTGGTCCGCAAGTTCGCGGCCGAGCGCTACGACGAGGGCTACGACCGCGGCCTGCACGACGCCGACGCGGCGCTGATCCTCGACAAGCTGCTGACGATGTACGCGACCGCGGGGCTCCTGCGCGTGTCGCCGGGGCCGCGCGCGCTGGCCTGCCTGTTCTGGGCGTGGTTCGAGCGCAACGAGCTCAAGGCGGTGTGGCACCGGCGGGCCCAGAGCGCCGGCCGGCTGCGCGCCGTGTTCGGCCACGGGGCCGCGTTGGACGCGCTGGCGGGCGAGCTGACGCGGGCGATCGGCGAGTGGGTGCAGCAGACGGGGCTGTCCTTTGGGCCAGGTGATTGTCACGCCGCCGGGGCCTACCTCGCGGAGGAGCTGGTCGACGAGCGCCCGCGCTTCGTCACCAGCGCGGCGGCGCAGACGCTGTGGCAGGAGCTGCTGAACGCGCTCGAGGCCGGCGGCAAGCGGCGCGCGCTCGACGACGATCTGCGCGCGCTCGAGGGCCGGCTGCGCGAGCGCTTCGAGCTGGTGAAGGCGTGGCTCGAGGCGTTCGCGGCGGCGCTGCCGGAGCAGGCCAAGGGGGCGACGGCGCTGGTCGAGGCGGCCGCGCTGGCGCTGACCGACCGCAAGCTCGACCGCGAGGTCCAGACCGCGATCGAGAGCGCGCAGGTCACCGGTCTTTTGGGCCAGCACCCGCGGATCCGCGAGCGCACGCTCGAGCTGCGGCTCGACGAGTTCCTCGGCCGCCTCGGCGAGTTCGCGCGGGTGCGCGTGCCGGGCTTCCGCGAGTTCCGCCGCCTGCGCCAGCAGCTCATCGACCGCGAGCGCAAGCGGCTGCGGCTCGACGAGTTCATGCCCAAGGTGCTGACCTCGTTCGTGCGCAACAAGCTGGTCAGCGAGGTGTACCTGCCGCTGGTCGGCGCCAACATGGCCAAGCAGCTGGGGGCCGCAGGCGATCAGAAGCGCACCGACCGGATGGGCATGCTGCTGCTCATCTCGCCGCCGGGCTACGGCAAGACGACGCTGATGGAGTACGTCGCCAACCGGCTCGGCCTGGTGTTCATGAAGATCAACGGGCCGGCGCTCGGCCACGAGGTGGTGTCGATCGATCCGTCCGAGGCGCCGAACGCGACGGCGGCCCAGGAGGTCGAGAAGGTCAACCTGGCGCTCGAGATGGGCAACAACGTGATGCTCTACCTCGACGACATCCAGCACACCAACCCGGAGTTCCTGCAGAAGTTCATCTCGCTGTGCGACGCGCAGCGGCGGATCGAGGGCGTGTGGCGCGGCCGGTCGCGCACTTATGATCTGCGCGGCAAGAAGTTCTGCGTGGTGATGGCGGGCAACCCGTACACGGAGTCGGGCGCGGCGTTCAAGATCCCCGACATGCTGGCCAACCGCGCCGACACCTACAACCTCGGCGACATCCTCGGCGGCAACCTCGAGGCGTTCTCGCTCAGCTACATCGAGAACACGCTGACGTCGAACCGCACCCTGGCGCCGCTGGCCACCCGCGAGCAGGCCGACGTCTACCGCTTCATCAAGATGGCGCGCGGCGAGGAGGTCCCGAGCACCGACTTCTCGTACGGCTACTCCGGCGCCGAGGTGCAGGAGGTCGTCGGCGTCATCAAGCACCTGTTCCGCGTGCAGGAGGTGCTGCTGCGCGTGAACAAGGAGTACATCGCGTCGGCGGCGATGGACGACAAGTTCCGCACCGAGCCGGCGTTCAAGCTGCAGGGCAGCTACCGCAACATGAACAAGCTGGCCGAGAAGGTCGCGGCGGCGATGACCGCCGACGAGGTCGATCGCCTGGTCGACGACCATTACGCCGGCGAGGCCCAGACGCTCACGGTGGCGGCCGAGCAGAACCTGCTCAAGCTGGCGGAGATGCGCGGCCGTCAGACGGCGCCGCAGACCGAGCGCTGGTCGACGATCAAGCGCGAGTTCCAGCGCGTGCGCAGCCTCGGCGGGGCGGCCGACGACCCGGCGGTGCGCGTGGCGGGGCAGCTGTCGGTGCTCGCCGAGCGCGTCGAGCAGGTCAAGGACTCGCTGCTGGTGGCGGCCGAGCGCGACGCGGCCAACAGCAAGGAGCTGCAGCAGGCGCAGATGGCCCAGCAGGCGCGGCTGGTCGAGCTGATGGCGCAGGCGCAGGCGCAGGCGCAGGCGCAACAGAAGGCGCCGGAGCCGGAGAAGAAGCTGACGACGCTGCCGATGCCGAGCGTCGCGCCGCCGACGACCGGCGGGCTCGACTGGGCGCGGCCGATCGTCGCGCGGATCGCCAGCGCGCTCGAGGGCCTCAACCAGGCGACGCTCAAGGTCGACGTGCACAACGAGCCGCCCCCCGGCGTGCAGGAGCTGCTGGCCCAGCAGGTCGCCATCGTCGAGCGCACTCTGGTGCCGCTGGTGCGCGCGGCCACGGGCAACCTGCAGGACGTGCGCGGCCTGCAGGATCGCGTCGACCAGATGCTCGGGATGCTGCAAGAGATCGACGAGATCCTCAAAGGCAAGTACCTGCGCTGAGCGGCGCGCGAGCGACGGCGCGAGGTCGATGCGCGCGGCCACGCGGTGTCTCCAGGCCTGGAAGCGGCGCGGGGCCGGGAGTTGTGGCACCCTCGGGAGGTGCTGCGGCGACGCGAAATCCTCGGGGCGACCATCGGGGCGGCGATCGGGGCGATGTTGCCCGTGCGGGCGCGCGCGGGGCAGAAGCCGGTGCGAGTGGCGCTGTACAAGGCCGGAGGGGTGCACCCGGCGGCCTTCGCGGCGGCCAGGCAGCTGCTCGAGGGGCGCGAGGGCTTTCGCCTGCGGGTGACTGTCCCCGAGGACATCCGCGGCGGGTCGCTCGCCGACGAGGACGTCGCGGTGTTCATGGGCGGCAGCGGCACGGCCCAGGGGCGCAACCTCGGCGACGTCGGCAAACAGCAGGTGAAGGACTTCGTGGCCCGCGGCGGCGGCTACGTCGGCGTGTGCGCCGGGGCGTACATGGCGCTGCAGGGCGAGGACCAGTTCCACAAGCTGCGGATCGTCGCCGGTCGCAACCTGACGGGCGACTTCTGGCAGCGCGGGATCGCCGGGCTCGACGTGTCGGCCCCGGGCCGCGAGCCGTTCAAGCTGTTCTACGCCAACGGGCCGATCTTCACGCCGGTGGCCGTCGAGGGGCTGGCGCCCTACGTGCCGCTGGCGACGTTCATCGGCGAAATTTATAATATGTCCAAGGGGACAGGTCCGGGCGAGATGCCCGGCACGCCGGCGATCACTGCGTCGCAGTTCGGCAAGGGCCGCGTGCTGCTGTTCTCGCCCAACCCGATCCTCGGCGGGCGCGGGGTCGTGCAGGACGCGCTGATGCTGAGCGGGCTGCGCTGGGTGGCGAAGACCGGCGAGGTCCCGCAGGACCTCGGCTTCGCCGAAGTGTTCGGCTGAGCCCGGTGCTCAGGTGCGCGAGTGCTCGCCCGCGGCGGGCGAGGCGCACATGTTCAAAGAGACAGGCCGTGCGTCGTTGTGGGACAGCGAGCGCCGTGGCATGTCTCGGGGGACAGGTTGGATCGTGCAGGCGAGGTTGGAGCGAGACTCGGGGGGTCTGTCCAAGCGGATCGGAGAACCATACTCATGATCCGTACAGGTGTTTCTGCTGTCGCCGTGGCGCTCGCGTTCGCGCCGGTGTCGGCCGATGCGGCCGACTTCGCCGCCGGCTCGCTGGTGATCCCGATGGACACCGATTACCAGGACCTCGGCATGCTGCGCGCCTACGGGCTCGTGTACGAGCTGCTGCGTCAGGGCGTGCCGGTGAACTGGGCGATCAAGGCCGGCAAGGGCCACGGCGACGCGGACTTCACGGCCTCGGGCACGGACGTGGCCAGCGGGGCGGCGATCGAGGCCCACGGTTATCGCGGGGGGCCGTGGGTGATCGACGCGGCCGACGCCGCGGCGGCGCTGCCGATCGTCGAGGCGTGGCAGCAGGACAACCCCGACGTGGCGGTGCACGAGGCGAGCGAGGGGTTCTCCAGCGACGTCGCGGCGACGCTGGTGGTGGCGCCGACGATCGCGATGATGGCCGACGGCAACCAGAAGATCGCCCGCAAGTACATGATGGCGGCCGGCATCCCCGACTCGGTCGGCGACTACGGCTGGCCCGACACCAGCCCCGACATGCTCGACCCGGACGAGCTCTCGGGGCCGACCGAGGACAACCTGCGCGACGGGGCGCTGTTCGACGACGAGGGCGACCCGGTCTACTGCCAGTTCATGTCGATGCACTGGGGCGTGAAGGACGCCGAGCAGAACCAGCAGGTGGTGGCGGAGATGCGCGAGTTCCTGACCCACCCGACGCACCTGTTCGCGGAGTGTCAGGCGGTCAACGCGTTCGAGAACCTGGCCGCGCACGGGCACTTCTTGACGCCCCACGGGTTCCTCATCGGCCAGCAGCCGAACATGTACGAGTACTACGAGACCGACACGCCGTTCGGTCAGCTCGACGGGCCGTTCCAGTCGGTCGGCGGCAGCGAGCCGGCGTACAGCCTGCCGCAGGGCGACAGCTACAAGGGCAGCGACATCGTGATGATCACCGAGGCTGGCACGCCGATCGGGATCAATGACGTGTGGATGACCGGCTTCGTCGACGGCATCTGTCCGGGCCTCATCAGCGAGCCGGGGATTTCGGCGGCGTGCCTGACCGCGGGCAAGGTCAGCTACCTCGGCGGGCACGAGTACGACGTCGATCTGCCGATCTCGGAGAACCCGACCACGCAGGGGACGCGGCTGTTTCTCAATTCGCTGTTCGAGGCGCCGTGCGCGACGGCCGAGGGCCTGCCGCAGATCTCGGTCACCAAGTCGGCGCCGGCGACCACGGATGTCCCCGAGGTCACGTTCGACATCAACTTCGTCAACATGGGAGTGATGCCCGCGCTCGACGCGGTGCTGACCGACACGCTGCCGGCGGGGGTGACGTTCGTGTCGGCGACCGACGACGGCAGCCACGTCGACGGCGTGGTGACCTGGCAGCTGGGCAACCTCGGCGAGGGCGAGGGCAAGACGGTCAGCGTCACGGTCGAGCTCGGCGCGCCGGGCGTGTACGAGAACAGCGCGAGCCTGCAATTCCGCGCGGGCGTCAACACGCTGGTCGCCGCCTCGAACGCGACGATGACCGCCTACGGGGTCGAACCGACGACCGACGGCGGCACGAGCACCTCGGAGCCGACCGGCACCGGCGACAGCGCGAGCGACAGCGGCGCGGTGACGACGACGGCGACGACGGCGCCGACGACCGGGGGCGACGCCACGGGTGAGCCGACGGGCGGCAACCTCAGCAGCACCGGCGGGGCCAGCGACAGCGCGGGCGAGACCGGCGGGCAGACCGGCGGGGAGGGCTGCGGCTGCCGCAATGATATGTCCGGAGGGACAGGTTCGGCGGCCTTGCTCGGCCTGCTGGCGCTGCTGCGGGGTCGGCGGCGCTCGTCCGTTCGATAACGACCGACGGCCGGCTCAGAAAGCGCGAAGAGCTCCGCGACGCCGTCGCGGAGCTCTTCGTTCGTTTCAGGTGGCGCGGCTCAGATCTTGATGGTGCCGCTCAGGACCGAGTTGAAGCGCTTGAGCAGGCCGGCCGGGTCGGGGACCTGGCCCTCGGCGAGGGCGGCCTGATCGTAGAGGAGCTCGACGTAGGTGCCGAGGCGGTCGTCGCTCGGGGCCTCGCGGGCGAGCTTGTCGACGGCCTGGACGAACGGGTGCTCGGGGTTGAGCTCGAGGATCCGCTGGCGCGTCGGCACGTCCTGGCGCGCCATCTTGAGGATCCGCTCCATGTTGCGCGACAGGCCGCCGCTGTCGTCGACGAGGCAGGCGGCGCTCTCGCGCAGGCGCTTCGACACGCGCACGTCCTTGACCTTGTCGGTCAGCAGCTGCTTCGACTTGTCGACGGCCGCCGCGATGGCGCCGGCGTCGTGCTTGTGCTGCTCGTCCTCGGGGATGTCGAGGTCGCCCTGGGTGACGCTGACGAGCTTCTTGCCCTTGTACTCGGACAGGTCCTGCACGACCCACTCGTCGATCGGGTCGGCCATGTAGAGGACCTGGTAGCCGCGCGCGCGGCAGGCCTCGAGGTGCGGGCTGCGGGCCACCGCGGCCAGCGACTCGCCGGTGATGTAGTAGATCGCCGGCTGACCCTCGGGCATCGTCTCGACGTACTGCGCCAGCGAGACCAGCTTGTCGTCCGCGGAGGTGCGGTAGCGCAGCAGCTCGACGAGGTCGTCGTGGTGCGTGCTGTCGGTGTGGATGCCCTCCTTGAGGACGGCGCCGTAGTTGTCCCAGATCTTCTCGTAGGTCTCGGGCTTGTCCTTGGCGATGCCCTCGAGCAGCTTGAGCACCTTGCGGCTCAGCTGGCGGCGGATCGAGGTGAGGGCGCTGTGCTCCTGCAGCATCTCGCGCGAGACGTTGAGCGGCAGGTCCTCGGAGTCGACGACGCCGCGGACGAAGCGGAGGTAGCCGGGCAGCAGCTTGTCGCAGCTCTCCATCACGACGACGCGGCGGGCGTACAGCTGCAGGGCCTTGCGGTCCTCCTGGAACAGGTCGGCCGGCGGCTTGCCCGGGATGTAGAGCAGGGCGACGAACTGGATCGGCGCGTCGGCGTGGAGGTGCAGGTGCCCGAGCGGCTCGTCGCCCGGCAGCACGAAGCCGCCCATGACGTGCTTGTAGAACTCGTTGTAGTCGGCGTCGGTGAGCTCGCGGGTCGGCCGCATCCAGAACGCGGTGGCGTCGTTGACCTGCTTGCCGTCGACCTCGGTGTTGCCCTTGTCGTCGACGACCTTCAGCAGGATCGGGTGGACGACGTAGTTGCTGTAGCGCTTGATGATGCCCTCGATCTTCCAGCGATCGAGGAACTCCTTGGCGTCGGGCTTGAGGTGCAGCTCGATGGTGGTGCCGCGGGTGCTCCGCTGGGCGGGGCCGACGCTGAAGGTGCCGTCGCCGGTGCTGCTCCAGTGGACCGCCTCGGCGCCCTCGGCCGCGCTCAGGCTGGTGACGTCGATGCGGTCGGCGACCATGAAGGCGCTGTAGAAGCCGACGCCGAACTGGCCGATGAGGTTGACGTCAGGCTTCTGGCCGCTCTCCTGCTGCGCGCGCGCCTGCTCCATGAACTTCAGCGTGCCCGAGTGGGCGATCGTGCCGAGGTTCAGCGCGATCTCGTCGCGCGTCATGCCGACGCCGGTGTCCTCGATGGTGAGGACGCCGCGGGCGTGATCGGCGACGACCTTGATCTGCGCCTTCTCGTGGCGGTCGCGCAGGTTGGTGTCGGTGAGGCCCTGGAAGCGCGCCTTGTCGAGCGCGTCGGAGGCGTTCGAGACGAGCTCGCGGAGGAAGATCTCGCGGTTGGTGTACAGCGAGTTGGTGACGAGGCGGAGCAGGGCGCTGACTTCGGCCTTGAACTCGTGCTTCTCTTCGCGGCTAGTGGTCACGTGGCACCTTCGGCAAGAAACGAATCGGAGGGTTGTCGCGGGCCCCCGGCACACGCGCGCCAGCGGACTCGTGCACGCAGGCGCCGCCGGGACGGCTCCGGGCGTGAAGGTAAACCCAGGCCCAGGTGCGTCAAGTGCCGCCGGCGAGGTTGGCGGTCCGCGTTTCGGCCGGCGCGCACGGCCCTCGGCGCGCGAAGAACCAATGACTCGACGCGCGTGCGCGCCGAGGGGCGCACGCGCGAGGATGAAGTCGTCGGCGATCGATCAGCCGAGCAAGCTGCTCAGCTTCGGCGCGGCGACGTTGGCCAGGCGCCGGTGCCACAGCTGCGCGCCCACGAATTCGTCGGCGCGCGTGATGTGATCGGTGAGCCGCGCGGTGACCTTGAAGCCGAGCTCGCTGTAGACCTGATTGCTCAGGGTCCAGTCGGCGGCGCACAGCGCGAACACGCTGGCGGTCTCCTGCTTGTGCAGCTCGTCGAGCAGCGCCTTCACGCAGTACTCGAGCACCGGCAGCTCGATGTCCTTCACCGGCGGCGTCAACATGTCGACCTTGGCGTGGCCGAACGAGCTGTCGGTCTCGGCGCCGACCCAGTACTCCTTCTTGCCGGTCTTGGCGTGGATCGCCAGATCGGGGTTGAACACGCCGCGCCGGAACGGGGCGTACAGCGCGTCCTGGCCGACGCCGCGGACGATGTCCTGCAGCAGCACGGGGTCGCGGATGAAGTCGACCGTCAATCCGCGCGGCTTGGGCACGGACTTGAGGTCCTTGTCCTTGCCCTCCTTGCCCGGCAACGCCAGCGGCGCGCCCATCTTCGGCGCTCCGCCCTGAATCGGCTCACCGTCCTCGGTGTAGACGCGACTCATGATATAGGCGTCTGCGGTGCGGAAATAACCGGGGATCGCACCCTCGCGCGAGAAGCCGACGCTGCGCCAGCTCTTCGAGTCTTGCTTCTCGACCACCGTGAAGACCTTGCGCAGACCCTCGGCGCGCGCGATCCGGTCGAAGAAGTCGCGCTTCTGCTGGTAGTTGCCGACGCGGTAGTCGAACACGCGGAGGTTGTGGTGCCGGCGGTTCAGCAGGAAACAGAAGTCGATGTCGCCCTTGCGGTAGTAGATCTCTTCGACCGGCTCGTCGGTCCCGGAAGAGATCTGGGCGGCTGGCTGGCTGGACATGCGTGCTCCTCAGGCGCAAAGAAGGCCCGGAGGGCCAGAAATCCGAGCCAGACCCGGAATGCGACAGAACGTCGTTCGGGGGCTGGTCAGAGGGTGAATCGAGGGGAACACCGGGCGGGGTGGAGATGGTGCGCCGAGGGCGCACCCGCGAGAAACGAGGGGTACCCGGGGGCGCCGGGCGACGCCCGGTCCTGCGCGGGAACTCGCGCTGGGGGGCGTTTTTTCCCGCGAATATCGGGATACAGGTACCACCCCAAAATGTTGATGTCAAAGCCGAGCCGAAGGTAGATTGCCGCAAAGGCAAGAGTTTTCGCTCACTTGGTCGCGCCCGGCAAAGGACTCCTGGAGTGTCGCGCAGAAGTCGAAGTAACGATGTTCTAGGGCTTGCGCTGGCGGTGCTCGGAGTGCTGGGCGCCGCAGGCTGCCAGTGGACCGAGGCGACCGAGGCGCCGAACACCCAGGACCCGGGTTGCGCCAAGGACACCGACTGCAAAGGCGACAGGATCTGCGAGGCGGGGGTCTGCGTGGCGCCCAGACCGGCCGAGGCGGCTGTATCTGCAACGTCGCGGGCGCCGACGCCGGCCACCGGCAAGTGGAGCCGCGGCGGCCCCGGACACGCCGGCCCGACGCAGGGGAAGGGGCCGGCGCAGGAGCCGAAGGAGCTGTGGGACCGCGATCTCGGCGCCGTGGTGTTCGCCTCGCCGGCGCTCGGCACGGTCGGCGGTGAGCCCGCTGCGCTGGTCGGGACGCACGCAGGACGGTTCATCGGGGTCGCGCTCGGCGGTTCGCGCGCTGGCGAGATCGTGCTCGACGTGACGCTCGGCGGGATGGTCTGGGCCACGGCCGCGGTCGCTGGCAATCGCGCGTACGTCGGCGCTGACGACGACACGCTCTACGCGATCGACCTCGACAAGCAGGCGATCGCGTGGACCCTCAAGCTCGGCAATTGCGACGGCGCGCGCGTGCCCGGCCCGGAGGGCGCCCGCTGCGACGCCGACGGCGGGCCGACGATCGCCCCTGACGGCGACCTCATCCTCGGCGCCGACGGGGTCTATCGCATCAGTCCCGAAGGACAGATCCGTTGGCACTACCCGGCCGACGCGTCGATCCAGGCCAAGCACGTGTTCGCCGCCCCGCTGGTGGCGGGCGACGGGACGATCTACGTCGGAGGACAGGACGGATTGTTCATGTCCCTCAGCGCAGACGGCGCGATGCAGTGGACCTACTCGATCCGCGCCGACGTCGACGGCGGGCCGGCGCTCGGCGACAACGGAGCGATCTACGTCGGCGCCGACGACGGCCGCGTGCACGCGCTGCGCACCGACGGCAGCCTGCGCTGGAGCTTCGTGGCGCAGAAGGACATCCGCTCGGCGATCGCGCTCGGCGAGGGCGGGGCGGTCTACGCGACGTCGTTCGACGGCAACCTGTACGCGCTGTCACCGGGCGGCGACGTGAAGTGGGTGCTGCCGACCGGCGGCAAGATCCACGCGACCCCGGTCGTCGACGCCGCCGGCAACATCTTCTTCGGCAGCCAGGACGAGCGCCTCTACGCGGTGTCGCCGCGCGGCAAGGTGCTGTGGACGATCGAGCTCGGCGCGGACATCGACTCGTCGGTCGCGATCGCGAGCGACGGCACGATCGTGGTGGGCTGCGACGACGGTCACCTGCGAGCCTTCCGATAGGCGCGCACCGGCCTTCGGGCGTGCTCGCGCGCGCGTGCGTTTGCCGCGCTTCGTCGCGGGTTGCGCGGGGGGAATTGGGTCGGCATCTTCTCGCGCGTGAGTAAAGAAGAGACAAAGGGGGCCGCGGCCGCGAAGCTGGTCGTCAACCCCGGAGGCTTCGGCTTCGCCGAACGCCTCGATGGTGAAGGTACTGTTTTCATTCCGCGCGGCCGCCTGAGCGGCGCGCTGGACGGCGACGAGGTGGAGGTCCACAGCTGGCCGTCCGAGAAGGGCTTCGAGGGAGAGATCGTGCGGATCGTGCGCCGCGGTCGCACGCGCCTGACCGGGCAAGTGCGCCGGATCGGCCGCGTCCGCGTGCTCGAGTGCGATGACCCCCGCGTGCTGCTGCGGCCGGACGTCGAGGACGACACACCTGTCCCCGAGGACATCGTGGTGGTCGCCGCGATCACGCGCTACCCGATCGACTCCCGCGACGGCGGGGCGGTCCGGATCGAGCGACTGCTGGGCCCGCCGAACACTCTGGCGACCGAGCAGGCGAAGATCCTGCTCGAGTACAACATCGACCCCGAGTTCGCGGCCGACGTGCTGGCCGAGGCCGAGGCGGTGCCCGAGACGGTGCAGCCCGAGGATCTGGCGAACCGCGCCGACCTGCGTGGTCTCGAGTTCATGACGATCGACCCGGTCGACGCGCGCGACTTCGACGACGCGGTGTGCGTCGAGGAGATCGCCGGCGAGGGCCCGCACGGGGCCGTGCGCGTGCACGTGGCGGTGGCCGACGTGTCCCACTACGTCCGCGAGAGCACGGCCATCGACCGCGAGGCGGCCTGGCGCTGCTTCTCGTGCTACCTGCCGAACCGATCGATCCCGATGCTGCCGCGGGCGCTGTCGTCGCACATGTGCTCGCTGGTGCCGGAGCAGGACCGCCTGGCGATGGTGGCGAGCTTCCGCCTCGAGGGCGACGGCGAGATCGACGAGCTGGTGCTGCGCTCGGCGGTCATCCATAGCCGCAAGCGCCTGACCTACGAGGAGGTCGCGGCGGTGCTGTCTCAAGAGACAGGTCCGCAGGAGACCCAGCCGGCCGAGGTGTGCTCGCGGATCGCGGCGCTGCGAGCGGCGGCCGACCGCCTGCGCGCGCGCCGGCTGCGGCTCGGGGCGATCGAACTGAACGTGCCCGAGATCAAGGTGCTGCTCGACCAGGACGACCCGGAGCGTATCCGCGACATCGTGCCGACGCGCGCCAGCGCCGAGCTGGCGCGGGCCTACAACTTGATCGAGGAGCTGATGCTGGCCGCCAACGAGGCGGTCGCGCGGGTGGCGGTGTCGGCCAAGCTGCCGCTGGTCTACCGGATCCACGCGCCGCCCGACCCGGTGCGGCTCGAGCAGCTGGCGACGGTGGCCGAGGCGCTCGGCGCCAAGGCCGACCCGGAGAAGCTGAACACGCCGCGCGGGGCGCAGAAGTTCCTCAACCGGACGCAGCACCACCCGCGCCGCGCCGCCCTGCACATGTTCATGCTGCGGGCGATGGCGCAGGCGCAGTACAGCGTCGACAACGTCGGCCACTTCGCGCTGGCCAGCGACGCCTATGCGCACTTCACGTCGCCGATCCGGCGCTATCCGGACCTGATCGTGCACCGCGTGCTGAAGGCCCACCTGGCGAAGATCGGCGGGCTGCCGGGGCCGGAGCCGGTGCCGGCGATGCCGCCGCGCGAGCAGTCGGCCGAACAGGCGGCCCGCAGCAGCCTGCGCGAGCGGGCGGTCGCCGACGCCGAGCGCGACAGCAAGTCGCTGTTCGCGGCGCTCTACATGCGCGACCGCTTGAGCGACCGGTTCGAGGCCACTGTGTCGGGCATCGGCTCGCCGGGGGTGTTCGTCCAGGTCGACCGGCCGTTCGTCGACGGCCTGGTGCGCCTCGGCAACCTCGAGCGCGACCGCGGCGAGCCGTTCCAGCTCGACTCGTCCGGGGTCAAGCTGGTCGGCCAGCGCACGGGCTTCGCCCTGACGGTCGGCGATCGCGTGGTGGTCGAGGTGATCGACAGCAGCGTGCAGCGGCGCAAGATCGAGTTCGCGTTCGTGATGCGTATGTCCGAAGGGACAGGCAAGAGCGGGGCGTAGCGCGGCCGCGGCGGATGCCTGTCCGAAGGGGCAGGCTCCGCCGCTCGGCCGGTCTCGCGGCGGCGCTCGCCGTCAGCGCAGGCGATCGAGGATGCCGAACAGCGCGTCGAGGTTGGCGCGGCCGAGCTTGCGGCAGCGCTCGGGCGACCAGCCGAACAGCTCGTGGGGCGAGTCGACGGTGTCCTTGAACGGCTGCTCGAGGGTCATCGACAGGCAGCCGAAGCGGTCGGCGATGAACGTGGTGCACATCGTCATGTTGGCGGCGCCGGGGGCCACCGCGTCGTAGCCGTGCTCGAGCTGGAAGTCGGGGCTGCTGCGCATCAGGAGGCGCTCGTACTCGTCCTGCAGGTCGAGGACGCGCTTGGTGATCGAGGCGACGCCGTCGGGGCCGGCGATGAAGTTGTAGGGCAGGGCCTCGTCGCCGTGCACGTCGAGGCAGAAGTCGACGCCGGTCTGCTCCATCCGCTTGCGCACGAAGTAGACCTCGGGGCTGCGCTCGCGCGTGGGCTCCTGCCACTCGCGGTTGAGGTTGGCGCCGGTGGCGTTGGTGCGCAGGTTGCCGCGGAACGAGCCGTCGGGGTTCATGTTGGGGACGCAGTAGAAGACGGCCCTGGCCAGCAGCTGGCGCGCGACCGGATCTTCGTCGTCGAGCAGGCGCTCGAGCAGGCCCTCCATGAGCCACTCGGCCATGGTCTCGCCGGGGTGCTGGCGGGCGATGACCCAGCAGACGCGCTTGCCGGGCGCGGGCTCGCCGAGGACGAGGAGGTCGAGGTCGCGGCCGTCGACCGTGGCGCCGAGCAGCTCGTGGCGGCAGCGCGGCGACAGCTGGCAGGCGGCGATCAGGTCCTGGTGACGCTCGTGCGAGTAGGGCGCGAAGTAGGCGTACCAGACGCTGTCGTGGTCGGGGGTGTGGCGGATGGTGAGGCGGCGACCGTCGTAGTCGGTGGGCACGCGGAACCACTGCTCGCGGTCGTAGGAGGCGACTGCGCGGTAGTCCTTCCAGCCCGGCGGGTAGCTGCTGGTGCCCGCGTTGTCGATGTGCAGGACCAGCGGGGTGTCTCGCACGCCCGAGGCGCGGAAGTAGAACCACTGGTAGAAGTCCGACTGGTTGTCGCGCCGGATCTCGAGGTGCGCGTCGCCGGGGTCGGCGATGTCGCGGACGAGGATGTTGCCGCCGTCGAAGTTGCTGGTGATCTGCATCGGTCGGCGCGAAGTGTCCGGCGCATCGGCGGTCCGCGCAAGTTCGGCCGCGCGTGACGGATGGACCCACGCAAAACGCCGAGGTCGTGCGGACCTCGGCGCTTCATTCACGCGGACGCGTGCGAGCTCAGAGCTTCTTCAATGCGAGGTCGAGCTGGCCGACGCAATGGTCGTAGGCGCTGCCCGAGTCGAGGCACTGGTTGAACTGCTTCTCGATGAGGACGACGGGCTTCTTGGCCGGCTTGTTGCCGCCCTCGTCGGGGACGCCGCCTTCGCCGCCCCACTCGCCGCCTTCCTCGCCGGGGAAGCCGCCGCTGGTCTCGCCGCCGACCTCGCCGCCGCCGTCTTCACCGCCCCATTCGGCGTTGCCCTCGGCGCCGCCGCCTTCCTCGCCGGGCATCGGGCCTTCGCCGCCGCCTTCCTCGCCGCCCCATTCGCCGTTGCCGCCTTCTTCACCGGGCTGGGGGCCTTCGCCGCCGCCTTCTTCACCGCCCCACTCGGCGTTGCCCTCGGCGCCGCCGCCTTCCTCACCGGGGAAGGGGCCTTCGCCGCCGCCTTCCTCGCCGCCCCATTCGGCCTGGCCTTCCTCGCCGCCGCCCTCTTCGCCGGGGAAGGGGCCTTCGCCGCCGCCTTCCTCGCCGCCCCATTCGGCCTGGCCTTCCTCGCCGCCGCCCTCTTCACCGGGGTTGGGGCCTTCGCCGCCGCCCTCTTCCTCGCCGCCCCACTCGGCCTGGCCTTCCTCGCCGCCCTCTTCGCCGGGGATATGGCCGGTCTCACCCTGCTCGCCGCCCTCGCCGCCTTCCTCCCAGCCGCCAGTGCCGGGATCGCTGGGGCCGCTGCCGCCGCCCTCTTCGGCGTTGCCGCCTTCTTCGAGGCCGCCTTCTTCGAGGCCGCCTTCTTCGAGGCCGCCCTCTTCGAGGCCGCCTTCTTCTTCACCCTGGCCGCCTTCACCCTTCTCGTCGCCTTCCTCGTAGCCGTCGATGTCGAGCTTCGAGATGCCACAGGCGGGGATCACGAGAGGCGTGACGATCAGTGAGAGGAGCGGGAGGTTACGAAGCCAGCGGAGAGCGTTGCGTTGCATGGGAGTACCGTGACGAAAAAAGGACCGTAAGTAGCGTCGAAGGATCCGAGCCGAACGATTTCATGCTGCCCGACACTGGCAGACTCGGCAAGGGGGGACGTCGGAATTGCGAGGGATGGCCCGCCGGCCGGTGACCGAGAGCGCGCGTCTTGGTTGACTGTGTTCCGCGTCGCAACGGGGTCGGGGTGTGACCGGCCGGACGCGGTACAGTGCCAGCGGAGGAACGCATGGCAGCAGGGCACGCCCACGACCACAGCCACCGGACCCACAAAGGACGCATCTGGACCTACCTGATCTTCGCCACTGGGCTGGTGTTGGTGGCGGTCCTGGCCAACCTGGCGCTGAGCAACCCGGAGCTGGCGACCAAGGGCATCGACGCCATCGCCGGGCTGCCGGCGTGGGCCTTCCCGGCGATCACGGGCGCGGTCGGCCTGCTCATCTTCTATATCGGGCTGAAGATCGAGACCGACTGGCCGGAGCGGCTTGGGGCGATCCTGGTGGCTGGATCGATCGCCGGCGGCGAGTTCCTGCTCGGCTGGCAGAACTTCGAGCTCGGGGGGCTCAAGGTCGTGCCCTATGTGATCCCGGTCGTCGCGTGCCTCGTGCTGATGATGATCGCCAACGTAAAGAGCCGTTGACGACTGCGCAGGAGGCGCGATTCCGCCGACGGGCTGCGACCCATTGCAGCCACCGGGCGGGAGATCGCTCCGCGGGCGGGGGCGCCCGTCCTCAGATGTCCCTGAGGACAGGCGCCTCAGGACATGTTCAAGCGGACAGCACGCCTAGGCGCTTGCCGACGGCCGAGAAGGCCGTGATCGCGCGCTCGACGTGCTCCGGCTGGTGGCCGGCGGACAGCTGGACGCGGATCCGGGCCTGGTCCTTGGGCACGACGGGGTAGGAGAAGCCGATCACGTAGATGCCCTCGTCGAGCATCTGGGCGGCGAATTCGGCGGCCAGGCGGGCGTCGCCCAGCATGACGGGGACGATCGGGTGGACGCCGGGCTTGATGGCGAAGCCGGCGGCGGTCATGCCGGCGCGGAAGCGGCGGGTGTTGGCGGCGAGGCGGTCGCGCAGCTCGGAGCTGCCGGTCAAGAGGTCCATGACCGCGAGCGAGGCGGCGACGATCGACGGCGCCAGCGAGTTGCTGAACAGGTAGGGCCGCGAACGGTTGCGCAGGAGGGCGACGATCTCCTTGTTGGCCGCGACGAACCCGCCCGAGGCGCCGCCGAGCGCCTTGCCGAGGGTGCTGGTGACGACGTCGACGCGGCCGAACGCGCCGCTGTGCTCGTGGCTGCCGCGGCCGGTCGGGCCGACGAAGCCGGTGGCGTGGCTGTCGTCGACCATGACCATGGCGCCGTACTTCTCGGCGAGGTCGCAGATCTGGTTCACGCGGGCGATGTTGCCGTCCATGCTGAACACGCCGTCGGTGGCGATCATGCGCAGGCGCGCCGACTGGGTGTCCTTGAGGATCGACTCGAGCTCCTCGAGGTTGTCGTTGGCGTAGCGGTGGCGCTGGGCCTTGCACAGGCGGACGCCGTCGATGATCGAGGCGTGGTTGAGGGCGTCGGAGATGATCGCGTCCTCGGGCCCGAGCAGGGTCTCGAACAGGCCGCCGTTGGCGTCGAAGCACGACGAGTAGAGGATGGCGTCCTCGGTGCCGACGAACCCGGCGAGTCGCTGCTCGAGCTCCTTGTGGCGGTCCTGGGTGCCGCAGATGAAGCGGACCGAGGACATGCCGTAGCCGCGCTCGTCGAGGGCGTCGCGGGCGGCGGCGATCACCGCCGGGTGGCTCGACAGGCCGAGGTAGTTGTTGGCGCAGAAGTTGAGGACCGTGCGCCCGTTCACCGTGATCTCGGCGCCCTGCGGCGAGGCGATCACGCGCTCGTGCTTCGTCAGGCCGGCGGCGTCGATCTCGGCGAGGATGGCGGCGTAGTGGTCACGGGCTTTGCTGTACATGGGGACAGGTCCTTCGGGGCAGGTGGAATCGGGCAGGTCACTTGCCGGCGCGGGCGGCCAGCGCGGCGAGCTTGGGGGTGAGGTCGTCGCTCATCCTGGCCAGGTCCCAGGCCGGGCGCCAGTCCCAGTCGCGGCGGGCGCAGGTGTCGTCGAGCGCGCGCGGCCACGAGTCGAGGATGGCCTGGCGCGCGGGGTCGGGCTTGAAGGTGATGCGGGCCCCGGGGACCACGCGAGCGACCTCGTCCGCGATCTCCTGCGCGGTCGGCGAGAAGGCGGCGATGTTGTAGATGCAGCGGCCGAGCCGCTCGCGCGGGGCCAGCGACAGCTCGACCAGGGCGCGCAGCGCGTCGGGCATGTACATCAGCGGGATCTGGCTGTCGGGGCGGCAGAACGCCTCGTAGCCGCCGGTCCGCAGCGACTCGTAGTACATCAGCGGGGCGTAGTCGCTGGTGCCGCCGCCCGGCAGCACGGCCGACAGCAGGCCGGGGAAGCGGACACCGCGGAAGTCGAGGCCGTGGCGGCGGCTGTAGTACTCGCCGAGCAGCTCGCCGGCGACCTTGGTGACGCCGTACATGGTGGTCGGTCGCAGCGAGACGTCGTCGCCGACGAGCGCCGGCAGGCCGGGCCCGAACACTGCGATCGTGCTGGTGAAGATCACCTGCCGCACGCCGAACTTGCGCGCGGCCTCGAGGACGTGCAGCGTGCCGTCCTGGTTGACGGCGTAGGTGCGCAGCGGGTCGCGCTCGCCGGTGGCGCTGAGGATCGCGGCGAGGTGATAGACGACCTCGGGGCGCAGCTCGGCGAACAGGGCGTCGACCTGAGCAGCGCTCGTGACGTCGAGGCTCGACCACGGCAGGCCGAGGTCGGCGTCGCCGCGCGGGGGCGCGAGGTCGCTGGCGAACACCTGGTCGCCGCGGGCCCGCAGCACCTGCAGGAGATCGAGGCCGACCTGTCCGCCGGCGCCGGTGACGAGGACCTTGCGGCCCGTGGGGGTGAGGGGGCCGACTGGACCGTGGGATGCTGTCATGAGAGGACTGGCCGAGCTCCGGGCGCATGGTGGCAAATCGCGGCGCGCCGCCGCAAGCGGGGCGGGTGCACGGACCCCCTGGCGAATCTCACACGTCGCGGACCCGCCGCCGCTCGCGAGCGCGGACCGGTGTCGGCGATCGGTGCAGGCGGCTGCACACCATATGTCCTTCGGGACATGTGAGCGAAGGGCGCGAGCGCGCGTGTAAGCGCCGCGGCGGGGGCGGTCGTTCGCTCGCCTGTCGGATGGACGTGACATTCGTCGGCCGGCACCCTGATCGTCCTGCGAGGTCCGATGTCGCCGCTCCGCCCGTTCGCCCTGCCTGCGCTCGCCTGTTGTCTGGTCTTCGCCGCCCCCGCCGTCGCCGAGGCGTTCTGCGGCTTCTATGTGAGCGGAGCCGACACCAAGCTCTACAACAATGCCACCCAGGTGGTGTTGATGCGCGAGGGTCAGCGCACGGTGCTGTCCATGCAGAACAACTATCAGGGTCCGCCGCAGGACTTCGCGATGGTGGTGCCGGTGCCGGTGGTGCTGAAGGAGCAGGACGTGAAGACGCTCGACAAGGCGGTGTTCGAGCGGGTCGATCAGCTGGCGGCGCCGCGGCTGGTCGAGTACTGGGAGCAGGACCCGTGCCCGGAGCCGGTGAAGTACGACGCGGACGAGCGCGCGGGTGCGGGGCCGCCGATGGCCGCGCCGTCCTCCGTGAGCAAGTCGGCGGAGCGCGACCTCGGGGTCAAGATCGAGGCCAAGTTCGCGGTCGGCGAGTACCAGATCCTGATCCTCGGCGCGCAGGACTCGAACGGGCTCGATACGTGGCTCCGGGCGCACAATTACAAGATCCCGGCCGGCGCGGCGGAGGTGCTGCGACCGTACGTGCAGGCGGGGATGAAATTTTTTGTCGCGCGAGTGGACAGCAAGAAGGTGAAGTTCGACCCGCGCGGGCAGGCGATGCTGTCGCCGCTGCGGTTCCACTACGACAGCGACACGTTCGCCCTGCCGGTGCGGCTGGGGCTCTTGAACGCGAAGGGCAAGCAGGACCTCATCGTCCACGTGATCGCCCGCAACACCCGCTACGAGGCGGCCAACTACCGCAACGTGTCGATCCCCACCAACCTCGAGGTGGCCGACGCGACGCGCCGCAACTTCCCCGGGTTCTACGCGGCGCTGTTCGACCAGGCGCAGGCCCGCCACCCGGGGGCGGTGGTGACCGAGTACGCGTGGGCGACCGGGAGCTGCGATCCGTGTCCGACGCCGCCGCTCGACGGCGCGGAGCTGATGACGCTCGGCGCCGACGTGATGCCGGAGCTCGGCGGGTACCCCGATCCGGGGCAATTCGTGCTGACGCGGCTGCACGCGCGCTACGGGGCCGAGAGCCTGGGCGAGGACCTGGTCTTTCGCGCAGGTGAGCCGATCACCGGCGGGCGCGAGACGGGCGGGCCCGGTCAAAACGAGGTCGGGGCGACGATCACAGGGTGGAACAACTTCCAGGCCCGCTACATCATCCGTCACCCGTGGGAGGGGCCGATCCGCTGTCAGAACCCGCAGCGAGGGATCTGGGGCGGACCGCCGAACGGGGGCCAGCCGCCCGCGCTCGCGGCGCGCGACCTGGCGTTCGTGCCGCGCAACGCGTCGATGCGCACGTACCTGAAGGTGAAGATGCTCGAAATCCCGGCGCTGCCCGGCGAGCCGGCGCGGGTCAATCCGTATCCGCAGCCGATCGCGGGCGGTGGGGCGGGGGACTCGAGCGGCGATTCGGGTGGGGGTGATGCGGGTGCGTCGGGCGGGGCGGTGGACGGCGGGGGCTCGGGCGAGCCGCAGCCGCCGACGCTGGTCGTGCCGCAGTCGCGCGCGGGCTGCGGGCGCTGCGACGCGGCGCCCGGCGAGGGGCTGCTCGGCGGGGCGGCGCTGGGGCTGCTGGCGCTGGCGGGGCTGCGCCGGCGCCGGCAGTGATCTGGCCTCGAGGACAGGTGAGGCGCCGATCCGCGGCGCGTCACTTCTCGAGCACGAGGCGGAACGGAGCCGTGCCGCGCGCCCCGACCAGGACTGCGAGGTCGGCGGCCGTGGCGTTCGCGGGCAGGCGCACCTGCTCGGCCTTGGCGTCGCGGGCCAGCGCGAGCGGGAACTGCCGCTTGCTCGGCGACGTCTTGCCGCTCATCTGCCACACCGCAGGGACGAGCACCTCGAGGTCGATCCCCTCGCACTTGCACGCCTCGACGGCGCCCGGCAGGCCGTCGAGGAGCGTCTTCCCGCGGGAAGCGGGGTCCATGGTGGCGAGCTGCCGGAACAGCTCGGCGATCGGCTTGCAGCCGCCGATCGCTGCCTCGATCGTCTTGGCGAGCTGCGTCGCGCGCAGGTCGGGGCGGGGTTCGTCGAAGAGCTTCTGGACCGCCGGCGGCGTCGGCGGGGCCGCCGGGGCGGTGTCTCCGGCGAGCTGGACGACCTGAGACAGAGCGACCTCGGGCGGCATGCCTTCGGCGAGCTCGAGGACCGTCGAGGCCGGGACGCGCGCGTCGACGACCAGCGACAACGACGCCCGGAACGGCGCACCGGTGCTTGCGCTCCGCTGCTTGACGCTCTCGAGCTCCGCGTCGAGCGCCTTGCGCAGCTCGGTGACAGTCGGGTGCACCTGCTCGTCGAGCTTGAAGCCGCCGTCCGCGAGCACGTACACCGGCATCCCGTCGCCGACCGGCTCTCCGCCAGGCGCCGCCGGGAGCTCCATGCCCGGCGGCAATTCGAGGCTCGTCGAGTCGCCCGGACCGTGGGAAAACAGGGTGCGCATCGCCGCGACCTTCTCCGGGCAGGCCGCGGCCGCGGGCGAGACCTTGGCGTCGGACGCAGTCGCGGCGCTCGTCGGTGCAGGACCGGTCGCGGGCTTGGCGGCCGGGTCGGGCGCGCCTGAATTGCAGGCGAGGAGACTGGCGAACAGGATGGCGATGAGCGGACGCGGCATCGACGACATTGTACCGTCAGCCATCGCGCGTGGATCGCCTCCGGAGCGGCTGTTCGTGCGTAGGACCGTCGTTCGCAGGCGACATCGGGCATGCGACTTCCTTCGCACCGATGACGGCGCGCGGTCCCTGTCGCTACCCGTGATCCGCCGCGCTGTCACCACGTAAGCTGGTCGTCCCGTTGCAGTCGTAGTGCGGTCCTACGTGAGGCGCTAGTCTGACACTCCCGACGGGAGAACGATGACACAATCCACGTCCTTCGACCTGTGGCTCGAGTTTGAACATTGGGAGCCTCTACCGGGCGACGATCCCACGGACGAGTTTGCCAACGTCGTGGTCTTGCTGCCCGACGGTCGTCGGTACGCGTTGAATGTGTGGACCTTCCAATTCATCCACCGGGCCCGGTTGGAAGACGATCCCGACGTACCGGCGGAGTACCTGCTGCCGCCGGACCTGTTCGTGGAGCGACTGGACCGACCGACGATGGAGCGGGTGGTGCGTCAATTGTTGGCCAGGGACGAGATGCGCGCCGAGTGGCTCTGCCCGCCGAGCGACGAACCTTCAGACGAAGGCGACGCTTGACGGCGGCGGCCTGGAGCGCTCGAGCGGTCTGGCCCCATTCATCTTGAAAGGCCGGTGTAGGGTTTTTGTCTCCCGCGGCACTGTGGAGCTCACGAAGAGCTCCCCAGCCCAGCTGGCGATGCTGCGCGCCCGCGAGCTTGCGAGGGGTCGACTGCCGACGGATCCAGGGCCGTCGCCGCTCGCTGTCGATGCGCCGCCGTTCGCTCGGCGTCGACGCGAACTACTCGTTAGCGCGGTCGCCGAGGCGTCCGGTGCGGCGTCAGGACCGCGTCAGGGGTCGACGAGAAATTTTCTGTCGTGGGTCTGTAGGGTCCTTCGCAGCAGCGGCACTGTAGCGACCGGAGCATGCAACTCATCCGGCACCTTCTCGCACGCTTCCAGCAGCGGCTGATGCCCGAATAATCGAGGAGGGCGACGTTCGACGCGTGCCGAGACGCGGAGCTCGGCCGAGACGAACCCAGCGCGCCGGGTCGACGATCCCTGTAGCGAGTCCGCACGCGCTCCACAGCCGGGCGCGGAGGAAGCTTCATGTCCATGGCTGATTTCATGCGCCTCGGCGAGATCGCCGCGTGGGTGCAACTGTCCTGAGTCGTTCCCGCTCCGTGGAGAGGAGATGACATGATACGCAAGAAGAGAAAATTCGAGGAAGAGGAGATCGTGGCCGACCTCCTCCCCGTCATGAATGTCATGTTACTGATGGTCCCGCTGCTGCTTCAGGCGATGGAGTACGCGACCCTGGCCTCGGTCAACGTCGCGCCGCCGCGCTTCTCGGCCGCGAGTTCCGACGCCAAGCCCGACGACCCGAACAAGGAGAAGCCGCTCAACCTCAAGGTGATGGTCCTCGAGGACGGCTTCCGGATCTCGGCCGACGCCCAGCAGGAGGGCGCGGAGGCCGGCAAGGCGACCGACTCCAGGGCGCCGACGATCCCGCTGGCCAAGCCCGGCACGCCGCTCGACGACTACGACCGCTACGACTATGCAGCGCTCGAACAGCGGGTGAAGAACTACAAGGAGATGTTCCCGAACGAGACCACCGTGACGATCTCCGCGGAGGCCAACATCCCGATGCAGACCCTCATCCACACGATGGACACGCTGGCCGGGCGCGAGTGCAAGCTCGCCAGGGCGCTCAAGGGCGAGGCGATTCCCGCCGACTGCTACTTCTGGCAGCCGATCGTGGAAGCGGGCGCCGGCTGACGAGAGGATAGGGGCGTCGGGGTATCCTGTGAGATGTCCCGAGGGACATGTCATGCGAGGGCGGTCGGGCCGAGGAGGGTGCGGAGGACGGGTTCGATCACGGCGGTGAAGGTGTCGCGGTGGTGGGCGCGGCGGGTCCGGGGCCGCAGCAAGCCCCAGCCCGGAGCCGAGGGGAGCGAGTCGTCGGGCGGGAGGTCGGCGGCGAGCTCGGCGCGCAGCCGGGCGACCGTGGTGAGGGCGACGAGGCGGACTGCGGAGCCGTGGCTGGCGAGCAGCCAGCGGAGGGTGCGCCAGGCGAAGGCGGCGTGGCGGGTCTCGTCGCGGGCGATGTCGGCGAGCCGCGCGGCGAGGACCGGGTGGGCCGCCAGCTCGGCGCACAGCTGGGCCTCGGCGGCGCCGAGGGTCTCGCCGACGCAGCCGTCGCGCACGAGGGATTCGACGATGTCCTCGAGGACATGTCGCAAGGGGAAGCCGTCGAGCGCGAGCGGGCCGGGGCCGAGCGGGCGGCCGGACCACAGGCTGGCCAGCGACCACGCGACCCGGGCGTGCTCGATCTCGTCGAGCGCGGCGCGCTGGGCCTCGGCGAGCAGCTCGGGCGGGGCGCCGAGCGCCATGAGTTCGAGGGTGACGACGGCGAAGCTGGCGACGGAGGCGTGCTCGAGCGCGGCGACGTCCGCCCAGTGCTCGGCGATCGCCGCTTGCACGTCGGCCGGGAGGTCGCGCGGGAGGTCGATCTCGGTCAGCCAGTCGGCGCGGGCGACGGCAGGGGCAGTGCGCGCGGCGCCGGCGACGACGAGCGGACGGCCGATCGCGCAGGAGGCGTACTGGCAGTGCCAGTGGCCGAGGTCGGGGTCGTAGGCGCAGGTCTGGTCGGGGTCGCAGTCGCTGTCGCACTGACAAGTGTCCTGCGGGCCGCGACAGGCGAGGAAGGACACGAGCGAGCAGCCGTCGTACCATGACGAGAAGGCGCAGCCTCCGTCGGGGCAGTCGTCGTCGCTGCGGCAGAGGGCGGGGACGCAGCGCGAGTGATCGTCGGGGAAGGCGTGGTCGCAGATGCAGGCCTCGTCGCTGCCACAGTCGGCGTCGGTCCGGCAGCTGTAATCACAGACGCAGCCGGGCCCGAAGCCGATGTCGTTGACGATGCACCGGCCGTATTTGCCGTCCTCGCAGTCGGCGTCGACGCGACAGAGGGGCTCGCCGAGCGGACCGTCGTAGTCCTCGGGCGTGCAGGGGTCGAACGTGAACGATGGATCGCAGACCTCGCGGGCCGACGCGATCGGGGCCGCCTGCTCGCGCGCGTGGACCGGCGAGGCGCTCTGGGTCGCTGGCTCGCTGCAGGAGGCGGAGGCGCCGAGGCCGAGCGCGACGAGCAGGCGACGGCGGAGCACGATGAGGGACGCGGGCATGGCGGACGCTCTGGATCGTTGCCGTGACGCGGTGCTCGTTGCGCGCGCAAGGGCTCGGGAGGACGCGCGGGCGAGGTGGGGCGTCGGCGCGATCGATCGCGGCGCGGGCGGCGGACGACGCTCGTTCGCCGTCACTCGCCGGATTGATTGACGAGGGTGTAGACGCCGTAGGTGGTCAGCACTGCGAGGTCGACGCGGGCGTCGCCGCCGAGCCGGCCGACCTGGACGTCGATGCCGGCGCCAGAGAAGTTGCGCGAGGGGCCGGAGACGATCTTGCCGTCGGCGTAGGTGAAGATCTGCAGGGCCGCGGGGGCGAGGCCGATGATGTTGTCGACGTCGTCGGTGTTGATCCGCGCGGCCAGGAGCCGCAGCATGCCGGGCTCGGCGTCGATGGTGTCGCTCGACTTCTCGAACAGGCCGCTGCCCTTGTTGTTGAACACCTGCAGGGTGTCGCCGACCGGATCGCTGTAGACGACGTTGGGCCACGGCGGGACGCCGAACTCGCCGAGAGCGATCGCGCCGGCGTGGGTGGCGTTGCTGGTGAAGGGGCCGAGGTCCTCGCCCTCGAAGCCGAGCTTGACGGAGAAGCCGGTGGTCGGGCCGAGGTAGATCGAGTAGAGGAGGTCGACCTCGGCGTCGGCGTTGTCGTCGACGTCGGCGGCGGCGACGTGGCGCGGGGCGAAGCTGGTGTTGACCGTGTTGGGCTGGGTGAAGCCGAAGCCGTTGGCGAGGATGTAATAGACCTTGTTGTTGGCCTCGTCGGGGATGACGAGGTCGGGCCGCTCGTCGTCGTCGATGCGGGCGACGATCGCGGAGGCCATGTCGCCGGCGTACGGGATCTCGGTCGGCGGATCGGACGTGCCGAGGAACGCGAGGCTGATGTGGCCGCCGCCGTGGGTGGCGAGGATGTCGGGGGTCTGGTCGTCGTCCCAGTCGGCGATGAAGAGGCGCGCGGGGGCCTCTGCGACCGGGACGGGCTCGCCCTCGACGAAGCCGGCGTCGCCCTGGTTGAGCCACACGCGGACGCACGCCTGATCGAGGTTCGAGCAGTTCGAGAAGCCGAGCGCGAGGTCGTCGTCGCCGTCGTTGTCGAGGTCGCCGACGGCGAACGAGGCGGCGCCCTCGGTGCCCTCGACGGGCTGGTTCCACGGGCGGAACAGCTGGCGGCAGTTGGGCTCGCAGTCGTCGCCGGGGATCCGGTTGCCGTCGTCGCACTGCTCGCCGGGCTCCTGCTCGCCGTTGCCGCACAGGGGCGCTGCGTCGGTGGTGCCCGGCGAGTCGGTGGTCTCGGCGGCGCCGCTGCTGACTGCAGGGCCTGCGGTGGTGCCCTCGTCGCCGGTGCTCGCGGGCCTCGAGCTCGCGCTGGAAGTGACGTCGTCGCTGTCGCCGGCCAAGAACAGCGGGTTCGGCATGAAGCACGCGCTCGCGCCGGCGACGAGCGCGAGCAAGCCCGCGATCCGACAGTCCACCATGATCGCAGGTTATGTCAGCGCGGCGATGTTCGTCCACGCGAGGCGGGGCGCGACAGTGCCCGCAGTCTGCGATCTCAGGGGGTGACGTGGTGCAGGAGGAACGCGAGGGTGTCGGCCTCGCGGGCGATGGTCTGATGCAGGAGGTCGGCCCCGCCGTGACCGGCGTTCGACTCGATCCGCAGCCACGCCGGACGCCGACCGGCGTGCTGGATCTGGGCGGTGAACTTGCGGGCGTGCATCGGGTCGACGCGATCGTCACTGTCGGCGGAGAGCATCAACAGCGCGGGGTATTTCGTTCCCACCGTCACATGATGGTAGGGCGAGTACGGATAGATGTACGCGAAATCGCGCGGGTCCTCCGGATCGCCGTATTCGGGGATCCACGTCTTGCCGGCCCCGAATTGGGTGTACCGCACCATGTCGAGCAAGGGCACGGCGCAGGCGGCCGCGCGCGCGAGCTCGGGGTGCTGGACCATGGTGGCGCCGACGAGGAGCCCGCCGTTGCTGCCGCCGAGGATCGCGAGGCGCTCGTGACGGGTGTAACCGCGTTCGACGAGCGCCCGCGCGGCCGCGGCGAAGTCGTCGAACACGTTCTGCTTGTGCTCTCGCATGCCGGCGCGGTGCCAGTCCTCGCCGTACTCGCCGCCGCCGCGCAGGTTGGGCACCGCGAACACGCCGCCGTGCTCGAGCCAGACGACTGCGCGCGCCGAGAAGCCCGGGGTCATGCTGACGGAGAAGCCGCCGTAGCCGGTGAGGAGGGCGGGGGCGTCGGCCGACAGCGGTAGGTCGCGACGCCGCACCACGAACATGGAGATCGACGTGCCGTCCTTCGAGGGGTAGCGGATCTGCTCGACGAGGAAGCGGCTGGTGTCGACCGGGAGATCGATGCGCTGCCACAGCCGCGTGGCGCCGGTCGCCACCGAGGTCTCGAAGATCTGGCTGGGCTCGGTGAAGGACGAGAAGCTGAAGTAGGCCCGGTCCTCGTCGGGGTTGCCGACGAGGCCGCCGGCGGTGCCGAGGCCCGGCAAGGGCAGCTCGCGGACGAAGCTGCCGTCGAGGCCGCGGACGACGATCGCGCTGTGAGCGTCGCGCAGGTAGGCGAGCACGAGCCGCTCGCCGACGACCTGCAGGCCCTCGAGGGTGGCGTCGGCCTCGGGCACGAGCAGCTTCCAGTCGGCGCGCGCGGGGTTCCGCGGGTCGACCTCGAAGACGCGGTAGCGCGGGGCGCCCTCGTTGGTGTGGACGTAGAAGCGGTCGCGCCAGGCGGTCACGTCGTAGATGGCGCGCTGGCCGACGATGAGCGGCTTGAACTCGGTGTCGCCGGCGTGGAGGTCGCGCAGGTAGACGTCGCTGCTGGTCCAGCCGTGCTGGTGGTGCAGGAACAGCCACCGCCCGTCGCGCGACAGGCCGATGCCGACGAAGCGCGAGGGGTCGCCGGTGGCGGGGGCGACGATGCTGTCCTTCGAGGCAGGTTCACCGACGCGGTGGAACCGGACCTCGGCGTGGCCCGGCAGCTCCGACGGCGGGATGGTCGGGTCGGTCGGCAGCCACACGTAGTAGAAGCCGTCGCCCTCGGGGGTCCACGCGGGCGAGGCGTAGCGGGCGCCCTCGATGACGTCGGGCAGGTCGCGGCCGGTGGCGAGGTCGCGCAGGTAGAGGGTCGAGGCGTCGGCGTTGTTGCGGCTGAGCTTGT
Organism: Nannocystis punicea; assembly: GCF_026965555.1. Lineage (GTDB taxonomy): Bacteria > Myxococcota_A > Polyangia > Nannocystales > Nannocystaceae > Nannocystis > Nannocystis punicea. Next base: position 7,705,610 of record NZ_CP114040.1, on the reverse strand, counting down.
AGGCGAGCAGGCGGCCGGCGAAGTCGGGGAAGATGCCGTGTACGGCGACGCTGCCGTCAGGGCTGAGCTTGTTCGGATCGAGCAAGACCTCCTCGCGGCCGTGCTCGCCGCGCCGGAGGTAGTAGATCGGCTTCTGCACGCCCTTGTGGCGCCGGGTGTAGAAGTAGTTGCCGCCGCGGTGGTACGGCGCGGACATGGCGTCGATGTCGAGCAGCTCGCCCAGGCGGGCGGCGATGGCGTCGCGCCGCGGCAGCGCCTCCAGCCGCTCGCGTGCGTAGCCGTCCTGCGCGGCCATCCACGCCTTCACCTCCGGGTCGCCCTCGACCTCGAGCCAGCGGTACGGGTCGGCGACGGGAGTGTCGTGGATGGTCTCGACGATGTCCTGCCTGCGCGTGGCCGGCGGTGGGTCGTCGCAGGTCTCGCGCACGCCGCCGAGCACGGGCGCGGGGGCGGATTCAGTGCAGGCGCCGAAGAGGGCGACGGTGACCGCGAACAGGGAGCTCCTGGCCATGCGCCGACGATAACATCAGCGGGACTCGGCGAGACAGGACAGGTCGCCCTTGATCCGCGCCCGCTCGGCGAGGTACCGCGCGGCCAGCTCGGTCGCCTGGGCCTCGCTCAGCGCCTGGCGGGCGATCGCCAGCAGCTCGCCCGCCTCGACCCGGAAGTGGCCGCGGGCGCCGTCGGCCGCGCCGGCGAGCCGCACGGACCACTTCTCGTCGCCGGCTGGCAACAGCTCGAGGTCCGCGAGCGCGGCCCGCAGCCGCTCGAGCTCCTCGAGCCCCTCGACGACCCGCGCCCGGGCCCGCTCGTCGTGCAGGAGGTGGCCGTAGAGGACGGCCTCCTTGGCCCGCGCGTGGGCGGTCAGCTCGCACACGAGGTGCGGCAAGAGCCCGCGCGCCTCGGCCTCCGGGGCCGCCTGGAGCTCGTCGAAGAGGGCACGGACGGCCGCGTGGTCGCGCTCGAGGAGGTCCCAGATCGTCGGCTCGGGCATGGTCGAGTGGTTATGCGGCGATCCGGCACCCGCACCAGCGAGCCGTCCCGCAGCGGCGGCCGGGGCGAGCCTGCGCAGCCGGTCCCCGGCGGGAGGGCCGCCGCGCGGCCAGGCGGCGCAGATGTCGCCGACGACAGTGCATGTCTTTGCGGGCATGTCCGATGGGCAATGTCATCAAGGCCGCGTTGATGCCGGGTCGGCGCTCCGATCTCCGGTGGTGACCGTCACAGCGGCGGGTCGCTCGTGCGCCTCGACCGTGCGTGGCGTTCACCCGCGGAACACGGTGCACTCGCGTCATGGCGGGTGTTCACCGACGAATGTTCGCGTCGGCGCGGGCGCGGATGCTGACGGGTTCTTGATGGCGCGCGAGCCGACCTCGACCCACCTTCTGATCGCGCGATTGTCCGCGCGACTGGCCGCGCCGACGAACGGGATGTTCGCGGCGACAGCGGGAGAGTGCGCTCGTATGCGAATGCGTAGAATGTTCGAAGTGGGGACGACGGTCGCGCTCCTCGCCGGGTGCAACGGCGACAGCGCCGCGATGTCGATGAGCGAGAGCGGCTTCGGCGTGGCGACCGAGATCACCGAAACGCCACCGGAGTCGACGACGACGACGACGACGGGGATGGAATCGTCGCAGTCGACCGCGACCGGGACAGGGTCCGAGAGCGGCGACCCGGGCGGCGAGTCCGGCGAATCGACGACGCCCGGCGGCACGACCGGCGGCACGAGCACGACCGGTCCGGCGGCGCCGTTCTGCGGCGACGGTCACGTCGATCCCGGCGAGGCGTGCGACGAGGGCGACAACAACGGCCTCGGGATCGGCTGCGGCGCGGGCTGCGAGCTCGAGGTGTGCGGCGACGGCCTGCCCGGGCCCGGCGAGGAGTGCGACTTCGGCTGGCTCAACGGGCCGGAGAGCGGCTGCTCGAAGCTGTGCAAGATCATGCCGTCGGCCTGCGGGACGCAGTCGGCGGAGCCGGTGCTGGTGCCGCGCCCGGTCGACATCGTCATCGTGATCGACAACTCGGGCAGCATGGCGGCCGAGATCAAGGGCGTGCAGGACAACATCAACGAGAACTTCGCCGAGATCATCGAGGCGAGCGGGCTCGACTATCGCGTGATCCTGATCTCGCGCTACGGCAAGTACACCTCGACGCAGGTGTGCATCGAGGCGCCGCTGTCCGGCATCCCCAAGGGCGGCTGCGCCCAGCCGCCGAGCCAGCCCATCAACAACCCGGGCAAGTTCTATCATTACAGCGTGGAGATCGACAGCACCGACTCGTGGTGCCGCCTGCTGGACACGTTCAACGGGACGCAGCAGGACCTGTTCAAGTTCGCCCCGAAGGGCTGGCAGGCGTGGCTGCGCAGCGAGGCGTTCAAGATCGTGATCGAGGTGTCGGACGACCGCGTGGTCTGCTCGCACGGCAACGACCACTACAACGACAACAACACGATCGCCGGCGGGGCCAACGCGGCCGAGAAGTTCGACGCGAAGCTGCAGGAGCTGTCGCCGCTGCACTTCGGACCGACGCCCGAGACCCGCAACTACAGCTATTACAGCATCGTCGGGCTGTCGTTCAACGACCCGCCGGACCAGCCGTATTCGGCGGAGGACCCGATCGTGACCACCAAGTGCCCGAGCGGGGTCAACGGCGGGCTCGGTCACCAGAGCCTGTCGGTGGCCACCGGGGCGCTGCGGTTCCCGCTGTGCGACACGACCGCCTACGACGCGCTGTTCCAGGCGCTCGCCAGCGGGGTGATCGCCGACGCGACCATCGCGTGCGACTTCGCCATCCCGCCGGCGCCGGAGGGCAAGGAGCTCGACGAGGGCTCGATCCTGGTCAAATTCACGCCGATGAACGCGATGGAGCCCGAGGTCTTCAAGCAGGTCCCCGCGGCCGACTTGTGCGCGCCGAAGTCGTTCTACCTCGACGCGGGCAAGGTCGTGCTGTGCCCCGAGACCTGCGTGGCGGTCCAGAACGACAAGGAGGCCGAGATCGAGGTCGAGTTCAAGTGCGCGCCGATCGATCCGGGCTGAGGCGGCTTGCCTCGCCGCCGGGCCGCGAGTATGGTCCGTCCGTCATGCGCGCCCAGGTCCGCCGCTGCTCCGTCCGCGCCCTCCGGGTGCGCGGCGGCGTGCTCGTCGGTCGCGGTTGAGCATCACCTGTCCTTCGCGCCATCCGGGTGCAGCCGATCTTCCGAGCCCTGCGGGCGTCGAGATCGAGGCCGCGCCGGCCCGGGTGGCGCGCTGCGTTCGCGACGGCGCGGCCGGACAGGCAGCCATGAAGACCACGCTCATCATCGAGATAAGGGCCGCCGAGGGCGGCGACGACGCCAAGTTGCTCGTGCACGAGCAGTTCGCGGTGTACCAGAAGCTGGCGGTGCGGGAGCACCTTTGACCTCGAGGTGATCGACGCGCGCCCGGGGTTCCTCTGCTTCAAGGCCAGCGGCAGGGCGGCCACGCGCTGGTTCGTCGGCGAGGCCGGCGGCCACCGCTGGCAGCGCGTGCCGCCGACCGAGAAGCGAGGCCGGGTCCACTCGAGCACCGTGACGGTGGTGGTGCTCGAGCCGGCGTCGACGGTGGAGGTGGAGATCCGCCCGGAGGACCTCGAGGAGGACTTCTGCCGCGGCAGCGGCAAGGGCGGGCAGCACCGCAACAAGACGTCGACGGCGGTGCACCTGCGCCACACGCCGAGCGGCCACCACGTGCGCGTCGACGGCGGACGCAGCCAGAGCGTCAACCGCGAGACCGCCCTCGAGCTGCTGCGCGCGCGGCTCCTGGCCGAGCGCCGTGAGGCGGAGCGGGCGGGCCGCTGCGCCGCGCGCAAGGCTCAGGCCGGCAGCGGCATGCGCGGCGACAAGATCCGGACGATCCAGGTCCAGGGCGACGTCGTCGTCGACCACCGGCGCGGCACGCGGATGACGTACCGCCGGTTCGTGCGCGGGTACCTCGAGGACCTCGACCCGAACGCGTCGTCGCGCGAGTAACTCGCGGAGCCGCCGGCGGAACGGCGCGAGCGGCGAGGGATCGACGCGCGTCGCAGCTCCGCCGCGCGGCGATCGGTCGCCGCTTGCGCCGGGCGTCGCTCGGCGCGCCTTCGGGGGCGACTCACTCGCTCTCGGGCTCGTCGGCGCGGAAGGGGAGGTAGTCCTCGAGCTCGCGCATCTGCTCGTGCGCGGCGGCCGTCTCCTCGGCGAGGTAGCGGTCGACGGCCGAGGCGAGGCCGGGGTGGCGGAACCAGTGGCTGCTGTAGGTGCGCGCCGGGGCGAACCCCCGCAGCAGCTTGTGTTCGCCCTGCGCGCCGGCCTCGAAGCGCGAGGTCTTGCGGGCGATGCAGCGCTCGATCGCGGCGTAGTAGGCGGCCTCGAAGTGGAGGAACGGCACGCTCTCGTCGCAGCCCCAGTAGCGGCCGAACAGCGCCTCGTCGGTCTCGAAGTAGAGCGTGCCGGCGATGGTCCGGTCGCCGCGGCGGGCCCGCGCCCACAGCATCTGCTCGGGCATGGCCCTGTGGACATGTTCGAAGAAACCTGTCCGAAGGTAGTCGATGCCGCCGTAGGCGCGGACGGTGCCGCGGTAGTAGCGGTCGATGTCGACCAGGTCGTCGGGGCCGAGGTCAGGGCCGCGGACCCACTCGAGCGCGTCGACGCCGGCGCGGGCCCGGGCGCGCTCCTTGCGGAGCTGCTTGCGCCGGCGCGAGGTCATGGTGGCGAGGAAGGCCTCGAAGTCGGCGTAGCCCTCGTTGTGCCAGTGGTACTGGTAGCTGGCGCGGCGCATGAAGCCGTGCCCGGCCAGCTCGTCGTGCTCGCGCGCCGTGGTGAACAGCCAGTGGATCGACCAGCAGCGCTCGGACTCCGCGACGTCGCGCACGGCTCCGACCAGCTCGCGCACGATCTCGTCGCGGGCGACGTCGGGGGCGATCAGCAGGCGGGGACCGGTCGCCGGGGTCATCGGCGCGGCGATCACCAGCTTCGGGTAGTAGCGCAAGCCGCCTTGCACGGCGGCCCGCGCCCAGGCCCAGTCGAAGATGAACTCGCCGTAGCTGTGGCGCTTGACGTACGTGGGCGCCGCACCGACCAGGCGCGGGCCCGACCCTGCGCCTCCGGCGCCGTGCTGCTCCACCAGCACGTACACCGGCCGCCAACCCGCCTCGTCGCCGATCGACCCGGACAACTCGAGCGCCCGCAAAAAGCCGTGCTTTAGAAAGGGGCAGCCCTCGTGAGCGAGCGCGTCCCACGACGCGGCGTCGACGCTCGCCAGGCTAGTGACGGTGCGGCTCGTCAGATCCGGCACGTGACTCGTGTACGCTAGCACAGGTCTGCCTGCGGGCGGGGTGGAAAGCCCCGGCGCGAGGGCTACACTAGAGTGCCAGCAGCATGTCCAGCCGTGAGAAAGCCAGCCCCAAGGGCAGTGTTGCGCTGAAGAGTCGCACGGAGCGCAAGACGCAGCGCCCACGGATGTATCGCGTCCTGCTTCACAACGACGACTACACGCCGATGGAGTTCGTCGTCCGCCTGTTGCAGACCGTGTTTCACAAGGGCGAAGCCGAGGCCACGGCGATCATGCTGCACGTGCACAACCACGGCATCGGCGTCGCCGGCGTCTACACCCACGAGATCGCCGAGACGAAGGTCGCCCAGGTACACATGCTCGCGCGCCAGCAAGAGTGCCCCTTGATGGCGTCGATGGAGCCCGAGGAAGACCCCGATGCTGAGCAATGAACTCAAGCAGACGATAAACCACGCGATCGCCGACACCCAGCGGCGGCGCCACGAGTACATCACGCTCGAGCACCTGCTGCTCGCGCTGCTCGACGACGCCAGCGCGCGCAAGGTGCTCCAGGCCTGCAGCGCCGACGTCGACAAGATGCGCGGCGAGCTCGAGGGCTTCATCGAGCAGAACGTCGAGCGCCTGCCCGACGAGGCCGAGGCCACCGTGCACCAGACGATCGGCGTCGGCCGCGTCCTCCAGCGCGCGATCCTCCACGTGCAAGGCTCCGGCCGCACCGAGGTCACCGGCGCCAACCTCCTCATCGCCATCTTCGCCGAGAGCGAGAGCTTCGCCGCCTACGTGCTGCGCGAGCACGGCGTCACCCGCCGCGACGCGACCCTGTTCCTGTCGCACGGGATCGGCAAGGGCAGCAGCGAGCGCGCGCCGCAGGGCCGCCCGGCGCCGAACCCGGTCGGCGGCGAGGAGGACGACGACGAGCGCGTGGCGGGCGACCCGCTCGGCGCCTACTGCGTCGACCTCAGCGCCAAGGCGGCGGCGGGGAAGATCGAGCTGCTGGTCGGCCGCACGCAGGAGATCCAGCGCGTGGTCCAGGTGCTGTGCCGCCGGCGCAAGAACAACCCGGTGCTGGTCGGCGAGCCGGGCGTCGGCAAGACCGCGGTGGTCGAGGGCCTGGCGCTGCGCGTCCACGAGGGCAAGGTGCCCGCCGCGCTGCTCGGGGCCAAGCTGTACGCGCTCGACATGGGCGCCGTCCTCGCCGGCACCAAGTTCCGCGGCCAGTTCGAGGAGCGCCTCAAGGCGGTGATCGCCGCCCTGCAGAAGGATCCGGGCGCGATCCTCTTCATCGACGAGATCCACACCATCGTCGGCGCCGGCGCCACCTCGGGCGGGACGATGGACGCCAGCAACATGCTCAAGCCGGCGCTGGCGTCGGGTGAGCTGCGCTGCATCGGCGCCACCACCTACAAGGACTTCAAGCAGTCGTTCGAGCGCGACGCGGCGCTGGCGCGGCGGTTCCAGAAGGTGGAGATCTTGGAGCCGAGCGTCGACGACACGATCGACATCCTCAAGGGCCTGCGCCCGGCGTACGAGGAGCACCACGCGGTGGCCTACAGCGACGAGGCGCTCGAGCTGTGCGCTCGCCTGGCACACAAGTACCTGCGCGACCGCCACCTGCCCGACTCGGCGATCGACGTGATGGACGAGACCGGCGCCGCGGTGCGTCTCGGCGCGCCACCGCCGCCGCCGCCGCCGGCGCGCGCGCTGCAGGTGACGTTCAACCCGGGCCGTCCGGCCCCGGCGCCGCCGAAGATCCCGGTGGGCGCCAGCGACGTCGAGGCGGTCATCGCCCGCATGGCGCGGATCCCCCCGAAGTCGGTGTCGACCTCCGACCGCGAGGTGCTGCAGACGCTCGAGGCGGGCCTGCGCAACCTGGTCTTCGGGCAAGACGAGGCGGTCGCCACGGTCACCGCCGCGATCAAGCGCTCGCGCGCCGGCCTCGGCCGCGTCGACAAGCCGATCGGCAGCTTCCTCTTCGCCGGACCGACCGGCGTCGGCAAGACCGAGCTGGCCAAGCAGCTCGCGGCCCAGCTGGCGGTCCCGCTGCTCCGCTTCGACATGAGCGAGTACATGGAGAAGCACAGCGTCAGCCGCCTGATCGGCGCGCCGCCCGGGTACGTCGGCTTCGACCAGGGCGGCCTCCTCACCGACGCGGTCAGCAAGAACCCGCACAGCGTGGTGATCCTCGACGAGATCGAGAAGGCCCACCCCGACCTGTTCGCCATCCTGCTGCAGGTGATGGACCACGCGACGCTGACGGACAACAACGGCCGCAAGACCGACTTCCGCAACGTCATCCTCATCATGACCAGCAACGCCGGCGCGACCGACATGACGACCCGCCAGGTCGGCTTCGCCGAGCGCGAGGACACCAAGGTCGGCGACCCCAAGGCGGCGCTCGAGCGCACCTTCAGCCCCGAGTTCCGCAACCGGCTCGACCGCATCGTCGTGTTCAAGTCGCTGCCGCCGGAGGTCATCCTGCAGGTCGCCGACAAGATGCTGAAGGAGCTGCAGCTGCAGCTGGCCGACCGCAAGGTCACGTTCAGCTTCGCCGAGGCGGCCCGGTCGTGGGTCGCGCGCAAGGGCTACGACAAGCTGTACGGCGCGCGGCCGATGGCCCGCCTCCTCGACGAGGAGATCAAGGCCAAGCTGGTCGACGAGCTGCTGTTCGGCCAGCTCGAGCACGGCGGCCACGTGACGGTCGACGTCGGCGCCGACGACAAGCTGACGTTCCGCTTCGATCCTCCGGCTCCGGCGACGCCGCCGGCCCCGGCCAAGCCCGAGACGATGCTCAACTGAGGCCGCCCGGCGGTTCGGCGCGCACCTGGTCGATGGGCCAGGTGCGCGTCGTCGTCTTCGGGGACGGGCGAAGGGCCTGGCTCTTCGGTCAGGTTCTCGTCGCTCACTCGGGGCGGCGCGACGACCAGCCGAACATGAGCGGCGGGACGGCGCCGCCGGCGGGGGCGAAGCGCCGACCTGGCTGTTCGACCAGGTCGGGCCAGATCTTGCACCCGTTGGCGTAGGGGTACTCGCGCACGACCTCGAGCGCGAGGCCGGCCCGCAGCTGGGCGCCGAGGATGTCGGCGACGCCCCACGAGAACTCGTGGGTGGCGTGCGGGTTCTTGAAGCCGACCTGGCCCTCCTGGAAGCCCGACGGCGCCAGCGCGCCCCCGGAGTTGGCGACGTAGTCGCCGACGCCGGTGGGGCCGACGACGTGGGCGCCGCCCATGTACGGATAGGCGAGGCGGCCCTGCTCGTCGTACATCTGCGCCAGGGGGTGGAACTCGATGCCGACGAAGCGACCGCCGGGCTTCAGGACCGCCGCGACGGCGGCGAACAGCGCGTCGAGGTCGGACATCCAGATCAGCGCGCCGTACGACATGAAGACGAGGTCGAACCCGGGCTCCTGCGCCGGCAGCCAGTCGTAGAGGTCGGCGACGGCGAAGCGCGCGGCGATCCCGGTGGCCTCGGCCAGCGTCTCGGCGGCGACGATCGCCGTCGGGCTGATGTCGACGCCGGTGACGTCGGCGCCCAGCTGCGCCAGACACAGCGTGTCCTGGCCGGCGTTGCACGGGGCGTGCAACAGGCGCAGGCCGGCGAGCGGCCGGGCGCCGGACTCGCGGAGGTCCTCGAGGACATGTCCTTCGGGGCCTGTTCCGAGGAGCAGGTGAACCTCGTCGTCGAACAGGGTGGTGCCGCCGGCGCGGAGGAAGCCGGCCTCGTCGTGCTTGTGGCTGCTGTGCGCGGGGGTGGCGGCGTCCCAGGCGAGGCGGTTGTGCTGGTGGAGGTCGCGGCGGATCACGGCGCGATCGGCATTACCATGACTTGGCGCGGCTCGCCCGCGCCCGCCTCCGGCAGCAGCTCGGCCAGCAGCTCGGCGTGCGGCAGCGGGCCGGGCAGGGCGGACAGCGGGCGGAAGCCGAGGCGGTCGTAGAGGCGCAGGGCCCAGGCCGCGCGGCAGAACGCGACCAGCGACAGGTGGCTGCACTGCGGGTCGGCGCGGGCGGCCGCGAGCACCTGATCGGCGAGCAGGCGCCCGCTGCCCCGGCGCTGCCGGTCGCGGCGCACGGCGATCTCCTCGAGGTGCATGTACGGGCCGCGCGGGTAGTAGCTGACGTAGCCGAGGGCGTCGTCGCCGTCGCGCGCCAGCAGGATCGTGGTCTGGCCGAGCAGGGCGCGCATGTCGGCCGCGCCGCGGGGGAGGATCGCTGCGCGCGAGAAGCCGGCCTCGTAATAGAGGTCGGTGGCCGAGCGCTCGATCGCCTGCAGCGCCGGCAGGTCGTGGGCGGTGGCTGGACTGAGGAGGAGCATCGGCGACTTTGGACCTTACGACACCCTCGCGGCGGTGAATAGCTGCTTGTGCCCGCGTCGCCAGCGGGCTAGTGTCGGCGCGCGAACGCGGCCGTGCCCCCGCCCGCCGCGCTCCGCCTGCGCCCGCCCCGCCGCGCGTTCTTCGGCTCGTACGGTCGACCCCGCTGATGGCTGACTTCTCTCCTCCGCGCGCGCCTCTGCTGCTGGTCGCTCTCGGCGCGGCGGTCATCAGCGTGACGGCGTTGTTCGTCAAATGGATCGCGCTCGGGCCGGCGGCGATCGGGGCCTACCGCTGTGGGCTGGGGGCCGCGGCCCTGCTGCCGCTGGCGTGGCTGTCCTCGCGGACAGGTCCGAACAGACAGGCGAAGCGCCGCGGCTCGGCGACCGCGTGGGCGGCCGTGGCCGGCGCCTGCTTCGCCGGCGACCTGTTCGTGTGGCACAAGAGCATCCTGTACTCGGGGACAGGCCTGGCGACGCTGCTGGCCAACACGCAGGTGTTCTGGGTCGCGCTGTTCTCGGCGCTGCTGCTCGGCGAGCGGCTGACGCGGCGGCTCGGAGTGTGCGCGCTGCTGGCCCTCGTCGGCACGGTGATGCTGGCGCTGCCGGGCATCGAGCGCAGCCCGGTGCACCTGCAGGGCGTGCTGCTGGGCCTGCTGACCGGGGTGTTCTACGCCGGCTACTACCTGTCCTTGCGGACAGCCCAGCGCGGCGAGCGGCCGCTCGGGGTCGCCGCGGCGCTGTTCGTCTCGAGCGCGACGGCGGCGGCGCTGCTGGTGATGGCGGCGCTGGCGACCGGGGAGCCGCTGGCGGTGGCGAGCGGCGGCGACTTCGGGCTGCTGCTGCTGCTCGGGGTCGGCGCGCACGTGGGCGGCTGGGCGCTCATCTCGCGCGCCATGCCCCACGTGCCGGCCGCGAGCGGCTCGCTGTTGCTGCTGCTGCAACCGGTGCTCGCCACGCTGTGGGGCGTGCTGGTGTTCGCCGAGCCGTTCGGCGCGGTCGAGGCCGCTGGCACCGCGCTGTCGCTGGCGGCGATCTACGCCGCCAGCGTGTCGCGCTCGCCGCGTTAGGCTCACGCCCCCGCGGCCTTGACCGCCCTCCGCTCGCGCGCTACGGCTGCGGAATGGGAGTCATCGTCATCGCCTGCTACCGTCCTCTCCCCGGTCGCGCCGAGGAGCTGCTCGAGCTGGTGCGCGGCCACGTGCCCGCGCTGCGCGCCCAGGACCTCGCCACCGACCGCGAGCCGATCGTGATGCGCGCGAACGACGGCTCGATCCTCGAGGTGTTCGAGTGGGCCTCCGAGGACGCGGTCCGCCGCGCCCACGAGAACCCGGTGGTGAAGCAGCTGTGGCAGCAGTTCGAGGCCGTGTGCCAGTGGATCGCGCCGTCGGAGGTCGCCGAGCTCGGCCGGCCGTTCTCGCACTTCCGCCCGGTCGACCTGGCCTGAAGGTCATGCTCGTGAGGGCATGCTGCGCGGGACATGTCGTCAAGGACATGTCCCGCGACGCCGGCGTCATTGCACGGTGAAGGTCGGCGAGGTGCCCGAGATCGGCGTGAAGGCGCCGAGCAGCGACTTGGCGTCGCCGTTGTAGACGAGCCGGTAGGTGCCGGGGACGACGTCCGCGGGGATCTTCCACTCGACGTCGACCTCGGAGGTGGGGCTCAGCGGGCCGCCGGTGCGCCGCCAGCGGAACCGCGTCTCGGGGTCCCAGTCGTGGGCGACGACCTTCCACGTGCCGCCGTCGTCGCGCTGGACCTCGAGGTAGCCGGCGCCGGTGCGCAGGTTGTTGCGAGGGTGCGCGCCGCGGAAGGTGACCTTCACCAGGTCGTCCGGGCCGGCGCTGGCCGGCGGGGCGACGACGACGTCGCCGAACTTCTCGAACGGGCACAGGATCGCGTCGAGCAGCGCGCACGGCGAGTCGGCGACGACGCCGGGGACGTTGATGATCTGGTCGTCGCTGAGGTCGAGCGGGGTCGCCTTGTGCGGCGCGAAGACGCCGTCACGCAGCGCCTCGGCGACCTCCGAGAACTCCTGCTGCCAGGCGGCGAGGGTCCACGGGCCGAACTGCGTGAACGCGCCCTCGTAGTGCTGGATGGCGTACTCCTCGCGGGTCGAGACGTAGCTCGAGTAGCCGTTCGACAGGCCGGCGATCACCGCCCGGGTGACGCCGGTGCCCTCCAGGGCGGCGAGGACCGTGTTGCGCAGGCGACGGCCGGAGATCGTGGTGACCTCGAACGGCGCCGGGATGATGGCGAGGCCGCCGAGGCGCAGCACCTGGGCCGGCAAGATCGTCGGCGACCACGGATACGGCAGCATGCGCCCGACCGGCAGCAAGATGGTCTTCTCCTCGTGACACTCCTGGTCCTCGGGCACGAGCGTGACCTTGGGCAGGTCGCCGTAGACGATGCCCTCCTCGATGAAGGCGACTGCGACGCCGTCCTCGGCGCCGGCGGCGATCGAGAAGCCGATCGCGGCGTGACAGGTGGTGTGCTCGTCCTCGCCGGTGAACTCGGGGCCGACGGTGACGTTCTCCATGTCGACGAAGGCGAGGCGGCCTGCGGCCGGCCCGCGCAGGTGCTCGCCGGCCTCGTCGAACAGCTCGAGCGCGCGCTCGTGCTGCCAGGTGCCGTGGACGACCGCGTTCTCGAGGTCATCGCAGTCGGGGTCCGGGCTGTCGTCGCACGGGCGCACGACGGTGTTCTTCGGCTCGCCGACGAGGACCTCGCTGGGCGAGACGTCGCCGGCGTCGCTCTGGGCGAAGGCGGCGACGAACGGGCTCGGCGCGGTGTAGTCGGCGCCGAAGTGCTTCTCGGTGAGGTAGGAGGCGAGGCCCTTGTGATCACCGCTGACGAGCCGGTTCTGGTTCGACACGCTGGTCGCGTGGCTCGAGAACCAGGTGAGCATGCCGATCGGCTGGCCGTCGAGCTCGCCCTCGCCGGTGCGCTCGAACCTCAGCACGGTCATCGCCGTGTTGGTGTCGCGCATCATCTCGGCCTCGTGGGCGGCCCGCTCGGGGTCGGGGTTCTCGGCGTACGCCTGCGGGCTGCGGTTCCAGTTGGCGTCCTGCAGCGGGCCCTGGGCGATCTTGACGACGCCGTGGTCGAGGTTGGCGTCGGCGGCGACGATCGCGTCGACGATCCCGGCGACGATGGCCTCGAAGTTGTCGGGGTCGTAGCCGCCGACGGCGAGGTTGAACATGGTGTAGTGAGAGAAGCCGCCGAGGCCCGAGTGGGTGTGCGTGGCCGAGAGGGCGATGTTGTCGAAGTCGTAGCGATCGGCCCCGAACTTCCCGTTCAGCCGCTTGACGACCTCGAGGTGGACGCCCTGGAACACCTGGCCGAGGTCGGCGCTGACGAAGGCGATCCGCGTGCCGCTGCACGGGTGCTCGACGACGAAGGCGCGCGCCCACAGCCGCGTGCTGATGCCCTCGGCCTTCTGCTCCGGCATCGAGTAGCCCATCATCACCAGCTCGGCGGACGGACCGGTGATATCGCGGATCGCCGCGCCGACGCGGTAATGCGGCGACTGGTCGCAGGTGACCTCGCCTCCGGTGGTGGTGTCGCCGCTGGTCGGCGCGGCGGTGGTCCCGGTCGAGGCGCCGTCGCTGTCGCTGCCGCCGCTGGTGGTCGGCGGCCCGGCGGTCTCGCTCATGCTGTCCGAAGCGACCGTCGCGGAGGTCGTCGGCCCGGTGGTCGAGGTGCTCGCGGTCGTGTCGGTGGCCGATGTCTCGGTGGAGGTGCCGGTGGCGTCGCCGCAGGCGGCGAGCGCGAGGAAGGCGGGCAAGGCGAGGGCAGGACGCATCATCGCATGGTACAGCGCGCGCGCCGCCATGCGGAGTGAGGTCCCGCGGCCTCGGCCGACCTCAGTCGAGACCGGGCCACGGGCTGGCCAGCTCGGGCAGCGGGACGCCGGCCTTGCCGGCCTGACCGCATGCGTAGGCGATCGCCTCCGACCATGTCCCGCAGACCAGGTAAGGACACGGCATTGGACGGATGAGGAAGATCGCCGCGAGCGCGAAGCGAAAGCCGGTCGACTGGCTGATCATGGCTGCGCCGAGGCAGTACTGGCGCGCGGCCTCCTCGGTGTCCTTGATCCAGCGACCGATCCGGTCGGTGTGGGCAGGACCGCGGGCGTAGCGACGCAACCAGATGATGCTGATGTACGGCTGTCGAAGGGCGTGCACCTCGGACATGCGGCCGATGTATTGTTCGACCTCGTCCAGGCTCTGCTCGCCGTCGAACCGGGTGAGGACGAGTGGCAAGTGCGAGAGGTCGAGCGTGATCGCCATGGCCGACACCCACATTGTAAGCGGGTGGGACAGCGCGCGCCCCCGATCCGCGCGCCGCGAAGCGGAGCCTCGCGGCGAAGGTCGTGGCTCCGCGACGACCTCACTGCGGGCGCCGTCCCTCGCGCGCGTGCTCGCGCTCGTGCGCCGGCGAGGTCGTGGGGACAGGAATTGGCGGAGTGTTCGCTCCAGTGCGGTGTTCTTCGCAGCCGGCTCTGCGCAGGCGACGCTGAGGCTCCGCCCGAGCTGCACCGGCCGCGCGACGGCGAGATCGGCCGCGGGCGGCTCGGTCTCGCGGATCGAGTGGCGGGCCGACGTGCCGTGAATTTCGCGGTCGCGGCGCTGCTCGGAGCGAGGCTGTACTCTGGGACATGTCGCTCAAGGCAGGTACATCGCGCGGGCCGGCCTTGCTCGGTGGTTCGGGTGATTCGAGGCTGAAGCCGTCGCCGTGGGGCCGGTGCGTCGCGAAGCGTGCGGCCGGGGCGGGACCTGACCGAACGGACAGCCGGCGTCGCGCTCGCGGCAGGCGGTCGGCGCGACGGCCGCGAGGCGAGTCTTCGCAGTTCATCCGCGAACGAGGGTCGAGGCGTTCTCTCCGGCGAGCTCGACCGTGGCCGGACGCATGGGCGAGGAAATCGCCGCGACCGCTGGCGCGACGGGGCGATGGCGGCCATGTACTCGGCGGAGGCCCGCGATGGAGAATTCGAGCTCATGCGTGCGAGGCGCGGACACTGTCTGCGCGCAGAATGTCGGTCAAAACGAGCGCGCGGCGTCGTTGCTGGCGGGGGCCTGGATGGTCGCGTGGGGGCTGGTCCGGGCGCGCCGGTGGCCGCTGTCGCTGGTGGTCGCGCTCGCCGGCGGTTCGCTGATGCGACGCGGCGTGACGGGTCAGAGCATGTTCTACAAGGCGATGCAGATCGACACCGAACGCCGCGGCGCGCCCTATCCGGGCGTCGATCCCGGCCGGTCCGTGGTGGCCGAGGCGGCGGTGACGATCGAGCGCCCACCCGGCGAGCTGTACGCGTTCTGGCGCCGTTTTCAGAACCTCCCGCAATTCATGGCCGACGTGCTCCGCGTGTCGCGGCTCGACCGCGGCGGCTGGAGCTGGCTGGCCGAGGGGCCGTTCGGGCGCCCGGTCGAGGTCGAGGTCGAGGTGACGCAGGACATCGAGCGGCAGCGGATCGCGTGGCGCTCGCGCGAGGGGGCGACGCGGCCGTTCGAGGGGTGCGTCGAGTTCCACGCGACGACGTCGGGCGGGACCGAAGTGTGGGTGCGGATGTATCAGGAGCCGGTGGCCGGCGAGCTCGGTGCGTGGGTCGCGAGGTTGATCGGTCGCGACCCGCAGCGGGCGCTGTGCCGCGATCTGGCGCGCCTCAAGCAGATCCTCGAGTGGCGCAGCGGTCGTGTGGCAGAGCAGGTCGATCTGTCCGAGCAGTCGAGCGACTGGGAACCGGAGCCCGCGCTCGCCCAGGCGCGTCAGCGCGTCGACGACGAGCGTCAGGCGTCGTTCCAGGATCGGGTCGACTTCGAGTCCGACGAGTCGTTCCCGGCCAGCGACCCGCCCGCACGGTACTGAGCCCTCGTGGTGGAAGGAGGCTCGTCGGCGCGGCGAGCCTCCGATGCATCGGCGCAGGGATATCGGTGTGAGGCTTTTTGGACATGTCGTAAGGGGCATGTTCGTGCGCTCGAGAGCAATGACGGCGGTCGGACGTTTGGTGAAGGACAGCTCGGTTGTTCTCGAGATGGACCGGCTTTCGAACCCGTGAGGGGCTGCGGTCGCCTCGAGTGGTGAGGTAGCGAAGGGGGGTCGCGCCAGGAGACGAACATGTTCGCGCGGGTCGGCACATCGTGAGGGTCCGAGGACCGCGTCGGGCTCGAGGAGCCGGCGACGTGCAGGGCAGGACCGGCCCGGGGCCGCATGTCGATCGGTCCGCAAGCTTGGGCCCGTGACTCGTGAGGGGTGCGGGGCGGTCCTGGAGTGACGCTCCTGCGGCTTCGGGGGGCCGGGCGCGAGGACGCGCGGGATGAGGGCGTGTCGTGATTGGGCCGGCGGGCCGGGAGCGGCTCGGGTCGGACTCGGCCCTGTGATGATTGCGATGTGTCGCGATTTTTTATGCATCGTGCTTGACATGGCCCGCGTGCCGCTGGTAGTGTTGCGGGCATTCATGAGGTAGGCGCCATGCGTTCCGTCCACGACATCCTTCTCTGCACGATCCCCCAGACTCCCACCGCCGAACCACTGATGCCGGCCGTGGAGCTGTCGGCGGGTCTTGCAGCCGATCGGCAGGCCGATCGCGCGGGGTGGACTGGACGTAGTTTCCGGCGCTCTCTCGCGTATCTCGCCTGAACCGCGACCGCTTGGCGGTTGCGTCCGAGGACAAGCCCGAGGCACCGGTCGGCGCTCCGACCGCGATCCGACGTCGCGGTTAGGGCTGCTCGAATGGCTCGACGGATCGCCCGGTCTCGGGTGATTCGGCGAATGCCGTGACATGTCCGTTCGGGCATGTCGACAATGCCGGGGCGAATCGACGGACGGCGCGTATCGACGGATCGTCGGCGAGCGACGGTCGTTCGACGGCGCGGGTGAGCGACGGTGCGGCGACGCATCGGACAATGGGGTCGTAGCTCAGTTGGGAGAGCGCCTGCTTCGCACGCAGGAGGTCGTCGGTTCGAGTCCGACCTTCTCCATCGAGACAATTGTTCTGTATCGGGCTTGTAGCTCAGCTGGGAGAGCGCCGCGCTGGCAGCGCGGAGGTCGCGGGTTCGAGCCCCGCCTTGTCCATCGAGGAGGTGAGTATGCGTACCATCGAGGCCAACTTGAACGACCGGACTCTGGATCACTGCATCCGGATCCCCTTGACCATGCACCGGCTCGGCGAGCTGTGCATCCGCCCCGGCGACCGCGTGCGCCTCACGGGCGAGGACATGGAGGTCGAGGCGAAGGTCGAGTTTCGCGCGAGCGAGGCGGTGGCGGTGCCGACGTGGAGCACGCTCACCTACGTCGATTGAGTCCCACGGTTCGAGCATTGGAGCGGTGAGAGAGGGAGGTGCGCCATGCAGTCGCTGATCAAGAACCACTACGACACCTTGTGTACCCGCCCGGAGCGGGGCCCCGAGTTTTATCTGGCGCGGCATCTGCGTCGGAAGGCGCTGCGCAAGGGTGACGGGCGTCTGGGCCGGTTCCGGGACATGAGCAAGTTCGTCAAGGCGTCCGTCGCCGACGTAATTCGAGGCCGGCTCGACCCGTGCTTCACGCGGGAGTTCCGCTTCTACGAGTGGAACGTGCTGATCTTCTGCGCGTACTGCAACGCGCGGTTGAACCGGCGCAGCGTGACGCGGGACCACGTGATCCCGCGCTCGCGCGGCGGGAGCAACGAGCCGGACAACCTGGTGCCGTGCTGCCGGCCGTGTAACGCGAGCAAGAGCAACAAGCCGCTGTGGAAGTTCTTGCTCGAGCGCGAGCTACAGGTGGCGTGAATGAGCCACGAGGGGGAGCGGGCGGGGGCGATGCCTTTGCCCGCTCTTGTTTTTCGCGGGTGAGAGCGCCCGCGGCTCGGCGCTCGCCGCGGGCTTGTTTCGTGTTCGCGCGAGCTTTCGTCGGGGGCGCGAGCGCTGCTCACCGGGTTCAGGCGGCGCGGGCTTCCTCCTCTTCGGAGGGGTCGCCGGAGCTCGGCACCGCGAGGTCGGTCATGGCGCGGGTGAGCAGGGCGTCGCGCTCGCCGGGGTGACTGCGCAGCCACTCCAGCGCGGCCGCGCGACCCTGGCCGACGCGGATGTCGCCGAGCGAGAACCAGCTGCCCGCCTTGGTGATCACGCTGCGGGCCAGGGCCCAGTCGAGGATCTCGGCGTCGCGGTCGATGCCGGTGCCGAACGCGATCTCGAACTGCGCCTCGGTGAACGGCGGGGCGCACTTGTTCTTGACCACCTTGACGCGGCAGCGGTTGGCGACCGCGTCCTCGCCGTCGCGCACGGTGGCGATCCGCCGGATGTCGAGGCGGACGCTGGCGAAGTACTTGAGGGCGTTGCCGCCGGTGGTCGTCTCGGGCGAGCCGAAGGTGACGCCGATCTTGTGGCGCAGCTGGTTGATGAAGACGACGAGGGTGTTGGTCGTGAAGGCGATGCCCGCGATCTTCCGCATCGCTTGACTCATGAGGCGGGCCTGCAGGCCGAGGTGCTGGTCGCCCATGTCGCCCTCGAGCTCGGCGCGCGGGATCAGGGCGGCGACGGAGTCGATGACGATGAGGCCAATGCCGCCGGTGCGCGCGAGGGTGTCGACGATGTCGAGCGCCTGCTCGCCGCAGTCGGGCTGCGAGATGAGCAGGTCCTCCAGGCGCACGCCGAGGCGCTGGGCGTACTTGACGTCGAGCGCGTGCTCGGCGTCGATGAAGGCGCACGGGAGCTTCTGCCGCTGGGCCTCGGCGATGGCGTGCAGCATGAGCGTCGTCTTGCCCGAGGACTCGGGGCCGTAAATCTCGACGATTCGCCCGCGCGGCAGGCCGCCGACGCCGAGGGCGCGGTCGAGGTTGAGAGAGCCGGTCGACACGACCTCGACGGACTGACGGTCGCCGGGGTCGCCGCCCAGCGCCATGATGGCGCCCTTGCCGAAGCGCTGGACGATGCTGTCGATGGCCTTTTGCAGGGTGACGCGGTGTTCGTGGACGACGAGGGGTGTTGCGGAGGAGCGTTGGCTTGCCATGCCCGTCCTCCTTGCGCCCGACGTGCCCGCACTCGCCTGCAAGAGTTGCGAGCACTTGAGGTCATGGCCTTGGGGACATGGCCCATCGGCTGGACACTCGCAGAGGCCGGTGTCCCGCGGGCTGGCCGGCTCAATTTACGGTTGTTGTCCGGGGTTGGCGGCGTAGTTCTCGAGCGATCTTCGCCGCCGCTTCATGAGCTGTCCGAAAGGTCTGGCGCGGATCGCGGTTGGTAGTTCCAGGTCGGGGATTGTCCCCGCTGGTCTCCGACCGCTCCGGCCGTCCGAAACTCGGCGCGGTTACGAAGGAACCGTGTCTACCAGGGTCCCGGGGCCCCCAGACGGCCTCTGGCAGGCGGCGTGCAGGCAGTTGCGGACGGGGTCGCGATGGCGTGGATTTCACCGCCTTTTCGCGTGTTCCTTGATTGTGTGCGACAACCTGACGACCCCCGTTGGGTGTTCCGACGCCCGCCGGGTGGGTTCACAGCCGGGGCCTCGGTGTGCCATAAACGGCAGAGCCGAGGGCGAAGCCCTCGTGGTGAGTTGCCCGACCCCCCAGATCCCCATCGCGTGAGCGACTCGACGCACAGCACTCGACCCACCACCTTGCGGTCCCCCACTCCGAGCACGCGCCCGGGTCGCGCGGCGTGTTCCGGTTTTCCCTCGAGGAGAGACGACAGATGAATCGCTTTTCAATCCGACTCGGAGCTGCCCTGGTCGCTGGGCTCGTAGCGACGCCCGCCCTCGCAGCTCAGCCGGCCGGTGACGCCGCAGCGCCTGCCGCCGAGCCTGCCCCGGCCGCGGCGACCCCGGCGCCGACGCCCGAAGGTCCTTCGGCCGGCGCCTCGATCTCCGCCGACACGTCGGGCGTGAAGACCGATGCGAAGGCGAGCGGCGGGTCGAGCGGGAAGAAGGCGAAGAAGTCGGGCGACAAGTGTCAGAACGACACCAGCGTCA
Organism: Nannocystis punicea; assembly: GCF_026965555.1. Classification (GTDB taxonomy): domain Bacteria; phylum Myxococcota_A; class Polyangia; order Nannocystales; family Nannocystaceae; genus Nannocystis; species Nannocystis punicea. Next base: position 7,686,087 of record NZ_CP114040.1, on the reverse strand, counting down.
AGTGGATCCGCCGCTGTCGCCCCGAGCGCAACATGTTCGAGCTCGGCATCTTCGGCGGCATCTTCATGCCTGGTGGTTCGGCGCACGAGTTGTTCGACCCGGTCCGCCAGCTGCAGTCGCTGCAGTCGGGCGGCGAGGAGTTCTGGAAGCCGTACCGCAAGGTCGCGCCCGAGATCGGGGTTCGCTTCGCGTACTTCCCGCTCAGCTTCCTCGGCGGTGAAATCGAGGGCGGCGTGATGCCGACTCACATCACCAACACGGACTCGCCGGACACGCGGGCGATCCTGTTCAACTTCCGCGCTCACCTGATCGGCCAGATCCCGTTCTGGCGCATCACTCCGTTCATCTTGGTCGGCGGCGGCGCCATCGGGACCACCGGCGCGCTCGGCAACGACATCGACGAGTCGACGCACTACGGCGGCGGCGTGAAGTACTACATCTCGCATTACGCGATGCTGCGCCTCGACGTCCGCAACGTCGTCGCGGCCCGCCTCCGCGTCGACAACGGCGCGGTCATCTACCCCGAGGTGCTGCTCGGCCTGTCGCTGACGCTGAACCGCAAGAAGAAGGCGCCGGCGGCCGAGAAGGACAGCGACGGCGACGGCTTCCTCGACAACGCCGACTCGTGTCCGTTCGAGCCGGGCATCGCGCCCGACGGCTGTCCCGAGCGGGACCGCGACGGCGACGGCTTCATGGACAGCCAGGACGCTTGCCCGGATGTCCCCGGCGTCGCGCCCGACGGCTGCCCGCTCAAGGACCGCGACGGCGACGGCTTCCTCGACATCGTCGACAAGTGCCCCGACGATCCGGGCGTCGAGCCGGATGGTTGCCCGATCCCCGACACCGACGGCGACGGCATCCTCGATCCCGACGACAAGTGCCCGACGCAGCCCGAGACCCGCAACGGCTACCAGGACGAGGACGGCTGCCCCGACGAGATCCCGACGGCCCTGGCCAAGTTCACGGGCACGATCAAGGGCATCTACTTCGACCTCGACAAGGCGACGATCAAGCCGAAGTCGCGGCCGGTCCTCGACCGCGCGGTCGCGGTGCTCAAGGAGTTCCCGTCGATCCGCATCGAGATCTCGGGTCACACCGACAGCACGGGCTCGCCCGAGTACAACAAGGTGCTGTCGGGCAAGCGCGCCGCGGCCGTCAAGGACTACCTGGTCGAGCACGGCATCGACACCGCCCGCATCGAGTCGCGCGGCGCCGGCATGGACGAGCCGGTCGACACCAACAAGACCGCGGCCGGTCGCGCCAAGAACCGCCGCATCGAGTTCACGATCCTCGTGCAGTGAACCCCCGCGCGTCGGCCTTCGGTCGGCGCGAAGGAGGAGGCCGCCCCGAGCTCGCTCGCGGCGGCCTTCGCCGTTGGTCGCGCGGCGAGGCGGCGTTGAGTCGCTGTCGATCTGCGAGTCGCGGCGTGCGGCTTCGGGCGCTCGGTCGCAGCGGTGTGACGGCGTGGTGAGGCGGTCTCGCGCGCAAGTCGTTCGTCGTGGTGATGCGAGGCCGCGGCGTGCGGCTGTTCGGCACCATCGCCGTCGCGGCGACGCAGGCGGAGGGCAACGACGCGCGTGGCGAAGGACTTGTGTGACGTTCACGGCGCGTTCGCGCGCTCGCGCGGCAACTTGTCGCGCTTACCACGCTTCGGTAGGATTCGCGGCCCTGGCCCCCTGTCCGCGACAGCGCCGCGGGCCGACAAGGAGTTCGAACATGAACCTGAAGACCGTGCTGAGAATCACCCGCAACGTCGGACTGTGCGCCGCGGTGGCCCTCGTCGCCTGCGACAGCGGCCAGAAGGCCGAGGAGAAGAAGGTCGAGGAGAAGAAGGTCGAGGCCAAGGCCGACGACGCGAAGGCGACAGCGGACGCGAAGGCGGCGGCGGACGCGAAGGCGGCAGCGGACGCGAAGGCGGCGGCGGACGCGAAGGCGGCCGAGGACGCGAAGGCGCTCGAGGCGAAGGCGCCCGAGGGTGACGCGAAGGCGCCGGAGGGTGACGCGAAGGCGGCCGAGGGCGACGCGAAGGCGGCCCCGGCCGACGTGAAGAAGACCGATGCGAAGAAGGCCGAGCCGAAGAAGGCCGAGGACACCTCGGCGAAGATCGACGCGAAGTCGATCTACGACGCCAAGTGCAAGGTCTGCCACGCGCCCGACGGCAAAGGCGCCGAGGCGCAGAAGAAGAACAACATCCCCGACATGTCCGCGAAGGACTGGCAGGGCAAGCACAACAAGGCCGCCGTGGTCAAGGCGATCACCGACGGCGTCGACGGCACCAAGATGAAGGCGTTCAAGGAGAAGCTGTCGAAGGAAGAGATCGACGCGGTCGCCGCCTACGTGAAGAAGATGTAGTCGAGGCGCGAAGGAGCATGGCGCTCGGGACATGTCCCAAGTGCCATGCGACTCCTGGAGCCCGAGAGCGTCCGCGGGCGAGCCGGCGAAGGAAGGGCTCGACGCGGACGCCCTGTGCGTAGCGAGCGGACGGCGAAGGAAGCTCGATGCGGATGCAGTGCGAGCCCCCTCGACGAGGCGTCCGTGGGCGAGCTGGTGACGGGGACGCCTTCGCGGTTACGGCGAGGCCGCGTTCGCAGGGCGGCTAGGCAGCTCGACGCGGATGCCTTCCGCGTTCCCCGAGCGGGGCGTTCGCGGGCGAGTCGACGACGGCAAGGCTCGACGCGGATGCCTTCCGCGTTCCCTGAGCGAGAGGTTCGCGGGCGAGCCGACGACGGCAAGGCTCGACGCGGAAGCTTTCTGCGCGCCCTGAGCGAGGCGTTCGCGGACGAGCCGACGACGGCAAGGCTCGACGCGGAAGCTTTCTGCGCGCCTCGAGCGAGGCGTTCGCTGGCGGCGAAAGATGGTCTGCCGCGGACGCCTGCTGGGTGAAGCAAACGGTGCGAAAGGACATGGCGATCGGAGCATGTCCCGAGCGCCATCCATGACCCCGCCGCTGCAGGAGCGCAGGGAGCTCAGCCGGCGATCCGCGGCAGGCGCAAGGTGAAGCGGACGCCGAGGCCGGCGTTCTCGGCGTCGATGCTGCCGCCGTGCTGATCGGCGACGCGGGCGGCGATCGCCAGGCCGAGGCCGGTGCCTTGCGCGTCGCCGCTGTAGAAGGGCGTGAACAGCTGCGGGCGCTCGGTCTCCAGGAGCGGCGGGCCGTCGTTGTCGAGGACCAGGAGCGCGTGATCGCCGTCGACGCGGGCGGCGATCCGCAGGCGGCCCGGACGACCGGTCGAGGCGATCGCGCGCAGGGCGTTGACGGCGATGTGCAGGCCGAGGCTGGCGAGCTGGTCGCGGTCGCCGCGGATGTCGACGGGCGCGTCGTGCAGGTCGAGCTCGACCTCGACCCGCTTGCCGCGGGCCTCCGCGACGCACAGCTCGGCGACCTGCTCGGCGACGCGGCGGAGGTCGAGGGCGACCAGCTCGCTCGGGCTGGGCCGCGCGAACGACAGGAAGCGCTCGGCGAGCCGCGACAGGCGGCCGAGCTCGGCCACGTGGATGTCCCACATGCGCCGCTCCTCGGCGTCGGGCGGGATGAGCGGGCCGACGACCTCGGCGGTGCCGGCGAGGGCGTGCAGGGGGTTCTTGATCTCGTGCGCGAGGCCGGCGACGACCTCGCCGAGGGCGGAGAGGCGACCGGCGCGCACGAGCTCGCGGGTGAGCCGCTGCTGGTCGGCGAGGGCGCGCTGGAGCTCGCGCCGGCGGCTGCGCTCGCGGTCGGCGAGCAGGCCCGCGGTCGCGCCGACGAGGTTGTAGAGGAGCACCTCGAGCGCCTTGTCGAGGCCGCCGCCGGGGTCGTGGTGGTGCCCGGGCGACAGCGAGAAGGCGTGCGGCAGGTAGACCAGCGAGGACACTGCGGCCGCCAGCAGGCCGCCGCGCAGGCCGTGATCGAAGGCGGCCAGGACGATCGGCAGGTAGTACATGCGCCGCAGCACGTCGTGGGCCCAGTCGTGCTCCATGCCGGTGCCGTAGTGCAGGGCGGTGAAGGCGGCGATCGGCAGCCACACGCGGACAAAGGCGCGCGGCGAGAGCATGGATGGCTCTTCGGGAATGTCGCTCAAGACATGTTCCATCAGACCGGACCGATCGGGCATGTCCGATCGGTCTCGCGCGGCGGGAGGCCGACCGGCGGCGCGGGAGGGGGACGGATCGGTCACGCCTCCTCGGTGTCCCCGGCCCGGGCGGGGAAGTCAATATCCGGCGCTCGCGGCGGCGAAGGGGGCTCGCTCTCGTGGTCGCTCGACGTGGAGGGCGGCGCGGGCGGAGGCGGCGCGCTCGTCGTGCTGGGCCGGCGGCCGGAGCGAGCGACCTCATGATCCGAGCTGCCGCGCGGGAGGATGCCTGCGATCACATGGACGCCGGAGATCTTGCGCGCCTCGAAGGCCTCAATGGGACGACCGGACGACGTCGCGGGTACGCCGCAGCGGGTGACCGGCACCGGGGCTGTGGCGACGACGAGCGAGCGCGGGGCCGGTCGGCTAGGCTGCGGGGACATGTCCGGCGAGGGGCTGCTCTTCATCGAGGACGACGACTCGGGCCGCGAGCTCGGGCTGTTCAACCTGCGCAAGGCCGGCTACGCGGTCGACGGGGCGCGCGACGGGGCCGAGGGGCTGCGGCGGTTCGACCCCGAGCGTCACGCGGTCGTCATCACCGACGTCAAGATGCCCAACGTCGGCGGGCTCGAGGTGCTGCGGGAGATCCGTGGGCGCTCGCCCGAGACGCCGGTGCTGGTGATCACGGCCTACGGCGACGTCGACCTCGCGGTCGCGGCGATGAAGGCGGGGGCGTTCGACTTCATCGGCAAGCCGTTTCACCGCGAGCACCTGTTGTTGACGGTGGCCAAGGCGCTCGAGCGCGGGCGCATGCGGGCCGAGCTGCTCAGCCTGCAGCGGCAGGTCGCGGGGGTGGAGCGGCCGATCGTCGGCCGTTCGTCGGCGATGGCGCGCGCGCTCGACCTCGCCGACCGCGTCGCCCGGGCCGCCGCGCCGGTGCTCGTGACCGGCGAGAGCGGCACCGGCAAGGAGCTGATCGCCAGGCGGATCCACGCCCGCAGCCCGCGACACGCCGGGCCGTTCGTGGCCGTCAACTGCGCGGCGATCCCCGCCGAGTTGCTCGAGTCGGAGCTGTTCGGCCACGTGCGCGGGGCCTTCAGCGGGGCGCTGCGCGACCGCCCGGGCCGGTTCCGCCAGGCCGACGGCGGCACGCTGTTCCTCGACGAGGTCGCGGAGCTGCCGGCGCCGCTGCAGGCCAAGCTGCTGCGCGCGTTGCAGGAGCGGGTGGTCGACGTCGTCGGCAGCGACGTGCCGGTGCCGGTCGACGTGCGCGTGATCGCGGCGACCAACCGCGACCCCGGCGACCTGCGCGGCGACCTGCTGTACCGCCTGCGCGTGGTCGAGATCGAGCTGCCGCCGCTGCGCGAGCGGGTCGAGGACATCCCGCCGCTGGTGCGCCACTTCGTGGCCCGCTTCGCCGGCGGGCGCGACGTCGAGATCCCGGAGGATGTTCTTGCGGACATGTCCTCTCGGGCATGGCCGGGGAACGTGCGCGAGCTCGAGAACGCGTGCGAGCGGGCGGTGATCCTGTGCGCGGGCGAGGTGCTGCGGGTCGAGGACCTGCCGCCGCGGACGGCGGTCGCGCCGGCGGTGGCGGCCGGCGGCGACGAGTGGCTGCCGGCGCTGCCGGAGGACGGGTTGTCGCTGGTCGACCTCGAGAAGCGGGTGATCGAGCGGGTGCTGGCGCTGAAGCGCGGCAACATCACGCAGGCGGCCGCGTACCTGCGGGTGCCGCGGCACGTGCTGTCGTACCGGATGGAGAAGTACGGGCTGCGCCGCGGCGGCTGAGCGAGGTGCCATGTCTGTTGAAACATGTCTTCATGGACATCTCCGCGACGTGGGACTCGCGCGAGAAGAGCGGCGTGGGGCGCCCGGCGGAGCTCGGTCGCGCCTGGCGTGAAAGGTCCGAGGAGGGCAAGTGTCCGTCCACGTGTTCGTGGCGAGGGCTGCGCCGGGATCTCAGCGCCTGCGTCGATCGGCAGCGCGGTCGAGGCCGGCAGGGACGGACGGCGAGGCGGTGATCGCCAGCACTGGCGGCGGGCGTCCGCGCCGCGAGATGTCGCGGCAGCGCCGGCGTGGTGGTCGATCTGCAGCGTCGACGATCGCGGCGCGCGGCCTGTCGGCGCGAGGGTAGCTCACGGCGATCCCGCACGCGCGAGGGCGTGTGCGCGAAAAGCGCGAAGGCGCGCGCCGTGCTACGGTCCGCCGCATGAGCTCGATGATCATCGGGATCGCCGGCGGTAGCGGATCGGGCAAGACGACCGTGGCGCGCAAGATCGCCGACTCTCTTCCGCCCGAAGGTGTCACGATCATCGAGCACGACGCGTACTACCGCGACCGCGCCGACCTCACCTACGAGGAGCGCTGTCACATCAACTTCGACCACCCGGAGTCGCTCGAGACGGAGCTGCTGGTCGAGCACATCGTCGCGCTCAAGGCCGGGCGCCGCGTGGCGGTGCCCGCGTACGACTTCAAGACGCACCGCCGGCTGCCCGAGCCGCGGTGGGTCGAGTCGACGCCGGTGGTGGTGGTCGAGGGCATCATGGTGCTGGTCGACCCGCGCCTGCGGACGGAGCTCGACATCAAGCTGTTCGTCGACACCGACCCCGACATCCGCATCTTTCGCCGGATCCGCCGCGACATCGAGCAGCGCGGGCGCACCTTCGAGGCCGTGCGCGAGCAGTACTACCGCCACGTGCGACCGATGCACCTGCAATTCGTCGAGCCGTCGAAGCGCCGCGCCGACCTCATCATCCCCGAGGGCGGCGACAACCGGGTCGCGCTCGACCTGGTGGTGTCGAAGCTGCGCAGCGTGATCGAGCAGAGCCGCCGCGACGCGCGATAATCGAGGCGGCCGCGAGGCGCGAAAATCGACGGCGAGTGAACGCTGTTAGTGGGCGGCCCGGCGGTCGACGTCGTCGTCGGCGCTGTGCCATCCTGCACAGCCGTGGCGGGCTTCTTCGCATCCTCTCGTAACAGGCGCTGGCTCGGTCTCGGTGTGCTGCTCCTGGCGGCCAGTTCGGCGACCGCGGTGGCGATCGTCAAGCCGTGGAAGAAGCCGCCGCCGGTGCAGTCGGAGCGGCTCGGCGCCAACCTCGAGCTGGCCGCCGGCGAGGTGCTGCTGACGACCGCGTCGGGCGGCGAGCGGCTGCTGTCGCGCACGCCGCTGCCGGAGACGGCCGAGCTGTCCACAGGGCCAGGTGCGCGCGCGCTGATCCGCCTGAGCGACGGCTCGCGGGTGTTCCTGCGCGACGGCACGAAGGTGAAGATCGCCGGCGGCGTCGCCCTGCAGGAGGGCCAGATCTGGGTCGAGGCGCCGCCGCTCGAGGAGGGCCAGAAGGCGGTCGTGCACACCGTCGGCGACGCCGAGGTGTCGCTGTCGGCGGGCGGGGCGAGCCTGTCCTTCGAGTCAGGTCAGGCGCAGGTCTACGTCGCCGAGGGGCTGGCGATCGTCAGCGCGGCGGGCGGTCGCGCCGAGGTCGAGGCGGGCGAGCGGGCGACGGTGAAGGGCGGGGCGCCGACGGTCGAGCCGGTGGCGTTCTGGGACGACTGGACCGGCGGGATGGGCGACCGCGCGGGCGGGGGCATCCGCGCGGGTGCGGGCTCGGGGGCGCTGTACGCGGTCGACCGCGCGGCGCCGCCGGGCACGCCGGCGCTGCCGCTGTCGATCCAGCGCCAGACGGTGCGGGTGGCGCTCGAGGACGAGATCGCCGAGACCCTGGTCGACCAGCGGTTCTTTAACCCGTCGGGCACCGTGGTCGAGGGCTGGTACTGGTTCACGGTCCCCGAGGATGCTCTTTTGGTCAGCTTCGCCCTCGAGACCAACGGTCAGCTGGTCGAGGGCGAGATCGTCGAGCGCAAGCAGGCCGCGGCGACCTACGAGGCGGCGGTGCGGCGCGACAACGATCCGGCGCTGCTCGAGTGGATCGACGCGCGCACGGTGCGGGCGCGCATCTATCCGGTGCCGCCGGCGGGCGAGCGGCGGGTGGTGCTGCGCTACCAGCAGCTGCTGGCCGAGAGCGAGGGCAAGCGCCGCTACAGCTACCCGCTGGCGGCCCCGCGCGGGCGCGAGGCCGCCAGCATCGAGGAGTTCTCGCTCGAGGTGCAGCTGCGCCGCGGGCTCGAGAAGGACTACGACCTGGCGACGCTCGGCGAGGCGCGGGTGTCGACCGATGGCCGGCAGGTGACGATGCGCCGCTCGGGTTACACGCCGCGCGCGGACTTCGAGCTCGAGCTGACGCGCAAGCCCGACAAGTCGCGGGTGCCGCTGCGCGCCAATCGCTTCGGCGCGGGCGGCGATCAGGCGAGCTACGTGATGGTCCGCTACGCGCCCGACCTCGACCTGGCGAAGCTGCCGGCGCCGCGCGGCGACGTGGTGGTGGTGGTCGACACCTCGGCGGCCGGCGATCCGTCGGAGCAGCAGACCAAGCTGGCGGTGGCCGAGGCGCTGCTGCGCAGCCTGTCGGCGGGCGACAAGTTCGCGGTGATGAGCGCCGACGTCGCCGCGAAGGTGCTCTATCCCGAAGAGGGGCTGGCGGAGGCGACGCCCGAGGCGATCAGCGCGGCGCTCGAGCGCGTCGCGGCGCACGCGGCCGGCGGGGCGACCGACCTCGGGGCGATCTTCGAGCAGGCGCTGGCGCGCGTGCACGGGCTCGAGCAACCGGCGTTGGTGTACGTCGGCGACGGCCTGGCGACGTCGGGCGAGCGCAGCGGCGACGCGCTGGCCGAGCGGCTGCGGCGATCGATGACCGGCTCGCGCGCGCGGCTGTTCACCGTCGGCGTCGGCTCGGAGATCGACGCGGCGATGCTGGGCCGCCTGGCCCGGGTCGGCGGCGGCGAGGCGCTGCGGGTCGAGGGGCCCGAGCAGGCGGTGGTGCGCGCGCTCGAGCTGTCGGGCGCGCTCAAGACCCCGACGATCACCGACCTCGAGCTCGGCCTCGGCGAGGGCCTCGACGACGTGTTCGTCAGCGCCGGCGGCAAGCTGTCCCGCGGGCAAGAATTGGTGCTGTTGGCGCGCACGCACCACGACCTGCCCGACAAGGTGTCGATCTCCGGTCGGCTCGGCGGCGAGGCGTTTACCAGGGAGTATCCGCTCGAGTACGTCGGCGGCTCGCTCGACCGCCTGGTGCCCAAGCTGTGGGCCGCGGCCTACGTCGAGCGCCTGCTCGGCGACAGCCGCGGGCTCGAGGCGGTGCGCGGCAAGATCCTCGCGCTCGGGCTCGAGTACGGCCTCATGACCCCGTTCACCTCGTTCCTCGCGCTCGACAGCGAGGCGGCCTACGCCCAGCAGGGCATCCAGCGCCGCCGCCGCGAGCTCGGCGGGCTGCAGCTGATCGCCGACGCGACCTGGCTCAAGGAACAGGAACCGAAGAGCAGCCGGATCGTCGGCATGATCGCGGCCGCCGCGTCGGCGCCGTTCGGCTGCAACAGCGCCGGCGATCACGCGCCGCCGCCGACGATCGAGCGCAGGGAGGAGCGGGTCGCCAACGGGGCGGCGCCGACGCCGGTGTCCGCGTCGGCGAGCACGCCCGCGGACGCGCAGCAGGCCCCGATGGCGAAGTCCGAGCCGCCGCCGCCGCCTTCGCCCGCGCCGGTGGCCCCGGGTGGCGGCGAAGGGATGGGCGGGCTCGCCAACACCGAGTCGTCGGTCGACGCCGAGAAGCTGGCGTTCGCCGAGGAAGCGGCGCCGCGAGACGAGGACTTCGAGAGGCCGCGGGAGCCGATGGTCGACGCGCGCGGCTCGGGTCTGTCGAAGGACAGGCCGAGCACGACCAAGGCCGGGGGGAAGCGCGACGACCTCGATCGCAACGCGGCGCCGCGGCCGCCGGCGAAGGTGCCGCCGCCGGTGGTCTCGCCGGTGCCGCGCGGGCTCAAGTTGCCGTGCTCGGACGCGGCGGCGCGCAGCCTGGCTCACCGCCGGATCTTGTGGCAGAAGCGACTGGCTGACCGTTCGGACATGTTCTCTGCGCTCAACGCCTACGAGGCGGCCGCGGGCAGCTGCGAGATCGGCGGGTGGAAGGACCAGCGGGTGTTCCTGCAGCTGCTGCACGAGCGGGCGGCGACCGAGGCCGACATCGGCCTGCTGCTCGGGCACTTCGCCGGCGAGCCCGACGCGCGCAACTACCTGGCGCGCGGGCTGCTGCGCCGGCTGGTCGACCAGGGGCTGATCGGCGCGGTCGAGCGGGCGATGTTCGGCGCGGGGGTCGACTGGAACGACCTCGATCGACAGCTGCAGCTGGTGGTCGGGGCCGACGCGCCGACGCGCAAGCTGCAGCTGGTGCAGGCGGCGCTGCAGCGCAGCCCGGGCGACCCGCAGGGCGAGCGGCGGCTCATCCAGCTGCTGAGCGAGCAGGGCAAGCTCGAGGAGGCCCTGGCCCGCGGCCGCACGCTGCGCGAGCAGGGGCTGATGACGCCGGTGCTGGCGCAGCAGATCGGCGAGGTGTTCGTCGCCCACGAGCAGGTCGACGAGGCCCAGCGGATCTTCTCGGAGATCGTCGAGTTCGACGCCGACAACCCGCAGAGCCGCGCGCTGCTCGGCGACATCTTCTTGCGTCACGGGTGGTTCGAGCGGGCTTACCGGCAGTACGAAGATCTGGTGGCGATCCGGCCCGACGATCCGACGGCGTCGATCCGGCTCGCGCGGGCGGCGGCGGGCGCGGGTCGGACCGACGAGGCGCTGCGGATCTTGCGACAAGTGGCGGCCGGCGAGGGGCGCCCGGGGGCCGACGATCCGCGACGGTTCGCCCGCCTGCACGCGGCGGTGCTGCTGGCCCGCCTGCTGGCCGCGCCCGACGCGAAGATCCCCGAGGCCAGCGTGGCCCGCGAGCTCGGGCGCCTGCAGCTGTTCGCAGGGGCGTCGAGCTGGACGTTCCTCGTGTGGGACGACCTCGGCGTGCGCCTCGCGCTCACCGCCGATCCGTCGGCGCCGCTCGCGGGAGATGTCGCCGACGCCGGGGTCACCGGGCTGTTCGCGGTCCAGCTGCCGGCCGGCGGGGGGCCGCCGCTGCAGGTCCGACATCAGGGCTACACCCTCGGCAGACCGGTGAGCTACGAAAGAATCACCGTCCACTTCGACGGCAAGGCGTTCAAGGTCGAGCGCGAGAGCGGCCGGATCGCCGCCGGAGACGCCGCAGCGGCCGCGGTGGCGGCAGCCGGCGGGTGAGCACGGTCGCACGCGGGCGCGGACAGGACGGGCGGGCCGCCGTGGTATATCCCCGGTCCGCGGCGAACCGCGCCAACGGCCTATTTGGCCAGGACACCTCACGGAAAGCGACAGGGCGATGGCTGAAGCGATCAAAATGAACGACAAGGGCCTGCAGGTCCCCGACCAACCGATCATCCCGTTCATCGAGGGTGACGGCACGGGTGCCGACATCTGGGCCGCCTCGGTGCGCGTGTTCGATGCCGCGGTCGCGCGGGCCTACGGCGGCAAGCGCAGCATCGCCTGGCGCGAGGTGCTGGCCGGCGAGAAGGCGTTCAAGCAGACCGGCAACTGGCTGCCGCAAGAGACCCTCGACCTGTTCCGCGACTACCTCGTCGGCATCAAGGGCCCGCTGACCACCCCGGTCGGCGGCGGCATCCGCAGCCTCAACGTCGCGCTGCGCCAGATCCTCGACCTCTACACCTGCCTGCGCCCGGTCCGTTACTTCGCCGGCGTGCCCTCGCCGGTGAAGCGGCCCGAGGCGACCGACATGGTCATCTTCCGCGAGAACACCGAGGACATCTACGCGGGCATCGAATTCCAGCAGGGCACCGAGGACGCGGCGAAGTTCAAGAAGCTGTTCTCGGAGGCGTTCCCGGCCCTCTACAAGAAGGTCCGCTTCCCCGACACGGCCGGCTTCGGCGTCAAGCCGGTGTCGATCGAGGGCACCGAGCGCCTCGTCCGCGCGGCCATCAACCACGCGCTGCAGTACAAGCTGCCGAGCGTCACGCTGGTCCACAAGGGCAACATCATGAAGTTCACCGAGGGTGGCTTCCGCGACTGGGGCTACGCCCTGGCCCGCAAGGAGTACGGCGCGGTCGACCTCGACGGCGGGCCCTGGCAGGTGATCCAGCGCGGCGACCACAAGCTGGTGATCAAGGACGCGATCGCCGACGCGTTCCTGCAGCAGATCCTGACCCGCCCCGACGAGTACTCGGTGGTCGCCACGCTCAACCTCAACGGCGACTACATCTCCGACGCGCTCGCGGCCCAGGTCGGCGGCATCGGCATCGCGCCGGGCGGCAACATCAACTACGTCAGCGGCCACGCGATCTTCGAGGCGACCCACGGGACCGCGCCGAAGTACGCCGGCCAGGACAAGGTCAACCCCGGCTCGGTCATCCTCTCGGGCGAGATGATGTTCCGCTACATGGGCTGGAACGAGGCGGCCGACCTCATCATCCTCGGGGTCGAGCGCGCGATCGCGGCCAAGACCGTGACCTACGACTTCCATCGCATGATGGAGGGCGCGACGCTGAAGAAGTGCAGCGAGTTCGGCGACGAGATCATCAAGCACATCCAGGACGCGCCGAAGTCGGCGGCCTGAGAGGTTCTGAGCGTCGATCTTCGCCCCCGTGGCGCTCCGAGGCGGAGCGCGGCGGGGGCGAGCTCATTGGGTCGGCGGCGGGGCCGTCGGCGGCTCGCAGGCGGCGCCGGCCTCGAGCGGCCCGTGGCTGGCGCGCGGGTGCGACTTGTGGCCGGCGCGGCTGCGGTGGCGCGCCTCCTCGATCGAGTGCGAGCGGCGGATGTCGCTCTCGTGCTTCGCGATCTCGGCGAGCTTGTGATAGTGGCGGTGGATGACGTCGAGCTCGGCCTCGGACAGGTTCTCGATGTCGATGAGGCGGTTGGACGCGCCCTCGAGCGCGGCCACGATCTCGTTGAGCTTGAGCTGCACCGCCAGCGACTCCTTGTTCTGGGCCCGCTGGATCAGGAACACCATCAGGAAGGTGACGATGGTGGTGCCGGTGTTGATGACGAGCTGCCAGGTGTCGGAGAAGCCGAACAGCGGGCCCGTCACCACCCAGACGAGGATCGTCAGCGACGCCAGGGCGAACGCCCACGAGCTGCCCGACCAGTGAGTGATGGTGCCGGAGGCCCGCTCGAGCGCGCGGCCGAGGCTGCTGCGCGGGCGGTGCGGGTGGTGGTTCATGCGTTGCCTCCGGCGATGCCTTCGAGGAAGCGGGCGAGGTCCCCGGCCTGGCGGTCGCGGTCGTGATGGGTGAGCACGTGGGCCCGGGCGGCCTCGCCCATGCGCGCGCGGCCGTCGCGACCGAGCGCCGCGAACGCGCGCAGCTTGGCCAGCGCGTCGACCGGATCGCCGGGCGTGAAGGCGAGGCCGGCACCTGACCCTTCGACCAGGCGCTGGGCCTCGCCGCGGACGCCGAGGAGGATCGGCTGGCGCATCGCCATGGCCTCGAAGATCTTCGACGGCAGGTAGCGGGCGAAGGTCGGTTCGTCGCGCAGGATCACCGCGCTGACGTCGGCGGCGGCGATGAGGCCGGGGACGTCGCGCCGCGGGACCGAGGGCAGGATGTGCACCCGGTGGCCGACGCCGAGCGCGGCGACCTCGTCGACCAGCGCCTTCAGGCCGACGCCGTGGCCGACGACGACCACGTGGAGGTCGTCGCCGTCGCCGGCGCGAGCGGCCGCGCGGGCCAGGAGGCCGACGTCCTGGGCGAGGCCGATCGTGCCGCAGTAGAGCAGCAGCAGGGCGCTCTCGGGGATCCCCAGCTGCGCCCGCAGCGGCGCGGGCGCGGCGTCGGCGGCGAACAGGGCGGTGTCGATGCCGTTCTTGACCACGGCCACGCGCTCGCGCGGGACCCCGCGGGCGACGAAGTGGTCGACGAAGCTGTCGGTCACCGAGACGACGCCGGCGGCGCCGCGGTAGAGGGTGCGCTCGACGACCTCGAGCGCGCGCACGAGCGGGTGCCCGGACTTCAGGGCGCCGACAGCGACGATGCCGTCGGGCCACAGGTCGCGCACCTCGAGCACGAACGGGACCCGGCGCAGGCGGGCCAGGGCGAGGCCGGCGACGCCGGTGAGGATCTGCGGCGACGTCGCCAGGACGAGATCGACGGGCGGCAAGCGGGCGGCGCCGACGGCGATCTGAGATGTCGGAAGGGACATGTACCCGAGGCCACGTTCGAGCACGCCGCGGCTGGCCGCCGGGAGCGTCGGCACGCGGTGGACGTCGATGCCGTCGACGCGCTCGCGGCGGTACTCGGTCGCGCGGTAGCCGGGGTAGATCTTGCCGTGCGGGTGGTTGGGCTGGCCGGTGACGACGTGGACCTCGTGGCCGGCCCGCACCAGCGCGCGCGACAGCTCGTGCACGCGCGCGGCCGGGGCGTTGGATTCGGGCGGGAAGTAGTGCGAGAGGTAGGCGAGCCGCACGATCGCGGTGATGCTAACAGATCGAGGCGCCTCGCCGCGGGCGCTGCTCCTCGGCCTGGTCGCCGGTGAGGCGCGGCCGCGGTCGGCGAGCCGGGCGAAGCGTCTGCGCGGCGAGCGACGAGGCGAGCCGGCGCGGCCGAACGGAGCTCGGCGGGGCGGGCGACGACCGGTCGGAGACCGTCGCGGTGAACGGCGCCCTGGTGCTTCGAGGGCGGGCCGCGTCGCATGGACGCGAGATTTTCGCGACCGGTCGAGCGAGGGCACGCGGGCCGGGTGGATGCGCTGTCCTTGGGGACAGATCCGGCGGCGGAGGGATGGGCTCGGGAGGCGCGGCCGGGCGCAACCGACGGCACCGTGGGTCAGCGCCCGAGTGAGCGTGATCGCGCCTCTCGATGAACGGTGCGAGTGCCACCTTCGTTGCGCCGCCGGGCGACGAGCCGAGTGTTTGCCGGCCAGGCGGCCATAGTGTCGAATGTGGGCGACTCTGTGCCATGTGAGGGCCATGGACCGCGATTGCCAACAGAGTTGCGATGTCAATACGGTTGGCCAATCTGGTTGGCCGGAGGGCGGCGCGCTCGCGGGGATTTCTCAACGAGATCAATGCGGCCATCGGCTTGCAGCAGGGACGACGACAACGGAGCCATCGCCATGAAGTCCCGCACAGTCCTCTTTCCTCTCGTTTCCGTGGCCCTCACCGCCTGTCTCGAGCACCCGGTGGTCGGGGTCGAGCTCTGCAAGACCGAGAACAAGGAGATCCGGATCCCGCTCGACGAGGGCGGCGACGTCGACATCCTGTTCGTGATCGACAACTCGGGCTCGATGGCCGAGGAGCAGGCTCGACTGGCGCGCAACTTCGAGGCGTTCGCGCGCCGGCTCGACGAGATGGGCGCCCACTATCGCATCGGCGTCACCACCACCGACAGCGGCAACCCGCGCTGCGAGACGGCCGTGACCACGCCCGAGGGCGGCGATCTGGTGCTGCGCAGCTGCCTCGAGCGGCTCGGCGAGGGCGCGTTCCAGTTCAACGACATCGACGCCGCGTTCGCGTGCACCGACGTGTGCGGGCTCGGCGGCGACGCCCTGGCGATCACGCCGACCGCCACCGACCTCGACCCGGAGCTGCGAGAGCGGCCGTGGATCGAGAAGATCGACGGCGAGACCAACCTGCCGCGCGAGGTGGAGGTGGCCGACGCGTTCGCCTGCTTCGGGCCGCAGGGCATCAACGGCTGCGGCCACGAGCAGCCGCTCGAGTCGATGTACCTGGCGCTCAAGAAGGCGCTGGCGCCGACGGAGGGCAACTACGGGTTCTTGCGCGACAACGCGTTGCTGTCGGTGGTGCTGGTCACCGACGAGACCGACTGCTCGTTCGAACCTGGCTTCAGGGACATCTTCATCGACGACAAGACCTTCTGGGAGGACCCGGACGGGCTGGCGCCGACCAGCGCGGCCTGCTGGAACGCCGGCGTGCTGTGCAGCGGGCCGGGGCCGGTCTACGACGGCTGCGAGCCGGCGAACTACAGCATCGACGGCGAGCCCGGGGCGGCCGACGCCGACGCGGTGCTGCGGCCGATCACGCGCTACGTCGACCTGCTGGCGAAGATCCGCGCCGACAAGCAGGTGAGCGACCCGAGCCGCGAGGTGCTGGTGTCGCTGATCGCCGGGGTGCCCGCGGGCTACGAGAGCGGCGAGACGGACATCGTCTACGCCGAGGCCGAGGCCGGTTCGGAGCAGGACCTGAACTTCGGCATCGCGCCCGGCTGCGTCAACAACAGCGACGGCAGCGGCAGCACGGCCGTGCCGCCGGTGCGCGAGCGCGCGGTCGCGGAGGCGTTCGCGGGCGACGAGCGCAACCTCTACTCGATCTGCGAGGACGACTACACGCCGGCGCTCAAGGGCATCGCCCGCCAGATCGAGAAGGCGTTCCGGCCGGTGTGCGGCAAGACGATGGTCGCCGACCGCGACCTCGAGACCGAGGCGCTCGACGCCGACTGCAGGATCCAGCAGCGCGTCGACGACGAAATCCTCGAGCTGCCGCCGTGCGTGCCGGTCGGCGAGCTGGACTGGGAGGTCCCGGAGGGCAGTTCGGTGTGCACGATCGTCCTCACCGACCCGCGGGGCCTGACGCCGAGCAAGCGCGACGACATGTCCAGGACCCTCGACCCCGAGACCGGCGAGGAGGTGGTGCTGTGCGACAACGACGAGACCAACGTCGAGTTCAAGCTGCGCCGCGCCGGGCCGCGCGTGCGCGGGGCGATCTACACCGCGACCTGCCTGAGCGACGCCGCCGAGGAGTGCCAGTGAGCGCAGGGGCGGTCGTGGCGAGGTCCGCCGGCCTCGCGGCGAGGCCGGCCTCGCCGCGGGCGAACGGGCGCGGCGGGTGTGTTATCCTGGCGAGGATGGTTTTGCGTCGCCTGTCGCGCTCCGCCGCCCTGGCGCTGGTCATGGTGCCCGCGGTCGCGCGCGCCGGGGAGATCGGCGACGACTTCGGGCGGGTCATCGCCGCCGACGGCGAGCGGGTGGCGATCGCCGCGCCGCTCAGCAACTATCGGTGGTTCGACGGCGGCGCGGTCGACATCTACCACCTGCGCGAAGGGACATGGCGCTTCGAACAGCGGGTGACGCCGAGCGAGCCGCAGTTCGCGGCCGAGTTCGGCTCGGCGCTGGCGCTCGGCGGCGACCTCCTGGCGGTCGCGCGGATCGACGATTACGGCGCCGAGCAGGCGTGGGTGTTCGGCCGCGGGCCGGACGGGTGGGCCGAGCTGGCGGTGCTGCGGCCGCCGGCCGACGCGGAGGACTACGACTTCGCCGCGGTCGCGGTCGACGATGGCTGGGTCGCCGTCGGCACGCCCTACGTGATGCGGGCGGGGGCGCCGGAGCCGGGCGAGATTCATCTGTTCCAAAGGACAGGCGATGGCATGGCCCCGCGCCAGGTGCTGGTGGGCACGCCGGGGGCGCGGCGCCAGTTGGGCCAGTCGTTCGAGATGGCGCGCGGGGTGCTGGTGGCGCCGACGCGGGAGGGCTTCGAGACGTGGGTGCGCGCCGGGTCGACGTGGACGCTCGAGGGCGTGCTGCCTCCTGCAGGGCCGGACGACCCGCTGTTCGACTACGCGTTCGACGGCGCGACCCTGCTGGCGCTGGAGCGGCCCGGCGGCGTGATGCGCATCTACAGCCGGAAGGACGGCGGCTGGTCGGCGGCGCAGACGATCGAGGCGTTCTCCGACGTGAACTTCTCGCAGGAGACGGCGCTGTTCGGCGACTGGGCCGCGATCTCGATCTGGCTGTCCCAGGAGCCAGACGACGACAGCGATCCACAGCGGGTCCGCTTGCTTCACCGCGAGGCGGGGACGTGGAAGGTCGCCGGGACGATCGCGCACGAATCACCGGACTACTTCGGCATGTCGCCCGCGTTGACCGATCAGTGGCTGTGGGTGGGGGAGCTGGCCGACGAGCCCGAGGGTTTCAGCGAGGCGCTGGCGTTCCGGCGCGACGGCGCGGACTGGTCGCTGCAGGCGGCGGTGACGGCGGTCGAGGTCGCGGAGACCGAGTCGGGCTGTGCGGTGACCGACGGGGGGCCGCTCGCGCTGGCGGGGCTGCTGCTGGCCCGCCGGCGGAGGAGGACGCGATGAGACTTCAGGACAGGTACCTCGGGACAGGTCTCGTGATCGCCGCGCTGGCGCTGACGCCGGGCCGCGCCGACGCGTGCTCGACGAGCTCGCCGGAGCAGGGGCTCGCGGTGTGGGAGCTGATGAACCCGCCGGATCGACTCGACACCGCGCCGGGCGGGGTCGTCGCGCTGTCCGCGAGCGTATGGGACATGGAGCTGGCGGAAGCCGCCGCGCGGGCGAGCGTGACTCTGGAGCGCGACGGGGCGACGAGCTCGACGACGATCGAGCTGGTGCCGCTGGCGACGGAGATGTTCCGCGGATTGCCGCTGTGGACCGTGGTGGTGGTGGCGCGGCCGGCCGAGCCGCTGGTGGCGGGGGAGTATCAGGTGACCCTGGCCGTCGACAGGGTGGATTTCGGGCTCGAAGAGCGGACGTTCCCGCTGAACGTCACCGCGGAGCCGCTCGCGCCGCTGCAGGCGCCGACGGCGGCGGTGTTCGAGGCGACGGAGGTGAGGGGGGAGCTGCGCGACTCCGTCTGTTGCGAGCGCGGGCCCGACAGCTGCGGCGGGATGTCGATCTGCAGGCCCACGGAGATCGAGCAATTGCCGGCGCTGTCGATCAGGCCGGCGTCGCTGCCGGACGCGGCGAGAGGCAACAGCGTGTTGTGGGTCCAGCGCCTCGACGCCGACGGCCAGGCCGATCCGTCCGGATTGTTTCGCAACCTCGGGCGCCACGACTTCACGTGGTCGGTGCCGTTCGCAGCGGCCCAGGCGGAGTACTGCGTGATCCTCGGCGCGACCAACCTGGTCGATGGGACATCCGTGTCGAGCGCGCCGCGCTGCCTGTCGCGCGAGCAGGTCGGCGAGCCGCATGTGGTCGCCGAGGAGCTGACGCCGGAGGAGGTCGAGCTGTGGGGTTGTCTGACGCCGCCGGTCCACGAGGACGGCACGCCGTTCGGCGAGGCGGCGCAGGTCGAGGAAGAGAAGGGCTGCAGGCTCGGCGGAGCCGGGGGCGCGTGGGGCCTCCTGGGCCTGGTGGTCGGGCTGCGCCTGCGGGCGCGTCGGCGCCGGCGTTGACGGCCGCGGGGCCGGGGACGGGGCGTGCGGCCGGCGTGGTATGTTGGCGAGGATGGCTTTACGAGGTCGGTCGCGCCCCGTTCGCGGTCGGAGGAGAGCTGCGATGAAATTTAAGAGCAGGTTGTTCGGGACATGTCTCTTGGTCGCTGCAGTCGCGTCGGTGCCCGGGCGCGCGTCGGCGTGTACGAGCCAGGTCCCCGTGCCGGGGCTCGAGGTCTGGGAGCTGAGAGACCCGCCGGAGATGCTCTACACCGCGACGGGCGGGGTCTTCGTGCTGTACGGTCTGCTGTTCGACGTCGAGCTGGCGGAGGCGGCGGCGCTGGTGAAGGTCGCGCTGGCGCAGGACGACTCGGCGCTGGCGACGGAGGTCGAGCTGCTGCGCCTGAGCCCGACTTTTCTCGCGGGCCAGCCGGCGTGGTCGGTGGCGATCGTGGTGCGCCCGGCCATGCCGCTGCAGGCGGGCCTCTATCAGGTGACCGTGGGGAACGTCGACGGCGACGAGATGACGTTCCCGCTGACGGTCGAGGCCGAGCCAGTGGCGGTGCTGGAACCGCCGACTGCCGAGGTCGTCGACCCGATGCTGGTCACCACGGGGTACGGCGACTTCGTCTGCTGCGAGACGGCCGAGGCCAGCAGCTGCGGCGACAGGACCCGGTGCGAATTCACGACGATCGCCAAGGTGCCGGGGCTGTACGTCGTGCCGTCGGCGCTGCCGCGGGCGCAGGCGGGCAGCGCGTTGATCTGGGCCCAGCGCCTCGACGCCGCGGGCGAGCCCGATCCGGACGGGCGGTTCCAGTACCCCGCGCGCCACGAGGTCGACTGGACGGTCGAGTTCGCGGCGGCGCAGGCGGAGTACTGCGTGGTGCTCGGGGTGACCAACCTGGTCGATGGGACATCCGTGTCGGGTCCGCCGCAGTGCCTGTCGCGCGAGGTGGCCGGCGAACCGCACGTGGTGACCGACGAACCGACCGCCGAGGAGCTCGAGTCCTGGGAGTGCGTGACGCCGGTGGAGTACGAAGACGGGACGCCGTTCGGCGAGGAGGAGACCCCGGCGAAGAAGGAGGTCGGTTGCCGGATCGGCGCGGACGGGCAGGCGTGGACATGGCTGGCCGCGCTGGCCGGTCTGGGACTGTGGAGGCGTCGACGGCGGCGCTGAGCGCTGCCGGGCCATGCGCGGCGAGTCCACCGCGGCCGTGTCGGCGCCCACGGCCGGGTGCGGATGGAGGGTGGGGGTGGACGAATCGCCGGGCCGCGTCGCGTGCCGCGGGGTCTTCGAGAGGCGTGACTCGCGGCCGCCTGTGCGGCGCGAGGCGGCTCGCGCTGTAGGCGGGTCTTCGAGAGGCGTGACTTGCCGCGCCGTGGTTCACGGCGGCGGCGAAGCTCCGGTGCGTGACCCCGCGGACGGCGCGGGGTATCGTCGGCGGGCGTGACGTACTCCGAGCGCCCGTGGGAAGGCCGCGCCAGCCGCCCGGCGCCGCACAGGCGGGCAGGCCTGGCGCGCCAGCTGGGGCTCGGCCTGCGGGCCTTGCGGGCGCGGCAGTGGGCCCACTTCGTGCCGCTGCCGCTTGCCGGGGCGCCGCTCGGGGACATGCTCTCGGGGACATGTTCTTTGGGGCATGTCCTGTGGGGCATCCTGGCGGGCGCGCTGTGCCTGGCCTGCGCCTACGGGCTCAACGCGCACGGCGACCGCGGCACCGACGCGCCCGCCAAGAACCCGCTGGTGGGGGCCGAGGTCGGGGCGGCGGCGGCCGTGCCGGCGCTGGTGTGCGGCCTGCTGGCGATGGTCGCGGCGGGGCAGAGCGGCGGGCCCCTGGCGGCGGGGGTCAGCCTGGCGACGGGGGCGCTGTACAGCGTCGGGCCGCGGCTCAAGCGCTTGCCGGCGATCGGGACGCTGGCCAACGTCGCCATCTTCGCGCCGCTGCTGGCGCTGATCGGGACGCCGCGAACACCTGGCTTTTGGGGCATGTCCCTGGTGTTCACGGCGCTGCTGCTGCAGAACCAGCTGGTCCACGAGCGCGCCGACGTCGCCGAGGATCGGCGGGCAGGGGCGTTCACGACGGCGCAGTGGCTCGGGCGCGCAGGAGTGGCCGCAGCGGGTCGCTGGCTGGCGCTGGCGGGGGCGATCGCTGCGGCGGGGCTGCTCGGTCCGCGGGCGGGGCCGTGCGGGGCGGTGGGGCTGGTCTTCGGGGCATGGCTGATCGGTCAGGTCGATCCGGCGGCGGCGCGGCGGCGCCACCGGGCGGTGGCGCTGGCGACGGGCGCGGCGATCTACGCGCTGGCGGGAGGGGCGGGGTGACGGTGCTGGCGAGCGGAGGTCGGAGGCTCGGGGCTCGGCGCGGGGAGGTCGTGGTGACGAGGTCGCTGCGAGCGTCGAGGGACGCGCGGAGGCCGGGAGGTTCGGGGCTCGATGTGGGAGGGGCGGGGTGACGGCGCTGGCGAAGGCGCGGGACCTGGTGCGACTCGGGGTGGCGCGCGCGGTCGGGCGGGCGCTGCCCTTCAGCGTCACCTTCATCCTCACCCATCGGTGCAACTTTCGCTGCGAGTACTGCGAGATCCCCGAGCGTGCGGCCGAGGAGATGAGCGACGCCGAGTTTTGTGCGGCGATCGACGAGCTGCGGGCCGCCGGGATGGCGCGGGCCAGCTTCTCCGGGGGCGAGGCGCTGCTCCGCCGCGACGCGCCGCGGATCGTCAGGCACGCCAAGCGGGCCGGGTGCTTCACGTCGATGAACACCAACGGCTGGCGCACCGGCAATGTACTTCGGGACATGTCGGGGATCCTCGACATGGTGGTGCTGTCGCTCGACGGGCCGGAGCCGGTGCACGACCTGGTGCGCCGCCGGCCGGGCTCGTACGCGCGGGTGATCGCGGCGATCGAGCAGGCGCGCGGGCTGGGGATGTCGGTGGCGACGATCACGGTGGTCGGCCCGTGGAACGTCGAGAGGATCGAGGAGATCGCGGCGCTGGCGGGGTCGCTCGGGGTGTGGGCGTACTTCCAGCCGGCCCACGAGGAGTGCTTCGACGCCGAGGCCGGGCTGCACCCGGCCCTGACGCCGGCGGTGCTGGCCGAGGTGGCGGAGCGGCTCGAGCGCCTGCGTGCGCGCGGCCTGCCGATCGGGGCGTCACCTGGCTTTTTGCGCAGGTTGCGGCAGGCGCCGCGGTTCCACGACTGCGCGGCCTGCAACGCCGGGCGCTACTTCGCCACGGTGATGCCGGAGGGCTGGGTGGTGCCGTGCCACCTGACCTCGGGGACAGGCCAGTACCTCAACGGCCGCGAGGTGGGGTTCGCCCGCGCGTTCTTCGAGATGCCGCACCCGCAGGCCGGCGACGGCTGCGCGATCAGCCCGTACGTCGAGACGGACCTGATCTTCCGCCTCGACCCGCGGGCGATCGCGGCGGCGCTGCGTCGCGGCGACGGGGCGCCCGGGCGCGTGCGCTGAGGGGCGCCGAGCTGGGCATGGCGCGCCCGCATCGGCGTGGCTGTCCTTCAGGGCATGTGCTGGGCGGTCTCGGGGTCGAAGACGGCCTGGCCGGCGCGGGTCATGCGGAAGTACAGATCGTCGTCGGTGTCGAGGCGGCCGTCCTGGCCGCGCGAGCGCAGCTCCAGCAGCCAGTCGCCGTCGAGGGGGCGGAGGATGAGGGGTCGCTGCCAGGGGTCGAGCGGCTCGAGGCGGCCGCGGCGGCCCGGCACTCGCAGGTCGGTCACGGAGTCGCCGTGGGCCAGGCTGGCCTGGAGGCCGTCGAGGTCCAGATGAGCCTGCTGCTCGAGCAGCGCGGCCGAGTGCTGCAGCTCGTCGCGCGCGGTGTCGAGGCAGGTGTAACCGCGGCAAGCGGGGCCGAGCATGTGGCGCACAGCGCACGTGACCGCGAACAAGAAGACGAGCAGGCTGAGGCCATCGAGGAGGGGGCGGACGAGGCGCTGGAACACCGGGGACACCTGCGGCGTTGTTCTGCAGCGGGCGTGCCAGCGAGAATTCGCGGTTTTAGGGGCGCGGGCCGGGTCATCCAGCGACAATTTGGCGCGCGGAGGAGCGAGGGCGCGACCGGGCTGTCACATGTCGCAATTTTTTAGAGGGGGCGACCGCCGACGGGGCGCAGTGCGACGGGCGAGAGCAAGCGGTCCGCGGACGAGGTGACCGGCGAGCTCGTTGCCGTCGTGGCGATGGGACCTTGGGACAGGTCCTTTGGGATAGGTGATATCGTGCGCACGAGGGCGGCGCGAGCCCCTGGCTTCTCGGGCAGGTTTCCCGGCTGCCAGGAGCGAGCGACAGCGACGTCGTGGCGGCGGAGAGGAGGATGTCCTTTCGGACAGGCTCGACGATCGCGCGGCTCACTCGTAGGCGGCGCGGGCGGCGGCGAAGACGAACCTCGCGCCTGACTTTTCGGACATGCTCCAGATCCGGTCGCCGTCGAGCATCAC
The DNA here is from genome assembly GCF_026965555.1 of Nannocystis punicea. Lineage (GTDB taxonomy): Bacteria > Myxococcota_A > Polyangia > Nannocystales > Nannocystaceae > Nannocystis > Nannocystis punicea. The sequence continues at coordinate 7,662,568 of NZ_CP114040.1, read as the reverse complement.
GGCCTTGGGGGTGTCGATCCAGCCGTGGGTGACGCCGGGGCCGGCGGCGGGGACGACGTGGAGCGCGCCGGGGTCGCCGGGCGGGGCGCTGCTCGCCAGGTAGAGCGCGCCGTCGCTGCGGGTGACGCCCTGGATCTGGCTCTCGCCGGTGTAGGCGGCCGAGCTGGCCCAGGTGATGACGGACGGCAGGCGGCCGGTGACCGGGTCGATCGGCCAGGTGAAGACGCGGCCGGCGATGTCGCTGTCGCAGGCGGAGAGCCCGTCGCAGTACTCGCCGACGACCAGCTCGGGCGGGCTGGCGCTGCGATCGAGGGCGAGGGTGGAGAAGCGCGGGGCGCAGCCGGAGGCGTGCTTGTAGGCGCCGACCTGGACTGCGACGTAGGAGTAGAGGCCGCCGTAGTAGTCGGCGACCTTGGGGTCGTAGCCGACCTTGTCGACGGCGGGGTTGACCTCGAGCAGGCGCGACAGGTCGAACACGCGCAGGCCCTGGGTCGGGTCGGCGAGGTAGAGGGTGTCGCCGTACCAGGCGATGCCGCCGGCGCGGATCGGGACCGGCTTGAAGTCGACCGGATCGCCGGGCACGGGCTCGACCAGCAGGATGTGGCGCAGGCTGAATTCGGGGGCGTCGGTGACGTCGACCAGGCTGACGCGCACGCCCTTGTCGAGGGGGAACTGCGCGAGCTCCTTGTCGAACCACCAGCTGACCAGGACGACCTCGCGCCCGGCCAGCCGACCGTCGTCGTAGGCGTCGGCGCTGCCGGTGAGGCCCTGCGGGATCCACCAGTACTTGTCGAAGTCCTCGTCGTCCCAGCGGAACGCCAGCTCGAGCGCCTCGACGTCGCCGGGCACGCTCGCGGCCGGCAGGGCGAGGTTGTTCAGGTCGGCCAGGACGTCGGCGATCGTCCAGGTCGGCAGGGCGTCGGCGAGGGCGTCGGCGAGGGGGCCGAGGTTGTCCCACTCGGGGGCGCGGGTGAGCGGGAAGTTGCAGCGGTCGAGCGGCTCGAGGCCGCTGCCGGGCTCGCCGCTCGGACCCGCGGGGCAGGTCGGCGTCTCGTTCTTGCACGGGTCGACGACGGGCTCGCCGGTGGTGTCGGTGTCGCCGGTGGTGTCGGTGTCGCCGGTGGTGGTGGTCGGCAGCGACGGCTCGGTGGTGCCGGTGGTCGAGGTCGACGTCGTCTCGTCGCCGGTGCCGGTGGTGGTCGGCGTGCCGTCGGTGGTGACGGTGCCGGTGCTGGTGCTGGTGTCGTCGCCGGTGACGGTCGCGGTGAGCTGCGGCGGGTCGTCGGAGAAGCAGGCGGCGCTCGTGAGGGCCAGGAGCAGCAGGCGGCGAGACATCCCGCAAAGCCATAGCACCGTGATTCGGCGTGCGCACCGGCCGACGCGCCGGCCCGGGGATGCGAGATCGCTCAGGCGGGCGTCGCCAGCGTCAGATCGACGGAGAACGCCGCCCCGCCGCCGTTCGTGAGCAGCAGCGGGATCCGCAGCCAGGCCTGCGAGGGGGCGCACACCTCCGGGTCGCCGCCGCACAGCACGGCGTCGACCCGCACCAGCAGTTCGCTCCGGATCTCGATGTCGGGAGTTCGGCGACCTGAAGCTCGATCTCGACGGACATGTCGGATCGGCCCTGTCCCGAAAGCGTGATGCGGTCAGGGCTTGTGACCAGATCGGAGCGGCGCGAGACCTCGAGCGCGAGCCGCTGCGGGGCGCCCTCGTTGAACTTCCAGCCGGCGGGGGCGACCAGGTGCAGACGGCCGGTGGCGCGGCCGGGGGCGAGCGTGGGAGCGCGCTCCAGCACGAGGTCGAACCACCGCGTGGCCGGGGCGGCGGCGAGCGACGGCGGGGGGTCGTCCGCGGGCGCAGGCATCGGCGGGGCGCCGCGGACCTGCAGCTCGCCCTTGAAGGCGCCGCCCGATGCGAGGCGGACCAGGCGGTGATGGCCGGTGTCGGCGACCAGCAGATCGCCGCCCGGGAGGACCGCGAGGCCGCCGGGCTCGCGCAGGGACTCTTCGGCTGTCCCGAGAGACAGGGTCGAGACGAGGCCGGCGCGGCGGTCGAGGCGGCGCAGGCGGTCGTTGAAGGTGTCGGCGACCACGAGGTCGCCGCCCTCGGTGACGGCGACGCCGAGCGGGTGCTGCAGGCTCGCCGCCGCGAACGGGCCGTCCTCGGCGCCCCAGTCGAACAGGCCGGCGCCGACGAGGGTGCGGGTGTCGCCGGTCTCGAGGTCGAGCTCGCGGATCGCCGAGGTCTCGCTGTCGGCGATCCACACGCGGTCTCCGGCGCGCGCGAACCCGGACGGCTGGGCGAAGCAGGCGACCCGCGGCGGGCCGTCGACCAGCGCCTCGCGGCCGTCGCCGGCCAGCATGTCGACGCTGTAGCCGCCGCCCGCGGCCGGGGCGAGCACGCCGAGCTGGTGCGAGCCGGCCAGGCACAGCAGCGCCCGCTCGCCGACGACGACGACGTCCCACGGCGAGCGCAGGGCGGTGGCGCGGGCCGGGGAGGGGCTGGCGATTGGGACATGTCCAATGGAACCTGTCCCGGCGACCGTGTCCAAACGACCATGCGAGAGGTCGGCGCGAGCGACCGTGTGGTTGCGGGCGTCGCAGATCCACAGCGCGCCGTCGTCGGCCCAGACGAGGCCCTGGGGGTCGTCGAGGCGGGCGTCCGCGAACGCGCCGTCGCGGTGGCCGCGGCGGCCTGAGCCGATGGCGACGAGGACGTCGCCGTCGGCCGACAGCACGAGGACGCGGTGGTGGCCGGAGTCGGCGACGGCGATCCGGCCGTCGCCGGCGACCGCGACCTTGCCGGGGAAGGCGAGCGGACGCGGCGGCGCCGGCTCGCCGCGCGGGATCGTCAGCGGCTCGCGGGCGAGGGTGCCGTGGGCCTCGGCCTCGGCCAGGAGCCCGCGCACGAGGGTGTCGAGGGCCACCGGGTCGGGCTCGCCGGGGGCGACCGCGGCGATGGTGCCGTCGGGGCGGACGACCACGAGGGTGGGCCACGAGCGGATCGCGTAGCGCTCCCAGATCGCCAGGCCGTCGTCGACGACCACCGGGTGCTCGACGTCGTGGCGGGCGATCGCGTCGGCGACCCGCTCGGGCGCGGCCTCGCCGGGGAACTTGGCCGAGTGCACGCCGATCACGACCACCGGCCGGCCCGCGTGGCGCCGCTCGAGGTCCCGCAAGATCGGCAGGACGTGCATGCAGTTCACGCAGCACGAGGTCCAGAAGTCGAGGATGACGACGTGGCCGCGGAGCTCGCGGAGTCGCAGCGGGCGGGTGGTGCCGAGCCAGGCGCGGGCGGGCTCCAGCTCGGGGGCGCGGAGGCGATCCATCGCCCGGACGCTAGCCGAGTCGCGCTCGCGGGCGAGGACCCGCGCGCGTGACGATGCGCGTGAGGTGGAGCGTGGCGTGACGTCCGACGTGCGAGCAATCGCGAGTACGAGTGCGTGCGGCGGTTGAAACACCGCGGTCCGGGCACTACGCTTTGGCCGCGATGCAGCCGTTCCCCTCGCTCGTGCTCCGCGCCGGCGGCGCGGCCGCCCAGGGGGCCTTCGCGGAGGCCCAGGCGGCGTTTCTCGACCCCGATCCGGCCACTGTGCGGCGGCTGCGCGAGCTGCTGGAGGCCAGCGGCGCGGGGATCGTCGCCCACTTCTACATGGACGCCGAATTGCAGGGGGTGCTGTTCGCCTGCGACTGGCCGCACATCCACATCTCGGACTCGCTGGTGATGGCCGACCGGGCCCTGCAGATGGCCCGCGAGGGCGCGCGCGCGATCGTGGTGCTCGGGGTCGACTTCATGTCCGAGAACGTCCGCGCGGTGCTCGACGCCGCCGGCTTCGAACATGTCCCGGTGTACAGGGTGGCCCAGGAGCCGATCGGCTGCTCGCTGGCCGCGGCCGCCGAGGCGCCGGCCTACGCGGCCTACCTGCGGCGCGCGGCCCAGACGCCCGATTCGCTGCACGTCGTGTATATCAACACCAGCCTGCGCACCAAGGCGTACGCGCAATCGCTGGTGCCGACGATCACCTGCACCTCGTCGAACGTGATCCAGACGGTGCTACAGGCGTTCGCGCAGGTGCCCGAGGGCCACGTGTGGTTCGGCCCCGACACGTACATGGGCGAGAACCTGCGGGCGCTGCTGACGAGCCTCTCCGAGATGGACGACGCGGCCGTACGCGCGCTCCACCCCGCCCACGACGCGGCCAGCATCCGCGCGCTGCTGCCCCGCTTCCATCACTTCGAGCAGGGCTCGTGCATCGTCCACCACATGTTCGGCGCCGAGGTGGTGCGCCGGGTGCAAGAGCACTACGCCGACGCCCACGTCACGGCCCACCTCGAGGTGCCCGGCGAGATGTTCGCGCTGGCGCTCGAGGCCCAGCGCGCCGGCCACGGGGTGGTCGGCTCGACTTCCAACATCCTCGATTACATCACCGCGCAGGTGAAGCGGGTCGGGGCTGTCCCCGGGGACATGTCGCCGGTCCGCCTGCAATTCGTGCTCGGGACCGAGGCGGGGATGGTGACCGCGATCGTCCACCAGCTGCGGGCGCTGCTGCAGTCGCTGCCGCGTCCGGTCGAGGTCGAGATCGTGTTCCCGGTGGCCGACGCGGCGGTCGTAGCGACCGGCGACGTGCACCTGCCGCTGGTGCCGGGCGTCGCCGGCGGCGAGGGCTGCTCGACCGCGGGCGGCTGCGCGACCTGCCCGTTCATGAAGATGAACTCGCTCGACGCGCTGCTCGAGGTGCTGGCGCAGACGCCCGACGCCGGCGACCAGCTGGTCGCGTTCGCGCCGCGCAAGTACGTCGAGAAGATCGGCGAGAAGACGATCGCCCAGCTCGGCGAGCTGCCGATCCGGCACATGCGCGAGTTCTCGCGCACGAAGCAATTGCCGGCGGCGCTGGTCGAAGACATCCGCTCGCGCGGGCTGTCGGCGGCGTCGTAGCGCCGCGACCCGGGGCATTTGCGGGCAGCCCTCGCTCGTCCGATCGCTCCGTGAGCGGGCTGCGTCGCTGCCGCGATCCGCCCGGCGAATTGCTGGTGCCGCGGTCGCTTCGCTACGGCGATCCGGGGTCGCACGGCCGCCAGACGATCGTGCGCTCGTGATCCCACACGTCTCCGGCCATGGAGTTGACGATCACGCCCTTCTCGTTGATCTCGCCGACGATCATCATCGAGCCCCATAGCGAGTCGAGCGGGAGCTCGTGCGTGCCGGCTTCGTCCCCGACGAAGAAGAAACCGCCGTGGCTGCCGTCGCCACCGAACGGGTCACCGCCGTACGCGCCGATGAACCGGCCTCGTTCGTCGATGTCGCCGAGCTCGCCGCTGGGCGCGTCCCGCGGGAGCGGAACGACGATGAGCTCGTCGCCGTCGTGCCACCGCACCGGCACCTCGCCCTCGTCGGTGCGGACCACGCCCACGATCTCTCCGCGATCGTTGAGGTCGGCGATGGCCATGGCCTGGCCGGCGAGCGTCGGTAGCTCGACCACCTCGTCGCCCGACCAGGTGAGGCTCACGTCCTTGTCGTCGCACCAGAACGAGGCCGCAGCGCGCCCGTGCTCATTGAGGTGAATCGCCGCCATGGACTCGGGCCCCGACGCGCAGCCGGTGGGAAACACGTGCCGCTCGCCCTGGCGCCACATCACGAACTCGTCGAGGTCGAAGTCGTAGCCGGTGATCTCGTCGTGGTCGTTGAAGTCGGAGAGCGCTCCCTCTCCGAGGTCGACGAGCTGCCCGTCGCGCCACAGGTACGTGCGCGGCGGCGGGGTCGACGCGGCGTCGCTGTTGTAGTCGAAGTCGGTGGTGAGGGCCACGTGGCCCAGCTCGTTGAGCCTGCCGTGCGTGAAGATCAGGCCGTCCGGGGCGGCGATCGTCGCCACCACCGAGCCGTCCTGCCAGAGCACTGCGTGGGTCCAGTCGGCGGACATACCAGGCCCGTGCTCCTCGGGGCCGGGCAAGTTGGTGGCGAGCAGCAGGACCTCGCCGCGTTCGTTCAGCGCCTGGCCGCTGGTCTGCAAGAACTCCTCGACCACGATGGGCTCGGGCTGCCCGCCCGACCACAGGAAGGCGGCGATCGACGACTCGCCCGCTCCCCACGCCTCGCCCGTGTCGTCCGGGAGCGCGTTGAGGAGGACGCGCCCGCGCTCGTCGAGATCGACGAAGGACTGACTCATCTCCTCGACGATGCCGAGCGGGGGGACCTGCTCGTGTGTGTAGCACCATGCCATGTCGTCCTTCCGCGTCGGTGCAGCCGCCGGCTCGGCGGGCAGAGCGAGCGGTGAGGCGAGCGCGAGGGCGTGGGACCATCGTCGTGCGTGCGTGCACGGGCGCGAAGACATGCGCGAGTGAGATCGATGCATCGGTGATACCTCGAGGAGAACATGGGCGACGCGCCTTGGCCCGCAAGCACGCTCAGGCAGCGCGCCGGCCGGCTTCAGCGGTGGCGACCCGGCGCTCTCCGCGGTGATGCGGAGGTGCATCGACGGCGTCCGCCGGGCGCTGCGCGCGGACATCCGCGCGCGCCGCGAGAGATGCAGTCGCTAGCTCGCGGCGCTCGGGATACTCGGTGGCGGTGCGCTCGGCGATCGTCGCCGTCGCGCGCGTCCGGACAAAGTTAGCAGTTCGGCATTGGTCGATGTGGCCATGATCAGCGCGCCGGTGGGCGTGTACCAGCGTGAGAGAGCAGCCAACATGGCGCCCTGCCGCTCGGCCAGCTCCTCGGAGAACAGGATGTCGGTGCCGAACGCGGTCTTGATGCCGTACTTCTCCGCCAGCGTGTAGACCGTGGCGGTTCCGCTCACCCCCTGCCGCGAAGCCTGGTGCGGCCTTTACGGCCCCATGGGGCACCCCGGGGCTGGCCTGCGGCCGCGCGGCGGGACGTGGTCGCCGACTCGCGGAATTCCACGACAAAAGCGAGGCACATCGGTTGCTAATGCCTGCGCTCATCGACGAATCCTGCGCGGATGCCCTGCTCGGGCTCGCCGATGTACTTGGAATGAAGGATCCGACCATGAAATCGTGCATGAACATTCATCGTGGTGCATTGCTCGGCATGTTCCTCGCTCTCGGAGCGGGCGCCTGTGACGACGGTGCCGGCGCGGCCGCGGCGGAGCTCGAAGAGCGCGGGGTCACGCTGTTGGCCGAGGTCGAGCAGGAAGACTTTGTCCTCCGCTTCACGAAGTCGGCCGGCGGGACCATCGCGGTGTCGGAGGACGGCCCGATGGATCAGCCCTCGTACCTCGCGCACCTCTCGCTCGAGGAGCACGCCACCCCGATGGAGATCTTCCTCGCGATCGATCCGGAGGGCGAGGTGCCGGAGGAGCTGCGGATCGACCACGAAGCGACCACGAAGGCGCCGCCGCGGGCGCTGAGCCTGCCGCAGGTCTCGTTCCGCAGCGTGTCGCAGGGCGAGACGGCCGCGACGTGCTCGCTCACCGCCGACGGCGGGTGGTTCGACGGCGAGTGGAGCTCGCGCGGTTGGACCTACCACACGTATCACAACACCAGCGCCGCGCAGACCGACTCGGCGCAGAAGGCCGCCAGCAACTTCATCACCCACGTGTGCAACAATTCGGTCGCCCCGAACGTCGACTACAGCTTCGCGCATTATCTCTACGATCGGTCGCTGCCCAACAATTTGCAGTTCCTGACGGGCGACACCGACGTCAAGCAGGGTCGCCGCAATGTGATCACCGTGTCGAGCCAGAGCGGGACCTACCAGGCGCAGGCGGTCGTGTCCGCCTGGGCGGCGGGGAACTACAAGTTCGGCGTGATGGCGCCCTGACGGCGTTGGCCGACACGCGGCTTCCTCGCGCCGCGGCGCGAGGAAGAGCCCGGGTATCGCTCACCAGCCGACGTGGAGGCTCAGCGCGTCCGTCAGGTTCTGCGCCATGGCCTCGTGGGTGGCGACGCTCGGGTGGCCGTCGCAGCCCCAGCCGTTCGGGTCGGCGTTGATGTCGACGAACGCGACGTCCATGTCGCCCGCCTGGTGGCGCTGATCGACGGCGCTCTGCAAGTAGCCGGTGACCATCGTCGCCTCCTCGCCCCACAGCAGCGGCGCGACCGGAAGGATGAAGGCGTCGGGGTAGACGTCGCGCAGGTGGGTCAGGAAGGCCACGTAGGCCGGCACGAACGCGTCCTCGGCCGGGTCCTTGTCGGTGCTGAAGTCGTTGGTGCCGAGGTTGATGACGACGACGTCGGGCTGCCAGCGCGCGTGGTCCCACGCGGTGCCACCGTCGCCGGCGATCGTGCGGTCGTAGATCTGCGGCATCGGCTCGAACACGTCGTCGCCGTAGTTGTTGACCATGCCCTTGCCCGACCAGGCGACCGTGTGCAGCTCGGCGCCGACGCTCCGGGCAGCGATCGCGCCGTAGGTCAGGTAGTGATTCTCGGTCTCCGCGCTGAAGCTGCACGGCGAGACGCCCTCGTTGCCGTAGCCGCAGGAGATCGAGTCGCCGATGACCTGGATCCGCCGCGTCACCGGCGGCGGCGAGAGCAGCTCGCCGGTGACCTCGAAGCCGAGGACGGTGGTGACGCCGAACGAGCCCTCGGTGCGGCGGTACAGCTCGACGGTGTGCTCGCCGGGCGCGAGGCCGACGGCGAGGGGGTAGGTCTGCGCGCCGGGCTGGGTCATGAGCGGCGGCTGGACGACGCCGTCGACGACGACCGTGAACCACCGGCCGTTGTCGTCGAGGCTGGCGTGGACGTCGGTGCCGTCGAAGCGGAGCAACGCGCCGACGCCCGACCAACTCATGCGGATGGCGTTCGGGTCGCTGTCGTCGTGACGACCGACGTAGTGGATGCCGGGCGGCTCGGCGGGCTCGCCGGTGGTGCTGTCGTCGGTGGTCGTCGTGGTGGTCGGATCGACGGGGCCGGTGGTCTCGGCGGTGGTCGAGGTGGTGGGCGCGGCGGTGGTCGTGGTGATGGGATCGTCCGCGGTGGTGCTCGTGGTGCTCGTGGTGTTCTCGGTCGAGGCCTCGGTGGAAGGGGTCGAGCCGGTGGTCGAGCTGGTCGACGAGGCGTCGGTGTCGCCGGGGTCGCCGCCGTTGCAGGCGAGCAGCAGCAGCAAGGAGATCGAGAGCGTCCGCATGACGCGGCGAGTCTACCAGCGGCTCGCGGGCAGCATCGCGGCGCGCGCTCGCGCGAGGGTTCGCCGCTGCGGACCGGCGCTCACCGATGTCGTCGCCGGACCCGAGAGGGCGACGTCGGAGGCCCGGTGGCGAGGGCCGGCGAGGAATGTCAGTACATGGCCTGAGGGACAGGTTCGAACCGCGCGCCCGCGGCTCAGAAGATCTCGGTGATCATGCAGCGCAGGCTGCCGCCGGCCTTCTCGAACTCGTCGACCTCGACCGGGCGCAGGCGGAAGTCCCAGCGCTCGAGCGTGGCGCGCGAGTCGGGGCGCAGGGCGCGGTAGGCGGTGGCGCTGAGCATCAGGTCGTGCTCGCCCACGGCGATGCAGTTGGCGGCGAACGCCTGCTTCTCGGCGTCGTCGAGCACGAGGGTGCGGCCCTCGTAGGCGCGCGCGATCGCGGCCGGGACCTCGGGGTCGGCGAACGAGCCGGGGTGGATCACGCAGGCTCGCCCGGCCGGGACCGCGAGGACGACGTTGGTGTGGTACTCGCTCGGCTGCAAGGCGAAGCGGAAGGTCAGGCGCAGGCCGAAGGCGGTGTGCATGGCGGCGCACCCGAGCTCGTCGGCGCGCTGGCTGAGGCCGCACAGGCCGAGGCCGCGGCGGCGGTCGATCACCAGCGGGCCGGTCAGTTCGGACACACCTGGCTTGTTGGACAGGTCCGTGAGGGCATGTCCAAAAGTCCATGTGAAGAGGTCGCGGACGTCGTCGCGGGCGGCCTCGGCGCGGCGGACCGGGTGGCGCATGGAGCCGACGATCAGGCGGTCGGGGATGGTGGCGAAGGCGTTGTTGGGGAAGACCGCGTCGTCGAGGCCGTCGCGGCCGGGGACGACGAGGACGGGCAGGCCGAAGTCGCCGAGGGCCCGCACGAGCGCCTGGTGCTGGGCGAACGCGCGTTCGACGTCGATCTCGCTGCGCTGCATGTACAGGTTGTCGACCGCCTCGGGGCTGACCCGGAAGCCGATCGGGCTGACGACCATGGCGGCCGACATGGTCGGCTTGCCCCACGCGCCGCGGGCCTCGATCTGCTCGGGGAGGGCGGCCAGGAAGTCTTCCGGGCTGGTGACGATCATCGGCGGCGGATGCTACCACCCGGCGCCGGGCGTCCAGCAGGCTCAGCCGGGGGAGACGCTCAGCAGCCACTCGTACCGGGCCGGCGCGGCGCAGTCGCCGGGGACGTGGGCCCGCGCGAGGGAGAGGTCGCCGTAGAGGTCGTCACCCTCGGGTGTGCCGAACGCGAACAGCGGGATGGTGGCCCCGGGGTCGACGGGCGGGCTCTCGATCTCGGCGTTCCACAGCGCGGCGATGAAGCGGAGCCGGCGCGCGCCGGGCGGCTCGTCGCAGCAGTCGCCGGCGCAGGGGCAGGCGATCGCGCCGGGCCCGTGGGGGACGCCGGTGAGGGCGAAGGGGCCGGCCTCGTCGCCGTGCGGCACGGCCTCGGTGTAGCGGTACATGAACTTCGGGACAGGTTCAGGCTGACCCCCGCGGAGGCCGACCACTGTGAGGCCGCCGACTGCGCACTGCTGCGGGTCGGCGCCGGCGCGGCTCCACTCGACGTCGAGCTGCAGGCAGTCGCCCGCGGCCAGCTGCGCGGGCAGGCCGACCAGGCCGTCGGGCAGGGCGAGCGCGAGCTCGAGCGTGGCGGCCGGTTCGCAGGCGCCGCAGGTCGCGTCCGCGCAGACCGAGACCTCGAGGAGATCGCCGGCGGCGGCGATCACCTGCAGGCCGACGAGCTGCTCGAGGGCGCCGCATTCGCGCGCGCTGAGGTCGGTGGTGACCCCCTGGTCGGTGCGCGCGAGGGTGATCTCGACGCCGTCCGGCTCGTACGGACAGTGGCCGAAGTCGGGCTCGGTGGTGCCCGTGTCGGCCTCGCTCGTGCTGTCCGGAGGGACCTGTCCCGATGTGGAATTCTCGCCCGTGGAGGTGCTGGTAGGCTCGCTGTCGCCGGGCTCGCCGGTGGTCGGGAGCACGCCTGCGGTGTCGCTCGGGGCGGAGGTGCCCGTGGTGTCGGGGTCGTCGGGCGCACCCGAGCCGTCGTCGAGTTCGGGGTCGTCGGGTTTGGGACAGGCGGCGAGCACGGACGCGAGCGCGGCCAGGGGAACGAGGTGGCGGGGGGAGGGGAGCGCGAGGGCCATGACGCCAGTCTCGGGTTCGCGCGCGATCTGTGGCGGAGCACGCGGATCTGCGCGCACTGGTTGCGAGCGCGCGGGGCGAGGGCGGCGAGGCGTCGGCGAGGATGGGGGCGGTGGCGAGCGGGTGAGGGTGTCCTCGCGGGGGGTGCGGGCGATCGCGGGATCGAAGCCGGCGGCCGCGCAGCAGGTGCGACGGCCGCCGGTGACGAGGGCAGCTCGCGGGCAATGTCGCTACTTCGACACGGGGATTTCGTACACCTCCGGCGAGTCGAGGACGTCGGCCAGCCAGCTCTGCACGTCGGGGACGTCGAGGCGCGTGGCGGCGAAGCCGACGGCGTCGTCGCGGCCGCACACGTTGTGGTGGGTGAAGGCGAACGCGGCGCCGAGCGGCTCGAGCGGGGTCTCGTCCGGCAGCTTCTCGCCGTCGGCGAGGCCGAGCACGCGCGCCGCGGTGATGCCGACGACGAAGCGGCCGCCGCCGCAGGTGGCGACGACCGGGCCGCCGCTGTCGCCGTGGCACATGCCGTGGAAGTCGGCGTCGAGGCCCGCAGGCGGGGTGTACGGGAGCAGCGCCTGGGTGTCGACGCAGTGCTGGCTCAACGGGTCGATGCACAGCTTGGACCGGGCCTCGAGCTCGACCCTGCGGAGCAGGCCCCAGTCGAAGGTGCCCGCCCCGACGGCGCCGACGCCGAAGCCGTAGGCCTCGGCCGAATCATCGCAGTCGACCAGGGGGTCGAAGTCGGCGATCTGGACCGGCGGGACGTCCACTGCCTTGTCGAGCTCGACGATCGCCAGGTCGTGCTGGAGGGCCGGCTTGCCCATGTCCCAGCTCGGATGAGGGGTGATCGACGTGGCGACGATGTTCGGTTGGTCCGGCAGCAGCACCGGTTCGCGCTCGCCGACGCTGATCCGCAGGTTCTTGGGCGCGACGCCGGGGTGAAAGCAATGGGCGGCGGTCAGCACCTGGCTGGGCGAGACGAGCACGCCGCTGCACGAGCGCACGCCGCCGTACGGCCAGTCGTAGGCGATGTGCACGGCCGCGGCCGCGATCTCGTCGTCGGGCAGGATCGCGCCGTCGCCCACTGCGTCGACATCGGGCCCCTTCTTGCTGTCGCCGTTGACGCAGCTCCACGGGCCGCTGGCTTCGCTGATGCTGACGCTCGGGAAGTCGTTCAGGTTGGCGGGGTAGGTCGTGCTGCCGGCTCCGAGCACCATGTCCAGGCGGAGGAGGTCGTCGGTGAGCGCGCTCGGCAGGTCGGAGATCCGGATCAGGGCCCGGCGCTCGAGCTCGGACTCCAGGACCTTGTACTGGCAGTTCTCGCACAGGGCCGTGTCGCTGGCGGCGTCGTACAGGGACCAGAGGATGCCCTGGAACCAGGCTGGATTGCCGGCGGCGCCGGGCAGGGTCGAGACGTTGTCGATGCGCTTGACCGAGAGGTCGACGCACAGATCGAGGGAGGTCATGCCGGGGGTGTCGGAGGGGAGGACGCGGAAGTCGGTGACGCACCCGCGGCAATAGCTGCCGCCGGGGCTCTCGTCGAGGACCGGGTCGCCCCCGGGCAGCTCCAATTCACGGAAGCCGACGCCGGGCTCGACATCGCATGCGGTGATGCCCGCGAGCACCGTGCTCGCCAGGACCGAGAGTGCAGTGGACTGAAATCGCGCGTAAACCATGAAGTGTTCCTGTATCGAGGTCTTGCCCACGCGCCGGGCCGGACTGATACGGGAAAACTCGAACTGACAGTGAGCGCCGTCACTGCGCGCTCGTGCGACGTCCGAACGACGTCCCCTCGCTCAGGCCATCGTCCTCGCCTCCGAGTCGCGCGCGACGATCACGGCACGAACAGCCGCAGCATCCGCAGGTCGTCCTGCAGGCTCGGCTCGATCGCGGCGCGGGCCGAGAGGTATGCGCCGCGCCAGGCCTCGGCGACGTCGCCCGGCGGCAGCGTGGCGAGCGCGGCGTAGAACTCGAGCGCGAAGGTGCGGGTGGCGTCGGCGTCGACGTCGCGCACGGAGCCGACGACGTGCCTGGCGCCGCGGAGCAGGAAGGCGTGCGCGAGGCTGAGGCCGCCGCCGAGAGTGTCGGCGTCGACGAACGACGAGCGGCACGCGGACAGGTAGACGAGCCGCGGCACCGCGGGCGCGGCGAGGATGGCCTCGCGCGTGAGCACCCGATCGCCGCCGAAGACGAGCTGGACGTCGGCGGCGAACACCGCCTCGTCGGCCGGGTGCTGGCCGTGCGCGGCGAGGTGGGCGAGGGCGGCCCCGCCGGTCAGGAGCGGCGCGAACGGTTCGGGCGTGCCGGCGGCGAGGTGGTCGACGCGCACGCCGCCGCGGCGCAGCGCGGCAGCCACTGCGCGACCCTCCTCGGGCAGCGAATAATCGCTGCCGCTGACGACCAGCGCGCCGTCGCCGTGGCGCGTCGAGGGCTCGCCGCAGGCGGCGACGTCGAGGCCGTACTGCACCGGCACCGCGTCGAGCAGGACGCCGCCGTCCCACGGCAAGGCGTGGAACGGTAAGGCGTGCAGCGCGTCGGTGGGGAAGATCGTCACGACCTCGGCGGCGGCGATGTCGGCCTCGAACGGCGCGAGCAATTGTTCGGCGAATGTCGAGAGTGTCTCTTCGGACAGGCGATGGGCGTCGCCGGGGACGTGGGCGACCTGCAGCGCCTCGGCGCGCACGCCCCCGGCAGTGACTGCGAAGCCGACCCACGGGGCGAGCCCGGAGTCGCCGGCGGGGTCGAGCGGGAAATACAGGAGGTGCAGCGCGCCGGGCTCGGGGTCGTCGTCGCGCGGGCGCTCGGCCTCCTGGCACCATTCGCGGGCGTGCATCCGCAGGGCACGGTTGCGGGCGTTCCGCGCCAGCCACAGGGCGGACCTGTCGTCGCCGTCGCCGACGAGCAGGTCGAGCAGGCGGCGGGTGGTGGTGGCGAACATGCGATAGCGGCCGTCGGCCGCCGCGCCGTAGGCGGCGACGTTGCGGGCGTGCGCGTGCGCCTCGAGCACCGCCTCGGCGGCCTCGTAGGCGGCGATCGCCGCGCCTCGATCGCCGCGCGCCTCGTCGACGAGGCCGCGCGTCCAGGCCGCGAACCATTCGCCCATCGGCACGACCGCGCCGGGCTCCGCGCCCTCGATCGCGGCCTGCCACTGCGACGCCTCGGCGACCCGTCCGCGGGCCAGCGCGGCGCGCAGGCGGATGATGTGCAGCCACATCCGCTCCTCCGGGCTCATGGCCGCGTCGGCGAGGCCGTCGAGCTCGCGGTCGACGTCGGCGAGAGCGCCGCGCTGCAGGGCCGCGAGGGCGAGGTTGATGCGCACGTTGTTGGCGTGCGAGCGGTCGCGCGTGCCGTCGCGGGTGAAGGTGGCCAGCGCGGACGCGAGGAGCGGGACCGGATCGGCGACCGCGAGGCCGGCCTCGCGCAGGACCAACAGACCCCAGGCGACCTGGTTCTGCAGGACGGCCGCCGCGTAGGCGTCGCCCTCGCGCGCGAGCACGTCGAGGAACAGCGACAGCGCGGCGAAGCTGCGATCCCAGGCGACGCGGTTGCGCAGGTGGGCGGCGATCTCGGTGCGCAGCGCGGCGCTCGCGGCGAGGTCGCGGGTGAGGTCGAGGAACTCCGCGGCGCCGTGCGGATCGCGGCGGAACAGGCGCGACAGGAACAGCGGCTGGGCGGCCTCGACGACGCGGCGCAGGGCCGCCAGCGCCGCGGCGAAGTCCATCTGCCGCTGCCAGTGCAGGGCCCACATATAATGATAGCGCGGCAGCTGCAACGGATCGGCGAGGCAGCCGGCGTCGGCGTAGCGCTGGAGGTACCTGCCGGCGCAGCCGAGCTCGGGCAGCCGCTCGCCGCACACGCGAAAGCCGGCCTGGGCGGCGTCGCAGGCGGCGGCGAGGGGGTGCTGCGAATCGAGCGCGGCCAGCTCGCGGTCGACGAGCTCGAGCTCGCGCCGCGGATCGCCGGCGCGGTGGGCGGCGCGCCGCTCCTCACGCAACCCGCCGGCCGGGTCGACCGATTCGGGTCCGGTCGCCCGGAGCCACAGCGCCGCCGCCAGGATCGCCGGATTCATCGCTGCACCGAATGGCTATTCGACGAGCACGCGCGCGGGCGGGCCGAGCCACACGAACTGCCCCGATTGCGTCTGCCGCGCGCCGCAGGTCACCTCCCACGCGCCGCGGCCGAGGTCGGCGAGGACGTGCAGCACCTCGCCGCGCTCGTCCTGCGGCGCCGGCTTGCCGCCGAGCATCCGCTGATTGGCCGGCTCGCCGACCCTGGTCGCTCGCACCGCGACGATCTCGAGCGAATCGTCGCTGCGGCACTGGAGATAGAAGTGCTCGCCGCCGGCGACGCGCAGCTCCGGCCCGCCGGCCTCGTCGCCGCGCAGCGCCGGGAACACGCGCACCTCGCCCGCGCCGGTGCCGTCTCCGGCGGGACCTGCGGGTCGGAAGACGACCAGCAGCACCGCGGCGGCGGCGGCGGCGAGCGGGGCGGTCCAGCGCAGCCAGCGAGTGCGCCGCGGGGCCAGCGGCACCACGTTGTCGGGCCGCGGGGCCTCGGCCGGGGTCGACAGGGTCGCGATCGCGTGCGCGACCATCCGCGAGCGCGCGGCGGGATCGAGCGGCGCCAGCTGTTCGCGCAGGGCGGGGTCGTCGGGGAACGCGGCCTCGGGCGAGAGGCGGCCCTCGCCGACGGCCAGCCACTGCTCCGGGATGTCCCCCGGCGCGGCGAGCTCCTCGTCGAGCGCGTCGTCCGGCGATGGTTGATGCTGATTGTCCGCTGGGGCCTTCATACCGCTCCTCCCTGGGGCCTCAAGAACTGCGCGAGCCGCCGCAGGAGCCGCGATTTGCGCTGTTGATAGGTCTGCGCCGAGATGCCGAGCCGCTCGCACAGCTCGTCCTGCGACAGCTGCTGGTCATAAATGAGCTCGAACAATTGCTGGTCGCTGGGCGACAGCGCGCCGACGGCCCGCCGGGCGTCCAGCAGGCGGTCGAGCACCTCGATGCCCGAGCCGGTGTTGTCGCTCTGATCGGTCGAGGTCATGTCCTCTTCCAGGAGTTCCCAGGCGAGGGCCCGTTTACGACACAGCTTCTGCAGGCACAGCATCGTGACTCCCATCACGAATCGGCGGAGTGCGCCTTCCTTGTGGACGAAGTCCGGGCTCTCGCCGAACTTGCGCAGGACCCTCGCGTCGCGATTGAACAGGTATGTCAGCACCGTTTGTACGTCGTCCTCCTTGCTGCGCTCGGGGCCGACGCGGAGCCACGGTTTCTTGTGAAACAGCAGCGCGCGGGCCGCGACGACCGGCGGCTCGAGCTCGGTCACCAGCGCCTGCAGTTCGGCCGGATCGCGGCTGTCGAGCGCGCGCAACAGCCTGTCTCGGGTCCAATCGGACATGAGGTTCTGGTACCACGGCGGCGCGCTTCCCGTACTGAACGGATTGCTGTGAGCCATGTCGATTGCCGCCCCGGTCAGCCGCGCCGGCGTCCGGGGAATAGGTCGGCCCCGGAGCAGCCGGCGCGCGAGGACACCCTCCCGTGCCGGATCTCGCCGCCGGGGCGCCGCGGCCTCGCCCGGTTGGCCGGCGCGCGGGTCCGCTCCCGGCGCGGACGATGCAAATGGCGAGCGCCGCGAGTCGTCGCATCGAGGGGCCGCCATGATGATTGTGGGTATCCACAATTCCATCGGGGCTGGTCGCTACATTGGTGATGCATCATTGATGAGATGTCCGGAGAGACATCTAATCGCGTTCCGAGGTCGCGGCGCCGCGGGCTTTCCCGCGCGATGGCAAGGGCGCGCGCGGGCGGCTCGGGCCAGGCCGGACGGGGTACCGGGGGAAGCTCCGTGAATCGCCGGCGACGTGAGCTTCTCGCCGCCGTGACAATTCGCCGCGGAGGCTCGTGGTATGCACCGCCGACTTCGGGAGAGCTACGACTTATGCAGGCAGCGAATTGGATGCAGACCGTGCGCGCGCCCCTGTGGGCGCTGGCGCTGGCGCTGGGCGGGTGCGGTTCGGAGGGCGGCGACACTGCGACGATGCCCACGACCACCGACGACACCGACCCTGGCACGACCGACGTCGCGCCGACCTCCTCGGCGGGGCCGACCACCGACGAGCCGCCGACCGGCACGACGGTCACGGACACGACGACGACGAGCGAGACCACCGGCCCCGACACGACCGAGGGCACGACGACGACGACGACCACGAGCGGCACGGACACCACCGACGGGGTCACGAGCACCGACACGACCTCGGCCACCGAGACCGCCGGCGAGACGACGGTCGACACCACCGACACCGGCGACACGACGACCGAGACGACCGGCGAGGAGACCTTCGTGAAGGTCCAGATCGTCGCGTTCAACGACTTCCACGGCAACCTCGAGCCGCCCACCGGCAGCGGCGGCAAGGTCAAGATCGACGACAACACCAGCGTCGACGCCGGCGGCGCGGCCTACCTGGCCCACCACGTCGCCGCCCTGCGCGAGCAGAACCCCAACACGATCGTGGTCTCGGCCGGCGACCTGATCGGCGCCTCGCCGCTGGTGTCGGCGCTGTTCCACGACGAGCCGACGATCGAGGCGATGAACGCGATCGGGCTCCACTACAACGCCGTCGGCAACCACGAGTTCGACGACGGCGCGACCGAGCTGCTGCGCATGCAGGACGGCGGCTGCCACCCGGTCGACGGCTGCGGCGACGACACGCCGTTCCCCGGGGCCGAGTTCCAGTTCCTGGCGGCCAACGTGCTGAAGCAGCAGGACCCGCTCGAGACCCTGTTCCCGAGCTACGCGCTGCACACGGTCGAGGGCGTGCAGATCGCGTTCATCGGCCTCACCCTCCAGGCCACCGGCAGCATCGTCTCGCCGGCCGGGATCCAGGGCCTCACCTTCGCCGACGAGGTCGAGCGGGTCAACGCGCTGGTGCCCGAGCTGCAGGGCATGGGCGTCGAGGCGATCGTGGTCCTGCTCCACGAGGGCGGGCTGCAGTCCGGTCTCTACAACGAGTGCCCGGGGATCTCCGGGCCGATCGTCGACATCGTCGAGGGCCTCGACGACGCGGTCGACGTGGTCGTCAGCGGCCACACCCACCAGGCCTACAACTGCGTCATCGCCGACAAGATCGTGACCAGCGGGGCCTCGTTCGGCCGGGTGCTGACCGACATCGACCTCGAGATCAGCACCAAGACCGGCGACGTCACCATGGCCACGGCCGAGAACGTGGTCGTCACCCGTGAGACCGCCGACCCGATGATCGCGGCGTTCGTGGCCATGTACAAGCAGCTGGCCGCGCCGCTGGCGAACATGCAGATCGGCACGATCACCGCGAAGCTGGCGAAGAACGCGCAGAACCCCCAGGTGGGGCTGTCGACGATGGGCCTGGTGGTCGCCGACGTGATGCTGGACGCCACCCAGGACCCGCTCCTCGGCGGGGCCGAGCTCGCGTTCATGAACCCGGGCGGGGTGCGGGCCGACCTGGCCTACGCCGCCTCCGGCGACGAGCCCGTCGACGGCATCGTCACCTACGGCGAGGCGTTCGCGGTCAACCCGTTCGGCAACAACCTGGTGGTCCTCAGCCTCACCGGCGCGCAGCTCGACGCGCTGCTCGAGCAGCAGTTCGTCGAGGGGGAGCAGCCCTACATCCTGCAGATGTCGGCGGGGTTCTCGTACGCGTACAGCGCGAGCGCGCCGGTCGGCGCGAAGGTCGACCCGGCCAGCATCGAGCTCGACGGCGTCGTGATCGACCCCGCCCAGGAGTACCGCGTGGCCACGATCGGCTACCTGGCCGACGGCGGCGACGGCTTCAGCGTGTTCACGTCCGGCACCGACCGCGTCGGCGGGGTGACCGACATGCAGGCGCTGCAGGACTACTTCGCCGACCACTCGCCGGTGTCGCCGCCGGCGCTCGACCGCGTGACCGTGCTGCCCTGACGGCTGCGCGCGAGGACATGCCCTTACAGGCAGGTCCTCGAGAGCATGTCCTCCGGTTCATGGCCGGAGGGACACGCCCTGGACCGTGGCGCCGGGGCGCGGGCGGGCGGACAGGGCGTGGATGCAGCGCTGCAGCGCCTCGTGCAGGTTGCGGTAGGTGACGACGCCGGCGAGGTCGAGCCCGAGGGAGGTGAGCGACTCGGCGATCGCCGGCTGGAGGCCGCACAGGACGCCGCGGGCGCCGAGCAGGTCGACGGCGCGGACGAGGCGGAGCAGGTGGTCGGCGGTGCTCTCGTCGAGGGCGTCGACGCCGGTGAGGTCGAGGATGGCGAAGCGGGCGCGGGTGCGCGTGACCTCGGCCAGCAGGCGCTCCATGATGTGGGTCGCCCGCGCGGCGTCGATGTTGCCGAGCAGCGGGAGGGTCAGGATGTTGTCCCAGGTCTGGATGATCGGCGTGGACAGCTGGCGGATCGCGCTGTCCTGACGGGCGATGATCTCGATCTGGGCCCGCAGCTCGTCCTCGCGGCGGCGCTGCTCGGTGATGTCGCGGAAGATGCCGTAGATGCGGGTGAGCTTGCCGTCCTCGTAGTACGGCACGCCCGCGGCCTGGACGTGGCGGCGGTTGCCCAGGCAGGTGATGATGTCGAGCTGGACGTCGTACGGCTCGCCGCGAGTGCACCGATCGAACGCCGCCGAGATGAGCGGCACGTGCTCGGGGGCGTAGAAGTTGATCCCGCCGGCGACGTCGGGGACAAAGCCCGGGGGGGCCTCGTGGAGGCGGCGGGTCTCGTCGGTCCAGTAGAGCGCGTTGGTGGCGAGGTCGACCTCCCAGCCGCCGACCGCGGCGGCGGCCTGGGTCTGGTGCAGCAGCTCGACCGAGCGCCGCACGTCCTCCTGTTCGGCGCGCTCGTCGGTGATGTCGCGGACGACCGCGACCAGCGAGGCGCGACCCGGCCGCGTCGCCGCGGCCTCGCTCTGCTCCTGCCACCAGCGCACCGCGTCGCCGACGAGCACGCGGTACTCGAGCTTCGCGGCGCCGGCGGTCAGCAGCTGCTCGCGCCGCGCGAGCCGGACGCGCTCGCGATCGTCGGGGTGCAGCGCGGCCAGCCAGGTGCCGACCACCGGCGGGACGTCGCCGTGGCGCCCGAGCAGCGAGCAGACGCGATCGCTGTAATAGGCCGGCGCGTCGGCGGCGAGCGGATCGTCGGCGCCGAGGTCCTCGAATTCGAAGACGGCGACGCCGGAGAGGTGGAGCGCTCGCGTCATGCGGTCGAGCGCGACTCGTTGCATTTCAGTGGCCATGCGGTGCAGATGACGGGACGGAGAGGTCGCGAACGCCGATTAGGCGGCAGGAGACCGTACGGCGGGCTGGACGTCTTGTCCAGCCCGCGTAGATCCGAAGTCCAGTTCAGGCGGAGCGCTAGGGGGCGGGCGCCTCGAGGCGCACGAAGGTGAGCAGGATGAGCTTGCGCGTCGCGATCTTCCAGCCCTGCGGCGTGCGCACGACGGTGTCGAAATAGGTGCCGTGCGCGACCTCGATGGTGCCGTCCGGATCGAGGACGTGCGTGGCGCTGAGGTACGACGTCATGGTGCCGTGGTTGCCGTCGAGATCGATGCGGACGTTGCCGATCAGGTGCTGGGTCGAGACGTAGCCGGCGCTCTCGAACACGCCCTTGACCGCGACGGCATACGCCTCGGGCCCGATGGCGCTGACTCCCGGCGGGCCGTTGGGATCTTCGCCCGGGAAGTAGGCCTTGATGTCGGCGTTCGGCGTGAAGCACTCCTTGTAAGTCTGCTTGCCGGTGGCAAAGTCACCGCGGCCGATCGCGTCGGTGGCCTCGGCGTAGCAGTAGGTCAGCTGGGTGATCTCGGCGCGGTCGGAGAGCCGCTTGCCGGCGTCCTCGCCGCCCTTCTTGGCGTCGGCAATCGGCGTGATGGCGACGGTGGACAGGCAAGTGACAGCGACCATGAGATTGTGTAGCGAACGACGTTTGAACAGCATCAACACGTACTCCCGAGCGCCGATTGTAGCGACAGCGGAGCGCCGGCGCTGGCCTCGCCGATCGCTCTTCGCCTCCGGACGGGAGTGCGCGCGGAGGTGGCTGGCTGTCGGCGCGGGTGCGAGTGATGCAGACCGGACGCGTGGTTCGCCGCGATCGATCAGTAGGGTTTCTGCCCGAGGAAGTTACCGGGGGGGTCGTAGTTGCAGACCCAAACTTCGCTGTCGCCGCAGGTGGCGACGCCGCAGCCCAGGCGCTGGCTGTTTCGCCAAACGACTTGCGTGTAATGGCCGCACACGCCGCGGCAACGGCCGGTCTTGGCGTCGTAGCCCGCGACCTCGGCGACCCAGGCCGCGACGACCTGCTCGGCGGTCGCGGCCTGGCCGCTGGCGGCGAACAAATTCTCGCCGTGCTTCTGCGCGTCGGGGCCCTTGCGCGGGCGATGCTCGAGCGCGCAAGCCCGCCGCTTCAGCTTGTCGGCCCACTTCTGGGCGTAGCGCGCCAGCTCGGGCGACCACGTCAGCGGGGCGATGTCGAGCTGCGCGCGGTGCCGGTTGTGCGCGGCAGTGATGCCGGCCAGCCGCCCCGGCTCGGGATCGGCGACAGGCGCAGATTCAGGCTCGGGCGCAGGCGCGGGCGCGGCGGCGGGCTGCGACTTCGACGCGGAGGACGACGATGGGGCGGAAGGATCTCGGGCCGGAGGCGAGGCTGTCTCTCGGGACACATCCGGTCGACAGGCGAGCGCGGCGGCGAGGAGGAGCGCGGACGAGCGAGGGGACACGCGGGCAGTGTAGATCGCCGGACGGGGCGGCGCCGCGGCGAAAGCGGGCGCGGCACCAAGGCCGGCGACGCGGCCGTCCTCGACGCTGCGGGGCCCGCGACCGGCACCGGCGCCGGCCTGGTCGGCGACTGCACGCCCGGGGCGGGGTGGAGATGTATCGGAACGAGCCATGTGCATCGAATCGAGCCATTTGCGATGCATCGTTTTGATGCATCGCCGGGCCGCGGGTGCACGCGTGGGGCGGCGCGGGGAGTGGCACGCGGCGTGCTCATGGTGCGGGCATGACCGCCGTCGACTTCCCGACCCGCATGTTCGCGCTCGCCACCACGCTCGAGCGCTCGCCCGCCGACGCCCTGCCGCTCGCGGAGGCGCTCGAGCGCGATCTACTGGCCGCCGAGACCACCGACCCGCTCGAATTCGGGTGGGCCCGCGACTACCACATCCGCGCGCTCTACCGCCTCGGACGCGACGCCGAGGGGGTGGCGATGTTGATGACGCCGCCGCCGCGGGTGATGTCGATCTCGACCAAGAACGCGGCCTGGCTCCACTCGGCCGGGGCCGAGATGGCCTTGAGGTCAGGTTCGAAGGCGCAGGTGCGGGCGCTGATCGCCCGCGCGCTGGCGCTGCGGAGCGCGGGCGACGACGCCGAGGGCTGCAGGATGGCCGTCGGGACAGGTTTCGCGCTGCTCGAGCGGACCGGCGAGGCGGCGGAGATCGAGGCGTGGCTCGAGCACGTCGAGGCGCAGATCGAGGCGAGCGAGCGCCGCGAGCTGGCGCGGGCGATGGCGGAGGGGCTGGCCGAGGTGGTCCGCGCGCCGGGGTTCCTCGAGCTGCTGCCGGGGGCGGAGCGCCGCCGCGGCGAGTGGGCGCTGCACCGCGCGGCCCAAGCCGGACAGCTCGAGGAGGTGCGGCGGCTGCTGGCCGCGGGCGTGCGGATCGACGCGCGTCACCCGGGCTGGCCGGGGCTGCCGACGGCCCTGCTGGCGGCGAGCTTCCACGGACACGCGGCGGTGGTCGCGGAGCTGCTGGGGCACGCCGCCGACGTGCGCGCGGTCAACGTGCAGGAGCGCACCGCGCTGCACCTGGCGGCGGATCAGGAGCACGCGCAGGTGGTGGCGCTCCTGTGCGACGCGGGCGCGCCGGTCGACGCGCTCGACTTCCACGGCCACTCGCCGCTGCACCTGGCGGCCTGGCAAGATCACCGCGAGAGCGTGCGCCTGTTGCTGGGAGCGGGGGCCGCGACCGAGCTGCGCGACGTGAACGGCGACACACCGCTGGCGCTGGCGGCGACCGAGCCGGTGCCGGAGGTGGTGCACGCGCTGTGCATGGCCGGCGCGGAGATCGAGGCCGTGAACGCGAGCGGCCAGACCCCATTGATGCGGGCGGCGATGACGGGGCAGGCCGACGCCGCGGCGGTGCTGCTGGCACTGGGGGCCGATCCGTCGCTCCGCGATCACGCGGGGCGGACCGCGCTCGACTGGGCGCGCAAGGAGGACCACCGCGCCGCGGCGGTCCTGTTGCGGCGACACCTCCGGGTGGTCCGAGGATGACGCGCCGGGCGCGAACACGACACCACTGTCAGGGCGGATCGCGCGCCAGGCGGCGAAGTGGTTGAAATTGCGGGTTGCCCTGTCCTTGCAATACGCGCCGGCCGAGGACCGATGCCGACCATTACCGTTACGAAGCCGTCACGTCCGCGCACCCTCGGTGCGCTCACCTTGCCCCTCCTCGCCGCGCTCGCCGGCGCCTGCAGCAGTGCCGCGGAGCACGACGGCTCCGGCGGCAGCAACGGCCTCAGCGGGCCGGGCTCCGACAGCGGCCCGGGCTCGGGCTCGGCCAATCCCGGCGATACCGAGGCCGGCAGCGACGGTGGCTGGGATTCGGGCGACTCGCCGACGAGCAGCGGCGGAGGCTCGACCGGGGGCGCGACCGGGGGCGATCCGGGCGGCACGACCGGCGGCGAGGAGCCGCCGCCCGACGACGGCGAGGACAGCACCTCGGACGCGACGTCGACCACCGGCGACGACTCCACCAGCACGGGCGAGCCGGCGTGCGACGACCAGACGCCCGTGGTGCTGTACCTGTCGCCGGACGACTCGAACTCGACGTCGTCGCCGGTGCAGGTGCGCGAGGCGGTGCTGTCGGACTGGGGCTCGCTGAGCTACGTGCCGATCCGGACGTGGGAGTTCCTCAACTACTACTCGTTCGGCTACGAGGCCGCGGAGAAGGGGATGGTCACGGTGCTGCCGGAGATCGCCCGCTTCGCCGAGGATCCCGACGACCACTACGTGGTCCAGATCGGCGTGGCCAGCGAGACGGTCAAGAACGCCGACCGCCCGCTGATGAACGTGACGCTGGTGCTCGACGAGTCGGGCTCGATGAGCGGCACGCCGATGGAGCTGCAGCAGGAGGTGTGTCGCACGATCGCCGGCAGCCTGCGCGCCGGCGACATCGTGTCCGCGGTCGGCTGGGACACCGTCAACGCGGTCAAGATGACCAAGTACAAGGTGACGAAGGCGAACGATCCGGAGCTGATCGCGCTGTGCGACGCGCTCGAGCCGGGCGGCGGCACGGACCTCAACGGCGGGCTCAAGGCCGGCTACGAGCTGGCGCACGCGCAGTTCGACGCGGCGCGGATCAACCGCGTGGTGCTGATCAGCGACGGCGGCGCCAACGCGGGCGTGACCGACATCGACATCATCGCCGGCGGCGCCGGCAGCCAGGACCAGGACGGCATCTACCTGGTCGGCGTCGGCGTCGGCACGCCCGACACCTACAACGACGACCTGATGGACACCGTCACCGACGTCGGCCGCGGCGCGTCGCTGTTCATCCCCTCGGTCGCCGAGGCCCACAAGATGTTCGGTGAGCGCTTCGTCCAGACCATGGCGGTCGCGGTCCGCGACGTACGGGTGCGCCTCGACATGCCGCCGGGCTTCTCGATCGTCAAGTTCAGCGGCGAGGAGTACTCGGCCGACCCCGCCGAGGTCGAGCCGCAGCACCTCGCGCCCAACGACGCGATGGTGTTCCACCAGACCGTCGCGACCTGCGCCCCCGCGCTGGTCGACGAGGCCGCCGAGTTCAAGGTCGCCGTCCGCTGGAAGGACCCGATCACGTTCGAGGACCGCGAGACCGAGGTGGTCAAGAAGATCCAGGAGTCGGTGGCCGCCGAGTCGCCGCTGCTCAAGAAGGGCGCCGCAGTGTTCGCCTACGCCGAGGGCCTCAAGGCCTACCGCGAGGCCCCCGAGGCCGCGACGCTCGAGCCGGCGCTCGCCGCCCTGGCCCTCGCCGAGGCGGCCCTGCCCGGCGACCCCGACCTGGCCGAGATCCGCTCGGTGATCGAGGCGCTGGTCGGGGAGTGAGCGGGGTGCAACACCTGACCTGAAGGTCAGGTCGAGGCCCGCGGCGCACGTCGCGGGCCTCGCCGTGCTCTGGGCTGCCTCGCGGTGAATGTCTGCAGAGACATGTTCAAGGAGACATGTCCTTGGCGTCATGCCCTCTCGAGCCTGTCCGTCGAGGCAGGCGGATCAGCCCGACCAGCACGAGCAGGGCAGTGATCGCGTAGACCGCCAGCGCGGCGCGGAGGCGCGGCGGGCCGTACTCGAGCTCGATCGCGTGCGGGCCGGGGCCGACGAGCAGGCCGCGGAACAGGTAGTTGGCGCGCAGCACCGGGGCCGGCGCGCCGTCGACCCGCGCGGACCAGCCGGGGCCCCAGGCCTCGTTCACCACCAGGACGCCGGCGGCGGGGGCGTCGACGGTGAGGGCGAGGCGGTTGCGCGCGAACGCGGCGAGGACCGCGGGCACCGGCGCGTGCTCGGGCTGGAGCTCGGCGACCGCGGCGGCCTCGTCGGCGCCGAACTGCGAGGCCTCGAGCACTGCGGCGCGCCCGGGCGGGAGCGCGGCCAACCGCTCGAGGCCGTCGTCCTCGCGCCCGACGAGCTCGACCTGCGCGGTCCAGTAGGCCAGCGGGGCCGCGTGCAGCAGCTCGACCGGCTGCCCCGGGGTCCAGCGCGACTGCCCGGCGGCGGTGCGCTGGACGGCAGCCCGGTGCCCGCCGGCGTACCAGCGCACGTTGGCGGCGGCGAGCAGGCCGGCGTGCTCGCGCGCGCGCGCGGCGAAGGCCCGCCAGCGCCGCGTCACGAGGGTGCTGTTGCGGCCGAAGATGTCGCGCACGCCGAGGCGCGCGCCGACGCGCCAGCGGTAGTGCTCGTCGTCGGCGACGCGCCAGCCGACGCGATCGCCCAGCCCCGCGAGGGCGGCGTCGCGCGCGAGATCGGGGGGCCGCTGGGCGATGTCGTGGATCTGCCGCGCCTGCACCTTGAGCTCGAGCAGGGCGACTGCGATCGCGGCGGGCGCGGCCGCGCGGCGCAGCCGGGGACGCGCGCTCAGGAGGCCGCCGAGGCACGCGCCGCCGAGCGCGACGAACACCGCGCCGAGGCCGGTGCTCGCCGGCGCGCGGCTCCACGCGAGGGCGACGAGCAGGCCGAGGCAGGCCGGGGCGAACACGAGCGCGAGGCGCCGGGCGAGCGCGCGCCGGCGCGCCGGCTCGGCGCGGACGAGGTCGTCGAAGCCGTGGGCGGCGAGGACGGCGACGAAGAAGGCGAAGCCGAAGAAGTACTGGGCGGGGATCCGCCACAGACCGAAGCCGGGGACGTGGCGGGCGAGGAAGGGCAGGAGGGCGAAGCCGTCGCCGCACGCGAGCAGGAAGAAGAGCAGGGCGCAGGCGGCGTAGGTGATCCGCAGGGCGTCGCGGCGGACGGCGAACACCGCGAGGAGCAGGGCGATGGCGCCGAGGTAGTGGACGGGGGCGCCGTCGCGCCAGGTGCCGGGGGCGAGGGCGTCGAACAGGTGCAGCGGCCGCGCGGTCGAGTAGACGACCTCGCCGAAGTCGAGCTGCTCGCGCACGGTCTCGGGCAGCCACGCGAGGGTGGCGACGATGTTCGGCAGGGCCAGGCCGACGACCACCGCGACCGCCAGCGCGCCGGCGCCTGCGACCTGCGCGAGGTGCCGACGGGCGGCCGGGGCCCCGCGGACCACCAGCGCGAGCGCGACGAGCAGCACCGGCGCGAGGCCGACGAGGTCGCGGAAGAAGTTGGGCGGGTAGCCCGAGAGGAAGGCCATGGCGGTGGCTGCCCCAAAGGCCAGGCCGCTCCGCGGCGAGGGCCGGCGCACCAGCTCGAGGCCGGTGAGCACGAGCCACGGCAGCCACACCGGCGACCACAGGCCGGCCGAGTCCTTGGCCTTGGCGACCCGCCCCGACAGGACGAAGGCGAAGCCGCCGAAGGCGCTGGCGGACGACGAGAGGCCGAGCCGCGCGAGCAAGAGATGGGTGCCGAGGCCGCCGATGGCGACGTGCAGCAGGGCCTTGAACAGGACCACCCACGGGCCCTCGCCGAACACCGCGGCGCCGAGCCACACCAGCCAGTTGAACGGGTAGAGCACGCCCGTCTGCGGGTCGGCGAGGAAGTCGTAGCCGCCGCGCTCGTACGGGTTCCACAGCGGCAGCTCGCCGTCCCGCAAGGCGTGCAACGGGACCAGCAGGTCGCCCCAGTGCTCGTTGACTGCGTCCCAGCCGAGGAAGACGTCGCCGGTGACGATCGCGGGGTGAAACGCGAGGAACACGGCCGCGTACACGCACGCGAGCCCGAGCCCCGCGAGGACGCGCCGCGCCATGTCAGAGCTCCGCGCGCTCGGTGGACGGCGTCCCGGACGACGCGCGGTGAGGCTGCAGCGCGAGCTCGCGGACGACGAGCGTCAGCCGATCCTCGAGCGCCTTCTGCCCGAGGTAGAGGTTGAAGCAGAGGAACAGCAGCACGAGCGAGCTGAGATAGAAGACGAGGTCGACGCCGCGGCCGACGCCGACCCGGCGGGCGCACCAGGTCGAGACGTCGGGGAAGATCACCAAAAAGATGATGGCGGCGAACACCACTGTCATCGCCAGCTTCTGCACCGGCCGCCGTCGCGCTCGCACGAAGAAGTGGAACAGGAGGGCGAAGCTGCCGCCGATGAGCACGAACTGGATCGCCATGGACGGTCGCGGGAGCATCGGCCCCGCCGCGGCGGAAGTCAATTCGTCGCCAGGTCGATGCAGCCGGCGGAGCCCGCTGCGTTCGAGTGGTGTCGTCTCGCTGCGGCGATTGCTTCGCGGTCGCCCGAGCCCGACAATGCGGCCCGATGTCGCCGGTCGCGCCCGCGGACGTGATGATCGTCGTGCCCTGCTACAACGAGGGCCCGGTGATCCGCGAGGTGCTGCTCGAGCTGCGGCGCGCCTGGCCGCACGTGATCGCGGTCGACGACGGCTCGGTCGACGACACCGCCGAGCGGCTGCGCGACACCGGCGCGACCGTGGTGCGCCACGCGGTCAACCTCGGCCAGGGCGCGGCTTTGCAGACCGGCATCGAGCTCGCGCTCCACCGCGGCGCCCGCTACGTCGTCACCTTCGACGGCGACGGCCAGCACCGCGCGGAAGACGTCGCGGCCCTCGTCGCCCCGCTCGCGGAGGGCCGCGCCGACGTCGCCCTCGGCTCGCGCTTCCTTGGCGGCACCGTGGGCATGCCGGCGAGCCGCCGCCTGGTGCTGCGCCTGGCGACCGCGTTCACCCGCGTGGCCGCGGGCCTCGACATCACCGACACGCACAACGGCCTGCGCGCGTTCACGGCCGGGGCCGCGCGGGCGCTGCGGATCACTCAGAACCGCATGGCCCACGCGTCGGAGATCCTGCACGAGATCCGCCGGCTGCGCCTGCGCTTCGTCGAGGTGCCGGTGACGATCCGCTACACCGAGTGGTCGCGCCGCAAGGGCCAGTCGGCCCTCGACGCCGTCAGCATCCTGTTCGACCTGCTGGTCCGGCGGATCATGGGCTAGCCCGCCCGGACATGTGCGAGAGAGCATGTCCCCGGGGATAGGTCCTCGAGGACATGTCCCTGGGCGCAGGGTGTTCACTTGCCGATCTTGAAGCCGGCGCCGGCCTTGCCCT
The DNA here is from genome assembly GCF_026965555.1 of Nannocystis punicea. Classification (GTDB taxonomy): domain Bacteria; phylum Myxococcota_A; class Polyangia; order Nannocystales; family Nannocystaceae; genus Nannocystis; species Nannocystis punicea. Next base: position 7,633,632 of record NZ_CP114040.1, on the reverse strand, counting down.
TGCCGCTGCCGCCGCCGCCGACCGAGACGCCGGCGCTGCCGCCGACCGAGATCCCGCCGCCGCCGACCTTCACGCCGCCGCCCGAGCCGACCTTGACCGAGCTCTCTGCCTTGGCCGAGTGGTCGATGTCGATGCCGCCCTTGGCCTTGGCGACGCCCTTGACGTCGACCTTGGGCGGCGTGATGTCGACCTTGGGCGGGTCGATGGCGGCGATCGCCAGCGCCTCGACCTTGATCGCGGCGCGCAGGGCGGCGAGGCGGGCGGCCGCGAGCGAGGCCGAGACGTCGCCGGCGAACTGCGCGGCCCCGTCGGCGCCGATCTGGATGTCGACCGGCGAGAGGTGGGCGCTGACGTACGCGGGGCGCTTCACGTCGAGGGCCCAGCCGAAGAACGCGCCGGCGCCGGCGTCGGCCAGGACGACGCCGTCGGCCTTGAAGTCGGCCTTGAAGTCGTGCTCGAACTTGAGGTCGGCGCCGCCCTCGACCGCCGCCGAGTAGGTGGCGACGACCTTGAGCGCGCCCTCGGCCTCGGCGCGCATCGTGGCGAGGGTGGCGACCAGGACCGCGAGCGAGGCGTCGAGCTTGCTCGAGGGGACCGCCCGCAGCTCGAAGTGGACGTCGCCGTCGAGCCGCACCTCGACGACCTGCAGGTAATCGAGCTTGCCGTCGACGTCGAAGTCGACGCGGTGGGCGGCGCTGCCGGGGGCGTTGAGGAACAGCTCGAGCTCGGCGGCGGTGCGGATCTCGCCCTTCGCCAGCAGGTCGACGACGCCCTTCAGATCGAGGTCGGCGGGCTTCAGCGCGACCTTGGTGCCGATCGCGGCCTCGACGTCGGCCACTGCCTTGAGCGGTGGGACTGCGATCTGCGCGGCCGCGTCGGCCGCCAGCTTGGCCCGGGCGTCGGCCTCCGCCTGCGCCTTCGCGGCCGCGTCGGCGACCGCCTTGGTGTCGAGCTGGACGTTCGCCTTGGCGTCGGCCTGGATGTCGGCCTTCGCCTCGGCCTTGCCGGCGCCTTCGGCCGCGGAGTCGCAGGCGAGCAGGAGGACCAAGAACGCGAGGGGGGTGCGGATGGTGGCCTTCATGGTCGGCAGTATCGCCGAGCGACCGCCGCAGCGCCACCTGCGGCGGGACCGGCGCGGTTGGGGCCGCGAGGCCACGCTGTGACTTCATGGACATGTCGAAGAGGACATGTCTACAAAGACATCACAGCGGCGTGAAGCAGACGTCGTGGAAGGTCCAGCCGACGCAGTCGACCGCCTCGACGCTGAGCAGCGCCTGCTCGAACTCGACGTTCTGCAGGGCGACGAGGACGATGCGGCCCGGGCCGGCGGGGAACTGGATCTCGCCGCCGCCGATGTCGCTGCTGCGGACGCGGAACCGGCCGCTGCTCGGCCCCGACAGGCGGATCTGGGCCAGGTAGGAGCCGCCGGGCAGCAGCCCCGTGGGCCAGATCTCGACCCGCGCCAGCTCGGGATCGTCGTACATGAACTGGGCCAGGTCGGCCTCGCCGCCGAGGACGCGCGCGCCGTAGAAGGCGAGGTGACCGCGACCCTCGATGTAGGGTCGACGCGGCGACAGCCGCAGATCACCGATCCGCAGATCGTCCCCGCGGTCGAGCCGCTTGATGTCGACGCTCTCGACGCGGCGCAGGATGTCGAGCAGCTGGCCGTGCGACAGCGGCCTGGCCGGGGTGGGGTCGTGCGGCGGGAGGTCGTGCTCGCGGGCGCTCGTGCCGGCGGCGCGGGACGGGGTCGGGGTCGTCCTGGGGGCGGTGGGATCACCGAGCAGCGGGGTGGCATCGATGACGACGATCGAGTCGAAGATCGCCAGGGGTTCGATCGGCTTGCGGTCGGCCATGATTCACCTCCTCGATATTGCAGAGTCCGCTGCGCTCGCGTCGTCGTCAAGCCGCGGATAAGCTGCGCTCGATGCGTCGCTCTCTGGCCGTCGTCGTCGCGCTGCTGTGTTCGAGCTGTGAACGAACCGAGGGAACGCGGCCCCCCGCGACACACACCGCGCTCGACGTGGTGGAGCTCGAGCTCGCGGAGGCGCAGCGACGGATGCAGACCGGGGTGTTGTCGGCCGCAGCGTTGACGGCCGCGTACCTCGAGCGGATCGCGATGATCGACGACGCGGGGCCGGCGCTCGCGGCGGTGATCGAGCTCAACCCGCGCGCGCGCGAGGAGGCCGCGGCGCTCGATCGTGAACGCGCGCAGGGGCGGGTCCGCGGGCCCCTCCACGGGGTTCCGGTGCTGATCAAGGACAACATCGACGTCGCCGGCATGGTCAACTCGGCCGGCTCGCTGGCGCTGGCCGAGCACCGCCCACGCGTCGACGCGCCGCTGGTGACGCGGCTGCGCGCGGCCGGGGCGGTGATCCTCGGCAAGACGAACCTCAGCGAGTGGGCCAACTTCCGCTCGACCCACTCGACGTCGGGCTGGAGCAGCCGCGGCGGGCAGACCAAGAACCCGTACGCGCTCGATCGCAACCCGTGCGGCTCGAGCTCGGGCACCGGCGCCGCGATCGCGGCCAGCCTCGCCGCCGTCGGCGTCGGCACCGAGACCGACGGCAGCATCATCTGTCCGTCGTCGATCCACGGGCTCGTCGGGCTCAAGCCGACCGTGGGCCTCGTCCCCGGAGGCGGCATCATCCCGATCTCGGCCACGCAGGACACCGCGGGGCCGATGGCGCGCACGGTGCGAGACGCGGCGCTGCTGCTGAACGGGATGACCGAAGGGACAGGTGATTACACCGCGGGGCTCGACCCGGGGGCGCTGCAGGGCAAGCGGATCGGCGTGCTGCGCCAGGCGATGGGCGACGACCCGCGGCTCGACGCGCTCACCGAGCAGGCGCTGGCGTCGCTGCGCGCGGCCGGGGCGGAGGTCGTCGATCCGGTCGAGCTCGCGACCTGGCAGCAGTGGGGCGAGCACGAGTTCGAGGCGCTGCTGTTCGAGTTCAAGGACGGGCTCGATCGCTACCTGCGCGAGTCGGGCGCGCCGGTGTCGTCGCTGGCGGGGCTGATCGCGTGGAACCGCGAGCACGCGCGCGCGGTGATGCCGTGGTTCGGGCAGGAGCTGCTCGAGCAGGCGCAGGAGAAGGGCGGGCTCGACTCGCCGGCGTACGCGACGGCGCGGGCCGCCGCGCGACGGCTGGCGTGGGACGAGGGGCTCGGCGCGGCGCTGACGCAGCACCGGCTCGACGCAGTGGTCGCGCCGGCGATGGGCCCGGCCTGGCCGACGGACCCTGTCCTCGGGGACAGGGTCGGCGGCGGCGGTTATGCTGCCGCCGCGGTGGCGGGGACGCCGAGCCTGACGGTGCCGATGGGGCACATCCACGGGCTGCCGGTCGGCCTGGTGTTCCTCGGCAAGCCGCGCGGCGAGGCCGAGCTGCTGGCGCTGGGCTACGCGTTCGAGCAGAAGACCCGGGCCCGGCGAGCGCCGACGTTCCGGCCGACGGTGACGCTCGCGGACTGAGAGCGGCGCGCGAGGTTGCGCCCGGGTCGGGCTCACTTGCGGAGCGGGCTCGGCGGCGTAGCCGGCGATAGGTAGGGCTACAGGGCCGAATTCGTGCGATGGGCGGATTCGCGCGGAGGGCCACGAGGGGCGCGCGAAAAAAATCCGATCCCCCCGGGCGGGTCGCGACACCTCTGGGCCGAACGCGCAGGACCGGCGCCTGCGATCCAGGCCGGCGATCGACCTCCATCGCCTGGCCTCGGGGTCAGGTCAGGTGCGCCTCGACGACAACGAGTCTTTTGAGACAGGAGACAATGAACATGTTCCGAGTTATCAATTCTTCCACCGTCGCGCTCGGCCTCGGGCTCCTCATCGCTGCGACCGCTGGTTGTCAGGAGAACAACCCGCTGCCCGGAACCGGCCTCTGCGATCTCGGCTGCCCGGACGAGGGGCTGGCTGACGGCAACGCATCGATCTCGGGTATTGCCAGCGTCGACGCGTTCTTCGCCGCGGTAGTCGGGTTCGACAAGGCGGCGCTCGAGGTGAAGGCCGGGGTCGACGCGGAGCTGCGGGCGATCGCGGTGTCGCTCGAGCTCGACGCCAGCGCGAGCGCGGCGGACATCCGCGCGGCGCTCTCGGCCAAGCTCGAGGGCGCGCTCGAGGGCGGGCTCAAGGTGAAGTACGCGCCACCCCGCTGCACCGTCGACGCGAAGGTGGCGATCGACGCGTCGGCCAAGTGCGACGCGGAGGTCGATCCGGGCATGGTCTCGGTCGAGTGCAAGGGCACCTGCACGGTCGACGCCAGCGCGTCGGCCAGCTGCGACGCGTCGGCGAAGGTGATGTGCAAGGGCACCGCGCCGAATCTGCAGTGCAGCGGCAGCTGCACCGGCACCTGCGAGCTGACGAACGATTTCACGTGCAACGGCACCTGCAACGGCGAGTGCAGCGCGGGCTGCAGCGTGATCGGGCCCGATGGCAAGTGCGCGGGCGAGTGCACGGGCGACTGCATGGGCACCTGCGAGCTCAAGGCCGGGGCCGAATGCACCGGCAATTGTCAGGGTTCGTGCGAGTACGAGGCGCCCGACGGCCAGTGCGAGGCCGGCGCGGAGGTGCGCTGCCAGGCCGCGGCCGACGCCAGCGCCCAGTGCGACGGCTCGTGCGACGGCGAGGTGGTGCCGCCGAAGGCCAAGGCCGAGTGCGAGGCGAGCGTCGAGGCCGAGGCGAAGATGCAGGCCCAGTGCACGCCGCCGTCGCTCGAGATCCTGTGGCAGTGGAAGGGTGACTTCGAGGACGAGGACAAGGCCAAGTTCAAGGCGTGGGTCGAGGGCTTCCGCCTGCGCTACGCCGGCCTGCTGGCCGCAGGTGCGCGGGCCGAGCTGGTGCTCGGGGCCGGGGCAAGGTTGGGCGATGCGGCGGTGAATCTGCTGGCGTCATTGCCCGGGGAGGTCGGCGTCGATCTTCGAGCGTCGCTCGGGCTCCCCTGCGCGCTGGCCGAGCTCGAGTCCGTGGGTACGCTCATCCAGAGCGGCTCGGGCGCGCTGAGCGGGAGCGTGTCGGCGGTGGGCGAGATCAGCGCGGCGCTGGCCGGCGGCTGATTCAGGGGCCTTGGAGGTCGGGGCGGGTCGTGCGATCCTCGCGACCCGCCCCGCATGTCGAAGCCCACCAGTCCCGAAGACCAGGCCGAGCCCGGGGGCCCGCGCGCGGCGGCGATGGCCCGCAACGACGAGGACCTGGCGCTGCTGGCGGCCTGGCGGGCCGGGGACACCCGCGCGGGCGACGGGCTGGTGCGCCACTACGGGCCGCAGGTGGTCCGCTTCTTCGCCGACAAGGTCCGCGACTTCGAGGTCGACGACCTGGCGCAGCAGACGTGGGAGGCGCTGACGCACGCGCGTGACCGCTTCGTGGTCCCGGGCGAGGAGGTGGTGGCCGGCGAGCCGATCGCCGCGAGCTTCCGCGCCTACCTCTACGGGACGGCTCGCTTCGTCCTGTTCGCGCACTACCGCAAGAAGACCCGCGCGGCCCAGTTCGACCCGAGCCTGTCGTCGCTCGAGGACCTGTCGCCGTCGCCGAGCCGGCTGGTGTCGGCGCACGCGAAGCTCAAGCGCCTGTCGGCGGCGCTGCGCAAGCTGCCGCTCGACCTGCAGATCTTGCTCGAGCTGCGCTACGCCCAGGAGATGACCAGCGCCGAGATCGCCGCGGTCTACGAGATCCCCAAGAACACGGCCAAGAGCCGGCTGCGCGTGGCCAAGGAGCGCCTCGACGCCCAGCTGACGCGGATGGGGCTCGGGCCGGCGCCCGGGTGAGGGCCGTCTCGGCGGAGCGGGGCTCCACGAGTCGGGGCGAGCGATGATGATGTCCTTTCGGACAGATGATCGGCTCCCGTGAGAGGGAGTCGGCGGCAGCAGGCGGGCTGAGGATGTCCTTGGGGACAGACGCGAAATACCGAGGCCGGCGCGAGCGGCTCACAGCAGGAAGGTGAAGGCGAACTCGCCGCCGTCGAGGCTGGGGCGGAAGCGGGTGCCTGCTACCAGGCGCTCCAGGCAGGGGCTCACGTCGTAGCCGGCCGGGAGCGCGACCGTGGCCTTCCCTCGCGGGGAGACGGAGACGGTGCCGGCGAGGCGGACGGTCGCGCTCATGGTGCGGAAGCTCGAGTCGGCCTTGCAGGCGCGCACGTCGGCGGCGCGGCGCTCGAGCTGGGCCCGGGCGGCCGACGGATCGAACGGCGCGAGCTGCTTTTGCGGTCGGCCGGCGCTGGCGTTTCGGGCAGGTCCTTTGGGTAGTGTCCTTTCGGACATGTCCTCGGGGCCTGCCGGTGGGTCGATCGTGGCCTGCGCGTCGCGGGGCCGAGGGCCGGGCGCGAGGGCAGGCGTGGGAGCAGAGCTCGACGGTGCGCGGTCAGGCGCGAGCGCTCCTGCGGGGGCGGGCGCGGGACCACCTGCTCCGGCGTCGCGGGCTGGCGCGGCGGGGCCAGCGGCGGTCGCGTCGGCCGCCACGACGGTCCGCGCGAGCGGGTCGGGAGCGGTTTGCGCCGGCCCGGCCGCGTCGCCGGAGGCTTCGCGAGTGCTGGCGGCCGCGAACGCGACGGCCAGCGCGCCGCCGAGCGAGGCGGCGAGGAACAGGCCGCGGCGGACCGGCCGAGTTGACCTTTCAGACATGTTTTGGGGGACATGTCTTGAAAAACTCTCGAGGGCGGCGCGGGCTTCGGCGAGGGCGGCCAGGAGGGCGTCGGCCGACGGGTAGCGGCGCTCGGGGTCCTCGGCGGTGGCGCGGTCGATGACGGCGCGCAGCGGCGCGGGCAGGTCGGTGGTGTGGAGGACGGGGGCGCGCGGCGGCAGTTCGACGTCGCTGGGCGACTGGGCGGGCAGGCGGCCGAGCAGGAGGGTGTGGAGGACGACGCCGAGGGCGAAGATGTCGACGCGGTGGTCGGTGCGGCCGCCGCGGTAGATCTCGGGGGCGATGTAGCCCGGCGAGCCGCCGACCGTCCAGGTGCTCTTGTTGGTGCCCGAGAGGATCTTGGCGAGGCCGAAGTCGAGGACCTTGATGAAGTCGGGGTCGCCGTCGCGGTCGACGCGGAGGCAGTTCTGCGGCTTGATGTCGCGGTGGACCACGCCGCGCTGGTGCGCCGCCGCGAGCGCACGGGCGATCTGGGCGACGATGTGGAGCGCGCGCGGCCAGGCCAGCGGGCCCTCGCGGGCGAGCGTGCGGGCGAGGTCCTCGCCCTCGAGGAACTCCATCACGAAGAAGGTCGGGCCGGCCTCGGGCGGGCCGAAGTCCGTGATCCCGACCACGTTGGGGTGATCGATCTTCGAGGCGGCCTGGGCCTCGAGCAGGAAGCGGCGGCCGATCTCGGGCTCGTCGAGGTAGCGCGCGCTGATGATCTTGAGCGCGAACAGCTTGTCGAGGTGGACGTGACGGGCGAGGAACACCACGCCCATGCCGCCGGCGCCGAGCCGCCTCACGACCTCGTAGCGGCCCTGGAGGACCTTGCCGACGAGCTCGTCGTAGGTGAAGAGGCGCCGCAGCTCGGGCCAATTCGGGAACGTGCTGTCGCCTGCCTCGTCCACGCGTCGCCTGCGGCGCCCGAGTCTAACACGCGGGGCCGGCCGGGCCCTCAGAAGCGGCCCTGGAGCCCGACGCCGAGGGAGCCGGGGCCGAAGCGCGGGACGACTGCGAGGGGCCGGCGGGGGCGGGCGGCGAGGCCGACGCTGAGGAGGACGAGGCCGGTGAGGAGGGCGACGCCGGCGATGGGAGCGGCGATCTTGACCAGGACGTCGGCCTGTTGGCCGCGCTCCAGGATGGCGAGGAGCTTGCGGTCGGTGCCGCCGTCGCAGGCGATGTCCATCTCCCAGCAGACGCGCCGGCCGTCGCGCATGGCGTCGCGGGCGATGGCGATCCCGACGCTCATCGGCACGAGCGCGGCCGCGCCCAGGCCGAGCGTGGCCGCGCCGGCGATCCGCAGGCCGCGACCCGGGCTGGACGCGCGCCCTGTCGCGGTGGACATGTCTTTCTGGGCAGATTGCTGCGGGCCGGAGAGGCTGGCGGAAGGGACAGGTGCGGCGGCGGCCGTCGAGATGTCCTGAGGGACAGGTCGCGTCCTTGGGGGGTCCCGAGGGGCGGGTGGGGGCGGGTCTTGCGGGGTGTCCTGAGGGACAGGTCGATCGGCGGCGTCGCAGTCGACGGCGCCGAGGCCCTGCTCGACGCGCGCGAGCCGGGCGCGCTCGTCGGCGAGTGGGACGGCGCCCGCTCCGGCCAGGTGCTCGCGCAGCAGGGCGCGGGCCGGGCACAGCTGGTCGCGCGGGCCGGCGCCGCGCTCATGGGCGCGGAGGCGGGCGTCGACGCTCTCGCGCAACAGCATCAGCCGCGGTCCGCTCTCCCCGGCGGGCGTGAGCCGGTAGGCGCGGGCGAACTCCTCGGCCGCGCGGGCGTCGTCGCCGGCCTCCTTGGCCGCCTGGCCCTGCTCGTACGCGAGGTCGCGCGCCGAGGGGGCGGGTGTCTCGAAGGACAGGTGGGAGGCGAGCGTCGGCGCCGGGGGGACGGCGGCGAACGCCAGGGCTCGCGGCGGGGCAGAGACGGATGAGGTCGGGAGGCGGAGGTCGGCGACGGAGGGGGGCGGCCGCTCGCGGACGGCGGCGGCGACCTCGGAGGACCGGCCGAGGGGGGCGAGCGAGGAGTGCGGCGAGTCGAGGACGGATGTAGAGGCTGCGGACGCTGTCTCAAGGGACAGGTCGACGGCGGAGGCTCGTGCGGTGGCTGTCTCGAGGGACAGGATGCCGGCGAGGGCGGCGGCGAGGGAGCGGGACACGAGGCGCCCGGAGGCGCGGGAAGAGGACGGCGACGGGCCGAGCGGGAGCGCGGCATGAGGAGAGCGCTCCCGGGTGCCTGCGCGACCGCGACGCATTCGCCGGACGATCACGACGACGACTTCGTCGGCACGCATACGTCGTCCAGGCACTCCATTTTCATGGGGCAGGGCGCGGGGCACTTTTCCTGACCGCACGCCGCGCCCTCGGTGTCACCCACGCAGCCGGCGCTGCAGCATCGGAGCGCGCACAGGGGCTGGCCGTCGACGTCGAGGCAGACGAGGCTGTCCGATTGCGGGTGCTTCTCGCAGTTGTTCTCGATGCCCTCGCACAGGTCGGCGCAGAACCCTCGGTCGGCGCCGTCGCGATGGACACAACGCGGGATGCCGTAGACGTGGCAATCCTCGTCGACATCGCAGGGCGAGTAGGCCTTGTCGTAGCTGGTGTCCTCGCTCTCGCCGCGCTCGCAGGGGGCGAGCCGGCACCGCTCGCCGGAGCAGCACAGGTCGCCGCCGCCGCAGGCGGCGTCGCGCTTGCACACGGCGCCCATCAGGAAATCGGTCTTGAAGCAGGCCGAGGCGAGGCTCCCGAGGCCAAGGACCACGACGCACAGCCCCACTCGCGCGGTGCTTCGCACGGCGCGAGGATAGCGCGCAGCCGTCGGGCGGTACAAGGGCCCGCTTTTCGGCGGATGTGCGGGAGAGGGGCTCTTCGGCGCGAAGCGAGTAGGTCGTGGCGGACGAGGAGCCGTCGCCTTCCGCGCAGTGCGTTGCGCGGCACGGACGCGCGAGCCGTCGCTGCCGGAGAGAATAGCGATCGATCTGGTGCGCTCTTCGGCGCGAAGCGAGAGCGCGATGCGTGGGTTATTCGCAGCCGGTGATTCGGTCGGTCATGACAGCGCGGACAGGATGTCCATGCGCAGTCAGTCCGAGCTCGTCGTGTTTCCGACGGGGCGGAAGCGAGACGGGAATGGGCGCGTCGACGTAGGAGGTGCCGGCGAGGCCCGCTGAACCGCGGCGAAGGATCGGCCGTCGCAGGCCGTTGCGGGACGATGACAAGCAAGTTCGAAAGGCGGGCGCGGCCGTGCTTCGGCGGTCGTCGTCAAGACTTGCGAGGTCGTGAGCGTCTCGCTCGTCGACACACCTGTGTGCGAAGCTCGGGGCGCGGTGGCCAGGTGGAGGCGAAGTTGCCGGCTCGATCGGCGGTATCGACAGTGCGCATGCGCTCGTGGTGTGCGGACCTCGCGAACGACCACGTCCACGGGCGGCGGGCTCGACTGCACAGGGCGCGGAGCCGCGCGGTGGTGCGTCACGTTCTCGTGTATCATCGTCGCGGCGATGGTGGTGCGCAGGACCGTGATTCTGCCGTCTCGCGGGGCGCTGATCATCAGCACCGATCTCCACGGCTGCTGGGACGACTTCGCGGCGCTGCGCGGGCACTTCCTCGCGGCCCTGGACGTCGATCCGGCGACGCACTGGGCGATCCTCGGCGACACCGTCCACGGGCCCAGCGACGAGGCGCGCGGGCGGCGGCCCGAGCTGTATGACTATTCGGACATGTCCGCCGAGATCGTGGCGGGCATCCTCGAGCTGCAGCGCGCGTACCCGGGCCGGGTCCACTACGTGCTCGGCAACCACGACCACGGGCACGTCGGCGGGCCGCGCACCGCGAAGTTCCACACCGACGAGGTCGCTGCGCTCGAGCGCCGCTGCACGCCGGCGCAGCTGGCCGACCTGCGGGCGCTGTTCGAGCCGGCCCTGCTGGCGATCGCGGCGCCGTGCGGGGTGCTGCTGTCCCACGGCTCGCCCGACGACCGCCTGCAACAGTTCGACGACCTCGACGGGGTGCGCCTGTCGCCCCGCGACAACGATCCGTACCGTCGCCACCTGCTGGCGACCTTCCTCTGCAGCTACGGCCAGCGCGACGAGGTGACTGCGCGCCTCCTGGCGCGGGTGTCGGCCAGCGCGGTGCCGGTGTCGCTGGTGATCCACGGCCACGACCGCGACGAGGAGGGCTTCTTCGCCGGCGGCCTGCGCCAGGCCTGCCCGGTGATCTTCGGGGCGCCCAGGTCGCACAAGCGATATGTCTTTTTGAACCTGTCCTCGAGGTACGATTCGATCGCCGACCTGCGCGACGGGCACGAGATCCGCCGGCTCTACCCGGCGTGAGGCGGAGTTGTCCAAAGGGACAGGTTCGGTTAGGCTGCGCGCGTGCCACGGCGTACGCGCACCCGCGAGCGGCCCGAGGCGCTCGCGGCGATGCTGGCGGCCGAGGTCCGCGCGCTTCAAGCGCGGCTGACGGGCGAGGCGGAGGCGGAGGCGCTCGCGCAGGCGCTGGTGGCGGCGCTGTTCGTCGGGCGTGGTCTGTCTGCAGAGACAGGTGATGGGGCGACGCTGGCGAAGGCGCGGCAGCTGGCGCGCGCGGCCGGGCTGGAGCGCGAGATGACGGCGTTGACGGGGCCGCCGCCGGACGAGCTGGCGCGGCTGGCGGGGCGACTCGATGCGCTGTCGCTGACCGCGGAGGACGGTGGCGAGGCGGCGGCGGAGGCGTTCTTCGAGCCGCTGCTGGCCGCCCTCGATCCGCAGCAGCGACGGCGGCGCGGGGTGTTCTACACGCCGCGCGCGCTGGTGACTGCGACCGTCGCCGGCGTCGACGAGGTGCTGCGCGTCCAGCTCGGTCTCGCCGACGGGCTGGCGGCGACGGACACGTGGGCGCAGGTGACGGGCGAGGCGGGCGCCGGCGACTGCGAGCCGTTCGTGTCGATCCTCGACTTCGCGTGCGGGACGGGGGCGTTCGTGCTGGCGTGCGTGCGGTCGATCGAGCGGACGATGAAGGACCGCTGGCGCCGCGAGCTGGGGGCGAGCGGAGCGGACGACCCTGCGGTGCTGCAGCGCTGGCGAGCGTACGTGCCGGCGCAGCTGTTGCCGCGAGTGCACGCGTACGAGCCGATGCTGGCGCCGCTGGTGGTCGCGCGGCTGCGGCTGGCCGACGCGCTGATCCGCAGCGGCTACGTGCCGAGCGGGGAGGAGCCGATCGGGCTGGTGCGGCGCGACGCGCTGGCCGAGCCGCCGGGGCGGCGGTTCACGGTGGTGGTCGGCAATCCGCCCTACGCGTCGTCGTCGTCGGCGCCGGCGTGGCTGGTGGCGGAGCTGCGCCGGTGGAAGTCGGGCCTGTCCGAGACCAAGAGCGACCTGCTGCGCGAGGAGTGGAAGTTCCTGCGCCTGGCGGAGTGGCTGGCCGAGCAGGTGCCGCGCGCGGTGGTGGGGCTGGTGATCAACCGCGACTTGCTGGTGGGGATCGCCAAGCGCGGGCTGCGAGCCAGCCTGCAGGCGACGTTCCCGTGGCGCCGGGTGGTCGACCTCCACGGCGACGTCCGCGGCGACGTGGTCGACGAGAACGTGTTCGCGATCACCCAGGGGGTGGCGATCGCGTGGCTGTGCCGCGGCGGGGGTGCGGGGCACGAGGGCTGCTCGCTGCCCGGGCGGCGGGCCGACAAGCTGGCGCGGCTGGGCGAGCCGGCGGGGCTGGCGGGGCTGCTGCGGCCGCACGCGCCGCGGGAGCCGTATTACCGCTGGGACATGTCCGAAGAGACATCGAATCGGCCGGCCGAGTACGCGGGCTGGTGGGCGCTGCCGGAGATCTTCGCGGTCCACGGCTCGGGGATCCAGAGCAAGAACGACGCGGTGTGCGTCGGCTGGACTGCGGCGGAGGTGCGGGCGCGGGTCGAGCTGCTGGCGCGCGCGAGCGAGGCGGAGGCGCGACGGGCGCTGGCGATCGCGGAGGACGGGGCGTGGTCGCTGGCGGCGGCGCAGGCGGAGCTGCGCGCGCTCGGGCCGGCGCCGGAGCGGGTGCGGCGGATCCTCTACCGGCCGTTCGACTGGCGCTGGACTTATATGTCCGAAAGGTCAGGTGGATTCCTGGGCCGGCCGCGCGCGGCGGTGATGCGGCACATGCTCGCGGGCGACAACCTGGCGCTGGTGTACAACCGCCAGATCGTCGGGCCGCGGGTGTCGCACTTCGGGGTGACGCGCGACCCGATCTGTCACGGGACGTTCTATCTGGGCAACCGCGGGCAGGACTTCCTGGCGCCGCTGTACCTGTGTGACGCCGACGGGCCGCGCAGGAGCAACCTGCGGCCGGAGTTCGCGGCGGCGGTGCGGGCGGCGACAGGGCTGGAATTGGGCCCGGAGGCGCTGCTGCACTACGTGTACGCGGTGGTCCACAGCCCGACGTACCGCGCCCGCCACGGCGCGGCGATCCGCGAGGACTTTGCGCGCGTGCCGATCGCGGCCGGGGCCGAATTGGCATTGGTGCTGATCGACCGCGGGGCGGCGCTGGTGAAGTCGCATCTGCTCGAGACGGGGGAGGTGGTGGTGGGCGGGCTGGCCGAATGGACAGGTGCGAGCGGGCCGATCGAACAAGTGACATGGTCCGAAGGACATGTCTTTATAGATAGACGAAAGACGCGGGGCTTCTCGGGGGTACCTGCTGCAATTTGGGAATTCGAGGTCGGGGGCTACGCGCCGTGCGAGAAGTGGTTGAAGGCGCGCCGCGGCCGGACGCTGACGGCCGAGGACGTGGCGCATTACCGCCGGATGGTCGCGGCCCTGCGGGCGACGCTCGCGCTGATGACGGACATCGACGCCGCGATCGCGGCGCACGGCGGCTGGCCGGGGGCGTTCGTGAGCGGGCGTGAGGCGTGAGGACGAGTAGGTCTCGGTGCCGGGGCGAGGGGCTGTCGTCGATCGACGGGACGGGGCCGCGAAGAGCGTGCCGCGGCCTGGTCGTGCTCGATCTGCCGCGACCCTTCGCATCGTCGTTCGCGCAGGCCTGACTCGTTCGAGGAGCGGCGGCGGCTCGCGCGTGTTCGCGGGCGCGGGGCGACTCGGCGGACGTTGCGAGCGCGCATTCCTTTGTCGATTGTGCGCGTCAGGGCTCGCCGGGCTCGAGCGCGGGCGGGGCCCGGCGGGCGTGCTCGATCTGCTGCAACAATTCGTCGGCGCGCGGGCTGCCGACGTGGGTGGCGTGGCGCTTGCCGCGAGCGTCGCGCCAGACGATCCGGACCGCGCGGCCGCCGTCGCCGGGCATGTTGTAGATCCACTCGCCGGCCAGCGAGCGCTTGATGCCCCAGCCGCCGAAGCGGCGCCAGTCGTATTGCACGAGCTCGGCGTGCTCGATGCCGGAGATCGGGATCTTCGGCCCGAACATCGCGTACTGGATGTTGACGTGGCCCTCGGACACGGTGACGCGCAGGACCGAGGAGAGGATCCACATCAGCACGAACATCGGCAGGCCGACGGCGATGCCGACGAGGCCGCCGACGAGGCCGCCGGCCGCGAGCGCGGCGCCGCAGACGGCGATGATGCTGAGGGCGAAGATGGTGTGCAGCTGCCAGGGGGCGCGGTGTTTGTGGCGGTACAGGACGGTGCCGTCGCCGGCCATGTATTGCCGCTCGTACGCGTCGGGCGGGCGCGAGGCCGCGACGGGGACGAGCGCGTGGGGCTCTTCGGCCATGACGCGAGCGTGTCGCGGCGAGGCTGCCGCTGTCAACGCGAGAGCCGGGCGCTGCGACGCACCAGAGCGGCCTGCGCGAAGCCGGCGGCGCCGCCCGTCGCGCCGCCGAGGGCGCCGAGGGGCGCGACGACGGGCCCCGGGATCGGCCGCAGCGCGTGCGCGAGGTCGAGCGCGAGGAAGCACAGGCCGTCGACTGCGAGCAAGAAGTAGGGCTGGGCCACGAGGCCGCCGCGCATCGGCAGGACGTGACGGAGGAGCAAGGCTGCGGTGGTGAAGACGACTGCGTCGCACAGGGTGCTGACGGCGACCGCGACGTCGCGCAGCGAGTGGAAGACGAGGGCGGCGAGGATCCACGCGACCACGCCGAGGGTGGCGCAAGCGATCAGCACCGCGACGACGCGCTCGCTCCGGCGGAGCGGGACGGTGAGGCCGCTCTGGCGAATGACGCGCAAGAAGCCGAGCAGGGCGAGCGCGCCGACGATGTTGGCGACGATCAGGAGGAGGTAGTCGAGGCGGTGCTCGCCGACCAGGCCGAGGCGCTGCAGGGCGTGGGCGGACATGACGAGGCTCAGCGCGACGGCGCGGAGCAGCCACGGGCGGCGCGGCGGATCGCCGGGGCTGAAGCGGAGCGCCGCGAGGGCTGCGCCGAGGGTGCCGGCGAGCTCGGCCGCCACCGGGTCGACGCCGAGGCGCAGACCCGCGAGCACGAGCACGAGCGCCAGCAGCCGCGGCGTGGACATCGCCACCAGGATGCCAGACCGGAGGCGCGGCGAAAAAGGCCCGATCAGCTGGCGGCGATGGCGACGACGGTGGCCTGACGCGCGGCCACGAGGGCCTGGATGTCGAGCAGGAGCTTGGCGTCGGCGAGCGGGCCGAGAGCGCCGTCCTCGCCGACCAGGTGGACGAAGGCGAGGTTGCTGGCGAGCCCGAGGTCGCCGCGCCGGGACCACCACCGGCTCGCGGTCAGTCGATCGCGGATGGCCAGCACTGTGGCGACGATCCGCTCGACCGGGAGGGCGAGGAAGCACAGGATGGCGAGGTCGTCGTACTCCTGCTGGCCGATCTTGACCCCGGCGGCGCGGAACTGCTGGACCACGAGGGCGAACCGCTCGGCGATCTCGAGCGCGCCCAGTCGGCTGAGGTAGAGGATGTTGGCGGCCGTCTGCAGCGCGTTGCCTTGCCACAGGTGGGCCCGCTCGTGCAGCGCCTGGTAGATGGCCTCGATGCCGGCGCCGATCTCGGCCGGCGTGCCGTCGCAGCCGAGCAGCATGGCGCAGGCCGGGAAGTCCTCGGGGCCGGTCAGCCACCAGTGATAGCGCTTCATCTCGCCGTAGATGGCGGCGAAGCGCTCGACGTGCGCGCGCGTGGCGGGGGCGCCGCCGAGAGTGCGCCGCAGCACCAGCACCGCGAGGGTCTCGTAGACGCCGCCGCGGCGGACGCCGACGTCGCGGAACAGGTCGCCGACGCGATCGACCTCGGCGACGAAGGCTTCGGCTCGGTCGCCGTTCTTGACCAGCTGCGAGGCGAGCACGCGGCGGGTGTCGCCGGCGGTGTTGCTCCACCAGCCGAACCGCTGCGCCAGCTGGCGGTCGCACTCGCGGACCTGCTCGGCGATGCCGTCGGGTTCGCCGGCGACGCCGATCAGGTTGATGGCGACCAGGCGCAGCGAGTCGGGGTCGCCGCCGAGGCCCTCCAGGGCGGCGAACAGCGCCTCGAAGCGGGCGAACGGGTCGGCGGCGGGGCCGGGCTCGACGTGCTGGTCGCGGAAGGACATGGCGCGCGAGGCCAGTCTATCACTGGGCGATGATCGTCTCGCAGCCGAACTCGATGTTGATCTTGGCGTCCGGGACGCCCTGGATCTTGTCGCACGTCTGCGGGCAGACGAAGATCTTGGTCGGGTTCTGCTCGTCGTCGTAGTACCAGCCGTCGCTGACGTCGGCGCACTCGGCCGGGCTGGGGACCTTGCCGAAGGTCTCGGGCGTGCCGTCGTCGAACTCGACGTTGACCTTGTTGAAGTCGATGGGCTCGCCCATCGGCTCGGGGATGGTCCACTCGCAGGCGAGGGTCGCGCCCATGATGACCTGCGTCGACAGCTCGTTGAACACCGGCGTGAAGTCCTGCAGGCAGAGGTCGCCCCACTTGCCGCCGGTGTTGGCGATGAGGTCGAGGTAGACGTCGCCGGCGTCGGCCGTGAAGGCGCAGCACACCGCGTTCTGGATGCACCACAGGAAGTCGCTCGGGCCCTTGGCGCCGCAGATCGCGTGCATCTTGTAGTCGGCCATGCCGGGCTCCAGCGCCTTGAACTGGGCGTCGAAGTCGTTCGCGCCCATGTCGGAGTTGTCGTCGGTGACGACGACGACGTGGGTCGCGGCGTCGGGGCGCAGCTTGTCCTTGTATTGCGGGTAGGTGCCGAGGATGAGCTGCAGGGCGTTGTTGCTGCCGACGCCCTGATTGATGCGGGTGTAGGTCGGCGGCTTGCTGTCGGCCGGGCAGTTGCCGGAGCCGAGCGGGGCGCCGACGCAGATGCTGTTGTCGGAGACGACGATGACGTGCACGTCGATGCCGCTGTTGATGATCTTGGCCGAGAACTGGTTCATGTTCGCCTGCACGCTGGCGATCTCCATGTCCATCGAGCCGGAGTTGTCGATGGCGAAGATGATGTCGGCCGGCTGCTTCTTGTTCGTCGCCGTCTCGCTGACGGCGGCGCAGTCGCCGGTGGTGCCGTCGGTGGTCGAGAGGCCGGTCGACGTCGTGGTGGTGTCGTCGCCGGTGGTGGTGGTGGTGGTGGTGGTGTCGAGCGTGGTGGCGGTGGTGCCGGTGCTGCTCGAGGTGCCGGTCGTGTCCGGCCCGGTGGTGTCGACCGGCGCGGTCGTCCCGGTGGTCGGGCTCCCGGTGGTCGGGTCGGTGCCGGTCGATTCGGTGCCGCTGTTGCCCGAGGTGCTCTCGGTCCCCGCGGTGGCGGTGGCGGTGGCGGTGGCCGTCGCCGTGATCGTGCCACTGGCCGAGGTCACGCCGGTCGCCGACGCATTGCCGGTGCCGCCGCCGTCGTCACCGCAGGCGAGGAGGAGTAGAGAGCAGATACAGAGGAATTCGAGGCTACGCTGCGACATCACAGATTCTCCGACGACGCCACGTAGACCACAGGTCGCCGCCGGCTTTCAATACACGCGCGGTGCAGCTGCAACGAAGGCCGCGTGACCTTCCGTGGTCATGGTGCGGCCTTTCAGGCGAGACAGTCGAATGGCGTGCCGGCCGGGGCTCGCGTTGCTGAGGGCGACAGACCTCGGGAAAGCGACGGGCTCGCCGGCGACAGCTCAGCGGTACGTGGTCATCTGGCCCTTCATGCGGGTGGCCTGGCCGGCGGTGAAGTTGTTCATGCAAGCATCGTCGGTGTAATCCATGTAGTTGTGGATCGGGTCGACGCCGGCGGCGGGGCAGGTGTTGCGGCCCTCGGGGCAGCCGAACGCGGGCGACTTCTCGGCCGGGGTGTCGTCGACCAGGTCGCCCTGTTTTTTACAGCCGTCCTGGAACGTGTGATAGAGGCCCATCCAGTGGCCGACCTCGTGGACGCCGGTCATGCCCAGGTTGTAGGGGGCCGCCTTGCCGCCGGGCATGCTCTCGTTGAGGAGCACCACGCCGTCGTACTTCGGGCTGCTGTTGTACTGGGAGGGGAAGGTGGCCCAGCCGAGCAGATCCTCGCCGATGTTGGCGGTGTAGACGTTGAGGGTCTCCTTGCCGCCCTTGCGCAGGGCGTTCTTCGCCTGCACCTCGGCCGAACTGCCCGAGAGCATGCCGTACCAGGCGTTGTTGTTGGTCCGGTCGACGCCCGCCAGCGCGAAGGAGAAGCCGGCCGGGCCGTAGGTCGAATTGAGCAGGTTCATCTGGGCGCTGATCTGCTGGTCCGTGACGTCGCCCCCGCCGGTGCTGCTGCGGATGACGTGGAACCACACCGGGATCGCGGCGCGCGGGCCCTCGACCGATTGCGAGGGGCCGGCGGCGAAGCGATGCAGGAAGTCGGCCTCCATCGCGGCGACCTCGAAGGCGCTGGGATGCACGCCGCAGCGCCCGTGCTGCAGCGCCGCCTCGGCGGCCGCGAGGTCGTCGACGCAGGCGTCGTCGTCCATCTCACAGATGTCGCGCGCGTCCTCGTCGAGGTCGAGAACGACGTCCTGGGCCTCGCCAGGAGTGGAATCGTCAGAGACATCGCAGGCGAGCGCGCACGCGCCGAGGATCGTGCACCATAGAGTCGTGGTCTTCATGTGCTCCTTACGGCCCGATCACGGGCCCATCGTAGAGTAAACAAACTCCGCAAGGCGAAGACCAGCAGCGAAGGCGCGCCTGCGTCGCGCGGGCCCCACGTGTCTACTTCGGCGAGGCGCATGATTGTCGTGTCGGGCCCCGGCGAATGTGCGAAGCTTACGCGTCATGCAGACTCGATTGACTTGGATTGCTGCGGGTGTGTGGGTGACCGCGTGTGGTCCTGTACCCCCGCAGGGCGATAGCGCGGGGGAGCAGACGTCGACGTCGACGGTGACCTCTTCGACGGGAGATCCGTCGCCGACCGAGCCGACCAGTGAGACCAGCGCGACCAGTGAGACCAGCGACACGTCAGGCCCGCCGCCGGAGTGCCGGTCGGACAGCGATTGCGACGGCTTCTGCGAATATTGCGTCGAGGGCGAGTGCTACGACGCGGTCGGTTGCTGCGGGGTGGTGGCGGGCCCGCAGGGCGAGCTCGAGCTGCGCTGTCAGGGCTACGGGTGCGAGTACTACGACGACTGCAGCGACGGCGAGGTCTGCGAGGAGCCGGGCGGGTGCGTGCTGATCGAGGCGATTCCGCTGTGCGAGCGCCTGCCGCTGACGCTGTCGGAGCTGCCGCTGCAGGGCCAGGCAGAGGCGCTTGCGCTGGTCGACCTCGACGGCGACGCGGCGCGCGACCTGGTGGTCGTGCTGCCGGATGCCGGGCAGGTCGAGGTGCTGCTCGGCGACGGGCTCGGCGGGTTCGCGCCAGGGGAGGTGTTCCCGACCGGGATGTTCGAGGGGACGCAGCGGCTGGCGGTCGCGGACTTCGACGGCGACGGGTCGCAGGATCTGGCCGTGTCCCAGGTGCCGCTCGCGGAGCTGAGCCTCCTGTTCGGCCAGGACGGGGTGTTCGCGGCGCCGGTGGCGGACTCGGCGGGGAACGGCCCGTTGCAGCTGTGGAGCGGGGATTTCGACGGCGACGGCGCGCCCGACCTGCTGTCGCGCGGCGACGACCCGGACATGCGGATCGCGCTGCGCCTGGGCGACGGGATGGGCGGGCTCGGCGAGCCGTTCGGCGCGGTGAACCTGGGCACGGCGAAGTTCACTGCGGCGGTCGGGCTCGCGGCTGGCGACCCGGCCGAGCTCGATCTGCTGCTGACGGACTGGAACGGGCCGCAGGTCAACGTGTTCGAGTTCGCGGCCGGCGTGGGGCTCGAGCAGGTCGAGGCGCTGCAGGCCCCGGGGCTGGTGGCGCTCGACAGCCTGGTCGCCGGCGACGTCGACGGCGACGGGCAGGTCGACCTGATCGGACACCGCGAGACGCAGGGCCACGAGCTGCTGACGATCTGGTCGCTGAAGCAGCCGCGGCCGGACCTGCGCGTCGAGGGGGCGGTCGTGCTCGGGACCGTCGGCGATGTCGACGGCGACGGGGCCGGTGACCTGGTGACGGGCGCGCCGGCGGCGATGCGCGTGATCTTCGTCGCCGGCGGCGAGGGGCCGTGCGTGCAGAGCCACCCGCTCGCCGACGACCCGACGCCCGAGCTGCTGGCGGCCGGCGACGTCGACGGCGACGGGCGGGCCGACGTGATCGCTGCCGCGCCGGGGCAGGCGAGCGTGGCGCTGCTGCGGTCAGGTCCGTAGGGACATGTCACGGAGGGCATGCCCGATCGGGCATGTCCTCCGCGGCAGGTCGTTTGGAGCAGGTGCGAAAGACCAGGTCCCACAAGGGGCTGGAGATGCCGAAGTCGACCGCGCGGTCGCCGAAGTGGTGGCGCAGGTGGCGGCGGCGGAGGGCCCGGCCGAGGGCGGTGCGCGGGCGGCGGTGGTGGGCGGCGTAGTGGGCCCACTCGTAGGCGAGGTAGCCGAGCAAGGTGCCGGCGAGCAGCGGCCAGCGGGCCTCGGGGCCGGCGACGAGGCCGTAGACGCCGAACAGGAGCAGGGCCAGGCCGCCGCTGTAGAGCGGGGTGGCGACCAGGCGGTCGCGGTCGCCCGGGGCGACGTGGTGGTGGCGGTGGACGATGAAGGTGGTGACCCGCCGCGCCGGGGTGGTCGGGGCGAGGTGGAAGAAGCCGCGGTGCAGCCAGTACTCGACGAAGGTCCACACCAGCCAGCCGCCGGCGACCCACAGGGCGAGCGGCGCGGGGCCGTAGGCGGCTGTCCCGAAGACCAGGCAGACCGCGATCGGGGCGGACCAGAGGAGGTAGGGGCTGGCCCAGTGCGCACGCGTCAGGCGCTCGAACAGCGGGCGGTGGAAGAAGCGCGGGGACCTGGCCTGAAGGTCAGGTTTGGCCTCGGGCCCGAGCGCGGCGTCGAGCAGCGCGTCGGTGAGGACCGGGTGGCGCGCCACGGCTACTCCGCGGCGGGGGCCCGGTGGCAGCGCCAGAACTCGCCGAGGACGACGGCGGCGGCGCAGGCGACGTTGAGGCTGTCGAGGGCGCCGGTGCCGGGGATCTGGACTGTCTCGTCGGCCATGTTCAAGAGGGCAGGTGCGAGGCCGTCGGCCTCGGCGCCGAGCATGATGATGGAGCGCGGCGGCAGCGGGGCGCTGTAGAGCGAGCGCTTGGCCCGGGCGGCGGTGGCGATCAGGCGGAAGCCGGCCCGCCGCGCGGCGACCAGCGGGTTGGGGCCGTCGGCGACCGGGACGACGTCGACGAACTCGGCGCCGCCCTCGGCGGTGCGCAGCATGGCCGGCGAGGCGTGCGACTCGAGGCCGCCGGCGAAGACCGCGTCGACGTCGAAGTGGGCGCACACGCGGACGATGGCGCCGAGGTTGTGCGGGTTGCCGACGCCGCCGAGGTAGAGGAGGCAGCGCGGGCGGGTCGGGTCGCGCCGCTGCAGCGCGCCCTGCAGGCCGACCAGGGGCCGCTCGCGGGCGATGAAGCAGATGCCCTCGTGGTGCACGGACTGGGTGATCCGCTCGAGCTCGTCGTCCTCGACCACGTGGTAGGCGATCCGGCGCTCGGCGCAGCGCTTGAGGAAGGCGCCGAAGGCGGGCAGGCGCGACGGATGGACGTAGACGCGGCGGACGTCGTCGGGGCGGCGGGCGGCGAGCGCCAGGCAGGCGTTGACGCCGCAGACCTTCATCTCGGGCGCGACCGGGGCGTTGTCCTTGGGGCTTCGGAGGGCGCGTTGCATGGCGGGCGCCGCAGGTATAGCAGGAGCGCGCCGGGGCTCCGGCCCGCGCGCCGTGAGCCCGGTCGGGTCAGCCG
Source organism: Nannocystis punicea (assembly GCF_026965555.1). Taxonomy (GTDB): domain Bacteria; phylum Myxococcota_A; class Polyangia; order Nannocystales; family Nannocystaceae; genus Nannocystis; species Nannocystis punicea. The sequence continues at coordinate 7,611,919 of NZ_CP114040.1, read as the reverse complement.
GGGCGCCCGGCCAGGTGGTCGTAGACGACGCCGTACTGCCGCTCGAGCTCGCCGAACAGGACCGGCGCGTGCGACAGGTCGCCGGCGCGGCTCCTGGCCTCGAGCGCCGCGGCGAGGGCGTGGAGGCTCATCAGCCGCAGGCCGCCGGAGCTGCCCTTGAGGCTGTGCGCGGCCTCTCGCACGCCGTCGACGTCGCCGTCGGCGATGGCGGCGCGCAGGCGGGCCATCAGCTCGTCGGCCTCGCGCAGGAACAGGGCGGCGATCTCGTCGGCCGTGGCGACGCCCAGCAGGTCGCGCAGCTGGCGGTAACCGGCCATGGCCTCGCGCTCGAGCTCCACCGGCGTCGACACCAGCGACGGGTCGAGCTGCGGCACCGGCGGCGGGACCTCGACCGGCCGCCGCGAGCGCTCGAGCGCGGCCCGCAGCTCGCGGATCTGGATCGGCTTGCTGACGTAGTCGTCCATGCCGGCGGCGAGGCAGGCCTCGCGGTCGCTGTCCATGGCGTTGGCGGTCATGGCGACGATCCGCGGCTGCGGGCCGCCGCTGCGCCGGATCAGCCGCGTAGCCTCGAGGCCGTCCATCTCCGGCATCTGCACGTCCATGAGGACGATGTCGTAGGCGTGGCGGCTGATGGCGTCGAGCGCCTCGATGCCGTGGAAGGCGCAGTCGGCCCGGTAGCCGAACCGCTCGAGCATCAGCAGCATGAGCTTCTGATTGGTGGCGTTGTCCTCGGCGACGAGGATCCGCAGCGGCAGCCGCTCGGCCAGGGACGGGTCGAACTCCGACGCGCCGAGCTCGACCCGCGGGCTCGGCTGGGCGTCGGCGTCGCCGAGCACGCTGGACAGGGCGGCCAGCAGCGAGGCGCCCTTGATCGGCTTGGTGACCAGTGCGTCGTGTTCCTCGATCACTGTCCCGAAGGACCGCCTCGCCATCGGCGCGAGCAGGACCACCGGGACCTGGGCGCCGCGCAGGGCCTCGAGCAGCTCCTTGTGGCGCTCGTCGGGCAGGAGGGTGTCGACGACCGCGACGTCGACGGCGACCTCGCGCAGGCCGGCCAAAGCCTCGCCGGCGCTGGCGAAGGCGAGCGTCTGCAGGCCCCAGGCGTGAGCGTGGCCGGCGAGCAGGCGCCGCTGCGGGCCGCTGGCGTCGACGAGCAGCAACTGCTTGCCGCGGAACCGGCCGTCGTGGTCGGCGACGATCGCCTGGGCCGACGGCTCGCTGGCGGCGTCGATGGTGAAGTAGAAGGTCGAGCCGCGCTCGACCTCGCTGACGGCCCACATGGTGCCGCCGAGCATCTCGGCCAGGCGCTTGCTGATCGCCAGGCCGAGGCCCGTGCCGCCGAAGCGCCGCGTGGTCGAGCTGTCGAGCTGGCTGAAGCTCTGGAACAGGCGGTCCATGCGGTCGGCGCGGATGCCGATGCCGGTGTCCTCGACCGCGAACAGGAGGCTGTAGCGCGGCGGGCCCTCGCCCGGGCGCCGCACGCCGCGGACGCTGACGTCGAGGCTGATGTCGCCGTGCGCGGTGAACTTGACGGCGTTGCTGAGGAGGTTGAGGAGGATCTGGCGCAGGCGCGTGGAGTCGGTGACGAGCCGGCGCGGGACGTCGGCGGCGATCGAGACGGCCAGGTTGAGCGGCTTGTCGCCGAGCTTGCTGGCGGCGACGAGGTCGACCACGCCGTCGATGAACTCCTGCAGGTTGAAGGCCTCGCTCTCGAGCTCGAGCTTGTTGGCCTCGATCTTCGAGAAGTCGAGGATGTCGTTGATGATGGTCAGCAGCGACTCGCAGGAGGAGCGCAGGGTGTCGACGAAGTCGCGCTGCTCGCTGCTCAGCGGGGTGTCGAGCAGGAGGCCCGTCATGCCGATGATGGCGTTCATCGGCGTGCGGATCTCGTGGCTCATGTTGGCGAGGAAGGTGCCCTTGGCGGCGTTGGCGGCCTCCGCGGCCTCCTTGGCGGCCGCCAGCGCCTGCTGGGCCCGCTTGCGCTCGGTGATGTCGGTGACGCTGGCGCGCACCAGGTTGCGGCCGCTCGCGGGCATGCGCACCAGCCGGACCTCGCACGGCATGTCCTGGCCGGCCCCGTTGCGGTGGTACCACTCGAACACCGGCGCCTCGCCGGCCATGGCCGCGAGGACGTGCTCGCGCGCCCCCTCGAGCGAGTTGCGGCCGTCGGGCTGGACCGGCGGACTCATGGTCCCGGGGCCGACGTGCAGCAGCTCCTGGCGCGAGAGGCCGTACAGCCGGGTGGCGTTGGCGTTGGGGTCGACGAACAGGCCGGTGTCGGCGTCGACGACGAGGATCGCGTCCGGGGCGTACTCGAACAGGGTCCGGAACCGCTCCTCGCTCTCGCGCAGGGCGGCCTCGGCCTTGCGACGCTCGGCCAGCTCCTGCCGGGCGGTGATGTAGAGGCCGGCGTTGACGACGCTGATGGCGAGGAGACCCGCGAACGGCGTCATCTCGGCGAGCGTCATGTTGTCGACCGCCGACAGGCCGGTGAGGCCGCCGATGACCATCACGCCGAGCCGACGGTCGTGGGTCTCGACGGGCGTCAGCGCGAGGCCGATCGAGCTGTCGTGGTCGGGCGGGACGAGCACCGCGTGACCCGTGCGCCAGACGTCCATCACCGGGCTGCCGTCGCCCTCGATGTGCTCGCCGAGGACGCGGATCACCGCGCTCGCGCCGGCGATCGCCCGCAGGCCCTCGGGCTGGGCGAGGTAGAAGGCCGCGCCGCCGCCGTCGAAGAACTGCTCGGCGTGCCACAAGATCGAGCCGACGAGCGCCGGCAGGTCGACCTGCTCGCCGAGGCCCCGACGGATGTCGTGCATCGCCGCGAGGTAGTGGTCACGCCACGGCAATGCGAACTCCCGTGTGCCCCTGCGCCGTCATCACCGGTTGCTGGGCAAGGTGTACCAAAACTCGCCGCGAACACGCGCAGCGGCGCGCGCGCCGACAGGCCCCGCGGTCGCTTCGATACGCTGTTCTTGCGCCTCACCCCAGCAACGCGCGCGGGGAGATCTCCAGGGCCGGATCGGGCCCACAAGGGCGCGCAGGGCCCGCTGTGCGTTGTTCGGACGCAGACCCGCGATGCGGACCGGACCGCGCCCGAATCGCGACGGCGAACCAGCACCGGCGAACTCGCGTGCGTGTCCGCGTGCGCAGTCCGCGTGCGCAGATCGGGGGCGAGGTCGCGCCGACCCGGCGGCGAGCGCGGCGCGCGGGAGGATGCTCCGGAGGGCAGGATCGAGAGAGCATGCTCGAATGGACATGTTCGTTCGAACATGCCTACGACGACATGTCCTTGCAGACAGGCGTCGTGCTTCTCTCGCGCCGGCGCGCGCGTCAGCCGGGGCGGGTGTCGAGGGCCTGGCGGACGCGGGCGGCCAGGGCCTCGAAGCTGCCGGACACGACCACGCCCTCGCCGCCGGCGTGGCGCGACAGCACCAGGACGCGCAGCTCGGGCTGGGCCTTCTGCAGGGCGCGGGCGGCCTCGCCGGTCCCGGCCGACAGCTCGGACGAGATCAGCGCCAGGGCCGGCGGCGGCCGCGTCTGGCGCTGCATCGCCAGCGCCTCGTCGAGGTGCTCGGCGATGTGGACGGTGTAGCCGAGCTGGCGCAGGGCGGCGGCCACGGCCCCGCGCAGGTGGAGGTCGTCGTCGAGGATCAGCACCGACTCGATGCCGCGGGTGTCGGGCGCGGGGGGCGTGTCGACGACGCGCGGGATGCTGAACACCCGCGGCAGGACGACCTCGATCGCCAGCGAGTCGAGGCCGGCGCGGAAGCTCGACTCGCCGTCGCGGTTGAGGCGCAGGGCGCCGCCGCCGTGGCGGGCGATCGTCTGCGCCAGGGCCAGGCGCGCGCGCAGGGCCTCGCTCTCCTCGGCGGTGCCGTAGTCGACGGGGTAGGCGAGGAAGCGGATCCGGACGTACTCGCCGGCGGGCAGGCCGAAGCCCAGGGAGCGCTCGAGGCCGAGCGTCTGCGGGGCGACGTCGATCGAGAGCTTGGAACCTTGGGGCATGTACGAACGGACATGTCGCACGATGGCCACGACCAGCAGCTCGAGCTGGCGCGGGTCGACGCGGACGGCGCTGCGCAGGCCCTCGACCGGGAGGTCGAGCGCGAGGCCGTCGCCGAGCACGCGCGCGAGCAGGCTGCCCATGCGGGCGATCAGCGTGGCGGGGGCGACGTCGATCGGGTCGGCCAGCTGGCGGCGCGCGAACGCGGCGAGCTGGCGCACGAGGTCGGTGGCGTTGCGCGCGGCGCCGCGGATCCGCTCGTCGGTGGCGAGGTTCTCGATGTCGGTCAGCGGCGCCTGGAGGTCGGCGCTCATCGCCGCGGCCAGCCGCGCGACCGCGCCGGTGCGCTCGGCGTGGCGCAGCAGCGCGGCCGCCTGCAGGCGGTCGGTGATGTCCTCGCTGACGACGATCACGCCCGAGGGCTTGCCGTCGTTGCCGGTGAGCGGGATCCGGCTGACCGCGAGCCACTGCTCGCGCCCCGCCGCGACCTGCGTCGCCTCGATGCGGGCGATCTGCGGCCGGCCGCTCTGGAGCACCTCGCGCTCGTGCCGCCGGGCGACGTCGCCGCCGTCGCACAGCTCGGGGCGCAGGACCAACTCGCGGTCGGTGCGGCCGGCCAGCTGGGCGCCGGTGAGGCCGGCCGCGCGGGCGAAGGCGCGGTTGGCCCCGCGGTAGCGCAGGCGGCCGTCCTTCCAGGCGATCCGCTGCGGCAGGTGGTCGAGGACGGCGGCGGTCTCGTCGATGCGCACGAGCGCGGCGGCCAGGGCGGCGGCCAGGGCGCTGGCCGAATGGGCATGTCCTTCGGACCAGGTGAAGCGCTGGCCGAAGGCGGCGAACAGGAGCACGCCGACGAGGCCGTCGCCGCGCGCGGGGGCGGCGAGCAGCGCAGGGGCGCCGAACAGTCGCAGCGGCTTGAGCTCGGGTGGAGACACTTCGCCGGCCGGGGCGCTGACGACTCGGCCCTCGGCGAACGCCTCGAGCCAGCGCGGGGGCAACCGCAGCTCGTCGCCGCGCGGCGCCCCACGCTCGCGCATCCACACGCCGCGCGGGGCAAAGCCGAGTCCGCTGGGCTCGAGGAAGGCGGCGAAGTCGAGCCCCTGCGGCTCGGCGAAGGCCGCGAGCGCCCGCTCGGCCGCGCCCGCGCCGGGGAGCAGGAGGCTCCGCAAGGCCGCGGCGAGGGCGGGCAGGCAGCGTTCATCGCCGGGGTCAGGCATCTGGAGGTGACAGTGTATCAGGGCCGGAGGTCGGTTAGCCTGTCGCGGCATGATCGGCCTGCCGCAAGCGCTGCTCCTCGACCTCGACGGGACCCTCGTCCACAGCGAGCACATCCATACCGAGGGCCTGGTCCGCTTCTGCGCAGGACGCGGGCTCGAACTCAGCGAATCCGAACAGCTGTTCGTGATTGGCCACGCGTGGCAGGAGATCTACGCCGAGCTGCGATTGGAAGCGCGCCTGGGGACCACCCTGGCCGAAGTCCTCGCCGGCACCTCGGCCGCCAAGGACGAGATGTTCGCCGCCGGGTTGAGGCTTCCTGTCCTCGAGGGGGCGCGCGAGCTGGTCTCTCTGGCCCACGCCGCCGGGATCCCGGTGGCGATTGTGAGCGGCTCGTCGCGGGCGGAGATCGTGCAAGCGCTGGCGGTGCTCGAGATCGCCGCGGCGCTGCGCTTCTACGTCGGGGCGGAGGACGTGACCCGCGGCAAGCCGTCGCCGGAGGGCTATGTCCTGGCCGCCCAGCGGCTCGGCGCGGCGCCGGAGCGCTGCCTGGTGATCGAGGACAGCGAGGCCGGGATCGCAGCCGGGCTGGCCGCCGGCATGCGGGTGCTGGCGACCGCGGCGGCCAACCCGCCGCCAGGCCGGCCGGGGCACCAGCGGCAACAGTCGGCCCACCGCGTGATCCCCGGGCTCGCCGGGCTGCAGCTGAGCGACCTCGCGGCGGTGATGACGTCGTGAGCGCGCCCGTCCTCGTGCTCATGCCCGACGCCGAGGCGCGGGTCGACCTCGCCCTCCCGGTGCTCGGCACCACCACCGCGGTCCGCCTCGCCGACGCCGCCCGCCGCGCCGGCTTCGCCGAGGTGCTCATGGCCCCGGGGACATGTTCGATCGTACATGGCGCGAGGGTCGTGTCGTCCGGCGAGCCGATCGCGGCCCCGGCGCTGCTGGCGTTCGAGAGCGCGGTGATCGCCGAGCCGCTGCTGCGGGCGCTGGTCGAGCACCCGCTCGCGGCCGACGAGGGCTACTCGCTCGGCGACGCTCTCGGACGTCCGAGTGCGTGGTGCACCGGCCACCTCGCGAGCGTGCCGGCCGAGCTGCCGATCGCGGAGGAGATGCGGTGGCCGCCGCAGCGCGGGCCCGCAGATCTCGCGCGCTATGTTTACGGCGAGGATCGGGCGCGGCTCGAGGCGGTGATCTGGAGCGATCGCGGCGACGCGGTCGAGGGCGCCGCGAGCGCGTCGGGGTGGCTGCGCGCGATCGTGAGTCGCCTGGCCGACGGCGGCCGTCCGCTGGGACAGATCGAGCTCGCGGCCACGGTGACGGCGGTCCTCGCCGGGCCCGCCGCTCTGCTCGGTGGTCGGCTCGGGATCGTCCTCGGGGCCGCGCTGCTCTGCATCGGGGTGCAGCTCGCGGCCGTGGTGCCCGCGCTCGCGCGACTGGTCCGCGGGCGCGGGGGCGCGGCCGACGTGCAGTGGCTCGCGCCCGCGGTGCAGCCGTTCGGGCACGCGGCCTACGTCGCCGCGTTGACCTACGCGCTGGTCGCCGAGGCGGGTCGCTCGAGCGTCGCGGGCCTGGTGTTGCTCGGCTTCGGCGCGTTCGCGGCATTTCTGTCGCTGGCGCACGCGCGGGACGTGTTGCGCGGCGAGCGACCGCGCTTCGAATTGCCGAGCGCCGACGCGTTCGCGGCGCGGCTCGGCGCGAGGCTCCCTCCGTGGTCGCACAGCGACGTCCGCGTCGAGGTCGTCGCGCTCGCGCTGGCCGTCACGGGCGCGCCCGGCCTGCCCTGGGGTGTGCTCGTCGGCGCCGCGCTCGCGCGGCTGTGGCGGTGGTTCATCGCGCCGAGAGGGTGAGCGAGGGCTCACAAAACGAGCCTGGCCGATCGGACTCGTTGGAGACACACACATCGGTCTCGAGTCGCGCCGAGGTGTGCCGCGGGGGGGCAGCGCACGCGCGGTGTTTGACCCCACCTGGGCCGGATGCTAGGTTTGCCGCCAGGCTCCTTCATGGCACGCAAGATCCCGCTTCTCCCGCTCCGCGAGCTCATCGTCTTCCCGCACGAGGTCGTGCCGCTCTTCGTCGGGCGCGAGAAGTCGATCAACGCCCTCGAAGAGGCCATGGCCAGCGATCGGAGCATCCTGCTCTGCGCGCAGAAGAAGGCCAAGGTCAACGATCCCCGGCCCGACGGCATCCACACGTTCGGCACGATCGGCAGCATCATCCAGCTGCTCCGCTTGCCCGACGGCACGGTCAAGGTGCTGGTCGAGGGCAAGAGCCGGGCGAAGATCGGGCGCTACATCGACCACGACAAGTACTTCCTGGTCGAGGTCGACGTCGTCGAGCCGAGCGTCGTTACCGTCGAGGAGGAGCCCGAGCTGGCGGCGCTGATGCGCTCGGTGCAGGCGACCTTCGAGAACTACGTCAAGCTCAACAAGCGCGTGCCGCCCGAGCTGGCCGCGAGCGTGGCGAGCATCGACAACCCGTCGCGCATGGCCGACACGATCGCGGCGCACGTGAACTTCAAGCTGTCGGCCAAGCAAGAGCTGCTCGAGACCGAGTCGGTCCGCGCGCGCCTGGAGAAGCTCTACGAGCTGATGCAGAACGAGATCGAGATTCTCCAGGTGGAGAAGAAGATCCGGACGCGCGTCAAGAAGCAGATGGAGAAGAACCAGAAGGAGTACTACCTCAACGAGCAGATGCAGGCGATCCAGAAGGAGCTCGGCTCGCAGGACGAGTTCAAGAACGAGATCGCGGAGCTCGAGGAGAAGGTGCGCCGCAAGAAGATGTCGGCCGAGGCGACCGACCGGCTCAAGAAGGAGCTGCGCAAGCTCAAGATGATGAGCCCGATGAGCGCCGAGGCCACGGTCGTGCGCAACTACATCGACACGGTGCTGGCGCTGCCGTGGGACGAGCGCACGGTCGAGAAGCTCGACGTCGACGAGGCCGAGAAGATCCTCGACCAGGACCACTACGGGCTCGAGAAGCCGAAGGAGCGCATCATCGAGTACCTGGCGGTGCGCTCGCTGGTGCCGAAGCTCAAGGGCCCGATCCTGTGCCTCGTCGGCCCGCCCGGCGTCGGCAAGACGTCGCTGGCGAAGAGCGTGGCTCGGGCCACCAACCGCAAGTTCGTCCGCGTGTCGCTCGGCGGCGTGCGCGACGAGGCCGAGATCCGCGGCCACCGGCGCACCTACATCGGCGCGATGCCGGGCAAGATCATCCAGGGTCTGCGCAAGGCCGGCTCCAACAACCCGGTGTTCCTGCTCGACGAGATCGACAAGATCTCGATGGACTTCCGCGGCGACCCGTCGGCGGCGATGCTCGAGGTCCTCGACCCCGAGCAGAACCAGGCCTTCGTCGACCACTTCCTCGACCTCGACTACGACCTCAGCGACGTGCTGTTCCTGTGCACCGCGAACTCGCTGCACTCGATCCCGCTGCCGCTGCAGGACCGCATGGAGATCATCGAGCTCACCGGCTACACGGACGAGGAGAAGGGCAAGATCTGCCGCCAGTACCTCATCCCGAAGCAGCTCGAGGCCAACGGCCTGGCGTCGGTGGAGGTCACGTTCACCGACCAGGCGGTCGGCGAGCTCATCCACCACTACACCAAGGAGGCCGGCGTCCGTAACCTCGAGCGCGCCGTCGGCTCGGTGGTCCGCAAGCTGGCCCGCGAGTACATCAAAGAGGGCAAGAAGAAGAAGGCGTACAAGGTCGACGTGCGCACGGTCCAGCGCCTCCTGGGGCCGCAGAAGTTCCGCTACAACGTCGCCGAGACCAACGACCAGATCGGCATGACGAACGGCCTCGCCGTGACGATCTTCGGCGGCGACTTGCTGCCCGCCGAGGTCACCGTCTCCGCCGGCAAGGGCAAGGTGACCCTGACCGGCAAGCTCGGCGAGGTGATGCAGGAGTCGGCCCAGGCGGCCGTCACCTACGTCCGCTCGCGCTCGCTGTCGTTCGGCCTCGAGCCCGACTTCTACGAGCACATCGACTTCCACGTCCACTTCCCCGAGGGCGCGGTGCCGAAGGACGGGCCCTCCGCCGGCGTCACGATCGTCACCTCGCTGGTCTCCGCGCTGCTGCAGGTGCCCGTGCGCAAGGACGTGGCGATGACCGGCGAGATCAACCTGCGCGGCAAGGTGCTGCCGATCGGCGGGCTCAAGGACAAGCTGCTCGCGGCCTTCCGCGGCGGCATGAAGACCGTCATCTGCCCGCGCGACAACGAGAAGGACCTGCAGGACGTGCCGAAGAACGTCCTCAAGGCGCTCGAGGTCAAGCTCGCCGACACCATCGACGACGTGCTCCGCGCCGCCCTTTCGATGCCGCCGGAAGACCACCCGAACGCGCCGTTCCGCAAGTTCATGTCCGGTGAGCTGGTGGCAGGGCCGGCCGATTGGCGAGCGGTCGCGCAGTACCTCGACGAGCGCCGCCGCAAGGACCGCGCCGCCCACGAGAGCGAGCACGGGCCGCACTGAGGCGCAGCCGCGTGAACGAAGCCGCCGGGACGCGAGTCTCCGGCGGCTTCGCCGTTTAAGGGCAGTTGGGGCTTGTCGGGCGGCATCGGCGAAGTCGCCGAGGCGCTGCATCGGTCACTCGCCGTCAGTTTGTTCGCGAGCTGCCGATCGCGGCTCGCGGCGTTGAATCATACTGTCCGTCAGGGCATGTCGATTCGCACATGCCCTTGAGGACATGCCAAACCTACGCCCGCCGACCGCCGGAGCTCACCTGAGAGCGCTCGTCATCCCGCCGGCCGCGCGCGATGAAACGGCACATGGCCGTCTAGACCTGTCTCGAAGCACAGGTCCAGGCGGCCATGCCGTGGAGACGCGCTCACTTCTTGGCGCGCTCGAACGTGACCTTGTTGATCTTCACGTCGTCGAGCGGGCGGTCGGCGCGGGTCTTGACCTTGCTGATGGCGATCGCGTTCTTGGAGTCGCACTTGCCGAACACCGCGTGCTTGTCGTCGAGGTGCGGCGTGGCCGCGACGGTGACGAAGAACTGCGAGCTGCCGGTGTTGGGGCCGCGATTGGCCATCGACAGGATGCCCGGGCCGTTGTGGCGCAGGCTCTTGTCGAACTCGTCGACGATGAGGAAGCCGGGGCCGCCGGTGCCGGTGCCGAGCGGGTCGCCGCCCTGCAGCATGAAGCCGGGGATCACGCGGTGGAACAGGGTGCCGTCGTAGAAGTTGCCCGTCTTCCAGGTGTCTTCCTTCTTGACGTAGTAGGGCCGCACGCCGCGCGCGAGGCCGACGAAGTTGGCGACCGTCTTCGGCGTCTGCTCCTCGAACAGCTCGCAGCGGATCGGCCCCATCGTGGTGTCGAGGGTGGCGAACAGCTTGCCCTTCGACTTGTCGGCGAGCGCCTCGTCACCGGCGAGCGCCTGCTCGAGGGTGATCTCGCCCATCGGGTCGCCTTGGGCTTTGTTGAACTCGAGCACCTCGGCCGGCGAGAGGCCCGGGCGCGCCATCTGGCCCTTCTTGAACTTCGAGGCGGGCGGCGCCTCGGTCTTGGGCTCTTGCTTGGTCTCGGGGGCCTTGGCCTCCGGGGCCTTCGCTTCCGGCGCCTTGGCGTCCGGCTTCTTGGCCTCGGTCTTGGTCGGCGCGGCCTTGCCGGCGTCGGTCTTGTCGGCGTCGGGGGCGCAGGCGGAAAGCACCAGCGCACAGGAGTAGGAGAGGATGCGGACGTGCGAGATCTCGGGCATGGTCGTAGGTCCGTAGACGGCGAGGGTTTTCCCACGACCGCGCGCCGTGGCCAGCGAATCTGCGAGCGCAGAGCCGTGAGGAAGATCGCGGGTCACGGCTCGCGCCGGATCGTGACCGTCTGGATCTGCGGCGGATTCGCGGCATCGGCCAGGGCCCGGCGCGCCAGCTCGCGGACGACATCCTCGGAGTCGCACGAGCCGATGATGGTGTGCTTGCCCTTGAGCTGGGTCAGCGGGGCGATCGAGATGAAGAACTCGGCCGCGCTGGTGTGCGGCGCCCCGGTGTTGGCGAGCGCGAGCAGGCCCGGGCGATCGAACACGTGTCCGGCAGACATCTCGTCCTGGAGGACGAAGCCCGGACCGGTCCCGCGGCGACCCGTCTGGATGAATTCACCGTCCTGGACGCGGTGGACCGGGGTGCCGTCGTAGTACGGCGCGGTGTGCCAGGGGCCGTCCGGGGTGTCCTGGAACGGGCGAACGCCGCGGGCCAGGCCGACGAAGTTGGCCACCGCGATCGGCGCCTCGCTGGGGTCGAGCGCGCAGTGGATCTCGCCGGCGTCGGTGCTGAGGACGGCGAGCAGGCGCGAGCCCTCGGGGAGGCCGGCGACCGCCTCGTCGTAGGTGAAGCGGCCGGCGTGCGGATCGCCGGCGGCCTGGTTCTTCGCCAGGACCTCCGGCACCGGCGGCGGGAAGGGCCGGGGCCCGCTCGCGCAGGCGCACAGCGCGGCGAGGGCGAGTCCGAGGCCAGAGCGGAGAGGGGTGCGCACGGGCGTGAGCATACGTTACTCTCCTCATAGATGGACGTTCGTCGGGCAGCGCGGAGACCTGGCCCTTGGGCCAGCATCGCGCTCGGGTTGTCGTTGGCTTCGTGGTCCGCGCTCGCGGGTTGCCGTCGCGCGTCGAACAGCGGCGAGCTCGGCGCGCCTACTGGCGCGAGCACCTGGGACACCCGGCTCGAGCAGCTCTTCGACGACCGCTTCACCCCCTCGGCCGTCGAGCTG